>CAWBAE010000020.1:0-290050 GCA_963786745.1 Terriglobia bacterium | reverse complement strand
CGATGTAACGCGCGGCTTGAATGCCCAGGCGATCCGCGACGCTCTTGGGCGGATTGGTGGAACTGCCAAGCTTGGTGGCGAAACGGTGGGAGGTATCCGAGAAGAGCCGTACCACTGCGACGGTATCGATGGATTCCCGGACGCCTGATGCGCCCGTATCGGCCAGCGCGATTTTGGCCGCCTGCGATATTAAGTCGAACGGGGATCTGCCGACCTCGATCGGAGTGGTTCGATCCGTGACGTCACCGCATCCGACCAGAATTGGTGTCGAATCCTCCAGCTTGCCGCTCGCGGACGTCGCTGCCATTGATCTAGCGCCCCTGGAAGCGGCCCGGACGCCGCTCGGCGACCGCACGGACTCCTTCCTTGTGATCCTCCGTACGAATGAGCCAGCTCTGCTCGGCGAACTCGTGATCGGTCTGGCCTCGGACTCGATCAGCGAGGCCGCGTCGCATAGTCGCGCGCGTGGAGCGGACAGCCAATGGGGCGCTCTCCGCGATCTCACTGGCCAGCTCCCTGGCGGCATCTCTCAAACGATTGGGTTGCGCGAGAACGTCCGCGAGGCCCCATTCGACGGCCTGTTCGCCCGGTATTCGCCGGCCGGTGTAGAACATCAGGCTGGCGCGTTGAACGCCGATCAGCCGAGGAAGCGTGTAGGTTAGTCCGAAGCCGGGATGAATCCCGAGTTTGGTAAAGTTCGCGGCGAAGCGGGTTTCGGAAGACACGACGCGGAAATCGGCCACTAGCGCGAGGCCGAGCCCGCCACCGACCGCAGAGCCTTGGATGGCGGCTACCACCGGCTTTTGGCAGGCGAACAGACGCAACGCCTGTTCATAGAGGCCGCTGGTGGAGCCGGAAGCCAGTTCGCCTCCAGTGGCCGGGCGCCGGCTGAAATCAGCTCCCGCGCAAAACGATTTTCCTTCGGAAGCCAGCACCAGCGCGCGGCATGCGGGATCTTGATCGAGCGCTTCGAAGGCGCCGGCAAGATCGCGGATGAGCTGGTCGTCGAAAAAATTGTGGGGCGGCCGATGGATCTCGACCAGGGCGATATGCCCATCCGGCATCACAGAAACATCGCCATATCGGACATCCGCCATGATTTGCCTTTCACCGTAATTTGAGCAGCTTGCGCGCCACCACCCAGCGATGCACTTCGGACGGGCCCTCATAGATGCGCATATTGCGGACGGTACTGGCCATTAACTGTAGCGGAACTTCCTTGGTCATCCCCATGGCGCCGAAGGTCTGCATGGCCTGGTCAACGATGTTCCATGCCATTTCGGTTGCGAAAACCTTGAGCATCGACACTTCGATACGCGCGTCGCGGCCCTGATCGAGCTTCCAGGCAGCGTCGTACGCCATCAGGCGGGAAGCATGAATCCTGGCGGCGGCATCGGCCACCCACCATTGAATGGTTTGCCGCTCCGCTAGCGGTGCGCCGAAGGTGACGCGCTGGGGGGCGTACTGGCACATCATGTCGAGCGCGCGCTGCGCAATGCCGATGCATGTGCACGCCATGTCGAGCCGGCGCGTCGAGAGCCGGATTTGCATCGGCGCGAAGCCTTGACCCTCCATGCCCAGCAGCTTCGATGCGGGAAGCCGGCAATCCTCGATGGCAACCTCATATGTGAAATGGCCGCCGATCATGCGGATCCTGCGCAGGATGTTGAAGCCGGGCGTGCCCTTGTCCACTAGGAAAGCTGAAATCCCTCCGCGCGCGCCTTTGCTCTTGTCGGTGACGGCCATCAGGATGGTGAAATCGGCCTCGGCGGCCTTGCTGGTCCAGATCTTTCGCCCGTTGATCACCCAGTGATCGCCCTGCCTCACCGCGCTGGTCGTCATCGACGCGGGATCGGCCCCGGCGCCGGGTTCCGAGATCCCGATCGCCCCGATAGTTTCGCCGCGGACATAGGGCGCGAGGTATTGCGCGCGCTGCTCATCGTTCACCGTCACCATCAGCATCCGAAGATTCGGCGAATCGGGAGGAAGCACATAAGGCGTGACGGTCTTGCCCAGTTCTTCGTTGACGCCGACCAATGCCACCCGCGGAAGGTCCGAGCCGCCAACATCTTCAGGAGCGTCCAGCCCCCACAGGCCGAGTTCCCGGGACTTCTTGTCGATGGGGGCGCTTTCTTCGGGAGTGAGCATGACGCCCTCTCCAACGGCCTCCCGCGCAAGCACGATATTCTCGAGCGGCACTAGCTCTTCGCGTACGAAACGCGCGACGAGATCTCTCAACATGCGGTGTTCGTCGCTGAGAGCGAATTCCATCCGTCCTCCTCAAATGATCCAAAGGAAACTAAACTATAACCCAATTGTTCGTGGCCAACGATTCACTAGTGGGCTTCGCTTGGTCACAAAAGGTCGCATTGAGTGTCCTTGAGCTCTAGCGTTCGCGAGTGCCCGGGCTGCGGACTCATATCGGTAATTTCGGCAGCTAATCATGGTTCGCTTTGTCGCCTCGGTTATTGTTGCATCGATCAGGATCGAACCGCGGTTCATCGAGCGCCGCTGCATAGCGGCTACGCCCGATCAAACGTTAGTGCGCTATCTTGACCTTCCACCTGGAGCGCAACCTCGGGTTCTCGCCGCTGACGCCTTGGGTAATCTCTTCATCGTTTCGAACATTGTCGAGCAGTCGGGCCGGCGACAAATTCGCGCCCTCAAGACAGATTCACAAGGCCAGATTTTGGCGAGCCTGGATTTCGGAGGGAGCTTGGGTTCGGACACGATTGTAAGTGCCGCCGTCGATGCCCTCGGCAATTTGGCAGTCGCTGGATCGACGACGTCGCCGGACTTCCCATTGGTTTCGCCGTTGATGGCTTCCACCTCGCTGCAAGCGGCTTTCGTAACAAAGATCGACTCTCAACTTCAGGGCATACTCTTCTCGACTCGGGTGGGCGGTACGGATTATCTCCGACGGTAAAAGGATCCGGTCCACCGACATCATCTGCTAGCATTGGTTCTTAAATTCATTACGCATGCGGTACCAAAGACGTGTTGCAAGCTGGTAAGCCCGATGGGGCGAGTGATTATCTCGATCTCGAAAAATGGGCTGCGCAAACGCCCCACGCTATCGCTCTAGCCGCGCCTGGTAAAGAACCGCTGCAGTATTCCGGCCTTTGGCGCCACGTCTCCACGATGAGTGAAGCCTTCCTCGGCGCGGGAGTTCGCCCTGGCAGCGTCGCAGCTTTGGCGCTTCCCAATGGACCTGAATTTGTGACCGCGGCTCTAGCTATTACGCTCCGATCAGCTTGTGCGCCCTTGGACTTGGGGCTTACCAAAGACGAGTATCGCTTGTACTTGCCTCGCATCGGCGGATCGACACTCATCTTCGAAGCGGGTAAGAACGGGCCGGTCGTCGAAGTGGCCCGAGAACTCAAGATGAGGCTCATCCCCATTCGGTCATCGCCGGATGATCCACCCGGCGTCTTCCGCGTTGACAGCGTCGAAGGCCCGGACGAGGAGATGCCGGGCCGTCAAACGGATGCGGCATTTTTGATGCTGACGTCCGCCACCACCGACACCCCTAAGCTCGTCCCCTGGAGCCGCTCAAACGTCCGCGCGGCGGTGTCCCAGGATTCGCGCGCTTTCGAATTGACTCCCGCGGACCGGTTCCTCAGCCTGTTGCCGCTCTGCCATGCGAGCGGCCTCTATACCCTGTTGACGCACTTGTTCTGCGGTGGCAGCGTATACTGCCCTCCGTCTTTCGAAATCACCTTGTTTCTCGAGGCGCTGGAGGCGTTTCGCCCAACTTCGTTTTCCGCCGGCCCCGCCGTTCACCGGGTCGTTCTGGCGCACGCGCAGAAAGCCCCGGATTTCTTCCACCGGATTCCCTTGCGCTATGTTCGCTCCACTGGAGCAGCACCCAATCCGGATATGCTCGCAAAGCTCGAAGAGCTTTTGGGCGCGCCCGTCCTGGATGGTTACGGCCTTACGGAAATGGTCGCCGCCACTCGCAGCACGCCTGCCTTGCGAAGACCCGGCTCGGTGGGGAAAGCCTTCGACGGGGAAGTCGGGATCATAGACGATTCAGGTAGCCTGCAGCCTCCGGAAACTGAAGGCGAAGTCGTGCTGCGCGGACCCATGCTCATGTCTGGATACCTCGACGATGCCGAAGCGAACCGTGCTGCTTTCACCGAGAGCGGCTGGTTTCGCACCGGCGACATTGGACGGCTCGACCACGACGGCTATCTCTTCCTGGTGGGCCGTCGCAAGGAAATCATCAATCGAGGTGGCAAGAAGATCGGTCTGCCGGAGGTGGACAGTGCGTTAGCTGCCCATCCCGCGGTGGCTGAAGTTGCCGCTTTCGCCATTCCTCACCGAACGCTGGGCGAAGACGTGGCCGCCGCCGTAGTGCTCCGCCCTGACGTCCAGGCCACGGAACTGGACTTGCGACGTTTCGCCGCGGAACGCCTGGCGGCCTACAAAGTTCCTCGGAAGATCGTTTTCGTCGAAAATATTCCCAGGACGACGGTGGGGAAGGTGAAACGAACCGCGCTCGCCGAAAGGTTTCGGGATCTTTCCATGGCTGCGTCCTCCACCCCGCCTGCATTCTGCGATGCTCGGGAACCGACCGATACCGAGCTCCGGCTCATCGAAATCTGGCGGCGGATCCTAGGCAGCGAGCAGATCGCAGTCGAAGATAATTTCTTCGAATTGGGCAGCGATTCCCTGACGGCTGCGCTGATGTTGACTCAAGCTGCCCAAGCCCTCAACATCAGCCCTAACGTGCTCCCGGAAGCCGACTTTTTCGACCAGCCGTCGGTCGCCGCTTTGGCCCGGATGCTGGAGGCGTGCGCGAGCCGGGCTGGGATAGAACCCCGGCTCCCCAATCGGCTGCTGTTCCTGCGAAATGCGGGATCCCGCATTCCACTTTTCTGTTTTTCCACCACCACACTTGATGCATACCGGTTTCGGCATCTGTCGCGATCATTGGGGCCTGACCAGCCATTTATCGTGATTTGTCCGGCACCGGCGGTCCAGGACAATCGACGCCTGAAGATTGCTGAAATCGCCCGTCAATCCGTGGTTTCTATTCGCGCGCTGCGAAAGCATGGCCCGTATTTTCTCGGCGGGTACTGTTACGGAGGAGTGGTAGCTTTTGAAACGGCTCTGCAGCTCACCGCGGAGGGAGAGGAGGTTGCGCTGCTGGCGCTTTTGGACACGCCCACGCCGGGCTACCCAAAGATTGCACGTGAATGGAAGAGTTATATGCGCCATGGCGCCGCCATCCTCCGCTCCCTGGCGCGGGGAAAGGTTCCGATCACGACACCGGACCTCGCCGCTCACTTCCGCACCGTGGTACGGATCGCAACCCAAAGTCGGACAGTCAAAGCCAAGCCCGCGTTCGTCTCGCCAGGGGCGGCCAACTCACGGACGGATGAGGATTGGAACAGTGTACTCATGTGGGAATATGTTCCGCGGGTTCTCTCTTCTCCGATCGTGCACTTTTGCGCCTCAGATCAGCCGATCAGCACCCAGGTGCTGAAAGATCCGCGTTTAGGCTGGCGGGACTTTGCGGGCACTAGCTTCGAGTCGCACCTGGTGGCTGGTGACCATGCGTCCATGCTTGAGGAAACTAACTCCGCTGCGCTAGCCGCCAAGTTGGATGCGGTCCTCGAAGCGGTTAGTTCGATGCTCGATCAACGCGCCGAAGGGGTTCATTGATCGGAAGCGGGTCAGGCAGATTTGGCCGCAGCCCTGGAGGCGCTCTCGTCTCAAGTCCGAACAGACCGCACCACACGGCTATGCTCGCGCATGGTCTGTGTGCCGTCCATGCCGGGCTGGCGCCCAAAGCCGCAGTACATGGACACGCCGAAGTCGGTAAGATACTTCGACGCCGTTTGATGCCGCCGCTTCACGCCCGGGATTCCGTCCATAGGGAGGACAATGCCAAGGTAAGGTCGGGCGTCGCCGCGCTGGAGGTCTGTGAGCGGCTTGAAAAACCTGTCGTCTTCGCTGCGAAGGTATCGCGGCCCGGCCATATGAACCCAATCCACCCTCCGTCCCGACTCCGCTATGGCGTAGTTCGCCATGCGCACCAGCAAGCTCATATCCCGAGCTTCGTACATCGGCCACTCTGGGAAAGTGCCGTAGCACAGGTGGTAGCCGAGGAGCACCTCCTCGGGAACAAGATGAGTCAAACGCTTTACCGGGCCCGTGAAACGTTCCCACGCGTCGCCCGTCGTCCAGGCGAGGACGCCTTCCAGGTCAAGGACCTCGAAACAAACGTCCCACTGGACCGCCAACTCGGTGCCGGGTATTCTGGTCAGTAACCGCGTCAACTCGCGTTGGACGAGATCTTCGAACCCGCGCATGGCGATGGGCTGGTCGACGGCATAGTTGTATCGGAATCCGTACAGAACACTGGCTGGAAACGGCAGGCACACCTGAAATCGCAAATGCGAAGGAATGACACTGTTGCGCTTCAAGTCACAGAACAATTGATACGACGCGAGTGTCTCATCGATTCGCGGCCAAGAGTTCCAGTGCAGCTCTTTGACGCCTTCCCGGATGCGCACCAGCGGGGTCTCATAGGCGTGACGCGGAGTGTTCGTTGAAGATTCGGTTTGCGGAATCACTTCCACATCCGGGTGTGGGTTGATCAGCGTCGCGCGATCATAGCCCACCCACGCGGCGCGCGGCCCGGTTTCGCCGTCGGGGAGCGCAAACACAAGGTCGCCAAACAGCTCGCTTGCGAGGCGAAGCACAGAATCCGTCGAAGACCCGGGAAGGCTTCCGACCAGCAACAGTTCACTGCTCACTCGTGGCATTCTTTTCAACCTTTCTTGCCTTCGTTAGGGTTGCGAGCACGCACCTGATTTTCGCGGACGCGATTGTCGCCGCTCTTCACGCAGTATACTGCCGGAAACATAATGCGTGACCGCGCTTGAGCCGCCACCGGCGATCCGTATCGAACTTGACCGCTAGGCCCATGATTTTCGGAAGGCGATCGACAAAGAGTTCGAAGAGGAGGGTGAGTGTTCGGCAAGCCGACGACATGCGGCATCCGTAGCTCGCTAATCCTGACGCATGGACCAACTATTGGTATCTCAGAGCGACCATCGGATCCACTCGCATGGCTCGGCGAGCGGGGATATAACAGGCGGTCACCGCGACGCCGAGCAGAACGATGGCCACGGCGCCAAAGGTCAGCGGATCCGTCGCGGAGACACTATAAAGCAGGCTCGCGATCAACCGCGTGAGCAGAAGCGCTAAGACGACGCCAATGCCCAAGCCCAGCAGGGCAAGCTTCGCTCCTTGTCCCAAAATCAGATGCAAAACGTCGCGCCGCTGCGCCCCAAGGGCCATGCGAATTCCGATTTCATGCGTGCGCTGCGAGGCCGAGTACGAAATCACGCCAAAAATTCCGACTGCGGCGAGCACCAGAGCAATCGCGCTGAACGAACCCAGAAGGAGCGTGCGAAATCGTTCCCGCGAGATGGATTGCCCGAGCGCGTCCGGGAAGGATTCGACATCCGTCACGGGGAGGTCCTTGTCAATGGAGTGAACCGCCTGGCGAATGGCGGCGGCCACGCTCGGCTGCGCTCAACGAACTTCTTAACACTACCTCCCCTCCATAAAGAGGCGCTTGAGCGAAGGGCACATACATCATTGGGCCGGGTTTTCGGCTGAGCGCCACGTCCCGCACGTCGCCAACGACGCCGACGATCTCGCGCGACACATTGCCGTTTGGGGGAAATCCAAATCTCATTTGCCTTCCGATCGGGTCCTGGTTTGCGAAATAGCGCTGCGCCAGCGTTTCGCTAATGATCGCCACGTTCGGATTGGACGGCGAATCTTGCTCGGAGAAGAAGCGGCCCCGCAGCAGCGGAATTCGCATCACGTGAAAATACCCGGGACTCACCGTGGCGTAATCGGCGGTAATGGATTTGCCGGAGGCAAGCGGGGGATTTCCTACAATGCTGAACGCGAAGGTGGCTGGGCCTTGGCGGTCCATCGGCAGCGGAGCGGCCAGAGCGGAATCCTCTAAACCAGGCTGCGCATGGAGGCGCGCCAGCAATTCCCTGGAGAAAGCCGTCCATTGCCGCGGAGTCGAGTATTGAAATTGCGGAAGCGAAACCTCAGCTTCCGTAACGTTGGCCGGATCGAAGCCAGGATTGACTGACGTGACCAGCGCAAAGCTGCGGATCAGGAGGCCACCGGCAACCATGAGCACCATGGCCAGCGATATTTCCGCGATCGCCAGGAAACTTCGCGCATGCTGGCCCCCACGCTGGCCAGTGCGCTCGCCGCCTTCTTTGAGGTTCGTCTGCAAGTTGGACGGGGTTGCAAGGAGCGCGGGCGCCAGTCCAAACGCCAGCGTAGAAGCAAGAGACAGCAACAGCGCGAACACCAGGACCGGGCCTCCAACATGAATCGAACTGATCTGGACCACTTCGGACGGCAAGAAAGGCTGAAGACTCCGGACAGCCCCCGCCGCAAGAAGCAGACCGGCGACTCCGCCAAGCAATCCCAGCAGAGCGCTCTCGGTCAGTAATTGCCGGGCAATGCGGGCGCGCGACGCCCCCAGCGCGATTCGCACAGCCACCTCTCTCGCGCGAGAAGTGGCCCTGGACAGAAGCAGGTTCGCGATATTGGCACAGGCGATCAATAGGAGCAGGCCAACCGCGCTCAGCAAAATAAGCAGCGCGGGTTTCAAGTTCCCGACCACCGCCTGCCGATAGGGCTGAATCCGGATCGTCAGGCCGGAATCTTCCGCGGGAAACTCCTTCGCGAACCGGGCGCCCAGGGTGCTCATCTCGGTCTGAGCTTTCTCCATGGAAACGCCTGGCTTGAGCCGGCCGACCACACCCAATAAACGCACGCCGGGCTGCGACGTCAAAGGCCCGAACAACGGGTCCTGCAGGACAGAAATCCACACGTCCTGATGGGGAGCGCCCTCAGGATACCGAAAGCTCGCCGGCAGGATTCCGACTACGGTAAATGAACGCATGTCCAGAGCGATAGATTGGCCAATAAGATCGGGATTGGAGCCGAAGCGGCTGCGCCAGAGATTTTCGCCCAGAAGAGCCACGGCCGCCGCGCCTGGCTTGCCATCCTCGGGCAGCAACGTGCGGCCCAGCAGAGGCTTTGCGTTCAGCAGAGGAAATATTTCCGGCGTCACATCCGCGGTATTCACAATGGCTGGCTCGCCTGCCCCGGTCAAAGTGAGATCGTGAAATGCATTTCCCGCCATCTGACTAAACACGCCGCTCTGGGCGCGGCACTCGGTGAAGTCCCTGTAGGAGATGCCTGCCAGCGCGTCTGGACGGTCCACCGGGACATCGAACATCACGACCAGTTGATCGGGATCCTGATACGGAAGCGATCGCAAAAGCACTGCATCGACAATGCTGAAGATCGCGGAGTTGGCGCCGATGCCCAAGGCGAGGGTGATTACGGCGATGGCGGTGAAGGCGGGCGACTGGCGCAACATACGAACGCCGTAGCGCAAGTCCTGGACGAAATCCTGAATCCAATTCACGCGGCGTGCATCGCGACACGCTTCTTTGATTTGATCTATCGAACCAAATTCCCGCAAAGCCATGGCCCGAGCTTCGACCTCAGTCATACCCGCGGCTATAGACTCGTTCGTGAGTTGCTGGATGTGAATCTCAATCTCGCGTTGAAGTTCCGTGTCGGCAGCGGAACGATGCAGCAATGAATAAACACGGCGTTTGATGATCCGAATAGTCCGCATAAATACACCGCATCAGGCGTTTTGGATAAGCAGCTGGACGGCGGAAGAGAGGCGCTTCCAACTCTTGAGTTCGCGCTCCAGTTGCTTCCGGCCTTCCCGAGTTAGAGAATAGACCTTCGCCGGCCGCCTTAGATCCGACTCCTCCCAGGCCGCGCTAATCCACCCTTGATTTTCGAGCCGGTGCATCGCCGGGTACAGGGAGCCTTGGCTGACGGATAGCGTGTCGCCCGAGAGTGCTTGAATCCGCTTCGCTATACCCCAACCATGAAGGGGCTTACGCGCGATGGTCCTCAGAATCAAGAGATCGAGTGTTCCTTGCAATACATCTGTTGGCTTGGGCATATGGTCGATACCTCGACTATCGACAATGATACCTCGACTATCGACAAGCCGGCAAGAGGGTGTATTCAGGGGAATGGAGGATATTGCGTTCTAGTGGCCGCTACCTGAGAGCTTGCGGTAGTACTCGGCGACAGAGTCCTCATATCCGGCGGGGATTTTCGTCGGATCAGTATTGCGGATAGTGCCGCCCTGTTTTTCGTCTAGCTGGCGGCGGAGCTGGAGCTCCAGCGCGTCCACGTTGCTCAAGAGCTGCTGGTGCATCTGCTCAACCAGCCCGGGATTCCCGGGGAAACGGCTGGGATCCAGATTGCGCATTTGATCGATCAGGGACTGCAATTCGCGCCGCGCCTCGGGACTATCCTGTACCACCGCGCGAACCTGATTGAGAAGGTTCAATCCCTGATCAATCTGACGCTGGGTGTCGGCCGGGCTGGGGCCTGGCTGCCGCGCCACGGCCTGGCCGGTTATGCGAGTATTTCCGGTGTCGTATCCACCGTTCACGTTCCCGTCGCGATTGCCCACTCCGCCGCCCGGATTTCCCACCGGACCGGCGACGCGGTTCCCAACCCCGCCCAATTGGCGTCCGCCGCCTTGGCCCGCCTGTTGTCCCGGCGCTCCGTTTTGCGCCTGTTGCTGACCTGGTTGCCCAGCCTGGCCGGATTGCCCAGCGCGAGCGAGTTGGCCGGTTTGGAGCTGTTGTCCACCGGGTTGGCCGGCACGCGGCTGACCCTGCCCTGGCGAACGTCCGCCGAGGCCACCAAGTTGATCGCGCAAACGAGACAGATCGTCCATTGCCCGATTGAGCGCGGCCTCCTCGGAGTCGTGCCGAGCACTGCCCTGGGCGCGAGCCGCGTCGCCGACCTGTTGGCCCAATTTTTGAAGGTCGCTGGTAAGTGCGGCCTCGAACCGCTCGGCGAAAGTGCCGCCGCGAAGCCAATCCGAACTTCGCTGGAGACGAGTGCCGAGGTCGTTTTCGTCCATGCCTTCGAGCGCGGTCCGCAGCTTGCCGGAGGCCGCCGGTTGCGTAGACGCAAGTTCGCGCGCAGCGTCGCGCATTTGCTGTGTGAGGCGGGCCAAGTCATCGGAAACCTGTTGACGATCGTTGACCATCTTGTCGATGTCCTGCGCGGAAGGGTAGCTCTGCGGCTTGCCGGACGCACGAGCTGCATTCTGTTGAGCCATCAAGTCGCGAACGTGATCCGCTTGCTGTTTTTGACGGGCCGCTAACTGGCTGGCCGTTTGGGCCATCGAGTTGAGGCGGCCGGAGGCGTCCTGCTGTTCGATACCGCCAAGCAGGTCGCTGGCTTGGCGCAGGCGGTCGGCGGCACGGCGGGAATCGGCCGCACCGGCATTCTGGGAGACGGCGCGCCGCATGTCTTCGTTAGCCTGTCGCAAACGGTCGAGCGCCTGTTGAGCGGCCTGTTGCCGGTTGTCCGCCGCTTGATCGCCGGATTGCGCTCCCGCTGGGCCGCTCGTTTGGCCGGTCTGTCCGTTCGCTTGCCCAGAACTCGATTGTCCGGAACTGGATTGCCCGGAGCTGGATTGTCCGGAAGCTGATCCGCTTTGCTGCCCCCTTTGCCCGTTTTGAGCAAGCTGCTGCTCCATCTGTTGCTGGAGCTGTTCCGCCTCGCGTTTCAACATCTCCTGTTGCCACTTTTGTTCGGCGGTCTGGACGCCATTGCGCTGCTGCTGGGCCAGGTCCTCCTCGCGCTTGGCCAATTCGTCGAGCTTTTTCAGTGCGTCGGCAATTTCCTGCGACCTTTGTTCGGCAGTGGGAGCCGCGCTCTTCCGCGTCTCGTATTGATTCTTCTCGGTATCCAGCTCCAGTTCGAAGAGCTGGGCCAAATCCCGCGCCGCCCCGCCACCGCCGCCTCCGCCACCTTGTGCTCCGAACGCCACTTGAATTTGCCGGAAGGTGGCTTCGGCGCGGAGCAGGAATTGCAGAGCCTTCTGTTCGTTGGGAATCGCATCCTTCCACTTCTGCTCGTGCAATTGTTGCGCGGCCGGCGTCATAGCCTGGGACGCGGACAACATATCCTTTTGGAAGTCATCGATGGCTTTCACTTCATCGGTCAGCTCACGGGCCTCTAAGCGGCGGGACAGCGAGACGGCCTGTTCACGCAGAGTAGCTTGGGATTCGGACAGCAGCTTTGCGATATCGGCGGCCTGCTGTGCGGTGGAGTTCTTATCGCCATGTTGTTTAAAGGTGGCGGATATAATCTCCTTCTCCCGCTGTGAAATCTCCGCGGACGGATCGCCTTGGCCGCCGCCTCCGCCCCCTCCCCCGCCGCCAGAAACCTGCGACTGCGAAAACTCGCGATCAAATGGCTCGGCCTGGATGAACATCATATCGGTGTGGGCTTCGGCGTTGCCATCCTTGGCGGTGGCGTAGACGCTAACCAGATCACCGGGAACAAGCTTGAAATTTTCGAGCGCAAGCGTGGTGGAGCCGTCGGCTTGTTTTTCGCCCTTCTTGTGGAGCACATCCACGCTGATCTCAGGGCCGCCATTGATCGAATAGTGCAGCGCGACGTCATGGAGGCCGTATTCGTCGGTGGCCTTGGCTGCGACGGTGACTTCTTCGATGGGGCTGGCATGGTAATCGCCTCGGCCCGGGCGCACCAATGAAATCTGAGGCGGATTGCCTTTGCGGGCCTCAATGAAAAAATCTTCGCTGACGCGAATTGGCTGACCTTGCTCAACACCAGCGACGTGGTAGACGCCGTCGCGATCCATCTTGACGACGCCGTGGTAGACGTTATTCTGGCTGGCGGTGAGTTGGATCTGTTGTCCGTTGTCGAGGTGGAGCCGGCTGCCCTGCAGCGGGCGGTCTGTAGAGACCTCGAGTTCGGCTTCGGTGCCGATGACAGCGCGCAGATCGCCGCCGCGCTCCTCCACTTCGGACGGCATACCGGTCCAGGCGGGGAAATGATAGGTGACGCGAATCTGCTTCACTGCCGGCAAATCGGTGACGCGAATATTAAAGTGCTTCGACGTCATCGCGCCTGCGGTGACGTAGTACTCGACGTTTTCGGGCAAGCCGGCGAATAGAAATTCATAGCCGCCGGCGAAACTTCCAGCTGCTTTGGGCAGCATGGCAATCTCTTCCCATTTCGAGGAGCTTTGAAAGTGGGCATATAACTTGACGCTGGGCGATCGCAGGCCGGTGGGTAGCGCCGAAACCATTTGGTCGGCATGTCTGCGCACGACGGCGTCGCCAGGCGTGACGCGCAGATCGTAGAGCGAAGGGCGGTTGCGATGCGGGCCGGTCCACAGCAGCGACGCGCCGAACCCGAGAAAGCCAGGGCCGGCGGCGATCATCCAGACTAGAATCACGAACGCGCCGACGGTTGTAGCGAGCGAGATCCAAAGCCGCTGGTCGGTGACCATTTGCGTGGGCTGGGCGGATCGGGCGAGTTTGAGCGCATCGTC
This sequence comes from Terriglobia bacterium, assembly GCA_963786745.1. GTDB lineage: Bacteria > Acidobacteriota > Terriglobia > Bryobacterales > Bryobacteraceae > Palsa-89. The sequence continues at coordinate 276,570 of CAWBAE010000020.1, read as the reverse complement.
CGCCAGAAGCTCGATGAAGGGATCGTGGCCGTCGCGCTCATTGAAGGTAGTGAGGCGCTGCTGGAATTGCGGGAAGGCGGCTTCGGCGGTTCGGATTACGAGGCGGCGGGTCAACCGATACAGCGGCAGCGCCAACCCTGCCGCAGCGGCTAGAGCCAGAATCAAGATCAGCGCGAAGCGGGCCGCAGTGACGCTTCCGTGCGAAAAGGCGCGCGCGTTGGCGATTGTGACCAAAACCAACGTGGCCGCCAAAGCGCCGCCGGTGAGGATGGCGAAGCCGCGGAGCCAGGTGCTCCAGCGCAGGCGCTGCTCCAGTTGCGCTATGTATGCGTGAAGTTGTTCGCGGGCAGTCATCAAGCCCTCAAGCACTTCAAGCATATCGCAGCGCCGGGCGAGAGGGTTCAGTTTCCGGAGATCCCAGCTCAAGGTCGATTTGCCAAGGGCTATTTCAGCCTTACCATGTACGTCACTTCGAGTTCCCTTGTGCGCGCTCTTGTCATTGCCTCAATGCAGGCCAAGTATGCAGGATGCGCTGCTGTGCCGCCGCCATATAGCTCTTGCTCAGCCGAGCAGTTGCCATCACGATACTGAATCCACAAGCGCTGAACTTTGCGGAGATGCTCCGCTTCCTGGATGTCAAGTCTAGCTCGGATGTTCTTGTAGACAGAATTCAGCCTCGCATCGGCCGCATCGCACGCTTTTGCAAAACAGTTTACGACGTAGGCTGTTACAGCGACGTCCGCACAAGGCGAATCCTTCTCATTCATGTGCTGTCCTCGAGCAGGAACGCTAGCCAGCTATAAAGTCAGTAGAATACTTAGCGGCAGCGCTAAACGCATGGAGCCATTGTATTCCTCGCGCTGGGTGCCGAGGTGTTGGCTAGCCCGAGCTGATTTGAGAACGGCGGCTGAGCACGAGCCGAGGGGGCGTAGAATAAGAATGGAATGAGTTTTGACGACTACAAGGTGGTCTTGTATCGGAACCAGCCAAATGGCTGGGTGGCGGAAATCCCTGCGATTCGCGGGTGCTACGCGCTCATGCCGACTCGAGAAGAGGCTCTCGCCGAACTCGCAAGCGTGTTTGAAATGATTGTCGTTGAATACGGCGAGAAGGGGCTATCGCTGCCCGCCGACAGCACGGCAATCGTAAGTGCCGAGCGCCCGCGCTGAGGAGTTCCGTCGCGCCGCCATCCGCCTTGGTTTTGAACGCCACCGGCAGATTGGAAGCCATGAGCGGTGGATTCATCCGGACGGCCGTGCGGTTACGATCCCGATCCACGGAGGTCGCGAGATCGGGCCGCCCCTTTTCCACAAAATCCTTAGTCAGCTCGGGATTAGCCTCAACGAATTCCGGAAGATGCAGTGAGCGCTGCGGGACTGCGGATCAACCGTGCTACGCTCCTATTTCTCACGCTGAGGCGAAAAAAGGATCGCCAGAGCCGCATAGTCGCCCGTGACCGCATTCAGAGCAGGCCGTCTAACAGCAGCGTATCGCCCCTCCCATCTTCGTCATTGGCTTCTCGCGCCAAGCGTCGGATCACGTCGCGCTTCTCGGCAAAGCGGCGTTTCCAGACTTCTTCGTCGGCCAGTGATGCGAGGATCTGGGAGGCGATCGTGTCCTGCTCATCCGGAGGGAGAGCGACAACCTTCTCCAGCGCCTTCTCGATGAGTGAGGGCTACTTTTCATGTTACCAGCGGACAATCGCGGGCCGAGCCTGTGAACAGCAAGATGCGTGAGAAGGGGAGCGAGTCTCGCACGGATAACGTGCGTCTTACATGGAAGTCGCGGTTAGGGGCTGCGTCCCTGAGAGGCGCCTCGATGGACTTGCGGCGGCGTGCCGGAGACCAACCACGCGTGAAGAGGTAACATTGGGGCATGGATCTAGGCGAGATTCAGCAGGCCATTGAAACACTGCCCAAAGATCAGCGGGCGGCGCTGGCAGCCTGGCTCTCCGAGCGGGATCAGGCGGAATGGGATGCCGAGATCGAGCGGGATTTTTCACCCAATGGCGCCGGCACGCCGCTTCTGGATGAGATGAAGGCCGATGCCCACGCCGGCAGGTTCCGTCCTTTCGAGCAAGGTCGGCCGACGCGCAAGTAGTGACAAAGCGCGATGGCCTTCCAGTCCTTCGCGTCCGAACGGTTCTGGCAGCTCTACAGTGAGTTGCCGAGCGAAGTGCAGCGCATGGCTGACAAGCAGTACGAATTGTTCCGTGAAGATCCGTTTCATCCTTCACTCCACTTGAAGCAAATAGGCGAGGTATGGACCGTGCGCGTCGGACGATCCCATCGGGCCATTGGCTATCGCGAAGGTGACATTTTCCGCTGGGGCTGGATTGGTTCGCATGAAGCGTACAACAAGCTTCTGCGGCGGATCAAGTGAGTCTACTCCTCGCGCTGGGTGCCTAGGTATCGGCTGGCTAGCGCCGATTCCGCCAGGGCGGCGGCGAGCACCAGCAGCATTACGTACCACCAGAAGCTCTCCGAGGTCTTGGCAGGCGTCGCCCCGCCGGACGCAGACGCCTGTTCGGAAGACTGGCCGCGCGTGCCCCGCCACAGCGCCAAAACATCGTCGGGGATAACGTCCAGGTTCGATTCCTTGGGATCCGCGTTCACACCCACTTCGTCCTGGCGGCCATTGGCAAGGCGAAGCTGGTAATAGCCGGCCTCGGTGAGCTGGAACGACTGCGCGGAAGCGGACTCCTTCAACGTGAGCGGACGCTTTCCCTCGGGGTCAGTCACCTCCACGCCTTGGGCCTGCTCTCTGGCGTTGCGCAGCTCGAGGTAGGCGTCCACTGGACGCGCGCCGCCCTGGCGTTCGCTGCCTGCAAGATAGCGCGCGGTTTGTTCGATGAAAGGAACGAAGGCCGGGCTCAGAGGGAAATCGTTGGTGAGGTTGTCGAGCCCGGAGGTAAGCAGCACGACTCGACCCTCGCCGATGCGTTTCTCGAGCAACAGCGGCGTCTGATCGCCTAGGCGAACGATCACTCGCGCGGCTCTCGGACCGGTACCGGGATCGACATCGAGAACGTAGAAAAACTTCACGCCTGGCCAGCCGCCGGCTTTCGCCACGGCCGGATAGGATGAGTCACTGGAACCCACCGCCGTGTAGCGATCAGGAACGCGGTTGTAATCGCGGGTCTCGATAATATGCGCGCCGAATATCGGAATCTGCGAGCGGCTGCCCGCGGACGTACCCGCGGCGATCAGAAGGCTGCCGCCGGCGCGCACGTACTCGGTGAGTGAATTTTCAAGCAACGACGGCAGCGTGTTGAGATCGGAGAGAACGATGAAGGCGTAATTGGACGGCTTACGGTCGGCAGCCTCGTTGACGTTGATCGATTCGAGGCTGAAGGCCGATTGCGCGGCCGCCGAGAGCGCGGCGCCAACGTAGAGCGGCGAACGGTTGTCGCCGTAATTATGGATCAGCAATGCCTTTTGCGGATCGGAACGTTCGACGACAAAGCGGCGCAGGTCGTCTGCCGCGAAGCCGTCGGCGTCGTCGATCTTCACCTCGCAGCGGTTGAACCCATATGGCGCTTCGAGCGCCGGGAAGTCGACCGTAGCCCGTCCGTTGGCCGGGACCGTGACCTTCTTGGTGGCCGTCGTCTTGCCGTTCACTACCAGCGACACGATGCGCTGCGCCGCGGGAGTTCCGTAGCCCGCGATCACGGCCTGCACGCGAACCGGCTTCACGTCCTTGCCCCACACTTGTCCGGGAGCGTCCACCGATTCGACGGTCCAGTTGGGCTGCGCTTTCGTGACCACGGCGTGCGTTATCAGTTTGACGTTAGCTGGCAGCGCCATCTCGGCGAATGCGCCAGCCAGTTCGCTGCGTTGCATGTCGCTGAACAGATCGAGCTCGATGGGAGTTTTGACCGACTCGGCCATGGCACGCACGGCGCGCGCCAGCTCCCCGAAATTACCGTGTCCGTCGCCTGGCTGAATGGCCATTACCGCGGCGCGCAGTGCCGATTGATCCTCGATGGGCTGCGTCATGAATCGCAATTGAGATCCGAACGCCGCCACCTGCGCGCGAGCGGCGCCCTTGCCCGAGAGTACGCCCACGGCCGCAGCCTTGGCATCCGCCAAGCGGGTACCGGCACGCATGCTGAAGGAATTGTCTACAACCAGCAGCACCAGGCGGTTGCTGGCTAGCGCAGTCGCGTTGCGATTGATAAACGGGTTGGCGAAGGCGAGAACCACAAGCACCAGGAACAGCAGCCGCAACGACAGCAGCAGGAAATAACGCAGCCGGCGATGATGGATCGAGCTTTGTGTGCGTGCCTCAAAGAACATCAGCGAAGGCATAGGCCGGGGCTTTGATTTGAGCTTCTGCAACAGATGCAGGTAGAGCGGAAGCGCCACTCCGGCGAGGGCAGCGAGAAACCAGGGGGCGAAGAATCCCATTTAATGTCGCGGTGTCTAGAAAACACCGATTATAAGTGACTTTTCCGCGAAGGACGTTGACCGCGATAGAATGAAGAAAGGTAGAAGATGGTAAAGAAGGGAAGAAAGGCGATCAGCCTCAATGTCAAAGACCCGGAAGCCCACCGGCTAGCGGAAGCGATAGCTCAAGATACCGGGGAAACCATGACACGCGCAGTCATGGAAGCGCTGCGTGAGCGGCACGAGCGTCTTCAACGTCGCCGCGGCAAAGCCTCGGTCGAAGAATTGCGTGCCATCGCCAAGCGGGCAGCCGGTCGCGTCAGACGTCCCTACCTGGATCATGCGGAGCTGCTCTACGACAAGCACGGCCTTCCGAAATGATCCTGGACACCTCCGCGCTGATTGCCGTTCTATTCGGAGAACCTGAGGCCGATGCTTTTATACGACTCATTCACGATGCCGAGCGCTGCCTCATCAGTGCTGGAAGTTTTCTGGAACTCTCGATAGTTATTGAGCGCCAAGCCGGGCCGGAGGCCGCGAGCCAGTGCGACATGTTTTTCCGGCGGGCAGGCATTATCATCGAACCTTTCACTGTCGAGCAGGCGTACATCGCGCGCCAAGCTTTCCACGATTTTGGAAAAGGCCGTCATCGCGCGGGCTTGAACTTCGGCGACTGCTTCGCCTATGCGCTCAGCAAGGTGACGGGTGAGCCGCTGCTGTTCAAGGGGAATGACTTCAAGAAGACTGACGTTGCGAGCGCGCGGCTCTGAAACCTTCGCCCGCTTCAGCTACGCGTTTTCAAACGATCCCCCACTTCCGCCGCAGCCACCATTCGGAAAAGCGCAGCAGCAACAATAAGAGAAAGACCAGCGGCAAATCCCACAGATCCTTGGTCTCGCGCACAGTGACGCCTGCCTCCGAAAAGGGAATGGCGCCGGCAAGTTTCCCGAGATCGGCAGGCTTCCAGTATTGTCCACCGGTTTGAATAGCGAGGTGTTCCAGCAGCTCGCGATTCTGTTCGGTGTGGAAGTTTTCTGCGACGCCGTCCATGCGCTGGAAAGTCAAGACGTCGCGGCCCAATTCCTTGAATTTGCCGGTGGTAGGATCCACGCGCTGGGCCGTGATTTCGGTCAAGTAGGCCCCGGCCTTCGAAGCGGACCAGGCGGCTTGGAACTGGCCGGGACTATCGGGCACCGGCGTCATCTCCACCAACGCGCTTGCGCCGCTCGGGCCCAGGATATGCGCTTCCACCTTCGCGTCCGGGGCGGGGTTGTATTGTGGATCGCGAACATCGGCGGTGAAAGTTACCGCGCCATTGTCGAGCAGCATCTGCGCGGGGACGGAAGCCGCCACGTGGCCAGGAGTATCGGAGACCACCCATCGCAGCAGCTGCTGCCAGAACAAATCGTGAGCGGTGTCGCCCAGCGGTGAGCTCATCTGCCAGCGCCAGGTTCCCCCGGAGGCCATGATCGCGGTACGGCCGCGTCCGAAGTTTTCGGTAATCAGCAACGGCAGCTTGCGGCCTTCGGGCGTAATCATGTTGGCGAGAACGGCCGCGCCGGGCTTGGGAACGCCTGGATCTTCGTAGTCCATCAGGTAGGGCAGCTTCTTCCACTTGGCGGCGTTCGCGGCGGGATCGTCAACCAGGCGCGTAATAATACTGTCGACCCCGGCGGGCGCGAGCTCGGCCGTTGTATGAGTGGCGCCGTTCCTTGGATCGGCCTCGCGATGGAACGTGCCCGCCTGAGTTGGCAGCGTGGTTGGGAACAAATCGGTGAGCTTCGTGGCATTCCAGCCGCCATCCGCCAGCGAGAACTGGCCGCCCAGCAGCAGTAGTCCGCCGCCGCGGCGATCCACGAACTCGCGGATTAATTCCTGCTGGCCGGGAGTGAAATAGCCCGCTTCGACTGACCCGATAATCAATCCCTGATAAGCGAAGAGGTCCTCCGCGCGGGAAGGAAAACCGTCGGCGAGTTCTTTGGGATCGGAAATTCCCTGGCGGTAGATTTTGTTTTCGCTGGTCCGAACCATGGAGGCAATCTGCACCATGCGGTCGTCCTCTTCCGCCTGACGGATAAACTTGTACTCCCAGCGCGGTTCGCCCTCGATATAGAGAATGCGCCGCGGCTCGGAGCCGACATTCACCACCCGAGTCAAAGCGTTGTTGGCCGCGTTTTCCTCGCCGGGAAGCGGGCTGGCCGCGATTTGCAGCGTCTTGGCGCCAGCGCCGCCGATGTCGAACATCACAGTCTCGGTTTGAAGATTACCGTCCGGCCCCAGGCTGATGCTGCGGGAGGCGAGCGTCTTCGGTTGACCCGTGCTGACATCACGGATTGTCAGATTAATTTTTGCACCAGCATATCCGCGTTGATGGAAGCTTATTTTGGCGGCGATGCGGGAGTCAGACAAGGCTCGCGGAGCAACTACGACGTCATCCAACTCCACATCATGCGCGGCCCGCTCGCGTCCGAAACCCACCGTGTGAACGGGAATGTGGCGAGCGCGTAGCGCGTTAATGGCATCCGCGCTGATGCCGCCGGAGTTGTCAGCGCCATCGCTCAACAGCACCACGGCGCCGATGGGCAGGTCCGACGTCTCGCCGCTCAACTGCTTGAGGCTGTCGCCGATTCGCGTGGAGGGCGCGTTGGGGTTCAAGTCCTTGAGGTTGTCGATGCGGGCGGGCGCGTCGTCAAAGCGGTAGAGACGCGTTTCAAACCGCCGGTTCAGGCTGTCGAGCACGCCGTCCTGAAGCACCTTGACGGCTTGAGCCTCGCGGGTGGTGGAACCGTCCTCTGAGATGGCCATGCTGCGCGAGTCATCCACCAGCACGGGGATGATGTTTTGTTGCGGCTTCAGTTCCGCGACCGTGATCGCCGGTTGCCACAGCAGCATCAGTAGCAACGCAGCCAGCAAGGTCTGCAAGCCCCAGATTACCCATACTCGCCAACTCCGCATCACCGGCGCGGCTTGGGACAGCCGGGAGCGGATCAGCCAAGCGAGAATCGCGGCCGCGGCCAGGATCAGCAGAACCAGTATCCATTTGGGCCATGCGGCTAAGAAGGCAAACTGCCCGCGTGAGTATACTGAACGCGGATACTTAAGAAAGAACTCGAACATGTGCGCCGGGGCTGCTTACATATTGTACGAGGAGGCGCGCGCGGTTCATTTTAATGCGTCATGGAGTAGGTGATGTAGTTGAGGACGATGCGAAAAGCTAGTCCGGAAAACTTCTCGGGATATTCGGGGCTATCGGCCCATTCCCAGGCGTCGCCGAGATGCATGTTGGCGCAGATCGCGACCATGATGCGGCCGTGGTCATTGCGGATGGCCCGCCACTTGGGCACGTAGCCATCTTTCTCGTAGGTTCGGCCAGTGTTGACGTAGACCTCGCTCGGAATCTGAAACTTTTCGTTGATGTCGTACAGGACGTGATAGATCTCGTCTTCGTCCTTCAGATCCTCCACCGGCCGGTCAGGGAGAACCATGCGCATTCCGGCCATGAAATGCTGCCAATCGTCGGTGCCGTGGAAATCGTCCACCATCAGGAAGCCGCCCTTCAAAAGATAGTCGTGCAGGCGCTTGGCCTCCTCGTCGGTGAAAGTCCAGGTGTTCACGTCGACGGCGTAGATCCAGGGGTAGTCGAAGAGATGGTCGCTATCGAGGTCGGCCACGTTTAGAGGCGACGGAGAGTTGATGCGAGTCAAGCGCCGCAGGGCGATAAGGCAATCGTTGTCGGCCTTGGGATAATCGCGGGACCAGCCGCCGTAAAATCGCTGATACCCGAAGCTGCTGCCGCCGGCGTAGCTGGAGGTGTACTGGAGCCGGCTCCAATAGAATTCCGAAGGCACGGGAGGGCCGGAGTAATAATCGTATCGAGAGCGTCCGAACGCGCGGGGTCCTCCGAACTGCATCGCAAACAGGCTGAGGCTGAGCGAAAAAAGGACGAGCAGCTTCATCGATGGTTGCCTCGGATCTCGATTAAAGCGTAGCAGAAGTGCGGCGGACGGGGCGGCAGCGAAAATGCCGTGGGTTGTTGCGGAGGAACGGCCTTGCCAAAGTCCGGCCCGTAGCTTTAGCCGTGCGATGAGGCGGAAACCACGAGCCCTGGCCGCGACATCGCGTGGGCTCGGGCATCTCGCATGTTGCTTTTCAGTTACTTAGAGACGGAACGCCATTTGCATCTTAAAGTTGCAAGGAAATCCATGTCTATTGCGAAGATCCGTGTGCTAGTCGTGGAAGACGACGAGGTGAATGCAAGAGTAGCCCGAACGATGCTAGAGCGGCTCGGCTGTCACGTGGACGTCGCGACGGACGGCACGGAAGCCGTTGAGCATTTTCGAAAGCGCGACTATGACTTGATTCTGATGGACTGGCAGATGCCCCGGATGGATGGCATCGAAGCCACCGCGCGGATTCGGTCCATGCCGGGCGGACAAGCCATGCCGATCATAGGAACCACCGCCGGAGAGGCGCAGGCCGAGTGCTTGAAGGGGGGCATGAACGACGTGGTGCCGAAGCCTTTCCTGTACAACAAAATGCGGCACGTACTCTCGCGATGGACGGGCTGGACCCCCCCGCCAAGGCCAAGCCCGTGTGAGGCGTGATTGCGGGTTGCTGGTTGGCTCGTCTACAATTGGCCCAAGCGATTAAAGCCCGGGTATCGGAGCGCCATGAGTTCCTCGAGTGAAGCGGATCGCTTTCTCGACCATCTTGTTTTCGAGATTGCAAAGGGTGTGTCCGGCGCAACCGGCGAGGCGTTCTTCCGTTCGCTGGCCCGCCATCTGGCGCGCGCACTCGATGCCGAATACGTATTGGTAGGCGCGTTGCAGCCGGATGGCGATCGAATCGCGACGCTAGCGGTGCACGGACCGGACGGTTCAGAGGCCGCCTTGTGCTACGATCTGGCGGGCACGCCGTGCGCCCATGTGGTTCATCGGCAAGTCTGCTCCTATTCGAGCGGCGTGCAGCAGCTTTTTCCTGAAGACAAGATGCTGGTTGAGGTGGGCGCCGAGGGATACGCCGGAACGCCCATGGTGGATTCGAGCGGCCGTTGCCTGGGCCTGATCTGCGCGATCACCCAGCGTCCTCTGGCGAGTCCCAAGCTGGCCGAAGCGCTGCTCGAGATTTTCGCGGCGCGCGCGGCTGCCGAATTGGAACGCAAGAACTATGAGGACGCCCTTGCTCATAACGAGGAGCGCTTTCGGGCGCTGGTTGAGCACGGGGCCGAAGGCGTGATGTGGTGCAAACTGGAGCAGCCGCTTTCGATGGATTTGCCCGAAGACGAGCAGCTTGAGCATTTCTACAAGTACAATTACGTCGCGGACTGCAACGATCAGGCCGCGCGAATCTTCGGTTTCGCCCGAGCGGAAGATATGATCGGCGCGCGGCTTGAGGTGATCAGCGAACGCTCGGATCCCCATTTTGTCGAACGCCTGCGCGAGGGTATCCGCAGCAGCTGGGAGTCTTCGCAAGCGGAGAGAACGTTTCAGGGCCGCCATCTTCTCATGACCCGCACCGGAGTGTTCGAAAACGGCAAGCTGCAATCGGTGTGGACAACGGCGCGCGACATCACCGAGCTTAAGCAGGCCGAAGCGGAAGTACGACGTCTGAACGAAGAGCTGAAGAGTCACGTGGAGCAATTGACCGCTCTAAAAGCGCGTCTGGAGCAGGATAATGCCTACCTGCTGGATGAAATCCGGTCCGAACACAATCTGGGTGAGATGGTGGGCGCGAGCCCCAAGTTCCGCGAGTTGACCGAGCGCATCCAATTGGTGGCGTCTACATCCGTCACCGTGATGATTACCGGCGAAACCGGAACGGGCAAGGAACTGGTGGCGCGGGCGATCCACAATCTCAGTGCCAGGAGCAACCGGCCGCTCGTAAAGGTGAATTGCGCGGCCATCTCGGCGGGATTGGTGGAAAGCGAACTGTTCGGACACGTGAAGGGCGCATTCACGGGCGCTACGGAACGGCGCGTCGGACGGTTCGAATATGCCGACGGGGGCACGCTGTTCCTGGATGAGGTGACCGAGCTGCCACTCGAAATACAGGCTAAGCTGCTGCGAGTGCTGCAGGAGCAGGAATTCGAACCGGTGGGATCGAATCGCACGATTCAGCGACCGCGCTCAGTCCAGTCTCAGCACACTCCTTAACTTCCTTTCACTGGCCGGCGCCTCGAAGGCCCATCGGGATTTCGTGAACAGGATGGCCCGATCGCGGGAGCTTCAACGGGACCATTATCGTGGCTTTCGTTGGCGGGGACGAGCGGCGGTAGGATGCGGGCGGTTACCATGGTCGTTTGCAGCGACGCGATTTTCTCAAACTCGCAGGCCTCGCGGCCGCATCTTCCCGACTGCCGGGCCAGCAACCGCAATCCTTCCTCGCGCCCACCGGCCCCGAAGACGTCGCCAAGACCGATTTCACGCTCCAAATCGCTCCTATCACCGTTGAACTCGCACCCAATCGCATTCTCAGCACGGTCGGGTACAACGGCACGTCGCCTGGGCCGCTGCTGCGAATGAAGGAGGGCGTGCCGGTGACGGTAAACGTCGTCAACAACACCGACGTGCCAGAGTATGTGCATTTTCACGGACTGCTCATCCCGTCTGACGTCGACGGCTCGGAGGAAGAAGGCACGCCCGTGGTGCCTCCGCGCGGAAGCCGCCGCTATCAGTTCACGCCCACGCCCGCCGGTACGCGCTGGTACCACACTCACACCATGTCGATGGACGACCTGCATCGCGGCAGCTATACCGGCATGTTCGGTTTTCTGATTATCGAAGGAGCCGGCAATCGCGGCCAGTTCGATCAGGAACACTACCTGGCGCTGCGCGATTGGGAGCCTTATTTCACCAATCAGGCCATGGACAACGATGATCTCGATCCAATGGGCGCGCAGCCGGAGAAGCCGGCGGTGTTGGACACGCGGCCGGTAGGCCTCGAGGTGGCGGCCGATATTTTTTCGATCAACGATAAGGCGCTCGGCGCGGGCGATCCTATCCGCGTGAAGGCCGGCGAACGCGTGATGTTTCATTTTCTGAACGCCAGCGCCATCGAGAATCGGCACCTGGCGCTGCCTGGCCACAAATTCAACGTGATCGCGCTGGACGGAAACCCCGTGCCCACGCCCGCGGCAGTGGACGTGCTGATGCTGGGTCCGGGCGAGCGCATTGATGCCTGGGTGGAGATGAATCAGCCGGGCGTTTGGATCCTGGGCGCGCCCGAGGATCCGGTGCGTGAAGGCGGCCTCGGCATTGTCGTCGAATACGCCAATCAGCATCGCACTCCCCAGTGGAAGCCAGCGCCCAAATCCGCCTGGGATTATACGGTCTTCGGAAAGCCGCCGGCCGGAGCGGCGCCCACCGATCGATTGGACATGATATTTGAAAAAGTGCCGCGCGGCGCCGGCAAATTCAACAGCTTCACCGTGAACGGCAAAGAATATCCGCACGACCAGGAGTTCGTGCTTAAGAAGGGCACGCGCTACCGGCTGACGTTTCACAACCGCACCGACGATGCGCATCCCTTGCACGTGCATCGGCACCAACTGGAGATCGCGGAGATTTATGGCAAAGCGACCTCGGGGGTGGTCAAGGACACGGTCGTCGTGCCCACGTATGGACGCGCCAGCGTGGACTTCACCGCCGACCAGCCGGGCCCCACACTATTTCACTGCCACATTCAACAGCACATGGATTTCGGATTCAAAGCGCTGCTGCGCTACGCGTAAGTGGCGCATCGCGCAGGGCGGTGCTGAGTTCTCAAGCACTGGCGTCCGTTACTCCGGAACGTATTCGATCGATCTCTCTGTGCTCTGACACAGTTTGTTCTGCACACGGCCCAATTCGTCCAGTAAGGTTTCGACTTGGAATGGCTTAGAAATATAGCCGTCCATTCCGGCGGCTCGGCAGCCCTCGATGTCTTCCTTCAGGGCATGCGCCGTCATCGCGATGATCGGCAAATGGGTTCCCGATCCCTGCTCGCGGGCGCGAATTGCGGCCGTGGCATCCAAACCGTTCATCACCGGCATCTGCACGTCCATGAGAACCACATCAAAGGATCCCCGCAAGGCAGCCTCTAGACCTTCCCGCCCGTTGGCGGCAGTGGTCACGTGGTGGCCCCGTTTCGTGAGCATCGCTACGGCGACTTTCTGATTCACCAGATTGTCCTCTACCAGGAGGATACGGAGAGGGCCACTCTTGAGGCCTGTCTCAGCGCCGCCCATCACCGCGGAGCTATCGACTAGAGCCCCATCCATCGCCAGCGCGGACAGGCCGGCTAGCGAATTTTCAATGGCCGCGGCGTCTTGCTCGCGTATTTCGGCGTCCATTCGCAGAGCCACCGTGAAGTGGAATGTGGTTCCCTTGCCCGGTTCGGACTCCACCCAGATCCGACCAGCCATGGCTTCGACCAGGCTCGCGGAGATCGTCAGGCCCAATCCAGTTCCTCCGAAACGGCGAGAAATGGAGCCGTCCGCCTGGGTGAAGGCATTGAAGATTGCGGCTTGTTTATCAAGCGGGATTCCGATGCCCGTGTCTTCGACCGAGAAATGCCAGAGCGCAGCGCCATTTTCGCTCGCCTCTTGCTCCACGGCCACTGTGACGCTGCCGCGTTCGGTAAATTTAATGGCGTTGCCTACCAGGTTTATAAGGATTTGACGGAGCCGCGTCGGATCTCCCCTCACAGTGCAGTCCAAAAATGGCCGGGCGAGTAGCCGCAACTGGCTGCTCCGCGCGCGAGGCTCCAGCAGCCGTAGCACTCCGCTCACAACGTCGCCCAACTTGAAGCCAGTGCATTCCAGTTCCAGGTTGGCTGCCTCGATCTTGGAAAAATCCAGGATGTCATTGATGATCGTGAGCAGCGAGTCCGCGGACTGCTTGATGGTCTCGGCCGCCTCAAGCTGCTCGGGAGACAGCGGTGTGTCTAGCAAGACCTGGGTCATTCCAAGTACGCCGTTCATTGGCGTTCGAATCTCGTGGCTTATCGTGGCCACGAAGTTACTTTTGGCGCGATTGGCCGCTTCCGCCGCCGCCATGGCCTGGCCCAGTTCGGCATTCATAGATTCCAGTTGCGCGGTGCGCTCCGCCACCCGCGACTCCAACTGGGTGTGCGCCGTTTCAAGCGCCACCTCCGCTCGCTTCATTTCCGTGATGTCGAAGCCCACGCCATGGATGAACCATGGCTGCCCGTCCTCGTATCGAACCATCTTCGCCTCGCAGCGTAGCCACACGGTGTTCCCGTCGCGCGCTAATATTCGGTACACGGATTTGAGCGGCGCTCCCGTGGCAAACAACTGGGCCGCTTCCTCGCTCCAGCGGTCCTTGTCGTCCGGATGCACCTGGCGATACCACAGGATTGGACTTGCGAGCCACTCTTCTTGACTGAAGCCTAAGATCGTCTCGATCTGTGGGCTAACATAGGCTTCTCCCAATCCGCCTTCCATCGGGGCGAAGAACACGACGGCGGGAACCTGTTCGATCAGCGCCCGATAGCGGTCATCCACGCTGAGCGCGGAATGCACGCGTGGCTTCGAATCGATGGATTTCGGGGAAAGAGCGCGAGCCAACTCCAGCAATGCAGCTTCCGCTTCGGGCAAATTGACTACGGCGTCAGGTTGGACACTCACTTTGCCGGCCCCCTCATGTCACAGAACGTAACCCCCATGCTGTGATCGACGCCTCGCGAACAAACCTTTAATTTCCAGTATTTTCCAGGCCTTTTCTCAGTGCTTCGGAAGCTTCCTTTTCCGATTAGATAACTTGCCGATTGGACGGGCAGAGGAAGCGATTCCAATCCGCCGCTCGACGCACCGACCATTGCCCGCTGGCCGCCCTCATCGCGAGGTATCCTTTCGCCGTCGCCGCTCGCTCTCCTTGATCATTTCGCTCACATCGACAATCGGCCGTATCTCAATGGGCCCAAGTCCATACTTAAAGCCTGGAAGCTGTGAGACAAGCTGAATAGCATGATTGAGGTCTCGCGCCTCAAGGATTTGAAGGCCGCCGAGTTGTTCCTTGGTTTCCGCATAGGGGCCGTCGGTGGTCGCGACTTTGCCGTTTTTCCAGTACAGGGTCACAGCGGTCTCCGGAGGCTCTAGAGGTACTTCGATAACAAGATGTCCGTTGGCGCGCAGATGGTCGTTGTGCTCAAAGCACTCGTCGAGCACGGCGTGTCGCTCGTCCTCGGTCATCCCTTCAAATGTTCCCGGCTGGATGTATCCCAAACAGATGTATTTCATTGTTCTTGTCCTCTCGGTGGCCCCAACAAGGCGCGAATGCTTATCGGCTTCCGGTTGGCACTGTGCCGGCACGCTCGTAATTCACGAGAATGACGCCTTTCGAAGTGACTGTGCTTTCGGTAGCGTCTCAGTTTGAATTTCTGAGCGCAGTCCGTCGGGCGAATCGCGCGATTAAGCAGGAACGTACGTCAACCGAATCAAGTCATCGGCGATTAAATCGCTGGCCACCAGGTGGAGCGGCGGCCGGGGGCCGGCGAAGAATGGCTGGCCACCACCAAACACGACGGGGCGTAGATAGAGTCGATACTCATCGATAAGACCGGCCTCGGTCAAGCTTTGCGCCAGGACTGGTCCGGCAACTTGAATCTCGCCAGCCAGCTCAGCCTTTAGCCTGCGTATCACCATCTCGAAGTCATCCGCGACAAGCGTCGAGTTGGGGCCAACGGACTTGAGGGAACGCGACACGACCCACTTCGGCTGGCTCCGCCACACCACCGCGAACTCGCGATCCTCCGCGTCCCAATCAGGAAGATCTTCGTCCCAATAACGCATGATCTCGTACGTGCGGCGACCGTAAATGAGGCCCGTCGCGCCGCGCACCAGGCCGATGAAGTGACGGAAGGCCGCGGGTGCAGGCGGCCCAAGCTTCATGTGGTCGACATAGCCATCAAGGGACTGGCTCAATCCGTAGACAAGTTTTGCCATGCTGCAAATCCCCCTCCCACGTTCTTCAGAATAGCTTGAGCCGGCGTCGCGCTGAGGTGGGGTTGGACGGTATCTGCGCGCAGCGTTGTAGGTGTGACCAATGACCAGAGGTCCGCTTCCCAATCCTGAGATTCAAACTGAGACACTACCGTGCTTTCCGTCACTTTGAATGCGGCCTGGATCGTGCCATCGGCAAACAATCGTTTTTCACCGCCCAACGTTACCGGAAATATCATCAGCGTGAACGCATCCACTAAATCATGCTTCATGAGCGTCTGAACGAGATTTGCGCTTCCAGAAACGTGCAAATCTGGCCCTTCCTGTTGCTTGATTTTGCGGAGTTTTTCCGCAGTATCTCCATTGAGAAACACGGACGGCTGCCATTCGTGAGAAGCCATGGTATTGGAGGCGACGTACTTGGTCGCAGTGTTGACGGCTGGCCACATG
Organism: Terriglobia bacterium; assembly: GCA_963786745.1. Classification (GTDB taxonomy): domain Bacteria; phylum Acidobacteriota; class Terriglobia; order Bryobacterales; family Bryobacteraceae; genus Palsa-89. The sequence continues at coordinate 260,793 of CAWBAE010000020.1, read as the reverse complement.
TCATTATGCTGCGGCCAGAATTGTGCCCAAAGCTCAAACGTTCTCCGCCCTAATAGCAAGTCAAACGGCATGTCCATCAGCTTTTTGACGGCAGCTGAAGAAACCGCGTCGGAATGCATACTTATCCACCAGGGGGGGCCGTTACCGGCATCTTCCCCTGGCTCACCTGGGGCTTCGATGACGCCATCCAGGGAGATATATTCAAGCACATTGATTTTTCTCATGACTGAGGCACCGGTGCCGGCTTCTGAAAGATTGCGCGCACCTCGACCGGCGCACGGCAGGCAACTGCAGCCTTGCGCCCCCACGCCAGTGCCTCGTCCAGGTCAGCGGCTTCCAGCACCCAAAAACCTGCTATGTGCTCCTTGGTCTCCAGGTACGGCCCGTCGGTGACGAGCACCTTACCATCGGGCTGCGCCCGCAGCGACTTCGCACTGCTGGCCGGGGAAAGGCCAGCGACGAACTTCCTGGCGCCGGCAGCAATCATCTCGCGGTTGAGCGCGTGGATCTCGCTGGAAATCGCCCCGGTTTCGACGGACGGGTCATAGTCGTTTGGGTGGTGAATAGCTACCAAATACTGCGTCATGATTTCTCCCTTATCTCTTCTGGCGGGCCGGTTGCCCTGCCTTCACTACATAGTCGTTCGGGACACCGGAAATCGACAGCTACACTATCTTTTATTTCAACTCCCTTTTATTTCAACTGCCGAATCCGCTCTTCGAGGAATTGCCGCTCCGGTTCCTGTTGGGTCAGCGCCAGAGCTTTCTCATAAGAGGACCGAGCCTCGGCTCGCCTGCCGAGCCTGCGGCACATATCCGCGCGGGCGGAATGCGCCAGGTAATAATTCGCCAATTCGCCATGTTCCAACACCGCGTCGATTTGCGTGAGACCGGCCTGGGGACCATCGCACATTGCAATTGCCACGGCACGATTGAGCTGCACAACCGGCGAAGGCTGAATTCGGACCAATTGGTCGTAAAGCGCAACAATCTGCCGCCAGTCGGTCCGAGCGACCGATTCCGCCTCTGCATGAACGGCCGCAATCGCAGCCTGGAGCGTGTAGGAGCCGAAGCTGCGGGACTTCAGAGCTTTCTCCAGCAACGCCACTCCTTCCGCGATCTGCTCCCGGTTCCAGAGCGCGCGGTTTTGATTCTCCAGCAAAATCAGCTCTCCGGCCGGCGATGTTCTCGCAGCGCGGCGGGATTCATGGAGCAACATCAGGGAAAGCAGACCCATTACTTCCGGCTCTGGCTGGAGTTCGATCAGCAACCGGCCCAGTCGAATCGCTTCGCCGGTTAGCTCGGCCCGCGTTACCTCCGCTCCCGCCGCAGCCGAATAACCCTCGTTAAAGACGAGATAGATGACGTGAAGCACCGCGCCCAGTCGCTCCGGCAATTCCTGCGGCGTCGGCACATCGTACGGAATCGGTGTCTCTCGAATCTTTGCCTTTGCGCGCACAATCCGCTGCGCCAGCGTTCGCGGAGTGATGAGGAAGGCCTTGGCTATCTCCTCGGTGGTCAGTCCGCACACCTCACGCAAGGTGAGCGCAACGTGCGCTTCCGGCGCTAGCGATGGATGACAGCACGCAAAAATCAGGCGCAGCCGATCGTCCTCCAGGCTGTCCTCTTCATTGGAGCTTTCCGCCGAACTCCGTTGCGCTTCGAGATATCGCACGAGCTCATCTTGAGACGCATCCAATCTTGCCCGTCGACGCAGAGTATCCATGGCCTTGAATCGGCCCGTCGAAATCAACCATGGTCGCGGGTTGCCGGGTACGCCGCTCCTCGGCCACAGGCTCAGCGCAGCCGCAAAGGCTTCGTGCATCGCCTCCTCGGCAAGATCAAAATCACCGAGCAAGCGGATCAGAGTTGCCAGAATTCGTCCCGAATCCACGCGATAAAGGGAGTCGAGCAATTCGCGTATCTGCTCGGTGGAACGCTCGGACATGACGACGACCTTAGCAAACCGTCACGTGTGGTGGTCGACCCGGCGGCGAAATGAGCGGATGAACAGTCTTGATACTCATCGTCCGGTAGACTAAAGCACCACGAGGCAATGTCTATTTGTTCGACCGGCGCGGGGCGCTGGCGGACGTCGAACGTCGGTGCCGAGTTCAGAAATCCAGGCGGCGATCAGCCGGGCTGCTTATTCGTGTCACCATCGTCCGCCCTCCCGAACGCAGGCAGGTACCGGCCGAAGTTCAATTCAAAGTCGCTCGGGACGCCGTAACCGATGTTACGGATCTTGGCACGGCGCGCCTGCGCACCTGGCAAGGCCAGCAGCGGGAAGAACAGGTCGATGCTTGACTGAAGCTCGGTAGCTGTCGGCGTCCCGAACCGATTGACTTGGGCCTTCGCCGCGGCCAGCGTTTCATGATCGAACGAGGCCAGACGACGGACGAGCGTATCGACAAACGAGTCGAGGTCTTTATCGTCCAGCGTGCGGTTCACCCAGCCATAGCGCTCGGCGATATCAGCATCGAAATCGTCGGCGCTGAGGATGATCTCAAGTGCGCGCGAGCGGCCAACCAGACGCGGGAGCCATTCCATGGCTCCGCCACCCGGGACCAGTCCGACGCCGACCTCGGGGTTTCCGAACAGGGCGCTTTGCCGGCTGGCGAAGCGCATATCGCAGGCCAGCACGAACTCGTTACCGATGCCGCGCGTGCGGCCGCGAATCTTGGCGATGCTCACCACTGGCGTGGAGGAGAGGCGCAGCACAAAATCGCGCCAAAGGTCCAGCGCCTCCGGCCGTTCCGCCGCCTTGGCTACGTCGAGATGGGCGATGAAAAAATCGGGATTCGCCGACTGGAACACTACGACCTTCACCGACGGATCCGCCTCGAGGTCGGTCATTAGCGCTCCCAATTCCACGATCGTTGTGGGAACAAACACGTTGATCGGAGGGTTGCTGAAGGTGATCGTCCAGCAGCCCGGATGGGTGCGGTCCGTCTTGAACTGCGAAGTGTTGAACTGCGGATGGTCAGGCATGGCGCATTTCCTCCACTATTGTGAACCTACCGCAGCGATCTGAAGCCCGCGCGAACCTCTTCTGAAAACAGCTTCGGTTGTTCCCAGGCTGCGAAGTGACCGCCTTTCGGGAGCTTGTTGAAGTGGATCAGTTTCGGATATGCCTGCTCGGCCCAGCTCCGCGGAGCGGGATAGAGTTCGTCGGGAAAGACGCTCACCGCGACTGGGACCGCGACGCCTTTGACACCGAAGAACGAATACCCCTTGTTCTCCCAATAGAGACGGGCCCCTGACAGCGCGGTATTCGTCAACCAGGTCAGCGTAATGTTGTCGAGCACGTCGTCGCGCGTGAGGCCTTCGCTCCCGCCGGCAAAAACGCGCGCGATCAGCTCGTAACTGCGTGCGTCATGATCGAGGAAATACGCCGCCAGGCCGACCGGAGAGTCCGCGATTCCGTACAACGTCTGCGGTCTTAACCCCATCTGGAAGCCGTAGGCGATGCCCTTGGCATAGACGAAGCTTAGCCGCTCGTAAGCGAGCTTTTCATCCGCTGAAAGAGACGGGGGCGCAGGCGCTCCCGAAAAGGCCAGCTTGTCGATGTCGGGCGGAATCACGTTCGCCATGTTAGTGTGAATACCCAGCAGTTCCGGCGGCGCCTGCACGCCCATTCGTTCAACAATGATTGCGCCCCAATCGCCGCCCTGCGCCACGAACTTCGTGTATCCGAGGCGCTTCATCAGCACGGTCCAGGCACGCGCAATGTGGGCGGGGTCCCACCCGGTGGTGGCCGGCTTGCCGGAAAAACCATAGCCTGGCATGGACGGAATCACGACGTCGAAAGCGTCGGATGCACTTCCGCCGTGAGCGGTGGGATCGGTCAGCGGACCGATGATCTTCATCTGCTCGGTGATCGAGCCGGGCCATCCGTGCGTAACGATCAGCGGCAGCGCATTTTCGTGTTTGGAACGGACGTGGATGAAATGAATGTCCAGCCCGTCGATCTCGGTGATGAACTGCGGCAGGGCGTTCAGTTTGGCCTCGATCTTGCGCCAGTCATAATCTGTCGCCCAATAGCGCGCCAGCGCCTGCATGGTCGCGAGTTGCACTCCTTGTGACGCATCTGTAACCGTTTCTCGTTCAGGCCACTTCGTCGCGTTGATGCGCCTTTTCAAATCAGTGAGTTGCGCTTCCGGAACATTCACGTGAAACGGACGAATGGCATTCTTGTCAGAAGCTTGCTCGGCGCCTCGCTGCGTGGCAGTGGTTTGGGTCATGGTGTCTCGCTCCTTTGACGGTGATTTGAGCCTTCGTCAACCGAAGCTCATGCCCTTCAATTTATGCCCGATTAACGAGCCAGCGGAATCACGAGATGGAAGCGTTTTCGAGTAACCAGTTTGGTTGGAAGAAGCATACCCTTTTCGGGGTATTCAGAGATTGCCATTCCGTGTCTGAGCCGAGAGGACTTTAAACCAGCCTACGGTTATGCTCTGGGCTTGGCGCAAGCCTGACGTGTGATCGTATTACTTCTTACTTCGTGATCGTCGGATTTACCCAGCCAGCCTGCAGGACGCTCTGCGACGGCCGGAAGCTTAAATAGTCCACGTGATCGGGGATGTCGGCCCATCCATGGACCACTCCCGGCGGGACGACGACAACGTCACCAGGTTTCACGACGACTTTCTTAACGTCATATGCCATTCCGCCACAGGTTGGCCCGTTCGGCCCCCCTGGAGCGCTGTTGTTGCCGTGCCGTCCGTTGACGATGTAGCCATCGGTGAACATCGTTCCCCCGCCAGAGACTATGTAATAGCCCTCGGTTTGAAAGTCGTGAACGATGCCTCCCGGTGTCCCGCCAGGAGGAAGACTATCCATCTTCCGCCCGCAGGTCTCGGGTGCCGCGGCGCCCGCACGGCCGCGGCCAGCTGCCGGGGGCGCGGGAGTTCTCGTGGACGCCCGATGAATTACGCCAACCGTGAAGTTCTCGTAGCCCAGATCGACAACCTTGGTGTTTTCATCCACAACCCGCTTTGATTGTTCACTGTTGCTGACCTGGTCGATTTCTTCTTTCATGATGTAGGTGGCCGTGGTCGGTTTCGTTTTCTCCGTCTGGGCGAATGCCACAGCCGGAGTCAGAACCGACGCGACAACCAGAGCGTTCAGTATCGTCTTTTTCATGACGGTCCTCCTTGCGGAAATTTCCGTGTTGGCTTCCGTACCGAATTCATTCTATACCTGGATTGGGTTCCGCCGGCCGCGCAGGAGCCGAATCATCCCCGCATCGCGCGCTCATGCAATGAGGTCAGCGCCTGCCAGGCGGCGGAAACAGCGCCTTCCTGCCAGTCGGGCTGAGAATACGGCGTGGTCGCCGCGGATCCGATCAGCAGCCGGTTGTCGAACTTCGACAACTGCGCGCGCCGCTCCTCAGACCGTCCCGTTGCGTAGCCGCCGCGGCTATATTCGACATTCTTCCACCAGACGCCATAGGCGCTCTCGAACTCCGGGCGTATCTGAGGATGAACCTTGCTCGAATGCATCAGCACGTGCTCGATGCGCGCGGCGACAGGCTTGTCGGCCAGGTCGCCCACCGGACCGTTCGCGTACAGGCCCAGCAGCACGCCCTTGCGGGAAAAGTAACCGGTCGAAGGATACGAGAACTCGCCGATCGGCAGATCGGAGTAGAGATGCCCGCCAAAGATCTGGTCGTCCTCCTCCCAAAACCGGCGCTTCATCGCCAGCCCCATCTTGGCGCTGTTGCTGTGATTCGTCGCGCGCACCGCCGCCATCGTCTCCGGAGAGAGCTGGCAGTCGAGGTTGGCGAGGATCGTCATCGGCAGGCAGATCACGACGTAGTCGGCGGTGAGCGTCTGCGTCTGTCCCGTCTTCGTGTCGCGATAGACAACCGTGGCAGCGTGCTCGTCCTGCCGTACCGTTTGCACCGCGGCATTCATCGTGATGCGGTCCGGCCCGATCGCACGCGCGAGGGCTTTCGGGATATGGTCCATGCCGCCGATCGGATGGAACATCGGCGCGGCCGCCGACGCCTTCGCGCGGAGCAATGGACCTAACCCGGTTCCCGAATCCGGCCTCGAGGAGCGCGCTCAGCTGGTAGGGATCGCCCGGACCGCGATTTTCAAAAGCCTTGTAGCGCCGGTCGTTCGGATCGAGGTAACCCTGCGCCATAAGGAAGCGCACAAGGCGCGCCTGGTCCTCGGCGGTCATCGGGAGATCCAGAGCGTGCTGATCGATGGCCTTCACGAGCAGCTCGTTCACCTGACCCACGATATCGGCTTTGACCTCCCGCAGGCGCACACGCTTCTTCGCGAGCGAGCCTGCAGTGGCGCCTTCGTAATAGAAGTAGGAGCCGTCCGCTTCGTTGACGAAGATCTCCAGGGCGACACCTAATTCCCTGCAGTAGTTCAGCACGCCGGTGTGCGTATACGGAATGCGCCATGGGCCGGCGTTGACCCACAGCCCTTCGTCCCACGCGCACTGCTGGCGCTCGCCGCCAATCTCGGTGTGCGTCGTGCCTCCTCGGATGGTCCAGCAGAGTCCGCCGACCCGGTCTCGCGCCTCGAGGATGTGGAAATCGTAGCCCAGCCGGGAGAGCTCATATCCGAGCGCCAAGCCTGAGACGCCCGCGCCGAGTACGATCACCTTCGCGTTGCGCGGCCGGCCGGAAAGCGCCGGACGTTTGCCGGCGTCTCCTGCCATCAAATCCCACGCAGAGAGCGCGCTCATCACCAGTGATGAGCCGCCCACGGCGCCCAGTCGGCCGAGAAATCGACGTCGAGTCAGCGCTGAGCGAGAACGGGAGAACAGGGTCGTATTCATGCTGTGCTCCAAATCCACCTCCGGAAATGAGATCCGGCGGAACTTCATCGTACCGCATAGGCTGCCTGACGTTCCCACGGCGGCAACCTGTCCCAGAACCCGCTACGCGCGGATGTGGCATGGACGCTCAAGCAGATATGGACGTAATCTAGGGCCCTTTTCGGAGGCAGTGACGACGAGGATCGTCCGCGTCATGTTACTTGGGGCGAGGCGCCAGTGGCCATGAACAGCTTCTCCACCCCCAGAGTTGGCGTGCAGATCTTGAGAGCCTTGAACGGACCGATCTTCGGAATGATCCGAAACGGTCAGGACCGCTCCGCTGCCTCCGAGTTTCGAAATGTCCATCGGCCTTATTTCATTGGAAGCGGGCTGGAATCAAAGCCGGTGACGGCGACCCTTCGCCCCGAATGTCGTCGTGCTTCACCTATCGCGTGTGACTGCCTCGGTGAAGGCGATGCGGATTCCGTGCTTCGGTCGCAGGATGACCATTGGGCGCGGTTCGATCGTCTGGCCCGGAACCACCTGGAGATCGTATTTTCTGAGCAGAACGCTCAGAATCATGAGGATCTGCAGCATGGCGTAATTACCGCCGATACAGCCCCGCGGCCCAGCTCCGAAGGGCAGATGGGTGAAGGGCGTGTGAAGCTTCTCATTCGCTTTGCTGAAGCGCTCCGGGTCGAAGGTCTCCGGGTTCCGCCAGTGCTCGGAAGCATGGTGCACGCCGTAAATGAACACTACGACCGTCGACCCGCGGGGGATGGCGAGATCCCCTGCATGGTCGTCTGAGAGAGCCATTCGGTCTACCATCCAAAACGGCGGGTAAAGGCGCAGCGCCTCCTGTATGACTTGCGCGGCAAACTCGAACTTTGGAACGTCGGAGTAAGTCAGGGGGGCGTCACCCAGCACAGAAACAAACTCCTGCTGCAACCTTTCGAGGCAATCCGGACGCGAGCTTAGAAGATAGAGAAGCCACGATAAAGCATTCGACGATGTTTCATGGCCGGCGACCAGGAGCTGCATGCTCTCGCTCAGCACTAGCTCATCGCTCATCCCTTCGCCGTCGCTGTAACGAGCATCCATTAAGATCTGCAGCAAATCGTGGCCGGGCGCCTCTCGGCGTCGCCTCCGGATGTAGTCGAGCAGAATGCCGTCGGCGTTGGCTCGCATTTCATCGTGCCTGCGCAAGTCGCCGGAGACTGCGAACCAGGGATTCAGGTAGGGCTGAATGGTTTGACGAACCATAAATTCTTGGACGGTCGAAATAGTCCGGCTGATGAGGTCGATGTCTTCGTCTTTCAGCTGGGCGCCAAACAGGGACTTGGCTACCATCCTGAAGGTAATCTTCATCAGTTGGGGGCAGATATCGACCGGGCCGATACGGGCTTGCCGATCGAAATCCGGCAGCGACTCAGAGAGGGAGTCCTGCATGATCGACGACAAAATCTCCAGTTGTTTTCGATCGAAACCCTTCTGGATGAGACGCCGCTGGGTGCGCCAGACCTCCCCGTGGCTGGTGAGAAGACCTTTGCCCAGGAAGTGGCCCATCCGCTTCACCTGAATTTCGGATTTCTGGTAATTTTCCGAATTAGTCTTTAGCACGTGCTGAATGACCACTGGATTGGTGGTCACGATAGCTTCTTTGACGCCGCCAAAGTAGAACCGGAAGGTGGGGCCGAGGAGTCTGGTGTACTTCAACAAAACTTGTACCGGATTGAGGGCCATCTCGCGCGAATCCGAGAATGAACGGAATCGGGAAACGACGGGCACGGTTTGCGGCAAGGTCACGCCACGCCGCCCAGCCGCTTCAGGAGAGAAATATACCGTGCCATCGCCTGCCATAAGGTCCCGGGCGCCCGTTTGAGCGCCACATGTAATGGGCTATGTACTCGAAAATGAATTTCCGTTTCCCAATTGCTTTAGAAGGTTCAGATGATGCACGATGGCCTGGCTCATGGTGGGATGTTGGCGATACGGAACGCCAAATTCTTGGGCCGTCTGCTTCACAATCCGGGTCAGTGCAGCATAGTGAGTGTGGCACACAAAAGGGCACAGATGATGGACTATATGATAATTGAGGCCGCCCGCGAGCCAACCTACCAGCGGGCTACTCGTCGCATAATCGGCCGTTGTCGCGAAGATATGATAGACGCCGTTGTCAAACTCGCCTCGGCTGGATGGAAAATAGGTGCTGTCGACGGTGTGCGTGGTTTGGAATACGAGCGAGACCGTCAAACCGATGATCATATGGGTTAGCACGAAAGCCAAAGCGACCAGCAGAGGCGATTTCCCCAATATCACGATTGGAAAAATAATCATGTAGGTAAGATACAATGCTTTTCCAGCAAAGAGGATGACGTATTCCCGGCGCGGATGCCTGATGCGCTTCAGATATCCGTGGGATGGAAAGAAAAAGCACTCAAAGTCCCGCAGCAAGACAAAATCGAGAGAAGTCAGCGCGTAAAAGAACAGGGCGTAGATGTGCTGGAATCGTTGCAGGCGCAGGCGGGGTTCGTGAGGCGTAAACCGAAAGAGGCGGCGGCCCGTAAGCGCATCGTCTTCACCGTGGAGATTGATACAGGAGTGGTGCCCGCGATGATGCAGGATACGCCACATGTACGAGTTGATCCCACAAACATCGAAAACATAGTTCAGGGCTTTGTTTACAAACGGCGCCGACGAAATGGCGTTGTGGTTGCTGTCGTGCGCGATGTTCAGCAAAAGGAATGTCTGGGCGAGAGCATTCAATAGGTACAGGGCGACAAACTTCCATGAATCCGGACGGAGCGCGTAGAGAGCAATCCAGCTGCCCGCCAGCACTGCAAGACCCAAGCCGATTTTGATCCACATCGTGCCATTGGCTTTGGGAGAAATGTTGCCGTCGGAAAAGAAACTGTCGAGACGGCGACGTAAGACTTTAGGAAACGAAGACACATTTGCAGGGTCGCCGACGGAACGCCGTAGCGACGCCTCGGATGGCACGAGATCATCAATGTCCGGCTTCAGACTGATAACCGTTTCTGTCTCGGACTTCACCGGCGCCTCCGCTTTGACGGCCAGCAGCGGACGTATTGCGGGGACAACGCCACTGGTGGTTTCAGAAACACCATGTTAGCTTGAAATATCAGCAAGATCAAGGAACCCGGCGCATCCGGCGCGGGCGGATATTCTCGGATGTGGATAACCGGAGCGCTGCATCCCAAACTTTTGCTAACATGCATCATTGGATTCTGTGGAACGAAGATTTGAATCGGGCGATCAGGCTCCCGGCGCGGCCCCGCAGAACCTGCTCGCGGATCAAGTCGGGACCACACTCGATTCGGCGCCTAACTTTTGGCGTCTAATATGGACAACGCGGGGAGAGACGCGCTGAAACTGGTTTCGCGCGTGGCGACGAAGGTTGTAGTAAAATCAGCGGGCGTACTGTTGCGAATAGCAAGCACCAACTCGGGCGACCCCGCCCGCACTCTGAGACTTCAGTCGTCTTCACATCGATTGAGCACCGGGAGCAGCAAGAACTCATTGCTTGCGTATACCGCGTTTCTTAGTCAGTCCCGGAGTGCGGCGAATGGCGCTACCGCAGTCATTAGTTGCACAGCTGATCTATGATGCCGTCGATTTTAAAAAAGCTTGACAAGCTGGGGAATGAGCACCCGCACAAACTTCTCTATTCGTATATTGACTTGAACGGGGATCAGCTCGAAGCCTACTCATACGAATCGTTTCTCCATCGAACGAAGGTGATCGCCGGACATTTGCGGAAAGAGTACCGTTTCGCGGCGCATGATCGGCTTCTGCTCGCCTACCCGCCGGGTCTCGAGATGATTTGTGCGTTCTTTGGTTGCGTGCGCGCGGGATTGATTCCCGTTCCCGTCTATCCCCCGAGTTCGCATGGCTTCCAGGGCGCGTTGTACAAGATGGTTCACATCGGGAAGGATTGCCAGGCGGCCGGTATTTTAACGAGCAAAGACTATCACGGATCACTGAAGACAAATCTCGCCAGAAGCGGAGTCGCGGCATCCGGAGTCGACACCGACTATGTTTCAGGCCTTCCGTGGATCGTAACCGAGGACTTTGTCGATATTATTTCCTGCGAAACTTTCAACGGCGCTTCGAACAACGGCGGCTCGGAGCTTCTGTTTCTCCAATACACGTCCGGGTCGACGAGAGATCCCAAGGGCGTGATGGTGACGCACGAAAACATACTGCATAACTGTCCGCTGGTGATCGACCATCACGCGCCGGTAGTGGTGTCCTGGCTTCCGCAGTATCACGATATGGGGCTGATCGGGTGCTACCTTTACCCCGCGCTAAAAGGCGGCACGACTTACGGCTTCGCTCCCACGGACTTCATTCAGCGCCCGGCCCTGTGGTTCGACACGATTAAAACCTACGGGGCTAGCGCCTCCGCGGCGCCCAACTTCGCTTACGACTATTGCGTACGCTCCGGGCGGCTTTCGAAGGAGAGCCTGGAATATTGCGATCTCAGCTCGCTACGCTTGCTGATGGCTGCCGCGGAACCTGTCAAGCCGGGCACTTACACGCGCTTTTTGCAGGCCTTTCAGCCCTATGGACTCAAGTCGGAGAGTTTTTTTGTCGCGTACGGTCTGGCTGAGAATACTCTGGCGGTTTCGCACGGCGGCCGCAATATCATTTCCGTCAACAAGAACGCCATCGCGCTCGGCAAGGCCCGCATGATCACCGAGGCTTCCGAAATCGAAGCGTCCACTCAGATTGTCAGTTGTGGAACTCCACTACCGGGTCTCACTGTCAAGATCGTAGATCCGGAGAAGCACCTTGCTCTGGAGCCGGGTCATATCGGCGAGATTTGGGTGGCTGGAGAGAGTAAGTGCCAAGGTTATTGGAATAATCCGGAACTGGCGCTCAAGATGTTTCATGCCCGGCTGGTGGACGACAGCCCTTATGACGACGGCTACCTGCGGACTGGCGACATGGGTTTCTTCCACGACGGCGAGCTCTTCGTTTGCGGCCGCATCAAGGACATGATTATCGTCCGCGGGCAAAACTACTACCCGCAGGATATCGAGGAAGTGGTGGAGAAAGCATCCGGCCTGATACGGACCAATTGCGTAGCCGCTTTCCAGATTCACGAAGACAGCGAGCCGGCGCTGGCGGTGGTTGCCGAAGTGAAAAACCCTAAGGCGCTTCCGGAAGCGCTGAAGATCGCGGCCGCCGTCCGGAACCACCTCAATGTGGAAGTGGCGCTGATTTCCTTCATAGCACCCCGTGCAATACCGAGAACCAGTTCAGGCAAGATCATGCGCCATAAAACCAAGCAGATGTGGCTGGAAGGCAAATTTACCGTCCTCTCGGAGTTTTCGCGCGAAAAGGATGCGGGGTCAACGTCCGGCTCCGAAGGCCAGTCGCCTTTCGACGCGTTGAAAGCCCGGTACAACCTGACCGGCGCCGAATCGTACAACCTCATCGAAGCGGGGCTGGATTCCCTGGATCTAGTTGTGTTCATGCACGAGATCAAGGAGCTTTTGAAGGATAAAGGCGCCGATATGCTTGCCAGGCAGGTAGATATCGGGCTCATTCAGCGTGTCAGCGTCGCCGACCTGTTTCGACTGGCCGGACAGTTGGAGCATGCCCCCGAAGAAGCGCTGGTTCTGCTGCGGACTTCTCTGACGGCCTTCCGCGAAGAGGAGCGCGCGGCGGAAAAACTGATGATGAGCAACGACAGGAAGCTCATCTTTGAGCCGCCCGCGCCTGCCTTATTGCCCGAGATACCGATCCTGAATCAGGTGCTGCTCACGGGTGGCACTGGGTTCATCGGACCGTTCCTTGTGAAGAGTCTGCTGGAACAGACGCGCGCGAAGATCTATGTTCTCGTCAGGTCTTCCGACGAGCGTCAGGGCCGGCAAAGACTGAGGGCGGCGATGGAATCGATGGGGCCTTGCGCGGCCCCGCTGATGCAGATGTTCGAGGCTCGCGTGATTCCCGTTTGCGGAGATCTCGGGCAGCCGAAGCTGGGCCTGACGCCGGCAGCCTGGGATCTTCTCACATATGAAATCGACACCGTTTTCCATAACGGTGCAACCGTGAACTACCTGTTGAATTACGACCGGATGCGTGACGCTAACGTTCTTGGAACGAACGAGGTCCTAAGACTGGCGTTTGAAGGAAAGCCCAAGAGCTTCAACTATGTCTCCACAACCTTCGTGTTTGGCTGGGCGGTTAAGAAGGTGCTGTATGAGACCGACCTGAACGAGAATATGGAGCTTCTCGATTTTGGATACAGCCAGTCGAAGTGGGTAGCCGAACAGGTAGTCATGGACGCTCGCCGCCGGGGACTCGCGACACGGATTTTCCGGCCGGCTCTGGTTAGCCCCTCGGTTGCGGGCGGAGGTAATAACTTCGATATAGCCGTTCGTTTAGTTGCGTTCATGGTGAATCACGGCATTGGAGTGGATGCCATGAACCAGGTTAGTTTCGTTCCTGCAGACATCACGGCTAACAACATCGTTGCAATTTCCACCGCTCCTGGAACGGTTAACAAAACTTACCATGTTACCAGGGACGATTACGCGAACATGCTGGACATTACCGGCCTGATTACAAAGGCCACTGGCCGGCAATTCGAGGTGTTTAGCCTTCCCGACTTCGTTCCCGAGCTTATCAGGAGATGCAGGAAGGAGGATCTGCTCTTTCCGCTGCTGGATTTTCTGGTGGGCTCCGTAGACAACATCTCGTCGATGGAGTTCAAACGCTACGACAGTTCCTGTTATCAAGCGGCTCGGAATGCTTCCGCTTGGGGCCAGCCGGATCCGTCTCTGGAAGATACGGTCAACGGAATTCTAAGATTTATGCAGCGAAAGGGAATCATCTCGGTTGCAGCTCCTAAGCTCAGCGCGGTGGCCATCCACCAATAGGCATTTGATCTGCGCGGATGCGTCGTCCACTGCCGGACAGCGAGCACCCGGTTACTGCTTTCGAAATACCATGTTCTCCCTTACCTGCTGACCAGTTTCCAGCACGCCTGTTGTGGTGAGGGTCATCTGTAGCCCGTCTGCGGAAACCACCCAGCGATCCTTTTGAGCAACTTTATCGTCTCGCCTATAGATCGCATCCACCGTGTGCCCATCAACCAGCGCGAGCGTTACCGTATCGTTGATCGAGTTTTTCAGATTGTATTCCTTGCCGTCAAAACGGGCGGTGTAGCTGTATTCGCCCGAGAATTGCACTCCATCGTTTCCATCGGCCTCGATTTTGAGCGTCAGCCCTTGCCGCAAGCGGGTCTTGCTCATTTCCTGGTTCCAATCACCTACGAATAGGTCATCGACGGCCTTCGCGCCTCCGGTCCGGGTCCACACGGTGATCTGGCTGGGACGGCCTTGCCTGGAAGTGTTGACCGTTAGTTCGTGGCCATCTTTCGAAATTTCGTCGCGAATCGTCGCCACCAATGCGCCATCCTTCTTCTCTTTGATCTCGCCTCGATGCTTATCAATCTTGCGCAGCTCGATTTGATTAAACCCTGGATTGCCTTGTACGGGCGCTTCGTGTCCGTCGAACTTCGCCGTGAAATCGGCGCGGGTGTCGCCTGATATCACCACGTGCACACCATGGTGCAGGGGTGCGATTGAGATTTTGTTGGGGGGATCGAGCGAGGACTGCGCGGAGATGAGCGTCCATGAACCGATGCGCGGGTCGGCGGCTCCAAGTTGAACGGCGGCAACCAGCCCGAACATCGCGAGTTTGCGCATTGGCCCTCCTTAGCCGATGGAATCTTCACCCCAATCTTCGCAGATTCATAGGGGCGGAATGTACGAAAACCGGGCTGCCGGAGCGTCCATAGTTTGGTGGCTGCCGCCTCTTTTGGCGGATTCAGCCCTCAACATGAGATCATGAATCTCGTGCATAGGCGCCATTTCTGGCTGGCCGGGATAGTGTTTGTCGCCGTCCTTGCGCTTCTTCCATTTTCTTTTCACGCCGAGCGGCATCTGGAGACTGCAACGCGCGTCGAAGGTAGCGAAGCGGAAATTGTCACGCAGGAGTTGGCCACTCGTTTTCGTTCGCCATTCGTGGACCGCGTGGTGCTGGTGATTCAGGGACTGCCACCCGCGGATTCCCCGGAGGGCGAGCAAGCGCTAGCGCCAATCGTGGAGGGGCTGAGAGCGGAACCCGGCGTGTCCGGGGTGGTTTCCCGTCTCGATTTGCGCGATCCGATTTTCCTGGGCAAGGGAGGAGGAACCTTTGTTCTGGTGGGGCTTGCGTCCACCGACGGGCCCGTCGAGTCGCTGGTCCCGAAGCTTCACGAGCGGGCGAACTCTCTTCGAAAATCAATTGCGGCGCCGTTATCCGGCGGTGAAGATCGAACTGACGGGCGAGACGCCGCTTAATTTCGACATTCGGAAAGCCAGCGCCGATGACGTGCGGCACGGCGAGATTCTGGTGATTCCCGCGACACTCGCGCTTCTGCTGGTGGCTTTCGGAAGCCTGGTGGCGGCCCTGATTCCATTGGCCGTTGGCCAGCTTGCCATCGCGACCACTATGGCGATTGCGGGATTCCTGGCCCTGCGTTGGCACTTGTCCATTCTGGTTCAGAATTTGGCCACGATGCTGGGGCTGGGCTTGGGGATCGACTACGCGCTGCTCATGGTCAGCCGCTTCCGGGAAGCGATTTGCGCCGGGCACAACGGACTCAAAGCCTCGGTCATCGCGGCACGTCAGGCGG
Organism: Terriglobia bacterium; assembly: GCA_963786745.1. Classification (GTDB taxonomy): domain Bacteria; phylum Acidobacteriota; class Terriglobia; order Bryobacterales; family Bryobacteraceae; genus Palsa-89. Next base: position 245,301 of record CAWBAE010000020.1, on the reverse strand, counting down.
GTCCTACACTCCTGATTTCAGCCTCGACGGTAGGCATCGGATTTCTTGCCCTCTTGACGGTTCCCATCAGCGAAGTCCGTTCCATCGGCGTGGCGGGATTCCTGGTGGCGGGAATGAGTGTGTTGCTTACAAATACCCTGGTTCCGGCGGTGCTGGCGATTCTCGGTCCGCGGATCAATGCCGGCCGGTTGCCCTTTACCGCGAAGTTGGATGCGCATCGGGCCGCACGCACGGGAAACCGCTGGAGGCAGTGGGGGAAGGTGATTGTCGCCCATCCCTGGCTTGCCATCTTTCTGGCAGGCGCCCCCTTGCTTCTGCTCGCCTCGCAGGCCGCGCGGCTCGATACCAGTGTCCCCAGCGGGGATTGGCTTCCGCCGGCGGCGGAATCGGTTCACGCGCTTCACACCCTGGAACAAATGGACCGGGCCGGCATTGTTCAATCGTTGCGCGTGATTCTCGAACTTCCAGCGGATTCCATCGCGGAAACGGACGCGGGGTGGAATACTCTCGATCGTCTCACCAAGCGGCTCGCGAGCGACCCTCGTGCCGACCGCGTGATCTCGATCACGACGATGGCGGAGAGCAACCGGTCTTCCCTCGGCAATCTCTCGCGTGAGACGCGTCGAACGTTCCTGAGCCGCGACGGACGGGCGGCGCTGCTTGAGGTGTTACCCAAGGCTTCCGTTTCCCTGAGCGATCAGGTCAACTGGGTGCGGGAGCTGCGGAAGACCGGCGCGGCAGCTCTCACGGGAATACCCGGCGCCACGCTGCGCATTGGAGGCATCCCGGCGCTAAATGCCGATTATCAGACGATTGTCCGGGACCGGTTTGCTTCGGTAATGGCGCTGGTGGTGGGGGGGACGCTCCTGGCGCTTCTTGGCGGGTTCCGATCGCTTTTCGCCGCCGTGAAGGCCATCGCTCTGAACTTGCTCTCGGTTGCGGCCTCCTTCGGAGCATTGGTTTTAGTCTTTCAGGACGGACACGGAAGCAGCTTCCTGGGAGTTCCTGCGGGAACGGGCAGCGTGTTCCCCATTGTGCCTATCGTCGCCTTTGCCATCGTCTTCGGACTGAGCATGGATTACGAGGTGTTTTTGGTCGCCCGAGTCCTCGAAGCGAGGAGGAGCGGGCTGAGTGAAATGGATGCGATCCCCGAGGGGCTGGCCAGAACCGCGGGCCTGATTACGAGCGCCGCCGCGATCATGATTGTGGTATTCGCGGCATTCACGTTCGGAAGCTTCCTGGTGGTTAAGATGATCGGATTTACGCTGGCGGTAGCCGTGTTTATTGACGCGACACTGGTTCGCATTGTGATCGGCCCTGCGCTTCTTCGTATTGCGGGCGATTGGAACTGGTGGCCTGGGGGGCTCGCCGCCGCGCGCAGCGCACCGGTGATGGCGAGCGGCGAATGATGCCTACCGAAGTTGGGTCTTTATGGGAGGGTCTTCGATTCGAAGTAGCGCTTCTTAGGCAGCAGCCCGGCTGACCGCTCTCCATGTTTCCCAGGTCCCTGCTTCGCGTGAGAACATCAGCAAATGCGAGCCATCGCTGTGACTTACTCGGATGCAATCGCCGCGCTGAATCTGTCCGGTGGCCATCAAATTAGACAGCGGTTGGACAAGCAGGCGCTCGATGGCGCGCTTCAAGGGTCGGGCGCCGTATCTAAAATCAGTGCCTTCGCTCAGCAAGAACTCCCGGGCGCTGTCGGTGACATTCACCAGGAACGGCTTATTCGCGGCTGCGTTCTGAATTCGCTGCTGAACCATTTCCAATTCGATTTGAACGATCCTGCGCAGTTCCTCGTTGCCCAGAGACTTAAAGACCACGACCTTGTCCAAACGGTTGATGAACTCTGGCGTGAACTTCCGGCGGGCGGCCTCTATGCCCGTGCGAGACAACTTGGCGCTGAATTTCGTGCCGCAAACGGCGCCCTCTTGCGAAGGAACGTGGAAGCCCAGCCGCGGGCTGAGAAGGGAACTCATCTCAGATGCGCCAAGATTGCTGGTTAGGAACACCATCGCCGACGAGAAATCGACTCGGCGGTTGTCGCCCAACGTCAGCGTCCCTTTATCGAGGATGCCCAATAGCAGATTCCACAATGCGTCGGACGCCTTTTCGATTTCATCGAAAAGCACGAAGCTGATCTTGAGCTTATCGGTGTGATGCTGATTGAGCGCCTCCTGCGACAACAAAGCATGCGTTTCGCGATGCCCTAGATATCCGGGAGGCGAGCCGATCAACTTGGCAATCTCATGGCTGTGCTGAAATTCCGCGCAGTCGATCTTGACCACCGCCCCCGGATTCTTGACCAGGGACTCGGCGGTTGCTTCCACGATGCGAGTCTTTCCCGAACCTGTCGGCCCGAGGAACAAAAAGTTTCCGATCGGCCGGCCCACAGGGGACAGCCCCGCCAGGTGAGTCTGGTAACACCTCACGATTTCGTGAATGGCTTCCTCTTGTCCAATGACGAGGCGGCTGAGATGCTTCTTCAGGTCTTCCGCCGGCCTTCCCGTCTTAGTGGGATCGAGTAACTCCAGTTTCGACACTTTGCTTTCTCCTTCCGCCGCCCTCACAGGCAGCTTTGCACGTTTTCGACCACCAGCCCTCAGGCGGCGAGGCCGAGGAGATCGTGGCTGGTCTCTTCAAGATTGCTGTCGGCGGCTTCCTGGCACCCGATACCAAAAGGGGCCCACGGCACTGCGGCAAGCCGCTTCGGGTGGATGTCTTGATCGCACTCCTGACATGCCCCAAAGCTGCCGTCTTCGATACGACGGATGGCGGCACGGGCGTTTCGAAGCTGGCTAAAATCACGATCGAGGTTACAAACCGCGAGCGCTCGTTCGGAAGCCGCCTGGATTTCCTCCAGTTGGTCCGCGCTTCTTTCAACAGCGATCCCATCGCGGCGGCGGATCAAGCGTTCTAGTTCAGCAATCCTGGCCGTTAGAATTGCTCGGAATCGTGTTAGTTCATTTGTGGTCATTGTAGGGCTCCTGTTTTTTGCCGTGATGCCAAGCTCGAAAACGTTCTGTCTCCACATTCATTCTGGATCTGAGCAGGTTTATCTACATCCCTCGATGGAGGGCTTTATAGCAACAAGATTGAGGGGTAAGCTGCTACCACCTTCGGGGAGGTTGCGGCCTTGCGGCCTGGCCGCTTCTCAGCCGGGCCCCCGGCTGGCAAGTTGGTCTGGTGACTTAAGGCCGACTGAGACAAAGTCGGCTCAGCCTTTCATTGAGTACGTGAGATGCGTCAGGTCTAAGCCGGCGTTGGTGTGCGAGTTAGGAATTTCCGGATGGCCCCTGCGAGCGTTGAGGCGGCGAACGGTTTCTCGACGAATTCAAAGACGGTATCCGGCTTGGTGCGGGCGGACACTAAAATGATCGGGACCAACGGGAACGTGCTTCTCACGGTATTCGCCAAACTCAGCCCGTCGCCATTCGGCATTTGAATGTCGGTGACAATGAGATCGACACGGCCCCTGAGCGTTTCGACAATCTCGAAAGCGGCGGTCCCGCTTTCGGCCTCCACGATTTCGAAACCCTCTCGCCGCAGAATCGTGCCGATGTACAGTCGGATGTACGGTTCGTCATCAACCACCAGACAAAGCATGCTCCCCCCCAAATGGCCTTCAACCAGGCGCCGGTAGACCACCCGCCCTGTGCTGAGCAATAACCCTGCCATCGGTCGAACGAGACCCGCTCGGAGCCTTCTTCTCAAACGGGCGACGAAATCACGCTATTGATCGCCATGCGTTTTACAGTGACTACTGGTTCCGCTGACCGCTAGCCGACATCGATGTCAGAATGGCGCCGCGGGGGAGTTCCTACATCCCGCGTTATCCTCTTGATTAACAAAAAATTGCATAACGGTCCCTCTATTGCTCTTTCATTGTGGTCAGACGGTCTTTAAAGGAGACGACAGGAAATGAATAGAGCGATATTGATTCTTTTGATGGGCCTTGGAGTCCTGGGTGGGATGGCTTCGCGCGCCACTGCCGATGAATGGGACCAGAAGACCATATTCACCTTCAGCGGTCCGGTTGAAGTTCCGGGACAAGTGCTGAAAGCGGGAACTTACGTGTTCAAGCTGGCTGACTCTTCGCCGGAGCGGAGCATCGTACAAGTGTTTAGCAAGGACGAAACACATCTGTACGCAACATTCGTCGCGATTCCGGACGTGCGCCTGCAACCCCGGGGGAACCCGATTATCACGTTCGACGAGGCCCCAGCCGGCTCCGGAAGCGGTGCGGGCGTGGTTCTATCCTGGCGAGAACTTCGGGCATCAATTTGTATATCCGAAGCCGAAGGCGGCCGCGTTGGCGAAAGCAAACAACACTCCGGTGCCATCCATGCCTGCCGAGCTTGGCGCGAACCCTGGGAAACCTGCCACGGGCGCGAAAGCCCCTCAGATGGATGCCTTGCGCGCAGCTCACCTGAAAGCCCAGAAGCCCAACGGGGACGAAGTTGAGGTTGCCGAGGCGTTCGGCGCACGGTAGGGTCACCGACACCTGCGACTCAGCCTGCAACATTGAGCGGAATAAGGGAGCCCTCTGCCGCCGATTGGCCAGGTTGGCCATTCATCGATCACAGAGGGCTCGAATAGATCAGCGAGGAGATCAATGCTGAATAAAGTTGGAAAGATTGCGTCGCTGATGTTCGCTGCGGTGTTGCCGCCGTCGGCGCAGACTACATCTCCCGGGGGCGCTCCGACGCGGATGGTGGTGACCCTTGGTCACTTCTACGGCCACGAGCCACACCTGCTTACGCTTGACGAGCTAATCGTCACCGAGCAGCAGTACGAGGCGCTAACAGTCACGAATTTAGTTCCATTGCGCGGCGACCGTGCTGGGCTCGAACTCTTCGTACTCGTATATAGCTGTTTGAATGTAAGCATCACATGAACCCCACTATTCCAGCCACGGAATGCGGCACATAGTGGAGAGGTGAGCACCAAACAAGAGCAACGGCGCGAGCTGTGGCGCCAGCGAATCGCGGAGCAGGAAAGCAGCGGCCAGACGATCCGCGCCTATTGTGGTGAGCGAGGACTGAAGGAGTCCGCCTTCTACGGGTGGCGTGCGAGGCTGCGGAAACAGAACACACCCGTTCGCTTCGCGCTGGTGGAGAGCAAGCCCGGAGAGGAAACAGCAGCACCCATCGAACTGATGCTGGCCAGCGGCGACCGGCTTCGGATTCCGTCCGATGCCGCGACGCTCAAGCTGGTGCTGGCGGTGCTGCGGGAACCAGCGTGATCCACCTGCCGGCGAGTGTTCGGGTGTACTTGTGCACCTCGCCGTGCGACATGCGGCGGAGCTTCGACGGGCTCCACGCGTTGGTCACCGGCGCGATGAAGCTGGATGCGTTTGCCGGGCATCTGTTCGTGTTCGCGAACCGGCGCAAGGATCGGGTGAAGATTTTGTATTGGGATCGCGACGGATTCGCGGTGTGGGCCAAGCGGCTGGAGGAGGGCACCTACGCGATGCCGTTCGGGGAAGAAGACGAAGCGCGGCGCGAGATAACGGCGCAGGAGTTGGGCGCGCTGCTGAGCGGCATCGATCTGAGCACTGCCAAGCGCCGGAAGCGCTATCGGCGCGCGAGCCCGGAAGCCGCATAAAGATTGGCTGGGGATACATTTTATCCTTGGCCTGAAGCAGCGTTCGCCCTATAATTCCGGTAGTGCCGGTGGACCGCAACAGCTTGCCGAAAGATCCAGAGATCTTGCAGCAGATGCTGGTGGATCTGACCACGCAACTGGACAAGACACAACGGCTGTTGAGCCAGTTGCTTTCGGCCAAAAGCGGCACTCACAGCGAACAGTTGAGCGTCGATCAGTTGCGATTATTCGTGCAGGAGCTCAACGCTGCTGAGTCTGAAGCCGCCACGGAAACGCAAAAGGACGACGATGTGCCGCCAGGCTCGACTTCCAACAGCAGTGCGGACCAAGACGAAACTCGCCGGCGAGGACGCCGCACGCTGCCCTCACACTTGAAACGCGAACGGATCGAGCACGATTTGGCGGAAGAAGAAAAACACTGCGCCGCATGCAACCAAGACCTGCGGCCGATGGGAGAAGAAACCAGCGAGCGCTACGAATACATTCCGGCGCAGTTGCTAGTGATCGAGGATGTCTGCAAGAAATACGCGTGCGCATGCACGGTGAAGACGGCGGGCAAGCCGCCGCAGCCCATCGAGAAGAGCGTGGCCGGCGCATCGCTACTGGCACAGGTGATCGTCAGCAAAATAGCCGACCACCTGCCCGTGCACCGGCAAGCGAAAATCTTCAGCCGCTTCGGCGTGGAGATTCCGGACCAGACCATGGGCGGCTGGATGCGGCAATCGGCCCAGCTGCTCGACCCTCTGTATGTTCGCTTGAAGCAGTTCGTGCTGAGTTCGAAGGTGGTGGGGACTGACGATACACCGGTGAAAGTGCTGGACCGCAAATTGAAGCGGGCGACGCGAAGGGGGCGATTCTGGCCGTACATCGGGGATCGCGAACATCCCGCGGCGGTATTCGATTACACCCCGACACGAGAACGCGCGGGGCCGGAAACATTTCTGAAAGCGTATCGCGGATATCTGCAGGCCGATGCCTATGTGGCTTACGACAGCTTTTTCACTAATCCCGAACGCGGCTTGGTGGAGGTGGCCTGTTGGGCCCACACGAGGCGTCACTTCCATAGGGCGCTGGATACCGATTCGGCGCGGATGGGCGCGGTGCTGGCCTACATCGCGAACCTATATAAGGTGGAGAAACGCGCGCGGCGGTCTGGTATCGTGGGCGAGGATTTGTGCCTGTTGCGCGAGCATGCGTCCAAGCCAGTGCTGGAGAGATTGCACGAATATCTAAAGAAGATTCGCGAAGAAGTGTTGCCCAAGAGCGAAGCCGGCCAAGCGGTCGCCTACGCGCTGAAGAACTGGACCGCGTTGACGCGCTACCTGGAAGATGGCGATCTGTCAATCGACAACAACCATACTGAGCGGAGCCTGCGCGGCATCGCGGTGGGGCGCAACAACTGGACCTTCGTGGGAAGCGATCGAGGAGGCAAAACGATGGCGGTGCTGCGCAGCTTCGTGGCCTCGTGCGAACTGGCCAAAGTAGATCCGTTCGCCTGGTTCCAGGATGTGCTGTCGCGCGTTGGCGAGTGCTCGATTCAGCAGCTCGATGAGTTGCTGCCTCACCGCTGGGCCGCTGCCCGCCCTTAGCCGTCGCTCATGAGACTTGCCAGTCCCTCATCGGCCGCTGGGTGTTCATGTGATGGATACACATGGTCGACAAGGAGAGATTACGCGAAATCAGGTGTCACATTCGCGGCGTCTATGAGCTTCTGGAGCGCGGAGCATCTGAGGCCAGCATCTGCGATTACTTGCGCAACATCGAAGTTGATCGGATGGAAATGGTTGATGTGTGATAGCCAAGACTTAACCCTGCAAAAAACGTGGTGTCCGATGGGGTCGCCACTGTCAGGACAGACCCTCGAGTGGGGGCGAATAAACGGCGCACACTTGCGCTAACGCCTGTTCTCGATGGTTGGCTTTGCGTGTGCTTGCAGGGTAAAGTACGGGCTGCAATGGATGGCAAGCTCGTCAGCCGAGAACTGTGGAAGCTGGTTCGCCCGGTTCTCAAGGACGCGGGTTGGAGTTCCTTTTCTAGTCGCACGGCCAGACGATTCAGCAATGCTCGTATTGATGTGGTCAACTGGGGATTTGTGAATCTTTTGTCGACCCCAATGTGTCATCGCAGACCATGAACGAGTCACCGTTGCGTGAGATCTACGTCAGCACGGATATAGAAACCGACGGGCCGGTCGCGGGAAAACACTCCATGCTGAGCATTGGATCGGCAGCCTATCTGGCCGACAAAGAGCTGCTGGGGACTTTCTCCGCCAACTTGGAAACGCTGCCCGCATCGGCCCCGGATCCCAAGACCGCCGCATGGTGGGCCACACAGCCGGACGCATGGTCGGCCTGCCGGCAAAATCTCGAAGCGCCTACTGTTGCCCTGAGACGCTACGTTGCCTGGCTCAAGGCGTTTGGCGGACGGCCAGTGTTTGTCGGGTACCCGGCCGCTTTCGATTTTTCTTTCGTCTATTGGTATCTCACCGAGTTCGCGGGCGAGAACCCATTCGGCTATTCGGCAATTGATATCAAGACCTATGCGATGGCATTGCTGCGCAAACCATATCGAGCGTGCGGCAAGCAGTCGATGCCCCCCGAGTGGTTCGATCCCCTGCCTCATACGCATGTGGCGCTCGACGATGCCATCGAGCAAGGACAACTCTTCTGCAACATGCTTAAAGCCAACTTCGGCGCCTAACTAGCCGCTCACGGCTGCTAAATGTCGGCCCATACCGCAGCCGCCCAGCTTGCTGAGGACAGGGTAGTGAGAGATTGTCTGGTCAATCACTGGCGCGACATCTTACTGCCAGAGATACGCAAGTCAATGAAAGCCGGTGGTGGCTCAGCTCGGAGATTTTCCTTCGTCCGCAGGTAGCCTATGCCGCTCATTTCTTGTAAGTCGGAGGGAATGGCTGTGACTCACTGTCAGGTGACCATCCGACGCGTCAACAAGTGGTCTTCGTCGCAGGGGTCCCTCACAGGTGCGGTGAGTCATTTCTGACGGAAAGAGGTTCAGTTTGAAGGACTTCCATTGATGCGCCCGATTGGAACGCTGCGTGCCTTTACCCGAATAGGAAAGGGCAAGACTTATGCGAAAAGCACAATACCTTCTCTCGCTGACATTCGTTGGCGTTTTGACTGTGGCGGGCGCGGATGATATGACCGCACGGCTCGGGAAGGCCACTGCTGTTCTGAATACGATGACGCAATCTAGCGACATTCGGGCGGGAGAACTTGCCAGCGCCGACTGCATCGTGGTCATTCCAGGATTCAAGAAAGGGGCCGTCGTTGTCGGTGTAGGCCATGGACGGGGATTCATCTCGTGTCGGAATGGTAGCAATTGGTCGGCGCCAGGAGCGATCACCCTCGACAGCAGCAGCTTGGGCGTGCAGCTGGGTGGCGAGGAAGTGAACATCGTAATTCTGTCGATGGACAACGGCCTGCGTTCCAAGCTGCTCTCTGATCGTTTCGCGATCGGGTCGGACGCTTCGGCTGCCTGGGGAAATGGCGCGTCGGCACATGGCGATCCTAACGCAAAGATTCGTTTTTACGGACACGCCAAAGGAGCCTTCGCGGGCTTCGATCTCGATGGCGCTACCTTGAAACCCGATGACTCCGGCAACAAAGCCCTTTATGGAAAGACCCTAAGCAACGGCGAAATAATCGCGGGAGCAACAGCGCCTTCAGGCGCGCAGACGTTCGTCGCAACCATTGCGCAAGCGTCCGCTCGCTAGTTCAAGAGGGCTTTGTGCGGAGTACGGGATCGGAGGCAGGAGACGCCTCCGAATTGATTCGGTATCGAATATATGCGTAGATATCTGGACTTCATCGGGAACATTGGCTCATTTGCAATGCGCGCAACACGGCGGGTGCTGGTGCGTCCCTTTGAGTTCCAGATGATCCTGCGACAAATCGAAGTAGCTGGATGGAAATCGTTGCCCCTGGTGTTGGCTTCGGGCTTCGCTCTAGGTCTCGTCCTGGCCTTTCACACCCAGACCACTCTGGTCCAATTCGGAGCTCAAGCAGAGATGCCCGCAGTCCAGTCATTGGCGTTCTTCAACGAGATTGGACCGCTCCTGGTCGGATTGCTGATGGCTGGGCGAGTGGGAGCGGGCATTGGAGCGGAGTTGGCGAACATGCGCGCAACCGAACAGATTGACGCAATCGAAGTGCTTTCCATAGATTCGTTCAAAATGCTAGTGATTCCCCGCATCATCGCCTGCTCGATCGCGCTTCCCATACTTACGATCTTCATGGATGTAGTAGGCCTTGTGGGAGGCTTCTTAGCGGAACGCGCGGTCTCTGATCTATCCGTCCAACTTTACATTTCCCGCGCTTTCCATGACGTGAGCTGGGCAGCCTTCATTCCCCCAACCCTGAAGACGGTCATTTTCGGATCCGTTATTGGTCTGATCTCCTCTTACCTCGGTTACACCACCGATGAGGGCGCCGAAGGCGTCGGGCGCGCTGCCACGAACAGCGTGGTCATCTCGTCCCTCGCCATTATTCTTATCGACGTTGTCCTGGTAAAGGCTATCTTTTTTCTGTTCCCGGAGACGGCCATATGAACGGCGGCCCTGCTCCTGCGATATGTTTCCGCGAAGTGTCCCGCTCTTTTGCCGGCCGAGCGGTTCTCAACAACGTTTCCTTTGAAGTTATGCCAGGAGAGGCCTTTTGTCTCTTAGGCCGAAGCGGAATGGGGAAGAGCGTGACCTTAAAGCTCGCTATCGGCCTAATACAACCGGATGCGGGTGCAATCTACATCGAAAACGACAACATTGTCGGGATGGATGAAGACGGACTATCGAAAGTGAGAAGCCGCGTCGGGTTCCTTTTTCAGAGCGCCGCGCTGTTCGATTCGTTCTCGCTCCATGACAACCTCGCAGTGCCTTTGAAGCGCTTATGGGAGAAAAAGCCGGATGAAGAGATTGAGACCATCGTTCAAAAAAACCTGGAAGATGTGGGCTTGGGAAAAGACGGCCACAAGATGCCGGCGGAACTATCAGGGGGCATGCGCAAACGGGCGGGACTGGCTCGAGCCCTTATGCTCGACCCCGGTATCCTGCTGGTCGACGAGCCAGTGAGCGGGCTGGATCGCGTGACGGCGTCGGAGATCGACGACCTCTTATTACGCGTCCGAAAAAGAGACAACACTGCGATGCTGATTGTCACTCACGACACCCACGAAGCGCGTCGCGTCGGCGACCGCGTGGGAGTTCTAAATGATGGCAATCTTATCGCGGTAGGCGGCATGGACGAGTTAGCGAAGAATCAGAGCTCTTTGGTGAGAGCCTTGGTTTCCGAGGCACAATAATATGCGCATTCATCCCTGGGCTATTGGGCTGTTCCTGATCTTGGGTATTGGACTCTTCACTGCGATCCTGTTTGTGATCGGAAACCGTTACGATGTTTTCGGCAAACATGTGGACTTCTACGCGGAATTCTCGGACATCGGCGGATTACCGCGCGGCGCGCAGGTGCGAGTTTCCGGCATCGAGGCCGGCGAGGTCAAGGGTATCGAAATTCCCGCTAGCCCAACCTCGAAGTTCCGGCTGAAGCTTCAGGTGAGAACGAACGCGCGAGGATTGATCCGCACGGATTCATTGGTCTCTATTCGGACCGAGGGCATCGTTGGCGATAAATTTATCTTCATTCGGGAGGGTACGAGCACCGCCCCAGAAGCGCCGGACGGAGCCACGCTTCCGAGTAAAGAGCCCTTCGATCTAGGGCAGGCCCTCGAGAAGGGTTCCGCGTTGTTGGACAAAAGTTCCACGCTATTGGATAACCTTCAAGGCAGCGTTACCGACCTTCACGGCCGGCTGGATGTCGCGCTCGATTCAGTGACCAAGACCGTGAATCACGTTGACGGCTTGGTTGCGACAGTGCAGCCGGACATCAAAAAGATGGCCAGCAATGCCAGCCAGATCACGGACACGATTAACACAATTGTGTCGGATCTGAATGCGGGTAAAGGGCCGGCTGGCTTGCTCTTGAAAGATGAAGCGACCAGGAAGCAGTTGCAGGCGACTCTAGCCAATGCGCAGCAAGCCACTTCCAACCTAAGCGACGCATCGGCGCGCGCCGATAAGATTCTCCAAGATGTGGAGTCTCGTGACCTCGCGTCGAAAGCGCAGGCAATTCTTGAGAACGTGCAGGCCATGTCGGAACAACTCAACCAAACGATCAAGGGCGCTTTGGGGCCCGACAACATGGGCGAGGATGGAGCGGCCAATATTCGCGAGACGCTTTCAAACCTGAATCGCGGAACCGCCAATCTTGCGGAAGACACGGAAGCGCTCAAACACGAATTCTTCTTCCGGGGGTTTTTCAAAAAGCGCGGTTTTTATAACCTGGAGCAGTTGTCGTCGGCCGATTACCTCAAGGCCTGCCAGCGCCAGAATGCTTGCGGGTCCCGCACTTGGCTGGATGCGGCGAACCTGTTCGTTTCCGGCGGCAATGACACAGTGCAACTAGGCGAAACTGGGCGCCAGGAGATTGACAGCGCGGTTGCCCCGGAGGTGGATACACTGCTGGATCATTTGGTTATTGTCGAGGGGTACTCCGGTACGGGAACGCCTGACCAGCAATTTGTGACGTCGCGAAGACGCGCGGATCTGGTTCGCGAATATCTCGAAGCGCATTTTCACCTCGTACACAGCGACGTCGGAATCGTGCCTCTGCGGAGCAAGCCGCCACAATGCGCGGGACGAGATGCCTGGAATGGCGTTGCGATTGTGCTTTTCGACGACCGCCGAAAATGATCAAGGCCACCATTCCCAAAGTTTCCAATGCAATTGATCGCCAGAAGCGACGCCGTGTCTGCTGAGGAGCGTCTTAATAGTACCAACGCGCGTGGTCCGAACCAAGGCACGGAACTCATCCAGGCCATGTCGCCGGAAGAAACCCAGGGCGCGGTAATCGGCCGCATCGAGTCCGAGCGATCCGAAGACCTCAAAACCATGAGCCTCCTTGGAAGAACTGCCTGGCTTCAAGACAAATATGGGAGGGTGAGACGCTTCTCGGCCAGGCGCTGGGATCGAGCGGCGGGTGCTGGGTTGCGACGAGCTTCGATGATTTTCTGCGTTGGGCGCCCGCAGACCGATTGGAGCGAGAGACTATTTGGGTCCGAAAGCAATGTGGACAGCGAGATCCTAGCTGAGGATTCGGCTTATGTGTTACTCAACCAGACCGCCCATAACAAGTTACTGCCAGCTTGGTTGGCAGCCGATGTAGCTCTGGCGGGTTGGACGAGAGCCTTCATGCTGAACGATCTCGACACGGCCCGGGAACTGGCGCCAATTGTAGCCAAGGAGCAACCGGATTGGCAGCCCGGCGTGGTTCCCGAGACCGGCGCTCCGGCGGATCGCTGGAAATTCCAAGCCGCCCTCTTGATCGCACTTCACCGGCAGTTTCAGCCCACCGTCAGGGTGAATTATCGAACCGAGCTGGGCAGTTCTGGATCCTGGTAGCGTCAGGTGGAAAGCCAGTCCTCCGTTCCGGAGTCATCGAAGCGCTGACGAAAACACTTCCATCTCGTGGCGTTTGACCGTGGCGTCCAAGCCTTTGAACGAAGTCTTGTCTCAGGAAGACTGCGACGTCGCGAGCCATGAGGTCAGCGAATTGCATGAAAAAGGCTCAACCAAGACGTTCCTGGCGCTGATTATCTTTGCGTGGGCGAAGACCCATCCGGAAGACCCGCAGGTGCCGCAAGCCCTTCACCGCCTGGTTGTGGCGACGCGCTACGGCTGCAGAAACGGCGCGTTCAGCGGACAAATATCCAAGGCCGCTTTCGACCTGCTGCACAAACAATACCCGGAAAATCAATGGACAGCTCAAACCCAGTATTGGTTTAAGTAGCTATTTGACCTATGGCCAGTATCACGGATTATCGGTAGCAAGTTCTTGCCGTTGAAGCGAACAACTTTGGCCGTCCTTCGTCGCCAACAACGGAAAACTTCGCATTGTCCTTTCCTTATTCGGTCACCGAGATGGTGGGGGTGTTGCTCGGTGCCGATGCGACGCTGAGAGTTTCAAGATATTGGGTAAATCCAGGTTGCCCTCGTGGCAGGCGTACTCAAAAGGCGGGCTTAACACCCTCGTCATGGTCAGTTCGCCCTTCCAGGGCTGCGTGTAAGCGGTAGGATCCTCCACTTCAAAGCGGTAGAGAATAGTATTGGCGTCGAGCAAACTGAAGCGTTCCACAACGTGCATGTTGCGGTCCCACCCATACATTCCCCCTGCTTCCCCGTAGAAGCCGCCGGCATCGTTAAAGTTGGTGGTCTCCACCACCAGCGTAGCGCCTTCCCAGTGCCCCACCGAATCGCCCAGCCATTGCCTGAGATTTGATGGGAGATGCGAGCTGCGATCGAGCCGGATGATTCTCGCTTCGTGGATCATCTCCGCCTCCACCATGACCGCATCCCCTGTCTGGACGATTTGATAGTTGCTGTTGTAGCGGTAAGGAATCATGGGCGGCACGGAGGTTGGGAAAAGCAGGCATCGATCCTGGAGCCCCATATCTATCGCCGCGGTCGGATCGTGAAGCCGTTCCAAGCGATCCCGCTTGGCGGCGGCCGCCGAGGGCGTGAGGCTGGGAAGCAATCCATTGGGAGGATCGGTGATGATGGACGTCCGGAGGCTGGGCAGCATCTGCGAACCGGTCTCCAACCGGCTCAGCGGATCGTTATCCGCACCGCGCTTCTTTTTTTGCAATTGGGCCGCCTGTTCCGGGGTGTAGAACGCTTGGTTCTTCAGCCGTGCGGGGCGCTCGAGTGGAATGGCGGTAGCGGAACTCCAGAAGCCGTCAAAGTCGGGATGTACGCTCACAGATGGCTGCGGCGTTTGCGCGAAGACGCTCAGCGCTGTAGAAAAAGCCAGAACCCGAAAGAAACCCGCTGCGCTCGGGCGGCGGCGCGATGGTATGGTATCCACACCCTATTATGCCGTGAGTGAAACGCTTTTTCGATTGCGCGTAGTGAGCTCTAGCCGCGCAGGCCCCGTTAATTGCCATAAGCGGTAGCAAAGTGTGGCCAATGAAGCGCACTCGGGACACTACGGCCCCGTTCCAGAACCCTCACAAAAAATCGAGAGCTGTGGAGTTGACGACTCAGGTGCCAGGACGTCTGAATTATCGGCGCAGAGGGCCCACAGCTTCCTCGACTCAATGCAGAAGAAACGAATAGAGCGTACTGGATTTATCATCGATAGAGATGCGCTCAAGGTCAACTGATTTCAGGCGAGGCTGAAAAGCCTTTTCAACCCCCCTCGGGCTTCGCGTCCAAACAGCGTGAGGCTGCGGAGCTGGACCGTCGAACGCGTATCGAGGCGGACCATTCGTACACTCTATCCGAGCTGGTGGATCTGGCCGAGCGTTACAATCCCTCTACCCGCGCTGCCTGGGAGAACGCTCGTGCAGCAGCCGCACGGCTCGGTATCGCTCGCAGCGACCTGCTGCCGGCCCTGAACGCGGTTGCTCTGACTAATACCACTCGGGTGGGGATACTCTTCGACGACGTTTTCGTGCAGCAGACGCTGGGTGTCTTCCAACCAATGCTTCAGCTGAATTACCTTATTTTCGACTTTGGAGCTCGCTCGGCGCGTATTGACGAAGCTCGACAGCGACTGCTCGGTGCGAACCTCAGCTTCAACCGTACGTTTCTGGACGTCCTCTTCGAGACCATGCGCCGGTACTACGATGTTCTCAACGCCATCGGCCAAAGAGATGCAGCGCAAGCGAACTTCGACAACGCGGAGACCGTGCGAAGGGCGGTGGAAGCCCGTTTGACCGTCGGCCTCGCCACCCTGCCCGATGCGCTGGAGGCGCGGTCCGCGGCCGCGCAGGCCAACTTTACCCTGCAAGCGGCGATCGGCGACGTAGATATCCGGCGTGGCGACCTGCTCTCGCTGCTCGGAGCGGCGTCCATCAGAGCGCCTTCAAGTTCAACCCCTCGCAGAGATTCCAACACCGGAACACCTCGACATTGACGTGCATGCAGCCACCGAACGCAGCCTGTCACTTCGGCCGGAGATAGGGGAACAAACCGCCGAGCGCGAGGCCGCTCGCGCTGAGATCCGCGCCGCTCGTTCGGGCTATTATCCGACCCTTCAGCTCCAGGGCCAGGTAGGTGAGTTCCGTTCCTACGGAAAGCAGGATTTATTTCCGGCATCGTACACCGGGCCCCAGGGGGAGTGGAACGTCAATCTGAGTGTGGAATGGGATCTCTTCGACGGAGGCCGCCGTTCCAACCAACTGGCCGAAGCACGCGCCAATGAGAAAAGGGCCCAGGCGCAGATCGACCAGACCCGCGACGAAGTAGAGCAGCAGGTCTGGACTGCGTATGTAACCGTGCGCACCGCGTTTTACCAGCGCGACGCCGCAGCGGCGCTCCTGGCTGCCTCGCAGACCTCCTACAATGCCGCACTCAGGTCCTATCAACTAGGTCTGCGGAGTACCGTCGACGTCGTCTCAGCGCAACGCACCCTCGCCCAGGCGCTCAGCAGTGATGTCTCCGCACGAACAACGCTTCTGACGGGGCTCGCAGGCTTGGCCTATCGCACAGGCGATCTGTTGCAGTCGGCATCCCGAAAGGTCCCATCCATGAATAGTCAGGAAAAGACGAGCCGGAAAAATATTCGTCGCGCCAGTCCGTTTCCGCGGGCCTCGCCGCGACTCTGGTTTTCGCGCTAACTGGCTGTGCGCGCTCTCCTTCGTTCAACGTACTTGGTTCCTACTTCCCCGGCTGGATCGCCTGCATGGTCGCCAGCGTTTTGGTGACTGCTCTCGTTCGGTTCGTACTCAATCGATTGCAATGGGAGCAACAGGTGCCGGCTCTGCCTTTGTTCTACTTTGCCATCGCACTGCTCATCGCCTGCTTAATTTGGCTGATCACGTTCGAGTAAGTAAAGGAGGCTTGCGTGACAGACGACCATCGAAAGGACAGAGATCAAGCACAGGCTGAGGCTGGCGTGCAGCAAGACCAACCCGCCGGACCGTCTCAGCTGGATTCGTCCCAAAACAGACAGAACGAAGAGCAGCAACAGAAAAGCAATCCACAGCACGAGCACGAAGAGAACCAGCACGACGAATCACTCCGAAAGCCGAAACCGATGGTTGGATGGCTTATCCTGGGCGGTGTTGTACTGCTTGCTTCGATCGTGGTTCTGATTGCTGTAAGCCGCGCGGTCGAGAATCCCCGCACCGACGACGCCGAAGTCTTTGCGAACTTTATCGGCATGGCGCCTCAGGTGGACGGGCCCATCACGCAGTTGCCCATTCGGGATAACCAATACGTCAAGGCTGGCGACCTGCTCTTCGTTGTGGACGAGCGACCTTATCGTTACGCGCTGGAACGCGCCCTGTCCGAGCAGGCCGCCCTCGAGGGACAAATCGACGACCGCCGCCGTTCGATCAACTCGCAGATCAGCGGCGTGCATGTGGCGCAGGCGAACATCGCCAGCAGCACTTCCAACCGGGACGCTCTGAGCGCTACCATCTCCGAAGCGCAGGCAAACTTAGCCGACTCGCGCGCTGCTTTGCTCCGCGCCGAGGCGGATCGCAAGTACGCCGCGGACAATCTGCACCGGCTTGAGCCTCTGCTGGACCAGCAATTTGTGACCGTCGATCAGGTCGAACAGGCGCGAACCTTGCTGGAGACGCGCGCGCGCGCCGTCGAGCAGGCTGAAGCGCAGGTCGCCCTCGGCGAAGCCCATGTGCAGAGCACTCGCTCGCATTATCTACAATCCGGCGCGGAGGTTGAGCAGAGCGAGGCCCAGCGCGAGCAGGCAGCCAACGGAGTGGAGACGCTAGCCCCGCTCACAAATCAACGTGAGGAGCGCGCCGCCGCGATTCGCACCGCCCGGTACAACCTCAACAACTGCCGGGTGTATGCCCCCTTCGACGGCTACATCACCAATCTGACCACCTCCGTGGGTGAGTATGTGCACACCGGCACTCAGGTCTTCACCATGATTGATTCGCGCGTTTGGTGGGTGGTCGCGAACTTCCGCGAAACCCAATTGAACCACGTAGCCCTGGGTTCGGCGGCCGACCTCTTCCTCATGTCTCACGAAAGCCTTCCCTTACGAGGCGTCGTGGAAAGTATCGGGCACGGCGTGACTCCTGATCCAAGCGTCGCCGGTGTCCTTGCGCCGGGTCTTCCCGCCATAGAACGCTCGCTGAGCTGGGTTCACCTCGCGGCTCGCTACCCGGTGCGCATCCGGATTGAATCGCCGCCCACCAGCCTGCTGCGCATCGGCGAGAACGCTGTGGCGGTGGTCCATCCCATGCACGGGTCGGCGAGGTAGACGTTGCCAGCCCTAGCCCAGCCCGGTCAGGGGAAGCAAGCGCCGGTCGGCGTATCAGCGACTCACTCGCCGCCCTTCGGGCAGTGGTTCGCAAGTTTCCTTCGGGAGGAACTAAAGCCCTATCCGGGACGCCCTCTTCTCGCTCTCCGATACACGGTTGCAGCAACAATCACCATGTTGTTGATCGTCAGCTTCCGCCTTCCGGGTGCGGCCGTCGGAGGGTTCTTCTCACTCCTCATCTCACGCGAGGCACCGATCACCACTCTGCGCGGAGGCATCAGCACGGTAGCCAGCTTTCTTTGCGGCACGGCCTTTCTGCTGATAGGAGCGATCCTCATGGTGGATTATCCGTTGACGCACTTCCTTTGGGTGATCTTCAGCTTCTTTGTCGCCTTTTATGGCCTCAGCGCGATGTCCAACTACGGCGCAGGGACAGCCTTCGCAATCGTCATCGTCCTCTCCGTTCCAGCCTGGGATCAAGCAGGCCCGCAAGCCGCTATCGTCGTCTCCAACCTGTGGGTTCTGGGCAGTGTGGCGCTTGCCGTCACGGTAACCATCGTTGTGGAATTCGCATTTTCGCTGTTCAACACGCGGGACGAATTAACTGAGGGCTTATACCAACGTTTGGAAGCCGTCCGCGTGGTCCTCAAGCAAAGCGCCCGCCGCGCCGTCAGCCGGGAAGCCATGGGCAAGCTGGCTCAGTTTGCCATGATTAGTGTCTCACGACTGAGGCGGCTTGCTGTCCGAGCGAACCCTGCTCGCGAGGACACTGCGCGTCTCAGTACCACGGTCGCGCTTGTCGGCAGGCTAGTCGACATCCTCGCCGCGTTCAGGAGCTTCGATACGCTGACCCCCGACGACGCGCCTCGCCTCCAGGCCATATGCGATCAGATCGCGAAGATGCAGCGAAAACTTCGTGCCCGCAGCGATAAGCAAGTAATCCAGCCTCTCACAACCCCCTCTGACGGGCCACTGATCCTCCTGGGTCTCGAACAGACGCTCGATCTGCTGCGCCTGAGCCTTTCCCCTGCACCTGGTCAATCGTTCACCATCGACCAAATCAGCCCCGCCCCTCCAACATTCCTTAAGCCCGACGCTTTCCATAACCCCGAGCATCTGAACTTTGCTCTGCGCGGCTGCCTCGCGTCCATACTCTGCTATTTCATTTTCAACGCCGTCTTCTGGCACGGACTCAACACCTCGCTGTTCACGTGCGTTGTCACTGCCATTACCAGCATCGGCTCCTCACGGCAGAAGCAGTTGCTGCGCTTCTCGGGCGCCCTTATTGGCGGCGTTGTGCTGGGCATCGCTTCTCAAGTGCTGATCCTCCCCATGCTCGACACCATCGCCGGCTTCACCGTCATGTTCGCTGCCGTAACTGCAGTCGCAGCCTGGATCCTCACATCCAGTCCGCGCCTTTCCTACTTCGGCAACCAACTTGCCCTCGCGTTTTACCTCATCCAACTTCACGGTCCATCTCCTCAGACCAACCTGGCGATCGCACGCGACAACATCATGGGTATCATGCTTGGACTGGTGATGATGTGGCTCGTCTTTGAAACGCTCGGCTCGAAGCCTGCGGTGCAAGTGATGCGCGAGCTGTTCGCCGAGAACCTTCACCTTATGGCAGAATATGGCCGCCCCTGGCCGCACGGGAAGCCGCCCGACCTCCGGAAGATCCGCACACTCCGCGAGAAAATCAGCCAGAACTTTCTAGCTCTGAACTCACAGGGAGACGCGGTTCTATTTGAGATCGGCCGCTCGCGCGATCATAGTCTCGCGGTGCGCGCCCGGCTGCGTGCCTGGCAAACCCAAGTCCGTTCCATCTTTCTGCTGGAGATTGCGCTTTTGCAGTACCGGCTGCAGATCTCTCCGCAGCAACTTCCCCCTCCCGTCTTGCGCGCGTGGGTACACTTCGACGGTGAGGTCAGCGCGCTATTGGAAGGAATCGCGCGCGCCTTTCGATTGCAAGCAATGAGGAACTCACAAAGGTGTTCATGTGACCATTCTACGGCTCTTCCCCGCCTTGAGGACAAAGCGAACGCAACTTTCGTGATGACGAGCGTGGTGTTGTCAAAAGAGGAGAGCACGGGCTCAAAAGTAGCTCGGTGTCTTTTTGCGTATTGTGCGGGAATTCAAGGGACCCAGACGGCGACTGTTCAACTCATCAATGTGAAGACCAAGGAGGTAGCATGGGCGTACAACGTAAAAAAGGGCTCCGCGAATGCCTACCAGAGCACGGCGGAAGCCGCCGCGAAACATCTGAAGAAGTATTTCGAGGAGCATCCGCAGTAGATGTACAGGGCCAGTATTAGATGGGGGAGTCTGTGCGCACTGGGCCGCGCCGTTCCATTTCTTTCATCACGGTTTCGTTGTTAGCCAGTAGGAGACCCCGCAGAGTTGGCAGTTGTTCGCGCGGTAGTTCTGGAATGAGTTTCGCGAGACATGCATCTAACGAAGCGATGCAAGCCGGAAAGCTTATTCGGTGACCGAGGAACTGGTTTATAAGTTTCCGCGTATCGCGCTTATAGGTATCCATCGCGCTCATCGGTGCAGATAGCTTATCATGAAAGCGAAAACGTCCTATTGGCGTCGGACCTCTAATTGCATTTGCGCTGTCACTCAGATGCCGGGCCAAGCCGGCGAAGACGCGCGACAACGAGCGTCATCCGCTCCGCGAGTGGCAACCGGGAGCGACAAAGTGCCTCACGCCGGTCGGCAGCATGTTACCATGCCGCCATGTCGAAGGCCGAAGACCTCCGGCGTCTGCACGAAGAAGTGGACGCGGCCAAAGCCGCGTATACGACCGCGCAAAACGAAGTAAGCCGTCTGCTGAAGCGTCCGGCCAGGTCTCCGAAGGCGCGTGGGATGCTTGTCGCCGTGGGGGTCCACTGGCATTTTACTCGGACAAGTCGCGGGGACTATGGGCGAAAAGAGCGTGAGGCCTTCACTTTCTGTTATCGACGACTTCGCAGCGGGAATCAAGAAAGATGATGAAGCCGGGGTACGCTACTTAGTGGGCACAATTGTAAGGGTTTCTATGTTTGGAAGTCTTCCGAAGTCAGCCTGGGGATTCCGGTCTAACCTGAACGCGATTCCGGGATGAAGGTGAACACCGATTCCGCGATGAAGCCGAACAGTTTCAGGCCGATCCCGGAATCGCGTTCGGCTTTATCCCGGAATGATTTCCACAAGCTGAGTGGCGCTGGACAACACAATGGCAAGAAGCCTCCCCTGAAAGGGAGGATCAGCTTGCCAGCCAGGAGATTGTCCGTGCGCAAGATTAAAGAAGTTCTTCGATTGAAGTTTTCAGTAGGCCTGGGCCTGCGAGCGATCGCCCGCAGTTGCTCGATTGGGCTCGGCACCGTACACGAGTACCTACAGCGAGCCGAAGCTGCCGGGGTCAAGTGGCCGGTTGGGGAAGATTGGGACGACGAGCGGCTGGAGGCCGCTTTGTTCGGAGGAGCGCCGCGGGCTCGCCCGGCGGTGTTGCCAATGCCAGACTTTGCCGAGCTACACCGGCAGCGACAACAGCACCGGCATGTAACCCAGCAGTTGCTCTGGGAAGAGTACCGGGTCAAGTTTGCCCCAAGGTCAATTGCCGGAAACATGGAAATCCGTCACCGTCGATTCCCTTGGTGAAGTAATACTTGGGCGACAGCGGTCACCTGAAAATCACACCGGACCTCACATGCGCCCCTACGTTCGTGCGGCGAATATTACCTGGGAAGGCTGGGATCTATCGGACATCAAGGAGATGAACTTTGACAAACGAGACTTCAACAAGTTCAAGTTGCACCCAGGAGACGTCTTGGTTAACGAAGGGTCGGGCAGCGCGGACGAAGTCGGTAAACCGTAAGCGTCCGAGGAACCCATCTTGAAGAGAGACCCGAAGTGCTCGAAGATGGCGGCATGGGAAAAGAGACGGAACGGCGTGCCGAGATGCGGCGAGTGTTGGAGGAGTACACGGCCAGCGGATTGAGTCGGCGGGAGTTTTGCCAGCAGCGAGGCATTACTTTAACGACGTTCGATTACTGGCGGCGAGAGCATGCGGTGAAGCCGGGGAAACCAGAGCGGCGGCCGCGCATGCTGGCAGTAAGAGTGGCCGGCACCGAACCGGCGCCGCACTTTACGCTCAGCCTGGCAAATGGACGGCGTATTGAATGCTCGTGGCAGTTCGCCGATGCGGAGCTGGCACGGCTGATTCGGACCGCCGAAAGCGCGTGATGTTCGGGCTGGGGCTGGCGACGAAGATTTTCATCGCCACCGAAGGCATCGATATGCGCAAGGGGTTTGAAGGGTTGCACGGGCTGGTGCGCGATCACTTGAACCAAGATCCGTTGAGCGGACACTTGTTTTTGTTCACCAATCGCACGCGCACCCGGCTGAAAGCGCTGGTGTGGGATGGGAGTGGGCTGTGGGTGTGCGCGAAACGCCTGGAGAAGGGCCGTTTTCGCTGGCCCGAAGCGGAGCAGGCGCGCAGCGTGACGCTGCGGGCCGAAGAGTTGGCGATGCTGGTGAACGGGCTGGACTGGAAACAAACCGAGCCGCGGGCATGGTATCGCAAGAGCGGTTGAAAAAGCTCTGGAACATTTTCGCCTGCTCGCGTAATATAGAGCTTCCCCACCGTGAACGCTCCCGCGCGCAGCTCTGATCGAATAAGGGAACTGGAGAGGCAACTGCACTGGGCGCAGTTGGAAATCCAGGCACTCAGGGAACGCCTGCGGCAACGGCGCATTCAGCTCTTGGGTCCGCACAGTGAAACGCTGAGCGACTTGCAACTGGAGCTGCTGGCGGATGAAGAGCCCGGTGTCACGCGCGAAGAAGTGGAGGCCGAAGCGAGGCGCGAACCACTTCCACAAAAGCCTTCGGCGGAACGCAAGCCACATCCGGGCCGCCGCTCGTTGCCGGAGCATCTGCCGCGCATCGAACAGGTGATTCGGTGCGCTGCGGCGAACTGCAGAAGGTGTGGCGGGGAAACCTCGATCATCGGCTACGACCAAAGCGAAGTGCTGGACTTCGAACCGGCGCGCTGGTTCGTGCGCGTGACCAAGCGCGAAAAACGCGCGTGTGGAAAGTGCGCCTCGATCGCGATGGCGGAGTTGGAGCCGCGCATCGTGGAAAAGGGTTTGGCGAGCGACGCGGTGGTAATCGGAACGGTGGTTGCCAAGTATTGCGACCATCTTCCGTTGTACCGGCAAGAATCGATCTTGGAACGCGAAGCGGGCGTGGAGATCAGCCGAGCGACGCTGGATGGATGGGTGCTGCGGGTGGGCGAACTGCTCGAACCGATGGTGGCGGCGATGCGGCGGGATCTGCTGCGCGCATCTTATTTACAGGCCGACGAAACTACCGTGCCGGTTCAAATGCACGACCGGCGCGGCGCCGATCACCAAGCCTACTTGTGGCAATACGGCCGGCCCGGCGGCGAGACGGTGTTCGAGTTTCAGTTGGGCCGCGGTCGCGAGAGTCCCAAGAAGTTCTTGGGTGAGTGGGAAGGTATTCTGCAAACCGACGGCTATCAAGCCTACGATAATGTGGGCGGGCCGAAACTGATACACGTGGGATGTTGGGCGCACGCTCGCCGCAAGTTTGTGGATGCGGTGAAGGTCAATCCAAAGGACGCCGAGGCGATCAAGATGGTCACGCGCATGGACGCGTTATTTGTGGTGGATCGTCACGCACGCTCGGAGCGGTTGAGCGTTGAAGATCGCCTGGCCTTGCGCCGCGAGCACGCCGATTCGTGGGCCAGCGAGATTCATGACCAGTGTGTGTTGCTGCGGAAAACGGCGCTGCCGAAAAGCGCGCTGGGACAAGCCGTGACCTACACCTTAAATATGTGGCCGAAGTTGCGCCGCTGTTTCGATTACGCCGAAGTGGAGCTATCCAACAACCTGGCCGAGAACTCCATGCGCCCGGTCGCGCTGGGCCGTAAGAACTGGCTGCACGTGGGCAGCGAACAATCGGGACCGAAGGTGGCCGCGATTCTCTCGGTAGTGGAGTCTTGCCGCCGCTTGGGTATCCCCGCGAAGGAGTATTTGCTCGCCGTGCTGCCCGGTATGGCCCGGCGCAATCTGTCCGAGCTCGCTACACTCACCCCCGCTCGTTGGGCCGCCTCCCGAAGCTAACCTGGGTTGGTCGGACGCTTACGGTAAACCGGCTATTTGGAATGGTGAAATAGAAAACTGCTGCTTCCAGAATACGCTCATCGCCGTCAGACCACATTCTGCGACGTCGGAATACCTCTACTTTGTGTTTCTTAATGCCGCATTGTCAAAAGCGTTTGTAGACGAGGCGAGAGGTGTCAATATTCATCACATTGGCCGTGCTGGATTGGCGCAGTTTGTTGTCCCGCTGCCGCCCCGTGAGGAACAATTAGAGATTGGTCGACGCATAAAGACGGCTTTCAGTAAAATTGATAAAATCTTCGCGGAAACATCGCGTGCCACGGAGCTCCTCGATCGCCTCGACCAGGCCACCCTCGTCAAGACGTTTCAGGGCGAGTTGCTTCCTCACGATAGGACAAATCGACCTCATAACGAACATCAGCGAGGCTCCGACAAGCAGCGCTCTCGTAGACGCGCTTGATTAGCGGAACTATCCATGCCCGAACCCCTGCGTCCGCACTGCGAGACAGCTTCATTGGCTTGCACGCGCGACACGTGAGCACCTGAAATCGCATCGAGCTTCGGTTGTCGACCGGCGAGGCGCTGCTGAACTTCAAGCGCGCGCGAACCCCAAACTGGCTCTAGAATTCGCGGTGAGTAATTGGCAAGACGTCAAAATCTCTTTCTTCAACGAGCATTCCGTCGAGATTACGGCCGGATCGGAGACGGTAAGCCGGTGATGAAACAATCAGGGACATGGCAGGCCACGTCTCCAAGCAGATGTTGAAACACTACTCGCATATCGGGATGGAAGCCAAGCGGAGGGCCGTCGAAGCACTGGTTGCTAAGACGGTCGATCCAACGCCTTTAGCGGAATTGCCGAGTATTCCAGAACGCCCCGCCAAAGAATCCACCAAAGTAGCGCAGATGAACTGAGTCCCACTGGTTTTGTTGACTTGCAGGTCGTTGATTTATTTGGCTCCCCAGTGCGCAGCCCGCTCTCGAACACCAACACCATGTTCGCCACCCGCACCAGCTCCAGGCTCAGCGCCAGAATCAACCCAAGCCTCAGGACCAGACCAAGGCCCAGCGCCCGAGGACCAAGCTACTTGAGGCTACTTGCTAGACTACACTTCACCAGCGACGACTCATGGGGCAACGCTATGACAACCAAAGCATTTAGCTCATGCGGATGACTACTAAGTAATATCAGGGGAAAGGCGGCTACTTGGATGCTGCATTAATAATCGTTAATCAAATTCCGTATTCGATACCGTCCCGCATCACCGGCGCCAGGCCCACCTTCCAAACACCGAACCATTACCAATGACTATGGCATTCGCAAATCCGTCCTCGCGATTTTGAAAAGAGTATACAGTGGTCCGCGCGAACCCTCGACCGGCGGCCCGGACTTGGTTGTCGCATCGGGAGCTTCAAGAAGCGTATTGCCGTGTATAATCAGGTATCGTCGTAATGTCAGGTAGACCACTTCGCTGCATCGGCCTGGGCCTTACGTATCTTGATCAAGGCAGATCAGTCTGCGCGCTGAAAGAAGTCAGCTTTCAGGCGCACCAGAGCGAGTTCGTCTCGGTGATCGGACCGAGCGGTTGCGGCAAGACGACCCTGTTGCACATTCTGGCAGGGCTGCTGCCCCCGACGACCGGGCGAGTTCAGCCCTTCGAGGATGGACCGGGCCAATGTCCGGGCGCGTCTCTGGTGTTTCAGGAGAACAGCCTTTTCCCGTGGATGACCGTGATGGAAAATGCGGCGTTCGGCCTGGAGATGCAAGGGGTCGAAAGGGCGGAACGGGAGCGCCGTGCGGCTGGTGTGCTGGAGCGCTTCGGGCTGGCCGGACGGGAGCGCGATTATCCCCGCCAGCTTTCGACCGGCATGAAACAGCGAGTGGCTGTGATCCGGGCTTTCCTGGGCGGCGCACGGGTACTGTTGATGGACGAGCCGTTTGCGGCTCTCGATCGGCAGACCCGGATGCGGGCGCAGCAGGAGCTCATGGACCTTTGGGAATCCGAACGGAAAACGGTGGTGTTCGTGACACACGACGTCGATGAAGCGATACTCCTAAGCGATCGGATTGTCGTGCTCAGCGCTTCGCCCGGAACGGTCGTGGCAGAATACCGCGTACCCACGGAGCGTCCTCGTGCCCTGCTTTGTGAACCCGACGATGAGATTTATGAGTTGAAGCGCCTAATCCTCGCATCCCTGGATTTCGCGGTCGGGTTAGCCAGCCGCTCGTGCACGCGATGAAAACGATAGTCTCGATCGGGAAGAGCGCGTGGCTGGGCCTGTTGTTTCTGGCCTGCTGGGAGGCGATGTCGAGATCCCATTTGCTGGATCCCCTTTTTTTTCCAGCGCCGCTGACGCTGTTTGCCAAACTCGGATCGCTGACCATGAGCGGCGAAGTGGGCCGGCAGGCGGCCCGGACCCTGGAACGCACCGCGCTGGGCTTCGGCCTGGGAGCGCTGGTTGGCACCCTGGCATCCGCGATTCTGTCTCTGTCGGCCACGCTACGGAAGGCGTCCCAGCCGGTCATTTCTATCCTGTATTCGACGCCTCGGCTGACTTTGCTTCCCATGGTGATGCTGCTTGTGGGCGTCAACGATATCGCCCGCATCCTATTGGTGGCGCTAGGCGCGGCGCTGCTAATGCTGATTCAGATTTCAGATGCCATCCGGGCCGTCAACAAGGACTACGTGGACATGGCGATGAACTACGGCGCCGGCCGCGCAATGGTGATCCGCAAAGTTTATCTGCCCGCCTGCCTGCCCCAGATCTTCACCGCGCTGCGCCTGGCATTCAGCCGGGCCCTGGTGTTGACCATCTCGGTTGAGATGTTGAACAGCAATGACGGCCTCGGCAGCATGATCTGGAACGCCTGGCAGACATTCGCGATCGAGAAGCTATATGTGAGCATCGCGCTGGCCGGCGCGCTTGGCCTGCTGTTCCAGTGGCTCTTTGAGCAGGCTGAACGGCGCCTGGTGCCGTGGAAGGAACAGACCGCTTGATTCGTGAAATCCGGTATTACGCGAACATGACGCGCGGCTTCTACCGGCTGCTGCGGAGCCCGTTCAATAACAACATCGATATACTGCGCGAGCAGCTGGCGCAGCGCGAGTCGCGCTTTCTGGAGATCGCGCGGCGCACGGTGTTCGCGAACCCGGCCAATCCCTATCATGCAATGTTTCGGCTGGCCGGCTGCGAGTGGGGCGATCTCGCCGGTTCGGTAAAGAGCCGCGGTTTGGAGCCGACGCTCGAGCAACTGGCGTCCGAGGGCGTCTATCTCAGCCATGACGAGCTTAAGGGGACGACGCCGCTGGTGCGCGTGGGGCGACACATTTCCTTTTCTCCGGATGTGCTGCTGAATACATCTGGCCGCGGCGGCATCGATGCGATCAGCAGCGGGAGCAGAAGCCGCGGCACACCTACCCGCAAAAACATCGAAGCGCAGCTTTACCGTGCCGTATATGATGGCCTAAGGACGCGCGAGTTCAGTCTGGATACGCGCGCCTGCGGGCTGCTGCAGCCGATTCTGCCGTCGTCGAGCGCCCTGCACAACTCGGTGGAGCGGGCCCGTGCGGGCGGAAAGATCGACCGGTGGTTCACGGTACCGGGCGACCTGCGCGATGCGGGTTACTATCGCGGCCTTACGCACTTCCTGGTTGGCTTCGGGCGCTCGCTGGGCGCGGATCTGCCGTGGCCCACCTATCTGCCACTGAACGATTTTCTGCCAGTGGCGAAGTGGATCGTCGAGCGCAGGCGGGAGGGCCAGTTGTGCGCCCTGCGTTGTTTTGCAAGCCCGGCCGTCCGCGTCGTGGCGGCAGCGCGGCAGGCGGGCCTGGACATCTCGGGTACCATCTTCTTTGTAGGCGGCGAGGCGCTCACAGAATCCAAGCGCTCCAGCATAGAGCAAGCCGGCTGCGAGGCGTATCCCCATTACGCCATTAGCGAGGTGGGCGCCGTCGGCATGGCCTGCCGCCGGATGAAGAGTGGGAATTCGGTTCATATTTATCGCGATGCCCTGGCCGTGGTCAGCCGGATGCGCCAGGCCCCGCTTTCGGGAGCCGAGGTAAGCTCCCTTCTGTTCACCAGCCTATTGCCCTGCGCGTCGCGCTTTCTCATCAACGGCGAGATGGACGATAGCGGCGTGATCGAGCCGACCACCTGCGAATGCGAATATGCGGCGGCTGGCCTGTGCATGCAAGTTCGCGACATTTTCAGCTACGGACAGCTGACGGGCCAAGGCATTACGCTTTTTGGTTCGGATGTGGTCCGAATTCTGGAGACGACGCTTCCCGAACGTTTTGGCGGGGCTCCCGGTGATTATCAGCTCGTCGAACGGGAGGGTGGGCAGCAGACCGAACTGGTCCTTCGGGTGAGCCCGCGCACTGGAGCACGGTCGACTACCGACGTTCACGCTTTCTTCCTGAGCGAATTGCGCAAGTGTTACGGAGGATCCCTCGCGGCGCGGCTGTGGAAACACTCTGAGGGTCTCGCGGTAAGGTTTGAAGAACCTCACGCCACGCTCGGCGGGAAGGTTTTGCCGTTGCATGTCTTAGATTCCGAGCAGGGCCGGAGCGCGTATGCTTCGTAGGACGCTGCTGGTTTCTACTCTCGCTCCCGCGCTCGCGACCATCTCCTGTTCGGACCGGCGTCTCACCGAGCGAGCCAAGTTGCGCGTGGCCGCGTCTCCGTTCGTGGTCTCGGCTCCGTTCTACGTGGCCTACGAAGACGGGTACTTCCAGCAAGAGGGTCTCGACATCGAGCTGATGAAGGAAATGCCGAGCCTGCAATCGATTCCGTTGCTGGCGGCGGGGCGGCAGGATGTGGGTTTCGTGGGCCTGACTGCCGGGTTCCTGAACGCGGTGGCGCGAGGAGCTCGCGTCCGTTTGGTGGCCGCGCGTGAGATCGTCTCTGCCGGCTGCCCTCTTGCCGGCATGATCTATGTCAGGGCCAAGGATTTTCCAAACGGCGTCGAGGACATGCGCCAGCTCCGGCATCACAAGGTTTCCGTAACTACGACGACGGCGACTCCGATGTTTGGTCTGGACAAGCTGCTGGAACACGCTGGGATGAGCCGCTCGGACATCCAGATTCCCCTATTGAGCGCCAATGAGCGAGTGCCTGGGTTGCGGTCGGGGAGCGTGGACGCCATCGTCGTAACATCGTTGGACCTGACGCCTATGCTTGAACGGTGGCAAATCGCTCGCGGCCCTGGCTTGGCCGAGGTTCTGCCCGGCTTCCAGCTTGCGTTTATCGCGTTCGGAGCGCGGCTGCTCGATGGAGATGTCCGCAAGGGCGCCGCGTTCCTAAGAGCTTATCTGAAAGGGCTGCGGGATTTCGTGGCGGGAAAGACCCCCAGGTTCCTGGATGAATACGCCAAATCGAACGATTGGGATCCACAGTTGGTACGGGCCGGATGCCGCGACACGTACCAAAACGATGGCACGATTGATACGAAAGGCATGCAGGCTTTTATCGACTGGGCGGCCAGCCATGGAGACATTCCGCAGTCGATGACCGCGGGGAGCGTAATAGATACACGTTTTCTGGACGCACAGCGGGGGGCAGCTTAACAGCAAGGTCGTTATGAACCGGTACCTGGTTGTGACGTTGTTGATCCCGGTGGCCGCTTATGCGCAGCTCACCGGCTCGATCCAGGGCACAGTCACCGATCCGTCCGGGAGGGCGGTGCCTGGGGCTGAGATGCGGGTCGTGGAAATCAACACCAACGCGGAACGCCGGCTTACGACCAACCAGGAAGGGACGTACCGGGCGGCTCAGCTCGCGCCGGGGCAGTATCGTCTGAAAGTAACCGCGGCGGGTTTTGAGCCCGCGTCGACGGACGTGCTTGAGCTCGCGGCCGGAATAACGCTTCCCGCCGATGTCGGTCTTAAGATCGGGATCGCCCAGGAGTCGGTGCTGGTGCAGGTGAAAACCAGCAACGTGGACACGACGGCGGGAGGATGGGGCAGCGGGATTGAAGAACGGCAACTGGATTCGCTGCCGCTCAATGGGCGGGACATTTTGGATCTGGCCGCTCAGCAACCAGGCGTGACAACTCCAGCCAGCGCAACTAAGGAGCTGGACACCGGGCTCGGCGTGCACGTGGCCATCAACGGGAATCGTCCTAGTGAGAACGCGTTTCGCCTGGACGGCATTTATATCAATGATGCGACCGGTTCGGCGCCCTCCAGCGCCGCCGGCAACCTCCTGGGCCTGGACACGATCGCGGAACTGCGCTTAGTTACCAGCCCGTTCAGCGCCGAATATGGCCGCACCGACGGTGGCGTGGTGACGGCAGTATCCAAGTCGGGCTCGAATCAGCTGCACGGTAGCGCGTGGGAATACGCGCGCAACAGCTCAATGGACGCGAGGAACTATTTCGATCCGGCCGGCAATATTCCGGAACTTAGCCTCAACCAGTTCGGCGGCATTCTGGACGGACCGCTGGTGCGGAATCGGCTGTTCTTCCTGGCGGACTACGAAGGAATTCGCAGCAACGCCGACGAGACCCAAATTCTGACAACGCCGGACGTAGCAGCCAGGCAGGGGATGCTCCCGGTAAACGGAGTGCTGACCAAGGTGCCGGTGGCTGCCGCCGTGCCCGCATATCTGGCTCTGTTTCCGCTGCCGAACGGGCCCGATCTGGGGAATGGCACCGGGGAGTATATCGCCGGACAGCCCACCAATACGAAGGAAAACTACGTGGTTGGAAAGGTGGATTTCGTGGCGTCCGATCGCCTGCGGTTCGGGACGCGCTACACCTTCGACACCTCCACTTCCAATGTCGGGGACCCGTTTCGGGTCTGGACTTTCGGGAACTCGTCGCACTACAACCTGCTTCAAACTACCGCGCAATATGTGCAGTCTCCCCAGATGATTCATGACTTTCGCGTGGCTTATAGCCAGATCTACAACGGCGCGACCGAATCTCCGGCCGCCTCGACGTCGAGCCTGGCTTTCGTGCCCGGCGGACAGATCGGGTCCATTACAGTGGTTGGTCTCACCGATTTCGGCGGAACGCTCGAGGAAGACGAGCCGCGCCACTACAATGTGGTCGACGGGCAAGCTTCTTATTCGGCGGAGAAGATCGCCGGGGCGCACTCCCTTTCCTTCGGGACAAACTACGACCGCATCCTTCTCGGCGAAGATGAAAACCTGGACGGCCAGGGCGATTACCAGTTTTCCTCGCTGCAAGATTTCCTGGCGGGCGAATCCAGCAAGCTGATCGTGAAGGTGCCCGGAACTGTGGCGCTACGGCACTGGAGATACAACCAGTACGCCGGCTTCGTGCAGGATAGCTGGCGGATCCGGCGTGGGCTTTCGATCGGCATTGGGGTGCGCTACGAGACCGCCAGCACGCCGGTGGAGCGCAATAACAAAGTGGCAACCCTCCCCGATCCGCTGGTCGATTCGCAGGTGACGGTGGGAGGCCCGTTGTGGATCAATCCATCGAAGCTCAATTTTGCTCCGCGCGCATCCATCGCCTGGGATCCGTTCGGAAAGGGCCGCACGGTGGTGCGGGTGGGTTCGGGGATCTTCTACGATCTGCTGGGAACGCGTGAATTAAACTTGTCCGGGATGTTTATGCCGCCGTTCTTCGAGCGTTATAGCATCAAGAATGCGTCCTTCCCGAATGCGCTTACGGCGATCGCCGAGACCAGCCACCCGGTGTTTACGGCGAACATCCTGCCCTACCGGCCATCGCAGCCATATGTGGCGCAGTACCAGGCGTTCATCCAGCACGATCTGGGACACCACTCCATCGTGGAAGCCGGTTATGCCGGGTCCCGCGGAGTCCACCTGGTGGGGTTCATCAATAACATCGACACCACCACGCCGCAATTTCTTCCCGACGGACAGATCTACCTTCCCGCCAGTGGGCAACCAATCAATCCGGCATTCTCGAATATTTCCGGACACAGCACAAATTTCGATTCGCACTACAACAGCCTGACCGTGGATGGACATAGCGCACTCGCGAAAGGGCTGTACATTCAAGGCAAGTTCGCCTGGAGCCACTCGATTGACGACGATTCCGTGGCCATGCACTACGATTCCTACAATGCAGAAAGCGTGCCGACGGTGTTCGATTACGCCGCCAACAAAGGCTCCTCGGATTTCGACTGCCGGCTGACTTTCGCCGCGAATTTCGTATGGGAGATTCCCGGGACGCGATCGCGCGTGGCTAACGCGCTGCTGGGCGGCTGGCAATTGGCCGGAATCGCGCAGGCGCAATCCGGGAATCCGTTCAACCCGACCGTGGGTTTCGACGATGCCCACCTTCTGGGTAGCGGCGACGGCGGCCAGCGTCCCAACCTGGTTCTCACCGGCCAGCCCATCATCACCGGCAACCCCAGCCAATATTTCAATCCGCTGGCGTTCTCCTTGCCGCCTTCCGGGTACTTCGGCAACCTTGGACGCAATGGATTCACCGGGCCAGGGCTGGTGATTGTCAGTCTCGCGCTGGAGCGGGATTTTCTAAAGACGGAGAACCGGGTTCTGCGCATCCGCGTGGAAGACTTTAACATAGCCAATCACCCGAATTTTCAAATACCATCCGGCATCGGCCTCTTCGACAGCACCGGAGCGCGGCTGGGAACAGCCGGACAAATCACAGCCACCACAACATCGTCAAGACAACTGCAGCTTTCTGCGCGGTATTCGTTCTGACTTCGGCCTAAGGCGTGGAACGGAAACCAACCACTTGGGACCAAGTCGCGAGCGGCGCCAGACCATCCTGGTACCTGGATGCGCTGGCGGCGCGACAGAAAAGGGAGCTGCACCTCAGGTTGTTCTCTGCGTGGATGCCCCCCAGGGATGGGTTAGCGCTTAAGACCGATGTTTTCGAAGAAGCTTTTGGCGAAGATGCCCTGTTAGGGGACTTGGCGCAGCTCGGCAAAACATGGATCGCCATGGACGTGGCCGCGACCACGGTGCTCCAAGCGCGCGCCCGCCTGCGGCTTCCAACGGCGGGGTTTCTGGTCTGCGACGCCAGGCGAATGCCGATGCGCCCCGGCTCCTTCGAGGTTGTAGTTTCCAATTCGACGCTCGATCACTTCGATACGCGGCTGGAATTTGAGACGGCCGTCCGTGCGCTGGCGGCCGTTCTTCGTCCGGGGGGGCGGCTGCTGATTACCGTGGACAATTCTCGCAACCCATTCTATTTTCCTCTGCGGTGGCTGAGCAAGATACGCCTCAGCCCCTTCGAACTTGGCTATACGCCATCGGCGCAAAGATTGCTGAGTATCCTGGAAGAGGCAGGCTTGCGAGTGATTGCCACCAGTTCGCTGATCCACAACCCGCGCGTCGTTTCGACCATCTTGTTTTTGATTATTCGCCGCGTCATGGGAGCGCGGGCCGACGGAATCATTCAATGGTTCTTAAATGCCTTCGCGCAGCTTGAACGTTTGCCGACGCGAGAGTTTAGCGCGTGCTTTGTGGCCGCGTGCGCGGCTCGGCCGGAGGCTCCGTTTTCGCTGTAAGGAGCCTGGCTCGTCCGGCGTGCGACGCACTTGTATAAACTCCAGCGGAGTGATGCTCGCCAGCGGCCCACACACCGGACGGTTGTCAGCGATCACAGGCTCGGGGCGTTCGCGCTCTGCTAACCGATTCCGCACAACGCGCCGCACCGGCGGCAACTGGATCTCACCCGCGCGATCCAGCATCAGTAGCAATCCACGGCAGAGCATGTCGCGCAACGCGCCGTTGGCTTGCTTCCACTGCCAGGCTTCACACAGTTGCCGCGACAGCTTCCAGCGGCTCAGCTCCGGTTGATCTCGAATCAGTTTCCGGATGAAGAGAATCGCCTCGCCGGTAATCTCTCGGCTTCGGTAGCGATGGGTGGCCATCTCATCCGCAGTGTGCCAGAAATCGTTTCGGAACGCAAGTAGAAAATGACCGGCCTACACTTTGCGCCACACCGGAGCCGCATCGATATCCGGATTGCCGGCCGCCAGCAGCACCTGCGCTTGATGCACGCGCAGCGCCTGTGCCGGTTCCTCGCTCTGCGGCCACCAGCGGAAGCGCCCTTTGGACAGGCGCTTGGTCGCCAGCCAGAACCCCTGCCCGTCGTACACCAAGACTTTGATCGAGGTCGCCCGCCGGCTGCGGAACACAAACAGGCAGCCCGAAAATGGATCGGCATTCAGTTTTGCGCGGCACAACTCAGCCAATGAGTCCATGCCCTTGCGGAAGTCGACCGCTTCCACCGCCACCAGTATCCGCATCTGCGGCGTGATCTGTAGCATGCTCTACGTCGTCGCAAACGCGCGAATCAGCTCGGCCAGTTGGCTCGTCGCGATGGCCTTCAATTCCAACCGCAACTTGCCTCCCCGCGGCGATTCTACTTCCACCAGGCAACTGGTCGCACCAGAAGAACCGGATGCGAGCAGTTCCACGAATGCCGGCATGGCATTCACTCTCCGTTTCGGTGGCGACCTGCGAGCTGTTGGCCGCCGCTGTGGCTGGAGTCGCTCGGTCCACTTCCGCAAGCTCGGCTTATCCACATCCAGCGCTCGCGCCGTGGCATCCACCCCATCGCGCTGGACCAGTTCCACGGCCGCTGCCCACAACTCTTCCGGCAGCCTCGACCGCACCGCATGCGTGCTTCGCCACTCCGCAAATCGCCGTCGTGCCTGCTCCACCTCTTCCCGATAATGCGCCGTTTCCTGTGCCATCCGCCGGGGCCTCCCGCCCTTGCACACCGTATCAGCTACCGCTGACTGCAGTCACGCAGGCTTACCGGAAACTCACCATCGCTCGCGCAATCAAGATGGGTTCCTCAGACGCTTACGGTTGACTCAGTGATCACGCCAGCGCGGACGCCGCCGGAGCACGGAGTTGCCGGGACCTCAGATTCGGCTCCGCTCTGGCAGCCCCGGACTCTCTGTTCTCAAGGAATGTGCCTTTTTTCGGCCATTTTGAACCGTAGTCTATTGACTCGCTGTGCGCTGCACTTTCGACACTACAAACACCTGCCTCCGCAGGCGAGGACGTCGAACTTGCACCGTGAGTCAATACGCCGTGCTCCTGGAAAAGTGTCGGCGGCGCCTCGCTCCGTGTCGAGAACCGGGCGCAATGGCTGGCGTCGGTTATCCGGAAGGGTGTGGGTTCGCTATATCCTGCTGTCCTGTGATAGGGTCGTAACCGTGATTTCCGGGCTCGGTTATGAAGCGCTCCCCAGTGAAATCGCCAAATTCCTCATTGCGACTAGCGGATTCGTAGCCTTCATGCGAACTCGGCAAGCAAAGCAGGGAGACGCCAACGCCCATAGCAAGAATTCAGAAGTATTTGTAGGATCGTGCCCGATTCGCCCGTCAACCATCGAAAGCATGATCCGCGACGGACTCCTGAAGTTGGTCGGTTCCGAAAGCATGACCGGCGAAGGGGTCCTGGAATACTTCGAGCTCACGGAAGCAGCTCGCGATTGGGCCACAGCGTATCGCTGAAGATTGGAAACAATGCCTACAAAACTGGATGGAAAGATTGCACTGGTTACAGGCGGCTCGCGCGGTATTGGTGCCGCAATCGCAAAGCATCTAGCGTCGGATTATCGGAAACTCCGTTCCAAAACAGCTTTGCACGTTTCCCGAGAAGCCAGCGTCTATTTATGACAGAATGATGCCAGAGGCGCTTATAGCGAGACGTTTCTTCCCGCTAATCACAACCTTTGCTGTACTGCCCTTCGTCGCCCAAGCTCGGGATGTATATTATCAGGGCGACTTGAGCCCGCTCAACATTGCCCCAACGTTCGATAAAGGCTACTTGGCGGTGTACGAGCCCGCTCACACGATCGCTTTATACGGGCCTGATGGAAGTCTGGCCTACCGAGCGACGGCGCAGGTTCCGGCCGCGAAGTGGACAAACGTTGTTAATGCCGCTCCGGACAACGACGGAAGTCTGGCGATTGCCGTCGAGTACCAGCTCGAGAAACTACACGCCGGCGGTGTGGCGGTCTTTGATCCCACAGGACACCAAACCGCATTCATCGACACGGGCGCAAATTGGTCGCCGACGCAGCTGTGCTTTGGACCGGACCACTCAATCTGGGCAATGGGATGGAGGGATCTCTACTCTCCTAAGACGAGTAGTGTTGATTACTTCGTTCTTCGGAATTTCGCGCGCGACGGGCGGCTTCTTGGTGCGTTTCTGCCCAGGTCGTCCTTCGAACAAGAGCCAGTGGGCCCAATTGTCGGGGGTTGGCAGCTTCGCAGCGCGAATGGCCGGATCGGCGGGCTTTTCTACACCACATCGGCTTTGCCGCCAGGAACTGTAGCGAAACATGACCAGCCTTGCATGAACGCCTTGAAGGTGCCGGATAATTGACTCAGTGATCACGCCAGCTCGGACGCCTCGGAGCACGGAGTTGCCCGGACCTCAGATTCGGCTCCAATCTGGCCGCCATGGCCGAGATCCATAAAATAAGGATGGAGAAAATGGCAGGTGAACCGTTGTTGTGCTTCCATCTGCATTTTCTTATCGTTTGTAATCCAATCGCCGATGCTGATGGGTGGTCAACGAGTAAACAACCAGCCCCGAAGGTGCGCGACCTGCAGCAGCTTTCTTCGCTCGGCCGACGTCGAGTGCACACGGTCAAGGCGCTGCTTCGCCTGGCCGAATCGATTCAATTCGAGGTACGAGTTTGAGGAACGAACCGCAAATTTCGAACCACATCCGATAGCGAAAACATCGAAGAAGGCTGCCCCAAAGCCCAGCCCTGGGCAAGATGTCAACAGAGCAGAGTCGGGCGTCTCGCAGGCTACGACCCAGAGGAAGAGAAACGTTTGGAGCAAGTTAAGCGTGTTTAGGAAGAAGAGGAGCGTCAATCCGAAAGAAGAGCAGTAACCGAGCACACTCGTTTGGGGATTTTGTTGAGTCCAGTTAGCCGCAGTTTGGGCCGTGATGATCGACGCGCCTGACAACGCGAATAACGCGACGGTTCGCCACGTCGATATTCTCATGCCCCAGCCTCCAATACGGATTACCCTAGAATACCGATTCTCTGCGCTGTAGCGGATCTATTGGCATAGCGCCTTGGCTCATTCTATCTGCGTCGTGCACAGCGGATGGGGCCTGATAAAATGCACTCACGGGATTCTGATCGAAAGGTTTCCCACGCGGCCAGTTTGTCAATCGGAGCCGGCATTCGGGTGCCCCTATCAGTTTTCTACTTTTCGAAAAGCTGATCAACGCCCTCCTGGAAGCCTCAGAGCGGGGGTTAGAAAGTTGATGGGAGGCCACGCAAATGGCCAAGATTTCCCCAGCAACTCCTTCCGGGCCTCTCCGTGGCTTCAGACTTTGCCAGATCCTCTGCGCGCCAGCCGTGGAGTGATCGATCTTCCCACGTTCGGAGTCTGGCTGTTCAGTATCTTCAGTGAGCGCCACTCGACGTAAGTATTGTTGAAAAGCGGTCGAATACTTGCCAAGATCGTGCAATAAGCCTATCATTGCGCCCGCTGGACCAAGCCCGATTTTGTCAGAATGTCGTCGAGCCGCCAGAGAAACGCCAAGCAAATGCTCCCTGAGGAATTGCTCCCTGTCTCCGTCTAAATGCGCGAGGAATTTCGCGGCCTGTTGTCCGAACGAATGGTCCATGATCCCGTTTCGTTATGATACTCCTGCAAGAAGATTCATTACATGTTGACTCAGTGATCACGCCAGAGAGGACGCTGCGGAGCATGGCGCTGTGGGGATCCTGGGTTTGGCTCCGGTCTAGCCGCCCTGGCCTCTCTGTTCTCACGGAAAGTACGTCTCTTCGGTAAGCATCACATGAACCCCACTATTCCAGCCACGGAATGCGGCACATAGTGGAGAGGTGAGCACCAAACAAGAGCAACGGCGCGAGCTGTGGCGCCAGCGAATCGCGGAGCAGGAAAGCAGCGGCCAGACGATCCGCGCCTATTGTGGTGAGCGAGGACTGAAGGAGTCCGCCTTCTACGGGTGGCGTGCGAGGCTGCGGAAACAGAACACACCCGTTCGCTTCGCGCTGGTGGAGAGCAAGCCCGGAGAGGAAACAGCAGCACCCATCGAACTGATGCTGGCCAGCGGCGACCGGCTTCGGAT
Organism: Terriglobia bacterium; assembly: GCA_963786745.1. GTDB lineage: Bacteria > Acidobacteriota > Terriglobia > Bryobacterales > Bryobacteraceae > Palsa-89. The sequence goes on along the minus strand of CAWBAE010000020.1, from coordinate 207,203 downwards.
TCCGTCCGATGCCGCGACGCTCAAGCTGGTGCTGGCGGTGCTGCGGGAACCAGCGTGATCCACCTGCCGGCGAGTGTTCGGGTGTACTTGTGCACCTCGCCGTGCGACATGCGGCGGAGCTTCGACGGGCTCCACGCGTTGGTCACCGGCGCGATGAAGCTGGATGCGTTTGCCGGGCATCTGTTCGTGTTCGCGAACCGGCGCAAGGATCGGGTGAAGATTTTGTATTGGGATCGCGACGGATTCGCGGTGTGGGCCAAGCGGCTGGAGGAGGGCACCTACGCGATGCCGTTCGGGGAAGAAGACGAAGCGCGGCGCGAGATAACGGCGCAGGAGTTGGGCGCGCTGCTGAGCGGCATCGATCTGAGCACTGCCAAGCGCCGGAAGCGCTATCGGCGCGCGAGCCCGGAAGCCGCATAAAGATTGGCTGGGGATACATTTTATCCTTGGCCTGAAGCAGCGTTCGCCCTATAATTCCGGTAGTGCCGGTGGACCGCAACAGCTTGCCGAAAGATCCAGAGATCTTGCAGCAGATGCTGGTGGATCTGACCACGCAACTGGACAAGACACAACGGCTGTTGAGCCAGTTGCTTTCGGCCAAAAGCGGCACTCACAGCGAACAGTTGAGCGTCGATCAGTTGCGATTATTCGTGCAGGAGCTCAACGCTGCTGAGTCTGAAGCCGCCACGGAAACGCAAAAGGACGACGATGTGCCGCCAGGCTCGACTTCCAACAGCAGTGCGGACCAAGACGAAACTCGCCGGCGAGGACGCCGCACGCTGCCCTCACACTTGAAACGCGAACGGATCGAGCACGATTTGGCGGAAGAAGAAAAACACTGCGCCGCATGCAACCAAGACCTGCGGCCGATGGGAGAAGAAACCAGCGAGCGCTACGAATACATTCCGGCGCAGTTGCTAGTGATCGAGGATGTCTGCAAGAAATACGCGTGCGCATGCACGGTGAAGACGGCGGGCAAGCCGCCGCAGCCCATCGAGAAGAGCGTGGCCGGCGCATCGCTACTGGCACAGGTGATCGTCAGCAAAATAGCCGACCACCTGCCCGTGCACCGGCAAGCGAAAATCTTCAGCCGCTTCGGCGTGGAGATTCCGGACCAGACCATGGGCGGCTGGATGCGGCAATCGGCCCAGCTGCTCGACCCTCTGTATGTTCGCTTGAAGCAGTTCGTGCTGAGTTCGAAGGTGGTGGGGACTGACGATACACCGGTGAAAGTGCTGGACCGCAAATTGAAGCGGGCGACGCGAAGGGGGCGATTCTGGCCGTACATCGGGGATCGCGAACATCCCGCGGCGGTATTCGATTACACCCCGACACGAGAACGCGCGGGGCCGGAAACATTTCTGAAAGCGTATCGCGGATATCTGCAGGCCGATGCCTATGTGGCTTACGACAGCTTTTTCACTAATCCCGAACGCGGCTTGGTGGAGGTGGCCTGTTGGGCCCACACGAGGCGTCACTTCCATAGGGCGCTGGATACCGATTCGGCGCGGATGGGCGCGGTGCTGGCCTACATCGCGAACCTATATAAGGTGGAGAAACGCGCGCGGCGGTCTGGTATCGTGGGCGAGGATTTGTGCCTGTTGCGCGAGCATGCGTCCAAGCCAGTGCTGGAGAGATTGCACGAATATCTAAAGAAGATTCGCGAAGAAGTGTTGCCCAAGAGCGAAGCCGGCCAAGCGGTCGCCTACGCGCTGAAGAACTGGACCGCGTTGACGCGCTACCTGGAAGATGGCGATCTGTCAATCGACAACAACCATACTGAGCGGAGCCTGCGCGGCATCGCGGTGGGGCGCAACAACTGGACCTTCGTGGGAAGCGATCGAGGAGGCAAAACGATGGCGGTGCTGCGCAGCTTCGTGGCCTCGTGCGAACTGGCCAAAGTAGATCCGTTCGCCTGGTTCCAGGATGTGCTGTCGCGCGTTGGCGAGTGCTCGATTCAGCAGCTCGATGAGTTGCTGCCTCACCGCTGGGCCGCTGCCCGCCCTTAGCCGTCGCTCATGAGACTTGCCAGTCCCTCATCGGCCGCTGGGTGTTCATGTGATGGATACGGTCATGTGGATGGGCGCGGACGGAAAGCCGGCCTCCAGGGTCATGTCGAGGGCGAATTGCAGGCTGTGAAAGCTTTTGGTAATCGCTTGCGCGCGATTGTATAGCGTCCGGGCATCGGGCAAAGGTTGAGCCGCACCGATATACGCCGCAAGAACGAACGTGACCGCGACCCGAAGGAAGGACACATCTGGATTTTACTTCCTCCGCGTCGCGCACTGTCCGTCCGTCCTGTGGTAAACGCGCTAAAAGCCAGCACATCGTTGGCGCTTGCGTGTGCCGCTGTAGTCTCGGCGGTTGCAATTAGATTCGTCAATCGCGCGACCACCGTGTGCAGCCCGGATCCGAAATAATTCTCGGACGCACAGATTTATCGCTACGGTCGCGTCGGAGAGGATCATCGCGTCGCACTTGGCCTGCGGTGTGGTGCATCGCGCGCGACCCCCTTGTTCACATCCGATGAAGGCAGCCATGCACGGGGAGTGGGAGCACGGACAAAGCGGAGAATTTCGTGTGCGGGTTGCCGAGCCTGCCGTAAGGGCGTCTCGCCAGACGGAGGGCCTCTATCTCACGGACGCGCCAATCGCTTTCGCAGCCAGTAAACGACAACTTGGCAGAAAGGTTGCAGTTCGCCGCTTCTTGATTCCCCATTCCACTCCCTAAGCCATTTCTCGAGGGTTCCTCGGTGTAACGTGCCGCCCTTCGGAAGCGCGCCAATGAATGCTTCTAGCGTTGCCTTGCGATTGTTTTTCAGGAACGCCAAATTTAAGTTCAACACCTCGTCGAGTTCCCTATCAAAGACCGGATCGAGAGAGGAAACGTTACCGTCCCCCTCGAACCTGATGATTTCTTCGACTCTGTGCATTTGGTTTGCCGGATTCCGCGAAAGCTCCAAGCTCCCTTTTCGTGTATCGCAATGCTGATCACTGAACCGTTTGCCTTCATTTCCCATACATGAAGCGAGCAGGTTGGCGTAGTCTAGTTGCTCTGCGTCGTGGCGTTCCTGGCCATGCCAATGCTCTATCTTCATCGAACCGACCTCGGGACGAACCCGGGAAAGGCAATAGCAACAAAGCCCTCTCGGCTCGTTGACGAGGCTAGTCCGCAAGGTGCCTTTCTCCCGGTAATCGTCGTAGTTCGCTCCGTAGCTGGCACGATACTCGACTAAACTGGCCGGCTCGCGGCCCTTGACAATTGCCCTCACACCTTTGATTCCAGGAATGTCATCAACGCTCGTGCCCGGGTCACTTCAGGATCATCCGGACCAAGCTTCGCCTCGACGTCAGCCAGCAGTGCTTTGGCACGATCAAAATCCTCTCCATCAATCGATTTAAACAGCACGGACAAGAGCTTTTCGATCGACTCGTTTCGTGCACTGGCTCCCATCACCTCTTCAAGGACTCGACTGGAGTCAATACCGAATGAGTGGGAGGGTGTCGTGGATTCACCGCCGTCCAAGAGAGCGATCTCCTCGGGTTGGGCCTCTCCAATTAGCTGAGGCGAATGGGTGGTCGCGATGAACTGTAGTGACGGGAACGTGGCCTTCAAGTCGTGGATCACTCGCCGCTGCCACTTGGGATGGAGATGCAGGTCTAGTTCATCGATCACTACCACTCCTGGAGTCTTCTCTAAAACGTCGTCCCCAAAATCAGGATTCAACATTGCGGCTCGCCGAGCCAGGTCGCCCACAAGCGTAAGCATGATTCGCTGTCCATCGCTGAGATTACTGAAGAGCTGGGGTCCATGGGGTTGAAGTATGACGACAAGGTCCTTATAACGCCCGTCATAAAAGAGATCCGTGGCGCCCTCGACGCACGCCCTAACCGCGCGTTTTACCACGCGTAGCGCGATCGTGTCCTCCTTGAGTGGAAGGGATCCAGTGGCCTCGTCGCGAATCCAATCGATGAGCGCTTTTTCCTGGATGGTGAAGTTGAAACAATCTCGGTAGCCATCTAGCCGCGATGGCTTATGCGGCCCGTCGGCTTTTCCCGATTTAGGGACGTGATGGGTTTTCTCAAACCACAATCGCTCTGTCCCATATGTACATATCAGCGGAAGCGCGACGTCTTCACCCCCACGCACACGTTGCTCCGCTTCGCGAGCCGCATCGCTTATCAACTTGGCCTCCACCCTGGTGGTCTTGCCGCGTTCGTGCTGTAGCTCTCTAGCCCACCGGATTGCGTTACCCGTCACAATGCCGCTGCATTCGATTCGCGCCGGGAACTGTTTTTCGAAAGTATAGCTGTCTGAATGTCTATGCGGTACGACGCGAACTTGTTCCGGCTCGATCCCAGGGCCCTTTTCGGGCCCGCTCATGCCGAGAAACCAACTCCCCGCAGCGATGGCTAATGCATCTAAGATGGAGGTTTTTCCAGTTGCATTGTCACCTACCAGCAGGTTGAAGCGAGGATTAAAAATGAACTTGCGGTGGTCAAATCCGTTGAAATTACTGAGTAAGAGATCTTGAATCCTCATTCGTCAGCCTGATCTGTCCCGTCCGTCATAAGCTTAGCGAATTGGGGCCAAGGGATCTAGGGTCTCGTCCGGTGACGGGCTTTTGGGAAGTTAGGCCGTTAAGGGCTCTGCAAGCGCACCACCCACCCTACCGGCCCGCGCCCCGCTTGTGATATCGTCAAAACCGCTAGTACTTTAGCTATGCGAAAAATCACACTCACCATCAATGGCAAGAAGCGTAGCGACTCCGTTGAGCCGCGCATGCTGCTGATTCATTACCTCCGCGAAGTCGCCGGATTCACGGGACCGCACATAGGCTGCGAAACCTCCATCTGCGGCGCTTGCACCGTCCACGTGGATGGCAAAGCGATCAAGAGTTGCACCATGTTCGCCGTCCAGGCGGATGGCCGCCAGGTTCTCACCATCGAAGGCCTGGCCTCCAACGGCCAGCTGGATCCGATGCAGGAAGCCTTTTGGAACGAACACGGGCTCCAGTGCGGTTACTGTACGCCCGGCATGATCATGACGGCCAAACAGATTGTCGAGCGAAATCCGAATCCCACCGACGAAGAGATCCGGCACGGCCTGGAAGGCAATCTTTGCCGCTGCACGGGCTACCAGCACATCGTGAACGCGGTGAAAGCGGCCGCCGGAAAGGCTTAATCCATGGCGACGATTACCAGCAAGCCGGAAACTTTAGTCGGCAAGCGCATCCGCAGGCGCGAAGATCCGCGTCTGATCACCGGCACGGCCACGTATCTTGACGACATCCGGCTGCCCGGCATGTACCACGCTGTTATCGTGCGCAGCCCGCATGGCGCGGCGAAGATCAAATCGATCAACGTCCAGCCGGCGCTGGATTTACCTGGAGTGATCGCGGTTTTCACCGGCAAGGATACCGAAAAGCTAGGACCGGTGCCGTGCGGCGCATCGCTCCCCGGTCTGCGCGTTCCGCATCATCATCTGCTGGCTATGGACCGCGTGTATTTCGTCGGACATCCCGTGGCGGTGGTGGTGGCGACGGATCGCTACATCGCGCGCGACGCGGCCGATCTGGTGGAAGTGGATTACGATCCGCTCCCCACGGTTACCGATCCCGAAAAGGCCATCGCGCCCGGCGCGCCGCCCGTGCATCCCGAATGGCCGGACAACACCGCGTTCAATTTCCATCAGGAAGGCGGCGAGGTGGATAAAGCGTTCGCCGAAGCCGACCTAGTGGTCAGGGAGCGAATCACCAGCCAGCGCCTGATTCCGGCCGCGATGGAAACGCGCGGCGCGGTGGCGGACTGGAAAACCGGCGACAAAACGTTGACCGTGTACGCGTCCACGCAGAATCCGCACCTGCTGCGCTCGATCCTGGCGGCAATGCTCGGAATCGCCGAGAATCGGCTGCGCATCGTTGCGCCCGAAATCGGCGGCGGCTTCGGCAGCAAAATCCAGATTTACGCTGAAGAAGCCTTGATGGGTTTCATTTCGATGAAGCTCGGGAAGCCGGTGAAGTGGATCGAATCCCGGCGCGAAAATTTCCTGGGCACCATCCACGGGCGCGGGCACGTGGACTACTACGAAGTGGCGGCCAAGCGGGACGGCACCATTCTGGCGATTAAGCTGAAGCTGATCCAGGATCTGGGCGCGTTTCACACCTTGCTAACGCCGGCCATCCCCACGCTCTCCGTGCTGATGATGCCGGGACTCTACGATTGCAAGAGCATTCGAGCGGATATCGTCGGCGTGTTCACCAATTGCATGGCGACGGACGCCTATCGCGGCGCGGGACGCCCGGAAGCCACGCACGGGATCGAGCGCATGGTGGATATCCTGGCGGCCGAATTGAAAATGGATCCGGCCGAGATCCGCTTCAAGAATTTCGTCAAGAAGGAAGCTTTTCCATATTCCACCGCGACCGGTCTTATTTATGACAGCGGCGACTACGCAGCACCGCTCCAAAAAGCGCTCGACAATGCCGGTTATAAGGAATTGCGCGCGCAGCAACAGAAGGCCCGCGCGGACGGGCGCCTGATGGGCATCGGCATGTCGGCGTACGGCGAAATCTGCGCGTTTGGTCCGTCCCCGGCGACACCCGCTGGCGGATGGGAAAGCGCCACCGTGAAAATAGAGCCGAACGGCGGGGTCACGGTGATGACCGGTTCGTCGGCGCATGGCCAGGGACACGAGACCACCTTCGGGCAAATCGCGGCGGATGAGCTGGGCGTCGGGATCGAGGACGTGCAGGTGCTGCACGGCGATACTTCCGTCGTTCAATATGGCATCGGAACATTTGGCAGCCGCAGCGTTTCAGTGGGCGGCCCGGCCATCTATTACGCAATCCAGGAGTTGAAAGAGAAGATCAAAAAATACGGCGCGATGCTGCTCGCGAGCGACGATGTCTCGTACGCCGGCGGCGGTTGCGTCTGCAACAAAACCGGCAATTTCATGGGGCTCCCGCAAATCGCGGCGGCGACGTATCGGGCCATGCAGCTGCCGCCGAATACGGAACCAGGCTTGATGGCCACTTACTTCTGGGAGCCATCCAATTTCACTTTTCCATTCGGCGCGCACATTGTCGTGACGGAAGTGGATCGCGAGACGGGAGCGATCGCGCTCAAACGCTACGTCGCGGTGGACGATTGCGGGAAGATTATCAATCCGCTGCTGGTGGACGGCCAGGTCCACGGCGGCGTCGCCCAGGGTCTCGGGCAGGCGCTCTGGGAACAAGCGGTCTATGACGACAACGGACAACTGATCACCGGCGAGTTCATGGACTACGCGATGCCGCGCGCGAGCAACATGCCGTGGATCGAAACCAGCCACACCACCACGCCCTCGCCCGTGAATCCGCTAGGCGTGAAGGGGGTGGGCGAAGCCGGGACCATCGGATGCTCGCCAGCGCTGGTGAATTCGGTGGTGGACGCTCTGAGCCCGCTGGGAGTTCGCCACATCGATATGCCGCTGACGCCGGAGAAAATCTGGAACCTGGTGGCGCAAGGAGGCAAGGCATGATCGCGCAGAATTTCGAATACTCCGCGCCCACCCAGCTCCAGGAAGCGCTGGAGCTATTGACCGGCGATGACGTAAAGGCGCTGGCCGGCGGCATGAGCCTGATTCCCATCCTGAAGCTCAGGCTGGCGGGGCCGGGCCAGCTGGTGGATCTGGGACGGATCGCCGAGCTTAATTATATTCGCGAGGAAGGCGGCACCCTGCGGATCGGCGCCACCACCACGCACTATCAGGTGGAAAGCTCGCCGTTGGTGCGCTCCAAATGCCCGCTGCTGGCGGAAGCGGCAGCGAACATCGGCGATATTCAGGTGCGCAACATGGGCACCATCGGCGGCAGCATCGCGCATGCCGATCCGGCGGCGGATTATCCAGCGTCCCTGCTGGCGCTCGAAGCCAAGGTGGGGCTCGCCAGTGCGAAAGCGAAACGCGAAATGCCCATCCTCGATTTTTTCGTGGACACCTTCACCACCGCGCTCGATCACGGAGAAATTGTGCGGGAAGTGATCGTGCCGGTGGACGATCAGACGGTGGGAACCAGCTATCAGAAGATGCTGCAGCCCGCTTCCGGGTTCGCGATCGTGGGCGTGGCGGCGCGGCTGCGGAAGGCAGCGGGCAAGATCTCCATGGCGCGCGTAGGCATCACGGGACTAAGCGGAAAGCCTTACCGGGCTCTCGCGACCGAAAAAGCGCTGGAGGGAACCGCCGGTCTCTCCACGGATTTCCAGCACGCTGCGGCGTCGGTGGCGGATGGCGTGGACGCGAACTCGGATCTGCATGCCTCGGCTGACTACCGTAAGCACTTAGGCCGGATCTACGCGGCGCGGGCGCTGGCCATCGCCTGGTCGAGGACTGCTTGAAGATTAGCGGTTCCTACGCCGTCCCGGTGGCCCGGGAGCGCGCGTACCAGTTGCTGCAGGATCCCGATATCCTGGCCAAGTGCATGCCGGGCACGGACCAGCTCACCAAGATCGGGCCCGACGAGTACGAAATGAAGATGAAAATGGCCATCGCCAGTATCGGCGGGCTGTTTGCGGGTAAGGTGCGGCTGGCCGATCAGAATCCCCCGGAGAGCTTCAAACTGCTGGTGGAAGGGACCGGAAAAATCGGATTCGTCAAAGGCGAAGGGCTGTTGAATCTGGTTTCTCAGGGTGAATCGTCGACAGAAGTAAGGTATGAGGGCGACGTCCAGGTAGGTGGCACCATCGCGGGCGTCGGGCAGCGCCTGCTGGATACAACTTCCAAGCTCATCATCAAGAAATTCTTCGAGAAACTCTCCGAAAACGCCAGGGTTTGAAAGGTATTAGACAAAAGAGGCGCGGCCTCGTGCAGGAGACCGCGCCAACCAGAGGAGGAGAAGTTATAACGGCTTTACGCTTCTCTCACTAAGAAAGACGCGCGGAAACAAGGGATGGTTCCACAAGCGCAAGTCCTGTAGAATTAGCCATGATGCGCGTGCGACTCCTGATTGTAACCTTGGGCTTGTTTGCCGCTGCCGGCGGAAACTTGTTCGCCCAAGCCGGTGCGGCTCAAAGCGCTAGGCCCTGGATCGTATTGAACGGCCGTAAGCAGGTCACGCACCCGGAAGCCGCGTCGAAGCCCCTGCTTTGTCAAGCCTTGACAATTGTCGGCGCGCCGCCGTCGGGAGTGGTGGGCACCCCATACAGTTATCAATTCACGGCAACTGGAGGTAACGGGAGTTACTCGTGGAATTGGTTCGCCAATGGTGATACGCCAGGCGCAGGAATTCCTCCCGGATTAACATTGAGTCCCAGCGGCATGGTGACCGGAACTCCAACCCAGGTCTCCAGCGGGAGTCAGTTTGCGGTGGAAGTGAATGTGAGCGATCAGGTTGGCGGTTTCGGGAACGGGACGTTTACCATAACCATCGCTCCCTGTACGCCCAGCTTTGTCACCACGTCGCCGCTGCCGCCGGACGACATCGGAATAACCTATCCGCATCTTCAGATTCAGGCCATGGGCTGCCAGACTCCCTACACGTTCAGTGGACCGAGCCCGTTCGCGGGCGGGTTCGGCGCGTTTCCAACCGGGCTTTCCTTAAACTCCGAAACGGGCGTGATAAGCGGCACTCCCGGACAAAACACCAACGGAGTTTATAGCATCCCGATCAGCGTTACCGAGGCTGGCGGAGGAGAGACGTCGGCGGCATTCTCCATGACCATCAACACGCTGCCGGTGGTGTCGAACAGTTCCCCGCTCCCGAACGGGATCGTGGGCGCGCTCTACCCTCCCATCACGATCACCATCAGCGGAGGAACGCTGCCCCTTAAGAGCTTTACCGAGTCCGGCCTGCCGCCGGGGTTGACGCTCGACAATACCGGCGTGCTGAGCGGAACACCCACTCAAGCGGGCGTGTTTACGCCGACGCTAGGCGCCACCGACAGCGTGAACGGAACGTCCCCGCAGATGTTCCAGATCACCATCACCACCGCGACCGCGCAGCTGCAGGTTTCGCCCGCGAGCCTGACTTTCAGCGCCCCCTCGAATGGCAATGCGCCACCCTCCCAAGCGGTCTCCATCGTTCCCGCGACCAATGCCAAGCCTCCGTATAATTTCACTCTCCAGGTGGACGGCGGCCAGGTGAACACGCCCGCGCCGGCCTGGCTCAGCGTGAAGCCGTTGTCGAATGGCGTGGCGCCGGAGCAACTGATGGTGAGCGTGAATCAGGGAAGCATGGGAGCTGGAAATTACACCGGTCGCATTCGCATCCTGGATTCGAACGGCCTGGAAAATGATGTAACCGTCAACCTGACGGTGGCGGCAAATCCGCAGACATTGCTGGTGTCGCCCAGTATTCTGCATTTTTCCGCGCTGGAACAATCGCCCAGCACGCTGACGGCACAGTTGGCGGTCGAGACCGGTGGCGGAGGCGGCCCGGTGGGATACAGCACGACGGTGCTGGGGGGGAGCTCCTGGATTTCGAGCATATCGCCCGGCTCCGGCCAGACGGTGGCGAACTCGGCGGTGCTGCTGGGGGTGGTGGTGAATAGCACGGGTCTGGCGGTGGGCAGCTATCGCGACGAGATCGAGGTGTCGTCTTCGGTTGGAAAAGTGGACGTGCCGGTGGTGTTATTCGTAGCCGAGAGCGGCTCCATCCTGGCGGTGAATCTCACCGGGGTCCGGTTGCAGGCGATCCAGGGCGGCGGGTTCTCGAACGCCCAGACTATCAAGATCCTCAACCTCGGCCAGATGAATTCGACCGTGAACTGGAGTGCGGCGTTGGTGAAGCCGGTCAGCTGGCTGTCGCTGGAATCCTCGAGCGGGACCGCGACGCCCACTAAACCCGGCGCGCTGACGCTGACGCTGACCGCAAGCGCGACCCAGATGTCGCCGGGCGGCTACTACGCGCTGATCAAGATCTCGGATCCAAACTCGCGCAATTCGCCGCAGTATGTGCTGGTGGTGTTGGATCTGGCGAGCAACACCTCGGCGCCGCTGCCCGATCCGAACCCGGGTGGATTGTTCTTCGTGGCGACGGCGGGCGGAGCTGAGACGGGCGCCCAGGTGGTGACCATCAACACCAGCAGCGCCACGGCGGTGCCGTACCAGGCAGCGCCGGCGACGTCCGACGGCGGGACCTGGTTGGTCGTAACGCCGGCTTCGGGCACATCTTCGGGCGCAAGTCCCGGCACGGTGAATGTGTCGGTGAACCCGGCCGGGCTGTTGGCCGGCGTGTATAGCGGGTTTGTGAATGTGTCGATTCTCGAGTGTGCTCAGAGCCGTGAACGTAACCATGGTGGTGCTGCCGGCGGGCGACACGGCGGGCGGCGGAGCGAATCACACGGAAAGGCCGGCCGCGGCAGGCTGCGGGCCGAGCCGGGTGGTGCTCACCGAAACCGGGCTGGTGAGTAACTTCGCGGTTCCGGCCGGATGGCCGGCCACGCTGATCGTGCAGCTCAACGACGATTGCGGCGACACGCTGACGTCCGGATCGGTGGTGGCGAGTTTCTCGAACGGGGACGCGCCGCTATCGCTGGTGGGCAACGGGCAGAACGGGACTTATTCTGCCACCTGGCAGCCGGGGACGACCACGTCTCAAATGGTGGTGACCCTCAACGGGGCTTCCGGTTCACTGCAGCCGGAAACGCTGGCATTGAATGGCGGCGTAGCGGCGAACCAGAACCAGCCGCCGGTGCTCTATCCGAACGGCACCAGTAACAATTTGAATACGGTGGTGGGAGCGCCGCTCGCGCCCGGGACCATCGCCAGCGTTTATGGCACCGGCCTGGGTCCGCCCATGGGTGTGTCCCCCGGCGTGATTCCTTTGGTGAACACGTTCGACAACACGTATGTGCTGATTGGTCCGTATCAAGCGCCGCTGTACTACTTGAGCAACGGTCAGGTGAACATTCAGATCCCGGCCGAGCTCGACACCACGCAGCAGTACCAGATCGTCGCCAGCGTTAACAACGCGGTAACCCTGCCCGCCACGCTCAATATCGTTCCAGCAACTCCCGGCGTGGCCGCGTTTGCCAACGGCGGGATCATCGCGCAGCACACCGATTACTCGCTGGTGACCAGCGCGCATCCCGCGAAGCCGGGCGAAGTGGTTGTCATTTATCTAGTGGGGCTGGGTGCAACGAAACCGAGCGTTGCTTCCGGGCAGCCCGCGCCGTCCACGCCGCCGTTCGCGGAGTGTACTCTACCAGTCACGGTCACAGTCGACAGTAACAAGGCAGTGGTTGATTTTGCAGGGCTGACGCCCGGCTCGGCGGGACTCTATCAGATCGATTTTGAAGTTCCGACCAATGCCAGCAACGGAAATCTGAAAGTGACCGTCACGCAAAACGGCATGACGGGGAACGTCGCAACGCTACCGGTTTCGCAATAGTCAGGCAGCCGCATCCGGCTGGTCGGACGGCAGGGACAGCAGGATTTCCGGATCCAGGAATTGCAGGAACCCGGGCGGGAGCGTGTCGCTGGGATCTTCCACGTTGGTGGCGCCCACGGCGCCGTGTGAGCCAATCAATGCAAGCGGCGTATCCGGCCATTCGAGCCGGGCGCGATCGAGCGCGGCGGCGAAAGAGTTCAGGTCACGGCGTCCCAGACGCAGAGCGGAAGGCGAGTTCGCGGGCCGGGGCGGGTTCGTAGTGATGCCCAGGTGCTGCTGGGGCGCGGTGCGGAGAACGTGCGCGATCTTTTGGAGAATTTCCGGATCCATGCGGTTTCCCTTTCAACGCAAGGATAAGTCCCAGTGCAGCGACGGACCGGGAGCGCGGCTCACAAGTGATTGGCATGGAAGAAAAGAAAAACTGCAAGGACAAGTCATCGCCAGGAAGTTTTCTCCGCGCTAACGAGTGCTAAAATTGAACTCGTCCGCAATGGAACGCGCCGGCAAATCCCTCGCCAGAATGAAACTCGGAGATTCCGTCAGCACCGAGGAACTGGCTTGCGCCGCATGGCGGGCGGTGGTGGGCAAGCGCCTGGTTTCGCACGCCTGGGCGAAATCGCTGGTACGCGGCAACCTGATCGTGGAAGTGGAGGACGGCATCTGGCAAAAGCAGCTTTTTCACCTGCGCTATCAGATCCTGCCCAAGCTGTGCGAGATCCTGGGAAACGGAGCCGTGCGAGACGTGGAGTTTCGCGTCGCTACTCCCCGGCGTCCGCCGCAGCCCGCGCTCAGCGCGAATGCGTCGAAGACCGTTGACGAAGCGGATGGGATTGAAGACCCGGTGCTGCGCCGTGTATACCGGCAAGCTCGCAGGAAGGCGTCGGCGTGAAGATCACCGAGCGGGAGGTTCGCTATGTGGCCGATCTCGCGAACCTCAAGCTGACCGACCAGGAGATCGGCCGGCTATCCAGAGACCTGGACGAAATCTTAACGCACATCGACACCTTGAACGAGCTGGACACATCTAATGTTCAGCCCATGGCACAGGTACTGTACGACGCCGGAGAGACTGCCACGCTGCGGGAAGACCGCGAGCGCCCGACGCTTGGCAACGAAGCCGCGCTCGCGAATGCGCCGCTGGCGGGCGGAGGTTACTACAAGGTTCCGAAGGTGATTGAACGATGAGCGCGGCGCTCGGGGAAGTGGCGTCTCTCACCATCGAGCAAGTACGGGCGGGGCTGGATACGCGGCAGTTCAGCGCGGTGGAGCTGGCGCAATCGGCGCTTGAATTCGCACAGGCGGAGAATCCCAAGACTAACGCTTATCTAACTTTTTCCCCGGAGCGGGCGCTGGCGGTAGCCGAACGCGTGGATCGCCGGATCGCAGCCGGGGAGGATCCCGGGCCTTTGGCGGGAGTTCCGCTGGCCGTCAAGGATGTCATTATCACCAAGGGCGTTCGAACCACGTGCGGGTCGCGCCTGCTCGAAAAATACGTTCCGCCCTACGACGCGACGGCCGTAACGCGGCTGGAGCAAGCCGGCGCGGTGATGATCGGCAAGACCAATTGCGACGAGTTCGCCATGGGTTCGTCGAACGAGAATTCCGCATTCGGCCCGGTGAGCAATCCGCTCGCGCGGGATCGCGTTCCTGGCGGATCGAGCGGCGGCTCGGCGGCGGCAGTGGCGCAAGGAACGGCAGTGGCGGCGCTCGGATCGGATACCGGAGGATCCATCCGCCAGCCCGCTTCTTTTTGCGGAGTGGTGGGAGTAACGCCGACCTACGGACGCGTGTCCCGTTACGGGCTGATGGCGTTCGCCAGTTCCCTCGATCATATCGGCCCGTTCGGACGCACCGTGCGTGACGCGGCGTTGGTCCTGCAAACGATGGCCGGCCGCGACGAATGCGACGCCACTTCCGCGGACGCGCCGGTTCCGGATTACTTTCCCAACTGGACGGCAACGTAGCAGGGCTTAAAATTGGCTTGCCGCGTGAATATCTAGAAGGTCTGACGAGCGAAACCGGGGATCTGATCGCGAAGGGCGTGGATCGGTTGAAGAAGCTCGGCTGCGAGGTGCGCGAGATCTCGCCTGCCGGCGACGAATACGCGATCGGCCTGCTACTACATCATCGCCACGGCGGAAGCCAGTTCAAATCTGGCGCGCTACGATGGCGTGCGCTATACCTCGCGCGCCGAAGCGGAAACGCTCAGCGACATGTACCGCTACACGCGGGGCGAGGGGTTCGGGGCCGAATGCAAGCGCCGCATCATGCTGGGAACTTATGTGCTGAGCCAGGCTACTATGATGCGTATTACTTGAAAGCGCAGAAAGTGCGCGCGCTGATCGCTCGGGATTTTGCGCAAGGCTTTCGCCGAAGTGGACGCGATCGTAGCGCCGGTGTCGCCCTTCCCGGCTTTCAGGATCGGGCGAAAAGATCGACGATCCGCTGGAAATGTATCTTTCCGACATTTACACGATTACCGGCGAGCTGGCCGGCATTCCCTGCATGAGCGTGCCCTGCGGGAAAACCGCCGCAGGACTGCCGGTGGGAATGCAGATCCTGACCAGGCATTTCGACGAGACCGCGAATGTTCCGGCTCGCCGATGCTTTTGAAAAATCCGGCGGTTCGCCGGCTAAAACAATACTAGAGAAGAAGGAGATCACTATGCCATTTACCCTTCCCGCCGCTCCCTATGCGCCCGACGCGCTGGAGCCTTACATCGACAAGATGACCATGGAGATCCATCACGACAAGCATCACGGCGCCTATGTGACCAATCTGAACAAGGCGCTGGAATCGGCGCCGGCCTTACAGGGCAAGACGATTGAAGAACTGCTGGCCAATAACTGCGCCATCGTGCCGGAGAACATCCGCACGGCGGTGCGCAACAACGGCGGCGGCCACATCAACCACTCGATGTTCTGGACCATCATGGGTCCGGGCGCGGGCGGCGCCCCGGTCGGCAACGTGGCCCAGGCCATCACCGGCACGTTCGGCAGCTTCGACCAGTTCAAGGAAAAATTCAATGCCGCGGCCACGACCCGCTTCGGCTCCGGCTGGGCCTGGCTGATCAAGAGCGGCAAGGCTCGAGATCATTTCCACCGCCAATCAGGACAGCCCCGTGATGGAAGCCAAGCTCCGATCATGGGCCTGGATGTTTGGGAGCACGCCTATTATCTGAAGTATCAGAACCGGCGGCCGGAATACATCGGGGCGTGGTGGAGCGTGGTGAACTGGCCGGAAATCGAGAAGCGGTTCAATTCCGCCAAGTAAGGGCCGGGCGTCGCGGGTGGGGCGGACGCTCCACATTGGCACGGCGCGAAACACCTTCTCGACAGTCTTTGGTGCGCGCCGCGCCCTTTGCGCTTATAATTAAACACTCAGCGGTGGTCGAAACGTGAGCACGGATAATGGAGAATTCGTCCTCGAGCTTCGCGACGTCTCGAAGCACTTTCCGACCCATCACGCCGTCAGCGACGTATCCTTGAGCCTGGCGCGCGGCGAGTTCTTCGCCCTGCTGGGGCCATCCGGATGCGGTAAAACCACCACCTTACGTATGATCGCCGGGTTCGAGGAGCCGACCTCCGGCGAAATTCGCCTGCAAGGCGCCAGCATCCAGCATCTGAAGCCGTACCAACGGAATGTCAGCACGGTGTTTCAGAACTACGCCCTTTTTCCGCACCTGACCGTGCAGCAGAATATCGAATTCGGCCTCAGACGGCGGGCTGGAAATCACATCGAGCAGCGGGCGGACCAGATGCTGGATCTGGTCCAGCTTAGCGGGAAGAAAGCGCGCTACCCCTCCGAGCTCTCGGGCGGCGAGCGCCAGCGCGTGGCATTGGCGCGATCGCTGGCGCTCACCCCGGACGTGCTGCTGCTGGATGAACCGCTCTCGGCTCTGGATCCCAATCTGCGCAAGCAGGTACGGGCCGAGCTGAAAAATCTCCAGCGTCAGGTGGGCATCACGTTTCTGTTCGTCACGCACGATCAGGAAGAGGCGCTGTCGGTATCGGATCGGTTGGGCGTAATGAGCGGCGGAAAGCTGGAGCAGGTGGGCACGCCGGAGGACATTTACCTGCGGCCGCAGACCCGCTTCGTGGCTTCGTTCCTGGGCGGTTTGAATTGGATCGACGACGTCGGCATTCGGCCGGAAGCCACGCGCATCGCGAAGCACAGCCCGGACGCGAGCGCGCGATCACGCGCCGCGACTGTGGTCCAATCGACGTTCCTCGGAAATTGTGTGCACGTGGAAGCGCGTCTGGATAACGGCCAGACCGTGGTTGCCGAAGTGTCGCGGCTGAACGGCACCTTCGCGGCCTCTGAGCCGGTGTATGTGTGGTGGCGGCCCGACGACGAGCTAGCGTTCAAATGAAGCGGCTGCGGGCGTGGTTCCTGGCTCCGTCCTGGACGGTGATGTTAACGCTGTTCCTTGTGCCGCTCCTGATTGTCCTCGCTTATAGCTTCGAAACGCGAGGCGTTTATGGCGGCATTTCCCTGCCCTGGACTGGGGAAAGCTACCAACGGCTGGCGGACCCGATTTATCTGGCGATTCTGTGGCGCTCTTTCTGGGTGGCCGGATTGTCCACCATTCTTTGCCTGCTGCTCGGATTTCCGCTGGCGCTGTTCGTCTCGCGGGCCGGCAAGCGCAAGAATTTGTATCTCAGCCTGGTGATTCTGCCGTTCTGGACGAGCTTTCTGGTGCGCACCTACGCCTGGATGTTCCTGTTGCGCGACACCGGCCTGGTGAACACCGCGCTACAAAAGCTGGGCCTGATTCACGATCCGCTGCCGCTGCTTTATAACAACGGAGCGGTGGTGCTGGGCCTCGTGTATGGATATTTGCCGTTCATGGTGCTGCCGCTCTATGCAACGCTCGAACGGCTGGACCGCAATCTGCTGGAAGCAGCGGCTGACCTGGGCGCGCGGCCGTGGGTAACGCTGACGCGCGTGGTGGTTCCGTTGTGCGCGCCGGGAATTCGCGCGGGCGCGATCCTGGTTTTCATTCCCTGCCTGGGCGCGTATCTTACGCCCGATCTTCTGGGCGGCGGAAAATCCGTGATGATCGGCAATCTGATCCAGAATCAGTTCACCACCGCGCGCGATTGGCCGTTCGGGTCCGCGATTTCGCTGACTCTGATGGTGATCGTCATGGTGTTGTTGATGAGCTTCATACGCCGAGACCAGGAAGGTTTGCTGTGAAGCGATCAGGACTGACGCTGTCGATCTACGCGCTGTCGGCCTATTTGTTCCTGCATGTGCCGCTGCTGATTCTAGCCGCTTTCAGCTTCAACCAGTCGCGCTTCACCGTTTGGCAGGGCTTTTCGCTCAACTGGTATCGCTCGGCGCTCCAGGATCCGCAGTTGATGGAGGCCTCCGGGAACAGCCTGATCATCGCGCTGGTGGCCACGGTTGCTTCCACCATCATCGGCACGCTGTGCGCTTATGGACTCTGGAAACGAAGCTCGCCAGTGCTGGCCGGTTCGCTGTACTTGTCGTTGGTGACGCCCGAGATCGTGACCGGCATTTCGCTGCTGGCGTTTTATCAGTGGATCTTTCGATTCCTGCGCGTGCAATTGGGAATGCATACGGTGATTCTGGCGCACACCGCTTTTTCGATCGCTTACGTGGTGGTAATCGTGATCGCCCGATTGCGCACCATGGACGGCTCGCTCGAAGAAGCTGCGCTCGATTTGGGCGCGAACGAGTGGCAGGCGTTTCGGCACGTCACCCTTCCGGTAATTCTGCCGGGCGTGATCGCAGCCGCGCTGCTGGCTTTCACCGTCTCGTTCGACGATTATGTGATCACCAGCATGGTGGCGGGAGTAAATTCGGAGACGCTCCCGATGGTGATTTACGCTATCGCACGGCGCGGCGTGAATCCGGTGGTGAATGCGATCTCGGCGCTGATTGTGGTGGGGTTCGGATCGCTGATCCTGGTATCGGAGAGGCTGCGCAGCGCGTGAATCGCCGGATATTCCTGCTTGGCGTCACCGGCCTCGGGGCTTGCCGTCGCGATCCACGTCCGCGGCTGAATGTCTTCAATTGGTCGAACTACATTGCTCCGGATACGGTGCCGAAATTTGAAAAGGAGTTTGGCGCCAGCGTCCGCTACGGCATCTACGAAAGCAACGAAGAGATGCTGGCGCGCGTGATGGGCGGCAATTCGGGCTGGGACGTTGTGTTTCCCACCGACTATATCGTGAAGCCGATGCTGGCCAACGATCTGGTGGCGCCCATTCATCGCGACCTCGTGCCGAATGTATCCGAGCTGGATGGCGCATTCCAGAGACCGCAGTGGGACCCGGAGCTCAAATGGTCGGTGCCGTACATGGTGACGGCCGCGGGCATCGCCTACAACCGTAAGTTGATTCCGCCGCCGCGCGGGTGGGCCGACATGTGGGACCAGCGCCTGCGCGGCCGGCTGACCATGCTGGACGATCCGTTCGATACCATCGGCGCCTGTCTGAAGAAGCTGGGGTTCTCCGTGAATACAACCGATCCCGTGCAATTGAGCCAGGCCAGAGCGGAAGCGGTGCGGCAGAAACCGCTGGTGCGCGCATATCTAAATGCGGAGGCGCGTGACCAACTGGTGAGCGGCGACGTGCTGGCCGCCCATATGTGGAACACCACCGCGCAGCAGGCCATGGATTCGTCGAACGAGGTCGGGTTTGTTTATCCGGAGGAAGGCTACGCGGCTTATCCGGACGCCATGGTGATCCTGCGCGAAAGCTCCCATCCGGAGCTGGCGCACAAGTTCATCAACTTCCTGCTTCGCCCCGACATCGCGGCGGCCAATGCGGTGACCTCGCGAACCACCACCACCAATGCCGGAGCGCGCAAGCTGCTGCCGCCGGAATTTCGGGACAATCCGACGCTCTATCCCAGCCCGGAAGTGGTGGCGCGGGGCGAGTGGGCGCAAACGGTGGACCCCTCAACGCAGCGTCTCCGGGATCGGCTGTGGACAGAAATTAAATCGGCATGAAAATTCGACCGAAGGCTGTGATCCTGGATTACGGCAACGTGCTCAGCCAACCGCAACCGCAAACCGAGGTCGAGCGGATGGCGGCCATTCTCGAGCTCGCCGTGGACCGTTTTCGAGAAAACTACTGGCGGTTTCGGGTGGCTTATGACGAGGCAACGGTCGACTCAGCGGCTTATTGGGGCGCCGTTGCGGCTGGGGCTGTGACGGACGCCCAACTGGAACATCTCAACCGAATCGACAGCGCAAGCTGGTCTCATCCCGCGCCCGCCGTTCCCGAATGGGCGCGCAGCCTTCGCCCAGCCGGTTTTCAGACCGCGCTGCTTTCCAACATGCCCGTGCCGGTTCGCGACCATATTCAAACCTGTGATTGGCTGCCGCCGTTCGACCATCGCACGTTCTCGTGCGACCTCGGAATTACGAAGCCGGCGTCCGGGATGTACCAGCACGCGCTCGCGGGCCTGGGTATCGGGCCCGGCCAGGCATTATTCCTGGATGACCGTCTGGAAAATGTGAGCGCCGCCGAGGCCCTAGGGATTCACGCGGTCTTGTTTACGACGCCGCGAGAAGCGGCAGCCGAGTTGAAACGCCGCTTCGACATACCCGCGCTGCCGGTTGCTACATTGGAAGAGGCCGATGAAAAAGACAAGTAACATTGAGGAGTTAGCGGCAATCTCGAAGCAAGTGCGGCGCGAGATTGTAGAGATGATCACGCATGCGGGATCGGGGCATCCCGGCGGTTCGCTTTCGGCAGTGGAGATCGTGGTGACGTTGTTTTTTGACGTGATGCGGCACGATCCGAACAATCCGAAATGGCTGGATCGCGACCGCTTCATTCTGTCGAAAGGTCACGCCGCGCCAGTGCTTTACAGCGTGATGGCCGAATGCGGATACACTCCCAAGGACCAGCTCAATACTCTGCGGAAGCTGGGCTCCATCTATCAAGGACATCCCGACGTGAGGTTCATCCCGGCGCTTGAAGCCTCCACCGGTTCGCTCGGAGAAGGATTATCCCTCGGCATTGGAATGGCGCTGGCCGCCAAGCTGGATCATCGGCCTTCCCGAACCTACGTCCTTCTAGGCGACGGCGAAATCCAGGAAGGCCAGATCTGGGAAGCGGCCATGTTCGCGGGGGACAAGGACCTGGATAACCTAGTGGCGATCGTCGACTATAATCACATCCAATTGGATGGATTCGTGAACGACATCATGCCGCTCGATCCGCTGCCTGAAAAATGGCGGGCCTTCAACTGGCAGGCGCTGGATATCGACGGCCACAGCATTCCGGCGCTGCAGGCGGCTTTCTCCGAAGCAGCGGCGAACAAAGGCAAACCGACGGTGATCATCGCCCATACCATCAAAGGAAAAGGCGTATCTTTCATGGAAAACAATCCCAAATTTCATGGCGTTGCGCCCACCCAGCAGGAAATGAAAGAAGCTTTGCTGGAGCTGGCGTAGATGGAAACCAAAACCACATTTGAACTGAAGATCGGCATGGCTACACGCGAGGCCTTCGGCAAGGCTCTGGTGGAGTTGGGCCGCGAGAACAGGGATATCGTGGCGCTAGACGCCGACCTTTCGAAATCGACGTTCACCAGCCTGTTCGCGAAGGAATTTCCGGAGCGATTCATCGAGTGTGGAATCGCCGAGGCCAATATGATCGGCATCGCGGCCGGCCTCGCGTCCAGCGGGAAGATTCCGTTCGCCTCCAGCTTCTCGTGTTTTGCCATTAACAAAGGTTTCGAGCAGTTGCGCGTAACCGTAGCCTATCCGAACGTGAACGTGAAGGTGGTGGGCACGCACAGCGGCATCTCGATCGGCGAAGACGGCCCGTCGCAGATGAGCATCGAAGATATCGGCCTCGCCTGCTCGCTGCCCGGCTTCTCCGTGCTGTCGCCGGCTGACGAAGTATCGATGGCGGCCCTGGTTCGCCGTGCGGCGGAGCACGTGGGCCCCGTGTTCCTGCGCGCCGGGCGTTTGAAGGTCCCAATTGTCTATTCGGCCGGCCAGCGCTTCGAAATAGGCGGATCGGTGCAGTTGACCGAGGGCCGCGACGTCACCATTATCGCCACGGGCCTGCTGGTTGCCGAAGCCATTCGGGCGCAGGAATCGCTCGAAGCCGAAAACATCTC
Source organism: Terriglobia bacterium (assembly GCA_963786745.1). GTDB lineage: Bacteria > Acidobacteriota > Terriglobia > Bryobacterales > Bryobacteraceae > Palsa-89. The sequence continues at coordinate 185,724 of CAWBAE010000020.1, read as the reverse complement.
CGCGCGCGTGATCGACATGTATTCCATCAAGCCGCTCGACCGCGAAGCTATCCATCGAGCGGCGAATGACACGCGAGCCATCGTGGTGGCCGAGGAACACCTGGTGGCCAGCGGCTTGGGAGTTCGGGTGTCCCAGGCAGTGGCAGAAACGCGACCCTGTCCCATGGAATTTGTCGGCGTCCAGGACACCTACGCGGAGTCCGCGACTCCCGAACAGTTGCTTCGTAAGTACGGGCTGATGGCGCCGGATATCGCCGCTGCCGTCAAGCGCGTTTTGAACCGCAAGTAGTGCGCTATTTATTGGCAGTTTTTGATCGCGCCGGGCTTGGGGATCGGGCAGGATGAGCAGTAAGCCAAATCTCGACGACAAGAGCGTGTCCAATGTTCCGCAGTCGGTGCTGGCGGAAATGCTCTTCGCGTCCATTAGCGAACATGAGGCCGCGCTGGCGAGGGTATCGCGGCTGTTGCATGACGACGTGAGCCAGGTGCTGAGCGCGGTGGGCCTGCAGCTGGACGCCATGCGGATGGATTTCCGGGAACTGGCGCCGGGAGTGAACGACCGAACCGCCGAGATTCAGCGCATGCTCGAACAGGCTATCGAACAGCTTCGCGATATCAGCAACGAGCTGAACCCGTCCATCGTAGAGCGCGCCGGCCTGCATTTCGCGCTGGAGCGGCTGACCGGAAAGCTGGGCAAGAGCTTCCAGGGAACGCTGCGGCTCCAGATGGATCCGGCCGCGCATGTGCCTACGCCCCTGGCCAAAGCCTTCTACAAGATCGCCGAGTACGCGCTCGAAAGCGCGCGGGCGCGCCCGGAATGCACGCTGATCGAAATGCAGCTAAAGCGCTCGCGCGGCGAATTCGTTTTGGAAGTCAGCGACAATAGTACAGCCGATGTTTCAGATTCCAGCGGGCGATCGCTGGCCCGGTTGCTGATGGACTATCACGCTTCGAATAATCAAATCGACCTCACGGTGCGGGGCATCCCGGAGAGAGGTGTCCTGCTGAGAGCCAGCCACCCGGTTGAGGATGGCGCGGCGCAGAGCTGATTATGCCGTTCCACGTTCTGCTGGTAGACGACCATAAGATCATGCGGGATGGCATCAAGGCCATCCTCAGGCACAGCGAAGAGTTCCAGGTGATGGGTGAGGCTGAGAGCGGAACCGAAGCCGTGCAGATTTGCAAGGCGAAGCGGCCGGACATCATTCTCATGGATATCGGACTGCCTGGGTTGAACGGAATCGAAACCACCACCGAAATTCTGCGGCACTGCCCGGACGTCAAAATCATCATCCTTTCGATGTACGACGACGAGCATTCCGTGGTGAGCGCGATTCGTTCCGGCGCCCGCGCCTTCGTGCTGAAAAAGGCCTCCGATGACGATCTTTTGAACGCGTTGCGAATGGTGGCCAAGGGCGGTTCGTACCTAAGCCCGCAAGTCTCCGACCGGCTGCTGCATCGCATCCAGAAAGGCGACCTGGATTCCAGTCCCGCGCCGTCCGCGCTGACAGGCTTGTCGCCGCGCGAACTGCAAGTGCTGCGGCTGGTTGCGGAGGGCAAAACGAGCAAGGAGATCGCGGTGATGCTGGATCTGGGTTTGCAAACGGTGCGCAGTTATCGAAAAACCATGATGAAAAAACTGGGCGTCAACAACATCGCCGGTTTGACGCAGGTGGCGCTCTCCGCGGGAGTGACGCGCTTTCCGATGCCGATGCCCGACGAACCGAATAGCTGATGGAAACACCCTGGGGCGCACTATCCATCGCGGACGCGCATGTTCACTTTTTCTCGCATCGCTTCTTCGCTTCGTTAGCTGAACAAAAGAAGGTGGCCGTGAGCGCGTTGGGGCCGCTGCTCGAATGGCAAATGCCGGATGAAGATCCAGAGCGGCTGGCGGATGCCTGGGTTTACAATCTCGACCGGCGGGCCGTGGAGCGGGCTGTACTAATTGCCAGCGTTCCGGGGGATGCCGCGTCCGTGAGCGCCGCGGTTCGCAAATATCCGCAGCGTTTCTATGGATTTGCGATGGTGAATCCGACCGCGCCGGATGCCGCGGCGGAAGCCCAGCGGACCCTGGGCGAGGGGAATAGTCGCGGCCTCTGTTTCTTTCCAGCCATGCATCGTTATTCGATCCAGGACGATCGCGCCGCCGCGCTGCTCGATCTGGTGGCCGCGCATCCTCCCGCCATCGCCTTCGTGCATTGCGGCGTTCTGAGCGTCGGAATCCGGAAAAAACTGGGGCTCCCGTCGCTTTTCGATATGCGCTTTTCGAATCCGCTGGACCTGCACGCCGTGGCGCTACGCTACCCGCGAATTCGGTTCATAGTGCCGCACTTCGGAGCGGGATATTTCCGTGAGGCGCTTATGCTGTGCGATATGTGCCCCAATGTATACCTGGATACGTCAAGCAGTAATAGCTGGATCCGCTACCAGGAGGCGCATCTGGATTTGCGCGCCGTTTTCCAGCGGGCGCTGGATGTCGCCGGCCCCCGCCGGTTGCTGTTCGGCACGGATTCGTCTTATTTTCCTCGCGGGTGGAACGCTCCGATCTTCGAAGCGCAAAGCAAAGCCCTCTATGAGATCGGCGTTCCGGCGGAAACCGCGCGGTTGATTTTCCGCGACAACCTGATCGAATTGTTCTCCTGAGAACTTTCGACAGGCATGGCACTTTCTAGACGAAATCGCCATGATCATTCATATTCGATATCGGCCTCGCGGCGCGGGCGCGCGTTTCGTGCATCCCATCGATCCAGCGCCTCGCACCGCGATTCTCGCGCCGGGCTTTCAGGAAACCAGGATGGTGCGGACGTTCCCGCAAGGCTGGGATGACCGCGTGGCTCGTTTCCAGCCCGCTGCCATTGCCGGGCCGATGGAGCAGCTTCGCCGGCTCTTGACCGCGCGGTTTCGTCTCGGACATGCGGTGATCGCTCTCACCTATCAGGACAGCGCGGGACTTTCGCCTTCCGACCGCGAATTACTTTGGAGCTCGTTCGGAGTTCCGATATTTGAGCAGTACCTGGATCGAAAAAATCGGCTGCTCGCGATGGAATGCGACGCTCATTCCGGGATGCACGTCGTGTCGGGGTGCGCGGGCCTCGAAATAGAATCCGAGGTCTGCCCCTGTGGGAATCGATCGCCGCGGCTTTCGGGAGGCGCGCGAGGCAGGCGGCTGGACGAACTGGCCGGATTGTTGGCCTGAAGTTGTTATCCTTAAGTCTGAAGTCACTCTTCTGCGAACGTGGCGGAACTGGCAGACGCACCAGACTTAGGATCTGGCGGCCGAAAGGCCATGGGAGTTCGACCCTCCCCGTTCGCACCATAAAATCAGTGACATAACTTCGCAGCCCTGTATGCCTGGAGTGTGCCAACTTTCGGTACAAGGGGTAGCCAGGAGGACTTGGAAGCATGGCCGGACAACTCATTCCGCGAGGGAAAAACACGTGGCTTATCCGCGTATATCATTGGCCGCCATCCGCAGACTGGCAAGCGCGAATACTACAACGAAACATTTTACGGCGGGAAGAAGAAGGCGGGCGATGCCCTAGTCGAGGGGCAAGATTGACCACCCTACGCCGACTGCCTCGGCGTTCTCTCGAGCGGGGCAGCGTTTCCGATTACGCCGTCCAGGTAACTCCAGACCTGAACCCAATCGTCCTTGGCACTATACTCGCCCAGATACCGAAGTTTTCCGCGCCAGGCGCTAAGGTGCCGTAAATCGTCGGCGGCTTTGCCGGAAACCAGAATGTGACCGCCCCCGCCGCAGCTCATGACGCGTTCGGCCAGATTGATGCCGGGTCCGGTGACGTTGCGTTTGCCCGAAATATCGGTTCGAAGGAACACCACGCCGCTATGAATACCCATGCGCAGTTCACAGAAAGGATCGGCCTGCAGGCGGCGCGCGATTTCAACTGCGCACATCAGTGGCGCCTCCAGGTTTTGCAGAAACGCCAGCGCGATCGCGTCGCCGGCGTCCAGCGCAATGACCTGGTCCAGGGCGACAGCCGAACGGTATTCGCGCGTACCGACCACGATTTCCGTCAGCCGCGCGTTGGTTCGCCTTTGGCCGTCCGCGGTCAAGTGCGTGCTCCTCACCACGTCCATGAATAAAACGTGCGCGGTAACCGGCCGCGATTCAGACTCGCCCTCCGGCGGAGACGGCTCGACCGGAGCCCGGACAGTTTGAAGCAGCCTTCCCGACTTCTCCTTCGTACATCCCAACGTCCGAGCTTCCGCGTAGTCCTCAGTTGCCAATTCCACGCGACCCAGATCGGCGTATGCCAAGTGCCGTTGATAGTAACCTTCGGCTAAATCCGGATTGAGACAGATGGCTTCGGTGGCATCCTCCAGCGCGTTTTCTGCCCGGCCTTCGCGCAGGTGTTCGGCCGCGCGGGCGCAGTAGGCATCCGCGAAGTCAGGACGCAAACGCAGACACTCGTTCAAATCCGCCATCGCGGCTGAATGATTGTCCAAAGCCGCTTGCGATAGCGCTCGTGCGCATAGGGCTTCGGCCGAGTTCTGGTCCAGTTCCAGAGCGGTGTTAAAATCTTCAAGCGCCTTCTCGTGCTCCCCCATTCCGGCGGCGCAGCGGCCGCGCCCCAGGCAGGCGTCGCTCGAATCCGGATTCTCGCGCATGCATTCGGTGAACATCTCGGAGGCCTGCCGGAAGCGGCCTTCGAGCAGGGCCGCGGCTGCCTGGTTGAGCAGAGATTCCAGAGTATCGCCCACGCTAGTCACCGCCGACATTGGCTTGGCCCTGAGCGTCAAAGTGCTCGCTGAACCAAGTCTTGAACATCAGGCCGCCGTTTTCGAATTGATTTCTCTGGATTTCCCGAATCAGCCCCAAATGAGCCAGCAACTCCAGGGAATCGTTGGCCGCCTCCGCGTTGCCGATGGCCTGCACCAGCTCGACTTTGCGCACCGGCGTGCCGCGTCCCGAGATCAACGCATACGCGGACTTGTCGTTGGTCTTGAACTTCGAAGCCCAGTTGGAAAAATCCTGCCGCTCGCCGAGAAACTTGTCCACAATGTGTTCGATGTTCTGGCGATTCGCTCCGGCCAGGGAATCGCCCAAATCGTCGCACAAGTTTTTCATGATGTATTGAATCAAAAACGGGTGGCCACCGGTTTGCGCATAGATCGTCTCCGTGATTTCGGGCTTGAGCTTGCCGCCAGTGGGCATGTTGATCAAGTGTGAGGCTTCGTCCAAGGTCAGCAGACGAAGCTTCTTGGTTCCGGAGATCACGTTCAGGAACGGCGATCCAGCGACATTATAAAGCGAATAAATAGCCAGCGTGCCGGCGATCAGCATGGAAACGTTGCGCTGCAGAGAGGACTGGCTGATCAGGTGGCGCAGGTTGTTAAAGAACGACTTGGACCATTCGTGGCGCTGCAGCTCGTCCACTTCGTCAATCATGATCACGATGCGCAGATCCTGCGATACCGTCCGGACGATGGTTTCCAGTGTTTCTTGAAAGGCCGGAAAAGCCTGCTCCTCCGAGATCTGCGGATCGAACAGCTTGCCGTCCTCGAGTTGCAGTTTAGGGAAGCGGAGAGGCAGAACGGTGGTCTTGAAGTTGAGTATGATCTCGCGGTAGATCGCAGTTTGCGACAGCTTCGGGAACTGATGGGTGCTCAGAAACACCGGGCCCACCACAAAAGCGCTGTTGCTACCCAGTTCTTCGAGCAGGATGCGCTTCACTTCAAACAACAGGCTGGTTTTCCCGCTGCGCGTGCCGCCGATCACGGCGTAGGAATCGCCCCGGCGGGCGCCCACCAGAATCTCATTGCGAATTTCCTGGCGGCCGATAAACATGCGCGGATCGGATACGGGCTTGGTGAAATCGTACAGCCGGTCGAGCGAAGCAGTCTGCGAAAGGGGCGGTTGCGCGTTGCGAATGATGAACTGCAGCAGGCGAGAGCGGAGCAACTTTTCGAAATCGTTCTCTCCCGAGTAGGCTCCCCAGAACTCGTCCTTAGGGAAATTGCGCTGGAACTGTTTGATGCGGTTCAAGCGGGCGGCTTCGTCCGGCGAGGACGCCGCGGCGCCGGGATTGCGGAAGTAGACGAAAACCTCCGGCTTGCGCTGCCGCTTCCAGGCGGAGTAGGCACTGCTGATCTCGCGTTCCGGAGCGGTGACGCCGGCCGCACCCGCCAGCGTGAAACCTTTGGAGAAGACTCCGATCACCAAGTCGCTATCCTGGACGCCGGGAATCACTTCCGGAGCGCTTTGGGCAGTTTCGGCATGAAACTGCTCGTGGAGATCGGTATACCACCAGTACAATTCCAGGCGCACACCGCGTGGCCCGGCCGTGCTGCGATTCAACTCTTCAATGACACCGGCGGCCACGCCGCACTCGCGCTTGAGATCGCTGGTGGCTACCAGGACGATCTGGAACTTCTTCTCGTTCATATTTTCCTGCCTTGCATCGGATTTCTTCGGCTCTACTCGATTCCCAGCCATGACCTACGAATCCACCGTCGCAACAGACGGATCTTGATACGGTACCGGTCCTTCTCCCGCGACAAGAGATGGAACAGCTCGAGATCCTGCAGGGCGCGGTCAGCCTGGCCGCGCTCCAGTCCCGCATTGGCGGCGAACGCCATCAATTCAGCCCGGCTGACTTCGTTATCGTCGATGGAAGCCGCAACCTCGAGGAATTGCCGCGCTTCGTTGGTAATGTAACCGCGAAAGACCCCGATGAAATAGTCCGGCCTCTGCGCAATATAGTCATCCACGCCTTCCTCGACCGTTTCCGGCGTCACGGACAAGGGCCGCTGGGCGTGGCGGCCCACGATCCGGCTGCACAACTGCCGCGCCACGTAAGGATGCCCGCCGGATTCTTCATAAATGATCGAAAGACTGGACCCATCAAAAGAAACTCCCATCACTTCACCGATGCCCTGCACCATCTGGTCGCATTCCGTGCGGTCGAGCGGGGAAAGGAAGATTTCATCGTAGTACTGGAAGATCGGATTGTCGCTTTCGCCCCATTTCCCGGCCCGGCACGCGTTCGGGTCGGCGCCCACCACGCCCGAAAGCACGAACCCCTCCTGTTGATAGAGGCCGCGCACCTGGCGGAAGAAGTTTTCGTAGCCGAGAAAGCCCTTGTTTTGGGCAGTGGGCAGCAGCAGCTCGATCTCGTCCAGCAATAGGAGAACCCGCGGCTGCTGGCCGGCCGATTCGAGCACATGCTTGATGTCCAGCAGCTCCTCGTGGAAATCGGTGGCCACGGACGGGTAGCTTTGGCCCGCGTCGAAACTGGTCAGGCGCGCGGGAATGGGAGCGACATCGGGATATTTGATACGCAGCTCGCGCCGCAATGCCGCCGAAAGTCGAAAGTAGATTTCCTCGCAGCGCCTTGACGAAATACTTTGTAGGTCCGCGTAGCCGATCAGGTTCTTGGGCAGGTTTTCGCGCAGTTGGAACACCAGTGAAGTCTTGCCTACTTTACGGAGCCCGAAGATCCCGAAATTTTCACGATGAATGATTTTGGTGGTCAGGGCATGGATGAACTGGCCGCGCCCGAAGAAGGTGCCGGCGTCCGCGATGGGGCTGTGTACGTCAAACAGATCGCCCTGCCCCACCCAGAGCCGCAGCAGTTGTTCCAACACGTCGGGGCTCTTGCCTTCGATGACAGCTTGCTTGAGCGCGATGGCCTCGAGCGGGATTACGCGCAGGGACGGCTGCTCGGTAAGCAAGGCGTAAATGAGCGCCAGCACATCCTGGCGCGCCCGCAGCGGAGAAACCACGAACGTAAACTCGCGATTCACTTCGTCCTGCTCGGCCAAATCGCGCTTGAGCTGAACCACGTCATCCAGCGTAATGGGATGGGAGAAGCACCGGACCTTGCAGTCCTCAAAAAGCCCGAACAGGCTGGATTCTCCAACGGCTGGAGGATTCACAGTGAGGTCGGCGATGCCCGTCCCGGCGCTTCGCGGCGGTTGGGTGTTCCAACCGACTTCCTCAAAGAAGATCGCCGCCAATTCCTCGATGCGCAGGCTGTCGAGAATATCCTGCATCACCGTAGTGGAACGTAGCATCCACTCGGGAAGCTTGACGATTTCTTCGAAAGCCGCCAGCGCGGCACGGGAACGGCCAGCCTTGCGCTCCAGCTCTCCCAGTGTGAAGATCTGTTCGGCGTAGCGCTGGGGATAGACTTCGCTCTCGCGTTGCGCGTCGAGAAAGCGGCGCAGCAGGCGCACTAACTCATGCTCGTAGGCCGTATCCGCGTCGGACTGGTCGATGGCGAACAGCACGTGCGCCAGCGCGGAATCCATCGAATCGTCGTCAAGACTTGCGTGAGCCAGACAGAGCTCGCGCTCCCGTCCGGCGGCCTTCACGTAGCGCCCATGAACGAAGGGCCGCAACGCGGGATCGAGCGTGGCGATCTCTTCACAGATGTACACAGCGCGAATCCCGGCTAGCCGTTCGTCGTCGAGGATGCCGAACGCGTCCCGAAGACGCCCGCAGGATTCGCAGGCCTCGAGAAAGAGGGCTATCGCCGGCCGATTGTCGGGCTCCCGCTCGATCACGCGGCGGGTGATAGAAAGGACATCTTCAAATTGCTTTTGATCCCGGTGGATCTCGGCGCATGCCATTTCGAGGTCTGCGCTGGCAGGCGCGGCTTCGAGCGCGCGCTGAAACACTTCGAGCGCCTGCGGCGAGCGCCGGTCTTGCTTTAAGTAGTAGCGGGCTACCAGCCGGTTCAAGCTCCCGCTGGTGGGATTCCCGCGCAAGGCGGCTTCGTACGCTTCGAGTGATTGGTCTTCCCGCAGATCCTCGATTTCGAGCAGCCGGGAGGCAGCCAACTCGTTGGTCTTGTCAAGAGTCAAGATTCGCCGATAAGAAACACGAGCGCCCTCGAAATCGCGGGTTTCAAATTGCGCGTCCGCAAGCATCAAAAGAACCCTGAGATCGGACGGCTTGATCGCGAGGTACCGGATGCATAAATCGATCGCCGTCTGGCGCTTGCCGGACGCGGAATACAGTTCGAACAACGAAATCACGGCTTCGGTGCGGCCCGGATTGTTTTGCAAAATATGTTCCAAAAGCCGGATGGCCCGGTCGTGCCAACCGATGCGCGCGAACACACGCGCGCGGCGTGCCGTGGGGGCCAGGACCAATACCAGCGCGAACGCGGGAATCCCGATCCCCGCGCCGGCCAGCATGGTATTACGTTGGCGCTGCTCGATGGCGCTCTGAACCTGCTGGCGCCCGGCCAGCGCCCGCGCGTCGTTGGGATTCATGTGGAGCGCCATTTCGAAGTCCTGCATGGCGCCCTGCCAGTCTCGGCTTCGAAATTTCGCTTGTCCGCTCAGCACCGATGCATCGATGTCCTTGGTCCTGGTCAAGCGCTCCAGCAGTGCCATGGCTCCAGTGTTCCCCGGGTCCGCTCCCAGAACCTGGACGGCAATGGCGCGCGCCGTTTCATAGTCGCCGCTGTTGAACTGCTTCATCGCGCCGCTTAGCACAACTTCAGTGTTGGCTTGCTTCGATTTCGCCTGCGCATCGGCAAAGAGAGGCGTGAGATCCTTCTGATCCGCAAATTGCGGCTGGGCTTTCAATACTGCATCCATTTTGTCGCGCGCGGCGGCAAACTGCTGCTGGCGGAAGGCATCCAATCCGGCTTCGTAGACGCTGTGCATCTCAGCCAGCCCCATGCCCCTGCTGGCCTCGGGACTCGGCCGCATGAATATCGCCAGTTTGAACTCAGCATCGGCTTCATCCCACTTGGATTGTTTGAGAGATGCGCTGCCTTCGGCGATCACCAAAGCCGCCATCTCCCGGCGGAATTCCTGGAGCTTGGGATCGTTGGGCCGGAGAGCAGCGGCGCTTTCCACGCTCTTCTTCACTTCGTCCCATTTGTGCGCGCGCACTTCAGGAATGGTCTCGCCGCGTAAAGAGGCCCACAAAATCTCAGCGGCGGCCGCCGAGCCCGAATCCATCTCGAGCGCGCTTTTACAGTCATCTATGGCTTCGGACCAGTGTTCCTGATCCCGAGCGGCGCGCGCGCGGCTGATTGCCGCCTGAACGTTCGCTGCGCGAATCTCGGACTCGGTTGGCGCCGGCTTCGCGGGTGGCGCGGCAATCGTTGGAGGTTCAGCCGGCTTCTTGTCCTCTATTTTGGGCGGAACCGGTTTGGGAGGCTCCACTGGTGGTGTGACAACTTTCGCGATTTCCGTCCTAGGCGCAAAAAGAGCCGAAGCCGGTTGCTGCACGGCGAGGAATGCGGTCTTGTTGGCAGCCGCAGGCTTGAGGAAATCCAAAAACTGGCCAGCGGTCAGACTGGTTCGCGACAATTCCCGCGCGACAGCCGCCGCGATGCTGAGGTCGGAGTTGCTGGTAACCGCGGAGAGCACCACGCGAGGCGTTTTAGCCAGAACCTCCAGCTCAGGCTGTAACGGATCCCCGGTCAGATCTACAACCAGATAAACTCCCGCGGCGGAAGTTTCTTTGAGCATCTGGCCGAGGTCAGAGAGCCGGAAAGCCGTGGTCCTCTTTGCCCCGGGATTGCTGTCGTACGTCATCAGGTAGGCTTCCCGCCCACTTGCCGTGCTGTCGACGCGCCCGTTTCCGGCGATAAAGACAAAGACCGAGTCCGCTGCAGACGCCCGGTCCCGCAAAACCGTGCGCAGCGCCCGTCGCACGGCATCGGTGTTGGCGTCGCGATTCCTCCGGACTAGAACATTTCTTTGGGAAAGCCCGCTTCCTTGGAGCGCCTTGGCGACTTCCCCGGCGCTCGAATCGGCCCCAGGGACGCTCGGAATCTGGACGTCGTCGAAATCCGAAATGCCGATGGCGACAGCGTAGGAGATGGGCGGAGCCTGCGCTGCAAGTGGCTCAAAACAAACCGACAACAGCGCTGCTGCGAGGAGCCCGACAGCCGAGTTTCCCCTGCCCGCACCAGCCATGACTAGAAAGTATACACTAAGGTTGAAATACCAAATCTCAAGATGTGCGTGGTGTCGTCACTCGATTTGCATCTAGCCCGGCGACCGAAACAGCGCTGGCCTATAATACCGAGGCTAGGCTAACGAATGAAAACGGGAACAGCACTCGCCTACCTCCTGCTTTTCACGGTGGCCGCATCGGCCCAACCCACCGTGACTTCGGTAGTCAACGGCGCGAGCGGCATTGCCGGTCCAGTTGCTCCAGGCGAACTGATCAGCATTTTTGGGTCGGGATTCGGGACGTCCACGACAACGGTGCAATCTTTGCCGATTCCTACAACTTTGGATGGGGTATCGGTGGCCATTGATGGAACGGCGTTGGGTCTCCTGTTTATCGGCGCCGGCCAGATTAACGCGGTTGCGCCAGCGCAATTGCAGCCAACCACCGGACACGAGCTTGTGGTAACCGTCGGGTCCGCTTCATCTTCGCCGTTTCAAATCACCGGCGCGGTCGCAGATCCTGGCATCTTCACTCCGAACTCGTCCTCACAAGCATTTGCGTTCAACATGAATGGCAGCACGAACTCATCGTCAAATCCCGCCGCTCCTGGTTCAACGCTCTCTGTTTTCTTCACCGGCGGAGGGCAGACCAATCCACCCTTCGTGGACTACTCCGCTCCTTCCGCATCCAGCCTGGCCCAGAGTGTCGTCGTGGGCCTCAACAACAGCGGCGTGCCGGTGGAATATGCCGGTCTGACACCCTCCTCCATCGGATTTGACCAGGTCAATATTCAGATTCCCTCAGGAACTGCATCTGGGAATGTGCCCATTGTGATTGAAGTTACAGAACCGTCCGGACAACTCGCGTTCAGCCAAAGCGGCGTGACGGTAGCGATTGGCGCCAGTCAAGCGCTCGCTGGTCTCGAAATAGTCTCCGGTAACAACCAGAGCGCATCACCGAATCAAGCCTTCTCCCAGCCGCTGGTTGTCCAAGCCGTCGATTCCAACGGTAATCCGTTGAGCGGCGTTGCCATCACATGGAGCGTAAGCTCGGGAAGCGCCACTCTCACAAACGTTTCAGCTGTAACCGGCGCTAACGGGCAAGCCACGGCCAACGTTACAGCGGGCGCGGCCGCAGGCACGATTGTGATCTCCGTCTCCGCTGGAGGTTTTGCCAATGTCTCGTTCTCTCTCGCAGTGACGTCGAAGTGTAACCCGACTTCATTGGTTGTAGCGGTAACCACTCCCAGCAACGGCTCTACGGTTCCGACCGCGTTCCCAATTGCGATCAGCGCGATCGTAACGGACAACTGCGCCAACCCAGTGAACACCGGCACCGTCGCCGTATCGTTTTCTGACGGTGATCCAACCCTCGCTCTGAATTCCTTGGGCAATGGCGATTGGTCCGGGACCTGGGTTCCGAGGAACGTTGCGTCCTCCATTGTCCTGACAGTGTCCGCGTTTTTGCCGGAGCCTGGGGGCAGTGTGCTGGCCGGGCAAGCGCAAGTAACCGTTACTCAGGGCAGCACGATACCAAATCCCCCGTCCATTTCGGCCGTCACGGATGGCGCTAGTTTTAAGACCACGGTTTCGCCCGGCAGCTTCGTCACCATTTTCGGATCGAATCTCGCTAGTTCGACCGCGCAGGCCGGTTCGCTTCCGCTACCGATCAGTTTGGGCAACGCGAGCGTGCTCGTTGGGAGCAGCTCCATTCCCATTTACTACGCAAGTCCATCGCAGATTAACGCCATCCTCCCTTATACGCTGCCAGTCAATGTCCAGCTTCAAGCGGTGGTTCAGAACGGAACCGCGCTTAGTCAACCGGTGACGATTACCATTTCAGAGGCCAGCCCGGGCGTGTTCTCCTATGGCCAGAACCAGGGGATTGTCACCAATACATCCAGCGCTCTGATATCCCCGAGCAACCCCGCCGCGCGGGGATCGTTCGTGGTGATTTATTGTTCCGGCCTTGGCGCCACCAATCCATCCTTGACGGCTGGCGCTCAATCGCCCTCTTCGCCGCTAGCTCACACCACGATCCAGCCGACCGCGACCATCGGAGGCGTGTCTGCCGAAGTTACATTCGCCGGCCTGACGCCAGGTTTAACGGGGCTTTATCAAATCAACCTGGTTGTGCCCAATAACGCGCCGACCGGCAATCAGGTGCCACTGATGATCAGCGTCGATAACATATCCAGCGTGGCCGTGAACATGGCGGTGAAGTAGTGCGCTTTCGGCTCGCCGGGATCTTGCTTGCCGCCGGCTTTCCCGTGCTATGCCAGGACTCCTCAACTGAGAGCGCGCAAACGCTAATCAACCAGTTCGACGGCGCCCTCTCAGCCGGAAAGCTGGTAGGGGACGGAGGAGCGTTCGGAGTGCTGCAGCAAATGAAACCTGTGGTTTCAGCGGACGACTGGGCCGACGATCGCGACCGTTTGCTAGACGAGCTCACGCGCCGCGGCAGCCAGGTGGTGAATCGCTACACCGAGGGCGATGAAGTACCGCAGCAAAAATCCGAGTACGACCAATGCGCGGCCCTCTATGATGCCGCCAACCAGCTTGAGCCGAGTCGCAGATCCGAAGCGCGCATGTGGTTTTGCCGCGGCCGCTCGTACCTGGAGCCGGGCGATCAAAGGAACTTCGATTTGGCCGTGGAAGATCTGAAACGGGCTATCCAGGCGGATCCGGATAACGGGGGATACCACTATAATGCCCTGGGGGTCGCTTACCTTCAGCAGGGCTTGACCAAAGAAGCCGCCGAACAATTCCAGAAGGCCATCGATCACGATTCCCCAAGCTGGACCTATCCGCGCCACCATCTCGCATTGACGTACATGGAGACCGGCGATTATGAGGCGGCGCAGCAGGAGTATCGCGAAGCGATCGAGAAGGCCGGCGATCAGCAGGTCGCGTATCTGCACTACAATCTGGGGCTGCTCGCGCATGAACTCGGGGAAAAAAAGGAAGCCGAGAGTGAATATAAGATCGCGCTTAAGCTCTTCACGGACCAAATGGAACGGGAGTTAGCCCGCAACGCACCCAAGCGCGCAGCTGTTTTTAAGAATGACGCGGCCGAGGCTTACAACGCGCTGGGCGCATTATGGGCATCGGAAGGCAAGCGCAAGCAGGCCGAAGACGCCTACGAGCAAAGTTTAAAACTGAATCCCGATCTGGAGGCAGCCAAGACCAACCGGGATTTGTTGAACGGCCGCGGCAAGAGCTCCAAGAAGCCGTAGAGCGAAACGATTCAGAACACCAGCTTCAATTCCAATCGGATCTGGCGTGGCGTTTCATCGGCCGAAGTGGCCAAAAGCGAATCCGTGGGACGGGTGGATCGTCCGTACTCGGAGACTCCGAATGTGGTGTCCAGCAAGATAGGATTGGGATTCGCAAGATTGGTGTGATTCAGAAAATTGAACGCATCCGCTCGCACCACCACCCGGCCGGACTCGCCCAATTTCGGCACCGAAAATGATTTGGACAGCGAAGCGTCGATCGAATAGAAACCGGGGCCGATCAGGCTGTTGCGTCCTAAATTTCCCAGAGCGCCAGGAGCCGGTTGGGCGAACACCGCGGGATTCAGGAATTGCTGTCCTCCCGTCACCGCTTTCGATTCGTATACGTCGCCGCCCAGATAATCGGCGCGATTGTTGATCAGCGCGTTGTTTCCGCCGCCCGCGATTACGGTGAACGGGAATCCGGACCGGAAAGCTCCCAGCTGCGACACGTTCCAGCCCCGCAATGCCTTCTTGAGAATTCCGTTTCCGTTGGGGCCCGGAAGATTGTACAGAAAGTAAAACACAAAGTTGTGGCGTTGATCAAAATCGGAATTGGCGCGATCAATGCGGCTGTTGAACTGCTCCGTGAAAGCCGCCAAGCCGGCGGTGGTGCTGCTTTGCGCGGTGAGCCCTTGGAATTGGCCGAGCAGCGGATCGCTTTGATTGTCGATTGAATGGCTGTACGTGTAGGCGACCTGGTACACCGCGCGGCCGGAGCGGTATCTTAAGACGCTGTTCAACGCCAGATAGTCCGACGATCCGGAGTTTGACCGGTACACAATATCGGGCGGCAGGTTCGGGTTCAGCAGTCCCGAGGTGTTTTCAGGGGTCAATTGCACGCTGAACGGCCGATTTACCAGATCGGAATCCACCAGCTTTCTGCCGAAAGCTCCGGTGTGGGATATTTCGAGCGTCAGATTCTTGCGGAGCTGCTGCTGAACGCCGCCGAACCAGCTCTGCACGTGCGGGGTACGGAGATTCGAGTCAATCCAAGTGAAGTCAGGAAAGCCGCTCGTGAAGGTGGGCGGCGGACCGCCGGATCCGGGCGGGGCAATCAAGCCGCTGAAGTGCAGAAAATCCACATTGGGCGGAACACCGGCGTACCGAAAATCCACGCCGTTGAACTCAACGCCTTGGATCAGCAGTTCGAAGGGACGGTCGTAATAGATTCCGAATCCGGCGCGCAGGACGGTGCTGCCATTTCCTCTCAGGTCATAAGAAGCTCCCAGCCGTCCCGACCAATTGCCGCGATCCGGCCGATACACGGAGTTCTCGGAATTGCTGTTGTACACGATGCTGGCGTCGGAGATCCGCTGTTCGATGCTCGCGCCCGGACCGGGCTCAAAGCTTGGGTCCTGAATGCCGGTGTTCTTGTAGGTTCCGAACGAATCGTAGCGCAACCCCACGCTGACACCGATGCGGCTTGTCAGTTTGAGATTGTCCTGCACGAAACCGAAGAATTCATTGCTCCTGTAGGAACGATTAAGATCCGGCAGGGTCAGTTGCGGCAGGTCTTGCCGGCTGGTTGCTATCCCCAGCTGGCTGGGCGAATCCTGCAAGAACTGGATCACGCTGGGGAACACAAAATAGCCGTCCTGCCCGAAAGAGTTGGTGGATGACGGGAGATTGAGCTCGTAGCCTCCGCCGGCAGTCACGATATGACGCCCGCGGATCCAGACCAGGCTGTTGCTGAATTCCCAGGTGGAATCGTGGTCCAGGGAAGCGCGCAGCAATGGGCTGCTCGGCAGCACAGTCCCATCCGAACTTTGCAGTGTGGGGATCTCCGGATGGGCGCGATTCAAGCGCTGGTTATCGTCACTCCAGCCGAATCGAAAATCGTTCGCCAGCCCAGGGCCCAAGGTATGCAGATACTCGATCGCGACCCCGCTGCTGTTCACACTAGCGCCCGATGTGAAATCCGGGTAAGGCGAAAATGTGAAATCCGGTTGCGACTGCCGAGAAACCGCCAGCCGCCCCGTGAGCCGGTCCGAGCCGGACGCCGAGCGATAGTCCATCCGTTCCAGCAGCAGGATCTGGTTAATCGGCGTGGGCGGCGATAGAGTGATGTTGCTCGCGATCGCGTTGACGCCCGAACCGGGAGACAGAAACCGCTCGAGCAGTTGCGCCGCATCCGAATTGGGCGCCGTGAAAGCCATGGCTTCGGCTCCCGGCAGAGCGTAGGTTTGCGGATCGTTGTCTCCTTGATCGCCGTATCGCTCAAAGGCGGTGGAGAACCACAGCCGGTCCTTCCGCACCGGGCCGCCCGCCCAGAATCCGGCATAGAGTTCCCGGTCCGCCCTCCGCGAGTTTCCAAGGTAGTTGTCCTGAAACGCATTCGCATTCAGAATATCGTTGCCCAGGTAGGCGTAGACGGAGCCATGAAACGTGTTCGATCCGGCCCGGGTGACCGCGTTGGCGACGAACCCGGAAGCTACCCCAAATTCGGCCGAGAAATTGTTGGTGGAAATTCGATAGGACTCCACCACCTCGGGCGACACTTGGATTCGAGTTCCAGTGTTAAGCGTGTCGTTGTTCTCCACGCCGTCCAACAGAAAATCCGATGAAGAGGGGCGCTGCCCGTCGATGGATAGTCCCAAGCTGCGCGCCGTGGCGGTGTCGGACGTGGCTCCGGGAACGGTCAGCAGCAGAGTGTATGGATCGCGGCCGCGCAGCGGCAGCCCGTCGATCTCGTCGGATCCGATCACATAGGAAGGCGATGGTTGTAAGGTGCCTGATTCCGGCTCGAGCACCTGCAGCGGAGCCGCGAAGCCCACATCGGGGCCGAAGAAGTTCACCACCTCGCGTTGTCCGGTGAGAGACACGCTGCCGGCGCTGAACGCGCCCGTGCGGCGAAGCTCCGCGTTCGAACGAAGCGGAAAATTGAGCTCCACGCGGCCGGCCACTTCGAGCTCCAGGCGAGGCAGGATTCGGGACTGGAAGTCCGGCGCCTGGGCCGTCATCCGGTATCTGCCCGGCGGAAGAAACGGAATGCCGTAGGTACCCTGGCTGCTGGAGCGCACCGAACCGGAGTCATTCGTGTCGAGATTGGCGTACGTAACCGTCGCGCCCGCGATGCCTGCGTTGGATTGGCGGTCGAATACGCGACCGGTAATAATGCCTTGCGTCGTCTGCGCCACGAGCTGCCACGCAGTCAGAATGAGGAGACACCCTCCCAACGACGCGGAACGCATGGCGATTTCATGATGATACTCCATTGGGAAGCAGAAACTCCTTTCCTCAGCACCGCTCAGCCCACGTTTCTTCAGACTGCGGACTTCAATCGCGATGGAAAGCCCGATCTGCTCGTCGGGGGTCTTACGATCTTAGTCTTGCCGAATTAAGTCCGTTCCGACCGCGAATGCAGCTACCGCTTCGGCTGGATCGGCCATCTCAACCGCGATCGCGCCGGGGTCGCTCGCTTCCGCCTACGGTACCGATCTCGCTGGCGACCGAAAGGCCATGGGAGTTCGACCCTCCCCGTTCTGGCGCGATTCGGGCAAGCGCCAACCCATTTTCACAACTCTTGACAAAATTTCATCTTAGATATATTCTAAATACTTGATGGACGCCAAGGCGATTCAACGGTCCTTGGAAGGCAGCGGATTGCGCTGCACTCCGCAGCGCTACGCCGTGATGGCAGTCTTGATGGAACACAACTGGCATCCCACGGCCGCGGAAATCTTCGAGGCCGTGAATCGGGCCGATCCGCGCTCTTCGAGGGCCACAACTTATAACAATCTGCGGGATTTGGTGCAGGCCGGTTTGGTGCGTGAAGTGGCCGTGGAGGGCCGCGCGGCGCGCTTCGATGCGAAAGGCATGCGGCATCACCACTTCATCTGCGACCGCTGCGGCAAGGTGGAGGACATTGAGTGGTACGACGTGCCCAGGCCTGCGTCGCGCTCCCTCGGCAAGCGGATTCTTCGCGAATGCGAACTCATTTTCCGGGGGCTCTGCACGAAGTGCGTTCCGCGGCGCGCTTCCCGCTAGTTCGTCATGGTTTTTTGACTAATTCGAAGGAAGGCAAAACATATGGATAAGACACTCACTACCACAGAGGGCGCGTCTGCCCCCGATACTCAAGCGCAAAATTCGTCGGCCGAAAGCAAGTGCCCGGTGACGGGCGGCGCTCCGAGACACACCTCGGTTGGCGTCCACGCCAATGCAGACTGGTGGCCGAACCAGCTCAACCTGAAGATGCTGCACCAGAACTCGCCCTTGTGCGATCCCCTGGGCAAAACGTTCAACTACGCCAGGGAGTTCAAAAGCCTGGACCTCAACGCCGTTGTAAAGGACCTGCATGCCTTGATGACTGATTCCCAACCCTGGTGGCCGGCTGACTATGGCCACTATGGGCCGTTCTTTATTCGGATGGCGTGGCACAGCGCAGGTACGTACCGCATTGGCGACGGCCGCGGCGGGGCCGGCTCCGGCACACAACGTTTTGCGCCCCTCAATAGCTGGCCGGACAACGTGAACCTGGATAAGGCGCGCCGGTTGCTTTGGCCGATCAAACAGAAATATGGCCGGAAAATCTCCTGGGCCGACTTGATGATTCTGACCGGGAACGTCGCATTGGAGTCGATGGGGTTCAAGACCTTCGGTTTCGGCGGCGGGCGCGAGGACGTGTGGGAGCCCGAAGAAGACATTTTCTGGGGACCGGAGGGCAAGTGGCTGGCCGACGAGCGTTACCGCGGCGATCGTCAACTCGATAATCCTCTCGCCGCCGTTCAGATGGGCCTGATTTACGTGAATCCGGAAGGGCCCAATGGAAAGCCGGATCCAGTGGCTGCGGCACGCGACATCCGGGAGACGTTCGCGCGCATGGCGATGAATGATGAGGAGACCGTTGCGCTGATTGCCGGCGGGCACACATTCGGTAAAACGCACGGAGCCGGCGATGTGGCCAAATATGTCGGCCCCGAACCCGAGAGCGCTCCTATCGAGGAACAAGGCTTGGGCTGGAAGAACACCTTTGGCAACGGCCACGGCGGCCAGACCATCGGCAGCGGGTTGGAGGTCACCTGGACCACCACCCCGGTAAAGTGGAGCAACAATTATCTCGAAAACCTATTCAAATATGATTGGGAGCTCACCAAGAGCCCGGCCGGTGCGCACCAGTGGACCCCCAAGAACGGGGCTGCGGCGGGCGCCGTTCCGGATGCTCACGATAAGTCGAAGCGGCACGCTCCGGGAATGCTAACGACGGACCTCTCCTTGAGGATGGACCCGATCTATGCGCCGATCGCGAAACGCTTCCTCGATCATCCGCAAGAGCTGGCGGATGCGTTCGCCAAGGCTTGGTATAAACTCACGCACCGCGACATGGGTCCCGTCGCGCGGTACCTCGGCCCGCTCGTTCCCAAGGAAACGCTGCTCTGGCAGGATCCTGTCCCCGCGGTGGATCATGCCTTGATCTCGGAGCAGGACATTGCGGCTCTGAAGGCCAAGATTCTCGCATCCGGACTGTCCACCTCTGAATTGGTCACGACGGCCTGGGCATCGGCGGCAACCTTCCGCGGCTCCGATAAGCGCGGGGGCGCGAACGGAGCACGCATTCGGCTCGCCCCGCAAAAAGATTGGGAAGTCAACCAACCGGCCGAACTGGCGAAGGTCCTTCAGAAACTGGAAGCGATCCAAAAGGAGTTCAACGGTTCGCAGTCCGGCGGGAAGAAAGTTTCGCTCGCCGACCTGATCGTTCTAGGAGGAGACGCCGCCATCGAGGGAGCTGCGAAGAAAGCCGGCCACGACGTGAAGATTCCTTTCACGCCGGGGCGCACGGATGCGTCGCAGCAGCAGACTGATCCGCACTCCTTTGCGCCGCTTGAACCGGTGGCCGACGGTTTCCGCAATTATCTTCGCGGCGGACAACCGCTGTCGGCTGAGGAGCTGCTGCTGGATCGGGCGCAGTTGCTGACGCTGACGGCGCCGGAGATGACGGTTCTCGTAGGCGGCATGCGCGCTCTGAATGCGAACTTCGGGCACTCCAAACACGGCGTCTTCACCAACCGGCCCGGGACGCTGACCAATGATTTCTTCGTGAACCTGCTCGACATGCATACGACGTGGCAGGCCTCTAAATCCGAAGACGTGTTTGAGGGGCATGATCGGGCGACCGGCCAAGCCAAGTGGACCGGCACCCGTGTCGACCTGGTATTCGGGTCGAACTCCCAGCTCCGGGCCATCGCCGAAGTCTACGCCTGTGACGACGCGAAGGAAGCGTTTGTGAAGGACTTCGTGGCTGCGTGGAGCAAGGTGATGAACCTGGATCGCTACGACCTGGCCTGAGCCCGGCGGAGGCTATGGGAGCTCGCCCTCCCGTTTCCACTAACAGCAGCTAACTCAAATCCAGCGATCGTTCCTGATAAGATGAACCTGAATTGGGCCGCGCGGCCGGCCAGGAGGTTCGATGGTCACGATCACTGTCAACGGAGTCCGGCGCGAGATCCAAGCGCCCAAGGACACCGCCCTGCTCTACGTCCTGCGAAACGAGTCTGGAACTCACGGGACCGCAGTTCGGCTGCGGACTCTCGCAATGCGGATCCTGTTCGGTACTGCTGGACGGCAAGGAAATCCGTTCGTGCGTAACGCCTTTGTCGGCGGCGGCCGGCAAGGAAGTCACCACGCTGGAGGGTCTCCCGGCCCGGTGGGCGCAAGCAAAAAGGCCTGTCCCAGGCCGAAGCTGAGAAGACGCTTGCACCCCGTTCAACAGGCCTGGATCGAGGAGCAGACGCCGCTATGCGGATTCTGCCAGAACGGCATGATGATCAAGGCCACCGAACTGCTGGAGCGCGTCGCCCACACCGACCGTCGCGGAAATCAAAGAGGCGTTCACGACTTCGGGCCCGTCGGCGCATCTGTGCCGCTGCGGAAGCTACACCGCGATCATTGAGGCCGTGCAGCGCGCTGCCACAGTGATGGCGGAGGCGAGGTAAGCAATGGCCACCCCGAACGAAAATACAGTCAACGTTTTTGGCGCCACCCTGACGCGCCGTCAGTTAGTGAAGGCGGGCGGCGCACTGATTGTCGGCTTCGGCAGTTGCCGGCGCGGGTGTCCCCAAGAAATCGGTCAAGGCCGCCGGCCCCAAGAACACGCTCGACGCCACGCTACCCGGTTCGTGGATCGAGATTCATCCCGACAACACCATCCTGATTCGCACCGGCAAAAGCGACTTCGGCCAGAGCACTACGTTCACCGCGTACCGGCAGATTGTGGCCGAAGAACTGAACGCGCCGTTCGAGGCCATCACCACGGTGGTGATGGGCGACACCGACCGCACGCCGGATGGCAGCGGCGCTTTCGATTTTCTTGGCCGCGGAACGCCGAACATCCGCAAGGCGGCGGCCTATACGTATCAGGCGCTGCTGGATCTGGCCTCGCAGCGGCTGGGCGTTCCGAAGAGCCAGCTTTCCGTGAAGGACGGCGTCGTTTCCGGCGGCGGCAAGAGCATGTCCTACGGGGATCTGGTGAAGGGGCAGCAGTTGAAGCTCACCATCCCCGTCAGCGGCGATCTCACCAGCATCATGGGATTGACGGTGACCGGCAATCCGCCCATGAAGCCGGTCAGCGAATACACCATCATCGGCAAATCGTTCCGCAACATGCGTCATCGCGTCCAAAGTCACCGCCCGGGAGAAATGGGCCACCGATGTGCGGCTGCCCGGTATGCTGCACGCGCGCATGGTGCATCCGAAGACGCTGGGCTCCACGCTGGTGTCCGCGGGCGAATTGGACAAGACCCGCTTCCCCAACGCGCAGGTTGTCGTGAAAGGCAATCTTGTGGGTGTGGTTGCGCCCACCGAATGGGAAGCCATCCGCGCCGCGCAGCAGGTGGCCAACGCGACCAAGTGGACCGAGTGGAAAGGGCTGCCCGGCAGTCCAAACCTGTTCAAACACCTGAGAGAAAGACGCCGATTGGAAAACGACGCCCGTCACGAAGAGCGACAAGACCAGAGGCGATGTGACGCCAGCGATGGCTGCGGCCGCGAAGAAGCTCTCGGCCACTTACGAGCTTCCCTTCATGAAGCACGCGCCCATCGGACCCACCATGGCGCTGGCCGACGCCCGCCCGGACGGGACGGTGCACATCTACACGCACAACCAAAACCCGCAGGCGCTGCGCGGCGAAATCGCGCAGATGCTCGGCACGTCGACTGAGAACATCGTGGTCCGGACGCTACTCCGGCGCCGGCCATTACGGAAGATCGAACGGCGGGAACGCGGGCGCGGAAGACGAAGCGGTGATCCTATCGAAAGCCGTCGGCAAGCCGGTGCGCGTGCAGTGGATGCGGCCGGAGGATTTCCAATGGTCCACTCAGTCGCCCGCCGCGTATTCGGATGTGGAGATCGGCCTGGATGCAAAGGGCAAGATGATCGCCTATCAGGTCGACCACTACATGCCCGCGATGCAGGATGACCGGCCCGTGGGCGCGGTCCTCGCCGGACTGCCGACCATGCCGGCTCCCAACGAGAAAGCCGAGTTCATCGGCTCCACCGTCAACGAAATTTCCGATCCCTGGATTTATGACGGCGTCGCGATCCTCATGGAACGCGGCCACGGCACATTTCAGGTCGGCCAGAAAGCTTCGCCGCTGGCAGTCGGCCTGCGCGATCACAGCATGCGGACGCCGGGACAGTTCCAGCAGAATTTCCCGCGCGAACTGGCGGTCAGCGAGGCGGCGGCGCTGGCCGGCAGCGGACGCCATCCAGTTCCGGATCGACCACGCGATCGAAGAACGCGTGATCGGGGTGCTCAAGGCGGTGCGCGATGCATCGGGATGGGAGACAGCGCCCATCGCCGCGCGCGGATGCTATTTCCAGCGGCGAAACGCCGGTGCGCGGCCGCGGAGTCTCGATGATGTTCCGCTCGGGAACTTACTGGGCGTGCGTATGCGAGATCGCCGTTACTCCGGGCACGGGCGTGATCGCGGTGGAGAAATACACCATCGCGGTGGATCCCGGCATCGTGGTGAACCCGATGCAACTGAAGCGGCAGGTGGAAGGCGGAGCGGTGATGGGGATCAGCCACGCCCTGCTCGAAGAGGCGACGTTCGACGAGAGCGGGATCACCACGCGCGACTGGATGAGCTACCCGATCCTGAAGATGGCCGACATTCCCGAAATCAAGGTGGTGCTTCTTCACCGGCCGGAAGTGGGCAGCTACGGCGGCGGATCGGAAGCCGCGAATGCCCTGGCCGCGCCCGCGATCGCCGCAGCGCTCTTCGATGCAACGGGGAAGATTGCGCGGCGGCTTCCTTTGAAGCCCGCCTACGTGCAGGCGCTGCTCAAGGCCTGAGGCTTCCGTCCAGCTAAGGCTGGGTTGGTAGTTTTGGAATCGGTGTCGTTGGCGTCGGGCTCACTAACCCGTAGACCGCCAACGCGCTGGAAAAAGTCGGCACGAAAACCTTGCCATTCGCCACCGTGGATGGGGCGAACTTCGCAAAAGTCCCCGGCGAATTCGTTTCAGGAGAGGCGTTGCTGGTCCAGAGCAGATGCGTTAAATCGTTCGCATCATAGGCGCTCAAGACGCCCGTCGTGGGGCCTTGGTCAAGGTCCGTCGTGGTCAACCAGACGATGCCCGTGCCGTCCTGCCCGTGGTTCGATGAAACGGCGATCCCGGAATAGTAGGACGGCAAAGCCGGGGTTTGAGACTGAACCTGGGTGCTGAACGCGCCATTCGTAATGCGGAAAGCCTCCAGAGGGCCGCCGTACGCCGATACGACGTACAAGGTAGGGCCGCTCGAGTTGTTCCACAGCGCGGTATTCCAGATGCCGTTCGAAGTGGCGGTGAAGCTTTGCGAAGTGGTGGAGTTAACGGGCGCGACATGTCCCATCGCGGTGCGGGGCGCCAGATAGACGTTGCCGCTCTTTCCGGCGGTCACCAGCAGGTTCGTGCCTGGGACAAGAATGACGCCGGATGAGCCGAGATCGTAGTCGTTATCGGTCAAGTCGACAAAATTGTCGGGAGTGAACCAATCCATAACGCTGAGATTGGTGGGGGACAGCCGGAGAATCGATTCCCCGAAGTTCGTGATGCCGTCGTAGTCCCCGTTTCCGGTGGCCACATATAGGCTGGCTTCGTTTTGGAGCAAGGGGGCGCGCGTGGATCCACGGGCCACCTTCACACCGCTGCCGGGATCGATGGCTGGAGCGCGGCCGGATTGCCATATCGAGGAGCCGGTTCCGTTCGGGGTTGCGCAGAAGATTGCCAACTGGCTTTGCAGGTTGGACGCATCATACGCGAACATCCAGCCGTGCCACGGAGGGTCGTCCGCATGCGACCCGAAACCGATGTAGAGCTCCTGATCGAGCAGCGCCAGGCCGGGTCTCTGCAGCAACTGCGTGGCGTCGAATTGCACCGTCTTGCCGCCATCACCGGTGCCCGGCACCGAGCCAGAAATCACCACCGGGCCGTTCTCGATCTCGTGCCCATCGGCGAGCGAAAGCGCATGCAGGGTGAACGTGGAATTCCCGTCCACCAGCGTGTCTGAAACCACATAGATCGCCTGCCGGCCGAGGTCGATCACCGGCGTGCCTAAGATTCCAACTTCGACGTTGATGTCGGTATACTGGCCACCATCGAACCAACTGGGCGCCTGGATGCTGGAGGTTGGGATGGATGCTCCCAGGTTTACTTTCCAGAGCGGAGTGGGGTTCCCGATCGCGTCGGCGTCAAACGCGTACACGCTATCGTGCATGGTCGCGGTGTAAACCACATTGTGGAGCTTGCCGGCCATCGAAACGCCGCTCACGTAGAGAGGCTGGGCGTATATCTCCCCATCCACCGGAAACGTACCCAACTTGCCGAAGCCCCGAGCATTGACACTGCCGGGATTGAGAATAGTTTCGCTGTTGTTTGAATTGGTGCGGTCAGTGTCGTAGTTGGCCGTGAGCACGTTCACCTGGCCGGACGCGATCGCCACAATAATGGGCGCAAGAGAGATTAGTCTTTTAACAGATTTCATCTTCGAGGGAATGCTCAGGCAGCCGAACGGCGGGACAGTGGCCGGCTCAGCGCGTGGTTACTCTAAAGAGAGATATTCCGCGAGCGGCGAGAGAAAGTTCCACATTCTTTCGAAAATGTTCTAGCGCGCCAGCGTTAGCTTGACGTGACATTGACCGGCGCCCTAGCATCGGAGTGCGGGGACGGTTCACGTGACGTGATTTGGCAACGATTCCTCCCGAGTTTCGCGCCGCTTGCCGTTCGGAAAGGCGCACTAGCGATAGAATAGGGATTCGTCTGTAAGGAAAGGGGATGCGAATGCAAAAACGACCATTGATGATATTAGCGGGCTTGGGAATCTTCCTGCTTCCCGCGATCATGACCGCGGAGGAGCCTTGGGGAGAAATAAAGGCAGAGCCGAATCCCTGTAGAATCGAACCGGGACGCGAGGAGTGCACGGCCCGTCTTGTCTGGCACACCCGAGGTGTCGAGAAAGCCAAGGTATTCGTCACCGCGAAGGGCCGGAAGGAAATCAAAGAGCGTGAGTTCAGCGCCAGCCGCGAGTGTGAGGGTGATCGCTGCATAGCGCCTTGGATCTCTCACCATACCACCTATACTTTCCAGTTATTCGATTTCAGCCGGGGTGACCGCGGGCGCCTGCTGGCGAGCGTAACGGTGACCGGGCAGCAGTAAGCAACCACCGGCGAACGGCTGTACCTCTCAGATTCTAAAGACTTGTCTCCGGAAAGCCGATAGTTCCGGAGATGGGTAAGTCACGGCCCGGCATCGTTCCGATATCGATTTTCGGAGCTTTGTTATTACCGGCGGCGTGCCTTGCTCAGCGCTACACTTTTAAGCAATACGGCCAGGCAGAGGGCCTGAGCAATCTTAACGTAAACGTGCTTTTCCAGAACCGCGCGGGGGTTCTCTGGGCGGGCACTGAGAATGGTTTGTTTCGGTTCGATGGGCTTCGCTTTGAGCGCGTGAGCCTTGGTTCCAGCGTCCTGGCCGGCGATATCTTCGCTTTAGATGAGGATGCCGGCGGGCGTCTCTGGGTGGGGCGGCAGAACGGCGTTGGATATATCGTCAGAGGCGTCTTCCACGAAGTCAGCTTTCAAGACAAAAAGCTGCGCCTGTTTGCCGGATCCACCATTTCGTTTGCTTCCGATGGCACGGTTTATATCGCCAGCGATGGCGATCTGCTGGCCGGGAAGCGGTCCCGATCTTCCGGCGAATTTGATTTTCATCCGATCGCGGTTCGAGATCCCGCGGCGCCTGGCTTGCCGCTAACAATCCATAGCGTCCTGGCGCGCTCGGACGGGTCTTTGCTGGCCGGCTGCGGAGAAGGAATCTGCCGGATCGATGGTTCACGGTTGCAGCGGTGGGGTGAAAAGGAGGGCGTACAAAAAGACGATTGGCAGGGCCTCCACGTCACTTCCAAAGGCGAGATTTGGGCTCTGGGAGCCAAGCACATTGCTGCTCTTCGGCCCGGCGAGACGGTTTTTCAAAACCGCGGCCTCAGCGAGATACAGAATCCGGATTCTCTCAACTCGATCACCGAGGATCTTGAAGGGCGGGTTCTCACTTCGAACGGGAAGCAGTTGCTGCGGTGGGAAAACGGGGCCTGGACAACTCTCGACGAACGCCAGGGTATTGGTCCGTATGGCATCGGGCCAGTGTTCGTCAGCATGGCGGGCGAGGTGTGGTTCGCACCGAGCGGCCACGGTCTTTCTCGATGGCTCGGCTACAACAATTGGGAGAACTGGACCACTGCGGAGGGCTTACAGAGCGACACAATTTGGGCTATCTTGCGCGATCGCACGGGACGGCTGTGGGTGGGCAACGACAACGGGCTGGCCTTTCTCGACCGCGGCGCCAAGAAGTTCACTCCCTGGACGCTGCCCGGACTTCCCAAAGGTCAACGAGTTTCCGGACTCGCCGAGTCCAAGGATGGAGCCGTCTGGGTGGGCACGGGAAGCAATGTCGTGCGCATCGACCCCACTACCCTCCTTCAAACCCGCGTGACCTGCCCGGCCTCCATTATCATGATCCGGGAGGACTCGCACAATCGCCTCTGGGTTGGAACCAGAGATGGATTGTACGTCGTCAACACCGCTCTTCCGCCGGGCGCTCGATTCGAAGCGTCGCGGAGCCTGCCCGCCTGGACCTCGCATGTGACGGAGGGTCCGGACCAGCAGATTTTTGCGTATACCAGGATCGGGCTGTACCGCCTGGACGGCTCGGTGTGGCGAGAGATCGAGGCCGGGCCTGGATTGGAGCTAGGCGGTAACGATTCCCCGTTGGCTTCCGACGCGCCGAACTCTCTGTGGGTGAATCAGGAGCCGGGAGTGGTCCACATCGGGATTCAGAACGGCCGCGTCAGCCACGTCGACCGATATACCGAGAGGACGCTCGGATCGGAAAGAGCCTACTTCATAGAGCGCGACCGTCGCGGACTGATCTGGCTGGGCCTCGATTCAGGCGTCACATTTCTCGACGGCACGGCGTGGCACATCTTGACCCAACAGGATGGCCTGATTTGGAACGACGCCGACGACCAAGCTTTCCTCGAAGATAAGGACGGAAGCATCTGGATCGGGACCAGCGGAGGGCTTTCGCATCTGCTGGATGCTTCTCAATACACCAAGCCCGCCACTCTGAAGTTGACCGCCTTCGCAAAGCTGGGTGATCGAAGCCTGGATCCGAACGCATCCGCATCTCTGCCCTGGACCAAAGCGCCGCTGGTCATCCAACTCGCCACTCCTTTCCGGGACGGCGAAACTCTGAGGCTGCGCTATCGTTTAGTGGGCTTAGAAGATCGATGGGTTCCCACCACCAGCCATGAGATCCGCTACGCACAGCTGCCGCCCGGATCTTACACGTTTGAAGCCGTGGCCACGGATCCGGCACGGGCGCAGGATTCGAATGTATTTCGAATTCCCTTTGTAATCGATCCGCCGTGGTGGCGTTCCGGACTTGCCTGGGCGGCCGAAAGCTGCCTGCTGATCCTCGGGATTGGGCTGGCTTGGAGATGGCGGGTCCGCGCGCTCATGTCGCGCCAGCGGGAACTCGAGGCCATGGTGGCCGAACGCACCGCGGATCTCGATAAAAAGAAGGAAGAAGCGGAAGCAGCCAGCCGGGCCAAGAGCCAGTTCCTGGCGGCCATGAGCCATGAGATCCGCACTCCCATGAACGCGATCATGGGAATGACCAGCCTGCTGCTGGACCGGGAGCCCGACGCCGAATCCGCTGACTTCGTGGAAACCATTCGCAGCTCCGCCGACTCGCTGTTGACGATCATCAACGACATCCTGGATTTCTCCAAAATCGAATCCGGAAAGCTGGAATTGGAAAGTCAGCCGCTGGATCTGGTGCGGTGCGCCGAAGATGCGGCGGATTTGCTCAGCTCGCGCGCGTCCGATAAGGGATTGGAATTGGTGGTTGATATTGATCTGTCCGTGCCGCGCTGGATCATGGGGGATGTAACACGGCTGCGGCAGATTCTGGTCAACCTGGTGAGCAACGCAATCAAGTTCACCGAGACTGGTGAAGTGGTGCTCAGCGTTCAACCCGGCACCGATAATAGCGGGAACCCGTGCGTCCACTTCACGGTCCGCGACACCGGCTGTGGTATTCCGGCCGATCGTTTAGACCGGCTGTTCCAATCGTTCAGCCAGGTGGATGCATCCACCACCAGAAAGTATGGGGGAACCGGCCTGGGCCTGGCTATCAGCAAGCGGTTAACTGAACTCATGGGTGGACGCATCTGGGTGGAGAGCGAGGTTGGAACCGGGTCGGCGTTTCAGTTCACGATTCCCTTGACGGCGGCGTCATCGCAGGAAAGTACATCCGTCGTTGGGGCCAGCTGGTCCGGCAAGAGAATTTTAGTGGTGGACGACAATGCAACCAATCGAAGGATTCTGACAACCCAGCTTCTGAAGTGGGAGTTAGACACGCTTTCGGCGGGGACCCCGAGTGAAGCTATCGACCTGTTTCGGCGGGAACGCTATGACGTGGCGTTGTTCGACTACGAGATGCCGGAGATGAACGGAGTGGAGCTGGCCCGGCGGCTGAAGGACCTTGGCCTGGCTTCCGGAACGCGGATGATCCTGTCCAGTTCTTCGGGCACGTCCCAGCGCGAGATGCTGGGAGACCAGGAAAACAATCCGTTCGATGCCTTCCTGACGAAGCCGACGAAATCCGATCAACTGCTGCAAGTGCTGGCGCGTTTGTTTGGGGGAGTTCCCGCCGTGCCGGCCCGGCGAATCGGTTCCGTCATCGACGCGACGCTCGCGTCGCGGCAGCCTTTGCGCATCCTGCTGGCGGAGGACAATATCGTGAATCAGAAGGTTGCGGTTCGCCTGTTGGAACGCATGGGATACCGCCCGGATGTTGCGTCGAACGGACTGGAAGCACTGGAAGCCGTGCATCGGCAGCGCTACGACGTGGTTCTAATGGATGTCCAGATGCCGGAAATGGATGGCCTGGAGGCGTCGCGAAGAATCATGTCCGAATTCGACACTCCGAAACGGCCCCGTTTGGTCGCGCTCACTGCCAATGTACTCAAAGGCGACCGACAGATGTGCCTGGATGCCGGCATGGACGACTATCTCGCGAAACCCTTGGATCTCACGCATCTGCGGGACGCTCTGCTGCGATGCGGTTCACGGCCCAGTCCGGAAGAAGCCGCCTCGACGGTAGTAAGCTAAGCGGGCTTGCGCATCTGCGGGAGGCAACGTGCGAAAGACTACATTAGGGTAAAATCAATCAGCACGCAGGCCGTTTTGCTTGATTTACGCAAGCCTGGCCGCGTTGATAGCGAAGAGCCGAAAAGGAGCAAACCATCATGAGTGACTGGAAATTCGTGCAGAGGGATCCCTCGGAAGCGCTCGCCCAGCTGCACTTTTTCTCCGTCAAGAAGAAACACTCAACGGGCGAGATAGAAGTGCGCATCACCGTGCATGAGTTCGCCACGCCGGAAATAGGCGCTCTGCAGTTCTTCGCCAGGGCCGATATTGAGTTGAATCAAAAAGTGGCGACATTCCAGCCGTGCGGATGGAGCAACACGCTCACCGGCGCTCTTGCGGAATGCTTGAATAACGTCAGGCGCTTCGAGTACGAGGGCCCTCAGGCGGCTGCCGCGCCGTCAGGCGATTGAGAATTTCGCCGCTCGCCTCACTTCAGCGGCGAGAAATCCATCGGGTCCATGTACCAGGATTCGATCTTTTCCACGATCTTCCCGTCGGCTTCCGAAGTTTTTTCGATTTGCTTCCAGTCCGGATCAGCGCCGAAAGCGGCCCAGTTCTTCTTGGCGGCGGCCCGGCTCTCGTGGGCCAGCATATAGATAAACAGGTTTTCGTGGTTGGGAGCATCCTGCGGCACCCATGCGCCGACGAAGTGCATGTGGTTCTGTTCGAAAACCTTCACTTCGCCGTTGCGAAACCGCGTCTCGAGCGGCGTCAGGCGGCCGGGATAGGTATGGTAGAAGCGCAGCTCGTAGACGCGATCGCTGTCGGCCCGCGCCTGTTGGATCTTCATAAAGCGCGCCGTAACCAGCGATCCAGCCGCGAACGCTGCAACCAAAACTGCACAAAACCGGAGGTTTTTCATCGTCATGGTTCCCAATGATATCAGGAAGATCGACGCCGATGGCTCGGCCCGCGCGTTCGCACTAAGGCGCTAGCTGGCTAAAGAGTAGTTGGATTTGCGGCCGGCGTGAATACGCTGGATGCCCCGCTGGTAGATCCGCCGGACGTGATCGAGCCGAATATGCTGGATGCCAGGGTCTGGGCATCGTCCGCGTTAGACGACTGCAACAGGCTGTCCAAGCTGGACTGGCCGCCCCCGTGGTGTCCATGGTGATGATGATGTCCGGTCAAACCGGCTTGCTGTAACTGCTGCGCAGTCGGTAAAGCTCCGCCATTTTCGGCGTTCTGGAAGGTGGTCGCCAGGTTGCTCAATTCCGTGGCTTGCGTGGTATTCCCGCTGTTGGTGGCCGCGCTGGCGCCCTGCTCCAGCTGGCTGCTGATTTGCGAGAGCACTTGCTGGAATTGAGTGGGATTCTGTTGCTCCAGTTGCTGCAGTTCGTTCAGAAATGACGTGGCCGGAGACAGCGACGCGGAATCCGGCTGCTGAACCGACGACGCGGTGTTGGTGCTGCCAGTGCTGCCAGTACTGCCAGCGAGGCTGCTAGCCGGTTGTAGGACACTGGGAAAGAGTGAGGAGATGTTGTTAATGTTCACGCACGGGGATTTGCAATCCAGAGACCATGCGCGTCCTTTGAAAACGCGGCCTTGGACGATTCGATGAAGATCTCGCGAGCGCCAAAACTGCGGCGGCTGACAAAACTCTGGCGCGTTGACGTTAGCGGCGCCGTTCTGTTCTAATCGCCAGATGCCCGAGCTCGAAATACGCGCCGTGGCGGACAACCTTCTCCAGGCTCTGCGATTCTTCGGACGGGCGCGCCGCGATGGCGAAATTCTGGATATCGAGGGAGCGTCGCTGATCTTCTGCGGCCTCAACTACGCGGCCTTCAATGCGGCCGTGCAATCCCGGCCGGTGGATGGCGACAAGGCTGAGTTGATACGCCTGATTCGCGCGGCGGCAGCTCAATTTGACTCCAAAAACCTGCGCTGGACCTATTGGCTATGCGACGATTTCTTGAGCAAGCCGCTGCGCCAGGAAGCCCCGTCCATTTTCGGCAAACACGGCCTGCGGCCGCTCACCGAGGCGCCGGGAATGTTTGCGGCGAACCTGGCGCGGCCCCAGCATCCACTTCCGCCGGTCGAAATTCGGCCCGTCACCGATATTCGCACTCGCGCCGAATTCGCGGATATCATGTCCATCACTTTTGAGATTCCCCGCTCCGTCAGCACCGCGGTCTATGGCAGCGAGCGGGCATGGACCGGGGATTTTCGCGGCTATGTGGGCTACTCGAACGGCCAGGCTGTAACCACGGCGGCGACCAGCGTGACCGGTTCCGTGATCGGCCTCTATTCGGTGGCGACACTGCCCCAATACCGGCGATTCGGATTCGCGGAGTCTATCATGCGGCGAGTGATCGAACAGGCCAGGGCCAAGGAGGGCGTCGAGCAGACCGTGTTGCAATCCACGGTCTCCGGCCTCGCGCTCTACGAAAAGATGGGCTATCGGACGGTCACCAAATTTCGCGTGTACATCGCGGACTAAACTTCGCGCAACGCACCGGACGCGATCCAACCGGCCAGCTTTTCAATATCCGGGGCCAATGAGCGGTCGGCCGTCCAGGGGGCGCTGAGGTCTCGGAGCGCCGTTCGGACGCGTTCAATCACCGCGCTGGATTTAAGCGGGCTTAGACAATCCAGCGCGCGCGCGGCCGCGACCAGTTCGATGGCCAGCACATAGCGCGTATTCCGAACCACTTGCTTGAGCTTCATCGCCGACGCCATGCCCATGCTGACGAAATCTTCTTTGTTGCCGCTGGTGGTGATGGATCCGGTGGAGGCCGGATGCGACAGAACCCGGTTTTCACCCACCAGCGCCGCTGCGGTTACCTGCAGCATCATGAAGCCGGATTCGAGGCCCGCGTGATTCGCGAGAAACGGAGGCAGCTCTTCGTTGAGCGCAGGGTTTACCAACCGGTCAATACGGCGCTCGGAAATTCCCGCCAGCACCGTGAGCGCGACGGCCAGCGCGTCCAGTTGCAGCGCCAGAGGCTCACCGTGGAAGTTGCCGCCGGAGAAAATCTCGCCGTCGATCACCAGCGGATTGTCGGTCACCGAGTTCAGCTCGATTTCCATCGCGCGACGGGCGGTGTCCAATGCGTCGCGCACCGCTCCATGCACTTGCGGGGCGCAGCGCAATGAGTACGCGTCCTGCACGCGGCGGCAGGCGATGTGGGATTGGCGGATCTCGCTGGCTTCCAGATATCGCATCAGATTTTGCGCACTGCGAATCTGTCCCGGAAACGGGCGCGTTTGGTGGATGCGCGGATCGAATGCGCGGGGAGTGCCGCGCAGACCATCCACGGTCATGGCGCAGATCAGATCGGAGGCGTCCGCGAGCGTTTCCGCCTGGAGTAGCTGCAGCCCACCCACCGCGAGCATGGCCTGCGTGCCGTTTACCAGCGAGATGCCTTCCTTCGATGCCAGCACGATCGGTTCGATCCCGGCGAGGCGCAGCGCTTCCCCGCCCGCCTGGCGCCGGCCATCGAAATCGGCTTCGCCTTCGCCGATGAGTACCAGCGCGATGTGCGCCAGCGGAGCGAGATCGCCGCTCGCCCCCACGCTTCCCTGGGATGGAACCACGGGCGTCACGCCGCGATTGAGCAGTTCGCACAAGCGCTCCGCGACGATGGGCCGGATTCCTGAAAATCCCTTCGCCAACACGTTCGCCCTGATCAGCATCATGGCCCGGACTTCAGCGCGTTCGAGCGGCGGCCCCACCCCGCAGGCGTGCGAGCGGATTACGTTGCGCTGCAGCTGCTCGAGCTGATCCGCCGGTACGCGAACATCGGCCAGCAATCCGACGCCAGTGTTTACCGCATACACCGGCTCGTCCCCGGCGGCGAGTTTCTCCACCACCGCGCGCGACCGCCGCATCGCTTCGACCGCGCTGGGAGCGATTCCCACGGTCTCATCGCGGCTCGCCACTCGCGACACTTCATCGAACGTCAGATGGGAGCCATCCAGCCATACCATGCTTACAGTTTTATCAGGCCGCATAAATTTCTTGACATATTCCCATATAGGAATGTAATATCTAGGCATGGCGCGCGCGGCCACCACTTCGGACGCCTTCAACGCGATCGCCGAGCCTCACCGGCGGGAAATCCTGAACTATCTCTCACCCCGGGAGCGTCCGGTGGGGGATATCGTGGCGACCTTGGGCCTGGAACAGCCCTCGGTCTCGAAACACCTGCGCGTGCTGAAGGACGTGGGCCTGGTCCACGTGCGCCGCGACGGCCGCCAGAAGTTTTATCGCACCAACGCCGAGGCCATCAAGCCGATCCACGAATGGGCCGGCAAATTCGAACGCTTCTGGCAGCACCAGTTGAACCGCATCAAGGAACGCGCAGAATCGGCAGCAAGGAGGAATCAAGACCATGACAGCACCAGCGATTGAAGATATGACGCTGAACATCACTCAACAAACGCACGTGAGCGCACCGCTCGAAACCACGTTCGCCGCATTGCTCGAACAAATGGGGCCTTTTAACGAAGGAGAGGCCGGCAAGCCCATGCCGATGAAGCTCGAACCGTGGCCGGGCGGAAGATGGTACCGGGACTTGGGCGGCGACAACGGCCATTTCTGGGGACATGTGCAGGCCATCAAGCGGCCGACCTTACTTGAGATCAGCGGGCCACTGTTCGCTTCGTTTCCCTTCGCCTCGAATGTGCAATACCGCCTGACAGAGGAAAACGGCGTAACGTTGATCACCTTCCGGCACACCGCGCTGGGCTTGATTCCGGATGACGTCAGGAAAGGCGCAAACCAGGGCTGGAAGGCGCTGCTTGAAAATGTTCGCAAGCGAGCGGAAGGTCAAGCCGGGCGAAACAAATCCAGGGAGAATCACGATGGCCGGTAGCAAAGTGGTATCCCCCGCCGCATGGCTCGCGGCACGCAAGGAGTTTCTCGCCAAGGAAAAGGAATTCACGCGCCTGCGCGACGAGCTGAGCCGGCAGCGCCGCGAGCTGCCTTGGGAGAAGGTCGAGAAGCCGTATGTCTTCGAAGGACCGAACGGAAGGCTAACGCTCACGGATGCCTTCGACGGACGCAGCCAGCTCATCGTGTACCATTTCATGCTTGGACCCGGATGGGCGGAGGGTTGTAAGAGCTGTTCGTACCTGGCCGATCATTTCGACGGCATGACTATCCATCTGGCGCATCGTGACGTCACGCTGGCAGCGGTTTCGAGCGCGCCCTGGGCCGAAATCGAAGCGTTCAAGAAACGCATGGGCTGGCGTTTCCCGTGGGTGTCGTCATTCGGAAGCGATTTCAACCGCGATTATCATGTTACTTTCCCGAAGGACGAAGTTGTGGATGGCAAGGTCCACTACAACTTCGGGGTGACCAAATTTGAGGGCGAAGAACTGCCGGGAGCCAGCGTGTTCTTCAAAGACGCCAGCGGCGAGATCTTCCACACCTACTCCAGTTACGCGCGTGGCCTCGACATTTTAGTGGGCGTGTATAACTTCCTGGATCTCGCACCCAAAGGCCGGGACGAAGATAAGCTGCCGCATACCATGGCCTGGGTTCGCCATCACGATCGCTACCCCGAGCCGGTGCAAATCGCCGGGAGCGCCGGACACTCATGAAAAAAAGGCTGCCTCTATCAGGAGGCAGCCCTGGGGGGTTCGAACAAAACTGAAGCTAGAAGCTGTACTTCAGAGCGAACTGCAGGTTCCGGGCGCCTTGCGACGTGTTCACCACGCCTTCCTGGCTGCCGCCGAAAATGTCGACCACGTAGCCTTGCACCACGAAGATCGGGCTGTTGAACGCGTTGATGGCTTCGGCCCGGAACTCCAGCTTCTGGCGCTCAGTGATCGAGAAGATCTTCGAGAGACTCAAGTCCACCTGCTTCAGACCCGGCCCGCGCTCGGTGCTGACGCCGCAGCTGCCGAATTGTCCGGGCGGCGGAGCGCTCATGGTGCTTGGATCGAACCAAATGTAACCGCCTCCCGCGAAGTTTTTATACGGGGTTTGAATGGAAGGTCCGTTGCACTCCGGACGCGGTTGGAAAGATCCGGTGCCCGGGTCGCCGGCGAAGTCCAGCATCGAAATCGGGAAGCCGCCGTGCACGGTGAATACGGTATTCAACTGCCAGTCGCCTAATATGGCATTCACCGTCTTGTTTGCATTGTTGCCGAACATGCGGCCCTTACCGAACGGCAGGTTGTAGGTGACATAGCCGTTGAAGACGTTCGTGACGTCGTGGTCGCACAACCCGTAATCCAGGTGCAGGTTGTAAGCGTATTCCTGGAAGGAAACATCGGCGCTGGCCTGGCTGGCAGTCGCGTCGCCGTAACGGGCGTAGTAGCCATCGTTGTCGGTCAGGCATTTCGACCAGGTGTAGTTGATCTGGAACATCAGTCCGTTGCTAAGTTGCCTTTGGAATGCGAGCTGGAGAGCGTCATAATTCTGAAGTCCAACCGTACTGTTGAGCCGGACTTGGCCGGTGCCATCATCCTTGAGCGTCGGGTTGCCGCTGAGGTATGGGCCCGGAATCACGGTCCCGCCCGGAAGCAGCACGGACTGGCCGGCGTTAATGATCGACGCGAGATGATCGGTGTACTGGCCGACATAAGCCGCCTGCAGCGTGGTGGATTTACCGAACTGTCTCTGGATCGAAAAATTCCACTGGTTCGAAACCGCCGGGCGGTAGTTCGGATCCTGCAGATGAAGGCGGACGCCGGCAAAACAGGATTCAGGAGCCGATGTCACGTTCGCCACCGTGCAGGCAGCGCCGGCCGCACCCAGCGCGCCGAATCCCTGATCGAGCGTGATTTGATTGGCCGGAATCGCGCCGTTCAAGCCCACCACTGGCTGGCTCACCAGATCGACGTTCCAGGGAGCATTGGTCGCCAGGCGGTTGTACTCTCCAGTGCCTTCCTGGAAGCTGGACCGGCTGAAGGCGGCGCGGATCACCATGTTCTGGCCCCACTTTCCGCCGGGCGACCAGGCCAGGCCGAGGCGCGGCAGGAAGTTGGCGATGCCGTTGTACTGGTTGTACAGCGCGCGGCTGTTGCCATCGACGCCCGCCAGCTCGATCTGCCCGCTGTACATGCCGAAATTAGTCATGCGGTTGTCGACTTCATAGATCGGCGTGAAGAGTTGCCAGCGGAGACCCATGTTCAAGGTCAGGTGGGGAGTCAAGCGCCAGTCATCCTGGACGAAAGCGCCGAACGCGTTGTTGCGTTGGCCCACCGTTCCCGAGAAGCCTTGCCCGTAGCCCATGTAGGAAGGAAGCCCGAGCACAAAATCGGCTTCCGCGTTGCCCGAATACTGGCCGTTAAAACCGAGCTGACCGGCTGCTCCATCGCTGGTGACCGAGGGTACGTAGTCGTTGCGGTAGCGGTTGGATTGGAAACCGAACTTCAGGTTGTGCGCGCCGAACGAGTAAGCCAGATTGTCCTCGAACTGAATGGACGTCTGGTGAAAGATTTCGGGCGAATCCACGGTTCCGAAGGCAAAGGGTCCGTTTAGAACACCACCCACCGGAGATCCGGCGAAGGACAAACCGGGCAGGTAGGGCGTGGGCTGTCCGGGGATCAGGCCCGCTGCTGTGGTTCCACCGGATTGAATGTTGGCTTCTGCTGGAAAGTAATTCACGCCCGCGCGAAACTCATTCACCATTTGGGAATTGATGGTCCGGGTGTAATTGATCACGCCGTTCCAGACTGGGAATACGTTGTCGCCGGTGCTGCTATACAACAGCGGCTGGCTGTTGATGAAGGGATTGACGACGCGCTGTTGGGAGTACCGCACCGAGAGCCGGTCTTTCTCGGACAGATTGTAGTCAACCTTGGCGTCGCCCTGGTCGCCGTTGATGTAAGTGTGCTGCGTGTTGGGAGCGTTGTTGATTAACCCCGGAAGCGTAGCCTGCGGAAGCACGGCCATGATCTTGAGCGCGGTGGGGCTGATTCCCGTGATGCAGGGATTCACTCCCATCACCTGGCCCCCGGCGCAAATGGTGGCTTGCGTAAGGTTCGCCGGCATCGCGATGGTAGTACCTGGATAGTGCAGGGAAATGCCCGGAATGTCGGACAGATCTCCGGTGCGCTCCTGTGCCGAGAAGGTGTTGATGGTGCCCGGAGTGGCCGGGGTGTCATAGCGCGAACCCTGATAATCGACGAAGAAGAACAGCTTGTTCTTGATGACCGGTCCGCCGAAGGTTCCGCCGAACTCGTTCCAGCGCAGGTTGGGCGGCGCGCTGTTCACGCTAGGATCGAGGCTGAAGTTCCGGGACCACTCGTT
This sequence comes from Terriglobia bacterium, assembly GCA_963786745.1. Lineage (GTDB taxonomy): Bacteria > Acidobacteriota > Terriglobia > Bryobacterales > Bryobacteraceae > Palsa-89. The sequence continues at coordinate 147,662 of CAWBAE010000020.1, read as the reverse complement.
GGCGTTGAAAAAGTCGTTGCGAAGAAATTCGAACAAATTGCCGTGAAATTGGTTGCTGCCGGATTTCAGGCTCACGCTGATTACGCCACCCAGAAACTGGCCGTATTCCGCGCTGGGATTGTTAGTGATGACGTTGAATTCCTGGATCGCGTCCACGCTCGGCGAGTAGGCTACGTTGTTGTCGACGAACTCGGTGTTCTCCATGCCATCCAAGAGATAGTAGGTGGCCTGCTCGCGGTTGCCGTTGATGTAGGGACGGCCCGAATTGAAAGTCGCCTGGCCGGTATTGAAGGCGGCCGGGCTGGTGGTGATCGCTCCAGGCATCAGCAAAGCGAGCTGGTTGTAGTTGCGCGTTTCCAGTGGAAGGCTCTCGATGGCGTGCGCCTGCATCACGGTGCTGATCTCAGTGCTCTCCGTCTGCAGTATTGGTGCAGCGCCGCTGACTTCCACAGTCTGGGTTACGGAGCCGAGCGTCACTTGGAAATCGATCTTGGCCACTTGATCGAGCACCAGCTGCACGGCGCGTTGGATGGTAGTCTGGAAACCCTTAGCTTCCACCTTCACGTCGTAATCCCCGACGGGCAGATGCGGCAGGTTGAAATAGCCCTCGCCGTTGGTTTGGGTGGGCCAAGTGGTGCCACGATCAAGATCCGTGGCCGTGACAGTTGCGCCGGCGATAGCTCCACCCGAAGCGTCCGTCACCTGCCCGTTGATCGTCGCGGTGGCCCCTTGCGCCCACGCGATCCCCGTGACCATCAGGCAAACTATCAAACTCGCCAAAATGTGCTTGAATTTTGTTGTCATCACCACTACTCCTTCCAAAATACTCCATACTAAACAACACCCAACTTCCTCAAACTGGTTTTAGAGCCCGCGCAACTCTCGCCATGCTGCGCCTCATTGTCCATCCTGTCTAGTCCCGAACGGTTGTTGCGTTGTTACGAATGCGTTCACTACAAAACGAACGTTTTTGAGTTCAATCACTTAACGGCGATCCCCCGGGGCATCACGTGGCGGCAGGTTCGAAAACGAAGCCAGCAGAGCTTGGACCGGCCGCACTGCCGCGAGCACAACCTCTGCCCGAGGCTGCGCCATGCGATCGAGCTCCTGTTTCTGTTGCGCCAGCCAGTCGGCTGGCGGACGAGTTCCGGATTCCAAATATTGGAGAGCTCTCAGGCCGACCTTCCCGATTCGGGAGAGGTCTTCGGAAAGCCCACCAGCCTCCCGCAGCAGAAATCTGCCGGCAATGAGCGGACGAAGGCTCTCATCATTCAAGCTCCAGGTGGTGAAAGTCAGGCGGACGTGGGAAACTTCGCGGGGGTGCCCGCTGGGATTGGCGACTAACCGGGCGACATCTTCATCCAAGTTGCGAACGGTCTCGCTCTCCGGGGGGACCGCGTCCACCAGGCGGTTCAATGGCACTCGGCTAGTGTATTGCCGGGCCGCCTGCCGCTCGTCAATCCCCAACGGCTCCAGCACATCCGCTAAACGGAATAGGGCGGGAGAAGTGCCGCCAGCTAAGCGCTGCAGCATCTCCGGATAGTTGGAGTGATGCTTGACTCCGGTCCATGCCAGCCAGTTGCTGACAGCTTCCAGCCGCGTGTACATGGAGCCAATATCCCGTGTATCGGCCGGCGACCATAGTCTCTCCGCGATGGCCGCCAGGCGCGGCCAGATCCGCGAATCCACGGTCTCGGGGGTCACATACTCGGTCCACATGCACGCCTCGCCGCCCAGCACTTGCGCAATCTGATCGCCTTGGAGCGACGCCGCTTCGTTTCCCAGCGGATCGATCTGATAATGAAAGGAGGCCGGCTGCAAGTGATCCAGATAATAGCCGTACGATAGGATGCCTCGATAGCCCTGACGCACGGCATCGGCCAGCGCCTTTTGCCCGCGCCAGGATTGAATCACTGCGCTCGGGGCGATGCCTGGCTGGAGCACTTCGTCCCATCCGATCATTTGTTTGCCATGTTTTCGGAGCAGCGCCTGAACTCTCCTATTGAAATAAGCATGCAGTTCGGTGCTGGTCGCGAAGCCGTGCTTGGCGGCAAAAGCTTGGATGGCGGGATTCTGCTTCCATTGCGTATCCACAAGTTCGTCGCCGCCGATGTGAAAATACTCATCCGGAAATAGTTCCGCCATTTCTCCGAAAAACGCGTCCAGGAACCTGAAAGTCTCCTCGCGAGATGGATCCATCAACGGTTCGAAGATGCCCCATTTGCGCTCAATCGCATACGGTCCGGGAGCGCTGGCAAGCTGGGGATATCCCACGAACCAGCTGGTGGCGTGAGTAGGCACGTCGAACTCGGGGACGACGCGGATCGCCCGGGCACGCGCGTAATCCACGATGTTGCGGATGTCGGCCTGGGTATAGAAATCGCCGTCCGAGCCAAGCTGCTGAAGCTTAGGGAATAACTTGCTCTCCACGCGAAATCCCTGGTCGTCCGAGAGATGCCAGTGCAGAACATTCAGCTTCACGCCGGCCATGGCATCCAGATTCCGCTGGATCACCGGAATGGGCATCCAATGGCGCGCAACATCCAGGGACAAGCCGCGCCAGGGGAATCGGGGACGGTCTTCGATGCTGAGGGCTGGAACATAAAATGAATCCGCATCGGGCGCAATGAGCTGGAGGAAAGTCTCCATGCCGCGCAAGGCGCCAGTGGTGGTGGGCGCGGACAAACGGGCTGATTCCGGGCCAACCTCGAGCTGATAGGACTCGTCCTCGGAAAGCGCCGGGTACTCCGGCGCGGCGGCGCGGCATTCGATCGTCAGAGTGGTACGCGCGCCGCCGGTCATAGGAATGCCCGTTTGTTTCGCAATTCGGGCCGTCAGGCGTCGCACGGCCAACTCCAGCCGCGGATCGGTATGGCCCGATAGGCGGACCGAGAAAGCGCCGTCAATCCGAAGTTTGCCGTCCGCCGGCACGACTCTGGAAGGCAGCGGCATCAACGGCAACGGCGCCGCATACAGGGCCGCCACCAAAGGCAGCGCCAGCAGAGACGTCGCTGCGCAACGGAGAGTCATGCGTGGCACTGGTGGCTGAACCTGTCCCGGTTATGGTGGTCTGGTATCGAGCGGACTGTCCAGTTCCAAACAGTTGCAAGGGTGTTCCGAACAATCACCGAACGCGTTGGCGCTCAGCGCTTTACTGACACTGGAGTGCTAGAATTGAAGCCACGGGGAGTAGAAGTTCATGGGCGAGCCTAATGCGTCCGGGTTCACCAACGGTCTGAACGATAGCCACGCCAACGCCACGTCGGTTCGTTCCGCGCTTCAGCGGATCCTGCAAAGCCAGGGATTCCGATCCAGCCGCCGTTCGCGGGATTTTCTCCGCTACGTGGTGGAACGCACGCTGGACGGCCAGGCCGAGACGCTGAAGGAGCGGTCCATCGGGATCGATGTGTTCGGGCGTTCGGCCGAGTATGATCCCAGCGATGACGCCACCGTTCGAGTGAAGGCCGGCGAAGTGCGCAAACGGCTGGGAATGTACTACGCCACCGAAGGCCGCCTGGACGATATTCGCATAGACCTTCCGCATGGCACGTATGTGCCAGAATTCATCCGCGTGGAACCTGAGGTTACTCCCCCTGCGGAATCGAAGCACACCGAGGAAGTGGTGCAGCCGCTGACGTTGCGCTGGAGGCTGGCAGCGGCCGGAGCCATCGTCCTTGCACTCGCGATCATCGCCGGTGGCGTGTGGTGGAGAGCACGCCCCGCCGTAACGGTGGTAAGCCAATTTTGGGCGCCGGTTTTGCGCGGCACCACTCCGGTGTTACTATCGGCGGCCTACGTACCGGTCTACGGAGTGGATTCGAAAATGGCGCCGGAGCGCCCCACCCGTTTTGAGGATTTCGTTCTTCTGACGGATCAGTTTGTGGGCGGCGGCGACCTGATGGGGGTCACTCGCATCGCCGGATTGCTGAACAGCCTGCATCGGAAATATGTGGTGAGGATCGGAGCGGATGTCACCTTCCAGGATCTAAGAGCGGCTCCGACGGTGTTGATCGGCTACTCCTATACCCGCTGGCGCGATATCAGCAAGGAACTGCGCTTCTTCATCGACGCGGAGCGACGCCCTCGCATGGTGACCGACAATGGCAAACCCACCGAGTGGTCGCTGCCGGACTTGCCGAGCGATCGCCGGACTAAAGAGGATTACGCCATCGTCACGCGCGTGTTTCATCCTGACACCCAGGCGATGCTGGTGGAGGTAGCCGGCATTACGCAATATGGAACCCAGGCGGCCGCCGACCTGATCACCACGCCCGAGTTCCTGGCGGAAGGATTGCAGGGCGCTCCCAAGGATTGGCAAAACAAGAACCTGCAACTGGTGGTGCACGTCAAAGTGATTTCAGGGACCGGCGCGTCCCCCAAGGTAGTGGCGAAATACTTCTGGTAAAGTCTGAGACCCGTGCCGCTCCCAACTGATATGCTGTTGGGATCATGGATCTTAGCCTGACCGCTTCCGAGTTGAAATTTCGCGACGAGTTTCGCGCCTGGCTGAAGGCCAACGTCCCCGCCGATTGGGAAAAACACCGCACCGAAGACAGCATGCAGGCGCGCTTCGAGTTCCTGCGCGCGTGGCAAAAGCGGGTCTATCAGGCTGGATGGGCTGGAATTGCCTGGCCCAAGGAATACGGCGGCCGTGGCGCCACGCTGATGGAGCAAGTCATCTTCACTGAGGAGATGGCGCGCGCTGCCGCGCCGCCGCTGGCCAACGTGCTCGGCCTGATGCTGATCGGCCCCACCATCATCGCCTTCGGAGCGGATGCCCAAAAGAAGCGCTTTCTGCCGAATATTCTCAGCGCCGACGAAATCTGGTGCCAGGGATTTTCGGAGCCGAACGCGGGCTCCGATCTCGCGAATGTCCGTACCGATGCTCGCCTGGACGGCGATCACTACGTGATCAACGGTCAGAAGGTCTGGACCAGCTACGGATGGGCCGCCGATTGGTGCGCGCTGCTCACGCGCTCCGATGCGAACTCGAATCAGCACCAGGGGCTCACCTACATTCTCGTGGACATGAAAACCCCGGGCGTGGAAGTTCGCCCGTTACGGCAGATGACCGGCGAGAGCGAATTCTGCGAGCTGTTCTTCCGCGACGTGCGCGTTCCGGCTGAGAATGTGCTGGGCAAGGTTGGGGACGGCTGGAAGGTGGCGCTGGGAACGTTGATGCATGAGCGGGCCACGCTGGGCGCCGGCGTGCAGATAACGTTGAAGCGCCAATTCGACCGCCTGACCCAGCTTTCGCACTCCATCATGCGCAACGGAAGGCCCGCCTCCGAAGATCCGGTGCTGCGCCAAAAGCTGGCGCAGAGCTACGTCGAAATCGAGATCATGCGGCTCAACCAGATGCGCGCTATCACTCGCATCAACGATAACGGCGTACCGGGGCCGGAGGGGTCCATTCAAAAGATTTTCTGGACGGAGCTGAACCAGCGCTTTCAGCAGATTGCGGCGGAGCTGTTGGGACCCTACGGGCAATTGACGAACGGCTCCGAGCAAGCCATCGATGACGGCCAGTGGGCGTACTCATTCCTGCGCGCCCGCGGCAACACCATCGAGGCCGGGACGTCCGAGATCCAGCGCAACATCGTGGGCCACTTTGTTCTGGGTCTGCCCAAGAGTTACTAAGGAATTTATATGCAATTTGGATTAACCGAAACACAGCAGACCTTGAAGAGTACGGTTCGCAAATTCCTGGCGGCGGAATGCCCGCCCGCTCAGGTGCGGAAACTGTTGGACACCGAGACTGCCTTCGATCCGGAACTTTGGCGCAAGATGGCGGATCAGGGTTGGACCGGCATTATTTTCCCCGAAGAATACGGCGGCTTTGGAATGGGCATGGTGGAGATGGCGGTGACGCTCGAAGAGATGGGCCGCGCGCTGCTGCCGGGCCCGTTCTTCAGCACCGTGCTGATGGCTGGCGCGCTGCTCGATAGCGCGGGCAACGACAGCCAGAAGCGCGAGTATCTGGGCGCGATTTGCCGCGGCGAGGCCAAGTCCACGGTGGCATTTCTCGAAGAATCGGCCGCCTGGTCGCCGGACGGAGTCCAGTTGAAGGTCCGGGCTTCGGGCGGGGATTATATTCTCGACGGCCAGAAGCTTTTCGTGCCGGACGCGGCGATCGCAGATTTCATGATTTGCGTGGGGCGCCTGGACGGCGCGCTAGCGCTATTTCTCGTAAAGGCGAAGACCGCGGGGTTGCGCATTACCGGCATGCCGGCTGTCGATCTGACTCGCAAACTGTACGAAGTGTCGTTCGACGGTGTGACGGTTTCACGCGAGAACCTGCTGGCGCGAGGCGATGCGGCGCAGGCCGCGTTGGGCCGGGGCCGCGAAGTCGCCACCGTGGGCCTGGTGGCGGAAATGACCGGCGGCATGCAAAGGCTGCTCGACATTGCCGTGGAATACGCCAAAACGCGTAAGCAGTTCGGCCGGCCCATCGGCCAGTTTCAGGCGGTGCAGCATCAGTGCGCGGACATGCTGGTCTACACCGAGAGTTCGCGCTCGGCGGCTTACTTCGCCGCTTATGCGATCGAGGAGCGAATTCCGGACGCGTCGGTCGCGGTAAGCGTCGCGAAAGCCTATGCCTCGGATGCGTACCGTGAAGTTGGGAATCGCGCCATTCAGGTGCAAGGCGGAATGGGCTTCACTTGGGAAAATGACGCGCACTTGTATTACCGGCGCGCCAAGGCTTCTGAACAGATGTTTGGAGACGCGACGTTTCATCGCGAGCGCATCGCGAAATTGATCGTGGACCGCAGCGCGGTCCGCGAAGAAGAACTGGCGGCGGTTTCACCCCGCTAACAAATCCGTGAGCTCTCCCACCAGCCGGGAGTCCGAACGCCCCAGCTTGCTCTCGCCCAAGTCCGCCCATTCATTGCGGCGCGTATTCTGAACGAAAACCACGTTTTCGACGCGGAAGCTCTTCGCTCCCGAGAACTCCGCCCAGCGGGCGTGGGCCACGCCGATCAGTTCATCCAACTCATCGGTCTGCAAGTCCTGAGCCAGGGTGACGTGCGGCTGGAACGAAAACGGCTCCTGATATCGGAGGCCGTCGATATTGAACGCGTCGTGCATTCGCTTCAATTCGTCGCTGCCCGCCCCGACGCTTACATGGATGACATCTGAAACCGGAAACACTTCCACGCTCGCGAGTTCCACCTCGAAGGGCGCAAATCGCGGCGCGAGCGCACCGATCACGCGCCAAGCGGCTTCAGAAGTGGTGGAGAGCGGGCGGGGCGGAAGGATGGTTACATGCGCCCGCAAGAAGCAGTTCGGCACCAGTTCCCGCCGCAACTGATCCAGAAAACCCGCTAGGGGTTCCGGAATGTAAGTAACTAGGGCGAAGGAATTGATCCGATCCCTTGCGGGGGGATCTTTATACATACCTGTGTTTCTATGTTACCTCCACCGGCGGCGCGGCGGCGGCGCTCGGAACCGGTTCCGCTACGTACCAGCGGGCCTCTTCGAAGCCGATGTACTTGAAGATCTGCAGCTGGCCGGATTCGAGCTCCAGCAGATCCCCAAGCGCCAGAGCATCTTGGCCGCCCCGCAAGGCCAGCCAAACGGCATACGGACTGGCCGCTTCCTGCACCTGTCCCTTCTCGTAGTCCTTGGGCTTGACGATGGTGACTCCCGAAGTATGCGGCGCCCAGCGGAACTGCTGGCGCTGGGTTTCCTTCAAACGATGAATCTGGTAAACCGGCATGTCCAAATCTATTCTCGCTCAAAACAAGTCGCGATGGAATGTTTCAGGCTTTCGCCCGCCAGCTCTCCGGCGCGAATCCAATCCTCCACGTTTTGGCGGCGCCAGAGAATGGCCTCGAGCGGCGATCCGAGCAGCGCCGGCGGAACGATCCGGATGATCTCCAGCGCCGGCGGCGTCACGGCTTGGAACGGCGAAAGCCAGCGCATGCCTCTGACGAAAGTCTTGGCGATCAGGCCGGGCGGCTCCGGCAGAACATCGATCACCAGGGCCTTGGTGGCGCCCAGGTCCGCCGCGGCCCACGTGGGCACGGCCGACAAGAGGCCGCCGTCCGAATATAGCCGGCCGTCGATCCGCACCTGATCGAAAAGACCTACAATAGCGGCGCCCGCCACCAAATGCCGCCCGCTCACTTCGGCCGAGGGAACCACGCGGGGCCGCAGCCTCCACAGGTCCGTCAAGATCATCGCGAAATCAACTTTAGGTTGGAACGAGCTGTGAATATCCTGGATGGCGTGCTGCAAGGGATCCGTGTTCAAGATCCCGCCTGCCACGGTCTTGGGGACCTGCCAACGATAACGTGCCGCCTGCTCCAGATTCAGCCATCGATCAATCAACTCATCCGGATCGCAGCCGCCCGCGATGGCCCACCCGTTCACCGCGCCGATGGACGCGCCCACAACGAGCTGGGGAGAGAAAACATCCGAAAGCGCCTTCCAGACGCCGGCCTGATAGGCCCCGTACATCCCGCCCGCGGAGAGCACCAGCGCATTCATCGGCCGCGCGATGGACCCGCCGGACGGACGCGTGGCGCGGTCCGTACAATCTCCACCGGGATCACGCCATAGCCCGCGATACGGTCACCGGCGAATCTGACGTCGGCGATCCAGCCGAGCTGCGTTTCCTTGCGCTGGTCCTGATCAAACACCAGATTGCCCAACGAATAAAAGATTAGGCCGCTCGAATAGCTTTCGAGCGGCTGCGCCACGTGCGGATGGTGGCCCACCACGACACTGGCGCCGGCATCGATGGCAGCGTGCGCGAACCTGCGCTGCTCGGCGTTGGGGGCGCGCTGGTACTCGACACCGGCGTGCATCGAGACAATCGCGACATCGGAGCGCTCGCGAATGTTCTTCACGTCCCTTATCATCTCATCCACATTCATCATGGCCACCCGATCATCCCGGTCGGAATGGTTTCCATTAGACTGGTCGAACGTGTAGCCTAAAAACCCAAAGCGCACGCCATGCCGATCCAGCACCACTCCCTGATGCGCGGCCTCGGCCGTAACGCCGGTGCCCACCGCCGCAATGCCGTGCTTGGCCAGCCATTCCAGCGTGAATTCCACGCCGTGCGCTCCAGAATCACGCGTGTGGTTGTTGGCCGTGGACACGGCGTCAATCCCAGCGGCCGTCAACGCCTCAATCATCTCCGGCTCGGCCTTAAACAGCATGCCCTTCTCCACCGGCCGGCCTTGATCCGAGAAAGGCGATTCCAGATTCACGAACGCGACATCGGCCGACGAGAGCAGCGGCGCCAGCTCTCGAAGCGGCCATCCCGGATCGCGCTTCTGGCGCGACAGTCTCCCGACGTAGCGCGATAGCATCACGTCGCCGCCGAACAGCAGGCGGTTGCGAGGCGCCGGCTCAGGCAAGGGCGCACCGTTCGCCGCTAGACGCCGCCCCAGGCTGAGCGCCGCGAACCACAGGAAATCGCGGCGGCCTAGAATCGATTTAACCATCTTGCCGCCGCGCGATCGGCTTGGGCGCGTATCCCGACATGCTAGAATAGATTTTACCTTCCACACAACTTGCGGTCCGCGAGACGGTTAGCTTAACGATACAATCAGGAGCATTTGTCGGTAGATCCTTAATATGCATAATCGGGGGAAGAAGAAGATCCTGGCTGTGGTGGACGACCTGCTGTTCACAGTCAAAATCAGCGATGCGGCCAAGCGCGTCGGGTTGGAAGTCGAGTTCCTGAAGTCCGAGCGCGACGTGCTCGACAAAGCCACTCACGAAAAACCGCTGCTGATTATTCTGGACCTGAACAACGGCTCCGTCGATCCGCTCGACCTGATTACGAAGTTGAAGGGCAATGGGGAGCTGAAACAGATCAGCCTGATCGGTTATCTGTCGCACGTGCAGGGCGAGCTGAAGCAAAAGGCGCACGACGCGGGCGCGAATATCGTCATGGCGCGTTCGGCGTTCTCGCAGAACCTGCAGCAGATCCTCAAACGTCACGCCGGCGTGATGTAGCCGCCATCACCCCTCACCAGACTTTGCACGCCTGCGCTCGCACCATCGGCTGTCCCACCCGGCACGCAAACGCCTGGCCAAATTCCGGCATGTCGGAAACCACGCCGTTAATTCGATATTCATCGGGGGAATGCGGATCGGTGACAGCGCTCATGCGCTTGCTCTCCGGACGTTCGTCGCCGCAGGCCCACTGCGCCATCCCGATGAAGAAGCGCTGATCCGGCGTGAATCCGTCGATCGGCTGAAGGTTCTGAGCCTTGGTGGCTTCCTTCCACGCCAGATAGGCTAGAAACGTTCCGCCCAGATCCGCGACGTTCTCGCCCAAGGTCAGCTTGCCGTTGAGCTTGACGTCGTCGACAACGGTGTATTCCGAATATTGATCGGCGACGCATTTCACGCGTTTTTCGAACTCTTCGGCGTCGCTCTTGGTCCACCAGTCCTTCAGGTCGCCCTTGGCATCGAACTGGCGGCCTTCGTCATCGAAGCCGTGCGTCAGTTCGTGCCCGATGGTTGCGCCGGTATTGCCGTAATTGGGCGCGTCATCCATCTTCGGATCGAACAAGGGCGGCTGGAGCACGCCCGCTGGAAAGTTGATATCGTTCATTTGCGAATCGTAGTAAGCATCCACAGTGGGGGGTGAGATCTGCCATTCGGTGCGATCCACCGGTTTTCCGATTTTCGCCAGCTGGCGCCGCGATTCGAACTCGGTGGCGCGCTCCACGTTGCCGAAATAATCGTCCCGCGCGATTTTGATGGAGCTGTAATCGCGCCATTTGTCGGGATAGCCGATCTTGTTCACCACCGCGTGTAATTTTTCAAGCGCGCGCTGCTTGGTGGCTTCGCCCATCCAGGGCAGTTGCTTGATCTCGCCCTCCATGGCCTGCTCCACTTCCTTGGTCATCACGACGGCACGCTGCTTAGTCTCGGGGGCAAAGGTCTTCTCGACGAAAACCTGGCCCAGCGCTTCTCCCAGATCGAAGTCCACGCGCTGCACGCAACGCTTCCAGCGGGGCGCCATCTCCTTCACGCCGCGCAGGTACTGGCTGAAGAAATCGAAATTGGCCTCCACAAATGGCGATGAAAGATAGCGGGCGTTAGCCAGCACGAGGTGCCAGCGCAGATAGGTCTTCCAATCCGCCAGGCTGCGTGATTTCAGCTGCTTCTCCAGCTCCTTGTAAAATGCCGGTTCGGTGACATTGATGGTCGCGAATTGCGGCTGGCCCGCGGCATGAAAATAAGCGTCCCACTGAAACGCGGGCGTCAATTGCTGCAGCTCGGCGGACGTCATTTTGTGGAACAGCTTGTAAGGATCCCGCTTTTCCACTCGCGTGAGGGATGCCCGGGCGAGCGCAGTCTCTATGTCCATCACGGTTCGGGCGTGCACGGCGGCCACCCTGGAGGGATCGCCCAGCACCCCGAACATCTTTTGGACGTGCTCTAAGTACTTCCGGCGCGTCTCTTGTGATTTAGCGTCCGTCTTGGTGTAGTAGTCCCGATCCGGAAGACCCAATCCGCCCGCGCTGGCGTAGGCGATCACCTGCGATGAGTCGGCATAATCCTGGTTCGACCCGAAACCGAACAGCATGTGATCCCCTAGGATGGCGAGGTGCTGGCGGCCGAGAAACGCAGCGAGATCGCGTATTGACTTCAGTGCCGCGATTTCTTCCAGCGCAGGTTTTAAGGGCGCGCTGCCTGCCTTCTCGACCGCCGGCTCATCCATGCAAGCCTGGAAATAGTCGCCGATTTCGGTTTCCACCTGGTTGCGGCCGGCCGCGGGCTTGGACGCTTCCACGAGAATGCCCCATAGAAAACGCTCGTTTTCGTTGGTTAGTTTGGCGTACACATCCCAGCGTGCCTGGTCGGAAGGGATCGGATTTTTCTTGATCCAGCCGCCACAGGTATATTTGTAGAAATCCGTGCACGGGTCGACTGAACGATCCATGGACGAAATGTCCAGGCTGGGGCTGTAGGGTAATGCAGACAGTGGTGTTTCACTGGTGGATTGTCCAAACGAAAGGCTGGCCGAGAGCGCCGCGAAAAACAGGAATATTGGGGGTCGCACAATGCTATGTTAGACGACCTGCCGGCGATTTGGTGACGCCGATTTGATGACTAAAGCCAGCGCCTTCCGGGCCGTGGTGCTCAAAGGAAATTCGCTCAATTCCGCCGCGGTCAGCCAGCGAAATCCCCGGGGGACGCGGCCGGCCGATGCGTCATAAACGTGAAATTGGTAATTGGTATTCACGATGGTATGGTGAAAGACAGCGATCCTGGGCCCGATCCTAGCCGCCGGCAGCTGGTCCGGTTCGGGTAGTTCCCAGAACCCCGCCAAACGGCGGCTGCCAGGCCCTCTTTGCCATGCCAGGGTTTTCCCGGATTTTTCGATCCAGAGCAGTTGCTTTTCCACGTTCGCCGGTTTCGGACGTGGCATCTTGAGTGGCAGTTCCCGCTCCAGCCCTTGCCTATGAGCCGCGCATCGCGCCGCGAGAGGACATGCGGCGCAGCGCGGATCCTTCGGCACACAAACCATCGCCCCCAGTTCCATCAGAGCCTGGTTGAACTCCCCCGGGCGCTTGGGATGGATCAGAACATCCGCAACGGCCCGAAGCCGTTCGCGGACGATACTGGACGTCACGTTTCCGCGCTCGCCGCTCAGACGGGCCAGCACGCGAATCGCGTTGCCGTCCAGAGCGGCATGCTTCAAGTTGAACGCGATGCTGGCGATGGCCGCAGCGGTATAGTCGCCCACTCCGGCCAGCTCTCGAATGGACGAAAAGTCGCGCGGAAATTCGCCCAGCTCCAGGATTGTTTGGGCCGCTCTCTGCAGGTTGCGGGCGCGCGAGTAGTAGCCCAGGCCGGCCCACGCCGCCAACAATTCGGGTTCGGGCGCGGAGGCGAGAGCGCACACGTCCGGGAAGCGCGTCAGAAATCGTTCGTAATAAGGGATCACCGCCACCACGCGCGTCTGCTGCAGCATGATTTCTGAGACCCAGACCCTATACGGATTTCGATCGCGCCGCCAGGGCAGATCGCGCCTGTGCCGCTGATACCAAGCCAGCAGACTGCGGCGAAGCCGGCGAGCGTCGAGTGTCGAAACCGGTGCGTTGCTATGATTCATTCGTGAAGGCATCTCGCGCGGCATGGATCATCTTACCAATGCTGCTCGGGAGCTCCTGCGCGAAACACTACCACGCGCAAGGCATCGTCCTGGCCGTGGATCGCGCCAAGGACCAAGTCACCATTTCACACCGGGCGATTCCGGGTTACATGGAAGCCATGGCGATGCCGTTTCACGCCGATTCGCCGAAGGAATTGGAGCCGCTCGCGCCGGGATCCCGCATCGAGTTCCAGCTCAAGCTGAGCCGCGGCGCAAGCAGCGTCGGCCACATCCGAGTTCAATCCGCCGCGCTCGCCGACATCCCCTTGCCTAAGCCGGTGGATCAGATCGCGGTGGGCCAACTCATGCCCGATTTTACGCTCACGGACCAATCCGGCCGGGCTGTAAATCTCGCCAGCTTCCGGGGCCAAGTGGTGGCGCTCGATTTCATATACACGCGCTGCCCACTTCCGGATGTGTGCCCTCGGCTTTCTGCCAACTTCGCGCGGCTTCAGAAAAAGTTCGCCGGAAAGATAAGGCTTTTGTCGATTACCCTCGATCCGGAATACGATACGCCCGCCGTGCTAACGGACTACGCGCATCGCTGGAACGCCGATTTCGGTACTTGGCTGTTTCTCACCGGCCGGCCGGACGATGTCCAAAGCGTGGCCGGGCATTTTGGCGTAGTGTACTGGCCGGAAGACAACTCCATCACCCATACGGCCGCCACCGCTGTTATCGACCGCTCCGGACGCCTGGCCGCGCTGCTCGAGGGCTCCTCTTTCACCTCCCAGCAGTTGATCGATCTGGTGCAAACGACATTCACGACGCTATAACACTTGTCGTGCTATAGTTCGGTTTTTCCCGAAAAAACCATGAGGCGCGCCTATGCGAACGCGGATCGTTCGTAGATTTTTCCTAAGCGGGATTCTCTTGCTGGCGGGTTCTTTGTTCGCGCTGGATGTGTACGTTTCCTCGTTCAATCCCGACTTGTGGTATCGATTGCTCATCGCATCTGTGTTGATTCTGGCGCTGATCGGGGGCCTGGCGTACGCATTCATCCGGGCGTTTTCGTTTCAAACCGCGGAGCTGCGCGCGTTCGCCGAACATCTGCTGGACCCGCAGGTCGCCAGGCAGCCTCTGCCGGCCGGCGAAGACGACCTGGGCGCGCTGGCGCGCTCGCTGCAACGCATGGCGCCGCGAATTCGCGGGCTGGTGGACAGCTTGAAGCTCGAGAGCGCACGCCGCGAGGCGATCCTGTCGAGCATGATCGAAGGCGTGCTGGCGGTGGACAAGGATCTGCGCGTGACCTTTTGTAATAACTCGTTCGCGCGCGCCCTGGGCGCCCGTAGCCCGGTGGAGGCGGGCACGCCGCTTCTAGAACTGGTCCGCGATCCGGGGCTCCTCGAAATCATCGGCAAGGTGCTGGCCGCCGGGGAACGAATGGAACGCCGTTTGACGCTGCCCGCAGCCGAGGATCATACCTTTGAAGTTCTGGCCGGACCTTTGGCCGGATCTTCGACGCCCGGCGCGCTCGCCATCCTGCACGACATCACCGAACTGGAGCGCCTGGAGCGAGTTCGCAAGGATTTTGTCGCCAATGTTTCGCATGAGCTGCGAACTCCGCTGGCCGCCATCCGCGGCTATGCCGAAACTTTGCTGGACGGCGCGCTGGACGATCAAGATCACAACCGCCGGTTTGTCGAGATCATCCAGGCGCAGGCCACCCGGCTCAGCAACATCGCTTCCGATCTGCTCACACTTTCCGAGCTCGAGTCGAACGGAGTTGCCCCGCAGCCGCACGCCATCTCCATCCGCTCGGCGCTCGAATCCGCGCTGCGGACCGTGGAAGCGGCGGCGCGCATTCGGGGCGTCCATATCCTATGCGACAAAATCGACGACGTGGACGTGCTCGGGCACGAGCTTCGGCTCGAACAGCTCCTGGTCAATTTGCTCGATAACGCCGTCAAGTTCAACCGCGCGAACGGAGAAGTGCGCGTAGAAACCGAAGCTGTTGACGGCAACGCCTGCATCATAATCAGCGACACGGGGATCGGAATCCCGTCCGAGGATTTGAGGCGAATCTTCGAGAGATTTTACCGCGTGGACAAAGGGCGTTCGCGCGATATGGGCGGCACGGGACTGGGTCTCTCGATCGTGAGACATGTTACCGAGCAGATGAACGGGACTGTGAGGGTGGACAGCCGCGTAGGCGAGGGTTCCACTTTCACGCTCACCTTTCCCGTCCTGTAATTACAGGTTTCTTTTTACAAAGGAACAGATGTGATAGCCGTCCAGATACTGGAACGGAGTTTCACCCAGCGTATAGTGCCCGCACGGCAGCACCACCACCTTGTGATCCACTCCGTGCGCCTTGATCCGGCCGACAATCTCGCGCGAGAACTCAGGCAGAAAAGTGCTGTCATAGGCCGCGTAAATGAATAGAGACTTTTTCTTCTTGGCGGCGAATTTTTCAAGGTAGCTGATGGGGCTGATCGCGATCCAAGCCTCCCTCAGGCGGTCGCGATCGATGTGCTCCTCGAGACCCTGCCGGATGTGCTGCGTGGATAGCCCGGTCCACACCACATCGCCGACATACGTGGAGCAGTGATTGAACACGTTCACCGCGATGCGCGGGTCGTGCGCGCTGGCGATGCAGGCATAAGAAGATCCCAGGCTGGTGCCCACGATTCCCAGACGTTCGAAACCCTGCTGCTCCAGCCAATCGAAGCAGCAGCGCACGTCGATCACGGCCTGCCGGGCGGCGTCGATGGTGCGGCAGACGTTGGCCGACACCGCGTAGTCGGCGCGCTGGAGCTCGGGCGGCATCCGATAGTCATGGTAGGGCAGGCTCAGCCGCAAAGCTGAGATCCCTAAGCGCCGCAATCCCCGGCACAGCGCATTGTGCCCGTCGGCGGGGGCATTCCAGTGCGGCAACAGCACCACGGCCTTTTTCGAACCGGGCGCCGGAAACCACTGTCCATGCACGATGTTGTTTTCCGGGTAAGGGGTTGCGGCCGGAGAAGTAAAGCGCAGCATAGCGCCGTCCAGACGGAAATCCCGGGGCGTCTCATAGCTGAAGAACTCGTCGCTATCGCTGAGCGCCAGCCGATTCAGTTTCGCGACGTAGTCTTCCGGAGAATCGCCGTTCTTCGGAAACGGCCGGGCGCATGGCCAGCCTTCGGTCCATTCGATTCCCCAATCAAAATGCCGCACCACGCGATTGGTGGCGCGAAAGCACAATTCATTTTCGCGGGCCCTGATCCATCGCTCGTACGCTCGCGCTAGCTTCCCTGGCATGCCTTTTCAGAATAGCGGGCGATCCGGCCAGTTGTCATCCACGCCAGCCCGGGATTAGTGCGGCAGGCTTGGGTCCGGTGGCTGGTTGCGATGGAAAAACCGCTGCTTGACGTCCGGCCAGAATTCCTTGAGCACCTGCGAGAAGGCGTCTGTGCCGACTTGTTCGAGTAATCGATAGGTGTTCGACGCCGCGTTACGGTCGTCCACATGATAGATGTTTCCGATCGCGGTCCCCACCGAGTTCCCGACCCACTCTGAATAATTGAACTGGTATCCTGTACCGCCGTCCTTATGGGTGACCATCACTTGGGCCAGCGCGTAGCCGGTGCGCTTCCAGAAACCACCCCATTCGGGACCGCGCCGGAAATAGCGCGGATCTTGATGAAACAATATTGGACCAAAGCCTTCCGTAAGCATGTTGCCGATCGCCTCGTCCGCGTACCAGGCTCCCAGGCGCTTGGCGTAGCCCGAAGCGCCTTGGCCGTAGGACCGATCATCGTTCTCCAACTGGTCGAGACCGGCGTAAGCGGCGGCGAGCAGAAACAGCGGATAATCGAAGGAATCCTTGGCGGCAATGGTCAGTTTCTGCTTCGGTGTCAGCGTGGTGCCTTCGAGATCCGCGCTGGCGGTTCGATAGTTGGGCAGAACTCCCAGTACGCGCTTGCCGCCGGGGGGCTCTTGCTCCAGCGGGTTGATTGGGGGGGTGGGTAGTTGGCCGGGTTGCTGCGGGCTCGGCTGTTGAGCGCTGGGCTGCTGGGAGCTCAGCTGCTGGGGAGACGTGCCGCTTTGGCCGCCGTCGTCTTGGGCGAAGGCTGCCGCAGTCAGCAGCAGCGTAGGGAGCAAGAACTTGGACAGGGTCATGATAAAAGGTAAGTTACGGATTCTAATAGCAGAGCGGATCCCAAAGCGACATCTCTATTGTAACTAGATGCTGCAAGTAACCTCCCGGTTACCGCTGATGTAGCTGGCAGGCGCGGGCGACGCCGTTACGCCGTCTTAGCGCTACCGAAATCGTGATTCAGCAAATCCCCGATCCGATCGATGCTCACGTCCGCGGGCGGATATTGCGCCAGCGCCTTCGTATCCATCGCATAGTGGCCTTGCCGCACGAACACCGTGGTTACGCGGGCCCCCCAGATCTTCTTAATGGCATCGAGGATCCGGATCTTGTCGTCCACCACGACATAATGCGCGGCCGGGAAGCGCTGCTCCACGTCCGCCAGCTCGTGTTCCTTGTGAACGTAAATTAGGACGTTCCCCTGGAACAGCTCGTACAGCCCCGAACGATAGACCTTGTGCGGCTGAAAAACGACATCGCCGTCCGACAGAATCACCACCGGCCCCCATTGCGCGACATGCTGCACGCCATCCACGGAATTGGGGAACAGCCGGTTCGCGAAAGGGTAACGGATCAGGAAATACGAAACCGCCAGCAGATTAGGATCGTGCGGATGTTCGATGCGGTAGCGTTGCAGAGCTCCCAGATAATCGGCATAGCCGAGCTCCGAACGGATGGCTTCGAAAAGTTGCCAGTAGCGTTGCGATCGCTCGTGGCCAACCTGTTGCTCCAAGTGGCGCTTCAGATCGGCGGTGACGTGATCGTTATCGAGCAGCGTGTTGTCAACATCAAAGAGGAAAACCGTTTGGTTGGGCATTGTTCTCACTGAATCTGGTGACGGCTCCGATCCGCCACGATGATTACCTGCATATCCCGCGCCTGGCGGACCACCTGGCGCAATAAGGTCCCGCCGAGCTGCGCGGGCCATTGATTTCGGGCCGGCCGGGCCAGAAATACGTGCGTGATTCCGTTGAGGCGCGCGAATTCGACCAGCGTCCTGGCCGCGTCGTCGCCCTCGAGTACGCGCGCTTCGATGTGCAGATTGCGCGCGAAGTTCAAGTGATTCTCCACCGTCTCGGACTCCCCGGACGCGCTTTCGCGCCCGTCCAGGTCCGGCCGCACGGCCACCGCGAAACAATCCGCGTGCAAATAATCCGCCACCCGCTTGCCGCGGCGGATCAACATCGCGCTGGAAGGATCGGCAGTGACGAAGATTAGAATCCGATCAACGCTGGGCGAGGGCTGATCGGTTTCTTCGCCCTCCTGCGGCGTCACTTGAAATCCCGGGGAATCGTAATCCACCTGCCGGATCTCGACCTCATGCGCGGTTTGCCGAAGCGCCAGCTCCCTGAGCGCCACCAGCGTGGACTCCTGGAAGAAATGTTGGATGGCCTTTTCCGCTTTGTCGGGCGGATAGACCACCCCGCGCGCCAGGCGGTTCAGCAGCGCCCGAGGCGTGAGATCCACCATCACCACCTGATCGGCCTGCTGCATCACCCAATCCGGAATCGTCTCCCGAACGCGAACTCCGGTGATCTGCCAAACCTGGTCGTTCAAGCTTTCCAGATGCTGAATGTTCATCGTTGTCAGAACGTCGATGCCGGCGTCCAGCAGATCCTGAACGTCCTCCCAGCGCTTGGCTCGATTCGCCCCCGGCACATTGCTGTGCGGGAATTCATCCACCACCGCTACCTGGGGATGGCGCCGCAGCACGGCCTCGGTGTCCATCTCATGAAAAACCGTGCCCCGGTACTCCACTTTACAACGCGGAATCATTTCCAGGCCTTCCGATTGGGCGATGGTGTCCTTGCGGCCGTGCGGTTCAAAATAGGCGATGGCGACGTCCAGGCCTTGCCGCAGCGTGTCGCGCGCCTCTTCCAGCATCTGATAGGTCTTGCCGACGCCCGCGGCGTAGCCCAGGTAGATCTTCAGTTTGCCGCGGGACGCTCGTTCGGTCATGACTCAGTGGGGAAACACTCGAAGATCGATGTCGTCGGAGCCTTCGATCAGCCGGTCCAGCGGAGTGCCGGTGAAGCGCTCCCACCATCGTTCCCGCGTGCTGTGGCCAACGAAGATCTGCGTCACCCCGTGCTCGCGCGCGTACCGCAGGATGGTTTCAATGGGATCTTCTCCGTCCAGAATCTCGACGCGGGCGTTGGCTTCGCGGGCGATGGCCAGGTTCCGATCGAGCGCGTCCTGGTCGGCGGGCGATATTTCCGATTGCCGCACATAGGTCACAGTGAGATCGCCGTGAAAACGGTCGGCATTGCGCCGACCGCTCTGAATCATCGTGTGCGCGTTGGCCCGTGGGGTGACGCAAACCAGAATGCGTTCCTGAGCGCCGAAGGTTTGGGTCAGCCCGCTGCGCTGCAGGTAGGCTTCGAGCTGGCGATCCACCACATCCGCCGCCAGCAGCAACGCGATTTCCCGCAGCTCCGACAGCTTCTGCTCGGGGCCGGAACGCCCGGACTCCACCTGGCCGTCGGCGGTGCGCGTAATGGCCATTTGAGGAGGCGCATCCACCACCACGATCTCGTCGGCCGAATTCAGGAAACTGCGCGGAACCGTTTGGGAGACTTTCTTGCCGGTGATCTTGGCCACTCGCTCGCACAGGTCGTCAATGTACTGAACGTTGATGGACGTGATCACCGAGATACCTTCTTTGAGAAGCTGCTCGACATCCTGCCACCGGCTGCGGTTCGGGCAATCCGGCGGATTGTCGTACGCCAGGCCGTCCACCAGGCAAACCGCGGGGCGGCGTTTGAGAATGGCCGCCACATCCATAACGCCGACGCCGTCCACCATCCGCAGCGGAATCACTTCCAGCTTGCCCAGCACGGCCTCGATCTCGGGTGGCAGCGTGGGTTGGATGGCGCCCACCACGACGTCCTGGCCGCGCTCCCGGCGCCGCCGGCCTTCATCCAACATGCGGAACGATTTTCCGACGCCGGAAGCATATCCGAGAAACACCTTGAGCCGCCCGCGCTGCTCGTACTCTTCTTCGGCCTGGGCTTGTTGCAACAGCTCCTCGGGGCTGCGGCGTCTGATTGTCCCTGGCATGGTCCTTACTATTATCGACTTTAGCGGCGCCGTTGGTACAGCTATTTGATCAAGCCGGGCAGGCCGGAGCGTCGGCTGCCGGCCCCGGGGCGCGAGGCGTCCAAAAAGTACGAAACAAGTTGTGCGAGGCCTGGAACAGGATTTAGGAAGAGTACGTCGAGGTTCCCGACGGTCTACTTTCGTCTACCGGCAAGAAAAAGGCTTAGAGTCACTCCGGAAGATTGAACCGATAACCCACCCAAGGCTCCGTCAGGATATAGCGGGGCTTGTCCGGCTGCGGTTCCAGCTTGCGCCGCAGCTGCTTGATGAACACCCTCAGATACTCCACCTGTTCGCCGTAATCGGGGCCCCACACCGATTGCAGCAGCTCGCGATGCGAAAGCGCCTTGTTGGGATGCGCGATGAGATACCGCAAAAGATCGAACTCTTTGGGAGTGAGCCGGACTTCTTTTCCATGAGCCACCAGCTTGCGGGCCTGGAAATCAACTTCAACTCCTTCGAGCGTCACGTGCTGCGGTCCGGAATCCGGAGAGAGCGGCATGCGGCGCAGCGCCGCTCGGATTCGAGCCAGCAACTCCGGCATGCCGAACGGCTTGGTGATGAAATCGTCGGCGCCGGCGTCCAGAGCCTGCACCTTGTCCTGCTCGGTGTTTCGAATGGTGAGCATGAGAATGGCGAGGTCGGATGACTCGCGCGCCTGGCGGCACACTTCGAGGCCGCCGATGCCCGGCATGTTCATATCCAGAATCATGAGGTCGTAACGCCGGGCGCGGAGTTTCTTCAAGGCTTCTTCTCCGGCGCGCGCGTCTTCCACTTCGTAGCCCTCGCCGGTCAGCGACATTCGCATTACTCGCCGGATTTGCGGTTCGTCGTCTACCACCAGAATTCGGCCCGCGCTCATTGCGACGCCCTGTTCAACGCCGCTGGAAGAGAAACATGAAAGACGGATCCGTCCCCTGGCTTGCTTTCCACCCATATCTCGCCGGTATGCGCATGAATGATTTCGCGGGCGATCACCAGGCCCAGGCCGGCGCCTGGAATTTGATGCCGGGATGCGTCCGCGCGATAGAACTTCTCGAAGATCCGCGTTTGTTCGGCCTCCGGAATGCCGGGCCCGCGATCGGCCACGCTCACCACAACCCGTCCGTTCGAGGACGACACGGTAACCGAGACGGCGGAATCGGGCGGCGAGTACTTGAGTGCATTGTCGATCAATTGCCGCAGGGCCACTTCAATCAGCTCGCGATCCACCCACAGGGGCGGGATATCCGCTGGAATCCGGACCTCGATCTGGCGGCCCTCGGCGGACGGCCGGATCTTCTCGAGAACCGAGTTGATCAATTCGCAAACAGAATGATTTTCGCGACGCAGCTGCACACGGCCCGCCTCGATCCGTGCCAGTTGGATGGCTTCCGTCACCAGTACGCTCAGGCGGTCGGCTTCCTCATCCACGATCGAGATCAGCTCCCGCTGCTGTTCCCCCTTCAACGCGTTGCTCGAAAGCATCGCCGTGCTGGCGGCCTTGATGGCGGTGAGCGGAGTCTTGAACTCGTGCGCCAGCGCGTCCAGCAGCGTCGATTTCAGTTCATCGCTCTGCCGCGCGGCTTCGGCCCGGCTGGCAGCCTCCTGCGCGCGCGCGCGCTCCAGACCAATGGCCACCAGGTTGGCCAGCCCTTGCAGGGCGGAGTCCGAAAGATCCACGCCCCGGAGACCCAGGCTGCCGATCGGTTGCGCGCCTAGTCGAATGGAGGTGACCACGGTCCCCGTCCTATCCTCCCGAAAGAATGTCCCCTGCACCGCCGCTTCATCGAGTTTGGCCGCGGAGTCGGGAAAATCCTCGGGTCCGGACCGATAAGTTTCGCCGGTTTGCCGATCGTAAAGCGCGATGGCCGAAGCGCCCAGGCTTTGCGCCACCTGCATTGCTAATTGCTTGGGAACCTGCTGCAAACTTGGTTCGATCAGCAGGATGGACCGGCTCAGGGCGTAAAGCTTCTCCATTTCGCGTTGCCGCTCCGTGGCCTCGATGGTGCGCTTCTTAGCTTGCGTGGAGAGGTGGCTGGCGGTGATGGAGGTGGCGAGGAAAACGAACAGAGCCACCCAGTTCTGCGGATCCGCGACGGTGAATGTTCCGATCGGCGGCAGAAAGAAGAAGTTGTAGCAAAGCACGGAAGCTATCGCGCCGGTGATCGATTCGGCCAGTCCCCAGCGCGCAGCCACGAAAAGCACCGGCAAAAGATAGGCGAAGCCCGCAGTGGTGGCGTTCACCGGCAGGATGCGATAACAAATGACCGTGATGGCCGCCACAGTCACCAGCACCAGCGCTATCCTGACGGCTATCCGCACAGCTTGTTTTTCGTTCGGCGGCATCCGTCTCCCACCGAACTAGCGTAACAAACGGTTTGGCGGAGTTCGTCTTCTCCTGGGCACTTTCCCTAATCGCCTCGGGGAAGAGTATCATCTGGTAAGGGCTGTTGGGATTTGGCCGCCAGCTCGATTCCATGGCACTTAAATGCCGTGGGCAGAATCGTGATGCCGAACTAAGTTTCTCAACGACCTTCCATGTACGGAGGTAACTCTTGGCTGTAACCATAGGAGTGCCGCGGGAGACGTTCCCCGGTGAGCGACGCGTAGCGCTCATCCCGCGCGGATGTGATGCGGTGGCAAAGTTGGGCGTCACCGTGATTGTGGAGCAATCGGCCGGCGTCGAGGCTGGATTTTCAGACGAGCAATATACCGCTCGCGGCGCCCGGCTGGCGAGCCGCGCGGAAGTTTTCGCGCAGTCCGATATTGTCCTCCAGGTGCGCACGCTGGGCGCGAATCCGGATGCCGGCCGGGATGACCTGACGCGGATGCGCTCCGGCCAGATCGTCATCGGATTCGGAGAGCCGCTCACCGCCGCGCGGGAAGTAGGAGATCTGGCGCGCGCGGGCGCCTCCTTCTTCGCCATGGAACTGGTGCCGCGCATCACGCGGGCGCAGAGCATGGACGCGCTGTCTTCGATGGCCAATATCGGCGGATACCGCGCTGTGCTACTCGGCGCTACGACGCTCCCCAAAATATTTCCGATGCTGATGACCGCCGCGGGCACCATGACTGCCGCCAAGGTTTTCATCCTGGGCGCTGGCGTGGCCGGGTTGCAAGCCATCGCCACGGCGCGGCGTCTGGGCGCGGTAGTATCGGCCTACGATGTCCGGGCCGCGGTGAAGGAACAAGTGGAAAGCCTGGGCGGCAAATTCGTGGTCTTGAATATCGATACCGGCGCGGCCGAGGACAAGGGAGGATACGCCAAGGCCCTGGGCGAGGATTTTTACCGCCGCCAGCGCGAATTGCTTACCGAGGTTCTGAGAGAGCAGGACGTCGTGATCACCACGGCCGCGGTCCCGGGCCAGAAGGCGCCGGTGCTGATCACCGCCGAAATGGCCAACGCGATGCAGCCTGGATCGGTGATCGTCGATATGGCGGCCGAGCGCGGCGGCAACTGCGAGCTGACTCACCCCGGCGAGACCATTGTGCATCGCGGCATCAGCATCCTGGGCCCCTTGAACCTGCCATCCAGCGTGCCTTATCACGCCAGCCAAATGTATGGCGCGAATCTTACGGCATTCCTGAAGCTGCTGGTGAAAAAAGGCGAGCTGGCCGTCGATCGCAACGACGAAATTATTCGCGAGACCTTGGTCACCTTTGGAGGCGAAGTGGTGAATACGAGAGTGGTGGAGCGGCTGGGCCTGGCGCCCCTGCGGGCTGGAGAGGGAAGTTAACGAATGGGAAACTACGAATTTGATCTGTGGGTCTTCATGCTGGCCGCTTTCCTGGGATTTCAACTGATTCGCGGCGTCTCTCCGTTATTGCACACGCCCTTGATGTCGCTGACCAATGCGATCTCGGCTATCGCCGTCGTAGGCGCAATTCTGATCACCGGCGAAAAGGACGCATCCACGCTTTCCCGCGTCCTCGGTTTTCTGGCGGTACTTTTGGCGTCTCTCAACGTGGTGAGCGGTTACTTAATCACGGACCGCATGCTCAAGATGTTCAAGAAGCGGGAGCCGGATAAGAAATGAAATTGGACGATACCCTGCTTCCAATTCTGTACATGCTGGCCGCCATGAGCTTCATCATGGCCATCAAGTGGATGAACTCGCCCGCCACGGCCCGGCGCGGCGTCATTATTGGCGAGATTGGCATGTTGCTGGCGGTGGTCGGCACCTTATTGCGGTACGAAGTTGTCAACTACGAGTGGATCTTCGTGGCGTTCTTCCTCGGCTCGGCCATCGGAGTTCCGATCGCTTACATCATGCCGATGACCGCCGTTCCCCAGCGGACCGCGTTCTCGCACGCGTGCGGCGCGCTGGCGTCGGCCCTGATTGGAACCGCCGAGTATTACAAAGGCATCCACCAAGGATCGCTGACCACGGTGGAGATGCTGGCCCTTATCATCGAAACGCTGCTTGGGTTCCTCACCTTCACGGCCAGCTTAATGGCGTTCGGAAAATTGCAGGAAGTCCTGCCGCAGCGGCCCATCACGTACAAAGGCCAGAATTTCGTCAATCTTGGAGTTTTCGGAGCTGCCGCTGTGATCGGGATCATCCTGGTGGTTTCGCCCGAGAACGCCGGGCTGTTTCCCGCTTTCACCGCGCTGGCGCTGCTGTTCGGCATTTTGCTGATCATCCCGATCGGCGGCGCAGACATGCCCACCGTGATCGCGCTGCTCAATTCCTACGCGGGACTTTCGGCCAGCGCCATGGGATTTGTATTGAACAACAAGCTTCTGATCGTCGCTGGAGCTCTGGACGGCACCTCCGGCCTCATTCTTTCTATCATCATGTGCCGGGCCATGAACCGCTCCTTCAGCAACGTGCTGTTCGGCGCCTTCGGCCAATTGCAGACCACCGCCGCAACCTCTGAAGCGCGGCCGTATCGTACCGCCAGCCCCGAAGAAGCGGCGCAGATTCTGGACGCGGCCCGCACCGTGGTGGTGATTCCGGGTTATGGGATGGCGGTGGCGCAGGCGCAGCACAAGCTGAAAGAGATGTTCGATCTGCTGACCAAGCGCGGCGTCAACGTCGAGTTTGCCATTCATCCTGTGGCCGGCCGCATGCCAGGCCATATGAACGTGCTGTTGGCCGAAGCCGACGTGCCCTACGACAAACTTCGCGAAATGGACGACATCAATCCCGAAATGGCCATGGCGGACGTGGCGCTGATCATCGGAGCGAACGACGTGGTGAATCCGGGCGCTGAAACCGATCCCAAGAGCCCCATCGCGGGCATGCCCATCATCCAGGCCTATAAAGCCCGTACAGTGATGGTGATCAAGCGCAGCATGAATCCCGGATTCGCGGGCATCGATAACGACCTGTACTACATGCCCAACACCATCATGTTGTTCGGCGACGCCAAGGCTTTCCTGTCGACCCTGGTGAAGGAGTTGTCGGCGGTGGGCCGCGCGGCGTAGCGCCAGCCGATGCCGAAGCAGGCGCAAGGTTCAGCGGCTCCCCCGATCTACGAGAACTATAAGGACTACCAACCCCCAAAGTTTGCCCGCCCCACGATTGCGAAATTGCTTTCAGAAATACCGAGCAATTACCTTGCTGGTCTCGAGTCCATCGTGTTGACGAACGCCGTGGCAATCGGCAAGGGAAAAACGATCCGGGTTAAGGGGAGAAAGTTTGTTCGAAACCAGTGCCGCGGTTTTTACCACCCCCAGAGCAAGGGGCAGGCACCATGGATCGAGATTATCGTAGACAACGTCCTCTATGGTGACTTGACGTCCGCTTCCGCTAAGGACAAAATGCTCGCGCGCCTCCCGATCGCGCAGCAAATCGTAATGGCACAGACGCTTTACCATGAGATCGGCCATCATATCGACAAGACTATCGGCGCGCCAGCCCCAAGCGGCGAGGCGGCAGCAGAGGCATGGAAGGAACGATTGACCGTTCTCTATCTCCGCAAACACTACTGGTACATCATGCCGCTTATACGCTTAGCTAGGCCGATTGTGAAAGCGATTCGAGGCTCAAAGTCCGAAAAAGCAGTTAGCCGAGCGCGCAAGCCTACTTCGCCGCGCGCTGCTCAATGAATGCCGGATTCTTGCTCAGGCTGACCAGATTCGCGAGAATCCGATACGCGCCCGCGACGCCGGACGGCAGTTGGCGATATAGCGCGAACGCATCGTAGATATAGGCGCCCTTGCCGTAACGCGCCAGCAGCAATCCGCCGCGCTGCGGGTCCTGATCCGGATCGTTGGTCTCGAGCAGCGGTTCGTAGTGCGAATCCCAGGTCTCGAGGAAGCCGTGCCCGCGCTCTTCCACCCAGCCGGAGAAGTCGGCCTCCGTGATGCGATTCGGCCAAGTAAACACCGGATCGTCCGGCTTCAACAGCTTTACTTTCGAGCCCTCATCCACAACCTTTTGCGGATTATTGCCCAGGCTGAACGGATACGGTCCGTAGTTTTGATCGAAATCCTGCAAATTGTATTGAACGATGAGTACGCCGCCATTCTTGACGTAATCGAGCAGCCGCGCGTTGGCCGATTTCAGCTCGGTGCGCACCGCGTAGGCGCGCGTGCCCAGGATGATCGCGTCGTAACCGGAGAGGTTGCCTTGCGTGATGTCGCTTGCGGCCAGCGTACGCGCGCCACGGCCCAAATTCTCGAGTGCCTGCGGCACATCGTCGCCGGTACCGGGGAGATACCCGATCCGCAGACCCTCCGGTATCTTGACATCCACACCCACGGCCCGATAGACAGCCGGCCGGTAAAAGGGATACGAGCGCAAGCCCGAATAACCGGCCAGCCTGTAGCCCTCTTCATAGCTCTTGCCCTGATATTCCGCCTCCGCAGTGATCTTGTGCTCGCCCGCTTCGACGCTGCCGGGTGAAACGGAGAACGTGATGGTTTGATCTTCGCCGTCGCGGGCCATCGCGAACTCGGCGGCCTCGGGCTGCGATCGCCATCCGGCGGGCAGCTTCAATCGAAGCGTGCCTTTGGCCGGCCCTTTGACGCTGCTGTGCACGGTACAGGAGAATTCGAAGGACTTCGCGCCCACCGGAACTGCGCCGGCCGCAGGCGCTACCGTAACCGAAATCGCCGGACCCACGATGAGCGGTTGCGGCACGATTCCTTGCGTCTGGACGCGCTGCATGGTCTGCACTACCTCGGAAAGATGCAGCGCGACGCCGCGATAAGTGAACGTCACGGTGGCCGCCAGCGGATAGGGCGCGAACGAAAGATTCCGGTAGCGCGCGTCCGCCAGATCGTAGTATGGCTGGGTTTCATCCGGACGTGTGAAATAAGGACGTGTCAGAGCCGCATCGCTGGGAACAGTCACGGCAAATCGCGCCTGCGCTTCCGCGCGCGGGGCTAGCGTCCTCGGTGAATCGCCCTTGCTCGCGATCTGCCACGCCTTGCCGTCGGACGCGGCCAGCGATATGGATTCCACGGCAAGCGCCTCCGGGCTCGGGTTCACCAGATCCAAGCGCACGGCGAAGCTCTGGCCTGGAATCGCGGTCGTGAACGTAGGACCCACCTGCTGGTACGGACTCGGGCGCTGCCCTTCGCGCTCCACCGTCACCGCCGCCTGCAATGAAACGCCCAGCGCTTCGGCCAGCGCATGCCCGAACTGGTCTTCCTTGGCCCGCAGTTCGAACAACACGTCGGACTTGCCGGGCTCGGCCAGCGATTCGGACTGAACGCGATCAGTCAGCGAACGCGTGGCAGCCAGACCTTGAGCCAAAGATGGCGCGATCCCCTGCGGGTGATCCGGACGGTATTCGGCCGCGGCCAGATCGGCCAGACGAGCCATCTCCGCTAAGCCGCTTTTGAGCCACGCAGGCTCATTCGAAACCAGCGCGCCCAGGCCCTGGACCGAAACATCCACGCCATCGAAAAAGCTCTCTTCATGATCGGCCGCCGGCACACGGGAATCGTAGCGATGATAGGGGCTGGCCATCGGCGACGGCGGGGGAATCGCCACGCCGTTGTTCTGGCTCTTCTGGAAACCCAAGCCTTCACGGCCGATCTGCAGGTACGTCAACCCGATGGCAGGCGCGGCGCTGCCCTCCTCAACTTCGAGCGTAGTGGATGGTTTCTCGCTGGACCAAGTTTTCCGGATGTAATCGAAAAAGCGCACCGGCACGTATTTATCGATGGCGTAATCGTACATTCCCTTGGGCGTGACAGCGAAAAACGGAACGCGCTCATACACTTTGAGCGGCGTCCAAGGCCTGAGCCCTTCCTTGATCTGCTCCGGAAACTGATTGGGATCGCCCGCAGCGAGAAAAGCCTCTTGCGCCATCTGTCCGGCCACCTGATGATTGCCATGACCGTCGGTGGCCGATCCGACAAAAACAGACGTAATCACCAGCGGCCGCGTCATCCTGATCACGCGCACGACGTCCGATAGAACGCGATCGTGATCCCATTTTTCGAGAGCCTCTTCGCGTGTTTTCGAGAAGCCGTAGTCGATCGCGCGGGTCCAGTATTGATCCACGCCGTAATAGCGATCCGCCGCCAGCAATTCCTCGGTGCGCACCAGGCCGAGCGCGTCGTACATGTCGGAGGACATCGCGTTCTGGCCGCCTTCGCCCCGGTTCAAAGTGAGCAGAACCGCGCGAGCGCCCAGACCGCGCGTCTCAAAAGCGAGCACGCCGCCGTCTTCGTCATCCGGATGCGCCGTAATCATCATCAGGCTGGCGCGTGTACGGATGGCGTGCAGCCAGTGTGTGAGCCCGGCGGCGCCGCGGTCAACCTCCGCTGGCATGGCATCGGCGGAAAGGTCCTGAGCAGGGCTGATTCGCTGCCCGGAAGCCGCGCCGAGCCCGAGAATCGCTAGCAGCAGGAAACAGACGCCGCGGATGCGCATACCTTTATGTTTATCTCGGAAGCCTACTTGCGTGCTTTCCGAGCCGTCATCGTGATCTCGATGTGCGCGTTCGGACCCGCTAGTTTGGCGACGCCCACGGTGGTTCGCGCCGGCCGCGGCTCTTTCATCACCGAAGTGTAAACGGCGTTCATGCGCTGGAACAGGCTCATATCGGTCATATAGATCTGCACCGAGACGACGTCGTCGAAGGACATTTTCGCGGCCTTCAGGATGATGTCGATGTGATCCAGGGCGTTCTTCACTTCGGTTTCAAAGTCGCTGGGAAACGCCCGCGTCTTCAGGTCCCCGCCCGTTTGACCGGAGATGTACAAGGTTCCATCGACCAAAATCGCTGGGCTAAAGTTGGCGGTTCCGCCGGGCGCCGGCGCAAACTCAGGAGGCGCAATCACTTTCTTTTCGGCGCGGGAAACCGCCGGGCACATCGCGAGGAGCAGCGTCAGGATAAAGGTAGTTTTTCGCATGACGCCTATAGTCCCGCTTGAGAGCCGTGCTTGTCAAATCCAAATGGCTGGAAGATTGCTCAGGGACCCAAGCATGGAAACAGGAATAGCGGTGATGGCATCCGACAAACTAACAAGCCGGGAAAAAGAAGTCGTCTACTGTCTCGCCGACGGTCTAACTTCCAAGGAAATAGCAGCAAAGATAGGGATATCCTCCAAGACAGTTGAGTTTCATCGGCATAATATCATGCGAAAGCTGGAGGTTAAGGGCGTTGCGGGGATCGTGCGTTACGCGATCAGGTTAAAGCTGATCGAACCGTAAGCCTATCTTTTTGTGACCGATCCCTATCCGATTGGTTAGTGTCAGTGTAGTGTGACGGCGGGATGACATCCAGAAAGGTTTGGGGCGGCTGGTGGGATTTGAACCCACGACATCCAGAACCACAATCTGGCGCTACTACCAACTGAGCTACAGCCGCCGTGTTCCTATTTAGTTTAACATTCGACGGGCGGAATCTCGGCCAGTATCTCGGCCAGACCCGCCGTGTTGCGGCTCAAATCATAGCATTCGAGTACGCGGCGGCGGCCCGCCTTTCCTAAGCGCCGGCGCAGCTCCGAATCGTCCAGATATCGCTCGAGCGCCGCGGCGAGTTCGTCTGCGCTCCCGGAAGCGACCAACAATCCGTCCACTTCATGCCGGATCAACTCGGGAACCCCCATCACCGCCGTGGCGACACAGGGTATCTCCATCGCCATGGCCTCCATCAGCACCACGGGGATTCCCTCCGCCAGGCTCGCCAGGGCGAAGACGTCCGCCTGCTGGTAGCAATCGCGCACGCGATCCGCATTTTGCCAGCCTTCGAAAATTACACGGCCGGCGATGCCGCGCTCGGCGGCCTGTCTTTCAAGGCTCGCCCGCGCCGGCCCGTCCCCAACCAGCCGCAGCACAACCAAGCGGCCTTGCCGAATCAATCGATCAATCGCGGCGATCAAAACATCTTGACCCTTGGCCTTCGCCAGGCGCCCCACGCAAACGATTTCGAACGGGGAAGGATTGTAGCGGAACGGACGCGGCGAGTACACCGCGGGATCCACGCCCAGCCGGGAAACGCGCAGCTTGCTCCAATGCTTCCGGTCCGACAGGCGCTTCAATTGATTCCGCCCGTACTCGCTGATCGTAACCAGCAAGTCAAACGCCTCGATTTTTTCCCGCAGACGGAAGCCCGCGGGATCCTCGAACTCGGCCGAACCGTGGATGGTCGCCGAAGTCCGCACGGGCACGAGCCGCAGCGCCAGCAATCCGACCGTGGTCGTGAAATGCATGTGCACGCGGGAGAGCCCTTCGCGCCGCATCCAGGCAGCGAAAACCATAGCCTCCGCGAAATAGAACAGATACGAAACTGCCGTCCGCGGATTGAACCTGCTGAGCCGCAACGCATAGGCGAAGGCGCCCAGCAGTGCGACCGGCCTCCGCCATAGTAAACCTGCCACGCCCCTAATCACCCCGTGAAATCCCGCCGGCTTGATGTAAAACGTGGCGCGCTGCTCTTCGCGTTCCTCCGGAGTCAGCAGCTCGAACGGACGATCCGCCTCCCGCACCGACCCGACCCGAATATCGAAGCCCAAACGGCGCAGCTCACGGATCTCGCGCAGGATGAACGTGTGGTTGATGGCCGGATACTGGCTCACCAGATAGGCGATCCTGGTTCCAGCCGGCGTCAGGGAAGTCCGGCCTTCTTCCAAAGCGCGGCCACGCGCTGCTTTACATCCTCCGGCATGCGGATTACATCCGGCCAGGGACGAGTGAATCCTTCTTCCTTCCACTTACGCGTGGCGTCGATGCCCATCTTGGACCCGTAGTTCGGCATTCGGCTGGAATGATCCAGCGAATCCACCGGTCCGAGAACGAACTGGATGTCGCGCTCGGGGTCGATGTTGTTCAGCGCCTTCCAGGCCACTTCGCTCACATTTTGGACATCCACGTCTTCATCCACCACCACGATCACTTTGCTGAACATGGCCTGTCCAAGGCCCCAGATCGCGTGCATCACTTTGCGGGCGTGCAGCGGGTAGGATTTGCGGATCGAAACCAGAATCAGATTGTGGAAGATGCCTTCAGCCGGCATCGCGATATCGCGGACCTCAGGCAATTGCAGGCGCATCAGCGGCAGAAAAATGCGCTCGATGGCCTTGCCCATGTAAAAATCTTCCATCGGCGGAGGCCCCACAATCGTGGTCGCGTAGATGGGATGCTTCCGCTCGGTGATGCACTGGACATGGAACACCGGATAGTCGTCATCCAGCGAATAGAATCCAGTGTGATCGCCAAACGGGCCTTCTCGCCGCAACTCGCCCAGCTCGACGTAGCCTTCCAGCACGATCTCGGCGTTGGCCGGAACCTCGAGATCCGACGTTTCGCACTTCACCATCTCAACCGGCTTGCCGCGCAGAAATCCGGCGATCATCATTTCGTCGAGATCCGGCGGCAGCGGCAAAATGGCCGAGTACATCGTGGCTGGGTCGGCGCCGATCGCCACTGCCACGTCCATGCGCGCCTGCTTCCCCTCCTTGACCAGACGCCGGTAGTGCTCCGCCCCCTGTTTGTGCGTTTGCCAGTGCATCCCCGTGGTTCGCTCATCAAAAACCTGCAGCCGATAGCACCCACAGTTGCGCTTGCCGGTGTCGGGATTCTTCGAAAACACCATGGGCAGCGTGATGAAGCGCCCGGCGTCTTCGGGCCAGCATTTGAGAATCGGATATTCGGCCAGCGAAAAATTGTCGCGGCGGATCACATCCTTGCATGGGCCGCCGGATACGATTTTCGGAAAGAACGCGCCTACTTCCGCCAGCTTCGGCAGCATCTTGAGCTTGCCCAGCAAGCCTTCGGGCATCCGCATTTCCAGATATTCGGATATCCGCCGCGCGACTTCCTCCACCGAATCCACCTCGAGAGCGATCTCCATTTTCCGCGCGCTCGCGAAACTATTGATCAGCACCGGCATCCGGCTGCCCTTGGGCTTCTCGAACAACAGGGCCGGACCGCCGCTTTTCACAGCGCGATCGGCGAATTCCGTGATCTCGAGCACCGGATCCACTTCGAACGGGATGCGGCGCAGTTCCTTGTTCTTTTCGAGCGCGGAAATGAACTCCCGCAGGTCGCTATATGCCATAGGTTCTCTAAAATGCCCAGGTTTTACTATGATGGAATTCACTCGCCATGACAAATCGAACCGCTTTCATCACCGGCGCAAGCCGGGGGATCGGACGCGCCTGCGCCATTGCCCTGGCCCGCGCGGGAGCAAGGGTGGCGCTGGCCTCGCGTAACACGGCGCAGTTGGAAGAACTCGCGGGCCAGCTCCGTTCCGAGGGACGCGAAGCGTTTGTGGTCGCCGTCGACATGGGGAACGGCGAATCCATTAAAGAAGCGCTCCGCAAAACGGCCCAGGATTTCGGGCCCATCGGGATCCTGGTAAACAACGCCGCCATTACCAAGGACGGACTGGCCATGCGGATGAAGCAGGAAGACTGGGACAGCGTCATCGCCACCAACCTGACCGGAGCGTTTATCGCCATTCAACAAGTGCTCCCCACAATGATGCGCGAACGCTGGGGACGGATCATCAATATCGCGTCTGTGGTCGGTGAAATGGGCAACCCAGGCCAGGCGAATTACGTGGCGTCCAAAGCAGGATTGATCGGACTCACCAAGGCCATCGCGCAGGAAATGGGCAGCCGCAACGTCACGGTCAACGCAGTCGCGCCGGGGTTCATCGAGACCGCCATGACCGCCGGACTGTCCCAGGAACTGAAGGACAACATGATCGGCCACGTCGCGTTGAAGCGAATTGGACAGCCGGAAGACGTGGCCGCGGCCGTGCGTTTTTTGGCGAGCGAAGAAGCAGGCTATATCACCGGGCACGTGCTGGACGTGAACGGCGGCCTGTACATGTGACACAATGTTGCATGCTTGATCGACTGTTCAGATTGGCCGCCATCACGGCTTGCCTGCCGATCGCCGTTCTCGCGCAAGCCCCCGCCCCCAAATCCTGGACCGCTCCGCTAAATCGGGATGGTCACCCCGATCTCGAGGGAAACTGGGTGAACCAGAGCGCCACACCGCTGGAACGGCCCAAAGAGCTGGCAGGCCGGGCAACCTTGACGGACGCCGAAGTCGCCGAGCTGAAGAAGCGCTCGGATCGGATCTTTGGAGGCGGCCGCAGCGATGACGCGCTGGGGGACGCCTTCTTCTCCGTCGTGCTCGCCAATCCCGAACGGCACACCAGCCCCAGCGCAACCGACGATTCGTTGATTGTCGACCGTCAGTTCGACAACCGGACCTCGCTCATCATCGACCCCCCGGATGGGAAATTGCCGCCTTACACGGAGCTCGGCCGTCGCAGGCGCGCTGAACACACGGCCCAGGCGATGGCTACAAATCCACGTTCGACGCCGCGGGATCTCTCGATTGAGCAGCGCTGCATCGAGTTCGGAGTTCCGCGAGTCGGCAGCATCTTTGGCGCGAATCCTTACGCGCACTCCCAGATCGTGCAGACGCCGGATCACGTGGTTTATTTCTGGGAGACCGGCCACGCCGCCAGGATCATTTCTCTGGACGGCCGCCCGCATCTTCCGCCCAGCATTCGTAGCTGGGAAGGCGACTCCCGGGGCCGCTGGGAAGCGAAGACGCTGGTGGTCGACACAACCAATTTTTCATCCGAGACCAATTTCCTGGGAGCCGGCGACGACCTGCATCTCGTCGAACGCTTCACGCGCATCGCGCCCGATGAGATCCGCTACGAAGTTACGGTAGACGCGCCCAATACCTGGACCAAGTCCTGGACGGCCATGGTTCGCTTGAAACGCACTGAAGAAAAGCTTTACGAATTCGCCTGTCACGAAGGCAACGTCGAGATCATGCAAACCATGCTCTCGGACACCAAGAATAAATAACAATAGAGAGATGGAATCTGTGAACACGGAGAAGTTCCGTGTGGGCCTGGTGCAGATGAGCTGCGCGCTGGATCCCAACGAGAACCTGGAGAAAGCTCGCTGGCGCATTCGCGAAGCGGCTGCGAAAGGCGCGGAGATTGTTTGCCTCCAGGAGCTTTTCCGTTCCCAGTATTTTTGCCGGGAGGAAAACGCCGAGCTTTTCGCGCTGGCCGAACCCATTCCCGGCCCCACCACCGAGACCCTAGGCGCACTGGCGCGCGAGCTCCGCGTCGCGATCATCGCGTCGCTTTTCGAACGCCGGACGGCCGGCATCTACCACAACACAGCGGCGGTAATTGACGCGGACGGCGATATTGCCGGCATCTATCGCAAGATGCACATTCCCGACGATCCGCTTTACTTTGAAAAATTCTATTTCACGCCCGGCGACCTGGGGTTCATCAATTTCGATACTCGCTTCGCGCGCATCGGCGTGCTGGTCTGCTGGGACCAATGGTATCCGGAAGCCGCGCGCCTTTCGAGCCTCGCGGGTGCGAACATCCTCTTTTACCCCACCGCGATCGGCTGGCATCCAGCCGAGAAGCAGCAGTACGGCGCGGCGCAGCTAGACGCCTGGCGCACCATCCAGCGTGGGCACGCCATCGCGAACGGCGTCTACGTCGCGGCGGTGAATCGCGTCGGCCACGAAGGCCCCGCGGACTCCGGTCTCGAATTCTGGGGATCGTCCTTCGTCGCCGACCCGTTCGGGCAAGTGATCGCCCAGGCGTCCTCGAGCGAGGAAGAAATTCTAATCGCCGAGTGCGATCCGCATCGCATCGAAGAGGTGCGCCGTAACTGGCCCTTCCTGCGGGACCGCCGCGTGGATGCTTACTCTCCGATCGTGAAACGATGGCTGGATTGAAACCCAGCCGTCTCGGATTCCGGATGCCGGCTGAATGGGAGCCGCATCAGGGCACCTGGCTGGCATGGCCGCACGAACGCACGGATTGGCCGGGCAAGTTCGCGCCGATTCCATGGGTCTACGGTGACATCGTGCGACGACTGGCCGAAGTGGAGCAAGTGTGCATCCTGATCGCAGATGCCGCGGCCGAGAAAAGCGCCCGCCGTGTACTGGGGAAGTGCGGCGCGAACATGCACGCCGTCGAGTTCGTGAAGCATCGCACCAACCGCAGTTGGACGCGCGACTATTGCCCGCTCTTCGTCCGTAACCGGAAGAACGAAATCGCCGTCACGGATTGGATCTTTAACGGCTGGGCCAAGTACGACAATTGGCGCGAGGACAATAAAATCCCCGAGTTTATTGCCAAACGCCTCGGCGTGCGGCAATTCGAGACCGGAATAGTGCTGGAAGGCGGCAGTATCGACGTGAACGGCGCGGGCCTGCTGCTCACCACCGAAGAATGCCTGCTCAGCGAGTCCGTGCAGGTCCGAAATCCCGGACTAAGCCGCGCTCAACTGGAACGCTGCTTCGCGGATTACCTGGGCATTGAACGGACTATCTGGCTCAACAACGGGATCGCCGGCGACGACACGCACGGCCACATCGACGATCTGGCGCGATTCGTGGATCTGAACACTGTGGTGATCGCCGCCGAGGAAAACCGATCCGACCTGAACTACGCACCTTTGCGGGAGAACCTGGCGTTAATCCAGCAAACCGGCCTGCGCTCGGTCGCCCTTCCGATGCCCGCCCCGGTTTACTTCGATGGCCAACGCCTGCCCGCGAGCTACGCGAATTTCTACATCGCCAATGGACTGGTTCTGGTTCCGACTTTTAACGACCCCATGGACCGCATCGCCCTGAACACCCTTGCGGCGCTTTTCCCCTCGCGGGAAGTGGTCGGAATCTATTGCGGCGATCTGGTGCTGGGCCTGGGCACGCTGCATTGCATGACCATGCAACAGCCGGCCTAGCCGAGTCCGAGTTCCGCTCCCGCCCGGAGTAGGCTCCGGTCGAGAGTCCAGAGACGGCAGCTCGACAGCAGCGCGGATGCGAGCAGGTGTGCGTCGATAAAGCCCAATCCCCTCCCCCACAGCCGACGATGTTCGACAAGTTCTAAGACTTCTACGTTCGAGGCTTGAGCCGCCACGGGCAGAGACTGCAAGTCCAACAAAATGGCCGCCCGGTGTTTCAGGTTGCCGCAAGCCAGTTCGCCGGATATAAGGGGATGCATCAAAACGATCCCCTCGTCAAGGAGCGCGGCCAAGCGAGAATTGCCGTGCCTGAAGTGCTCAATCCAAACCGAAGTGTCCGCGAGCAACATCAAGCTGATCGCCGCCTTGGAATATTCGGTATTTTGGGTTGAGTGCCGCCCAGCGCGGCCAAACGCTTGCCGGCCTCCCGCGCAATCACCGCCTCCAATCCTGCGCGAACCAGAGCGGTCTTCTCTTGAATCCCGGTCAGTTTGCGGGCGCGCTCGAGTAAGTTATCATCGATGATCAACGTAGTGCGCATATGTACCAGTATGCATCATTTATACATATCCTTGGCGCCTTGGATCGCGCCTTGCCAGCCGCGCGGCCGCGAGGAAGTTCGCGAACGATTCCGGCATGCGATCATAGGCTTTTTGCCAACGAGGCGCCGCCGATTTCCATGGGCCCACTGCACGACGCGATTTCGGAACTGACTCGGACCTCGCTCCTGATCGTCGGCGCTCTATTCCCAATCGTCGATTCTCCGGATAACATCCCCATTTTCCTTACGCTGACCCCTGGCTACTCCACCGAGACCCGAGCGGTTCTGGCGCGCAAGATCGCGATCAACTCCTTCGCGCTTCTGATCGTTTCCGTTCTGATTGGAACCCACATCCTGGCATTCTTCGGTATCTCCCTGCCCGTGGTGCAGGTCGGCGGCGGACTCATTGTCACGGCTGTGGGATGGAAACTGTTGAATCGGCCTGATGACGACGACAAGGCGCCTGACCCGTCATCGAAGCCGCCGAAAGCCTCTTATATATCCAGCCGGGCGTTCTATCCTTTGACGATGCCGCTCACCGTGGGGCCTGGATCCATTTCCGTTGCGATCGCGGTGGGCGCCAACCGCACGCCCGGAAGCGAGCTGCATTGGGCTTTGCCTGTGGCGGCCGTGCTTGGATGCGCTCTGATCGCCGCCACCGTCTATCTGATGTATCGCTTCGCCGAACCGATCGGCCGCATCCTGGGGCCAACTTCAATGAACATCATCATTCGCCTATCGTCGTTCATTCTGGTCTGTATCGGCGTGCAGATTGTGTGGAATGGAGCGAGTGTGCTGCTGCGGTCAATCCGGTAGAAGACGAACGCCGCTCGGCTCACCCACCACAACCTGGGAGGCAAGTCCGATAAATAAACCATGCTCAACTACGCCCACGGTTGCATCCAACCCCGCCTGGAGCTCGGAGGCCGAAGCAATGGGCCCGAAGGCGCAGTCAAGAATGTAGTTCCCGCCATCGGTGACAAACATCTTTCCCTCAGCGTCCTTCCGGGCCACCGGCTTTGAACCAAGCGCGGCCAGCCGCAGCGCCGTCGATTGCCACCCGAATTGCACCACCTCCACCGGGACTGCCCAATGGCGGCCAAGCCGGTCCACTAACTTGTGCTGATCCACCACGATCAACAGCCGCTTGCCGGAGGCAGCAACAATCTTCTCCCGCAGCAGGTTGCCGCCGCCCCCCTTGATCAGGTACAGCGTCCCCAACTCGACCTCATCCGCGCCGTCGATAGTTAAATCCAGCTCCGGGCGCTCTGCTAAAGTCGCCAGCGGAATCCCGAGACCAAGGGCTTGCTGGGTGGTCTTTTCCGAAGTCGAAACACCGACGATACGCAACCCGTCCTTCACCCGCTGACCGATCGCGGCAACGACAAGAGTCGCCGTGCTTCCCGAACCCAGCCCGACGATCATCCCGTCCTTCAATTGCGCCGCCGCCCAGGTGGCAGCTGCCTTCTTAAGTTCGTCGACTGAATTCGGCATGCATCAAACTCCCTGGTAGACCAGCCCAGTGAAGTGGGCTGGAGTGATTAGAAATTGCCCGGCTATGATATCCGTTGATGGTATCCGCTAAAGATCTGCCTTGTTCTTTAGGGTAGCAACCTTTTGCCGGACCGCCGCCAGCAGGTCGCGAAACTCCGCCGTTAGGCGCGCCGAAATGATCGTGCTATCATCCGCTTTCCAATGCATTCTCTCGACCTGACCACCATCGCGGTCTACTTGATCGCGATCACCTGGTTCGGAGCCAGATTCCGCAAAGGCCAGCGCAATCTTAAGGACTATTTTCTGGGCGGCCAATCGGCGCCCTGGTGGGCCATCAGCCTTTCCATCGTATCGGCAGAAACCAGCACGCTGACCGTCATCGGGACCCCGCCGCTCGCGTTTTCGGGAAATTTCCAGTTTCTGCAACTCGTCCTCGGATACCTTCTCGCGCGCGTCGTCATCTCCGCGCTTTTTCTTCCGCAGTATTTCCGCGGCGAGATGTTCACCGCCTATGAGCTCATGCGGCGGCGCTTCGGCGAGCGCATTCGCAGGCTCACCGCCGGCACCTTCCTGATCCTGCGCGCGTTGGCCGAAGGCGTTCGCGTCTTTGCCGTCTCTATCATCATCGCCACCATTCTCAGCACCGGCGGCATCGCTTCGATCCTGGTCATCGTTGCCCTGACCCTCTTCTACACGTTCGAAGGCGGGAT
The DNA here is from genome assembly GCA_963786745.1 of Terriglobia bacterium. Lineage (GTDB taxonomy): Bacteria > Acidobacteriota > Terriglobia > Bryobacterales > Bryobacteraceae > Palsa-89. The sequence goes on along the minus strand of CAWBAE010000020.1, from coordinate 108,464 downwards.
GACCGCAGTAATCTGGACCGACGTCATCCAGATGGTTCTCTACGTCGCCGGCGCCATCCTCAGCTTCTTCGCCATCCTGCACCAGATTCCCGGCGGCTGGTCTCACGCTTATCAGGTCGCCAACGCCGCGCATAAGTTTCAAATGTTCGATTTCCGGTTTTCCTGGACTTCCGAATTCTTCTCGCGCAATTACAGCTTTTGGGCAGGACTGATCGGCGGCTGCTTCCTCACCACCGCCAGCCACGGCACCGAACAGTTGCTGGTACAGCGACTGCTCGCCGCGAAGAACGAGCGGCAGAGCCGCGCCGCGCTATTCTCCAGTTGGGTGGTGATCTTCTTCCAATTCGCTTTGTTCCTTCTGATCGGCGGGCTGCTGTTCGTGTATTACTCGGACCGGCGCCTGAGCGCCCCAGTCCCGCCCGAGTCCATCTACCCGCGCTTCATCTGGAACAATCTCCCGCCGGGCTTGGCTGGCCTGGTGATGGCCGCGATCCTGGCAGCCGGCATGTCGAATCTGAGCGCCGCCTTGAATGCGCTAGCCTCCACCAGCGTGGTGGATTTCTATAAGCCCTTCGCGCTGCGCCGCAATCCCTCCCGTCCGGAAGGTCACTTCCTGGGCGTAGCCCGCTGGGCCACCGTCGTGTGGGCGCTGGTGCTCGTTTTAGTGGGTCTCTTGGCCCGGCACTGGGGCTCGGTGCTCGAAGCCGGCCTCACCATCGCGTCCATTCTTTATGGATCGCTGCTGGGCGTGTTTCTGCTGGGATTGCTCACGAAATTCGTGTATCAGAACGCCGCCATGATCGCCATGATCGCAGGCCTCGTGCTGATGCTTTTTGTCAAACAATGGACACACATCGCGTTCACCTGGTACGTCCTGATCGGCACCACTGCGACGTTCCTCACCGGTTGCCTGGTTTCGCTTGTGCTTACGGAGCCCCCCCATGATCGAAACCCAGCCTGAGCTCAAGCGCGACCTCGGGATCTGGAGCGCGGCGTCCATAGTCGTCGGCACCATGATCGGCAGCGCCATCTTCCTGGTCCCTGGAGGCATGGTAAAGAACGTAGGCTCGCCGCTGATGGTCCTGGCGGTCTTCGCGTTTGGAGGAGTGCTGTCGCTTTGCGGGGCCTTGAGCTATGCGGAACTTGCCGCCGCGCTTCCCGAGGCTGGCGGAGAATACGTCTATCTTCGCGAGGCTTACGGCCCTCTGTGGGGATTTATCTATGGCTGGACCCAGATGTGGGTGGCCAAGAGCGGATCCATAGCGACGCTGGCCACCGGATTTTTCATTTATCTCGCCAATTTTCGGCCGGAACTGAACGGGATTTGGGTGGTTGTGCCCTTGCCGCTAGGCGAATCCGGCCATCCTCTGGAGATTCGTTACGGTCAGTTGCTCGCCATGGCAGTGATTGCGGTGCTGGCATTGATCAACTATTTTGGGGTCAAAGTGGGAGGCGACGTGCAAGTGATTGTCACCCTCCTGAAAGTGGGGCTTATCGCCGCCATTATTGTGATCGGTCTCGGAACCGCGCACGGTTCGGTGGCGAATTATCAGACTTCGGCGCCCGCGGCGGGAGGGATATTGGGGTTCTTTGCAGCATTGGTGGCGGCGCTGTGGGCCTACGACGGCTGGAACAATGTGGTGATGGTGGCGTCCGAGGTTCGAAAGCCCCAGCGCAACCTCCCTTTGGCCATGATTCTCGGCACGCTGACCGTGGCCGGAATCTATCTGTTGACGAATGCCGCCTATTTCCGCGTTTTGCCGGCCGAGGCCGTGGCATCCACCGACCGGGTGGCCGGCGAAATGATGCGGCGCGTGCTGGGATCCCCCGGCGCGGCAGCCGTGAGCGTCGTGGCTATGATCTCGATTTTTGCGGCCCTCAATGGTTCCATCATGTCGGGGGCTCGAGTGCCCTTCGCGATGGCTAGGGACGGCCTGTTCTTCTCCGGCGTCCAATTCGTCCACCCCCGGCATCGAACGCCCAGCGTCTCGATTCTTGTCCTGAGCGCCTGGGCGTCGCTTTTAGTGTTGAGCGGACGTTACGATCAGTTGTACACCTACGTCATATTTGCGAGCGTCATACTGTATGGGATGGCGACTGCATCCGTGATCGTCTTGAGGCACAAACGGCCGGATCTGGCGCGGCCGTATCGCACCTTGGGATATCCGGTGGTTCCGATTGTTTTCGTGCTCGGAATCGCGTGTCTGATCGTTTCCACATTGATTAAGTCGCCCAGAGAATCCCTGATGGGGCTGGCACTAATCGCCATTGGGTTGCCTTTTTACTTCCATTGGCGGCGGAAGAGGGGCTAAGCCTATCGAATGACTGGCCCAAAAGGGCTAGTCTGGGTCTTTGAGAGTCTATCCTCTGGGGGCAGGTACGTTTGGTACGGAACTTTCTGTTCGGTTTCCCGAACAAAATGCTTGAAATGGTTCTCGCAAATAGGGTACAAACGATATTACAACACCTTTAGAACGGTGACCTTGTTCGCTTTTCCGAACAGCAGCTGATTTTCAATTATTTTTCTGGGGATGGAGACAGGACGAGATGGACATTAACAAAATGCTCGCAGAGCTTCGAATGGAACGTGAGCATATTGAAGAAGCGATTATGACATTGGAGCGCTTGGCGAGGGGCCGTGGAAGGCGTCGCGGAAGGCCGCCAGCCTGGATGTCGCAGATCAAAAGACGCGGCCGTCCACCGGGCAGCAAGAACAGGCCCAAGAGCGAGACCAAGGGAAGCGCCGCCAGAGCGGCGGTAGCTTGAAGCCGAGGGCCGTTTCTAGTTAAAAATCGATACTCTTATCGGTTTTGGGAGACAGGTAGCCTTACCCGTTCGAGCCACGGCGAGCAGCCCGGTTCGGGCGGCCCTCTACTTGTAGAGCAAGTATTTCTCTCGCCGCTGAACGAAAGCGGCCAGAGATTCCTCGACTTTTTGTAACGTCGTGCGAGGATCCGCTCCCTCTTTCCCAGCCGCAATCACCTGCTGATTTCCAATCAGGAAGCGGTTTGTGTCCAAGGCCATCTTGCCGGGGAAAAGCTTTCCGAACGCATACATCAATTCCAAGCCCAGCCGGGCGCTGTCAAACGCGTCCCGGTCCGTGATCACAAATCGCACGCCTTCAATGCTCTGTCCGGCGAAATTCGACGAGCCCGGCGTGAACCGGGCTGGCGTAAACCTGGTTGGATAAGCCCGAACGCCGGGAATAAAGCGGCTGTTCAAGAAGGCGGCCAGTTCGCGGCCATGGATCCAGTCCGCGCCTACTTGCTCAAAGGGAGCATCCGTTCCGCGGCCGACCGAGTAGTTCTTGGATGCCTCCAGCATCGCCACAGCGGGATAAAGCAAGGCCGCGTTGAGGCTGCGCAAATTGGGCGACGGATTCACCCAGGCCAGGCCCGTGGAATCGAACCAATCGCCGCGGTCCCAACCGCGCATTGAAACCACGTGAAGATCCAGCCCCAGGCGCTGCTCGCCGTTCGCCATGGTCGCGAGTTCGCCGAAAGTCATGCCATGCCGGATCGGAATCTCCAGGCATCCGACAAAGGACTCCAGATCGTGGTCGAGGATTGGCCCCTCCACATGTACGCCCGTAATCGGATTAGGCCGGTCCAACAGAAAAAACGGCAGGTGTTTCCGGGCCGCCTCCTGCATGCTGTATAGCATCGTGCAGGAATAGGTATAGAAGCGCGCGCCGGCGTCCTGAATATCGAACACCAGCGCATCGATTCCTTCCAGCATTGCGGGAGTCATCCGCCGATTGGAGCCTTGAAAAAGGCTGAAAACTGGGAGCCCGGTAGCAGGATCTTTGGTATTTGCAACGTCCGGCTGATCTTCGGTGCCGGAAATGCCGTGCTCCGGGGAAAATAATGCCGTAATTTTGACGCCGGCCGCTCGCATCAGATCGATATTTCTCTTTCCGTCGCGGCTCAAACCGGTTTGATTGGTGATCAGGCCGATGCGCTTGCCGCGCAATGGCGCAAAATCCTGCTCTGCCAGCACGTCCAATCCGGTGAGCACCGCGCCGCGAGGTTCGACAACCCGATGCAACCCAGGGCCGGTGATGGTCTCGTTATAACCGGTAAGCTTGACGCCAGGCGCCACGATCCCGTAAGACGCAGCAACGATGGTGGCCACCCGGCTGCGCAGCGAGCTGAGTGACTTCCCACGATGCGGATGCACCACGTTGGTCAGCAGGATCACGTAGGTGCGGCTGGTGGGATCAATCCAGACCGAAGTGCCCGTGAATCCGGTGTGCCCGTAGGATCCGATGGGGAACAGCTCGCCCCGATTGCTTGAATAGGGCGAATCGATATCCCAGCCGAGCCCCCGCAGAATGGGCTGATCGGCGGGCGACGCGGGCGACGTGAATTTCTCGACAGTGGCCGGGCTGAACAGGCGCACCCCGTTGCCTTCGCCGCGGTCCAGCATCATCTGGGCGAATTTCGCCAGGTCGTCAGCCGTGGTGAAGAGCCCCGCGTGGCCCGCTACGCCGCCCATGTAACGGGAGGTATCGTCGTGCACCACGCCGCGAAACGGCTGGCCGGTTAAGGAGTCTAGTTCCGTGGGCGCAATGCGCGGGATCAGATCGCGGGGCGGCAAAAACATGCTATCTCGCATTCCCAGCGGCTCGAAAATGTTCTCCCGCGCAAAATCATTGAGCATTTTGCCGCTCAACCGGTGAACGATTTCACCCATCAGAATAAAATTTATGTCGCTATAGACAAATCGAATGCCCGGCGGGCGTACTGGCGGATCCTTCAAGGCGCGCTCGATTCCTGTCTCGTAACCACTCCAGGCGGGTTTCAAGTCGAGATCGGGCCGCAATCCCGAGAAATGCGTCATCAGGTCGCGAATCGTGATGTCGCTGTGGCCGCCTTGGAATTCAGGGAGATATCTGGTCACTGGGTCATCGATGCGGATTTTGCCCTGCTCGAAAAGTTTCATGACGGAGGGCGTGGTGGCGATCACCTTGGTCAGCGAAGCCGCGTCGAACATGGTGTCGACGGTCATGGGCTCGCGCCTCGGTATCAAGGCCCGGTCGCCATAAGCCTTCCTGAAAACTACCGCGCCATCGTGTCCGATCACCAGAACCGCGCCGGGAATCAATCCCGCATGGACGGCTTGGCCGATCTGCTCATCCACGGCCGCCCCGCCGTTAAAGACCGGTTGCGCGTACAAACCAGCGGCGAACGCGAGAGCCAGGAACAATTTCATTGCAGCTTCTTCGCGGTGTCGTCCAGGAGCTTAGCCAGATCCACGTCTTTCGACGTGATGCCCTGCGCGTCGTGGGTAGTGAGATCCACGCTTACGCGATTGTAGACGTTCGACCATTCGGGATGATGTCCCATCTTCTCGATGGCCAGCGCGGCGGTGGCCATGAAGCCGAACGCGTGGATGAAATCAGGAAACTTGTATTCCTTATGTAGCTTTCCGTCGACAACGGTCCAGCCGCTTAAGGTATCGAGGGCCTGCTTCAGCTCCGGTCCCGAAAATTTCCTCATAACCACATTATGCGTCCGCAGGGGCGAGGCGGACAGCGTGCGATATTGATGATAGTGTCCGAACCACTTCCTCGCCTGCGATTAAACCTGGACTTCGTTCCTTCGCCCGATCCCGAGCATCCCGGCCTGCTCATCCGCGACCCTTTTCGATTCTCCGACTCCATGCTGCTCATTCCGGCGCCATTAGTGGCCTGCCTGGCTTGTTTCGACGGGCAGCAGACCGCGCTCGACTTGCGGGCCGATCTGGTGCGGATTACCGGAGAGATTCAAGTCAGCGAAATCGAAAAGCATTTATACGACGCTCTGAGCCAAGCCGGCTTTCTCGAAGACGAAAAGTTTGAGCAGCTCCGGAAAGAGCGCATCAGCGAGTTTGCCGCCGCGCCTAAACGGGAGGCCTCGCATGCCGGCTCGGCGTATCCCGACAATGCCGATGAGGCACGCAAGAAGCTTTCCGAATTCATGCAAGGCGCCGCTCCGCCGACGCTGGACGGAACGCAAATCGGGATTGCCGCGCCGCATGTGAGTCCATTTGGAGGCTGGGAATCCTATCGCGATGCTTACACCACATTGCTTCCGGCCTATCAGGATCGTACATTCGTGGTGCTGGGAACCTCGCACTATGGCGAACCGGACCGTTTCGGCCTCACCCGCAAACCGTTTGTGACGCCGTTCGGCGAGACGGCCATCGCGACGGACCTGGTGGACGAACTGGCCCAGAGTGCTCCCGGCGCGGTAAACATGGAGGATTACTGCCATGCGGTGGAACACTCCATCGAATTCCAGGTGCTGTTTCTGCAATATGTTTACGGGCCTAATATTCGCATTCTTCCCATCCTGTGCGGCTCCTTCGCCCGCAGCATCTACAAGGGCGGGAAGCCGGAAGCGAATCCGGAAGTGCAGCGCTTTTTCGATACCCTGGGCAATCTCTCGGCGCGCGAAGGCAATCGCCTCTTCTGGGTGCTGGGCGTCGACATGGCCCACATGGGACGCCGCTACGGAGACCAGATCACTGCGCGGGCGGATCAAGCCGAGATGGCGGCCGTGGCCGAACGCGACCGCGTCCGGATCGATCGCCTGAATCAGGCGGACGCCCAGGGCTTCTGGGAGCTGGTGCAAGAGAACCACGACGATCTCAAGTGGTGCGGCTCAGCGCCGATTTATACATTCCTGAAAGCCGCGCCACGGTCTCGCGGCCAGCTGCGCCGCTATCAGCAATGGAACATCGATGAACAAAGCGTGGTGAGCTTCGCCGCGGTTAGCTTCGAATCGTACTAAAACCGGTTAGTACCAAGCGTTCATTGGTACGGATCCGGTTTCGGCATTAGTCTTAGGCGTGACAGACCCTCGACCCGCGTTGATCTGGGGCGGCTGAATTCTCTCTGCGCCCTATTGGGGCATCGCTGCCCGCCAATATCCGGGACGCGTTCTTACTTCCAGGCCCGGCCGGTTCACAACTACCTTGATTTCGTGGAACCCTCCGTCGGTTGGATTGTTAGGCGAGTAGCTGAGCAGGTATTGGCTGTGCAGCTCGTCGCTGATCGACTGCACGGCTTTTTCCAAGCTCTTTTCGCTGACGAAGGAATACTCCTTTCCTCCGGTGAACCGAGTGAAAACATCCAGAGTATCGTCCACGAAAAGGCTCTTCACTCCCTTGAAGATGTCCACAAACATGGGAATGTAGTTGCCGAGATAATAATTCTGCTCGATGCTGCTGGGAGTGGCGTAGGCGCCCGCGGGAACGTGTTCGGCGGTGACGGGAATCGGAGGCGGACGCGGCGGAATCTGTTCCCCGGTAAGCGTGGCCACCAGGCTCGAAATGTCCAGCGAGTAAATTGCCACGTTCGCGAATTCAGCCTGGGTCAGGGCCTCGCGCACGCGCATCTGGCTGCCCCGATCGCGCTTTTCGGCGATGATCAGCAAAACGCGGCGCCGGGCCGGGGGCCGATGCGTCAGCATCCGGATGCACTCCATTTCGGCGTCGATCACCGCGTGAGAGGTGCTGCCGGGCTTCAGATTCTTGAGAGCTTCGGAAACCTTGGTGGCTTCATTGGTGAAGTCCTGCGCCACCTGAATGCGATGGTCAAACGCCACCACCGCTACTTCGCCGTCCTGGCCGGCCATCAGATCGCTCAGCAGGATTCCGATTCTCTGGATCTTGGGAAGAATGTCGTTGAGGTTGGTGCTTTTCTGGACCGCAACCACCAACGAGAGCGGCTCATCGCGCACGTCCGCCGTGATCTTCTGGGGCTTGCCGTCGTCCATGAGCGTAAAATCCTGGAGCTGCAGGCCGTCCACGAAATTGCCCTTCTTGTCGCGCACTGTAGTTGGAGCGATCACCACCGTGGTGGTGGTCCTGATAACTGCTTCCTTGCCCTGGTCCTGGCTAGGGGCCGGCGCAGGAGCCGTGACCTGAGTTTGAGCGAACGCGGCAGCGCAGACCGCGAAGAATAGGACAGGGCGCATGCTTTTAGTGTGGCACATCTTTATGTGCGGTCCTTCCTTCCATTAGATCCACGATATGCGGCAACAGGTGCGAAATCGCATCGAAAGACTCCACCGCTCCCTTGGGAGAACCCGGCAGATTCACGATCAAACACCGTCCTCGCGTCCCCGCAACCGCGCGGCTCAGCGCCGCGAACGGCGTGGCTTTGCGGCCTTCCGCGCGCATCAACTCCGGCAGACCAGGCACTTCGCGCTCCAGCACATCCCGGGTCGCTTCGGGTGTGACGTCGCGCAGGGCCACTCCGGTTCCACCGGTGGTGAGGATCATTGAAACCCGGCCGGAATCGGCCAGCCTGGCGAGCAGCGCGGCGATCTGGTCGCGTTCGTCAGCCACGGCTGGCTGGTCCTCGACGACCCAGCCGAGCGACTCCACCCGCTCGCGCAGCTTTAACCCGGATTGGTCCACGCGCGTGCCTGCCACCACCGAGTCGCTAATCGTGATCACTGCGGCGCGGATCATGCCCGGCGGTAGTCTCCGCTCTTGCCGCCGGACTTTTCGAGCAGGTAGACGTCCTGGATTTCGATCCCTTTGTCCAGCGCCTTAGTCATGTCGTACACGGTGAGCGCCGCGACGGCAACGGCGGTGAGCGCCTCCATCTCCACGCCGGTTGGTCCGGTGGTGCTGACGCCAGCCAGGATTCGTACGCCTCCCGGCTCGATGCTGACCTCGACATCCACGTGCGAAAGCATCAGGGGATGGCAGAGCGGAATCAGCTCGGCGGTCTTTTTCGCCGCCGAAATGCCAGCCACGCGCGCGATGTCGAGCGGGTTTCCCTTGGGATTCGAGGGAAGCTGCGCCAGAACGGCGGGCTTCATCCGGACAAACGCATGCGCGCGCGCCGTTCGCTTGGTGGGGGACTTGGCGGATATATCCACCATGCGGGGCGCGCCGGCATCGTCATAATGGCTGAGCTTCTTCTTCATTTCAAAAGCACCCGAATCCAGTCGCCCGCCGCCCAGCTTTCGCGATCTGGCTCCGTCACCAGAAACGCATTTGCGTTCGCCAGCGCGGGAATATCACCTGAGCCTTGCCATGGCACCGGCGTCACTTCCGATCCGTCCGCTTCGAGACGGGCCGGCAAAAAACGCGTCAAGCCTGTCTTCTGCCGGAATTCGCGCTGCAGCTTGCTCCAAACCAACGGCAGCGCGCTTTCGCTCGCGCCACCCAGAAGTTCCACGGCAGCGCGCGCGAAAATTTCAAACGTGACCATCGTGGACGCCGGATTGCCCGGCAAGCCGAAGAAGAACTTTCCGCGCGCTTTCCCAAAAACCAGCGGCTGCCCCGGCATGATCAAAACGCGATCGAAGAAGAACTCCGCGCCCAGGTCCGCGAGCACACGTTCCACGATATCGTACTTGCCGGCCGAGACTCCGCCGGATAGCAGCAGCAGATCGGAGCCCAGCCCTTGCTCGATCAGCTCCCGCGTAGGGGCATACTGGTCGCGCGCGACCGGGAGAATGTGGGGGCATCCGCCGGATCGGGCGACCTGCACTGCCAGCGATTCGACGTTCGAATTTCGAACCTGATAATCCAGCGGCGTTTCGCCGACCTCCACAATTTCGTCGCCGGTTGCGAGCAACGCCACGCGCGGGCGGGCAAAAACAGGCACGCGCGCGTGTCCAGAAGACGCCAGCACAGCCACTTCCGCGAATCCCAGCCTGCGCCCCGGCTCCAGCAATACATCGCCCTGGCGCGCCTGGGACGCTCGCGGGCTGATGTTCTCGCCGGGCGGCAATGTCCGGGGCACTCCTACGCAACCGTCCGCCCGCGTGACGTGCTCCACCATGACCACGGCATCGGCGCCGCTGGGGACCGGAGCGCCGGTCATGATCTCAACGGCTTGGCCGGCTTCGATTGCGCCGTCGAAAGATTCGCCGGCCCGCACCTCTCCGATCACTTTGAGTTCACCCGGCAGATCCTGGGAACGGACGGCGAATCCGTCGCGCGCGGACCTGGCTACGGGCGGGTAATCACGATCGGCGGCCACGCGATCGGCCAGGACTCGCCCGGACGCCTCGGCCAGGCTAACTTCTTCGATGCGTGGCGGAACCAGAGCCTGGGACACCTTGGACAGCACACACGCGCGCGCCTGTTCGAAGGTCAGAGTAGCCACAAGAGCCATTGTAGCCGCGCGTAACACCCGGCATCGCCGAGCGGCGTACTAACGCGCTACCGGCTTTTCCAGGTCCCGGCTCAAATACTCGAGAATTTCTTGCTCGCGCTGCTGGACTTCGAGCAAGATCGGCGCCGCCATGCGTGTAAAGTCCCGCTGGGAATGAATCTTCCGCGCCTCCAGCAGAATCCTCCGAAGGTTTGCCACGCATTGCTCCGCGAGCAGCATTTGGTCGTCGGTCTGAATCACGGCAACTCCAGTTCCACAATACCTCGTTTCCGAAAGCTTCTGGAAGTCTGATAGGTATCCAACCACAGATCCAGCAATTCGGGCCCAATTGAAGCTCGTGCCCAGAAAACATCCCATTCGAACAGCAGCTTGGCTCGAACGGAATCGAAAACGGCCTGTTCCTGAGGGGCAGCTGTATCGACCTCGAAGTCTTCGTCCACGATCAGGAGTACATCGAGGTCTCTTGGCGCCGGCTTCGCGGTAACGAGGCTTCCCCAAATAAAAACCCGACGTAGTTTTCCGCAGCCGGCGGCGACATCCACGAGCGCTCGAAGGCGGCCGGACAGCCACACACGCCGCGCGGACGATGCTCCGAACCGAGCTTGGATCTCAGGCCAATCGGCGGTATGAACTCCAGGAGGCAGCTCTCCCTCGCTGTTCAACGCGGGCAGCACCAGCCTACGATAACAAAGTGATTAACCTGGTTGAAGTCGGCCGGGTCAGCGCGTCCGGCGGATGGAGAGCATGGTGATGTCGTCCGATTGCGGGGCGCCGTCGGTGAAGGCTAAAAGTTCGTTCGTGATTCGATCCAGGATGGCGCGGCAGGGCAGCGATCCGGCGGCGCGGAGCTGATCGGTGAGGCGCTCGTCGGTAAAGTCATCCAGCGCCGCATTGGTTGCTTCGGGCACGCCATCGGTGTACAGGAAGAGCGCGTCGCCCGGCGCCAGCTGGACCGATCCGCCACTGTACGACCTGCCGTCGAAAAGACCGAGCGGAATGCCGCCGGTCAGATCCATGAGCTCGACGGCGCCCGATGCTCGCAGCAAATAGGGCGGATTGTGGCCGGCGTTGCAGAAGCGCAGCTCGCCCGTGCGGGTGTTCAGCAAGCCGTAGAAGCAGGTGGCGAACATGGAGGAAACTCTTTCGCGCACCAGCACCCGATTCACTTCGAGCAGGCATTCCTCGGGCGGCTTGCCTTGGAGCGCCGTGGTCTTGATCTGCGTGCGCGTCACCGCCATGTAGAGAGCCGCCGGGATGCCTTTGCCCGAGACATCGCCGATCACCACGGCCAGGTGCTCGTCGTCGATGAGGAAAAAGTCAAAGAAATCGCCGCCTACCGCCCGGGCCGAAGTCATTTGAGCGTGGATGTCGAAATCGGTGCGTTCCGGGAAGGGCGGGAAAATGCGCGGAACCAGAGAATGCTGGATGATGCGCGCGGTGTCGAGCTCCTTTTGAATTGCCGAGAGCTGCGCGCGATCGCGAACCGCGTCCACCATTTCCGAGCACAGCAGCGAGTTTTCGATCGCCGCGGCGGTTTGTAGCGCGATGGTGTTGAGGAGCTTCAGATCGGCCGCGGAATAGGGTTCGCCGGCGGTATTCGCCAGGGCAATCACACCCACCGTGCGCTGCTTGGCGCGCAGCGGAGCGCAGATGAGCGAGCGCAAAGACGGTTCAGAACCGAGCGCGCGGGGATCGGAAGCGCAGTCATTCACGATCTCAGCAACGCCGCGCTCCACAATCGACGCCGCGAAGGGTGAATCGGCCGAGAGCGGAGGCGCGCCGTCACCGAAAGTTGCGATGTAGCGCATCGGATCGCCCGGCTGATCCATCACCAGGATGCCGCCATGCGACGCGGCGATAAGGCGGTGGGCTTGAGCGAGCGCGGACTGACCCACCGCGGAAAGGTCCAGCAGCGCGGTGAGCTGCTCTGAAAGCTGCTCGATCAGGTGCACTTCCCGGTATAAATGCAGGACTTCAGCGGCGAGAGCGTGGCGCTCGGATTCGCGAGCCGCCAGATGCGTCAGCAGCGCCGCGACCGCAGCGGCAGCCGTCGGCGGCCCGGTCACCCAGCCGAGCGCGGCTCCATCGATGTTAACCGGCAAACGCGACGCGCTGCGGAGGGACCCTCCCAGCAGCAGCTTTCCCGCCGCGTCCTGAATTCCAACATCGCCGCCCAGGGCATCGATCAGCGTCGAGAGAGCGGCGAAAGCGCCGGACTTGGGCGCCACCAGGGTCTTGAGGGTCAAGCTCGCCATGCGCCGCTTAGAGCCCCAGCACGGCGCGAGCCTTTTCGAGCAGCGCATCCGGGTCAAAAGGCTTGGTCATGTACAGATCGGCGCCCACTTCCTGGCCGCGCTGGCGGTCGAATTCCTGGCCCTTGGCGGTGAGCAGGATGATGTGAATGTGGCCCAGCCCAAGTTCATGCTTGACGGAATGACAGACGTCGAAGCCATTTTTCTTGGGCATCATCACGTCCAGAAAAACCAGATTCGGTTGCTCGTTCCGGATGGTCTCCAGCGCCTCTTCGCCGTTCGTGGCGGTGAACAATTCGACGCCGTCATCCTCCAGCTCCTCGAGCGCCTGCTGGATCAGCATGCGGAGATGCGGTTCGTCGTCAACAATTAGGATCTTCATATTCGTCACTGGAGCCTTTAATTTTCACTGATAGATGAGAAACAAAACGTTCTCCAGGCCTTTTTCGAAGCGCAGAGACCGGACCACGTCCTGGTTGCTCGAAAGCAGCGAACTCAGGATGATGATGTCGGGCTTGGATGACACGGCTTTCGAAACCAGTTCGGCGCCGTTCGATTCCACCACTTGATAACCGCGCGTTTGAAGAACATCGGAAAGTGTTCGGACGGTGGATGCGTCCTCATCCACCACCATCACTTTCCGCTTGGACTTGCCTTGATCGAGCAGCGCGCCCACTTCGTGGAATAGCGACGTGGTGTCGATGGGCTTAGTGAGATAGCGATCCACGCCCAGGCGGAAGCCGCGCTCTTTGTCCTCTAGAATCGAGAGGATGATGATGGGGATATCCATGGTCGCGGGGTCGTTCTTGAGAACGGCTGCGACATCGAAGCCGTTCATTTCGGGCATCATGACGTCCAGAATGATCAGGCCGGGCGCTTCCTCGCGCACCAGCGCGAGCGCCTGACGGCCGTTCTCGGCCAGGCGCACCGTATAACCGGCCTCAATGAACTCCTGCTGCAGCAGCGAGCGGATGTTGGGATCGTCGTCGACCACCAGAATGGACTGACGGCGGGGGTGATGCGTGGCGACATTTTCGCGCAGCCGGCGAACCAGCGATTCGATATCGATGGTGCGTGGTGTGGCCATTGCGCCGGCCTGCAGCGGAAGTGTAAACGAGAAAGTGCTGCCCTTGCCGGGTTCGCTTTCCACCCAGATGTGTCCGCCGTGATACTCCACGATTTCCTTGCAGATGGGCAGGCCGAGGCCGGTGCCTTTGGGTTTATCGGTGAGGGTGTCGCCCACTTGCTTGAACTTCTCGAAAACTTTGGGCTGATCGGCGGGGGCGATGCCTATGCCGGAGTCAGCCACGCTGACCGCCAGATCGCCATTGCGCATGGCGGCGGAGCAGGTGACGGTACCGGCGTCCGTGAATTTAACCGCGTTCGAAATGAGGTTGATGACCACCTGGATCAGCCGGTCGCGGTCGCCGGTAACCGCCGGCAAGCCCGGCTCGATGCTTTGAACCAGGCGCAGCTTCTTGGCGTCCACGAGTGACGTAGTAGCGGAGACGGCGCGCTCGATCACGTCCGCGACCGAGAGCGATTCCATGTTCCAGGTGAATTTTCCGGCTTCGATCTTGGCCAGATCCAGCACGTCGTCGATAAGCTTGGTGAGCCGTTCGCCTTCGCTCACCACCACATTCAGGTTGTCGATCACCTGGGTCTTGGTCTGCTGGATCTTGCGATCGTCTTCCGGAACCAGCGGGAACAGGCGTTCTTCGAGACGCCGGCGAATGATCTTGGCGAAGCCGAGCACGGACGTCAGCGGCGTGCGGAGTTCATGGCTGACGGTGGAAAGGAAGCTGCTCTTGGCGGCATCGGCGTCCTCGGCGGCCGCGCGGGCTTGCCGGGCTTCCTCGAAAAGCCTGGCGTTGTGGATGGCGACGCCCACGGCGGAGGCGATGGTCGATAGCAGACGCTGATCGGCTTCGGTGAAGCGGCCTTCCTGGTCGGTAGTCTGGACGCTGATGACACCGATCATTTCGCCGCCCGCCGGAATCGGCACGCCGAGGTAAGAGGCGGCCTGACGACCCAGCGGCTGGACCCCCAGACGGGCGCGGCTGCCGTCGAAATCTTCGTTGATGAGCAGAGGCTGGCCGCTACGGATGATCTGCGACGTCAGCCCCTCGCCGAAGGGCCGGGACTCGGCATCCTCGCCGTAGGTATACGGAAAATCGAGCATCATGCTGGAGCGGTCCAGCAGCGAGACATAGGCGATCGGCGCATGAAAAACGTCGCGAACCTGATCGCCGACGAGCTGGATCAGCCGGTCCTTGTCGAGCTGCGTGGTGAGCGCCTGGGTGATGCGGTTGATGGTGGCAAGTTCGGCGGCGCGGTCGCTGATTTCGTGCTCGCGTTCGTTGATCAGCCGGTACGCGCCGGCGTTGTCGAGCGCGATCGTGGTATAGGACGCGAGATTCTGGAGCAGGCTCAAATGCTGCTCGGTGTATGCATTTTTCTTGAAGCTCTGAATGCTGAGCACGCCCAGCACTCGGTCCTGCGCAATGAGCGGAAGATAAATCATCGACGCGGGCGGCTGCGCGGCGGTGCCGTCTTGAAGAGTTCTTTTGCCGTGCTGGTAGGAGGAAATGTACTTCTGAAACTCCTTTTCGACGTCGTTGATCAAGACCGGCTTACGGTTCTCGATACACCAGACGGCGAACTGATTCTTGTCGCTCGCATCCCGGGTGTAAGGTGCGTAGCGCACTCCATTTTCGATGGCCAGGCTATATTCGATGACGTTCTTCTGCGGGCGGTAGAGGCCCACGCCGAAGATGCTGGCGTCCACGATCTGGTTGACGCGTTCGTAGAGCTTGAACAGGATGGTGTCGAGATCGAGCGAGGCCGTTATCTCCTTGCCGATCTCGCTGAGCAGTTCGACGGTCTCGTAGGCCTGCTGTAGATGGTCTTTCTGCGCGGCGATCTCGGTTGCCTGCGTGCGAATCTCCTGGGTGCGTTCGGCGACCGTGGCTTCGAGAGCCTTGGCCTGGGCCTCCAGAGCTTCCGTCTCGCGGCGGGCCTTTTCGCGCTCGTGGGTGATCACGCGCTGGCGCGCACCCACGGCGGCGATGAGGAAGAGTAAAAAGTAGACGGAATAAGCGAAAGTGGTGCGATACCAGGGCGGGAGGATGCTGAAGCTGTAGACGCCCTCGTCGCCGGTCCGGCCTTCGAGCGTGCGGGCGCGGACATGGAATCGATAGGACCCAGGGCCCAGGCTGCTGTAGTTGGCATCCCTCTGCTTACCCCAGGCGGACCAATCCTTGTCGGCGCCCTCGAGGAAGTATTGATACGTGGTTTCGCCTTCACTCCCAAATGTAGGGGCGGCGAACTCAAAATGCAGTGAGTTCCGGTCGTGCGTGAGGCTTAGGGCCGACGCCCCGGCCGCGGGGGTTCCGCCGAACACCGTATCCTTCGCACTGGAACTGACGCGGCGCACCAGCGTTGAGAAGGACTCCTGTCCGGAGGGCTTAACCCGCTGATCGAAGCGCATGACGCCATCCGTGCCGGAGAACCAAAGGTCGCCATCAGGTTCGGAGCGAACCCGGAAGATATTGAAGCGGGACAGCCGCCGGAAAGGCTCCTCGTCCAACGTGTACGTTCCATCGGGTTTGCGGCGAAACATGCCCTGGCGCTGATCGTTGGGCGAGGTATTTACGGCCATGATGTCGCCGTTCGCCAGCTCGTAGAGGGCCGGCAGCGTTTCGGGATCCTTCAAGGGAAGCAGAAAACGGTTGTCCGGAACGAATTTGCGCGCCGACCGATCCCAGCGAAGAAGGTTTTTCGTCGGAGTTGGAGTGGCGAAGATACTTCCGGCCGCAAATGCGACGGCAATGTCGCCCTTTGTGAGGCCGGCGGCTTCTGTGATCCGTTCCGCTTTCGCGGCGCGCATGCCCTCCGGAGGCACTTCGACGCGCAGAACGAAGCTGTTGGCGCCGGCAAAAAGCGCGCCGTCGGTGTCCTCAGCCAGCGACTGAACCGTGTTGACGAAGTTGGGAAGCCGGCCCTCATCGATCCAGCGGCCGCCGTCCCAGCGGATGGAAGACACGCCATCAAAGTGTCCGATGTACACCCGGTTGGGCGATTTCCGGGATTGCAGCAGCGAGTTGGCTCCCTCGGTCAACCCTTCGAGACCTGGAACCGCGGCGGTGGCGGTATCGCCGTCGATTTTCATCACCCCGAATCCGGTGGCGGCCAACAGTTGATCGCCTTTTCCAGCGGGATCGCGGAACGAAAGCAGGAAAAAGGCTTGACTGAACCGTCCGGGGATGGCATGCGGCATGGGCAGGCCGTTCGTAGGGTCTGGTATAAGCCGGGCCAGGGGGATGTTCGCCAGGCTGGTGGCAATGTATATGGAGCCGTTATGGCGGGCGTAGTCCTCGCCCCAGCGGGAAAATATCGAAACCGGAGAATCGATGTCGACACGGGTGATTCCGCTTCCCAGCCCGAGCCACAGCGCGCCCTCGCGATCCGAGTAGGCGGTGAGGACGCTGTCGTTTTGGAGCCCGGCGTCCTTATCTAAAACGCGGCGAAGCCGCCCGTCGCGCTCGACAATCACCGCGCCCCCGCGAAGAGTGGTGAGGAAAAAGCCGCCGTCGGGAAGAGGGGTCGAGTTATAGACTTCGTATTTCCTCAGGTAATCGTCCGCTTGGGTGGGAAAGGGGACCACCTTTTCGCCGTCGTAGAGGGTCAGAGTTTCGGCGCGGGCCGAGACCAGAATGCGCCGGTCGTCGTAGGGATACAAAAACAGCTTGGTGGAATCCTTGTAAGCGGCGCCGCCGGGGACCCCGCGCAAATCATCGCCGACAATTTCCTGGAGGCCAATACCGGTCTGCGATGTGTAGATCCGGCCGCGAACCTCCGAGAGCGCATGAAAGCGGGAATTGGTGGTCCACACATGCATGTTTTTGCCATCCCAGCGGAAGAGATGCTCGTAGGAGCGAAAGAAGTTTCCATGGGAGGTGATCAGAACCTGCCAGACGTCGTTGAAGTTGCGCTGTTCCGGCGGGATCTTGTCCAGCAACGAGACGTATTGCAGAGTCCCATTGGCGTCAGGCTCCAGGTAGCCGAAGTTCGAGCTCGCGCCGACCCAGATCCTGCCTGTGGAATCCATGGCGAAAGATCGAACGGTGCTGGAGGGTACGCGAATTGCCCGCCAGCTGACGCCGTCGTACTCGATAGCACCGTCCGAAGTGCCGAAGTAGAGGACGCCGCGGCGGTCTTGCAGGATGCTCCAAACCTGGGGGCTGCCGTTATACTCTTTCGGTGGGTAATTGCGCAGAACCGGCATTCCCAGTTCGGCTTTCGGTTGGGCCTGCGCCGAGATGGCCAGCCCGATCAGGAGGGCGGGCCAAAAGCGCCTACGTTGCAATAACTGCATTAAGTCTGCTCAGTATACACCGCGGACGCCTTCAGCCGCAGTTTTCTTGGGTCTCCGCAAGAAAGATCAAGAAGCGTACTGGGTTCTGGGTTAAACTTGTGAGTTCATGGCGCTTTCGTTGACGGAGATGCAGCCGGTTCTGGCGCACCTTACGGCGCATCTCGAGGACGACGTGTCGCTGGGCGCGCTCGCGGCGGAAGCCGGGCTGTCGAGATTTCAATTGCACCGGGCTTTCTCGAATGTGCTGGGTGAGACCCCGAGACAGCTCGCGTTTCGGCTTCGCGCGGCGGCCGCGGCCGCGTTATTGATTACGACTGAAGATTCCGTCCTGGATGTGGCGCTCGCCTGCGGCTTCCGCAGCCACGAGTCTTTCACCAGGGCCTTCCGGCGGCGATTCGGTATGACGCCCAGCGCTTACCGGGAGCGTGGTTTTCTCAATCAGGTGGATCAGGCGCAGGCTGGCGGGCACGCCGAGCTGGTGAACAAAATCGGTCCTTGTGTCGGGCTCTATCACATCAGCCGGAAAGGCAGGTCGGAGGAAAACAATATGGCATATTCGATCACAAAGAAGAACGTTTCGTTGCAGCAAGTGCTGGTGATTCGCCGAACGGTGAAGCGGTCTGAGATTGCATCCACGATCGCCGAAGTGCTTCCGCGCATCTTCCAATACGCGCAACAGCACGGGGTCGCGCTGGCCGGGCCGCCGTTCACCCGCTACCTGGAGGTAGGCCCGGGGTTGTTGACGATGGAGCCGGGGATAGCGGTGGCCGCCGGCGCAGCGCTGCCCAAAGCTTCGGGCGAGCATCAGATCATAGCGAACACGCTGCCGGGCGGACCGGTGGCCACCACGACGCACGCCGGGCCCTATGATCAGCTCACCGAAGCTTACGCCGCGATTGAGGAATGGGCCAAAGCGGAAGGCCAGGTTCTGGGGCGAGGAATGTGGGAGGTTTACGTTACGGATCCGGCCGATTATCCCGATCCCAAAGATTGGAAGACGGAAGTCCACTGGCCGATTGGCTAAGCTTCCAGCGCACTCTCCTTTGCCTAGTCCTCGGCTCAACTACCCCACATCTGTGGACCTGCCGCCGTGAATCACGCCAACGTCTGGCTCGTCGATACCGCTGCCGCTCCGAGGAGCCCCTTATGAGGAGCCCCTTATAATGAAGCGTGGGGAGAATAAGCGGATTATGACGACATATGTGCTGGGAGCAGGGGCATCGCGTGACGCTGGGTATCCATTGGCAAAAACAATGGCATCTGACCTGTTTCAGTGGATGAAGCGGCCGACACATGACCCCGACTCTTATTCGTCCCGCTATCCAGCCACGGCTCGCTTTTTCGAGGAATCCTTTCCGTCCATTGAAAATATTGAAGATCTTGTGACCGCAGTCAACAAGCTGATCGACGAGTATGGAGCCGGAATACGAGACCAGCGAGCAAGGCGTGCTGTCATCGCAAACGAATATGGCGTGCTCAAGAACGCTGTCCGTGACCGGTTTGCTGAGATCCAGCACGGCGTAGCGCTGGCTTCTTCGGCCTATCGGGATTTCGCTCAGAACATCGTCGGTAAGGGTGATTGCATTGTGACGTTTAACTACGATGTTTCACTAGAGCGGGAACTCAGACTTGCCCGGAAGTTCGAAGTAGGAGATGGCTACGGCTTCCCGATTGAAGGCCTCCCTGACCGATCAGAAACGAGGATCCTGAAATTGCATGGCAGCACGAGTTGGCTAGCCCTGCTCTTCGGTGGGATGACCTCAGGATTTTCTGGGTTTCAGCCTGGCAAGACTTTGAGTGAGCGCCCTGTGATCTCGAGGAATGAGCTTTCATTTTTGGGGTACGCCGACGCGGTTGACCAAAGGTTTGGAAGAGGTGGGGCGGCGTTGCCGGTGATGATATTTCCGGCGCGGTCGAAGGATTTTTATTTTGCGGCCAACACCGGCATTGAATATGCGGGGTTCTGGGACAACCTGTGGCGGCAGGCCAAGGAGGCTCTGGAATCGGCATCTCGCGTAGTGATATGCGGTTACAGCCTGTCGCCTGTTGATCAGCGCGCCCGCAAGCTTCTGCTCAATCCAGAGAGAAACCCTGAAATCGTTGTCGCGAGCGGGGAAGATACGGAGCGAGTAGTAAGAGACTTCCGAGACGCAGGTTGCACTAGAGCGGTGGCATCGGAAGAAGTGTTTTTTCAAAAGTGGGTGGCGAGCCTCGCCGGCAGCGTTGCGGGGGCTCGTTAGACGGTGCGTTGATGGATTGGCCAACGGTCATCGCAAGCCTCATAGGGTCAGCGATAGCCGGGCCGACTGCGGTGGGGTTATCAAAATTCCTTGGCGACCGATCGATTGAACGACAAAGGGCCCAGCAGAGTAGAGAGTTGCTCGAAGCGCAGAACGCCTTTTCTGTAGGCGCCACCTCTCATATGGCCACCGTCGCATTCGATAAACACATTGGGTTTTGTGAGGAATACGTCGAAGAAGTGTACAAGGCACTCCACGCATTGATCCAGGACGGAGGAACAGTAGAACCGCTGGATGCGAGGAGGTTCTCGCAGATCCGACAAAAGTGGGCCTTATGGCTAACTCAAGAAATCGAAAATAAGCTTGATCAGTTCGAGCTAAGAATTACCCAGATAATAGGCGGCACAGCCAAAGACGTGGATTCCGATGGCGCTCCCGTGCCTAGCGAACGGAGCATCACAAGAAACATAGCGGATTTGAGGGAGGTTTTGCACACCGAAGAGCTCACTGCCCTCAGAAATGAATTGGTGATACGTTCATTGGAAAAACCGCCTCACGCACTCTGACGCCCTGTCCATCCGTCACGCGTTGAACTAGGCTAATAAGCATTTCGGTTGGCAACGTAGCAGTTGGTCTCGACCCGCCCGGGTTGGGATTAGAAGAGGATCTTTTCCACTCACGAAGCAGCCCTGCGGCTTCTGCTCCATCTCGACTAAACATCAATCTGACAGCGCGTTCCGGATCGCGGCCTGCGCCCGTAGCATCTCTCGTTCGTCGGGATGCGCGTGGCGCGGCCAAAAGAAGCCCCGCAGCCCATCCTTCTTCTTTCTGGGAACGATGTGCACGTGCAGATGCGGCACGCTCTGGCTCACCCGGTTGTTGATTGCGACGAAACTGCCTTCCGCTTCGAGACCTCGCTCCACCGCGCGGGTCAGGCGTTGCACGTTGGCGAAGAATGGACCGATCAAGCCGGCGGGAAGATCATTCAGCGTTTCGGTGTGTTGCTTGGGCACCAGCAGGGTGTGCCCGAAGAACAAAGGCCGGTTGTCGAGGAACGCCAGCGAGATTGAATCCTCGAACACCACCAGGCTGGGAAGCTCGCGGGCGGCGATCTGGCAGAACTTGCACTGCGGGTCAGAACTCATCGGGACCGGCGCATCAACTCTCGATCGGCCCTTCGCCTTGGCTGAGGGCGCGGATGATCTGCTCCTTGCGGTCTTCAGAGGCCTGAACAGCGGACGACGTGGAGTAGGAATAGACCAGGGCTCCCAAGCCTGCCCCGCCCACCAACACCGCGAAGAAAGCCCATTCGGTATCGAAAGCATAGCGCGCCAGATAAGCCAGCGCCACCGGGATCAACGCCACCGGAAAGGCCACCATCAACATGGCTTGCATCCGCCCGCTGGCGCCCGTTCGAAAGGACTTGGACGGATTCACGGCGCGGGGAGTATAAAACGAACTCAGGTTTCCAATGGACAAGATGAATAGCGTGACCACGGCGGTGACCGCGAATGCCTCCGCCACCTGCAGCCCGGTAAACGGCAGCCGCAGCAAAACGCACACCAGCGCGATAGCGATAATCTCGATCAGAACGAACGAGACGGCCGCGATGTTTTTGCCCGCCAGAACGGTGGACATCCGAACCGGCGCGAGAAAGTAGACCTGCACCGCGCCGCGGTCAAATCCGAACGCGTTCCAAAAAAGCGCGTCGCTCAGCAGCAACAGGGCGTATACGGAAACCAGCGCAAGATAGTTATCCGAGATCAAGGAGTGCTGCGTGCCCGCGCGGCCGAACGCCATGGGAGCCCAGATCAGGAGGCCGAAGGAGAAACCCATCAGGAAGACCAGGCGGAACCTGGGAGCACGGCTCAGAAAGCGCAACTCTTTTTCGATCAGAGCGCCCAGCGGATCCGGAAAGACGGCGCCCGGCAGCCGGTACAACCATTCCAGACGGCTGGCGCCGCGTCCGGGCGAGGTCCCTTGCGCGGCGGCTTCGGCGGCGTCGAATCGCAGGCCGCGCTCGAACTGCCATCGTCCGAAAACGTACGCCGCAAGGGTCCATAGCAGGAGCCCGCCCGCGCTGAGCCAGCTAAACTGGCCCTCCGCCAGGCGGGCAGTCTCGGTCCACGGCAGGAAGGGGGAAGCTTCGGAGGCGAATAGTCGCCGTAGACGGTCACTGGGGCCGTGCAGCAGCATGAGTTGGGGAAGCGCCGCTGCCGTCACGAATAACAGCGCCACGATCTCGCGAACCCGGCGGCGCGCCAGCAGGCGAACCAACAGATCCCGCACTCCGGCCGAGCAGAGCAGGTTGAAGACGACGAATATACCCAGCGAAACCGGCGCCCACCCGGGGATCTTGGGATTTCGAAGCAGTCCGACGGCCGCACCGGTGATCAGCAGCAGCATCTCGATGCCGGTGGAGACTCTGAGCAGCACCTCCACGGTGAACAACTCGCTCTTCGGGATGGGATAAACCAGCAGCTTGCGGATCTCTAACGACGACCCCATGGACGCCATCAGCACCGGTATCAACTGCCAATACAGGAAACACAACAACAGGGCGGCGGGGAGAACTTTATGGATGAAATCGAGATCAGTGGGATCGGACAGGATGACCGCCGCGAGCACACCCAGGTAGGCAAAGAGGCAATACCATAGGGAGGTCAGCAATCCCGTAAGAACGGCGCCAGACTTGCCGGAGCGCGGAAAATGATTCCGCATGCTGCGCCATTGCGCCCAGAGGATCGCGAGTGCGCGCTTACCCATGCGTTTACAACCAGTCCAAACTCTCGGACCGCCCGTCCGCGCCGACCACCCGGACAAAAACGTCCTCGAGCGTTTCAGAGCCGCTGCGAAGCTCCGCCATGGCGCCGGCCAGCACCAGTTTGCCATTCTGGATGATCGCCACCCGATCGCACAAACGCTCCACTACTTCGAGAACATGCGAGGTCAGAAAGACGGTGGCGCCGTTGCGCACCTGATCGATCAGAATCTCCTTCATGAGCCTGGCGCCCACCGCGTCCACGCCCTCAAAGGGCTCGTCGAGCAGAAACAGCTCCGGACGGTGGATTAACGCGGCGGCCATGGCCACGCGTTTTCGCATGCCTTTCGAATAGTCGCCGATCAGCTTGCGCGAGTCCGCGGTTAACTCGAAAAGTTCCAACAGCTCCCCGGCCCGTTCGCGCGCCACCGGCTTTTCGAGCCCGTACATACGGCCCACGAACTCGCAGAACTCCCCGCCGGTAAGGTGATCGAACAATAAGGATTCGTCGGGAACCAGCCCGATCTTACCCTTCACCTCTTGAGCGTGCTCGGGCATGGAAAGACCCAGCAGTTCGATGCTGCCGGAGGTGGGCGGAGCCAGGCCCATCAGCATCCGAATGGTGGTGGTTTTGCCTGCGCCGTTGGGTCCCAGAAAGCCGAAAAAACAGCCTCGCGGAACCTCCAGATCGAGACCATCCACCGCAGCCATTTCTCCATACAACTTGCGCAGACTGTGGACCGAGATCGCGGAACCAGTGAACATGGCGGCCAGTTCCATGTTACAGGAGCGCTGCTAGGCGCGAGGCGTGTTTGCTGATCGCGGCTGCTAACTAAGGGAGAAATCCATTGCACATGAGGGGTTTACACCGGTCTGAAGTTTCTCGCGATTAAGTCCGATAAGCCAATTGTGAGCGTGCCTGCCGCAGCGCTGCCCGTCCGGGATCGAGCACTCCGAACACTCGGGGAGTTGCCGCCGTTTTCGCCGATCCTGAATCGTCTGATCGCCAGCTTGGCGCACGAGGATGTTTCGTTCGCCAAAATCGCCGACCTCATCGAAAAAGACACCGTGCTGGCCGGAAATATTCTCCGCTTGGTCAATTCTGCCCTGTTCGGGCTGCCCGGCACCATCAATTCCATTCGGCATGCCGTATCGCTGCTCGGGATTAACAAGCTCCGAAACGCCACGCTGACCATGTCGGTGGCGCGGATGTGGAATCAACTGAAGACACCGCCGGGCTGGTCCATGGCGCGCTTCAATCTGCACTCGATCGGCGTCGCGTTCATGGCGGATCTCATCGCACAGCGGATGGCGGTAGAGTATGCCGAAGGCGCCTTCGCGGCCGGTCTGTTCCATGACCTGGGCCTGCTGCTGGTGGCAGTGGGGCTGCCGGAGGAATACAAGCAAATCTCACTGCTGTGCCAGCAGGACAAGAAATGGAAGCTCGAATACGAGATTGAGGTGCTCGGAATCACGCATACGGAGTTGTCGGCCGAAGCGCTGGCCGTCTGGAATCTGCCTCAACCCATTCAGCTGGCGGTCCGATACATGGACCGGCCGGAAACGGATCCCGCCTCCCAGTCGAGCGCCATGCCGCTGAGCCGCACTCTGCATATAGCGGATCGCTACGTCAAAGCCAGTGGAACCTCGGTCAGCCTCTTCGAGGACAATAGCAGCGACGGCCAGAGCGCGCTCGAGCCGTTGCAGCTGGGCGACGCTCTCCCGGCCATGCTGGAAGAATTCGAGAACGAGTTCGCGGCGATCAAACCCTACTTCTGATCGATCACGGCTGCCAGTAGAATTCGCCGGACCCCACAATGACCGCCGGTCCGGTCAAATAGACTGAATCGTCCCAGCGCAACCGCAAAACGTCCCCCTCGCTATTGCGCACATCCACCGGACTGGCCGCTACGCCCCGCAGGATGGCCGCGACCGCCGCGCCTGTCGATCCGGTCCCCGAACTCAGCGTCACACCCGCGCCGCGCTCGTAGAAGCGAACCTCGATGCTGTGACCATCCACCGGCCGAACGAATGAAACATTGGTCCGCTTGGGAAACTGCGGATGAGCTTCGATCTCGCCCGCAAGCTGCTCCCAATCGTCGGGGAAGCGATCCACGAAAACCGCGCATTGCGGATTTCCGACGTGCAGGATAGTGGCTTCCTGCGCGCCGCGCCGCAGCGGAATCAGGCAGCGGATCTGCCGTTCGTGAAAAACCGGCTGGCCCATGTTCATTTCGAATACAAAACTTCGGCCGCTGCGCTGGAGCAGCCGCAGTTGCTTGGGCCCGGCACCGGTGGTGATGGTCAACTCCTCGGCGGCAAGGCCGGATTCGATTAGCAGCGCGGCCGCACAACGCGTGCCGTTCCCGGACATTTCAGCCTCGCTGCCATCCGAATTGAACAGCCGGATACTGGGGCGCTGGTCCCCGGGAGCGGCGGCGCGGATCAGCATCCAGCCGTCGGCCCCGATGCCGGTGTGGCGGTTGCAGATCGCGCGCGCCGCGGCAGCCAAGTCACCCTCGGGAATCTGATCGGCCCAGCTCAGCAGAAAATCGTTACCGGATCCGTGCGCCTTGGTGAAAGGAATGCTCATGAGTTACTCACGCTCGTAGATTTCGACCACCGGCGCGCCCGGAATCGCGATGCTGCGCACGATCCGAAAACGCGGGCCGCCCTCGGAGGTCAGTCTCCGGACCGCGGCCACCACCTGGCTATCCGAGAACCCCACGGCCCATCGCTCATGCAGAAAAAGCCGCGGGCGCTGGACCGCGGAGATCCAGGCTACCACGTTGCCCTCATGCAGCGTGCCGCGCAACGGGATGCCGGCCTCGCGGAAAATTCCAATGAGGTCGCCGAAACTGGTGAAGATTCCCCCGCCCCGATATTCGCTCGCGAGCAGCTGGGCGGCCTGGCGGGTCCAGACTTGCCGGGCTTCGGAATTGACCTGCGATTCTTTCCAGCAGATCCAACTATCGGCGCTTGGCCGCATAAGCCACGGCGCGACGCCGATCAGCACGATTGCAGCCGCCGCCGTCGCGCGAAATCTCTGCGGCGCGGCCAGCGCCAGGCATCCGCCCGCGATTGCGAGCAGCGGGAGCGCAGCTAAACCGTAGCGCGTATTGTAGTAGCTCCCGAACCAGAGCTTTGGAAGCAGAATGGGCGTGGCGCCCGAGTGCATGCTCCATAAATAAAACAGCGGAGCGAGCGCCGCGAAGAGCAGCGGCCAGAACACGCGCTTCGCCAGCGCGATCACGAGGCCCACCGCGGCGGCCAGCGCCAGGCCCCAGCCCGCGCACAATCGCGCAGCGGTTTGAAAGAACAGCCAGGTTTGGCGCCAATCGTGATCGCCGGGAAACGGCCGCGAGCGTTGCGCCAGCCCGCGCTGGTAAATCGCCTGGGCCGAATAGGGACCGTTATAGAATTCCAGCGGATTGCTGTAGAGCCAAAAGTTGTGAGCCAGCCAGTAGAGCGGGCCAAGGCATGCGATCACCAGGAAAACCAGCGCCGGCGCGAATCGGCGGCCGCGCGAGGCGAGCAGGAAATAGGCGGCCACGAACGGGATCACAAACCAGCCTTCGTAGCGCGTCAGCGTCGTGGCCAGGCTGGCGAGCCCTGCGCCGGTCACCGCCCCCCAGGACTGTGTCTCGCGGAAGAGAACGGTGAAGTATAAGATCGCCATTAGTCCGGCGAAGGCGGCCGGCTCCGTCATGGGCGTGGCCTGTAAGTACAGCAGATTGGGATTTAGCGCGAACAGGCCGAGCGCGGCGGAGGCGGCGGCGGAGGAATGCGTGGCGCGGCGCATGGCGGCGAAAAGAAAGACGCCCGCGAGGACAAAGCAGATTGACGAGGGGATCGCGCCTGCCAAACCGTTTTGCCAAAGCCGGTTGTTCCACACCAGGGCCATGGTCAGAAGGTGCGGGAGCGGCAGCCACACGGTACCGATCTGGTCGTATCCTGGGGTGCGCGAATCGAGAATGCGGCGCGCGATGTTAAGATGCGCTTCGGCGTCGCCGTAGTAGAGCGTCCAGCCCCAGCGAGAGACCAGCGCGGTGGCGGTGGCGCTGAGCGCGGCCAGGCTGAAGAAGGCCAGCGCAGATTCGGTGCGAGCGCGTTTCAAAACTCGGTGAACGCCCGAAACTCTTCAAAGCGGGCGTTGATTTCGTCGCGCGTCAGGGTTCGGAAGCGATCCACGCCGAATTTCTCGCAGCAAAAACTGCCCAGCACCGAGCCGTAGATCACGGCGCGGCTCAATTCCTTCGGGTCGACGTGGCCCTCCTTTAGGTCAAATCCGCGTTCGGCGAGATAGCCCATGAAGCCGCCGGCGAAACAATCACCCGCTCCGGTGGGGTCGAAGACTTCCTCGAGCAGGTAGCCGGGGACCATGAAATGCCAGTCGCCGTGAAAAAGAATGGCGCCGTGTTCCCCGCGCTTGATCACCAGCGTGCGTGGCCCCATTTCGAGGATCTTGGCGGCGGCGCGCCTGAGATTGTAAACGTCCGCGAGCATGCGCGCTTCTGAGTCATTAATTAGCAGAAAATCCCACTCGCGAATGGTGGCGAGGAGTTCGTCGCGGTAGTCCTTGATCCAGTAGTTCATCGTATCGCCGCCCACCAGGCGCAGGCCGTTCATTTGGGCGCGCACGCTGCGCTGGAGCGCGGGCTGTATGTTGCCGAGCAGCAGGTAGGGAGCGCCGCGGTAAGTTTCCGGAAGCTTCGGGTCGAAACCGGCAAAGACGTTGAGGTCGGTACGCAGGGTGGTCCGGTCATTCATGTCGGCGGTATAGACGCCCGCCCAGAAGAAGGTCTTGCCGGGCACCTTTTCCAAACCTTGGATATCGATGCCGCGGTCGGCCAGGAACCTTTCGTCCTCGGATGCGAAATCTTCGCCCACCACGCCGACGATTTTGGTTTTCGCGAAATAACTGGAGGCCAGCGCGATGTAGGTGGCGGCGCCGCCCAGCATCCGATCCACGCGGCCATGCGGAGTCTCCACGCCGTCATAAGCGACCGAGCCAACCACGACAACGGACATATGCTCGATTGTAGCTGGGTCCGTGAAGCGGGTTAGAATGAAGTTTACCGCCGGGCGGTTAGCTCAGCCGGTTAGAGCGCCTGCCTTACAAGCAAGCGCAGGACATCACTAGCAGATACTCGCGCTGAAAACACGACACTTCCGAATTTCCGAATGGCTCCGGAATCGCTCCGAATTCACGTAAGCGCTCCGGATCGCTCCAGGAACATTCCGACTGCGACGTGTAGTAATCTGGCGTGGCTCGATGACAATCTTCAATGCCGCTCTCAAGGCAGCGGCGCTACTGATCGCGCTAGCATACTTAATCGTGTTGGCAAACAACCAGAATGTGGCCGGTCGTTGCGCGCTCGGGCGTTGGGGTGCTGATGATGCGCCCCCGGTGCTCCTAGATACGCAGACTAGTCGAGCGTACGCCGTGACAACAGGCATCTGTGGGAAGCAGAGCAGCACGGAGGGCGTTACTTCTGGCCGAATGGTATAAAGGATAACTTAGAGGGTTGGATAGTGAAAATGGCATCATGAATAAACCCCTGCCCACGCCAAACGCACCCGGCAACACCGAGGCCGAGCGCATGAGCAATGCACTCAGCATGGTGCTTTCAGTCTCGACGAAGGATCTGCTGAAGAAGGTAGCGCGCTTGAAGCGTGCTAACGAAAAGAAGCGGGCGAAGAAGGACCCGCCGCCTGAATCCCGGTCTTTGGAGGCGAACGTGAGTTTACTCAAGAGAATCGGGAGGCCGATATACCACGCGTCTTTT
This sequence comes from Terriglobia bacterium, assembly GCA_963786745.1. Lineage (GTDB taxonomy): Bacteria > Acidobacteriota > Terriglobia > Bryobacterales > Bryobacteraceae > Palsa-89. Next base: position 79,919 of record CAWBAE010000020.1, on the reverse strand, counting down.
CGCCTGCAAGTGCATGTTCGTTGTTGGTGTTCTGATTTAGTTGCTCATCGAAGTGAACAAGGTTTGCCTTTCCCTCCAGCATTGCTCCGGTATCGTGTCAGCGAGTCACTATTAAAGGGTCTATTCCTGCGGATTGGTGAGGGATCTGTCGCCCACATTGAACATCAGATCCGCATGGTGGGTGGCGACCTTGGAAGCACGCGCCGCGTTCTAGATTTTGGTTGCGGCTGCGGAAGAACCCTCCGATGGCTTATTGATAAGTACCCGGACTCAGAGTTCTACGGGGCAGACGTGGACAGTGATGCTATAGATTGGTGTGCGCGTCACATGGGCAGAGGACGTTTTGCGCGAATCGATCCAGAGCCTCCTGTGCCGTACCCAGCAGAGTACTTCGACGTGGTCTATTGCTTTTCGGTCTTCACTCACTTAAATGAGCATATGCAAAATCTGTGGCTTCTAGACCTAAGACGAGTTCTGAAACCTGGAGGCATCTTGCTCTTGACTGTTCACGGTGAAGGAACGGCGAGGGACCATCTGGAAGAGCATGAAATTGAAGAACTCAGAATCGTTGGATTAATTCATAAAACCACCAGGAAGCTTAGCGGTATCGTGCCAGATTGGTACAACACGACATGGCATTCGCAACAATACATCGTGATGCTTCTCCGGTCGTTATTTCAGGATGTTCACTACACCGTCGTGCCAGACGGGGCGCAGGATTTAGTGCTGGCGAGAGCCCCAAAGCGATGAACCGATCCGCTTGAGTTGGCAACTATATTGTTGCCCTTTCTAGACTCATCTTGCACACTCAGCAACGACGAATCTGTCCGAGAGCGTGCCATCAAACGGGCATTAAACCAAAAATACCACGGCATCCCGAGACACGCTACCGTCGCCTACCGCGAAGACTTAGCCGTGTGAGACGCTGCCTTTTCCGAATCGCACCCTGCTCGGGATGCCATGATTGCCTAGAATCGAGGGCGTGTCCAGTCGCTAAGCTCGATCTTGTCGCCAAAGGCCGTGTAGATGGGATCTGTGAAGCGGGTTAGAATGAAGTTTGCCGCCGGGCGGTTAGCTCAGCCGGTTAGAGCGCCTGCCTTACAAGCAGGAGGTCCGCGGTTCGAGCCCGCGACCGCCCACCACGATCCTCATTTAACACCAACAAGCCCCGTCAGGAATCCTTCTAAGGCTCGCTCGACGGTTGGCCTCATCTCGGCATACGAGGCCGCTTGAACTATCTGGCTGACCAAACGTTCGATGTTGCGTTCGGAAGCCGCGAGAGACCGGAACTGTTCTAGCACCGGCATCGAACAGATACCTGCGACGTCGCGGCCAAGGAGTTCCGCGCCCGCCAGCTGCACGTCGAACCCAACGGCCTCCAGTAAATCCATTTCCTGATCATAGAGGCGATCCACATTTCCCGCGTCGGCGTACGCGGTTAGCAAACGGTAAAGGTCGGCAGCGTCTTTGGTGGTCTCGCGGCCCCGATCCGTCCAAGCGACCAGCTTTAGCAAAGCCAAACCGGGCACCGACGTCACGCGCACCGCCAGACCTTCTTCGACTTCGACCAAAACCGCCGATCCCAACGCCTCTTCGAACCCAGCAACGTTCATGACGATGTCACGGCGTGGGGGCCACGCAATGGTTCCTTCATCGGACGCGACCCCGCGGAATGGAATCAGATCTAGTGGAATAGAGAATCCGGCAGCCTGATCCGAGTAAATCAATCGCTGCTCTGTCCTCCGAACCGCCTCGAACCCGCGAGTTGCGGTCAGCCGTTGCTTCAGGAGTGCGAATTCATCCCAGCTTTGAACGGCAATTCCGAGGTCGATATCACGCGTGGCGCGGCCCGGCGGCAGCCCATGAACGTTTACCAGGATTAGATCGCGCGCGGTGGCGCCCGCCACGAAGTATTGGCAATCGGCCGAACGCGCGATTGGGTCCAACAAACCGAGCACCCGAATTATCGAGGGATCTACGGGGTTAGTTAGGGGTACGGAACGCTGGTGCGATTCGCTGTTCATGGATCATTCGCGCGGCCTCCGCGTTGCGGCTTTCATGGGTTGCCAGAAGATCGGCATAGGCCAGAACCGGAGGAACCACATCCGGCATATCCCCGTTCCGGTCAAAATTCCAGAACTTCTCCAGGATCTCGACATTGCCGCGCTCGTCGGCTCGCATCCGCCCCGCGGCGACGAGCTTTGCGATGGGTTCGCGGGTATAGATGGTGTATTGCGCGGGTTTGAGATAGCGCGTTAGCTTCCCGGCGGCCGGCTCACCTCCCCAATAGGCTTTGTGCAGCGCAAGGTTCGTTTGTCTCAGTCGTTCGGGATCGGCAAGGAATCGCCCTAGCCTGAGCTTAGGGCGCAACGTGACGGGATAGTGGGTCACCCACTCCTCCAGCATTCGTTCCGGGTCGAGCAGCTTTCGAACGTGGGGATGCGTTCCAAGATCGAAGAATCCGCGCGCTTCAAGATCCTTCATATCGGAGCTCACCGTCCCCAGCGCCACTCCCGCTTCAAGCGCGATGTTTCGGTAGTTTTGGTCGAGCAGTTCCGGGCGGCATAACAACGCGAAAGTCAGCTTGAGGCCCGCGGGATTCAGGGCCGGATAGTTCTCGCGCCGGAGCGTCACGGGGCGGGTATGACCCACGACGTAAATGAACAGACCGGCCGCTTCCAGATACGCGTTCCCGGCGGTATCGATAAATGGCAAGCGAAGTTGACGGCAGCGTTCGGCTATTTGCCGAGTAATGTAGGGGGCAACCAGCAACGGAGGTTCGCCCGACGCTTTGTCTTTAGCTTTGAGCATGGCAGGGGTCACGAAACGATCGGCCGCTTTTACTTCAGCGGCGAAGCGGCGCGTGCGATGGCCTGTTTTGACGTCTAGAACGGCATCGGCCGCGTCCACTTTCCCCTTTGTCCGGTGAACGCCAGCTTCTATCCCCGTGCTTCTTTGGAATGCCAGCACGGCGGCGTCCAGGATGCGTCGTTCGCGATTCGTCATGGCGTCGGCTCAAAACCGGTTGTTCAATAATTTTAATTGTACACGTTCCGTGAACATATGTGAATACTGAACAACTGCCCACCCCGCCGCTTGTTTGTGTTAGGATGCTTGGTCAGATCGGAGTGCAACATGACGAATTGGAAAACGCGCTTCGGCCGCCGGCTCGGATTGTCCTATGTCTGCCTGATGGCCGTGGTTTCGGGCGTCTGGATCATGCACGCCCAGCAGGGACAGAACCCTAACTTCACGGGCAAAATCACGCGGATCGAAGACGCCTCGAAGCCGGGCATCGCGCATATCCACTTTGAAGCCGGCGCCCGCACGAAATGGCACATCCATTCGGGCGGCCAGATTATTTTAGTGGAAGAAGGCGTGGGCCGAACTCAGATCAAGGACCAGCCGGTGATGGAACTGAAGGCGGGTGAAACCACCTACGCGCCTCCCGGAGTGGCGCACTGGCATGGCGCTTCGCCTACAGAGGCAGGAACTCAGTTCAACGTCAGCCGGGGCGCCACCACCTGGCTGGACGCAGTCACCGAGAAAGAATTTACAGCGGCGCCCAAGAAGCCCTAATTGGTGGCGGCCGGAGTCGCGGTCACTTGCTGCGGTTTAATGATCTCATCGATCAGAAACAGGTCCGTCAGCAGCGCTCGCAGGTGAATGGAGGCGTTAAGGTTGTCGATCAACTGCGAACTGATGGACGGCTGAGCGAGAACCAACTCCAGCGCCGCCATCGAGTCGCTCGCATCCCGATTGAGCACCGCCAGGAACGCCTGATAGCTGGCCGGCGATCCAAGACCGCCCTCTCTGGCGGCGGCCGCATAGCTCTCGGCCAGACCGGACAGCGCCTGCATGGCGTTGGTCAGGAAATGGCGCAGTTGCCCGCCGGATGGGTTGCCGTCGCCGGGCAAACCCTGCGCGGCGTAAGCCAGCATGAACTCGTAACACTCTTCGATTGCGTTACAACGCTGCCGGACATCGTCCAGCATGCCTTACGCCGAAGCTCCTTTGGACGTGGTAGCCTCCACGGTCCAGCGCTCCGTATCGTGGTGCTCGAGATAATATTCCTTGGGCATCGAACCGAACACCATGGATTTGGTGATCACGAACTTCTCCGGCCGAAGCGCGAAGTAGATGTGAATCATGATCAGCGCGATCAGGCTGACGCCCGCCAGGCCGTGCAGCACATACATCATGCCCCAGGTCATGTCCCCGAACAAATAGGGATTGCGGGGGAAGAAAACGGTGCGGACGCGGAACATCATGAACACGCCGGTCAAAATCACAGCCAAGCCGGTAAGAACAATCACGCCATGATACATCTTGTTCTCGAGCGGATACTTGGCGAATCGCCGCGGCGGCGGAGCGTCCTGCCCCATGAACCGCTTCAATCTTCGGGAGGCATCCTCGATATCTTCTTTGTCCGGCCAGATGGACCAGAAATCCATGAAGAAAGTCGCGTGGATGATGTGATAAATGATCGACACGGTCAGGACCGCGCCCGCGATCCAGTGATAGGTGACCCAGGGAAACTGAACTCCCACTTTCGGAAGAAACGCGGTAACCAGCAGCGTCAGCATTGAGGCGGCCATGATCCAATGAAACAGGCGCGCCGCCAGAGAATGCCGTGCCACTTTTTCAGGAATACGCGCCACCACGGTAGCCGACGGAACGCCCGCGAACACTTCTTCTTTGGCGAAATACCGGGCCCACACGGCGTGAACCACCAGGAAGGCCAGTCCCGCGATGGCCATCACCCAGATCAAAATCCAGGCGATATGAATGGGAACGTTTTGTCCAAACGGGCTGGTCGCCCACTGCACTATGCCCACGATGCTACCTCCACGCCACCAATGGCGCGTTTCACCAGATTCCGCATGAGCGGGATCTTATAAGCGTTGAACTGCAAGGGAACCGCTCCCTGGACAGCCAGCTTCCCGGCCATCTCGCCAGTGGCGGCATTCGCGGGCTTCCCACGGACCGCGTCCTCGACGGCCTTCAAACGAAGCGGGCGCGCAGCCGCGCCATTTACCACGATGCGAGCGGAGCCGATGTTGCCGCCCGATACCTTCATGGCCGACGCGACGTTCAAAAGCGCGAAGTCCCATACGTTCCGGTCGCGAACCTTCTCAAAGTAGAATTTAGCGCCGGCCCACGTGGCGGGAATTCGAATAGCCGTCAGCAAATCGCCGGGCCGCAGGATGTTCAAGTGCGTAATGTCGATTCCAGGACCGATGAAATAATCTTCCGCATCCACCACGCGCTCGCCCTTGGACGAGTGGATTACGAACTTCGCTTCGAGGGCGATGAAAGCCGGCGCGGAATCGGACGGATTCACGGCCACGCAGCGGTCCGCATCCAAGATGGCGTGCTCGCGATTGCGCCCTTCCGGCGTGTCGGCGTAGCAAATATTGCCGCCCGCGCGGTAACACGGCCAGCCGGCCCGGTAATAGTGGCAGCGCGCGTCCTGAGACACGTTGCCCCCGATGGTCCCCTGGTTGCGGATCTGGGGCGAGGCGGCCAGCTCGGCGCCCTCCGATAGCAGACCGAAGTGCTCTTTGATAAACGGATTCTTCACTACCTCGGTGAGCGTGGTCATCGCGCCGATTTCGACGCCGCCGTCCGACGCCGGACGAATCCCTCTCAGCTCGTCGACGCCGCTCAGATCCACCACCACCTTGGGTTTCTTGATGCGGTCCTTCAGCCAGTCGAAGCTATCCAGGCCACCAGCTAAAACCCAGGCATCCGATCCATGTTGCTGGAGAAGACTCTGCGCGTCAGCTGCGGTAGTCGGCTGCAGCAGATCAAAAGCGGGCATGACATCTCGGATTACGGCCATGATATTCCTCCTTTTCCTATCTCCATCAAATGTGCGCCATCAGCGGATGCTGCATGGGCCGGCCCGCATCGAGCGAAGCCAGAATCGTGTCGGGATTGACGGGGGCGCGCCGGAAAACCTCGTCGCCCACCGCGTCCGAAATAGCGTTTAAGATCGCCGCGCAACCGCCGCCCACCGGGGGTTCGCCGATACCGCGCGATCCGACCGGCGTTTCCGGATCCGGAATGTCCAGCGCTTCCCAATCCATTTTGGCGGGAACATCCAGAATCGTCGGTGGTTTGCTGTGATGGAATCGTCTCGAAAGCATGGCGCCATATTGCGGGTCCATCACCCATTTCTGTCCGATGGCGTGGCCCATCCCGAGAATCGAGCGGCCCAGCACCTGGCCACCGAGAGCTCTAGGATGCAGCACGCTTCCGACGTCGGCGTATGCCAGGAAATCCAGCAAGTGGTATTTGCCGGTCTCGAGATCCACTTCCACTTCGGCAAAACTGGCGACGAACGAATGTGTCTGTCCGTCGTGTGGATACTTGTCGCGGGCCGACACCACCAGTCCCTGGCCCTGTAACGCGGTGGCGGCCTGCTTGGTGAACTTGTTCACGTCCGGATTTACTTCGTGACCATCGTAGATGCCGCCTAACTGAATGGCCTTTTGAGCGGCCTGTGCCAGCGTCATTCCGGCTCCGCCGCCTTTGCGGGCAACGCGCTCATTAGCCACTACGTAATCCGATGGATTTCCACCCAGGCTCTTGGCTGCGATTTCCTGGAGGCGCAACTTCGCCTCCTCGCCTACCGCGTGTGCGGCGCGGGTCATCGCGTGCGTGGTCTGACTTCCACCCGAGACGCAACTCCACGCCAGGTTCTTCGCGTTAGTGCCCCAGCATACATCGCATTTCTCCCACGGCACCCCCAGCATTTCGGCCGTTACGCGATGAACATCGATCACCGATTCCGTCCCGAGATTGCCGATCCCGGATTGGAAGCAGATGCGTCCGTCGGGTTTGATCAGCGTCAGGGCATCGTAGCCGATGGATCCGCCGACATAACAACTCATGGAAACGCCGACGCCGCGCACCTTGGTGCCGCTGCGCTTGGGATTACGCGCGATTCTCTGGTTCCAGTCGAACTTCTCCGCGCCACGATCCAATGCTTCCTTGATAAATGCACTGGTGGCGTAGGCGCGTTTGCCTCGAAACACCGGCCCGAACTGCGCCTTGCCCTCGGGAGCATTGATGCGGCGAATGGCCACCTGATCGATTCCCAGCTTGCGTCCGGCTTTGGCCAGGATCGGCTCCATGAGGGTAATGCCCTGCATCCCGCCCGGGGAGCTTTGCGGACCGCGCGGCGGAGTGTTGGTCATCACCGTGAGGCCGCGGAATCGCATGGATTGCGGTTGGTACAAAAGGGACACCATGCGGGCGGAGGCGGGCGCGTCGCCAACCGGATCATAGGGTCCGGTATTGATCAGTGAGAACATATCGAGGGCAGTAATCCGGCCCTCCTTGGAGAAGCCGATCTTCATCCGACCCGTCAGACTCGGCCGGCCGCGCCCGATGAAATGTTCATCCTCGCGAGTGACTCGCATCATGACGGGCGCGTTGCATTTCTTCGAGAGCAGCGCCGGGATGACCAGCGTAATGGCGCCGGTGATCTTGCTGCCGAAACCGCCGCCCGTGTATTCGCTGACAAGCACCACCTTGCTGGCGTCGATATTCAGCCAGCGAGCGATCGCGGGAACCGTCTGAATTGTGCTCTGCGTGCCCGTATGAACGTAAACCTTACCGTTCTGCCAGTACGCCATCGCGCTACGAGTTTCCAGGCACTGGTGGCTGGTGTCGGGCGTTACAAAAGTCTCGTCCAGAACCAGCGCCGCGTTCTTAAACCCGGCTTCCACGTCGCCATACGACCAGGCGTTGGCGGGATCTTCGAAGATGCGGCCCCCCGGCAGGCGGCCCTGTTTGGCTTCTTCAAAGTCGGCGTCAGTCCACTTCAATTCCTTGACCTCGATGGGCGGAGGAGGCGCGGGTTTCTCGCCAGGCTTCGGCGGCTTCATGGGCGCCCGGTACCACACATTGCCTCCCACCCGTGGATTGGGCCCGCCGGGCCGCAAAGTTTCCAGCGGATCGATGGCAAACGGCAGCACTTCGAATTCGATCTTGATTTTTTCGATGGCCTCGGCGGCGGTCAGCTCATCCACCGCGGCCACGGCCAGAATCGGCTCGCCTTGATATAGGGGTTCATTCGTGAGCGCGCGTTCCCCGAACTTGTTGGCTTTGATCACCGTGCCGTTGTCGGTGAGGCTGTCGGCCGGAGCCGGCAGATCGTCCTCGGTCAGAATCGCCTTCACCCCCGGCATCGCCAGAGCCTCGCTCACGTCCAGATGCTTCACCCGGCCGTGCGGCACCGGGCTCAGCAGCAGCTTACAGAACAGCATCCCCTCGGCCCGATAATCTTCCGCGTATTTCGCCCGCCCGGTCACTTTCGCGATCAGGTCCGGCGTCTGATAGTTCTTGCCGATCAGCTTGTGATCGCCGCCGTATTTCGGTTCCGTTGATTTGGTTTGCTCCGGCAGTTTGCTAGGCATTGCTGGTCCCTCTCAGGATCTCCGCGCTGCGCATCATCGCGGTGAGGATTTTGTCATAGTCCTGGCACCGGCATAAGTTCCCCGATATGCCGTGCGCCAATTCCGCCCGCGTGGGGTTCGGGTTCGTTTTCAGATATCCCACCGTCGCCATGATGAATCCCGACATGCAGAAGGCGCACTGGAATCCCTGCTCTTCCAGAATGCCCTGCTGCACCGGATGCAAGGTCCCGTCGGCCGCCTGCAGACCTTCCACCGTCAGCACCTCCTTGTTCCGCACCGTGTGCGTCAGCGTCGAACAGGAATAGCGCGGAACGTCGTCGATCAACACCGTGCAGGCCCCGCATTCGGCCCGGTCGCATCCGATCTTGGTCCCGGTGAGCCCCAGCTTGTAGCGTAGCGTCATGGCCAGCGTCTCCTGCTTCATGACATCCACGCGCCGCATCTGCCCGTTCACGTTCAGCGTGATCAGACGCTCGCTCGCATCCGCCGCCGAAGCCTGATTGGACGCACGGAACAGGTAGGTCGCCGAGGATACCGCCGCCCCTCCGGCGATCACTCCTTTGATGAATTTCCGTCGAGAGACGTTTTTCGGCGTCTCGTCGGTTATCTTCAAATCTCCCAGATCTGCCATTTCAGGATTACCTCCTCAAGCTTCGAAGTAACGCTTCTTCCAACCGGAGCCAAGCCAAATCGATGGACTGCGAACCTGGCAGCTCTTGAACTTCCATATTCGTCGGGTACCGGCCAATCATTATATACCCTTTCCAGCGGGGTGGGAACCATGCGATTGCGCCCGGCCGGTTCGGGCCCGGGTTCGTCCACCGTAATGGTCCAATCGACGTCCTTGGAGTTGATCACCAAATACGAATAATGCGGTTCCACGCCTACGTACGCGATGTCGTGGCCCGTGCCTCGATGGTCCACCGCCAACGCCAGATCGCGCCCACTCACGGCGCTGTTAACGGTTACAGCGAACGTTCCAGCACCGGGCGGGGACTCATTGCGGGTTTCCCAACGAATCCGAATTTGCGCGAATCCGATGTCGAATGACTCGGTTTGCGCGTTCCCGTGTCCGGACCAGTACCCCAGCCGCCGCCATTCCACGGCAGCCGGCTTAGCATCCGCGGGATGCCCGGCGCCCGTAGCGCAGGCGGAACACAGGAGCCCGGCGCACACGGCAACGCTTGCCAGCGCCCTGCGTTTCGTGAGATCGAGCATGCCAATCATCATCAGCTGAAGGCTAACATCATCATACGGCGATCCTCGGGCGGCCGGGGTTACTGATCGCCGGTGGAGCGCGTTCCCGCGCCCTGAGCCAAGCGCTCGGCGGCAGGGTTGAAAGTCAATACAAAGTGCTTCATGGCGAGTTCCGTCCAGTTCATTCCGAACGATTTCGCCTCTTTCAAAGCCTGGCCGTTCCGCCAACCATCATGCTCAATCCGGTAGCACGCGATGATGGTTCCGGTCCGGTCCGCGCCGCGCCGGCAATGCACGAAAACGGGGCCTTCGGCGCCCGCCCCCAGCAACGCCAGCACTTTGGAGACGTCGGAATCCGGTGGCGCGGCGACACCGCTCAGCGGCACGTTGATGTAATGCATCCCGTCAGCTTCCACCACCTGCGCTTCCGAAGTGGTGGAATGCTCGTTCACCCGGCGCAGATCGATCACGGTTTTGACTCCGAGCTGAGCCAAGCTCTGGAAACCCGTGGGAGTCGGCTGTCCGCCCCGGTACACTCGTTCGTTCACCTGGTGAAAGTTTGGAACGCCCAGTGGATGGACATCACCGGCCCAGGACGGAATTACCAGCAGGGTAAGTGTTAAAACGGGGAGTTGCCTGAAGTAGCGCACCTACCATTATTTTACTTGATCGGGATCACTCTGTCAGGGTCGATGCGCACCACCAGGTAATCGACTATCGAATCGAGCGAGCTGAACCAATGCGCCACGCCCGCGGGAATGATCACGGTGTCGCCGGGACCGAAGCGTTGGCTGTGCCCATCGCGGATAGAAGGCCCGCCGACGCTGGGTCCGGCCAGTTCCTTCACCACCCGGCCATTTGGATCGAGGCGGTGTTTGGGGTCGTCCAATTGCCGGCCGGTAACGAGCACGCCGGTTCCTGCCAGGATGTGATAAACCTCAGTCAACTCGTCGTGCAGAATGGCGCCCTGCCTGCCTGGCATGCGGCGCATCACCGCGACGCCGACGTCCATTCGCCCGACATTGATCATGCGGAGGATCTGCTCCGTGCCCTTTCCCTCGGGCAGGGCTGCCAGAGTGGATGCCACGTCCGCCTGAGTGATGTGAGCGCCCACGTCGGCGACGTTTTCCGCGGCCAAACAGAGCACCGGAGTGATGGAGAGAACTAATAACAGAGCACGCATGCAGGCTTCTCCTTTGACCTACGAGTGTACAGGAGAAGCCCGCCGCCCTAGAACAGTTTCTTGAAGGCGCGGCCTATGCCTTTGCCGATCTTACCGGTGCCTTTTACTGTTCCGACGGCGACATCCTTGCCTGCCGTTCCGGCGCCCTTTCCGAAAGAACCCGCGGCTTTGACGGGATGCAGCGTCACCAGATCCGCCGCGCCTTTCGCTGTGCCTTTCGCCAGGTTGCCCACGCCTTTCGCCGCGCCGGTTCCGATGCTGCCCGCGCCACTGCCGATTTCCTTGCCCGGCCCGGGCTTGCTCTTCTGGTCTTGAGCCGGCGCGGGCTGGCTGGTCTGATTCTCTTGCTGAACAGATTGAGCGACGGAGGGCGTCGCGATCAGCAGCGCGACTGAGATGCATGCGAGCGATGTTGATCTAAGCATGGCCAACAACCCCCGTCAGTTAGACGCTCTCTCGCGCCAAATTGGTTCACCCGCGGTTAAGGCGTGGTTGCGATCGTAGTAACCCGGCGGATTCCATTGGGATCCAGAATACTGTTGATTTCGTGATAGGTGATGTACACGATCACGTCGCCGGGAGGAACGTCGGCAGGCACCTTGACGTTGACCTGCCATAGACCCACAAAGCCCGGAGCCAGCCCGGAGTATTGGATGTCGGAGTTCGCCACGAATCCGGAATTGATAAAAACCTGGGGCGTCTCCGGCGTCACGATGTTTGCCGGAGCGATCTGTCCGTCGGCGGGCATGCCGGCGATCAGACCCTGTCCGGTTCCATAGAGAGAAATATACGTCCCTGCTTTGGCCGGATGCGCGTCGTTATTAAGCGTGCCATCTTGATTCACCGCTAGAAGCTGGCCCGCTCCGCTGCTGTCGGCCGTGAATAGCCCCGGCGAGGCGGCATCGATCCGAAATAGCCAACTTGCGAGGATCTGACCGGTGGATTTTCGCAGCACTTGAAATTCGACGAAGCCGCCCACCGGCGTGGCGCTGGGGACCTGGAAGTTGATCTGGCTGGGCGAAGCGTAAGTCAGCGGGGCAGCTACTCCACCCACCAGAACCTCGACGTCACCGAGCATGGTGGGCAATGGGACTGTAGAGGCGCCGGCGGTCTGATCGCCGAATTGCGAGCTGGGGAACGCGAAAATGCTGGCCAACATGCCCGGCGCAAAGCGGCCGAAATAATTCGCGGCATTTCCCGATAACCTGTCCGCGACGCCGCCGGCGGAGGTAGTGTAGTCGATGGCGGGAAAGTAAAACGATACCCGATTGGTGAGCCCTTCGGCGATCACCGGGTTGCCGAAGGGGTCCAGCGCCACCGAAACCGGCCCGAAGATGGGAGCGTGGAATCCGGAGCCGGGTTGCTGATCACGTTCTGATATTGGGGATAGCGTAGGGTCTGGTTCGCGCCCGTGTTCGAAACCCAAATCTCGCCGCTGTTTTGATCCACCGCGATACCGAAAGGATTACTCAGCGAAGTGAGGGAGAAAAGCACCGGGGGATTGTCGCCCGCGATGGTGACATTCGGCAGCACGGCGACGCGATTGTTGCCAGTGTCGGCGACATACAACTGGTCGGAGGAGTCCAGCGCAATCAAGTGCGGTCCGGAGAAAAGAACGGGCAATGAGGAACTGAAGTCGGCTTGTCCGAACACGTTGGAAGCGGATGCGCCGCTCTCAAAATCGCCGCCTTGCGGTTTGCGAAAAAAGAGAATCCGATTGGCCAGCGGATCGGAGACCACTAAATCGCCGGCCGACGAAAGCGCCAGGCCATAGGCGCTTCGCATGGTCTGATGGCTGGGATCTTTGATCGGCTGGTTGAAGAACGTAGTCTGTCCGAGCACCAGATCGGCGCGCGGCATGGCGCCTTGCGGCTGGGCGAAAGGAGCGGGAAATCGCAGCACTCGGCCGTTGCATGCGTCCGCGACGTACAGATTTCCGTTGGCGTCGACAGCCAGGCCCTCCGGCGACCATAGGCCTTGATCGTTGGTCGAGGCGCCGTCTCCAGTGGGGTAGTTAGGCACGCCGGTGAGAAGATCAGGCTGCCCGACCGCGAGATCGGCCTTGCCTCCGGCATTCACCAGGCGGTAGTCCAAGAATCCGAGCACGCGATTGTTCAACGGATCGGCAACATACAGGTGCGGAGGATTGGCGACGGCGTCGATCACGGCGCTTCCACCGGCGGAAAATGGAAATGCCCCGTTGAAAGTACATGAGTTCAAATTCGAATCGAAGCCTGCTTCGCGGCCCTCAATCAGATTGACGGAATCGTATTCAAAATCGTCTTGACCCAACACCCGGTTGGCTGACACCGCCAGGCCGCCCGCTTGCGAAGGAAACGCCAGCACCCGGTTATTGCCGGAATCCGTCACATAAAGATTCGTTCCGTCGAACGCCGCGCCCGCGGGCCCGCTCACTTGCGGATTTGGCAGCGGCCCGGCCAGCGTGGACGCGCTCGGCTGCGGCGCGCCTTGATTCGACAGGTTGGTTTGGAAATTGGGCTGGCCGATTACCAGCGTGGCGGCTGGAGAAAATGCCGTCGCTTCCGAAGACCATTGATCGAAGGGAGCATATCCCAGGATTCGCGCGCTTCCGGTATCGACGACATAGGGGCTAGCGCCGATGAAAAACACGTCTTCGGGTGGAGCGGCGCTTCCGTTGCTGTCCGTCGCCCCCAGCGTGCTCGCGCTCGTGGCCGGAGGCGCCGGTTGTCCGGAAACGGCAATCACCACACCCATTATGCGCGAGCTCAATTGACCGATCGCGAAGGGCGGGGCATAGACCGCCACTCGATTGGCGGCGTCCGCAATGAACAGGCGACCCTTAGGATCAAAGCCGAGACCGGATGGTTGCGACAGATAGTTCTTGCCGGTTGCGTTCGCGCCGGCGGGAAGTGAGTTCGAAGTAAAATCCGGCTGCCCCAGCACCAGGTCCGCCGACGGCTGGTTGGAAGCGCCGGGTGCCAGCTCGGCTGCGGGAAAACGCAGCACCCGATTGTTGCCGGGATCGGAGACCCACAGATTCCCCTGCGCATCGAAAGCCAAGCCCGCGCGAAAAGTCCCCGAACCAGTGGAGAACGCGAGCGAATTCGCGCTCGGCCCGGATTGTCCCGCATTCGCCGCGCGCCCGTTCAGGTCGGATTGGCCGATCACCAGGTCTACCGGCGGCAAATCGGCGCTCTGAGCAAGAGGAATGGGATATCGAAGAATTCGATTGTTGCCGGCATCGATCACGTAAAGATTTCCACGCACATCCACGGCCAGGGCGACCGGTTCATAGAGACCCGTGCTTAGGTCGGCGTCCGGACCTTGCGCGGCCGTCGTCAGGAAATCGCGCTGCCCGATTACTTTATCCGCGAACGCGCCGTTCGAGAATCCGGAAGCATTCTTCCAGACCAACACGCGATTATTCCCTGTGTCGGCGACATAAAGAATGGATGGGCTGACGGAAGTATCTACCGCGACGGCTTGCGGGTTGCTGAATTCCCTGCCCTCCACCAGGTTCGGAGCGGTGGCCGTCAGGATTCCCTGCTGTTGTAAGACTGCCTGGCCGAAAATTCGGGAAGGAGCCGGATTGAAGATTGTCTGCGCTTCGGCAGCCTGCCTCGCCGCGAGAATCGCAGCGGCCAAGGCAACAGCTTGGATGTGCCTCAATTACGCTACGGATAGTCTAGCAGAGTCGCTTCAAGTATTCATAAGCCAGCGCGATCGGAAGACCCATGACATTGAAGTAGCAGCCTTCGATGCGGTCGACAAACTTGGACGCCAGTCCTTGGATCGCATATCCGCCGGCTTTGTCCATCGGCTCGCCGCTGGCCGCGTAGGCCGCGATTTCTTCCGGCGTCAGCTCAATGAAGTGCACCCGCGTGGCTGCCGAATCGACCAATGTTCGAGTGTCCGTGCGGAGGCAGATTCCGCTGATAGCCTGGTGCTCGCGGCCGGATAGAAGCGTCAGCATCCGGATGGCGTCGGCCCGATCTTTCGGTTTCTCGAGAACCTGCTCGCCCACGACGACAACCGTGTCAGCGGCGAGCACAATTTCGCCTGGATTCAACGGGACGGCGCAGGCTTTCTCCTCGGCCAGGCGTCGAACGTAGTCAACGGGAGATTCACCGGCGCGCCGCTCCTCCAGGATGTTGGGCGCTCGCACGATAAACGAAATCCCAGCCGCAGTCAGGATTTCGCGCCGCCGCGGCGAATTGGACGCGAGAACCAGCACTTACTTTCGAGCGAGCGCGGGCGCGCCGGGCGGAGCTACGGGCGTCTCAACGGGCGGCGGTGGTTTCTTGGGCCGCGCATCCAGGCGCGTCAGGATCAATTCCTCCCGCACCTTATGGAATTTGGGCGTGTCCGGCTTGGCTCCCGTCGCGAGGATGTCCTTATCGGTGATCTCTTGCGCTGCCGGCACGTACTTCTGCAAATAGTTGCGAATGCGATCGTGCACCAGGCGCTCACCCGAATGCGCGAGTAGAAACAGGATCTGATCCCCGGGGGCTTTCGAAAGCAGCTGATAAACGTGCGACGGCTTCTGAAGCTTCGCCGACTTCAGATCCTTTTCAAGTTTCTTCGCACGGGATTCCAGCCCCTGCCACTGTTCCACTTCCTTCTTAGTCAGCCCAATGCCCTTGGCGAACGGGCCGCGCTCCTTGGCGGAAAGTTTCTCGGCGAGAAAATACAGGAACAGGCCTATATTCTCCAAACGAAGATTCACACCGAACGGAATCATCTGCTTTGCCTTTTGCAGCTTTTGCAGGCCCGGGTGATTCACCCTGGCGCCTTCCAGCGCGGGCGAAAAGAGCGTTAACAGCTTTTCCTCTTCGAGCAGCTTCACCACGTCCGCGCAATTGGGCTCGTTGGCGATATGGCGCAACTCTTCCAACAAGTCCTCGGCGGGGATCTTGGTTTCAAGCTGCGCTTCGCGCGCGTTGTCGTACTGCATCCGCGTGCGCTCTTCGATGCCGTAGCCCAGCCGCACCTTGAACCGCAGCAGGCGGATCAGACGAATCGGATCGTCATAGAGGGTGTAGTTGCTGACGGCGCGAAGTTCCTTGCGCTCCAGGTCGCCGACGCCGTTGTTGGGATCGAGCAGCAGCCCGCGCGAAGCCGGATTCAAAGAGAGCGCGATGGAGTTGATCGTAAAATCGCGGCCGCGCAAATCCTCATGAATCGTGGCCGGACGCACGGCCGGTTTGGCGCCGGGTTTGGAATACTTTTCCTGACGCGCCATTCCGATGGTGGCATGCACTTCGCCCGGGAAAACCACGTGGACCGCCTTGCGGTTCTCATCGGCTACCAGAATTTTCCCGCCGATTTTTTTCACGATGGTCTGAGCCAGCTTCACCGCGTTGCCTTCCACCGTGAAGTCAATCTCCAGGATCGGAAAGCCGCCCAACATGTCGCGCATCGCTCCGCCGGTAAGGAAGAGATTCATGTTGGCGTGAACCGCGGCGGCTTGAACCTCTGCAACCACCCGAGCCTGGTCAGCGCTCAGGTGGCTGTCAAGCATAAACATGTAATCGCTCATCGCATCGCTCTCTCCACGGTGAGGGAGACTGGCTTCACCACGCCGCGCTTCCCACCGGATTTACAATCACAATCAGTCCAAAACAAATTATGCTCGCGGATGATGCTCGTCCACGGTCTTTCGCAAGCGAGACCGCATCACGTGCGTATAAATCTGGGTAGTGGATATGTCGGCGTGCCCCAGCATGGATTGCACGCTCCTCAAGTCGGCGCCGCCTTCCAGCAAATGCGTGGCGAAAGTGTGGCGGATGACATGCGGCGTCAGGTCGTGGAAAATCCCGGCTTTCCTGCCGTACCCAGCCAGCAGCTTCCAGAAAGCCTGCCGCGTCATCGCCCGGCCGCGATTGGTGACAAATAAATGAGGACAGGCCCGCCCTTTGAGCAAGGCCGCCCGTCCGCCCGCGACATATTGCTCGACCGCGGCCAGGGCAGTTCTGCCCACCGGAACCATCCGGTGCTTGTTGCCCTTCCCCAGCACCCGAACCACTCCCATACTGGTCTCCAGATCCGCCAGCCGAAGCTGGCACAGCTCCGACACCCGGAGGCCGGTCGCATATAGGAATTCGAGCATCGCGCGATCCCGGAGCCCTTGCGGCCTGGCGAGGTCCGGAGCCGAGATCAGATCACTCAATTGCTTTGTATTTAGATATTTAGGAAGACTGTGCCACTGTTTCGGCGCGGCCACCAGAGCGGTGGGATCGGATTCCACTTGGCCGTTCTCGAGCAAGTACTTATAAAGATTCCGCAGGGTGGTAATATGGCGAGCAATGGACCGGCTGGCCATGCCAGACTTATACAGCGAATCGATATGGCGGCGCACGATGGCGGTCGAGGGGCCCGCGGATGCCAGCGAATCGGAGGGGCCGAACGAGCCCGCAAACCGTTCAAGATCAAGACGATAGGCTTCGAGCGTAGTCCTCGCGAGACCTTTCTCGATGCGGCAGAACTCAAGAAAAGATTCGATATGCGCCGATATAGATGCCGCTGCCCGCATTCTGCCAATGATACAATATTCGCAAATTTGTTTGGAAGAAAAGTGCTTTCACTCGCACGCATTCCGGTACTGGCAGATCGCCGGGACGGCGGCGCGCGCGTGATCGAGGAGTAATTTGGCGGTCTCCACCACCAAAAAAGTGCTCATCACGCGGTTCGACCGCGAGGCTTTATCGGGCTTCGTGAATCCCCAAAGCTATTTGCTCGAGCACGGACTCGAATTGCTGAGCCAGGCCGGGGAAGTGAGTGTGTTGCCGTACGGGGAAATAAAATTGGTTTGTTTTGTTAGAGATTTCCAGCAAGGCGAGCCGCGGAAAGAGCTGCGTCTGTTCACTACGCGGCCAAAAATGGAGGGCCTGTGGATCCGCATGCACTTTCGGGATGGCGATGCAATGGACGGGTTGCTCGCAAATAACCTGCTCCAAATGGAATCGCAGGGTTTTTCGGTGATTCCGCCTGATCCAGGATTTCAAAACCAGCGCATTTTCGTGCCAAAAGCCGCGCTCTCGGGCGTCCAGGTGCTGGGGATCGTGGGCAGCCCGCTGCGGAAAATCGCAAAAACGAAGCCAGCCTCCAAAGAGCAGCTTGAGATGTTCGACAAGCCCTGAACGGACTTGGTGGCTAAGTCGGGCCGCTCAGCGTGGAGCTTCTTAGTATGGATCCCATCGGCCCGCCTATGATCTTTTCCCGGAAAAACCCGATCGCGTTGGCGATTTGGGCGACCAAAAGGAGGCTGGCGGTTCGCAGCGGCCGGCGTACTCTCGCGGTCCATGGATATCGCAGCAAACCAATGTAAAAGCGCAGAGGCTCAACCCTCAGGCGTCCCGCTTCGCGCTCGGCCCTGGCTTGGCGATAATGCAACGCGCCTTGCCCATACCGGAAATGCTGCCGCCAAAACGAACCGATCGTCAACCGATGGGTATGCAGGACCAGCGCGGCTTCGGCATAGACCATGCGGAGGCCACAGTGCGCCCAGCGGTCGCACAGCTCACGATCTTCGGCGGCAACGCGGTGGAAGCGAGCATTGAACCCTCCGGTGGTCAAGAAGGTCGCGCGGGACATTGCCATGTTGTTGCTGGTGAAAAATCGCGCGTGGCCGGGGTTCGGATTGTAATACGAATATAAGTAGGTCACCAGCAGCTGGCTGGCTGCGGAGCAGGCGTTATCCTCCAGCGCGTTTAGTATCCGGCCGCCCACCAGAACGTTTTCGTCGGCGGCGAGTTGACACTCCAATTGCGCAAGCCAGGCGCGATCCGGCAGGCAATCGCTATCGGTGAATGCGATGTACTTACCCCGCGCCCGAGCGACGCCGGTGTTTCGAGCGGCCGCCGGGCCGGATTTCTTCTGCGTGATGTGGATCACGTTCATCCGATCGAGATATGCAGCCACCGTCTCCTCGACGGAGCAGCCTCCATCATTGACCACCACTACTTCAAACCGCTCGCGCGGGTAGTCGAGCTCGCTCAGGGCGGCCAGACACCTGGATAGCTCCGCTGGCTGCTGGTGGGTGGGAATGACGACCGAGAACGTCGAAATCACAAGTGTGGACCTAAACGCCGGTGTCTGCCGCCGAGCGATTCCCCGGGGCGGTCGAAAATCCCAACGCAATGGCGTCGGCGTCGGACACGTGCCGCTCGCGATGGAATTCAAGATCGGATTTGCGGCGTCCGGAACTGCCGGGGCCCCATGCGATGCCGACTGCCTCGCCGAGGGCATGACAACAGAGGCCGAGAAGCAAGAAAGGAAGCATCCGGGGCAGCAGTTGGCGGCCCCGGCCGCATTGCTTCACATCGTTTACCGAAGTGCGCAGCCGCATTAGAGGAACCAGCGGCGCGCCCGCGACATGCAGAGTGCGGCGGAGAAGGTTCCAGCGCTCCTCGCGCGCGCGGCCGGCTCCAAAAGTCCTTCCACCGTGATAGTGGGCGCCGGAGAAGGAGCCCAGGCGGGTAACGTTCACGTGCCGCGTCCTTGCCTCCAGCAAATACATCTGCTTTCCTTGGGCGCGCAAACGCTCATGCAAAAGGCCCTCGTTTTCAAGCAGAGCCTCCAATTCGTCACCCAAAGACATGAGCACTTCGCGGTCATAGGCGGAGTTATGCCAAGGCAAGCGCTGGACCGAGCCGTGCTGCCGCGGTTCTACCCAGGGTCCAAAGCCGAGAAAAAGATCGGCCCAGCTCATGCTGCTCTGGGGATTCGCGTTGCGAATCTGCGGACCCGCGGCCGCCGCGCCTTGCGCGTGAGCAGCCACCAGTTCCTCCGCCCAGGTTGGCTCGGGGAACGAATGGTCCTCCGCAAAAATCACGAATGGCGCGCGCGTGGCGCGCACCGCCGGAACTCTCGCGGCCACGACGGTATCGGTGGGTTCCGATTCGAAAACCTGGAAGGAATGAAAAGGCTCCATCTCCCGCTCGTCAAGCGCAAGCTGGGCGCGCGATGGTGTCGAGATCAGCAGTTCGATGCGCTGATGGATAGTCTGTTCAGCCAGGTGCCGGACGGTCCGGCGCAGCGTTTCGTAGCAGTCCATTGTGACCGCGACGACCGAAAGGCTGGGCAGAGCGCCAGCGGGCGCGGGGTCCGGTGCAAGTGCTGCTTGGGCAGTCGCGGGCCGCTCCGGGCTTACGTCCGCGCCATTCTGTATTGAGCGCTCCGCTGCGTCGATCACCGCCAGGCTCGCGTAGCCTGCATGCAGATCGCACTCCGGCTGCTTCCCGCTCGCGACGGCCGACACGAATGCCTCGAGCGCTCCCTGATACGAGCGGTGCATGTAGCTTCCTGAAAGTTTGGATGCAAGCGTTTTCGCGGCCCGATGCACCATCGAGGCCGTCTGTCTCACCAGCTGTCCGGCGCTCCCGCCTGGCTGCAGCCCGGTGTATTCGACGCCGACCGAACGGTAGCAGTCGACCGCCAGCTTGCCTTGGTTCCCGAAAATCTCGATCCGGTTCTCGCCGACAGACCGAAAGGAGAAAAACAGTTGGGCAACGATGTCTCCGCCCAGCCGCAGGTCCATGGTCGCCGTATCGGCTTCACTCTCGGTAGAAATGATGCGAGCGCTGACGCTCTCCACCTGCGCCGTTAATATGTAGCGGAGCAGATCGATGTGATGCGACGCCAGATCGAGCAATACGCCGCCGCCAGTCGCACGCGAGAGCTTCCAAGCCGGGAGATCGCTATCCGGGGTAGTGAAGCAGCCCCGCACCGCCACCACTTGCTCGACCCGGCGAGCCTGAATCTGCCGCCGCAGCTCCGAGACGAGCGGATGAAAACGGTAGTTAAACCCTGTGACGGCAATGCAGTTGCTTCTCTTCCAGGCATCCATGACGCGCCTGCCGTCGTCGAGGGTCGCGGCGATCGGCTTTTCAAGGTAAACGTGCTTTCCAGCGTCCAAGGCGGCGATGGCCGCCTCGGCGTGAAGATCCGTAGGAAGAGCGATCAGCACGGCGTCGAGGTCGCGATTCTGAACCACCTCGCGCCAGTCGGCGCTGCCATGAGCGCCGGGGACCTGCCGCAACGCCGCGCCGCGAATCGCCTCAATCGGCTCGGCGAGCGCGACGATCTGCACATCGTCTCGCCTGTGCAGTATCGGCAGATGCGTTGACTGCACGATCCTTCCGCACCCGAGGATCCCCATCCGAATCTTCTTCAAACGCCCTCCTCTGTTGGATTAGAGCACATCTACGGGTTGGTTCCGAACCTGCCCATCACAGCCGGCGAACCGCGGCCTCCACTTCACCGGCCAGCGCGACGTAGTCATCGCCCGACAAACGCAAAGGCGCTCCAAAGCGAATGCGGACCCGGCCCAGCCGGGCCATCCGCCAGCCCTCATGCAATACCTGATCCAGCCCTTCGATCCGGACCGGAATCACCGGGATTTCGAGTTTCGACGCAATCATCCCAATGCCGGGCTGGAATGGCGCGATCTCGCCATGCCGCGTCATCCTGCCTTCCGGAAAAATCAGGACGCAGTATTTCGCGTTCGTGAGTTCGCCCATGTAACGCAGGGTCGCAAGCGCGCCCGGCTCTCTCTGCGGGATCGGGAATGCATTGAAGAACAGGGCGGAAAGACAGTAGTTCAGGCTGTTGGTGAAACTGCGCCCGTGGAAGTGCGCCTCGAAGAATTCCTTCCGCATGGCCGGCGCGACGC
This sequence comes from Terriglobia bacterium, assembly GCA_963786745.1. Taxonomy (GTDB): domain Bacteria; phylum Acidobacteriota; class Terriglobia; order Bryobacterales; family Bryobacteraceae; genus Palsa-89. The sequence goes on along the minus strand of CAWBAE010000020.1, from coordinate 58,456 downwards.
GGTATCGCCAGCGCGACGGCAGCGCGCTCATTACGGCTGGGACGTCCATGAAACTCTGGTGATTCGGCGCGAAAATCACCGGAACGTCAAGGTCTTTGAGGTTCTCGAGACCCTCGGTTCGAATGTGGGCAAAGATGCGGGTCAGCGGCAGCAGGAACGACGGAAGGAACAAGCGGCGGGCGGCGCGCGCAAGGATGCCACGGTTCCAGATTGGAAAGTCGGCCGGTGAATCCGGCGCTCCGCCTCCCGTAGGCCCGCTGCTCTCCGATTCATCTAACCCGAGGGCCACCATGCGTTCCACGCGCTCGAGCGAGGTCAGGGAATCGAGCGGAACGCTCATGTCAATCCCGGCCGATTTGGCTGGCGGCGGAGTTCCCTGGGCGATCTCGTGCCGCTTGAGCTTACCGGTTCCCTCAGTGCGCGGAAATTCAGGATAGGGCCACCGCGATACGCTGCGGATGCGTTGATAATCGGCCAGATCCGCATTGGCACGACGCACGATATCGTCCGGGTCTGCGCCCGGATCGAGAATCAGGACGGCATGCACCCGATCCGTTCCAACCACTGCGGCGTCGCGTACCCCCGGCTGCTTTTTCAACACTGCCTCCACGTCGTCGGGAAATACATTCATCCCTTCCGGCGTGACGATCATTTCCTTGATCCGTCCGAGGATCGTTAGCCCGCCGTTCTCATTCAGCTTGCCGATGTCGCCGGTGTGGAACCAGCCGTCCTCGAAAGCTCGCGCGGTTTCCTCCGGCCGCTCGAAATAGCCGGACGTCACGTTCTCGCCGCGCACCAGGATCTCGCCGTCGGCCGCGATTTTGACTTCGACGCCGGCGATGGGTGTTCCCACGGATCCTCTACGCGCGTGGAAGGGATGGTTGAGCGTCACGATGGGCGCGGTTTCGGTGAGGCCGTATCCCTGGATCACCAGGAAGCCCAGCTCCGAGAAAAACGCTTCAAGGGCCGCAGGGAGCGGAGCTGCGCCCACGATGAAGCTCCAGAATTTCCAGCCGAACAAGCGATGAATCTTGCGATAGCGCCACCAGCGGCCCAGCCAATGCCCCGGCGTAGGCTGCCAATTTCTCAACTCGGGGAAGAGCTGCTGCAGATGTTCGCGCAGGATCTCGAGGATTTGCGGCACCGAGACCAGCACGGAGATTCGCCGCGAGTGGATCTGCCGCAGGATTTCCCTGGGATTGTATCCACGCATGAACACCACCATCCCCGGCAGCATGGGCGGGATGAAAGTCGCCATGGCCTGCCCGAACATGTGGCTGAGCGGCAGCAGGTTGAGGAACCGCACTGGACGGAACGGCCGGCCGTACTTGCGGTATTTGTTAACCTCCTTCTCCACCGGAACGATGTTCGCGAGGATGTTGCGATGCGTGATGATGACGCCCTTCGGCTCGGCGGTTGCGCCGGAAGTGAAGATGATCTCGGCTACTTGATCCTTCTGGATCGAGGCCGCGGGACGCGCGTGCGGCCCCGAACCGGCGCTCAGACTGGCGAGGGGCCAGATCTTGGATGACGCAGGCAGCGAAACCTCATCCCCGATGAGAATCGCGCGCGCCTGGACAATTTGGTCGATGCGGCCGACAAATTCGGGCGACGACCGGTAGTCGATGGGTACGGCGATCACGCCCTCGATCAGGCAGCCCCACAGGGCGACGATCCACTCGGGGCGATTCTCGCCATACAAGATGACCTTGTCGTCTATGCCGATGCCGCCGGCACGCAGCCGTGATGCAAACGCGCGCGCCTGCTCCGCAACCTGGTTGTAACTGAAGTGACGGCTGCGGAAACCGTCATCGTAAACCAGGAATTCATCAGGCCCCTGAGCGAAGTCGTCGAAGAAGCCAAGCAGCGTGTCGCGAGCCATCCAATTCCATTATGGGGAACGCCTAGTACCGGGCGGTACTGACGGTTTAACAAGAATCCATGCATTTGGAATAGAATTGAAAACATAGCAATCTTAACTTTTTAAGCCAGACTTCCAGGCGGAGCGTTTCTCGGCTGGGAGGGGAGAATTTATTTTGAGTGAATGTGCAAACACTGCATCCCCAGTCCACGTGGAATGGTCCGAGACTCGGCGAGGTGAAGCGATCCTGGTTAGCGCGAACCTGAGTTTGGCGGGCGAGTGGACATTCTTTGAGCGCAGCGTATGGGAAGTACGCTGGTATCGAGTGCCAAAGACCGCGGAACTATTGGGCGCGGCCGAACGAGCGTTGCTGGCGAAGGCCGGCGAACGGCCGCCACTCGCCGAAGCGCAAAGCGCGTAGCTGTTACTCCAGTTCTGCGCGGTAGATGTCGTGCAAGCGGAGCAGCCCCAAACAGGCGCCGGTTTGAGGATCCACCACCGGCAGCACCGAAATCTGGGACGGGCGGTCTTCCATCAGGCGCAGCGCGTCCAGCAGCCGGGTATCGGGCGCAATCCGGATGGCGCCGGGCGTCATGACGTCGCTGGCGGTTAGCGTGCGGATGTCATCGTGCAGCTGGAGCGCGCGGCGAAGATCCCCGTCGGTGATCAATCCCACCAGTTTCCCTTCCCGATCGAGAACACAAGCGGCCCCCAGCGGGTGATGCGTCATCGCGATCACCACCTGCTTCAGCGAATCTTGGGGATGCGCCCACGCCACTTCGTCACGGGCATGCAGGACTTCCCGCGCCGTCAATCGCAAGCCGCGTCCCAGGTGTCCTCCGGGATGGAGCTGGGCAAAATCCGCCGCGTTGAAGTTTCGCGCGCGCATCAGCGCAACTGCTAGAGCATGGCCGAGAGCCAGGGCGACGGTGGCGCTGGCGGTGGGAGCGAGATTTTCGGGATCGGACTCGCGCTCCACCGAAGCGTCCAGCACGACATCCATTTCAGCCGCAAGCGGCGAGGAGAGATTTCCCAAAATGCCGATGCGCTGGGACGGCAGCCCACGGAGAAACGGGAGCAGCTCAAGCAGCTCCGCCGTAGCGCCGCTTTTTGAAACCATGACGGTTGGATCGCCCGCGGCGTAAATGCCCAGGTCGCCGTGCGAGGCTTCGGCAGCGTGCAGGAAGACCGCGGGCGTGCCGGTGCTGCACAGGGTCGCCACGATTTTCCGGGCCACATGGCCGGATTTGCCCAAGCCGGTGACCACCACCTTGCCGGGATGCGCCAGGATTAAATCCACCGCGCGCGAGAGGTTGCCGTCCAGGCGCGCCGCGGCACGTTGAATGGCGCCGGCCTCGATTTGCATGGCTCGGCGGGCGGCGTCCAGCCAGGCGCTAGTCTGTTCGTGGGCTTGCATACAGTCGACTGCACTTTATCATCGCATCCCGAGATCACATTCGGGCTAAAGTAATCAGAAGAGCTGACGATAAACAAAGCGAGGCAAAAATGTTGCAGGCGCTTTCCACCGTATCGCTACCGCAAATCTATTGCCGGTCCTGCCACTTGTCGACGCGGTCCGATGTGCCCCGCTGTCTGCATTGCAATAAACCGCTGATGGAAGCGACGCCGGTTCGCAAGCGGGTGGTACGGCCGACTAAGACTCGCCGGTACGCAAGCTAAATCTACTCGTACCTCAGCGCGACCACCGGGTCCAGGCGCGCGGCTTTGTTCGCCGGCCAAATTCCGAAGAACAAACCCACCGCCACCGAAACCACCACGCCCAGCACCGCCGCCCATAACGGCACGGCTGTCGGAAGGCTGGGAACCACCAGCCGGCAGATCAGCGAGACCGAATATCCCACGGTCATCCCGAGCAGGCCGCCTAGCCCGGTGAGCACTACCGCTTCGGTGAGAAACTGGAGCACGATGTCGGCCCGGGTTGCGCCGATGGCCTTGCGAATTCCGATCTCGCGGGTGCGCTCGGTCACCGACACCAGCATGATGTTCATCACTCCGATGCCGCCCACCAGCAATCCGATGGAGCTGAGCACCACCATTACCAGCGCGACCATGGCGGTGACGCTGTGGAACTCCTCCACCATTTGCTCGGAAGTGGAAATGCGAAAGTCGTCGGGTTTGCTGAAAGGCACATGGCGCTGGATGCGCAGAACGGCCCGCATTTCGTCGATCGCGGCGGGAAGCTGGCCCGGTTTGGCCGCCACCACCAGCATGTTCTCCTTGGACCCGGGGAACATCTTGTGCATGCTGAAGTAGGGCAGCATGACGCGAGTGTCATCCTGGCCGGGGAACGACGCGGCGGGCCGCAGCATGACGCCGATGATCTGAAATTTGTGGCCGTTAATGTCGATCCATTTGCCAACCGGATCCTCGCCGTTCATAAGCGCGCGAGGCACATCCTCTCCCACCACCACTACCGGCATGTGATGACATCTTCCATATCGGTATAGAAGCGGCCCTCCTTCATTTCCACCTGGGTGCCCGCGGCATAGGATTCCTCGGTGCCCGCGATGTTGGGCTGATAAAGCTCGTTGCCTTTGTAGCGGACGATGTTGATCTGGGGCGGGCCGAAATCGAAGTTGTTCGCGAACAGGTAGGGGCTGACAGTTTGCACCGACGGACAGCGCTCCTCGATGGCTAGCGCATCTTCGTAAGTGATTTGTTTGCGCTTCCGTTCTTCGAAGGTGGGGTTCCCGAGCAGCGGGAAACGGAAAACCACCGCCGTGTTGGTTCCAAAGCTGCGCAAGACGTTCGTGACCGCGCCGTCGAGACCGGCGATGATGGAGCCCACGCCGATGATGGTGCCGGTGCCGATGATGACTCCCAGCACGGTGAGGAACGAGCGCATCTTATGCTCGCGTACCGTGGCCAGCGCGAGCCCCACCGCGGATGTGAGTTCGACCCAGGTCATCGTTCCACCCGCAAGGCTTCAATAGGGTCGAGCTTGGAGGCTCGCTGCGCCGGATAAATGCCGAAGAAGAGCCCCACGGCAGTGGAAAGTGCAAGCCCGATCAGCACCGCCGAAATGGGGATCGACATCGGCACGGGAGTGAGCAGGCGCACCAGCATCGCGACGATCCAGGCGAACAGCACTCCGAACAGGCCGCCGATTCCAGACAGCATGGAGGATTCGACCAGGAACTGATTGAGAATATCCTGCCGGCGCGCGCCTACCGACTTGCGAATTCCGATTTCATGCGTGCGCTCGCTCACCGCCGCCAGCATGATGTTCATAATCACCACGCCGCCCACCACCATGAACACGGACACAACCGCCACGGCGGTGGCCGCGATGGCGCCCGTGAGACGATCCCAGGCGCCCACCAGGGAGTCCGATGAAATGATCGAAAAATTGTCATCCTGCCCGGGCCGAAGATGCCTTCGCGCGCGAATCAGAGTCCGCATTTCATCCTTGGCTTCTTCCAGGTAGGTTTGATCGATGGCCTTGGCGTTGAAGCTGATTCCAGTCCGGGAGCCGTAGATCTGGAAATAAGTTTGGGCCGGGATGTCGATGAAACCATCCTGGGACTGGCCGAACACGCTGCCTTTCGGCACCGCCACGCCCACCACGGTGAACGGGAGCCCCTCGATCTTGAAAGTCTTTCCGATCGGATCGGCTTCGCCGAAAAGATTGTTCTTCACATCCGAACCCAGCACCGCGACGGCGGAGTGATGGTTGTTTTCGATGTCGGTGAAATAGCGCCCGTTTGCGATTTGGGTATCGCCGAGCGCGGCCCAATTCGGCGTGGCGCCGGTGAGAGAGATATTGGTCAGGCTCTGCGCACCCAGCGACACGTTCACGTTGCGCCCCGCCGCCATTCCGATATCGCGAACTAAAGTGGCGTTGTCCTTGAGATATTCGAATTCCGCGGGCGTCATCTGCGGATTCTTCTTCTGCAACTCCAGAAACTTCTTGGGATCGAAATTCCCGAGAAATGCGATTCGAACCACGCGAAAACCGTCGGAACCCATGCTGGAAACGCTATTGGCGATATACACGTCCATGCCGTGAATCACGGACATCACTGCGATCAAAGTGGTGGTGGCAAGGATAATCCCGAGCAAGGTGAGAAAGCTACGTAACTTGCTGGAACGCAAGGAGTCGCTGGCGATGGCGGCGGCCTCTCGAAAAGACGCAGTTTGGCTCACTCTACTCCTAAGACGGATGCGGCCGGCGCTGTGTTCCGTACTTCGGTCAACCAATCCACCAGAAGTTGATCCAGCCAGAAGCGCGGGGGCGTGCTGGATAGGAATCCAAGATGTCCACCGTGTTCAACGGCGACCAGGCGCAGATGCGGATTGCGCGAGAACGCCGGATGCCGGTAGACCTCGAACGGAATCAGCGGATCGTCCTCGGCCTGCACCAGCAGCGCGGGGACGCGGATGCGCTCCAGAAATTGATTGGAGGATTGCGTGGCGTAGTAGTTGTCGGCGCTGCCGAAGCCAAAGGATTGAGCAGTGAACCGGTCGTCGAACTGGTAAATGGTTTTCACCCCGGCCAGTTCTTCGAGATGGAATGACCCGGGAGACAATTGCTCCTTGAGCCGGATGCGCTCCTTCAGGCGTTTCAGGAAGCGGCGCGCGTAGATGAAGTTGGAGGGATGCTGAAGCCGGCGGGCGCAGGCCGCGAGATCGATGGGCGTGGAGACGGCCGCGACGCCGGCGATCAAGTCGCGAGCGGAATCGCCCAGCTCTCCGGCCAGTTTCAACACTACATTGCCGCCCAATGAGAATCCGGCCAGAAAGATGGGCGCGGAATTCGGGAGCCGGCGAAGCACTGAGAGAAGGTCTGAGGTTTGACCGGAATGATACAGGGTCTTGCCGCTGTAGCGCTCGGTTCCGCCGCAGCTGCGCATGTTGAAGCGATGCGTGGCCCATCCGGCCAGGAGCGAGGCTTGGGCCAGGCTACGGGCATAACCGGCGTCGCTCGATCCTTCGAGTCCATGAACCATCACGAGCTGTGCCACCGGATCGGCCGCCGGACGCTGTGTGTGGACAAGAACTTGGACGCCGGGCTCGGTGTCGTACAGCTTGGCTTCGACCGGAAAACGTTCGACATCCAACTCGCGCGGCCAGAAGTTGCCGGCGATGGTGAGCAGATGCGGATTTCGGAGCAGCGGGACGAACGGCCTCAAGCCTTTATTTTAGGGGATTGGGTTACATCCCGGCGCTATCCAGGATCTTCTGGATAAGCGCGTCGTATTCCAGGCCCGCCTGCGCGGCCGATTGCGCGAAGTCATCGTCTTTCGCGAGCGACGGATTGGGGTTGGCCTCAATGGTCACAATTTCGCCCGCGGCCGTGATACGGACATCGATTCTTCCCAGGCCCTGGATCTTCAGTACGCGATAAACCTTGCGCGCCAGGCGCGTGAGCTTTTCCTCGAGGCCGGGCGGGAGCTCGCGCGCCGGCCCGTTCTGGATGCCCCATTTCTTGCGGTATGCGTCGTCCCATTTCGCTTTGAACGTGGCGAATTTCGGTTCGTCATCGGGAACCTGATCGAAGAAAATCTCGCGCGGAGGAAAGACGGTCAGCTTACGATTGCCGATGACGCTGAGGTAGAGCTCGCGGCCTTCGATATATTCCTCGATGAGAGCGTCGCAATGGAATTTTTCCTGGATAAAGCGCGCGCGTTCCAGCGCTTCCTCCTCGCTGCGGGCGAACGAAGCTTTGCTGATGCCGTCGGAAGATTCCTCGCCCACTGGTTTGACAAACGCTGGGAAAACAAAACGCCGCAGGCGCTTCAAAGGCCGGGAATCCGGCGAGATGACAAAATGCGGCACGCGTACGCGGTGATAGGCCAGCACTTTTTTGGCGAGCGCCTTGTCTTTGCAGAGCATCAGGGCATCGGGCCGAGCGCCGGTGTAGCGCACCTTCATGAGCTCCAGCAGCGCGGGGAGATTGGGTTCATGAGCGCGGTTGCGATGGAACGATTCGGTGAGGTTGAACACCACGTCGGGTTGGAAAGTTTTCAACTTCTGGATGATGCAAACCACGTCATCGAAGACCGGCATGGTTTCCACCTCGTGCCCCAGCCGCTGCAGGCACTCAAGCACATCGGCTTCAGTCTCTTTGTCCTCGGTTTCTTTCAGGACCTCGGGCGAGAAAGTCTCGCCGGGAGCCGCACGGCGCGCCATGTCGAAAAGCACCAGTACCTTCATGGCTACACTGACCTTTTGAAACGCCCGGTGTGCAGATGATTCGTCACCATCGCGGCGAGATAAGCGGCCAGCTCGAACGACAGGCGCGCGCGATCGGAAGGCGGCGGCGTGGTGAGGTCCAGCTTCTGGCAGCGCTGGATCAGCTTGCGAACCAGCATATCCACAGTGTATTTGTGTTGGCCGGTCCAGCGCACTATCGAACCGACCAGCGCGGGTCGGCTGCGGCGCATCACCTGCGACGCGCGCTCGCCGTTGGGCTCTCCGTTGCCGAAGAGGACGCGCAGATCGGCGTCGTAGAAATCCGGAAAATCCTCGGCGTAGAGTTTGCGGCGTTCGGCGTAGTAGCGCGCCAGCGTCTTTTTCAGCTTGCTGGCTTCCGAAATTCGGCGGCCACGCGAGCCTTTGGGAGGCGGCGATTTGGCTTCCGCCATCAACGCGTCGACGAATTCGAGTTTTTCGAGCGCCTTCCAGCCGGCGTACTGCGCGCGCCATTCTTCGGGCGGCATGGACAACCAGACGGCGAAGGTTTCCGCGAAATCCTCATCCGGATGGGCCTGCGCGTACCAGTTGGGAAGATGGCGGACGAAGCTCTTGCTGTAAGGGCGCGGCTGATAGGTCTCGGGCGCGTATTCGGTTTCGGGACTGCCGAAGACGGCGCGCCAGCTGTCACGGGATGAAAAACGATAGGCGTGATCGATGGCGTGTCCGCACTCGTGCCGCAGCAGCTGCTGGCACCATTGCGGCGTTCCGCCTTCCACTTCGAGCGTCTGGTGCAATTCCAGGGTTTTGAGGCGCGGATGGGAAAGATAAAACGGAATCGCGATGGCCGGGACACCCGCGGGCGAGAACCATTCATCGCCCAGGTAGCAGGCGGGGCGGAAGACCAGACCGCGGGTGTTGAGTTCTTCGTAGAGCTGCGCGACGCGAGGTTCGAGCTCGCTGCCGGGGATGCGCACGCCGAGGTCGCAGATGCGCCATTTCAGCAGCTCGTCGTCCTTGAGAGACGCCCAGTGAGGTTCCGCCGGTGTTTCGGGGGGCTCGTGCCGCTCCAAACATTTATCGTAGCGCACGTTTGTGCGCTGAGGTTAGCGCGCGGGCAGGCGTCCGAGACTATTTACGAGGAAGGCGACTTTCATTTCTGAGTCAAGCGCTTCGACTTCGGCGAGGAGCCGCCGGTGGAGCTGATTGCAGGGCTTCCCTGTCCTTCATGCCCCGATATTACTCCCCTTTTTTGCCGCCTTTCGAGCCTAACCGAATTAATGTGCGGCGCAAGCGCTGATCCTTTTGGAGCAGCTTGACGTACGCGGCTTCGTCGGGGCCTCGTTTGGCGCGGGCGATTCGCGGCGGAAACGGCAACTCGCGCAATGCCATCGCGACGCGGCGCACTTCGAAATGATCCCAGTCGCCTTGGCGTGTTCCCGGCGTTTCGTAGAGCATCCAGCCGGCCGATAGGCGACGCAGTGTCCGGGCGGGCGTGCGATAGGCCGTATCCACGCGGAGCTTACGCTCCTCGGTTTCGAGCAGCCGCGCGACCTCCGGATTCGCTGGGCGGAAGCCGAGCTTGCGGTAGAACCAGAACGCGCCGGAATCGATGGCCTCCTCGTTGTGGTTCCCAAGCTGATAAGGATCGACGGCGAAGCAGCTTACGCGGAGCAGCTGTCGGAATAGCCGCAGCAGGCGCGCGTAAAGCCACGCTGTCTCGCCCTCGCGAAACGTGTAGTAGAGATTGAATCCCACCTCGATGTGCTCGCATAGCGTGAGGCACTCGATGTAGCCCAGCGGCACGCCGTTCTTGAAGAACATCGCGGAATGATACGCGCGCAAAGGCAGACGATGCTCCGGCGGAACGCCCCACACGTAGACTTCGACGCCGCGCCCGAACTCCGCGCGAAAGACTCGCGACGGATCGCCATAAGTGAAACCATGCAGCTCGCGATAGCGCATGGCGGACGTCTCGCGGGCGAGGTCGAGCATTCGCTCGCCGTGGGCTTGCGTTAATTTCTCGAGCGGCAGCGGCGGCGCTGACAGCTCATCCGCCAGCGAAACGTCGCTGCGCTTCAGCAAGGGCCGGTCATGATAAAACACGCGGCCCGAGCCCGGCAGACGCAGCCTGGTTCGCGTCGTGGAGGAATCGCCGAGATCCCAGCGAATCGCGATCTTCGCGCCCGCGAACAGCTCCGACCGCTGATCGGAAGTGAGTGGCATCTTTTCCATCCGCGCGATCAGCCACCGAAGATCGGACCCGCGCCCCGCCGGTTTACAGGCGCGAAACCATTCCATATAAGGGATGTTCGCCTCCACCAGCGCGTCTTCGGCATACATCGGATGCAAACGCGCCAGCAATGGCCCGAACAGCGCGGGATCGCAGGCCTCCCAATCGATTTCGACCGCGGTCCGATGCCGCGACGCCAGCCAGCGCGCGATGTCATAGGTGAAGATCGCGGAAAAAGCAGTTCCGGCGATGCCCGAAACGTCCGGCTCCTCGAAGGCTTCGAGGTCACCCGCAATTCGCCCGGCGATCGAAGCGAGCAGGCTTTCTGCCAGCCGCAGAATCGTGCGATTCGGCGGATACGCCCGGAAAAATAGCAGCGCTTCATGGAAGCGGATTAGCCCGGCGGCGTCGGTAAAGCGGCGGCGTCCCAGCGCTTCGAGCAACTTCGCGACTTCGGATTCCTGGCCGGCTCCGAAATGGCGTTTCGCGGCTTCCAGCCGGTCCAGCATCCGGTGGAGCGAAATAGAAGATGGCATCGAGTTAATCGCAGTCTACAACGCTGAAACCAGAGCCGCGCCGGACCGTCTGTTACTATGTCACAAGTGCGCGTCAAAGTCCTGTTTTTCGGCATGTTGAAGGATATCGTCGGCCGCTCGGAAGATGAGATCGAGGTGGACGAGGGCGCGCGTCTGGGCTCCGTTTTCGACCGGTATGCGCGCGAATTTCCACGCTTGAGTGGCTTGGCATCCAGCATCGTGCTGGCATCGAATCATCAATTTTGCGATCGTTCGGCGGCCGTTCGGGAAGGCGACGAAATCGCGTTCTTGCCGCCGGTGAGCGGAGGCTCCGGGCGCTATACGCACGAGATTTCGGATGCCGCCGAAGGCCACTTCTTCGCTCTCACACGCGAGCCGATCGACGCGGCGGGCGTCGCGCGGAAAATCCTGCGGGGCGAAGACGGGGCGGTGGTGAACTTTGAAGGCGTGGTTCGAAACAACACCAAGGGCCGGGCCACCGAGTTCCTGGATTACGAATGCTATGAGCCGATGGCCGTGAAAACGATGGCAGAGATCGGGCGCGACATCGCGCGGGCGCATCCGGTAGGACGCATCGCCATGGTGCATCGGTTGGGCCGCATGCAGATTGGCGAAACCAGCGTGGCCGTGATCGTCACGGCTCCTCACAGAAAACCCGCGTTCGAAGCGGCGCTCGAAGGCATCAACCGCCTGAAGCGGCTGGTCCCCATCTGGAAGAAGGAGCACTTCGCGGACGGCGAGGTTTGGGTAGAAGGGGAGTGGGACGAATCCGTCCTCAAAAAGTGATCCGCCGCGCGCTGGTTTGGCTCGTTCCCGCAGTGTGCCTGGCCGTGCCGGCGCGCGCGCAGGACTCTACTACTATTCGCGTCGCGGTTCGCCTGGTGCATATGCTGGCCACGGTGAAGGACGCTAACGGCCAGCTGATCAGCTCGCTCAATAAGACCGACTTCACGGTTTTCGACAACGGCGTCAAGCAGGACATCGCGGTGTTCGAGCGCCAGACCGAGCAGCCACTCTCGGTGGCATTAATGGTGGACACCAGCGCGTCTACGGGGATCGAGATCCGTTACGAATTGGATTCGGTCCGGAAGTTTCTGCGGGCGCTGGTAGTAGAAGGCAATCCCAGGGACGCGCTGGCGTTATACAGTTTCAACTGGCAAACCACGTTGCTCACCAGTTACACGCGCCGGTTTGACAAGCTTGAGCAGGCGCTGCGGCAACTCAAGTCCGACGGCGGGACGTCGCTCTACGACGCCATTACGCTGGTATCGCGGGAAGTGGAATACCGCGAGGGCCGGCATGTGATGGTGGTGGTTACCGATGGCGGCGACACCACCAGCTCCTATGACTTCCACCATGCGCTCGAGGCCGCGCAGCGTTCCGATGTGGTGATGTATCCGGTGGTGGTGATCCCGATCACTAACGACGCCGGACGCAACACCGGCGGCGAGAACGCCCTGGCGACGCTGGCTGCGGGAACCGGAGGCCGCGTCTTTACGCCCAGTTCGGCTTCGGAACTGGACATAGTGTTCGAAGAGATTCTGCGGGAGTTGCGGACGCAATATCTGATCGGCTACTACCCCAAGAACGTGCCGCCCACCAGGGACCGCTATCACATCCTGAAGGTGACGGTGCAAGCCCCGCATGACTCCAGGAATTTGCGGGTGACGACTCGCAACGGCTATTATGGGGACGCGGAAGCGTCTGGCAGCGGACTGGGGCGTTAATACGAGCGTGGAAATGAGCAAATCCAAAACTAAGGCCCCCGAGCAGACGTTTGAAGAAGTGAAGTACCTGCGGCACTTGATCGACAACCAGATCCCGGTGCGGATCCGGCTGAGCAGCAATGAAGAAGTGACCGGCTTGATCGAGTTCTACGACGCGAATTTCATTCGGATCACTCGCGACAACGCGCCGAATCTGTTTCTGTACAAGCACGACATCAAGTATTTGTACGAGGAGCCGGAAGAGTAGCGCGCTCTCGAAGCTGAGCCCGGGCCATTCCGCCGCGTCCACCCAGCGCAACCCATATGCCTTCTTATCTCGAGACCAGCGCCGAAATAGCCCGCGAAGCGGGTGCGTTGCTAGCCCAATATTTCCAGCGCCACATCCCTTTTGAACTGAAAGGCGAATACGACCTGGTGACGGAGGCGGACCGTTCCTCCGAGCGCTTGGTGGTGGAGCGGCTGCGCGCGCATTTTCCATCGCACTCCATCGTGGCCGAGGAAGGCGGCGGGCATCAGGGGTCGTCTGAATTCTGCTGGTATGTCGATCCGCTGGATGGAACCACGAACTTCGCGCACGGATTTCCGATGTATAACGTCACGCTGGCGCTGGAGCAGGCAGGGCAGCTGGTTGCCGGAGTGATCTTCGATCCCGAACGCAACGAGATGTTCTCGTGCGAGCGCGGATCGGGAGCGTATTTGAATGACCAGCGCATCCATGTGTCCAAGGTGGCGCGCTTGGAGGACACTCTCGTGGCGACAGGCTTCCCGAGCCTCAAGCGGCATCAGAACGTCAACGTGCATTTCTACTATCAGCTCGCGATGATTACGCACGGCGTGCGCAGGGCAGGTTCGGCGGCGCTGGATCTCGCTTACGTCGCTTCCGGCAGGCTGGATGGTTTCTGGGAATTCGGATTGAAGCCCTGGGACATGGCAGCGGGAATCCTGCTGATCGAGGAAGCGGGCGGCAAATGTTCAGACATGCATGGAGCGCCGATGGCGCTGCGCGGCCCGCATCTGCTGGCCACGAACGGAGCGGTTCATGAAGCCATGTTGGGAATTTTCGCGGAAATATTTCGAGGCGAGTACCAGTATCCAATACCGGTGATCCGGTAGCCCGCGTCACTGCGGAATTGCGATGTCCGTGCGCAGCGTGAATTCGATTCTGGTTTGCGGCGGAATGTCGACGATGAACGGGCTGGCTGCCCCCGCTGCGGCGCCTTCCGCCGCGCCTTTCTTATGGCCGAAGATCCCGCCGATGGCCCCGCCCACCGCTGCGCCTACCACGGCCGCGCGTTTCTTTCCGTGATCCAAGCTCTGCTGTTCGAAGATGCTGCTACGCGCGCGATAGGCCGCACCGTTGATGGACAGCCTGACCAGTTCCAACTGGACGTCGGAACGCGGAGCGAGGGGCGCCTGTGCCACGTTGATCAGGGCCACTCGGGCGGGCGCGCCAACCGGAATCACCGCTGCGCCATCCACCATTACGGGCGCGTCCACGCTTGCGGCAAATCTTTGCCCGGCCTGATCCACGGAAGATTTCACTTCGTCGACCATGCGGACCCAGACCACGGTCCCAGCCGGAATGATCAGGGCCGGCGCCGGCGCGATGGCGGCGGGTGGCGCCTCGGGCGGGGGCGCGACGGCCGCGGGACTGGCCTCAGGCTGGGATGGCAAGGGCGCCGAGGTCTGAATTGCCGGGCTCGCCGGCCCGCTGACCGTCTGATTGATCGGCGGCTGCCAGGGCCAATATAACCCGAGCCGAGACGCCAGCAAAAAGCCACCCAGCGCGAGAATCCCGACCATAACGGCCGCGATGATTTTCCGCTCCCGCGTGAAGACGAAGCCGGACGCCAAAGGCCGAACCGTGGCGGGCGCAGGCACAGGGGCAGCGCTTGGCGCACTCGCCAGAGCCGCGCCAAATTCTTCCACGCTCTGAAATCTCGCGGCGGGATTCTTCTCCAAAGCTTTCAGCACAGCCACTTCGACATCTTTCGGAACGTTGGGATTGAAATGCGTCAATAGCGGCGGAGGCGCGCTCACTTGATCCGCCATCACCTGATAGTCGCTATCGGCGTTAAACGGGACATTGGCCGTGAGCATTTCGTATAGCGTCACACCGAGAGAATAGATGTCCGACCGAAAATCCACGCCGCGATTCAGAACCTGCTCGGGCGACATGTAGAACGCCGTTCCCATCTGTGTTCCGGTGCGGGTGGCGCTGCGCGCGCCCTGAACTTTGGCTATCCCGAAGTCCGTCACCTTGACGATGCCGTGATTGTTCAGCATCAGGTTGGCGGGCTTGATGTCGCGATGGATGACGCCCATCCGGTGCGCATATCCGATTCCCAGGAGGGCCTGGCGGAACAGCGGAATCGCCTCTTCGCTGGGGATCGGGCCGCGGCGTTCGACTATCTGCTGGAACGTCTCGCCCTCAATGAATTCCATCACCATGCAAGGACGCCCATTCTCGATCAGCAGCGTGTACAGCGTAGCCAGATTGGTGTGATTGAGATTGCCCTGCGCCTTGGCTTCCGCACGGAAGCGTTGCTCTAACTCGGGATGGCCGGTCAATTCCGCATTGAGTGCTTTGATGGCCACAATGCGATCCAGATTGACGTCGACGGCTTTGTACACCACGCCCATCCCGCCTTCGCCGATCTTTTCCAGAATTCGATAATTCCCGATTTCGGTTCCGAGCATGTCTAGCGCCCTTGAATCGCTCGCTCCAGCATGCCCGCGGCTTGTACCCCCGACATTCCCTGCGGAATGAAATTGTAGGTTTGCCCATTGACGACGATGTGAAATGCCTGCTGGTTGCGGATCGGCAATAGATTGGCCTGGACTTGTTGAACTTGGGCGGCCGGCACGATCAGTTCGTCGCGGCGGCCGTCATTGCTCCCAACCACGTGATATTCGAGTCTCCCTCCGGACACTCGCAGCCGTCCCCAGCAGGCGGGCGCGCCTCCGGGGCGGAACATACCGCCATGATCGTGCACGACGTTGAATGCAACGGCAGCCTGCGGAATCACGGCGGGGGGCTGCGCCCGGATCGGCGCTTGGTAGCCGGGTACGGCCTGCGCGCCGGCCGCGGGCTGTTGCGAGGAATCGCCGGACATTACTGGAGACGAACCGGAATTTGCCAGCCGTTGTCCAAGCGGAGTCTGTCCGGCCGGGATCTGGGCTTGGGATGCCGGTGGAGTACGCGCGCTATCGCCCTTATTCAACTTGAGCGCCAACGCCGCCGCAACCAGGATGACCAGCAGCGCCACTCCAATCGCGGTGATCTTGCGCTGCGGAGTCGCGAGCAGCCCCGCGGGCGTGGGCGGAGGAGGAGCCGCGGCCCTGGGGATCGCGAATCGCGCGACCATCTGAGCCGGTGTTAGTGACTGGCCGGTGACGCTCCCGGCCGCGGCTGCGGGCTCGGAATCGAGAATCGTCGCGCCGCGCCCCTTCGAATATGTAAAGTCGTTGGGGTGCTCGAGGGCGGTTCCAAATTCCTCCACCGTCTGAAAGCGGTATTCGGGATATTTTTCGAGCGCCTTCAGCACGGCGTTCTCAATCCCCTTGGGGATTTTTGGATTGAAGCGGGTGAGCAACGGGGGCGGCGTGCTGACGTGATCCGACATGATCTGGAAGTCGCTATCGCCCTCGAAAGGAACGTGCGCCGTCAGCATCTGATACAACGTGACGCCCAGCGAATAGATGTCCGAGCGTACGTCTACGGGCTTGTTCAGCACCTGTTCGGGCGACATGTACGTTCCGGTGCCCATCTGCGTTCCGGTACGCGTCACGCCGCGCACGCCCATCACTTTGGCGATGCCGAAATCCATCACCTTGACGATGCCGTTCCGGTTAAGCATCAGGTTGCTGGGTTTGATGTCGCGATGGACGATGCCCGCGCGGTGTGCGTAGCCGATGCCGAGCAGCACCTGGCGGAACAGCGGAACAGCTTCTTCGGCCGGCAGCGGGCCGCGGCGGGCGATCATTTGCTCGAAGGTTTCGCCATCCACGAACTCCATCACCATGGCCGCGTGGCCATCCTGGACGATGAAGGCGTAGAGCGTGGCTAAATTGGTGTGATTCAGATTGGCCTGCGCCTTGGCTTCGGAGCGAAAGCGTGCAACCAGCTCGGGATTGTGAGTCAAATCGGGGTTCAATACCTTGACGGCCACCGGGCGGTCGAGCGAGGTGTCGACGGCTTTATAGACCACGCCCATGCCGCCCTCACCGAGCTTTTCCAGGATTCGGTAGCTGCCGATTTCCGTTCCTGTCATCCCCGTTCTCGACTTTGCACTGGACTTCGCGGCCTCTCCGGCCTACAGAACACGCACAATCTGTACCGTAATGTTATCAAAACCCCCGCGTTCCTTCGCTAAATTAACCAGGGTCCTGCAAGCGTCGGCCGGCGAGCTCGCTTCCGCGGCAGCCCGCAATTCGCCGTCGGTCACCAAACCATGCAGCCCATCAGTGGATAGCAGGAGCACGTCACCCGGCTCTAACGGGACGGGTGTTTCAGACACATCCACGGGCACGGCTGAATCCATGCCGAGAGCCGCGGTGAGAACATTCCGCTGCGGATGCATGGCCGCGGCTGCTTCGGTGATCAGGCCCTGGCGAACCATGCGCCCCACCAAAGAATGGTCGTCTGTAATCTGTGAGATCACGGACCCACGAATGAGGTACAGGCGCGAGTCGCCGACGTGCCCGTAAGACAACTGCCGTTCCCGCAGCACCGCGCAGGTGCAGGTGGTTCCCATGCCCGCCAGCTCCGGATGCTCGCGGGCGTACGCATGGATCGCCGCGTGCGCGCTCTGCATCGCTGCGGAAAGCGCCTCGCCCGGCTCGCCGTCCGAGCTATTCAAGTAGGCATCGCGCACGGTTTCCACCGCGATGGCGCTGGCGATCTGGCCGCCTTCGTGTCCGCCCATGCCGTCCGCCACAATCAGCAGCCGCCCTTTTTGATGGAACGCCAGGTCGCTCTCGGGCTCCGCGTAGCAGTAATAATCCTCATTCTGCTTGCGCTCGCAGCCGACGTCGGTGAGGTTCGCCAGCTCGATCCCTGGACGAATTACCATTGCCCGGCCTACAGGCACTTGAATTTGAGCGTGACTTCTCCCACGCGCAGAGTATCGTTGTCCTTCAATTCCTCGCGCGAGATCGATTCAACGCCGTCGTTCAGAAATGTTCCATTAGTGGAATCCAGATCGGTGATGAAAAACTTCTGATCCTTATAGCGCAGGCTGGCGTGCTTTCCGGAAATCGCGGGATCGCGCAGAATGATGTCTGCTTCCGGGCCGGAGCCGATGATATTCTGCCCATCCCGAATTCTAAAATCCTCGCCTTTCTGCGCGCCGGTCATCGCCACGAACCAACCCACCACGGGCGGCTTGCGGGTTTCGCTCAGCAGCACGGTTTTGCGTCCCGCGGCCGGTTCCTTGGGAGCGTCGCGTTCCAGCTGGGTCTTGATGATGCTCCCGGGCGTCCCGGAGGTTTGAAATCCGGTTTTCTGGCAGTATGGACAGATCGTCCATGAGTCTTCCATCTGATGCCCATTCACGCAGAACTTCGCCATGCCATTCTCCTCGATCTCACGAGCTGAAATAGGTCAAGACTACCGATCCCCGCTTACCCAGATATACTCGATCGCCGTTTTGGAGTCCGATTTTGCTCACGCGCGGAGATTCCAGCGAATTGACGTAGGTTCCATTGGTTGAGCCCCGGTCGATCACGACCACGGAATTTTCCACCGGCACGATCCAGGCGTGTTCGTGAGAAATATTGGTTTCGGTGAAAACGATCTGGCACTTGGAAGCATCCGTGCCTACCAGCAATCCCGACTGTGTAATCTTGAATCGCTTGCCGGACAGCGATCCGGCGGTCACCTGAATGCTGCCATAGCTGCGGTCGGAAGCCACAGGAGCGATCTCGCCTTCGTCCGGACCCGCGAGCGTCGGAGGGCCCATCGAAACGGCCGGCGCGGCCGCTTGTGTCTGGCGTTGCTTGAGGATAAAGAGGAACGCGATCGCGAGGATTACCACGCCGGCCGCGCTGTAGAGCAGCCAGGTGGAGCCCTCCGTCGCACGCCCGAATACGCCTTCTTCGGCAGCGCAGCTTTCGGACGCGGCCATCAGGCGCAGCGCATCCGGTTCGGCCGGAAAAATGTTCAACACGCTCTGCAGTTTCGATTTGGCGGTCTCGCATTTGCCCGCATCGTAGGTGTCCAGCGCATCCGCCCACAGCTTATTGAACACTCCCGATTCCGGAGCCGCGCCGACTGTGCGAACGAATTCCAGGGCGGTGTTGATCGGCACGAAGAAATTGAAGCCGGAGGCGTCCTGCGGACCGAAGGTGGTCATCCCGATCACCTCGCCCGCCGCGTTGATGGCCGGCCCACCGCTGTTGCCATGCGTCACCGCCGCGTCGGACTGCAACACCGTCATACCCTTATAATCCGATTTCACCGCCGAGATGTGGCCATTCGTCACGGTGGGGATAAACAAAGAATCGTTGTTGAGAATCTTGAGACCGATCCGCGAAGCCGCGCCCGGATAACCGATTACCGAAATGGCTTCCTGGAGATGCACTTTATTGGAATCGCCCAAACGCACGGTGGGAAGATTGTTCAGATCGGCTTTAATAATGGCAACATCCTTGCCGCCATACTCGATTGGATCGCTATACGCCTTGATCTCACATCGATAGTTCTTTTTGTTCGCGAGATAAACTTCCAGGTCGGGATTTTGCTTATAAGTGAGCAGGACGTTGAACGCATTCTTCAGATAGTCGTCAGTGCCGAGGGCGTCGAGCCCGGTCTGTTGCTTGTAGAGCGGCGCCAGATTCTCGCGGATCACTTCATGCAGGATGCGCTGGTACATTCTCGCCTTCGTGTCGTTGTCCTGGGCGTTGGCATCCTGGACCACGTGGCCGTTGGTGATGATGTATCCATCCGGACGATAGATGAATCCGCTACCGGTGTAATCGTACGTGATATCGAATTGCCTGGCCTGCCGCATGCTCGGAAACTGGAATCTCACCGTGATCTGATAGTTGACGTCCACCAGCACCACGGCGGGCGTCATCTCCAGAGTTCGTTTTTCCAACTCGATCAGCCGGGAGGCGCCGAAAGCGGGTCCAATCAGGCAGGCTACGCACGCAATAAGGAGAGCGATTCGTCTCACGTTCCCACTCCTCGAAGTTCGTTCATTGTGCCGCTCCCTTGTCGCCAAAGTCAAGACGCGCTCGGGCGCCTTGGTTGAATCGAAATTGCCGGAGGCAACCTTCGCTCATTCGATCCTTTACTTTCAAATACATAAGATGGTACGCTGAAGAGCTTAAAATGCGAACTGTCGATTTGATCCACCGAAAACGCGATGGTGAAGAATTGTCGCCAGAAGAGATTGCCGGCCTCGTCGATGGCTATACGCGAAATGAGATCCCGGATTATCAGATGTCGGCCTTCCTGATGGCCGTTTTTTTCTCCGGCATGACGGATCGCGAGGTCAGCTCTTTGACCGACTGCATGATCCGAAGCGGGGAAACCATCGACCTTAGCTCGATTCCCGGGACCAAAGTGGATAAACACTCAACCGGCGGCGTGGGCGATAAAACCAGCCTGATTTCCGCCCCGCTGGCGGCCTCGGCCGGCGTGATCGTCCCGATGGTTTCCGGGCGCGGATTAGGGCATACCGGCGGAACGCTGGATAAACTCGAATCCATTCCCGGTTTCCGCACCGATCTCACCATCGATGAGTTTCGCGAGCAATTGAAAAAGCACGGGCTGGCGTTCATGGGCCAGACCGTCGAGGTTGCGCCCGCCGACGGCAAGTTCTACGCACTGCGGGATGCCACCGCCACGGTGGAATCCATTCCCCTGATCGCTTCTTCCATCATGTCGAAAAAGGTGGCGGAAGGCCTGGACGCGCTGGTTTTGGACGTCAAGGTGGGCAACGGGGCCTTCATGAAGAAGCAGGTGGATGCCCGCCGTTTGGCCCAGATGATGGTGGGAATCGGGCGTCGCCTGGACAAGCGCGTGCAAGCGCTTATCACCGACATGAACCAGCCCTTGGGCTACGCCGTCGGCAACGCGCTCGAAGTGATGGAAGTCTCGCAAACTCTGCAAAACGCCGGCCCCACCGATTTGACTCGCATCTCGCTCGAATTGGCGGCGCGCATGATTTTTCTCGCGAAAGTCACGGCTACGCTCGAAGAAGCGCGCGAGCTAGCCCAGCAAAGGCTGCTGGACGGGTCCGGCTACAAGAAATTCAAGGACGTGATCGAAGCGCAGGGAGGCAACCCGCAGGTTCTGGATCGGTTTGAGCTGCTGCCGAACGCCACCGGCGTGCGGGAAATCGCTTCGCCGCGCGCCGGATACGTCAGCGCCATCGAGGCCGAGGACATCGGCATGGCTTCGTCCATGATCGGCGCCGGACGGAATACTAAAGAAGATAATATCGATCCGGCGGTGGGCGTGATTCTGGAAGTGAAGGTCGGCCAGAAGGTGGATGCGGGCGCGGTTCTGTGCCGCCTTTACTACACCAGCGAAGAGAACGTGGAAGAGGCCTCCGCCCAGATCGAGGATGCATTCCGCATTTCCGCGCAGCCGCCCGAGGAGCGCGAATTGATCCTGGAAGTGGTAAGCTGATCCGTTCATGGGGCGGTTCACCGGGATCCTCGGTATACTCGCGATTCTACTGGTTTGTGTTCTGTTCTCGAAACACAGGCGCTCCATTCGCACCTCCGTGATTCTGTGGGGCGTGGGTCTGCAGCTCACCTTCGCCTTCATCGTGCTGCGCACGCCTGCGGCGCGGGTCTTCGAGGTTGCTCAGCGACAAAGTGAACGCGCTGATCGGCTATTCGCAAGCCGGCAGCAGGTTCGTGTTCGGCGATCAGCTGGGCGGCAGCCAGCCGGTGGTCTTCGCGTTCCAGGTGCTGCCCGATCATTATCTTCATCTGCAGCCTGTTCGCGATCCTGTACTATCTCGGCGTGATGCAGGTGCTGGTGCACGGCCATGGCCGTGGTGATGCAACGCGTGATGGGCGCGAGCGGCGCGGAATCCACCAACGTCGCCGCCAGCATCTTCATGGGACAGACCGAAGCGCCGCTGACCATCCGGCCGTTTCTCGCGGGGCTGACGGAATCGGAACTCTTCACCATTATGACCAGCGGCATGGCGCATGTTTCCGGCGCGGTGATGGCGGCCTATGTTTTGATGGCGCATGTGGAGATCCGGCACCTGCTGACGGCCGTGATCATGACCGCGCCGGCAACCATCATGCTGGCCAAGATCCTGGTTCCGGAAATGGACAAGCCGGCAACGGCGGGCAGCGTCAAAATCGAGGTGGAGAAGCCGGGCGTGAACATCATCGACGCGGCCGCGCGCGGCGCCGGCGACGGATTGCATCTGGCCCTGAACATCGCGGCCATGCTGATCGCGTTTCTGGCGCTGATCGCGATGTGAACGGAATTCTCGGCTATTTCCATACCTCGCTTGCAGCAGATCTTCGGATATCGTGTTCTCGCCGATCGCGTGGCTGCTGGGCGTGAAGTTCAACGACTGCCAGACCATCGGCAATCTGCTGGGCACGCGGCTGGTGCTGAACGAATTCATCGCTTTTCAGCAACTGGGACCGTTGCAGCGCGCAACTGGATCCGCGCTCGTTCACCATCGCGACCTATGCGCTGTGCGGGTTTGCCAACTTGAGCTCGATCGCGATCCAGATCGGCGGCATCGGCGCGCTGGCGCCCGTCGCGCAAATCCGATCTTGCGCGGCTGGGGTTGAAAGCCGTCGCCGCGGGAACGATGGCGAACTTCATGTCGGCCTGCATCGCGGGAATGTTGCTGTGATGTGAGGACGCGCTGGCGCATATCCGGGCCCTCACGCCATGCTGAGCCGCGCATCGCCGTGGTGCTCGGCAGCGGACTGGGCGCGTTCGCCGACGAACTGACAGACGCCACCGCCATCCCTTACGCCGAGTATTCCCGGCTGGCCCGAATCCACCGCCGTCGGGCACGCGGGAAAGCTAGTGTTCGGCGAGCCTGGACGGAATAGGCCGTGGCGGTCATGTCGGGCCGCAGCCATTTGTATGAGGGCTACACGCCGGCTCAAGTGACCTTCGGCGTGCGTGTGCTGCATAAGCTCGGCGTGCGATCCATCGTGTTCACGAATGCCGCCGGCGGGATCAACCTGTCTTATTCAGCAAGGCGCGCTGGTTCTGATTTCCGATCACATCAATTTGCAGGGCGCGAATCCGCTGATCGGGCCGAACGATGACTCTCTCGGACCGCGCTTTCCGGATATGACCGACGCTTATTCCAAGAAATATCGCGCGATCGCCCACGAGGTGGCTCGAGAACTCGGGATTGAACTCGGCGAGGGTGTCTATGCCGCGTTGACCGGCCCGAGCTACGAGACTCCAGCCGAGATCCGCTATCTACGCGGCCATCGGCGCGGATCTGGTGGGAATGTCGACTGTGCCCGAAGTGATTGTGGCGAATTACTTGGGAATGCGGGTGCTGGCGATTTCCTGCGTGACCAACATGGCCGCGGGCATTCTGCCGAAGAAGATCAATCATGAAGAAGTGCTCGAAACCGGACGGAAGGTGCGCGACACGCTGGTGCGGCTTTTGAAAGGCTGTGCTGCCGAAGTTATGAACAAGCTGATGGAGGCGGCGCTGGTGGCCCGGGAGCATGCGCACGCTCCGTTTTCGAAATTCAAAGTCGGCGCCGCTCTCGAAGCCGAGGACGGCCGCATCTTCACCGGCTGCAACGTCGAGAACGCCACCTACGGCCTGACCATCTGCGCCGAACGAGTGGCCGTGTTCAAGGCCGTCTCGGAAGGCGCGAGAGAATTTAAGCAGATCGCAGTTGCGGCGGATACGGACGTTCTGACGCCTCCTTGTGGAGCATGCCGGCAGATCCTGTGGGAATTTTGCGGCGATGTCGAGCTGACGCTGGTGAATCTCGCCGGTAAAACTGAAACGCTCCATCTCCAGGATATTTTCCCGAGGCCCTTCGATGCGTCGTTCCTCGAATAGCTTTCTCCGATTCCTGGCCACATTGTGCCTCCTGGCGCCGGCGGCCTGCGACCGAGCCCGCCGATTGGATCTACACCGCGCGCTATGTGGTCACCATGGACGCCCAACACCGCTTGATCGAGAACGGCGCGGTGGCGATTCGCGGCGAACGGATCGTGGGTGTCGGCGCGCGAGCCGAAATCGAGCAGCAGTTTCAGGCGCAACACCGGCTGGACCGTCCCGAGGCTCTCATCCTGCCGGGCTTGATCAATACCCACACCCACGCCGCCATGTCGCTGCTGCGCGGCATCGCCGACGATGTGAAGCTGCAGGACTGGCTCGAAAAGTACGTCTTCCCGGCGGAAGCCAAGAACGTCAAGCCCGATTTCGTCCTCTGGGGCACTCGCCTGGCCTGTCTCGAAATGATGCTCTCCGGAACCACCACCTTCGTGGATATGTATTATTTCGAGGACCGCGTAGCGCAAGCCGCCAAGGAAGCGGGGATGCGCGGCGTCCTTGGAGAGACGATCCTGCGTTTCAAGTCACCCGATGCGCCCACGCCCGACGCCGCCTTGGCGTTCACCGAAAAGTTCATTCAGCAGTATCGAAACGATCCCCTGATTGTCCCCGTCCCCGCGCCGCACGCCATCTATACCAATGATGATGCGGATCTACGAGGCAGCGCGCCGGCTGGCGAACAAATACCACGTGCCGCTTGAGATTCATCTATCGGAAACCAAGCGCGAGAATGACGATGCGCTGCAGACGCGTGGGATGACGCCCACCCGGTTGCTCGACACCCTGGGCGTTCTGGATGGGCCCACCATCGCGGCCCATGGCGTCTGGCTGGACGATGCCGACCTGCAGGATTCTGAAAGGCCCGGGGCGCGGGAATCGCCCATTGCCCGTCCAGCAACATGAAACTGGCCAGCGGCGTCGCTCCGGTAATGAAAATGCTGAGCCTGGGAATCCCGACCGGGCTCGGGACCGATGGCCCGGCCGGAAGCAATAATGACTTCGACCTTATGGAGGAAATGAACCTGGCCGCCGATCTTCAGAAAGTGACCACTGGCGATCCCACAGCGCTGCCGGCCGAGCAAGCCATCGCCATGGCCACTATCCAGGGCGCGCGCGTGGCGGGTCTGGATAAGCAGATTGGATCGCTCGAAACCGGCAAACTGGCGGACTTGATCGCTATCCGGTTGGATCGGCCGCATGCGGTGCCGCTGTACAACGTCTATTCGCAGATTGTATATGCTCTGAAGGGGTCGGATGTCCAGGATGTTGTTGTAAATGGAAGACCTATCGTCCGGGATGGACGCAGCCTGACGCTGGACACGGCGGCCATCCTCGCCAAAGCCCGGGTTTACCAGGCTCAAGTGGCGGCTTCGCTCAATCGTCCGTAGAGGGGCGAATTTTTTTCGAAAGAACTATGCAGGCCCAGCCATAGTATAGTGTGACCAGACCCCGGCGAAGTCACACCTGCGGGCCGGGTTACGGCGGGTACTTGCATGGATTTGCTTTTGCTACCATAATGTGGCTTATCCCCAAGCTGTGAGGTTGGAAAACGTATGACCCTACCGATGCCTTCTCCCTTTCAGGCAGCCGGCCGTTCCAGACGCCTGCTTTCGCTTGCTATTGGTGCAATTCTGCTCATGGGGCTGACGGTTGTACAGCCCGCCGCCCAGGCCGATGATAAAGCCGCCAAACTGGACGAGCAACTGATTGCCGCATATCCGCTTACAACGCCGACCGCGGACAATACGGACATCGTTACCCAGGGCGTGGTTTTGGTTTTGCAGAAGAGGGGCCTGGTCATCGGAGACGCCACTTCCGACGTTCCCTTCCAGAACTATTACAAAGATGGCCAAATAAGGGCAGGCGCCGCAGCCACCTTCTCGAAAATTTCGCATTTCGGCGGCCTCATACCCGGAGTGCCGGCCGTACCGGGCAACGCCGTAAGCAACGCGGCCAATCGCACCTTCGTCAATGGCGAAAAAGTGTACGTGACCGCGATCCAAGTTAAGGGCAATAACGTAACATTTAGTGTGATCTCTGACGCGTATAACAACGTCCGCTACAAGGGCACGATCGCCATGGAAGTTCCGAAGTCGTCCATGTCGGACGTCGCAAAGGTTCAGAAGACGATCGATGAAGTGTTTAAGATAGATACCTCCGCGAAGGCCGACGCCAACGCGGCTCCAGCCGCCGACCAACAGGCGGGAGCAGCGCCCGCAGCAGCCGCTCCCGAAGCAGCGCCGGCAGCTCCTGCCGCGCCCGCAGCTCCGGACCCAGCGCTCGCGCCGATTGCGCCTCCACCGCCGCCGGCCGACCAGCCGCCCGCCACCATCGAAGTCGGGCAAACGCCGGATCAGGTGACCGCTATCCTGGGTCAACCTCAGAAGATGGCCAAGCTGGCGGCAGGCAAAGAGATTTACTTCTACAAGAATCTGAAAGTAACGTTCAAGAACGGCAAAGTTTCCGACGTCGAGTAATCGCGGACCGTACAAGGAGAATCCCATGAGTTTGGTTTGGATATCGAAAGCGGCATCCCGGGCATTATTGGGAGCAGGAGTGTGCGTGGGACTGCTGGTATCGTCCGGCGTTTCGTCAGCACAGAACAAGAAGGCCGCAGCGCCGTCCAAGCCCGCCGCCGCGCCGAAAGCAGCTGCGCCCGCCGGTAGAGCTGGAGCACCGGCCGGCCGAGCTGGAGCTCCCGCCGGTCGAGCAGGAGCGCCGGCTGGCCGAGCTGGAGCGCCAGCCGCGGGAAGAGCAGGAGCGCCGGCCGCCGGTAGAGCGGGAACCCCAGCCGCCGGCCGGGCGGGAACGCCAGCCGCTGGTCGAGCGGGAACTCCGGCCGCTGGTCGAGCGGGAACACCCGCCGCGGCTGGTCGAGCAGGCGGAGCAGCCGCCGGGGGACGTGCAGGCGCCGCTGGAGGGCGCGCGGGTGGCGCGGCGGGAGGCAGAAGTGCCGCTGCCGGACGTACGCCGCCGGGCGGTAGAAGCTTCCAGGGCAAAGCCGGTAACACGGCGCACTTCGACAAGCGCGGCAATGTGCGCGACGTACATGCGCGCGGAATGGACATCCATCGCGACGCACGCGGCGGCCGCCGCATCGAGCGCGCCGACCATTCGCGCGTCTTCGTCAATCGCGCGGGACACGGATACGTCCAGCGCCGCTTCGACTATCACGGCCGCGAATTCGCGGGCCGCTCATATTACTACCATGGCCGTCCTTATTCGGTTTACTATCAGCGCTACCCCTATCACGGCGTGTATCTGGAGGGTTACGTGCCGCCGGTTTACTACGCTCCCGCGTTTTATGGTTGGGCCTACAATCCCTGGGTTGCACCCGTGCCCTATGCCTGGGGCTTTGCGGCAGCGCCCTGGTATGGATTTTATGGCGGTTTCTTCGCACCTTATCCGGTTTATCCGACCGCTTCTCTTTGGCTGACGGATTACTTGATTTCCCAGAGCCTGGCGTCAGCGTATCAGGAACGGCAGGACGCGGCGGCGGCCGCGGCGGCCCAAGCGGCCGCTGGATCTGAGGGAGGCGCTCCGCCCGCGGCCGGCCAGGTAGTCATGACCGATGACGTGAAGAAAGCGATCGCAGCCGAAGTCCAGCGGCAGATCGCGCTCGAAAACGCCGAGAGCGCACAAGGCAAGACCGGCGACGTTGATCCCAACTCCAGCGGCCTTCCCCGCATTATGGCCGAAGCCAGCCCGCAGAATCCGCGGGTTTTCGTGGTCGGCAGCGCTCTCACGCTGACCGATGCCTCTGGCCAGGAATGCTCCGTGACCGAAGGCGATGTGCTGCGCCTTAGCAATCCGCCGGCCCAGGACGCGACCCAAGCCAACCTGGAAGTTTTCGCCGCGAAATCCGCGGAATGCGGCAAGGGCGCGCTGGTGGCTGTCGATCTAACCGACCTGCAGGAAATGCAGAACCACATGCGCACCAACATCGATCAAGGGATGCAGGAATTGCAAGCGCATAAGAATGGATTACCGGCGCCGCCGCCTTCCGCGGCTGCGGCTCCAACACCCGCTGCTTTTGCCGCGGTCGCGCCCCCACCCGATCCCAACGTCGCGGATGAGCTGAAGGCGCAGGCCAAGGACGCCGACGGCGCCGAGCAGGAAGTGCTGGCTGAGGCCAAAACCGATAACGGGGGCGGAGGAGCTCCGGGCGCGCCCGCCGCGGCGGCTGCTCCTCCGGCCACGGTTTCGCTCGCCGTTGGCCAGTCCATCGATGAAGTCACCAACGCGATGGGCAATCCGAAGCAGATCGTCAAGGCCGGGACCAAGCAGATTTACATCTACCCGGATATGAAGGTCACTTTCGTAAACGGAAAAGTGACCTCAATCGACTAGCGCTCCGATCATTCCCGGTGAGACCGGGTTGGTGAATCCAACCGTTCCCGGCGGCGGTCGTATGATATCAAGAGCCGTCTGGAGGTCCGACAATGGAACCGCGGGGCAAGGATATGGCCGACCTTAACAAAATGGACCGCACTTGGTTGTGCAGTGTGGTCTTCATGGATATCGCCAACTACTCATCGCAGTCGGTGGAACTGCAGATGAAGTGGAAACAAAGGTTCAACGGCTATCTGACGGAGGCGATCCAGAACGTACCCGAAAGCGAGCGCGTCATTCTTGATACCGGCGACGGCGCGGCAATCTGTTTCCTGGGCGCTCCGGAAGCGGCCATGTTCGCCGCGCTCCAGCTATCGCAGTCTTTCGTTCTCGACGAGCGGGACCAGCGGCCAGGCTTGAGCGTCCGGCTGGGGATCAATCTTGGGCCAGTCAAACTGGTGCGGGATATCAATGGGGCGCTGAACGCGATCGGCGACGGAATCAACGCCGGGCAACGGATCATGAGCTTCGCGTCGGCGAACAGCATCCTGGTTTCGCAATCCTTCTTCGAGGTGGTGAGCCGTCTCTCCGATGACTACAAATCGCTGTTCCAGTTGAAGGGCGTTGAGAAGGATAAGCACATCCGTGAGCATACCGTTTATCACCTGGTGCCGCCCACTTCGGACCAACGTGACCATGTAGTCGCGAATGCGCAAGGGCAGGCGGTACCCTCGATCCCGCCGATCTCTGTGACGGTCGCGCCCAACGTCCCTCCGGGCGCAGCTCCTGCTGTGGCTCCGGCTGCGCCCGCTCCCGCACCCGCGCCGGCGAAAAGTCACTTGGTCGTGTGGCTGGCGGCCGCGGGCATCGCATTGGCAGCTGTTGCAGCCGTACTCGCGTGGCGAATCTACGGACCTGCCGGCCCGCAACCGAACCTGAATGCCGCACCTGCCGCGCAGAACCAGACCAGCGCTCCAGTCCCAGTACCCGCGGCCAAAGCTCCGGAACCAGCGCAGCCCGCGGCAGCCCCGGTTGTTCCTCCCTCACATTCGAATACAGCCGCAGTCACCAAGACCTCCCCGATCCCGCCGGTAACTCAACACGCTACCGCGGTTCCCGCCTCGCCCGATCCGCTTAAGCTCCTCCAGGACGGGAAAAATCAGCTGGCCGAACACAACGATGGCTTGGCCCGTGAGTCCTTCCGAAAAGCCGCGGACGCCAATAACGCGCAGGCGATTGTGCTGCTCGGCATCCTGTACGCGCAAGGCAAGGGAGGGGACAAGAGCGATCCGGACGCCGTCCGCATGTTCCGGCAGGCCGCGGATCTGGGCGATGCGCGCGGTATGTATAACCTCGCCCTAATGTACGAGGCGGGCAGGGTGATTCCGGCCGGTCCGGACGAGCGTACCGCTGCGCACTGGTACACCGAAGCCTCGAATCGCGGTGACCGCGACGCCGCCTACCGGCTGGCAATCTTGTATGAAGAGGGCCGCGGCGTGCCGAAAGATCTCGACCAAGCGCGGCGGCTATACGGCCAGGCTGGAACTCCGGACGCCATGATGCGGCGGGCCAAGCTTCCCCCTCAATAGCCCGACCGGACAATCCTAGGCCCGTCCGGAATATTCTTGCTTTTTCAGCTCGGGCCGATAAGAACAGCCATGAGCATGTTTCAATGGAAATCGGATTATAGCGTCGGTCATACCGCGATCGATTCTCAACACCAGCGGCTGTTTCAACTCGCCGACCAGCTGCACATGGCCATGACCACCGGCAAAGGATCCAAGACGCTGGGCGCCACCCTCGCTAACCTGGTCTCTTACACCAAGATGCATTTCGCCGACGAAGAACGGCTGATGAAAGACCGTCATTATCCCGGATACTTTCAGCACAAGAAAGAGCATGACGATCTGACCGCAAAAGTGGAAGCGCTTCAAAAAGACTTCGACCAGAATGGCGCGACCATGACCGTTCAAGTAATGCAGTTCCTGAAGGATTGGCTGACCCATCACATTGGGGAGAACGACAAGGCGATCGCCGCGTACCTGAAAGAAAGAGCCGCCTGAACTCGGGCGATGCTTTTTCCGAGAGAACCCGCGCGATCTCCGCACTATCAGGCTTCAAGCTTCTGGAACCAATCGTTAGCGCTGAAACCTCGGCTGTCATGCGGAGATTTTCGATCGGAGACCAATTCCAATGTTGCGGCTTTCTCTGCGTGCGTGCATCACCCTGAGCGTGGTATCTCTTGCGCTCTTCGTTACCCCGGCCTATTCTGTCACCATCACGACGTATAGCAACGAAGCGACCTGGCAGGCGGCGGCAACGGGGCTGCAGGAAATCACCTTTGCGGGCTTGGCGCCAGCCGGCAGCGAAACCACATACAGTACGTCTTCCGGCGTCACATCGGACGGCGTCGAGTTCATTGGATACACCGCGACAGGATCCTATGACATCGTGGTCCTTGATACCACCGCGTCGCAATGGGCGCAGTATTACAACTACGGTACAGGTGACGCGCTGGATCTCAACATGGACCGGCCTAACTCCGGGTCGTCCTTGCCTTACATCCAGATTGACCTTCCCACTCCCGTGACAGCGTTTGGCATGGATCTGTTTACCGCCAGCCCCAGCGCCACCAGCTACACCATCACCGTCGCCGGGACGCCGTACACGGTTGCCACCAACGCTGCGTCGGGAACACCGCCGTCGACTCCCGTATTCTGGGGCGTGACGTCGGACACCGGTATCTCCACCATCACGTTGACGTTGCAGGGCACGGTATACAACGGGTCCACCCAAGCCTTTCTCGGCGATTTCCAGTTCGGCAGCGCGGCGGGTGACATGGCACAGGCGCCGGAAGCGGCTACTTTCCTGCTAATCGGCTCGGGCTTGATCGGAATCATCGCGCTGAAAAGACGCATGAACCGCGGCCGCCCGGCGTAACCCGATGTTCGCTCGAGCGGCGGACTACAATCTCGGTAATGGCTCCGCTCGATTTCTTACAATCCTGGTATCTCGCACAGACCAACGGCGCGTGGGAACACGTCCGTGGCATCACCATCGAAACCCTCAACAACGCGGGTTGGATGGTGACGGTGGATCTCATCGAAACGCCGCTCCAGGACCGGACCATGACGCCGCTTCGCGAAGACCTCTCCCCGCGGGACTGGCTGGCCTGCCGGGTCGAGAGAAATCAGTTCTGCGGCCAGGGCGACGGCCGAAAGCTCAGCGCGATCCTGGAAATCTTCCAGCGGTGGGCCGGCGAGGTCCCCAAGGTAGAATAGGCGTTTGGGTTCCATCTACACGCGCGAAGAATTAATCGCGGCACGCGCTCAATGGGAGCGCGCCGGTAAAGTGGTGGTCTTCACCAACGGCGTCTACGATGTGCTGCATCCGGGCCACATCCGTCTGCTCGAAAGCGCCCGCTCGCTCGGCGACATCCTGATTCTGGCTTTAAACACCGACGCCAGCGTGCAGCGCCTGAAAGGACCCACTCGGCCCATCATTTCACAATACGAGCGTGCCGAACTCGCCGCGGCGCTCCAGGCCGTCGATGCGGTTACCTTCTTCGATGAGGATACTCCGCGCGAGTTGATCGCCGGTGTTTTGCCGGACGTCTTAATCAAAGGCGCCGACTGGGCCCATTTCATCGCCGGGCGGGAAGAGGTGGAAGCCGCGGGCGGCAAAGTGCTCGCGCTGCCGCTTGAACCGGGCTACTCCACGACCGGCATTCTGGAAGAGATACTGTCCCGCAACGCGGTCTAAGATGGAAATGACGGCGGCGATTCCGAGAGCCGACCCGCGTCCCCAGTCGTGACTCATCCCGCCATCCGTGACCTGTTGCAATCGCTCAGCCACGACGCTGCGTTTCAAGATGTCGTTGGCCGGCTGATTCGCGATCCTTCTGCGCGCGTTTCGCTTTCCGGTCTCACCACTACGGCCAAGGCGCTGTACCTGGTGCTGCTGTGGCAAGCCACCGAGCGCAACCTGATCGTGGTGGTGGACGGCAATCAGGAAGCCGACAGGCTGGGCGAACTGGTGGATACGTTCTTTGACCTGCTGGTTACCTCCGACATGCCGCGTCCCCACACCATCCCCGCGCTGGACGTGCTCCCCGCCCAACGCCTCTCGCCGCACAATGAAATCAGCGAGCAGCGCGCGGCCGGGCTGTGGCGTTTGGCGGCCCGCAAAACTTCGATCACCGTCACGCCGGTTGCTTCCGCCCTGCTGCGCACCGAATCCGCGGAGTTCTACCGCCAGCTGGCGCTCACGCTGCGTGTCGGCGAAGAGATCCCGCTCGAAGACGTGCTGGCACACCTGGTAAGCATCGGCTACGAGAAACGCGATCCCGTGGAAATGGTTGGAGAATACTCGCTCCGCGGCGGGGTGCTCGACATTTTTCCCGCCGAAACGGCCAAGCCCGTGCGCATCGAGCTGTTTGGAGACCTGATCGAATCCATCCGCCGTTTCGATGTGGAAACACAGCGCTCGGTGATGCGGGTAGCGGAAACCACTTTGCTGCCGCTGGCGGAGTATCCGAAGTCACGCGAAGCGCTGCTCGAAATCGCCGATCAGGTGGACGTTCCGAGCCCCGGCGATCCATTTCCTGGCTGGGAGTTTCTGGTTCCGCTGGTTCGCCCGCGCTCTCATTCGCTCTTTGAGCTGGCCGAAAATCCGCTGGTGATTTTGGACGAGCCGGAGCAGATCGCCACCGCCGCAGGCCGTCTTTGGAAGCGCCTCGAAGATACTGACCGCCCATTTCCCTGCCCTCCCGAAAAGAATTTCTATACCTGGCCGGAACTTCGCTCCAGCCTGGAGTCCAAGGCCGAAGTCGCCGTGCGCGAGCTGGAGCTGATCACCGGAGAGGATCCGCTGGCGCCCAGCCCCACCGTCGCCTCCCGCCCTTCGCTGGCTTTCCACGGCAACATCCAGGCAGCTGTTGCCGAAGCGCGCAACCTGGTGGAGCAAGGCTACCGCGTTCTGTTCTTCGCGCAATCCACCGGCGAGCTGGAGCGGCTGGCCGATATTTTCCAGGAATATTCCGTGCCGTTCCAGCTCGGGCTCGATCCTGCCGACGCCACGCGGCCCTATCTTGCCGAGCGCTCCTACATCGCGGGCGCAGCGGCCAGCACCATGCTGGTGAAAGGATTGGTGCGGCGCGGCGTCGTTTTTCCGGAAGCTCGCATTGCGCTAATCGGCTCGGAAGATCTCTTCGACCCGTCCGATCTGATCGCCAAGCCGGGGCCAACGAAATCGCAGCTCGCCGCATTCACCGCCGATCTCGCGGACCTCAAGCCGGGCGACTACGTGGTGCATCTCACCCACGGCATCGGCCGGTTCCTGGGAACTTGTGAAATCGCGCAGGGCGAAACCAAAGGCGACTTCATGCTGATCGAGTACGCGGGCGAATCGAAACTCTACGTCCCGCTGACGCGCCTGGATCTCATCCAGAAATATCGCGGCGCGGGTGAAGGCGCTGCACCGGCGCTCGACCGGCTGGGCGGCGTGACGTGGGAACGAACCAAATCCCGCGTCAAAGCCAAAATGCGCGACATGGCCGACGAATTGCTTAAGCTGTACGCGCAGCGGCGCATGGCGGAGGGCTTCGCGTTCTCGCACGACAGCAATTGGCAGCGCGAATTCGAGGACGCCTTCGAATTCAAAGAGACCAAGGACCAGCTCGCCGCCATCAAGGACGTCAAGAAAGATATGGAGAGCAGCCATCCGATGGACCGCCTGCTGTGCGGCGACGTCGGATACGGCAAAACCGAAGTGGCCATGCGCTCGGCCTTCAAAGCGCTCGGCGACGGCCGCCAGGTAGCCGTGCTCGCACCGACTACGGTGCTGGCTTACCAGCATTTCGAAACCTTCAAGCGCCGTTTCGCCGCGTTCCCCGCCCGCATCGAGATGCTTAGCCGTTTCCGCGACAAGAAAGAAATCGCGGAGGTAATCACGGGGCTGGCCGACGGAAAAGTGGATGTCGTCATCGGAACGCATCGCCTGCTCTCGAAAGACGTTCAGTTCCACGATCTCGGTCTCTTGGTGGTGGATGAAGAACAGCGCTTCGGCGTCCGCCACAAGGAGCGGATCAAACAGATCAAACACAACGTCGACGTGCTCACCATGTCCGCCACACCGATCCCGCGCACGCTGCATATGTCGCTGCTCGGGCTGCGCGACATGTCGGTGATCGAGACCCCGCCTAAGGATCGCCTGGCGATCAATACGGTGGTGGCGCATTTCGATCTGAAGTTGATCCGGACTGCCATTGAGCAGGAGCTGGCGCGCGGCGGCCAGGTCTACTACATCCACAACCGCGTGGACAGCATTGTCGCGCGGGCGGCGTCCATTCAGGAACTGCTACCCAACTGCCGCATCGGAATCGGCCATGGGCAAATGGGCGAGGCGGAGCTCGAAAAGGCGGTGCTCGGGTTCATGCAGCACGATTTCGACGTGTTCGTCTGCACCACCATCGCCGAAAACGGCCTGGATATTCCGCTCGCCAACACCATGATTATCGAGCACGCCGAGCGCTACGGCCTGTCCGAGCTCTATCAGCTGCGCGGGCGCGTGGGCCGGTCAAATCGCAGGGCATACGCCTACTTGCTGGTGCCCGGCGACACCGAGCTCAGCGAGATCGCCCGAAAACGCCTGGCCGCGCTCAAGGAGTTCAGCGACCTGGGCGCTGGATTCAAAATCGCCGCGCTCGATCTCGAACTGCGCGGCGCAGGCAATATTCTGGGCGGCGAACAGCATGGACACATCGGCTCGGTGGGCTTCGACATGTACGTGAAGTTGCTCGAAGAGACCGTTCATGAACTGAAGGGCGAAGAAGTGCCGCTCGAAATCCATTCCACGCTGAATCTTGGCTTGGATATTCGCATTCCCTCCGATTACATTTCGGACGAGCATCAGCGCCTGCGGGCTTATAAGCGCATCGCCGACGCCTCCGCCGCCGAAACAGCCGCGGAGCTGCTGGCCGAACTCGAAGATCGTTATGGACCCGCGCCCGACGCTCTGCGCAGCCTTCTCAAATTCTCGGTGCTCAAGAGCGCCGCGCAAACGCTCGGCATTGAAACCATCGACCGGCGCGGCGGCGCGCTCAACGTCAAGTTTCACAAGGATGCGCGCATCGACCCGAACCGTCTGATGAACCTGGTCACTAACACCGAAGGCGCGCAGTTCACACCAGCCGGGGTTCTGCGCCTTCCGCTCGACGGCTCCCCCAGCGCGACTAAGGTGCTGGACCTGGTGGAGACGCACTTTGCGCAACTGCGGGCTTAACCCGCTACAATCACTTCAGTGCGTTCGGCCTTCCCCACTCGCTGGGTCGCGATCACGATCTTCGTTTTCTCCGCCGTCCTCAACTATCTGGATCGCCAAGTCCTTGCCACCATGGCCGAGATCTGGCCAACGCTGCACGATTTCGCGTTCACATCATCCGACTACGGCCTGCTGCTCTCGTTCTTTTCGATCGCCTACGCGGTGAGCGCGCTGTTCGTCGGATGGTTCATCGATCGGGTGGGCTTAAATCGCGGCGCAACCATCGCGGTGACAGTGTGGGCCGTGGCCAGCTTCGGGACAGGGATGTCGCACAGCGTGCATGAGCTTCTGTTATGGCGCATCCTGCTCGGAGCCGCTGAAGCAAGCGGCGTCTCGGCCGTCGGAAAAGCCGTGAGCATGTATTTGTACCCCAAGGAACAAGCGGTCGGCCAAGCCATGGGACAACTGGGTTTGAGCCTGGGCGCGGGCCTTGCCCCGGGATTCGCGGTGTTCTTCGCGTATCACTATGACTGGCGCTGGACGTTCTACGCCGTCGCCGGCCTCAGCCTCGCGTGGATTCCAGTCTGGCTGCTCACATCTCGTCTTATACCGCCGGTAGTCTCCCCAATTTCCTCGACGCACGTGCATCGGCACTCCTTCGGCTTGCTGCGCGACCCAAAGCTGTGGGCATTGATCGGCGGAAATTTTTTCGCGATGACAGTCTACAGCCTCTGGACCAACTGGCCGCCGCGCTACCTGGTCCGCATGCATCACCTGACGCCCGCGCAAACCGCCGATTACACCTGGATTGTTCCCATCTCCGGCTATTTTGGCGCCATGGCCGGCGGATTCCTTTCCTGGCGGCTCATCCGCCTGGGCATGACCCCGGTCGCTTCGCGCAAACGCACTTGCATGTTTGCAGCGATTCTGCTGCTTGGAACCATGGCCATCCCTTATCTAAAGACGCCAGCTCTGGCCACCGCGGGAATGTCGCTGAGCTTCTTTCTGATCGCGGCCTGGAGCACCAATCACTACACGCTCCCGATCGATATCTACGGCGCGGAACGATCGGCCTTCGGGGTGGGAGCCTTGATCTTCGCCTATGGAGCGATGCAATTGATGATATCGAGCCCGCTGGCTTGGATCATTCAAAAATACGGATTCAAGCCGGTTTGTTTTAGCTTTTCCCTGCTGCCTTTGTGTTCCTACGCCCTAGTACATTTTCTGATCCCCGACCAAGCCGCGCCCGAACCTTCTGAAATTGAGGCACTTGCCCAACCTGGCCGTACCGTAACCTTAGGCTCGTAACCTTTACCCCTGAGTGTCAATCTAAGTATTAGGGAGGGCGG
Organism: Terriglobia bacterium; assembly: GCA_963786745.1. Taxonomy (GTDB): domain Bacteria; phylum Acidobacteriota; class Terriglobia; order Bryobacterales; family Bryobacteraceae; genus Palsa-89. Next base: position 21,969 of record CAWBAE010000020.1, on the reverse strand, counting down.
AAGCCGCCGGAGGAGCCTACTTTGAAAATCGAGTGTCCCTATCGTTGCGACTATTGCCTGAACATGAAGGGCGAAACCAACCACTGGTGGTTGCGGCCCGTCCATGCCGAGCAATTCAGCTTGCTGCGCTGGGATAACGCGCTCGCGAACGCGGAAGGATATGAGCACATCTGCTCCGAATCCTGCGCCGCGAAGGCTCTTTCGAAATGGATGACGCATGGCGCGACGCATCTGGCATCGCGGACGGCAACGGCGCCCGAGGTCCTAATCCGGACTCAGTAAAATCGCCCCAGCCATTCCGCTACCAGCGCCGGCTTCTCCTGCCCTTCCACTTCCACCGTCACCTGCCACGTCACCTCGTTTTCGGTGACCTTCAGCGGCGAAAAGCGCGCGCGAATCCGCGCTCCGGCCGGGACCGGGGATACGAATCGCAGCCGGTTGAATCCGTAATTGATCCGCATTTTGAAATTGCCGCGCACGTCCACGGCCTGGCGCGACAGATTGCTTAGCAGCGACACGGTCAGAAATCCGTGCGCGATGGTGGTCCCGAACGGTGTTTCCTTGCGGGCGCGCTCCACGTCTACATGAATCCATTGATCGTCGCCGGTCAGCTCCGCGAACCGGTTGATCATTTCCTGCGTCACGGCGGTCCAATCGCTGACGCCCGCCTCCTGCCCGATCAACGATCGCAGTTCATCCAGCCCATTTATGATTCTCGGATTCGACATGTTCGCCGTTACCTTTTATACCCGATCTTCCTCAGGAAATCGCGCCGCCACTCGGCGTCCGCCGCCGCTTCCACGCCCTTCGGAGGCGATCCGTCGATCACTCCCAGAACGCCCCGGCCCTGCTCGGTTTCGGCAACAATCACTTCCACCGGATTCGCCGTCGCGCAAAAAATACTGCAGACCTCGGGCGTTTCGAGGATGCGGTTCTTGATATTAATCGGAAATCCTCCGCGCAGCGCCACCACGAACAGGTGCCCGGCTCCCACGGCCGTGGCATTCCGCGTTGCCACCGCCTTCAATTCGTCGTCGTTTCCGTCCACTCGAGTAAGGCAAGCGCCGGACGCCTCATTGAACGCGATGCCAAACTTCATCTGCGGGACCGTGTTGACGATCGCTTCATAGATGTCCTCCACCGTCTTGATAAAGTGGCTCTGTCCGAGGATGATGTTGCCGTCCGTCGGGATCTCGATCCGGATCGCATGCAGGTTCATGTTCTTTATCATTATGCGGCAAGCCAAAGGCCGGCTGTGTTATCATGAAGTCTCCGCCAAAAAAGCCGGGAACACAATGATTCCAGTGTACTTACGCTTGGGCACCGAAGAGGCCCAGCGTGTCTGGCTCGGCGCCCCATTCGCCGACGGATGGAACGCTCTATTGATATGAACATCTCCATCGCGGGTATCATTGACCATACGCTGCTCCGGCCGGACGCCACGCGCGACGAGATTCTGAAGATCTGCCGCGAAGCGCGCCAATACAATTTCGCGAGCGTGTGCGTGAATCCCTGCTGGGTGCCGGTGGTGGCGGCCGAGCTGGCCGGATCGTCCGTGAAGGTTTGCAGCGTGGTCGGTTTCCCGTTGGGCGCCACCTCTACTAAGGCCAAGGTGGCTGAAACCGAGGCCGCGCTCCGCGATGGGGCTCAGGAAATCGACATGGTCCAAAACATCGGGGCTCTGCGCGGCGGCGATCACGATGCGGTGCGGTCCGACATCGAGGCGGTGGTCGCGGTGGCGCACCGCGCCGGCGCAATCGTCAAAGTGATTCTCGAAACAGCGCTCTTGGACGACCATCAAAAGATCACGGCGTGCCAGCTGGCGAAAACGGCGAAGGCGGATTTCGTCAAGACTTCCACGGGTTTCGGCCCGGCGGGGGCCACCGTGCATGACGTCGAGCTGATGCGGACGACCGTGGGCCCAGAGATGGGAGTCAAGGCGTCGGGCGGCATTCGCACGCTGGAGGATCTGAAAAAAATGACGGCCGCGGGCGCCACGCGCATCGGCGCCAGCGCCGGCGTCAAGATCGTGGAAGCGGCCGTGAGCCCTCTCGAGGAGGCCGGAGCGCCGCGGAAACCCGGCTCGGGATACTAACTCATGGGCTCCGCCACGCGCAAATCCCCCATCCGCTTTCATGAGCGCGCCGAACTGCTGGACTTCCTGCTGGACGTCGCCGCCGCTACTTCCGAAACGCTGGACCTCGACCGCATCCTCGCCAACGTCGGCTCCATCGTCAAGGAAGTGGTCACCTACGACTTGTTCGCCATCCTGCTTTACAGCGAGCGGCTGGGCGGGCTCAGCATTCGTTATTCCATCGGCCATCGCGAGGAGGTGGTTCGCAATCTCATCCTCCCGCTGGGCGAGGGCATCACCGGCCTGGCTGCTTCCACGCATCAGCCCATCATGGTGGGCGACGTACGCAGCGACCCGCGTTATCTCACCGCTCTGGACGTGGTGCAATCCGAACTGGCGGTTCCGATGGTGGCCCGCGGCAAGCTGGTGGGCGTCATCGACCTGCAGTCCACGCGCTTGAACGCCTATCGGGAAGCGGACCGCGCCTTGCTCCAGTTGATCGCTTCGCGCGTGGGCGTCTCCATTGACAATGCGCGTCTCTACCGCCGCGCGGACCGCCAGAATCGCACGTTGAAGACGCTGGCCCGCCTCTCGCAGGAATTCAGCTCCATTCTGGATCTGGATGAACTGCTCCGAACCATAGCCAAGACCACGCACGCGCTGGTGGCCTTCGATGCTTTCAGCATTCTCCTGCTCGACGGTGAGCGCCGCGTGCTGGTCATCGCTTCAGCGAACGCTACGACGAGCGCGTGGACCTCAACAACATTCCCCTGGGAAAAGGCATTACCGGCGCGGCGGCCGAATCGCGCGAGATCGTGCGCGTGGACGACACCGCCACCGACCCGCGTTATATCCCTTCGCATCCCGACATCCGCTCGGAAATCGCGGTGCCGCTGATGGTGCAGGATCGCGTGGTGGGCGTGATGGATCTCGAAAGCGAGCGCATGGGCTATTTCACCGAGGAGCATTCCCGGCTGCTGGCGCTGCTGGCCCCGCAGATCGCGAGCTCGGTGGAGAACGCGCGATTGTACGAGGAGCTGGCCCAGCGCGAACGGCGCATGGATCAGGATTTGAAGGCCGCGCGCAATCTGCAGTCCGTGTTGCTATTGCGCGATGCGCCCCGAGATCGATGGTTTGGACATCGCGATCCGTTCACGCTCGGCTCGCGAGATCACCGGCGATGTGTACGATGTATTCGAGCATGACAACGGTTACGCCGTTTTTGCCTTCGGAGATGTGAGCGGCAAAGGCGCGGCGGCCGCGTTGTACGGCGCCATGGTGGGCGGCCTGCTTCGTACGCTGGCGCATCGCAAGCGCAGCCCGGCGGAACTGCTCAAGCTTTTGAACGATGTGCTGCGCGAGCGCGAGGTGGAAGCGCGCTACGTTACGCTCATGGTCCTGGTTTGGGAACGCGACGCCCGCCGCTTCGTGATGGCCAACGCCGGCGCCGAACCGCCGCTGATCTGCCGCCGCGGCGAGATCCTGAAGCCGCACGTCGAAGGTGTTCCGGCCGGCCTGCTGGACAACCGCGTTTACGAAGAGCGCATCTTTGATGCCGAATCCGGAGACGTGTTCCTGCTGTTTTCCGACGGCATCACCGATCAACCCAATCCGGCCGGAGAACAATACGGACGCGGGCGGCTGGCCCGAGCGCTGCGCAGCCTGTGCGGGCGGGACCCGGAAGCAGTGGCCGACGAAGTTCTCGCGGATCTGGATCAATTCACCAACGGCGCTCCCCGGCATGACGACCAGACACTGATCGCCCTCAGAGTCCGCTGATGCCGTATCGAGACCAGACGCTGTATTTGGAAGAGGTGCCCCTGGCCGATATCGCGCGGCGCGAAGGCACGCCCGCCTACGTCTATTCGCGCGCGGGCATTCTTGAGAGATTGCACGCGTATCAGCAGGCTTTCGGCGATACGCCTCACAAGGTCTGCTATGCCGTTAAGGCCAACGCGAACCTCTCGATCCTGAAGCTCATGGCCGAATCCGGCGCGGGCTTCGACATCGTGTCCGGCGGCGAGCTCTACCGCGTGCTCAAGGCAGGCGCCGATCCTCAGTCGGTGATTTTTTCGGGCGTCGGGAAAACCGCGCAGGAGCTGGACTACGCGCTGGAACACGATGTCAGGAGCTTCAATTGCGAGTCCGAGCCGGAATTAGCTTTGCTCGATTCACTGGCTGCGCGCCGCCAGCGGAAAGCTCGCGTGGCCGTTCGCGTGAACCCGGACGTGGATGCCGTCACCCATCCCTATATTTCCACCGGACTCAAACAGCATAAATTCGGGATCGACATCGCGGACGCGGAAGCCGTGTATGAACGCGCCGCGGCGCTGAAGAACTTGTCGCTCGAAGGCGTAAGCTGCCACATCGGCTCTCAGATCCTGGATATCCAGCCAATGCTCGAAGTGTTCGACAAGATGCTGGCGCTGGCGGAACGGCTGCGCGCCCGGGGGTATCCGATCCGCAGCTTGGATTTGGGCGGCGGCCTGGGCGTCGCTTACAAACCCGGCGAGCATGCGCCTGCCATCGCGGGCTACGTGCAGGCCATGCTCGCGAAAGTGGCTGCCCGGGGGTTCGAAATTCTGATCGAGCCCGGCCGCTCCATCGTCGCCGAAGCGGGCCTCTTGCTCACCCGCGTGCTCTACCGCAAGGCCAACGGCCAGAAGGAATTCGTCGTCGTGGACGCCGGAATGAACGATTTGATCCGCCCAGCGCTGTACAATTCCCATCACGAAATCGTTCCGCTGCGCCAGAATCAGGCCGGAACGATCACCGCCGACGTGGTGGGTCCGGTATGCGAGAGCGGCGATTTTCTGGCGCGCCACCGCGCAATGCCGAATGTCATGCCAGGCGATGTGCTGGCCATTTGCACCGCCGGTGCCTACTCCTTCGTGGCGGCGTCCAACTACAACGCCCGCCCGCGCCCGCCGGAAATCCTGGTGGAAGGCGCAAGCTATCGGGTGATCCGCCAACGCGAAACCTTCGAAGACTTGATCCGCGGCGAATAAGGGGAGAGCCGGACCTGGGGATCCGGCGCGGGTGAGGCACCCGCCCCACTGACCGCCAATCGATATAATCGGAACGTGAAGGGCACTACTGCTGCCAGCATTGCTCTGGCCATAACCATCGCTCTCCTGAGCGGCTGCAAGAAAGATATTCAAAGCAACGAGGCGGTGCGCCAGGGCGTGATGAATTATCTTGCCAAACGCTCCGATCTGCTGGCGATGGATGTCAACGTCACCTCCGTCGATTTCAAGAACGACGAAGCCACCGCCACGGTGCGGTTCCAGGCCAAGGGAAACAACTCCCCGGCCGGCTCCATGACCATGCAATACGTGCTCGAACAGAAGAGCGGTCAGTGGGTGGTGAAAGGGCGGGCGGGCTCCGGCAATCCGCATGGCGCCATGCCGCAAGAGGGCTCCGGTTCTATGGGAGCGATGCCGCAGACCATGCCGCCAGGACATCCAGCGGTTGGAAGTGGAGGAGCTTTACCGCCGGGCCATCCCGCGGTCGGGTCTCAAAGCAAATGAAACAGGTTGCCGTCCTCGGCGGCGGCCCGGCGGGTGCGTTCGCCGCCGAGCGATTGGCCAAGTGCGGCGTCCGCACCATCCTGTTCGATGAAAAGCTTGCCTGGGAAAAACCCTGCGGCGGCGGCCTGACCTACAAAGCCTATCAGCAGTATCCCTTCTTGATCGAAAACGATTATCCAAAAAAGGTCATCACGAATTTCAACGTCGCGGCCCCTCAAGCCGGCGGAGTCGAGCTAGGACTCAGCCGCCCGCTGGTGATCTACTCGCGTCTGGATTTGAACCGCATGCTGCTTGATCGCGCCGAGCGGGCCGGCGCGCAGCTTGAAAAGACGCGAGTGCTCGAAATCGAGCGCTCTTCTCGCGGATGGTCCCTCAAGACGCGCTCGGGTTCGCTCGAAGCCGACTATTGCATCGTCGCAACCGGCGCGCGCAATCCGCTGCGCAACGTGGGAACCGAGTGGACCGCCGCGGACACCATGTTCGCGCTGGGCTATTTCGTGGCGTCCGAACAGGACCACATCGACATCCAGTTCCTTCCGAATCTGGAAGGCTACATCTGGGTGTTCCCGCGCTGCAGCCATCTCTCGGTTGGGATTTGCGGAAAGGGCGAGCCCGCGCAATCGTTGCGCTCGCGCCTGGAGCGCTACATGGATGAAAAGGGCATCGCCTACAAGGGCGCGGCTTTTTACGGGCACATGCTGCCGTCGCTCGAGAGTCCGGGCTGGAAGACAAATCGAGTGGCGGGAGACGGATGGATGGCGGTGGGGGACGCCGGCGGATTGGTTGATCCGATCACCGGAGAGGGCTTGTATTACGCCATGCGCTCCGGCGATCTCGCCAGCCAGGTGCTGCTGAATGAAGACTGTCCGGCGGAGACCAAGGCGCAGGCCTATCGCAACTTGCTGCATCGCGATTTCGCCGCCGATCTCGAATTCGGGGCCACCCTCGCCAAGCGCGTATTCCTAGGGCGATTCTTGTTCAACACCATTCCCACCCGCATGGTCGGGTTCCTGCGCCGCAGCCCCAGCTTTCGGGCCGTGATCGAGGATCTTTTCGCCGGCACCCAGCCCTACCTGGATTTGAAAAGCCGCCTGCTGAAGAACCTCTCGGGCACCCTGGCGGAAGTCGCGATGAACCTGTTTGCCCGGCAGCCCTTGTACCGGCACCAGAACGCCCGCTAGGTAGCGCAACTAGATACTTGCCGCAACCAACCCTAGACTCCGAAGCTTGAAGCCTCACCGATTTCAATTAAGAAAGCTAAAGCCAGTTTCGGCTCGCCAAGAACGTTCGATCCACGGAGTGAACAGAGCGCAAGAAATCGGTGAGTTCCAACCTCTTCGTGATGGGACCTGATCTCGTGCGCTAGCCCTTTGAGGCGATCCGCCTCGGGCCAACTAAGCCAGCGCGCTTCTGGCAGGTGGTCGTTTTGACCGAACAATCCCCACCTCCCAGCAGCGCATTCTCTCAGGCAGGAGATGAGCAATGGTCGAAACTCTTTCTCGATTTGAACGAGGCGCCGTGCCACAATCTTTGTGCGCCTGGTCATGGTGTGTCGAGTATATCAGCGCCCGCTAAGTAGGGCGGACGCCCTCGTCCGCGCCGGACCCCCAGGTCCGGCAGTTTTAGTCACGAGTAACGGAGGCCGACGTGGGCGTCGGCCGCGGCCGGGGGCGACCGCCGCACTGAGAATTCGATTAAGCTTAAACTTAAGCGGAGCGAACCGACATGCCCATCTTTGAATATGTTTGTGATGACTGCGGAACCAAGTTCGAGAAGCTGGTTCGTAACGGTGACGCGGTGACGTGCCCCAGTTGCGGCGAAGCCCGACTAACCACCGCGCTCTCAACCTTCGCCGCGCATTCCAACGGAAAAGCAAAAGCCGCCGAGTTTCCCAGCTGCCCCGGCGGCATGTGCCAGACTCCCGATATTTGCGGCCGCAATTAGCTACGGAGTTGTCGCCGCCGCGGTCGCCGCGGCCGGCAGGCCCTTCAGCACATCGTTCGCGAAGAAGAACTTTCCGTCGTTCGGAACCATCATGATCTGGACCTTGTCGGAAAGCTTCTCGGCGATGATCTTCTGAATCAGCAGCGGATTCTGCTTCAGCACATCCGCCTCCAGACGCATCCTTTCGGAATCCGCCTCGGCTACGTGGCGAATACGATCCGCCTCGCCCTCGGTGGTCAGTTTCCGCTTTTCGAGTTCAGCCTTGCTGTCGATGATCTTGGCTTCCGCCATCGCTTCCGCGTTCAGTAAAGTCGAGGCCTTGCGCGCTTCCGCTTCCAGCCGCGATTGCTCGATCTGTTTCTGTTTCAACGGAAGCGTATGCTGCATGGCGTCCGCTTGCGCCTTGGCCTCGAGCACCGTTACCTCGGCTCTGGCTTCGGCCGCTTTCACGTCGCGAGCCTTTTGAGCTTCGGCCTCCAGGTCCGCCTCTTTCACCATCTTCTGCTTCAATTCCAGTTCCACGGACATGCGCTCATTCTCTTGCTCCTTCAGAAGCAAGCCTTCCAGCCCTTTGGCATATTCACCGGGAAGCTCGATATCCCGCAATAGAACCTCCTTCACCACGATGCCGTCCAAAGCCAGTTTCCGCGTGATCTCGCCCGCTACCGCGCGCACCATTTGATCCCGGCGTCCCGCGAAAATTTCCCGGACGGTATAGTTCGGCGCGGCCTCGCGGAAAGCGCTGGATATCGCGGGCGGCACCAGTTCTTCCTCCACCGGTTGCGGCAGATTGCCGTAGAGGTAGGCGAGCTTCGAAGGATCCAGCTTATAGCGAACCGTGACAGCCAGGCCGACGCCCAGCCCTTCCTTGGTTTGAACTCGCAACGTTTGGGCCATGCCGCTTTCGACGTTTTTCTTCGAGCCATCCGGAAGGCTGGTCGAGTAAATCTGGTCGCGCGTATTGAACCGCTCCACCCGCTCGATCAGCGGAAGTGTCCAATGCACGCCCGGATAAAGCGTGCCGGGCAGAGTTCCCCCCAGTTGGCTGATCCGGACGCCCGCTCGCCCGCTCGGAACCACTTGAATACCCAACCCGATCAGCAGGGGTATCGAACCGGCAGCGGCAACTCGCAAGGCCATCCGCCAGCGGAGAACCAGGATGCGAATCTCCGGCGTCGGCTGCGGTTTCAGAAACAGATAAAGGTCGTAGATCAGGACTCCGGCGGCGGCCAGCAAGAGTCCGAATCCGACCGTGGTGAACAGGTACTTCACAAACAGCATGCTGTATCTCCTTGAGGCGAATTCCTATGAAGGTTCGGGTCCAAACAGCAAAGTTGTTGATTCCAGGCCGATTGACAAAGCAGTCTGAACATCCGGGCGTGTTCCCGCTCGCACGGCTCGGCGAATTTGACACGGATTCGCGGACGCCCAAAGCGTGCGGTTGACTTCCGCCGACGGCTCCGCTATAGTTCTGAAGTGCCTACGATTCAACAGTTTGTCGCGTGAATTGGGGCTTTTCGAGCAGTTCGGAGTCGATTTAACCCTGCCGTTTCCGATTCTCCAGAAAAGCGCCGGTGGAACGCGACGCAATCTGTTGTAGTAGCATGAACTCGGGAGTTCGGATGGCCAGCAGAACAGATGAGCGGAACTTAAACCCGCCCGTATCCGCGGAGGAAGCGGAATACGAGCAACTCATCGACGACTACAGCCATTTTGCTCCGCCTCACGAGGGTGAGCTGCTCCAGGGCCGCGTGGTCAAAGTGCATGCCACCGACGTGATCGTGGACTTCGGATACAAATCCGAGGGTCTAGTACCGATAGAACAATTCACGCTGCCGGATGGTACTGTCCAGGTTCGCGTGGGCGATTCGATCGACGTGATGGTGGATCGCGGCGGCCCGCAACCCGAAGGTTACATTCTGTTGTCTCACGAGAAGGCCAGCCGCCTGCGTTCCTGGGACAATCTCGAAAAAGCGCATCGCGATGGACTGGTGGTGTCGGGCCGCGTCACCGGCCGCATCAAGGGCGGTTTGTCGGTGGACGTGGGCGTGCCGGCGTTTATGCCCGGATCTCAAATCGACGTCCGGCCCACGCATAATCTGGATTCGTTCCTCGGCCAGGACATCCCCGTCAAGATCGTCAAGCTGAACCGACGCCGCGGAAACGTGGTGGTCTCGCGCAAGATGGCGGTGGAAGAAGAACAGAACGTCGCGCAAATCGGCCGCTCTCCAGGTGCTGGAAGAAGGCGGCGTGGTCACGGGAGTGGTCAAGAACCTGACCGAATACGGCGCCTTCATTGATCTAGGCGGCATCGACGGCCTGTTGCATGTCAGCGACATGTCCTACGGGCGCGTCACCCATCCCGTCGGAAATGGTAAACGCCGGCGACACGATCACCGTCAAGGTGCTCAAGTTCGACAAAGAAAAAGAGCGCATCTCGCTTGGCTTGAAGCAGCTTGTCCCGGATCCTTGGGAAACCATCGCAGGATCGCTATCCGGGTGGATCGCGCGTCATCGGACGCGTGGTCAGCGTAACCGATTACGGAGCTTTCGTTGAGCTGGAGCCTGGCGTCGAAGGCCTGATCCATATTTCGGAAATGACCTGGAGCCGCCGCATGAAGCATCCGAGCAAAGTGGTGAAGGTCGGCGATCAGGTGGAGTCCGTGGTGCTCGAAGTGAAGCCCCGGGACCGGCGCGTTTCGCTCGGCATCAAGCAACTGGAAGCCGACCCCTGGACCACGGTCGCGGAGCGATACGCCATCGGCTCGGTGGTCGAAGGGCGCGTGCGCAAGCTCACCGACTTCGGCGCTTTCGTCGAAATCGAAGAAGGCATCGACGGCCTGGTGCATATTTCGGATCTTTCCTGGACCAAGCGCGTCAAGCATCCCTCCGAAGTGGTGAAGAAGGGCCAGTTGGTGCAGGCCGTGATCCTCAACATCGACGCTCCCAATCGCCGGCTTTCGCTGGGAGTGAAGCAACTGCAGCCGGATGCCTGGGAGTCGTTCTTCCGCGCGCATCAGGTGGGCGACGTGGTGCGCGGACGGTCTGCCGCGCCGGCAATTTCGGCGTGTTCGTCGAACTGGCGCCGGGCGTGGAAGGGCTGTGCCACCGCTCCGAGATTCCGGGGGCGTCCGATCGCCGGGTGGACGAATCGCCGCTGCCGATCGGCGAGGAAATGGACTTCAAGGTGGTCAAGCTGAACGAGGCTGAGAAGAAGATCGGCCTGAGCGTCCGCGCGCTGACCGACGACGAGGAACGAACCGGCTGGAGGATTACCAGCGCCACGCCGCCGCGGCCACCATGACAATTGAAGAAGTAATGAATATTCGAGTAAAGGGTGAAAGCCGGTAAACCGGATTCCAAGGGAGAAAAAGCATACATGACGAAGGCCGAGTTGATCGAGGAAGTCTCCCGGGTCGTGGAAATGACCCGCAAGGATTCCGAAGTGATCGTAGAAGCCATCTTCGACAGCATCGTTCGTTCGCTTCGCAGCGGGAGACAAGATCGAAATTCGGGGATTTGGCAGTTTCCGCACCAGGCAGCGACAGCCTCGCGTGGGACGCAATCCGAAAACCGGCACCCGCGTGGAAGTTCCGTCCAAACGGATTCCTTACTTCAAGCCCAGCAAGGAATTGAAGGATCTGGTGAACACTTCGAGCGGCGACGGCGCGCAGCCGCCCGCGGCCGCGGGAACCGAGCCGCATCCTGGCGGCGAGACCCCTCGCACCAACTAGTTTCCCCCGCCCGGTCAGGCGATTTATGGACTATCTCTGGAGTCCCTGGCGCTATCAGTACGTCACCAAGGCGCACGGGAAGATGCCCTGCGTTTTTTGTCATCACGCAGCGGATCGGGAAGAAGACCAGAAGAACCTGGTGGTGCACCGTGCCAAATTCAACTTCGTACTGTTAAATCTGTACCCATACACCACCGGTCACGTGATGATCGCTCCTTATGAGCATGTCGCGAGCCTGGGCGCGGCGTCCGAGGAAGCGCTGCAGGAGATGATGCTGCTGGCCCGCGCCACCGAGCGGCATCTACAAGAAATCTACAAACCTTCGGGCGGCAATCTGGGAATGAATCTGGGCGAGAGCGCGGGCGCGGGCATCGCGAGCCACATCCATATGCACGTGCTGCCGCGCTGGTCCGGCGACACCAGCTTTATCACGACGGTGGCGGAGACGCGCGTCCTGCCGGAAGATCTGCCGGAAACGTGGCGCAAATTGAGCGACGCGTTTAAGAAGTAATCCGTAAAACGAGCTATATTGAATGTGCTTGCGGGCCCTTTCCATTTCGGTTGCGCTGGCATTTTTCGCGCTGGGCCTGGCCGCCCAACCGAAGGTGGTGGCAGTGTCGATCGACGGCGTGGTGCACCCCATCACGGTGGAGATCGTCAATCACGCCATCGAGCAAGCGCAAGCTGAACATGCCGAACTGCTCTTGATCCGCCTGGACACGCCCGGCGGGCTGCTGGATGCGACCCGTCAGATCATCCAGCAAATTTCCGCGTCGCCCGTTCCGGTGGTCACCTACGTGACGCCCAGCGGAGCGCGCGCGGCCTCGGCCGGATTCTTTCTGCTCGAAGCCGGCGATGTCGCCGCCATGTCGCCCGGAACGAACGCTGGCGCCGCTTCGCCGGTGCTCTTGAACGGAGAGATGGATCAGGTGATGCGGCAAAAAGTGGAAAACGATGCCGCAGCGTTGCTGCGCAGCATGACCTCGCGGCGCGGCCGCAACAGCCAAGTAGCCGAGACCGCGGTCCGCGAAGCCAAGGCGTTCACCGAAAAAGAAATGCTGGATCAGCATCTCATCGAGCTGATCGCCAGCGACCAGCAACAGCTTTTCAGTGAACTGGATGGACGCGAAATCACTCGCTGGGACGGGCGCAAGCAGGTGTTGCACACCGCCGGCGCAAGCGTCACCGAGGTTCGCCGAACGCTGCGCGAAAAGTTGATGGCATCCATAGCCGACCCCAACATCGGATTCATTTTGCTGGTGGTCGGAGCCTTGGGCATTTACGTGGAGTTTTCGTCTCCGGGCCTGATCTTTCCCGGAATCGCCGGAGCGATCCTGCTGCTCTTGGGACTCTCGTCGCTTTCCATCCTGCCGATCAATTGGGTCGGCGTGGCGTTGCTGGTTTTAGCCGTCGCGCTGTTTGTTCTGGAAGCCAAGTTCACTTCGCACGGGATATTGGGGCTGGGCGGAACTCTTTCGATGATCTTGGGGGCGCTGCTGCTGGTCAACGGCCCGCCGGAAGTCCGCATTCATCTCGTGACCGCGCTCAGCGTCTCCATTCCGTTCGCTTTGATCACCATGTTCCTGGTGACCCTCGTGGTTCGCGCGCGCCGGAGCAAGGTTGTTACCGGATCCACTGGGATGATCGGAGAGATCGGTGTTAGCCAAACCGCGCTTGAGCCGGAGGGACAGGTTTTGGTGCGGGGCGAATACTGGGACGCGATCGCTTCCGCGAATGTTCCAGCCGGCGCGCGCGTCCGCGTTACGAATGTCGCTGGGTTGAAGCTGGTGGTCGAGCCGGTCTAGCGCTTTAGTTCAGTCACCGGCAGCGTCACTCGGTACTGCGCGGCGCCGCTTTGATCCGCCAGATCGAACGACCCTCCGATGCTGGGCGGACCATCCTGACCTCCCAGGAAAGTGACGGACCGCGCCGTAACACCGCCCCGTTGAAGCTGCCCGCTGCGCGTCCACTGCCAGGTTCCCGATTGCAGCACGGTGGGCGCACCGATCGCGAAATTCAGATCCAAAGTCAGCATGGATGACGAGTCACTGATCAAAACCCGAGCAGCCAGGTGATCGCCGTCCCTTTTTCCCTGGATCGCTTGCAGCTTGAAAAGCGAGAGATCCCGGTGGCTGGAAAGATCCTCCACCAGCGGGCGCTTCGGCCCGCAAGCCGCCAGCAGCGCCAAGGCGCAATAGAGGCTGAGCCGCATGTTAACGCCCTCCAGCCGCATCCACCAGTTTTCGAATGGACGGCGTAACGGCAATCCGCAACTCCGCCTGAAGCTTGCCCGCCTGATCGAGAAACGCCCGCTGCTCGCTCAGCCATTTTCTGGTGGGACGGCGATGGCGGTGAATATAGTCTAAAGCTTCGATCCCGATGGATGCCATACGGCTGAGGTCCTTGGACACGGGCGCGTCTTCTTCCAGCAGAAACGATTTCGCCAGGATAGGCGCGAGTTTCGTGTCGTTATCACGCCAGCGGTCCAGCCATTCCCGAAGGGCCGCCTGATCCATGCGATCAACCAATGCGGCGAACTCGCGCGCCGTCGCGCTTTCCGGACGCGCCGCGTCCACCAAACGGTTGAGCGGCGTCTGCTGGGTGTACTGATTCGTTCGGGCTCGCTGGCCCAGCGTCGCCGGCTCCACTACGTCCGCCAACTCTTTCAGTGGGGCCGTGGAAGCTGTGCCGGCCAGACGCCCCAGCATCCGATCGTAGCTCGATTGGTGCGTCAAGCCGAGCCAATTCAGATTCCGGCTCACCACTTCCAGCCGCCGATACATGGACGCGATATCCTTGATTTCCTGCGGCGACCAAAGACGCTCCGCGACCGCTGCAGCGCGCGGCCAGATTCGCGAATCGACATTCTCCGCGCTCACAAATTCGGCCCACATCGCGACTTCGCCGCCCAGAATGCGCGCCTTCTCCTGCGGGGTCAACGCGGCGGATTCCGCTTCGAGAGGGTCCACCATATAGAGCTTCGATGCAGGTTCCATGTGATCGAGATAATAGCCGGTGGACAGAAGTCCCGAGTAGCCCAGGCGCGCGGCGTCGGCCAGTGACTTCCGGCCGCGCCAGGACTGAATGACGATGTCCTTGGGGAGATCCGGATCCAGAATCTCGTCCCAACCCTCCATGCGCTTGCCGTGCTTGGCGACGATCGCTTGGACGCGTCGATTGAAGTAAGCCTGCAGGTCGTGCGGATCTTTGAAACCGTGTTCGCGCATGAACGCCTGGATGCCCGCGTTCGCATTCCACTGCTTGGGGTTCACTTCGTCGCCGCCTATGTGGAAGAACTGATCCGGAAAGAGCGCCGCCATCTCGCCGATGAAAGCGTCCAGGAACTGGTAGGTCGATTCCCTGGACGGATCCATGGTCGCCTCATAGCCATCCCACACGCGTCCGATTTCATATGGTCCTGGCGCGCTGGCTAGCTCCGGATATCCGACAAACCAGCTCGTGGTGTGGCCGGGCATGTCGAATTCCGGGACCACCCGAATGCCCCGATCGCGCGCGTAAGCGATCACCTCGCGCGCTTGATCCTGGGTGTAATAGTTGCCGTCGGACCCAAGCTCCTGAAGCTTTGGAAAAACCTTGCTTTCAATGCGGAAGCCCTGGTCGTCCGAAAGGTGCCAGTGGAAGACATTGAGTTTCACGGCCGCCATCCCGTCCAGATTGCGTTTGACCACTTCGACCGGCATCCAGTGGCGAGAGACATCCAGGTGGAGGCCGCGCCAGGGAAATCGCGGAGCGTCGGCGATCACCGTCAACGGAGCCGTGAAGCCATGCGGGCTTATCTCGACCAGCTGCCGGAACGTCTCAAGACCTCGCAGGATTCCTAATGGATTCGCCGCCTTCAGCGTGACGTGCTTTTCGCTTACTTCCAACCGGTAGCTTTCATCCTCCCCGAGCTTCTGCACCATCTCGCCGGCGTGCCCGCACTCGATCGAAAGCGTCGCCGGCGCTCCTTCCTGAACAATCGCGGGGTTGAGCGGCATTCCGGTTTGGAGCGCCATGCGCCCGATGAACCTTTCGGCGGCCGCGCGCAAACGCGGATCCTGATATCCGGAGAGCGCCACGCGAAAGGACTGATCAATGGCAAGGCTCCCCTGCTCCGTCGACATCTTCGCGGGCCAGGGCATCAAATTGGGCTGCTCGCCGAACGCCGCCACCGACGCGAGAAGCAGAACCGCGGCTTTGATCATTTTTCAGGCGTCGCGGGCGCGAAAAAGTCGAGCGGTTTGAGCGAGACGATCTTCCACTTCTTTTTTTCCTTGCGCAACTCGCAGTGAACCATCTGACGCCGATGGAAGATCGGCCCGTCCTGCAACAGGCTGCGGACTTCCAGATACCAATCCAGATCCACGCTCCATTTGGTCTCGTCGCCTTCGTCCGAGATCGGTTCGATGGAGGAAGCGACGTCCGCCTGATTCACCAGCGCGGTTACATTAGTTCGGATGGTGTCGTACTCCGGCATGTCTTTATCGAACGCATCCATAAATTCCGGCACATCCACGGCGGTGAGCGCGGCGGCCATGGATCCCACCAGCTGGATCACGTCCTCATGCGCTCCGGCGTGGAGCGAGGCCGCTGCGAGGCAGGCCAGCACGGCGCTACGTACGATAGCTGCCATTGATCTCAATGTACCGTTCCGTCAGATCGCACGTCCAAAAGCGGGCGCTGCCCTTGCCTTTGCCCCGCAGCGCGACACGGATCAGGCATTCGGCGGCATCCAGCTTTTTCTTCAACTCGTCTTCGGAGAAATCCGCGGCCAGTCCGCCGCGGCACACCGGCAAGCCCTGCAGATCGATGTCCACCTTCGCTGGATCGAACGGCACCCCGGCGTTGCCCGCCGCGGAAATGATGCGGCCCCAATTCGGATCCGAACCGGCGATGGCGGTCTTGACCAGCGGTGAATTCGCGATGCTGCGCGCGATGCGGTCGGCGGCTTCCTCGTTCGAGGCCCCGCTGATCTCGATGGTCACCAGCTTGCGAGCGCCTTCCCCATCCCGCACGATCTGACGAGCCAGGTCTTCCAGCGCTTCCGACACCGCGGCGGCCACCTTCTTGCGCTCTTTCTCATTGGGCTGAACTCCGGAAGCCCCGTTCGCGAGCAGCAGCAGCGAATCATTGGTGGAGGTATCGCCGTCCACGCTGATGCGGTTGTAGCTGGTGCGAACCCCGTCCGACAGGATGGATGACAAGATAGCCGGCGGGATCGCTGCATCGGTCATCACAAAGCCGAGCGTGGTGGCCATGTTCGGATAAATCATTCCCGATCCTTTGGTGAAGCCCGCGATCCGGACCACACCGCGTTTCAGGCGAACCTGCTGATGCGTGGTTTTGACGCGCGTGTCCGTGGTGAGGATTGCGTGGGCCGCATCGTCGAAGCGCTTGGGCGCGAGGCCGCGCACCAACTCCGGCAGCGCGTTGGTGATGAGGCCGGCATCCAGTTCCACTCCAATCACCCCGGTGGACGCCGGGAAAACTTCTTCGGCCGCCACGTGCAGCTGTTTCGCGACGGCGTCGCAGCAGGCGATGGCCACGCGATCCCCGGTCTTGGTGGCGCAATTGGCGTTGCCGGCGTTTATGAGCGCTGCGCTCACGCGTCCGCGCGATTTGTTCAAATTAAAGCGCGCGATCCGCACCGGAGCGGCCTGTACGCGATTCTGCGTGAAGACGGCGGCGGCCGAAGCCGGCGTCTGCGACACGATCAGCGCCAGGTCATTCTTCGGAACCTTGCGGATTCCCGCGTAAACCGCCGAGTAACGATAGCCTTCCGGAAGCTTCACTGTATGGTTTCTCCCAAAGCTTCATTCTCGTTCAGATGCTGCCCGTTTAGGAATGTCTGGGCGGGCATGCGCTTGCGGCCTTCGAGCTGCACTTCCAGAAGTTCCAGCAGGGTTCGATCGCCGCAGTGAACGAGCAGGCGCTTTTGATCGAGTTTGAAGCTTCCCGGCTCTCCGTCCGCGGTTTGCTCGACGACGCGGCCTTTCCAAACGTGAAACACCTGCTTGCGAAAGAAACTGTAAGCGCCCGGCCACGGCAAAAAGCCGCGAGCGCGGTTGAAAATCTTCGACGCCGGCCAGTTCCAATCGATGACGCCTTCCTCTTTTTTAAGGATGGGCGCAAGCGTCGCTTGGGAACTATCCTGCGGCTGGGGCTGAATCGCGCCGCTCTCGAGTCCGGTCAGTGTTTCCGCCAGAAGATCCGCTCCCGCACGCGCCAGCCGGATGCTCAGCTCGGGAGCGGTCTCCTCCGGCCCGATTTCGGTTTCCCACTTGAGCAGCATGTCGCCGGTGTCAAGTCCGGCATCGATGCGCATGGTTGTAACGCCCGTGCGCGTATCGCCCGAGGCGATGGCCCATTGGATCGGCGCAGCGCCGCGGTAGCGCGGCAATAGCGATGCATGCACGTTGATGATCCCGAGCCGCGGAATGTCGATGATGGATTGCGGAATGATCTGCCCGTAGCCCACTACCACCATCGCATCAGGATGCATGGTGCGCAATTGCTCCACTGATTCCGGATGCCGGATGCGCTCGGGCTGAAAAATCGGCAATCCTAAGTGAAGCGCGGTTTCTTTCACCGCCGGCATCGCGATCTCTGCGCCTCGGCCCTTGGGCCGATCCGGCTGCGTGAAGACGCCGAGCACGCGATGCTTTTCAGAAGCGATCCGCTCCAGAGTGGGGACGGCAAACGGGGGAGTGCCGAGAAAGACCAGATTCATCGATCACCATCTAGCCCCATTCGCCCGCCTTCACCAGCTTTCGAACTTTGCGGCGGATCAAATCCCGCTTGAGCGCGCTCACATGCAGGATGTACAGCCGGCCGTTGAGGTGATCGATCTCGTGGCAAAAGGCTCGAGCCAGAAGCTCTTCGCCAGCCCTCTCGAAAGTTTCGCCTTTGACGTCCTGGGCGCGCACCACGACTTTTTTCGGGCGCATCACCTGCTCTCGAAAGCCGGGCAAGCTGAGACAGCCCTCCTCACCGGTCTGGAAATCTTCCTTTACGATGATTTCAGGATTGATCAGAACAATCTTCTGGCTGGGATCTTCGGCCACTGACAGGTCGATCACCGCGATGCGCTTCGAGATTCCGATCTGCGGCGCGGCCAGGCCGACGCCCTTGGCGGCGTACATGGACTCGAACATGTCGTCGACCAAGGTCTGCAGTTCCGGCGTATTGAAATTGGAAATGGGTGCAGCCGGCTTTTCGAGCACCGGCTCTCCGTACAGTGTGATGGGGTGCGTCATCAGAAATTTCTTACCTGCTCTTTGTAGCCTTCGTAATTGCGGCAGGTTTCGCCTAGCGAATCGCCTCCAAATTTTTCGAGGAATGCCTGCGCGAGAACGATCGCCACCATGGCTTCGCCGATGACGCCCGCCGCGGGCACCACGCAAACATCGCTACGCTCGTACGCGGCCAGCGCGGGTTCGCGCGTGGCGAGATCCACCGATTCGAGCGGCCTGCGCAGCGTCGAAATGGGCTTCAGAAATCCTCGCACCACCACATCCTCGCCGTTGGTCATGCCGCCTTCCAGGCCTCCCGCGCGATTCGCGCCACGGGTAAAGCGCCGCTCCTCCCGTTGGTAGTGAATGGTGTCCTGGACGCGCGACCCGTATGACGCCGCGCCTTCGGCGGCCAGCCCGATTTCGACGCCCTTCACCGCCTGCATCGAGACAATGGCCTGCGCCAAGCGGCCATCCAAGCGGGAATCCCAGGTAACGTGCGAGCCCAGGCCCGGCGGCAATCCATGCGCCACCACTTCGAAAACTCCGCCGATGGTATCGCCGGTGCGATAGGCGACATCCACCGCTTCCTTCATTTGCTTTTCGGTTTCGACGTCCACGCACGCGAGAAAGACATCATCCTTCTGGTTGAGCGTCACCAGTTCCGCCCAGCTCGCCGGACGCGCCAGCCGCACCTCGCCAATGCCGATCACGTGGCTCAGCACGGAAATACCGAATTGTCCCAGAAAGGTTTTGGCGAATGCGCCCACCGCCACGCGGGCAGCCGTTTCTCGCGCGCTGGCGCGTTCCAGAATGTAGCGCGCGTCGTCGAAATTGTATTTGATACAGCCCGCCAGATCGGCGTGCCCCGGCCGCGGACGGGTCACCGGCTTGCGCTTGTCTTCGGCGCCGTCGATGTCTTCGACAGGCAGCGATTCGGTCCAGTTCTTCCAGTCCTTATTGCGAATGAGGATGGCGATCGGTGATCCGATGGTCTTCGAGTGCCGCACGCCGGCCACGATTTCCACCGTGTCGGTTTCGATCTTCATGCGGCCGCCCCGGCCGTAGCCCTGTTGGCGGCGCCAAAGTTCGCGGTTAATGGTGTCCAACGAGACGGGTATACCGGCAGGCAGCCCGGTCAGCGTGGCGACTAGGCATTCTCCGTGGGACTCTCCGGCGGTTTCGAAGCGAAACATTCTTGGGGAAACTTCATCGTAGCGGAAAAACCGGCTTCGGTGGCCAGCGGCTGAAGGACGCCTCGGGCAGATCTGAGAAGAGCTGTCACAACCGTCTTACTATCCGGCGATCTGGAGTCCCTGAAGAAATTCGCGATCCTCGGCGGTGAACACCAGTTGTCCGTTCGACTTCACGGCCGGCTCGGTGCGCTTGGTGTTTTCCGCGGTCGCGCGATGATCGGCCGTGACGCCAACCGTGACTTCAAGGGCCAGCACCACGTCGTAACCGGAAGCCTTTATGGCAGCCAGAACCTCCGCAATCCGGTCCGACTCGCAAACCGTCTCGTTAAACGCCTTTTCCAAGTCCTGGACCATCTCTTGAAGTTCCGATTTCATTGCCATTTGTCTTGCTCTCCTCGCCGCTTTTAAGAGCAAGTTCATTGCCGTCGCGGGCCCAAAATGTAAGCGGTGGAAATTCAGAAACTTAGCAAATTCCGAGGCGGAAAGCGCAGGGGGCAAACTGTCCAGATGGTGCGCCAAACGACGGGCAAATTGTCCCTTGAAGGCACTACAGTGAGGGTTTTATTGCGTCAGGCCGCCACCGGAGTACGGCCTAATGCACTCCATTGGGCTTCGGCGCCCGCATGGTACTGTTTGGCTTGGAATACTAGACCATAGCGCTCGAGCCGCGCGGCCTCGCCCTCCAGGAACCGGGCCTTAGAAGCGATCTTAAGCAGCGGAGCTTCGGAGATGAGCCGCAGCGCCTCTTCGAGGTACGCGCTGGCGGCCTCGGGTTGCCGCTCGCGGCTGACGATCGCCAAAGTAATCAAAGATCCCGCCGCGTTGGGATGGCATCGAGGGGCCAGAACGTCGCAGGCGGTGCGCGCCAGTTGCTCGGCTTCGTCTACGCGCTGGGCTTCCAGAAGCGCTTCGGCCAACGAGCCCTGAGCCGTGGCGATCTCGGCGGCGGACGCGTACGGATCGGCCTTCTTCAAACTCAGGGCCTGTTCTAAATCGGCGATGGCGGCGTCAACTTGTCCCATTCGCAAGCGAATCTGCGCCCGCTGACTGAAGAAAGCCTCGCGGACGGCGGCAGTGAGGCCTTGGTCGGCAGGCAGCGCAGCCTCAGCCTCGGACAGGCGGCCGGCTTTTCGAAGCACTTCCGCCAGGGTCACCCTCAGCCGGGCCGTGCGATTTACCTCTCCGCGCGGTTCCGACAGTTCAATGGCCTCGTTGAGCAAAGTCACCGTTTCGTCCACGCGGCCAGCCATCCAATAACTAAGAGCGATTGCGCCCATTTCGCCCAGGGCTTGGCCGCGCTCCGCCTCTACGATTTCCGACGAGAGGAGAATCGCCCGGGCCTCGCGCGCGGCAGCGTGTCCCCGGTCTGGACAGCCCAGGTAAAACTCGCACTCAGCCCTGAGACCGAGCAGCTTGGCGTTCATCAACAGAGTTTTAGCATGTTTGGGAAAATTTTCGAGAGCCCGATCGATTTCATCCGCGGCCGCCTGGAACGCTCGCCAATCCAGGTGCATGCGCGCCAGCGCCATTCGTATTTCCGGCGCCGCGGCGGCGGGCACTCCTGCAAATGATGCTTCAAAGGCGCGCACCGCGGATTGGTACGCCTGCTTCGCGTCATCGGGCCGCTGCTCGGACCGATAGGCGCTGTGCAGACCCATCCAGTTATTCGCCTGCATCAATGGATGCGCGCTGGGGCACTGGCGAATAATATCCTGGCTTTTGGTCAGGCTTTGCGCGGCTTCGGCTGGACGTTGGGCGCGCAACTCGGCGAATCCCAGCTCCTGATATTTGACGGCCAGTTCGAGCGAATTCGGCGCCAGATGCGGAAGCGCCTGCTCGATAAACGCGGCGACGCCGCTCCACCTCGCCCTCGAAATCAGTTTGCGCTTGCAGAGCCGCCGCCTCGTCGGTATCCTTGCCCGCGAGCCACGCGGAGGAAAGTTCGCGCCCTTTGCGCGTCCAAAGAATCAAGTGCAGCAGGAGCGATCCATCCGTGTACCCGATGGGGATCAGGTTGCGGATAAAGTCCGTCACGAATAGAGCCGAGAAAATCCCGATCTTCTGCCAGCTCCGTTCCCAGCTCGTGCCCGGAAGGTTGAGAAACACCAGGAACAAAACTAAACCCGCGTTCAATGAGATAAACGGTCCCGCGAAAACCACCAGAATCTGATTGAGCCGCAGTGATTTTTCGGAGGTGGGCACGGCCGCCATATAACCGCCGCCGCCCAGAACTCTGCGCCAGTCGAAGGTGTATTCGAT
>CAWBAE010000019.1:0-161730 GCA_963786745.1 Terriglobia bacterium | reverse complement strand
AAAAAAAAAAAAAAAAAAAAAAAAAAAAAAAAAAAAAAAAAAAAAAAAAAAAAAAAAAAAAAAAAAAAAAAAAAAAAAAAAAAAAAAAAAAAAAAAAAAAAAAAAAAAAAAAAAAAAAAAAAAAAAAAAAAAAAAAATTTTTGGGGGTCGGGTACCCACCGCGCTCCACTCGTTCGAGATCATTCTTGACCAGGTCGAGAATCTCCAGCGCGGTTAGAGTTTGCCCAAGCCTGCTCAGTCCCATGGGGATTTTTCAGTTTAGCAGGTTGCCCGAAAACCCCGTGGACGGCGCTAGAATAGCGGTGATGATGCGGCAGATCGGCTTTCCCGAATTGGTTGTCTTCTTCATCGTGGCAATACTTCTATTTTCGGGGAGCAAAATTCCGCTAGTTGCCTCAAAGTTGATCGAGGCCATCGACGATCTTCGCGGAGGGCCAGGCTCTCCTTCCCATCCAATACCCGCCAACGATGCAAAGCTACTGAACCGCAAGAGAGAGCGTTCAGAAGACTAAATTGGATCTCTGCCAGCTAACAAACCCCTACTGAAGTTCTCGGTGGTTGCTCGGCTGATTTCTTCCAGTGATTCGCCCCTTAATTCGGCCAGCTTGCGAGCGGTGTGGACGATCAGCGCCGGCTCGTTGCGTTTGCCGCGGCGGGGAACGGGCGCGAGATAGGGCGCGTCGGTTTCGACCAGGATGCGGTCGCGCGGCGCTTCTCTGGCGGCAGCTTGAACGTCCAACGCTTTGGGGAACGTAACGATGCCGCCGAAGCTCAAGTAGAATCCGAGATCGAGCGCCTGTCGGGCCTCCGCCGGGCCTCCGGAAAAGCAATGCATGACGCCGGGGATTCCATGAGGCGTCCAGTGTTCGGCAAGCAGCGCCAGCGTGTCGGGCCAGGCTTCACGGGTATGGATGACGATCGGTTTCCGAGCGCGCGCGGCGATCGCCATTTGCTCGACGAACACGGACTTCTGTGTATCGCGCGGCGAGAAATCGTAATGATAATCCAGACCGATTTCTCCCACAGCGATCACCTTTGAGTGACTCACTAATTCTTCGAGACGGGCAAGATCTGCCGCGCCGGCCTTCGACGCATCATGCGGATGCACTCCCACGGTGGCATAAAACGACGGATATTTTTCGGCAACGCGAATGCCGGTCTCTAGATCCGGGGGACCCTTGCCGGTGCCAATCGCGACCAAGTGGTCCACGCCCGCATCCAGCGCCCGGGCGATCACTTCGTCGCGGTCGGCGTCGAACTCCGCGCTGTCGAGATGACAGTGCGAGTCGATTAAGCTCACTTGAGCCGCGCTCCCACGGGAACATCTTCCAGGAAGCCGGCCAGCACGGGTTTGCCGCCCTCGAGCGACGCCGCGACAATCATGCCGTTCGATTCGATTCCACGCAACTTGCGCGGCTGCAGATTGGCGACGATCGCCACTTTACGTCCGATCAATTGCTCGGGCGAGTACGCTTCCGCGATGCCCGCGACGATGCTGCGAGGCGCGGCTTCGCCGATTTCGACATGCAGGTGCAGCAGCTTGTCCGCGCCCTTCACACGCTCGGCGGAAAGGACCAAGCCGACGCGCATTTCGACCTTGGCGAAATCCTCGATGGCGATTTTGTCCGAAGCAGCCGACGGCGCGGGCGCAGCCGCGGTCGCGGGCGCGAACAACACCGCGAGCCGCTCCCGCTCCTTGGCTTCCAAATCCTGCATTTGATCGATAGCTTTCGAATCCAGGCGGGGGAAGACACCGCTGACTGTTCCCACTTTTTGGCCGGCCTTCAACCCGCCCCAATGATAATCCGCTACCGTGACGCGTTCGATGGGATCCGGCATCCCGATCTGGCTCCAGATTTTGCGGGCGGATTCCGGCATTACCGGATAGATCCAAGCGCAGACGATCCGCAGCGCCTCGGCGGCGGTGTAGAGTGTTTCATCGAGCAGTTTCTGGCCCGCCGGACTCGCGTCCTTGGCCAGCTTCCAGGGCGCGCGCTCCACGATAAATTTGTCGACCGCCGAAATCAGGCCCCAAATGGCTTCCAATCCTTTCGAGAAGTTGAAGTCATCAAATGCTTCGAGCGCTATTTCAGTGATCTGGTTCGCAACCTCGGCGATGTTGCTCAACCCGTCCGATTCGGGAATCAACCCGCCCCGGTATTGATGGATCATGGTGAGCGTGCGGCTGGCGAGATTACCCAGACCGTTCGCGAGATCGGCGTTGTAACGCTGGATCAGCGCGTCGTAGGCGAAACTGCCGTCCTGCCCGAAGGTTACTTCGCGCAACAGAAAATAACGCAGCGCGTCGATCCCCACCACTTGAGCGATCGGATCAGCGTGCAGCACGTTGCCGCGCGACTTGCTCATCTTGTTCTCTTCGAAAAGAATCCAGCCGTGCGCGTAAACTTTCTTCGGCAGCGGAAGATCGGCGGCCATGAGAAACGCCGGCCAATAGACCGCGTGAAAGCGCAGGATGTCCTTGCCGATGAGGTGCAGATCCGCCGGCCAAAGATGACCGTCCTTGGCCGCGCTCATATAAGCGATCAGGGCGTCGAACCAGACGTAGAAAACGTGATTGCCTTCCACCGGCACGGGGATGCCCCATTTGATATTAGTGCGCGTGATGGAAAGATCGTTGAGGCCTTGTTGGACGAACGCGGTGATTTCGTTGCGGCGGTGATCCGGCTTCACGAAGCCCGGATCTTTTTGATAGAGCTCCAGCAAACGATCCTGAAAAGCGGAAAGCTTGAAGAAGTAATTTTCCTCGGTCACCGTTTCGGTGGGACGGCCGCACTCAGGACACGGATCGCCGGGCTTGGCCTCGTTAACGTACAGCTCGTCGTTGACGCAATACTGTCCGGTATAGGAGCCCTTGTAAACGTACCCGTTGCGCTGGCAGCGTTCGAACAGATCCCGCACCGTTTCGTGATGTTTGGGATCGGACGTCCGGATGAAATGGTCGTAGTCGATTCCCAGCCGTTTCCACTGGTTCGTGAATTCCGGCGCCATTTTGTCGGTATAGTCTTGGGGGCTCAGATTCGCGGCTTTGGCGGCCTTCTCCACGTTGCGGCTGTGTTCGTCGGACCCGGTTGTCAGGACCACCGGATCGAAGCCCTCCATTTTCTTAAAACGCTTCACCAGGTCGGCGACAAAAGTGGAATAGGCGGTGCCGATGTGCGGCGCCGCGTTGACGTAATAAATCGGAGTGGTCAGGTAGTATTTCATCGAGTGTTCTTCAGATAGGCG
Source organism: Terriglobia bacterium (assembly GCA_963786745.1). Classification (GTDB taxonomy): domain Bacteria; phylum Acidobacteriota; class Terriglobia; order Bryobacterales; family Bryobacteraceae; genus Palsa-89. The sequence goes on along the minus strand of CAWBAE010000019.1, from coordinate 158,484 downwards.
TGATTCGCGGCGGCCAGGATTTCCTTCAGTGCGACGCCGGATTGGCGCGCGATCTCGCGGCAATCTTCGTATTCGGGAGCGAACGATCCGTCTTCCGAGATTTTCATTCTTACATTTCCGTAGGGCGTTTGTACTTCGGTGAAACGCCGGGCTTTGACGCGGCGCTCAGCCGGATAAATCCGGAGGCCGAGCGTCGAGGTCTCGGCGAAAATCATTTGCGCCAGCCGTTCGCGATCTTCCGGTTTCGCGATTACGCGGAGCAGCGTTCCCGCGCGATTCTTCTTCATCCACAGCGATTCCAGCGTGACGTCCAGCGCGCCGGCTTCGAGCAGACGCTCCATGGCATAGCCGAGCACTTGCGGGCTGGAATCGTCGATATTGGTTTCGAGCACCAGGACGGTGGTGGCTTCCTCGGCCGCGCTGGTTTCGCCGACGATCACGCGCAGCACGTTGGCGTGCTCGGCGAAATCCCGATCTCCCGCGCCGTAGCCTGTAGCGGTGATGCGCATAGGCGGGAGCGGGCCGAAGTCGGCCGCGAGCGTCGAGACGATCGCCGCGCCGGTGGGCGTGGTGAGCTCGACGGATGGCCCGCGCGCATAAATCGGCTTGCCCGAAAGCAGCTCCGCGGTCGCGGGCGCTGGAACCGGGAGCACGCCGTGCTCGGTCTTCACCGTGCCGCTGCCGACGTTTATGGCTGAACAGTAGATCGCCTGCGCGCCCAAAAGATGAACGGCTGCGCAAGCGCCCACGATGTCACAGATGGAATCCAGCGCGCCCACCTCGTGAAAATGGACTTTGTCGAGAGGTATGCCGTGTACTTTCGCTTCCGCCTCGCCCAGCCGTTGGAACACGGCGCTCGCGCTTTTCTTGACCGCTTCCGCGAGCGGCGCGCCCGCGATCAGATCCAGAATATTGTGAAGATGACGATGCTGCTTGTTTTCACCTGCCTTAACGTGAAACTTTGAGGCCGCGATACCACGCCGCGCCGTCTTTTCGATCTCGAATGCCGCGCCCGTCCCAAGTGATTCGAGCGCTGCCAGCAGCGCCGTGCCGTCGACGCCCGCATCCACCAGCGCGCCCACCGTCATGTCTCCGCTGATGCCGGAGAACGCATCGAGGTAACAGATCTTCATGCGAGGCAGATTTTCATACGAGCAGCAGCGGCAACAGTTCTCCGGAGGGCCCGCGCAGAGACTCGTCGATTTCTTCAGAGAGCGCCGTGGCCGCGACGTTGATCTCCACCACGCGGGCGCCCGACGCTTTGGCAATTTGAGCGAGCCCCGCCGCGGGATAAACCACGGCCGAAGTTCCGATGACCAGAAAAAGATCGGCTGCGCGCGCGGCCGCTTCCGCTTTTCGCCAAACGTCGCCAGGCAGAGCTTCGCCGAACCAGACCACACCCGGCCGCAGCATGGCTCCGCATTCGCAGCGCGGCGGGATTTCCTGTAGCGGAGCGCGCCGGTCCTCGCGTTCAATGCCACAGCCGAGACAGCGAACGGACCAGATGCTCCCATGCACGCGAAGCACGTTGCGCGCGCCGGCTCGCTCGTGCAGACCATCCACATTCTGCGTAATCAAGGTGAACGCGGGCGCTCGCTTTTCAAGCTCCACCAGCGCGTAATGGCCCGGATTCGGCTTGAGGTTAGCCAGCGTGCCGCGACGCCAGTCATACCATTCCCAGACCAGTTTCGGATCGCGCGCGAACGCCTCGGGCGTAGCCAGGCTTTCGGCGCGATGCTGCTTCCAAAGGCCTCCCGCGCCGCGAAAGGTGGGCACGCCGCTCTCGGCCGACACGCCCGCGCCGGTGAGCACGGCGATGGATCGCGCTTCTTTCAGCCATTGGCGAACTGCCTGCATCAGTTTCAGGGTAACGCAGGCGGCTTTGAAACGTTCTGGATTCCCCTCGCTTGAACGTGCACAATGGAAGCATGAAAACTGCTCTCACTTGCGCCGCGGCTCTGTTCGCCGCCAGCACCATCGCATGCGCCCAGTTCCAGAGCCCCCCGGCTCAAACCGAGGCGACTATCGGGGGCAAGACCCTCTCGATCCACTACTCGGCGCCCTCGGTCCACAATCGAAAGATCTTCGGACCCGGCGGCAGGATTTCCCAGGATGGAACTTATCCGGTGTGGCGAGCGGGCGCGAATTCGGCCACTTCCTTTCACACGGACGCCGACCTGGACATCGGCGGGCTGAAAGTGCCCAAAGGCGACTACACCATCTATGTGCTGGTGGAGGATCCGGACCACTGGCAGCTCATCATCAATAAGCAGACGCATCAGTGGGGTCTGACGTACAACCAGAACATGGACCTCGGCCGCGTCAAGATGACCATGAGCAAGCCGCCCGCGAAGATTGAGACCTATAAGATGACGCTCTCGAGCACAGGGGCGAACACCGGCACGCTGCAGCTGGAATGGGACGAGCACGTGGCGGCGGTTCCAATCAAGGTTGTTTGAGGTCCTTGAAGTAGAAAGTCCACACGACGATCAAACCCACGATGCAGATCGCGAGCATGAAAAGCTTGCGCCCGAGCGACGGTTGATAGCCGGCCGGTTTCTCCGTCGAGTCCGCTTGCGGGGATTGATCCTTGGATTCCGTGTCGCCCAAACGTTGAGTATAACGTGGGCGGAAGCCGCCACCCGACGACGGCCCGGCGTATCATTAAATCCATGAGGATGGTATTGCTCCTGCTGGCAGTCTCGTTGGTCGGTTGCTCCTCTTCTTCGTCATCCGATAAACAAGCCAAGACGGTGACACCGCCTCCGGCGCACTTTGTCGCGACCAAGAGTTCGAATCCGGCCGCCAAATACATCGAGCTGGTCGGCTTTCGCGTGGACGAAGAGAGTCCCGGCCATTTGGAAATACAATTCGGCGCCGTGAATCACTCCGAGGCCGACGTAGGCGAATTGAAACTGATGGTGAATCTCAGCACCAGCGCGGCCAAACCCGGGGATCCGCCCCTGATCAGTTTTCCCGCCAAGGTTTCGCTCGGTCCGGATGACATGAAGAATGTGAAAATCCAGGTTCCGAGCAAGCTGCGCGTCTACGAATTGCCGGACTGGCAATTCTTAACAGCTAATTTTCAAATCACCGAGTAAAACGCGATCGCGATGTGCTAAGTTGTTTCCAGTTGCCTCACTGCTCGTGGCGAAACTATACCAGTGCGGCGCGGCGTGGTCAGACAAAATAGGCAGTTAGAGAATGGCATTCCACCTGCATAATTTGACCGCGAGCCGCTCGCGTCCAGCTTTACTTCGATCTCTTATCAACCTGCTGTTCCACCCGACTTCATGAAGGAGTATTCGTGGTTCTCAAGCATTCCTCTAGTTTGTTCATCCTGCTTACACTCGTTCCCGCACTCAGCGCGGCTCCAAGGCTTGGTCTGGATCAAACGGCGTTCACGGCCTCGGTTGCCCAAGGGTCGAACGGCCCCACGCAAATCTCAAATGCAACCAATCTTGGCGACGGCACGCTAAGCTTGCAAGCCTCGTCTTCGGTAACTTGGCTTACGCCGACCATCGGTGCGCCGGCCTCCTGCGCGCTGCTGGGGCTTTGCACGCCGGTACAGATTGCGCTGAACACATCTTCGCTCACAAGCGGCAGCTACACCGGCACTGTCACGGTTTCCGATCCCGCAGCGGTGGACGCGCCGCAATTTATTACAGTGACGGTGCAAGTTGGCGGAGACGTACCCGCCAGCTTGGCATTCTATGTAGCGCCGGGAGGGTCGGCGTCGAGCGATTTCATCACGGCCAGCCCGGTAGCGAGTTCGATCAGCGGCAACACTCCGTGGCTCGCGATCGCGGTGAATGGCTCCGGAAGCTTCGTCTTCAACGTGCCTTATCAGGTGAAAGTCACAGCCGCGAGCAGCATGGCGGCGGCCGCTTACAATGGCACACTCACGCTGAGCGGCTCCTCCTTCGCGCCGGATAACAAGGCCATTCCAGTGGTCCTGAATGTAACCACGCAGCCGATTCTACAGGCCAGTCCCAGCAGCCTCCAATTCCGGATCGCGCAAGGCGCCAACAAACAGAGCGTTCCGGTTGCGCTGATCAACGGCGGACAAGGATCGTTGACCGTAAGCGGCGTCACCGTCAGCACCGGCGCGAACTGGCTGAGCGAGGAAAGCGTGACCGGTGGAATCAGCGTAACGGCGGATCCCACTGGCTTAACGCCCGGCGCCTATCAGGGCAGCTTAGCCATCGCCAGCAATGCGGCGAATACCGTTACGATAGCGGTGCAGCTCACGGTGGAGACGCCGGGCGTGCCCATCGCATTTGCCGGAGGCGTGGTAAACAACGGAACTTTCGTGTCCGGACAGAAGCTGGCGCAAGGCGACATTGTGGCCCTGTTCGGGGATCAGTTTACTTATATGGATCCGCAAGAGGCCGGCAGCCTGCCGCTAACCAACGCGCTGGATGAAACGCAAGTATTGATTAACGGCGTGGCAGCGCCGGTCTACTATGTTTCGCCGGGCCAAATCAATTTTGAGATTCCCATCAGCGCGGCTATCGGAGACGGCACCGTGCAGGTGGTGAGAAACAACCAGATTGGCAACCTTGCCTACGTCAACATTCAAAGCCGGGAATCCAGCTTCATCCTGCTCAACGGCGGCCCGTTTGTGATTATGACCACGCCTCCGGGCGCTCTTACCGGCATCCCGAGCCATCCGGTGAAGGCCGGGGACGTGGTGGTTTTGTATGTCATCGGTTTGGGACCAACTTCGCCGGTGGTTCCCTCCGGCACGGCCTCGCCCGGGGCGCCATTCGCCGTCATCAAGGACACGACGCAAGTCTGTTTCGGTAACGAGTCGCCTTTCTATAAGCCGGTCTGCACCACTCCATCCTTCAATGGCCTGTCGCCGAACTTCGTGGGGCTTTATCAGATTAACTTCACGGTCCCGTCGGGTCTGCCATCCGGCAACATGCCGTTCTATTTCACGGTGGGGGGCCCTTCGAGCGACGTGGAACAAATCGCGGTCCAATGACCGATCGGCTTTACTATCACGACAGCTATCTAACAAAGTTCGAGGCGCGAGTCCTGGAGGTAAGTCCGGATGGCCGTCGGATTTACCTGGATCGGACCGCGTTTTATCCGACTTCGGGCGGCCAGCCTTACGACATCGGCAACCTGGCTGGGATCGACGTGGAGGAGGTGATCGATGAAGAATCGCGCATCGTGCATCTTCTCCGCGAGCCTCTGGCTGAAAGCGCGGTTGAAACCGAGGTCGCGGGCCGCATCGATTGGCAACGGCGTTTCGATCACATGCAGCAGCACACTGGGCAACATCTGCTGTCGGCGGTGTTGCTGGATCTATTCGACGCCCCCACCGTGAGTTTTCACTTGGGCGCGGAGGCGAGCACCATCGACGTGGCGCGGACGCTTGGAAGCGATGAGCTTCGCCGCGCGGAGCAGCGGGCGAATGAAATCGTTTTCGAGAATCGCCCCGTGGCCGTCAGCTACCAGGATTCGGCGGAGGATCTGGCGTTGCGCAAACCGACGGAGCGCGAAGGCGTGATCCGGATCGTATCGATCGAGAATCTGGACCGCAGCGCGTGCGGAGGAACGCACGTTCGCGCCACCGGAGAGATCGGACCCATCTTGATCCGCAAGCTGGACCGGATTCGCGGGAACATGCGTATCGAATTCCTGTGCGGGATGCGGGTGGTGGAGCGCGCACGAGCCGACTATGCGGCGCTTTCCGAGATTGCGCGGGTCTTTTCTTCGCCTCTCGACGAAACGCCCGCGCTGGTGCTGGCGCAACGGGAGAAGCTGCAGGAGACCGAGAAGGCACGTCGCCGGATCGCCACGGAACTGGCGCAGGCTTGGGGACGGGAGCTGTATGAGAAGACTACACCCAGCCCGGACGGTATCCGCCGGGTGCAACGGCGAGTGGAATCCCTTTCCGAAGATGTCCGCGCGGAGGCCCAGGCATTCACCGGTGGAGGCAAGTCCGTTTTTCTGGCGATTGGCGAAGAACCGCCGTCGCTGTTGCTGGCGGCATCTCCAGATAGCGGTATTAACGCGGGCACGCTCTTAAAGCAATCCCTGGCCGCCGCGGGCGGGCGAGGTGGCGGCAGCGCCGGGATGGCGCAGGGCAGCGTCCCGTCGAAAGCCGCCCTCGACGCAACCATGCAAGCGCTGCTCGCTAATTTGGAATTCCCCGCGTCTACTTGACGTACAGGGGCGCGATCGAAACCAGGATCAATCCGGCCAAGAACAGCAGCAGCATCAGACCGAGCAGCAGCTTTACGCCTGACTGCGCGCCGCGAAACTCGTGCCATACCAGGAGTCCCCACAAGGCGCTGACCATGGTGGCGCCTTGCCCGATCGCGTAGCTGATCGCGGGGCCAACCTGGACGGATTTAGGAGTGCTCGCGGCGACGAAGTTGGTGATCGCGCCCGCGCACCAGATCAGGCCCCCCACGATTCCCAGAGAATGCTGCCTCAGGTTTCCGCCGAAATAGTCGCGCATCGAAAGCGGCTCGCCTTCCACCGGCAGATTCAAGAAGTAGAGATTGAAAATGAACGTGGAGACAAACACGCCGATCGAAAACAGGAATGCCACGGCATAGGGACCCAACCCGCCGGCTTGCGGGCCTTGGCCTTTCCCAATTTCAACCAGCGGATAAAACGAACCCATCAGCACTCCGCTCACCAGGCTCAATAGCAGTCCTTTTGCGCCTGACGACTTCTGACCGGCCGCGGCGGCCTGATTGCCGGCATGCGCCCGATAGGCCAGCGCGTCCAGGATGATCGCGCCCACCACCAGGGTTACGCCCGCCGCGAGCAGCGTGGGATTGCCCTGCGGATTCAAGAGGTAGTTCCAGATGACGCCCACTACAAGCGCCAATCCGATTCCGACGGGAAAGGCGACCGCCAGGCCGGCTAGCGAGATCGCCGCCACCAGCAGCATATTGGCCAGATTGAAAACCACTCCGCCCGCGATGGCGAACGCCATGTTTCGAGCGCCGGCAAGCGAAATATTGTCCGTGAAAGGAATGCCGTCTCCCAATGACCCGAAGGTGAATGCCGCGACGATAGCGGCCAACAGCACGCCCGCCGAATAGTCGTAATAAAACAGCTCGAATCGCCATTTCCCGGCCAGCTTGAACGTGTTGGCCCAGGAACCCCAGCAGATCATCGAGAGAATGATCAGCAGCAGCGCGCCGGCATAGGTTGCAGGAATAATCATCGGACTTGGAAAGCTCCGCGATTCTACCACGCGCGGTAATAAGCCATCCAGTAACTTAATGAGAGCGCCGCTCGTGATAGACTCTGCTGGTGCCGGCGTACGGACTGAGCCACATCTTATGGCTGATCGGCATCGCGGCAATGTCGGCGATTCTTTGTGTCCTTTGCCGCTCGCAATGGCTGTCCCACCGGGTGGTCCGAGCCGTGTTAGCTTGCGGTCTGATAACGGCCGAAATCGAGCGCGCGTTTCGTGACGGCCTCCACTTTCCGGACCGGTTGCCGCTCAACTTGTGCAACGTTTCCACCTGGGCCGCTGTACTGGCGCTGGTGACGCTCTGGCCCATGGCAGTGGAGTTCGTTTACTTCGTAGGCCTCTTGGGAAGCGCGGTGACAATTCTCATGCCGGATATGGGCTCGCCCTGGCCCTTCCGGTTCTTCATCAACCATGGAGGAATCATTGTCGTCGCGACGGTGTTGGTCTTCGGCAACGTGGGGCGAATCAGGCGAGGCGCGGTGTGGCGCTCGCTAGGGCTTCTGGGGATCTATGGCGCGCTGCTGGGGACCTTCGACTGGGCTTTCGGAACCAACTACGGGTATCTCTGCAGCAAGCCTCAGGGCGTCACCCTTATGAACCTGATGGGCCCTTGGCCGGTCTACCTTGCTTGGGTCGTTTTGGTCACGCTCGGTCTTTTTTGGCTGATGTGGATTCCAGTGCGTAGGAGCGTGTCGTCGTGACGAGCCGAGTCCTATTCGGACCGGCCCATCTCGCATGGCTGCTCGGAATCGTCATCGCCGCGGCCTGGCTGACGGATGTCTGGCGTCGCAATCATATTCCGCGCCAGGCGTTGCGAGCCGTTCTCGCGTGTCTGCTGGCGGGTAGCGAGTTACAGCGCTACTTCCACGACGGCTTGACGTGGCCTACCGGCCTGCCGCTGCAACCTTGCAATGTAACGGCATGGGTTGCGGTGGCGGCTTGTATTACGCTGTCGCCGCTAGCTATCGAGTACGTCTATTTTGTCGGGCTCGCGGGAGCGGGCATGGCGGTGATCACGCCGGACATGGGCGCCGACTGGCCGGCGCGGTTTTTTATCAGCCATGGCGCGCTGATTGTTACTGCCTGTGTCCTGACGTTCGGCAGCCCTGCGCCATTGCGTCGAGGAGCAGTGTGGCGGGCCTACGGTCTATTGGCCGCAGGCGCCGGGCTGATGGCAATCTTCGACTGGGCGTTCGGCGCCAATTATCTATATCTGCGAAGCAAGCCGGCAAATGTGTCAGCCTACGACTGGCTGGGCCCCTGGCCGGTTTACATACTTTCCGCGGCACTATTTGCGCTGTCACTTTTCTGGCTGCTGTGGTGGGCGTGGCACTACAGTAGCTATAAAACAGTTCGTAGCGCCATTTCCCGGCCAGCCGAAGATATTTGGCCGCAGAGTCCCAGCACATCATCGGGAGGATGATCGATCAAAGCGGCCAGCGCAGGTTTCCAGTATAATCATGGGCGTTTTTCAAGCCCAAAGGAGAACCTATCGTGTGTAAGAGGAACATATTGATTTTGGCAGGAACATTCCTCGCCGCAAACGCTTGGGGGCAGGATTGGAAAACCTACTCGGCTTGGTGTGTCAACGACACGGGTTCTTCGCATCGATTTTACATGTTGAGGTGTAGAGTTGCGGACCAATACGACTCCATTACGATATGTCAGCGCGAAGCCGCTTCGCACAATCCTGACCACGCGAAAGCGGTTAAGGCCGTCAGTGAGGCGGGACGCCTGGCAGTAGATGAATACATGGAAGACAAGAAACCCAAGCAGTGCAAATCTTCGAAGTGAAGTAAGGGCCCAGATGCATCGCCAACGGATCGGCGCCGCGCGAAGGATTACGGGATGAAATACCGTTTTGCAGCGTTCCTGGTTGTATGGGTCGTGGTCCTGCTCGCGTGGCATGCAGTATACGCGCAACAGGGCGCGGTAATTAATCCATTCGCGGACGGGCTTTCGATTCACAACGTCCCAGGATCCGCAAATTTCTTTACCAGGCAGGCCAACGGTTCGTACGCCAGTCTGCAGTTCGGTGTTACCAGCGCCACCTACACTTTGATGAGCGCACTAAGCGCACTTACACAGTTACTGTCGCCCGGGTTGAAGAATCTGGCTGCGGCCCCGGCTGGCCCAGCCGGCGTCGGACCCCAATCCCAGGTGTTAGCATTTGCGGACCTGGATGGTAAAGGATCGGGCGGAGCTGCCTATGCTGCTGGTGATTTAGTGATCGTTTATCAGGGAACCACTGGGCTTTCGTTCAACATGCTAGTGACATCCGGTATTGTGCGCGGAGTGTTGACCACGAACTATTCGATTGGGCAGGATGTGAACAGCGTATTCTTCGCGGATTTTAATGGCGACGGCTTCCCCGACCTCGCGGTAGCTTATGACGGTGGCGATGGTCCGGGTGGCATGGCGATCCTCCTGGGCAACGGCGATGGCACCTTCAAGAAACCTATCACTTATGCCAGCGGAACCCCCGACACAAATTTCGCGGTACTCGATCTGAATCATGATGGCGTTCTGGACATCGCGATGGTGTCGCTAGACCAAAAAGTCACGGTGCTGATAGGAAAAGGAGACGGCACGTTCGGCTCACCGGTCCAGTACAGCGTGGGAACAGGCGCCGGCGGCGGTTCCGGGCAGGCCATCGCGATTGCGGACTTCAACGGTGACGGCAATCCCGACATCGTGGTGGGCGGCACAACCGGTATCCTGCTAGGCAATGGCGACGGAACCTTCCGCGCCGGGCCGCCGCTGCCCGCCGCCGCGAGCGGCACTCTAATTTGGGCGTTCGCCGCCGGGGATCTCAATGGCGATGGAAAAATCGACCTGGTTTACGAAGACATTGAGAATCAGGTGGTGGCTCCTCTCTACGGTAACGGTGACGGCACCTTCCAGCCGGGCCAAGCCTATGCCGTCAGCCCGCTTCCGAACTCCCTGGTGCTCGCGGATTATAACAATGACGGCCGTCTGGATATCATCAACGGACGGGGAGACGCCCGACTTTTCTATGTAAGCCAGTCTGGCTACGCCGATATCCTGGTGAATAACGGCGACGGGACGTTTCAGGGCCCCGCCACATACTTTCCGCTGCCGGATAGTGAGACCCAGAGCTATGGCTTTACCCTGGTCAACAGTATCGCGGCAGGCAATTTTGGCGGCGCATCCCCGGGCGTTCTGGCATCCGAACTTGGCGCGCTCTCGCTCTTCTTAGGAAACGGCAAGGGAGGTCTTCAGGCTCCGCAAGCCATTGCGGTGCCGGGAAACGGGGCCGGATCGATCGCGGCCGGGGACTTCAATGGAGACGGCCACGCCGACGCAGCCGTTATTCAACGGAACTCCGGCAGTATCTCGACCTTTCTCAGCAATACAGGGGGCCTGGTCCCGGGTACGCCTATTGTTATTCCCGGCTTCACGGCAGCTGCGATCACCACAGCCGATCTCAATGGCGACGGCAAAACTGACTTGGCCGTGATCGGACAAATGAATGGCGCCGGCACACTCGCGATTTTGACAGGCAACGGGGACGGGACCTTTGCCGCACCCGTTACCCTGGCCGCGGGAGTTACTCCGGTCAGCATTTCGGTGGCGGATATCAACGCCGATGGAAAACCGGATCTTATCTTCTCGGACTACGGAACAGGTACCAGTCCGGGCGGCGTCTACGTGGCTTTGGGTCAACGCGCCGGCGCGTTCCAGGCCCCCGTCCAAGTCTTCTCCGGATACAATTCCTCATTCGGAATCGGAGATATAAATGGAGACGGCAAGTTGGATTTGGTCGTGTCGGCCAACCCGCAGGCGCAAAGCCCAAATGTGCTGAGTTGGATGGCCGGAAATGGCGATGGCACATTCCAGGCTCCCGTCATGATCGCCACCACGGATATAATTAACGCGATCCTGGTCCAGGACTTCAACAGCGACGGCCATGCCGACATCGTGTTCGCGCAGCAGGACACGGGTGCGGTTTTCCTCGCTGGAAACGGCGACGGTACATTTTCGGCGCAGACGCCTTTCCTTAGCACGCCCGAACCCACACTACTCGCAACCACGGACTTGAATGGGGACGGGAAACCGGATCTCATCGTGGGAGGCTTCACGATGACGGTGTTGTTGAATAAATCAGCGAAAACGGTGCAGGCGGCCGTGGCTTCGGCTGCGCCCGCAACTTCAACCGCGATCGCGCCGGGATCGCTCGCATCCGCCTATGGGTCCGATCTCGCCAATAAGAAAGCGGGCGGCACTTCGCTGCCCTTGCCGACCAGCTTCGGCGGCACCTCGATCTCCATTCTGGATGCTTCGGGCAATGTCACCGCCGCTCCATTGCTGTATGTGATTCCAACCCAGGTGAATTTCGAAGTCCCTCCCGGCCTGGCGACAGGGCCGGCTACCATGACCATCACCAGCGGCGACGGAACAGTATCCACCGCCAGCGTTCAGGTGGCTTCCGTCGCTCCCGGAATTTTCGAGCAGAACAGCGGCGGATTGGCAGCGGCATACGTGATTCTCTATCATGCGGACGGCAGCCAGACGGTCGAGCCAGACTATACCCTGAAGGGCGGCGCTGTCGTCGCCAGTCCGGTCAGCCTGGGCTCCTCGACCGATCAGGCCTATCTGTTCATTTTCGGCACTGGTCTTCAAGACGCAGGAACAGCCGGCGTGAAGGTTTCTGTCGGAGGGACCGACGTTCCAGTCCCGTTTGCGGGCGCGCAGGGCGGCTTCGTAGGCCTTGACCAAGTGAATGTGCAGCTCCCTCGATCGCTTGCGGGCAAGGGCAATGTAACGATCCAGGTCACCGCCAACGGCATTGCGGCTAACGCCACGAACATTACTATCCAGTAGGGCCTAATCTTAAATCCCTTTTACAGGCTTCCCGTAGGCCAATTAGGAGTACAGTTGGTGGGCGTCGCGTTCCAGCGGCCATAAGGCAGTTCGAAGCCACTTCCCGGCCAGCCTGAAGGTATTTGGCCTCGCAACACCGGCACATCATCGAGAGGATGATCCATCAAAGCGCGCCAGCGCAGGTTTCCAGTATAATCGTGGGCGTTTTTCATATCCGAAGGAGAACCTAATCGTGTGTAAGAGGAACATATTGATATTGGCAGGAACATTCCTCGCCGCGAACGCGTGGGGGCAGGATTGGAAAACCTACGCGACCTGGTGCGTCTCCGACCCGGGCTCTGCACATCGGCTTTACATATCCAGTTGCAGAGCTTCAGACCAATTCGATTCCGTCTTGCTCTGCCAACGCTCCGTCGCATCACATAATCCGGAACATCGCAAAGCGGTTAAGGCGATCAATGACGCTGGACGCGTCGCAGTGGATCAGTACATGGAAGACAAGAAACCAAAACGATGCAAGTCGTCTAAGTGAGAGCGGCGCGATTGGCTTTCTCACTATTCGAGAAAGCCCGCCGGTCGAAGGATTACGGATGAAATACCGTTTTACCGCGCTTGTCATAGTCCTGGCAGCCGTTCTTACTGTTATCGCCTGGCGTGAGATTCACGCGCAGCCAAGCCCGGTCGTGATCCCGTTCAACGACGGGCTCTTGATCCAAAACGTCCCGGGGTCCGATAATCTTTTCGTCCGGCAAACCGGAGGCGCGTACACTAGTCTCCAGTTCGGGGTGACCCAGCACCCGTTCGCGTTGATGACCGCAATAAGCGCATTGACGCAATTGCTTTCCGCTGGTGTGAAGAACCTGGCTGCAGCCCCGGCTGGCCCCGTCGGCGTCGGACGCCAATCTCAGCCGTTGGCGTTTGCCGACCTGGATGGAAAGGGATCGGGCGGAGCCGCCTATGCCAGCGGCAATGACGTAATTGTTTATCAGGGAACCATGGGGCTTACGTTGAACATGCTGATGACATCCGGCGCCGCACCGGGAATCGTATCCACAAGCTATTCGATTGGGGAGGACGTGAATAGCGTCTTCTTCGCGGATTTTAACGGCGACGGTTTGCCCGATCTCGCGGTGGCGTACGACGGCGCCGATGGTCCGGGTGGAATGGCTATCCTGCTGAGCAAGGGCCAGGGCGCCTTCCAGAATCCGGTGATCTATGCTAGCGGAACGCCGGCCACGAACTTTGCAGTAATGGATCTGAACCACGACGGCATTCTCGACATCGCGATGGTATCGCTGGATCGAAAAGTGACGGTTTTGCTGGGGAAAGGGGACGGGACCTTCGGCTCGCCCGTGCAGTACGCGACAGGAACGAATCCGATGAACGGCGGCTCCGGTGAAGGGATTGCTCTTGCGGACGTAAACGGAGACGGCCATCCGGACATGGTGGTGGGTGGCGCCATCGGTATCCTGCTAGGCAATGGCGATGGAACATTCCGCGCCGGCACGCCGCTACCCGCCGTCGCGAGTGGCAACTTTATCTGGGCCTTCGCCGCCGGCGATCTGAACGGCGATGGAAAAATAGACCTGGTTTACGAAGACATCCAGAATCAGGTTGCCGTTCCTCTTTACGGTAACGGTGACGGCACCTTTCAACCGGGCCAAGCTTACGCGGTCTCGCCGCTTCCGAACTCGCTGGTGCTCGCGGACTATAACAACGACGGCCGCCTGGATATCATCAACGGGCAGGGAGACGCACGGCTTTTCTTTGTCGGTCAATCTGGTAGCGTCAATATCCTGCTGAATAACGGAGACGGCACTTTCCAGGGCCCACCCGCTTACTTCCCGTTGCCGAATATCGAAGCGCAAAGCAATTTCACTATAGTCAATAGCATTGCGGCCGGCAATTTCGGCGGTGCGCCTCCCGGCGTTCTGGCGTCCCAGGTTGGAGCGCTAACGCTCTTCTTAGGAGACGGGAAGGGAAATCTTCTGGCTGGGCAAGCCGTTCCCATGCCAGGAAGCTCATACGCCGGCACCGCGGCGGCCGGAGACTTCAACGGAGATGGCAAGGCCGACGCCGCCGTTATTGAGCAGGGCGCTAGCAGTCTCGCGATCTTCCTAAGCGCGGGCGGCGGATTGGGCACGCCGTCTGTTATTCCGGCCGGAGTGAATCCGGCTGGGATCGCCAGCACCGATCTCGATGGCGACGGCAAAGCCGACTTGGCCGTGATCGGGCAAGCCAACGGCGCCGGGACGCTGGCATTTTTGAAAGGCAACGGGGATGGGACCTTCGCTGCGCCCGTTACCATGCCGGCGGGAGTAAGCCCGCTCAGCATTGCCGTGGCGGATATCAATGCCGACGGAAAGCCGGATCTCATCTTCTCGGACTCCGGAATGGAAAGTGGATTGGGTGGCGTCTACGTAGCCATCAACAAAGGCGCCGGTGCGTTTCAGACGCCTGTCGAAGTCTTCTCCGGATACAATGCCTCATTCGGAATCGGCGATGTCAATGGAGACGGCAAGTTGGATTTAGTGGTCTCGGCCAACCCTCAGGCCCAAAGCCCTAACGTGCTCAGCTGGATGGCTGGGAACGGCGATGGCACATTCCAGGCTCAGGTGGCGATCGCCGCCACCGAGATCATCAACGCGATCCTGGTACAGGACTTCGATAGCGACGGGCATGCCGACATCGTGTTCGTACAGCAGGATTCCGATTCGGTTTTTCTGAAGGGCAACGGCGACGGGACATTTTCCGCGCAAACACCTTTTCTCAGCACCGGGCAGCCCACACTGCTGGCAACGACGGATTTGAATGGCGACGGGAAGCCGGATCTGATCGTGGGCGGATTGACGATCACAGTCTTGTTGAACAAATCGGCTAAGACCGCGAAGGCGGCCGTCGCTTCGGCAGCGCCTGCGACCTCAACATCCGTCGCGCCGGGATCGCTTGCATCCGCCTACGGCACCGATCTTGCTAACAAAAAAGCCGGCGGAACTTCGCTGCCCTTGCCGACCAGCTTCGGCGGTACCACAGTCTCCATTCTGGATGCTTCGGGTAATGTGACACCAGCTCCTTTGCTTTACGTCATTCCGACCCAAGTGAATTTCGAGGTCCCTCCCGGCTTGGCTACCGGACCGGCGATCGTGACCATCACCAGCGGTGATGGAACACAGTCGGCCGCCAGTGTTCAGGTGGCTTCCGTGGCTCCCGGAATATTCGAGCAGAACAGCGGCGGGTTGGCAGCGGCATACGTGATTCTCTATCACGCGGACGGCAGCCAGACGGTCGAGCCAGTCTATACAGTGAAGGCGGGCGCTGTCGTCGCCAGTCCGGTCAGCCTGGGTTCCTCGACCGATCAGGCCTACCTGTTCATTTTCGGCACTGGTCTTCAAGACGCAGGAACAGCCGGCGTGAAGGTTTCCGTCGGAGGAACCACCGTTCCGGTACAGTTTGCAGGCGCGCAGGGCGGGTTCGTGGGCTTGGACCAGGTGAATGTCCAGCTACCTCGATCGCTCGCGGGCGAGGGCAATGTAACGATCCAGGTAACCGCGAACGGCATTGCGGCAAACGCCACCAACATTACTATCCAGTAGGGCCTAATCCTAAATCCCTACTACAGGCTGTCCGTAGGCTAATCAGCAGTACAAAGGTCCTAAGAATCTCCCTAAAGTTAGCTATTCGCCAGTCCGAGTTTCGATTAGATAGATGCGTCCTGGAGCAGGAAAATGAAACGACGAGCCGCCTTGTTCGCCTTGTTCGTTGCCGTGGGGGCGGTCGCAGCGGACCGGCACAAAGTGGATGTGGACCCGGAAAGCGAAGACGGAGTTCTCCTCGAACGGATCCAACAGGAACCCACGCAGCCGCGCAAGCTGGCGCTGCTCGAAAAGTACGCCGCGACGTATCCGAAGGCTACATCGATCGCCTGGGTCTACGAGCAATTGCTGCCGATTTACATGGCGGCGAAAGAGGACGACAAAGTAATTGCAACCGCCGACGCTATGCTGGCCGTCGATCCGGATGATCTCGATTCGGCCAACGACGCTCTGCGGGCGGCGGAATCCAAGGTCGCCACGGATCTCGTCCGCAAGTACGCCCAACAGGCCTGGGATATCGCCTCCCGGCTATCGCAGAAGCCGAAGCCGCCGGATGCCGATGACGCCCAAACCTGGGCCAAGCAGATGGAATTCGCCAAACAGGTACAGGACTACGCCGAATTCACGCTGGCGGCGCAGGCAGCCAATGAGTCCGATGAGAAACAGAAGGCGCAGCTGGCGGAGGCTCTGCGGGCCCGCAATCCGCAAAGCAAGTATCTGGCCAACATCAAGAAGTTCTCGGTGATCGACCTGGCTTCCATCAACCCGGAGAAAGCGGTGGCGCTGGCTGAAAAAGGATTGCTGGACGATCCGAACAACGAAGACTTTCTGATGACCGTGGCGGATGTCTCCATGTCCCATGAAAAGGACTTTCCGAAGGTATTGAATTACTCGCTGCGCATATTGGACCTGATGAAGAAGAAGTCCAAACCCGATTCCATGACGTCCGAGGAGTGGGAGCAAAAAAAGACCAAGTTCACCGGCTGGGCCAGTTGGATGGTGGGCGTGGTGTATGGCAAGGACGCGCGCTATGGCCTCTCCGATCACTACTTGCGTATCGCCCTGCCCTATATCCAGAACGACCCCCGGCTGCTGACCGCAGCTTACTTCTACCTGGGTTACGACAACTATGCGCTGGCAGGCGAGCTAAACGACAAGAGCCGCGCGATTGAGGCGGTTCGGTTCAGCAAGCTGTGCGCGGCCACCGACGGCCCCTTCCGGTTCTTAGCGCTGAAGAACCTGGAGTCCCTCCGCAACGCATTCAACGTTGAGTAATAAATCCTTCGTGGCGCACAGTTCTCTCCTCCCGAGAGTGGTAATCTGATAAATGCTCCCGGAAATCCACACCTTCTTGCGGCATCCGCCGATGGCCCGCCGCCGCGCACTTGCTTTTACCCCCCCACTTAAGGCAAGCTGGATGGTTTTCCAACCTTGATGGACAAGAATCCATGCGGGTGAGAGTTCTCTATCACGACCACTGTTTCGACGGCGCTGCTTCGGCGGCGTTTTTCAGCCGGTTCTACGCCGCCACGTACGCCCCCGATGCAACTTTCGAATTTACCGGCTTGGCGCACAAGGCATCGCAGTTGTTCGAGGACAGTCTCTTCGACGGCGATGTGAACGCAATCGTGGATTTCAAATATTCGCCCGACCCGCGGCTCACCTGGTGGTTCGATCACCATCAGAGCGCCTTCCTGAGTCCCGAAGACGCCGAACATTTTCATCACGATCGCAGCGGCCACAAGCTCTACGATCCGTCTTATAGCTCCTGCACCATGTTCATTGCGCGCGTGGCGCGGGATCAATTCGGTTTTGAAGCGCCGGATCTGGCCGAGCTGGTCAATTGGGCAGATATCATCGACGGCGCCCGCTACGCCAATGCGCGGGAAGCGGTGGAGCTGCGCGCGCCGGCCATGCAACTCACGCTGGTGATCGAAAGCGCGAGAGGGTCGGAAATAATCCACAAGATTATCCGCTGGATGCGGCATCGCAAGCTCGACGAGATCATTCGAGAACCGGAGATCCAGCAGTTGTACGCGCCGCTGCATGAACGGCATCTTCGCTCCATCGATATTATTCGCGAGCGGGCACACAGCCAAAAGGGCGTCATTTTTTTCGACTTAATCGGAGATGAGCTGGAAGGCTATAACAAATTCATCCCCTATTACCTTTTCCCGGATTCCACCTACACGGTCTCGGTGAGCACTTCCAGCTTCCGCACCAAGGTTTCGGTGGGATCGAACCCCTGGGCCGCGCATCCGCCCAATCACAACCTGGCGACCATCTGCGAGCGATACGGCGGCGGGGGGCATCCGCGCGTGGGCGCCATCAGCTTCGAAGTAGGCGCGGTGGCGGAAGCGCGAAAAGTGGCTCAGGAAATCAAGGCCGAGCTGGAAGGCTAGCTCCTAGCAATTTCTCGACGTACTTCCCGATCAGGTCTACTTCCACGTTGATCTTCGTCCCGGGCCGATAAGCGGACAGGATGGTGTGTTCGTAGGTATGCGGGATGATCGCGACGCTGACCACGTCATTCTTGATCCCGGCGATCGTCAGGCTTACACCGTCCAGCGTCACCGATCCTTTGTGGATCAGATAGCGATCCAGTTCGGCGGGCATCCTGACCTCGAGCCACCAGTTCCCGTCCGGGAGCGGCCCCAGCGATGCGAATTCCGCGGTCCCGTCGACGTGCCCCTGGACGATGTGGCCGCTCAAGCGATCCCCCACCGCCGCGGGACGCTCCAGGTTCACGCGCGAACCTTCGCCGAGCGAGCCCAGATTGCTGCGGTCCAGCGTCTCGGGCGAAAGATCGCACCAGAAACCATCCCGATCGATCGCCACTGCCGTAAGACACACCCCATTTACCGCGATGCTCGACCCGGGACTGGATCCCTCAGTCACGACCCCGCACTTCACGTGCAGCTTTCGACCGGCCCTGCCCACCGTGCCGACCTCTTCGATGATTCCAGTGAACATTCACTTTTCCAAAAACGCTTCGACCGCGAATTCGTCCGGCGGAATCAGGTGCACCTTCACGCGTCCGAATTGAATGGCGTCCTTGCGGCGCAAGCGGCCGGCGCCGCCCGCCACGGGAAGCGAGTGCAGCCCGCCCAGGATCTTAGGCGCGTAGTAAAAATAAATCTTGTCGACGATGTCGGATTCGAGCGCCGCCCAGTTGAGCTTGCTTCCGGATTCGATCATCAAAGACCGGTATTGTTCGCCAGCCAGGTATTCAACCAGTTTCCCGAGATCCGCGCGACCGCCGGGACCGTCGAAAGTAAGCACCCGGATACCCCGGTATTCGAGCGTGCGGCGGCGCTCCTCGGAGGCCGCCGAAGTCGTAAGCACGGCCACATCTCCGTTCGCGCTCGTGACCATGCGCGAGTCGAGCGGCAGGCGCAGCGTGGAATCGGCCACGATCCTCAACAGCGGGCGGCTGCGCTCCAGCCCGGTGCGATCGGTGAGCAGGCAATCGTCGGCCAGCACGGTTCCGATGCCGGTGAGAATCACGTCCGAATTGTGACGGACCTGTTGGACGTGCGCGCGCGCCCGCTCGCTGGTGATCCAGCCGGTGTTATCTTCCGGAGCGGAGATTTTTCCGTCCAGCGTTAGCGCCGCCTTTAGCGTCACTAGCGGCCGTCCGGTCCGCATGGAGTGCACGAAGGCTTCATTCAACTGGGCGGCTTCGTCGGAGTATTCGGACGCCACTTCCACCGTGATGCGGGCGTCGTGCAATCGGCGGAACCCCAGTCCACGAACCAGCGGGTTGGGATCCTCCATGGCCGCGATCACCCGCGTCACGCCTGCCTCCACCAGCGCGTCGGCGCAAGGCGGCGTACGCCCCTGATGCGCGCACGGCTCCAGAGTTACGTAAAGCGTTGCGCCGCGCGCGCGCTCGCCGGCTTCATCCAAGGCCAGAATCTCGGCGTGTTTCACTTGCGCATAGGTGTGGAATCCGCGCCCCACGATCTCGCCGCCCTGCACCAGCACCGCTCCCACCGCGGGATTCGGACTGGTTCGGCCCGCGCCGCGCCGCGCCAGTTCCAGCGCCTCGTCCATCGGAGTGTTTGGGGGAGTGTTTGGCATGCGGTCCGCTGGCCGCTAGTTGAACAGCGAGGCGATGAACTTGTCCGCTTCAAACGGTACCAGGTCGGCGGCTTGCTCTCCGATGCCGATAAATCGAATGGGCAGATTCAGCTCGCGCGCGATCGCCACCACGATGCCTCCCTTGGCGGTTCCATCCAGCTTGGTGAGCACGATTCCGGTTACTCCGCTGGATTCGGTGAAGCGGCGCGCCTGCTCCAGACCGTTCTGCCCCGTTGTGGCGTCCAGCACCAGCAGCACTTCGTGCGGAGCCGTGGGGATCACTTTCGCAGCGGTGCGGCGCATCTTTTCGAGCTCGGCCATCAGGTTGGTTTTGGTGTGCAAGCGTCCGGCAGTATCCACGATCACATAATCCAGCTTTCGCGCCTTGGCGGCTTGTAGGGCGTCGAACAACACGGCGCTCGGATCCGCGCCGGCCGATTGCCGAATCACGTCGGTGGACGTGCGCGATCCCCAAACCTGCAACTGCTCGATGGCCGCGGCGCGGAATGTGTCGGCGGCGCAAAGCAGTACGCTGCGGCCTTCCGATTTATAGCGGCTGGCCAGCTTCCCGATCGTAGTGGTTTTGCCGGAACCGTTCACTCCCACCACCATCACGACGGCGGGCGGCTCCGTCACTCGTGGAACCGGCCGTTCGGTGGCTTCCAAAACCTCCAGCAAATGCTGGGCGATCAACTGCTTGATCTGCTGCGCATCGCCCACCTGTTTTCGATCCACCCGCTGGCGGATATTCTCCAGAATCTCGGCGGTGGTGTTCACACCGATATCCGCGGTGATCAACGCGTATTCCAGCTGCTCGAGCACATCGGCGTCGATCTCCTTGCGGCCGGCGATGGCGTCTTCCAAGCGGTCCGTCAGGCCGGCGCGGGTCTTCTGGATGCCGGCTTTCAGGCGCTCCAGGAGATTTGGCTCTTGCTCGACGGAACCGAAAAGGGTTTGAATCATGAGGAAATTTCATTGTAGCGGACGGTGCTAAGCTGGATCTAAATGGCGCGTTGTCTCACGGGAGCCCGGGTTGCGTTTTTAGTTGCGCTCGCGTTCACGAACGCGTTCTGTTTCGTGCGGTGCCTGGCTCAACCTTGCGTTAGCGGAGCGATGCCGTGCCATTCTCACGGTCCAGCAAAAGCGCACGCTTGCCCGCCGCAGCATGATTTGAAAACGGCGCCGGCAAGCGCCTCTCATGCGATACCCGTGCTGACCTCGGTGAACCTGACGGACACGGACCTTCTATCAGCGGGCCAATGGCGGATCGATTCCACCTCCATCTGGTCTCCGCCGCCGTTCCCCGATTCGCCCCAGCCTCTCCGAATCTAAGGCCAGCCCTCTTTCCGAAGTTCGTCGGTAGGAAAGGAGGATTGTGCCCAGATTTCTTGCAGTTTATTTCCTGTTCATGGCCATTGCCCTGGCCCAGGAAGAACACGACCTGCCGCAAATGAACATGTCCCAAATGAACATGGCCAACATGAATGCCGCCACAATGGCATTGATGGATCTGGCCTCAGGCACCAGCGCGAATCCCGAGTCCGCGCCCATGCCAATGCTCATGCTGAGCAAAGGCGGTTGGAACTTTATGTTCATGGGCCAGGGGTTCATGGCGGATGTGCAGCAGAGTGAGCCGCGGGGCCACGACAAGCTTTACTCCACCAACGAAGGCATGTTCAGCGCCAGCCACAAAATCGGCAGCGGCAGTTTTTTATTCCAGTTGATGCTCAGCCTCGAGCCCGCCACCATTACCAACCGCAGCTATCCGGAGTTGTTTCAAACCGGCGAAACGGCGTATGGGAAGCCGTTGGTGGATGCGCAGCATCCGCACAATTTGATCATGGGTCTCGGAGTCCACTACGCCCGGCCGATCGCCGAGAACGCGATGTTGGAACTTTATTTCGCCCCGGTGGGCGATCCGGCTTTGGGCCCGGTGGCGTATCCGCATCGCGCGTCCGCGCAGGAGCTTCCCGAAGCGCCATTGTCGCATCACTGGCAGGATTCCACGCACATCGCCGACGAAGTGGTGACGGCGGGGATCAAATACAAAATTGTCCGGCTCGAAGCCAGCGGTTTCTACGGAACCGAACCGGATGAGAACCGCTGGCACATCGACACCGGCCCGATCAACTCCTGGGCTACGCGCCTTTCGTTCTTCCCAACCAGCAACTGGAAGGCGCAAGTCTCAGTGGGACGGCTGACCAGACCGGAGCGAGAGGAACCCGGCGATGTGGTTCGCAGCACTGCTTCGATTGCCTACTCATTGCCGATGCAGGGGTCCAGTTGGTCCAGCACGCTGATTTGGGGTCGCAACCATGAGACGCTGACCGGCCACAACCTGAATTCGTACCTGCTGGAATCGCTGGCCCCGTATCGCGGGAAGAACTTCTTCACCGGCCGCATCGAGCTGGTGGACAAGGATGAGTTGTTCGTGGATGATCCGACGCTTGAGGAAAGCCTGACGCGCACCGCCGGGAGCACATTTCGCATTGGCGCCTATACCATCGGCTACACACGGGACATCGGGGTGTTCCACGATGCCGAGACCGGCATCGGCGCAAACTTCACTGCTTATACAACTCCGGACGCCATCAAACCCTACTATGGCGATCATCCGAGAGCGGTCATCGTGTATATGCGGGTGCGGTTTAAACCCAACTAAAACTATTGGACCGAAATATTGAATTGGGCCGTCCGGACGCCTCCAACCACGACATATACATTCGACAGGCTTCCGGTCGGCGCGGCGAAATTGACTTGCAGAATCCCGGCAGCCAGTCCCGGCGCGGAGCCGGCGAAAGTGGTCGCCAGTTGGGCAGCCAGACCCGAGTCTGGAGCGAACCAAACGATTGTGATGGGCATGCCTGGGGCAGCGAGCGGCGGAACATTCACTTGTCCATCCTGGCTGGGCGGATTGGTTTGCCCGGCTCCGGCCAGATACAGGATCACATCCGAGCCCGCCTGCGCCGGATTTGCCGCGGAGTTAAGAGAAAAATCCTCATTAAATACTCCCAGGATCTGCACCGCGAGAGGAGTGACGGCAACCTGAACAGCGTTCGATTGGCCGCCGTTGTATTGGACCTGTACCGTGGTGACCGATTTCGAGGCCAGCTCGAACGGCGCAACCAGAAGGATCACTTGAGCGCTCACCGCTACAAGCGGCACGGCAACTCCGTCGAATGTCACTTGGACGCCAGCCACGTTGTTGGCTAAGACGCCCGAGGTGATCGTGCTCGAGGTCGTGGCGACCGGGCCCATCTGCTGGCCCAGGATTCGAATCAGTTCTCCGGGCGCGATGGCGGGAGAACCCGGCTGACTCGCGGAAGGAACGGCTCCCACGATGGAATCGAGCGAAATCGCCGGCGGCGTAGGATCGATCTTGGCTACGTAGGCTGGTTGCGCACCGGAGGGGTTCGACGTTCCCGTCCCCGCTACATAGGCGAAGCCAGACAAGTCCAGCGCCAGGCCCGAGACCGTCTCGAAATAAGTTGAAAAAAGCAGCGTCGTGAAATCCGCGCTGAACCTGCTGATGAATCCGTTCCCCACTCCGATCTGGAATGGGCTTACGGTCTGGAGCGTGGCGCCGGACGGGCTCACCGTTCCGGAGATCCAAGGTTCGCCCGAAGAATCGACCGCGATCAGCGACGGGGAAAGACAGCCGGGCGCTCCCAGGTAAGTGAGGCCCAGAACCGAATGCGCCGCGGCGTCCAGTTTCAGGACCAGTGCATTGCCTTGCGGCGTATAAAACGAGGGTCCGATAAAGAAGGAGGGACAGCTCGCGCTGGCCTGGGCCTGGAATGCTCCCGCGGAGGCAGGCTGAGTCAGGCCGCCGCTTTCGCCCGTGAGATAAATGTCGCCGGATTGATCAAAGGCGATGGCGTTCAAAGAGTCGTAGCCTGGACCCCCGATATAAGTCGCATAAGCGAGCCCTCCGGAAGGGTTGAGGCGCGCCAGGAACCCATCGTAGACTCCGCCGCCGAATTTGGGTTGCAGCGCGTCCGAGGTGACGGGAAAATCCGGCGACAGAGTGGCTCCGGCTACCCACGCGTTTCCGTTCGCATCCACTGCGATGCTGTTGCCGTTGGTCGAGCAGCTTCCGCCCAGCAGCGTCGAATAAACCAGCGCGTTTCCGCCGGCCGCGAGCCTGGTCACGAACGCGTCGCGAATGATCGGGACAACCGGGGATGCGGACATATAGCAGCCCATCACCGGCGCGCTCTGGGACGCGCTCGCCGTGACGGGAAAATTGCCTTGCGTGAAGCCGGTGATCACCGCGTTTCCGGTAGCATCCACGGCGATGCCGGCGGCCGCTGAGGCCTGGCTTCCCAGCAGCGTGGAATACATCAGTTGGGAACCGTCCGGACTGAGCTTCGCGACGAAGATGTCCTCGGTGCTGGTTAGCTTGGTTTCATACGCACCCGGCGTGGTGGGGAAATCCGGCGAGGTTGTGGAACCTGTGACGTACGCGCTGCCGCTTGCATCCACGGCGATTGCGCGGGCGCCGTCGCTGCCGTTTCCGCCCAGGTAAGTGGAGTACAGAACCTGGCTGCCATCCGCGCTCCACTTGGTGACGAACACATTGTTTTGGGTGAAGGCTCCGAGGAAAAGACGCGAGTCCGCCGGCGAGACGAAGATCGTTTGTGGCGTGATGGAATACGGCAGAGCCAGCTGCGGCCAGGTTTGCCCGCCGTCGGTGCTGCGATAGAGCAGATTGTAATCCGTGACATACACGGTGCCCGGATTCCTGGGATCCACCGCAATGCGGGCCAGGTTCGTGAAGTGTACCGAGCTGATCACGGAGCTGAAAGTCTTACCCCCGTCCGTACTCACTTGCAGTCCCGACGACGTGGAATTCACCAGGTACAACGTATTGGGACTATTGGGAGCGATGGCCAGCGCTTGATTGTTCTGGACGCCCTGATTCGCCCCGCTAGCGGTCCAGGTATTTCCACCGTCGGTGGAGATCAGCAAGCCCTGGTAGGTGGCCGCGACAATCGATCCGTTTGATCCAAAGACAATCGTATTAATCGGAGCGGTCAACTGGAAATCGGGCGGCGAGAGCGTGAGCTGGGTCCAGGTCTGGCCGAAATTGGTGCTGCGGAAAACACCCGGTGGATTCTGGATGCTTGCGAAAACGGTTCCGGCCTGAGTGGGATGGGCAATCAGCACCAGAATACCGGTGCCCGTCAGGCCACTTGTGGACACCTGCCAGGTTGACGCGCCATCGGTGCTGACGAAGACGCCCTGCGCGGTGGCGGCATAGAGCGTGGTGGCAGAATTCGCATCCACAGTTAGGGCCGTGGGCTGACCCGCGAACCCGGTATTCGGTGCCGCGGCCCAGGTGGTTCCGCCGTCGGCGCTCTTAAAAACTCCCACCGGCGTCGCGGCGTAGACGGTGGTGGGCGTGGATGGCGCGGCCGCGATCGCGTTCACGGAAGTGGCGCCAGGAAGCAATGGATAGCTCCAGGTTTGGCCGGCGTTGGCTGTGTCGAGAAGCGGCGCGGTGCCGAGCTGGCTCTGGGCGGGATTTACAGTCGCGAAATCCGTCGAGTTCGTCGAGCCGGTTACGTAAAGATTTCCTTGCGCGTCGCGCGCCAATCCCGCGGCGGCGCTGACGCCACTGCCTCCGAAGGTCTTGTCGAAGACGATTTGCGGATCGATCACCAGAGGTCGCGCGCGATCGTAAGCACCGGTTCGGAATCGAACGTGGCCGGCGGCGTCGATCCGATAGTCCACATCCACCGGGCGTCTTCGGCCTGCCACGAGCTGATAAGCCACCGGCTTGGGTTGATGGATCTCGATATCGCCGGCGCTCAGCACCAGATCCCCGTCTGGATCTACGCGCATATCGCCGATCCCCTCAAAGCCGACCTTGATTCTTCCCGGGTCGCGCCCGGCCTGGATTTCAAAATCATATTCGAGATGCTCCTGGTTTCCTCGAAACACAAGATCGATGCCGGGATAGACGGCGCGCCAGCGGACGCGACCGTAAAGATCGTAAGACGCCCGGACATCGCGACCAAGAAAGTAGTTCGCGCGGCCCAGCATCGGGTCCAGCGCTACCAATGAAGCCTTAGGATTCGATCCGCTGATCGACATCCGCACCGCGACGCCGCGCAGGCTTAGCACCGCCCCGCGGGAGGTAACTGACAAGGCATAGCCCGGGCCATGCGAAAGGTATTCCGTTTTCCGCGCTTCAAAAGCTAGCGCGCGAGGTTCGCGGATAGCGCTGCTATTGGCGCCAAAACAGGAGACCGTGAGGAGTAAACAGGCGAGAAAGCGCACGACTTTCCTCCAAGCGTGACGCGGGAAATACCGGCTTTAGTCTAACATCCGAAGTCCCTTCCGGCTAGGAATTCCTTATCCTTACTCCGCAGTAACGCGCATCTTCCCGTTTCCGGCCGTGATATGGTGATAAGCCATGGATCTGGCCAAACACCTCATCGTAAAACCGGGGAATAAGCTTCGCCTTAGTCACCGGGATCCCGGCGAAACCTTCGGGAAGAAGCGCGACGAAAAAGGGCACCAAAAAACGCTGGAGCGGCTCCGGGAGTTGCAGCACCTGTTATACGCCGACAAGCGTTATTCGCTGTTGATCATCCTGCAGGCCTTGGATGCCGGCGGCAAGGACGGAACCATCCGGCATGTAATGTCGGGCGTAAATCCGCAGGGCTGCGAGGTGGTGTCCTTCAAGGCGCCCTCCTCCGAAGACCTGTCGCACGATTTTCTTTGGCGCATTCACCGGGCCGTGCCCTCGCGCGGCAACATCGGGATCTTCAACCGTTCCCATTATGAGGACGTGTTAGTGGTTCGGGTTCACGAACTGGTTCCGAAAGAGGTGTGGCACAAGCGCTACCGTCAGATCAATGAATTCGAACAGATGCTGAGCGAAAACGGCGTCACGATTCTGAAGTTTTTCCTGCATATCAGCAAAGAGGAGCAGAAAAGGCGCTTCGAAGCGCGCATGCAGGATTCGTCGCGGAATTGGAAGCTCTCGCTGCCCGATTTCGAGGAGCGGCAGCACTGGGATAATTACACCGAGGCCTACGAAGAAGCGCTGCACCGGTGCAGCACCAAATGGGCGCCCTGGTACGTAATTCCCGCCGATCGGAAATGGTTCCGCAATTATCTGGTAGCCGATCTGGTGGTACGCGCTCTAGACCGTATGCGATTAAAGTATCCGGCTCCTTCCGTCGATATCTCCAGCGTAGTGCTCGAGTGACTGAAGACTCCAACAACGCTTTTCGAAGCAAAGAGCAAGTTCTGGTGGACCTCGCCAAGGCGCTCGGCTTTTCCGCCGCTGCCCTGGAGGCGAACCGGCAGGGCAAGCTGACTTCCGAACAAGCCTGGCAATTCTCTATTCGCGTAATCAAGCCCGCGGTCCTCACATTGATTCTTGCCGTGGCTCCGTTCCTGATCTGGGCGGCCATGGTCAGCTCGCAAAAGGAAGTGTCCCTGTCGGAAGGGCTCTCGATATTCGTGGTCCGGATGATGCACCTCAGTCAACTGGTCGAAACCAACGGCAAGTTTGGAGCGTTCCTCCGGGTAGTTTCCACGGTAGGCAGTTTAGTGGCCGCGGGCTTCAGCGCATCTCGAATCTCGCCGGCGCTGTATATCGATCTGCTCAAGCGCGAGGTGGTTAAGAAGGAAGGACGGGTGGTAGCTCGCGAAGAGCAGACTCTGCGGCCCAGCGGCCGCGACCCCATCGAAAAGTTCTTCTTCAACCTCAAGAACGATTACTACCAGGTGGGGCTGCCGGCTTTTCGAGCGATCGAGAGCGGCTCAGTGTACATCGTGTACGTGATGCCGCGCAGCAACGTTCTGGTGTCCATGGAACCCAAGGTCAACGAGGGCGAGATGGTCGAGGAAGCCTCCGGCTCCGAGCCTTCCGGTGGCACCGAGTCTGGCAGTTCCGAACACGCTAGCTCGACGGCCCCCGTTTAGACTTCAGCTCCGCCAGCAGCCGCTCCACTTCGTCTTGTTTTTCGAGCGATGCCAGCCGATCCTCCAGCGTGTCGCCGTTCAACTCCGCTTTAGCCTGGCTCAGCGCCTCGTTCCGCTGCACCTTGCCATGCATGCGATCGAAGGCTGCCGAGGTGGATGCATTTCCCATCGCCGTCCGGGCGTCGCCGGCCTTGTTGAGCGCCCGCGCCCGCCGATGTTGGGCGATCAGCACGTCGCTCTTGGCCTGCGCCTCGGTCAGCTTCTCTTCCAGCTTGCGCAGCGCGGATTTGAGATTTTCCACCTGCGCGGTCTGGTCGGCCACCTGCTGCGCGAAATTCTCTTCGAGCGAACGATAACTGAGCGAGCGCTCCAGCGCCGCGCGCGCCAGGTCGTCCTGGGCTTTATCTACCGCCAGTTCGGCCTTGCGAACCCATTCGGCGTGGCGCTCGCGGTTCTCCCTCTGCTTTTTCTCCAGCAGATGCTGATCGGTGATCGCGATCGCGACTTGAGTTTTGACCTGCAACAGCTGATTCTGCATATCCAGAATCACCTGTTTGATCATCTTCTCCGGCTCCTCGGCGCGGTCGATCAGGTCGTTAAGATTGGCTCTGACAAGTGTTGCCACCCGTTCCATGAGTGCCATGTTAGTTACCTCCTAGGATTTGGCGTCGGTTCCCAAACCGTTACCGGGCTTAGGAGCCGCATCGCCGATGCTTCTAACTTTTCCAAGCAAGTCGGACAGCTGCATGCCCGACAAGGTTTCAAACAGCGCCGGAATCTGCGCCGCGATCTTCGTAATGTCGCCGGTGATCTTGTGCATCCCGGCCGAATCCCCGTTGCCGGTGGAGACGATGGTGATTTTGTCGATGTTCGATAGTGGCGCGGCCAGCGCCCGGACCACTTCCGGCAGCCCGGTGAGCAGTTTGTCGATCACCGCCGCCTGGTTGTACTGCTGGAAGGCCTCCGCCTTCACGTTCATTGCCTTGGCTTCGGCCTCGCCTTTCTTGAGGATGATCTCGGCCTCGGCTTCGCCCTGCACCCGAATCGCGGCGGCGCGCCCTTCCGCCTCCGCGGTCAGCCGGAGCTTTTCGGCGGCGGCCAGCGTCTCGATGCGCCCGCGTTCGGCGTCGGCCTGTTTCAGCAAAGTCGCGGTGAGCTCGTTTTCGCGGCGCTTGATTTCGGACTCCTGCACTTTGATCTGCTGCTCTTTTTCCACTTGCTGGATCTTCACTTGCTCCGCGATCACTTGCTGCTGCATGATGTTGCCCTGGATGTCGTAGGCCTTGTCGGCCTGGGCCTGCTGCTTCTTGGTGGCTTCCAGATACATGGCCTTCTTGATTTCGAGGTCGCGCGTGGCTTCGGCTTGCTTGGTTTGCGACAAGGTTTCGGCCAGCACGCGTTCCTGGTCCGCCTGCGCCCTCGCCACCGCTGCGGCGCGCGTCGCTTCGGCGCGCTTGATGGCCGTATCGCGCTCGGCTTCGGCAGCCGCAATATCGGCGTCGCGCTTGACCCGCGCGATGTCCGGACGGCCCATGTTCGAAATGTAATCGTTCTTGTCGCGGACTTCCTTGATGGTGAACGAGATCACTTCCAGGCCCATTTTGCTCATGTCATCGGCGCAAGTGGCGCGCATGCGGTCGCCCACCATCTCCGGTTCCTTGACGATCTGCTCGACGGAAAGCTGGCCGATGATCCCCCGCAGGTGGCCCTCCATCACCAGCCGAATCAGCGCCTCGCGATTTTGATCGGTCTTGCTCAGGAACTGCTCGGAGGCGGTCTTGATCGATTCAGGATCGGATTTCACCTTGATCTGCGCCACCGCTTCCACGGTTACGGCCACGCCTTGCTTGGTGTAAAGGTCTTGCGGCGGAGCCACGTCGAAGGACATCAGCTCCAGCGACAACTGGCGATAGCTTTCCACCATCGGCAGGATCACGGTGCCCCGCCCGATCACGATCCGGGTGCCGCGGGAACCATAAACCACCAGTGCTTCGTTCGGGCCCGCCTTGCGGTAGAGCCTGGCAAACGAAGCCGAAAGAAATAGAAACGCCAAAATCATCAACCCGGCGATAATGATCACTTCCGTGGTGATGTTCATCTGAAATCCTCCTTATACAAACCGATCAACCCGCGCTTCTCGATTCACTGATCTCTTCCCAGGGCCGGACATACGCGATGCCCTTTTCATAGCCCGTCACAACCACTTCCGTTCCCTTGGCGATGGGCTGGCCGGTCTCGCTTCGAATGCTGGCCGCGCGCCGCACGCCCTCGCGCGAGAAGATCATCTCTCCGGTGCCGCCCACCTGTACCGGACTGCTCACGCGCCCCAGCACGCCCACCATCTCGTAATCCGCCGGATCCAATTCCCGCTCATTGGCGAGCAAGAATTTGAAGAGGAACCAGAAAACCGCGGCCGCCCCTCCGAATCCGCTGATCAACGCCAGCGCGAGCGCCGCCAGCGCCCAGACGCTGGAATAACGGCTCAAGAGGTAACCCGTGCCGCCGAACCACGCCAGGAATGCCGCCAGAGTCCCGACATTGATCGGTGAATTGGAGCCGCGCCCGGTTGCATGCAACCCTCCGCGATGCAAGTGCGGCAAGTGCAGGTGCGAAAAGCCGCCCACAAACATGATCAGGCTGAACAGGAAACCGACCAGGAAACAGCCCAGATAAAAAGTTTCCCAAGTCATACTCATTGCCCTCCCGAAGCGGGCCGTTTGCGGCGCGCCGGGCGCTCCGGCGTCAGCACCTCGAACAGACGGTCCGCAAGCCCCGGCGTATCCAGAATGGCGCCCAACAGCAGCAGACAATTTCGCGAGTCCTGATGCTTGGCCACCTCGAGCAGCGCGCCGTTCAATTCCACGTCGCGCCGGAAGCGCTCGGCGCCCTCGATCAGCCACAGGTCCAGTTGATCCTCATGCACCCGGATGTCCGACACCAGCTCCGTGTGATAGCCTTCCGGATCGTCCACCAGATAGCCCGGATGCACCTTGAAAAACCGCGCCAGCAGCATGCGCGTCGAGTTGGTCAGATGCGGCCGCGCGCCGCTCTCGATCTGCGACAAATACGATTGGCTGATGGACTGCTTTAGCTCGCTTTTCACCGCCCGCACTACTTCTTGCTGCGTCATCTCGCGTCCCAACGCGCGCAGGGCGCCTTCCATTTCCCTAAGATACCGGAGTTTTTCGCCCAGCCGCATATATTGCTAATCGAAATCAAGTTATCACAAATTGCGATTGGCGTCAATGGACCGCCCGGCCTCCCGCCCCTTTACCAGTACAATGAAAGCTCGGGATCGCCCCCAACAATGTGGAACGGAAGCTACTTATTCGTGTTGCGCACGCTGGTCGAAAAGGACTTCAAGGTCCGCTACCGCAACATGTCCCTGGGATTGTTCTGGTCGCTGCTCAATCCCTTGATCATGATGGGCGTCCTGACCTTCGTTTTCACCCAGATCTATTCAAACCCGAATGGAAAACTGTTTCCGCTCTCGGTGCTGTGCGGGCTGATCCCGTTTAATTTTTTTACGCAAGCCTGGCTAAGCGGGACCACGTCACTGCTCGACAATGCCCACCTGATCAAGAAGGTCCCGGTGCCGCGCCACGTGTTTCCGATCGCCAGCGTGCTGTCCAATTGCATGCATTTGCTGATTCAGATCGCGCTCCTGTTGGTTTTGACCCTTATCTTCGGACATGGCGCCAGCTGGAACTGGCTCTGGCTGCCGTTGATTTGGGGCCTCGAGATTCTGTTCGTGACGGGCTTGTCGCTGATCTTCGCCAGTCTCAACATTTACGTTCGGGACGTCCGCTACGTGGTCGAATCGACGAACCTGATTCTGTTCTGGGTGGTCCCGATCTTCTATTCCTTCGCGGTCATTCCAGCCCGTTATCGAGAGATCTACCAGTTCAATCCCGTGGCTGCACTGATTCTGATGATGCGCACTATTCTGCTGGAGGGCCGTCCCCCGCTATTTCACACCCTGAGCCTGCTGGCGCTGGTTTCGTTGTGCATGCTGGCCGCGGGATGGGCGGTGTTCTCCATGCTGCAGAGGCGATTCTACGATTATTTATAGGTCCGCCATCCTCCGCTCGCGCTCATAGCCGATGACCTTTCTCGAATTCCAAAACGTTTCCAAGTGGTTTCCCCACAATGCCGGGCGAAAGCTGTTGCGGACCCACATCCTGCACTGGTTCAACGCCGGAAAGCAGGAACCGTTCTATGCCTTGAGGAATTTGTCTTTCCGGGTGGAAGCCGGCGAATGCCTAGGAATCGTGGGCCGTAACGGCGCGGGCAAGAGCACTTTGCTGAGCCTGGCCGCCGGTCTGGTGGACCCGAACCCCGGCCAGGTCATCCGCAATGGACGCGTGGGCGCGCTGCTCGAACTCGGATCGGGTTTCCATCCGGACCTTACGGGCGCTGAGAACATCATCATGAATGCGTCCCTGCTGGGGCTCACGCGGCGCCGGACCTTCGAACTGTTCGACCGCATTGTAGAGTTCTCCGGCATCCGCGAGTTCATCAGCGAGCCTTTGCGCACCTACTCGAGCGGCATGGTGATGCGGCTGGGCTTTTCCATAGCCATTCAAGCCGATCCGGATATTCTGCTGCTGGACGAGGTGCTGGCGGTGGGCGACGCCAGTTTCCAGGAGAAATGCCGGGATGCTCTGACATCCTTCCGCCGCTCCTCAAAATGTCTTCTGTTCGTCTCGCATTCGCCGCAAGCCGTGCGCCAAATGTGCACGCGGGCGCTCTGGCTGGACCACGGAACCAAGGTCATGGACGGCGATGTCGAATCCGTTCTGAAGGCCTACCAGCAGGGGCTCTGAAATCGGCCTTTTCTTGAACGAAAGCCGCAAGCATGCTTCAATAGGAGTTACCCCCTTCCGATAAGCGCTTGGAGGACAATCCGAATTGAATCAAGCAATACTCGCCCTGGAGGACGGGACGGTCTTCGAGGGCAAGAGTTTTGGTGCGCCGCAAGAACGGTTCGGCGAGGTGGTCTTCAATACCGCCATCACCGGCTATCAGGAGATATTCACCGATCCATCCTACGCCGGCCAGATTGTGGTTCTCACCAACCCGCAGATCGGCAACTACGGCGCCACCGAATCCGACGAAGAGTCCGCGCGTCCTTATATTGAAGGGCTGATCGTGCGCGAGTTCTCGCCCATCGCGAGCAATTGGCGATCGCAGGAGAACGCGGAGCAGTTTCTCGCCGATCAAGGCATTCCGGTGGCCGCCGAAATCGATACCCGCGCGCTGGTGCGGCATCTGCGGACGCGCGGCGTCATGCGGGGCGTTCTTTCGGCCTCGGGCGGCGATCCGGGCGAACTGGTGGACCGCGCCCGCCGCTCGCCCTCGATGGCCGGCCTCGATCTGGCTACTCGCGTTTCCACTACGTCCAATTACGCGTGGGATCAGCCGGTAGGGCGCTGCTCTCCCTCCGAGCCCGTTGCTCCGCCGGCCGACATGTGGTGCCACGTGGTGGCGTACGACTTCGGGATCAAGCGGAATATCCTGCGGCGGCTGGTTCAAGTAGGAGCGCGAGTGACAGTGGTTCCTGCTCAAACCACGGCTGAAGACGTGCTGGCTCTGAATCCGGACGGCATCTTTCTGTCGAATGGGCCGGGCGATCCCGAACCGCTCCATTTCCAGGCGCAACAAGTCCGCAAGCTGATCGGCAAGAAGCCCATCTTCGGCATTTGCCTGGGTCATCAGATTCTCGGCCTGGCTCTGGGCGGCAAGACTTACAAACTTAAGTTCGGCCACCGCGGCGCGAACCATCCGGTCTTGAACCAAATTACGAAAAAGGTGGAAATCACGTCGCACAACCACGGTTTCGCGGTGGATCCGGATTCGCTCGATCCCAACCTGGTCGAGTTTACGCACATAAACCTGAACGACCAGACGCTGGAGGGGTTCCGGCATCGCTATGAACCAGTTTTCTGCGTGCAATATCATCCGGAAGCATCTCCCGGACCCCACGATTCGCATTATCTCTTTGACGATTTCATGCAATTGATCAAGGATCGCAAAGGCAGATGATCCATACCGCTTTCCGTTCTTCCGAGGCTCAAGCTTAAGTGCCCCGCCGCAACGACATCCACCGCATACTGATCA
Organism: Terriglobia bacterium; assembly: GCA_963786745.1. Classification (GTDB taxonomy): domain Bacteria; phylum Acidobacteriota; class Terriglobia; order Bryobacterales; family Bryobacteraceae; genus Palsa-89. Next base: position 124,668 of record CAWBAE010000019.1, on the reverse strand, counting down.
TCGGGTCCGGCCCCATCGTGATCGGCCAAGGCTGCGAATTCGACTATTCCGGTGCGCAAGCCTGCAAGGCGCTTAGAGCGGACGGCTACCAGGTGGTGCTGATCAATTCCAACCCCGCAACCATCATGACCGACCCGGAGCTGGCAGATCGCACCTATATCGAACCACTCAGCGTGGCGTTCGCCGAGGAGATTATCCGCAAGGAGCGTCCCGACGCGCTGCTATCCACCGTGGGTGGCCAAACCGGCCTGAATCTTTCGGTAGATCTCGCGGAAGCGGGCGTTCTCGATAAATATGGCGTCGAGCTGATCGGCGCGAAGATCGAGTCCATCAAGAAAGCTGAAGACCGGCTGCTTTTCAAAGACGCCATGCGGCGCATTGGCCTGGATCTGCCGCAATCGCAGCTGGTGAATAACCTCGAGGACGGCGCAGCCTTCGCCGCCCGCATCGGTTACCCGGTGATTCTGCGGCCCAGCTTTACTCTCGGCGGATCCGGCGGAGGGATCGCGTACAATCACGAAGATCTCTACGAGACGCTGGAGCGCGGCCTGGATCTTTCGCCCGTGCACGAAGTGCTGATCGAAGAAAGCGTCCTGGGCTGGAAGGAATTCGAGCTGGAGGTCATGCGCGACCTGGCGGATAACGCCATCATCGTTTGCTCCATCGAAAATTTCGATCCCATGGGCGTGCATACCGGCGATTCCATCACGGTTGCGCCTGCCCAGACTCTCTCCGATCGGGAATATCAAATGATGCGTGATGCCGCGCTCCGATGCCTGCGCGAGATCGGCGTGGACACGGGCGGCTCCAACGTTCAATTCGCCATCAATCCCGCGGACGGCCGCATGGTGATCGTGGAAATGAATCCGCGTGTCTCGCGCAGTTCCGCGCTGGCTTCGAAAGCCACCGGATTTCCCATCGCCAAGATCGCCGCTAAGCTCGCGGTCGGCTATCGTCTGGACGAAATCAAGAACGACATCACCAAAGTGACGCCGGCCTGCTTCGAGCCCACTCTCGATTACGTGGTGGTGAAGATCCCGCGCTGGCAATTCGAGAAGTTTCCGGGCGCGGAGCCGGTTCTCGGAACCCAGATGAAATCAGTGGGCGAAGTGATGTCGGTGGGCCGCACCTTCAAACAGGCGCTCGCCAAGGGCATCCGCAGTCTCGAGACCGGCAAAGCCACGGCCGACGTTCTGGACCCCGCGCTGATTCCCAAGCGTCTCATCACTCCAAATCCCGATCGCCTCGGCTACATCCGGTTCGCCATGGAACAGGGCTGGACCGTGGAGCAGGTGCACGAAATCACCAGCATCGATCGCTGGTTCCTGGAGCAGATTCGGGAGATGGTGGATCTGGACGCCTGCTTGGCCAAGACGACGCTCGACACCGTCTCGCGCAGCCAACTCGCCGGAGCCAAACGCGACGGAGTTTCAGATTCCCGGCTGGGCCAGTTATGGAACGCGAGCGCGAGCGCCGTTCGCCGCAAGCGCCAGGAACTGGGCATCACCGCGGTTTTCAATCGCGTGGATACTTGCGCGGCCGAGTTCGAAAGTTTCACGCCTTATCTTTATTCGAGCTACGAATCGGAAGACGAAGCCGCGCCATCGAACCGCAAGAAGGTCATGATCCTCGGCAGCGGCCCGAATCGCATCGGACAGGGCATTGAATTCGATTACTGCTGCTGCCATGCTTCCTTCGCTCTCCAGGAATTCGGCTATGAATCCATCATGGTCAATTGCAATCCGGAGACCGTTTCCACCGATTACGACACCAGCGACCGTTTGTACTTCGAGCCGCTCACGCGCGAAGAAGTCCTGAACATATACGATGTAGAAAAACCAGACGGCGTGATCGTCCAGTTCGGCGGGCAGACTCCCTTGAATCTGGCGCTCCCGCTGAAGGCTGCGGGCGTCCCCATTATCGGTACGGATCCGGCCGACATCGACCTGGCGGAGGATCGGAAACTTTTCGGGAAGCTGCTGGACGACCTCGGGATTCCGTCGCCCGAGAACGGCACCGCCACCAGCGCCGAAGAAGCCTGCGAAGTCGCGCGACGGATCGGCTTTCCGGTGCTGGTCCGTCCCAGCTATGTTCTCGGAGGACGCGCCATGGTGATCGCCTACGACGAGGAAATGGTACGGCGCTACATGCGCGAAGCCGTGGTTTTCTCGCAGGACCGGCCGGTATTGATCGACCGTTTCCTGCAATCGGCCACCGAAGTGGACGTGGACGCGCTGCGGGACCAGGATGGCGCGGTGCTGATCGCCGGGATCATGGAGCACATCGAGGAGGCCGGCGTGCATTCCGGTGACAGCTCCTGCGTTCTTCCGCCCCAGGGGCTTTCCGAGGCCGTGCTCGCCACCATTCAGGATTACACCGGCAAGCTGGCGCGCTCGCTTCGCGTCATCGGGCTGATGAACGTGCAATACGCTATCAAGGACGGCGAAGTATACGTGCTCGAAGTAAACCCGCGAGCATCGCGTACCGTCCCGTACGTGAGCAAAGCCACCGGCGTGCCGCTGCCCAAAATTGCTGTGGGCCTGATGCTGGGCAAGAAGCTATCCGACTTCGCGCATCTCACCGGCGGCCGTGTTTCCGGTGTGTTGCCGGTATCGCAATTCTTCGTGAAATCGCCGGTATTCCCGTTCGCGAAATTCCCCGGGGTGGATCCGGCCCTGGGACCCGAAATGCGGTCCACTGGCGAGGTGATGGGCGTGGGCGCAAATTTCGGCGAGGCGTTCGGGAAAGCGCAATTGAGCGCCGGCTCGCCTCTGCCCGAAAGCGGCGCGGTTTTTATCAGCGTCAACGATCGCGACAAAGCTGCGGCAGTGCAAGTGGCCGCGAAGTTCGCCGAGTTTGGTTTTTCGCTGGCGGCCACGCGCGGGACAGCAGCCGCCTTGCAGGTCGCTGGCCTGAAGGTCAAGACCGTTTTCAAGGTAAACGAGGGCCGCCCCAACGCGGTGGATCTACTAAAAGCCGGCTCGCTGAAGTTGGTGATCTACACCACCACTGGAGGCCATTCCTTCAGCGATGAACAGGCCATCCGGCGCGCGGCCGTCGCGTATCGCGTGCCGTGCATCACCACTCTCAGCGGAGCCAAGGCTTCGGCGGAAGCGATCGCTTCGCGCCGGCGAGACCCGATTCGCGTCTGGAGTCTCCAGGAAATTCACGAACGCGCGGCCAACGCGGGCTGACTCGACGGCTCACGCATCCAGCCAGTCGCGATTCCACAGCTGGCGTCCCGCCATGGACGTGTAACAGGCCCACGCGGCCAGCGCGACCACCAGGAGCAGCGCGAACTCCGTGTCGCGCGCGTACCATGCGGAGAAGTGCACGGTGGGCTGCAGGCCGCCCGTCAGGTTTCCAGCGAAGATCGAAGCCGAGAGCGAAAGCAGCCCGAAGCGCAGGATCATCAGCGCCATCAAACTGACGGCGATAAGATTGGTGACCACGGAAAACAGGGGATGAGTGCTCTGGAGACCCGATAGCGTCGAAAAAATCACGGCCACTCCGGCCACGGCCGCCCATTGGTTCCGGAACAGAGTGCGCAGCAAAAACAACAGGAAAAAGAGGAGCAATGCATCGCGAATGCCATGTGGAACCGACTCGAAAACAAGTCCCAGCGTGGCCCGGAGCCCGAGCAGCGCAGCCGTCGATCCGGTATAACGATCGGCGTCCGCCCCCTCGATCCACCGGCCCAACAGGCTGACAATCGCCTGGATGCTGGTCTGCACGGCAATCCCGATCAGAATGTCGCGCCCCACCACAGGATCTTGCGCGCGGCGTTTTAGCAGCGCCGTCCAGGAAATGATGGTTTGCGGCCAGCGGCGGCGGACGTAGGGCTCGAGCGCCAGGTACATGGTTCGAACCACGAAAGCGTAAAAAATCGCGGTGGCTACTTCGATGAGAAATATTCCAAACGTATCTATGGACAGCGTCCAGTGGGTGCGGCAGATCCACAGGGCCACCAGAACGAAGCCGATCCAAACTCCCAGGCGCGTGGCTCCTTCCGCATCCCCCAGATTCTTTCGCCGCTGGTTTCTGCGCGCCAGCAGAGTAACGCCCAGCATCACTACCACGGCAATACCGATGAGGATTCCGGAAGCGATATTTTCGTTGCCCGAGGATTCGAGCGGAGGCATGCGGCCCGGCTTCGTCCACGGCCCGATCAAAGAAAACGCCACCGGCTTGCCGCGCAAGGAGGCAGCTTCCACGCGGAGCGGCCGCGCCGTTCCGGGCCAGTTTCCGATCCAGGCCGCTCGCGTGTCGGATGCTGCCAGCCAATTCCACTGCGGCTCCGCGCCTCGAAGTTGCGCTAGATCGAGACCGGACGCGGCGAAGAGCGGCCGCCAATCCACCGCGGAAGCAGATTTGTCGGGCTCCTGAACCTGCGGCGGAATCGCCTCGAAATATTCGAGGCGGCCTTGAGCATCCAGCCGCAGTCTGATCATTCCCGAATAGACGGATGGGGGATCTCCGAACGAAACCACTCCGGGTGTCAGCAGGTCGTCGTGAAACTCCGACGAAGACAGAGTGTAGGGACTCGAGCGGTACCAGAACAGCAGAGGCACGGGTCTTTGCGCGAAGAGCTTGTCGTGGCTCTGAGCATATTTGAGGAAATCGTCGTCCCAGTCGAAACCGTACGCATCGTCGCCCGTCGGGAGCGAGTAGCCCAGGTTCTGGATCACGTCCCGCGCCTTTTGCGTAAGCACCTCGGGCGAAAAAGGCTGCTGGATCTGGTTGAGCACGCTCCGCTGGTTTCTTATCCAGTAAGGTATGGCCAGCGCGGACACCGCCACCAGCAGCAGAGCGATGGCAACGCGGGGCGTGAGCCCGGCTCCTTCTCCGGCCGCCGCCACCATCTGCGGCGAGGGCGTTTCGCCCGCGGCCAGCGCCGCCGCCAGTGGATCGCCTCCTGGCAATGCCGCCGCTACTGCCAGCGCCGAGGGAGGGCGGCGCGCGGGATCCGGATCCAGGCATCGCAGGATGGCCCGTTCCACCGCCGGATCCAGATCGCGCACCAGCGAGGTCAGGCTGACGGGAGTGGCTTCGCTCCGCAATCGCACCAGCTCCGCCAGCGTGCTGGCCTCGAAAGGGCGCTGCCCGGTGAAGATCTCATACAGCACCAGCCCCAGCGAATAAATATCGCTCCTGATGCTTACTTCCTGGCCGCTAAGCTGCTCCGGCGCCATATAGGCGGGAGTCCCGTTTCTCACTTCGGCGCCTTCGATCTGATCGGCCAGGCCGGCCAGTCCAAAATCCGTGAGCAGCACGTTGCCGCGCCCATCCAGCATGATGTTGCTGGGCTTCAGATCGCGATGCAGAACGCCCCGTTCATGCGCCGCGGCCAGGCCCGCGCAGAGTTTGCGCGAAATCTCCAGAGCCTTGTCGGCGGGCAGCCGTCCGATGCGGCGCAGCAGCGACGCCAAATCCTCGCCGTCCACGTATTCCATCGACAGAAATACCTGGCCGTCGATTTCACCGACATCGTAAACGCGGCAGACGTTCGGATGCGAAACCTGGCGGGCAATCCGGACCTCGTTGCGAAAACGCGCCAGCGCGGATGCATTCCCGCCGATACTTTCCGGCAGAAACTTCAGCGCCACCGGCTGCTCCAGCGTTAAATCATCCGCGCGATACACTTCCCCCATGCCGCCTTTGCCGAGGAGCGAAACGATCCGATAGCGGCCGGCCAGCAGCGTCCCCGGGGCGAAACGAATTTGGGTTACGGAAGCAACCCCGGAGCTGGAGGGGCGGGGCGAGGAAGATCCGCCGGAGGGTTTCGGCGATGGAGATTTGGGAGTAGACTGAGCGCCGGAAGAAACCGTGCGAGTGATCAGCGCTTCAGAACCTTGATGGGCTCCGCAAACGGAACAGAAGCGGCTGTTTTCAGCGATCTCGCTTGAACATGATCCGCACTTTTCCATGGAAGCGCTTACTTGCGATGCTTTTCATCATCGCATAGGCTTACGCCGCGGAGGCGAATGCCAGGCGAACTTCGGTGCCGGCTTCCGATTTCACTTCGATCTTGCCTCCCAATTGATCCGCCAAGGTCCTGACCAGCCGAAGGCCCAGCGAGCGGGCGTTGACCCAGTCCACGTCCGCTCGCAATCCCACGCCGTCGTCGGCTACCACCAAACGAGCCATTCCGTCCGCTTGTCCACGCAATTCGATCCGGATTTCACCGCACCGGCCGTTCGGAAATCCGTACTTTAGTGAGTTGGATACCAGCTCGTTGATAATCAACCCGCACGGTACCGCCGCGTCCAGGCTCAGGGACAAGCGGTCAAGGTCGGTGCGCAGCCGAATTCGATCCAAGCCGACTCCATAGGAATGAAAGAGATGTTCAGCCAGCTGCCGGATGTATTCCGGAAAATCAACTTGGGAAAGATTCTGGGACTGGTACAGGCTCTCATGCAAGAGGGCCATGGAGTGTATCCGATCCTGGCTCTCCTGGAACATCTTGCGCATCTGGGGATCCGCCACCGCCCTGGATTGCAGCCCAAGCAGACTGGACACCACCTGCAAATTGTTCTTAACCCGGTGGTGAATCTCCTTGAGCAGCGCCTCTTTTTCGCGCAGCGAAGTCCAGATGCGCTCCTCCACCAGGACGCGCTCCGTGACATCGCGCAGGATCACGGTGAACATCGTCTGGCCGTCGACCAGAACTTTGGAAATGGATGCCTCCGCCGGGAACTCCATTCCGCCCTTGCGGCGCGCGCGAATTTCCTGGCGTTCTCCCATTCTGCGCGCTGCCACTGAAGACGCGGCGAAGTCCTGGATGTGCTCATGATGTTTGCGCACCAACCTTTCTGGAAGCAGCATGTCAAGACACTTCCCGGCGACCTCCTCGGCTGAGTATCCGAAGATCTTCTCGGCGCCCTGGTTGAATAGGATGATTCGCTGCGCGTCGTCGATCGAGATAATCGCGTCATCCGCCAGGTCAAGAATCTTAGCCAGCGGATCGGAGGACGTCAACAGCGCCCGAACAGCGAGCGGACGCATCTCGTCGGCGACGCTTAGTTTGCAATCGGATTCGGATTTCCCCGTCATGGTCCGACTCCTTTTCCCGGAGACCACGCTCCGGCGTTGGAAGCGATCCAGCCCAACACCGTGGCCTCGATCCGGAGGGAATCGTCCCCCTGCTTTGACCCATCTAAACGAAAGTCAAAACGCGACCCGTTTCGCCACAACCCCGATCGAACGCGTTGCAAGCCTCGGAGAAGGTCGTGGCCATACTCTCTTTGGGACTGTATCTTAGCACAGCTGCACAATCGACCCGGCGGAATGCAACACTAAGAGGAGAGTTCAGCCATGCAATTATTCCGAATCCTCGCCCTTGCTCTCTTGGCCGGCGTCGTGAGCTTTCCTCAGTCGGCCAACCGGCCGGACGCAAAACCTCAGATTCGAGAAATCCGCGCTACCGGCTGCATCCGTAAAACGCAGAACGGTTGTTTGCTGCTGAAGACGCTGGACGGAAAGAACACCTACACCTTCATGGCCGCGCCGAAGCCGGACGCCGGAACCATCGTCACCATTCAAGGCACCTCCCACACCGGGCCCTCCGCGTGCAAGCAAGGCATTCCCATTGACGTGACCGATTGGGAGCCCACCGACCAGACCTGCGTTAATTAGGCCGATCACGCGGCCAGGTGCGATGTTTCCCTCGCCTCCTCAATCATTTCCGAAGTCGGATTGTCAGCCCCTGCCGGGCTGCGGCGCTACCCTCGAACCGAGATGCCGGCCCGCCTTCCCGTTAATGCTCAGGCGCTCGCGCTGCTCTATCATGCTCGCGGCGTCACGCCTTTCTGCTCGGAAGATGGCGAGGCGTGCGCCAGCGTGCCGGCCACTCTCGATTCCCGGCAAGTGCTCCCCCTTCGCTCCGCGGCTTTCCGGGACTGGGTGACCGCGAATTTCTACGCGGAGTATGAAATGGCCCCTTCGGCCGAAGCCTACCGCTCCGCGCTCAGAACCCTGGAAGCACGCGCGCGCCATGGCGAATCGCCTCCACGAAAGGTTGACGTTCGGATCGGCTTCGAAGGGGATTCGTTCGCGCCTTCAAAGATCATCCTGGATCTTGCCAACGCTTCCGGTGAAGTAGTGGAGATCACCTCCCAGGGATGGCGCACCACGGACAATCTTGGCCACCCGTTTCGCCAGCCGAGCGCGGCTCTGGCGCTGCCCCGTCCGCTCGAATCCGCAGCGCCCGGTCACGAGACGCTGGATCGAGTGGCCAGGCTGTTCGGCCTGAGCGAAAGTGCCCGTCCCCGCTTGCTGGCGTGGTTAGCCGCTGCGCTGCGTCCCACTGGGCCTTATCCCATACTGGTGATTCGCGGCCCCGCGGGCAGCGGAAAATCCTTGCTGGCCCGGGCCCTGCGCGCGAGCATCGATCCTTCGGCCGCGCCCGCCCATCGGCTTCCCGAATCTGTCCGCGATATCATCCCGCTGTCGCTCCAAAACTGGATGCTGGTGTTCGACCAGGTGCATCGAGTGCCCGCGAAAATCGCCGGCGCGCTCTCGGCGATTTCTTCGGGTGACACGCTCGAAATCGCCCAAAGGGCGCGGCCCATGGTGTTCGTAACGCCTAGCGACGAGTGCGACCGGGCTTGGTCTCTGCCGCGTTCGTTCTCCAATCGAACCCTGACCGTCGATTTGGAACCTATCGCATGCCCAAAAAGCGAGGCGTGGCTCTGGTCCGAATTGGAAGGCCTGCGCCCCGCGCTGGTTGGCGCTCTGGCCGACACCGCCTCGGCCGCTTTGCGCCGCATTCGCGATATCGATCTCGACCACATCGGGATCGACCACGTCGCGCGCTTCCCCGATGCAGCGGCCTGGGTGGCGGCAGCGGCACCCTCGCTCGGCTTGAGCGAATCTATCGCGGTCCACGCTCTCACTGATCCGGAAGCCATCTGGACCGGCGCCGACCCGCTCCGCGACGCCGTTCAAGCCCTGCTTGGCCGAGGTTCCCCCTGGACCGGCGATCCGGCCGCGCTCTTGCGGCGTCTGCGCTCCATGGCCCCCTACGCCGCACTCCCAGCCACGCCGCGCGCTCTCACGCAGGCTCTATCCGGAGTAGTAGGTATTGAACTAACGGCCGGCAAATGCGCCGGGGGACAGGCTGTTCTCACCGTCACCCGTGCCGGCGACGGACCCGAGCAGGTTGCCCGCGTGCGCATTTAGCCCGCCGTCGCGTTCGCTTCGGAAACGATACACGGTTACGCCGCGCGCCCGGTACATAGGCTGAAACAGACTCGTCGAATCCACGGCTTTCTGCAAGCGAAGAGCCCCACGCTCGTGAAGATCCCGGTAGAACTCGTCCGAGGTCAAGAGCGCATAATCCAGCCGCTGCTCGCGGGCGAAATCCGGAATCGCATCCAGGAGTTTGTCAATGCCGGCTTGATCATCGTGGTAGTACAGCTTGGGCGGGATAGGAAGACTGACCGATCTCCGGTTCGTGTAGAGATATAGGAGCGGATCGTCGTACGCGTATAGGTTAGCCTGGAGCGGAACATGATCCGCGACCCACTGATAAGCCGGCAGACGGCCCTGAAGATCCGCCCGATAAGCGGAAAACAAATCCGGCAAGAACCACGCCAGCCCGAAGATCGTGTTGAAGCCCACGAATAGTGCGAGCGCCGCCAGCAAGCTCGCGCCTGCCGCCGCTACGGCCCGCTCAGCAAATACCGGCTTGTTCCAGGCGACTTGGAAAGCCCGGACGACGTTGGCAAGTTCGGTCCACAACCCCGCAAGAAGGAGCGGATAAAGGGGGAACACGAACCGCTGATCGGGCGTGTAGTGCCAAACCAGCAGCAGCACCGAAATACCCACGGCCGCGAACGGGTATTGGAACTGGCGCGTGCGCTTCGCTAAACGAACCGATCCAGCGATGGCCGCAACCGCCACCACCCGCTCGATATGTTTGGACCCGTAGGGTATGTCGAATAGCAGCAGCTTCCCGGCGCCCATCAGAAAGCCGTCCAAGTTATGCCAGATCACCAGCGGCAGATCCCGCCAGGGCACATTGTAGAGCTGGAAGCCGAGATAGTTGGTGTAATAGAGCGTTACCAGATCACGCGCGCGGGAGAGGTGCGCCGCCACCCACCATTGCCACCCCACCATCGCGGGCAACATGGCGGCAAAGAACAGCCCGGCGTTCTTGAATTGCTTTCGCAAAAGGAAACAAAGCGGCGCTGAAATTAGCACCGGCGCGGCGATGGACTTGGTGAGATACGCCAGCGCGCCTAAAATCCCGGCCAGCATCGCCAGCCACGGCATGGACGGACGCGACGCGGCGCGCTCGGCCAGCATCAGGCTCGCAAGCAGGAGCGCGGTAAACAACAATTCGGGCATCAGCGAGAAACTGAAAACCACGGCCACCGGGCTTAAGCCGGCCACCAGAACCAGAGCGCATTGCTCGCGCCAGCCGAAGCCTTGCCGGCGGAGAAACATCCACACCATTGCCAGGTACGCGGGAAAGAGCAGCCAGGCCAGCAATGTCGCGGCCGGCAGATTCGCGGGAAAGTTCGGATTGATTTTCCAGACGACGGCCAGGAGCGCCGAATAGAGCGGCGGATACTTGGTCTGATACGGTTCGCCGGGCAGGCTGGCGATCTGATAGCCGTTGCCTTCCGCCAGGCTCTTAGCAGAAACCCAGTAGAGGCTGTCGTCGTGGTAGTACCCCAGATGCGGCATGGACCTCAGTGTCCACGCCAAATACGCCGAGGGTCCCAGCGCCAATAGAATCACAACGAAAGCAGTGAGCTTCCTCAACATCCAACCTGAGTCTAAAGCCAGATACTCAGCCGACCAATCAGTGCTTCACCTTAGAGCCAGCGTCTACGGACCTCTAGTGCCGTATCCTTGGAAAGATGAAACTGACCTTCTGGGGCGCGGCGCAAACCGTGACCGGCTCCATGCATCAACTCACGCTAGAGGGCCAAGACTATCTGCTGGATTGCGGCCTGTATCAGGGCCGCCGCAAAGAGGCCGAGGCCCGTAACCGGACGTTCCCTTTCCCCTGCTCCAAAATTGCGGCTGTGATCCTTTCGCACGCGCACATCGATCACAGCGGGAACCTTCCTCTGGTGGTCAAGAACGGATTCCGCGGCAAGATCCATACCAGCCCAGCAACGGCCGATCTCTGTCAGCCGATGCTGCTGGACTCGGCGTCCATCCAGGAAAAAGACGCCGAGTTCCTGAACAAGCGCAATTTACGCCGCAAGTCGCTCAACGTCAAGATACCAGCTCTCAAAAATGGCCTGGTGGAACCGCTCTACACGGTAGAAGACGCGGAACGAACGTTCCATCACTTTCACCCCGTTCCGATGCACTCGCCGACCCTGCTCGGCCCCGGCCTTCTTTATCAATCCTTCGAGGCCGGCCACATCCTGGGTTCCACGACCATGTTGCTCAATCTTGAATCGAACGGTCGGAAGGTCCGGCTCGGCTTTACTGGAGACCTGGGCCGGCCCGGACTTCCCATCATCCGCGACCCCGAAACATGGCCCTCCAACGCCGCCGACTATCTCATTCTCGAGAGCACCTACGGCGACCGCGTTCACGAGCCCATTCCGGCCGTCTCCGATCGGCTGGCCGAAATCGTGAATCGAACCTACGCCCGCGGCGGAAAGATGATCGTCCCGGCGTTTGCCGTCGGAAGAACGCAGCAGCTGGTGCTGCTGTTGCATCAGCTGATTAACGCCAAGGCCATCCCGCCGTTTCCGATCTTCGTCGATAGCCCGCTGGCAGTGGATGTAACCGAGGTCTTTCGCAAGCATCCCGAACTGTTCGATGAGGAAGCCCGAGCCTTCCTCGCCCGCAACGAAGATCCCTTTGGCTTCCGCCGCCTGACCTACGTTCGCGACGTCAATCAATCCAAAGCTCTCAATGACCTGCCCGGCCCCTTCATGGTCATATCGGCGTCCGGCATGTGCGAAGGCGGACGGGTGCTGCATCACCTCAAGAACCATATCGGAGATCCGCGCAACACGATTTTGATTACTGGTTATCAAGCGGAGAATACGCTGGGAAGAAAAATCGAGCGAGGCTTGGCCGAGGTGCCGATCTTCGGAGAACCGATGCCGCTGAGAGCCGAGGTGGAACGGATGGATGCATTGAGCGGGCATGCCGACCGGGAGGAATTGCTTGCCTGGATGAAGCCGATCGCCGGCGGCCTGAAAAAAGTGTTCCTGGTGCACGGCGAAACGGACCAGCAGACTGCCTTCGCCGCCGCAATTCGTGAGCGCTACGGTTTGGACGTTGTAGCGCCCAAACGAGGCGAATCGTTCGAACTACTTTAGCGAGATGCGGGCTGTTTAGTACTATCTTCGAGAGCGGCCGGTAATGGAACAAAGGTACCAGTGCGACTTGAGAGTTTTCTGATCTAACCTAAGGTGAATGTCTGAGGCCCAGGCTGCGATCGGAGACAGGAAGGAATCGATGAATCAGGCGCTATGGCAATTCTCCTACCTCCAGGTGCTGGACTTTCTCACCACCATCGCGTTCATGCTGAACGGCGTGAGGGAGGGGAATCCGTTGGTTCGGCTGGCCCTCGGCTGGGCAGGGAATCCGCTGGGCGGATTGATTGCAGTGAAATTGCTGGCCGCGGCCTTGGGCTTCTATTGCTGGCGAATGGGCCGCCGGCAACTGCTTTCGCGGATCAATCTGCTCTTCGCCGTCCTGGTGGCCTGGAATCTGGTCGCGCTGATCCTCGGCACCCTGAATGCCACGGTACGGGTGACCGGCTAGCTACTTTAACGGCAGCTGTACCGTGTTACTCGCCGTGCCATTGATGCTGACGCTGAGAGGCACATTCCCGGACGCCAAACCAGTTGGAACCTGGAAGCTAACCTGAGCCACACCTGTGTAACCAGCGGCCGCGCGGCTCGAAATCACGGATGGGCTTTGGCTTCCGAGCGATAAGGTAACAGAATCCTTCAATGTTGGAGCGGGGTTGGGCGGGAAGAACCCGTCCGGAACCGTTCCGTTGTACAGCCCAAAGCCAGTTCCCAGGAATGAGATGGTTTCTCCCGCGGCCGCCGGACTGTCCGGAGTTACCAGGGAGCCATCCGCATGCATGGCGATGGCGATTTGTTCAGAGCTTATGGTTTGGAAGAAGAGGCCCGGAGCGTCTCGAACCACATTGAAGGTTGCCGAAACATCCGGCTGTCCGGTGGATTGGACCACCAGCGTGTAGCTTCCGTCCGACAGGCTGGATGGGAGCTGCGCGTTGATCTGTTGCGGGGAAACAAACAGCAGCCCGAGGATGCTATTGTTCACCGTCACCGAAACTCCCAAGATCGATTGCGCCAAAGGATTGGTCGGTCCGATTTCCAGGTTAGGCGCCAGGCCCTGTCCGTAGATCGAGATGATGGAACCTGGCGCGACCGAGGAACTCGGCGTCACGCCGGCCCCGTTACCGACACCGGTCGGAGCGATATACGGGATGGTATTGGCCTGCGCTAACACGCTTTGCGGCACCGACATGGTTACGACGCCGCTCGGATACGTGCCTGAGAGAGCGCCGCTCCAGCGCAGGAACTTGAAGCCGGAGTTCGGAACCGCCGTCACCGACACTTGCGTGTTCTGAGAGTAGAACATGTCGCCCGCCGACGGACTGAACTGGAACGTAATGCCGTTGGCGGGTGATGAACTGGCGCTCAACTGATAAAACGGCGTATAGCTGACCGTGAGCGTAGTGTAGTCCTGATTCACGGTGAAGATGTGATCGGAGGCGCCGCCGTCGGACCAGGACGCGAAATTGAGCCGGGCGCCGACGCCCATGGCAACCTGCGTTGGAGCAGTGAGGTGGACTTGCGCTCCGTTTTGGCGATCAACGGTGCACGGGGTCTGGCAGCTGGTCCCATCCACCATGATGGCGACATTCGAGGGCGTGCTCTGGACCACAACTCGGCTTAGCTCGCTATACGTGGCCGTCATACGCAGCCCAGTGCTAACCTCGGCCTGAGTTACCGTGACGCTCTGCGACGCCATGCCCGCGTTGGACCAACCTTGGAACGTGAACTGACGACCGGCCGCATTGGACAGCGTGGCCGCCGCTGCCACGGTGTGCGTGGATCCCACGCCCCAAACAAAATTGTAGGATGGCCAATTCGCCGTCCCATCCACCGTTAATTGCAAGCCCGCCGGAACCGTGACAAACGAAGCTCCCACGCCGGCGACAAAATTTGCCGTGAGCGTGGCGGCGGTCGAGATGTTGGTATCGGCTGTGTACAAGGCGTTCGCGCCCAAACCGCTGCTCCAGTTGTTGAAGACCCACCAGTTGCTCGAGGTATCCCGCTGGGGAGAAACGCCGCTGATCACGTGTGACGATCCCGGTGCAAAATAAAAGTCGCCGATGCACAGCGGAGGGAATTCTGTTTGAGGAGTAACCGGCTGCGTTTCGGCGTTGGGACAGCTAGTGACGACGTCTTGCGTTCGCGTGGGCACCGTGGCGTGATCGACTAACACCTGGAGCCCGATCGGGTTGGTAAGGAAATGGACCAGCTTGCCCTGTGTGAACTGTGGGATTAACGTTATGGGCGCAATGACAGTGATGCTGGTCAGATAGGGGCTGATGCCCTGCCCATTCAGATCCCAACCAAGGAAAACAAAGCCGGGATAGGGAAATGCATTCAGAGTGATCTTAGTATTGGCTGTAATAAATATCTTCGCGGTAGACCAATAGCATGCGCTGCCCACATACACCACCCCAGGACGCGTCTCGCCCGCGGGAATGACCCCCGTACTACCAGGTGTGGAACAAGTTGGCGGCACCGGCGGATCGAGCGCGGATGGAGCCGCATAGTAGTTCAGCAGCACCAGATAGGAGACCGTTAATTGAGCCTGAATGGTTGTGATAGCCGGATTCGCAGTGACGGTTTGAATGGCTGTGCCGGTAGGCACCAGCAACCCGGCATTGTCCACCCATCCCGTGAATTGGTACTCTGTCAGGCCGTCGGTTGAGGTTTGAATCGGGCCGTCGATAAAGTCCAGGACATGTTCGCTTCCTGTGGGCCAGGCAAACGTCACGGCGTAGTTATAGACTTGCCCATCCACGCTAAACCGTGCTCCGTTTGGATTGGTCGAAATAGTGATGGTACTGAATGTCTGGCCTTCCAGACCGAAACCAGCCAGAAGGAACAGCAGTAGGAAGTAAAACCGATTCATAGACGACACCATGAATTACATCGGCTTTAGTACGATACGCCTTTAGGTTCAAATCTCAGGTCTGCCCAGCCTTAGCCTTTGCCGTTATAATGCGCTTGGGAGCAGTCCAATGCATTATCAATGGTGCGGAGCGGCCATGATTCTCTTAGCCGGCACTATGCTGGCCGCCGACAAGAAGCTTCCGATCGAGGAGGCCTCTAACGAGCTAGTGGATATTTCCGCCGTCCCGTTGGACAAAGACCAGATTCGGCAGGAGTTGGGCAGCGATCTGGACCCTGGTTTTGTGGTAGTTCGAGTGAACTTCCGGCCGGTCAGCGACAAGCCCGTCGAAATCAGCCTGGATGATTTTCTGCTGGTTTCGGCCAAGGACGGCGAACGGTCCGAGGCCTTTGCTCCCAGCCAAATCGCCGGCAACACTACTCTTGTAGTGACCCCGCAAGGCGCTAAGGCCACTTCAAGGCGGCCGCGTCCAAGTTTCGGCATTGGAGGTCTGTACGGGGGCGTCGGAAATTCGACCACCCAGACCCCTACCGATTCCAAAGTAGAGGCCACCCATTCCGACAAAGACAACCCCCTGTTGGCCGCGCTTACCGCCAAAGTGCTGCCGGAAAAGTCGGTGACCGAACCGATTTCGGGTTTGCTGTACTTCGAGATGAACGAGAAACTGAAGACCAAGGACATGGAATTTCATTACAAAGGGCCCGGCGGGAAGCTGGTGTTCCGATTCCGCCCATGAGCCGGCCCTCGTTGGTCACCGATCTGGATACGCCCGCGCTCCTTATTGATCTGGACCTGATGGAGCGCAACTTGATGAAGGTGGCCGCCTACAGCCGCGACCATAAGCTTCGGGTTCGTCCCCATACTAAAACTCATAAGATTCCCGCCTTGGGCCGCCGACAGCTCGATCTGGGCGCGACCGGCCTCACCGTTGCCAAGGTGGGCGAAGCCGAAGTCATGCTGGAAGCCCGGCCGCCCGAATTGCTCGTCGCCTTTCCGGTGATCGGGGAAAGCAAGCTGGATCGCTTAATGCAGGTAGCGCGGGAAACGTCAGTAACAGTTTCACTCGACAGCTTGACCGCCGCAGAGCAACTGTCGGCTGCGGCCGGCCGCCATCAAGTGGAAGCGGGTGTGCTGGCCGAGGTGGACGTGGGACTTGGCCGCGTAGGCGTGACGCCGGGCGAAGCTTTATTGAAATTGGTCCAGAGCATTCATCGGCTGCCGCATCTTCGCTGGGACGGCATCGCGTTCTACCCGGGCCAAATTAAGATGCTCGACCCAGAGGGTCAGCGCGCCATCGACGGCCTGGCCGAAGTGATCGCAGGCATGTTGGCGGAGTTGCGGCGCGCCGGTTTCGAAGCTCGCATCGTGAGCGGTGGTTCTACGCCCACTCTATATGAAACCCACCGCCTTCCCGGCGTCAACGAAATCCGCCCGGGCACTTACATTTTCAATGACCGCAACACCGTCCTCAGCGGGGCCTGCGCCTTGGAGGAATGCGCGGCGTCCATTTTGGTCACGGTGGTATCCACCGCAAAGCGCGGGCAAATTATCGTGGACGGAGGCTCGAAGACCTTCTCCTCGGATCGCGCGGTCACTGGCGACGGCTTCGGCCGGGTGCTGGAGGCGAAAGACGCCGTGTTCGGAAAGATGAACGAAGAGCACGGCTTCATTGATATTGGCACGGTGGATCACGCCTTCCAGGTGGGCGATCGCGTGCGCATAATTCCCAATCACGTCTGCGTGGCGGTGAATCTGCACGAAAACGTGTATGGGATTCGCGGGGACGCTATTGACCAAGTCTGGCGCGTTGCAGGCCGCGGAAAACTGCAGTAGCTGGTTTCTTGTCAGCTATACTAAGAGTCCGGAACGGGCGCAAAAGCATAAAGGAGCGATCCGATGACTTACCGCCGCTTATCTCCTTGGTCTGTGAATCTGCTGGCCGCCACCGCTGCACTGGTAGGTTTCATGACCGTTCCCGTTCGAGCTCAGGACGAGTCCTCGCCGGGAAAGCCAGCCTCCAAAGTCTGGGTGCAGCCTCGCACACCGGACGGACAGCCGGATATTCAGGGAAATTGGAACAATTCCACCCTTACGCCGCTCCAGCGCCCACGCCAATTTGCCAACAAGCAATTCTTAAGTGAGAAAGAAACGGTTGCGCTGGAAACGGCCTTGGCCAAACAGGGGGATTGGGACCGCCCGGGCGCGCCGCCGCAGCCTGGCACCGGCCTCGGCTACAACTACCTTTTCTGGGATGCGGGAACCAAGTTGGCGCGCCTCGATGGGCGAGGCTTAACTTCGCTGATTATCGATCCACCCGATGGCAGAATCCCGCCCCTGACACCGGAAGCGCAGAAGCGGGAAGCGGCTCGTCAGGCGGCCCGGAGCAAACGCGGGCCGGCCGATTCCTGGCTGGATCTGAATCTCGCGGAGCGCTGCCTGACGCGCGGATCTCCTAAGCTGCCGGGGGGCTATAACAACAACGTTCAGATTGTTCAAACCCCGGATTCGGTCATGATCATGGCGGAAATGCTTCACGAAGTGCGGGTCATTCCCCTGAACCGGCGTGCGCATCTTCCGCGGAACGTGCGCCTGTGGCAGGGAGACTCGATCGGACATTGGGAGGGCGATACCCTGGTTGTGGACACGACCAACTACCGGGACGAGGTCAGGTACGCTTCATTCAACTGCTGCGGCCCGGCGGGCGAAGGCATGCATATCGTGGAGCGCTTCCGGCGCGTGGACGAAAATACGATTGACTTCCGTTATACGGTGGACGATCCCTCCACCTACACACGGCCGTGGACGGTAGCCGTCCCCATGACCAGGATGGAGGATCAAATCTTCGAGTACGCTTGCCATGAGGGCAATTACTCGCTGGTGGATGTGCTGAAAGGCGCGCGCGCCGAAGAGCAGGCGGCCGCGGAAGCGGCCCGCGAGAAGTAACCGAAAAAGGCCCTAGCTCCAAAGGCCGGGCCCAGCGGCGCTACCATAGAGGTATAGCTATGGTCATTCGAAAAACACCCGATCTTCGCTATTCCCAGGTCACTCCCAAGGATCAGTACCTGAACCGCCGGCGATTCCTGGCTGGATCTATCGCGATGGGGGCGCTGCTCGGCCCGTCGGCCGCACAAGCCAACATGAAGCTGAACGGCGTAACCAAAAGCCCCTTCAGCACTACCGAAAAGCCCACCCCGTACGACGCCATAACCCACTACAACAACTTCTACGAGTTCGGCACCGACAAGGAAGACCCTTCGCACAACGCGCAACACTTCCAAACTTCCCCGTGGCAGGTGAAGGTGGAAGGAGAAGTGGGGAAACCCCTCACGCTCGATCTCGACGGCATTTTCAAGATTGCCCCCCTCGAGGAGCGGATCTACAGGCATCGCTGCGTGGAAGCCTGGTCGATGGTGATTCCATGGATCGGTTTCCCGCTGAACGCCCTGTTGAAACAGGCGCAGCCCACCTCCAAAGCGAAATACGTGGCCTTTCAAAGCTACTACGACCCCAAGCAGATGCCGCAAGGTAAGTGGGGAGGCATCCCGTTCCCCTACGTGGAGGGATTGCGTTTGGATGAAGCCATGAATCCGCTCGCGCTCCTCGCCGTGGGGCTGTACGGAGAAACGTTGCCTAACCAGGATGGCGCGCCCTTCCGCCTGGTGGTGCCCTGGAAGTACGGTTTCAAGAGCATCAAATCGATAGTGAAGATACGGCTGGTGGAGAAGCAGCCGCCCACCACCTGGAACATCGCAGCCGCGAACGAGTATGGCTTTTACTCCAACGTGAATCCGGAAGTGGATCATCCGCGCTGGAGCCAGGCCAAGGAACGCCGCATCGGCGAGTTCAGCAAGCGCGACACCATCAAGTTCAATGGCTACGGGGATCAGGTGGCCAGCCTGTACGCCGGCATGGATCTTCGAAAGTATTATTGAGGCAGTATTATTGAGCCGCATGAACCGGCTTCTCTCCAGCCGCTGGACCAAAGCCGCCATCTTCCTGCTGTGCCTGACGCCGGTCTTGATTCTGGGCTGGCGCCTGCTGGTGTTTTGGAGAGCCGGAGGCCAGGGTTACGATCCAAGCCTCACCGCCGATCCGATTGCCTACATCACGCACTACACCGGCGACTGGACCATTCGCTTCCTGCTCATCACCCTTACGGTTACACCGTTTCGAAAGCTGCTCGGGGTGCCCAAGCTGGCCCGTTACCGGCGGATGCTGGGCCTGTTCGCGTTCTTTTACGGCACCCTGCATTTGATGACCTGGGTGTGGCTGGACAAATTCTTCGATGTGCGGGAGATGTTGAAAGATGTCGAGAAGCGGCGCTTCATCACCGTGGGGATGACCGGCTTCATCCTGATGCTTCCCTTAGCGATCACTTCCACCGCCGGATGGGTTCGGCGCATGGGCTTCGAGCGCTGGCAAAAGCTGCATCGCCTGATCTACTTCAGCGCGCTGGCCGGAGTGATCCACTACTATTGGCTGGTGAAATCCGATGTACGGCTGCCGCTGCTGTACGGAGGAATTCTGACGGTTTTGATGCTGTATCGCGGCGCGGTATGGCTGGGAAATTCAGCCCAGCGGGCGAAGACTACCACTCCGCATACGGCGTACCTTCAAGACTAGTTTTGTCCGAACCGCTGCGGACATCGAAGATGCCGGGTTCGGCCTGATTCACCGTATTGGTGGCATCCTCCATGATGATTTTCCACGAGTCCGCGTTGTTGGTCATGGGGTCCACCGGAACCTGCCGGAGATAGCCGTCGCTCACCAGATCGCCGAGAGATTGCGGCGCCTTCTGCTTGTCGTAGGTGTATTCGTCGATCACCGTCCTGAGCGTGAACAAATTGTTCTTCAGCACGCTCTCCTTGGCGCGGGTGATGGAGCGATTGTAGATCGGCAGCGCGACCGCGAGTAGAATCGCGATGATCGCCATCACGATCATCAACTCGACGAACGTGAAGCCGAAGCGCCGCCGGTTTTGGAGGCGACAGAGAGCTTTCACCATTCCGAGTACGGCGTCCCGTCGCGCGCCTTGTCGGTGCTCTTGGTATAGACTTCGAAAACATTCTGGCCGCCCCAGCTTTTCGCGTCCAGGTCGTCCTTGGTGCTCCGCATGCCCCAATCGTAGGAATTCGTCATGGGATCTTTGGGGATTTTGCGCAGGTACCGGACCTTCTTGTCCACCGCGCCGGTGGCTTTGATCCCTTCCACTAGTTGCTTCAGGCTTTCCGGGTAGTTGTCGGAATCTAATTTAGCCGGTCCGATTTTCCCGGCATCCATGTCGTCTTTGAATTTGTCGATAGCTGTGTGAATCTGGCGCAGCGCGATCACGAGGTCGCGCTCTTTGTCGCGCTGCACTTTATAGCGCGCCAGCGGGACGGCCATGGTGGACAACAGCGTCAGAATGGTGACCGCAACGATCAGCTCCACCAATGTCAAACCGCGCTGGTTGCTCCGTCTCATGAAGCCCCGTCTCATAAGTTTATTGAACGGAAACGGGCAGCGACGGCGCAACCACGCTGATGGGCTGCTGTTTGGAATTGCGCAGGTTCACTTCCGTGACGCTCACGTTGGTTTCGCCCTTGCCCACCGCTGTGAACGTGAGTTGCATCAAGGAGCCGGATCCGTTGACGCCGGCGGTTAGGGCCACCCGGCTCATGTCGATGGTGGCCTCGCCGGAATCGTTCCGAATATCCAGGCTGGGCGGATTCACATTGCCATTCCCGCCGAGCAGGCCGGACGGGACCACCTGGTTCAAGCGCAGGATCTTGGGATCCCATTTGATTTTGACCGGAACGATCGTGAGATCGGCGGCGTTTTCAATCTGCAGCGCCACCGCCACCGGCGAAGACAGCTTCACCAGCATCGCCGATGGATTGAAGGACAGCTTGGCGCTGCCTCCCGGAGTTGCCTGGGCAGCCCCGCCGGGAGCTGTGGCTGGCGGCGCGGCAGGGGTGATTGCTGTCGGCGGGGGTGACGGCGGCGCGGGCGGCTCTTCCTTGGCCGGAGCGTAATTCAATTTCACGATCGCGTCGGTTCCGGCCGATATGCCTCGCAGATCGAGGCCGGTGATGTCGGGCGTCCTGACGATGTGCGGAATCAGAGCGATCAACAGCTCTTCCTTCTGCTTGTCCTTGGATTCGCCGCCAAATAAATACTTGCCGATGATGGGAATGTTCACCAAGCCGGGAATACCGTTGATGGTGCTGGTGTCTTGCGTCGACATCAAGCCGCCCAAAAGGCTGACCTCGCCGTTCCGCAGGCGAATGTCCGCTTCGTTTTTCTTTTGCGAAATCACCGGCTGCGACAACCCGCCCAGGTCCAGCGTGCTGGCGACGTTCGAAATATCCACGCTGACGTGCAATGTCACTTCATCGCTTCCATGCACGTGCGGCGTCATTTCCAGATTGACGCCCGTATCGACGAACTGAAATTGCGTGCTGACCAGCGGACTGACGCCCACGGTTCCGACGCCCGGCTGGAAACTGCCCGTGGCGTAGGGATACTTCTGGCCGATCTTCAACGTCACCTTTTGCCCGTCGGAGGCGCGCACTTCGGGCGAATACATCACTTTGGTGCTCGAATCTGACATCACCGCCTGCAGCAGCGCGCCGGGGAGGGTGGTGGAAAAATCGGAGGTGCTGAGATGTCCCAATTGGTTCAGACCGATGGCGTTGGAGCCGGTGGTGGTGCCGGTGGCGGGAGTGGTGGTAGTCCCGGTGGTGGTCGTGGTCCCGGTAGTGGTGGTGGCCGTTGTGCCGGTTGATATCGGATTGGTGGGGCTAAACCCGATCGGGATGGCGAGCCCGGTGGTTCCGTTCGAAACGATTCCGGCGGCAATGCTACGGCTCTTGTCGCTGGCCACGTCCATCACGATCACGTCCACCACAACTTCCGATTTCGCCTTGTCCACGTCGTGCAGAAGCTTCTCCACAAGCGCGACTTTGTCCACCGTATCCCGCACCATGATCGCGTTCTGGGCGTTAAAAGTGAACATGCGGCGAACGTCGGATACGGAGCGAACGGCAGTGACGATTTCCTGAAACTCCTGCACCGAAGTCGGATTCTTTAGGTAGAAGACCTTCACCACTTCGTCTTCATAATCGCGCCGCTTGGTCACGTTGTCTTCGGTAACGAAGATGGCGTTCGCGCTGACCGGCTTCCAGAAGGTCTTCGTCAGCAGCGCGACATAGTTCAGGGCTTCCTCCAGCGTGACGTTGCTCAGATCCAGGTTGGCGTTCTTGCCCGGCTGCATCTGCGGGTCAAACAGAACGTTGATGCCAGCCAGCTTCCCCACGGTCTCATAGAGCACCTTGGGCGGCTGGTTGTTCATTTTGAGCTGGCTGATCTGGTTCGTTACCGGCTTAAGCTCCGGGATGGGCAGCAGGGACTCGATCCGTTCGATGCTTTCCTTGCGCTCCTTCTCGGCCGAGGTCATCGGTTTCTCGCCAGGATGGGCCTTCTTTTGCTCGATGGCCTCCATGGTCTGCTTGATCTCCTGGACAGCGACGGCCGACGCCGGGTCCACCGCGAAGGCCTTCTGGAACTCCACCAGCGCCTCCTCGAACTTCTCGTCCTTCCGGAGCTTTACGCCTTTTTCCACATGGGCTTGGCCGGCTTGAAAACGGACCCGGCGGGCAGCCAGCTCGTAGTTAGGGTCCTTAGGGTCTAGGTCAATGGCCTTCTCATAAAAAGAAAGCGCTTTGTCCCAATCCTTCTTGGCTTCGGCGGTCTGGCCTTGTTTGTAAAACTTCTCAGCCTGCCGGTTCTTGGCTTCCAGGCTGCCGACGGGCAGCAAAAGGAACACCAGGAAGAGCGTGAGGAATCCGCGTATTTTATTGCAAACAATCATCTTATTCTCTAGCAGCACCGTATGATAAAATGAACCAGCACCGGCCGCGGGAAGCCACTACATAAACGGTTGACGCTATGTAGTTTCCTAGCGTTGAGTACTAAAAGCATAGAAGGAGCGCGGCTCCATTGCAACACCAGAGAAGTTCAAAAACTCCCGAGGCTGGAATAAAGATCCTAAGCGATAACCGCCACGCCGGGCATGATTACTACCTGCTGGAGCGCTTCGAGGCCGGTTTAGCCTTGACCGGAACCGAGGTGAAAGCGGCGAAAGACGGCCGGATTCAGCTCAAGGACAGCTTCGTGGAGGTTCAGAGCAACGAAGCCTGGCTGCTGAATACTCATATCAGTCACTACTCCCACGGCAATCGGGAAAACCACGAACCCACGCGCCGCCGCAAGCTGCTTCTGCATCGCGCAGAAATCGACAAACTGCTCGGCAAGACCCGCGAGAAGGGTCTCACGCTGATTCCGACCAAAATGTATCTGAAGAACGGCCGGGTGAAGGTGGAGTTCGCGGTGGCCAAGGGCAAGAAGCTGCACGACAAGCGCGAAACCGAACGCAAGCGCGAAATGGAAGCGGAGGCTCGGGCGGCGATCGGGCGAAGAGGTTAAGGCGGGTCTTCGGGTCGGCGCGGCTGCTATGCTAGTCAGTTTGAAACATGAATGTTAAAACTGAGAAACGCCCGATTTCGGATATTGAAGCTGACGCGCTGGTTTTCTTGGGATTTGACGGCGGCGCGCCGTCGGGAATCCCGGCCGCCGATCAGGTAAAAGAGCTTTATGACAGCCGGGAATTCGGAGGCAAGGCGCTCGAAATCGCGGTTCTGCACCGGCCGCAGGGATTGAAGGCCAAGCGTCTGGTTCTGGCGGGCGGCGGGAAGCAGGATCGCTTCACTGCCGCCGAGCTGCGCAAGCTGGCGGGCGCGGTGGTGCGGTCCCTCAAAGGCAAGGGCGTGCGGAGCATCGTGCTGGCGCTCAGCGAACCGTTCAACTCGCCTGACTTCGGCGCGGCTGCAGTAGAAGGCGCGATCCTGGCGGATACCGAAGCGGATCGCTACAAGACGGATCCAAAAAAGAGCGAAAAGGCTATCGATTCCTTCGCCGTGCTGGGAATTTCAGAGGCTGCGCTCTCTCGCGCGCGCATTCTCGCGGACGCTCAAAACTTTACGCGCGCGCTTGCGAACGAACCTCCGAACATCCTCACTCCGATGCGATTGGCCGAAAGCGCGCGGGAGATGGCCGCCGCGCAAGGCTTGGAGTGCGAGATTCTGGACCAGAACCTGATGCGCGAACTCGGCATGGGCGCATTGCTGGGCGTGTCGCAGGGCAGCGCGGAGCCCCCGGCGCTCATCGTGATCCGGTATAAGCCGGCGGGCGGTTCGACGTCCAAGGATCATCTGGGGCTGGTGGGCAAGGGAGTCACGTTCGATACCGGTGGAATTTCCATCAAGCCGGCGGACGGCATGGAGAAAATGCGCTACGATATGGCGGGCGGCGCGGCCGTGCTGGGCGCCATGCAAGCCATCGCGCAGTTGAAGCCGTCAATTCCGGTGACCGCATTTGTTCCGGCGGTGGAGAACATGCCGGGGAGCCGCGCGCAGCGGCCGGGCGACATCGTCACCACGCTTTCGGGCAAGACCGTGGAAGTGCTAAACACGGATGCCGAAGGCCGCATGATTCTGATCGACACTCTCACCTACGCGCAGCGGCTAGGCTGCACGCATCTGGTGGACGCCGCGACGCTGACCGGCGCGATCGTGGTGGCGTTGGGTGGCGTGAATGCGGGCGCGTTCACTAACAATCAGCCGTTCCTCGACAAGCTGCTCAACGCCGCGAAATCCGAAGGCGAGAAGATGTGGCAACTACCCCTCGATGAGGAATATAAAGAAGCGCTGAAGAGCTCCTTCGCGGATTTGCACAACATCGGCGGCCGTCCGGCAGGTTCTATCACGGCGGCGATGTTCATCGGCGACTTCGTGGGTGAAACGCCCTGGATTCATTTGGATATCGCTGGCACCGCCTGGCTCGACGACGCAAAGCCATATATGGCCAAAGGCGCTTCGGGCGTGGGCGTCCGGACGTTCGTCAAGCTGGCGGAAAGCTGGTAGGAAATCCCAGGTGGGGCGGACGTCCTCGTCCGCGCCGGACCCCTTGGTCCGGCTGTACATCTGGCGCGGAACGGAGGCTGACGTGGGCGTCGGCCGCAGGCGAGAGCGCCTGCCCCACACTACTTTCGGGGCGATTCGATCTGCACCAATTCAGGCTGCGTTGTGTTTTTCTTCAGCGGAGTGAGCAATCTTCGCGGCAGTTTCGCGCGGTATATCAGGCTCTCGATGCGGGGCAGCCAGCGCCGGACGGTTCTCCCGTGCAGAAGCAGGCTCCCGGCCACCAGCAATGGATGCGGGATCACGGTGCAGCAACGCGAGCAGATGTCCACTTCGCCCGCGCGTCCGGTGGAATGCAACCTCCGCATGCTTTGCATTTCGTCTGAATTCCAGATGTCGGTCAGCGGCGCGTCCGCGACATTGCCGATGGGCGCGCCATCCAGCATGTAGCTCTGGCAGCACGGATATACGTCACCGTTCTGCTTTACGTACACCGGGCCGCGCCATAAGTAATGACAGGGATATTTCCAATCCTGCGCGGCGTGCAGAGCGTCGGGCTGGAGCAGGTTGGTCTCATCCTCTTTAATCCGCACCTGATCGACGCCTGGGATCGCGCTCCAGAAGCGAACGAAATCGTCCACTTCGCCCGCGTTGCGCTCCATCCGGACCATCTGCACCACCACTTGCACTTTCGCGCCGCGTTCGTGCTTCATGCGCGCGAACCGGATGAAATTGTCCCGGACCTTCTCGAAGTTCGCGCCTTTGCGGTAAAACTCGTAGGATTCCTTACTCGAGCCGTCGAAGCTCAGCGTGATGTGTTCGAGCGGAGTATCGAGCAACCGCGCGCATGTTCTCTCGTCGAAGAAGGTTCCGTTCGTGGATAGCAGCGTCGAGATGTTGTGGCGCTCGCAATATTCGATCCGATCGAAAATTTTGCGGTCCATGAACGGCTCGCCCAGGCCGATGAGCATCATGTGCTCGGCGCTGGAGCCGGATTCTTGAACCAGGCGCTCGAAGATCTCGCCGGTCATGTCCTCCTTGGGCTGCTTGTGCGTCTCGCGCGGACACATCGGACAATACAGATTGCACTTGGCGGTGGTTTCGACAATGTACTCCACCGGCAACCCGTTCAGCGCGGATTTGTGCCGCAGGTAACCCCACAGCAATTTGGCACGATTCCAGGCGCGCATAGCCGACAAATTTCATTGTAGCGTCGGGATGGAAACAAGCATCATGTAAAGGTGCAGGATCGAGTCCGGCGGCTTAATTCAGCGGCGTTCCGAGCGGAAGCCAAGTACGTTCTCTACTGGGTGCAGATGAATCGGCGGGTGGATTTTAATCACGGGTTGCTGTACGCCGCCGAACTTGCCAACGAGCGCGCGCTGCCGCTGCTTTACTACGAAGGGCTCACCTGCTCCTATCCGTACGCGAGCGATCGTCTGCACAGTTTCGTGCTGGAAGGCGTGCCGGGTACCGAACAGCGGCTGCGCAAGCTCGGCATAGGATACGTTTTCCATCTGCGGCGGAGGTGCAAGGATCCGGACGACGCTTTCTACCGGCTGGCGGCGGACGCGGCGGCGGTGGTGACCGACGATTATCCGACGTTCGTCGCGCGGCGGCATAACGAGAGCGTTCCTTCGAAGCTCGACATTCCGTACTTCGCGGTGGATTCGAGTTGCATCGTGCCAATGAGCCGATTCTCCAAGCGCGAGTACGCGGCTTACAGCATTCGTCCGAAAATCAGGAAGCTGCTCGCGGAATGCATGCAGCCTCAACCGCATGTTACGGTCCGGCGCAAATTTCATCTCCCAACACCGAAGCTTCACACGTCGGTGACGGAATCGAACGTCGCGGCTCTGGCAGCGTCCTGCGAAATCGATCATGGCGTTCGGCCGCCGGAGGGGATTCGCGGGGGATCAGGCGAAGCACAGCGTCGTCTTAAACGCTTTCTCGGGAAGAAGCTGCATCGCTACGGGCGTTTTCACAATGAACCATCCGAAGATTCGACCTCCGGCCTCAGTCCTTATCTGCATTTCGGGCACATTTCGTCGCTGCGAGTGGCATTGGCGGTGAACAAGTTCGCCACGGAGCGCAAGCTGATGGCCGACGAATTTCTGGAGCAGCTGATCGTCCGCCGCGAGCTGGCGTTCAATTTCGCGCGTTTCACCAATTGTCAGGATTCGCTCGAATGCCTGCCGGAATGGGTTCAGAAAACGCTCGCGAAGCACGCTCGGGACAAACGCAATCCCTGCTATGACTGCACCCAGCTGGAGCGCGCCGCCACTCACGATCCGCTGTGGAATGCAGCGCAGAAGGAACTGCTGGTTCGCGGCCGGATTCACGGCTACTATCGGATGTATTGGGGAAAGAAAATCATCGAATGGTCGCCCACGCACCAGGAGGCGCTCACCAGCATGCTCTATTTGAACGATCGCTATGCGCTGGACGGGCGCGATCCGAACGGCTACGCGAACATGTTGTGGTGTTTCGGACTGCATGATCGTCCGTGGCCGGAGCGTCCGATCTTCGGCACGGTGCGCTACATGTCCTATGAGGGCATGCGGCGCAAGACCGATGTCGACGCGTACATTCGCCGGATCGAGCGATTGACATGAACGTCACGATAACAGGCGCCACGGGATTTCTTGGGCGAAGGCTCGGGGCGAGCTTGATTCAGAACGGACATCGCGTGTGGGCGCTTGGGCGCAAGCCGCTGGAAGGATCGGTTCGGTTTTCAAAATGGAATGCGGACGCCGAACCTCCGGAAGAGAGCCTGGCGCAAGCTGACGCCGTAATTCATCTGGCGGGCGAGCCGGTAGCCCAGCGCTGGAACGCGGAAGTGAAGCAGCGCATCCGAAGCAGCCGCGTCGATGGTACGCGCCATCTGGTGAATGCGCTGGCTAAACAGTCGCGGCGTCCGGAAGTGCTGGTGTGCGCGTCTGCCATTGGAATATACGGATCGCGCGGTGATGAAATCCTGACAGAAGCGTCGGCGCCAGGATCGGATTTTCTCGCGCAAGTGGTGGTGGATTGGGAGGACGCTGCGAGAGCTGCGGAGGCGCTGGGAATCCGAGTGGTTATGCTCCGAGCCGGCGTGGTGCTGGGCCGCGGCGGCGCGCTGGATAAAATGCTTCCGCCGTTTCGTTTTGGCGTGGGCGGAAGGATCGGGAACGGCCTGCAATGGATGTCGTGGATTCACATCGAGGACGTGACCCGGCTAATTCTGTTTGCGCTCGAACATTCGGAAGTGAACGGACCGGTGAATGCGACGGCGCCGAATCCAGCAAGAAACGCCGACTTCACTCGCGATCTCGCCGCGGCCCTGAATCGGCCGGCGATCTTTCCCGTCCCCGAGGCCGCGCTGAAGCTTCTTTTCGGTGAAATGGCCGGCGTTTTGCTGGGGAGCCAGCGCGTGCTGCCACGCGCCGCCGATGCCGCCGGTTTCAAGTTCCAATATCCCGAGTTGCGGCCGGCGCTAAACCAGATTCTCGGGCGCGGCTAGTAGAATCGAGTTATGGCCACCACCACAATGCCCGCCACCCTGGCTGCCTCCGCGCTGCGGGTCCCGCATTCCCGCATCCGCGAGCTGGCGGAAGTCGCGATGGGCATGGACGGAGTACTGAAGCTGTATTTCGGCGAATCGAATCTCCCGACGCCCGAGTACATCAAACGAGCCGCGCAGAAGGCCATGGCCGATGGATACACGTTCTACACCGAGAACGCCGGCCTGCCGTCGCTGCGCAAAGCGCTGGCGCGCTACTACCGGGAGTTGCACGGCGTCGAGCTCGATCCGGTGGGAGAAATCGTGATCACCGCATCGGGTGTCCAGGCATTGAATCTCGGGATTCGCTGCGTGCTGGATCCGGTCGACGAAGCGCTGGTGCTGACGCCCGCCTGGCCCAACGGTGCGTCGAATATCGCGCTGGCGAACGCGGTGCCGGTGGAGATTGCGCAGCCGCTGGTGGGTGACCGTTATCAAATCGACTTCGCCGCACTCGAAGCTGCCGTTACGTCGCGTACCCGGATGCTGCTCTATACATCTCCATCGAATCCGCTGGGCTGGGTGGCAACCGCGGAAGACCAGCGCCGGTTGCTCGACTTCGCGCGGCGTCACAAGCTGTGGCTGCTGGCCGACGAAGTGTACGAGCGCCTGAACTACACCGGCGCAAAAGCCACCGATCCCGTCCCGACCATTTTGAAACTCGCCACGCGTGATGACGCTGTGATGGTGGTGCAATCTTTTTCGAAGGCATATTGCATGACGGGCTGGCGCCTGGGATGGCTGGTGGCGCGCCGGGACCTGATCGCCCGCGCCACGCAGCTCAACGAGTTCATCGTTTCGCACGCCCCAGCATTGGCGCAGCGGGCGGCCGAGACCGCGCTGCTGTGGGGCGAAAACGAGCTGGGCAAGATGCTGGCGCGCCTGAAGGAGAATCGCGACTTCTGCCTTGCCGCGCTCTCGAAGATGCCGGGCGTAACGGTGCCGAAGCCGGACGGCGCGTTCTATGTGTTTCCAAAAATCGCGGGCGTCACGGATTCCTTCGATTTTTGCAAACGGCTGTTGCTTGAAACCAAAGTCGGCCTCGCGCCCGGCGTCGCGTTCGGCGCGGGGGGCGAAGGCTCGGTACGGATCTGCTACGCGGCTGAGCGCCCCATCATCGAAGAAGCCATGGGACGCATCAGCTTGTTCCTGAAGTAAGCGGTCTGCTTACTGCCGCGCGGCGTTGTGTTTATCGCGGTAGATATTGCGGCTGAGATGGTTTTGCTGCCGATTTACCTGGGCTTTTTCCTTGTTGGTTAGATTGCCGCCGTTCTGCCTGCGATCGTGGCGGATTTCCTTGTTGAGCCCGGCTTCCTTGTGCTCCAGATTCGCGGTCTCAGGCGGCGTCAGCGATCCGCTTTTGACACCTTGAGCGATGCGATCCTGCTGATTTTCCTTGCGGTCTTGAATGCGATTGTCTTGTGCTCCGGCAATCGCGACGGTTCCAGCCAGCAGCCCTGCCGTTAAAAGTAAGCGTCTCATTTTTGTCCTGCCTCCTGAGCGTGTAAATCAGTTTGAGGAGCAGGAGTTGCGGATGCGGCCGGTTAAATTCCGGTCATTTAGACCGAAGCGGATACGGCGGTAAGGGTTTCTTCCACGATCCGCCCGTCGAACAGCGTAATGCTGCGTTCGGCGCAGCGCGCATAGCGAGGATCGTGGGTCACCATGCAGATAGTGGCGCCTTCTTTGTGTAATTCGCTCAGCAGCGCCATCACGGCTTCGCCGTTGGCCGAATCGAGGTTTCCGGTTGGCTCGTCCGCCAGCAGAATGGATGGTCGGCCCGCGAGCGCCCGCGCCACGGCCACGCGCTGCTGCTGGCCTCCCGAGAGCTGCGAAGGATAATGCTTCATTCGATGCGACATTCCGACACGCTCCAGGGCGTCGCGCACCAGGTCTTTTCGCTCCGCCGAAGGCATGCTCCGATAGGTCAGCGGCAGTTCGACATTCTCATACACAGTGAGATCGCCGATCAGATTGAAGGCTTGGAAAATGAAGCCGATCTCGCGATTGCGGACGCGGGCGCGCTCGGAGAGTTTCATTTTGTCAACGCGGGTATCGTTTAGCGTGTAAGACGCCTTGCGACGGCGAATCGAGCAGGCCCAAGATCGCCAGCAGCGTGGATTTGCCGCAGCCCGACGGACCGGAGATGGAAACATATTCGCCTTTGCGGACTTTCAGCTCGATGCCGGCGAGCGCGTGGGTCTCCACTTCATCCGTGGTGAAGACCTTGAAAACATCTTCGAGAGCGAGCAGTATCTTTCTGTCGTCGGTCACAGTGGCTCCTTTTTCAGCGGCGCGGAAGCTTAACATTTGGACTTACGCTCGATGCAACAGGTTAGGTTCCCGGAAAATTTGTTTTCCCGGAATAATACCGGGGACCGGGCGGAAAGTTACAGGGGTAATACCAGCAAAGCCTCGCAACCCGGGCCGTCGGCGGGATTTTGCAGGGTCAGGGTGCCCCCGTGGGCTTCCGCGATCTGGCGGCTCAGCACCAATCCGATACCGGAACCGGCCGGGTTTGGTGGTGAAAAACGGCACGAACAGATTCGCGGTATTGGGAAGCCCGGGGCCTTCATCGCGCACCCTAACGACGAGGTGCGAGTTCTGGAGGTTCCAGCCCACGCGTACCCCGCCGCCGGTTTCGAGCGCGGCGTCGGCTGCATTGCGCATGAGGTTGATCAGCAATTGCTCGATCTGATCCGCATCGGCCTGGATGGTGACTTCGGGTCCGGGCAAAGCACCGGCGCCAGGCGCGTCTCGAGCCCGGCCACGCGGCGGACCAGGTCGCCGATCCCCACCGGAGCGAGCGTGGGCGGCGGAAGCTTGGCCAGGCGCGCATAAGCGCGTCATGAAGCGGCTGAGCGCTTCGCTGCGGGAGGCGATCACGGCCAAACCGCGCCGCATGTCTTCTTCCCAATCGTGCGGCCGCGGATCGCGGGCGAGCAGATTCTCCAGGCTTCCTGCGATGGACTTGATGGGCGCGAGCGAGTTATTCAGCTCGTGTCCGAGCACGCGCACCAGGCGCTGCCAGGCTTTCAGCTCCTCTTCGCGCAACGGACGCGTGAGGTCGGTGACCACCAGCAGCTGATGCGGAAGCCCGCCTTCGCGAAATATGCTGCGGCTGATGCCCCAGCGGGCGGTTCCGCAGGGAAAGTGCGCTGGACCGTTCGCTGCGGATCACCGTCGAGGTATTTCGTCCAGGTCCAGCGCTCTCGGCGTCCGTGCCGAGGATGCGCTCGGCAGGCTCATTCAACATTCGTTCACCGGCGCGATTGACCAGCCGCAAACGATGCTCGCTGTCGAAAGCGAACACAGCCACGTTGATCTCCTCCATCACCTTGCGCAATAGAGTGGTGGCTTCCAATGCGCCAAGCCTTTGGGCGCGCAGCGTGGCGCTCATGGCGTTGACCTGCTGGATCACCTCGCCCATGGCGTCGTCGCTCTTGCTGCCGCGGGCGCGAATGGAATAGTCGCCTTCGCGCATGGCTTCGAGGAGATTGGCTAAAGTTCTCAGCGGCGACACCACGCGTTCGCGCAGCGCGAAGCAGACGCCCAGCCAAATCCCGACAATGGCCAGCGTCAAGGTCCATTGCACTTTGGGTGTGTAATCCCCCAACCAAAGAATCATCAGGGATGTAAGGATGGCCGGCGAGCCGGAAGCCAGAGCCATCCACAAGACGCGCTGTTCGTGAAGCAGGTGGGGCCTAAGAAACTCATGCCGCGCCACGATTATAGTCCGTAGCGCTGCAATCGGCGATAGAGCGCGCTGCGGCTGAACCCCAGGGCGTTGGCGGCGTGGCTGACATTGCCGCCATAGCGCGCCAGCGCTTTCTTGATGAGGAACGCTTCCACTTCCTCAATGCTCATGTCTTCGAGTCGAGGGCTGCCTTCGCGCGCGGATCGAAGCGCCAGATCCGCCGGCCGGATCTGGCTGTCCTGCGCCATGAGCACGGCACGCTCGATCACGTGATTGAGCTCGCGCACGTTACCCTGCCAGGGATTGTCCAGCAGCGATTGCAGCGCCGCGTTGTCGAAGCCGCTGATGCGCTTGCGATAGCGTTGCGCGTGCGTGGTCAGGAAGTGCGCAGCCAGAAGAGGAATGTCTTCGCGACGCTCGCGGAGAGGCGGCAAATGGATCTCGATGGTGTTCAGGCGAAACAGAAGATCCTGCCGGAAGCGGCCCGCTTGCACTTCCTCATCCAGGTGGGCATTAGTGGCCGAAATCACGCGCACATCCACTTGTTTAGTTCGCGACGAACCCACTCGCTCCATTTCGCCCACTTCCAGGACGCGCAGCATCTTGGCCTGCAGGTTCAGCGGGACGTTGGCGATCTCGTCCAAAAATAACGTGCCGCCGTCGGCCAGCTCGAAACGCCCGACCCGATCGGCTTTGGCATCGGTGAACGCGCCCTTAACGTGCCCGAACAGCTCGCTCTCGAAAACGCCTTCCGCCAGGCCGCCCGCATTCACCGTGACCATCGGCTTGGCGCTGCGCGGCGAAAGGGCGAATAAGGTCTTGGCAATCACTTCCTTGCCGGTGCCGGGCTCGCCGGTGATGAGCACGTTCGCGTCGGAGGGTCCCACGCGCGCCATCATCTGCAGCACCGGTTGCATGGCGGGGGATTCGGCGATCAGATTGGGAACGCCCTCGGTGCGGAGCAGCCGGTTCTCAGCTTCCAGCCGGAGCCCTCTGCGAATGGCGTTGCTGAGATCGATCTGAGTTTTAACGATGCTGACCAGGCGCTCGTTTTCCCAGGGTTTCTGGATGAAATCGCGAGCCCCGCGGCGCATGGCCTCAACTGCGAGCCCGACCGTTCCCCAAGCTGTCATTACGATCACGGGCAGGACCGAATCGATGGTCTGGATTCGGGACAACAGGTCGAGGCCTTCCTGGCCTGACGTGGTGTCGCGCGTGTAATTCAAATCCATGATGACGACATCGAAGTCTCGCGCTTCGAGCGCCGAGACCACGCCCGCCGGAGAGGTAACGGATTCGATCTGACAGCCTTCGCCCTTCAGCAGCAGGCGCAGAGCCTCCAGGACATCGGCTTGATCGTCCGCAATGAGGATACGGGGAGCGTTATTCGCGAAAGCTTTCATACGGGGACACTGAAGTCAGAATACAGAATTGAACAATCGGCAGCGCGGATTTGGAACCTCAGGTTCGGCTCTTGTGCTTCAGTCGGATGCTCCCGTTGACGGTGGCGATCTTGAGTTCCGGCCCTCCGCGGCCGATTGCGCCATCGGCATGCCGGGCTGGAAAGACTCCGCCGACCGCCAGAGGAAACTCGGTTCGAATGGCGCCGTTCAGCGTCTGGGCATGCACGCGCGCGGCGATACAGCTCGACAACGCAACCGTGATAGCGCCGTTGACGGTCGAAAACGTGGAAGCCGCATTGATCTTGCCCACCGACGCCACGATGGAGCCGTTCACCGTATCCACCTGCGCCGCTCCGTCCGTGCTCACCACCACGTCGCCATTCACGGTGTGCGCTTCGGTATCGGCCTGCAAGGATTTCGCTTCCACCAGCCCATTCACCGTGCGGGCGACGAAATGCACCCCACGCGGCACGCGCACGGTGAAGTCGACGCTGGCAGCGCGGCTCACAGTGCCATCCGTGGGCAGGCAGTCATCCGCCGGGCCCACCGCGCAGATGGTGACGCCCCCGTCGTATTCCACCACTTTCAACTGGATATCCGACGGACTGGAATCCGTCCCGCTCTTATAAGCAACCACCTCCACGCTGTCGGTGTCGGCCGGTTCGGCATGAATGCTGCCGTTGATCCCCCGGACTTCGATGCGCTGGCCTTCCGGAACCTTCCCGGACCAGTGAAAGCCGTCCGTGGTGGCGGCGGATAGAGCGGTGACAGAGACGACTAAGCCGAACAATCGCGGGATGTGCACGTCGAACTCCTTTTCCTCACGGTCTTACACGAATTCTTGTTGGATGCGAGCGCTGCGCCCCTGAGTACGACCATTACACCAAATCTTCAGGGAACCCATGGGCGTGGCTGAGTGCACCTGGAATGCCAGCGTAAATTGCGGGATTCGAACAAGTTAAACGGCCAAACCTGTTCGCTTGTGGGACGGGTGTGGACGGAACCGGGAAGGCTAGTCGGTGACCCAGCCGTCGACGATGTTGATGATCCGGTTGCCGTACTCCGCGTTTCGCTCGTTGTGCGTGACCTGAATGATGGTTGTGCCGGTTTCGTTCAGTTTCTTGAAAAGCTCCATGATGTCCTTGCCCTGGCTCGAATGCAAATTGCCGGTGGGCTCATCCGCCAGAATGATCTTCGGATTGGCAACGATGGCGCGGGCGATGGCTACCAGTTGCTGCTGGCCGCCGGAAAGTTGGGTGGGATACAGGTCTTTCTTGCCGACGATCTGAAAGCGGTCCAAAACATCGCAGACGATGCTGTCGCGCTCGGCTTTTTTGATGTTGCGATAGGACAGCGGAATGTCGAGATTTTCGTAAACGGTGAGCGAATCGAGCAGGTGATAGCTTTGAAAAACGAAGCCAAAGTGCTTCTTGTAAAGCTCCATTCGGTCTTTTTTGTTGAGCTTGTGGATGGCATGCTCGAGCAGATGATACTCGCCGGTCCAAGCGCTGTCGTGCATTCCGAGCAAATGCAGCAAGGTGGATTTGCCGGCGCCGGAGGGGCCCATAATGGACACGAACTCGCCGTCCTTGATCTCGACGTTTATGCGGCGCAGGACAAAAGTCTTGGTGGGGCCGTGCTCGAAGTACTTTTCGACATTGCGCAGAACGATTAGGGGTGAACTCATAGCTGTGAACTCATAGGGTACATCTTCGGGATCGGCGGCGAAACGGCGGGCGCTATTCGTTCAGAAAGTGGGCGAGACTCGAAAGCACGTGGTCCGAGACCGGGCAAAATTGGATATTGATCGCGTTCTGAAAGTTAGGCGAGCCCCCTCGATCCGGCCAGTCCAGCGCGGATGCTTTCGAGAAAGCCAGCAGCCCGAAGGTGATGATGGCGACGGCGAAGAAATCCACATGACGGCGTAACATCAGGCTACTCCTACGCTTTCTTCGACGATCCTTCCGTCAAACAGGCGAATGGTCCGGTCCGCATAGCGGGCATAGCGGGGATCGTGAGTCACCATGCAAATGGTCGCGCCGCCGCGATGCAGCTCGCGCAGCAGATCCATGACGGCTTCGCCATTGGTGGAATCGAGGTTTCCAGTGGGCTCATCGGCCAGCAGAATGGAGGGATCACCGCCCAACGCGCGGGCGACGGCTACGCGCTGCTGCTGACCTCCGGAAAGCTGCGAGGGGTAATGCTTGATGCGGTGCGACATGCCGACGCGCTCGAGCGCATCGTGAACGCGTTTTTTGCGCTCGGCCGAGGGCATTCCCCGGTAGGTGAGCGGTAGCTCGACATTTTCATAAACCGTCAGGTCGCCGATCAAATTGAACGCCTGGAAAATGAATCCGATTTCGCGGTTGCGGATGCGCGCGCGTTCGGAGAGCTTCAGGTTCTGCACCGGTTTGCCGTTCAGGACGTAGGTGCCGCCGCTGGGCGAATCGAGCAAGCCAAGAATCGCCAACAGCGTGGACTTGCCGCAGCCGGAAGGCCCGGCGATGGACAGATACTCGCCTTTCTTGAGATGCAGGTGGATACCCGCCAGGGCGTGCGTCTCCACTTCATCGGTGACAAATACCTTGGTCACGCCATCCAAGCTGATTAAAGCATCTGGGTCGTTCGCCATGAGTAATCCTTCTTGCTGCCCTAATTCAAGCGGATGCGATTGTAAGCATCCTGAGCCGACATGTCCGACAGAATCACCTGATCGCCAACATTCAGCCCGCTTTTAATTTCGATCGTGTTCACGGAACTGCGGCCCAGCGCCACTTGCACGCGCTGCGCGCCTTTTCCGTCCGGGTCCACTTTGAATAGCGTAATCTTGGCGTCCGGCTGGCCGATCACCGGGCGTCCGACGTAAACCACGTCCGCCAGCTTTTCGATGGTGATGGTTCCATCCACGCTCAGATCCGGACGCATGCCCGGCGCTACTCCCTCTAACTTGACGTCCACATCCACGGTTCCGTTGACCGCCGCGGGATCGATGCGCGTGACATGTCCGGGAATGATCCCGTTGCGGGTGTCGATCGCGGCAACTTGTCCGATGGCCACGTCCTTGACCTGCGTTTCCGGAATTTTGAGCGTCGCCTTCAGCCGGTTGGGCTGAGCGATCTTAGCCAGAATGGTCCCGGGCGCCACTCGCATTCCGACTTCGAGCGGCGTGGCGGTGGTTCCGAGCTGCGTGACGGTGCCTTCGACGCCCGCGCGGATGACCAATTGATCCACCTGCTCCTTTTTCAGCTTGTAGGTTGCTTCCAACTGCTGGATCTGGACTTTGAGCGCATCGAGCTGCGCCGTGGTGGACTGGGCGCTGATATCCAACTGCTCTTTCGATAATGCGTAGCGGCCCTTCAGCTCCTCGGCCTTCGCGGCTGAAAGCTTAGCGTCGATTTCCGATTTCAAGCCCAGCTTGGTCAATTGCTGATCGCGGTCGGCCTGCAACCCGGCCTGCTCCATGTCGGATTTCACCTGTTCGGTGGTGGCCTTCTGAGCCAGTTGCTGGGTTTCGAGCTGAACTTTGAGATTGTCGTAATTCGCGTCGGCCTGCTTGATCTGCCATTCCGCGTTGGTGGCGTCCAGGTCCATTTGGGGGTTGCTGAGGATCATGACGACGTCGTTGGGATGAACCTTGGCGCCGGGGAGGAAGTTGATTTTCTCGACGCGGCTGTCGAAAGTGGCGGGAATCCACATGAAGTCCTCCACCACCAGCGTGCCGAGGCCGCGGACTTCGCGCAGCATGGGGCCGCGCTTAACGGTGTCTCTCCAGACGGTAGCGCCGTCAACGGAGGGCGCGGCGGGCTTCAACCGGGAGAGTCCCCAGGTGATCAAGGGGATGGCCGCGATGATAACGGCGATAAACACGATCCTTCGGATCAATTTGCGACGCGCTACTTCTTTACCACGAGGGACATCCATGAATTTCTCCCTTATCGAGGGCAACTACCCTGCCACAATCGATGTTACTGAAAAATAAGGAGGGATGGAAGGCGTGGAAGGGAGGGGCGAGGGCCAATTGTCCGGTTGTGGGATTGTTTGTGTACGGGCCGGGACGGTGGCGGGGTTGCTAGTGAACCCGCGTTACCGTAGGAGTCTTGTCCCCAATCTTGATAGCGAATGAAGTAGAGATATAGTCCTGGGCGAAGAGAACCGGTTCGACATGGAGCACTTCCGTTCCCCGAATAACCGTTAGGAGGTAAGGGCCAGCCAGCGGTTCATATATTCGAAAAGCGCCGTCAGGATCGACTTTGACATCGAGATTAGACCACGGACCAACAATGTGGTGGATGTGAATTCGAACAGGGTCGGAGTTTTGGTCGGTGGGAGGCATCGGCTCGATCTTCCCTCGTATTACAAACGAACTCGGCAAGGCACGGTCAGTCGAAAAGCCATCACGAACTTCACGGGTCGCGGTCAGGACCAAGAATTTCTCCATGCCTGAGACCGAAACCCGCCCGCCCAACGTTGGAATCCAGCCCGGTCTTGTCCCAGGCCCTGTCAACTCGTAGCGATAGAAGCCGTTGGGGATGTGCGCGCCAGTCAGTCCATTGAACTGCGGCGCTAGCTCACTATCGTTTGCCCTGAAGCTACTCACCTTCCAGCCGGAAAGCATCCAGCCCGACTCATCCACCACAAGGAACGATACCGTGGCGGTCCGTTATCTCGATTGACACCAGCAATTTGCGGCTATTATGGCAAAAATCAAGATGAGGTTGCGCATCATGCCGCCACTATAACGCGAACAGTGAAAGTTCAGCGTCCGGCCGACCTATGCCATGCCCATGGCCCAGAGCAGGAAAGCATAGTCGAACGCCACTTCCTTGATCCCTTCGTATCTCCCTGACGGGCCGAAGTGGCCGCTGCCCATGTTGGTCTTTAGCAGCAGCGTGTTTTTATCGGTCTTCATGGCGCGGAGTTTCGCGACCCACTTCGCCGGCTCCCAATAGGACACGCGCGGATCGTTTAATCCCGCCGTGACCAGCATGGTGGGATATTCGCCCGCGGTCACGTTCTCGTAGGGCGAATACGAGCGGATGTAGTCGTAGAATTGCTTTTCTTCCGGATTACCGAATTCTTCGTACTCGCTGATGGTGAGCGGCAGCGTGGGATCGAGCCCGGTGTTCAGCGTGTCGACGAACGGCACTTTGGCGATGGCCACGCGGAAGAGGTCCGGCCGAAGATTCAAAACCGCGCCCACCAGCAACCCACCGGCGCTGCCTCCCATGATGGCCAGCCGATCAGCCGACGTATAGCGCTGGTCGATCAGGTGCGCGGCGCTGGCGATAAAGTCCGTAAACGTGTTCTTCTTCGCCAGGAGCTTGCCTTGATCGTGCCACTCCTCGCCTAGCTCCGCGCCGCCGCGTATATGCGCGATGGCGAACGCAAAGCCGCGATCGAGCAGGCTTAAGCGGTCCGACGAAAATCCCGGATCGATGCTGTGCCCGTAGGAACCATAAGCGTAGAGCAGCAGCGGGCCCCGGCCGTTCTTCTCAAACCCGGCGCGGTACACCAGCGAGATGGGCACTTCGACCCCATCGGGAGCCGTTGCGAAAATCCGCTCGGACCGGTATTGGCTCGCGTTGTATCCGCCCTTGACTTCGTATTGCTTCTTCAGCTCGCGTTCGCGGGTGTCCATGTTGTAGTCGAACACCGAAGCGGGCGTTACCAGCGACGTATAAACGAAGCGCAGGATCGTGGTCTTATACTCGGCGTTTCCAACCGTGCCCACGGTATAGACAGGCTCGGGGAAATCGATGTAGTGAAGAAATTTCCCCGCGCCGTCGCGAATGCAGATTTTTTCGAGACCGCGCTCGCGCTCGGAAACCACCAGATAGTCGTCGAACGAATCGACGCCCTCGATAGTGACGCCCGCGCGCGCGGGAATCACTTCCTCCCAGTTTTCGCGGGACGGATTCGAGGCCGGCGTTCGCATCAGGCGAAAATTCTTGGCCTTTTCGTTGGTGCGGATATAAAAGTAGTCGCCGTGGTGAGCGGCATCGTACTCGTTGTCCTGCCGGCGCGGCAGCATCACCTGGAATTCGCCTAGAGGATTGCCCGCGTCGAGATACCGGACCTCGGAAGTCAGAGGGCTGGAGAGATGGAGGAACAGAAACCGGCGGCTGCGGGTTTTCGCAACCCCGAGAACGAAGCGGCCGTCGTCTTCCTGGTAGACCAGCGTGTCCGAGGTTGCTCCGAGTTGGTGGCGAAATACGCGATAAGGACGCCGGGCTTCGTCCAAGGTGGTGTAGAAGAACGTGCGATTATCACTTGCCCATTCGAGGCTGTAATAAGTATTTACGATCCGATCCGGCAGCAGCTCGCCGGTGGCCAGATCCTTGACCACGATGGTGTATGTCTCGCCGCCTTCCGTGTCAGTGGAATAAGCCAGCAGACGATGATCGGGGCTCACGCTGAAGTTGCCCAGCCGGAAATACTTTTGTCCTTCGGCCAGGACGTTCGAGTCCAGCAGGATTTCCTCCGGCGCGTCCAGGCTAAGATGCTTGCGGCAACTGATCCCGTACGCTTTGCCTTCTTCGGTGCGCGAATAGTAAAAATAATCGTCGCGCTTCACTGGGACCGAGAGGTCCGTTTCGTTGATGCGGCCGAGGATTTCCTGGTACAGCTTTTCCTGCAGCGGTTTGGTGGACGCCATCACCTGCTCGGTGTATTGATTCTCGGCTTCGAGGTAAGCGGTCACGTCCGGATCGGTTCGCTCGCGCAGCCAGAAGTAATTGTCGATGCGGGTGTCGTCGTGAAGGACGGTCTCTTTAGGAACGGTCTTGGCGACCGGAGGAACTAGGTTCATTCAATGGGCCTGTTACAGGCTCTCCTCTTTGCCCAGGTAG
Source organism: Terriglobia bacterium (assembly GCA_963786745.1). Classification (GTDB taxonomy): domain Bacteria; phylum Acidobacteriota; class Terriglobia; order Bryobacterales; family Bryobacteraceae; genus Palsa-89. The sequence continues at coordinate 84,052 of CAWBAE010000019.1, read as the reverse complement.
AGTTCCGACACCAGGTGCCGATTATTTTCGAGCACGCGGCTGCGCCGGATCTTCATGGTGGGGGTTAATTCGCCTGTTTCGATGGCGAAATCGCGTTCCAGGACGCGGAACTTTCGGATCTGCTCGAACGGGGCTAATTGCTTGTTGACCCGCGCCACGGCTTTCTTCACTTCATCGAGAACCGGCTGCGCGGCGGTCAGCTCGCGCGGTTCGCGTCCCTTGAACGCTTCCATGCCCTTCAGCGCATCTATGCCGGTGACGTTCACTGTGAGTAGAGCCGTGACGTAAGGAAGCCGGTCACCGATCAAAACCACTTGATTGATGAGCGGCTCGGTTCTGAACAAGCCTTCGATGCGGGCCGGGTAGATCTTTTTGCCGTTGGAGGAAACAATGAGCTCCTTCTTGCGGCCGGTGATGTAGACATATCCGTCGGAATCGATTTCGGCGATATCGCCGGTGTAAAGCCAGCCGTCGCGCAGAACGGCGGCGGTGGCGGCAGGGTCCTTGTGATATCCGGAAAAAACGGTATCGCTTCGGATGAGCAGCTCGCCGTCCTCGGCCAGCCGCAGCTCGACGCCCGGCAGCGCCACTCCGATGCTTCCGGACTTGGGACGGTCGAGCGGGTTCAGGCAAGCGACGCCGCCCTCAGTCAGTCCGTAGCCTTCTATCAGAGGCATGCCGATGGCCGCGTAAAAGCGGGCCAGATCCTTGCCAAGCGGCGCGGCGCCCGACGCTGCCAGCCGGAGCCGGCCTCCCAGCCGGGCGCGAATTTTCGAAAATACCAGGCGCTCGGCGAGCTTAAGAGAGGTCCGCATCCAGCGGGGAACGGGCTGGCCCTGCTCTCGCAGATCGCTAACTTCGGAGCCCAGACCCACTGCGCCGTGAAACAGCCGCCGCGACAGAGCGCTGCGTTTTTTAATCTCCGCGTGGACGCTGGCGAAGATCCTTTCCCACACCCGCGGCGGCGCGAGCAAAAAAGTGGGCCGGATGGTTTTCAGCTCGTTCGGGAGCTTGGCCAAGCCTTCTGAAAACCAAACGGGAACGCCCATGCCGATGGGCAGCAGTTGGATCACCACGCGCTGGGCGATGTGCGCGGAAGGCAGAAAGCCGATGGTGCAATCGGAAGGGGAGAGAGGCAGCGCGGTGGGTCCCATGTCGACATTCGCCAACAGCGCGCGATGCGTAACCAGCCCCATTTTGGGCTCGCCGGTTGCGCCCGAAGTGAGATAGAGGATCGCGATGTCGCCGTCGCTGACATCGGCATGGATCTTTTCGAACGCTTGCGGATCCTCCGCCAGGACCATCCTGCCCAGCTCGCGCAGCGAATCGAGTGTACGGGCGTTCTCGGCTTCGCCGGTCAACAGAATCCATTGGACCGGGAGCGGAGGCTGGCCCGCGGCATCGATCAGCGCCTGCATAGCCTTCGGATCTTCGGCGAAGACGGCCTTGGCGTCGCTGCCGCGCAGGTTGCGGATCTGATCCGGAAGCGGATAGCTTGTGTACAGCGCCGCGGCGATGGAACCGTTCGCCATGATGCCCAGGTCGGCCAAATAAAATTCCGCGCGGGTTTCAGAATCGAGCGCGACGATGTCGCCTTTCCCGATTCCCAAGCGCCGCAGTCCACAGGCGATCTCCTGAACCGCCCGGTTGTATTCAGACCAACTATAGGTTTTGTACTTACCTTTGCCGAGCGGTTGATGCAGGGCCGGAGCGTCGCCGTAGGTGCGCGCGGCAGTTTCGAGGACCGAATACATCGTACGGGAGCCCATGCGGATATTGTAAGCCGCGTCAACGATTACCATGGAATCCATGACGCCTTGGTCGAAAGAATTGGATGTTGCCGTCGCGGCTTCAAAAGAGGCGGCCGAGCTTGCGCTTCGCTGGCAGCCGGATATCGTGGCCGAAACGAAGGCCGATAATTCGCCGGTCACGCAAGCGGATCGCGAATGCGAGCGTCTGATCGCGCGCAGGCTGAGCGAGGCCTTTCCCGGCGATGGCCTGTTAGGCGAGGAAGGCGCGCGCGGCGAATCGAGCAACGGCCGCAAGTGGATCGTAGATCCGATTGACGGCACGCGCGACTATGTGCGCGGGAATCCGCTGTGGGCGAACCTTATCGCGCTAGAGGTGGACGGCGAAGTAGTGGCGGGAGTGGTGAACCTGCCGGTGCTGGGGAAGCTTTATACGGCGGGCAGGGACGGCGGCGCGCATTGCAACGGAGTTTCGATTCGTCCGTCGTCCAAGACGGCTTTTGAAGAATCGGTGCTGTGCTTCAATCGATTCGACAAACTGGGGCAGCTGCCTCCGCGAGATGAGCTGCTGAACTGGATGGCCGGATTCTGGTCTCTGCGCGGACTGGGGGGCGCGCCGGACGCGATGATGGTTGCGTCCGGGCAAGCGGATCTCTGGATCGAGCCGCAAGCCGAGGCTTGGGATTTCGCGCCGCTCAAGATCGTCCTGGAAGAAGCTGGCGCGCGCTACTTCAATCTGGACGGCGGAAGCAGCATCTATGCCGGCAACTGCGTGGCTTGCGCGCCGGGCCTGGAGGCCGAGACCCGGCGTTTTTTGCAAATCCCCTAGCTCGCGGCCGGGGGCACGATGATCGATCCGGGCGGAGGATTGTTCGGATCGTAGGCCGTGAGTTGGCCGACGCCGCTCAAACCCGGCGCCATTTGTATCGGGCTTTGTCCCATCGCAGGAACCCAGGTGTAACCATAACTTTCACGCATGCTGGTGGTAATGGAAGGATCCCAGCCCCATACCATGATGGGCACGTCGATCGAATAGCCCTGCTGCTGGAGTTCGGTGGCCAGCTGCACGCGCTGGTTTTCATCCGTCATCCCTTGCAGCGCCTGAACCGCTGGTGGTTGACTGGCCCAATAGGCTTGGTCGAAGGACTGGCTGGGGTCGGACGTGGGATCGGTGGAAGAATCGTCGCTGGTGTTGGAGACCGCCGGCGTGACCGAAGTGTTCGTAACGGCCATGGGCGACGCCGTGGGGGTGGTGGTTGCGCTGGTCGTCGAGCTGGCGCCGGAGCCGATCGAAAGAGTGACCTGATTGGGGTCAATTCCGAATTGTTCGAGCGTTTCGCTCAGCGCCGCCGAGAGCTCACCTTGAAAGCTGTCGCTGCTGCTGGTCTGGCTCCCGAGATTAACGATGGACCCCGGGAGGCTATCGTTGGTAAGTGGCGTTGTGGTGTTGATTTGAATCATGAATGTTACCTCCTATTTCTAAATTGCATTCGCTCCCATGAGCTTGTAGATATAAGCGAGAATCTCCGCGACCGCCCGGTAGAGATGCGGCGGAATCTGCTGCCCGACCTCGACCGATTTATACAAGGCTTGCGCCAAAGGCGGGTTTTCGATCAACGGAATCTGGTGTTCCAGCGCCCGCGCGCGGATGCGCTGGGCCAAATAGTTCTTGCCCTTCGCCACCACCACCGGCGCCGGCATGCTTTCGTGGTGATAGCGGATCGCGACCGCGTAGTGGGTGGGATTCACCACCAGGGCGGTGGCCGTTTTCACCTGGTCCATCATTCTTCGGCGGCGCACATCCCGCTGCAAGCGCCGGATTCGCATTTTGATCTGCGGGCTGCCCTCGGTTTCCTTTTGCTCGTCGCGCAGATCCTGTTTGCTCATCTTCATCTGGTTCGCAAACCGGCGCTTCTGGCTAAACAGGTCGACCACGCCAAAGAAAAGGAACAGCCCTGCGGCTTTCCAAAGCACGTCCATGGATAGCGAGCTGACGGTGCGCAGACCCACTTCCAGACTACTGAGCGGGAGCAGCATCAGCTGGCTGGCGTTTTTTGTGGCCATCCACTCGATGCTGAATCCGAACACCAGCAGAAGAGCCACAGCCTGGAGAGCGGACATGAAGCCTTGTTGCGGGGCCGACTTGAGCTTCTCGAAGAAGTTGAAGTTCGCGCCTTTGGGGGCCAGCCGACTCAAGTTCATCGAAAATCCGGTGGAACTGAGTTGAAAGGCGAAGCTGGACACCACCAGCAGGCTGCCCGCTTCCACCATCGGAATCAGCGCCTGCGAAAAGGACTCATGCAGGATGTCCACCAGCACGGCCGGGCTCAGGTCCGAACGGAACGCCTGAACGAAAACGAACCGGGTAACTTGCTTCAGGATGGCCAGCATCCTTTGCCCGCCTTCGGCCAGCAGAAATACGAACACGCAAAACTGCAGGCCGCTCACGAACTCGCGCGAAGCGGCGACTTGTCCTTCGCGCCGCGCTTTCAGCAGCCGGCGCGGTGTTGCCTTTTCGGTCTTTTCGCCGGATTGGGCCATGGGAAACGGCGCTTTCTATCAGAACCCCAGTATTTTCTCGATGGCTCGAAACGCCAGCCCGGCAGACTGCGCGAACAGTTTGGGAAGCAGCAGAACCAGAAAGCTCAAGGCGGCCATCGCAGTGACGATTTTCAGCGGGAAGGCCAGGGCGATCAATTGCAATTGCGAATTGAGGCGGCCCAGCAGACCCACCGAAAGATCAATCAAAAACAAAAGCGTGATCAAAGGGAGCACCAGCCGGAGGCCCGTCGAGAATATGCCGGAGCCGAGCATGATCAGCGCCTCGACGCTGGGGCGCGACGCGGTGAACGTCCCCGGCGGATGTAATTCCAGGCTGCGCGCCAGGATGCTCAGCAGTTGGCGATCCAGTCCCATCGCGAAAAAAAGCAATCCGGAGGTGAGCTGCGCAATCATCAGCAGCACCGTGACGTCGGCTTCCGTATTGGGATCCACCGTCGAAGCGTATGCAAAGCCGGCTTGCGTGCTGATAGCTTGAGCGGCCATCATGACCGCTTCAAGGATGAACGCCACCGCCAGCCCGATCGCCAAGCCGATGCCCGCCTCCGCAAGCATCCAGCCGGCCACGTGCATCATGCTGACCGGCGCAGATTGGATGACCGGCCAGCGCGAGTAAAGCGCGAAAGTGAGCGCCAGCGAGAGTACGATCTTGGCCGAATCCGGGCCAGCTTTCAAACCCGGCAGAGGAAGAAACGTGAAAATTCCCGCCATGCGGGCCAGCACCAGCAGGAACCCGTAGAGCAGCGATGCCGGGATGGCGGGGCTAGCGTGCATAGCGCGATAAGTCGCCGAAGATCGAAATCGAATAGGCCGTGATCTGCTTCAGCATCCACGGCAGCATCAGCAGGAATCCGAACAGGAACGCGGCCAGCCTCGGGATGGTGCTGAAGGCGGCGTCCTGGAGCGACGTCGCGATCTGAATGATGTTCACCACAATTCCCACGGCGAACCCGATCAGCAACAAGGGCGCGCACAGCAGTACCGTGGTCCAAAAAGCTTGGCTGATGATGTGGATGGCGGCTTCTGGGCTCATAATTTTCTCAGTAGAAACTTTTCAAGAGCGAGCCCACCACCAGATTCCATCCGTCCACCAGCACGAACAGCAGAATCTTGAACGGGGCTGAAATCATGACCGGCGGCAACTGCACCATGCCGATGGAAAGCGTCACCGATGCCACCACCAGGTCAATGATCAGAAAAGGCAGGAATAGAACCGCGCCAATCTGAAAACCGGCCTTCATTTCCGAAAGAATATAGGCGGGCACCAGAACCTTCAGATCCAGGTCGGCCGGGTTGCGCGGAGGCGGCGACTTGGCAATTTCGATACAGGTCTTGATGTCCTTCTCGCGCGAGAATTTCAGCAGAAAGGCCTTAAGCGGTTTGGACCCCTCGTCGAACCCCTGCTCCCAGGTGAGCTGTCCGTTTTCCACCGGCTCCCAGCCGCGATGATAGATGTCGAGCACCACCGGCTGCATGATCAGAAACGCCAGAAACATCGCCAGACCCACCAGAACCTGATTGGACGGAGCGGATTGCGTCCCGAGCGCCTGCCGTAAAAAATGAAGAACGATGGTGATGCGCAGAAACGGGCTCACGGCCATCACTACCGCCGGCAACAGAGTGAGCAGCGTCAAAAGAATGACGATCTGCATGGGCGAGCTGAGCGTCAATCCTTTTCCGGCGGTGTTTCCGAAGACGGGCACGGTGGGATCCGACGGTGCGCCGCAAAGCGTCGCCGCGAGGGCGAAAAACAGGATGGATAGCGTTCGGATCATTGGCCTGTGCTGAAGACGTTCTGGGACAGGGGGGCTGCGGAGGTCTCTGAAATCGAGCCATCCAACAATGTGCAGTTGGAGGGCGCGGTTCCGATCAGCACCACTTTGCCGGACACGCGAACCAGGTGCAGGGTATGATGCGGCGTCAAGGTGGCGCGCTCCAGCACCTCTAAGCGGCGAGCGCCCGCGCCCCGGCGTGGCCCCAGCCGCAGGGATGCCAGCCCGCGCCTCTTCAGCAGCCAAAGCAGGCCGCCCAAAAGCGCGAAAACCACCAGCACCATTGCGATCTGTTCAGTCAGTTCCATTCGCGCCCGGGTTGGATGTGGACCGCTCGAACACCTTTACTATTCGCACCGAGAGTGAGTCTCCTAGCACCACGAATTCGACCTCGGCGATCGGCTCCCCGCCCGCACACAGCGTGAACGTAGAGCCGGAGGGGCGGTTGGTTGGAAGCACCGCCCCTTTTTTGAGGTCCAGGATTTCGCGGATCGGCAACTCCAGGCTCCCCAGTTCCGCTTCCACGGTGAAAGGCAAGCCTCCGAAGCGCTCCAGAAGATCCGCGGAACTCATGCGTTTTGCGGCCCGATGTTCAGGAGATTTTGAATCAGCGCGTCTTGGGTGGAGATCACCTTCGAGTTAGCTTGATAGGAACTCTGATAGACGATCAGTTTCGTGAATTCCGTCGCGATATTGACGTTGGACGATTCCAGGGAGCCGCCTTGAATAGTTCCCAAGGCCCCGGTCCCCGGCACGCCGACCACGGGAGTGGCGGTATCAGGGCCCACTTCAAAATTGCTGTTGCCCACCGCCATCAACGAGTCCGGATTGCTGATGGAAGCCAGCGCAAGTTGTCCAACTACCTCCGTATCGCCGTCCGAGAACGTGGCGACGATTCCACCCCCGTTGGCCAGCGAGACTTGAGTCACCTGTGCCGCTTGAATTCCGTCCTGGGAGGTGCCCGAAAGGGTGGACGCCTGCGCAAACTGCGTTATGGTCGAATCGCCGTTGGCGTCGTAGAGATTCCAGTTCATGCTCAAGTCGGTGGCGCCATCGGCGAGTCCCGTAATCTTGATGGGTACCTGACCGGGAGCGGCCGGGGTCATCAGATTCCCATTGCTATCGAAAGCGATGGATCCAGTGGCGACCTGCGACGGCGTTCCGGCAGTGCCCGCGGTCAGGTCTTGCCCGGGAATGGTGACCGTATAGTTCCAAGCGCCCGCGGCCGTCTCGGTGAAGGTCACGTTCAGGTCGTGGGTTTGACCCAGGGAGTCGACCACCTGAATGGGCGCTGAAAACGTAGCGTTGGTAGAGCCCACCGCCTGACCCGCCTCCAGGTTCATGTCGAGTGAGAATTGCGTCGTCGCGCTGGGAGTTTGGAGCGAATTCGACGGGATGGTGATGTTGCCAGTTGGGCCGCTGGTATTAATCACTCCAGCCACAGCCGACCAACCTTGAACGAACTCACCAGTGCCGGTGACCAGGTTCCCGTTCTTATCCAATTGGAAAGCGCCGTCACGGGTGTATTCCGTGCCACCCGCCGTGTTTTGCAGCAGGAAGAGTCCGTTTCCTGAGATAGCGCCGTCGAAGGCTCCTCCAGTCTGGGTGATGGACCCTTGCGAGAACTGGGCCTGGCTGTTCGTCGCCGCGACACCGCCGCCGATCTGGAGAGCGCCGCCGCCCACCGACTGCGACAGCAGGTCGGAGAAGGACACCGTACTATCCTTGTATCCCGTGGTGTTCAGGTTCGCGAGGTTGTTGCTCACGATATCGAGCGCGGTGTTGGACGCGTTAAGGCCACTCAGTGGCACTGAAAAACTAGACATTTTGATTGCTCCTTTTATAGAAACTTCACTAACTTGTACTGCCGGTCGGGTTTGTATTCGTGTTCGTGTTTGCTGTTGTCCCCGTTGTCCCCGTGGTCGTTCCAGTGGCGGGCGTCTGGTCCGTCACCAGGGTTCCAATGTTTTGATTGATATTCAGCAACTGTTCTAATTGGCTGAATTGCACAAGCTGGCCGACAAACTGGATGCTGTCGGTCGGGTTCAGCGGATCCTGGTTCTGAATCTGCGCCACCAGCAACTGCAGGAAGGTGGCTTCGCTGGTTAACGATCCGTTTGGATTGATCGCCGAGTTGGCGGATGTCCCGGAGGCGCCCGTTGTGGGCGTCGTGTTCGCCGCGGCGGTGATGTTCGATGTCGTCATTAGCCTTTACCTCCTGAACTGCCGGATTGACTGGAAGTCTGCTGCTGAAGTTCGTCTAGCCATCGGTTGCTGGATCGCCGGTCCCGCTGCGGCTGGCGTTCGCCGTCGCTGGGGGGCTGCTGCTGGCCTGGGGAACGTTGTCCGCCCGACTGCGGATCTTGGGAAGTTTGCGCGCGCACGGTCGCTATCGCAGGTTTGTCGACGTCGGCTTTCCAGCCCTGTCCATTGAGCTGGGAGACCAGCTCTCCGACATTCGATCGCAAGCTGTTTCGCAGGTCGCTGTCGGACGCGTGTACCGAAACGTTCACGGAACCGGCGCGATCCACCAGGCGAATGGCGGCAGAGGATTGATCGTTGCCCTGAAGATGCAGCAGGATCTCGCCGTTCAGACTTGCCTTCGGGGAGTCGGACGCAACCGGCTGAGCCTCATGCACCGCCAGCGCGGCCGGAACGTGGATTGTTTCCTGCTGTTGAGATATCCAAGGAGACGGCCCTGCGGCGTCCCTGGCTGCGGTGGGAACCACCGTCGCCGGCAAGTTAACCGTGACGTTCGAGGATTGCTTAGCAACCAGGTTGGCTGCATCAGCGTCGCTAGCTGCGCTCGAAGAAGCGGACGCAGCGGCGGGGAGATCCGCGCGTTTTGTATCCGAGGCGTCGGCGCGGGGGTTGGCCGTTTGCGGCTTCTCCGGCTCGGGTGAGGCCGGAGGATCCTGGTTTTTCAAGTGGATCGAAAGCGCCAAATTATCCGGGGCGGTCGACAAACCTTTCGAGATCGCAGCGGCGGCTGAAGAGGGATCCACCGCGGGGGCGTTTTGCTGCGGTTGCGAGGATGGAGTCGCCGGATTCACGGCCGGAGGAGGCGTGGATGCCTGTGCCGTTGGAGTGGCCGGCATCGCAACCGAAGTTAGGCCTTGGGACGGCGACAGATTCCGGATGCGGCGCGGAGTCGCGTCCACTTGGGGCTCAATGCTAGCGCTGGCGGGAACCGGGGCGAAAGACTTCACCGGCGCGCTCTCATATGCCGGCGGCAAAGTCACGGGGGCGGGGGGCGGCGGCGCGCTTGGAGAACTGCTTTGCAACGTTTGATAGTCCTGAGTCAGTTGCGCAGCGGCCGCCGGAATCTGGTTAAGTTTCGACGGGCTTGAGCTGGAATTGATCGAGCTCGCAGCGCTGGGAGTGGAGGCTGCGGGTTTTGAAACGTACTCCGCCAGCGAGGCGCGGATAAAGTTGGAATCGGGGGTCTGTGCCGCCGGCGGCAATGCAAGCTGTTCGCCCAACGATGGCGCTGGAATGTGAACCGGTGCAACCGATGCAACTTCGTTATAGTGGGGCGCCGCCGAATACTGAGAGGGCGTCGAACTCGCCGTAGCCGCTGGTTCCTCTGACTCTTTGGCGGATGATTTCTGGCTGGAAGTGTGCGGATTGGATTGGTCTTCAGCGGGCGGCGCCGAAAACGCGACGGTCAGCGCTCGCGCAGCCGGAAGAGGATTCGGCGAAGGAGGCGCCGGCGTCGGCGTTGGTGTGGGCATGGGCGTGGCCGCGGCGCTATCAGGATTCGTGCGGACAGTCTTCTTGATCGGCGCCGGACCATCTTCCTGAAGCGTATCGCTTTGGAGAATGGGCAGGCTCAGGTAGATACTCTTGAACTGGCCTTTCGCCACCGCGCTCTTGGCTGAGGAGGTTGCCAAGGGATCCGCTGGGAGAGGAAGCGAACTTGCGGTGGCGGCGGGCAGCGAGTTATGAACCACGAGCGCGACTTATGCACCTTCGCGGCCATATGTGGGCCGGGCACTTATCAATGGCTTAGCCTGGCGCCTCGGCTGACTCACCGTCGAAAACTCGCCGATACCCGACTTAGTTTCGACCACTTATCTCTAAAATCCCTATTCACTTATCGCAACAGATAGCCTGAATTCTAGCTTTTCTCTAAATTCTCCAGTTTGGCCGCCGAGTTGCATTCCTGCTGACGTTCTATGGATCAAATCAGCATCCTGGCGGCTGCAGGCATGCAGGCCCGCATGCAGTCCCTGGATATTGTCGCCAACAACATCGCTAACGCCTCCACCGGCGGATACAAGAACGACAGCGAATTCTATACCGTGTTCACGTCCGAAGCGGCCGACGCGGATGGCGAGGACGTGCCCACCACCCTTCCGATGATTCAGAAGCATTGGACGGATTTCTCGCAAGGCACGCTCGAGTCCACCAATAACCCGCTCGACCTGGGCCTGCAAGGCAGCGGCTTTTTCGCCGTGCAAGGGCCTTCCGGCCCGCTTTATACCAGGCATGGGAGTTTCAAGCTATCGGCCACCGGAACCCTGGTCACCGGGGACGGCTTCGCGGTGATGGACCGCACCGGACAGGCGATCACGCTGACGCCGAATCAGCGCGTGGAGGTTTCACCCGACGGCAGTCTTCACCAGAACGGACAAGTGGTGGCCCAGGTTCAACTAGTGGACTTTAAGGAGCCCGGAGCGGTTACCAAGCAGGGCCATAACTACTTTCAGAACATCAGCGGCAAGGCGCCGTCCGACGCCGCCGACGTCCAGGTTTATCAGGGCAAGGTGGAAGGTTCGAACGTGAGCCCGGCGCATGGAGCGATGCGGCTGGTCACGCTGACACGGCAGTTCGAAATGATGCAGAAGGCGATTTCAATCTCCAACGATATGGGCCGCGAAGCGATCGAGCAAGTAGCGAAGGTTTCATGAGTTTGGGAGACGGGGAGACTAAAAGATGATTCGAGCACTGTATAGCGCCGCAACCGGCATGAATGCACAGCAATTGAATGTGGACAACATCGCCAACAATATTGCCAACGCAAACACCAACGGATTCAAAACCCGCCGCGTGCAGTTTCAGGATCTGATGTATCAGAACATGATTCAGCCCGGCGCCGCGTCCAACCAGCAGACCAGCATTCCCGCCGGTCTCCAATTGGGCCTGGGTACGCGGCCCGCGTCGAACGAAGTCATATACACGCAAGGTGAATTCACCGAGACCGACAACCCGCTGGATGTCGTGATCCAAGGCAACGGCTTTTTCCAGGTTACGACGCCCACCGGCGAATTAGCGTACACCCGGGCCGGCAGCTTTCAGCTGAACAACACGGGCCAAGTGGTAACGGCTAACGGCGACTTACTTACTCCTCCGATCACCGTTCCATCCAACGCCCTTTCGTTCACTATCGGGTCCGACGGAACGGTGAGTTACACATTGCCGGGACAGACCGCGGCGCAGCAGGGCGGGCAGATTCAAATCGCCACGTTCCCTAATCCTGCCGGCTTGAACAGCCTCGGTGGCAGTCTATTTCAACAAACTGAAGCGTCCGGCGCACCAGTGGTGGGGACGCCGGGTGGCGCGGATGGACTGGGAGCGTTGCAGCAAGGTTACGTCGAAGCATCCAACGTCAGCATCGTCCAGGAGTTCGTAAACCTGATCGTCAGCCAGCGCGCGTACGAAGCCAATTCCAAAGTCGTAAAGGCCGCCGACGACATGTATCAGCAGGTCAACAATCTTAAGCAATGACCTTATGGCTTCTCATTATGAGCATGCTGGCGCGGCCGGAGGCTTGTGAAATGATTCATCACGATCAGATCGTTGCGTCGGATTTGGTGAAGGCGCTGCCTGCGTTCGCTAAAATACCAGGCGACGCGGTGGTCGGATACTCGCCCGCGCCGGGTGCGCGCCGGGTCCTGGAATTTCCGGAGCTGGAGGCTTTTGCGCGTAGGTACGGGACGACGGCGCCGCCGGATGCGAAAGTTTGCGTCGAGTGGAGGCTGCGGCCGCTGACGGAAGCCGATGTTCGCTCCGCTCTTCGCGATGCGCTGAACGTGTCGCAGGCCCGCATCGATATTCTCGCGATCAGCGCAACCACGATACCCGAAGGAAAGCTGCTGTTCCCGCTATCCGGGCTGTCCGCATCGCACGTCGCGGATCCCAACGCGGCCGTAACCTGGCGCGGGAATGTGCTCTATGGCGATACCCGCAAGTTTAGTCTATGGGTACGGATTCGCGCGTCCGCCAGCATGACTCGAGTAGTGGCTACCGAATTGATCCTGCCCGGTCAAACCATTACGGAGAGCCAGGTGCGTTTGGAAACCTACGAAAGCTTTCCTTTGCAGGAAGGAATCGCCCGCAATGTCGACGAAGTAACTGGAAGAGTTCTCCGCCGCGCCGTCCAGGCAGGTATGCCGGTATATCGAACCGATCTTTCGGCCCCGTTTCTGGTGCGGCGAGGCGACCTTGCCAAGGTGACCGTGATCTCAGGCGGCGCGCAGCTTAGCTTGGATGCCGAAGCGAACGGCTCCGGGCGTCAGGGCGATATCATCTCGCTCACGAATCCGCGCACCGGCAAAGTATTCCGCGGTCGCATTGACGGCAAGGGTTCCGTGCGTGTTACCCCCGGGCCCGTCGTCACGATATCGAGGGTTCAATGACTTTAAGAATCGCGATCTGTGTCCTGCTGCCAGTGGCACTGTTTGCCGCAGATCCCAGCAAGACCAAGAAAAAGCCGGCCCCCGAGCCTTCTCCGCTTGACAAGTATATCGTCGATGCTTACCGCGATTACAACTCTCCTTCGGTGGCGCATTCGCCGGGATCGCTCTGGACACAAAATGCGATTTTTTCAAATTTAGGAATGGATCTGAAAGCCAGCCGCGTGGATGACTTAGTAACCATCGTCGTGAACGAAACATTTTCAGCCGTTGCCACCGGAGACGTGAAGACCGCGCGTCAATCCAGCGCGCAAGCCGCCATTACCGCCGCGGGCGGGATCACGAAGGCCACCGGGCCGCTGGCGAATCTCTTGAATAGCAGCTCGCAAAACGCGCTGCAGGGAACCGGCGAAACCAGCCGCGGAGCGGTGCTGACCGCGAATTTGAGTGCGCGCGTAACGCACGTGCTCCCGAACGGCTACCTGGTGATCGAAGGGACCAAGCGTGTACAAGTGAGCTCCGAAAATCAGGTTGTTACCGTGCGGGGAGTGATCCGGCCCGTGGATTTGGACACCACCAACTCGATCGCGTCGAATCGCATCGCGCAAATGGAAATTCAAGTCAACGGCAAAGGTGTGGTTGGGGACTCTATTCACCGGCCCAACATACTCTACCGTCTGATATTGGGATTGCTGCCGTTCTAGCCGAAAATGATCCGACTCGTGTTCGCTCTTGTTATCGCAGCGCTTCTATTTGATGCAGCCGCTTTGGCCGAGCCTCCAACCGTGCGCCTGAAGGAATTGGTGTCTCTCGAGGGCGTGCGCGACAACCAGTTAATCGGCTACGGCATCGTGGTTGGGCTAAAAGGAACCGGCGACCGGCAGCAGACGCTGTTTAGCGTGCAGAGCCTCACAAACATGCTACAGCAGATGGGCATCACCGTGAACCCGTCCACGATCCTGGTGAAGAACATAGCCGCGGCCATGGTCACGGCGACGCTGCCACCTTTCGCCCAGCCGGGGACTGGCCTTGATGTGACTGTGGCGGCCATGGGCGATGCGTCCAGCCTCCAAGGCGGACTGTTGTTGATGACCAGCCTGCGCGGAATCGACGGCCAGGTTTACTCCGTCGCGCAAGGCCCGGTGGTCACCGGCGGCTTTATCGCGGGCGGCGCGGGAACCACCCAGGTAGTAAATCACCCTACGCTGGGCCGCATACCGAACGGCGGCATTATCGAAAGAGCCGCCCCGTCGGTGACCCCCAGCAGCCCCATCCGGCTGCAATTGCATCATGAGGATTTCACCACCGCCGCGCGAATCGCCGAAGTGGTGAACCATCGCTTCTCGCCGGATACGAAGCCCATCGCGCATGCGGACAACTCCGGCCTGGTGACGGTCGCGGTCCCGTCGCAATTTACCGCCACCACCACTGAATTCATCGCCGAGCTGGAACGCCTGACTGTCGAAACAGACCGGCCGGCGCGAGTGGTGATCAACGAAAGAACCGGTACCATCGTGATGGGTAAAGAAGTGCGCGTTTCGCCGGTGGCCATCATGCACGGCAATCTGACCGTCGAAATTCAGACAACCTACAACGTATCGCAGCCCGGCCCGTTCTCTAACGGCACCACGGAAGTGGTTCCACAGGTCGCGGTCGGAGTAAAAGAAGAGAAAGCCCGCAACGTGGTTCTCAAAGAGGGCGCCACCGTGGAGGAGCTGGTGCGCGCGCTTACCGCCATCGGATCCACGCCGCGAGATATCATCGCGATCCTGCAAAGCCTCAGCAGCGCGGGCGCGCTCGAGTCGGAAATCGAAGTGATCTGAGCCGCATGGGCATTTCACTTTCACCCTCCGCCGCGATCCTGACCACCCCGTCGGACTCAGGTTTGTCACTTAGCAAGAAGACTGCGAGTCTCGCCACTCCGACCTTTCAGGAAGCGCTCTCGCATGCCTCGTCAGAGTCCGGCAAAGTAGACGAGGCCGCCAAGCAGTTCGAGGCGCTGATCGTGGGCCAGGTCCTGAAAGTCTCGCGCGAATCCTCCGACGGCGGCTGGCTCGGCAGCGGCGAAGATCAGGGCGGCGAACTGGCGGTGGAGCTGGGTGAACAGGCGTTCGCGCAGGCCATAGCCGCGCGCGGAGGGCTGGGCATCGCGAAACTGGTAAAGGCCAGCCTCGACAAGACTAAAGCTGCCAGCTCCGGCCCGGCGCAACTCCCGCAGGCTCCAGCGAGTAACGATCCGGTTCGCTAGGCTGAGCGGACGGCGGACCCGAGTCCCGGCCCGGCGCGGCGTCCTGCGTGGAACTGAGCTTTACCATGGCCCCGTTCCATCCGTCCAGCAACGTCTGAATCAGCCGGGAAACCTCTTGCAACGGCACTGCCGACTGTTCAGCGTGCGCCCGCACCAATTGCCGCTGCATGTAGCTGTACAATCCCGCCAAGGTAGCGCAATATTCCGGCTGCACGTCATGCCGCAGCGCACCTCGGAGTTCCGAGAGGATCTCTATGGCGCGATTTATGGACTGGCCGCGTTCCAGAATATCGCCCGAATAAAGCGCCCGCTGAGCCACATCCACCGAGCGCAGCGCGCTCTCATACAGCAGGCGAATAAGCTCCATCGGCGAAGCGCCCAGCACGCGCTGCGTCATGTATTCCTTCTGTGGGTTCGAAGGCGTCATCTGCACCGTTTATCGCTCCGTCGCGGCGATTTTAGAACATATTTTTTCGCAATACCCGCTTTTGAGGGGATCGCGCGGCGCGTAAGAACCAGCCGCTACGCTCAAGTATTTCTTCCGCGCGGCCGATGGCTAAATACAACACAAGAAAGCATCAACGATCCCAATAATGGAACAGCACGCCCGTACTGAAACCATACTGTGGATGGCCGCCACAGAGGTGTCCCTGAACAGCTTAGGCTCGATTGCCGGCGCTACTCAAGCCAGCGTAGTCTGTGCTCGGGACTTGTCCAGCGCGCTCGACTTACTCCAAACGCACGACATTAGCGCGATAGTAGTAACCCTTCCGATCCCGGGTTACTCGGCGGAGGAGTTACTCAGGGAAATCCGGCGATCGGGCCACACCGCACCCGCGCTGATTCAGGAACCCCATGGCGCTTCCATCGAGAGCGCTGAGCTGACTAATCTGGGCGCGCAGTGCATTTCGGCGCCCGTTTCCCTCCAGCGGCTGCATGAAGCGCTTACGGCGGCGATCCATCCGCGTCCGCGAGAAAGCGCGAAGCAAGCGCCACCAGCGGCGCGCTCACGCTATGCCATGGTCGGTTCCAGCCCCGCGATGCAGCAGGTGTCCGAGATCATCCGCCTGGTTGGACCCAGGCGGTCCACGGTTTTGATTACCGGCGAAACCGGCAGCGGCAAAGAAGTGGCCGCGCGCGCCATCCATGCCGCTAGCCGCCGTCCCGGCTCCCGAATGGTGGCCATCAACTGCGCGGCGCTTCCCGACAATCTGCTCGAAGCGGAATTGTTCGGGCACACCAAGGGCGCGTTTACCGGAGCCATCAGCGCGCGCACAGGTCTGTTCGAACAAGCCAATCGCGGCACCATCTTCCTGGATGAAATCAGCGAGCTGCCGCTGCAGCTGCAGTCCAAGCTCCTGCGCGTCCTCCAGGAGCGGGAAATTCAACGGGTGGGCAGTTCGGAGATCATTCCGGTGGATGTGCGGGTGATCGCCGCGTCCAACACCAACTTGCTCGAAGCGGTGGCGAGCCGGCGTTTCCGGGAGGATTTGTATTACCGGCTCAACGTCGTCGCCCTGCGCATCCCGCCCTTGCGCGAACGGGCGTCGGACATTCCCGAGCTGGCCGATCATTTCTTGGCGAAAATCGCGACCCAGGAAGGCGGGGAACCGAAATTGCTCTCGGAAACAGCCATGGCGGAGTTGATGCGATACACCTGGCCCGGAAACATCCGGCAGCTCGAGCATGCGCTCGAATCCGCGGTGGCGCTGAGCGGCGACCGGATGGTTTTGCAGCCCGGCGATTTGGATTTGCCGTCGGAGCTCTTCCCGCCCGTGCTGTGGTCCCTGGATGTGCCCGAGACGGGAATCAATTTCGACGAGCTGATAATGGGCATCGAGCGGCGCTTGCTGGAGCGTGCGCTGGCGAAGTCGGGCGGAAACAAAGCCCGCGCCGCCAACATGCTCCACATGAAGCGCACTACGCTGATCTCTAAGTTCAAATCCGTTTGCGTTTGACGTAAGATGGTTCCCGCTCGCGCCACCGCCCCAGCACCAACCGGCAATAGCCGCTCCAACACGTTCAACTGGTCGAATGCCGGAGAGCTGGCGGTGCCGATCGCGGTGCTGGCAATCGTGATCGCTCTGATCACGCCGCTTCCCAGCTTCATCCTGGATTTTCTGATCGTGCTGGATCTGATGATGTCCGTCATCGTGATGATGGTGGCGATGTACATCGGCCGGCCGGTTGAATTCAGCGTGTTCCCCACCGTCCTGCTGCTGCTCACGCTCTTTCGCCTGGCGCTCAACGTTTCCTCGGCGCGGCTGATTCTGTTGAACGGCAACACCGGAACCGCGGCCGCCGGGCATGTAATCGAAGCCTTCGGCAGCTTCGTGGTGGGCGGTAACTACATCATCGGCGCGGTGATCTTTTGCGTGCTGATCGCGATCCAGTACGTGGTGATCAACCACGGTTCGGTTCGCATCTCCGAAGTAACCGCGCGCTTTACGTTGGACGCCATGCCTGGCAAACAGATGTCCATCGACGCCGATCTCAACGGCGGCCTGATCGACGAAGCGGAAGCGCGCCGCCGCCGAAAAGAGCTGGGCAGCGAAGCGGAGTTCTACGGCGCCATGGACGGAGCGTCGCGCTTCACCCAGCGGGATGCGATCGCCAGCATCATCATCACCGGCGTCAACATCGTGGCCGGTTTCCTGATCGGCGTGTTTCAGCACAACATGGATCTCCGGCACGCGCTTCAAACCTACACGGTGCTCACCATCGGCGATGGACTTGTCACCGTGATTCCGGCGCTGATGATCTCGATCTCGGGCGGCCTGATCGTCACTCGGGCCAGCTCCGACGCCAAGCTGGGCGTATTGTTTGAGAGCCAGGTGTTCGGCAGATCGGAGCCCTTGCTGCTCGCCAGCGGCGTGCTGGTGGCGTTGTCCTTGTTTCCCGGATTGCCCACCATTCCGTTTCTCGCTTCCGGCGCTGGTCTGGGCGTGCTGGGCTGGCAAAAGCGTCGAAAATCCGACGCCGCCGTCAAGACTGCGACGGATTTGGCCGAGAAGCCGGCCAAGGAAAACATCGAGGCGCTCTTGCAAGTGGATCCGCTGACCGTGGAAGTCGGCCTCGGCTTGGTCAAGCTGGTGGATGGCGGGCCCAGTTCCCCGCTCTTGCAGCGCATAGCCGGAATTCGCAAGAATCTGGCCGGACAACTGGGCTACTATTTGCCGCCCGTAAAAGTGAACGACAACCTGGCGTTGCGCTCCCGCGAGTACTCGATTCTCATCAAGGGCGTGGAGCTGGCGCGCTACGAGCTGCCGGGCGGCCAGGAGCTGGCTATTCCGAGTGCCGGAGTGCATGGAGGCGTGGAAGGCACGCCCACGAAAGACCCTGCTTTCGGGCTCGCGGCGCTTTGGATTCCAGTCGAACGCGCCGCTATCGCGCGGACCCACGGGTACACCGTCGTCGACGATGTCAGCGTGCTCGGCACGCACCTGTCCGAGGTAGTCCGCCGGCACGCTCACGAACTCTTCAGCCGCCAGGATGCCAAGAACTTCTGTGACCGCGTGGCGCAGAGCAACCCGAGGGTGGTCGAGGATTTGGTGCCAAAAATGCTCTCGCTAGCCTTGATCCAACGAGTGCTTCAGAATTTGTTGCGGGAGCGGGTGCCGATTCGCGACTCGGTCACTATCCTGGAGGCGCTCAGCGAGGGTGCGCAAATGACTAAGAACCCGGTTTTGTTGACCGAGTACGTACGCCAGGCGATCCGGCGTGTGATCGTGAAGCCGCACACCAATCCGCAGGGCGAAGTGCTGGCCTATCTCATGGAGCCCGCCGCGGAGCAGAAAGTGGAATCGGCCGTGGAGCACAGCGAGAACAACAGCGTGCTGGCGTTTGCGCCGCAGGCCGCCCGTGAATTCGTGGCCGGCATCACTCGGCGCCTGGAGCGGCCGGATTCATCAGCGGTGGTGCTTACCGGCCCCAGCATCCGGTATTTCGTCAAGCAGTTGCTCGAAACGGCCTTTCCGGACGTCGCGGTTCTTTCCCACAGCGAGGTGCCGCCCGAGATGAAAATAAAATCCCTGGGCTGGATCGGATGAACGGCAAATGGAGGCAGAAGCATCTTCCATGAAGATTAAATCGTACTACTCGAGTTCGGTAGAGGAAGCCATTCACTCGGCGCGCGGGGAACTGGGCGTCGAGGCGGTGCTGATCACTTCCCGGCGGACCCCTTCCGAGTCGCGCCATCTAGGATCGTACGAAGTGGTTTTTGGAACTCCGCCGCAACCCGAGGCGACCGGCGAACAGCCGTCCGAAGACCTCAACGCGGAATTGACCGTGCTGCGCGAGCAATTGGAGGGCATCAAGCGCGTGCTCCAACCCTCCGGCGCGCGTTCGGAGGTCTATGCTCAACCCGCCATCGAATCGGTTTATCAGGAACTCCTGGCGGCGGGTCTCGATGCAGCGCACGCCCGCGCCATCGCCGACGAGGCTTCGAGCGCGTGGCCGGCGCACCGCACTTTGTCTTTCGAGCAGATGGCAGGCGCGAGCCTGAGGCAGAGGCTTCGTTTCATTCCGGACTACGCAACTCTCGGTGAAGGCTCCCGGCGGATGGTGATTTTCTGCGGCCCTCCCGGCGCCGGAAAATCTACGTGCCTGGCAAAGATTGCCGTTCAGGAATTTCTCGGCCGTCGCATGTCGGTGCGCGTCATATCGGTGGATCCCTATCGCGCAGGGGCGCACGAAAAACTGCGCGCTCTTGCGGCGATTATCGGCCTGGGCTTCACGGCCGCCAACACGATGCGCGAGTTCATCGAGGCCGTGGACGAGTTTCAAAGCAAAGACGTGCTGCTGGTGGACACGCCCGGCTATGGCTTTCCGGAGTTCGAAGCAGCGCGCGAAATGGCGGCTGCGCTGGCCCCCATGAATTCCAAAGAGACCCATCTGGTGCTGCCAGCCTCAATGAAGCGCGAGGATTTGATGCGGCACGTTCGGAACTACGAGGAGTTCGCGCCTCACTATCTCCTGTTCACGAAACTGGACGAAACCGAGTCCCCGGGAACGATCGTCTCCACCGCGCTCGAGGCTAACAAACTGCTGTCGTTCTTCGGAACCGGCCAGAGCATTCCGGAGGACATCCAGCTGGCCGACGCGCAGACCTTGATCGCATCCCTCTTTCGAGGAGAACGGGCGGAGGCAACTTCGGCGGCGTAAATGGCTTCGAACGCTTTGACAAACGCGGTCTATTATACGCAGGCGCCAGTCGCCGGCGGGGCTGAGCGAGAGCGCTTAATCCTGGACCATTTGTCAAACGTGCGCTGGATCGCGATCCGGATCCATGAAAAGATCAGCGGAGCCGTCAGTCTGGATGACCTGGTCTCGGCCGGGACGATCGGTTTGATTAACGCCGTGGATAGTTACGATCCCCGCTACAACGTGAAGCTGGCTACCTATGCCGAGCATCGGATTCGAGGCGCGATTCTCGACAGCATCCGCGGCCTGGACGGAGTTCCCACGCACAAACGCAAGCGGCTGAAGCAAATCGAAGCGGCTGTTTCGAACGCCGAGCAGCGTCTGCAACGCGTGCCCACGGAAGAAGAGATCGCCGCGGAGCTGGACATTTCGCTGGCCGAATATCAGAACACGCTGGTGGAGTTGCGGGGAGTCAGCCTGGGCAGCCTGGACGAAGTCGCGGACGGATATTCGGAAGGCAAGCTGTTGCGCTACCTGCCGCAGGACGAAGAGAACCAGCCTTCCAGAATTCTGGAGCGAGTGGAGCTGGAGAAGTTGTTGTCGGATGCGGTGGACAAGATGCCGCGGCAGGAAAGGACCATCTTGACGCTGTACTTCAAGGAAGAGCAGAATCTGCACGAAATAGCGGAAATCATGGGTTTGCACACCACCCGGGTGTGCCAGTTGAAGGCTCAGGCTGTATTACGTCTGCGGGCTTATGTATCGAAGAAATGGCCCAGCACAAAAGGAATTTTGGCATGAGCAGACCGGAAGAAATGACCGATCCGATCGCCAGCGTGGCTGCCGAACAACCGTCCATCCGCGCGGACGATCCGGCCGGCGCCTTAGGCATCGCGGGCACTGCGCCGCTTCTGATGGATGTCAAACTCCCGATTCGCGTTCTGATGGGCCGCACCCAGCTTTGTTTACGCGACATCGCCCAGCTAGGCTCGGGATCAGTGGTGGAGCTCGATTGTTCCCCGAGCGACGCGGTGGAGATCGTGGTGAACGGCCGCGCCATCGCTCAGGGCGAGATCGTCGTGGTCGGCGGGAATTATGGTGTGCGGATTACAAAGATCGCGGGCGAGCCGGAGCGGGCCAAGGATCAGCCGGGCGACGAGCTTCGCGATCTTTCAGAAAGGCTCAAATGATGAACCTGATGCTGGCTCTTCTGCCCTGCGTGCTGATCGTGGCCCTGACGGCGGTGCTGCTATGGCTGTTTTACGGCATGGACCGCAGCGTGCGCCGGCTGCGCAAGCAAGTGGCGCAGTGTGAAGCCTCCGTCGCCGCGCGTGGATCGGACTTCGCGAATAGCCTGGTCGAGTTGAAGCGCAGCATGGCCGAATGGGGCGCCGGGGAGCCGCACGCCTCGAGCCAGGCCATACGGGTCACCGGCCTGAACAACTCGCTGCGCGGCAAGGTGCTGAAAATGCATCGCCTTGGACAGCCGGCCGAGCGTATCGCCGAAGCGCTGCTGGTTCCCAAAGGTGAAGTGGAACTGCTGGTGAAAGTGCACCGGGTGGTGATGCGGCCGTATGCGGACGCCCTAGCCCCGGACGCCGAAAATTAGGGACAAAAAGACTGAAAATGTCACCTCAACCTGCGATACAAGTTCGAGCGCCATGGAGGAAGCGATGAACATCAAGACTTCAGATGCCACCAATGCGTCGCAGATCAACCTCAATCCAACGCCTGAGCCTCGGGACGTAAGCCGCACCAGCGTTCCAGAATCCAGCTCCCAGGCCGGCTCTCCGGCCCCCGATTCCATTGCGCTTTCTAATACCAGCGCCCTGGTTCAACAAGCCCTTAGCTCCGTATCGGATGCCCGGACGGCGCGGGTGAATGAACTCCAGCAGCTGTATCAGAATAACCAGTACTATGCCGACTCGCTGACGGTGAGCCGCTCGCTGATTAGCGCTCATCTGGCGGGAGAATAACGCCCGGCCGCGCACATGGTCAAAGCGCACGTTCCAACCAAGTACGGCGATGCTGGGGCCTGCGCTCGCGCGGCCAAGGCAAATATGGGCAAGGTGCAGCTGTTGCTGGCCCAACCCACGGTCGAGAGCGCGGAAGAGTGCGCGAGCATTCTTCGCGAAGTGGAAGTACAGCTCGGCTGCGCCGCGGCGATCCTGAAAATCAGCGGCTCGGTGAAGCGAGATCCCGAAACGCGCTCGGTTTTGGAAGGCCTGCAAAAGGACGTCGCGGTGCTGGCGCAGTTCTTTGCGGAAGCCGACAAGCTGTTCACCGGCTGGCTGCTGGCGATCCGCAGCAAGCGCTCGGGGTATAACGAGCAAGGGCAAGTGGCGCCTTTGGTCTTGATCAACAAAGTGAGCTGGAAGGGATGAGACGCCGTGGGTAACTTATTCACCGCCCTGAATTCGGCCTCCAGCGCTCTCACGGCTTTCGAACGTGCGGTGGACGTTACTCAGAATAACGTCGCTAACGCCAACAGCCCCGGGTATGCCGACCAGGTTCCCGACCTCGAGTCCCTGAGCTTTCAAACTAACGGATTGTCGGGCGGCGTGGTGGAGCAGACCCAGGATACCCGCAACCCGCTGGCTGACCAGGCGGTGCAGCAGCAGCTTTCGCTGTATGGGCAGTTCCAGCAGCTTCAGACCTCGCTCCAACCGCTCGAGACCGTGTTCGACGTTTCGTCCACCAGCGCCATTCCAACCGCTCTGAATAATCTGTTCGCCGCCTTCTCGCAATGGAGCACGCAGCCGAGCAGCGCCGATTTTCAGACCGCGGTCATCAACGCGGCCCAGCAAACCGGATCGGCGTTTCAAGAAGCGGCGCAGCAGCTGGCGAGCATCCAGAGCACTAACGGCCAGGACATCCAGTCCGCGGTGACGCAAATCAATAACGACGCCACCCAGGTGCAGGCTTATAACGTCGCCGTGATGCACAACGGCGCGGCCGATCCGGGCCTGGCGGCTCAACTGGAGAGCACGCTCGAGGATCTTTCCAAGTACGCCAACATCCAGGCGATCCCGGGCAACGGTGGAACCGTGACGCTGCTGCTGGGCGGCCAGACGCCATTAGTAATCGGCAGTCAGCTGGACACGCTTCAGGTTTCGCCTGATACCGTCAATGACCAGAGCGGGCCACCTAACCTCCAGATCCTGGACAGCAATGGCAATAACGTTACTGCCCAGATAAGTTCGGGTAGCCTGGCCGCGCTGCTGAACGTGCAGAACAACGTGCTGCCATCGCTGGCCGGCGGCGGCCAACAGGTGGGCGCCTTGAACACGCTGGCGCAAAGCGTGGCGGACACCGTGAACGGCGTGCTGGCGCAAGGTTCCACCACCACTACGCCTCCTTATCAGGCCGGCAGCCCGCTATTCACTTACGACGCCGCCGATCCGGCCGGCGTCGCGGCGACGCTTGCGGTGAATCCAGCCATCACCCCGGCTCAATTGGCGCCTGTGTCTACCGGACCCCCGCTGGTCTCGAACGGCACCGCGCTGCAGCTGGCGGCGCTCAACAACACTGCGGAGGCCGCGCTGAACGGCCAGAGCTTCACGCAGTACTTCGCCGGCCTGGTAGCGCAAGTAGGCAACGCGGCCAGCAACGCCTCCACCAGCGCCACCGCGCAGCAACAGGTGCTGACGCAGGCCCAAACGTTGCAGCAGCAGCTTTCGGGTGTCAACGTGGATGAGGAAGCGATACGGCTGGTCCAGTTACAAAGCGCTTATCAGGCCTCCAGCAAGGTGGTAACTATCGTGGACCAGTTACTACAAGATGTAATGAACATGGTGGAGTAAGTCAGAAGCAATGAGAAGGAAGCTTGTATGATTACCGGACTAACGCCAGCTAACGCACAGTTCGTCACGTCGGTCGAGAACTTACAGAACCAGCTCACCACCGCCAATAATGAACTCTCCAGCGGGCTCCGCGTGAACGTCGCGTCCGACGCGCCTGGCGAAGTGGAAGATATATTTCAAGCTCGCTCGGACCTGGCCAGCGTAAATCAGGTCAGCCAGAATCTGACCGACGTGCAGGCGCAGGTGAACGCGGGCGACTCCGGCTTGCAAAACGCCATTCAGCTCCTCCAGAATGCGCTCAGCCTGGGTGCGGAGGGATCCGGAACCACCGTGACCGCTGAGCAACAAGGCGGCCTGGCCACGCAGGTCCAATCGCTGCTGTCGCAACTGGTGGGCGTCAGTCAAACGCAAGTGAACGGAGTTTACATCTTTAGCGGCGATGCCAGCGGATCGCCGCCTTATCAGCTGGACCCAGCGAGCCCCACCGGCGTGGATCAGCTGGTAACCGCCCAAGCTACCCAGCAAATCGCCGACCCGAGCGGCATAACCTTCCCCATCTCGCTGACTGCACAGGAGTTGTTCGACAACAGCGACGCCGCTGGTAACCCCACTCCGCAGAATGCGTTCGCGGCGCTCAATAACCTCCAGTTGGCGCTGCAAAGCGGTAATGCCACCTCCATCTCAACCGCCATCAGCGA
This sequence comes from Terriglobia bacterium, assembly GCA_963786745.1. Classification (GTDB taxonomy): domain Bacteria; phylum Acidobacteriota; class Terriglobia; order Bryobacterales; family Bryobacteraceae; genus Palsa-89. The sequence continues at coordinate 59,444 of CAWBAE010000019.1, read as the reverse complement.
CGTGCAAAGCGCCAGCACCTATCTCAACCAGCAGCTCACGTTTTACGGTACTGCCCAGAATCGCATTACATCCGCCCTCGATCTGGCCCAAAAGTTTCAGTTGCAGGACCAAACCAACCTTAGCAATCTACAGGATACGAATGTTCCGGCGGTCGCTCTCCAACTGACTCAGGACTCAACGGACATCAACGCGGCCATGGCTGCCCAGGCCCGCATGCCCACATCAACTTTGTTCGATTATTTGCCGGTCGAATAGAAAAATAGCTGAAAGTTCTCAAAAAGCTATCGATATGGTAGTCGCATGTCGAATCTCACAGTCATCGGAACGGACGCTGCCAGTCTAGCGGCCCAGCTCATCGAGGAGTGGCCCAGCTGGCCGAAGAGCGCTTTGCGAAGAGAACTGGCTCAGTTTCAGGAACTTGCGAGCCAAGTCCCGCCGTCAAGCAGCTTAGAAGCCGAGCGGATCGAGGTCTTCCTGGGCGCCACCGACTCGCTGGATAGCGACCGGCCGGAACGAGTGCAAGCCGCTCTCTATTTGCTGGAGCACCTGGCTAGCGCTGAGCAGGCTTCAAGGTAAGCGGGTCTTCAAGCAAGAAAGCTCTGCGGGACCCCGTGCTGACAATCTGTCCGCTCGAACCGATAGAGCCGTTGAGTGTACACATCACCTTACGATCCACGGGATGATCTAGCTTAACGATTTGGCCTTCGCGCAGCCGAAGCAAATCTCCTAGGCGCATCTCGGAGCCTTCCAGCCAAACATCCAGCGACACTTTCGCGGGCAGCATGAGATCGAGCGTGGCGTCGCTCGAAGCCGGCGCCTTCGGTTTCTGCGGCGGATCCATCTGCTTGTCCGCCAGCGCTCCCGCAAAGAGGGCGGCCGGCACGATCAGCGATAGTTTCCCGGAATATTCCCCCAGCGTCACGTCGAAATGACCGACAAACATGGAATCCGAGCCTGAAAACGTTCGGGATGGCGACTGGTCGATTTCGAGCGTCACCGTCTCCAGTTGCATCTTGAGCACCGGCGACCAGGCCCGATAGATTTCCGACAGAATCAGACGAAACAAGAGCGTTACAACTTGCAGTTCGATATCGGTTGGTTTGCGGTCCGGCGATGTAAAGCTTCCAGGCTTGGCGCCCAACGCAATTCCGATGAGGGGAAACAGCACCGCATGCTCGGCGCGCAAGAGCAGTTTCCACTCGCCCGGCCGAAGCAGGGCCAGCCCGAAGCTGGAGCGGCCGCTGCCATCTTTCAGCAACTCTCCAAAAGCGGTCTCCGTTCCTCCCGAATAGGTCACTGCGATGGAGTTGCGCAGAAAGGCTGACAAACTCAGCGACAGGTCGCGCGCCAGAGCTTCCTGGGCGTTCTGCAGCCGGTCATCCGTCATTTCGCGCTTCTGTCCGGCGTTTCGAAAATCGACCTTAATCCAATCCGGTTCCATGCAGTCCTAGCTCTAAGAATCGGCCGCCTCAGGTACAGACTTTACTTTTGGACTCCGAGGTGCACTAGGGTTGCCTGCCAAGCATAAACGTTTCATTCGCCAAGGCCGATAGACTTTCGAGCCAACATATTGGAGTAACTGATGATACAGCTCACCAGGCTGAACCATGTACCGTTAATTGTCAATTCCGACCTGATTGAGCACGTCGAAGTTACGCCGGATACCGTCGTGGCCCTGACGACCGGTCAAAAGTTTCTGGTTCTCGAATCGGCGGAAGAGGTAGTCAACAGAGTGATTCAATTTCGAAAGGACATCATGGCCGCGGGCCGATGTCCGTTAAAGCGAGAAGACGAGCTCCAGGCTCCGCACTGGGATAAAGTCGCCACCCGCTCTTCCGACAGGTAACGATCCCCATGGCAACCACTGGCCAAGCTGCTCCAAGAAAGCCGTCCAGCCGACCGGACATCGCCACCATCGGCGGGCTGGTGCTGGCGGCCGCCGGGATTCTCGGCGGGCTGATCCTGGACGGCGGAAAACTAACCGACATTGCCCAGGTGACGGCGCTGCTGATCGTGCTGGGCGGAACCATCGGGGCGGTGATGGTGACGACGCCGCTGCACACACTCATCCGCGCCGGCAAATGCCTGGGCAACGTTTTCTTCGAGCGCAAGGAATCCGCGCTGGAGGTCATCGATGAAATCATCTCCTATGCCACCAAGGCGCGTAAGAACAGCCTGATCTCGCTCGAAACGGACTTGCCGAAAATAGGGGACCCGTTTCTCCGCAAGGCCATTTCACTGAGCGTGGACGGCACGGACCTGCAAGAGCTCCGCAAAATGATGGAACTGGATATCGCGCTGGAGCAGCGCAGCGGAGAAGCCGTGGCCAAGGTGTACGAGGCAGCCGGCGGATACGCACCCACCATCGGAATTATAGGCGCGGTACTCGGGCTGATTCAGGTGATGAAGCATTTGGAAAATATCGAAGAGGTGGGACGCGGAATCGCCGTCGCGTTCGTGGCTACCGTTTATGGCGTTGCGTCCGCGAACCTGTTCTTCCTGCCGGCCGCGGGCAAAATCAAGGCGCGCTTTCACCATGCGATCGAAATCAAGGAGCTGATGCTCGAGGGCGTCTGCAGCATCGTGGAAGGGCTGAATCCGAAGCTGATTCGTATAAAACTGGATGCCTTCGCCGAAGGAGAAACGGCAACCGAGAAGGCCAAAGGATCCGAGCGGGCCGCTCCTCAGGCGGCCGCGGCGCGAAGTTAGCCAATGCCCAAGAAGCACGAGCCGCAGCACGAGAATCATGAGCGCTGGCTGGTGTCCTATGCGGACTTCATCACGCTGCTGTTTGCTTTCTTTGTGGTGATGTTCGCTTCCTCGCAGACCGATAAGTCGCGGGCCAAGCAGGTCTCCGAAGCAGTGGAGAAAGCCCTGGCGGACGGCCAGCAGCATCAGCGTTCCTCCGGCGGTGGCCAAGATCCTGGGCGGAACGGTGGATGACAAAGGGCAGGGCAACGCCATGATGAAGGGCCCGGGAGGCTCGCAGCACACGCCCAAGGAATCCCAGCCGGACAATATCGTCGAACTGCTGCCCTCTCTGAAGCGCCTCAACAAGGAGCTCGAAGAGGAAATCAAGGCTGGAAAGCTGGAGGTGCGCCTCGAGCCAAGAGGCCTGGTGATCAGCTTGCGGCAATCGGCATTCTTTTCTTCGGGCACCGACGCGCTGGATCAATCCTCGTTGCCCACCATGAAAAAGCTCGCGGATGTGATCGGAGGCCTTCCGAATTTCATCCAATTGGAAGGACACACGGACTCGATGCCGATTCATAACGCGAGATTCCCGAGCAACTGGGAGCTTTCCTGCGCCCGGGCCATCGCCGTTCTGGATACGCTGTGCGGAAATTTCGGCCTGGACCGCGTTCGATTTTCGGTGGTGGGCCGCGCCGATACTCTTCCGCTGGCCTCGAACGATACGCCGGAAGGCCGGGCCCGCAACCGCCGCGTGGATGTGGTCATCGTAAACAGCCTGAATCTGAAGGCTGCGGCGCCGGCCATTAAAGCCGCGGTACGAGACTAGCCTTCGTCCTATTCCCCGGCGTCACTTTCCCGACGCTTTGGCGGCCAGCCCCGCTCGCCGGCAAAGAAACTCTAAAAAAGTGTGAAAAACGCGTCGGGGTTATCGACAAGATAACCGCACGCTGGACACTGGCGTGACTCGGCGAGACGCCGAAAGAGACGACGAAAGGATAAAACATGAGTATCACGCTTCAGACCAACACAACTTCGTTGTTCGCTCAGCAAGCGCTCGCGCAGAACACGAATTTCGAGAGCAACACCATCGAGCAATTGACGTCCGGCTACCGCATCAACTCCTCCGGCGACGACGCCGCGGGTCTTGCAGTGGCCAACGGGTACCGCGCCCAGATCGCCGAATTGCAACAGGGCGTCCTGAACGCCAGCAGCGGCACCAGCACCTTGCAGATCATCGATGGCGGCCTTAATAACATTTCAAACATTTTGGACCGGTTGCAGACCCTCGCCACCGAATCCGCCAGCGCGACGTTCTCCGGCAACCGCGCCACGCTGAACCAGGAATATCAATCCGACCTGCAGGAAATCACGCGGCAGGCCAACAACATCGGCTTGGCTGCCGGCGGCCAGTACAACGGCATCAACAGCGTGTTCATCGGCGGCGGCAACAACGCGTCGAACGGACAGGTCACCATCAACCTGAGCGGACCTTCGAACCAAGTGGACGCGGCGGGTTTGGGCCTGGCGACCACCAGCGTTGCGGCGGGCGGCACCGAGCTAAGCCAGGGAACGGCCAACACAGTCCGGCTGGACGCGCCGGGCGCGACGTTCCTAGGCACCGACGCCCAGACGTTTGACTTCAACGTCTATTCATCGAACGGCGGCGCGCAGTCGGTTACGGTCAGCGTCGGCGGAACAGGCACGGCTCTCACCCAACAGCAGGTTCTGAGCAGCCTAAACAGCCAGCTGTCGCAGTACGGAATCAGCGCGACAGTGGACAGCAACGGGCAGCTTAACTTTGGCGGCGGCACGCCTTTCACGGTGAAGACCGTGGCCACTGCCGATCCCAACCCGATCGCTACGACTGCTTCGGAGGCGACCAATACCGGCGTTTACGAAGTGGATGGCGCGGGCACCTATACGGGCAAGGTCGAGACTTTGACGTTCCAGAACGGCCAGGGCACGGCCAACGTCACATTAGCCGCAACCGATACGCTGGCCTCCGCGCTCTCGAAGATCAACGCGCAGACCGCCACTCTGGGAATCTATGCCGTCACCAACGCGGCCGGCACCGGCATTTCCATCCAGAGCGTCAATAACTTCACCGCATCCACCACCGCGGCCACCGGCACGTTCACGGCCACCGGTGCGCAAACCACTAACTTGCCCTCCAGCACGGGAACCGCGACTGGCAGCGCCGTGGCAGCCCTGAGCTCCATCACCAGCGCCATCCAGGCCCTGGGCCTGGTTCAAGGACGCGTCGGAGCGGGCGAGAACCTGCTCAACTACGCCAGCGCTCTAGCCAATTCGCAAATCACCAACTTTTCCTCGGCCGAATCGTCCATTCGCGACGCAAACGTCGCCCAGGAAGCGGCCAATCTGGCCCAGTCCCAAACCCTGCAGCAATCCTCGATCGCTGCTCTCGCTCAGGCTAACGCTATCCCAGCGGCTTATCTGAAGTTGCTGCAAGGATAGCCCGCGGGCTAAAGCTGTAGCGTGACTGGGCCGATCTTAACCAAGAACGGCCCAGTTCTGCTTTTTTGAGGAGTTTTTATGAGTACCAGTTCAATCGGCTCCCTCACAAGTCCCAGCGCAAGCACGGCCGGCTCCCTTTCAAGCGCTCCCAGCAGCCAGGACATCACCAACCCGCAAACCAGCACCACCGATACGAGTTCGTTTTCAACGGACCTTCAGAACTCCGTCACGCGGGCGCTGGACCTGGCCGCGCTTCCCATGCAGCTGCTGCAGGCAGATCAAACCCAGGTCAGCAACCAAACCAGCGAACTCAACACGCTGGGCGGACTCTTCAACAGCCTTCAGAGCTCACTCTCGGCGGTTTCGTCCGGTACCGGCCAGGGAGCGTTGTCAGCCACGGTTTCCGACCAGTCCGTTCTTAGCGCCAATTTAACCGGCGGCGCTTTGGCCGGCACCTACAGCGTGGATGTGCTGACGGCCGGCACTTCGTCCAGCGCCATCAGTACCGAGCAGCAAACTCCCGTCACCGATCCCACCTCCCAGGACATCAGCCAAAGCAGCTCCTTCACCCTAAACGTCGGCGGCACCAACTATACGATTCAGCCGGCCGCTCAAAACCTCGATTCGCTGGCTTCCGCGATCAACGCCAGCGGGGCGCCGGTGCAGGCCGTGATCGTGAACCTGGGATCGCCCAGTTCGGCGGATTACCGCCTGGTGCTTCAAAGCACCACGTACGGAAATGTCGAAATCCAGCTCAACGACGCTTCCAATAATAATCTGCTGAGCACCCTGAACACCGGCCAGAGCGCAACATACACGGTCAACGGCCAGCCGCCGGCGGGCATTTCCACCGATTCGGCCACAGTCACCATCGCGCCGGGCTTGAATGTGACTCTCGAAAACGCCGGAACCACAAATATCACCGTCGCAGCCAGCCTGAGCACGGTATCAAATGCGCTCTCTTCCTTCGTGACCGCGTACAATTCCGCGGTGGCCGAAGTGCAGAAGAATTTCGGACAGAACGGAGGCGCGCTCACTGGAGATAGCAGCATCCTGGCCATGGAACAGGTCCTGGACCAGTTGGGCAGCTACACCGGAGGCAGCGGCTCCATCACATCGCTCTCGCAGTTAGGCGTCGAGTTCACTACCCAGGGAACCCTTACCTTCGATCCGACGGCGATCGCCAATCTTTCGCAGTCCCAGATTACAGACGCCTTGTCGTTCCTCGGCGGCACCTCGACGGGCGGGTTCCTGCAATACGCGACCAACACTCTGAATTCGATTACCGATCCCACTGTGGGAGTGATCGCCAACGAGACGCAGTCGCTTCAAACCGAGAACCAGAACGACCAGGCGCAGATCAACACCGATCAAGCCGAGTTGAACGTCCTGCAGCAGAACCTGCAGCAACAGATCGCGCAGTCGAACGCGCTTATCGCCACTCTCCAGCAGCAGAATACGTTCCTGCAAGGGTTATTCCAGGCCGAGACCAGCGACAATCCAGATGCCTCCACCGTTGGATAAACTCGCCGGAGAGCTTCGTTCCGCGGTGCTGGCGGGCGATCACGCTCTTACGAACCGTATCGTCCCCGAGTATGCCGAGGCTTTGGCGCGGCATTGGGAAATGCTGACGCCGTCCGAGCGCGCAACATCGTCCCTTCCGGGCCTCACCCGGGAGCTACTCGGATGGGCGCGAGGAATGACCATCGTCCAGCGCGCCATCGCGGCCGAACAACTGGCCGCGGTCCAAAGAACCAGGCGCTATCACGAGGAACGCTTGCTTGGGTACCGGCCAGTCTCTTCCATCCAAGTGCGCGCCTAAATTTCGCCTCCGCTATGCAGGCAAAATAGAAGCTATGGGACAGCCGTCTCCCGCCATTCCGGGGATGCTGGGAGATGCACTGGCGCATCACCGAGCCGGGCAGCTGAACGAGGCTGCGACGATTTATCGCCAGATCCTAGAGATCGATGCGCGGCACGCGGACAGCCTGCATCTGCTCGGGTTGATCGCCAATCAGGACGGACGGCATGCGGCCGCCGCGGAGATGATCCGCCAAGCGATTCAAATCCAGCCCAATGAGGCGCAATATCACTCCAATCTGGGCACCGTCCTGCAAGCCCAAGGCAATCTGGAAGAAGCTGCCGCTTGTTACCAGCGCGCGCTGGCGCTCAAACCGGACTGGGCGGAGGTTCACAGCAACCTTGGTAATGTCTTGCTGGCCCAAGGAAACTTGGATGGAGCCGTGGCCTGCCAGGAGCGGGCGCTGGCGCTCAAGCCCGATTGCGCCGAAGCCCACAATAACTTTGGAAACGCCCTCCAGGCGCAGGGCAAATTCGATCAGGCTGTGGCGTGTTACGAACGAGCGCTGGCACTCAAGCCGGATTATGCCTCAGCCTATAACAATCTGGGCAATGCCCTCGTAACCTTAGACCGGCTCGAAGACGCTTTGGCGCATTACGAACGCGCCCTGGCCCTTAACACGAACTATCCCGATGCCCACAACAACCTGGGCAACATTTTGAGGCAGCAGGGTAAATTCGAGGACGCGCTGGCGCATTATGAGCGGGCCATTGCCTCCCGACCCTCCTACGCCAGGGCGCACTTCAATCGGGCCGAAATCAAGACCTTCCGAGCGGGCGATGCGGATCTGGCGGCGCTCAAAGCACTAGCCGCGAGAGCGGATCTCTCGGAGGACGACGCGCTGCACATCCATTTTGCCCTGGCCAAGGCGCTCGAAGACACTGGAGACTATAGCCGGGCTTTCGAACATCTGCGTCAGGGCAACCAGATTAAACACCGGCAAATCAACTACGACGAGAAGGCTGTAATCGAGTTCTTCCAACGCATTTCAAAGGTATTCGACCGTAGCCTGTTCGATCGCTTTCAGGGCGCCGGCGATCCATCCGAGGTTCCGGTGTTCGTGCTCGGGATGCCGCGTTCCGGCAGCACCTTGATCGAACAAATACTAGCCAGCCATCCTCAGATTCATGGCGCGGGCGAGTTGACAATTCTCGAAAAAGCGGAATTCGATGCGATGGGTCAATCGCTTTCTTATCCTGAATCTGTGCCGGCTCTCGACAGCGAAACCTTAAGACGGCTGGGCCGAGCTTATCTGGCCGCCCTGCCGGCGCTGGCGGATGGCAAAGTCCGGATGGTCGACAAGCTGCCCGGCAACTTCCTCCGGATCGGGCTGATCCGCCTGATCCTGCCGAACGCCCGGATCATCCACAGCACGCGCGATCCGATGGACACTTGCGTATCGTGCTATTCCAAACTATTCTCAGCGGGTTTGCATTATTGCTACGACCTGGGGGAGCTCGGCCGCTATTACCGCTGCTACAGCAATCTGATGGATCACTGGCGGCGCGTTCTTCCGCCCGGCGCGATGCTCGACGTCGCTTACGAAGACGTGGTGGATGACCTGGAAGGCCAGGCCCGCCGGCTTATCGCGCATTGCGGCTTGCCCTGGGATGATCGCTGCGTCAACTTCCACAGCACCAAGCGGCCGGTTAAGACCGCCAGTTCGGTCCAAGTCCGCAAGCCCCTGTTCCGCAGCTCACTCCAGCGCTGGCGTCAATACGAAGCCGGTTTAGCGCCGCTGCTGGGCGAACTGCAAGGCATGCTTAGGGCTTAGCCGGACCGTCGAATTTTCGACGCCCAGCGTCACGTCTAAAACGCTCGGGCTGCGTATGTCCGTGAAAGCTCTCTCCCGGTGGTTGGCAGCCGGATTGCACCGCGATGAAGATCATGGTGGAGAACGCGGGCGCGAGCATCGAGCGCTACATGAATCTTCTGAGCACTCGAGAGAAGCTGGTTGCTTCCAACATCGCCAATGCCGACACGCCCGGTTACAAAACCAAGGATATTGATTTCCAATCCGAGTTGCAGAATCAGATGAGCGGCTTTGGCCCCATGGTGACCGAGGTCTCCGGGCTCAAAACCAAAAACGACGGGAACAATGTGGACATGGATCGCGAAGCGCGCCTTTTATCCGAAAACGCGCTGCGATTCGCCGTCGCCACCAACCTGGCCCGCTCCGAGCTCCAGACCTTGAAGACCGCTATTGAGGAGGGCAAGAGTTCATGAGCCTCTTTTCATCCCTCTCCGTCAGCGCTTCGGGCATGACCGCCCAACGTACCCGAGCCGAGCTGCTGGTGGAAAATCTCGCGAACTCGGAAACCACACGCACACCGGAGGGTGGCCCCTATCGGAGAAAGGACGTCGTCTTTGAGGAGGACCCCTCGGCGGGTTCGTTTTCCTCCGCGTTCGATTCCGCTCTAGGATCCAACCCTTCCGGCGTCACCGTCAGCCAGACCCTGGTGGACGACAGCGCGCCCGAACGGCGCTACATGCCCGGCCACCCGGACGCGGACAAAGACGGATTCGTTGCGTACCCGAAGATCAATCCGGCCGAAGACATGGTGGACCTGCTGGGCGCATCGCGCAGCTACGAAGCCAATGTGGCAGCCATCTCGGCCGTCAAGGACATGATCAATAAGTCTCTCGACCTCTTCCGCTAATGTCTCTATCGTCGCCCATCTCTCCCATTCTGCCGGTGACTCTGCCCGAGGTGCCGCGCCTGGATACGTCCGCCGCCGCGCCGAGCGGTTTTCATTCCGTGCTCGAAGGCGTGATCGGGCACGTCGAACAGTCGCAGGCTCAAGCGCAGCAGACCGTCGACAATTTTCTGAACGGGGGCAACGAGGAATTGCACTCCGTGGCGTTGGCGTCCCAGCGGGCGTCGCTCGAGTTCGAGCTGGCCCTGCAAGTAAGAAATAAAGTGATATCGGCGTATCAGGAAGTGATGAGGATGCAACTCTGAGGCTAAGCTGCCTCGCGTGATTCCATGGACCAAGCGAAAAAACTACTAGCCTCTCTGAGCGTCGTGCAGCGCTTCACGATCGTCATCTGCGGCATCGGTGTGGCCGCTCTGGTGATGTGGTTCTCGCGCTTTGAGCATGACCGCGGAATGCGTCCGCTGTACTCCTCGCTCGCCCCTGAGGACGCCAGCGCAATGGTGGCGAAATTGCGCGAATCGGGCGTCGACTATCGGGTTTCGGAAAATGGAACCACGCTGCTGGTGCCCGAGGATAGAGTTCCCGAGCTGCGGCTCGAGATGGCGGGATTGGGGCTGCCCAAAACCGGCCGCATCGGGTTCGAGATTTTCGACAAGACCAATTTTGGGATCACCGACTTCGCCGAGCACGTCAACTATCGCCGCGCGGTGGAAGGCGAGCTGGAACGCTCCGTCATGGCGCTGGCCGAAGTGCAGCAGGCGCGCGTGCACGTGACCCTTCCGAAGGATTCCGTATTCACGGATTCGCAGGAGCCGGCCAAAGCCAGTGTGCTGGTGGGTCTGCGGCCCGGACTCCGATTGTCGGCGCAAAACGTCTTCGCCATCACCAATCTGGTCTCGAGCGCGGTAGAGGGCCTGACGCCCGGATCCGTATCCGTGGTGGACATGAACGGCAATCTGCTGAGCCGGCCGCGCCACGGCGGTCTCCCGGACGGAACCCAGGCGACCGAAGCGTCGCTCGAATACCGCCAGGCGATCGAGCATGACCTGGCAGTGAAGATCAGCAACACTCTCGATCCGCTGCTCGGATCGGATAAATTCCGAACGGGTGTATCCGCGGACGTGGACATGACCAGCGGCGAGGAGAGCGAGGAAACCTTCGATCCCACCAAGTCCGTCATGGTGTCGTCGCAGAAGATTGAGGATTCGAGCGGGACCACGCGTCCGGGGATGGGGCCCACCCCTCCCGGAACGGCGTCCAATTTGCCCCAGCAATCCTCCGCTCCAGCGGCTACTCCGCCGCCAGCCACCACCGCGGCGGCGACTCCCGCACCTGCCGGCGCCACGCCTGGAGCAACGCCAGGTGGCGCCACACCCGCCGCTGCCCCGCCAGCCGCCACGCGTCCCACCGGAACCACCAGCTCCTCCACCAAACGTTCGGAAAGCATCACCTATCAATCCAGCCGCACCGTCAAGCACACCAAGATCCCAGTGGGTACCGTGAAGCGATTGTCCATCGCGGTCCTGATCGATCAAGGCGTGAAGTGGGAAGGCCAGGGCAAGCAGGCGCATCGCGTGGTCATACCCGCGGACCCCGCCAAATTGAAAACCATCCAAACCGTGGTTGCAACCCTGGTGGGTCTTAATCCCACCCGCGGGGATCAACTGACCGTAGAGACGCTTCCCTTTGACACCAGCGAAAATCCGGGGGGCGACCTTGCGCCGGCAGATCAGTCGAAGAAGCCGGACGAACCGCTGTCGCTCGAAGCTCTGAAAAAGAAACCGGCTCTGCTGTGGGGTTCGGTTGGAGGCGCCGTGGTTCTCATCGGTCTAGTCGTCTTTGGTCTCACGCGGCGGAAGAAACGGCCGGTATATTCGCCGCCGGATGCTTTACCGTCTCCGGCCCGGACTCCGACGCTGGCCGCGCCCTCGGAAGCGAACCTGGCCGCGGCTTCGGAAAACCAGCGCGGGATTCCCGCTCTGATGCCATCTCGAACCGAAGTTCTCATCAACCAATTGCAGGAAACCGGCAGGAACAATCCCGAAGCCTGGGTCGGCATTTTGCGAAATTGGCTGTCGGAAGAAGAAGCGAGCTAGCGAGCGTTCATGACCGTCAACGAAAACCACACGTCAAAACTTTCCGGCCCTCAGAAAGCCGCCATTTTGTTGGTTGCGCTGGGCGAGAAGCTGGGCGGCGAAATCCTGAAGCACTTGAATGACGAAGAGGTGAAAGCGGTCAGCAAAGCCATCGCCCGGATCGAGACTGTTACGCCCGATCAAACCGAGGCCGTGTTGGAGGAGTTTTCGCAGGCTGCCTCGCGCAGCGGCGGCCGGGGCGGTTTCGACTACGCCAAGCGGATGCTGGCCAACGCCTTTGGGCCGGAAGGCGCCAAACGCATCTCCGAACACCTCCCGAAAAGCGGAAACCGCGCCAACAAGAATATCGAGTCCCTCCAAAAAGCGGATCCGCTTCAATTGAGCCGCTTCGTGGAAGGGGAGCATCCCCAAACCATCGCCTTGATTCTTTCGCACCTCTCCGCGGCCCAGGCAGCCTCGCTGCTCACCAATCTGAATCCGGCGCTGCGTTCCGAAGTCACCTTGCGGGTGGCGCAGCTCGATCGGGTTTCGCCGGACATCGTTTCCCACGTTTCCGTGGTGATCGGCGAAAAGCTGAGATCGCTAGGCGAACTGAGGGTGGAATCGCATGGAGGACCGCGCTCCGCCGCCGAGATATTGAACCGCCTGGATGGCGCGCTCAGCGATGAAATCCTTTCGAACATCCGCGATGAACAGCCGCTGATCGATGCCATCCGCCACTTCATGTTCACCTTCGAGGATCTGCTGATGATCGACGCCACGGCCATGAAGGAAATCGTGGCCAAAATCGATCGCAAGCTGCTGACCATCGCATTGAAGGGGACCAGCGATCAGCTGAAGAACCACTTCCTGCAATGCATGTCCCAGCGCGGCGGAGAGATGCTGCGGGAAGACATGGAAGCGGCCGGCCCGGTTCGCATCCGCGAAGTGGAAGCCGCGCAGCAACAAATTCTCGCCGTGGTGCAGCAATTGGAGTCCGAAGGCGTGATCAGCCTCAAGGGCGGCGGTGAGAGTCAATATGTCCTCTGAGATCCTGTTCGGCGATCCGACCTCCGTCGGTCCGGTGTTTTGGCGTACCGTCACCCCGGTTTTGGAGGATAAGACCAAGGACGTCCGTTCAGAAGCTGAGCGCGAGGCGGCGCTGCGCTTGGAACAAGCCCGGCGCGAAGCATTCGCGGAAGGCCTCGCCGCCGGCCGCCACGAAACCGAGCAGCGCTTTATGCCGGCGGTGGAGAACGTCGCGCGGACGCTGGCCGATCTCGCTCGCACGCGGGAACAGATCCGCGAAGAAGCTACCCAGGATCTGGTGCGCCTGGCAACCACGATCGCCGCTCGCGTGATCCACCGCGAGATCGTCATCGATCCCGATGCGCTGGCCGGCTTGGTGAAGGCCGCGTTCTTGAAGGTGCAGTCCCGCGAAATCAGCCGTGTGCGCATGCACCCGGCGCTGGAAGCTCTGGTGCGAAAGTATCTCGATCAGTCCGGAGCATCGGAGAACCTGGTGCTGGTGGTGGATACCAGTTTGAATCCGGGCGAGGTGTTCTTCGAAACCGCCCAAGGCATCCTGGATGCTTCCGTGGACACGCAGCTGCGCGAGATCGAACGCGGTTTGATCGACAGGCTGCAGAGATAACATGGCCGCGCCAGTCATCACACCCATCGGCGAGCTCATTCCGCACGTCCCCGACATAGAGCTGCTGCCCTGGATGGGCGAAGTGACGGAAATGGTGGGGCTGCTGATCGCCTCGCGCGGCCCCGTGACCTCGATCGGCGACTTCTGCGAAGTCCGAACATCTTCCGGCCGTTCCATCCGTTCCCAGGTGATCGGATTTCGAAACGAACGCGTTCTGTCCATGCCTTTGGAGGAGATCGACGGTCTGCAGTTGGGCGATCGGATCGTCTCGCGCAAAAACGACGCTCTGCTGCGCGTCGGCCCGGGGCTACTTGGCCGGGTGTTGGATGGATTCGGGCGTCCCATGGACGGCGGCCCTCCCATTCGAGCATCCGAAGCGTATCCTCTTTATGCGCAAGCGCCCTCGCCGCTGGAGCGCGAACACATTCTGGAGCCGCTGGTCACCGGCGTTCGCGCGATCGACGGACTGCTACCGTGCGGCAAAGGACAGCGGGTAGGCATCTTCGGCGGAAGCGGCGTCGGCAAGAGCACGCTGCTGGGCGCGATGTCGCGGCACAACAACGCCGACGTGACGGTGATCGCTTTGGTGGGCGAGCGCAATCGCGAAGTCCGCGCGTTCCTTGAAAACGAGCTGGGGCCGGAAGGGCGCAGCCGCTCGGTGGTAGTTGTGGCCACCTCGGACCGGCCCGCTCCGCTTCGCATCCGCGCTTGTTTCGTCGCGCTGGCGGTGGCTGAATATTTCCGCGATCAGGGCAAGAACGTCCTGCTGGTGGTGGATTCAGTTACTCGCCTGGCCATGGCGCAGCGCGAAATCGGATTGGCCGCCGGAGAGCCGCCCAGCCAAAAAGGATACACGCCGTCCGTGTTCGCTCTGCTGCCGAAGATCTTCGAGCGCTCCGGCCATTTCAAGAAGGGCTCTATCACCGGATTCTTCACCGTGCTGGTGGAGGGCGACGACTTCAATGAGCCGATCTGCGACGCCGTCCGCGGTATTCTGGACGGGCACTTCATTTTGTCGCGCGAGCTGGGCGCGGCGGGACATTATCCCGCCATCGACGTCCGCCATTCTCTCAGTCGCCTGGCGCCCCGCGTGGCGTCTGCCCGTCAATTGGCCGCGATCCAACGGATTCGCGAGGCGCTGGGGCTCTATCACGACTCCCAGGATCTGATTCAGCTGGGCGCGTACGCCGCGGGAAGCAATCCTAGGCTGGATGCCTGCATCCGCTGCCGGCCGGAAATCCTGAATTTTCTCAGGCAGGACTCGCAAGCTTTCTCCACGCTACCCGAGACCCTGGAACGGCTGGAAAAGGTCTCCGCCGCCCTGGGATAGAGTGAACCAGCATGGAGCGCTTCCATTTTCCATTGGAAAAAGTGCTTCGCTGGCGCTCGCTCGAGTTCATCCGCGAACAGGAACAGTTGAAGCGGCTCATCAATGAACAGCTTCGTTTGCAGATGCTGGCGGCCAAACTGACGGCCGAGAAATCGCAACTGGACTTATCGCTCGGCACCATTCCCGACCTGCTCGGCAGTGATCTCCGCGGCCTGAGCGCCTATGCCCTTCGCCTGCGCCGCCAGGCGGATGAATTGGCCGTGCGCCGCAAGCGTTTGGACCGCGACCTCGCCGCCCAGCAGAAAAAATATAATCTTGCGAAACAGCGCGTTCGCCTGCTCGAGGAATTGAAGGCCGGCAAGCTTAAGAACTGGCAGTATCGGCAGGCCGCGGAATTGGAGCAGCTCGCCTCGGAGTCTTATCTGGCAACCTGGAATCGCGAGGATGGAAATCTAGGCGAGCCGTAAGAGCGCTTTGAGCGTTCATTGCAGGACGGGCATCAAGGATTTCCAGGTTTCCGCGCCGGCGGCCACGCGCAGAACTTCCACCCCGGTCACAAACTCCATATGCGAGCTGTATTCGCGCATGCGGCAATGCTTCACCTCGCACTCCAGCACGCAATCGCGAAATTCTATCTTCAGCGACGCGCCGGGAGCCAGGTACCGCGCGCCCACGAAACAGAGGCCGCGTTCGGAAACATCCAGCATTCGCCCGGTCTCGCTCTCCACCAGCGTCCCGCGAGTGGTGGATGCCTGGATGGGGAGATTGGCCGTGAAACGCGCGTGCCGTCGGGCTTCGATACCCACTGCAAACCACTGTACCTGAGAAATCGGGGGCCGGCTGGATAACGATACGAGACGATGCAGTTCAGCCGATCCGGGTACCAGAGGCCCGCCACCATCCCCCGGCTTTCATCACCAAATCGTCTCAACTCTGGCGGCGTGAATTCGCCGGTCGCGACTAATAACCGGCACAGCAAAGTGAAGGGCGGTTGCCGCCACTATTCGGTCCGGCATGTCCGGGACTTCAGCGCGCGACACTCGCCACATGGATTGAACAATGGCGGCTGTCAGAACGGCTTCCGTAAAAACGTGCTCGGCGTCGGACAACGATTGTGTGAGTTCCTCATACGCCGAGGCCGGCAGACGGTTCTTCTCGATTAAATAGACCACTTCTGCCAAAGTTATGGTTGAAATTGCAATCTTGCGTCTCGCCGCCGCCGTTTCACTAATAATCGCCGCGGCGGCATCCGACAACCTTGCATCGTCAAACAAATGCCAAAGCGCCGTATGCGTGTCGGCAACTGCGGCGATCATCAGAAGTCTTCGCCGAAGTTCGCAAACATATCGGCACGATTCGCATCGATCTCCTCAGCCGATGGTGCCTGCCCGTACTTCGCGAACATACCGCGGCCGGTCTTGAACGGAGCGCCAGACGGCTGCCTGCCGAGCGACGAGGCCAGGTCGCGTTCTAAAATCTCGCGAACGTAACCGTCCGGGGAGACACCATGTGCATTGGCTTGCGCCTTCAGCGCGGCTCCAAGGTCTTCCGGGAGTTCAATTGTCATGGCCGATTCCTCTATCGTCAATTGTAGCGAATCACGTCCGCTGCTAACCTGAAGTGGATGCCGTTCGATGGCCTTCGCGTCCTCGCGTTCGAAAGCCGCCGCGCCACCGAGATCGGCGAGCTGATTCGCCGCCAGTGCGGAGATCCGTTCGTCGCGCCCTCCATGCGCGAAGCGCCCATCGAAAACAATGAGCCGGCATTCGCCTTCGCCGAGCGGCTGTTCCGCGGCGAGTTCGACATGCTCATCTTCCTCACCGGCGTGGGCACGCGGGCGCTCGATAAAGTTCTCGCCACGCGCTACGCTCCCGGCCGTTTCGCCGAGAGCCTGCGGAAAATTACGGTGGTCGCCCGAGGCCCCAAACCCGCCGCCGCGCTGCGCGAAATGCAGGTTCCCGTTACCGTTACGGTGCCTGAGCCGAATACCTGGCGCGAACTGGTGGCCGCGACGGCAGGACGTCCCGAACGCCGCATCGCCGTCCAGGAATATGGCCGTTCGAATCCCGAGCTGCTCAGCGCTCTGCGCGAGCGGGGCGCGGACGTGACGCCGGTGCCGGTTTATCAGTGGGATCTCCCCGAGGACACTGGCCCTCTGCATGAAGCCGTTCGACGCATCGTCGAAGGCCAGGCCGATGTCACCATCTTCACCACTTCCATCCAGGTGACTCATCTTTTCCAAATTGCCTTGGAAGCCTGCCTCGAAGAACCCGTCCTGGACGCGCTACGCCGCATGGCGATCGCTTCCATCGGCCCCACCACCAGCGAGACGCTGCAGGAATTTGGACTCCCGCCCGACATCACCGCCAGCCACCCCAAAATGGGCTTCCTGATCAAGGAAGCCGCCGAACAGGCTTCCCAGGTTCTCGATCGCAAGCGAGGCGTCCATGCCAAAAAATGATCTGATCCAACAGTTCGGCAAATACTACAGCGTGGTTTTTCTGCTGCCCGCGGCGGTCCTGGTCGGATTCGTCATCGGCTACTTTCTCGACAAGTGGTTAGGGACGGGCTATCTCAAAATCGTCTTCCTGTTCCTGGGGTTGGCCTCCGGCATGATCGAGCTGGTCCGGGAACTCACCAGGGATGATGCCCGTAAGTGACGCCGAGCTTTACCCCCGCTTCATCCGCCGCGTCACTCGTTTGATCCCCATTCTGGGACTCGCCGGAGCGGCGCTCCTCGCGTGGCGAAAGGGATTACAACCCGGCGCATCCTTCCTCTGCGGCGCGGCCGTTTCCTATCTTAGTTTTTGGCGCTGGCAGCAGCTGACTCAGGCGCTCGGCGGGCAGGCGAAGTCCCGGCGAAACTGGTTTTTCGTGGTTCGTTTCATCCTGCTCGCCGCCGTGGCGTGGGCTATAATCAGGTATCTGGGGTTGAATATTGCGGCCGCGGCATCCGGGCTCCTGGTCTCTGCGGCGGCAGTCATCCTGGAACTCGTTTACGAACTAATATATGCAAGCTGAAGCAGAACTCTGGAGCACCAAACTGTTCAACCAGTTTCTGGCCGCGCCGCTCGACTCATTCCTGAACGCCATCGGCCGTCCGCCCGCCGATCCCGCGCATCCGTGGGAAAACTGGCTCACCATGGAAATCCTGGTGGTGCTAATCATCTTCGTGGTCTTCGGGCTTTTGAAGTCGCGTCTTTCTTACGACCGGCCCGGCAAGCTGCAGCTCACTTTTGAAGCCATCCACCAGTTCGTTGCCGATCAAGCGCACGACGCCGTCGAGCACAGCTCGCAATATGTTCCGTTCTTTGGAACGTTGTTCATTTTCATTCTGTTCATGAACCTGATCGGCGTGATTCCAGGCTTCGAATCACCCACCATGACTCCGGCCGTGCCGGCGGCGCTGGCGGTCAGCGTGTTCCTTTACTATCACGCGCAGGGTTTCCGCGCGTTAGGCGTGGGCAAATACCTGCTGCACTTCGCCGGTCCGGTATGGTGGCTCGCGCCGATCATGGTTCCCATCGAACTGATCAGCCATTTCGCCCGTCCGCTGTCCCTGACCATTCGTCTTTTCGCGAACATGTTCGCGGGCGAAAAGGTCACTATGACTTTTCTAGCGCTCACCTATCTGATTATTCCGTCGGTCTTCATGGGTCTGCACGTTTTCGTCGCATTCTTACAGGCGTTTATTTTTATGCTGCTCGCCATGATTTATGTTGGGGGCGCAGTGGCGCACGAGCACTAACGGCATCATCGTTCCGAGCGTGAGCCCGCCGTCCCCCAGGGCGGATCGGGAACCACCTCCTCGGGACAATTTCTAACTAAGGAGAAACACTCGTGACACGTAAAATGATCTTTCTGCTGGCGGCCCTGCTGCTGGTAGCTTGCCCGATCTTCGCCCAAGGTACCAGCGGCGGATCGAGCGGCAGCTTGAATTTGCCCGCGGCATACATTGCCATGGGCATCGCATCCGGCCTTTGCGGCTTAGGTCAGGGCAAAGCGACCGCGTCTGCCGCTGAAGCCATGGCCCGTAACCCCGGCGCGCAAGCCGGAATCCGTTTCGCACTCATCATCGGATTGGTGCTCATTGAATCTCTGGCCCTGTATACGCTGGTCATCACGTTCGTAGCAAGACAGGCTTAGCTCCGACCCGGGGCGGTCTCAAAGGCCGCCCCTTTTTGTCTCTCCTATGAAGCTGCACGGAATCTTCCCGCCCATCGCCACGCCTTTCAATCACGAAGGCGAAATCTGGAAAGTCAAAGTCCAGCACAACGTCGAGAAGTGGAATCTAACCGGTCTCGCCGGTTACGTTGTGTGCGGATCCACCGGCGAGAGCGTCATGCTCACCACCGAGGAGAAGGTGCTGCTTTGGGAATGGGTGGCGGGGTGGGCAACGCCCGACAAGCTGCTGATCGCCGGAACCGGAATGGAGAGCGTGCGCGAGACTGTCGCGCTGACGAACCGCGCCGCCGAAATTGGATATAAGGCCGCCATGGTTCGGACGCCGCATTACTATAAGAACCTGATCAATAATTCCGCGGCCCAGATGCTATACTTCCGCGCGGTGGCGGATCATTCCCGGATTCCGCTCATCATTTACAATTGGCCGCAAGTTACCGGAGTCGACATCGCGCCCGACGCCGTCGCCGAGCTGTCCTATCACCCCAACATCGCCGGCATCAAGGAAAGTTCGGGCAATCTCGAGAAGGTGATGCAGATGATCCGCGAGACCAGGACGGGCTTCCAGGTCCTTACCGGCTCGGCCCCCACGCTCGCCCCATCCTTAGCTGTGGGATGTGTCGGCGCCGTGCTCGCCTTCGCCAACGCCGCGCCCTACGCCACTATTTCCATCTGGGAGGCGCATCGGACACGCGAACCAGCGGCCGCGCTGGACTGGCAGAATCGGATCGGCCGCGCCGCGCACCTGGTGACCGCAAAGTACGGCGTCCCCGGGCTGAAGCACGCCATGGACCTGGCCGGCTACTATGGCGGACCGCCGCGCCTGCCGCTCACCGTCCCCACGCCCGACGCCAAGCGGGAGATCGAAGACGCTTTCAAAGACTTGCGTGGGTAGCCTCAAACCGCTGGTACTGCGACGATTTGTCGCACCACGATGCGGCCACAATCCTCGAAAAGCGCGATAATAGAGGAATGCGGACCCTAATCCCCGTCTTGATTCTCAGCGTGATCCCTCTCTGCGCCCAGCAGCAGGTCGTCGGCGAGGGGGCTACAGCTGTTACCGTCCCGACCGGAAACCAAGATTACGTTTGTCCCATGGATAAAGACGTCCGTTCGGACAAACCCGGTAAATGCCCGCGCTGTGGTATGACCCTGGTGCTGGGCATTCAGGATGAAGTGGAATACCCGATGCATTTGACGGTGACGCCGCCCACGGTTCGAGCCGGCCAAGACGCCCAGCTCTTGTTCCGCATCGAGAACCCCAAGGATAATGGCAAGAACGTAAATCATTATGAAATCGTGCACGAGAAGCTGTTCCACATGTTTGTCGTGAGCCAGGACTTGCAGTATTTCCTGCATGACCATCCGGTGCTTCAGCCCGACGGCACGTTCATCTTCCACGAGAAGTTTCCGAAACCCGGCATGTACCGCATCCTGGGCGACTTTTATCCTACCGGCGGGACTCCGCAGTTAGTGGCGCAAACCGTGGTGGTTCCCGGCGCTCCAGGACAGGAAATTCCACTGGCGGAACCGAAGCTGAAGCCCGAGTTAGGCTCTTACCATGCCGAGAATACCGACGTCGAGCTGACTATGGACCCGCCCGAGCCGATCGTCGGGTTGAAAACGCTGTTATTCTTCCACTTCAAGCAGACCGAGGGGATGGAGAAGTATATCGGAGCGTGGGCGCATATGCTGATCGCGAGCGATGACCTGGTGGACATGATTCACGATCATCCGTTCATCGCGGACGGCGGCCCGCAGATGCAGTTCAACATCATTTTTCCGCGCGCTCACACCTACAAGATCTGGATTCAGTTCATGCGCCAGGGCGTCATCAATACCGTGGCGTTCACTGTACCTGTGCAGGAACTGAAATAGCTTTTCGGACATCTTCGATCATTCGCAGCATGTTTTCGCGAACGCTTCGCGTGTATGCCGCGCGGCTGATGTCCGGACCGGAATAAGTGTACGTGGTTCCTCGAGAGGAACTGACCAGGGCGCCCAGGCCATTTTCGTCAAAGCAGGCAGCGGCGCTCTTCGCGCTCCCGCCCTGCGCTCCGTAGCCCGGCACCAGGATAATCCCGCGCGGCATCAGGGCCCGCAATTTCCGGCCATCCTCCGGGAATGTCGCGCCTACCACGGCCCCGATCGAACTATAGCCCGATTCTCCGACCAGCTCTTTGCCGAGATCGTTGATTACGCCGGCGATGGTTTCGTACAACGGCCGCCCAGTTCCTTCCAGGGGTTGATCCTGAAAATCCCGCGAGCCCGGATTCGAAGTTTTCAAAACGACGAACATCCCTTTGCCGTATTTCGCACAGGCCTCGGCAAACGGAATCAGGCTATCTCGTCCGAGGTAGGGCGTCACGGTCATGCTGTCGGCGTTGAACGCGGTGTCCGCGAGGAAAGCTATGGCGTAGGCTTCGGCCGTGGAGGAAATATCGTTGCGCTTGCCGTCGGCGATGGTAAGAATGTCGCGGTGGCGCGCCGCATTCAAGGTGTTCTCGAACGCCTCCAACCCCCCAATTCCGTACTGTTCGTAGAATGCAAGTTGCGGCTTGACGGCCGGAATCAAATCGGCGATGGCGTCCAGCACCAGCTCATGAAAATCGGCAATCGTGGAGCGAACCACGTCGCGCGAGAGCGCGCCACGGCCGGACTTGATGAAGTCGGGCATCAGTTCGATGCGGGGGTCGAGGCCGGCCACGCAGGGACTGCCCTTTCGGCGCACCGCGTCGATGAGGCGATCCGCGAAGAGCTTCACTTCTTGGCTAGGAGCGCGAGAGTCCCGCCGCCGGCAGGGAAGGTTTCTATCTTGGTGCCGGCCGGGAAAGATTGCGGATCGCGGAAGTAGTAAGCGCGGTCGAACTTCGGCTTGTAGTCGTAAATCCAAATCAGCGGTTGGATGGTTCCATCCGGCTTCTCGGCCACGGCTTGGATCGAGCTTCCCTCCGCCATTTTACCGGCGCGAGCCGCGACGAAGACTTCGGGCTCTTTGAGCGTCAGGCTGCCGTCCACGATCATCTGCGCTCCGGTTTTGGGCGTCGCTTTGGCGGGATCCTTGAAATCCGGGGTGACCTTGGGAAGCAATGTCGGCTCGCCTTCGGGCGAACCTCCTTCCACCCAGTCGGCGATCAAGTGCAGCTCTTCTTGCGTAAGAGCGTCGGAGTCGTCTACATCGCCAAAGCCTTTCACCACCGCGAACGGAGGCATGCGGCGTTCCAGAACTTCCTCTTTGATGGCCTTGGCCCAGGGCCGTGCATCGTCATAGGTCATCAACGAGAACGCGGCGCCGCCGTTGTGATGGCAGGAGCCGCAACGCACATAGATGATTCGCGATATCTCGCGATCGAAGGTGATCTTAGTGGAAATAGGGTCGTGCGCGCTCATCACGATCGCCGCGCCGAAACCCGCCAGGATAATGATGGATGTTTTTGCTAAGATTTTTTTCACTCTAGCCCGCCACCAGTGGTAGCGCCCTCCGTCTTCTTGGGCGTGAAGAAGTCGCGCAGACTCATATCAGCGGGGATCACCACGTCGTAAAACCCGATCATCATTTCTTCCCAGCTTTGCTCGCCGAAACGAACCGTTGCCGTCGGATCCGGATTTTTCGGATTGTTGGGCGAATTGTCGATACCACGCGACGCATTCCACTTTGGCGCCCGGCGGAATCTTGAAGGGCTCCGCCGAACTTGTAGTCAAGCTGCCAGAAGAAGTTGTACTTCGGGACGTTCAGCAAAACTTCCGTCCTCCCATCAGGATACACCAGCCGATACTCGAATGCTTTACCGCGCAGGTGCATGTGCGGGAAGAAATTCAGGAGGGTTGCGCCGTTGGGGAACACGTTGCTCGCTTCCACGCGATAGTTCGGATCACCGGGAGGAATCTTAAATCCTAAATTGTTGCCGCCGAACGTGACGGCGCGCTCGGTGGGCTTCTCTTTAGCGAATACCAGGCCGACCTGGGTATGATCTTCAGTCTCTTTCCCGTCGGTCGTGTAGTGAATCTGCAGCACCAGATCCGAACCTGCCTTGATCATCTTGCCCAGGCCCGGCCGCCAGATCTCGGGAACCATGCCGGGAGTATAGATCATCAGGATGTCGCTGCCGCCGCCAGAGATATTGTTGAAGTCCTTGCCGCCGCTCGGGGACGAACGGCACTCCGGTCTTAGCTTCGCGCAGCCATTTGGATTTGGGATCACGGATGAAGACCACCATGTGATGGACCACTATGCGATCGCTCGGACGGGCTTCCGCCATCTGAATCCATTTGTCTTCCGTAAACTTGGTGGGCATCACAACGTACTGATAAGGAATTCGCCCTTGGCAGGCAATATGGAAGGGCTCCTACATCCTGAGCACCACATCCGGCGTCGGAATGTTCCAGCCGTCGACGAATGCCTGCGCTTTGGGGGCGTCCTTCGCATCGCCCTCCTTGGATCCCGCTATCCACCCAGGCGACCAGCTTCGCGATCTCATGCGGAGCTAGCGAGCGGTCGTTCGAAAAATGCCCGTACTGCGGATCGGCGAACCACGGCGGCATCTTCTTCGACAGCACATCCTCGCGCATGGCCTTCGCCCACGGCCGGGCCTCCTTATAGGACAGCAGGGAGAAGGGCGCGATCTCACCGGGCCGGTGGCATTCCTGGCAATGGTTCTGCAGGATCGGCTCCACGTCCTTGTGGAACGTCACTTCCTGCGTGCTGGTACCGGCCCAGCGCAGGCCCCGCCACGATGAAAATCCGAAAGCTTCCGATTCATGTTGTTAACTCTTAGCTACTCGCCGCTGTTCTGTTGCGCCAGCTTGGCGGGATCCAAATTGGCGGGGAACGAGACATCGAAGAAACCGACCATCATTTCTTCAAACGTCTGGTCGCCCCAGCGCACTTCCTTGGTTGGATCCGGATTGGCCGGATTGTTCACCGAGTTGTCGTGATGGGCGGTGCATTCGATGCGCGTGTCCTTCGGCAGCAGAATGCTCCTGGTTCGACATATACAGAGCTGCCAGTTGAAGTCGTAGTGCGGCACGCTCAACAGAACCTGCGTTTCGCCGGTGGGATAAACCGCCTTATAAATCGAAATCCTTGCCGCGCAGATGCATGTGCGGCATGCAGGTTCACTAGCTTGACGTCCTGGGGCAGGGTTAGCCGTGCATGGACTTCGTAGTTTGGATCGCCCGCCGGAATCCTCAGGAACAAGTTTGCGCGAGCATGGTCATCACGCGCCGCTCGGGCGGTTCCTTGGCGAAGATCAGCCCGATCTTGGTTTGATCCGTCAGTCGCTTTTCCGTTGGGCGTGTAGTGCAGCTGGAGCACGATGTCCGAGCCGGCCTTCAGCAGTTTGGCTTCACCGGGTTCGCAATCGGTGCGGCGGCAATCCCGGTGCGTAGCCCACTAGCAATTCGCCCGGCAGCCCGCCGCCGTCGCCGCCCTTGCCCGCGGCTTTCGGAATGTACGGAACGCCCGGCTTGGCATCCGCCAGCCAATGCGATCCGGGATCGCGCACGAACGCGATAACGTGATGAATCACGGAGCGCTGGTCCGGCCGGGCTTCGGCCATCTTCACCCAGTGATCTTCGGTGAAATTCAAAGGCATCACCACGTAGGTGTAGTCCACCACGCCCGTGGCGGGAACTTCGATCGGGGTGGGCAGTTCCAGGACCTGATCAGGAGTTCCGATCTGCCAGCCGTAAGTATACTCGCGCGGCTTGGGGCCATCCTTGGCATCGCCTTCCTTGGCCCCGCCATCAACCCACGCAACCAGGGTGTCGATATCGGCTTGGGACAGCGAGCGATCGTTCGAGAATTTCCCGAAGTGCGGATCGGCGAACCATGGCGGCATTTTCTTGGTGACCACGGCCGTCTTGATGGCTTTCGCCCACGGACGAACTTCCTCGTACTTGACGAAGCTCATCGGCGCCACTTCTCCAGGCCGGTGGCATTCCTGGCACTTGTTCTGCAGCACCGGAAGCACGTCCTTATAGAAGGTAACGTTATTCGAGATCGAAGCTGCGCTGGCGGCAATGGATGCCGCCAGCGTCAAAACCACAGTCTTCAACTGCATGTCTTAACCCCCACCGAGAACTTTGTACGGACGCAGGCTAGAAGCCGCCGCTGTTGGCTTGTTGCGGTTTCTTGGGAACCATTAAATCCATGGCTGTCGTGTTCAACGGAACAGCCACGTCGAAAAAGCCGAACATCATCTCTTCCCAGGTCTGTTCGCCGTAGTGCACTTCTTTGGTCGGATCGGGATTGAAACGATTGTTGACCGAATTATCGTAGTGCGCGATGCAATCGATCACAGTGCCCTTCGGCAACAGCTTCGGCTG
The DNA here is from genome assembly GCA_963786745.1 of Terriglobia bacterium. Classification (GTDB taxonomy): domain Bacteria; phylum Acidobacteriota; class Terriglobia; order Bryobacterales; family Bryobacteraceae; genus Palsa-89. The sequence goes on along the minus strand of CAWBAE010000019.1, from coordinate 34,188 downwards.
CGCCAGGTCGTAAGTGAGCTGCCAATTGAAGTCATAGTGCGGCACTTCCAGAAGGGTTTCCGTTTCGCCGGTCGGATAGGTCACTTTATAGGTGAAATCCTTGCCGCGGAAATGCATGTGCGGCAGAAGATTGATCAGAGTGGCATCGTCCTGAAGCTTTAGCGTGGCTTCCACCCGGTAATCCGAGTCGCCGGCCGGGATCGCGAAATTCGCGGTGGTTGCGGCCAGGGTCAGAACTCGCTTGGTCGGCGCCGTGGTCGCAAAAACGATTCCAACCTTCGAAACATCGGTGGCCGGTTTCCCGTTGGCCGTGTAGTGCAGCTGCAGAATAATGTCGGATCCGGCGGGAACCAGTTTAGCCTCGCCAGGTTCCATGATGTTCGGAAGCGTCCCGGGAGCGTAGCCAGCCAGGAAGTCGCCGCCGAATCCGCCGCCCTCCCGGTGCTGGCCGGGCTTTCTGGGCTGCGCTTCAGCTTCGCGCTCCGCTTCACGGGCGTCGAACGCGGCGCCCGGCTTCAGGTTCCTGAGCCAGGGATTGCCGGGCTCGCGGATGAAGGCGATGATGTGATGGATCACGGCCGGGTCGCCGGGCCGCGCTTCCGCCATCTGAATAGATTTGTCTTCCGTGAAGCCGGTGGGAATCACGACGTACTGATAGTCGATGGTTCCAGACGCCGGGACGCTAAAAGCCGCCGACATGCTCAGAACCACGTCGGGCTTCCCAATGCGCCATCCCTCTACCCAAGCAATGGGCTTAGGCGCTTCCTTGGGATTTCCAGCTACCGCTCCGTTGTCTGCCCAGTTCACCAGGGTATCGATGTCGGCCTGCGCCAGGGTGCGCTCGTTCGAAAATTTTCCGTAATGCGGATCGGCGAACCATGGCGGCATCTTTTTGGTGACCACGGCCTGCTTGATAGACTTAGCCCAGGGGCGGGCTTCATCGTAAGTCAGCAGCGACATGGGCGCCGCTTCGCCAGGACGATGGCAGGTTTGACAGTTCTTTTCGAGGACCGGCAACACATCCTTGTAGAAGGTGACCGATTGTGTAGTGGTACCCGCCGACAGGATCGCGACGGAAGCAACAGACAGACAAAGTAAGCGCATTAGATAGCCTCCCCGGCTGAATCTCTTCCCATGATACGGGAACATGGGCCGATTTGGTCCTCAAAAGTTTGTATAAGCGCTTCAAACAACCGTTGTTTTTGGGTTGTTTTTATCGATTTGCGGCCTCCAGGCAATAGTAGCTCTACTTCCTCTGTGCCGGGTGCCACTAGGGTCATCCCCAGGGTCCTCATGGAAACGCCAAAACCTCGCTTGATTAACACACTTTCACTGTTCCAACATGTTGACAAATCGGTTATCATGAGAGATCTTATACCCCCAAAGGGCACTGTCACGTATTATGGCTTACCGAGAGTCCTCTACTCCCGTTCCTCACAACTCAAATTCCTCTCGAACTTTGGATCTCGCCAGGCTACGCCAGTCGGCTGGCCGATCGCTCGAGGAGATCGCCACTAACACCAAGATAAGCATAAGGTTTCTCCGTGCGATCGAGCTCGAAGAGTTCGAAAAGCTTCCGGGTGGGATCTTCAGCACCAGTTATCTTCGCCAATATGCCGCCGCTATCGCGTACGATCAAGACGCGTTGGTGGCGCATTATCGTCAGAAAATGAACCTGCCGAGCGAGAGCGTTAAGGAAGCCGCGCCAGACACAGCTAGCCGCACCCGCCTGGATCGCTGGTTCAAAATGCCGGCTCAGGCGCGTCAACTGTAAGGGATCAACGCTTTACGCGCATCCTTCGAAATTCCCGCATCAGTTTACCAGGTTCGCCGCTCCGATGAGCTTCCACGAAAGCTGGAATCCCCGCAAGAATGGCTTCCCGGAGCGGCAGATCCTCCCACTTGCGGATCAGCTTCTTTTGCAGCCGGACAGCTTGCGGACCGGCCCGAAGAATAGAGCCGATCCAACGCTCTACGGCAGCGTCCAGGTCTTGAAAAGGAGCCACCCGCTCTACCAAGCCCCAAGCTCCTGCTTCGGCGGCTGAAAAGTTCTCGCCCAGCAGCAGGATCTCCCTGGCGCGACCCCATCCGACCAGGCCCGGGAGCAACGCCGCCTCAATTACCGACGGAATTCCAAGCTTTACTTCGGGCATCCCAAAAACGGCGGTTTCCGCCGCGACCCGCAGGTCGCAGGAGGCCATCAATTCGAAGCCTCCGCCGAGCGCATAGCCTTGGACACGGGCAATCACGGGAACCGGGAGTTCGCGCAGCGCCTCACAACAGGAATGCAATTGAGTGATGAAGGCCTCGGCGGTAGAAGCATCGAGTGCCGCCATTTCGTCGATGTCCGCTCCTCCGCAGAACGCCTTGTCGCCCGCGCCAGTGAGGACAACGGCCCGTAGTGTTTCATCATCGGCCAGACGCTTGATCGCGTCCACGAAATCCCGCATGAGCACGCTGTTCAAGGTGTTGAGTTTGGCTTCGTTTTGGATAGTGACCCAGGCGATCCAGAATCCATCCCGCCGTTGATCGGCCCGGACATGTACGGCGCTCATAGGGCCGATCATACTACGAGTTTCGCTTGTTAAGACACCACGTTCAAGTGGTGCTATGATGGAGTTGATGGCAGTTCAAACAGACCTGCGGTCCGGTTTGACTACGACAGAGGCTCCTTTCATCGAAGCCGCCCGGCGCAACGGCCAGCTCTACATTTCGCAGCCCTACGCGCTGTATTCCCCCGAGAACCATGAGGCCTGGCGAAAATTGTACGCGCGCATGCTGCCGCGCTGGGAGCGATACGCCAACCAGCATTTCCTGAAGGGAATCGGATCGTTGTGTCTCGATCCGGATCGCGTCCCAAGGCTAGAGGACGTCAACAAGTTTCTGCGGCCGCTCACCGGCTTTCAGGCCAAGGCCGTCAGCGGATACATTCCCTCCTTTTTGTTCTTTGACTGTCTTCGCAACCGCACCTTCCCCACCACCATCACGATCCGCCGCTCCGATAAGCTGGACTACCTTCCCGAACCTGATATATTCCACGACGTGGCCGGACACGTTCCCATGCACACCGACAAGCATTTCGCCGAGACGCTGGTGCGGTTCGGCGAGTGCGCGCACACGGCCGCCGGTCTGGTCTCTGGAATCCGCGACCCCGAAACCCGCGTGCACTGCCTCACTAGCATCATCCGGGCGATGGCGCGCTTCTTTTGGTTTACGATCGAGTTCGGATTGATGCGCGGACCGGACGGGCTAAAGGTTTATGGAAGCGGCCTGCTGAGCTCCTACGGCGAAATCTCCCACGCGATTGAAGCGCCCGAGGTGCAGCGTTTTCCGATCCAGCTCGAATGGGCCATCAACCAGGCGTTCGAGATCGATCACTATCAGCCGCTGCTTTTCGTAGTGGATTCGTTCGATCACTTGTTCAGTCTGGTGGACCAGCTGGAAGCCTGGATGAAGGCCGGCAAGCTCAATAACGTCGCGCCCGGCGAGCCATCCGTCAACGAACAGGATTTGAAAAGCTTCCTGGACGCGGGGTCGTCCAATGCGCGTCCCGTTTCCGGGGCATAATAGAGACGTGCGCTACTGGACAATTTTGCTCTGTCTCTGCGCGGCCTCACTAGCGGTCCTGGCGCAAACCCCTGCCTCCTCCGAGGATTCGTGGAAAACATCCGAGAATCTCGGCAAGATTGACTTGTCGGGTTTGACGCCGGTCCAGAAGAAAGCCGTTCTCAAACTGCTGCGCGAGGAAGATTGTTCGTGCCTGTGCGGGATGAAGACCGCCGAATGCGCGATCAAAGATCCGAACTGCTCCTACAGCAAGGCGCTCGCGAAAGTGGCGATCAAAGGCGTGCAGGATGGCAAGGCTCTGCTCGAAATCAGCAAGGAGATGGATGCGTCGCCCAAGGCGCATCGGCCCAAGCTGCTGGAAGATCCGGTCTCGATCCCGGTCCAGGGTGCGCCTATGCGCGGGCCCAGTAACGCCCGTATCACGCTGGTGGAGTTCTCCGATTTCGAATGCCCGTATTGTTCGCTCGCGGTGAAGGAAGTTGAGGCCATCCAGGCAGCGTATCCCAAAGACATTAAGCTGATCTACAAACATTTTCCGTTGTCCATGCATCCCCACGCTCCGCTGGCCGCGGAAGCTGCGCTGGCGGCCCAGAGCCAAGGCAAGTTCTGGGAGATGCACGACCTGCTCTTCGCAAATTTTAGACGGCTATCGCGGGAGAACATGATCGCCTGGGCGGGGCAGATCGGGCTGGACGTGGATAAGTTCAAGGCCGACCTGGATTCGGGCAAGTACAAAGCGACCGTGGATAAAGACGAAGCGGACGGCGAGGCGGCCGGCGTGTACGGAACTCCGGCGTTCTTCATCAATGGCAAGCTGTACAACGGTCCTCTGAATCTGGCGGCCGTGAAGCCGATCCTGGATGCGGAGCTGAAGGGCGGAGCGAAGACCAAGATCGTTGCCAAGACCGCGCGCTAGTACGTGTTCTCCCGGCGCAGACCACAGTATTGGAGAAGCACGTTTTGGTCGTTGATATCGTAGCGGAAGCGAAATCGGCCTAACGCGAGACGTCACTGGCCTTCTTCTTGTTGTGGCACATTCGTTAACTTTCTGAGGTTGCGAGCTCCTGCCCGGTTGGTCGGATCCCGTTCTAGAATCTCAAATGCTTTCTGTTGGACTGCATCGAACTTTGGCTGTTGCTTGCGCAGCAGCCGGACCAGTCGTTCATAGTGATTGGAAGTGCGGACGAGGAAGGCCGGCGTCAACTTGTACGCAGACGCTTCTTTTTGGGCGCGGGGTGCGCGTCCGCCCGAAGCTCCCTTAAAAAGTCCTCGGCAGGGCGGCTTCGGCCAGCGACATGGTCAACGTTGCTCTTGCGTATATGTTCCCGAACTTTCGGGTCCTGAAGCTCCAGGTGATCTTCGAGTTCAGCGACGCCAATGCGATGGAACACTACAAATTTCCGCGCAGCGCTTGTTCGCGCTCGATGGATTCGAACAGCGCTTTGAAATTTCCTTTGCCGAAGCTGCGGCTGCCTTTTCGCTGGATCACTTCGAAGAACAGCGTGGGCCGGTCCTCCACCGGTTTGGTGAAGATCTGCAGCATGTAGCCTTCGTCGTCGCGATCCACCAGGATGCCAAGCTCGGCCAATTCGGAGATCGGCTCGTCGATCTTCCCGCAGCGCTTTTCCAGATCTTCATAGTAAGTGCCGGGAACGCGCAGGAAATCGATGCCCTGCGCTGTCATCCGCGAAACCGTTTGAATGATGTCGTCGGTGGCCATCGCAATGTGCTGCACTCCTGGGCCGTGGTAGAACTCCAGGTATTCTTCGATCTGCGACTTCTTCTTGCCGGCGGCGGGTTCGTTGATCGGAAACTTCACGCGGCCGTTGCCGTTGGACATCACCTTGGACATCAACGCGGAATACTCGGTGCTGATGTCCTGATCGTCGAAGTGCTGGTAGAGTTGAAAGCCCATCACGTCGCGGTAAAAATCCACCCAGGCATTCATTTGGCCCCAGCCGACGTTGCCCACCATGTGATCGATATACTTCAATCCAACCGGGCGCGCGATTGGGTCCGGGCCATCCACGGGGCGGAAACCAGGCAGGAAAACGCCGCGATAATTCTTGCGCTCGATGAAGCCGTGAATGGTGTCGCCGTACGCGGCGATGCTGGAAACTTTCACTTGGCCGTATTCGTCTTCGAGCACGGTGGGCTCCAGGATTCCGCGCGCGCCGCGCTTGGTGGTTTCGCGATAGGCGGCTTCGGCATCGTCCACCCACAAAGCGATCTGGCGAACACCATCACCATGCAACTGGATGTGCTCGGCGATGGGGCTCTTGGGCTGGAGCGGCGTGGTGAAAACGAAGCGGATTTTATCCTGTTGGAGCACGTAGGACGCTTGATCGCGCGTGCCGGTTTCGGGTCCGCGATAGGCCACCAGGCTCATGCCGAACGCAGCGCGATAGTAATACGCGGACTGCTTGGCATTGCCGACGTAAAATTGCACGAAATCCGTGCCGTTCAACGGGAGAAAATCGGTTGCGCCCGCCTCAACGGGCGGTTTCTCGACTAAGGGTTGCATAAAACCTCGTACACTTTATGGACGGCTTGGACGCAGAGCCGGTTATCTTCATCCGTTCCCGTAGAAATGCGGACCGCGTTCGGCAATCCAAAAGCAGCCAGCGGCCGGATGATGATTCCCTGCGTCAATAATTCTCGATGAGCTGCGCGGCCTGTTCCGCGGCCGGCAGGACGAGCATGACGAAATTAGCTTCGGATGAAACGACCTGGATGCCGAGCGCCCGGAAGGATTCCGTCAGGAAGCGCAGCCCGCGCGCATTCAGCTCCAGCGAACGATGCAGAAATTCCTTGTCGCCCAGCGCCGCGATGCCTGCAGCCGCAGCGACGCTGCTCGGCTCAAACGGAAGTTTCACCTTCAGCAAATTGGCGATCAAATCTTCATGCGCGAAACCGTACCCGATCCGAACGCCCGCGAGGCCATAGATCTTCGAGAATGTTCTTAGTGTGATGACGTTGTCGTAGCGATAGTGCATCGAATCGGGATAGCGCGGGTTGTCCTGGGCATATTCGAAATAAGCTTCATCCAGGATGATCAGCACGCGTTCCGGAACGTGGCTGTAGAACTGGTCGAATTCGTGTTTTGAAAAAATGGAGCCTGTGGGATTATTCGGATTCGCGAGATAAACGATCTTGGTGCGCTCGTTAATTTCGCGGGCCAGCGCCACCAGATCGTAATGCCAATCCCGATAAGGGACCGTCCGGTATTTGACGCCGCGAGATTTCGCCAGCACTTGAAATCCAATGAAGGCGGCTTCCGTGGTGAGAACCTCATCCTCGTCGCACAAGAAAGTGCGGATGATGTTAGACATGATGCCTTCCGACCCGCTTCCGGCGATCACGTTTTCGATCTTGACGTCGAACTTTTCGGCCAGCACGCGTCGCAGATCGACGCCGCCGTCAGGATACCGGTTGAGACCGCCGAGCGTCTTGGCGATGGCTTCAACCGCCAGCGGCGAGGGGCCCAGCGGATTCTCGTTCGAGCCGAGTTTGCTGACGCGGGCCAAGCCGAATTCGCGTTGGACGTCTTCGGCGTTTCGGCCCGCTTCGTAAGGCCGCAACGACGCGATATACGGCGGAACTAGGGCCGGCTTGGCCATCTACCTTCAGTTTGGCACAGGGCGCGGAACCGGCGTGGGCTGCAGTTCCCGGCTGCTGGCGGTCTGGCTGTGAACGCAGAATCAGCGTTGTCGCCATCTTTCGCGCAGGCAAATCCTAGCCGAATCAGCCACCCTATCTAAGAGGGCTTCTAGCTCTGCGGTGCCGGGGTTCTCAAACGGCATGTCGGTTACCAGTAGTTTTCGGCTGTCTCCAGGATCTCTGATCACTGAATCCGAGGTCGCGCAGCGTTCCCACATGTAAGGTCACCAACCCGTAGCCACTACTGGTATCGCTAATGCAGGCTGCCGCATTCATATGAAACGAGTCGTACAAGGACAGGCCATCATCATCGCCTGGATCTTCCGTTCCATCGCGGCGAGTGTATGGGCGCCGCCTCATGAAGGCTTCGGGTTTGATTCTTGCGAGTTCGTCTGGATCGAGCCACTCTTTGCGTCGAATGGTTCGGTATGCGATCGTCCCGCAGGGAGGATCACCGGGCGTCTGAGGATTCACGACCTATGAGCCACGCAAGTCTCTCGGCCAGCACGGCAGCAGTGACGTTCTGGTCCCGAAGGGAGTTCCCCTGGAGAGACGACTGGTAAATATAAACTTGCGCGTCTCGAGTGGCTGGACAAATCAGCTTGATCTGCCTGTCGTCGTGTCGCCATGTCACCCGTATGCCGCCCTGCGAATCGACCACGGGAGAAGACGGCACGTCCTCTCCAAGCATGGTAATCGCTCGAACGACCAGGAGCAAGGCGTTCTTGAAGGCAAACTGCGACGGTCCTATCTTGCCGTAGTCGTCTTCACCGCTCTCGTCCAAAAGACAGACTAAACGCTGAACCGACAACTCAATCAAGGGATTAACCGCAGCGGGTTTGGCGCTGGACGCCGACCAGGTATTTACGGTGAACAGGGGCGCTAACGCGGCGGCGCTCATTTGCGAAATTCCTCCGTCTGTTTTTGATCTCCCAGTATTTGCTCCCGGCGCTTTTCCAGTTCGGCTACCTGTTCGTTCAGCCACGCCGCAAAACCCTTTGCGGCGGTAAGATCCAGTACCACCCCGACCTCGACCTCGCGGAAGATCCCTTCTTTGGATTCGCGGGCCTCGGTAACCTCGTTTTCTGGCGCGCCGGAGGAGGAGGTTTCATAGGTAAGGACGCGGGGAATGGGAAATCGCTCATTATAAAACGCAATGAATAACTGAAGGCGAGGACTCGTTCCGCCATAGGCTCCGTCCGCGTGAACGACGCGGAACAGGTTAGCCTTCTGGTATTCAATCCGAAGCCTATTGGAGGCAGGTTCACTCATTACACAAGCCCTGTTCTTTTATCGGCCAAGTCTACCCAAAATGTTAGATCGCGCGCAACCTGGTTACGTTGCGGGATTTCGGTAAGTCCTTGCACCAGGATATTAGATTCGCTAGGGACGAAACGTGATTTTCGCTTGCTGCTTGCATCGCCGGAGTGCTATCTGAGGGCTCAGGTACACCCCGTGATTTCGCTGGTTGCCCCCGTCAGGCGGCCGTAATCCCCAACACGGCATTAGAACGCACAGCTAGAATGGCATGTGGAACGGCCAAGGAGCCGCCAAGCTTGAATCTTACGCATCTATTTGATCTTTCGCTGGTGGGCCGGCGAGACGCCCCCGCGCTTGAATTTCACGACGCCGTCTACACCTTCGGCGATCTGGACGCGCGCAGCAACCGGCTGGCGCAACTGCTGATCCTGCGCGGCGTCCAAACCGGCGACCGGCTGTGCGTCTACCTGGTGAATTCGGTGGAGATGATCGATATTTATATCGCCTGCGTGAAGCTAGGCGTCATCTTCGTGCCCATCAACATTCTCTACCGCGACCGCGAGATCACGCATATCCTGAACGACGCGGAACCGGTGGCGGTGATCGCTAACGGCGAAGTCCCGACATCCTTGCCGGTCTGGACGCCGGCGGAGCTGAGCGCCGAAGCCGCGGCGCTCCTCAACGAACGCCCGGCCCGGGCGATAGACGGCGACGCACCGGCCGGGATCATCTATACGTCCGGCACTACGGGCGCATCCAAGGGGGCGGTGCTGACGCACAACAATTTCGCGGCCAACGCCATCAATCTGCTTACGTCCTGGCAGATCACGAGCGCCGACCGGTTTCTGCTCGCGCTGCCGCTCTTCCATGTGCATGGGCTCGGCAATGGGTTGCATTGCTGGCTGGCCAGCGGATGCCGGATGCGCCTGCTGGAGCGCTTCGAGCAGCAAAAGGCCGCGGCCGAATTCCTGGACTTTCGGCCCACGCTGTTTTTCGGAGTGCCCACCATCTACGTCCGCTTGCTGGACATTCCGGAAGCCGACGCCCGCCGGATCGGCGCGGCCATGCGGCTGTTTGTTTCCGGATCCGCACCACTCTCGGCGCAGGTGTTCGAGGAGTTCCGCGCGCGCTTCGGCCACGCCATCCTGGAACGCTATGGGATGAGCGAGAACATGATGAACATGAGCAATCCCTACCTGGGCGAACGGCGTGCGGGCAGCGTCGGCTTGCCGCTTCCGGGCGTTTCCGTGCGGTTGCTGAATCCGGAAGGTCAACCCGTGGCGGAAGGCGAAACCGGAGAAGTCTATCTCAAGGGTTCGAACGTCTTCGCGGGCTACTGGCGTCGCGAAGACGCTACGAGCGCCGCGTTTTTGGACGGTTACTTTAAGACCGGCGATCTGGCGGTGCGGTCCACGGACGGCTACTACACCCTATGCGGCCGCAAGAGCGACCTCATCATTTCCGCCGGTTTCAACATTTATCCCCGCGAGATCGAGGAGTTCCTGGAAGAGCAGGACGGGGTGGTGGAAGCAGCCATCGCGGCGCGGCCGGATCGCGCCCGCGGCGAGGTTCCAGTGGCCTACATTGTCGTCAGCCGGCCTGTCGCAGCGGCCGATCTTGAGGCGTGCTGCCGGGAAAAGCTGGCATCGTTCAAGGTTCCGCGCGAGTTTATCGTGGTGGATAAGCTGCCGCGCAATGCTTTGGGGAAGGTCCAGAAGCACCTGCTCAAGCAGTTGTAAGCGCTAAAGGTTTGACCCTGGCCGCGCGATAGTAGTTGAGGCGCTTTGGAGGGCTGCAAACGTGAAATTGAAACCACTTCTGATGGCCGGCTTCGTTTTGGCGTTTACGGCAATGATCTCGGCCGCCGCGCCCACTGAAAGTGAAGCGCGATCGAGCGCCGAGGCTTGGCTGGCCCTGGTGGACCATCATCAGTACGACGAGAGCTGGGCCGAAGCGGGATCCGCGTTTCGATCCCAGGTGTCGCAGGACAAATGGGTCGATATGGCTAAGCAGGTTCGCACCCCGCTGGGCCCTGTGGTCTCGCGATCCCTGCTGAAAGCGACCATTACGAAAACGCTCCCCGGTCTTCCGGACGGAGACTACGCGGTGGTCCAGTTCCGATCGGCTTTTAAGAACAAAGCCAGTGCGGTGGAGACCGTCACGCTGGCGTTCGAAGACGGCAAGCTGAGAGCCATCGGCTATTTCATCAAATAGCAGGGGCCATCTGGGTGATGATTTTACCTAGGGATGGACATTGAGCGTGACGTTCGCTTGCGTAGCAATGCCCCCGATGGTAACCAGCACCGGAACCGTGGCGCCGGTAGCGCTGCCGGTGGGAACGACGACATTCATCTGCAGCAAACCCAGGATGGAACCGACCAGCGGCCCGGCATAGTTTACCGTCGCCGCGACGCCTCCGATGGTAACGATCGGGAGCGGGCTGACTTCCGGTAGGGGATTGAGCGTGGCCGGGATGATGTATCCGGTGTTGGTTGCATTGGCGATTCCCGAGAGCGGCGTTGGGTTGTAATTGCCCTCGCCGGTTAAGTACAGCACTATGGTGTCGCCAATGTTGCAGGGGGTGGTGCTTCCGTTCAGCGTGTAAAGCCCGGTGGTGGAATCGTAATTCAAGGCCGCTGCCTGGCCGGATCCGGAACCGTCGGCCGTGAAAATCCCAGGCGCGGTGGCCGCGATGGCGACGGTGGCGTTGGCGGCTGGATTGGTTCCGTTGGTGACGACCAGGGACTTGCTGGGACCTATGGTGGCTTCGTAAGGCACCTGGGCGCTGATCTGCGTCTGGCTGACATAAATGAGCGGCGCACTTTGGCCATCCACGGTGACCGAGATATTGCTGACGGAGGTGCCGACATAACCGTTCGCGATGGACATTCCAGCCGGCGCGGCAGGACCGATATTGGTGCCGAAGATGGTGATCAGGTCGCCGGGACTCACGGCGGCATTCGAATAGCTGGCGGCGTTCAGGACGCCTGTAATCGCGGGCACGTTGGCCACGGCGACCGGGGATGCTGCGGAATTCCCGCCCGGGGCTGGGTTAGCGACGATCACGTTCAGGTTTCCAGTGGCAGTGAGAAGGGCCGCGGGCACCACCGCCAATAGAGCCGTTGGACTCAGCACCGTCGTCACTAAAGCCGTGGTGACGCCTTGCACCTCTGCCAGACTGGCGCTGTAGAAGTTCGCGCCCTGGATCGTGATGGTTTGGGCGGGGGCGTTCAGCGGCAGCGTGCTGGGCCAGATGCTGGTGATGGTCGGCGCGGTACTGTTCACGGTGAAGCTTACGCTGATGTTCTGCGATTTGGCGGTCACGGCCGCGCCCGAGGCAACGATGGTGATTTTTGCGACGTACGCGGCGGTTTGCGGTGCGAGCGTGGTCGCATCCACGGAAACCGTCAGAGTAACCGGATCCCCCGGCAACGCTACGCCCACTGTGGGCACTACCGTCATCCAAGCTGCGCCTGAGGTAGCTGTATAGGATATCGGGGCGCCGTTCGTGGACAGGGTGACCGTTTGGGCCGTGGGGGGATTGGGCGGCGCCGTGAAGGCGAGCGAAGCGGCGCTTAAGGTGAGGGTGGAGGGCGGCTCGGTTACGTTCAGGGTTACGGGAATGCTCAGCGGGTTGGCAACGCCGTTGACGGTCACGCTGACCGACGAAAGGTACATACCCACCGGCAGGCTGGTTGGATTCACGCGCACGCTCAAGCTGCCCGGAAGCGTGCCGCTGTTGGGGCTTACCGTCAGCCAGAGATCGGTGGACGGTGAGATAGCCGTGGTATACCCCGGGTTTCCGGAACTGGCCTTCACCGAGACGCTTTGCGCGGCGGGGAGCGCGGTGGCGCTGGATTGATAGGTAAACGTCAGACTGGCCGGCGTCGGCGTCACGGTAAGCGTAGTGGCTGCCTGGGATGCCAAGGCGATCAGCCCGCAGAGGAAAAATAGTTTGCCCACGCCGGACTTATCGGTCCAGCCCGGCCGAGTGTGAGCGGAGAACGGGCTTGCTAGACCGGCTCCTGGTACTTGCGCAGCAGGTTCCGGGCGATGATCAAGCGCTGCAACTCGTTGGTGCCGCCGCCGATTACCACCAGCGGCGCGTCCCGATAATAGCGCTCCACCGGAAAATCCTTGGAGTATCCGTTGCCTCCCAGAATGCGCATGGCTTCAAACGACACTTCCGCGGCGGTCTCGGTGGCGAACAGCTTGGCCATCCCGGCTTCGAGGTCGCAACGCTCGCCGCGGTCTTTCTTCTCGCAGGCGGAATAAATGAGCAGACGCGAGGCTTCGATGCTGGTGGCCATATCCGCCAGCTTGATCTGAATGGTTTGATGCTCGGCGATGGGCTTGCCGAACGTAGTCCGGCGCTGAGCGTAGCGGATGGCCTCTTCGAACGCCGCCCGGGCCAGGCCCAGGCCGCGCGCCGCCACATTCAGGCGCTCCGCTTCGAGGCCGGTCATCACTTGTTTGAAACCCTGACCTTCCACGCCGCCGATGAGATTTTCCACCGGCACAGGGAAATCCTGAAAATGCAGCTCGCACGTTTCGACGCTCTTATAGCCCAGTTTGTCGATGTCGCGGCTTACGGTGAGGCCCGGAGCACCCTTCTCGATCACCCAGGCGCTCATGCCCGCATGGGCAGGCTTGGCGCGCGGATCGGTCTTCGCCAGCAGCAGGAACGTGTTGCCGTGGCGGCCGTTGGTGATCCACATTTTCGAGCCGTTGATCCGGTAGAAATCTCCGTCGCGCGTGGCGACGGTGGAGATGTTCTGGAGATCGGTGCCCGCGTTCGATTCCGAAAGGCAGATGCCTCCGCGTTTCTCGCCGGTTGCCAAGCCGGGCAGAAAGCGGCGCTTCTGTTCTTCGGTTGCGAAGCGATTCAGAACATCGCACAGCACCGAGTGCGTGCCGATAACGCCCGCCAGACCGAGCCAGCCCCGGGCCAGCTCCTCGAAGATCATTGCGAACGTGGTGTAATCCACACCTGCGCCGCCGAACTCCTCCGGGACGTTTAATCCGAACAGCCCCATCTGCCGCATTTGAGCCACCAGCTCATGCGGATACTCGTTGCGGTGTTCCATGCCGCTGGCTACGGGCATCACTTCCTTCTCGACGAAGCGCTGTACGGTGGAGAGGATCAGTTTCTGTTCGGACGTGAGCATCGTCTGTCTTATAGCACGTAGGAGGGAAGACGCGCGACATGAGAGAGCACATGAGTGAACCAGGCCGCTACCACGCGGACGACGCCGGTGGGCTCTTCAACGTCTCAAGAGCGTCGCGGCCTGGCTCCTCCGGCAATGCCAGGGCACCACCGGAACTAGTAACGTGCTGGAAGAACATCGATTTTCGCCACCGGACGCGTGCAGGAGCTAAGCCGGAAAAAGGTTTGAATGATTATAAGGACTTACAGGCAGGAGGCTGCGCGTTTGGCTGTTTTCACGCACCCAAAATTGGGCAGAGTCGCTCAGTAGACGGTGTCGGCTCTAGACCACGTTCATCAGACGGCCTCGTCGAACTACCCACTCCTCGCTGGTAAAAACCCTGGGGCCTACTTCGATGAGACGAGGCAACAAATCGAAGACCGCCCCGGGCGTCCACTTGTGGTTCTGGCGGGTGCGAAATCCGCGCTGGTTTAAGGACTCGGCAATTTCCGAAAGAGGCCGGTCCTGGATGATCATTTCCAGCATCGCGAGCAAGGCTTCCTTCTCCTGATTGTCCTGCCTCGAGTTCCAGACAGTTTTCGGAGATCTTGACGCCATAGGGAACATCTTCCGCGATGTCGGCGGTTCGGGCCGCGTCGCCTTCCACTGGACGTTCCCACACTACGGCCACCGGTTTCCAGCCCTCCCGGGATTTACGTTCGACATAGGCCGGCGTGAGCGGCTCAGTTAGAACTTCGCGCATGCGTTCCACTTGTGGCATGGATTCCCTCCCTGATCAGGAGAAATCAGGCAACTTCGCGGCCAGACGGTTAGCTTCGTGAATTCTGTGGTTTCGAGCGGCCCCCGTCAGCGGCGCGTGTTCGTTCTTGGGAATAGCCTGTATCAAACCGGGGGTTGAAAACGGCCATCGATCGCGGTCCATCCGCCGTCTGCAAAAAGCACTGTTCCGGTGACATAGCTGGCTGCATCGGATGCCAGAAAGACTACCGGACCGGCCATTTCATCGGCCGTAGCCCAGCGGCCCAGCGCATTCCTGGTGGCGTAGGCGTTGTACCATTCCGGATTGTTCTTGATCGGTGCGGTGAGCGGCGTTTCGACCACGCCGGGCGCGATGCAGTTGACCCGGACTCCGTCCTGGCCCAGCTCCGCGGCGAGCGTGCGAGCCAGCTGCACGATACCTGCTTTGGTGGCGGCGTAAGCGCCCTGCCCGGGCTCAACCACCACCGAGCGAATGGATGACAGCAAAATGATGCTGCCGCCCTTGGCTTCGCTCATGACTCGTCCAACTGCCTGAGCGATCAGAAAATTTCCCTTGAGATTCAGGCGCAGAACCCGGTCGAACTCTTCGACGCTATAGCGCAGCAGAGGCTTGCGCACATTCACGGCCGGAGTGCTGACCAGCACGTGAATCGCACCGTGCTTCTTGCGGATCGCGTCCACTGTTTTGGTGACGCTGGACGCATCGGCGATGTCCAACGCGAGGGACTCGGCCGCGCCTCCATCGGACCAGATC
This sequence comes from Terriglobia bacterium, assembly GCA_963786745.1. Lineage (GTDB taxonomy): Bacteria > Acidobacteriota > Terriglobia > Bryobacterales > Bryobacteraceae > Palsa-89. Next base: position 19,020 of record CAWBAE010000019.1, on the reverse strand, counting down.
TCGGTGGCGGTCTTGGCCGCGCCGGGCTCGTTCGAGTCCGCGCAGATCGCGATGGCACCCGCCGCGGCGAGACCACGCGCGGCCGAGCGTCCAATTCCCGAGGCCGCGCCCACCACTAATGCGATCCGGCGGTCCAGCCGGAATAACGTGTTGAAATTCATGATTAACCTTAGGGGGCGAGCGTCGCTGGTTTGGCAGGCCCGGCATAAATCGAGTTGAACAGCAGCTTGTAGGTTCCATGCGGCTGGCCCCGGAACGTGGCTTCGACGCCGAGCAGGAACAGCTTGCCTTCTCCCACCGGCGCTTCGGCGGCCGCCACCGCGCCGTCCAGATATCCTTGCCCCCAGGCCCAGCCGCTGCGCAGCGGAGTGGCATTCGGAAACCAGGCCACCGGTTGGACGCCCTTCAGCTCGGCGTCGGGCCCCAAACGAAACGCCGGGCTATTTTCGAAGAATACGTCGGCGACGGAAGGCATCCCGTAGGCCACCGGATTGGTGTTATCGACGCTCACTTCGAGCACCGAACCGGGCACGTAGAATTTCTCGCGCGGCAGCGGGCGCTCCTGGCCATCGGCGGTCCTTTCGACTAGCGCGCTCTTTACCGGCACCCCGAGCAATTGCGCAAGATCGGTGGAATCGCCGATAGTGACGATGACGCCGCCCCCTTCGACGAATTTCCGCAGCTGAGGGATGGTTTTTTCAACGGTCACGCGTCCCAGCAGCTTGCGATACTCCTCGGGAATTTCATCCGCTTCGGGCTGGCGGAAGAATCCCCCGCGTCCCGCGCCGGCCGGGCGGGGCATCGCGCCGCTCGGAAACACCAGCACGTCGAAGCGGCTGGCGAGATCGCCTTGATCGAGCGTCGCGGGATACACCACTTCGAAGGGAAACTCGAACTGCTCGAAAATCCAGCGCAGCCATCCCGACGGCATCGATCCGCCGTATTGATCCCATAATCCAATGCGCACGGGCTTCAAGCGGAGCGCCTCGCCGGATGGCCGGGCGCGAACTGCTTCCGCCGTCACGCCCAATTCGGAGGCGGCGCGTTCGATCAACGGGAGGGTTTGAGGGCGAGCGGGCACGTACATCGTTCCCGCGCCGACTTGGCGGCCCTCCAGCGTAGCCGGCTTCTTCAGCCAATACACCTCGTCGCCGTTCTTCAACAGACGGTTAACCAGAATGAACGCGTCGTTCTGCTGGTGGCTGATTAAATATCCCGCGGGTTCGGACGGCCCTTGAATCTTTTCCGAGGGCGGCTTTTGCAATCCGCTCACCTTTTCGAACGGGCCGTCGAAGGCATCCAGTATGCGATCGAATTCCACTCCCATCTGAAAGGCCAGCGTATATCCGGTGACGTCGTAGGGCGGAATGGGCGGTCCGCCCGGATATTGGAAATCGTTGGGGTGATCCTGCGGCTCAAACATGTCGAGGATATGAGGGCGGAAGGCTTGGGCGGTCTTCACCACCCAGGAACCGGCGGGATAACGGCGGCCTGCGACCTCGAAATCGCGGGTGGCGCGGTCGACCGCGATGCCGTTCTTGATCAGCGTGTTGATGAACTTGGTGGCGGTGGGGAAGTCGGGTTGATCGGACGGCACGATGTAGCCGCGCGGATCGCGCAGGGCCGGATCGTGCAGCACCGAGGCATACAAGGGGCTCGGTACACTCTCGGTTCCGTTCGCGTGCCCGGCGGTTTTTTCCAGTGCCGCGATCCGCTTGGGAGTGACTGTCCAGGAATCGCGACCGGCCCGCTCGATGGAATTGCGCCCCATCCGGTAGATGTTGTAGAGAAACTCTTCTCGATATCTCGAAGCCAGATCCAGCACCGCGCGATTGGCGGTCATCGAATATTCGATGGACGTTCGGAAGTGCCAGGTTTGCGGCGGAACCGGAAGCGGCTCATCGCCGGTGGGCAACTGGCGATCGGGAACCAGCGCAACTTCAAAGGGCGTGGGATTCCCGATGGTTTCGGTCAGCAGCCCGATCATGTTGTGGAAATAAGTGGTGGTGCGGAGCCCTCCGTTGTACCATGTCGAGTAAGATGCCCCGCTGCGCTGCACTGTGCCGGGCTTGTTTTCCGCCACCATGCGGCTGTGCATGGCCGCGCCGACCATTTCGATCTGCAGCGGGATCAACGGATCGAAATTGTAATTGAACGGATCGCGAAAAGGCGGCGCGAACATCACTGCGCCGGCGGGCCCGGTCTGGTGATGGTTGTACATGATTTGGGGAAACCACTCGTCGTACAGAATGCGATTCATGTTAGTGGATTCCCTCATGTTCGACATGTAGAAATCGCGGTTGTTGTCGTGCCCGACGTACTTTTGCCATAGCCTGGGGATGAATTGCGTGGAGCGCTTCAGCGGGTCGGACTGGCGCATGTACCAGTTCGAAACCAGCTCCATGCCGTCCGGATTGGCGTGCACGGCGAGAATGATGACGTCGTTCAGAAAGCGCAAAGTTTCCGGATCGTTGCGGCTCACCATTTCCCAGACGACTTCCATCAATTGAGCGGCGCCGAGCACTTCGGACGCGTGCAATCCGCCGTCGATCCAGACCACGGCTTTGCCTTCGCGAGCCAGCGCATGGGCTTCGTCGTCGGTGAGATTTTCGGCGAGCGCAAGCTTTCGCGCGATTTCTTTGTAGTGATCGAGCTTCTTTTGATTCTCGGGCGAGGTGAGGATCGCCATGTACTGCGGACGCCCTTCCTCGGTCTTCCCGATTTCAACCAGGCGCATGCGGTCGGATTCGGTGACGAGCTTCTTCCACCAGGCTGTGAGCTGCGTATAGGTAGCGAGTTGATAATCGTCGCCGATGTCGAATCCAAGCGCTTCTTTCGGGGTGGTGAGATGACGTCCATCCTGCGCCGGCGCGGTGGCGGCCAGGACGAAAGCCAGGGTGAATGTAGCTCTTTGGAGGATGCACTTCATAAGTTTTGGCGAAAGCGCCCTCGCTTGCCGAGCATGAGAACGGAGTGGCCCGTGAGCGCTTCGTGTTTCCCTTTCTTACGTAACACTTCGGCGGTTCTCGGGTGGTTCGCGTTGGTGACGTCTAACGAATCGTCGTTCGCCATGGACTGCAGCAACGAGTCTCTCAGTTCTTCGAGATCGCGTCCGGTGGCGAAGCAATCCTCACGAAGCTTCTCGGCATCGGCCCATCGCGCGTCCACCAGTTCGCGGAGGATGGCGGCGCATTCGGTGCACCGAAAGTTGCCCGGAGAGCTCATCTCGTAATTATAGGGCGGAGGAGTTGAGCGAGCGCCGAGGGGCCAAGGTTTCAATGAGATTACAAAGCTGGGGAACATGCGGAATATCGCGCAACAGTCCTCACCTAGGGACTCGCATCCTTAGTGGAGCTCATTGAATCGGCGGAGGAGTGACCGGACCTCGGCGTGCGAGGTCTATGGTGGAGAACTGCGATGGAGTCCCAGCTACGAACTCTGATTCATGAGTTGCAAGACTTGCACTCAGAAATGGTGAATTTGGCCGACGAAAATCTTTCGGTATTGGCCGCCGTGCATCCGGAAAACCAATCCAGCGCCGCTAACTTGATTCACTACCTGGCGTTGCGCCGGCACGATGTGCGCGGACTGCAAGAGCAGCTCGCGGCTTTGGGGCTATCTTCGCTGGGACGGACAGAGTCGCATGTCTTGAGTGGTGTGCGGGCAGTGCTGAAGATCCTCTCGCTCTTGGACCAAGGCGCGCCGGTTCAGTTGCAAAAGATCGGGCTGGAGTGTGACGGCGAGCAAGGGCGCCGGCTATTGGAACAGAACACCGAGTTGTTGCTTGGAGCGCCGCCCGAGGACCGCAGAGTACGGATTATGGTCACAATGCCGTCCGAGGCCGCCACGAATTACGGTGTGGTGCGCGACCTCATCCTGGGCGGCATGAACTGCATGCGGATCAATTGCGCCCACGACGGAGAAGAAGCCTGGGCGGGAATGATCCGCAACCTGCGCCTGGCAGAGCAGGAAACCGGCATGCGTTCCAAAATCGAAATGGACGTGGCCGGCCCCAAACTTCGCACCGGCCCGGTTGAGCCGGGCCCGGCGGTGCTGAAGTACCACCCCCAGCGCGACGCTTTTGGTCGAATCGAAAAGCCGGCGCGAATCTGGCTGACGCCCGCGGCCCATCCCGTGGCCCCACCCGTCTCCGCCGACGCCTGCATTCCCGTACCGGCCCGCTGGTTGGCGGACCTCGAACCCGGCGACTGCATTTGCTTCACCGACACCCGCGACGCGCGGCGATCCATGACGGTGACCGAGATCGCCGGCAACAGCCGCTGGGCAGAGAGCCGCAGCACCGGATACATTGCCCCTGGCATGATTCTGACCGCGATGTCCAAGAGCAAATCGCGGCGTCGCCGCGGGCGGGTCGGCCATATCCTTGCGATCCCGCAGTTGCTCACTTTGAAGCCGGGCGATACGCTCATTCTCACCCGCTCCCTCGATCCGGGCCGCCCGGCGCTGTTCGACCACGGCCAGAAACTTCTAAGCGCTGCACGGATCGGAGTGACGCTGCCCGAATTTTTCGACTCCGTGCAACCCGGCCAGCCGATCTGGTTCGATGACGGCAAGATCGGCGGAATCATCTCCCGCGTCGGCCCGGATGAGGTTACCGTCAAGATCGAGCATGCGCGAGTCGGTGGAAGCAAGCTGGGGGCGGAGAAAGGCATCAACCCTCCGGAGACGGAACTCAAAACCGCCTCTCTCACCGCCGAAGACTTAAAGGCGCTTGCATTCATTGTGAAGAACGCTGACATTCTGGGCTATTCCTTTGTGCGCACCGAGGACGACGTTCGCCTGCTTCAATCGCGCCTGGACGAACTGGGCGCGGCGAACCTGGGAATCATGCTGAAGATCGAAACCCGGGAAGGATTCGATAATCTGCCCGGTTTGCTGCTGGCGGCCTTGGGCAGACGCAGAGTGGGCGTTATGATCGCGCGCGGCGATTTGGCCATCGAGTGCGGCTATCAACGGCTGGCGGAAGCGCAGGAAGAAATCCTGTGGATCTCGGAGGCCGCTCACGTTCCGGTGGTTTGGGCCACCCAGGTGCTCGAAACGATGGCCAAAACCGGAACGCCTTCGCGCTCGGAGATCACGGATGCCGCGATGGGAGAACGCGCCGAATGCGTGATGTTGAACAAAGGCCCGTTTGTGGTGGAAGCAGTCAGGACGCTGGACGACATCCTACGGCGCATGCAAGCCCACCAGGAGAAAAAATGTTCCATGCTGCGCAAGTTGGGCGTCGCTGCCGGATTTACGAGCGTGGAAGCGATAGCTACTTGATGGATCCAGCGCTCCCTGATCCGAATGAGAACAGGGTCCAGCGTTCGCCGCGGTATTCGATTTGAACGGATTTGCCCGCCTCGCCGGTAAACGTTGAAATCGCGGACGCCCAAAAATGCCGCGCTGCAACGTTCGATTGCATCACGCGAACCTCCCATGATCCCGGGAACCGTTTCCACACTTCATGCGCCGCTCGATTTCCGATTCCGTGTCTGCGGCATCCACGAAGAATGAAAAACTCGGCCATATCCCAGACTTCGCGATGGTCCGAGACAGCCGAGCCTTTCTTCACGAGCGCCAGCCCAGCCAATTTGCCATCCAACCTGATCAGGAAGGGATGACGCCCGGGCTCGGACCAATACAGCGGCAGGGACTGGTAGCCGAACCTGCCATCGTCTGAGATCTCCAAATCGTGGAACTCGCTGAAGTCGTGCGCGTAGAGCTCCAGCAGGTTCCCGAGGATCGGCGCTTGTTCCGGCGCGGCGGGGATAACTTCCACGCCAGGGGATGCGATGTCGGCGGGCTGGGTCATCAGCATTATTGTGAACGTTTTGGATTGACTGACGTCATCATTATTAGCAAACCTTGCTAATAATGATAAAATCGAGATCTAGCCGCCATGCCGACCCGCAATGTCAACTTGACCGAGGAACTGGACCGCTTCGTACTGAAGAAGGTCAAGAGCGGACGCTATGAAAACGCCAGCGAGGTGGTGCGCGCCGCGCTGCGGACGTTGGAGCGTGAGGAGCAACAGTACGAAGCAAAGCTTGCCGCGCTGCGCTCGGCCATCGATGAGGGCGATGCCAGCGGTGTCGCCGACGGCGACTCGTTCGGAAGAACGCGGAAAGCACTCAACCTCCCCACTAAGCCGCGCTAAGCCGTGGCCCAGTTCCGTCTCTCGCGCCTGGCCGAGGCCGACCTCATGAGCATCGCGGCCTACACGCTGCGCACCTGGGGCGAGGATCAGGCCATTCACTACATCGACGGCTTGGAGGCGTGCTGCCGGAGGCTGGCCGACAATCCCGCTTTGGGGCGCACGACGGTTGTCGAAGGTGTGCAAAACAGTGTCAGGCGGTAAGCGGAAGCCGCACTTGCATAGCTTCCTGTTGTTCGTTATTGAAGGCTCGCATCAGTCTCACTGGGCCATGCTCCGGCAACGCACAGATCCAACAAAACAAGTGAGTTACGCTTCATTGAGCGTTCGTCAAATCGAAACTCCAAACGTGTCTGCCACGTCTAAGCAGATAGAGGCAAATGAGATAAGCCGAGCGGACCTCTGATGAGACCCGCACGGCCTATCGAGGAGGTGTTTATGACGATCAGGATCAGTTCCGATTTCTCATCGCTCATCGTGGTTGACGATGATCAGACGTCTTATGTGGTGCCTCTCGATCCAGCAAAAGACACGAATCCGGACGACGCGGCGGTAGTCAATCCCCGATCATTGGCCGAAGAGCACCCGGACTGGCTGTACCCGGCTTTTGTGGCCGATCCGGGATTTCAACTGTTTACGCAGTCGCGCAGCAGTTACGATTTCAGTATGTGCCAGCTTCAGAGAGAGGCGCGGCTGTCCTGAAAATGAGCGGCGTCCAGTATCGCGACTTCTCGACGAGCTTGGAACGTTTGACTGGCGGCACGGCCACCAGCACCGAGTAGATACCTGCTGCTCTTGAGCCGCGTCCTTGTTTGCCGCGGTCTTACAAGCTATAGCGGCCGGTATCGATCACGTGTCGTGCGATCTGCCGTCCGATGGCCACGGTATTGACCGGATCGTGCTTGGAGAGCTTGCGCAGAATCGCCACCTGACTGCGGAGCATATCGCCTTCAGCCACGGCTCCGATCACTTTTCTGGCCGACAGTTCGACCGCATCCACCGCCTTCGCCGCGTAATACTGTGTCATGGCGATAGCATATTTAGCGGCGGCTTCACCCTTGGATGCGATGATCTTTTCCGCGCGCAGGACGCAGGACTCGAGTGCGTAGATCTCCATGATGCTGTTGGAGAGGGCGCCCATGATTTCCTGCTGGTCGGCGAGCCCGGCCATATACTTCTGCGAGGCAGCCCCGGCGGCGAACAGGCCCATTTTCTTGACGCTGGCAAGCAGTTTGCGTTCGTTGGCTAACGGACCGTGGAGATCGTCGCTTGCGCCCGGACCGGACATGACTTCGTCCATCAGCTTCTTGATGGCGGGGAGCAGCGGCAACTGGCCTCCCAGGGCGCGCTTCATTAGCCAGCCCGTGATGATCAGCCGGTTGATCTCATTCGTGCCTTCGAAAATGCGGTTGATGCGCGCATCGCGGTACGCACGCTCGGCAGGATATTCCTCGACATAGCCATAGCCGGCGTAGATCTGGACGACATGATCGGCCACCATGTCTAAGCATTTCCGAACCCCAGACCTTCAGGATGGAGCACTCCACCGCATATTCTTCAATGCGTTTCTGGATTTCGCGCGACGCATCCTTGGCGTCGTGGTCAACATCCGCCAGGGCAACATCGATCATCCCGATGGTGCGATAGACCAGCGATTCGCCGGCATAAATACCGGCTGCGCACTCGGCCAGTTTCTCCTGAATCAGGCCGAACTCGGCGATGGGCTTGCCGAATGCGATGCGCTCCTTGGCGTAGCCGATTGCGTTCTGCAGGCCGCTGCGCGCTCCGCCCACGCAGGCGGCGCCGAGCTTGAAACGGCCGATGTTCAGGATGTTGAAGGCGATGTGGTGCCCTTTACCGGCCTCACCAAGGAGATTCTCCACGGGCACCCTGCAATCGTTGAGAATGAGCGGGCATGTGGATGAACCGCGAATGCCCAGTTTGTGCTCTTCGGCGCCGACGGAGAAGCCGGGGGTGTTGCGCTCAATAATGAACGCGGAAAACTTCTCGCCGTCGATCTTGGCGAAAACTGTATACACATCGGCGAAACCGCCATTCGTGATCCACATCTTTTCGCCATTCAGGATGTAGTGGGTCGCCGTCCGGCGAAAGGACGGCGCGCGTCCGGCAGTTCAGGCATCCGAGCCCGCGGAGGATTCGGAAAGGGCGTAGGCGGCAATCCACTCGCCGGTGGCCAGCTTCGGGAGGTATTTCTGCTTCTGGGCATCGGTGCCGTACCAGACAATCGGCAGCGTTCCGATACCTACGTGCGCGGTGAAAGCCACGGAGAAGCTGGCGAGCTGGCTCATGGATTCGGCAACCAGCGCCGAGGTTACCTTGTCCATCCCGAGCCCGCCGTAGGCCTCGGGAACGTCCACGGCCATAAGCCCAAGCTCGCCTGCTTTGCGAAGAAGGCCTTTGGTCACCGTGAAGTTCTTGGCCTCGATATCGGCCGCGGCCGGCACAACTTCATGGGCGATGAACTCAATGGCCGTCTTTGCAATTTGCCGGTGTTCCTCGGAGAAATCTTCCGGGGTGAAGACGTCCTGAGGCTGCCGCTCTTCAATGAGAAAGCTTCCACCGCCCACCCTTTTCCCGGTTGTCGGGATTGTGATCGTCGACATTCTGAATCCGACCTTTCTATGAAACTGCCGGGATGAGCAAGGCGACGCTCCTACCCGTAAGCACGACAGCCCAGCGGCTGCCGTACTTTCCGTTTTAAGTCTTTATAACCGGCCCGCCGCTGCCGTGGCTGGCAGGCCGCCACGCTCATCCCGCGATCCGTTATGACACAACGTCTGGTGATTACCTGGAATTTCTTGAACGAAGGCAGCCGCAGACCCATAAGAAGACGGGCCATGCCGGCCTCGGGGGTGTCAATGGGGTTCTTGCAACGGTTATGGCTAAGTACAACAGGAGTCGGCACTGACTCGCGCCCGCGGTCTGACTTCCGCCGGCAGCTTGCGATCGCATCGCCTGGCGAGTTGGGAAAGGCTACACGCTCTGGCATGGCCATCTGCCGTAACTACCTTGACACTCGGGCGAGACAATTGATATGTTACCCTCCGGTAAATAAAAACGCAAGGGGCTTCCCGGCGAGAGATCAAATGTCGTAAAGCCGCCGGTCGCCACACTTTCTAACGGTTACTCGCAACTCACCGCTCCGTTTCTGAAAAGAAGGACCAAGAAGGACCTGTTTGCCTTGACTCCCACTCTCCTCGGACGTAGTTAGACCGCTGTGCTGTATAGCGCAAGGAGCGAAGATATGACTTCGATGGCACAGGCTCAGGCAGGAATCTCGGCGACTACGGACTGGTTAGCGAGTTGAGTCCGCCAGAGCGTTGTGAGTTTGCTCACATTGCAAGGCATGATGCGATAGCACCGCAGAGTGCGCTGGTTAGGGGAGCCATCCGCGAACGGTTCAAGATGCCCGCAAGGCGTCCGAGTCAGTCAGGGAGATTCGTGCCGTAACTCCTTTCGATCCTTTTGCGATGCAGCTACCCCGCATGAGATTCCGCTGCCACGCACGATATTTGTAAGTTCGACGAAGTGTCACAATCCGCAGCTTTCTCCTTCTGTGCGCTATGAAGAAAATCAGTCAAAAACGGAGTTGCAAATTACGGGTAACAGGATATACTACTGCTTAATCGGCAATTGATCGCATTCTTGGCGAGTGGCGGTCAACTGAGAAAGCAGACACGAGTTCGCGGGCGTCAAATTGCTGGGGGTCTGCGTTCAGGAGGCGTAGCGTGTTTCTGCTCGAGGACAGTACGGGGGCGAGGCGGCTTACGCCACACTGACCATGGAAACCCTCGTGGCGAGTCCAGGATCGGTGAGTGATAGCTCAACGACCAGCACAAGGTGGCATGTCATGGCGACACTGGTAATGCCTGCGGAGGAAACAGCGATTGAAGTTCCGCAGGCCGAAATTCACGAGTCCGAATCCGAGTTCATAGTTGATGAAGAGATGCAGGCGCTGGCCTTCCAACTCATAAGGCGCGCCCACCTTCCGCCGGGTGAAACCGACGACTGTTGGGCTACGGCCGAAGAGGCCCAGCGCGGCCGCGCCAGTTGGTTCTGAGGCGCACTTCATCGACTAGTGAGAGAGCTGGCATGACTGACCAGAATCATGTCCAAGCTAGTCGTTTGTCGGGGATCAGACTTGCATTCCTCTACCTTCACCGCAAGGAACTCCCGTTGCGCATTGCGGAAGATTCACATTCGACGGCCCTATTCCATTTGAAGAATTTGTGGCATTGGTCGATTCCAAATTCGACCTGATACCGCGCTCCACGCAGGTAGCAGGTAAACCCGGCGTTCAACCTGGGGCACCTGATACTGGCGGGACCTATGGTGGCTGCGGCGTGGCCGCCGGTTCGGGTCACGATTTCCAACGTCACTCTGGCCGTTGCCGCTGTTCAAGATCGTCTGTGCTGACTTACCGGACACTCCGGGGCCCGCTTGATGCCTTCGGGAAGGCGCATGCCCGCCTCCTATCGGCATGTGCCGGCAGCTACAAGTTTGGGGTCGCAGTATCCGCCGAAAGCTACTCTGGATGGCATTGGTTAGCAATATTACACTTGACTCCTCTAATAGCTTGATTCCTCTTTCGCTTTTGCTTAAAGTGAAACAGATCTTTTTATCTTGTTTGATGCGACGACAACGCAGCCTCGCGGAGCCGTGGAGTTAGGACCAGCGCAAGATGCAGTTTGCCTTTCAGGACGGACTCATGAGATGTTACCGCTCCGCGGTCCAGCGTTTGAAAAACGTTTATACGAACTTTGGCACGCCAATTCGATCCGATGTCGCGAAAACTTGGCGTGCTTTCTTACCACCGCACTGCCCGGCCTTTCGTCCTGCCGCCGCCTGCCATAGGCCGCGTTCGCGACGAGCGGAGGGCATGGTTCCCAAAGGTTAGACAAGACTGAATAGGAAGGATAGGCAACTAGCCATGGCAACAACTGATACAGCAATTGAGCAAATCAGTCGGGCCGAGGAGGTTCCAAAGCCCGTCTGTCATCGCGGTATGACAAGAACGCTTCGCCGCGTGGCCATTCTGGGCGCCGGCACCATGGGGGTGCGCGTTGCCGCTCACTTTGCCAATTCCGGCGTGCCTTCGCTGCTCTTGAGCCGGGTGAATCCGAAAAAAGAACCGCAATGCCACAGGCGTGAAAGCGATTCAAACCGCCGTCAAGCAGAAGCCTGCCAGCTTCTTCTCCGACGATTTGGTAAAGCTCGTCAAAGTCGGCAACTACGATGACAACTTCAACGAGATCGCCGAATGCGATTGGGTCATCGAAACCGTTGCCGAAGATCTTCAAATCAAGCGCGACATCTGGGGCCGCGTGGAATCGGTCGCGAAACCCGACACCATTCTCTCCACCTGCACCAGCGGCGTTCCGCTGGCCAAGATCGTCGAAGGATTCTCCGAGCAGTTCCGCAAGAACTTCCTTGGCACCCATGTATTCAATCCGCCTCGCTATATGCATTTGATGGAGGTGATCCCCGGGCCGGACACCGACCCGGAATGGTCGCTTTCGTCGAGGAGTATTCAGAACGCCGGCTCGGCAAGGGTGTTGTGCTTTGCAAAGACACTCCGGCCTTCGTCGCCAATCGGATGGGCGCCTTCTTCGGCGCTACCGTCACCAAAATCACCTTGGAAGACGACTACACCATCGAAGAAGCCGACCTGCTCACCGGTCCGCTGATTGGCCTGCCGAATACCGGCACCTTCCGCCTGCTGGACGTTGTTGGAGTCAACATTTGGACCAACGTTTCCAGGAATCTCTACCATGCCGTTCCAGGCGATCCATGGCGAGACCGTTTCCTCCCACCCGATTTCGAAACCAAGATGTTGGAGCATAATTGGATCGGCGAGAAGACCGGGCAAGGCATGTACAAGAAGGTGGTGGTCGGCGAGGAGAAAGAAATCTGGGCGCTCGACCGGAAGACCCTGGAATACCATCTCGCGCAGAAGCCTACCTTCCTCTCCGTGGAAGTGGGCAAATCGATCGAAGATTTTCCGGAGCGCATGCGCGCGCTGGTGAATGCCGACGACCGCGCTGGAAAATTCCTGTGGAAGCTCTTCAGCGACTACTTCCTGTATGCCGCCGAGATGATTCCGGAGATTTCCGGCCGCATCGTCGAAATCGACCGCGGCATGAAGTGGGGTTACGCCCATAAGTTCGGACCTTTCGAGATGTGGGACGCGCTGGGATTCCAGGACGTCGTGGCCCGCATGAAGAAAGAAGGCCGCGCTATCCCGCACAACATCGAAACCATGCTGGCCAAAGGCGCGACTTCGTTCTACAACTACGGGGCCAACGGTCAACCGCAGTACTTCGATTTTGACAAGAACGGCTATGAACCCATCAAAACTACTTCCGGCGCGCTGGTAATCGGAAACGCCAAGCGCTCCAACGGCGTTATCAAGAAAAATGCCGGCGCTTCGTTAGTCGATCTCGGCGACGGCGCGTTGTGCGTGGAACTCCACAGCAAGATGAACTCGATTGGCGAGGACATCATTCACATGCTGCACGCCGGTATCGAGGAAACCAATAAGAACTTCGACGCCATGGTGATCGCCACGGACGGCGAAAACTTCAGCGTCGGCGCAAACCTGGTCCCGATTCTGCTGGCAGCCGAAGAAGGCGAGTGGGATGAGCTGAACGAAGCAGTGTCGCGTTTCCAGAAGGCCAATATGGCCCTCAAATACGCAGCCAAGCCTGTCGTTTCCGCTCTCTTCGCACGCACCCTCGGAGGTGGCTGCGAGATCGGTCTCCACACCATACCGCAAGCGTCCGCCGAGCTCTACATGGGTCAGGTCGAGATGGCTGTCGGTCTCATTCCAGCCGGCGGCGGCTGCAAAGAACTACTGATCCGGTTAAAAGAAGCGCGTCCGGTGTTCGAGCTCGTCGGCTATGCCAAGGTTTCCACCAGCGCCGAAGAGGCGAAGAAACTCGGCTTCCTCGACCGCAGCGTTCGCATCACCATGAATCCGGAGCGGCTCATTGGAGACGCCAAGACGCTTGCCCTGACTCTGGCCTCCGATTATGTGCCCGCCGTCCCGCGCACCGACATCAAGGTGGGTGGCGAGGCCGCCTACTCGTTGCTCAAGCTGGGCCTTTGGGGCTTCCAGCAAGGCAACTTCATCACCGAACACGACCAGGTTGTGGGCGAACGGCTGGCCTACGTTCTGGCCGGCGGCCGTCTTATCGGAGAGCAGTTGGTCTCCGAACAGTATCTATTGGATCTGGAACGTGAAGCGTTCCTTAGCCTCTGCGGCCATCCCGCCACGCGGGCCCGCATGGCTTACATGCTGAAGACGGGCAAGCCCTTGCGCAATTAGCGGGCGCGTACTATCAGAGATCGATCAAGGAGATTTCATATGGAAGCTGTAATTATCGATTGTCTTCGCACGCCCGTAGGCAAGGCGCCGAAAGGAACTCTACGAAACACCCGCCCCGATGATCTCGCCGCGGCCGTGATTCAGGGTCTGCTACAAAGATTCCCGCAGATTTCGCCCGACACCATTGACGACGTCATTCTCGGATGCGCTTTCCCGGAAGGGGAGGCGGGCATGAACACCGCGCGCGCAGTGGCCATCCGGGCGGGACTTCCCGATTCGGTTCCCGCTTACACCATCAACCGTTTTTGCTCTTCGGGATTGCAGGCCATCGCGCTGGCGGCCGACCGCATCCGTTTAGGCGATGCCGATATCATCCTCGCCGGCGGTATGGAATCCATGAGCATGATCCCCATGGGCGGAAATAAGCTCGCTCCGAATCCCTGGATTGTCGACAATCTGCCGGAGCTCTACATGGGCATGGGCATGACCGCCGAGTGTGTGCGCAAGAAGTACGGCGTCACGCGCGAGGATGTGGACGAGTTCGCCCTGCACAGCCATCAGAAGGCGATCAACGCGCAAACCACCGGCAAATTCGACGACGAAATTGTTCCCATCGAAGTCGAGAGCACCGTTTTCAATGGCCATCCCAAGAACATTAAGACTTGGTTTACCAGGGATGAGGGGCCGCGCGCAGATACGTCGATGGAGGCTCTCGCGAAACTCAAACCGGCGTTCCAAACCGGAGGCATCGTAACGGCTGGCAATTCCTCGCAAACCAGCGACGGTGCGGCCTTGGCGATTGTCATGTCGGAGCGAAAAGCCAGGGAGCTCGGCCTGAAGCCAGTGGTGCGCTTCGTGACCTTCGCGGTCGCGGGCGTTCCTCCGGAGATTATGGGCATCGGTCCCGTAGCCGCAATTCCGAAGGCTCTCAAGTCCGCTGGCCTCAAAATCGACGATATCGGCGTTTTCGAATTGAACGAAGCCTTCGCGGCGCAAGCGGTAGCCGTAATTCGGGAAGCTGGTCTCGATCCAGAAAAAGTTAATCCCAATGGCGGCGCGGTCGCTCTTGGACACCCGCTCGGCTGCACCGGGGCCAAGTTAACGGCCACCATACTGCGCGAGATGAATCGCCGCCACGCGAAATACGGCATGGTCTCCATGTGTATCGGAGGAGGTCAAGGCGCGGCTGGTATTTTCGAGAATCTCAACTAACACCGCGGTTGCCGGCGTTCCGGCTGCGGGCTCTCGCGGTAAGCGTGCGGGAGCCCGGGCCGGAGGCCATCAGGTATGACAGGGCCTTATGACAGCGCCTACTCGGGATCCAGCGGATTGCTGTGGCAGTCCTCGCCTGACTACAGTGCCCTTCCCGAGGAAGTGTTTCGGCCTGAAGAGTGCAGCCATGAGCATCCGCCGGCCACCATTTTCGAAATACCGGCGCCCACATCTGCCAACCCGCGGAGCGGGAATGCCGTGGTGGAGATGCCGGCTCCCGAGTTCTGTGCAGTGTAAACAGCCGCCTGAAGCTGAGGAAGGGCCATCGAACTTGTTTGGAAAAGAACACGCAGGCGGAGCCTGAACAGCTATGAAAATAGTGGTATGCATCAAGGAAGTACCGGTTCGAGATTCGCAGCTTCGTCCCGTATTCGAGCGGGCGCTGGATCGACGACAGCGATCACAGTTTCGAGATCAACGAACCGGACGCTTACGCGCTGAAGAAGCGCTCCAATTGAAGGAGAAGCACGGCGGCGAAGTGATCGCGTTGTGCGCGGGTCCCTCCCGTGCCTCGCAGAGCATCCGCGAGGCGCTCGCCAAAGGCGCGGATCGCGCTCTGCTCATCGAAGAGGAACAGGTTTCCTCATGGGATACCCTTAGTCTGGCGCGCCTCCTGGCTAAAGCGGTCCGCCCGGAAAATCCCGACCTGATCCTGACCGGACTGCAATCCGACGATTTGGGTTATGGGCAGACAGGTGTCGTTCTGGCGGAACTCCTGCGCTTTCCGCACGCCACCATTATTATGGCTGTAGAAGTGGCGAATGGAAGCATTCGCGTCAAGCGCGAGCTGGAAAGCGGATGGTTTCAGCATATCGAAATGCCCTTGCCGGCCGTCTCTCACTATCCAGTCCGGCATCAACAAACCCCCGCCACGCCACACTGATGGGAATCAAGAAGGCGAAATCGAAAGAGATCAAGCGCCTGGCAAGCCGGTGACCTGAGCGTGGCGGCCGCGTCAGTGGCTACCATCGAACGCGTCTATGTTCCGCATAAGTCGAAACAGACGCAGATTCTGGAAGGCAGCCCCAGGGAAGCGGCGGCCAAATTAATTGAAAAGCTGAGATATGAGGTGCGAGTCATATGAGCGAAACCGTTCTCGTTGTCATGGAGCAGCACGGCGGCGCATGGAACCGCACATCGTTTGAGACACTGGCCGCCGGCCAGCAACTCGCCGGTCAGTTGGGCTTGACGGCATCGGCCGCGTGCCGGAAAGCGTCGCTGCGCTGGCAAAAGAAGCGGCTACAAACGAGCTGGGCTGCGTGTATGCAGTCGATCATGAACTGCTCGATGGCTACACGGCGGACGGCTTTACTGCCGCCCTCGATCAGCTCATCCGCAAGGTGCAGCCGGCTTTCGTCCTCTTTCCCATACTTACCAGGTCCGCGATTTCGCGCCCAAGCTGGCCACCCGGTTCAACCAGGTGCTGATCAGCGACGCGATCGCGATTCGGAATGAAGGCGGGCCGGTTCTTGTCCGCCAGCTTTTCCAGGGTAAGCTGAACGCCGACGTGAAACCTGGTGGTCCGGCGCCCTATTTCGTCTCAATTCAGGCAGGCGCATTTAACGCCGAGAAACTCGTCGCGGGTGCTGCGGCCGTCGAAAGCTTCACTCCCGAACTGGCTGCCGCCGCCATTCGGCAGCGCTCAAGCGAGCCCTTCCGCGAGTCCTCTGGCGCCGTGGATTTGACGGCCGCCGAACTCATTGTTTCCGTGGGCAGGGGAATTAAGGAGAAAGCCAACATCCCGATAGTTCAGGAATTGGCCGATGCGCTGGGCGCCGAACTCGCTGCGACGCGTCCGGTGTGCGACAGCGGCTGGATGCCCATCGAGCGGCAGGTTGGAAGCTCCGGACAGACGGTTTCGCCGAAAGTCTATATTGCAGTTGGAATCTCAGGCGCCATTCAGCACTTGCTCGGCATGAAGGGCTCCAAGACCATCGTTGCGATCAATAAGGACGCCAACGCCCCCATTTTTGAAGTCGCGGATTACGGTATTGTGGGCGACCTCTTCGAAGTGGTGCCGGCGCTGCTGGAAGCCATCCGGCAGCCCGTAGGAACCACCAAATGACTGACGCAGTTTGGCTTGCGCGGGTCGTCCTCTTCCTTTTGATCGCCGCTTCGGCGGGACTCTTTTGGTGGCGCTTCCGCAGAGTGGTGGCCGCGATCCGGTTGGCGCGCCCCACTCCCGATTTCGAACTCGCGAACATCGGCCGGCGCATTGGACAGTTCCTGTGGGAGGTTGGGCTGCAGGGCAAAGTGATCCGGCAACGCCCCCTTCCGGGGCTGGCTCACGCGTTTGTGTTCTGGGGTTTTTGCGCGTTCGCACTCATCAGTGCGAACCACATCGCGTCCGGGTTCGGCCTGCGTTTCCTTAATCCGGAGGGAGCATTCGGACGCTTTTACTACGGATTTGTGGCTGTGTGGGCGGTAGCGGTCGCGGTTTCCATTGCTGGGTTGTTCATTCGGAGGTTCGTGGTGCGGCCCACCTGGCTGGGGCACGTCCATCCGGAATCCGGCGTCATCGCGGGCCTGATCTTCACCCTGATGGTGAGCTATCTGGTTGGGCTGCGGCTGGACGAATCGTCCACTCCGGGCGTGGTGAACTGGTGGCTGCACACCCTCACGCTCCTCGCCTTCCTGCCTCTGATCCCGCACACCAAGCACCTTCACCTGGTGCTCAGTCCGGTGACGGTATTTCTCAAACGGGAGGGCTTCAGCCGGATCCCGCCCCTCACGGGAGACGAGGACTTCGGCCTTACCGCCGGCAAGGACCTCAGCCGCATCGAAACCCTTCAGGCTTACTCATGCGTTGAATGCGGCCGGTGCACCGAACATTGTCCGGCGTACAATACTGGCAAGGTCCTGAACCCCAAAGAGGTTGTCCTGGGAGTGCGCGGGTACCTCAACGAAAACGGCGGCGGCAGCGAAGTCCCGCTGCTTGGGAAACACATTTCGGACGAGGCGATATTCCAGTGCACCAGTTGCGGCAGCTGTGAGTTCCAATGCCCGGTGGGCATTCAGCATCTGCCGATCATTGTTGGGCTCCGGCGCGGCGCTGTGAACACGGGGACCTGGGAAAACGACTTCGGCGCTAAGCTTTTCCTGAACCTGGAGCGAACGGCAATGCCATGGGCTTCTCCGCCGGCGAACGTACGAAGTTCATCGAAAAGAACAGCCTGCCGATCTACAACGGCATCGCAGGAATACTGCCTCTGGCTCGGCTGTATGGGCGCTTACGACCCGCAAGGCCGCGAGATTGTTTCTCGCTGATCGCGAGTGCTGCGACATCCCGGCATCAGTTTCGGCGTCCTGAAGAAAGAGAAATGCACCGGCGATCCTGCCAGGCGGCTGGGTAACGACCTTGCCTTCTCACAAGCTGCCGAGTCCAACATCGAGATGCTGCGGGCCGCAAAGGTCGGCAAGATGGTCTCGATCTGCCCGCATTGCGTGCGCACCATAGGCACGGATTGGAAGGAGTTTGGCGCCAGCTTCGAGATCGAGCACCACAGCGAACTGCTGGCGCGCTGCAGACCGTCTGCCCGCATTATCCAACGGCCGCGGAGACAGATCGTCTTCCATGACCCGTGCTACCTCGGGCGCTATCGCAATATTTACGAGGAGCCGCGCGAAGTCATCGGCCGCGCCGGCGACCTGGCCGGTCCGCGGCGAGCGCGCGAACGGTCGTTCTGTTGCGGCGCGGGAGGCGGACAGATGTTCCTCGGCGAAGAGAAAGGCAAGCGGGTCAACGTGGAGCGCGTCGAAGAGCTAGTAGCCACGGGCGCGCAGAGTATCGGAACGGCCTGCCCGTTCTGCCAGACGATGTTCCGCGATGCGCTGGGGTCAGTGACGCAAACGTCCGCCGAAACTGCTCGATATCGCCCAGATCGCTGCTGCGGCGCTGCCCAAGGACCAGCTGGAGCACGCCACAAGCCACTAGATCGTAAGTCTTTGCGCCGCCCGCCTGCGCTCAGGCGGAGCGGCCGCTTCTTCGTATCCTGACGAATGAAACGCTAGCGACGTCTGATTGTTGGCACGCACGAGAGCCCAGGGGGCCCGGCCCACCCTCGAGATCGATCACCGGGAACCGCGTTTTCACAGCACTCCCGCAGAATGACGCGCTGGACGCAACGAGCCTGGACAAAAGTCTTAAGACCGGCGACGCGTTCGACCTGTGAAGTGAGCAAAGAACGGAGCCCGATTCTGCCCGCCTGCGGGCACTGGGGTGGATGTGATCGCCGGAATC
>CAWBAE010000018.1:0-73001 GCA_963786745.1 Terriglobia bacterium | reverse complement strand
GACGATGCTCGAATGGCATCCCACCATCCTGCATGACCTGCATGAAGCCCAGTCCTATTTGTACACGTCCACCGGCACAGGTCCGTACAACAATTCCCTGGATCCCATCCAGGTGAACGAATGGTGGCTGCTGGCCGAAACCGAAGTGATGGAGATGGCCAAGCGCAATGTGCCGGGCGTCTGGACCTATGGATTTTATGACGGCTGGGTTCCCAACTATCTTTTCTGGATCGCGATCACGCACAATTCGTTCGGCCGCTTTTACGAGGTGCAGAGCTATGGCCCGGACGTTGTGGAGAACCTGCGGCTTCCGCCAACCGTGACCAGCCGCGAATGGTATCGGACCAATCCGCCGCTCCCGTCGATCAAATGGGGGCCGCGCAATAACACCAATATCCAGGAATCGACGCTGTTGTTCGCGTTGCACCAGGTGGCTGAGAACAAGGAGCTTTATCTCGAAAATTATTGGATGAAGAACAAGCGCGCGATCGAACAGGGCAAAGCCGGCCCGGTGTACGCGTGGGTGGTGCCGGCCGGGCAGCGGCGGCGCGTGGATGCAGAGGATTTCGTGAATGAGCTGCGCCGTCAGGGGCTCGAGATCCAGCGGCTCAACGCAAGCTTCAAAGCGGGCGCGGTGGACGTGGCCTCGGGCGATTACGTCATTCGCGCCGATCAGCCTTATCGCACGCTCGCGGAGATGTACTTCGGCGTGCAGAATTACCCGCCCACCAATCCCCGCCCCTACGACGACACCGGCTGGACCATGCAGTATATGCGCAACGTCAAGGTGTCGGAGATTACGGATAAAGCGATTCTCGATCAACCCATGACGCTCGTCACCGCCGACGCAGCGGAGCCCGGTTCCATCGCGGGTTCGGGCAAGGTGATCATCGTCGATCACACCACTGACAACGCCCTGATGTCGTTTCGTTTCCGGAATCGCGATGTGAAAATGCAGGCCGCCGAGAGCGATTTCGAATTGAATGGTCACAAATTCCGCGCCGGCGCGTTCATAATTCCCAATGCGGACCGCACCCGGCTGGAGACTTCCATCCACTCTCTTGGCCTGGCAGCGTGGGCCGTGGCATCCGTTCCCGAGGTGAAGACGCACGATCTGGATGTCCCGCAGGATCGGGCATGTGCACTCCTGGCAGCGCACGCAGGATGAAGGCTGGGTGCGCGCCGCGCTGGATCACTACGGCGTGCCCTACACCTACTTTTCCGATCAGAAGCTGCGCGACGGACATCTTCGCGAGAAATTTGACGTGATTATTTATCCGCATGTCGGCGGCACGCCGCAATCGCATATCAACGGAATCCCAAAGAATGGCGCGGATCCGATTCCGTACAAGAAATCGGAACTCACGCCCAATCTGGGCGTCAACGACGAAAGCGACGACATTCGGGGCGGCATGGGACTGGATGGGCTGGCCGAGCTCGCGAAGTTCGTGCGCGAAGGCGGAACGTTGATCACGGAAGGTTCCACCGCGGCGCTCATGGCGGAGATGGGCGTCACGACCGGCATAACCGTGGAGCATCCCGCACAGCTCTTCGTGCGCGGCAGTATTCTGCGCGGCGTGTTTACCGATCGGACCAGCCCCATCGCCTATGGATATGACGAGGCGGACCTGCCGATTTATTTCAATCAAGATCCGGTGCTGCGCGCAGGCAACGGCGCGCCTGGCGGGGGCGGATCAGACATCGGGCAGAACGTAACTCCCAACGCAGCGCCGCTGTCGATTTTGCCGCTGGGCTCGACGCCGCCAGCGGCAAAACCTGAGCCACCTTCGCCAGCCGCGCCTCAACCGCCGGGGCCCGTGGAAGATCCGCGACCGAGAGTGATCATGCAATTTCCGGCGAACCAAAACGAGCTACTTTTGTCCGGCACGCTCGCGGGAGGGCAGGCGCTTTCGAATCGGGCTCTGGCGATCGATGCAACGCTCGGGCGCGGCCACCTGGTGATGTTCGCGTTGCGTCCGTTCTGGCGCTGGCAAACCCAAGGCACGTTCTTCCTAGCGTTCAACGCGATCCTCAACTGGAATCATCTGGACGCGGGCCAGACGCCGGCGGCGCACTAGCTCACCGGCCCGCGGCCTTGCGGAGCGCCGCCACCCTGGGCGCACGGCTCTTGGGACTATCGAGGCTAAACGATCTCGCGTCGCCCAATTGATCCCTCACATATTGTTCCGTTCGCGCCACGGCGTGCTCGAGCGCTTTGTCTTTCTTTACGAACGCGGTCCATGCGATCGACTCTGTGGACATATCGTATTCCCATAGCCCGACGATCCGGCCGCGATCGAGAATCGCGTGGCTGGGCAAATCCGGAAGCACGCCGAGTTGCTTGGTACCTTTGTCCAGGAAGACTTCGCGAGTCAGGTCCTTCGCATCCAGCAGCCCGGTCAGGTTGCGGCGCAGCAGCAGAATGGAATCGATCGGACCGACCAGGCTGTACTCGGGATCCTTCGGAGGCAAAAACGCTTCGAGCTTGGCGCGGTCGCCCGGCAGCAGCATCCGGTTATCATCTTTTGCTAACGGTTCCAGCTTCAACGGTTCGACCGCGGCTTTGGCAGCTTTTGCGCCCAGCGCCGAGAACCATTGAAACTCCGCCAGAGTAGCCGGCCCGATCCAGGCGAAATAGCGGCGGGCAAGTTCGATATACGCTTCTTCGGCCGACAGCTTAAAGCCGCGCAGCGGATTGGGACGCCACAGCGTGTATTTGTAGCGCTGCTGGTCCAGGCGTCCATTGACGGGAATCCGCCGGATTTCGCCGGACGATTGCAGGCGCTCGAGCGCCACCGGAAGCATCGTCGTCAAGCCCTTCTTCTGCCCTTCCGGCCCCAAGTTGCGCACCGCTTTGCCTGTGGTTTCCTTTATCCCATCCGGATCAAGCGGGCCCTTTTCCAGAGCCGCGATCACCAACCCGCAAAGTTTGTCGATCTCCTTTGCCGCGACACCCAGTTTTTCCGCCGTCTTCATTTCGCCGTTGAAGCCTTGTCCCAGGGTCAGCCCCAGAGCGAAGTCCGAAGCCGGAAGGACGTAGGTGCAGCCGCGAGCGCTGGGCAGCTCGTGAATCTCTACCTTGGCAACCGGCGCGTCCACCTGCTCGCGGCTCAATCCCCCGCGCGAGAACAGCGTGAGGTACGGCGCGCATCCACCCACTGATCGGGCCCATCCGATGCGCCCCAGAATTTCGGCGGCCGATTTGCCGGCCAGCGACCCATCCAGACCCTGCCGATGCGCATACCACGCGCGGATTTTCGATTGATCCATATCACACTTCTACCACTGACGCGAGACAAACGCCGGGCGCGTCCGAATCCACTGCCCAGGTATATACTGGAATCCGAGTTCACGACATACTCACCGATCGGAGACGAATGCGATGGAACAGGAAGACCGGAAATCTCCTAACGTATCGCGCCGGACATTGATCGCGAGCGCCGCACTGGTGCCTGTCGCAGCGCTGAGTTCCGCCGCGCAATCCGTCGCTCCGGCGGCGACCCCGGCGCTCTCGGCGTCCGAGCGGAAGACTCTGGAAGCTTTTCTCAACCGGCTGGTCCCCAAGGATGACCTGGGCCCCGGCGCGGTGGAGTGCGGGGCCGCGAACTACATCGATCAATCGCTGGCCGGCGCCCTGGCGGAAGAGAAAACAAATTTTGTGGGAGGCTTGGCCGCGATGGATACCTTCGCGCGCAGCTCGCAAGGCGGACCCTTCGCCGACCTGTCGCCGGAAAAGCAAGATGCGGTTCTCACCGCGATGGAGGCTGGAAGCGCGGCAGGATTCCCCAACGCCCGCGCCATTTTCGCGCGCTTCCGCCGTCTCGCGCTGGAAGGCATGTTCAGCGATCCCTATTACGGAGGCAACCAGGACTTCGCCGGTTGGGATCTGATCCGGTATCCTGGGCCGCGCGTGGCCGTTTCCCCCGCCGAACAAAGGATCAAAGTGGACATCAAGCCGTATCGCCGCTCGGCTTACGGAGGCGCCAATGGCCATTCGTCTTAAGCCGGTGGATGTCGCGGTTATCGGGCTGGGCGCGGCCGGCGGCGTGGCCGTCCTTCCCCTGGCTCGCGCGGGGCTCAAGGTAGCGGGGCTAGAGGCTGGAACCTGGATGGACCCGCACAGCTTCAAACCGGACGAGCTGCATAACAACGTTCGAGGGCTGCTGACCTCGGTCCCCAAGGCCAATCGCGAAGTCCCGACGGTGCGCACCAGCGAGACAGGCCCCACCCGGCGCGGCGCCATTCACGCGATGATGAACGCCATCGGTGGAACGTCCATCCATTATTGGGCGCAGAGCTGGCGACTGAAGAAGTGGGATTTCAAGACGCGCTCGGAGGTGATCCGCCGCTACGGCGCGGGCGCGATTCCGAAAGGCACCACGCTGGAAGACTGGCCCATCGGCTACGACGATCTCGAGCATTATTACGATCTGATCGAATACGAGGTGGGCGTTTCGGGCAAGGCTGGGAATATTCAAGGCAAGATCGATCCGGCGGGCAACGTGTTTGAGGAGCCGCGCCAGCGTGAATATCCCATGCCTGCGTTGCGCGGCAGCGGCTTCACGGACCATATGTTCGACGTCGCGCGCCAAATGGGTTGGCATCCTTTTCGCCCTCCGGCCGCGATCAACTCCGAGGAATACCAGGGACGTCCGGGCTGCGCGTTTCACGGCTACTGCAATCGCGGCGGGTGCCACATCCGCGCCAAGAATTCGACCGCGGTGACCACTATTCCCGCGGCAATGAAGACCAAGAACCTGACCATTTTCGATCGCGCCCAAGTCACGCGCATACAGGCCGGCTCGGATGGCCGCGTGACCGGCGTCACTTACATAAGAGACAGCCAGGAGTATTTTCAGCCGGCGCGCGTGGTGCTGCTTGCGTCTTATACCTACGAGAACACGCGCCTGCTGCTGCTATCCGAATCGAAAGCCTATCCGAAGGGGCTCTCCAACAATCATGGCCAGGTGGGCCGGCATTATTTCGGGCATTATCAGGGCGGGGCGAGCGCGCTGTTTCCGTTCGATATCAACGTCTGGTACGGCACGCCAGCGCAAGCCGCCGCGGTGGACGATTGGGCGGACGACAACTACGATCACACCGGGCTCGGATTCATCGGTGGAACCACTCTGCAGCCGCACACCGAGATGCACCCCATCGAGGCGGCTAGCCTGCCGACTTTCGGCCAGGCGCCGGGCTGGGGGCCAAAATGGAAAGCGTACGTTCGCGACAATGCGGCGCGCTGGGTTTCGGCGTATCTCCAGACCTCAACATTCCCCTATGAAGACACCTATCTCGATCTCGACCCGGCGGTGAAGGATCCGCTGGGCGATCGAGTGTGCCGGATCACCAGCCCGCCGAAAGAGAACGAATCGCGAGCGGCCGAATACGGGCAAAAGAAAATGGAGGAATGGTTCCGTGCCGCGGGCGCCACCCAGGTTTTGCGCGGGGGCGTGGGACCGGCCGGCGTCTCGACGCACGCTTACGGCGGAACGCGAATGGGCGACGACCCCGCGGCCAATGTTGTGGATCGCTGGGGCTTCTCGCACGAAGCTCGCAACCTTGGCGTTCTGGGCGCGTCCGTGATGGGATCGAGCGGCGCGCGGAATCCCACCCAGACTTCTCAGGCCTTATCCTGGCGAACGGCTGAGCGTCTGGTGAAAAACTGGAAATCCATTGCCGGATAAAGAAAGGAAACCAACATGAGAATCCGACTCCTTGCACTATCGACGCTTTTGCTCGCCGCGGCTATAAGCCAGGCTCAGACCAAGGCCCCCGCGCGGCCTGGATTAACCCTGACCACCACCGCTTTCGACGACGGCGGCAAGATTCCGGCGAAGTTCACGCAGTCCGACGCCAATCCGGTGTCGCCCAAGCTGGAATGGACCAATGTTCCGCCCGGCACGGTCAGCTTCACTCTGATCCTGCATGATCCGGACGTGGCCCTGCGTAAGAAGAACGACGACGTCCTGCACTGGATGATCTTCAACATTCCGGGCACAGCCACGGAATTGCCGGAGGGCATGTCCGCCACCGCGACGCTGCCGGACGGCGCGGTCCAGGCTAAGAATCTGCGCGGAGCGGTTGGGTACATGGGCCCGGGCGCGCCGCCTGCGGGTCCGGATCACCATTACACCTTCGAGCTTTACGCGCTGGATATCAAGCTGGATCTCGGTCCGGACGCCACGCGGGAGGATGTGATCAAGGCCATGGACGGCCACATTCTGGGCAAAGGCGTGCTGGTGGGCCGGTTCCACCGGTAACCTCGATGCGAGCCCGAGTTGCCGCCGCGGCGATCACATTCCTGAGCTTAGTCAACGCTCAGGCGCCATCCACACGCGATCTCAAGCTGAAGGGCGACCGCTTCAAGCCACTTACTTACGACGAACTAACTCCCGAACAGAAGACCCTGGTTGACCATCTGCTGGCAGGCGAACGCGGCGGATTGAATGGACCGTTCAATGTCCTGCTGCGCAGCCCGGAGATGGGCGATCAAGCGCAAAAGCTGGGCGCGCAGCTGCGCTTTCATTCCTCGCTCCGCGACAAGGTTCGAGAGCTCGCCATCATCATGACGGCCCGTTCCTGGAACGCACAATATGAATGGTACGCGCACAAACGGCTGGCGCTGCAGGTTGGGCTGAGCCCGGCGCTGATCGATGCGATCGCGGACGGGAAGCGCCCCGCGTCCATGGAGCCGGACCTCGAGGCGGCCTATGACTTTGGAAGCGAGTTACTGAAGACCAAACAAGTCAGCGATCGAACCTTTCAAGCCGCAGTTAGTAAGTTGGGCGAACGCGGAGTGGTGGACTTGACCGCCTTGATAGGGTATTACCACATAGTTTCGATGCTATTGAACATCGATCGCTATCCGCTGCCGGAAGGCGTCCAACCGGAGTTGAAGCCGCTGCCCTAATCCGCTCTTCTCAAGAAATCGCCGAACCCGCCGAAGAGCTACTCGGGAATGACGGTAAAGACGAAACTAACGCTGGCTGCCGCTCTACCCTTGGCATCGGCTATGGCTTTGGGCTGGACTTCTTTGCATGCTGTAAGCAGCCTTGGATCGGCGGCGAATCAGCTCGCGGCGGTCGGGCGTAAGGAGAATTTGATCGGCCGGCTGGGGACCGATATATCCAAACTGAGAAACTCCCAGCGCGGGGTTATCATGTATGCCATCGCGAATGAGGCCGGAAAAATTCAGGAGAACGATGCCGCCTTTCGAGCCACCCGGGACGACGTCCGGAGCGTTGGCGTTGAGCTTCGCCCGATGCTCGCGAGCGAGCGCGGCCGGATCGCCCTGAGCTCCCTTGAATCCGCTCTGGAAGTCTACGCGACATCCTACGAGCAGAAAATCTTGCCTTTTTGCCGCGGAGGGGACACCCGGGGCGCCCTTGTGGAGGCCAAGGATGTTAGCCCCTTCGGCAATCAAATGGAGGCTTCGCAAAAGGAATTGACAGCTCAGCAAGGAGCATTGAGCCAGGCCGCCATGGCGGCCAGTTTGAGTTCCCAAGCATTGGCTCGCTGGGCCACGCTCGGGGTTCTTGGGGTGATGCTGCTGATCTCCGGGCTTTCCTTCGCGTTGAACGAACAGATTAGCCGGCAATTGCGGCAAATCGCCGCGCGAATTACCCAGGGTGCGCGGGAAGTGACTAGCGCCGCCCGGCAGATCGCCACCTCCAGCCAGTCCTTGGCGCAAGGCGCGTCTGAGCAGGCTGCGTCCATCGAAGAGACCTCGGCCTCCGCGGAAAAGATGTCGTCGATGACCAAGCGGAATGCGGAGAGTTCACGCTCGGCCGCGGATGCCACCTCTAAGGTTGGCCTGGCAGTGGAGGACGGCAACCTGCGCCTGCATGAAATGCTGGCCTCCATGCAGGGCATCCACACGTCCAGCGACAAGATTTCTAAGATCATCAAGGTCATCGATGAAATAGCGTTCCAGACCAATATTCTGGCTCTCAACGCCGCTGTGGAGGCTGCCCGCGCCGGCGAAGCAGGAATGGGCTTCGCCGTGGTCGCCGATGAGGTCCGCAACCTGGCCCAGCGCAGCGCTCAGGCTGCCAGGGACACCGCCCCATTAATCGAGGAATCGATGCAAAATTCGACCAATGGGGGCGAGAAGCTGAAGAAAGTGGCTGAGATTATGGCCGCCATCACGGGGAACTCCTCCCAGGTAGCCGCGCTGGTGGACCAAGTCCTCGCAGGCAGCGGCGAACAGGCGCGCGGCATCGAGCAGATGGTCCAGGCCATTTCCCAAATGGACCATGTCACCCAAACCACGGCTGCCAACGCCCAACAGGGCGCCTCGGCCAGTGAAGAGCTTTCGGCCCAAGCCGAAACCCTCACGCAGGTGGTGCGGGATCTAGAAAGGCTAACCGGCTCTGCCTCCGGCTAGTAACTCGATCCGAAACCAGTACCAATATCCGCCCCATCCAACAATCCGAAGCCCCACACTCACCTGCAACTCTTGACAAGCGGCCCAAACTCGGCCACAATTGACCCAATTTAGTCGCTGAGTACAACCGAGTGTGTTGTTGTTTCCTAGGGAGGATAGCTTCATGTCTAAGCTGGCATCTCAGTGGATTTTGATTGTTTTGGCGCTGGGAATGGTAATTGCATCCTATGCGCAAGCCCCTACCGGAACCGTGTTGGGGACCGTCAGAGACGAATCCGGCGCGGTCATTCCCAACGCGACCATAACCCTCACCAATAAGGCCAACGGTTCCACGCGAACCGCCACCACGAACTCAGATGGTCTATACAGCGCGCCCGCCTTGCAGCCTGGCGACTACGAAGTCCGCGTGGAAATGCAAGGCTTCCGGACGTTAGTTCGGCCGGTAACGGTAACCGCAGGCGGCAACGCGACAGTGGATGTCGCGATGGTGCTAGGCGAGTCGAAGACGATTGTGAACGTCGAGGCCACGGCCGCGCAGCTCAACTATGAGAGCCACACCGTGCAAGGGGTCATTGACCGGCAGACCATCGAGGATCTTCCGCTGAACGGCCGCAGCGCGCTGCAAGTGGCCAGCCTGGAGCCGGGCGTCACGGTACAAGCGGGAAGCACGTCCCAATTCAATGCCATCGTGAACATCAGCGTGTTCGGAGACAACGCGGGCGCCACCGCGGGCTCGGGCGTCGGCATCCTCATGACCATGGACGGCGGAACCATCAACGACGAGATGGAAGGCGGCACGTCGATGAACTTTTCGCAGGAGGTGGTGCAGGAATTCCAGCTCCAGCAGAACAGCTTCGACCTTTCCACCGGTATCGGCGCATCCGGAGCGATGAATATCGTCACCCGATCCGGCAGCAACGACTTCCATGGCAGCGGCTACTTCTTTTACCGCGACCACAACATGGCTGCCTATCCCCTGCTGCAGCGGAATCCGCTGTTCCCGGATCCGTTCTTTGTCCGCCGGAACCCCGGATTTTGGCTGGGCGGGCCCATCAAGAAGGACAAATTGTTCTTCTTCTTCAACTATGAGTACCTGAACCAGACTTCGGTGGTTCTGGTCCAGCAGGATTTGCCTTCACTCCAAAACCTGAACGGCGCGTTTCCTACTCCTTACCACTACGATTTTATTACCGCGCGCTTCGACTATCACATTTCAACCAACAACACGTTGTTTGTCCGCTATTCGCATGACGGAAACTTCGGCATTGGTCCCTATTACGGCTCGCCGCTTCCCTCCGCCAATAACACGAACTCAAACTGGTCCGACCAAAGCATCATGGGCCTGACCACCGTCATATCGCCGACCCTGGTGAGCGATTTTCGCTTCCAATATCACTACTGGGAAAACAATGTGTTGGATGTAACCTCCGCCAACTGCCCGAACTGCGTCGGCTTGGGGCTCCCTTCTATTCTCGCGGCGATTCCGTCCGGAACGTTCATCGGCGGTACCAACGTTAATTCGCCCCAATTGCGGCAGGCGCGCGCGTTGGAGTTCAAAGAAGGCATGACCTGGCAGAAAGGCACTCATCGGATCAGCTTCGGCATGGACTACGAGCACATGAAGACCAAGGACGCGCCCTGGGATTACTGCAATCCAGGTTGTGACTATGTCTTTGCGCCGGAGACAGTCGAGGGACTTGGATTGGGAGCTGCGACGCAAAATGCCCTCTTCCCCAACCTTCCTACAACCGTGAATACCACTCAGGATCTTCTCAATTTGCCGGTCTTGAATTTAGGCCAGAGTCTCTACAGTGGAACCGGCGTCGGCAACGGAACCTTCCCGGGCCTTTACGAGCACGGCCAGGGCGGGGTTAATCAGCGGCTGCACCCCTATATCCAGGACTTCTGGAAGATTCGGCCGAACTTGACGATCAACTTTGGCTTAGCTTACGACCTGGAGACTGGCCTGTTCTACTCCAATCTCAAGCTGCCTCAATACCTGGCGCCGATCCTTGAAGGTCAAACCGGCGGAGCGCCGTATGGCCTGGGGGCGACCCAGCCTAACACGCGAGATTTTTCGCCCGCGATCGGTTTTGCATGGGCTGTGGGTAAGGACAAGAAAACGGTGATTCGCGGCGGTGGCGGGATCTATTGGGACACGCAGCCGATCTGGCAACATTTCCGCGAAGGCTCTTCCATCGGACCTCCCGGCGACGGCAGATCCACGCTAGCCGCCAGCACGTTCACCAACACGATTCCGGGGATTCTTCAACTCGGATGCGCCACCGCGCCGGTATGCCCGGTTTCAGTTGGAGAGCCCATCCCGCTCGGCGCACTGACCACTATGACACTGGGCCAGTTTATTAGCGTGGTTAATCAGGAGCTTCCTGCAATCACGCAGCAGCTGGCGCCGATTCCCCCGGCCAGCGGTCCGTATTCTGTAAGTGGCATTGATCTCGCCAAGCAGGGAATCGAAATCTATCCTTCCCATTTCCCGCTGCTCAGGAGCTATCAGTCTTCCATCGGCGTCCAGCGTGATCTCGGTCATGATATGGTTTTGACCGTGGACTGGGCGCGCCGCCAGGGCGAGAATACCAACCTGGGTGAAGTGGACGTAAATCACTTCACGCGCTATATCAACGGAGTCCAAACCCCGGTGATTCCGATCTGTGCGCCTTCCCAATATTTTGTGGCGGGCCAGGAATGCTCCACCGGGGCGGTTACCGTTTGGATGCCGGAAGGACGCTCCGTCTACGACGGCTTGCTGGTTAAGCTGAACAAGCGCTTCTCGCACCATTTCTTCTTCGTGGCTTCCTATGCGCTGCAGAAGAACCTGGGCGAAGATGCCAGCCAGAATCCTCTCAATTTCATGGCGGGCTACGGCCCGGCTCCAGGGCTTGGCAAACAGGATCTGAATATCGCGGGTACCGTGCAGCTGCCGTGGGGTTTCACCCTGACTGTCAACTCATCGATAATCACCCGAGGTCCGGAAACAGCGTACATCACCGGCGACATACTCGGCACCGGAGACTCGAACGGAGCCGGTACGGCGATATCCACCTTGGTTCCGGGGCTCCAGTTCAACTGCTTCGGCTATTCCTGCGGCAAGCAGGCGCTCATCAACGCCGTGGCGACGTATAACTCCACCTATGCAGGAAAAACTGCTCCGGACGGATCCACGAACCCATACGCCTATGTGCCGAAGGACTTCGAATTCGGAGATCCGACTATTTCCCAGGACTTCCGCCTGACGAAGACGTTCACGTACAAGGAACGCTACAAATTCGCGGTATTCGGGGAAGTATTCAACGCATTCAACGTAGCGAACCTGCAGTACACCAGCTTCAATCTCGGGACCTCTTCGGCGCCGAACTCGCCGCCACCTTCGAACCAATACGGGCAGCCCAGCAATCGAACCGCGAACATCTTCGGTTCGGGCGGACCTCGAGCGTTCCAGGTGGGCGCGCGGATCAGCTTCTAGGATCGCGGCTTCTTTAAGATCTACGACCGGGTTGCGGGACAACCGCCTCGCAAATCCGGTCGTTCCGTCTAAAGCGGCGAATCCGGTTTCGCGATGGTGCGCCACATGTGCGCCACCGGGCTGTTGTCGTTCCCGAGGCCTTCCTTTGGCTGCTTGAAATGACGCCCGATGATGTCGATGAACGGATCGATGGTCACCACCGCCTTGGGATCGAAAGCGTATAGATCGTTCACCGTCACCAGGCGCGGCTCCAGATACCACTTGTGATTACGAACCATCTTGTAAGCCGCTTCGACATGCGGCGGCGGCACGTAGTCTTTCCCGAAGAGGCCATAGTACATCTCCGGGTACTCGTAGCCGTTCGCCGGATCGGCGTAAAAGCGCAGAGCCTGGTGGTATCGGATGGCGAAGCTGGTTTTGGCCGGAACGTACGGCTCGAACAGTTGCGCGCCCCACCAGCCGTGATCCACCTTGATCAACTCCTGCGAAACGTCGTGCAGCAGGCAAGCCAGGATGATTTCCTCGGTCATGCCGGTCTTCAAAGCCCGCGTGGCGCTTTGGAGCACGTGATTCGCGGGCGCAAACCGCAGTTTGAAGAAATCCTGCAAAGTGGGATTGGCCGGCATCGGCTCCAGCTTCTTCACGTTCCTGCCCCCCGCGAACAAGTTGCCGACGCCCCGCCGGTAATTCCTGGTTCCGACCTGGGCCTCGAGCTCGGCCACCGTGGGATAGCTTTTGTGGACCGGCTGATTCCCGGCCACGCTGTCATCCAACTGGTCTGAAAGGTAAGCCTCGAGTGCGTCGGCTTTCGCTTCGGAGTCCATCAGACTCACGGCCGCCGCGCCACCGAGGCTGGCAAAGAACGCTCTGCGATCGATCTCCATCGAGCCTCCTACAGGGAGCCTCAGGTTCCCAATTAGCTCGAAGTATACAGCAGTCTTCGGTCGGTGGGAAGCCTACTTGAGCAGCTTGTCGATCTCCGTGAAAAGACCCGGGCCTTCGAACACGGCCTTGTCTTTATCGTCATAAGTGAAATCGTTTCGAATCATTCCCTGCCGGTCTATGATGAACAGATGCGGAACGTCCATGTGAGCCATGCCCGGCTTCGCGTTCATGTAGGAGATGGCCATCTGACCCATATCGCATACGATCGGGATGGTGACGTGATGCACCTGTTTGTACTTGGTGACCGAGTCCTGGTTGTCCGGGGGCAAAACCACCGATAGAATCCCCACTTTATCGCCGTATTTGTCTTTGGCCTTTTCGAGCGCCGAAGACAGCAGCATGCAGTGCGGACAAGTGGTGGTCATGATATCGATCAGCACCACCTTGCCGCGAAAGTCCTGAAGATCGTAATAATGGCTGTAATCGGGAACGGGCAGGGCGAAGCCCGGAGCGCGCCGATTGGACAGCTCGCCGGAGGCTGAGAGAATGCTCGCCAGGAGCGCCGCCGATAGTGAAACGCGTCGGATCATAGGCTTAACTTACCAGCTTTCGAAGGGATTCCGTGAAGGGCGGCCGAGCCACGCCACGTTCGGTCACGATGGCGTCGACATAGCGATGGGGTGTGACGTCGAACGCTGGGTTTTCCACCGCGGTGCCTTGCGGCGCAACCAGGATTCCGCCGTGATGCGTGACTTCCTTGGCGGCGCGCTGCTCAATCGGGATCTGATCGCCGGAGGCGAGCGTCAAATCCAGCGTCGAGATGGGCGCGGCCACGTAAAACGGGACTCGGTTTTCCTTAGCGAGCACGGCCACCGAATAAGTGCCGATTTTGTTGGCAACATCCCCGTTCGACGCGATCCGATCCGCGCCCACGATCACGCAGCCGATCCGGCCGGAGTGCAGGAAGTGGCCGGCCATATTGTCGGTGATCAGCGTGGCCGGGATATTATCGTGCTGCAGCTCCCAAATAGTAAGCCTCGCGCCTTGCAGGAACGGGCGCGTTTCGTCGGCGAACACGTCGATTTTCTTGCCCGCGGCCACGGCAGCGCGGATCACGCCCAGCGCGGTGCCATAGCCTGCCGTAGCCAGGGCCCCGGCATTGCAGTGCGTAAGAACGGTCTTGCCGTCCGGGATCAACGGCGCGCCGTTCCGGCCGATGCATTCGTTGATGGCGATATCCTCTAAGCGAATCCGCTGCGCTTCGGCGATCAGCTCCGCCCGGATTTCCTCTATCGGCTTTCCATTGAGCGACAGGTAAACCCGGCGCATCCGGTCTATAGCCCAGAACAGATTTACCGCCGTGGGCCGCGTGGCGCCCAGCGTTTCGCAGATTTTGTCGAATTCCCTGGAAGTGCCCGCCTGCCGCATGCCCAGCGCGATTCCCATGGCCGCGGCTACGCCAATGGCCGGCGCGCCCCGAATCACCATGCCTCGAATCGCGTCCGCCACTTCTTCAAAGGTCCGGCAGGTGACGTAGCGCTCTTCGTGCGGCAAACGGGTTTGATCGATCATGACCACGGCATCGTCCACCCACTGAATGGTTTCGATCATTGAGCCACCGCCTGCGCGAAGAAAGCCGCCAACTGCGTCAGGTTATAGGTGGCATGCATGAAAGTCGAAGCCACCACCGAACCGGTTTTGTAGCGCACCCAGCCGAACGTCGTTCCAGCCGTCGCGATCAGCAAAACATGACGCCAGGACCACGAATATTCGTAAGCGTGCAGGCCGCCGAACACCAGGCCGGTGGCGACAATGCCGATCGCCGGACCGAACGAGCGAATCAGCAGCGGCATCAGGAAGCCCCGGAATGCCAGCTCCTCGGCCAGCGGCCCCAGGACCACGACGAAGAGCGAAAAAAGAATGATAGTAGGCCGGTTCTCGAGCATCTGGCGGAAAGGCATCTGGATATCCGGCGTTCGCAATGCGTAACCCAGGAGGGCGACCGCGAAGGCCAGGCACGGGCCGCCGAAGAGGGCCCAACCCATCCCCCGAAACGGAAATCGCCATCCCAGCGAGCGCCAGAACGGCTGATGATAACGGACCTGCAACAACCCGTATAGCGATCCGAAAACCAGCGCATACCAGACCAATTGCGCGAGCAACGATTGGAACGGCTTGCCGAGCGAGGCCGATGGAGCCGTGAACCTCACGAGAAGGACGGCAACCAGCAGGCAGGGGAGGCAAAGGGAAACGAAGAGCAAAAGATCCTGGTAGTCCCAAAACGGCTGCGGCGGCGCGGCCTCAACACGCTGCTGTTCTGGCTGCAGCTGTTGTTCCGGCTGCAGCTGCTGTTCAGATGGATCGCTCGGGATCATGGCTTCGATTCGATCAGCGCCGCGGCCAGCAGCGGGATCATGATTTCGTGATGACCGGTGATGGAATAGCCGCGGCCGCCGGAGCGCGGCATGCGGCCGCTCCACCACGTTCACGCGTGGGCGGTAGTGCTGCAGGAAATCGAAATTCACGGTGGTGAAATTCGCCAGCGGATGCGCCCAGATTGCGCACCACCGACACAGCCTTCAGAAACACTTCCGGCAGCACCACGGCGGAGCCGACATTCAGATAGACGCCGCCGTCGTTCAGTTCCTTCACCAGCGAACAGAGCAGCCGGAAATCGTGATGCGTGGCGCGGCCGATGGCCGCGCCGTCGCGCGGCGGGATGCGTGTGCGGCGTGTCGGTTCCGATCGCGACGTGAACGGTGACCGGTGTCGCCCTTGCGATAAGCCTCGCGCAGCAGGCTCGACGCCCGCGAACTTCGGATTCGGCGATCTTTTCCAGATGCCGTCCCAGCGCTTCGCCAATGCCATCCTCGCGCCTCGCGAGCGCCGCATTCATTTCGCGGCCGGTTTCTTCCGCCGCCCCGAAGCGCCCGTCGGGCAGCACGGCTTCCACGTCTTCGCTGGTCTGGCCGGCGATCGCGATCTCGAAATCGTGAATCGCGGCCGCGCCGTTGAGCGCGAAAGCGGTGGCGTAGCCGCGCTGCATCAGGTCGATCAGCACCGGCGCCAGCCCGCACTTGATCACGTGGCCGCCCAGTCCCCAGAGGATCATCTTTTCGCGCGCGCGCGCCTCGGCGATAGCCGATACCACCGCGCGGAACGAATCCGCCGCCAGAATGCGCGGCAGCGAATCCGATCCAGGCCGCGACGCCGGCGCCGTGCGGTAAGGCCGGGCAAAATCCTCAACGCGCACCTTGCCGCCGCGCGCCTGAATGGGCATCGTTTTCAGGCCGCTGAGATCGATCGGCTCGCGGCTGTATTTGCTCATGCCGACGCTTTCATGCAACTACTCTTCGGCTGCGCAGCGCCTTTCTCAAGCGCCTGCGCCGGTATGGCTCTTCTTGAATCGCAGGATCTGCTCCGGCGTTCCCGCCGCCACCATGCTGCCCGCCCTTCTCGCCGCCTTCCGGACCCATGTCGATGATCCAGTCGGCCGATCTTCATCACATCCAGATGATGCTCGATCACCATCACAGTATTGCCCAGATCCACCAGGCGCTGCAGCACTTCGAGCAGGCTTGACGTCTTCGAAATGCAGGCCGGTGGTGGGCTCGTCGAGGATGTAAAAAGTCCGGCCGGTCTGCCGCTTGCTCAGCTCGCGCGCCAGCTTGATGCGCTGCGCTTCGCCGCCCGAAAGCGTCGTGGAGGATTGGCCCAGGTGAATGTAGCCCAGCCCGACGTCGTTCAACGTTTGCAGCTTGGCCTGAATCTGCGGAATGTTCTCCAGCGCTTCGACGGCTTCCTCCACCGTGGCTTCGAGCAGATCGGCGATCGAATAGCCTTTGTACTTCACCTGCAACGTTTCGCTGTTGTAGCGCCGGCCGCGGCAAACGTCGCAAGTGACATAGACATCCGGCAGAAAATTCATCTCGATGCGCTTCAGGCCGTCGCCCTGGCAAGCCTCGCATCGCCCGCCTTTCACGTTGAAGCTGAAGCGGCCCGGCTTGTAGCCGCGCTCGCGCGATTCCGGCAGCATGGCGTAAAGATCGCGAATGGGCGTGAACAGCCCGGTATAGGTGGCCGGATTCGAACGCGGCGTGCGGCCGATGGGCGATTGATCGATCTCGACTACTTTATCGATGTGCTCGAGCCCTGCCAAAGAGTCGTGCTCGCCGGGCGCATCGTGCGAGCCGTAAATCTCGCGGGCCAGCGCGCGATAAAGGATGTCGTTGATCAGCGTCGATTTGCCGCTGCCCGAAACGCCGGTGACCACGATGAACTCGCCCAGCGGGAATTCGACGTCGATGTTCTTCAGGTTGTGCTCGCGCGCGCCCCGCACAATCAGCTTCTTGCCGTTGCCGTGACGCCGGCCGGCCGGTGCGATCGATCCGCAAAGTCCCCGCCAGGTATTGGCCAGTCAGCGAGGCGGGGTTCTCCTCGATCTCGCGCGGAGTGCCTGCCGCCACCAGCGCGCCGCCCAGATCGTCCCGCGCCCGGGCCCAGATCGATAACGTAATCGGCGCGCTCGATGGTCTCGGCGTCGTGCTCCACCACCAGAACCGTGTTTCCCAGATCGCGCAAGCGGCGCCAGCGTGTCGAGCAGACGCTCATTATCGCGCGGATGCAATCCGATGGAAGGCTCATCCAGCACATACAGCACACCGCGCAGCTTCGATCCGATCTGCGTCGCCAGCCGGATGCGCTGCGCTTCGCCGCCCGAAAGCGTTGCGGCGGACCGCGCCAGGCTGAGATAGTTGAGGCCCACCTGCGTGAGAAACTCCAGACGATTTCGGATCTCTTCCACCACCCGCGCGGCGATCTGCTGTTCGCGTTCGTTCAGCTCCCAGGCCCGGACGGTTGTGAGCGCCCGATCCACGGGCATTTCGGTAAGCTCAGCCATCCCGATGCCCTTGACCCGCACCGCCAGGCTGCTCGGCCGCAAGCGCCTTCCCTGGCAAGCCGGGCAAACCGACGGCGACATGTATTCCATCAGCCATTCCCGATAGCCCGCGTTCGACTCTTCGAACGTCTCATCCAGCATCTTCAGAATGCCCGGGAAACCGTTGCCGCCTTCGAGCAGCAGCGCTTGCGTTCGCTTGGGCAGGTCCTCGAAGGGCTTGGCGATATTGATCCGCAGCCGAACGGCCGCTTCCTCGATCCGTCCGGATACATACGAAGAACTGGCGCCCGGCCCCAGGCCCCCGTCGAGCAGCGGTTTGGAGGGATCCACGATCACCTTCACCGCGTCGAAACTCCAAGTGCTGCCGAGCCCATGGCAGGTTTCGCAGGCCCCGAACGGGCTGTTGAACGAAAACGATCGCGGCTCCAGCTGCGGTACGCTGGTCCCGCACTCCGGACAGGCCAGCTTCTGCGAATACAGCTTTTCGTCGCCATTCACTACCGCTACGATCACCAATCCATCGGCCAGTTTGGCGGCGGTCTCGATGGATGCCTCAAGGCGCTTCTCGGAGCCGGGTTTCAACGGAAGCCGGTCGATAACCACCTCGATGCTGTGATTCTTGCGCCGGTCCAGCGGAATCTCTTCCTCGAGCGACCGCAATACGCCGTCCACCCGGGCCCGCAAGAATCCCTGGCGCGCCAGCTTCTCCAAATCCTTCTTGTACTCGCCCTTGCGGCCGCGCACGATGGGCGCGAGAATCATGATGCGCGCGCCTTCGGGAAGCGCGAGGATTTGCTGCAGAATCTGCTCGGTGCTCTGGCGGGAAATCTCGATGCCGCAGGTGGGGCAACGCGGAATACCGATGGAAGCGTACAGCACGCGCAGGTAATCGTAAATTTCTGTGATGGTTCCCACAGTCGAACGCGGGCTTCGATTAGTGGTCTTCTGCTCGATCGAGATAGCTGGGCTCAACCCATCGATCGAGTCCACTTCCGGCCGCTCCATCTGATCCAGGAACTGGCGCGCATAGGGCGACAGCGTTTCGACGTAGCGCCGCTGGCCCTCGGCATAGATGGTGTCGAATGCCAGAGAGGATTTCCCGGACCCGCTCAATCCCGTAATCACGGTGAAGGTATTGCGCGGAATCTCGACGTCGATGTTCTTTAAGTTGTGCTGCCGTGCCCCGTGCACGGTAATGCGTTTGAGCATTGGAATTGCAGGGGAGAGACTTTATTCTACCAAGTGCGTCCACGGGACGGACGGGTCGGGTAAAATGAAGCTGGATGGGCGGCTAGCTCAGCTGGGAGAGCGCTGCGTTCGCAATGCAGAGGTCGGGGGTTCGATCCCCCCGCCGTCCACCAACCTTCTCCCAAGCGATCTACGGTTCGCTCAGAAGCCCCACCGGCCCCAAGCCGGCAATTTCCTGGGCGGAGATCGGACACTTTGCCAGCATGGGCGGCAGAATCAGATCCACCACGGTGGGCTTGGGCGTACGAAAGCAGCCCGGAGCGGACACCACCGGGATTTCATCCTTATAGCCGACCAGTAAAAGGCTTCCGGGCTCAACCGGGGCCAGAAAACGTTCGATCCGGCAGCCGGCGTTGACCATCGCGCGTCCCACTTCGTCGTCAGGCCCGGCCGGCGCGGTGGTGGAGGCGATCAGAACGCACGAGGGCCTGGCGCGCAGTAGGTGTTGCAGGGCTCGTGAAACGTCTGCTTCCGTTTCCAGGCAGGCAAGCGCGAAGCTCGCTCCGGTTGAAAATCGGAGCAGGCGCTGCGTCATGATTTTCTCAAACATATTGCGAGCTCGTTCGCCATCGATCGGGTCGCTATACAGAACGGCGACTGTGGGAGATTGAATCGGGCGGGCTCGAAGAACCGGGCCTTTTTCCTTTACCACGCTCAGCACGGGCTCCAATTGCTGCTTCGGCACCGCCAGCGGCGCGCTTTTGACGGTGGCGATGCGCTGCCCCCAAACTGCGTACGTCCAGTTCCACACGGTGGCAACGGCTATTGCCGGCGAGCTGTTGATATTCTTCAGTAGATCCCCATCCACCAGCACGCAGCAGGCGGCGGTGGCGAACAGGTTAGACCTTCCGCCGGCCGCCAGTTTGGTTTCGAGCGATCCAAGGGCAATCTTGCTCGCCACTTCTATGACCGCTTCGTCCTCGCCGACCTCATCTTCCTCTAGCTCGGTGATCCAGACCTCCCGCACGGCTTCGGCTTCCAGCAGCTGGATCTCTTCCGGTTTAATTGTGTGGCCTCGGGGGAACAGCTTCTTTCCGTTAGCGCCGAAGATAGTGGTGTAGAGTAGGCGTCCAATCGACTGTCTTAGATCAACCGCGCGAGGCCGCATACCTGGAGGTTAATAACGCCATCTGACTTTTCCTTCGTTGGATACTCGACACCTGCGCACTTTCGAGAGTAAGCCAACCGAGCACCACACCCAAGTGGTTTAGAGTTAGCTAACGGTTAGGAGACCGGGGGAACACCTCGCGGAGCGACCGTTGACACGCGCTCTCGGTAACGAAACAGGGGAACATAGCTCCCCGAATGAAATTCGACCAGGACCAGATCCTCCTTGCCCGGGGATTCATAATATTCGCGCAGCTTTCGCCGCAAACGCTGCGCTTCCACACGAACGATGGCGTCGGATCGGGGATCGTAATCTTCGCCCCGATTGAACACGTCACGGCCCAGGGCATATTCCTTCAACCTCTCGGGCTGCCCCAAAAGCGTACGCTCCACGGCCAGCGAAAGGAAGCGTTCCATGCGAGCGGACCGGCGGAAAAATTCGCTGGCGATGATTCTTTGCACTTGCTCCCGTACCTCGCCTTCGGAAACGGAGTCACCGGGCGATTTGATCCGAACGCTGATCGGCAATGACGTTTGAGCCGCTGCAGCCGTCGTCTCTCGGGCATCCAGCAGCAGCCGCTCATCGGTTATCAGGATGAAGCCGAACGTCCAACCGACGGCCACCAGTGCGGCGCCGCCGAAAAGCAGCGCGTTTAGAGGCGACGGACCAAAGAGCGTCGGATGCGGTTCATAAACCATAGTGTAGAAGCCGCGGAACAAATGCACGACGCCGGCCAGTATAAAGATAATGCCGGTAAAACTCATGTTGAACCGGCGTCCCGCAGGCACTTTCCGTAGTAATGTGATTCCGCAAGCTAGACCCAGACCGCCCAATGCAGCGCTCCAGGCGACCGTGCGGGCAGCTATGGAATCCGTGACATATCGGAAATAAATAACCGTGGCAAGACCCAAAATTGCGGTTACAATTTCAGGCCACCAGATCAATCGCAATCCACGAAACTTGCGAATGCCCTGGAAGAATAAGATCCCCGCGCAGAGCCCCGCCGCGTTGGCCAGCACGATGCTGATCCAGTCCGGCACCGTTCCCCGCAGACTGAGCGCCAGGCAGACGATCGCCGACAGGTTCCCTAGCGTCCAACGCCCGAAACCGGGGTAGGTGCGTCTGGTCCGCCAAACCAAGGCGGCAATTGCGGTGGGAACCAACGCCACAAACACCGCAATAACGACTAGTGTCCGAGAATCAAGCTGCACGACAGCATCAAGACTAAACTGGAATATTGTCAGTCTATTCTCTGAAAGTTTCTTGAAAAATGCAACCAATATTACAAACGAAGTCGAATGGCGCACGATCAGGACTGGGAAGATAGGAAAGAGGGAGCCAAGACTCCTTGGCCAAACCGGTCGGACGTGAAGCCAGCCGCTCGATAAAGAGCGGATTGGCGTCCCCAAGGGGATTCGAACCCCTGTTATCGCCGTGAAAGGGCGGTGTCCTAGGCCGGGCTAGACGATGGGGACTTTTCCGGGAAGGAGCCTACAAAGCTACTGTAGCATGCCCGGGAGCCCGGGCTTACAGCGTCTTCAGATACGCGATGACGTCGGCTTTTTCCTTCTCCGAAAGCAGATCGGCGTAAGAGGGCATGCCGTTACCGCCCGCGTTGATCATGGCCTTCACGCTCTCATCGCTGACCTTTTTGCCGTTCTTCAGCGTGGCGCGCTTGAATAGACCTTTCAGAGAAGGCCCGATCTTTTTCTCGTCGGTGTCCGTGTTGTGACACACGGAACATTGGTCGAAAACCTCTTTGCCCTTCGCGGGATCGCCGGGCTTATCGGCAGCCATCAGCGACCCGGTTGCCAGCAATCCTCCCACGCCCAAACTCAGCATCCAATTACGCATCCCTGCTCCTCCAGCTTTGAAGATAACCTCGGTTCAAAATAACTTCCAGTTTACAATCTTCGCCTGCCGTCCGCATCCACTAGAATGATGCTATGCCCAAAGCTCTTAAAGAAGGCGATGCCGCGCCCCGGGTGCATGCGGACGACGACCAGGGTCACCCCTTTGATCTCGCCAGCCTCAAAGGAAAGAATGTGGTGCTCTATTTCTACCCCAAGGCCGACACGCCCGGCTGCACGCGCGAGTCCTGCGAGTTTCGCGATCACTCCAAGAAGTTCACCAAGGCCGGCACGGTGATCGTAGGCGTTTCACCCGACAAATCCGCCGCGCAATCCAAGTTCAAGGACAAATTCGATCTGCCGTTCACTTTGCTCGCCGACGTGGATCATAAAGTGGCCGAGTCCTTCGGCGCGTGGGTGGAGAAGAGCATGTACGGCCGGAAATACATGGGCATCGAGCGCAGTACGTTTTTGATCGGACAGGACGGGAAGATTAAGAAGATCTTTCGCAAAGTGAAGCCGGACGGGCACGCCGAGGAAGTTTACGCGGCCCTGCAGTCTATCTAGCCGCCGCTTCGGAGCGCCCCGATCGTAAAATCCTCATCCTTCAGCGGCTGGTTATATTCCAGCTTGTCGAGCTTCAGAACGGTGCGGCTTTCGCGGGATGCGTCATAGACTTCCACCGTACGCGCCGTCCAGATGTTGTCCACCTTCTGGATGTTGTAGGAGTGAACACGCCGGATCAGTTTGTCATTGCTGAAATTCTCGATCTGCACAAGAACATAGTTGTCCTTGCGGATGGAAA
Organism: Terriglobia bacterium; assembly: GCA_963786745.1. Taxonomy (GTDB): domain Bacteria; phylum Acidobacteriota; class Terriglobia; order Bryobacterales; family Bryobacteraceae; genus Palsa-89. The sequence continues at coordinate 50,335 of CAWBAE010000018.1, read as the reverse complement.
GTACCGACGAAGTATATTGCGAGGCCTTCGACTCCTTGGGAGTGGTCCGGATCTTCCAGCACGCCGCTCCATCCACTGTGTCGCCGCCCAGCAGCTTGTAATCGAACTGGTCCACATCGCGCTCTTCAAGATCCTCAAAGCTGAAATCGGTGCCGAAGAAGCGCGTGGAGCGATCCTGCAGCGCAATGCGGCGCTCCCGCCCGATCGCCGGCGTCCACATCCATTGATCGGACGCCCGGTCCGGATGAGTGATGATGAGCAGCGCCAGCCCCTTCAATTCATCCGGAGCGGTAAATCGCAAAACGGCTTTGCTTTCGCCGAACGATCCAATCCGTTCATAATTCCAGCGCTTCACGCCGACCTTGTTGGAAGAGCCGATCACTTCGAGCGTGCCTTCGTAGCGCTGCGATTTCGACCTCGATCGGTTCTGGGATTCCGTCACCAATTGCCGCGCATTCTGAGCCAGCCCCGCTCCGGCGAGAAATAAGAAACCAGCGGCACCCAGCTTTCTATTCATATTCGAGCGCTTCCACCAGCGATCCGCGCACCGCCGATTCAGCCGGCCCCACCGCCGATATAAACGCCACCGCGAGAATCACGGGAACCAGAGCCAGCGAGATCTGATAGGGATATTCGTAAGCCAGGCGCAAGCCCGCCACGTCGACGCCGATAATCCGCAAGCTGTAATAGAGCTGCAGCGCCCCGAACGCCAGCCCAAGAACCAGCCCCACGGCGCCTATCGTGAGCGCCTCCAGCCAAATGGTCCTGCGAATCTGCCCGCGCAGCCCGCCCACCGCCTGCAGTACGCCCAGCTCGCGCCGCCGGTCCGTGATCGAGACGGTCAATGTATTCACGATCCCCAGCACCGCCACCAGCACCGCCACAGCGATCTGCACATAGGTGATGCCGAACCATTGGTCCGTCAGGCGTAGGATATAGCTGCGGACCTCGCGGTTAGTCAGCACAAACAATCGCCGCTCGCTGCCGAATTTCGCGAGAATCCGGCGCTTCACGTCTGCTTCGGCCGCTCCGGTCTGCAGATAGATGCGAAACACATTCACTGAGTCGTCGTTCCAGTAGCGCGTAAAAAGGGAGCGGTCCATCAGGATGCTTCCCTGCTGGTCTGAATAATCCGTCACGATTCCGGCGATCGGCAAATGCAGGACGCCGCCAGGGCTCGGAATATCCACGACGTCGCCCAATTTGTAATGCCGCAGCAGCGCGAAATTCTCCGAAGCGAGAATGGCTTTGCCCTGGGCCGCGACTCGGTACATCGTGTTGGGGTCACCTTGCGTGGGCGGCAAGGTCGCGCGGTGAACCAGCGATTGTATATCTGCCGCCACCACGATAATGGGCGCGCCGCCTACCGGAATGCGGGCATCGCGTACGCCCTGCACTTCCGCGATTCCAGGAATCGAACGGAGCTCGGTCTCCATCGATCGCGGGAACCGAAAGCTCCGCGCGGTTAGACTTTCCGAAGGCGAAATAAACAGGTCCGGATTCAGCGCGACGTTCATCCACTTGAGAATCGAATCGTAACTGGCACGGGTGAGCCCGCCCAGCGCCACCACCAGGGAGAGCGAAAGCATCAGCGCAGCCACCGCGCCCGACGTGCGGCGGGGCGCTTGCAGCAAACTGTCGGCCGCCAGCGTTCCCTCCACCGGCCGCAGCCATTTGAGCAGCGGGCGCAACCCACGCGCCACTAATTGACCCAGCGTGGGAGTGAGCAGCAGCGCAGCTAGCACGGCCAGCCCGTCGCCCAAGTAAAATAGAACGCTGTAGCGGCCCAACACTGCGCAACCGAGCGCTCCCAACGCCACCACTAGAGCGGCCACGCGCCGCGCTCGATTTTCGCCTTCGCTCAACTGTTGATACTTGCCCTTCTGGAGCGCCTGCACAGGATCCACGCCCGCCGCATTGCGCGCCGGGATGAACGCGGCCACGATGCTCGTAAGCGTGCCCAGCGCGATCGCAAATAGCATCAGCGCCGGGTTGGTCGAGATTTCGTGAGCCCTTTGCGCAATCCCGAATACTTCACCCAGCAGCGCGCCGATGTAGCTGGTCATGACCCGCGCCAGCACAATTCCGAGCAGTAGCCCCAGGCAGGATCCGATCAATCCCGAAAGCGCTCCCTCCGCGAGGAAAACATTGCGAATCTGACGCCGCGTTGCACCCAGCGCGCGCAAAATCCCGATCTCCGAACGCCGCTGCGTCACCGCGATCTGGAACGTGTTGTAGATGATGAACATCCCAATGAACAGCGCGAAAGCGCTGGTGATATCGGCAGTCAGCGAATAAATACGCGAGATGGATTCGAACTGCTGCGCCCGCGCGGACGGTTCTTCCACTTGGAAACCAGCTCCCAGAGCCTGTGCCAGCTTCCTGCGCACCGCTTCGACGCTCACGCCGTCCCGCACCGTCAGATCGATGCGGTCAAATTTGCGGCCGCGCCCGAAAACCTTTTGCGCGGCGTACACGTCCATCACCGCGAGATTGCCTCCGAAGGCGCTCGCGAGGCCGCCCGACTTCATAATCCCGCGCACGGTAAAGCGCTTTTCGCCCTGCATGGTGCTCATCGCGAGACCGCTTCCGATGCGCAAACCGCTCTCGCGCGCGAAGGAATCCGTAACGATAATTGAATCGGGCTGGGCCAGGAAGACCAGCGGATCGTCCAGCACCGCGTCGTTCGACTCGAGATCGTAATTCCGCAGGCCGCGGTCCCCGGTCATGTCCACGCCCAGAATCAGAACGCTGCCCTGCCCCGCGGCGCTGACCACCGCTTCAATTACCGGAACGGCAACGTGGACTTCCGGAACCGCCTGCACGCGATCCAGCACGTTTTCGTCGAATCCCGTTTCGCCGGCCGAGATCTGCAGCTGGGTTGCGCCGGCGATGCGGTCGACAGTCTGGCGGAAGGCGTACAGCACGGATTGATTGGCCGTGTGCATCCCCACGAACACCGCGACGCCCAGCACGATGCCCGCCAGCGTAAGCAGCCAGCGCAGCCGGTGCTTGCGGACGTACGGCCAGCTAATGAGCTTCAGCAGGATCATTATCAGCGGGAATGCGAACCGGCACGCCCAGCTTGCCGGCGCGGTCTTCTTCAATGCGCCCGTCACACAGCGCGACCACGCGCGGCGAGCTCTCGGCCACATGAATATCGTGCGTGACGATCAACACCGTTGAGCCCAGCCGCTGGTGCAGATCGCGAATCAGCTTCAGGATTTCGGCGCCCGTGTGCGTGTCCAGATTACCGGTGGGCTCGTCGGCCAGCAGCACCGGCGGATATACCGATAGCGCGCGGGCGATGGCGCAGCGCTGCCGTTCGCCGCCCGACAGTTCGTCCGGCAGATGACTGCCGCGGCGGCCCAAGCCAACCAGCGCCAGCAGCTCATGCGCGCGATCGTCGATGCGCTTCCTCGGCCAGCCGCGCAGGTGCAACGGAATGGACACGTTCTCGAGGCAGCTCAACGTCGGCAGCAAGTTGAAAAATTGAAAAATGAACCCGATTTTGTCGCGGCGCAGGCGCGTCAATTCATCGTCGCTGAGCCCGCTAAGGCGGCTGCCGTCGATTTCGATTTCTCCCGACGTCGCCGTATCCAGCCCGCCGATCAGGTTCAGCAGCGTCGATTTTCCGGAGCCCGACGGGCCGACGATGGCCACCATCTCACCGCGTTCGATCGCCAGATCGATGCCGTCCAGCGCCGTGACCTGCCTTTTCCCCTGGAATGTTTTGGAGACTTTAGCGAGCTGAATCACCTATTAGTTATCATGTCTTATCGCGATGGCCCACCGCACGCACCGAATGCGCATAGGAATCGACGCGGGTGGAACCTTTACGGACTTCATCGTCTGTCACGATAACGGAACGCTCGAAACTTTCAAGCTGCCTTCCAATCCGCGCTCGCCGGCTTCCGTCATTCTGGCCGGGATCTTGCGAGCGGCAGCGCCGCCGGGCGCCGAAGTGATTCACGGCTCCACGGTGGCGACCAATGCCCTGCTGGAACGCAAAGGCGTGCGGACCGCGTTGGTGACTACCGCCGGCTTCGAGGATGTGATCCACATCGGCCGGCAGCATCGCGCGGAGCTGTACAATCTGACGCCCAAACCCAAAATCCCCATCATTCCGCGCAGCCAGTGTTTCGGAGTGCGCGAACGGACTTGGTTTGATGGATCCGTCGCGTTACGGCCATCCCGCGCCGAGCTGGCTCGCTTGAAGAAGCGGCTGCGCGCGGCCCGCGTCCAATCCGTCGCCATTTGCTTTCTGCACGCTTACCAGAATCCGGAGAACGAAAAACTGGCGGTGAAAGCGCTCGAAGGTCTTGGATACCTGTGCTGTTCGCACGACGTTTGTCCGGAATTTCGAGAGTACGAACGCAGCTCCACCACGCTGATCAACGCCTACGTGGGTCCGCTCATGGATAAATATCTGGGCGAACTGGAGTCCGCCAGCCGCCAGTCCATCTCGATCATGCAATCGAACGGCGGCTTCATGTCCACCGGGGAGGCGCGCCGTCACGCGATTCGCACGCTGCTTTCCGGGCCCGCCGGAGGCGTGGTGGGCGCGCTCGAAACCGGGCGCCTTTCCGGATTCCCGGGCATTCTCGGTTTCGATATGGGCGGCACCTCCACCGACGTCAGCCTTTGCGATGGCGCGCCCCGCGAGACCATGGAAGCCGTGGTGGACGGCTTTCCCGTGCGCGTCCCGATGCTGGATATTCACACCGTCGGCGCGGGCGGAGGTTCCATCGCGCGGGTCGATGAAGGCGGCCTGCTGCGGGTAGGTCCGGAAAGCGCGGGCGCGGTTCCCGGACCCGCCTGCTACGGCCAGGGCCACCGTCCCACGGTCACGGACGCGCACGTCGTGCTGGGCCGGATCGCCGCCGATCAGCTCATCGGCGGCCAGATGCATCTGGACGTGGAACGCGCCGGAGCCGCCATCGATTCGCTGGCCCGCGACCTCAAGATCGGCCGTGTGGCCGCCGCCGAAGGCGTCCTGCGCGTGGCCAACGCGAATATGGAACGGGCCATTCGCCTGGTTTCGGTGGAGCGCGGCTTCGATCCTCGCGATTTTGCATTGGTGGCTTTCGGAGGATGCGGCGGATTGCATGCCTGCGAGATTGCGCGCGAGCTGGGCATCCGCACCGTGCTGGTTCCTGAGTACGCGGGCGCGCTGTCGGCGCTCGGAATGCTGCAGGCCGATCGGGTTCGCGATTACGCCGCGGGCGTTCTCAATCGGCATCGGTCCGAGCTTGGAATCGAGCGCGAGTTCGAACGTCTGGAGCGGACGGCGCGCAAGGAGCTGCGTGGCGCGACCCTCGATCGATTCGCGGATGTCCGCTACGCCGGCCAAAGCTACGAACTCACGGTTCCCTGGCAGGCTGCGAATCCGGCCAAGGCATTTCACAGCGAGCACCAGAAGATTTACGGATACTCGGACCCCACCCGCCCAATTGAAATCGTGACCATCCGGGTGCGGGCGAAAGTTGCGGTGCAGAAGCCTAAGCTCGTGTCCAAGCGTTCTCGCGAACGGCGTTCCGCCCAACCGCCTATCCGGAAGATTCACAGCGCGGGCGCCTGGCGCGCCACGCCGGTCTACCAGCGTTCGTCTTTGAGGGGAAACGCGGCGTTCGGAGGCCCGGCTCTCGTGATCGATTACGGATCCACCACTCTGATCCCGTCCGGCTATCGCGTATCGCTGGACCGATCCGGCACCCTGAAGATCGTTGCTACGGAACATCAGTGAAATGAGCATCTGGTGGCTCGCGGCCATCCCCGGTATCGCGGTTATCCTGGGCGCGCAGTTCGTGCTCGAAGGCCTCCGCATCGAACGCGAATTGAAGCGCTGCCGTTATGGGAAAGTGCTGAAGATGCTCGACGGGCCTCTGAGCTGGCCGTCCACCAGCCTCTATAAAGAATTGCGCGCGAATACGCTTTTTCTTTCCGGCCGGACGCAGGAAGCGGAGACGATACTACGCGAATTGGTGGCGCGGCGTAATGCCGCCGACCGAATAATTGGGCACGAGAAGCTGGGACGGGTTTTGCTGGCGCAGAGCCGCTACCAGGAGGCCAGGCAGTCCTTGGAAACTGCCGCCCGATTGATGCCTACCCGTTCGGTGGCTTTCGGCAGGCTGGCCGAGTTGCGATTGCTCCAAGGCACGGGACCGGGGTTGGCGCTCCAGGACGCGGAGCGCGCGCTTCAGATTCACCGCGATTCGCTGATCGAACGGACAGCCCGGGAGTTCCTGGCGACGATTCGCGGCAACCAGGCGTGGGCTCTGGCGCTCCTGGGACACGCCGACGAATCGCAGCAAGCCATTGAAGCCGGGGAGCGCGAGATGAATCCAAAATTTACGCCGGAGGTGGCAGGATTCTACTGGCGCGCCGGCATGGCCATGCTGGCGCTCGAAAACGCCGCTAACGCCACCGCATATTTCCGGCGTGCCGCAGAACTGGATCCTGAAGGTTACTACGGAGGCTTGGCCAAGCAGCACCTCCCCTAGCTCAAAATGATTCCGAGGTTGGTATTTCCAGCTAATTCCCTACGATGCTTCGAGCCCGGATGCATGAGACGAGACGCTATTGTGCGAAGATGTGTACAAGTGGGCACAAGCCATGACTGAGACCCTTTCAATACGCATTGACAAGGAGACTAAGCGCCGGTTAGATGCACTTTCAAAACGCTCCAAGCGCTCGAAATCCTTTCTGGCCGCTGAAGCCATCACCGCGTATGTCGACTCCGAAGAATGGCAGCTCGGCGAGGTACAGGGCGGGATGGCCGAGCTCGACCGCAAACAGGAAATCAGCCACGAGAAGGTGGCGAAATGGCTCGGTTCGTGGGGGAAGCCACGTGAGACAAAAGCCCCGCGATGAAGGTTGTATGGTCGCGCCGCGCGTTGCGCCATTTGGTACACCTTAGACAGCATATCCAGAAGGACTCCGAACAGAATGCAGCTTTGGTCGCTGCCCGCATTCTCAAAGCCGTTGAGCTTCTTCAAAGGAATCCGGGAATGGGCAGGAATGGCCGCGTTGTTGGAACGCGCGAACTTGTGGTGCCTGAAACTCCCTACGTCATCCCCTACCGGGTCCGTGGACCGCGTCTGGAACTTATTGCGGTCTTCCATGGACGGCAGAAGTGGCCGCACAAACTGTAGGCCTCAGAGTCCCCCGGCTTGGGCGGTAGGAAGTCTTAATATTGTAATAACTTGCAGCCAAATAGGATTGAGGAGCATTGGACTGGAGTGCGCTAGTACAGGGTCGTAACGCGTCAGTTCCAAGCTGTTAACATGTAAATACTTTGGGTTGGGCCCTTAGCTCAGCGGTTAGAGCAGCGGACTCATAATCCTGGCTGGGCTTTTTCTACGAACGGTGATCGGGCGCTATCAAGCCCGATTTCAGTTACTTCCGTCAAGGCTATATCGCTTCGTAGAACTGCATCCGAGCAGGTAGTCACTACAGTTTTCACTACACCTGGGTTTTCCGTCTCGTTGCTCGAAGCCTCGGAGCGGGGGGTTAGAAAGAGCCGGGTTAGGCTAGTGGGGAGCGACTAAAGCCGGAGGGCAGACGAATCCGCCCCCCGGGGTAGCTGAACCTACTTCTTGACTTCGCCGCAGCAAGCTTGTCCGTTGCAGCAAGACGAGCCATCGCAGCAAGTCTTCGCACCGAATGCGCTGGCTGCCAGAGCCAACATCAAAGCAAAGCCCATAAGGGCAGCATTGAGTTTCTTCATTTTGATTCTCCTTATGAAATTAGTAACGTTGTCTTGGCGACGAATCGCAGATTGTGGAAAGCAGCGTTCTCTAGATCAGAAGGACACGATTGCGGACGTGCAGATCGGTGAGCGAGGGCTTCCAAGCGACGGGCTCCCCTTCAGATCGAACCGAGGGCAGGATCGTTCTATTGGGGATGATAGCCGGAGATGGAACAACAAAAATCTTGCCCTCGCTCTGCTGTTCGATCTTGCCATCGGGCGTGACATACGGGCAGGTTTCGAAACTAGTTGAAAGCGGGCATTTCTTCGGTGCGGCGTTGCCATGGCAACAGGTCGGAAGTTCCAGGGAAACTAGAAATGGGCAGTTAAGAAGCGCCAGACCTGACGCCATGCCCAGGAACGCTATCATGACGCAATATGCAATCGCAGATCGCACGGCTTTAGAATAGCATCCTAAACAAGAGTCAGGGATGAAAGTGGTCCACCGCTCAGTTTCGACATCCCTTACAAACAGCCTTGTCCCGCCCGTTGCAGTTCAACCCTCCGCTATTCGCAACGCTGCCGATTCCATCACGTAGTTCACCTGGTCTTCCGCGAGTTCCTGGGATGCGAAATTCCAGTGGCTCTCAACCGGCACAGGATCGTCGTCCAGGGTTAGCAGAAACGACCACAAACCATCCGCATGCTGCGTGTACTCCACGTCGCCGGACACCGTGCCTTTGGTGATTTTCGTTGGGTCTTCATCTAGCAAGAGTGTTAAACAAGTACGCCCCTTCAGAAGTGGCAAACAATCTCGCTGGGCCCGCTGTCGCAATTTGAGTTCACCTTCTACAATCTCTCCGACGCTCACAATTGGCTGAGGGTGACGCCTTGGGCGGAGGGCATCTCGGATCAGATCAGGAACGTGCTGGAGTTCCTTGAGGCGGCCTGAAGTGCTGTTCGCTCCACTGCACTGACATCAATATGGTACCGTTGACCGAAGTAAGCGTGAACGCACTCTACTACGGCGACAACCTGAAGGTTCTCAGGAACGAAATTCGCGATGAGAGCGTGGATCTCATCTACCTCGATCCACCGTTTAACAGCCAAGCTAATTACAACGTACTTTTCAAGAGTCCGAGCGGCGAAAAGTCACACGCACAAATAGAGGCGTTTGAAGATACCTGGCATTGGGAGGGCGGCGAAGCGGAGCTTGCGTTTGATGAAGTGATACACAGCGGAAATTCAGACGTAGCCGAGATGCTGCGCTCGCTGCGGTCGTTCCTGAAAGAGAACGACATGATGGCCTACTTGTGCATGATGGCAGTGCGCCTTCTGGAACTTCATCGGATTCTCAAGTCAACCGGCAGTCTGTACCTGCATTGCGATCCAACGGCCAGCCACTATTTGAAGTTGTTGCTGGATGCGGTATTCGGCCCAGAGCGCTTCCTGAATGAGATCATTTGGAAGCGAACTCACAGCCACGGCAACGTCGCTCGGAATTATGGTTCAGTCAACGACAACATCCTCTTCTACGCGAAATCCGCTACTCACGTCTGGAATCAACTGTACACACCGTTTACTGAAGAATATATCGCGGAGAAATTTACCGGGGAAGACCCCAACGGACGACGGTACCAAAACATCACGCTTAGAAACCCAGGAGTGCGCCCAAATTTGCATTACCCGTATATGGCCAGCAACGGCGTAACCTATCAACCACACCCAAACGGTTGGTCGTGCGACATCGAGCGGATGCGTAAATATGACCGCGAAGGACGTTTGCATTTCCCGTCTAAACCCGGCGGTCAACTCCGGTTGAGAATGTATCTTGATGAGCAGCCCGGCATACGGCTACAGAACATATGGGATGGCATCCCGGCTTTGAATTCCCAGGCACAGGAGCGGCTCGGCTATCCCACACAGAAACCAGTCGCGCTTTTGGAGCGGATCATCGCGGCGAGTTCAAGCGAGGGCGACAGGGTACTGGACGCATTTTGCGGATGCGGGACTACCATACACGCAGCGCAAAAGCTCAAGCGTGAATGGATCGGAATAGACATCACGCACCTCGCGATCTCGCTTATCGAAAAGCGCCTCAATGACGCTTTCCCCGGCATCAAGTACGAAGTGCACGGCACGCCCAAGGACATAGAAGGAGCACTGGCCCTAGCAGCGCAAGACAAATACCAATTCCAATGGTGGGCTGTCTCGCTCGTAAACGCCGTTCCGTTCGGAGGCAAAAAGAAAGGCGCGGACTCCGGAATTGACGGGCTGATTTACTTCAAGCCGGAAGGAAAGACAACAGAGAAAGCCATCGTCTCAGTAAAGGGCGGCGATAACGTAAACGTCGCCATGGTCCGTGACCTCGCGCATGTCGTGGATCGTGAGAAAGCCAAGATCGGCCTATTCATCACGCTTGCGGACTCAACTGGACCGATGAGAACCGAAGCGGTTAAGGCTGGATACTACGAAACGCTCTACGGCAAGTATCCAAAGATTCAGATTTTAACAATTGCCGATCTATTCAGCGGGAAACAGCCCAACATTCCGCTCGTGGACTCTGCCAGCTTCAAGAAGGCTCCGAAAGAGATCGAGGGCGGAGAACAGGACAATTTGCCGTTTTAGGTGCAGGCGCACAGATTAAGCGGATCGAAAACGGGCTGCCCCACCTTTGAATGTCAGAATTTCTACAGTGCCAGCGTCTCTATATTCCGCAAGTTCTGCCATCAGGGCAGCGAACTGTTCTCTGCTAATGGGTTTCCATCCATCTCGCTGGTTTCCGATTGCGTGAAAAGTCAAGATGTGCCAGCATCCGGGTCGCACCCATTCGGAAACTCTTTCATTAGCCGAAATCTCACGGCAGTCCACGTTGAATCTGTCAAAGGAAGGATCATCAGGAGCTAAATAGTAGGAAGCACGGGGGCCGTAGAGAGGAGGAGTTCCACCGCCTCGTGCTTGCTCATACCCCGCATTTTTCACACCATCAGCAAGGTAGGCATGAGACCGATAGTACGGATAGCAAAAGGATGTGACCTTGGTTTCAAGCCAATCCTCGATCCGTTCCTTGGAGTCACGGGCTTCGGCGGGCGGGTTGGATTGCATTTTTTGCGGGTGATGAGTAAGACTATGGCTACCAATTTCATGACCGTCGTTGACCAGTTTTTTCAAGTTTGCGATGTCATCTTCGCTCCAATCGATTTTCCACCAATCGTTTTTGTGATCCCAAGATTCATGTGTCGGGTCTTGATTGGCAATCAAGAACAATGTGGCGGGTATACTGTGGTGGTTGAGAACGGGAATGGCATTGTCGAATTGGCACCGGAGCCCATCGTCGAAAGTGAGGGAAATAATTGATTGCATGATTTAAGTTCAGCGCCGCTTTCTTAGTATATTCTCAGAGACAGCCTCCAGCGAATAGCGATCTTGGCAACTCGGAAGTCAGCGGTATTGAATGTCCCGGTGTTTGGGTTATGTCAGCTACAATCCGAGCTTCCCCGCGCTGTTCTCCCGGAACAAGCTCCCGTCCCGGATATAGCGCCGTACCATCTGCACACTCCGATGCCCCGTCTGATTCATGATCGAACGCTCCGATGCTCCATGAATCGCAGCGCTTGTAGCGTGTCCGGCCCGGAGGCTGTGGCCAGCGAACCTGGCGGCATCCAAGCCCGCTCGTCGCGACAGTTTCTTGACGACGCGTGCCACATCGACACCTGCCAACCGTCCCCGAATTCGTCCATGCCGAGTGATCGAGCGAAACAGTGACCCGCTCGTTATCTCCGCAGTTTCGATCCACGTTTGAATAGTGCGCACCGGACAAGTTTCAGGATTCGCACCGTAGGGGATGCCGATCTTCCGGCCCTGCGCGTCCTGATCGGTCTTGCTACGCCTTAGAGTGACCGTCAGCCCGTCCTTGCCGAAGATGCAGTCCTCGATATCCAGCGCCACCAATTCCGAACGGCGGAACGCACCGGCGAATCCGAGGAGGATTAGCGCTCGGTCACGAGCGCCAATCAAGCCTCCGTCGGTGGCTTCCACCATGGCACGAATATCCTCCGTCAAAGCCGGGGCCTTCTGTGCGGGAGCGGCACCCTTCATCCTCCGAATGCCTTTCATCGTGTTCCTGACCATCGCGTGATGCGTGGGGGAGTCCAGTCCGACAGCTTTATGAGCTTCGGCGATTGCGTTCAGGCATCGCTGAACACTCCCGACCTTAAGCCGTCCGGCGCACTCAGCGATGTACGCGGCCACGACTTCGGGTGATGCAGGTAGAGGGCGCACGCCCTGTCTTTCGCACCACGTGCAGAACGCTTGCCAGTCGGCCCGGTATCCCCGGAGCGTATTCTCAGCTTTCGACGCTCGAATGTACTCGCGAACTTGCTCAAGCATGGGGGACGGAACCACGTCCGCCCCCTTGTCGCCGTGAATTAGCACAACGATCTCGGCTCCGCCGGTCATGCCCGCCTCCGTGACTCTTCGAGATCATCTTCGAATGGGGTGCCGTGTGCGTCCCGACGTGTAACAAGCGCATCGAGGGGCTGCTCAGCCCATAGTTCGCGTCCAAGGGCCTCCCGGACTCGGAACATGGCAGTCATGCTGCACGCTCCAAGTCTGCCAGCTTGCGCTTGGCTGAATCCTTCTCATAGCCAGTGGAGTACGCGGCTCGCACGCTGTATCCGGCGCGATGAAACTTCGGATTGGTCTTGAGTGCGCCCACATCCTCAGTCCAATCCACTGGGAACGTTGCGGCGAGTAACAGTGCTTGTGTGGCACGTTTGAAGTTCAAGGTGAGACCGAATCCAAGACCAGACGCGGTATGAGTGACAAGCCAATTCTGCCTGATATCCTCATCGTCGCCATACGCGCCCACGCCTAGCTCTCCGGTTTCCGATGGATGAACTAGCGACAGTCCGCACGAATGCTCGATTACGAATCCGGGGCGTTTTTTATCCTTCTCTGTCCAAGCATCGAGCCGATACTCAGCGTCCCAAATGGTAGGCTTCCAATCGGCGACGGGTTTCGGTGTACGCGGCTTCGGTAGCGCTTTAGGTACGGGGATCTCGCCCGATGCCGTGATCGTCGCAGCAATACGATTATCCTGAACGCGCCACGTGAGATCATACGGCACGTTGCGCTCATGGCATGCGTAAGCCATGCGGACGATGAAACGGAATTGATTGGTGATCGGGTCCGGCTTCCAGGCCGGGCCGCGTTCACCGATAGCCTTGACGTACGCAGTGGATCGATGGGAGGTCATGCAGCTACCTCCGCAGTGCGGGCCGATTCTCCAGCCCGTGCGATAAGCCAATCAGTGGCTTGCTGCGCTTTGCTGGCAGCCGTGTAAATAGCCCGCGAGTCAGCCTTCAGGACCTTCAGCCATGAGTTGATGTACTGCGCGTGATCCTCACGGGGTTCGGTGCTCAGTCCCAGGTGCGCACACGTGAACGCGGCCCCGAGTTCTGCGATAAGTTCCTCAGCCGCATAGGCATTATCGCCGAAGCGTTTTCCAAGTTGACGATCACAACGACCAGCCTTGGCGGTCCAGTGTGTATGCTCATGCGCCAAGGTCGAATAGTAGGCGACGTTCTCACGGAACGCGCCAAACAATGGCATCTGGATATGATCGGAATCAGGCGCATAGTAGGCCCCGTTCCCGCCATGTCGAAGGGTCGCGCCTATCGCCTGAAAGAACTCCTCCGCACGTTGAACCCTTTCCAGTATTGGCACGTCTGGCTCAACCTTCGGCGTGTACCCGTCCACCTGGGCAGCATTGAACACGGCATAGCCACGAGTGAAAAGCAGGCGCGAACTCGACAGCGTTTCCCCGTCCTGGCCTTCTTTCGATTCGCTAGCGAACTTCCAAAACACTACCGTGGTAGATTTCTCACCCTTGCGAACCTGAGCGCCCTTATCCTGCCACTGCTGATACGTGGCCCATTCCGCCGAATCGTACCCTTTCGCTTGCGCTGCGCTCCACAGACACAGCGTGTTGATGCCTCGAGACGCTTTCCGGCTCGTCACATTGATCGGCGAGAAAGCAAACTTGCCTGAAGTATGCCAAGGCATTTTCCAATTCCCGACACCTTGCTCGATTGCGTTGATGATTGCGTCCGTTACCTTGCGGTACACGTCGCGTTTTTCGGTTGCGGTAGAGTCGACCTCGCCACTTCAAAACCGGCCAACGAAGCTCAGCCAGGACAAGAGTATTTATAACCCGCTGATGGCGATTTGGCAATCATTTTTCATAATCCAGCCTGAAGAAGTTTATACTGGCGAGGCCTGGACGGAGGGTATGGCAACGCGGGGACGCGACCAGAGCGCCGATCCAGGGCCGGAATGGCGGGCGGCGGAAGCCGCCCTGCCCCGCAGCCATTCTGGCGGGAAAGCGATAAATCCCGGGAGCGCGAGGGCAGAGCCCTCGCAGTGAGAAAGCTTGTTTCCTTAGGAAGCTGGTGCGGTCTTGGTGCGCCAGCTTCGAGGTCCGCACTTGAGCACATGGCCGTGATGCAGCAGACGGTCGAGCATGGCGCTGACCGCGGCGACATCGCCCAGCAGTTTGCCCCAGTCTTCCACCGGGCGGTTTGATGTCAGCAGTGTGCTGACGCGTTCGTAGCGGCGCATGACGATTTCCAGCAGATCCTCGGCGGCGGTGTGCGGCAGCTTGCGCATGCCGAAGTCGTCGACGATCAGCAGTGGCACGGTGGCGACCGATTCCATGTATTCCTTGCGCGTGCCATCGGCCATGGCGTCGGCGAGTTCGTCCAGCAGGACGTGCGTTTCGCGGTACAGCACGCGATAGCCCTGCTGAATCGCGGCTTGCCCGATGGCCTGGGCCAGATGACTTTTCCCGGTGCCTCCGGGGCCGAGGAACAAAGCATCTTCGCGCTTGCCGATGAACGCAGCGGTGGCCAGATCGAAGATCAGACTGCGATTCATCTTGGGATTGAAAGTGAAGTCGAAGTTATCGAGTGTCCGTTGGGCATCGCGGAAGCCGGCCTGTTTGCGGCGCCGCTCCAGCAGGCGGTCGGAGCGGCGCGTGAGTTCATCGGAAACCAGACAGGAGATCAGATCGATGGGCGGCATCGATTCGGCTTGTGCCTGGCGTAAGCGGGTTTCGAGCACCGCCGCGATGCCGCCGAGGCGGAGCTGGGTGAGCGCACGTTGGAGTTCAATCAGGTTCATGGGGTTTCTCCTGGTTTACAGTTGGTGGGTTTCGAGTTATTGAGTCTTGCTGGGCACGGGCTTGAATGAGATCGCGGTACAGCGTGAGCTGGCGGATCAGCGGATCGACCTGGCGCAGATTCAGCGGCAGTTGCGGACTGTGCTCCAGATAGCGGCGCACGAAGTGGTATTCGCTCGCGCCTGTTTCCAGGGCCACGGCGCAGGCGTCCTCCGCAGACGCGACGCCATACTTCTTGGCCATCGAGAGCACGCCCAGGATGCGGCGCACCGCGACTTCCCCGTGATTGCGATGCAGGCCCTGGCAGAAAGCGCCGATGTGCTGGCCCGCCTTTTCGCAACGCGCCAGCAGTTGCCGCGTGGACAAAGGGGTCTTCGAGGGACGGTCTTCGTCTTTGATCCGGTGACGGCCGCGCTGTTGCCGCAAGTGCTCGCGCAGCAGATGCCCAGTCAAGGGATCGAGTAGCCGAACGTGCGAAGCATCCCACTGCACCTGCACGCGACGGCCGATCCAGCCGGGAGGCGCGCCATAGTATGCCGCGTCCACTTCCACACAGCCGTCCAGATGCACCGTGCGCTCGCCGTATTGGTAATAGCGGAAGGGTTCCACGGGCAACGGAAGCAACGCGGGTTTTTCTTCCGCGAACATCGCGGCGACTTGCCGTTTGGTGGTGCCGTGAATGCGCGTGTCGGCCCAGCGTTCTTCCCAGCGATCCAGATAGGCCTGCGCTTCTTCCGCAGTTTCGAAGCGCAGACCCTTGAGCGGCGTCTTCTGCGCATGGCCGACGCCCGATTCCACCTTGCCCTTTCGATCCGGATCGTTCACGCGGCACGGAAGGGCGACGGCGCCGTAATGTTTCAGCACGTCGCGGTACAGCGGATTCAGCGCCGGATCGTACAGATCGGGCGTGAGCACGCCTTCGCGCAGATTATCGAGCACCACCACGCGAGTCACCCCGCCCAATCGGCGGAAGGCTTTCTCATGCAGTTCGGCCCAGGTTTGCGTGCTGGAGCGGAACACCAGAAGGCGAACCGATTTCCGGCTGTGGCCCAGCGTCAGCACGAACATCCGCATGCGGCGGTACTTGCCGGTGTTGCGGATCGCGCACCATCGGACCGTCGCCGTAATCGACCTGCGCTTCTTCGCCGGGCGGCCGTCTCGATCACCACACGAGCTTCCGGCGTGGTGACTCCGCGCTGCTTGCGCACGAACCGCTTGACGCTGTTATATCGCCCGGTGAAGCCGTGGTCGTCCACCAGGTCCTGCCAGATGGCCATGGCGTTGCGGCCCCGTGACAGCCCCAGTTCGATGACTTCCCGGTAAGGCTCGCACGCGCTGGAAGTGGGACTCCGGCCCGGCCGCCGTTCCGTCTTCGGCGCAGCGAGATCGGGCGGCTTTTCGGCCTGCAGGGTCGGTGGCCACCTCGTATGGCCGGTTTTGCCGGATTTCGGCCCCACCCTCCCGGCGCCCGGATCGGAATCCCCGCTGCCTTCAAGTAACCGGCGGCCGTTTCCCGCCGGATGCGTGTCGCCTGTTGAATCCGCCGCAGCGACCAGCCCAGCCGGCCCAGGGCAATTACTTGCTGTTTCTTTTCTTCGCTCAAGACATTGCTCACGTTGACGGAGCGTAATCCCCCGTCAGGGTCAATGTCCTGGTTCAGTTTTCTATTGGCCGGTTTTCAGATGGCCACCTATGGCCGGTTTTGGGTGGCCACCGAGGCCTGCGGACTGCGCTACGACTATCGCGTTCACCAGGTGGTCGCAACGCCCAATGCGCCGCACGGTCGCAACCTTCACCCTAGAAAACGATGAGCGTGATCGGATTCGAGCCGATGTTAATGCGGCGTGAGCGTGGGTCCGTGGAAGCCAATTCAATGATGGACAGTAGTGCCAATCCTGAACAATTCTCCGAAGTAGTATACTTGCCCGAGATGGATCAGGATTCTAGGAGACTCATCAGCGAGATTACGAGAGTCCTGAAAGAGTGGTCGGCACCAAAGCCCGAACCGATCACGCACGAGCCTGCCGATACGTCGTCCATTCGACTGGACGTTAACACGTTACAGAATGATCTCAAATGGCATCGCACTATAGGATGGGCGATTGCGCTGGCGTATGCAAGTATATTTGGAATCGTTCTTAACTGGCTGGTTAACGACAAACTTCCTGAAAAATTAAATTCTGCCAAGAGTGAACTCAATGTCAACATTGACAACCAAAAAAACGAGTTGCTAAGAGCCAGCACAAGCCAGTTCAGTACGATATCACAACAGCTCGCGGTCATGGGTGCGACCATTGAGTTGCTGAAGCCAGAAATTCAAAAACGACTTGGACAAGCCCTCCAGGACCGTGCCACTGGCAATGGAGCGCAGTTACGGCTAAACCTACAAACGGCCGATGAATTGGCAAAGCAGGCGCTCGCGAGTTCCGTGAAAACTGATCCGAGACAAGTCGGGCAAGCTGGCGCATCCTTTATAGGGGTCGCTTCTTCCGCCAAGGATGAAACCGACAAGCAACTCGCATGGCAAGCAGTGTCGAGTATAGTCAACTATCGCTCATTTCTGTTTGCAGAAGCGGCGCGCTATTCACGCTTTTTAAGCTTTCCTCCATGCTTCGCCACGTCCTCGACGCAGCATGGAACTATCGGCCCATTGGCAGATGGCAGATTCGTTCCTTTCAACATCAGCTCTGGAGCCAAGATCAGTCAATGCGTTGCTGACTTGGATGAAACCAAAGAGGCCGTGGACGTAGTCTTTGAAGACTGCCTCATAAAATATTCCGGCGGCCCGTTGAATATTAAGAACACAACCTTCAAGAACTGCATTTTTCTTTTTTCCGTGACTCAACCGCCATCGGCGCGCGGCAAGGAACTAAGTCAAACGTTGATGGCGGCTAATTTGACGGATGTACATTTCCCCTAGGCGATGGTTCGCGAAGCCTGGAAGTCATCTCCACGATCCATGCCTCTGGTAGCAGGCGAGACCTGCCCGGCTACCGGACTATTCGCACTTAGACTCTAACTCACAACACCTGCCACTCCGCCGCTGTATGGGCGGGCGTGCGATGAGGCTGGAAAAAATCTACACAAGAACAAAAACAAATCGATTAGCTCCCAAGCGGGCCCTGAAAAGCATTGAAGAAGTCCTCGCGCGGCCCGGACTTCAAATCAAAATCGTCTTGCGCCTCACGGAGCCCTACCGCGCGCGCCAGCGCGTCGTAATTATCGCGACAGCGAGCATCACCACCGCCCAACGTGGTTCCGGAACGTAGTTATATGTAACAGTCAGGCTCATGCTCGACTGCGTGATCCCCTCCACCTGCGCATACACGCCGTCGTCCTCGGTCGGGATCGTAGACCCAAAAGGCTGGATCAGTTCCGCCGTTGTCCCGGTTCCGGTGAACGCCTCAAGGTCGCCTAGATCCGTCACGGTGCCAGACGAGCTTAGTCCAGCACCGTAGGGAAATTCGAACCCCGAGGATTCATAGATGTTATCGGTGTCCACGAAGGCCTGCATGGCACTCGCTGCTATCCCGAGGTTCGATGAACTCACACCTTGCGTTAAATCAATTGTGAAGCTATCTGGCGGGCTAGCCTCCCACATCCATTCCATAATCTGGTCGGCGCTGAATTGATAACTGATTGAGACGAGCGAGCCGAGCGCCGGATTGAATTCAGGCACGTCCAGTTCTACCGGCAAACAGGCCAGATCGAACTGGCAATCGGTCGACTCCGGAAACTCAGTCTGTGTCGCTGTGACCGTGAGCGTATCCGCTGCGAGCAGCGACGCCAAAGCGACGAGTAAAAGCAGATATTTCACGCACTTCCTCTTTCTGACGCGCTTGGAACTGCGCCGCCTGCTGTCGAGGAATTGTAGCATGACTTTAGACTAATGGTTGCAGAATCTTGGACGACTCTCTCCGAATAACGCAAGCCTTGCTCCCGGACCCCATCCGGAACGTTCGTGTCATTGGCGATGATCAAGTAGCAGAACGTAGCGCGGAACGCCCCCGCATCTTCAATAACCTTGTCCACGTCGTTGCAGGTGAGCGTGGCCTTGTCCTTTGCATCACCGACGGCGCGCTCGCTGCCTCGCCACGCCGCGAAATCGGGCCGGAACCTGCCACCAAGGAGAGTCTTCTGAGCTTCGCTACTCCATCCGTCAGACGGAGGAAACTCACGAGCCCAGAGCCCACTCCACACGTAATCTTCGAATTCGGTGCCAGCGATGCACGGCATGGAGCAATTTTATCAGATACGGAAGCGTGATTTGGAGGGTGCTGCGCGGCATTCAGCCATGGAGATGTTGAAAGACGCGCGAAGGGCTTTGTGGATCTTGTATCGCGAAAAGTCGGCGATATCGGGCCCCGACGCTGTGGCGGAATACTTCGGACCGCATACAACTCGCCATTCGTCCTCCCACTTGAAGAACGACGATGCTGATTGATCAGATCGAGCGGATGCGGCTGGGTCGGCCGCCGACCGTATTAACTCAAAAGGAGGTATCATCAACGTCCATTTTCTCCTCCCGGAACTGTTCAGCTCATTTGAACGGTCGCTGTCGCCGGGTGGATACCTGCTGCTTGAAACAGTTCCAGGTTGTGGGGGCAACTACCTGGAGTTGCCCAAGCCAGGTGAATTGAGATCTGCGTTGGAAAAAGCCTTTGACCTAGAGTTTTATCAGGAGCGCAAGGCCGGCTCGCGCGGTTTCGATGCAGTCACGGTCAGAGTGCTAGCTAGGAAACGAGTCTCCGGGCCGTTGACGGGCTTGCGGGGCCGCGCAGGTCAGCTCCGAGAGATCGCAACTTCTTGAGCCCTCATTCTGGCTCTTACCTCTCCCGTTGACCCACGCCTGCAGCTTACCAATCTAGAGCACAGAAACAGTGATTCTCCTGCCGGGCGGTTCGTGCGGTGCCATTAAAGCCGCGCTTCATCTTACTAGGCACTTCCTAGGAGAGCACGCCATCGTTCTGGCGTGGCGAGCCATGAGTCGAATAAGGGCTGCGAACTCTTGTTGATCGTTGCGCCCCAGCCCGCGTTTACTTCTCTGGTCCATGATCGAGTTTTGTCATAGCCGTTGGCCTCGATCAGGTCCCGTACGATCTCGGCGTACGCAACCACGCAAATCTTTGGATCGGCATTACACGCGTAGAACACGAAGACCAGAAGGTTGACCTTGCCAGCATACTTCCGTTTCACGTCGTATCGATTCGTGGTGGATGCTTTCATCTGTAGAGTCGTGATGCGTTTCGATTCCGGTGAGAAGGCTACCAGGTCGATGCCCTCATCGATTACTGGTTCGGCACAGACGTAGCCCGCGTCATGTAGGCTTTGAGCAAGGTGCAGGCGGCCGAAGGACTCAACGAAGCGCCCGTGGCTTTGGTTCTTGGTCATCTCCTATCCTTTCTTCGGCACTGCGATGCGGTAAACTTTACTGCCCGCAACGTCCCGTTCAATTTCGTAGTTGATCTGGGTGGGGGAAACGAAGAAGAGAGGCGCCACTCGGGCTGCCTGGGCCGAGTCTGTCATCGTCACGGTAGTCCCATCGAGCGTCGTTGGCAGAGGCGATCCCGTCGCGGACGCGATTCCGGTCGATAGATTCGTGCCGAACGAGGACACCATCGCTTCGGCAGCGAACGACTCAATCTGGCCCGCAGTGGACAGTGTTACCGTGAAGGGATTTGGACAGCCGGCCGCCGCGTTGACGTTCCACGCCAACAACCGGGGCAAACCCGAACTCCTGACTGAATACCGCCAAGCCGCCCTGAAGGCTACCGAGGACATCGAGAACGCAATGATGGAGCTTGCCCAGGCACAGGCACGCCTTGAGCAGCTGCAGGACGGAGTTGCGTCCCTTACGCGCACTCGCGACCTTTCGGAACGGGCGTACAAGGCGGGAGCGATCACACTAACGGATGTTCTCGATGCGGACAGGCAGCTTCTTGTTGCGCGCGACGAGGTGGAAAGCACGCGAGCCGACGCGGGTTCCGGGATGAACCCGAACAGCCTCGGAGCGTACCGACGCTGGCATCTCGATTGTGCAAGAAGTGTTCGGCTTCGTCAAGGAAAACTTGTCCGGAGCGCAGCGAAGGAAGAGCGCCGCTAGCGGAGAAAGGGGTGCGGGGAAAGGGGCGGCAGCCTGAAGGTGTTATGTTCTTAGTTCAGTTTGGGATCGGGGTTTGCCCCCATTGTTGGCGTAGAGCCTGCGATTCGGAAATTTGGTTCGGCGGCATGGATTCGAACCACGATTACGGCTCCAAAGGCCGCTGTTCCTACTGGGCAGCGCGAGTATCCTGCCTAAAGAACAGGCGGTAAATTCAAGTTTGGATGTGAACCCCAAATTCCGTTACCACGCGGAGTCGTCCCTGCGTGCACTACAATCGTCATCGACGTCGTGCAGCCAACAGTGTTGTGGATCTCCCAAGGAACCGGCCACTGACGAAGGCTCTTCGTATCGATCGCGATCCGACGAGTCTTATCGGGGTGCGAGAAACTAACGAATTCGCCAACTGCCGGGCGTGAATTGAAGCGAGAAATCCCTCTCTGCTGCACCGATGAAGGAAACCCGGTTGTTAGGCGGTTTACGACCTCTGATGGTCACGAATTGTTACTATTTCAACCAGTGCCCACGATCGCGCTGCCCGCCGCTCGGGGCCCTCTGCTCGCTTTTCGCTAATGAGACGGTACCTCGAATTAATTGTGGGGCAAGTCGGGGCGGTTCCACCATCCGCCGCCAAGAGCTTGAAACAATGCCGCTGTGTCAGCATAGCGATTCGACTGCGCCTGCACCAGATTGATCAAAGCTTGCTGATAGGCTTGCTCCGCGCCCAAGAGGGCCAGGTAATTGTTGTAGCCGCTGTCCAGTTGTTTTTGTGTCATGTCGAGCGTTACGGCGGTGGCGTTCTTTGCATCAGACGCCGCCTTTAAGACCGTCGGCGTCCTGCTGGATCGCATGCAGTGTGTCCGCAACATTTTGAAAGGCCGTCAGCACCGTACTTCGATATTGCTCCTCGGCCTGCGTGTAAGCGGCTTTCGCGGCCAGTTCGCGGTGCTTCAGCGTTCCGCCGTCGAACACAGGCTGTGTCAGGCCGGCAGCCGTGTCCCAAAAGCCCCCCTTGTCGAAAATATGGCTAAAGATGACCGTCATCGTGCCGGCATCCGCCGTCAACACGAAGCTCGGCAGCCGATTCGCGCGCGCCACGCCTATGAGGGCGCTTGCCGAATGCAGATTCTCCTCGGCTTGGCGCACATCGGGGCGCTGTTCGACTAGTTGGGAAGGAAGCGTCAGCGGCAGTTCCCGAGGCAGTTGCAAGCTAGCCAACTCGAATTTCGGCGTCTCCTGATTGGGGAATTCGCCTGCCAGCACCGCCAACAGATCCTGCTGCTGCGCCAATTGCTTTAACAACGGAGGTAGGGTGGCGACGGTCTGCGCGAGCTGCGCTTCCCCCGCCGCGACATCGAGGTCAGTGGCATACCCCTTGGCACGTTGGGTGCGCAAAATCTCCAGGATCTTTTTGTTGATGGAGATGAGTTCATTGGTCGAGTCAACCTGTCCTCGTAACGACGCCTCTTGAATGGCCGCCAAGGCGACATTCGAACTCAACGTGATATGCGTCGCGACCAGCGCGAATCGCGCCTGCTCTTGCTGGGCCTTCAAAGACTCGATGGTTCTGTGATTCAAACCGAAGACGTCCGGAGTGTAGGAAACGGCGACCTGCGGCGTAAAAAGGCTGTAGGCAAGCGCGCCTGAGAAGGTCACGGGTGAGATTTCGGAGGATGATCTTCCGCGAAGGGCCGAAAAGCCGGCCGATACGCTTGGATAATAGTAGCCGCGCTGCGCGAGCACATTCTCTCTGGCGACCAAGAGCGCCGCTTGCGCCGACTTTAAGTCGGGATTGTTCTTGAGCGACCGCTCGATCAAATCGTTAAGCGGCTGGGAGTGAAACAAGCTCCACTCTGGTATTCGACGGTTACCGCGCGTGGCCGTCCAATGTGACCTTGCCAGGACCACACGGACTGCAGTCCCTCACTTGCATTTGGATCAAGAACACCAGACTTGCATCCGCAAAACTGATCTACAACGTGCGCGTCAGGATCGAGTATTTCCATGATGGCTCGGCGGAGTTCGTTATTAGTTTACGTTCGACTCAGCGACGACCAGGCGTTCACCTGTACGATGCGATACGTGGGAGTCCGTGTTTGGGCTAGACGCTTCCAATGCGCGGAGGTCCCGCAGGCTCCTGGCAACACGGAGGAAAGTGAGCCGGATCCGTCAGTGCGACGAGCCGATCGTCGCATCCGAACTGGCCACTGGGGTGAAGCTTAGGGGCGGACATGATGTTCGCCACTTTCCAGTGATCTTGATAATCGTTGCGCTAGCCTCGCTGCCTTTGGCCGGCGGCCCCTCATTTATCGAATTCGCCCTCCTCAGATGCCGGCATTCCCGCAGTCGCATTTTGTGGCGAAGTTCGGGCCTTGAACCTCTTCGATCAGACGTTTCTGATCAGCCAAGACCGAGGCGCGACAAAGTTCTTCGATCATCCCAGCTTTTGTCATGTCGGTAGCCTTTATTCTGGCGCAAGTTTAGGTGTGGGCAGGATTTGGGGTCGTTGGTGGCCGCAAAGCATCATAGTGAGTGGTAATCGTATGTTTAGCGAAATAGGTGGTCCGCCGGGGCCATCGCTGGCCGCGATGTTGGGTGTTGACTAAAGTGTTGGGGGCAAATCACTCGGCGCTTGTTCGGATAACCCCATTCTCGCGTACGTCGGAACCAAGGGCTAGGATAATCAGGCCGTCCCAAGAGACGGTCCATAAGCCGACCTCATCATGTTGTACTGCCAGCAGTTTGATCCTTGCCCCAGCTGGGATCGTGACCACTTCTCCGATATCTTGCCGGAAAGCTACCATGGGCCTGATCAAAGCGTAGATGCTGGACATGGCAACAGCTAGGCACGGCGGTAGCCATGCTTGCTACAATCGCAGCCAAGGTTGCACTTCGGTGCGCTCTATGGTTCTGGTGTCGTCCAAGAGCCGGTAGCGGGGCCTGTCAACGCTTCGCTGCTTTCGCCCGCACCCATCTCGTTTAGCTTTTCCCGCTGAACATTCTTGTCAGTCTTGGCGCTGGACTTACCGGCTGGCGAAGTTTACGGCGCGGCCCAAGCGGGGTACCGTACACTTCAGAAATGGACATTACCAAAATGCTAGGCGAACTGCGCACTGAACGGGAACAAGCGGAGGACGCATCATTGTGTTGGAACACCTCGCCCGTGGGGGAGCGAAACGGCGCGGAATGCCGCCAGCCTGGATGAAAGAGATCAAGAGGCGCGGACGACCACCGGGAAGCAAAAACAAACTGAAGCAAAGCTAATCGTTCTGGTGAAGCGTGCACGCGCCCGATGCTCTCCCGCCGGTACGGCAAGGGCGTTACACTTGGGACAGCTATCCAGAAGCGACGCCGTATGCCTCTTCTCCACAGCAGAGAGGACTTAGGAATGCCACTGGCGCGCTGCGGAACCTGCGGGCCTCCCAAAGATTTGAAAAACAAATATACCTACGTTCATGCTGTGGCATCCAGCGTCAACTTTCGGGTTCTATGTGGCACATCGACTTGCGTCCGACCCGCTTTCCTTTGGTTTACGGACGGAGAAGAACAAGAGTATCTCCGTGGCCAGCGTAGCTTTCGAGTTTCTAACCACGCCCTACAGGTGATGGTGGCGTGATACTTTGTCGCCTTCCGTCCTAAAGCACGTCACCAGCGCACAGCTCAGTCCTTGAAACCCTTCATTTTCGAGGGTAGGAAAACAGGAATGACGACAAGGTGACGCTTCCCGCCCATCATTGCGTCAATGGCCTAGCGCCGGTGGTCGGTCGGCCCGGTTAAGAGCAACGCGTGCAAGGCAACGCGACCGAAACGGGACATTCGGGCGAGGAGCGACGGTTTGCCAACGGACAGCAGAGCTCCGTCCAACCCCTTCGCTATGATGTGGTGCAGCGTTACGCCGGTTCGATATTTTCCCGGCGAGATCTGATGGCTATATTTCGCGAATCCGAGCGCGAGGTTTGACGCGCTCTCGACTGCGAGCGTCGCGTCCTTCGCCAGTTTCACGCTCGTCTGCAATCCAAGCCCATCGCCCGATATGTCGATGATCGTGCCTGGTTCCGGAGCCCCAAGGCAGGAGGAGGAAACGCGCGCAGGAAGGTAAACCGGAAAGCGTGGCGTTTTGCGGAGTCCTGCAGAATCGGCGTCCTTGATGGCAACATGGAGTTCGAATCGACCGTCCCGTGGCCGGCACGAGAGCACTTCGCCTTCAAAGGCGAAAGGAGTGATCTCGACCGTGAGGCTCGTGTTCTCGGCTATGGCATCGTCTGCAATGACCGTCACTGCGCCGGGGACGAAGTCCTCGACGACGCCCAGGATCGCCGCCCCCCATGCGTGGGCCTTGAGTTTGGCTTCCAGGTTCAAGCCGCACGGGGTACCGGCTACGAGGCTCACACTTCCAGTCCGGGGTGCGGCGCCATCCTGTAGCCATTTCGCTGTAAGTCGGGTTGAGATCGGGTTCGTAGCGGCAGGCTTTGGTGACGCCGGTTTTCAGGTTATCCGGCACTACCAGCATCGGAAGGCCGCCAAAATATTCCAGGGCGCGGATATGCGAGCCGATCCAACAGGGCAACTCCTGACTCCAGGTGGCCTCGGCGAAGGTGTAACTGCTGACGCCCAGGGCGGCCACAAAGATCGCGGCCTGGTGGATCTCGCCGGTGGCGCGGTTGTGGATGGGAATGCCGGCGCCGGCATAATCGACAAACATCTTTTCGCCGGGCTGGTGCTGCTGGCGCAGGGTGAGATTCTGCGCCCGTGCCCACTCCCGGTACAGGTCGCAGAAGCGGCTGTAACGGTAGCCGCCGCTGGCGTTGGCCTGTTTGTATTCCTGCCACAGCAGTTCCAGGGTCAGGTCCTTGTGAGTTTGAAGTTCTTTGTGGATGGTTGGGAAATCCGGCGGTGGGTGGACGCGGCGGCTGGGTGGATCGGGCCGCTCACCGAACAGCAGTTGGTCGAGTTTCTGGTCGCTGAGGTTTTCCGGCAATGGCCAACTGAGTTGGGCGGCCTGTGCCAGTTTCAGGTATTTGTGAACAGTGCTTTGGACGATCGAGCAACTGCGGGCGATCTGGTGCTGAGCCAGCCCCAGGGTCGACAGCCGCAGGACCTCGCGGAACTTGCGCATGGACAGAGCCTCTTCCGGCAAATCTTATAAGCGCCGGAGTCAAAATAGACCGGTAAACGCCGCGTGAGCGGCGTTGCCGGGCGGAGCAAAACCAGGCCAACCGGAGACTGGTTCCATCGAACATTCCCATAGAGATGTGTTTTGTGGAACACCGGAGAGGTGTACACAGTGGAGCTGTATGCGAGGGTTCGGCGAGCGGTGGTCGTCGATAAGATGAGCGAACGAGAGGCGGCGCGGCAGTTCGGGCTGGCTCGCGAGACGGTGCGGAAGATGCTGCGCTACTCGGTGCCGCCGGGCTACCGGCGGCAGCAGCCCGTACGCCGACCGATGACGCGTTACTGTTTCTACCGTTCGAAAAGTGTTACGTCCAGAGAAAGAATTGTCGACGAACTTAGAGTGCACGCCGACATTGAAGTAGGCGCCATCTCCTCGTGTTCCAAGATTGGTACGTTACGTGCCATACCGCTCATGATGATCGGGTCGGCCTATAGTCTGTCGGCCTGCGGGAACGATCGTTTCGTGGTTGTCCCAGCGGGAAAAACATCGCCGGTTTTGGGCTTCATTAGTCAAAAGCCGAACAAAACCTGGTGTATAGAGCGCCGCGGTCAGCTTTTACCAGAGACATATCCGTCTGCTTCTGAGGCTGCAACTGCACTGGCGAATCATTCGGCTAAGCAAACAATTTTTGCGACATTCTGACTCAACGTCTAGTCAAAACGCCCACTGGAAGAGCGGGCGCGGGCGAAGCCTTCTCTTCACCTGTCGCAAAACCGATGATGGGCGACGCTTTGATCTGTTCGGGCGGAGCGAACCACCTTGGACTGCACGGTTCGAATTCGCGCCGCGTAACCGGAGTGTGTTTTCTACGGGATGAGTATAGGAAAGCCATTGCCGACGAGCGATCCAACACAAATATGCACCTTACTTGGCGTAAACCGAAAAGCTCTGGCTAACCGCGTCACCGACTTGAAGTTGGAAAACCGAGATGTCCTGGAAAACGGGGTCGCCCGGCACGACGGGCAATTGGAAATTCACCTGGATCACGCCCGCCACCATGTCGGGTGCGTCTCCGGCGTATAGAACGCGAAGCGATTCGTCGCTCCATAGTACGGAAACAAAGTTATCAACGCCGCCCTGGCGTTGATTCAGGATGGTGCCATCGGGCCACGGAATAGCAGGCTGGCCAGCGCCAGTCGCCCAAACAGTAACAATGGAGCCCTGGGTTGCGGGATTGCTGGCTGAGTTTACAGATCCGTCCTGGTTGAGAGCCGCCGCCGATGGAAACCCCGCCACGATCGAATTGAAGTTCACAAAGACATCTGGCGCTGAAGGTCTAATAAGGAGGGCCGGGCCCTGGATCGTTCCGGACGGTGTGACGATCTGTAGCGTCGTGGTGTTTTGACCGGTAACGGCGCTCGGGACAATCGCGTTGATCTGTGTTGGGCCGACGTAAAGCAGCGGGGCCGGCGTTCCATCGAACAGAACCTGTACGCCGCTCAGCGAATTGGTCAGTACGCCGTTCACCACTTGCCCCGTTGCGGCGGTCGCGGGGCCGATGCCGGCGCCGTAGAGGGAAATCAACTCGTAGGGCACGACCACATTCGAAACCTGGCTTGCTGCTGAGTTGGCCATCCCGACCAGGGAGGGTCCCTGCGCCGGAGTCGTTATCAGAATCGAGCTGGCGGTTCCAAGAGAGAGGACCGCGCTGCTCAATCCTAAGACAATGGCCTGGCCTGCCGCCGCCTGCGGAGCGGTCACGATCTCTGCGATGGACGATCCGTCGGAACTGAGAGCCGCAACGAAGGTGTTGCCCAGTAGCGGCGTGCCGGCGGCTGCAGGTAGTTGTTGGGGATTGGAAAGCCCGGTGATCCAGATGAACCCCTGGCTGTCAATCGTCACGGCACTTATCGCCGCTCCATTTCCACCAAAATAGGTGGCGAACAAGAGATTTTGGCCACTTGAATCAAGTTCGGCGACGAATCCCGAGGAGGCACCCAATTGGCCCGGGACCGAAGTCTGCAAGGCTCCCGGCGTAGTTGGCAGTCCGCCGTAAGCAAGGCCAACAATCACAACATTTCCGGCCGAATCGAGGGCGAGGCCTAATACTTGGCCTGAGAAGCTAGTTTGGTCCGACGCGGTGTACGCGAGCGACGGAGAATAGGTAGCCCAGAGCAGGTTCGATCCGTCCGAAGAAAACCTGGCCAAAAACCCGGTAAAGACACCGTAACTGCAACCGCATTGCATGTCATATGCACCGGCCGTGGTCGGCAGATTGTTCGCCGTCGTGTTGCCGGCTATAGTTATAGTGTTTGCGGCGTCCAGGGCGATGCCGGTCGCAATCGTGCTCGCATAGGGGAACGCACAGGAGCTCCCGCTACCCGTACAGGTAACCCCGCTGTTGCCAAAATAAGTAGAGAAAACAATCTTCTGACCATCCGAGCTGATCTCGGAAAGAAACGCGTAGGTGGGAGCTGTCCCTGGTGAACTGGGTGGGGGCGAGTTTTGAAACGCGCCTGACGTCACCGGGAAGTTGGTATCACCGGTGCTTCCTGTTACGTAGATGTTACCGGTGCTGTCGACGGCGACCGCATTTGCTTTCGTTCCGCCTCCTTCTGTTCCACCCAAGAGTGTGGAAAATATAATGGTCGTCAATCCCGAATCGATTTTGACCACGAAACCCGCCGATTGTGCTGGGGTCGTCGAGGAAATTAGCGGGGACGTTAGGGGAAAATCTGTGGAATTGGTTGAGCCGACGACTACTGCATTACCAGAAGAATCAAGGGCCAGCCCGCCAATTCCATTTGATCCTGTACCTCCGAAGTCAATGCTCCCCAGGGTATTTCCGAGTGGGTCGATTTTGATGACGCGAATCTCGTTTCTTCCAGAGGGCTCGATTACGCTGGCGACAGCTAAAATGTTGCCGGAACTATCCACCTTGATGGCCTGCGCGGAGGAGCCGGGAGGGAGGGGAAGATACTGAAGCAATGTTTGTTCAGCGGCACAGGTAAAAGGCAGTGAACTGAGGAAGGCAGAAATAATAAAGAAATGAATTTTCATGCAACTTTGGTCCTCGCACGTTAACAGCCATCAGGATATCTTGCAACTCGCTCGGTTCATTAGAAGGTACCTACGCGGGCCGTGTCGTATGGATCACTAACCGCGTCATGTTGCCTCACATTCCTAATCATGCTTCTGAACGAACGAGTTCGAAACGTCGACCATAAACCGATAACCCTAAAGGCAGGCCTTACCTACGAGTGCCCCGGCGGCACGCGCCTCCTCGGTTCGAAAACCGTGCATTAGTCGGGCGAGCTCGACACCGTGCGCCCAGCACGGGCTGGCCTTTAGTCAAAACCCGCTCACTCATATGCTTGGTCCAAGGTCACTGAACAAACAGGTCGACCGTTACGTCTGTTCCTCCGAGTACGACGACACTCGAAGGTTGCCGCAGGGCGAGCGTAGTGCCGGAAATGTCGCTAACGACCAAGTCTGAGTCGATGAGGATGTTCATCGTAGCAGAGTTGGGAATTGTGGCAGCGTACACGCGAGAAGTACTCCCGGAAGAGACCAATTGGGCGGCCGTATAATAGCCGCTTGCCGATATGAGCCCAGGATAGAAATGGTGGGCGGTGCCAGCCAACAGCCCATTCGGGTCCTGCAGATTGAGCGTAATCACTGTTCCTCGGGTCATAACCAATGGCACTCCCGATGTTCCGGCAGTTCCAATTGTGAGCGCTGTGTAGTGGGACTGCCACTGGCAGTTTGACAACAGGCCTGGCGTTATACTGTAAGCGCAAACGTAGTAGTTGCCAGCGGGAACGCTCGAAAAGGAAAATGATCCGTCCGTGTCCGTTGTTGTGGCCGAGGAAAATCCAGTTATAGCTGACATCCGCCCAGTCGATGTGGTCGCAGCGCCAGCCGAAAGCGTCGGTCCGGGATGAAGTTCGACCATTTCTCCCGCCAGCGCGGTTCCTGAGTCGTCGGCGAGAAACCCCGACACAATTCCTTGCGCGCTCGATGACGTAACGAGCGTGACAGCCAACAGACTTATCATGATAAGGTGCTTCATTTATAATCGCTCCTCGAAGAATTCCATGGTGAAGGCTCGATGAGCCGCGATCATGGCGTGTACGGCGGGTTAATTGTTGATGGCGCGACGTAGCAGTGACCAGTATCAGTAGCGTTACCCCAGACGCGCAGAACCGTTTCGGAGGCATGGTTCGAGTAAAGGCTGCTTGCCGTGTAACCCGAAACATTTTGGCTGGCCATGGCTGTTGTGTAGCCCTGGCAGTTTTGATTGGATGTGGTCTCTCCGACCATAGCTACATCGCCAGTGAAACCCCGATAAGAAAGAAACGACCAGACGTCCGAGTAAGTGATGGTTGCTTCTGTGGTTGCGCTGACTCCCGTATTGCATCCCCCTGAGGAGAGGAGAAGACAGGGATAAATATGGAGGTCAACCATGCCGGGTTGCGTGTACGAAAGCGGGAGTTGTGCCATCCAGCCCGAGGGGTTTGTACCGCCGCAGGGGAGGTCTTGCCGCGCGGTTGACGGCAAAGACACCCGGATTCATTTCGCAGGTTGGAAGCAAGCATTCCTGGGGGCCCATGTTGGCTCCCCGGCATGGATTCGAACCACGATTCACGGCTCCAAAGGCCGCTGTCCTACCATTAGACGACCGGGGATCTGAGACGGAACTACTACGAGTTAGTTTATCATCCTGTAAGCATGAGAATCCCAATTAAGCGCCTGCACGCCGACGCCGTTCTGCCCGCTTACGCCCATGGCGCCGAGGAAGACGCAGGTCTGGATCTGCGGGCCCTGGAACGAGTGGTGCTTGCGCCGGGCGTCGCGCAGGGCGTTCCCACCGGCATCGCGATCGAGCTTCCGCCAGGTCACGAAGCGCAAGTTCGCCCCCGCAGCGGACTCGCGCTGAAGCACTCCATCACGGTCAACTTCGGCACCATCGATCCCGGCTATCGCGGCGAGATCCGCGTGGTCATGTTTAACCTCGGGCGCGCCGACTACACGATCGAAAAAGGCGACCGCATCGCGCAATTGATCGTCTCGCGCTATGAAGCGGTGGAGTGGGTGGAAAGCGAGCTCGGCGCCTCCACGCGCGGTGCAGGCGGTTTTGGTTCATCGGGCCGCTGACCAAGTTTTTGACATCGTCGCGCCCCGGGAGTAGCCTACGAACATGGCACACGGTCTGACAACTGAAGCGGCGGCGCCGGCGATCAAGAAATCCGCCAGCCGCGATATCGCGACGGCGATCCATCCTTACACCAACCTGAAGTTGCACGAGACGGAAGGCCCCTTGGTAATGACCGAGGGCGACGGCGTTTTCGTGCGCGACGAGGATGGCAAAACCTATCTCGAAGCCTTAGCCGGACTCTGGTGCGTGAGCCTCGGATTTTCCGAACGGCGCCTGGCCGGGGCCGCCTACCGCCAGATGCTCAAGCTGCCTTTCTATCACACGTTCGCGCACAAGGCCAACGAAGTCGGCATTGAGCTCGCGGAAAAGTTGCTCGCGATCGCGCCGGTTCCGATGTCGAAAGTGTTTTTCGTGAATTCCGGATCGGAAGCCAACGACACCGTGGTCAAGCTGGTGTGGTATTACAACAACGCTCTCGCCCGTCCCCACAAAAAGAAAATCGTGAGCCGTCTCAAGGGCTATCATGGCGTCACCGTCGCCAGCGCCAGCCTTACGGGACTTGCCAATAACCACCGCGACTTTGATCTACCCATCGCGAATATCCTGCATACCGACTGCCCGCATTGGTATCGATACGCTCAACCCGGCGAAACCGAAGAAGCCTTCGCCGGCCGCATGGCTGAATCGCTCGAGCAACTCATCCTGAAAGAAGGCCCGGACACCATCGCGGCCATGATCGGCGAGCCGATTATGGGCGCGGGGGGAGTGATTCTGCCCCCCGCCACTTATTGGGAAAAGGTCCAGGCCGTTTTGAAAAAGTACGACGTGATGCTGATCGCTGACGAAGTGATCTGCGGCTTCGGGCGAACCGGCAATATGTGGGGCGCCACCACTTTCGGAATGAAGCCCGATATGATCACCTGCGCTAAGGCGCTATCTTCCGGTTATCTCCCGATCGGCGCCGTTCTGATCTCGTCGAATATTTACGACGCCCTCGCCAAACAATCCGAAAAAATCGGCATTTTCAGCCACGGGTTCACCTATAGCGGACACCCGGTCACTTCCGCCGTCGCGCTCGAAACGCTCAAGATCTATGAGGAACGCGACATCCTCTCGCACGTTCGTAAAATGGCGCCGCTGATGCAAGCCGGGCTGCGGCGATTCGCGGATCATCCCTTGGTGGGCGAGGTTCGGGGAATCGGGCTGATCGGAGCCATCGAACTGGTGGCCGACAAAGCCAAGCGAACCGCGTTCGATCCCTCGGCCGGCGTCGGCGCCTTTCTGGCCAAGCGCGCGCATCACCACGGCGTTATCATCCGTCCCCTGGGGGATTCAATCGCCTTCTGCCCGCCGCTCATCATTAAAGAGAGCGAAATCGATCTTATGTTCGAGCGTTTCGGACGCGCTCTCGACGACGCCACCGCCATGGTCCGCGAACGCGGCCTGGCCAAAATCGCCTGACTGTCAGCTCCCCAAACCCGCCATCACCTTCCGCATCTGCGCATGCGCGATCACCACATCCGGGTCGCGCTGCAGCGCTTCGAAGTATCGTTTCGCGAATCCTTTCCCGTTTTCGTTCGGGGCCAGCAGTTCGCCCGCCTGCGCGATCAGCCGCTCGGCGTCAATGCCATCGGGAGGTTCCTTGGCGTCCAGGGTCTCATCAATCAGCACGATGAACTCCGACAATTCATGCAGCCAGTTGAACCACGGATCGTACAGCACCAGCTTCAGCAGTTCGCCGCTGGACGAAATTCGCGCGATATCGCGCTCGTAAATCCCGCGTTCGGAATCGAGCAGGGTCTTGTGCAGGCGCAGCAGGCCGTTTCGCAAATCGGTCAGCCGTTGATGGCTGGAATCGGAAGATAAATCGCCGGTCGACATCGCGCCCTGGTGCTATATTAGCTTGATGGTTACAGTAGCTCCAAAACTACTATCTCCAGCGAGCCATTGCCGTCACCGTTAGAATAGAAAAGTGAGTACCGAGTCCACTCTTCATATTGCTACCAGCCATCTCGAGAAGGTGCGTAATGAGATCGGCAAAATCATCGTCGGCCAGCAGCACGTGGTCGATGGAGTCCTCATATGTCTTTTAGCCGGCGGCCATGTTTTGCTCGAAGGCGTCCCCGGGCTCGGCAAAACCACCTTGCTTCGCACTTTAGGGCGCGTTCTGCACCTGAAGTATTCGCGCATCCAGTTCACGCCCGATCTCATGCCCGCCGACATCGTCGGAAGCATGATTATCGAAACTGACGATCACGGCGCCAAGGCTCTCCGTTTTCAAGCCGGACCCATCTTCGCCAACCTGGTCCTGGCCGACGAGATCAATCGCGCCACGCCCAAAACGCAATCCGCGCTGCTCGAAGCCATGCAGGAGCGGACCGTTACCAGCGGCACCACCACGCACGAACTCGAAGCGCCCTTTCTGGTCATGGCCACCCAGAATCCCATCGAAATGGAAGGCACCTATCCGCTGCCCGAAGCACAGCTCGATCGCTTCCTGATGAAGATCCTGGTGCTGTATCCCTCGCGCGCCGACCTGAACCGGATCGTCGAGCGCACCATCCATCGCGACGAAAGCACCGTGCATCAGGTTGTCGACCGGCAAGCCATCATGCAGCTCCGCGCCGCCTGCCGCGAGGTTCTGGTAGCCGAACACGTCCAGGATTTCGCCATCGATCTGGTGATGAGCACCCAGCCCGGTACGCCCCAGGCTCATGCGCTGGCGAATAAATACATCCGCTATGGCGCGTCCCCTCGCGGAGCGCAGGCGCTGGTGGAATGCGGCCGGGTGCTGGCGCTTATGCGCGGGCGGCTCAACCTTAGCTCCGACGATGTCCGCGAGATCGCTCCGTCGGTCTTGCGCCACCGCATCATCTTGAATTTCGACGCCCACGCCGACGGCCAGACGCCTGAAACGATTCTCACCGAAATCATCGCCAGCGTTTCCGCGGCAGCAGTCTCGTGAAAACTGATTCCCTTATTGATACCGCGTTTCTCCACAAGCTGGAACGCCTCGCCATTCAATGGCAAAAGTCCTTCCCCGGGCTGGTGGGCGGCCACAACATCTCGCATTTTTCCGGACCCGGTCAGGAATTCCTGGATCATCGGCAGTTTCACCACGGCGATGACCTGCGCGCGGTCAATTGGCGCGCCTACCTACGACTGGAAAAGCTGTTCTTGAAAATGTTTCAAGTTGAGCCGCGCATTCCCGTACGCATTATGCTCGATTCGAGCAACTCCATGAGCACCGGCGCCGTCTCTAAGTTCGACTACGCCCGCAAGCTGGCCGCTGCGCTATGCTACGTCGGATTGGTACGCTTGGACACCATTTGCCTTCAGCCCTTCGCTCATGATCTGGGAGATTCGTTCCTGTGCGGCGGCGGCCGTCACCGCTTCATTCCCGCCGTCAATTTCCTCGAGAACCTCAAGCCGGGCGGTCAAACCAACTACTTCCAGGTCGCGCGCGACTTCATTTCCACCTATCCCCAGCGCGGGCTCTTGATCATCATCTCCGATTTCCTGGACGACCAGGATTGCGAGCGCCCGCTGCAGTATCTCGCCGACTTCGGCCATGAGCTTATTCTTCTGCATGTCTGGGACGAGGAGGATCGCACGCCGCCCTGGGAGGGTCAGCTCGACCTCACCGACGCCGAGACCGGCGCGGTTCTCGAAATCGGCTTCGATGACGCCACGCGCCGCGGCTATACCCAGGCCTTCGACGAATACGCCAAGAACGTCCAGCGCATCAGCCTGCGCAACAGCGGCCGCTACGTGGGACTTTCCACAGCCACTACAATTGAGGAGGCGGTTTTCGGACCGATTGCGCGGTCCGGCGGAGTCCAGTAGGGCGTCATGTTTTTTCTCAACCTATCCTTGCCGGAGTTTCTGGCCATTTTGGGCTCGCTCTCCGGCGTGATGGTGACGCTGTACCTGCTGGACCGCATGCGAAAAAAGCATACGGTGGCGACGCTCCGCTTCTTCAGCTTGGCGGAACGGCCGCCGGTGCTCAAGCACCGCAGGAAACTGCAGCAGCCCTGGTCGCTGATCCTGCAACTCGCGAGCCTGCTGTTTCTGCTGCTCGCGATTGCACAGCTCCGGATCGGGTCGCCCGCCCGCATGGCTCGCGATCACGTCCTGATTCTCGATACCTCCGCGTGGATGGGCGGTCGGGTGGGCCAGGTTCGATTGATTGATCGGGCCCGCGCAGCCGCCCGAAGCTACGTGCGTACCATCCCCATGAGCGATCGCGTGATGGTGCTCCGGGCCGATGTGCTGGCAACGCCAGCCACGCCCTTTGAATCGGACCGCTTAAAAATTCAGGAGGCCATCGATCGTACCGAGCCCGGTGACGGGCCGCTGAACGTCCAGAGCGCTCTCGAATTCGCGCAGCAGGCCCAGAAGCTGCAAACCCAACGCCCCGGGGAAATCGTCCTGATCGGCGCGTCGCGCGTTTCGTCGGATCAGTCGTCAATCGCGAGCGCGCCCTCAAACCTTCGAGTGATTTCCATCAACGGCCCCACCGAGCACGTCGGCCTGCGCAAGGTCAGCGTTCGGCGGTCGATGACTGACACCGACACGTGGGAAATCTTCGTGGCAGTGAAGAACTACGGTTCGAAAGCTCGCTCAGTGCCATTGGGCGTGCAGTTCGGCGGCGCTCCCGTGGGAACTCGCCGCTTCGAATTACAACCCGGCGTCGAGGAAAGCGCCACCTTTCATTTCCAGACTCGCGCCGCCGGATGGTTGGAAGCGCGGCTGCTGATTTCGGATCCATTCCCTAGAGACAATCGAGCGACCTTGGAATTGCCGGAACGAAAACTGCTGCCCATCACCGTGTATTCCGCCGATCCCGATCTCTTGCGGCCGATCTTCACGGCCATCGCAGGCGTCCAGGCCGTTTTTTTGCCGCCTTCCAAATATGATCCGAAGGCCAATGGCGGAATCGTTCTGCTCGATCGCTTCGCGCCCGCCGTTCCGCCCGCCGGCGAATCCATCTGGATTGAACCCCCTCCCGATAAGTCGCCCGTTCCGGTTCGCGATGTGGAAAAGCTGGTGAAGCTCAAGAGCTGGAAAGTGGATCATCCGCTGACGCTCGGCCTGCGCGCGAAGGATCTCGAATTGGCGAACGCGGAGGTGTTAAAGCCCGGTAAAGATGATGTCGCCGTCGCCGAGTCCGACCAGGGGCCGCTCATTGTCGCGAGATCAGGCCAGCCCAGATCGGTGGTGTTCGGATTCAATCCCGTGCGCGACGGGATGAAATATGAACTCACCACGCCGCTCCTGTTCGCCAATATCATCCGCTGGATGGCTCCGGATATCTTCCGGACTTGGGAATTGACGGCGGGCACGGTAGGCACCGTGGATGTTGAACTCGAATCGGAAGCCGACCCGGCCGGCATTCGCGTAGTTACCGAGGACGGCAAAACGCTTCCGTTCACCGTGGACGGAAAGCTATTGCGCTTCTTCGACGGCGCTCCAGGAATCGTGCGGGTGCTCACAGGCGACCGCGAGCTGGTTTATTCCCTTACTCTTCCGCAGCCTGGCGACGTGGCTTGGACGCCCGTCAGCGCGAAGCACGGCTTACCTCCCCGTTCTCCAGCCGAGCCTGGCTCGCAGGATATCTGGCAATGGCTGGCGGTGCTGGCGGCCATCTGCCTGGTGGCCGACTGGATTCTTTACGGACGAATGCGCAAGGGCCGCATCCCGGCCGCAGCTACGGCTACGCGACTGCCGTGGAGGAAAGCGTCATGACGTTCGACCGCGCCTGGGTGCTGTTTCTGCTCGCGTTGCCGATCGGATGGCTGCTGTATGAATTCGGCCGTACGCGGCGTCGCGCGGCGCTGCTGCTAAAGGTCCTGGGCTTAATCGCGATCATCCTGGCGCTATCCGAGCCCAAGCTCACGCTTCCACAAACCAAAGTTGCGGTCGCGGTTCTGGTGGATACCTCCGCCAGCGTGACGCCGGAGGATCTGGCGCGCGCATCCAGGCTGGCCGATGCTTTGGAGAAAACGCGCGGTCGTCACTGGATTCGCGTGCTGCCCTTTGCGCGGTCGGTTCGAAATGTCGAGCCGGGCGAAGACAAAGGCGGCTGGCATCTGGCCTACGCCGCCGGCCAGGCCGGTCAGGCTACCGATCTCGAAGCGGGCGTGCGTGAGGCGATCGCTTCGCTGCCCTCGGGATTGATTCCGAGGCTAGTGCTGGTTTCCGATGGCAAGGAAAACGCCGGCAGCATCACGCGCGCCGCCTGGCAGGCGCAGCAGCTCGGAATCCCGATCGATACTTTCGCCCTGGCTGGGCGGCCGCAGCCTAATCTGCGGCTCGAGTCCGTCAGCTTGCCCACTGTGGCGTTCACCGGGGAAAAGTTTCCGGTGGATCTGGACGTCTATTCGCCGGTTGAGGTGTCGGGCGCGGTTCAAATCAGCGCCGAAGGCAAGCCGCTGGGATCGAACACGGTGAAGCTGGAGAAGGGAAGTAACCAGATCCGCGTGCATGCCAGCTTGAGCGAAGCCGGTGTATTGAATCTCGCGGGCGTGATTCGCGCCGACAACTTGGGAGACATCCGATTCAATCGCGCGATGACGCTCCGGCGGCCGAAAGTTTTGTACATCTCCCAAGACCCTGAGGGCTCCGAATCGCATCTCATGCAGACTCTGACCGCTGCTCAGTTCGATGTGGAACGCACCACCGATCCCGTGCACGGGCATCTCAGCGACTACCAGTTGGTGGTGTTGAACAATCAGGACCTCGAAGCGCTGCCGGCCGCGAGAAAAGAAGAAACCGAAAAGTTCGTCAAGGAAGGTGGCGGGCTTCTGGTCATCGCCGGCGAGCGCAACGTTTACGCGGACGACAAAAAGATAGAAGACGCGCTGGATCGAACTCTTCCGGCTAAGCTCGCGCCGCCGCGCTCGCCCGAAGGAACCGCGGTGGTGCTGATCATCGACAAATCCTCATCGATGGAGGGCCGCAAGATCGAGCTGGCGCGCCTCGCGGCGATCGGTGTGGTGGAGAATCTCCGGCCTGTCGATCTGGTCGGCGTTCTGATCTTCGACAACTCTTTCCAGTGGGCCGTTCCGATCCGTCGGGCGGAAGACAAGACCATGATCAAGCGGCTGATTTCGGGTATCGTGCCGGATGGTGGAACGCAGATCGCGCCCGCCTTGGCGGAAGCCTACCGCAAGATTCTTCCAGCCCGCGCCACCTTCAAGCACATCGTCCTTCTGACGGACGGTATCTCGGAAGAAGGCGACAGTCTGGATCTCTCGAAAGAAGCGGCCGCGCAGCACGTCACCATTTCCACCGTCGGCTTGGGCCAGGACGTGAACCGGGCATACCTCGAAAAGGTGGCGGCCATGGCGGACGGAAAATCCTATTTCCTCAATGAGCCCGCCGGCCTCGAGCAGCTTCTGCTCAAAGATGTGATGGAGCACACCGGCTCGACCGCGGTCGAAAAGACGCTTCAGCCCATTGTCGGAAAAAACGCCGAGATTCTGGACGGCGTGGGTATCGACTCCGCGCCCGCACTCAAAGGCTATGTCAAGTTCATCGCCAACCCGACCGCCGATACGATTCTTAAGATCGATCAGAAAGAGCCGCTGCTGGTGCGCTGGCAATACGGCCTGGGCCGCGCCACCATCTTCACGTCCGACGCCAAAACCCGCTGGGCGGCCGATTGGGTGACCTGGAAGGGCTTCGACAAACTGTGGGCCAACATCTTTCGCGACCTGCTTCCGCACGCCGAAGCCGGCGAGGCCAAGGTGGAGTACGACAGCGCCAGCGGCGATCTCGAAGTCTATTACGTTCTGGGCCAGGATGTCGGCGAGCCAGCCAAGCTTCCGGCCATCTTTGTGCTGGGTCCGAACGGTTTCCAGCATCCCCTGAACATCACGAAGCTGGCCGATAAATCCTATCGCGGGCGCATTCATATCGGCCAATCGCAAGGCCTGTTCCGCATTCGCCCGCTCGAGGAATCCCACGCTTTTCCGGAA
The DNA here is from genome assembly GCA_963786745.1 of Terriglobia bacterium. GTDB lineage: Bacteria > Acidobacteriota > Terriglobia > Bryobacterales > Bryobacteraceae > Palsa-89. Next base: position 11,112 of record CAWBAE010000018.1, on the reverse strand, counting down.
GTCGGATACTACCGGCAAGAACAGGAACTGCTGGACTACGGATCGAACGAATTCCTGCTGCGGTCGATTTCGCGATTCACCGGCGGGCGATTCAATCCCGCGCCCAGCCAGGTGTTCGAGGCGTCCGGCCGTTCGGAAGCATCCACACTGCGGCTGTGGCCCGGTTTGCTGGCGTTCGCGATTCTGCTCAATTTGACCGAGCTGATCATGCGAAAAGGCAAAGCGGTGGTGGATTCATTCCGGGGCGAGAAGGCTTAGATCCACGACGGTCTCGATGTGGAACGTCTGGGGAAACAGATCGACCACCGTGATCTTCTCGATGCGGTAGCCGGCATCGAGCAAACCTCGCAGATCCCGCGATAGCGTAGCTGGGTCGCAGGAAACGATCGTAATTCGCGGCGCACGAATCCGCGCTAGATCCGCGACGGCTTCTTTGCCCAAACCGGCGCGCGGCGGATCCGCCAATATGAAATCCGGCGTCTGCTTGCATTGAGCCAGGAATTGCTCAACGCCGCAATTCTCGATGTCCACGGACCCTTGAAGATTATGCTCCAGATCGCGGACCGCGCTCGGGCCCGACTCCACGGCGGTTACTTTATGGAACTTCTCCGCGAGTCGGCTTGAAAAAAGCCCGACGCCTGCATAGAGATCGAACGCGGAGTTCCCCTCGCGGCCGGAAGTGGCGCACTCCACCAGAGGATCGATCAAAAAGCGGTTCACCTGAAAAAACGAATTGCGGCTGACGCGAAATCCGGCGTATTCAATCGGGCCGGTCGCGCCGATGGATTCGAGGGTCGAAAACACGGACCGCGGTGCGCGGTCCAGAATGTTGATTTGCACCTGGGATTCGTTAGTGAACAGTTCCAGCGCACCCGAGTAAGGCAGAGGCGTCGCCAGCTCCGCGATGGCTTGGTTCAGCGCGGGAGACGCGATAGGGCAATGATCGATTGGGCAAAGTTTTCGCGAACCGGGCTCAAAGTAGCCCAGCGCGCCTCGATCCACGTGGAGCTGAATGCGATTCCGATAGGCCCAAGGCTCGCCCCAGATTGCTGCGATGTCGCCTTCATACTCGATCTTGCCGACCCGTCGCAGCACTTCGCGCAAGATGGATCGTTTGTGCTCCACCTGTTGCGCGTATTCGATGTGCTGGTATTGGCAGCCGCCGCAGCATTGGAAGTAAGGACAGAGAGGCGCGACGCGCGCCGGCGATGGAGATTCGATTTCGATCAGGCGGCCGCGAAACAGGCCTTTCTTGACCGGGGCGACTTCGGCGGTAACAACTTCGTCCGGCAGCACGTAGGGCGTCAGGATGACGCGGCCATCCAGGCGCGCCAAGCCCTCGCCTCCGTACACAAGTTTTTCGATGCGAAAGGTTTCGGTGGTGGGCAAGCTACAACTTACCCTACGGTACCATGGATGATTCACATGAAGGCACGTATCTTCTCCGGCGTTCAACCGTCCGGAAACCTGCACATCGGAAATTACCTGGGCGCGCTGAAGAATTGGGTGGAGATCCAGAGCGGCTACGAGAGCATTTTCGGGATCGTGGATCTCCACGCCGTCACGGTGTTATCAAGAGCCCGCGGAATTGCGCTCGAAGATCCTGGAAACCGCGGCGCTGTTCCTCGCGGTGGGAATTGATCCGAAGCAGTCGATGATCGTGGTCCAGTCGTCCGTGCCGGAGCATTCCGAGCTCGCCTGGATGCTGACCTGCGTCACGCCGGTGGGATGGCTGGAGCGCATGACGCAGTACAAAGCGAAGTCGCAGGCGCAGGAAACCATCGGCGACGGGCTGCTGCAGTATCCGGTGCTGATGGCCGCCGATATTCTGATTTACCAGGCCGCGATCGTGCCGGTGGGCGACGATCAGGCGCAGCATCTGGAGCTGACGCGCGACATCGCGCAGCGCTTCAATTCGCTCTATGGCGAAACGTTCGTGATGCCTGCGACGCATTCGCCTGTGGTAGGGGCGCGGATCATGGGTCTGGACGAGCCGGATAAAAAGATGAGCAAGTCGGCCCCGGGATCGGGCCACGCGGTGGCGCTGCTCGATCCGATCGATCAAGTTCGCAAGAAGATCATGCGGGCCACCACCGATTCGCAGCCCGGAGTGAATTTCGAAGCGCTGGGCGAAGGAGTAGCAAAATCTTCTGAACATATTTCAGGCCATCAGCGGCTGGCCGTCGGATCAGATGAAGAAACATTTCGACGGGATGCGTTACGGCGATTTGAAGAAGCAGGTGGCGGAGATGACCATCTCTTGCATCGAGCCGATTCAGAAGCGGTACGCGGAAATCATGAATGAGCCGGGATACCTGACGGGTGTGCTGCGGGAGGGCGCGGAGCGTGTGTCGCCCATCGCGCAATCCACCGTCAAGCTGGTGAAAGAGCGGATGGGCCTGTACATCGGCGCGTAAGCTAGTGGAAATCATGCGACGGCACGGCCTCTTCGGCCACGTGCAGTGGTTCGAAATGCGCGGCTCTTACGGTGTAGACGCCGTCGATGTTTTGCATTTCGCCGTGGATCACCAGATAGGCGTTGTTCAGAATGGCGGCGCGCTCGCGATCGAAAACATCTGGCATCACGACCGCGTTTGATACCCCGGTTTCGTCTTCGAGGCTCAGGAACAGCAGCCCCTTGGCGGTTCCGGGCCGCTGCCGGCAGATGACGCATCCCGCGATGCGGACCTGATGTCCGTTGGGAATGAATTTCAAAGCGCGCGCGGGAGTGACGGCTAGAGCGTTCAGCTTTTCGCGATGAAACGCCAGCGGGTGTTTGCCGATGGTGAGGTGCGTGCCGCGAAAGTCGGAATTCAGGCGTTCGCCGTCGTTCATGGGAGCGAGCGGCGATTGCGATGGCGCGGCGGCGCTGGCGGCAAAGAGCGGGCCGGCGGGACGGACGGCGAGTTCGGAATCCCACAGCGCGGCGCGGCGATGCGTGGGGTTCGCGGTTATGAAATTGAGCGCGCCGATTTCGCTCAGCTTCCGCAGTTCGTCTTTGCGAAGCTCGGGAACGCGGTTCACCAGATCCTGAATGCTCGAAAACGCCTGGCGCGCGCGGGCTGCCAGGATCGCCTGCGCGGCTGATTCACGCATGCCTTTGACATAGTTGAGGCCCAGACGAACCTGCTTTTCGCCGTTGTGCTCTTCGATGCTGCAGCGCCAGCTCGAACGCGTGACGTCGATGGGCTGGAAGTGTAGACCGTGGCGTTGTGCATCTTTCACCAGCGTGGCCGGCGCGTAGAATCCCATGGGCTGATTGTTGAGGATCGCGGCGGTGAAAGCCGCCAGGTAGTGGCATTTCAGAAACGCGCTGGCGTAGGCGATCAATGCGAAACTGGCGGCGTGCGATTCCGGAAATCCGTATAGCGCAAACGCCGTGATGGATTGGACGATGGCGTCCTGCTGCTTCCCGAGGATGCCCTTGCGCTGCATGCCATCGCGCAGCCGGGTTTCGATTTCCACCATGCGCGCCTGCGAGCGTTTGAATCCCATGGCGCGGCGCAGCTCCTCGGCTTCGCCGCCGGTGAAATCAGCCACGATCATGGCCATGCGCAGGAGCTGTTCTTGAAATAATGGCACGCCCAGCGTGCGCGCGAGCACCGGTTCGAGCGACGGATGCAGGCACTCCGGTTTTTCGCGGCCCTGCCGGCGGCGCAGAAACGGATTCAGCATCTTGCCCACGATAGGGCCGGGCCGTATGATGGCCACCTGCACCACAATGTCGTAGAAACGCTCCGGCCTGAGGCGCGGAAGGCAGGACATCTGCGCGCGGCTTTCCACTTGAAACAGCCCGATGGTGTCGGCATTGCGGAGCGCGGCGTAGACCAGCGGATCATCCTGCGGCAGGTGCGCCAGGTCCACAGTTTCGCGATAGTCGTCGCGAATAAGCTGGATCGAATCCTCCAGCACCGCCATCATGCCGAGCCCCAGCAGGTCCACTTTGATGATCCCCATATCGGCGCAATCTTCCTTGTCCCACTGAATGACTACGCGGCCGGGCATGCTGGCGGGTTCGAGTGGAACTACGGAATCGAGCTGGCCTTCGCAAATCACCATGCCGCCGGAATGCTGGCCGAGGTGGCGTGGGAGATCCTGGATGGCGGCATAGAGATCGAGAAACTTCGCGATGACCGGATTGTCGGGCTGGAAGCCGGCTTCGCGAAACTGGCGCTGGGCGGTTTCCTTGGGATCGGTCCAGCCCCAGGAGGGAACCATCGCAGAAATGCGCGCGAGGTCGGGTTCCGCAAAGCCCAGCACTTTTCCGATGTCGCGCACGGCGGAGCGCCCGCGATAGGTGATTATGTTGGCGGTCATGGCGGCGCCGAGCCGGCCGTAGCGTTCGTATACATATTGAATGGCGAGCTCGCGCTGATCGCCGCTGGGGAGATCGAGATCGATGTCCGGCCATTCGCCGCGTTCTTCGGATAGAAAGCGCTCGAACAGCAGATCCATCGCGATGGGGTCGACCGCGGTGATCCCGAGCGAGTAGCAGACGGCGCTGTTGGCGGCCGATCCACGGCCCTGCACCAGGATGTTGCGATGCCGACAGAACTCGACGATGTCCCACACGATGAGGAAATATCCCGGCAGCCCGAGCTTTTCGATGAGAGCGAGCTCGCGGTCAATCTGGCGGCTGGCTCGGCGGTAAAGAGCGGGGTCGTGCGAATAGCGGGCCAGCGCGCCTTCCTGGGCTCGTTTGCGCAGGAAGGAATTCATGTTGTCGCCTGGAGGGACGGGATATTTCGGGAACTGGTAACCCAGGTCGGCGAGAGTGAATTGCAGGCGATTCGAAAGTTCGCGCGTGTTGGCGATGGCCTCCGGGAAGTCGGCGAACAGTTGTGACATCTCTCGAGCGCTTTTCAGAAACCGCTCGGAATTGATCGAGAGCAGGCGGCCTGCTTCGGCGATCTTCACCTTGTGGCGGACGCAGGTGAGGACGTCCAGCGCTTCGCGCGATTCGGGCGTGGCGTGGCTGACGCCGTTGGTGGCAAGGAGCGGCAAGCGATGCCTGCGCGCGAAATCGATCAGGGATTGGTTGTGGGCTTCTTCGTCGCGGTTGAAGTGGCGCTGCAATTCGACGTAGACGTTTCTTGAGCCGAAGAGATCGAGAAGCTGCGTGTCGGGGCGGGATGCCAGGCAGACCAGGCCTTCCGCGAATTCGGCGAAATCGGCGTGAGTTGCCGCGCCTTCGCCTTTTGGCGAGCGTAATTTCATGCGCGTGATCAGGCGGCAAATATTCTGATATCCTTTGCGGCTTTCGGCCAGCAGCGGGTAGATATGGCCATCGGTGCAGGTGATCTCGGCGCCGATGTGCGCGCGCAGGCCGGCTTTTTTCGCGGCCATGTGGAAACGGGCTGCGCCGGAAATGTTGTCGTGATCGAGCATCGCGATGGCGGGCTGATTGAGCGCGGCCGCGCGAGAGATCAGCTCTTCGGGAACGGAGGAGCCTTCGAGAAAGCTGAACGCGGAGCGGGCGTGCAGCTCGACATAGAGCGGCGGGCTAATCATATGCGCCCTCGATGAACCAGCGGCTGTCCGGTTCGCGATAGATGCGATAGAGCGCGTGGTCGGTCAACGTGATGTCCCATTCGTCGCGATTCCAGGCGTTGGCGGTCCACCATCCGCCTGTATTTCGCCATGGTCCGGCAGCGTTGAGGACTTTTCCATTCACACCGGGCGCGGCGATGCGTGAGGGGCGCTGGTTTTGGAGTTCCACGCGGGCCGGCGTGGGCGGACGGAAATAACGGAACGCCTGACGGCTGGCGGCGGTCGGTTGCGGATCGGCGATTTGCGGCTGCCGCGGAATCAGGTGAAACGGATGCGGGTGATGCGTGTCCAGCAGCTCCGGAATTCCGGCGTTGCTTTCTCCCACGATTCCGCGGATGCGGGCGAGAGTGAGTTCTAATTTGTCCGGAGCGGGCGTGGGTGGCAGAAAAATTCCGCTTTGGACGGTGCGCGGTTGAGCCGGTTTGAGATGCAGCGCGAGCGCCATGGTTGGGGCTGATGGCGGATGGGCTTCGAGGTCCATTTGCAGAAGCTTCAAGAGCGCTTTGCCGTCGCGCATGGGGACCGGCAGGCGCAAGGTTCGGAGATGCTCGGTTTTGTTTTCCAGTTCGAGCCGGATGGTGATTTCGATGGCGGCCATTCCGTTCGAATGAAGCTTCTCGCACTGCTGATTGAGGATGCGCGCGATCAGGAACAGCAAGGGTTCGAGCAGTTCGACCGGGTGATCGAGCGCGATGCGGTCCTGATAAATTGTGGGCGGTTGGAAGACGCGGAGCGGGCGATGAATTGCGCCTTTGGCGAGCCGCTGCAGGTAGACGCCTTGCGGTCCGAAGCGTTCGGCGAGGCCGGTTTCCGGGAGTGCGGCGAGTTGATCGAGAGTATGGATGCCCCAGGCTTCTAAGATCTCAGGGAGATCATCCGGGAGCGGGAGGGTCGAGATATCCAGATGATCTAAATCCGGATGGACCGTGACGCCTGGGAAATTGCGCGCGGCCAGGATGGCGGCCTCCGCGGTTTTTGCGATGGCAATATTTGCGCTGGCTCCGGAGTGCCGCGCGATGGCTTGGGCGATCTCGTGTGGTGTGCCGTAGAGTCGCTTCAGGCCATCGACGGGGAAGACAACGGTGTCGGGCGCGGTTTGTTCGAACCAGGGGGTGAAGGCTTCGGCGATGGACGCGAGATCTGCTAACGCGCTGTGGATGCACGCAAACATTTTTCATCCGATCGCTTTCGCCTTGAAATTCGCGGTGATGGGGCGCGCGGGCTTGCGTGGGACGGCGGTCAATTCCACTTCGCGGAGCAGCTCGAAGCCCGGCGCTCCGGTCCAGATGGTTTTAGTGCGCTTCATTTCTAGCATCAGCGCGGCGCAGGATTTCGCGATGGGGTCTTTCTCTACCAGCGCGAGGATGGCCGGAGTATTTTCGACGGCGCGGCGGAATCGATACCAATAGGAAATGGGGATACGGTTGGCGGTGCGCGCGGGGATCTGGCAGAGATCCAGCACGATGACGCCGAATCCGCCGGCGTGGAGCAGGGCATCGGCGACGCGGAGCGCGTGGTTGGCGTTATGGCCGCAACGGATCCAGAGGAGCTGCGGGAGAGCGACGCCGGCTGCGGCGGCCGAGACGGGATCGAACGAATCATCGGTATCCACGTAAGCGCAAATCTCGAATTTCGCGGTGGAGGCGGCTAGCAGGGAATTGACCAGAGTGGTGCGGCCGGAGCTTTCCGGACCGATGATTTCCGAGATTGCGCCGCGGGGGAAGCCTTGGATGACCGCATCGACGGGGAGCCCGGTAGGGAGAAAATCCCGGGCCCCGGCGTCGAGGCGGAATCCAAGCGTAGTGGAAAGAGCGGCGGTTGGGTTCATGCAATTCGCCTTTTCTTCGCCTCTTTATTGTGCTCCGGGAGGGGTGTTTTGTCAATGGACCAAAATTGCAAAAACGAACCTAAGTGCGGCGAGGACGGCGGAGGGGACCGGGGTTTCAATCCACCGGAATCTGGGTTGCGACGCAGATGGCCGCTGCATCGAACGAAAAGCCGCCGCCGATGCTTACGGTCAGGTTTGAAACCGGCGCGTTTGCTCCCGGACCGATAGTCCCCGGCAGGGCGCAGCGCGGAATACCATTCGGGGGCGCGGGTGGAACGACGAAATTGACCTGATAGAGTCCCAGGTATCCGGGCGCAAGCCCCGCATAAAGAGGTTGCGGTGGCTTCACATCCGGCTCGCCGGTGTAGGGCTTCACGGCGAGCGCATTCACTGTGTAATTGAAGTCGAGCGAGAACGTCTGGGTGGTGGGGGCGGCGCCGGTGACAGGCTGGCCCGTGCTTGCGGCGGGATTGGTTTGGCCGAGGCCCACCGCCCACGCGGTTAACGTCTCGCCGGCATTCGCGGGTTTCGATGCGGAGACCAAAGAGCCGTCCGCGTGAGTCACTATGGACGCGCAGGGCAGGCCCGTGGTGTTCGACGGCGGTGGAGTTCCGACTGGCGCCAGCACGATGTCGCAGGCCGTCAAGACATGAACCTGGTCGGCCAGAGCGTTGAGCTCGATGGGCGCTGAACTTTGGCCATTTGCGCTGACGAACAGTTCGGCTGGAGGAAGCAAGGCCGGGGTCGCGCAGAGGGGACAAAGCGGAACGAGTTCGTAGGGAATTTGAAGCATTACCGCCGTTAAAGTCGTACACGGAGGTGTGGCCGGCGTCGTAAGATCCGGGCAGGTGGAAGCCGGACGGACGTCCATGACAGGAGCGCTGATATCACTTCCCCCCTGCTGTAGCGTTGCGGTGACGCCGGCAAGCGTCGCGGGCAGGGCTCCGGCGGGAGCGTGCCCAGTGGACGAGATGCCCAAGCCCGTGACGAAGACCGTGAGGATCTGGCCTGGGGCCGCGGAGACGGGCGCGGGAGGCAGATAACCAGCGCCGATGATCCCGCTAGTTTGGGCGAACAGAGAAAGAGAAAAGACCGGCGCAAGGAGAAACTTTTTCTGCATGAGAAATCCCTTACGAGGAATCGGGCGCGGGTAGCTTTATTTTATACGTGGCCGCCGCTGCGGGTCTAGCGCTTCTTTAACGCGGTTGGCAACTTCCTTCGCACGAAACTTCGCGATGCGGGCGATCAGCTTCATGGGGACGGGTTCGGAGAGCAGGAAGCGGATGGTTCCTTTGCGGATGTCGTAGGGAGCAAGTTCGTTCTTGAGCGCCGCGACGAGGCGTTCCGTGGCCGGGTAGAGCGAGTAATGCTGTTTCCATCCGGCTAAATAGAGGACGGCGCGCCCGTGGAGCTTATAGGTGGGGATTTTGTAGGAGATCACTTCCTCGGCTTTGGGGATGGCTTGGCGGATCGTTTTCCGTAGGCGCTTGAGGACGGTTTGGGAGGCGGCGGGTTGGGAGGCGATGTAGGCGGTGACGGAGAGGTTGGGTTTTAGCATGGTGGGTTTCGGTGTTCTGGCCCGTTCTTGAAAATCTACTCGAGCTTCAGCAAAGTCTCGCTACTTTCATCCAGTATGACGGACAGCGAAAGGAAGCCGTACGTGAGATCTCCGTTTTTCTCTAGCCACTGTCGAATACGTGGAAAGAATTCGTTGATTAGAGCTTCTTTCACGGTGTGCTTCAAAGCGCGTGGAACGGGACGAACCGTGATGCTCCAGCCAGGGTTCAGCGCCCACGACGAGCTGGCCGCATCATACGAAATGGTAAAGATTGAATACGGCTTGCCTCTGGTCTCCATGGTTTCATACTTGGAGTGAAAGCTTATTTCAATGCTTTCGGCCTGCGGGGCGCCGGCAAGTGCAGTGGAAACCTCCTGCGCTCCGACGGGATAAGAAAGCTTGCTGGAAATCCTGGATTTTCGCCCGCGTGTCGGAAACAGCATGACTTTCGATCCGCCCGCAATCGTATCACGCCCTTACAAAAGCTATTGTGCTTCACATTACGGCCCCCATAGTAGAGCAGACGGGACGGCAGGACGTAAAACTGAACGGAGACTCCACAGTCGCGGCGCGCTCTGGACGGCAAGACGGACATCTTCTTTACGCATTCCTCATGGCTTTTCTATGACTTCTTCAGTCCGTTCCCGGTAACCTCCGATTGGAGACTTATGCAAGAATCCGGCGAGCCTGCGGGAAGTACTGTGGGGCAGCTGTTTCGTCCCGCCCCCCAAGCCAAGCTCCGGGAACAACTTCGTCCCGCTATTTTGAGCGTGCTGGCGCTGACGCTCATGACCGGCTGCGTTTTTCCTGTGCTGCTCTACGCCATCGCACGGCCGCTTTTCCCGCGTCAGGCTGATGGAAGCCTGGTGACGCGCGGCGGGGTGGTGATCGGGTCCAAACTGATCGGGCAGGAATTTAAGCGGCCTGAATATTTTCATTCCCGGCCGTCGGCGGCGGGCGGTGGCTACGACGCGACGGCGTCCGGTGGAACGAATCTTGGCCCCAACAATCCGAAATTGAAGAACGGCGCGGCGGACTTCGCCGGTATCCGCCAACTGGCAGAAGAATACCGCGAGAGCAATGGACTGGCCCCGGATGCGCCGATTCCCATCGATGCCGTCACGCGGTCGGCGAGTGGACTCGATCCGGATATTACGCCCGAGAACGCCGAGCTGCAGATTCCTCGGGTGGCCAAAGCGCGCGGCGTAAGTGAAGAAGCGGTCCGACGCCTGGTAGCCGCGCACACCGAGCAGCAACAGTTCGGATTCCTCGGCAATCCGCGCGTGCCGGTGTTGGAGCTCAATCTCGCACTGGACCAGGCTTTCAAACGCTAGCATCCATGCGCTGGACCGAATACATCATTTTCCTCGGGATCGTGGCAGCGCTGGCGCTCCCGGTGGGGCTGTATCTTGCCCGGGTATGCCAACGCAGGCGCACCGTCCTAACCCCGCTGTTGCGGCCCGTGGAATCGCTGCTGTATCGATGGCTGGGTGTGCGCCCCGAAGAGGAAATGACGGCGGGCGTTTACATCGCATGCTTCCTGGCATTCGGGGCTGGCTGCGCATTCGTGCTTTATCTGGTGCTGATCTTCCAGCGATGGCTGCCGGGCGGCCCAGCAAATGCGTATCCAACCACGCCCATGACCCAGGATCTGGCCTTGAATACGGCCGTGAGCTTCACCACCGCGACGACCTGGCAGGCGTACAGCGGCGAGAGCACGCTGCGATACCTTGCGCAAGTGATCGGGCTGGTGGCGCAGAATTTTCTCGCCGGCGCGGCTGGCCTCGCGGCGGGGTTCGCATTTATCCGCGGCATTGCGCGGGAACGGTCGGCTACCATCGGCAATTTCTGGGTGGACCTGATCCGGTCCGTGCTCTACGTGCTGTTGCCGTTGACTTTGATCGGAAGCCTGCTTCTGGTGTGGCAAGGCGTTCCGCTGAACATGGCGCCCTATACGCTGGCCCATACTCTGGAGGGCAAGGCGCAGATCATCGCGCAAGGGCCGGTGGCGGCGCTCGAATTCATCAAGAATCTGGGCACCAACGGCGGCGGCTTCTTCAACGCGAACGGCGCGCATCCATATGCGAATCCGACGCCGCTTCACGAACTTTCTGGGGAATGCTCGGAATTGCGGTGCTGCCCGCGGGGTTAATCATCGCGTTCGGCGAGATGGCGC
>CAWBAE010000017.1:0-8264 GCA_963786745.1 Terriglobia bacterium | reverse complement strand
CTTTTATATGTGGCGTACACTTGATTTCAGTTACGTATTGCTTTACCACAAGGTGCTGGAAGGAAAATGGAAGACGGCGGCCATCGAAACCGCGAGCGATACGCAAATCGAGGGACACGGCGATGCGGGGTACTTCCGGGTCTGGATCGACGGGGCGACGGTGAACCACATCGAGGGGTGGGCTTCTCCGCTACACTAGAAATACAAGGAGCTATATCGATGCGCTTGGTTCGAGCAGCAGTCCTAGTGCTGGCTGCATCTACCTTGAATGCCCAGGACCTGCCGGTCTTGCGCCATTCCCCCGAATTCGTGATCCGGATGCCGGATGGATCGCAAACGCTGTTGAGCAGCTTTCGAGGCAAAGTAGTGGCATTGCTGTTTGTGCATACTACCTGCCCGCACTGCCAGCATGCGTCCGAAGTGTTCACGAAACTTTACGCCGAGTATGCGGCTAAAGGTTTTGAGCCGGTGGCGGTGGCGTTTAATCCGATGGCGAACCTGTACGTGAAGGACTTCGTGCGGGACCACGGGGTGTCGTTTCCGGTGGGCTTCAGTCCTCCCGAGGACGTGTTGAATTATCTGGACATTCCTGTGGTGGCGCGCTACGTGGTGCCGCAGATCGTCTGGCTGGATCGGAAGGGCAACATTCGATCGCAGACTCCGCCGATGGGCGACGAGAAACTGCTGGGCGAACCATCCTGGCGCAATATCATCGAGACGCTGCTCAAGGAACCGGCGGCGCCGGCGCACCACACCAGCGCGCATCACGCCACTTCGGCTAAAGTCTCGCAGTAGCCGTATAATGGCTGTCAGGGCGCCCGTAGCTCAGTCTGGATAGAGCGTTTGCCTCCGGAGCAAAAGGTCGTAAGTTCGAATCTTACCGGGCGTACCATAAAACCAATCCTGCACTCTTAGCCCGCACTGCTCGCGGGTCGATCAAATCGCGCATTTCTTCTAGAATTAATTGACAGGAAGCCCGACCGGGCTGTTGCCGGGGTCGCGGGGTAACGGACCGCGCGTGTCGACGCCGTCTCCGACGGCCTGAAGTATCGCGGAACCGCTTCTTAGCATCAAACATTCCGTGGATCGCCCGCAGAAAGGGAAGTTCAATTTGTCGCGAATCACTCTCCGCTTGCTCCTTTATCCAGGCCTCGGGCTGCTGTTTGTTGCGCAACTCCTCGGCCAGCAGACCAATCCATTCCAGGGCAGTACTCCCTCCGGCCCAGCGTCGTCCACGCCGCTGGCGTTGACCCTGGATGACGCGATTCAGCGTGGTCTCAAATTCAACCTCGGCCTGCTCGAAAGCGATACCGCCAGCCAGACTGCGCGGGCCGGGCGAATCCAGGCGTTGTCCGCGTTGCTTCCTCAAGTGACCGGAACCCTGTCGGAGAACGAGCGAGCAGCTCAACTTGAAAACTCTGGGTCTCAACGTCCCTCCCAACCCGGTTTTTAACATCCCCGATGATCGTCGGCCCGTTCTCGTTTACCGAAGCGCAGGCGAACGTCTCGGCGAAGATCCTCGATTGGAGCGCGCACCGCAATCTCAAGTCGGCCAAGGCGAGCGAGGAGGCGGCAGAGCTCTCGGTTGCAGGACGCGCGCGATCTGGTAACGCAAGCGGTGGCGTCCGGGTATCTGCTGGTGATCGCGGACGCTTCCCGCGTGGAATCCATCCAGGCCCAGGTGGCGACCGACGATGCGCTTTACCGCAAAGCGGCGGATCAACATGACGCGGGAGTCGCGGCGGGTATCGACGTGCTGCGGGCGGAGGTCCAACTCAAGACCGAGCAGCAGCAGCTACTGGCGGCAGCGGAATCAGCTGGAGAAGGACAAACTCGCTCTGGGCCGGGTCATCGGCCTCCCGCCCGGCACAGATATTCAGTATCGCCAGCGCAACCCCGTTCGCGCCGTTGACGGACGTCACGCAGGAGGAAGCCATCCGGCTCGGCCCTGCGCAGCGGCGCGGATTACCAGAGCGCGGCAAAGCAAGTCGAAGCCGCGCAGGAATCGCTGGCGGCCGCGCGGGCCGAATGGTATCCAACCGTCGACTTGAACGGCTACTACGGCGATACCGGCCCAACGCTCGCCAATTCGCATGGCGTCTTCGCCGTCGCCGGCGCGCTGAACTTCAACGTTTTCAATGGCGGGCGCATTCGCAGCGACATCGAAAAGGCGCGAGCCGCGTTGAAGCAACGCACCGACGAGCTGGCGGATCTGGGCGCGCAAATCGAAGTCGAGGTGCGAAACGCGTTCCTCGATCTGCAATCGGCGGCGGATCAGGTGGCCGTGGCGCGAGACAATCTGAATCTGTCTGGCCAGACGCTGGACCAGGCGCGCGACCGGTTTACGGCCGGCGTGACCGATAATATTGAGGTCGTGCAGGCGCAAGGAACCGTGGCGGCGGCCAATGACAACCTGATCGCCGCGCTGTACGCGCATAACCTGGCCAAGGTCTCGCTGGCCGAGCGCTCGGGCTGGCCGATCAACGAATCAAGAAGTTCATCGAGGTGAAGTGACATGGCGGACACGATAGCCGCAGAGAGACGGACGGAAACTCCGCCGACGCCGCCGGTGAAACGAAAGCGGAGATCGCAACTGGACGCGCATCATTGTGCTGCTGGCGCTGCTGATCGCGCTCGCGGCGGGCGGCTACGCTCTCTGGCAATACTTGAGTTCGTATGAATCCACCGACGATGCGCAGGTGGATGGGCACGTCAATGCGATCAGCGCGCGGATCTCGGGCCACTTGAGCGAGGTTCTGGTCGAGGACGCGCAGATGGTGAAAGCCGGCGACGTGCTGGTGAAAATCGACCCGCGCGACTATGAAGTTGCGGTGTCCAAGGCGGAGGCGGATCTGGCGGACGCGGAAGCCTCGCTGCAGAAGCGCGCGCACGGACCTTCCGATCGTTTCCACCACCACGGCGAGCACGCTTCGAGACCGCCCGGTCCTCGCGCGCGGACGCCGACGCCGGTCTCCTGGCCGCCGAGCGGCAGTTTGAAGCGGCGCAGGCGCGGCTGGAAACCGCTCAAGCGCAGGTGAACGAAGCGCAGGCGAATTACAAGAAGGCGGCGGACGACGCGGCGCGCTACAAACAACTGGTCGATAAGGACGAAATCTCGCGCCAAACATACGATCAGGCCGAGCAGACCGCGGCGGCGGCGAAAGCCACCGTGGCCGCCCAGAACGCGGCCGTGGCCGAGGCCCGGCACAACGCCGCGCGCGGCCGAAGCCGCCATTCAGCAGGCGCAAGCCAAGATCCCGCAGGCCGACGCTTCCATCCAATCCGCGATGACCCGCCCGCAGCAGGTCTCGCAAAGCGAGTCGCGAGTGAAATCGGCCGCGGCGAAAGTTGCGGAGACTGCAAGCCGAGCTCGATCAGGCGAAGCTGAACTTGAGCTACACGGTCATCGTTGCGCCGGTGAGCGGCATCGTCGGCAAGAAGACCGCCGAGATCGGCCAGAATGTATCGCCGGGCGAGCAGCTTGATGGCGGTGGTCCCGCTGGACGATGTCTGGGTCACGGCGAATTTCAAAGAGACGCAACTCAGGAAAATGAAGCCGGGCCAAAAAGTGAAGTTCACGCGTGGACGCCTACGATCATGAATATTCGGGACACGTCACCGGCATCGGAGGCGCCAGCGGATCGCGCTTCAGTCTGCTTCCGCCGGAAAACGCGACCGGAAACTACGTGAAGGTGGTGCAGCGCATACCGGTGCGGATCGATCTCGATCCGGACGAAAACAAAGACCGCCGTCTTCGCCCGGGAATGTCGGTCGATCCGAAGGTGTACTACGCTCAATAGGCGAGGACGCAATGCCGGAAACCGAAGCGACTCCTCCTGTTCCCACGCCGCGCGAGGCGCCATGGACTCCAAAATACAATCCATGGCTGGTGGCCGTGGTGGTCGCGATGGCGGCGTTTATGGAGGTGCTCGACACCAGCATCGCCAACGTCGCGCTTGCCCCACATTGCCGGCAATCTCGGGGCGAGTAACGACCAGAGCACTTGGGTGCTCACGTCCTACCTGGTGTCCAACGCGATTGTTCTCCCGATCAGCGGCTGGCTGGCGGGAGTGTTTGGGCGCAAGCGCTTCTTCCTGGCATGCATCACGCTTGTTCACGCTCAGTTCGCTGCTTTGCGGCGCCGCGCCGACGCTCGCGGCGCTGATTGTTTTTCGCGTCATCCAAGGAGCCGGAGGCGGGGGTCTTCAGCCCATGGCGCAAGCCATCCTGGCCGATACGTTTCCTCCGCAGAAGCGCGGCATGGCCTTCGCGCTGTACGGAATAACGGCGGTCACGGCTCCGACGATCGGCCCGACGCTGGGCGGCTGGATCACGGACAATTACTCCTGGCGCTGGATCTTTTACATCAACCTTCCGGTCGGGATACTAACCTTGTTCCTGGCTTATCGAATGGTGGAGGATCCGCCGTATCTGAAGCGCACGGACAACTGGCGGCGTACGCGATTGACTACATCGGCATCGCGCTGCTCGCGTTGGGAGTTGGCGCGCTGCAAGTGCTCCTCGACAAAGGCCAGGAAGACGATTGGTTCGGGTCCCGCTTCATCGTCACCCTGATAGTGATCTCGGCGGCCTGCCTGATTTCGCTGGTGATCTGGGAGTGGTTCGATAAGACGCCGATTATCGATGTGCGGCTCTTCAAGAGCTTTCAATTTCGCGGTGGGGAACATGATGATGTTCGTGCTGGGCGTCCTGCTGTTCAGCTCCCTGGTCATGATGCCGCAGTTCCTTCAGACGCTACTGGGATACACGGCCGAATCCGCCGGGCTGGTGCTTTCCGGCAGCGGAGTGGTTCTGCTGATCGAAATGCCCATTGTCGGCATACTCACGTCGAAATTTCCCGCCAAGTACATCATCGGCTTCGGCTGGCTGGCGCTGTCCCTGGCGATGTTCTACTCCACGCTGCGGCTGGACCTGGGCATAGATTTCCGCTCGGCCGCTTGGCTGCGCGTGGCGCAAGGCGCGGGTCTAGGGTTCCTCTTCGTGCCCATAACGCTGGCCTGTTACATCGGAATCCCGGCGGAAAAGAGCAATAACGTGGCGGGCATTGTAAACTTCATGCGCAACATCGGCAGCAGCGTGGGAACGTCCATGGTAACCACGCTGCTGGCGCGCCGCGCGCAGGTCCATCAAACCTATCTCGGAGCGCACGTCAGCAACTACGACCCCGCGTTTCGAAACCAGCTGAACGGGCTGGCGCAGACGCTAAACCATTCCGGTCTCAGCGTGCCGGACGCGAAGGTGCAAGCCTACGGCCGGATCTATCAATCCCTGCAGGCGCAATCCCAGACGCTGGCCTATGTCGATACCTTCATGGTATTGGCGATCGGCGCGGGCATCATGTTCCTGCTTTCGATCATCATTCGCAAGAACGACCCATCGGAGGGCGGCGAGGTGGCCGTGGGCTAAGGGTCCCCATTGTCAGCGGGCCGCGGCAAGCGTAAAGTGATAGAAGGATTGTGATCCGGACCATCACCATCGAGCGCGAATACGGCAGCGGCGGCGCCGACGTCGCACGCAAGCTGGCCGAGCATCTGGGCTGGAAGTTGTGGGATCAGGCCTTGACCGATGAGATCGCCCGCTTGATGGAATGCCCAAGCATTACGGTGCAGGAGCACGAGGAGCGCAAGGACTCGCTGCGCTATCGCTTGTTCAAGGCCTTCATGAAAGGCAGCTTCGAAGGCAGCCTGAATGCGCCAAGACTGAAAATAGTGGACGCCGATTGCATCAAGGACATGACGCGGCGGCTGGTGACGGACATCGCGCGCGGGGGCAACGCGGTGATCGTGGGCCGGGGAGCTGCCTACCACCTGCACGACCATCCCGAAGCCTTCCACGTTTTTGTGTACGCGCCGTTCGAGGAAAAAGTGCTGCGTTTGCGTGCCGGCGGTAAGAGCGAGAGCGAAGCCGTCGACCTGGCCGAAACTGTCGACCGCGATCGCTCGGCATACATCAAGCAGTATTTTGGGCTGGACTGGCCTGATCGGCACTACTTCCACGTCATGATCAACACCACGGTGGGGGCCGAGCGGGTGGTAGAGACGATCCTGCATTCGGTGGGCCTGCTTCAACTACAACCTACAAGCGCCTGAATAATAATGGATTAGTCGCCTGTCACCCAAAGACAGGATTTACCGTTCTGCGCAACTCCGGTACAATTGTGCGTCTAAGGGGAGAATGCGACATCGAGCGCTGTTGTTGATTCCGGCTGGCGTTGCGTTTGTTTTGCTGGGCGGCACGATGGGAGAGCGCAGTCTGCCGGCTCCATTTAGTACTCCATCCGTTTATCGGCTGCCGAAGATCATTCCGCGTCCGGCCGGCGCGGCGCTGCATCTTCCGCCCGGATTTCAGATCGAAACTTATGCGGAGGGGTTCGCCTGTCCCCGGTTTATGACGCTGGGGCCGAGCGGCGAAGCGCTCGTGAGCGATTCGTTTCGAGCCGTAACCCCGTCTCAGAGCGTGCTCCAACCACCCGGCCCGCCCGATCCGCCCATCGGAAGCGTGTACATATTAACGGGACCGAATCAGCGCAGGAAGCTGATTGATAATCTGTATCGCCCGTATGGGCTGGCATTTTGGCACGGCTATCTGTACGTGGCTGAAGCCGAAGCGGTGAAGCGCTACAAATATGACAGCAACTCGGAGAGCGTTGGGCCTGGGCAGCAGGTAATCGAATTGAAGGGGCTGGCTCCGTTCCACTGGACCCGGAACCTGTTATTTGACCGTTCGGGCAACAAGCTTTACGTGGCCATTGGTTCCGGTTCGAACCACAACATCGGGGAGGATCCACGCCGCGCGGCGATCTCACGCTACAATCCGGACGGCACGGGCGGCGAGATATTCGCCTCCGGTTTGCGCAATCCCATTGGACTACGCTGGTATCCCGGAACGGATACGCTTTGGGCGGCTGTTCAGGAACGCGACGAACTGGGAGACGACCTGGTGCCGGACTTCTTCACCCACATCCAGCCCAAGGGCTTTTACGGATGGCCCTACGCTTACATCGGGTCGCATGAGGACCCTGCCAACTCCGGGTTCAATCTCTTCAAGCACTTAATCAAGCACCCTCAAGCGCTTCCTCAGGTTCCGCAAATCTCGGATCTGGTCAAGAACAGCATAGTTCCGGATGTGCTGTTGGGAGCGCACGTGGCTGTGCTCGATTTCGTCTTTTACACCGGCCAGCAATTTCCACCGGAATATAGAGGCGGCGCTTTCCTGGCGTTTCACGGTTCATCCAATCGTTCCAAACGCGTAGGCTACTCCATTGCCTTTGTTCCATTTAAGGACGGTAGACCGTGCGGTCCAGCGCGGGATTTCCTTACCGGCTGGATGTTATCGCCGGATCGGGATGAGGTTTGGGGGCGCCCAGTGGGTCTGCTTCAACTACCGGACGGAAGCCTGCTTATCTCCGACGATGGCGGCCGCAAGATCTGGCGTGTCACGTATCATCCGCAATAGCTAGCGGCAAACTACTAGCCTACACCCTAGTACTTCTTAATCCTCTGTAGGGGTATCAGCTGACAGACAGTTCTAGACGTACTAGTATAATATTCGTGATGTGGTACTAGCGAACCAAAGCGTGGCACGACATGCAAACTAAAGATTCTTATCCTCTCTCTCCAATGCAGGAGGGCATGCTCTTCCATCACCTGCAGGGCGCTTCCGGGGTGGATGTAGAGCAACTGGTGTGTACATTACATGAACCGATAGAGATCGAGGATCTATCTTACGCCTGGAGGAGTATAGTAACCCGGCATACTGTGATGCGGACAAGTTTTCAATGGGAAGACTGCCCGCAGCCGATCCAAGGCGTGCATGAAGAAGTTAATTTGCCATTTCAGATTACGGACTGGACCAGCTTGGCTCCCGACCGCCAGCAAAACGCGCTGAATCGATATCTGGAGCAGGATCGCGCCACGGGTTTCGATTGGGATCGCGCTCCGCTCATGCGTCTAGCCCTATTTCGGCTGGCCCAAGACGATTACAAACTGGTCTGGAGTTTTCATCACGCTATTTTGGATGGACGGTCCTTCCATGTCGTTTTGGATGAGGTCTTCCGGACTTACGATGCCCGGCGCAAAGGCCAGGAGCTGGAACTTCCTCCAGTGCGTCCTTACTCCGACTACATTCGCTGGTTGGAGAAGCTGGATTTCTCGAAAGCCGAGGCGTTCTGGCGAGGGGCGTTGCGGGACTTCCGGGCGGCGACCCCGTTGCCGTCGTTCGGCGGAGGCGAGGATAAGACTGGC
>CAWBAE010000016.1:0-8302 GCA_963786745.1 Terriglobia bacterium | reverse complement strand
GCGTGCCGGGGAGCGAGGGTGGGCTGGGTCAATCGCCGCTTTTTAGATCAGTGGCTATCTCGGAAGCGAGCTCCGGCGATCGTGCATTCAGCACCACGGACCAGGCCAATCCGGCGGCCAGCAATCCGAGATACACGTACGGAAGCGTCGAATACGGCGGGGGAGGCAGCGGGTAAACGCTGCCGAGCAGCGCGGCCCCCATCGCGATCACGGCTAAAACGGAAATGCCGATGGCCTGCGCGGTCAAGCGTCCCTCTGTCTTCAAAAACATCGGCGCGGCGGCGGAAACCAGGATATACGCTGTTACGAAACCGAACGTCGCCAGCGTGCCGAGCAAGCCATAGATCTCGAATCCGCCCAAGCCTCGCAGCGTCAAGATCCCGGCCGGGAGGAAGGTTGCCAGCGAACAGATCAGCACGGCGCGATGCGGAGTCTGGTTGGTTTCGTGAGCTTCCCCTAGCACCGAATGCAGCGCTCCATGTCGGCCCATCAGAAATAGCACGCGAGCGCCAGCGGTGATGCACGCGAGCCCGCACGCAAAAAAACTAAGCACGGCGCCGAGATCGGTGAATGTTCCAGCCAGTGGCGGCAGGCCGATCTTCCCCGCGAGCACATGCAGCGGCGCGCCGCTGTGATCGAAGGTCTCGCTCTCGCCCCGAAAGCCCAGAACTTCGGTATAAGCGCACAGAAAGAAGAACACGCCGGCCAGAATCGCGCTCCACTTTACGGCTCGCGGAATGCTACGGAGCGGATCGCGGGCTTCCGAGCCCAGCGACGTGGCGCTCTCAAATCCGACCGAAGAGAAGATTGCCAGCACCAGTCCCAACCGAAGTTTCTCCGGCGTTACGCCGCGCAAGGTGAACTGGTCCGTATCGAAGTGCAGTCCGTGACGGAACAAA
Source organism: Terriglobia bacterium (assembly GCA_963786745.1). GTDB lineage: Bacteria > Acidobacteriota > Terriglobia > Bryobacterales > Bryobacteraceae > Palsa-89. The sequence goes on along the minus strand of CAWBAE010000016.1, from coordinate 7,403 downwards.
ATGCCGAATGCGATGAACGAAATCAGGACCACCGAAGCGGCTTGGAGAATCAGCATCAGGCGCGCCGAGATCTGCACGTCCCGATAGGCCAGCCACGCAGCGACGCCGCAGCTCAACGCCGTCAACAGAACCGGGAACACGTGGACGCCAAATACATCCCGCAGCACGACGTTCGCGTAGTGCGCAATACCGGCCGCGACCGCCGACGCCGTTCCGACGTAGGCGATCAGCAGAGCCCAACCAGCCAGCATGCCCATCGCCGGATGCATGTGCGCGGCAATGTAGGTATATAAGGACCCTGGCGATGAAGACGTACGGGCGAATTGATTGATGTTCATCGCCACCAGTACGATGGTGATGGTGGCAATAATAAAGGCCAGCCACGTGCCGTTGCCCGCTAAAGCGAACACCAGGGGGATGGTCATCACGGGCGCGCAAGTTGGCGCGATCAGCGCCACGGATTGCGCCAGGGTTTCGCTGGGGGACAGCACCGCCGGCTTCAGGCCGTAGGAGGAATGCTCAACGTGCTTCGGCGAGGGTGACCGGGCGGCGCTCATCTTGCGAGTTCGCCAACCCTAACGTCGTGGTGAAGCTTGGCTTTCCACCCACTTATACTACACCTGCGCAAGCCCGCCGTCGACAAACAACTCGATTCCGGTGACGAAGCTGCTGTCGTCCGACGCCAGGAACACCGCGCCCTTCGCGATCTCATCGGCGCTTCCGATGCGCCCCATCGGCACCAAGGAGTTTATGTTCTTCAGACGATCCTGGCCGACCGCCGAGGAGCCAAATAGTTCGCGCAAACCTTCCGTGTCGATGGGGCCCGGGCTGATCGCATTCACACGGATTCGACGGGCCTTGAGATCGGTGGTCCAAGTGCGGGCGAAAGAACGAATCGCAGCCTTGGTCGCCGAGTAGACGCTGTTTGCCGCCAGGCCTTTGCTGCCAACTATCGACGCGTTGAGAATGATGGATGCGCCGTCTGTCAGCAGCGGCAGAGCCTTCTGCACGGTGAAGAGCACGCCCCTCACATTGGTGGCGAATATGCTATCGAAATGCTCTTCGTCGATGCTTCCCAAAGGGGCATATTTGGCGATGCCTGCGTTAGCAAAAACGATGTCGAGCTTACCCTTCTCTTTTTTGACCTGCTGGAACAGACGGTCCAAATCATCGAGACTCGCCACGTCCCCCTGCACTCCCGTGACATTCGACCCGACTTTTTTCACGGCCTCATCCAGGTTGGATTGCCTCCGGCCCGTGATAAACACATAAGCGCCTTCCTCGACGAATCGTTTTGCCGTAGCCAAACCAATTCCGCTGTTGCCGCCCGTGATCAGGGCGACTTTTCCTTCCAGCTTTCCCATTCAGTCTTCCTCCCAGGTGGTAGATGCCGCCGCTGGATGCCGGGATGCAGTCTGCATTGCGCGGCGAACACCAGCGCGCATATACTTCTGAACAGCAATGGCATTCCGGGATTTCAGAGCTGCCGTTTGGACGGCGGTGTGTGTAAGCACAGCATTGGCGCAGCAGTCCAGGCCCCAGAATCAAACGTCGAAGCCCGCGGACGTACAGGCAATGACGGATGCCCTGCCAGATCGGGCGCCCGCGAAGCCGAAGCATCCGCGCAAGGTGCTGGTGCTTGCAAAAGCGGCCGGATACGTACACTCGTCCATTCCGCTGGCGGCCAAAACCGTGGAAGCGCTCGGCCAGAAGACTGGCGCGTGGACCGCGACCATCTCCTACGACTCCGCGGTCATCAACTCCGCGAATCTGAAGCAGTACGACGCCGTGTTTCTCGACAACACCACCGGCGCTTTCCTGGACGATCCGAACGACCCGGCGGCCACAGATGCCCGCAGGAAAGCCCTACTCGATTTCGTCCGCAGCGGCAAGGGACTGGCGGCAATCCACGCCGCCTCCGATTCCTATCACACTAGCGCGGACTCCGCCTCAGGCCCGGTGGGCACGTGGCCGGAATTCAACCGTATGATCGGCGGCTACTTCAAATTCCACTGGAATTATCCGCAGCTCATCACGGTAAAGATCGACGATCCAGCCAGCCCGCTCACCGCGATTTCCACGGCCAGGAGTTTGAAATTCACGATGAGACGTACACGTTCGCGCAGCAATCCTTCTCGCGCGAAAACGTTCACGTCCTGACCAGCATTGATTATTCCAAAATGAGCTCCGCTGACAAGGCCAAGGAGCCGGCGGCCAACAAGCGGACCGACTCAGACTACGCCTTGAGCTGGATTCGGCGGGAAGGCCGCGGCCGCGTGTTTTATGAAGCGCACGGCCACGGCGAGCCGGTGTAAGCGATCCGGCCGATGCTGGAACATATTCTGGCGGGCGTCCAGTACGCTCTCGGGGATCTGAAGGCGGACGACGGCCCGAGTGTCAAGCCGGGAAAATAGATTTAGTCGCCGCGCGCAGTAGCATAAAGCTTCGATGAAAACGCTTGCGTAATCTTAGTGGCCTCGCGGTTCGACGCAAGCGTCATTCGACTCGCGGTCACCAGGCGATCAAATAACGGGCGGTCTGTCCCTGGATTTCCGGAGGACAAAGAGCGCTGGCGAGAAATCATCTGAGCGGGCGTCGTAGTTCTCAAACATGGTTCACATTTGCTGAACCTGGGGAAACCTGGGGGGGAAACCTGGGGACGGAAACCTGGACGGAAACCCCGGAAACCTGGGGGGAAACCTGGGGAAACCTGGGGGGGAAACCTGGGGACAGACCGCTCGTTTTCCGGGAGAAGCTGGATTCTCATCCACCATCTCATTCTAGGCCCGGCAAATAGATTTGGCCGCCGGGTGCAGTAACATAAAGAACGCTATGATCCCTCGGCAGTTCAGCATTTTTCGCGGCGACATGAGAGCAGCGGCCTGGTTGCTGGCGCTCGTGCCGGGCGCTCTCTACGGCCAGTTCAAGCTAGTCAACCGCCCCGCGCCTCCGCCCGAAGCGGTGGAACGCGGTAAAACGGCTTTCATATCCGCGTGCGGTTTCTGCCACGGCAGCGGCGGCAATGGCGGGCAAGGCGGGCCGAATCTGGTGCGTTCGGTACTTGTTCTCGACGACGAGCAGGGCGACAAGATCGGCCCCGTGATCCTCGGCGGCCGGACGGATCGGGGCATGCCCGCGTTTTCGATGACCAAGGATCAAATCACCGACATCGCGGCCTTCCTGCGGGATCGCACCAATGCGGCGGTGAACCGCATGGCGTACACCATTCAGGATATTGTCACCGGAGACGCCAAAGCCGGTCGCGCGTATTTCAACGGCGCGGGGAAATGCAACAGCTGCCATTCACCCACCGGCGACTTGGCCCACGTTGCCGCTAAGCTCGATCCGGTGGCGTTGCAGTCGCGCTTCCTCTACCCGCGTCCCGCCGATCCCAAGGTGAAGCTGACTCGCGTCACGATCACCAAGGCCGGCGCTGCTCCAGTCTCGGGGATTCTGGAGGTAATGGACGACTTCACTATCGGTCTGCGGGATGGAGAAGGCTACTATCATTCCTTCCTGCGCGACGACGTCAAGATTCAGATCCACGATCCGCTGGAAGCGCACGCGGATCTTCTGCAGCACTATACCGACTCCGACATGCACAACATCCTGGCGTACCTGGTGACTTTGAAATGACACCCCGAAAACTATTCGTTGTGCTGGCGTTCTTCGCCGGCTGGTTGCAGGCCCAACCGCTCGATCCAGCCAAGATGTTGATGCTCGCCACCGACACCTGGCCGACATACAACGGCGACTATAGCGGAAGGCGTCACAGTCCGTTGAAGCAAATCGACGCTCGCAACGTGAAATCGCTGGCGCTGGCCTGGGCGTATCGCGCCAACACCTCCGGCAAACCCGGGCAGCCGGGCGGCGCGCAGGTCTACATCAAGGCCACGCCGCTCGAAGTCAACGGCGTGCTCTACTTCACCGCACCCGACCACGCCTGGGCCGTGGACGCGCGCAGCGGCAAACAGCTTTGGCATTACCAGTGGGAAACCACGGGGGGCGTGCATATCGGCAATCGCGGCTTCGGGATGTACGGCAACTGGCTGTACTTCGAGACGCCGGATTGTTACCTGGTGTCGCTCGACTCGCGCACCGGCAAGATGCGCTGGAGTCATCAAATCGCGGACGTCAAGCAGGAGTATTTCTGCACTCCCGCTCCGATGGTAATCAAGGGCCATATTCTGACCGGCGTGGGCGGCGATTCGCTGGACGTTCCGGGCTACCTCGAATCGCGCGATCCGGAAACGGGCGAGTTGCAATGGCGCTGGAATACCACGCCGCGTCCGGGCGAGCCGGGTGCGGAGACCTGGCCGACCAAAGAAGCCATGGAACATGGCGGCGGCATGACCTGGATGTCCGGCACCTACGATCCGGAACTGAATCTTTATTATTTCGGAACCGGCAATCCGAACCCCGTGCATGCCGCGCAAAGCCGGAAAGGCGACAACTTATATACCTGCTCGATTGTCGCGTTGAATCCGGATACGGGAAAGATGGTCTGGTATTACCAGATGTCGCCGCACGACACGCACGATTGGGACAACACCGAGACGCCCGTGCTCCTGGACGCCATGTTCAACGGCCAACCGCGTAAGCTGCTGGCGCAGGCCGCGCGCAACGGATACTTCACCGTGCTTGACCGCACCAATGGCAAGAACCTGCTGACCGCTCCGTTCCTCGATTCGCTCAACTGGGCTAAAGGAATCGATCCGCTTGGCAAACCGATTCCGAATCCCGCCAAGGAGCCGAAGACTGACGGCACGCTGGTTTCTCCGGCGTCCGATGGCGCGGCCAATTGGTTTGCTCCCACCTTCAGCCCGGATACCGGTCTGTTCTAGTTCAACGCCACCATGTCGTACTCGGTTTTCTATCTCACCGATACCGACGAAAATCCTGAAGGCTACGGTGGAAGAGACGAAGATATTTGGTCGAGGCAGATCTTAGAGGCCATCGACTATAAGACCGGCAAGGTGGCGTGGCGGCATGTTTATCCGAATCTCGGAGGCACGCGTTCGGGGCTCCTGAGCACAGCGGGCGGATTGCTCTTCGCGGGCGACCCAACCGGCAACCTCATCGCTTTCGATCCCGCCAACGGGCATCCGTTGTGGCACGCCAGTCTCCAGGCGCCGGTTTATAATGCTCCAATCACCTACGAGCTGGATGGCCGGCAATACGTCGTGGTGGGCGCCGGCGACATGCTGTACGCGTTCACCTTGCCGCGCTGAACCCGTCACGCGACGGCAGTGAGATAGAATCAGCTAACCCACCATGTCTCTGGCTCCCGGCAGTCGTTTGGGACCCTACGAGATCCTCGCCCCTGTGGGTGCGGGCGGGATGGGCGAAGTTTATAAAGCGCGCGATACGCGGCTCGACCGCATCATCGCCGTCAAGGTCTCCAAGGAGCAGTTCTCGGAACGCTTCGAGCGGGAAGCCCGCGCAGTTGCGGCCTTGAACGATCCCCACATCTGCCAGGTTTACGACGTCGGACCGAACTACCTGGTGATGGAGTTCGTGGAGGGCGCGCCGTTGAAGGGCCCTCTGTCGCTCGACAAGACCGTGGAATATGCCGGACAGATTCTGGACGCTCTGGATGCCGCGCACCAAAAGGGAATTGTTCATCGGGACCTGAAGCCAGCCAACATTCTGGTGACCAGGCAAGGCATCAAACTGCTCGATTTCGGCCTGGCGAAGCAGGCCATTCGGCTCAACGAGAACGACGCGACCGAGGCGCTCACGGATCAAGGGCAGATCGTGGGCACCCTGCAGTACATGTCTCCGGAGCAGTTGCACGGCAAAGACGTCGATGCGCGCAGCGACCTGTTCAGCTTCGGCTGCGTGTTGTACGAACTGATTACGGGAAAACGAGCCTTCGACGGAGCGAGCCCGGCCAGCGTGATTGCGGCGATCCTGGAGCGGGAGCCCGCGCCGCTCGAAATCGCTCGACCGCTGGATCGGGTGGTGAGACGCTCTCTCGCAAAAGACCCGGATCAGCGCTTTCAAACCGCGCGCGATCTCAAGGCCGCGCTGCACTGGGCGCTGGAACAACCGCCGGTGGCCACTGCCAGTCGGCAGAGCCGTGGACTGTTTTGGGCTGCCTCGGCGGTGGTGCTGGCCCTAATCGGGATCGCGGGCTGGGTGGCCTACTGGCGCGCAACGCGGCCGGTAGATCGGCCACTCGTGAGGCTGAGCGTCGATCTCGGGCCGGATGCGGCCGCCGGCCAACTCAGTTCGATCGCGATTTCGCCGGATGGTTCTCGGCTGGTATTTCCCGCCAAGGGTTCGGAAGGTAAGCAAGTCCTGGCCACGCGGTTGCTAAGCGAGACCAAAACGGCACTGCTCTCGGGAACTGAGAATGGAAGAGATCCGTTCTTTTCGCCTGACGGAAAGTGGATCGGGTTTTTCGCCGACTCGAAGATGAAGAAGGTCTCCGTCCAGGGCGGTGCACCGGTGGTGTTGTGCGCGGTCGATGCGCGCGGTGCCAGCTGGGCCGAGGATGACTCGATCTTTTTGGGCTCGAACTTTGGAGGGCTTCTGCGCGTACCCGCCGAAGGAGGAACGCCGCAGCGAATTACCAAGTTGCAAGGCGCAGTTACTCAGCGCTGGCCACAAGTTCTGCCGGGCGGTAAGGCGGTTCTCTTCACCGTTTCTAATTCAGCGCTTGGTTTCGAGGACGGCAACATAGCGGCCGTGTCGTTGAAGACCGGGGAGATCAAGATCCTGGTCCGAGGCGGGTACTACGGTCGCGATCTTTCAATAGGGGATTCATCGGATTACCTGGTGTACGTTCATGAGGGTGTGCTCTTCGCCGTACCATTCGATCCTGCACGGCTGGAACTTCTCGGTACAGCAGTCCCGCTGCTGGAGGACGTGGCGGGCGATCCAAATTCGGGGGCGGGACAATTCAGTTTCTCCCGCGCTGGGAGTTTAGTTTATCGGACAGGTAGAGTGGCGGCTCCAAGTGGGCCAGTGTTGTGGCTGGACAGTTCCGGCAAGACCCAACCACTAATCGCCGCGCCAAGCTTCTACATAACCCCCCGTTTCTCTCCCGACGGCCAGCGACTGGCGGTAGGTGAACGTTCCGGCAACGACAGGCGATTCCTCGTCTATGACGTGCAGCGGGGTACGCTATCGCCGGTGGATTTGAGCCGCCTCTCCGTACCCCGCCCGGCTGGCTCTGAGGCGCCACTGACCGCTTATCCGACATGGACCCCGGACGGCAAGCACATAGCGTTTCGGTTCTCCACTGCCAGCGGCTCAAGTATCGGTTGGATTCGCGCTGACGGAGCCGGGGAAATTCAGCAGCTGTTGGACAGCACGAATCTCGTGACTCCCTACTCATTTTTTCCCGATGGCCGCCGGCTGGCCTATTACGAGATTAACCCTCAGGGTGGTTTTGG
>CAWBAE010000015.1:0-292714 GCA_963786745.1 Terriglobia bacterium | reverse complement strand
CTGACCGAAGGCATGACCCTGCAGGAGCAGGTGGACGAAATCACCGGCATGTCGCAGTGGGTGGTGACCGATTCGCCCGATGAAAAGCGCATCCCGACCCTTATTGTCCGGCCGGAGGGCGGCACGCGGTCGGAGGAGAAGCGCTACCTCATGCCGACGCACGCGCACTTCATGGTGAGCGACGGCGAAGAAGTGCACGCCGGCGACGTGCTGGCCAAGATCCCGCGCGCCACCACCAAGACCAAGGACATCACCGGCGGTCTGCCGCGCGTGGTGGAGCTGTTCGAAGCTCGCAAGCCGCGCGAAACCGCCATCATCGCCGAAATCAACGGCGCCGTGAAATACGGCGAAGTCGCCAAGGGCATGCGCAAGATCTACATCATCGGCGACGACGGCGAGCAGAAGGAATACTCGATTCCGCGCGGCGTCCACATCAACGTCCAGGAAGGCGAGCGCGTGAACGCCGGCGATCCGCTGATGGATGGCCCGCGCAATCCGCACGACATCCTGGCCGTGCTCGGCGAAAAGGAACTGCAGAAATACCTGGTGAACGAAATCCAGGAAGTCTATCGTCTGCAGGGCGTCAATATCAACGACAAGCACCTGGAAGTCATCTCCCGCCAGATGATGCGCTGGGTGAAGGTGGACGATATCGGCGACACCGAGTTCCTGCCCGAAGAAGTGGTCGACAAGTTCAAGTTCCGCGAAGAAAATGCCCGCGTGGTCGAAGCGGGCGGACGTCCCGCCACCGGCAAGCCGGTGCTGCTCGGCATCACCAAGGCGTCGCTCTCCACCGATTCGTTCATCTCGGCCGCGTCCTTCCAGGAGACCACGCGCGTGCTCACCGAAGCCGCCATCAACGGCAAGGTCGACTATCTGCGCGGCCTCAAGGAGAACGTCATCATGGGCCGCCTGATTCCGGCCGGAACCGGCATGGAATACTACCGCAACGTGAAGATCGCGGGCGAGGATGTCGTGGAAGAAGAGCCCATCGCCGAAGAAGCCGTGCTCACAGGCGACCTGGGCGGCTACGAGGACGAAGCCCGCAGCATCTACGCCGGCGGCCTCACCGAAGAACCCGGCGAAGAAACGCTCGCTGAATAGAACTCACGACACAACTATAATAAAAGGCGGGCCTTTCGGGGCCCGCCTTTTTTTATTCTCTGCGCTCGGCCGCTAGATGGAGGGCGTTCCTTAGAACAACCCTACCGGCCCTGAAATTCGACTAAGATCCAGGCGGTCTCCTTTGACTGGCGTATCACCTCGAAAATTCCCTCGGCAGGTATCTCGACATGACTCTCAAGTGGAAAAACACGGCCACCCACCAGCGGCCGCCCGAGCTCGTCGGACAGGCGCATCGGGATCTTGGAAACAGCTAAATGTGTGTTCATACCTCTACAATCGGCTTGGTTCAAGCCGTTTCAAATCAGGCTTGATTTTGGGCGTCTGGGTCTAGACTTTGTTGAATACAAAGGGGCCACAGGATTCGTGTTACACTGATCCGTGAAGAACGTCACTATCTCGCTCGACGAGGAACTCGCCCATTGGGCCCGCCGCAAGGCAGCTGATGAGAACACTTCCGTCTCCAAGCTCGTCGCCCGCCTGCTTGACCGCGAAATGCGCGCCTCCGACCGGTATTGGCAGGCTTACGAAGAGTGGAAGAAACTGCCCAAAGACCTGGGTGGCTCCATCGACGCCTCCCAGCGCATGACCCGCGAAGAAGCCCATGAACGGCGCCGATAGGTTCTTCGTCGACTCCAACGTTCTCTCTACGCGCACGACGCCCGCAACCAGGAAAAGCAGCACCGGGCTGAGGTCTGGATCGACTGGCTTTGGCAAAACGCCGCCGGCAATGTTAGCTGGCAAGTGCTGCAAGAGTTCTATGCCAACGCGGTGCTCAAAATGCGCGTACCTGCTGAGAACGCTCGAAAGGCCGTCAGCCTCTGGTCCGAATGGCACGCACCCGAGGTTTCCCTCGGCCTCATGGAGCGCGCCTGGTTCTGGACGGACCACGCGAGCGTGTCGTTCTGGGATGCGTTGATCGTTTCCGCGGCCGAACGATCTGGCTGCCGCTGGCTCTTGAGCCAGGACTTTCAGGCAGGGCGGCAATTCGGAGCTATCACCGTCGTCAATCCGTTTGAACGTGTTCCAGGCCTGGCCCACTGGCCTTGAGTTTTCTCGATCGGACCGACTCTGCATCCGGTGTGCCTTCAGGTGTTACGATAGGTGTGCATGCAGCGTGCCAAGAAATCCGCTCCGATCGTCCGTCGCAGCGTCGCTTTGCCGCGCAATTTGGTCGACGAAGTGACCTCCGTTGCGCCGGCCCCGCTGCGCAAGAATTTTAATCGACTTGTGACCATCGCGCTCCGCGATTTTGCCACTGCTCAACGCGCACGAGCTTTCGAACGCGCTGTCGAGGAGATGGCGGCTGATCCGGAAATCCAGGCCGAGTGCCGCGCGATCGCGCGCGATTTCTCCCATACCGAGCTCGATGGTTTGCCCGATGATTAAGCGCGGCGAAGTCTATTTCGTTTCACTCGATCCAGTCAAGGGGCGGGAACAAGCCGGCAGGAGACCGGTTCTCGTGGTTTCCTCGGATACAATCAACGCTCAGCCGCTTGTAGTCACAGTAGTGGCTGGCACCGATTCAAAAAACGTCTCGCGAGACTATCCCACGAACATTCGCGTGACAGCCGCCGAAAGCGGACTGCCCAAAGACACTGTGTTCCTTTGCTTCCAGGTTCGTTCACTCGATCACGCCCGCTTCGGGGAGCCCAAAGCGCGTCGCATGGGGGCGCTGTCGTTTCGGCGCATGGCGGAAGTCGAGAATGCTCTCCGCAGCGTGCTTGTTTTATGATGCCCTTTGGGGCATCCAGGGCTGCTGTTTGCTACAGTTGAAGCAGCATGAGCCCCGATCTCGAGGAAAGGTTCGAGCAACTGGCGCAGTTGATTTCTAGCGTCAGTGAAAGTCTGCATAGAGAAATGCACGATGGCTTTCGGCAAGTCACCCAGCGGTTCGATCTGATGGAGACCAGACTGAATCGTGACGGCTCGCTCTTGCAATCGGAACTCGATGGCGATAAGGCGATCGCCGACCTCGAGGAACGCATCCGCAAGCTAGAGCAGAAACGGAACGGCCACTCCTAAGCTGCCGCTCACTTCTTTAAATTCTTCTCGAATAGATCCAAAATCCGCTTATATTCATCCGCCCAACTGGACGGTTCTACGAACCCGTGATTTTCCACCGGATACACGGCCAGCTGCCAGTTCTCTTTGTGCAGCTCGATCAGCTTTTGGACCAACCGCACAGTGTCCTGGAAATGGACGTTTGTATCCACCATCCCATGGCAAATCAGCAGCGCGCCTTTCAATCCCTGGGCGAAAAATATCGGCGAGGATTGTCTGTACGACTCGGCGTCCTTCTGCGGCGCGTTCAAAATGTTCGATGTGTAGCCGTTGTTATAGTTCGCCCAATCCGTCACCGGCCGCAGCGCCGCGCCAGCTGCGAAAACATCCGGCTGGGTGAACATCGCCATCAGCGTGATGAACCCGCCGTAGCTGCCGCCATAAATCCCGATCCGCTTCGGATCCACGCCTTCTTCGGCCACCAGCCAGCTGCGCCGCGTCCACTTGATCGTCCAGGTCCTTGCCGCCCATATGCCGGTAGATGGCCGTGCGCCAGTCGCGGCCGTATCCGGCTGAGCCGTGATAGTCCACATTGATCACCATGTAGCCGCGTTCCATCAACATGTGGTGGAACAAGTATTCATGCGAGTAGTCCGTCGACCACCAGCGATGCACATTTTGTAAATACCCGGCGCCATGCACGAAGATCACCGCCGGTCCGCCCTTGCGGAAATTCGCCGGTTTGAATATCTGGGCGCGCAACGTTGCGCCGTCGCGGGCCGGGAAGGTCACGATGGGCGCGTCCAGCCATGGGTATTCCCAAAAGTCCGGCGCCGGCGACGACGTCAGCTTCGCCGCGGCCGCGCCCGGGCTGGCGGACTGCACATACAACTCGGGCGGCTTGTTCGTGTAAGAATAAACATCCGCGATCCAGCGCTCGTCGGGCGAAAGAACCGCGCTATGCCGTCCAATCGCGGCGGTGAGCCGCACCCTCGCGCCGCCGTCCGCGCTCATTTCGTAAATATTGCGCTGGCCCGGATCGCCTTCGCTGGTGGTTAAAAAGAACCGGCTCTTGTCGCGCGACAAAACCACGCTGTCCACTTCCCAGTTGCCCGAAGTCAGCGCCCGTGGATCGCCGCCGTCGACCGAAACGGTGTACAGCTGCGAGTAACCCGTGCGTTCCGATTGAAAGTACACGTCGCGGTCGCCCTTCATCCAGCCCAGCGTCTCCGCACCCGGCCCGTCCACCCAGGCGTCGTCGTGATCGTGCGCCAGCACGCGCGTCTTCCCGGTCTGCTCATCCAGCGCGAGAATCCAGCGGTCCTTATTGTCCGCGGCGCGCGCCCGCACAACCGCCTTCAATCCGTCTTCCGACCAGACTGGCCGCGAGAGCTCGATCTCGCGGTCTTTGGTTTCCGGTTCCACAGCGATCCAATTCACCTCTCCGCTAGCCGAGCTCATGAGCGCCCAGCGCACATGATCCTGGACGTCTCCCACTTTCTCGCGCGACGAAATGTCCTCCGTATAAGCTGACTCGGTCACGTAGTTCGGAATGATGGTGTGTTTCGCGTCTTTGCCCCGCTGCCTCACCCCCGTTACGACGTATTTCTCGTCCGGCGTGAGATCGAGCAACGCGATGCTTTGGCCGGCTTCCAGATGAAAAGGCTTGCGCGGATGTTCCAGCTTGCGTTTGGCCTCATCTTCCTCCCGTTTCGCCCCGCGTTCGCGGACCGCCTGGAGCAGTTCCTTCTCCTGGCTCTTCAAATACTCCTGGCTCGCGGTGCCTTTCTTCTCGTCCGTGGACGTCTTGGAGTCGGTGCCGGAGCCGGGGGGCTGGATGTCGGTCAGCTCCTCGAGCAATCCGGTATCGAGCGCGATCACGTAGAGATTATCGCCGCGCGTGAACGCGATTCGCTTACCGTCGCGCGTGAGATGCGGATTGGTTTCGGCTTCCTGGGTCTTGGTGATCTGGCGCGTCTCGCCGGTACCGGCGTCATACAGGAAAATGTCGCCGTCTCGCACGTAGACCGTGCGCTTCTGGTCTAAACTCTTCGCGCCCGAAGCGGGTGGCGCGAGCTTCGCTTCCGCCTCCGACAGCTTTCGCAGATCGGATCCGTCCCGGCTCACCACGTACGTGTCGGGGTCTTTGTGCACCGGGTCGCCCGGCTGTTTCCATTCGAAATAGATGCGCCCGGCATCGGGGGACCAGCGCACTTCGGAAGGCTCGTAGCCGTACAGGCCGTGCCCGCGCATGAGGTTGTCGATGCTGAGCTCGAATTTACCGGCCGGCGCGGCTTCGAACGCCAAAGCGATTCCCAGCAGCAGAACCAGCAGGCCGGACTTTCGCATGATGATCAGGAGCGCGCCCGGCGCGGACCCAGCTCTGAAAGGCCGCCGTCCACCACGATGGTTTCGCCGGTGGTTGCGGTCGCATCCGCTGCCAGGTAAACCGCCATGGCTCCGATTTCATCGGCGGTGGGAAGCTTTTCCAAGGGCGTGATGGCCTCGCCTTCGTCGAACGCCGACGATGGCCAGTTGGCGAAACGGGTGCGGACGGAGCCCATTCGCCGGAGCTGGCCATCGTCGGCGTTCGACGAAGGCGAGGCCATCACGCCCTTGGAAAAGCTTCCAGCCGCCGACCGGTTTCATGGCCGTGTTACCTGGCGGCGGATGCGACCGCCCGGCGGCAAGACCATCGTGGTGGACGGCGGCCTTTCAGAGCTGGGTCCGCGCCGGGCGCGCTCCTGATCATCATGCGAAAGTCCGGCCTGTCGTTCTGCTGATTTTTTTCAGCTTTGGCGTTCGAAGCCGCGCCGGCCGGGAAATTTGCGCTCACCATCGATAACATCATGCGGGGGCCCGGATGTATGGGTATGAGCCTGCCGAAGTGCGCTGGTCGGCGATGGCGAGCGGATCTATTTCCAGTGGAAACAGGCTAGCGATCCGCAGATCAAGGATCTCGACACTTACGTGGTGGGCCGGGACGGGTCCGGTCTGAAGAAATTGTCGGAAGCCGAGGCGAAGCTCGCGCCGCCTGCCTTCCGGCGCTACCACGCTGGACAAGAAACGGACGGTCTATTCGCGCGACGGCGATCTGTTCCTGTATGACTCCACGTCTGGGCAGACGCAGCGCTCACGAAAACGGAGGACCTGGAAACCAATCCTCATTTCACGCGGGACGAGAAGCGCATCGTGTTCACGCGAGCCGAACAATCTTTACGTGACGACTCTCGATACCGGGGCTCTGGTACAGCTGACCGACATCCGGACTGGGCCGCCGCCCGCGGGTGAACCGGGACCGGGGGCTCGACAAAGGCAGGGACAAGAAGAGAAGAAGGGGACCGACAGCCAGGAGTTCCTGAAGAAAAGAAGGAGCTGCTCGAAGTGGTTCGCGAGCAGGCTGCGAAGAAAGAGGAAGACGAAGCTCGGAAAAAGCGCGAGAATCCTCGCAAGCCTTTCAACTTACAAGAAAAGCAAACCATCGCTGCGCTGGCGCTGACGCCGGATGAGAAATACGTGTATCGCCAGGGTTACGGAGCCGGGAAAGGGAACGAAGAATACGATTGTTCCGAATTTTGTGACGGAATCCGGGTATACCGAAGACATCCCCTCACGCAATCAAGGTTGGCGATAATCAGAATCGCGTACGCCTCGCGATTTTGAGCGTCGAGACCGGCGAAGTGAAGTGGGTGGATCATGGGCAGAAGTTGCCGCCAGCGCCGGAGGAGACTAAGGCGGACGCAAAGCCGGTTGAAAAAGAACGCGACGTCCAGTTGGCGCAGCCCGTATGGTCGGAAGACGGCACCAAGGCCGCGCTGCAGGCTCGGGCGGCCGATAACAAAGATCGCTGGATTCTGGCGCTGGATCAAGACCACGGGCAAAACGCGCGTGATGGACACGATCATGACAACGCTTGGGTTGACGGCCCAGGAGGTTTCACGTTGGGCTGGTTGAAGTCCGATCGGACGCTCTATTTCCAATCGGAGCGCAGCGGGTACTCGCAACTCTACAGCGTTTCCTTCGATGGAGGCGAGCCGACAGGCTCTCACTTCCGGGAATTGGGAAGTCGACACGGTGCGTCCTGTCGCGCGACAAGAGCCAGTTCTTTCCTGACCACCAGCGAGGCCGATCCCGGCGAAGAACAGATCTACGAAATGGCCGCTGAAGGGGGCAAACGGAACCGGCTGACCAGTATGCCGGGCGGACACAGCATCGTGCTTTCTCCCGACGAACACTGGATGGCCGACGTTTATTCCTACTCCAATAAACCCCCCGAACTGTACAGCGGAGAACTAAAACCGGACGCCAAGGAAAACAAACTGACGTCGTCGCCTGCTCCGGAATTCTGGCAGTATCCGTGGCTGGACACCCCCATCGTCACCTTTACCGCCAGGACGGCGCCAAGGTTCGCGCTCATATCTACAAACCGGCTAATTTCAAGAAAGGCGGACCGGCGGTGATCTTCGTGCATGGCGCGGGTTATCTGCAAAACGTGCACCGGCATTGGTCCAGCTACTCTCACGAATACATGTTCAATCAGCTGTTGATGGAGCATGGCTATCTCGTTATCGATATCGACTATCGCGGATCGGCCGGTTATGGCCGCGACTGGCGCACGGCGATTTATGAGCACATGGGCGGTAAAGATTTGGATGACAACGTGGATGCGCGCCTGGCTGGTATCGCAGCACGGCGTCGATCCCAAGCGGATTGGCCTTTATGGCGGCAGCTATGGCGGCTTTATCACTCTTATGGCCATGTTCACCACGCCCGATGTTTTCGCAGCTGGCGCAGCGCTGCGGCCGGTGACGGACTGGGCTCACTACAACCATCCCTATACGTCGAACATCCTCAACAATCCGCAGAGATGCGATGTTACGGACGCTACCTCGCCCATTTATTTTGCGCAGAACCTGAAGGGCGCGCTGCTGATCTGCCATGGCATGGTGGACACCAATGTGCATTTTCAAGACACGGTGGATTGGTTCAGCGGCTGATCGAACTGCGCAAAGAGAACTGGCAAGTGGCCGTATTTCCGGTGGAGGATCATGGTTTTGTTGAGCCCACCAGTTGGGCGGATGAATATAAGCGGATTTTGGATTTATTCGAGAAGAATTTAAAGAAGTGAGCGGCAGCTTAGGAGTGGCCGTTCCGTTTCTGCTCTAGCTTGCGGATGCGTTCCTCGAGGTTGGCGATCGCCTTATCGCCATCGAGTTCCGATTGCAAGAGCGAGCCGTCACGATTCAGTCTGGTCTCCATCAGATCGAACCGCTGGGTGACTTGCCGAAAGCCATCGTGCATTTCTCTATGCAGACTTTCACTGACGCTAGAAATCAACTGCGCCAGTTGCTCGAACCTTTGCTCGAGATCGGGGCTCATGCTGCTTCAACTGTAGCAAACAGCAGCCCTGGATGCCCCAAAGGGCATCATAAAACAAGCACGCTGCGGAGAGCATTCTCGACTTCCGCCATGCGCCGAAACGACAGCGCCCCCATGCGACGCGCTTTGGGCTCCCCGAAGCGGGCGTGATCGAGTGAACGAACCTGGAAGCAAAGGAACACAGTGTCTTTGGGCAGTCCGCTTTCGGCGGCTGTCACGCGAATGTTCGTGGGATAGTCTCGCGAGACGTTTTTTGAATCGGTGCCAGCCACTACTGTGACTACAAGCGGCTGAGCGTTGATTGTATCCGAGGAAACCACGAGAACCGGTCTCCTGCCGGCTTGTTCCCGCCCCTTGACTGGATCGAGTGAAACGAAATAGACTTCGCCGCGCTTAATCATCGGGCAAACCATCGAGCTCGGTATGGGAGAAATCGCGCGCGATCGCGCGGCACTCGGCCTGGATTTCCGGATCAGCCGCCATCTCCTCGACAGCGCGTTCGAAAGCTCGTGCGCGTTGAGCAGTGGCAAAATCGCGGAGCGCGATGGTCACAAGTCGATTAAAATTCTTGCGCAGCGGGGCCGGCGCAACGGAGGTCACTTCGTCGACCAAATTGCGCGGCAAAGCGACGCTGCGACGGACGATCGGAGCGGATTTCTTGGCACGCTGCATGCACACCTATCGTAACACCTGAAGGCACACCGGATGCAGAGTCGGTCCGATCGAGAAAACTCAAGGCCAGTGGGCCAGGCCTGGAACACGTTCAAACGGATTGACGACGGTGATAGCTCCGAATTGCCGCCCTGCCTGAAAGTCCTCGCTCAAGAGCCAGCGGCAGCCAGATCGTTCGGCCGCGGAAACGATCAACGCATCCCAGAACGACACGCTCGCGTGGTCCGTCCAGAACCAGGCGCGCTCCATGAGGCCGAGGGAAACCTCGGGTGCGTGCCATTCGGACCAGAGGCTGACGGCCTTTCGAGCGTTCTCAGCAGGTACGCGCATTTTGAGCACCGCGTTGGCATAGAACTCTTGCAGCACTTGCCAGCTAACATTGCCGGCGGCGTTTTGCCAAAGCCAGTCGATCCAGACCTCAGCCCGGTGCTGCTTTTCCTGGTTGCGGGCGTCGTGCGCGTAGAGAAGAACGTTGGAGTCGACGAAGAACCTATCGGCGCCGTTCATGGGCTTCTTCGCGGGTCATGCGCTGGGAGGCGTCGATGGAGCCACCCAGGTCTTTGGGCAGTTTCTTCCACTCTTCGTAAGCCTGCCAATACCGGTCGGAGGCGCGCATTTCGCGGTCAAGCAGGCGGGCGACGAGCTTGGAGACGGAAGTGTTCTCATCAGCTGCCTTGCGGCGGGCCCAATGGGCGAGTTCCTCGTCGAGCGAGATAGTGACGTTCTTCACGGGATCAGTGTAACACGAATCCTGTGGCCCCTTTGTATTCAACAAAGTCTAGACCCAGACGCCCAAAATCAAGCCTGATTTGAAACGGCTTGAACCAAGCCGATTGTCAGAGGTATGAACACACATTTAGCTGTTTCCAAGATCCCGATGCGCCTGTCCGACGAGCTCGGGCGGCCGCTGGTGGGTGGCCGTGTTTTTCCACTTGAGAGTCATGTCGAGATACCTGCCGAGGGAATTTTCGAGGTGATACGCCAGTCAAAGGAGACCGCCTGGATCTTAGTCGAATTTCAGGGCCGGTATGGCGTTGTTCTAAGGAACGCCCTCCATCTAGCGGCCGAGCGCAGAGAATAAAAAAGGCGGGCCCCGAAAGGCCCGCCTTGGACTCTATAGTTGTGTCGTGAGTTCTATTCCGCCAACGTCTCTTCCCCCGGCTCTTCCGTCAACCCGCCCGCATAAATGCTGCGGGCTTCGTCTTCGTAGCCGCCCAGGTCGCCTGCCAACGATACTTCTTCCGCGATGGGCTCTTCTTCCACCACGTCCTCGCCCGCGATTTTCACGTTGCGGTAGTATTCCATGCCGGTGCCGGCCGGGATCAGGCGGCCCATGATCACATTTTCCTTGAGACCCCGCAGGTAGTCGACCTTGCCGTTGATGGCGGCTTCGGTCAGCACGCGCGTGGTTTCCTGGAACGAAGCGGCCGAGATGAACGAGTCGGTGGAAAGCGACGCCTTGGTGATTCCGAGCAGCACCGGTTTCCCGCTGGCTGGACGCCCGCCCGCTTCCTTCACGCGATCGTTCTCTTCGCGGAACTTGAACTTGTCCACCTGCTCTTCGGGCAGGAACTCGGTGTCGCCGATATCGTCCACCTTCACCCAGCGCATCATCTGGCGCGAGATTACTTCGAGGTGCTTGTCGTTGATATTGACGCCCTGCAGGCGATAGACTTCCTGGATTTCGTTCACCAGGTATTTCTGCAGTTCCTTTTCGCCGAGCACGGCCAGGATGTCGTGCGGATTGCGGGGGCCATCCATCAGAGGATCGCCGGCCTTCACCCGTTCGCCTTCCTGAACGTTGATGTGAACGCCGCGGGGAATCGAGTATTCCTTCTGCTCCCCGTCGTCGGCGGTGATGCTGATCTTGCGCATGCCCTTGGCCACTTCGCCGTAGCGTACGACGCCGTTGATCTCAGCGATGATGGCCGTCTCGCGCGGCTTGCGCGCTTCGAACAGTTCCACCACGCGCGGCAGACCGCCGGTGATGTCCTTGGTCTTAGTGGTGGCACGCGGAATCTTGGCGAGCACGTCGCCGGCGTGGACCAAGTCGTCATGGTTGACCATGAGGTGAGCGTGAGTGGGCATCAGGTAGCGCCGCTCCTCGGAGCGCCCGCCGCCTTCGGGCCGGATGATCACCGTGGGGATGCGCTTTTCATCGGGCGAATCCGTCACCACCCACTGCGACATGCCGGTGATTTCGTCCACTTGCTCCTGTAAGGTGATGCCTTCGGAAAGATCCTTGAAATGGACCTTCCCGCTCACTTCGGTGAGAATCGAGAACGTGTAAGGATCCCACTCGAGCAGGATGTCGTTGTTCTTCACCTTGGCGCCGTCGGCGAACAGGACGCGCGCGCCGTACACCACCGGGTAGCGCTCCTTCTCGCGGCCTTTCTCGTCGATGATGGCCATGATGCCGTTGCGGTTCATCGCGATCAGTTCACCCTTGGCGTTCTTGACCGTCGCGACATTGAGGAATTTCACGAAGCCGTCGGACTTCGCGTCCTGGCGGGATTGCTCGCTCGATCCGGTGGCTGTGCCGCCGACGTGGAACGTGCGCATGGTGAGCTGCGTTCCCGGTTCGCCGATGGACTGCGCGGAAATGATACCCACCGCTTCACCGCGCTCCACCATGCGTCCGGTGGCCAGGTTGCGGCCGTAGCAGAGCTGGCAAACGCCGCGTTTCGATTCGCAGGTCAGCACCGAGCGGATCTTGACGCGCTCGATACCGGCGGCCTGGATGGCGGCGGCCAGATCCTCGGTGATCTCCTGGTTCAAGCCGACGATCAGGTTGCCTTCGTAATCGTGCTGATCTTCGAGGGCCACGCGGCCGACAATACGGTCGCGCAGCGGCTCGATGATTTCGCCCGATTCGATGATGGGTTCGACGTAGATGCCGTCGCCGGTGCCGCAATCGTCTTCGGTGACGATCACGTCCTGGGCCACGTCGCAGAGGCGGCGGGTGAGGTAACCGGAATCGGCGGTTTTGAGAGCCGTGTCGGCCAAGCCTTTGCGCGCGCCGTGCGTGGAGATGAAGTACTGCAGCACGTCCAGGCCTTCGCGGAAGTTGGCGGTGATGGGCTGCTCGATGATCTCGCCGGAGGGCTTGGCCATCAAGCCGCGCATACCGGACAGCTGGCGGATCTGCTGTTTCGATCCGCGGGCGCCGGAATCGGCCATGATGTAAATCGGATTCAGGTAGCGGCCGGTGCGGTCATCCTCTTCCATGGACTTGAACATTTCGTCCGAGACCTTTTCAGTGACCTTCGACCAGATTTCGATGATCTTGTTGTAGCGTTCGCCCTGCGTGATGGCGCCTTCCTGATATTGCTGCGTGACTTCGATGACGGCCTTTTCGGCGTCGCGAACCAGCTTGGTCTTCTCGCCGGGAACCACCATGTCGTCGATGCCGATGGAAATTCCGGCGCGGGTGGCGTAGAGGAAGCCGAGCTTCTTCACCTCGTCCAGCATGCCGACGGTAACGGGCAAGCCGAACTTCAGATAGGCATACTGCACCAGCTGCGAGAGGCCCTTCTTCTTGAGCAGGCCGTTGATGAACGGCATCTCGTCGGGCAGGACATCGTTAAGGATGACGCGCCCCACCGTGGTGTCCATGTACTGCTTGACGAATTCGATCGGCTCCGTATGAATAACGTTCTGGTTATCGAAGGCCTTCATCAGGTCGATCACGCGGCCGGTGAAACGGAGCTTGATGGGCGTGAGCGTCTCGACCTCGCCCATTTCGAGCGCGATTAAAACGTCGTCGGTGGACGCGAACGTGCGGCCTTCACCCTTGGTGCCGGGACGAGCTTTCGTAAGGTAGTACAGACCCAACACCATGTCTTGCGTAGGAACGGCGATCGGAGCGCCGTGCGCGGGCGATAGAATATTGTTGGACGCCAGCATCAAGGTGGATGCTTCGATCTGCGCTTCGGGCGAGAGCGGAATGTGGACGGCCATCTGGTCGCCGTCGAAGTCGGCGTTAAATGCGGTGCAGGTCAGCGGATGCAGCTTGATGGCCTTGCCTTCAACCAGCACGGGTTCGAACGCCTGGATGCCAAGGCGGTGCAGCGTGGGAGCGCGGTTCAGCAGAATGGGATGATCCTTGATGACTTCTTCGAGGATGTCCCACACCACCGGATCCTGCTGCTCGACTAATTCCTTCGCCTGCTTGATGGTGGTGCAATGGCCGCGCTGTTCCAGCCGATGATAGATGAACGGCTTGAAAAGTTCGAGCGCCATTTTCTTCGGCAACCCGCACTGGTTCAGCTTGAGCTCGGGACCAACCACGATGACGGATCGCCCGGAGTAATCCACGCGCTTACCGAGCAGGTTCTGGCGGAAGCGGCCCTGCTTGCCTTTGAGAGTGTCGGAGAGCGACTTGAGCGGGCGGTTGTTCGCTCCGCGCAGCACGCGGCCACGGCGGCCGTTGTCGAATAGTGCGTCGACGGCTTCCTGCAGCATGCGTTTTTCATTTCGAACGATGACGTCGGGCGCGTGCAGCTCGATCAGCTTTTTCAGCCGGTTGTTGCGGTTGATCACGCGGCGATAGAGATCGTTCAAATCGGAGGTGGCAAAGCGGCCGCCATCCAGCGGCACTAGAGGACGAAGTTCCGGAGGGATGACCGGGATGACGTCCAGAATCATCCATTCCGGTTTGTTGCCGGATTTGCGGAAGCTCTCCACCACCCGCAGGCGCTTGGCGTATTTCAGCTTCTTCTGCTGCGAAACTTCGGTCTTCATGCGCTCGCGGATTTCGAGCGAGAGACCTTCGATGTCCACCTTCTTGAGCAGTTCCTTGATTCCCTCGGCGCCCATCATGGCGACGAACTTACCCGGGAACTCCTGATCGAGGGCGCGTTTGCGCTCGTCGGTGATCACTTCGCCGCGGCGCAATTCGCCTACTTCGCCGGGATCCACCACGACGAAGGCTTCAAAATAGAGCACGCGTTCAAGTTCACGCAGTGTGATGTCGAGCAGGTAGCCGATGCGGCTGGGCAGGCCCTTGAAAAACCACACGTGAGAGCAGGGGCTGGCCAATTCGATGTGACCAAGGCGTTCGCGCCGGACGCGCGATAATGTCACTTCCACGCCGCACTTGTCGCAAATCACGCCGCGATGCTTCATGCGCTTGTACTTGCCGCACAAACACTCCCAATCGGCGATCGGGCCGAAGATCCTGGCGCAGAATAATCCATCGCGTTCCGGCTTGAAGGTCCGGTAGTTGATGGTTTCCGGCTTGGTTACTTCGCCATGGGACCAGCTTCGAATCTTTTCCGGAGAGGCGAGACTGATCCGGATGGAATCGAAGTCAGCGATCAAATTTGCTCTATCGTACGGAGAGGAACGGTACATTTTTTCTCCTATGAGGCCAAGGAGTCCGGAATCCAGCGCTTTGATTCCGGCTCCTCGATTATTCTTTTAGTCGGCCGCGAGGGCTGTATCTGCAATTTCCCGCGGCTTCTTCATTAACTCGACGTCCAGACAAAGCGACTGCAGTTCGCGGATGAGGACGTTAAACGACTCAGGCACGCCTGGTTCGGCGGCCGCTTCTCCTTTTACGATCGCTTCATAAATCTTGGCGCGCCCGTAGACGTCGTCGGATTTAGCGGTCAGCAATTCCTGCAACACATAAGCGGCGCCGTAGGCTTCGAGCGCCCAAACTTCCATTTCGCCGAAGCGCTGCCCGCCGAACTGAGCCTTGCCGCCGAGCGGCTGCTGCGTGATCAGGGAGTACGGTCCGATGGAACGCGCGTGGATCTTGTCGTCCACCAGATGCGACAGCTTCAGCATGTAGATGTAGCCAACGGTGACAGGCTGTTCGAAAGCCTGTCCCGAGATACCGTCCCAAAGCTGGACCTTGCCCGAACTCGGCAGATTGGCGGCCTTGAGCTGGCTCTTGATTTCTTTTTCCGTGGCTCCGTCAAACACCGGAGTAGCGAAGTGGAGCTGCAGCGCGTGCGCGGCCCACCCGAGGTGCGTCTCGAGAATCTGTCCCACGTTCATGCGGGAAGGAACGCCCAGCGGATTGAGCACGATTTCCACCGGAGTTCCATCCGGCAGATACGGCATGTCCTCATCCGGAACGATGCGCGCGATGACGCCCTTGTTCCCGTGACGGCCGGCCATCTTGTCGCCCACCGACAGCTTGCGCTTCATGGCGATGTAGCACTTCACCAGCTTGATGACGCCCGGCGGCAGTTCGTCGCCTTTGCGCAGCTTGGCGATCTTTTCATCCGTGATCTTTTCGAGCACGGCGATCTGCCGGGAAGTCATCTCCTCGATTTCGTCGATCTGCTCGTTCAGCCGGACATCTTTGTTCGCGAACTTCACGCGCTTCAGATCGCGCGCACGGAGTTTCTCCACCAGGTCGCGCGAAAGGTTGACGCCCTTCGAAAGCAGTTTCTTGTTGGTCTTTTCATCGTGCAGGTCGGCCAGCACTTCCTTGCCTTCCAGCAGATCGGTGAGGCGCTTGGCGCGCTCGTCGTTCAAAATGCGCTTCTCGTCTTCGAGATTGCGATGCAGGCGCTCCACCTGAGATTCCAGAATCGCCTTGGACCGCTCATCCAGATCCGCGCCCTTGCGCGAGAACACCTTGCAATCCACCACCGTGCCCTCGATGCCAGGCGGGCAGTAGAGCGAAGCGTCCTTTACGTCGCCGGCTTTTTCGCCGAAGATCGCGCGCAGCAGCTTCTCTTCGGGAGTGAGCTGCGTTTCGCCCTTGGGAGTGACTTTACCCACCAGAATGTCGCCGGGTTTGACGGTTGCGCCGATCCGGATGATTCCGCTCTCATCCAGGTTGCGCAGGAACGCTTCCGCGATGTTGGGGATATCCCGCGTAATTTCCTCGGGCCCGAGCTTCGTATCCCGCGCCTCGATTTCAAACTCCTCGATGTGGATCGAGGTGTAGTAATCGTCCTTTACCAGCCGCTCCGAGACCACGATGGCGTCTTCGAAGTTGTAGCCGCGCCAGGGCATGAACGCGACCAGCACATTGCGCCCCAGCGCCAGCTCGCCCATATCGGTGCAGGGACCGTCGGCCAGCACGTCGCCCTTCTTCACCCTTTGGCCCTGGAACACGATGGGCTTCTGGCTGATGCAGGTGTTCTGATTGGAACGCTTGAATTTGGTGAGCTGATAAATGTCTGCGCCCACCTCGCGCGACAACTGCCCTTCATGCGCGCTGCCATCCACGCGCACGATGATCCGTTCGGAATCCACAGAATCAACAACGCCGGAGCGCTTGCAGATAACCACCGCTCCCGAATCCCGCGCCGTCACCATTTCCATGCCGGTGCCGACATACGGCGTTTCGGCGCGTAGCAGCGGCACGGCCTGGCGTTGCATGTTCGATCCCATCAACGCGCGGTTGGCGTCGTCGTTTTCAAGGAACGGAATCAAGCTCGCGGCCACCGAGACCAACTGCTTGGGACTGACGTCCATGTACTCGATCTCGTCCCTATGCTTGAGGACGAAGTTGCCGGCCTGGCGCGCGTTCACCAGATCGTTCACGATATGGCCCTTTTCGTCCAGAGCCACGTTGGCCTGCGCGATGATGTACTTGTCTTCTTCCCAAGCCGACAGATAATCGCAATGCGCTTCCACTTCGAGCTGCTGCTTCTTGGGACCCAGCTCGCGATTGGCTTTGTCGGACTCGGCGCGCGTCATCACGTCGCCCACCTTGTACGAGCTTTCGCCCGGGTTGAGCAGCATGATTTCGTCCACCACCGTGCCCTTTACAACCCGGCGATAGGGGCTCTCGATGAATCCGTATTCATTGATGCGCGCGAAACACGATAGCGATGAAATAAGCCCGATGTTGGGGCCTTCCGGCGTTTCGATGGGGCAGATACGGCCGTAATGCGTCGGATGCACGTCGCGGACTTCGAATCCGGCGCGTTCTCGCGAAAGCCCGCCTGGTCCAAGGGCCGATAGCCGACGCTTGTGGGTGATCTCCGAGAGCGGGTTGGTTTGATCCATGAACTGCGAGAGCTGGCTCGATCCGAAGAACTCGCGGATCGCCGCCATCACCGGCTTGGCGTTCACCAGGTCGTGCGGCATGGCCGTCGACATTTCCTGGTACACCGACATCTTTTCCTTGATGGCGCGCTCCATGCGCACCAGCCCGATGCGGAACTGGTTCTCGAGCAGTTCGCCCACCGCTCGCACCCGGCGGTTGCCCAGGTGATCGATATCATCCACCGCGCCGATTCCGCGGCGCAGCTTCAGCAGGTATTTGATGGTATCGATAAAGTCGCGCTGATCCAGCGTGCGTTTATCGAGCGGAGACTCGTCGATCTTGTCGTACAGCTTGATGTTGAACTTCATGCGACCCACGCGCGAAAAGTCGTACTTGCGCGGGTCGAAGAACATGCCCTGGAAGAGCTGGGTGGCGGTGTCGAGCGTGGGCGGATCGCCGGGACGCAGCTTGCGGTAAATTTCGAGCAGCGCGTCGTTCTGGCTCTTGACCGGATCCTTCCGGAGAGTCACCGAAATCACGTTGCCGGCATCGTCGCGGTCCGGGAAGAAAACCTGGAACGTGGTGATGCCGTTCTCCATCAATTTGTCGACGTTGGTCAGCTCGTGATTGGCTTCCACCAGCACTTCGCCGGTGGTCATGTCGATGACGTCCGAGGCAATGTAGGCGCCCTGCAGATCGGTGCGATCGATTTCCACCTGCTCGATCTTGGCCTTTTGAATCGCCTCGTAAACCGATTTAGTGATTTTCCGGCCTTGCGGAACGATGGTCTCGCTCTTGGTGGCGATGGCTTTCGAGAGCTTCAGACCGATAAGGCTTTCCGAAACCTTCCAGAAGAGCTTCTTGTCCTTGATACTGACTTCGCTGACGTTGTAGAAAGCTTTTAGGATATCCGAATCGCTCTTGAGCCCCAGGGCCCGAAGGAACACGGTGCCGTAGAATTTCCGCTTGCGGTCGATACGGACGTAGAGCAGGTTCTTGTTGTCGTATTCGAACTCCACCCAGCTTCCGCGATACGGAATGATCTTGCCGAGAAAATAGCCTTGCGCTGGGACGCGCTCGAAGAACACGCCGGGCGAACGGTGCAACTGAGAAACGATTACGCGCTCGGTGCCGTTGATGATGAAGGTGCCGTTATCGGTCATCAACGGGATTTCACCGAAGAAAACCTCCTGCTCCTTGATGTCGCGAACGGTCTTGGCGCCGGTTTCGGCGTCCTTGTCGTACACCGTGAGCCGGATGGTTACCTTGAGCGGCGCCGCATAGGTCATGCCGCGTTCTTCGCACTCGGCCACGTCGTACTTCAGCTGCAATCCCACGGGATCGCCGCAGCGGTTGCAGAAGGTGACGATGTTCTTGTTGAAGGTTCCACAGCGGTGGCACAGCACGTCGCCGACATGGAACGGATCGGTTTGTATGGTGGCGCCGCAGCTCGGATTGCGGCAGGTGGAACGCAGGTGGTGCAGCCCCTTGAGGTTGCCGCATTTGCATTCCCAATTGCCGATCGCGTAATCGACGAACTCGAGCTGGCTCAATCCCCGAAAATCAGAGATCGGGAAGACCGAATTGAACACGCTCTGCAGACCGGTATCTTCCCGCTCGCCGGGAAGCAGATCCATCTGCAGAAATCGCTCGTAGGATTTCTTCTGGACTTCGATCAAGTTGGGGATCGGGATCGAGGTCTTGATTCGGGAGAAATCTACTCGCTCGCGCGTTGCGCCTTTTGCCAGGTTATCCATTTTCACTCCTACGGCCGATGGGCTCGCAACTTATTCGAACAATCAAATGCCGTTGCCGACACGAGCATCTCGCGCGCGCCGGGCATCGGAAAACTGGACAGGAGACAAACAGCGGGACCGCAAAAGCTCTTCAGGACCTAGTAACTCAAAATCTGGAAACCATACACTTCCGGCAAGGAAAAAATAAACAATGCCAAGGCCTGTGCCTCTTCCGCGAAGCGGCACACCAATTGCGCAGGATGTTTGGTTCACAAGAGCAAGAATCCGGGTCGGTCTCCGGCCAGTATCTATTACAATGTAGCAAACCGGACGGGCTTCGTCAAATCCCCTCCGCGAAGAGAGGAATAAGCATCCTAACCTGTTGAAACAACAGGCTGATTGCTCCGGAGGCCAGTCCGCCGCTAGAACGTTTACTTTACTTCGACCGAAGCTCCGGCATCCACGAACTTCTTCTTGATGGCCTCGGCTTCTTCCTTGTTGACGCCCTCTTTGATGGGTTTCGGAGCGCCATCGACCAGATCTTTGGCTTCCTTGAGGCCCAAATTCGTGACCTCGCGGACGGCCTTGATGACGTTGATCTTGTTGGCGCCAGCAGCCGTCAGGATCACGTTAAATTCGGTTTTCTCTTCTGCCGCCGGAGCCGCTGCTCCTCCGCCGCCGGCCGCCGGAGCCGCTGCCACGGCAGCCGCCGCAGCCGAAACGCCCAGCTTTTCTTCGAGCAATTTGACGAGCTGCGACGCTTCGAGCAGCGTCAGCCCTTGAATCTGTTCCGCGATTGCGTTGATGTCCGCCATTGTCTTCCTCTACTCCCTTATTGTGAGAACTTGTTTTCCTTGACTCCCTGATCGACCACCACCGCGAGATTGCGTCCGACGCCACCGATGGCCGTAACCAGACGCTGCGCCGAGGCTTGAATCAGGAATAAAACTTTCGACAAAATCTCTTCGCGCGAAGGCAGCGCCGCCAGTTCCTGGATCGACTTGACTTCGATCACTCGGCCTTCCACCATCCCCGCTTTGAACGTGAAGGTCGGATTCGTTTTGGCGTACGCGGTGAGCGCCTTGGCCAGCGCCACCGGGTCCTTGGAAGTATAAGCCAGTGAGGTCATGCCCGCGAGATTGCTCAAGATGTCCTGGGCCGGAGTGCCTTCGGAAGCCTTCTCGGCCAGGTTGTTCTTGATCACCTTGTAGTTGCCGCCCGCGCCGCGCACCGCCTTGCGCAACTCGAAATCCTGCTGGACGGTGAGCTTGTCGAATCCGGTGACGAAGATGTTCTGCGCCTTTTCGAAATCCTTCTTGAGCGCTTCGAGATCTTTTTCTTTTTCCGATTTCTTCTTCATGTGGTGTCCTTGCTCTAAAGCTGCTTGGCGTTGTACGAGGTGACGTCCAGATGAACGCCCGGACCCATGGTGGAGCAGATGGTCACGCTCTTGACGTATTTGCCCTTGGCCGCGGCGGGCTTGGCCTTGATCACGGCATTGATGAGGCTGGAAGCATTTTCAAGCAGCTTGCCGGTCTCGAAACTCACCTTGCCCACCGGAACGTGAATCACTCCGGTCTTATCCACTCGAAATTCCACCTTGCCGGCTTTCACTTCATTGATCGCCTGCACGACGTTGGTAGTGACGGTGCCGGTCTTGGGATTAGGCATCAGGCCGCGCGGGCCCAGCACCTTTCCAAGCTTACCGACGGATCGCATCATGTCGGGAGTGGCGATCACGGCATCGAACGCGGTCCAGTTTTCGGATTGGATCTTGTTGACCATGTCTTCGCCGCCCACGAAATCGGCGCCGGCTTCGGTGGCCTCCCGCAGTTTGTCGCCGGACGCGATCACCAGCACGGTTTTCGATTTTCCCAGGCCGTTCGGAAGAACCACGGTGCCGCGCACCATCTGGTCGGCGTGCTTGGGGTCGACACCCAGGCGCAGGTGCAGTTCGACGGTCTCATCGAATTTAGCGAACTTGAGCTTTTGGACTAGCGGAACGGCTTCGTTGAGATTGTAGGGGCGCTGTTCGACTTGTTCGGACGCGGCTTTAAACTTCTTACCTTGCTTCGGCATATCTCCTCATTGGTGCAGACGGCAAAGCGGGACAACTGAAGGCCCTGCCTCCCACTGAGTTCTAAATCTAGCGTGGAGCGCTGTTATTAAAGTAGCAAAGCGACGGAGGGTTTGTCCAGAAGGGGTTATCGCGTGGGTAATGAGATCGTGATATTGCGGAACTTCAGGCCGCCGGTATGGTCGCCCTGCAGATAAATCGGGCCGGACTCGGCTTCATGGCTGTCCAGCGCGCCGCCCGTGATCCCGGGGATCTGTTGTTCATCGATAATCTTGACTCCGTCGCGAACCACGGTCACCGTCCGGCCAACTAGCGTGACGTCGTAAGCCTCCCACTGGCCGGGGCGCGGCGAAACTTCCGCCGAAGGAGCGATGAAGCCGTAGATCGAGCCCATGGCGTGGAACTGATCGTTCTTCTCCGGAGGCTCGTATTCAACCTGCACTTCATATCTCCCGCGCAAATAAACGCCGCTGTTGCCGCCCTGCGGGCAGTTGTATTCGATATGCAATTTGAAATCGTCGAACTTGCGCTTGGTGCGGATGTTCGCGCCGCCGCTATCGTTGCGCAGCTCTCCGTCTTTGGCCGACCAATGAGCCTTGGAGGGATCGTCGAACTCCCAACCCGTAAGATCGTGACCATTGAACAAAGGCACGGGATTCGTCCAGGCCGCAGGCGGGTTGCGATTCAATGCGGGCGCACGCGCTCCCGACAAATGGGCTACCGCGCCATCCTTCCGACGCTCAGTACCGCTGAGTTTCCCACCCTCCACGCTGAGCTCCCACACGGTCTCCCCAGTGGTGAACGACAACTTGGACCCCTGCGCTTTCACCTCTGTCGCCGGATGCACGCTGCCGGTGCGGCCCACCACGCGCACGGCCCCCGTCGGCCCCTCGTCGGCAAATTCCATCCAGGAAGGATAGGTGGCCTGCGGCGTCACGACAGTCAGGTCCCAGCGGCCGGAAAAGGGCGAGCCGGCGGCGAGCACGAGCGCCGCCGTTGTCAGAAGTAAGGATCGAGAAAGGATCTTCATGGTTAAACGCGGATTGCCACTACCGTCATGTCGTCGGCCTGCTTGGCTTCTCCAGTGAACCGGTCGGTCGATTCCACCAGCAAGTCGATCATCTTCTGCGCAGTCAAACCGCCGCAGGTCCGGACAATCTTCTCCACTTCGGATTCGTCCCACATTTCATTTTGGACATTGGTCGCCTCGCTGACGCCGTCGGAGAAACACATCACCGCGTCGCCGGGTTCGAGCTGCACCTCGCCCTGCTCGTATTCCGAGCCATCCATCAAACCCACCGGAAGCCCGCCGCCTTCCAGCCGCTCTACCTGGCAGTCGCGCGATCTTAAGACCATGGGCCGAACCTGGCCCGCGTTGACGTAGGTCAGTTTGCGGGTGCGAACGTCCAGCATTCCGCAAAAGAGAGTGGAGTATTTATCCGCGGTTGAAAAAGAGTAAGCCGCTTTATTCAAATCCCGGATCAGCGTCGAAATCGAATCGGGGTTCCTCAACACCTGGGATCGCAGCGAAGCCTGCATGCTGGCCATCATTACCGCGGCGGCGATTCCTTTGCCGGAAACGTCGCCCAGCGTAAAGAGCAATCCGCCGTCCGGCATGGGCAGGAAATCGTAATAGTCCCCACCGACGAATTCGGCCGAGCGGCAATAGCCCGCGTATTCGAGTCCCGGAATCGGCGGACAGACTTGCGGCAAAAGGTGCTGCTGCACGTCCCGCGCGATTTCCATTTCCCGGATCAGAAGCTGCGCCACTTCCGCTTCCTTGCGCAGCCGCTGCGTCTCCAAAGTGGATGCCGAATAAGCGCTGCACAATCCCAGCAAGTCCACGTCCTCGGGCGAGAATCCGCCCGGTTTATTGAGCACTTGGAGGGCGCCGATCGGCTTGCCATCCAGGCCGTGCAGCGGCAGCGTCAGGATGGATTTAGTAACGTAACCACTTTCAATGTCCACGCTCCTCAGGAACCGCTGATCCTGCGAAGTGTCGTTGACAAGAATGGCCTCATTCCTTGCGAGCGCGGCGCCCACCAGCCCTTGCCCGATAGGTACGTGCAACTCCCGGACGCCGTGCGCCACTTTGGTCCACAAGCGGCGATGCTTGTTGTCCACCAGCCAGATGCTGCAGCGCTCCGCTCCCACCAGGTCCCGCGCCATGCCGGCATTGAGTTCGAGCAATGCATCGAGATCTTGCGCCGCGCCGATCTGGGCGGCGTAGTCGAAGATAACCCGCGAAACTCGATCCATTGGGACCATGGCGTATCTAGCCGACGGAGTACTCATCGTGGCACCCTTGGTTTACCAGTCTACCGCTGTCGCTGACGTAAAATCGGTACACGCACCATGGCTCTCGATCCCGGCGCCCGTTTAGGACCCTACGAGATCCTCGCGCTGATCGGCGCGGGCGGCATGGGCGAGGTCTACAAGGCGAAGGATACTCGTCTCGGCCGCATCATCGCCCTAAAAACTTTGCCCGCCGAGAAGATCGCGGACACCGACCGGAAACGACGATTCCTGGGGGAAGCCCGCGCCGCCGCCCAGCTCAATCACCCGAATATTGTCACCATTCACGACATCTCGGAAGAGAACGGCATTTGCTTCATCGCGATGGAGTACGTGGCCGGCTCTACGCTCGATCAGCTGAACACCGATGGCGGACTGCCGGCGAAAGACGCGCTGAAATATGCGTCCGATATCGCGGATGCGCTTATCGCCGCTCATTCAGTCGGCATCATTCACCGCGATCTGAAACCAGCCAACGTCATCGTTACCAAGGACGGCCGCGCTAAGCTGCTGGATTTTGGACTTGCGCAATTCGTCGCCCCATCACAAGACGAGACAGCCACCCTGCGCACGTTACCAGGCGCGATCATGGGCACCGCGGCCTATATGTCTCCCGAGCAGGCGCAAGGGCGCGAATTGGACGCGCGGTCGGACATTTTCTCCTTCGGTTTGGTTTTGTATGAAATGCTGTGCGGCGAGCGCGCCTTCCGCGGCGACACGTGGATTTCCACGCTGGCGGCCATCCTGCACCAGGAACCACGGCCCTTGCGCGAAATCCAGGCCTCCATTCCGGCAAGCATCGCGCGGCACGTCGAACGGTGTCTCCGCAAGGACCGCTCCGAGCGCTTTCAATCCATGTTAGAGGTCAAGCAGGCGCTGACGGAGCCTCCGGCGGCCGCCAGGGAGGCAGCCGCGTCCATCGCCGTGCTTCCCTTCGCGAACCTGAGCGCCGACAAGGAAAACGAGTACTTCAGCGATGGCCTGGCCGAAGAGATCATCGACGCTCTCGCCAAAGTTCCCGAGCTCAGAGTGATCGCGCGCACTTCGGCTTTCGCGTTTCGGGGCAAGCAGCAGGATCTGCGCGCCATCGGGGAGCGGCTGCGCGTCGGAACCATTCTTGAAGGCAGCGTACGGCGAGCGGCCAATCGCATCCGCGTTACAGCGCAGCTTATTAAGGTAGCCGATGAATCGCATCTCTGGTCGGAACGGTATGACCGCGAGATGACGGATATTTTCGCCATCCAGGACGATATCTCGCAAGCCATCGCGAGAGCCCTGAAGGTCAAGCTAGCTGGCCCGCGACGGAGCCCCGCGAACGTGGAAGCTTTTCAGAGTTACCTCAAAGGACTGTATTGGTATCAGCGCTACACCGGAGAGAGCCTCGACAAAGCGAAAGGCGCGTTCGAAGAGGCGCTCCGGCACGACCCAACCTACGCTCCAGCTTTTGCGGGACTGGCGGTATTTTATTTCGGGCTTGGCGCGCTTGGCATCCGGCGGATGACGGAGATGGCCCCGCTCGCGAAATCGGCCGCCCAAAATGCGCTGGCTATCGATCCGGCGCTAAGCGAGGCGCACAGCGTGCTGGGGCTGGTCGTGGGAGCCGTCGAATACGATTGGAAGTCGGCCGAGCGGCATTTTCAGGCGGCCATGGCTGTCGATCCCGTCCCGCCGCTGGTACGCGTCCGTTACGCACTTTATTTCCTGACGCCGCTCGGGCGGTTCGAGGAAGCAGTAGCCGAGTATCGGCGGGCGTTTGAAACCGATCCGCTGTCCATGATGGTCCACTTCGGACTCTCGTTCGCCTTCTACTGCCAGCGCCGGTATGACCAGGCGATCGAACATGCCGAGAAGGCCGTGGACCTTTATCCCGACTACTGGCTGGTGCACTTAGCGAGGGCCCTGGCGGCATCCCAAAAAGGTTCTCTTCAGCGGTCTATTCGAAGCCTGGAAACAGCCCTGCGGCTTTCACCGTCCTTCACCCTGGCCGCCGGATTCCTGGCCGCTTGTTACGTGCGCGCGGGCGATCCAGGCCGCGCGGAAGAGCTGGTGGAGCAGCTCAGAAAGCAAAGCGTCATGCATTACGTTTCGCCGGCCTGCTTTGCGGTTTACCATGCTGCACTGGGGCAAGCGGACAAAGTGTTCGAATTCCTTGAGGCCGCCCTCGCCGAGCGCGATCCCTACCTTACCCGCATGGATCCGGAACCGAGCTTTGAGCCTTTCCGCGAGGACCCGCGTTATCGTAGCCTGCTGGAGCGAATGAATCTCGCGTGACCAGCGGGCATGTATACTAGACAGAACCGCGGACGGCCGGCATAAACATGATCGAAACCAAGATTCACGAAGTCGGCGACGTAACCGTTGTGGAGATGTCCGGACGCCTTCACCTCGGCAACACCTTAATGTATGCCGAGAATTCCATCAACGGCTTGATCGACGGCGGCACGCGCAAGCTGGTGATCGGATTAGCTGGAGTGGACTACATTGACAGCGCCGGACTGGGAATGTTGATCGCCTGCGGCGGACGGATGGAGCAAAGCGGCGGCCACATGCGTATAGCCGGCTCTAACGGCAGGGTCGCAAAGGCTTTTCAGATAGTTCACGCCGACCGGATTCTGCAATTCGATTCCGATATCGAATCGGCCTGCCGCAATCTGGCAGCGAGCACTGCCGCCGGCTAAGCCCTAGGCGCACCAATCTTCGGATGGGAGTAAGAATCGACAAGTGGCTTTGGGCCGCTCGCTTCTTCAAGACGCGCACGCTGGCTGCGAAAGCATGCGAACTTGGCCGGATCGAGGCCGGCGGGCAGCGAGTGAAGCCGGCGCGCGAGGTCCACGTGGGTGACCGGTTGCTGGTGAAGAACGATAGCGGCGATTTTCAGGTGGACGTATTGGAGCTGAGCGACATGCGCGGTCCGGCGCCGGTGGCCCAGACGCTCTATCGCGAGACGGAAGAGAGCCGGGAGTTGCGCCTGAGCCTGGCCGCGCAGCGCAAAGCCATGCCGCCCGTGGAAACGACCCGTGAGGGCAAACCGTCGAAACGCGACCGCCGTAGAATCGACCGGCTTCGTGGCCGCGGCTAACTAGGCGGCTTCGCGCTCCGCGTGCGGAGTGTTTACCTTCGCCACGCGGATCGATTTCGCGATGCCCAAGAACTTCAGAACGCAGATTTGGATCCAGGTTAAGTCAAGCTCATACCACGCCAGCCCATGACGGGCGGAAGTCGGATGCGCATGATGATTGTTGTGCCAGCCTTCGCCAAAGCTGATCAGGGCCACCCACAAGTTATTCCGGGAATCGTCGCGAGTTTCGAACCGGCGTCCGCCCCACAGGTGCGTAGCGGAATTGACCAGCCAGGTGGCGTGCAGACCAACTACGATCCGCAGGCAAGTGCCCCACAGCATCATCGGCAGACCACCGATGGCGTATAGGATGGCCGCCAGCACCAGGATCATGACCCAATGGTAGTTGTTCAACCAAACATAGAACGGGTCCTTGGCGAGATCCGGAGCATATTTCGACATCAATTTAGTATTGCTGTGCTTGGATTCGCCCACCAGAAGCCATCCGACGTGCGCCCACCAGGCGCCATCGCGAGGCGAATGCGGGTCGCCCGGCTTGTCGGAGTATTGATGATGGATGCGGTGCGTCGCTACCCAGAAAATCGGGCCGCCTTCGAGGGTCAGGGTTCCGCAAATCGCCAGGAAGTACTCGACCCAGAGGGGAAGTTTGTAGGATCTGTGCGTATGCAGGCGATGATAGCCCATGCTGATGCCCAAACCCACGCCGATGTAGTAGAGCAAAACGGCCGCCAGCAGGGCGTGCCAATTGAACATAAAGAGTGCCGCCAACGCACCTAAGTGCAGGCCCACTAAGACGATAGTGATGGGCCAGTTGATCTTTTTGTTGGCATAGATACTGACAATTTCGCTCGTCACGAATGACTCCAGTAATGAAAGGTACAACTCAACCTACCAGGGATTTCACGAGCAGTTTGTAAGACTTGTGTAATATCGAAACACACAGGATCGCGGCTCAGCAGTTCGCCCTACCTGGCGGTGTCGCATCCACCTTACCGGGACCATGGAGCTACAGAATCGTTTTATCCTGCCGATATGGCCTCCAGAATCCTCGCGCGCATCGCGGCTGAAACCGGATTGCCGCGCTTGTTCCCGGTTTTGGCCGAGGACCACTCCGGAAGCGATCTGCAATCGCTGCTGCTGGAGGTTTACAAAGCGCGGGCCAGCGCCATCCACGGGCCGGAGCTGCTCGAAAAAGCCTCGCGCGCCCTGGTTGCGCCGTCCAATGTCGACGCCCGGCTGCTCCTAGAATTCGACCGGGCGGCTTTCGAAGTAGCCTCGGGATTCGAAGCCATCGAGCTTTCGCCGGTAACGCCACTGGGATTGAACCAGGGCTTGGGCGGGATCGACCAGAATAACGTGCTCACAACCATTCGGAACGCCGAGGTGCTGGGCGATTCAACCCCGGCGATGGCGCTCGAATGCGCCCGCCGGAGGAAACCAGGCCCGCGGCGCGATCAGCCACCGGTCCGGCTGGCCTCGAGCCACCGTTTGATTCGGCTCCAGCCGTTCGATACGCCCGGGTTTTCTCCGCACTTCAGGCTGTTCGCGCTGGCGTCGGCCGGGCGCGACACCGGCTCGAATGCATTCGAGATCCGGCATCTGGGCGAGCACATTCGCTTTTATCTCGAACTCTACCGGGCATTGAATACGCACGGGTTCCAGATGACTAATCCGCTGGTGGAGGTCTCGGATGCCGCCGTCACCCGCGCTCTGCTCGAGCACGCCGGGGTGAACGTGGAAGAGCTGCGCGAACCTATACGCGCGCATCGGCCGGGCGGATCGGAGCGCTTTTTGGCGGAGCGCGGTGTGAAGCTGCCGGATGCGGTGGAGGATCCCGGCCGCGAATTGCCCGAATGGATGCCCAGGGGACGGCTGGAGCGCGTCCGTTCGCAATTCCGCTTTAACCTGGCGCGCCTCGAAGGCCTCACTTACTATGGCGGCCTTTGCCTGCGGATCTCGCCCGAGGCTCCGGATGGGAATCGCTGCGCGGTCACCGATGGCGGTTTTACGGACTGGACGGCGCGGCTGCTGGAGGATCGAAAGGAACGGTTTCTGGCCAGCGGGATTGGGACGGAGTTCGTTTGCCGCCGCTATCGACTGCCTTTATTGGACTGACACGGCATAATCTGAAATATGTCTGTCTCCGCCGATACGCTTCGTCTGCATTTGAATTACACTGCCTGGGCCAGCCTGCGGCTTCTCGACGCCGCGGCGGCGCTTTCACCGGAAGAGCTGGCGCGCGATTTCAAGACGTCGGACGGCACGGTAGCCGGCACGCTGGCGCACATATTCGCGGCGGATCGCGTCTGGATGGCCCGCATCCAAGGCGTGACGCAAGCTGCCTTCATCAGCCCGGAGGACCGCGTTTTTCCCACGCTTCAGAAGGCCTGGCCGGCGCTGCTGGAGCGCTGGAAGCAATGGGCCGCGCCAATGACTGATGAGCAGGCGCTAGCCGGCGTCTCTTATAAGGACTTGAGCGGAAATCCCTGGACGACGCCGCTGTGGCAGATCGTACTGCATGTGGTCAACCACGGCACTCATCATCGCGGCGCGGTTTCCGGATTCCTGCGCGCCATGGGACATCCGCCCCCAGCCTTGGATCTGATGGCCTACTATCGGTCGCTATGAAATCCGGAACGGAATCCGCCCGCTGTTGGTATGCGACGGATCGAGCAACGGAACAATAATCCCAAGCTCGCGGCTATCGGCCGGCGAGCCCCCAAATGCACTGTCGACCATAAAATCCAGCCGCAGCGGTGATCCGCTGGCAACATTGCTTGGGAAACGTCCCCGGAATTCGGGAGTGTCTGGAGCGTCGCAGGAAATGGAACCCGCCGGCGCCCCGGCGATGTGGCAGGTGATTCGGATTTTATTGCCGTCCGCCAACGCTACCTGCGGCACGGTGAATCGAAGTGCGAATTCCGACGCGCGCTCCGATTCGGGCAGCGTCACCTGCAATGCGAAGCGCTTGGCGGTCCAGCGCCAAGCGTCGTTTTCCACCGGATACCAGCCTTCCAGCGGGTGGACGTGCAGCTCCGGATGGAGAGTGCGGCTCTTGAGGAGCACGAACATACGCTCGTCGGCTTGCGGATTCACCGGGTCTGAACCGGCCAGGCAGCCGAGACGCTTCTCGCTGATCGGAATCCAGCCGGTCCGTTCGAGAAGACGGGACAATCCAGCAGCGGAGAAGATCCAGAAGTTGGTCGGATCGTCATTCACTTCCCGAGGCGACAAAAGGTAGGCCAGCGGCTCAGCTTCGATATTCGCCGTCGCGCCGGGGGTTACTTGAGCGATGCGCGTGCTGATGAGGCACCAGTCCGCGAGCGTGGCTAACTTCTCAAGTACATAGAACGGATTCTTGAGGTGGTAAAGCGTGCCTAGAAACAAAGCCAGTCCGTAATTCATGCGAGGCAATTCAAAGCGGCTATCGAGATCGATATCATGAGCGCGAACCGGGAGCCCCAGCGCCCCGCCTAACGCCTCCACGCCGCGCATCTGATTGAAATTGCTCTCCCGATGATCGATGGCATCCACGTCAGCGCCCAGTTGCGCGAAGAACATCGCCAGATCGCCGTCCGCGCAGCCGAGGTCCGCGACGGGATTCGTTAGACAGGCTTCCACGATTTCGCCGTAGACGGGAGCGATCAAACTTGAAATCAGCGGAAGAGCCGACAAAGGGTCATAGGGATACCATCCGTAGTCGGGGATTGGAACCTGTTCTTTTATGACCTGGACCCGCGCCCGAAAACTGTTTCCCGCTTGAAGGAACTCGTCCGGGTCCGTCGGGAAGTTACCAAGCATGCCAGAGAAACGATTTCCTATCATACGCTTTCGCCATGCCATGTCAACGGCGCGGAGGGAGATGAACGCCAGTGATACGCGCCGTCCCGCATGCTATGCTGTGTTCCGAAGTGTTCAGCGGGCATTTTCGAAAAGTAAAGGCGATCTTCGGACTTACTGACGTTTGCCTTATTTCCGCCGCCTTTCTCGCTGCCTACCAAACCCGGACGCGCCTGCCATTCGAGCGAGCATTTTATCTGTCATTCGCCGAAGCCGGACTGCTTCTTTTTCTTTCAGTTCTGTGCTGGATCGCACTCGGTTATTGGCTGAATATTTACGAAAAGCTGGATTCTGCGCACCCCAGGGTGGTGCTGCGGGACACTTTCCGGCAGTGCGCCGTAGGGGCCGTTGCGCTGGTAGTCGGCGAATTCATGCTGCGCCTGGACCTCAGCCGTTCTTTCGTCGCGGTGTTCGCCACCTACGCGTGGATACTGCTCTGCCTGTTC
This sequence comes from Terriglobia bacterium, assembly GCA_963786745.1. Lineage (GTDB taxonomy): Bacteria > Acidobacteriota > Terriglobia > Bryobacterales > Bryobacteraceae > Palsa-89. The sequence goes on along the minus strand of CAWBAE010000015.1, from coordinate 262,104 downwards.
AGGATCAACGCGGCGCGCGTGATCGGCGCGGTCCGGCGGGAGTTTGGAAGCGCACATTTCGTGATGGTAGTGGGCTCGGGCGAAAGAGCGCTCAATCTCGGACGGGCGCTGGAACAATCCTCGGATTACGGAATTCGCCTGGCCGGCTTTATCGACGAGCAGCCCGGCGAGGTCCAACTGACCGGCACTTATCCCCAATATCCGCTGTCGAAGCTGCACGAACTGCTGCGGCAGCACGTCATCGACGAAATCATATTTGCCGTGGATAGCCGCAAGCTGGCTGAAATGGAAGAGATTTTCCTGCTCTGCGATGAGGAAGGCGTGCGAACGCGCGTCGTGGTGGACTTCTTTCCGCACGTCAACAGCCAGGTGTATCTTGACCGGCTGGGCCTGATGCCGCTGCTCACATTTTCAGCCGCGCCGCACGACGAAATCCGCCTGCTCGCAAAACGTATCATCGATCTCGTGCTGGCTGCGGCCGCGCTGGTGCTGCTGCTGCCATTTATGCTCCTCACCGCGCTGCTGATCCGCCTGACGTCGCCCGGGCCCGCCATTTTCCGCCAGGAACGCTGCGGCTTGAACGGACGGCGCTTCATGTTCTACAAATTCCGCTCCATGTGCGACAACGCGGAGGAACTGAAGCCGTCGCTCATGCATCTCAGCCATAAATCCACGGCGTTCAAGATAACCAACGATCCGCGCCTTACCGGCGTCGGCCGCTTTCTGCGAAAATTCTCGATCGACGAATGGCCGCAGCTGTGGAACGTCCTGAAGGGCGACATGTCGCTGGTGGGCCCGCGGCCAGCGGTTCCCGAAGAGGTGGAGCTGTATCAACGCTGGCAGCGTCGCCGATTGCGGATGCGGCCGGGGCTGACCTGCCTGTGGGCGGTGTCGGGACGCGATGCGGTGGATTTTGAGACCTGGATGAAGATGGACATGCAGTACATCGATAACTGGTCCCTGGCGCTGGACTGGAAGATCATTCTACGTACCATCCCGCGCGTGCTCACCGGCGCGGGAGCTTCCTAGCTGCTTCATCAGATAATAGAAGTGGAGCAATATGCACCTGGTTCCAACCGAAGAAGAAGTGGTCGCGCTGCTGCGCCGCACCGGAGCGATTCGCGAAGGTCACTTCGAATATCCGAACGGCCTGCACGCCACCGAATACATGCAAGTGCAGCTTGCCATGCGGTATTTCCAGCACGCCAAGGTCTTGAGCGTGGGATTGAGCCGCCTGCTGCGCGCGAATTCGGAAATCCGGGCGATGATTCCGGAGCTTTCCATCGTGTCTCCCGATACCGGCGGCCTGCCGGTGGCCTACGGCGTTTGCGAAGCCTTGCGGGCCCATCAGGTCTATTGGGCGGATCGCAAAGAAGAGAACGGACCCATGCGCTTTCGCCAGTATCTGGAACAGAAGCCGGGCGAGAAAGTTCTGCTGGTAGACGATATCCTGCGCTCCGGCAGAAATCTGGCGGAATTGAGACGGCTGGTGGAATCCACCGGCGCCGAGGTGGTGGGCTTGGCTGTAATCATTTATCAGCCCACGCCGCGGACGGTCGACTTCAGTCCTCTGCCCTTCCACTATCTGGCCAAGCTGGACGCTACGTATTATAAGGATGCCGGATCGTGCGAGATGTGCAAGCGCGGCGTGCCCGCCGAGAAGGTTTGGATTTAAAGATGCTTCAACTTCGCCCCAACTGCGAGTGCTGCGGCCAGGATCTGCCACCCGCCTCTGATCAAGCCATGATTTGTTCCTTCGAATGCACCTTCTGCCGGCATTGCGCGGAACAAGTGTTGGGCGGCCGCTGCCCGAACTGCAGAGGGAACCTGGTGGCGCGGCCCATTCGCCCGGCATCGGGGCTGGAACGGTTTCCCGCTTCCACGGAACGGAAGGTCCGCGCCGCCGGCTGCCCTTAGACGTCGCTGAGAGCCTATTGCTTGCCTGTTTCCGATTCTTGCTTGCGCGCTCCGCCCAGGATGTCCGGCATGGCGTAGTTGCCTTCGTGGCAGGCGTATTCGTAAACCGGGCCGGCCGTCGCCAGGAACGGATACTCCAAGGTCCACGGCTTCGTGTACGTCGAGGAGTCTTCCACGGTGGCTTTGTACAAAATGGTGCCCGCATCGATTCGCTTGAAGCGTTCGATTACGTGCAGGTTGTCCGTGGAACCGCGGAACCTGGTTTCTCCCGTGAAATTCGTCGTATCCACCACCAGCGTGTCGCCTTCCCAATGGCCGATGGAATCGCCCAGCAACTGGCGAACGCTGGCGGGTTTATGCGTTCCATTGATGCGGATCACCCGGATATCGTGGACCATCTCGACCAGGATCATCACCGCGCTGGGCGTCTGCACGATTTCGTAGTTGTTGTTGTAAAGTACCGGAAGCATGGGCGGGCCGGACGTCGATCCGAATCCGATGATGCAGCGTTCGCTCAATGGCCGGTCTTTCACGCTGTCATAGCGGCCGAAATTGCGAATCATGGTTGCGCCGCGCTCGCGGGCCGCTTCCGTCAGAGGCGGGATCTTTCCATCCGGCGGATCGATAATCAACGAAGTCCGCTTCACTCCGTCCACTCGCGCGAGTTCCGATCCCCGGTCCACGAACAGGTTGTTATAGGCGCCCACCCCCGGGCCTCCGGTGGCCTTGTTGAAGCCGCTGTCGACGTCGCTATCGAGAGTATTGGTTTGGAGATCCTTCTTCTCGAACACCTTGGCTTCCGCATCGGTGAGCGTAGGCTTGGCCGCATAGTCGGAAGGGCGTTCGAGCGGCGTAAGCGTGGCGTTCGTCCAGATCCCGGTGAGATCCGGATGCCCGTCCGGCGTGTGCGGAACGGCTTTCATGGAAATTTGCTTTGCCGGAGGCTTGGTTTGGCCGGGAAGCGTGGACGCAATCGCCAAGAGCCCAATGGTGACCGTCAATCGATAACTCATCCGAGGTCTCCTATCGAACACCAGTATATGTTTTTTCGGCGCGGCCTACGGCTTGAATGATGCGGCCAGGGTGCGCTTGGCCTTCGCCACCGGCAGCAGCGTCGGATAAAACTGCACGAACGTGTTGTCCACAGCGCCGTTCGCCGGATGGCAGGTGTAACAGGACGCGGTGCGTGGGATCATCTTCGCGGCCTTCGAGCTCCCGAGCCCGAAGAAGGCCCAACCGTTGCCCGGGAATCGCGACGTGTCTTTCACTTCCGCCTCGAAAGCCATCCGTTCCGTCTGATAGTGGCCGCCGTTATTGATGGAGCCGTGGCTCACCGAAGAGCGGGTTTCGAGCACGAACATGGTCTTCTCCGGCCACGTGCCGGTTTTGAGGAATGAGCGATAAGCAGCCGGCGTGACGAAGACGTTGTCGAACATCGGATTCGCGTCCGCAGTCTCTTTGCCGATGGGGCCGTAAGTCATTCCCAGCCCGGAGCTCAGGAAAATCCATTCGCGATAATTCGTGGGCGTCACCAACTGGTTGTCCGAAGTGAATTGCGGTCCGTCCGGATCGGACGGCGCGGCAGTCTGCTGCGCCATCAATCCTGCCACCAGGACTGACGCGAGCGCGATATGGATTGTGGTTCGCATGTTAAACTCCTATTCTCCCCTAACCCCGGCCCATGAATCTGCCTATCGAGTTTGATGCCCTGATCTGTAGCGATCTCCCCGAAGCGTCGACGCGGGAATGGCTCGAAACCAACGGCATCGGCGGATTCGCCTCTGCTTCCATAATCGGTCTGAACACCCGCCGCTATCATGCGCTGCTCACCGCGGCCGTTCAACCTCCGGTGGGCCGGTTCGTGCTGCTCTCGAAGCTCGAAGAAGCGCTGATTTTGGAGGGCCGGCGATTCGAGCTGAGCGCCAACCAGTACGCCGGCGTCGTCCATCCGCAGGGCCACCTGCTGCTGGATTCCTTCCGGCTGGAGCCTTTTCCAATCTTCACGTACAATGTCGCGGACCTGCGGATCGAGAAATCCATATTTCTGGTGCAAGGGGAAAATACCGCCGTGATTCAGTACGAGCTGCTGGGCGATTTAGCCGGCCGCGCTTGCGAGCTAGAGATCCGCCCGCTAATCGCGTTTCGGGATTATCACGGCACCACGCACGCGAACAATTCCATCCGGCGCGACGTGGATCAAAGCCCGGGCATGGCTACGGTTACGCCCTATCAAGGGCTGCCCAGCCTGCATTTCGCGCATAACGCCGATTCCGTCGATCCGTCCGGATTGTGGTTCTACAATTTCGAATACGAACGCGAGCGCGAACGCGGGCTGGACAACGTCGAAGATCTCTATAGTCCGATGCTGCTGCGCTTCGATCTCGCCCGGAACCGGGCGGCCGAGATCATTGCGTCCACCGAGCAGCACCAGGTTTCCGAAGCCCGGCCGTTCGAGATCCGTGAGATCGAGCGGCGCGGAAAGCTGGCGGACTCGGCTCCCAGCGGCGATCCGTTCGCGCAACTCCTGACCAGCGCGGCCGACCAGTTCCTGGTGGCGCGCGGCACTCAGAAAACCGTGATCGCCGGCTATCCCTGGTTTGGGGACTGGGGCCGCGACACCATGATCTCGCTGCCCGGGCTCACGCTGGTTACCGGCCGTTTTGACGATGCGCGAAACATCCTGCGGGCGTTTGCACGGAGCATCGATCATGGCATGCTGCCGAATCGCTTCGTCGAAAGCGGGGATGCGCCCGAATACAACACCGTGGACGCCACGCTGTGGATGTTCCACGCCGTTTCCCAATACCTGAGTTATACCCGCGATTACGATCTTGTCCGCGCCGAGCTGTACGCACCGCTGGCTGACATCATTGCCTGGCATGAACGCGGCACGCGCTACGGAATCCACATGGATTCGGATGGCCTGCTTCACGCCGGCGAGCACGGCGTGCAACTCACCTGGATGGACGCCAAAGTGGGCGATTGGGTGGTGACGCCGCGGGAAGGCAAGCCGGTGGAGATCCAGGCGCTTTGGTACAACGCCCTGCGCGTGATGCAGGATCTGGCGCTGGCGTTCGAGGATGGAGAGCAATCCAAGCACTATGCCGAGGGCGCCGCGCGGGCGCAGGAACGTTTCGCGCAGGTTTTCTGGAACGACACGGACGGCTGTCTCTACGACGTCGTGACGGACGGGCGCGCGGACCATGCAATCCGGCCCAACCAGATCTTCGCCGTGAGCCTTCCTTATCCGCTGCTCACCGGCGATCGGGCTTTGCGAGTGGTGGACGTAGTGGAGTGGGAGCTGCTGACGCCTTACGGTTTGAGGACGCTTTCGCCGCGCGATCCCAACTATAAAGGACGTTTCGCAGGCGACCCGTTCTCTCGCGACAGCGCCTATCATCAGGGAACAGTCTGGCCGTGGCTGCTGGGACCATTCCTAACTGCGTACGTGAAAGTGCATGGCGGCACGGAACAGGTGCGGCGCCGCGCCGACGAGTTTCTGAATGCGCTGCGCGATCACCTGTGGCAAGCCGGCCTGGGCCAAATCTCCGAAGTATTCGATGGCGATCCACCGCACCGGCCAGGGGGCTGCTTCGCCCAGGCGTGGAGCGTCGCGGAAGTTTTGCGCACGTACATGGAAGACATACAGGGCCGGACACCGCTGAACGGTTTACGCTGAGCGAGTCTCAATCCGCGCGGATAAAGCCGGCGAAAGCACGCAGTTCTCCCATGTCCAGGTCCGAGACCGCCCGATAAGTCAGACCGTTCTTCGACCAGCGCACGATGTGGAAGCCGTCCACGTCGCTCTGTTCAGGCTCGCTCCTCGCCGCGTTGCCCTGCGTGATCCACAGATTGATGACGTGTTCGCGGCGCTTATATACCAGCGCTGCCGCCTTGCGGCGGTCAATCACATCCAGTCGCCCCCCCACTAGTACGAAACCCTGAGCCCCGAGGTCCGGGACCTGCGGCGCAAAATCCAGCTTGCCCTGAAACCACGGTTTCACGGTATGACGGTCCGAACTGGCCACGTCGATCAGGTGATCGGCCTGCAAGGAACGAATGTGGCTGTCGACGATTTCACGGTCAATCGAGTCGCGACCGCCCGCGTAGCGCCACGGCAGCACGAACGCGAGCACCAGCGCCGCGGCCACGGCCGCAAGAAAAGCGGCGTTACGCCAGGCCATTCCGCGGCCCGTCCGTCGCTCCAACCCGGCTTGCCGCTCGACAGCCACGCGCACGCGTTCGAGCGCGGCGTCCGACGCGAAATCCAGATCCGCATCCGCGATTTCCGAACGCAGCAACTCTAATTTCTGGTACGCATCGGCGCATTCACCGCAGGATTGAAGATGCTTTTCGATCGCGAGCGACGCGCTGAGATCCAGCTCGCCATCGAGATACGCGTGCAAGAGCGGCTCCGCTTCAACGCAGGTCATGATTCTACTCCTTCCCGCAAGAGTTCCCGGGCCAGCAGGTTGCGCGCGCGCGACAAACGCGACATGACGGTTCCGATCGGAACCTTGAGAACAAATCCGATCTCCTTGTACGCCAGGCCCTCGATTTCGCGCAGCACCAGCGCCTCGCGGAACTCCGGCTGCAGGCGCGCAATCGCGGCGCTGACGCTCTCCCGGCGGGATTGCGCGATCAGAAGCCGCTCCGGATCGGGCGCGGTATCGATCTGCTGTTCAATGGATTCGCTTCGGTCATCGTCAATCGCAGGCCGCTTGCGCCGCATGAAATTGATCGCCGTGTTGCGCACGATCGCCAGCAGCCAGGGCCGCACGTCGCCGCGCAGCGTGTGGGCGCTTTCGAGAGCTTTGAGCAGCGCTTCTTGCACGATGTCTTCCGCGTCCTGATCGTTGCGGACCAGCCAGCGCGCGAAGTTATACGCGGCGCGGGCGTGAGGCCAAATGGCCTGTTCGAAGTAAGCGGTCCGGCTATCCATGCCCTGTCATTCAAAGATGACACAGCGGGCGTGCATTTTATTCCCGAGCGTTTCGATGGGAACAAGAACGGGAAATCGAGCGTCCTGGAGCCAGAGAGGATTCATCACTATGTTTGAAAAAGATATCGACCGCAGAGGTTTCCTGAAATGCATGCAATGGATGGGCGGAGGCGTGGTGTGGAGCTTCGCCGCGGGCGTTCCCGCGTCCCATTTGCTCGGCGCCGACAAGGTTGACAAGATGGATAAACGCACCGCCGACTTCAGCTTCGTCCAGATCAGCGATACTCACATCGGCTTCAACCGGCCCGCCAACACCGACGTCGTTGGCACGCTTCAGGCTGCCATCTCGAAGATCAACGCGCTCGAAACCCAGCCGGATTTAATCATCCACACTGGCGACCTGACGCATCTGGCGAAAGCCGATCAGTTCGATGCGCTGGATCAAACTTTAAAATCGCTGCGTCAACGCGAGGTCGCGTACGTTCCCGGCGAACACGACATAGCAGGGGACGAGGGGCGTTTGTATTTGGAGCGCTTCGGCAAAGGCAGCACAGGCCGAGGCTGGCGCAGCTTCGATCACAAGGGCGTGCATTTCGTGGGCCTGAACAACGCCGTGCAACTCGAAGGCCTGGGGACCATCGGAGACGCGCAACTGGATTGGCTGAAGAAGGATTTGAGCGGCATCCCGGCCAGCACGCCCATCGTGGTGTTCGCTCACATTCCTCTGTGGTCTGTTTATCCCGAGTGGGGCTGGGGCACGCGAGACAGCGAGCAGGCTCTGGCCCTGATGAAGCGCTTCGGTTCCGTTACGGTCCTAAACGGCCACATCCACCAAGTGATGCAAAAAGTGGAAGGCAAGGTCACGTTTCATACCGCCATGTCGACGGCATTTCCGCAACCCGCGCCCGGCTCTGCTCCATCGGCTGGACCGATGAAAGTTCCCGACGATCAATTGCGCCGTGTGCTCGGGATCACGGACGTCAGCGTCTCAGCCGGACGTCACCAGTTGGCCGTGGTCGATTCGCCGCTCGAAGGCTAGCCGGCTTCGGCGGCCAACGCCGCCACTAAATCCCCCGCGGGCATCTCGCGTGACCGCGCCACGCCCTGGCCGGCCCAAAGCGATAGGAAACCGGCTTTACCTTGCGCCGCGGCGGCGGAGCGCATCTGCCGCGTCAAAGCATTCTGGAGCGGATAAGGAAGAATCAGATCTCCCTTTCCGTTCAGAGCGGTGATAAATGCATTCACCAAGCCACGCGCGGGGCGCCCGGAAAAAGCTCGCGTAATCACCGTCGTGTCGCTGGATGCCTGCGCGATGGCGCGACGGTACGCCGGCGACGCCCCTGATTCAGGGCAGCGCAGAAACGCCGTGCCCAGTTGAGCCGCGATGGCGCCATTCGAAAGCATGACCGCTATATCCCGGCCGTCCATAATGCCGCCCGAAGCGATCACGGGAGCGAACCGCGCGATGCCGCGCACCAGATCCAAGATTGGGACCATCGAAGCTTCGAACGGCCCGGCGAAAGTGCCGCGATGCGCGCCCGCTTCCGCTCCCTGCGCCACAATCGCGTCCGCGCCGGCTTCGATTAACAATCGTCCTTCGTCGACGGTGGTGGCCGTTCCGAGAATCGTGATTCCGCGCGAACGCAGGGCCAGCATTGCCTCGCGATCCGGGATTCCAAACGTGAAGCTGAAGGCGGCCGGCCGCGCTTCCAGGACGGCTTGGAACTGGTCGGGAAACGGATCGCTCTTAGGCGTAGGAGCCGCGGGCGGCGGTAGCCCGAGCTCTTTGTGGATCTCGCCTAGAAACTCCAGCATCTGCCCGGGATCGACAGCGCGTTGTTCGTGGCCGCCGACAAACAAGTTCATGCTGAACGGACGATCGGTGAGCTGGCGGGTGCGGCGCGCAGCTTCTGTTATTTCATCGGGCGTGAGATAGGCCGCCGCGACCGCGCCGAATCCGCCGGCATTCGACACCGCCGCCGCAAGCTCGGGCGTGCCCGGTCCTCCGCCCATGGGAGCGAGGATGACGGGGTACCGGATGCCGAGCCTTTCAAGAAATCCATCATCGCGCATGCGTGGCTCCTTCCATAATGGTAAAAGACAAACGACGGAGGTGCGCCGATGGGCGACTTGGCCAATTGGAAGGTTCATGGCCCCGTGCACGCGTTGCGGACAGAATTCGCCGAATGGGACTTGGACCGGGAAGATTCGAAAGAAACGCCCGCTATGACGTCCTACGCGATCGCGGGCTCGGAACTGTCATACGGCGCGCCGGACGCCGCGACCATCACGACCCAATACGACGATCGAGAGCAACCGGAGGAGGTTACGTTCAAGGACCAGGACCAACGTCTGCTGAGGCGTGTGGTCTTCACAAGAGACAACCTCGGGAGGGTGGTGAGAGAAGACGCACATTTCGGCGAGCAGATGCCGTTTCCGAGCATCGAAAAGGAGCTTGAAAATGCGCCACCGGAAGCGCGTGAAAAGGCGCTGGCTATGTTTACCAAAATTTTTGGCCCACAGCTAATCATGTCCAGCACGAGTTACGCGTACGACGAGAAAGGCCGCATTGAGGAGCGCCGGACGCGGATGGGAGAGCTTGGCGATCACAGAACTACCTATCGCTACGACGATCACGATAATCCAGTCGGAGAGATCACCGAAGATAGCTCACGCGACATGGAGTTTGACGCCGCCGGCCAGCCTCGCCCAGCGAAAGAGAGCTCCCATACCCAGAATATGCGTTACGAATACAAATACGACGCGGAGGGAAACTGGACGGAGCGAGTTGTCTGGGGCCGCCTGGAGCCTAATCCGAACTTCGAGCGTTCGAACGTCGAGCGCCGCGAGATCACGTACTACGTCCAATAAGGAGACAGAGAGGAAATCGATATGACTGCTTTACGCCAGATCCATGTAGCGCTGCTGAGTTTGTCGCTTTCTGCCTTTGCGCAGCGCGGCCCCGAGACAAATCGCCGCATCACGCTCGACGTGGTGGTAACCGGAAAATCCGATAAGCCCGCGCTCAATTTGCAACAGCAGGATTTCACGCTTCTGGACAACAAACAACCGCAGAAGATCGTGTCCTTTCAGGCCGTGGAGGGGGCTTCCGCGAATCCTCCAGCGGAAATCATTTTGCTGATCGACAGGGTTAACACTTCGTTCCAGAATGTCGCCGACCTGGTGCAACGGACCAAGAAATTTCTGGGACAAAACGGCGGACAGCTTGCTCAGCCGGTATCGCTGGCCTCCTTTTCCGATACGGGAACCGCCATGGCGGAGCCCAGTCGCGACGGCAACGCGCTGATTACCGTCCTCGATCACACTGACAGCGCTCTGCGCATCATCCGCAGATCGCAGGGATTTTACGGCGCTGCTGACCGATTCCAATTGTCGCTCCAGGCGTTGAATTCGGTGGCCGCGTACGGGGCCAAGACGCCGGGTAGAAAAATCCTGGTCTGGCTGAGTCCGGGCTGGCCCATATTGTCCGGACCTAACGTCCAACTTACTACCAAGGATGAGCAGGGGCTTTTCGGCGAAGTGGTGGCGGCGTCAACCGCGCTTCTCAACGCTCGCATGACAGTTTGCAGCGTGGATCCCATAGGCGTGGCCGACGCGGACGGATTCAGAGCCACTGCGTACGAAGCGTATCTGAAGGGAGTGAAATCGGCGGGCAAAGTGCAGGCCGGGGATCTGGCGTTGCAGGTCCTCGCGTACCAAAGCGGCGGCCTGGTCATCAACTCAGGCAATGATATTGCCAGCGAAATCGCGAGATGCGCCGCGGACGCGAGTTCCTACTACGTTCTGTCGTTTGATTCGGCGCCCGGAGACGGCCCCAATGAGTATCACCAGCTCGAAGTGAAGCTCAGCCAGCGGGGGCTCAAGGCCAGGACCCGCACCGGGTACTATGCGCAGCCCTAGCGGCGCTCCCCGGTTCCGTGCCATAATCCTAAGAATCGTTATCGAATGACGATATCGAAAGGCGATAGCGATAGCTTCGAGTACCGCGATCTCTACTCGGGCCTGATTCGCCTTCACATTCTGTATCACGCAGTCGAAGAACCGATCTATGGACTGGAAATGGCGGAGGAACTGGCGAGGCATGGTTATCGGATCAGCCTGGGAACGCTCTATCCTCTTTTGCACGGGCTCGAAAAGAAGGGCTATCTGCGATCGTCCGAACAACGCAAGGGGCAATCCATTCGGAAAGTCTATCGGGCCACTCCGCTCGGAAGAAAGGCACTGCGGGCGATGAAGACGAAAGTAGCGGAGTTGTTCGGAGAGCTGAATGAAGGGGAATAAAATATTCGCTCCGTTGGCCGTGCTGCTCTCCGTCTCGGCCCCCGCTCTGGCCGGCCCTCCGTTTCAAACCGACGATCCGGAGCCTATTGATTTCAGGAACTACGAGTTCTACACCTTCGCGTCCTCGGACGGAACGGGCATCGAAACCGACACGGAAGGGCCAGCGCTGGAGTTCAATTGGGGAGCTCTTCCGAACGTTCACCTGCACATCATCGTTCCCGCCGCGGCGGTTCTGCCGTCAGCCCCCGCCGACCCGCGAGCTTTCGGTATCGGGGATATCGAGCTGGGAATCAAATACCGCTTCGTGCAGGAAACCAAACATCGTCCGATGATCGGAACGTTTACTATGTTCGAGATTCCCACCGGCAATGCAGCCCGAGGTCTAGGAGTAGGCAAGACCTGGTACAAGGTGCCGATTTGGGTACAGAAAAGTTTTGGCCCGTGGACCACCTATGGAGGCGGCGGCGCGACGGTGGTGAATGCGCCCGGATACCGTACTTATCCGTTCGCGGGCTGGCTGGTGCAACGGGATCTCGGCAAAAAACTGACGTTGGGGACGGAAGTCTTCTATCACGGTCCGGAAGGGCCGGCGACACCGCAGACACGGCCCGCGACGCTAATCGATCTGGGCGGTTATTACAAATTTCGCGACCCTGGTTTTCAGCTGCTGTTTTGTTACGGCCATACCGCGATCGGACAAACCGAGAACTACGCTTATCTGGGGCTGTATTGGACCTGGGGAAAGAAGGATCCGGGTAAATCCCCGGACGCCGCGTTTCATGGCATGGGGCCAACCCGGTTCATCGGTTCCACCTAGCGAGGAAAGCTTGAACATCTCCATCAGTGATGCCCTGCTTCTGGCCCACGCTGCCTTCGGCGTTACGGGATGTCTGGCGGCCTTGTGGGTGTTCGTGGAAGCGCTCAATGCACGGCCTGAGAATGCCGAACGCACAAAAGTAGTGGCTCTTGCCGCGGCAGTCTGCATGGCCGCCGCCTGGATCTGCGGCGGATATTGGTACCTGCATTTTTATCCGGCGGAAAAAGCATTGATACTCAAGGGACCCTGGCCCTTCGCGCACAATATTTTCATGGAGACGAAAGAGCATCTCTTCTTCGCCACCGCCATACTTGCTTTTTTTCTTCCGATTGCAACCAGGGAAAAACTGTACTCGAACGCGGCCTCCCGCAAACTGGTTCTGTCCGTCGCCGCGTTGATTGCGTTTACCGGCCTGGCCCTTGAAGGCGCGGGCGCAGTGATCGACCATGGCGTGAAAGTCGCCCTGCTCCAAAGCGCATCGAAAGGCGCTCGCTAGTGGATTCCAAAACGTCGGGCTTCCTGCTCGCCGCCTCGATCACCATACTCTTTAATACCGGGCTAGCGTGCCTGAAAGATGCCTACACCCCGCTGAAGGACTTGATGAAGTCGCTGGCCGGTCACGATTGGACCACTCTCGGCTTGGCCGACTTGGTTATCTTTGTTACCCTGGGGCTGATCTTCACCAGCACCAAACTCGGGAAAAGGATCGATCCGGGCCGCCTGACCGCGACGCTGATCGGATCGGTGGTGATCGCCGGGGTCGGGCTGAGTCTTTGGTTCACGTTCTTCTAGCGGCCAGGTAGACACCCGTACTGGCATAGGTTGTACGTCCTGGGCCGGACCTACTAAATATTGATATCGACCCGCTTTACTTTACAGGGCTCCGGGTTTACCATAGAGCCATCCCCCAAGGTCATAATAGGAGGGGAAGGCAATTTGCTGAAACTCAAGCGCGTCGAGATTCAAGGATTTAAGTCCTTCGTTGATCGAACCGAGATGAAGTTCTCCGGTTCCGGGATTGCGGCTATCGTCGGTCCCAACGGTTGTGGAAAATCGAATCTGAGCGACGCCATAAGCTGGGTTTTAGGCGAACAATCCGCCAAATCACTGCGCGGGGCGCGGATGGAAGACGTGATCTTCGCCGGCACGCGGGACCGCAAGCCGCTGGGAATGGCTTCCGTCACCATGACGCTGGCCGATCCCTCGGCCGACCACGCTCATCACGAACAGAACGGTCACGGTAATTGGAACGGTAACCAGGGTCACAAACCTAGTGAAGTTACCATTACGCGCCGCCTGTTCCGCTCCGGCGAGAGCGAGTACTTGATCGACGGCAAGATGGCCCGGTTGCGGGACATCCAGGATCTCTTCATCGGCACGGGCCTGGGTCCGGAAAGCTACGCGATCATCGAACAGGGCCGCATCGGGCAGATTCTGAGCAATCGGCCGCAGGATCGGCGCGCCATCATCGAAGAAGCGGCTGGGATCGGCAAGTTCAAAACCAAGAAGCGGCTGGCGGAAGCGAAGCTGGAAGGCGCGAAGCAGAATCTTTCGCGCGTTTTCGACATTCTGGAAGAAGTGGGCCGGCAGGCGAATTCGCTCAAGCGCCAGGCCGCGAAAGCGCGCCGCTATGAAGAGCTCAAGACTGAGCTGATCGCGCAATTGCGCCGCTCGCTGACGGGCCGCTACCGGACGCTGGAGCGGGAGGCGGCCAAGACGGCTCTGGATTTGAATCTCGCGAACGCGGCATTCCAGACTCTTTCGAATCAGGTGCTGGACCAGGAGCGCGAGCACGCTTCGCTTCAAGAGACCTGCTATCGCAATGACGCCGATCTGACGGAAGCGCGCCAGCGTCTGGCCGATCTGCAGATCGAGCAGGAGCGGACGCGGGGGAAACTTGAATCGCAGGCCCGCCAGATCGGCGCAATCGAAGAACGGCTGGCGCAGGGCGAAACTGAAACACAGGAACTGGAACGGAAGCAGATCCAGTTCCAGGAAGAGCTTGAGGCGCACTTGAGTTCCGCGGCGGCGCTCGAAACGGAAACCGAATCCGCGCGGGAACGTCTGGCGTTGAAAACCGCCGAACGCGCCGAAGTCCAGCAGGCCTTTGAAGAACGGACCAGGATCCTGGAGACCGGCCGCCAGAATGTCTTGCGGCTGCTGGGCGAGGCATCGGCGCTCAAGAACCAGCTGGTGCAGATCAGCGAGTACCTGTGCGCGATCGAGCGGGATTCGGCGCGCTGCCACAAAGAAGAGGAAACTGCCGCGACGGACGGCGAGCAGCTCGAAATCGTCAAAGCCAATCTGTCGGAGCGCATGGAAGCCCGGCAGCTGGAGTTGGATTCCACTTCGGAGCGGAAGCACCGGCTGGAGGAAGACCTGAACGCCAGGAAAGCCAGCGCGGCGGAAGGCCGGCGGGTCCTGGATCAGCTGCGTACCGAGGCTTCGCGCCTCAAGGCACGCAAAGATTCGCTCGAAGAGATTCTCTCGCATCGCGCGTACACCACCGAAAGCGTGAAGCGGCTGTTCACCGCCATCGAGCGCGGCGAGGCCGAAGGTTTTCGCACCGCGGGCGTGCTGGCGGATTTCATCGACGTGGATCCGGCCTTCGAGAAAGCCACCGAGGATTTCCTGCACGAGGAACTGGAGTACGTGGTGGTGGAGAACTGGAACGACGCCGAGCGTGGGATCGACATCATGCGCGCGGATCTGGACGGACGCGCCACCTTCCTGGTTCATCCCGATCCCAGCGAGCACCCGGCTACGCTCGAAAGGCTCACCGCCGATCAGGACGTGATCGGTTCGGCTCTCGAGCCACATGCGCTTTACCAACGGATTTGCGAGCGCTCCGGAAGGGATGCTGCCCCGCCTGGCGCGCTGCTTCCTGGTTGGCGATCGCTCCGCGGCTCAGCGCCTGTCCGTGGAGTATCCGGATTTCTATTTCCTGCTTCCGGACGGGGTGAGCTACCACGGGCATGCCGTGAGCGGCGGCAAGAAAACCGGCGGCGGGCCGCTGGCGCTAAAGCGCGAATTGCGCGAATTAACCGGCGATGTTCAATACAAACATAAGGCCGTGGAAGATCTCTCGCTCCGGCTGGAGCAGCTGGACGCCGAGATTTTCGCCATGAGCGAGGACTTCGAAAATCTGCGCTTCCTGCAGCAGAGCCAGGAAAAGGAAGCCCTGGCGCTCGATCACGAGCATCGTAAGCTGGCCGAAGAGTTGGCTCGCGCTTCGTCCCGGCTGTCGGTGGCGCGCCTGGAGCTGGAGCGTCTCACTGAGGAAGGCGATCGCGCGCGAACGCAGCAGGAGCGCGATCAGCAGCTGCTGGACGAAAAAGAAACGGCCCGTTCCATCGAAGAGCAGGTGCTGGAGCAATCCCGCGCCGATCTGGAAGAGCTACAGGCCGCGGCGCGGAAACTCGGCGATGAACACGCCGAGCTCAGAGCCGTCCTGGCTGGATTTGAAGAGAGACGTCGCGCCGAGCAGGCAACGGAAACGCGCTATCGGACGCAGATCGCGGAGCTCGCCGCGCGGCGCGAGGAGATGGCCGTCGAGATGGAACGGCTGGGCGTAGATCGCTCCCGCTTGCTGGCAGACAATATCGAGCTCGATCAGCGCGCCGGAAGGCTGGCGGAAGATGTCCTATCCGTGGAAGCCAATGTGAGCCGGCTGGCCGAGCAGGAAACTGCACAGCGCGCCAGCCTGGCAGCGATCGAGGAATCGCTCAAACAGTTGCGCGCCGATTCGCAGGCGGCTCAGGAGAAGCGCTCCCAAATCGAGCTGGATCTGGTCAAGAAGCAGACCGAGCTGAAATTTCTGGACGAGACCAGCCGTAAGGAATTGAACGCGCCGCTCGAAGAACTGGCCGCGTCCGAGGAAATCATCCTGGATGAAGCCGGATTGCAGGAGGCCGAGGAGAAATATCAGGAAATCAAGGCGCGCATTGACGCCCTCGGCCCCGTGAATCCGCAGGCGCTCGAAGAATACCAGGACGCCCAACAGCGTTACGACTTCCTGAACGCCCAGCGCCAGGATCTGCTGGATTCCATTCGCGACACCGAAAAAGCGCTGCACGACATCGACGTCGAATCGCGCAAACGCTTCACCGAGGCCTTCGAAGCGGTGAACGGGCACTTCCGCGACATGTTCCGGACGCTATTTGGCGGCGGCATCGGCGAGATGCGGCTAACCGACGAAACCAACATCGCGGAGTCCGGCATCGATATCGTCGCGTCTCCTCCCGGCAAGCGGCTTCAAAACGTCCTGCTGCTCTCGGGAGGAGAAAAATCGCTGACCGCCATGGCCCTGCTGATGGCCATTTTCCATTACACGCCCAGCCCGTTCTGCATCCTGGACGAAGTGGACGCGCCGCTGGATGAACCCAACATAGAACGCCTTACGCGTCTGATCAAGGATATGGCCGGCCAGACGCAATTCATCGTCATCACACACGCCAAACGAACCATGGAGGCCGCGCAATCGCTCTACGGAGTGACCATGCAGGAACCGGGCGTTTCAAAGCTCGTTTCGGTGCGTTTTGAATCGGCTTTAGCGGCTCCTCCCGCTGCGCAGCCGCTGGCATTTCACGGCGCGGCCTAAGGTCTCCGCTCGATCTCCATTCAGGGCTCCCTCGCGTACACTATTAGCAAGGGTGAAAGAGGGTGTACGGGATGGGGAAGAATGCTTTTTTATTGGTCTTGGCCTTGTGTCTTGGCTCTTCGGCTGTGCTAGGTCAGGTGCCGGATCAGCAGTTGGCGGCTACCGCGGGAGTGCCCTATAACCTGGATGTGCTGGCGTATCTGGGCCTCGCGCAAGTGGAAGCTGAAGATGCCCAATTGGGCGTCTCATTTACAAACTCATTCACTCTCTCCGGGGGCGCGTTGGCGCCGGGCTTAAGCCTTTCGACAGGCGGCGTGATTTCCGGTACACCTACTACGCCGGGCATTTACTCGTGCACGATAACCCTTACTTTCTCCGCCTCTGAAGACGGGGAATCGACCGGCCCGGTCCCGCTTCCCCTGCCGGTTACTATCGAGGTCGCCCCGTTTTCGGGCGCCGCGCTGGCGGTGGACCCTGCCGCGGTGAGCTTCTCCCTCAGCCAAGGCGCCACGAATGTCGTCACGAAAACCATTTTGATTCAGAATCGCGGCGATCAGCCACAAACATTCACCGCGACGGCCGGTTCCAGCTCCACCGCCAATGGATGGCTCAGCGTTTCTCCCGCCAGCGGAGCTGCAGCATTCGGGTCGAGCTCCCTAAGCGTCAGCGTCAACCCAAGCGGGTTGGTGGCAGGGGCCTACTCGGGCACCGTCTCGATCTCGTTTTCGCCATCCGGCCAGACTTTGACAATTCCAGTCATTGCAACCATCAGCGACAAGCAGGAACAGATTCGAGTCTCGCAGACCGGATTCCGTTTCCAAACCGTGAGCGGCATCGGTGCACCGCCCTCGCAAACGCTCTCGGTCATAAACGGCGGAGCGGGAAGCTTTCCGTTTACCGCGTCGGCATCAACGGTGTCGGAAGGGCCCTGGTTGTCGGTGTCTCCAACTTCCGGTACGGCCTTGCCGTCGCCATCGCCACTTACGGTCAGTGTGAATCCGACCAATTTGGCTCCGGGCGATTACTATGGACAGATCCGGATCTCGGCGACGGGGGTCGCCAATTCCCCGCAGATTGCCACCGTGGTGTTGAACGTGGCCGCGGCAGGAACTGATCTGGGAGCTTTCCTCCAGCCAACCGGCTTAGTCTTCATCGCGCAGGCGGGAGGCGCTAGTCCAGCCGCGCAAACAGTTTCGGTAACCACCCCCAACAGCGTGCCGCTCGGGTTCAATGCTGCGCTGGCAGTGCAAGCGGGAACCAATTGGCTTTCGGTTCAACCATCGTCCGGTAATGTCAGCGCAACCAGTCCAGTCCAGATCCAGGTGCAGCCTGCGATTGCGGGCCTTGCCTCCGGCATCTACAGGGCTGATTTGAGCCTGCTTTTCTCGGATCAAACTGTCGGCGATGTGGCCAGCCTGCTAATCCTTACCGAGGGAGCGCCGGGCGCCAGCGGTCAATCGGCAGCTTGGAGACCGCGCGCCAGCGTTTGCACGCCCACTCAGTTGTTGCCCGTGTTTACACTGCTTGGATCCAGTTTCGCAACGGTGGCGGCGTGGCCTACGCCACTGGCCGTGGAGATCGTCGACGACTGCGGAAATTTCTTGACCGCGGGGAGCGTGATCGCATCTTTCTCCTCCGGCGATCCGGCGATTTCATTGCTCTCGCTCGGCAACGGAACCTGGACCGCCACCTGGCAGCCCATCAATTCCGCGCCCCAAGTGACCATTACGGTGCAGGCGCAGGAAAATTCGCCGCCGATCACGGGAACCGCCTCCATTGGTGGAAGCCTGGAAGCGAATCCAACCACTCCGGTGATTTCCTCCGGCGGCGCGGTGAGCGCGGCCAGCTACGCCGCGCACCAGCCGCTGGCGCCGGGAAGTTTTCTGTCCATTTTTGGAGCCAACTTGAGCGCTGGAAAAAACGTATCCCAGAATTTGCCGCTGTCCATGCAGCTGGGCGCGACCCAGGCGATCCTGGGCGGAGAACAATTGCCGCTGCAGTTCGCCGTCAATGGACAAGTGAATGCGATTGTTCCTTACGACGTGCCCGCCAACACTACCCTGCAGCTGGTGGTGATGAACGGGCCCGCTATTTCGATGCCGGAGCCGGTGGTGATTGCCCCGGCGCAGCCCGCCGTGTTTACGCAGGACCTGAGCGGGCAGGGCGCGGGCATCGTGGTGGCCGTGGAGCCGAGTGGAAAGCAGTTCGACGTGGACGCGGGTCACCCCATTACGGCTGGGGACATTGCGACGATTTATTGCGCGGGTTTGGGCGGGGTGAATCCGCCAGCCGAAGCCGGCCACGCGGCGTCCACCACTGTTCTTTCGTACACCACCAACCCTGTTACCGTCACCATCGGCGGCGTAAACGCTCCGGTTCAGTTTGCGGGCTTGGCGCCCGGATATGCGGGCCTTTATCAGGTGAACGCGCTGGTCCCGAGCGGAATTACGCCCGGCAACAACGTGCCGCTCGTGATTACGGCCGCTGGACAGCAAAGCGCGTCGGTGACTATCGCCGTCCAATAGCGGGCTACTTCCGGTAGGTGACGCCGCCCTTCATCACAAACGTGACTTTTTCGAGCGTGCTGATATCTTCAAGCGGATTGCCCGGCACGGCGATCACATCGGCGAAGAAGCCGGCCTTCAGCGCGCCGATCTGACTCTCCCAGCCGAGCACCTTGGCGCCATTGAGAGTGCCGGCCTGAATCGCGGCCAGCGCCGGCATGCCGCTCTTCACCATTAAGACAAACTCGCGCGCCTGCGTGCCGTGCGGAAATGGACCGACGTCGGAGCCCACGGCCATGGGAACGCCGGCGGCGAGCTGTTTGCGGAATTCCTGGGCATGCAAATCCAGCATGTTGTGCTGGCGCGTCCCTTGTTCGGGTGTGGCCGCGTGATCGGCGAAGTATTCCGAGATCGCGAAGGTGGGGACGGCGAAGATCTGCTTCTCGCGCATAATGCGCATGGTTTCGTCGCTGAGCTGATAGGCATGATCGACCGAGACCACGCCGGCCCGGGCCGCATACAAAGTTCCAGGCTCGCCGGTGGCGTGAACGGCCACGCGCTTACCGACGCGCACCGCTTCCTGGACCGCGGCGCTGAGCTCGGCCTCGGTGTATTGATACGGCGTCGAAAATTTGCCATCGACGAATGAGTCCCGGCCGGTCTCGTACATCTTGATGAAATCCGCGCCGAGCTTGAATTGCTCGCGGATCACGGTTACCAGCTCGGCCGCGTTGTTGGCGTAAGTCGCGTTGGACAGCACGTGCTGATCGGGATTGAAGCGGTTGGCATCTTCGTGGCCGCCCAGGATATCGATGGCGTTGCCGCTGATGCGCAGGCGCGGGCCGGGAATCAAACCTCGATTAATGGCGTTGCGCACCGCGGTGTCGGCCGCGCCTGCTCCTTCCGTGCCCATGTCGCGCTCGGCCGTGAAACCAGCCATCAGATCGTCCCGGGCGGCCAACGTCGCGACAATCGTACGCTGCGGCACGGATTCCTCCACCGTTTGCAAGTCCTCTTCGCCCGGATGCAGGAACAGATGAACGTGCGCGTCGATCAATCCCGGCATCAGCGTAACGTCGCCGAGGTCGATCACGTCCGCGCCCGCGGGATGCGTCACGGCCGAGCCGGTCTCGGCGATCCGTTCGCCGCGCACCAGCACCTCACCAGGCGTCATAATCTTGCCCTTCTCGACGTCAAGAAGGCGAGCAGCGTGCAGCACGATGGGACGCGCGGACGTTCCAACGGATTGCGCTAGAAGAGAGGCCCCTAGCAAAAACAGTCCGATATGCTTCATGCGTTCACCCTCCGTTTCGCGTCTTCCAGCGCCTGTTCCACTTCCTTTTGATATTCGGCCAGGAGATGCTGGTCGGTGGCTTCAAACCGCATCACCAGAACCGGCTGCGTATTGGAGGCGCGGAGCAATCCCCAGCCATGCGGGAAAAGCACGCGGACGCCGTCAACATCGACGGTCTTGTGCGTGCGCTTGAGATGTTCCGCGACGCGGGCGACCACGTCGAACTTGAGTATCGTCCGGACAATCCACGCGGATTTCCGGAGTGGAGACGGTTTTCGGAAGCCCCGCCAGTTGGGCCGACAGCGCATGACCGGATTTCGCGACGATTTCGATCAGGCGGCAGGCCGCGTAGAGCGCGTCGTCGAAGCCGCGATAACGGTCGGCGAAGAACATGTGGCCGGACATTTCCCCGGCCAGCTCGGCGTGTTCCTCTTTCATCTTGGCCTTGATCAGCGAATGCCCAGTCTTGTACATGATGGCGTTTCCGCCCAGCCTGTCGATTTCGTCGTACATCAACTGCGAGCATTTTACTTCGCCGATAAACGTCGCGCCGGGCTTGCGTTGGAGGATCTCGCGAGCATAAATCAGCAGCAGCATGTCGCCATAGACGACGTCCCCTTTTTCATTCACCGCGCCGATGCGATCCGAGTCGCCATCGAACGCGATTCCCAAATCCGCTTGGGTCTCGCGCACTTTTTCGACGAGCCGCGAGAGGTTGGCTGGAACCGTGGGGTCGGGATGATGATTGGGGAATGCGCCATCCATCTCGAAAAACAGCTCGGTGGCGTCTAGATTGAGGCGCTCGAAAATGCGGTGGATCACCGGGCCCGCGGTTCCGTTGCCGGCGTCGGCCACCACCTTCACGCGGCGGTCGAAATGGAATTGCGCGGCGATCTCTTCCACGTAGGGAGTAACGACGTCGGCGGTTTCGAGCGTTCCGTCTCCGCTCTCGTAGTCCCGCCGCTCGATAATTTGAAACACCTGCTGGATACTTTCGCCATGCAGCGTATCCGCGCCGCATACGGATTTGAATCCGTTGTATTCGGGTGGATTGTGGCTGCCGGTGATCATCACCGCGCCGTCGGCATCGAGATACTGCGCCGAGAAGTAGAGCACCGGCGTTGGGACCACACCGATGTCGGTGACATCGCACCCCACCGATCGCAGACCTTCAACGAGACCATCGCGCAGGCGAGTGGAGCTGAGCCGGCAATCACGACCGACGGCAATGGCTCGGCCGCTGCTCTTGCGCCGCAGGAAAGTGCCCAGGCCACGACCCAATTCCGCGACGTCTTCCGGGAGCAACTCCGAATCGGCAATGCCACGGATGTCGTACTCGCGGAAGATGGTGGATTTGAGCATAGTTAGATTCTAGCGGGAGCGGAATAGCCTTCGTTTGCCCGTGATCGAGCTCAGGAAATACGCTGGTGATCCACAGGAGGAACCTTGTAACGCCGGCTACTCGCAGCGTAGCGCGACGGCGGGATCCAACCGGCTGGCTCGCTGCACCGGCAGGTAGGCGGCCAGCAGCGTAACTACAAAAAAGAACAGCACCACGGATGAGTACATCCAGGGCGAGCCCGTGACCGACGCACTCGAAAGCGAACGAACCGTGTTTCGCGCGGCTAGGCCTAGACCCAGCCCGACGGCCAAGCCCGCAATTACCCAGGCAACGGTTGCTCCGATCACGGTCCGGATGATTGCGCCTTGGCTCGCGCCCAATGCCATGCGGATCGCGATCTCGCTGGTACGTTGCGTGACCAAGCACGAGATCACGCTGTACAATCCGGCGGCGGCCATCGCCATTGCCAGCAAGGCGAACACGCCTATGAGGAAGACGTTGAAGCGGGGTTCGGCCTCGGAGCCCGAGATCAAGTCTTCCATCGTCAAGACACCGAAAACCGGCTGTTCGGCATTCGACGATGCTATGGCCGCCTTCACCTCCTTTAGCAATTGCGCGGGCGGTGTCACAGAACGCACAACAAAGTATGCGTTCGCCCAGGCGAGCTGCAGAGACGACAGATAGACCTCCGGATAAGGGTCGGCTTTGAGACCGCGGGTTCGAACGTTGCCGACCACTCCGACGATGGTGATGGGCAAATCCGGTCCTTCGTCGAGCTGCTTGCCGATCACGTTCATGCCGAGTCCAAACTGGCGCGCAAATTCCTGGTTCACTATCGCGACGTTGATCTTGTCTCCCGCATCACCGCGCCTGAATGTACGGCCACCAAGCAAAGGAATTCGCAGTGTGCGGAAGTAATCCGCGCTGACCAGATGATTCCACGCCTGAATGCTCTTGAGCGCGCCGGCGCCGTTCGTCACCCCCAGAAGCTCGGCATTGCCGCCTCTGGCGGGGCGCAAAGGCGGGCCCGTTACCGTAGCGGCCGAATCCACGCCAGGTATTGCGGCGATTTTGTCGAGATATTCCTGAAGCAGCAAGCCCGCCTTAGGAACCATCGAATTCTGAGGCCGGCCTGGCAATTTCAGCTGCATCGCCAGCACGTTGTTCGGATCAAATCCGGTGGGCGTCGCAATCAATGTCCACAAGTTCTGCGCAACCAAGCCCGCTCCGCACAGCAGGAACACGGAGAGCGCCGCTTCGAGTGCTATCATCGCGTGCCGCCATCGGTTTCCCTCGCCGGCAGTGAGGCGCGTGGTAAGGCTTGGCCCGGGTGTCCAGCGGCTGCCTTTCAACGCCGGGACAATCGCGAACAGCAGAGCCGAGAACACGGACAGGGCCAGGGCGAAACCAACCACGCGCGTGTCCAATCGCGCGGACTCGAGCAATGGGCTGCGCACCGGAAGCAGCGCCACCAGAAGGCGCGCGATCCAGCCCGCCGCCAGCAACCCCGCCGTGCCGCCGCACGCCGCCAGCACCAGGCCCTCCAAGAGAAACTGGCGGATTAAGCGCGGCCGGCTGGCGCCCAGAGCCGAGCGGATTGCCACTTCACGTCCCCGCCGCAGTGAGCGTGCCAGCAGAAGCTGCGCCGTGTTAGCGCACGCTATCAGCAGCAATACGCCGACGCTTACCAACAGCATCCAGAGCAGGGATCGTTGCGTGCCCACGATGGCGTCGCGGAGAAGCAGGGTCTGGAGCGTAGCGCCGGGCGGCGGCTTGCGGGGCAGCGTGGCAGCCTCCCGTTTGGCCAGTTCGGCGCCCATCTCGCGTATCTCGGCTGTCGCCTGGGCGAATGTGACGCCCGCGCGCAATCGTCCGACGATCCGGACCGGCACTCCTCGTCCGGAGCTGCTCGAATGAAGCGGAAGCAGGGCTTCGAGCGGATAGGCGACGTAGACATCCACGGGCTCGGGAATGCGTAGCGTCGGATAGTCAAAATGGAACGCGGGCGGAAGAACTCCTACGACTTGCGCGGCTTGGCCATCCAGGCGGATCGCGCGGCCAATCAGGCTGGGATTCGCTCCGAACTTGGAGCGCCAGAAAGCGTCGGTAAGGATCACGGCCGGAGTTCGATGGGGCTGATTGTCTTCCTCGGCGAACGTCCTTCCCAGCGTTGGATTGACTCCCAGCAGGGGAAAGAAAGAAGCCGTGACGCGTGCCGAAAACAGACGCACCGGCTCGCCGGCTCCCGAGAGCTGCATGTCGACATGTTCGGCAAACGCGACTTGTTCGAGCGTCCGGGTGCGCGCGCGAATTTCCAGGAATTCGGAGATGCTGGGTATCCAGCCCCTGCTTTCCATGATCGTCACCAGCCGCCCAGCGTCGCGATACGGAAGCGGATCGAGAAACGCGGATTTCAGCAAAGTAAAGATCGCCGCGTTGCCGCCGATCCCGAGCGCCAGCACCAGCACAATCAGGGCCGAGACGCCGGCGTCGCGGCGAAGCAAAATCACGCCATGGCGCAGATCCTGAAGCGAAGACGCCAGCCAGCCAATCACCCTCGCATCTCGCATCTCATCTTTCGCCAACGCAACGTTTCCCACCCGGAGCTTAGCTTCGCGCTCCGCTGCTTCCTGGCTGAGCCCTTGTTCGCGCGCTTTGCGCAGACGCATCTGGCGATGGAATTCGAGCTCGTCATCGAAGTCGCGATCCAGGCGCCCGGGGCGGAGCGCGTTTAGAAACCGGCGAAAGACGCCCATTCAAGCCAGCCTTAATACCCGCGTGATCGCATCCGCCGCGCGCAGCCACTCGGCTTCCTCTTCCGCCAGTTGGCGGCGTCCCGCGGCGGTGATTTTGTAGTATCGGGCACGCCGGTTGTTGTCCGAAGGCGCCCACTCGGAGCGTATCCAGCCGGATTCATCCATTCGATGCAGCGCCGGGTACAGCGACCCTTCGCCCACCTGGAGTGCGTTCTCTGAAAGCTGCTCAATCCGTTCGGCGATCGCATACCCGTGCATGCTTTGTCCGGTGGCGAGCACCCGGAGCGCCAGCAGGTCGAGCTTGCCGAGCAAGTGGTCCTTTTTATTTTGTCCCATCGATGTCGATGGAACGATACTAAACCCGCCGCCAGCACTTGTCAAGGCATAATCGCGACGTCGCACCATGTCCGAAAACCGCTAGCAGCGGGGCCGCCTGCCGGTCTAGGATGGGTCTTCAGAGGCCTTAATCCTCGAATCCCGGAATCCGATTCCACATCGAATGAATGTGCGCTTTTTCGCACTCCAAGGAGACTGATCGATGGCCACGCTAGCCGAAAATTTCATGCGCAACCAGTTGGTGGAACGCCGCCGCAAATTGGAACACGCCATCCACGAATCGAACCAGGCGGCCCGATTCTCGCGCCTGCTCGGAGAAGTGGATGCAGCTCTGTCGAGGATCGAAGACGGCTCGTACGGTATCTGCGAATCGTGCCACGAGACCATCGAATACGACCGCCTGATTGCCGATCCCCTGGTGCGCCTGTGCCTGGATCACCTGACGGACCGCGAGAAAAGCGCCCTCGAACAGGATCTGCAGCTAGCCGCGCAAGTCCAGCGGGGCTTGCTGCCAAACCCGGATTTCGATCAGGACGGCTGGCGAATTTCGTACCATTACGAGCCTGCCGGCCTGGTGAGCGGCGATTATTGCGACGTGGTGGACGGCGGCGAATCCGGGCTATTTTTCGTGCTGGGAGACGTGTCTGGGAAAGGCGTGGCCGCATCCATGTTGATGGCGCATCTCAACGCCATGTTCCGCAGCCTGATCTCGGTGGGATTGCCGCTCAAATGCATGCTGGAACACGCCAGCCGTATTTTCTCCCAGAGCACTTTGCCGACCCACTACGCGACGTTGGTCTGCGGACGGGCTTATTCGGACGGACGAGTGGAAATCTGCAATGCCGGCCACGTGCGGCCCTTGGTGGTGCGCGGGCGCAACGTGGCGGCGCTTCAGGCTTCCAATCTTCCAGTGGGCATTTTCAGCGATGAGGAATTCGTCGTCGACGAGCTGCAGCTGGGAGAAGGCGACGCCGTGGTTCTGTATTCCGACGGCATTTCCGAGGCGGTGGACGCATCCGGCGTTGAATACGGCGACGACAGGATCATCAAGTTGATCGGCGAGCGGCCGGACCAAAGCCCCGCCGCGCTGGTTGCAGCCTGCCGCGCCGACCTGGCCAGTTTCCGCGCCGGAGCGGTGAAAACCGACGACGCCACCATGCTGGTGTTG
This sequence comes from Terriglobia bacterium, assembly GCA_963786745.1. GTDB lineage: Bacteria > Acidobacteriota > Terriglobia > Bryobacterales > Bryobacteraceae > Palsa-89. The sequence goes on along the minus strand of CAWBAE010000015.1, from coordinate 236,126 downwards.
AGCCGCGCCGCGGCCTGAGAACCGATAGCACACAAAATTAAGGCCGCCATCGAACTTGACGGCGGCCCCTTCTTCCCGATTTAATCTAGCTCTTAGCTTTTCTCTGCAACGCGCAGATTATTCGTTACCTCGAACACTCCCGGAACCCCATTCGCGCGAATGTTAGCCATGTCTTTGTCGCCTTCATTATCCACGACTCCGACTAGCGTGACGTGGCCATTGTCGACGATGATGTGGATCGAGGGATTCGCGCCCATCGCGTAGCGGTAAAGTGCCGCATACCCGAAAATCGCTCGGTATTCCGCGCGTCGGATCTGATTGTCAAACGACGACAGCGGGAGCACCTTGATCTCATTCACCACTTGCACCACGCCGGGGATTCGTTTCACGGCGTGCTCGGCATCGGACTTGAGCACTGGAAACCTCACGTCGCCCGACAGTGTTACGACGCCATTATCCACCCGATACCCCAGGTCGTCGAAAACAGTGAAATACGGCAACATCACCAAGGCATGGCGCACCGCATCGCCCATATCAGCCGGCGGGTTGTTCGACCGGGCAAACATCGGAACCGACAAAAGTGTAATAGCCACAGCCAACGAAACTTTCTGGATTGTCTTCTTCATGGTCGCTTCATCCTCTTCAATCCCTTAGATGAACTAGTAAGGCGCTGCGTTGCTCGAATTACAGGCCTTTACGGAGCTACAAAACCCTTTTAAAACGCGGAGTTACGGTATGATGGAAGAGAAAGCCCTCTAATCGTACATGTCTGAATCACGCCCCTTTGACCTTGGTATTAACAGCTGGCTCGAAGACGAGCTGTACCAGCAGTATTTGAATGATCGCCGCGCGGTGGACGAGAGCTGGAAGGAAGTTTTCGAGTCCAATGGCGGAACGCCCGCTTTGCACGAGAATGGCTCGCAAGCGATCCAGGCTCCGCCGGCTCCCCGCGGCGTTCCCGCGACGGTTCTCTCCGTTCCGGCGCACCAGACCGTTTCCGGCGAGACTTTGATTCCGCTGCGCGGCGCGGCCGCCCGCATCGCGGAAAACATGAACGCCAGCCTGGCCATCCCGATCGCGACTTCGCAGCGGATCCTACCGGTGAAGGTCATCGAGGAGAATCGGCGAATTCTGAATGACTATCGCACCCTGGTGGGCAAGGGAAAAATCTCCTACACGCACATCATCGGCTGGGCGATCGTCAAAGCAATTCCGAGCAATCCGACACTGAACCATGCTTACGCCGAAACGCAGGAAGGCGCATTTCGGGTAGTGCGCGAGCAAATCAACATCGGAATTGCCGTGGACGTGGCAGGAAAGGACGGGTCCCGCTCGCTCAAGGTTCCTAATATCAAACACGCCGGCGCGCTGGATTTCGCTCGTTACGTGGAAGCCTTCGACGATATCGTCGCGCGCGCCCGCGCCAACAAACTGACCGTGCAGGATTTTGAAGGCACCACGATTTCGCTCACGAACCCGGGCACGGTGGGCACGCTCGCTTCCGTCCCGCGGCTGATGCCCTCCCAGGGCGCGATCATCGCCGTCGGAACCATCGACTACTCGCCTGAATATCACGGCGCCACCGAGCAACTGCGCGCCTTATTGGGGCTGAGCAAGGTGATGAGCGTGACCTGCACCTACGATCATCGCGTGATCCAGGGCGCTGAGTCCGGTCTGTTTCTCGGCCGCCTGCAGGATCTTTTGGAAGGCGGGGACAACTTTTACGAAGAGATTTTCGCCGACCTCAAAATTCCGCACAAGCCCGTGCATTGGGAGCCGGACCGTCCGGTCTCGATCCCCGGCGTGCGCGGCGCGCAACTGGACGAAGTCGCGAAGGAAGCAGCGGTATTGCAGATCATCAACGCGTACCGCGTGCGCGGCCATTTGATCGCCGATTTCGATCCGCTGGGCTCCGAGGCCGTTTATCATCCCGAGCTCGATCCGGCTACTTACGGGCTCACCATCTGGGATCTGGACCGCGAGTTTCTCACCGGCACGCTGATGTCGGAAGACGACCAGCCGCAGAAAATCGCCACGCTGCGCGAGATCCTCGAAACCTTGCGCCACACCTACTGCGGAAAGATCGGATGCGAGTTCATGAACATCCAGATTCCGGAGCAAAAGCGCTGGCTGCAACTCCGGATGGAGCCGACCGGAAACCGCTGGCCGCTGGACAACGCCACCAGAATGCGAGCGCTGCAGCGCGTCATTGAAGCGGAGGAGTTCGAGCATTTCCTGCACACGCGCTTCATCGGACACAAGCGCTTTTCGCTCGAGGGAGCGGAATCCGCCATCGTCATTCTGGACGAAATTCTGGACCGCGCCGCTAACGCCAACGTGCATGAAGCCGTCATGGGGATGGCGCATCGCGGGCGTCTCAACGTGCTGGCGAATATCGTCGGCAAATCCATGGTGCAAGTGTTTTCCGAGTTCGAAGGAATCGACCCCGACAGCACCCAGGGTTCGGGAGACGTGAAATATCATCTGGGCGCGAGTGGCGTTCGGAAATCCAGCAGCGGCCGCGAGATTGTCGTTTCGGTGGCGTTTAACCCCAGCCATCTCGAAGCGGTGGATCCGGTGGTGGAAGGCATTGTCCGACCCAAGCAGGACCGGCTAGGCGACACCAAGCGCGAGCGCGTGATTCCCATCCTCATTCATGGCGATGCCGCGTTCGCGGGCCAGGGCGTGGTGGCCGAGACGTTGAATCTTTCGCAGCTGGAAGGCTATAAAACCGGCGGCACCATTCACCTGGTGATCAACAATCAGATCGGATTCACTACCAACCCCAACGAAGCCCGGTCGACACCGTATTCCACCGACGTCGCGCGCATGGTGCAAGCTCCCATCTTTCACGTGAACGGCGACGATCCGGAAGCGTGCGTGCGTGTGGCGCAGATGGCCTACGATTACCGGCAGCGATTCAAGAAAGATGTCGTCATCGACATGTTCTGCTACCGCCGGCACGGCCATAACGAAGCCGACGATCCCAGCTACACCCAACCGATTCTTTATCGCAAGATTCGCCAGCATCCTTCCGTCGCCAAGCAGTATTCAGAAAGCTTGATTCGTGAAAATCTGGTGGACTCCGAGCATCTGGAGCAGATCCGCAAGGGCATCACGCAGCGTTTCAACGATGTATACGATTCCGCCAAGAAGGGCGGGGAGCGTTATGAAGTTCAGGAACTGAGCGCGATTGATCTCGAAGGCATCCAGGCGCCCAGCCCCAACACCGCCATCGATCGCGCCAGCGTGGAACGCATCATCGACGGGATTACCACGTTTCCAGCCAATTTTCACGTGCATCCCAAGCTGGAAGGCTTTCTCAAAAAGCGCCGGGAAGTTCTGCGAGGCGCGCAGCTCGATTGGGCCACCGCCGAGACACTCGCTTTCGGCAGCCTGGTGCTGGAGCAAACCCCGGTCCGGCTGAGCGGGCAGGACAGCGGGCGCGGCACTTTCAGCCAGCGGCATCTGGAGCTGTTTGACAGCGAAACGGGCGAACGCTACGTCCCGTTGAAGCACCTGGCTCCGAATCAGGCGCGCTTCGACGTGTTCGACAGCTCTTTGAGCGAATACGCGGTCATGGGCTTTGAGTTCGGTTACAGCGTGGCCGATCCGCTCACGCTGGTTTTGTGGGAAGCGCAATTCGGCGATTTCGCCAACGGCGGCCAGATCCTGATCGACCAGTTTATTTCTAGCGCGGAAGCGAAATGGAGCCAGCCGAGCGGCCTGGTTTTGCTGCTGCCGCACGGCTATGAAGGACAAGGTCCGGAACATTCGAGCGCACGCATCGAGCGATTCCTGCAGCTCTGCGCGGAAAACAACATGCAGGTAGTGAATGCCAGCACTCCGGCGCAATACTTCCATCTTCTGCGGCGTCAGATGCATGGCGGGCACGATCGCCGGGGGATTCGTAAGCCGCTTATTGTATTCACGCCGAAGCGCCTGCTGCGCCATCCCAAAGCCGTTTCCGCGCTGGATGAGCTGTTGGCCGGCACTTTCCGCGAGGTTATCGACGATCCCACCGGCATCGAGCTGAGCCGCGTGAATCGCGTTCTGTTGTGCTCGGGGCAGGTTTACTATGACCTGCTGGCCGCGCGCGAGGAACGCAAGCAAGAGCAGGTAGCGATCGCGCGATTGGAGCAGATTTATCCGTTCCCAGCCGAACAGTTACGCGATCTGCTGGGACGTTATCCGGATGGGACCGATGTGGTATGGGTGCAGGAAGAGCCTCGCAACATGGGCGCTTGGCGATTCGTCCAGGAGCAATTTCAGCCGCTGCTCAGTTCCAACGGGGACGCCAGCCGCCGCACGCTGCGCTACATTGGAAGGCCCGAGAGCGCCAGCCCGTCGTCCGGATCGCTGAAGCGCCACCAGCAGGAGAGCGCCGAGCTGATGGAAGAAGCCTTCGCCGCCGAAATCAAGCTGGAGCCGAAACGCAAGCCCGGCGCCCGGCGTAAGCGCTAGGCTGTGGATTGCCGGGAAGCGCGATCGAAACTCGACCGCTCGATGGCACGGCGGCCGAGTTTGTCCTCGATCGCGTCCCAGCCATCATCGCACTGCACTTTATAGACCAGCAGATTACCGAGACGCGAAAAGAGCAATCCGCTGATAAATAATGAGCCGATCTTTCTGTCGATCAGATGAACCCTCACCTTTCGGATAGCCGCTGGAACTATTTCAGGACTTCGCTCGCGTCGGCTTCCGCCACCAGGCGGTCGTAATCTGCCTGTAACAGGAAGCGATCCCGCACCAGCCGCCCCGCGGCGGCTCGGACCAATTCAACATAGTGCGCGTGGGTGCCATAGCGCTCCTCGAGCGACAGGCGTGGATCGCCAGCGGCCAATCGCTCGGCCTTGGTCTTTGCGAAGGGGACATATCCACCAGCGAAGCCGCACTCCGTGCCCTTATAAAATCCCTCCGCGGTGACGTTCCATCCCAGATAAGTTCCCAGCGGGACCTGATGCAGCGTGCTCGCGACGCCGGCGATCTCGTTGCCGTCCGCATCCACCTTGGTCGCGAGGCTCGGAAGCGTGGCCTTGATCACCGGGGGCTCAATCGCGATGGCGCCCGAGAGATCACGGGCATTGAAGGTGGGCCCGAAATCATAGTCGTACAGCGGATTTAGAATTCCGTCCGGCAAAGGCACGCCCGGGATCGACGGAAAACCCAGCGCGGCTTGCTCAGGCGCGACCAGCTCTCCGCGATCCAATCGCGGATACTGGCTGGGCGGCGGAGGCGTTCCCTTCACCACCCAGTCCACCAAAGCCGCGTTCAAGGCTCGCATCGTATCGGCGGATGGGTTCGGATTCTCCGGCAGCTCGCAGCGCCCCGGTGGTTTGGGACGGGCGCTCGAAAAGCCGCCTCGGCCGCCTCCATGCGTAACGCCGGGGAAATAATAGCGGCGTACGTTAGCCGGCAGTGGAATATCCCGGTCCGCTTTCGTGCCCACCAGATCGGGCGATGCGCGTAATCCCCAGAATTCAGAAGCTCCGAAGGTCTCGACGATTTTGGGGCAGGTCTCGGAGGTCCGGCAACGGTCCAGCAATCCGCCTTCTGGGCCGCCGCGAGCGGCATCGGCGTAATCGCTCCACCAGACAATCCCGTCGCTGCCGGGCGCGAACAGGTTCGCAGCGCCTCCGGGAACGGCAAACCGGAAATTCATCGGATTCTGGCGGGCCGCGATGTTGGGGTGGAGGCCGTCGAACACGATGCGGCCGGATTCATCTTGATTGAAACCGAGATGCAGAAAGCTCCGCAGATAGTTCCCGGACTGCGAGGTTCCCCGGCCGATTGCGAACGCGATCTTCTTGCCCAGTAGATTTGCCGCGCCGGTGTCGTCCTGCTCGGCGTATCGGAAAAACGAATTGAGGTCGCGCGTGGCGGCATAGCCGATGCCCAGCACTAGAGGATCTTTCGCCGTGTAGACCAGCTGGTAAAGAAACGCCGGGTCGAAGCCGTCCCGCAGACAAACCTGGCTGGGATCGGGTTTTCCGGGGAACGGCGTCTTGGTGCAGTCGGCAAACGCCCAGGCGTTGCTCGCGATCGGAATCATTTCCCGCCCTTCGCCCGCACGTCTAGTGAGCGTCGCCTTGGACGTATCCAGCGTCAGCGGATGCGCCTGCGGCACGCCCGTGCCCAGGCCACCTCTCATCGGCAGCGTGTTGGTATGGGGAGGCATGTCGCTGAATTCCACCAGCACCGGGCCGGTGATCCTGGAGCCATCCGGGTTCGTCGCCACCGGCACCACGAGGGTCTCCATGCCGTCCTGCGGCGGAATGTCTCCCTGCCAGCCGCTCGAGAGCAAAATATGTCCGCGCTTGAAAAAATCCGCCATTGCGCCTGGATTCGCGGCCGCGATCGCCAGCGCCGACCGGCCGCGGTTTGGAACCTCGTAAATCAGCACGCCGCTCGCCTTGGTGAGATCCATCGGCTTCGCCAGCGAGAACGTGGCGGAATACTCCACCATGCCGCGCGCATTGCGAGGCGCCAGCGCAAGATCGGTGATGATCGCGTTCAGCGGATCCTTGGGATCCAGTTCGCCGTAAGCGTGGCCGGTCAGCCGTTCGTAACGGCCGGCTTCGCCGAAGGACTGGCCCTTGTAGGCTGGCGAGTCGCGGTGCTCAATAACTATGCGGGTGATGTGCGCGTCAGCAGTTCCGGCTGCCACGGCGGCGAGCACGGCCGCCAAGACGAATTGCCCGAGGCTGGTTGAGGTGATTCGCATGTGCAACTCCGATCACGTCAAGCATACATCAAGAAATATCCGGCTTCCGCCCAACCAGTTCCGCCACCCCATGCAGATGGCAGGATTCGTGCGGTTGTCCTTCATAGTAGTGCAGGATGGTCCAATCCGCGAAGAATTTCCTCAATTCCCCGGCGACGGCGCGCGACGGCGAGGCGTGAGGCTGGACCGGATCGGCCAGATGCACGATCACAACCGCCAGGCCGCCCGGCCGGACTCCGCGCTGGATGGCCGGGATCAAATCACGCTGCAGGTAATAGCAGGCGCAGATCAGATCATAAGCACCCGCCGCGATCTCGAATTCTCCGCGCTCGAGGTCCGCAATCTGAGTTTCGATCCGCTGGCTTCTAGCGTGGGCGCAGGCGCGCAGAAGTTCAATAGCAACCGGCGAGCCGTCCACCGCTGTTACTTTCCAGCCCCGCTCAGCAAGGAACAACGCGTTGCGCCCCGGCCCGGAAGCCAGATCGAGCGCCGTACCAGGCGCCAGGTCCGCCGTGAACTGCAGTACCAGCGGCGAGGGAACCTCAAAGATCTGTTCGCCCGCGCGATAGCGCTGGTCCCATTTCGCGATGCTCAACTTTCAGTTCCGCGCTTGGCAGCCGCTTTGAATACCTTCTTGAGAATTCGGACTCCGCGATCAATTTCCGCTTCGCCAACAATGTAAGGCGGCAAGAACCGCAGCACCGTATCGTGAGTGCAATTGATCAACAGACCCTGCTCCATGGCATCCAGCACAATTTGTTTGCCGGGGATATTGAGGTCCACTCCGATCATGAGCCCGTGGCCACGCAATTCGCGAACAAACGAGAACTGCCCGCGCAATTCTTCCAGCTTCATGCGGAAATAGTTTCCGGCTTGTTCGATATGCTGAAGCAAGCCTTCCAGGATGTCCAGGAACTCGACGGCCACGCGGCAAGCCAGCGGCCCTCCGCCGAAAGTGGAGCCGTGCATTCCGGGACCGATGGCAGCCGCGGCGCGTTCGTTCGCTACTATCACTCCCAGCGGAATTCCGCAGGCCAGCGGCTTCGCGGCCACCATGATGTCAGGCAACACCACGGGATCGGCCATCTGGTAAGCGAAATATTTGCCCACCCGGCCCACGCCGCATTGGATCTCGTCGAAAACCAGCAGGGCGTCATAACGATCCGCCAGTTCGCGCGCCTTACGGGCATATTCGGTGGATACGGGACAGATGCCGCCTTCGCCCTGGATCCACTCGATCACGATGCCGCTCGTTCGCTCGCACACCATTTGTTCCAGCGCGACAATGTCGTTAGCGGGAACGAAGCGCGCGCCCTCGAGCAGCGGTTCGAAATCCTTGCGGTATTTTTCCTGGCCGGTGATCGAGAGCGCGCCCAGCGTCCTTCCGTGAAAGGAATTGTGCATGGATATGATGTCGATCTTGCCCTCCTGGATCTTCCGTCCGTGCGAGCGGATCATCTTCAGCGCGCCCTCCATCGCTTCGGCTCCGGAGTTGCAGAAGAACGTGCGGTTTAAACCGCTGATCTTCGCCAGACGCTCAGCCAGCGGGCCCTGGTACTCGTGATAGTAAAGGTTCGAAGTATGCAGCATCAGGCCGGCTTGATCACGAACCGCCTTGACGATGCGAGGATGCGAATGTCCGAGAGCGTTCACCCCGATTCCTGCGATGAAATCGAGATAGCGCTTGCCCGAAGTATCGTAGGCGTAACAACCCTTGCCGCGATGCAGCACGATCGGATAGCGCGCGTAGTTCTGCAGCAGATACTCGCTTTCGAGCTGCTTGATCCGATCGAGAGCGCCGGCGTCTTCTTGGACCGCGGAAACTGTACCCATGGAATTCATGATAACTTGGCGATAGAGGGAGTGACCATGCGCCTGCTCCGTTTCTCTTCGTTCTCTTCGTTCTTGCTACTGCTGACGGCTTTGATGTTGAGCGCCGCCGAGTTCCCCGCTCCCAGCGTTGACATCCCCGCGCCGGCATCGAAGCAAACCGCCACCGCCGTTCTGGCGGGCGGTTGTTTTTGGGGCGTGGAAGCGGTCTTCGAACGGCTGCGCGGCGTCTCGAATGTGGTGTCGGGTTTCGCCGGCGGCAACAAAGGCACGGCGCATTACGACATAGTGAGCACCGGCACCACCGGCCACGCCGAGTCCGTCAAAATCACCTATGATCCTTCCGAGATTTCCTTCGGCAAATTGCTGGAGGTTTTCTTTTCCGTGGCGCACGATCCCACCGAACTGAACCGCCAAGGGCCTGACACCGGCACGCAGTATCGATCCGTGATTTTTTATAATTCCGATGAGCAAAAACGCGTGGCCGAAGCCTATATTCGGCAGTTGGACGCAGCCAGGCTATACCGGAACCGGATTGTTACAGAAGTTACTCCGCTGAACGGTTTTTACGCCGCCGAGGATTATCATCAGCATTCTCTCGATCACAATCCCACTAACCCTTACATCGTGTACAACGATCTTCCTAAGCTGAGCCGCCTGAAACAACAATTTCCGGACCTGCTAAAGAGCCGCTGACGCGGTATTTTCTTCCTTAACGTTAACCGCGCGCAGATACATGTTTATGAATCTGCTTAACTTCCTTTGTGGTTATCGATTTGCTGTAGATCTCCCAGGCGTTCGGTCATTCGAGCGATCGACGCAAAAGGAGAATTCAAATGCTGTACTGGGCTCTTATGTTCCTGCTCATTGCGATCCTAGCAGCGGTTTTCGGCTTCACCGGAATCTCGTTTCTGGCTGCGGGCGTGGCCAAGGTTCTGTTCTTCCTGTTCCTGATCCTGTTCGTCGTTTCTCTAGTTGTGCACGTGTCAAGAAGAGCGTGAGTCTTAGACGAGCTGATGGATCAGCGTGTCGCGAGCGCACGATTGGCGATCACTGCCTGTCCGAGAGAGATTCCCCCGTCGTTGGGCGGAACTTTGGCATGCAGAAATGTTTCGAATCCGTGCGCTCGGAGACCGCTGACCGCGCGCTGCAGCAGATACATATTCTGGAACGTGCCGCCGCTCAAACACACCTGATTGATTCCTTCTGAAGTTCGTAACCGCAAGCAGATCTCCACCGCCGCCCCGGCAACAGTATTGTGGAAGGCTGCCGCGATAAAGCCGGATGGTCTCGCGGCCAGCACATCTCTGACGATGCCTTCAATCGCCGGACGGAAATCCACTTCCCAGGAATCGCTCGCGCCGATTTCGAATGGATAGCGGGCGTCCACATCCGGGAGCGCGCTCATTTCCAATTCGATAGCCGCCTGCGCTTCAAAGTTGACCTCGTCGCGCAGGCCTATCAAAGACGCCACGGCATCAAACAAGCGACCGCACGCTGACGTCTGGACGGTGTTGATGCCCCGTTCGATCATGGATCTCACGGCCGTCACCTTCTTCGCCGGGATGCGCCGCCATAGCGGAATGTCCAGGGATGCGGCCTGGGCGCCGAAGGAGTCGAGCAGATAGCTCAGCGCCAGCCTCCAGGGTTCGCGCACGGCCGTGTCGCCGCCCGCTAGCGGAATGTAGCGAAAATGCGCTCGTCGTTCGAAGCCGGCAAAGTCCGCCACCAGAAATTCCCCGCCCCAGATCTTGCCGTCCGTGCCGAAGCCGGTGCCATCGAACGCTACTCCGATCACCTTGCTGGCGACGCCATTCTCGGCCATGCAGCTGGCGATATGGGCGTGATGGTGCTGGACTCCGATCTTCTCCACGCCTTCCATTTCAAGCGCCATTTTCGTGCTGAGATACATGGGGTGCAGATCGTAGGCCACTGCGGTCGGGGCGATCCGAAACAGGTCCTTCATCCGCTCCAGCGTTTCCTTGAAGAAGACCAGCGTTTCGTAGTTCTCAAGATCTCCGATGTGCTGGCTCAAGAACGCGTGATGCTCTTTCGTCAAGGTGAACGTGTTCTTCAATTCAGCGCCGCACGCCAGAATTTCGGCCACGGGAAAACCCAGCGTAACGGGATAAGGCGCGTATCCCCGAGAACGCCGCAGCACGCGTTCTTTTCCCTCAAAGATCCGAATCACCGAATCGTCCACGCGGGTATGAATATCGCGATTGTGAAAGAGAAACGCGTCGGCGACATGGCCGAGCCGCACAACTGCATCGCGATTGCCGGTGACAATGGGCTCCTCGCTCAGGTTTCCGCTGGTCATCACCAGCGCCGGAAACTCGCCACCGAAGAGAAGATGGTGCAGCGGCGTATAGGGCAGCATCACCCCCAGCGTTTTGTTTCCCGGCGCGAGAGCGCTCGCGGGCGGAGCGTCCGGACGCCTGCGCAGAATCACGATGGGATGGCGGGGGCTTATCAGCGCGGCACGTTCGGCATCCGAAATCTCGCACCAACGCTCAGCCGCCTCCATGTCCGGCACCATAAGCGCGAAGGGCTTGTCACTGCGCCTCTTGCGCTCGCGCAGCAATCTGACGGCGGACCCATTCAGCGCGTCGCACGCCAGATGAAAGCCTCCCAGCCCTTTGATGGCCAGAATCTTGCCTTCGTGCAGCAATCGCCGAACCTCCTGGATTACTGCCAGGCTGTCCGGCCGGCCGACGCTCGAATCCAGCATGAGCGCAGGCCCGCATTCGGGACAGGCGTTAGGCTGCGCGTGGAATCTGCGATCCGCCGGATCTTCGTACTCCTCCAGACAGCGCTCGCACATCGGAAAGCAGGCCATGGTGGTGAGCGGCCGATCATAGGGAATCTTGCGCGTGATGGTGTAGCGCGGGCCGCAGTTGGTGCAGTTCGTGAATGGATAACCGTAGCGCCGGTTCCCGGGCGTCAGAAAATCGCGCGCGCAGTCCTCGCAAGTGGCCACGTCCGGTGAAACCGGGACCAGCTTTCCAGGCTCATCCAGGCTCTCGCGAATCACGAAGCCTGCATAGCCCGCGGGCGTCAGACTCGCGACGGTCAGGTCTTCGATTTGTGCCAGCGGCGGGGCCTCTTGACTTAGTGCGTTCACGAACCGCGCAAGCTCGACGTCGGGGCCCTCCACTTCGACCAGCACCCCGGCTGAAGAGTTCAACACGTAACCGGACAGCTGATGTTTGTGCGCGAGATTGTAAACGAACGGCCGGAATCCGACACCTTGAACGATCCCGGTGATATGGATCTGCCGTCTGCTGAGTTCGTCGGACATTCCTAGTCCAACGTAGCAGGCCCCCACAGCGCCGGTCCCGTGTTAGACTGCGGCGCATGCAGGCGAAACCTGAACGGAGGCCATCGAAAGACATTCTTGCCATCCTGCTTCCAGCCACGGCCGACAACGTAATTCGCGGGGCCAAACCGCCTATCTATGTCTTCATGTTGATCGCGATCGTCAGCACAGTGCGGAGCTTCATACATTTGCTGGCGCCGGACAGCGGCGCGGGCAGTATTGCCGGGATGGACCTGTCCGTGGCCGGAGCCAAAGCATTATTTTTTCCTTCGCGCTATGGGGCAGCGCGCAATTGATTTACGCCGTGATCCAGCTTCTGGTGGCTTTTCGATATCGGTCGCTGGTACCGCTCATGTACGTCCTGTTGATACTTGAAACGCTGCTGCGCGAATTGGTGGGGCATCTCAAGCCGGTCACGTTCAGGCACACGCCGCCCGGAGCGATCGGAAACTATGTCGCTCTGCCGTTGGCCGCGTTGATGCTGGCTTGGTCTTTGTGGACTATTTCTTTACATCCGGAGCCGGCGGCGCAGCGAGGTCGGAGTTGAAAATGTCGGCCACCGTCTTCCACTTTCCGTCGGCCTGTTTCTTCCAAACCTCCAGCAGCTTGCCATGGTCCGCCGTGATTTTGCCTTGGGGATCTTTAGTGGTCATGTCATATGTGCCGATCACGTAACCGAGATCGCCGGACCGGGCAACCTCCACTTTGGTAATCTGCCACGGTGGCAGCGTATTCTCGGGCGCGAGCAACGTGGCCCACACGGCGCGGATCGCCTGCTTGCCGGTCGCGATGGGCGCGTTAGGAGGCAATAGCGAAGCGTCATCGGTGTAGTACGCGACCGTGCCGTCCAGATCGCGCGTCGCGGCAGTCTTGGCCCATTGGGCGTCCGCTTCTTTGAGAGCGCTTTCATCCGCGGCGCGCGTGTCAGCCGGGGTTTGATTGCAGCCCGACGCAACCAGAAGCAAAGCGAGACAGCCGTAGAATATCGGCTTCGAACAATTGGCCATTGACAAACCCTCCAGGTAAAGGAGTTTATGATAGCACCGCCGGGCATGGCATACTCAATAACATCTTGCGTGCGATTTTTTTCCTGCTCTGTTTTTCTGGCCTGATGGCGCAAACTCCGGCCGGGCCCGGCGATCTCGCGGTCGGCCAGCGATTGTTCGAATCCCAATGCGCCCTGTGCCACGGACAGGACGGCAGCGGCGGCCGCGGCCCTAATCTGCGCCGTGCCAAGCTGAACCATGCACCGGACGACGCCGCTCTGCATAAGGTGATTACGGACGGCATCCAGCCCGAAATGCCGGGCGCGTGGCAGCTCGATTCGCACGAAGTGGCCAGTGTCGCCGCCTATGTCCGGAAGATCGGGGCAGCTCCCGCCGAACCTGTCGCGGGCGATCCCACTCGCGGCGAGCATCTCTACCAGGCCAATGGCTGCGCTAACTGTCACATGATTGCGGGGGTCGGTTCCGGCTACGGCCCGGAGCTCACCGACATCGGCTCCAAACGCAACGTAGCTTATCTTCGGGAATCCGTCGTTTCTCCGAACGCATCCGTGCCCGAGAATTTCATGCTGGTGGAAGCAGTGACCGCGGACGGCCTCACCATTCGCGGAATTCGCATGAACGAGGACTCGTTCACGATACAAATTAAAGATTCGAAAAGCGCCTTTCACAGCTTTCGAAAGGCCGACCTCCGGGAGCTGCGCAAACTGCGGAACAAGAGCCTTATGCCGTCGTATCAAGCCGACTTCAGCGATGACGAACTGACTGATCTAACCGCGTATTTAGCCGGCCTCAGAGGTAAGCAATGAAATCTCTCGCGTTATTCCTCGTGGCCGGAAGCTTGGCCGCCCAGGTGCCCTACGAACGAATCGTCAATGCCGACCGCGAGCCCGGCAGTTGGCTGACCTACTCCCGCAATTACCTCGGCCATCGATTTTCTCCGCTGGATCAGGTGACGCCGGCCAATGTGGCGCGGCTCAAAGTAAAGTGGGCTTACCAGTTTGACACGCCCAACAACGAAACTTCGCCGATCGTGGCCGATGGCGTCATGTACATCACCGGACCGAATAAGGCCGCCGCGCTGGACCTGAAGACCGGACGTCCGCTGTGGAGTTGGAGCCGCCCGATACCAGCCGATTATCAAAACATCGGATTCGGCCGGGTGAATCGCGGCGCTGCGATCCTGGATGACAAGCTGTTCGTCGCCACGCTGGATTGCTACCTGGTGGCGCTGGATATCAAGAGCGGACAGCAGCGTTGGTCGACACAAGTGGCGGATTACAAGCCCGGCTTCAGCATGACCATGGCGCCTCTGGCTTTGCGCGGCAAGGTAGTGGTGGGCATCAGCGGCGGCGAGGCAGGCGTGCGCGGCTTCGTGGATGCCTACGATGCGAAGACCGGCAAACGCGCCTGGCGCTTCTGGACCATCCCCGGCCCCGGCGAGCCCGGCCACGAATCCTGGCAAGGCGACGCCTGGAAAACCGGCGGCGGGACCACTTGGGTCACCGGCGCATATGATCCGCAGATGAACCTGGTTTACTGGGGCGTCGGAAATCCTGGCCCGGATTGGAACGGCGATCCGCGCCCCGGCGATAATCTGTACACCTGTTCGATGGTCGCGTTGGATGGCGATACGGGCGCGTTGCGCTGGCATTTTCAATTCACGCCACACGACACGCACGATTGGGACTCCGCGCATGTTCCAATTTTGTTCGACGCCGAGATTCGAGGCAAGAAGCGCAGGGCCTTGGCCAACGCCAATCGCAATGCGTTTTACTACGTGCTGGATCGCGAGAACGGACAATTCCTGGCCGGGCAGCCGTACGCCAAGCAAACCTGGGCCAAAGGTCTGGACGATAGCGGCCGTCCGATGGTGCTTCCCAACACCGAGCCGAGCGAGCAAGGAACGCTGGTCTGGCCCAATCTGAACGGGTCGACCGTGTGGTTCAGCCCGTCGTACAGCCCTCCGTCGGGACTCTTTTTCGTGGCCGTGCGTGAAACCGGCGCTACGTACTTCAAGCGCGAGGCCGACTACAAACCCGGTACTTTTTTTGCCGGCGGCGGCCAGCGCGAACTGCCATCCGACGACAATTGGGGCGCGATCCGGGCGCTGGAGGCCACCACCGGGAAGATGGTGTGGCAGTTCCGCCTGGTTTCGCCGCCCTGGGCGGGCGTCCTTTCGACAGCGGGCGGCCTGGTTTTCGGCGGCTCCAACGAAGGTAACTTTTACGCCCTGGACGCCAAGACCGGCAAGCCGTTGTGGGAATTTCAGACCGGCGGCGCCATCACCGCCAATCCAATCTCATTCCTGATCGACGGACAGCAACACATCGCGATCGCCGCGGATAGGGTCCTCTACGTGCTCGGCTTATAGGACTGCGGGCCGTCGCCATGCATCCGAAAAAACAGCCAGGATTCGTGCGGCGCTTCTTCGCCAATCTTGGGCCGGGGCTCATTACCGGCGCGGCGGATGACGATCCTTCGGGAATTTCCACTTACTCGGTGGCCGGCGCGGCCTTCGGATTCTCCTTCCTGTGGACGGCTCTGTTTTCCTTTCCTCTGATGGCAGCCGTGCAATTGATGTGCGCGCGGTTGGGGATGGTGACGGGCGGCGGGCTTGGTGGCGCGATCCGTCGGCGATATTCTCGTTGGGTGCTGTGGCCGGCCTGCGCGCTCCTGATTTTCGCGAACGTGTTCAACGTCGGCGCCGATCTGGGCGGCATGGCGGCTTCGATGCAGATGGTGACGGGAATTTCAGCCTATCTCTGGAATCCGTTCTTCGCTCTGCTGATTACCGCCCTCTTGCTCTGGACTTCGTATGATTTCATCGCGCGGGTCTTCAAATGGCTAACCTTGGTCTTGTTCGCTTACGTCATCACAGCCTTCCTGGTGCGCCCCGATTGGTCCAGTGTTCTACATGGAACCTTCCTGCCGCACTTGGAGTGGTCTAGATCCTACATGTCGGTGTTAGTCGGCATTCTGGGGACAACCATTTCCCCGTACTTGTTCTTTTGGCAGGCGGCCGAGGAAGTGGAAGAAGAGGTGAAACAAGGTAGGACGACACTGGAGGAGCGCGTCGGCGCGACGAATCAGGAACTCGAAGGCGCGACGGAGGACGTGGTCACGGGGATGTTCTTCTCCAATCTGGTGATGTTCTTCATCATTCTTACAACCGCGGCGACGCTGCACACGCATGGAGTAACGAACATCGAAACGGCGAAACAAGCGTCGGAAGCGCTGCGGCCGTTGGCGGGCCCTGGCGCGTATTGGCTTTTCACGTTGGGATTGATTGGGACGGGCATGCTAGGCGTCCCGGTACTGGCGGGTTCTTGCGCCTACGCGATTTCGGAAGCGGCGTCCTGGAACGCGGCCTCGTTAAGCCAGAAGCCGAAGGGCGCGCCGGGATTCTACCTCGTCATCGGCGGAGCAATGCTGGTTGGGCTGGCTCTTAATTTCGCGGGATTGGACGCGGTGAAGATGCTATTCTGGTCGGCGGTCGTGAACGGTGTGCTGGCGCCGCCGTTGGTGGTGTTGGTTGTGTTGCTCACCAGCGATAAAAAAGTCATGGGCGAACGGACTAATTCGCCGGCCGCAACGGTGCTCGGGTGGATCTGCGCGGCGCTGATGACCGCCGCGGCGTTAGCTCTCCTGTTTTTGTGATCGCGGATCGCCGCCCGCCCGCTAGCTCTTGGGTAGATGCGGATTCACGTAGCCGTGCTCCAGAACCTTCTTCTGATCCGGACGTATGCTCAGATAATCAATGTGATCCGAGATCTCGGTGAATCCGTGCGGCACGCCCTCGGGAATCACGATAACGTCTCCAACCCCTATTTTGCGGCTCACGAAATTTCCGACAATGCGGCCGCCACACGACGGACCGTTTAGAATCTTAGTCACTTCGCTGTCCGGCGGGGATCTCCGGCCGTTGAGGATCTCGCCGCCCGTGATTAGGGTTCCGCCTCCGGACACCACAACGTAGGTTTCGACCGTGTCATCGTGAGCAATGCCCCCGGCGCCGCTCTCCTTGGCTCCGGCGGGCAAGGACGTCAAGCCGCACGGCTCCGCGGCGGATGCCGCGCGTCCTGCACCGGCGCCCCGTCCACGACCTGCCGCCGCGCCACCCGTCGGCCCGCGATGAATGATCGCCACGGAAAGTTGATATTTGCCCATGTCGATAACTCTGAGCGTTTGGTCAACCGCGGGAGGCGCGAACTTCAGAACCTCCTTGATTTGGGCATCGGTAATATCGATGGCGTCCTTGGGCTGCGCTAGCGCAACCACGCTCGAAACCGTGAACAGCGCCGCCAAACCGATCAGTGCTCTCTGCATTTTCCTCTCCTTCGCCAAATGGCTTGGTCTTTTCATTGCCAAGTGGTCCGGTCAATCATTATAGTCCTATTAGGTTCGGGCGCAATTCGTTACCATGGCTCGAACATCCGAGCAAGCTGGAGGTTTTCACCATGAGCACCGCGAATCGTTCGAACGGCCTTTTTGCGTTGTTCGCGCTGGCGATCGTGGCCGCCCTTCCGGCCCGGGCGCAAAACGGGACGGTATCGGGCGATTTCGTCGTGGAACCGCCCACTTTGATCTCGCTCGGTTTCGAATGGAAGATCGCGGGCGATGATAACCGTAACGCGCGCGTCGAAGTCAGTTATCGAAAGACCGGAGAGCAGGCGTGGCATCAGGCTCTGCCCCTGATGCGTCTGCAACGCGAAGAGATCGGAGTGATCCCAGGCGCAGCACCGGCCGCCGGCGAGTCGCGTTTTGCAGTTTTCAAATACACGGCTCCCAACATGTTCGCCGGGAGCATCTTGAATCTTGAGCCTGACACCGAATACGAGTGCCGTTTTGAGCTGACCGATCCGGATGGGGTTCAAGGCGCCGCGCTTAAAACCGTCACAGTGCGCACGCGCAAGGAGCCTCAACCTGCACAGGGCGGCCATATCTATCATGTCTATCCGGTGGGCTGGGAAGGACCAAAGCAGGAGCCTGCCTTCATCGGACTAATGGCGGCGTACTACATGGGCTCGGCGCACTACGATTACGAGAACGCCTATCCGCCGCGAGTGCAGCCTGGCGACACGATCCTGGTGCACGCGGGTCTCTATGTTAGCGACCGCTTTCATTACATGACCGGACTTCCCCGCCCCGGCTACCTGGCTCTAGCAACCCTGTTTGACGGCACTTACTATCTCACTCAAAGCGGCACTCCCGATAAGCCGATCGCGATCAAGGCGGCTGGAGACGGGGAAGTAATCTTCGATGGCGCAGGCGCTCAGACCCTGTTCAATTTGATGGGCGGGAATTATAACTATTTCGAAGGCATCACGATTCGAAACACTAATGTGGCCTTCCTGCTAGGCATCAAGAACATCGCGGGATCGAGCGGCTTTACGCTCAAACACTCGAAGCTCTACGATGTCGGCCGGGCGATTCAAGCAGATTGGTCCGGCTCCAAGCAGTTTTACATCGCCGACAATATCTTCATCGGGCGTCACGATCCCGACAAGATGATGGGCTGGACGGGAGCATTGTGGCAGAACTTCCCCGGTTATCCCGAGTTACTCAAATCCGAATACGCGATCAAGGTTTACGGCCAGGGGCACGTGATCGCTCACAACTATGTCGCTAACTGGCACGATGGCATCGACGTCGCCACTTACGGAACTCCAGACGGTGCGCCCAACGACATACCGGACCGGGTCCCGCTCGCGATCGATTTTTATAACAACGACATTTACAACATGGGCGACAACTGCATTGAAACCGACGGGGGCGCTCGAAATATCCGCGTGTTCAGGAATCGCTGCTTTAACTCAGCTTCCGGGGCCTTGAGCGTTCAGCCGATGTTCGGAGGGCCGGTGTATTTCTACCAGAACCTGGTGTACAACACGCCTACCGGGTCGCTCAAATACATTGAAGGCTCTTCCGGCATTCTGACTTACAACAATACAATCATTGGGGAAGGCCGCGTCGGTCCGGCGTCAAACGAATACTTTCGAAATAACCTGCTTTTGGCGCAAGGCGCACTGGCTGCGGTCTTTGCGGTCACCACTTACACAAACTATACGACTTCCGATTACAACGGATTCCTTCCGAACCGGAATAGCGATCACGCCTTTGAGTGGAACTCGCCTAAATTTGAAGTTGCCCGCGACTATGAGAACGCCGTGGTGACCAGGAGCTTCAAAACGCTGAAAGAATATAGCGAAGCGACCGGCCAGGAGCAGCATAGCATCCTGGTGGACTACGACAGCTTCGTAAGAGCAGCGAAGCCGGACCGAACCGATCCGCAGCGGCTCTACAGCCCCGATCATTTCGACTTTACGCTGAAACCTGGATCGCCGGCCGTGGACGCCGGGATCGTGCTTCCCAACATCACGGACGGCTACACGGGACGCGCTCCGGACCTCGGCGCATACGAATTGAACCGCCCTATTCCACACTACGGTCCGAGAGCTGACACCGATCGGTAGCTATAATTTAGAGAATCTATGAAGAAGCTTCTTGCAATTTCTTTGTTTTCGTTAACGCTATGCGCCCAGGAGAAAGTCGATCTCGCCGTCGTCCAACGGATTAAGACGGAAGCATTTCAGAACTCCAAGGTCATGGATCACCTGTTCTGGATCACGGACGTGTACGGGCCGCGGTTGACAGGCTCGCCGGGCTTCACCGCCGCCGCCAACTGGACCGTCAAAAGGCTGAAGGAATATGGAATTGACGATGCGGCCACCAAGCCGTGGGGTAAATTCGGCCGTAGCTGGCGGCTGACCAAGTTCAGCGCTTCTATCCAGGAGCCGGAATTTGCGCCGCTGATCGGATTCCCGCTGGCGTGGTCGGGCGATACCAAAGGACTCGTGGTAGCCGAACCCGTTCTCGCGCCGCTCAAGCTCAGCGACGTGCTGGATGCAAAGAAGACGGATGAGGATCTCGAAAAATACTTTCAGGAACAGAAGGGCAAACTGCGCGGAAAGATCGTCTTGCTGGAAGACCCCAGAGACGCGACGCCTGTGACGACAGCACGGTCCTCGCGCTATTCAGACGCGGACCTGGCGAAGGAATCCGAAGCATCCACGCCGTTCGCGCTGCCCCCGTTCGATCTGGAAAAGATGATCCTGCCTGAGAAGCGGGCCGACCGACGCGCTCTCTTCGATATCCTACCCCTCGGGGCTGAGTCCAAGGTGTGGGAGTACGAAGACCGGATCACGGATCGAGTGAACGACTTTCTGGCGAAGGAAGGCGCGGTGGCCGTGATCGTCCCGAGCTACAACGCCGATGGCGGCACGGTTTTCGGCGAAGCGGCCGGCAGTTACGCGAGCGACCATGCCGCACCCGCGCCGCGTATTGCCCTGACCATAGAGCATTACAATCGTATCGCGCGGTTGCTCGAGAGGAAAGTTCCCGTGAAACTGGGACTCGAGGTTCGCAGCACCAGCGAAGGCGCAACCGGCGAAGGGTTGAACATCATCGCCAACATCCCCGGCCGCACGAAACCGGATGAAGTAGTCATGATCGGCGCGCATTTTGATTCCTGGATCGGCGGCACCGGCGCAACCGACAACGGAACCGGCAGCGCGGTGATGATCGAAGTGATGCGCATTCTGAAGGCTCTGCATCTCGATCTTGACCGGACGGTCCGGCTAGGTTTGTGGAGCGGCGAAGAACAGGGCATATACGGCTCCCAGGCTTACGTGAAAGAGACTTTCGGCGATCCGGACACCATGCAGCTCAAGCCCGCGCACGCCAAGCTTTCCGGCTATTTTAATGACGACAACGGAACCGGAAAAATTCGCGGCGTATATCTGCAGGGCAACGACGCCATGCGTCCGATCTTCGAGGCCTGGTTCGCGCCGTTCCATGATCTGGGCGTCGGCGCGATCTCGATTCGAAACACCGGCGGCACCGATCATCAATCCTTCGACCAGGTGGGGTTGCCGGGATTTCAGTTCATCCAGGACGAAGTAGAGTATGAGCACATGACGCACCATTCCAACATGGACCTCTACGACCACGCGGTTCCTGCGGACCTGATGCAGGCTTCCGCTGTGATTGCTTCCATCGTGTATAGCGCCGCGAACAGGCCGGATCTGCTGCCGCGTAAGGCGCTTCCGCCGCCCATAAAGTTAAAGAACTAATCAAGTCGACCTATTGAGCGGCACAACCCGGACTGGCCGCGAATCGCGCAGCCAACTATAATGCCTATTGTCCTTTTACGGGATCGAGAGGCGCGGAATGGCATTTAATCGGCACGTCGTGGCAGCATTAATCGGCCTTGGGATCGTATCGTTTTCTGTCTCCCAGGCGGCGCAAAAAGACGAGACGTTCAAGACACACCTGGGTCCCGTGCCTCTGGATGCCGCCATGCACGCCACCATCTCAGGTGGCGGATCCGCCGCCGCGTCGCTTACCGGAAATAAGCTCTCGATAACCGGAACATTTGAAGGCTTGCGTTCGCCCGCAACGGCCGCGCACATTCACTTGAGCCGCGTAACGGGCATTCGCGGTCCCGCCATTTTGGACCTCACTGTTTCTCCCGGAACCAGCGGGACCGTCTCGGGCACGTTCGACCTGACGCCCGAGCAGGTGGAAAGTTTGAAAAAGGGCAAGTTCTACATTCAGATCAATAGCGAGAAGGCTCCCGAAGGCAATCTTTGGGGTTGGCTCATGCACTAGGAGACGCCACCATGCTTGAAAAAATCACGATCATAACCACGTTCGGCCTCGCGATCCTGGTAGCCCAGCAGACTCCCACGGCCGGACCGTTTACCGCGGCCCAGGCAGCGGCCGGGCGAACGGCTTACCAGGAGAATTGCGCGAGCTGCCATCTGCCGGATATGGCCGGACGCAATGAAGCTCCGCAATTGGCCGGCTCGAATTTCATGAACACCTGGGGCAACCGGTCCACGCGCGATCTCGTGGCGCTGATTCAAACCAGCATGCCGCCGGGAAATGTGGGCGGCCTGAACCCGGAAACTTATGTGGATCTGGCGGCCTTTATCCTGGCTGCGAACGGCGCGCGGCCGGGTCAGCAGCCGCTTACGGCCACCACTGAAGTCGCGATCCGTACCGTGGCCACCGGCCAGGTTCCGACGAATTTCCTTCAGGGCGGCCGAGGGCCGGGCGCAGCGCAGGCGGGGCGCGGAGGCGGAGGACGTGGACCGGCTGCGATCAGCGGACCGATGGGCCTGACGGTTACCGGTGAAGTGAAAAACTACGTGCCCGTCACCGACGAGATGCTGACGCATCCCGATCCGGCCGATTGGCTCATGATCCGGCGCAATTATCAGGCCTGGAGTTACAGCCCGCTCACGCAGATTCCACGAAAAACGTCGGTGAATTGCAACTCGCCTGGGTCTGGGCGATGAACGACGGCGGCGCCAGCCGAGCCCACCCCCATTGTCCACAACGGCATCATGTATCTGGCCAACACCGGCAACACGGTGCAGGCTCTGGATGCCGCCACCGGCGAGCTGATTTGGGAGAATCGCATCGGACCGGTCGCTACCATAGCGTACGGCGCCACGCGCAGCCTGGCGATTTATCAGGACAAGGTTTTTCTCGCCACCACGGACGCGAAGTTGGTTGCGCTGGACGCGCGCACCGGCAAGGTGGTCTGGGAAACCGTGATCGCAGATAACCGGAAAGGCTACAGCAACACCAGCGGACCCATCATCATTCACGGCAAAGTGATGCAGGGCTGATGGGGTGCGACCGGTATAAGGAGGAAGGCTGTTACATCAGCGCCTACGATGCCGAGACCGGGAAGCAGCTTTGGAAGTTCTATACGGTCGCGCGCGAGGGCGAGCCGGGCGGCGATACCTGGGCGAGCTTGCCGAATCTGCTGCGCGCGGGCGGCGACACCTGGATCACCGGCAGTTACGATCCTGAACTGAATCTGACCTACTGGGGCGTGGCGCAAGCCAAGCCGTGGATGCGGGCCAGCCGCGGCACGAAATCCGAGACAGCGCTGTACACCAGCTCCACGCTGGCGCTGCAATCCCGATGACCGGAAAGCTGGCCTGGTATTTCCAGCACATGCCCGGCGAATCGCTGGATCTGGATGAAGTGTTCGAGCGCGTTCTGGTCGATATCGGCGATCAGAAAGCTGTCTTCACCATCGGCAAGGCGGGCATTCTGTGGAAGCTTGATCGCACAGACCGGCAAGTTTCTCGGATACAAGAAACCGTGTTCCAGAACGTGTTCGATGACATCGATCCAAAAACCGGCGAGCTGCACTACCGCAACGAAATTCTCGAACAGCAGACCGGCAAGTGGGTGCAGTCCTGTCCCAGCACCGAGGGCGGCCACAACTGGCAGGCCATGAGTTACAATCCCGGCGCGAGCGAGCTGATCATTCCTCTGAGCCAAAGCTGCATGGAGATGTCCGGCCGCAAGGTGGATTTCAAAGAAGGCTCGGGCGGCACGTCGGCCGACCGGCGCTTCTTCGAAATGCCCGGCACGAACGGCAACATCGGCAAGCTGGCGGCGTACGATGTGAAGACCATGAAGGAAAACTGGTCGCATTCAGCAGCGCGCGTCCGTTCCTGACGGCGGTTCTGTCGACCGCCGGCGGTGTGGCGTTTGTGGGCGATCTGGATCGCGTGTTCAAAGCCGTGGATGTGAAGACCGGCGCCATGCTGTGGAAAACGCGGCTGGGAACTTCGGTGCAAGGCTTTCCGGTTTCGTTCAGCGTCGGGCGGCAAGCAATACATCGCGGTGACGACGGGACTCGGCGGCGGCAGCCCGCGGCAGGTGCCGGCTGCCATCGCGCCCGATATTCATCATCCGGGCAACGGGAACGCGCTGTATGTTTTCGCGCTGCCCGAGAAGCGATCCCGATAGCATGACACGCCGCTATTGGCTGGCAATCGCTCTGGTACTGCCGATTCCTGCGCCAAGCCAGGCTCCTTCGAGCGACCTGACGCGATTTCTCGCCGCCACTTTCGAGGAGCGCCTGCACGACCGGCCTGAATACGCTACCGGCGCGGGACGCCACGAGTACGATGAGCGCTGGACGGATTGGTCGAAAGCCGGCCGCGAACTTCGCCGTTCCCACACGCAGCGCGAGCTCGATCAACTGAATCACTTCGCAGAGACGAATCTCTCCCCGGCGGACCGCCTGTCCGTGCGCGTTCTGCAGTACGATTTTCGCGAAGAGTTGGAGTCCGAAGAAGCGGAGGACTACATCGCGCGCATCAGCCAGTTGAATGGCTTCCACAATCGTATCTACCAGGTTGTGGATAGCATGCCCGCTCACAGCGTTCACGATTACGAGAACATCATCGCGCGTCTTCGCGCCGTCCCTGCCTATGTGGATCAAAACATCGGCATTCTGGATGAAGCTGTGGCGAAGCGCATGGTGCAGCCGCGCGTGGTCATCGACATCATATCCAGTCAACTGGCCGCCCAGGCTGCACAGGACGAAAAGACGTCGCCGCTGCTGGGAGCGTTCCGTAATTTCCCTGGCAACATTGCGCCGGCGGAACAGGCCCGGCTGCGCTCGGAGGCGTCCGACGCTTACGAACATCAGTTCCTGCCCGCCTGGCGGCGTCTGCACGATTACATGGCCGGCAAGTACGCCGCGAACGCGCGCGCCAAGGTCGGCCTGGGTTCAATTCCAGGCGGCAAGGAAGCGTATGCGATTCTAGTTCGCCGCAGGACCACCACCAGTTACACGCCGGAGCAGATCCATAAGATCGGGGAAAACGAAGTCAAACGAATCGAGAGCGAAATGCTGGCCATCGTTCGGGAGACCGGCTTTCAGGGAACGCTCGAGGAATTCGACAGCAAGCTGCACTCCAACCCCGGGCAGCATTTCCACAGCAAAGAGGAAATGCTGGCATACTGCCGCAACATCGCCAAGATCATCGAGCCGCAACTGCCCAAGCAGTTCAAACACATCCCGCCGCTGTTGTATGGCATCCGGCCGATTCCAGAAGATCGCGAAGCTGCTTCGGCCACCAGCGCGCAGGCTCCATCGCCGGATTTCAGCACGCCCGGGTGGATGAATCTGAACACCTATAAGCCGGAGGAGCAGTTCAAGTACGACAAAGAAGCGCTGGTTTTGCACGAAGCCGTTCCCGGCCATATTTTTCAGTTGACGCTCGCGCGCGGACAGCGGGGCCTTCCGGATCTACGGAAGTTTTATAGCAACAATGCTTACGTCGAAGGCTGGGGCCTGTACGCGGAATCGTTGGGCGCCGAGCTCGGAGTTTACAAGGATCCCTACAGCCATTTCGGACAATTGGCCAGCGAACGATTCCGCGCGGTCCGATTGGTGGTGGACACGGGGATGCACGAGCTCGGCTGGACTCGCGATCAGGCCGTGGAATATTTCCACCAGCATGCCCCGGGTGAATCGCTGGCCGAAGTGGATCGGTATATTTCGTGGCCCGGCCAGGCGCTGGCGTACAAAATGGGCCAGCTCAAGATTCTCGAGCTTCGGCGTGAAGCCGAGCAAAAGCTCGGACCGAAGTTCGATATTCGCGATTATCATGACGTCGTTTTGCGCGATGGAGTCCTGCCGCTGGAGGTTCTGGGTGAGCAGGTAGAGAATTACATCAACGGTGCAAAATGAGGCGTTGCCTGCTCCTTATTCCGGCGCTGCTGTCCATCGCGGCGGCTCAACCGTTGATTGTCAAAACCACGACGCTGATCGACGGCAAGGGCCACGTGCTGCGGAACCAGGAGATCGCCATCGAAAACGGCCGCATCGCCAGCATCGGCACGGCCAAGGGTAAACCGACCATCGATCTGAGCGGTCTCACCGTCATGCCGGGCTGGATCGACACGCACGTCCACCCCACCTGGTACTTCAACAAGGACGGCCGCTTCGAGCAGGGCGGGCCCGGCGCGAAATCGACGCCGCAGCAGGCCGCGCTGTATGCGGAGGCCAACCTGTACGCCACGCTGATGGGCGGCTTCACCACGGTGCAGAGCGTGGGCGCGGCGCTCGACGCCGACCTGCGCGACATGATCGCGCGCGACGCGATCCCGGGGCCGCGCCTGCTGACGTCTCTGGCGCAGATCACCGAGAACACCGGCACGCCGGAGCAGATTCGCGCGTTAGTGGATAAGTTGAAGGCGGAGGGCGCGGATCTGATCAAGCTGTTCGCCACGGCCAGCATTCGCGACGGCGGCAAGATGACCATGACCGTGGACCAGATCAACGCCACTTGCGGCGAGGCGAAGCAAGGTGGGGCTGCGCGCTATCGTGCATGCGCACGCTTCGGACGGCGCGCGGGCGGCCATCATGGCCGGCTGCACGTCGATCGAGCACGGAACGTTTCTGGACGATGCCACGCTTGCAATTGATGGCGGAGCGGGGCGTGTACTTCGATCCGAATTTCCTGGTGCTGCACAACTACCTGGACAACAAGGCGAAATTTCTGGGCATCGGCAATTACAACGAGAGAGGGTTCGCCTACATGGAGAAAGGCGCTGCCGCTGGTGGCCGATGTGCTGCGCCGCGCGCGCAAGGCGCACGTGAAAATCGTGCTGGGCACCGACGCGGTGGCGGGCTCGCACGGGCGCAACGCCGAAGAATTCATCTATCGCGTGAAAGGACGGCGGCGATAGCCCGATGGACGCCTTGATGAGCGGAACTTCGGTGGCGGCGGAATCGTTGGGGATGGCGGACAAGATCGGCTCGATCGCGGAGGGGATGGAGGCGGATCTGGTGGCCGTGGACGGCAATCCGCTGGACGACATCACGGCGGTCCGACGAGTGGTGTTCGTGATGAAGCACGGGAAGGTTTATAAGGACGCGCCCCCGGTGCGATAGCTCACCCTGCGTACAGCCAGCGAGCCAAATCCCGGTTGTATCGAAAGCCCTTCGCGGAAAGTTTCGGCGGCGCGTTGTAGACCACCAGCGGCACATCCATCTCGTGTAACGAACCGTGAGCCCGGTATTCGGCCGGAAGCGTTTCAGAAGCCGAATCCAGCTCCCCGAAGACCGTATCGCGGTCGCCCAGCACGATCAAATCTCCAATGCGAGAGGCCATCAGATGAAAGCGCTGCGTGGCCTCGCTTCTAGTCATTACCGATTCGACGCCTTTCAGCGAGCCGATCGTCTTCGCCACGCGATCCACGTCTAGCGCGCCATTGCAGTACACCCAAGCCACGCCGGCGTGGCCGCGATGGTGCTTTAGATATTTGTCTCGATCCACCGAAATCGCGATGCGAATCGGCGCGCCGCGCTCGCGGCAAACTTTCTCGAGATCCCAGCAGTGCGTCTTGTGGTTCATCCCGTGATCGGCGGTGAGCAGGAACGCTGCGTCGGGCGCGGCCTCCGCCATTTCTCCAAAAAGCTGATCGAGACGCGCCAGATGTTCTTTTGACTCCCGCCCCTCAGGCGGCCACGTATGCATCGGGTAGTCCGTCGTGTGGACATAGAGGCAACCGAGATCGCGGCGCTTATTCAGCACATCGATCGCCGCCCGCAAGAGCCAGTAGTTGATTTCACGGCTGTAGATTCCGGGCGCGGGCCCTAGTCGCCGGACCCAATCCTGACCCGGCTCTTCCGCTGTGAGAATCAAAGCCGCGCCCGGCGATAGCAGGGTAGTGGTCTTCTTCTTGGACGAAAGCAGCGCCGAACGCACGCCCTGCTTCTGCGCTCGTTGAAATAACGTTGGAGCCAGAAGCAGATCGGCCGTCTCCATATATTCCTCGCGCCCGGTGCGTTCGTCAAAGTAGGAATTGCCGGTGATGCCGTGCTCGTCGGGCCACACGCCGCAGCAGATCGAAGCATTGTTTGTATTGGTGACCGACGGCATGGTGGCCTGCCCGCGAACGAAGATTCCCTTTTCCCGCCACCCGGCGAGCACCGGCATGTGGCTTTGATCCAAATACTCCGCGCCGAATCCGTCGCACATGATTACCACCGCGCGCTGCGGCGGGCGCTGCGCGAAAGCGGGCGCGGACAACCACGCCGTGCCGGAAGCCAGGAACTCGCGCCGTGAAGTATTCATCGTGCCTATGCGATGTGACCCCCAGTGGTCAAAACATACACCGCATAAAGCGACTGGCTGGCCGCCATAAACAATCGATTTCGCTTCGTGCCACCGAAGCAAATGTTGGCGCAGTTTTCCGGCAGGCGAATGATGCCGATGCGCTCGCCGCCCGGAGCAATCACCTGGACTCCCGGACGCGCCCCGGCCCAGATATTGCCATCCACGTCGCAACGGATTCCATCCGCCGCTGCCGGCGCGCCGCTGCCCGGGACGTCCAACTGGACAAACCGCTTACCATTGCGAATGGCCTTCCCGTCGAGATCCCAAACCCGGATCTCCCGCGCAGCGCCGGTGTCGGCGACATATAGGCGCTTGTAATCCGGCGAGAAACAGATGCCGTTCGGCTCATCCATCTCATCCATCATCTTGTCCATTTTCCCGGTCTTCGGATCCACGCGATAGACCGATTCCTTGAGTTCTTTGTCCGCCTTGAAGCCTTCGTAATTTCCCAAAATTCCGTAAGTCGGATCCGTGAACCAGATGCCGCCGTCCGGATGAACCACGATGTCGTTCGGCGAGTTCAGCCGCTTGCCTTCGAACTTGTCCGCTATCACGGTTACGGTTCCGTTGTATTCATAGCGGACCACGCGCCGCCCCCCATGCTCGCAGGAAAGCTCGCGCCCTTCGTAATCGAACGTGTTGCCGTTGCTGTAGCCGGACGGATTGCGAAAAACGCTGACGTGGCCGTCTTCCTCAATCCAGCGCATCTGCACGTTGTTGGGGATGTCGCTCCACGCCAGGTACCGCCCGGCGCCGTTCCAGGCCACGCCTTCAGCCCACAGCGTGCCGTTGTAGAGCCGCTTGATAACGGTGTTGCCGACCATATAACGCCGGAAGCGGTTGTCGAGCGCAATGACATCGGGGTCCGGGTATTGCACCGGTTGCTGGCCGGACCAATCGCGTAACGTGGCGTTGGGCGCGACTGGCGCGCGGGATTCGGAGGTTTGCGCTAGAACGGGCAGTGCCGCTGCGCCGCCTGCCGCGGCGGTCAGAAAGGATCGGCGATTGAACGTGGCCATACCTGTTACGTATACCGCAATTCACGACTGGGCGCGGACGCGAGCTTGCTACCGCCATCCGTCTTAGCTTAAGATTCATTAGATCGCCCCAATATGCTGGACATCTCCGTTCATGATGTTCTCTTGATTGGCGGTGGCGGCGCTGGGTTGCGAGCCGCCATCGCCGTCGCCGAAACAAACCCCAATCTTAGCGTCGCGGTTCTCTCCAAGGTTTACCCGATGCGTAGCCACACCGTCTCCGCGGAAGGGGGCGCAGCGGGCGTCATCGGGAAGGACGACAGCCTGGACGAGCACGCTTACGACACCATCTCCGGTGGCGACTGGCTTCCCGATCAGGACGCCGTGGAAGCTTTCGTCAAGGAAGCTCCGCTCGAACTGATGCGCCTGGAGCATTGGGGATGCCCGTGGAATCGCGAGCCCGACGGTCACGTGGCAGTGCGTCCGTTCGGCGGCATGAAGAAACAGCGAACCTGGTTTGCCGCCGACAAGACCGGCTTCCACATGCTGCACACGCTGTTCCAGACGTCGTTGCAATACAACGCCGTCACGCGCTACGACGAATTTTACGCGACCAGATTGCTGATCGACGACGGTCGGGTACAAGGCGCGGTTGCGATCGAGCTGGCCACCGGAAAAATCCAAGCAGTTTCCGCCAAGGCCGTCATCCTCTGTACCGGCGGCTGCGGCCGCGTTTTTCCGTTCACCACCAATGCTTCGATCAAAACCGGCGACGGCATGTCGCTGGCCTATCGCTCCGGAGCGCCGCTGAAGGACATGGAGTTCGTCCAGTATCATCCCACTGGACTTCCCTTCACCGGCATCTTGATTACCGAGGCGGCCCGGGCCGAGGGCGGCTACATGCTGAACAAGGACGGCTATCGGTACCTGCAGGACTACAATCTCGGCCAGCCCCAACCGACGCCCGTACTGCGAACCATGGAACTCGGGCCGCGCGATCGTCTGTCGCAGGCCTTCGTCAAGGAATACGAAAAGGGCCGGACCATCGAAGGCCCGTACGGCGCAGTGGTGCACCTCGATTTACGCCACCTGGGCGAGAAGAAGATAAACGCCAAGCTTCCCTTCGTCCGCGAGTTGTGCCTCAAGTACGAAAACCTGGACCCCATCAAGGAGTTGATCCCGGTGCGGCCGGTGATCCACTACATGATGGGCGGCGTTCACACCGACATCAACGGCGCAACCCCGCTCGAAGGATTGTATGCCGCCGGCGAAGTAGCCTGCGTGAGCATCAACGGCGCGAATCGCCTGGGTTCGAATTCTTTGACCGAGTGTCTGGTATTTGGCGCTAGAGCGGGCCGGATGGCAGCCGATTATGCATCCGTTCAGAGACCTCCGGGACGGCATCTGCTGGCGCAAGCGGCCGACGAAGAAGCCCGGCTGCAGGACCAGTACCTGAACAAATCCGGCGGGCGCGAGCGCATCGCTACCATCCGCGAGGAAATGCAGAAGACCATGGAGCAGAGCGCCGGAATTTACAGAGCCGGCGACTCCTTGCAGCAGGCCGCGCAAAAATTGCAGGAGTTGCAGGAGCGCTTCCGGGATGTTGGCCTGGATGATCACAGCCGGGCCTTCAACACCGAATTGATCGCCGCTCTCGAGCTGGGTTCGATGCTGGATGTGGCCGAAGCCATGATCCAGTCCGCCCTCGAACGCACCGAATCGCGCGGCGCACATCAACGCAGCGATTTTCCAGCGCGGGATGACAAGAAATTCCTGGCCCATTCGTTGGTGCACGCGCGGACAGGCGAAACCCCGACGGTAAGTTATTTGCCGGTGACCATCACCCGGTGGCCGCCCGCCGAACGAGTCTACGGAAAGTGATGACAAATGGCTGAACAGATCGCGCTCGAAGTTACACGCTTCTCGCCGGAACGGGATAAGAGTCCCACGGTGCAGAGCTTCGACGTTCCGCTCCGCAAGGAGTGGGTGGTTCTGGACGCGCTGAACTACGTCAAGGACAAAGTGGACGGATCACTGTCGTTCCGCTGGTCCTGCCGCATGGGGGTTTGCGGAAGCTGCGGAATGATGGTGAATGGCGAGCCCAAACTCACCTGCGCCACGTTCTTGACGGACTACGCGCCCGGCCCGGTTCGCGTGGAGCCGCTCAAGAATTTCCCGGTGATGCGCGACTTGATCGTCGAGATCACGGATTTCCTTGGCAAACTTTCCAAAGTGAAACCGTGGCTCATCCGCAAAAAGGACAAGCCTCTATCTGAGGGCGAATACCTTCAGACACCCGAGCAGTTAGACTCCTACAAGCAATTCAGCATGTGCATCAATTGTCTCCTGTGCTACGCGGCCTGCCCTGTGTACGGCCTGGACCCGTTGTTCTCCGGCCCCGCGGCGCTGGCGCTGGCGCAGCGCTACAACATGGATAGCCGCGACGAGGGCAAGAGCGAACGCATGGACATCCTGTCGCAGCACGATGGAATCTGGGGATGCACGTTCGTGGGCGAGTGCACGCAGGTTTGTCCGAAACATGTGGATCCCGCTGGTGCCATCCAGCAATACAAACTCACCGCCACGCAGGAGTGGGTCAAATCGATGCTTATGCCCTGGGGAGGTAAGTGATGGCCACTTACACCGAATATCCACCCAAAGGTTATCGCGTTCGCATGTCCACTTACTGGTGGCTGGACCGCTGGGCGTATCTGAGGTTCACGCTGCGCGAAGTCTCGAGTGTATTCGTCGCGTGGTTCGTCCTCGAAACACTGATTCAGTTAAGCGCGTTGATCGACGGTCCGGCTGCTTATCAGCGGTTCCAGGACTTCTTGCGGAATCCAGTGGTGATCGCGGTGAACGTGATCAGCCTGTTCTTCGTCGTCTTTCACGCTGTCACGTGGTTCAATCTGGCCCCCAAGGCGATGGCCGTCCGGATGGGCGGGAAGCGCGTTCCAGCGATACTCATTTCGGGGCCGCAGTACATCGCGTGGATCGTGGTATCGGCAGTTCTGGCGTGGCTGCTGCTTCGGAGTTAATATGCACAAGCGATCCAACGAACCGTTCGTCTGGCTGCTCTTCAGCGCGGGTGGCGTGGTGGCTGCGCTGTTCATTCCGGTCCTGCTCTTTATCCTGTATCTGGCAGCGCCGTTGGGTTGGCTAAACGCGCCCAGTTACGACACGGTGCTCGGTCTCGCTCACAGCCTGATCGGCCGCGCGTTTCTGCTGGTGCTCTGCATTCTTCCGCTCTTCCATTGGGCGCATCGATTCCGGTACACGCTCTACGACGGTTTGCAGATCAAGCACCTGAACGAGTTTGTGAACACGTTCTGCTACGGTGGCGCGATCGTGGGATCGGCCATCGCAATTTACTTAGTGTTCAGGCTCCCGTAACGGCGCAGCCCTTCTGCCTATTTCTTGACGAACACTCCCCGAATCGTCAGCGTCAATAGACCGCCAATCTCCCCGATCGTCATTGTCCCGATGAACTTGAGAACAGTCTCGCTGAGCTTGAATCCCCCTAGCTCGAACCCCTGGAGAAGGAAGATCAGCATCGATACGGCGAGTAACACTCCGTATGCTTGAAGCAGAAATCTGACTATTTGTTTCTGGAGATGAAACTTGTGATCGGCCGAAGCCTTCGTGACCCAGTCCTTTATAGTTAGAGGGACCGGCTCGGAGGATGAGTCCATGCGGGAATAGTGCGGGCAAGCCTCATTGGCTCGCACTATATGCCGGTTGTTCCTTGCGCGCAGTCCTGGCAACTTG
The DNA here is from genome assembly GCA_963786745.1 of Terriglobia bacterium. GTDB lineage: Bacteria > Acidobacteriota > Terriglobia > Bryobacterales > Bryobacteraceae > Palsa-89. Next base: position 203,493 of record CAWBAE010000015.1, on the reverse strand, counting down.
CTGAAGAGCCGGCATTACGAGCACTCGGTAACTTTGATTCTTCTCGTCAACCGATGCAATGGACCTGCCGCTTTTGACCTCGTTCAGTATCCATTCGAAGGCCGAAAGTGCATGATTAAACACGTCTTTGTACGTGTCCAATCCGGCCTCAGCCATCAACTTTTTCAAATCTTGAACCTGGGCTTCGGGTAGTTCCAGTTGGATTCTCATATCGTGCCGATCCTTCGTAATTATGCTCCGCGTGAGGTGATTAACACTCTTTACAAACTCATGTTATCATCATCAATACCTCATGTCAATACCGGTATGTTGGCGCTGTCCCGGCACACTATCGTTGTGCCAGCTGGCTCCCCGGCCCGGATATTTACCGCTTCGGCTCCCGTTCGCGCTCGTCCACCATGCGCCTGACGCGCTCCAGTTCATCGCGCAGCTTGCGCTCGCGCAGGGCGATCCAGATCACATAGATGATCAGGACCATCCAAGCGGCCAGGAAGCCGTAGAACATGAACGTGTAGTTTGAGTTCATGAGGCGTCCTTAGAAGGAGTGCGCGTACCGGCGCAGCGAATCAATCTCGCGTTGCATGGACTGTTGCCGCGACCGCAGCAGCACCAGAACCGTCGCCAGCATCAGCAACGCCAGGAAATTCCACCAAAGCGGCGCTTCCATCCCCGGAGCCATGCCGCCGCCTCCGCGGATCTCCAGCACCGGCCCGGGATGCTGCGTGCGCCACCACTCAATGGACTTCCAGACGATCAGAATATCCACCGCGCCAAAGATTGACAGCACGGCCGACATCCGCGCGCGCGTGGTGGGGTCATCGATGGCGCGGCGCAGCATCAGGTAGCCGGTGTAGATCAGCCAGCACACAAAATAGGACGTGATGCGCGGGTCCCAGGCCCACCAGATTCCCCAGATGATGCGTCCCCAGATGCTCCCGGTAATCAGGGCGATGGTGGCAAAGGCCAGCGATACTTCATTGATAGCCGCCGCGGCCGCATCGAAGCGCAGGTCTTTCTTCATCAGATAGCCGATGCCCGCGAACATGCCTACATAGAATCCGGCGAATGACGTAATGGCCGAGGGCACGTGAAAATAGATGATCCGGAAGATGGCGCCCTGGTTCAGCTCGTCGGGCACCTTCAGGAACATCGTATGCAGGTTCCAGGCCAGGATCGAGCCGGAAAGAACCGACAAAATCAAAATGATCTTAAGACGCATGCTTTTACCCCACTAGAACGATTTCTACCAAACCTAGAGACAAAATAGTAAAGATCACGTCGAAAGCCACCAAAACCCGAAACCAGATCTGGTTCTCCGAGCCAAGCGGTTCGCCCGCGATCAGCACCGAGCTGAGCTGGATGGCGCCCATCAACGCCGGAATCAGCATCGGATAAATCAACGTCGGCAGCATCAGCTCGCGCAGCCGAAGATTCACCGTCATCGCGCTGAACAGCGTCCCGATCACCGTGATGCCCCAAGTCCCCAGAAGCATGACCAGGAACAGCGCGGCGATGCGCTGCGGCACGCCGACGTTATAGAAGACGGCGAAAATTGGAAGACACACGCATTCCACGACAATCAGCAGCGTGTAGTTGGCGATGCACTTCCCCAGGTACAATTGCGCCCCGCTGGCTGGCGAGGCGATCAATGCGTCCAGGCAATCGTTCACCAATTCGCGAGCGAAGCTGCGATTCAAAATCAGCGTTCCAGCGAATGCAAACACCAGCCACAGCAGTCCTCCCGCGATTTCGTGAATTTCCTCCGAGCTTGGATCGAAGGCGAAACTGAACAGCAGCAGAATCACAAGTGCGAACGATAACGATGCGTTGATAGTTTCCTTGCTGCGAACCTCCGACCGCAGATCCTTCGCCGCGACAGCCCAGGTCTGGCGCAGAAAGTTCATGCCTCTCCGTAATGACGATACAGCCAGCCCGGATCTTCCAGCATTTCGACCGTGCGCGGGCCCCGGAAGCCCAGCTTCCCGCGATTGATGAGCGCGACGTCGGTGGCAAGCTCCAGCGCCTCGCGCAATTGGTGCGTGGACATGATAATGGTCCGGCCGTCGGCCAGCGCATTCTTCAGCAGGTCCTGCAACACCTTGATGGCGCGGTCATCCAGCGCGGTGAACGGTTCATCCAGCAGCAGCAGTTTCGGTTCGTGCAGAAAAGCCCGGGCTACCGCCAGGCGTTGCCGCATGCCCCGTGAAAACTCGCGCACCAGGCCATCGCGAACGCGATCCAGCCCGGTGCGCTCCAACCACTCCATGGACGTTTTAACCGGATCCGCGATCCCGTAGAGACGCGCGAACAGCCGCAGATTCTCGAAAGCAGAAAGTTCTTCGTAAATTCCGATGCCGTGGCCCAGCACGCCGATTTGCCGTCTGGCCGCCTGTGCTCGCGCGTCCTGATCGAGGATGGTGATGCTGCCCTTGCTGGTTTTCGACAGCCCAGCCAGAATGCGCAGCAGCGTGGTCTTACCGGCGCCGTTACGGCCGAGCAATGCCAGGCAGGCGCCGGCTTCCACATGGATGCTCACGTCCCGCAAGGCCGGATAGTCCCCGAAGAACTTCCAGACGCCCTCGATCGCGACAGCGCTCATCGGATTCCGCTACGGCTTGCCCCCGGTCAAGCGAATGCCCAACTCGCGCAACTGGCGCTCCGGCACCGTGGAGGGGGCGTCGCACATCAAATCGGTGCCGCGCGCCGTCTTCGGAAACGGAATCACTTCGCGAATGGAGGTCTCGCCGGCCAGAATCATCACCAGCCGGTCCAGGCCGAGCGCGATGCCTCCGTGCGGCGGCGCACCGTATTCGAGCGCTTCCAGCAAAAAGCCGAAGCGCCGCTTGGCTTCTTCATCGGAAAAGCCTAGCGCCGCGAAAACCTTAGCCTGGACGTCGCGCCGATGGATACGAATGGAGCCGGATCCCAGCTCCACGCCGTTCAACACGATGTCATAGGATTTCGCGCGGCAGCGCGCCGGATCCGCGGTCAGCTTGTCGATATCTTCGTCATGCACCGACGTAAAGGGATGGTGCGCCGCATTCCAGCGCTGTTCCTCTTCGTCCCATTCGAACATCGGAAAATCGACCACCCAGAGCAGTTTGAAATTTTCCGGATCGAGGAGCTTGTGCCGGTCGTTATATTTCTGCCCGGCGAACAATCGCAGTTGCCCGCAAGCCTGATAGAACGTCTCTTCGGGACGCTGGCCTTTGGGCGGACCAGCCCAGCCCGCGATCAGCAACAGGTCCTCCTCGGCTGCGCCCGAAGCGCCGCGCGCCTGCTCAACCAGTTTCGGATCCAGCTTCTTCAGATCGTCATACACGCGCAGCCCGCGCTCGGTCCCGAACTCTTTCAGCTCGTCGCGCTCCTTGCGGCTGAGCGCGCCGGTCTTCGGGATATGTATCGCCACCGGCGGGAACGTCAGACCCAGTTGCCAGGATTGTCCGTCCAGCACATGAAAAGGCGGCAACCGCAAATCCGGCTTGTCGATACCGTACGATCGCATGGCCTGCTCATAGGTCAACCGCGGGAACGGCCCCGGAGCCTTGTAACCGGCTACCTCGAACACTTTTTGAAGCATCGGCTCGACGGCTTCGTAAACTCGCTCCTGCTGCGGGAACGACATTTCGAGATCGATTTGCGTAAACTCCGGCTGCCGGTCCGCTCGCAAGTCCTCGTCGCGGAAACAGCGGACGATCTGAAAATATTTTTCATATCCGCTCACCATTAGCAGTTGCTTGAAGATCTGCGGCGATTGCGGCAGCGCGTAGAAAGAGCCGGGCTGAACGCGGCTGGGCACCAGATAATCGCGAGCGCCTTCCGGCGTGGAGCGCGTCATGAAGGGCGTTTCGATTTCGAGAAAACCCTGCTCATAAAGGTGCTGGCGCACCGCGAAGCTGATGCGGGACCGTAGGATGACATTGCGCTGCATGTGCGGCCTGCGCAAGTCGACGTAACGATATTTCAGGCGCGCGTCTTCCTTGACGTCCACCGTCTCCTCCATGGGAAACGGAGGCGTGCGGGATTCGTTCAGTATCCAGAGCTTCTCCGCAACCAGCTCCACTTCGCCGGTCGGAAGATTCGCGTTCACGGTTTCGGGCGTTCTCCGCGCCACCGTCCCTTCCACCGCCACCACATACTCCGCGCCTAGCATCTCGGCCTTGGCGTGCAGCTCTCCGCCGGCGTCCGCGTGAAAGACCACTTGCGTCACGCCGTCACGATCGCGCAAATGAATAAAGCTTACGCCACCGAGGTCGCGCCGGCGATGGACCCACCCCATGAGCAGGGCGCGTTTGCCGGTATCCGCGGGCCGCAGCTCGCCGCACATGTGCGTGCGCCGCAGATCGCCAAGAAAATCCAGTTGTACGGGTTCCATGAACTATTTTATCCGCTCCAACAGCTGGCCGCGGCTGACGTCCTCCTGAATGCCTGATTCCATATTCTTCAACGTGTATTTCCCGGCCGCAATCTCGTTCTCGCCGACGATTACGACGAATCGGGCTGCCATTTTATTCGCTAATTCGAGGGACCGCTTCAGCTTCGCGCCCAGCCCGAGCTCCACCGAAAACCTGGCGCTTCGTAATTCATGCGCAAGCTGAGCGCAATGGCTCTCGGCGGCTGCGCCGATGGGCGCGAGATAAACATCCAGGACGGGCTGGTGCGCGTCGGGACGTTCCTGTTCGACGCTCATCACCAGGCGGTCCTCGCCAATCGAGAACCCGATCCCGGGAGAATGCACCGGGGAGCCCAGCGCCTCCGCCAAGCCATCGTAGCGCCCTCCGCCCAGCACCGAATTCTGCGCGCCCAACGCTCCATGAACGATCTCGAAAGTCGTGCGCATATAGTAATCCAAGCCCCGCACCATGCGCGGCTGCACTTGATATGGAATCCCGCGTGCGTCCAGATGCCGCCGGACCGCATCGAAGTGCGCGCGGCAGGGCTGGCACAGATGATCCTGTATGGACGGAAGCGCATCGATGATGGGCTGGTCTTGGGGAACTTTGCAATCGAGGACGCGCAGCGGATTCGTCTCCGCCCGGCGCTGGCAATCGCCGCACAGTTGCTCGCGAACGTCCCGAAGCCGCTCCCGCAGCAGCTCGACATATTGCGGCCGGCAATTCGCATCGCCCACCGAATTTATATAGAGCTGAAATCCGCTGAGGCCCACCCCGCGTAGCAGCTCCACCACCAGCTCGATCACTTCGGCGTCCACCACCGGCGATTCCGATCCGATCGCCTCCGCGCCGATCTGGTAAAACTGGCGGAATCGTCCCTTTTGCGGACGCTCGCGCCGGAACATCGGTCCGATGTAGTACAGCTTCTGAAGCCCCGGCTTTTGATCCAAGCGGTGTTCGATATAAGCTCGGATCACCGATGCCGTAGCTTCCGGCCGTAGGGTGAGCGAGCTACCGTCGCGGTCCTCGAACGTGTACATCTCTTTGCTTACGATGTCGGTCTCTTCGCCCACCCCGCGAGCAAAAAGAGCAGTCTCTTCGAGAATCGGCGTGCGAATCTCCTGGTAATTGTAGGTGCGAAACACTTCGCGCGCCACCGCTTCCACGTAGTTCCAGGCGGCGCTCGAAGGTGGAAGAATGTCTCGAGTGCCCTTGACGGCTTTGATCATCGATTGGAAGGCTCGTCCAGCCGCTCGCCCAAGAATATCCGAGCCGACTCGACGTAGTGTTTCGCGTTCTGGCTGAAACGTTCGCGCTCTTCCGGAGTAAGTTCGCGTTTCACCTTCGCAGGTACGCCCATCACCATGCTTCGAGGAGGAATTTCCGCTCCTTCCGGAACCACCGCGCCGGCGGCGATCACCGACCCTTTTCCAACTTTGGCTCCGTTCAACACGATGGCGCCGATTCCGATCAGGCAGTCGTCTTCGATGGTGCAGCCATGCAGCATTGCAAGGTGTCCCACCGTAACCCGGCTCCCGATCTCCAGCGGAAACAACCCCGCGTCGCAGTGCAGCACGCAATTATCCTGGATATTGGATTCATCGCCAATATGGATCGAATTCACATCCCCACGGGCGGTAACGTTCGGCCAGATGCTGGCGCGTTCCCCGACCACCACGTCGCCAATCACCTGAGCGCTAGGATCGATGTAAGCGGAAGCGGCAATTCTGGGCTGGATGCCGCGATAGACACGAATCATGACCGCAGTAGTTTCCAATCCTAGCACAGGCGCGCAATGGATACCGTGTAGGAACGCGTCGCCGAGTGTGTCTACCCTCGGAAGTTATACTAGTTAACAGGTCACCAATGCCCGTCATAATCTCAGACGAGGTGCTCGATGCGGCGCACATCACCGAGCCCGAGCTAAAGCGAGAAGTCGCCTTGACGCTTTTCCAACGAGAGCGGCTGACCATGGCGCAAGCGAGCCGTCTCGCTGAAATGAACCAGCTCGCTTTTCAAGCGCTACTGGCCGACCGTCAGATCCCGATTCACTACGGAGTAGAAGAGTTCCGCGAGGACCTCCTTACTCTCCGCCAGACAGAACGACTTTGATCGTTGTCTCCGACACATCTCCCATATTGAACCTTGCCCGAATAGGTCGTCTGGAATTGCTGCCGCTGCTCTATCGCCAATTGCTCATCCCGTCTGCGTCTATCACGAATTGACTGACTCAATGAGCCATCTTGCACCGGCCATACACCTTCCCTCGATACCGTGGCTGACAGTGGCCTTCGCGGCCGACCAAAACCGCGTGCAAGAACTTCGGAAAGATCTCGATTCAGGCGAGGCCGAGGCAATAGTGCTGGCGGTTGAGCAGGGAGCTGACCTCCTGCTAATGGATGAGCGGCGCGGGCGTAGGACAGCCGCCGCAACGGGCCTAAATGTTATCGGTCTCATCGGTGTAGTAGCCAGCGCGAAGCGGCAGGGTTGATCCTTCTGGCCAAACCCGTACTCGATGAATTGATCAACACCGCTCGATTCTGGGTCGGCCCCGACCTTTACGCCGAAGTTCTTGCGGAGCTTGGCGAGGCCTGAATCGAAGCCGTGACCCGTTGGATTTGAACCACACCCTCCCGCTTCAACTGCCCGCACGCCGCGAAAATATCCCGCCCCCGCGGCCGCCGCACAAAACACGGCATCGATCTCCGCACAATCTCCTGGAACGCCCGCACGCGCTCCGCATCCGGCGTTTCAAACGGAATCCCCGGCCCGGGATTCAGCGCGATCAGGTTCACTTTGGCGTTGAGATAAGCCAGCAATCTCACCACGCGGCGGGCATCCGCGTCCGTATCATTGACGCCCTTGAGCAATGCGTATTCGAACGTCAGCTTTTCCCATGGCCGCAGCGGATAGGCCTTGCATGCCGCTAGCAGATCCTTCAATGAATACTTGCGTGTGATCGGCATCAATTCGCGCCGTTGCTCCTCGGTCGAAGCATTTAGCGACACCGCCAGCTTCGGCCTCACCGGCTCGCGCCCCAACTCCTCGATCTTAGGAACAATCCCAGCGGTCGAAAGTGTGATCCGGCGCGGCGAGAGCCCGATGCCTTGGGGATCCGTCAGCAGCCGCGTCGCCTTAATGACGTTAGGAAGATTCAGCAGCGGCTCGCCCATTCCCATCATCACGATGTTGATCCGGTCCTTCGCTGCGGCAAGCTGCCGCGCCTGCATCACAAACAGCACCTGCCCTACAATCTCGCCGGCCGTCAAACTTCGCTCCAGGCCCAGCAGCGCCGTCAGGCAGAACTTGCAATTCACCGCGCAACCCACCTGGCTCGAAATGCAAATGGTGGAGCGCTCCTCCTCCGGCATGAAGACCGTCTCAAGCGTCCGCTCGTCTTCCAGGCCCAGCAGATAACGGCGCGTTCCATCCGTGGATTTGTACTCGGTCACCAGCCGCGGAAGGCCCAGCGCCAGCTTAGAAGATAATTCTTTTCTTAGAGTTACAGGCAGAGTGCTGATTTCGACCCAGTCCGAGACACGCTGGCGATAGACTGCATCGTAGATCTGGCGCGCCCGAAAGGCCGGAAGGCTCTCCTTGAGAGCCTCTTGTAGGTCCGGAAGTTCAAGCCCTACAATAGTTTGCGCCACATTTCGAGTATAACACGCAGTACTCTTCATAACCGCGATAAAATGGATCTAGTGACCATCACTGAAGTACCTCAACAAATCCGGGATATCGAAACCACCACGCTGCCCAATGGGGTGCGGGTCATAACGGAAAAAATGCAGCACGTACGATCGGTTTCTCTCGGCGTTTGGATTCGAAAAGGTTCGCGCTGCGAGACGGCGCATGAGAACGGAATTTCGCACTTTATCGAGCACATGGTCTTCAAGGGAACCAGCAATCGTTCGGCCGAGGAGATCGCCCGCTCGGTAGATTCCATCGGCGGCGGCTTGGACGCTTTCACCGCCAAGGAGATGGTGAGCTACAACACCAAGGTTCTCGACGAGCATCTGCCCCTGGCTTTCGACGTTCTGGCGGACTTGGTGCTCAATCCGCTATTCCGCGAAGAGGACATCGAGAAAGAGAAGAGCGTGATTCTTGAAGAGCTCAAGATGGAGGTGGATAATCCGGAATATCTGCTTCATGAGATATTCACCAGCAATTTCTGGAAGGATCATCCCTTGGGCAAGCCCATTCTCGGCACCAAGGAAACGGTGCGCAACTTCAATCGCGAGATGATTCACGAATGTTATAGCCGCTACTATGCTCCGTCCAACATTTTGATTACCGCGGCGGGCAATCTGGATCACCGCCAGCTCGTGGATCTCGCCCGCGAGCGTTTCGCGGACCTGCGGGTCAACGGCGTCCAGCCGCCCGACCGCGCACCGATCCCGCACGCGCGCATCGTCCTGAAAAACAAGACGTCCCTGGAACAGACGCATCTTTACATGGGAGTCCCGGCCTACCCCTTTTCTCATGAATTGCGTTTCGCCTGCTTCGCTCTGAACACGGTGCTGGGAGGCGGCATGAGTTCGCGGCTCTTCCAGAACATTCGCGAAAAGCAGGGCCTGGCGTATGCGGTCTACTCGGAACTCAGCATGTATCGCGACACCGGCTGCATGGCGATCTACGCCGGAACTTCCGTCGAAACCGCCGGCCAGGTGATCCAATCCATCGTAAAAGAACTGCGCGAGATAAAGGAGAACCTCGTCCCCGCGGACGAACTGCGGCGCGCCAAGGATCATCTGAAAGGCTCGTTCATGCTGGGTCTGGAGTCCACGTTCAGCCGCATGAGCAATCTGGCCCGGCAGGAATTGTACTTCAAGCGCTTTTTCACCCTGGATGAAATGCTCCAGAGCATTGAAGAGATCACCGCCGAGCAGGTGCAGCGGATCGCCCAGGAGTTTTTCGATCCGAAGAATATTACGCTCGCGATGCTGGGCAATCTGGGCGAGTTTCACGTTCGACGCGAGGACCTGGCCTGCTAACTTCACTGGGGCGCCGCGTGGCGCAGATCTGCCTCTCTGCGCTGATCTGCTCTACTTGTCTGTTCGCCCTGGACCTCTCGAAGTTGAAGCCTCAGGGCTATGTCAGCGATTTCTCGCACGTGCTGAGCCCGCCGGCGCGGGCGCAGCTTGAAACCTATTCCGCGCGCATCGAACAAGCCACCGGAGTTCAGATGGCCATCGTCACGCTGGATTCGCTGGATGGCGAGCCTGTCGAAGACGTCTCGAACTCGCTCTTCCGGCAATGGGGCATTGGGAAGAAGGGCAAGGATGAAGGCATCCTGCTGCTGATCGCGACCAAGGATCATAAGGACCGCATCGAGGTCGGCTACGGGCTTGAACCGATTCTTCCGGACGGATTCGCGGGCAGCGTTCTGCGCGAAGCCAGGCCGCTCTTGCGCGAAGGCGCCTACGGCCCGGCGCTTTTCGAAGCGGCCGAGCAGATGGGTTCCCGGATCGCCAGCGCCAAGGGCGTGGCGCTCGATTTCAGTCTTCGGCCGCAGCGCCGCGTGGTGCGCACGCGACAGAGCCTCCCATGGCCCGTCATCGTCATCGGCATCGCAATCCTGCTGTTTCTGATGCGGCGCGGCGGAGGCGGAGGTTTTTGGACCGGTCTGATTCTCGGTAACCTATTAGGCGGCCGAGGCGGATGGGGCGGCGGCGGATTCGGCGGCTATGACTCGCGCGGGGGCGGAGGCGGCGGATTCGGGGGATTCGGGGGCGGTGATTCGGGCGGCGGCGGCGCGTCGAGTGACTGGTAGGCCGTGAACGGGGAGACATGGAACAAAAGCTGGAAGAACTAGTCGATCGCCTGCGCCAGGCTCATTCAAGAAGCTTGGTCTCCGTCATCCTTTACGGCTCGGCCGCCGGCGCGGATCACCATGAGCGGTTTTCCGATTTGAACGTACTCTCGGTGCTCACCGAAGTTTCACCCGCCAGCCTGGCCGCTTCCGAGCCGGTCTTCAAATGGTGGTGCGCGCAGGGCAATCCCTCACCTCTGCTGCTGAGCGAAGAGGAAGTCGAAACCTCCACCGATTGCTTCCCCATCGAATTCCACGACATGCAGGAACAGCGCCGGGTTCTGTTCGGCAAAGACGTAATCGCCAGCCTGATGATCGACAAAACGTTCTATCGCGCTCAGATCGAGCACGAGCTGCGCGCCAAACTCCTGCGGCTGCGGCAAAAGGCTGCGAGCGCCCTGGCCGACAAGCAGGCTCTGCTGCGCCTGATGATCGATTCGGTTTCAAACTTCCTGGTGCTATCGCGCCACGCTCTGCTGGTTTCAGGACTGCCGTCCGGTTCGCAAAAGCGGGAGATAGCTGCCAGCCTCGGCGGCATCGGCGCGGATCCCGCGCCGTTTAATGCGCTGCTCGATTTACGTGAGCAAAAGACGAAGCCGGCGGGCGTAGATCCGGAATCGCTATTCGCGAGCTATCTGAAACAGATTGAAGCCGTGGTTGCTCACGTCGACCGGCTTGAAAAATAATAGACGGATGAAATGAGGGACAGATGAAAATTGGACTCATCGTATTGGGTGTGGTCGTATTGTTCGCCCTGCTGATGTTCGGCTGGGCCATGGGCGCCCGCAACTCGCTGGTGACCGAGCGCGAAGCCGTCAACGGCGCATGGTCCCAGGTGGATGTCGCGCTGCAGCGCCGCGCGGACCTGATCCCGAACCTGGTCGAAACCGTGAAGGGTTTCGCCAAGCAGGAACAGGCGGTGATCAAGGAAGTAACCGACGCCCGCGCGGCTTTGGGTGGCGCTCGAACGCCCTCGGAGAAAATTCAAGCCAATTCCCAGCTCGACGGCGCCTTGAGCCGGCTGCTAGTGGTGGTGGAAAACTATCCGCAGCTCAAGTCCAACGAGAATTTCCTGCGTTTGCAGGACGAACTGGCGGGAACCGAAAACCGGATCGCGGTGGAACGGCGCAAGTACAACGAGACGGTTCAAAAGTACAACACCGATATCGAATTGTTCCCCAATAATATCGCCGCGTCTCTTTTCGGATTCCAGCGCAACGACGCTTATTTCAAGACCGAAGGCGGAGCGCGGAACGCGCCGAAGGTGACGTTCTAGCAGCCCATGGGCCGCGTGGCGCTATTCGGCGCGGCGGGCGCGATCGGCGGAAGCATCGCCGCCGCGCTTCGGGCTCAGGATCGCCAGTATCGAGTGGTCGGCCGATCCCGCGCTGATCTCGAGAAGAATTTCGCATCGGACCCGCGCGCGGAAATCGTCACTTGGAACCCCGATGAGCCTGCCAGCGTTCGCGCCGCGGCGCGAGGCATCGACACCATCTTTTACCTGGTGGGCGTGCCCTACTGGCAGTTCGAATTGCACCCAATCCTCATGAAGAAAACGCTGGACGGAGCGATCGCCGAAAACGTCCAGCGGATGTTCCTGATCGGCACGGTGTATCCATTCGGCCGCCCACAAACCGAACGAGTGCGAGAGGATCATCCGCGCCAGCCGCACACCTTCAAGGGTCAAAAGCGCAAAGAGCAGGAAGACCTGGTGCTTGCCGCCGACGCCGCCGGCTCCATTCGCGGAACCATACTGAGGCTTCCCGATTTTTACGGGCCCAACGTGGAGCGCAGCTATGTCGCCAGCGCGTTCCAGGCGGCGATCAAAGGCGGCCGCGCGCAGTTGATCGGCCCTATCGATACCCCGCACGAATTCATCTATGTACCGGACGCCGGTCCCATCGCCCTAGCGCTGGCAAGCGAGCCGAAGGCCTACTCCCGAGCCTGGAACCTGGCCGGACCGGGCGTCATCACGCAACGCGAATTCGTCGAGCGCGTGTTCCGCGAAGCCGGCAGCAAACCCAAGCTCCTGGTAGCAAACAAAACCATGCTGCGCGTGCTCGGCCTCTTCAATCCCCTAATGCGCGAGATCGTCGAAATGCACTATCTTTTCGAAACGCCGGTCATCATGGACGATTCCGCGCTGCACGGATTGCTAGGTGATATTCACAAGACTTCCTACGAGGAAGGCATCCGCGAGACCCTGCGGCTTACTAATCGCCAGTAACCGTTTCCGGCGCGGACGCGGGCGCGAATTCCTGATCCCTGTATTGAAGCTGGTAGAGCGTCCAATAGATGCCGCGCATCGCTAGCAATTGTTGATGCGTGCCGGTCTCCCGCAGCTTGCCTTTGTGCATCACCAGAATCCGATCCGCGCGCTGGATGGTGGACAGCCGGTGCGCGATCACGATGGACGTGCGGCCTTCCATCAGCCGCTCCAGCGCGTCGCGAATGCGAAATTCGGTTTCGGTATCCACGCTGGATGTGGCTTCGTCCAGGATTAGATAACGCGGGTTGTGCGCCAGCGCCCGCGCGAAGCTCACCAGCTGCTTCTGGCCGGTGGAGAATCCGTTGCCGCGTTCCCGCACCGGCTGCGAGAACCGCTCGGGCAGCGTCTCGATGAAATCCAGCAGGTTCACGCGTTCCGCGGCTTTCGCCATTTCCTGATCGCTGATGCCTTCGGTGCCCAGCCGGATGTTGCTCCCGATGGTGCCCGTGAACAGATGCGGATCCTGCAGCACCACCCCGAAATGACGCCGCAGGGCATCCAGCTCGAAGTCGCGGATGTTCACTCCGCCGATTCGGATTTCGCCGCGCTGCACATCATAGAAGCGCAGCAGCAGACTAGTAAGCGTGGTCTTCCCCGCCCCGGTATGGCCCACCACCGCCACCGTCTCGCCCGGCTCAATCTTGAAACTGACATCGCTGAGCACCCAGTCTTCATCGTTATATGCGAACCAGACTCGATCGATTTCGATGGCCGCGGGTCCTTCAGGGAACGGCGTCGGCTTCTCCGGCGACTGAATCAGCGCGGGAGTATCCAGCAGCTTGAAGACGCGCTCGGAAGCGGCCATGGCGCCTTGCAGGATATTGTATTTCTCGCTCAGGTCCTGGATGGGCCGGAAGAAACGCAGCCCGTATTGAAAGAAGGCCACCAGCACTCCCAGCGTAAGCGCGCCGCTGCGAATCCGAAATCCGCCGTAGGCCATCAGCAGCGCCAGCGCCAGCATTCCTAAAAACTCAACCACCGGATAGAACCATCCGTAAGCCGTGATCGCGTCTTTATAGGCTTCCATATGATCGCGATTGATCCTGTCGAATTCGACGCGGCTCTGGGCTTCGCGATTGAAGAGCTGCAGGACGGACATGCCGTTGACGTGTTCCTGCAAATAGGAATTAATGCGCGCGATCGCCACGCGGATGCGCCGATAGCTTTGCTGCACCGAGCGCCGGAACTGCATCGTCACCAGCACCACCAGCGGCATTACCGCGACCATAAAGGCGGTCATCCCCGGGCTCAGCCGAAGCATCACCGCCACCACGAAACCGAGCATGAGGATGTCGCCTAAAATCATGAGCAGCCCGGAGGCGAACAGTTCGTTGAGCGCATCGACGTCGGTGGTGATGCGCGTCACCAGACGGCCCACGGGATTGCGGTCATAGAAGCTGAGATCCAGCCGCTGCAGGTGCGCCATCAGTTGGCGTCGCAAATCGAACATGGCCTTCTGGCCCACCCACTGCATCAGGTACTGCTCGCCGAAATCGCACAGCAGCGCGCCGACCAGGGCGATCAGGAAAACGAAAGACACCTGCAGGAGGCCGGTCCAAGGGTCGTGCGACAGATACGGATCGAGCAGTGTAGTCTTGCGATGCCCGGAGGGGACGAGATAGCGGTCAACGGCCAACTCAGTCAGCAGCGGACCCACCACCTGGAGAGCGGCATTCACCAGCAGCAGCACCAGCGCGATGACGACTTCGACCTTATACGGCCGGACGTATTTGAGCAGGCGTCGCATGAGACGCCCGTCGTAGGCTTTCCCTAGGACCTCTTCTTCCACGTACTTCTAGTTTAGCGTTGGACGCGGTTTGGTCGTGGGCTACTTTGAATTTTTCAATGCCAGTATCCCATCTTGGAAGTGTCCATAAGAAACTGAAACTCGCGCCCGCAGTTTGCGCATTCGAGGACGTAGAAGTAAAAACGGCCATCAAGGGCAGGAATCACCCCGAGGTCTCCGAGGCTCGTTCCGGTTTGAGTGATCTTGAGAGTTCCGCTAGAAACAGCGGACTGCATCCGCTCTGCGAAACGTGCGAAATCCGCTGTAGTCCCGAACTCTCTGCGCGGAACGAATCGGAGGCAGCGAAGGCACACAGCTAACCTAATTATGCCGCTCTTTCTAATCCCCGTTCCGAGGCTTCAAGCAATGCCACCAAGTCAGAGACCTCCCACAGCCGATCCGTCACGCCAGCGGCCATGGCGGGCGTACAGCGCAGTGTTCGGTGGATCTTGATGAAGTTGTACGCGAAGTAACCGAGGGCGACGGATTTCAAAGTAGCCCACGACCCGCGGTTTGGTTACACGCCGTGCCCGGGGATTCAGAGAACAACACGCCCGCTAATCCGGGAAGCGGCCGCGACACAGGAGGCGCTATAGGCAAACATAGCGGCCCTTGTAGGAGTCACCGAAAGTAATCGCGCGCGTTTCGCCAAGCGCTGGATGGTTAGGCATTCGAACGGCTCCTCGGCCCGATGCCGTTTGCCTCGGTCCCGAGTAACGCGGCCCCACAGTCGCAGAGTACAACTTCGACGCCGAGGAACGCGTGGAGGGCTTGCCGACACCGAGGCCTGAACGATGTCTCTTGGGCAAAGCCTTTTAACTCCGGCGCCTGCAGCCGGTAAAATCTCTTCATGGTGTTCACCAAGCGGCTCCGCGACGGTGTTCGCCGCGGCGAAATTACATGCAGCGTTCGAATATGGACGCGCCCCCATGTCAAAGTGGGCGGCCGGTACGGCATGGACAAGGGTGAGATAGAAGTAGATTCGATAACTCCCATTGGGCTTCCAGATATTACTCCTCAGTTGGCGCGCGAGTCGGGTTTCCTGGGCTTGATCGATCTGCTCAAGGTTGCCAAGCACGGTAAAGGCGAGAATATTTATCTGATTCGATTTCACTACATCCCTCCACGCTCGAAGCGACTAAGTCAACGCAAGCCGGCCTGAGGAAGCCGGCTGACTGAGGCCCGTCAGAGCAAATCTCAGTTGTGCACCTTCCTGCCACGCTCCCTCGACGCCCCACTCCTATACTGGAATCAGGAGACAAACCATGTATCCGCTCAAGAAAGGCAAAACCGCCAACCAGGCCCACGTCGGCCTGCCCGAAGGGACCTTCGAAGAAGAGCATGGGCGCAAGGGATTCTACGGCAAATCCGCTCATCTCTATCACGCGCATCCGCCCACCGGCTGGATTCGCTTTGAAGGCAAGCTCCGGCCGCACTGCTTCGATCTGAACCAACTCCAGCCCGCCGACCTCTCGGACGCCGAAGGCATGCCGGTCGCGTTTCTCGGCAATAGCGACGTCCGGCTCTACGTCTCGCGCCGCTCGGAGCCGATGCCGTTCTATTTCCGCAACGCCGATGGCGACGAGCTGTACTTCGTCCATCGCGGCCAGGGCAAGATCGAAACCGATTTCGGACCGCTTGATTACGAACCCGGCGACTACATCAATATTCCCCGCGCGGTCACTTACCGCGTGATCCCCCGAAACGCGCGACAATTTCTTCCTGATCATTCAATCCAAGTCCGAATTCGAGCAGCCCGAGAAAGGACTGCTAGGCCAGCACGCGCTCTACGATCCCGCCACCGTGATCACGCCCGAGCCGGCGCCCCTGCTCGACGATCACGCCGAATGGGAGATCCGCATCAAAGTGGACGACGAAATTTCGAAAGTGGTGTATCCGTTCAATCCCATCGACGTGGTGGGCTGGAAGGGTGACCTCACGGTCTGGAAAATCAATATGCGCGACATCCGCCCGGTGATGAGCCATCGCGCGCATTTGCCTCCCAGCGCGCACACTACTTTCGTCACAGCCGGCGCGGTGGTGTGCAGCTTCCTCCCGCGTCCGCTTGAGCAGGACGACCAGGCCCTGCGCGTTCCGTTCTTCCATCGCAACACCGACTACGACGAGTTCATCTTCTACCACGATGGCGATTTCTTCAGCAAAGACAACATCAAGGCCGGCATGGCCACGCTGCATCCGCGCGGCATTCACCACGGTCCGCATCCCAAAGCGCTCGCTAATCAGAAGAATAAAACGCATACCGACGAGTACGCTGTCATGCTGGACGGCCTTAATCCAATCCACGTTTTACCGGCGGGCGAAGACGTCGAGTGGAAAGATTACTGGATGAGCTGGATGGAACAAAAGCCGGTGGAGACCCGCTGATTGATCGTCGATCCCTCCGCTTCATCGCATACCGATGTATATAAGCTGATGATCGGCTCCATCGTGCCGCGGCCGATCGCTTTGGTATCGACGCGAAGCGAGGCCGGCATCTCGAACCTCGCGCCGTTCAGTTTCTTCACCGGCGTCAGCGCGAATCCGCCCGTGATTTGCTTCTGCCCCATCCGCCGTCCCGGTGCAGACCCGCGGCCCGATGCTTATAAAGATACGCTCCGCAATATCTCGCGCACGCGCGAGTTCGTGGTGAACGTCGTCTCAGAAGAAATCGCCGAGAAAATGAACATCACCGCCGGCGAGTACCCGCCCGAAGTGGATGAATTCGAAGTGGCCGGCCTCACACCCGTTCCGAGCGACCTGGTGAAGCCTCCGCGCGTGGCCGAATCGCATGTTCAAATGGAGTGCGTCCTATATCTCGCGATAGAACTATCCGCGCTGCCTGGTGGCGGCAATCTGGTCCTGGGCGAGATCGTACGGTTCCATATCGCCGATCATCTGGTGGAGAACTTCAAAATCGATCCGGACAAGCTGCGCGCCGTCGGCCGCATGGGCGGAAACAGCTATGCGCGCACTCGTGACCGTTTCGATATGATCCGCCCGAAGGTCTAGCGCGGTTTGCTGTGAATCCAGGCGATCGCGGCGTCGAGCGCGGGATCCCTCCCGGCCAGCAACGCCGCGCGCGTGACCGGAGTTTCAACATCCGGAGTCACGCCCAAGCCTTCCAGCGGCTTTCCGCCTTCTGAAATATAGTTCGCGATCGCGTATTGAAAACCATCCCCGTTCGGCAGCATCTCGAACATGGACGGCAGAGCCGCGGCGGCCGTGTGCGTCCCGAAAACTCTGGCGCGGCCCAGATCCTTCAAGCCTTCAGCGAGGATCTCGGATGTGGAAGCCGACGATCCGTCCACCAGAATCGCGAGCGGTCCGGCGAAGGTCTGAGCGCGCGGATTCACCACGAAGTTCAGCGTGGCGTCGCGCATATATAAGGTACCGAGCCGCTGATCCGGCTTGTCGATGAACCAGCCGGCCATGCCCATGGCCATCACTCCCAGTCCGCCCGGATTCCCGCGCAGATCGATCACGAAGCCGTCGCATTTGGCGCAGGACTGCACCGCGTCGGCGAACTGAGTCATCAGCCGCGCCGGGTCCAGAAACAGATTGAAGCTCAAGTAGCCGATGTCGCCGCCGCCCACCCGCGACGAATCGAACCAAACGTGGCTCGGAAATAGGTAACCGAATTGAACCAGCTCCCCCCGCGGCTCGCCCTGCGCCAGCGTCTTCGAGACCCGCCGATCCGCGCCGTCCAGAAACTCCACCGCGATCGATTCTCCGGCGCCCAGACGCGAGAGAATCGCGCGGCGGGTCATCATGTCGCGCAGGCTGGAGTTGGCGTAGCTTTCATTCAGCTTCGCGATAATCGGGCCAAGATCCGCGCCGCCGATCTTCAGAATGCTCCAGCCGGGCTGCACGCCCTGCTTCGCCGCGGATGATCCAGGCTCAACCGACGTCACCAGCGCGTCCGATCCCACCAACCGCACATCCAGGCCGGTGGTGACCTCGCCGCGGCCGTGATTAGCGTTCAAATCCGAGTAAACATCCCCCGGAACAATCGCGAAATGCGTTTGATGCAGCCGCCCGATCATGTTGTTCATGACGGCGCGGGCAGCCTCCATGCTGTCTGCCTTCTCGATGGCCGGCCGCAGCTCGTCATGCACCGCCTGCCAATCCAGGCCGCCGGGCTTGGTCTGCCAATGCTTGTCCCGGACGGTCTTCCAGACGTACTCGAACGAATCGATGTTGAGCTTCCGTTGGGCGGGAGTGAGCGCGAAAGCAGTCCAGGCGAACGCGAGAACAGCTGCCGCAAGTATCCCCGTGCCGCGCCGGAATGGGGGACCGCCGCGAATCATTCCTTCGCGAGAACCTTGGCGCCTAGCGCGCCGCCGATCATGGGCAGCGCCGTGAGCACCACGAACATCAGAATCAGCGCGAAAAACATGCCTCCGGCCAGAGCCGCCGGATCATCCAGCGCCTGTGTCAGCGTTTGCGTGCGAGCGTCATTCATCGGCAGCTGGCTGCGGAAAAACTTCTGCAACCCGCCTTGATTCGAAATCGCCACCATCGCGGCCGTCATCAACATGCTTACCAGCGTGAATGAGAAGATCCCAGTGATCCAACCCATGCGCGCCCCGCTCCGAATGCTCAGCATTTGGCCGGTGCGCCGCGTGTAAAGGAAAACGGCCAGGAATCCCGCAGCCAGAGCCGCTACCAGCAGCCGTAACAGCGGAAACGGCAGAGGGAACAAAAACAGCAGAACCGCGGCGAGAGCGGCCAGAAATCCGATGCGAACCGCAAGCCGGTTATGAAAACTGATCTCGAGGGGCAGCGCCGGCGTCACCACTTGCGCCACCACCTCTTCCACCGGCTCAACCGGCTCCGGCTCGGAGAGATCCGGATAGTCGTATTGAGGCTTCCCGCATTTATGGCAAAAACGGGCGTCCGGCGGCAATTGTGCGCCACAGGTGCAGAAGTCGGGCACGATCCTAGTTTGACATACGTTCGCAGATTGTGCGCTGCCGGGCTCGAATCCGTCAGAGTTCAGGGATGTCGCAGGGGCGCAGATGTCCCGGTTCGTTCCTATATTTTCCGGACCCGGCGTAGGGCCCTTTTTCGTCAGGATCGCGGAGCGCCAGCTTGGTACGTAACTCTAGGATAGCTCCAAGACCGAAACAATATCCCTTTTATAATCAATGAACATACCACCAATTTTGAACCCATATAACTCTAGTACCGTAGTACGTATACCGTATTGCTCCAATTTACCCTCATCGGTAATAGTAATACTGGTACCTTGAAGGAGGATGCCAGTAAATGAAACGAATACTGCTCATGATGTTATTCGTCGTTTGCGCCACTAGCAGCTCGATCTGGGCTGATATGGCGTGTCCGACGACCGGTCCCGGCGACAACCTGGGCGCCTACGAGGTGTCCGGGTTCGCGTGCACTTACGGGGACTTGACGTTTAGTGACTTCAGCTATTCGGCATCGGGATCGGACCAAGTCCCCGCTGCGGACGTCACGGTCACTCCCGTAACTGTGGGCGGGGAGATGGGGCTGCAGTTCAACGCCCCGTGGGGAACTCCTCCCGGCGACACAACCGACTCGTTTATCAACTTCACCGCCACTTGCAACAGCGATTGCAGCATTGACGATCTCGCATTGAATATCGGTGGCGCAAGCGCGGACACTGGAGGCATAGTTCTCGTGTCGGAGACCTCTCCAGTCCTAACCGGAAGTCTGCAGGCGGGAGCTGCCGGCAGCACGACCATCCTTACGGACTCGGCAACGTTCTCTCCCGTCACATCGGTGACCGTATCGAAGGATATCCTGGTCAACGGCGGAACCAGCGGACTGGGTTCGCAGGTTAGCAACGTGCAGAATCTGTTCTCCACGACCACGCCCTCGACGGTTCCCGAGCCCTCAACAGTGTTCCTGTGCCTGGGAATGTTGGGATTGGTGCCGATGGCGCGGCGTAAGTTCGGGTTCTAGAGATTGGAATTCGGACGGGCCAATTTTCCCTGGTTGGGGGCCGGAGTTGCGCGACGCTCGAAGCGCGCGGCTGGCGGCTGGCTCCCTCTCTTCCCCAGAGATCGGGACGGCGTCCGAAATTAGTTTTGCATTTGGCTTGCAGTCGCGGCTGAGAGGCCGAACAACCCTCGGAGTCCTCGAGAGAAGGACCACGTTTTTTAGACTGCGCGCCCTCAATTAATTTTTGCTGGAGTGCTGGGCCCTACGTGTCTCGGCGGGCCGGATGGTGACGTGTGTGCCAGGCTGGGAGCCGGTTCGCTTCCAGCCTGCTCCCTCCCAAAGCCGGTCAAATATTGGCAGTTAGGCTTCGAAGACCAAACGGAGATCGACATGAAAAAAGCAGTATGCCTCTGTATTTGCGTTGTCTCAATGGTCGCGGCGTCCGGATGCCGGGCGACGAAGCAGGAGAGCGTAGCGAAGGGAAACAAGCTTTTTGCGGCAGGCAAGTATCAGGATGCATCTCTTCAATACCGAAAAGCGATCCTGAGCGACCCGGTTTATGGCGAAGCCTACTACCGGCTTGGGCTGACCGACATCAAGTTAGACCAAGGGCGGGCCGCCTACGATGCCTTGCTACATGCGGTGGAATTGCTTCCCGAGAACGTAGACGCCAAAGAGAAGCTCGCGGATATCGCTCTCGCCTTTTACCTGGCGGATTCCAGCCATCCGCAGAACCTTTACTCCGAAATTAAGAAGCTGTCCGATCAGCTACTAGCGACGAACAGCAAGTCCTACGAAGGCCTGATGCTCAAGGGTTATCTTGCCTCAACCGACCGAAAGCCGAAGGAAGCCATCGATTTCTTCCAGCAGGCCCTGGCCGTGAAGGCATCGAATCCCGGCGTAGTGACAGAGCTGGTGCATGCCCTGATCCTGGACGGCCAGCTCAAGGAAGCTGAACGGCTGGCGACCGACTTGATCGCGCGCCAGAAGACGCCTTACGGACCAATCTACGATTTGCTCTACAGCTTCTACCAAAAGGCCGGCCGGATGTCGGAAGCGGAAAATGTCCTGCACGCCAAAGTCAATAACAATCCGAAGGTAGCCGAATACGTTTTGCAACTGGCCCGGTATTACAGTGACCGGCATCAGCCCGTGGAAATGAAAGCCGCTCTCGAGTTGCTGCTGGATGATCCCAAGGATTTTCCGCAAGCCTGGCTTGCGGTGGGCGATTTCTACCTGGGACTGCGGGAATACGACGAGGCCATTGCGAATTACCAGGAGGGTTTTCGCTCGAGCCGCGAGGCTAAGGAAAAGGCGGTCTATCAGAAGCGCAATGTAGTCGCCCTGTTAGGCGAAGGGCGCAAGGACCAAGCCCGAGTGTTGGCCGAACAGGTCCTCAAAGAAAATCCCAAGGACGATGGCATGCTCCTGCTGCATGCCGGTATTCTGCTGGATGGCGGCCAGCGTGAAAATGCGAATACGGCCGCACAGGAATTCCGGACGCTGGTGAGCCTGCATCCGAAAGAAGCTTTCCTGCGTCTGCAACTGGGGCGGGCCTACCGGCTACAGGGAGATCAAGAAGCGGCCAGAGGCCAGTTGCAGGAGGCGATCAACAAACAAACCGATCTTCTCCCGGCTCGCTACGAGCTGGCCGAAATCAGCCTGGCGGACCAGCCCCGCGAGACGGTGCGTCAAGCAGATGAGATCTTGAAAACCCGCCCCCGCGACAAGCGGGCCAGGCTTCTGCGCACAAATGGCTTGATCGGAGCCGGAGATGGAGCCACTGCTCGCATCGAACTAACCCAATTGATCAAGGAGTCGCCGCAAGACCACGAGCCGCAGGTGCAGTTGGGGCTCCTGGCGCTGGCAGAGCACAAGTATCCCGAGGCCATCGATCTTCTCGGCAAGCAGCGCGCGAGCGGCGACACTCGCGTCTTTTCCGGGCTGGCGATCGCCTACACGGATCAAAAGCAAATCGACCAGGCTCAGGAAGTCTTAGGGGATGGTCTGAAAAAATCGCCTAACTCTCCGGTATTGCTCGAGCAACTCGCCAGGACCGAGGCGCTCACCGGACAATACGATCTTGCGATTTCTCAAATCCAGCAGCTGCTGTCCCGGGATCCGAAGTCCATCGCGCTGCGCCGGCATCTGGCGGAAGTCTACGATCTGATGGGCGACTACGCGAACGAAATCGCCTGCTACCGGCAAGCCCATGATCAGGCGCCCGGCGACGTCACCAGCGCGCTGAATCTGGCGGACAGCCTGGCCCGCGCTGGACATGCAGACGAGGCCCGCGCGCTCTATCAGAGCGTCGTGAAAGTGCATCCCGAGAATGCGCCCGCGCTCAACAACGCAGCGTACTTTTTGGCGGACACCAATGGCGACTTGGACGAGGCGCTGAGGCTGGCTAAAAACGCTCTCGGCAAGATTCCGGGCCAGCCCGGATTCTCCGATACGGTCGGCTACATCTACCTCAAAAAGGGCATGCTGGACAGCGCCATTCAGACCTTCAGCAATCTGGCGCGAAGGTATCCCGCCTACGCCAATTTTCGTTACCACCTGGGGCTAGCGCTGTATGAAAAGGGCGAGAAAGCCTCGGCCCGGAAGGAACTTGAAGCTGCTCTGGCGGATCATCCCTCGCCGCATGACAAATCGCGAATCCAGAAACTGCTGGATGAGATCAGCTAATGTCACGAACCCGAATGGAAGGGAGTAGCACATGTTTTTGATACTTACACTCGGCTTGATTTCAGCATTACTGGCGCTGATCCTTACACCGTTGGTTCGCGATCGTGTCGGAAAGTTCGGATTTCTGGATCATCCGGACGGCATCCGCAAGAAGCACGCCACGCCCGTGCCGCGCGTTGGCGGAATCGCGATCGTGGTGGCATACGTCGCGACGTTCGCCATCGGGTTGGCCTTGCCGTTCAGCTACGCTCATGTGCTGCATAAGGCGCTGCCGAACATCCTGCAGCTCACCCTGGTCGGCTCGCTGGTTTTTCTCACCGGCGTGCTGGACGATCGATGGTGCTTGACAGCCTGGCAAAAGCTGATCGGAATCGCGGGCGCGAGCGTCCTGGCCTACTGCTCCGGGATCCGCATCGACATTCCCATTCTTCACAGCCACCCCGCGTGGCCCGGGTTCGGTTTTGCGCTGACGGTGATCTGGCTCATCGGCTGCACCAACGCGTTCAATCTGATCGATGGCATGGACGGGCTGGCGGCGGGCGTGGGCCTGGTGGCCACCATCACTATGCTGATCGCCGCGCTGACGCAGGGAAATTTGCCGCTGGCTCTGGCAACCATGCCGCTGGCCGGGAGCCTGCTCGGCTTCCTGCCCTACAACTTCAACAAAGCTTCCGTCTTCCTGGGCGACAGCGGCAGCCTGCTCATCGGATTCCTGCTGGGATGCTATGGCGCGCTGTGGAGCGAAAAATCGGTCACTTTGGTCGCGCTGACGGTCCCGTTGCTGGCAGTGTCGATTCCGCTGCTCGAAGTGCTGCTCTCGGTCCTGCGCCGATATATCCGAAACCGGCCCATCTTTCAGCCGGACCGCGGGCACATTCATCACAAATTGCTGGATCGTGGTTTGAGCCCGCGCGGCGCGGTGCTTACTATCTACGGGATGTGCAGCGTGGCGGCGATCTTATCGTTGATCGCGAGCGCCGCTCACAATCAGTTCAGCAGCCTGATCGTCATCGCGTTTTGCGGAGTGGCTTGGATGGGCATACGGCACTTGGACTACACGGAATTCGCCACAGCCGGCCGGCTGTTCCTGCAGGGAGGATTCCGGCGAATCATCGATTCCGAAACCCGGCTCATTGAATTCGAGAAGGCGCTCTCGAGAACCACCGGCATCCACGAGTGCTGGCTCAAGATCCGTTCCGCCAGCCGTGAGTTCGGGTTTCACGGAGTTCGAATGAATATCAACGGTGAGGAGTTCGAGGATTTTGAGTCCCTCAGCTCCCGGCGCGTATGGGAATTGCGGATTCCGCTGCCCGATGAGCAAAACGTCAACTTCTTTCGCGAGCTGGATGCCGAGGTAAGCCCCATGCTGCTGAGCGGATTCGTTAGCGCGGTCGAGCACGGCATGACCGCCTGCCTGGAGCGCGGTCTTGAGACGGATGTGGTGGGGCGCGAAGCCGGAGTGGTGCGCCTGCGGGCCGTCATGAAACGCTACTACGCCGCTAGCGCCACGGGCGGCGCGGCCGTGGAGGGCGGGACGGTTCTATCGCGCGTCTAGAGAAGCGGCTTCTAAGCTAATTTGCTTTCGATGGCCAGCCGCTCGCGCACGGCATTGTATTCGCACCCGACCAGCGCGATCACCGATAGCAGATACATCCACACCAGCAGCGCGATCACCGCGCCGATGCTGCCGTACAGCACGCTGTAATTGGCGATGTTGCGGACATACCAGCCGAAAACTGTCGTCGCAGCCAGCCAAAGAAAGGTCGCCAGGAGCGCCCCCGGCCATACCGCGCGGAGCTTCAGCGGCCGGTTCGGCGCAATGCAGTACATCAGCGCGGTCACGAAAACCGTGGCGCCGAGCGCCACCGCGTACCGCAGCAATCCGAAAAGCAGCACTACGCCGGTCCGGACATCCGCTTCGGGAGACAAACCCAGCCAGCCCAGCATCCATTGCTCGGTTCGCGCGCCGAACACAATCAAAGTGGATGAGCCCACGGCCGGCAGCACCGCGATGAACACCAGGAACACCGCCACTGCCCGCTGCTTCAGGAACGGACGGTCCGTCGGAAGCCGGTAGGCGGCCTGGAAACCTTCCATCAGGCTCACTACGGCCCCGGACGCGGCCCAGGTAGAGAGCAGAACCGCGCCGACGATCAGCCAGAAGGGACGCTGCGCGTGGGCCGCAAACTGAGTTCGCACCAGATCCTGAGAGCCCGGCGGCACCACTTCAAACAACAACCTTGAAAAAACGCGCGCCACCGAATCGGCATTCACGCGCGCCAGAATGGCGGCAATGGAGGCCAGGATCGGGAAAAAAGCCAGCAGCGTAGAGTAGGCCGCGCCCTTGGCGATTCCAAAGCAATTGTTCTCGTACGCGCTGACAAAAGTCTGCCGGCAGAGCCCCAGGAAAGCTGTCATGGGCCCTGGGCGCTCCAGGTACAGGCGGGGTGAAGCGGGATTCATCCCACCTCCGATTTTAATGCCGATCGCACTCAGCGCTTGGCGTCATTACGGTAGATCACGCCTTCCTTCATGACGAAAAAGACCTTCTCGGCCTCTCGAATGTTCTCGGTTGGATCGCCCGGCATCGCGATCACGTCCGCGAACTTTCCGGCTTCGAGCGCTCCGATTTTATCCTGCAGGCCCATTAGCTCGGCATCCACCGTCGTGCCCGCCCGTAACGCATCCAGCGGGCTCATCCCGAGATTCGCCATCATGCGGAACTCCTCGGTATTCCGGCCATGCGCATAGACCGCGGCGTCGGTACCCATCCCGATGCGCACGCCTTTCGCCAGCGCCCTTTTGAACGTCTGGTTGATGGCTTCGATGGCCGCGCGCATCTTCGCTTCCACCGCCGGCGGATACATGCCTTGACCCAGTTTCTCGCGGCCTCCCTGCGTGGCCATCAAGGTAGGGATGAAGACCGTGCCGCGCGCTTTCATCATGTCCAGGGCTTCATCGTCCAGAAAGGTGCCGTGCTCGATGGAATCGATACCGGCCCGGATGGCGCGTTTGGCTCCTTCCGAGCCGTGCGCGTGCGCGGCGGTTTTCCTTCTCAACGCGTGCGCCTCGTCGACGATGGCGTTCAGCTCGTCCTGGGTAAGCTGCGGAGTATCGACGTCATCGGTGAGCGAAAGCACGCCGCCGGTGGCGCAGGTCTTAATAACATCGGCGCCGTATTTGACATTGAGACGGACCGCGCGCCGCGCTTCCACCGGACCGTTGATCACGCCTTCCTCGGGGCCGCTCTCGTGTCCGAAAAGCCCGAAGCGATACCCGGCTTGATCGTCGCAATGGCCGCCCGTTGCGCCGATCGCGCGCACCGCCACCTGCATTCGAGGGCCGATGATAACGCCCGCGCGCACTGCGTTGCGCAGCCCCACGTCCAGGAAATCGTGGGACCCCACGTCGCGCGTCGTCGTGACCCCGGCGAATAGCGTCTTCTTGAGATTTTCTGTCGCGAGCAGGGCCTGCTCCGGAATAGTCCGCTGCAGAGCATTGAGCGCCGCCTGGCGATAGTCCGTTGAATAGAACATCGACAAATGCGTGTGCGCGTCGATGAAGCCGGGCGCGAGAGTGGCATCCCCGAAATCGATGACTTCGGCGCCTGCTGGAATCGGCGCGCCGGCTCCGGCGGCAAGAATAGTCGCTCCGCTCACCACCACCAGGCCGGGAGCGCTCATGCGGTGGCCGTCAAACATCCGGGCGGCCTTGAGCACCGTCGGCTTATTCTGTCCAAGCAGAAAACTGAATGCCGCCAACAGGCTGCAAGTGGCGGCCAGCAGCCGCTTCGCGTTTGGAAACATCATCAGGACGAGTTTAACCCTTGTTGGGAGTAACAGAGCGCCCCCGCAGGGATCGCCAGCCGTACCACGCCATCAAACCCGCCAGCCCCGTCGCGAGCAAAAGCAGCGAGGGCGGCGCGGGCGTCGGGGGCGGAAGCGCCGGCAAAGCTACCTTGCCGATCTGGTTCGCGGTGAACTCGGTGAACCAGATGTCGCCATCCGGACCCAGCGCGATCCCGTCCGGACCGCTGGCGCCGGTGGGAACCGGGAATTCGGTGATCACTCCGGCGGTAGTGATGCTTCCGATGTTATTGGCGTTTTGTTCGGTGAACCAGAGCGTGCCGTCCGGACGAGCCACAATGCCATTCGCGCCGCTGCCGCCGGTGGGAATCGGAAACTCAACCATCACGCCCGCCGGGGTGATGCGCCCGATGTTGTTGCCGGCCTGCTCTGTAAACCATAGGTTGCCGTCCGGGCCAGCGCAAATCTCCATGGGGTTGCTGGCGGCAGTGGTAACCGGAAACTCGGTTACGGTTCCCCCAGTGGTGATCTTGCCGATCTTATTCGCCATCCTCTCGGTGAACCACAAATTACCATCCGGACCAGTCGTGATTCCGAAGGGCCTGCTGTTGGTGGTCAGAACGGGGAACTCGGCGAACACCCCCGCGGTAGTGATCTTGCCGATCTGGTTGCGGAGCTGCTCGGTAAACCACAAATTGCCGTCCGGGCCCGAAACGATGGTGGTAGGAGCGCTGAACGGGGTGGGCGGCAGGAACTCGGCGAGCACCACTCCCCCAGTGGTGATCTGCCCGATTTCGTTGCCGATCTGCTGCGTGAACCAGAGGTTGCCGTCCGGGCCGCGTGTAATCGAGAAAGGAGCCCGGCCGGAAGGAACGACAAACTCGGCGACCGCTCCCGCCGTGGTGATCTTTCCGATCTTGAGTCGGATTTGTTCAGAGAACCATAAATTCCCGTCGGGCCCCGCGGTTATGCCGCTTGGACCGGAACCAAGGGTTGGGATGGGGAACTCAGTGATGACCGGGGGCAGAGCCAAACCGCTCGGGGATAAAATCGCCAGCAGGCCCGCCGCACGCCATAAGCGCCCCTTCGTCCGCCGGATCTCAGAAGGCATTGTGGAGGTAAGATTTCATTCCTGTGACTATCGGCAATCATTTTACATCAGCCGTGAAAGTTAGTAGGTCGAGCCGATAGTCGATTCTTCGCCCCAAATGTATTTGGCGAACCACTCGTAGTTGTGCTCCATCACCGCCCGTTGCTGCTTGGGCTTGTTAATCGGATGGCCGAAGCCTTTGTACAGAATCATTTTCACCGGAACGCCCCGGTCCTTCAGCGCTTGATAGAGCTCGAACGAATTGGGCGGCGGCACGCGCTTGTCCTGATCGCCGTGCTGGATCAGCGTGGGAGTCCTGGCCTTATTGACGTAAAAGATGGGCGAAGTCTTTTGATAGATGGCCGGATCGTCCCAGGGAGTCGCCTTGAGATACTGGCGCGTAAAAGGGTGGATGTCGGTATTCACATAGTAAGTCATCCAGTCCGAAATGCCCGCGCCCACCGAGACTGCGCGAAAACGGTCGCTGTAAGTGGTGATGAAAGCAGAAATGTACCCGCCCTCGCTCCAACCCATGGCGCCCACGCGATCCTTGTCCACCATGCCTTTCGCGATCAGATAGTCCACGCCCGAAATTACGTCCTGATAGTCGCCCAGGCCGAGGTTACGAACATTCAGTGACCGGAATTTTTCGCCGTAGCCGGCCGAACCGCGGTAATTCGGTTTCAGAATCAGCGCGCCCTTGGCGGCGAAACGCTCCACCGGATAGTAGCGATCCGCCGCGCCGATGGGTGTATCCATGCCGGTGGGGCCGCCGTGAATTACCACCAGCAGCGGATATTTCCGACTGGCGTCGTAGTCGGCCGGCTTGATCAACACGCCTTGGATGGGCGTCCCGTCCGAGGATTTCCACTCGATCATCTCCCGCGTGGCCAAATGGAAAGGCTTCCATTGATCCTTCAGGTGGGTGAGGTATTTCGGCGCAAAATCCTTCACCGGCGAAACGAACACCTCCTGAAAATGATTGGGCAGAGCGCCGACTGACGCGAATTGGCGATGGTCCCGTGTAAAGGATGCGTCCGGCGCGAAGAAGGGATCCGGCGAGGTGATTCGGCGGATCTCGAGCGTGGAGGGGTCGATATGAAATATGTGGGCAGAGCCCTTCTGGAATGCGGCAAAATAAACGCCATCCGGCCCCCAATCGATTAGCCGGGCGTCTTCATCGAATTTGCCCGTCAAGATGCGGGGTTCACCGCCCGAGACGGGCAGCGCCGCGATGCGCTTGTTCGAATAGTAGAAATACGGATCGCCGTTGGACGTTTCGAACGCGATTTGACGCCCATCCGGAGACCAGCGCGGCCGCTGGTTGGGGCCTTTTCCTTCCAGCAGCTTCCGGACGTGCTTGTCCGCTAAATCCAGCAGGTAGACCTGCTCGGTGGCAGACGAACTCAGATCCGGATCGCGAGCGGCGCTGAAGGCGATCAATTTTGAATCCGGCGACCATGCGAAGTCGTCCACGCTGAATTTGTCGGAGTCCGTGAGAAGTTCCGGCTTGAGATGCTGCAGGGCGTCGGCCGGAATTTCCGCCGGCGTCTTGACCAGCCAGAGGTGCATCATCGCATAATCGCCTTCGACAATCTCGAAGTCGCCGTACTTTTCTTTCCGATCTTTCTTGGCCTTCGGATCCGGACCGCTGGAGCTGAACACGATCGCGCTTCCATCCGGCGCCCATTCGAAACCGCCCACGCCGCTGTCTTCGGCGGTAATCGGCTGCGCTTCGCCGCCGTGCGGGTTGATGAGATAGATCTGGCGCTTGCCGTCGCGTTCGGATGAGAACGCCAGCCGCTTCGAATCCGGCGACCAGCGCGGCCGCTGGCTCGATTTCTTACTGCTAGTGAGTTGGTAGCGTTCACTGGCGGCCACATCGGCTATCCAGATCTGCTGCACGAATTCGTTCTCATCCCAGTTGGCTTGCTGCACCGTGTAAGCGACGTAGCGGCCGTCGGGGGAAATCTGGGCATCGGCGGCCGATTGCATGCTGAGCGACTGGTCGATGCTGGGGATCTGCGCCAGCGCCGTGAATGCCAGCAACGTGCCGAGAAATAGCTTCGCCATGCGGTCATTATAAAGAAGGCCGAAGATGGGCATCGGGGGGCGCGGGTGGTCATCATCGACACATCGCGGTTTCTACGGAATACGCTACAATTCTCTTAACCCGAATCAGTCTGGCTGCGCATGTCCGCAGAGCCCTCTCATCACTCTGTCGCGTTGGAACTGACCGGCCTGATTTATGCCTCCGTACAAGACGGTTCCTGCTGGTCCGCGTTTTTAGAGGCGTTCGCCCGCGCCCTTGGGGTCCCGCGCTGCGCATTGCTGATTCACGACACAGAAGGCGACGGCATGGGCGCGGTCCGCTGGCACGGTTGGCCTGATCAGGACATTCAACTCTACTTCGATCGATACGCTGCCATAGACCCGTTGCGGATGGGCAGTTTCACGACGAGGGAAGGCACGGTCGCCACCGACTATGAGCTGTGTCCCAGGCAAGAGTTTGAGAACAGCGCCATCTTCCGTGAATTCTACGCGCCAAGAAATTGCATTCACTCGTTCGGGGGAATGATCCTCACCACCCGGACCGGGCAGTCGATGGTTACGTGCCATCGGGGCGCTGAAGCGGGGCCTTTCAGCGAAAGGGAAAAATCGATCTTGCGCCCGCTCATGCCGCATTTGAGGCGAGCCGCTTTGTTGCATGGCGAACTGGGCTCTCTCAGGCGTCAGCTCGCCACGTTTACCGGCCATCTGGAGCGTTATCCCTACGCCTTTCTGCTGACCGATTCCGAACGCAGGGTGCTCTACTCGAACGCCGCTGCCCGAGAGATGGCCGCCGCAGGGGACGGCCTGGCAATCGAGAATGGCCGCCTGGTCGCGATTTCCCCGCAATGCGACGCAGCATTCGCCAAGGCCATGGCTGAGTCAGCCACCGGCGGTGGCCCCTCCCTGCGCCGGCTGGAAATTCCCCGGCCTTCGCGCCGCAAACCGTATCGGCTGATTCTGATGCCCATCGGCGACTCGCGCACCATTCCTCTAGGCGTCGCCGTTCCCGCTGTCAGCATCCTGGTCATCGACCTTGGCTCGCTTTCGGGGCCGGACCCGGAAGTCCTGCGCGAGCTTTTTGCGTTCACACCGGCCGAGGCGCGCGTCTCCGCAAAGCTGGTGCTCGGGCAAAACGCCGAAGAAATCGCCGCCGAATCCAAGACTTCGGTGGAAACCGTCCGGACTCACATCAAGCGCATCTTTTCGAAGACGGCCACCAGCCGCCAGAGCGAGCTGGTTTCATTGATTCTCCGGTCCATCCCTTTCCACTGATCCTGGAACAGCGAGCGTCACCCATTTGGGTGACGACAAATCGCGTTCTTTCTGGTACCTTTCATGCCTCCACCTATGCTGAGCCTTCGTCTTCCTCGGTTGCCGCTTATTTTCCTGGCCGTCGCGCTATTCGCGGTGACCCCGCGAGTTTTCGCAGTACCGTTTACATTCACGCTGACCGGGTATGTTCAGGCTAACGGGGGTGGAACAGGGCCTACTCCGTCGACAGTCGCCATTAACTGGACGGTCAACGCAGACACCAGCAGCATGACTAACCCGTCGCCGGGCCTGTACGAGATCCCGGCGATCACCAGCAACATCGTGTTCGTTGGGGACAAGTCGACTGGGCTCATCAACGTGACGGTCTATTTGAACACCAGCACCGGCACAGTCACGTTCGGCAACATTCCCGGCGGAGGAGTGGGGCTGACCAACTCCGCATTGAAGACCTGGAATTTCACCTCTCCCATTGGACCGCTGGACGGCCCGAATGTGCTTACCCCAGGTACGATCACGGAGACGAGCGGCTTTCCCGTTACGCTCAGCGGCGTGGCAAACACGAACAACGGACCCAGCCCGACCTTTCAAGCCGCGCTCGGAGTTCCCATGATCACCGGCGTGTCGAACGCGGCCAGCAACAATCCGCAGGCGCTGCCGAACGGCGCAATCGCGCAGGGCGCCATCTTTGTCGTTTACGGGAGCGATCTAGGCCCCGCGAACATCGCTTTCGCGCCGACGGCCTTCCAAACCGCCAGCTTGAGCGGTACGACGGTGGCGGTCAAAATGAACGGAGCGTCGGTTAATGTGCCGCTGTACTACACATCGGCCGGACAGGTTGCCGCGCTGCTGCCCTCGGACATTCCCACCGGTACCGGAACCATCACGGTGAGTTATGGGGGCCAGACCAGCCCAACGTCGCCACTTACCGTGGTGGCGAACAACCTGGGAATCTTCACGATTAATTCGAGCGGGCAGGGACCGGGCATCGTCACCTATGCCGATTACAGCCTGGTTTCGGACGAGAAAGCTGCCAACTGCGGAGGCCCGAACACAACTTGCGGCGCGGCTAATCCCGGCGACACGCTTATCCTTTGGGCGACCGGATTGGGCCCGGTGAGCGGAAACGATGTCTCGGGAGCTGGTTTGGGAGACCCCATTAAAGTTCCGCTCACGCTATGGCTGGGAGGTGTCCAAGCGCCCGTGACTTATCAGGGCCGTTCCGGCTGCTGCGTCGGAGAGGATCAAATCGTGTTTACCGTTCCGGACAATGTCCCCACCGGGTGCGCTGTGCCACTTCTGGTTCAGGTCAGCAACGAGATCAGCAATGGCGTCCTGATGGCGGTGGCCGGGAGCGGGAGCCGTAGTTGCACCCCCACGAATCCGGCGCTTGCGTCCGCAAACGTCGAGCAAAAAGCCGCGGCCGGGACGTTGGGCGGTTCCGGCCAAATAACGCTGAGCCCCGGCGGGAGCGGTAACCCTGACGGCGTGCAATTCTCATTCAGCAAGGTTGTTTCGTACGACGCAGGGAGCCAGCCTTTCCTGGTGTCCTACATCGACTATCTGGCGCCGGGGACGTGCGGGGTTTACAACAACCTCCTGAATACTACTTCTCCGCCACTGGGCTTTGCCAACGCGGATGCGGGGTCCATGTTCACGATCAAAGGACCGGCCGGAAGTCTTACTGAGCCGTCGGGAAACTCACAACTCAGCGCGAACGGGACTTTTCTCGTGCCCGGAGCCTATACGATCAGCGGCGCTGGAGGAGCCGACATTGGCGCGTTCAGCGTGGATTTGACCATTCCTTCGTCTCCGGTTTTGACCAGCCCGACTTCTCTCTCCAGCCTTACGCGTTCCGACGGATTGACGGTTACCTGGACCGGAGGCAGCGCCGATGCGATCGTTGAGATTTACGTCTACGGCGCCACCGATAATACGGGACTAACGGGAGCCCAAGTGGTCTGCGAAGTACCCTCCAGCGCGGGCAAGTTCACGCTTCCAGGCTACGCCCTGTCGGCGCTTCCAGCCGGCGATAACGGCTACTTTAATTTCGAGCCGGTCACCCCGGAGGTTTCATTCAGCGCCACAGGTCTGATTCTGGGCACCGTCGAAACCGAACTGCCTGGGGCGTCGTTCGGCGCATTCACCTTAAAGTAGAGCAGCTAGCCAATCTGCGCTAGCCTTCCGAGATCAACGGCAGTTTCGCGGTATCCCAGGCCGCCAGCCCGCCGGCCAGCTCGATCAGATTCGTGATCCCATACTGATGCAGGATGCCGGCCGCGATGGAGGAGCGGTAGCCGCCCGCGCAATGGACCGCAATGCGGCGATCGCGAGGTATTTCAGCGATGCGCTCCTGGAGATGATTCAGCGGAACGTTCACGCTGCCATGGATGTGTTTCGTAGACCATTCGCGCGGATTTCTGATATCCAGCAACAGTGGCGGATGCGCGCTCGCCAGTTCCTCGGCCATCATCGGGGCGCTCACGCGCTCCGTCGGCCACACCAGATCCTGCCGCTCAGCCAGCGCTTCCATCCCTCCGTTCAGGTAGCCTTTGACGTGATCGAAACCGATGCGGCCCAGACGCAGGGCGGCTTCCTGTTCGCGTCCCGGCTCGGCAATGATCACGATGGGCTTGGAGCGGTCGAGGACCGTTCCCGCCCAAGTGGCGTATTGGCCGCCCAGCCCAATATTGACGCTGCCAGCCAGGTGACCCTTGGCATATTCGGCGGCGTCGCGGACATCCAGGATCTGAGCGCCCGCATCTCCCATGCGGAGGACTTCGGCGAGATCGATGGGATGCAGAACCCTTTCGAGATTGCTCTCCAGTGTGGCGCGCTCCCGGGTGTTGAGGATGGCGTCGTAAGTGAAGTACGGCGGAGCATCGGGCTGATCGGCGGTGACCAGACGAATAAATTCTTCTTTGGACATCGGCTGCAAGGCGTAGTTCAAGCGCCGCTGATCGCCCAGGGACGAGACCGTGTCGGAGGAGAGCTTCTTTCCACACAGCGACCCGGCGCCGTGAGCCGGGTAAACCAGCGTCTCGTCGGGAAGCAGCATCAGTTTGTTATGCAGGGAATGGTATAGATGAGCGCCGAGATCGTGGGCAGTCCAACCCAGCGATGCGCGCAGATCCGGGCGGCCGACATCCCCGATGAACAGCGTATCGCCCGTCAGGACGGCGTGCGGTTTCACCGGGTCCTTCTGAAGATCGAAAACCAGGATGGAGATCGACTCGATGGTGTGGCCGGGGGTCTCAAGCACTTCGAGCCGCAGCCCCGGGAACTCCAGCGCATCCCGGTCCTGCATCGCCGCGAAGCGGTACTCCGCCTGCGCGCGTGAACCGAGATGAATGCTTGCGCCGCAGCGGTCACGCAACTCCAGGTGCCCCGCGACAAAGTCAGCGTGGAAATGCGTGAGAAAGACGTGGCGGATGTGGAGACCTAGTTTCGCGGCGTCCGCCAGGTACAGCTGAATATCGCGTTGAGGATCCACGATGATAGCCGTCGAACTAAGCTCGTCTCCCACGAGGTAGGAGGCGTGGGCCAGGCAGCCCAGATAATACTGTTTCAAAACCATCGCGTTTTCTACAGTCTAGCTCTCCGTCGGACCAGAGAACTTCCTTTGCGAATCGCCACTCAATTGCCGATCCGTGAAGAACCCTCTGGTTGCTCCGCTGCTGGCTCTTGCGTCCGGCATACTGGCCGCTCAGCTTTTGGAGCTGGATACACGCCCGCTGGCGTTTGCACTAGCTGTCCTGGCGGGACTAACGATCCTGGCGTCGCGACAGTCACCGAGATTTCTGCTGCCCTGCTGCCTGGTCGCGATGAGCTTCGCAGGCGCGCTGGTGGACGCTCTGCACCGGCCCGGCAGGGCCCCCGAAATTGACACCGGTGCACGGGAGATCGTGACTCTGAGCGGGTGCGTGGTCTCGCCGAACGTGTTTAGCGAGGGGCGCGATCAATTCACGGTGGAACTCGCGCCGCGGGCGCGCGCCCGGGTCAGTTGGATGCTTCGGGATGGCGAGAAGCCGCCGGATCTCAAGTACGGCCAGCGCGTGGAGTTTGAGGCGCGCATCCGTCCCGCTCGTAATTTCCAGAACCCAGGAGCGTTCGATTATCAAGGCTTCCTGGCCCGCACCAATATTTACTGGACCGCTTTCATCCCGGGCGGCGCCAGCGTTAAAATTCAGCCCGGCCGCTGCGGATCGCGCCCTCTGGCGATAATCTTCGGCCTGCGAACCGCCGCTCTCAATCGAATCGACGAGCTTTATGCGGGCGATTCTTACGCCACCGGGATGATGGAAGCCACGCTCATCGGCGAGACCAGCAAGCTCGATAGAATCTGGACCGAACATTTTCGCCGCACCGGCACCTATCACATGCTGGTGATCGATGGCCTGCACATCACGGTGCTGGCGGCGTTTCTGCTTCTACTGCTGCGGATTTGCCAGATCCCGGAGATAACCGCTCTCGGATTCACCGCCTGCGGAGCATGGATCTACGCGCTCGTTTCCGGCTGGAACGCGCCCGCATTGCGCGCCGCCGGAGGGTTCACTTTGTACGTCGCGGCGCGTTACTTCTACCGGCGCGGCCGCTTCATGAACCTGCTGGCTTTCGCCGCGCTGGTCTATCTGGTGATCGATCCCGGGCAACTGTTCGAACCCGGTTTCCAGTTGTCCTTCCTGGCCGTGGCCGCCATCGGTGCGTTCGCCGCGCCGGTGCTCGAAGGAAGCTCCGCTCCTTTTTCGCGCGGTCTCCACGGCATCGCCGAAGCCAGCCGCGATCCTCGTTTGCCGCCTCGCGCGGCGGCGTTTCGATTGGAGCTGCGGCTGCTGGCCGAAACGCTCCGCTACTATCTCCTGATTCCCGAGAAGTGGATTCTGCTCGCATTGGCGTTCTGCGCGCGGCTGGCTTTTTATGCCTGGGAAATTGCGGTGGTCTCCACAGCCATCCAGATCGCCGCGGCGCTGCCGATGGCGGTTTATTTCCATCGCATCTCGCTCACCGGATTCTCCGCGAACATACTGGTGGTCCCGTTGCTCGGCCTGGTGATTCCGTTAGGATTCGTGGCGGTCTTCACCGGATGGCAATTCACGGCGCGGCTGGCCGAATGGCTATTGAAGGCGGGCGAGCGAATCGCCGACTGGCATACCGGCTTCGAGCCCAACTGGCGAGTTCCCGGCCCTCCGTTGTGGCTCGCGCTGGCGTTCTCCCTATCCCTGGTCCTGCTGGCCTGGGCGATCCGGCGCTCTAAACGGTGGACCGGGGCGTCAGGTGTTGTTGTCTTGATACTGTTTGCGCTGGTCTTCTGGCATCCTTTTCCGCCCAGCCTGCACCCTCGCCAACTCGAACTCACCGCCATCGACGTCGGGCAAGGCGACAGCTTGCTGGTTGCGTTTCCGAATTCGAAGCTGATGCTGATCGACGGCGGCGGCGTCCTGTCTTTCGGCCGGCGTCCCAAATCCCGCTTCGACACCGGCGAAGACGTCGTCTCGCCTTATCTCTGGACCCGTTCCATTCGAAAAATCGACATCCTGGTCCTGACTCACGCGCATGACGACCATGCCGGCGGATTACCCGCCATCATCGAAAACTTCCACCCCCGCGAGCTTTGGACGGGGGCCACTCCGGCGAGCCCCGCCTGGTCCGCTGTGCGCAAGGCCGCGCTCGCCGAGAACACCAAAATCGTCGCCATGACAAGTGGCGAGTGCTTCCAATATGGAGACGCCCAGATCGATGTGCTGTCCCCGCCTGCCGATTATCGTCCCGGCGATAGCCCTAAGAATAATGATTCCCTGGCGCTACGGGTCACCTACGGCCGGCGGGCGTTCCTCCTGACGGGCGATATGGAAAAACCCATGGAATCGCGATTGCTCGCTTCCCGGCTGCCGGTGCGCGCCGACGTGCTGAAAGTGGGCCATCATGGCAGCAACACCTCCAGCACGAACCCGTTTTTGGACGCTGTCGCTCCCACTTTCGCCGTAATTTCTGACGGGTTCGAGAATTCGTTCCACCACCCGAATCCGCTGGTCTTGGGCCGCCTGGCAGCTCATCGAGCGGAGGTTCTGCGTACCGACGAGCAGGGGTTGATCACCGTCCGGACCGATGGTCGCCGGATCTGGGTGGAAACCTTCAGCGCCAGTGCGGCATCGCACCATGTGTACCCGGATTCGGCGGCGGTTACGCCCGGCTATTGAAGAAAATTACAATTCTTGACCGTTTTCGCGTATCTAATAGACGAACAAATGTACTTAGCGTTCGAGTGCTGGTACCATAGAGTCACCCGAGGATTTCCACAAATGACCACCCGGCGGTCTCTGCTCTTCGCTCTCCTGGCTGTCTTCTTCGTTCCCCTGCATTCCCCCCTTGCGGCTCAATCGGTAGCCGATTTGAACTCCAGCATCAAGAAGTTCACGCAAGTCTATGAAACCGTGGAGGCGAACTTCGCCGACAAGGTCGATCCGGACAACATCGTGTATCGGGGCGCCATCCCCACCATGCTCCACACGTTGGATCCGCACTCGAACTTTTTCGATCCCAAGGCTTACGCGCTGATGCGGGAGAGCCAGGCGGGGCATTACTACGGCGTAGGCATGTATGTCGGTTCGCCCGAAGGCAAAGTGATCGTGATGTATCCCTTCCAAGGCTCACCTGCCTTTCGCGCGGGGCTCCGTCCGGCGGACCAGATTGTCGCCGTGGACGATACCAATACTGAGCACTCCACCGTGAATCAGGTTTCCGGGATGCTCAAAGGGCCCAAGGGAACGCCGGTCACCGTGACGGTGAAGCGCGCGGGAAGTCCTTCGCCTCTGCACTTCAGCGTGACGCGCGACAACGTTCCGCGCGGCAGCGTCAACTATGCATTTTGGATCAGCCCGGGAATCGCGTACATGCGCATCGAAGCCTTCAACGAAACCACCAGCCATGAAGTGGATCAGGCGCTGGCGCGTTTTCCGGAGAGCGCCATCGAGGGCTTGATTCTGGATATTCGCGACAACGGCGGCGGCTTGGTGCAGGAAGCCGTGAACGTCGCGGATCGCTTCCTGCGCAAAGGCCAGTTGATCGTATCGCATCACGGCCGCGCCTCGGCGGAAACCAAATTCATCGCCAAGCACGGCGAACGCGGGCGGGAGTATCCCATCGTGGTGCTGGTGAATCGCGGCACGGCTTCGGCGTCCGAGATTCTTTCCGGCGCATTGCAGGATCATGACCGGGCGTGGATCTTCGGCGAGAGCACCTTCGGCAAGGGTCTGGTGCAAGCGCCCTTTCCGCTGTCCGGTAACAGCGCTCTGCTGCTGACCATCGCCAAATACTACACGCCCAGCGGACGCCTGATCCAGCGCGACTATGCGCATCAGGGCCTTTACGAATACCTGAGCCGCACCGAAGGCCAGAACAATCTCAAGGACATGAAGAAGACCGACAGCGGCCGCATCGTTTTCGGCGGCGACGGCATTACACCCGACGAAAAGTATGAAGAACCGAAAGCCACGCGCCTGGAAGCGCAACTGGTGGGCGGTTTGGTGTTCTTCTTCTACTCCCCGCAGTTCTTCGCCACGCACGACGTGCACCTCTCCAAGGATTGGCAGCCCGACGATCAGGTGCTCGATAACTTCAAGGCCTTCATGACAAAACGGCATGTGGAATTCACCGCGGAAGAATTCGAACGCGACCGCTCCTGGATTCGCGACCGTCTGCGCGAAGAGCTCTTTATCACCGCCTTCAGCAAGGAAGAGTCCGACCACCTGGTGTTCCTGAATGATCCGGAAGTGCATAAGGCCGTCGAATCGCTGCCGGCTTCGAAGGCATTGCTCCAGAAGGCGCACGACGTGATCGCCCGGCAGGCCGGGAAATTGCCCGGCGTCTCCGACGCCCAATAAATCCCCCGCAACCGCCTGCGGTACAGTGGAGGAGCAATCGAGGTCTATCATGAAACTGCTCGCCACCCTCTTGCTCTTGGGCCCAGCCGCGCTTTTCTCGGCTGATGAAGCCCTGCCTAAAGCCGATGCCGTCCTGAATCACTTTTTGGACGCCACCGGCGGTAAAGCCGCGCTGGAAAAGCTTCACAATCAGGTTCAGCACGGCACCGTCGAGTTTGCCGCCCAGGGCATCAAGGGCAGCATCACGATCTACGAAGGCGCGCCCGATGACAGTCATCTGATCATCGAGCTGGCCGGCGTTGGAAAGATAGAGTCCGGAAGCAGCGCCGGAGTGGCGTGGGAGAATTCCGCGGTGCAGGGGCCGAGAATCAAGCAGGGGCAGGAGCGCACCGACGCCTTGCGGGACAGCACTTTCAACGCGAGCCTTTACTGGCCGAAGCTGTACACCAAAGTGGAAACGGCCGGTGCCGAAACCGTCGAAGGGCACGAATGTTACAAGGTCGTGCTGACGCCGCCCGAAGGCCATCCCACCAGTGAATACTTCGACAAGAAATCCGGCCTCCTGATCAAGACCCAGGCTACGCGCGCCTCCGCCATGGGCGAAGTCTCGGGCGAGATCGTCTACGAAGACTACCGCAAGGAGGGCGACTTGCTGACGCCCCACAAGCTGACCCAGCGCGCCGCCGGCCAGGAATTTCAGATCACGGTGCAGAGCGTCGAATTCAACGCCAATCTTCCGGCCGGCACGTTTGGGCTGCCGCCGGAAGTCCAGGCGTTGCAAAACAAGGCGGGTGCGCCCGCAGCCAGCGCTGCTCCTGCTGCTGCTCAGCCGGGTGGGGCAACCAACGGCAAGCTGACTGTCTACATGGCCGGCAAGCCAATGGGGTCGGAAACTTACTCGGTGTCGCGCGCCAACGGCAAGATCGATTTGGACGGTTCTGGAACCGCCTCTCTTGGCCCGATGAAGGTGGACATCCAGCAGTTCAGAGTGGTCACCGACGACCAGTATCAGTTGATCGAAGCGGACGCCAAGGCCAAGCTCGGCCAGATCCAGATGAACGGGAAGGTCCTGTTCGCCGACGGCAAGGCTAAGGTCGAAATGGACACTGGACAGGGCCCCCAAAGCAAAGAAGATGCCGTCCACGCGAGCGCGGTAGTGGTCAATTCGCAGCTGCCGCTGTATCCCTGGAGCCTGCTCGCTATGCGCGCCGATCTCAAGAATCAGGAACCCCAGCAGTTTTTGATTTACGTGCTAAATCAGGGCGAAGTTCCCGCCACGGTGGTTTTCAAGGGCAAGGAAACCGTGGAGTTCGGCGGTGGAAAAACAGAAGAGCTGAATCACATTAACGCCACCGGTAAAACTCCGCAAGGCCAAGCCGTCAGCTTGGACTTCTGGGTGGACGACAACCGCAAAGTGATCAAGATCGCGGTTCCATCGATGGGCGTGGAAG
Source organism: Terriglobia bacterium (assembly GCA_963786745.1). Classification (GTDB taxonomy): domain Bacteria; phylum Acidobacteriota; class Terriglobia; order Bryobacterales; family Bryobacteraceae; genus Palsa-89. Next base: position 163,071 of record CAWBAE010000015.1, on the reverse strand, counting down.
CCTATCAGGATGGTTATGACCGCAAGGCTCCGCCCGCGGCCGCCGTCGCACCTGCTCCGCAAGGCGAGTGAGCGCGAGAGGCTAGGGATCCATGAGTTCGCCGGAACGTCCGCCGGCCCCCGACGACAGAAGCGACGCTTCTTTCCAGGATGTACTGGACTGCTATCTCGCTGCCATCACGGCCATCGCGGAAACCGTCGCGTTGATTTACCCCGAGATCGGTGAACCCTGCCAGGATCAATTGACTCGCCTGCGCGCCAGAATCGCGTTCAACCCCAGCATCAAGACGCTGGACGAAAGCCGTGACACGCTGGCGAAAGCCTTGCAGACTTTCGCCGCGGGCGCCAATCGGCACACGCGCGCACTATCGGATGAATTGAGCGGCGCCCTGGCCCTGGTAGCCCGAAACGAAGATACGCGTTCGGCCCGCAACGTAAGCTATGTGGAACATTTGATCGACTTCGTGGATCAGATGGAGACTGCCGTCCGAACCGGCGACCTGACTACCCTGGCGGGCCAGACCGTTAAGTTGCGGGGCTTCGCCGAATCCATCGAACTCGATTCGCGCGATGCGTTCGCCCAGCTGCGCGAACAGATCCGCGCATTCCGGCAGCAGTTGCATGCAGCCGAGCTGCTGGCTTCCCGTGACGCGTTGACCGGTGTCGCCAATCGCCGGGAGTTCGAGCGTCAGCTGGCGGTCCGCATCGATAGCCAGCGGGAGTTCTGCGTTCTCTTGTTCGATTTGGACGGCCTGGGCATCATCAATGATCAATTCGGCCATCTGTGCGGAGACGACATCCTCAAACAGATCGGCGCGCGGCTGAGCATGCATGTGCGCACGCGCGATTTCGTTTGCCGCTGGGGCGGCGACGAATTTGTGGTCCTGCTGGATTGCGGTCTGGAGCCGGGCCTGGCGCGGTCACATCAGCTCGCCGACGCGCTGAACGGCCGTTATCGGGTAACCGTGGAGCAGCGCGAAATCACGGTCAATATGCGGGTCTCGGTTGGAATCGCCGAGTACATCGCGGGCGAAAGCTGGGAGCAAATCTTCCAGCGAGTGGATGAGTCCATGTACCGCCAAAAAAATGCGCGCCCGGCGAGTTAGCTTTTGTACTAACTTGAATTGGAAGGATTCCGAAATGTGCAGACTCTGACAAACGCCGGCGTGCTGGTCACCGGCGCCGGACGAGGCATAGGTAAACGGCTGGCGATTGGCTTCGCCGCCGCGGGAAACCGCGTGGGTTTGCTGGCCCGCAGCAAAGCGGAGCTGGACCTGGCGCACCTCGAAATCGAACACGCCGGGGGAAATGCCCTCCGTATTCGCGCCGACGTCACGGACTTCGAGCAGGTGAACGCCGCGGTGGACCGGATGCGGGTCCATTATGGGGAAGTCCAGGTGCTGATTTGCGCCGCGGCCGTCCCCGGCGCCATCGGGCCATTCCTCGAACAATCCCCCAAAGCCTGGGTGGAAACCATTCACACCGATCTTCTAGGCGTCATGCACGCGTGCCGGGCGGTGCTCCCTCACATGGTGGAACGCCGCTCCGGCAAGATCATCGTGCTGAGCGGCCCGGGCGCGACCGCCGCGCGTCCCAATTTCGCCGCGTACGCCGCGTCCAAAGCCGCCGTGGTGCGGCTGGTGGAAACTATGGCCGAGGAGGTTCGCGACCACAACATCCAGATCAACTGCATGGGTCCCGGCGCCACCTATACTCACATGACCGACGAGATACTGCGCGCCGGCGATCGGGCGGGCTGGAAGGAAACCGAGGAAGCCATCGAGGTTCGCCGAACCGGCGGCGTAGCGCCCGAGAAGCAGATCCAGCTTGCGTTATTTCTCGCTTCGGAGGAATCCAATCACATTTCAGGCAAACTGATCCACGTCAACGACGATTGGAAAAAACTGAAGACCGCGAATATTAACCCCGACATCTACACGCTGCGGCGCGTGCAAAAAGTCTAAAGGTCCCCGCGCCTGGCATCCGTTCACTTCACGATCACGTTCGCCGACGCCGACGCGCAACCGATCGTCTCGTTTCCGCAGCTGATCACGTAGGTGGTGCTGACCTTGGGCCGGACCTCCAGGCTACCGCTGCCGGGAAATGTCCCGACGGAATGCAGAAGTTCAGCCGGCTCAAAATCGGCCGCTTCCGCCGCCTCCTCCAACAGAACTCCATCTGCGTTGGCTGCATTCCAGGTGAGCGTGACCGTTTCGCCCGCATGGATCACCGTGGGTCTGGCAATAAACCGCAGGATCTCAGGCGAGACGGAGTTTGGCGGGCGCGGGGTTTCGAGCGGAACCCTGGCAACGCAGCCTGCCAAGCCGAAAAACAGAATCAAGACGCCGATGAAGCATTTCATGGGGCGCCTCCTTGTTCACAAGGAAGTGTGCACGCGTGTTGCCACCCCAGCGGGCCCAGACCAGGCATCCGCGGAGGCTACCGGCTACTACCTGAGCGAAATAGGCCAGGCATTCTGCGTAAAGGGACGCAACTCAGGCTTCGTTGTGAAGGCTCGGAAAAACCCAGATTAAACGCGGACGCCAGCCGGTTCGGCGATCAGAATGTGATTGGCCACATCCGCTACGCCCCCGGCGGACCAGGCGATCCGTTCCGCTTCCTCGCGTTCGAGAACGCTCCGCGCCTCGCCGTGCAGCACGACCTTGTCGTGGTTCACTTCCACCAGGATGTTCCGATCCTCAATGCTGGCGTTTCGCCGCAGCGCGGCTTCGATCTGCTCTTTCGTATTCTCCGCATTCAGACCCGGATTCACGTTCAAACGATTCTCCACGCCTTTCACTCCTCTAAGCCCGGAGACCGCCACGGACGCCGCATCCCGTTGATATTGCCAGTCCAGAGTGCCTTCCAGCGTAATCCAGCCGCCTTCCACTCCGATTCTTACGCGATCCGAAGGAACGGAACTATTCCAGGCCAGCACGTTCGCCGCTGCTCGCGCCAGATCGGTATCGGTACGTTCACTGGGCCCCGTTAATCGCACACAAATCTGGTTGGCCACCGCCTTCACGTGGGCGATGCGTTCGGCGGCGCGCAGAGCTTCCAGCTTCTGGGCATAGGTATCCACGCTGCCCGTCAGAGTTACAATCCCGTCTCTTACCGCCACGCCGATCGACGCGCTGGTTAGCCTGGGACTGTAGTAGAACTCGCGTTGAACATCGTCTCGAATATGCAAGTCGCTGCTCATACCGCCTCCTTTTGTCATTCATACGGGCAATTCAAGAGCCATTAAGCGCGAAGGGTTTGGTGAGTTGGTTGCTCTAAGACGAAAGAGGGAGGTTCTTATGAAAGTCCGGGAAGTGATGACCAAAGAGACTGCATTCTGCGGGCTGGAGACGAACCTGGCAGCGGCCGTGAAGCTGATGGTGAAACACGGTTGCGGATTCTTACCGGTGGTTGGGGAGGGGGGGAATGTGATTGCGGCCATCACTGACCGCGATATTTCGATCCTGCTCGGCTCCAGGGATGAAAAGGCTTCTAACCTGCTGGTTCGAGAGATCGTGCTTCCAGGCCACTCCGCCTATCCGCTCCTTTACACCTGCACGCCGGACGATGATATTCACTGCGTTCTGAAGATGATGCGTGAAGCCAGGGTCCACCGCTTGCCGGTAATCGACCGGGAAGGCGCGTTACTGGGCGTTTTGTCCTTGGACGATATCATGCTTCGAGCCCACGAGGGCTGGGGAAAACAGGGCATTTCCTACGAGGACGTGATGGATGCCTCGAAGCAGATCTGCAGGCGTGATCTGCCTCGCGGCACGCATCCGGTGGCGGCCTGAAGATTTGCTAGAACGTCCGGTGCTTCAACCGGGCAATATTGAACTTGGCGGTATCAGACACCGCCATTACCGTCATTACGCCGGCCTGCACGGGATCGGAAACCACCAGATCCGCGGCGGCAGGCACGCTGCCGGCCATGTTCAAGCTCACCACCAGGAGTCCCTGGGCCCGGACTTCGCGAACCGCGCGCTCGATATCGCCGCCCATCAGGGAACCGGCCAGCACCAGCGCCTTCATCCGGGGCAATCGCCCGCAGGCGCGCACCGCGTCCGCCAGCGGCTGCTCGCCGACCAATGGAATGGTGTCCACCGAGATGTGCTCGCCGCGAATATTATGCCGATCGGCTTCTGAAATCGCTCCGATCGCTACCTGCCCCACTTGCGCGCCGCCTCCCATCACGACGATGCGCTTTCCGAATACGGTCTGGAAGGTCTTGACCTGGGTGACGTTGCGGACGATGCTAAGCTTCAGCAGGTCTTCGATCAGCGACGCCGGGCCCTCGGTGACGTCAATTTCGAAATAGGTTTGCCGCTCTTCGACAATGTCCACGGACGTAATATTGCCGCCATGCTGCGCGATCACGCCCGTCAATTGGTGAAGAATCCCAGGGCCGGGATCCGCCTCCACCAGTACACCGATGTTTTCTTTCATCCCCAAAGTCTACAGCCTCAAAGTTCCAGCTTGCCTAAAAACTCCATCTCGCTCAGATCGAAATTTTGCGAGACAATAATCCGGCCGATGTGTGCCTCGAATTGGACCCAGCCATCTTTCTTGCTGATTTCCGCCGACAAAGGAAACAGGTAAACGATCACCAGACCGCTTTCCCGCCGGAACACTTCCACCCGGATCGGCCGCACATCCTTCTTCCCCTCGCGCTTTAAGGCTGCCAGATTCTTCAGAGGCTCGCCCAATTGCTCGGGATCGCCCTTGGTATTGACATTGGGAACGCCGTAGACGGCGATGCTGTAGCCGTCACCCTCCAGCGTGGGAGGCTCAACTTCGTGCGACTTTAGCTCCGCGAGCCGCACCGGTAAAGCGCTCTCCCAGCGCAGTTTCAAAGGAAAGGACTGGGGACGAGATCGAAGGCTGCGGTCCTCCCCGCCGGGGCCCGAAAGGACATTCGGCGAGACCCTGGGTCCGCTGCCCTTGGGGTCCACGCCTTCATTGCCGATGCCGCGCGGCTGCCCCATTTGCCCGCCTTCCCTCAGTTGATCTTCCGTCAGGCGGCGCGTAACAACAGCTGCGATTTGCTTTACCCAAGGGGACCGGGCGAGGATCTGCTGGGCGTCCTCTTCGGTCCACTGGGCGGGCGGCTTGTCCTTCCAAACCGGATCCGCGGTCATCAGGTAAGCCGCGGCTGCAACCAGCAAAATTGATCGCGTCTGGAAATTCCGCATCCCGTTACTCCTGAAAACGCGCCGTGCTAGAACTTCACCATTACACCAAGCGAGACCTTTGCTTCGCTGCGGCGAAGATCCGGGAACCAGACGCTGCCGAGTCCGCCTCCGCAGGCGGCTTCTGCTCCCGCCAGGTTCGCGGTTCCCGACGTCGCGCCCGACGTACACGTGTAGTATTGAGGCTCACCGTTATTTCCGCCCGGGGGAGTGACGCCGCCGCGCCCTGCGAAGTACGGGACATCGGAGTGGCGATATCCAGCCTCGATCCACCACGTGATGTACTGCCTGGGCATGTACTGGAGGTTAATGGTGCTATCCCACATCTTGGCCTTCTGGCCGGGATCTTCCGTGAAGTATGGCGTGCCGGATGCAGCCCAGGCCCCATCAATCGGCGGCAGCAAGGTCTGTTCATTTCGCCGCCGCCCAAGGTTAAGGCGAAAAGGTCCTTATGGAACCACATGCGGTCATACAACATCCAGCCGAGGAATGACGATTTATTCGGGCCGCTGTGGCAGGTAATTCCGCCGCCGTACTGGCACCCCGCGTCCCCCGTCAGGGAGAACGCCATCTTCGAGAGACCAAAGCTCTCGGGATTGCTATAGTAGCGGACCTCGATGCTGTCGTCGGTATGAATGCGTTGGGTCTTGGGAAGTCCGATGTTGTCTTCCCCATAACCGTATTGGTTCGCAACCAGCTTGAACCATTCCTTCGGCATCCACAGCAGTTGTCCGCCCAGGCCGGGATGCCCGTTGTACTTGGCGTAGGATTGCCACCCGTTGATGAACCAAGGTTCGATCTTCAGCTTGTTGGTGGGGAACCACTGGACACGCACGCCATTAAAGAACCAGGGCGTATTAGACGACACGTAAGAGGGTTGATAGGTCCAGTTATCGAAATTATAGTAACTGAACAGACCGATGTACGACACGAAGATTCCCGCATCCACATTGAGCCCGTGCTGAACGTTGAAGTGATACCCTCCGTAAGCTTCTGACACGTACTTGTACGCATTCTGAAGGTCCCACTGGCCCACTCCGCCGGTATTTCCGTTCCCGGAACCGGTGGCCGAACTGGCGTCGTTGCGCGGCGTGGTGGTGGCGAAGAGGCCATCCATGAACAGGATCCGGCCGCGCACGTTCTCCCAATGGAAGTCGCCGCCCACGCTGGCTTGCTCGATTTGAACTTCGCCCGAGCGGAACGATTCAGTGGACCCGACGATAGTGTGATCGACAGGCTGGTTGAAATCTTCCATGTAGTTCGTATCGAAGCGAATCTCGGGAGTGAAGAATTTCGTATCGAGAACGGTGTCTTTGGTGCGCGCCGATCCGTTGAGCCAACTGAAATCGCCGTACGCGAACGGCGTCTGGTCGTCGACGGTGGGGCCGGGTTCGGGCGTCTGCAGGGCGTCCGGCATCCTGTGCTCGGCGGGGGCGACCTGTGTCGGAGGCGTGGCTACCGGGCCAGCCTTTCCGCCGGATTGCTGCGGCGACTGCTGCGCCGTGGGACCCAGCACCGGTTGAGTGTCCGGAGATGCTGCCACCGGAGGCAATCCCGCGACCGGGGTCAGCGAAGCCACCAAAGGTCCGCTTCTGGCGGTGGTCCTGGAGCCCGATGACGTGGTGGTAACCGCGGCTTCTATGGCCGCCAGGCGTCCTTCCAGCCGATCGATACGCTCCAGCAATTGCCTTTCTCGCTCGGTCAGGGGCTGGTTCGCGGATGGGCCCGTTGCCGCTGTGGAGCCGGCCGCGATTTCGAGCGGAAGATCCACTTGTGCGATCCGGTTCGCGGTGACGTGGACGCGCGCGGATGATTTCTGAAATCCGTTCTTCGACGCCGTAACTTCATACTGCCCGGGCTCCAGATTCGTGAAGGTAAAGAATCCGTCCACGCCCGTTCGAGTAGCCTGATCGGCGCCCTGGTCCAAACTATGCGCGGTCACTTGCGCGTCCGACATGGGTTTCCCACTGACGGCATCGCGCGCGATGCCGCTAACCAGACCAACCCGCGCCTGCGCGAACGCCACAATCGGCGCGCCGGCCACGGCGTTCTGGGCGGCTGCCCGACGATATCCGAGAACCAGCGCGAGAAAACAAATCAGAATCCGGCACGCAGGCCGCGAGATAAGCTTCGACATGGAAGTCTCCTGCTCCTTTTCTTCGTAAGGCGGTGCATTCACATCGCCACTTCAGCGTAGCGGGAGAGGCCTAAAGAAACAATAGAAGTAGCGTGAGAAATTCATAAACTGCAGAAGAGAGCCGACGTGGATTGTGTGGTTTAGCGATAGTTGAGTGCTTAGCCGCAGGTGCCTCACACCGCTGAGGTCGACGCAAAATATAATGCAGAGCGGCAGGATTGTCTCCGAATAAAAGACCGCCTTTTGTGACGGAATAATGTTCTAGACTATGGGAATGCGGAGCTGGATTGCGGCCTTTATCGGCGTCCTTATCTCGCTGAATTCGATCCAGGCCGGAGAGGCGCGCTGGATCCGCATGACTTCTCCAAACTTCGAGATATATACGACGGCCGGAGAACGAAGCGCCCGCGACACGCTCAATTTTTTTGAGCAGGTGCATTTCTTCTTCGCCCAAACCATCCCGCATACTCTCGAAAAGGCGCCTCGGGTGCGGATCGTGGCTATTAACTCGATGAAGGAGTACGAGCCTTATCGCCTTAACGAAGTTTCGGTGGCATACTACCTGCCAACCGCCGGTCACGACTACATCGTGATGAGCCACACCGGCGCGGAGACTTTTCCGATCGCCGTTCACGAATATGTCCACTTGGTGGTGCGGCGTTCGAAGTTGAATTTCCCTCCCTGGTTGAACGAAGGCACCGCCGAGTTGTACTCCACTTTGAGACCTATGGGCGATAAAATCCTGGTCGGATCCCTGATTCCCGGAAGGCATGCAGCCCTGCTTCAGGGTAAGCGTCTGAGGACCCCATCTTGATTGCGCGAGCGATGCTGCCGAAAATGGCAGGATGCGAAGCAAGCAGGAAATCCGCGGCATTGTCGGTGGATTTGCCCAAAGCGGGATGACACGGCGGGAGTATTGCGCCAAGCACAACATCGGCATCGCGACTCTGGATTACTGGCGCCGGGTTGAAAGAAAGAGCAATCCGAAGCTGGTCGAGGTTGCGATAGAAACACACCCGCAGCCGACCGACGGGTTCGCGCTGGTGTTGGCCAACGGTCGTCGGATCGAAAGCTCATGGAAGTTCGCCGCAGCTGATCTGACGCGATTGATCCTCGTGGCCGAGGCTTAATCCAAGTGTTCGGGCTGGGACTAGCGACGAAGATTTATGTCGCGGTCGAAGCGGTGGACATGCGCAAGGGCTTCGAAGGATTGTATGGATTGGTTCGCGACCACCTGGGCGCGGACCCGCTGAGCGGGCATCTGTTCTTGTTTTCCAATCGCACGCGCACACGTCTGAAAGCCCTCGTGTGGGATGGCAGCGGGTTATGGGTGTGCGCCAAGCGGCTGGAGAAAGGCCGCTTCCGTTGGCCGGAAGCGAAAGAAAAACAGCGCAGTGTAACGATGCGCGCTGAAGAACTGGCGATGCTGGTGAACGGGCTCGATCTAAAGCAGACGCAGCCACGCAAGTGGTACCGGCGTTCAGCATAAAAAGTTCTGGAACATTTTGGCTTCCTCGCGTACTATAGATCTTCCCCCACCGTGAACGCTCCCGCGCGCATCGTCGAACTGGAGAGGCAACTGCACTGGGCGCAGTTGAAAATTCAGGCGCTGGAAGAAGAGTTGCGGCAGCGGCGGATTCAGCAACTGGGTCCACGCAGCGAGACGCTGAGCAATCTGCAACTCCGGCTGTTGGCCGACGAAGAGCCCGGCGCGACTCGGGACGAAGTGCAAGCGGAGTCGCGGCGCGAAACGTTGACGTGCACGCCGGGGCGGGAGCGTCAGCCGCATCCGGGCCGCAAGCCGCTGCCGGAAAATCTGCGGCGCGTCACCGAAGTGATTGTCTGCAAGGAAACCACGTGCGCCTGTTGCGGGGAGCAGACGGCGCTGATCGGCTACGACGAGAGCGAGCAACTCGACATGGAGCCGGCGCACTATTTCGTGCGGGTGACCAGGCGCGAAAAGCGGGCGTGCCGGAGATGCTCGACCGTAACGGCGGCGCCGCTGGAAGAACGCATCGTGGAAAAGGGATTGGCAAGCGACGCTGTGGTGATTAACACGTTGGTGGCGAAGTATTGCGACCACATGCCGTTGTACCGGCAAGCAGTGATGCTGGAGCGCGAAGCAGGCGTCGAGATCGGACGCGCGACGTTGGACGGATGGGTGATGCGCGTGGGCGAACTGCTGGGGCCCATTGTGGGAGCGATGCGTCGCGATCTGCTGGCCGCATCCTATTTACAGGCGGACGAAACTCCGGTTCCGGTTCAGATGCACGACCGCCGCGGAGAGAATCATCAAGCCTATCTGTGGCAATACGGAAAACCGGGTGGTGAGACAGTGTTCGACTTCTGCTTGGGCCGGGGGCGTGATGGTCCCCGCAAGTTTCTGGGCGAGTGGGAAGGGATTTTGCAAACCGATGGCTATGCGGCCTACAACGATATTGGCGGGCAAAAGCTGGTGCATGTGGGATGTTGGGCGCACGCCAGGCGCAAGTTCGTCGACGCGGTGAAAGTGAATCCGCAAGACGGCGCGGCGATCGCGATGGTGACGCGCATGGATGCGTTATTTCTAATCGACCGCGATGCCCGCCGCCGGGCCTTGAGCGCCGAGGAACGCCAAGCACAACGCCGCCAATATGCCGAGGAGTGGTTGCGGGAGATTCGCGAGGCTTGCCTCGGGCTGTCGCGCGAGGCATTACCCAAAAGCTCGCTGGGCCAAGCGGCGGCCTACTGGACTTGCCCCCATTTTTGACACAACCAGTTAAGGCTCAAAATCCATTCAAAGGAGAATTGAGTCATGGGGTTGTCGAGAAGGATGTTCACCAAGGAGTTCAAGCTGGCCGCAGTGCGGCGGCTGGAGCAAGGAGTTTCCATCGGCGAGGTGGCGCGGGCGTTGGAGGTAAACGCCAACGTGCTGCACCGTTGGCGACGTGAGTTCCGCCAGGGGCCGGGCAATGTATTTCCGGGTAACGGGAAGCAGCGTTGGTCCGAAGGGCGGATCGCTGAACTGGAACGTAAAATCGGCCAGCAGGCGCTGGAGTTGGATTTTTTGAAGGGGTGCTTGCAGCGCATCGAGGAACAGCGGATGCTGCAGGCGTTGACTGGAAAGCCGCGGTCTACCGGAAAGCCCAAGAAGAAATGAAGGCCAACCGGGGATTGAGCATCGAGCGGATGATGAAGCTGGGCCGAGTTTCCGGTCCGGCTTCTACCGGTTCCAGGATGCCGAGCCGGGTCCGGATCGCGACATGGATTTGCGGGACGCGATTCAACGGATCGCGCTGGAATGGCCCAGCTACGGGCGGCCCCGCATCACCGCCGAACTGCGGCATCGGGGATGGCGGGTGAATCCGAAACGGGTCTATCGGCTAATGCGCGAAGACAATCTGCTGTGCGTGCGGCGCCGCAAGTTCATCGTCACGACCGACTCCAACCACGGGCGCAGAATCTATCCGAACCTGGCTCGTGACATGATCCTGACCGCGATCAATCAACTGTGGCGGGCCGATATCACCTACATCCGGCTGCGCGACGAGTTCGTGTTCCTGGCCGTGATTCTGGACGCCTACTCGCGCCGCGTGATCGGCTGGGCGCTGGATCGCGAAATGGAAGACTCGCTCACGCTTGCCGCGCTACGCATGGCGCTTTCGTGCCGCGCAATCGAGCCCGGCCTGGTGCATCATTCCGACCGCGGCTCGCAGTACGCCAGCAACGATTACACGGATCTGCTCAAAGCCAACGCCATCGAAATCAGCATGTCGCGCAAGGGCAATCCGTGGGACAAGGCTTACGCTTCATACTGCACCTCCTGCAAACCGTGCACGACGTTCTCCGGGAAACGACGCCGTTTGGCAAGCTTGACGCCCTGTGCCTTGCGCGGTGGGTTGAGTCCGGGGTCCTCGTACAGCCAGTCGTCGCGATCGTTGAACGGATGAGCTCGAAGCAGGCCGTGGTTGCGCCAGTGGATGACGCATTTGGGAGTCACGCCCAATCGTTCCGACATTTCCTGAAGAGTCAGCAAGCCTTTGTCGCGTAGCCGATCATAACGCGATTTGAGCTGGTATTCGCGGCGGAGGCGCGCAACGATGCGGCTATTGAAGCGCTGGCCGCACCCGGATAGCGCTCCACGTTGGTTGAGGATCTGGACGATCTTTTTGTCGGTGTGGTGATCGGTCAGCCGATCGATTTCGGCGACAACCTCCGCTGGGGTTGTTCTGAGTTCCCAGGCGGTCAGCGGTCTCGGCAGCTCCAGGGTTCTTGATGCTCCGCCATGGAAGCGGACATGAACCTTGATTCCAGTGCCGCGCAGGAGCGTTACGTCGGCCAGCAGCAGGCGGACCATTCGTTTCCTTTCCCGATCTGGGGTTTTTGGATCTTGCCAGAGCCGTGGAAAATCACTGGCGATAGCGGCGATTCGGGCGCGCTGCTGTTCATCGATGGTGATGCGGTCCTGTCGCCGCTGCTGTTCGTACTGCTCCTGTGCCAGAGTTAATGCGCGAAGCTTTTCGTTCCAGTCCGCCTCGAGCGAGTCCGCAACGAGACGGTTCGCAGGATCGACGTACAAGTAACGGCGCTGAGCCAAGTCGGCTTCATAGCGCGCTCGCTCTACATGTTTCTTACGGAGCCGGTCCACTTCCTCGACTCGGGCCTGGAGTTCCTGCTGCACGGACAAAGTAACTTCGAGCGCTAGCGGAGCCACGCTTTCCACCAGCAGTTGGCCGACAGCGTTATCGATGTGATCTCCGACCACTCGCTGGCATAGCGATATGGCATGTTCGATTCCGTCGCGTTGGCAGACGTACTCGGGTACGAGCCGGTCTTGGCGTGTGTGATACCGAACCGTCATCCGGCTCCCGCATACCCCGCATACCACCAAGCCTTGCAGCAACGCTGGGCCCTCGCGTGGGGGACTTTTGCGGCGGTCGGCCCCGACCGCTTGAGCGTTCTCCCGGAGGCGCAACAAGTTCTCTTCGTACTGCGTCCAGGAGATGTAGCCAGGGTGAGCGCCCTTGAATAACATCCACTGTTCGCGTGGCAACTTGGTATAGGAGGTGCCTCCATTCGGGTTGTTGCGAGTGCGGCTGCGCCCATAGACGAAGGCGCCCGCGTAACGAGGATTGTGCAGAATGTGCAGTGCCCGGCTGTGTGGAAGTTCCGCCCACACCAGATCGCCCTTGTTCGGCCCCTTTTTTAATCGTCGTGGAAACAGCAGACCTTTCTGCCGGAACGCTTTGACCACTGCGCAAGCCGATGCGGTGCGCCGGAATGTGTCGAAAAAGAATCGAATACTCTCCTGTACCTGTTTATCAGGGTCCAGCACCGGCTGGCTGCTGGCGTTATAGAGAAAGCCGACGGGCAAGGGGCATTGCAACTCGCCGCGGCGCGCTTTGTTCAGGATTCCGCCCTGTAGGCGGGCGCGGATCACATGCAGTTCCGCTTCGCTCATGGTTCCTTTGAGACCCAGCAGGAGGCGATCATTGAAGTGCGCTGGATCATACACGCCGTCTTCATCGAGAATGAGCGTGTCGGTCAGAGCGCAGATCTCCAGCAGCCGGTGCCAGTCGGTGGAGTTTCGCGCCAGGCGGGAAACTTCCAGGCCAAGCACGATGCCAGCTTTGCCCAGGCCGACTTCGGTGACAAGCTTCTGAAAACCTTCCCGATCCACAGCCGAGGCGCCGGACTGCCCGAGATCGGTGTCGATGACGATGATGTGCTCCACGGGCCAGCCCAAGGCGACCGCATGCTGGCGCAGACCGTACTGTCGCTTGGTGCTTTCGGTATTTTCAAAAACCTGACGAAGCGTCGATTGGCGCACATAAAGATAAGCGTTTCGCTTGAGGTGTCCGGCATTCACTTTTTGGTGTGCGGTGCCTGTCATGAGGTTGCCTCCTGTTGTTGACAGAGAATCATGCTGGCCAGCAATGTGGTGATCTGTGGCCGCACGTCGCCTGGAACGGTTTCATCGATATCGGGCCGAGAGCGTGAGCTTGGTTCGCTGTGGGGAGCGCATTCCGACCAGGCCTGCATCCAGGCGGTCAGTCCGCGTCGCACAAAAAGCGCCCAGCCCAAGCCTTCGCCGCGATGGGCCACCGTTGCCATGGCATCGCGGCGCAGTTGCTCGTACTCGGCAACCAGATCGTGACGGATGGACGGTGTTCCGGGGCGCTCGGTCAGCGGAGTTTTTTTTGATGGCGTAGCAAGCTGCGTTCGATGCTTCGCGGATGAACCCGGATGCCGAAGCGATCCTGAATCAGCTTCACCAGTTCCGGCAATCGAACGGATGGTTCTTTCTGGTGCACCTCTCCGATGAATGCGAGGACTTCTTCGGTGATTTTGTGCGCTTGCTTCGGACCGCGCTTGCGTGGCACCAGGCCGGCTAGGCCGTCCAGCTCGAAGGCGGATAACGCTTGATAAAAAGATGGTCGCGAAAAACCGAAGTTCGCCGATGCGTCCGTAACCGACTGGCCTTCGGTCTGCACTCGGCGCAGCATCTCGTACTTGACCTGGACCAGGTCGCGGGGATCGAAAAAGTCGCCCTGAAGAAATAGTTCGTCCCGGACATTTTTGGCCCGTCGGTTCAGCGTCCCCTGTTGTTGCAGCGCCCCGAACTTGGCATCTTTGTCGGCCATGGGTGACTCGAAAACTGTCGAGCAGATCCGTAAAGATAATTATGCCAATATCCGGGCCGATGTCAAGCTGTTTTTGTCTTCCGCCACCTGTTATTACATGCTCTGTATGATGCAATGGTGCCCGCCGTAGCAGTGCAGTCCACACTCTTCCCGGCATCATTCCATTTACACATGCGGCGTTATTGCCTTTACACTCCGAGCTCCGCTCTTTCATCGCGCCTTCTCCAGAAAGTCGGCCAGCCTCAACAGATCCTCGTAGCGAAATAGGCACCGCCCTGCCGCCAATGTCACGAATGGATCGGCCTCTACCGCCGTCGTCCAGCCCGCCGGAATCGAGCGAAGGCGCCCGCCGCTATCGTGAAAGTAAACTCGATCCTCGCCCCAGTTGTGGCGATAGGTGACCAGCTTGAACCGCTGACCCTTCAACGGATGATGTGGATGGATGACTTCAAAACTACTGTCGGCAGCGTCGCCATGAGCTGTAGTTGACTGCCTTGGCCAACGCGGCCTGCGAGTCGTTCATGAAAACGCTCAAGTACGAAGAAGTGCTGCGCAACGAATACCGGGACTTGGCCGAGGCTCGCGCGTCGATCCGCGAGTTCCTGGAAAAGATCTACAACAAAAGGCGCCTGCATTCCGCACTCGGCTACATGCCGCCGGCCCGCTTCGAACGACATCAAAAGGATGCCGCTGCGCGGCAGCTTTCTGTATGAGTTTTCTGAGGCATCGGGAAATCTATCGTCCGATGTGGTTTTTCTGCGCACAAAGCTTGGGGGCGACTACGGCTGCCGCCCCCACCCATCGTCCCGATGAGTTTCCGGCCGGCTATTCCTCGGCGAGTTGCTCTCCAGCAGAGCCCGCCTCCGCTTCACCAGCCGGGAACCAGTATGCGCTACAGTCGTTTTGCCGGTCGAGGATTTTACAGCGAACGGCCAACAGTGTCTTAACTGTTTGTGTCAGCCCAGGGGGCAAGCACACCCGGCCCGGGCCTACCTCCATGGGTTCCTTCGGGCGGTAGTTCGTTGGATACTTGTCAGTGCAGTTTATGAACTCCGCTTCGCATTGTAACCCTTCTTAACTGTATCGATGACCGTGACAATGAGGTTCCCGATGGCGTGGGTCTTAGCCTCGTAGAGTAGAAGGCTGCCGCCAAACCAACGGTTGCCGTCGCTCTAACCGCGGCCCAGTCGATCACCGCAGACAAACCGCTTGGATCATCATCGTTCGGGTGAACCTCTGAGGAACCGGGTCATACAGTACGGCCGGTCGACCAACGAGCTGGGGTGAGGATGGCGACCGCGGAGATTGTCCTCCGGTTTAATCCAGGCAGCACAGCGGTGAAGTAGTCCTTCACCGGGACGCCGAGTCGGCGGCAAGATTCCACCACCGAAAGAATCGCCGCGACCTTGGGCCCGGCCTGTGCGCTACCCACGTGCAGCCAGTTCTTTCTCCCCAACGCCACTGGACGCATGGAGTTCTCCGCCAGATTATTGGACAGTTCGACTTCGCCGTAATCGAAACACCGCCGCAGCTTGGCCCACATATTTAAGGTGTAGGCCGCCGCTTGGCCCAGCGAGCTTTTGGGTAATGCCTCGCGCGACAGCCCGAGGCAAGCCTCGCGAATCTCCCGCAACCACTCCTCGGCATATTGGCGGCGTTGTGCTTGGCGTTCCTCGGCGCTCAAGGCCCGGCGGCGGGCATCGCGGTCGATTAGAAATAACGCATCCATGCGCGTCACCATCGCGATCGCCGCGCCGTCTTGCGGATTCACTTTCACCGCGTCGACGAACTTGCGCCTGGCGTGCGCCCAACATCCCACATGCACCAGCTTTTGCCCGCCAATATCGTTGTAGGCCGCATAGCCATCGGTTTGCAAAATCCCTTCCCACTCGCCCAGAAACTTGCGGGGACCATCACGCCCCCGGCCCAAGCAGAAGTCGAACACTGTCTCACCACCCGGTTTTCCGTATTGCCACAGATAGGCTTGATGATTCTCTCCGCGGCGGTCGTGCATCTGAACCGGAACCGGAGTTTCGTCCGCCTGTAAATAGGATGCGGCCAGCAGATCGCGACGCATCGCTCCCACAATGGGCCCCAGCAGTTCGCCCACGCGCATCACCCATCCGTCCAACGTCGCGCGTCCGATCTCGACGCCTGCTTCGCGCTCCAGCATCACTGCTTGCCGGTACAACGGCATGTGGTCGCAATACTTCGCCACCAACGTGTTAATCACCACAGCGTCGCTTGCCAATCCCTTTTCCACGATGCGTTCTTCCAGCGGCGCCGCCGTTACGGTCGAGCATCTCCGGCACGCCCGCTTTTCGCGCCTGGTCACCCGCACGAAATAGTGCGCCGGCTCCATGTCGAGTTGCTCGCTCTCGTCGTAGCCGATCAGCGCCGTCTGCTCCCCGCAACAGGCGCACGTGGTTTCCTTGCAGACAATCACTTCGGTGACGCGCCGCAGATTTTCCGGCAGCGGCTTGCGGCCCGGATGCGGCTGACGCTCCCGCCCCGGCGTGCACGTCAACGTTTCGCGCCGCGACTCCGCTTGCACTTCGTCCCGAGTCGCGCCGGGCTCTTCGTCGGCCAACAGCCGGAGTTGCAGATTGCTCAGCGTCTCGCTGCGTGGACCCAGTTGCTGAATCCGCCGCTGCCGCAACTCTTCTTCCAGCGCCTGAATTTTCAACTGCGCCCAGTGCAGTTGCCTCTCCAGTTCGACGATGCGCGCGGGAGCGTTCACGGTGGGGGAAGATCTATAGTACGCGAGGAAGCCAAAATGTTCCAGAACTTTTTATGCTGAACGCCGGTACCACTTGCGTGGCTGCGTCTGCTTTAGATCGAGCCCGTTCACCAGCATCGCCAGTTCTTCAGCGCGCATCGTTACACTGCGCTGTTTTTCTTTCGCTTCCGGCCAACGGAAGCGGCCTTTCTCCAGCCGCTTGGCGCACACCCATAACCCGCTGCCATCCCACACGAGGGCTTTCAGACGTGTGCGCGTGCGATTGGAAAACAAGAACAGATGCCCGCTCAGCGGGTCCGCGCCCAGGTGGTCGCGAACCAATCCATACAATCCTTCGAAGCCCTTGCGCATGTCCACCGCTTCGACCGCGACATAAATCTTCGTCGCTAGTCCCAGCCCGAACACTTGGATTAAGCCTCGGCCACGAGGATCAATCGCGTCAGATCAGCTGCGGCGAACTTCCATGAGCTTTCGATCCGACGACCGTTGGCCAACACCAGCGCGAACCCGTCGGTCGGCTGCGGGTGTGTTTCTATCGCAACCTCGACCAGCTTCGGATTGCTCTTTCTTTCAACCCGGCGCCAGTAATCCAGAGTCGCGATGCCGATGTTGTGCTTGGCGCAATACTCCCGCCGTGTCATCCCGCTTTGGGCAAATCCACCGACAATGCCGCGGATTTCCTGCTTGCTTCGCATCCTGCCATTTTCGGCAGCATCGCTCGCGCAATCAAGATGGGTTCCTCAGACGCTTACGCTTCAGGATAAGTGGGTGCCGCTGGCGACAATTCTGGCGGCAGGCCACGATTCGGCCTACTACAACGAAAAGAACAAGGTGGGGAGCCTCTACAACGAAGGTTGGGCGCTTACGCACATGCTGGCTCTCAACCCCGAGTATCGTCCGAAGTTTTCGCAAGTCCAGCGCTTGATTTCGAGCGGTACGCCTTCCGTGGACGCATTGGAGCAGACCTATGGCAAGCCGTTGCACAAGATTGAGGACGACCTGAAGACTTACTTGCGCGGCACAACCTTCCAAGGCGTACTAATCCCGGGAAAGCTGGAGAAATTGGACGAAGAGTTGAAGGCCGAGGCGGCTGACCAATTCTACGTGTCCCTGCTGCTGGCCGAGATTGGCGACCGATCCGGGCGTGAGGGCGAGACACGCAAGGCCCTCGAAGCTCTGATCGCCCAGTATCCGAATCGGCCGGAGCCTTACGTGGACCTGGGATATTTCGAGGGCCGTCACAGCCAGGTGAGCAAAGCCCGCGAGCTTTTCTCGAAGGCGTTCGACTTAGGCAGCCGGGATCCGAGAATGTTGTGGGACTATGGGCGGGTCGTGGAACACGAAGACCCTGCCAAGTCGATCCAGGCGCTCAGTGAGCTGTTGAAGCAGGATCCGGATCGCCTGGAGGTGCGGTTGGAACTTGCGCTCGTCCAGCTCCAGTCGCATAAGGCCAAAGAATCGCTCGAAACGCTCGCACCGGTGAAGAAGGTGACGCCCGAAAATGCACCGAAACTGCTGACGCTGGTGGCCTACGCAAGTCTGGAGACAGGCGACCGGGAGAAAGCGCGTATCGCAGCGAATCAGTTGAAGACGGTTTCCACCAAAGCGGAAGACCAGGCCCGCGCGGATGGGATTTTGAGGTTTCTGGACAGCGGGCGGCCAAACGGGGGGAAGCCCGCGCTCGCACCTGCGGATGCGGACGCTACGCCGCCGCTGTTGAGGCATCAGGAAGCGTCGCCGCCGGAACCAACCCGGACAATGGTGCACAGGCCGTCCTTCACCGGGAGGTTTGTCGAGCTGCGATGCGGAGCAGAGACCCGGATTCTGATGGAAACGGCGGAAGGACGAAAACTGCTGCTGATCGACGATCCGGCCAAGTTATTAGTCAACGGAAAGAACGGCGAGACGATGGACCTCGCCTGCGGACCCCAGAAACCGGTCCAAATCCGGCTGGAATACGATCCGCCCGGCCCGAATGTCCCCGGCGTGGACGGTCTGGCTCGAGCCATTCAATTCGAGCCGTAGTTGGGTTTCCAGTTTACTGATTGCGCACTACCACTTGAACCACTTGGCCGTTATCCAGCCGGACAGTTCCAAGCGGCCGTCCCTGCGCCCAGTATTGGCAGGTTTCGCGCAGGTGCCCGTCGTCGTCCGGAATGCTGACGCGAGATTCCGGCGCGCCCAGCGCGGCGAGCATTTCCCTCTCGGACGCGCCTACCTGAAGGCTGCTCAAGTCAGCGGCGGAAGGCTCCTTCACAACCACCGGCGCGGGAACCGGCGGGGCTACCGGAGCCGCGGCCGGCTCTTCGGGAACCACGGCGGCTTGGCGAGCTCTCGCGGAACGAGCGTGGCCGGAGCGCGAAGCGGCGACATTGGACCCACCGCCTCCACCACTACCACCACCGTCCCCGCCCGGGCCGGCCTGCGGTCCCAGTTGCGAATTCGGCACGCCCACCGGCGCAATTTTCTCTTCATCCGGAACAGGTTTCGTCACGGCGGCTTTGGCCGGCGCGGTGGCTTTCGCCTTGCCGCTGGCCGTCGACGTGGTTTTATCCACATTGCCGAAGATGTTGCCCAATGCGTTGCTCAGCGGCTTTCCCGCCGCCGTACCGACGGTGGCGCCGGCAGCCGCGGCGGCGTGCTCAGCCAGGCTCTGGGCGCTAGCGGCCCCGGTCATTGCAAGTGTTCCCAATATGGTAAGTGACGCGAACGAACGCATGAGTTTTCCTCTAGTCTCATGCTAAGGATTAACCGTGCCGCGCGCTAGAGCCTAAAAGCCTTAGTACGTCCCTGGAAAGGGTCCTAAGTTCCTTCTCTTCATCAGGACGCGGGCAGGTCGGTTATGATAGACATAAGCAAAGCAGTTCCTGATTCCGCTAACTTGGCCGTCTGTCATGCCGCCCGAAGTGACCCGAACACGTCGCTTGACCCGCTATGGGGCCGCTGTTCTTTTCCCGGTGGCTGCCCTGCTGATTCGTCTGCTTCTGGACCCGGTTATTGGCCGCAAAGCACCCTACGTGGGCTTCATTCTGGCGACAGCCATTTGCGCCGGAATGGGCGGCCTCGGCCCCGGCATTGTGGCGGCGCTCGGCGGCACGCTGTTGGCGGGTTTTATTATGCCGCCGGGCGGTTGGATGCACCTGACCACTCCGGCCGATCCTTTCCTCACTTTGCGATTCTTGCTGCTATCCGCGGTGGTAATCGGCATCTGCGAGGCGTTGATACGATCCCGGGAGCGCGCCCGGCTGGCGGAACGGCAGCTGCGGGAGAGCGGGAGAATCTACCAGGGGATCGGCGAATCCATTCCGTTCGGAATTTGGATTTGCGACGCCGCCGGACGGAATACCTACGCGAGCGAATCGTTTCTGAAACTGGTGGGTTTGACGCAAGCCGAATGTTCCTCCTTCGGCTGGGCGCGGGTCCTGCATCCCGAGGATGTCCCACGGACCATGCAAGCCTGGCAGGACTGCGTGCGCGATCAAGGAGTGTGGGACATCGAGCACCGGATCTTAGGGACCGACGGAAAATACCATCCCGTGCTGGCGCGCGGCGTGCCGATCCGGGACGACGCCGGGCATTTGATTTGCTGGGCCGGCATCAATCTCGACATTAGCCGTATCAAAGAGGCGGAAACCGAACTGCGCCGGTCCAATCGGGAACTGGAGCAGTTTGCTTTTGTGGCCTCGCATGACTTACAGGAGCCGCTGCGCATGGTGAACATCTACACGCAGCTGCTGATGCG
The DNA here is from genome assembly GCA_963786745.1 of Terriglobia bacterium. Taxonomy (GTDB): domain Bacteria; phylum Acidobacteriota; class Terriglobia; order Bryobacterales; family Bryobacteraceae; genus Palsa-89. The sequence goes on along the minus strand of CAWBAE010000015.1, from coordinate 142,641 downwards.
AAAAATGCCGGCCGATCGTTCCCCCGAAATGGATCAATACGCGGCCTTCATCCGCGAGGGTGTGGAGAGAATGGCGCGCATGACCGGCGATCTGCTGGCCTTCTCGCGAGTGATTCATTCCAACATCGAAAGGCGCCCGGTGAACCCGTCGGCATCGCTTGAGGAAGCCGTGATAGCCTGCCGCCCCCTGATCGACGAGTCGGGCGCGGAAGTGAGTTGGGATCCAATACCCGCAGTGCTGGCCGAAGAAGGACATCTGACCCAGGTGTTTCAAAACCTGATCGCGAACGCCATCAAGTACCGAAATCCGGAGGCGCCTCCGCGTGTCCGGATTTCAGGGGAAAAACGGGCGGCGGAAGTGGTCTTTGAGGTCCGGGACAACGGCATGGGATTCGACCAGGCCTACGCCGAGACGATCTTTGGACTCTTCAAACGTCTGCACGGAAGCGAGTTGCCCGGCAACGGACTGGGTCTCACGATTTGCCATCGCCTGGTGGAGCGCTACGGCGGACGCATCTGGGCGGAATCCAAGGTAGGCCAAGGATCCACCTTCTACTTCACGCTTCCGCTGGCCGTTGAGGAGCAGCCCGCCGTGGACGTGGATGCCGATATCGCCAGTTCCGCCGTGTGATATTATGCCTACCCATGCAAACACGCTCGTGCCTCGCTCTTGCCGTAGCCGCGCTGGCTATTCCGCTCTCCGCTGAAACGTTGGAAGGCCGCTGGAAGCTTCTGAGCGCGGACGATGTCCGGGCCTCCGGTGAAGTGGTTCGGCATCCGTTTGGAGCCCACCCGGCGGGGAACATCGTGGTGCAGGCCGGATACTGCTACCTGCAGATCCTGAACACCGATGCCCCTTCGTTCACGGCGGATTCGCCCATCGGCGATCAAATGAAGGCCGGGCTGCTGGCTTCCTACATCGCCTACGAGGGCCCCTGCGCGATCGACGCCGCGGCCGGGAGCGTAACTCTGAAAATAGAGGGAGCCTGGCGTCCCGATTATGTCGGCACCGAGCAGAAGCGCATCTTCCATTTTGAAAACGGCAAGCTGATCTTCGGCACGCTGCCCAATTCGATCCGCCATGGGGACGAGCGGCTCACCCGGAAACTCACGCTGGAGCGCGTTCCCTAAGGGCCGCGGAGTCGCCGGCGCCTGTAAAATGACGCAAGATTCGCGGTTTTGACGCGGCAGTATTTGTAGGGCTCCAATGCCATCCATCGAAACGGTAGAGGCGATTTTTCACGAGGCGCTGTTGCTCTCACACAGCGTGGATCGCGAAGCGTGGCTCGAGCGGCGCTGCGAGCATCGCGGGGAACTGATCCGCGAGGTATCGACGCTGCTCGCGGCGCATGCCGCCATGGCCGCTATGCCCGAGCCGGCCAAAATCGAGCCCGCGAATTTCATTCCGAGCGAGCAGTTTGGGGCCTACCGGCTGGTAAGTCTATTGGGACGCGGCGGAATGAGCACCGTATATCTGGCGGAGCGGACGGACGGGCGGTTCGCGAAGCAGGTGGCCGTCAAGGTGATGGCCGCGCATCTCGGCGGCGAGGAGTTTCTGAGACGCTGGCGCACGGAAGCTCAGTTTCTAGCCTCGCTCGAACACCCCAACATCCCTAGTCTGCTGGACAGCGGCGTGTCGCCCTCCGGGCATCCTTACCTGGTGGTCGAATACGTGGAAGGTGAAACGCTGGACCGTTATTGCGATCATCGCAAGCTGGGAATAGAAGCGCGCCTGCGCCTGTTCCTGCAGGTTTGCCAGGCCGTGGATCACGCGCATCGCGCCCTGATTTTGCATCGGGACCTGAAACCCTCCAATGTCTTGGTGACCACTGACGGCGTCGTCAAGCTGCTGGACTTCGGAACGGCGGCGCTGATGGCGGACCAGCCGGCGGTAACCGTCACTCGCGCGCGCATGCTGACCCCGCAGTACGCCAGCCCGGAGCAGCTGCGCGGCGAACGGCCGGGCGTAACCGGCGACGTGTTCTCGCTGGGCGTTATGCTTTACGAATTGCTCACCGGCGCCTGGCCATTCGGGGATCCAGCTTCGCTGATGAGCGAGCTGAGAAGAGCGGCTGGGCACGCCTCGCCGTGCGCGCCCGCGGCAGCCATCACCAGGGAGGCGTCGGCGCTGCGCTCGTTGCCGCCGGAGCGCTTGCGGAACATCTTAGCGGGCGATTTGTCCGCGATACTGCTCAAGGCTCTCGAAAATGACGCCACGCAGCGCTACGCAACGGTGGGAGGATTGGCGCGCGATGTGGTCCGGTTTCTGGAAGGCCATCCGGTTGAAGCGCATCCGCAGACGTTCTTATATCGAACGGGGAAATTCATGCGACGGCACTGGCCGGTGGTGACGGCCGCGGCGGTATTCGTGCTGGGCCTCTCCGGCGCTACCGTACTGGCGCTGCGCCAGGCGCAAGTGGCCAAGGCCGAGGCGCGCAAAGCGCAGGAAGAAGCGGAGAAATCCGATCGCGTAACCAAGTTCCTCCGAAGCATGCTGACGTCCACCTACAAGAATGGAGGAACGGACGTCACCGTTGCCCAGATGCTCAACGCTGCCGAGGCGAGCATAGCAGCGAGCTGGAAAAACGATCCTCTGGCGGAAGCGACGCTGCGCGAGAGCCTGGGCGCGAGCTACGTAACGCTGGTGCAGCCGGATCGCGCCAGGTTTCAGTTGGAGCGGGCGCTCGCGCTTTTCCAGTCGCTGGGACGGCACGTGGACGCAGCCGACACACTGCTGGTGCTGGGTATCAATGCGCAGAAGGCGTCAGCCCAGCCGGCGGCGGACTATTATCAACGCGCCCTCGATGAGCTTCAGCGGGCCGGCAAAGACGCTCCGCCCGCGCTGCTGTTTCGCGTGAAGGTCTACCTGGCGGGGGTTTTGATTGACGGATTTTATCGGCTTCCGGAGGGGAGCGCTCTTCTGGACCAGGCCGTGGCGTTGGCTGCGCACAACCCGGCCATTCCGCGCGACCAACTCCCGGCCGCCTGGACGCATCAGGGTGGCGTGCTGGTAGAGCAAGGCCGCTTTGACGAAGCGGACGCGCTGTTTCGCCAGGCCATCGCCGCCGACAATCACACTTTCGACGCCTGGACCGGTCTGGCTCGTTCGAACTTCCTGAGACAGCGCTTTCCGGCGGCCGCGGAATTCGCGCGGCGTAACTACGAATTGACGGCGAGTTACAACCAGAACGATCTCGCCGACGCGGGGGAAGCGGCGGTGGAATGGGCGCGCTACCGGGCCGAGGCCGGCGAAACGGCAGTGGCGGTGGCGCAGATCCGTTCGGTGATGCCTGAGATTCGCAAAGAGTACCCAACGGGCGGGATGATGCTGGCCCGCTACTTACAAGCGGCCGCGCAGGTGTTCAATCGGGCCGGTTTGTTCGAGCCTGCGGCCCAGTACGCCAGCGAAGCCCTGGATCGCCTGCGCCAGGTTCATGTGGCCGGGGAGCATCCTTCCATTGCCGCATGCCTGGAAGAACAGGGGATCGCGTTGGCTGGCTTGAAGCGTTACCGGGAGGCCATCCCCCTGCTTGAACAAGCGCTGCGCATCGATCGGGGACTGGGCCCTGCTTACGCCAGAACCGCGGATAACATCGAGAAGGTTCTAACGCAAGCCGGGACCCACGAGTAGAGAGATTACTTCGGGTCCTTGCGCCGGGCCACCAGCCCGATGAAGCCCAGCAGCATGCCGCCGGTGAACAGGAGCGAAGAAGGCTCCGGCACCGCGGACGGGTTCGCGGTGGCGTACGAAAGGCTAGCCAGGTTGATGGATTCGGTGCCCAGGCTGTCGGGAATAGTGATGTCGAACGATGAGATCCCTCCGGGAGCCGTCACGCCGTAAAACAATTCCTGCGGAGTGCTGGTGGCGGTCTCGGTGGAGCTGGTTCCGTCCGAGAGTGTGATCGTATAGGTCCCGGGATCCTCAAAGTAGGTGAATCCGACTGCGGTAACGGAGCTGGGCAGGGTGACTTGGAGATCCAGCGTGCCGGAAGCGCTTTGCTCAGAAACCACCGCTTGGCCGAAGCCGTAAAAATCGTCTCCGATTATGAACAGCGCCGCGCCGGAGGGAGCGTCCGGGCCGACGGCGAAAGTGACACCGCCCACAGCGGTGCTGGGAGTAACGTCCGAGTAGCTATCCACGCCGACGATACCTTCGAAGTTGACAGTGGTGATGCCCGAGACGCTCGCGTCCCAGGCGGATTGGCTGCTGAAGACAGTATCCGCTTGTGCGACGCAACTGGCCGCAATCACGGTGATCAAAACGCAAATTTTATTCCGCATAGCCTGTTTGTTCCTTTACCAACTAGATTCCGATTGTTACTACTAGTACCTGTTCGCCTAAACGCCGCCTGATGCCCGGATTTATTGGCCGAAGATCACACGACGCTCTCACAGTTACACCGCGCGAAGCGGTAAACAATTGCGTCAGGCTCGGTGGGTATTTGTTACGACTCGGAATGCAGGCGGCGGTAGAGCCAGGCTCGGGCGAACTGGAGGTCGCGGTCTACTGTCGAACGGGTGACGCCCAGAAGCTCGGCTGTCTCTTCGTTGGTGCACCCGAGGAAGTAGCGCAATTCGATGATCCGCACCTTGCGCTGGTCTTGAAATTCCAACTCGGTGAGCGCTTGATCGAGAGACAGCATTTCTTCGCCCGAGGCGTCGATCCAAGCCAGATCCGGATGGAGCGGGACTTGCGCGTCCGAGGAGGGACGTTTTTGGGCGCGCGAACGCCGGCTGTAATCGCTCAGGATGCGGCGCATCAGCATGGCGGCGAACGTATAAAAATGGCAGCGATCCGAAAGTTGCGAGCTTCGCTGGCGCGCCAGGCGCAGATAAAGCTCGCTTACCAGTTCGGTGGCCTGCAGCGTTTGAGAGCGCCCGCCGTGACGCAGATATCCTTCGGCGATGGCATGCAGCTCGCGGTAGGCCACTTCCACCAGATCGTCAAGCGCGGCTGAGTCACCTCCGCTCCAGCGTTGCAGAAGGCTGGTGATTTCTCCGGGAATCGGGCCGTCTGGGAGCATCCTGAAGGCTTTCCACTCATTTTAGCGTGGGGCCGACGGCTGCGAACTGATAAAGCTGCGCGAAAAAGAACGCTTCGTACTGCGAGTTCTAATCCATTCACCGCTGTCTCGCATTTACTTATTTTGATTTTTCAAGCGCTTGAATCCTAACAGCGCGGGCGGGATGGCCGGCGCGTTCTAGGATCAAGCCAGATCTGGACTTTGGATGGAACAACTCATTCTCGCCTATAAGAATTTTGCGGCCTGTCAGAACATCAGCCACATCGGGCTGGGCGTGTCGGCGCTGAACACCTGCAAAGTCCTGCGGCGAAGCGGCGTGGCGGTGGAGGTGTGGCCCATCCAGAGCGCGGCTGAGTTGAGCGACCGGCTGCGCCTGCGGCCGGCCAGCCACGTGGTGATTTCCGCGCCTTGGATTCCATCCGTCGAAATTCAGAGCCTGGTGGGCACCTATCCCACCACCCGCTTCGCCATGAATTGCCATTCCAACGTTGGATTTCTCCAGGCCGATTCGAACGGCGTGAAACTGGTTCGCGAGGCCATGGATGTCGAAGCCGGCACGCCGAATTTCCAGCTGGCCGCCAATAGCTTGAAGTTCGGCAAATGGGTTCAGTCGGCGTACTCCCGGCCGTGCGCCTATCTTCCAAATCTTTACTATCTCGACCCGGAATTTAAACCGCCCCGTCCGCTCTACGTCGGCGGAACGCTTCGCATCGGAGCTTTCGGCGCCACGCGGCCGCTGAAGAATTTCATGAGCGCCGCGGGCGCCGCACTCGAAATTTCGCGCCGCTACAAGGCCAATCTCGAGCTGTGGGTGTCGGCCGGACGCACCGAGGGCGGAGGCGACACGATTCTGCGAGCCGCCCGCGCGATGCTGACCGGGCTTCCGCATGTAAAGCTGGTGGAAAACGGCTGGCAGAGCTGGCCGAGATTTCGGGAAAGCGTCGGCCACATGCATCTGCTGCTGCAGCCGAGCTATACCGAGTCCTTCAATATGGTGACTGCGGACGGTATTGCCGAAGGCGTGCCATCAGTGGCGTCGCACGCGATCGACTGGGTGCCCGAGCATTGGAAGGCCATGATGGACGACGTTCTCGACATCGCGCGCGTGGGCCGCAATTTGCTCACCGATCCGCATGCGCCGCAAGATGGCCTGGAAGCCCTGCGCGCGCATAACACGGACGGCTTCCGGGCGTGGAAGGATTTTCTAGCGGTCAATTACACCACCGTGAATCACAGCAGCAACATGCAATCGCCGTAGGAATAGAATCGATAGCCCGATTCCACGGCGTGCCGGTAGGCGGAAAGCACGAAGTCCCGTCCGGCGAAGGCGCATACCAGCATCAACAGGCTGGATTCAGGCAAATGAAAATTGGTCAGAAGCGCGTTTGTCCGCTGGAATTCGAACCCTGGACGAATAAACAGATCGGTCTCGCCGGTGCGTCTCAGATACATACTCTCCACCGAACGAGCGCTGGTGGTGCCCGCGCAAATCACGCGCTTCGCGGCACGAATCCTGGCGGCATTTTCGTCCGATATCTGAAAGCGCTCGGAATGCAGCGTCTCGCCGCGCACGGGTTGAAAAGTTCCCAGGCCGACGTGCAGCGTCACGTAGGCAATTTCCGCTCCGGCGGCGCGGCAAGCGTCCAGGATCGGGGGCGTGAAGTGCAGGCCTGCCGTCGGCGCGGCTACTGAACCGAGCTGGCGCGCATAGACGGTCTGATAGCGCTCCCGGTCGTCCGGATTGTCCGGGCGATCGAGGTATGGCGGCAGCGGAACGTGCCCGATGCGATCGAGAGTGGCGTAGATGTCGTGTGTGCCATGGAATCGAACGGTCCGTTCGCCGAAGGTCCCCCGCGCGACAATTTCGGCCTCCACACCGTCGAAGAGGATTCGTTCACCCACGGGAAGTTTGCGGCCCGGATGGACCAGCGCGGTCCAGGTTGTCGCGTCATCCGCCGTGGGTTCGATCAACAGAACTTCCACTTCACCGGAGAGATTCTCCAGCCGCTTCGGATTGTTCTTTCCAACCGGCAATGCGTGCACGCCCGCGCGCCGTCCCAGCAGACGCGCCGGGAAGACCTTGGAATCGTTGAGCACCAGGCAATCGCCGGCGCCCATGAACGTGGGAAACTCGCGAAACGCCCGATCTTCCCAACGCCGCTCGGCGCGATACAGCACCAGCATCCGCGACGCCGCCCGGTCTTGGAGCGGTTCGCGCGCTATGGCCGAGTCCGGCAAGTGATAATTGAACTGAGAGAGATCCAACCCTCACGATAGCAATGCGCATTCTGGGAATCGAAACCTCGTGCGATGAGACCGCGGCCGCTGTGGTGGAAGATGGCCGAAGCTTGCTCTCGTCGGTGGTGGCTTCGCAGCTTGCGACGCACGGGAAATATGGCGGCGTGGTCCCGGAGCTGGCTTCGCGCGAGCATCTGCGCGCCATCGTGCCGGTGGTGCGGCGGGCTTTCGAGCAGGCTCGGACCACTCTCGACTTACTGGATGCGGTAGCGGTAACCGAAGGTCCGGGCCTGGTGGGATCGCTGCTGGTCGGGATTACTTACGCCAAGGCGCTTTGCTTCGCCCGGCGGATTCCGCTGATCGGCGTCAATCATATTGAAGGGCACATCCATGCGGTGCTCCTTGAAGCCGGCGACGAAATCGAATTTCCGGCGCTGGCGCTGGTGGTGAGCGGCGGCCACACGCATTTGTTCGAAGTGCGCGCGGGATTTTCCTATCGTTTACTTGGAAAAACGCGCGACGATGCCGCCGGTGAAGCCTTCGATAAGGTGGCCAAGCTGCTCGGCTTCGGCTATCCAGGCGGCCCGATCCTGGATCAACTGGCGCCTCACGGCGATCCCCGCGCCGTTAAATTCACGCTGGCCCGGATGAAGGGCAACGCGCTTGACTTCAGCTTCAGCGGACTGAAAACCGCAGTGCTGCGCTGGGTGGAGCAGCGCGATCTCGCCGAAGAGATTGATGTGCGGCGGAAGTTAACGCAGCCCGGCGTTGAGGATTGGCTGCTAGCTACTCCGCAGGCCACGCTCGATCTGGTGGCTTCGTTTCAGCGAACGGTGATCGAGGAGCTATTGCGGCGGGCCAGCGTCTCGGCTGAAGACATCGGCGCGCGGGCGTTGATCATTTGCGGCGGCGTGGCTTCGAACGCGGGCCTGCGGACCGCTGCGCGAAATGCGAACCTGCCCTGCCCGGTGTTTTTTCCAAGCCCAGCGCTTTCCACCGACAACGCCGCCATGATCGCCGCTGCCGCATTTCCAAAGCTGGCCCGCGGCGCAACGGCGGACCTATCGCTGCGGGCCCAGGCGAATCTGGCTCTGGCGTAATAGACTACGATGAAAAGCGCCAGCGATGACATGGTGGGCCTGTGCACCCGCTGCGTGCATTCCAAGGTGATCCGGTCCGATCGGGGAAGCACGTTCCACCAGTGCAAGCTGTCGTTCACCGACCCGGCTTTCCCGAAATATCCGCGATTACCCGTTCGTATCTGCTCCGGGTTCGAACGAAGTATGACGCCGGCCGGCGAGTAGCTCGCCCCGGGGAGCAAGCTTCGTGCACGCTGGTAATGGCGGCTGGCGTGACTGATCGGCTGTGGGAAGAATCGGACTTGGTAGCGTTGCTGGAACCCGCCGAGCCGGGGTTAGAAGGAGCGGCGTAGAATAGCGGTATGCCTTGGCCGATTCGATTGACAATCCTTCAAGCGGCATCTGGACTAATCGCCGCCTCGGCTTTCGTCATCCCCTGGCTTTGTTCCCCAAACGACGCACGGGCACTGCTGTTGTATTCCATGTTTGGATTGCTCTGGTGCACGACTGTCGTATCGGGGATCTATTGGTATCGATTGCGCGGCTTGTGGCTTCTTATCGGAGCACCGTTCGTGCTGTTTTGGTCCTTCGTGTTTATGGTCGCGCCTCCAGTTCGGAATTAGCATTTTTTCAAAGTAGCCACTACCCGGGGACCGCACGCTTTGTGCTATCCTGAAACAGTACAAAAAGAGATTAAGAAAAGACGAGGAGTATCGATTCGAGAATGGCACTGGCGACCGATTCCAAGCAAGAGACCGTTGCAAAGTATAGAGTCCATAAAACGGACACCGGTTCGCCAGAAGTACAGGTAGCGATCCTCAGCCAGCGTATTTTGCAGCTGGGGGATCATTTCAAGACGCACAGCAAAGATCATCATTCCCGCCGGGGACTGTTGTCGATGGTCGCGCGGCGGCGTCGTATGCTGAAGTACCTGAAAAATGTCGATCCGGAAAGATACAAGAACCTGATTCAAAGCTTGGGCATCCGCCGTTAGGTGCTCGGGCTCAGGCAACCCGCCCCGGTGGGCGGCGCATCCGATTAGTTCATTCACTCCAAAGTCTCCTCTTAATCCTGAACCGGCGGAGCAGAAAGCTCAGCCTGGATTAAAAGGACATTAATGTTACACACAGTAGAAATTGACCTGGATGGTCAAAAGATAACCCTGGAGACGGGGAAGATTGCCAAGCAGTCCAATGGGGCCGTGCTGGTCCGCTCGGGCGACACGGTGGTGCTGGTTAGCGCCTGCTCCAATGAGGAGCCCAAAGCGAATGCCGCCTTCTTTCCGCTCACGGTGGATTATCGGGAATACACTTATGCCGCCGGCAAGTTTCCGGGCGGCTTTATCAAGCGCGAGGGACGCCCGTCGGAAAAAGAAATCCTGACCAGCCGTCTTATCGATCGGCCAATCCGGCCGCTGTTCCCGGAAGGCTTCATGAACGAGACGCAGGTGATCGCCATGGTGCTCTCGGCGGACCCCAAGCGCGATCCGAGCACGCTGGCCATTATCGGCGCGGGCGCGGCGCTAGCCATTTCCGACATCCCCTTCGCCCACGTGTTGGGCGGCGTGCGGGTAGGCTCGGTGAACGGCAAACTGGTGGCCAATCCGGCCTATGACGAGACCCGCGAAGCCAAGCTCTCCATCGTTGTGGCCGGCACCGAAGAAGGCATCGTGATGGTGGAAGCAGGCGCGCAACACGCTTCCGAAGCCGAGGTGCTGGAAGCCATCGAGTACGGGCACCTATGCTGCAAGAAGATCGCGGCGGGGATTCGCGAGCTGGTGAAGAAAGCCGGCAAGACCAAGCGGACCTATACGCCGCCCGAGACCAACAAAGCGCTGTACGCTCAAATCGAAAAGCAGATTCGCGCGGAGCTGACCGACGCCCTGGACACCAAGAAATATCCCAAGCTTGAAAGTTATCATCGCGTCCACGAAGCCAAGAAGAAGGCTCTGGAAGCCCTTCCTGAAGAGCAGAGGGAAGAGGCCAAAGAGCTGATCGACACGCTGAAGGAACGAATTTTCCGCGACGAAATGCTCAAGGCTCGGCGTCGTCCCGATGGCCGCGCCTTCGACGAAATCCGCAATATCGAATGCGAAGTAGCTGTGCTGCCTCGTACGCACGGGTCGGCGCTGTTTACCCGCGGTGAGACGCAGGCGCTGGTTACTGTGACGCTCGGCACCAAGGACGACGAGCAACGGATCGAGATGTTCGATCTCGCCGAAACTTCCAAGCGCTTCATGCTGCATTACAACTTCCCGCCTTTCAGCGTCGGCGAAGTGGGCTTCATGCGCGGTCCGGGCCGCCGCGAGATCGGGCACGGCGCATTGGCCGAGCGTTCGATTTCGGCCGTCGTGCCAGACGAAAAAGAGTTCCCGTACACGCTGCGCGTGGTGAGCGACATTATGGAATCGAACGGTTCGAGTTCCATGGCCACGGTCTGCGGCGGAACTCTGGCGCTGATGGATGCGGGCGTCAAAATCAGTGACCCGATCGCGGGCATCGCGATGGGCCTGGTGCTGGAAGGCAAAGACTACGCCATCCTCACCGATATCGCGGGCGCCGAAGATCACTACGGCGACATGGATTTCAAGGTCGCGGGATCGCGCAAGGGCATCACCGGGCTCCAAATGGACATCAAGGTTCCGAACGTCACCACCAAGATCATGAAGGAGGCGATGGAGCAGGCTCGCGGCGCTCGGTTATTCATCCTGGACAAGATGGTTGCGGTGATGCCGGAATCGCGCCAGGAGATGTCGCAGTACGCGCCGCGGATTTACACCCTGACCATCCCCACCGATAAGATTCGCGATTTGATCGGACCGGGCGGCAAGATGATCCGCAGCATCGTCGAAGAAACGGGCTGCAAGATCGACGTCGAGGACGACGGCACGGTCAAGATCTACGCCTCCGACGGCGATTCGGCGAACAAGGCCATCCAGCGCGTCACCGACATCGGCGCCGTGGCCGAACCCGGGAAAACCTATCTGGGCAAGGTTGTACGCATCGTCGAGTTCGGCGCGTTCGTCGAGATCTTCCCTGGCACGGACGGCCTACTGCACATCAGCGAGATCTCGGAAAACCGCATCAAAGCGGTGCGGGACGAGCTTAAGGAAGGCGACCAGATCCTGGTCAAAGTCCTGGCGCTCGACGGCAATAAGATCAAGCTCAGCCGCAAGGCGGTGCTGAAAGAACAACGCGAGAAGATAAAGGCGTAAGCCCGTGGATTACGTTCGTCTCGGGGCTACGGGCCTCAAGGTTTCGCGCCTGTGTCTGGGCGTGATGACCTACGGGTCCAAACGCTGGAGAGAATGGGTGCTGGAGGAGCCGGAAGGCCGGCCCTTCATCCAGCGCGCCTTGGAAGCAGGCATCAACTTCTTCGACACGGCCGACATGTATTCGGACGGCGTGAGCGAAGAGATTTTAGGCCGCGCCCTGAAGGATTTTGGCCCGGCTCGCGATCAACTGGTGATCGCGACCAAGGTTTTCAATCCGATGGGCGACGGCCCCAACCAGCGCGGGCTGTCGCGCAAACATATCATGCACGCCATCGACGCCAGCCTCAAAAGGCTGGGCATCGATTACGTGGACCTCTATCAGATCCATCGCTTCGACCGGGAGACGCCGGTGGAAGAAACGGTTCAGGCGCTCCATGATGTCGTAAAGTCCGGCAAGGCTTTGTATATCGGGGCTTCCTCGATGTTCGCCTGGCAGTTCGCCGACATGCTGCACATCGCCGATCGCATGGGGCTGACGCGCTTCGTTTCGATGCAGAACCATTACAACCTGATCTATCGCGAGGAAGAACGCGAGATGATCCCGCTGTGCCGGAAGGAAGGCGTGGGAGTGATCCCGTGGAGTCCACTGGCGCGCGGTTTCCTGGCGGGGAACCGGAGCAAGCAGGATTTCGGAGCAACCTTGCGCGCCCGCACCGACGAATACGCGCACCGCCTGTATTACGATGACAGCGATTTCGCGGTGGTGGATCGCTTGACGGAAATCGCGGGGAAGCGCGGCGTTTCGAATGCGCAGATCGCGCTGGCCTGGTTGCTGGCCCAGCCCGGCGTAACATCGCCCATCATTGGAGCAAGCCGCATGCAGCATCTGGATGAAGCTCTGGCCGCGCTAAGTTTGAAGCTGGATGAAAACGAACTCAAGGCGCTGGCCGAGCCGTATCGCCCGCACCGCGTGCTCGGGCATAGCTGAAGCTAAGCTACGGGAGCGGCTTTCTTGCGGGCAGCCCGGCGTTTTTCGGCGGGCGGCTGGCGATCGCTCTTCTTTAATGCCGGCATCGCGATGGCAAGCACGAACTTCTTCTCTCCGTGATCGTCGAATTTGATCACGATATGTTCTTCATTGCACGAGATTACCGAACCTAAACCGTACTTGGCGTGTTCGATCTGCGCGCTGGGCGCGAAAGCTGGTTTGAATGCCATAGGGGAACCGAGGAGGTACCTCAGGTTTTATGGTAACATTTCGCCGCCGTTATGTCGAATCGGTCCCGGAACTCCTTTGAAAAAGGCGACTTATGCATCCGCGCCCTAGCGGCGCGAGGAGTAGATCCGGACGCCTACGTAGGCTCCGTAGGGTGTCCCGATATAGTCCTCCATCCCCTCGGGCGAAGTCTTGAAGTGCATCGCTTTTCCGCCTGCCACGAGCTCAACATATCCGATTCGATATGCCATGAATCCGTCCGCATTCCAGGTAACGGCGTGGTGCGGAAAGGCAAAGCCGGATGTATTCATTTCCACCCGAAAATGTTTGGAGACGAAATATTCGAAACCCACGCCGAGCAGCGGATAGATGAGCTGGTGGGACCCGGCCGCGCTGGTGACGATCGCGTTGCCCTCCACGTCCGTGGTGGGCAAATAGGGCCCATTGATATTGCCTGAGATGGTGGTGTACTGCACGCCATAACGCGTCTTGAAAAGGAAGCGGTGATCCCTGGGAGGCCAAGGCCAGGTGAGATAGTCATAGGTGACATCCACGCTCTGCAGGATGTAGCTGGTGGTGAGGAAGTTTCCAGGCGCGTAGTCGGTGCCGAACAGCGTTATATTGCTGTTGGCGGTGGTGCTGCCGGTGTCTTTCGTTCTGAAATAGGAAACCCGTATGGTGTTGTATCTCCCCGCCGGAATGCTTAGTTCCGCGCCGGGGGTGTTGGGACTATTACCGGGAAAATCGAAAGTGGACGGGTAGGTGCTCGTATTGGCGTGTCCCGTGCGAAGGTCCGGATAGATGGACGTCCTCCAGTAGAATAGCTCCAGCGAAAAGGCGCTATCGCTGCTGTCGAATGGCGATTGAGGGGGCGGCGGAGGAGGAGGCGGCGGGCCTTGACTCTGTGAAGGCGCCGTCGAAACCGAATTCTGCGGCAGTGCGATCGGCGCGGGCGTGCTAGGCGGCGAGGTTTGGCCGGGCTGCGGGGGCGGCGGCTGCGCAGAGCACTGCCACGCCGTTGCCAGAAGAACTAGAAAGATGTACAGTTTGGAAGTCCGAATGATAGAAGCCAAAACCTAGTTTAACTCTATGCATGAACATAAGTTTCGAAGATTCAGGCCAGCCCGCCTCCGAGGCTAACAAATCTTTACGAAACGACAGATCGGCTTCTCGGACGTGCTCATTTTGCTTTTGCTGGCGCTGTGCGTGGCGCGGCTCTGGTTAATGCCTTTGCCATCCAGCTTTTGGGTGGACGAAATAGAAACCGTGTTCGTGGCCGTGCACGGTTCCGGCCATCCGTCCCTGGCGGTTGCGCCGCATGCCTGGGACTCGCTCTATTATTGGCTTCCGCGAGCTTCGGCCAAGCTCTTCGGTCCGTCGGAGATCAGCTACAGGTTGCCTTCCCTGCTCGCAATGGGACTGACGGTCTTTGTGATCGCCCGTCTCGCCGCACGCCTGATCCACACCCAAGCTTCATGGTTCGCCGTGTTCGGTTGTTTCGCCTTGCGCGGAATGAACAACCAGGCTGCCGACGCCCGGCCGTACGCGCTGGGGACTTTGGTTGCGGCCGCGGGGATACTGTTCCTGATTCGCTGGCTGGATGCGGGGCGCTGGCGCGACGCCGTTCTCTTCGTGCTATTCGGGGCTCTGCTATGGCGAGTGCATCTTATTTTCTGGCCCTTCTATTTGGTTTTTATCCTGTACGCCTTGGCGCGGTTATGGCGGGGGGAAAGCCCGGCCGGCTGGGGTAGAGCGGCCATTGTCTTCGGGATCCTGGCTGTGGCGCTGATCCCGGTGGCGCTGGGTGCGCTGGAGCTATATCGAACGGCGCGCGAGCACGTGATTGTGGACGAACCTTCGTGGCGCGACTTGATGCTGGCGCTCAAGCTCGGCTTGGTTCTGGCTTGCGGGCTGGGAGCGCTGCTCTTGCGATTCCTGATGCGGGGACCGCGCGAACCGGGACGCGCTGGCGCTTCGTCGGTGATCTTGATCGTGAGCTGGTGGCTGTGCCAGCCGCTGGTGTTATTCGGCTTTTCGCGGGTCACCGGCAATAGCGTATTCGTTTCCCGTTATCTTTCCATCGCTCTTCCGGGTACGGTTTTGGCGGCCACTTTGGCGGCGGCCTATTTCGTTCCCGTCGGCCGCTGGAGGCTGTCGTCGATCGTATTGGCGACGGGGGTCCTGCTTTTTCTAGGACAGTGGAGGCATGTCTGGCCTGCGCATCATCCATCGGATTGGCGCGACGCCGCTGTCGCGGTGAAGGAGTGGTCCAGCGATCCGAAGACGCCAGTTCTATGCCCAAGCCCGTTCATCGAGGCCAGACCGCCGGCATGGAGGCCGGACTATCCGCTTCCCGGATTGCTGTACTGTCACTTGGCGGTCTATCCGATCGGAGGGGCGCCGTATCTATTGCCGTTCGACTTGTCGCTGGAGGGCCAGCGGTACGCGGAAAGTCTGTTGGGCATGCTGGGCGGCCGGTCGCGATTCCTGGTGTACGGATGGGATCGCCAGGTCTGGAGCTGGGGCGGCTGGCTGGCCGGGCGGCCCGAATTCTCCGGCTGGCACAACCGCCGATTAGGGCCATTCGGAGATGTGGAGGTAATTCTATTTGAAAAAGATGCGGGCCGCGGTTCCAATCCCCCCGCGCCAACCTATAATGGAAAAAGACTTCTTTCATGGAAGATCTGAAGAGAAAGCTCGAACAGGAAATTGCGGCGCTGGACCTCGAATTAAGAGTGGAACTGCCGCGGGAAATCGCCAAGGCCCGGGCGCATGGCGATCTGAGCGAAAACGCGGAATATCACGCGGCTAAGGAGCGGCAGGGCATGGTGAATGCCCGGCTGGGCCAGCTCCGGGCCCGGCTGCGCGAGGTCTCCATGATCGATTACTCCCGAATTCCGCGCGACCGCGTTGGGCTGGGGTCTTCGGTGACGGTCCTGGATCTGCAAAAAGACGAAGAAATCACCTATCAGCTAGTGACCGTGGAGGAAGCCAACGTCGCGCTGGGCAAGATTTCCACTGCCTCGCCCATCGGCCGCGGATTGCTCGGCAAGCAGGTGGGCGATACAGTGAAGGTTCAGATCCCGGGCGGCGTACGGGAGATGGAGATTGTGCAGTTGACCACCATTCACGACATCGCGTCATGAAGCGCTTTCAGCTAGAATCGGAAAGGGCTGGGCAATGACATATACACGTGCTATCGGCGTGGCGTGCAACCAAGTGATCCGGCTGATCGTACGCGGGCTCGCTCTTTCGAAGATCCATCCCAACGTTCTCACGTTTATCGGACTGGTGATTAACATCGGGGCCGCCATACTGCTGGCTGCGGGACGTTTTCGTTGGGCAGGAGTGGTGATCATCGGCGCGGGGCTGTTCGACATGGTGGATGGACGGGTGGCGCGCGAGACCAATCGCGTAACGCGCTTCGGCGGATTTTTCGATTCGGTTCTGGACCGCTATTCCGATTTAGCCCTGCTCATGGGCTTATTGGTTTACTACGGAATCATTAACCGGCCTTTCTACGTGGTTCTAACCGCCATCGTGATGGCCGGATCGGTGATGGTAAGTTACACGCGCGCTCGAGCGGAGAACACCATTCCAAGCTGCAAGGTCGGATTCATGGAGCGCCCGGAGCGGGTGGTGCTGCTCATCATCGGTGCGTTGTTCGACCGCATGGCGCCGGTGCTGTGGGTGGTGGCCGTGCTATCGAACATCACGGTGATTCATCGGATGGTGTTCACCTATCAGGAAGCCAAGCGGTTGGAAGAAGCGCAACTCGGCCGGCCGTTGCTGCGGGAACGGTCTTCGCTTTAGCTCTCGGCCAACCTTTTCAAAGCGTCGCCGCTGATTCGATAGATGGTCCATTCCGCCTTGGGGATGGCTCCCAGGCTGAGATAGAAATCGATGGCGGGCTTATTCCAGTCCAGCACCGCCCATTCCAATCGGCCGCAATTTCGCTCTTCGGCAATCTGGCCGAGATGAGCGAATAATGCTTTGCCGATTCCGTTGCGGCGATAAGCCGCTTCCACGAAAAGATCCTCCAGATAAATTCCCGGACGGCCCAGGAAGGTGGAGAAGTTGTGAAAGAAGAGCGCGAAGCCGGCGGGTTGACCGTCCCAGTAAGCCAATGCAGCCTCGGCCACCGGGCGCGCGCCGAACATCGCTTCGCGAATGCCGGCTTCGGTGGCCACTACTTCATGGGACAGCTTCTCGTACTCCGCCAATTTTCGAATGAAGCCGATGAGCACGGGGACATCGTCGACGGTGGCGGGGCGGATTTGAAGCATGCAGAAATTGTCGCAGTTCCGTTCAGGCGCGTTGGAGCGCAAGCACATGCGCCCGAACCGCGGCAGCCAGGCCGGTTAAGCTGTAGCCGCCTTCGAGCACCGATACCACGCGGCCGCCCGCATGCTTGTCCGCGATTTCAAGCATGACGTTCGTCAGGTCGGCGAAGTCGGCGTCCGTGAGCAGGAAATTCCCGAGGGGATCTCCGACTCTGGAATCGAATCCCGCCGAAATCAGGACCAATTCGGGCTTGATCCGGTCCGCCACGGGAATGAGCCTCTCTTGAAACGCGGCCAGGATCTCCTGGCGTCCCGTGCCGGCGGGAAAGGGGCAGTTCAATGTCATGCCGGCGCCCGCATCCTCGCCGGTTTCGTCCGGAAGGCCGGTGCCGGGATACCAGGGATGCTGGTGGGTGCTGAAGAAAAAGACCGTGCCGTCGGTGTAGAAAATATCCTGCGTACCGTTGCCGTGATGGACATCCCAATCAGCGATCAGCACGCGGCCGAGGCCGTGTTTACGTTGCGCGTAGCGCGCCGCCACGGCGATGCTGTTGAACAGGCAGAAACCCATCCCGCGCGTGGCGGTGGCGTGGTGACCGGGCGGTCGCACAATGCAAAAGGCATTCTGCGCACGCTGGTCGATCACCGCGTCCACGGCGTTCAACACCGCCCCAGTGGCGCGCAAAGCCGCATCCAAAGAGCGCGGGCAGATGATGGTATCGCCGGTACTCAGCTCTTCGAATCCTGTCATCACCTCGCGCTCCACCAACCGGAAGTATTGGCGGCTGTGACAGAGCAGGATTTCGTCCTCAGTAGCCGCGCGAGGATTCAGGGCCAGCAGCTCTAAACCGGCGACCGCGCCGAATGCGGCGTCGAATCGTTCGGGACGCTCAGGGTGGTGAGCGCCGGTGAGGTGCTCTTTAGAATTCGGGTCGGCGGAAAGTCCGGTCATTACCTCCCGAATTCTAGCAGGGAGAAGCTGCCCGGAACGATGGAGGGACGCGCTCGGCCTCCACCGGGAGGCGGCGCGGCGGGTGTTCCGAAATCAGCCACGGACAGGTACACGCTATGCGTCTTGGTGTCGAGCGCCATGGTTCGAGCGCCGCGCTGCGTCTTGACGTTTTCCACCAGCGTGAATTTGTCGGGCGAATCTTCGTGGATGACGCTGAGCACACCGTCGCCCGCGCCGCAGGAATTGAATAGCATGCCCGTTCCCGGATCAAAGGCGGTAGCGTCGATTCCGCGCGCGATCGCGGGCGTGGCGATCACTTTTCCGCTGTCGGCGTCGATGATGGCGACCATCTGATTGCCGCAGCCGGAGAAGATACGGTGGTTCTTGGCGTCGATGGCCATGCCGGATGGGTCTTCGCACGGCGCGATTGACCACTTGTTCTCAACCGTAAGTTTTTTCGAATCGATTTCGAACACTGAGCCTTTGTCCTCGATGTTCACGTAAACATGCCCGCGGCCGTCGGATGCGGCAAACTCCGGCTTACCTTCGAGCGCCACCGTGCCCGCAACGGTTCCCTTCTCCGCATCGATGGCCGTTGCGTTCGAGCTTCGGCCGTTGAAGGCGAACACCCGCTTCGATGCCGGATCGTAAACGATCGAATCCGGATTGGTGCCGGCGGGAACGTCGTCGCCGATTTTGGCCAATGTCTTGAGATCGAAAATCGTGACGCCGCCGGACTGGCCATTGCTGATGAACCCGCGGTGGAACTCGTCGGCCAGAGCGATCCCGTGCACGCCGTGCAAGCCGGTGATTTTCCCGACAACTTCGCCTTTTTTCGAATCGACCACCTCCACTTCCGTCCCATGGGACACATATACGCGGCCGCCCTTGGCGTCAGCGATCAGGTAATCCCAGCCGCCCTCACCGCCGATCGAAATTTTCTTGATTTGGTGATAGCCGCTTTGGGCAAACGCGGCGGCCAAAACGAACAGCGCCAATAGTGTGCGAAACATGCCCAGGATTTTACTCCGGGGATCTGAAGATTTGGTGAAAGCTACTGGCCCTGGGCGGAGCGCTGGCTCCCCATCGAAGCCACCGGCTGGGACGCCGCCGGGAGGCCGGAGGTCCGGAGTTCGAACGAGATAGGACCGGGCCCCCCGCGCATCCCTTGAACGGAGATGCGCCACATGCCAGGCTCCGGCCGCGGAAGCCGAAATTGCTGGGGATTCGTATTCGACCCGGAGTATCCGGCCGTGTCGCCATACCAGCCGTAGTGGCGGCCGCTGGGGCTCATCAAGTGCAGATCCAGGCCGTCGCTTGCGCCGCCCCAGGATAGCGACACGTCCAGTGTTTGCGATCCTCTGGGAACCGTCACGAGTTCACTCCACCATTCCGACACCGAGACTTGTCCGGAAAGCTCGTGGCCGCCGAACGCTTGAGCGATCTGGCCGGGATGTCGCTCGCCGCAGTCACAAAGCGGCGACGCGTTGCTCGAAACCACCATGCGATTCGCACTGCCCTGCGAGGCGTCCGGCAGGTCTTCAAATCGAAACGGAATGCTGTTCGAAGAAATAGGCAGCTCGCGCGTTACGCTGACATGGATGTGGTAGCCGCCGCCTTCGCCCAACGTATAGCCGCTGTTACCGGCGATCGCCAATGCTTGCCCCTGTTCCACACGCTGCCCATTCGCGACCACAAACGTACCTCGCGCCAAGTGCGCGTAATGGCTGTATTCGCCATTGCCATGATCGATGGTGATGTAGTTTCCGAAAGAATGATGACGATGGTCCTGCAGCAGGCCGAGGTCGTGCGTGTACGCGATGCCGGCCTTCATGGCCACCACGCAGCGTCCCGACCGCGGCGCGATATCGTAGGCATGCACGCTGTTGCCCCAATGCGAGAACGTGCCGTGGGGGCCTTGCGTAATCACCCAGGGCTGTCCGGCCGGAATGGGGAGTTTGTAGCCGCCTGTATCGATCACGAAAGGCATGGGCCGGCTCATCTTCTGATCCTGATTCTCGACGATCACCAGGTATTCATTCGCGGGCAGGCCCGGGTAGTGCACCACCAATTGGTTCGGACTTACGGTTTTCGGCTGGAGGCTGGCCAGGTACGTCCAGCCGCCGGCCTGGCGGTATTGGGCGATGAAGACCAGGGGATTGGGCTGGAAATTCCTGCCTGATACAGTGAAATCGATTTCTTGCGCCTTCACGCCTGACCACGTGACGCTGGTGACGATGGGACCACCGGTGTCGACGTCCGCGGCGATGGTGAACTGGCGGGAAAACAACGTCCGTCCGTTGGAGACGACGCGGGCGGTCCAGACGCCGCCCTGCGACGCGGGAGCGTAGCCGGCGATCGGAAGCTGGCTGGTGAAGCACAACTCCGGCGCATTTGGAAGATCGCCATAGTCCGCGGCCGTGGAGACCGCTCCGGCGGGATCCACCCATTCCACGCGCAGTTGATCGCCGGCCTGGGCCTGGCGGGCAACAAACCATAGAAAGGCCTGGCGCGCGGTCGGCTGGAAGATCGAGACTGATTTCGGCGCCAAGCAGGATTCTTCGCTCACCGAGGCAGCTATACGGCTGTCGCGGACAGTGATCGCGCTTGCGGCGGGGACACCTACGGCGATCCAAAAGAGGGCCAAAGTGCGAAAACGAGCCAAATCACTTCTTCGGCCGTTCTCGCGTCGAACTTGAGGAAATAGTGCTACTGCCGGATGGCCCAGTCCAGCTTGTAGTAAAACGCTCTTTCCATTAGGGTTACGTGGGCCTTATAACCGTCGGGATCGATGAAGGGATTCACGCCCGCGGCGAGCCTCGGATATTTTTCTTTTAGGCCGTAGAAAACGCCGTGGGAGGCCAGGAAGACATCGCATGGGAGCGCCTTCAGGGCCCGGAAGCAGCGCTGATAGTCGGCGATGATGTCCGGGTAGTTGGGATTGTTTACTAAAGTCCGGGCGTCGTTCACGCCGGCGCTCCCGACGATGACTACGTTGTAGGGTTTGCCGTGATCTTGGACTTTCATGGTCCAGGTAGTGCATCCCTTGGTGTGCCCCGGCGTCAGGACGGCGACCAGGGTGTTGCCACCCAGCCGGACTTCATCGCGGTCATGCAGCACCCGGCTCACTTTCACTGCGGGAAAGCCGCCCCGGCCGGAACCGCCGCGCTCGATGACATCCGCATCGGCGTCCATCACCATCACTTGCGCTCCGGTCATCTCTTTTGCTTTGGCGGTGCCCGCGCAATGATCGCCATGCGCGTGGCTGATGAGGATGATCTTGATGTCCTGAAACTTGAAGCCGAGCTGCTCGACGCTTTTCTGAATCAGGGGCACCGAATCCTCGAAGTCGGGATTGATTAAGATGTGGCCCTGATCGGACGTGATGAGGAAAGACGCGTAGTCGGCCGTACCGACGTAGTACACGTTTCCGATAATGTGGTGCGGGGGAAACGCGCTGTTGTTGGCTTCGCGAGTGCGCGGCGGGGCGATTTCCCAGGGCGTCAGCATAGGCGCCAGCGTTTCTTTGGGAATCGCGACGCCTGGCGCTTGAGCAGGCAGATTGACCCAGAAACAGGCGGCGGTTAGGGCGAGTGAGAGCAGGACGCGACGGGGCATATTGGTAATCATACGCGCTCCTGAGCCGCGCGGATTACGCGGCGGGGAAGCGCACGCGGAAGGTGGCGCCCTGGCCGGAGACGCTCTCGGCTTCGAGGCTGGCGCTATGACGGTCAGCGATCCACTTCGCGATTGAAAGGCCCAGCCCGGTGCCTCCGGCATCGCGATTGCGGGACTGGTCCACGCGATAAAAGCGCTCGAAGACGTGCGGCAGGGCTGCGTCGGGGATGCCGATGCCGGTATCGCGCACCGCGACGGTGGTGCCGCGCGAATCAAAACCCACCGATACCGTGATATGGCCGCCGGCGGGCGTGTACTTTACTGCGTTATCCACCAGCAACAGCAGCAGCCTGCGCAGCGCGGGATCGTTGGCCTGCACGTACACCGGCTCATCCGGTATTTCAGCCGCGATTTCGACCTGCCGTTCCTGAGCCAGCACTTCGCCCTGCTCGCAGACGTCGCGAACCAGCGGCGTCAGCTCCAGGCGCTCGAGCGGCAGCGACGGAAGGCTGGCGTCGGCACGGGCCAGGAAGAGCAGATCCTCCACCAATCGCGACATGCGCTCGGATTCGGCCACGATCTCGCGCAAAGCCTTGCGGTAGGTTTCAGGCGGCCGGTCGCGCCGCAAGGTCAGCTCCGCGGTGGTGCGGATCAAAGCGATGGGAGTCCGGAGCTCATGCGAGGCATCGGCCGTGAACTGGGAAAGCCGTTGCACTGCCGACTCCAGGCGGGCCAGCATCCCGTTCCAGGTCTCGGACAATCGCGCCAGCTCATCTCCCGTGGCGGGCACATCCAGCCGCTGCGAGAGATTTTGAATACCGATGGAGCGCGCCGCCGCGGTGATTTCATCCACCGGAGCGAGCGCGCGGCGGCTGATCCAATATCCCCCCAATGCGGCAATCGCGAGCACCGCCGGTATGGTCCAGAGCAGCAGCAGGCGGGTACGCCGGAGCGTGGCTTCGGTTGGATCGAGCGGCGTCGCGACCAGGATCCGGTAGGGCGCGCCTGCCGCGAGAATGGTGGTGGCGAAGGTGCGGTATCGGCCGGATGGCGCCGCTTGCACGGCAAATCCGCTGCCGCCGGTGCCCGAGCCACGGATGGTTTTGCTGGATACGATCGCGCGGCCCTCAGGATCTCGGATGTCCATCAGGTTGCCTTCCGGAGTGGCGACCACATACTCGGTGAGCTCTTCTATCAAGTTTGAGTTGTATTCGGATTGAATCACCGTGGTGACGCCCCTGGCGCTCGCCGTCAGGCTGTCATCGAGAGAAGCGCGCAGGCTATGCGCCACGACCAGCCAGAGGCCGCAGCCGAACAGCGTCAATCCGGCCAAGAGCACCAGCGAATACCAAAACGTCAGGCGAATGCGAATGGACCATTTCCCCATCATGCCGCCTCGGTTTTCACCAAATAGCCCACCCCGCGAATGGTGTGGATCAGTTTCGCACCGTCAGGGGTGTCGATCTTGTCACGCAGCAATCGGATGAACGCATCCAGCGTATTGCCGCGGACGTCGGAATCGAAACCCCAGACCGCTTCGATCAGGTTCTCGCGGGTCACCACGCGGCCGGCCCGCTTCATCAGCAGTTCGAGCAAGCTGTACTCGGTGCGCGTGAGAGCGATACGGCGAACGCCGCGGGTTACTTCGCGAGAGGCCGGGTTCAAGCTCAGGTCAGCTACCTGCAATATCACGGGCTGTGAGATAGGGCCACGTCTCGAGACGGCGCGCAACCGGGCGAGCAGGACGTCGAAGGAGAAAGGCTTAACCAGGTAATCGTCGGCGCCGAGGTTCAATCCCTCCACTACGTCTTCAGCGGTGTCGCGCGCGGTGAGCATGAGAATGGGCGTCTGATTACGCGCGCTGCGCAGCCGGCGGGCTACCGAAAAACCGTCCATCCCAGGCAGCATCACATCCAGAACGATGGCGTCGAACGGATGCGACTCGGCCATGGCCACGCCATCCCGGCCATTGGCGGCCAGGATGACGGAATGGCCCTCCTCTTCCAGGCCCTGCCGCAGCAGTTCGGCCATCCGTTGCTCGTCTTCTACTACTAAAACCTGCATGTATGCTATTCCCATGCTAACGTTTCAATCTGAAGATTTGCTGCATTCAGGTGATTTTCAGGTAGGCCGGGGTATGCTGAGCCGAATGGTACGCGCGCTGGTGCTGGCATCGCTGTGGGCGAGCCTGGGATTTTTTGCACAACAATCGTTTGCACAACAGACGGAACCGCTGACCATCAGCTTCACCGAAGCCCTGCAGCGCGCCCGGCAATACGGCGTCGACCTCCAGTCGGCGAACATTGCTACTCTTTTGGCGCGCGAAGATCGCATTCAGGCCAAGGCCGCGCTGCTGCCGAACGTTCAATACTTCAATCAATTCATCTATACGCAGCCCAACGAAACACTGACCGGCGTCTTTGTTTCGAACGACGGGCCGCACGTTTATAACAGCCAGGCGCAGGTTCACGAAGATCTGTCGTGGGCGCACCGGGCCGCCTACCGGCAAGCGCAGGCGGCCGAAGCTTTTGCCAAGGCGAAGGCAGACCTGGTGGGACGCGGGCTGGCTTCGACAGTGGTGCAGGATTACTATTCCATGGTGACTGCCCAGCGGCATCTTACGAACGCGCAGCGGAGCCTGGCGGACGCCACAGCGTTCCTGGATATCACGCAAAAACAGGAGCGGGGAGGCGAGGCGGCGCATGCCGACGTGGTGAAAGCGCAACTGCAGGTCCAGCAACGCCAGCGCGACGTCTCGGACGCGCAACTGGCGATCGAAAAGGCGCGGCTCACTCTGGCGGTTCTTCTTTTTCCGGATTTCCAGCAAAATTTCCGGGTGGTGGATGATCTGGACAGCATCACGCCGCTTCCGGGGCTGCCGGAAGTGCAGCAAGTGGCGTCGACGTACAGCCCCGAAGTTCGAGCCGCGCAGGCCGGGTTGCGGCAGGAGAACGCGGGCATATCGGTAGCTCGGGCGGCCTACCTGCCGTCATTCTCATGGGATTATTTTTTCGGGATCGACGCGAATCAGGTGGCGATCTACAATCGGGATCACCTGAACAATCTGGGGTCGGTGGCGCAGGCAACGCTGAACATCCCGGTGTGGACGTGGGGCGCGACGGAGAGCAAGGTTCGCCAGGCTCAGCTGCGGGCGCAGCAGGCGCAGCTGGAAGTGAGCCTGGCGCAGCGCGCAATTGCTTGCCAATCTGAACTCGTTTTACGCCGAAGCGCAAACGGCCAGCTCGCAGCTGGCATCGCTCCAAAGTTCGGCCACGCTGGCGGCCGAGAGCTTGCGGCTTACGCTGCTTCGGTATGAGGCCGGAGAGGCGACCGCGCTGGAAGTGGTGGACGCGCAGAATACGCTGGCGCAGTCGCGGCAATGCCTAGGACGACGGCCTGGCGCGCTATCGCGTGGCATTCGCCAGCCTGCAGACTCTGACGGGGACGCTCTAATTCATGCACAAGCTGGTTCTATTTCTGGCGCTCATCGCGCTGGCGGGCTGCACCAAGCCGAAAGAGGAAGAGGCCGAGGCGTCGCCCGCTCCGGTGCAGGTGGTTGAGGTAAAGCGCGACTCGATCCAGCGCGTCGTCAGCGGCGACGGAATTCTGTATCCGGTGGATCAAGCCAGCGTGGTACCCAAAGTCAGCGCGCCGATCAAGACTTTTTATGTGAAGCGCGGCGACCAGGTGACCAAGGGTCAATTGCTGGCGACACTGGAAAATCGCGATCTCGAGGCTGCGGTGGCGGAAAACAAGCAGCTATACGACCAGGCGCAAGCCACACAGCGATCCACCACTGCGGCGCAGCTTCCCGAAGACATCAACAAAGCCCAGCAGGATGTGACCACCGCGAAGGAATCGATGGATGCGGCACAGAGGGTTTACGACAGCCGGAAGCAACTGGTGGAGCAAGGAGCGCTGGCACGGCAGCTGGTGGACGAAGCCTACGTTACCTACGTCCAGGCGCGCAGCCAGTACGAGGCGGCACACCAAGCATCTGCAGGCGCTCGAGAGCGTCGGCAAGCCGGAGCAGACCAAGGCGCGCGGAAGCGCAGGTGGAGACGGCTAAGGCGCACTATCGAGGCGGCGGAGGCGCAGCTGTCGTATTCGGAAATGCGCAGCCCGATCGCCGGGGTCATTGCGGACCGGCCGCTGTACGCGGGAGAGATGGCGACCGCCGGAGCGCCGCTGCTGACCGTGATGGATGTCTCGCGCGTGGTTGCGCGGGCCAATATTCCCGTCAGGCCAGGCGGCTGCGCTGAAGGTGGGCGACAGCGGCGACCATCGCGCAGACGGACGCTGCGGATCGAAGCGAGGGGAAAGTGACGGTGGTGAGCCCGGCCGTGGACCCCAACAGCACCACGGTGCAGGTTTGGGTGGAGACGCCGAAAATCCCGGGAGCGGCTTAAGCCCGGAGCCACGGTGCATGTGTCGATCGTCGCGGAGACGACTCAAGGACGCGCTGGTGATTCCGGCGGCGGCGCTGCTGCCAGCCGAGGAAGGCGGCACGCAGGTGATGGTGGTGGGGACGGATTCGGTGGCGCACGCAGAAGCAAGATCGAGATCGGGAGTGCGCGAAGCGGATAAGGTGCAGGTGGTGAACGGTCTGCAGGCAGGCGAGCAAGTGATCACGGTGGGCGGTGTCGGCCTGGACGATGGCGCCAAGGTTCTAGTCGGAAGAGCCAAGGCGCCGGAAAAGGACGACGAGAAGGACGCCAAATGAACGCTCGCGAATCCGGCGCGGACCACTGGAGCGCGCGCTACGGCAAGTCCATCATCTTCGTCATTCTCACGCTGGTGGCGGTGGGAGTTTATCTGGCGATCACGATCCCGGTCGCGGTGTTTCCGGAGACGGATTTTCCGCGCGTCGTGGTCGGCGTGGACAACGGCGTCGCGCCCATCGACCAGATGCTGGTGACGGTGACGCGGCCGATCGAGGAGGCGCGTGAACACCGTGCAGGGCCTGGAGCAGGTGCAATCCATCACCAGCCGCGGCGCAGGTGGAAGTGGACCTGTTCTTCTCCTGGAAAGTGGACATGTTCCGCACGCTGGAGCTGGTGAACGCGGCGCTGGCGCGCGTGCAGTCCATCGCTGCCCCCGACGGCCAAGATCACTGCCAACCGCCTGACGTTCGCGGCGTTTCCGATCATGGGCTACAGCCTGACTTCGGACACCGTGCTCCACAGACGCGCTGTGGGAGATGGCCACTTACGAACTGAAGCCGCGGCTGAACCGGCTGACCGGCGTTTCGACGGTGGTGGTGCAGGGCGGGCAGGAGCCGGAGTTCGAGGTCCAGCCCGATCCGGCCAAGCTGCTGCAGACCGCCGTCACCGTTCCGGCATTTCTGGACGCGATCGGCCGCAGCAACATGATCGATTCGCCGGGCATGATCGAGAGCAACCACCAGCTGGTGCTGAGCCTGGTGAGCGGCCAGGCGCGCACGCCGGAGCAGATCGCGAATATCGTGGTGAAGACCACGCCGGCGGGCGCTCCCGTGCACGTATCGGCGACGTGGCGACGGTGCTGCCTCGGTGATGCCGGTCTACACCATCGTGACGGCCAATGGAAAGCCGGCGGTTCTGCTGAACATCAACCGGCAGCCGGACAGCAACACGGTGCACGGTGGCCGACGCGGTTCACGCGGAAATCGAGAGCATCCGGAAGACGCTGCCGCACGGCGTCGATGCTACAGCCGTTCTACGATCAGTCCGAGATCGTGAAGGACGTCCATCAGGAGCGTGCGCGACGCGATTCTGATCGGGCTGGTGCTGGCGTGCTGTCATCCTGGTTCTGTTCCTGCGCGACTGGGGCACTTCGCTGGTGGCGGGGCTGGTGATCCCGGCCACCGTCGCGGTCACGTTCATCGCGCTGCGGCTGCTGGGCGAGAGCTTCAACCTGATGACGCTGGGGGGCCTGGCGGCGGCGGTGGGGCTGGTGATCGACGACGCCATCGTGGTGGTGGAGAACATCGTGCTGCATCGCGATGCCGGGCAGAGCCGCGGCGGACGCCATTCGCAGCGCCATGCGGGAGATTCGCGCGCCGCTGGTCGGATCGACGATCACGCCGATCGTGGTGTTTCTGCCGCTGATTTCGATTACGGGCGTGACCGGCGTGTTCTTCCGCGCGCTGGCGGTCACGGTGGGGGTGGCGCTGCTGACTTCGCTGGCGCTGGCGCTGACCTGGACGCCGACGCTTGAGCCATTACTTCATCCGAAAGCCGCGCGAGCGGCGGCGGAAAGCGGACCGAGGACGCGGCGTTCCGACGGCGCGCGCTGATGCGGCTCTACGAGCGGGTGCTGCGCGCGCACGCTGGAGCATCCGCTGGTGTCTGCGCGCTGTTCGGCGTCGTGCTGGTGATCGCGGGCTCGTATTTCTGCTACAGCGCGCTGGGTTCCGACCTGCTGCCCGAGCATGGACGAAGGCGGATTCATTGTGGATTATCTCATGCCGGCGGGCTCCTCGCTGGAGGACACCAACCGCGTGGTGGCGCGACGTGGAGCAGATCCTGCAGCGACACGCCGGAAGTGGAGAGCACATCGCGCCGCACCGGGCTGCAACTGGGCCTGGCGGCGGTGACGGAAGCCAATCGCGGCGACATCTCGGTGAAGCTCAAGCGCAAACGCAACCGCAGCGTCGGAGGAAGTGATCGCCGATGTGCGCGAGAAGGTCACGAAGCAGGTGCCGATGCTGGATGTGGAGTTCCCGCAGTTGCTGCAGGACATGATCGGCGATCTCACCAACGCGCCGGAGCCGATCGTGATCAAGCTGTTTTCGCAGGATCCCGGTGTGCTGCGGCGAGTGGGCGCCGCAAGGTGGCGGACGCGATCAAGAAGATTCCGGGCGTGGTGGACGTTCTGAACGGCATCGACAACACCATCAGCGGGCCGGCGGTTGATGTTTCAGGTAGATCCGGCGGTGGCGGCGCGCGCCGGTTTCACGCCGCAGGAAGTGGAACTGGACGCCAGCGCGATTCTGCAGGGCGAGCCGGCGCCCACGCCGGTGGTGGTGAACGACCGCGCGTACACCATCCGCGTGCGATTTCCGGAGCAGACGCGCGCTTCGCTGGAAGCCATCCGGAACACGCTGCTGGTGAGCTCGACCGGGAAGACGGCGACGCTGGGATCGCTGGCCAGCCGACGGAAGAGCCCGGGCCAGACGGAAATCCGGCGCGAGAATCTGCAGCGCGATGTGGCGGTGACGGCGCGGCTGGAGGGGCTCAATCTGGGCGCGGGCATGGCGGCGGTGCAGAAGGCGGTGGCAACGGCTGAATCTGCCGTCGGGCATCCGCGTGGTGTACGGCGGCGGCTACGAGGAGCAGCAGCAGTCCGTTCCGCGATCTGGTGTTCGTGCTGGTGCTGGCGGTGGTGCTGGTGTTCATCGTGCTGCTGTTCGAATTCGGCGGTTTCGCGGCGCCGCTGGCGATTCTGGCGTCGGCGCTGCTTTCCACTTCCGGCGTTTTTCTGGCGCTGCTGGTGACCGGGACCACGTTCAATATTTCGTCGTTCATGGGGCTGATCATGGTGATCGGCATCGTGGCGAAGAACGGCATTCTGCTGCTGGATGCGGACCAGAAGTTTCGCGCGCGAGGGCGATCGCCGCGGAGGAAGCATGATCCAGGCCGGGCGAGCGCCGTCTGCGGCCGATCATGATGACGGCGCTGGCCACGGTGGCGGGCATGATTCCGCTGGCGCTGGCGATGGGGCGCCGGCTCGCAGATGCTGCAGCCGCTGGCGATCGCGGTGATCGGCGGCATTCTGGCGTCGATGGTTCTGTCGCTGATCGTTACGCCCGCCGTGCATTTTTACCTGCAAGGTCACGGAGACGCCCCCGCACGCGCTGAAGGGGACTTAGCTGACGCGCAGCGCGTGGTTGGTCATTAATACCAACAGAGACAACAACACGATCAATCCGATGTACTGCGTCAGCGCGCCGTTGTCATCTTCTTCCGGGTAATCCCGGCTGAACAGCCGGTAAAGCGCGCCGGCCGAAATCAGGAGCAGCATGGTTTCCTGCGTCAGCACCCACATTGCCAACGCGACACCGAGGGCCATGCCACGCTGTTTACGGGTGAGCGCGCGGAATCCGCGGCCGCCGTCCAGCTGCCAGACGGGAATCAGGTTGAACAGATTGAGCCACGCGCTGGTGTGAGCGATCGCGTACCAGATGGGCAATCCGGTGGCGAGAGCGCCGAGCCAGGCGACGATGGTTGCGCCCAGTCCCCAGATGGGTCCGGCCAGGCCGACGCGGGCGTCCTGACCCACGTTGGCCGGATATTGCTTCATGCGAACCAGCGCGCCGACAAAAGGAATGAACATGGGCGAACTGGCCGCGATACCGTATTTTCGCAGCGCGATGACATGGCCCATTTCGTGGATGTAGATGGAGAGAACGAATCCGAGGGCGAATTTCCAACCGAACATGGACCAGTACACGGCGAAGAACGCCAGCATACTCAGGAATGTGCTGATTTTGGTGAGCCCAAGAATCACCAGTTTCCCTTTGCCGAGAACCAGCAGCGCCACGGTCTTGAACTTCCACAGCAGCACTCCCACGGGTCCGAGCTTGGCCATCCGTTTCGCCCAGACACTCTTGTCGGAGAGTTGAAGGTCGATATTTTCGATACGGGACTTGGTGGCGCGATACTCGGCGGAATTGGGCGGCAGCAGCGTGAGAGCCTTGGCCCAGGCGTTGCGTGCGCCATTCCAGTCACCCGCCTGGCCGGCGAGTTTCGCGTGCTGCGCGAGGGCTTCGAATTCCTGCGCGTGCGTGAGCCGTCCGCAGGACGGACAGCCCAAAGCGTCCCCGGCGAGCGGGGTTCCGCAGTTCGAGCACAGGGTGGAAGTAGCCGGAAGCACTACTTCCATTGTACCGGGGCCTTACTTCAGCTCGACAACCGTCGCGCCGGTCCCGCCCTCGGCCGGCGATGCAGCGTAGAATTTCTCCACTTGCGGATGGGTGGTCAGCAGCTCGGCGATGGCTTTGCGAAGAATGCCCATGCCGTGGCCGTGCACGATGCGGACGCGGCTGACGGAGGCCATCACCGGCGCGGTCCAGGAACTTGTCCACGTTTTCGCGCGCCTCCTCGGCGCGCTGGCCGATCACGTTGATCTCCTGATAGGACGGGTCCCAGTGTCGGCCCGGGTCGGAACGTGACATTGCCGGGAAGTTGGCGATCTGCTTCGAAGCGGGCAGCACTTCTTCGACGTCGTCGACGGAGACCTGCATCTTCATGAAGCCGGCTTCCACTTCGAGCGA
The DNA here is from genome assembly GCA_963786745.1 of Terriglobia bacterium. Taxonomy (GTDB): domain Bacteria; phylum Acidobacteriota; class Terriglobia; order Bryobacterales; family Bryobacteraceae; genus Palsa-89. The sequence continues at coordinate 111,761 of CAWBAE010000015.1, read as the reverse complement.
TCCCGGGCCCAGCTTGCGCCGCACGCGCGCGGGTTCGCGCACGCCTTTCAAGCGCACGCGGCTGCCTTCTTCGATCGGCGAGTGATGGCTTGGCGGCCGGGGATTCTCCGAACACGGCCGGGCGAGCTTTCTCCTCGAACTCGCGCTTTGTCTTCGCGACGCGGCGCTGGGCTTGTTCCGCGGCTTTGCGCTGCTCGGCGCCCTCCAGGATTTTCTCGATGGTCTCGCGGCCTTCGTTTCGAATTCAGCCAATGCCCGTTCGGGCCGCTGCTCAATCTCCTTGAACTTGGCGGCCTCGCGCCGCTCGTAGTCCTTGGCGACGGATTGCTCGCGCAGCGCCAGCGCCTCCCTCTCGCGCAGCAAGTCCTGTTCAGCGCGCGCTACCTGATCCAGACGCTGGTGCAGTTCGGCAAGGAAACGCGAGATATCGCGTTCGTGCCCGGTCATCCGCTCGCGCGCGCTCTCAATCAATGCCGGGCATGCCCAGGCGGGTGGCGATTTCGAGGCCCGCGGATTTTCCCGGCGCGCCGATGCGCAGCACGTAGGTCGGCTCGAGCGTTTCCTCGTCGAAGCCCATGGACGCGTTGAGTACGCCCTGGGTGGTGGCGCCATAGATCTTCAGCGCCACCAAGTGCGTGGACGCCAGCGTGAAAGCGCCTGCGCGCGGAATGTTTCAAGGATCGCCACCCCCAGCGCGCCGCCTTCTTCGGGATCGGTGGCGCGCCCGAGTTCATCGAGCAGCACCAGCGAATCCGGCGTCACGCTTCCAGCGCCATCTCGCGGATGTGCGAGATGTGCGCGGAAAACGTGCTGAGGCTTTCCTGTATCGACTGCTTGTCGCCGATGTCCGCCAGACACCTGTTCGAACATCGGAAACTCGGCTTCCGCGGCGGGCACGGGCAGTCCCGGATTGCGCCATCAGGGCCAGCAGGCCGACGGTTTTCAAGCGATACGGTTTTGCCGCCGGTGTTGGGGCCGCTGATCAGCAGCGTGCGCTCGGATTCATCGAGCGTCAGGGAAATCGGCACCACCGGCTTGGCTTGCGCCGCAGCACGTCTTCGAGCAGCGGATGGCGGGCGTCGCGAAGAACCAGCCGCCGGGCGCTATCGCCGCTGAAGCGGGGGATGGCGCAATCGAAATCGAGCGCGAAGTCGGCCTTGGCGAAGAGCAGCTCCAGCGCGTCCGATGGCTTCCACGCTGGCTCGGATGTCGGCGGCATGGGCGCGCAGCCGCTCGGTGAGTTCGCGCAGGATGCGCTGCACCTCGGCCTGTTCTTCCTCGCGCAGCCGCACCAGTTCGTTGTTCAGGTCGATGGTTTCGAGCGGCTCGACGAAAAGCGTGTGGCCGCTGCCGCTGGCGCCATGGATGACGCCGTCGACCTTGCGCTGCTGGCCGGCCACCACCGGCACCACGAAGCGCTCGTTGCGGATGGTGACGAAATCCTCCTGCAGCGTTCCGTCTTCTTGATGGGTGCGGAGAAAGCGCTCGAGCGAGATCTGGATCTGCTTTTGCTGGCGCTCGATGTCGCGGCGCAGGCGGGGCAGGACCACGCTGGCGTCGTCGGCGAGGGAGCCGTCGGGCAGGATCTTGCCGGCCAGCTGGCGGAGAACCGGACGGAGATCCGCGATGGCGCCGGCGCGAGCGCCCAGCCGGGGAAACTTCGCGGCCGCTATATTCAGCGCGGCTCGAATTTCGGAGGCTTGTTCCAGCAGGCGCGTCAAATCGAGGATCTGGCGGGCTTCGAGCGCGGCGCCCTCGATTCCGAGCATCGGCAAGGTAGTGGAGAGATCCGGGATGGAATCGAAGCGCAGGCGAATGGCCGCGCCGCGAGACGCGGTCTGGGGTTGCTGCGCCGCGCCCACATACTCGATGGCCTCCTGGGTGTCGGCCAGGGTATTTTCGAGAGCCGCGCGATCCTGATGCGGCGTCAAGCGCCCGAGCTCTTCGGCGCCGAGCGGGCTGCGCACAAAGCGTCCCAGCAATTCGCGCAGGCCTTCGAACTCGAGCAGATCAGCGCTGAAGTTTTGCAAAGGCTCTCTCGATAACTCCCAGCGTGCCGTCGGTGATGCGATAGTTTCGAAGCTCTTCCCGGGAAACCCAAACCGCGCGGCTCACGTCGCTCGCGGGCGCGAGACGGCCGCCGCGAGGATAGCAGATGTAATCGATCAGCACGTAGTGATACTCGGGCCGCCCTTCGGCGTCCGGCATGATCCGCTCGAAGATCTCAAAAACGGAGACCGCGTCGACGTCGAGCCCGGTTTCCTCCAGCACTTCGCGGCGGATCCCGGCGTCCAGCGTCTCGCCGGTCTCGACGATCCCGCCGGGAAGCGACCAATAACCCTTTAGCGGCTCCTTGGCACGCTCCACCAGCAGAACATTGGATTCTTCAAAAATGAGAGCGCCCACGCCCAGGAACGGGCGCGAGGGATAACGGCGGCTCTCTTCGGTGGACGCGCCCATGCGGCTAATATTGCACGCTTCCCTTGACATTCAAGCGAACTCGATACAGGGCCGTCCGCGCGGTGATGTACAAGGATTCGAAATCGTCATCTCCGAAAGCGCAGTTAGACGGAGTTTGAGAGAGCGTGATGGATCCCAGATGCTTGCCTTCCTGCGTATAGACTTCGATTTTGTCGGCCGCGACGTACAGGTTGCCTTTTTCGTCCACGCGAACGCCGTCCGGAATTCCATCGATGCCGGAAACCAGGACGCGCTCGTTGGACGCCTGGCCGTTGCGATCGAGATCGTAGGCCCGCACGTTGCGCTCGTCGGAGTTCGTTACGTACAGCACGCGACCGTTGGGCGATATCGCGATGCCGTTGGGACGGCCCTTGGGCTTGGCGATCACCTCCAGCTCACCCTTGTGGGAAAGATGGTAGACGCCGTAGAAGTCCAATTCGCGCTCGTCCTGCTGATTGCCGAACGCCGGGTCCGTGAAGTACACCTGGCCGTCATGGCGGACGACGATGTCGTTGGGCGCGTTGAGGCGCTTGTCCTGCCAGCGCTCCGCCAAAACCTCGATCTTGCCTTTCTTGTCGGTGCGGGTGACGCGGCGCAGATGAGTTTCACAAGTATAGAGGCGGCCTTCAGCGTCGAACGTATTTCCCATCGCGCCGTTGGAATTGTCGCGGAAAACAGCGGGGTGCTGCGAGGGTTTCAGCTCCAAAAGCTTGTTGCGCGGCGCATCGCTGAAGATTAAGTAGCCGCCGCGCGACCAGACCGGACCTTCCGCGAAGACGTAGCCCTCTCCAACCGTTTCGACGAGCACGTCGGTGAGATCTTGCGCGCAAACGATCCCGGCCAGCAACAAAAATGCGAGCATCGGCTTCACTCAACGAACAGAGTACCAGACGGGGATCGCTGGAACGGCGGTTTGTTCGAACGCTATCCACGACGGGTTACATTTGTGATAAATTGTTTGATCCAATAGGAGACGTCATGAAACGCTGGGTATTCGCATTAGCCATATCCGTTCTGGCGGCATTCGCGCAGCCGCCGAACATCACTATCAATGTCGGGACGCCGGAGGGACAGCTTCTGCAAGCCATCGGCCAGGAGACCGACGACGCAAAGAAGGTGACCCTGGGCGAAGATTTTCTGAGCAAGTATCCGAAGCACGAGGGTGCGCCATGGGTGGCCGGGCAGCTCGAGCAGGTATACCTGCAACAGAAGCAATACGACAAAGCGCTCGCAGCGGCCGACAAAGTATACACGGGCGCACCGGGCGACTTGGATCTGAGCTACAACGCCACCAAGGCGGCCGAAGGGGCCGACGATCCGGAGCAAATCAAGAAATGGGCGCTGCGTACCGCCGAAATCGCCAAGAAGATTACCGGGGCCGGAAAAGAGCCGGCCAACGACGCCGATAAGCAGGCTCTGGAGCACGACAAAGAAGTGGGCACTTACGCCGAGTACGCGCTTTATGCCGCGGTGTTGAAGACCAAGGAATCGAAGACGATCGTTGACTTGGGCGAAGCGCTCGAAGAGGCCAATCCCAAGAGCCAGTACATGTGGCTGATATCCGATCGATATCTGGCGGCATTGGGAGGCAAGAGCTGCACGACCGCCTCGAAGCTGACGTCGGCGGATTCAAAGAACGCGGAAGCTTTCATCGTTGAGGCAGAATGCGCCATGCGGGCGCAGAAGGCGGATGGCGTTGTAGGCAGCGGCAACCGGGCACTCGAAGCGCTCAATACCCGCGGAAAAGTAGACGGAGGCAACGAAGCGGCCAAGATCGGGACCGCGAACTACTACATCGGCATCGGCTACGCCATGCAACAGAGGTGGGGGCCCGCAGAAAAAGCGCTGCGTGCTTCTCTGCCAGTGGTCAGCAAGGGCGGATCGCAATTATACGGCTACGCGCTCTTCAATCTCGGGCTGGCGGACTACCAGTTGGGCAAGCAGATCGGGGACCGGGGCAAGGAGCGCGAAGGGTTGCAGTACTTCCAGCAATCCGCTGCAATGAAGAGCTCGGTGCAGGATCAGGCCACCCGAAACGTAGCCACGATCAAGGCCGAGCTGGGCGTTAAGTAGAATCGCCTATCGATCGTCGGCCAGCGTCTGGATCTGGTGATCCAGCTCCTGGAACCGCCGCGCGATGGAGTGCAGAACCAGCCCAACGGTCATTGCGGCGGAGCCTGCTCCGAGCAGCGCCGCCGCGCTCAGAACGAGCACCACCGGAAGGACGCCGGTTTTGGAAAACTGAATACCGGCCAGTACGGCCGGGACCGCGCCCGTTACCAGGAACAACGCGCCCAGTCCCCCGAAAAACGTGAGGGGCTTGTAATCCCTGAGCAACACGAGCATGCAATTGAGAATCACGAAGCCATCCTGCACCAGGCGGATCTTGGAGCTACTGCCGGCGGGGCGGACGCCCAGGTCCACCGGAATTTCGATAATCGCAAAGCCGCGCTGCAGCGCCTTTATGGTCATCTCAGCTTCGGTTTCGAATCCACCACCGAACAGCGGCAGGCCGCGCACCAGACGCCGACTGAAACAACGATAACCGGACAGCAAATCCGTCAAGCGAACTCCGAAGATGAATTGCAGGAGCACCAGAAACAGCTTGTTTCCGATCCGGTTCAGGAGCCGGAATTGGCTGTTGGCGGTGTCTGCCAGCCGAGATCCGATCACCATGTCGGCCTCTTCGCGGCGCACTGGTTCTATCAAGCGCGACACGGCGTCCGCGGGATAGGTTCCGTCGCCGTCCACGATCACGTAGATGTCGGCCTTGATTCTCCGAAACATGGACTGAACCACGAAACCTTTGCCCTGACGCCGCTCGAAGAAGACGGCCGCTCCGGCTTGGCGCGCCACTTCCGCGGTGTTATCGGAGGAGTTGTTGTCGAACACGCAGATTTCAGCGCCGGGCAGCGCCGCGCGGAATTGACGCACCACATCAGCGATGGTCAGCTCTTCGTTATAACAAGGGATCAGAACTGCGACGCCCTGGCCGGCGGGATCGCGGCTGAGCGGGTTATGCAGCGGCCTGGCGGACGCCTCAGACACGGGCGCGCCTCCGTTCCCAGAGCCCAATCGCGCAGATCCCGATCAAGCCCGCCAGCGACAGCCAGGCTCCCGCAATGACGGATCCGGGCCGGTAACGCATTCGGATCCGGTGCAGGCCTTGGGGAACCACCACGCCTCGCAACGCGCCATACACCTCGTGGATCTCGGACGGCACGCCATCGATTGTAACCTTCCAACCGGGGAAATAGGTTTCGCTGATCACCACCATCCCGGCGCAGCCCAGGTTCGCATCTAGCGTCAGCGATTGGGAAGTGCGGCCGGTGAAGCTGACGCTGTCAAACGCGGGGTCGCAGACGCCCAGCGGCGGGAGCGGCGCGTGCATCGGAGCGGTGCGGCGGAGATCAAAATCCGACTTCTGGACATAGTAATTCGATTCGTAATAGTTCTTCACCGGAACGGTCTCGTGGACCGTCCAGACGCGCGGAAAAGCGCGCGGATTTCGATACACTTTGAGCCCGTGAGCGCCCTCGAACACCTGCTCCTGTTCGGTATTCGCGGGCTGCTTCCCGATGTAATAGGCGACGCCCAAAAGCATCTTGTCCCGTTCCGAAGACCACTCCATGTGGTAAACGTCGGCGGACACGCTGGCGCCCTGGCCGGCCAGCACATCGACGCCATACCAGTCCCCAAAATTCTGAGAAAGCTCACGGTCATCCAGGTCGATTCTAAAGGGGCCCGGCTGTTGTTCAAGAAAGTGCGCGATGTCGGCGCTGTCCTCGAACTGTTCCGGGTAACTGGCGCCATCGCGGTTCTCTCGAAACGCGTAGGCGGAATCGTTGCCCAGTTCGATCAGCAGGAGAATCACCAGCGCCGCCACCGCGTGCCCGCGGGCCAGCCGTCCGCGCAAGAATGCGTACAGCACGCCGGCTAGCAGAATGGAGAAGAGGGCTGTCAGGCTCACGCGATCGTCAAATTCGAAGTTCAGTTTGGCTGCCATGGCGGCTTGGAGGAACAGACCCCATAGCGCGAAGCCGAAGACCGCGCTGCCGATCGCGATGCGGAGTTTCCAGGGAGATTGAACTTCAGGCGAGAAATAGGCGTCGGCCCCAAATGCGATGAGGACGATTAGACCCACCTGAAATATGTAAAGCAACGCCGATGGCACGCGGGCCTTGTCCATGAGCGGCACGACGGAGTATAAGATGCCGTGGAAAACGTTGTGAAAGCCGAGCGCCAGCAGCAAGCCCGCCAGCGCTATGGTGGTGAAAATCCGGACCACCTGTTCGCGCCACGCCAGCGCGAATCCCGCCAGCGCCAGCGCAAAGGCCACCACTCCCACGAACGGGTCGGCATGTTTATTCAAGCCAGGAACGAAGATCGCGATCAGCGAGGAGCCTGGCGTGGAATACTGCGCATGCACGCTGTAAGGGACCTTCTGATCCCAGGCCAACGGAACCGGCGGTCCAGACCAACGCAGCGCCAGCTTTCCATACTCGTACGTGGGCAGGGTTAAAACCGCGCTTACCAGGAACATGGCGATGAAACTGATGGCCGCCAACCGCAGCATGTTCCAATTTATGCGTCGCTCCTGAAGAGCGAAGAACAACCACAGGAAAGCCGTCGCAAGCGTGACATAGAGAGGAATCTGATGATGGCCGCTGAGCCAGGCGATTCCGAGGAAGCCTCCAGAGAGCGCGGCGCTAAAGAACGGCGACTGGCCCCGCGCGGCACGTAGCAGAAACAAAAGCACCAGCGGCGCCCACACCGCGCCGTTCTCCATCTGCGGCCAGTCCGTGGTGCCGACGAACCCCGAGAGTCCGAAAACACAGCCCGCGATCAGAGACGCCGAACGTGACCGTCCCAGGTCGCGGCACAGCGCGTAGCAAAATATCGCGGCCATGAAATGAATCGTCAGGAAGTACCAGTTCAGGACGCCGGGCTGGATCAGGCCGTGGCGCAAGGGCGCCAAAAACAGGAGCCAGTTCAATGGATATGCGCCGCCGGGCTGCGCCTGCGCGAACAGCGGCTGCCCCATCCAATGATGCGGGTCCCAAAGCGGCACGTGTCCGCTGTGCCATTCACGCGCCTCGAATTGAAACCAGGGCAGCACTTGAAATGCGATATCTCCGGTGCCGAACCAGTTATATTGCTTCGTGAGAATCAGCTTCCAGTAGAAGCCCGCGATAATCAGCAGAATTAACGCGCCCATAGCGATCCGGGATCCAGCTTGGCGTCGGCCCGGGGCAGTTTGTGGTTTCTCCAAAACGCTATTCATCGATTCATTCGAGCTTGTGCCAGTATGCCTTATCCGGGGCTCGTTAATCTGAACGTCACAATTGCGATTGGCGACTCGCGGCGTCGGGCAACTATAGTAGGTTGAGGACTCAGTGGTGAATCAGCCGGCCGCCGACAAACTTCGAAGCGTTCTCTCTCAATCGCGTTGGAGCGAAGCCATCGCTCTCATGAGCGGCATGGATCCAGACGACATCGCCGGGCTGCTCATGAGCCTTCCATTCGAGCAGCAACAGGAATTGTTTCGGCAGCTTCCCGCCGCGGTCGCCGCCGAGCTGGTTGCGGCCTTCCCCTACTACCACGCTTACGTTCTGCTGCACTCCCGGCCGCTGGCTGATATCAACGCCATCGTGAACCAGATGAACCCGGGTGAGCGCATGCATTTCTTCGACGAATTGCCGCAGGAAGCATGGCAGGCCCTGATGGACGAACTGGCCGAAGCCACCCAGGCCGATGAAGCCGGCTACAAACCATCCGATGCCACAGCTCCCGCGGAAACGGCTCCGGCTGCCGCGGCAACGGTAGCGACCGTGGAACCGATCGTCGAGGCGCGCGGGATTGAAAAGAATTTTGAGCGGCCCGACGGAGGCCAGGTGCAGGTTATCGCTCCCATTAATTTGTCCGTTGAGCCGGGCGTGATCCTCGCATTGCTGGGACCTTCGGGGTGCGGCAAATCGACGCTGTTGCGCATATTGTCGGGACTGGCGCAGGCATCCGCCGGGGAAGTGCTGTGGCATGGCAAGCCGCTGGCGCAATCGAAACCGAACGCGGCCATCGTGTTTCAGAGCTTTGCGCTTTTTCCGTGGCTTACGGTATTGGAGAACGTGGAAGCGCCGCTGCAGGCGCGCGGCATGACGCACCAGGAACGGCACCGTCGGGCGCTCCGTGCGCTTAAGTCCGTGGGACTAAAAGGCTTTGAGAATGCCTATCCCAAGGAACTTTCGGGAGGCATGAAACAGCGCGTGGGTTTCGCCCGCGCCCTGGCGGTGGAACCGGAGATCCTGTTCATGGACGAGCCGTTCTCCGCGCTGGATGTTCTCACGGCGGAGAACCTGCGCGGCGAACTGATGGAACTGTGGCTTGAGAAGAAAATGCCGATCCGCAGCATATTTCTGGTGACACACAACATCGAGGAAGCGGTTCTTCTGGCGGACCGGGTTATAGTTCTGGGACGGAATCCGGCCAGGATCCGCGCGGATTTTGGCATCCCGCTTACGCAGCCCAGAGAGCGCAGCTCCGCGGAATTTCTCTTGTACGTGGACTACATTTACAAGCTGATGACCGAACCGGAGAGCGAGCTCGAGCCGCCGTCGCCGGCCGCACGCCCGGTGAAGAAGCAGTATCCCATGCTGCCGCACGCCCGGCCGGGCGGAATCGCCGGATTGCTGGAGCTGCTGAACGACCGCGGCGGCAAGGAAGACCTCTACCATGTCGCCGAGGAGCTGCGCATGGAAGTGGACGATCTGCTGCCGATCGTGGAAGCGGCCACGCTGCTCGGGTTCGCAAAGTTGTCCAAGGGAGATTTGGAGATCACCGCATCCGGCCACGAATTCGCGGAGGGAGACATTGCGCGCCGCAAGAACCTGTTTCGGGAGGCCACGCTGGCCGGCGCCCCGCTGATAACGCAGATGAACAGCGCGCTCGCCAGCAAGTCCGACCACAGCATGCCGCTGGAGTTCTTCCGCGACATTTTGGACGAGCACTTCAGCGCCGACCAGACCCAGCGGCAGATCGACACTGCCCTGGATTGGGGCCGCTATGGAGACCTGTTCGAGTACGATTCCGAAAGCGACCGTTTGATGCTCCGCCAACCAGAGAACGCGGCTGAAATTCGTGAGGACGCTTGGCATCGCTAACCACGCGGCCCACTGAAAAAGCGCCTTGGGCAGCGCTTCCAGCCACGCCGGGCTCGCTGTTGCGCGATGCGCCGGTGATCCTGGCCGGGCTGGCGCTGTTCTACGGGCTGCTTTCGCTGGCGCAATATTGGGCCGGCCCGGTTTCCGCGCAGCCACCCCTGGATCTTCACCCCTCCGCTTTGCCCAAGTATGCGTTTTATTCGATAGCGCGCATCGGAATCGCCTACGCACTCAGCTTTGTATTCACTCTGTGTTATGCCTACGCGGCCGCGCACAACGCCAGGGCGGAGCGAGTGTTGATCCCGCTGCTCGATACGCTGCAATCCATTCCGGTGCTCAGCTTTCTACCCGGGGTAATGCTGGCGATGGTGACGCTATTTCCAACCAAGCAGTTGGGCGTGGAACTCGGCTCTATTCTGCTCATTCTCACCGGCCAGGTGTGGAACATGACTTTCAGCGTTTACTCTTCCATGAAGAGCATACCGCGCGAAATGCTGGAAGCGGCACAGATCTATCGCCTGAGCTGGTGGCAGAAGCTGGTTCAACTGGAGCTGCCTTACGCGACTATCGGACTGGTGTGGAACTCCATGATGTCGGTGGCGGGCGCCTGGTTCTTTTTAATGGCTTGCGAGATGTTCGTGCTGGGCAAGCGGGATCTGCGTCTGCCGGGGCTCGGCTCCTATCTTCAAACCGCGTCGAATGTGGGAGACACGCGCGCCATTCTCTGGGGCCTGGGGGTAATGATCGCGGTGATCGTCCTGACGGACCAACTGATCTGGCGGCCGGTGATTGCTTGGAGCGAGAAGTTCAAAATGGAGCAAGTGGAGGCCTCGCAAACGCCGCACTCGTGGGTCCTGGACCTGCTGCGCCGATCGAGATTGATCGCGGGCATCACGCGCATTTCCGTTGCGCCCGCTCGCGAGGCGTTGGCCCTGCACTTTGCCCGCAAGGCTGAGAGCTCGATCAGCCGCCTCGACGGCGTTTTCAAACGTTGGGCGATGCGGACGGCGTGGGTCGTGGTGGTTCTGACCGTGTTGTACGCGATTGTCAAAATGGGTCTGACGCTGCTGACGCTCCGCCGTCCGGAACTCGAAAGCATCTTCTTGGGCGCCGGGGCCACCTTCCTGCGCGTTGAACTGACGCTGCTGCTGGCGGGGCTCTGGACGGTGCCGGTGGGGGTTATGATCGGGCTGCACCCCAGGCTTTCAGCGATTTTTCAGCCTATCGCCCAAATTGCCGCCTCGGTTCCCGCCACGGCCTTATTTCCCATCGTGCTTCTGTACCTGATTCAAATCGGTGGCGGGCTGGGGGTGGGCTCGATCCTGCTGCTGTTGTTGGGGACGCAGTGGTACATTCTCTTCAACGTGATCGCCGGCGCGAGCGCCATCCCAACCGACCTGAAGGAGGCCTGCGACATATTCCATATCCATCAAATGGAACGCTGGCGCAAATTATATCTTCCGGCCATCTTCCCTTACCTGGTGACGGGCTTCGTCACCGCATCCGGTGGCGCGTGGAACGCCAGCATCGTCGCCGAGTATGTTCACTTCCAAGGCAAGACGTTGTCCACCACCGGCCTGGGCGCGGTCATCAGCAGCGCCACCGACAGCGGCAACCTGGCGCTATTGCTGGGCGCGACCATCGTCATGGCAGCTCTGGTGGTTACGTTCAACCGGCTGGTATGGCGCCGTATGTACGGGCTGGCGTCCACGCGATTCAAGCTCGAAACTTAAGCAGGGGAATCTACTGCGCACCGCCCGCGCTGCCGGAAGCGGAGTGGAACACCAAGCGGGTTTCGGTACCGCCAAAATGGATCTCATCGATTTGCGGTTTGCCGTTTACGCTCTCCGTGATCATCGCGGTGGTGGGATACTTCCGATCCGCCTTCTCAACCGTCACCGGCACTTCAACTTTGATCTTGCCCTGTTCGATTACCGCTTTATCGGCTTGGACGTCGACCTTGTAATCGCCGGGCTTCAGCTCGTTGCTCCCGATCCAGGTCGGATCGGAGATCCTCAGGTGATAAAAGTTAGCTGCGCTCGCCAACCCGAGCGCAAGCGTAGCGAAAATAAGCGAAAGTCTACTGCAGTTCACGATTTGTAACTCCTGGTTTGAGAATTGCCGAAATAATGACGCCGGAAAACACGCCTTCGATATAAATACGCTTGGCTGTGAGTCTAAGTTACAGAGCGGCGCATTAACACACGGCGAGAATCTTCTTCTCCAGAATCCCCTGCATGGCCGCGTCCAGCTTCATTCCGTCCGATGCGACATAAAAAACGTCGATCGCCCGGCGGCCTTCCGTGTCAATCAGCACCACGTCAATATTGCAACCGGCAGCGGAAAAAGTCGCGGCCAGGTCATAAAGCAATCTGGGGCGATCCTCGGCAACTATCTCCACCAGCGTCGCGGTCTCGCAGGCATCCGAGTCAAAATGAACGCTGGAGCGGATGGCCCGTGACTTGGGTTGCGGCGATATAGGACGGCCCCGCAGCAGCTTTTCGACATCCAACTTGCCGAGCGCCACCTGTTCGAGCGCTTCCTCGAAACGCTCTCTTTCTTGCGCGTTGAGATCCAGCGTACGCTTGGGATCGGCGAACACGAAGGAATCCAGAACCTGGCCCTTTTCGTTCGAGAAGGCCTCCGCCTTGAAGATGTCCATGCCGAAACTGGAGATGGTGCCGGCCAGCGACGCGAACAGCGCGGGCATGTCTCGCGCAACAATCGTGGCTCGATGGAAGCCGGCTAAGGAGTCCAGCCGCGCCGCTGCGCCGGTGGGACGGCTCAGTTCCCAAAGCGCGAGGTGAGCCTCAATCTCCGCCGGCGAGTGGGTGCGCAGGTAGCGCACAGGAAAGCCCTTGATAAAGGTCGCCGGGTGAGACAGATTTATGGGAACGTCGTGAATTCGATCCGTTTCGAGCTCCCGCACCAGCTCCTGATGAGTCACCCGGTAGGCTTGCCATAGCTGCTCCAGCCGCCACGGCGTCAGGGCGGCGGGGTTGACGGCGGAAATATCGGCATATGTCAGCACGGCCAGCAATTTCAGCCGCTCGATGGTCCCGATCCGCTCCGCGAGCGACCGCGCAGTAGCGGGATCGTCGAGATCGCGCGAGCTCATGACCGCGGACAAATCCAAATGATGTTCGATCAAAAACAACACCGCGCTCTGCTCGGATGCGGGCATCACAATGCGCTGCATAGCCAACCTGGCAAGCTCCGCCGACCGGAGCGAATGATTGCCGCTGTTCGATCCCTTACCGGCGTCATGAAAAAGCAGAGCGAAACGCAGCAGCGCGAGATCTTCGATTTCGGACAGAATTTCGGCAAAGCGGCGCTTGGAGTTATCTTGCGTAGCAGTCAGTTCGCCCAGCGCTTCGATGGCTACCATGGTGTGTTCATCCACCGTGTATCGGTGATAATAGTCGGGCACCACCAGGCACACGATGCTCTTCCATTCCGGGAACAGGGCTTGAATGAGGCCGGTATCATGCATGGCGCGGAGCGCGGTGGCCGCCCGAGGCAATGCCAGGATGGCGCGCAATTGCGGCCACAGGGGCCGCCGGCTGGAGCAAAACTCGGCGAACGCCGCGCGATACCCTTCCAGGCGGCGCTCGGTTTCCGCTGACAGGGGAATCCCGTGGCGAGCCACGAATTCGAACAGCCGGAAGACCAGCGCCGGATCGGTTTCCAGCTGCGCCGGGGTCCGCAGAAATACGCGTTCATTCGATACCGTGAAATCGGCATTCGACAGGCGCGAGCGCCAGTCCCGAAACTGTCCCAACAGCGAGCTTTCGCTTCGTTCCACCAGATCCAGCGCCCGCCGGGCTTCATTGAAGATGACCCGCGCATTCTGAAAATACTCGCGCATGAAAGCAGCCGTCTCTCGAACGGTCAGGTACGGTTGTTCCACGATGGCCTCCTGCGCTTCGAAGCTCAGCAGATTCTGATCTCGATGCGCCTGGTAGTGCAGGAAGCAGCGCAGCGACTCGAGAAAGCGCGCCGGCCCGGCCAGGCGGCCGTCCGGATCCAATTTGGCCGCGCGCAATTTCCCCAGCCACGCGATCAGGTGCACATCTCTTAAACCGCCGGGTGTTTCTTTCACGTCCGGTTCCAGGTGATAGAACGTGCCTTGAAACTTGGCGTGCCGGGCGCGGGCCAGCTGGCAGAGGCGCCGGCTCAAGCTGCGGGCCTGCCGCTCAAAGAAGACCGGGAGTTTGCTTTCCAGCTTGGCCACAACGTCCGAGGATCCGACCAGCAACCGGCGATCCAGCAGGCTGATGCTCAGCTCGACGTTTCCTTCGTGAATCTCGGCGCATTCGGCCACGGTTCGGACCGTATGGCTGAGCCGCATCCCCGCATCCCACATCAGCCGTACAAAATCGGCCAACGGCTCCGTGAGCGCCGCAATTTGAGCTTCCCGCTCCACCAGGATCAGGATGTCCACATCGGAATACGGAAACAGCTCGCGCCGGCCGAAGCCGCCCACCGCCAGCATTGCGAGATCCGGGGAATTCGACTTAACGAAAGAGGCTTCGTAGGCGCGAAGAGCGATCTGCTCGATAAGTTCGGACAATCCGCTCAGAACCGGACGGGCGGCGCCGGTGGTGAAAAAAGCTCGTTGGATTTCATCCCAGGCGGGGTTAGAGTGCAGCTTCTCCACGTCGAGTTTGCGGTACGTGGCTCTCATTGTATCGCCATCGCGCTGTGGCACACTGGAAAACGCCTATGAAATCGGCGGACGTGATCATCGTCGGGGGCGGAATCGTCGGATCGAGCATCGCGTATCACCTGACTGAGGGCGGATGCCGCAATGTTCTGGTGATCGAGCGGGAAACGCAGCAAGGCAAGGGCTCTACCGGAAAGAGCATGGGCGGAGTGCGGGCGCAGTTCACCACGCCGGTCAACATTCAGATGTCGCTCTATTCCATCCCGTTCTTCGGCCGTTTCGAGGAGGTGGTTGGCCATCCGTCGGGCTACAGGCCGCAAGGATATCTGTTCGTCGCCACCGAAGAGCGGCACATTGAATATCTACGCGACAATTTCAACCGACAGGTTGGCTTGGGTCTGAAGGCGGTCGAACTGCTGCAGCCGGAGGACGTGGCCCGCATCGCGCCGGAGATTCGGTCTGACGACGTCATCGGCGGGAGCTTTTGCGCGACCGACGGGTTTGTGGATCCGCATAGCGTCATGACCGGATTCATGCTGAAGGCCGCGGAGCGCGGCGCGGAATTGATGCGCGATACCGAGGTCACCGGCATTCGAACCGACTCCCAGGGTGCGTGCGGCGTAGAGACCACTCGCGGGTTCATCGGGGGCCGCGTGATCGTGAACGCGGCGGGGCCCTGGGCCGGGCTTTTCGCAAGACTCGCGGGAGTGGATCTGCCTATCGAGCCGCTGCGGCGGATGTTGGTTCCCACCGAGCCGTTCGACAAGGTATCGCAAAAATCGCCGATGGTGGTGGACATGTCCTCCGGCTTCCATTACCGTCCGGAGGGGCTCGGATTGCTGATGGCCTGGAACGATCCCAGCGAAACGCCGGGATTCAAGACCAACTTCGATCCCGCGTTCATCGAAAAGATTTTGTCGCGCGGAGTGCAGCGGCTGCCTTCGCTCGAAAAGGCCGAGGTAAATCCCAGGCGCGCATGGGCGGGACTATATGCCATGACACCAGACCATCATTCCGTGCTTGGCCCGGTGGCGAGCCTGCCTGGCTTTTTCCTCGCCAACGGATTCAGCGGCCACGGCGTGATGCATTCGCCCGCCACGGGGCGAATCCTGGCTGACCTGATTCTCAAAGGCACAACCGATTTGATCGATGCAACGTCGCTCGGCTTCGATCGCTTCCGGGCCGGCCGTCTGATCGAAGAGACTGCCCTGCTCTAAGCTTCAATCTTTCTTCTTCGCCGCGGCTGACACTTGGGCGAGCATCTTATCCAGCGCGGCGCGATCGAAAAACCGTCCGTTGGCGACCACAGCAGCGATCTTCCGACTGTTGTGAATGTCATCGAGAGGGTTGGCGGTAAGCAGGACCAAGTCCGCCACGTTGCCGGCCGCGATGGTGCCGGCATCTTTCTTGCCAAGGAATAGAGCCGGATTGCTGGTTGCGGTCTGCAACGCTTCCATCGTGGTGAAGCCCGCTTCCACGAAATTTGCCAGCTCATCGTGCAGGCTAAATCCTGGCATCACATAGATGCCGGGCGCGGTATCGGTTCCGGCCAGAAACGGCACGCCTGCCCTATGCATCGCACCCATCATTTTGAGCGAAGCTTCCAGGTTCCGCTGCCGCAGCGTGACGGAGTCCGCGAGAACTCCCGGCATCATCTCGTCGTTGAAACGACGCCAGGTGACGTCGCGCCAATAAGCAGGGACATATTTATCGAGCGGTTGATGCTGCCAATCCAGCCGGTCGAGGAACGCGCCCTGGCGATTCCACGCCATAGTGGGCACTTGCCACACGTGATGTTCGGCGAGAAGCTTGATTAGCGGTTCGCATCGACGCGGGTCCTGCGTGTCCAGCAGCAACTTGTTGTTGCCCTCTCCCGCGATGAACCGATCCTCCTCAGTCGAGCAGCCTTCGAAGATCCCCATTAGATGCTCGACGCTCTTCTGACCGGCTTTGACCGCTTCCGCCAGCCTGACCTTTTCCGGCACATGGCCGACGAAGGGCAGCCCTTGTTTGTGCGCTTCGGCTGCGGCGGCGAGATAGGCATCGTGCGGGATGAGAGACTGCACCTTGATGAAGTCTGCATGTTGCGATTTCAGCGAATCCACCGCGGCTACTGCCTGCGCCGACGTCATCACCACCAGCGTGCTCGGGAAATTGGTGCTCTTTCCATCCGGCTTGTAGCCATCTAGCATGGGGCCGGCGATGACCATCCGGGGGCCGATCAAATGTCCCGCTGAAATCTGACTGCGCCAATCGAGCAGCGTCGCAAGTTCTCCACCCATATCGCGAACTCCGGTGACGCCGTTGGCGACGAAGAGCGGCAGGATCACGTCGCGGCCGCGCGGGAACCAATCCCCGAAGACGGAGTGGACGTGCATGTCCCACAATCCCGGGATCAGGAATTGTCCGGCGCCATCGACTACGCGCGCGTGGCTCGGAAGCTGAAATCCCTTCGCGCTGGCCACCGCGCGGATGCGGCTGCCGTCGACCACCACGGCCCGATCGGCCTGAACGGAGGCGCTGGCGGGATTGATCACCGTGACATGCAGAAATACGAGCGGGGCAGGCGGAGCGTTGTTTTGCGCCAAAACAAGTACTGAAGTGAACAACAAAAGCAGGCTGCGGATGCGCATGGCAAAGTTTAGCATGGGGTATAACAGATAAACGACCAATCCAGAAAGGGATCGATATGCTTAGAAACTGCGTTCTTGTAGTCGCTGCCATTCTGGCGGCTGGAGTTGCGGGCTTCCGTTTAGGACAAACCACCACTGTCAAAGCAGCCGCTAGCGGCCGCGTTTTTGAAATCCGCACCTACACCGCGGAGCCAGGCAAACTGGAGGCTCTGCACGCCCGTTTTCGCGATCACACGCTCTCTATCTTTGAGAAGCACGGGATGACGAGCATCGGATACTTCGCGCCGACAGACGAACCGCTTTCGAAGAACACTTTGATCTACGTTCTCGCGTTTCCGAGCCGCGAGGCCGCCAAGAAATCCTGGGCGGACTTCCGGAATGATCCCGAATGGCAGCGGGTTTCGAAGGAATCCGAAGCCAATGGGAAGCTGGTGACCAAGGTGGACTCTATCTTCGCGGAACCTACCGACTTTTCGCCGATTAAGTAACGGTCAAACTACCCCAGCCGCGTGCAACTCGGCGATTTCGTCGGCGGAGTAATCCAGTTCCCGCAGCACTTCGTCGGTGTGCTCGCCCACCAGCGGAGCGCGCCGGCGAATGCCCCCGGGTGTCGCCGACAGCCGCACAGGCGTGTTGGCCAGCGGCACCGGTTTTGGAGCAGTTGGATACTCCACCGATTGCAGCAGCTCGCGCGCCTGCACCTGCGGGTCTTGGAGCACCTGATCCAGCTCCAGCACCGGCCCGCACGGAACGCGCGCCGCTTCCAGTTCCGCGATCGCCTGGGCGGTATTCCTGGTCGCGAGCCACCGGTTCATCGCCTCGGCGACCAGCTGGTAGTGATCGCCGCGCGCAAGATCGTCGGCGAATCGCGGATCGTCAATCCACTCGCCGCGTCCCACCAGTCGCGCCCAGCGGCTGAACATATCGCGGCCGATCACTTGCACCATGATCCATCCATCCTGGGTGCGATAGGCGTCCGCTGGCGCCGAATGGAAACCCGCATTGCCTCTTTGCGCTCGCTCGATTCCCAGAACCGACCGTTCCGCCAATAGCGCCTGCATGAACGTGATGCTGGTGGCCAGCAGCGATCCATCCACCACTTGCCCTTGCCCGGTTTGCTCGCGATGATACAAGGCGGCCATGATACCGAACGCGGTGTGCAGGGCCGTTCCGTAGTCTTCGAACGACACCGAGGAGCGAATCGGCGCACCCGGGAATCCCGTCAGGCTCATGGCGCCGGACATGGCCTGGGCGACACTGTCGAAACCGAGACGCTGCGCATACGGCCCGTCGGGCCCGAAGGTCGAGATCCGGCCCAGAATGATATCCGGCTTGATGGCGCGGAGCGCCTCGTAATCCAGACCCGCTTTCCTGAGAACCGCGATGGGGAGGTTGGCGATGACCACGTCCGCACCCCGGACCAAACGCCGGATCACTTCGCGCGCTGCGGGCGCGGCAAGGTCCAGCGTGAGGCTGCGCTTGTTGCGATTCAGCGAAAGGAACCCGGCGCCGGTGCCGTCGCCGGTAACAGGGCAGGTATAGCGGTCCTCACTGCCCTGCAGACGGTCAATTCGGATAACGTCGGCACCCATGTCGGCCAGCAGCATCCCGCAATAGGGACCCGCGATGAATCGCCCAAAATCGATCACGCGT
This sequence comes from Terriglobia bacterium, assembly GCA_963786745.1. Taxonomy (GTDB): domain Bacteria; phylum Acidobacteriota; class Terriglobia; order Bryobacterales; family Bryobacteraceae; genus Palsa-89. The sequence continues at coordinate 93,192 of CAWBAE010000015.1, read as the reverse complement.
ACTCCTGCTAGAACACCGGAAGTTGCCATTCCTCGATTCTAACCAGGGAGCCCGGTCACCGGACGCTAGAATCCGAGTGTTCGCTATCGAGCTGACAACTGCGACCCTGCTGACATCAGATCCCAGCGGTGCGTTTCAGCCCATCTGCTTTCTGTCGTGGTAGCATCATGGCTCACGGCCTCGATGTCGCCGGACTACATCTCGCTGGAAGGGCCCGTTGAACTTGTCAATGGCAAGCTGACTGTTGCCATTCCCATCGAGGTTGCTGGGGATCTCGTGGAGTGCAGTAAGGGCATCGGGAGCGTTCGCGGCGCCGAACTGGTTATCGTCCTGCCAGAGTGGTTGACTAACAAGCTCTCGATTGCTGAGGGGAGCGTGGTTATCGTCGATAACAAAGACGGAAAATTCAATATCAGGAAACGCTCCGTCAACTAACGCATGGTCGCAAGCGGCACTGCGCTGCACCGCCACGTCAAAGCCGGTCCTTGCTCTGGTATCATTCACTCAAAGGTGGTGCATAGACCTTTGGGGAACGGGCACATCTCATCCAACGTGACGGTGGAGACGGAGCTGGACGATCTCTTCGCGCCGCACCCCAACTTCAGCAGCGCCGTCAACCACAATCTGGCGCAATCGGAAATCGAAGGCGGCGTCCACCTCAGGAATGTTCCGCCGGACACGGTGCTGGAAGTCGAGACCATGAATCACGTGTATACGATCATCCACCAGGGGCGCGGTAAAGCGCTGATTTCGGGCCACCCTAAGTTCTGCCCGGATCCGGTGATGGTGCAGATTCAAGGTTCCACTTGGGGCGGCTCGATGTTGAAGCAGTCGTTCATTGGCCGCGGCATGCATCTGGAATTCCGCCATCCCGCGTTTCTTTCGATCACCACGTCGCGGATCGTCGAAGTGCGCGCCAAGGTTGCTTAAACGGCCCGGCTTCGGACTCAAACCGGGTTATACTGATGGGCATCCTTTTATGACGATTACCCGACGCGAATGGGTTCTGGCGGCCGCCTGCTGGGCCGAAGTGCTCCGCGCTCAAACCGAAAAGTTCGCCTGGTTTGATCCGGCCTCCGCCGCCGAAGTGAACGCCATCGCGTGTCAGATTATTCCCGACGACGATACCCCCGGCGCGGATCGGGCGGGGGTGATTTGGTTCATCGACCGCGCGCTGGCCGGTCATGATGAGGACAAGCGCGAACTCTATCGCAGCGGCCTCAAAGAAATGCAGGCCAAGCGCGCCGAGCTGTTTGCCGGGTCTGCCAGCATCGCCGGCTTGTCGAAACAGCAGCAAATCCAGTTGTTCCGCGCCATGGAGAACACCGAGTTTTTTCAACAGGTGCGTACTCACACGATCTTGGGATTCTTCGGACATCCGATGTACGGCGGCAATCGCGGCGAAGTGGGTTGGAAGCTGCTGGGAATCGAGCACTCGATGCACTACGAGCCTCCCTTCGGCTTTTACGACGCGGAAGCGGCTCAGGCAGGTTCGAAGTGAGCGCGACATTTCGGCCTTCCGAAGCAGTCGACTTCGTGGTGGTCGGCGCCGGCGCCGCGGGCGGCGTCATGGCGAAGGAGCTTTCGACGGCGGGATTCCGGGTAGTGGTGCTCGAACAAGGACCGTGGCGTCGCGAAAAGGATTTCACCCACGACGAAGTGGGCGTAGTTGCGCGCGGCGGAATGATCAACGATCCGAAAAAGCAGCCCAATACGTTTCGGAAAACACCCGCCGAGACGGCCAAGATCCAGCCGGCGGTCGGATATTGCAAAACTGTGGGCGGCGGCTCGGTGCATTTTACGGCCAATTACTGGCGCTTCCATCCGGAGGATTTTCACGAGCGGTCGGTTTGGGGACCCGTGGAAGGCGCCGATCTGCGGGATTGGCCGATCAGCTACGACGACCTGGAGCCGTACTACACCAAGGCCGAATGGGATCTCGGGATCTCCGGCCTGGGCGGATCGAATCCATTCGACGGGCCGCGCTCGAAGCCTTATCCGCTGCCGCCCATGCCCGTGAAATCGTCCGGCGTGCTGTTCGAGCGAGCGGCGAAGAAGCTGGGGTACCATCCCTTTCCGGCGCCTATGGCGGTGCTCTCGCAACCCTATCGGGGACGCGCGGCTTGCGTGCATTGCGGATTTTGCGAGGCCTTCGGGTGCGAAATGGGCGCGAAATCGAGCAGCCTGGCGGCCGTAATTCCAGTAGCCGTCAAAACCGGCCGCTGCGAAATTCGCCCTAATTCCTACGCGCGCAAAATCGAGACCGGTAAAAATGGCCGGGTTAACGGCGTCATTTACTTTGACTCAAACGGCAAGGAAATTTTCCAGCGCGCTAAAGCGGTAGTAGTTTGCGCGAACGGCGCTGAGACTCCGCGCCTGCTGCTGATGTCGAAGTCCAACGCCTTCCCGCAGGGGCTGGCGAATTCTCACGGCAACGTGGGCAAGTATCTGATGTTCGATAACGGCCCGTACGCGTTCGGCGTGTTCGATCATCCGTTAAACGAATATAAGAGCATCGTGGTGACGCGCGTCTTGCACGATTTCTATCGTTCCGATCCGAAGCGCGGATTCTATGGCGGCGCGGGACTGGATGGACGATTTGATCCATATCCAGCCTCCTTCGCTTTGAACGGCATGCCCGCCGACATCCCGCAGTGGGGTTCGGAGTGGAAGCGCAGCGTCGGCCAATACTACACACACATGATGGGCGTGCTGGCGCATACCAGTTGTCTGGCTGTCGAGCAGAACAGCATCTCACTCGATGATCAGGTCAAGGATGCCTGGGGAATGCCGGCGATACGCGTGACGTTCAAGAATCATCCCGACGACATGAAGACGATCCGCTTCATGACCGAGCGCCAGAAGGAAATCCTCGAGACGGCGGGCGCCCGGAAGGTCTGGTTCGATCCGACCACGCTCGAAGAAACCAACTATTCGGTTCACTTGATGGGAAGCTGCCGTATGGGCGACGATCCGGCCACCAGCGTGGTCAACCGTTGGAATCGCACGCACGACGTCCCCAATCTTTTCCTGGTGGACGGCAGCAGCCTGGTGACGGCCGCGCGGCAACAGCCCACCGCGACCATTCAAGCGCTGGCGTATCGCACCGCCGATCACATCCAGCATTCGGCCCGGCGCGGCGAAATTTAGAGCTACATGGACACCAGGCGGGGCGTTCCGTCCGCCAGGTATTTGACCTCGTAGACTCGCTTGCAAAACTCGCATTCCAGCAATTCGCTATCGACGGCGCTGCTGTGGATGCTGATCAAGGCTACCGAAGCACAATCGGGACAACGAAACTCGCCTGAGCTCGGCATGGCGTCATACTAACAAACGGCCATTACAATCGCATTTCGCCGGATTCAGATTAGCTCGTAGTATTCGTGATAATCGATGGGCGCATCGATTATTGTCGCGCGGCGTTCAATGAGCGCCTGGCTGACGTGCTCGCGCAGCTCGGCGATATTGGAAGCCCTGCGGCCGGCGATCCCAAAGGCTTCCGCGACGGCACCGAAATCAGGCGGTTGAAAATCCACGCCATACGGAGGAAATCCGCGGCGCTCTGAGCTCAAGCGGATCAGGCTCAAGCTGCAATCGGACAAAACGACCACGATCACAGGCAGCTTCAATTCGCGGATCAGAGCGAGATCGTGCAACATCATGAGCATCCCGCCATCGCCCACTACAGCCATCACTGGCTTTCCCGGCGAGACCAGTTGTGCCGCTATGGCGGCGGGAATACCGAAGCCCATCCCGGATAATCCGTTGGACATGAAGAATGTGCCGGGTTCGTATGCGCGCCAAAACTGACCCATCACCAGCTTGTGCGATCCTACGTCGCAGGTCACGATGCCGTCGCGCGGCAGCACCGTGCGCAGTTCTTCGATCACGCGCAATGGCGAAAGGCCGTGCGCAACCGCGGCGGGCGTGCGCAGGATGGCTTGCTTGCGGCGCTCGATCAGTTCCGAAGGCCACGGCTTTGGCGCTGTGATCGCATTTGTTAGCTGGGACACCAGAGATGCGATGTCGCCGATGGCCTGCTCCGGGTGATAGCGGCCTTCCGCCATCGAACACGAATCAATCGCAACCATATTCACATCCGCGAACCAGGCCTTGTCGCACTCAACCGGATCGAAGCCGATGCCGATGATCAAATCCGCGCCGTGAATGGTCTCCAGAATATCCTTGTCGATCGCCATGCCGGTGGCCACTCCGGCGAAGAGTGGACGATCTTCCGGGACGATGCCTTTGGCCTTCGGAGAGACCAGGAAAGGGGACTGAAGCTTGGCGACCAGAGCGCGGATCGCGGACGCAGCAGCAGGCGTCGCGCCTAAGCCGATGAGCACCAGGGGCCGGGCCGCCGCTTCGATGCGCGCTACGATCCGGTCTAGATCAGCTTCGTCTTGCGCCAGCCCCAGCGGCGTCTGGGGCGTGTAACCGCGTGGCGTGCAGCCCTTCACCGCAAGGTCGCTCGGAAGCGCGAGATGCACCGGGCCGGGCCGCGGGGCGGAAGCCAAATCGAGCGATTCATTCACCAGGGCCGCTGTATCGCCGGCACCGACCGTCGCCGCGCGCTTGGTGATCGGCGCGAAAAGTTCTCGCAGCGGAACGCGCTGGTGCGTTTGCGTCGCATAGGAAGCTTCCGGAATCTCGGCGGTCACGGCGAGCATCGGCGCGCGATCTAGCCAGGCGTTCGCCACGCCGGTGATCAGATTCGTGGCGCCCGGCCCGAGCGTGGTGGCGCAGACTCCAGGCACGCCGGTGATCTGTCCAACCACTTGAGCCATCCACGCAGCGCTGGCTTCGTGGCCTGTCAGAAGAAAGCGCAGGCCCGCGCTCCGGCAGGCGTCGATGAACGCGACAATTTCCCCGCCCGGAAGGCCGAAGACGTATTCAACGCCGCGCGCCGCCAGAGTGGCGGCCATCACTTCCGCATGAGTGGGCATTCGGGATTCGCGCGTCAGGCTTTCAGGTACGGTTGCAACGCTGCAAATCGGTACTCAATTTCGGCGATCTCGCTGGAGGTCAGTTTGTACTCGCGCTGCCGGGAAACGGCAGTCTTGAAAATTCCGCGCTTCTTCAGGATGTATAAGCGCGTGCCAGGGATGTCCTGATCCAGGTTGAGCATCAGAAGCAATTTGCCGTAAAGACCGCGCGTTTCGTCCGTTTTATTTTGCCGATGCAGATTCCACAAATGCGCGTAGATGTCGCCATACATCGCGCCGCCAGTGATGACGCCGTCCGAGCCTAGGCGCATCTCGTACAACCAGCCGTTGCCGTAATGCGCGCCGAACACCCGCTTGATCGGATCCGGACGATGCTCAATCAGCTCCCGCATGCGCGGGATCACGGGATCGTGCTCTTCCTTAACGTATCCGAAATTCGGAAATTCCCGCGCCATTTCGAGCATGAAGTCGACGCTGGCCACCACATTCGGCGCACCGCCGGAGGTTTGGATAAAAATCGGGCGATTCGTCAGCTTACACAACGCGCGGAAATATTCGCGAAAATCATCCAGCGATGCAGCCTTTTTGGGTGGGATGGCGATCATCGCGTCCGGTGCGAATTTCTCGGCATGCGACGCGTATTCGAGCATTTCCTTGGTGTCGTCGCCTTGCACGCCCAGCACCAGTACCGGATTCTTGCCCTTGGCCGCTTTCGCGAGCACCTCCATCCCGCGCATCCTCTCCTCTTTGGTCAACTGTAGCAGTTCGCTCGAAAGCTGCGGCCAAACCAGGCCGTGCACGCCGAAGCGATCCATGAAATCCACTTCACCGGCCAGGTCTTCCCAATCGACTGCTTTGGACGTTGTATAGGGTGTGGAGAGGATGATGAATGCGCCTTGCATGGGCTTCGAGGGCATGTTTGCCGCCGGGGCCAGCTTGGTGATCAAGGCGGCGGAACTCGCGGCGCCAAGCCAATCGCGTCGGGTGAGGGTGGGTTTCATAGATTAATAGTCGCAAGCGTCATAAGGAGCGGGACGCATGGCGAATCCTCGGCTGTCGTGCCGTGGAGGAATTTCGGCGCACGGTGAGAACACGATTTCAGAACGGTATTGATTCTGGATTTTCAGGCTGCCCGTCTGACTTTCCACTGGCTGAGGATCCATAGGCATCAGTTTAGCTACGACAGCACCGCTATTGTCTTTTGCCCAAATCTGCAGCTCCGCCGGATATTCGGACGATTGCGAAAGGTCCGGAATTTCCAAGCGAAAACGGCCATCCTCCGATAGAGAAACCGCCGCGCCAACCGGGAACGACATGACGATACCGGGATCGACCCCCAGGAACTTCTGCGCCCAGCGCGCGACGTACTTCGCTTGCACCTTGACGTCCAGCCCGTATAGCCGGTCCCGTCGGATCACCTCACCATAAATCGAAACGTTGTTCACCGGCTGGCAGACGAATGAATAGCGCAGGTTATCGGATCCTGAGAGGGGGAGATCGAGCGTCTGGATCGCGCAGCCGGGAGCATACAGGATCGCCTTAACGCCGGTTGCCGGACGGCCATCGATAATCGTGCTGAGAACGTACGAAGAGACGCCCGAGCGCGGCCGAATCCAATCGCCGATGTCCTCGCCGGCGAAGATATATCTCCCGAAGAACTCTTCGGAGTTTACTTCAGGCGGAAGTTTGATCTCAACATAGTGGGATGGCGCCTGGCCGAGGCAAACCCCGGCCGCCAGCAGAAGGCCGAACCCTCCAAGCGCGGGGCACCTCATACCATTTACTGTATCAATGCCACGCGTTCGAAGCAGTTTATACTCTTGTGGAGGAGCCCAACACCTATGCACCTTGCGCGAGTCTTGATTCCGGTCTTGGGTCTAGCCTTCTACTTGCCGCTCGAAGCCGCGGTCCCAAGTTACTTCATCACGACTGCGGCGGGTTTGGTGCCTCCTCTTGCGAATCCGATGGCGGCCAAGCAGTACCTCAATACCGTAACGGCCGTTGCCTACGATGCCAAGGGAAATCTGTATTACGCCAACAGCAACCAGATTTGGCGGCTGAACCCGGATGGTACGGACACACTGATCGCCGGGATACCGGTTCCGAGTACCCAAAGCAATGGCGATGGAGGAGCCGCTACCAGCGCTCCCCTTCCCGCGATCGTCGCGATGAGTTTCGACGCCGCTCAGAATCTTTATGTCGCCCAGGCCCCAGCGTCGCAGCTCTCGGATGCCGCCCAGGGGCTAATCTCGGTAATTCGCAAAATCGCCACGGATCAAAATATTTCCACCGTCATCACACTTCCTCTGTACACGTCGGCAATGGGACTGGCTGTCGACGGTGCCGGCAACATCTACATTGACGAATTCACCGTCGGTTTAAATACCAATTCCTCTAGCGTCGTCATGTATCCCACTGAAGGAGGGAGCGCCGTCGTGGCAGACAACCTGATCAATGTGGGCCTGGTGGCAATCGGCGGATCGTTTCTCTATTTTGAGGATCTTAATGGGTTGCATCAACGGAATCTGCAAACGGGCGCGACGGCGATCTTGTCGAGCCTGCTAACGACATTGGGTCTCGCGGCTGCATCGGACGGAACGGCTTACTTTGGGGGCGCCGTAAATGGAGTGGAGAAGATGAGTCCGACGGGCGATTCCATTACTCTGGTGGCGGGCTGGGGACTGGACGCCGACACGGGCGACGGCGGCCTGGCTAGCGCAGCCCAGGTGACGCCGAACGCCATGGCCGTAAATCCACTGACCGGGGACCTGGCCATCGGCGGTGATTTTGTAGTCCGTGTGATCAGTGGATCCACGGGTGTCGTCCAGACCGTGGCGGGAACGCCGCATTCAGCCGGGGACAACGGCCCGGCCGCTCTGGCCCAGGTCGGCGCCATCGCTAACGGCCCAGTCGGTAACCTGGCGTCGGATTCCGCGGGAAATGTGTACTTCTTTGACTATGCCGGAAACCGGATACGAAAGCTGTCCACGGCTGGCATCATTACCACGGTGGCCGGCAGTGGGGTTGTCGGAAACTCGGGAGACGGCGGGAAAGCTACGGATGCCGCAATCAACGCTCCGGATTATAGCGGTGTGGCGTCGGATGGCCAAGGCGATTTATTCTTTTTGAACGGCAGTATACCTTATGTGTCGGTGAACAGCACTGCCGTGCAGAGCACCGCATACAGCATCCGAAAAAAGTGGACAGCACGGGCAACATCAGCACGGTGGCCGGAGGTGGAACGGCGGCGGTATCGAACGGCGTCCCGGCGCTGAGCGTCGCCCTGGTTACCACCAGCCAAATCCTGAGCAACGGTACCGACGACGAGCTGATTCCGGCCCCTTCCTACCTCGCGGCGGATCCCGCCGGGAATTTCTACATCTGCTATAACAGCCAAATCCTGAAGGTTGATCTCTCCGGAATGCTCACGACTTTGGCGGGTGTAGCTGGCAAAGGCGCTTATACAGCCGACGGAGGAATAGCGGCTACTTCGCCCATCACAGGATGCGCTTCCATTGCGGGGGATTCCGCGGGCAATGTTTACTACCAGGAGGGTACTCAACTTCGCAAAATTAATCCCCAGGGCGTGCTATCCACCGTCGCGGGCACTAAGGGCCCCATTTTCGGGGGTACGCCCTTGGTTGCCGGCCCGGCAACCAGCGTTTCTATTGGAGCGCCTCGTTTCGCAACGGTGGACGCGGCGGGCAATATCTACTTTTATGCGGACACTTATTCCTTCAGTCCTCAAATCGCCATGGTCGATACATCCGGAAACTTGACCCCCACCCCGAGCAGCGCCGTGACAGTCGCTGCTTCGGGCGGCGACGGTAGAAACGCCAACGACGCTACCTTTGCGTCCATCACTGGGATCGCGCTTGGTCCCTCGGCAAACGGCGCGCCGGGAAACATCTATGTCCTCGACGGAGGCGCCTATATCCGCCAGTTGACTCCCTACGCTCCAGCGAATCCTCCGCCCTTTCTTTCGGTCGGAAGCATCGTAGGCGCGGGCGGCAGCATTCCTCCGATTCAGGCGCTTTCCCCGGGCGGCGAGGTGACCGTCTACGGAGCCAATTTCTTCCCAGCCGGCACTTCGCATGTTTTGCAAAGCTCGGACCTGGTGAATGGCAAGATTCCCACCAACCTGGCGGGCGTGTGCGTAAAATTCGGAACTCTGCCGGCCGCGATTCTGGACGTGTATCCCACTCAGATCAACTTGCAGGTGGGCGCGCTGCCGATGGGCGCATCCACCGTTCAGGTCTCGGTAAATTGCGGAACACTCAACGCGATAAGTAGCAACATCGGGGGCGTGGTGGTGCGGGCTGCGTCGCCGGAGTTTTATTCGTTCCTGCCGAACGCGGCCGGAAATCCCGTCGCAGCGATCACGTTGCCGGGCGGGAAGTACGTCGGGCCGCCGGGGCTTATCGTGGGCGCGACGTTCACCCCGGCCGCGATTGGAGCGGTGGTTGAGGCCTATGGGACCGGCTGGGGTGCAACCGCGCCATCGTACGGATTGGGCGTGATTCCGGGGGCATCGGGAGCGCTGGCCTCGCCCTTTTCGCTGGCGCTGGGTGGCGTGACGGTGCCGCCGGCGGATATTCTCTATGCCGGAATCTCACCGTGCTGCGCGGGATTTTATCAGATCGACTTCAAGATTCCCTCGGGGACGCCGAGCGGCAATCAATCCTTGGTCATCACCACCGCGGGCGAGCCGTCGCCGACGGGCGCGTATATCGATGTGCAGTAAAATCCCGGTTACTGCATCAGCCGCGCCTGCTTGATGTAGTCCAGCTTCGGGAAACGCGGCACCAGGTATTCGTTGGTTTCCGCTTCCGCGCGGCCCAGGTCGATGTATTTGCCCTGGGGCCGCATTTCACCGTATCCGGAATACAATTTATCCGGAACGTCCGTCCCTTCCACGATTTTTCCGAATGGAACAAAGTACTGCTCGTCGAGGACGGCATTGTCCGCAAGGTTGATGAACATTTCCGTCGCGCGCGTGTTCGGTGCGGATTTCGCGAACGCCAGAGTTCCGCGCAGGTTTTTCTGCTTGGGCGGGTCATCCACAATGAACAGGTTGCTCCACTTGGCATGGATATCGAAGTCGCGGTGCAGACCGAATTGCGCGATGAAGCCGGGGAGCACGCGGTAAAAACGGTCTTCATCGAAATAGCGCATTCGCACCAGTTCATGGAAACGATCCACGCCGTGGGGCGCCCAGTCGCGCCGGGCCTCCACGGTGAAATCGCCTTGCGACGTTTCGAATTTGACGCGGAAGACGTCGGGAACCACCACCTTCGCCGCGGGCTTCCGGCACGCACCCAGCGCAAGCAAGCAGAGCGTGGAGGAGACTACCAGGACGTGGTTCACTAGTCGCCAGTGAACTTGACGGGCCGCGCGACTTTCAACGCCGGATTCTGTAGCAGTTGGGCCAGAACGCTTTCTGGCAACGGCTGGTCGGTCTGAATCACGGAAATAGCCTCGCCGCCGGGCTGTTTGCGCCCCAGCGAAAAGTTGGCGATGTTGATCCCGTTCTTACCCAGCACCTCGCCGATGTAGCCTATTACGCCGGGGACGTCCTGGTTCTAGAAGAAAGTGAGATTGCCCCCCAGCGGCGCTTCGCAATAGATGCCGTCCACCTGCATCAGGCGCGGCTTATCCAGCACCACCGCGCCTTCCACACAGGTCGCCCGCAGTGTCGGTTTCAAGCTCCAGCCGGATCGAATCGGTGTGGGCGCTGCGCTGCTCGTGCCGTTCCGCCACCGTCAGGCCGCGCTGGGCGGCGATCTGCATGGCGTTCACCAGATTGGCTTTCCGCGCGAGCGAGCGTTGCAGGACGCCCGCCAGCCCGGCGTTGCGCAGCAGGTGCGTGTTCTGCTCGGCGATCTTGCCGAAGTAAGCCAGCCGCACGGTTCGGGGATTCCCGGTGGAGATATACGCCGCGAAATTGCCCAGCCGCTCCGCGAGATTGCTGTACGGCGCGAGGGTCCGATATTGCTCCGGCGAAAGCGCCGGCATATTCACGGCGTTCAGAGCGACGCCATTGCTGCAGATATTCCACCACCTGCTCGGCGATGCGCACGCCTACGATTTCCTGCGCTTCTTCGGTTGAACCGCCGATGTGCGGCGTGGCCAGCAGCGAATCCATCCGCGAACAGCGGATCGTCGGCCGGAGGGGGTTCCTGCTCGAAGACGTCCAGCGCGGCGCCCGCCACCTTGCCGGAGGCCAGCGCCTCGGTGCAGCGCCGCTTCATCGATCAGTTCGCCGCGCGCGCAATTCACGATGCGCACGCCCGTGCTTCATCTGCGCGAAGGCTTCGCGCGACAGCATGCGGTTCGTTTCCGGCGTGAGCGCGACATGCAGGGTGATGTAGTCGCTCTCGGCGTAGAGCGTGGGCAGATCCACCAGCTCCACGCCGAGTCCTTGGCGATTTGCGAAGTCACGTACGGATCGTGGGCCATGCACGCGCATCTCGAAAGCGCGCGCGCGCTTCACCACTTCGCGGCCGATGCTGCCCAGCCCGACGATGCCGAGCGTCTTGCCGCGCAGCTCGCTGCCCATGAACTTCTTCTTTTCCCACTTGCCGGCCGTGGTGGACGCGCTGGCCTGCGGAATGTGGCGCGCCATGGCCAGCATCAGCGCCAGGGTATGCTCCGCCACCGAAATGGCGTTGCCGCCGGGCGTGTTCATCACCAGCACGCCGGCCGCCGTGGCGGCTTCCAGATCGACGTTGTCCACGCCCACGCCGGCGCGGCCGATCACGCGCAGCTTGGGCGCTGTCGAGCAACCGCTTGCGTTCACCTGCACGCGCTGCGCACGATCAGCGCGTCGGCATCCGCCAGGTGCTCGGCCGTATTCCTTGGGATTCGAGACGATCACGTTCCCAGCCGGGCTGCGTCTTCAGCAGCTCGACTGCAGCCTCGCGCCAGCGGCTCCGCAATCAGGATTCGTCATGGTCTTGCTAGACACCGACGCCTGCTTGCGCGAGCGCAACGTCGGCGTAGAGCGTTCTGAACCGCGGCCACGCCGGTGCCAAACTCCACCGGCTAGCCGTTGGCCGCGAGAATGATCTCCAGTTCCGCGATCACCGCGAACAGATCCGCGAAATCGAAATAGCCCAGGTGCGCGATGCGGAAAATCTGGCCCTTCATGGAGCCCTGGCCGTTGGCGATGACGGCGCCGAAGCGGCTGCGGAATTCCTTCACGATCACGCCCGGATCCAGGCCGCGCGGGCGCTTTCACGGCGGTCACCGAAGAGCCGGGCGATTTCGGCGCGAACAGCTCCAGGCCCAGCTTCTGCGACGGCCGCGCGCGTGGCGCGCGCCAGCATTTGCGCGTTCTCGATCAGCTTCGCCATGCCGATCTGCTTCACGTATTTCAGCGCTTCGGCCAGCGCCAGAATCAGCGCCGTGGACGGCGTCCAGCTCGATTCGCCCGCGTCGCCGCTCTTCTTTTCCTTTTTCAGATTGAAATAATAGTGCGGCAGCGTGGCGGTTTCGGCGAAGCTCCAGGCCTTCGGGCTGACCGACATGAACGCCAGCCCGGGCGGAATCATGAAGGCCTTCTGCGATCCGCCGATCACCACGTCCAGACCCCAGCCGTCGATATCGAGCGGCATGGTGCCGAGGCCGGTGATGGCGTCCACCACGAAGATCGCGTCCGTCTTCGCAACGGCTGCGGCCCATGGCGCGCACGTCGTGCGCCGCGCCGGTGGAGGTTTCCGAAGCCTGCACGAACACGCCGCGGGTGGCCGGGTTCGGCCGCCAGCGCGGCTTCCACCCGCTCGGGCGCTGACCACGCTCGCCGTAGGGCTCTGCAAGCACGTTGGCGTCCAGGCCATAAGCCTTGGCGATCTCCGCCCAGCGCTCGCCGAATTTCCCGGCCGACGCAGACGATCACCTTGTCGCCGCGCGAAAACAGATTCGAGACCGTGGCGTCCATGGCGCCGGTGCCGGAGGACGCGAACATCAGCACATCGTGCGCCGTGCCCATCACCTCTTTCAGGTCCGCGAGAACCGGAGCGGTACACCTTGCGGAAGTCCTCCGTGCGGTGGTGGATATCCGACGCCATCATGGCGTGCAGCGCCGGCGGAAGAGAGGCGTGGGGCCGGGTGTCAACAAACGTTGTTTCTTGATATGCATGGGAGGGATTACCTTTGTAGGATAACAAACAGCGATGGCACTCCTCGATCAGATCCAGTCGGACATGACGGCGGCAATGCGGGCGAAAGACGAAGCCAGCTCAGCACCGTGCGGATGATCAAAACCGCGCTTAAGAAACACGAAGTGGACTCGATGAAGCCGCTGGACGAGCCGACCGAACTTCAGATTCTGAGCATGCTGATCAAGCAGCGGCGCGAAGCGGCGGACATGTTCCGCAAAGGCGACCGTCCCGAGTTGGCCGACAAAGAAGAAGCCGAACTGCGGATGATCGAGTCCTACATGCCTGCGGCGCCAAGCGATCAGGAGATCGAGGCCGCGATCACGGCCGCGATTGCGGAGACCGGCGTGACGTCGGCGAAACAGATGGGCGTGGTGATGAAAGCGGCGCAGGCCAAGCTGGCGGGCAAGCGGGTGGACGGGAAAGCGCTGAGCGAGAAGGTGCGGGGACGGTTGAGCTAGCACGCCGGATGTCTTTCCAAAATAAAGAGTTTCTTCTTGAAACCTGCCGATCGCGTTGGGTTCGTTTTGTCATTTTCGCATGTCGGCCGCAGGGAGCATTTCCTCGCTGCCTGCGGTTGTTGAATGACGCAGTCCTTGTAAGTGTAGCGCTGCGAGTCAATAAAGCCAGGCGATTTCAGGAGGGAAGTGGTTGAATATACTGACTCGGGTCAGTTGTCACCGAGCCCCACCACTCTACCGGATTCACCCGGACGTCGTCCACCTACATCGAGAAATCGAGATGGCCGGGGCCCGGGAGGCCTATCGCAAGTACGGATCGGCTACTTAACTGCGATCGTCAATCCTTTTTGGCTGGACGCGGTACCGATGGTTACAACGAGGGGAACATTGCCCGCCGCGAGCCCGGAAGGCAGTTGCGCGTCGATTTGCAGCAGGCCATCCACTTGACCCGGAGCAACACCGGCATACGTGATGTTGGTCGATGGGGTCGTACCGAAAGTGACGGTCACTTGCAACGCGGGCTTGGGAATTGTGCCGATGGCTCCATGTTCGATGCGCCCATCCTGCCCGGCGGGAGTCAGAACCCCTTCTCCGGTCGCAAAGATTTGAACAATAGATCCTGCGGCCGCCGGGTTGGCCGCCGAATTGTAAGATCCGTCCTGGTTCAGGACCGCCGCCTGACCGGTACCGGTTTCGGTGGCGGAAAAAATCGCCGGATCGGCTGCCGCCACCGTGAATTCGACCACGTTACCTGGGACGCCGTTGCAAACCATCTGAGCGTAGTCCAAATGATTGTTGTCAATCCTCGGAGTTAGTTCGTACGGCAAAATCGCGGAGGCTTGATTGGCCTGCACGTAGATCAACGGGGCGGGCGTGCCATCCACCAGGAACTGGCAGCCGGCCAGGGTGCTGGACAAATATCCGTTGGCGTCCAATTCCGCGCCTGCCAGCGTTTGCGGCCCCAAGCTGGACCCGAATAGCGTGACGATTTCGCCGGGAGCGAAGTTGGTGTTGCCCGCGGCGAAGCTGGCTGCATTGGTCATGGATGCCAGCGTCGGCCCGGTTTTCGAGAGATCGAAGGTCGCGATAAATGCGTCGCCGTAAGGGCAACTCAACCCTAGCTGGTACGCGTTTGGCGTAACGAAAAGGTCGGGCGAGGTTGCCTGGCCTACAATAGTGGCCCCCGTGCCGGCCGGGTTCAGCGCCATGCCATAGAGAACTTCGTTTAATGAACCGCCATAGAGCGTGGAATACACCAAGCCCTTGGTTTGTCCGGCTAACGTCGGATCGATAATCGAGAGGAACGCCTTGGCGGATGTAGAAACGCCCGCATATTGTGGCTGGAAAGCGTCCGTGGTGGTAGGGAAGTTGATAGACTGCGTCGCGCCGGCCACGACGATGCGTCCTGCGTTGTCCAGAGTTATGGCCAGTACATTGTCGCTATACCCGCCCGCGAGATAGGTTGAGTACTCGATTTGCGCGCTGCCCTGCGCCAGCGGATTGATCTCGGCGACCACTCCGCCGACAGCTTCATCAACACCAAGTTGAGCCAAAGCAGTGGAGGTCTGCACAGCATTCGCGGTAACCGGGAAACTCGGCGATTTGGTCTCGCCCCCGACGAAAATGTTCCCCTTCCCATCCACGGCAACCCCACTTAGCAAGGTCGATCCGCCGGCGCCGCCCAGGTAGGTGGAATATACCAGGGAGGACGCCGCGTTGGGATTGATCTTTGCCACCACGCCGGTGGTCGGACTGTTAGAAGGCGGGGCTGCTTGATAGGCATTCACCGTTGGAAAATTGATTGAATTGCTCCAGCCGGCGACATAGGCGTTTCCCGTGCTGTCCACCGCAATCCCCAGCAGGTCGTCCGTGTTTCCTCCTCCCAGATAGGTGGAATAAAGGAGTTTCGTGCCGTCCGGGCTCACCTTGCTAACAAACCCGTTCCCATCCGACCTGAGAGATCTTTGAAAGGCGTTGCCTGCCAACGGGAAGCTCCCCGAAGCCGTAAAACCGGCGATCCATGCGCTGCCTGCGCTGTCCACCGCGATGCCGCTGGGGAAATTGTTTCCGGACGTGCCGCCCAGGTAGCTGGAGTACAAGATTTCACTTCCGTCGGAGGAAAACTTCGTCACGAAACCAAAAAAGCAGGTGGTCGGATTCCCCGTATTTAGATCGCAGCTCAGCCCCGGGCTGAAGTCGGTTTGGAAGGCGTTCTTCAGCGGAAAGTTCGCCGCTGACGTCTCGCCCGTGGCGTAGACGTTACCCTGCGAGTCAAGCGCGACCGCAGCTCCCACGGTGGTGTCCGAGCTCCCGCCCAAATACGTGGACCAGACAATCGAAGCTCCGCTACTGGTTGCCGCAGGGTTCACTTTGGTGATGAACGCCTCGGGCTCTCCCGCGTAGCCGTCGTACAGGCCGCTTTTGGTCGGAAAGTTTTCGGAAACTGTGCTCCCTACGACAATTGCATTCCCTTGCGCATCCATCGCGACGCCCTGGGCTTTGTCGCCGAGCTGATTCAGGGCGTTGCCCGAGCCGCCTAAATTGGTGGCGTAGGTGAGGACGGGATCGATCGTCAGCGTGCGCGACCGGTCGTAGTTGGCTACCTCAAAACCGATCATGCGGCCGCGGCGCACAAACCGCCCTTGTACCTCGCCGGCATCCTGGAAAATGCGCGGGCGCTTCTCCCGAACCTCGACCTCGCCGATCCGCAGCACCAAATCGCCGGAGGTGTCGATGCGCATCTCGTCCGCACCCTTGAACGACATTCGGATTTTCCGCGGGTCGGCGCCAGGCGAAACGATCCAGTCGTATTCGATGGTTTGCGCGTTGGCGTGGAACACCAGGTCGACACCCGGATAAGCGTCCTGGTAGCGGACGGCGGCATACTGGCCGATGTTTCTTCGCCACTGGGAGGGATCGTTACCCGTGAAGTAATTGGCCTTTCCCGAAAGCGGCTGGGTTCCTTCGATCCTGGGATGTGGGCGCGCGCCTTCCAGATTCATCCGCAGCACGGCGCGCCGCGGCTGCTGTTCGATGCTCAGGACGGCGCCCGAGTCCAGCAGCCACAACCCGGCTCCTTGGGCTCGGCCGAAATACCGGACCTGCCGGTCCACCTGGCCGGCGTTTTTCTCAAATACGAAGGGGATCGAGATCCTCGGGGCCGCCAATGCCCCTGAAGCCAATAGAATCGAGACGAGCGGATAAGCAGTCCGCCGCACAGACGTTTTCATGGTCCTCCTATGATATTTGAATCAAAAGATTTTTGAATCGAGGGAGGCGCTCCCTGGACCTAGCTTGCCGGCCGCGTCCGCGCAGGAGCGCTTTTGAGGTCTCAGCCGCGCCGAGAGCGCGTGGGCGGCAAGGTCTATTGCGGCTTCAGCCGGTCCCAGATGTGATCTTTAATCCAGTGTTCGTCCCACCACTCCACCGGGTTCACCTGGACGCCGTCGATCTGCATCGAAAAATGCAGATGGTCCCCGCCCGCGAGGCCCGTCGATCCGCTCTTGCCCATGCTTTCGCCGCGTTTCACCATGTCGCCTTCCTTCACCGCGATTTCGCTTAGATGGCCGTAAATCGATTGCAGGCCATACCCGTGATCCACCACGATGCAGTTGCCATAGATTCCCAGCGGCGCCGCCCACACCACCTTGCCGTCGTTCGCGGCCACTACCGGCGTGTGCGCCGTCACCGCGAGATCAAAACCCAGATGCACCTGCTGATCTACTTTCTTGCCGTTATAGATGTAGCTGCGCACATCGGCGAATTCGGATTCCACCTTCGAATTGGCTAGTTGCAGGAACGGCTGCGTCCATAGAAATTTGTCCGCGGTCTTCAGGCGTAGGTCCGCCAGCGTCTGGTTATTCTTACGGCGCAGATCGCCATTGATGTTGAGAAAACGCGTGAGCAGATCTCCGGACCCGTTCGGCTCGATCTGGTTTACCACCTTGTCCAGAAACTTGTCGTCGATCACCAGATCGCGGACGCGGAACTTCTTGGGAAACACTTTCGCCATGAACGTCGCCGTCGCAAGCATGCCCGCCGGGCTTTTCACGTAGACGATGGGAATCGTGTCGGTTTGGGTATCCCATGGATAGGCGAATAACGACAAGCGCTCCGTCGCGCTGCCGGGCACGGGAAAGCTGCGGAAGGTATCGTTGGCCACGCGCACTCCAGCCTCTGACCACAAGCCGGTCGGCGTAAAGAGGACCATTTCCGATCCGCCCTGGTTGATGTAGTGCTGGAATGCATCGGCCGTGACCGAAGGGGGCTTTAGAATGACGTCCACGTCGGTGGAGACGGTGTCTTCCAAGGCTCGCAGGTCGTTCGATTCCGCTTCGACAATCAGCCGCGCCTTGCCTTCCTTCAGTTTCGATGCGAGATCTCGGCCGGCAGCGAAATGAACGATTTGCGGCTGTTGATGCTGGCGCCAGAACATGAGTTTGTCACGGGTATTCCGGCTTTCCAGCGTAGCCGCCGCGACGCCGTTTTGCTCGATGGTGAGTTTGAGGAGCCGGAACCCATGCGGATTCGCGATGCGCACTCCGATGGGCGTGGCGACGCCGATGGCCTGGGGCGCCGGCGAAAATTCCACGGTGGAATGCGTAGATAGAAGCCATAGCACCGCTCCCGGTACCGCCACCAAAAGCACCATCAGGACCAGGATCGCGGCCAGGATTTTGTTCAGCACCCTGCTTTGCTAACGCTCCTACTTGGATTGGGACTTGGCCAGCGCGGCGGCTTCCTCGGCGCGCGCTCCCCTGAGAATGCCGATCATGCCGGAATTGCCCTCATGGCAGGCATACTCGAAGACTCGATCGGGAGTGTGCTTGAGAGGAATCATGATGCTCCACGGCTTGGTCCAGGTATCCGGATCGTCGATCGTGATTTCGTATTTCAAGGTTTCCGGGCCGCTGCGGGAAAAACGTTCGATGACGTGCAACTTCTCGGAAGCGTTCATGAAGCTTCCCGATTTGTAGTTGGTGGTGTCCACCACCAGCGTGTCGCCTTCCCAATGGCCGCGCGAATCTCCCATCCACTCATGCACACTGGACGGGACATGCGGACGCCCGTCGAGCGGAATCACGCGAACGTCGTGGATCATTTCAGTCTCGATGAGCACTGCGTCGCGGGTTTGATAAATCTGATAGTAGCTCTGGTAACCGGCTACCAGCTGCGGCGAGCCGTAGCTGATGCAGCGTTCCGACAATCCCCGATCCTGGGGGCCGGCGGCGGGGCGAAGAAAGGCCGCTATCGTAGCGTTGCTGCGCTTCTTCCCGTCGGGCGTCATGGGAGGGATCTTGCCGTCCGGCGGATCGGTGATCAGCGAGGTTCGGTTGTCCCAGTCCCTGGCGACAATCCAGACCGAACTATAGTCGCCGGTGCCGCCATCGAATTCTGCGGCCGCCTTCTTGTGAGGACCCGTTTCCCCGCCCTTGACACTGGCCCACACCAACCGGTAATAATCGTCGCCAAAAGCGGCGTCTCCGTCACCGCCGAACAGCTCGGCGGCCTTTTTCTTTAAAGCCTCCACCTCCGCGTCCGTGAGGGTTGAACGTCCCGCCAACTCTTTCGGACGCTCCAGCGGCGTGGCGTTATTGTTGGCCCAGACTCCCTGAAGGTCCGGCTGGCCATCCACAGTGCGGGGCAATGTCCAGGAGGGCGTGGCGGACTTGTTATCCGGCTTCAACGCCTGCGCCGCGACAGGCCCTTGCAGCAGCGTCAGAGCTACCGCCAATGCACCGACGAAAGTGAGACACCGATGTTTCATCCCGTCCTCCATATACGAGTCAAGTATAGCTCCCTGCAAGCAGTTCCTTCCGTTCACCGAGTTTGCGGAGTTATTGAATGGGAATAGTGACTGGCGGGCTGGCGAGTCCGGCTTCGGTGAGGATCACCGGGACGTCCGGCGCTGGGCTGATCCCGGCAGGAATCACCACGTTGACCTGGTATAGCCCAGCAAAACCAGGGCTCAAGCCGGCATACAGCACCTGGCCCGGTTGGCTGCCGATGGTCACCGTCACAGGGTTCGAAGTCTTGGACAGAGGGGAGCTTGGCCCGGCGGCGCCGGCGGTGACCGAAGGCGTCACGGGCCCCAATCCGGTGCAATAGATCACCAGCGCGTCTCCCGCAGACGCAGGATGGGACGGGCCGATTTCAAACTGCGTGCCATCCGGTTTAACCACAACGATTACGCCAATTCCCATGCCGGACTGGTCCTGAGTGAAAACGGCCGGCTGGGCGGGCGCGAGCGTCACCGTTTCCGGCAGCGAGTAGGCGTTGTTCTGCAGCACGATCAATTGCTGCGGCGAGTTCACGGCCACGGTGTAGGGGATGATGGCGTTCACTTGGCCTGTGCCCGTATACAGAAGCGGCATGGGCTCCCCGGCGATAATCGCCTGGGTTGATCCCAACTCGGAACGCAAGGGAAGGGAGCTCGCTTGATTCTTCGAGGTTGCGAGGTTTGTGCCAAAAATCGATACATAAGCCCCAGGAGCCAAGGGCGCGCTTGCGGCTAAACTTGCCGCGCTCACCACGCCTCCGGCCGAGATCGCGGGAGCGTCTTGGTTAGGCTCCAAGGTGCCTGTGATCGCCAAGGTTCCGGTCAACGGCGGCTGCGAGCTTTGCGCCTGCACGGTGATCACAACCGATGCGTTGTTCGCGGCGTAACGCGGCTCCCAGGTGCCCGACCATACTCCTGCTCCCAACGAAACCAGCGATAACGGCGGGTCGCCCGTGGAGAAGGAAGCGATGACGTTGCCGGGCCCCATCGGCGAGCCGCAGTCGTCCACCACTTGCACGATCAGCGGGGTCGGCCACGCGGCAACTTCGGTGAAGCTCTGTCCTAAAGCTGTGGAGACAGGCAGCAGCATGGTCGGGGTGCAGGCTGTCGCCGCGGCGCGAATTCCCACTGCGGCACCGGAAGCGCCCGCTGCCGGTGTCACGATCAACGAAATCGCTACTTGTTGCACCGATCCGTCAGCGAACTCGAAGTCGACCATTCCGGTGTAAACGCCGGCCATCAGCCCCGCCAGATTTGCCGAAATCGTGAACTCGGTGGATTGAGCGGATGCGATCGTCGCCGAGCTCGAAGGAGTGACGGAAAATAGGCCACCCTGTTGCGCCGGTACGCTCGGAGTGACCATTACGGGCTGATTCGATGGATTCGAAACCGTCACGGTTTGATCGGCTGGATTGGAGCCGCCTTGTGTGCCCCTGAAAATCAAACCGGCGGGTTCTACCACCGGAACGGAGCTGGTGGCGGCCAAAACATTCAGAACCACAACCGCTGTTTGGGGCGAGTTGGCGGCGCCCGCAGCGGTAAACTGGACCAGGCCATAATAATCGCCCGCCGCCAGCCCGGCGGGGTTAACCGATACCGTGGCTGAGTCGCCCGCGGCTCCCGACGCGGGTGTCACCGATAACCAACTCCCTACCAGCGTAGAAGCCGTGGCGGACCAATTGAGAGGGCCCGTGCCTTGATTGAGCACCGTAATGGTTTGGCTCGAAGGGACTCCCCCGCCAAACGCGGCCTGGAACCGGAGCGCGGTCTGCGACAAGGCGATAGCGACTTGAGCGGAACTTACGGTCACGTAGATCGACACTACGAACTGTTGGCCGGCGCCTGCCAGCGTCACCGCACCCGCATAGGTGCCGGGAGTGAGACTGGATGGATTAACCGTTACGCTCGCTGTTGAACTGGCGAACGGGAGCGCATCCAGGTTGGCTGGAGAGACGCTCAACCAGCTTTGACCGCTGGTGGTGGCGGAAACTTGGATAGCCTGCGCGGTCCCGTTCGTCACCGTCAGTGATTGGGAGCTGGGCCCAATATTGCTTTGGACGAACGCAAACGAAAGCGCAGTGGGGCTGGCCGAGATCGGGCCTGGGGTTACTACCAGCGTTGAGCTCCGCTCGACCGTTCGTCCACCTGAATCCACGGCCTGAATGGCAAAGGAAAACTTACCCGCGGCGCTGGGGGCTCCGGATAATAGTGCATAGTCGTAGCCTCCGGACGCATCCTGGCCGCCCGGCTCATGCACTGTCCCGAGCGTCACACCAGGAGGAAGCTCGCCCGCCGTCACCGAGAAGGTCGCGGGAATGAATCCGGCTTGCCCAACCTGAGTACCGGACGCCGTCACCGACGTGCAGCTTGGACAGTTGTTCGGGATAGGCGTTCCTACGGCGAGCGCCGCGGGAAACAGGTTGAGGTTTATGCCAGGAGAGCAGACCGAGGCGCTGTAGTTGTTTTCGCAGGGCGGTTCGACAATGATGTAGGCATTTGATGCGGCGCCAAGGGTACCTCCGCCCGCAATGCTGAGCGTTCCGGAAATCGCGGTGGGAAATGGATTTGTTTGTCTCTTTAGACCGATATCAATATCCCATGCTTGCCCGTTCTGGAAAGGCCCACTGGCATAATCAAGCGCGACAAAGGAGCCTGTGACGGTAACGGTGGCCGGAGGAGGCGGATTCTGCACGGTACCGCAATCGGAGGTGCCGACAGCGATCAGAGAGCTATCGTCGTCGGAACCCGGAGAGAAAAAAAATGTTCCGTAGCCAGGTGAGTTCGCGCTCAGCATTATGGTGGTTATAGGCGCGCCCGTGCTCGCGTTGGTAAGCGAATATGTACACGCCAATGTTGGCGCGCAAGAAAAGGCGAGACCGGCGACGATATAACTTAGCAGACGGGCTCTCGTCGCTATGCCCAGTCTGCGGGATTCAGCGCGTCGCAAACCTTATCGTTGCTGCTTCCGGAGATAAACCGGAACACCAGCCGCCTCGGTGAGGCATGATATCACACCTGCATGAAACGCGGATTTCGCGGTCGAGTTAACATACAATCGTGTTCGCCCGGCTGATTCTAATCGCTTCTCTGGCGATCAGTCTGCCCGCGGAAGACCACTGGATCGGCATGAAATCCGGGCAGTTTCAAGTACTAACGAATGGTTCCGAGAAGAGCGCCCGCGAGAAGCTGATGTTCCTGGCCCAGTTCGGCGAGGCGCTGCGGCAGATTGCCGGAAAAGACGACCTGCGCGTAGTGTGGCCCGTGCGCGTGCTGGTTTTCAAGAATGCCAGGCAAATGCCCGGAGCGGACCCGCATTTTGCCCTGGGACGCGATGCGCGGATGGAGGCGATTACCGAGACCGACAACTTCTCCGTGGAAGCCCGCAAGGAGCTGGCCCGGATCCTGCTTTCCGAGAATACCAGCCGATTGCCGGACGACATCGAACAAGGAATCGTCGAGCTGCTTTCGACGCTGGAAGTGGAGGGCCCCAAAATCACCGTCGGCGCGCCGGTTCCCCAAGCCGAGCGATCTTATGGATGGGCGTTGATGCAACTCGTGACCGTGAATCCGGAGTACAGCGGGCGAAGCCGCGTCCTGATTTCGAATCTCGAGCAAAGCGGCGATTTCGAGGCCGCCTGCCGCAATGCCTTTGAGAAGACCGCCACGCAAATGAAGGAACAAGTGGAAACTTATCTGAAGGCGGGCAATTTCCAGACTGGTGCGATGTCCGGCCGCGCATTGAGCCTCACCCGGGATTTCAAACCTGCCAACATTTCGGCTGAAGACGTGAAGATCGCGATGGCGGATCTCTTGTTCGCGGCCGGGTCAGATCAAGCGCAGGCGGCGTATGCGGCGCTCGAAGGCGTGAAGTCCGACGAAGGTTTGGGCTTGATCGCGCTCCAGGCCCACAAGGATGATGAAGCGCAGAAACGTTTTGAGAGCGCCACCGACGCAGGCAGCGAGAATCCGCGAGCCTGGCTGGAGCTAGGGCGGCTCGAGGCGGGCCCATCGCACGCGACGGCTGATTTCAAGAAAGCCTCCGAACTGAATCCTCGTTGGGGCGCGTCGTATTTTTACATGGCGGATGAGGAGGACAATCCGGACCAGAGAGTGACGCTGCTGAAGAAGGCCGCCAGCCTGGACCCGCGCAACATGAACTACTGGGAAGTTCTCGCGCGCGCCGAGATCTTCGCGAAGCACTATCCGGAAGCTCAGAAGGCTTTTGCTGGCGCCGAGCGGGCGGCCGTCACCGACGAGGAACGCTCGCGGGTTCACAACGTACATCTGGACGTGGAAAAACAGCGCGCCGATTTCGAAGCCGCCGAACGCAAGCGCATCCGTGACGAGAAGGAACAGGATATCGCGCGCGTGAAGGCGCAGAGCGATGCCGCCATCCACGCCGCCGAGGAGGCCGCTAATAAGAAGCTGAACCCGAACGGCGCCGCTCAACCGGCCAACGCGGTTTGGATGAATGAGCTGAAGGGCAGCGCCAGCGTGGAGGGGGTGTTCGCTCGCCTGGATTGCATGGGCAGCCAGGCCCGGATGGTGGTGAAGACCGACGACGGCAAGTCCGTGCAGCTTCTCATTGGCGACCCGGGCAAGATCGGCCTCTCGGGGGGCGGCGAGAAAACTTTCGGCTGCGGCGCGCAGTCCTCTTTGCGCCGCGTGCGTGTCGAGTTCAATCCAAAATCCGACGCCAAGCTTCACACCACCGGCGAAGTGACTACCATCGAATTCCGTTGAGGGCTGCGCTTAAGCGTTTCCTTTTTCGAATCCTGCGAAAAGACCGTGATGCGGTGGTCGTTTCGTTTGTCACCGGCGATCCTGTCCTGGCCGGGCGAATGTTCACGGAAATCCAGCAGCTGGAGCCGGGGCGTCGTCACTTTCTGGTGGCGCCGGACGAATTCGGATCGGGTTCCGCGTTGGGCATTTATCGGCAGCTTCGCCGGCGGTTTCGTCACTACCGGATCGGCCTGGCGCCGGTGCTGCTGGGAGACGACGGACGGTTCCGTGCCCTGCGCCGTGCTGCGTTTCTGCTTGCGCCGACGAAGATCCTGGCCTACAACCCTAGGCTGGAACGGCATCATCTTCTGCCGAAAACCTGCATCGCTTCGTGGCTGTTTTTGCGGGGAGTGCCGCTGGACCGGATCTTTCTACGCCCGAAATGGCTGGTTCCGTGGAAACGCGACCGGTCAATTTATCCTTCCGAGGTCCAGGAATTTGAAGGGCGGCCCGTAGCGCCGCGCCGCCGCAGGATCGGGGTGCTCAGCCCCTACTTTCCGTATCCGCTATCGCACGGAGGCGCGGTTCGTATTTTCAATTTGATCCGCGAAATGGCCGAAGAATTCGACGTCTTCCTCTTCGCGTTTCGCGATCAGGAGACGCTGGAGAGTATCGCGCCGATGTTGGAACTGTGCGCGCGAGTGATCCTGGTCGGGAAAACGCGCTATCGCGAGCCACGTTGGTCGACGTTACTGCCCCCGGAAGTGCACGAATTCCGATCCCCGGCCATGCTCGCCGCGCTGCGCCGGATCAGAGAAGCATTCCAAATCGAGGCGCTGCAAGTTGAATACACCATGCTTGCGCCCTACGCGGGCGATGTGCTGGTGGAGCATGACGTCACGTTCGAATTGTATCGACAGGTGAAGGCCGGTTCCTGGGATCACCGGCGCTGGTTGAGATTCGAGAAGAAATGGATAAAGCGCTACCCGCGCGTGGTGGTGATGTCGGAACAGGACCGCGCGCTTCTGGCCGGGCCGAACGTCGTCGTGATTCCCAATGGCGTGGATCTCGATCGGTTCACGCCGGAAATCGTGCGGCCCGGCCGCCGGCTGCTTTTCATCGGCTCGTTCCGGCATTTCCCCAACATCGTCGCCTATCGTTTTTTTGTGGAGCAGATCTGGCCCATCCTGCTTTCGAAGGCGCCGGACATCACCGTGACCGTGGTGGCGGGACCCGATCCGCTGGTCTATTGGCGCGAACAGACGGGATTGACGAACTTGCCGGAGGATAACAGTGTACGCGTCCTGGGCTTTGTCGCCGACGTCCGGCCGCTGTATGTGGAAGCGAACCTGGCGCTGGTCCCGACCTTGGCCTCGGCCGGCACCAATCTCAAGGTGCTGGAGGCGCTGGCCATGAACCGCGCCGTGGTTTCCACTACCTCCGGCTGCGCGGGCCTGGGGCTGGAACATGGAGTCAACGTTTGGATAGCGGATTCAGCCGCCGATTTCGCCAAAGCGATTTTGACGTTGCTCGATGACCAATCCCTGCGCGACCGGATTGCCGCCGCCGGCCGCGCCCACGCCGAAAAGCATTTCGATTGGAAGCAAATCGGTGCTCGGCAAAGGGCGCTGTTCGCCGAGCTGCTGCCGCCGCGCGTTCAAATCCGGCCCGCCCAGCCGGGAGACCTCGCGGAGATCACCGCCATCCAGGCTACAGCGCTCGAAGCTTCCCAATGGCTGGCCCAGGACTACATGGCGTTCGATTGCCATCTCGCCGCTTTGGACGGAAAAGTGGCCGGTTTCATCGTATCGCGCCGCATTGGCGATCAGGAGCGCGAGATCCTGAACGTAGCCGTCCATCCGGATTTCCGCAGGCTCGGGGTGGGCGCCGCGTTGCTTCAGGCCGAGTGCGCACGCTGGCCCGGATCGCACTTCCTGGAAGTCCGCGAATCGAACACCGCGGCTCGACGGCTTTATGAACGTTTTGGCTTCGAAGCGGTGGGCCAAAGACCTGGATACTACGAGAATCCTCCCGAGACAGGGATTGTCATGAGGATTTTTTCATGATACTGTCACAAATGCAGGGGGCCGTCGGTGACCCTTTGCAAGACGAATGCAACCAGTCAACTATCCCACCGAGCAAGTCAAACCTATCGACTCGGCGTGGCTACCTCACAAAGGAGAAAGAGCCCTGATGGAGAACACGCAGGATGAATTAAAGGCGCACCTGATGAAGACGGATCAGGAGTTTCGCCGTCTAGCCGAAGAACACGCGGTGTATCACGTCCAGCTTGAAGCGCTGGAAGCCAAGCCGCATCTCACTCCCGAGGAGGAGTTGGAAGAACATCGGCTCAAGAAGGTGAAACTTCGGTTGAAAGACCAAATGAATGCAATCGTGAGCCGCTCCCGGGCGCAAAACGTAGCCTGACATTTGGTGCGCGCAGTAGTAGCAAACGGAAACCCGATCCGATTCACTGGATCGGGTTTTTCATTTTATGGGCGTGCGGCTTTGCTCAGGAATCGTTTAACTCGATCAAGCGCGGCCATTAGGTTCTCGTAGGAATTGGCGATGCTGAAGCGCAGATAGCCTTCACCATAGGCCCCGAACGCGGTCCCGCTCAAACAGGCTACTCCCTCTTCGTTCAGGAGCCGGTCAGCCAGTTCGCCCGACGTGAAACCGGTTCCCGTGATGTTTGGAAATACGTAAAAGGCCCCGCCCGGGATGGCGCAGCGGACTCCGGGGATCGAGTTCAACCCCGCGCAGAACGCATCGCGACGCCGCTGAAACTCGCAAACCATTTTCTCGACGCCGTCCTGCGGGCCGTTGATGGCGGCAATTCCGGCGCGCTGCGTAAAGCTGGCCGTGCAGGAATTGGAATTCACCATCAGCTTGTTCACCGAATCCACCAGCCATTCGGGCAATACGCCGAACCCCATCCGCCAGCCGGTCATGGCATAGGTCTTCGAGAATCCGTCCAGGATAATCGTCTTCTCGAGCATGCCCGGTATGGAGGTAATGGACGCTGGGGGCTCGCTGAAGTAAATCCGGCCGTAAATCTCGTCGGCCAGCACGATCAGGTCGCGATCCCGCACCATTTCCGCGATCGCGCGAATGTCCTCGGCCGGAATCACGCCGCCGGTGGGATTGTGCGGGGAGTTCAACACCAGCATCTTAGTCTTGGAAGAAAAGCTGTCGCGCAGGCGATCCAGATCGAAAGAAAAGCCGCGCTCTTCCACCAGCGGAATAGGCACCGGCTTGGCGCCCAGAAAGTTGATCATCGATTCGTAGATCGGAAAGCCGGGATTTGGATAAATCACCTCGTCGCCGGGCTCTAGAAGCGCCAGCATCGGGAAAAAGATCATCGGCTTGCCGCCCGGAACCACGCACACGCGCTCCGGTCCAACACTGATGCCGCGGCTCTCCGACACATGCGCGGCGATGGCTTCGCGCAGCTCCGGCAGCCCCTGCGGAGGCCCGTAGTGCGTCCAGCCTTCATCGAGCGCTCGTTTGGCCGCTTCCACGATGTGGCGCTCGGTGGGGAAATCCGGCTCGCCAATCTCCAGGTGAATTACGTCCCGTCCCTGCGTTTCGAGCGCGCGGGCGCGCACCAGTACGTTAAAGGCGCCTTCGACGCCTATGCGATTCATCCGCTCTGCGAGTTTCATTGATTCTTTCTGAAAAAAGCCACGCCGTTCCGGAATTCGGCAAATGTGACCGGATCGCCTATTTCTGCCCGCGGGCCCGCGATGCGGCCCGTCAAGCGCCCGCCGCCATCCAGCTGGATGATGGCCAGTTGATAGGGCACGTCGTTGACATACGCTTCGGGCGGCGAGTAAACCACCGTCTCGGTGTACACCGTTCCAGGTCCAGGGCTGTTCATGCGGCCCCCAGGATGCTGACCACGCTGGTTGCGCCCGATCCGCCCAGATTCTGCGCCAAGCCGATCTGGTTCCGCGCCACTTGCCGCTCACCGGCTTCGCCGCGGATCTGCTGCGCCAGGTCGCAAATCTGCCCGACGCCGGTGGCGCCCACCGGGTGTCCTTTGGCCTTCAGCCCGCCGCTGGTATTGACCGGAAGTTCGCCCTGGATGCAGGTTTTGCCCGCCAAAGTATACGGACCGCCTTCACCCTTCTTGACAAAACCCAGATCCTCGATGGCGACGATTTCGGCGATGGTAAAGCAATCGTGCACTTCGGCGAACTGGATATCGCGAGGACCGAGACCGGCCATCTTGTACGCTTTTGCCGAAGATGTCTGGACCGCCCGGAAGGTGGTGATGTCGTCCTTTTCATCCAGCGCGACGTTATCGGACGCCTGAGCGATTCCAAGCACGCGCACCGGCTTGTCGGTAAACTCGGCGGCGCGCTCGAGCGGCACGATCAAGACCGCCGCCGCGCCGTCGCTGATCAGGGAGCAATCGTAAACCGTCAGCGGCTCGGCGATCGGCTTGCCGTTCAGCGCCTGTTCCATGGTGATGACTTTGCGCATATGCGCCAGGGGGTTCTTCGCGCCGTTGCCGTGGTTCTTTACCGCAACGGCGGCCATGTGCTCGCGCGTAGTGCCGTACTGATACATGTGACGGCGCGCGATCATCGCGAACAGGGCCGGAAAGGTGGCGCCCGCGCGCACTTCGCCGCACAGGTCGCCCGCGCCGGCCAGGATTTCGGTTACTTTGGGCGTGGTCTGCGAGGTCATCTTCTCGACCCCGGCCACCAGAACCACGTCGTAAAGTCCCGCGGCCACGGCCGAGACCGCGTGGAAAAAAGCCGCTCCGCTGGACGCGCAGGCCGCCTCAAAACGCGTGGCTGGAACGCCCGTGATACCCATCGCCGCCGACACGTAGGGAGCCAGATGATTCTGCCCCACGAAGGACGGCCCGGCGAAATTGCCTAGATAGAAAGCTTCCACTTGCGAAGGTTTAGCGCGGCCGTTCTCCAGCGCTTTTTGTCCGGCTTCCACCGCGAGCGAACGGAGATCGCGATCCGGGAACGCGCCGAACGCGGTCTTCCCGATGCCGACCACGGCAACTTGTCTCATATATTTTCAGGATAGCGTGTGCATGCGAAAATGGCGACATGCCTGGCGCGGTGCTTTGGGATCTGGATGGAACCCTGGTGGATTCTGAAGAGTACCATTGGCGTTCGTGGCATGAGACGATGACCGCCGAAGGAGTGTCTGTCAGCCGGGTTCAGTTCGTGGAGACGTTCGGCCTGCGCAATGACGAAATCCTTCCCGTCTGGCTCGGCCCGTCCGCCACAGCCGACCGCATCGCGCGCGTGTCCGAAGAAAAAGAAGTTTTGTATCGGAAGCTGGTTCGGGGCGGCGGATTGAAGCCTCTGCCGGGCGCGGCCGAATGGGTGCGGCACTTGCGCGGGGAGGGCTGGCGCCAAGCCATCGCTTCGTCCGCGCCGCGCGAAAATGTGGATGCGGTGCTTGAAGCCCTGGGGCTCTCGGCCAGCTTTGACGCCATCGTCTCCGCCGAGGACGTCACCGCCGGCAAACCGGACCCGCAGGTGTTTCTGGGCGCGGCCCGGCGGCTGGGGTTCCCGCCCGCGCGCTGCGTGGTGGTGGAAGACTCGGCCGCGGGGATCGAAGGCGCACGCCGTGCCGGCATCAGGAGCATCGGGGTGAGCAGAAACGGGCGTCTGGAAGCCGACCTGGTGGTCCAATCGCTAGCGGAGCTTCCCGTCGGCACATTTGCCGATTTGGTGGCCAGGAATGGGTGAATCGTTGCGTGAGAACCTATATACAATTGAAAGAAGGGAGTCGATGAGTACTCGGTGGCCCTAAATACTTTGCACGTTTCTAGGGTTTTAGCGTCAGCCTATTATAGGGATGACGTCGGCTGTATACACCTTCGAGGCGCTCATGAGTGAGCATCGCGTCTCGCCTGAAATCGACGCCCATCAACTAGCCGCGCAAGAACTACAAAACCGCTTTATTTCTGATAACTTACAGAGGATCTTCCGGCTCATTTACCGGATCGTCGGGAATGTGGCGGATGCGCAGGACCTTACCCAGGAGGCCTTCATTAAGGCCCTGCAGCGGCAAGATCAGTTGAAGGATCTGGAGAAAGCCACACACTGGCTATCCCGGATCGCCAGCAACACGGCCATCGATTTCCTGCGCCGAACCGGCAAGGTCAACTTTTGCGAGATCGATAGCCTGGTGGAACCGTTGAGCGAGCCGACGGAGAGCCCCGAGCAGGCTGTGCTTCGGTCCGAGCATCGCGCTTATCTCGAAGAGGGTTTGGCGGTTCTAACCGATCGCGAACGCACCGCTCTGCTGCTGCGGGACGTCGAGGGCCTCGGGGCCGATGAAGTGGCCGAACACATGAATTGCTCGAAAGCCACGGTGCGCTCGCACATCGCCAACGCGCGGATCAAGTTCAAGCGCTACATCGAGCGTAACCGGCGCTCGTCCGGAAGGAAGAAGCCATGAAGTACCCGGGCATGCTGCACCCGAGCGAATTCCAGCTTGCGCTGTGGGTCGGAGGCGATCTCGGGCGATTAGATCGCTGGCGCGTGGGACGACACGTGGAGCGGTGCTCTCGGTGCGAAACGGAAGTGCGATCCCTCAGAGGCGCGGGCGGGGAGGTAAGAGAGCTCGCGTCGGAGTTGCCTCAGGATTTGAACTGGAACCGGCTGGCGGCCGAGATGTCCGGGAATATTCGAGTCGGCTTGGCGGCCGGAGAAGCGATCGCCGCGTTTGACCCGCCGGTGCGCAGCCGTCCCGCGCGCCTCGGGCTGAATGCGGCCATGGTTCTGGGCTGCGCCACGGTGGTCTTTCTGGTGGCCTTTTCGGTGAGTCTGCCGCAGCCCGAAGCCGAGCATCTGATGAACTCCCTGAACCGGATTCGCTTCGAACGCTTCGGAAAACTGGTGCAGCGTCCCGCGGCGGCCGAGGACGTGGTTCTGGAAGCGTCTTCTTCGTCGCTCGAAGTGAAGGAAAACGATCGCGCCATGTCGCTCATGCATCCGAACGCCGATGGCGTAACGGTGTCGGTGAACCTGCAAGGTTCGGCGGGCATGCGATATGTGGATGCCGACACGGGACAGGTCACCACCAACAAGGTGTACTATGGCGAGCCGTAAGCGTTTCCTCATGGCTCCCGTCTTGTTGGCGGGCTCGGGTCTCTACGGCGGAGTAGTCACCCAGTTCAATCTGGCGAAGGATTCACCCATAAAGCTGTTGTCGGCCGAATATGGGGAGTCCAACGAAAGCGCGCGCGGCGGCGCTCTGTTGCTGGATCTGCACGCCGCGTTATCGTTTGAGAATTCCAGCCGGCGGCGCATTCGCGGCATCACTTTGCTGGTGACGGCGCAGGATGTAACCCCCGGCGGCAAAGGCTCCGTCACGCTGACCAGCCTGGATGTCGCACCCAGCCAGACCTTTCCGTTGCGGATCGATCTGCGGCTTCTGCGGCCATTGCAGGCTTCCGGAAGCGTGCCCGTCCAGATCTCGCTGGATGGAATTCTGTTCGATGATCTAAGCTTCTATGGTCCCGACAAGCTCAGTTCGCGCCGCACGCTGACGTTGTCGGAGTGGGAAGCGCGGCGGGATCGAAAATACTTCAAGTCTCTGCTGGCCGAGGGGCCGGAGCGTTTGCGGCAGGAGATCCTGGAGAGCATGACGCATCAGGCGGATCGGCCCAACGTGGACGTGCAGGTTGTCCGCGGCGGCCGGGCCACCAACTTCGAGCCCGAAAAAGAGCTGCAGTTCGCCTTCCTCCGGCTCCCGGACGCTCCCGTGGATCCAGTGGGCGGCATGGCCCGCGTGGCCGGCAACGAAGCCAGGGCGCCGCGTCTCGAAGTGAAGAATCGCTCGGACCGCTCCATTCGATATCTTGAGATCGGTTGGATTCTGCGCGATCACAGCGGCCGCGAGTTTCTGGCCGGCTCGGTGCCCGCGCAGCTCATGCTGGCGCCTGGTCAAAACAGCCAGATTCTGGGCAACACGACGCTGAAGTTCCCCTCACACGGCGGGCAGTCGCTCGAGATCGACTCCATGACCGGCTTTGTAAGCAACGTGGAGTTTGCCGATGGCAGCATGTGGATTCCCAGCCGCGCCGATTTGAATGGCAGCGAACTGCAGCGCGTGATCGCACCGTCGGATGAAGAGCAACGCCTGGTGCAGATATACCGCAAAAAGGGCATTCAGGCCTTGATCGCGGAATTGAATCGGTTCTAAATAGGCGCGCTCGGCGCGTACAATAAACGCGTGCGCCAGGCCTTCCGTCCAATTTTTTTATTCTTCCTGCACATCGGCCCTTTCGGCTTGTTGCTACTGGGCGTGCTGGACTCCTCATTTCTTTTCGTGCCGCTGGGCAACGACCTGCTTCTGGTGGCGCTCACGGTTCGGGATCACGCATTGCTGCCGCTGTATGTCGCGATGGCTGTGTGCGGTTCAACTTTGGGTTGTTACCTGCTGGATCTCTCGGTTCGTACGGGCGGCAAGGCCGGCCTCAAGCTGCTGTTGCCGGGCAAGCGCGTCGAGTACATGGAGAAGAAGATAGCGGATCACGCCGCGACAGCGCTGCTGGTGGCGACGCTCGCGCCGCCCCCCTTCCCTTTTACCGTGGTGATTGCAGCCGTGGCCGCGCTCAATTACCCGCGCGCGAAGATGCTGGCGGTAATCGCGGGGGGACGCGCGGTGCGGTTCAGTATCCTCGGGCTGCTGGCCATCTGGCTGGGAAGGCACATACTGAGGATCACTCGCACACCCGCATTCGAGTGGTCCATGACCGCATTCGTCGCTCTCTGCATCATCGGGAGCTCGATATCCATCTACAAATGGATGAAACGCAGCCGGTCAGCAGGCTGGGTCCACGGAGCCCAATGATTTCTTCGCGATGAACAGACCGAAAGCCATCGCCCCAGTGGCGTAAGCCTGTGTCATTAAGGGAAACGATCGGACGAAACGCCGCGTCGGTCCGCCGGTGAATGGGAGAAAAAGGCGGACCAGGGGATTACCGCCGATCCGCGAGCAGTGGGCCCAGGTCTGCTCCACATGGCGCGTGATGTCATCGGCCGCAGTGACAGTGAGGCCGGCGTCGCGCATCCAGCCGCTATAGTCGCTAAGCGAATCCAGGCTCGCGCTGAGCATTGCCTCGGCAATGGTGTTGACCAGAACCTGGTCCTCCTCACGCAGCGGCCCGTCGCGCCGCAGCCACGCGCAGACCGCCAGAATGCCACCGGGCTTCAAAGCGCGGACGCAGCCTTCGAAAAAATGCGGCTTGTCATGAAAATGTTCGCTGCTCTCCATGATCCATATCACGTCTGCACTGTCCGGATCGCCTTGCCATTCGTTCGCGTCCCTCACTAGAAACCGGACTTGGTTGTCCAACCCCCGGGCTTTGGCTTTGGCCGCCGCCATCCGCGCCTGAACCGGACTTATGGTGATCCCGGTTACTTCGCATGCGAATTTATCGGCCAGCCACAGCGCCGATCCCCCCAGGCCGCAGCCAATGTCGAGGACTCTTGCGCCGCGAGGGATGCCCGCGCGTTCCGCCAGACACTCCATCAACTGAATCTGCGCACGCGCCACCGATTCGTCGCCTTCCCAATAGCCGTGATGTAGGTGTTCGCCCCAGAAGAAGCGATACAGAAACGAGAGGCGATCGTAGTGCCGCCGAATGGCATCGATCCTGACCGGAGCATGGGGCGTGGAAACAGCCGTGCGCATCATCTCAGCCCTGCCGCGGGAAGATCTGGAAATCGAGATCGATCTCGTTCTTCACCTTGATCATGCCGCCGCCCACGGTGATGGGCTTGATTCCGAAATCGGTCTGTTTGAGAACAGTGTGCGCGCTGTACGCGTCGCCGTCCTTCTTCGCCATCAGGCTGACCTGCTTGGTGACGCCGTGCAACGATAAATCACCCTCTACTTTCCATTGGCCGTCGCTCAGCTTTTCGATGCGTGTAGAGTGAAACGCAATCTCGGGAAATTTCTTGGTCTCGAGCGTCATCTCCTCCATATCTTTCTGGATCTGGGCTTCGGTGCTCGCATCCACTTTAGGATCCGGCTTGACGGTCATCTTCGAGGATTCGACGGTGAACTCGATGTGCGGGCTGGAGGAATCCCGCAACGCGCCGGAAGCGATGGGGGCGTTAATCCAATGCTCGTGGCCGGCGGCGGAGAAAAGCCCGGCCTTGCCGACGTGAATCGTAATGGTGCTGCGCTGGAGATCGATGGGCCTGTCGTCAGCCGCCCTCATTGCGGTGACCGCCAGAAATGCGCAGCCTAACGCCAGCGCATTACGTTTCATACGAATACACCTTTCTTAGATTGTGCTCGAACCAGGCGGCCGGAAGAAGGCTGGTTACCACGCGGCGTCCGGCGACCACCGTGCGATTCTGCCACTGCCCGATATGGCCCATTAGAAGCGACCGGTGCTGAATGTGGCGTGTCCGGGGCAGCCGGAGTGATTCATAACGAAGCAGCGCGGAATCCACTGAACGTTCGACGGCAAAACATTTCGCTAGGACCAGCGCATCTTCCAGCGCCATGCAACCCCCTTGCCCGAGATTCGGCGTGCATGGGTGCGCGGCATCGCCGAGCAAGGTCGCCCGTCCTAAAGTCCAGCGCGGAAGCGGTGGAAGATCGTAGGCTCCATTCTCGAGGATGGTCTTCGTTGAATCGATCAAAGCGCAGATGGGCTCGTGCCATCCAGAGAAGCGCTCAAGAAGTTCCGCCTTACGCTGGTCTCCGGGACCGGGATCGCGCCTGGGAATATTAGCCGTCGCATACCACGCAAATTTTCCGTGCCCAACGTCCAGAATGCCGAAGCGGCTGCCGTGCCCCCAGGTTTCGCTATTACATCCTTCCCGGATCGACGGGCCGGCATAAGCAGCCACTCCGCGCCAAATCCCATAGCCGCGGTAAATCGGCTCGGTGCTTCCAAACAGTTCGCTGCGCACGCGGGAGCGAATTCCATCGGCCCCGATCACGGCATCGTGCTCCTTGACCAGGCCGTCGGCGAAATACAGGCGAACGCTGGATCGAGAGCGCTCGAAGTGCGACAGTTCCTTGCCCAGGCGAATGCATTCAGGTGGGACGGCGGAAAGCAGCGACGCCAACAGATCGGAGCGCCGGGTGCATAAAGCCGGCACTTCGAAGTTTCCCAAGGCGATGTCCATGAGAACCTTTCCGCAGGTGCCCCGGACCAGGAAGTTCGCGTTCGGACCGCTACGCGCCGCCACGGCGTCGAGCAGCCCAAGGCTTTTCAGAACGCGCGTGGCGTTCGGCCATAGCATCATGCCGGCCCCGACTTCATGCAGGCTAGGGGCCCGTTCATATACAGTGGCGTGAATGCCAAATTTATGAAACGCTGCCGCCGCGGCCACCCCGCCGATGCCGCCCCCAACAATTGCGACGTTGATCATCTAAAGAACACGCTGGCTGAACAGCACGATAGCCCTTCGACGGATCGTAACGTGCGCGGGTTACGAAGCTTTACATAGGCGTCATGGGCAACGCTGGCCACTATCGATATAAGTGCTCCCGCCGGTTACGGAAAGTTGAATCGCCGCGCAGAAAGTTCCAGCGCGAACGTTGACCGTACGGGCACGGGCCTTCCTGTCCGGCCGCGGAGACTTGGCGAAGGCTTCCGAAATCACCCGGCCGCGCATCGAATCGGGTGCGGGAACGCTTTCGAGCGCCAGGATCGTAGGGGCGATGTCGAAGTTTGCCACCGGCGCTTCCACCACCGCGCGCTTTCGAAAATCCTTGCCCCATAGCACCATTGGCGTATGCACGGTCCAGGGGTTCAATCCGCCATGGCCGCTTCGCGCGGGGACGTTGCTGCGGGGATCCGTGGAGGCGATCCATTGCCGGCCGGGGTAGCCGAATTCATTCGGCGCTGAGCTCCATTTAAACGTCACGATGATATCGGCGGCGCGATCGGCCGGGCACTCGTTGATCAGTTCGAGTGAGAAGGTGCCGGGAACCCATCCAACATTTTTGCCCGCAAGACATTGCACGGCTCCGTTTTTTGGACGCTGAGCATCCGTGAAGAGCAGATCCACGCCATCAGTCTTCTGGAGTTCGGCGACCATACTCCTGATCAAATCCGGCGAGTGATTCTTCACGTAGAGCAGAACGGAGGGCCCGTTGCTTGCGGCTATGATTTCGCTTGCGTGGCCGGTAGCTTCGATGACGCCCTTCAGATCCACCGGATCGGGCTCGGCGGTAAAGCCGTGATCGGCGGTCACGATGATGTCGGTGGTGTCCTCGAGGCCCAATGTTCGCAGCTTGGCGACCAGGAGACCGATCTGTTCATCGTCGATCTTAAGCGCGGCCAAGGCTTCAGGAGAACCGACGCCATGGCGATGTTGGGTGGTATCGGGCTCCGTCAGCCAATCGATGATGACGCGAGCGTGGAGCTCCGCGATGACGTAATCGCGCAGCACCCGTTCGGTCCAAAGAAGCGATCGGATCCCTTCCTCCGCTTTCTGGGATCCAAAGACGCGGCGGATTTCCTGATCCGCCTTATCGGGGAAGGCGACGCGGCGTCCCTCCTCCAAGCTTCCACTGATGAGCGTGCCGATTCCTACCGGCGCCATCGGGTTCAAAAGGAATCCGCTCCCGGTGGAACCTGAGCTGAGCGCGGCGAAAGAAACGCCCGCTTTTTCGAGCGTCTCGGCCAGCGTCGGCACGGCCACGGCGCGCCCTCCCGAAATTTCGGCGAGCTTTACCAGATTTTGATAGTTCGCGGTGTCGAAAGGCGCTGGACTCACGCCTTCGACATACATCGTATTCGACACAATGCCGTGCGCCGCCGGGACTGTTCCAGTGGAAATGCTGGCCGCGTTCACGCGCGTAACCGTCGGGAAAACGGAATGCGCGTTGGCGCACCAAACGCCTTCCTGGCGCAAGCGGAACAGGTTCGGCATGATCTCGGGCGTAATCATGTCGGGACGGAGGCCGTCTAGAACCAGCACAATCACCGAGGATCGAGCCGGCGGAGCCTTCTGATAGAACAGAGCCAGCGCCAGCGCGATATTCGCGAGTCCGTTGAGCATTCTTCAGGGTACCTGATGGGCCGTTGGCCTCCGGCGCGTCCAAAGGTGGCAAACTAGAGGCATGGCTCGGGGTTGGGAAAGCAAGTCGATCGAGTCCCAAATGGAGTCCGCCGAATCGCGTCGCAATGGCGCGCGGTCCGGTCCGGTCGACCCCGTCGAGGCAGAACGAGCGCGCCAGCGTGAAAGCCTGCTTCTCTCGCGCACACGAATCGTCCACGATCTTGAAACGGCCAAAAATCCCGGCTATCGTGAGGTGCTCCGGGCCGCTCTCAAGCATCTCGACGATAAACTTGCCCAGCTTTCTTGAAAGCGGAACGCGGCCATCCCATTTGCGGACAGTCGCGCACCCAGCCGGCAATTAAACGCCCTTCGTTCAATTGCTTAGTGTGGCCGAGCGATTGCCTTTATGGTTGCGGTGAGTAACCATGACGAATGTGATGCCGGAAACAGCCTCGCTTCCAACTGACGCGGGCGGCCTGCGCATTCTGGTGGGCGACGACCAGGCCGACGTGCTGGAGGCACTGCGATTGCTGTTGAAAGGCGCGGGACACCAGAGCGTGCTGGTGGATTCCCCGCAAGCGCTGCTAGGCGCCGCCCGGTCCCAGCCCTTCGATCTGATTCTGATGGACCTCAACTACGCGCGCGACACTACGTCCGGCGCGGAAGGTTTGGATCTTCTGTCCAGCCTGGAGGCGCAAGACAATCCCGCACCCATCGTGGTGATGACAGCCTGGAGCAACGTGGATATCGCGGTGGAAGCCATGCGCAGGGGCGCTTGCGATTTCATCCAGAAGCCATGGGATAACGCGCGGCTGCTGGGCGTCATTCGACAGCAGGCCGGCGAGGCCGCCGAACGTGCGAAAACCCAGCGGCGGGTGAAATCTGAATTGGAGATTGCGCGGAATGTGCAGCAAAAGCTGTTTCCGCAGCATGGCCCCCAGCTCACTACCATCGAATATGCGGGCCAGTGCCTACCTGCTAGCGAAGTCAGCGGAGACTATTACGACTTTCTCGACGCCGGGGCGAACGGTCTGGGATTTGTGGTGGCGGACGTTTCTGGAAAAGGCGTCGCGGCGGCTTTGCTGATGGCGAATCTGCAGGCCTGTTTCCGCAGCCAGCCTCAGGAAACCCTGCGACGGCCCGCCGCCATGTTACAAGGCGTCAACAAGCTGTTCTACGAATCCACCACGCCGGAGGTCTTCGCAACGCTGTTCTTTGGGCACTACGATGATCGCACCCGTACGCTGCGTTATGCCAATTGCGGGCACCCTCCTCCGGTGCTGCTCCGCGCGGACGGAACCCGTGAGCGGCTCGCGCCCACAGCGACCGTGCTGGGCGTTTTTCCCAACTGGAAAAGCGAGGAACAAATGGTGGAGCTCCGCGCCGGAGACACGCTCATCCTTTATTCGGATGGAGTGACGGAAGCGGGCGTAGAAAGCGGAGAAGAGTTTGGCGAAGACGGGCTGCTGCGCGTCCTTGAAAATTGCAAAGGCGCGAACGCGGACATGTTGGTGAGCGGGATTATCCGGGCGTTGGCCGGCGACCAACGGGACGACGTCACCGTAGTCGCCATTTGCGCGCGATAATACTCTTCAATGTCCAGCCGTATCTTCGTGCTTTCCGCCGTTGTGTGCGGACGGCTTGCTTTTGCGCAGCTGCCCATCGATTCGCAAATTGCGGCCGGCATCGCCGGAATCAAGTCCATCGACAATCATGCGCATCCCGTGCGCCCGGTCAAAGGCAGTGACAAAGATACGGAATACGACGCGCTGCCGGTTGAATCCCTGGCGCCCTCTACCGAACCCTTTCGGACCCGCGCCGGGTCGCCGATCCTTATCGAAGCGTGGCGTGAACTATATGGATACACCTATCACGATTTGGCGCCGGAGCACGTTCGGGAATTGCAGCAGCGGAAAAAGCAAATCATGGCCGAAAAAGGCTTCCACTATGCCGAATGGATGCTGGATCAGCTCGGCATCGAGACCATGCTCGCCAACCGCGTCGCGATGGGCCGCGGTATAGAGCCGCCGCGATTTTTATGGGTCCCGTTCGAAGACGCTCTGATGTATCCGCTCGACAACAGTAGCCTGGCCGCCGAAAATTCGGACCGCAAGAGTTTCTTCCGGCTGGAAGAACGTCTGCTGAAGCGGTATCTCCAGGAATGCGGCTACAAGTCCCCGCCGGACTCACTGGACGAATATTTGCAGAAGGTGGTTACTGCAACGCTGGAGCGTCACAAGCAAGGGGGCGCGGTGGCGGTGAAATTTGAGGCTGCCTACCTCCGGTCACTCGATTTTGACGATACACCCAAATCCGAGGCTGTTCGAATTTACACGAGTGCCCGCAATCAGCCGGTCGCCCGCGCATCCTATAAGAAGCTTCAGGACTTTCTGCTCCGATATATCGCGGCTGAGTGCGGACGGCTGGGCATGGCGGTACATTTTCATGTGGACGCAGGCGGAGGCGGTTACTTTAATGTCGGCGGGGCAAACCCATTGCTGCTCGAACCACTCTTCAACGACCCCAAGCTTCGGAGCGTCAATTTTGCGATGCTGCACGGCGGGTGGCCGTTCACGCGGGAAGTGACGGCTCTGCTGACCAAGCCCAACGTCTATGCCGATTTTTCCTCGCAGACCTTCATGAATTACCCCCGCGCCGTCTCCGAGGTGATTCGCGAATGGCTGGAATACGCGCCAGAAAAGGTCCTTTTCGGAACCGATGCCTATCCGTTTTCAGAAGAAATGTCTTGGGAGGAGGCGGGTTGGCTGGCAAATACTACCGGCCGTCAGGCGCTCGCCCTGGCTCTCACGGAAATGATGCATGACGGCGAGATTACCCGCGAACGGGCCGGCGAGTTGGCACGCATGGTGCTTCGCGACAACGCCCGCAATCTCTACAAACTCAAGTAGCCATCTCAAGTAGCCACAAGCGGGATTCGGCCATCCGCGTGCTAAGCTCTCAATCGATGAAGCTTGCCCCGGTCGACTACTTCATCCTCTCGCTGTATTTCCTATTCGTGCTGGGCATCGGATGGCTGGCGCGCCGGCGGGTCTCCACCAGCTCGGATTTTCTGACCTCCGGCCGTTCAGTCCCAGTCTGGATCACCAGCCTGGCATTCATAGCCGCGAACCTGGGCGCGCAGGAAGTGATCGGCATGTGCGCGTCGGGCGCGAAATACGGCATCATGACCGCGCATTTTTATTGGATCGGCGCGGTTCCGGCTATGCTGTTCGTCGGCCTGTTCATGATGCCGTTCTACTACGGCAGCCGCGCCCGCAGCGTGCCGGAGTATTTGAAACTGCGCTTCGACGAAAAGACGCGCACGCTGAACGCCGTCACCTTCGCGGTGATGACGATTTTTTCTTCCGGAATCTCGATGTACGCTCTAGGGCTCCTGTTCGAGCTGGTGCTGGGCTGGAGCTTTACCGCCTCCGTGCTGCTCTCGGCATTCATCGTCCTGATTTACACGTTTCTGGGCGGACTCAGCAGCGCCATCTACAACGAGGTTCTGCAATTCTTTCTGATCGTGCTCGGCTTCGCGCCGCTTTCCATCCTGGCGCTGCACAAATCCGGCGGCTGGACCGGCATTGCATCCCGGATTCCGGCCGTCATGACGCACTCCTGGGCGCATGTGCGTTACGCTTCCGACAATCCGATGGGCGTGGAAATATTCGGCCTCGTCGCCGGGCTCGGATTTGTTTTGTCCTTCGGCTACTGGTGCACCGACTTCCTGGTTGTCCAACGCGCCATGGCGGCGGATTCGATGTCAGCCGCCCGCCGCACGCCGCTGATTGCCGCGTTTCCGAAAATGGTGATGCCGTTCGTCGTGATTCTTCCCGGCATCGCGGCCTTGGCCCTGTCGCATATGTCGCTGGGCTATGCGATCCCGCACAAACCCACCGGGGAACTCGATTACGATCAGGTGCTAACTACGCTCATGGCTCAGTTCTATCCATCCGGAATGCTGGGCGTGGGGCTGACGGCGCTGATGGCATCGTTCATGTC
Source organism: Terriglobia bacterium (assembly GCA_963786745.1). Taxonomy (GTDB): domain Bacteria; phylum Acidobacteriota; class Terriglobia; order Bryobacterales; family Bryobacteraceae; genus Palsa-89. The sequence continues at coordinate 52,098 of CAWBAE010000015.1, read as the reverse complement.
CGGCATGGCGGGAAACGTCACCGCGTTCAATACCGTGTGGACCTATGATCTTTATCAGGGCCACATCCGGAAGAATGCGCCCGACTCGCATTATCTTCACGTGGCGCGCGTCACCACGGTGGCGGGTGTCGCGCTTTCGGTTGCAACGGCGTACCTGGCGACGCACTTCAACAACATCATGGATTTCCTGCAGCTGGTATTCGGGTTCGTGAATGCGCCGCTGTTCGCAACGTTTCTGCTCGGAATGTTCTGGAAGCGCGCCACCGGCCATGGAGCTTTCGCCGGGTTGCTGGCGGGCACCGCGGCGGCGGCGGCGACGCACGGGTTGACGTTGGCGGAGGGCAAGGGCGGCTGGCTGGGACGCGTGATCCATACATTTCCGTCCACGATGGCGCAGAACTTTTGGATCGCGATCCTGGCGTGGTCCACCTGTTTCCTGGTAACCCTGCTGGTCAGCCTGGTGTCGCGGCCCAAGCCCGACAGCGCGCTTCGCGACCTGGTGTATGGGCTCACCGACGTTCCTCACGATCCGACGCTGGCCTGGTACAAGCGGCCCGTCAGTCTGGCCGTCATCGTGGTCGTATTGTTAATAGCGCTCAATTTGCTTTTCTGGTGACCAATGACTGACCTTCGCGCGTCCATCGGAATGTTCTTCGTCGTGATCGGCCTCACGCTGATCGCAGCCGCCGTCGGGATGGAAGGCCGCGCGCCGCTCGAAACGGCTAATGTCAACCTCTACTGCGGCGCGGTGATGCTGGCTTTCGGCGCAGTGATGCTTTGGCTAGCGCGGCGCAATCGGCCGAACGCTTGAGTACAGTATCTCGCTCATCTTGTTCGCGAATTCGGCCTCTGAAAATCGCGCGGCGTAGGCTTGAAGCGCGGCGGGGCGAATCTGCTTCTCGCACGCATCCAAACGCTCGATGGCCTGGCTCAATGCGTCATCGGAGGCCTCGGCGTAGAATAGCCCACCCAGCGGATCTTCGAGCGGCACGCTTTCGAGCACGCCGCCCCGCCCCAGCGCGATGACGGGCTTGCCGCTCGCCAACGCTTCCACTGCGGTGATCCCGAAGTCTTCCTCGCCGGGCATCAGAAACGCGCGGCAGCGCGCGTACAAGCCGCGCAGATCGTCGTCGGGAACCCTCCCGCAGAACTCGATATTCCCGGTCGCCTGGCGCTTCAGCGCTCTGAATTCCGGACCGTCCCCTACCACGCGCAACTTACGGCCATTGCGTGCAAAGACCCGTATTGCGGAATCCAACCGCTTATATGGCACTAATTCAGCGACAATTAAATAATATTCTTCAGATGGACAGTGATAACACGTTTCGACCGCCACCGGCGGATTCACTACCATCGATTCGCGGCGGTAGGTTTTCCATATGCGCCGCCGCACATTCTCGCTGTTGGCGACAAATTCATCCACGCGCGCGGCGGATGCGTAGTCCCAAAGCCGGAGATAGCTGGCGAACGGCGTCATGACCGCACGTTTCAAACGCGAATGCGTCCAGTCGTTTCGATAGGCCGGATACAGATCCCAGAGATAACGCATGGGCGTGTGGCAATAACAGATGTGGCGGGCATCGGACGGGATCACTACCCCCTTAGCGGGGCCCGATTCACTGGACAATACCAGATCGTACCCGCGCAGATCGAAGCTCTCGAGCGCCATCGGCATGAGCGGAAGCATGGAACGATAGTGCCCGCGGAAGGGCTGCAAAAACGAGGTGTGGACGCGATGCGAACGAATGGTCTCCGACACGCGGGCGGGTTCATAAAATAGCGCGAATATGTCGGCATCCGGCAGCATACGGCACAGCGCTTCCACCACTTTTTCGCCGCCCCGCATGTTAAGCAGCCAATAATGAACGATCGCGATACGCATGAGAATAATTGCCGAGCGGGCTATCGTAGGGAGTATGCCACGGCTTGGGTTGGCTGCGATAGAAGATTTATGAGCGCTTCGTTCGAGCAGGCTCCCTTTCCACGGCCACGCATTTTGAACAGTTGGCGGATGCTGCTGGACACGCTGACCGTCGGCGGCTGGACCGCTGCAAGCAAAGTTGCCGCAGCGCTCAAAGTCATTCTGGCAGCGCGGCTGTTCGGCGCCTCCGACGCCATGGACGCTTATCTCATCGCGTTCCTGGTGCCTTCGTTCTTCATGGATATCCTTGCCAGCCCGCTGGATTCGGCGCTGGTTCCGTCGCTGATCGAGCTGCGCGAGAAGCAAGGCAGAGCTCGCGCGGAGGCTCTGTATGCGGCAGTGCTGGCAACTGTCGGAGCCGCGTTTCTCCTCACCGCTTTGATGGCGGCCGCTGCTTCAGGCTGGCTGCTGGCGGCGCTGGCGCCCGGATTTCCGCCGGATAAACTCGCACTTACAGAGCGCCTTCTACTGCTGATGATGGTGGTTATTCCCTTGAACGGCCTGAATTGCACCTATCGCGCCGTGCTCAACGCGTACCATCAATTCGCCTACGCGGCGGGCGTCCCGGCGATAACCCCGATCGCTTCCATCGTCGCTCTCCTCGCCGGGGGCAAACGATACGGAGTGATCGCGCTGGCGACCGGGACCGTTGCCGGAGCCGCTTTCGAAGCAGTGCTGAGTTGCGCTGCAGTGAAAAAACTCGGATATCCGGTGCTTCCTCGCTGGACGGGTATGACTGCCGCGCTTGGCCGCTTGGCCGCCCAATATACACCGCTGGTCGCGATCACGCTGGTAATGCTAGGTTCCACCTTGGTGGATCAAGGCATGGCCGCGCGCCTCGGCTCCGGCAGCGTGGCGGTATTGAGCTATGGGACCAAACTGCTGGGAGTGTTGATCGTGGTTGGCCCGACAGCAGTGGGCACGGCCGTGCTTCCGCACCTTTCGGCCGCCGCTGCCCGCGGAGAACCGGGAGCGGGACGCCGTACCCTTGGAAGCTATGGTTTGTTCATCGCCGCATTTATTCTGCCGGCGACGGCGGCCTTGATCTGTTTCTCCGGCCCGATAGTCCACATTTTGTTTCAGCAAGGCGCGCTCGGACAGCCTGCGGCTCTTCTCGTCACGAAAGTACAGCAGGCGTCCCTCTTGCAGCTCCCCATCACCGTTTTGTTAGCTCTTGAAGTTCGGCTGACGTCGGCGTGGCATGCGAATCGCCTGCTCTATCGCGTGGCCGCGCTCAGTTTAGTGCTCGCCTTCGCCCTGGATCTGATTGGCATGCACTGGCTGGGCGTGGTTGGAATCCCCTTGGCGGGCTTCGTGGTGCGCCTTGTTTCCGCTTTGTACCTTTCTTGTAAAATCTACATTTTTAGCCAAGCTCCCTCTGGTGTTTAGCCATCCGATGGCTTACTCTGGCAACGTGACCAGCGTCGCCAGTCCGCCTGTCGCATTGGAACGTTCCGGGCTCGACACCGTGATTCCTGAGGTTGAGCTAACGCTCGGACGGCGCGTGTACCCGCTCGGATTTCCCCTGGACCTCGAAACGAATTCTCAGGACGTTCTGGATGCTGCCTCCGAGGGCTGGGGGCTGTTCTCGCAAGCGTTCGACCAAGCCCCGGTGCGGATGTCGCTCGCGGTGATTGACGGCGACGGAGCCCCGCAACGGGCCAAATCGCATTTCTTCTGTCGGGAACATTTGATGTCGATATTCGACGGCCCGTCGAACTTCATGCTGTGCGACTTTAAGCAGGGATTCGCATGCGGGGCAGTGACGCGATCCGTTGCTCTGGACCATTCGCTGTTGCGCTACCGCTTTCTGACGGCCAGCGCGTACCCGATGATCAGCCACCGTGCGCTGGCGCCCTTGCATGGAGCACTGATCGTGCGCAAAAGCAGCGGAGTGTTGTTGTGCGGCGAATCGTGCGCCGGCAAGAGCACGCTGGCCTATGCCGCCAGCCGCGCCGGATGGACTTACGTGACCGATGATGCGACGTTTCTGCTGCGAGACCAACCAGGCCGTCACGCCATTGGCGATCCGCATAGCATCCGTTTTCGCGAAGACGCGCGCCGCTTTTTCCCTGAACTCGCGGATCGCAGTACCGTGGTTCGGCCCAACGGGAAGCCGGCCATCGAGATCTTGACGCGAGAACTTTCCATCGCGATTGCATCTCTGTGCTCGATCGATCACGTTGTGTTTCTTGCGCGTCAGGAGTCCGGCGTAGCCTGTCTGGTTCCATACCCGAAAGACCAGGCTTTGGAGAACTGGAAGCAGTATGCCGGACCCGGCACCGATGACGTTCGCGCGGCTCAACTCAACTGTTATCGCCGTCTGTTGAGCGCGGGTCTATGGGAATTGCGATACACGAACCTGGACGACGCCGTCGCGCGGCTCGAAAAACTGGCGGATTCCGGCGCATGAGCCATTCCGTCCTAGTGACGATCTTCTTCCCCGGGGCGTACACGGTCACCGGACAGCCTGAAGTGTTTTAGCCGGCGGCCGTGTCCCCCGTTTTTGTTCATGCGATCCTGAGCGCGCTTCGCTTCAATTTCCAGAATGCCGGCCCGCTCACCGGGCTCTCCGAGCAAGATTGGCAGCGCGCGCTCAAATTTTGCGACCAAGCCCAGTTGACGCTGCCTGTGGGCCTGAGGTGTTCCCAACAACTCCCGGATTGGGTGCGGGAGCGAATCCAACGGGATCTTCGAAATAACGCCCTCCGCTGGGATCGGACCCGAAGAACGTACACCGAAGTTGCAGCTGCGTTTCAGGCCGAAGGATTGGAGTTTGCGGTCCTCAAAGGTTTCAGCCATTGTCCCCGCTTCGCGCGGGACCCACGGAATCGCTGGCAAAGCGACATCGATTTGTTTTTTCCAAAAACCCAAGCGTCGCGCGCCTGCGAGGCAGCCAAGAGATTGGGATATGAACCGATCGTCTCTGGCGACCGGCATCCGATCGATCATCTCCCCACCTTGATTCGCAAAACGGGCTGGGCATGGAAGGGCGACTTCTTCGACGTCGACATGCCGCTCGCTCTGGAATTGCACTTTCGCTTTTGGGATCCTCAGACCGAGCAATTCAACCCGCAGGGCTTGGAACAATTCTGGGAGCGCCGCCACGAAGCGGTTGTAGACGGGTTACGGTTCACGGCCCTGCATCCCGCGGACGCGGTGGGGCACGCGTCGCTGCACATGCTTCGGCATCTGTTGCGCGGCAGTCTGCGCCCTTCTCACGTTTACGAATTGGCGTGGCTGCTGGACAACAGCGCGGACGACGAGCGGTTCTGGGCCGAATGGTGGGGCCTGCACAACGTATCCATCCGGCGTCTGGAAGCGATTTGCTTTTCACTCGCCCGGAAGTGGTTCCATTGCCGGCTGCCGGACCGCGCCGAAAAAGAAATCGAGGTTCTGCCACGGGAAATAAAACGATGGCTGCAACTTTATTGCATGTCTCCACTGGCGGGTTATTCCCGCCCAAATAAGGACGAACTGTGGCTGCACTGGTGCCTGCTCGATTCGAACAGGGCACGCTGGGCCGTGCTGCGGCGCCGGCTGGCGCCTGATCGTTTGCCGGGACCGGTGGATGCCGTTCATCTTCCCGCCGAAAGGCGGACCTGGCGCATTCGATTGCGCAGCGGCTGGCGCTACGCGCTATTTTCGGGCGCGCGCATCCTGCATCATTTACGGGCGCTGCCGCCTACCGCCGCGAGTGCGCTGCGGTGGTTCGGACGCACTGCCTGATCACCTCCGTGATACGTTCCTGATAAAGCTCCACGCGATAGCCGCGCTCCCAAGCGCAGCGTGCTTGCGCCGCAACCCTCCGCGTGTTTTCGGGATCTACGGTCATGATCTCGTACATGCGCGCCGCCAGAGCCGCCGGCGATCGATCGCTGGTCAGGAATCCGGTTTCACCATCGGTGACAACTTCGACGATGCCGCCGGTGGGAAAAGCGAGCACTGGGACACCAGCCGAGAAGGCTTCCACCACTACTCGCCCCATGCCCTCTTCTAGAGACGGCACCACAAGCAAATCCAGGCCGTCGAACACGGTGTCCAGATCCTCCTGCCATCCGCGAAATTCCACCGGCAGGCCGTGCGCCAAATCCTGGACCGTTTCGAAATAGTCCGTCGCGCCAAAAAGCGGCGCTCCAAAAATCAAAAAGCGCGCGCTTGGCGCTCGCGCATGAACGAGCTGGACGGCGCGCAAGAACTCGGCTTGCCCCTTCTCCGGACTGATTCGTCCCAGCATACCGACGCGCCAGTTTCCCGCCCTCCGGAAACCCCGTTGGACAAACCGCGCTTCGCGCACGCCGTTGGGAATTACGTACAAATTGTGCGGCATGACGCAATCCCGGAAATCGTTCGCCACTGAATTGCTGCATCCCACCACGACGGCGTTCTTTCGACGGATGGCCCATCGCGCCAGCCCCTGGGAGTTGCCATGCGGAATGACGCTGTGCGCGTGAAAAAGGACCGGCGCCCCGACGCCCAGTGCGGCTGACGGCAGCAACCGGGGGCCGTTCACGTAGACCAAATCAAAATGATTCGGGCCGCTCAGATCTAATAGAGCGCGAGTCTGCCGCGGCAGGTCGAGCGCGAACTTCAAAACGTCCAGGCCGCTTTTCTTGCCGGATGAGTAGGGCCCGCAGGGAATCCGCGTGACCACGACGCCGCGCCGCTCAAGTTGTTTCACCAGGGGGCCATCGCCTGGGACCGCGGCGTGAGCATTCCATCCGAGCTCGCGCACCGCGGCCACGGTATCGAGCAGAACGCGTTGAGCTCCGCCCATCTCGCTGAATTGATCCAGAAAAAGAACGTTCACGCGGGTTGCCGGACGGCCAAAGCCAGCACGAAAAAGTAGATCGGAAGAACACGCCAGTACGTCAGCAGGTCCGCCGAAAACATCTGTATGGTCTGGCCGGCCCAGAAGCACAGCATGCAGGCTCCGCAAAAGGAGCGCAAGCGATCGCCAGAACGAGCAGCCTGGTAAGCGGCGGTGAGAATCGCGGCATTGAGCGCGATCACCGCCGCCAGTCCCAGGATGCCGGTTTCAAGCAAGAGCGACAGGTAGGTGTTGTCGCCGACCGAAGTGGCTCCGATGAAATCGGAATATGGCAGGGTCTTGTATCCCACGCCCAAAAATGCGTGCAGCGGATGGGCGCTCAGGAATTGCGCCAGCATGTGCCAGCTTCGGACGCGGCCTGATAACACCAAGTCGGGCGATTCGGAGAGATACTGGAACACGCTGGCAAGCCGCAGCCAGTATAGCCGCGCGAACGCCGGAAAGGCGAGCCAAAGGATCGCAGCCGCGGCCCCTCCCAACGCCGCCGCACTCACCGCCGCACGCCGCCAACGTATGCGATCGCGATGTAACCAGAGCAGTACTGCGGCCGCTACCGCGACATTGAGAAGCGATGCGCGCGAGTAAGACAGCACCAGCGCCGCGGCGAACGCCATTCCTCCGGCGGCCAAAGCGAAAGACTGCAAGGGCCTGTCGGCGTGCGGTCTGAATATCGCGACTGCGCACATCTCCAGGAAGAATGCGCAAATGTTTCCGAGCGTGCTGGCTTCGTAAAACACGCCTTGCGCCCGGCGAAACACCCCTGTGTCGAGCCAGACAAACTGCTGCTCATAGCCGGCCGGGGCGGGAAACTGAAAGTAAAAATCGATGCACGCGAAAACAGCCGATATCGTCGCTACCAAGAACAGCAGCCGAATCCAACGGAAAGCTTGGGTAGCCTCCATGCGGCCGGGCCCATAGCGGACGTACAGAAAGACAAACACGGAAATGCCGAAAAGCAGCACGCGCGCGAAACTCCCGGCTGCGATTGCGCCGCCGGAATAAACCAGCGCCGCGCCGACGCTCGCCATCAGAATCGCGCCCAGGAGCGACAAAGAAACCGTGAGAGCGTCAGCCTGAAAGCGCCATTGCGGCAGGCGCAGGAAGCCGATCCACAGGCCTGCGGCGGCAAATAGAAGCGCGATGTGCGGGCCGGAATCGCCCAGCCTGATGGGTAGCGGAGGCAACAGGAGCACGCTGGCCAGGAACAGCGCGAGCCAGCAGTTGGGCGTCTTGAGTATCCTCCAGGCCAGCGGCGCTGCGACCAGCGGAGCGCACAACCAAGCTTTGGTCGCGAGGTCCGGCGTCAAAGCGATTCCAGCGGCGTAAACGCCCAGCGCCAATCCAGCCAGCATTTCCCGGCGGCCCGGCGCGCGAACTACCGAGATCATGCTCGCATTCCGCGGGACAATGCCGGCTGGAAGCCGACGGATCTGCGCCGATACACGAAAGCAAAGCTCAAATATACTGCCGAAGAAACCAACGCCATCAGAAGCGCGGCGGCGACATTGAGCAAAACATTCGGGGAACTGGGAGTCTCGGGAACGACGCCAGGATCGATCACGCGGAGCTGCTCTCCGTGCGAACCGGCCGCGCCGCGCATCTCGCGCAGACGCGCCGATGCGGTTTCGTAACCCGTCTGCGCCATCCTCAGTTGGGCCTCCAGAGCCTCTCGTCTGGCATTCCTAGTAGCCAGGGTGGCGCTCTTTTCCTGGATTTCGCGCTTAAGCTCTCCGAGCCGCTGCTCGATCAGGGCCGCGCGAGCCTGCGCCGAGGGCAGCTGCTCCCGCGCAAATTGCCCGCCCGTCTGCGTCTGCTGCTGATACTCGACGACATCGGCTTGCGCTTCCACTAGTTGCTGCTGAAGCTGACTCTCGAGATCGATCCCGGACTCAACGGTGTTTTCCAGTCCGACCACCGGCGCCGTAGCGGCCAGCTCTGCCCATTCCTTCTGCCGCTCGTCCAGCCGCGCCTGAGCCTCGGTTACCTGCTTTTGAGCCTCTTCCGCAAAAACGCCGTCCGCGGCCAGGCTTTCCGCGCGGCTCATTCCGACGGTTTGTTCCGCCATGTATTGAGCCACGGCCTGCGCCAGCTTCGGACTCGCAAGCGTCGCGCTGATCTCGAGCACCTTGGTGTTGCGCGGCATCGAGACCTTCAGCACCCGCCGCTTCAAGGACTCGAGTGAAGGCGCAGAGCCGCCTTCCTGCAAGTGAAACTCCTGCACTGCCCGGGCAAACAAACTATCGCTGCCCGCGAAGCTCTCGTACGTCTTCAGCGACTCGAGGTAAACGCCGCTCACGGCCGTCGCGATCCGCACGTCGTTGCCGCCCGGCGCTTCGATCAGCACGCTCGCGGTGGCCGTGTAACGCTTCGTGATAAGCAGGCTTGCCACGAAAGCGAGCAGCACGGCTGCACCACAGGCTGTCGCCACGACACGCCACCGCCTTCGCAAGTATTCGATGTAATCAAACGCGTCAAATGAATCGTGCATGCTACTCCGATACTGGTGTCATCCGGTGCGCTAGCCTATTCGATATGTCCCTGCTGGCGCCGTTGGTCGCAGCTTTGGTCCCGCTGCTCATCGCTCCCGGCTGGTTATCTCATTTCGATATTACGCCGAAACTCGCGATACTCCTATTGGGGGTTGCGCTAATTCTTTTATATTCCAGCGCAAATGTACATAATTTTTACATACTGCTCCAGCACCAGACTGGCCGCTGGCTGGTTGGAGCGCTGGGCGCGGAGTGGCTGATCACGGTATTGGCGACGCTGGTTTCCCTCCATCCGGCTCTTTCATTGAACGGAAGCACCTGGCGACGTCAGGGATTGGTAGCCGAGACCGGTCTTCTGCTCTTCGTGCTGTTGGCGGCGGCATGGCTCGCGGCGGATCATGCTCACATCCGCACGTTGCTGCGGGCCTGCGTGACCAGTGGCGCGGCCGCCTCGATTTATGGCATCGCACAGTATTTCGGCTGGGATCCCTGGCTGCCCGCTCAAGCGTATGTCGTTGGAGAAGGCAAGTTCAGCATTGTTCGCCCCCCTGGCACCCTGGGGCACGCGGATTATTTCGCAGCCTGGCTGGTTTGCATCGTGTTTCTTAGCCTGGCATTGGAGCGCCTGGAGACCGCCCGATGGCCCCGCTACCTGGCTGTCTGGACCGCGGCGCTCGCAGCGGCGGCCATCGTTCTGAGCGGCACTCGCTCAGCCCTGCTCGGCCTGATGGCCGGAGCCGTTGCATTCGTCGCCGTGCGGGGCGCTCGGATTCGGGTAAAGACCGTTATTTTCGTGGCTGCATGCGTGGCCGGTTTAGCGTTGTTCGTCTTTTCGCCGGCGGGCTTGAAACTTAGAGCGCGCGTGCATTGGTCTCAAGAAGACGCTTTGGGCGGCGCACGCTTGCCGCTATGGCGCGATGCATTGCGTATGGCCGCGCATCGGCCGTTTCTCGGCTACGGCCCGGAAACATTCACCACGGAATTTCCGCGCTTCGAGTCCCTAGGTCTGGCGCGACAGTACCCGGATTTCTATCACGAATCGCCGCACAACATGTTCCTGGACGCGCTCGCGTCGCGCGGCATCGCCGGATTGTTCGGATTGCTGGCGCTGTGCGGCGTGGCGATCTATTCCGCCGCGCGCCTGGTGAGGTTCCGGAGCCCGTTGGCTGCGCCCCTGGCAGCCGCGCTGATCGGTATGCTGATCGCCCAGCAGTTCATCGTTCTGGTCATCGCCACGTCGCTATATTTTCATCTGCTGGTCGCCTTGCTGGCCGTTAGCGCGGCCGGGAAACTGGCGTGCTCTACCAGCCCCATAGAGTCGCCGCCGTGGATTCCGCCGGTCTCCGTAGCCGCAAGCTTGCTGTTGGTGATTTACACCCTGCGCGTCCTGGTGGGCGACGCGAGCCTGGCGGTTGCCGAGCGAAGGATCGCGGCCGGCGACGCTAGCGGCGCGTCGGCTGCCTATCAGACCGTGCTTCGCTGGCAACCGGCGGGCGCGGGAGACGATCTCGAATATTCCCATGAAATGGCCCGACTCGCCGCCCGCACGCCTGTCTTCGCCACGCGCGTCGCGGCGATCGACCAAGCCCTTCAATCCGCGAATCGGGCCACGATAACAGCGGAAGATCGCCAAAACGCCTGGTACAATCTGGCCGTCTTGCAGGCGGCCGGCAATAACGCCGCAAGCGTGGAGCGATCGCTGCGGGATGCCATAGAGTCCGCGCCGAATTGGTTCAAGCCGCATTGGACTTTAGCTCAAGTCCTGGCGCTGGACCACCGGCGTTCGGAAGCCCTCGCGGAAGCTCGAGCGGCCGTCGAGCGCGACGGCGGCCATCACCCTGAAGTGATTGAGACGCTGCGCAAGCTGGAGCAACAGAGCCCGCAATAGCTCTCAAGTTTCACAAAGTTTTTACGTCTTGTGCATTGCTCGTCGACGGCCTCTCTCCTATAGTCGGAACAGAGGCTATTTCATGCGAATTCGTGTCTTTTTCCTTTCTTTAAGCGTAGCGGGACTCAGTCTCGCACAGACACCCGTCATCTCGAACAATGGCATCGCGAACGGCGCCAGCTTCAGTGCGACGACACCCATCGCGCCCGGAGCGCTCTTTTCGATCTTTGGCATCGATCTCGCCTCCAGCGCGGCGAGCGCCGATACGATTCCGCTGTCTAAGTCGCTGGGAGGCGCGACCGTTGAGTTCATCCAAGGCAGCAACAAATTCCCGGCGCCATTGCTGTTCACGCAACCGACCACGAAAACCGTAACTTCGCAGATCAACGCCCAAGTACCCTGGGAACTGGATCCGGATCAGCCAATTCAAGTGCAAGTTACCGTGAATGGGACTCCCTCCACGGCGGTGCAGGTACCTCTGGGGCCCATCGGACCCGGTATCTTCTCTTCGAGCGGAAGGGCCATCGCGGTCAATTCAGACGGGACTCTGACGTGGGCGCCAGGCACGGTGCCGGGCTTGACCACGCATGCCGCAAAAGCAGGCGATGTGCTGGTGGTCTATGCCACCGGGCTGGGTCCGGTGACTCCCGCGCCTCCGGCGGATGGGGCCAATTCGCTCGACAAATTGAGGAATACCGCCACCATCCCGACCGTCCTGGTGGGAGGCGTGCAGGCCAAGGTAATATTCTCCGGCTTGAGTCCTCAGTTCGTGGGCGTGAACCAGCTCAACATCATGATTCCGGATGGAGTGACGCCCGCCGCCGAGGTTCCTCTCCAGATTGAGATGGGCGGCATCACCACCGCGAACAACACCGTGATCGCGATAACCGACTAAGCGCTCTTGCCGGAACGCGTTAGGGCCCGCATCTCGGTGCGGGCCTTTTTAATTGTTGATAGGCTTCCTACCACGCCCCGCCGCCCAGAATCACAGCGGGCAGCGTGCGAAGCAGGATGCGCAGGTACAGGCGGGGGCTCAGGTTTCGAACCAGTTCCAGATCCATGGCGCTGCGCTCGGGAAATCGGATGGCGCTGCGTCCGTAAACTTGCCACAGGCCAGTAAGCCCAGGGTTGACGGACAGGAGTTCGGCGGCGTGCGCGCCGTAGTGCCGCCTTAGTTCGGCTCGAGTCAGGGGGCGCGGGCCCACCAAGGACATCTCGCCTCGGACTACATGCCACAGTTGCGGTAGTTCGTCGATGGAATGACGGCGGCAAAAGGCTGCGAAGCGGCTGACCACGCGCGGATCGGCGAGGTCTTTATCGCCGCCAGCCGGCTCGGCAATGATGTACTCGACCCATCCGTGCGCGCGGCCGCGGTTGCCGCGGTTCCACATGGTCCGCAGCTTCAACGTCCAAAAAGATTTGCCGTTCTTGCCCACGCGCAGATGCGCGACGAAAGGCGAACGCTTGGACAACATCGCTACCGCCGCGGCCGAGACAGCCAGCAGAGGACTGGCGACCGATAGCAGGGCGCATCCGGCGGCACGCTCCGCCAGGTCGCCAAGCGAAAACCTCCCGGATCGGGCCGATTCCTGAATCAACAGGCTTTCCAGGGGATCAATTTTGATCGTCGCCAAGTGAATCTCCGAGCTTTCTAAAATCGAGTATACGGGCCGATTTTTGATACACCAAGAGTTCTACATTTTGTTTGCATTCTTTTTACAGCGCAGCCCTGCCCGGCGCCTGAAGACGATAAGATGGTCGTTTGCAGACCTCCGCCGACCCAGTCCTAGAGAGAGAACTGGCCTACTACGAGAACCTCTACAGCACCAACGGTGTTAGCCATTTCGCCCAGCCCGCGGTGGTGGAGTTTCGGAAGTTTCTGGTGCAACGGATCCGGAAACTCATCCCGGCCGGCGCGCGCGTCCTGAGCATCGGCTGCGGTATCGGCGACACGGAATTGCTGCTTGCGCCGCACGTCGCGCATGTTACCGGAGTGGATTTATCGCCGGCCGCGATTGCGGAAGCCAATCGCGCATCCGCTCGAAGCGGCGTGACGAATGTGCGCTTTCTGGAAGCTGCCTGGCAAAACCTTCCTACCGCGGAACAGCCGTTCGACGTGGTGCTGTCGATTTTCTTTCTCCACCATCTGCCCGACGCGCAGCTGGGTGCGTTCCCGTCGCAACTTAAAGCTCTACTCGCCCCTAGCGGACTGTTCTACGCCTTGGAGCCGAGCGCGCGCCGGCTCTCGGGATTCGTGGGCCGGCTGGTGGTGCCGCGTCTGATGAAGAAATATCAGACCCAGGACGAGCGCCAGCTCCTGCCGAAAATCGCAACGGCCCCGTTTCGGAAGGCCGGGTTCGAAGTGACTACAACCTGGTTCGATTTTCTGTCGACGCCGCTGGCGGGATTGTTCCCCGCCTGGGCCGCGGGCTATCGCGCGTCGCGCCGGCTGGATGGCGCACTCACGGCGCTCCCGGGTTTACGGGCGCTGAGCAGTAATTTCGAATTGATCGCCCGCCGGCCGGCGCGTTGAATATCACCGACCGCGCATAGCCGGACCGAGTTCCACGTTGTTGTCGGCCAGAATCGATCCCACCGCGCGTTCCAGCGCGGCCCGCGCCTTGAGATACGCGCTCTTCGCCACCACCACCGTGGAGCGGGCCTGCGCCACGAAGCTCTGATACTGGATGATGAAGAAGCTGGTGGACGCTCCTACCTCGAACTTGGCCTGTTCGGCCTCCAGCGATTCCTGCTGCAGCGCCTGGGTTTGCAGCGCGGCCTCGTAGGAGCCGCGCGCCCGGCGCATGGCCACCAACGCGTCCTCCACTTCCAATTCGGCCTGCTTGCGGAACTGTTCCAAGCGGATCTGCGTCTGCCGCAACTGGATCTGGTCCCGCGCAACGTCGGCCTGCGCGACGCGGTTGCGCAGCGGCAGGGTCACGTTCACGCCGATTCCATAGGTCGGATACTTGCGCGTCGCCAGTTGCTCCAGGGCGCTTCCGTAGCCGCCGATAAAAGTAGAGTTGGGATACTGGGTGATGGGATTGGTTTCACCCGCCAGCGCGCTGTTCTGCGCCACTCCCACCAGGTCGATCTCGGGCAGAAGTCCGTTCCGCGAACCCGCCAGACTGATCTCGGAATTGTCCACCTGAATGTTGGCTTGCAGCAGATCCGGCCGATTCGCGAATGCTTGCGTGAGCAGCTCCTGGATGGGCCGCGTGTCATCCCGCTCGGGGACCTGGATGGTATCGGTGGGAATGATGCCCGCGGTCAGGACTTCGACGTCGTCCGAGTCACGCCGTGTGATCACGTTCTTCACCACCGCCACCTGCTCCTCCAGCAGCCCTCGGGAATTAATAAGGTCCTGGCGAATCGAAAAAACCTGCGCGTTGGCGCGCGTCAGCTCGACCGGCGCCTGCGTGCCCTCGTCCACCTGCGCCTTGGTGTCGGAATAAAGCCTCTCGGCCGACGCCAAGGTCTCTTCCTTCACCTTGACATCTTCATATAGGGCGACCAGATCCGTGTACAGTCGCACCACTCCGTACACGGTGGCGATGAGCTGCTGCTGGAGCAGCAGCCCCGCGATTTTTTGCTCGTTCTTGGCAATTCGAATGAAGCGGCGATTCACGGCCAATCCGAAGCCGCGCAGCAGCGGTTGCGTCACCGTAAACCCGATATTGGATGTCGTGTAGGGGCTGTAAGAAAGGTCCACGGAGTTCAAGGTTTGTCTTTGATTGTCGAAAGCGACGTTCAACTGAGTGCCTGGGCCGAAACCCTGCGTGTAGCCGACATCGGCCAGAGTTGTATTGGTATTGAGCACGCTGGTACCCGCCGAGATCGGCTCGGCCTGGGGAGTGGTGGTGTGATTCCAATTCACTTGCCCGGTGATCGCCGGGTCGTACTGCGGAATCGCCGGGCCAAAGGATAAGGGAAGGGAGCCTTGCACCGAGAGATTGTCCTGGGCTCCGGTCAAGGCGCCCAGCTCGGAAGGATTGGTGGGAACGGAACCAACCGTGAACGTGGAAGACGCCGCGCTGGTTACCAGTGGGCTCTCCGGCCCGCCGACACCTACTGGAACCTCCGCCAGTGTGTACAACAGACCGCGCAGTTCTCCGCCGCCCTTGGCGCGCTGGACCTCGGTGTCGGCGGACGGCAGCGTGTAACGCTGCAATTCAATATCGAGATTGTTCTCGATGGCCAGGGCGATGGCGTCGTTGAGCGACAAATAAATGTTCCCGGAGCGCAGCAGCTGGTGGATGCGGGCCGAGTTGCTCATATCCACCGGCGCGACGGGCTGCTCCTGATAAGGCTTGGCTGCCCAATGCCATGCCGAAGGAAGGCCATCACTGGCCGGCAGGCAGGGCGACACTAGCATGGCGAGAATGACGACAACGCACGTTTTTTTCATGGGTGTTCTTTAAATTGGAATATAGCGCGGGCAGGCTGACCATTAGCGCTGAAATGTTCGCCCTGGGATGAGATGATGCAGCCGGGCGCGGGCCGCATCAGTGCCGGGCTGGGCGTTTCGGATCGCCTCCGCTGGCCGCGCCGGACGCAACCGGCTTAATCCGCACGCCCTCTTGCACGGAATCGTTCGGATTCTGAACCACGCGCGCTCCTTCGGTCAGGCCGGAAAGGACCTCGATGCGATCGCCGAAATCACGTCCCACCTGAATACGCTGGAAGTGGACCGTGTTGTTCGAGTCGAGCACGGCTACCAGCGTGCCAGTGGGACGCACCACCAACGTGTCGCTCGAGAGCAGGAGCGGCGGATCCTTGCGGGGCAGATTAAGGTCCACCTCTACATACATTCCGGGAAGCAGTTTGTCGTCCGAATTGGGGACCTGAATCTCGGCCAGCAGGGTGCGGCTGGCCGGATCGAGCGAATTAGAGGTCCGGGTCACGGTGCCCCGGAATTTCCGGTCCGGAAGTTCGGCCGTGCTGAGAGCCGCGGTCTGGCCGACGTGCAGGTCCGAAGCGCTGGACTGGGGAACATTCACGTAGGTGCGCAGCAGATTGGTTTGAGCAATCCGGAAGAGCAGAGTATTGCCGGTGTTGACCAGCGCGCCCACATCCACGTTGCGCAGGGTAATGACGCCGGCGAACGGCGCCCGGACCTTGAGGTAGCCCTGCAGCTCCGAGTAGCGGCCAACATTGGCCTCGGCGGCGGTAAGATTGCTGCGTGCCGCGGCCACCGCTCGATCGAGCGCCCGCACGTTGGCGGCCTGCGCCTGATACTGCGACTGGTACTGATCGTTCTCCTGTTTCGAAACAGCGCCACGTTTAACCAGATTCTCCCAGCGCACGGCCGTGACCTGGGCCAGCGACTCGTTGGCCTTCCCTTGCTCGAGCGCGGCGCTGGAGCGTTCCAAATCGGCTTGGGCCTGTACCACCGCGGCCTGCGCCTGGCGAACCTGCTGATCCAGATCCGGAGCTTCAATTTCGGCGAGCAATTGCCCCGCCTTGACCTGATCGCCGATGTCCACGTACGCGTTTCGCGAGGTATCCTTCGGCGCGCGCGAGAATGGGAGCCTCGGTAACTGCCTGAATGTTGCCCGGCAGCACCAGGTTGCCGCTAGCGGAACCGCGCTGCGCCACCGCAAAGCTCGCCTCGGGCAGGGCTTCGTTGTGAGTGTCGGCCTCCGCCACCAACTGCAGCTCGCGACGCTGCCGCGGGATGTATCCGGCACGAATGCCGCCGCGAAAACCACGGCAACCACAAACAAAATTCCGAAAATAGCCTTCTTGGCGGACGCGACGGATGAGTGAGAGCGTGTGCCCGGTCGCTTTGCCGGCCTTGTGTTCCTCCAACTCGCGCCTGAGCTGCTCCACTTCGCGCGCGCAGCCGTTCTTCATCGCCTGTCGCTGTCTCAATCGAATTGTCTGACTCTTCGCGCACTAATACGCCTTTACCTTCCGCTCCAGGCACTCTCCCGCTCTTCCTCCTCGATTTGCCGATCGTGATCCATGGGCGGCTGCTTACGCAGATAGGAGTAAACGATGGGAACTATAAAGAGCGTGGTCACCGTGGCCATCAAGAGGCCGCCGATCACCGCGCGGCCGAGCGGCGCATTCTGCTCAGCCGCCCTCGCCGATGCCCAAGGCCATCGGCAACATTCCCAGAATCATTGCCGACGCGGTCATCAAAACCGGGCGCAGCCTGGTATAGCCGGCGGAGAGCGCCGCCGCCCGCGCGCCCTTGCCTTCCATGCGCTCGTCGTTGGCGAACACCACCATCAGGATGCTATTCGCCGTGGCAACTCCAATGCACATGATCGCTCCCATCAGCGATGGGACGCTGAAGGTGGTTTGGGTGACGAACAGCATCCACACGATGCCCGCCAGAGCCCCTGGAAGCGCGGTGAGAATGATAAACGGATCCACCCAGGATTGAAAATTGACCGCCATCAACAGATATACCAGAACGATGGCGGCGATGAGGCCGAGTCCGAGACGCTAGAACGAATTTTGCATCGTGGCCGCCTGCCCGCGCAGCATGAGCGAACTGGCGCGAGGGATCTTCGTGTCTTGTTCATGATCTTTTCGACGGCCGAGGCAACCGAGCCGAGGTCCCGCCGGTCCACGTTGGCATACATATCGAAGACCGGCTGCACGTTGTAATGGTTGACAATTTCGTCCGTCGAAAAATGGTTCAGCGGTCGCCAGATTAGACAGCAGCTGAGTCTGGTAAGGCAAGGCTCCCGGGTTGCCGTAGGCCATGGAAGCCTGGTTGGGAGCGGCGCCCGTGGATGCGTCCGTGGCATTCGAAAGCCCGGCCATCGACCCCGGCGTGTTCGACATTTCCACGCCGCTGGGAACCGATACCGGCGTCCGCATGCAGCGCGTCCACCGAATCGATCTTATATTGCGGAGTCTGCACCAGGATCTGGTAGTTCACGCCGTTCTGCCAGTTCAGCCACTGGTTGGGCGCCACTTGCCCGCTGCCGCTGAGAGAGATCAACAGGCTATTGGCGACGTCGCGCTGGGTGAGACCGATTTGTCCGGCCTTGGAGCGGTCAACGTTCAACCGGAGCTCGGGTGCATCCACCACTTGATGGACGTGCACGTCGGCGGCGCCGGGAATCTTCGCGATCCGCTGGGCCAATTCTTGCGCGACCTTGTAATTGGGAGCCGCATCCCGGCCGGTCACCTGTACATCAATCGGCGCGGGCAGGCCGAAGTTCAGAATCTGATTGGTAATGTTGGCGGCCTCGAAGAAGAACAGGACATCCGGGAATTTCTCGTTCAACTGGCGGCGCAGGCGATCGGTATAGATAGCGGTGGAGGTATGCTCCGGCTTGAGAGAAATAAGAATGTCGCCATCCCCCATGCCGATGGTCGGATTATCGCTGAACCCCAGGTTGAACCCGCCGTGCGGGCAAGCCGATGTTGTCCAGGATGGTGTCCAGCTCATTGGCGGGAATCACGGAGCGAATTACGTTCTCGATATCTGCGAACACCATCTCGGTTTTTTCTATGCGCGTGCCGGCGGGAGCGCGCGCGTGCAGCCGTATCTGGCCGGAATCCACGGTCGGGAAAAAGTCGCGGCCCACCAGGAAAATCAGCCCCAGCGATCCCAGAGCGAAAGCCATGAAACCGGTCAGGACCATGGCGCGATGATCCAGCGTCCAGTCAAGCAAGCCCGTATAAGCCGCGCGCAGCCGCTCGAACTGGCGGTTGAACGCGAAGTGGATTCGCCAGATCAGGGGATGCCCTTCCGCGGTGCCGCCTTCGCCATGCTCGCCCCGGCGATACATGTCCACTTCCACTTTCAGAAGATAGTGAACCATGGTGGGAATCAGCGTCCGGGAGAGCATGTAGGAAGCCAGCATCGCGAACACCACCGCGAGCGCCAGCGGCGTGAACAGATATTTCGCGGCTCCTGTCAGCAGCAGCACCGGAACGAAGACGATACAGATCGAAAGCGTCGAAACCAGCGCCGGAACCGCGATCTGCATGGCTCCATCCAGCACTGCCCGCACGAGCGGCTTTCTCATCGCCAGATTGCGATGCGTGTTCTCGATTTCGACCGTCGCGTCATCCACCAGGATTCCTACCGCCAGCGCCAGCCCTCCCAGCGTCATGACATTGACGGTCAGGCCCATCAGATCGAGAATGATCAGCGAGGTCAGGATCGAGAGCGGAATCGAAATGCAAACGATCACCGTGCTGCGCCAGCTCCCCAGGAACAGGAGGATCATCAGACCGGTGAGAATGGCCGCGCTGATGGATTCCTTCAGCACGCCGGAGATGGCGGCCTTCACGAACACGGACTGATCGAAGAGTTGGCGAACGCTCAGCGCGGGCGGCATTGCGGCCAGGATCTTGGGCAGCGCTTTTTTCACCGAATTGACGATGTCCAGCGTGGAGGCTTGCCCGTTGCGCATGATCACCAGCAGCGCGCCCCGCTTGCCGTTAGTGCGCACGATATTGGTCTGAACGGCATACCCGTCGCGCACGTTCGCAACGTCCTTCAGATAAACCGTCGCGCCGTTCACCGTCTTCACCGGCAGATTGTTCATCTCGCTGAGCACCACCGGGCTGCTGTTCATCTGGACCTGGTATTCGCGATCGCCGATCTTAACCGTCCCGGCGGGCAGGATCAGGCTCTGGAGATTCACCGCGTTCGATACGTCCGTGGCCGAGACCTGTTTGGCATACATTTGTGACGGATCCAGATCCACCACAATCTGCCGATATTTGCCTCCATAAGGCGATGGCACGGCTGCGCCCTGCACCGTAGCGAGTGGAGTGCGGATGAAGTTCTGGCCCAGGTCCTGGATTTCCTGTTCGCTGAGAGTCTTGCTTTCGAGACCCAATTGCAGCACCGGAACGCTGGAAGCGTCGTACTTCAGGATGGCGGGCGGGAAGATCCCGGGCGGCATTCCGCGGGTGATCGATTGGGCCATGGCCGTGATCTGGGCCATCGCCATCTCGGCCTTCGCCTTAGGCTGGAAATAAACGCGAATGACCGCGACGCCCTGGTAGGCTTGCGATTCGATGTGTTCAATGTCGTTGACGGTAGTGGTCATCGATCGTTCGAAGATCGTGACCACGCGTTTTTCCATCTCGTCCGGAGAGATGCCGTTGTAGGACCAGATAACGCTGATCACGGGGATGTCGATGAACGGAAAGATATCGATCGGCATGGTGAGGATGGCCGTGATTCCGAGCAAAAGAATGGCGAGCGACATCACCACGAAGGTGTACGGGCGGCGGAGGGCAAGTCTGACAATCCACATAGACAGCTAGGGCTTTGTGCTTGTAGAGATGTTTTTTGGGGCCGCGAGGTTATTAGCCCTTTCGGGCTATCTATTTGACAGCGCTAAGGCTAGGTCAAATATGGATGATCCCCCGCTGGATCGCCGCCGTGGCCGCCTGGGTGCGATCCTCCACCCCCAGCTTACTCAGGATATTCTTGACATGGTTCTTCACGGTGTGCTCGGCTATGCCCAGCTGGTAGGCGATTTGCTTATTCCCGTGACCTTTTACGATGAGCGAAAGCACGTCCATCTCGCGGGCGCTGAGGGCCGCCGGCAGAGCGCTGGACGCTAGCGCCGCGGAGACGGAAGCGGGCAGGTAGGTCTCCCCCGCCCGCACGGCGTGAATGGCGCGGATCAATTCATCGTGCAGTACGTCCTTGGTCAGATAGGCTTGCATCCCCGAATTCAAGGCGCGGCGAATGTCTTCGTCGCCTCCGTAGGTGCTCAAGCCGATGATGCCGGCCGCGGGAAACTCCGCCAGAATGGCAGCCGCCGCTTCCACGCCGCCGAGACCCGGCATGCGAATATCCATCAGCACGATATCGGGACGGTGTTTGCGATAAAGCTCCACCGCTTGGGTTCCACTGGCCGCTTCGGCCACCACCAGCATGTCCGGCTGCAGGTTGATGATGGTCTTAACCCCGACGCGCGCGATCAAGTGATCTTCGGCGATCAGGATGCGGATGGGGCTGGGGCTGCCCGCTGCGCTAGTCACGAAAGCACGCTGGACTTTGGCCGCGGCGATTCAGGGGATGGCGTCTCGACGGCTGTCTCGCCCAAAGCCTCGGCGGCCGTCAGCGGTAGCTCCGCGTTCGGCTGACCTCGCTTACCGGCTAGCGGCACCGTCACGATCACGCGAGTGCCGTGGCCCGGCTCGCTCGCCAGTTCGAGCACTCCGCCCAGCCGCTCGGCACGTTCCCGCATGCCCAGCAACCCGAAATGTCCGCCGCCTTCCGAGAATGCTTCCACCGGATCGAAGCCCTGGCCGTCGTCCGATACCAGCAGGCTGAGACGGCGCGGTTCCAGCTCGAGCCGAATCCGGACTCCGCGGGCATGCGAGTGTTTCACAGCGTTGGTCACGGCTTCTTGCGCGATGCGCAATAGATGCTGTTCCATTTCTTCGGGAAGTTCCCGCTGCGCACCCGCTACTTCCAGCTCCACTTTCACCGCCGATCCGGCGGTCCACTGGCGGGCCGCATTCGAAAGCGCGGCGGCCAGGCCCTGGCCTTCGAGCGCCGATGAGCGCAGGTCCATCATCGAGCGGCGCGCTTCGGTCAAGCTATGCCGCGCCATCTTGCGGGCCAACTCCAGGTGTTTCCGCGCCAGGTCCACGCGGCCGTTCAGGGAAATAGCCACTGCGTCAAGCTGCGAGGAAATGCCGACGAAACCCTGCGCCAGGGTGTCGTGGATCTCTCTCGCCAGCCGCGCGCGTTCCTCGAGCACGAACGCAAAGCGCTGTCGAATCTGGCGCACACGCAGCCGGAACAGGGCCCAGATCGCGGCTGCGAAGGCGGCCACACCCAGACTGCGGAACCAGGCGGTTTCATAAAAATGCGGCAGCAGCTCAAAACCATAAGCGGCTTCGCTCCAACGGCCGTCCGGAGTGGCGGCGCGCACCACGAACCGGTAATGGCCGTGAGAGAGGCTGTTATAGTTGGTAACCCGCCTCCCAACGGGCCCGATCCAATCGCGGTCCAGGCCTTCCAGGCGATATGAAAAATGAACCCTTTCGGGAGCGCTCAAATGGATTCCCGTAAAACGAAACTGCACGCGGCCACTACCGACGGGAAGCTGCGTAGGGGCGTCGAGCGGCCTGGATCTGCCGTCGATCTGCACGTCGATTAAATGCACCACCGGCGCCTCCACGCTGGGTGGCGCGCGATTGGGATCCAGCACCGCCAGACCGCGGCCGGTCGGAAACCAAAGCCGCCCATCGGTGGACCGCGTTCCTCCGGCGCTGGCCGGATAGCTCGGCGCGCACTGCGCGCTGCGCAAACCATCCCCGGCGCCATAGTTGACCGGCGTTATGGAGCGAATCTTACCGGAAAAGTAATCGTTCAGCTGTTGCTTCTGGACGCGGCAGATGCCCCGCGTGGTGCTGAGCCACAACGAGCCTTGTTGATCATCCTCGACGTGCGAGATGTTGTCGCTCAGCAAGCCTTCTTTCATGGTGACGTGAAAGAACCGGCCGTTGCGCAGCCCATCCAGGCCTCCGCCGAATGTGCCGATCCACAGCGTGCCATCCGGATCCTCGACCAAGGACCGGATTTGGTCGTTCGACAGACCGTCGTCGGTAGTGTAAAGACGATGCTGCCCGTTCTTCAATACCCACAGACCCTGGCCATAGGTCCCAGCCCACAACGCGCCGTCGCGCGTTTCGCAGAGCACCACCGCGGAACTGTTCAGCAGCGGACCGCCAGGTATCACGTTGCGCGCCCGGCCGTCTTCGAGCAAGCTCACGCCGGCCGGAGTGCCAACCCACAACCGCCCTCGGTGGTCTTCGAGGACATCATAGACCAGACGCCGGTTCAGCGGATCCTCCACCACCTGGTTCGAAAAATGACCGGCATGCATGCGGCTGAGACCATTGCGGGTGGCAATCAGCAGGTCGCCCGCGCGATCCTCTCGAATCGCGAAGATTTCGTTGCTGGGCAAGCCGTCCCGCGTGGTATAAACCCGAGGTTTATCGCCCGAGAGTTCCGCCAGCCCGCGGTCATGAAAGCCCACCCAGATTGCGCCGCGATGGTCCTGGTAGACCGTATTTGGCTCATCGCTCGGCAAGCCTTCCGCCTCGCCGTAATTGGTGAACATGTCGTCGCGAAACCGGCTCAAACCGCTGTTCATCCCCACCCAAAGATTGCCCTCCGAGTCTTCGTAGATGCTGCGCACCCAGTCGCTCTCGTGAGAGCTGGCCGGCCGATAGCTGGCAAATCGCCCGTTTTCGAGACGCGCCAATCCTGCATTGGTACCGGCCCATAGGTTGCCGTCGCGATCTTCCCAAAGCGAACGGACGAAGTTGTCCGGCAATCCATCAGCTGTGGTGTAACGGCGAAGCTTGCCCCCGGGCGTACGCATCAGCAGGCCCAGGCTGCCCGCCAGCCACAAATTCCCGCGCCGGTCCTGAGTGAGCGTGCTCACCAGGTCATCGTGCATATCCGAACTGCCGATCAGCGAGACGAACCGGCCGCCTTGTCGAACCGCGACTCCCGCGAATCCGGCCGCATACAGAGCGCCGTCGCGGCCCGTGTAGACCGAGCGGATGGCTTCGAGCGGCAACTCCCGGCGCGGGTTGTAATTCGTGAATTTGCCATCCCGGAAGCGGCTGAGACCTGCGCCCGCCGCCACCCACAATGCACCCGAGCGGTCCTCCGTGATGGAATTCACGAACGAATCTCCCAGGCCGTCCTTCTTGGTGTAAGTGGTGAACTTGCGGTTCCGGTAGACCGTAAGGCCGCCCGGCGTGCCGATCCAAAGACTGCAGTCGCTTGACGCCCAAAGCGCATTGACGCTGTTGCTCGGAAGCGCGCCGCTCTCTTTGCCGAAAACCACAAACTCGAAGCCATCGAACTGCGCCAGGCCCTCGTCGGTGCCGAGCCATAGATAGCCGTCCTTGGTTTGCGTAATGGCACGGATGGTGTCCTGCGGGAGGCCGTGCTCCTGGGTCCAAACCGTGCGCGTGTATTGGCTGAACGCGCGGCGCGGATTCAACGCCAGCGCAGGGCCCGTAAGCCCGGCGATCAATAAAAGCGCGGCAGGGACTTTAGTCCACACCTTTGAGTTTATCGAACCTTAGCCAGCAATCCCACGATCTCGCTTTTTACGGCCGGCGACGGCTGCTTGGCGAGGGCGGTCTCGAGTTCCTGTATTGCCAGCGTCCGATTTCCGCTTTTGAACAACGCTGCTCCGAAATGGTAATGGAAGGCGGCGTCATCCGGATACTTTTTGACCAGCCCCGTAAGGATGGGGAGGGCAAAAGCAGTGTCTCCGTTTTGGATGTGAACCCAGGCCAGCGTATCCATCAGGGAAGGATTGTCGGGCGCTTTTCGGAGCGCGGCAGTGGCCAGCCGCAAAGCCTCGTTCTTATCGCCGCCTGTTTCCGCCAAAAGGAACGCGAGATTATTGAGGATCATCACGTTGTCGGGGGCCTTGGCCAGGGCCTTGCGATAGAACGCCAGGGCATCGGCTTTCCGGCCCATCTGGTCTTCGGTCTCGGCCAGCGCCGCGTCCACCGCGACATTGTTCGGAGCCAGCTGTTGGGCCTTCTGGAATGCGGTCAGCGCGGCCGCGAAATCCCCTTGCCTGCGCTCCACCAGGCCAATCCGCATCTGAATCTCCGCTGAATTCGGCTCTCGCGCGGCCATGCTTCGAAGCTCGGAAAGAGCCAAATCCGGTTTCCCGACCGCTTCCGCCGTGGTGGCGAGCAGCGATGCGGGACCAGGCGCTCCAGGCGCGCGCTTCACCTCCGTCTCGAGCAGCTGCAGCGCCCGATCGGGAAGATTTTCGGCAACGTAGGTGCTGACCAGCCCCTCCAGCGGGTGCAGGTCCGGATCGCCCTCCTTGTACATTTTTTGAAAGTAGGATTGCGCTTCCGAGTACCGCTTTTGCCGAAGGGCGATCACCCCGAGTTGGATTTCCACTTGACGCGCGTTGGAGGTATCGTGCGCCAGCAGCTCAGCCTCATTCTTGGCTTCGGCATAAGAGCCTTGCCCGGTCAGAGCGACGATGCGCAGCAGCCGCGCGTTCGAGTCGCCGTGCCGCAAGGCCATGATCGCGTCGGTCTGTTCGAGAGCGGCGCCATATTTCTTACGAAGCAGATCGAGGCGCGCCAATGCTAAATGGGGAGTGATGGATTGCGGCTCGTCCCGGGCGGCCTGTTGCAGGCGCTGCGCCGCGCCGTCCTGATCGCCTTTGGCGGCCAGGGCCTGTCCGGCCAAGAGTTGAATTCGCGCGCTGCCCGGCACGTCCTTGGCCAGATCGGAGGCGATGCTCGCCGCCTCGGCGACGTTCTTAGCTCCCCCGATTTCGAGCAGTATGGTGGTCTTCAACGCGCGAGGGGCCTGCGCCTTGGGATCCTTGGCCAGCAACTGGTCGATAATCTTCAGAGCTTCGTCCCGGCGTCCCAGCATCGCGAGCACGCCGGCGGAGCGCTCCTGGTAGGTGCTCGCGCGAACCTTGTCCATGGACTCGCCACGCTGATAATCCGCCAGCGCTTTCTCCCAATTCCGGGTAGAAGTGTGAAAATCACCTACCAGCAAATCTGCTTGAGGTATCGCGGCCCGCCGATCGAGAAGCGCATTCAAGGTTTGTTCGGATTGATCCGGCTGGTGACGCGAGAAATAAAACCCGGCCAGCCGCAGGCTAGCGCCCGCCTCTTTTGGATTGCCCGCCACCTGCTGTTTCAACAGCGCTTCGGCATCGGCCCAGCGCTGTTGACCCACGTACTGGGAATAGAGCAAAGCGTAGGCTGGCGCGAATTGGGGGTGGCGAGCGACCACTTCCTTGGCTTCTTTCTCGCCCTCGGAAGGCTGATTATCTCGGAACAGGGCCTGTGCCAACCCGAGTTGAGTACCCGTCGAATTCGGTGCAATCCGGAGGGCCTTGCGAAACAATTCAACGGCTTCCGCCGGCCGATTGTCGATCAGCGCAATTTCCGCTTGCAGCCGCAATCCATCCGCGGAATTGGGGTTCGCGGCCAGGAGGTCCTTGGCTAATGTGTTCGCGCGATTATAGAACTGCGCCGGGTGGCTGGGATTTTGCACATACGCGTTCAGCGACAAATCCGCAAGCTGGACCTTGGCTGGGATATTCTGCGGGCTGAACGCCACGGCCTGGATCAACATCTGATAGGCGTCTGAAAGCTTGTTCGTCTTCAACAGCGCCAGCGCCAGCCGGTAATAGGCTTCGCCCGAACGGGGATCCTTTTTCAGGGCATTGCGGTAGTTGAGGGTGGCATCCTCATACTTGCCGGCGGCGAAACTTTGGTTGCCCCGCTCTACGAATTGCTGGGCGCTTCGGCTGCAACCCACTGCGCAGATTGTGAGAGCCACAAACAGCGCAATCCAAGCCACTTTCTTCATCTGCTATTCCCAATCTGCGGTGACCGCCAGCCAAGGCAGTGCTCACTGCGCCGGAAACTCAACAGTAACACAACGGGGCTCGAAACCTTCCGCAAAACCCGCCTCAGTGCAGTGAATTCAGTACTATGCCAAACCACCTAAGGTGAGATTTCTGGCAGGACAGGCTGTTCCGCGTCAGGGCAAAAGACTTCGAAAGCAAAAAACTCGAAAGCTATAATGATTCTTCGATGGCGAAAAGGCTCACCGCCAGTCGTGCCGGTTCCCGGCGGGCAGGCCCCGCTCCATCTCCTCCGGGTAAACCTGCGGCAATATCAGACACTCCGCCACAATCAGTCAGCATTCGCCCGCGCGACCTCGCATGGGCCACCTGCCTAGTATGCGCCACCCTGGCAGCCTATTGGCCGGCGTTGCGCGGGACTAGGCTATGGGACGACGAGGGCCACATAACCCGGCCTGAGTTCCAATCCTGGCACGGACTCTGGCGAATTTGGTTCGAATTAGGCGCCACCCAGCAGTACTACCCGCTGCTTCACAGCGCGTTCTGGGTCGAGCACCGGCTGTGGGGCGATTCGGTGCTGGGCTACCACCTGATCAACATCCTGCTGCACTCGACCGCGGCCCTGCTGGTGGTGATGATCCTGCGGCGATTGGATGTCCCTG
This sequence comes from Terriglobia bacterium, assembly GCA_963786745.1. Classification (GTDB taxonomy): domain Bacteria; phylum Acidobacteriota; class Terriglobia; order Bryobacterales; family Bryobacteraceae; genus Palsa-89. Next base: position 24,969 of record CAWBAE010000015.1, on the reverse strand, counting down.
GCGCCTGGCTGGCCGGCTTCATTTTCGCGCTGCACCCGGTGTTCGCGAATTCCGTGGCTTGGATCTCGGAGCAAAAGAGCACTCTCTCGGGAGTGTTCTACCTCGCCTCCGCGCTGCTCTATTTGCGTTTCGACCAGACCCGCCGAAGGTGGCAGTATCTGACCGCGCTAGGTCTGTTCCTGGCGGCGCTGCTCTCGAAAAGTGTCACCGCAACCTTGCCGGCTGCATTGCTGGTGATCTTGTGGTGGCGCAAGGGACGCCTGAACTCGAAACGCGATGTGTGGCCGCTTCTGCTGTGGCTGGCTTTAGGCGCGGCGGCTGGACTCTTTACCTCGTGGGTGGAGCGAAGTTATATCGGCGCCCAGGGTCCTGAGTTTGCGCTCACGATGCTGGAGCGCTGCCTGCTGGCCGGGCGCGTGATCTGGTTCTATCTCGCCAAGCTGGTCTGGCCCGTGAACCTGGTATTCGTCTATCCGCACTGGACGCTGGACACAGGCCAGTGGTGGCAGTATCTATTTCCGTTGTCAGCGCTGGCTCTCGGAGCGGCCTTGTGGCGGCTGGCGCGCCGGGAACGCGGGCCGCTGGCCGGGTTCCTCTTTTTTGCCGGCACATTATTTCCCGTGCTGGGATTTTTGAACGTTTATCCCTTCATCTACTCCTACGTTGCGGATCATTTCCAGTATCTGGCCAGCTTGGGCGTCATCGTGACCGCCGCCTCCGGGCTCACTTTGGCGCTAACCCGCATGCCGGCTTCTTTCCAGCGGACCTCTCTGGTTCTGGCAGGCGTACTGGTGGCGATACTGGGCGTATTGACTTGGCGGCAGAGTGCGATCTATCGGGATGTCGAAACGCTCTACCGCGACACGTTGCGGCACAATCCCGCGGCCTGGCTGGCGGAGAATAATCTCGGAACGCATCTAATGGAGATCGACGGCCGCTTGCCCGAAGCCACGGCCCACATCGAAGCCGCCATTCGGATCAAGCCCAATTCCGCCGAAGCACACTACAACCTCGGCAAGGCCCTGGCCAAGACTCCGGGTCGCGTGCCGGATGCGATTTCGCAATATGAAACGGCTCTCGAATTGAGGTCGAATTTCCCCGAGGCGCAAAATAACCTGGGAGAATTATTGTCGAAGATTCCGGGCCGGTTACCGGATGCCATCTCGCATCTCGAAGCGGCGGTGCGGCTTCGGCCCGACTACTCCACGGCCCTGATAAACCTCGGCGCGGCGCTGTCGGATGTCCCAGGCCGGTTGCCGGATGCCATCTCCGATCTCGAAGCCGCATTGCGGATCGATCCCAATTTGGTCGACGCACACAACGACCTGGGAACCGCGCTTTCGGAAGTTCCCGGCCGCGAAGGAGAAGCCATCGCGCACTTCGAAACCGCCCTGCGGATCAATCCCAATTACGCCGAGGCGCACGACAATCTCGGCAGCGCGCTGGTGGAAATGCCTGGCCGCCGTGAGGAGGGCCTGGCCCATTTTCGAACCGCGTTGCGGATCAATCCCAAGTCCGCGGAAGCTCACATGAATCTTGCCAAAGCGCTCTCGAAGGATCCGCAACAGTTGCCGCACGCGATATCGGAATACCAGGAAGCGCTGCGGATCGACCCCGCTTACAGCCCGGCGCGCAACAATCTGGCGATCCTGCTCGCGAATATTCCGGGCCGTATGCCGGAGGCGATCGCGCAATTTGAGACGGCGCTCAAAAACGATCCAAATTCGGCGGAAGTGCGCGTCAATTATGGGAGCGCCATTTCCCAATTGCCAGGCCGGATGCCGGAAGCCATCGCACAGTACGAAGAGGCTGTGAAACTGAAGCCCGATCTTCCCGAAGCGCAGTTCGCTCTAGGGCTCGCGCTGATCGAAATTCCGGGTCGAACCCCGGAGGCGATTCGCCATTTGGAAGCAGGGCTGCGAATCAAGCCCGATCCGGACGTGCAGCTGATCTTGAATAAACTGCAGGCCGGACAGCGCCGATAGCGGTCTTAAGGCTTGACGGCGGCTGTTGCATCTTCCTTCGAAGGATGCAGAATCAATTTTTGAACGCGCCAGTTGTTGAGATCGGCAGCGTACAACTCGTTTTCCGACGGACACGCCAGGCCGTGATTCCAATTGAACTCCTTGAGCTGCCGGCCCGCCTTCCCGAAGATTCCCACCACCGACCCGTCCAGCGTCAGTTTGTAGAACCTGCCGGGAAACGCATCGTTGGTATAGACATATTGCGTCGGTCCCTGCGTAATGCAAATGGTCCATGGCGCGCCGGCAGCCATGGTGCCGGTAGACGGTGGAACCGGAGGCGTATTGCCAAGCACGAACCTGGCGCCGGGCGGCGGAGGAACATTGATCTTGATCATCCTCAGAAAATTGCCGTCCGTATCAAATACCTGGATGCGCGCGTTCCCCCGGTCCGCGACGTAGATGTTATTTTGACGGTCGACACCGATGTTGTGCGGCGTATCGAATTGGCCGGGATCCGTGCCTCGCGAGCCCCAGGACTTCACCCAATCGCCATTTTTATCGATCTTGGCGACGCGCGAATTCTGGTAGCCGTCGCTGATGTAGATATTGTCGGCGGAATCCCAGGCGACGTCGGTGGGCTGATTGTAGTAATTGTCCACGTGATGCGGCGGCGGATCATTGAATTTGCGGTACACGTGTTCGTCCGGGGCCTCTTCCTTACGGCCGAGCACCATGGTCACGTGGCCCACCTGGTTGAACTTCATGATCATGTTGGTGCCTTTGTCCACCACCCACATGTTGTCGTACTTGTCGAACCGCACGCTGTGGGCATATCCGAAGCCGTATAGCCCCTTTCCGATCTCCCGAATGTAGTTTCCGTTCTTGTCGAACTCCAGCACCTGGGTCGCGATGGTGCCGTATAACGGGCCGGTCACGTTGGAGCGCGACAACATAAAAATATGGCCCTTGGCATTGACCGCGACGGACGCCATCTCGCCCAGATTCATCTCGGGAGGATACTTGAAGAAGCCCAGAACTGAGTCGAAGGGAATTTCCGGCTGCGCGACCAACGGCGCTGCGGCGAGCGCCAGAATCACGGCCAAAGAATGTTTCACGGGACCTCCTGAATCGCATACCGGATGCGTTGGGAGGATCATATCGCATCGGAGGACAAATGAGGCTGTGGCTGTTTGCGATGTCGATCGGAGTCCTGGCCGCCCAGGTTCCCGCGCCGCCTGCCTATAAGTTCTCGCCCGGAGACGCGGCGCTGAACATTCCAATTGAACTGGTGGCCAACGGCCTCGTATTTGTGCGAGCAGAGGTGAACGATCATCCAGGTTGGTTCATCGTTGACAACGCGACCCAGGAATTCACCGTGGATCAGGATTTCGCCCATCAGAATGGGCTGCAAGCCGGCGGTAGCGCTAACGCGCAAGGAGGAGGGGCGAATTCGATTCGCGCCGCGGTGGCGCGCGACGCCCGGATTCGTCTGGGGAGCCTGGATCTGACCCATCGGAACCTGGTTGTGATTCCCCTGAAAACATTGGAATCGACCATGGGCCACGCGCTGGACGGAACTCTCGGATCGCGGCTATTCGATGATTTTGTCGTCGCGATCAATTACGGCGAGCGCAGGCTTTCCGTATATGGGCCCAAACAATACCATCCCTCCGGACGAGAGCGCGCGCTGCCGGTGGCGACTGACGAGCACGGTTTCCAGTTCATCGACGCCCGGGTCGACCTGCATGGTATCGAGCCCATCCATGGCAGGTTTCTCATCGATGGCGGAGCGAACACTTACGCGGATATCTACAAGCCCTTCGCCGACGCGCACGGCATTCCGCCTCCGAGTTGGAAGCTCTTGAACGAACCCGGAGCCAGCACTGGGGGAACCACCGAATCGCGAGAGGGCCGAGCGGATCGAATCAGCATCGGTCCTTATTCAGTCCAGAACCCGCCCATTATGTTCGCGCAGGACTCGGAAGGCTTGATGGCATCCAAAGAATACCCCGGGCTGATTGGCGCCGAATTCCTGGAACGGCTCACCGTCGTATTCGACAATCCGGGCAAACGCCTGTTCCTGACTCCCAACCAACGCTACCGGGATATTCCCGAATACGACCAGAGCGGGCTCCGGCTTCGTGCCGAGGGCGCCGATTTTCGAACCTTTTTCGTGACCCGGATACTGCCTCGATCACCTGCCGCCGAGGCGGAGATTCAGCCGGGTGACATCCTCGAATCCATCGACAATCGGCCAGCCGGTCAATTCACTCTCACTGAAATCCGGAGTATGCTTTGCCGGCCGATCGCAAGCTATGCGATCGACATCCAGCGCGGGAGTAGCCATATTCGCGTAACTCTAAAATTGCGCCCTCAGCTTTAGCATTCGGCGAGCCCGGTAACCAACTTGTAAAACTATTGTAAGAACCGGCGTGTCGATTCAAATCCCACATTTGCAGACGGGGAAACTCGATTAGACTCGTGATAACCGTTTGAAAACGTCCTTTTTATTTTTGTTTCTGAGCGCCCTGTTTCTCTCTTCCGCGTCGGCGCAAAAAACGCCTGCGTTCCACCTGCATGACGGCGACACGGTGGTCTTCTTTGGTGACAGCATTACCAACCAGCGGCTGTACACCGTGTTCACCGAGACGTACGTCCTTACCAGGTTTCCCGGGATGCGCGTCGATTTCGTCCATTCAGGATGGAGCGGCGACCGCGTTACCGGCGGGGCGGGCGGCCCTATCGATTTGCGGTTGGACCGGGATGTGTTTGCCTATCACCCGACGGTGATTACCATCATGCTGGGCATGAATGATGCGGAGTATAGCCCCTTCGACGAAAGCACCTTCAAGATTTTCGCGAACGGCTATCGCCATATTCTCGACCGGATTCGCACGTCGGCCCCTCAAGCGCGAGTGACGCTGCTCGAACCTTCCCCATATGACGACGTGACACGGCCTCCCGAGTTCGCGGGCGGCTACAATCGGGTTCTTCTGAAGTACGGAGAATTTGTACGCGAGCTCGCCCGGATACATGAACTGAAGGACGCCGATCTGAACGCACCCGTAATAGCGATGCTGAAAGCGGCGAAGAAGGCCGCGCCGAAGCCGGCCGAGAAATTGATCCCAGACCGCGTGCATCCCTCGCCCGGCGTGCACCTGCTAATGGCTGAAGCGCTGCTCCGAACTTGGGATGCGCCTTCGATTGTTTCTGAGGTCGAGATCAACGGCTCCACTGGAACGTTGACCAGGGCCGAGAACGCCGCCGTCGATTCCATCGGGATTGTATCCTCCGCGCTGGAGTGGAACGAAACAGACCAGGCGCTGCCGATGCCGCTTGAAACCGATGACGAGACCATCAGCCTTGCGCTCCAGCATTCCGGCTTTACGGATGCACTCAATCGGGAAATCCTCAAGGTGAGTGGGCTGGCCGCGGGACGCTACAATTTGCGAATCGATGGTGAAGTGATTGGAGCTTTCGACGCAGCGGAACTCGCCGAGGGAGTTAACCTGTCAACCCGGAAGACGCCCATGTCCAGGCAGGCGCAGACGGTGCTCGATCTCACCTACCGCCGCAACCACCTCAGGTTCGCGCGAATGATGATGGTGGATCGGGCTCTGCGGGATTATCATCCGGCGAAGCTTGACACAGCGGTGGAAGCGCTGGAATCACTCGAACAGGAAGTGCTTTCGCTTCAGAGGGCGGCTGCGCTGCCCAAGCCGCACCGCTATCGTTTGGAGCCTGAGTGAGAGCTCACTTCGACGCAGACGCCGGTACTTTTTGGGCCGGAGCCACCTGACCCTGCGCGGTCGCTTCTTCCTGCTGATCGAGACCGTTGTTTCGAACAATGATCGAGATCCTGCGATTCGACGGACTGGTAGGATCGTTCTTCTTTAGCAACCGCTGATCGGCGAATCCGCGTACCTGACTGACACGGTGCTCATCCAAGCCGGATTCCACCAGAATCCTGCGCGCCGCGTTAGCCCGATCGGCCGAAAGCTCCCAATTGCTGTAGTCCGGCCGTCCGTAGGGCGTGGAGTCGGTATGCCCTTCAATCGCGACTTTATTAGGAATCTTCGTCAGCTCGCCGGCCAGAACCTTCAACAGCTCCGCCCCGGCTTCGGTGGGTTTGGGATTGCCGGTGTCAAAAAACAGGCCACGCTGGGTTTCAATCAGATCGACCCGCAGTCCCTCCGTGGTCAGCGTTATCTTGATTTGATTCTCCATGTGCTTGAACGCCGGAATCTGCTTCAACACCTCTTCCAGCTTCTCCTTGAGATGCTGGAGATCGTCTCGATTCAACGTGAGGGTTTCGCCGGAACCCGAGTTAGTCGTACCGGTTTGGCGCCCCTTACCGGTGGGGTCCAAAAAATATCCACCCACCGCCTTTTGCACTTTTTCGCTGGCGCTCAAGAGCCAGAGAACGATGAAGAGCGCCATCATCGCCGTGACGAAGTCCGCATAAGCGACTTTCCAGGCGCCGCCGTGCGCTTCATCGTGGTCCCCGGAGTGCTTCTTGACTATGATGATCGGGGCTTTTTCTTTGGTGGCGCTCAAGCAGCCGCCTCCTTAGCGGGGGCTTCAGGCGCCTTGCGGCACACCTTATCCATCTCTTGAAATGTCGGCCGCAGGTGATGTGGGATGGCGCGCCGGGCGGCCTCGAGCGCGAGCATCGGGGAAAGCCCCTTCATATTGGCCAGCAGGCCCATGCGAAGACACAAAAAATATTCGCCTTCGGCATCGGCGTGCTTTTTGATGTGGGCCGCCACCGGCCCCAGGAAACCGTAGCACAGCAGAATTCCGAGAAAGGTCCCTACCAGCGCCGCAGCGACTTTATGCCCGATTTCCTCGGGCGGACCTCCCAACGATCCCATGGTGATGACCACGCCCAGCACGGCCGCGACAATGCCCAAGCCCGGAAGACTGTCGGCCACGGTGGTCACCGCGGCCGCGGAATTACGGCCGTCCCGGTGCATAATCTCCAGGTCCGTCTCCATGATCTGATCGAGGTCATGGGTCTCCACGCCGCCCGTGACCACGGTGCGCATGGTGTCGCAGAAGAAATGCATGGCCTCTTTGTCTTTGTAGAAATTCGGATGGCGCTTAAACAGCGCGCTTTTCTCCGGTGCGTCCAGGTCTTGCTCCAAGGTCGCTAAACCGTTCTTGCGGGAAGTGGCGAAAAAGTCGTTCAGGAACTTCAACGTGTCGAGGTATACGCCGGCGGTGTAACGGCCTCCTTTGAAGACCTGCAGAATTCCGCCCACAATTGACTTCAGGACATGGGTCGGGTTTCCGATCAGCAGGGTCCCCGCCGCGGCGCCACCGATGATAAGCAGCTCGGCCGGTTGCATCAGCACCAGCATGTTGCCCTTTTCGATGAGATAGCCCCCGGCGATGCAGCCGAGCACGACCACTATGCCAAGAATTGGAATCATGTCTGCAATACTCCTGTTGCGTCTAACGAGGACTAAGGTTAAGTCCTTAGATCGGCAATCCTTGCTTTTGTCTGTAGGTTGCTAGCGGACGTCCTCGAGGGATACGGGCGGAAAATAGGGGCCCAGGGAGCGGCGCTTCCACCAATCCCCGGTCGCCCGCCGCTCCGTGAAATCGGTGAAGGAGTAGTCGAAAAGCAGCGCCCGGACATACTTGGGAGGGGCGGCGGGGAACGGATTTCCCGCGAGCAACCCGCTGACTTCGGGCGCCCCCTGGAGCAGCCGAATCAGCAGGTTACCGAACCAGGGCGTACCTTCACGCCCGGACAGCGCCGCAAACCACATCTGCCAATCCAGACGCGGCTGGTAGGGCGCCACCCAGCCTGGGGCCTTCGTAAGGTCGCCCGGTTTAAAACGGAACGAATAGTCGAGCCAGGTGATACCGTCGTTCGACCCCTGGATCGTGATTTCCGGACGCGTGGTGGTCATCACCGCGAACAATCCGTAGGTGTTCACTATTCCGAATGGGGATACCCAACGCTCTAGAACGCGGGCGGATGAGGGCGGCGAATCGAGGAAAATGCCCGCCAGCTCGGAGAAACTCAGGACTAAAACCACTGCCATTATGCAGGCGACGGCGGCGGGTTTAGTTCGGGCATGCCGAGCGCGTAAACGCAATCTCTCCAGGCGCGCGTCATCGAATAGGAACAAGCACAAGGCCATGGCCAGCAGGTTAAAGAACGCATAGTTGCCTGTGAGGGCGATCAGCGCCTGAAGGCCCAGCAGGAAAACGGCGGCCACCAATCGCCATGGGCGGGGGCCGAAAATGAGGAACGGAATGAACAGTTCGACAAATAACACCGTCCCGGTAGAAAAGTGCTGGAAGCCGGGCGGCAGCTGGTACATGTACCAGGCGATCGGCGTGGGCAACGGCTGCGTCATGTAATGGAAATCCATGGCCGTGAGGCTGCGCCAGGAAATGTCGTGACTCAGCAGCTTCACCGCTCCCGACAGAAACATCAGCCGGAACAGCAGCCAGCGGAATAACAGGATCACCCATTTCGACGATCCAAGAAAGATCGCCAGAAATCCGGTTTCGAGCAGCAGCAGGTCCCACTGAAAGGACAGGAAATCCTGTCCAGCCGTGACCAACGAGAGATACAACAGATACAGACAGGCCAGGCAAGTTCGTTCCAAGTATCCGAAGAACAGCGCGATGGAAATCGCTGCGCCTGCCACGGCAGCCCCACGCAGGAACAGGTCGCCATGCGCCAGCCAAAAGATGCTGGGCGCAAGCCAATAGCTGCGCGCGCCGAAGGTTTGGAATACGGCTTCGAAGTACCGGCCTACTGGAAGGACTCCGCGGACGCCTGCTAGTCCCGTAATTTGCACGGCCAGAGACGCAAATGCGATGAAGTAGATGGCCGCGAGTATTTTGAGAAACAACCACTCGATGGTTGAGTAGCGTAAGGGCGAAATCCGCCGTCCGAATGTGAACCGCGTCACCTGATAGAAGAAATTGCGCTGCGACGCGATCAGCCGGTACCCAGCCTCTGAAAGTGCCGCGAACCCTGGCAGGTGATCGTAAGCCCAAAGCAGCCAGGCGAATCCCGGAGCGAAGGTAAGCGTGACGAAGACGGCTCGAGCTCCCGCAATGATCTCTCCATCCGGCATAGCCAGCTGCACCGATTGGCTGAATTTTTCGGGGTCGATTTGGGGATACTGAGCGCCCACTTCCTCGGATGGCGCATAATCCAGGCGATCACCGGTGAGCTTTTTCCAATACTCGATCCAGATCCGGCAAAACCCGCATTGGCCGTCAAAGATCACCAGAGCCTTGCCGGGCATGTTCCACTTCAGTTTAGGCCCTGGAGTCGGGTTTTGGACGGCCCGCCGGCGTCGTTCCCATTTCCCTGGACCCTGTTGACAGATTTCGAGAAGTGATAGAATTGATTCTGAGCGTAGACTGCAACTTTTTCTGAGCGTGGAGACGTCTACTGGTTGAGTACAGCTAGGATGCGGTGAGAGAACATGGCAGCGCACGACGGACCTATGGCATTCCCACCCGGAGGTAACAATCCTCTGGCATTTCCACCCGGAGGCAACAATCCTCCCGGCGGAAACACTCCCGGTAGCAACCCTCCCGGCAACGACAACTCCGAAGCCGACATACATCTCCAAAGATTGTTGGCGGCTGATGAGGTGCCGTTTTTTCGTTCGCTCATTCAAAACGTCAAGGAGTTTGTACATCCCCCCAAGTTGCCTCCTCTGGAGGTGACTTCGAAGCCCGTCCCGGTGAAGGACATTTGGGGCTTCTACGGCGGCCAGGAAAAACGAGCGGGGGTAACGTCGGTAGCGATTCACGTCGGTGTGGTTGCCTTGCTATTGGTGATCGGAACCAACAAGGCGGTTCAACAAGCCATCAAGGAAAACATATCCTTGATCGCTCCCGACATTGCTCCGTATAAGGCGCCCGTGAAAAAGAACGACATGGGCGGCGGAGGCGGCGGTGGCGACCGTTCGCCCCTTCCACCAAGCAAAGGCAAGCTGCCGAAGCTGTCCAATAAGCAATTCGTGCCTCCAGTGGCGGTGATTCGCGATCACGATCCCAAACTCGTGATGGAGCCGACCTTGATCATCCCGCCGGATGCCAACATCCCGAAAGTGAACATGGATGTCCTCGGCGATCCGTTGGCCAGGTCTGGAATCGCTTCGAATGGTACTGGCGCGGGCGGAGGAATCGGGACTGGTAACGGTGGCGGAGTGGGTCCGGGATCGGGCGCGGGCTATGGCCCGGGGCATGGTGGCGGCATCGGCGGTGGCGCCTATCGGATCGGTGGCGGCGTCTCGGCGCCTAGCGTACTGTTCAAAGTGGAGCCTGAATATTCCGAAGAGGCTCGCAAAGCCAAATTTCAAGGCACAGTGGTGCTATTTGTAGTTGTGGATGAGCACGGCAATCCCACACAATTGAAGGTGATCCGTCCGCTCGGCCTGGGTCTCGACCAGAAAGCCATTGAGGCCGTGGAGAAGTGGAAATTCAGCCCGGGTAAGAAGGACGGCAAGCCAGTGGCCGTGCAAGCCACCATCGAAGTCAACTTCCGGTTGCTTTAGAAGCGATCTCGGCGGTTGATGTCCGCTGGTCAGCGCTGTAGTATCATCGGGGGATCTCATGCTGGTCGAATTTGACAATCAAGGCGACGTATGTGTCCTTCGGTTGCATGGCCGTTTCGCGACCGGACAGGACTCGGCGTACTTGCGCAGCAAGACCGAAGAGATCAAGTCCTCCGGTTGCACCAAAGTGCTCGCCGATTTCAGCCAAGTGGACTACATTGATTCCACCGGTATCGGGTTTCTGATCGGCATCTATAGCAGCGTTCTGAAAACCGCCAATGGCCAGTTCGTGCTGGCGAGTTTGAACCGCCGGGTTCGGGAAGTGCTGGAACTGACGCGCCTCGCGAACATAATGTCCATTTATCCCGACGAAGCCGCCGCGTTCCGGGCTTTAGAGTCAGGCAAGACCACTTCCGCGCCCAAAGCAAGCTGAAACCTCAACAGTAACTTCAATTTCCTGAGTATTCTGGACGTATGCAGCAACTGGCGCTCGAAGCGCTCGACCTGGTTCTCCAGCCAGATGTAACCTATGCAGACGTCCGCGTGATCGAGAGCCGCGAGCGCGAGCTTTCCACCAAGAACGGGCGTCCGGGCCAGGTGGCGAGCGCCGAATCTCTCGGTTTAGGTATCCGGGTGCTCGCGGCCGGTTGCTGGGGTTTCGCGGCCACCGATGATTTAACGAAAACCGGTATTGAGTCGGCTGCCCGGCTGGCCGTCGAGATCGCCCGCTCCAGCGCGCTCGCCAAAAAGCGGGAGATCACGCTTGCGCCCGAGAAGAAGTATGAAGCGGTCTGGATTTCGCCCTGCCGCATCGATCCGTTCTCGGTGAGCGTGGAAGAACAGCTGGGGCTGCTCACCGAAGTGGATGCCGCGCTGCGCCGCAATTCCGGCGTAACGCTGGCTCAAACATCCATGGTTTTCAATCGGACGCGGCAGATATTCGTATCTTCGCTCGGAAGCGTGATCGATCAAACCCGTACCTCCAGCGGCGCCGGATACGAAGCATACAGCTTTCAAAATGACGAGATTCAGAAGCGCTCCTACCCCAATTCCTTCGGCGGCCAGCATCAATTGAAGGGCTATGAACTGATCGACGAGCTGAAACTACTCGCGAACGCGCCGCGCGTCGCCGAGGAAGCCGTGGCGCTGCATAAGGCGGATCAATGCCCCGAAGGGCGCTACGACCTGATTCTGGATGGCAGCCAGATCGGCCTGCAGGTTCACGAATCCATCGGTCACCCAATTGAGCTTGACCGCGTGCTGGGTTCTGAAGCCAACTACGCGGGCATGAGCTTTCTGACACTGGATAAATTGAACAATCTGCGCTATGGCTCCGAGATCGTAAACGCAGTGTGCGACGCTCGAATCGAGCACGGGCCAGGCCTTGGAACATTCGCGTTCGACGACGAGGGCGTGCCGGCGCAATCGGCGGACATCATTCGCGACGGCCAGTTCGTGGGATATATGACGTCGCGCGAAACCGCCGAGGCGGCGGGCCAGCAACGTTCGAACGGCACCATGCGCGCCACCGGATGGTCGCGGATACCGTTGATCCGGATGACCAACGTCAGCTTGCAGCCGGGCGAGCAGACGCTGGAGGAAGTGCTGGGCGGCGCGCGCAGTGCGATATACATGGAGACCAATCGGAGCTGGTCCATCGATGACAAGCGCTACAACTTTCAGTTCGGCTGTGAAGTGGCGTGGGAACTGCGCGATGGAAAGCGCGTGCGCATGCTGAAAAATCCAACCTATAGCGGTATCACCACCGAGTTCTGGAATTCCTGCGCCGCGATCGCCGGACCCGGACATTGGACGCTCTGGGGCGTGCCCAACTGCGGCAAAGGGCAGCCGGAACAGGTGATCGGCACCGGCCACGGCGCGAGCCCGGCACGCTTCCGCAACATCAAGATCGGGACCGCCTATGCCGGATAACCTGGACGCCCAGGTTTTATCCATGGAGCGCTGCCGGGAGCTGTTCGGCATCGTCGAGCAGGCCGCGAAGAGCTTGGGCGCGGAAGGCGTCGAGGCTTTGTTCGGCGGGCATCGCGACGCGCTCACGCGCTTTGCCAACAACACCATCCATCAGAGCGTCGCTGAACAGGCGCAATGGCTGTCGGTTCGCGTGGTGCTGGATCATAAAACCGCGCGCGCGACCACCAATCGCTTCGATGCGGACTCGATCCGCCGCGCGGTGGAACAATCCGTCGCGCTGGCGCGATCCGTGGCGCCCGATCCCGAGCTCCTGCCGCTGGCGCCGCCTTGCGCAGTGCCGTCCATCCCGCGCTTCGATCTGGACACCGCCGATGCCACCCCGCGCGATCGCGCGCATGCCGTCGCGGACGCCATACGGCTGGTGGGCGATGCCGGACAGACGGCGGCGGGAATCTATTCCACCGGTCAGACCGTCGAGGCCATTCTGAATTCCGAAGGCCTGGCCGCATGGCACCCCGAGACGCTGGCGCAGTTCTCCATCACCGCGATGGCGGAGGACAGTTCAGGATGGGCCAAGGCTTCCGCGGTGGCGCGCCAGTCCTTCCAGCCTGTCGAGCTGGCGCGCCGAGCCAGCGATAAAGCGAGGCTCTCCCGTGCTCCGCGCGAGATTCCACCGGGCCGCTACACGGTGGTGCTGGAGCCGGCGGCAGTGCTCGATTTCGTCGGACAGATGTTCGGGGATTTCAGCGCGACGTCGATGCGCGATCAGCGCAGCTTTCTCACCGATCGCCTGGGAACCAAACTATTCGGCGAAAACATTCATATATTCGATGACGCCGCTCACCCGCTCCAAACGGGCGTCCCATTTGACGGTGAAGGCGTGCCGAGACGAAAGCTGACGTTGGTCGAGGCCGGAGTTCCGCGCGAACTGGCTTACTCGCGGGCCAGCGCTAAGCGGGCCGGCGTGGAGCCGACCGGGCATGGATTTCCGCTGCCGAACGAGATTGGCGAAGCGCCGCTCAACATCGTGATCCAGGGAGGCTCCACGTCCGTTGATCAGATGATCGAATCCACCGGGAGCGGCATTTTGGTCACGCGCCTGTGGTACATCCGCGAAGTAGACCCCTACGAGAAAATCCTGACCGGCATGACGCGCGATGGCACGTTCCTGATCGAAGACGGCCGCGTGGTCTCTGGGCTGCGCAACTTCCGCTTCAATCAAGGAATCATCGAGTTGCTCAACAACGTGGAGGCGCTTTCACCGGCCGCGCGAGTTTCGGGCGAAGAAACCTTCGACATGGTGGTTCCGGCCATGAAAGCCCGTGATTTTAACTTCACCGAGGTGACGCGTTTTTGAGGATCGGCGTCAGGACCCTCAATTGGCCGTCCAGATTGTCGGGCGTGCGCAAGCCCAGAATATGCGCGATCAGCGGATAAATGTGGATGTTCTGAAACTCCTCGATCCGCAGGCCGTGTTTTAGGTCCGGCCCGTTGGCAAAGAATATTCCCCGCATATCCGGAACCAGCGCGACGTCATAGCCATGCATCCCTTTCGGCGGGCTTTGGCCCGGCCGGAGCGGTCCGGCGTGCAGGTATACCGGCTGCAGCGCCAGCACCACCAGGTCGCCGATGCGGCGGTTGTCAGTGTAGTGCAGCCGCGCTGGAATCTCGTCGCGCCGGTATACCGCTATACGCGCGTCTTTGCCGTTGAGCGCCGTGTATAAAGCGTCGATCTTCTTTGGATCGGTGGAGTAGATCTTGAAATCCGCCGCCTCGGGCGCTACTTCGAAGCCGCTGAAATCGGCAAATTTCGCCAAGTCAATGTCGGCCGTAACGGCGGCCATCCCGTGATCGGAGACCACGAAAATATCCAGGCGGAGGCCTAGCGCCCGAACCTGTTGAAATAGCGTTCCCAGCGCGGCGTCCACTCTCTGGACTGCCTCGCGAGTTTCGGGAGCGTCAGGCCCATGCTCATGACCTTCGTGATCGACGTCCGAAAAATACAACGTAATAAAATGGGGCCGCGCGGCTTTCGGCAGCTTCAGCCACTCCACCACCTGCTGAACCCGCTGGGCATTCGGAATCTTGCTGTCGTAGCGATAAAAGTACGTCGGGCGCGTATGTTGAATCTCGACGTCGCTCCCGGGCCAAAAGAATGACGCCGCGCGCATTCCCTGCTGTTCTGCCAGCACCCACAGCGGCGTGCCTCCCCACCAGTTTCCGTCGCTCGCGATGGACCAGTCGTTGTACTTGAACTGCGCGTTGCGTTCGGGGTCCCAGAAGACGTTTTCGACGATGCCGTGATGCTCCGGATAAAGGCCCGTCGCGATGGTGTAGTGATTCGGAAAGGTGGTGGTCGGAAACGACGGGATAAGCGCTTTGGCGGTCACTCCCTGTTTTCCGAACGCAGCCAGATTCGCGGCCGCGTATCGATCCGCGTAATCGTAGCGAAACCCGTCGAGGGAGATCAGCAAGACGTAAGGTTTGTCTTGTTGCGCCGCCGCATTGTCCGGGTGCGCGGGCTGGCCGGCGCCGAACAGCGGCAGGAAAAGCAGGAGAAGAAAACGGGCTCGGGTCATCATGGCGCTGGCGTCTTGTAAAATGAGGATAGCGGAAAATGGCCCACCACAATCACCACCACGGCACCGGGAAGGTCTTAAAGTGGTCCTTTTTCGCGACCATCCTGTTTGTTGCGGTCGAACTGATTGCGGGTATCCGAGCGGGCAGCTTGGCTCTGGTGTCCGACGCCGGGCACAACTTCACGGATGCGCTGTCGCTGGTTTTGGCGGCCATCGGGCTGTATCTCCAGTCCAAGCCCGCCGATAGCGTCAAGACCTATGGCTACCATCGGGCCGGCGTCCTAACCGCTTTCGTTAACGCCCTGTCTTTGGTGGGCATCGCGCTCTTCATTTTTTACGAAGCTTGGCAGCGGCTGTGGCATCCGGTGCATGTGCAGGAAACCGTCATGATATGGGTGGCGGCCGCGGCGCTGGTGCTCAACGGCGCGATCATGTGGAACCTGCGCGGCGAGAGAAACCACGATCTCAATATCCGCGCCACCTTCGTGCATATGCTGGGCGACGCCGTAAGTTCGGTGGCGATCATCGCGGCCGGCATCGCCATCCATTACACCGGCCGAGACGTAATCGACCCCATCCTTTCGATCCTGATCGGCATCATGATCATTTGGAGCGCCTGGGATATTATCCAGGAATCCTTGAACGTTTTGCTGGAAGGCCTGCCGCGTGGAATGGAATTACAACAGGTCACAGAGGCCATCCGGCGGGTGGAGGGCGTCATCGACGTGCATGATCTTCACATTTGGAGCCTGGGGTCGAAAACTCACGCTCTTAGCTGTCACGTGCTGATTTCGGATATGGCGACATCGGAAAGTAACCCAATCCTGAAATGCATCAACGACCTGCTGTGCGAATTTCAGATTTTCCACACCACCGTCCAGTTCGAGCACATCAAATGTGCTCTTTCCGAATCGCCTTGCTCCATTCTGGTGGCAACTCCCCAGCACCAGCACGATCACTAGTAGCCCAGGTTACGGATCTTTACAAGCCGACCCGGTAACGTGCTCGGGTGTCCTGCCATCATTACATAGGGTGAGAAACCCCTGAATCAGGAGAAGAAAAATGAAGATCTATACAGTATTGCTGGCCTTTGCGCTGGCGATGGTCGCACTGGCCGCGGACGTGTCCGGCAAGTGGACCTTTGAGACCGAGGGCCGAAACGGCACCATGACCAATACCTTGACCCTCAAGGCGGATGGCGGCACGCTGACTGGAACCATTGCGGGGGGGCGCGGCGGCGAGGTCCAAATCACCGACGGCAAGGTGAATGGCGACAACATCTCATTCAATGTGGTGCGGGAGTTTCGAGGCAATACGATGACCACGAAATACTCGGGCACCATATCCGGCGACGAGATCAAGCTGACCATCGAGGGAGGGAGACGGGGACCTCGGGAAGTAACCGCTAAGCGCTCCACCTAGCCGACTCAGTAAACTGGCTGTTTTTATAGAGGGAACTCGCGGTGGGCGTTGGCCGCCCGCTGGAGTTCCCTTTTGCCTTTTTACCGCTGCGACGCGTGCGGCTGGTATTCTTACCGCTAGGAGCACTGATGGCCACGAATCCTCCCGTACCTCCGCCACCCCCTCAAAAGAGCAGCGCATTGAAGTGGATCCTGATCGGAGTGGGCAGTTTCTTCGTCCTGATCGTCCTGGCGGTCGCGGGCTTGGGTTTATTCGTGGTGCATAAGGCCAAGCAGGCCGGCCTCGACACGGAATTGATCCAGCGCAATCCGGGCTTGGCGGTGGCTAAGATGGCGATCGCCACAAATCCGAACCTGGAGATGGTTTCAGCCGATGAAGACCGCCATGTGATCACTGTTCGAAACAAGCAGTCCGGCAAGGTGGAAACCATGAGCTGGGACGACGCCAAGAATGGAAAGTTCACATTCACCGAGGACGGCAAAGAGGCATTTACGATTCGTTCAGGCGGCGCCAACGGCAATGTAGAGATGAAGTCGGCGGATGGCTCGATGAAAATCGGGGGCAACATCAAGGTCCCGACCTGGGTGCCGGATTATCCGGCGTCCGATCCGCAGGGCGTGTTCAGCGCGCAAGGCAAGGACGGCGACAGCGGCAGTTTCGCGTTCAAGACCCGCGACGCATCGGACAAGGTGATCAAGTTCTATCGGGATGAGTTCGAATCGTCGGGGCTCAAGATTACGAGCAACCTAACCGGCAATAGCGGCTCATCTTCGGCCGGGATGTTGGTTGCGCAGGACGATGCCAAGAAGCACACCGTCACGGTCATTATCGGCCAGGACTCCGGCCAGACGTCCGTAAGCGTTACCTACGCAATGAACAAGTAGCCATCCATTGTTCGGCGCGCGCGCGGAGTGAAGCCTTGGTCAAAGGATCGGGATAAAGATCTCCGATCACCGCGATCGAATCCGCGCCCGCTTCGAGCACTGCTTGCGCGCGTTCGATAGCGATGCCGCCGATCGCGACCAGCGGTTTGGATGTGATTCGCCGCAGATCAACGAGCTGCTCCAGGCCGACCACGGGATCCGGGTTTTCCTTGGACGCTGTGCCGAAAATGGGACCGATGGCGAGATAGTCCACCGGCTCCGCGTTGGCCGCCTGGAGCTGCAGCCGGTTGTGGGTGGAAAAGCCGATGACGGTTCCCTGCCCCAGTATCCTCCGGGCGTCGGCCGGCGGGAGGTCGTCCTGCCCCACATGCAGGGCCGAGCCGAGCAGCATGGCGAAATCCGCGCGGTCGTTCACAACGAACAGAGCGTTCGCGGCGGCGCACAGCTGGGCAACCTGGGCAGCCTGCTGAAACAGGTCACGCGAGAAAAACGCTTTGTGGCGGAATTGCAGGATGCGGGCGCCGGCTTCGAGGATCGCTTCCGCCGCCGTCGCGGCGTCCATGCCTCGCCGGGCTAGAACGCCGGTGTCGAGCAGCGGATAGAACGCCGGCAGCTTCATCCTTGCGCTCGCGCAGCCAGCAGCAGAGCGCCGTATAGAACGCTGTCGTCGCCGAGCGCCGCCGGCACAACATCGATCCTGGCATGCGACCATTCTGTCACCTGCCGCCGGAGTTCGGCGCGCAAAGGCTGAAATAGCGCATCCCCGGCTTTGCTGATGCCGCCTCCGATTACAATGCGCGCCGGATTCAGCAGCATGATGGCCGCCTTCAAACCCAGCGCGAGGTTCACCACATAAGCGTCGACGAAAGCGCGATCCCGGAGCAACCCCGCTGCGGTGAGGCCGTAATCCCGTTCGAGCCACAAGCCGCAGCACATCCGTTCGAAACAGCCGCGCGACCCGCACAGGCACGGCGGGCCGTCCGGCCGGATCGTAAGATGGCCGATCTCGCCGGCGTAGGAGTCGGCGCCACGGTAAGGCATATCTCCATCCAGAATCAGGCCGCCTCCGATACCGGTGGAAAGCGTCATGTAAAACAACGGGCGCGCTCCTCGCCCCGCGCCATAAACCGCTTCTCCGAGGGCGCCCAGGTTTGCGTCATTGTCCATCAAAGGGAGAAAGCCAAGCGCATTTGCAAGGTGAGCCGGCAGATCGAAATCGCTCCAACCCTCCACGTGGGTGGAGAGCGCCACGCGCTGCGCATAGAAGTTCACCGGGCCGCCGAAACC
This sequence comes from Terriglobia bacterium, assembly GCA_963786745.1. Taxonomy (GTDB): domain Bacteria; phylum Acidobacteriota; class Terriglobia; order Bryobacterales; family Bryobacteraceae; genus Palsa-89. The sequence continues at coordinate 6,358 of CAWBAE010000015.1, read as the reverse complement.
GATCCCGCAGCGTTCGATCCGGTAGCGCTGCATCCAATCCCGGAGCGTCGAACCGATGCGATCCAGCATCCAGTCGCGCCCGCCCATTCGGTCCGTGAGATCGGAACGGCGCTCGATCATGCGGTCTTCGTCAAACAACGCCAGGGTGAATTTCGTGCCTCCGATATCCACCGCCAGAGTGATCATTCCTGGGCGGCGCTCAACACCTCGGCTGGGCTGGTGGTTCCGGGCCCGCGTCGCGTGATGGCGATGGAAGCCACCAGGTTGCCGAACTTCGCCGCTTCCAGCGGGGATCCGGTGATGGCCAGAGCCAGGGCCGCGCCCGCCGAGAAGCTGTCGCCAGCGCCGCTGATATCGGAAGGTTTTTCGACGGCGTGCCCAGGGACCAAGGTCTCAGAATGATCGTCCACCACCAGGGCGCCCTGAGCGCCTTTCGTCACAAACAGAACTTTGGATTCGGTATGCGCGCGCAGGCGCTGATAATCCACGGCGCCGAACAGACCGATGCAGGCCATGTCGGCTTCCTGCTCGTTGGGTTTAAGAATGGTCCCGCGAAAGCGCTCCACTCGAACGCGCGAATCCGCCCAGACAATCCTTTCCGGATTCGCACGGGCGATGTGTTCGAGCGCCGCGCGCACCGCCGGAGTTACCACGCCGCCTCGCCGGGTATCCGCCTGATCGGAGGCGAAAATAATATCGAAGCTGTCGGCGAAATCGCGCAAATGATTCAGCACTTCCTGCTCTACCGATTCGGGCAACGGCCGCGCATTGAGAGTATCCACACGCGGAAGATCCTCGACCCCGGAGGACGCGTTGATCAGCTTCATAAACGTGAACGTGGAAACCTTGCTCGACCGGACTAATAAATCCGTGGAGATGCCCCGGACGTTAAGAGCGTCCGCCAGTTCGTGAGCGAAGCCGTCCTGTCCCAGCACGCCCAGCACAGCGGCGCGACCGATTCCGAGTCCCGCGAGATTATTGGCTACCTTGCCGCCCATGCCGGGCGCGATTTCGGTGGACACCACGCCGGTTCTCGCGATCCCGGTCTCGCGCGATGGTTCGGCGGCCGCCGGGTCGTAGGTGCACCAGCGGTCCAGACAGATGTCGCCGACAATCAGCGCGGAGTAACGCGGGAAGGCTTCCAGGATTTCGCCGGCAGTCATCAGTTTTCAAAAAGCGAGCTGAGCAGTTCTTCGCGGCACAGAAAGTTCGGGACAATGTAATCCGCGCCGACGCCGATCAGCCGCTTCCGTTTCCACTCGTCCACGCGCGTGCACTCCGGCTCCTCGCTGGCCACGCCCACCGCCACGCCGCCGACATTTTTGACCTCTTCGATTTCCACATAACCGTCGCCGAAGCCCAGGAACTGATGGCCCCGGAATTCCGCGGAAGAGAGAATGCGCTGGATCAGGATCGCCTTGGAAAAGCTCTTGTAGTCGTCCAGCGCGCCATAAACGCCTCCCTCGAAATATTGGGTCACGCCCAGCAATCGCGCCTCTTCTTTCATGTAAACCTCATCCGTTCCGCTCGCCAGATACATCTTCAAGCCGCGATCCTTCAACTCGGCCAGCAAAGCTCGAGCGCCCGGCACCAGGTATTCTTCCGGATCGGCCTGGCCGCTGCGCAGCGCCTGGACACGGCCTTCAATTTTATCCCACAGGAGATCGAGATACATCTTTTTGTACGCCAGCGCGTCCAGTGGCTGGCCTCCACGGGCTTCCACCGCGTCAGCGAAGGCCATCATTTGATAAATGGTTTCCTTCCCGGTGAGCCGCCAGACGAAATCTTCCACCACGGCCCGTAACTCCTGCTCCGTCTCGCCGGTCTTGAGATCCAGCAGGATCTCGACCATCATCGGAACCATCACGTTCATCCAGCCGGAGCGAATCAGCGACAGAGTGCCGTCGAAGTCAAAGAGCACCACGCGGGCATTTCGGGCGGACGCGCCCGGTCTTATACTTTCGATCATTTCATCCTATTGTAGGGCGCGGTCCGCGAAGCGTGGGGCGGCTAATTCCCGCCCCCGAGTTTCAGCTCCTTGCCGTTCGCCAAGAGCGCCTTGGTGACCCACAGTGAAGTAGCGCCGTTCTTGGCGCGATATCCGGTGATGGTAATCTCGTCGCCGGCCTCGAGCGAGGCTGCGGTCCAGCCTCGGGCGGCCAGCGCGCCCGCGCTTGAAAGTTCGCCCTTCCATTCTTGAACCTGGCCGTGCTCGTCCTTTACTTCAAATTCCACCACGGAATGAGGATTCACGAAGTGGAAATCCGTTACGGTTCCCTTCAATGTAACCACCGACTTCTGGTCGAACTGCGCCAGGCCATGGTGTGCCTGGGCCGAACGCGGAATCGAGAGAAGACCGATCGCTATCGAGAGAAATGTCAAGAAAATGTTCTTCATTTTTCCTCCATTACCTGCCTTCTGCCGGACCGTCGTCAACCCATCGATCGAGATCCCGTACGAACTTGCGTCCATTGAAGGTGTAGGTTGGAACGGTCACCACCAAGTACGATTTACCGACCAGCGGTCTACCGTTCTTGTCCCTTTCGCTCTTGGCTGTCGCGTTCACCCAGACATCGAAGTTGTTGTTAGGGTTCAGAGCGGCGGGTGTAAAGAAACCCGCGGAGCTCACCTGGCCGACGAGATCGGAACTGCTTCCCTCGTGGTAGAACACCTCCATCGACCAGGTGACATCCACGGGGCCGAGTTCCACGTCGTCGGCGGTGTGAAGCTTGCCGTCCGCGCCCCTTTGATATCCGATGGCCTGGAACTGCTGGTAGCCCCGAGGATGTTCCTGATCTCCGAATGCCGCCATGGCCGAATCCGGCACTACTTTGACATAGTCGACGCGGTCATAGACGGCGATGGCGTCGTGAACTCTTGAGTGACCTAGCGCTACATCGCGTTTGCCGAGCGGCGCATCGGACGCGACATCCACTTCCGCAATTACGTCGCTGGGCGTGCCGGAGACAATGCGGCGCACCTTGACGCCCGGACCGAAGTCGAGATCGGCGGGCGTCACGCGGCCGGGAAGATGATCGCCGATCAGGCGAATGCGATTGGCTTCGGAGCCTGTCTTCAGGGATTTCCGATCTACTAAAAGTAGGGTGGAATCCGAGGAAGCCCGGCGCAACTTCACATCGAATCCGAATTCCTGATACTCGCCCCAGAACCAACGGCCCTCGGCCGTAGATTGATCCGGCGCGATCCACATGGCTTCGCGAGCTGGGCTCAGTGGATCGTCCGGAGCCGCCAGCACGGTCTCCCCGCCCTGGGAACGTCCGCGCCAGGAGTAGCCCCCATAAATCACGCTACGCCCGGATCGCACGATGCTGGAGCCGTCCCGGACCGATGTCAGATGCACGCTGGTGGTGAAATCATCAACGCCCGCCGGATCGATCTGGAGTTCGCCGAAATACTGGCCGTGGCCCGGGAGCGAAGCAGTGAGCAGCCACCGGCCCGCCGCGTTGGGGACGCGCGCGCGGGCGCTCCAGGCGTCCCATTCGGGCGTGTGAAGCGGCGCCGATTGCGTCAGAAAAGCGATGGCTTCCGGATTCGGCGGCACGTGGTATCGCGCTGCGTGCGAATCGGCAAGCTGCTTCCACTCCTCAGCCGATCGCCTCCATGAGAGCGCCCGGCCGAACGCATGACATTTGGTACACGCGTCGTGCAAGTTTTCGCTTGGAATCAGCTCGTCGTGAACGCGGCGTTCGGCCTCGTACATAACCGGTCTGGCTTCCTCGGGCGCGAGCCCATGCCGCGCGCTGAGATAGCTGACCATAGACCTCGCTTCCGCCGGAGTGAGCGAAACGCCGTTCGAAAGGATCATGCGCTTAAGGACGGCTTGCCAGCCTTCCGGGGTCGTCCGGCTCCAGGAAACGCGCTGCATGTTTCCGCGCTGGTCGCTCGAGTGGCAGCTTCCGCACTTGGCCACCACTAACGGATCGGTGACCGGAATACCTTCCGAGGACTGGGCGAAGACCGCGCCGGCAAACCACAGACCGCAGACCATGGCGCTGGTACAAAGGGAAAAGGTCATTAACGCTGGTACTTCATTGAAGTCTAGCGCATGCAGCCGCGTTCTGTTTCGCCAAGACCTTCCAACTCTTGCCTTGCTAAAATCGAGGTCTCTTGAATAACGGACGCCAGTTCGACGGGGACCAAAAGCAGGCGCTGGACGACTTGTTTAGCGTCGCTTATGAGGAACTGCGCCGAATCGCCGCGTCCCTCCAGCATTCCCGCCCCAACTTGAACGTCAGCACCTCGACGCTGATTCATGAAGCCTGGCTGAAGCTGGTGAATTCCTCCAGATTGAAATTGGAGTCTAAGCTGCACTTCACCTGCGTCGCGGCCAAAGCCATGCGCCAGATTGTGGTCGATATGGCCCGCCGGCGCGGCGCGTCCAAACGGGCGGCGATTTTTGTCACGTTTGATGAAGCCCTGGGCGTCGCGGTAGCGCGCAATCGCGACGTTCTGGCGCTGGATGCGGCGCTCGAAGAACTGGCGCGTCTGAATCCACGCCAAGCCAGAGCCGTTGAGCTCCGGTTTTTCGGCGGACTCGAAACGGCGGAAATCATGGATGTGCTCGGGGTCTCCCAAAGCACGGTCGATCGCGACTGGCGGGTTGCACGGGCGTGGCTCGAAGCCGAGATTCGCAGGGAGCGCTGAGCAATCGCGATGGACCCCGCACGCTGGGAACGCATTCAGGAGATCTTTCATCAGGTGTCGGATCTGCCCGCCGCGGAGCAGCAGAAAAGCCTTCGGGCCGCGTGCGGAGACGATCTGGCTCTCCTGGCGGACCTGAACGCCATGCTGGATGGTGACGCACAGACGCGCTCGATCCTGGACAGCGGCCTGCCGCCCGTGGCCCAGACTCTCCTCGATCATTCCCGGCCTCTGTTCGCGGATAACGAGTTCGGTCCGTACCGCATCATAAAGCCTCTCGGCGAAGGCGGCATGGGCGTGGTGTATCTTGCCAGGCGCGAGGACATCGGCAGTCTGGTGGCCATCAAGCTGCTGCGCGACGGATTGCTCTCTCCGGATCGGCGGCAACGTTTCGCCAGCGAGCAAAAGACGCTGGCTCGGCTCGAGCATCCGCTGATCGCCCGGATTCATGACGCCGGAACGCTGGACGACGGAACTCCCTGGTTCGTGATGGAGTATGTCGAAGGCCGGCCCATTACGGAGTTACTGTCGTGACGCCGCGCTTTCAATTGACGAGCGTCTCCGGTTGTTTCGTTCGGTTTGCGAGGCCGTTCAATACGCGCACCGGCAGGCCATTCTGCATCGCGATCTCAAACCCTCCAACATCCTGGTGAAGCCCGATGGCCTGGTTAAGCTGCTTGGATTTCGGAATCGCCAAGCAATTGCAAAGCGGAGAACTGCAGGTAGATCAAACGCTGACGGCGCTGCGCCCCATGACGCTTCCCTATGCGTCGCCGGAGCAGATTCGAGGCGATCTGCTGGGAACTCAAAGCGATGTTTATTCATTGGGCGTGATTCTGTATGAGCTGCTGACCGGACAGCTGCCTTTCGATTTTTCGAACCGCAGCGCGGGCGGAGGCCGAACGCATCATCCTGGAGCGCGAACCCGCAGCCGCCATCCGGCCATCGCCAGCGCGGCCAACCAGGCAAAGTCATCTGGGGCGAGCTGGATGTGCTTTGCCTCACTGCCATGCACAAGGATGTGCACCGACGATACCGTTCCGCCGAAGCGCTGATCCGCGATATCGACCATTACCTCAAAGCGGAACCGCTGGAAGCTCGGCCGGACAGCTTGCGATATCGCCTGGACAAATTCGTCCGGCGCAACCGCCGCGCGCTGGCCGTAGCCGGCCGCGGTATTTCGCGATCTTCATCGCCTCTGGTCGTGTTCTTCATGGTACGCCTGGCCAGCGGCGCGCAACGCCGCGCTGGCCGAGACCAACCGAACGCAACGCATCGAGCAGTTCATGCTGAATCTGTTCGACGGCGGCGACAAAACCGCCGGACCCGCCGGCAGCCTGCGGCGGTAGCGCTGCTCGACAGCGGCGTCCAGAATGCGCGCACCCTGAACGCGGAACCGGCTGTGCAGGCTGAACTTTATCAAACGCTCGGGAACATGTATCAGAAGCTGGGCAAGTACGACCAAGCCGATGCTCTGCTGCGCTTGTCACTCGAGCGGCGCAGGTCCATCGCCGGACCGGATAGCCGCGAGGTCGCCGACAGTTTAGTGGCGCTGGGTGCGCTGCGATTGGATCAGGGGCAGCTCGCCGAAGCCGAGCGCCTGGTCGAGGAAGGGCTCGCGATAGACCGGCGGCGGTTGCCGCTTCAAGACCCCTCCGTGGCAAAGGCCCAGTCCGCCCTGGGACGGATCCTCGAA
>CAWBAE010000014.1:0-775144 GCA_963786745.1 Terriglobia bacterium | reverse complement strand
GCGTCCGAGGAACCCATCTTAAGAGAGACCCGAAGTGCTCGAAGATGGCGGCATGGGAAAAGAGACGGAACGGCGTGCCGAGATGCGGCGAGTGTTGGAGGAGTACACGGCCAGCGGATTGAGTCGGCGGGAGTTTTGCCAGCAGCGAGGCATTACTTTAACGACGTTCGATTACTGGCGGCGAGACATGCGGTGAAGCCGGGGAAACCAGAGCGGCGGCCGCGCATGCTGGCAGTAATAGCTGGCCGGCACCGAACCGGCGCCGCACTTTACGCTCAGCCTGGCAAATGGACGGCGTATTGAATGCTCGTGGCAGTTCGCCGATGCGGAGCTGGCACGGCTGATTCGGACCGCCGAAAGCGCGTGATGTTCGGGCTGGGGCTGGCGACGAAGATTTTCATCGCCACCGAAGGCATCGATATGCGCAAGGGGTTTGAAGGGTTGCACGGGCTGGTGCGCGATCACTTGAACCAAGATCCGTTGAGCGGACACTTGTTTTTGTTCACCAATCGCACGCGCACCCGGCTGAAAGCGCTGGTGTGGGATGGGAGTGGGCTGTGGGTGTGCGCGAAACGCCTGGAGAAGGGCCGTTTTCGCTGGCCCGAAGCGGAGCAGGCGCGCAGCGTGACGCTGCGGGCCGAAGAGTTGGCGATGCTGGTGAACGGGCTGGACTGGAAACAAACCGAGCCGCGGGCATGGTATCGCAAGAGCGGTTGAAAAAGCTCTGGAACATTTTCGCCTGCTCGCGTAATATAGAGTTTCCCCACCGTGAACGCTCCCGCGCGCAGCTCTGATCGAATAAGGGAACTGGAGAGGCAACTGCACTGGGCGCAGTTGGAAATCCAGGCACTCAGGGAACGCCTGCGGCAACGGCGCATTCAGCTCTTGGGTCCGCACAGTGAAACGCTGAGCGACTTGCAACTGGAGCTGCTGGCGGATGAAGAGCCCGGTGTCACGCGCGAAGAAGTGGAGGCCGAAGCGAGGCGCGAACCACTTCCACAAAAGCCTTCGGCGGAACGCAAGCCACATCCGGGCCGCCGCTCGTTGCCGGAGCATCTGCCGCGCATCGAACAGGTGATTCGGTGCGCTGCGGCGAACTGCAGAAGGTGTGGCGGGGAAACCTCGATCATCGGCTACGACCAAAGCGAAATGCTGGACTTCGAACCGGCGCGCTGGTTCGTGCGCGTGACCAAGCGCGAAAAACGCGCGTGTGGAAAGTGCGCCTCGATCGCGATGGCGGAGTTGGAGCCGCGCATCGTGGAAAAGGGTTTGGCGAGCGACGCGGTGGTAATCGGAACGGTGGTTGCCAAGTATTGCGACCATCTTCCGTTGTACCGGCAAGAATCGATCTTGGAACGCGAAGCGGGCGTGGAGATCAGCCGAGCGACGCTGGATGGATGGGTGCTGCGGGTGGGCGAACTGCTCGAACCGATGGTGGCGGCGATGCGGCGGGATCTGCTGCGCGCATCTTATTTACAGGCCGACGAAACTACCGTGCCGGTTCAAATGCACGACCGGCGCGGCGCCGATCACCAAGCCTACTTGTGGCAATACGGCCGGCCCGGCGGCGAGACGGTGTTCGAGTTTCAGTTGGGCCGCGGTCGCGAGAGTCCCAAGAAGTTCTTGGGTGAGTGGGAAGGTATTCTGCAAACCGACGGCTATCAAGCCTACGATAATGTGGGCGGGCCGAACTGATACACGTGGGATGTTGGGCGCACGCTCGCCGCAAGTTTGTGGATGCGGTGAAGGTCAATCCAAAGGACGCCGAGGCGATCAAGATGGTCACGCGCATGGACGCGTTATTCGTGGTGGATCGTCACGCACGCTCGGAGCGGTTGAGCGTTGAAGATCGCCTGGCCTTGCGCCGCGAGCACGCCGATTCGTGGGCCAGCGAGATCCATGACCAGTGTGTGTTGCTGCGGAAAACGGCGCTGCCGAAAAGCGCGCTGGGACAAGCCGTGACCTACACCTTAAATATGTGGCCGAAGTTGCGCCGCTGTTTCGATTACGCCGAAGTGGAGCTATCCAACAACCTGGCCGAGAACTCCATGCGCCCGGTCGCGCTGGGCCGTAAGAACTGGCTGCACGTGGGCAGCGAACAATCGGGACCGAAGGTGGCCGCGATTCTCTCGGTAGTGGAGTCTTGCCGCCGCTTGGGTATCCCCGCGAAGGAGTATTTGCTCGCCGTGCTGCCCGGTATGGCCCGGCGCAATCTGTCCGAGCTCGCTACACTCACCCCCGCTCGTTGGGCCGCCTCCCGAAGCTAACCTGGGTTGGTCGGACGCTTACGGCCGGACAAGGGTTTGGTGCGGCGTTACCTGGCCCGGATGACGGGTCTGAGCCGCGCCCAGGTGACGCGGCTGATCGCGGCCTACGCCAAGCGGCGGGTGCAAGCGGTGGCCTATCAACGGACCAAGTTCGCCACGCGCTACACGGCGGCGGATGTGGGCCTGTTGGCCTACGTCGACCGAGCGCATGGGAACTTGAGCGGACCGGCGACCCGGCGCATCCTGGAGCGCGAATACAGCCAATACAACCAGGCTGCCTACCAGCGTCTGGCGGCGATCTCGGTGGCCCACCTGTACCGGCTGCGCAATTCGGCGGCTTATCGCAAACAAAACACCAGCTACCAACCCACACGGCCCACGCCGATTCCCATCGGCGAGCGGCGCAAGCCCCAGCCGCACGGCTCGCCCGGGTTATCTCCGCATCGACACCGTGCATCAGGGCGATCAGGATGGACGCAAAGGGCTGTATCACATCAACGCCGTCGACCAGGTGACGCAGTGGGAAATTGTGGCCGCCACCCCGCAAATCTCCGAACTGTGGCTGATGCCGGTGCTGGAAGCCCTGCTGCAGCAGTTCCCCTTCGCGATTCGCGGCTTTCATTCCGACAACGGCAGCGAGTTCATCAACTACAACGTGGCGCGTCTGCTGAGCAAACTGCTCATCGAACAAACCAAGTCGCGGGCGCATCATTCGCGGCGACAACGGCCTGGTGGAATCGAAAAACGGCGCCATCATCCGCAAGCACATCGGCTACGGCCATATCGACGCGCAACACGCCGAGGCGATGGATCAGTTCCACCGCGAGCACCTGAATCCGTACGTCAACTTCCATCGTCCTTGCGCCGTGCCCAAGGTCCTCACCGAAGCCAACGGCAAGCGCCGCCGCGTCTACGAGCGATGGGCCACTCCATTCGAGTTGTTCCGGGAATTACCTGGCTGCGAGAATTACCTGCGGCCGCCGGTCACGCTGGTAGAGCTGGATCGCTTCGCCCAGACACAATCCGATACCGAAGCCGCTCTGAGCCATGCAGCGCGCCAAGCGCAAACTCCTCCAGAGCTTCCAGCCCAGACTTGGCATCGGGCTCAGCCACGCCGCACCTTCTGGTTCAAGCCAAAGAACGAAAACCCATTCCACCGGGTTCCGGTCACCGACGAAGCGATCGAGCTGAGCGAATCGTAGATCTTGCCTTCGTACTCGAAGCCCTCCGGCAGAATCTTTACCGTAACCTTCCGGTCCCGATACTGGCGCTCCAGCATGGTTCCGGCCACCGGCAGCCGCGGATCGCGGTTGGCGCGTCTTGCTCTCTCATCCAGTTCGCGCCAGAACTGGCGCGGAGCGCGCAGGCGCAAGTCGGCATCGGAGGCGAGCACAACGGCGCGGTCGCGGGCGCGCTGACTCAAGCCGCCTTCTGACACTGCCTGCAACCGCCAGGCGATGCGGCGGAACAGGTGGGCGTGATTCGAGGAACTGGACTCCTCGCCAAACAGCTCGCGGTAACGCGTTTTGAGCGCCTTGATCTTCTGTCGCCGCAGTTGTTCGATCTCTTTTCTGACTTCTTCGTGCATGGGTTCTCCTGTCTCCCAGGGCCAAGGGGTAAACGGCTGCCGCGTTTTTAACCCCATTATCCATGACCGCTCTTGGCGCGCCCGAGGCAAGTCGTGAGAAACGCGGCTAAAACGCGGACACAACGCGGGTTTAACGCGAAAATAACGCGGCAGTTTATGCGCACGCGGTGGCCCCTCGGAGGGGCAAAGTGAACGCCTCCAGCGCCCGGCGGGGCCGCACTCGCGAACCCAGAGCCACTTGGGAGGGAGACCGAGTTTCCCGGAGGACCCAACCGCCTGCCCGGACCCCCCAAGCTAGCGCTATTTTTGCGTTATTTAACGCAAAGTGGCCCGTCCTTCTACTTCTTAATAGGACACCGCTCTCTCCTACCGAGACCGGCAGGTGACTCGGGGAGCCAAAACCTTAAACACTTACACGCGCACCTTCCGTCACAGCCGGTTTCCTGACCATTTCAATTCACTCATTGCGAAACCACGAAAGAACACTTCCTCAAAATCGTGCCACCTCAGGGAAAAACGATCGCCGAGTCACGGCCTGCGTGGCGGAGTATTTTTTGCCCGCCCTGTCTCAGCTAGGAAGCCCGGCTGATCCGGATCACGTTCAACTCGAGAATATTCGAATTAGAAGCGCGCACTTTATCCAGCAATTCGGAGGATGGCTCGGTCTCGAGATTAAGCCGGGGAACTTTTCAAAATGGCTGGCTGCTTACGCGGATCTCACGCCGCTGGGCGTGACGGCGAAGGAACTTTGGGAGTTTCGCAATGGCCTGCTGCACATGATAAACCTCAGCTCCCGAGCGGTGACGGCCGGATAACCGCGCCGCTAATTCTTTACTGGGGCGCAGCACGACCAACGATGACTTCCAGGAATCCTGAGAACGCGAAATACCTGGATTTGAAGGGCCTGTTGGATGTGATTTTCGCTGCCGTCACTAAGTGGATTGAAACCGACAACAACAACCCTGACAAACTGCTTGAATTTGTGCACCGCTACGACCTGACGATTTCAGACACCCGTCTCGCCCACTTCATGACCGAATCGGCGCCTTGAACTAAGCATCGATGCGTGTTTTTGGCGCGGTACAAGAAACTGCCAAAAAACGTCACGCCTTCGGTTCCTGCGGGGCACAAATCCGCAAGCGCCGTACGTGATCGCCCGGCGCCTCATTTTTTCTTCTTGCGTTCCTTGATGCCCGCCTTTAGAAAGGCGATGGCCTTCTTCGGACCGCCCGTCCCCGTGACCTTGAATTTCTTGCCGCGCTCCTTGTTGTAGGATATGAAAAACTCTTCGAGCTGCGACATCAGCGTCTTGCTTACATCCTCGATCGTTTCGATATCGTCATGCTGATAGGAATGGACGCTGACCCCCATCAACCGGTCGTTGGCCTCTGTCTTGCCATCCTCGGTTTGCCGGGCTGTGATGATACCGATGAGCCGCACATCGATCAGGCACCCCGAATGCGCGGGCGCATCCATCAGAACCAGAATATCCAGGGGATCGCCGTCCTCGCTCAGCGTCGAGGGGATAAAGCCGAAATCAAACGGGAACATCATGCCCTCGGGCAACAGGCCGCCCAGCATGAACAGATTCGATTCCGGATCATAATCGAACTTGTTGCGGCTTCCTTTCGGCGTTTCGATGATGGCGCGGCAGGTCGCTTTTTTGGCGTCCAGCTGATGCGGCAGTGAAGTCAGGTCGGACATGATTCAGATCATACAGGGGAATGCACATGAACGATGAAACACCGGTTTTGATTGCAGGGGCCGGTCCGACCGGCCTGAACCTCGCGCTCAGCCTGGCGCGCCGAGGCGTGCCCTGCCGGGTTATTTCGGAAGGACCAGCACCGGGGGAGCGTTCGCGCGCCATGATCGTGCAGGCCCGGATTCTGGAGTTTTGTGACCAATACGGCTTTGCCGACGAGGTCGTCAGCGAGGGCATTGTAACGGAGGCCGCGCATCTGCGAGAAGCCGCAGGCGACGCCAGCCATGAGGTCCTGACCTTCAGTTTCAAGGAGCTCGGCGAAGGGCTAAGCCCCTTCCCTTTTGCACTCGCCTACGGCGGAAGCGGGCCGTCCGTCGCGACGTGCGATATCAATCCGGATGCAAGCCCCAGACCATCTGCTCGGTGATGGCCATGTTCTCCGCTATCTCCTTATTGTTGTAGCCCTGCGCGACCAGTTCAACCATTTCGCAGTCCTGACGAGTGAGCGATCGAGCCTTACGGGTAGATTCCGTCATAAGTCCTCCAGCTAAAGTAGGCTTGCTCCTTGCTATTGGGACTCCCCGCCCTTTTGGTGGGATTCGCAGGGATCGGTTTGGTTTCGGAATGCGGTTCAGCAAGCGGATTTGTAACGGTTATGAATCGAGACGAACAGGAGCGAATCTCCAAGCTGAGGGCTGAGATCGGCGCGGCACTGATTCAGTACATTGGTGATGCATGGCGAGCGACGTTCGGGGCAAATAGAGGATCAGTTTTTCAAAGCACGCGACGAATACATTGCGGCCATTCCACGCGCACTCGGACGCTCTTGCGGCGCCCGAAGCCAGCGCGGTCGATCTCGATTCCGAGTACGAACGAGCTTCTGCGGATCTTGAACGAACGCACGAAATGATCAACGCGACTGGACATCCCTTCATGGATCAAGCTTTCCTCGGCAAAGCCAAAGCGTCCTCGCCCGACCTTATTCCGGGGGAGTAGTTCCGCGTGTGCCGTCATCACCGAGGTTCGCGATTTCACGCTAGGTTTTGGCAGTGGTGACGGGGTCAGGAATTGCTGCCACTAGTGATCTACAGCGGACCAAAGGCTCGTATATGCAGGAAATCCAGGGGCGGTCCGCCGAACTATAGCCCCAGATACCCAGCAGGGAAAAACGGGCATCACGAGATGTTCCTTTCTTTTTCCTTCGGGTGTCGATCAACCGGCTGGACGCCGCGTCAAATTGTTGGGACGGCCGCGCGAATAGAGTTCCACTACTGTCCCACGGTGATCAGTGGAGTATTGCTTATTGCGGAACCAACTTTGACGGCTAGCGGATAATCGCCGGGCTGGAGCGCGGGAATCCTGAGATTCACTTGGAAGACCGCTACCAGGCCAGCAGCCATGGCCGCGAACGTGACTTCGGCGTTTTCGCCGCCCACCGTCGCGGATATCTGATCCACGGCGCTGACCGGTGGCTCTTGAGGAGCCGCGCTCCCAGTCGGAATCGGCGTTTCGAGCGCTCCTTGTCCCGTCAGGTAAGCGCTGACTATGCTGCCAGGCGTCGCGGGGTGGCCTGGACCATTGATGGTCCCATCTTGATTCCGTACCAAGGCTCGATTCTCACTCAGCAGAAAAAGGCTCGGGGCTGAAGCCTGGATCTCCAACGTGACGGTCGGCAGAAAGCTCGCACCCGCCGACACAAGGACAGTGGCCAGCCCAGGTGTCACCTCGTATGGAATCTGTGCATTTACTTGAGTCGGGCTCACAGAAAAGATCGGTGATGGGAGCCCATTCACCCACAATGAAGAGTCCTGCAGCGCTGTCGGTAGAGGCACGCCAGGCGCGGTCGCGGTGCGCGACGCCAGGTTTGAGCCGAAAATCGAAATCATAGAACCGGGCGCCACGGGTCCAGACTGAAAGCCCGCCGCATTGACGATGGCGGCAACCCTGCCGGACCCTGTGTTTTGCAATCCGAACACCACCAGACTGTTGGTGGTGCCTACGTAGACTTTTCCATTCGCGATGGTCGGAGTGGAGAATTTTACGTACGAGCCTATGCTTCCTTGATAAAGTTCGTTCGCCAGATTACCTGCGTCATAGGCGCGCAGCTGCGCGCTGGAGTGGATGGTCCAAAGGATTCCATTTGTCGAGCCGTTCGCTGAAATGCTCGGGACCGAACCGAGGTAAGGAACCGGGCCCACACTTTGTGAGACCGGTTTCTCGGACAGGCGGCCGTTCGAGAGGGAAAAGGCCTTGACTGCGTCGTCTCGCCCGGCAAAATACACCGTGTTGTTATAGTAAACCGGTATCCCAAATACCGCGCCCACCGCTGACGGAAGGGATTGAACGATCTGGCTATCGCTGCCGGGCTGAAAATGGCCCATATTGTCACGGTCAAGCACGTAGATACGTCCTTCCTTGCTTCCACTCACCAACAGGTGCGGATGCGCCCTGTCTCCCACCGCATCGGGAAGCAATAGCGCCCCGCTCGATCCCAGGTCCAGATCTTCCTGGCTAAGCAAGTCAGCATTGAACGGAGCGAAGTAGTCCTCCACGGTGAGCCCGCTGGCGGTCGACAGTTTGATAATGCTCTCGCCGAGGTCCGAGCCGCCGCTATCGGCATCAAACGTACCATTGCCGGCAACGACATATATATTTCCTTCCGCGTCCGCCGCGGGCGCAGCGCCGCTCTGCCAGAATGAGCCCGCCTCCCAATTCGGCGTGTTCGTATAGGCGGCGACCTGTTGCAGCGTTTTCGCGTCATAACCGATAATCCAGCCGTGGTAGTTCCCGCCGTCGCAATGAGACGACCACGCGGTATAAACCACTCCGTTTAGCAAAAGCAATCCGGCGCGTTCCTTGTACAACCAGGGTTGGAAGGTTACGATCGTATTTCCGTTACCGGTCCCTGGCGCCGACGCCTGGATCTCCACCGGACTGCCCGGCCTTTCCGCGCCAGTGGAAATGTCGAGTGCATGCAGCCGATGAACGTAGGTTTGGCCGGATTGTTCCAGGGTCATCGCCACGACGTATAAAGTCCCAGTGGCCGGATCGATTACGGGCGTGCCAGTGATTCCAATTTCGGGCGCAATCACGTCGCAAGTGACGTCTTCGGCGGACACCGTGGTAACGCCGCTCCCGGGATCGATGAAGCTCACCTGCCAAAGCGGCTCCGAAACGCTGCCGTCGGCATCAAACGCGTAGACGCTATCGTGCTCGGTTACGACAAATACAACGTTGTACATTCCTTTATGCGGAATGACCACTCCCGGCATGTACAAGGGCTGCGCATAGACTTGACCATCCACCGCATTAACAAAAATCTGCCCGAACTGGCCGGAACTCACTGTGGCCGGAGTAAGGACGGTCTCGTTTAGATTCTGCCCCGTTCGGGCGAGGTCATTGTGATAGGTTAAGACGCTGACCTGAGCGGTTGATGAAAGGGCGCACAACAGAATCGCCTGTACAAGGCGCATTCCCTCTATTATGCTCTCCGTTTGCCGCATTGGTACTCGTCAGCCCGTTCTGTCGGGTCACGAAAATAGGACCGAGAAGTCTACCGAAATGACTGCGTGGTTGGGAATCGACAGCAAGGACCTAGACGTCAGTAAAGGCTGCGATGGACGGATAGATTCCGTGGTGGTCATAAGGTAGGCTGGCTCAGCCGCTCGCTGCTCAATTTGCCCCTTTGAAAAGCATGTCGGAGCGTTGCGCGGGCGGCGCGCAGTGGCTGAGGGCGATGAGTGCTGGACGTCCTACACACTACTTCTTGGAGACTGAAGACTGGCGTTCGTAGCGTGCAGTGCATGCGAAGGTGTGTCAGCTCGCTTGCATCACTCTCCCTTCGTTGCCGGATTCGCTCCTTTTGGACCGCAGACTGGACAACATTCCTCGCAGTAGCAAGCACCGCTCGCCTCGGCGGGCTTGTGCAAACTCTCGGGCTTCTTGCCGCACTTATCACAGGTTTTGGGCGTCCTCAACACCGGGTTGCGGAGGACGCGCAAGCCGAATGTCCTCGGCGAAGGCTTGCCATTCGCAGCGCCACGAGTCGTCGGCCATCGGGTATTCGAAGATGGTCGTTTCGGGAGGCCCCATCTCCGGGGTCATCTGGTAGTAGCACAAGCGCTCGGTTCCATAGCTCCCGCCCAATCCAGAGATCTCGAGCTTAGCGCGTTTGCCATAGATCTCGAAACTGAAAGTGTTTTTCCATTCAGTGCAGCTGGCGTGCAGGAAGGCGGTCTGATTCCTAGCGGTGCGCAGCAGAAAGAAGGAGTTATCGTCAACCGGCATGTCCCAGTAAATATGTTGCGGCATAGCCCTGGACATGCGGGAAGTCGCCGCAAAACCAGCGGGCCAGATCGATCAGGTGCATGCCTTGATCGATCCCTTCTCCTCCGCCCGAGATCGCAGGGTTGGCGCGCCATTCCTGTTCATAACCGACCCGGCCACCGTGGCCGTATCTGGCGCGCACGAACATGAGATCGCCCAAAGCGCCGCTAATTCTCTCGGTCATGTGTCTACGTACCTTGTACCTCAATTTTTCGCGAAGCTTTCCAGAATCGGCCAAGCTTGATCTTCTGTTCTACCGGTCGTGCATCGCTTACTTTGGGCTGGCATGATGGTTCCAATCTCTACCGTCGCGGACCATCCCCTTATATTCCGCGTGCTTGCGGTTGCGGCGACTAACCTAGTGGCGCCTGAGCGGCGATCTCGCGGTTCGCTACCAATTCTTGTTCAGCCCTGAGCCATTGCGCTTCGTGCGTTCCTTCGCGACAGCCCTCTTCTTGCCACAAAGCGTAAGCTAGTGCGGAAATATCTTCGTGCGTCGGGTGAAATTCATTGGACCTCGCTGGCAGTTCGTGAGCGCGCCAAGTTGCTTGGTTTGACATAGCGATCCTCCTTTCGTCTGGGTTCTCATAGACATCTAGACCCTTTTCCTGGGCCGCAGAATTGCATGAAGGAAGCTTAGGGCGGAATCGGCCCCCCGCCCTTGGCTGTGACAATTGAGGTTAGCGTCAGGCCGCTACAGTTGCGGCGATCTTGTGGAACGTCGAGTTAGCAACTTCGTAAGTCTGAACATTCGGAGTGCCTTCGACGAGGTTATTCAGGTTTTTCAGAACTTCTGGATAGCCGGTCCTGCCGTAGGCATCGGCATTCTCTTTGTTGTCCCACAAGCTAATCGCGACAGCTTCCGTTCTGCCAGGCGCGAGAAACGTAAGTTCGCCTTGAAAGCCTTGTTGCTTTCGAAGCGTCGGAATTGTTTCGTTCTCGATCTGTTTGGTGAACGCCGCAGAACTGTTGGGCTTCAGACGAATAGATACATTGCGAGCAAACATGTGTCAACCTCCTCGGTTGTGGTTTGGCTAAGAGGAAAGAGGAAAAATCTCAGAATACCTGACTTAGGTCAGATGATCTGATGAGGGCAGCAGAATTGCTCAGTCAGCGACCAGTCTGAGCCGATGGGGCATGCTTGTCAAGGGGAAAGCCACAATATTCTCAATAACCTGCTGGGCTCGCTCATTCCAATCGACTTCCATTTTGGAATTTTCGAAGTCCGATCGCAGTGCCTTCGATTCACGCTGGAGCAAATCTCACAACCGTGTGTCGAAATGATCCGCGCCGGCGGAGATCTCTGCCTCTCGTGACTTTCCTACGCGCCGGGTGTTCCGCCCAGCTTGAACGTGAGAAAACCAGATCGGTCAGGGTGACTGGACCGCCATGTAGATGCTTCCCGGGCCGCTCTTTCCCGCGACGGAGATGGTCACCGGAACCTGATTTCCCGGGGTTATACCGGCTGGCACGACGACAGTTCCCGCAGCACCGCCAGCACCAGCTTGAGCGTCGCGGCATCGGACGGAATCCGAAGCCGGTCGCCGCTGGCCAGCATCAGTTCGATGGGTGCTGCTGTTTCCTCTCCGGGCTTGCTCTCCACCAGCGCGAAGCGAACGGGTGTGTTCTGTTTCCGCAGCCTCGCACGCCACCCGTAGAAGGCGGACTCCTTCAGTCCTCGCTCACCACAATAGGCGCGGATCGTCTGGCCGCTGCTTTCCTGCTCCGCGATTCGCTGGCGCCACAGCTCGCGCCGTTGCTCTTGTTTGGTGCTCACCTCTCCACTATGTGCCGCATTCCGTGGCTGGAATAGTGGGGTTCATGTGATGCTTACAATGTATCGTGCATTTACCAGACGCGGATAGTCGCCGCTAGAGTTCCAAAGAGTCCATCGAGAAGGCACATGATCTTGTGGACAAGTTGAAGATCGTTCAGGAGCTGACAATGCTGTTCTGGGTGATGAACTCCCACTCTTTAGGCTCGCCCTAGCGTTGGGCGCTGATAAGCGAGCCTTCGTAAACTGCGTAGAGAGCCAGTTCGAGGCGATCTGACACACCCAGTTTCATGAAGATACTGCCCAAACGGTTCTTGACCATCTGCTCGGTGATGGCCATGTTCTCCGCTATCTCCTTATTGTTGTAGCCCTGCGCGACCAGTTCAACCATTTCGCAGTCCTGACGAGTAAGCGATCGAGCCTTACGGGTAGATTCCGTCATAAGTCCTCCAGCTAAAGTAGGCTTGCTCCTTGCTATTGGGACTCCCCGCCCTTTTGGTGGGATTCGCAGGGATCGGTTTGGTTTCGGAATGCAGTTCAACAAGCGGATTTGTAACGGTTATGAATCGAGACGAACAGGAGCGAATCTCCAAGCTGAGGGCTGAGATCGGCGCGGCACTGGTTCAGTACATTGGTGATGCATGGCGAGCGACGTTCGGGGCAAATAGAGGATCAGTTTTTCAAAGCACGCGACGAATACATTGCGGCCATTCCACGCCCACTCGGACGCTCTTGCGCCGCCCGAAGCCAGCGCGGTCGATCTCGATTCCGAGTACGAACGAGCTTCTGCGGATCTTGAACGAACGCACGAAATGATCAACGCGACTGGACATCCCTTCATGGATCAAGCTTTCCTCGGCAAAGCCAAAGCGTCCTCGCCCGACCTTATTCCGGGGGAGTAGTTCCGCGTGTGCCGTCATCACCGAGGTTCGCGATTTCACGCTAGGTTTTGGCAGTGGTGACGGGGTCAGGAATTGCTGCCACTAGTGATCTACAGCGGACCAAAGGCTCGTATATGCAGGAAATCCAGGGGCGGTCCGCCGAACTATAGCCCCAGATACCCAGCAGGGAAAAACGGGCATCACGAGATGTTCCTTTCTTTTTCCTTCGGGTGTCGATCAACCGGCTGGACGCCGCGTCAAATTGTTGGGACGGCCGCGCGAATAGAGTTCCACTACTGTCCCACGGTGATCAGTGGAGTATTGCTTATTGCGGAACCAACTTTGACGGCTAGCGGATAATCGCCGGGCTGGAGCGCGGGAATCCTGAGATTCACTTGGAAGACCGCTACCAGGCCAGCAGCCATGGCCGCGAACGTGACTTCGGCGTTTTCGCCGCCCACCGTCGCGGATATCTGATCCACGGCGCTGACCGGTGGCTCTTGAGGAGCCGCGCTCCCAGTCGGAATCGGCGTTTCGAGCGCTCCTTGTCCCGTCAGGTAAGCGCTGACTATGCTGCCAGGCGTCGCGGGGTGGCCTGGACCATTGATGGTCCCATCTTGATTCCGTACCAAGGCTCGATTTTCACTCAGCAGAAAAAGGCCCGGGGCTGAAGCCTGGATCTCCAACGTAACGGTCGGCAGAAAGCTCGCTCCGGCCGACATAAGGACGGTGGCCAGTCCAGGCGTCACCTCGTATGGAATCTGTGCATTTACTTGAGTCGGGCTCACAGAAAAGATTGGCGATGGGAGCCCATTCACCCACAATGAAGAGTCCTGCAGCGCTGTCGGTAGAGGCGCGTCAGGTGCGGTAGCGGTGCGCGGCGCCAGGTTGGAGCCGAAAATCGAAATCATAGAACCGGGCGCCACGGGTCCAGACTGAAAGCCCGCCGCATTGACGACGGCGTCAACGCTACCGGAGCCCGTGTTTTGCAATCCGAACACCACCAGGCTGTTGGTTGTGCCTACGTAGACTTTTCCATTCGCGATGGTTGGAGTAGAGAATTTTACGTACGAGCCTATGCTTCCTTGATACAGCCCGTTCGCCAGATTACTCGCATCATAGGCCTGCAGCTGCGCGCTGGAGTCGATCGTCCAAAGGATTCCATTTGTCGAGCCGTTCGCTGAAATGCTCGGAACCGAACCTAGGTAAGGAACCGGGCCCACACTTTGTGAGACCGGTTTCTCGGACAGGCGGCCGTTCGAGAGGGAAAAGGCCTTGACTGCGTCGTCTCGCCCGGCAAAATACACCGTGTTGTTATAGTAAACCGGTATCCCAAATACCGCGCCCACCGCTGACGGAAGGGATTGAACGATCTGGCTATCGCTGCCGGGCTGAAAATGGCCCATATTGTCACGGTCAAGCACGTAGATACGTCCTTCCTTGCTTCCACTCACCAACAGGTGCGGATGCGCCCTGTCTCCCACCGCATCGGGAAGCAATAGCGCCCCGCTCGATCCCAGGTCCAGATCGTCCTGGCTAAGCAAGTCAGCATTGAACGGAGCGAAGTAGTCCTCGACGGCGAGGCCATTGACGGTCGACAGTTTGATAATGCTCTCGCCGAGGTCCGAGCCGCCGCTATCGGCATCAAACGTACCATTGCCGGCAACGACATATATATTTCCTTCCGCGTCCGCCGCGGGCGCAGCGCCGCTCTGCCAGAATGAGCCCGCCTCCCAATTTGGCGTGTTGGTATAGGCGGCGACCTGTTGCAGAGTCTTCGCGTTATAGCCGATAATCCAGCCGTGGTAGTTCCCGCCGTCGCAATGAGACGACCACGCGGTATAAACCACTCCGTTTAGCAAAAGCAATCCGGCGCGTTCCTTGTACAACCAGGGTTGGAAGGTTACGATCGTATTTCCGTTACCGGTCCCTGGCGCCGACGCCTGGATCTCCACCGGACTGCCCGGCCTTTCCGCGCCAGTCGAAATGTCGAGTGCATGCAGCCGATGAACGTAGGTTTGGCCGGATTGTTCCAGGGTCATCGCCACGACGTATAAAGTCCCAGTGGCCGGATCGATCACGGGCGTGCCAGTGATTCCGATTTCAGGCGCAATCACGTCGCAAGTGACGTCTTCCGCGGACACCGTGGTGACGCCGCTCGCGGGATTAATGAAGCTCACCTGCCAAAGCGGCGCCGAAACGCTGCCGTCGGCGTCAAACGCGTAGACACTATCGTGCTCGGTTACGACAAATACGACGTTATATATTCCTTTATGCGGAATGACCACGCCCGGCATATACAATGGCTGCGCGTAGACTTGACCGTCCACCGCATTGAGAAAAATCTGCCCGAACTGGCCGGAACTCACTCGGGCCGGAGTAAGGACGGTCTCGTTTAGATTCTGCCCCGTTCGGGCGAGGTCATTGTGATAGGTTAAGACGCTGACCTGAGCGGTTGATGAAAGGGCGCACAACAGAATCGCCTGTACAAGGCGCATTCCCTCTATTATGCTCTCCGTTTGCCGCATTGGTACTCGTCAGCCCGTTCTGTCGGGTCACGAAAATAGGACCGAGAAGTCTACCGAAATGACTGCGTGGTTGGGAATCGACAGTAAGGACCTAGACCTCAGTAAAGGCTGCGATGGACGGATAGATTCCGTGAAGGTCATAAGGTAGGCCGGCTCAGCCGCTCGCTGCTTAATTTGCCCCTTTGAAAAGCATGTCGGAGCGTTGCGCGGGCGGCGCGCAGTGGCTGAGGGCGATGAGTGCTGGACGTCCTACACACTACTTCTTGGAGACTGAAGACTGGCGTTCGTAGCGTGCAGTGCATGCGAAGGTGTGTCAGCTCGCTTGCATCACTCTCCCTTCGTTGCCGGATTCGCTCCTTTTGGACCGCAGACTGGACAACATTCCTCGCAGTAGCAAGCACCGCTCGCCTCGGCGGGCTTGTGCAAACTCTCGGGCTTCTTGCCGCACTTATCACAGGTTGCATGGACGATACGCGATTGGCGGCAGCTCTTCGCTGGGTCCACGGCAACTCTCCTTTGCAATTCGCTTAAGGGATCTTAGTTGGTTAAGTCTACCAGACGGATGATGTCGATCTTTGTGCAAGCACCTCGTTTAGGTGCGTGGAGTTGAACCATTCAGCTTGAGTCGATTGCAAACCGGGAGCCCTGATTGATACTACGCCGGTAGGGATTCCATGTCCGCGCTGTTACCACCCGCCCACCTCTGGACTATGCTGGTGACAGCGGTTTTGTAATCATCCGGGTTCAGCGACTTGCGAACGAAATCTTTTGCCCCGAGCGACAACACACGGTCGATGCCCGCCTCGTTCTGAGATGCGCTGAAAACAACGACCGGCGTTTCATGCAGTTGGTACGACGCCAGCACCGCATAGCCTGAGATTCTTGGAATGTTCAAGTCCAGAATGACGATATCAGGCGTGAAGCCAGGTTCCCCAGCCGGCAACGCTGCGCTACGCGACCGAGTCCCGTGTTTACTCACAGGCGCTGTTCTTTTCCGCGCTTGCAACTCTGCTTTACGTTCACCTGGCGAAACGGCCTTCGCGAGGCCTCTGGGCCGGATATTGCATCGCACTCACGGCCGCCATTTACACGCAGCCTTATTCAGCCTGCGTGGCCTTCGCGCACCTGCCTTGGTCGGCGGCGCATCGCGAGTTCAGAACGCTCGCCTTGGGGAGCGCGGCATTGGCATGCACCATCGCTGCATTCCTACCGTGGTATCTGTGGTCGAAAGCGGCCTGGGCGGCCGGTATAGCGCGCGAGGGTTTTCACTTCTCTGTCTCGCCAAGAACCGCATTGATGCTCTTTCGAGAAGTGCCGGGCGCTGGCTACTGGGGATCGGCATTGCTGCTCATTCTCTGCGGATTCGCTCTTACGCGCGGTCCCTTCACTCGCGCCCAGGCTTTGCTGATCCTGTTGATGA
This sequence comes from Terriglobia bacterium, assembly GCA_963786745.1. GTDB lineage: Bacteria > Acidobacteriota > Terriglobia > Bryobacterales > Bryobacteraceae > Palsa-89. Next base: position 758,658 of record CAWBAE010000014.1, on the reverse strand, counting down.
CCGTGCCATTGCTGAGCGTTCTCGCCGGCGACGCGTTTGCCGGTTACTTTGTCGCCGCTCGCCAATTTATCTGGATACTGCCCGCCGCGGGCGTCCTGGCGGCCGGCGCGATTGATCGGTATAAGCCGCCCTCCGTCGTTCTTTATGCGCTGCTAGGCGCCGTTTGTATTAGGCAAGACGTGGCATTTTTCACCGCGCCGCGTGAGAACTGGGATGCCGCTGCCGCGTTTCTGGCCGATCAGAGGCAGCACGGCGCTTGCGTTGCCGTCGCTCCGCCCGAGAGCGCGCGCCTGTACGCATTTTTCTATCCGCAACTTGCGCGCGAGACGTGCCAGGCGCCCCGAATGGCACTGGCCATCACGCCGTTCACGACGAACGAACAGCGCCAGAGAGGCATTGCATCTCTAACGTCCCAGGGGTATATACGGCAAGAGGAAGTCGTGGTTGGTAAATCCACGATCCTATTTTTCGGCCATGCGCCTTAGCAGCGCGTGTTTCTTTTTCAAACGCAACTTTTATTTCCGTTACGGCGGACCCAGAGACAGCCGGCTTCGTTCTCATCGAAACATTCGGATTTGTGGCCGAACGGCAAGAGCGCGAGCGCGACTTTGAAAGCGATCGATCGGCCCGAGAACCCCGCTAACCCCAAATACAACCCAGCCACCAGTTCGGCCCCTGCCCCGGCCTCGGCCAAATAGTACACCGGGGACTCGCTTGCGGAGCTTGCAGGGAATCGGTCTACCTGTGAATCGTTGTTCGAATCCATGCCGCCGAGCTAATCTTTTGCCTCAACAATTTGGAAGACGATTGTCGTGTCAATGTACGAATTTTGACTGCCGGCACGCGCGCCTGGCCGTGAGCCGATGCTCGCGGATTCTTCTTTCGATTCTACTGGTCGGCAAGTAAGAGGTTGTGGGGTCTGATCGGCGCCAGGCGCTCTAACTCGTTGTGTCCAGCCTGTGTTGCCAAGAGGTTGCCAGCCTCAATCCCCCAAGGGAGAAACATTTGTCGCCTCCCGTTTGCGTTGTGAGCCTTTCCATGCCAGCATAGGTCGTATAGTTTGACGGTCTGTTGATTTTTTGGCAGCTTTCGATAGTCCGGCCCAATCGCCCATGTCCGATCCTGCCTCGATTCACCGCTAAGCAATTCAGAAGGAAGCCAAAATGAAGAATATCTTTGTAGGAAACCTTAGCTTCGGCGCCACCGAAGACGCAGTTCGATCCATGTTTCAGGCATACGGCGCGGTTGATCGCGTGAACCTCATCACCGACCGGGACACCGGGCAAGCCAGAGGCTTCGGGTTCGTTGAAATGCCTAACAGTGCGGAAGCGAATCGGGCGATCACCGAATTAAACGGTAGAGAACTCGATGGTAGGACATTAAACGTCAACGAAGCCCGTCCGAAAGCTGAACGTGGCAGCAGTGGTGGTTTCGGCGGTCAACGTCGCTTTCGATGAGTAGCACCGGTTGTGTCTTAAGGTTGCGCCTCCAGCGGTTGTGACAATAGCCTTTACGGATGAAGACCTCGGTTAACGTGCCCAAAAGAACCATACGAGGCCGGTGACAATCAAAAACACAAGCGCAATCGCGGCCAGCCTCCAGACTTCGCCCTGCAAAAATCTACCGGTGGAAACCCTGAGCAATTCAGATCCGCAAGCGTCACAAAACGTGGCGTCGTTACGAATCACCGAGTGGCATTCTGGGCATTCCATTTGCGATACCGGTTGGGGCAATTATCGCGCCTTCGCAAATTGGCGACAAGGGTCAAAATCGGCGATTCGCTTGCACGGGTGTACAATGGTCCTCAGAAAGTAGCGCGGTGTGGAAAGGCTGTCTTCACGCTCGCCTGGGATGGTTCTCATTGATGCTCTCCTGAAGGGAGAGATCACTTCTCGGGAATTCTTTCAGCAAGCCGACAAACTATCTGACAAGGAACTTCGGAAGCTTCATAAAATACTAGCCAGAGAGTACAATAGGCAGAAGCGAAAAGAACTCCGACTTCCACACCCAAGTTCCCCACCGACTGTTCCAGGCGTCGCCTGTCGACTCACACTGCAAGTTCGAAATCCTCAACTGCGGAGGTAGGTGTTTGCAGATTCGAAACTGCAGTGCACAGCGTGTCAACCACACATGACCGCCAGACCGGCCACCCTGGAGGATGAAAACACCTTGGGCAGCCCCATTGAAGAATCAACGAGTTGCAAAGTGTTTTCAGAACAACACACAACCGTACAAAATGGCCGAAGAGAGTATCCATCACATGAACACCCAGCGGCCGATGAGGGACTGGCAAGTCTCATGAGCGACGGCTAAGGGCGGGCAGCGGCCCAGCGGTGAGGCAGCAACTCATCGAGCTGCTGAATCGAGCACTCGCCAACGCGCGACAGCACATCCTGGAACCAGGCGAACGGATCTACTTTGGCCAGTTCGCACGAGGCCACGAAGCTGCGCAGCACCGCCATCGTTTTGCCTCCTCGATCGCTTCCCACGAAGGTCCAGTTGTTGCGCCCCACCGCGATGCCGCGCAGGCTCCGCTCAGTATGGTTGTTGTCGATTGACAGATCGCCATCTTCCAGGTAGCGCGTCAACGCGGTCCAGTTCTTCAGCGCGTAGGCGACCGCTTGGCCGGCTTCGCTCTTGGGCAACACTTCTTCGCGAATCTTCTTTAGATATTCGTGCAATCTCTCCAGCACTGGCTTGGACGCATGCTCGCGCAACAGGCACAAATCCTCGCCCACGATACCAGACCGCCGCGCGCGTTTCTCCACCTTATATAGGTTCGCGATGTAGGCCAGCACCGCGCCCATCCGCGCCGAATCGGTATCCAGCGCCCTATGGAAGTGACGCCTCGTGTGGGCCCAACAGGCCACCTCCACCAAGCCGCGTTCGGGATTAGTGAAAAAGCTGTCGTAAGCCACATAGGCATCGGCCTGCAGATATCCGCGATACGCTTTCAGAAATGTTTCCGGCCCCGCGCGTTCTCGTGTCGGGGTGTAATCGAATACCGCCGCGGGATGTTCGCGATCCCCGATGTACGGCCAGAATCGCCCCCTTCGCGTCGCCCGCTTCAATTTGCGGTCCAGCACTTTCACCGGTGTATCGTCAGTCCCCACCACCTTCGAACTCAGCACGAACTGCTTCAAGCGAACATACAGAGGGTCGAGCAGCTGGGCCGATTGCCGCATCCAGCCGCCCATGGTCTGGTCCGGAATCTCCACGCCGAAGCGGCTGAAGATTTTCGCTTGCCGGTGCACGGGCAGGTGGTCGGCTATTTTGCTGACGATCACCTGTGCCAGTAGCGATGCGCCGGCCACGCTCTTCTCGATGGGCTGCGGCGGCTTGCCCGCCGTCTTCACCGTGCATGCGCACGCGTATTTCTTGCAGACATCCTCGATCACTAGCAACTGCGCCGGAATGTATTCGTAGCGCTCGCTGGTTTCTTCTCCCATCGGCCGCAGGTCTTGGTTGCATGCGGCGCAGTGTTTTTCTTCTTCCGCCAAATCGTGCTCGATCCGTTCGCGTTTCAAGTGTGAGGGCAGCGTGCGGCGTCCTCGCCGGCGAGTTTCGTCTTGGTCCGCACTGCTGTTGGAAGTCGAGCCTGGCGGCACATCGTCGTCCTTTTGCGTTTCCGTGGCGGCTTCAGACTCAGCAGCGTTGAGCTCCTGCACGAATAATCGCAACTGATCGACGCTCAACTGTTCGCTGTGAGTGCCGCTTTTGGCCGAAAGCAACTGGCTCAACAGCCGTTGTGTCTTGTCCAGTTGCGTGGTCAGATCCACCAGCATCTGCTGCAAGATCTCTGGATCTTTCGGCAAGCTGTTGCGGTCCACCGGCACTACCGGAATTATAGGGCGAACGCTGCTTCAGGCCAAGGATAAAATGTATCCCCAGCCAATCTTTATGCGGCTTCCGGGCTCGCGCGCCGATAGCGCTTCCGGCGCTTGGCAGTGCTCAGATCGATGCCGCTCAGCAGCGCGCCCAACTCCTGCGCCGTTATCTCGCGCCGCGCTTCGTCTTCTTCCCCGAACGGCATCGCGTAGGTGCCCTCCTCCAGCCGCTTGGCCCACACCGCGAATCCGTCGCGATCCCAATACAAAATCTTCACCCGATCCTTGCGCCGGTTCGCGAACACGAACAGATGCCCGGCAAACGCATCCAGCTTCATCGCGCCGGTGACCAACGCGTGGAGCCCGTCGAAGCTCCGCCGCATGTCGCACGGCGAGGTGCACAAGTACACCCGAACACTCGCCGGCAGGTGGATCACGCTGGTTCCCGCAGCACCGCCAGCACCAGCTTGAGCGTCGCGGCATCGGACGGAATCCGAAGCCGGTCGCCGCTGGCCAGCATCAGTTCGATGGGTGCTGCTGTTTCCTCTCCGGGCTTGCTCTCCACCAGCGCGAAGCGAACGGGTGTGTTCTGTTTCCGCAGCCTCGCACGCCACCCGTAGAAGGCGGACTCCTTCAGTCCTCGCTCACCACAATAGGCGCGGATCGTCTGGCCGCTGCTTTCCTGCTCCGCGATTCGCTGGCGCCACAGCTCGCGCCGTTGCTCTTGTTTGGTGCTCACCTCTCCACTATGTGCCGCATTCCGTGGCTGGAATAGTGGGGTTCATGTGATGCTTACACATGACCGCCGAAATGTCGTATGTGAACCCCGGCAAGACGCGCATCGATACCAAATCGATGGGCGTTACGATACTCGACGTTTCGGACGGCGAAACCACCTGGGTCTACAACTCCGCCGCGAAGGAGTTCGCCAAAACTCCGGCGGCGCAGGGACCGGAGGCCGTGGCGGCGGCCATGGGCCTGAAAATTCCGGTCGCGTCCTCCATCCGCCCCACCTACAAGTCCACCGGTGAGGAGACCATCGAGATCGACGGGCTGAAACACGAATGTCGGGTGGTGGAGCTGCGGGTCGGAGAGTTCACGGGTCCATACATTGACAATCAGTACCCCAGCAAAATGATCGACACCGTGATGACGTTGTGGATCGACAAGAAACTGGGGATGGATATTCAATCCACATTCGATGCGAAGATGCGGATCGGCGGCATGGACGTGCCGATGCATCAGAAGACGGTGAAGAAAGGCATCCACATCAACCAGCCGGTCGACTCGGCGTTGTTCACCTTCACTCCGCCGTCCGGCGCGAAAGAAGTGCCGGAGCTGACCTTGTTCGCCTCGCTGGACGCCATGGAGGACCTCGCCGGCAGACCGGCGCCTGCGTTTGAGGTTCAATCCATCGAAGGCGAAACGTTCAGCCTGGCCGCGCTGAAAGGCAAGCCGGTGCTTCTGGATTTTTGGGCCACCTGGTGCGCGCCATGCCGGGGAAGCATGCCGGTTCTCGAAAAGCTTTCCGTCGAATTTAAGAACAGCGATCTGGTTATCCTGGGCGTGAATACTGGAGAAGATCGAACGGTGGTCGAGGAGTTTCTGAAAAAGACGGCATTCCGATATCCTGCGGTATTAAGCGGCGAATCGGGGATTCTCGAAGCCTACCAGGTCACGTCCTATCCGACGTTCGTTTTGATCGGGCGCGACGGCAAGATCGTTGCTTCCGAAATCGGATTCCGCGGCGAAAACCGGCTGCGGGCGATGATCGATAAAGCGGGGCTAAAGGTTCCGTAGGCCGCACCTATGGGACGCCGATCTATAATTCTTCCCGCTCTAGGGTAGAATAGTGATTGATGCCCGCCACAACGCGCAATGATGCCTATACGCCATCCCAGGTCTCGGCCGTGACCGGCCTTCCGCTCCCCGCCGTCCACAAGGCGATTGAATACAAATTGATTCGCCCCAAACTGGTGCGCGAAGGACACCTTGTACAGCGGATGCTTTCCAGAGCCCAGGCCCTCTATCTGCGGATGGAAGCCAGAGGCTTGCGATCGCTGCCGTTGGCGGAACGACGCCAGGTGGCACGTGCAATCGAGCAAGATCCCGGGATCGACGCGCTGTTAATCTCCAAAGAAAGCGTGATCCTGGTCCAGTGCAAATCGGCGCGCAAAGAAGTGGAAACGGGCCTTCGTCGCCTGGCTGAGGCAACACGCATGGTGGAATCCGACCCGAAAATCATGCGCGGTACGCCGGTTTATAAGGGGACTCGAATTCCTGTCCACGCGATCGCCGATATGCTGTCGCAGGGAGCGCCGGTCGAAGAGATTCTCGAAGGCTATCCCGGGCTCACTCGCCAGAAGGTCGAACTGGCGCCGTTGTACGTCAAAGCATTACCCCGCAGAGGACGTCCTGCGGCGCGACCTTGGGCCAGGCGTCCGCCGCGACGCACTACTCAACGACGAATCGCAAGTTGAGATTCTTGCCAGGTGGTTAGATTCCTGATCGACGAGTGCCTTCACACGTCGCTCGTGGCACTGGCGCAGGATGCGGGTCACTTGTGTGACCACGTGAACTTCCTAGGTCTGGGTGGGCAGGAAGATTGGCAGTTGATGCCTAGAATCCGCAGGGACGAGTACACATTCGTCACGAACAACCTAGCGGATTTCACGTCGCTCTAGGCCAAGGAAGAACTGCATGCCGGACTAGTCATCATTCTGCCCAACGTCACTCCCTCGCGCCAACGGGGGCTTTTCCGAGCCGTGCTTTCACACATCGGCAAGCGGGATTTGGTCAACGCCGTTGTAGAAGTAGATTTCTCGGGCGCTGCGGCGATTTGCCGCGAATACTTGTACCCAGAACCGTAACTACGGCCGGCTCGGCAACCCGCACACGAAATTCTCCGCCTTGTCCGTGCTGCCCGTCCCGGTCCATTGCGCTTCCATCGGATAAGGACAGAGCGGACGCGTGCGATCCACCACGCCATTCGTCAGGTGCGAAGCGATGATCCGCTCCGGCGCCACGCCGTGATCCACCCACTGATCCAGCGCTTCCAGCATGTTGAACGTCGACGGCCCCGGTCCGCCCCCGCAATGCTGCATTCCAGGCACCATGAACAGGCGATAAAATTCCCGCGTGTCGCGCACGCCGTGATTACCGCCGCGGCCCATCACCCGCGCGACGCTCTCGTAATAATTGACGCTGTTCAGCGGCGTAATGTCCGGATCGCTCCATCCGTGATAGTGAATCAGCTTTCCGCCGCGCGCCTTGAACGCGCTGAGATCGGGGTCCATAGCGCTGAACATCGCGCCTACTTTGCTGTCGGTGAAATCCACATCGTTGTCGAATCCGGGAGGCGCGTCGAACTTGAACGTCCGGTAATCCCAGTTCGGATCTTCGAACACCACGAACTTGAAGAACGGGACGCCCAGGTTCGCGTGCCCGCCCTTGCCAGGTTCCCTGCCGGTGATCCAGTTCACCCAACCGCCCGGTCCGTCTTCTCCTCCGGGCATCAAGCCGGGATAAATCTGATCGCCGTCTGAATTCCGAACTCCGGTCCAAAGCTTCTTCACCGCACCCACTTGAGCGGACGTCAAACAGGTTGGGCCATCGCCTTCCTTGCACAGCAATTCCGCCGGATCAAAATGACACCGCCTGGGATCGTTCAGCACGCCGTCTTTGACGCCATCCAGCGAGTCGCAAGCATTGTTCACCGCCGCGGCGATCATCGGCACCTTCGCGGGCGGGATGTAACCGTCGCCATCCATCGCCAGCGCCGCCCACAAGTGCCCACCGATATAGTGATGCACCCAGTTGTTCGCCGGATCGCCCGCGATGATGCCTTCGTAGTCGTGCGGGTAGCGTTGCGCCTCCATCATGGCCTGTTCGCCGCCGGCCGAGCATCCCGTAAAATATGCGTGCGCCGGCTGCGTTCCGTAGAACGCCGCGAGCAGCGCCTTGTCGGCTTCCGTCATCGCGTGGATGCCGCGATGCGCGAAGTCCACCACGCGCTCGAAATGTCCCAGCGCCCAGCTCCCGTCGTTGGTGTTGCCCTGATGCCCGGTATCGGTGCTGCTGGTGGCGTAGCCTTGCCGCAGCGGGACCAGCATAGGAGCATAGCTGATGGTCCCTGCCAGCCCGCCGTTGCCCACGCCCACGAACTTGTGATTCCATTGCGCGGGCATCCAAAGCTCAAAGCGGATCTCCGGCGTCACCACGCCCGCCACACGACAGAACGCTGGCGCTTCACCCGTTGTGCCGCGGCCCTGCACGCCTGTCAACGTCAGCGGGCCCGCTGGAACGGAAGTTGCGGAGTTAACGGTCACCCCCGGCAGAGTCAGATTCGTCAGGCTCTCGCAGGGCCGTTGAGCGAACGTCACGGTCGCAGCGAACGCAAGCGCGAAAAGCGAAAGGATTGCGCGATTAATCACGGCTAAGATCCTCCTGATGGCTGGTCGGTTTTCCATTTTCTCATGAACGGCACGAATCGGCTTAAACTAAGGGTCGTGGACCACGCGCTCCCTCTCGAAACCACCCCGCATGCCGTCAAACAAAGCTTGGACGCGGGCCGGAAGCTTTTCCTGATCGATGTGCGCGAGCCGGGTGAATTTCAGGTCGCGCGGATTCAAGGCGCCGAGCTGATCCCCATGCGGACGGTTCCCGCCGAAGTGCAGCGCCTGGAAGGGTTGAGCGACGAAGGCCCGCTGATCGTTTTCTGCCATCATGGCGTGCGCAGCCTGAACGTCGTCAATTGGCTGCGCGAGCAAGGCGTCAGCCAGTGCCAGAGCATGGCCGGCGGCATCGACCGCTGGAGCCGCGAAATCGACCCTTCCGTTCCCCAATACTCTTGAGATTTCCGGGCCACCCGCGCACTTATGCAATATGCGAGCGCTCGCACTGGCGCTGATGTGTGCCGCGCTGGCACCCGCGGACGATCCTCTGTATTCGGCCGGCAGCATCGTAAATTCCGCAGACAATCAGATCGGTCCGCTGGCGCCCAACACCATCGTTTCCATCTACGGTCAGAATCTGGCCTACGGCACCCAAGCGCTCACTCCCGCCGACGTCATCAGCGGCGTGCTGCCCACCTTTCTCGTCGGAACCGATGTCAGCGTCGTGATTGGCGGACAGGCGGCCAATCTTTACTATGCTTCCCCGACGCAGATCAATTTCCTGATCCCATCAACGTTGCTGCCTGTAACGGTGAATCTGCAGCTGGTGATCGACGGCCTGGCGGGCCCGCCCGTTCCGCTCAAGCTAACTCCGTCCGCCCCGGCGCTTTTCCAGCTCGACGCCAATACCGCCGTCGCCACTCTTCCCAGTGGATCCGTTCTAACCACCACCACGCCGGCCGCGCCCGGAGACATCGTGATCCTGTACGCAACCGGTTTGGGACAAACCAATCCGCCTGTTGAGAGCGGTGTCCTCCCGACCCAAGCCGCGCCGCTCCTCGATATCAAGAGCTTCAGCGTCGTCCTGGATGCAGTCGCGGTGGATCCCAGCGCCATCTCCTACGTGGGCATTGCGCCGGGCTTTGCCGGCTTGTATCAAATTAATGTGAAGCTCCCGGCTTCCACCGGCGCAAATCCTCAAATCCAAATCGGCCTCGGCGGAATCTTGAGCCCAGCCGGCATACTGCTTCCCGTCCGGCCTTAGCAGGCTTGCCAAAGCTCTTGATAAACTGATCAGCTTGGCACGACATCAATTCGCCGTTTTTGCTCTGGCCGCGCTCGCGCTTGCGTCCAGCTTCTGGTGGCTGCTCGATCTCGTCGGAGACTATTCGAGGAACGCTGGCACCGTCGGCGTCGCTGCGTTCGACAACCGCTTCTCTAGCCTGCGGAAAGCGGTTTCACCCAAGTCGGTGTTCGGTTACATCTCGGAGAATCCGCCTAACACGCTGGCGAGCCAAGCCGAGTATTACCTTACTCAATACGCGCTTGCCCCGGCTCTGGTCATCGAGTCGGCCAGGTTGCCCCTGGTTGTGGCGAACATGCGGACCGCTACGCCCAACGCGGCCCTGCTGCAGGCCAATCACCTGACGCCGATGCAGGATTTCAGCAGCGGCATCCTGTTATGCCGGCACACGAGCCCATGATTTTGCTTTGCCTCGTAGCGGTCTGGTTGATCGGGATTCTGCTGCTCCGTCTCCTGTTCCCAACGCCGCTGCGATGGTCGCTGGATAGCGCCGTCTGGTTGTCGCTTGGCATTGGGCTTGGTATCGGCATCGCCTCTTCGCTCTACTTTCTTTGCCTGGCCGAGGCGGGGCCCAGCCTCGCCGTGATCGCTTCGGTGGAGGCCGCGGCGCTGGTTCTGGCGCTGATTCTGGCCGGACTGGCGCGGGGCCGCGCGCGAACCTCCGGCTGGGCGCAGGCGCCTAGCGTGCCCACCTACCTCACGGCTTTGTTCTTAGCGGCCGCGGGCTTGGCAGCCGTCATCTTCGTCGTATACGCGATCTTCAAACCGCATGGAGAGTGGGACGCGTGGGCCATCTGGAACCTGCGCGCCCGGTTTCTGGTTCGCGGCGGATCGTCCTGGACCCGCGCGTTCTCGAATCAGATCGCCTGGTCCCATCCGGATTATCCGCTGTTGATTCCGGGCGCGGTGGCCCTGCTCTGGACGCTGGCCGGCAACGAATCGACACTGGCGCCCGCCGGCATCGCGTTTCTTTTCACGCTAGCCACTATCGGCTTGCTGATTTCCGCTCTGGGCATTCTGCGCGGCAAAGCGCTGGCCTGGCTAGCCGGCATCGTCCTGCTCGGGACGGTGGCGTTCGTCGAAAACGGCGCCATGCAATACGCCGACGTCCCGCTGAGCTTCTATATCCTCGCCACACTGGTGCTGCTTTGCCTCCAGGACCGCCATCCGGAAGAGCTGCGCTTCAGCATCGCCGCGGGCCTGATGGCCGGATTCTCAGCCTGGACCAAGAACGAAGGCCTGCTGTTCGCGCTGGCCGTGGTGTTGGCTCGCGCCGTTTCCATCTGGCGCTTCGGAAAGCCGTCTAACTTGCCGAAGCAGATCGGCGCGATGTTCGCGGGCCTTGCGCCGCCGCTCGCGCTGGTGGGTTTTTTCAAGTTGCGCTTCGCCCCGCCCAACGATCTGATCAGCAAGACGCCCGGCGAGGTCTGGAACCATCTCATCAATCCCAGCCGCTGGTTCACGGTGCTGCTGGGCTTCTTCAAGGCCGCATTATTTTTCGGAAGCTTCTTGATTCCAGTGATTCTAGTGCTCGCGCTCTACTGGTACCTGGTGCGGTTCCGGGTCGAGAAGCAGGATCGCCTGCGCGTTGCGACCACCGGCGGCGCTCTGGCTCTGATGCTCGCCGGCGAACTAGCGGTTTACATCCTGTTCCCGGTCGACGTTGCCTGGCAGGTTAATACTTCCATCGATCGGATTCTCCTGCAGATGTTCCCAGCCGCGCTGTTCGTGTTCTTCCTGGCCGCCCAAGCACCCGAACTGGTCGCAGCAAAGTCCAAAGCAGAAGAATCCAAACCCGGAAAATCCAAACCCGCGAAGCATGCCGGGAAATCGCGCCGGACGGCCGAAACCCGCTGACCTCTCGAATCCGGTAAGGTAATGTCAATGCCGCTCGCATGCACTCCGGACGAGCTGAAAGAATTGCTGGCGGAAGTCGCCTTCACACGAAACTTCGGCTTCATGCTTCACCAAATTTCCGATGGCGAATGCAGCATCGAGGTGCCGTTTCAAGAGGCCTTCGAACGCCCCGGCGGCGTGGTGAGCGGCCAGGTATTCATGGCCGCCGCGGACGTCGCCATGTGGCTCGCGATCAAGACCAGGCTGGGGCTGGCGGATTCATCCGTGACCGCGGAAATGAAGACCAACTTCCTGGCCGGCGCGAAAAGAGCTAGCTTTCGCTGCACTGCCAGGATCCTGAAGGTGGGCCGCCGCTTGGTTTATGGCGTGGCCGAATGCGTGGATGGAAACGGCAAGCTGCTCACGCACCACACCGTCACCTATATCCGGGCTGATTAGCCTCGCGACAGCGTCCGCAGCAGCGCGCTCACTCCGTTCCACGTAATCTGGACCCCGATGCAGACCAGGATGAACGACGACATGCGAATGATAACGTTCATGGCCGAATCGCCCAGTGTTCGTCCCAGCCGTTCGGCGAACCGGTAACTCAAATAAATGGACGCGGCGATCAACGCCGATCCCAGTAGCATCCCTACAATCAGCGGCCATTGCCACTCCGATCCCTCGGGCCGATCGGCGCCCACCGTAATCGCCACCGAGATCGAGCCCGGCCCCACGGTTAGCGGCAGTGTCAGCGGATAGAACGCCTGGCGAGCATAGGTGTCCTCGTTGCATTCCTTCGGCGCGCCGCTTCCGCCGCCGTCGTCATCGCTCGGTTGCCGCAGCAGTGTCCAGCCAGTTGAAATCACCACCAGCCCGCCGCCCACCTGCACCACCGGAAGTGAGATACCGAAGAAGGCGAGGATATGCGTGCCGATAAAGATGGACGTCAGGATCAGAATGAGACCGTTCAGCGCGATCATCCTGGCCAGCATGGCCCGGCCGTGGCTCGACAGCCCGCGCGTCAACGACAGGAAGATTGGCGTGTTGCCGATCGGATTAACGATCGGAAACAGCGCTCCAACCACTAGGAGTGTGTACTTGAATAGACCGCTCAACGCGCCCGCCATCATTGCTCACTGTACCTGAAACCCGCGGGCAGTCCGTTCCGTTTAAACTGAGAGGGAGGAATCATATGCACCTGCGCGGACTCATGATCGCTGTGCCGCTCGCTATCGTAGCCTGCGCGCAGGACCCGGCGCCCGCTATCCCGCCGGCTCCGGATCCTGCCGCCTCCCAGACAGTAGCGCCCGCGCTTGCAGCCCCCGCGCCGGCCTCCGAAGCGCCCGCTGCCGATGCGGTGGCCCGGCCGGCCGCTCCGAATCCCGACGAATTTGTCGTCCCTACCGGCACAAAAGTTCCGCTGAGCATGATTAATAGCGTCAGCACCAAGACCGCCAGCGAAGGCGACCGCATTTATCTAGAAACCGTTTTTCCGATTCTCGCCAACGGCCACGTAGCTATTCCTCCTGGAAGTTATGTGGCGGGCACTGTCACCGAAATCAAGCGCCCCGGCCGGGTGAAGGGCCGCGGCGAGTTGTATGTCCGGTTCGATTCGCTCACATTGCCCAACGGCGTAACGCGCGATTTCCGGGCCCGGGTCGGCAGCCTGGACGGCCGGGCGTCTGAAACCCTGGACAAGAACGAGGGCAAGATCAAGGGCGAAGGCAACAAGGCTCGCGACGTAAAAACGGTCGGCGAATCGGCCGGGGTCGGCGCCACCATCGGCGGTCTGGCGGGCGCGGCGGCCGGTCACGCCGGCTTGGGGGCGGGTATCGGAGCTGCGGCTGGAGCCACCGCCGGTTTAATGGGCGTGCTGCTTTCGCGCGGCCCGGAAGCCGTGCTGGCAAAAGGAACCACCATGGAGATGGTGCTGGATAGGCCCTTGCAATTCAACGCCACGGAGCTCGATTTCAATAATTCGATGGGCCGCTCCCACCCAAGCGACGGTCCCGGCCCCTTGCCCAGCAAGAACTCGCAATCCTCGTATCCGAACCACCACTATCCGCTTTGATCCCAACGGTGCGCCTGGCCTAGACTCCTAGTACCTGGGATCGAGTTACCGCGCGGCCCATTAGTACCATCGCGTTTGATGCTCCGAGGCTATTCTCAGCCCTCGCCGCGACCGTTACAATCAGGTCGAAATGCAACCGAGCGCACTCCAAATCTTCTACTTCGCGGTGGCCATCCTGACGGTGGCGATGCTCGCGCTAATACGCGACTCGTTCCGAAGACGGCGTCGCAAACTCGAAAAAGCCGAGGCGGAGAAAGCCAGGGTCGAGGCGACCGCCCGCCTGGATCAGCCGGCGCCTCCACCGCCGGACCTCGGGCCGGCGAAGATCCAGCCCATCGACGGCTCGTTCTCGAAACGCCGGTCCGAATCGAAGACCTGGCCTGCGCCGAATCCCATGAGCATCGTACACGTCGGCCCGAGGATCGCTCCCGAACCGCCGGCTCGCGTTGCATTGGCGGAACCGCAAGCGGTCCAGACGAAAGCGCCGGAGCCGAAAGCGTCCGAGCCTGCAGCCGACGCATCGCCCTGCACCGCGCTCATACTGCCTCCGGTCACCGTGGACGCTCTTCTGTGGGAGCGCTTGCTGGCGCTGCCTACCCAGGCCGAGCTTCGAGCGGTGAAGACGGTTCGCTTTGAGCCCCAGCCGGTCCCCAGCCTGGAACCCCGCTTCGCCGTGGTGTCGAGCTCGGGCCAGCTGGAGCTGCCGGAAGCACCCCGCGAACCCGAAGCGCCCAAAGAACCGGAGACGCCCCAGGGCATGATCGACGAGTCGGCTCTCAAGGGAGTGCTCGCCCGCACCAAACTTTTCACGGGCCTAGTGGTTTCCATCGGCCTCAATGAGCCGGATGACGGCGTGTGGCGCGGCGAGGGACTGTATCAATCCATCACCAACTTCGTCGGCAGCGTGCTGGGTAAAGGTGATTTCGGATGCCGCACCGCCATCGATGAATTTCTGGTGGTTGTTCCCGGCAAACAGGAATCCGACGCCCAGAACCATCTGAACTACATAGCCGACCGGCTATGGGACTTCCAACTCCGCGGAATCGGGGCCTGCGCAATTCTCTTTAGCTGGGGCGGCGCGACGGCCAACAACCAGTCTCTGTCGAGCTCGATCGCTTCGGCTACCCAACGCATGCGCCAGGCGAAACAGCGGCGCAATCCGCTGCCGGTGCGGGCCCTCGGGGCCTATCGTCGCGCCAATTGATTCACCCCTTCTCCTAGGGTTTCCATCTCCGGACGCCGCGCCCGTAATTGCCATTCGGGGCCGCTTCCGGAGATTTTTTCTGGGATAATCAAAGTAGATTGCGGGACCGCCCCGCTTCCCCTACACGCCTTTGGAAGATTCCATCCTCATCCGTGGTGCGCGAGTTCACAACCTCAAGAATATTTCGCTCGCGATTCCGCACAACCAGCTGACGGTTGTCACCGGCGTTTCCGGTTCCGGGAAATCCTCCCTGGTTTTCGATACCGTTTACGCCGAAGGACAGCGCCGCTACGTGGAGTCATTGTCCGCCTACGCGCGGCAGTTCCTGGAACGCATGGAAAAGCCGGATGTGGACGAAATCTCCGGCATCGCTCCGCCCATCGCGATCCGGCAGAAGAACACCACCCGAAATCCTCGCTCCACGGTGGCCACCTCCACCGAGATTTACGATTTCCTGCGGCTTTTGTATGCACGCGTAGGCCGCAGCTATTGCCCCCAGTGCGGCCAGCGCGTGCAGCGCGACACCGTGGATCAGGTGGCGCAACAAATGCTCGCGCAGCCCGAAGGCTCGCGCTGGTATGCCCTGTTCCCGGTCCGCGGCGGGCCCACCACCGAAGCCCTGCGCGATCGCCTGTTCGAGTTGCGCAAGAAAGGTTTCAACCGCCTCTATCAGAACGGCCGCTTATTCGAATTCTCCACCCCCGAATCGCTGCTCGATATCGACTTCAACCAGTCGCTCTTCGTGTTAGTGGATCGCCTGGTGATCGCGGCCGATCTGCACCAGCGCCTGGTGGACACGGTGGAAATCTGTTATCGCGAGGCCGGAGAAGTGGTTTTCGAAGAAGCCACGCCCCAGCCGCCGCCGCCCGCGATCCTCCGCTTCAGCGAGAAATTCGCGTGCAAGCAATGTGGGATTGAGCTGGCGACGCCGGAGCCGGGCCTGTTCAGTTTCAATAACCCGATGGGCGCGTGCCCGCGCTGCCAGGGCTTCGGCAATACCATCGACTACGACATGCACCTGGTGATCCCGGACCCTGGGCTCTCGCTTCAGGAGGGCGCAGTAGAGCCTTGGACCAAGGAGCAGTACCAATGGTTCGCTACCCATTTTCGAAAAACCTCGCGCGGCAAGCTGCGCTGGAACGTGCCCTTCGCCGAACTCAGCGCCGAAGAGAAGGAGCTGGCTTACGAGAACATCCGCCGCTTCTTCGCCGAAGTGGAAACCAAAAAATACAAAGTGCATGTTCGCGTGTTCCTCAGCCGTTACCGTGGCTACGCCGAGTGCCCGGATTGCAAGGGCTCCAGGTTGCGACGCGAAGCGTTGAACGTACGGATCGGCGATGCCACCATCGCGGCGGTGGTAAAGCTGAACATCGAACAAGCCTGGAAATTCTTTGAAACGCTGGAGCTGACGCCCGAAGAGTCCGAAATCGCCGATAAAATCCTGGTCGAAATCCGCCAGCGCCTCAAGTTCCTGAACGACGTGGGGCTCGAATACCTGACGCTGGACCGTCTGGCTTCCACACTCTCGGGTGGCGAGGCGCAGCGCATCCAGCTGGCCACCTGCCTGGGATCGCGATTGGTGGGCGCGAGCTACGTTCTGGATGAGCCTTCCATCGGTCTGCATAGCCGCGATACCGGACGGCTGATCCGCATTCTCGAAGAACTTCGCGATCTCGGCAATACCATCGTGGTGGTGGAGCACGATGCGGATGTAATGCGCGCCGCCGATCACATTATCGACCTAGGCCCGGGCGCCGGAGAACTGGGCGGGAAGATCGTTTTCGAAGGCTCCTACCGCCAGATCCTGGACGACGGGAACGCATCGCTCACATCCCGGTATCTGCGGCACGAACTGGACGCCGCGCGCGTAACCGGACGGCGGCCCGTCGATCCCAGGAAGACCGTCAAGTTCTTCGGGGCGCGCGCTCACAATCTGAAAGGCATTGATGTCTCCATCCCCCTCGACATGATGGTGGCGGTAACCGGCGTATCGGGATCGGGCAAGTCAACGCTGGTCCACGATGTCATCTTTCAGTCCCTCCAGCAAAGGCTACGGCTGCCGGCCGTGGAAGGTTTCTCGGAAGATTTCACAGAGAAAACCGACCGAGTCACCTGCCGCCGCGTCGAAAAAGCGGAACTGCTGAGGGAGGTGATTCTGGTGGATCAGTCGCCCATCGGGCGCACTCCGCGCTCCAATCCGGTGACCTACATCAAAGCTTTCGATCTCATTCGCGAGATCTTTGCTTCCACTCCCGACGCGAAAAAGCGTGGATATCACTCCGGACATTTCTCGTTCAACATTCCCGGCGGCCGCTGCGAGAATTGCCAGGGCGATGGCACGGTGACTGTCGAGATGCAGTTTCTGGCGGATGTGGAGCTGATGTGCGAGGAGTGCAAGGGAACGCGTTTCAAGAGCGCGATTCTCGACATTCGCTATGGCGGATTGAACGTTCACGAAGTGCTGCGCCTGACGGTGAAAGAAGCGTTGTCGTTCTTCTCAGAACACAAGCGCCTGGTGACGCGGCTGAAGGTGCTGGCGGATGTCGGGCTGGGCTATCTCCGGCTGGGCCAATCCGCCACCACGCTCAGCGGGGGCGAAGCGCAGCGCGTGAAGCTAGCCGCGCATCTCTGCCAGGCCACCTGCCGGGGAGCGCTCTACATCTTCGACGAACCCACCACCGGTCTCCATTTCGACGACATCGCCAAGTTGCTGGACGCCTTCGCCAGATTGATCGATAACGGCGGCAGCATCCTGATCATTGAACATAATCTGGACGTGATCCGCAGTGCCGATTGGGTGATCGATTTGGGGCCGGAGGGCGGCGATCGCGGCGGCCAGATCGTCGCGGAAGGAACGCCGGAGCAAATCGCAGCTTCGAGAAAATCCTACACTGGACAGTACCTGAGGCAATATGACGTGCTCCGGGCCCCAGCCGTGGCGGTTCCCGCCAAGGGCGCCAGCGCTACCTCGGCTCGATCTGCGAGAAAATAAAGCATACGCCTATGTGGCTCCCCGTCGCGCTAATTTTATTCCTCGCCTTTCAGGCCAATTTCTCCGAGCAAGGCATGAAAGCGCTCGACGAGAAGCGCTATCAGGATGCCGTTCAGAGCTTTACGAGCGCAATCGCGGCGGATCCCAAAGATTACAGCTTGTACTTCAATTTGGCTCTGGCTTACAGCCTGATGGGCAAGGATGCCGATGCGATTCCTCAGTACCAGAAGGCCCTGGAGCTGAAGCCGGACTTGTATCAGGCCAATCTCAACATCGCCATTACTTTGCTGCGCGAGAAGCGGAGTGCCGAGGCTGTTCCGTATCTAACCAGCGCGGTTTCGGAAAAGCCCAAGGAATACCGGCCGAACTACTATCTCGGTTCGGCGCTTCTGGCTTCAGGCGAATTCGCCAAGGCCGAAACGGCTTTCAAAGCCGCGCTCGAGATTGACCCCAAGTCCCCCGACGCCGAGCTGGGTTTGGCGCATGCGCTGGAAAAACAGAACCGGCTGTCGGATGCCGCGCCGCATTTCCAGAAAGCCGCGGACGCGAATCCCAACTACCGCGACGATTTGCTCGAACTTGCGTCTTTGTACGAAGCCGAGCATCCCGCCGAAGCTATCGCGATTTACGAGCAGTTTCCCGACAATCCCGGCGCGCAGGAGCGGCTGGGCGCGTTGCTGCTCCAGTCCGGAAAAGCCGCTGATGCCATCGCTCATTTCGAGGCCGCCGTCGCGAAGTCTCCCACCGTCGCCAACCGCGCCGCGCTGGCCACCGGATACCTGAAGAATAACCAGCCGGATAAAGCCCTGCCGGTTGTGGAAAAGATCCTGGCCGCGACCCCGAATGATTTCGATATCTGGATGCTGCACGCGCGCATTATTCGGGATCAGCGTAAGTTTCCGGAAGCCGCGGCGGAGTTTTCAAAGGCCACCGAGATGCGGCCGGATTCGCCCCAGGCCTGGAGCGAGCTGGCCAATGTCGAAGTGATGGCGGAAAATTATCCAGCCGCCATCAATGCGCTGGATCGCGTTGCGGCGCTCCACGCCGAAAAGCCCGGCCATGTTTTCCTGAGGGCCATTGTCCTGGATAAAATCAGGGACCGCAAACCTGCGCTAGCCTGCTATCAACGCTTCCTGGCCATGAGCAACGGGCAGTTTCCGGATGAAGAATTCAAGGCGCGCCAAAGGGTGCGAATTTTAGAAAACGAGCTGCATAAATAGATGACGCTCCTCTTGATCATCGCTTTGATTTTCGGCGACATCGCGGCGCTGAAGTCCGAGCCCGATCTGGGGAAGCGTTCGGAGCTCGCCCTGGCGGATGCCGATCAGCAGATCGACGAAGCGCGCAAGGCGTATGCCGCGGGCGACCAAAAAGCCGCGGCGGCAGCGCTGGCCGAGGTGGCGATGGCCGTGGAAGCTTGCTACGACGCGCTGCAGCATTCCCGCACTCCACCGCGCAAGAGCAAATACTACAAGCAGGCCGAATTGAAGGTGCGCGCAATGATGCGGCGGCTCGCCAGTTTTCGGGATGAAGTCAGCTTTGACACCAGGCCCCAGGTGGAGGCAGTGCTGAAGAAGCTGTCCGACGTTAACGATCAATTGGTCACGGACATTATGAGCAAGAAAAAATGACGGGAGCGAAGTCCATGCGATTCTGTGTTGTGTTGTTTCTGGCCGGGGCCGCGTTCGCGCAGGACCGCGACTTCCTCACCGCGGACGAAGCCGATCAGGTCCGCGAGATCCAGGAGCCGAACCAGCGGCTCACGCTTTACGTCCACTTCGCCAGGCAGCGGCTCTCGTTAATTGAACAATACTTAAGCAAGGACAAACCCGGGCGCTCCGCGTTGATTCACGACGCGCTGGAGGATTATTCGCATATCATCGAGGCCATCGATACCGTGGCCGATGATGCGCTCAAGCGCAAAATCGCGATCGATCCAGGAATGAAACTGGTGGCCGGAGCGGAAGCCGAGATGCTGACCACTTTGCAGAAGCTGGAGGATTCCAGCCCCAAGGACATGGCTCGCTACGAGTTTGTGCTGAAGAACGCCATCGATACCACGTCCGACAGCAAAGATCTTTCCGAGGAAGATCTGCACACCCGCGCCGGCGAGTTGGCTACCCAGGAGAAAAAGGAAAAGCAGGAGAAGCAGGCTCTCATGGGCACCAAGGAAAAAGCGGCGGAAGCCAAAAAGGATGCCGCCGCCCAGAACGCCGAGATCAACAAGCGTAAGGCGCCCACGCTCTATAAGCCGGGCGAGAAAAAGCCCGACGACCAGCAATAGCTCGCGTCGTTACGCGGTTCGCATCAGCTCGGACTTGTCGCTGCTGATGGCCGCTTGCGCCGCCGCCAGCCGCGCGATGGGAACCCGATAGGGCGAGCAGGATACGTAATCCATTCCAACGCGGTAGCAGAACTCCACCGACTGCGGATCGCCGCCGTGCTCGCCGCAAATGCCGATTTCGAGCTTGGGCTTGGCGGAGCGGCCCAGTTTCACCGCTTCCTGGATCAGCTTTCCGACGCCCTCCTGGTCGATGCTCTGAAATGGATCGGTCTTGAAGATCTTCAGTTCCTCGTAGCGCTTCGAGAATTTCGTATAGTCGTCGCGAGACATGCCGAGCGTGGTTTGGGTGAGATCGTTGGTGCCGAAACTGAAAAAGTCGGCGACATCTGCGATCCGGTCCGCGGTAAGCGCTCCACGCGGGATCTCGATCATGGTGCCCACCAGGTATTTGAGATTCTTCATGCCGCCCTTTTCGAGGACTTCCTTGGCGACGCGATCGACGATCTCGCGCTGCATCGCCAATTCACGCTCGAAACCAACGAGAGGAATCATGACTTCGGGAATTACCTTGATCCCCTTCTTGGCCACTTGCACCGCGGCTTCAAAAATCGCGCGGGCCTGCATCTCGGTGATGTCGGGATACAGGATGCCCAGGCGGCAGCCCCGGAATCCCAGCATGGGATTGAACTCGTGCAGATCCTCCACGCGCTTGAGCAGCAGCGGCAGCTTCTTCTTCAGCTCGCCCACTGGAATTCCATAGCCTTCCGACATGGCCTTCTTGGTTTTGGAATCGGCATGCGGAAGCCGCGCCAGATCCACCATGAGGTTTTCGCGCTTGGGAAGAAACTCGTGCAGCGGCGGATCCAGCGTGCGGATGATCACCGGATAGCCGTTCATGGCTTCGAACAGCCCGGCGAAATCTTTGCGCTGCATCGGCAGCAATTTGTCGAGCGCCTTCTTGCGGGTCTTCTCGTCTTCGGCCAGAATCATGGCCTGCATGTGCGCGATGCGGTCCGCCGCGAAGAACATGTGCTCGGTACGGCACAGTCCGATGCCTTCGGCCCCGAACTCGCGGGCGGCTTTGGCGTCGCGCGGGATGTCGGCATTGGCGCGCACTCCGAACTTGCCGCGAAACTCGTCAGCCCAGGTCATGAACTCGACGAATAGAGGCGATTTCGGATCCGGCTCTTTCGTTTTGGCCTGACCCGCATACACATCGGCGGTTGCGCCGTCGAAAGAAATCCAGTCGCCGTCTCTGATGTGGACCTCCCATTCGCCCACCTTCACGGTGAACTCTTTCTTATGCTCGTCGATATGCAATCCGCCGGCCCCCACCACACAGGGCAAACCCATGCCGCGTGCCACCACTGCCGCGTGGCTGGATTTTCCGCCCACTGCCGTGAGCACGCCCTGCGCCACTTCCATGCCATGGATGTCGTCCGGCGTGGTTTCCTTGCGCACCAGGATCACCGGTCCGGCTTTGGCTTTTTCGACGGCTTCCTCGGCGTTGAAAACGGCCCGGCCCACGGCCGCGCCCGGCGAAGCGTCGATACCCGTTGCAAGCTTCGTGAGCGATTTGAGCGACGCGGCGTCGAACAGCGGGTGCAGAAGCTGGTCGAGCTGTTGAGGCGCGACGCGAAGAATCGCCTCGCGCTTGTCGATGAGCCCTTCCTTGGTCATCTCGACGGCGATGCGTACCGCTGCGGCTCCAGTCCGCTTGCCGTTACGCGTTTGCAGCATGAACAGCTTGCCGTGTTCGATGGTGAACTCGAAATCCTGCATGTCGCGATAGTGATTCTCTAAATTCGTGGTGATGGAGCGAAGCTGCCGGTAAGCGTCCGGCATGATGGATTCGAGATCCTTGATCGGGTGCGGCGTCCGGATGCCGGCCACCACGTCCTCGCCTTGGGCGTTGAGCAGGAACTCGCCCCAGAATACTTTTTCGCCCGTCGCGGGATCGCGAGTGAAGCCGACGCCGGTGCCGGAATCGTCGCCCAGGTTGCCGAACACCATGCTCTGAACGTTCGCGGCGGTGCCTAGCTCGTCCGGGATCTTCTCCATGCGCCGGTAGGTCACCGCGTTCTTGCCCCACCAGGAACGGAACACCGCATCCCGCGACATGGCGAGCTGCTGGCGCGCGTCCTGCGGGAACGGCTTCTTGGTTTCCTTTTGGACCAGCTTTTTGTAATCCTCGATGACGGCTTTCAGGTCGTTGGCCGACAGATCGGTGTCGAGCTTGGCCTTGGCTTTCTTCTTGCGCTCGTCGAAAATGTGATCGAACTTGTGCATTTCGATGTCGAGCGCCACTTCGCCGAACATCTGTATGAAGCGGCGATAGCAATCGTAGGCGAAGCGCGGATTACCGCTGTTTTTCGCGAGACCCTGGACAGTCTGGTCATTCAAGCCGAGATTGAGAATGGTATTCATCATCCCGGGCATGGAGAACTTCGCGCCGGAACGGACGCTCATCAGCAGCGGATTGGAGGGATCGCCGAGCTTCTTGCCAGTCTGCTTTTCGAGATGCTCGATCGCCTGGGCGATTTCCTGATCGATCTCTTTGGGGATGCTGTTCTTGTTTTGAAAATAGATATTGCAGACTTCCGTCGAGATGGTGAATCCAGGGGGGACGGGCACGCCGGCCCGGCTCATCTCCGCGAGGCCCGCGCCTTTGCCGCCCAGCACGTCTTTCATCTTGCCGTCGCCGTCAGCGGCGCCACTGCCAAAAGCGTAAACGTACTTCTTCATGAGGATTGCCTTTCTGTGACGATCTCCGAGAAGTCGGCGATCGTCGAAAATTCCTGCAAGAGATTGTGCAACAGCGCCAGCCGGTTGCCGCGGATTGCGGGATCGGGCGCGTTCACCAGCACTTTGTCGAAGAAGAGATCTATGGGTGGGCGCAGAGCTGCGACGCGCGCTGCCAGCGTCTGATCTTGCGTGCGCTGAATCTCTTCGTAAAGGCCGCGCTCCGGACCTTCCTGCAAGAGATCGGCGCGAAACTTTCCCCCGCTGAAATCAGCCTGGCGGAGTATGTTCTTGATGCGCTTAAAGCTGGCGGCCAGCGGTTCGAAATCCGGAGTGGGTCGTATTCCTCGAACGGTGCCTAAACGTTTCTTGAGCTCGCCCAGGTCGGCCCAACCGACAGCCATACATGCCCGCACCTCATCATATGGAAAACCAACCACGTCGCGGAAGTAGTATTCGACGCGGTCCCGCATGAACTCGGCCAGGTCCTGACTCATACCGGGGAAATCGAACGGCATTTGTCCTTCGACCACGATTCGCACCACGCCTTGGGCGGCGCGGCGCAGCGCGAACGGGTCCCTGGAGCCGGTTGGATTCAAGCCGGCCTCGAAACACCGCGTCAACGTGTCCCACTTGTCGGCCAGACTAACCAGCCGTCCCTCCGTCGTGGACGGGATCTCGCCTTCCATGCTGACCGGTTTATAGTGATCGTAAATCGCGCGCCAGACCGCTTCGGGCTCGCCTTGCACCTTGGCGTACAGCCCGCCCACGATGCCTTGAAGATCTGTGAACTCCTTCACCATATCGGACGTGAGATCGCACTTCGAGAGCAGCGCGGCTCGTTGCGCATGTGGGTTTGCGCGCACCAGCTCGACCATTCGCATCGTTTTTTCGTAATACGAACCCACCCTGGCCTGGAAAGTGACGTGCTTGAGGTCATCCAGGCGATCCGCCAGCTTCTTCTTTTGATCTTGCTGCCAGAAGAAGCGGGCATCGTTGAATCTGGCCCGCAAAACTCGCTCGTTGCCCTGTTGGACCAAGTTCTCCGGGTCAGCGCTGGTGTTCATCACGGCAATAAAGTACGGCGCGAGGTTTCCGTTGCTATCTTCAAGCGACAAATACTTTTGATCGTGCCGCATTACCTCTACCAACACTTCCTTCGGCAGCTCTAAATATTGCGAATCGAACCCGCCCAGGATCGCGGTGGGAAATTCGGTGATATAGACCAGCGTATGTAGAAGATCCGGGTCCGGTTTTATGCGCAGACCCTTGGCTGTCAACAACGACGCTATTTCATCTTCGATCTTTTTTCGCCGTGCCGCCGCGCTTAGGATCACGCCATTCGATCTCAGTTGCTCTTCGAAATTCTCAATGGTCACCGGGATCGACGGCTGGCCGAGTATGCGATGGCCCACGGTGGTGTTCGCCGAATGTACGCCTGCGATCTCGAACGGAACCACTTCGCTGCCGAGCAGCGCGACGATCCAGCGGATGGGGCGGATGAAGCGCTCGCTGCCTTTTCCGTTCCAATACATCGCTTTAGGCCACTGAATCTTCAGAACGAGCGCGGGAAGCTCTCGCGCGAGGATCGCGTTGGTCGCCTGGCCCTGGGTTCGTTTTGTGAAAACGAGATACTCGCCCTTGGAGGTTGTCTCGGTTCGCAGCTGGTCCGGGGTTGTTCCCATTTTCTTCGCGAACCCCGCCGCCGCGCCCGGTCCAGCCGACGTTGGCGGACCGCTCACCTGCTCTTCGCTATCGGCCTGACGCTCGACCAATCCTTCGCCTTTGAGAACCAGCCGCCGCGGCGTCGCTTCGGCCGAACTTACGCGGCCCGACAAACCGTGCTGATCGAGCAAGGTCTGAAACATGTCCTGCAAATTGTTCAGCGCCGGAACGATCATCCAATCCGGAATCTCTTCCGTGCCGATTTCGAGCAGGAATGGCAGGCTCACGCGGCGATTTGCTCCATCCACGCCTTCGCTACGCCCAATGCCAGCTTACGGACGCGAGCGATCACGCCCACTCGTTCGGTGACACTGATGGCGCCGCGCGAGTCCAGCAAATTAAACAGATGCGAGCATTTGAGCACCTGATCGTAGGCCGGCAGAACCACATCCGGGAGTTTGAGCAGGCGCTGGCACTCCTTCTCGTGCAGCTCGAAAAGCTTCCAAAGCATATCGACGTCGGCGATCTCGAAATTATATTTTGAAAATTCATATTCCTCGCGCAAACGTACCGCGCGGTACGGGACGCCGGGAGTCCATTCGATGTCGTAGACGCTTTCGACGTCCTGGAGAAACTTCACGATCCGCTCCAGTCCGTAGGTCAGCTCGGCAGGGACTAAATCCAGATCGAACCCGCCGCATTGCTGGAAATAAGTGAACTGCGTGATCTCCAGGCCATCCAGCATCACCTGCCAGCCGATGCCCCACGCGCCGAGCGTGGGCGCTTCCCAGTTATCCTCTTCAAACTTGATGTCGTGCTTGGCGAGATCGATGCCGATGGCTTTCAGGCTTCCCAGATATTGGTCGATGACATCAGCCGGCGAAGGTTTCAGGATCACTTGCAGCTGCTGGTGCTTATAGAGACGGTTCGGATTCTCTCCATAGCGGCCGTCGGCGGGACGGCGGCTAGGTTGGACGTAAGCCACGCGGTACGGATCGGGTCCGAGCACGCGCAGGAAAGTTTCGGGCGCCATGGTCCCCGCGCCCACTTCGACGTCGTAGGGTTCCTGGATGATCGCGCCGCGGTCCGACCAATATTTCTTCAGGCGGAAGACCGTTTCTTGAAACGACAGACCGCTCATAACGCCTCCAGAATGGCGGTAGTGCGCAACCGCCGCTCGACGTGTTCCTCGATGAGGCGGTTCACCACGCGGCGCAGGTCGGCGGCGGTTTCCTTGGTCCAGGAGCGAGCGGAGAGCTGATCGATGGGCGTCACCAGCATCTCGGCGGCGATGTCGCGCGACTCGGCTCCCACGCGAAGATCGGGCAGGAATCCAGCTAGGCGAACGGCCCAGAGTCCGAAATAGGTGGCCGTAGTCCAGACGTTGCCGGCGGCCCGAAGATGCTCCAGGACGGCGATGAGAAGGCGAAAATGGCGCTCGTTGGCTTCGTTTGGAGGCAACAATTGCTCGGTGACCTCGGCCAGATAATCGAGTGCGACGCTCGATTCGTAATTGGAGGCCAGCGCGAATTGGGAATGCAGCAGCTCGCAGGAATTGAGGCTCACCAGTTCGCGATTCTCCTTCTGATAGTACGACACGGTTGCGTGCGACAGCCGCTCGAGGCCCGATCCGAAGTTGCTTTTCGGCCGGCGCGCCCGCCTGGCCACTCCCCTGAGCTTGCCCTGATCACGGGTAAAGAAGCTGACCACGAGATCAGCTTCGCGGAACGGATAAGTCTGCAGGATGAAGCTTTCGCTCATTCGAGCGGGCATTCGGGCGAGCGCTTTAAGTGACTAGGTTAGCAGGTTTTTGAGGATCTATCCTGAAGTGAGATGGCCAGCGAGCCGCTTTCCTACATCTCGCCCAAGGCAGAGGTTCGGAGCAGCCCGATTCATGCGCGTGGCCTGTTTGCGGTGGGAGCATTTCATACAGGCGAGATTGTTTGCGTGAAAGGCGGGTACATCTTCACGCGCGCGACATTAGGCCAGATTGCGCCACTGCTGGGGCCGGCGGAAATCCAAATCGCGGACGATCTCTTCATCGGTCCGAGGCACGCCGACGAGCGCGAGCGGGGGATGCTGTTTACGAATCACTCCTGCGATCCGAACATCGGCGTACAGGGGCAGATCGTATTCGTCGCGCTGCGCCCGATTGCCGCGGGAGAGGAACTGACCCACGACTGGGCCACCACCGACGATGACGACTACCGCATGACATGCCAGTGCGGGGCGGCGTGCTGCCGGGGAACCATCACCGGCAAGGATTGGCAGAACCCGGACCTGCGGCGGAAATATCGAGGGATGTTTTCCTGGTATCTGCAGAGGAAGATCGATGATGATCCGAAAGACTCATGAAACATTGGCCGGCCCTTTTGATTAGGGCGCTTCTTTGCGTTATCGTCGAAAAGTGAGGAATCAGTTTGTGTTTTTGTTCGCGCTGGCGCTGACGCTAGCGGGGGCGGGCTTGGCTCAGTCGCCGAAAAGCGGTCCCAATTTGCCGCATACCGATGCGTTGCACACCAAGGATGGCCATTCGGACTTACAAGGGAACTGGACGAATTCCACCATGACGCTCCTGCAACGGCCCATGGGTCTCAACAGGACCCTTACCGAGGAAGAAGCCGCGAAATTCGAAGATGCGGTGCGGAAGGATCGCAGCAGTGACCGGCGCGACGGGCCCCCGGAAGTGGATATCGGGCGCGCTTACAACGAACTTTTCTTCACCTGGGGAACCAAGCTGGCTCGGATCGGCGGCGTGATCCGGACTTCGCTGATCGTGGATCCGCCGGATGGGCACTTACCTCCGTATACGCTAGAGGCGCGCAGAAGGATCAACGACCAGAGCATGGAAGCCCTGGATCATCCCGCGAACCGCCCGCAGGATCGTTCACTGGCGGAGCGCTGCCTGCTATGGGCAGGTGAACCGCCCATGCTTCCCAGCCCCTACAACGGCAACTATCAGATTGTCCAGACTCCGGACTACGTAATGATTTTGATCGAGATGATGCATGACGTTCGAATCATTCCGCTGGACGGCAGCCCGCACCTTCCCTCCAATGTGCGGTTGTGGATGGGAGATTCGCGCGGCCACTGGGAGGGCGAGACGCTGGTGGTGGACACTACCAACTTCACGGACAAAACAGCGTATCTGGGAACGACCCAAGATTTGCACGTAATCGAGCGATTCACGCGCGTGGATGCCAAGACCATTCTGTACAGTTTCACCATCGACGATCCCTCGACTTTTCTCAGGCCGTGGACGGCGGAGGTTCCTTTCGTCGCCATTCCGGGACCGGTGTATGAGTACGCCTGTCACGAAGGGAACTACGCGCTGGTCGACATTTTGAAGGGAGCTCGCGCGGAAGAAAAGGCGGCGCAAGACAACGTACAGAAGTGAGCGTGGCCGCTATTTGCTACGGGCGGCGCGTCCCGGACCCGATGGGGATTCGTTGTCGATCAGCACTGCGGCGGTTATGGAACTGAGAATCCCAAGGAGCCCCGCAATCCAGGCGACCGTCCGAAATCCGGTGACGAAGGATTCTTCAATCGCTTTTCGCGCCGATGAGTCGGGCGGCTTGGCGGCGGCGAGTTTAGGCCGCTGCCGGTCGATCTGCTGGCGGACGGCGGCTGGCAAGTGCAACACGCCCAGCTGCCGATCCAGAGTGCGGTTAAATACGCCGTTCAGAATCATCCCGAGCACCGCGACGGCAAGCAGGGCGGCGGCCTGCGCGACTGCGTTGTTGATGCCCGAGGCAACGCCAGCATGTTCGCGCGGGACGGCGCTCATAACGGTTGTGGTGAGGGGCGCTACGCTGATCGCCATTCCGAGCCCGAGCACCAGCACTGCTGGAAAAAACGTGATCCAATACGACGCGCCGACGGAAGGCCTGGCCATCAACGTGAATCCGGCGGCAGCCAACAATGGGCCGATGATGAGAGGCAGCCTGGCCCCGTAGCGCGACACAAGCCCGCCGGACCAACGCGAAAGCAGGAACATCAGCAGGATGAAGGGGAGCAAGGCGGCGCCAGCTTGAGTGGGCGTATATCGCTGAACCTGGATCAGGTTCAAGGGAAGGAAGAACAACACTCCGTCCAACGCAAAATATAAGAACAAAGTCAAAAGATTGGCTCCCAGAAAGCTTCGGGAGCGGAACAGCGAGAGCGGGAGCATGGGCGTTCGGGAGCGCGACTCGACGAATACGAACGCGACGAGCGCCAAGGCGCCGAGCACGCCGATAAACGGGACCGATTGAATGGAAGCGTAAACGATGCCTCCCAGCCCTAGAGCTGTTAACAGAGCGCCAGGCCAATCGATTGTGGGTGTCTGATTTTTCGAGCCACGTTCGGGAATGCGCCCGAGGATTAATAGCGCGATTATCGCGATGGGCAGATTGATGAAGAAGGCCCAGCGCCAAGATCCATGTTGTATGAGCCAGCCTCCCAGTACCGGGCCGGCGGCGGTGGTCATGGACGTGAAGCCGGACCAGGTTCCGATGGCGCGGCCGCGCGACGAGGGAGCAAATGAGACGCTGATCAGGGCAAGGCTTCCGGGAATGAGAAGGGCGCCTCCGATTCCTTGTAGCGCCCGGGCGGCGATGAGCTGGCCGATGCCGGGAGAAACACCGCACCACGCCGAACCGCCGGCGAACAGAACGATTCCGACAGCAAAGACGCGGCGCGGCCCGAACAGGTCGCCGAGCGATCCGCCGGTGAGAATCAAGGCCGAAAGCAAAAGCTCATAGCATACGACTACCCACTGGACTTGTGAAATGGTGGCCTCGAAGGCGGTCTGCAAGGCGGGCAGAGCTATGTTGACGACGGTTCCATCAATGAACGCCATGCTGGAGCCGAGGATTGCCGCCGCCAGTACCCAGGGCTGCGCATTTGTGGAAGCCTGATCCGAGGCGCCGGTCAGGATGACGGCTTCATCGCAGGGAGGCTTGGCCGCGTTGGGCATCGCTAACGAGAGAATACCTTGAATGGGTTATAACAACGGTGGCTGAAATAGGTAGGCAAAGAATCCACCATGTCGGGATGATCCTGGAGGGGCGGTGCAGCATAGTAGGAGCATGAGCCCAACCAAAGTAGATCACAATCAAGCGCTTGCAGAAGCGGCGCTGGAAGCCCTGGACGCCATCAACAATGGATTACAGCAGGGTTTCCGCCCGGTGCACGCCAAAGGAATCCTGCTGGCGGGGATATTCACTCCGGCAGCGGCGGCGAAATCGATTACGCGCGCGCCGCATATCCAGCGCAACTCGACGCCCGTCAGTGTGCGGTTCTCCGACTTCGCAGGCATTCCGGCGGTGCCGGACAACGATCCCAATGCGAGCCCGCGCGGTATGGCGATCCGGTTTGAGCTGGCCGAACACGTTCACACCGACATCATTGCTCACTCGGTGGACGCGTTTCCCGCGCGGACGGCGGGAGAGTTCGTGGAGTTCCTGCGCGCCATCCAAGCCAGCGGCCCGGGCGTGGCCAGGCCGACGCCTGTAGAGGCGTTCCTCGGGGCGCACCCGGCGGCGCTCGAGTTCGTTCAGGCGCCGAAGCCCATGCCCGCGAGCTTCGCGAAGGCAGCTTACTACGCGGTAAGCGCGTACCGATTCATGAACGGCGCGGGTGTAAGCCAGTACGGCCGGTATCGCATCCAGCCCGAAGGCGGAACCGAATATCTGGACCCGTCGGCGGAGGCCAAAGCGACTCCGAACTTCCTCTTCGATGAAATCCAGGAGCGGCTATCGCGCGGTCCGGCAAGGATGCGCATCCTGGTTCAGTTAGCCGCCAAAGAAGATGTGGTTAACGATTCCACGGTGCACTGGCCGGCGATTCGCCCCGAGATCGAATTCGGCACGCTGGAGCTGAGAAGCGTCGTTCCGAACAACAATGCGGAGCAGCGTCACATTATTTTTGATCCTATTCCGCGCGTGGATGGAATCGAGCCGTCGGAAGATCCGCTGCTCGAGCCGCGCGCCACGGTCTATCTCGCGAGCGGCCGCCGCCACCGGCACCTAGAGAATCCGAACTGACGCATGCGAGCCATCCGTCTGGCTGAATCCATCCAATCTCCGTCGCTGATTCTGGACGAAGCTCCTGAACCCCTGCCGGGGCGGGGCGAGCTATTGATCCGAGTTTGCGCGGCGGGCGTCATACCGGCCGAACTGGCCTGGTATCCGACGACACACCTCAAGAGCGGCGAGGCTCGCACGGGGGCGATCCCGGGGCACGAATTTTCGGGAGTGGTGACCGCTGTGGGTGAGGAGGTTGGTTGTCTAGAGATCGGGCAGAAAGTTTTTGGAATGAACGATTGGTTTTCGGAGGGAGCGATGGCGGAGTATTGCGTTGCGCCATTTTCCGCGGTGGCTCCCAAACCGAGCCGGCTCACGCATGCCGAGGCCGGTCGGTCCCGATCAGCGCGCTCACCGCCTGGCAAGGGCTTTTCGAGCATGCTAACCTGCAACCCGGCGAGCGCGTTCTGATTCACGGAGGAGCGGGCGCGGTGGGAGGTTTTGCAGTCCAGCTCGCGCGGCTGCATGGAGCGCAGGTGATTGCGACTGCATCCGGGCGAAACCGGGATTTCGTCGCCGGCCTGGGCGCTCACGAGGTGATCGATTACCGGGAATCGCGATTCGAAGAATGCGTCCGGCAACTGGATGCGGTATTCGATAGCGTGGGTGGAGACACGCTCGCGCGATCCTGGAGCGTGCTCAAACCGGGAGGGCGCATGGTGACAGTGGCGTCCAGCGCGGCGGATTCGGGCGATGCCAGAGTCAAACAGGCTTTCTTTATCGTCGAGCCAAGCCAGAAGCAGCTCGAAGAGGTTGGCGCGCTGCTGGATGCCGGAAAGCTGCGCACATTTGTGGATATGATAGTCCCGCTGTCCGAAGCGCCTGAAGCATACGCCGGGACATTACGGAGACAGGGCCGTGGAAAAATGGTAGTAGTCGTCGAAAGCAAATCGTACGAACAAAGGAGTCCGAACCAAATGAATCGCGATGCCCTGAATCACCAGGAAGTGGAGGACCTGGCGTACCGGCTTTGGCAGGAGCGAGGCAGCCCCATTGGATCTCCCGAGATAGATTGGTTCCGCGCCGAAGAGGAGCTGGCCGGGCGCTGGACTCCGGATCTGGCGGTGTCCGCTTTCAGCATGGGCCCAACGGAAGATTGATCTAATCCGAGGGAACGAAAAGGGTTACAACCGAGCGTGGCCCGGCTCGATAGGACCGAGCGGTAACCTGTGGCGCGGCTTGCCACTCCGCTATGTCGTTGGGCGAATCGAGGCTTGTGTCAATCCATCGGCGCCAGGGGTTTTCAGCCGTTACGGGCGGGAGCTCGAAATCGAGCGGCTCCCAATAAGCATTCAGAATAAAATACAGGAGCAGATTCTCGCCGTGAGCGTCCGCTTGCAATGCTAGGCTGTGGGAAGCAGCGCTCCAATCCGGCTGCCCGAGCTTTACTCCATGCCAGGTTCTTTCCGCCATGCGGAGAAGCTGGCTTAGATTCGCGTAGCGCCGGCCGGTATCCCGATTGAGCAGCAGCCGCTGGGAACAAAGCAGGCTAGCGAAGCGCAACACGTCGGCATGTTTTGCCGCCAGCGTCCAATCAAACCAGCTGGTCTCGTTGTCCTGGCAGTAGGCGTTATTGTTGCCTTGCTGGGTCCGGCGCACTTCGTCGCCCATTGAGAGCATCGGCAAGCCCAGGGAGTGCATGGTCACCGTAAGGAAATTCTTCACCTGGCGATTACGCAGCTCTTCGATCTCGGGGTCCTCGGTTGGCCCTTCGACGCCGCAGTTGTAACTTCGGTTGTCGTTCGCGCCATCGCTGTTATTCTCGCCGTTCGCCTCATTGTGCTTCTGGTTATAGGAAACGAGATCGTTGAGCGTGAAGCCGTCGTGACAGGTGACGAAGTTGACGCTTTCCTCGGCCTCACGCTCCTTGTGGCCGTAAATCTGAGGGCTGCCGAGCAGGCGGTCCGCGAGCAGGGTAACCGAGCCGTCGTCGCCACGAAAAAAACTGCGCACATCATCGCGGAACCTTCCGTTCCACTCCCTCCAGCTGTCCCCGACGAAGCTGCCGACCTGGTAGAGGCCGGCCGCGTCCCAGGCTTCGGCGATGAGCTTGGTTCCGGCGAGGTCGGGGTCCGAGTCGATGTCGAGCAACACCGGCGGATTAGGCAACAAATTACCGGACTCGTCGCGATCCAGGATGGACGCCAGGTCAAATCGGAAACCGTCGACATGCATCTCGCCCACCCAATACCGGAGGCTATCGACGATCATCCGCCGGACAATGGGGTTATTCCCGTTGATGGTGTTGCCGGTACCGCTGTAGTTGGCATAGCGCGAGCGGTCTCTTTCCAGAATGTAATAGGCCGTGTTCTCCAAGCCCCGAAAGCTCAGCGTCGGCCCATCCTGGTTGCCTTCCGCGGTGTGATTGAAGACGACGTCGAGAATCACCTCGATGCCGGCCCGGTGGAGCGCCTTCACCATGTCGCGAAATTCGTGTATGGGTCCGAGCGGATCTTGACGCGAGCTGTATTCCCGGTGCGGCGCAAAGAAAGAGACCGGTGCATAACCCCAGTAGTTGACCTTTCCGGCGGGCGCATCCTGCGCGTCAAACTGGAACACCGGCAGGAGTTCCACGGCTGTGATGCCGAGTTGCTGGAGATAAGGAATCTTTTCGATCAGGCCGGCATAAGTGCCGCGCGTACTCGGGGGAAGCCCGGAGCTGTGATGCCGGGTGAAGCCTCCGAGATGCATCTCGTAGATGATGG
Source organism: Terriglobia bacterium (assembly GCA_963786745.1). Taxonomy (GTDB): domain Bacteria; phylum Acidobacteriota; class Terriglobia; order Bryobacterales; family Bryobacteraceae; genus Palsa-89. The sequence goes on along the minus strand of CAWBAE010000014.1, from coordinate 725,567 downwards.
TTCGGGAGGCCGGCCGGCGCAGGGGCGTGTCGCCTTCCCAATCGTAAGCGCTAGGATCGACGATGACGCTTTTCATGGCCGTCGCGGCGTTATCGCCCTGGGCATGGGCCGCTGCGCGGCTGTAATTCCTGGGAACAACCACGCCCCGGCCGTAGGGATCCAAAAGAACCTTGTCGGGTTCAAAGCGCATTCCGCTGGGCGGATCGAACGGCCCCTGCACCCGATAGCCGTACAGCTGGCCGGGATGCACATCCGGGACGAAGGTATGCCAGTAATAATTGGTGCAGTTGGTCGCGGGATCGATTGGAATCACACGCTCGGGCTCAGCGTCGTCTTCGCGATCGAAGAAAAGCAACTCCACGCCCGAAGCGCTGCGCGAATAGACGCTGAAATTCACGCCTCCCGGACAAAGCGTGGCGCCGATCGGAGAGCTTCCTAAGGTAGTAGCCCCGGCATCCTTCACGGCCGGGCCAACAGCTCTTTCGCGGTGGCAATTCCAACGCGCATATCAGGCTCCTTGCTTTTGTTGGGTGGAAGGGCCGCCCGCTGCCGCGCGATCCGCCAGCACCAAGGCCTGTTCGCGGCGGACCCGCCCGGCGGGAATGGACTGATCGCCGTCGAGCAGACGCTTTAGCATTGGAACTTTTTCGCCGCCAGTGACAACCCAAAGCACGCGGCGTGCGCGATCGAGCACCGGATAGGTCAACGTCATGCGACGGCGGCCCTGATAGACTCCGGTCACTGCGACGTCCCGGTCTGAAACGTTGAGCGACGCGTCTCCGGGTACCAGCGATGCGGTGTGGCCGTCCGGGCCGAGACCGAGGTGCACCAGATCCAGCACCGGCGGCGATCCGGCAATGTGCTCGAGAGTCTGGGCATACTGAGCGGCGGCGTGATCGAGATCGGGGAGTTCCACAGGCATCGCGTGGACCTGTTCCGGACGGACCGGAGCGTGCTGCAGCAGGCTCTCGCGCAAGTGCGTGAGGTTACGATCGGGGTGCCCCTCCGGCGCGATGCGCTCGTCCACCTGATACAGATGCACGCCGGCCCAGGGGACGTCTTCGGTAGCCAGCGCGCGCAGCATGATCCAGGGAGTGTGACCGCCGCTGACTGCCAGGGAATATCGGCCGCGGACGGCAATTACCGTACGGGCGTCGGCGGCAATCGCGGCGGCAGCTTTCTGCGCCACGGAATCGGCGTCGTCAAAGACCTCAAGCTTCATGGGCCATCTCAACTTCCGGCGGACAGGGAATGCCGAGATCTTCCCGCTCGCCTTTAGCTGGGTTCTGCCAGCCGCCGGGGGGAGAAACTTTTTGTTCTACCTCGGCAGGACCCCAGCCGCCTTTGTCGTAGAGGTGAATCGGAGTTCCGGCTTTCAGCACCGGATCCACGATTCTCCAGGCTTCCTCGACATAATCCTGGCGGGCGAAGGAAGTGGCGTTGCCTTCCATGGCATCGCCCAGTACGCGCTCATAGGAATCCATCTCTTCGGGACATGGATGGCTGCTCGCGATGATCTCAACCGCTTCGCCTTCCATCTGTTCGCTCGGGCCCAGCACCGTCGCGCCCATGGCGATGGTCATCTCGGGGCTGATGCGGAACCGCAGATAGTTCTGGGAAACGTTGTCCTTGAGGACCGAGGGAGCGGAACGCAGCCGCGCCACCACCTCCGTGCAGGTTACCGGCAGGTTCTTTCCAGCGCGAAAGTAAAACGGGACGCCTCGCCAGCGCCAGGAATTCACCTGGAGCCGCAGAGCCGCGAACGTCTCGACGTCCGAATCCGGCGCCACTCCCTTTTCCTGCAGATATCCCCGGAACTGGCCGCGGACCAGATCGGCGGCTTCGACCGGCGGAATGGCTTTCAGCACTTTCACTTTCTCGTCGCGCACGGTTTCGCTGTCGGTGCGCACCGGAGGCTCCATCGCCAGGTTGCTCAAAATCTGGAAAAGATGATTCTGGATCACATCGCGAATGGCGCCGGTTTGATCGTAAAACGCGCCTCGGCCATCGACGCCGAAATTTTCCGCCATGGTGATCTGGACGCTCTCGACGTAGTTTCGATTCCAGAACGGATCGATGAACGCATTGGCGAATCGAAACACCACCACGTTGTTCACTGGGCGCTTGCCCAGGTAGTGATCGATTCGAAAGATGGAGGATTCGGGGAAAACGGTATGCAGGCAGCGATTGAGAGCCTGCGCGGAAGCCAAATCGTGGCCGAAGGGTTTCTCGACGATGATGCGAGCAGATTGGGCGCAGCCCGATTTAGCCAGTTGTTGCACCACCGTCTGGAAAAGAGAAGGCGGAATAGCCAGGTAAAAGGCCGGTCTCTGAGCGCCCTGGAGCGCATTCGAGATGGCCTGAAAAGTAGATGGGTCCACGTACTCTCCGCCCGCGAAGCGCATCAGCCGGCTGAGTTTCTCGAACGCGTCGGGATCCAGGCCGCCGTGCTCCTTCACGCTGTCATGCGCGCGGGCCCGAAGCCGGTCCAGGTTCCAGGAGCCCCTGGCGACCAGGACCACGGGGGAGTTCAAATGCCCGCGTTTTACCATCGCCTGCAGAGCCGGGAAAATCTTCTTATAAACCAGATCACCCGTAGCCCCGAAGATGACCAGGGCGTCGGACCTGGGTTCGCTCATCGTGATCTCCTTTTGGATCGCGCTCTCAGGCTACTTGCCGGCGGATTTTTCCAGGTGGCCGCCGAAGCCGAAGCGCATGGCGGACAGCACGCGATCCTGATAGTCCGCTTCACCGCGGGAGCTGAAGCGCTCGTAAAGTGCGGCGGAAAGAACCGGCACCGGAACGGCCTCGTCAATTGCGGCTTTGATGGTCCAGCGGCCTTCACCGGAATCAGAGACGCGTCCCGCGAACTGCGAAAGGGATGGATCCTTCACCATGCTGGAAGCCGTCAGGTCCAGTAACCAGGATGCGATCACGCTGCCGCGCCGCCACACTTCCGTGATGTCGCGCAAGTTGAGATCGTACTGGTAATGCTCGGGATCGCGCAGCGGCGTGGTCTCGGCGTCGGTTTCGTGCTCGTGTTTGCCTACGTTCGAGGCGCGCAAGATGCCGAGACCCTCGGCATAGGCGGCCATGATGCCGTATTCGATGCCGTTGTGGACCATCTTGACGAAGTGGCCGGCGCCGCTGGGGCCGCAGTGCAGATACCCCTGTTCAGAGGTGTCGTCCAAGCCCTCGCGTCCCGGAGTGCGCGGGACGTCGCCCAATCCCGGGGCCAAGGTCGAGAAAATCGGGTCGAGGTGTTTGACCGTGGCCGGCTCGCCCCCGATCATCATGCAATAGCCTCGCTCCAGACCCCACACGCCGCCGCTGGTGCCGACGTCGACATAGTGGATCCGCTTCGCGGACAACTCCTTCGCGCGGTGGATGTCGTCGATGTAATAAGAATTACCACCGTCGATGAGAACGTCGCCTGGATCTAGGTGGGGCAGAAGATCGGCGATGGTTTGATCCACGGCGGCGGCCGGCACCATCAGCCAGACAGCCCGCGGCTTCTCGAGCTTCGACGCGAAATCCGCGAGCGAGGAACTTCCGCCGGCCTTTTCCTGAACCAGTTCATTCACCGCGTTCTGCGAGCGGTCAAAGACCACGCAGCGGTGGCCTCCTTTGAGGAGCCGCCGAACCATGTTCGCTCCCATTCGTCCCAGGCCAACCATTCCTAGTTGCATTATTGCTCCTTGTGTTTTCGGTACCGCTGGATCAAATTGTTTGTGGAACTATCGTGCGCGAGCGCCGGCTCGGCGTGGCTCTCGATCTCCGGTATGATCCGCTGTGCGAGCGCCTTGCCTAGCTCGACGCCCCACTGATCGAAAGAATTGATGCCCCAGATCGCGCCTTGGGTGAACACGCTGTGCTCGTAGAGCGCCACCAGCTTTCCTAAATTCGCGGGCGTGAGCCGGTCGAGCAGAATCGTATTGGACGGACGGTTGCCTTCAAAAACGCGATGCGGCACGAGGGAGTCCGGCGTGCCCTCGGCTTTCACTTGCTCCGGAGTTTTGCCGAACGCTAACGCCTCTGCCTGCGCGAAGACATTCGCCAGCAGAATATCGTGATGACGGCCGAGCGGGTTGAGCGTCTGTTCGAATGCAATGAAATCGCAAGGGATGAGGCGAGTTCCCTGATGGATGAGCTGATAGAAAGAATGCTGGCCATTGGTGCCCGGCTCGCCCCAATAAATGGGTCCGGTATCGTAGTTGACCCGGGTCCCATCGAGCGTGACGTGCTTTCCGTTGCTTTCCATCGTCAACTGTTGGAGATACGCTGGGAATCGCTTCAAGTATTGCTCATATGGCAGCACCGCGACGGTTTCCGCGCCGTGGAAATTGTTGTACCAGATAGTCAGGAGACCCAAGAGCGCGGGCAAATTGCGCTCGAACGGAGCCGTGCGGAAGTGCTCGTCGATTTGATGAAAGCCGCCGAGCATCGCGCCGAAGTTCTCCGGGCCGATGGCCAGCATGGTGGAGAGGCCGATGGCCGAATCCATGGAATAGCGGCCTCCCACCCAATCCCAGAACCCGAACATATTGGCGGTGTCGATTCCGAACTTCGACACTTCCGCGGCATTGGTGGAGACAGCCACGAAATGCTTCGCGATGGACTTTTCGTCCCCACCCAAGCCTTTAAGCAACCAGGCTCGCGCAGTGTGAGCGTTGGTCATGGTCTCGAGCGTGGTGAAGGTTTTTGAGGAGACGATGAAGAGGGTCTCCGACGGATCGAGGTCGTGGACCGCCTCCGCGAAGTCGGTACCATCGATGTTCGAGACGAAGCGAAACGTCAATGCCCGGTCGCTGTAGTGTCTCAGCGCCTCATAAGCCATAACCGGACCGAGGTCGGATCCGCCGATCCCGATGTTGACGATGTTCCGAATGCGCTTGCCCGTGTGGCCTTTCCAGGCCGCGGTGCGGACACGGTTGCTGAAGTCCGACATCCGGTCCAGCACCTGGTGCACATCCGGCACGACGTTGTGGCCGTCGACGACAATGGAGGCGCCGCGCGGCGCGCGCAATGCAACATGCAGCACCGCCCGATTCTCGGTGCTGTTGATCTTGTCGCCGCGAAACATAGCGTCGATGCGGCCGCGCAAACCGGATTCCTCGGCGAGCTGAAGCAGCAGCTTGATTGTCTCGCCGGTGACGCGATGCTTCGAATAGTCGAGAAAAATTCCCTCCGCATCGGCCGTCATGCGCTTTCCGCGCTGGGGGTCATCGGCGAAGAGCTGGCGCAGATGTACCTCGCGGATCTCTCGAAAATGTTCTTTGAGCTTCTTCCACGCAGGCCGCCCGGTGAGCGGGTGATGGGCGCCGGCATCCACTACTGTTTCCATTTCGATGCTCCTTTTTGTCCGGTTGTGAGACTGCTCGAAACGCTCGGGTGCGCGTTGGGCTTTGCGTTACTGGCGGCCTTTTCCCAAAGGCGAAATCCACCGATAAAAGCGTTGGCGTTATCACCCGCGCGGCAGCCCGCCGGCAATTTCTCGAGCTTCTTCAGGTTGCCGCCGCCCAGCACCACTTCGTCAGGTTCCAGCGCGGCGATCAATCGCGCCACGACGTCCTCGACGTGCTGTCGCCAACGGTGCTTGCCGCGGCGTTCCAGCCCCCGCTCGCCGATGTAATCCTCGTAGGTGGACTTCTTATAGGGCAAATGGCCCAGCTCCATCGGCTCGACAATACCATCCACAATCATCGTCGATCCCAGGCCGGTTCCCAAGCCCAGGAAAAGCATCTTGCCGCCCTTATAGCTTCCCAGCGCCTGCATGGCCGCGTCATTGATCAGCTTCACGGGATGTCCGAACGCAGTTTCAAAATTGAAGCCGACCCAGCCGCGTCCCAGGTTGTGGGGCTCCGCTACCGGCCGATTATGAAGCACTGGTCCAGGATAGCCGATCGAGACGACCTCGTAACGCCAGCCATCTGTGATCTTCCGGACCCCATTGATCATGCTCGCCGGGGCCAGATCCGGTCCGGAGTCAAACTTGCGAGGCTCGCTTTCTCCGCTGACGAGCACCTTGACATGAGTACCACCCACATCCACAGCCAACACGTTCATAGAGAAGGCTCCAGGCTATTAACTAGCCTTCTTGAGCGCGGCGCTCTTGGACGCGATCACATCCATCAGCTCGTTCCAGGAGTTGACGAACGACTTAGCGCCTTCGTCCTGCAGTTGTGCACCGAGAGCATCGACATCTATACCCGCGCTTCGGAATCGAGCCAGAACTTCCTCGCAGTCGCCGCCGTCCGCGGGCATGATGGCATGCGGGTTGCCGTGGTCGGCGAGGGCTTTCAAGGTGCCGTCCGGCATCGTATTGACGGTGAATGGCGAGGCCAGCGCCTCTACGTAAAGCGTGTCGGACGCCTTGGGATCCTTGGTTCCGGTGCTGGCCCACAACAGCCTCTGCGTGGTCGCGCCGAAATTGAGAGCCCGCTGCCAGCGCGGGGAGGCGAGCAGATCGCAGTAGGCCTTGTAGGTACGTTTGGCGACGGCGATTCCAAGCTGGTCGCGCAGCGCCGCGGGTACTTTACTCGCCACTGCGACGTCCCACCGGCTGATGAACAGCGAAGCTACCGAGCCGACGCTGGGCGGAAGCCCGCGCGCGATACGCCGTTCGACGCCGCGCAAGAACGCATCGGCGGCGGCAACATAATGCTCGCGGGAGAACAGTAGCGTAACGTTGACGGGGATGCCGGCAAAGATGGCTTCTTCAATCGCCGGCAGACCTTCCTTGGTTCCAGGAATCTTGATAAACAGGTTGGGCTGCCCGGCTTGCTCATGCAGGCTCCGGGCGGCCGCGAGACTGCTGGCGGTGTCATGGGCGAGGAGCGGCGACACTTCCAGAGATACCCAGCCGTCGATCCCGCCGGTTTTGTCATGGATCGGCCGAAACAGCGCGGCCGCGCGCGTGATGTCCTCAAGCGCCAGCTCGAAGAAAAGGGCCTCGCCGGATTTGCCGTGGCTGAGCTTTTCGCGGATGGCGGGGTCGTACGCGGCGCTATTTTTGATGGCGTTGTCGAAGATGGTCGGGTTTGACGTGAGACCCGTCACCGACCACTCATCGATATAGCGCTTGAGCGTCCCGCTAGTGAGCAGGTCGCGCGTGATGTTGTCGAGCCAGATGCTTTGGCCTAAATTGTGAAGCGCTTCGGTTGCTTTCATGGTGAAACAGCCTCCAGAACCTTACCTACATTCGATGCCGCAGAGATGCCCCGGCGGTTCGAAGATTTCGTCAGCCCCCGCAACCATTCGAAAGCGGGGCTTTCGAGCAGGGCTTCGGTGCAGCGCCAGCGCCAATTCTGATCGGCGCGGCCGGGAACGTTCATGCGAGCTTCATTGCCGAGATTCAGCAGATCCTGGAGCGGAGCTATCGCCAGCGCGGCTTTCGAAGACCATGCCAATTGCATCAATGCCGGAGCCGCATCGCCACTTGTGCCTGGAGCCCGTTTTAAATACTTCCAGACGTTCTGGCGCTGCTCTTCCGGCAGGTCTTCGAACCAGCCGCGAGTGGTGGGATTATCGTGGGTGCCGGTGTAGATCACGGCGTTGCCGGCATAGTTACTCGGCAAATGGGGATTGTCGGAGCGGCCATCGAACGCGAACTGCAGCACCCGCATTCCGGGCAAATGAAACTGATCGCGCAGCGCGTATACATCCGGAGTGATGTCACCCAAATCTTCCGCGATCAACGGCAGCGAGCCCAACTCGCTCTGAACGGCGTTAAAGAGGTCAGCGCCGGGACCGGGCAGCCACTGTCCGGTCTGGGCGGTGGGAGCGCCCGCGGGCACGTGCCAGGCGGCGATGAATCCGCGGAAATGATCCAGCCGAACTGCATCCACGTGCGCCAGCAGCGCGCGCAGACGGGCAATCCACCAGCGATATCCGGTGGCCCGAAGGGCATCCCAGTTGTAAACAGGATTTCCCCAAAGCTGTCCCGTCGCGCTGAAATAATCGGGAGGCACGCCGGCCACGAAGCGCGGACGGCGCTCGGAATCCAGGAGAAACAGGTCCGGATTGGCCCACACATCGCTCGAGTCGGGCGAGACGAAGAAGGGCAGGTCGCCGATCAACCGTACGCCCTTCGAGCGCGCATGCGCCCTGAGCCGGTCGGATTGGCGGAATAACACAAACTGGACGAAACGCGCCAAGCCGACTTGATCCGCAAGTTCGCGCCGGGCCTGGTCCAGCGCCGCGGGCTCTCGCTGAATTAATTCTTTCGGCCATTCGAGGTAATAGGCGCCGTTGAATTTGGCTTTTAGCGCGCGGAAGAGAGCATAGTCATCCAGCCAGTGCGCCTGATCGCTCGAGAATTGCTCATAGGCGGTCCGCAGATCCGGACGTGCGCCGGCATTGAAGTTAGCCCAAGCTTTTTCGAGCAACCGGAGCTTAAAAGGAATGACGGCGTTGTAATCGACCTCGGTGTCCGGGAACGAACCGGGTTGGCAGTCGCCGGCCTGCAGGAGCCCATCCTCGATCAGCCATTCCGGACTGACGAGGAGTCCATTGGCCGCGAGAGACGACAACGGTTGATAGGGCGAGTTACCGTAACCGGTAGGGCCGAGAGGCAGAGACTGCCACCAGCATTGCCCCGCCGCGGCCAGCCGGTCTATCCATGACAATGCGTCGGGTCCAAAATCCCCGATGCCATAACGCGAAGGCAGCGAAGTAACGTGCAACAGCAAGCCGGATGCTCGATAATCCGCGGGAAACGGCGGCACGCGTACCGGGTCCTCGATCATGCACGTCCTTTCGAAGATTTCAGCGCGTCGTTCACGATCCCTTCGGCTTCGGCCAGTATGGCATTCAAATGCGATTGGTCGCGGAAGCTTTCGGCGTAGATCTTATAGATATTCTCGGTGCCAGACGGCCGGGCAGCGAACCAGCCGCTGGCGGTTACTACCTTCAAGCCGCCGATGGGGGCGTTGTCTCCGGGAGCGCGGGTCAGCTTGGCGACGATCGGCTCGCCCGCCAAACTCGACGCGGTAACGGCTTCCGGCGACAATTCCCGAAGCTTGGCCTTTTGTTCGGGCGTGGCGGGCGCATCGACGCGCGTGTAGAGCGGCGCGCCGAATTGAGCGGTCAACTCCGCGTAATGCTCGCCGGGATCTTTGCCGGTTCGCGCGGTGATCTCGGCCGCCAGCAGGTCCATGATGAGACCGTCTTTATCTGTGGTCCACACCGTGCCATCCAGCCGGAGGAAACTTGCGCCGGCGCTTTCCTCGCCGCCAAAACAGCACGAGCCGTCGACCAGGCCTGGTACGAACCATTTGAATCCCACCGGAACCTCGTAGAGCCGCCGGCCCAGGCTCTCGACCACCTTGTCGATCATACTGCTGCTCACGAGAGTCTTGCCGACCATCACGCTTCTCGACCACAGAGGCCGGTGACCGAGCAGATACTGGATCGCCACGGCGAGGTAGTGATTGGGGTTCATCAGGCCCGCCGAGGGCGAGACGATACCATGCCGGTCTGAATCCGGATCGTTGCCGAATGCGAGACGGTATTTATCTTTCAGGCCGACCAGCCGGACCATCGCATAGGGGCTGGAACAGTCCATGCGTATGACGCCATCGTGATCCACGGTCATGAACGAGAAGGTGGGGTCGATGGTCGTGTTCACGACGGCGACGTCCAGTTTATATTCCCTGTTGATCGGTTCCCAATACGGTTCGGAGGCGCCTCCGAGCGGGTCCACCGCCAGCTTAAGTCCGGCGGCGCGTACGGCGTCCATGTCCACCACATTCCGAAGGTCGCGGACGTAGGGCATTACGAAGTCGTCCTGGCGCGTAGTGGAAGCCGAGATGGCCGAAGCAAATGGAACGCGTTTCACGCCCGCATTTTTTCCGCGCAGCAATTCGTTGGCGCGATCCTGGACCCACTGGGTCACGTCGGTATCGGCCGGACCACCGTTGGGCGGGTTGTATTTGAATCCACCATCCTTCGGCGGGTTGTGCGACGGTGTGATCACGATCCCGTCCGACAGATGCGCCGCCCGGCCGCGATTGTAAGCCAGGATGGCGCGTGAGATAACCGGCGTCGGCGTTACGCCGTTGTTTCGCTGGATGATGACATCGACATCGTTAGCCGCCAGCACTTCGAGGGCGGTCCGTTGGGCGGGATCGGAGACTGCGTGCGTGTCTTTGCCCATGTATAGCGGGCCATCCGGGCCTTTAGCGCGACGGTAATCGCAGATGGCCTGCGTGATGGCCAGAATGTGCGCTTCGGTGAACGTGCCGTCGAGCGAGGAGCCGCGATGGCCGCTGGTGCCGAAACTAACCATCTGATTCGGATCACTCACATCCGGCCGGCGCTCGAAATACTCGCGTTCCACCTGAGCCACATTGATCAGCATCTCTTTCGGCGCGGGTTTACCGGCCAGCGGCGAGACACTTGGAACGGAAGGCGTTACTACAGCAGTGCGCATAACGTCGCCTCGATTATGAAACATCGTCGGATCAACATCAACCCCTAAAGGTCACTCGTCCACAACACAATGATTGGGTTCAATCCTTGCAGGATCGTTGCCCCGAACATTTGTAACGGTGAACGACACGAACTTGTAACTTACCCGTGCGGTTCACCACGCCATCGCATTGACTCCATGCTTTCGATTATTCAGACCATTTGCCCGGGCCGGGCCCAGCCAGGACGGGCGGATGTCCTCACGGCTAAGCACTTCGATGACGCGGCCGGGGCTCCCGAAATCCGTCCATCCGGACGCGCCGTCCTTGAGGACCACCAGCCGTCCCGGCATCCGCGTCAGGACTTCCCTGGAGAAGTCAACCGGCGCGATTTTGTCATAGAACCGATCCAGATCGAGACCGCCATTTAACTTTTTGAACGATCGCGTAAGTTGGGGGACGGCCGCCTGGAGCAGTTCCAGAAATGCCCCCACGGAACCGATCGTGACGAACGTGTTCCAAAGACAGCCCTGTCTATGCAACTCTTCAGCGCGTCGTCTAGCCGGTTTTTCCCAGAAGCGAGAGACGCGCAACAGAGGATTTTTGACTGAAGCCACTAGCGTTCGGCCCGGTTGTATCCAGCCATATTCAACTTCCGCGTATCGGGCCTCGGCGCCAATGACCAGTATGCTTTGCGGATATTCCTCCATCAATCGCAGACCGGACTCGACACTTTCGAGGAATGCAGCGCCATTCGAATAGTGATGGTCGGACGGGAAGAAGGCCACCACAGCGTCTTCGTCCTGCTGCGCGATCATTCGCAAACACAGCGCTATCGCCACGGCCGTGCCCCGGTTTGCGGGCTGAACGACTTTGCGGCGATCGTGAACGTCGGCGAGGGGATCGCGATAGAACGGCTCGTGCGCGCGCGCCAGCAGGAACAGAGTCTGATCCTGGCTGAAAAGGGGGGCTATCCGTTCGCGAGTGTGGGCGAGGAGACTTTTGCCGCCAAAGAACTGGCAAAACTGTTTCGGACGCGAGTCGCCGGCGATTCTGTTAGTCAGCTCTTGTAGCCGTGTACCGTCTCCGCCGGCCAGTACGACGGCCCAAGCGTGTTTCCCGTTAGAGGTTGAAAACATCAGTCCGATAACCTTTCGAGGGCCGCGACCAACCGGTTGTCACGCCGACCTCGATCTCAACGCAGCTGGAATACCAGACGACATCTCTTTGAGCCGGTTCGCTTTGAATCGGCGTTTCGATCCAGCATCCGACACAAGTGTTAACTAATCGACGCCAGAAATCGACACGCTTGGTCCTCAAAGTAACGCGAATGGGTAGTCCGAGAACCCCTCTCTGGCCGTCGACTTCCTTTGTTTTCAGGTGAATTTGGCCTACCTGCCAGTTTGGGTTCTCGAGTGCCATGTTCATTGCATGACTTTCCAATTAGCAACAGAGCGAAGCACGATAGCTGCCACGCGGAGCATCCAGCGTCGCTTGGCCGATTTCTGGTGCAGCGTTATGCATGACTCTTGGATGTGGCCCATCCACGGCCAGTACCAATGCCGGCGCTGCGGCCGCCGTCAACCCGTGCCGTGGGCCCAACCCGACCTAGCCAAGCAGATGCAGTAGGACCCCACAAGCACATGGGAACGATCATGCAAACCCGCGGCCTGGAAGTACTCTGGGAGGCAGCCGTCGCGGAAAGCTTTCGCCTGGACGGCCTTACCAAGCGGGAAAGGACTGCTCTCGAAGAGGATCTGCAGCTTGCGATCCAAGTGCAACAGAGTCTTCTGCCTCGACGGGACCTGGCCTGCGGCGGATGGCGGATTTCGAGTTACTACGAGCCTGCCGCTCTGGTTAGCGGCGATTATTGCGACGTCGTGGATGCGGGGAACGCGGGAGTTTACTTTATGGTGGGGGACGTTTGTGGAAAAGGCGTCGCGGCCGCTATGGTAACAGTGCACCTTCAGGGCATGTTTCGCGCTCTAATCACAATGAAGTTGCCTGTGAATGCGATAGTCGAACGGGTTAACCGAGCGCTCTGCGAGAGTAGTTTACCCTACGCTACGCTGGTCTGCGGGCGGGCGCTCGCGAACGGCAAGGTTGAGATCTCCAATGCCGGCCATCCCTTTCCGCTGGTGGTCCGCGAGGGCTATATGACGGAGCTTGAGGATTCGGGCCTGCCTGCCGGGATGTTCGCCGATGAAGTGTTCGCCGTGTCCGAAGTCAGTCTTGAAGATGGCCAAAGCCTGGTGCTTTACTCGGATGGCGTTACTGAGGCGCGCGATATCTCGGGGCTGGAATATGGCGCCGGGAGACTACGCGAGATCATTCATGAAGTCACCACCCGCGCCCGGCGCCCGATGCATCCTTCCAGGCTGGTGGCAGCCTGCCGTGATGACCTGAGCGAGTTCTGTCGTGCTGCGGAAGTAACCGACGATGTTACGATCCTGGCGCTCGGCCGGGATACATATGGTGAATGAGATTGTCGTCATACCGGAGCTGGTTCGGCGAGAGATCCTCGATGTCGTGATGACTCCGCATGAGCCAAGGAGTGCCCCCGCGAGAGTCCTATGAGTAATCTTCAATATACGAACCTTCCTTCCGACACCTCGAGCGAAGACGTCCTCGTGCAACTTGCCTTAGATGTTGACTGGACGTTGAGCCGCGGCGCGGATAAGCTTTGGCGGCTACTGAACCCGGAGTTGTGGGAGCGAACCTACAATCCCTGGGCAGTGCTGCAGACAGTTTCCGGTCAAAATCTGAAACGAATCACGTCGGAGCCAGCCTTTCAGAAGACCCTGGGGGAGATCGTTCGGGAAAGATCGGCGGCGGACCAGGCGCAACGCTGGTTCCAGCAAGCTCATCCGAATTCGCCGCTCACCACGGTGGCTTACTTCAGCATGGAGTACATGTTGAGCGAGGCGTTGCCGATCTATTCCGGCGGACTGGGCAACGTGGCGGGCGATCAGCTTAAGGCCGCCAGCGACCTAGGCGTGCCCGTGATCGGCGTGGGTTTGCTTTACTCGCAAGGTTATTTTCGACAGGAGCTGGACAAAAGCGGGAACCAGCGCGCCCTTTACCCGTTTAACGATCCTGGCCAGCTGCCGATCAGTCCGCTGCGGGATGCAAATGGCGACTGGGTGCGGCTGAGCATTCCGTTTCCAGGCTGTGATTTGTGGATACGGGCGTGGGAGGTGAAGGTCGGGCGAACCAGGCTGCTTTTGCTGGACACGAACGATCCCGCGAACATCCCCCAATACCGGGACATCACCAGCGAACTTTACGGCGGAGGCCCGGACCTGCGGCTCAGGCAGGAGCGCGTGCTCGGGATCGGCGGGTGGCGCTTGCTGAGGACGCTGGGGATTCATCCGCAGGTGTGTCATCTCAACGAGGGTCACGCGGCGTTTGCGGTGCTGGAGCGCGCCGCGAACTTCATGGATGATACGGGCAAGTCTTTCGCCAGGGCGCTGACGGTCACGCGCTCGGGAAACCTTTTCACCACGCACACGCCGGTTGAAGCGGGCTTCGATCGATTTTCACCGGATCTCATGCGCATCCACTTTGAACGGTATTGCGCCGAGCGGCTGGGTATCGGCTTCGAAGACCTGATGGCGTTGGGGCGGCGCAATCCGGAGGACCGCGCAGAGCCGTTCAATATGGCGTATCTGGCTATCCGTGGAAGCGGCGCGGTGAATGGCGTCAGCCGGCTGCATGGAGCTGTCAGCCGCGCGATCTTCCAGCCTCTATTTCCGCGCTGGCCCACCGAGGAGGTGCCGGTCCGCCACGTAACCAACGGAGTCCACGTCCCCACCTGGGACTCCGATCAAGCGCAGCAACTGTGGAAGGACGTCTGCGGAGCCGACTGTTGGGAAAGCGGCCTGAATCAAGGGGAAGAGAAAATTCGCGAGGCCCCCGATGCGGTGATCTGGAACATGCGTGCGGCGGCGCGAAAATCGCTGATCAAATACATTCGAGAGCGTTACTCGCGGCAGATTGCGATCCAGGGAGCATCCGGGCCCGAAGTCGCTCAAGCGGCCGAGATTTTTGATGTCAACGCCCTCACGCTTGGATTTGCGCGGCGTTTCGCCACGTACAAACGCCCCAATCTGTTGCTGCACGATCGGGACCGGCTGTTACGAATTCTTGGCAACGCCCAGCGGCCCGTGCAGCTGGTGATGGCCGGCAAGGCGCATCCGGAGGATAGCCCTGGACAGGAAATGATCCGGCAGTGGAGCGAATTCGTTCGTCAGTTGGGGCCTCGCTCTTCGGTGGTATTTCTCAGCGATTACGACATGCTGATGACGACGCACCTAGTCGGCGGCGTGGATGTTTGGATCAACACCCCGCGTCGGCCATGGGAAGCCAGCGGAACCAGTGGCATGAAGGTATTGGTTAACGGGGGGTTGAACCTCTCTGAAACGGATGGATGGTGGGCGGAGGCGTATGCGCCGGACATCGGCTGGGCCATCGGCGACGGCCGCGAGCACGGGGACGATCCAGCCTGGGACGCGGCGGAAGCGGAGGCGCTTTACGTGGTTCTGGAACAGCAGGTGATACCGGAATTCTATGACCGCAATGAAGCGGGGATTCCCGCGAAGTGGGTGGCGCGCATCCGGGAAAGCATGGCCCGTCTGACGCCGGAGTATTCCGCCAGTCGCGCGGTTCGCCAGTACACGGAAGCGCACTACATTCCTGCGGCCGCCGCCTACGGAGCGCGGGCGGAGCATTCCGGCAAGCTGGGTGAGGAAGTGCTGGCCTGGAAGCAAAAGCTGGCGGGCGAGTGGAACGGCGTGGCCTTTGGATCTCGTAAGGTGGAATCGAGCAACGACGGCCTGTACTTCGAGATCCCGGTTTACCTGGGAGGATTGGATCCGGAACTTGTGCGCGTTGAATTGTTCGCCGCTGGGCGAAACGGAGAAGAACCGCTGCGAAAGGTAATGGATCGCGGAGCGGAGTTGCCGGCGGGCGGATTTCTGTACCATGCCAGCGTCGGCGGCGATCGGCCTGCAGGTGAATTTACGGCTCGAGTGATTCCGTATCATCCGAGCGCCCTGGTGCCGCTCGAAGCAGATCAAATCCTCTGGGAGAAATAGGAGATCCAATGTCACTTCGGCCAGTGAGCCGCGTTATCAAATCCAAGCCGACTATGGAAGGGGCGGGCGTCCATCTCCGGCGCGCGTTTGGTTTCGGCAACACTAAGGACTTTGATCCGTTCCTGCTGCTGGACGATTTCCGCAATGATGTTCCGGAGGATTATCTGGCGGGCTTTCCCTGGCATCCACACCGCGGAATCGAGACCATCACTTATGTACTAGCGGGAACGGTGGATCACGGCGACAGCATGGGAAACCGAGGGGTCATCGGGGCCGGCGATATCCAATGGATGACCGCCGGGAGCGGGATCATTCATCAGGAGATGCCTAAAGGCGACGAAGCGGGACGGATGCACGGGTTTCAGCTGTGGGCCAATCTTCCCGCGGCTCTGAAAATGACTACGCCGCGCTACCAGGAGGTTAAGTCTCCTGACATACCGGAGATCACCGACGATGACGGCACTCACGTCCGCGTCGTCTGCGGGACTTTCTGGGGTAAGAAAGGGCCGGTGGACGGGATCGCCGCCGACCCGATTTATCTGGATGTTTCGGTGCCGCCGGGCCGGAGAAAGGTGCTGCCGATAGAGACCACTCGCAACGCCTTCGCCTATGTGTTTGCGGGAAAGGGAAAGTTCTGCAACGCGTCCGGGCCATTGGCTGTGCCCACCGAAGGCGTCAAATGGCTGGACACCACGCCTCCGACGGACGCGGACAACCGATCGCTGGTGGTCTTTGACCGCGGCGATGAGCTGGAAGTGCAGGCCAGTGAAGATGGAATTCGCTTCCTGCTTTGTTCGGGCAAGCCTTTGCAGGAACCGGTGGCCTGGTACGGCCCGATCGTGATGAACACGCAGCAGGAGCTTCGCGCCGCCTTCGAGGATCTGGAAAAGGGCACGTTCCTGCAGAAGACCGCAAGCTAGAACCTATTTCGCGAAGCGCTGGGTTATACTTCGACGGTGAAGACGATTTGTCTCCTGGCCGCGTTCGCGCTTTCCGTTGCGGCGGCGGATTACCGGACTCCCGCGGGTTTAGAAAAAGCGCGGCGGACCGAGGAAGGCGCTGGGAGCGTTCTACCCGGCGGCCGTTCGCTGAGCCCGTTCGGGAAGGAATACACCACCGGGCCGGGGCCCTTCGGGCTGGCAATCAGTCCGAATGGCGAGAGGATCATCACCGCCGACGGCGGGCCGGAGCGATTCACGCTGACCATTCTCGAAAAGTCGAACGGTCAGTGGCGGACGCGGGAACTGGGTGTTCGTCCAAAGGTAAAACCCAGCGAACGTTGGCCGTCGCGGGAGCAAGCCGGCGCTCCGGAAGCCAAGGACGCAGGCGACGCAGATGACGATTGGAAGAGCACCTTCATGGGCCTGGCGTTCGATGGCGAGGAAACGCTTTTCGCATCCGAGGGCGAATCGGGGCAGGTGCGGGTGCTGGATCCTGTTTCGGGGAAGCGGATACGCCGGTATAGTTTGAACACGAATGGGTTTGACGACAGCTATTCGGGAGACCTCGCGCTGGATGCGGCGCGTGGAATTCTCTACGTGGTCGATCAGGCTAATTTCCGCGTGGCTGTTTTCGATATTCGTCACAACCGCAGCCTTACAAGCGTAGCCGTTGGAAGGCTGCCGTTCGCGATTACTCTCTCGCCGGACCAGAAGCGACTGTATGTGACGAATATCGGGATGTTCACTTATAAAGTGCTGCCGGGGGCGAACGCGAAGCGCGCGCGAGAGACCGGCCTGGTCTTTCCGGCGTTCGGATTTCCTTCCAAAGAGTCGCTGGACGGCACGGTGGTCAAAAACGCCAGCGGCGATCCGGTCGCGGTGCCTGGAGTGGGTGATCCGAATGTGCCGGAGTCCAATAGCTTATGCGCGATCAATGTGGAGAACCCCGCGCGGCCGCAGGTGATCAAGTTTATCCGCACCGGGGTTCCGTTCGGGGCGAACAGCCTGGGCGGAAGCAGTCCGTCGGGCGTCATTGCAGTAGGCAAGCGGATATTCGTTTCGAACGGAACAAATGATTCCGTGGCGGTGATCAATGCGGATACGCTGGCGGTAGAAAAGAATATTGAGATCCGCATTCCCGGCATGGAACGCTTGCGGGGCGTGCTGCCGATCGGCCTTGGATTCGTCGCCGAACGCAATCAATTGCTGGTGGCGGAGGCGGGTATCAACGCGGTAGGCGTGATCGACCTGGCTTCGGATACTTTCCTTGGGCATATTCCGGCCGGCTGGTTTCCCACTCGAATTGTTACTCGGGGAGAGACGGTCTATGTGACCAACGCCAAGGGGCATGGCATTGGACCAAATGCCACGCTCGATGCGCCCATGGCTAAGAGCTTCCTATTGGAAATGCGGCACGGTTCTTTGTCGCAATACCAGATGCCGGATTCCGCTCGTCTTCCTGAACTCACGCGGACGGTGTTCCAGAATGACGGCTTTGTTCCAGTCGCCGACGCCCAGGCAATTCCGGCCGAGATCAAGCACGTGGTCATCATTGTGAAGGAGAACCGGACCTTCGACGAAGTTCTTGGAGACGTTGCCGGCGCGCCGAAGCTGGCTCGTTACGGCCGCAAGGTGACTCCGAATAACCACGCGATAGCGGATCGCTGGGCGATGAGCGACAACTTCTACGCGGATTCCGAGATGAGCGTGGATGGCCATCATTGGCTGGTGGGTTCCTATCCCAATGAATGGGTGGAAAGCAACTTCATGGCCAACGAAAAGAAGTATCGATTGGCGCCGAACTCTCCGGGCCGGCTGCTGGTGACGGAAGGAAGTGCGTCGGTGATTCCCGAAGATCAACTCGAAGCGGGCACGCTATGGAATCATCTGGACCGGCACGGCGTGACGTTCCGGAATTTCGGAGAAGGCTTCGAATTTCCGGGCATCGGGGAAGGCACGGGCCTGAAACCCACCGGAGCGAGAGTACTTACCAACATTCCAATGCCGGAGCCGTTGTTCCACAACACCTCGCGGGAATACCCGGGCTTTAACACGAATATCCCGGATCAATTTCGCGCGAATCAGTTTATCAACGAAATCGATACCCTCTATGAGAAGCCCGGACGTCCGCTGCCGCAGCTGATTTTCATTCACCTTCCCAACGATCATACGGCCGAACCACGGCCGGCGGACGGTTACGCGACGGATGCGTCCTATGTCGCCGACAACGATTACGCGCTGGGACGGATGATCGAATATCTTTCTAAGACTCCGGAATGGCGCAGCATGGCTATCTTCATCACGGAGGACGACGCCTGCGGCGGAGTGGATCACGTGGATTCGCACCGTACTTTGCTGTTGGTGGCGGGGCCCTGGGCGAAGCGCGGGTATGTGGCGCATACCAACACCAGCTTCACTGGAATGCTGAAGACGGTTTATCGCATTCTCGGTCTGGGTCCGTTGAATTTGTTCGATGCGGCATCGCCCGATCTGAGCGAATGTTTCACCACGCAGCCCGACTTCAGCCCGTATACCGTATTGCCGGCCGACAAGGCCATTTTCGATCCGGCCACGGCGCGTGAGCCGCTGGACCCTAAACAGGGAGCGAAGATGGATGACCCGCGGGAGTTGAAACGAGAGCACGAGCGGCTGGAGAAGCCTTAGTAACGCTATTTCAGAGGCGGGGCATTTCTTAATTCAGGCGCGATTTCATAGGCTTTCTCGAGTTCGGTCTGCGCCTCCGCTTCTTTACCTTCTCGATGCAGCGCCAGCGCCAGGTTGTAGCGCGCCTGCGCGTAACCGGGCTTGAGGCGAGCTGCTTCGCGAAACTCAGTCTCCGCCGCGACGGATTGCCCGCCGGCTAAGAGCACCAGCCCGAGGTTATTGTGGGCTTCGGCGAAATTCGGGTCGCGCCGCAGCAGCTCCCGGAGCACCTGCTCCGCACCCGAGGTGTCGTTGTTCCGGCTGAGCACCAGGGCCAACTGGATTCGAGCATTTACGTAGTCGGGATTGAGTTCGATCGCCGTTTTCAATTCGCGCGCGGACTCGTCGAGGTTGCCGGATTCGACGAGGGCCAGTCCGAGGTTGTAATGCGCCTCGGCGATGTTCGGGTCGGATTGGATGGCTTGACGCAGTTGGTCGAGAGCCTGGTCCCGATTATGCTGGCGGAGGTAAAGGAGGCCCAGGCTGGAGTGCGCCTGGGCGTAGTCGGGCTTCAATTCCAGAGCCTTGAGATAGGCGTCGGTCGCCTGGGCAAAGTCGCCCTTACGGTCCCACGCGAAACCCAGATAATAATGCGCCGCGGGCAGGTCCGGGCTTTGCTCCACGGATTTTTGAAATAGACCGAGCGCGTCGTCCAGCTTCTGCTGTTTGAGGGCCTCGATGCCCTGCAGGATCAGGTTCTTCGACTGCTCGAGATGCGTGCGAAGATCGTGCTGCGCCGTCACCTTGCCAAGTTCCTGCCGGGCGGCGCCGCTTTCGCCTTCAGCCTGGAGAGCCAGGCCCAGGTTGTAACTCGCACTCTCGAAGCCGGGCATTAGTTCGATGGCCCGCCGAAACGCGGCGATGGCCCCGGCCAGGTCCCCGTCCGCTTTGAGACCGAGCCCAAGTTCGTATTGCGCCTCGGGATCGGAGGGGTCGAGCTCAACCGCTTGACGAAACTCCGAGAGCGCGCCCGCTTTATCGCCTTCGCGGCGGAGCAGCACGCCCAGGCGATAATGTGCCGGAGCGTATCGCGGATTCATCTGGATGGCTCGTCGAAACTCCGCGGCGGCCGCTTTCAAATCGCCTAAGTCCGTTTCCGCAAGGCCGAGATCGAGATAAGCTTCGGCGGATGGCGACGCACGGAGCACGCGGCGCACCTCGGCGGCGGCATCGCCCGGTTTAGACTGTTCCAGATAAATTCGCGCAAGCAACAGCCGAGCGCCGACGTTGGCCGGCTCGAGATTCACCGCTGTGCGAAGTTGCTTTAGCGCGGCTGCCGGGTCCCCCAGATCATCCCAGGTTGAGCCGAGACCGTAGTGCGCCTGAGCCCAGTTCGGCCGCAACCCCACGGCAGCTTGAAATTCCTCGACGGCAAGGTTCAACAGGTGACGCTGACCGGTGGCTTTTGCGTCCAGCTTCAGCGTCAGCCCGAGGTTATAGTGCGTTTCGGCATCGTTCGGCTCGATGGCGAGAGCCTTGCGAAAGGCTTCAATCGCCTGCGTCCAGGATTTATCGCGCGAAAGCTCGATGGCCTGATCGCGCAGCTTTTCCGCGGTCTCGGCGGGAGTCTGCGCCGGTGAAGGCGCACTGCAACACAGGAGAACCAAGATGAACAGAGAACGCATTCGCGAAGCTGCCGGCCGACAAGCTAAGCAATATCTTATATCTTCGCGCGGTTGAGCTGGCAGCCGCCCTCGAGGGAGCTCAGCCATTGGGTGATGAGCGCAAGGCCTTCTCGATGGACCAGCGTACGCCCCACTTCCGGCATCATCACTTTGGGCTCGTCCGAGGACAACCGGTGCGTCAGGATAGATTCTTCCGGATGTCCAGGCACGGCGTCGAAAAGCAGGTCTCCCGAACCGTTTCCAGTAGCTACCGGCGTCTTACAGAACCCGATGCGCATGGTGTCCTTCTGCAGGTCGCTCAGATACAACCCGGTGGTGTTGGCGGCGCCTGCCTGATTGTGGCAATGCGCGCAGTTTACCTCTAGGTATGCGCGCGCCCGCTCCTGGAGCGAGCCGGTCTTCGGATCATTCCAGACGGCTTGGCGGGGCGCGTGGCTGGGATCCGGTGCGCCTTTCAGATAGCCGATCTTGGTCCAATACGCGAGCTCGTTCATCCGGCCATCCGGATAGTCCAGGTCGCGATTGAGATGACGGGCCTTGGGGCCGATCGGCTCGGTGATCTTGTTCTGGTCGTGGCAGCCCTTGCACTGGTTCGCGTTCGGAATGATGTAGTGAATGTTTAAGACGCCTCCGGACGGGTTCGGGGCCTTGACGGCCACGGGGTCGGCGTTGACATCGAAAACGGCCTCGGTTTGGTCAGAATTCCACACGTAAGGAAGCGCCACCCAGCCGGCATTGGTGTTTATCAGCAGGCGCGTCTCGATCAGCCGCTCCTTGCCCTGGAGCTGGGCATCCGGATACGAGAAGGTCTTCGAGAGAATGGTCCCTTTCGGAAACTCGAACGTATCGTCGGCTTTGTAAGTGGCGGAGGCGCCCTCCGGCATCCAGACGAAACGCCGCTTGGTGGCATAGTCCGTGAAGAGCGGGGTATTCAACTCATACGGGACCACGCGCAGGTTGGGCGTGAGATCGGATGGCTTTCCGACGAACAGATTCCACTTCGAGAGCTTCTCGGGATATGGGCCATCCAGCCGGGCCCGTACCTTCCGTCCGCAACCGGTGCTCAATAAAGCCGCAAAAGCCAAAACCAGAAGTCCCCGCCAGCACCGGCGGTCAACCGCAAACCGCATTTAGTTCATTCCACCTACCGAGGCGGCAGCCACCTTCGGGATGCTGATAGCGGCCAAACCCGGCAACTGGCAGGCATGCGGCTTCACATCCAGACTGATCTTTTTGTAATCCTCGCCCGCGTCGCCGTTCACGAACTTGGCATCGCCGTTGTTCTGGATGCAAAGCTGCGTGTTGCCCTTCAACTTCGGATCTTCCACGCCATCCCACTGGATGCCGGGCAGGGGCTTGCCGAGTTTGGCGGCTAACGCGTCGCCCATCGGCCCCGTTGGATGCGCGCCGCCCGGTCCGATCTGATTGTCGTGGATATAGACTTCTGACAGGTACGGGTTGTAACCGGTGTCCTGGATCGGAATGCCGAGGGAGAAATAGCTGATGACGAATACGTTCGCCGAATCGTTGTCATGCACGTTGTTGTTAAAAACTTCCGCGTTGTGAGTGGCCATCACCTGCAAGCCAGTTCCGGTGGGCAGCTTGCCGACCAGGTTGCCCTTGGGCGCAAAATTCGGCGTGTTGTTGTTAAAAACCTGATTGTTAAAGACTCGAGTGTTGCGGCTGACCTTGATGGGCAGGTCGGGGAGCGCAAAGATTAGCAAACCGCCGGCGTTGTTGGTAGCGATGTTCTCGTACACGTCCGCGTTCTCGGAGTTCTCGATTTCGATCCCGGCCACGTTGTATTCGGCTTTGTTCCGCCTGACGATGAGGTTCTTGGACTGCCCGACATAGATGCCGGCGTCGGCCGCGCCGCTCGACGAAGATTCTTCCACCAGCAGGTTCGTGCATTGGACAGGATAGATGCCGTAGGAACCGTTCTTCTCGTTCGGTCCGTTGGTCCATTCGGTACGGACGCGGCGAATGACAACGCCGTCGGCGCCGTTCACCTTGAGCCCATCACCTTTTGTGTCCTGAATGGAAAGATCCTCGATCGTGAAGCCATTGGCCGTGGCGAGCAGTCCAGCCGACCCGCTGCTTTGATTGCGGTACGAAAGGATGGTCTTGCCGATGCCCTTGCCTCGAATGGTCACATTGGGCACGGTGAGCGAAAGGGTTCCGGTCATATCGAACTTGCCTTCCGGGAGTTCGATTACGGCTCCGGGTTTAGCCTGGATCAGCGCGGTCTGCAACTCCTTTTCGAAATGCGGACCCGCAGAGATGCCGGCGCTTTTTTGGCTGCATGCCGTGAACAAACCGAAGCTCAGAATCGAGCAAATCGCGAACATCTGTCGAGTCGACATAGGATACCTTTCCTTTTCAACAATCTATCAGAAGATCAACTTCAGCGCTAACTGGATCTGTCTGGAGGGCGCCGCGGCCGAATACTGACCGAAGCCGGATTGGCCCCATTCGGTGTTCAGCGAGAAGACCTGGAAATTCGGGTGATTGGGCAAGTTGAAGAACTCCCCGCGGAACTGCAGCTTGGCGCGCTCGCGAATGGCGAAGTCCTTGAATAGCGAGAGATCCACGCTGATGACGCCCAAGGTTGGTGCAGTGTTTCTTCCGACATTTCCAAACGTCCCCGGGACTGCGGTCGTAAAGGCGTTTGAGTTCAGCCAATTGAACGGCCCGGGATTCGACGGCTGGATGGACACTCCCGTAACTGCATCCGGGCGGTTCTCGCCATCCGCGTTAGACACGCCGATGTTCGCTACGATGGTGCGCGGCGAACCGGTTTGTAAGGACGTGATGTTTTGCAGTTCCCATCCGCCCAACAAGCCGTTGACTAACGCGTTGCTGTTTGCGCCGAACGCTTTGCCATGCCCGTATGGTATTTCGTAACTCATGCTGTATACGAAACGGTCGGCCACGTTGAAATCAGCCAGCCCTTTCTCTTCCGATGGATAACGGCCATCTCGAAAACCGCCACCTGGAGTCGACTGGGAGGAAGAGTACAGGAAGCCGAGCGAAGCGTTGGATTGCTCGTCAATCGCTTTGGAAAACGTATACGCACCCAGGAAACTCAGTCCGTTGCTGAACCGTTTTTCCACTTTGACCTGCAGAGAATGATAGGTGGAGCTGCCGCAGGAACACCAGTAGTCGAAGGACTCCGGTATGAACGGAAACTCACGCCGGCTGTTGATTGGACTGGTATCGTCGGCGGTGGGAGTGGCCTCGTTGGCCGGCCGATACTCATACAGCCGCGTGCCCTTCGATCCCGCATACGTTATGTCTAGAACCGAGTGCCATCCCAGCTCCCGCTGGACGCTGAAATTGAACTGCTGGACGTAGGGATTCTTGAAATTGGGATCCAGCGAAAACACGAGGAAAGAGGTGGGAGCGGACAACGCATTCAATGGGAATCCTTGTGAAAGCTGATTCACGATAGGATTCGGCGTCACCACGGACGGAGCGGAATAGTCCGTCTGGGCGTAAAAAGGTGGATTGTTGCCAGGGTTGGGAAAGCTCAACGGTCCCACTTCGTAGCTCGAATAGAATATTCCATATCCGCCCCGAAGCACGGTTTTCGGGGTAAGCGAATAGGCGAATCCGAAGCGCGGGGCAAAATCCAGGTGATTGTTCGGCACCAGTTGGGCCGACCCGTTCCTTTCCACGGTGACCTCCGGATAAAACGTGGAAGGTATGGGAGTGTTGTTGCCCGCCACGATCTGTAGGGTGTCCGTGGATTGAATGAAATTCGCCATGTTGTTATTTCTCTCGGTTGCATGGCCGACGAATTCGTATCGGAGACCGAAGTTCAGGGTCAGTTTCTTTGTCATCTTGAAATCGTCCTGAACATAGAAGAAATAACCCGGCTGTTGAAAATGATCCTTGACGATGGAGCTGATCGACGTAATGCCGTTCTGGTCGTAGGGCAAGCCCAGCAGGAAGTCGGCGGTGCCAAGACCGGTGTTCGACAGATTATTTGGATCGCGCGTGGCATTCCCGTTGAAGCCGAATGCGCCGCGAGCTTCCGGAGGTTGCGACCACGGGACGTCGACAATCGGTCTCAGTTCGGCGCCGAACTTTAGCGAGTGCCTGCCTTTGACCCAACTGAGGCCGTCCACTATCTGAAATACATCTTGAGCCTCTTCAGTGGGCAAGTATAGCGAGGATCCGAACTGAGTGAGGTCTTCGATGTCGAAAAAGGGCAAGCCTCCGAACCCGGGAGAATAGGGTACGCCGGGGATACCGAATTGTTGTGAAATATTCACGTTCGCGTTGCGCTGTTGAACCTGGATGGAAGCTTGGTTGAAGCCCATGCGAAACTCGTTCACCAGCTGCGGCGTAAAGATGTGCGTTTCGGAGATCGCGGCGGCGCGGGTGTTGTTGAAGTAGTTCACATCTCCGAAACTTCCCGAGTCTAAAGGAGGCGGGATGGGTCCGCCGTTATTCTCGTTGTGATCGGAAAAGCTGAATCGTCCGAACAGAGAATCGCTATCGGTCAACTTGTGATCGAACCGCACGTCGAATTGATCGATGTTTTTGATGTCCGCCGGATTTGTAAGGTAGTTGTTGGATGGACCGGCCAGCGAGATGTTGCCGGGGATGTTGGGCGCGGGGAAGAGAGCTATCAACTTCGCGGCGACCGGATCCCAGTCGGACATCGGGATCTGATTATTAGGGAATGGCGTGCGCGAGGCGGTGCCATCGGCGTTGATCAAGGTGCTTTTGGGATCGAAAATGGTTTGGTAGCCGGAGAAATCGCCGGTTCTCCAGGCCAGAGGCGGCACCGTGGTCACGGAGGTTGTGCTGCTCCGAATACGTGTCGCCTGGTAGTCGAAAAAGAAGAACGTCTTGTTTTTGCCGTTGTACACTTTCGGCAGCTCCAGCGGACCGCCAATACTGAAGCCGAACTGATTCTGCTTAAAGGGCGGAATAGGCGCAGTGCCCGAATCGAAGTAGTTCTTCGCGTCGAAAAAGCTATTGCGGATAAAGTCGTATCCCGTGCCGTGCAGCTGGTTTGTTCCAGACTTGATGTTGACATTCAAGACTGCGGCGCCCGACCTTCCGAACTCGGCGCTCATGGTGCTGGTTTGAACACGAAACTCGGAAATCGCGTCCGGCGCCGGACCGACCACGAATGAGGACTGGCTGGAAAGATCGGGTGCAAGACTGTTGTTGTCTACTCCATCCAGGATGTAATCGTTCTGATAGGGTCGCACTCCGTTGGCGCTGAAACCGCCGGTGGAAGCATCCAGGGCTCCGCTAGGAGTCGGCGCGGTACCGGCCGTAAGGACAGCCAGCCGGGTGAAATAGCGGCCGTTTAAAGGCAAGTCGACAATTCGCTGGCTATCCACCACCTGTCCAAGGCTGGATGTATCGGCCTCGAGGAAAGGCGCCGCCGATTGCACTTCCACGGTCTCGGCAATCGCTCCGACTTGCAGCTGGAAATCGAGGCGGATACGGTCCTGGACGTTGACGGTTACAGCGGGCACGAACTCCCGCTTGAACCCCTTAGCCTCCAGCGCGACCGAATACCGGCCAATCAACAGCGGCGTGGCGACATAGTTTCCACTTGAATCGGACACGAACTTGGTCGAGATGTTAGTGTCCAGATTCGACACTGTCACGGTAGCGCCTGGAACCGCGCTGCCAGATGCGTCTGTTACCAAGCCTACTATAGCGCCGGTAGTGACTTGGCCCAGCATCAAACTCGGAACGATCAAAAGGGTGAGGCAGGCAAGAAACACCCTAGCCGGGAATCTAAGCATGCGATTCTCCTCAATCAAGTGTGATACTTAACGCGAAGTAAGAGACGACGGAGCACCCCACCCCGCAAACGTGTGCAACTCCTGTTTAGTATTTGTTAGGCCGAGGTTAGTTGTCAAGGATTTTCTGTCCGACGATTGATCGGGGTCATCCCGAGACAATGTTACGAAACCTGCCTCCCTGCCCCCCCGCCGGGGTGCCATCTGTCACTGGCCCACTTCTGGCTGGTCCCAGTTGATATATAACGGAACAGTTACTACCAAATACGACTTACCAATCAGTGGTCTGCCGTCCGGATCTTTGTCGCTCTTCGCGGTGGCAACCACCCAGACATCGCCGTAATTGTTGCGGCTGTATCTGCGTTTTGGATTAGCGCCATCAGAGGCCGGAGTGAAGAGACCGGTGGGGCTCAATGTGCCGACGAAATCTTTGTCGTCATCGCCGAACACGGAATAGAATTCCTCCACCGACCAGGTGACGTCGACCGAACCGAGCTCGACATCGTCAGCGGTGTGCGGTTTGCCGTCCGCGCCCCGCTGATACCCGACCGCTTCAAACTGTTGATAGCCCTTCGGATGACTTTGACTACCGAGATGCGCGAGCGCAGATTCCGGCGTCACCTTGATGTAGTCGATGCGATCATAGATCGCAATCGCGCCCTGCAGCATCGACCGCCGGAACGAAACGTCCCGCTTTCCCGGTACGGCGTTCGCGGCCACGTCCACTTCCGCGACCAGTTCACCACCCCCGCTCGATACAATGCGGCGCACCGTAACCCCAGAGCCGAAGTCCAGATCCGGCGGCGCGACCTGGGCTGGCAGATTGTCGCCGAAGAGATGTACCCGCGCGGCTTGAGAGCCCGTTCTCAGCGACGAACGATCCACCCCGACCAACGCCGGTTCCCCGGACGCTCGCTGCAGCTTCACGTCCATTCCGAATTCCTGGTACTGGCCCCAGAACCAGCGGCCTTCGGCTTCGCGCTGATCGGCCGAGACCGACATCACTTCCCGCATCTCGCTTGCGAGGTCGTCGGGAGTGGAACCAGGCGCGCCGGTTCCCTTGGAACGCCCGCGCCACGCATAGCCGGCATAGACCACGCTGTGGCCCGATCGGACAATGGTGGAACCGTCCCTGGCGGAAGTGAGCTTTACGTTGGTCGCGAACTCGTCGTCGGCGCCGCCGGACTCCACCTCGAGTTCCCCGTAGTATTTGCCGCGACCTGGAATGTCGGCGGTGACCAGCCAGCGGCCGGCCAGTTTCGGAGTTCGCATTCGTGCGCTCCAGGCGGCCCACTCGGGAGTCTGAAGGGGAGCGGTCTTGCTCAGATATTCAAGGGCCTCTTCCACCGGAGGGATTTCGGGTACACGCGAGTGCCATGTGATTCCTCCAGCGTCCAGGCCCAGCCGATAAGCGGCGTCCGCGGAAGGGTACAAGGCAACATGCAGGTTGGTGAGTAGCTTCCACTCCTCGGCCGAGCGGCGCCAGGATAGCGGCTTGGCGAAGGCATGGCAATTGGTGCAGACTCCGCGCAGAACATCGTTCGGCACATTGGTCTCGTCTTGAATCCGGCGCTCCGCGAAATACATCACGGGATTGGCTTCCTCGGGCGCCAGGCCGTGGTAAGTGCTGAGATATTTAATGATCGACCTTGCCTCTGCCGGAGTAAGGCTCACGCCATTCAAGCGGATCATGCGCTTGAGCGCTTCTTCCCATCCTTCGGGCGTCGCACGCTCCCAGGAAATGCGTTCGAGATTACCCTGGCTGTCCTTGGCGTGGCAGCCTGCGCACTTGTTGATCACCAATGGATCGGTTACCGGGATGCCGGCCTCGGGCCCGGGAGTCGCCGTGCCTGAAACAGCGGGGCCTTGAGCCAAAATTGGCCAGACCGCCAGATATGTCAGTAATAGCTTCATGCTGCTAATCCTCGAACCGGTGCAATTTTAAGGTATCGCCACGAATTCGGCTCCGATGGCGCCTACCGAGTCGACATGCAGATCCCAAGTGGTCTCGTGCTTGAGCGTAGCGGCGTCATAAACCTCGATCTCGAATTTTGTATTGATGTAGAACTTCTTGCCATCGGTGGAAATGCTGAAATTCTGGTGCGGTGGGCACTGAAAATCGGCTTTATTCGCGAGGCGGTTATTCGTCAAATCAAAGGCCCAGAATTCGCAGCGCTCGTTGCCGCGCATCCCGGTGGACACGGCAGCATAGGCGAACTTTTTGTCGGGGGTCACTTGCAGACCGTACATTCCCGGCGGGGCTGCGCCTATGGGCGTAAAGGTCATTTGGCGGGTCCCGAGGTCAAAGCGGCCTATGCCAAAAACCTTGTTGTGGACAATCGGGTCTTGCCAAAAGAAGCTGGTGATATGCTCGCCGGGTTGGCTCTGGACGTGGAGATCGGCGCCGAACCAGCCGAACTCAACATGGTCGATGCCGGGCAGATTCGGCTTGGTGAGATCGATGCGATCGACAACTTTGAAATCGGCGGTGTCGAGGACGGCGATGTCCCGATCGCTGTACCGGTACAAATATTTGCCATCGGGCGACACGTCAAACACGTGTGCGTCGCTCATGCTGCCGGGCAGCACCAGCCCAACCAGGCTGGCAGTCGCCTCGTCTTCCTTGGGGATATCCACCATCTTCACGATTTTCTGCTGTTCGAGATCGATCACGGCGTATTTGGCCTTCGAGACCTGGTAGCGCGAGGGAAGCCGTTCAATCTCCTTGATCACTGTGTAATAGAGCTTGCCCTGAGGATCGGGCGCGCCGTTCCGGAATCGATATTGCTTATTGGGAGTGTTCAGGATGAAGTGATTAACTATCTTGCGTGTCGCGACATCCAGCACCTCCAGGCCGTTGTGATCGATGGTGGTGAAGTAGATTTTCTTTTGATCCTGGGACGCGCGCAGACCCATCGGCGTGCCGGTGGCGAGGTGGATCCGGTCCACGATCTCCCCCTTGGCTTCGTCGAACACGAGCACCGTGGCCGGATAGGACCCGATGAACAGCGTCCCCGCGCTGGCGGCGGAACACAAAGCGAAAAAAGTGAGGAGTTTCATGTTTCCTCTTAAAAAACTCTTGCAAAAAAGTGCGGCGCGAAGCAGATCAGTGCTGCGCGCCGCATCCTTATGCTCTCAAGGACTATTCGGAGCTAGAAGATGAAGCGCCCCGTTAATTGGATCTGTCGCGGCCCGGCTCCTTCGGCGGTTTGCATACTGGTGATTTGGCCGAACCCGGGATTAGAAAGATCCAAATTGCCCGGAGGCGCGTAGTTCGGATGGTTGAACAGGTTGGCCACTTGCGCGCCGATCTGCAGTCGAAAGCGTTCGGTAAAGCTGATGTTCTTGATCAGCGAAATGGACACGGCGTCCGTTCCCGGCCCAACAACCGAGCCGGATGTGGCGTCTCCGTATCGGCCGATGTTGTTGGCGGGGATGGAGAAGGCCGCGGGATTGATCCACTGGTTCAAGGATTGGCCCGCATACGGGCTGACACCGGCAACTGTATCTGCGCGGCCGCCGTTGTTGTTGAACAAATTGAGGCCAGTGCCAGAGGGGTCGTTGTTCATAGTGACGGTCATGAACGGTCCGCTCTGGAACAGAAGCACGCCGCTCAACTGAAAGCCTCCAACAATCCGGTCCAGCACGGGACCGGCGTTGTTCAAAAAGGCTTTGCCTTTGCCAAATGGAAGCTCATACAGGAACGTGGTGAGGAAACGGTGGCGGCGGCTGAACGGAACATTGCCATAGTCCACGGCCGGATCGTAGTAATTGCTGAGCAGTCTGCCGGTTTCGTCGACAAAGGAATCGGCGCTCGAAGATGTTACTCCCTGTTCATTCGACAGGTTGCGAGTATAGGTGTAGCTCGACTCGAATTGAAAACTGCTGCTGCGCTTGTGGACCGAAATGGTCCCGTCGTTGTAATGGCCATAGCTCTGGTCCGTGGCGGTGGGCAGAAACAACACCTGAGGAAAGGGCAGGGAGGCTTGCACTTGTGGACTGAAGAATCCGAGAGTGTTTGGATGAGCCTGGTCGAGCGTCACATCGTCGGGAACATGGTAGGAGTGGTTCCCGGTGTAGGAAGCCCGTACGCCGAAGCCTTTGCCGAGGTCCCGTTCGAGGGTGAGGTTCCACTCTTCGACGATGGGATCCTTACGATTGATCTGCTCATAACAACAGGCGGCATAGGTTCCCGGCTGAGCAATGTTTGAGGGATACGAATAAGGAACCTGGTATATCGGTTTTCCATTACTGCCGAGGCTGTTCGTGAAAGTGGAAAAAGCAAGCGACTCGACTGACCATTGGGCGCCCACCATGCCGCCTTGCAGGTCTTCGATGTACCTTCCGTATCCGCCTCGAATGACCGTCTTGTTGTTGCTGCCCAAGCTATAGGCGAATCCGAGGCGAGGCGCGAAATCTCCCCAGTTATTCTGCACCAAGGTGGGCGGCAGACCTACTTGAGCCGCGGTAATGATCGGAATGGGGCTGATGGTTGCCGCGGTGATCGGGTTGACATTAGCGTAGGCCGCTTGATTGGGGATAATCATCGCGCCGTTCACGGTCTGCCCATTGACGACGCTGTGGTAGTTCGGGTCCCAATTGCCCATATTGTTTAGCCGGTCGCGGAAACCCGGGTTATACTCCCAACGCAATCCGAAGTTGATCGTTAGGTTCTTGGTGACTTTCCAATCGTCCTGCGCGAACAAAGCCCATTGCCTGGTATAGGCATTCGCGTTCGGGTTGAGAATAGACGAGATGTCGCTCGAGTCGGGATAGCCCTGTAGGAATCCGGAGAAGGGAGAAAAGCCCAAATTCGCGGAGCCATTGAAGTAATAGCGTCCCAGCAGTGTTTCATAAGACGAACAGCAGAAATATCCCGAAAGGTCTTTGAAATTTCCGCCGAACTTCATGGTGTGTTTGCCCTTCGTCCAGGTGGTGGTGTCGGTGATCTGATAAGTGTTTGAGGTGGTCTCTTCTCCACCCGCGGGATCAATGGCTCCGACGTATCCAGCGACGGTGAAGGAGGGAAACTGGTTGGCCGGTGGAACGGGGGTGGGCAACGGCGGACTGGTGAGCCCCAGAAAGGCCTGTGCGTTTAATTGTTTGGATAGGGTGTTCTTGCTGTCGTAGCGGCTGTAACCTCCACGCAGCTCATTCACTACCGTCGGGGAGATCAGCCAGGTGTGGGCGGCCACAAGCGCGTCGTAAACTTCCGGGGCATTAAAGGGACCGATGAGCGGAGAACCGATATTACCGTTCACATCATTGGTGGGGCTCTCCAGGCGCTTGTTTTTGTAGGTCCATCTCACGTACACGTTTTGCTTCGAGTTGATTACCTGATCCACCCGAAAATCGGCCTGCGCGCTGTCGATGGGAGTTTGATAATCCACCAGGAGGTTATTGGCGATCGCTCCGGGCGGTCCGTAGTTTGCCGCCGGCCAGAAAAGCGCCGCCAGTTTCAGAGAGAACGGATTGATCAGATTCGCTGGGACGGTGGTTCCGTCGTAAGCTGTGAGGTTGCCGCTGAGCATGGCCTGGGTTGGAACGCTCACGATGGCTTGCGTCGATTTAGGCAGCCGCAGCGCTTCGAAGTCCCCGAAGAAAAACGTCCTGTTGCGTATGATCGGGCCGCCCAGGTAAATGCCGAAATCGTTCATCTTCACCGGCACTGTCTCGTGGCTGAAGGTGTCGGCGGCGTTCATGTCGTTGTTCTGAAAGTTTTCAAACACACCGCCGTGGTAGCTGTTCGTGCCTGATTTTGTGACGGTGGTGATGTCAGCAATACTTCCAAACTCCGCCGGATTCAGAGTTTCGCTGATCTTGATTTCCTCGATCCCGTTAAAGGAGGGGAACAGTTCGGTGAGAGCACCGCCGGCGCGCCCGCCTCCGGAGCCGCCATACCCGCCCTGACCACCCACTGACGAGAAGGCAATTCCGTCAATAGTGAAGGAAGTCATGGATGCGGTTCCGCCGCCGACGGAAATGGTGCCTCCGTCGGTTTGTACGCCCGGCTGCGCGGTCAGCGTGAAGTAAGCGCTGGTGGAGCCCTGCGAGCGCTCGGTGATGGCCACCGGAAGATCGTTCAGTTCGCGCGAACCCTTGGTCTCGGAAATGTTGGAAACATCGGTCTGAACAGTGGTAACTGATCCGCTTACCTCCACGGTGGAAGCTTGTGAAGCGACCCGTAAATTCATGTCGACGCGCTCGGTGGCCCGCGAAGTCAGATCGAATGCCGGATACTCGGCTTTCTGGAACCCGCTCGCAGTGACGGTGAGCTGGTAGGTTCCAACTTCGACGTTATTGAACTGGTATGAGCCGCTCCCGCTGGTGGTCGTTTCCCGGACCGCGTTGGTTCCGGTATTGAGCAGCTCCACTTTGGCCTGCGGGACCAGACCGCCCGAGGGATCCGTCACCGTGCCGAGCACAGTGCCGGATGTCGACTGGGCATGACCCGGACTTGAGAACACCACCGTAAAGAGCGTGGCAACCACCAGGTGACAGGCGAACCGGACGAATCGTTGGAAATTTTTGAGCATAAGCAACCCCCTTCTGAGATCTCAACCGATAAGCGAATTTCGGTGCTTCTAATGGCAATTATCCAGAGAGACGTGGCGACATGATTCCAGAGAGCTCGGACACAGACATGGTAAGAACCGCCCACCTTGCCACGCACGCGTTACAAATCGATTTCTCAGTATTGAGCGGTACAGTGTTGATTGTCAAGTGATTTTTTGTCCGAAGATTGATTGCTGTGCGATGCCTTAACGAAGCTCAAGATCCAGCCCCGCGACCCTGCTTTGATATCATTGATAAAAGCGATCAAGAACGCGTGCGCCGTCGAGAATTGTTGCGGTACCTGTTAGCCGGATCTACAGCTTGGCGCGCCGCTGCCCAAGGCGTGGCATCGCGGGGCGTCAAACCGATGCCGCGGGGTAAGCCATCCGGGCTTCCTTTTCATGCGCGCTTCACCGATATCGCTCATCAGGCCGGCCTGACCGCGCCGGTGATTTACGGGGGCGTTAAGACCAAGACCTACATCTTGGAATCGATCGGTTGCGGGTGCGCTTTCATCGATTACGACCAAGATGGATGGCCGGATCTGTTTGTCCTGTCCGGATCGCGCCTGGAGGGAGCTCCGGAAGGCGCCACCAATCGCCTATACAAGAACAATCGCAACGGGACTTTCACGGACGTTACCGAACAGGCTGGGCTGCATCGGACGGGTTGGGCACTGTCGGTCTCGGTCGGCGATTACAACAATGACGGTTTCGAGGATCTCTTTATAACCTATTACGGCCGGAACGTACTCTACCGGAACAACGGCGACGGAACGTTCACCGACGTGACGGAGAAATCGGGCCTGCTGGGGAACCGGGACCGCTGGAGCTCGGGATGTTGCTTTGTCGACTACAACCGCGACGGGCACCTGGACCTGGTAGTGGCCAGTTACATTGATTCGGATCTGGCGCATATTCCCAAGCCCGGGGAGAACTTGAACTGCATGTACAAAGGCGTTCCGGTGAATTGCGGTCCGCGAGGTCTGCCCACGGGCCGTTGTCTTCTCTATCGCAACAATGGCGACGGCACATTTACCGATGTGAGCGAAGCCTCGGGATTCGCCCGCGCCACACAATCGTATTGCCTGACCGTTACGGCCGCGGATTTCGACAACGACGGCTGGCCTGATATCTACGTTGCTTGCGACTCCACATACAGCTTGCTTTTTATGAACAATCGCGACGGCACGTTTCGCGAAGAGGGACTGGTGCGGGGCGTTGCGCTAAACGAGGACGGCATGGAACAGGCCGGCATGGGCGTGGCGGTGGGCGATATCGACCTGAATGGCAATCTGGATATTTTCAAGACGCACTTTTCCGACGACACCAACGCTTTGTACAAGAACGATGGCAAGGCGAATTTCGAGGACGTCACTCTGCGCGCCGGCCTGGGCGTCGAAACCAGGTTTGTGAATTGGGGAGGCGGCATCGCCGATTTCGACAACGATGGAAATCCGGACCTGCTTTACGTGACAGGCAACGTCTATCCCGAAATAGAGAGCACGTTTCCCGCCTATCCGGACAAGACGCCGCGCGTTGTATTTCGCAATCTGGCCAATGGAAAATTCGAAGAGCTGATCAAAGAGGCTGGTACCGGGATTGCCGCTCCGCATTCCAGCCGAGGATGCGCATTCGGCGATTTTGACAACGACGGAGATGTGGACGTGCTCATCGTCAATTTGAATGAACCTCCATCGTTGTTACGCAATGATGTCACGGGCGGGAATCACTGGCTCAAGGTTAAGCTGGTGGGCAAGCAATCGAATCGAAGCGCGATCGGCGCGCGCGTCATCGCGAAATACGGGACGAAGAAGCAAGCCCAGGAAGTGGCCAGCCAGTCCAGCTTCTTTTCTGCGAACGATCTACGCCTGCACTTCGGACTGGGCCCGGCGACCTCGGCGGATCTTGAAGTACGCTGGCCATCCGGGCTGAGGCAGACCTTCGCCGGCCTGAGCGTGGACCGAATTATCGTAATCGAAGAAGGCGCGAAAGCGCCAAAATAAGCGCTTAGCTGTGCGTCACCATCACGTGCTTGGTGACTTTGTAATTCTTCACCGACTCGTGGGATAAGTCTTTTCCAAAGCCGGACTGTTTGAATCCACCGTGCGGCGTTTCGGATGTCAGCGGCATATGATCGTTGATCCAGACCGCGCCGAACTCGAGGTCCTTGCTGATTCGCATGGCGCGCCCAATGTCCTTAGTCCAAACCGAAGCAGCCAGCCCATACGGCACGTCGTTCGCAAGCCGCACCGCCTCAGCGTCGTCTTTAATCGTGCTGACGGTGATCACGGGTCCGAAAACTTCGGATTGGATGATCTCGGAATCCTGGGCGACATCGGTGATCACGGTGGGTTCGTAGTAGTATCCGCGCTCGCTCCACTGCGCCGGCGCGGCGCCGCCGGTGAGCACCGAGGCTTTTTGCGCCCGCGCGCGCTGCACGAAAGCGTCCACCCGCTCTTTTTGTACCTTCGAGATCAGCGGACCCATCTTCACGCTGTCGTCAAAAGGATCTCCTAGCTTGACGGCGCGCATCGCTTCGACCACGGCTTCGGTGACGGCTTTCCGCTTACCCATCGAAACATAGATGCGGGTAGCCGCCGTGCAATCCTGCCCGGTGTTGAGTGATGCGGCGAAAGCGGCTTTCTCGGCCACCAGGGCCGGGTCCGCGTCGTCGAATACCAGAAACGGAGCCTTGCCTCCGAGTTCGAAATGCACGCGCTTCAGCGTGGCGGCCGCGGCAGCCATCACTTTCTTCCCGGCGGCGGTGGATCCGGTAAGGCTGACCAGGCGGATATCGGGATGTTCGACGATACTTTGCCCCGTCTCGTTGCTGCCCGTGACGACGTTTACGACGCCAGGGGGAAAACCAGCTTCTGCAGTCAGCTCCGCCAGCATCAAGGTTGTCAGCGGAGTGGCCGGAGCGGGTTTGAGAACCAGAGTGCAGCCGGAGGCCAGCGCCGGACCGATCTTCCAGATCGCCATCACGATCGGATAGTTCCAGGGCGCGATCTGGCCGACCACGCCCACCGGTTCGCTGCGGAAAATGGATGTGTAGTTCGGAATATATTCGCCGGCCTCATCGCCGAATGTGTCGCGGGTGCAGGCCGCAAAGAAGCGCAAATGGTCGATGGCCGCCGGCATGTCCATCCCCAGGCTGAGATACTTGAACGGCTTGCCGGTGTTCTGGGATTCGACGCGGGCCAGCTGTTCGGCTTTCTGTTCCACGAGTTCGCCCAGCCGCCAGAGCATCCGTTGCCGTTCGCCCCGCATGATTCCGGTCCAGCGGCCGTCATAGAAGGCCCGCTTGGCGGCTTGCACGGCCCGGTCCACGTCCTCGCGGCTGGAGTCGGGAACTTCCGCGATCATTTCGCCGGTGGCGGGGTTCTCAACCTTCGTCATGCGTCCGCCCACGCTCTCAACCCACTTGCCGTCGATCCAATTTTTCCACGTCTGCATAGTTCTCCTCGGAATTATCTCTTGGCTAAATCCGCCGTATCGAATTCAAGCGCAGTGATCCGCGCCAGATGCTCCACAGCCAGGCGCGGGCTGGAATAAATTGGAAGCACCCGGTCTGAGTCCGGCAAGGTCTCGACAATACGAGCCATGGAGGCTTGCGCCAGGACAACCACGTCCACAGTGGGTATCAACTCTTGCAGGCCTTCTCTGATCAGCGTATCGTGCCTGGCTGTATCTCCGGCCAGGAGAGCTTCAAACGCTCCGGCGCAGAGCTTCGGGATGATGATCACTTTGTTTCCGGACTCCGAGGCCTTGCGCTCGATCAGAGCCGCGGTGGGCCCGAGCGTGGTGGATAAAGTAGCCGCGACGCCGATTCGTTTTCCGTTGGCCAACGCTTTTTCGGCCATGGCCTCGTCTACCCGCAGGACCGGTTTGTCGATCATAGAGCGGCCGATATCCACCGCCGGTCCAACCGAGGAGCATGTGACCATAATCACATCCGCTCCGCCTTCCTGCGCGAGCGACAAATAGGTCACCAGGCGGCGAATCGTGGTTTTCGAAAGTGCGCCATCGCGGATGGTGTTTTGCAGCAGGCTCTCATCCACAATGTGGAAAATGTCGAGACCCGGCATCAGCTCCTCGGCCAGGCTCTTGAAGACCGGCGGCAGGCTGGCCACGGTGTGAACGAACGCAACTCGCTTCCCCATTGCAGACTCTCCTCGGGACGTCAGGCCGTCTGGGTGATGCGCTGATCCGTTCCACGGGGCCGAGGCCACCGGCTTTGAACGGACGCGTCCAGTTTCGCCAGGGCGTCGATATTGAAGTCGGGTGACTGGCAGAGGGCGAAGATCTCGCTCTCGAGCCGGTCGATTGAGCCGGCCACGTTCGCGAGCGTCAGCAGCGGAACTTCGGCGGGAATGAGCAAGACCCCGTGCATGTCTCCCACCAGCAGATCGCCCGTGTTGACCACCAAACCGGCCACCCTAACCGAGCCGCCATAGTCGATAAATGCACCGTATCCGTGCGAGACTACCACGCCGGTCGAAAAATAGTGGAATCCGAGTTTCTTGACGCCGTCCAGATCACGTGCGCCGCCGTCAGTGACCATTCCGACGCAGCCCAGCGCCTTGTGGACATTCGAATTCCATTCGCCCCACATGGCCCCGACCGGCGGATCGTCGATGTCCTGGACCACCGCGACTTTGGGGCCCGCCTGTTCGGCGATGAAGCGCCAGTAGTCTGGTTCGTGAACGGCCGGACGAACTTTGCTGGGCGGTTGATCGGTGGACACCCGCGCGGTGACCGCGTAGCCCAGCATGAGCGGCATATCCGGGAAACGGCACTGCATGGTGGAGTTGCAGTAGCCGACATTGGGCGGAATTCCAAATGTCTCTAACGCATTCGCGAGCGTAGGCACGGTGTACTGGCGCAGCGCATCCAGTTCGTTCTGGGAGTGTCGTGGGGGTTTCATAGTTAAGGGCGTGCAATTCCGAACTTGGCTTCCATTCTGGTCAGGACGTCATCGAGAATCCGAAGAGCGTCGTCGATTTCGGATTTCTCGATCACCAGCGGAGGCGCAAAGCAGAGCCGGTTGAAAAAATATCCCGAGCTGATGCAAAGGACGCCGGCGTTGACCAGTTCCATGGAAGCCCAGGCAGTGGCTTCATCCGCGGGAGCCTTGGTCGAACGGTCTTTCACCAGCTCGATGGCCAAGTAGAGGCCCAGGCCGCTCACGTTTCCGATGGAGGGATGCCGCAGCGCCAGCTCTTCCAGACCTTCGAGGAAATATTTGCCCTTCGCCTCGGCGCATTCGAGGATGCGGTCGCGGGTGAAGATCTCCATCACCTTGACGCCTCCTGCGCAAGCCGTGGGATACGCGGTGAAGGTGGAAGAATGCGCGCCCGGGCCCCAGGAATCCAGGATCTCCTTGCGTCCCGTTACAGCCGCCAGGGGCAAACCGTTGGAGATGGACTTGGCGATGGTGATCAAGTCCGGCGCAACGCCCGCATGCTCGATGGCCCAGAGCTTGCCGGTGCGCCCCATGCCGCTTTGAACCTCATCGCTGATGAACATGTAGTCGTACTTTTCCGCGATTTCCTTCATGCGCGCCAAGTAAGGAAGAGGCGCGAGAATATAACCCGCGGAACTCTGAAACGGTTCGATCAGCATGGCCGCGACGTTAGTGATTTTCGCCTTGGGGTTGTTCAGCCAGGTCTCTTTGCTTTCGAACATCTTCTCGAATTGATCCGCGCAGAACAGATCGCAGGAAGGATATTCTTTGCCGTAGGGGCAGCGGTAACAGTAGGGGAAGGGAATGCGGGCGACAGCGGTGTCGGCGGGCGGGATGGGATAGCTGTAAGCCATCATGAAGGCCTTGGCGGTCAGGCCCATGGCGCCGGCGGTGCGCCCGTGATAATCCCCCCAATGGGTGATGATGATCGGCTTGCCGGTGTACCAGCGGGCCAGCTTCATGGCGATTTCCACTGCTTCGCCGCCGGTGACGGCCCACATGATTTTCTTTTCGAAGTCGCCCGGATGACGCTCGCACAACAGGCGCGCGAGTTCGGCGCGGCTTTCCATCGGCAGCTCGGCGAAATGATTCAGCTTGTCCATCTGGGCTTTGATGGCTGCGTTCACTTCGTCATTTCCATGGCCCAGCACGTTGACCGTGAAGCCCGCGTGGAGATCGATATACTCGTTTCCATCCACGTCATAAAGCTTGGCTCCCTTGCCGTGATCGAGCACCGGAGGGCACGTAAACAGAGAAAAATCCAAATGCCCCGTGGATTCGTAGGTCAGCGTGGTCATCAGGATTTTTTTGGCTTTGGGCCCACGGTTGAATTGCTCGACGCGCTCCCGAAGTCCCGCCTCGGAACCGCGCATCCGGGCGCGCTCTTGCAGTATTCGATCTTCAAATGCTGTCGGCAACTCTTTCTCCTAGGTGACGCTTATCAGAACTACGAAATGCTTGATGTTATCGGTGAAGCTTGGGGCGGAACGAGCACCATCTCATTGCGCAACACCGCGAGGTAGAGCCGTTCCCGCGCTGGCCGGCCAAACCGTCTCTTCCTGGTTCTCGAGCGGAGCTCCTTCCGTTCCCTGAACCTCCTGCATCCGCTTCACTAGCGAGGAACCTGCATCGATAATGTGCCTTCTGACAACTTCTTCGGCCACCAATGGGTCGCCGCTTTCTATTCCTTCGACAATGG
The DNA here is from genome assembly GCA_963786745.1 of Terriglobia bacterium. Lineage (GTDB taxonomy): Bacteria > Acidobacteriota > Terriglobia > Bryobacterales > Bryobacteraceae > Palsa-89. The sequence goes on along the minus strand of CAWBAE010000014.1, from coordinate 685,797 downwards.
CGCGATGCGAAACCGAATCGGGAACCTTGTCGGACCGGTAGCGCTTGGTATTGAAAATTAGAATCCGGGTTTGAGATTGCAGCTTTCCAACCATCTCCAGCAGCAACTGGTGATTGCAGCGACGCGTCGCGACGTGATGGAACTCCATGTCGGTCTTGACCAGAGCCGGATCGTTGTGCTCGTTCTCGAGCTCTTGAAGCCGCTGCACCAGATCGCGCAGCTCCGCAAGATCAGTTTCGCTATACGCCTTGCTCTCCATCGCGACGCGGACCGCGTAAGGTTCCAGCAGCGCGCGCAAAGTGTAGATCTCTCGCGCCCGCTCCACGGTGAGCTTGATCACGAATGCACCGCGATGCGGAATGATCTCCACCAATGCGCCTTCTTGATGCAACAACCTCAACGCTTCCCTGACCGTGCCCCGGGAAACTTCCAGGCTCTCGCTGAGATCGGCTTCGCGCAACGGATCGCCCGGCGCAAAGTCGCCGCGAAGGATCGCCTCCTGAATGTTCTGCGCGGTGGCAGCAGTCAAGGTAGGAGGGCGATTCAAACGTTCCAAGATGGTCCGAGCTCCGATGACCATTATGTACAAGTAAAAGGGTCAAATCAAGCATAATTGTCGAACAATAGATTCTTGGATGAAAACTTGACAGGCCACCGACTGTAAAGTTAAAATCTCTTGAATCCGGTAGTCATGGATTGCCGCGATGCCGAAGTCCAGGGCTAGGACCCCGTGTTTGCAAGCGGTCAGAGGGCGGAATGACGATTAAGAACCCTGAATACATAACGATATATGAAAACCCGGATCACTGGGAGGCACATACCTGCGTCTGCCAGCTGAAGAACGGCGACGTCCTGGTTACCTTTAATCAGACGCGTGAAAAGAAGCACGAAGATTTTGATACCCCTAAGGTGATTCGCTCCAAGGACCAGGGCAAGACTTGGGAGTCTTCGAAGGTGGTGACGGTCTGGCCGCAAACCGATACCTTCGGGTCGGACATTCCGCTCATCACTCAGATCTCGGACGGAACGGTTCTGGTGAATCATCTGGTGACCAGCTTTTATCACCAGCGGGGCATTCTGACCAACTATGGTCCGCAGTCGGAAGTTTATTCGCGTTCGATCGGCGCGGAAGGAACCTGGATCAGCCGCTCCAACGACAACGGGTACACTTGGCAGCCGGGTTACAAGATCAGCCAAGAGCCGATGCGCTGGATCATGCCCGCGGACAGCATCCTGGAACTACCCAATGGAACGCTCTTGCTGGCTGTGCTGGGCCAGTTGAACACGCGGCGCGAACGGAAGGATCAAGAGCCTATCCGATCAGTATTGATGCGGTCGGACGACAAAGGCCTGCATTGGGAGCACTGGTCGACCATCGCCTTCGATGCATCTGGTGTTGTTTCCTTCGACGAGCCCGCTCTCGGTCGAGCCGCTGATGGAACGCTGGTCTGCCTGATGCGCACCGAGCATCTTCCTAGAGAACGTCACCAGAGCAGCTGGGTGGCGTACTCGAAGAACGACGGCGAATCCTGGAGCGAACCGGAGGCTACCAACATCTGGGGTTATCCTTCGGACTTGGTCACGCTCAAGGACGGACGCATGTTGGCGGTCTACGGCTATCGCCGGGAGCCTTGGGGCCTGCGGGGCTGCATCTCGGAGGATGGCCTGCATTGGGACGTTAAGAACGAGTTCACAATCAGAGATGGTGGCATCGGGCCGATTACGGATCCGACTTACTGGCACATCGGCTATCCCCACGCTGTCCAGTTGCAGAATGGCAGGATACTGGCTGTGGATCATAATTTCGCTCCTCAGGGGCCGCCGATGCAACACGTCGTCGGGGTCCTATTCGATGTATAGTGAGGCAGCCATCTTGTTCGGGTTGGCGCTAGCGGGCGGTTGCAGCCTGAGTGGTCAAGCCATATTCCAGCAGGATGTTCTATTTCACTCCGGCGAAGCATCGTACTTCTGCTTTCGCATTCCTGCGATGGTGGTATCGAGCAAGGGTACGGTTCTGGCTTTTGCGGAAGCTCGCAAAACCAACTGCGAGGATTGGGATCAGATCGATCTGGTCTTGAAACGAAGCGAAGACCGAGGCAGAACCTGGAGTGACGTGCGCGTGCTGTTCCACGACGGAACGCGTTCCGTCAACCAGCCGTCTCCTATTCTGGATCGCGACACCGGGGTGTTGTGGCTGGTGTTCTGCAAAGACAATCAACAGGTGTTTGTCACGAACAGCGCAGACGACGGAGTGACCTGGGCCGCGCCGCGCGATATCACCGGACAGACGAAAGATCCGGACTGGAAATATGTCGCGTCCGGACCCGGGCACGGAATTCAGCTCAGCAACCGACGCTTGCTGGTGGCCGCGTGGGGCGATGCCAGTCCCGGACCTGTAACGTGGCCGCCTGCATGGGACGTCATAGAATTCACCTTTGCCATGTATAGCGACGATCACGGAGCCACCTGGCATCGCGGCCGGCCGATGTATGAAAATCTAACCGAAGAAGCCATGCTGGTGGAAGCAGCGGATAAGCGAGTCTATGTAGCTCTGCGCAGCCGCCAGGACAAGCGGCGTCGCGCGCACGCCTGGAGCGAAGACGGCGGATATTCGTGGTCGCTGATCCAATTTGACCAGGCGCTGCCGGATCCTCCCGCGGAAGGAAGCATTATCCGGCTTCCAGGAAGCGGCGTTTTATTTGTCAATCCGGCCAGCGCCAAGGATCGAAGCCATCTGACGGCGCGCATGAGCAACGATGAATGTAAGACCTGGCCGGTTTCACGCTTGTTATACGAGGGCCATTCCGCTTACTCTGATCTCGCGGTAGCGGACGACGGGTCCGTTCTTTGCCTCTTCGAAGCGGATCAATACTCGAAGATGATACTTGCACGGTTCAACACCGCGTGGGTGATGGGAGGAACCATTCAATGAAGAAGACCCGGCGGGAGTTCGGCCTGCTGTCGAGTTGGGGAATCGGCGCGCTAGCATCGGGCGGAAGCCTGGCGTCGGCGCATGAAAGCAAGGAGCCGCGCACGCTCCGCCTTCACGACGATCCGAAATTTTCGTGCTTTGAGGTGAGCCTTGCCAAAGGTCACGGAGACGAAGTGGTGGCCACGTTCGGACGCGCGGCCTCGGGCTCTGAAACCGGCGATATTCTGTTGACGCGCTCGAAGGACGGTGTCGCGTCCTGGCGTCCATCGAGTGCGACGCCGATATTCTCGCACCCCGGCCCAGGGCATCAGCTGGCGGCCATCACGCGCCTCAGCGACAGCGCTCATATCGTTTCCACTACACGCTTGCGGCATCTGTTCGAAGGCAAATTGCGATGGAGAAGAGGCTCCGCCACGGATGGAGTTTTCGTCCGGGAATCATCTGACGGCGGGCATGCCTGGGGCGAGGAACGCAAAGTGGACACCACGCCGTTCGCGGTTGCCTGGACGCGTGGCTCCATTGTCGAGCTGGCTGATGGCGCTTTGCTGCTGCCGCTGGCGGGCCAGCGAAGCGAAAGCTATCGAGAGATCCGTCAACCGATGGCATCTTTCGTGATGCGGTCTCTGGATCGGGGCAAAACCTGGAGCTTTGGAGCGACCATCGCCGAAGACCGTAATGGCGACCGTGACTTTGACGAACCCGCCATGGTCGCGCTGCGCGACGGCCGGCTGCTGTGCGTGTTGCGCAGCCACGTGAGTCCGCGGCGGGATCCGCCCGGCGGTTATCTTTACATGACTATATCGGAGGATGGCGGAGCGACCTGGAGCAAGGCTCAGAAAACCAGCATGTGGGGCCATCCCGCGCACCTGCTTGCATTGAACGACGGCCGGGTTCTGTGCACCTACGGCTATCGAATGCACCCCGGTCCCGGCGTGCGCGGATGCGTCTCGAACGACGGCGTTCAATGGAAGCCACAGGATATTTTCACCGTCCAGGCGATCGCCGATCTCGATTCGGAGCATTTGCAGATCGGCTGCCCGAGCAGCGTCGAATTGAACGAAGGTCGGATCCTGACCGCCTATCAAACCTGGAAGGATGAGCGGCAAGCTCTCGTATGCAGTCTATATCGCGTCTAAGAGGAAACCGGAAATGACGATCAAAAACCCCGAATACATCAATATCTATAAGAATCCCGATCACTGGGAAGCGCACACTTGCGTTTGCCAGTTGAAGAACGGAGACGTGCTCGTCTCCTTTAACCAGACGCGCAAGAAGATGCATGAGGACTTCGATACGCCCAAGGTCATCCGCTCCAAAGACCAGGGGAAGACCTTCGATCCGGCTTCGGTGGTGACCGTGTGGCCGCAAACCGACACCTTTGGCTCGGATATCCCGCTCATCACGCAGATCTCCGACGGCACGGTGATCGTCAACCATCTGGTCACTAGCTTTTACGAACAAAAGGGCATTAAGGACGACTTCGGCCCGCAGTCGGAAGAGTTTTGGCGCTCCATCGGCGCCGAGGGATGCTGGCTCAGCCGGTCTAACGACAACGGCTACACATGGGAACCTGGCTACAAGATCAGCCAGGAGCCGATGCGTTGGATCATGCCGGCCGACAGCATCACGGAATTGCCCAACGGCACATTGTTGTTGCCGGTTCTGGGCCAACTCAACACGCGGCGAGAACGGAAAGACCAGGAGCCGATTCGCTCCGTGCTGATGCGCTCCGACGACAAGGGATTTCATTGGGAGCATTGGTCGACGATCGCCTTCGATCCAGCCGGCATCATTTCTTTCGACGAGCCTTCTCTCGGCCGCGCCGCCGACGGCACGCTGGTCTGTATGATGCGCACCGAGCATTTGCCCAGAGAGCGGCACCAACACATGTGGGTGGCGTTTTCAAAGAACGACGGCGAGTCCTGGAGCCGGCCGGAGGCAACCAACATCTGGGGTTATCCCGCCGATCTGATCACGCTGAAAGACGGCCGGATGCTTGCGGTTTATGGCTACCGGCGCGCGCCGTGGGGCCTGCGCGGCTGCATCTCCGAGGACGGGCTGCATTGGGATGTGAAAAACGAATTCGTCATTCGCAATGGCGGCATCGCGCCTCCCACCGCCGGCAACAACCCGTTCGATATCTGGTGGCACATCGGCTACCCGCACGCCGTGCAACTCCAGAACGGGCGCATCTTCGCCGTCGATCATAACTTTACTTCGCAAGAACCCTACATGCAGCAGGTGGTCGGCGTGTTGTTCGACATTTAAGAGCGACCGAACGAGCGGGGGCGATTGATAAAACCAGATCAGGAAGTCGAGACCGGCGCCGCCCCCAAGAAGCCTCGCGCTTACATCAAGCACCTGCGATGGTACATCTGCGGATTGCTCTTTCTTGCCGCCGCGATCAACTACCTGGACCGTCAGACCGTTTCCGCGCTAAAGGAAGATCTCTCGCACCGGCTGGGATGGTCGGAAGCCGGTTACGGCTGGATCAATTTCTCCTTCCAGCTGTCCTACGCGTTGATGATGAGTTTCGCGGGCCGCTTAGTGGACCTGCTGGGAGTCCGGCTATGCTTTTCGATCGCTGTCGTGGTCTGGTCAGCCGCCGCGATGAGCCACGCTTTTTGCCGGACGGTATTCCAGTTCAGTATCGCGCGCTTTTTCCTGGGCGTGGGCGAAGCGGCCAACTGGCCGGCCTCGGTGAAAGCCGTCGCCGAATGGTTTCCGAAACGGGAACGAGCCTTCGCCACGGGACTATTCAACGGCGCTAGCGACTTCGGCGTCGCGTTCGCAGCGGGCGCTGTCTGGATCGCGACCAAGTTCGGCTGGCAGGCCGCGTTTCTCTTTACCGGAGCGCTCGGCTTCGTGTGGCTGTATCTTTGGCTGAAATATTACTACTCTCCGCGAAAGCACGCGAAGCTGTCGCCGGAAGAATTAAAACTGATCGAAAGCGATCAGATTCCCGAGACTCCCGAAGAAGAGGCTATCCGCATCCCATGGGTGTCCCTGCTGCGCTACAAGCAGGGCTGGGCGTTCTTCGTCGCCAAGTTCATGACCGATCCGGTGTGGTGGTTCTACCTCTACTGGCTGCCGTCGTATCTGGTGAAGGAGCGCGGGTTCTCCACCATGGACAGCGTCGCGGCGCTGATCATCCCTTACATGACTGCCGACGCAGGCAGCATCTCCGCTGGATGGTTCTCGAGCTTCCTGATGAAGCGCGGCTGGCGGCCATCCCGCGCGCGCCTGACGGTGATGTTCATCACCGCCATGTGCATGCCTGCGGCTATCTGGGCGGTCCTGACCAGCCACGCGTGGATTTCGGTCGGGTTGATCAGCCTCGCCACCGCCGGCCATGAGGGATGGTCGACGAATCTCTTCACCACGCCGTCCGATTTATTTCCGACACGCGTAGTGGGGTCCGTGGTGGGGCTGGGCGGAGCCTGCGGCGCGATGGGTGGGATGATCATGACGCTGTTGGCCGGAGGGTTCCTCCAATGGTTCGGCAGCTACGTTCCACTGTTCATCACCGCGGGCGTGATGCATCCTTTGGCGTTGCTGCTCTTCATTTATTTCGCTGGCAGGGATATGAAGCCGGTGAATCTCGAAGAAGGTCTGCATGCGGGCCCCAATGCGCGGCTCATCCTGGCGGGCTCATTGATATCTCTGGTGGGGCTGGCCGGCGCGCTGTTCGCGTCCATGCATTGGAATGAAATCATTGCCGCCGCAAAAGATTCTCTCGCTACCGCCGCCGGTATCTTCGTCGCTTCGAGCGGAATCTTCCTGGTTGGCTTGTTTCTCGTATATGCCGGCCTCGGGCGAAAAGCTGAGGTGAGGCTATAGATGAGACGGCTTGGACCTTGTTTTTTGGGTGCGGTGCTGCTCGTGGGTGCGAAAGACATGTGTGCAACAAGCGATGTGCTGCATTGGTCCCTCTCCACGCCGATGCCCGAAACTCGTTCCGATTATGTGGCGGGAGTGGTGGGTGGAAAGCTTATTGTGGCAGGCGGCACCTACTGGACCGGTTCGAAGGGCCACTGGATCAAGAAGCATTTCTCGCCCAGCACCCACGCGTTCGATCCTGAATCGCAAACCTGGGAGAAGCTGCCTGATCTGCCGGTCCCGCTCGGCTGCGCGGGCGCGGCGGTGATCGGCGGGAAGCTCTACGTCGTGGGTGGATATACCGGACGGCAAGTGAACCGCCGGATCTTCGTTTTGGAAAAGCGCCCGGGCGGCTACGCCTGGAAGGATTCCGGAGAATTCCCGTTTGACCGGGTGTATCCGCGAGTGGTCGCGGTAGGAAGCTCGCTCTACGCGGTGGGCGGGACCACACAGTTCGAACCTCGGGATCCCACCGGTACTTGTTGCAGCTCGAAGACCGCGACCCGTACCCTTCTGGCTCTGGATACGAATCACATGGAGAAAGGCTGGCGGCAACTTGCTCCGTTCCCAGGACCGCTGCGATTTTATTTCAGCGCTGAAAGCGATGGGCATGCAATCTGGATGTTCAGCGGTATTTACCAGGACGGGCCCACTGCTCCGATCACCACCTACGACGACGTCTGTCGGTACGATCTGGCCGGCGGCAAATGGGAGAATCAGCCGAAGCTGCCCCAGGTGAGCACCGAGACCAATCCTCCGTCCCCGGTGTTTGTCGGGGATGCGATCGTGTTGATAAATGATTTTCAAAAGGTCTGGAAACTGGACACGTCCAAACGAACCTACAGCGAACTTGCGCCTCTTCCGCACGCCGCCGCGCTCGACCGGTTTGTATGGCTGGACAACATGATCATCGGCGCGAGCGGCGAGAACTTCATCGAACCGCCCCGGCGGCGGTCGGAATGGGTGTTCATCGGCAAGTTCGACAGGTAGGCCTTCAGCATGCACCAATCGGATGGCCAAGCCACTGCCCGTGACGCCCGCGACCTGCGCCATTTCGGCTACGCCCAGGAATTGTTCCGCAGCATGGGCGGATTCTCGAACTTCGCCATTTCGTTCTCCATCATTTCGATCATCACCGGTGTCGCTACCCAGTACGGTTACGGGTTGGAAAAGGGCGGGCCGTTCGAGATGTCGTTCGGATGGCCGCTGGTCGCAATTTTCACGCTCGCGGTGGCTGCCAGCATGGCGCAACTATCGTCGGCATTCCCCACCTCCGGCGGCAACTACTATTGGGCGCGCCATCTTGGAGGCGCCGGTTGGGGCTGGTTCACCGCCTGGCTCGGAATCATCGGGATGATCGCCAACGTGGCCGCGGTGGACTATGGCTGCGCGCAGTTCGCCGCGCCGCTGCTGGGTTTCGGCTCCGGAACGAAGACCCTGCTATTGTTTTACTCCTTGATCCTGGCATCCCACGGTTTGCTGAACCACTACGGCATCCGGCTGGTCGCATGGCTGAATGATTTCAGCGTTACGGTTCATATTGTCGGAGTGGTTGCCATCGTGGGTGCGCTGATGTTATTTGCACCCAAGCATCCCATAGGGTTTTTCTTTGAAAGAGCCGCCAGCACCCACGGTTCCTACCCCTGGTCTTTCCTGCTGGGATTGTTGATGGCGCAATGGACCTTGGTCGGATACGACGGATCAGCTCACGTATCCGAGGAAACGGTGGATCCGCGCCGCCGCGTACCCTGGGGAATTGTAAACTCGGTGATCATTTCGGCCGTGGTCGGCTATTTGCTGATCTTCGCGCTGACGCTTTCCGTTCGCAATATTCCGGCGGTGCTGGGAGCCACAGACTCCGATGGCAACCCGATTCCGGCCATGATCACAATTTTGGGACAAGCGCTAGGCGCTCGCGCGGGAACGGCAATGTCCTGGCTGGCGGTCCTGGCCATGTGGTTCTGCGGGGTCACGTGCATAACGTCGAACTCGCGCGTGATTTACGCGTTCGCCCGCGACGGCGGGATGCCGTTATCCAGGCTATGGCGGCGAGTGACCGAGAAGCATGCGATTCCGGCCAACGCTATTTGGCTCTCCATCGGGCTGTCTTTTCTGGTGGCCGTTTCGAGCGGCGCTTATTCGGTGGTAACCTCCATGAGCACGGTGGGCCTTTACGCTTCGTACATTCTGCCGATCTATCTGGGATGGCGCGCGCGACGCTCCGGAGTTTGGGCCGAGTTGGGCCCGTGGCATTTGGGCCGCTGGAGCAACACCGTCAATCTGATCGCGATCGCCTGGACAGTATTCATGTGCGCGATCCTGGTGATGCCTCCGAACCAGGTGGCGGGCGAAACCATGCTTGCATTGCTGGCGCTGCTGGCCGCCTGGTATTTCGTCAGCGAGCGGCAAAGGTTTGAAAGCATCGCCGGCGCCACAACTGTGGAAGCGACCGATTGATAACGCTCGAGTGTTTTCTGATCGCAGACGATCTGACCGGCGCTTGTGACGCGGCCGTGCATTTCGCTGTGCGCGGCTACCGGACCAGGGTTTGTATATCCGCCGAAGCCGATGCCGCCGACGCGAAGGTGATCGCTGTTACTACCGAAAGCCGTGATAGCAGTGTTGAAGAAGCTCGCGTCCGCCTGGCCGAAGCGGCCCCCAGACTGGAGGGGCGAGCCGTGAAAATTCTCTTTAAGAAGATCGATTCCACGCTGCGCGGTAATGTGGGCCAGGAAATTGCGGCGGCCATGGGACCGTTTGAGTGTGATTTCGCGGTAGTATGTCCAGCCTTTCCGGCTTTGAACCGGGTGGTCAAGGAGAGCCGGCTACATGTCGGCGGGTCGAGTTTCGACCCGGTGGAAGTCGCCGCCCTGCTTCGCAAGCAGGGGCTGGAACGAACGGTTCACATTCACTCCGGAGCGATGCGGAGCGCTATCTTTTCGGGCGCGCAGACGCTGTCTTTCGACGCAGCTTCCGATCAGGACCTGGATCAGATCGCGGCCGAAGCTCTGGCTATGGATGGGCGGATTCTCTGGGTGGGTTCCGGAGGCCTCGCGGCTGCTCTTGCACGCTCACTGCCCACTCATCCCGCATCTGGCCGTGCGGAGCTGGCCAAGGGCCCTGTGCTGTTCTGCATCGGCTCAGACCACGCCGTCACTGCGGGCCAACAAGAAACTCTAATCGCCAACCGGCCTGTTCGAATATTTCCATGGGAGCAAGCCAGCCGCGAGCGCATTCAAGAAGCCCTGGGCCAGCGCGAGCACGTGGGTTTGCGCATCCCGCGCGATCCAACGCTCTGTGAAAAACTTCGCCAGTTGATCGAAGGTGCACCCGCCGCGGCCGTGTTCGTGTCCGGCGGCGATACCGCCTCACTCGTGTGCCAGGCGCTGGGAGTTCAGCACATCGACTTGTATCATGAAATCGTCCCTGGTATTCCCTGCGGTGTTTTCGGCGGCGGAGTTTTCGATGGAATGGTTGTCGCGACCAAATCGGGTGGTTTCGGAAACGCGGATGCTCTTGTCCAGGTAGCTGACTATTTCTTATGCCCCAACCAATAGAGACTCTGCCGATCATTGCGCTAACGGTCGGCGACCCTGCCGGCATCGGTCCCGAAGTGGTCCTCAAAGCCCTTGCGGATCCGGAACTCGCGCCATTGGCTCGCTGGATCGTGGTGGGGGATTCGCGCGTCCTAAAAATGGTCGAGCGAATGACAGGATCGGTGCTTGCATCGGCGGAGCTGCGCGATGTTCCCGCCCTGACTGACATCGATGACTTTGCGTTCGGCAGGCTGGATGCGCGCTGCGGGCGCGCGGCCGTCGAGTACGTACGGATCGCCACGGAACTGTGTTTAGCCGGGAGCACGGACGCCATGGTCACTGCGCCGCTCAACAAAGAAGCGGTTACGATGGCGGGATATCGCTTCTCCGGACACACCGAGTACATTGCGGAGCTGTGCGGTGTAGCCGAATCCCGGATGCTGCTCTCATCAGAGCGGCTCTCGACGGTGCATGTCACCACGCATGTGGCTTTGCGAACGGCGTGCGAACTGAACGCGCCACGCATTCTGAGTACCATTAAGCTCGGTAATGAGGCCATGCAGCTGCTCGGTTTCGAGCGGCCGCGCATCGCGGTCTGCGGTTTGAATCCACACGCGGGCGAGCACGGTCTCTTCGGCAATGAAGACGCGCAGCACATCGCTCCGGCCATCGATACGGCGCGTCGGGAAGGTATTCAGTGCAGCGGCCCTCACGCAGCCGATACCATTTTCCTGCAGGCGTCGCGCGGGGCTTACGATCTGGTGGTGGCGATGTACCATGATCAGGGCCACATTCCCATGAAGCTGATTGATTTCGAGGGCACCGTCAATATCTCCCTGGGCATCCCGATCATCCGCACTTCGGTGGATCATGGAACCGCGTTCGACATCGCCGGTAGGAATCAGGCTGACGCCCGCAGCATGAAACAGGCCATGCGCGTAGCAGCCAGGATGGCGTCCACGCGCCGCGCCAGCTCGCAAAAATAGAACCACGCCGGACGTCAGGCGGCGGAGCATGCTACATTGAACCCGATTTGAGGCAGCATGCACTTTTCCGATAAAACGATCGTTGGCCGCCGCGGGCTGCTGGCGCTCGCTTCCGCATCTCTGTTCCGTGCGAACGCGTTCGCGCAACGCGCTCCCAGTCCCGCGAGTCCGGTTCCGCCGCTTCCGGAAACCGGGTTCCAGCCGATCTTCAACGGCCAGACATTGAACGGCTGGGACGGGGATCCGAACTTCTGGCGTGTCGAACGCGGCGTAATCACCGGGGAAACCAGCGCCACTCACCAGCCCAAGCAGAATACGTTTTGTATCTGGCGCGCCGCTCGGCCTGCTGACTTCGAGCTGAAGGCTGAATATCGCATCAGCGGCGGCAACAGCGGATTTCAATACCGGAGCGTGGAGCGCCTGGACATCGCCAAATGGGTGATGCAGGGCTACCAGGCCGACATCGACGCTGAGCAGCGCTACACGGGCCAGCTCTATGAAGAACGCGATCGCGGCTTTCTCGCGCCGCGTGGCACGTTCAGCTACGCGGCCGCGGAGAATAAGCCCGGAACAATCGGCGCCGTCGGCGATCCCGGCGAATTGCGGGGATTCATTCGCGATAACGACTGGAACGACATCCACGTCGTCGCTCGCGGCGATACGCTGGTGCACCTGTTGAACGGCCACGTCATGTGCGTGTTTTTAGACGACGATCCCACGCATCGCAAACGCGACGGACTGATCGGGATTCAACTCCATGTCACGGCAGCAGGGATGAAGATCGAAGCGCGCAACATCCGAATAAAGATGTTCTGAGCGCTACTGCTTCAATCCGAACGCGTACACGGTTGAATCGTAGGTGGTGACAAAAATCCGACCCGCGGAAATAGCGATGCCGCTGAAATGCGTCCAGCCGGAGATGGTGTTGCCGCTCGAAAACAGTTCCTGCCCGGTGGCCGAATCGAACGCATACAGCACCGCGTTGCCGGTATGCAGCGCGGCGCGCTCCTTGGCGGAGAACAACCCGCCATCCGGCTTCCACTGGCGTGTAAATTCACCGGTAGAAACCGAGTAGACCACGCCGTTGGCCACGATAGGCGGGTCGGGCATATTCATGTCGCGCGAAATCCACGCCGGCGCGAGCGCGGGCTTGCCGTCCTTTTCCTCCACTTTGAACGCCATGATGCTTCCGTTGGGCGCCGGACCGTTGACGTGCGCGAAGGCCGGAGCTTTGGAGGAAGCGGCTCCCAGCGCCGGCGCGTAGAGCCACCGCTCACCGGCCTCATCCTGCCAGGTCGCGAACGCGCCCCAAAAACCACGGCCGGCGAAGTCCGCTTCTTCGTTCACCCACAGCGGGCTGCGGTACAGCGGCGTTTTGTGATCGCCTCCGCCAATGCCCTTGGCGTCCAAAAGGGCGATCACTCCCTCCTTGCCCGCCGATGCCAGCAGTTCCCAGTTCTTGAAAGGGAAGTACACCGCGCTCATGCTTCCGGCATCCAGATCCTTGCGCGTCAAATAGGTGTGATTGGACGGCGTGTAATAATCCACCAGCTTCAGGTCGGAGCGTGAAAGCTGCAGCACCGTGTCCGGCAGCTTGCCCGCGCTTTCGTCGTATTGGCCGTCTCCGGTTTGCGCGTAAACCATGCCCGATGGACTGATCACCGCGCCCGCTCGCCCCCAGATTCCGGCGCCTCCCGGGGCGGCCTGGAAGAATTCGATCTTGCGCTCGGCGGTGGATAGGTCCATCGCATACACGCCCGATTTCGTTCCATTGCAGCCTTGCGACGTGGTGGTGTACAGCACGTTTCCGCTAAGCCCCAGGCTCCAGTTCTTCGAGAAGGGCGGCACGAACTGTTTGGGCGGAATCTTATCTTCGCCGTTGTGGATGTCGAGCACATGCAGCTTGCCATCGCTTGAGATCGCGTAAACTCTCAGATCGAGACCGGTCCTTGCGATCAGCGGCGTGGCGTTCAGCGCGCTGGGACACAGCCATGACGGCGCTTGCCGCGAGGCCCCTTCAGCGGTGAAGGTTTTCTTCCAGAGAACCTTGCCGCTTTCGGCGTCTAACGCAAACAGGTTGTCGGAGGCGCCGCCGATTACGACAATCTCCTTCATTCCGGTCTGCGTGACCACCCATTCCGCGGCCACGGGCGCGGTGAGCGAATTCAACTCGCGCGGCTGGTTGTCGAGGGTTGCCTTCCAAAGCAGGACCAGATCCTTTGCGTTTTGTCGATTGATGTCCTTCTCGTCCTGCGCCCAGCCGGTACGTTGCGGGTCCCCGCCGAACGTAAGCCAGTTGGATGCGCTGACCGGCGCAATCGTGCAGAACGCGAGCCAAAGCAGGCCAATTCGCTCTATTGTCTTGGCATTCACACGCTGATCCCTTCGGATCAATAATAACGCCTCCGCGCGGATCTGCAAGATCATGCGCCCCCGGAATCCCTTCAGCGGTCCCATGACCGCAGCCACGCAGTAGATCCCCCGATGAATACGGCCACCAACATCGGTCACCGCAGAGCCATCGTAAATAAATTGGGCTGGCCCCATTTCGCCGATTACACCGCAGGCGGAGACTGTTTGTACGCTCCTAGCGTGGTCGGAAGGAGACCTGGATTCGGTCCCACTCCTCCGCTAAGGTATGCCGAGCCCGCGCCGCTCACCGCGATCGCGGTAGGATCAGTCTGGGCAAAATAAGTGGAGTGGCCAGCCGTTCCATCGGAATTCAATTTGAATAAGAATATGCCGGTGGCCGACTGAGAGGAAGACGAGTAAGCTTCCTGAGTGACGGGGAAATTTGTAGAGGAAATGACGCCGCTGACGTACACGGCGCCAACCGTATCCACCGTCACCGCGCTCGCGAGATCGTCACCGTTTCCGCCGAAGTAGGTCGAGTACACGACCTTGCCGGATGGAACAAGCTTGATCACGTAAACGTTGTGGCCGACACTCGAAGCGAGATGATTCTGCACTGCCAATGGCTGCGATATAGATCTGTGATGGATTTAGCTTGGCAATTGTCGATACACTAAGGCCCAAGGCGCCGCGCCTGCACCTATGAGCGAACAAATCCAGCCTTACAAGATCCACGTTAGCGACGCCGACCTCGACGACTTGAAGCGCCGCCTGGGCTCCACGCGCTGGCCCGACCCACAGACGGTGGGCGACTGGTCGCAGGGAATTCCCCTCGATTACGTACAAAAGGTCTGCGCCTATTGGGCGCACGAATACGACTGGCGCAAGACCGAAGCGCGGCTCAATGCGCTCCCGCAGTTCCGCACGGATCTCGATGGCCTGGGCATCCACTTCCTGCACATCCGATCGCGGCACGAGGATGCTTTGCCCTTGGTGCTGACGCATGGGTGGCCCGGGTCGTTTATTGAATTCCTGAAGGTGATCCCGGCGTTGACCGACCCGACGGCGCACGGCGGTGAACCGGGGGATGCGTTTCATGTCGTGTGCCCGTCGCTGCCGGGCTATGGATTTTCCGATAAACCGAAGCAGGCCGGTTGGTCGGCGGAGAAAATCGCGCGCGCCTGGAGCGAGCTGATGCTACGCCTGGGATACCAGCGCTATTATGCGCAAGGTGGCGACTGGGGCGCGGCAGTCACCACGGCGATTGCTCTTGAAGACACCGAGCACTGTCACGGCATCCATGTGAATATGCCTATTGTGCGGCCGGATCCGGCGACTATGGGAAGTCTGACGGACGAAGAGAAGGACTGCCTGGCGGGGTTTCAGCATTATCAGGACTGGGATTCGGGCTACTCGAAGCAGCAAAGCACGCGACCCCAGACAGTAGGCTTTGGACTGGCCGATTCGCCGGCCGGACAAGCGGCCTGGATTCTCGAAAAGTTTTGGTCCTGGACCGACTGCCACGGGGATCCCGAGAATGCGCTCACGCGCGACGAGATGCTGGACGACGTTATGCTGTACTGGCTCCCCAATGCAGCGGCGTCTTCGGCGCGCCTTTATTGGGAGAGCTTCAACAAGTCCAACTCCCAGCCAGTGCGCATCCCGGTGGGCTGCAGTATTTTTCCGAAAGAGATCTTCCGGGTGTCGAGGAGATGGGCTGAGAAACGCTATCCGAACCTGGTTTATTGGAACCGGCTGGATCGCGGTGGTCACTTCGCGGCGTTTGAGCAGCCGGAGCTCTTTGTTCGGGAATTAAGGGCCTGTTTTAGGACCATGCGGGGGTAGGGCCGTTGTCTCCTGGACCGAAGGTTCTGTAACGGCCTACGCCTCAACTAAGTGAGTTTAGGCTCATTTTGCGTAACAAACCTAATTTAACGTACCGGCTTGGGGTGATAAGTTACCACTAGCGATGGATAGAAGCCGTCGCGAGGAAGAGGAGAAACTAAATGACACGGATCACCAATCTGGTTTTGAAGTTGAAGGTTTGGAAGGATACGCAGGGGCAGGACCTCATTGAATACGCTTTGATGGCGGGCTTCGTGGCGGTTGCCGCGGGCGCGATCATGCCGGGCGTAGCCTCCAGTATCAGCACCATCTTCAGCAAGATTTCCAGTGTAATGACTGCTGCCTCAACGCAGAGCTAGCTCTACTTGGCGGATAGGCGAGCGGATACCCTCTTCTCGCCTACTAGGCCGCCTGTCGGGGGTCCCAGGGAGGCGCTCCACGCCATTCTCGGAGTGGGCGCTACTTGCTGGTTTCGGCCAGCCGGCGGTTCAAGGCGTTCAACACCGACTCACCGTAGCGTTTGGCGGCCGGCGATGTCTCCGGCTGCGCCTGGACGGGCTGGGCCTGCGGGGACCGAACATGGGAGATGGTGAGGGCGTCCGGCTTGATAAACGGCATCACTTCTTCCGGCGACGGCTTCTTATTTTCGAGGAAGTCAATCCCATCCACAGTAATCTGCAGGCTGCTCTTGTCGTCGCTGGCCGCCAAACCTCGCTGCTTCAGATACCAAAGCGCGGAGTTCAGCCGCACTAGCGACGCCTCCAAGATCAGTTCGAGATGCCGTATAGACAGACTCGGATTAGATGGCTCGCTGAGCCGCCGATCATACAGAACGCAAAGGATGGCTACCCGCAGGATCGCTTCGCTTCCGAGCGCATCAAAAAAATCCAGGCCAGTGAACTTGGGGCTGCGCGCTTGTTGGCCGACACCTTTCACCTTGTCGAAGATGCTGCGTTGCTCTGGATCGGAGAGAACCTCATAAGCCAAATTGACGGCATCGAAAATCTCGGGATTACCCGTCGCCGAGTTGTTCGGATGATGGAGTTGCGCGAGCTTCGCGTACGCCCGCTGAATCGTTTCCGAGTCTGATTTGGGGTCGATCCCCAGAATCGCATAGTGATCCTGAAACTTACCCTCGACTGGAGTTGACATGGTCTCTTATAAGATCGGACGATACTGGGAAAACTTTTGGGTGACCGCATCGAGCCTATAGCCGCCTAGACTCCTACCCGTCTGTAATTGGGCATACATCCAGAGAGCCGGCAGCCACCCTCCCGCCTCAGTTGGAACACTGCTCGCGTGCAAGCCTCGGATGCCGCTGCAAGCATCATCCTGTCAACAAATCTGCCAACGTCCCGGCAAATGTCGAACAGGTGTCGGCCATTCGACACCACTCTAAGAGAAACAGTTCTGCATTTTCTAGAATCTACTAGTTTGTCGTAGTGGAATGCGGCGTGCCAAAAGGGTGAGCGGTTTTAGACCAAAGCGAAAGGAAAACCTATGCCTTCAGTCGAAACGGGATCCGACGAAACCTCCCAAAGCTTTCGACTAGATGTACCGCTGCATAACCTGCTTATGCAGCCCGGCTCGCGGACATCCGTCCCGCCGGCCATTAAGCCCGAACGCATGCCCGATCCCGTATTCCCGCAGTACCCGCAGTTACTCGGCGACGACGGGTTGGGGCCTCCAATTCCGCCGCCGAAGCGCCACTACACGGCGGAACATATCACGCGCGCGTTCCGGGGCTGGGCCGTGCCGTGGCTGAAGTCGCGAGTGCAGCCAGGTGATTTTCACCCGATCATTGCTTACCTGTTCACGGAGTGGAAATGTAACCTCGACTGTCACTATTGCTGGGCTTTCGACAATCGCGTAAAAGGCATGACCGAAGAGATTGCCAAGCGCTCCATTGACTGGCTGCGTGAGAGCGGCGCGGGGGTGCTGGCGCTCATGGGCGGCGAACCGCTATTGCGTCCGCAATTCGCTCACAAGGTCTGCTATTACGCCGCCAAGAAGGGCTTTTGGATTTATGTCCCCACCAACGCTCGCCTGTTGCGCCCGCAAGTGACGGACTGGCTGGCGGACGCCGGCGTCGCGACGTTCAACTTCGCCGTGGACGCCGTCGAGGAAAAGCCCGGCCTGCCGAAAGCGCTCGGGCCGGTTCGCTCGTATTTCGACTACCTGGTGAAGAAGCAATATCAGTACGGCTATAGCGTCTTCTTCAACATCAATATCTGCCGCAACAATATGGACGACGTGCGCGCGCTGACGGAGATTGCGCATGATCACGGCATCGCCACCGACTACCACATCAATGAATCTCCCATGATGGACCAGCCGGACTTCAAGCACATGGAGAACAACCTTACGTTCATTACGCCCGAGGACTTTGGCAAGGTGGATGAGCTGGTGGACTGGCTCATTGAGAAAAAGAAATCGGGCTACAAGATGGTGAACTCCGCCAGCCGTCTGGACGAAATGCGTCTCTTCATGCGCGGCAAGGTGCAGGAGTGGAATTGCCGTGCCGGGTTCAATTCGCTCATCGTGCGGACGGACGGCACTCTGGCCCCCTGTTTCCCCATGTACAACGCCACTTACGACTGGGGCACGATTGAAAACCACAAGTTTGAAACCAAGCAGCTCTCGGAGATGAAGAAGTCGTGCCAGCCGCATTGCTTCTCCACTCTTAACCACATCCTGGCGTACTGCTACAACGATGCGCGCGTCATCAAGTGGATGTTCAAGCAGGCGCTCAACCGGTTCCAAGGTACTACCAACTTCGACTAATCGGAAAGGGAGAAGCGATGTCAGAAGTAATCGATCAACAAGCAGTTCAAGCGCCGGATGCCGCGGCGGAAGAGATTGCGAGACGAGTGGATGCGGAGCGCGCCCGTCTGCGCGCAGCCGCGGGTCTGGTGCAGCTCCAGCAGCAATTCAAGCGGCCGGTGGAGCGGCCGTTTACCGCGGCCGAGCGCGGCAAAATCACCATGCTGATCGGTGGCATGACCTGGAAGCACGACAACATGTTCAAAGCCGTGTTCGAAGGCTGCGGATACAAATGCGAGACGCTTCCGGTGCCGGATGTGCCGGCGTTCCAGATCGGCAAGGAGTTCGGGAACAACGGGCAATGCAATCCCACGTATTTCACGGTCGGCTGCTTGGTGCAGTACCTGCAGGGGCTCGAAAAGCAGGGCGTTCCACGGCAGGACATCGTGGACAACTACGTCTTCTTCACCGCCGGATCGTGCGGCCCGTGCCGTTTCGGCATGTATGAAGCCGAATATCGCTATGCGCTCGAAAATGCGGGGTTCGGCGGATTCCGCGTGCTTCTGTTCCAGCAGGACGACGGCGTCAAAGCCGCATCTGGCGAAGCCGGGCTCAGGTTCACTGTGGACTTCGGCATGGGCATGCTTAACGCCATGAACTTGGGCGATACCCTTAACGACATCATCTACCAGATCCGTCCGTTCGAAGTACGTCAGGGCGAGACCGACCGCGCATTTGACGATGTCGGCAATACTCTCACCGGCATGCTTTCTAAGCGGCCGCCGTTCGAAATCATGGAGCGGGCGCCGAACTGGGCCAAGGGTTATCTCAAGAATCACGACAAGTTCATGCGCTTCTGGAATTCCTGGGGCAAAGTGTACGAGAACGCGTACGGGAAGCCGTATCTCGAAGCGCTGGAAGCGTGCCGCGCCAGGATCAACGAAGTGGAAGTCGATCGCACCAAAGTGAAACCGGTGGTGAAGATCACCGGCGAATTCTGGGCTTCCATCACCGAGGGCGACGGTAACTTCAACATGTTCCGATTCCTGGAGCGCGAGGGCGCGCAGGTGATCGTCGAACCGGTGGCCACGTGGGTGGCCTATCTGCTTTGCCAGGCCAAGGCGCGGGCGCTGAACAACAAGGAAGTCAAAGCGCACCACGAGCAGCTGGCCTGGTACGACTTGCCGAAGAAATTCAAGCGCGAGATGACCTATCAAGCCAAGATTCTCGGGTTCACCGTAGGCGAGTCCATGTGGGCGTACTTCTACCATCGCGTCGGGAAAAAGCTGGGCGGGCTGGCTCACCAGCTGGTGGATCAAAGAGAACTGGCGCGGCTGGCCGAGCCGTTCTATCACCGGTTCGCGCGGGGCGGCGAGGGACATCTCGAGGTGGGCAAGAACGTCTACTACACGGTTCACCACAAGTGCCACATGGTGCTGGCGCTGAAACCGTTCGGCTGCATGCCGTCGTCGCAATCGGATGGCGTTCAATCGGCTGTCATCAACAGATTCAAGGACATGATCTTCCTGCCCATCGAGACGTCCGGTGAGGGCGAGGTCAACGCGCATAGCCGCGTGCAGATGGCGCTCGGCGAAGCGAAAGCCAAGGCCAAGGGCGAGTTCGAAACTGTGCTGAAGTCGACTGGCAAGCGTCTCGAGGACATCCGGGGATACGTGGCCGATCATCCCGCACTGCGGAGGCCGTTCTACCACGTCCCGCATCGCGAGGGCATCGCCGGCACGGCGGCGCAATTCGTTCTGCATGTCAACGATCTGATGAACTCCCGCGCGCGGGCGGTCTGACATGCAAACGCGCTATATGGTTGGGCTCGACGTGGGCTCGACCACGGTGAAGGCTATTGTGGCCGAAGGCGCGTCTGACAAAGTTGTTTGGCAGGACTACCAGCGGCACGAAACCAAGCAACCCGAAAAGGTTCTGGAGTTTCTCCGGCGCATCGAAGAAGAGGCCGGAGTCACTCCCGAGAACTCGCGGGCGTTCATCACCGGCTCGGGCGGCGGCACGCTCGCCGAACTGGTGGGCGCGAAGTTCGTCCAGGAAGTCACCGCCGTTTCACTCGCCGTCGAGAAGATGCATCCGGAGGTTTACTCGGTCATCGAACTCGGCGGGCAGGACGCCAAGATCATCGTCTTCAAGGATGATCCCGAGAGCGGGCGCAAGAAGAAGATCCCGTCCATGAACGACAAGTGCGCCGGCGGAACGGGCGCGGTAATCGACAAGATCAACGCCAAGCTTAAGATCCCCGTCGAACAGCTCAGCCTGCAAGGCTACGACGGCATTAAGCTGCATAAAGTAGCGGGGAAGTGCGGGGTTTTCGCCGAGACCGACGTCAACAGCTTGCAAAAGGAAGGGACGCCTCCGGACGAGCTGATGGCTTCGCTGTTTGAGGCGATCGTGCTGCAAAACCTCAGCGTGCTGACTCGCGGCCACACCCTGCGCCCGCATGTGCTGCTGCTGGGCGGGCCGAACACTTTCATTCGAGGCATGCGGGAAGCATGGCAGGTCAACATCCCGCGCATGTGGAAAGACCGCAAAGTGGAGGTTCCCGAGGGCTCGACGCCGCAGGAACTTATCAAAGTTCCCCAGAACGCGCAGTACTTCGCCGCGCTGGGAGCGGTGGAATTCGGCAAGACCGAAGACGACGACGTGGGCCGTTATCGCGGCGTCGCCAAGCTGGTTCACTATATCGATTTCGGACGCACCGAAGAGAAGGCCTCGTCCGGAGGCGGCGGCTTGGTCGAATCCGAAGACGATCTGGAAGCGTTCAAGGAGTCGTACCGCCGGAAGAAGTTCATCCCCGCCGTATTTCAGCGTGGAACCACCGTCGGCGGCTTTGTCGGCGTGGACGGCGGATCCACTTCCACGAAAGCCGTGCTGCTTTCCGAAGCAGGGCGACATTCTTGTGCAAAGCCTATCAGCTTTCGAACGGCAATCCGATCCAGGACACCATCGACATGTTCGAGAAGCTGCGCGGTCAAGTTGAGTCGCAGGGCGCGAAGATGGAAGTGCTCGGGGTGGCGACCACCGGCTACGCCAAGGACATCCTCAAAGATGTCCTGCACGCCGACGTAGCGTTGGTCGAAACCGTGGCGCACACCGAATCCGCGATGAAGTTCTATGATGACCCGCACGTCATCGTGGATGTCGGCGGCCAGGACATCAAGCTCATCGTTCTGAAGAACGGACGCGTGAAGGACTTCAAGCTCAACACGCAGTGTTCGGCCGGCAACGGATATTTTCTGCAATCCACGGCCGAGGGCTTCGGCGTGAAAGTGGAAGAGTACGCGGACCTGGCCTTCTCGGCCACAACCATGCCCGTGTTCGGCTACGGCTGCGCGGTCTTCATGCAGTCCGACATCGTCAATTTCCAGCGCCAGGGCTGGCGGGCGGAAGAGATCCTGGCGGGTCTGGCAGCGGTGCTGCCGAAGAACGTGTTTCTGTACGTTGCCAGCATCCCGAATCTGGCTGCGCTTGGATCGCGCTTCGTGCTGCAGGGCGGCACGCAAAACAACATGGCCGTGGTGAAAGCGGAAGTGGATTTCATCCGCTCCAGCTTCCGCTCCGGAGGCCGCAAACCCGAAATTATCGTACACGAGCATTGCGGCGAATCCGGCGCGATCGGCGCGGCGGTGGAAGCGGGGCGTCTGTATCGGAACGGCCGCCGCACCAGCTTCATCGGCCTGGATGCCGTTCGCAGCATTACTTACCGCACCACGCGCAACGAAAACACGCGCTGCTACTTCTGCAAGAACAATTGCCTGCGCACCTTTATCGACGTCAGCACCGGCGACGCGCCCGGGTTGATTCGACGAAGTCTGATTTCATCTCTATCGGCAAAGTTGTCAAGACCAAAGTGCCGCTCCAGGCCGGCGAGCAGCGCCTGATCATCGCCACCTGCGAAAAGGGCACGGTGGAAGAGATGGACGATATGAAGGACATCAAGGCCGGCCTGGACGAAGCGAAGAAGAACTACCCCAACTTCGTCGACTTGGCCGCGCATGAAGCCTTCCGCTCGCGCAAGACCGCGCTAGTGGCCGACCCGATTCCGTCGCACGCCTGGACCAGATCTACAAAGGATCGCGTCGCGCTGATGAAGAACCGGCCCAACCTGCGCGTAGGGATCCCGCGCTTGTTGAACACCTACGTATACGCGCCGCTCTTCAATGCGTACTTCGAAAGCCTCGGGCTCAAATCCGAGAATCTGATTTACTCCGATTACACCAGCCCCGAACTGTATCGCGCGGGGGCGAGCCGCGGCGCCATCGATCCATGTTTCCCGGCGAAAATCGGCATCGCGCACGTCCACAATCTGCTTACGCTAAAAGCGGCGAAAAAGCCGCTGGATCTGATCTTCTTCCCGATGGTGGACGTTCTCCATACACCGCTGGTTAATCTTACGGGATCGAACGCGTGCCCTACCGTGACCGCGTGCCCGGAAACCGTGAAGGCCGCCTATACCAAAGAGAACGATGTCTTCGCGGAAAACAACGTGAAGTATGTCAATCCGGTTCTCAACTTGCAGGACCGGAAGCTGCTCGCGCACCAGATGTTCACCGCTTTTCAGCCGCTGCTGGGATTGTCGCCGGAAGAGAACCAGCGCGCCATCGAGGCCGGGTATAAGGCGCTTGAGGAATATGAGACCGCGATGCGCAACAAAGCGCGCGACGTACTCGACCAGCTCGAGTGTGAAGACCGCATCGGGATCGTGATGCTGGGCCGGCCCTATCATCACGATCCCGGACTGAATCACGAAATTCTGGACGAGTTCCAGAAGCTCGGCTACCCGATCTTTTCGCAAAGCACGCTGCCGCTGGATGAAGATCTGCTGGAGCGCTTGTTCGGAGAAGAAGTTCGCGCCGGTGTGATCCAGCATCCGCTCGACATCGCCGACGTGTGGAAGACGCGCTACTCCGCCAGCACCAATCATAAGATCTGGGCGGCTAAATTCACGGCGCGCCATCCCAACCTGGTGGCGATGGAGATCTCGAACTTCAAGTGCGGCCACGACGCGCCCATTTACGGCGTGATCGAGGGCATCATCGAGAAATCGCACACGCCGTATTTTTCCTTCAAGGACCTGGACGAGAATAAGCCAACCGGGTCGGTAAAGATCCGCGTCGAGACCATCGACTATTTCCTGCGGCGCTACCGCGAAGACATCATCAAACGCGTGCATGCTCGACCGCGAAGTGGAGACGCGCATCGCCGAGTACGAGCGCGAACTACGCCTTAGCCTGAGCGGCATCGAGCAGGATGGCCGAGGCGAAACCGGAGCTGATCCAGATCGCGAGTTAGGCCTGATGAATCCACTGATTTTAGTTCTTCCGGTTATGCTCGCGGAAAGCATTTCGACACTGCCGCTTCACACCGCCGACGAAGTGGTGGCCAGGATGATGGCGCGTGATGGCGAACGCCAGGCGATGCTGCATGGCTATACCGCGGACCGGCGCTATGTGCTCGAGAACCGGAACCATCACAAGCGAGCTGAAATGACGGTGCACATGCTCTGTCGGGGCGATGGCTCGAAGGAATTCGAAGTTGTCTCCACCAGCGGCTGGGGTGGCGCAAAGAAGCACGTCTTCCCGCGGCTCCTCGAAGCCGAAGTGGAGGCCGCGCGCCCGGACCTTCGGGAGCGATCCCGCATAACCCCGGACAATTACACGTTTGAAATGGTCGGCACGGATAATGTTCGGGGCCGCCAGGCATACGTGATCGCGATTGAGCCCAAGACCGCAAACAAGTATCTCGCCCGGGGCAGAATCTGGGTGGATGCCGACGAATACGCCATCATGCGTGTGGAGGGTGAGCCAGCGAAGAATCCTTCCTTCTGGTTCAAGAGCGTCCACTTCGTTCACGAGTACGACAAGAGTGGGCCGTTCTGGTTCCCCGTGTCAGACCGTTCCATGACCGATGTCCGCATCTTTGGCGGCACTGAAATGACGATCGAGTATTTCGACTACCAACCAGGTGATTCCAGGCTGGGTCAAGTTGCGGACATAGCCGCTAAGCCATAACTCGCGTTGACCCGCTCTCGATAATTCACATCAGTCGGCTACTTCGCCGAAGCGATCGAGCTGACAGCAAGGATCCTCGTTCCCATCTCCCCATTCACAGTGACGTACCAGGGGGACTTTGAACCTTGCCGAACCAGCTGAGCCGCCTGCGTGTTGCCCACGGAATCGAGAGCCACCGCCTCGCCATTGGACCGCACCATGGTAAACGAATGGGTCTTTACCGTCGGGTGGCAAAGCCGAAGTTCCAGGTCCACGTCCCTGACCACAGACGAGTCCGACACATTGTGGTTCTCTTCCGCGCTTCGGAAGCATCCGGAGTCCACGAGAAATCCTGACCAGGTTCCCGCAACAGCCAGGGCTGACGCCAGACTGAAGAGGCAGAAAAACCTTGTTATCGAGGCGATCAATGTTCCGTTCTTCATACTGCTACTCCCTTTCGAGCTATTAAACGCACGCTCAACTTAAGTATTGCGCCTTCGCAACTGAACAGAACATACTCGGTCTGCGGTAATTTGAACGCCACCTCGATGGTAGGCCCCGACGCCATCCGTCCTGGAGGCCCGATTTTACGTTACTTCCGCGACGGAAGTCGCAGTAGAAAAAGAGCATACAAAAGCATCAGTTGTCACGGCATCAGGCGTTCCGGAACGGAGTCTACTTCACGGGGGAACAAAAAATGCCGCGAACTATTCGATTGATCTTGCTTACCATCGCGTTGATCGCCGTCCCGGCCGCGTCGTTCGGGGCCATTTCTGTCTCTATCACGATCGCGCCGCCGCTGCTGCCGGTCTACTCACAGCCCATTTGTCCAGGCGTTGGATACATTTGGACCCCGGGGTACTGGGCCTATGGCGCTTACGGCTATTATTGGGTGCCCGGCACGTGGGTGCTGGCGCCTTTCATCGGAGCTCTGTGGACTCCGGGGTATTGGGGCTGGGGCGGCGGCGCGTACCTGTGGCATGAAGGCTATTGGGGTCCGCAAGTCGGATTTTACGGCGGCATCAACTACGGTTTCGGCTATGCCGGCATCGGATACGCTGGCGGGTATTGGAATCATGGATCTTTTTACTACAACAGCGTCGTCAACAACGTGAATCGAAACGTCATTCACAACGTGTATAGCAAGCCGGTATTGAGCAGCGGCGCGACGAACCGTGTGAGCTTTAACGGCGGAAATGGCGGGACGAGAGCGCGGCCAACCGCCACCGAACTTGCGGCAGCTCGCGGGCGGCACAGTGGTCCCACGTCCGCCCAAACGCAACTCCGGCGCTCCGCCGGCGGCGATCCCGCTCAACGGGCATCGGTGAATCATGGCCGGCCAACGGTCTCGGCAACGGCCAAGGCCGGGGCGTTCCCAGGCCATGCCGTAGCGGGGAGTAACCGGGCGGCGCAGAATCATGCTGGTACGAATACTCAAGCTCGGCGGACGGGGAATCGCGCCGGCGGAACAAGTCGGACGGCAAGCAGCGGACATACGAGCGGGCGGGCAGTGAACCATACCGCCGCGCGCGTGGCGCCCAAGCGCGCGCCATCCTCCCGACAAACATCGCGAGCAAACGCAAAAATAAGTCACCACGCGGCTCCGGCGACTTCGCACTATAGCTCACGGACCAACGCAGCTTCCCGGTCCGCTGGCTCCCGCACTCCTGCTGTTGCGCAACACGCTGCGCCGCGCGCCAATCCTCAAACTCATCACGCGGCCGCGCCGTCGCACCGCAGCGCGCGAATCAATCCGGCGCCCCGGCCCGCGACGTCTCGCCCTCAAGCTGCGGCGCGATACAGCGCGCGGAACACGGCACGGCCCGCTGGTGGCCAGCACGAGAGAACACAACGGTAAATCCAGTCAGGATCGAGGTTAGGTGGCAAGCGCAGCCTTGAGACAATGACGTCCGAGGAGAGATCCGCACGCGCCAAGAAGGCATTCCTCGCCGAAGCGTAGAAGCGCACCGCGAAGCGTCTTGCAGCCGAAGGCCTCAAACCGGACAAGAACGCTGCGAAGCGCAAGAATCGGACCTGAATTGTTGAGAGCGGTCCCGCCGGCCCGCTCGGGATCGCGCGCCGGAATTGCGGACCTGCCACAAAAACCGCGGTGACTCAAGTTGTGACCCGACGTGCAGCAAGCACGAATCGAATCGCACCAGCCGTGTCATACTTGAGATCTCTTAGAGAAACTGTCACAAGCGTACAACAACTGATCCATGATCACGCGTGCGCCCGTGTGCGCCACCAGGGGCATCGACTGCGCAATTGTTAGGCATCTGGCGCCGGAGGGTTGGTGAACTACTTGTCCAGCCATGAAGGCGCAGACAAGGTCGTGGAAGGGATCGTAAGGGCGGCCGGCAACGCGATCGCCGTAGGCGTAGACGTGTCCAGCAGGCTTTGCCGATGTACGCAGGCACTAAGAAGGAGAAGTGAGTGGTTCGAACATTCAGCTTATTCGCAGTTGTGCGGCGTGGTTTGAGGGGATTGAGCGCTCCGCTGTGTGGGATGCTCGTCCTGTGCGCCTCGGCGCCGGGGCAAGACCAGACCCTGACTTTGGCGGGCTCGTTGGCACAGATCGCATCGGCCGGCGGCTGGGATACTTCTTTCACCTTAGTCAATCTCGGCACGGCGGCTGGGGAGGCTCGTTTGGATTTCTACGCCAACGACGGAAGCCCATTGTTGCTGCCTTTCACGTTCCCGCTGCAGCCCGCGCTCGATGGGACGATCGGCGCAACCATCAATGAGAGCATCGGCCCCAATGCCCTGGTGGTGCTGGATACAACTGGTCCGATCAGCCAGGCGGTTGCAGTGGGTTCATCACAATTGCTGACGAGCGGTAATATTGCGGGCTTCGGAATTTTCACCTTCACGCCGAGCGGTCAAGCGGCTGTGGTTCCACTCGAAACGCGCGATGCCAGCTCGTACGTGCTTTCGTTCGATAACACCAGCGGCTTAGCGACAGGCTTGGCCATCGCTAATCTCGCGAGCGCCGCGGCCAGTGTCGGAGTCGTGATTCGCGACGACACGGGTGCGAACATCGGGACCGGGACAATCGATCTTCCTCCGCAGGGTCACAATTCTTTCGTTTTGACGGATTCGAGCTTGGGCTTCCCGATTACCGCGGGTAAACGCGGCACAGTGGAGTTCGAGACGCCGCCGGGCGGCCAGATCAGCGTACTTGGGTTACGCGCCAACGGAAATGCCCTGACTTCGCTGCCGGTGCTGGCGAACGTTGGCACAGGTGGTGGCACGATGGCCCACGTAGCCTCCGGCGGCGGCTGGCAGACTCTGTTCACGCTTGTGAATACTGGGACCAACGGAGCGAATGTGACGCTTAGCTTTTCCGACGACGGCGGCGGCGCGCTCTCGCTGCCACTGAGTTTTCCGCAGACCGGCGCGGTGACAACGGAGCCATCGGTCAGCCAGGTGATTCCCGCGGGCGCAACGCTATTGATCGTTACTCAAGGTCAGGATACGGCCGGCGTCGTTACCGGCTCAGCACAGATTTCGACTACGGGCAACGTCAGCGGCTTTGCCATATTCCAGAATAATGGGCAGGAGGCCGTGGTTCCGCTTGAAGCGGGCAGCGCCAACGCCTACACGCTGGCGTTCGACAATACTAGCGGCCTGGTGACTGGCATCGCGCTGGCGAACAGCGCGGGCCAAGCCGCGGTTGTACCGTTGACGCTACGCGATTCTACCGGGGCGACGCTCACAGCGACGACGATTAACTTACCGGCCAATGGGCACAGTTCGCAGGTTCTCACGGATCTATTCCCGCAGGCCGCGAACATTCGGGGGACGCTCGAATTCGATACACCGGCGGGCGGGCAAATCGGCGCGCTCGGCATTCGCGCCACCCCCACCGGGGCCTACACGACGATTCCCGTGATGACCACCGGGACGTCTGGCAACGTTGTGGCTCAACGCGAGCTGGCACAGACGGGATTAGCGATTGCACTGGCATCCACAGTGCTGCAAAGTCAGATCGCTATTCTCGATGCGCTGCTCGGCGAAGCCCCTTCTTGCGTCGCGCTCAATGGAGGCGGCAGCGTGGAATCGGGTGCTAGCGGGGAAACCGTGACGGTGTATTACGACACCAGCTGCACAAAGCCATACATCTTGGCCCAACCCACCAATGGAAACCTGGGGAATTCTCCCGACGGTGGCGAGGTAGTGGGCATTTCAGAAACGGCCACCTATTACGGTCTCAGCGGCGCGGTTATCGGAACCCTAACCCTCAACGAGACGGCCGAGGCCAGCAGCGCCGGCGCGGTTAATGTGTTCGGTCTGGGCATATTCACGCCGGCCAGCGGCGCACACACACCCGTACAACTGGGGCTGTATTGCGGGTTCGCGTCCAGCACGGCCACCACCGCGCAGTGCGGGGGCGGCATAGCGCAGAATTTTCCCGCGCTTGGACTTGCGATTGGCGCCGTGACTCCCCTTGCGCTTACGCTGTCCGCCCCGCCGCCGCTCCTCCACCTCGGCGCCGCCACTACCGGTGGTGTCACTTTCACTGGAGGCGGCTCCGCCGTCACCGGGCCCATCGGCTCGCTCACACTTCTCAACCCGACCCCGACCGCTTTGGTTATCCAGGGCGGCATGGCCTACACTTCAACCACATCCAGTGGCAGCGCCGCCGCGTTTTCACTTTTTCCACCGACGCCGACTTCGTGGACGCTAACCGATTCGGCCCACGATCAGCAATTCCAGATTTCCGTGGTCAACAATACGACGCGCAACCTGAGCCTGACGGTCGTACAAACGAGTACGGGCAGTACGCTGGCAACAGGCGCGGTGGATCAGTCGGGCTCGGGGACCATTACGTACTCCGACGGGAGTGTCGCGGCGATCACGAGTTGGACGCTGGCGGACTGACCCTCCTCAATACCTCGCCGCACTGTGGGCATTGCTTTGCGATACCCCAGTACGTTTTTGCTGAAAATTCCGCTGGGTCCGTTGACACTCGCTATCCCAAAAAAGGAGTGAGCTTCCTTCGTACAGCCTGGAGAGCAACCTCAAGGCACTCGAATCATGGAATGAACGAGACCGAGTCGCGCTGGCACGAGAAGCGGCGAAGCGAGAATCGGCCCGATCGGAGGCACTTCAATCGCTCCACATGCCCGAGCTCTGCGAGATGGACCATTCAAAGATGGTCTGCTCACCCCTGTCGAGACATCGGGCACCGCAGGCGAATTCTGGTGCGGCAATCACACAGGAATAGCCCAGAGACGCAATATTTATATCTTTTTTATGCCAAACGCTGGCCTCACGCCTAGAACTGTGATATGTTGATCCACGGAATGGGCAGACCTCTGACCGGAAACTCCAGCATCACAAGGAGATTCAAGGATTGAAGTAAGGTGTAGCTCGCATGAAACAGATCATCTTTGTATTCACGGTCGCCGCGCTCCTGCCGCTTATGGGGGCGGGAGATAATCCTTGGACTGGCACATGGAAACTTAACATAAAGAAATCCAAGTTCTCTCCAAACCCTCCACCGAAAAGCGCGACCCTTGTCATCGAGGAACAGGGGGACAGCATCAAAACGAGCTTCGAAGAAATTGAAGCTGATGATCGTCATGTGGGATATGCGTACACGGCCCCGCTGGATGGCAAGGATTACCCGCTAACTGGCGCATCTCGCCCTGACCTGCTTCGTGGGGTAGACACCGTGGCGTTGAGGCGCGACAACTCTCGCGCTTACGGTGGAACGTTTAAGAAGTCCGGGCGGCTTGTGATCACGAATATGACCTCCGTATCAAGGGACGGCAAGACCTTAACGCTGACGGTGGGCGGGGTGGATGCCAATGGCGAGGAGGTCAAACTTACAACCTTATGGGACAAGCAATCGCCCTGAAGCGGGCAGGTTGAGCCCGTTCGCATGTGTTTGCAGTCTCGTGATTTGAATTCTACCCAGGAGGAATGACTGAGGTTATGAAGCCCCTTGCAAAGCTTCTCTATGCTGAGCTGTTTGTTCTAGTCGTCTCAAGCCTGCCTCTGGTAGGTCAAAGTAATCCTGCGGTCGGCACATGGAAGCTTGATGTGGCCGACTCGAAATTCAGTTCGGCATCACCGCCAAAAGGCGCAACGCGGACTGTTGCAGTCCAGGGCGATAGTCTGAGTGTCAGCAATGAGTTCGTCGAGTCCGATGGAAGCACCACTAAGTACGGTTACACAGCCAGTTTCGATGAGAAGGATTGCCAGATTTCCGGATCAGGAAGGTCAAACTGGAGAGAAGACTGGATTAGTGGCGCCGAAACCATCGCACTTAGAAGGCTTGCCTCGAATACTTTCGCGGGCGCGTTGAAGAAATCCGGCAACGTCGTCATGACATCCAGGACCGTTGTCTCTAAGGGCGGGAAGGTTACAACCGTCACAACCAGCGGGGGCGACGCGAAAGGCCAGCCAACGAAGACCGTGCTCGTCTGGGACAAGCAGTAGGTAATCCCGCAACGGCACGCTTCTCCACCTCCTCCGCGATATTTGTGAGCAGGCATAACCAGACGGGAAACGCCGACCAATTTTGAACGGCGGTGGGCCACACACTTGCCGGAAGCGTCTGTGTCGGTCGGGCGTAGCCAACTAGTCAGGAGAACTGGGATAGCGCATCGCTTTTTGCTGCCCGGCGTTAGCGAGTCCGAGCCGCTTGCCGAACGGCCTAGCTGGATCTATGGGCACTCGTTGGCGCCGGAGGACAAGCCGCGACGATGGTGATCCATGCGGTTGGCCGGAGCATTCCGCTGAAATGGACGCAGTAGGAGCCGCATTCCTTCCCGATATGTCGGCCAGCATCCGCCCAACTGCGTTGCGAGCTGGAACGGGTACAGGACATCCGACAAACCGCAATCTGGGATACTGGCGGGTGTCGTAGCAGCCAAGGGAACGAGGAGGTCCGGAATGGGGAATGCAGTGAACCGGATTGGGGTTGTAGCTTTATGGATCGCTGGCGTGCTGTCGGTTTGGGCACAGGACGGCCCGCGGGGGCACTGGAGCGGCTCTGTCGAACTTCCCAGCCAGCCTCTCGCTATGGAAGTCGATCTGGACTAGGGGCCAAACGGTTGGATAGGTTCGATCTCAATTCCGGCGCAGAATGCATCGGGCATTCCGCTCGATGCGATTACCTTCACGAATGGGAAGTGCACTTTCCATATGAAAGGCGCACCTGGCGATCCGACTTTCACAGGCACTCTCTCCGCCGACGGCCAGACCATGACGGGCGACTTCACGCAAGGACCCGGCGTCGCCTTTCCCTTTAAATTTAGCCGCACCGGCGATCCAAAGGTCGAGGAGGCGAAGGACAGTCCGGCCGTAGCAAAGGCCTTTCTTGGGACTTGGGAAGGGACGATCGAGGGTCCAGGGTTACGCATGGTGTTGAAGATATCAAACGATGCCAGCGGAGCGAAGGCTGTCCTGATTTCCGTTGACCAGGGCGGCGCTGAGCTTCCGGTAACCGCAATCGACCAGAAGGATTCCAAGCTGACGCTCCTGGTGAAGATGGTCGGTGGGCAGTACGAGGCCGAGATCAACAAGGAAGGTTCGGAGTTGAACGGTACCTGGACGCAAAGCGGCAACGACCTTCCCCTGAAGCTAAAGAGAGCGGTGGCGGAGGACAAGAAGCCTTGAACTCGAAATTGTGCGATCCGGGCTGGCCCCGACACCTGCTGGATCGCGGCCTCTCATCTCTCATACAGCGTCGGCCGGATCAAGATGGCTTGCGCTTGTAAGACCAGGCGCTTTTCAGCTACGGGTCGTGCTTCCGCTCTTTAACCGACCCACGCAGGAAGTAAGCTAGGAGCGACAGCATGCGAGTCACTCTGAGATCTGTCAATGACCAGTTAGGCGCGCTCGGGACCACGGCCCGTTTGGAAAGGTTCTCGGGTAAGACACTCAGTCCAGCATACGGTGGCAGGCACTATGAAAACGGTACACGAGCTCTATCGACTTGCTTGGGCTAGTCGTCTCTAATAAAGCCATGACACGATGTAATTCCTGCAACGGCATCGTAACCAAGAGTGACTTGGAGTGTTCCAGACCTGCATACTTTCGCGAGTTCTTATACAATTAAATTCTCGTACGGAGGAAGTATGGCAAACGCGAAAGGCGCGATTCTGCGTCTACTGATCGTTGCTCTGTCCTCGTTCGCCCAGGCATGGGCACAACAATCGGAAGCGGCCAAGATCTATTCGCAAGCTTCTAATAGCGTGCTTTTGATCTTTATCAAGTCCGCTGATGGCAAGATTGTTGCGCAAGGCACGGGGTTCGTAATCGAGGGTGGGAGAATTATCACCAATAAACATGTGGTGAGAGATGGAACGGCATTCATCGACTTGGGCGGCGCGAGAATCCAAGCTACGGTGGAGTCCGCCGATGATACAAACGATATCGCTGTTTTAACTGTGGAGGCGGAAATCACTGCCGAACCTTTGTCTTTGGGTGACAAGATCCCGCCACCGGGCACTAGCGTGTTCGCTATAGGAAATCCTCGCGGACTTGAAAAAAGCATCAGCACTGGTGTTCTTGCGGGTGTGCGCACTGTTGGAAACAGACAACTGCTCCAGATCACGACACCAATCTCCCCCGGCTCTTCTGGTGGGCCGGTGTTCGATTCCTCAGGCAAGGTTATCGGAGTTACGGTAGCCAGCATAGAGGACGGTCAGAATCTAAACTTTGCGGTTCCGGCATCCGCTGTTATCAAACTGTTACGTGGTCAACCTATACAATCTGACGACGTTTCCACGCTCCTGGAGGCCGCGCAGTCCCTGATTGAGAAGCGCAATAGTCTGCAATATTCTGATGATGCGGATTCATTGTTTCAAAAGAACCAAACCGAAATCAAATCGGCATTTGTTAGTGCTATTGACCATGCGAGCAAGGATGACTTGTCCACGCTGCTTCGGGTCTCTGAGCAATTCTCGGAATCGTGGTACGCGGGTGATAGGGATGTCGCTGTTTTGGCTGCTGAACGCTCCCTCCGACTGGCACCTTCAGCGGCAGGCAATCTTGCGCTTGCAAAGGCTCTTAATATGCAAGCAGCGTTTCTGAATTCGGCGACTGAAACAGATCGTCAGAAGATTTTCCTTGAACGTTCTGAAAAGTCAGTACGCCAAGCCATGGCGATGACAAAACAACCTAATGCAGAAATGTATTACTGGCTCGGTGATACACTCCAAATGCGCGGTGCTTATCTGGAAGCAGACAGCACCTTACGAAAGGCGCTGGATTTAAACCGAGTGAATACTGACCTTGAGAAACAAGCGCGCATCCTGCGGGACCTTATTATCGTGGCTGACAGCGTTCAGAAGCCTGGTGACGTTGATAAATGGTTCTCTTCGTTAGCGCAAACGGGCCAGGCGACCGTGTGGGATTGGTCACAACAAGCTACGCGACTCGACAAGGCTCAGCGATTCGCCGAAGCGGGCGAGAGTTGGCAGAAAGCGGCCGAGTTCAACATTGGTTGGTCCAATTGGTGTGAAGCGGCAGGTTCTTTTGAAATGGCAGGCGGCAAGGAGGATTCCGTCCTATTCACCGCGCGAAAGTGCATAGAATTAGGTGCGGGGAAGCAGAACTCGGAAGGTCAGCTATCCATCGCACACGTAGCTCTGGCGATAGTTTTGAACGACAGGGGCGTATATGAGGAAGGTCTAAGCCACGCGAAAGAGGCGACAGTCCTAAACCCTGAAAACGCCTTCGGGTACAACCAACAAGCCGCCGCACTCTTGGGCTTGCATCGATATCAGGAGGCTATCAACGCAGCGAAGCAAGCAATTCGGGTATCAGACGGGAAATACGGAATCATGCACTTTAATCTCGGGAGTGCATATTTCGAAACCGAAAATTGGGAGTTTTCGAGGCAGAGTTTTGAAAAGGCTGCGGAACTCATGCCCGGTTCCGACGCCTCTGCTTACAACGTCGCACTTTGCTTGCAACGCTTGGGATTCAATCTGGATGCCGCTCACTGGTATGAGGAGGCTCTTAAGCGCAATCCCAACCGCACAGACAAACAAGATATCTTGAACTCGATTTCGGCCCTCCGGAGGCGGTAAGCCTTTCAGCATGCTCGAACTGATTGTCTTTACGAACGCAACGGCCAGCTTCAACCGTTGGAACAACGTAGGCGTGCCACACCGAGTACCACGAACTCCCTTGCGACGACACTAGACCGTGAGCTTGCTCAAAGACGCATACGATCCTAAGAACCTGGAGAGAGCATGGAGATGGATCAGAAGTAACCCTGATTCAGAATTTAAGTCGTACTTTCGTAGCGCGTACGCTCAATTTGCTCTCGCTGACCTGGCGTTGCTTGATGATCTCAGGAAGCGTCTCAAACGGGGCACCTATCAGCCCTCACACGCGTGCAAAATCTTTTACCCGAAGCGTTCGGGCATCCTGCGGCCATACACGCTTCTAACTGTGGAGGACCAAATTGTCTACCAAGCTCTGGTCAATATCGTCGCTGAAAAACTATTTCCGTACGTCAGAGCGCGTTATCTTAGAGAAGCGTTCGGACATTTGTACGCTGGCAAGAGCAGTATATGGTTCTACAGAAAATGGTCAGATGGGTACGCGGCCTTCAACAAAGCAGCCCGGCAAGCCTTCAGTGGCGGGTTGAAATTCACGGCCAGCTTCGATCTGACGGCCTACTATGACAGCCTCGACCACGGCGTTCTCCGTCATTTCCTCTCGGGCATAGGATGCGATCAGGAATTTTCACTAGCCTTAACGGAACGCCTGAGTGTTTGGACCGCGACCGAGCGCCGCGTTTACCATAATCACGGAATACCTCAGGGCCCACTTGGATCAGGGCTACTCTCGGAAGTTGTCCTCCAGCACTTCGACAACAATTACGGCAGCCCTAACCGGGTTCGCTACCTCCGCTATGTAGACGACATTCGTTTGTTTGCCGCTAGTCACCGCGAACTTAGGGAAATGATCGTAAACCTCGATCTGTTGAGCAAGGATGTTGGCCTGTTTCCGCAGAGCAGCAAAATAGAAATCCACGAAGTGATGGATATCGAAGCCGAGCTAAAATCTGTAAGCCGTCCGCCCGAAGTTGCCATCAAACGTAGGGTTGTGGACCAGCAGAAGCTTCAGAAGCGGCTCATTGAACTCTCACCGCGATTTCGAGTTTTGAACGATACTCGTTTCAAATATCTGCTTGCTCACGCGGCTCCGAGTTCCAAGCTGAATGCGCGTCTTTGGCGGATACTTGAACAGAGGCCAGATCTATACGATTGCATATTCAGGTACTTTCGACGATACAAGGCTTTGCCAAAGTCCATGGCGAAGGAACTCATTCGCCAGATCAAGAGCAGGCCTTTATACGACGCGGTGACCTGCGCTCTGATTGCTACCGCAGAAGATCGTCTGCCTAAAGCATTGTGCGCCTCCGCGAACAAAGGCATCAGAGCTCTGTGGAAGCCCAAAGGCCTTCCGCCGAGTCTAGCAGCCCACGTGGGTACCTGGCTGTTGCGGGAAGGGTTACTTACATCGAAGCAAGCTGAAGCGATTTTCTATCGGGAGGGTAGCTGGTGGGTCATATCTCGGCTGCTTGAAGCGTTGGACGCGTGGCACTATTCGACCGGACAAATCAGTACGATTGTGAATCACTGTTTGGAAAGCGAATCCAACGATATCGGGATTTGCGCTGCGATCCAGGTCGTTGAGCGCGCCGTTGCGGTCACGCCACCGATTGCCAAACTGAATCGGAGTGGGGCAATTGTGCTTAACGCGTTCGGAGTCATTGCCTCTATCCCCAGAGGGCGGTGTGGCGTCTCTGCCAGTATGAAAAGGTTACTCGGGAAGACAGCTCCTGATGTCAACTGGCGAAGAGTTTTCGGCCCGGATTATTCGAAAGCAGAGCGTCAGGCGATGTGGTGTCGTGCATACTCCCTAACGGACATGACTGCTTTCGTCAATGCATTGGACGTTTTCAACGAATGGCTTTTAAGCAGCCTCTATCAGCACGACACGAGCCTAGGAGGATACACTCTCGGCAACATTGGAGGCGCATTAAACAGCGCCAGGCTTAAGACCGGCTATCCCGCCATCTCCTCACTTGTTGCCAGTGTTCACAACCAGCGGTTGAGGAGCATGCTTTCTCATCCCATTGTTCGCAATACGGGACGCGTTACGCGGCAGGTTCGTTTTTCGTACTTACCGGTTGCGAAGCGGCTCTTGATGAAGGCGCTCCAAGAACTCAAAGCAAAGTGGTAACTCCCACCACAGGTGACCCTTCCGATTCACCCTCCGCCAATTTGTGTGCTAGATTTCGTGCTACTCGCCACCCTAATCGAGCCCAATCCAAATATAGTAAGTTGCTGATTCGTTGGGGTGGAGTTGCGGCTAATGCCGCCTTGTAGAACGTGTCCAGCTCATGCCGCGTGGCATCAGTCGAAGCAACTTGGCAAGCCCAGCGGGAATGTTAGACTCGGGCGATGTCAAGCGTTCCTAGCGCTGGCGAACTGGCACCGGAATTCGAGCTGCCAGACTCGACACGAGTGCCACGCCGGCTGTCGGAATTGATCCTGCACAATCGCTTGGTGCTCCTCTTTTATCGGGGCAGTTGGTGACCTTTCTGCCTCCGCCAGTTGGCGGACTACCGAGAGCGCTATATGGAAATCCGATCAGCGGGCGCGAGCGTAGTCGCTGTCTCGGTCGATGCACCCGAAGAATCGGAGGCCTTGCGGGTTCATCTCTCGTTGCCTTTCGCGATTTTGTGCGATACGGAACGTCACGTCGTTAGGGACTGGGGCATCTACAATTCAGGAGAGCGAGGCGGCATCGCCAAGCCAGCCGTCTTCATTATTGACTCCAGCCAGGTGGTTCGTTACGCAGCGGTGGACACGGTTGTGAGGCGTGTGCCCGCTGCCGAGATAGTTTCCCTGCTACAGACTACCGCCGAAGGGCAACCGGTTCGACGCAGGGTTCACGTCCCGCGATTCTCCGAGTGGAAGAGCGCGATTCGGAACATCAAAAGCTAAATCGGTTGCCAGACGCCCGGGTTCCAACCATGCGGATTCGCGGACGCTATGTTCGGCCCGGCGCCCCCCCTGACGATCCGCGTGAAACAGCCACCCTTAAAGGTAGCCTGTCTGCTGACTGATAACGCCGGGAGCGAAATCGCAGCGGATGAAAGATGAAACGCGCGGTGGGTTGATTTCACTTAAGTAGCGAGTGGACAACGCCCGGCCTGGGGCGATAAGCAAGCCTGAAGGAGACAAAAAATGAGCGGCCTCTTGAACATCGACAAGGGCTCACCAAAGTGGTGGCTCAGCAACGATATCTGGGTTACACCTGCTGGCGATCCTACGACTCCGCCCGGTTTGACCGACCCGACCGAGGGCAAGCCTTATAGCGTTTCGGTCCGCGTACATAACAAGTACAGCGAACCGGTCAACAGTGGATGGAACCTATTTCTGTGTTGGGCAATTCCCACCGCCGGCCCGATCCCGGTCCCACCCGTCGCCAGCGGGCAAATACTTAACAATGCTGCAATCAGCGTCCCTGTCCCCGCTGTGAGTGCGGTTCAATTGGCGCCGATCTCCTGGACGCCGGCTTTCCACAACGGCGGGCACGAATGTCTGGTTGCGATGGCCTATAACGAGCAAGCCGTTGGCTTCCCGGTTACAAGCCTTAACGGCGACGCACCGGATACGGACGTTTACAGCATCGCGCAGAAAAACCTCGGCGTAGTGGAGGTCGGATCGCACATGAAGCGATTTCAGTATGCCTTCCAGGTTTCCAACGGCGCCGACGAGGAGCGCAGTGTTGTCGTTGAGGCGCGGCAGGCGCCCCTTTCCGAGATCGCTGCTTTTCTTCCCGGTTTGAAGAGGGGTCGATCGGTGATTGACAAGCCGGGCAAGGTCGAGCAGGTCGGGATCATCGAGTCCCACCAACCGGATGCCGCAGAGGTGGAGCGCGCAAAACCCGTTCTGTCGCGGGTCAAGATCGCGCCACGCGGCTGTCAGCCCTTCACGCTGGGCGGCAGTCTGCAAGAAGGTAACGCGCTGATTCACGTCACTCAGAGCCTGAACGACCGGGTAATCGGCGGCCTGAGCGTATTGGTGATGGCCGCGGAGAAGTGACCGCGCAACCGTGTTAGCAAGCAGTGCGGAGGCCCGAGCACACCGTTAGCGTCGGGACCAGGCCTGGCTCGATGGCGGAAGTAATGTCCCGCGTGAAGGCGGAACGGCGAGCGGGAGCCAGGGCGAAGATGCAGGAGCAGGCCCGAGTGGATAGTGGCTTGATTGATTCCGCCACGATACTCAATGTCTTAGATGTCGGTAGAGGTCCATGAGCGGTGGTTCACTGGATGCCGCGACTAGCAGTGAAACGACCGAAAGCAACACCCTTAGACGATGCGATGCGGGCCGTATCCGCCTGACTTCATTGGTCGGGGCGGGGCGATTTGAACGCCCGACCCCCTGCGCCCAAGGCAGGTGCGCTACCAGGCTGCGCTACGCCCCGACTATCAAGCTCCCTTGATTTTAGACCACTTCCCAGGGTTGCGATAGTTCGAACTCACGGCGCCGTCGCTTCCATGTACATCCGTTCTCGCGCGCCAGGCTCGGCGTCTTCGTTCGGGAAAACGAAGATTCCTTTGCGTTCCAGATAAGCGAGCAGCAATCCGATGCGTGTATGGACGCCGCGCTTCCGATAAAGACTCGACGCTTGGGCGGAGACGGTGCTGAGCGAGCGGCCGAATATGGCTGCGATGTTCTCCTGAGAGTAGCCCCGGCAAAGCAGATCTTCCACCTCGAGCTCGCGCGGGGTCGGTTCCTCGGTCTCAGCCGGCGCGGGATGCTCGAACCGACGCTCGGGCGGCGAAAAAAGGGGCTTTTCACGATCGAAACGAATAAGTTTAAGATGGCGCATTCAAATTTGCTCCTTGAGATGCTGGCTCCGAGTTGAAGAGCCGGTCGAAGCGCCGCGGCCGACAGCGTGAAGATACACTTCGAGCCGGGGCTTACTTCACTGCAAAATTGATTTCACGAACGAACAGGCAAGTATCTACAAGGTACAGCTGGACACGGAGGACTTACAAAAAAATATTAACCACAATGCACCTTTCACCCCTGGTAGTCTTTCCCATGACTACTAGTACGAAGCTGGTGATTGAACTGAGAATAGCATCCGTTCGGTGTGACGTCAACTACACATTTAGCGACATTTCTTAGCGTTTTGCGACGGCGGCCGCGCTGCGGAGCGCGGTGGCCAGCTCTTCTGGCCGCTCGGATCCTACAACCAGCTTCTCTTTCGATGCCAGCGTCACTCGGACGCCTCCGCTGCTACCGGCAGTGTAAGCCTTGCCCTCGCGAGTGGACCGGATTCCGAAGCCGCCATAATCACGCGCAATGTCATGCTGGATCGTCTCGACCGATTGGATGCTGTCGAGTGGAACACGGCGCAGGCGCCACAGCCCGCGCATGGCGACGACCAACTCTCCCGGGCGAATCTCCGTGACCAGTCTAACGCTGATAAGGCGAAAGTAAACCAGCCACAGGAACACGGTCCAACCGATCACGTTCGCGTTGGACATGGGATGTTTACCCCAGGGGTGGCCCAGAACTACCTGCCAGATCAGCAACCCGAGCATGAAGCAGGGCGGGCTGGCGATCGCGAACGCGATGCGGCGCAGCGGGAAGCGCTGTACTTCGCGAAAAGCGAGCCGGCTACCGGAGGAGGCCAATGGTGAATTGTAACGCGGCGTTCTGCGTCTGGTAATCGTATTTCGCGTTGAGGTTCTCGATCTCCGCCGAAGTCACGTTCAACTGCGCCTGGGTCAGCTCGACGATCGAGGCCAGGCTCAGATCGTAGCGTCCCTGGGCCAGCTGCATGGCCAGCGTGGCCTGCCGCAGAAACTGCGCGGTGACGTCGATGCGCTGGTAGGCGTCCCTCGCGCTGGCCCAGGCCACGCGCACGTCGCGGCTGATCCTTTCCTGCTCGTCGCGCAGCTTTTGATCGGATTCCAAAGCGCGCTGATAGGCGGCCTCGTGGCGGGCAGAGAATAAATGGCCATTAAAGACGGGAATACTGATATTGGCGCCGACGCCCTCGTATTCGGGGGGAATCGGCGCGTTGACGGGAGTATTGATGTAGGGAGTGTAGCCGCCCACCGCGACCGCGCTCACCGTCGGGCGCGCCAAATCCTTTTCGGCGTCAGCGAACTTGTAGGCAGCGTCACGCGTGGAGCGCAGAGCGGAGAGTTCGGGCCGGTTATCGACGGCCTGCATCACCAACACATCCAGGCCGGCGGGCGGGGCAGGCGGCAAAGGCTCGTCGGAGAGCTGATAATTGGCGGGTTGATCGGTGCCTAAAGAGCGGCCCAACTCGGCCTGCGCCCCCAGCACGCTATCCTGGGCGCGCAACAGCAGGAGCTTCGCTTCCGATACGTTGACATCCGCGAAAGCGACATCCACCTGGGAGCGCAGCTTGTTGCGCGCCAGCTCGGTTATTTGATCGTCCAGCACTTGACGCGCGCTTACCGTCTGCTCGGCCACCTTTACCACGGCCTGGGCGCGCAGAAGGCCGAAATAGGCGCGATTCACGTCCAGCAGCACGGTGTAGCGGGTGGCCGTCGAGGTTTGCGACGCGGCCTGGGCCTGAAAGCGCGAGCTGGCAACCAAATTGGGCGTCCGGCCGGAATCCGTGATTAACTGCTGGATAACCACGCCTTGAGACTCGCGATCGAACAGCCGCGACGCCGATAGATCCCCGGCCCCGACTCTCGAAAGATCGTTGCCCTGCGTTCCGGTCACATCTCCGGTGATGTTCGGGTAGTAAGCCGCGCGATTGACGATGATCTGTTGATTGGCGTAGTTAACTTCGTTTTGGGCCGCCTGGATCTGCGGATGGTTCCGGATGGCCAAGGCTTCCGCTTGTTGCAGCGTCAACGGGGGCGGTGTCTGCGCGAATATCGCCCCCGGTAAAGCCGCGGAAATTGCGATCAAAAGAGCCTTTCGGCTAAGCCGGATTTGGTGAAGATTGGGGAACATTTCTTTGCTTCCTCCCATAAACCAGAAGATAGGCGGCGGGCACGATATATATGGTGAGCAGCACCGAAGTGGTCAGGCCGCCGATGATGGCGCGCGCCATGGGGGTGTACTGCTCGCCGCCCTCGCCGAGTTTCAAAGCCATCGGGATCATTCCGATAATGGTTGCCAGCGACGTCATCAGAATGGGCCGCAGGCGCACGCGGCACGCCGTCACTACCGCGTCCCGCACGGACAAGCCCTGCTCTTCGAGCTTGTGCGCGAAGTCCACGATCAGAATGCTGTTGGAATCCGCGATGCCGATCAGCATGAGCACCCCCATCAGCGACATAACGTTCAGCGTGGTATGCGTGAGCGGGAGAATGATGAGCACGCCGATGAATCCCATGGGAATCGCCAACATGATGAGGATCGGATCCACAAAGGACCGGAACTGCGCCACCAGGATCAGAAACAGAAGAATGAAGGAGATTCCGAAACCAAGCCCAAAGCTCTTGAAGGACTGATCCATGCTATTGACCATGCCCCGCAGCGTGACGCGGATGTTCGCGGGCAGTTTAGCGTCCGCGATGGTCCTGTTAATGCCGGTGCGGAGCCGGCCTAAATCCTCGCCCACGGGAGTGACGTACACATCCACCACGCGCTGGATCTGATAATGGTCGACTTCGGTGGGGGATTGAAGGTTCACCAGTTTTACCACGCTGTCGAGCGTGGTGGGAAATTTCAAATTCGGCGCGCGCAGAGGGATCTGCTTCAGATCCACCAGGTTGTGAATGGCCGAATTGCCATGCTCGTAATACTGGACGCTCAGGAAATAGTCGTTGCCGGATTGATAGTCCACCCAGTAATTAGGCGCGATCATGATGTTGGAATTTAGGGCCGTGATCACGTTGTCGACGACGTCTTTTTGGGAAAGCCCCAGTTCGCCCGCATGCACGCGATCGATGTCCATGCGGATGGAGGGATAATTCATGTCCTGGGGAATGTAGATCTCGCCCACGCCCGGAAGCTCGCGAATGCGGTCCGCCAGATTCAGCGCCGTATTGTAGGTCAATTTGAGATCGCGGGTGTTCACCTGAACGTCGATGGGCGACGGCTGTCCCTGATTGAGGATGGCGTCCTGCAGAGATCCGCTCTGGAAGAAGGTGCGCACGTCCGGGAATTGGCTGGCGATCTGTTCTCTGACGCGATCCATGTATTCGTAGCTGCCGACCTTGTGATCGTCATTCAAAGCCACCTGGATAAACGCGGTGTACATTCCGGCGTTGGGCGTGTATAGGGCGGAGATATCGTTCACCACGCCGATGTTCGAGAGGACCATCTTGAGATCGCGCGGAGCGACAATGTGGCGGATGAGATCTTCGATCTTGGCCACATAGTCGTTGGTCACCTCAATACGACTCCCGGTGGGAACCTTTAGGTTCACGGTGAACTGGCCGGCGTCGGTGCGGGGAAAAACGCGAGGCCCAGAAAAGGATAGATGCCCAGGCTCGCCACGAATATCCCCACCAGCAAAGCCAGAGTTAGAGCGGGAGCCTTCAGAGCGAAGCGGACCGAGCGCTCATAGACGTTGAGCAGCCGATTAAAGTTGCGATTGAACCATGCGTTGAAACGGCCGCCCCACGATTTATCCACGTAGGCCTCGTCGCCTGGCTGATCGGAGCCATGCTCCGCCGAGCCGTGTTCACCATGTCCGCCGGGCATCGCCTTTAGATACTTCGAACAAAACAGAGGAATCACCGTCATCGCAACCACAAACGAAGCCAGCAGCGCCAGGCAGAATGCGGCGGCCAGCGCCGAGAACAGAAACTTGCTGACGCCGAACAACAGAGTCACCGGGAAAAAGTCCACGACGTCCACCAGCGTCGCGGCGAGCACCGCCAGGTTCACCTCGGCTCCGCCTTGCTCGGCGGCGACGGCTGGAGACGATCCCATTTCGAGATGCCGGTAAATGTTTTCGAGCGAAATGACGGAATTATCGATGACGCGGGAGAGCGCCAGCGCCAGGCCCCCCAGGATCATCGTGTTGATGGTGCTTCCCAGCATGTACAAAACCACGAAGGTCGCCATGATGGAAATCGGAATGGAGAGCAGCACGGCGCCCGTGGCCCGAATGCTTCCCAGGAACAGAAGAATCATCAGGCTGGTGAGCCCCAACCCGATCAAACCTTCATGCACCACCGTATTGAGCGCCTGCCGGACGAAAACGGATTGATCGAAGACGATATCGGTCATCAATTGCGCCGGAAGATCGAATAGCTTCTTCACCAGGCCGCGGACGTCGTCCACCACCTGAATGGTGTTGCTATCGCCGCCCGATTTCATGATGGGAATGTAGGCGGACTTCTGGCCGTCGATACGCACGATGTTGTACTGCAGTTGGCTGGAATCCTGGGCTTTGCCCACGTCTCCCACGGAAACCCAACTGGTGCCGACCGTCTTGAGCGGCAGGTTATCCAGGTCCGCGACGTTCTTCACCAGACTATTGGAATAGACATAGTAATCCCGGGGGCCGATCTTGACGTCGCCCGCCGGCAGGATCAAATTGCTGTCGTTCACCGCGCTCACTACGTCCATCACGCTCAATTGGCGCGACAGAAGTTTATAGGGATCCACGTACACCATGGCCTGCCGGTATTTGCCGCCGAACACCGCGGGGATTTCCGCGCCTTTCACCACCGCGATCTGATTGCGGATCTGGAATTGCGCGAGATCGTGAAGCTGGGTTTCATTCAAGCCCTGGCCCTTCACGGTGACCAGGCATACCGGAAGGCTGGAGGCGTCGAACTTCAACACCAGCGGCGGCAATGTTCCTGGCGGCAGGCGCTTGAGGTCAGCCAGGGCGAGATTCGACAATTGCGTTACGTCCGAATCGGCATTCGTCCCCGGTTGGAAATAGACCTTGATAATACTGACCCCCAGCAAAGATCGCGACTCCATGTGATCCACCCCGCTGGCCTGGGTGAAAAATCGTTCGAGCGGATTGGTGATATCCACTTCGATGTCTTCCGGAGGCATGCCGTTGTAGAACGTGGCCACCACCACTTCCGGCAGGTTGATGGGCGGGAACAGATCCACGGGCATCCGGGAGAACGCGTTGATGCCGATAACCGCCAAGGCGAGGCAGCAGACAACTATAAAGTACGGGTTGCGGATGGAAAAACGTGGCATGGGGCCGCTCCTGCGGGCTAGTGCGGTTCTTCAGCAGTCTGATATTGGATCAAGTTGATCATTTTCGGTTGGACCGGCTGGCCGGCTTTCAGGCCGCTACGGTCGCTGACAACTACGAGATCGCCCTCCTGCAATCCGGAAACGACTTCCGCGTCGGTAGAGGTCTCAATACCGAGCACGATCGGGCGAATCTCGATTTTGTTGGATGTATCCACCACATCCACGGTCGTCTTGCCGTTCGCCTGATCCACGGCCTGCAAGGGAAGCGCCACCGCGTTGTCTTTCTTTTCGAGCGCGATCGTGGCTTCCGCATACAGGCCTGGAAGAAGAACGCGGGTCGGATTCGGCACGTCTACTTCCGTGTGCATGGTTCGCGTATCCTCGCGAACG
This sequence comes from Terriglobia bacterium, assembly GCA_963786745.1. Lineage (GTDB taxonomy): Bacteria > Acidobacteriota > Terriglobia > Bryobacterales > Bryobacteraceae > Palsa-89. Next base: position 640,932 of record CAWBAE010000014.1, on the reverse strand, counting down.
TCCACGGAGAACCGGGCTACCTTACCTGGAAACGTCCGGTTCAGCGACGGCACATTGACGCTGACCGGATCGCCGAGATGAATGAAATGTACGTAGGATTCCGGCACCGGAATTACCAGCCGGAACAAGTCGTCCTGGGAAAGCCTGACCAGCGGCAAGGCTTGCGTGCTGGAACTGGTGCCCGCTTGCATGAGCGTGCCGAGATTGGCGAAGCGCTGCGTGATCACTCCCGCAAACGGCGCGGTAATCTTTGCATAATCAAACAGCGCCTGATCGTGCTCACGCTTAGCTTGCGCGGCCGCGAGCACGCTTTCGGCGGATTGCAAATTCGATTTCGCGGCTTCCACCTGCGCAGCCGATGCCAGCGCCTTGCCCTCGGCATCATCCACTTCCTGCTGCGCGACCAGGCCGGGCTTGGTTTGCGACACGCCGTTCAGCCGGTCAAACTGCAGTTGAAACACCTTTTGCTGCGCCTGCATGCGATTCAACTCATCCTGGGCATGCGGAATTTGCGCAGCGGCATTCTTGATGGCGGCATCATCCTCTTTGAGTTGCAGCTGCAGTTCGGGGATTTCCAGAACCGCGAGGACCTGGTCCTTTTGCACATGCGATCCATAGTCGACGTTCAGCTCCTTCACGAAACCGGATTCCTTGGCGAATACGTCGATTTCCTGGAACGGAACCAGCTCGGATGAGACCGTGAGAGTCCGTCCCAGCGATTTGCGCTGAACCTTGACGATACCCACCGACACGCCGGACGTGTCCATGCCATTAGGGGCTTTCGCCTGGACCTGTTCGGTCCGGTTGCAGGATGCCAAGCCGGCCGCCAGGATTGCCGCCAGACTGATCGCCGCTAGACTAACCCAAACCGGCGTGCTTTTCATGGACGCCTCGGCACATTGCAAGAAGAATTCATGTTCTGAATCCGCTCATTCAACTCCCGCAGCGAGAATTCAGGCGAACGGCAAAACTGGATCAATTCCCCTTCTTCTTGGCGAATTTTTGCGGCCTCGATCGAAACTTCGTTCGCGATCGACAACGGGATCGTTAGCACTCCATGGCGATCGCCGTGCAACAAGTCGCCTGAAGAAATCCTCAAGCCGCCGATTTCCACTGGCTCGCCGAATTCGATGATGTGGGCGTAGGCGTGGGATACCGAGGTATGATTCGCGTACATCTGAAAACCCAGCGCTTCCACGGGCGGTAGATCGCAAACCGCGCCGTTCGTGACGCAGCCGATGCAGTTGAGTGCCAGCCCGATGGTGGCGTGAATCTCGCCCACGCATGCCCCTAATCCAGGCTGTGTATCGGCATCCTGCAATACCATGATCCTGGGCTCGGGGAGCGAGGCTACGTAGCTCCACCAATCGATACGGTCGTAATAGCAGCGCCGGCTCATGGGCGGCGACGAGGTTCGGACCCGCGCCGTGGCTGCGTAGCCGACCATCGGCGGGAGCTTCGGAAACTGGCAGCGCGCCGTTCCGGAAAGAAAACCTTCGTTCCGCAACCGCACGTTGAGACGTTCGATGGCGTTAGAAATCGTGCAGCTATCGAAAGCTTTCAGTTTTTCAAGATCCACAGCTGGAGGAGCAGTCCGATTCATTTCCTTGGACGCGATTGTAGCTGATCAGGCACAGCTTCGGTGAGGCGCATGAATAACACTCTACATCCATAACATACGTCGGATTGGACGCCTCGCCATATACCATGCGGTTGGTATTTTTCGACAAAAACACAGGTAGTTTAGCCCGGTTGAGAGTAGCCTCCCTTAGCATGGAAATAGTGCGTGCCAGGATTCCCATTGGCGAAACCAGCCGGCTTGCGTCTGATACGATGAACTCGGGGGAACCTCGTTCGGAACGTGTGTTTCGGTCACGCTTTGCTTTAGCGATCGGTTTTGGCGGGCTTTTGTCCATCATGGCCCTCGCCGGGATCGATGCCTTGCACGTCCTCCAGCAATTTCGCCGTAGTGACGATGCAATCCGACTCCGCTACCTATCTGAGAATCACCTACTAAATGACATTCGCTCGGACGTTTATCTTTCCGGCACCTACGTTCGGGACTATCTGCTTGAAACGGAGCCGCAGCGAGCCGAGGCTTACCGCGCCAACCTTGAACAGGTCCGCAAACACATGCAGGCGGCGCTGGATTCCTACGGGCGGCAGGTGGCTCCGGCGGAAGTCCGGCATTACACCGCGCTTCGCGCCGAATTGGCCGACTATTGGGGAATACTGGCCCCAATCTTCCACTGGGACGCGGCCGAGAGGCGCCGCTCCGGATATTCCTTCTTAAGAGATGAGGTGTTCCCGCGCCGGCAGAACATGCTCGCGATCGCCGGCCGGATCGCCGACACCAATGACCAGCAGTTGGATGCCGCCAACCATCAGGTGGTTTCCCTGTTGCTGAACTTCCAAACCCGGCTGCTGCTCACTCTGGTAGCTGCGCTGGCGCTAGGCCTTGGCCTGGCTCTCTTCACCATGCGCAAGATCCTGAAACTCGAAGAACAGGCCCGCTTGCAATATGTGGAAGTGGCGGAAGCGCGAACCCAGCTCAAAGGGCTTTCCGCGCGTCTGGTTCAGGCGCAGGAGACCGAGCGGCGTTCTATTTCGCGCGAGCTGCATGATGAAGTGGGCCAGGCGCTTTCGGCGGTGCTCGTTGAGCTGCGCAATCTTTCCACCGGGCTGGCGGTTCGGTCCGAAGAACAGTCACGCCGGCATGTTGAAACCATTAAGAGCCTGGTGGAAGGCACGGTGCGCGTGGTTCGCAACATGGCGCTTCTGCTGCGGCCGTCCATGCTGGATGACCTGGGGCTGATTCCGGCGTTGAAATGGCAAGCCCGGGAAGCCTCCAAGAGCACGTCGATGGATATCTCGGTGGCCGCGGAGCTCGATTCCGACGAACTTCCCGACGAGTACAAAACTTGCATCTATCGGGTGGTCCAGGAAGCATTGCACAACTGCGCGCGGCATTCTCACGCGACCACCGTCCGGATTCGAGTGGAACAGGGGCCGGATCGCTTGCAACTCGCCATCCAGGATGACGGAAAGGGTTTCGATGTCCGGCAAACCAAGGGACTGGGGTTGCTCGGAATTCAAGAGCGCGTTGCCCGCTTGCGGGGTACCTGCCACATTCACTCTAAACCTGGAAGCGGGACCACGCTCTCGGTGGAACTGCCTTTCGAGGAGAAGATCCGGACCGATTACATCCATGAAACAGATTCGCATCCTGTTGGCTGACGATCATACCGTGATGCGCCGGGGCCTGCGGCTTCTGCTCGAAAGTCACCCCGAGTTCGGAGTGGTCGCCGAGGTCTCCGACGGCCGGCTGGCTGTGGAGCAAGCGGAGGCGACGCAGCCCGATGTCGCCGTGCTCGACATCGCCATGCCCAACCTGAGCGGCATCGAAGCCGCGCAGCGCATCAACGCGGCTCTGCCTCGAACCGCGATCGTCATTCTAAGCATGCACTCGGACGAAGGCTACGTTTTGCGGGCTTTGAAGGCCGGCGCCAAGGGGTATCTTCTGAAGGATTCGGCGGAAGGCGATCTCATCGCCGCGATTAAATCCGTGCACGAGGGCAAAACTTTCTTCAGTCCGGAGATCACCAAGATGATGATGGAAGACTATGTGCGCGAGATCCGCACTCGGGGCGCGGACGATAGCTACGACTTGCTCACGTCCCGAGAGCGGGAGATCCTTCAGCTCCTGGTCGAGTTGAAATCCAATAAAGAGATCGCGCAGCTCCTCAATCTGAGCCTTTACACCATTGAAACCCATCGCAGAAATCTGCACGAGAAACTCAACCTGCACAGTCTCCCGGAATTGATCCTCTACGCCGTGCGTAAAGGCGTGATCTCGTAGTTGGGCGTCGCCGGCCGGGATCCTAACGGCCATGGCCGCCCCCGCCGCCACCATGGAAGCCTCCGCCGCCACCATGGAAACCGCCGCCTCCGAAACCGCTTCCTCGGGCAAAGCCACCGCCGCCACGGCCAAACCCACCCCCTCGGCCAAAGCCTCCCATTCCGGCGCCGCCAACGTGATAGGCGTGTCCAACCATGCCGGCGGATCGGCCTCCACGGTTGAAGCCGGGATGATATCCGGGTCCGAAATGGTGATAATAACCACCCCCATACCCATACCCCCCATACCCGTAACCGTAGCCGAATGGAGCTCCAAACGCGAACCAGGGGGAATAGAAGCCCCAGCCGAACGGATCAAAAAAGATGCCGTCGTCCGGAATGAAGGTGTAAGCATCGTACCAGGGGTCCCAATACCAACCGTTGCCGTACCAGCCGCCGGGATAAACTCCGCTTCCACCGGCATAGGTTCGTGCGGCATCCACATTCGCCTCCGCCAGATAAGCGGACCTCAGGCTCGCCCACCGGTAGAATTCGCCGGAAGCGTAGAGTTTTTTATCGAATTCTTGCGCTTTCAGCTTTGCCGCGTTGAGATCCAGTTCGTGCCCGCTCTTCACCTCGATCTGCCGGCCCGCGGTTTGAACCACTGCCTGGCCATCGAACACACGAATCGTGCCGTGATCCGCATCGATGTCATACAAGCCCGCCTTCTGCATTTGAATGCTCGCGTTGTTTGCATTGATTCGGATGTTGTTTTCCGGCCTTATGTCCGCAACCTCGACCATGGCGCGTCCCTTATCCAGGTTGACTATGGTATTCGCCAAGCCGGGCGAAATCATTTGCACGGCGCTATGATCGTCCACTCGCAGGAAAACGCCCGGCGTCAGCAGCACCTCGGCTTTGCCGGTTTCAGTCGACAGCGATTGGCCCGCCGATAACCTGGCGGATCCCACGGATTGTTCGGTTAGGGCGTGCCTGCCGACGGCGACTTGCCCTTCGATGTAATTAACGGTTCCCGGTTGCGGAGGTACAGAACCCCAAGCAGGGCTCGTCAACAGCGCAGCCAGGAAGAAGCCTGCAATCGGGTTCAACCTTGACCGCTTCATAAATGCTTAAAAGCCTCCGCTTAATCGATGCACGGTGCAGACAGGGGGTTGCTAGCGCGGATCTGGTAGAAATCGGCGGCAGGGGATGGTAGGGGATGGGCCAGACCGACGGATGCAGGCTCAGGTAGGGTGAGTGGAAAGGTGCACCCGCCGGTCTTAGTATTGGGTCCAGTCTAAGCTATCGCGTCAGAACAGAACATACCAGGGGCGTGGTAATTTGGACTCCCTCTCGATGGTAGGGGCCGGCGCACCGGCCCGGGCATTCGTCAGTTTGAGGCACAGCTTTCCGCTCGAGACAGGAAACGCGCGGCAGCCTCGACCATGCGTAGAACCATCTCTTCGCGCAAGGGCCGGATTAAAACATCAAAACCGTGGTGGTGGAGTACATCCCACCACAGGTAATCATGGCTGGCCGGCGAGACCAGCAGAATACAACTCCGCGGCGAACTTTCCACCAAACGATCCATCACTTCCCGCCAAGGGTAGCGCGGCTGATTGCGGTCGCACAGGATCAGGTCAAAATCCGTTCGTGCCGCTGTCCGGAACGCTTCTTCGGGGGAGATCGTGAAATAGAGCTGCCACCCGTGGCGATCTCCAAGCTGCTCTAGAACGAAGCGATCGTCCAGGCAGATACCCACCGACAGGATACTGAGAGGCCTTGTGGCCGGAACTGAGGGCCGGTTCTGGTTCTTGAACCAATCACGCCGCCACAATGTCGTCTCTTATGCCCTCGAATGTGGCGCCGCGGTCCGCGCGGTTGCCCAAAATGACAATGCCAGGTTAAGAGACCGGGTGACATCGTCCGCCCGGAATGGTTTTGTAAGCAGGTCGTAGCCTCCGCGGCGGATGAGTTCTTGCCGCAGATAGTCGTCCGCCACTCGAGAAACCAGGATGACGCAGGAACGCTGGGGTGAGGATGCGAAGGTCCGGACTGTGGTCCGCCAGTCCGCGTTGGGCCAATCCCGGTCGTACAAAATCAATGGGGAGTTCAATCGATTCATGGCGTCCCAGGCATCCGCGCGCGATTCGGCGAAGTGCATGTCCAGGTGCTCCTGCCCCGCGATGGCGGCCAGCATCTCACGATCATACTGGCTGACCAGCAGGGCGATGACCAGAGTGCGGCGGGGCGTTTGGTCGCCGGTGTCCTTGGTGAAGAATCGCGCGGGCCGCGGCCGCGCCGAAGCCCGCGTGGGAGAGTCCGCTAAGAAAGAATGCAGCGCGCGCCACATTGGGAGCATTCGGAAACCTCCATGAGTAACAACCGATAACGTGTTCTAGCGGCGGCCGCGTCCATTGTCCAATCTTTGACGGTAAGCGCGGATCCACGCTTCAAAGCAAGCCGAGTCTGGCCCGCTGGCGGCCGGTTCGCGACGCTCAGGCTGTTGTCTACGCCGCAAAAGTCTTGACCAGATTTTTAGAATTCTCCGTTTCATTGCCGGCCGACTCCTGCGACGGCCTTGCCGCGGAACCCGACCATTAGTTCCAAGTTATTCCCGATTCTTAGGCCGTTCCATACCGGCGATCTGGTAATTCAAGACGCGCCAGATAGGTAGCGCAGATCGCTACCCAACCTTCGCCTCGCAAACTACCGGATTTCTGGTATGCAACGTGAAACTCGAAAACGTGGTCTCTAATACAGAGGAGTTCTTATGAAAAAGCACGCAAGAGCATTGGCCCCGGCCCTAGTCGGTTTCTTCTTTCTGGCGGCCGCGCCATGGTTGAATGCTCAGATTACCGACCCTATTCAAGCGCACGTCAACCATAGCTTCGTGATCGGCGATAAGACATTGCCGCCGGGCGACTATACGTTTCGGATGGAGATGAATTCGAATCTTTCGGTGATGACCGTCACGAATGGAGATGGCGAAGCCATGGGAGTCTTTCCAGTCAGGCAAGCCATCGACGATCACACGCCTAATCATTCCTGGCTGGTCTTCAGGAAGTATGGAGACGCCGAGTTTCTCAGTAAAATTTTCGAGGCGGGAACCGACGCCGGCGCCGCCGTCAGCGAAACCAGCAAACAGGAAGAGCGTTTTGTCAGCCAGGGCCAGCGCGCAGTTGAGCACAGCGAGGTGACGAAATAGGACCTGCCGGGCTTCCTTCGTTGCTACCGGGAGCCCGGTGTTCAAATTACTCGCTCCCAGGTATGTTAAGCCGCGGCGTTAGAACGTAAACTGTAACCGGCTGATTCCCTCAATTGCGACGGGCGCTTCGACGAGATGCAGTAATTATGAAGCGCCCGTCATTCTTTCCTCAACGACAAGAGTTATTTTGGACGTCGGAACCGTGAAGACGATTTTAGTTGCGGGGCCGGGCGTGCGCCGCTTTGGAGTGTCATGGTTGACTTGCGACGCTCGCCCGGCTTTTTACGGGGATTCTACAAAGACTATAGACTTCTGAAGGCCAGCCTGAATATAGCGTGCGTCTGGTATTTTGTGATGGAGTGACCCAGTAGGTTCAGCTCTCTTCCAAGAGACGCCGCGAGCTGTTTCGGCCGGAATTCTGCACTGCGGTGACCGTTTCCAGTATCTTGCGTTTGAGCTCGACCGCCGAGCGCGGGAACCGACATCGGCCGCGCGCGCCCCTGGCGATTGTAGAATGGACTACAGATGCGTCGAGTATGCCGAGCAATTCTGATCGGTTTGGGCTTGGTCGCTGCGTCGTATTCGATGCGCCCCGGCAAGTACTGGATCTGTAACAACCCGTCCCATAAGACCGCAACCCAGGATCGTTTGGAAAGCCGATGCATGCCTTCCGCCCAAGCCACCGCTGAGGCGGAAGAACATCGAAAGATTCATCCCAAGGATGTGGTGATCTTTACGTGTTCGCTGTAGAGCAGGACTTTCAAGCTTGCGGGCGTCCGAAGCTTTCGATGGCCGCTGCTTCGTCTTCGAACATCTGCAGCACCGAATCGATACGGGTGACGCTCAGCACCTTCCGGACCGGCGCATCCGGCTTAAGCAGCTTGAGCGCTCCCGAATTCTTGATGGCGTGGCAGTAGCAGTTCATCAGGACGCCCAAACCGGTGCTGTCGATGCGGCTGACTCGGCTGAGATCGACCAATACCTTAGTGTCGCTCTCCAGGCGAATGGCCTTGGCAAGTTCCGTGAGCTCAAGCGACGCGGCCAGCAACTCAGTGCCCTGCGCGAAACTAAGAACCGTCACGTCGTTCACGCGCTTGCGTTCGACGGTGGGCTCGCCCAGGCCGCGGATCAAAAGTTCAGTGGCGCGGATCTCCTCGAAACAATCGTCGCAGCCCAGGTAGTGGTTTTCCCACTGCTCGGCCTGGTGGTCATTGAGGCGATGCTCCAGGTACCGCGCAATGATGCGCTCGCGAAAGACCGGATCGTCGTGATAATCCATGCTCACATTACTGAGTGTCGCGAAGTTGCCCGTTGTTTCGTCTGCTCCAAAAAAATTGCGCGAAATCTTTCTTTGGCCCGGCACAGCACCACCCGAAAGTTCTCGTCCGTCATTCCGGTCTGCTTCAGGATCTCTTCCTTCGATTTTTCTTCCAGATAGAAGCCCCGCAAAACGCGGCGATCGCGCTCGGAAAGCTGATCGAGGCCGTGCGCAATGGCTTGGCGCAGCTCGAACAGATCGGTTTCAGGGATCGAATTACGGGGCGGCTCGGGTACCACTTCCGGCATCGGCTCATCCCGCATGTTCCTGCGCCGGTACTCGGATACAACATTCCGGCAGATCCCATTGGCGAAGGCTCCCATCGCCTCGGGGTTGTGAATCTTCCCCTCCCGCGCAGCCACCAGGAAGCGCGCCAGGGTCTCCTGTACGATGTCGTCCACGTCCGGGCAATAAAAGCCTACCTCGTAGCAAACCCTGAATCGCAATTTAGGGCGAAGCTTGTCTAGGTCGTCATCGGAGAAATTCATCAACATTCTAAGTGAGCAAATTGGAGTTATCGTAACATACTTTACATACGCTGCTTGACATCGCTCAGCGGTTCACTGGAACATCCTTATAGATAATGAATATCGAACCCACGTATCTAGAAAAAGCGGTTTTGCTCAAAGTAACCGGCCGCATGGATGCGGAGAACGCCCATGAGTTCGAGGAGGCTTGCGAGCTCTGGATCACAAAGGGCGCCAAGCACCTGATCGCGGATCTGGACGGCCTGCAATATGTGAGCAGTATGGGGTTGCGCTGTTTTCTTGCGGTCGCCCAGAAAATGCAGTCCGTTTCCGGGTCTCTGATCTTGTGTGGGCTGCATGGGTTGCCGCGCCAAGTGTTTGAAATGACGCGTCTAATCGGTGTCTTTCCGGTGTTCGAAACCACCCAGCAAGCTCTCGCCACGCTGTGATGGACGCCCAAGCCAAACGGCTGATCTTGCCCGCCAATCCGGAGACGATCGCGGCCTTTTGCGATTTCGTCCGAGGCGGCGCGATCGCTGCGGGCATCGCCCGCGGCGAGCTGGAGAAGCTGGACCTGGTTCTCGAGGAGCTCCTGATCAACGTTGCCCGGTATGCCTATGTCCCGGAAACTGGGAAAACGGAGGTGGCGTATTTTGAGGAAGCGCCTGGCAAGCTGAGGGTGGAGATTGCCGATTCGGGCCGCTCTTTCAATCCTTTGGAGGTGGATCCGCCGGATCTTTCGAGGGGCCTGGCGGATCGGCCGATCGGCGGCCTGGGCGTCTTTCTGGTCAAGAGCCTGGTGGAGTCCATTGCGTATAGCCGCCGGGACGACCGCAACGTCCTGTCCTTTACGTTCCCCGGGGGCCAGTAGAATTTTCGGAACTTTTTTAGACGGCCTGCAACATCCGGTCAAATTGTGTCACTCTATAACGTAAGCGAGACAAGCAGGCGCTCAGGACGAGCAAGAGAGGACTTACAATGACTTCTTTACGCAAATGGAGATTCCCGATATTGATTGGGAGCGGCCTGATCGCCGCTGGTGTACTGGTTTATTTCTCGACTTCGCATGTCAGCTCCGACAAGACGCAAGGTGCGATCGGCAAGCGCGATGTCTACCGCGACGGCCAAGTGAACTCGGCCGATGTGGCTACTCCCGGTTCGGCCCCCGTGGCTACCCAGGCGATCCTCGAAAGCAGCGACTTCAAGTCGTTGGCCAAGAACCCGGCCTTCCAACAGTTGCTGTCAGATCCCGCGTTCACAAACTTATCCAGGCGATCCGAATTTGCGTCGCTGTTGTCCGATATGAACTTCCGTGAGATGATGCAGCGTAAAGATTTTACGGAACTTGTCAACTCGGATCTGTTCCAGCGGGCCCTGTCTCAATCCAACAAGCAGAACATGATCCACTTCCTGTCTTCGGATTCGCACGCGAGCTCGGCCTATTCCGAGCTGCTCCGCATGAACGCCTTCAGCGATCTTCTCGTGAACAAAGCGTTCCGCGAGATGGCTGCCAACAATATGTTCCAGGGGCTTATGCGAAGCAACGAACTACAGCAAGCATTGAACGTGCGGGCGTTCGCGGATTTGACCATGAGGGCGGAATTCCGGCAGGCGCTTCTGAGCGGCAGCGCCCAGCAGATGGCCTCGGAGATGGGCAGGAGATAATCGCCAGCCTTTGAGCGCTCTCAGTTTCTTCACCGGAGTCCCGCGCGCGGTCGCGGGACTCCTTTTGTTTTTTGGCTTGGCCTGTGCACCCGTTTTGGCCGCTCGACACCCCAAAATCTTCATCCAATCCTCCGCCCACGTCGAAGTTCTCTACTACAGCCCCGCGCACGAATACCTGGTCACGCATCTCATCCGCTCCTATGAGAACGCGCTCAACTTCGAGCGCAATCTGTTTCACTTTACGCCCTCGCAGAAGCTGAGCATACTGCTCGAGGATTTTGGCGATTACGGCCACGGCGCCGCCGGCACCGTGCCGTCCAACTTTATCGACGTCGGCATCGCTCCCTTCAGCTATACCTATGAGACGCTACCTGCCAACGAACGTATGACCTGGATCATGAATCACGAATCCATTCATATCGTGATGGGCGACAATGCGAACTCAGTGGATCGCCGCTATCGCTCGCTTTTCTTCGGCAAGGTAGCGCCCACCGACGATGACCCGGTATCGATTCTGTACAGCTCGCTGACCAGCCCCAGGCACTATTCGACGCGCTGGTTTCACGAAGGCATCGCGACCTTCATGGAAACCTGGATGGCCGGCGGGCTCGGCCGGGCCATGGGCGGCTGGGATGAGATGGTGTTTCGGGCCATGGTACGGGATGACGCCTATATCTACGATGTCGTGGGCCTCGAATCCGAAGGAACCGCCGCGGACTTCCAGACCGGCGCCAATTCGTATCTGTACGGCACGCGCTTCATGACCTGGCTGTGTTACACCTATGGACCCGGCAAGTTGCTCGAATGGATCACGCGCGGCGAGAACACCAAGCGCTATTTCGGGTCGCGCTTCAAGCAGGTCTACGGAATCGGGATGGACCAGGCCTGGCAAATGTGGATTGCCGAGGAGCGCAAGTTTCAAGAGAAGAATCTCGCCGAAATCCGAAAATATCCGGTAACGGAGCCGAAAAGGCTCACGGCCAAGACACTGGGTTCAGTTTCGCGCGCGTATTACGATTCCAAAGACAACGTGATCTACGCGGGCATCCGCTATCCCGCGCACATGGCCAGCGTGGCGGCCATTCATGTAGACACCGGTAAAATCGAAGAGTTGAAGGAAATCAAGGGGCCCGGTCTATACTACGTCACGTCGCTGGCCTGGGATCCGCGCGGCCGCAAGCTATACTTCACCACCGACAACAACGACATGCGCGACTTGAATGTCTATGATGTCGAGACACACCACTCCGCGCGATTATTGAAAGACGTTCGCGCCGGCGATTTGGCCTTCGACGCCGCGGACAGCTCCTTGTGGGGCGTTCGCCACAACAACGGCCTGTCGAGCCTGGTGGAATTTCCCGCGCCCTATAAAGAAGTCAAGAACAGTCACGATTTCGATTACGGCACGGACCTCTTCGACATCGACGTCTCTCCGGATGGCCAGTATCTGACCGGCGCGCAGGCGGACGTGAGCGGCCGGCAAAAGCTGGTGCGCTTTCGCATTGATCAATTACGCAAAGGCGACGCATCCTTCGAAGTGCTGTACGATTTCGAATACAACTCGCCCGGCAATTTCGTGTATTCGCCGGACGGCCGCTATCTGTACGGCTCGTCCTATTACACCGGCGCGTCCAATCTGTTTCGCTATGATTTCGAAACCAAGAAAATGGACGTGATCAGCAACGCCGAGACCGGCCTGTTTCGTCCGCTGCCGATGCCGGACGGATCGCTGGTGGCGTTCGAATATACCAGCAAGGGATTTATTCCGGCGCGCGTGCCCACCCAGGCGCTCGATGACGTCAGCGCGGTGAAGTATTTCGGGCAGGCCACTCTCGACAAATATCCCGAGCTGCGCGGTTGGAAGCTGCCGCCGCCGTCATCGATCAATTCAGAGAACCTGATTACGCGGGCGGGCATATATAATCCCTTGCGTAACGTGCAATTGATTTCCGCCTATCCGATCGTGCAAGGCTACAAGTCCACCGCCGGCGTGGGCATGCGCGCCGAGTTTGCCGACCGTTTGCGCGTGGTGGGCGTTAACGTCGACGCGAGCTTCTCGCCCGATCCGAATTTGCCTTCCGATGAGCGCGCACACGTCTCGTTTGAGGCTCACATGTGGGATTGGAAGCTGACCGGCTACTACAACTACGCCGATTTCTACGATCTTTTCGGGCCCACCAAAGTGAGCCGTAAGGGCGAATCGCTGCGGCTTTCGCATTCGCAATTTCTGATCTACGACACGCCGCGCACGCTTTCGCTCGAATGGAACGTCGCCGGCTATTCGGATCTCGACCGGCTGCCTGAATATCAAAACGTCGCCACCAACGTTCGCGATCTCGGCGAAGCGAACGTAATGCTGAAGTATTCGAATCTCAGGAGAGCGCAGGGCGCGGTGGATGATGAGAAAGGCACCTCCTGGGGCCTTTATTCGCGGCTGTATTACTCGCATACCGCCTTCCCCAGGATCTGGGGAAATTACGATCACGGATTCCTGCTGCCCCGCAATAGCGCCTTTTGGCTGCGCACCTCCGCCGGAAAATCGCTCGGCAACTTCGATAGCCCGTTCTCGAGTTTTTACTTCGGAGCGTTCGGCAACAATTGGGTGGATCATGGCACCATAGACCGTTATCGCGACTACTACAGTTTCCCGGGCGTCGGCATCGACGCCATCGGCGCTCGCAGTTTCGGCAAGCTGCTGGGTGAATACAATCTGCCGCCGCTGCGCTTCCGCAAGGTCGGGACCACCTGGGCCTACGTGAACTGGGCGCGGCTGACGTTCTTTTCCTCAGGCATGATCACGAACTTCACCAGCACCGGGGGACGCGATTATTTTGCCAACGTCGGGACGCAATTGAATTTTCGTGTGGTATTGTTCACCTACTTGAACTCAACGCTTTCCGGCGGTTACGCCGTCGCGGCAGATCACAACGGCCACACCACCACCGAGTACATCGTCTCGCTACGGATTCTTTGATGCTTTCGCCAGCCGTCCGGTTGTTTCTAGCGCAGGTCAGCTTAAGCGCGTTTCCGGTGCTGCTCTTTCTGTTCGCGCTGGAGTTAATCGATACTTACAAGCTGCTGACGCTCTCCCGCGTGCTGCGATCGGTGGGCGTCGGCTGCGGAGTAGCGGTGTTCTGCTGGGGCCTCAACACCGCGATCTACGTTTCGGGCGCGATCGCTCCTGCCACATGGGCGCGATCCGGCGCTCCGGTGATTGAAGAAATCGCCAAGGCGGTATACGTCGCCTGGCTGCTGCGGACCAATCGCGCCGGCTTCATGGTGGATACGGCCATCTCAGGCTTCGCGGTTGGCGCGGGCTTCGCGATCCTCGAGAATTTCACTTACATTCCCGATCTTTCGGCCAGCGGATTAGCCGCCAGCGCGGTTCGGGGACTCGGCACGGCCATGATGCACGGAGGAACCACGGCCATCTTCGGAACCATCTCGGCTAATGTGAGCGAGATCCAGGGATCTCGGTCACTGAAGGTGTTCCTGCCGGGCATCGCTTTAGCCATCGCGATTCACGAACTCTATAACCAGCCCTGGTGGAACCCGGTGATAGCGGCGGCCGTAGTGCTGGTTACTCTGCCCGCCGTTACCGCGTTCATCTTCTGGCGCAGCGAGAAGGTTCTGGAGAAATGGCTCGGAACCAAGCTCGACAAGGACATCGACGTCCTGCAGATGATCGCCACCGGAACGTTCACCGAATCTCAGTCCGGCCGGTATCTGCGTTCGCTCGAGAAGACCTTCACGCCGGTGATCCTGGGCGACATGCTGGCGTATTTGCATCTCTCGCTCGAGCTGAGCGCGCGTGCCAAGGGCGATTTGCTGCGCCGCGAGATGGGTTTTCCAGTGCCTGGCGATCTGGAGCTTCCGGGTCAGTTAAAAGAGCTGAAGTTTCTCGAGTCGCAGATTGGCCGCGCCGGGAAGATGGCGCTGGGTCCGCTATTGGCGCAAAGCCGCCGCGATATTTGGGAGTTGCAGCAGTTGCAAGAGCGGACCGAGTGAAAGCTCAGGCAGCCCGCAGCAGGCCGATCGCGAGCGCCAGCACGGAAGCCGCCAGCAGGATAGCGCCGGCATAAGCGAACGCGATGGCAGGTCCCACGGTGATCGTATCAGCCCCGGCAACTGACAGGAAGAAGCCGAGCGAAAGCAGAATGGCCGACAGCGGAACGCCCAGCCGGACCAGCCAGATCAGAGAGCCGGGAAGGCGCGCGGCATCGGCGAACAGCTGGCAGACCAGCGAAAGAATTATGATCACGCCGGCGTGAGCGTGTCCGGCGCGCATCAGATCCTGGCGCAGGACGTTCTGCATATACGCGGCATCCCCGCGGCGAAGCAGGCTGAGCAGAAACACACCGCCGTATTCAATGGTTGGGACGGTAATGAGAATGATCCCGGCCACGATCTTCGATTCCCGTGAAATCTCCATGAGGTCCATTCTAGACTCGTTAGGAAAACGAAGCTTGGCCCCGTCGTTACAATGTCATCGCAAGTTGCTGCACCTCGAAAGTTTCCGGGCCCAGCCATTCCGGATGTTGGGCGGTGCTATCGAAATGCGAGGACGTTTTAAATAGCTCGTACTCGCCGCGGGCGGCGGGTGCGACGGTCTTGTCGAGTATCGCGGAAATCTCCGCCTGGGTCAGCGGCTCGAATCCGGTTGCAAGCTCGACAGCCTGATCGAGAACCTGTTGGCTATCGATCCCGGTGATTGCGACGGCCACCGGCTGGCTCAGCGTGTAACAGAGGCACTCTATTGCAGTCACGGCTTTGCTCTTGAGAATCACACCGGCGCCCAGGCTCTTCATCGCCAGGATCGCCACACCCATTTTTCGGGCCTCCGGGATCACCAGCCTGGTGAAGCTTCGGAAGTGCGCATCCATAACGTTGACCGGCATTTGCACCGTATCGAACTGGAAGTCGTTCTTGCGCGCCAGCTCCAGCATGTAAAGATGGACATGCGGATCCTTGTGGCCGGTGAACCCGATGTAGCGGGTTTTGCCCGCCTTTTGAGCGGCTATGAGCGCCTCCGCCGCTCCGCTCGGCGCGAAGAATCGATCCGGATCGTCGAAGCGAATGGTCTCGTGGAATTGGAGCAGGTCCACGTGGTCCGTTTGAAGCCTCTTCAGGGATTCATCGATTTGCCTCGCGGCAGATTCCTTGGTTCGGCCGTCGAACTTAGTCATCAGGAACGCCTTTTGCCGATACCCGTCGCGGAGCGCTTGGCCCATTCGTATTTCACTTTGGCCGTCGTTATAATCCCAGGAGTTATCCATGAAATTGAGGCCCCGATCGAGAGCCTCGCGAATCAAGCGGATAGCCTCTTTTTCCGAGACCGGCGGCATCCCGATATGAAAACCGCCCAGTCCGATGCAGGAGACCTTTTCACCGGTCCGCCCCAGAACGCGATACGTTACAGCCGAATCCACGGCTTTTGAGTCTTGGTTCATAGCTTTGGATTAGACGCAACTGGCCGGCGATTTGTATCGCAATGTCACCGGTCAAAAAGCGTTATCGCGCAACGGTTACCCGAGTTGCTCGAAGGCATATCCGGCGCGGAGCACCGTGGCGTCGTCGCCCAGCCGGCCCACGATCATCATTCCGATCGGCAAGCCGTCCAGTTTTCCGCAAGGCACGCTCAAACCCGGATGACCCGTTAAGTCGAACTGCGACGTATTAAGCGCCGCGCCGTCGGAAAGCTTCATGCTGGTGGCGAAGTCGACGTTGGTGGGCGGCAGCTTAGGAGGCCGGGCCGCCACCGTCGGCATAACCAGCACATCCACTTGCTGGAGCGCCTGGTCGTAAGCCGCGCGCACCCTGAGCGCGGCGTTCTGGGCGCGCGCGTAGTACAAACCGTCGCCGGTGCGATCCAGCATGCGCTCCATCACCAGCCACAACTTAACTTCGGGCGGGAACAATGCGGCGCGTTCCCGCCGATGCTTCACATAGAACTCGGCCAGATCGATCTGATAGTGGCCCTTCCAGTTTAAGCCCATGGTGTCGTGTGCAGCCGGCGCCATCGCCGCCGACACCAGGTTCAGACAATCCATCGCCAGCGTGGTGTGCACATCCACGGAGACCGTGCTTACTTTGGCGCCGGCCTTTTCAAAACGGTGCGCCGCGTTCAGCACCAGCGCGTCCACATCCTTCTCGCCGTCCGGCAGGCCGAAACCTTCCTTCAGGATGCCGATGCGAAGCCCTTTGCCTCCGGCCTTCATCAGAGTAGCGTAAGGCTGGCTCTTGTATGCCGCGCTTTGACGCGGATCCAGGCCATCGGGACCGGCCAATGTTTCCAGCATGAGGGCGCAATCGTGCACCGTGCGCGCCATCGGGCCGGTGTGATCGATGGTCATCTCGATCCCGAAAATGCCTGTGAACGGCACCAGCCCCCAAGTTGGCTTTAGCCCCACGATTCCGCAAAACGCGGAGGGCACGCGGATGGAACCGCCTTCGTCGCACCCGATTGCCATATCGACAACGTTCGACGCCACCAGCGCCGCGCTGCCGCTGGAAGATCCGCCGGTGGTGCGGGTGTGATCGTGCGGATTAAGCACGAACCCGGTGTCCCCGGTGTGGCTCCCGAAGCTCATGCAGAAGCTCTCGCATACCGATTTGCCGGTGATCTGGGCACCCGCGTCCAGGAGCCGCGATACCACCGTCGCGTCGGTTTCGGGAACGAACCCCTCCAGCACTTTTGAGCCGTTCATCATCGGCAGGCCCGCCACGCAGACGTTGTCCTTGATCGCGATCTTCTTGCCGGCCAAAGGCCCGTCAGGCGCTCCCTTAATGGATGCGGTGACATACCAGGCATTGAGCGGGTTTTCAGAAGCCGGAGGCCGCGCCGATGGCCGTGGCCCATACTTCGGCGGAGGCGCAGGCGGGGTGGATTTCGACACCCGGTCAGCGGCCTTCAGGAAGTCCGCGGCGTACGCATGAATGGCTTTCAGCTCGCTGTCGGAGAGATCGAATCCCAGCGCCTGCGCATCCTGCCGCAAATCCTCGAGCGTCGGCTGGCCTTGCCTCGGACCAGCGTCCGCGGCCGGCTTGGCCTCCCGACATCCCACCGAACCCGCTCCAACCGCGACCAGCATTCCCGCTATCGCATCCCGACGACGCATGGTTCCTCCGCTCAATGTTCGAGTATGAAGCTTGGCGGCGGATCGCGCAACTGTCGCGATGATCAGCGCTTCAGGTGCAGCCAGCGCTTGATATCGGGCGCGAATTCGTGCAGAACATTGATGCCCGCGTCGATCAGAACCGTATCCGATCCGGCGATAAGTATAGACGACCCGTTATGGAAGCGCTGCGGCCACCATATGCGCGAAACCGCGGCGGCTCCGTAGTCGCCTAAAAACTCGCTATAGGCCGGCATCATGCCGCCGCTATCGTTGTGACGCCAGACGGTATGCAGAAACGCGTCTCCCACGCGCCCCTTAATGCTGGTCCTTTTCGACCGGAAAAAGCGGGTGTCCTCATGATCGATGGCCTGCACCGGGAACATGATGCTGCGCTGGATCAGATACTGCCCTAAGTGCGAGGCATAACGTTCGGCAAATGCGTCGCCGCCTTGACCCCACTCGCTCGGCCGATCGCGCAACTGGTCGAACGCCGCGCCGATCCCGGCGTAAACGATATTGTCGATGTCGAACAGGTGCCGCCCATCGTATTCAAGCTTTTCCTTCACGCTGAGGCCGCGCCATTGCGGAGATTTCGGCCCGGAAGCGGCGTTCTGGTCGGACGGTGCGTCCGGAGTAGTAGGGCTCGGTTGCTGGGCCAGCAAGGGGCCTAAAGTGACCAATGCCAACGTGAGCGCTCGAACGGTCATGGATGGTGGACGTCCTTCGGTGGATTGCGTTTCAGTGTGAACTCCGGCAAACTCAGATACTATTATCGGAAATTAATGGCGCGCCGCGTGACCGGGTGCGATCCGGGCGCGTCTAGTTTAACGCACGACAAGATCGATGGGAGTCGACATTATTATGAACCGAGCCGCTATCCTATCTGCCGTCCTATCGGCCGGTCTGAGCCTGCCGGCCCTGGCGCAAGCACCGCCCCAACCGCCCTACCAGCAGCAACTGCAACAGCCGCAGCCTCAGGACGGTCCGCGATTGTCACCGCAGGAGCTGAGCAACCTGGTGGCGCCCATCGCTCTCTATCCGGACATGCTGCTGAGCCAGGTTCTTGCCGCCAGCACGTATCCGGCCGAGATCACCCAGGCTCAGCAGTGGATGCAAGGCAACCCAGGGTTGCACGGCCGCGATCTGGTGGAAGCCGCCAAGCAGCAGAACTGGGACCCCAGCGTCCAAGCGCTGGTCGCGTTTCCGGACGTCATGAACTTGCTCACGCGCGACATTCAGTGGACCACCGACCTCGGCAACGCGTTTCTTGCGCAGCAAGCCGATGTCATGGATGCCATCCAGCGGCTGCGCGCTTCCGCCCAAGCCAACGGACGTTTGACGAACACGCCGCAACAGAGCGTTACGTACGAACAGCAGAACGGTCAGAACGCGATCGTGATTCAGCCCACCGATCCGCAGGTGGTTTATCCGCCGGTTTATAATCCCGAGTATGTTTGGGGCCCGCCGGTGTACGGCGTCTATCCGCCGCTCGGATATCCGGGGGTCGGCTATGGCATCACCTACGCGGTTGGCTCGTTCCTGGGCGTGCTCTTCTCCGGATTGTTGAGTTTCGGCGGCTGGGGCTGGGGCCTCAGCTGGTTGAGCCACGGGCTCTTTTTGAACGGCCTGTTCTTCAGCCACTTCGGATTCCATGGTTACGGTGGCTACGGCTACCGCGGCGGCTATGGCTCCGGCGCGCGTACCGCCTGGGTGCACGATCCAGGCCATCGGCTGGGTGTTCCTTACGGGAACCGTTACGCGGGCGCACGGTATAACGGCGGTTTCGCCAGCCACGGGTTTAGCCGATCGGGCAATGGCGCCAGCTCCTCATACCGCTCCCCCTACAACACGGGGCGCTCCGGCTTCGCTGGATCCAGTTATCCGGGCAGCCGGCAAGCGGAAGCCTATCGAGGTTTGTCCGCCGGCGCATCGCGCGGCGGCTATAGCGGTTCCGGTTCAGCGGGCTATCGGGGCGGGGCATCCGGTTACTCCCAACCCCATTACTCCGCCGCCTACGGCGCGTCCCGTAACTATGCCGGCGCGGCGTCGCAAGGCGCCTATCGTGGTGGTAACAGCGGTGGTTATAGAAGCAGCGCCTCGGCCGGCCACGGCGGGTTTGCGCGCTCATCCGGAGGAGGCTTCTCATCGCGCTCCGCCGGAAAATCGTCCGGCCACTTCGGCGGCGGGGGTGGACACTCGCGCGGCGGTGGGCACTCGGGCGGTCACAGCCACTCCGGCGGTGGGCACTCGCATGGCGGTTCCCACCGGAAGTAACTGCCGCGGTGTCCGGCCGGCTTGAGCGATAATGTACTGTTGTCAGAACTCGAAGGCACCCAACCGGCGGATATCACTAGCCTGCTTCGACGCTGGCAGGCCGGGGATTCTCAAGCCTACGACCTGGTAATAAGCTGGGCCTATCAGAAGATGCTGGCCATCGCCGCCGGCTTCGTCGCGCAGGAAAAAATGGCGACCGAGCCTGCTGCTTTAGTGAATGAAGCCTACCTGAGACTTCGAAAACTGAAGTACACGGAGTGGCGCGATCGCAATCACTTCTTTACCGTGGCCGCCGGCGAGTTGCGGCGCATCCTGATCGATCAGGCCCGTATGCGGGTGGCGCAAAAGCGCGAAGGCAGCCAGCGCCGGGTGCCGATGTCCGACGACCTCAGTTGGATCGACGTGCGCGGCCAGGACATGCTGGATCTGGACCGCGCTCTGGATGAACTCGAGCAGTTTGACGCGGACAAGGTTCGCCTGATCGAGTTGCGCTACCTGATGGGCTGCACAGTTCCGGAAATCTGCGAGCTGCGCGGCGCATCGGACGCGACCGTCGAGAGGCATTTGCGCTTCGCGCGCACCTGGCTGTACGATAGGCTGCATTCCGGCGCGGTATGAGTGACCATTCGCGGCGCTGAGAAGGCCTCTTCGACGCGCTCGACGGCCTGCTTATGCTTGGTAGACCGTCGCGCCGCCCACCACCGTGCGGACGATCTCAAGATCCTTGATTTTCTCCGGGTTCACGCTGAACAAATCGTCGGACAGGACCACGAAGTCCGCCAGCTTGGATGGTGTAATGGAGCCTTTGATGGCTTCCTCGTGGGAGTTGTAAGCGCCGTTGATGGTGTTCACCCGCAGCGCCTCTTCCACGCTGATCCGCTGATTCGCGCCCCAGGTTTTGCCATCCCAACCGGTTCGCGTCACCATTCCCTGGATGGCCATGCGAGGGTCGAAAGGACCCGGGGGGAAATCCGAACCGGCCGCCGCAACGATGCCCGCATCCAGGAAAGTGCGATACGCCATGCAGCGCTTCATCATCTCCTCGCCGTAGAATTTGAACTTGTCGGAGTTGTAATACGCGTAGGTGGTGAAGCAGGCCGGCACGCCGCCCACCGCTTTGATCCGCCGCACCAGATCGTCGTTGATCAGCGTGCAGTGGGTGATCTTCGGCCGCGCATCGGCTTGCGGGTAGAGCTTCTGCGCCCGCTCCACCGCGGTGAGCAACATATCGATGGCGACGTCGCCATTGGCGTGGCAGTTGACCTGGATTCCCGCGCGATGCACCCGCTCGATCCAGGCGTTGAGCTTGTCCTGCGTCTCGGTAATGTTGCCTTTGTACGGCGGCGTGACGCCGGGATAGGGAGTGCTCAGCGCCATGGTGCGCTCGGAAAAAGACCCATCGACGGTGTGCTCGGAAGTCGCCCCGAACCGGATCCATTCGTCGCCGAAGCCGGTCTCGATGCCGCCCGTGATCATCGACTCCAGCACTTTGCCGCTGGCCTCGTAACTAACGCGGTGCAGCAGATCTCCGCGCGCGCGCACCTGCTGCAGCGCGAACAGATCGCCATCCTCATGATGGACGCTGGTGACGCCATATCGGACGAACTGCTTCGAGATGTAGGCCAACCCGTCGCGGTCGCGCTGCAGCTTCTCTTCCGCGGTAAAAGACGGTCGCTTGCCGACCTTACCGAATGCATTGCGTGCCAGGTCCGTTACGCGGCCGTTGAGATCGCCGTTGGCATCGCGATCGTAAGTTCCACCGGGAGGGTTGGGCGTGGTCTTGTTAATTTCCGCCATTTCGAGCGCCTTGCTGTTGTAGAACGAGGTGTGGCCGCCGCGATGATGCACTGCCACCGGGTGGTCCTTGGATACCTGGTCGAGGTCATGAACGTTGATCAGGCGGTTGTCTTTCACCTTGGTGTCGTCGAAGAATTCTCCTTCCACCCAAGTTCCAGGAGGCGTCTGGGCGGCTTTCGCGCGCAGCTTGTCGATGATGCTTGCGATGGTTACAAACTCGACCACGTAGGGATTGCCCACCAGGACCTCGTACAGCAAAATGTTGCCTGGCGCGTGATTGTGGCAGTCTATGAACCCGGGCACGATAGTCATTTGCTGCGCGTCGAAGGTCTGGGTGCCCTTGCCGATGAACGCCTTCATCTCCGCGCTGCTCCCCACGGCGGCGAACCGCCCGCCCTTGATGGCGAACGCTTCCACCTTGGGTGCGCGGGAATCTACCGTGTAGACCTTGGCGTTCAAGACCACCAGATCGGCGTCCTGCCGTTCGTCCGCGGCGGCCAGCCACGGCGCACCGGCAAAACCGGCAATGCCGGCGCCAGTCAGGCCCAAAAATCCTCTACGCGTGTGGCGATGATTCAGCATTTGGGAATTGTATCCCATCGTGGACGCGCGGTCCTCACGCGGTGGCGACGCGCGCGCTTCTGCGCCTGAGGTCCGCCCATCGCGAACGCAAGCGGTCGAGATAGAGATACATCACCGGGGTGGTGTAGAGCGTCAACATCTGGCTGAAGAGCAGCCCGCCCACGATGGCGATGCCGAGCGGCCGCCGGATTTCCGATCCGTTGCCCGTTCCAAGCGCCATAGGCAAACCGCCCAGCATGGCCGCCATGGTGGTCATCGTGATGGGGCGGAAGCGCAGCACGCAGGCCTGATAGATGGCGTCCGCGGCGCTCAAACCCTCCCGTTCGGCCTTGAGAGCGAAGTCGATCATGATGATGGCGTTCTTCTTCACGATTCCAATGAGCAGAATAATGCCGATCAAGGAAATGACGTTCAGCTCATTGTGCGTAGCGAGCAGCGCCAGCAGCGCTCCCACTCCCGCCGAAGGCAGCGTGGATAGAATCGTGACCGGGTGAATCAGGCTTTCATAGAGCATCCCCAGAACCAGGTAAACGCATACCAGCGCCGCCGCGATGAGGATCGGCTCGTCGGTGAGCGAGTCCTGATAGGCTTGCGCCGTACCGTTGAAACTCCCGCGGATGCTGGATGGAAGGCCGATCTGGCGCTCCGCCTGCTCGATCAGCGGAACGGCGTCGCTCAGCGCGGTGCCCACCGGGAGATTGAACGATATCGTCGCCGACGGAAATTGTCCCTGATGATTGACCGCCAGCGGCGCGGTGTCGGCCACATAGTGGGTGAAAGCGCTGAGCGGCACCTGGCTTCCGTTCGACGAGCGAACATAGATGTAGCGCAGCCCTTCCGGGTTCTGCCAGAACACGGGTCCGCTTCCATGACCACGTGATGTTGGGCCAGCTGCGTATACAGCGTGGACACCTGGCGCTGCCCGAAAGCATCGTAGAGCGTATCGTCGATTAACTGAGGCGAGATCCCGAATCGCGCGGCGGTGTTGCGGTCAATCACCAGGTTCGATTCGAGGCCTTTGTTTTGCTGATCGATATTTACGTCGGCCAGCTGCGGCAGGCCGCGCAATGCCTGGAATACCTGGGGCGCCCACTGGTT
Organism: Terriglobia bacterium; assembly: GCA_963786745.1. Lineage (GTDB taxonomy): Bacteria > Acidobacteriota > Terriglobia > Bryobacterales > Bryobacteraceae > Palsa-89. The sequence continues at coordinate 617,568 of CAWBAE010000014.1, read as the reverse complement.
CAGATCGCCGATGCTGTCGCTCTGCAGCGTGTACTGATATTGCGCGCCGACAATGCGCGTGCCGATTCGCAGCGTCTGAATGGACTGAAGAAATACGCTGGCGCCCGCCACCCGTGCTAGGCGCGGCCGCAATCTTGCGATCACCTGGTCGGCATTGTCCTTGCGCTGCGAAATATCTTTCAGCGTGATGAACATGCGCGCATTGTTGATCCCGCCCGCGCCGCCGCCTCCGCCGCCCCCGAGAAAGGTCATGACGTTTAGGACGCCGGGATCGGATTGAATCATCGCTGCCGCCTGCTCCGTGCGCCCTCGCATGGCGCCGAAGGACGTCGCCTATCGGCTTGAATCTGGCCGGTCATGCGTCCGGTGTCCTGCTGCGGGAAGAAACCCTTCGGGATCACGACGTACAGATACATAGTCAAAGCGATGGTGGCGAGCGTCACGGCAAAAGTGAGAGGCTGATGCCGCAGCACCCAGCGAAGGCTCACATCGTATATGCGCGCAACCAGCCTGAAACCGCCTTCACTTGCTCGGTACAGCAGGCTGTGGCCGCCGTGGCTTTCACGCCGCAGCAAGCGCGAACACATCATCGGAGTAAGCGTCAATGAAACGAAGAGCGAGATGATAATCGCGGCCGAAAGCGTGAAGGCGAACTCGCGAAACAGGCGTCCTACGATACCCGGTCATGAGGAAAATGGGAATGAAGACCGCGTTGAGCGAGATGCTGATCGAAACCACGGTGGAGCCAATCTCCTTCGCTCCTTCGAACGCCGCGCGCATCGGAGTCATTCCGCTTTCGACATAGCGCGTGACATTTTCAATCACGACGATCGCGTCGTCCACCACGAAACCGGTGGCGATGGTGAGCGCCATCAGCGACAGATTGTCCAGGGTGTAATGAAAGAGGTAGAGAAAGCCGAATGAGCCCGCGAGCGACAGCGGCACGGCGACGCTCGGGATCAAAGTGGTCCTGGGGCTGCGCAGGAAGAGAAACACCACCAGGATGACCAGAACGATCGAAATCAGCAGAGTCACCTCAACATCGTGAACGGTCGCGCGGATCTGCCCGCTTCCGTCCAGCATCACGGCCAGGTGCAGCGCCGGCGGGACGGCGGCTTGCAGGCGGGGCAAAACCTTGTAGATCCGGTCCACCGTTTCGACCACGTTCGCGCCGGGCTGCTTGAACACCAGCAGGACGATGGCGGGTTTCCCGTTGGCCCACCCGGCGGTGCGAATGTCTTCCACCGAATCCGTCACGCTGGCAACGTCGGAAAGCTTCACCGCTCCTCCGTTTTGGTAGGAGATCACCAGCGGAGCGTACTGTGCGGCCTTCATCAGTTGATCGTCCGTGCTGAGCGCCCAGGTGCGGCCGCCCAGCGCGATATCTCCCTTAGGCCGGTTCGCGTTCGCGGCGCCCAGGTACGTGCGCACGTCCTCCAGGCTGAGGCCAAATTTGTTCAGCAGCGTCGGGTTGACGTCCACTCGAACGCCGGGCAGGGAACTGCCCTGCACGAACGCCTGTGCGACGCCGTTCACCTGCGAAAGTTTCGGCTCCAGAATATTATTGGCGACGTCATACATCTCGCCGGGGCGCATGGTTTCGGAAGTGAGGGCGAGAAAGAGAATGGGCGCGTCGGCGGGATTGCTTTTGCGCCAGTACGGATTCTGCGGCAGCGCGGCGGGGAGTTGGCTGCGTGCGGCGTTGATGGCGGCCTGCACGTCGCGCCCCGCGGCATCGATATTGCGGCTCAGATCGAATTGCAGGGTGATGCTGGTTGAGCCGAGCGAGCTGGACGAGGTCATTTCGTTGACGCCGGCTATGTGTCCCAGCTGCCGCTCGAGCGGCGTGGCCACCGACGACGCCATGGTCTCCGGACTCGCGCCCGGAAGCGCGGAGCTGACCGAAATCGCCGGATAGTCAACCTGCGGCAACGGCGCGATCGGGAGAAAAGGATAGGCGATCACGCCCGAGAGTCCGATGGCAATGGACAACAGCGTGGTCGCCACCGGCCGTTCGATAAACGGGGAAGACAGGCTCATGTGAGGCTCATGTCGCCAATGATTCTGCGTCCGCCAGGGGAACGCGGCGGCTCAGCCGCTTCGCGATCCGGTCGAAAGTCAGATACACCACCGGCGTGGTGTAGAGCGTCAGCAGCTGGCTAAAGATCAGCCCGCCCACGATCGCGATTCCCAGAGGGCGGCGCAATTCCGCGCCGGTACCAGTGCCCAGCGCCAGCGGCAGGCCGCCGAACATGGCCGCCAGAGTGGTCATGACGATGGGGCGGAAGCGCAGCAGCGCCGCCTGGTAGATCGCGTTGGCGGGCGTCTGACCTTCCTTGCGTTCGGCTTCCAGCGCGAAATCGATCATCATGATCGCGTTTTTTTCCACGATGCCGATCAGCAGCACGATGCCGATCAGCGCGATCACGCTGAAATCGTTGTGCGTGATCATGAGCGCCAGCAGCGCCCCCACGCCCGCCGACGGCAGCGTGGAGAGAATCGTCAGAGGGTGAATGTAGCTTTCATACAACACGCCCAGAACGATGTAGACTGTTACCATCGCCGCGAGAATCAGGATGGGTTCATTGGATAGCGACGCTTGAAACGCGGCCGCGGTGCCTTGAAACGAACCCGCGATGCTGGCAGGAAGCCCGAGTTCTTCCTTGGCTCGATTAACTGCGGCGACCGCGTCGCCGAGCGATTTACCCGGCGCGAGATTGAACGAAGCCGTAACCACGGGAAATTGCCCCTGATGATTAATCACCAGCGGCGCCTTGGATTCCTCGAAATGCGAGAAAGCATATAACGGAACCTCGCCGCCCTGCGTGGAGCGGACGTAGATATTTTTCAGATCGTCCGGGCCCCGCTTGAGATCCGGCTTGATCTCGAGGACTACGCGATACTGGTTCAACTGCGTGTACATGGTGGTGATCTGGCGCTGGCCATACGCGTCGTAAAGGGTGTCGTCGATCATGGTCGGCGTGATGCCGAACCGCGAGGCGGTGTTGCGGTCGATTGCCAGATCCGCCTGCAACCCGCCCGATTGGCGGTCGCTCGCCACGTCGCGCAGCTCGGGTATACTTTGCAATTTGGCGATGAAGCGCGGCGTCCACTCGTCCAGCTCTTTGGAATCCGGGTCTTCCAGGCTGTACTGGAATTGGGTGCGGCTCACGCGGTCTTCCACCGTCAAGTCCTGAACCGGCTGCATGAAAAGCTGAATCCCGTCGATTGTCGCCAGCTTGGGAGTCAGACGCCGGATGATATCGCTGGCGCCGATTCCCCGTTCTTCGAGCGGCTTCAGATTGATCTGAATGCGGCCCGAGTTGATGGTTGTATTCGTCCCGTCGACGCCGATGAAAGATGACAGGCTTTCCACCGCCGGATCTTCGAGAATGGTGCGCCCGAGCGCCTTCTGGCGTTCGGCCATCGCGGCGAACGATATCATTTGCGGCGCTTCTGAAATCCCGAGAATCACGCCGGTATCCTGAACCGGAAAAAATCCCTTGGGGATGACGATGAATAGCCAAACCGTCGCGACCAATGTCGCCAGCGCAGCCAGCAGCGTGACGGGTTGATAGCGCAGGGCCATCTGCAAGGTCTTGCCGTAGAACGCGATGATGCCCTCAAAGATCCGTTCTGAGAAGCGGTACACCGCTCCGCGTTCGGATTCAGGTTTGTGCTTCAAAAGATACGCGCACATCATGGGCGTCAACGTCAGGGACACTACCGCCGAGATCAGAATCGTGACGCTGAGCGTAACGGCGAACTCGCGGAACAGGCGTCCCACGATGTCTCCCATGAACAGCAGCGGAATCAGAACTGCTATGAGCGAAACCGTCAGAGACAGAATGGTGAAGCCGATCTGCTCGGCGCCCTTGAGCGCGGCGGTTAGCGGCGGCTCGCCGTCCTCGATGTAGCGAGCGATGTTTTCGATCATCACGATGGCGTCGTCCACCACGAACCCGGTGGAAATCGTCAGCGCCATCAGCGTGAGATTGTTCAGGCTGAATCCGAGCAGGTACATCGCGCCGAACGTGCCCACCAGCGAAAGCGGCACCGCAACGCTCGGGATTATCGTGGCCGCCAGCGTGCGCAAGAACAAAAAGATGACCATCACCACCAATGCGATGGTGAGCATCAGTTCGTATTGCACGTCCCGGACGGATGCTCGTATCGTGGTGGTGCGGTCCGTCAGAATGGCCACGTCGACGGCGCTCGGAAGCGAGGCGCGCAGCTGCGGAAGGAGCTTCTTTACGCGATTGACGACGTCGATAATGTTGGCGCCCGGCTGCCGTTGAATATTGACGATCACGGCCGGAGAGTTGTTCATCCAGGCCGCCAGGCGCACATTTTCCGCGTCGTCAATCACGTTGGCGACGTCCGACAGCGAAACCGGACGGCCATTGCGATACGCCACCACCAGGGGGCGGTAGTCGGCGGCGGTGAGAAGTTGGTCATTGGCGCCGATGGTGTAGGAACTGTGGGCTCCGTCGAACGTGCCCTTAGCCTCGTTGACGTTAGTCGCGGCGATCGCGGCGCGCAGATCTTCCAGATTCAAGTGATAGGACGAGAGCGCCATCGGGTTCGCCTGGATGCGGACCGCTGGCTTCTGCCCTCCGCTGATCGAGACCAGACCCACTCCCGGCACTTGCGAGATTTTTTGCGCCAGCCGCGTATCCGCGAAATCTTCCACGCGGGACAAGGCGATAGTCTTCGAGGTCAGCGCCAGCGTAAGAATGGGCGCGTCGGCGGGATTAGTTTTGGCGTAAATCGGAGGATTGGGGAGGTCCTTCGGCAGGAACGTCGCGGCCGCGTTGATGGCGGCTTGCACCTGCTGTTCCGCGACGTCGATGTTCAGATCCAGGATGAACTGCAGCGTGATCACGGACGCACCCGACGAGCTGGTGGACGTCATCTGATTCAGTCCTGGAACCTGGCCGAACTGGCGCTCGAGCGGCGCCGTTACGGACGACGCGATCACTTCCGGGCTAGCGCCGGGATAAAACGTGATCACCTGAATGGTGGGGTAGTCGACTTGGGGCAACGCGGAGACCGGCAACTGGCGGTAAGCCACCGCTCCGGTCAGCAGAATGCCTACCATGAATAAAGATGTCGCGATAGGCCTGAGAATAAATGGCCGCGACGGACTCATGGGGCCGCTGCGCCCTTTGGCCCGCTCCTGCCGGCGCGGCTGGCCTGGACCGGCGCGGGTGCTCCGCCTGCCGGCGAAGGGTTCGCTTTCCGGACTGCAACTTTGCTGCCTTGCTCCAGCTTGTCTATGCCGTCGGTCACCACCAGATCGCCCGGCTCGAGTCCCCGGTCTACCGCCACTTCATCGCCTTCCGTAATGCTGATGTTTACGTTTTCCACTTCCACCGAGTTGTCTTTCTTAACCCGATATACAAAGGCGGAAACCGGACTGTGTTGGATCGCCGCGGCCGGAACGATCAGCGTCTGCCGCTTGGTGTCGATCAGCAGGCGCGCGTTTACGAACTGGTTCGGGAAGAGCGACAGGTCCGCATTTTCGAAGGCCGCCTTGAAGCGGACCGTGCCGCTGGTCTGATCGATCTGATTGTCGAGGGTCAGCAGAGTTCCGGCGCCGAGCTTGTGCTTCAGCTCGCGATCCCAGGCAATCACCGGAAGCTTCGCGCCGGCACGTAGTTTAGAGGTGACGGAGGGAAGGCTATCCTCGGCAATATTGAACAGCACAGCGATCGGTTGGAGCTGCGTCACTACCGCCAGCCCTCCCGTGTCAGCGGCATGCACGATGTTGCCGCGGTCTACCAAACGCAGGCCGATTCTTCCAGTCAGGGGCGAGATGATCCGGCTGTAAACCAGCTGCAGCTTGGCGTTGTCGATTTGAGCCTGATCGGCTTTCACGGTGGCTTCATACTGCGCCACGGAGGCGATCTGGGTATCGAGCTGCTGCTTCGGAACGGCGTCCTGTGTCACCAGCGTGTTGTAGCGCCCCAGATCCAGGCGAGCGTTCGCCAGCAATGCTTCGTCGTGAGCTTTCTGCGCCTGGGCGAGTTCGAGCTGCACGTTGAAGGGACGCGGGTCGATTTCGGCCAGCAGATCACCTTGCTTAACAAACTGGCCTTCTTCAAAAGCGACGTTCATTAGCTCGCCGTCCACGCGCGTTCGGACAGTAACGGTATTGAACGCAGTCACCGAGCCCAGGCCGTCGAGATACACCGGCATGTCGCCTCGACGCACCTCGGATGCCACCACGGGCACCAAACGGCCCGCACCGCCCGGACCGCGGCTTTTTGCCGCCGCAGTGCTCTTGGCGCTGCCCGACGCGGCGGAGATCCAGTTCGTCCGCGGCAGTACCCATGCAGCGGCGCCCGCCACGGCTAATACCAGAACCCAGGGCCACCATTTTCGCTTGCGCGATACGGGTGGTGTTACAGGCGGTGACTCAACCGGGATCATGGGATGACTGTAATGCAGTGTATGTACACGTCCCGGACGTTGTCAAGCGCTGTTTCTTGTAATCAGGTCTTGACATTGCGTCTTGGTGGTCCTACGCTGTTCCACAGTGCAAGCGAAAAACGGCAGAGCCACGGGCCAGGAGGAGTGCCGGTTCCTGGAAACGTCCTGCGTAGCCTACAACCTCCGCAAATCTTCGCACATCATCGGCAGAATTTACGCCAAGGAAATGGCCGATGCTCCTATCCGCGGCCCCTTGTTCAGCGTGCTGGCGACCATCCGTAAGTTGGGCCCCGGAACCATCACCGCCGTCGCCAAGGACCTCGCGCTTGACCGCACCACCCTCACCCGAAATCTGAAAGCGCTGACGCAGCGCGGCCTGATCGACGTCCGCCAGGTGACCGCTAATCGCAAAGAGATTCGACTTTTGCCCAGAGGTGAAACCGCGCTGCGAAGAAGCTTGGACTGCTGGCAAAATGCGCAGAAGCGAGTGGTAAAGGCGCTGGGTGAAGATCGTTGGAATCGCATGCGCGAAGATCTGAGAGCGGTGATGGCGCTAGGGGAACAAGAATAGCAATCCAGGAAGCCAGCCGTGTTCGAAGAATAACGGGTCGGGACCTCATTACATTTTCCGCTACACTGATTTAAGTCAAGGGGGACCCAACATGCCCGAGTCCTGGGTGCTCATTTCAGGTACTTCCACCGGCATCGGCCGGGCCACTGCCCTGCTGCTCGCCTCCAAGGGATTCAACGTCATTGCCGGTGTACGCCGCGAGGCCGATGCGAGATCGCTCGCCGAAGCCGGCGGGGCCGCGAGCGAAGGCCGTCTGGCGCCGGTGGTGCTGGACGTGACGGATCAATCGTCCATAGAAGCAACGGCCCGCCGCGCGCAAGAACTGACGGGCGCTTCGGGCCTGCACGCCGTCATCAATAACGCGGGCATCGTCGTGCCGGGCCCAGTCGAGCATGTCTCTGCGGACGACTGGCGCCGGCAGTTCGATGTCAATTTCTTTGGAACGATAGAACTCACTCGGGCCACGCTTCCGCTGCTGCGCCAGGGAGTGGCGGCGCACGGCCTGCACGTCCCGCGCCTCATGTTCGTTAGCTCCATTGGCGGCCGGGTGTCGCAGCCAATGCTAGCTCCTTACACCACCACCAAATTCGCGACCAGCGCATTGGGTGATAGCATGCGCCTGGAACTCCGGCGCCAGGGCATCGGTGTCACGGTGATCGAACCTGGAGCGATCGCCACCGAGATGTGGGCCAAGGGCGACACCTCGGCGCAGGAGTTCGGGCCAAGTCATCCCGCGCGCAAGCTTTATGATGCCGAAATCACTGGGCTCATCAAAGCCGCGAAAAACACTTCGGCTCGCGCCATCCCAGCCGCGAAAGCCGCTGAAGACATTCTCCGCGCCCTAACCGCTTCGCGCGCGCCCGCCCGTGTCCTGGTGGGCATCGACGCAAAGGTAACGGCTTTGTTGCGAGGCTGGCTTCCTCTGTCCTGGTTCGACGCGATCCTAATGCGGGAATTTCAAATCTCCGGTCTGCCGGTGAAAGCGCCCGATCTCGCTGTTTGAAAACTTCCGCGCGTGCCCGGAAGGCTGGTCGCCAACCGGGCACGCGTCGGATCTAGAAGTAAAACTTCAGAGCGAATTGAATTTCGCGCGGAGCCACCTGGACGGTACTGATCTGCCCGAACGATGGAGTTCCAAACACGGAGTTCGGTCCCAGGAACTGGGAGGTGTTAAACAGATTGAAGAACTCGGCGCGGAACTGGAAATAGTCGTGCTCGGTAACGAAGAAGTTCTTGAGCAGCGACGCGTCCCAGTTCTTGATGCCGGGGCTTCGAGGTCCTGGCGTTACGCTGCAGTTCCCAAAAGTATAAGCCGTGGGTGTGCTGTAGTCGGCGGGATTCAGCCACTCCGTTATGCTTTTCGTGAAAGGAACGTTCGCGACGCAATTGGGCCGCTCGATCTGGAACGTGGTTCCGCTCAAATCCACGGCGTCGTAGATGCCGATCGGCTGGCCGCTGGCGTAGGTGGAAATGACATTGGCTTGCCAGCCTCCCAGGATGATGTCGCCGATCCCCGAGCTGGCGAAGTTATGACCCTTTCCTAGGGGTATCTGGTATAACACCGTACTGACCAAGCGATTGGGAGTGTCGCCCAGGAACAAAGCCCGTTCACCTTTCAGATCGTGCGCGTTCTGGGGAACCGGCCAGCGGCCGTAACCGTCGGGCTGCCCATCGGTGGCGAGCCCTTCGACCACATCGCTGAGCCCCTTGCTCCAGGCATACGAGAACAGGAAGGCGAGCCCGTTCGAAAAGCGGCGCTCGAATTTAACCTGCAAAGCGTTGTAGTTCGAATTGCCGGAGCTCTGCAGCCATTCGATGGTGGAAGGCGCGCCGGGTTCGCCGAACTGCGGGTAGGGGAGAACTGGCGGCGTTCCGGGCGTGCTGATGATTCCCTGGTTGTAATTCAGGAACTGCCAAAGGTGGTGCGCGTTGTTACCGACGTAGCCAACCTCCAGCATGGTGTTCTTAGCCACGGAATACTCGAAATTGGCGCTAATCTGTCCGACCATGGCCGGCCTGAGATTACCTGCTTCAGCTTTGATGAACAGGGACGCGATCTGAGCCGGGTTGTCGATGCTCACCGGAACGATGTAGTTAGGCGGGAAGCCGTTTTTCAGAAGAATCGACGGGGCCGAGTTGGCGGTGTAGGTTTCATCCTGGTCGACCAGGAAAGGAGGATTCAACGCGGTCATGCTTTCGCCGCCATGCCGGTCGTAACCCTGCATGAAGTAACCGCCGCCCGCGCGGAAGACCAGCTTCGGAGCTATTTGGTAGGCCACTCCGAGCCGGGGGACAAAACCCAATCGCCAGGGCTGCACCAGCGTTCGATTGTAGGTGCCCGAGGCATTCGGGCTCACTGTTTCCAAGCCTCCAACGCCGCCATCCAGCGTCGGGATGAAGTTGGTGATCTGGTTGTCCCGATCAAACTGCGGTGAGACATACTCGTAACGAACTCCATAGTTCACCGTCAGCTTCTGGCTCACTTTCCAGGTATCCTGCGCAAAGAACGCCAGCCCGTTTTGGTAGAGATGCGGAATCGTTACCGTTTCCAGGCCCGTTTCATTCGGCAGGCCGAGCAAGAAGTCGGAGAACGCCGATCCGGTGTATTGCCCGCTGAAAGAAAAGTATCCGCGATTGTAGTTCAAGTCCAGGAAGATTTCCGAGTCGCGCCGCCACTCACCGCCAAACTTGAACTGGTGGCTGCCGTGGATCCAGGTAAGCGCATCGCGGTATTGCCACACTCCCGAGTATTGATCCTGCGGGTTGGATGTCGGCGCGCCGAGACCGGTAAAGCCCGAGATGGACAAACTCGGCAGGCCGCCCGAGTAGATCGGGTTGAACGGAACCCCGAAAGTACCGAACTGGGAGCTGACATTCTGCCCGAATTCGAGCGGCTCGTCATGCGATGCAATGCGGTTGTAGCCCGCGCGGAAATCATTCAGCAGGCTGGGAGAAAACACGTGCGTCCATCCAAAAGCCGCGTTAGTTCCGCGGTTGCGCGTCTTTCCCGTTACCGCCTGTTGGCCGCCATCGGCAATGGGATTGAAGCTGTAGAGAATTCCAGGATCGCGCAGCGTCGTGTCGTTGGTGGTGTACCGGCCGAAAATGTTGTCGTTCGGCGAAATGGAATGGTCGACTTTGATCGCACCCGAGTCGCGTATGGTTGTATAGGTCGGGCTGCTGATGTAGTTGTTGCCTGTGAATCCCCCAGGAACGCCTTCCTGGCCGAGGTTGATATTGGGCGCCGGATAAAGCTGGAGCAGGTTCTGAGCCACCGGGTCGATGCAGGAGGGCTGAATGATCTTGTTCTGGATGCAGCCGCCAAACCCTCCCAACCCGGAAGCGGTGGGTGAGGTGATGCTTTGAGGCAGCTCGCTGAAGTTGCCTTGCTTCATCAACGGCGTCGGTACCGTTCCAATCAGCGTGTTTCCCTGGTTAATGCGCAGCCCTTCGTAGTTCCCGAACCAGAACGTCTTGTTCTTCCCGTTATAGACCTTCGGAATGATCACCGGGCCGCCCAGAGTGAACCCATACTGATTCTGGCGAAACTCGGGCTTCGGCTGACCGGCTTTATTCAGGAAGAAATTGTTGGCGTCGAGATCCGAGTTCCTCAGGAACTCGTAGAGATCTCCGTGAAGCTGGTTGGTCCCCGATTTGGTTGTCGCATTCACCACCGATCCCGCGTTCCGGCCAAACTCGGCGTCGTAGGTGCGGGTCTGCAGTTTGAACTCGGCCAGCGAATCGACGGCCGGAATAGCCACCTGCGCGCTGCCTTCCTGGAGACTCTCGGAGAACGAGTTGTTGTCGACGCCGTCCAGGATGTAGTTGTTCTGGGTGCCCCAGTTGCCGTTGACGTCGAATACTCCTTCGCCGCGTCCCTGTTGCCGCGGCGTGTCCACTGTCACGCCCGGAACCAGGAGCGCCAATTGATCATAAAGGCGTCCATTGAGCGGCAGGTCCACGATAGTCTGCGACGAGACCACCTGTCCGACATCCGCGCTCTCGGTTTGAATTAGAGTAACGTCTCCGGCGACGTTTATGGCTTGCGTCACCGCGCCCAACTCCAGTATCGCGTCTATTTGCTTGCGGTCCTGGACGTTTAAAATGATTCCGGTGTGAATGGACTTCTGAAAGCCAGGCTGCTCCACCGTTACGCTGTAGGTTCCAACCTTGAGAGAGGTCACGAAGTACTCGCCATTTGAGTTCGTCGTGGTGGAAGCGCTGACATTGGTGCCTTCATTGGTGACCGTCACCTTGGCTCCGGAAACCACCGCTCCGCTGTGGTCCGTGACAGTGCCCGTGATGCTTCCCGTATCGATCTGCGCCTGCGCCGAGGTCGCCGCGAAAAAGAATACCAGCAAGATGGCCCAGAGACCCGCCAATCGAGATTTGCCGAAGAACGAACCAACGCCGGGCGCCACCCCAAGCCGCCGGGTGTGAATATCTTGCGAAACGATCGCCTTGCCAGGCATCGCCAAGTAGGACATAACCAACTGAGGCATACCAGACTCCTTAATTATGTGAAACTGCGAGTTTTTGCTACTGTGCAAACGCTTGCATTATGCTAATCCGGTTACAGCGAAATGTCAAAGGCTTTTTCGAGCGACCGTCTCAGGCAAGCGAATCGAAGGCCGGGAATGAGGTACACAAGCCGCGTTTCTGGTTAACGCAAAGAAGGCCGTGAACATGGCTTGATGTAATTTTTTCAGCAAGATCTGGGGCGAGCGAGGGACGCCGCCACGCACTCTAAACTTCCAAATCGATGCGCGATGCTCCGCATTCGTCGCGAAGTTGGCTAAGCAGAGATATTTGATGGATGCACACGTGTCAATGAGGTCGCCTTATAAACGAGACGTCCGCGCTAACCGAGCACCGGCATTTGGAAGTCCGCGCCGCGCCGCATGTCGGTGGGCCAGCGCGCCGTGATGGTCTTCAATCGCGTGTAAAAGCGCACGCCTTCGGGGCCATGCACGTAGTGGTCGCCGAACAGGGATCGTTTCCAGCCGCCGAAGGAGTGAAACGCCATGGGCACGGGAATCGGCACGTTGATTCCCACCATGCCGGCCTTCACGGCGCCGCTGAAAGCGCGGGCTGCGCCGCCGTCACGGGTAAAAATTGCGACGCCGTTCCCGTATTCGTGCTCATTCACCAGCGCCAGCGCCGCGTCGAAATCCTGGACCCTGACCATCGACAGCACCGGGCCGAAGATCTCTTCCCGGTAGATCCGCATGGAGGGCGCAACATGGTCGAAAAGGCTGGCGCCCAGGAAGAATCCCTCCGACTCCAGCGGCGCGGGCCGGCCGTCGGCAACCAGACTTGCGCCTTCTTGAACGCCCAGGTCGATGTAGCCGCGAACTTTCTTGAGGTGCTCGCCGGTCACCAAGGGTCCCATGTCCGCGCCGGGCTCCTCTCCAGGCGCGATCTTCAGAGCGGCCAATTTCGACTTGAGGCGCTCAACCAGCGCATCCGCCACCCGGTCACCCACCGCGACTGCCACCGAGATGGCCATGCAGCGCTCGCCCGCCGAACCATAGGCCGCTCCCATCAACGCATCCACGGCCTGATCCAGGTCGGCGTCGGGCAGAATCACCATATGGTTCTTGGCGCCGCCCAGCGCCTGAACGCGTTTGCCCTTGGCAGTCCCGCGCGTGTAGACATACTCCGCGATCGGTGTGGAACCGACGAAACTGATCGCTTGCACAACCGGGCTGTCGAGCAAGGCATCCACCGCCTCTTTGTCTCCGTTGACAACGTTGAACACGCCGTCCGGCAAGCCAGCTTCCTGCAGCAGGCGCGCCATCTCGATGCCCAGGGACGGATCTTTCTCGCTGGGTTTCAGTACGAAGGTATTGCCGCAGGCCAGGGCGACGGGAAACATCCAGAGCGGAACCATGGCCGGAAAATTGAACGGCGTTATGCCCGCCACCACGCCCAGCGGCTGGCGGATGGAGTAACTGTCGACATCCGTGCCCACGTGTTCGGTGTACTCGCCCTTAAGCAACTGAGGAATGCCGGTGACAAACTCGACTACCTCGATTCCTCGCTGCACCTCGCCCTTTGCGTCCGACAGAACTTTGCCGTGCTCGGAGGTGATGATTCGGGCCAGGCGCTCCAGATCGCGCCGCAGCAGTTCCTGGAAGCGGTTCAGGATGCGCGCGCGGCGCAGCGGCGGCGACGCGGCCCAGGCGGGAAACGCCGCGGCGGCTGCGTCCACGGCTTTGCCCACCTCGGCCGCGCTGGCGAATGCAACCCGTCGAGCAACCTTCCCGAGCGACGGGTTGTAGACCTCGCCAAACCTGTCCGAGGCGTTCGCCGTGAGCTGGCCACCGATGAAGTGCGGGACGATTTCAAGCGGCGAGTGCGAAGCCTGGTCTTCCGTCAGGGGAATGGTTGAAACGGACATGCGATTTTGTCTCCTTGAGACTAGTCTAACGATTTTGCGGGTTCTGGATTCCTGGCGTCGATGGTTCCTCAGTCGGGATTGGGAAGCATAAAATCGCGAATCAAATTGTCCAGGTCATGACACGCGCCGATGAACTGGCGGAGCGTCCGGACGGTGGGCGGGAAGGTATCGAATTCATCCAGCGTCAGTCCCTGCTCGGAATATGCGCGCCGGAAATCGTCGAATTTCGCCAGCAGTCCAGAAACGATCGCGGGGTTCACGGGATTATGAATCCGCTCCACAACTTCGACGTCGCTGGCATTGAAGCGAAGCTGCCATTTGTAGGGCGGGGAAATCACCACGTCGCCGCCGATCAGTTCGCTCCAGTGCATATGGTTGCGGAAAGCCGCGGACAGTAATCGCAGCCGGTAGCCGCGCTCGCGGAAAATCTGGTAGGTCTTCTTGAATACCGCGACTCCGGCCCACTCGAGAATGCCCGGGTCCACGCTGATGTTGTGTTTATCGGCCACTACCTTAAGCCAATCGTCCAGCCTTCCCACCATGATGGTGCAAACCGGCCCCATGCCGGCGATCGGCTTTCCTTCGCTCTCGCGCCTCTTCAGCCCGCGCTCCACGGCCTCGGCCACGGCGATGCATTGCGGAAGTGAAAAGCAGACCGTAGCGTTGATGCTGATGCCGAGATAGGTAGCTTCCTCGATGGCCGGGATGCCGGCCTTTGTCACCGGGATTTTTACGATGATGTTGGGGGCCAGATCCGCGAAGCGCTGCGCCTGTGCGACGATCGCCGCGGAATCGCGGTAGAAGCGCGGATCCGTCTGGACGGATAGCCTCCCATTCCTGCCGCCGTGCTGTTCAAATATCGGCAGGAGAAGCTGAGCGCCTTTGATTGAGATTGCTTCCACCAGCTTCCAGGCGATCTGGTCTTCGGTGGCGGTGGGCATCTCGCGAATAAGCTGCTGAATGCGATCGCGCCAGAGGTGCATTTCCTTCTTGAGCACTTCCAGAACGATGACCGGATTGCAGGTTGCGCCGACGGCTCCGTGTCCGATCGAGTAGATGAGCTCCTCAATGGACGCCGAGTCGTTCCACAAACAGGTCGGCCACGATTGCGTCATTTCCTGCAGCCGGCTCTTGTACGATAGGGTGGTTGTCATCGGATTTTATCCAGTGAGGAAATCAAAACGCGGTACACTACCAATTGCAATCGTGTGCGTAAGCGATTCTAGCTCCGATCCGCGAGGACTGTCAATCTTGACCGGGATGCTCACCACAACGCACTTATGCAGCCGGTAGGCGAATCGTCTCCGCCGCGGCGGCTGCGGCGCGTGCTCACGCTCAGCGATCTGATCCTGTACGGAATCATCGTCATTCAACCCACCGCTCCGATGCCGATTTTCGGCGTGGTAAGCCAGCAGGCCCGGGGGCATGTAGTGACCACAGTTCTGTTCGCTATGGTCGCGATGCTCTTCACGGCCTTCAGCTACGGACGGATGGCGCGGGCCTATCCGAGCGCGGGATCGGCATACACCTACGTCGGGAGCGCCATCCACCCGAGCCTTGGCTATCTGACGGGCTGGAGCATCACCATGGATTACCTGCTGAATCCAATCATCTGCACGATCTGGTGCTCCAAGGCGGCGGGGAATTTCCTGCCCTGGATTCCATACCCGGTTTTCGTGTGCGGCTTCGCGTTGCTGTTCACGATGATTAATCTGCGCGGGGTGGAAACCTCCGCGCGCTTTAATCGCTGGATGGTGGCAGGCATGTCGGTGGTGGTGCTGATTTTCTTCGGCTACGCGATCCGCTATCTGTGGATGCAGCATCCCGAGGCCGCCTCTTACCTGCGTCCATTTTACGATCCAACGACATTTTCCTGGACCTTCGTTTCGCGCGGAACGGCCATCGCGGCGCTTACCTACATCGGCTTCGATGGCGTATCGACGCTTTCCGAAGAGGTTGAGAATCCGCGCCGGAATATTTTGCTGGCGACGGTGCTCACCTGCGTGATCACGGGTGTTCTGGCGGGCCTGGAAGTATACGCCGGCCAGTTGATATGGCCCGATTATCGACATTTCCCGGATGTGGACACGGCGTTCGTGTATGTCGCTGGCCGCGCCGGCGGACCGTTCCTGTTCGCGCTGGTGAACGTCACGCTGCTGGTTGCTACGATCGGCTCGGGGACCGCCTCTCAGCTTGGCGCGGCCCGGCTGCTATATGGAATGGGCCGCGACGATGTTATTCCGAAGCGATTCTTCGGCGTGCTCTCAACCTTGGGCGTCCCGCGCAACAATGTCTTGTTCAGCGGGGCGCTGGCGCTGGTCGCATCGCTTTTTCTGAGTTATGAACTCAGCGTTGAGCTTTTGAATTTCGGCGCATTCATCGCCTTCATGGGCGTCAATGCGTCGGCGCTGGTGCAGGGCCGAAAGGACCCGGACGGCAGGTGGTGGAACGCCCTGGCGCCGGCTGCGGGCTTTGTGGTTTGCTTCTACATCTGGCTGAATCTCAGCCCGGTCGCCAAGATCGCGGGCGGTCTATGGCTGGCCGCGGGTTTAGTGTACGGCGCCGCGCGCGGCCGCTTGAATCGCCGTCCGATGCAGGTTTCGGATTAAATTGACTTCGCCTTGCTCGGTATGATCCTATAGATACGCACACGTGTGCTATTACTTCTTTTGAGGACGACGAATGCCCAATTCGCTAGCTGTTAATGGTGGCGCTCCCGCGGTACCCGAAGGACTCACGCGACTATGGCCGCCCATGGGCGACGCCGAACGCAGCGCGGTATTGCGGGTTCTAGACTCGGGAATCCTTTCCGGATCTCACGCGCCGGAGGTCACGGCCCTCGAAAAGGAGTTCGCGAAGTATACCGGAAGCGGTCATTGCCTGACCACCAATAGCGGGACCGCTGCCCTGCACATCGCGGTGGCGGCGGCAGAAATCGGGCCCGGCGACGAGGTGATTACTTCCGCTTTTACGTTTCTCGCTTCCGCGCTGGCCGTGCTGCACCACAATGCCGTTCCTATCTTTGCGGACATCGATCCGGTGACGTTCAACATCAGTCCCGCGGAGATCGAGCGCAAGATCACGCCCCGAACGCGCGCGATCATGCCGGTTCATATCCACGGCCTGCCTGCCGACATGGATGAAATTCTCGCGATCGCTCGAAAGCACAACCTGGTGGTCATCGAAGACGCGGCGCAAGCGCACGGCGCGACCTACAAAGGCAAGAAGACCGGGACCATCGGCGACATGGGCGCCTTCAGCATCCAGAGCAGCAAGAATCTTTCCGCCGGCGAAGGCGGCTTCTTCGTCACCGACAGTGATGAGTTCCATGAGCGCGCCAATTGCGTCCGTCAATTCGGAGAAGAAGCCGCGGACACCACGCCCGCCGGGATCGACACCAAACATCCCCTGGATGATCTTCGCGACTATAACGCGGTGACCATGGGATGGATGTACCGGATGACTTCGCTGACCGCCGCGATTGCGCGCTGCCAGCTCGCGCGCCTGGATGAGCACAACCGGAACGCGAAGCGGAACGCCGAATATCTCACCGAACGTTTGAAAGGGTTCGATCTGGTGACGCCACCCTCGGTGCCGTCCGACCGGACCAGCATTTTCCACAAATACCGGGTTAGATTACATCCTGAGAGGCTCAAGGCGGGCCTGGACCCGAAGCGCTTTCGAAGCGCCTTTCTCAAAGCGCTGCGGCAGGAGGGCGTAGAGACGGTGCTGTGGCAGGTGACTCCGGTGCCTTCGCAAGTTCTTTTTCAAAAGCAAACCGGTTACGGCAAGGGCTGTCCCTGGACATGCCATCAATCCACCGTGCATTATCGCGACGAAGCGTATCCGGAAACCACCAGCCTGCTGGACAATTCTGTGGTGGTGGGATCGCAATCGGCTCCCCTGGCCGGACAAGACATCCAACTCATGCACCGTTACGCCGACGCATTCGAAAAGGTTCTCGCCGATCGCGATACGCTGATCCGTATGTCTGAACTTTAGAAGTGATGTAAGGAGATTTCCATGCTCGTTCGCTCGTTTTTGCTGTTCGCCGCCGCCTGCACCCTGGCGGCTCAGGACCTCCCGGTTCGCTGGGATGAACTGGTGGCCTCGGATTGGAATAAGGCCATCGAACTATCCAAGGGCACTTGCCTGCTGCCCATCGGCATTCTGGAAAAACACGGACCGCACGTTCCGGTGGGTTCGGACTTGTTTCACGCCACCTACATCTCGCGCGAGACCGCGAAGCGCGAGTACGTGGTGGTGTTTCCGGAATACTTTTATGGCCAGATCTACGAGGCCAAATACGGTCAGGGCACTTTCGCGCTTCCGCCGGCCCTGATCTCGGAATTGCTGCAGGCCACGCTCGATGAAATTGCGCGCAACGGATTCAAGAAGATTCTGATCTACAGCACGCATGGCGGAAACCCGCATTGGCTTCGCTTCTTCATCCAGAGCCAGCTGGATAAGCGGCGCGATTACGTCGTGTACTATTACGATCCCCAGCCCGACAAGGAGTTCCTGGAGAAGTACATGAAAATCCGCAAGACTCCCATGGAGGGCGACGAGCACGCCGGCGAGCGCGAAACATCCAGCATGCTCGCCATCCGGCCGGACCTGGTGAAGATGGATCGCGCCAGTGACGAAGACGGCAGCGACAAGAAGCGGCTGGCCGATATGCCGAATCTCTGGACCGCGACCAGCTGGTATGCGCGTTTTCCGAATCACTATGCGGGCGTGGGCGCGGCCGCCTCGGCGGAGGAGGGTAGGTTCCTGCTGGAACACAGTATCTCGGCTCTGGCGATCGCCGTGCGCGACGTCAAGAACGATCAGGTAACGCCCAGAATCCAGAAAGAGAATTACGATCGTCAGCTCAAGTGAACCAAAGGCAATTTGTATGGAACTAAAACTTGACCGCAGATCATTCCTGAAATCGACCGCCGCTTTCGCCGCGGCAGGCATGGCTTATACCAGCAGTCCATTTTCCGTTGCGGCGGCTTCGACGAAACCGCAAAAATTTCTGGCCGGCATGGCGCCCGGCTCCCTGGGAATCAACATCGATGGATTTTGGCACACCATGGAGGCTGCTTCGAAGGTCGGCTTCCATAACATCGAGGTTGATAACTCGCAGCTTAAGCTCGCCCAAGCCTATATAAACAAGACCAGCGAATTCAAAGATCGGATGGACAAGCTGGAATTGCGGCTGGTCGGTCTGAACGAAGCTTACTCGCTGCTCGATCCTTCGAAGTACGGCGACATCACCGAGGAGAATATTCTCATCGGGAAATTCATGCAGGCCATCGGCGGAATCTATACCGGCCCCTACGGCCCGCTCACCAACGATGAAGATCTGATCCGGAAGATCGCGAAACTCTGCGATCAGGAAGGCAAGCGTCTCAAGGAGAACAATGGGATCAAGTTCTCCTACCATACGCATTCCTCGCTGGGCTTCCGACGGCTGATGGATTTGACGGATCCGCGCTATGTCAATTTGACCACCGACCTTGGGTGGCTGGCGCGCGGCTACGGCGTTCGCGGGGATACTTCACCGCCGGCAGATGCGCTCGAAGTGGTGCGGGCTTACGAATCGCGCCTCTGCACGGTGCACATGAAGGATTGGGATCCCAAACCTGAATACGAATACCGCGGCCAGCACTATAAAGGAACGGTGACGGTGCCTGGCAAGGGAATTGTCAACTTCCCAGCCGTGGTGGACTTTCTCGAGGACGCCGGGTGGACCGGCTGCTGGCTGGGCGAACACGTCGGCATTGGAACTTACGAGTTCGAGCGTTCGCCCGATGCCGTGAGCATCTATCCGGCTTACCGGGATTACATGGTGAACGTATTGCATTTGAATCTGGGGTTGAAAGTGTAGCCATGAAGTCAATCCTGGCGTTCATATTTTTCACCGGCGTGGTCGCGGCTCAGCCGCTGCCGGTTCGATGGGATGAACTGGTGGCGTCGGATTGGGCCAAGGCGATCGAGCTTTCCAAGGGCACCTGCCTGCTCCCGATCGGTATTTTGGAAAAGCACGGGCCGCACCTCCCGATCGGTTCGGACCTGATTGGCGCGCAGGCCCGCGCGCGCGAGGTGGCGCATCGGGAATATGTGGTGGTCTTCCCGGAATATTATTTCGGGCAGATCTATGAAGCCAAGTACGGCCAGGGCACTGTCGCGCTTCCGCCGGAGCTCATCACGAAAATGTTGCAGGCCACCGTGGATGAAATCGCGCGGAACGGTTTCAAGAAAATCTTGATTTACAGCAGCCACGGCGGCAATCCGCACTGGCTTCGATTCTTCGTGCAAACGCAATTGGATAAGCGCCGGGACTACGTGGTTTACTACTTCGATCCCGCGCCCGATCCCGAGTACACCAAGGAGTTTCAGAAATACCGGAAGACTCCCCTGGCCGGGGATGAGCACGCCGGAGAGCAGGAAACCTCGCGCATTCTGGCCATTCGTCCGGATCTGGTGAAGCTGGATCGAGCGAATTGGGAAGACGGCAGCGATCAGAAGCGCCTGGCGGGCATGCCCAATCTTTGGACCGCGGTGAGTTGGTACGCTCGTTTCCCGAATCACTACGCGGGCGTGGGCGCGGCCGCTAATGTGGAAGAAGGCAAGTTTTCAAACGAGCACATCACCAAACTGCTGGTGGAGGCCGTCCGCAACGTAAAGAACGACACGATCACGCCCGCCATTCAGAAAGAAGATTACGACCGGCAGTTGAAATAACGCATGCCGGCCTTTCGTATTGGAAACGCACCCTGCTCCTGGGGCATGCTCGAGTTTGATGAGACGCAGGGCAATCAAATCGGATATAGCCGTATGCTCGACGAGCTGGTCGAGACTGGATATACCGGCACCGAACTGGGCGACTGGGGCTATATGCCGACCGATCCGGCGGTCCTTCGGGAGGAGCTGCGCCGGCGCGACCTCGCGATGCTGGGCGCATTCGTCCAGGTTGCCCTGAAAGATCGAAGCGCGCATGAAATGGGAGCAGCGCGCGCGATCCAGACGGCCCGGCTGCTAGCGGCGGTTGCAACCGATCCCCAGCCGTATCTGGTTTTAGCGGATGACAACGCGACCAATCCCGAGCGAACCCTGAACGCGGGCAGGATTACTCCGGAGCTGGGCCTGAGCCTCGAAGAATGGAAAACCTTCGCGGACGGCGCGGCGCTGGTAGCCGATGCCGTTTTGTCGGAGACCGGGCTGCGGACGGTTTTTCATCATCATTGCGGAGGCTATGTCGAAACTGCGGAGGAGATTGCGCATTTTCTGGATCTGACGGATCCGAAGGTCATCGGGTTGGTTTTCGACACCGGGCACTATGCCTATGGTGCTGGAGACTGCGATGTGGCTGCGGCGCTGGAGCGCTTTCGGGACCGCATTTGGTATCTACATTTAAAGGATTGCCACCGAGCGATCGCGGCCCGGGCGCGCGCGCAAGGCTGGGACTATTTTGAAGCGCTTCGGCGCGGAGTTTTCTGCGAATTAGGTTCGGGCTGCGTGGATTTTCCCGCGGTTTTGCGCTGGATGAAAGACAAAGGATATGCGGGATTTGCGCTCGTGGAGCAGGACGTTTTGCCGGGGATGGGCGCGCCGAAAGCCAGCGCTCTGCGGAATCGGCAGTATCTTACTTCGATCGAAGCAAACTTCTCTGCGTAGATTGGGGAACGAAAACCGCGCGTTTTGGCTGGAAGTACTCCCGGTACTGGTTTGCGCGACGCGAGGGTTTCAGCCGATAATGACTACGAATCGGGGGTAATGTCATCAGCATGCTCACGTTAGAAGACGATAATCGCGGTCGCGCATTCGTACCAGCGGAAAAACCATCCTCCATTAAAGACATTGCTAAGGCCGCGAATGTATCGCATTCCACCGTTTCCAGGGCGCTGCGGAACAGTCCGCTGGTCAGCCGTGAAACCACCGAGAAAATTAAAGAGATCGCCCTTCAGTCGGGTTACCGGGTCAGCGCGGTGGCGAGAAGCCTGGCTACCAGCAAGACCAGGACCATCGGAGTGGTGGTCACGTCCGTAGTGGATCCGTTTGTCGCCGAGGTGGTCACGGGTATCGAGAACATGGCGATCAACCAGGGATACTCCGTATTCCTGGCCAGTTGTAATGCGGAAGCCGTTCGGGAAGCGCAAGTGGTGCAATCCTTCGAAGAGCGGCGTGTGGATGGAATTATCGTGATGGATTCGCGCGTCGGGTCGCTGTACGCCGAGCATCTCACGAAGATGAAAGTGCCGATCGTGCTGATCAATAAATTCCGCCTGGGCGAGTTCATGTATTCGGTTGCGATCGACAATGTGATCGCCAGCCGCGATGCCACCTCGCACCTCATTCAACTGGGTCACACTCGGATCGGTTATATCGGCGACCGCGATGGCTTTCAGTCCGATACAGATCGTTTCGGAGGCTACCGTCAGGCGCTGGAGCATGCCGACATTCCTTTTCAGCCGCACCTGGTTGCGCACGGCGATGGAAAACCCGCGGGCGGGGAAGAGGCCATGCAGCAGCTTCTGACGCTGCCCGAAAGGCCGACCGCGGTTTTCTGCTTCAACGATATGTCGGCGTTGGGGGCGCTGGGCGCGTTGCGCGCTCATAAGCTTCGCGTTCCGGAAGATATTTCCCTGGTTGGCTTCGACGATTTGTTTTTCACGCCGTATACGCATCCGCCGCTCACGACGGTGCGCCAGCCGAAAGAACACATGGGACGGCTGGCCACTGAAATCGTCCTGAAGCTGCTGTCGGGGATGAGCTGCGAGTATAACGTGAAGGTGCAGGGCGAACTGATTATTCGCGAATCCACGGCGCCGCCTCCGCGCGAAACGAAGAGCCTGCGGATCTGAATGCGGCCCAGCGATTTAGGCGGATTCCTAGGCCGCACACGTTTGCATCGATCTCCACACACATGCTAACATCGCGCCATGCATCGTCTTAGCCGGCGCGAATTTGCGATGACGCTGGGAGCCGTTGCTCTCGCGCGGGCGCAGCCGCAAGGGGATCCCTCAACGCTGAGTCTTGCGGATGCAGCCGCAAGAATCCGGTCTCGTTCTCTCACTTCCACCCAACTTGTGAAGGCTTGTCTGGACCGGATCGATACCTACAATCCGAAGGTGAACGCGTTCATCACCGTGATGCGGGCCGAAGCGCTCGCCAAGGCAGCGGAATTCGATGCCGACCAGGCTGCCGGCAGGTTTCGCGGCCCGCTCCACGGAATTCCCATCGCGCTCAAAGACAACATCGATACGGCGGGTACCCGCACCACCGCTGCGAGCGCGCTGTTTGACGATCGAGTGCCGGCGGAAGACGCGGAAGTCACGCGGCGTCTCAAAAATGCCGGCGCGGTTTTGATCGGGAAAACGAATATGAACGAGTTTGCGCTGGGCGGGACGTCATCCACCAGCTATTGGGGACCGGTGCGCAACCCCTGGGCTCTGGATCGGAATCCGGGAGGTTCGTCAGGCGGATCGGCATCCGCCGTCGCAGCCGATTTGTGCACCGCTGCCCTAGGCACCGACACCACCGGGTCGGTCCGCATCCCGGCCTGCAACTGCGGCATTGTCGGTTTGAAGCCCACCTATGGCCTGGTCCCGATTCGCGGAATCATTCCTCTCACTTTGTCGCTGGATAGCTGCGGCCCCATCACGCGCACTGTACAAGACGCGGCGCTGTTGATGAACGTCCTGGCGGGCTACGACAAACTCGATATCACCAGCGCTCAGCATCCCACGGAGGACTATCTGGCCGGCATGAAGCAGGACATATCCGGTCTTCGAATCGGAATCCCGCGAGCCCCGTTTTTCGACATGCTGGACGCGGATATCGCCGCGGCGATGGAAGAAGCGATCCGGGTGATTTCGAAATCGGTCAAGAGCGTCAAGGATGTGACCTTGCCCCCGATGAACAACATCGCGGGGGGCTTGGGAGGCGAACTGTACGCTTATCATGAGCAGTACTACACGCAGTATCCCGGGCGATATCAACTGCGGGCGCGTCATATCCTGCGCGACCGCGCCAACCTGAAAGCGGCCGACTACATTCGAGCGCGCTGGCAGATGGAACTGCTGCGCAGAACCATCGACGACGCTTTTTCCGATTTCGATCTGGTGGTCCTGCCGACGCGCCGCCAGCCTCCGCGCACGGTGGACGAGGCGTTGAAGCTGGATGAGAGCGACACGCCGCGCAATCCCGAGTCCGACAGCAATGCATATTTCAGCGTATGCGGCATTCCTGGCATTTCGGTCCCGTGCGGCTTTACACGCAGCGGGCTCCCGATTGGTCTCGAGATCGCCGGGCCGCATTTCTCCGAATCGAAGATTCTGGCCGTAGCTCGGGCCTACGAGAGCGCTACCGAGTGGCACAAACGCAGGCCGAAGCTGACGCCCGATACGCCGGTGCCGCCGCTGGTATTGCCGAATCCCTAGAAACTATTTGGTCTTCTGGCCGATGCCGGGGAAGATTCCGTCCACTGTTTTGCCGTCCCGCACGACGAAGGTCCCATTCACCAGCACGTACGGAATGCCATCCGAAAACACGGCCGGTTTTTCGAACGTGGCTTTGTCAATGACGCGGGCCGGATCGAAGACCGTGATGTCGGCGTCCGAGCCCACTCGAATGCGCCCTTTGTCGTGCATCGCCGGGACCGAGGCTTCCAGCCGCTGCGCGGGCATGAGAGTCATCCTTTTAAGCGCCTCCATGAGCGGAAGCACCTTCTCCTCGCGTACGTACAGGCCGAGCACGCGGGCGAATGTGCCGGAGCTGCGCGGGTGTCCTTGGCCGTTCACGATATGGCCGTCGCTCGCGAACATCACCATGGGATTCGTCAGCCCCAGCCGCAGCGCCTCGGGCGGAATGGTGTGGGCGATCACGGCGCCGCCCTGCTTGCGGTAGCGCGCGAACGATTCGGCGGTCAGCCGCTCGCCGGTGGCCGCCCACTGCAAGTCGTGATAGCTGGCTCCGCTGCGCTCCAGCCAGTCGCCATCGTAGATAGCGGATTCGATGCGCGAAGCGGACGCCGTGTAGGGATACATCTCGGTAGTGACGTCGATCCCGTGCTTGCGGGCTCCTTCGATCAATTGGAGGCAGGTGGCGGTCTTGCGCGCCCCCACGCTGGTGATATGGACCACGTGCAGAGAAGCGCCCGTCGCCGCGGCGTCGGCGATGATCTCCTGGAGCGGAGCGATGGCGCCGTCCGAATCCGTCGAACCGCGCATGTGTACGAACACCGGAACATGCCGTTCCGCGGCCAATTGAAATAATTTCAGGATTTCTTCGCGGCCCGCGGTGGGCACGTAGGCGATGCCGAAGCCGATACCGATGGCGCCTTGGTCCAGCCCCTGGCGGACGTCGTTGAAAATCGACAGTTTTTCCTCATCGGTGGCGACGCGATGGGCGGCCTGATCCCGGGGCAGAAAATCGCCGGTATCGTGCATCACAGCCATGCGGGCGGGCACATGTCCGGAGCTGGCGCCGAAATTGACCAGCGCCTTGCCCTTGCGCGCGTCGTACCAGGCTTGCACCGGATAAACGCCAATCTCCAGCTCCAAAGCCGTGGTTACGCCGTCATGCGCCTTCAACGCGTAGTTCTCCGCGTCCTGGCCGTGAGAATGCAGATCGATGAAGCCGGGCGCCACGACCAGGCCGCGAACGTCCACCACCGTGCGTCCATTGAGCGGCGTGGCCGAAATGGCCTCCACGCGGCCGCCCCGGATACCCACGTTCCTTACTGCGTCGAGCCCGGATTCGGGATCCATCACCCGCCCATTTGCGAGCACAACGTCAAATGTCTGCGCATACGACAAGGACGCGAGGACCAATACATACCCAAAAAGTAGTCTCTTCATCGCCTCTCTCCAGGAATAACCTTCAAACGCTCGCGCGTTCCGTCCGGCCTAAGAAAATAGCGCTCTCTCTTCTTGGCCTCTTCGTAGGCGGCGCGGGCGGCCTGCACAGCGGACATCTTGGAGACCTCCGCGATGGGCACATCCCACCAGGATTCATAACTGGGAACATTCTCCGAGTAATCCGTTTCCACCACGATCACCGATGTTTGCGGCTCAGTGCGAGCGGCGGCCAGCGCTTCTTCCAGTTGTTCGTGCGTGGCCACGCGTTTCGCATGCGCGCCCAGGCTGGCGGCGTTGGCGACGAAATCCACTGTCAGAGTGTCTCCATCCAAAGCGCCATTGCGGCGGTAACGGTACTGAGTTCCAAATCCGGCGCTGCCCGAATTGTGGCTTAAACTGCCGATGCTGGCGAAGCCATGATTATCCATCAGGACGATGATCAACCGGCAGGATTCCTGCAGGGATGTCACGATCTCCTGCGACATCATCAGATAAGATCCGTCGCCCACCAGCACGTACACTTCGCGGTCCGGACAGGCCATCTTCACGCCCAGGCCGCCGGCGATCTCGTAGCCCATGGTCGAGTACCCGTATTCGACGTGATAGCCCTTCGGTTCGCGCGTGCGCCAAAGCTTGTGGAGATCGCCGGGAGCGCTTCCGGCGGCGCATACCACCACGTCGCGTGGCTTGCTGGCCCGATTCACCGCGCCGATCACCTCGCTCTGGCTGAGCGGCGGCCCATGCCTCAGGCCGTAGAGCCGCTCCACTTCGGCGTCCCAATCCAGATGAAAATGCCGAACCCGGTCCGCGTATTCCGTGGCGACGTAATAGTCGCCGAGCGCGGCGGTCAATTCCTCTAGAGCGCTCTGCGCATCGGCCACGATCGGTAGCGCCGCTTGTTTGAAGGCATCGAACTCAGCCACGTTGATGTTGATAAACCGCACGTCCTCGTTTTCAAAAGCCGTCTTGGACGCGGTGGTGAAATCCGTATATCGGGTACCGATGCCGACAATCAGATCGGCCTCCCGCGCCAGAATATTCGCGCCGGGCGTCCCGCTGACGCCGACCGCGCCCAGCAGCTGCGGATGGTCGAACACCAGAGCGCCCTTGCCCGCCTGGGTCTCGACCACCGCAATTCCGGTCTTCGCGGCGAAGCGGGCCAGCGTGGCGCTGGCGTCCGAATAGAGCACTCCGCCGCCGCTGATGATCAAAGGCTTCTTGGCCGAACGAATCCATTCGGCCGCCAGCTTCACGGAGGCACGGTCGCCGCGCGGCCGCGAAACGTGCCACACGCGCTTATCGAGAAACTCCTCGGGGCAGTCGAACGCCTCGGTCTGCACATCTTGAGGAAGCGCAAGCGTGACGGCGCCGGTCTCGGTGGGCGAAGTAAGCACGCGCAGCGCCTCCGGCAGCGATGTCAGGATCTGTTCCGGTCTTTGAATGCGGTCCCAATAGCGCGAAACAGGACGAAAGCAGTCATTCACGGAAGCCTCCGGCAAGCCGGGCTGCTCGAGCTGCTGGAGAACCGGCGCCAGCCCTCGCCGCGCGAAACTGTCGCCGGGAAGCAAGAGCACCGGGAGGCGGTTGATGGTGGCTGCCGCGGCGCCGGTGATCATATTGGTGGCGCCCGGACCGATGGAGGACGTGCAGACCAGCGTCCGCAACCGGCTGGTGGCTTTCGCGAATCCGCACGCTGCATGCACCATGGCCTGTTCGTTGCGAGCCAGATAGTAGCGAAAATCCGCATTCTGCTGCAGCG
This sequence comes from Terriglobia bacterium, assembly GCA_963786745.1. GTDB lineage: Bacteria > Acidobacteriota > Terriglobia > Bryobacterales > Bryobacteraceae > Palsa-89. The sequence goes on along the minus strand of CAWBAE010000014.1, from coordinate 590,551 downwards.
CTTGGCCCACTCCAGTCACATTGCCGTGGCCGAAAATGCCAAAACAGCCGCCGAAGAATCGCTGCTCTTTGCCATCGCGCTCGGAATACTGATTCTTCAGAAACGCGATTGCGGCTTGCGCCATGGTGAGTCGGCGGGTCATTAACGGTGAGATTTTCCCTCGGATGCGTTAGAGATTTCCACGCTGGAATTCGTCGGCGAGATAATCCGCCTCCCGCAGGCTCAACGCCATGATCGTGATTGTGGGGCTCTTTTCCGACGACTGCGTGAATAGTCCGCCATCCGCTACGAAAACATTCTTGATGTCGTGCGTCTGTCCGAAAGCGTTGGTCACCGAGGTTTTGGGATTCTTGCCCATGCGGCAGGTTCCCACCTCGTGTTCGGACCATCCGGGCGGCCACATCTCTTGCGTGATGGAAATGTCCTCCGCCTTGCAGGCTTCCAGCAACATGCGCAGCTGATTCTGCATATCCTTGAACATTTTCTTCTCGTTGTCGCCGGTCTTGGCGTGGATGCGAATGGTGGGAATGCCGTACACATCCTTTTCGCCGCTAGGATCGATTTCGAGATAGGTATCCTTGTTGGCCAGGCGCTCGCCGAAACAGCTAAAACCGACGCGCGACATATAGCGCGTCTTGATGGCCTTCTTCAGCGACGGCCCGAAGCCGGGATAGTGCGAAACGATGGAGTGGCCGCTTCCGGACTGGACGCCAAATCCGCGAATGTACCCGAGCGACTTCTGATAAGAGCGATTGAAGCGCGGCATGTAGGCCCCGCCGCCATAGCTGTCCGTATTCATGCTCTCTGCGCCGAACAATTGCGGCAAGGATCCTCCGCCGCCGCACTGAATGTGATCCACGATGTTGCGGCCCACCTGGCCGGAGCTATTCGCGAGGCCGTTCGGATACTGGCGAGACTTGGAATTCAAAAGGATGCGCGCGGATTCGAACGAGGACGCCGACAGAACCACCACTTTCGCGAGCGCTTCGCCATCTTTCTTGGTTTCGCGGTCGATGTAGCGGACGCCCCGGGCCTTTCCCGTATTCTTATCGATGAGCACTTCCGCGACCACTGAATTGGTGCGCACGGTGTACTTGCCGGTCTTGTGAGCTAGCGGCAGAAAAACCTGCGCTCCATCGAACTTCGACGCCGTGGCGCAGCCGTCCACGCAGTGGCCGCAATAGTGGCAGGGCGCGCGTCCGTTGTGCTGCCGCGTGATGATGGCCATGGGGCTCTGCAAGTAGGCCAGCATCGGATTGCCGATCCGCTTGATGGCGTCGTGCGCGATCTGCTCGCCGCAGCGAAACGGCGCGGCCGGCATGTACTTGCCGACCGGGCATTCCGGATGATCCACATTGCCGCCGCAAAAGCCGGCCATCGTTTCGATGCGATCGTAGTAAGGCTCGATGTCTTTGTAGGTGACCGGCCACGGCTCGCCGTAGCCGTCTTCGAGCGCGGCCTGGAAATCGCGAGGGCTGAACCGGGGCGACACGCAGTTCCAAAACTTGGTGCGGCCGCCGATGAGTCGGTATCGGCGCCAGCGCCAGTCCTCGCCCACCGTGGTGAAATTGCTCTCTTCCTTGGTGACGAAATATTTTCCGTTGTTCCAGTTCGGTTCGGGCCGTCCGGAAAGCCAGGGTTTCAGCTCGGGGTAAGGCACGCGGCGAAAGGCCTGGTAGAACATCTCCATGGACATCAGCTGGCTGGGCCGGACGTCTGGGCCGTATTCCAGGCTCAGCACTTTCATGCCGCGCCTGGTCAGCTCCATCGCCATGGTGGAACCGCCCGCGCCTGTCCCGACGATTACGACGTCGTAGACTTCGCTCATAAGTCCGCTCCCGTAATATTGTCGGAACTCGGGAACGGCCACTTTTGTGACGGATCCTGGATGGTGCTCGCCACTCCCGGGCGGTGCGCCGGAACATCCAGCGAATGCCCGCCGTGCGGGCAACCAGGGAAACTGCTCAAAGCTTCATTGCCTTTGAAATGCAATTCCTGGAACAAACCGATCTCAGAGGAATAGTAGCCAACGATGGTCATGGCTTTGACGGTTTCGAAGAAATCATGCCCGGGGGCCTTTTCAGGCTGCATGGATTCCAGTACTTTGATCTGAGCCGTTGGGGCGGCGTCGCTGAAGTTCTTTCTGGAGGCCTTTTGGGCGGCCGCATCCAATTCACTCAAACCAGTTTTGAACTTCTTGCCCAGCGCCGCGTCGTACTTCACGATGATGTCGATATAAAGCGGCACGCCCGCATCGGCCGCGCCAGGTGTGTCGGTTCGAGGGATGATCATATCGACCATGCGGGTGAGCGTCTTATACTCGCTGGCGTTGAAGAAAGTCGGATTGCCGTCAGCCAGCGGGCGGTACGTCCCTTTGGCCGCGCCCGATCGCCCGGAGTCCTGTACCTGTTGCATCCACGCGTCCAGCATGAAAGGTTCGGCGCCCACCGCCGCCATCAATCCCAGCGCGTATCGCAGGGCCTGGCGGCGGTCGACATCGAAGTTTGTTTCGGGATTCTTATTCATTGGCTCTATACATCGCAAATCTGGAAGGCCTGGCCCAGCGAGACAAAGGGGTCCTTCAGCGGAAGGAACTCCTGCGCCATAAATCCGTTGTAATTCTTGTTGGCCAGCGCCTTGGCAATGGCGCGATAGTTCAGCTCCTGCGTTTCATCGATCTCGTGACGCCCGGGATTACCCGCCGTGTGGTAGTGAGCGATGTAGTCCCAGTTCTGAGTGATGGTGCGAATCACGTCGCCTTCCATGATCTGCATATGATAAATGTCGTAAAGCAGCTTGAAACGCGGCGATCCGACGCGCTTCACCAGCTTCACTCCCCAGGCCGTGTGGTCGCACATGTATTCGCCCGGCTTGCCTTCGAATTTGCTGTTCAGCGTTTCCATGCACAACGTCACGCCACGCTTTTCCGCCTGGCCAAGCACTCGTTGCAGGCCGATCGCGCAGTTCTCCAGGCCCTCTTCGTCCGACATACCTTCCCGCCAGCCGGAAAAGCAGATGATATTCGGCACCCCCGCGTCCGCCGAAGCGTCGATGAAGGTCCGAAAATAATGCTCCCAGGCGTCGTGGTTTTCCTTGCGGTTGAGACCGTACCTGATCTGCGGATTGCGAAGCGCGTCCCCATAAGACGCCATGGCGCAGGTGAGGCCGTACTTCTTGAGAGTGGGCCAATCCTCCGGGGGGACCAGTTCCACCGACTTCATGCCGATGGCCGCCACGCCGTGAGCCAGCTCCTCCACCGACAAGTTCTTAAAGCACCACTTGCAGACGGACTGATGAATATTGCCTTGCGATTTGCCAGGCACGGATCCATCTTGCGCGCTTACTTTTCTAGATGATGCGCCTAGCATCAGGCCACCGCCGATTCCGTTTAACAAAGCTCTTCGAGTCGGTTTCAAATCTCAGCTCCTGGCTAGCGACGCCCTACCAGATTCCATCAGCACACGTGTGCAGGTCAACAAAAGGAATGCTACCCGTATCGAGTCTCGGATGTCAAGCCTTTTCGCTCTCCTGTGCCCGGATGGAAGCCAGTGCATCGCTTGATATTTCAATTATGATTGTGGGGACGCCCCTGCGCCCATTCTTGACAACGCGTTTCTACTTGTGACGTAATATTGCTTGCGGCATTGCACACGTTTGTGGACTTGCAAAATGCCGGGCTTGGCTGAAGCATGGATCGGCGTAAGATCTTCGTTTCCAGTTGCATCGCTTTGGTCGCCACGGCGGTTTCCTTTGCGATCCGAGGTGACGTACTAGATGCCCTGGGAGCGGATTTCCATCTCTCCCACGAGCAGATGGGCCTGGTGTTGAGCCCGGCTTTTTGGGGCTGCACGCTATCCATAATTATTGGCGGCGCTCTGGTGGATTTTGTCGGAATGCGCCGTCTGCTGCTGCTATCGAGCGCCGGCTACATAATCGCACCTGCTTTAATCATACTCGCCCCCAGACCTCAAGCGGCGGTCACGCCCTACTATTCCGATCCCGGCTTTATTTGCCTTTACGCCGGAATGCTGTTGTTGGGTTTGTCGCAGGGCTTCGTGGAAGGAATCGTGAATCCTTTGGTTGCAACGCTCAACCCTGACGACAAGACGCACAAGCTCAGTGTGTTGCACGCCTGGTGGCCCGGCGGCACGATATTGGGCGGACTGGCGGCCTACGGCGTAACTAAGCTGATGGGCCTGGATCTGACAGGAGTATCGGCGGCGCGCGCTACGCTCGGTTGGCAGATCAAAATGGGCCTGCTGATGATTCCGGCCGTGATCTATGGCCTCATGATGTTTCGGCAGCGGTTTCCGAATACGGAACGCGTGGATGCGGGAGTCTCTTCGCGCGACATGTTCCGCGAGGCGCTGCGTCCTATGTTTCTGCTGCTTTTCGTATGCATGTGGATGACGACCTGCACGGAGTTGGGCCCGGATCAATGGGTGGGTCCGCTGATCACCACCCTGACCGGCATGCGGGGAATCCTGATCCTGGTCTTCACCGCCGGCATTATGTTCGTGCTTCGCAACTTCGCCGGAGGAAGGCTGGCGCGATTGTTCTCGCCGATCGGGCTGCTGACGCTTTCATCCATTGCGTCGGCGGTGGGGCTTTTTGGATTGGCTGCCGTCAAGACACCCGTGCAGGCATTCACCGCTGCCTTGATATTCGGGGCAGGGAAGGCATTCTTCTGGCCTACCATGATGGGCGTGACCTCCGAGCAGTTTCCACGCGGAGGCGCACTCTTGTTAGCGATTATGGGCGGCGCCGGAAACCTCGCGGTCGCGTTCATTCTGCCGATCATGGGAAGCTTGTATGATTCCCATGGCGCGGCCGCTGCGTTTCGCTTCGTTGGGATCCTGCCAATTGTGCTGACGGTCATTTTCAGCGCGATGCTGCTGTACTATCGCTCCATCGGCGGATACCGCGCGGTTCGGCTCAAGCCGGTTGTCGCGGGCGTCGAGGCGGAAGCGCATCCATAGAACCAAATTATGAATCTACTTGCTGTTCCTCAAGACCGCGGAAATATCGAGACATACGGATTTGAGTTTCTCGGATTTAAGGTTTGGAAGCTCGCTCCGGGCGAGCGCCACCAGGAGAATACCGGCGCGCGCGAGCTGGGAATCGTGGTGCTGGGCGGGAAGTGCTCAGTGGAAACTCCAGCAGCGAGTTGGAAAAACATCGGGAAACGCAGCAATGTTTTCGACGGGCTGCCGTATGCCATCTACGTGCCGGTCGCTACCCAGTACACCATTACCGCGGAATCGAATTGCGATCTCGCGTTTTGTTATTGCGCCGCAGAAAAAGCCCATCCTGCACAGCTGATCACTCCCGCCGATATCGAAGTGGAGATCCGGGGAGGGGGAAACGCAACGCGCCAGATCAACCACATCCTCAAGCCGGAGTTCTCGGCCGACCGTTTGCTGATCGTTGAAGTGTACACGCCCAGCGGGAACTGGTCCAGCTATCCGCCGCACAAACACGATGTGCACAATCCCCCTGCCGAGGTGGATCTGGAAGAAATCTACTACTATCGGATCGACAAACCCAAGGGCTATGCGATCCAGAAGGTTTACACTTCCGACCGGCGACTGGATCACTCCCTGACGGTTCGCGACGGCGAGCTGGTGAAGATTCCGGAAGGGTATCATCCGGTGGTTGCGGCCCACGGCTACAACGTTTATTACCTAAACGCTTTGGCCGGATCGGCCCGCAGCATGGCGGCCTCCGATGATCCGGACTACGCGTGGGTGCGCGAGACCTGGCGAGACAAAGATCCCCGGCTGCCGCTGGTGAGGGACCGTTAAGGGAAGGGTCGGAGGCGCGATGGCGTTTCCAGCCGGATTCCTGTATAAGATGAGGCGTGGATCTGCCGGTCAACCCGCCGATTTTGCCGATGCTCGCCAAGCGAGTAGACGAATTGCCGTCCGGCGAAACTTGGATTTTTGAACCTAAGTGGGATGGTTTCCGGGCGTTGGTCTTCAAGGACCGCGACGAGATCGAGATTCAAAGCCGCGACGAAAAACCTCTGAACCGCTATTTTCCCGAACTGGTAGATACCTTGCGGTCTCAACTGCCCGCTCGCTGCGTGCTGGACGGCGAGATTGTGATAGCCCAGAAGGGCGCCCTCGACTTCGAGTCCCTCCAGCTTCGCCTGCATCCCGCCGCATCGCGGGTGAAGCTTTTGTCTTCGCAGATCCCGGCGTCGATCGTGTTTTTTGACTTGCTATGCGAAGGCGACCGGGACTTGCGGGGCGAACCGTTCCAAGAACGCCGCTCCAGGCTGGAAGCGCTGCTCGCAACCGCTGCGCCGCCGATCCACCTGACGCCTGCAACTCGCGAATCCCACGTCGCATCGGACTGGTTTCGCCGCTTCGAGGGCGCCGGCCTGGATGGCGTCATGGCCAAGCCGATCTCGGGTACCTATGAACCGAACAAGCGCGTGATGCTCAAAGTGAAACACGAGCGCGAGTGCGATTGCGTGGTGGCGGGGTTTCGCTGGTACAAGCAGGGCGAGCGCAGCGCCGTCGGCTCGTTGTTGCTGGGGCTATTCGACGATTTCGGCAACTTGCAGCATGTAGGCGTCTGCGCGAGCTTCACCGCCGAGAGACGCCGGGAATTGGTGGAATTTCTGGCGCCCTACCGTATCGACGCGCTGTCGAACCATCCCTGGAAGCGCTGGGTGGATTCGATAACGGCCGACGGCGAGACCGGACATCGCATGCCGGGCGGACAGAGCCGCTGGAGCCAAGGCAAGGACCTCTCGTGGGAGCCGCTGCGCGCGGAGCTGGTGGCGGAAGTTACATATGAACACATGCAGGGCGCGCGCTTCCGGCATATGGCCCACTTCAAACGGTGGCGGACGGACAAGCGGCCGGCCGACTGCACCTATGCCCAACTCGAGGTTATTCCGCCGCAGGAGCTGGCGGCGATTTTCGCGGGCGGCCGGTAAACTTCGCGCGCCATTCCCGCGTCGGGTCGTCATCCGGATCTGGCGTTTCCTGCGCCGGTCGCAGCGCCTCGGGTACATGCCGCAGATTTACGCGGATGCGAGTCCAGGTGGACGACCGGCCTCGCATCGAATCCACCAGCACGTCGTCTAAGGCGAGCAGCGCGGCCGCCTCGGGGTATTTGTTTTTCCAGCGTTCCAGACCCGCCAGCGCGGCTGCTTTGTCGGGCGAATTCGCGACCACCAAAAGCGGCATTTTCTCGCGCGGCTTCCGGGCGATCGACTTAGTGCGGGACGGCGCCACGCGCGGCGCTTCACCCTCCATCTTCCGAAAGTGCGGCGGCCAGGGCGCGTCGGCCAAGCCCGAGGATTCGTCTTTGGCCGCGAGTTCCAGCAAGGCTTCGAGCGAGCCCGGATAGGCGTCCATATCGGCATGTGGATCGCCGAGATCCTGGAAACGCTTCGGCACTGTGAATATAGTGAAGTCGGCGGGCTCGCAATCGGGAACCTCATGCCAGTGCAAGGGTGTGGATACACGCGCGTCAGGGAGCGGGCGCGCCGAATACGCGGAGCAGGTGGTGCGATCCTTCGCGTTCTGGTTGTAATCCAGGAACACGCCGTGCCGCTCCTCTTTCCACCATTTCGAGCTGGCTAAGGCCGGCGCTCGCCGTTCCACCGCGCGCGACAGGGCCACGGCCGCGCGACGTACTTCGGCGAACGTCCAGCGCGGATGAATCCGTACATTGACGTGCATCCCGCGCGACCCGCTGGTCTTCGGCCATCCGCGCAGTCCCAGCTCTTCGAGCAGCGCCTTCACTTCCAGAGCCACCGCGCGCACGTCCGGCCATCCGACGCCCGGGCCCGGGTCGAGATCGACGCGCAGCTCGTCCGGATGTTCGAGATCGCCCGAGCGCACCGGATGCGGATGCAGCTCAATACAGCCCAGATTGACGATCCACGCTAGGCCCGCCGCATCGTCCACCACCAGCTCTTCCGCGGTGCGGCCGGAAGGAAAAGACAGCTCCACGGTGCGCAGCCACGCCGGCCGATCCGCGGGCGCCCGCTTCTGATAAAAGGCCTCTGCCTCGGCGCCGTTCACGAAGCGCTTGAGCACCACCGGACGGTCCCGGATTCCCGCCAGAGCGCCAGGCGCCACGGACAGGTAGTAGCGGACCAGATCAAGCTTGGAGATTTTCGCCTGCTTAGAAAAATAAAGTTTGTTCGGATGCGTCACCCGGACCTCGCGACCGTTGATCGAGAGCGTCTCGGCGGCTTCATCTTTCTTCACAAGAAAAGACTACACCATTCGCCTTTGGACAACCAGTTGAAAAAACGAGGCATAGAGATTTCTCGAAACAACCTCAAAGCAGGCTGGCTCTAACAATCGCGAGGTGAATGCATGCGAGGATTAACATTTCTAGTTTTTGCCGCCGTCGCTGGAATCGGCTTGACGGCCACGGCCCCCAAAGCGCAAGCTCAGGTCGCTGTGAATATCGGAGTGGCGCCGGATTGTCCCTATGGGTATTATGACGTCGCTCCTTACAACTGCGCTCCGGCGGGCTACTACGGCCCGGAATGGTTTGTGGATGGTGTCTTCATCGGCGCCGGTCCCTGGTTTCATGGACCCGCTGATTTTCGGGGTCACGTAAATAATCATTTTCATCCGGAACACGGCTATAAGGGCGCGTTGCCACAACGAGGCGAGAAATCGGAGCCGTCCAAGCGCGTCGACGCGGCTCATTTCAAAGGAAACGAAGTGCGCGATGGACGGGGTCACGTAGCTAAACGTTAAATCTGTGCGCGGATCGTGCGGCTAGGCTCGATTCCCGACGTACCATGGCGCGCTCACGGTGAAGATGCGTTCGTTGCCGCGCGCCAGCAGCACCCATTCGAGCAGCCGCCCGCGCTGGTTGTGCAGGAAATACTCGTACCATCGGTCTTCCACCAGCTCGGGTATGACCACGATGATGCTGCGATTCAGGTGTTCTTTGGAAAGGTCCAGAACAAACTGAACCACCGGAATGATGACGAAACGGTAGGGTGAAGGTATGACCTGGAGCTGCGGCGGCTCTTTGCCGGCGTCGCGAAAGGGCTTTTCGACATACTGCTCCCAGTCCATTTCGAGCAGTTCGGAGTGTTCGCCGGGCTCGACGTGCAGAGCGATCACTTGGGGTGAAAGGCGGGCAGCGAACTCGATGCCCTGGCGGGTGATGTTGCTCCAGCGGTCGATTGGTATAACGACGATGGGGTGCTCGCTGAGGCTGGCCGCCTGGATGGGAACTTTGCTGGTGGTAAGCGTGATGACGGAGTGGTAGTGCCGGCGGACGGCGGTGAAGGCGATGATGGTCAACGGGATGAACAGCAGCGTTATCCACGCGCCATCCACGAACTTCGCAACCAGCACAACCACCACCGTGATGCCGGTGACGAACGCCCCCAGTCCGTTGACGAGCGCGCTCTTTATCCAATGCGCTCCGCGATTCTTGAACCAATGCACCACCATGCCCGCCTGCGAAAGCGTAAAAGCAAGAAAAGCGCCGACGGCATAGAGCGGGATCAGCCGGTCTGTGACGCCGCCGAAAAGAACCAGAATACCGGCGCACAAAACAGCCAGGACAACGATGCCATAGGTGTAGACCAGCCGCCGTCCGCGGTATCCAAATGCGTGCGGGAGGTAGTTATTCTGCGCGATGGCGCGGCACAGGCGCGGAAAGTCGGCGAAGGCGGTATTGGCGGAAAGCGAAAGGACCAGGAGAATCGAGGCGATGGTGACGTAGTAGAACCAGCCTTTGCCGAAAACCGAGGATACCAGCATGGAGAGCAAGCTCTGGTAGCCGGGCTGGCCTGGGTCTGTCGCCGCGATACCGTAGCTTTTCACCAGATAAGAAATGCCCGCCAGAAGCACGGTCAGCAGAAATATGATCACGGTGAGAGTTGTCCGGGCGTTTTTCACCGCGGGCTCACGGAAAGCTTTAACGCCGTTGCTGACTGCCTCCACGCCTGTCAAGGCCGTGCAGCCGCTGGCGAAAACCTTGAGAAGCAGCCAGAAGCTGACGGCTTGCGTCATGGGCGGCGGAGGCGGAAGCGGAGTGACCGGCATGGGATGGCCGGCGCTGACGAGGACACGAAAAAGGCCGCCTGCGATGGTGATGAGCAAAGTGCCCACGAAGAGATAGGTGGGAATCGCGAAGGCTAGCCCGGCATCGCGAACCCCGCGAAGATTCAAGATGGTGATGACGGCCAGAATGCCGACGCAGAGAGAAATCGTGTGGGGCAGCAGCGATGGAACCGCCGAGATCAACGCGCCCACTCCCGCGGAAATGCCCACAGCGGCGGTAAGGATATAGTCGGCCAGCAGCGCCGCCGCAGCCAGCAGACCGGTGCGTGCGCCCAGGTTGAAGCGTGCAACGGTATAGGAGCCGCCGCCGGAAGGATAGGCGGCGATGGTTTGGCGATAGGAAAAGTACACGATCACGAGCAGTGTGATAATCGCAACGCTGATTGGGACGATGTAACGGACGCCCAGCAGTCCCAGGGGGATCAGCAGGCTGAGAGCCGCTTCCGGGCCGTACGCGGCCGAGCTTAGCGCATCCAGGCCAAAAATCGGGATGCCCTGGGCCGGTCCGATCTGTTCAGCGCGTTCATCGCTGGTTTTGATCGGCTTTCCGACTACCATGTCAAGGATATTCATAGGGAAACCGCTTGCGGCGTTTTTCTATCATCTCACTGCGACGGGTCGAACTAGGGTTTCGAGCTTAGTTCCAATTCACGAGAGCGTCATATTGGCTCCTGAGATCCGGAATCCCGTCCAGGAAGTACCTAAACTTCTCGCTCGGTCCGTGCCGATGGTTAGCTTATGGAAGTGTTTGTGGCCCGCCAGCCGATATTTGACCGCTCGCGGGATTTGGTGGCTTACGAGTTGCTTTTTCGCGCCGACGGTATCCGCAACGAATTCAACGGCGCCGATGCAGGACGCGCCACCACAGAGGTAATCGCCAACACTCTCCTTTCGATCGGCTGGGAAAACATCCTTTGCGGCAAGCGAGCCTTTATTAATTTCGACCGCAGCGCGCTGATGGGCGGTCTGCATTCCGCTTTGCCGCGGGAATCCACCGTACTCGAAATCTTGGAATCAGTCACGCCTGACGAGGAACTGGTGGCGGCGTGCCAGGAGCTGAACCGGCAGGGTTACGCCTTCGCATTGGACGACTATGTTGACGATCCGCGCTACGAGCCGCTTCTGCAGATTGCCAAGGTGATCAAAGTCGATATTCGGACGACGTCCAGAGAGGAGCAGGAGCGTCTCTTGCGGACCTATAAGCCGCGGGGGCTGGCTCTCCTGGCTGAAAAGGTGGAGACGCATGAGGAGTTCGACTGGTCATGGCGAGCCGGCTACGATTTCTTCCAGGGGTATTTCTTCACTCAGCCGATCCTGGTACGGGGTAAACAGATTCCAGCGGCCAAGATCGCGTGCCTAAACCTGCTGGCGGAAATGCAGCATCCGGATTTAGATTTTGATCGCTTGCAGGCGATGATATCGGGGGACGTCGCGCTTTCGTACAAATTGTTGCGATACGCGAATTCCCCGCTTTTCGCCGGCTACTCCGAGATTCGTACGGTGAAGCAGGCTCTGGTAATTCTGGGCGAAGCCAACATCCGCCAATGGGTTGTGCTGGCGGCTCTTCCAGCGATGGCCCCGAACAAGCTAGGCGAGCTGATCACTCATTCACTGGTCCGCGCCGCTTTCTGCGAACGCGTGGCGCGCGCCGCCAATGTTAGCGAGTACAAGCTCGGATTTCTGATGGGCCTGTTCTCACTGCTGGACGCGCTCATGGATATGCCGCTCGAGGAAGCGCTGCATCAAGTGAGTGTGGTGCCCGCAATCACCAGGCCGCTGCTCGGGATTTCCCAGGAGCACGAGGCTTTCGGCAATGTATTCGAACTGGTGCGCCGCTACGAAGCGGGCGATTGGGCCGGCGTGGCCGGCGCGGCATCCAGATTGAAAATTGGAGTTTCGGCGATCAGCCAGGCTTACGCCGAGGCCACCCAATGGGCTCAGCAGGCACAGCACACGAACGCTCGGGCGAACGATTCACGCCGCCACGTCCGCCACGCCACCCGAGGAAAACTCAGTATCACGTGGCAGGACAGCTCCGGCCGCCGCAAGGCATCCGAGGCGGAGCTGATCGATGTATCGGTTGCCGGCCTGAAGTTGAAAGTGGCGGAGCGCATCCCGGTAAACGCCATGGTGTCCTGCGAGGGGCCGAAGCAGGGGATCCGTGGAACCGGATCGGTCCGTTATTGCAATTCGTCTCAGGGGAAGTATGTGGCCGGCCTCGAATTTAAGAACGGCACCGGGTGGAGCGAGCCGGTCTAGCCCGGCCGTCCAGCATGACAGACGAGGCTTTCCGGGACTATGCTAAGAAAAGCCATGCGCAGAATGATGTTTTGCTCGATTTATCTGGTACCGCTGCTGGCCGTCGCCCTGGCGTTCGGGCAGCAGAATCCTTCCAATCAACCGAACGTTTTCCTGGACAATAAAGGGAAACCTCCCAAGGCGTCGAATGCCCGGATCATTCAGGGGATTGTCGAAGATGAAAGCGATAATCCCGTGCGAGGCGCCATTGTGCAGTTGAAGGATGTGAGAGCCTCGAAGGTTATCGACTTTGCAACCAAGGACGACGGCAAGTTCGTCTTTCGCGATCTCTCCATGAAGAACGATTACGAATTGACCGCCCAACACGGTGATATCAAGGTAGTGAAGAAGGTAAGCCCCTATGACACCCGTAACAACGTTAATCTTACCTTCAAGCTGGAACCCGCCAAGCCTGACAAGCAATAACCGGGTTTCTCGCTTTTTAATGAAAACCAGCGGTAGCTGAAATGCATCCAACCGGTCAGGGTTGCTATGAAACACCAGGCGCTGCAGTATTACATGCACGATGGTCCAACCTCGTTTCGCTTTGAACTAAAAGGGTTTCTCAGTGAAGAGGGCGCGCGCAGGCTGGATCAGGACTGGACCACAGCCTCCTCGACGGCCAGTGGCCGGCGACCAACTATTGACGTAACATTCGTCACAGGCGTGGACCAACAGGGACACGCGCTGATCGTTCGCTGGCATCGGGATGGGGCGCGGATCGTGGCCAACTCGCACGCCGGGCGCGCCCTGGCGGAATCAATCCTGGGCGAGCCACTTCTTGAGCCGTCGCCGAACGCCGGCGATGCGGCCCGCTCGGATCGCGGCTGGCTGCCGTTCCGCACCTCGCTGCTCGCGCGTGTCCTCGCCATGGTTTTGCTGGCCACGATGGTATTTCCCGTGGAAGCTAGGGCGGCGACGTTAAAGCCTGAGACCATCACCGCCTGGAATGAATACCTCCAAACCGCCGACGCGAATCTTCGCGATCGCGTCCGCCCGGGCGGCAGCTTCCTCTGGACGCTGGAAGACCCCGAGCGCGCCGCCAAAGTGCGCGGCGGAGAGATCGTGGTGGCTCCCGCGCCCGGAGAAAATCCGACGAAAGTGCCCGGAGGATTGATCCACCACTGGATGGGCGCTGTGTTCCTCCCAAACTTCAAGCTCTCGGACGTCCTGGACGTAACTCGCGACTACGATCACTACAAGGAGTTCTATCGCCACTCGGTCATCGAGTCGAAGGTGATCGCACGTTCCGATCGCGGGGATCGGTTTTCGATGTTACTCATGAACAAAACTTTCTTCATGAAAACCGCGCTGGACGCGGATTACGAGGCGACCAACGTGCACTTCGACGATCACCGTTTCTACAGCATGTCAACCACGACCCGCGTTCAGGAAGTTGAGGATTTCGGGCAGCCGGGCGAGTATCGGAAGCCGGATGGCCAAGGCAGCGGCTATATATGGCGGCTGCACAGCATCGCGCGCCTGGAACAGAGGGACCAGGGGGTTTACGTTGAACTCGAAGCAGTCGCGCTGAGCCGTGATGTTCCCGCCGCCTTGCGCTTCGTGGTGGATCCGATCGTGCGGCGTATTTCGCGCAACTCGCTCCTTCTTTCCCTGCAGCAGACAGAACAAGCCGTAGGCCGCAGATCCGCCGGCGTGCGGGCCAGCGCCGAACAGGCGCGCCGCGTTCCTGAATCACTTTCGAAATAAAAAAGCTCACCGGGGAGCGTGTGCTTCCACGCTCGAGTTTCGTTTTAGGCCTGCGCTCGATGCTCTACGTCGCCGAGATCCGGCACCCGCGTTTGTGCCGAATGGTATCCCTCTCGGACTCAATCCGCGCGTCGGGGCGCCAAGGTTCAGCTCAATTAAATCGGGCATGGATTTCCTCTTGCTTGCGAGTCACTGTCCCGGCGTTCGGCCGATGGTCTGTTCGAGTTGAGCTTGCGCCAGCATGTAAGCCAGCTGCGCTTGCAGTTGATCGGCTTGCGCTTTATAGGTGGCCGCCGACGCCTGCCGGCGAGCCGACAGCAATGCGGCGCCGTTGGTCAATTGGTTCTCGGTGACGCGCTCGCTTTCTGAGCGCAGCTTCACTACCTGGGCAGCCACCTCCAGCATCTTCTTGGTCTGCTGCACCTTGTTATAACTGCGCTCGATCTGAACGCCTACCTCGTCCTTCAACCGCTCGACATTCTCCTGGGCCTGCGCCAATTGAGCCTCGCGCCGCCGGATCACGGCCCGGCGTTTGCCAAAGTCGAAAATGTCATAGTCGAGCGCGGCCCCGAAGGTGCCAAAATTGTGCACCAGGAACGGCACGCCGTTTTGATAGCTCTGGCGCGCAAAAATCGAGACGTCGGGAATGTAGGCGGATTTCGCCGAGGTGAGGGCGGCCTGCGCCTGCCGAACGGACTCCGTGGCGGCCGCGATCTCCGGATTTTCGGCCAGCGCCATCTGCAGCATTTCGTCGTGTGACGTGTCCGCTGGATTCGTCACTTCCACCGGGCTCAGCACCAGCGGAGTGTCCAGTGGATTGCCCAGCAAGTCATTCAATTCGGAGTTCAGGTCCGCCAGATTCAGGTCGATCGTAAGCAAGGATTGTTCGGTTTCAAGCAGGCCGGCCTGGCTCTCGATCACCGAGACCTTCAGCGCGTTCCCATTGCGCACATCTTCCTGGCTCTCGCTGAGGTGAGTCTTGGCGTATGCGTTCTCCTGCTTGGCGGCTCGCTTCTGAAGCCCGGCGATAAGGATCCCGTAGTACACCTGGTGAACCCTCACGGCCACCTCGTTCTCGGCCTTCTTCAGCTCGTCGCGAGTCGCGGCCACTTCCGAAGCCGCGATCCGGTTGGCCTGTCGGATTCGGATCAGCGGCGTCAGGGGTTGGGTCGCGCCGGTGCCGCTGGTTTCGAAGTTCTGGCTGCCCTGGGTAAGAAGGACACCCTGCGAGGGAACCAGGCCGGCGTTCGGGACTTTACCGAACGCGCCTTCCGGAATCTCGATGTTCTCCAGGGACGTGGTATGTAGAAAACTGGACTGATTCTTGATTTCAGGGAAATAGCCTGCCTTGGCTTCGGCTTTCTTTTGCTCGGTCTCAACCACTTTCAGCCGCGCGATTTTCAAAGCCCGGTTCTGTGCCAGCGCCATCCGCACTGCGTCGGCGAGCGTCAACTGCACGGCATCCGCGGCGAACGCGTTTCCAAAGGAGCAAACTAAGAAACTCGTAAAAAACCAGCGTTTCATTTGGGTGGCTCCGGATGACGAAGGCTGAACGTGCTGGGCCGCAGAAACACCAGCAGCAGCAGATACCCTGCGATAGTCCAGGCGATTAGCCGGAACGCATCGGAATATGCCAGCGTTAGAGCCTGCCCTCTCACTTGTCCCCCCAGGATGGCGGCCGAGCGCGCCAGAGCTTCCTCCGGTCCCGCGGAGGACGGCGTAAGAGCTGCGGCCAGACCATGCAGCCGTTCGTCGGTGATCCAATTTCCCGCGTCAACGTGCTGGCCCAGCAGATTGGAGTGCAATTGTTCCCTAACCGTCACGAAGCGGCTAAAAATCACGGCCCCGATTTCGCCACCCATCAATCGCATGGTGTGCATCCATGCGGAGTACGTCGCTACGTTCGCAACGCTCGTGGTCGCGCCCATCTCAACCGCCAGAACGAGCAGGTTCACCACCAAGCCCACGAATGCCGTGGCAATTCCGATCGCCAGCATAAGTTCGGGAGTCAGAAAGGTTTGTCCTGCCCACGACGAATCCAGGTGCGCCGCCATCCAGCACGCCACCGCTATGGTTGCAAATCCCGCCGCCATGACGATGCGCGGCGGAACGAACACCGCGGCGATCGCCGCAATCCAGACGAGCACGAACTGTGGGGCTGCTACCCACGCCAAGGCTGCGCCGGTCTGGATCGCGCGGTATTGTTGAATGCTGCCCAGAAATCCCGGGATGCCGGCCACCGGCGCGAGCATAGAGAACCGGATGGTGAATACGCCCAACCCCAGGATCACGATGTTCCGGGCGTTGAGGAACGGCAAGTTCACCAGCGGATTCGGCTGAAAGTATCGCCGCACCAGCGAGGCCGCGAGCAGCGACAATCCGCCGGCCAGCATGCCGACAATGATCCCGGAGCGCCACCAGTCTAATCGCTGGCCTTGATCTAAGGCGCCATAGATCAGACTCAACCCCGCGCTCAAGTACAGGAATCCTCGCCAATTCGGCGGCGGCCCTTTATCTTCGCGTGGAACGCCGAAATAAATGCAAATCATCATGAACGGCGTCAGCACGGCGGCGGTCCAGAACATCCAGCGCCAGGAAAGATGGTCCATCTGCCAGCCTTGGATCAGAGCCGCGACGTTGGTGGTTGCAACGATGTCCAAGGCATAGGCGGCGACCCCAAAGATGAGCAGCTTGGGCGGCAGGCTCCGAACGACGAACGTCAGCGTCAGCGTATAGAACGCTCCCGACGATAGTCCCGCGATCGCTTCGAGAGCCAGCATCACCGCCAGGCTTGGTGAAAACGGCAGCAGGATCGACGCTACGGTAAACACGGCTCCGGTAATCATCAACACGCGCCGGACTCCATAGGCCGTTCCCAGAAAGACCGCGAACACTCCGATGAACATCATGCCCATGTTGAGCACGGTAGGAATCCAAGAGGCCTGGTCGAATCCGAAGCCGAGCGTGCCGCGCAAATCCGGCAAGCCGACGCTCAGCAGGCGTCCGTTGAGAGTGGCCGTGGCCGCGCCCAGGAAGACGCCGGCAATGCCGATGAACGGGTGTGTGGTGATCGCCGCGGGGCCCGGTTTCGGGGTGGCCGCAGGCTCCGCTGCAGGGGTCATCTAGGATTGGCCTCTGGTTCGAACCACTGCGGTCACGGAGAGCCCCGGGCGCAGCCGGTCCAATCCGGATTGGTTTTGATCCAGCGTGATCTTGACCGGCACTCGCTGCGTCACTTTGGTGAAGTTGCCGGTGGCGTTGTCGGGCGGCAGCAAAGCAAATTGCGATCCGCTGGCGGGCGCGATCTCCGCCACTTTTCCCTTCAGAACCAGGCCCGGAAACGCGTCCACGCGAATCTCGGCGGCATTGCCTTGTCGAATGCCCCGCAGTTGCGTCTCCCGATAGTTGGCCTGCACCCAGGCTTCGCTCTGTACCAGCGAAAGGATTTGAGTACCGGGGCTCACCAATTGTCCCGCCCGCACTTTGCGTTCGCCGACGATCCCGTTTTCCGGCGCCACGATGCGCGTGTAGCCGAGGTTCGTCTTCGCTAAGTCCAGGCTGGCTTGCCGGGCTTTGAGGTCGGCGTGGAGCTGCAGCTCCTGGGAATCCAGAACGGCGCGCTGTCGCCGCTGCGCCTCCAGCTCGGCACGGGTACTTTCGAGATGGGCGCGGGCGCGGCTCAGGTCGGCCTGGCGGCTAGCCATCTGCGCGCGGGCCGCGTCAATCTCGGCTTCGCGGCTGGCGCGCTGCGCTCCAAAACGTTCCTGGTCGGCTACCGCCTGCTCCAGCTTCTGGCGCGTTGCGGATTCAGCCGCCACCAGCGCCTCCTGGCGCTTGCGCTCGAGCGACGTGCGTTGCACATCCGCATCCGTTGCCGCCAGCCCGCTTTTGGCATTCGCCAGCGACGAATTCGCGGCCTGGATGCCGGCTTCCGCGGCCGCGATCTCCGCCTCAGCCGCGGTAATACCGGTCTGCGCCTGCAGGATTCTGGCGTCCTGCAATTCTTTCTGCCGCTGATTGTTCACCAGCGCGCTCTCCCCAGCCAGAACCGCGGCTTCCGCCTGCGCAACCTGTGCGCGAAAATCATCGTCGCGCAAGCGCACCAGCAAGTCCCCGGCCTTCACCGACTGATAGTCCGACACCTCCACCGAAGCCACCAGCCCCGCGGCTTTGGTGCTGAGGGGCGTCACGTCAGCTCGAACATAGGCGTCGTCCGTCTTCTGTTCGTCACCTTCGCCGGCCCATGCGGTCCAGTTGGTGGAGAGGAAGAAGATGAGCGCGACCGCTATAAGAAGGATCGCAACCGCGACTATCCAGCTTGTCAGTTTCTTGGCTGTGGTATCGGCCATGTTCTCCTTTAGAGCAGCGCCACGTTGTGTTCGATTGTTTTTATGACCGCATCCATCCTGCCAGTCAGCACTTGTTTGGCAACGCTCAGAGTGTAGTTCTTCATGGTGTGGAAGGGGACATGCGACGGCAGAGCCAACGCGTAAGGATCCACCACCGCATCCACCAGCACCGGGCCGCGTTGATATGCCAGAGCCTCGGCAATTCCGTCCTGCACGTCAGCGGGATCTTCCAGCCGAATGCCTTTTGCGCCCATAGCGTCGGCAACGGCGGCAAAGTTGGGATTCTTGAATTCCACGCCAAAAGGTATGTAGCCGGCCTCCTGCTGCTCGATGTTCACGAAATCAAGAGATTGGTTGTTGAGAATGATGTGGACCACGGGAGACTTCCGCTCCACCTGGGTCAACAGGTCGCCCATCCCGAGCATGCTGAATCCGCCGTCGCCGCAGATGGCGATGGTTTGCCGGCCTGGATATGCCAATTGCGCTCCAAAGGCATTGGCAGCGGCGTTGGCCATGGATGCCCACGAGAACGAGCCGAAAAGCCTGCGATCTCTGCCGCCCCGGATGTGTCTGGCCGACCAGATACATGCCGTTCCAGTATCGACGAAGAACATGGCATCGTCGGAGGCGAGATCGCTCAGCGTAGCTGCCAGAAATTCCGGACGGATGGGCTTGATGCCAGGGCCCTTGTCTACATAGTGCCGCAGCAGTTCGGAGAAGGATTCCGTGGCTTTCAAATGCTTGCGAAGAAAAGTATCGTCCAGTTTTTCGCGAACCTGCTCCAGCAGCGCGCTCACCGTGGTCTTTATGTCCCCAACCAGCCCGAGATCCAGCGCGGTCCTGCGGCCAATGTGCTTCGGGTTCTTATCGATCTGCACTTTCTTGACGCCCGAACCGGGAAGGAATTCTGAAAAAGGAAAATCCGTTCCAAGCATCAGAAGTAGATCGGCCCCGTTGATAGCGCCATAGGCGCCACCATACCCGAGCAGGCCGGTCATGCCGACCGCGTTGGGGTTGTCGTGTTCCAACCACTGCTTGCCGCGGAAGGAATAGCCCACCGGCGCGTTCAGTCTTTCGGCCAATTGGACCACCTCATCGCGCCCGTCCCTGCACCCATCGCCGCCGAAGATTGCTACCGTCCCGGCATCGTCGATCATCTTAACCAGCCGGCTCAGGTCCGAGTCTGATGGACGTAGAGTGGCGGGCGCCGGGATGGTGATTTCAACTGAGTGCTCCCCCGCATCCGTCGAAGCCACGTCGCCGGGCAGCGAAATTACCGTGGGTCCTTTCTCGATGGCTGCCGTCCGTATGGCCATACCGATGACTGTTCGCGCCTGCTCAGGGTTGACGATGCGGCCCGTGTAGAGCGACGCAGCCTCGAAGAACTGATAGGGATTCAGCTCCTCCAGAGCGGAGCTGTCAATGATCGACGTTTCCACATCGCCGGCAATCGCAATCACCGGTGCCCCTTCTTTGCGCGCATCCATCAGCCCATTGAAAAGATGCACCACGCCTGGGCCGGCGGTTCCGCAAACAGCCACCGGTACGCCCGTGAAGTACGCGTCCGCCACTGCGGCGAAGACGCCATATTCTTCATTGCGAACATGGATAAATTCGATCTTGCCGTTGCGCCGCAACGCGTCGATCACAGGATTCAGAGCGTCGCCCACGATGCCGTAGCAACGTTTCACCCCCGCGCTTACCAGCATCTCCCACAGCACATCCGCTACGTTTTTTGCCATATCGATCTCCTTTTCCGTTAGAATTCATGCTCCTAGGAGGCTGCTGAAAGCTCTTTTGAAGGCTTCGGGAGACAAGCTAAAGCATGTCCAACATGTCTGGTCAATGGCTTGCAAATCCAGTGGGGCATGCTTCAGCTTGCCAAGAGGCTAGGACGACGCTCCCACCGCGGCGCCTTTGAAGAACGACAGAAGGTCGGCGTTGATTTGATCCGCGTTGGTCGCGGGCATGCCGTGCGGAAAGCCCGGATAGACTTTCAGCGTTGCGTTTTTCAGAATCTTCGCCGACAACAAGCCGGCGGCGACGATCGGCACAATTTGATCGTCGTCGCCGTGCATCACCAGCACGGGGATGTCGATCTTCTTCAGGTCCTCGGTGAAATCCGTTTCCGAGAAAGCCTTGATGCAGTCGTAATGGGCCTTGACGCCTCCCATCATGCCCTGCAACCACCAATGCTCCCGGATACCTTCCGAGATCTTTGCGCCCGGGCGGTTGTACCCGTAAAACGGCAGAGTGATATCCTTGTAGAACTGGCCGCGGTTGGCCGCCAGCGCTGCCCGCAGGCCGTCGAAGACCGCAATCGGCAGGCCAGCCGGATTCTTATCCGTCTTCAGCATCAGTGGCGGCACGGAGCTGATCAGCACTGCTTTCGAGACGCGCTTGGCGCCGTGCCGTCCCAGGTAGCGCGCCACTTCGCCGCCGCCGGTGGAGTGCCCGACCATGATCGTGTCTTTGAGATCCAGTTTTTCAAACAACGCCGCGAGATCGTCCGCGTACGTGTTCATTTCGTTGCCATCCCAGGTCTGGCTGGATCGTCCGTGACCACGCCGGTCATGCGCGATGACGCGATAGCCGCGCTGCCCGAAGAACAGCATCTGCCCGTCCCAGTCGTCCGCGGATAGCGGCCAGCCGTGCGAGAAAACGATCGGCTGCCCGGAGCCCCAGTCCTTGTAGTAAATCTGTGTTCCGTCTTTTGTAGTAATGGTCGCCATAAAGTACTCCTTTGTTTTGCGTGTAGATTTAAATCGCTAACCGCCTCGCTTGGAAACCTGCATTGCGCCGGAGGGCGCTTCGAGTGTTTGGTTCTCCCGTACAGGGTCGCTATGATCCACGATCAGCCGGGAGCCGCGCTGTCGTGTCAGATAAGTCCACATCCATTGCAGAAACACGGCTAGCCGAAGACCAGGCTGCGCGAGAGACAGAATGTGCACCACCGCCCAGGCAGCCCACGCCGGCCTCCCTTTCACACGAATCTTGCCGCTCTCGAGGACCGCGTAACCCTGGCCTACCACAGCCATCGTGCCCTTATCGAAATAGCGAAACGGCGCGGGGCCAGGCTTGCCCGTAACCCGATCGCGGATGGTCACGCCGGCGTACCGGCCGCCTTGCAGCGCCACCTGCGCCACACCGCCTAGCGGTTTTCCGTCCTGATCGGTCGATGCCGTATCGCCCACTACGAAGATCTCCGGATGTCCGAGTACGGTGAGGTCTGGCTGGGTCCGGACCCGGCCCGCGTGATCCGTCTCCACGTTCAGCCACTTGCCGGCCGGCGAAGGAGCCACGCCCGCCGTCCAGATCACGGTCTTGCTGGTGATGCGCTCGCCCGCAACAATGATGCCGTTTTCGTCAATCTGATCGACGCCTTGCCCTAGCCGGACTTCCACGCCCAGTTTCTCGAGCCGAGTTTTTGCTGCCGCGGAGAGATCGTCCGAGTAGGGCCCCAAGAGCTTCTTCGATCGATCCACCAGCACGATCCGCGCGGACGTCGGATCGATGCGCCGGAACTGAGTTCGCAGGCTGTTACGGACCAGCACGGCGATTGCGCCGGCCATCTCGACCCCCGCCGGGCCGCCGCCCACCAGGACAAACGTGAGCAGATCGCGATGCGCGCGAGCGTCTTCCTCAGCCTCAGCCTGTTCAAACGCCTGAAGAATCTTGTTGCGGACCGCTTCGGCGTCCCGCAGGCTCTTCAATCCTGGAGCGTGCTTCTCAAATTCGTCGTGACCAAAATAGCTGTGCGTCGCGCCCGTCGCCAGGATCAGGTAGTCGTACGCAAGCGGCACCCGCTCTCGGTCCGGGCTGCTGGCGAAAACCAATTTCTTCTCCTTGTCCACGCCGACCACTTCCCCCATCAGCACCGTCGTATTCCGCTGTTTGTGCAGGATCTCGCGGATGGGCACCGCAATCTGGGAGGCCGAAAGCACCGACGTAGCAACCTGATAAAGCAGCGGCTGAAACAGGTGATGATTCGTGCGGTCGATTAGCACCACTTGCACCGGCGCCTTTCCCAGCGCTTTGGCTGCGGACAGCCCGGCGAAGCCTCCCCCGGCGATGATGACAACCGGCTCGCGTTCAGGCATTAATCCATCCGCTCTACTTTCCGGCCGCGGAATGAATCTCGGCAATGTATCCGCCGGGAAATTCGACCATCGCCGCGTTCCGTTGGTCGGCTGAATAGGGACCGGCCAGCATCGAAACTCCGGACGCCTTGGCCTTTATCAAGCTGTCGGTCAAATTAGCCACTTCATACCCTGTGATTTCCCGCCCGAAAGGATAAGGAAGATGGCCGTCCGTCACGAGCACGGTGAGCTTGCCGAACTTTGATTCGATACGAATGCGCCGATAGGTCTCGCCGGGCCGTCCGACCTCAACGCCAGGAGCGTGCGCCTCGTCGGAAACGGTCTTGCCCTGCGAGAAACCAAGAAAGCTGCTCGTGAATGCGCCAAAGCTGTCCGGAGACAAATACACGCGATTCTCCGGAATGGTCTGAAGCGCCGCATAGGATGGCGGCGTGGTGTGCCAATAGAGCTGCATATTCACACCGCCGGGCCACTGGATGATGGCATCCCGCCCGATCAGATCACTAAATGGGCTGACGATCACCGCTGCTCCCGCTGCGCGAGCGGCGCGTATGGCCTCATCGAGATCCGTCACCAGATAGCCCGTCCGCTCCGTTCCGAATGGATACGGGACAGGCGTCTTGAACCCGAATACGGACAGGATTCCGCTCGGAGTGATTACGATCTGGGACATGCTGCTGCTGGGGGTTGGCGTCACCGTAAAGACGCCTTCCTTCGAGGTTGTGCCGCCGAAGGTGGCCAGCAGGCTCGTGACGCAACGGGAGAAATCTTCTGGCGCTACATAAACGTGGGTTGAATCGTATTGCGGGCCGATCGCGAAGCCAGAAGTAGCCGGAGACCCTGCGATCCCCAGGGTCACAATGATTGCGCCGGCAGCTATTAGTATTCTCATGGGAATTGTTCGCGCGGCCCACCGCCCAATTTCAAACACCCGCCTCGATAACAACTATGAACTTGCGCTCTCAGAAGAACATCCCGACATCGGTGGATCTTTCGCTAACTCTCTCGGAACACCCGCGCATCACTCTTTCGTGGTACTTGCGGCTGAAGGGGAAGAGAAGCGTCGCGCACCGCCCGTCGGCTAGCCGACGCAGGCCGATTCGAGAGGGCTCCGGGTTGACGCTTCCATCATCCGGGCTGGACGCCGGGCCTCGTTCCACTCCGACGGAGGATTTCCAAGCGCCGCTGCTTTCTCCTGGCCGATTCCAAGCTTACGCATCCGGAAGATCAGCGTCGTGCGGGCCAGCCCCAGCCGTGCAGCGGCGCCGTTCCGTCCTCCCACTACGCCGCCGGTCTGTTGAAGCACCTTCAGAATATGAACGCGCTCTGCGTCGGCGAGGGTACGGGCCGGGGCGGCCGCGTCGCTGGTGGTCATCCGTTTAGGTTGTCCGGCCGGCAAGTGCAGTTCCGGCCCTGAAGAGATAATAACGGCTCGCTCGATCACGTTTTGCAATTCCCGTATGTTGCCTGGCCAGTCGTATCGGCGCAGGACGTCCATGGCTTCTTCGGAAACGCAGCTGGCCGGCTTGTTCATGCGAGACGCACACTTGCGAACGAAGTGCCTAACCAAAAGTGGAATATCTTCTGGACGCTCCCGCAGAGAAGGAAGCGCGATCGGGAACACGTTGAGCCTGTAAAACAAGTCCGCGCGGAAGCGCTGTTCCTGCACCATCTGCTGCAAATCCTGATTGGTGGCCGCCACAATGCGGACATCCACGCGAATGGTGCGCGCGCCGCCGAGCCTTTCAAACTCCTGTTCCTGAAGAACTCGCAGGAGCTTGGGCTGCAATTCGAGCGGCAGATCGCCGATCTCATCCAAGAACAGCGTCCCGCCGTGCGCGAGTTGAAAGCGGCCGGTGGTCTGCGTCACCGCTCCGGTGAAGGCCCCGCGCTCATGGCCGAACAACTCGCTTTCGAGCAGACCGGCCGGCATCGCGGCGCAGTTGAGCGTTACGTACGGACCGCGCTTGCGGAGGCTTTCTTCATGGATGGCCCTGGCGACGAGCTCCTTACCCGTGCCGGTCTCGCCCTGGATCAGGACTGACGCATCGGTTCGAGCCACCATCTGTATTGAGTTCCAGACGTGCCGAAGCCCCTGGCTGGATCCGATGAGTTCACTCTTAGCTCCAGATTGCTCAAGAGGGAAAATGCTTACTGCGTTGGTGGCCATAAATTACTCCCTGTTCTGAATGATGTTTCCGCTCCACGCACTTAGTTTGCTCCATGCGAACCAAGGACGCATCACGATAAAGAGCGCTTTTTCGATACTCCGAAAGGGTTGTCCGACGTAACGTAATCGAGGTATTCAGGATTCAGACCTGCGCGGGAAAAGGGCCAGACGAACAGCGGGAATAACTTCCGGGCGGCTTGCGTTAGAGTTGGATGATTCCGCGCCGCACTGCGATGGCAACGGCCTGAGTGCGGTCATTCGCGCCCAGCTTATCCATAATGTGCTTGAGATGCACCTTTACGGTTTCCTGGGAAATAAACAGCCGGTCCGCGATATCCTGGTTGCGGTTTCCACCGTACACGTGCCGCAGGACGTCGACTTCGCGTTCGGTGAGCGCTTCATCGCTGATGTGCTCCGCCAGCTTGGCAGCCACTTCCGCGGGAACCCGCTTCTTGCCCAAGCTTACCTGGCGGATGGTCTCCACCAGTTCCTTGGGGGGCACGCTCTTGAGAGCGTAGCCGTACGCGCCCGCCTGCAGCGCGCGCTGTATTTCGATGTCTCCCTCGAAGGTAGTCAGCATCATGATGCGGGCGTTTGAAAACTCGGCCCGGATCGAAATCAGCGCGTCAATGCCGCTCATATCGGGCAGCCGTAAATCCATCAGCGTGACGTCCGGCCGATGTTCGCGGAAGCTCTGCAAGGCTTGGCCGCCGTTGGCGGCTTCTGCCACCAAAAGCATGTCTGGCTGGTTCTTGATGACGGTGGCAATGCCTTCACGAAAAAGCGGGTGATCATCGACACTCAAGATACGAATGCTGCCCGGATCGATCATACGCTCCCCCGCGCTAACTTTGGTTGAATGCAACTCGGGCCGGCACGCTTAGCACTACTTCGGTTCCAAAGCTCGCTCGGCTCGAAACGCGCAAACGCGCACCGATCTGTTCGGCTCGCTCGCGCATGCCCCGCAAACCCCACTGTCCATCCCGCGTCCACTTAAGTTTCCGAGGATCGATGCCGCAGCCGTTGTCGCGCACGGCGACGCGAAGCTCGCCGGCCCAATATTCGATCTCCGCTTCGATGTCTTCGGCGCGCGAATGGCGATACGCATTGACGATCGCTTCGCGGCCGATGCGGTAAACTTCATCCCGCAGCGAGGCATTCAAGGACCTCTCCCGACCCTCTACAACCACCCGAAATCCGACCGCCGAAGGAAGGCCTAGCTCTGTTGGAACACTGGCGAAGGCTCGACCCAGGGACGAGACACGATCCTTGGACGCGCGCGATTCGTTCACAGGCTCCGCCGTCTTGTGATTCATCCCCCAGGAAACCAAACCACTGAAACCCATCGCACCCTCCCTAGATGATTCTCGCCTAGATGATCCCGGTGGCACATGCTCTCGTGTGCATTATGAATACCATATGCAAGTCACTGATAAATAATGGATTGAATAGCCAGTGAATTCGCGAAACTCGCGAATTCGCGATAATTTCGCGAATTCCGCGGCTGCCTTAGATGGTCTTGAAGCGATACTTATTGATCTTTAGCGCGCGAATCTTGGATTCCAAAGTGGACGCCGGCATTCCGAGTTGGGCCGCCGCGCCTGAGGATCCCGATACACGCCCCCCGGCCGCAGCCAAGGCGTGTTCGATAATCTGCTTCTCTTCGGCCGCGGACTTCCGAGGAAACGGCGAGCCATCCTCACGGGTAGACGAAGCTTCCAGAGAGAGCCAGCTTGGATCCACGGAGAACGTGTCTCCTTCGGATACGATGACCGATCTTTCGATCACGTTCTGCAGCTCTCGAATGTTGCCTGGCCAGGCATAGGAGTTGAGCCGTCCCAGAGTTTCCTTATCGATAGTTCGTATCGTCTTCCCGGCCTTTCTGGAGTAGCGATGGATGAAATACTCCACCAACTTACCGATGTCTTCCTTGCGTTCGCGGAGGGGCGGGATCTCGATGGGGAAGACGTTCAAGCGGTAAAAAAGATCCATCCGAAAGGCCCCCGACGCGACCGCACTTTCGAGGTCGCGATTGGTCGCCGTAATCACCCGTACATCCGCCCGGATCGGCTGGTTTCCCCCGACACGCTCGAACTCCCGCTCCTGCAAGACGCGCAGCAGGGCGACCTGCGTTTCCATGGGCAGTTCGCCGATTTCGTCCAGGAAGATGGTGCCTCCTTCCGCCAGTTCAAATCGGCCCAGACGGCGCTGCAAGGCTCCCGTGAAGGCTCCTCTTTCGTGGCCGAACAGTTCCGGCGCGATCAAGGTGGTGGGGATGGCCGCGCAATTCACGCTCACAAAGGCTCGGGATGACCGCTGCGACCGCTTGTGAATCGCACGGGCGATGAGTTCCTTGCCGGTGCCCGTTTCGCCGGTAATCAGCACCGTGGAATCGGTGGGCCCAACTTTGGCGACGCGCGCCAGAACAGTCTGCAAGGCCGGCGACTCGCCCACGATCTCCGCGAACATCGAGGTTGTGTCGATTTCATCCCGTAGCGCGATGTTTTCCTTGTAAAGCTGGTCCCGCAACTTCTTGATTTCGTCGAGAGCGCCATGCAGGTCCGCCTCGGCCTGCTTCCGCTCGGTGACGTCCGTAATCGCTCCCACGAATTCGAACCGGCCGGACTCGTCGGTCCCGGGATGGCCGACCACCTGAACAAATTTCACGGATCCGTCGGGGAGCAGCAGGCGATGTTCATAATCGAATTCAGTCCTCTCGCGCGTAGCGCGATCGATGAATTCCTGGAGCGAAGATCGGTCTTCGGGGTGGGCTCGCTGTTTTACCAGGTCAATGCTGGCCCTGATCCCCGGTTCGTAGCCGAATATCCGAAAGGTCTCGCGCGACCAGTAGATGTCCCCGCTCGAAACGTCCCAGCCGAAGCTGCCGGTGTGGCTCAGCCTCTGCGCCTCGGCCAGATAAGCTTCGCTTCGCCGTAGCGCCTCTTCCGCGCGGCTGAGTTCGGTTCTTTCCCTGGCTTCCCGCAGCGCCCTCCGCACGGAGGGTACAATTCTCGAAAGCCGCGTCTTGAAAACGTAGTCCGTCGCGCCGATAGTCAGGGCTTCAATGGCCACTTCTTCGCCCAAGGTCCCGGACACGAAGATGAACGGCACGTGCGGCCGGCTTTGCCGGGCGATCTTCAACGCAGACAAACCATCGAAAGAGGGAAGAGTATAGTCCGCGAGAATCAGGTCGCAGCCGCCCAGGAGTGATGCGATGAAGTCCGCCTCCCCCTCAACCCGTGTTACCTGGCAGCTGAAGCCCTCGGCCTCGAGCGTTTCCTGAACTAGCTCTGCGTCCCTGGGGTCATCTTCCAGATGCAGAATGCGCAACGGAGAGCTCATTTCCAGACTAGTTCTTTTTTATGCTTCCCGGCGGCGGCTCGTTGATCACCGCCCAAAAGGCGCCGAGTTCCTTGATGGCGTTGACAAACTCGTGGAAGTCCACGGGCTTCACTACGTAGGCGTTCACGCCTAACCGATAGCTGGCCACCATGTCCTTTTCTTCATGCGAAGACGTGAGCACCACTACGGGAATCATCCTGAGCTTCTCGTCGGATTTAACCTGCTGCAGCACCTCCAACCCGTCGATTTTCGGCAGCTTCAGATCGAGCAGCATCACCGCGGGATTCTCGCCCGCGCGCTTCATGTAGTTTCCCCGGTAATAGAGATAATCCAGGGCTTCCTCGCCATCCCGAGCCACCACTACTTCATTGGCAAGGTTGTAGTCGTCCAAGGCCGTTAGCGTAAGCTCCACGTCTTTCGGATCGTCCTCAACTAACAGGATGCGTCCCAAGGTGCTCATAAGTTAGACTCCCGCGGTTCAGAAAGTGAAAAATAAAAAGTCGCGCCCCGATCCACCTGCCCTTCGGCCCAGACTCTGCCGCCGTGCCGATGCACAATGCGCTGAACAGTAGCCAGGCCGATACCGGTGCCTTCAAACTTGTCATAGGGGTGCAGGCGTTGAAAGACGCCAAACAGTTTGTTTACGTACTTCATATCGAACCCGACTCCATTATCTCGAATGAACAGGACCACCTCATCTTGTTTTTGATCGGTGCATCCGATTTCGATTTCCGCCTGCGCGCGGTTGCGTGTGAATTTTACCGCATTTGCGATCAGATTGACGAGCGCCAGGCGCAGCATGGAGCGGTCGCCGTAGCAGGCGGGCAGCGCCCCGACCTTCCAGGCAATCTGGCGCTCGGCGGCGTCCTGCCGGGCCTCTCCGATAGCCTCTTGCACGAGTTGTTCCAAGCTGACCATAGCCTTATGCGTCTCAGCCCGCCCGATGCGGGAAAAGGCCAGCAGGTCGTCAATCAGGTTGCCCATGCGCTGCGCCGACTCCATGATGATCGATAGATAGCGCTGGCTCTTCTCATTCAGAAGTGCGGCCGCGTTCTTTCGCAGCAGCTCCGTGTACCCGGCCATGTGACGCAGCGGCGCGCGCAGGTCATGGGATACCGAATAGGCGAAAGCTTCCAGCTCCTTGTTGGTGACTTCCAGTTCCGACGATCGGCGCGCAAGTTCCTGGTTGAGGCCCCGAATTTCCTCCTCCCGGCGCTTATGTTCCGTGATGTCGTTGCTCGTTTCCATGACGGCGACTGGCCGCCCGCGTTCGCCGCGCCGCAAAGACCATCGGCTTGCCACCACCACCTCGGTCCCGCCGCGTTTGATGCGCTTGAGCTCGCCCTCCCAACGCTCGGTTCTCAATAGCTCGGCGCGGATTTCCTTTACCGGGGCCGGGAAAATAGTCCCTAGAAGTTCATCGGAGCGCGTTCCAACAGCTTCCTCCGGCGTCCAGCCGTACAACTCCTGGGCGCCCCGATTCCAATATGTGATGACGAAATCCATATTGCGGACCATGATCGAGTCGTGCGTGAGATTCAGCAGGCTGGCCTGCTGGGTTCTTTCCGCCACCTCGATTTCCAGCTTGTCGCGGGCTTGACGAAGCTCTGCTTCCGCGCGCCGCCGCACGATGTTGTACCAGGTCAGCAGCAACGCAAAAAGCACGAAGATGGCAAAGTGCGGGAGATCATCGCGAGTAATGTAGATGGTGTAAATCGGCTCTATGAAAAAGTACACATCGGCCAGGCTCGCGAGCGCGAGCGCCACAATTCCGGGCCCCGGCCCCAGGTACCAGACGGATACCGCGATGGCAAATAAAAACAGCGGATCCGCCACGTTGTGGAAGTGGTAGCGGGTAAGGAGCAACGCCGCGCCGAGCGCCAGCGCCACGGAAGAAACCGCAAGGGCATAGCGTCCAACCGCTGAGAGCGCTGGCGGGAACTGAGACGTCCGCTGCGCCGTGGTTTGCCTGGCTTCAATCATGCGACGGCAGGTTGGGAGCAACCATCATATCGCTTCCGGCGGACGCTTCCTGCCAAGAATCGGGATGGTATACTCGTGGATGCGACAGTTGCTCTTGCGCCGTTTCCGGCGCTGCGCTGTTGAAAGTTCGGGGCGTGGCTCAGCCTGGCTAGAGCGCCTGGTTCGGGACCAGGAGGTCGGTGGTTCGAATCCACTCGCCCCGACCAATCTTTTCAGCTACTGGGCTCTACGCGGTAGCGATCCGAAGCGCGAGCTGCGCTTACTGAAACCGATATCCTGTCTTCAGTTCGCACCGATAAAGTTTCGTTCGGTCGGTTCCCACTTGCAGGCTACAAGCGGCCCATGGCAAAGCTAGCGCGGGGCCCAACGGAAAAACGATTTCCTGTCCGTTGAGATCAGTCTCGATGCTCGGCCCTTCCGCCGCCGGAGGAAGAGTAAAGCTCATTTCGCGCCCGAAAATGATCGGATAAGCGTTGCGAATGGAATCGCTGGGTATAGTTTGCATGACCTCCGCCTCCAGCAGAAATGTCACCGTGTCGGACCAATTCCGCACCAGGACTTTGATTACACGGCCGCCGCTGGATAACTGATCCGAATCAATTCTGGCAAACGGACACGGCCCCGCGATGCAGGATGTCCTGACATCCCGGTACTCATGGCCCTCGCCTGCGTCCACCGTCAATCCGCCAATCGACGCCTTCCATTTTCCGTTCGGCGAACAGACCGGAGCATGGTTGCATGGAACGTCCCCAACATTGGCAACTTCAAATGTCTTGGCGACACTCCCTACGTTGATTGGTGTGGTGGTCTTGGTCACATATCTGACACGGACATCTTTAAGAGTGCCTTGCGCGCCGGTTGGCTCAAGAACAGGCTGCGAAGCGATTGCCGCCATTCGGACCACGTAAATCTGATCGGTCAACCGTTGGTCGATGTGTACGGGTCGATAGTCGGGATGGCGAAAATCGAGGTCGGCGGTTTCACCTCGCCAAAGTGATGGAGGTACCCTCAGCCGGAAGAACCCTGAGGCATCCGACCGGCTGTGCACCATCGCCTCCCCGACGGCAGCCGTGACATCAACGCCGGAGATCGGCAATTGTTTTCTCGGATCGCCATCTTGCGTCAGAATGGCGCCCTCGATCAAAACGCTATTCCGCAGCCCGCTACGGACGAGTATTACCAAAATAGCCACCAGCACCAAAGCCGCCGCTCCCCAAATCGCCGCCTTTTTCCGCATAGTTCGCCCTAGCGTTTAAGACCGAGCTGCCACAACCGGCAGAATGCTCCTCCACTACATTAGATAGTAGTGGCTGCCGAATATCTCGGTTTACGTACATCTTCCCGCAGGGCGATGCTTCAGGCCGTCGTCAGATCCGCCGGGTGGCCGCTGGCCGGTGCGGCGGCGCGTGGCTTGATTGCCGCGGATGACAACTCGCCTAAACCCGCAGCGTCGGGAAAACCGCCAATCGCTTCGGAGAATCCGGCAATCGTTGGTCCGCCTGGGCCTTTGTCGCCGGAGGATGATGCCTTCCTGGATGAATTGGAAAAGGCCAATTACCTGTTCTTCTGGGAAGCAGCCCATCCGGATACCGGTCTCGTCAAGGATCGCTGTAATACCCGTGCAACCGATACCGGCATCGTAGCCAGCATAGCGGGAACGGGCTTCGGTCTCACGGCGCTTTGTATCGCACAACAGCGCGGATGGATATCGCTTTCAGAGTCACGCGACCGCGTACTCACTACGCTTCGCTTCCTGTGGGAAAAAATGCCAACGCACCGCGGCTTCTTTTTCCATTGGGCCAATGTGATAACCGGCGAGCGGATCTGGGATGCGGAAGCTTCTTCCATCGATACGGCCATCCTGCTGTGCGGAGTACTCACGTGCCGTGAACACTTCCACCATCCCGAAATCAGCCGCCTGAGTAGTAGCATCTTCAACCGGGTGGATTGGACGTGGCTCTCCGAGGACACTTCTCTGTTGCCGCATGGCTGGAGACCTGAAATTGGCTTCCTCCCTTACCGCTGGGATTTCTATAGCGAACAGACCATGATGTACCTCCTCGGTTTGGGATCTGCTACCCATCCGCTGCCGGCTCAGGCATGGAACGATTGGAAGCGTACTAAGTTCGAATATGACGGGCTGCTCTACATCGGTTCGTATGCGCCTTTATTTGTGCATCAGTACCCTCAAGCCTGGTTTGACTTTCGCGGAAAGCGCGACCAATATGCGGATTACTTCCAGAACTCGATCATAGCCACAGAGGTTCATCGCCGCTTTTGTCTGGAGCTGTCAAAACAGTTTTCAGATTACAGCGACGACCTGTGGGGCATCAGCGCCTCGGATTCTCGAAACGGCTACGTGGTTTGGGGTGGTCCGCCTGAGATCGGTCCAATAGATGGAACCGTGGTGCCGAGCGCCACAGGCGGCTCACTGCCTTTTTTGCCGAAAGCCACGCTTCGGGTACTGAAGAATATCAAGAATCGCTTCGTGCCGAACGTTTGGAGCCGTTACGGTTTTGTAAATGCTTTCAACCCGCTAACAAAATGGTACGATCCCGATGTCATCGCCATCGACACGGGCATCACCATGCTCATGGCCGAAAATCTTCGCACCGGCTTTGTATGGAACACATTTATGAAGAGCCCGGAAGCCAGACGCGGCCTTGAGCGCGCCAAGTTCAGGACTTATAGCCCCTAGCTGTAGCGCTTATTTCCGACCCGCCTTCGGCTTTACCGGTTTAACGCGTTCGAAGCCAGCGCCGGCATCCCTCGATCATTCCAGCCAGCAACGGGGCCGGCGTGACACGAATGTGAGTGACCTCCGAAGTGGTCACCGGAATACGGTCGCATCGGCGAAATACCAGATGCATTCCACGCCCGACAAAATCTTCTTGAAACGTGCCGGAGTCCCGCACCGATCCTTGGAATTGAGCAACGATAGGGGTCGGGCACCACTTGGGATGACCAGAGACGCGCACCTGATTCTCTCCCAAGTATTCCATCCTGTAGTGACGGCTCTTGGTTTCGAGGTCGATAACCGATCCTCGATTAAGCGCGCTGAGATGCAACCCTTCAAGATGTACGGCAGATTCCGTCATAAGTAACTCCTCGTCTTCCGCTGTCATGCCTCTCCGCCAGGCCTTGTTGGATCAGAAGGCTAGCGCTGGCCCTGCGGATTGGTATTGACGTCGGCTGTCTCACTGCCCAGGTCGAGCGTGTATATCTTGACATCCACCCGCCGGTTTTCCTTACGTGCGGCGCGTGTCCTGTTGTCGGCGTCCGGGAAGTCGGCGCCCGCGCCCAGTTCCCGGATCGACCGAAGCGGAATATCGTGCTCCACCGCCAGATAGTGAACCACGGCATCCGCCCGCTTGCGGCTCAACTCACGATTGGAGGCGCTGTCTCCGGTTCGGTCCGCGTATCCTTCCACCTCGATAATGTAGTTCTTCATGTCCGCGACCTTCTGAATGGCTTCATCTAGTTTGGCTTGCTCGTCTTTGGACATGCTGCTGCGGTTGAGGCCGAAGTAAACCTGCTCGGTAGCAAGCAGCTTGTAGTTATCGATGTTGCTGAACCATTGGTCCAGTTGCGTAACACCCTGCTGTGCTTGTTGCGCCACGGAATTCGCGGTATCGGCGCGTTGGCCGGCCTCCGCAGCAGCGGAGTTGGCGCTCGCCGCGGCATCGGCGGCGGCAGTGGCGCGGTTGTTCGCGTCAACCGCTTTTTCATCCGCCGCGGAGACCTGCCGATCTAAGTCAACGATCTCCTGCTTGTTATCGGCCGTCTGCTTTTCAAGAGCGCTGACTTGGCCCTGCGTTTGGTTGACCTGGTTTT
The DNA here is from genome assembly GCA_963786745.1 of Terriglobia bacterium. GTDB lineage: Bacteria > Acidobacteriota > Terriglobia > Bryobacterales > Bryobacteraceae > Palsa-89. The sequence continues at coordinate 556,701 of CAWBAE010000014.1, read as the reverse complement.
GCACCGGCGCGATGGCTTCGCGGACGTGCTTCTTTGTGGCACAGCCCACACTGACCAATGGCAGTACGGTTAAGAAGGTGACGAACATAGATGCTTTGCGAAATGTCATGCTGCGATCCCCTTTTTCATTCGGCAGTGACCCGATCTCATGGCGTGTTGACACCGCAAGCACTCTGCCAAACTCAAGCTGACGGATTCACAATGGTTTTGGCGACGACGGGCTGGTAAAACTTTCACTGTTCATTGCATACAAAGGGATCTGCTCCAGAGGTAACGCTGGCGATTTTGTCTTCGGCGAATGAAATCAGACGCCAGCTTGAAACAGGAATGCTGTTTCGCCGTCTCACCAGCGTGGGGGAAAGATACTCAGATGTTAAAAAGCCTTTGTTTCCTGATTGCTGGAACTGCTATCCTTTTGGCTCACGCTGATCGCGCGCAGGCGCAGGTTTCGGTGAGTATCGGCGAGCCGCCGGTTTGTCCTTACGGATACTACGAAGTACCTCCTTACAACTGCGCCCCGGACGGCTACTATGGACCGGAGTGGTTTACAGGCGGCGTGTTTATCGGTGCGGGACCCTGGTTTCACGGACCCGATCACTTTTATGGACACGTAGATCATCATTTGGACTACCGCAAGGGTTATCATGGCGGATTTCCCGCCCGCGGTGAACATCCGGCCGAACACCGCGCGGAATTTCACGGCAACGCTATGCATGACCCGCATGGGCATGAGGCGCCGCGCGGTCATCGATAAGTCCGACAGCCACTTGTTTCGGATCTGCAACCTGAAATCGCCGCGTGCGGTGGACGCCTAAGTCACGACGACGCGCACGCGGCCGAGATTTTGCATCTGGGCGTAGGGCGAGGCTGCGTCACCCTGCCGGTGGGATGTCACGCGCAGCGCCGGGTAGTACGTGCCTGGCTTCGAGAACGCGTACTTGGCCGTCACGGCCACGCGGCCGTGGGGTTTTATGGCGCCGGTTCGATGCGCAGCAGCGCACCGTCGTCCTCATCCGTCAACAGGTACACATACCCATCCGGGCCTTGCCGGACTTCGCGGATCCTCTGCCGCAGCTCGCCTAGCATTGATTCGCGCCGTAATTCTTCGGTCCGTTTATTGAAGACCAAGCGCTCCAGATGACCGGTGCCCGGAATCTCGCCGGTGCGCATCGATCCCACAAACACGTTGCCTTTCCACTTCGGGAAACGGTCGCCCGTGTAAACCGCCATTCCGGACACCGCGATGGAGGGTAACCACACCAGGATCGGCGACTCCATGCCCTCCTGCGTCGGATGCTCCGAAATCCGCGGACCCGAATAGTCGCGGCCAAAGCTGACGATCGGCCAGCCGTAATTGCGGCCCGGCAATATAATGTTGATCTCATCGCCGCCGTTAGGGCCGTTTTCGTTATTCCACAAAGCCCCCGTCTCGGGATGCACCATCAGGCCCAACGAATTGCGGTGCCCCAGCGAGTAGATCTCCGGCCGGTAACCCGCGCGGCCCGCGAACGGATTATCGGGCGGCGTGGAGCCGTCGTCGCGGACGCGCAGAATCTTGCCCCGTAAGCTGGTTGGATCTTGCGCGACGCGTCCCACATTTCCGCCGGTCGCGAAGTACAGCATCCCGTCTCGTCCAAACGCGATGCGCGCGCTCAGCCCTCCGGTACCTTCCCAGGCATCCGTGACTACGATGTCGCGCACGTCCGCCAACGCGCCACCCTCCAGCCTTCCTCGAGCCACTGTCGGGGCGCCTTTGCCGTTCTCCACCGGTTTGGTGTAGGTGAAGTAGACCAGATGATTCTCCGCGAAGTTTGGATGGAGCGCCACATCCATCAGGCCGCCGTTCCCTTTGGTTCTAACTTCAGGCAGACCGGCGATGGGCTTCGGATTGAGCACGCCGTCGCGAAAGACGCGAATCCGGCCCGGGCGCTCGGTGATAAGCATGCTCCCATCCGGAAGGAATGCCAGGCTCCAGGGATGTTCAAGGCCCTTGGTCAGTACTGTCACTCGAATCTTATGCTGCTCGGCGGTATCGAACACGAAGGGGCCGTTGCCTAACGCGGGAATCGGAACGCCGATGGGCTGCTCCTGGGCGTGGGCCGCGATTCCAGCGAATAGAGCCGCTGCCGCGAACCAGGCGCCGCTTCGCGAAGAACATTGCCGGAGCATCAATACAAAGTATAAATGTATAGAGGAGAACTTGCCCCCATGAATGCTCCCTACGCGATCGGTCTGCCCTTATGCGGCCTGATTCTATTCTGCGGAATCGGTTCGGCGCAGACGGCCCCCGCCCGCTCCGTTCCCGCGCGCGCCCTTCCCACCCCCACGACAGTCAGTCCGGAACTCCAGAAAGTGATCGCGGCGGCCTGGCAGGGAAGCGCCAACGCGCCGAAGTTAACCAACGAGCAATGGAAAGCCATGGCGAAACAGGCGGACGAGGAGGAAACGAAGACGCTGGATTCGATGAAGAGCCAGTTCCACGTCACCGTGACCGAGCAGAAGATCGCCGGCGTTCGCGTCTACGACGTGAAGCCTGAAAAGATCGCCGAAGAGAACCGCCGTCGATTGTTAGTGCACGTGCATGGAGGAGCTTACGTGTTCTCCGGAGGCGAGGCGGCTACTCCGGAAGCGATTCTGATGGCGCACTTCGGCAACATCGAAGTTTTGTCGGTGGATTACCGCATGCCCCCTGATTTTCCGTTTCCTGCGGCGCTGGATGACTCGGTCGCGGTGTGGAAAGAGGTGCTGAAGTCCCATCCCGCGAAGAACGTGGGCTTATTTGGCACCTCCGCCGGCGGAGGCTTGACGCTCGCCACTGTGATCAAACTCAAGGAATTGGGCATCGCCCTTCCAGGCGCCATTATGGCCGGCACACCCTGGGCCGATTTGACCAAGACCGGCGATACTTACTTCACCAATGAGTTCGTGGATAACGTTCTGGGCACCAATGACGGGCTGCTGGATGCCGCCGCCCGGCTCTATGCCGGCTCGCACGACCTCAAAGAGCCGCTGCTTTCGCCAATTTACGGCGACCTCTCGCGATTCCCGCCCACCATCCTGCTCTCCGGCACACGCGATTTGTTCTTAAGCAACACCGTGCGCGTGCATCAGAAGCTGCTACAATCCGGCGTCCGCGCGGAGTTGCTCGTTTTCGAAGGGGAATCTCACGCGCAGTACGAGATCGCGATCAACGCACCCGAGAGCGGCGCCGCGTTTCGGGAAGTCAGCCAATTCTTCAGCAGAAATCTCGGAAAATAGGCGAACAGCAGGTCCTGGCTATCGGCTGCTAGTAGTTTGCTGCGGCGCCGGTCTCCCGAATACCGCCGGGTCGATCGGAACGTTCGTCCGCACCTCTTTGAGATGAATGGCATCCCGCCCATTCAGCCAGGCAAAGGTCACGTGAAACGGCATCTTGATGCCGTCCACGTCTCGATAGTCGGAGTAGTCCACCTGGGTGGGAACTCGGCCGATGGGCGACTTGGCATAGCGCACCATGCGCAAGAGCAAGCCGGATTCGTGATCGAAATACAACGTCACCAGAAGGTCTCGAGGGCCGTTGCCTTGCACCACATCCACCAGGCGATCCTGTCCAATGCCCACGTTCTCCTCCGCGGAAGCTTGGCTCGATGGCGCGGGAAGATCGCTGATGGTGGTCGGCAAACTCACGCGCAATTTCGTGAGGACCTGCTTGATCTGCCCCGGAAAAGAGAGCTCCGCATCCAGCCGCGCTCCGTCCAGCTCGCCTCCGTTTAGCTCGTATTCTCCCAGGATATTCAGTGGCGTCCTGAGCCAGCCGCGACGGCCATCGTAACTTCTGGTCGTGTCTCCGCGGCCGGGTGTGTCTTTGAAGTCGATAATCAATGTGCGCTGGTCCGGAGCTTTGGCGTAAACGCTGACTGGCGCGCCGCCGCCAAACCCGCCGAATCCAACGCTGGTGCCGGTGGCGAGAAAGCTCTTAAGATTAGCCAGCCGCTCAGCGCCGCCGATCGCGCGCAGATACTTGTCGATGATCTGCTCGGCGGGAGGCTGTCCGGGTTCCTGCGCCAGCACGTCGTCCATGTCGGATGGGCTCGCGCTGTACACCGATACCACGGTCGGCGTGGTCAGTGGACGATCGCGGCCGTGGTGGCAACTGTAGCAGGTGATGGCTTGCCGGCCGCCGAAATTGTCGCGATTTATGGTCGCGACCATGTTTACCATCTTGCGGGCCTTTACTTTTTGCGGTGTGTCGGCGGCCCAATTCACTTGGTCCGTACCGGCGCCCGTGTGACATTCCGAGCAGTCAAAACTCAGCGAGCCCGTCATGACACCCATGCTTCCCATGAAATCATCCAAGGGAATGCCTTTGAGCACCTGGACGTTTTTGAACACCTGATCGGACATCAGCGGCTTTGCAGTCTCGTTAGAAGGCGGCGGTGCCGCGATAGCGCAGCCGGCCCAGCACGCGGCCGCTGCCACCGCGACCGCCAGAATCACCCCTGACCGATCCTGGCGATGTGTCTGTTCCTGTAGCTTCATGTTGCCTCCGTTTGGGAAGTGGTTCGTCAAGTGCAACTAGCAGGCCAAGGCATAAGCCGCTGGTTCTTCGGAGCAGAGGGTCGAATATTGCGTGCCTTGACGCACCCAGGCAGGGTTTAGTGCCGCGAGTCCGCTTACGATCCGTTCGGAATCAGTGGCGTGGGCGCCTTTGGAGCCCGCGCCTTGAGGATCACGATATCCCCGAACACAACCTTCAGATTCAGTTTGGGCGTCCCGGCGACTTCCTCGCTCGCAGCCCGCTGGGAGAGCCACCAGGTGCGCTTCTTTTGCCCGGGAAAGTCGGAGTTTACATTGCCGGAATCGCTCTTGGCATGAATGTCGTAGCGGCCTTCTTCCGGCAGATGCAGCATGATTTGGCCCTGAAGCAGATGCAATTGCATGTCGCCGGTTAAGCCGTCCACATTTACATCCCCGACGTCGTGTTGCACGATCAGCCGGGCAGTGCTGGGCGCCTTGATGCGATATTCGACATTCACGTTCGCGTATCCAGCCAGAGGGTAGGACACAGGAAAAACGCGGTACCGGGGGAAAGCCGTGGTAATTACCAGTTCTTCGCCTTTGCGCTCAACCGAGATGCTCACTTTATCCAGCTGATGCGCGGCCTTGTCGCGCTGGCTCGTATCGTACTCATCCTGGGTCGACTTGATGGTGGTGATCTCCACATCCGGCCGCTCCCAAGCTTCCACCGTCAGCGTGCCAATCGAGTTCGTCAGCCGGATCGTGCCGCCGGCCGGGAAGTCCATGCGCTCGGTCTTGCTCACCTGCACCTTCTGCTTGGGTTGGTCGGCGGCAAACAGCAGCAAGGCTGTTCCGAACCCGGCAACCGTGAATATCCGCATCATCATTAGGCACACTCTCCAAACGCTGGTGATACCTCTATTAGATACGTTTTCAAGCCTAGCTCGCTCTGGCGGCGTCTTCGCATGAGTCGAACATGATTCGACAACCGGACGATTCACTCCTGCCATTTTTGGCCGGAAAATTCTATCGCTGGAATCGCCCGGCTTGAAATCTACCAGAAAGCACAAAGTCCGCGGCCAAGCGAAATTCGTAAGTCATTAACAAAGAAAAGAAACATTCTTTGCCGGCCTAAAACAGCGAATGGTCGTTGAGCTGCTATGTACTCGGCACAGCTAGAATCGGGCTTTCGAAGTAGCCGCTCCGGGATGGTGGTTCCAAATAAGAAAAGAAACAAAAGTATGAAAAAACGAACAATTAGCTGGAAAGAACAAAAACAGAAAGAAAGAAACAAAGAGGAGAAAAGAGGCCAAATGAAATTCACCAGCCGGCTGCTTCTTGTCGTCGCCGCGGCATTCTTTGGGATGGGGATGACCACCCTGACATGCTTCGCGCAATTGATCAGCGGTAACCTCTCTGGCACAGTTTACGATGCCAGCGGCGCTGTGGTGCCGAACGCAACGGTCGTTGCGGTCAACGAAGCCACCGGGGTTGAGAATACTGTGAACACGACATCCGCGGGTGAATATCGTATTGTCAACTTGCCCGCCGGGGCGTACGACATCACCGTGACGGCTACGGGTTTTTCGAAAGCCGAGGTCAAAGCCGTGCAGATCGAGCTGAACGTCACTTCCACTGCTAACGTTACCTTGCAGATTGGAAAAAGCGTTGAGACCGTGGAAGTCAACGAGAGCGCAGCTGTAATTGATACCACCACGGCGCAGCTTCAGAACACTTACACCGCCCTCCAGCTTGCGGAACTCCCCTCGGCTTCCAGCGGTTCGGGAGTCATTAACCTATCGCTGCTGGCGCCCGGCGTGGCATCGAGCGGCGGCATCGGCGTGGGAACCGGTCCCAGCGTCGGTGGCCAACGCCCGCGTAACAACAACTTCACCATCGAAGGCGTCGACAATAACAGCGGCACCGTCACGGGCCCACTGGTGGGCGTTCCGAACGACGCCGTGGCGGAATTCACCTTCCTGGAGAATCAGTTCGGCGCGGACTTCGGCCACTCCTCGGGCGGACAGTTCAACCAGGTGGTAAAGAGCGGTACGAATCAGTTCCATGGCTCGGCTTACGAATATTTCGTAAATAGAGACCTGGAGGCTGCGGACAATCTGAATTTCGTGGAAGGCGTCCCCCTGCATCCGCGCTTCGACAACAACCGTTTCGGAGGCACCTTCGGCGGCCCGATCAAGAAAAACAAGCTGTTCTTTTTTGTCAACTACGAATACAACCCGATTGGCACCATTGGCTCCACGGGAACCGTTTGCGCTCCCACCGCCTCAAGCTACGCCACTCTCGCTGGAATCCCTGGTATCAATCAGACCAACCTGAGCCAGCTGCAGAAGTATCTAGGAACGGCTTCGGCGGCATCCTCGCCGGCCGCCTGCGGCGACAGCGCCTATCCCACAGTTGGGCCCGGAAATGAGAGCCTGAATGGCCCCAGTCCCGACCGGTGTCACCATCCCGATCGGATTGGTTCCTGTAACGTCGCCCTCCTTCACAAACAACGAGGCTGCGGTGGCCGCCATTGATTACAACATCTCGGATACGGATTCTCTCCGCGGCCGCTTCATTCTGAACCGCACCGGCACCATCGATTCGAGCGGCTTCCCTTCGGTTTTCTATGCGACCGAGCCCATCAACAATTATCTGGTCACGTTTTCGGAATATCATACCTTCACGGCCTCTCTAGTCAACGAGTTCCGGCTAGGCTACAACCGTCATAACCAGCAAATTCCGGTTCCCAACATCGCATTCCCGGGGCTGGACTCCTTTCCGAACATCGATATCTTCGAGCTGGGCGGCGTGAACAATACATTCGGTCCGGATCCGAATGCCCCGCAAGGCGGCATTCAAAACCAATATCAATTGGCCGACAACATCTCCTGGACCCACGGCGCTCACACCTTCAAATTCGGCTTCGACGGCTGGAAGCAGATCTCGCCGCAACTGTTCACGCAGCGGGTCCGCGGCGATTACGAATGGAGCTATCTTTCGGACTACCTGTACGACAACACTCCCGACTACCTCGCGGAGCGGACCGTGGGTGGCGCGAAATATTATGGTGACCGAATCTTTTCGGGCGTTTTCGTTAACGATAGCTGGAAGCTCCGGCCGAACCTGACGGTGAATCTAGGCCTGCGCTATGAATACCAGACCATCCCGATTTCCGAACGTGTTCTCGAAGCGCAGAATTCGATTGCTGACGTCCCCGGCCTCATCACCTTCCAGGCGCCGCAACCTCAGGGGAATGCTTTCATGCCTCGCGTAGGCATTGCCTACTCTCCCGGCACCAGCGGCAAAACTTCGATTCGCGCGGGCTTCGGCATGTTCTACGACGTGCTCTACGATAATCAAGGCCTGAACTCGATCACCGGTTTTCCCGAATCCAGCCACACGATAGACTGTCCTGGCGAACCCGCCTGCCCGACGGGTGGCTTTCTTGCCAGCGGAGGCATTCTGCCGAGCGCCAGCACCGGGGCGGCGCTGACTCCGGCGCAGGCGATTGCCGAAACGAGTGGCTACATCCCGAATGGGACCCGCCCGGAGACCATCTCCTGGAATGTTGGCATCCAACACGTATTCCATAACGACTACACCTTCGAGAGCCGTTACGTAGGCACTCACAGCGTGCACCTGTCGGTTCAGGATCAGTTGAACGTACAGCCGGTAGTCAATGCGTCCAACGCCCTGCCGACATACCTGAGCGCTCCAAGCCAGGCCACGCTGGACTCGCTGACCAACGCATACGATAACGCAGGCACCGGGGGCGCGTGCGTGTCGCCCACCATTGCGAACTGCTTGAGCACCATTTTCAGCAACGATGGCTGGATCAAACCTGCCTACCTGAATGCCGGTTTCACGAGCAAGATCACAGCTTACGAGCCTTGGGGCAATTCCATTTACCACGGCTGGTCGAACTCCTTGAACCGGCGTTTCTCCAATGGGTTGCAGTTCAACGCAGCCTACACCTGGAGCCATGCGATCGACGATTCCACGGCCGACGTGGCCAGCACCTATCTGACTCCCCGCCGCCCGGAAGACTCCACCAACCTGGCCTTGGACCGCTCCAGTTCCGCGCTCGACCATCGCCAACGCTTCACGCTCCAGGCGCTTTACGATCTGCCGTTCTTCAGGCACTCAAGCTGGTTCATGAGGAACGTTGTAGGCAACTGGGAGTTTGTTCCCGTCTACATCTATCAGACCGGCACCTCGGTGGACGTCCAGAGCGGAATCGACTCCAATCTGAACGACGATTCCGCGGGCGACCGCGCGTTTGTCAATCCTGCCGGACAGGCGAACGTAGGTTCCGGCGTGACGGCGCTGACGAATAGCTCGGGTGACGTCGTGGCTTATCTGGCGAACAACCCGAACGCCCGCTATATTCAGGGTGGGCCCGGCACGCTGCCCAATGGCGGACGGAATACGGCGCAGCTTCCCCCCATCGATGATGTGGATTTTACCATCGCCAAGAGCGTCAACATCACCGAAAGCAAAAAGGTGCAGTTCTCTGCGCGCTTCATCAATCTCTTCAATCACCCGCAGTACGTTGGGGGATTTCTGAGTGACGTTGCGCCGACCAATGCGGCTAACGGCAACAATGGTTTCACTGAGGCGATCCACAGCTACCTGGAGCCGCAGTCGGGAATTTTCCTGCAGCCGTCGCAGGCGTTTTCCAGCAACCCGCGTTCGCTGCAACTGGCGCTCAAGTTCATCTTCTGATACTGAGCGAAGATTCACTGTCAGTCTCAAGGGGAGCCTTCGGGCTCCCCTTTAAGTTGCCTGGCGCCGTCCCGCGATTGCAGTCAGGCAGCCAGCAGAAAGTTACAAAGGGACTACAGGCGCATCGCTGCCATCCTCCACCCTGGCGCATTGTCGAAGTCCCGGCATGGATGTAAACTGGCTATGCTGCAGGGCAGGAGGCCATCATGCATTCTTTTGATGAACGAGTAGCCGAGGTGAAGCACTGGTCCGCGAGCGCCCGCTTCAACGGGATCATCCGCTTGTATTCCGCTCGTCAGGTGGTGGAACAGCAGGGAACCCTGGACGGGGACTATCCGGTCGCCCGAAAGGCGGCGGAAGCTTTTTACGCGCGCCTGCGGGAGCTGTTTGAAAACGGCAAGTCGATCACCACGTTCGGCCCTTACTCGCCAGGGCAGGCGGTCACCATCCGGCGTCTGGGAATCGAAGGCATCTATCTGGGCGGCTGGGCGACATCCGCGAAGGGCAGCATCACCGAAGACCCCGGAGCGGACCTGGCCAGTTACCCTTTGAGCCAGGTGCCGGACGAAGCTGCCTCCATCGTCCGAGCTCTGCTCACCGCGGATAAAAATCAGGCTTTCATGCGTTCCCGCATGACTGCTGAGCACCGCGCTGCCACGCCTGAAATCGACTATCGTCCGTTTATCATCGCCGACGCCGACACCGGCCACGGAGGCGACGCTCATGTGCGCAACCTGATCCGAAGATTCGTCGAGGTGGGCGTGCCGGGATATCACATCGAAGACCAGAAACCGGGCGTCAAGAAATGTGGCCATCAGGGCGGCAAGGTACTGGTGGCCGAAAACGAACAAATTCAAAGGCTGAACGCCGCGCGCTTTCAGCTCGACATCATGCGGGTTCCGGGCATCATCGTGGCTCGCACCGACGCCGAAGCCGCCACGCTGCTGGATAGCTGCGCCGACGAGCGTGATCAGCCCTTTATTCTGGGCGCCACCAATGTCGAGGTGCCCAGCTACAAAGCCAGCTTTCTTGCGATCCTCAAGAAACTCTCGGAACTCGGGATCTATGAGATCCGCGGTCACCTCATGTTCGCCCTGCCTGCGTCCGAGCAAGACGCCGCTAGCGCATGGCTCGAGCAAGCGGGCCTCATGCCGGTGATCGAGAAGAACGCGAAAGCCTGGCGCGATGCCAAGGATGCCTCCGTCGATGCCTGGCTGGATAAAATTGTCAACCACTTCTTGCAGGTCTGGCAGGCCGAGGCGGATTTGAAAACCTATCGGCAGGCAGTGGCCGACGTAATCGAGTTTCGATCCGGCCAGGGCGAGGCGCTCGAGATGACGGTGGCAGACTGGCTGGCTTTTTCGAAGCGCGCCTCTTGGTACTCCGCGCGCGAGCGCGCCAAGTCGGTGGGCATCAGCATTGCCTGGGATCCGGAGCTCGCCAAAACGCCAGATGGCTACTACCAGGTGCAGGGCGGCCTGGATTGGGCCGTCGCGAAATCCCTGGCCGCCGCGCCATTCGCGGACATCCTATGGATGGAAACCAACACCGCGAACCTCGGGGAAGCGAGAGAATTTGCCGAAGCCATTCATGCCGAGTTCCCCGATAAAATGCTGGCTTATAATCTGTCGCCGTCCTTCAACTGGGACACCACCGGAATGAGCGAGGAAGAGATGAAGCGTTTTCCGGAGGAGCTGGGGAAGCTCGGCTTCGTCTTCAACTTCATCACCTACGGCGGCCACCAGATCGACGGACTGGCGGCGGAAGAGTTCGCCACCGCGCTCAAGCAGGACGGCATGCTGTCGCTCGCGCGCCTGCAGCGGGAATTCCGGCTGCTCGAATCACCGTACCGCACTCCGCAGACGCTGGTCGGAGGGCCGCGCCTGGATGCGGCTCTGATGGCCTCCTCCGGCCGAACCTCCACCACCAAGGCCATGGGCAAAGGATCCACGCAGCATCAGCACCTGGTGCAAACCGAAGTTCCCCCGCGCCTGCTCGAGGATTGGCTCAAACTATGGGCGGAGTCCCATCAGATCCCAGGACCCCTGCGCGCTCAGTTGCGCCCGGTCGCGGCCGGATCCGAGTTCCTGGAGCTCAGCATCTGGAACGGATCGCAATCCAAAGTGGCCAATGTGGTCTTCGCCGATGTGCAGGACCGGCGCGGCCACAAGCTGCTTTCAATTCGCGATCAGAACACCTTCGATCTCTCGTTACGCAAGAAGCGTCTGATGACGCTGGCGCATCTCTTCCTGATTCATCGCTACAAAGTTGGATGGGTCCACTACCTCAGCCCCACCGACGACAATCAGCACCAAACTCAAAAAATGAAGGATATCGGTCTCTTCAACAGGGTGAACAACGAAGCCGGGCTGATCATCGTCGCGGAGGTGAATCCTGCTTTCGCCGGCGAACTCGTAAAATCCGACAGCGCTGGGCTGCGCCGCCTCATCTCGAAGACTTGAAGCTCAGATCCGATTGCCCGTCCGCGGGCGAAGTCGACGGAGCGCAAGCGCCGCGACCAGGATCAAGGATATTGCCAGCCAGGCCTTCCGCGGTTCCGGAATGCGACCACTTCCATCAATTGAAGATCGCGTTCGAAGAATTGAACCACGTAAGCTCCTTCGATGGTCGTGATGCAGCACTCCGGCTGGCCACTCTGGTCGAGCACCGGCTGGCCGTTTGCGTCGAGCACTGGCGCCGGAACGGGCAGATCCACGCTGTAGACGTATGTGTAGTCGAGCTGGCTGCCATATTCGACAAATCCGGTATCTCCGGTGACAGCGAAATTACCCGCTTGGCTGGTGAGGTCCGCTTACAGCGCGTTGGACGCTGCCGTCGGAGTATTATTCGGATCGAAGGGCGTCGCTGCGACCGTCTCTGTCGCCAGATTTCCGAGTCCGTTATTGTCTTCAAGAGTCGGCAGTTGGCTCAAAAAATCCTGGCTGAATACCGGCGGAAGCGGCGGCGTCATCGCCGCCGTCGGATTCGAAAACCCTTGCGCCACGGATTGTGCAACCGCCAGACCGCAAGCGTTTTGATCCACCGTCGGGCCGGCACAAGAGAACTGCGTCTCCGCCGTCATCGCGAGCGTGGTCGAGAGCAGCGTGCCGTCCGGCGAAAACAATTCGGCCGACCCATAGTAAATGCCGATATACCCGAAAGTATCCTCAATGATGGAACTCGCCTGCAGCGTTCCCGCCAACGCCGCGAGAACAAATAGTAAACGCAGATGCATGTTTGCCTATTTCACGGGGTACGGCGCAATTGCCCGGAATCCGGCGTCACGGGAGACTGCGCAATAGTACTAAGGTTCAGATTCGAGCGCTCGCCATCTGACGACGCCTTCGGCGCGAGCCATGCGAGCAGGATCACTATCGGCGCCAGCCAGGTCTCCCGCGGTTCCGGCGCGGCGGCTACTTCCGTTAGTTGAAGATCGCGTTCGAAGAATTGAACCGCGTAGGTTCCTGCGACGTTCGTGACGCAGCATTCCGGTTGGCCATTCTGGTCGAGCACCGGGTTACCGTTTTCGTCGAGAACTGGCGTCGGAACGGGCAGGACCGCATCATAGCCGTATATGTAGTCGAGCGAGCCGCCATATTCGACAAATCCGGTATCCGCTGTGACGGCGAAATTGCCGGCTTGACTGGTCAGGTCCGCGTACAGCGCGTTGGACGCTGCCGTAGGACTATTATTCGGATCGAACTGCGTCTCCGCCAGCGTCTCTGGCGCCAGATTTCCGATTCCGTTATTGTCTTCGAGAGCCGGCAGTTGACTCAGAAAATCGGCACTGAATACCGGCGGAAGCGGAGGCGTAAGCGCTGCGGTTGGATTCGAAAACCCTTGTGCCACGGATTGTGCGACCGCCAGACCGCAAGCGTTTTGATCCACCGTCGGGCCTACACAAGCGAGTTGCGTTTCCGCCGTCATTGCCAGCGTCGTCGAGAGCAGCGTGCCGTCCGGCGAAAACAATTCGGCCGAGCCATAGTAAATACCGATAGACCCGAATGTATCCGCAATGTAGGTAGTCGCGTGCAGCGTTCCCGCCAGCGCCGCCAGCACAAATAATGCGCGAAGATGCATGTTTGCCTCTTTCACCGTATACGGCGCAATTGCCCGGAATCGGGCGTCACGGGAGACCGCGCAACAGTACTATGGGATTTTTGCGGTCTGGTACTGCCGGAGGGTTTTCTCGAGGGCCTGGCGAGTTGGCGTGGGCGTCTGTTCGATGAGCGCGAGCGACTGCTGGATGGACTCGACCGCATGCCCGCGATCACCGTTGAACCAGTAGGCTTCGGCCAGGATCTCCTGGATTTCCCCGTCCTTCGGGTTCGTTTGGCTGGACCTTCTCGCGAAGGCCAAAGCGCTCTTCGGATCGCGCAAGGGCCGAACCTCGGTTTCGAGCAGACAGCGCGCGGCAATCGCCAGTTCCACCGCTCCGGCATCCGGGCCGTCCGCGATCTGCTTCAGCACGGGCATCGCGGCGCTTGCAAGCCGCGTGGCTTCGGCAGCGCGGCCTAACTTCACCGCCAGATTCGCGGCGCTGGATTGTTGCTCGGCTCTCGCAAAGCGAAACGCATTGTTGGAGGGGCTTTGCGCAATTAGACGGTCGTAGATCGCGAGGGTGCCCAGAAAGCTCTGGAAGCTCGCCGCCGTGTGCCCGGCCATTTGATGGACAATCGCCAGGTCCCGCCAGGGGATGATCCGGAAAAACAGCGCCTGGACGTTTCGCGGATCCTGGTCCGACGTACGATCCCGGATATTGCGCGCCTCTTCGAGCGCCGCCAGCGACTCAGGATAGTGGCCGAGGTTGCCGAGGTTCCAGCCGAGTCCCAATAACGCCGAGCTGCGCGCCCCCAGGATTGCCAGCGATTCCCGATCGATTGGGTTCGCTTGGTCGAGCGCTTCGAGCGCCTGGCGAAAGAATGGCGTGGCGGCCGGCCGGTCATGCAGCTCCGTCAAGTCGCCCAGGATCTTGTAACTGGCGCTCAACTGGCGAACCGTGTCTGAATCGCCAGGTTTCAGGCGCAGGGCCGCGCGTGCCTGCACGGTGGATTCGAGCGCTGCCGCGATCGCCGGGCCAGGGTCGCCGGCAGATACATAGGCTCCTTGCAGGCTCAGGCTCTGCGCCAAGGACGCATATGCGATAGCGGCCTGGGAACGCACCGGAAAATCCGACGGCCAGCGCTCGGCTAGACGCCCGAACTCCGCCGTCGCGTTTCGAACCAGTTCGCGCCCTTCCGCCGATGCCGCGCTGAAACCGATGCTCCGGCCCAGCATCAGCTTCCCACGAGCCAGGAACAGCCGCGCCTCGCGATTGTCTTGGGATTTCGCAGCGATCGGCTCCAGAATCGCAATCGCTTTACGGTAGCTTTCCTTGGCTCGCGCCGGCTCGCCGATATTAGGACGGAACGGATTCCCCAGCACATCAGCCAGCTGCAAATAGCCGCGCGCCAGTTCCACGCGCAGGCCCTCATCATTGCTTCTTTCAGCGGCCAGCCGGTCCAGATACGCCAGCGAGCGGCTCACCATTTCCGCGCGCACCGGGGTGGATCCAGGTAACGAACCCACCGAAGTCTGCAGCTCGAACACCAGGTAGCGGGCCAATGCGCGAGCTTCATTGAACCGGCGGTCTGAAGCGACGCGTTCCTCGCGTGCAACCCGGGCTTGCCAGGCTGTTCCGAGCAATCCGGCGATGAGCGCCAATACAATCAAAACCACCGCGCCCACCCGAGCCTTGTTCCGCGCGACGAACCTGGTAGCACGCCGCCAGGCATTCACCGGCGCCGCCTGAACCGGATAACCGGAGAGATACCGGCGGACGTCCTCCGCCATTTGTTCCACGGAAGCGTAGCGCTCGGCGGGCAACTTGGCGAGTGCTTTTGCACCCACCGCATCCAGGTCCCCGCGCAGTTGACGCCGGACAGCTTGCCCGGTATCCACGCCACGCGCCAGCGCCATCTCGCGGTCTTCCGGAACCGCCATGCTGGCCGGCGCGGGGTGGGACTCTAGAACCTGCTCGATGATCTTGGCCGGCGGCAGGTTCACCCCGCTGAACGGTCGCTTTCCGCTGAGCAGCTCATACAATAAAACTCCCAGCGAGTACACATCGCAGCCGACACCTGGATTCTCGCCGCGCAACACTTCCGGGCTCGCGTACAGCGGCGTGGCGAACAGGCCTGGCGTTAAAGTCGCCTGGCCATTGGCGTCCGGCTCCAATGTTCGCGCTATGCCAAAATCGAGCAGGCGAGGTTCGCCCTCGGCGGTTACCAGAATATTGCTTGGCTTCAGGTCCCGATGCACGATCAGTTTCTGGTGGGCATAACTCACCGCCCCGCATACCTTGAGGAACAGGCCCAGCCGTCCGCGAATCGAGAGCTTCCGTTGATCGCACCAGGCGTCGATACGCTGGCCGTCCACGTACTCCATCACCAGATAGGGCGCTCCGTCCCCGGTGATTCCACCATCCAGAAATCTGGCGATATAGGGATGCTGCAATTCCGCCAGAATCTGCCGTTCGCGCCGGAACCGCTCGTCCAGAGCCGGCGACCAGAGCACTCCCGACGTCACTTTCACAGCTACACGCTGCCGCACTTCGCCGTCTTCCCGCGTGGCCAGGTACACGGCGCCCATTCCTCCGGCGCCCAAAAGCTCGCGCGCCTGATACGCGCCGAATCTCGGCAATCGCGGGAAAACGCTGGATGGGCTGCGCTGCAGTGCCGAGTCCGATTCCAGCAGGCGCTCCAGATCTTCCCGCAGCGTTCTGTCCCCGGCCGAGATCTCCGTGAGGTAGGCCTCCCGCATGGCCCCAGGCGGAATTTTCACCGCGGCTTCGAACCAGGCGGCCAATTGCTGAAAACGTTCCTGGGAAAGAGCGGTCATAACTTAGATACGGCGCAATCCACGGTCACACTCCGTCAATCTGTTGTCATCAGGTTTTGGGATGTAAGCGGCTATGCAGCCATGCCAGGGAAAACCGCAGGCTACGATCGATCGTGGATGGCGACAGCCCCAGCAGCGCCGCGGTCTCTTCGCCCGTGCAGCCGAGAAAATAGCGCAGCTCCAGCGCGCGCACACCGACGGCGTCCAAACCATCCAGCTCTTCGAGCGCCGTGCTCAAATCCAGAGACTGTTCGTTGATGGACTCCGTCCAGCCGAGTTCTGAATCCAGCGGAAGCCGTCCCGGCAAGGACCGTTTGGCGGCTTTCAGACGCCGCGCATGATCGATCAGCACCCGCCGCATCAGCTTGGCTGCGAACGCAAAAAAATGCGACCTGTCGTTGAGAGTGACCTTGTGCAGATCCAGTAGTCTAAGAAATGTTTCGTTCACCAGCGCCGTCGGCTGCAGTGTGTGATCGGCGGCCTCATTCCTCAGCAGATTCTCGGCGATAGTCCGAAGCTGGTCATATACCAATGGCGCCAGATGATCCAGCGCGGCCGGCTCCCCTTGTGCCCACCGTTCCAGCCAAGCCGTAACTTCCCCGGCGCCGTTTGTGCTGTCCATATGCTGAAGGCTCCGATTTTATCACCCGGCTTATACTCGACGGTGTCATCGGCCGCGCCTCATCGCGAAGACTTAAGGCAGTGAGTCCAAAAGCTCGTAGCGCGCCCGGTGTTGATCGGGAGCAGTGTGGGAGTCGGCGCTGAGGTGCATCACCGGATAATCGGCGGCTGCGCTGTAGGCCGGCCATTTCGGCAAGCCCGGGCCGTTCGGATCGCCCGTCTTCGCGAAATTGGTCCAATACGAAGACATCAGATCCGACAGCTTGGCATCTTCCGGACGCCACGGTAGTTTCTTCGACGGCAGCGCTTCGAAGACGAATTCGATCTCGGCCGAGTGGTACGCTCCCTGTGAGACCGCCGAACCATCCGTCGCGCCGGCGGGCTCGGGTGGAGCCTGATCGAACTCATACCGATACACGGGCGTCTTTGCGACTGTGGTCTGTAGTTCGATCCATTTCCAAGTGGAGTACGCGATGAACTGGTCGCTCGAAAGGTCCTGAGCCGATCGTTTCGCCTGTTCGTCGTCCGCCGCCGGATAGAGCTTCAGCGCCGCATCGGCATTGCTCTTGAAACCGGAGCGTACCAGCTCGGCGAAGTTTTGCGCGGTGGGTTCTCTCTTCCCGAAGAAGGATCGGAAACTGCCCTCATCCGAGTTCCATCCGGCCAGCAGCGGGACGTGGCTTTGTTTCCCGGCCGCATAGATGGCCGCCGCACTCTCCGTCAAAAAGTAGCCGTCCGCCGTCGGCGAAAAGCGCAAGAGCTCTTGCTTCAGCGAAGCTCCCAGAAGCTCAGCGGCCGGCTTGGCCCGCAGCCCCGCCAGCGAGTGCGCGCCGAGCGACTCTGCGAATTTACCGTCAGCCTGTTCCACCTCGGCGCGCGGCTTTAACGCCAGCGTGTGGCCGAAGAACGCGCCGCTTTCGCCGATGGCGCTCCGAAACAAGCCTTGCGACAAAGGCGAAGCCATCAGCGCGCTGACGGAAAACGATCCGGCCGACTCGCCGAAAATCGTCACCTGGTTCGGATCTCCCCCGAACGCAGCAATGTTCTTGCGGACCCAATGCAGCGCCGCCACCTGGTCCAGCAAACCGTAGTTGCCCGACGACCCGTGGCCGGATTCCCGGTCCAGCTCGGGATGCGAAAAGAATCCGAACACACCCAGGCGATAGTTGAGGCTGACCACCACCACGCCTTTTTTCGCCAGCTGCTCGCCGTCCTGGCGCGGCTCGGACGCGGCCCCGGCGACGAAGCCTCCGCCGTAGATCCAAACCATCACCGGCAGCTTTGACTCCCGCGCTTCCACCGGCGTCCATACGTTCAGGTACAGGCAGTCCTCGCTGGGGCCGTGATCGCGAAACACCATATCGTCGAAAACGTTCCCTTGC
This sequence comes from Terriglobia bacterium, assembly GCA_963786745.1. GTDB lineage: Bacteria > Acidobacteriota > Terriglobia > Bryobacterales > Bryobacteraceae > Palsa-89. Next base: position 538,594 of record CAWBAE010000014.1, on the reverse strand, counting down.
ATGCAGCGCGGCCCGAATTCGATCGTCTTCCGCACCCCGGTCCAGCTCGGCGCGGGTTGAGGCGCTTTCCAGCGCAGCGGCCCGATGGGCGTTGCGGCAAAGGGGATGCCTTCGAAGATGCGAATCTGGGAATCCGCGCTCAGTGAGCCTTCCACTACGCCCTTCTCCGTCTTTACGTGAACGGCCGCCGTCAACGGCAACGCCGGCAGAATCGCCAAAACGAAGAACGCTGGTAGCTTTATCATTACTTAACCGTGATCTTCTCCACGGTCCAAGTGGAGCAGTCACCTTTATAAATGACTTTATCGGACTCGCAATGGATTTCGTGGATCAGGCAGCTGCTCTGGCCGTGCCCCAGGCTGGTCTGTGCCCAGCCCAGCAGCTTTCCGTCCAGATCGAATTTGTAAATCTTGCCATTGAATCCGTCGCCGCTGTATAGATACTGGGTTGGGCCTGGCGAAACGCAGACCGTCCAGGGCGCGCCCATCCCGGTGATGGACTTCTCGAGCTTCAAGTCCGTGTCATAAACCTGGACGCGGTTATTGCCGCGGTCGGCAACATATATATTGTCTTTCGCGTCCGACGCGATGCCGTGCGGGGTAGAGAACTGATCCGGGCCTGAGCCGTGCGTGCCCACCGAGCCAATCCAGGTGCCGTCCTTCGACATCTTGGCGAGCCGAGAGTTGCCGTAGCCGTCGCTGACGTAAATATTGTCGTGCGAGTCCCACGTCACGTCGGTTTCCCGGTTGAACGACCCGGGGCTCCCCACTGGATATCGTTCCGTGTCCTTCTGGCCGCGCTCCAGGAAGTTCTCCAGGTAGTCGATCGCTTCCGGCTTTCGTCCGAGAACCATCTTCACCATTCCGGTCGGGTCGAACTTCACGATCATGCCGGAGCCTTCGTCCACCATCCACACGTTGTCGTACTTATCAACGCGAACCGAGTGCGCGAAGCTTGCGGCGTAATTGTCCGGGCCCCACAGCTTCACGAACCTCAGTCTTTCGTCGAACTCGAACAGTTCCGCGGCCGTGCCTCCGCGAGCGCTTCCTCCCATGCCCGTGCGCGAGTACACGAAAAGGTGGCCCTTAGAATTTTTGGAAACACCTTCCGTCTCGCCCATGGTGTGGCCAGGAATCGAGAGCGGGAGCACTTCCTCGGTGATCTGCAGCTGCGGAGTGGCTTTCTCGAGAGCCTGCTGCTTTTCCCGGGCGGCCATCGCTTCCGGGCTGAGACCGCGGCCACGCCCTTGTGCCTGGACGCGCCGCAGCGAGAACGTGCCCGCGCCAATCAAGATGGCAAGCACGAAAAACGAAATCCACGCGGCAGATCGTTGCATGTCAAATCTCCTCTGGTGCCGGATTGCCATTTTATCTCTTTAGGCCCAGGTCCGGACGCCGATAATGCCCCAGTAAGCCAGGTATGCCGCGGTGATCAACAGCGCTAGGGTGACCACCATCGAATATCCACGAACCAAGGGACGTACGTCCGGTCCGGGAGACCGCCAAACCGCGATGGCGCTGACGATGGAAGCGGCCACGAAAATAATTGTCGCCAGGAACAGCGTCCCGGACCAGGCTGTCAGGTTGCCCAACCTTGCGATCGGATCCCCACCGGTGGCCGCCTGGAGCAGCCCGACGAAGCCGATCAGGCTCAAGGCCGCAATCAACGGCCAAATACGAATGGCACGCTCCCCTGGACGGCGGCGTTTTTTCAGAAGACCTCCGGGAATCCAGAACAATGCGTAAACCGGAATCGAAACGATGGCAATGCAAGCGTACCCAATCAGGGCGATTTCAAAGATCGCGAACCATGACGGGATTCGCTTCATCGTGTCCCCTACGCTTGGCTGGACAAACTGGCCATCCGCGTTCGGCGTCAACAATATCAGGGTTGGAATTGGATCGGCGTCTTCTTTCTTCGGAAGGCTCCGGAACTGAGCGCCCATAACCGGGAGCATCTCATTGCTTCCTCCCAGCGATTTGGTCGTGAGCTTACCTTCCCGAAAATCAAAGTGACCCATGCCCATCAGCCGATCGGCGAAGTGCAGCAGTTCCACGCGAGGCGAGTCAGGCTCATACCAGCCGGCGTAGTCGGCTGCGTTCGCGGGCAGCGGCTCCACTGTCGGCACCGCCGGCCTCGGCATATTACGCGTGATATACGCGCGTATGCGTCTCCCGATTGTTTCCACCGCTTCGCCGCTCCCGGAGTTGATGCTGTAAAAATATCCCACGCCCTGCTCGGGCATGTACCACATTTCGGTGAGGCCCCCGTTCACGCCCCCGTCGTGTCCGTGATAAACGAATCCGTCCATGGGAAGCCAGAAGTTGCCCAAACCGTATCCGGCTTTCAATCCTTCTTTCGCCGCCCACGTGCTGGCGGGATTTTCCATGCGATCGATGGAAGCCGCGGGCACGATCTCGGTGTCGTTCACGGTTCCGCGATGCAGATAGAAAAGCAGGTAGTTCGCCATGTCATTCGCCGACGCGTTAATCGCGCCCGCCGGGCGAAGCAGGATGTGCCAATACGGGTAAGGCGTGACGCCGTCGTCATGATAGAGCGTCACGGTGGATTCCGGCGCCGGCTGGAAGTAGGTCGCGGTCTTCATGCCCATCGGTTCGAAGAGGTTCTTGCGGACAAAATCTTCGAAGCGCTGGCCCGTGATCTTCTCCACGATGTAGGCTGCCACGGGAGGTCCGGAATTGCAGTAGGCATACCGCGTCCCTGGCCGCCAGCGGGAGGTTCTCGAGTGATGATCGTAGTTGAGCTGGTCGCGGAGGCTCATCGTGTCCGGAGCCTGCATGGCATATTCGCGCAGATGCATGTCATCCCAGCCCGTGGTATGTTCCAGAAGATTGACCAGGCGCACCGGATCGGTGGCTTCCCAGGGATTCTCAAACCAAACGTCCGGCGCCAGTTTTCGCACCGGGTCATCCAGCGAGAGCTTGCCTTGGTTGACCAGCTTCAGGATCGAAAGCGAGGTGAAGGCCTTGGACACGGATCCGATGCGGAACAGCGTCTCCGGCTTGGCCGGCCTCCCGCTGGCAACGTCGGCCACGCCCAGCGCGGCGATCCATTCCGGGCCGTCCCGGTGAACGATCGCGACCGACACGGCGGGCGTGTGCGTGTCCTTGAGCACCTTTTCAAGCTGCTGCTGGAGCTCGCCGATAGACTGCGCGGGCTTCTCGGTATCCTTCTTTGTGTCGGAACAGGCCGTTCCGATCAGACAGAGCAGAAGTGTTGGAATGAGTAGTTTCACGATTTAGGCTTGGCTCTCAGGGGCAATTGTACAACCATCCCAGCGCAGCCCACTACCTTCTTTTGCAATTGATACAATCGAAGAACCGGCTGGCCTGCAAATAAGGAGGAATCCTGAAATGGCCGATACAGCGGATCTCAAGATAACCGACGAGACGCCGAAAAACGTCTCACGACGGAAATTCATCAAAGGTGTGATCGCCGGCGGGGCGGCGGTATCGTCTGCGACCTACCTGTTCCGTGCGTCCAATCAGGCTTCGGCGGCGGATGCGAGCGAGCGTCTGATCACGCTGAACGTGAACGGGCAGATGCGGCGCGTGGATGTCATGAAGCAGGAGACCTTGGCCATGACTTTGCGCTACAAGCTGGGGCTCACCGGGACCAAGATCGGATGCGACCGGGCCGAATGCGGGGCCTGCACGGTGCTGATCGACGATGTGCCGCGCTATTCCTGCTCGACGCTGACGCACACGGTGCGGAACAAGAAGGTGCTGACGGTGGAGGGTCTGCAGGCGGCCGACGGGACGTTGCATCCGGTGCAGCAGGGGATTTTGGAAGAGCAGGGATTCCAGTGCGCCTTCTGCATGTCGGGATTCATCATGGCGACGGTGGGATATCTGAAAACGAACCCGAACCCCACGCGGGCGGAATTGGCGCACGGCATATCGGGGAACTTATGCCGGTGCCAGGACTATGACAAAATCCTCACCGCGATGATGCGCAGCGCGGAGATCCTCAGGGGGACCAGCAATGCCTAGCAAACTGCCGGAGCAAAACAAATCGACGGAACCGAAATACGGCGGCGATCACAAGCTGATCGGCAAGAATTATCAGACGCCGGACCTGATCGCGAAAGTGACCGGGCGGGCGAAATACGCGGAAGATTATCGGGCCGAGGGGATGCTGTTCTGTAAGCTGCTGCTGAGCCCGGTGCCGCACGGCCGAGTGAAGCATCTGGACGTGAGCGAGGCTCTGGCGATGCCGGGGGTGAAGGCGATACTCACGGAAGACGATCTGCCGCAGCCGGCCGACAGCCTCACCGACAACGGCACGGTGATCAAAGCTAACCGGCTGGGAGAGCGGGGGCTCACGAATGAGCCGTTGTATCAGGGCGAGCCGATTCTGGCCGTGGCCGCGGTGGATGAGTTGACCGCCGCCGAGGCCATCGAAAAAATCAAGATCGAATTCGAGCGGTTGCCGTTCGTGATCGATCCTCTGGAGACGCTGCGCCCCGGTGGACCGAACCCGAGAGTGGGTGGCAACATCTGGTATCGCCAACCCATGAAGCCGCCGAAGCCCGGCGAGAAACCCGCGCCACCTCCACCGCTTGAGGTCAAGGAACTAAAGTGGACCGATGCCGACTTCGCGGAGGCGAAAGAGGGCCGCATGCCGATGGGCCACATCCATGATGATCCCGCCAACTCCTGGACCCACGGCGACGTGGAAGCCGGGTTCAAGAACGCGGCGCTGGTTCTGGATGAGACCTTCGTGACGCCGGACACCAGCCATCAGTGCCTGGAACCTCGCAGCACGATGGCTTATTGGCAAAACGGCAAGGTGCACGTATACACCGGCACGCAGAGCATGATTCAAACCGTGCCTGCGGTGGCCCGTTGGCTCAACATCGATCCGAAGAACGTCGTGGTGGTCAGCGAATATACCGGGGGCGGTTTCGGCAGCAAAGGAACCAGCTCCATCTCACTTATTATTCCCGCGCTGCTTGCAAAGAAGTGCAATGCGCCGGTGATGATGCGCGTTACGCGCGAGGATGAGCATTTCATCGGGCGCGCACGCCCCAGCATGACGGGCCGGATGAAGGTCGGCTTCTCGAAAGAGGGCCGCATCACCGCTCTCGATATGTTCGGCATCATCAACAACGGTCCGTACGATCCGGTAGGCGATGCCCCATCTTCCGGCCGTATCGTTTCAGTCTTGTATCAGCCGGAATCCATGCGCTTCCGCGGTCTCACGGTGATGACCAATACTCCGCCGCGCGGCGCGCAGAGTTCGCCCGGAGGCATGCAAGGTATCACTCTCATGGAACCGATCCTGGCCAAGGCGGCGCGCAAACTGGGGCTGGACCAGGTGGCTATCCGCCGCATCAACGCTCCCGAAGGCAAGGCGCAATTCGGGCCGGTGAATCGGCAAGGCAAGCGCAACTATGCCACTAGCGCGTTTATCAAGCAAGCATTGGATCGCGGCGCCGAAAAGTTCAACTGGAACGAAAGAATCGCACGCAATCCGAAACGCAGCGGCACCAAGGTGCGCGGCGTCGGCGTTTCCATGAGTTGTTATGTGGGCGGATCCATCGGCTACGATGCCTTGACGTTGATCAAGCCGGACGGACGCATCTGCTTCCAATCCGGAATCGGCAATCTCGGGACCGAATCGGTGATCGATGTTCATCGCGTAACGGCTGAAATGCTGGGAGTGCCGTGGGAAAAGTGCGATGTCTGCTGGGGCACGAACGCGAAGAACCTGGCCTGGAGTTGCGTCTCGGGCGGCAGCCAGACCACGCACGCGATGACGCGCGCCGCGCACGCGGTGGGTGAAGAAGCCAAACTTCGTCTGCAAGAAATCGGCGCGAAGAGCCTGGGTGGTAAGCCCGCGGATTATGAAGTCGGAGGTGAGCGCGTCTTTCGCAAAGGCGGCGGCGCTGGAATGACTCTGGCGCAGGCCGCGCAAAAAGCCATCCAGTTGGGCGGTATTTACGACGGCCACGAAGTGAACCCGGATGTAAACAAATACACCAAGCAGGCCGCCAATGCGCTGGCGGGCCAGGGCCTGGTGGTGTCGGCTCGCGACAAATATCCGCACGACGGCCAAACCTTTTCCTACGTCGCCACTTTCGCCGAGGTGGAAGTGGATTTAGAAACCGGGAAGTACCATTTGGTTGATTTCCTGGCATACGCCGACGTCGGAAGCGTGCTGCATCCGAAAGCTCTCGGCGGCCAGGTGATGGGCCGCTCGATTCTCGGGATCGGGCACGCAATCGGACAAAAATGGGTGATGGACCCGCAATACGGTGCGATGCTCTCACGCCGGTTCCATTACAGCAAACCGCCCACGATCCTCGATATCCCCGCCAAGATGGATTGGGAAGCGCTGGACATTCCGGATCCGGAGACGCCGGTGGGATCGCGCGGTATCGGCGAACCTCCGGTGGGTGGCGGCTGCGCGGCTATATTGAACGCTCTCTCGGACGCTGTCGGCGACGAGGTTTTCCGCCGAGCCCCGGTGAATGCCGATACGATTCTCGCCTCGCTCGATGCAGGCCGGCCCATGCAGCATCCGCTCATGGCGCACATCTGAAGGCGGTTCCGGCCGCGCCGGAAGTGTTAGCTTAAAAAGGAGCATTGAGCCGCTTCAATAATCCCAAGGCGCTGCTCAGCCTGCCGCGGGAACCGCTTCAGAGACCTCTGGAGCACCCCATAGCATCCAAGATCCTGCCGCCCATTCTGCCGAGGATCGAATCGCCGTCGTTCGATTCGAGCCTCGGACAGCGGGCCGGCTTCGCGCTGCTGTGCATTTTCTCGCTTTCCGCCTACGCGAATGAGTTTGCGTTGCGGTTGTTCCACGCGAAAGCCTACATATCCACCATTTCCTGGGTGCTGTTGCCGATCCTGCTGCTTTTGAGCGGCAATCTGCTGCGTGGCATGCGCGACGCCGTCGGCCGCCTGTGGCTCGGGTTTCTGCTGTGGCTCTGTCTGGCCGTGCCCTTCAGCGTATGGAGAGGCGGATCCGTGCTGCTGCTGGCCGACTACATTCCGCACGGTTGGATTCAGTTGTATTATTTCGCCGCGTTCGTGATATCGGTCCGGCATTTACGGCGTCTGATGTTTTTTCTGATCGCCTCCAATTTCGTCCTGCTCTTGGATTGTTTTTGGTTCGGCTCGGTGCAGGGCGGGCGTCTCGAAATCCCCGACAGCGTATTCTTCTCGAACGCCAACGATCTCAGCCTGCAATTGATCATCGCCATCACGCAATTCATGTATTTGGTCTTCCAGCCGCAGTATTGGAAACGCATGCTGGGCGCTGCCGCGATCCTGGCGGCGCTGGTCTTCACCTTTCGAACCGCCGGGCGGGGCGCGTTCGTAGCCATCCTCACGCTGGCTGTGACATGCCTGCTGCTCTCGAAGAACCGTATTCCGTACTTGCTGGTCGGGGTTCCGGTTCTCGCGGGAGCGCTGCTGCTGACGCCCGCACCCGCATTGCATCGGATGCTGTCAATTGCAATTGGACCCTCGGCCGAACCCGCTGATGCGCAAGATCAGTCCGCCGCCGCGTCGCAAGCTCAGCGCACCGAGCTTTTTCGCCAGAGCTTGCATTATGCCGTCACGCATCCCGTGACAGGCGTGGGGCCGGGCCAGTTTCCGGTGGCCGTTTTTGGCGACGCCGTGAAGCAGGGCCAAGCTGCGCCGTGGCTGGGAACGCACAACTCCTACACGCAGGTGGCCAGCGAGTGCGGAATCCCAGCGTTCCTCTTGTATACCGCCGTAATAGTGCTGGCGCTCAGGTCCAACTTCCGGATATACCGGCGCGAGGCGGACGATTCGCGGGCGCTGGCGTTTTGCCTGTTCAGCGGCGTGCTGGTGTACGCGGTCTGCACGTTCTTTTTCCACATCGCGTACAGCAGCTATCTGCCTGCGCTGGCCGGCATGAGCATCGCATTAAGGCTCGCCCCGCGCCCGCGCTAAGCCATGCGATGGATCCTCCCGTTCGTGCTGCTGGCCGTCTTCTTTCTGCTGGTCCGCCGTCAGATTTTCACCTGGCCCTACTACTATGACGAGGCAGATTATATGTACGCTGTCTCGCTGGGATGGCGCGCCAACTTCACCGACACGCCTTCGCAGTCACTCTCCGACTACGTCCGCGCCGGATTGAGAAAGGGCCAGGACGCGTCCCAGCGCGGGGATTTGTCGCATGCCATCCGCCGCGCCGATGACGTGAACTTTTACCGGCACTGGCATGGCCCTCTGTATTTCTACTGGCTTCTCGGGCTCGCTCCTTTTCATCTGAACGAACAGGCTACCCGAAGTTGGTCGTACGCGTTTCCCGTTCTAACGTTTCTGCTGATCTACGCGGGATGCCTGTGGCTGCTACCGGGACGCGAAGGATTAGCCGCTGGCGTTCTGAGCGGTGCATTTTACCTATGGAGCTATGCCACCGTTCGGACCAACGAAGTCGCGCCCCACCAGCTATTCGTGCTTTGTTACATCGTCGCGCTGCTCTTCCTGATCAAGTGGCGCAACACCGGCGCAGCACGCTACTGGTATGCCGCGGTGGCCGCGGCCGCGTGCGCTTTTTCAACGCTCGAAGTGGCGTTCGTTCTGGTTGTCGTGCTGCTAGTGTGCGCCGCACTCGAAACCAAGCTGACGGACTGGCGCTTTATGCGAAGATCGGTGCTGCTCTTTGCCGGAGCGGTCTCGCTGCTATGGCCCGGCGCGATGCTGAAGCTCAGCTTCCTGAAAGCTTATCTGTTCATGGCGTATCTGGCCATCGCGCGTTCGTCTCCCTGGGGCCATGTAAGTCTGCTCGAAACCTGGCGTCTGCGCCTCATCAATTCGCCCATGGACTGGCTGCTCATCGCCGCCGCCATCCTGCTGTATTTTCGTTTCTGCGACTCTGGCGCCCGCCGCCTGCTGTTCCCGGTGCTGTTATATGCGTGCCTGATGTTCCTGATGGTGCTGCGCGTAGCTACCGACACGCCCCGCTATCTGCTCCCGTTTCTTCCGGCGTTCCAATTGTTCGCCGGGCTCGCATTCGCTTCCACAACGAAGGCCTGGAAGCCGATACCGCAAGCCGCGGCCGCGATGGCGCTCTGCTTACTGGCGTTCTGGAACACAGCTTCGCAGACCGCCGCTCACCCGATTCTTCCGGCTCCCCAGCTCGGCTCGGAACTGGCGAAACTGCGCGGCCGACATCTCGAGGGCAAGAAAATATTGGCGCCGCAGGACGAGCTGCCGATGATCCACTATTATTTCCCCGCTGCAAACCTGTGGGGATATGTGGATGCGGACGAAAAGGCCGCGTGGCTCGCCCGCGAGCGCTTCGACGCTGTGCTTCAGGCTCCCGGTTCGGAGTGACGCGGCTCGAAACCGCAGAACGGATCGGACGCCAGGGGATTGCCGGTGGCTCCGAACGCGCGTGATCGCGACCCTCCGCAAAGCGCGTGATACTCGCACCATCCGCAGCGTCCTTCAAACTGCGTCGGATCGTGCAGGGACCGGAACAGGGGCGCGTTGCGATACACATCCGCCACGCGATGGGTCCGGACATTGCCGGCCGGGAGAGGCAGAAAGCCGGCCGGGCAAATATCGCCCGTGTTCGAGACGAACATAATTCCATGGCCGTCGCGAATCCCGAAACCGCGATATGCCGCGCTACGCTTGATCTGCTCTCCAGAGAGGCCCTCGCCGCGCATTCGTTCCAGCGCCACGCGCCGGTAGGAAGGAGCTTCAGTGGTTGCCACGGTGAACGGCGAAATCTGGGAGGTTTCGTAAATCCAGCTCATCAGCGTTTCCCCGGCCTCGGGCGAAAGCGGCTGCAGAACTTTTCCGCGCCCCACCGAAATCAGAAAGAACAGGCTCCAGCGCGATACGGCGAACGGCTTGAGCAGTTCGTAAATGGCGGGTACGTCGTCGGCGGTTTCGGCCGCGGCCAGCGTGTTCACTTGCAGCGGCATTTCGAGCTCTTGCGCCCACCGGATGGCTTGCATGGTCCGCTCGAACGTTCCAGGGACGCCGCGAATCGAATCGTGCTTGGCGGCGGTCGATCCATCCAGGCTGAGCCCCAATCCCTCCACGCCATGCTCCTTCAGTTTTAAGAGCACGTCGCGCGTCAGTTCCGCCGTGGCCGCCGGAGTAATGGAAACCCCGATGCCCAGCCGCCGCGCTTCATCGATCAACGGGTAAAGATCGGGACGCCGCAGAGGGTCGCCGCCCGTGAGAATCAACTGGGGCAGCGGCTCTCCAAAGTCCGGAATCTGCCGCAGGAATGCGACCCCCTGCTCAAAGCTAAGCTCATTCGGCAGAGGATTGGGCACCGCCTCGGCCCGGCAATGCCGGCACGCCAGGGCACAGGCCTGCGTCATTTCCCAATAGATGTTCAGCGGGGTCTGGGTGTAGTCACGCGATTTGTGGTGTGAGGACCCGATATGGTGAGCCATTGTGGCCGGCATATCGGATATCTGGCAATTCTGATGCCGTTATCGGACACCCAAGCTGATCGAATAGAAACGCCAGAACGTCAGTCACTTGAGCCAGATACTCGCTCAGGGCGGTGCCGATGCCGTGGCCGGAATTGCCGCTGGTTCGAGCAGTACCAGATGCTTGGGTGCCGCTGGCCTGCAATCGGGCGGTCATCTTGCGCGAGTTCAACGGGATCCACGCGCGGATCGTTGTCGCCGGTGAGAAACAAGACCGGTGGATAGTTGGTTCCGTCCACCACGTGATGGTAAGGCGAGTAGGCGTACAGCGCCTTGAATTGATCGAGCTCCTTCACTGTTCCGAACTCGGTCACGTTGAATGCGCCGTTCGGCTGCAGTTCCACGCGGAGCATGTCGTAGATGCCGACATGCGATACCACGGCGCCGAAAAGCTCCGGATGCTGGGTAAGTTCGGCACCCATCAGCAATCCGCCATTGCTGCCGCCCTCGATCCCCAGTTTCGCGGGGGTTGTGTATTTGTGATCGATCAGATAGCGGGCGCAAGCCGCGAAGTCGTCGAAGACGTTTTGCTTCTTCGTCAGCATTGCCGGCCTGATGCCAGGCTTCTCCGTACTCGCCTCCGCCGCGAAGATTAGCTTCCGCGAAGACGAATCCGTGATCCAGCAGCACGCGCAGCCTGCGCGAATAACTGGGGCGACAAACTGACGCTATAGCCGCCATAGCCCGTCAGCAGCGCAGGATTTTTTCCATCCAGCTTGGCGCCTTTGCGGCGAATGATATTCAACGGAATTTGGTGCCGTCCTTGGAGATGGCGAATACGCGCAGCACTTCCGCGTCGCTGTAATCAGCCGACGGTTTTGTCGAACAGCGCCGTGCGCAGCACCTTTCCAGCCGAGGCATCGTATCGATACCAGGCCGGGGTTCGAGATAGGTCTGGCTTTGGACTAATAGCTCACCGGACGCGGAGCGCGCCATCTGCTCAACGGCGGAAAGCGGAGCGATCGGCACTTGGCCCTGCAGCTTTCCTGACGCGTCAAAGATTCGGATCTGCGACGGGCCGCCCAGCACATCCTGCACATACAGCGCTTTGCCCAGCGGAAGGAATCGCTCAATCACAGCTTTGCTTTCGGGAACCACAGTTTGCGCTTCCGCAACGCTCGGGTGCGCCAGCGAAGTCCGCAGGATCTTCCCTTTCGGAGCATTCAAGTGCGAGAGCAGATACAAATCGCCATCCGTGCCGAAGGCGGCGCCGGTGATCTCATCGGAAAGCCTGGCGATCTGATGCCATTGACCGTCGGGACCGAAGAGTAATGCCCGAATTGGCCGCCATCGCCATAGCCCATCGACGCGAGGATGTAGCGTCCATCTTCGGAAGCGAGGCCAGTTGAATTTCGGCGATGCGCGGAAAATCTTTGCCGAGTGAATAGGAGTCCTGCGTGGTGTCGGTCCCCAGGCGATGAAAATAAACCTGCTGAAAGAAATGCAGATCGGCTTCAGGGCGCTCGCCTGCGTGCGGATAGCGGGTATAGTAGAATCCCGATCCATCCGCATTCCACGCCACGCTCCCGCCGGCCGTACCGCCGTTGACCCCGGGACGGGAGCGCCGGTCTCCTTGCCGGTGGCCACGTCGTAAACGTGCACATCGCCGCTCTCGCTTCCGCCCTTGGACAGGGAAACTGCAACGAGCTTTCCATCGGTGGACGGAACATAAAAATCGATCTCGGTTCCTCCGCTTGTGTCCAACTGGTTCGGATCCAGGACCACGCGCTCGGATTGCGGGTCGTCGGCCGACTTCAGTGTGACCAGGAGCGGCTGTTCTTGCGGCGGCTGGATCTTGAGCGCAAATAGCGCCCCGCGCGCGCAATCAGGTCGGAATACCTGGCCGAGGGCTGCGAGTAGAGGGCTTTCAGTTGTTCATAAATGCGACTCGCGCGAAGCGGAAGCGCATCCAAGTACTTCCTGGCGTACTTGTTTTCCGCGTCGCTCCAGGCGCGCACAGCCGGGTCCGAGTAATTTTCCAGCCAGCGATAGTCATCGGTGACGGTGACGCCATTATAAACGTCGGTTACCGGTTTCTTGGGCGCCGGCGGGCGGCTGCGCAAGGCTCGTCAGCTGCGCAACGATCAGAAGTCCCGCATACGGCCGAGGCGAAGGCGGGGGAGGTTCATCGCAGACCATTGTAGCCCGCGCGATTTCAGCCCCGCGCCCTCCTAATTCCCTTCCGTGGCCTTAGTGGTTGTCGCCGTCGTGGTCCACATCCCCGGCCTTCTGGGACTGCTGGGCCTGTTGGCTGAGCTGGACCGTATCCTGTTGCTCCTGTTGCTTTTGCTTCTGCTGTGCGGCGGTCGGCTGGGTGTTCGGCGGTTGCGCCTGGCTCTGTGTCACTGGAAGGGTTGAACCGATGCTGTTGGTCATAAATCACTCATCGGCCGCGAGCCATGAATCTTGAATCGCCTCACCTTAATTGCTGCAAATAAGCCAGCATCGCCCGCAGCGCCCGTGCCCGATGGCTCACCTCCATCTTGCGCTCCGGCGGCGCTTCGCCGAAAGAGCAACCGAAGGGCGGGTAATAAAACAACGGGTCGTACCCGAATCCATTGCTCCCGCGCGGCGCATCCAGCAGCTCGCCTTCCACTTCTCCCCGAAAGGTTTTCACCAGGCGGCCCGATCGCGCCAGCGCCACTACGCACACGAATCGGGCGGCGCGGTTCGAAACGCCCCGCATTTTCTCGAGCAGCAGCCGATTGTTGGCTTCATCCGTGGCGTCCGGCCCCGCCCAGCGAGCCGAGTACACACCGGGCGCGCCTCCGAGCGCGTCCACCGCGATGCCGGAATCATCCACAAACGCGAATTCCTCGCAGTGCTTCGAATAATAAAGCGCCTTCTGGATGGCGTTCTCTTCAAATGTCGATCCGGTTTCCTCGGGCGCCGGAATCGACGCCAAGCCCGGCAGCGGCTCTACGTCGACCGAGCCGGCCAATATGAAGCGAAACTCGCGCAGCTTGCCCGGATTGGTGGTCGCCGCGTACAACACCTTAATCAGGACCGGAGCGCCTGCTTCTGGATCTCGAACAGTTCCGCGATTCCGCGCCGCGCCGCGTCGATCAGTTTCTCGAGCTGAGCATCGTCGAACGCGGTCTTCTCGGCCGTGGCTTGCAGCTCCACGAAGCGGCCCGAGCCGGTCATCACCACGTTCATATCCACCTCGGCCGCGGAATCCTCTTCGTAGCAGAGATCCAGCACCGGAACGCCACCGACAATCCCCACGCTGGTGGCCGCCACGGCGCTCGCCACCGGCAGCGATTTCAAAGCCCCGAAGCGAACCAGCTGCTGCAGCGCCAGGACCATGGCGACGTAAGCGCCGGTGATGGAGGCGGTGCGGGTGCCGCCGTCCGCCTGCAGGACATCGCAATCCACGATCACCGTTCGATCTCCCAGCGCGGCCATGTCCACCACCGAACGCAGCGAGCGCCCGATCAAACGCTGGATCTCCTGCGTGCGTCCGGAAGGATAGCCTTTGATCACCTCGCGCGGCGTGCGCGTTGCCGTCGCGCGTGGAAGCATGGCGTATTCCGCCGTCACCCATCCCCGTCCGCTGCCGCGCAGAAACGACGGCACGGTCTCCTCCACCGAGGCGGCGCACAGCACCCGCGTATTACCCACTTCGATCAAAGCCGAGCCTTCCGCGGTGAGCAGATAGTTGGTAGTAATGCGCACCGGGCGCATCTGGTCGGGACGGCGGTTATCGGATCTCATGGATTGCTGGATTGCAGGGAAAGATAAAACAACAGGGTCATAACGGCGATGCCGAGCACGATCAGGACCAGACAGGGAATAGCGCGGCGCGCCGATTTGGCCGGAGCTTTCTTGCCGCCGGCCGATTTGAACTTTGCCATGTAATATTAACCGCGGACGCTCCGCTCTAATGCGTTCCCGCCGAACTCTGGCGCTCGCGCATCTTGGCGGTGACATCGGCCAGAAAATCGATGGGCTTCTTCCGCAGCCATTCTTTCGTGACGATCTGATCCCCGAATTCCAGGTAGCTTTCCTTGCTGGCGTTGAAGGCGGGCCAGTGCGCCAGTCCCGGCCCGTTCGGGTTTCCGTTTTTGGCAAACTGCACCCAGGCGGCGTGCATGGCCTTCGAGAGCCTCAGGTCCTGCTCGTTATAAGTGTCGGGATCCACCGAGAAATCGCCCAGGAACGAGGCCGTGGTGCCATAGGCCGAGTCCGGCAGAGTTCCGAACACATAAGGCAGCTCGGAAGCGTGGAAAACGCCCCACTTGACCTTTCGCCCCACGCCATTCAAGCGCGTGAATTGATACTCGTAGGTCTTGGGATTCACTCTGGAAACGGCCTCAAGCACCAAACGGGTCCCTTGTAAGAATTGGAAATCGGTTACCACCTGCGCAGCCGCAGCGTGAGCTTCGCCGTCGCTCGGAGCCGGGTAAAACGCCAACAGAGCCTCGGCCTGGGGACCGAACTGCTTGGCCGCCCATTTGTGGAGATCGGCGATATTTTTCACCGGTGGCCCGCCCAATAAGGTTCCTTCGTCGGCATTCGTTCCAGCGATCAGCGCGACGTTCTGAACCTTGCCTTCGGCGAAAAGCCGCCCCGGATCGTCGGGCAGGACATAACCATCCACGACAGGCAAATAGGACTCGCCGCGGTCGGCCGCATCGCCGCCCAGCTCGAACCCGCCTCCCAGTTTCAAGATCTCGGCCGTGCTCTTGGCGCGCAGCGCGGCCAGATCGCCTAGCTTGGCGCCGAACTTCTCCATCGGGATGCGCCCGTACCAGGAATCCCGCAGATGGCTGATGGGCGTGTTGAGAGCCCAGGCGCTCTCGGCGATCACCTTGTTGAACAGGCCCTTCGCTTGCGGCATCACCATCAGCAGCCCGACCGCCGTGCCGCCGGCCGATTCGCCGAAGATCGTAACGTTATTCGGATCTCCGCCGAACGCGCCGACGTTGCGCTTCACCCACTCCAAAGCCGCCACCATATCCAGCAGCGCGTAGTTGCCCGAAACATGATTGGGAGACTCCTGGCTTAGCGCCGGATGTGCCAGGAATCCGAAAATTCCGAGCCGATAGTTAATGCTCACCAGCACCACGCCCTCAGCGGCCAGTGGCTCTCCATCATAGACGGTTTGCGAACTCGCGCCCACCGCGAACCCTCCGCCGTGAATCCACACCATTACCGGCAGCTTATCGGAGGCCGATTTCGCGGGCGTCCATACGTTCAGGCCCAGGCAGTCTTCTTTCTGCGGCGCGCCGCCCATCGGAACCGCTTGCGGGCAAGTGTTCGGATATTCCTTGGCCAACAGGATCCCTTTCCAGGGCTTGGCGGGCTGCGGCGGTTTCCAGCGCAAATCACCCACCGGCGGGGCCGCATAGAGGATCCCTTTGTACGTTCGAACCGCGGTTCCGCTGCCGGATACCCAGCCGGTATCGATTTTCACCAGGGTCTCGAGTCCCGTGCCGGCGAACAATGCCGGCGCGGCCACAAACAGTGCGGCGATATTCAGCTTCATGCAAGGATCATGGCACAGTCCCGTGGCGGACGACAATCCAGTTCAGACCGGAGGGCCGTAGCCGCCTCCACCGGGCGACTCGATCCGCAGCACGTCGCCCGGCTCAACTTCGAACCTGGTTTTACCGGGCAGGGAAGTGACGTGCTTGCCGCGAACCAGCGTGGATCGTCCGGGCGCACCGGCCCGCCCGCCGGCCAACCCGTAGGGGCCCCGCAGCCGGCGGTCGGCCAGTATAGTTACGTCGGCCTGCGTCAGAAATTCGTACTCCCGAATGATCCCGTCGCCGCCTCTGTGCCGCCCTCTTCCGCCGGAGCCCGATCGAATCCGATAACCCCGGATGCGCAGCGGATACTGATGCTCGAACGCCTCGATGGGCGTGTTCCAGCTGTTAGTCATGTGCGTATGGGTGGCGCTCAAGCCGTCCGCGGCATCGGACGCACCCATTCCGCCGGCGATGGTTTCGTAGTAGGCGAACGGGCCATTGCGCACTGCGTCCCACCCGCCGAACGTGAGATTGTTCATGGTCCCGGAGCTCGCGGCCGGGATCAGCCCCGGCGCCGCCTTGGCCAGCGCGCCCAGAACCACATCGGTGATGCGCTGCGACGTTTCGACATTGCCTGCCGCCATCGCAGCCGGCGCCCGCGCGCTCACCACCATGCCATCCGGCGCGATCACTTCGAGCGGCCGCAAAATCCCAGCCGTGTACGGGATATCCTCACGAACCAGGCAGCGGAAAACGTACGCCGTCGCCGAGACCGCCACCGCGAAGTTGGCGTTCACCGACCCTTCCACTTGCGGATCGGATCCGCGAAAGTCGATGACGGCCCGATCGCCGTGAAGGGTCACCGCGGCCGCGATCTTCACCGGCCGCCGGCTGATGCCGTCGTTGTCGAGCGCGTCTTCAAAGCGATACGTTCCCGGCGGCAGCCGCCGGATGGCCGCGCGCATCATTCGCTCGCTGTAGTTCTGGAGCGCGATCATATTGCGCCGCACCTTCGGCAGCCCGTACTTCGCCACTAGCTCCAGCAGCCGCTGTTCGCCGCGTTTAATGGCCATGCATTGGGCCAGCAGGTCGCCTTCGCGCTCCTGGGGCGTACGCACGTTCGCGAGAATCAGGTCCAGCAGCGGGCGATCGAACTTGCCGCCGCGCACCAGCAAAATGGGCGGAATCCGGATGCCCTCCTGAAAAATCTCGCGCGCCAGAGGCATGGATCCCGGGCTCATCCCACCCACGTCGGCATGGTGCGCTCGGTTGGCGACATAGAACGCAGGTTTACGATCTCCGCGAACAAAGATGGCTGAGACCGCGGTAATATCCGGCAGATGCGTTCCTCCCCGGAACGGATCGTTCAGGATCGCGACGTCGCCCGGTCCCAGATCGAACGCTTGCATGGCGTGCCGCACCGACAGCGGCATCGCGCCCAAATGCACGGGCATGTGATCGCCCATGGCCACCGTTTCGCCGCCGGCGTCGTAAACAGCGCAAGAATAATCGCGGCGCTCCTTGATGTTGGCCGAAAAGGATGTCTTGCGCAGCACCGCGCCCATCTCCTCGGCAATCGAGACCAGCAGATGCCGGAACAACTCCAGCTCGATAGGATCGGGCTTCATTGTTTGCACGCTCCGGCGTCCACTAAAAAGCTCGCCATGGTATGCCAATGATCACCTAGCGACTTCTCGATGACATTGCTGTGCGTCGCGGCATCCGGCCGCAAGCGCCACGCGGCGGCTCTAGGATCGAAACTATGCGGGAAGGGAATCGGCTTCACGTTCGACTCTCGCATGGCCCAGCTCTCCCCGCCCGTCCGCGTTTCATACAGCTCATGACGATTGTTGTCCAGCCGCGCATCGATCAGCAGCGTTCCAATCTGTGGCGACTCGAACCAGAAGCGCTCGATGGACGCCACCCGGCTCTCTTCAAAGATCGGACGCCGGCGCCAGGTCTTTCCACCGTCGGTGGTCATCAGCAGAAAAGGGTCGCGCGGCGCGGTCTGCAAGTTCGCCCCTGAAATCCAGCCGTTCTCGAAATCGATAAATTCGATTTGATCCAGTCCGGAGGCGCGCATCCTGGGAACCGGCTCGTTCCAGGATTTCCCCGAATCATCGGAAGCCATCAGAACGGAATAGAGCGTGGCATCGGGCGCGTGCAGATTTCCGGTCAGGAAGACTTTGTTGCCTACCGCCTCCACGCTGGCGAGCTCCAGATAAACCGGGCACGGATGCTCTTCCGAGCAGCTCAAGCCCCCGGCTTCCGAATCGGCCGCGGTGCATTCGAAAGGGATGCGCATCGGTTTTCCGTCGTTTTCAATGGGAGCCTGTCCGTGAAGACAAGTTGCCAGGATCAGCGACACGGCTGCGCGGCGAATCACAAACCTTATGGTAACCGCGCCGCGAATCAAACGTCGAACTTGATTCCTTGCGCCAGCGGCAGCTCGTTCGACCAGTTGATCGTCACAGTCTGGCGGCGCATGTAGGCCTTCCACGCATCGCTGCCGGATTCGCGCCCGCCGCCAGTCTCTTTCTCGCCGCCGAACGCTCCGCCGATCTCCGCGCCGCTGGTGCCGATGTTGATGTTCGCGATTCCGCAGTCGCTGCCGCGCGCGCTCAAGAACGTTTCGGCCGAAATCACGTTGGTGGTAAACATCGCCGACGACAGTCCTTGCGGAACGTTGTTGTGCCAGGCGATCACCTCTTCAAGCGTGTCGAATTCCATCAGATACAGGATGGGCGCGAAGACTTCTTCGCGCACGATCGGCATGGTAGGCGATGCCTTCACCAACGCCGGCCGGACGTAACATCCACCCCGCCGGTCGCCGCCCAGAATAAGCTCGCCGCCTTGCTCGCGAATGCGCTCGACCGCCGATTGCATCGCGTCCACCGCTTGCGTGTCGATCAGGGGCCCCATCAGCGTGGATTCATCGAGCGGATCGCCGATGCGAATCTGCTCGTACGCTGACTTCAACCGCGCCGTGATATCGGCGGCTATCCCACGCTGCCAAAATAGCCGCCGAATGCTGGTGCAGCGCTGCCCGGCCGTCCCCACCGCGCCAAACAGCACCGCGGGCACGGCCAGATCCAGATTCGCGTCGTTCATCACGATCACGCCGTTGTTGCCGCCCAGTTCCAGCAGCGTGCGGCCCAGCCTGCGCGCCACCGTCTCCGCGACGATCCGCCCCATGCGGGTTGAGCCGGTCGCGCTCACCAGTGGAATGCGATGATCTTCGAGCAGCGCTTTACCCACCGTAGAGTCTTCGCCGATGATCAGCGTGAATACTCCGCGCCAGCCGTGGCGCTCCATCACGCGGTCGCACAGCTTGTGCACCGCGATAGCCGTCAATGGAGTTTTTAGCGACGGCTTCCATAGCACGCAATCTCCGCACGCGGCCGCGAGAAACGCATTCCAGGACCAAACCGCCACCGGGAAATTAAAAGCCGAAATCACGCCGACGATTCCCAGCGGATGCCACTGTTCATACATGCGATGTCCGGGCCGCTCGCTCGGCATGGTGAGCCCGTAGAGCTGCCGGGAAAGCCCGACGGCGAAATCGGCCACGTCGATCATCTCTTGTACCTCGCCCTTGCCTTCGGCCAGGATCTTGCCCATCTCAAGCGTCACCAGCGTGCCCAGGTCGTCTTTCGCGCGCCGCAATTCGTCGGCGATTTCGCGCACGATCGCGCCGCGCCGGGGCGCAGGCAGCATACGCCAGCGTTCGAACACTTTGGCCGATTCTAAAACCAGCCGATCGTAATCCTGCCTGGAAGCGAGATGCACGCGGGCTAGCTCGCGGCCGTCGGCGGGATTCAAGGAGGCAATGGCGGAGCCGCTACCGCCGCTGGTCGCCTCAATGCCGTATGATCCCGAATTATCCGGCTCAATGCCCAGCCGCTCCAGCACCGGGTGCGCCGCTATTGTGCGAGCCATCGAAATCCTTCCGGACCGGACGCGAAGCGCCGGCCTGCTTCTATCACTACTCGTCGAATGCGCTCCAGCGCGTCAGCCTGAAACTCCGGTTCGAGCCAGGCATCGAAGCCGTGACGCCGGCTGATCGCGATGGCAGCATCTCGCGTGGTTGCCCCGCGCGGTTTGAGCGCTCGAACGTGCAGCGCGTCGCTGATAATGTCCTGATCGGTGGCTCCGAGCGCCAGCGCGGCCAACTCCTCGGGATCGCACGCGAGCAGCGGCGCAAGCGTCACAAACGTTCTAATCCCGGCGGCGCGCAGCTCGGCGATCGTCTCCACGCGCCGGGCGATTGAGGCGCAGTGCGGTTCGTACAGCTTCCGAACATCCTCTCGATTGGTGGTTACCGAAAAGCTGACGCGCAGCGAGGTGCGGCGCGAAAGCTCCCTCAACCGCGCGAGATCCCGCAGGATCAGCGGGCCGCGCGTCTGAATCACGAACACCTCCGGCGGGTTCCGGAGAACTTCGTCCAGGATGCGGGGCATCAGCCGGCGGCCTTCTTCGGCGGGCTGATAAGGATCCACCACGGGAGAACAATAGATAACCTGCCGGGCGCGCAGTTGCCGCCGCAGCAGTTCCGGCGCATTTGATTTGAACGTCGTGAGCTGGCCCCAATGCCGCGAGTCCGCTGGAGTCAAACCGCCGTAAATCCCCATTGTAGGCACGTAGCAGTAGCTGCACGCGAAGGTGCAATTACGCGCGGGCGAGAGCGAGTGCGTGAAGCCCGCTTCTGCAATGTATCCGGTGGTTGGGCTGAGTATGCTGGCTGATGTAGCTTCGAAAACCTGGAACGGCATCGCTGCTGCTATTTTCGCACTAGCTGCCGCCGCAGCAGATCCAGCGCCGTGTTGGTGGAGAACATGCGGACCAGGTCCCGAGTACCCGGGAAATGCACGCGCCGGGCTTCGCTTCCCTCCGGCGTCGCGACACCGATGAACGTAACTCCTAGCTTCTCTCCATCCGGGCCCGCGTAACCCGTGATCGACAGCGCATAATCCGAGCCCGTTCGCGCCCGCGCCCCCTCCGCCATCGCCTTCGCCACCGGTTCGCTCACAGCGGTGTGCTCGGCTAGCATCTCCGGCGGAACGCCCAGCAGACTGGTTTTCATCTCGTTCGTATAGGTGATGAAGCCGCCGGCGAAATAATCGGACGCGCCTGGAACCGCCGTGATTCGCCCCCCCAAAAGCCCGCCCGTGGCGCTTTCGGCAACGCTCAACGTTGCATTTCGCGCACGCAGCATATCGCCCGCAACTTTCTCCAGCGAATCGCCGTTACGAGAATAAATCCGGTCTCCAAGCAGCGGCTCGATGCGGCCGCTCACTTCCTGAATCAATGCCTCGGCTTCCGCCGCAGTCGCGCAGCGCGCCCGCAGATGCACGTGGATCTCACCCGAAACCGCCAGAATGGTGGTGGAAAGGTTGGGGTACTGCATGTAGATCGGCGCGATCATCTGATCGAGATCGGACTCCGGGATTCCCACGCAGCGCAGCTGCAGAATTCGAATCACCTGCGCGGGCAAAAGCTCGCGAAGGCGCGGCAGGCAATGATTCTCGAACATCGCCTTCAGCTCATTCGGAGGGCCCGGTAGCAGAATCAGCACCGTGCCATCCCGCTCAACCCATTGTCCCGGCGCGGTGCCGCGATCGTTCGGCAGCACTTCCGCGCCCTCGACGACATACGCTTGCCGCCGGTTGGTTTCCACCATCTTGCGGCCGAAGCGCCGGAAGCGCTCCTCGATCAAATCGCAAATGTCCTGGCGAAAAACCAACGCACGTCCCACCGCCGCGGCCACCGCGTCGCGCGTGAGATCGTCTTCAGTCGGCCCCAGACCGCCCGTCAGAACTATGATCTGGGAGCGCGCGATTGCGCCCAGAATCGTGTCCCCCAGCCGCGCGCGGTCGTCACCCACCACGGTCTTGCGAACCACCTCCACGCCCAGCCCGTTGAGCTGATCGGTCAGGTACAGCGAGTTTGTGTCGAGCCTTTGCGGGGTCAGCAGCTCGGAGCCGACCGCGATGATTTCCGCGTCTGACATTTATGGAAGAGGCCGGCCCGCAATCCCGACGTCGGCGCGATAAAGCGCGCCGTTGGTGGTGACGAGCAGCGAGCGCGACGGAGTAAACGCCAGCCCCACGATACCGGGTCCGGAAAGAAATAGCTCCGGCGTCGGCGCATGATCGAAACGGACCACGCCCCGGCGTCCGCCGATCGACCCGGCAACATACAGACGCCCCTCGGCGTCGAACGCCAATCCCTGCGGGCGTCCGATTCCGCGATAGAAGGTTTCCACTTCGCCGTGCGAAGAGATCCGATAAATCGAATCGAAACTGGAAGTCGTCGGGCCGGTGGCGTAAAGATAACCATCGTCGCTGAATGCGAAATGGTACGCGGCGATGGAAGCTTCCATGGTGGCGAAGACGTAAATCTGGCGCGCACGATTGATCTTAAATATCGTGCCGCTGCGATCGCCCACGTATAGATTTTCCTCGGCGTCGAAAGCGATCCCGGTGGCCACTCCCATGCCTTCCACGTAGACGGATGCACTGGCGTTGGCCGTCACCTGATAGATGATCCCGTCGTAGCGGCTCGAGACATACAGCATGCCGGCTTTATCGAACGCCAGGCCGGTGGCATTCATCACGTCCGTGACGAACGGCTTGGGCGTGTAGTTCAGGTCGATTTTGTAAACCGACACTGGAGTCTTCTGCCCGCGCGATCCGCTGAACGTCACATAGATATTGCCCAGGCTGTCGACGGCCGGATTTCCCACGGGGTAAAGATTCTCGGCCACTTGAATGCCGATGTCGCAGGTCCACGCTTTGCTCGATTGGGTGCCCGACGCGACGATCAACTCTCCGGCGGACGCGCCTTCCGGCACACGCGCGATCACGTAGGAATCCGACCCGATCACGATGGGAGCTTCCACCTCGCCGATGGTTACGCGCGGCCGCTCGGTTCGGGCCAGGCCCGCGCCGCGGATCTGAAATTCGCCACCGGGGATGGCCGCCTCCGGGGAGACGTTCGAGATCTGCGGACGGCCATTCGATTCCTTTTTGGAAGCCATGTCAAAAAAAATGCAATCGGTCTAATAAGAATATAGCAAGCGCACCATAGATGCCCGCCATCACGTCGTCGGCGACGATGCCCAGGCCTCCCGGCAAATTTTCAAATTGCCGCGCTGGAGGCGGTTTCAAGATATCCAGGATTCGAAAGAACGCGAACGCCGCCAGCCAGCTCTTCCAGTTCAGCGTGGATGCCCCTGCCAGCGTGATCCACTGGCCGATCACTTCATCCACCACCACCAGCCCCGGATCTTCGCGGCCCTCCAGCTTCGCCACCACGTCCGCGGCCCAGATTCCGGGAGCAAGCAGGAGCACGGCCATGATCAGAAACGCGCCGCGCCCCCAGCCTAGCCAGAGGTGCAGCCCGAGCGCGATCGCAATCGCGGCCAGCGATCCGGCGGTCCCTGGCGCAGCGGGCGAATAACCGCACCCGAACCAGGTGGCGATCGCGCGCGCTGCCTGGTTATGAATCTTGTTCTCGCCGGCCTGCATTCTCGTCGTCATCCGATTCGTCGGCCTGGACGGGTGTCGAAATGACGTACTTCTCGCTGGCCCAATTGCCGAGGTCGATTATCTTACAGCGCTCGCTGCAAAACGGGTAGAAGGCGTCGCCGGGGTCCACTACCTTTTTGCAGATCGGGCATTTCATCGCAGTGCGGCGAGGATGCGAAAAGGCTGGGATTCGATGGCGCGCGCCGAATCCGTCGAGGCTAGGAGCGTACCCACCAGATCATAGTCGTGCGCTTCGGTGATTCGCATGCGCCGGATCTCGCCCGTGCGCGGCTCGGCGCCCTCGACATCGTTGACGTAGCAGAAGCCGTCGATCTCGGGCGCTTGCGTGGACATACGCGCCTGCCATAGCAGATCGGTCTCCTCGGACGGCCCTTCCACCAACACGTCCACTTCCTGCCCGATCATGGCGCGATTCCGAACGCGCGAAATGCGCCTCTGGTCGGCCATCAACCGGCGCTTGCGATTCTGAATGGTCCGGCCATCCAGCTTCGCGTCCAGATGAAAGCTGGCGCTCGAATCCTCATCCGAATACGCGAACACACCCAGCCGATCGAACTGCGCGGCCTTTACGAACTCGCGGAGATTTTCGAAATCGGCTTCGGTCTCGCCGGGAAATCCCACGATCATGCTGGTCCGAATGGCGACGCCGGGGATCGTAGCTCGAATCTTCTCCAGCAGCTTCAGGAAGAAATCACCATGCGAGCCGCGCTTCATTCGCTTCAGGACGGCGGCGCTCGAATGCTGCAGCGGCATGTCGATGTACTTCACCAGCGCGGCGTGCTCGGCGATGGTGTCGAGCAGCTTCTGGTTGATCCGGTTCGGATAGCAATAGAGGAAACGAACCCACTTGCCGAAGGGCGTCTCGATTTCCGCCAGCCGCGCCATCAATTGCGCCAGCCCGTCTTTGATTCCAAGATCCTCGCCATAAGACGTCGTGTCCTGTCCGATGAGATTGATCTCGCGCACGCCTTGCGCGAACATTCTCCCCGCCTCCGCGATCACCGATTCAAAGCGCCGGCTGCGAAATTTGCCGCGATACTGCGGAATCACGCAGAACGAGCACGGATGATCGCAGCCTTCCGCGATCTTGATGTAGGTGTAATGCCGCGCGGTAGAGAGTACGCGCGGCGTGAGGTCGTGATAGAGATACGGCTCGAACGGATTCGGCCTTGCCTCCAGGCCCTCGCAATGCGCGACGATGCTGTCGAGCTCATTGGTGCCAATTACCGCGTCCACTTCCGGAATCTGGCCGCGAATCTCGTCGCGATAGCGCTCCACTAAGCAACCGGCCACGATCAGCTTTTGCGCGCGCCCGGTTTTCTTGAATTCGGCCATCTCGAGGATGGTGTCGACGGATTCCTGCTTGGCCGGGTCGATGAAGCTGCACGTGTTGACCACCAGCACGTCGGCCGAGCCCGGATCGTTGGTCAGTTCATGGCCGCGCTCGGTCAACTGGCCCATCATGACCTCGGTGTCCACAAGGTTCTTGGGGCATCCGAGACTGACAAAGCCAATTTTCAAGGTGATTGATCCAGCGGAGAAGTGTGCAACTCCAGAATAACAAAATCAAGGAAGTTCACACACCGGTATGCCCGTACAAAACTGCTGTTCCCGCCAAATTCTGTAAGCCTGGCAAGCGTAGAAGCAGCGAGTCGGCGGCGGCGAACCCGCTCGAAACCCGCCTTCGCCAGGCCGGCGATCGCTCGTAGTTATAATTCTGCAGAAAGAACCGATCCAACCGCCCCAGCAGCGAGAACGGCAGGATTCGCAAATCTGGAATTTGCCGCCGTAGCACCGCGATCTCCGCCGCTTCGAGCGGACGTTCGTCCGGCGTCGCATCGGTGTGAACCGGGATTAGGAATCGAATCCTGCGCAGCGTGGGGCTGAAATTGACCGGTTCGGAAAACACCACCAAAGCGCCGGGCTTCGCGCACCCCATCAGTTTCCCGAGCACCGCGTCCAAATCCCCGTTCAGATGGTGCAGGATCGCGTCGCCCCAGATCACATCGAAAGCCCCCGCTTTGAGCGGCGCCGTTTCGAGCGGCGCGCAAACGAATTCCACCCGATCGCTTACGCCATTGATCCGCGCCCGGTCCCTCGCCACCGCGATAGATCCAGACGAAATGTCGACACCCACCACCATCGCGCCCAACCTAGCGAGCAGCACCGTGTTGCCGCCGTCGCCGCATCCCACATCCAGAACCCGCTTGCCGCCGAGATCGCCCAGCAGGTGGAATCGAAATTCCTTATTGAAGCGCAACCGCCGCGCGGAGCGGTAGCGATCCAGCGCCAACGGATCGACAGGGGCAACTTCCAAGTTTTGCGACAGCTCGTCAAAGAATCGAGCTTCCTGTTTCCACCGCTCTTCGCGGAGGCCAGGCGTCGCGATTTCGGGCCGCAACTAAGACATATCGTGCCCGCGCTGTGAGACAAATCTCCATTCTTCCCACTACCTCTCGAAAACCGTGCACGCATCCACGCCCAGCCGCGGCCAACGCTTCGTGCTAAACGTACTTTGGAATTGGCTGGGTACCGGCGCAAGCCTGTTTATCGGCTTCGTTCTCTCGCCGTACCTGATCTTGAAGCTGGGCCCCGACGGCTACGGCGTATGGGCCATCACGTTCTCACTGGTCGAGTATTACTGGTTCTTCGACCTCGGCTTTCGATCGGCGACAGTCAAGTTCGTTGCCCATTATTCCGCCACCAACGAACCGAACAATGTTCGCGCGGTGGTCAGCACGGCGTTTCTTTATTCCTCCATCGCGGCAACTCTGATTCTAGGACTGGCAATCGCCTTCGGTGGGAGCGTGGAACGCTTCTTCCGGGTCGTTCCAGGCTTGCAAGGCAACTTCCGCATGCTGGTCATCGTGATTACGCTGAGCTGGTGTCTGGGGCTGGTCTTCAACATCTTCAACGCGTGCCTGGAAGCAGTGCAAAGCTTCGAGTATTCGAACAAAGCTTCGATCGTCTCCGCCGCCGTGCGCGCTGTTGGACAAGCCCTGCTGCTCTTTTTAGGCTACAAGCTGATCGCGCTCGGCATTGTCGTCGTCATCAGCCAGATCGTGGGCTACTCCATCAACTATTTCTACTTTCGAAAGCTGTTTCCCGGGCAGCGGATATCTTTCCGATACGCGCGCTCCTCGATGCTGCGCCGGATGGCGTCCTTCGGTATCCACACCTTTCTGATGACCATCTCCACGCAACTTCTGAATCAGAGCGCGCCCCTTTGGATCGGCCATTTCCGCCCCGCCGCCTTTGTCGGCTACTACAATCTGCCGGTGCGGCTATTGCAGTACACGGTGGAACTGGTCGGCCGCATCGGGATCGTCACCAACACCAACGCCGCTGAATTGACGGCCCGCGGCAGCTTCGAAGCCTTGGCCGACTTAGCGGTCTACACCAATCGGTATTGCCTGGTAATCTTCATGCCCCTCGCGATTCTGTTATGGACGCACGGCCCGCAACTGTTCGTATTTTGGGTTGGCCGCGAATTCGCCGCTCAAAGCGCGCCCGTGTTGCCGATGCTCCTGGCCGGCTATGTCATCGGAGTAGTCGGTCAATACAGCGCCAGCATGCTGCTGCAAGGCCTCGGAAGACACCAGCGCTACGCCCGAAGCTTGTTAGTCGAAGCGGTCGCCGGGTTCGGCTTGCTCTGGCTGGTAGTCCCGCGCTGGGGAATCGTCGGCGCGGCCTGGGTGGTGGCTTCCCTGATGATTCTGAACCGCGGCCTGGTTGCTTCGTGGCTGATCAGCAGAACCGTCGGCCTGTCCTTTGCCGCGTACCTACGCGCGGTTTATTTGCGACCCCTTCTTGCAACGGCGCCTGTGCTCGCCGTCGCCCTGTGGCTACGGGCGAATACCTGGGCAGAGATCGCCGCTTCGACCTTGGCTTTGAGCGTTGCGTTTTACGCCCTGGCGTTCTTCATCGCAGTGGATCCGCCGCATCGCTGCTTGATCGTGCGTTGGCTTCGCAGCCTGCCAGGTTCCAAGGACGCTTATAGAGCCGCCACCATTCCGTCTCCTCGCACAGACGGAATCCGGACTTGACGTCCCCGAGATAATTTCGAAACAACGCACTGGCGTCCAATTCCGCGCCCGAAGGATGCTTCGGAACCATCACGATGTCGGCTGAGCCAAAAAGCCAGGCGGCCGACGGTTTGTGTTGGTCGTTGAACGTGTGATCGAAGTACAAGGCGGCGCTGCCCCCGTGCGCCGGCCGCCGCAACAAGGCATAGGAGAAAGGATTCTGCACATCCAGGGTGAAAACCGTTTCGTCCATTCGGGACGCTCTGTTGAGCAAGTTTACCCCGTCGTTGACATACGTCACGTATGTTGGTCCGTTGCTGCGTCGATCCGCGTCGGTGCCATCCGGCATGTCGTACAAAAGCAGGCCGGCCAAATGTGGCGGCTGAAATCGCGCAACCTCGGAGTGAGGCGGAATCCTGCGGCTTTGGAACAGAGCATATCCCAGTCCGCCCGCGCTGCCGAAACAAAATGGCAAATAAGCGATCAATCCGATCAGGATCGGAACCGCGTCCGTCTTCAGCGCTGCCCGGCCCCGCTCGATCAGCAGGATCGCGAGCACGGCGTTCAACGGGAAGCCCCGCAGTTGCCCGTTGGTCGCCAGCAGCAAGGCGCCGCCGGTAAAAACCACCATCGATATCGCGATCGTCTTCCAGCTTTTGATCAGCACAGCGAGCACGGCCAGCGGCAGGAAGTCCGTGACGGCATTTATAAGAGACCATCGGATGGTCCACATGCTCAGCCCTGCGCTCCGGGCCTGGCTCATCAAGTGAAGATCTTTCCAGACCGCCGCGAAGTCTAACCGCAAGTACGCCATCATCGCGACGCCGCAGGCCAGCAAGCCGAGCAGAATTCCGAGATACCGCCGCGCATCGTGACGCGCTAACACGCTCGAGCAAATCACGAAAGCCACGGCAACCAAACAGTAGCTCGGTTTCAGAAACAGCAGCGCGATTATGACGACGCCTGTCAGAAATCCCCCGCCAGCGGCGTCCGCGCGTCGGCCATCCCGCGAGCCTTGGAACGCTTCCAGCAACACCAAACCGAGCAGCGCATATCCATAGCGGTTGTAGAGCATCGCCTGGCTGAGCGAGTTCGGCGGCAATCCGACCGGGAAGGGCGCGACGGCGATCAGCGTTAGAACGATAGCCGCCAACACCGCCGGCATCCCGGGCAGTCGCCGCCGCACCAGCCAGTAGCTAAGCAGGCCCGCCGCCGCCCCCACTAACGCGCTCGCATACCCGACCGCGTTGACTGAGTTGTGCGCCAGCCTCAACGCGACAGCAAACAACATCCCCAGCGCCGGACTCAGGCTCGGCGAAAAGTCGACATCCGGCCGTTGGCCGTTCAGCACTCGCCAGCCCGCGTCCAGCGCCAGGAAAATATCGTGGCCATAGAGCATGGTGTGGACCGCGCCGATGTGGGCCGCGGTCCCTGCAATGCCCAGAATGAGCGCGGCCGCCGAAATATCCGTCCAGTGGTTAGTTGCCTTTGCCCAAAGTCTCGCCAACGCTTCGAATCGAACGCCGGACGATGGAGAGGTAAGTTGCAAATGACACTCCCGCTACGGTTGGGCAGCCACCATCACTGCCGAAGTCTTCGCCGTTCCGCCGTTGTTTCGCTCGATGACGTAATAAGCCACGCGGCCTGGAATCAGATTCATTCGAACCACGCAGCCGGTGTCACAGGCCGTATACTGCGCCGTTTCGCTGGTCCATAAAAACGGCGCCGTGGATGAGGTGCTGGAGCAGCCTTGTTCCTGCCGCGAGGCCGGATACAAGCTATTCGCCGATCCATCCACCGGGCCGTTCTCGGCGTAGCCCCAGCAAACCCGCACCTGATCTCCGCTGACGCCCGAAATGTTCAAATCGTACGGCACGAACCCGGTTCGCACCACCGAATCCTGCGCGGGAAAGGCCGGCAACGAGACCGCGCACACTTCCGATCGAACCCCGTTCAGCCACCAACACGGCACGAACATCCAGGCGCCATCCGGACTTACTTTCGGCTCCGAATATTGATACTGGCCGCCGATGCCTGCGAATCCGGTGGACAACATCCGCTGCCGCAGCCCGGTCCCGTCGAATTTCCCGGAAACATCCATCTGCTGGATCTTGCCTGCATCGGGCGACGAATTAAAGAAACAGGGAGCCACTTCTTCGTACTGGTTAGTCAGGCATTGATTTTCGCCCGCTGCAAACGGAACGCTTACGTAGTGATCTCCCGCGCTCGAAGTAGTCACGCATTCTCCGGCGTTGATGGCGTAGCAGGCCGCGAAACTGGTCGAATCGCTGATCGTGTTCTCGGAAGTCACGGGACTGCTGACATCGGCAAGCAGGAAACGGCCCGCGAACAGTATGAACGGAAGATTCTTCGGATCCGCCGCGCCGCCCGAATATGGATCCGTGATTTTATACACCTGCGCCGTTCCCGCGACCGGCGTCAAGGTA
The DNA here is from genome assembly GCA_963786745.1 of Terriglobia bacterium. Classification (GTDB taxonomy): domain Bacteria; phylum Acidobacteriota; class Terriglobia; order Bryobacterales; family Bryobacteraceae; genus Palsa-89. Next base: position 508,636 of record CAWBAE010000014.1, on the reverse strand, counting down.
TCCACGCCGCCGGGGCTCGACCGGTATTCCGGCCCGTTGCCCGAAGCCGGGTTAAGGTGCCGATAGTTCACCACCCATCTGCGATCCCATGCCGATGCCGCCAGTTGCTCGTTATTCATGTAGTCCTGAAGAACGCCCGCATATCCAGCCGACGAGCCGGCCCACACCGGATTTCGGACCGTCAGATCCGGCAGGGGCTGCATGATCTGCTGCGCGATCGGCAGGTCGAAGAACCCCGCATATTCGGTCTGATTTTGTAAGTCGATCGCCACCGCCGTCCGGTTGCTCGGATTCGATCCCGGGCTTTGTGTCCCGTGCACCAGCACGTAGGCGGGATTGTCAGGCATCCAGGTGGACGTCGGATCGGTCGCGTCCATCATCCAGTTCGCCGCTCCCACGATGAAATTGGCGGTCGCGGCCAGCGAGATGCCGTCCGCGTGCGATAAGCCGATGGTGGCATAGGGAGGCTGCGCGGCGTTCGGCCACACGCCTCCGCCGCGGATCAGCCACAGGTTGATCTCCGTGCTGGAAATCACGTCTTTTCTCGCGACGATGAAAACCTCGTCGTAATCGTTGTAAGTCTCGTTCGGGCGAACCCAGTCGCCGGCCGCGAGGTTCTGAAGCTTGGACCAGCCAGTGTTGGTTACGGTCGAACCATCCGTGCTGGTGCACGGAAATTGCTGAGCCTCATTTAGTCCGCCTGGATAAATCGTGGCCGTGCCCGGCGTGTGGCTGCATGGCTCCGACGAGACCTGCACCTGGATGCAGTTGTTTCCAGCCGCTCCCAGCGCTACAAGATATAACGGCAATTCAGTAGGGCAAGCATAAGCTTCGTTCGCGGCCATCGAGGTTCCCAGGCCGCTTCCCGCGAGAGTCCAGTTCGGAACCTGGGAGTTGCCCGCGCGATTGACGGCTGTAACAGCCATTTCGAAGGGGCCATATAACGAGTTAGTCGCGCTCGCGCTGGCGGGATACGGCTGATCCAGAGTAAGTGAGTGATATTTGCCGATCGTATGGACCGGACCATGCACATAACCCCAGCGCCCGGGATATTTCGAGAAGCTATCAAACACTTGAACCAGATTTCCGCTGGTGGGATCAAAGGCCGCGCAAACTTGAATGCTGCGATCGCCGCCTCCGATGGCCGCCATGCAGGTTCGCGCGTACCCTCCGTTTACCACCACGCTGCCGATCGTGAACCCCGACAAATCGAAGCCAGGATTGTAAGTCGAGTAGGCCCGGACAATCTGCGATCTCAGATCCATGGGCGGAGTTGCCGACGGATTCGTCAAGTTGGTGTAAGTGAAGCAGGTCAACGCCGGAAACGCGTACGAACTTACATAACTCTGTGCGCCCTGCCAGGTCGTATAGGTAGGATTGCATCCGGTTTGCGTCGAATCATATTGCGCCGATACCAGCAGCAGCGTGGTCCCCGAATTGTACGAAGCGCTGGACATAAACTTGCTTCCGTCGGTCGGATGCCAGCCCGCGAACGACATGCTCACGCCGTTTGGATAGCTCGCGCCGTTAGAGGTCCAGGCCGAGGTGTAAGGAATGCCCGACGGCCCCAGAGGCCGCGCTTCCCCGAGCGGGTTTCCGTTTTGATCCTTGGAAATAAAAAGCCAATAAGCACTCCCGGCCCATTCGTTCTGGAACGTGCACACGTATCCAGCCAGCGTGTAACCGGAATATGGATTGCCTGAAGCGTCGTTCGATACCGTCACTGGATTGTCGTTGCAATGCTCCGGGATTCCGTCTTCCAACACCGACCAGGACGTCGACATGTCCGCTTCGAACCCGAAGCTCACGCTGACCGAGCCGCTGGTTCCCTGACGCACCACTTGAAATCCAAACGCACGGCCCTCGTAATTTGCGGAGCTCGGGCATCCGGAGCTGCACGTTTCCACCGTTGTCAGTTGCACGGCGGATTGGATAGACGCGATCGTGCAGTAGCTGTTCACGCAGCCCCACGCCGACGATCCCTGAATGTAGATCTGGCTTCCGGCCGGCCAGTCCACGGCAAATGCGTTCGCCCAGGTATTAGCTTGTCCTGGATTGGTCAGCGTCACCGTGTTGCCTGCAACGCTGACCGTCCCCGGCGTCGGAACCACATCGCCGTGCAGCGGTGTATAGCCCCAGTTCGCAAACACCGGCGATGGAGCGCTGGCCGGCACCTTGACCGTCCCCGTCGCCGAAGCGCTGGCTTGCAGAACAACCGTAAACTGGCTCGATAAACACGGAAGCGACGCGCCCTGCGCCAGGCAAACCACCAGCGTATTGCTGCCGTTCGCCGCGCCGATCGCGGTCGAGTCCGCAGAGCCGTACGCGTACAGCAGCAGGTCGTCCACATTGAAGCGCGGATACCAGTTGTTGAACGTGCCGCCGCCGGTCATCTGGAACGCGGGCAGAGGGAGGAAAATCGTGGCAGCCCCGGAGCAACTTCCGTAGCTGGCTCCCGACGTGTTGAAGTTGGCCGTATTCGAGCACGATCCGTTAGCAACCGCGTTTGCAAGCTGCGCTCCCACCCCGTCGGTGCTGTTCTGATTTTTAGCGTAGGCATCGCCCGCGAACGTCAACCGCTTCACCAGTTGTCCGGTGACCGGATCAATCAGCGTCTGCCCTCTTTGGCCCACGGTCCAGCCGAACTGCGGGTACGCTCGGTTGTCCCACGCGTTCCGGTCGAAAGGCGGCTGCACGGGATAGAGATTCCCAAGAGCCATCGTCGCGGTGGTGAAGGAGCCTTGCGAGAACACGGCATTCAAGGAATCCGTGATCACATAGTAGTAAGTGGTTTGCGCCGCCAGCGCGCGCGAGTGCAGCAGGCCGTCCGAGGCCTTCTGGGATTTCCGCAATCCTGCCACAAAGCTGACTTCTTTACCGTTGATCGCCGATCCGGCGCGATTGCACTGCTGCGCGCCCGCGAACAGCGTTGAATTTGTGTCGTCCGCCAGCTCCGTCAGCGCCGCGTCGCTATAAACCTGCACCAGGCATTGCGACGGATCGGGCGCGGTGAAGGACAGGATCGCTTGTGCAGCAATGGATTGAACGCTGACCGGGCCAATCGCGGCCATGCCAGTAACGGAAGTCACCCAAAGTGTAACCAGACCAGCCCAACGATTCATGCAGCTTAATCCTCATAGTGCTTGGAAAGCCAAATCTCTCTACCAGATTGTGAGAGCCGTTCGTTTCCAGCTATTGGCGGCAACGCAGACGTAGTAGTAGGAGGTGTCCGCGGACCAGCTCCCTTGCGCGCAAGCACTCGACGCCGTCGCGGGAACCGGCGCCCACAGCCCCACCGCCGTCGGATCCACCGACAACGTAGTAGCGCCATTTGCCGTGGCACCTAACAAACCGCTGCCCGCTGCGACAATCGTGGTGCTTTGAAAGGCTCGCCAGTCCACGCCGCCGGTTGGATTCCAGACGCCGCTGGTCGCGGTCCAGGTAAACAATGGCACCGAATTGGCCGGGAAAGCGCTGATCCCGGACACCGCCGCGCAGCCGGAGCTGCACGACACGGTCATGCTGTGCCCCACGGTCAGATTTCCGTTCGAATCCAAATAGCCGAACGCCGTCCCGCTCCCCGCGCTAATGGTTGCCGTGCTGGAACTGGTGAAAGAATGTACCGAGCTCCCGAACCGTACATTGCAAGGCGCGGCGCTCGAACAGCCAGCGCCGATTGTCAACGTTGTGGTTGTACCCAGACTGGCCGCCAGGTCCGTAAGCTGGCTGGCGCTCTGCGAACCGCCGCTCTCCAGCGTCCAGACATTGCTACTAGTGCAGCCGTAGACATTGGCGCCAGGCGTCGCGTTGCTTAGATAGAACATCGCGCCCACCGAGCACGCGCCTGGCAGGGAAGTTCCGGATTTGAACGGGCTGGTGGACGCCGCCGAGCTGAAATCCACGTTCCGGCTTTGCGCCTTCAGGTCCACCAGCGTGGGTGTTTGGCTCCAGCAGGTTGGAATGAGAATCGAGACGAGAAAGATTCGAACGCGTCGCAAGGCTCCTCCCTTTCTGAACGCAGTATAGAGACCGGTTTTCGGCTCGATTGTGCAACTCATTGATTTCATTGAAGACATGTCCTGTGATCGCGCAACGAACGCAGGCTCTTTTGAGAATCCTCCCCTCAGTTCCGCACGAAGTTTCCATGTGGCTTCGCCGGCTGACGCTGGCCTTCTGCATCCTGGCAATCCTGCTTGGCGCGCTCCAGGCCTGGACCACTCGATTCGAGATGAATCCGGATGGCGTCCAATATCTGGACAACGCGGACGCCTACCGCGCCGGGGATTTCCCCCATGCCGTCAACTCGCAGTGGAGTCCGCTTTATCCCTGGCTGATCGGCGCGGCATTCAGCACCGTTAACCCGGGCATGTACCAGCAATTCCCGCTGGTGCACCTGATGAACTTCGTGATCTACTTGCTGTCGCTCGCGAGCTTCCTTTTTTTCGTCAATGCGCTGCGGATGTTTCTTCCGAAGACTGACGATGATCCCCGCACTCTCAGCTTCCTGTCAATCGCGTACTCGTCTTTTCTGTACTGCTCGTTGGGGCTCACCAGCCTCGCCCAAGTGACTCCGGATCTTCTGGTGAGTTTCTTCGCGTTCCTCGCCGCGGGATTGCTGATACAGATAGCTCAAGGCGCATCCAGCGTGCGTTCTGCCGCGCTCGGCGTCGCCCTGGGCGTCGGATACCTGGCCAAGACGCCGTTCTTCCTCTACGCTGCGTTGTGCCTGGGAACCGTGCTGGTGCTGGCCCGCCGTCGTTCCCCGATGCTGTTGCGCTCCACCCTGGCAGTCGTAATCTTCGCCGCGATCTCGGTCCCTTACATCTGGATCCTGTCCAACGCCAAAGGCCGGCTCACGTTCGGAGACAGTGGAAAATTCAACGTGATCTGGATAGTCAACGGCGTTCCCAATCACCACTGGCAGGGAGGGCCGCCGGATAACGGACGGCCCGTCCATCCCACCCGCCAGATCGCCACCACCCCCGCCATCTTCGAATTCGCCGGCCCCATCGTTGCCACCTACCCGCCCTGGTACGATCCAATTTATTGGAGCGAGGGCGCGCGCATCGCCTACCGGCCCGAGGACTTTGGCCGAGCCTTCATCCGCCAGTTCCGTTTCTACGTCTATCTGCTAAATCATCGCCAGCTCCCGCTTGTTTTCGCGCTCCTGTCCCTGTTCCTTCTGGTTCCAGCGAAACGCGAGATCCCCGGCCATCTCAGGCCGCTATGGCCGTTGCTTCTGTTCGGGGCGATGCCATTCGTCATGTATGCGCCCGTCAATGCCGAAGCGCGCTATCTGGCGCCCTTCTTCGTGCTGCTTTGGACCACGCTCGCGCTCGCGCTGCTCCAAGCCGCCCATCCCCTGGCCGCGCGCGTTCCGCTGACCATCGCCGCTGTCGCAGCGCTTCTGATGCTGGGTGAAACCGTCGCCGCCGTGTCTCCCATGGCTTCCATGGATTCGGCGCAACCGGTTCCCGGCTCCGCGCGTCTCGACTATAAAATAGCCAGTGACCTCAAAGGCCTGGGGCTCAAGAAGGGGGATCGAGTAGCGATCGTTAGCGGCAATGTCCCCTACTATTGGGCTCGTTTAACCGGGGCGCGCATCAGCCTGGAGGTCTCGTTTTCCGGCGGCGGCATCCTGGAACGCGAGACGGAGTGGAGCAGAGCCCGGCGTATTCTGGCTTCGAATGGCGTCGCTTTTGTAGTCTCTCCGGCTATCGCCGGTGTCGTGGATCAGCCGGGCTGGCGCAAGATCGGAGACGCGGGAGTGTTCGCGTACCCGCTCGCGCCGTCCGCCGATTGAATCGAGTGGTTGCGCCGGCTTGTGGCATCATGGACCATAGCGCTTTGAAACTTACTGATTGAAGAGGGGTATTTAGATTTCATGACCGTCTGGCATTACAGCATAGGTATTTTGATCGGGATTCTGTCCGGGGCGGGGGCGGAAGCGCAGTCTTATACTATTTCAACCATCGCGGGAAATTATACGGCGGGCTATTCGGGCGATAACGGAGCCGCAACATCGGCTCAATTGAACTTCCCCGGTGGAATCCTGGTTGCCCCCAACGGCAACGTCTATATCGCCGACACCGCCAATAACGTTGTTCGCATGGTGGCAAACGGCACCATCACCACCGTAGCCGGCAACACGACCGCCGGATATATGGGCGACAAGGGGCCGGCCACCAGCGCCGAATTGAACTCTCCGGTGGGGCTGGGGATGGATTCATCCGGCAATCTCTACATCGCGGATTCCGCCAACCAAGTGATCCGCCAGGTTTCGACGTCCGGAACCATCACAACCTGGGCTGGAACCAATGTGGAGGGCTATACCGGCGACGGCGGTCCCGCCAATGTCGCCGAGTTGTTCGATCCGGTGGCGATCACTTTCGATTCCGCGGGCAATGCTTACATCTGCGACGCAGGCAACAATGTAGTTCGCGAAGTGAATACCAGCCTGGTTATTTTCAGCTTGGTCGGTGGCACCGCGACCACCGATCAGTTAAATCAGCCCAACGCTGTGGCTGTGGATGCATTTGGCAATGTCTATGTCGCCGACACCGGCAATCGGCGGATCATCCAGTTCAAGCTTTCTAACTATACGTTTACCTGGTTTGCCGGAACCGAGCTGATTGGAGACTCCGGCGACGGCGGTCCGGCGCGGGACGCCGACTTCGACGATCCGTTCGGCCTGGCCGTGGATGCAGCCGGCAATATCTATATAGCGGACACGATCAATTCTCGTCTCCGCATGATTTCCGCGGCCACGGGAATTATCAACACCATCGCGGGCGACGGTTTTCCAGGCTCTTTGGGCGACGGCGGGCCCGCCACGGACGCTAATCTGTTCTTCCCGCATGGCGTGACCGTGGCCGCGAACGGCAACATCTACATCGGCGATACCTTCAACCAGGTCGTTCGTATGCTCACTCCGGAAGCGCCCAAAATCACATCCAACGGCGTGGTCAATGCAGCCAGCTACGCGGCCCAGGTATCACCCGGCGCTCTGGCCAGCATCTTCGGGACCGGCTTCGCAGCGGCGGAGACCGTCGCGAGTCTTCCGTTGTCCACCAATCTCGCCGGTGTTTCGGTGACGGTGAATGGAAAATCCGCGCCCATCCTGGCCGTAACCCAGGGCCAGATCAACTTCCAGATGCCGTGGGAGACCGCCGTGGGGGATGCATCGGTGGTAGTTACCGTGAATGGAAAGCAAAGCAACACGGTCACGGTTCCGGTGGTGGCTGCCGGCCCGGGAATTTTTTCCGGGACCGCCGGATACGCCGTCGTTCAGAACTCGAACGGATTGCTCAACGCTTCCACCAATCCCGCCGGCCAGGGAAGCATGATCACAGCTTATTTGACCGGCTCCGGGCCGCTCAGCGCCCCGTTGTCCGATGGCACTCCCGCTCCCTCCAGCCCGCTGATCAAATCCACGTCGAAAGTGGTCGCCACTATCGGGTCTGCCTCCGCCGAGGTCCAGTTCGCCGGCCTGGCGCCGGGATTTGTCGGCTTGGTTCAGATGAACATCCAGGTTCCCTCCGGCATGTTGGGCGGAAACTACCCGCTTACGATCAGCATCGACGATCAGCCCAGCAATTCCGCCACCATTACAGTAGGGCAATAAACGCGCGAGGCGTGTAACAAACCTGTTCCGGGGTGTAACATCTTCCCCGCTGGTTGGTCACACTGATGAAAGTGGCCAGTAACTTTACTCCGGGCGTCGAACCAGATCCGCTGTGGTACAAGGACGCGATCATCTATGAAGTTCATGCGCGCGCCTTTTACGACGGCGACGACGACGGCATGGGCGATTTCCGGGGCCTCACCCGCAAGCTGGATTATTTGCAGGACTTGGGGGTCACCACCATCTGGCTGCTCCCCTTCTTCCCTTCGCCCTGGCGCGACGACGGCTACGATATCTCCAGCTACAACGATGTGCATCCCGCGTTCGGCACGCTCCGGGATTTCCAGGCATTCCTGAAACAGGCCCATCGGCGCGGCCTCCGCGTCCTCACCGAAGTGGTGTTGAATCACACCTCCGACCAGCATCCCTGGTTCCAGCGTTCTCGCCACGCTCCGCCCGGCAGCCGCTGGCGTGACTTTTACGTCTGGAGCGATACCGCCGACAAATATCAGGACGCCCGAATTATCTTCAAGGATTTCGAGACTTCCAACTGGGCCTGGGATCCGGTGGCCAAGGCCTACTATTGGCACCGCTTCTACTCTCATCAGCCGGACTTGAACTACGACAACCCGCACGTCCGAGAAGCCGTACTGGACGTCATCGATTTCTGGCTGGACCTGGGCGTGGACGGCTTCCGCCTGGATGCGGTGCCGTACCTATACGAGCGGCAAGGAACCAATTGCGAAAATCTCCCCGAGACGCACGCCTTCCTGAAGCAGCTGCGGGAGCACGTCGATTCTAAATATAAAGACCGCGTGCTGCTGGCCGAAGCGAATCAGTGGCCCGAGGACGCTGTCGCCTACTTCGCTTCCGGAGACGAATGCCACATGGCGTTCCATTTTCCGCTGATGCCGCGCCTGTTCATGTCCATCCGCATGGAAGACCGTTTTCCGCTGATGGAAATCCTGAATGAAACGCCGGCCATTCCAGCCGCGTGCCAGTGGGCTTTGTTCCTGAGGAATCACGACGAGCTGACGCTGGAAATGGTTACCGACGAAGAGCGCGATTATATGTACCGGGTCTACGCCCATGACCGCCGGATGCGCGTCAACTTGGGTATCCGCCGGCGTCTCGCTCCGCTGCTCGAAAACGACCGCCGCAAGATCGAACTCATGAACGCGCTGCTGTTTTCGTTGCCGGGCACGCCGGTGATCTACTACGGCGACGAGATCGGAATGGGCGACAACATCTATCTGGGCGACCGCAACGCAGTCCGCACCCCCATGCAATGGAGCGCCGACCGCAACGCCGGTTTCTCGCGCGCGAATCCGCAAAAGCTCTATCTGCCGATCACCATCGATCCGGAATATCACTACGAAGCCGTGAATGTGGAGGCGCAGCAGAATAATCCCCATTCCTTGCTGTGGTGGATGAAACGCCTGATCGAGCAGCGCAACCAATTCAAGGCGTTCGGCCGCGGAACGCTGGAATTCCTGCGACCATCCAACAGCAAAGTGCTGGCGTTTTACCGTCGTTATCAGGAAGAAACCATCCTGGTGGTAGCCAACCTCTCGCGCTTCCCGCAGCATGTGGAATTGGATCTGTCGGAAGCCAAGGGCCTGACGCCGGTGGAAATCTTCGGCCGGGCGGAATTTCCGCCCATCGGCGACCAACCCTACGTCGTCACGCTCGGCTTCTTGGGCTTCTATTGGTTTTCGCTGGAGCAAAAGCAGGCTCACACGGAATCGCTTTCGGCGCCCGCCACGCCGTCCGGCCTTCCACTGATCATCGTGGAATCCTGGGATGAAGTCTTTGAAGGCCGCAGCCTGGCCGTCCTGCTTCGCCGATTGCCCGCGTACCTGAGGACCCGCCGCTGGTTTCAAGGCAAAACGCGCGCCGTCCGGTCCATCGATATCGAGGATGCAGTTCCGATCCCGGATACTGCCGCGCATTTGCTGCTCGGCCGCGTGGACTACATCGACGACGATCCGGAACTGTACGTTCTTCCGGGCTCGGTGGCGATCGGCGAGGCGGGCGAACAGGTTCGGACCAAGCTGGCCGACGTCTCCGTCGCGCAGCTCCAGGCGCAGGACGGCTCCAAGGGCATCTTGTACAGCGCTGCCTGGGATCCTCAGTTCTGCGATGCGATGCTCAGCGCCATCGCCCGGCGCAGGCGTTTTCGCGGGCGCTCCGGTGAGCTCATGGGGTCTCATACCCGCGCCTTTCGCGCCGCCTGGGGCAAAAGCCATCCCGATCTCGGGCCGGCAGTGATCAAAAGCGAACAAAGCAACACCTCAATCGCGTATGGCGATCGTTTCATCTTGAAGATTTACCGCAAAGTGGAGCCAGGCGTTCATCCGGAAGTCGAAATGGGGGCTTATCTGACCGAGCGCGAGTTCCCGAATATCGCTCCTCTCACCGGAACCATCGAGTATCGATCCGACCAAAGCGATCCGATCATCGTCGCCTCCCTACACGCCTTTGTGCAGAACCAGGGCGACGCGTGGCACTATACGCTGGACTCGCTCAGCCAGTTTTTCGAGGCCGCCCTGGCTCGCAAGGAATCCGAGGGCGCGGGTCTCGAAGGGCGCCATCATCCGCTCGACCTCGAAGGTCTCGAGGTTCCCTCCCACGTCCACGAACTCATCGGCGGTTATCTCGACACCGCGCAATTGCTGGGACGCCGGACGGCGGAACTGCATCGCGCTTTGAGCGCCAATTTCATCGACCCGCGTTTTTCGCCCGAGCCGTTCACCGATCATTACCGCCTGGGCCTGTATCACGGCGTAATGCGGCAGACCGCTCAAACGTCCATGCTCCTAAGATCCGGCTTGAGCGCGCTGCCCGCGCCGGAGCAGAAAGACGCGCAGAAACTGCTGGACTCAACCGAGAAAATCCGAAGCCGGTTTCGCTTGATTCCAGACCGTAAGATCAGCGCCCTTCGCATTCGCGTTCATGACGATCTGCGCCTCGAGAAAGTCCTGCACACCGGCAAAGATTTCGTCATCATCGGTTTCGACGGAAGGCCCGATCGCCCGCTCAGTGAGCAACGCATCAAGCGGGCTCCGCTGCGCGATGTCGCCAGCATGCTGCTTTCGTTTCAGTACGCGGCCCAGGCGGTCTTCTTCGATCAGATCCCTGGCGTCACGCGCCGCCCCGAGGTTGTCCCGGCGCTGGAGTTGTGGGCGAGTTACTGGTGCGATTGGGTGAGCGCGGCCTACCTGCGCGGTTACCTGAACGAGAACTCCGCGGCGCACCCCGCTCTTTTGCCTTCGGAGGCGATGCAAGTCCGCGTACTCTTGGATGCCTGCCTGATCGAACAGGCGCTTGAAGACATCGATCGCGAACTTTCCCACCGCCCGGAATGGGCGCGTATCCCGATTCGAATGCTGCTCGGCCTTCTGGACGCCCCGCTCCCCGACTAGTACCCTAATTCAAGTGAAATCTTCTCGCGCGTTCGGAGTCCAAGTAGGGGAGGTTTCACGGTGACAAAGCGCCGTAAGACTCAGCCGGTCTATACTCCCTCGGCCACGTATCGGTTTCAATTCAATCATTTGTTTACGTTTGACGACGCCGCGGCATTGGCTGGCTATCTGGATGACCTGGGCATCAGCGACATCTATGCCTCGCCGTTCCTCATGGCGCGCCCCGGCAGCCTGCACGGATACGATGTCACGGACCATTCGCGTTTCAATCCGGAAATCGGCAGCGAAGATTCCTTCCTGCGGCTTTCGGCCGAGCTGCAGCGCCGTGGAATGGGTTTGATTGCCGACGTGGTCCCCAACCACATGTGCGTTTCGCATGCCTCCAACACCTGGTGGTGGGATGTTCTGGAGAATGGACCCAGCAGCCCTTTCGCCAATTTCTTTGATATTGACTGGCATCCTCCCAAAGAGGAGCTCTCGAACAAGGTTCTTCTTCCGGTGTTGGGGGACCAGTTCGGCCGCGTGCTGGAGAACAAAGAAATCCAAGTTGCCTACCAGGAAGGCCAGTTCGAGATTGTGGTCTACGGCGTCTCCCGTCCGCTCGCCCCGGGTACCTGGATCACCATCCTGGAGCCGGCCGCTGCCAAGCTGCGCGATCAGCTCGGTCCGTCCGAAGAGCGCGTCGCCGAGCTGGAAAGCATCATCACCGCGCTAGGCCATTTGCCGGGCCAGACCGAAACCGACGACGCCAAAATCCGGGAGCGCCACCGCGAAAAGGAGATCGTGCGGCGGCGTTTGTCGGCGCTGCTCGAGGCCAGCCCCGAGGCGCGCGAAGCGATCCAGGGCGCGCTCGACGATATCAACGGCAAGCTGGAGGATCCCCGCAGCTTCGATCGCCTAGAGAGATTGCTCGAGAGCCAGCCGTACCGGCTCAGCTTCTGGAGAGTGGCCATCGACGAGATCAACTATCGGCGTTTCTTCGACATCAATGATCTCGCCGCCATCCGCGTGGAGGACTCAGAAGTATTTTCAGCTGTGCACGCCCTGATCTTCGACCTGGTGCGGAGAGGCCACATATCAGGGCTGCGCGTCGACCATCCGGACGGTCTGTTCGAACCCGAAAAATATTTCCGTTACCTGCAGGACGCCTGCAAAGCCTGGTCCGCGCCCATCAAATCCAACGGCAACGGGAATCGCAACGGCGTGGATCGAAGCTTTTATATCGTCGCCGAAAAGATTTTAACCGGCAACGAGCCGCTTCGCAGTTCCTGGATGATCGAAGGCACCTCCGGCTACAACTTTCTCAATCTGGTGAACGGAATCTTCGTGGACCGCACTCGCGAGAAAGCTTTTCATCAGATTTACAAGCGCTTCACCGGCTGGTCCGGCCACTTCGACGATCTGGCCTGCGACAGTAAGCGTCTGATTCTGCAAGTGGCCATGTCGAGCGAGCTAAATGTTCTGGCGCGCAAGCTGGATCATATCTCCGAGCATCACCGCTGGTATCGCGATTTCACGCTCGAAAGCCTGCGCGACGCCCTGCGTGAAGTGCTGGCGGCCTTTCCCGTGTATCGCACCTACGTGCATATCGATTCCAAGGAAGTGGATCCGGAAGACCGCCGCCAGATCATCGCCGCCATTCGAGAAGCCAAGCGCCGCAACCCGGCCATCAGCGAAGCGGTCTTCGATTTCATCCAGAACGTTCTGCTGCTGGAGCGTCCCAACGGCCTTAGCGATTCCCAGCGCGCCGCTTGGAACCTCTTCGTCATGCGCTTTCAGCAGCTCAGCTCGCCCGTGATGGCGAAGGGCATGGAGGACACCGCCTTCTATCGCTATTACCCGTTGGCCTCTTTGAACGAAGTGGGCGGAAACCCGTCGCGTTTCGGGATCTCGGCGAACCGGTTCCATCGCCGCAATCTGATCCGAGCGGAACGCTGGCCCAACAGCATGAACGCCACCTCCACGCACGACACCAAACGCGGCGAGGACGTGCGCGCCCGCATCAACGTGCTTTCGGAAATGTCAGGGGATTGGTATAAAGCCATCCGCCGCTGGCGCGAGATGAATCGTCCGCGGAAGAGCAAGATCGGCGGAGTGCTTGCGCCGGATGCCAACGAGGAATACCTGATCTATCAAACGCTAGTGGGTACCTGGCCGCTGGTTTCCATGAATGCCGCCGAGCGCCGGGCTTTCACCGACCGCATCCAAAGTTACATGGTAAAAGCGCTGTGCGAAGCCAAGCTGCATTCGAGCTGGATCAATCCCAACGCCGAATACGAACAGGCCGTACGGGGGTTCGCGGCGGCAATTCTCGATACCTCCGGCAAGAACGCCTTCCTCGAAGATTTTCTTCAGTTTCAAGCGCAAGTAGCGCGCACCGGCGTCTGGAATTCGATCTCTCAACTGGTTTTGAAAATTGCATCGCCGGGCGTTCCCGATTTTTATCAGGGCAACGAGCTGTGGAGCTTCCATCTGGTGGACCCGGACAATCGCGCCCCCGTGGATTATGAATCGCGCCGGCAGCTTCTCGCCAAATTGCACGCGCAGTCGCGGAGCGATGCCGCCGCGCTCATGGATCAATTGGTGGAGCATCCTTGCGACGGCGCAATCAAACTCCATGTCACCAGCCGGGCGCTCAAGTTTCGCCAGGCTCACCGCCGATTGTTCGCGGAGGGTTCTTACATCCCGATGCAGCTCCTAGGCAGCCGCGGGCGGCATGCGATCGCTTTCGCGCGCGCTTCCGGGAACGAAGTCCTGCTGGCCCTGGCCGGCCGGTTTTTTTTGAAATTGCGTAATTCGAACGGCAATCCGGTCGGAGAAACCGTCTGGACCGATACCCGCGCCGTGTTGCCCAAGCAATTCCAGCAACGGCGTTTTGAGGATGTGCTCACCGGTCAAGTGATCGAAGCCCAGAAGCCGAACGGGAACGCGGTGATCCCGCTGGCCCGCGCGTTTGAGCATTGCCCGGTTGCGTTGCTCTTCGCCAGGAGCGGCGATTGAGATACGGCGCCACGCCGCGAGGCGAGGGCATCGAGTTTCGGGTATGGGCGCCCAATCTCGAAAAGCTCGAACTTAAGCTGCACGGAAATTCTCCAGCCCAGGTGATCGCGATGACGCGCCGCGGCGAGGATTTCGAAATGTTCGTCGCCGGCGCGAAACCAGGCGACCGCTACTCTTTCGTTCTGGACGGAAACCGCGAGCTGCCCGACCCGGTTTCCCGCTCCCAGCCGGATGGCGTCCACGGCCTATCCGAGATCGTGGATGCGCAATCATTCCAATGGTCCGATCAGCATTGGAAAGGTCTCGACCTGGCCAGTTACATCGTGTACGAGCTTCACGTCGGAACCTTCACCACGCCGGGAACCTTCGACGGCGTGCTTCAAAAACTCCCGCATTTGCTGGACCTCGGGATCACCGCGATCGAATTAATGCCCGTCGCCGAATTTCCCGGAAGCCGCAACTGGGGCTACGACGGCGTCGATCTGTACGCGCCGCACTCGGCCTACGGCGGCCCGTCCGCATTGAAGAGATTGGTGGATGCCTGCCACAGCGCCGGTCTGGCCGTGATTCTGGATGTGGTCTACAATCACGTCGGCCCGGAGGGCAATTACCTGGGTGAATTCGGCCCATACTTCACGGATCGCTATCGCACGCCCTGGGGCACGGCCATCAATTTCGACGGCCCCGGGAGCGACGGCGTGCGCACCTTCATCATCGAGAATGCGCTCTACTGGCTCACCGAATATCACATCGATGCATTGCGGCTGGACGCTATCCAAGGCATCTTCGATTTCGGCGCTAAGCATGTGCTGTCGGAATTGAGCGATCGTTTTCACGAACGGGCCGCCCAGCTCGGCCGCCAAGCCTGGATTATCGCTGAGAGCGACCTGAACGACGTTCGCGTAATTCGCCCGCATGAGCGCGGAGGGCTCGCGCTCGACGCGCAGTGGCAGGATGAATTCCACCACGCCCTATTCACCTTGCTAACCGGGACCCGAAGCGGCTTCCTTTCGGATTTCGGGCGTATCGATCAGCTTCAAAAAGCGATCCTGGAAGGTTTCGTTTATGATGGCGCGTACTCCGCGTTCCGCCGCCGCCATTTCGGAAGCTCATCCCGGGACGAACCCGGATACCGATTCGTCACTTTCATCCAGAATCACGATCAGGTTGCCAACACGGCCGAAGGCCGCCGCTTAACCGAAGCGACATCGCCGGACCAGCACACGCTGGCTGCCGCCTTATTGCTGTGCGCGCCCTCCCTGCCGATGCTGTTCATGGGGGAAGAGTTTGCCGAGACCGCGCCTTTTTTGTACTTCACCAGCCATGGAGATCCGGAGTTGGCAGCGGCCGTCACGGCGGGGCGTCACGCAGAACACGGTGCCGCTTTTCCCGATCCCCAGGCGACGCCAACATTCGAACAGTCCAAGCTAACCTGGTCCCCGCACCACCAGATGCTCGCGTTCTATCGGGAGCTGATCGCTCTGCGAAAGAAGTGGCCTTGTCTCAATAACTGCCGTAGAGATCTGACGCGCGTTGCAGTGAATGCCGAATGCTCAACCCTCAGCATGGAGCGCTGGGATCCATCCGGAAGCCGCGCTCTGCTGATCTGCAATCTCTCGCCGATTGACGCGCCTCTTCGATTGGATCCAGGCTGGGAACTCGCTCTGTCGACCAAGGCGCAGTCCGAAGGCTTCATCGCCGCCCACAGCGCAGTCCTGTATCTCGCTCGCTAGCGGGCAGCGCCGGTTTCGATGGTCCTGGCCCTGGTCTTATCGCTCTTCGCAAAATCCGCCCTTGACTCGGTGGTGGTCGAAATATCCTCCGCCCCGGTCTGCTCCAGAATTGTCTTCGCGGATTTCACCCAGTCGGAATCGTCGCAATGCACCGACAGAAGAATGCCGCCCTTTCGAATGCGGCCTTCATAACGCTTGGCCTCATATTCGGGCGTACCCAAGCCCGCTAATGCGCCCGCGATCCCTCCCAGTACGCCTCCCACGCCGATGCCGCTCAGCAACCCCATGATCGGACCCGCGGCCACAAACAGTCCCAGCCCGGGAATCATGAGAGCGCCCGCGCCCGCCAGCCAGCCCAGGATTCCACCCACCACTGCCCCCGATCCCGCGCCCGCCGCGGTTCCTTCCGGGGCCTTGGTGCTTTTTTCCATCGCCAGATCCTTGTTTCCTGCGTTCTCTGGAAACAGGATCGATATGTCCGTGTTCCGGAAACCGGCCAGCTTCAGCCCGTTGACCGAGTTTTCGGCATCCAACTGACTGGCGAAAATTCCGAATACCACCTTATTTTTTGCCGACATGCCACAGTCCTTTCGTCCCTGTAACGGTTACCACCCACGCCATCAACGTCGAATGCCGAGTTGCAACTTTGCCGCCAATCCAAACAAAGCCGGACGGTGAACAGCCCATGCAACTTGTTGTCGTGCGATGTTCCTAGTGGACTCTCGGGGGTTACCGGAACGCGGTACTTTTTTCGCGCCCAGGCCGTACGTCAAAATGAAAGCAAGTGGAAACGAGCGCTTCAGCCCCTAGCGGTACAGCCCCTAGCCGTACGGCTGAATATATGGCGCTATTTCGAGCCATCGAATCATCGCGCCCGAGCAGCCGGCGGCTTTTCGAAGACCTCTTCGCCCGCCACTTTCTCCGGCCGTCGCTCAAGCTCGCCTGGGCCGCCTCAACCGTTCCGTTTATCGGCCGCGCGATTCCAGGCTGGATCGACCATCGCTGGCCTGGCGCGCGAACCTCCGGCATCGCCCGCACCCGGCTGATCGACGAGTTCTTCACCGCGGCGCTTGGACGAGGCATCGCGCAGGTGGTCCTGCTCGGGGCAGGCTTCGATTGCCGCGCGTATCGGATTCCGCACCCGGCGAAAACCCGATTCTTTGAAGTGGACCGGGCCGCTACTTCACTAGTTAAGCGCAGCGTGCTCCAGAAACGGCTCGGCGTGCTTCCGAAGAACGTTGCTTTCGTGGAGATAGACTTCAACCACCAGGAACTCGGTTCGGTGCTGGCGGACGCCGGTTTCGATCGCGAACAATCCACCTTCTTCCTTTGGGAGGGCGTCACGAACTACCTCACTGCCTCAGCCGTGGAATCCACGCTGCGGTGGATCGGAGCCTGCGGCCCGCGCAGCGAACTGGTGTTCACGTATGTGGAGCGGCGCGCGATTGAGGATCCAACTCAATTCTCCGGCACGGACCAACTCGGGCGAACGCTGGCCAACGTGGGCGAGCGCTGGACGTTCGGATTGGATACGGGCGAGGTGCCGGGCTACCTGGCCGGCTTAGGTCTAGAACTTACTGAAGATCTGGGCGCCGCCGATTATCGAGCCCGCTACCTCGGACATCCCGGCGTCGGGTACGAATTTTATCGCGTCGGCTGCGCCCGCACCAGCTCCAGGAACGCCTTCGCCGCGTGACTCAAGCTGCGCTTCGCGGGCGACACCAGCCGGATGCTGCGATCCACGTTCAGCTCCGTCACCCGAACCTCGCGTAAGATATCCTGCTCCACATCCTGCGCCACGCACATGTGCGGCAAGAACGATACGCCTTCGTTGCGCTGCACCATTTTTCGAATGGTCTCCACCGTCGGCATCTCCACATCCATGTTCAGCGGAACCTTGTAGCGTTGGAATTCTTTCAACACCACGGCGCGATAGGGCGACAGTACATTGTGAGCGATGAACGTCTCCATGCCCAGTTCATTGATGCTGACCTCCTTGCGGTCGGCAAAGCGATGCTGCGGCGAAACCACGAACGCCAGGTGATCGGTAGAGATCACCAGAGTCTCCAGCCGGTCATCCTCGGGGTCGTAGCTGATCACGCCCAGTTCCAGGTCGCCGTCGATCAATTGCGACGGAATCTGGCTCGAAAGCGACCGCCGCACTTGCACCTTCACCTTCGGGTAAAGCCGCCGATAGCGCTCGATATGCCCCAAAAGATACAGCGACGTCGACTCGTTCGCCCCCACCGTCAGCCGCCCAGCAGAGTTGTCGCGCAGCTCCGCCAGTGCATTTTCGAGATCCGCCTCCAGGTTTTCGAACCTACGCGCATAGTCATGTACGATGCGCCCGGCGTCGGTCAGCAGCAGTTCTTTGCCGGAACGGTCGATCAGCCGTTCCTGCAAATCGGATTCAAGCTTCTGAATTGCCAATGAGATAGCGGGCTGCGTTCGCAGCAGCTTCTCGCCCGCGCGTGAAAAGCTCTTCTCCGCTGCCACGGTGCGGAATACCTTCAAGGGATACAGTTCCATAAGCGATTCTTATGTAATGATAATAACTTATTCCACGAGCCATCATTATAAATTTGTCAAATCGTAGGCCCGCGCGGATAATGGTTTAAGCAAACAGGAGGACTCATGGCGAACCGCGTATACATCTTCGACACCACCCTCCGTGATGGTGAACAATCCCCCGGCTGCAGCATGACCGTACCCGAGAAGCTGCGGCTGGCGGGAAAACTGGTGGATCTGGGCGTCGATATCCTCGAAGCCGGGTTCCCTATCGCCTCGGAAGGAGACTTCGAGGCAGTGGACGCGGTGAGCCGTGAGTTCCCCTGGGTTCAAGTGGCGGCGCTGGCGCGAGCCAACACGCTCGACATCGAGCGGGCCATCGAATCGCTGAAGCACGCCCGGCGGCCTCGCATCCACACGTTTATCGCCACCAGCGAGATTCATCTGCACTACAAGTTGAAAAAAAGCCAGCAGCAGGTGCTGGACGAAGCCGTCGCAGCAGTGGAGCTCGCCCGTAATTTCACTGATGACGTGGAGTTCTCGGCTGAAGACGCGACGCGCACGGAGTTCGATTATCTGGAGCAGATCTCGCGCGCCGTGGTCGCGGCCGGAGCGCGCACGGTGAACCTTCCCGACACCGTCGGCTATTCCGTACCCGAAGAGTACGCCGAGCTGATCGGCCGTATGGTGAAGGTGCTGGGCGATAGCGCGATCGTGAGCGTGCATTGTCATGACGATTTGGGATTGGCCGTCGCCAATTCGATCGCAGCGGTACAGGCCGGCGCGCGGCAGATCGAATGCACGGTAAACGGGATCGGCGAGCGCGCGGGCAACGCGTCCATGGAAGAGATCGTCATGGCCTTCAAGACGCGCGCGGACAAGCTGCCCTACGAAACCCGGATCGTGACCGAGCAGATTTATTCCGCCAGCCAGTTGCTTGCCAAAACGATAACGTTCGGACCGCAGCCAAACAAGGCCATCGTCGGCGAAAACGCGTTCTCGCACGAAGCGGGCATCCATCAGGATGGATATCTCAAAGAGCGCACCACCTACGAGATCATCGAGCCGCATACTGTGGGCGTTCCCGAAACCAAGCTGGTGCTGGGCAAACACAGCGGCCGCCACGCCTTGAGCAAACGCGCCGAAGATCTGGGATTCCAGTTGCCCAAGGAAGAGCTGGATGTGTTGTATCATCGCTTCATCACGCTGGCCGATCGAAAGAAGGGCCTGCGGAATGAGGAGATCGTGGCGCTGATTCACGAAGTTCTCGGGCAAACCGCCGCCGCCGCGGGCGACTAGATAACGCCCGCCAGGGCGCCGCATTCACCATGCACATCAACGTATTGATCCTTCCCGGCGACGGGATCGGCGCCGAGGTCACCCGGGAAGGCGTAAAGGTGCTCGAGAAGGTGGCCAGCATGTTCGGCCATCAGCTCTCGCTCAGCGAAGGCCTGCTGGGCGGAATCGCGATCCATCAGACCGGGACTCCGCTTCCGCAAGAGACTATCGACCGCGCCCTGGCGGCCGACGCCACGCTGATGGGCGCGGTGGGTCTGCCTGAATTCGACAACGCGCCTCCGGAGAAGCGGCCCGAGCGCGGGCTGCTTGGCATCCGCAAGGTTCTGGGAGTATATGCGAATCTTCGGCCGGTGCGTTCCTACGCGGCCTTGCTCAATTCTTCGCCGCTGAAGAACGAGTTGGTGGACGGCGTCGACATGCTGATCGTCCGTGAGCTCACCGGCGGCATCTATTACGGCACCCCGCGCGGCATTTTCGAAAAGGGCAAAGACACGCATGCCGTCAACACCATGGCGTATACGCGCGCTGAGATCGAACGCGTTTCGCGCATGGCTTTTGAGCTGGCCCGCAATCGGCGCAAGAAGGTGACCAGCGTCGACAAGTCGAACGTGATTGAAACTTCGCAGCTGTGGCGTCGCGTGGTGATCGAGGTTTCGAAGGATTATCCGGACGTCGCGCTCGATCATCTGCTGGTCGACAATTGCGCCATGCAGTTGATCCTGAACCCGCGCCGTTTCGATGTCCTGGTCACCGAGAACATGTTCGGCGATATCCTGAGTGACGAGGGAGCAGTTTTAGCCGGATCGATCGGTATGCTCCCGTCGGCCTCCATCGGCGACCGGAAACCGTCCGGCGCCTGGGTCGGGCTGTATGAGCCGGTGCATGGTTCGGCGCCCGATCTCGCCGGGAAAAACCAAGCCAATCCGTTTGGCGCAATCGGGTCGGTGGCGGCCATGCTGGAATACAGCTTCGGTTTGAAGGAAGAAGCCGCCGCCGTGAATCATGCGGTGGAGCTGGTGTTGAACTCCGGCCGGGTCACTGCGGACCTGAAGCCTGCGGGCCCTCCCGCGACAACCTCGGAAGTGGGAGACGCGGTGGTAAAAGCGATATGAAACCTCGAACCATCATCGAAAAAATCCGGGACAATCACGTGGTGGCGGAACGCGAGGGCGCGCCCGCGCTGCTGTTCATCGATCTGCACCTGGTTCACGAGGTGACGTCGCCCCAGGCCTTCGCCGGTCTACGCGCGCGCGGGCTCAAGGTTCGGCGTCCGGACCTCACCATCGCCACCACGGATCACAGCACCCCCACCACGCCGCGCTCGCTGCCCATCGTCGACAAGATTGCCGCCGCGCAGGTGGCACAGCTCGAAACCAATTGCAAGGAATTCGGGGTCCGCTGCTACGGCCTCGACAGCCAGTGGCAGGGGATCGTGCACGTCATCGGTCCGGAGCAGGGATTGACGCAGCCCGGGATGACGGTGGTTTGCGGTGATTCTCATACCGCGACGCACGGAGCGTTCGGTGCATTGGCGTTCGGTATCGGAACCAGCGAAGTGGAACACGTGCTGGCTTCGCAATGCCTGCTCCAAAGCAAACCGCAAACTTATCAGGTCCGCGCCGACGGTGTTCTGCAGAACGGTGTAACCGCCAAGGACATTATCCTGGCCCTCATCGCGCGCATCGGCATCGGCGGCGGCACCGGATCAATCTTCGAATATTGCGGCTCCGCCATTCGCGCGCTTTCGATGGAAGAGCGCATGACCGTTTGCAATATGTCGATCGAAGCCGGCGCGCGCGGCGGATTGATCGCACCCGACGACACCACCTATCAATACATGAGCGGCCGTCCGCACGCGCCCAAGGGCGCTGCCTGGGACGCCGCCGTGGCGCGCTGGCGCGAATTGCCCACCGATGACGGCGCAGGCTACGACCACAGCATCACCATCGACACCGCCGCGCTCGAACCCATGATCACCTTCGGCACCAATCCCGGCATGGGCATTCCGATCACCGCCGCGGTTCCCGATCCTGGCGGCGTCACCGATCGGCTCGAACGCGATTCGTTGGCCAAGGCGCTCCGCTACATGGATCTCACGCCGGGAAAACCGCTGCTCGGCCATCCGCTGAACGTGGTCTTCATCGGAAGCTGTACCAATTCACGCATTTCCGATCTGCGCAGCGCTGCCGCGATTCTGAAAGGCCGGAAAGTGCATCCGGGCGTTCGCGTCATGGTGGTTCCCGGTTCGCAGCAAGTGAAGGCGCAGGCGCAAGCGGAAGGCCTGGATCAGATTTTCAAGGACGCGGGCGCGGAGTGGCGCGAAGCCGGGTGTTCGATGTGCATCGCCATGAACGGCGATCAATTGCAGCCCGGCGAATACAGCGTTTCCACCAGTAATCGCAATTTCGAAGGACGGCAAGGCAAGGGCGGCCGTACGTTTCTCGCCAGCCCTCTGACCGCCGCCGCTTCCGCCGTCAGGGGCGTGGTCACCGACGTCCGGGAGTTGTTGCGATGATCAAATTCACTCCTTTCTCAAGTCGCCTGGTTCCCTTTCCGGTCGACAACATCGATACCGACCAGATCATCCCCGCGCGATTTCTGAAGACCATTTCGAAAGACGGCCTCGGCGACCAGCTTTTCTACGATTGGCGCTACGATGCCGCTGGAAAACCGAAGCCCGAGTTCATCCTGAATACGCCCGAAGCCAAGGCGTCCAAGATTCTGCTCGCGGGTGACAATTTCGGCTGCGGCAGTTCACGCGAGCATGCACCGTGGGCGCTCTCGCAATACGGATTCCGCGCGGTGATCAGCACTTCCTTCGCCGACATCTTCCGCGCGAACTCGCTCAAGAACTCACTGCTGCCCATCGTAGTGCCCCGCGAAGTTCATGCGGATCTCTTCGCGAACCCGAACGCGGAAGTGAGCGTCGATCTGGCCTCTCAGACCTTGAGTCTACCGGGCGGCCGCGCGGTGGAGTTTCCAGTGGACGCGTTCGCGAAACACTGCCTGCTCGAAGGCATCGACGAACTGGGCTACATCCTGCAGCAGGAGCTGGCCATCACCTTGTTCGAGGCCGCCAATCCTGCCCCCATTAACGCACTGGCATAATCGTGGGCGGTCCGCTTGATCGGAGCACAAGCTGGAGAATTCCCTCGTAGTTTGTATCATTCGACCGGAACAGGCGAAGCCAGTCGTGAAAATTCCCAAACCCGGACTTCTGGCGGCGACCCGGCCTTCGCAAACCAATGCTGTCCGAGGCGATGCAGGCGCAGGGGCTGGGCGCTTGGTGCGACCCGAGCGGGGCGGGCGCTGCATTTGCGAGAGATATTGGGCACCATTTATCAAATTACGTTCGCACTAGAGAGATGGTCGAGCCCTCCAAGAGTTTCCAGCCACTCACGGAAGTGTCGGCATTCGTCCCTGATAATCGCGATCCCAACAGACTGGGCGGCGAGTGTTCCGTCAATAACTTTTCGGTACGATGGACAAGCCGCGAGGACGCGCTTAGAGGGTGCGCTTGTAGGATCGTCGTTTATGTCCTCCGGAGAGTCAAACTCATCTCGGATGCTTTGAAAGTGCCGGACAAGATGAGCCTGATTTATGCCTTTCGCGAACGCCTGAGGGTCACTGAAAAGCAAGCCTTCGTACTCGTGAAGCTGGAGGTAGGGAATAAAGCGAAGGTCAGGCCGGAAGTTAGGGATCTGCTCGCATATATCATCTTTGAAAGCTCTTTCGATATGGCGAACCTTCTCCAGATTGGTGAGATGGTTTGGCGGAGGGGTTCCCGGGAATCCATCGCCCAGGCCATAAAGATCGATCATTGTCGAGCAGTACGCGCCCTGGTCTTGTTTCAGCAAGACTCGCACATCGCGGCTGACTCTGGCGTAATTGGTTCGTCCGCCTTTATGGCCGGGTGGGCCGAGGAGAATAGGCATGGGATAGACATCGCTCGCCCAAAGAACCGGGGCGAGAACGCTGGCAACAAACGATTCCTCAGTTTGTCCTTCGACCACGACGTATAATCTGGTCACGCTTGGCCATTGCCACCTTTCGGTGCAAGTTCAGGGGTCCGCTCATTAGAGGGGCGCGCGCCTAGAACGTTTTTCTGCCAAAGCTCTCCGAGCGAATACTCTCGCAGCCATTCCGACAACTCCTCCGTTCTTAAGCGCCGGAAGCGGGACTGGCCGTCTGTTCGCTCGACAATGATAATGTCTTCCGGGGAGAACTCGTTAAGAAGCGGGGCAGACTGAGTAGAGATTATGGCCTGCTGATACACGTTTTTCCCGCTGCCCTTCACGAACTGTTTGAAAAGATTCCCAACCAACGTCAAGGCGTAAGGATGGAGGCCAAGTTCGGGCTCGTCGAACAGCATAGTAGGAGGTGGGCTTGGCTGCAGGAGAGCAGATGCGAGGCATATGAATCGCAAAGTACCATCCGAAAGCTGGTTGGCGCGAAATGGGTAATCTGAGTCCCGCTGACGCCATTCGAGCTGAATCATATCCTCATTGCCAGGTATGGGACGTAGATTGAAGTCATCGAAGAACGGAGCGGCTAGGCGGACGACATCTCGGATCCGCGCATAGCTGTCCGGTCTCGTCTGAGCGATTCGATAAAGAAAAGGCGCAAGGTTATCCGCACTTGGCCGCAGGGCAATGTTGTCATTGATGGCTCGGGGCCGGCGGACGCCAGCGTTGAAACTTGTATCGTGAAAGTGATAAACGACCCAACTTCCGATAGCCTCGAAGACGTAGTGAGGGACACCTCGCCTTGCACCCCACCTACCTTCATCATCCTTGCGCTCCTTGAGCTTGGCTTCAGCGTGGCCAGAGCCAAGAGAACGTCGGTCGACTCCAAAGCGGCCGTCGAAATACGTGTTCTCCTCGGAAAAGATCAGGCGGCCATCATGGGTAGGAACAAGCGCAAACTCGTAGCCATTCTGCCCGAAGTAAAACTTACCTTCGAGTTTAGAGGTTTCTTTAGGTCCCATGAAAAGGCAAGCATCGGCTCCGCCTTCGACGCTGATGGCGGTTTGCAGCCTTTGGTCAATTAGCTCTCTCAGGAGTCGAAAAAAGCCTACAAAGTTACTCTTGCCGGCACCGTTCGCGCCAATTAGAACATTAAGAGCTCCCAACTCGAAATCCCGCAGGGACTTGATGGACTTGAAACCTTCGATGGTCAACTTTTTGATGGTGTCGGCCATTGTGTCTTAGCGTATCGGATTCCTTACGGTAGCACCAAGTCCTTGCGCTGGTCACAAACGGAGATGAGACCCCGGAGCTGGCGGCCCGTGCGTGCAAACCCACATACCCGCGCTAACGCGCCGCCCAATACCGATCCCGCGCCTGCACCACCAGCCCCTTCTGCCTGGTCGTTAACTGCAACGCGCGAAACTCGGAAACCCGCACCGGCACATCCGACACAAACCCGATGCTGTATTGGCTGCGCAGCTCATCTTGAATGGCCCCGTAAATCTGATCGATCCCCAGCTTCTTCGAAACCTCGAAAAAGCCTCCGCCGGTCTCTTTCGACAGCCGCATCAGTACTCCCTTGCCATCCGGACCGCCGAACCCGAACGGCACGCCGTACGCCCCCGAATCCGAAAACAAGATGGAATAAACCAGCGTGTCGGCGCGCTGCGCAGCCTCTACCGCCGCAGGCAAGCTCTGATCGCTCCCAGTGTCCACGCCGTCCGTCAGCAGGATCAGCGCCTTCCGGTTGCGCTGATTCTTCATCACGTTCATGGATGCCTGGACCACCGCGTCATATAACAGCGTCCCGCCGCCGTTTTGCATGGCGAGTTCAGCGTGGCTGGGCGTGTTCACCTCTTCGAGCGCGTGCTCCAGCTTCTGCCGCGCGGCCGTGAGATCCTGGCTCATCCGCACCGCCATGTCGAACTGCATGATAAATACCTGGTCGATCTTCTCGCGCAGCACCTGCTCCAGAAACCGGTAACTGGCGCTCCGCTCGGATTCCAGCACCTTTTGCTGGCTCATGCTGGTATCCACCATTAGCCCAATGGTCAGCGGCAGATCGGATTCCTGCGAGAAATAGCGGATGGCCTCCGGCCGCTTGTCCTCCGTCAGCACGAAATCGTCCTTCGAGAGGCCGCGAATGATTTCGCCTTTCTTGGATCGCACCGTGGCCAGAATATTGACCACCTTCACGTCCGCCGAGAAAGTCGCGTCTTCCGGTGGCTGCTGAGCGCTGAGCGCCCGTACGCCGGCAAGCGACGCGGCCTGGAACAAAAACTGACGCCGGGAGTTCTTCAAAGCTCTTTATTCAGCTTATCCGAATATTGCCGATACTGGAGTGGATGCCGAGCAGCGCGCTGTTCGCGATTCCGCTCGTCTCCATCTTCGCCGGCCTCTCGCTTCTGCACGCGTATTGGGCGCTGGGCGGGCGATGGGGCAGTGCCCACACCGTCCCAACTGCTCAGGGACGCCGCAGTTTCGATCCGTCTCCGCTCGCCACCTGGATCGTTTGCGCGCTGCTCGCCCTCGCCGCGTTCTTGGTCATGGGAAAAGCGGGCTGGATCGAAACGGGCCCGCTCACCTACCTCTTCGACGCCGGCGTTTGGGCGCTCGCGTTCGTATTTTTCGCCCGCGCGATCGGCAATTTCAAAACGGTCGGCTTCCTCAAAAGCGTCAAGAACACTCCGTTCGCCTCCCGCGACACGTGGCTATATTCGCCGCTCTGCCTGCTGATCGCGTTGCTGGCAGCCGCATTGGCCCGTTAAGGGGCGAATCGCGGCATCACGTAAGCGTAGAAAGTCACGATCAACCCGATCATCGACGCCAGCAGCACGCTATGACGAATGGTGAAACGGAACAAACGAGCTTCGTCCTCGCGTTTCATGTGCGTCGCCGCCGATGCCACCGCGATGCTCGCCAGACTGATCATCTTGCCCATCACGCCTCCCGCCGAATTGGAGGCGGCCATCAACACCGGGTTCATGGACAGCTTATTGGCCGTCACCACCTGCAGCGGGCCGAACAGCGCGTTCGATGAAGTATCGCTTCCGGTCAGGAACACGCCCAGCCAGCCCAGCAACGCGCTGAAGAACGGAAATGTCGCGCCCGCCGTGGCAAAGGCCAATCCCAAAGTCCCGGTTGCGCCCGCGTAATTCATCAGGAAGGCGATCGCCAGCACGGCCGCCATGGTCAGCTCCGCCCGCGCCAGTTGACGCCCGGTGTCCGCGAAAATCTTAGCCAGCTTGCGGGGGCTGACGCCCACAAGAAAAGCTCCCAGGATCGCTGCCAGCGTGCAGGCTGTTCCCGCGGCCGAAAGCCAGTTGAAGTTGAAAACCGCTGGATATGCGGAGGGCCGCGTCGTCACCGGCGGCATGCGCTGAATTTCATTGTGCAGCCAGGGCCATTGGAACGCGATCGTCACTCGGTTCAAGTCCGGTTGAATCGACTTCACGCCCCACAGCAGCACGAAAACCACCAGCAGGATATACGGCATCCAGGCCAGCAGCAGCTTCCGCACCGGATAATGCGGCACCGCCTCATGATGCTCGCCCGCATGCTCGCCGCCCAGCGTAAAGCTGTCGCGCGGTTTCCAGAATCGCAGCAAGATGACCAGGCCGCCCATCGCCGCCAGCGACGCCAGCAGATCCGTCAGCTGCACGCTGACGAAGTTCGAGATCAGAAACTGAACGGACGCGAAGAGAATGCCGCACACCACCGCTCCAGGCAGCACTCCCTTCAGCGCCTTCCATCCGCCCATCACCAGGATCAGATACGCCGGAATGATCAGCGAAATCGGCGCGCACACGCGTCCCACTCCGGCGCTGAGACGGTCCAGCGGCAGTCCGGTAACGCCGGCCAGCGTGATGATCGGGATTCCTATGGAACCGAACGCCACCGGCGCTGTATTCGCCAACAGGCACAACCCCGCTGCGTAGAACGGAGCGAATCCCAATCCCGCCAACATGGCCGCCGCCACCGCGATAGGAGTGCCGAACCCGGCCGCGCCTTCGATAAACGCGCCGAACGCGAATGCGATCAGCAGCGTCTGCATGCGCCGGTCCTCGGTCAGATGCCCCACCGAATCCTTGATGATTTCGAACTGGCCGGTTTCAAGCGTCACGCGATACAGCAGAATGGATGAAAACACGATCCAGCCGATCGGAAAAAGGCCGTACGCCGCGCCATAGGTGATCGCGCCCACGAGATTTCGCAGGGGCATTCCGTATTCGAAAATCGCGACCACCACCGCGGCAGCCAGTCCCCACAGCGCCGAGATCCAGGCCGGTTTTCGCAGGATCCCCAGCAGGAACAGCAGCACCAGAATCGGAAACGCCGCGACTAGGGTGGACCACGGCAAGCTTTGAGCGACGGGGGTGTAGTTATGCTGCCACATGGCGAAAGATCATCCAACTATACGGACGGGCTCGGAAAGCTGTCAAGCGCGCGTCGGCTCATTCCTTCTCGAGCAGCGGCAGCACCGCTTCCGGCGTAAGGGAGCGCACCGGAGATCCGCGAAACCCTTTGGGGTCCCGCGTCACGATGCATTCACAGTTCGTGAGCCGCGCGGCGGCCGCGGTCACCGCATCCTCAAAATCAGGGCAATCCGACTGGAGCGCATCCTGAAGCACTGTCTCGTCTATCGGGGCCACTCCAAAAACTCGCAAAATGCTGGCGATCACGCGTTTGGCCTTGGCGCTACCCATCTCCTTTCGGATCAGGTAATGGATGGTCGTCAACGCGTGCCCGGCAAGCAACCCTTCCGAGACGCCGGTCTCGACGGTTGCCCAGGCCGCCGCGCCCGCCTCCGCGTAAGGCCGCCGATCCAGTAACACGTCCAGAATGACATTGGTGTCGAACAGGACGCGCTTCATCGATATTTCGCCGCCAGGTGTTTGCGGTAGTCGCCGATATCTGCCTTCTTGAGAATTCCTCGCACCGAACGCAAAATCGGGGCTCCATCCGTGGCGCGGGACCGCGGCTCGGCCACTGCAGCAAGATAAGTCTCCACCATCTTCGATACGGAAACGCCCTGCTTTTTTGCGTACTGTTTCGCGCGTGAAACCACGCGATCATCCACGCTCAGGGTGAGTTTAGCCATATACGTATATTACCAGACAACTTGTACGTACCGAGGCGCGGCCGCATCCCGTCCTACACTGAAGGCATGCACCTCGAAATCACCACCCGCGAGAACGAAGGAATCCAGATCCTCGATCTCAAGGGACCCTTACAGTTCGGGCCCACCGATCTCAAATTCCGCGACGAGCTCGAGAAGCTGGTCCAGGCGCGAACCTGCCGCGTGATCGTCAACCTCAAAGATGTGAGCCACCTCGACACCGCCGCCCTCGGTACGCTGCTATTCGCCTTGGCCAAACTGCAGAAGGCCAGTGGACGCATGGCCTTGATAAACCTGAATCCGGCGCACGCCAATCTGGTGGTGCTGGCCAGGATGGACTCGGTGTTCGAAGTGTACAAGAACGAGTTGGACGCCATCAATAGCTTCTTCCCGGACCGCAAGGTGGAGCACTTCGACATCCTGGAATTCGTCCAATCCGTGGAGCACGAAATCCCGCCGGACGATGTCCAAAAAAAACGCGCCTGAGCAAGTTGCGCCCAGGCGCGGGACCGGAGAGGAAACACGTTAATGGTCCGCGGACAAGTCCAGAGTAGGGCCGCCCACGCGTTCCGGGAATGAGCCGCGCGGTATGGACCGTACGCGCCCCCCCTCTGGTACTAAAAGCGTGCCTGGGCAGTGTGTGAAGATTTAAACCCCCACTGGTCTTTCAGTTAGATACGACGTTCTGCCAAAATAGGCATGGCAGGTTCTTCCACCCTGCCGTCGGAGGCTTGCAAGATGCAGCTGCGTGTGCTGGCATTCGTGCTGGCCGGGGGCAAAGGCACCCGGCTCTACCCGCTCACCAAGGAACGGGCGAAACCAGCCGTCCCGTTCGGCGGACGTTACCGCATCATCGATTTCGTTCTCAGCAATCTGGTGAACTCCGGCATCTATTCGGTCTATGTGTTGGTGCAATTCAAAAGCCAGTCCTTGCTCGAACATCTGCGGGAGGGCTGGGAGGCCACCAGCCTGCTCCGCAATCACTTCATCACCCCGGTGCCGGCGCAAATGCGCTCGGCCGGCGAGGATTGGTATCGCGGCACCGCGGACGCGATCTATCAGAACATGAACCTGATTGAGCAAGCCGACCCGCACGTGGTCGCCATTTTCGGCGCGGATCACATCTACCGCATGAACATTCGTGAGATGGTGGAGTTCCACGTCCAGCGGGGCGCCCAGGCCACCGTCTCCGCCATTCCGGTGGAGAAGGAACAGGCCGCCGAGTTCGGTGTCGTCGAGACCAGGGCGGACGGCATGATCACCGGCTTTCACGAAAAAAAGCCGGATGCGCCCACCATGCCGGGCGATCCCAATCGCGTGTACGCCTCCATGGGAAATTATCTGTTCTCAACTAAGCTGCTGCTCGACGAGCTTCGCGCCGACGGCGAGAACGAGCGCAGCTCGCACGATTTCGGCCGCGATATTCTTCCCGGCCTCATCGGACGCGCCGACATGTACGCGTACGATTTTCAAACCAATCGGATTCCCGGCGATCCGGCGAATTCGCCCATCTATTGGAGAGACGTCGGAACCATCGACGCCTTTTTCGACGCGAATATGGACCTGCGCTCGATTTCCCCGGAATTGAATCTCTACAATCGCCAGTGGCCGCTGCGTACCGCCGGCTATTTTGACGCGCCCGCCAAGTTCATCTTCGACGCCGATGGCCGCCGCGGCCAGGCCCTGGATTCAATCGTCTCCGGCGGAACCATTTTGTCCGGCGGACTGGTCCGTTCTTCCGTGATCGGCCGGGGCGTCCGCATCCATTCGCACGCTTATGTCGAGGACTCCATCATCTTCGACAATTGCGATATCGGACGCCGCGCGCGGGTGCGGCGCGCCATCCTCGACAAAAACGTCCGCATCCCCGCGGACGCCACCGTCGGCTACGATCTCGAACGCGACCGCCAGCTCTATCACGTCACCGAAAGCGGAATCGTGTTGGTGGAGGGCCACCGCTCCCCGGTCGATATCGCCAGCATGAATCTCTGATCGGATTTTATGGACTTGCGCCTGGTGCTCTGCGGACTGGCCATCTGGGCCGCCGCCACGGCGGTATTACGTCTGGCCGGCCAACGCCTGCTGCATCCGGGCGATTGGATTGGCCCGCTGATCCTGTTCGCCGTCAGCTTCCCTCTCATGACGAGCTTGGACATTCTTGCGGCGACCCGCCCGGATCACCAGCCGATGCCGTTCGCAAAACATGTTGCGATAGCGATGAGGAATGTTAACCAAACGACGAGGATGGTTGGGAGAACGGGCCACGGTCTTGAAGGTGAGTGTGAGGCTTCCATACTCTAGAGTGCACTTTCGCCCCGGAACGTTACAGCGGCCCGATTTAGAGCGACCGTGGCCCGTGATACGGTCAACTCCGATGTCGTTACCCAGCTCTGGGGCGATCCCTCCGGCCTCACGTTGACCAGACTGCGCTGCCGGGAAAATCGGCGGGTGTCGATGGGCTGACAATTTCGTCGCGCGCCCAATCAAAAAGGCTGCTGAAAATGCAGGTATTCCTGGCCTTCCCGGAATGGAATGTCAGCTGCCCTAGCTGTGGGAGTTCTGCTTGGCTCTAGTGGAAAGCGGGACCGGAAGCAGGAGGTGACATGCGATCGATTCCCAAAAAGGATGCATCGAGTGAAGCAGCGCGCCACGTCAGCACCGTGCTCTGGCTTGCGATTCTGGCGCTTGGATTCGGCGTGCAGAACGCGTCGGCGCAGGGAACCGGTTCGATTCAGGGCAAGGTGACCGATCCGTCCGGCGCACCGATTTTCGGCGCGGTGGTCAGCGTCGAAGGCGGCGGAGGTTCGGGCACGACGGTGACGGACATGGAGGGCGCGTTTCGGATCTCCCTCCCACCCGGCAATTTCAATGTGAAAATTTCAGCTAGTGGCATGTCCGATTGGACCGCGGAGAGCGTGGCTGCGTCGGGCGCGGACACGAAACCATTGTTGGCTGTGATGCAGGTGGCGCCGAACCTCATGAGCGTGACGGTCGGGCTGTCGCCCGAAGAATTGGCGGAGGAACAGTTTAAGCGTGAGACGCAGCAGCGCGTGGCCGGAATCATTCCGAATTATTTCGTGGCTTTTGACAATGCCGCCCCTTTATCGACCGAGCAGAAATTCACTCTGAGCTTCAAGACTCTGATCGACCCGGCCACCTTCGCCGCCGTGGGGATTACCGCTGGAATTCAGCAAATCAGGAACAGCTACTGGCAATTCGGTCAGGGAAGCGAGGCCTACGGCGAGCGTTTTGGAGCGGCCTACGGCAGCGCCGTCACCAACCTTTTGTTCACGTCCGTTCTGGCGGCCTCAGTGCTGCATCAGGATCCGCGCTACTTCTATAGCGGAAAGGGAACCAAGAAGCAGCGCGCCTGGTACGCCATCGAATCTGCGTTTCGGGCCAAAGGAGACAATGGGAAATGGCAGCCGCCCTACGCCAGCGTATTGGGAACGGTGGCCGCGGCTGAAATTTCAGACCTTTACTATCCGGGTTATCGTACACAGTACACCTTGCTCGGCAGAGGCCTGATGTTCCATTTTGGCGGGCTCATCGCCCTCAACCTGGGCGAGGAATTTTTCCTCAAAAAGTTTACGAGCCACGCGCCGGGCGGATCGGCTGCGAGCGTGCCGACTTTGCGGGAGGGCACTCCGGTGAAGCTGATTGCCGTGGACGGGTTTGGTTCGCAGGGAGTTGTTGGGGGCCAAACAGTTACCTTCGTGCTGGCCGAGGAGCTGACGCAGAGGGGCAGGGATCTGGCACGGACTGGCGACGTAGCGTCGGGAGTGGTCACTGAAGTCACCGCTGGAAATACTCCGGATGCGCCGGGGAGCGTGGCTCTGCAAAGAATGATGCTGCTGGCAGGCGGGAACATCAACGTTCCCCTGCGGAGCAGTCAGGTGCGCGGCGCTCCCACTCCTGTGCAATATCGCGAACTACCCGGATCGGGCAAAGTGGAAATCACATTATTCGTCGCCGCAGACGTGGCTTTCCCGGAGACGGAGTAAAGCAACCCGAAACTGCTGCCTGCTCATTGAAACCTGAGCGGCGCGGTAGCAATGTCCAGTTTGACCCGCTTGGATTTAGCGGTGGGAACATCCGGGCCAACAACAGGGCCGTCGTTTTCCATCCTTAAGGCTCGAACAGCCCCACTGGATCCGGTGGCTTCTGGTTTCTGCTTTTTTAGCCGACTCAATCCAGCATATCCACTCGTTGCGTGCCAGCGGTGTAATATCCTCCCATGTTGTTAACGCTTGCGGGTCGGATGTAAGCGCTTTTCTAAGATCTGCGGGCACTTCATGTACCACGCCGCTAGAAATCTTTTTTTGCGACATGGATTTGTGTGACATGGGTCAGTTCTCCGTTCGTAAGTTCCAGCGGCGCGAGGATCGCACCATTAAGCATACGCTGGAAACCGGACAGGTGATCCTGTCCCGCTTCCGGCTTGATGTTCGCGCCGTGCAGTGCTGATTTGCTAATGACATGGATTAAACTCGCCGAAAACTCTATTCAAGTCCCGTGCGGCGGACCAAGTCCGCAAAGCGAGGATCGCCGCGGATTGGGTCGAAGTATGGATGCACTTTGAGGAATTGAAGAATATTCGATTGCTCTTGATAGGCCTGCTCAAGCCACGCAAAAGCCTGGTCGTTGTCACCCAGTCCCAAATAAGCGTTCACAAAAGCGCCGGCGGGAACGTAATCTGCCTTCTTGCGTTTTTGCAGTTCCGCGAGGAGCCGCAGAGCATCCCCGCGCCGCCCAGCGTGGGAATATGCCCGGATCAACACGCCGATCACGGCAGAGCTATTGTTTGAAACAGAGACTGCCTTCTCCAGGAATGGGATTGCATCGCCGGGTCGATCGTTAGCCACCAGCGTGAATCCCAGGTACAAAAGAGTATTGGCGCTCTCCGGTTGCACAGCGAGTGCGCTATGCAGTTCGCGTATGGCCTCATCGAAGCGGTGAGACAGAAAAAGAATCCACGCTATTCTATCGCCTGAGACTGTCAGAGGGTCGAGCCCCCGGCCACGCCGCGCCAAAGCCACAGCATCGTCCGTACGTCCCTGGCACACCAGCCACAAGGCCAGTCGAGCGTAAGCATCCGCGTCGTTGGGGTTCAATTCGAGGGCGCGTTTGTATTCGGCCTCAGCGTCGGCCCAGTGCCACTGTTCCTGATGTACGTTTGCGAGCAGAACATACGCTTCAGCAATGTCCGGATCGAGTTCCAGCGCTTTTCGCGCCGCGCTAATTACTTTTGGGCGCGTCTGGTCGGGAGAAGCGCCGATAAAAACCGTGCCGAGTTCGCTGAAGGCGCTTGCCAGGCCGACGTAAGCCGGCGCAAACGTCGGGTCGATCTTTATCGCGCGCTCGAAATGAACGATGCTTTTCTCGATGTCGGCCTGGCTGTTGCTACTGTCGTAAGCAAACCGGCCTTGCAGATAGCTTTCATAGACTTCAGGCGCGACAGAGCGCGCCGCCGCAAGCCGCTCGTGCTCCTCCCCGGTGGCCGTGACTTGGACTTTTCCAGCAATGGATTGAGCCAGCTCACTCTGGACGGCAAACACGTCCCGCAGCTCCCGGTCGTAGGTTTCCGACCAGAAGTGCTCGTCGGTGGAGCCGCGAATCAATTGGGCCGTGACGCGAATCCGATTGTCCGCTCGCGTTACAGATCCTTCCACAATCGCATCCACGTGCAGCATTCTGGCGATCTCCGGGACGGAGAGCTGTGGATTCTTGAATCGCATCACTGACGTTCGGGAAATAACGCGCAAATTGTGCATCCTGGAGAGGCGGTCAATGAGTGCATCGGTCATCCCGTCGCCAAGGTATTCCTGTGTTTGGTCTCCAGACAGGTTCTTGAAAGGCAATACCGCTAAGGACGTTATTTTGGGTTGCGCTACATTCCCGGTGCGGACTCGAGACACGACGTAAGCGGCAGACAGCCCGCCGAGTACAACAACCGCCGCAAGAGCCAGCCAGCCGCGCGCCCGCAATGTCGCTTTATGTCCGTTGCCGCTATCCAGCTCTACTGGCGCGACGGGCTCTAGCTCTTCCTCTTTCCCATCCTGTTCCTTGCCCAAATGCTGCCTGCGGCTTCGTAACCACTCATCAAGTTCGGCGCCCAAAGCGTAAACGGAACCGCGTTTGTCATGCAGATGACGGTGGACCGGCATCCCCTCCCGCTTCTCCCAGCGCTGCACGGTGGTTACATCGCGGTCGAGGTAGGCCGCGATTTCCTTCCACGAGCCCAGCCGGTTTTCGAGCGGGTTTTCGGTTCTCGGCGTGTCTGGGGATGGTTCGCCCATCGGTCGACTGATTGTAACGCCGCGGAGGGTTACTGCAAAAGACGGCATTTGACCGCAAATGCTGGGTTCTTCGCATTGCTGTTTGCGTTATCGGCCAACTAGATCAATGCTGTACCTGCATTTCAGCGTCGGGTCGGATTCTCCTGCTTGGCCGGGCGGCTTCGACGGCGCAGGTACGATTCTCAAATTTGGAGGTCTCTTATGAAGAACAAGATTTTCGGGCGGGCAGTCCGCAATGCGGGTGTCCTGATGCTGGCCATAGCCACCGGTGTCCTGGCCCAAACGCCGCTTCCTACGCAATTCAGCGGGGTGATCAATGACTATTCTCCCGCGACCACCGTCACCCCGATGGGTCCGTGGGAAATGCGCGGCCCATGGACTTTGATGTTGAACGGAGCAACCGGCATGGCTGATTTTACGGCGACCTTGACGATGGAGCTGTCCGACTACACGCGAAACGCCGCGAATATCGATGCTACTTCGGGCTCAAGCGCCCGAATGCAGCACACTCACCACATCACGATCGAGGGCGGAACAATCACGCAAATTCCTACTGGCGGGTTCCAACTGAGTGGCCCGGTCAGCATTACAAAAGATGGGAGCCCGGCGCCCCTCGCGGCGTCTACACTCTCTGTCAACATCACGGGAGGAACAAGCGTTGGATTTTCGAACATCACATTGGCGTTCGCGGGTGGCGCAACGGTTCATTTCGGACCGCAGTTGATCCACGGCGTCGTTGGCAGTCCGATAACGGCCGGTACACCAGCGGGACCGGCGCCGGGCACCACAACCGCCGTCGTGACCCCCCTCACGTTGACGACTAGTGACGCCTCGGTAGTGCTGGACGCCAGCGGGTCGACAAGCGCTTCAGGAAGCCTGCAGTATCTGTTCGAGGTGGTATCGGGCGGCGAAGTACCTGCCTTATTGCAGTCGGCCAACAACCCCAAAGCCACGGTCGAGTTTGTAAACGGGCCGGGACTTTACCTGGTTCAGTTGGTGGTGACGGACGCAAGTGGCAAAACTTCGACAAGTCCGGTGATTATGTTGACTTACCAGCCATCGGGGACAACGTCCGCGAGTCAGTAACTCAAAACTGCGGGGCACGGGCCTCTGAGCGCTATCTGGACTGATGTGCGCCAGTCGGTGGGAACCAGAGGTCCGCTTGGGAAGTTCCTCTTGGCTGTGTCGGCAAACCGTCGAAGCGCCGGCATGTGGGCTGTCGATATTCCTGGAGCCGCCTGCTCGAGCACGTCGCGTCGCTATATAATCGCTAGCTGAGGTAGGCCATGAAAATCCGAAGCCTGATCGAATCCAGCCTTGTTGCCCTTTTGGCGGTCGCGTCCGTTTCGGCGCAGAGCGCCCCTGCTCCCGCCCCAGCTCCCAAAGCAGGCCCGATCCCCCGCGCCGCGGACGGGCATCCCGATCTCACCGGCATCTGGTCCAGCGCCACTCGCACACCCTTCGAGCGTCCCGCCGTCTTTCAAGGAAAACCGACCATCTCCGATGAGGAAGCCCGCAAATGGGAAGCCAGAGAAACCCAGCGCTGGGAGGAGGGGTCAAAAGTTGACGGCGGCCGCCCGGTCTCAATTCAAGGCGGCGCCTACAACGTCCTCTTCT
Organism: Terriglobia bacterium; assembly: GCA_963786745.1. Lineage (GTDB taxonomy): Bacteria > Acidobacteriota > Terriglobia > Bryobacterales > Bryobacteraceae > Palsa-89. The sequence continues at coordinate 472,044 of CAWBAE010000014.1, read as the reverse complement.
ACGACAATGGATCTGAACTGACGCGCATCGGCGGTCAGAAGCGGACCTCGATGGTTGTCGATCCGCCGGACGGCCACGTTCCTCCGCTCGTCCCGGAAGCACGCGATCGAATGCGGCGTCGCACCTATATTCCCGGCGACTACAGAACCCTTCCCAGCGACACCCGCTGCCTCACAGGCAACACTCCTGCCGTACCCCTGGTGCCCGCCCTCTACAACAACAACTACGAGATCGTGCAGTCCGCCGATTCCATTCTGATCGAGCTTGAAATGGTTCACGACGCCCGCATTGTCCACATGAACGCAAAACACCAGCCCCCCACTGTGCGCCAGTGGAGCGGCGACTCCATTGGACACTGGGAAGGCAACACACTGGTTGTCGAAACGACGAACTTCAACGACCAGACACATTACAGGGGTTCCTCAATGGATCTGAAGATCACCGAGCGTTTCACGCGCGTAAGCGACAGGACCATTGAATATCGAGCCACCATGGACGATCCTTCTACGTGGGCGAAGCCCTGGTCCATTGAATTGGGTCTTAGCGCCGTGCCTGGACCGCTATACGAATACGCTTGCCATGAAGGCAATTACGCCATCGTGGATATTCTTGGCGCGAAATAGCGCCGTTTATCAGGCCGTTTTGGGCTGAATTCGAACTCGCCGACCTGGCGAGGCTACCGGATACCATTCCGATATCCTGAGTGCCGCATGCGGAGTTACTCCTACTAACCGGCGCTATGGCGAAATGCTATGACCGGCTGGTGAATGTATCCTCTCGACGGAGGCGATACCCGACGCCGTGAACAGTCTGAATCAAGGATGCCCTTTCACCGAGTTTCTTCCTAAGGCCGCGGATGACGACGTCGACTACATTTCCGCCTCCGTCGTAGCTCTGCTCCCATACGCTCGCCAGCAATGCGCTACGTGGAACGGCCTCCCCGGCACGCCGCTGCAGGAATTCCATGACGCCGAACTCGAGCCTGGTTAAGCCGATCCGGCGTCCATTGAAGACCAGTTCACGCGCGGCGCAGTCGAGCAAACTGTCCTCTTCCACGCCGAGCTCGGCGGCTACCAACCGGGCCAGCCATCCATCCACCGAAGAAGGTCCGAAGTCGAGCAGCGCCGAATGCCACCCATCAACGTCGGCTTCGACGAGCGCGCGAAAGCCGAGCTTCGTTGCGGCCGCGGCATAGGGCTCCAAGTCACGAACCGTGAGGTATACGCGCCGCAGATGCGGGCGGAGCTCCAGGTACTTGCGCTTGACGTCGACCCAGCACGCTGCCTGAACGGGGGACGGCGCCTCGCCATCCTGGGCAGATAACCAGCGTCTTAGGAATAAGGCGCGCTGCTGGCGCGGCAATGGGTGCCCCTCAAGGTGGTTCAGCCACGCGCGCGTCACCGGGTCTTCGGCGCAGAGCCTCGCTGAAACGCTTAAGGGATCGAAGACGCAATAGAAGCCGGCGACCGAACCGCTCCTGTCGCGCGTGACGGCAAATGTCTCCGGCGCCTCACTCCACCATCTCTTCAGAGGGCCGGCGGCCGCCGCATTCTCGTGATCGTCAATGATATTGAGAATCGCCTGCCCATCTTCGGTACGCGCGGGTTCGACCGCGTATTCGTGTCCGGTGCTGGGGAAAAAGGCCTCCCGCACAACGGGATTCTCAAGAAGATAGAGCAGGTCCGCGGTGTAGCGCCACAGATCAGACGCGGGAGCGCCGTGAAGCTCGGTCATAAAACAGCGATAAGCAGACCGCCGGTACGAGCGATACTGCTGCGGATTCTCTGCACGCAATGTTGATGCTATGGCTTCCCGGACAGCATCGTGGATGTGAAGGCCGTCGCGGTCAGGCTGCACGAACGGGAGCGCCCGGATGCGCTCCTGCGCATCTTGCGGGGATGCGTCGGGCAGGATCGCACTTAGAATCGGTAAGGTAACGCGGCGTACCACCGACGCGGCCTCCAACGAACGGCGGGTTTGGGGGTCAGTGACATCCTTGAGAAACAAACGGGAGAACTCTTCGACCACGTGTTGCGGCATTCCGTCAGTCAATCCGATCCGCTCGGTACGGCGTACCGAAGCGGCCAGCGTAAGGGCCAAAGGGTGGCCATGGCAGATACCCGCGAGATATTTGGCCTCTTCGCTGGACACGCCCGCACGAGACAGCAGCTCGACCGCATCGCGCCGTTCCATAGATTCCAAAGGAATGCTTCTGAATAGGCCGTGCCATCCGGGATCGGACAGCCAGGCGGTCACTGGCGCTTCCCGACCGCAAAGAATGAACCTTACGTTGTCAGGCAATATCGGCAGGAATGCCCGGCGAAGCCAAGTGTCCATCAAGCGAAACGATTCGTAAGTGTCGAGAGCGACAATTACTTTGGTCCCAACACGACCGAGGCGCGCGGCAATCTCCTCCGCCGAGCCGATCACGCTTCCACTCGCGGTTGCAAGCTCGCCGAGCAGACCGGCTTCAGTCGGTTCAATACCGCAACAGTCCAGTCGAACTACCGTCGCGCCTTCGGCGCGGGCGACTTGAACGAACGCGCCCAGAAGTCGCGACTTCCCGATCCCCGCAATTCCATGGAGGTGCACCACAACGGGTCCCTCATCAGCCAAAATGTCATGCAGCGAGCAAAGCTCCTCATACCGGCCGACGAAGCTTCCCGACACTTGGCGATCCAGTAGATCTCGAACTTGAGGCATGACGAATTGCCCTACAGATTTCAAGATCATAGCAAGATCGCGGCATGGTGACCGAGCAAGGAGGCAATCCTCGTTTCCAACTTCTAGAGCTATCAGCTTTTTCCAGCGGCGAGTGCCTGAACAGCTTGGGTTGTCAGCGCCTGGCCGCCAATGCCCCACTCGCCACTACGCACGTCCTCGATGATTACCCAGGTGACAGAACGCATGTTCTCGCCCTCAATGGCAACCATCGCATCAGTTAGTTTCGTAATCATTTCCTTCTTCTGGGCCGGTGTGAAGACGTCCTCGATCAATTTCACTTGAATCAATGGCATGGTCTGGTTTCTCTCGACTTTCTGGTTTGGTTTTTTCCCACAGTGCAAGCTTACGAGATTGGGATCAGGAATGGATTGTGAGGGGATTAGAAAATCATTAGATTTACAAACCGACCGAAGATCCGGTGGTGGCCCCCCTCTTGTAGTCGGCTGGCGTTTACCAAGGGACTGCGAAATCCACCCATCCTCTGCCAGCTAAGTAGGTTGGACGTTTCCCCGGGTTTGCGAGCTCGGTGCCGATTCCTAGACGCTGGCCGGCGCGACTATTTGAGCTTTGCGTACTCGGCTCTGGCTTGCTTCAGAACAGGGACGTCGGCGTCGGCGGCCCTCCAAAGCGATAGGAGGTTTTGGTAGTCAATTCTGGCGGTGTCGATTTCTCGGGAGAGAACGTGAGCCCGGCCAAGTCCTAAGAGCGCCAGTGGGCCAATCAGTTCGTTCTGGGTCAACCCCGGATGGGCGAGAATTTTCTGAAATTCGGCGGCAGCAGATGCGCCATCCCTGGCCGCGAGATACGCGTCAGCTCGAAGATAGATCGGATAAAGCACCAGCGACACAAGTTGCGCGGTCTGTCCAAGCTCGTAAGGCGTGGACGCACGGAGGCTCGCGATAGCTTCTGCCGTGTTCCCACTTTGCAGCGCGGTAGCCGCCCGAATTGCCGGCAACAAGTTATACTGCACAGCCGTATCTTCCGGGAAGCGCTTACCCAGATCGTCGCCCAGGCGAGTGGCTTCCGCCGAATCCCCGGCCAATCCAAGGGCAATGGCCGCGATCGCGACGACGTCTTTCTCATCTGAGAGTGACAGTGCATGTTTAGCCTGACGCTTCGCCGGAGCCAGATTGCCTGCCAGGGCCTCCCGCATCGCAGCTTCAGCCTCGTAGGCCGCGCTCATCTCACGATGCCCGGCTCGCGACGCGGATTCGGCGGCCTGACTGGTCAGCTCTCTGGCTTGGCCAAAACGTCCGCTATATGCGGCAGTGTCCGATTCGTAGTACAGGATAAGGTCCTCCGCGCCCGGCTTGCCCAACACCTCGGCAACCTCCTTCTGCGTTGCGGTGGCAGAGTGCCGCAGAAACTCAACCAAATAAAGATTTGCGTGGAGAAACGGAGAATCCAGACCGCGCTCCTTCGCCTGACGCCCGATCGCCTCGGCTTCCTGCAGCCGATTGAGGTAAAGATACTCGATGAGCAAGTTCGAGTAGTTTTTCGAGACACCGGGACTGAGCTTCAGAGCCTCCCGCTGGGCTGCGAGACCTTGTTCGTACTCGCCAAACAGTTAGCCATGGCGCCCAGATTTCCGAACCCGGCAGACTCCCGCGGATAAAGCTGTGTGGCCAGTACCAAGGAATTCCGCGCGGCATCGCAATTCCCAGTGACTATGGCGAAGTACATAACCTCGATGCCGAGTTTTTCGCGTTGGCTGACTCGCTCGCGCAACTCGTAAGCTCTCCGGATGCTATTCGCGGCTTGCGATGTCTCGTCGTGGTTGAAGTAGTCGACTCCCAGCCCCACATATGCCTCAGCGAAGTTGGGATCCAGGTTGACCGCCATTTGGTAAAGCGTGGTTGCCCCGGGACCACTGTTCAAAAGCTCGGCCCGGCGGCCAAGACTGTAGGCCCGCAGCGCTTCGAGCGACGGCGTGGTCACGTTCTCCGGCGCAACGTCGTATTTTTGGACTGAGGCAAGGGATTCGCCCAGCTTGCGGCGGGTTTCCGAAGCGATCCTTCCCAGGGCGTCCAGAACGTGGCTCTTATCCACGGCTCGGGCCGTGGTGCTGGACAATAAATCGCCGGTTGCACAATCCGCGGCCTTCAAGACGAGCTGGTAGTTCGTTCCAATCTGCGTAATCGATCCATTGAGGACCGCTGAACTCGCCGTTCGCTGGCATACTTCACGAGCCACTTCGGGCGTCAGTTTCGCGTTTCTGGGCCGTGTCATCAGGGACAGTGTCTGAGCAGCGCGTTCATCCGGCAAGAGATTGAGGAAAGGCGATTGTTGCAGTTGCGCCGCAAGCCCTTGCCGCAGCGCACCATCGAAAACCGGATCGCCGGTGCTGTTGTCGAAGTCGGCCAGCACCACGGTATCTTTTGTAGTTAATTGGGGGGTAGCTAACTTGGGCGCCCGGTGCAGGTAATAATATGTCCCAACCGCCGTCGCCACCGCCAAGACAGGAAGGACAATTGCCATGGGCCGGCGCCAGCCTGCGGCCTGCGCGGTCTGAATCGTCGCTGGGGTTGGATTATGAAAGCTGAACTGCTCTGAGTCCTCCGCCACTTCTGGGACGGTCCTCACGTCCTCGGCGAAGCGGTACCCTCGGCCCGGCACGGTAACGATGTAAGCCCGGTCGCCCAAAGCCTTCCTGATCTGAAAAACGTGCTGTGCGAGATTGGATTCCTCTACGAACGTGTCCGGCCACAACAGCTTCATGAGGTCGTCCTTGAACACCACCTGTCCGCCACGTTGGACCAGCACCAGGAGCAGATCGAACGCCTTCGGGGAGAGCGGAATGGATTGATGGTCCCGCGACAAGAGGCGTTGGTCCGGGTCGATCCGGAAGGGGCCGAACTCCAGTAAGTGTTTGACAGGATGGACCATAGCTACCTCAAGCAACCATTCAGAACTTATTAATCGCTTCTTAAGGACTTTCAGGACTCGTTTGGTGCAGGATGGGTCGGATTCGGAGGGATCGGCCGAAACCCGCATCAGGCATGAGACGAATTTTATCACGATCGAGCGAAGCCGAACGCAAATCCAAGCCCGTCTCCCAACATTGCTTCTTCGCGCGAGGCTATCTGACGCCAAACTAGATTTCGCCGCATGACCACTTGAAAAGGAGATTTTTTGTGCGCTACCTATCTACGTTTTCATCTCTTGGAATCGCTTTGGCGTGCCTGTGCGCGCCCGCTGCAAAGGCCGACACTACCGCGCTTCCGGCTTCTAGCTTTGGCGATATCTTGTTCATTCCTCCTACCTCGCCCGGAGGCACTGGCGCATTTGTAGTCTCATCCATCCTCGACGGCAGCAGCATCGCTCCTCCGGGTGGCTGGGAGTGGGGTTGGACAATCGGCACAGTAGCGCTCACTGCGGATAACAGGTACACCTTTCCCGCAGGCGGCGGTCCTGTCACCACGCCCGCCGGACTCAGTTCCTTTTTCGAATTGACGGGCGCCATTCAGGGCGAAGGCCCCCAGGTTTTCCTGGCCGGCTTCATTACCTGGGATGAGGTGGAACCGATCGCCGGCACGGAAGCCGAGATTACCGGTGGAATCGATTTCAGCACCATAGAAGGCGGCTCGCCAGGATCGCCCATCAGTATTGCAAACATTTCCAGCTTCGGCTCGCTCAGTTTTCTGGTCAGTTGCGCCCCCGATAGCTGCTTGAATGTTGATCCCCTGGGCACTGTGTCGGCGCTCACGCTGGATTATTCATATGTGGGCGAATCCACGGCTGTGCCGGAGCCGGCGAGTTGGTGGGTTCCAGCGGCCGGATTGATACTGATGGCATTTTGGCGAAGGAGCCGGAAGGTCTGAAATGACGCGAAGAATTGCAAGTCTCATATTCATTTGTTGCGGCTGGGCGCTTCCGGGCGGCGCGGTCACCTACAATTATCTGTTGCAAGTGGCGGCGTACAATCCGCCGGGTGCGCCGGGTTTCGCCGCCTGGTCGGTGAGTTGGCAGAGTCACACGTTGCTTAACCCGACGTCGTCGTGCCCTGCTGGAATCGACCTCAGCATGCAGCCGAATTTCACCGTATCCGGCACGCCCCAGGCAGGCTACACACCTTTCACCTCGGTCGGATTGTGGAGCTTTTGTTCATCGGGCGACGTTCCGGTGATGTACGTGTACTGGGCGGACGGAGTTAACCAAATCATTTATGGCTTGGATTATTCCTCCCTCACGCCTCCCTTCACCACCGGCGTCTTCAGCCCCAGCGACGCGCTGGTGCTAGGCACCACCTCACTCCAATTTGCTCCTCTTCCCGGTCCGCCGGCAACGTTAAGCATATCCGAAGCTTTAGCGTTCCCGCCGCTTCCCTCGTGGATAGGATCGATCATCCTGGCGTCATTGACCGTTGCCGGCCCGGTGACTCCCCCAGCCGGCGGTCCGGTGGAAGCGCCCGTGGAAGCGATGGTGGGATTCGTCGATCTGAACGGCAGCGTTCTCGGGCAGGCCACGCCCGTGCAGTTGATTCCAGGGCAGGTGTTGTCGGTAGAACTGAATAGCAACACCTTTATTCACACACTCGGTCAACATACTACGGTCATTCCGGTCGTCAGCGCTTCGCCAGGCACGTTGCTGCCCGCGGTTCAATTTACGGGCGAGGTTTACGACGCCCTGACGGGATTCGGAGGAGTGCTGACAACCGCGAACGGACTTTTTCCTCCGCCCGCGGCACTCGGGCCGCAGGGATTGGCGGCCGGGCAGATTATGCGGCTGGTCGCGACAGCGTGGCCGCCCGATCCCTGCGTTGCCACGCTGAGCTTTGCCAATAGCGAAGGCGTCGCGATTGGTCCCAGCATGCAAGTCAACCTCAGCCCCGGCCAGAGCCAATCGATCGAGTTGACGAGTGCATCGTTGAATTTGAGCTTTGGCAAGCGCGTCATGGTTCAGCCGCTAGTCACGTTGCAACCCGTGATCGGCGCCGCGGCGGTGGTGCCCCCGGCCTGCATGGTCGCTTCGGACGTCTTCGACCCGATCGCCGGACGCACCTGGACCTATCAGACAGCGAGTGTGCAATGAGATGACCGCTAAGGCTTAATGACGAAAAGTTCTTGAGGTTTTCCCGACCAAAGCCCCCGGGGATACCGCGTTCGAGGAAATTACCCTCGCGAAGTCGCGGTCCATTCGACCAATCGCGGCAGGTCAACGGGGCTGTGGCGCCGGACGTGAGCGCCCCCAAGCGAGAGACAGGAGAGGCCGATTGCGCTCCCGCGTTAGTGACCTGGGTTCGCTGGCGGCGCTGCTTTCTGTGCCGCGCGAATAGCGCTCATGTTCGCCGCGTCCCGCTCGCCTTCAGCGCAGAAATACTCGACCATGTCGCTGTTCGGAAGCAGCAGTTCGGTAACCTTCACCGTTACCGGTTTTGTCAGCATCACCGGATCGTCCACCGTGATGTCGATGTCCAGATGGCCGAAGTCGCGGCGGTGGAACCGTTCCTGGATGTGCATGGCCTCACTGTGCGGGTAGCCCCCGGAGAGCCGCGTCCTGTCGTTGTATCCGTTCGAATCCACGATGAGCGTATCGCCTTCCCAGTGCCCGCTGGAGTAACCCAGCCACGAAGGGAACGGGTCCTCCGGCAGTTTGCGGCCGTCGGTGTGGATCTCGCGGAACGCACCGTCCGCTTCATAAAAGATTCCCAGTTGCTTCGGGGTTTGGAAAATCGTGAGCGGCCGGTCGTAGAACCAGCGGTTGGGCGTTCCGGTGGGCAGACAGTAGGACAGCGCCGGACGTTCGCCTCCGCCCTGGATGGGCCGGTGCATCGCAGCGCGGGCCTCCGGAGTGATTGGCTCTTCGCCGCGTTTGTAATCGATGAAGATGTTCATGAAATACTTGCTGTGAAGGTTGACGTCGTCACCGGCGGTAGCCAGAGGACCGCTGGCCACGTCTTTGCCGTAGAGCCGTTCGATCTCGCCCGGCGGCGGCGGTTCCACTTGCCAGACTCCCGACAGGTCCGGCTTACCGTCCGGGGTTCGCAGAGCTTTTGCGGACAGGTCCGGCTTGCCCGCCGGCGTCAACGGTGTAGCGGGGTCCAGAAAATCCAGCCACTGGGCGCTGGCGGAAGTCACAAAAGACGTCAGAAGAACGGTTTGTACGATCACTAGCCGAAAGTTCGCAGCGGGCATCTCAACTCCTGTCTGTCCGAGGGGCCGGACTGGAAAACAACGCGCGACGGAAGTGTATCACAGGGATGATCCTCGCCGCGTGGGGCGGAAAGATCACGGCACTTTCGAAACCGCCTAGGCCGGCAAGACGCTCTGGGACATCGGCAAGCCGCAAGGAGCCATCGCCCACGCCTTTGCTGGATCCCTTCTCCTGTGCGTTCTTTCGGTTCGCGTTCCCTAACATGGATCCGAGCGTAGCCGGCCTGTTCGGAGGATGGATGCTGTGGTGCTGCGCGGTCGCCATGGTCGGTGCCGCCATCCGCCCCGGCCGCTAAGTAGCGATTCGCTCCGAGTGAGCCTTGCCAGGGCAGAAGCGGGCCTTGGTCGCGAATTTCGTGGAAACGAACTTCCGCCCGCCCCCGATTTTTCCACATCTCCGGCTAGGCCGTGATACGTCAACTGGACGCCCGTCCAACCTCATCAACCCGCCCAAGTTCACCGAGAGACATAAAGAAACGAAATGATCCTCCACGCTGACGCATCCACCCACAAGGAGGGCGAAACGTATGTCACCGCAAGCAGCAGAGGCCCCAATAGTTAACGCGTGGTCGACGAAGTCGACAGTTCCGTTCTTCCGGGTCGGGGACTATACACCCGTGTTCGACGAGTTGACCACGTTCGATCTGCCAGTTGAGGGTGCGATCCCGCCTCAGCTCAACGGCTGGTATTTGCGTAACGGCCCCAACCCGCGACGCGGGCACGAAACGCCACATTGATTCACGGGTGATGGCATGATCCACGGCGTGCGGTTAGAGAACGGGCGCGCCGCCTGGTACCGCAATCGATGGGTGCGTACTGAGAGCTTTGATAAGGATTTCCTGCTATATAATAGCGACGGCACGCGCAACCTGCACGCGAGCACGGCCAATACGAACGTCGTGAATCACGCCGGCAAGACGCTCGCACTGGTAGAGTCATCTCTGCCGTATCAGATCACGAACGAGCTGGAAACGCTGGGCGTTTACGACTTCGCCGGCAAGCTGGCCGACTCGATGACCGCGCATCCGAAGATCTGTCCGAGAACCCGCGAGCTGCATTTTATCGGCTATGGGAGCATGACCAGCCCGTACGTCACTTACCACCGCGCGAACGCGTCGGGGGATCTGATCATTGACCGCGGCGTCGATGTTCGCAGCCTCACCATGATGCACGACTTCGCGCTAAGCGCTGAGCACATAGTGTTTATGGACCTACCGCTGGTGTTTCGGCTCGACATCGCGCGCAATAGTCTCCGCGATATGCCGTACCGCTGGAGCGACGACTACGGCGCGCGGCTAGGAGTGTTGCGCCGCGATGATCCGTATGGTCCGATCCGCTGGTTTGACATCGACCCGTGCTACGTTTTTCACGTGCTCAACGCCTTCGATAAGACCACAGATGATGGCAAACTTATAGTGCTGCAAGCCGCTCGTTATACCGAGTTGTGGCGCGATGATGGTGCGCCTGGTTCCGACGCGGTGATGTGGTCCTGGACGATCAATCTGACACGTGGCACCGTCACAGAACAGCAGATCGACGAGCGCGCTATAGAGTTCCCGCGCATCGACGATCGGCTGGTCGGTATGCAGGCTCGGTATGGCGTTACCGTGGGTGCGGGTAAACTCGTGCGCTACGACCTCGAACGCGGTGTTGCTGAGGAGCACCCATTCGGTACCGCTACGGCGCCCGGTCGACCTGGTGAGGCCGTGTTCGCTCCGGCCGATTCAAACGCGGGCGAACTCTCCGGCTGGTATCTGTCCTATGTCTACGACCCGGCCCGGGACGGCAGCGACCTGGTAATCATCGACGCGTCGGACTTCCAAGACAAGCCCATTGCCCGAGTGCAACTTCCACGTCGCGTGCCATATGGATTCCATGGGAACTGGATCGCGGGCTGAATCTATGGCGTAAGAGCAGAGCGCGAATCGTGATCGGTCCATCGAACGCGAAGATTTGTAGGGAGCAGATCGGCCGCATGCTCTCACTGTCCGGTTGGTCGGGCACTCCGAAGTTAGCTTTTGCGGAACCATCCACATGTCCGTAGAGTCGGCCAACCGCCGACGCGTCGCGCTGCCCGTTCATCCTCGGAAGTCGACGGAACCGTCATCCCGCCAGCCGCTACGCGAGACCATCCTCCCCGGACGCTGAAAGTCAATTATCCCGGAAACCTATGTATCCAAACGACGCTCAGATCTTTTTACAAAAGGGTATGTAACGGGTTACTCAAAATCGGTGTCGTACTAGGTGAGATGACCCCTACTGCAGTATCCGCCCAAGAGGAAAGCATCATTCTCAACGGTATTCCGGCCCCCGAGATCCGGTCCCAACTGGAGCTGGTGCTGCGAAGCCGCGCGTTTTTTCAATCCCATCGGATTCGCCGCTTCCTCCGGTTCGTGGTCGAGGAAAGCTTGCTCGGCCAGCCGCATAGGCTCAAAGAGTACCTGATCGGCCTGGAGGTCTTCGATCGCCGCGAAGCCTTCGATCCGCGTGTGGATTCCATCGTCCGCGTCGAGGCTAGGCGGCTGCGCTATAAGCTCGAAGAGTACTATCGCACCGAAGGCCGCGAAGATTCCATTCGCATCGTACTCCGGAAGGGTAGCTACGTGCCCATCTTCGAGCACCGTTCCGCGGGCTCGTATTTAACTGGCATCGTGCCCCGGCGAGCCATCGAGATTGCGCCCTTCGTGCTGCTGCGCGCCACCCCCGAGAACAGTCCGATGGCCGACGAAATCCAAAGAAGGGTCACCCACTATCTCGTCAAGGAAGGCTGTTTCCAGGTGATCGCCAAGCCGCCGGGAGGCAATGGATCGAGCGCCGGCGCGGGCAACGGAAATGGAAACGGCCATGCGCCCGAAAGTAAGGCGAATTACATGGTCGAAGGCAGCATCGAGTTCGTGGGAGACCGCTTCCATCTGCTCCTGCAATTGCTCCAGTGTTCGGACCGGTCCTGCATCTGGTCGGACGCAGCCGACTGTCAGCTTGGCGATCTCTCATCCGTCGACCACCTGGCGCAAGCATTGGTCCGCGACTTGATGGCGCCGCCTTGTGATTCCACCACCGTTCGCCGGCAAGCCGGGCACAAAGAGAGCCGCGATTCCTACCTGCAAGGCCGCTTTTATTGGAAGCTCGGCACCCCCGACAGCATTCGCGAAAGCGCGGCTTGCTTTACCCGCGCCGTCGAATATGACTCGGATTATGCCGCCGCCTGGGCCGCTCTCGCCGAAGCGCTCCTGGTCAGCTCCTTGTTCGGCTTTGAAACCAACGGCTCGAATGCCGCCAAAATGAGGGACGCCGCCCGCAAGGCCGCCTCGCTGAATGCCGCGCTCCCGGAAGCCCACGTGGCCTTGGGTTCGATTTTGTCCCTGCTCGATTGGGATTGGGCCGCCGGCGGGCAGGAACTCGAGAAATCCATCCAGCTCGATAACCACGATCCGGTGGCTCACATCGCTTACGGGATCCACCTGGCTTGCCGCGGCGCATTGGACCCCGCCCTCCGGGAGGTGGAACGCGCCCTCGAGATCGATCCCGCGTCGCTGTTTCCCAATTTCATCCTGGGATGGCTCTATGGCGTGTCCGGCCGGTTCGAAGAAGCCATCGCGCAGCATTCCCTCGTCGCCCGGCTCGTTCCCGACTACGGCCTTCCCCACCTCGGCCTGGGATTGGCTTACGCGGGCAAGCGAATGTTCACCGACGCCATCGCCCATTACACCAACGCCACTCAGATGAAGTGCCGCTCCCTGCTGCACGGCGAGATCGGCTATTGCTATGCCATGGCTGGACGCCACGACGAAGCGCGGCGGGAGATTGCCGCTTTGTCTGCGCGCTCGGACTCGCAGTACGTTTCGCCCGTCAGTCTCGCCGCCATTTACGCCGGTTTGGGCGACAAGGAACAAGCCCTCGGCTGCCTGGAAAAGGCCATCGAAGTCCGCGATACTTCGCTGCCGGTGCAGTTGCTCAGCCCGGGGTTCGATAGCCTGCGCAACGAATCCCGATTCCTGGCTCTGCGCCTGAAGATGGGATTGGCGGAAGCCTGAAGCGAGCAAGAGTTCGTGGAAAATTCAGGCCTGAATTGGCCGACCTGTTAAAATAGCGTCAGCAGCGTGTCTCAAATCGGTCGGTACCGAATCCTGGATGAGCTCGGGCGCGGCGCGTCCGGCGTCGTCTACCGTGCTCAGGACCCCGCCATTGGCCGCATCATCGCCATAAAAACCATTCGTCTTTCCGATTTTACCGACGAAGCCGAGCGGGATCGCCTGCGTGAACGTCTGTTTCGAGAAGCGCAGTCGGCCGGGGTCCTCTCCCACCCCAATATCGTGACCATCTACGATATCGCCGAAGAGGGCGGCCTGGCTTATATCTTCATGGAATGCGTGGACGGGCCTTCGCTCGAGAAGATCCTCAACGCTCCCCAGGTGCTGGACGCCGCCACCGTGCTATCTTTCTTGCGCCAGACCGCCACTGCTTTGGACTACGCCCATAAGAAAGGCATCGTCCACCGCGACATCAAGCCGGCCAACATCCTGATTCACGAAGGCGCCGTCGCCAAGATCGCCGACTTCGGCGTGGCCAAAATTCTTTCGCAGCAGATGACCCACACCGGCGTCATGATGGGCACGCCCAACTACATGTCGCCGGAGCAAGTCCAGGGGCATGCCGTGGACGGGCGGGCCGATCAATTCTCGCTGGCCGTCATCGCCTATGAAGTGCTGACCGGCGAAAAGCCCTTCCTGGCGGATCAATTGCCGGCGCTGTTATTCCGCATCGTCCGCGAGGATCCGGTGCCCGCGCAGCGCCTGAACCCGACGCTCGCCCCGCAAGTGGATGTGGTTTTCCGCAAAGCGCTCGCGAAAAGCGCCGGTGACCGCTACCTGAATTGCGTGGATTTTGTGGATGCGCTCGCCGCCGCCTGCGCGGCCAATCCCGGCTGGCATCCGCTCCCCAGGCGCGCCGCGCAAAATCTGCCTACGCTCGGCGGCGCTGCCGCCCTGCCGAACGAACCAAGGCCCGCCCCTGGACCGCCGCCCCCGCCGCCAAGACCCGTCGAAAAGCCGCCGGCCTTGCCGCTGCATGCCTCGCCGCTCTTCCGGGCCGAGGCCGAGAGAGACGAGCGGAATCCGGTGCTGAAGAGCCTGGTGTGGATGCTGGTCGGCATCGGCCTAGTGGGGCTGGTTCTGTTCGGCGCTCAAAAATATTTGTTCAATCGCAATCCGGAGCCCGCCCAGCCGGCTGCTGAGGCTCAGGCTCAGCCTCCCGCCACGCCCGCTCCCGTTCAATCGGCGCAGGCCGCTCCGCCACCGGCCCTGCCCCAGGACGACGCAAAACCCAGCCCGGTGGGCCAGCCCGCGGATGCTTCCTCCCAGCCTCCGCCGGCCGCCTCCAATCCGCCGGCATCCACCACTCCGGAAAACGCCAATCCTCCACCGGCGCAAGAGACGCCCAAGCCAAAGCTTAAAGAAGCGCCCCGCGAAAAACCGGTCAGCGAACCAATCCCCACGCCGGTTGCCGCTGCGAAGCCCGGCATCGGCGAGTCGGTACAATTTGTGACGGAACCGCCCAACGCCCAGCTCATCCTGGATGGCGGGTCCACGCCAGGCTGCCGAACGCCCTGCATGTTGCCGTTGAGCAACGGCCGTCACTCCCTGACGGTCCAGATGGATGGTTATCGGCCTTATCCGCGGGTTTTCAACGTCCCGCAGGAGCGCGAGATTTTCCTGCAATTGTCCAAGGTCGGAGGCACCTTGAGCGTTACGTCCAATCCGCCCGGCGCCAGTATCGAGATCAACGGCCAATTGCAGGCGAAGCGCACGCCCGCGATGTTCAATTTCGCTCCCGGCACTTACCGCATCAAGGTAGCCCGGAACGGAGCCTCGCTGGATTTCGACGTGCAGCTTCGGGACGGTGAATTCCTCAACAAGAACGTGGACTTTTGAGCGCGCGCACAGCGGCGAGCGTGGCCGTCTCAGTCTCAAGACAGAAATCCCTACCGTAAACCCAGACTTCGATGATGGCGCCGTCGGTTTTAACGTCACTCGCCGGAGCAACGCCCTCTAGGCATTGGAAACTGTGCACCACCTTTTCAGTCTTGAATCCCAATACTCGCAATATGGCTCTTTCGAGTACGTTTCCTGTCTCGACAATCGTCAATGTGGGCACGCTATAGACGTTAGTGTCGGCAAAGACGAAGTGGTATGTAATATCGAACTTCGTTTGGCCTTCGATCGAACCGAGAGTTTTCGCGTTGTCGATGGCCCGTGGCGCGAGTAGTGGGTGTCCGGAAATAAGAGTAACCACTCCGAAGTTGATCTCAAGACGAACATCGCCCTGAATTCGTGCGTGTTCGGCAAGCGGCGGATAATGAACAGCCGCGACTCTTGGTGTCAAGTCGGCTTCCGTCTGCGCAAGAGCAGCACAGACAAAAAGACATCCGATTGCGCAGGTCTTTCTCAACTGCATAACGCAATACCCCCGATCCTACAACCTTACCTTCAATAATACGCGCGTATCATCGGGCTTGGAAGCTTACCAGCCAGGGACATTCGAACAAAACGAAGCGGCGGGGGGATTAATCCGCCCCGCCGCCCGCTTTCCGCAGTAAAAAAATGGATCAATGTTTAAGCATTGAACTTACTTGATCCACATCGTGACGCCCGCCTGGCTGGAGGCTGTGGGCGGAGTCGTGGTGCCGAAAGAGACCACCACCGGGTAAGCGGCCGCGGTGCCGGTGCCGACCGCGGGCACTTGCACGTTGATTTGGTAGAGGCCGGCCACGCTGCCGGAAACAAATCCGGCATAGGTGATGGCGGCGGGTGAACTAGCGTCGGTGACGGCAACCGTCGTGCTCCCGATGAAAGTGACGGTCAGGGTATTGGCCGCCGAGGTGTCCGCGGTGGATAAGCAAGGCGGCAGGTTGACGACCGTGGAGCTGGTAGCGAGCTCGGCGGGGTTAATGACCGCTCCGTCGATGGATGTCCACAGCGGTGAAGGCACCGCATAGGTGGCGCTGGGTTGCTGGAACCCGGTCAGTGTGACAGTGGAGAAGTAAGCCGTATTCACCGTTCCCATATAACCGGTAGGCGCAGCCGAACTGGTCCCCGGGATGCCCAGCGGAGAGACGCACGAAGTGCTAAAGCCGGGAGTCAGCCCGTTGCTGTTGGCATTGACGGCGTCCGGAATACCCAGGCCGGTCAGATACATCGTTACCGTGCTGGTGCCTCCGGTAGCGTAGTTGGTTTGGCTGTTCAAGACGTTGGTGGTGGCATCCGTAATGGCACCTTGTCCCTGGCCGCTGGATTCGATGGTGAAGATTCCAGGATCGTAGGCGACGTACGTCACCGGAAACAGCGCTGAGGTGTTCGCCGCCGCCGGTGGAGTGGCGGTGTCATAAGCCACCTGAACGTCCACCAGGCCGGCATTCGGAGAGGCGCCCACCACCGTTGACAGAGCCCCCGGAACCAGGACGTTGATCTGATTGTTGGTCGCAAACAGAAGGTAGCCGGGCAGTGTGGTGGTGGTGGTGGGTTTGGTGAAAATCACCGTGATCTTGTGCGTGCCGTCCGGGCTGAGGAACGTCGGAAACCGCGAGAAAACGGCGTCGGGAGCGGCTACCAGAACGTTGTTGGTTCCGGTGCACAGCGGGCACAGATTAGTGCCGAAGATGCTCACGATGTCGTAGGGGGCCGCAATAGGGGGCGTGCCAACCGAGGCATCCACAAAGGAGGAGCCGCTGGTGATCGTGCTGATGATCGGAGCGGACGTTACGCCGAGGGGCACAGTCACGCTGGGCGTGGTGGGGCTCGCGCCGTTGGCCACGCCAATTACCAGAGCCGTGGCTCCGGCAGTGGCGAAGGGAACTCCCGCCCCGCTGTAAGGAACGGAAACCTGAAGGAACGTCGGGCTGAGCACCGTAACATAGTTGGTCAAAACTTGCGTGGCTGTCGCCGCGGTGGTTCCGATGAAGACCTTCGTTTTCTGAGCTCCGGTGGTAGCCACAAAGCCGGTGCCATGCAGAACGAAATTAACCGAGCCCGGGGCTACCGGATTCGCCAGCAGAGGCACAATATTCGGAGCCACGGAAGTGAGCGTCGGAGCCCCGGCGCTTACGGCAATGTTCAGTGGAATGACGATCGGAGTTTGGCCCGCGGGCGTGATCGTGATAGTTCCCGTGTCATAGTCGCCCGGGCTGCTGCCATTCAATGCGCCGGCCGAGGCGGTGAAGTAAATGGTGGTGCCCCAGCTATAGGCAATGCCGCTGGTAGATCCGGCGTTTATCGTCAGCCAGCCGCTCGGAGCCGTGCCTCCCGTGACGCCTCCCGGCGTGGTATTGCTGACCGCGGCTACCGTGAAAGGCAGCGCTAATCCGGAACTCGATACCAGGGTTAGCGCCAGCGAGGGCGCCCCGGCGCCGGTGGTATAGGCCACCGGATTCAGCGCATTCGTTCCGCCCTGCACAACCAGCGTGGGAACGGCCGCTTGTATTTCGATATTCACCGTGAAGGTGCTGTTGCCGCCCACTCCGGAGGTGAGGTGAATGGTGGTTGTGTTCAGGCCGCTGTTCAGAGAAGTCCACCCACCCGTGACCGAGAACGTGAGCGCCTGAGTGGTGGGCAAGACGCTGCCGATCGCTAACGTGCCTGAGGTGGGCGTGACGTTCAGCCAGGGCACGCTGGGTGCGGCGATGCTGAAGAAAGCCGCCGCTCCCGTATTCGTGAGAGTGGACGTGGCTGTGTAAGTTGAAACGTTCGCAACGTTGGAAGTGCAGGCTGAGCCTACGGTGCACACCAGGTTAATGGTCGCGGTCGAAGGAGTGAGCGTTTGTGCCTGCAAGTAACTGCTGCAAGCGGTCAGTGCGCACAACACGGGAAAGATTCGAAACAAGCGAAGCTGAGACATTGATGTTTTCCTTTCACCCGCTGGTCTAGTTTGTGCGGGCGCTTGGAAAGCTCATCGGCGCGAAAATTGGTTCCATGAAAGACTTTGGGGAAATTTGGGGGAGCCACGGCGGATCTCAGAATCAAAAAAATAGAGCGAAGACGCGTTGAGCTCGCGCCTTCGCTCCGAAGGAGGACCTTATACTTCGCCTGGCGATTAACCCTTCAACAGCGTCAGGATGTTCTGCGGAGCCGCGTTGGCTTGCGCCAGCGCCGCGACGCCCGCTTGCAACAAGATCTGAGCTTTAGTCAGGTTCGCCGCTTCGGTGGCCATGTTGGCGTCCCGGATGCCCGATTCGGCGGTTTCGTCGTTGGTTAATTGGGACTGCGCCAGGTTGGTGGCGTAGTTGAAAAGGTTCTCGCCTCTTCCCACCGCGGCTTGCGCGTTGCCGAGCGTGGTGACGGAACCCGCCAGAGCGGTAACCGCGTTCTGGGCGCCCGCCAGCGTGCTGATGTCCGACGTCGCGCCCACGCCCACCGTCGCTGACTGCACGATCGCGTTCTGGTTGGCCGCGAAACCGGTGGCCGGCAATCCTGCGCCCAGGCCATTAGTGGTTTGCCCGGTGCTTACTTCAAACGGAGTGCCGGAGTTGCTCGAGAAGAAGATCTCACCCGTGCCGCTCACGCCGGTGTCCGTGGTAGCGACGATGCTCTGCAGAGCTGGAACGCCGCTTTGCTGCAGGGCCGTGTTGATCGCACCGATCGCGCCCGCCGTATCCAGGCCGGCCGTGCCTCCGTCCAGCGTTACCTTCAAGGTTTGCGGAGCTCCGTCGGCGTTGTTGGCCACGAATGTGAGCACTTCGGAATCCTCATCGCCCGGAGTGGCGTTGCCCGCCAGGTCGGTATAGACCAGGCCGGTGGTCTGCTGCGTCCCGCCCGATTGGAAAGAGGAAGTCGCGCTGATGGCTTCGGGCGTGGCTGTCGCCCCGGTGGCCACGCCGCCTGTGTTGGCGCCCAGGTTGCCCAGCAGGCCATTCGCCGTCGTATCACCCGCCACCACCTGAAACGCGCTGTTGGCGGAGGTAAACAGCAGTTGCTGGTGCCCGTCCGATCCGGTATGAATCACCGCCTGGATGTTGGCGGCCGCCAGCGCTCCCGCTTGCGGCGTACCGGTGGATTCCGCCGCCGAAATCCCGGCATTGATGGCCGAAGCCAGGGAAGTGGTGTCGCCGACGTTGGCCAGATTCACGGTGATCGCCACTGGACCGCCTTGGCCCACCGAGAACCCCGGGCCATTGATATCGAAAGTGGTGCTGGTGGCGCCCGTGTTGGCGATAATGGCCGCCACGCTGGTGGCGCTCGAGGAGCTCAAATCGTACAGGCCCGAGTCCGGCGCGCCCGACGCTGCCTGGTATCCGGACGAAAAGCCCGCCAATCCCAGGCTCTGTGTGTCCACTGTCGAGGTGCTGAGATCCACCGACACCGAGCCGTTCGTGATTTGGGCCGCGCTGGTGGTCCCGTTGCCGCCGCCGATGAACACCGAAAGATTCCTCGCGAAGGTCCCGCCCGTGTTCAAGCCGATGGATTGCGCCTGCCGGTTAATTTCACCGAGCACGCTTTGGTATTCGCTGTTCAGCGTGGCGCGGTCCCCGGTGAAGGTTCCCGATGCCGATTCGGTAGCGAGCGTGCTGGCCCGATCCAGAAGCAAAGAAATGTTGCTCAAGCCGCCGTCGGCAATCTGCAGCTCGCTCTGCCCTTGGCTCGCGTTCTGAATGCCCTGCGTGAGCACCGCCTCCGTCGATCGATACTGGTTCGCCACCGCGAGACCGGCCGCGTCGTCGCCGCTATTCACGATCCGCAGTCCGGATGTGACCTCGTTGATGGTTTGGTTTTGAAAGGTTTGGTCGGCCGTCAGATAATTCTGGGCCTGCAAAGACGCAACGTTGGTATTGATACTGAAAGACATTTCTGTTCTCCTTAAGATGGAGACGCGGACACGCGTAACCTTCGCCTGCCGCCAGCGCCTTTGGCGCCCTCAAGAGCCTGGACCAGCGCATTCGCGGACCTGTATTGCCGCGCCGGCTCGCGCCCGCGCCCTCAGGCTTCCACGTTCGGTTGGTCCAGAGTCTCTGTCGGTCTCGCTGGGCTTATCGGGAACAGGATTGCGTTCTTGAGTTCAGCCTCGAAGTTTTTTTAGGGCCCGCTCGAAATCCCCGCTGGCGGGCCCTTCCGCCGCCCGCGCGTTCTGCTCTTGCGTCACCTTCAGCTCCTTGCGCAGCACCACCGTCTCTCTCGGCGCGCGTATGCCGATCTTCGCGCCCTGCGCGGTCACCGCCAGAACTTCGATTTCGATATCGTCGCCGATCAGCAGCGATTCGCCCGCCCGCCGCCGTAGTACTAGCATGTCCGCTCCGGCGTATTCCCGGAAGTTCTAAGGCGCACCGGAAACTGATGCGAGTATTTCGAGTCGCTGCGAATCGCCTGCAGCCCGCGCCGGGTCTCCAGATTGACGATCACCGGCGCCATTAAATTGGCGGTGGCCGAAGAACCGTCATGCAGGCACACCAGGGCCAGCGCCAGCGTGTGGCCGCCCGGTCCCGGCTGCCGCTCTGAAGCGAGCTCGAGCGCCCGCAGATCCTCGGCCAGGATCGCCAGCTCATAACCGCCATCCACCAGCTGGATCGGAAGCGCCAGAAAACACAATCCGGCCGTCCTTGCGCTCTGCAAAAACACCAGCGGCGCGTGGTCCGGCGCTTCGATAAAAACGAATTTCTTTTCGTTCTCGAACGCCGGCAGCCCGAAAGGAAAATCAAACACGGATTCCTCGAGATAATCCATATTTCCGAAATATTTGGTCGCGACAAGAGGCATTCCACTGCTCGCGCCTGCACGCCGAAGGCCGTCGCCGCCCAAGGTTTAGCTGGTGTCGAGGTTTAGCTCCTCGCCGTCCCGCGCGCGAAGTGATACAAGCCTTTTTCGACAATATAGGCAGCCACCGCGTCCGGCAGCGCGGGTGGAATCTCGCCCTGCCCCAGCCGCCGGCGAATGTCCGAGGACGACACCGGCAGCGCCACCGTATCCAAGCGATGCACCCGCGCTCCCTCGGGCGCCGTGTAATCATGTCCCGGCCTGGTCACCACGATGAAATCCGTGGAGCGAATCAGATCCCGCCAGCGATGCCAGCTCGCGATTTCCGCGAACGCGTCCGCGCCGATGATGAAATAAGGTTCTTCGCCCAGAGCCCGAACTTTTTCGACGGTGTGAATGGAGTAGCTTTTCGCCGCGCCCTCTTCGAGACGCGACGCCCGGAAGCGCGCATCCGCCTGGCACGCCAGTTCCGCCATGTGGAAACGATCTTCGTAGCCGGCCCCGGTCTGCTCCGATTTATGGGGAGGGTGCGCGGCCGGAATGAACCACACCTGATCCAGGCTGAACTGCGCGGCGGCTTCGCGCGCCACCGTCAGATGCGCATTGTGGATCGGATCGAAGGTCCCGCCGAATAGAGCCAGTCGCATCTAGCGGGGCAGGGAACCGAACGCCGAACTCCGCCGCAGCGCCCAACCATGCACGCGTGTCAAGCCTTAACCGGCTTCCCGGAAGCCTTCCAGTTTTTTTCGTCCCAGAACAGAATGCGGCTTTCCCGATAGCTCTCGACCGCCAGGTTGATCACCGCCTGCGCGCGCGCTCCGGTCTCGACGTCCAGATGCGGCTTCTCGCGCGAGCGCACGCAGCTCAGGAAATTTTCGATGTGCGCGGTCATCATATCGGTCTGGTCCACCGGAATCTTGATCGGATCCGCGCCGAACTTGGCCGCGTACTCGGGTTTCAAGGGCGCCTTCTCATGCGTCTTATGATCCCGCACCAATTCCGGGATCACAGTGATATATTCCGCGCGGCTTTCGAACTGCCCGTTCTCCACCATGATAATGGTGCCTTCATGCCCGCGAATCAACCCCGGAATATGATGCGAATTCGCCATGGATGAACTGAGCACCAGCGAATGTCCGGCCGCGTAATCGGCCACCAGCATAAATGTATCCGGGACCTCGCGTTCATCCTTGAATACCTGAATGCCGCCCGAGCCCATCACGCGCGCGGGGAACTGCGCCTCGCCCCAGCAAATGTTCAGCGGCGCCACCACATGATAGAAAAGGTCGGTGGCGATGCCGCCCGAATAATCCCAATATTTGCGGAAGCGGAAAAAGCGGTCGGCATCCCAGGCGCGCTTAGGCGCGGGGCCGAGCCAGGTCTTCCAGTCGACGTAGTTATCGCCCTTGCCGTCCGGCCCGGCTTCCGGATCGATGGTCCAGTTCCATTCCCCTTCGATCGAATTGCGATGATACGACCCCTGGCTCATGATCATCTGGCCGATCATTCCGTCCGCGATGGCCTTGCGGGCCTTCCACCACTGATCGCCCGAAGTAGTTTGGGAGCCCACCTGCAGAACGCGCTTGGTCTCCTGCACCGTATTCACCAGCTGCCGGATTTCCTCGTTCGTGTGGCACATCGGCTTCTCGAGGTACACATCCTTGCCGTGATCCATCGCCTCCAGGGCGATCTTGGCGTGCCAATGATCGGGCGTGGCAATCACCACCGCGTCCACGTCGGGGCGGGCCAGGATCTCGCGATAATCCAGGTAACCCTGGCAGTTGTGCTTCTCTGACGCCAGGCGCTTGCGCTTCTCGTACAGATCGCATACCGCCACGATCTGACAGCTGCCGTCCTTGTCGCCGATCTGGTGGAAGGCGCGCGCGTCATCCGAGCCCCGTCCGCCCACGCCGATGATCGCGACGTTGATGCGGTCATTCGACCCGATCACGCGGCTGCTGGCCCGGCCGCCGCGCGCGGCCAAAGCCGACCCCGCGATGCTCAGCGACAACCCCGCCGCGCTGGCTGTTTTTAGGAAATCTCTGCGTCCGACTGCTCCATCTTCTGGCGGCATGGCGTCCTCCTGGTGCGTCTCTTGCAGTGGCTTTCAGTGTAGCGCTCCGCCCGCTCGACGGTCAAAGGCGCGGTCCCGCTCGCCTCACAGGTTCTGCGTTCTCCCCGTCTCATACCAGGCCGTTCCATCCGACACAAACTGGACCGTCGCGGCCTTGCCCGGCACGCCCGTCAGCACGCCCGCGCTGCGAAAATTCGCCCCGAAAGTCACGGCCTTGGCGTTCACCGTATCGTTCGCGACGATAATCCACATGTGCTGCCCGGGCAGCCCGCCGGTGCTCGCGTTAATAGTAGAATTGCCTCCCGCCGGAACCGTAAGCGTCTTGTGCAGATCCCCCGCCGTTACGTCCAGCGTCATGTTGGGCGCGTACGGCATGGTATCCATGGACCCGATCACCCGCCGTGCAATCACGTCCCGCCGGGCGTCGGTGACCGCCAGACCCCCGCCTGCGGCCGCTCCCGTCCCGCCGCCCATGAGCCGGAACACCGTGCCGTCGTAGAAAATCCACTGCGGCTGCCCGCTCGTAAGCGCGCCGCCCGGATCCGACGTTCCGTCGCTCTTCTTGATGTTGACCAAACCGATCTTGTCGATGTTCAGGCTGCATGACGCAATGCAATTCGTGTCCACCTTCAATAGAAACGTCATCCCTGTGCTGTAGGCAGTCAGCGCTTTGTAGGGAAGCTGGCAGGCGTAGGAAGTGGTCTGGGTCGCGGAGTTGCAGTAATTTTCGTTGCTGTGCACGGTGTCGTGCGTCACCAATACCGCTGAATTCAAGGAGGGGGTGCAGTCCACGCGGCCGCTCGCGGCATTGTCCTGGCAGGCTTCCACCACCCCGAAGCCGGAGACCAGATTCAACGTGTTGCGCGTACCCACGTTCGTGCCGCCCACCTGTATGGTCACCTGCGCATAGGCCGCCGCCGTCGCGATGCACCAAACGGCGAGTATACATTTCATGGAACGTAGCTCCTTACTTTCGATTTGCCACATCATCCGCCGGGCTTTAAAACACGCCCCGAGCGCCGAGTTCCCCGTCCAGTTGGGCGGCCGATTGAAATTGCACCGCATCCATCCCTTGCCCGCGCGCCGCATCCACATTGATTAGAATATCGTCCGTGAAGAAGCACTCCCCGGCCGCGCATCCGGCCCGCGCGATCGCCTCTTGATAAATTTTCGCCGATGGCTTGGTCACGCCCGCTTCGTAGGACAGCACGCGATCCCGGAAGTACCGCAGCGCGGGATAGTTGGCCTGCACCATCTGAAAATGAATCGGGTTGGTGTTCGAAAGCAACAGCAGCGGATAGCACGCCGCGAGCGCGGCCAGCCGGGCTTCCGGGATCAGCGTGCCGGGAAGAAAAATGCTGCTCCATATATCGCAGAACTCCGCATACGTCATGCTGAATCCCAGCAGCGCGGCCAGTTCTTCCACGAACCGCTCCGGATCCACGCGGCCGGTTTCAAAGCGCTGCACCAGATCGGTGGTCCGCAGCCGGCCCGGTATCTCGGCGGCGGAATACTTGGTGAGCGGTCCGATCCGCGCGTAGGCGCGCTTGAAATCGAACGGAACAATCACATTGCCAAGATCAAATATTAGGGCCTTGATCACCTACAGGTGATTGTAAATGCGGACGCTACAATCATGCTTAGTACTAACCGTACTACGGCGCTGCGCACGAAAACTGCCAGTTCCTATGACACTTTCTTTGCTGCCATAGCGTCAATTTCTCTCTGGGTTCAGGAGCGGGCGTGCCGGCAAGCAACTTTAACATTCTTCTGATCGACGATAGCGAAGCCGAGGCTAAGCTGTTCGAGCTGGCCCTTCGTCAGGTCGCCCCGCGGGTGAAGTTGTATTGGGTGGGGACCGCCAAGGAGGGCCTGGATTACCTACATCAGGAAGGCCGTTTTAAAGATACCGGACCGGTCAGTATCGTGGTCTGCGACCTGAACATGCCGGGCGCAACCGGTTTTGATTTCGTGAACCAGATGAAAAAGGATCCCGCGCTATTCCCGATTCCTCTCATCGTCTACAGCGGATCCCAGTCGCTGCAGGACATCCACCGCGCTTATTCGCTCGGCGTGAATTCGTATCTCGCCAAACCCATGACCATGGATTCCATGACCCAACAGATAGAAATCCTGGTCCGATACTGGCTGGATACGGTCAGGCTTGCAAACGGATGGCATTCGGATTGAGCCATCCTCATAGGCGGCGCTCGCCTGGTTTGGCAACGCGTCGCAAATCGTGCGAGGATTGTTTGGAGGAAAGTTCATGACTAAAGGAATGCTGGCTGTCGCGATTGCCGGTCTGGTGGCCATGCCGGTCTTTGCGGCGAAAGCCGTCAAGGTCGAAATGAAAAACGCCCAGGGCCAAAGCGTGGGAACCGCCACGATATCCGCCGCGGGTAGCGGAGTAAAGATTAAGCTGGACCTCAAAGATCTGCCGCCCGGCGAGCACGCAGTTCACATCCATGCCGTGGCCAAGTGCGAAGGCCCCGGGTTCACCTCCTCTGGAGGCCACTTCAACCCCACCGGCAAACACCACGGCTTGAATAACCCCGAAGGCCCGCACGCCGGCGACATGCCGAACTTCACCGTGAAGCCCAACGGCACCGCCAAGCTCACCGTGGAAGATCCTCGCGTCACTTTGGGAGACGGTCCGAATTCCGTCTTCGCCAATGGCGGCACCGCGCTCGTGATCCACGCCGCTGCCGACGATCTGAAGAGCGACCCGGCCGGCAACGCGGGCGCCCGCATCGCCTGCGGCACCATTACCAAATAAGCTTCGCCGCGCTCGTTAGCGATTATCGCGCGGCCAGCTGCTCCAGCACCGTCTTGGCCGCCTGCTGCGCTTCCCCGAACGCCTGTAGATAGGTCTGAAACTTCTGGTTCAACGCCAGCGCCTGCTCAGGCTCCAGCCGGGCCCGGATGATCATGTCACGAATATGGACCGGGCTCGGCAGCGTGGCCTCTTCCCGCAATTCCTCAAGCGCGGTCGCTGGATCGTAATGGTACATGCGCAGCCCCCTGCTATCCACTCTACCGCCCCCATCGGCTGCTATCATGGGCCGAGACTCAGGAGGAAAAATCGATGAACCGTGTCGTTTCGTTCGGCTTGGCGCTCTTTGTTTTAGCGCTGCCTCTCGCCGCTCTTCAGGATCCCGTCAAGACGGACGGTGGACCCGTCTCCGGCGCAGCCGCCGCGAACCCGTCCGTGCGCGTCTACAAAGGCATTCCCTACGCCCAGCCGCCCGTCGGCGATCTGCGCTGGAAAGCGCCGCGACCCTCGGCTCCATGGTCAGGAGTCCGCGAAGCCACCGAGTTCTCGAAAGAGTGCATGCAGGTTCCGTATCCTGAAAATTCTCCCTATTATTCGGCCCCCAAACCGAAAGGCGAGGATTGTCTCTACCTGAATGTCTGGACCGCTGCCGCCACAGCCAAGGACCGCCGTCCGGTGATGGTTTGGATTCACGGCGGAGGCTACACCCGCGGCACCGGCGCAACCCCCACCTACGATGGCGGACTGCTCGCCTCGAAAGGCGTGGTTGTGGTCACCATCAACTATCGGCTCGGCATCTTCGGTTTCTTCGCGCATCCGGAGCTGACCAAGGAATCCGACGTGCATTCCTCCGGCAATTACGGATTGCTGGATATGATCGCCGCGCTCAAGTGGGTGAACACGAACATCGCTGCGTTCGGCGGCGATCCCAAACGCGTCACCATCTTTGGCGAATCCGCCGGATCGTCCGCGGTGAACTACCTGATGGCTTCTCCGCTCGCGAAAGGCCTGTTCGAGCGCGTGATCGGCGAGAGTGGCGCGAACTTCGGGCGTCCCATTCTGCTAGCGGATGAAGAGAAGGAAGGCATCAGCGTGGCCGAAAAGATGGGAGCGCCCAATGTGGCGGCCTTGCGCGCCAAATCCGCGGACGACCTTATGAAGGTGCAGGGCGCGTTCCGTCCCAACGTGGACGGCTGGTTCCTGCCGGATTCCGTCGCGTCCATTTTCGCGCACGGGAAGCAGAGCGACGTCCCCGTCCTGATCGGCTACAACCACGATGAAGGCCGCACCCTCGCGCCCTGGCCCCCTAGCGCCAACGCCCAGACATTCATCGAGCAATCCCGCAAACGATTCGGCGATTTCTCCGACGAGTTCCTGAAATTGTACCCGGCCTCGAACGACGCGCAGGCCGCCGATTCGCACTACGACAGCTTCCG
Organism: Terriglobia bacterium; assembly: GCA_963786745.1. Taxonomy (GTDB): domain Bacteria; phylum Acidobacteriota; class Terriglobia; order Bryobacterales; family Bryobacteraceae; genus Palsa-89. The sequence continues at coordinate 445,150 of CAWBAE010000014.1, read as the reverse complement.
CGATCAGGCCATGGGATGGGAAATGCGCACCTGGGCGCGCCGCCAGACCCGCACCGGGAAATCGGCCGCCTATCTTTATTTCTTCACGCACGTCCCGCCCGGACCGAATGCGGATCGTTATCGCGCCTATCATGCCGGCGAAATCGCCTACGTGTTTGGGAATCTGAATCCCCCGCGGCCCTGGCAAGATGCCGACCGCAAGTTATCCGATGAAATGTCCAGCTACTGGGCGAACTTCGCGGCCACCGGCAATCCCAACGGCAAGGGTCTTCCGAAATGGCCGTCGTACAATGCCAAGAGCGATGCATCCATGGTGTTCGGCGACGACACCGCCGTTCAGCATGACGTGAATAAAACCGCTCTGGATTTCTTCGATCGCTTCTTCGCATCCGAGAAAGCATCCGCCGGCACGCGATAATCCCATCGATCATAAACTCAGCAAGCTCGATCGCAAACTCAGCAGGCCGACTGAACCAGTGCTGACAGAACCAGTGCCCTCGGTTTCGTTGTGCAAGCGCCGCGATGGCAGCGGCCACGAGCAACGCTATCAAAATTCGGGCCGCCATTCGTCCATCGATGTAGCTGCACGCTGATGATGAAAACCGAACCTGATTCCGGTCTCATACGCTCGCTCGGCCGCTGGGACCTGGTGGCCGTGGTTCTGAACGGCGTGATCGGCGCCGGAATCTTCGGGCTTCCTTCGCGCACCTTCGCGCTCGCGGGCGATTACAGCCTGGTCTCTTTCGCCGTCTGCGCCGTGTGCGTGTTCCTGATCGTGCTCAGTTTCGCGGAAGTGGCCAGTCGATTCTCGGGCACCGGCGGCCCGTATCTCTTCGCGCGCGAAACCTTCGGACCGCTCACCGGGTTTCTGGTCGGCTGGCTGGTGTGGGTTGCTCGCGTAACCGCATTCTCCGCCAACTGCACCCTGCTTCCCGCGTACCTCGGCTTCTTCTTTCCATCCATCAACGCGGGCTGGCCTCGCGCGGCGCTTCTGACCGCGGTAGTAGCGATGCTCGCGGCAATGAATGTTCGCGGAGTCCGCAACGCCGGCAATGCCAGCAACGTTCTCGCCATCGGAAAGCTGCTCCCGTTGGCGATCTTCATCGGTGTAGGATTCTTCTTCCTGAACGGCAGCCGATTCACTTTCGCCCACGCGCCCGCCTACCATCCGTTTTCGCAGTCCGTTCTCTTGCTGGTCTATGCATTCACCGGTTTCGAGATGGCCGTTATCCCGGCCGGCGAGGTTCGGAATCCCAGGCGCGATCTTCCGCCCGCGCTCATGATCGGCATGGCAATCGCAGTCCTGGTGTACGTCTCGATTCAAACGGTTTCGATCGGCACTCTGCCGGAGCTGGCCAAGTCCACCCGCCCGCTGGCCGACGCGGCTGCGAACTTCCTCGGACCCGCGGGCGCCGCCATGATCGCCGTCGGAATCGTAATTTCAGTGGCGGGAAATCTCAACGTGCTGCTGCTCTCAGCCTCCCGGATCGTGTTCGCGATGGCCGAACGCGACGAGCTTCCGCCCCATTTTGCCGCCATCCACGCTCGCTTCCGGACTCCGGTGCTTTCCATCTTGCTCACCGCCGCAGTCATGCTGATCCTCACCTTGTCGGGAACGTTCATTTATCTTCTGACCCTGAGCACGCTATCGCGTCTGGCAACTTACATCGTCACCTGCGGCGCGCTTCCGGTTTTGCGCCGCCGCCCATCCGCTCCGGCCGCCGCATTCCGGCTGTCTGCGGGTCCCGCGATCGCGATCCTGGGAGTAGCGCTCTGCCTATGGCTGCTTTCAAACAGCAACCTGCGGGAGGCGCGCGACACGTGCGTCGCGGTTCTGGCAGGCCTGGCGATATACGCCGCAAATCGCTGGTATCGTCAGCGGCTGATCGAAAAACCAGCGTAACCGTGAAATATTCCGCCGCTTGCGGCATCCTATTAGCAGGTTGCCGGCGCGTAGCCGGGCCCCATGCGTCTTCTCCTGCTAGCTCTCGTCCTGATGCATTGCCAGGGGAAAGACATCTATTCGGCCGACCGCCCCGGCGATCTCAGCCCCGCGGTGAAAAACGATCCGCCGCGCATCTACGTTCCCAATAGTCAAAGCAATTCAGTGACGGTGATCGATCCGGAAACCTACCGCGTGATCGATCAATTCCCAACCGGCCGCCAGCCCCAGCATGTGACGCCCTCCTACGATCTGAAGACCCTGTGGGTGCTCAACGACAAGGGAAACAGCTTGCTCAGAATCGATCCCGCCACCGGCAAACCGGAGGGAACCATTCCGGTCAAAGATCCCTACAACATGTATTACACGCCCGATGGAAAATACGCGATCGTAGTCGCCGAGAGCCGCAAGCGTCTGAACTTCCTGGATTCGGAAAGCATGCAGCTCCGCCACTCCTTGCGCGTTCCATGTAAGGGCGTGGACCATATGGATTTCTCGGCTGACGGAAGTTACTTGATCGCAAGCTGCGAGTTTGGTGGCGCCGTGATCAAGGTGGACGTCGCGCGCCAGAAGCTCATCGGACGCTTGCCGCTGGAGCGGCGTGGAATGCCGCAGGACGTTAAGCTTTCGCCCGACGGCGAAGTGTTCTACGTAGCCGATATGAGGGCCGATGGTGTGTACCTGATTGACGGCGAGAATCTGCGCAAGATCGGTTTTATCGCAACCGGCCGCGGAGCGCACGGGCTTTACGTCAGCCGGGATTCCCGCGTACTTTACGTATCCAACCGGGAAGAAGGCAGCATATCCTTGATCGATTTTGCCACGCGCCGGGAAATTCAAAAATGGCGTCTTCCCGGACCCGCGAGTCCCGACATGGGCGGAGTTTCCGCCGACGGCAATGTGTTGTGGCTATCGGGCCGCTACAATTCCGAAGTCTACGCCATCGACACCCGCGATGGAAAGCTGCTGGCGCGCATCCCGGTCGGACGCGGGCCGCACGGGTTGTGCGTTTATCCGCAGCCTGGCCGCTATTCGCTCGGCCACACCGGGATTCTCCGGTAATCGATTACTGAAAGTACTTCGCCCGGTTGTCGCGCAATTTCTCCAGGTCCGCCGCCAGAACTCTGCGATCCCGCGGCAGAATGTTATTGTCGTCCAGCACCCGCTGCAGGTCCGAGATCGCGGCGTCGATTTGGGAACGCTGGTAGGATCCATCGCTCCACGTTCGCTCCAGCAGCTCCATCTGGCCCCGCGCGACGTCCAAGCGATACCAATCCCCCGGATTGGGAGCAGCACGCCCTTGCGCCTGGTCGAGATTCGACCATGCCGAGTAAAACAAATTCTCTCCTTCTTGGTAGACATCCGTAACCGCGGGCGTCTGCCTTTCGCTAAATCGAATGGATTGAGCCATCGCGGCCGGCCCGATCGGGAGTAACGTCGCGATTAGAGTTATTTGCATCCAGGAGTTGTTCACTTGCCTACCCTCCTGAACATTGGACGCAACGCATAAGTTTTAAAATACGTTCACCGTTACAACGCAAAATTTATGCGTCAGCGGTTCGTTGCGGGTTTAGAATCCTGGTGTAGGCACGCGAGCAGGCATCCCTCTTTCGCACGCTCTACAAAGTCGAGCTGTTAGGAGATGAAGCATGATGAGTAGTGTCCTTACAGGAGATGTTCGTCAAACTTTGGATCAGTTTCGGCGTTCGGTGGATCAACTGTTTGATAATGTTTACGGTCACGCTGGAGAAATAGGAAGAACCAACGCGATCGGCGCCGGATCGCAATTGCTGTTCAGTCCAGTGGTGGAAACGGCCTGGAGCGACTCGGCCCTGAACTTACGCGCTATACTCCCCGGAGTAACGCAAAACGAACTGAAAGTCAGTGTTCAAAATCATCAGTTAGTGATCGAAGGGGAAAGGAAAGCTCCCGAGAGCTTCGCTAAGAACGGGTACACGCAGCTGGTCTATGGCAGGTTCCGCACCGAAATCGCGCTGCCCCCGGGTCTGGAAGTAGATAAGCTGAATTGCCGCTTGCACGACGGAGTCCTGGACATTCAGGTCCCCGTGGGCGAGCAGATGAAGCCGCGGCAGGTTCAGATACAGACCGGAGAATCCCGCAAGAGCATCTCGGCGTAGCCGGAGAAGCTATGCGTGCCTTGGCGACCCACCAGTCCGGATTCGTTGGAGCTGCTTCGACGCCTGCGGCGTGAGGTGGCTACGCGGGGAGACGAGAATCTCGCGCTACTTCTCGCCGGAATCGAACTGTATGCCACTTTGGGGTGCGAGCTGGAGTTGCTCGAAATCATGCGAGCCTTCGCGCACGAAATGCATGAGGCCGTCCAAGGCACGCCCACGATAAAACAACTGGAAGAGTTGTTCAATCGGGAGCCGCCCGGCACTACTTAGCCGCCACTGCGATCAGCGTCCGGTAGATCAATTCCGTGCCTTGCTCGAGCGAATCAATCGGCACGCGCTCATCGTTGCCGTGCATGCGCGATAGATCGTCGTTCGAAATCGGATAAGGATAGATGCCGTAGACGGGTACGCCGCGGCTGCGCCAGGCGCCGGCATCGGTTCCGGCCGGAAATAGATACGGAGTCACCGGCGCGCCCGGCCACACTTTCGCCGCGCTTGCCACCAGCGCCCGATAAAGATCGGTGTCGGTGGAAGAGGTTACGCTCGTCGGGGTTCGGCCCGCTTGAGGGGAAGTCACGTCGATCTCGGAATCTCCGATCACCTTCTTTACCTCAGCGATCAAGTCCTCGGCGGTGGTGCCAGGGATGGCGCGGAAATTGATGGTGGCTTGCGCGGAACTTGGAATTACGTTGCCGCGAAAACCGGCGCTCATCAAAACCGGCGCGATGGTGTTCCGCATGATCGCGTGCAGCAGCACGTCCTGGCCGATTGCGCGGCTCGCCTTGGCGATTGCCGCCGGATCGTGGCTATTGACCAGGTCCGAGAAATAGCCGGACATGGGAGGCTCGCTGGTCTTCGCGAGCGTGAGAAAGAATTCGCGAGTGCTGGCAGTCAGTTGAGGCTGGGTATCGTAATCGGCCAGCTTCGCGAGCGCCTTCGACAGCCGGAAAATCGCATTGTCGGGACGCGGCATGGAGGAATGAGTGGAAGTTCCATGCGCCGTCAAGATCACGGCGATGGACGTTTTGTCGGCGGTCGAAATGCTGATGTACCGGACCTTCCCGTCCGGGCGCTGCATAATCCAGCCGCCTTCGTTCAGGGCGAATTCGCAATCCATATCCGCCCAGTGGGATTGCGCGAGCCAGGAGGTGTTCAGCGGCGCAGCCTCTTCGTCGGCTTCCACCATGAAAATCACATCGCGCTTGAGCGCAACGTTCTCGCGCGCCAGCCGCATAACCGCTTCGGCGAATACCGCCATGCCGCCTTTGAAATCGATCGCTCCGCGTCCCCACACGTACCCGTCTTTGATCAGGCCCGCGAACGGATCCACGCTCCATTTGTCGCGTTCCACTCCCACCACGTCGGCGTGCGCCGCGATCAGAACCGGCTTCAGGCTGCCGTCGCCTTTCAATCGCGCGATCAGATGCGCCTTGTTGGGCTGGGGCGTTGGGAAGATGGTTACTTGAAACCCGAGCGGCCTCAATTTTTCGGCGATTACTGCGTCGAGCTCCGCTTCGTTGCCGGGAGGATTGCTGGTGTCGACGCGAATCAATTCGGACAAAAGTTCAGCGGTCGGATTGGCCGCCGAGGCCGCCGCCGTCATGCATGCAACAGCGACCGCAAGTTTCGAAAGCATGCACTATTCTAGCTGGCCCACCCCCTTGACCAGGGCATTTATCTTATATACGATCAGCGTAATGACTTAGTGACTTAGCAAGGAGGGAAAGACCATGTCGATTTCTCTGAACGAGCTTTGGATTCTCTGGGGCGCGCTCACCGCGATATTAGCGTGCCTGGTGATGTACCGCTCCCTGGTCAGCAACAAGGAAGAGGACCAGCTCTTCTTAAACGCCGATAATCCCGCGGAAACTCATATGGAGGCCGAGCAGCGGTCTATCCTGATGCGCTTGAACAAGCTGGGTCTCTACATCAAAACTTTGAGCTACGCGTCCGGCGCGATCCTGGTTTTCATCGCCGCTGTTTGGATTTACCGCGGTATTAACGGGTTTAACAACCCGTCGGTCGAACCTTAGCGTTCGCCCGCGACCTCTTGTTACCCGCGACGGCCGATGTCCGTCCGGCTTGGCGGTATAATTGTCCACCGAGACGGCTTCGAGGAGTATTCCATGGACGAAATCAAACGCAGAACTTTCATACAAGGTTTGGGCGCGGCGGTTTCGCTGGCGCCCGGATTCGCGTTCGCGCCGGCGCGCGAAGGCGCCCAGAACAACCTGGATCTAACGAAAGTGAACCCCAAGTTCCTGGCGAGCCCCAAGGAAGTTCATGCCTGGCACGTGGTGAAGGATTCCAAGGGGGGGCCCACGATGACCGGCAGCCCGTCGTGGAAGAACTATGTGGAGTTTGCCGAGAAGAGCTGGCGCGAAGCGGGCGTGGTGGATATATTCCGCAATCCTTTTACATTCACGCGCTGGTCCACCACCGAATTTCCAGACGACTCGAACTGGTCGCTGCACGTCGACGGCAAGAAAATCAAGGTCGCGAGTTACGGTTGCAATTCCGGCCAGACTCCGGCGGAAGGCGTCATCGGGAATCTGGTTGTTTACAAGGAAGGGATGCCGGCGGGGGAGTTGCGCGGCAAGATCGCGATTGTGGTGAAAGAGCAAGGGCGCGGCGGAAGCTCCGGCAGCGACGACTACGAATACCTGTCGAATCCAGAGACTTTTCCAGACCCGCTGAGGCCGCGTTCTGAAGAAGCGGGACTGAGTCCCTTCCCCATCATGGGATTGGGCGCGGCGCAGAAACCGCTGATCGATGCCGGAGCGGCGGGCGCGCTGATCGTGATGCCGCTCTCCTACGAAGCTCTTGCGGGCGTTTATACATTCGGTGTTCCGGCACTGCATGATATGCCGAGCCTTTATCTCGATCGCGAAACTGGAGCGCAAATGATCGAAGCCGCCGCTTCCTCGAAGAACGCGACGCTACGGCTGATCTCGAAGACCGAACAGGCGGAAGCTTACCAACTCTTCGGCTGTCTGCCTGGCCGGGATTACGGAAAACCGAACGATCAACAAATCCTGCTGATCACCCACACTGACGGGCCGTCCATTTCGCAGGAGAATGGCGGGCTGGGCATTCTCGCGATGGTGAAATACTTCGCGCATATTCCGCAATCTGAGCGGCCACGCACGCTGATGCTGTTCTACGATTGCCGGCATTACATGCCCGGCGCGGAGCGGGCGTTCGCGGCGCAGGATTACGCCGCCAGCCATCCTGACATTTATAAGAAGGTGATTGCGGCGATGGGCATCGAGCATCTGGGCCAGATCAAGGTGGAAGAAGGCAACGGGCAGCCTTATCACAAGACCAATCAGATGGAGATGTCGTCGGTCTGGATAACCAATAACCAGAATCTGGTGGATATTGCGATCAAGGCAGTGAAGGACAACCATCTACCGCGCGTCCAGGTGCAATGCCCGGGCCGCAAAGGATTGCATGGCGGCGAGCAGGGACCTTGGTACGGGTTGGGCGGAATCGCCCGGCGTATCGGCGTGCCGGGCGCTTCCACGATGGGATCGATGACGGCCTATTGGTCCACCAAGAGCCGGATCGATTATCTGGACGCCGGCCACTTCGTCCACCAGATGGCCACCATGAGCCAGATCTGCGGCGAACTGATGGTCGCGGATCTGGAATCGATCAAGAGCGCGCCAAAAGTTTAGTTTCCGCTGGTTGAGCTCGTGACTCCGCGCGGGTGGAAGCTCTTGTCGGGATAGGGCGGCGCGGATGGAACGGTTACGGGTTCTTTGCGGATCAGTTCCTGCAATTCGTGGACGGCTGCGTCGAGCTGTGCGTCTTTTCCGTTAAAAGTTGCGTTCGGCAGATTGTCGACTACGATGTCGGGATCCACGCCGTGGCCTTCCACCAGCCATTTTCCTTCCGGCCCGTAGACGCCGTTCTCGGCCGCGGTGGCGACGCCGCGATCGGCCAGGAAGTTGCTGCCGGTGAGCCAGACTTCGCCGCCCCAGGTGCGCGTGCCTATGATCTTGCCAAGGCCGAGCCGCCGGAAACCTTCGGCGAAGGCTTCGCCGTCGGACGAAGTGTGCTCATCGCAGAGCAAAATCAGGTGGCCGCGAAAGGCGGCTTGCATGTTCCAATAAGGCTTGCCTACGCGGGGCTGCCAGTACATCCAGGCTTTGCGCAGGAGCTTTCCGAGAATCCAACTGTCGATGTTGCCGCCGTTATTGTGGCGCACGTCGATAATCAAACCCTGGCGCTCGAACACCGGATAATACTGCTCCTCCCATTGGTTGATGTCGTCGGCGCTCATGGCGCGCAGATGCACGTATCCGATCTCGCCCGCGCCGGCTTGTTCCACTTTCAGGCGGCGAGTGTACTCCCATTCGCCGTAGCGCAAACTGGCTTCGTCCTGAAGCGAAATCGGTTTTGCGACCACGTCGCGGGGCTCCGAATTGTCCTTGGGGCGCACGCGTAGCAGAACCTCCTTGCCGGCCTGATTGCGTAGCACCTCACCCGGATTGGCGGCTGACAAAAGTGGGCGGCCATTGATGGCGATCAAGACGTCGCCTTCCGCGACATCCACGCCGGGCCGGGCGAGCGGAGCGCGTTGATCCGGGCGATCGGGATCGGACTGGTAGATATGCTTTACGACGTAGCCGCCGGCGGAAGCATCACGCTCGAGTACCGCGCCCAGGGACGCCGACTGGATCTGATCCGGGCCGCGCCTCAAATCGCCCCCGCGCACAAAGGTATGCAGGACCGATAGCTCGCCTACCATTTGCGCCAGCAGATCGTTCAGCTCGGCGCGGTCGCGAACGCGTCCGATCAATTCGCCGTACTTGTCGCGCATGGCGGTCCAGTTCACGCCGTGCATGTGGGTGTCGTAGAAATAATCGCGGTGCAGACGCCACGCGTCCTGGAAGCCTTCGCGGAATTCATCGCTGGGAATGACGGAGAAGGTCCAATCCTTAAGATCGACGTGGCTTTCCGAAACATTCTTCGGCAACCTCGCGCCGGCCTCGTGAATGGACGCATCCATCACGTACAGGTCGTTCTGTTTGCGGATGAACAGTTTCTTGCCGTCCGCGGAAAGCTCATATGCGCGGACGCCTTCCATGAGTGATTCGGGTTTGTCGCCCTTGTTCGCGATGTCCAGGCACTCGAGCGCGTTCTTGTCGGGATTCTCCAGATCATGGCTGATCCAGCAAAGCCGTTTGGAAGTGGCGGCCAAATTGTCGTAGTTGCCGGGGGGAGCGGGAACTTCTTCCAGACGCGATGCGATGCCATCGAGATCGATTTCCACCTTGGGGTTTTGTTTATTGGAGTCCGAAGACTTAGCGGATTCCTCGGGCTTGTCGGGGTGCAATTCATCGGGCGGCGCGAAGGGCGAGCGCAGGCCCTTTTGCAAAGGGATCTGGTAAATCTTGATGGCGCGATCGAAATAAGGATCGGGCTGCCGCGATCCCCAGGGCGCGCGCACGACGGTCTTCAGCGAGCGATCCGAGAGGAAGTAGATCCACTTGCCGTCCGGGCTCCAGGCGGCGTCGCTGCTGTTGTAGCGATCCGTGGTGAGAGGCGTGGAGATTCCGGTCTCGACGTTGTAAAGCATGACCTGGGAAAACCGATTGGTCGCGGGACGGTCATACGTGATCCAGCGGCTGTCGGAGGACCAACGCACGGCATTGAACTGCGGGCTGGAATCGTCGCCATAGTCGGAAACGTCGATCCGTTTTTCCGTTTTTGCGGCGCTGTCGAATAACCAGAGCTGGTTGTCTTTATCCTGATGCGCGAGCCATTTTCCATCCGGAGACGGGATGCCGTCCCAGCGCAGGACTTTGCCGCCGGTGGTGAGTGGCTCTTCGACGCCCTCTCCATTGGCAGGCAGCTTCCAGAACTCCACTTCGCCGCCGGCGGTGGAGAGAGCCAGGAGCGATTTTCCATCCGGCGTCATGCGCGCATCGCGGTAGCGGCCCGGTTTATGCGCGGTTGCGTCCACCAGCCGGCCGGTCTTCACGGGCAGAACGAAGACGCGGCCGCGGGAAGTGGCGACGATGCTGGAGCCGTCCGGGGAAATATGCAGGGCGGTGGTGTAATCGAGGGGCGTTTTGATCCAGCGCTCGCGCAAGCCGTCAAAATCGGAAGTGAGCTCGAGGTTGATGGTCTTGTCGACGCCGGAAGCGATGTCGTAGAGGTGCAGATCGGCGCCCAATTGATAAATGATGCGGCCTTGGGAAAGCGCGGGCCATTGGATGTCCCAACCCTGATGGTGCGTGAGCTGCTTGAGGTTGTGCCCATTGGCGTCCATGGACCAGAGGTTCATGCTGCCATCGCGATCGCTGGCGAAATAGACGCGGCCGTTCCACCACATGGCGTCCTTGCTGGTGCCCGCGAAGTCGGCGGTGAGCGGCAGGGCTTCCTGGCCCGGAGTGAATTTCCAAATCCTTTGCGCGGTGCCGCCCTGGTAGCGCTTGGCCTGGCTGCCTTGAAATGGAACCCGCGTGAAGAAGAGGGTGTGCTGCTGGGAATCCCAAACGCCTTGCGCGGCTTGGCTGAGAGGGACCAGTTCGATGCGATTCTCGGCGTCGATGGTGGCGAGCTGAGCGTCGGGCAGCGTGGAATAGCGGCGGGTGGTGTAGAGGATTTTTCCGCCGGGAGTCCAGCCGACGACCGTGGCATTGCCTTCGAAGGTTCGGCGCGTGGGGAGTCCACCGGCGGCGGGCATAGTGTAGACCTCAGTGGGACCTTCATAGTTGGCCGAATAGGCGATGGTCTTGCCGTCGGGCGAGAACCCGGCATGGGTTTCGTCGCCGGGATGACTGGTGAGACGGCGGGCGACTCCACCGTCGATGCTGGAGATCCAGAGGTCGCCTTCGGAAGTGAACGCGATGGTGGTTCCGGAGATGGCTGGAAAGCGGTAGTAGCCGTGATTCTGTTGGGCGAAACAGAGCGAGGCAAGAAGAGATGCACCGAGCGCGAGAAGGAAAGGCCTCATAGACAGATGATATACCTCGGCGTCGGTAAAGTTCGTGGCCGCTGAAGCGGCCACGCGCGGTCAAATGAGCCTAAGACGGCTGGTAATTCAGCATAATTACGCCGCTCTTGGAAGTATTTCCGCTGGAGTCCGTCACGATGAGCTGAACCAGGTAGAGGCCGGGTCCATTCACGAATTCGACGGTGGCCTTGGGATTGGCCGGGGTCTGCAGCAAAGCCGGTTGGAGGCCGCCGGGCAGGACCATATAAAGGTAGGTCAGGTTGCCGGAGGCGCTGGTGGATGCGCTGCCATCCAGCACAATGGAAGACTGGGCGGTGGTGAGGCTGGTGGGTGTTACGACGGCGTTGGTGATGTTGGTGATGGACACGCCCGCGGAGGACATATTGATGTTTCCATTTACGCCGTTGGGAAAAAATCCTCCGGAGCTGGCGTTGGCTGTGAAGCCGTACGCGATATACAAAACCTGGCCGGGCGTTCTGGTTTGCGTGAGGCCGGTGCTGTCCACCGAGAAATAGTGCTGTCCGGAGGGCGGCGGCAAGACATCCACGCCATCGAGCAATGTGGTGGGGATACCGAGCTGGGAGATCTGGAGGCGAATGTTGGAAGTGTGTAAGGCCTCCACTTCGGCGATGCGGGCGGCGTAACCGAGGATCGTCTTGTCGGAAATCAGGGGAGCCGCGCCCGCGTAGGCCGTGACCCCGACGTCTTCAAAAGCGCGAGCTAACGTCAGAAATTCGGTGAGGCTGCCGAATCCGATGCCCAGTGCATTCAGATTGATGGCCGGCTGAGCAATGGGTTGCGCGCCGGCGGCGGTGAGGGCTTGCCGGATCAAAGTTACGTGCGAGCGCTCGTCTTCGGCGATCTGCATCGCGATATCAGCGGTCAGAAAAGAGCTATTGGTGAGGTTCACCATTTTGCCGCCGGTAGCAGCGCCCTGGGTACCAGTGCCCGCGATCTCGATTCCCATGGCGTCGATGGTGTTGCCGGTGGTGGCGACGGTGTAGAACTCCGCCTCGAGGTACTCGAGATTCAAAGCGAAGTTAAGAATATCCGCGTCGGTTGGAGGAGGAGCGGCGGCTTGGCCCTCCATCAAACCCGCGCCGATCGCGGCGACGCCGGCGGATGCCGCAGCGATCTTGCTCAAGAACCGGCGACGGTTCGGAGCGTTCGCGATTACTTCGTCAAGAATGCGTTTCTTATACATTTGTGTCTCCCTATGAAGTTTTTGATAAGTGGAACGTTAACGGCACACGCGTGCCTAATCAACGTACGAGAGGGGCGAAGAATCGGACGTAGGGAGATGAAGTATATTTTTGCGCTTGGGGTGAGGAATTTTCAAACTAACTTGTTAGTAATCGTGGAGGCTGCGGGCGCGCTGGAGGCATGTGGAAGCGGACGCATTCGATGTGGCGGGATTCGTTGAGGCGTTGCTTGAGTTCGGCGAAGCGCTCGACTTCGCTTTTCGAAAAAACGAAGCCATGGTCGGAGGGCTGCCAGGGGATTCCTTTGTGTTTATGCAGTTCGAGGAGTGCGGCGGCATCGCGGAGATCTCGCTGCTCGCGCTCGCGGCGGTCCTGTTGGATTTCGCGGAGCTGGCCGAGGTTCTTTTGGAACTGGCGGGAGAGGCGTTGGCCGTGGAGGCCGAGGGTGGCGAGGAGGCGGTGGGCGTCCACGATGTCGAATGCGATGGGGGCATCTTCATTGGGCGGGTTGGCGGCGCGCGTGAGAACGTCGGCTTCGAGCAGGGGTCTGCGGTTGATGCGCCAGGCGGTGTCGGCGAGTTCCTGGACGAGCTGGGTTTCGGTGGGGGTGGCGGGTTGGTATTCGTTGGAGAATTGGGCGCAGTGGAGCTGGTAGGCAGCGGGGTCTTCGGAGGGCAGGACGGCGGTGCGGGCGGTCAAGCCGTGGGCGAGCGCGTTCTGCGACGAACGCTGTTTGCCGGCGCTGGTGCGAGGGCCGGTCGAGTGTTGAGAATTCGCGCGGTTGACGGCGGCGCGGTCGGGTTCGGTGTAACGGAGTTGGACGGTTGCTGGAGATGACATGCTTGGGACCTCGTCACCGGGATAGCATGCGGGTGGGCTTGGGGCGGAGTAGGGAGCGCTGAGGTTGTTGCTGAGAAAGGAAAAACGGTTGAGGTTGAGGTTGTGATTGGAAGGTCGCAGAGCGCAGATCTGTAGGACTGAAGGTATGGCGCATCGAGTGACGTTCGACTTCGGGGATCATCCTCGGCTGTTCGAGGCCTTGAAGATGTTCGCGGCCCGGCAAGGGACCACGCAGAAGTCGATGGTGGTGGATGCGTTGACGGCCTACATTTCGCAGAAACAGGGAGACCTTGCGCTCCTGCTTGCGGGTGACGCGACCTTCGCCGAGTGGATAACGAGGAAGATCGGATTTACGAAGCGCTTTGATATGGTTACCGCCACCACATGAGGTCTATTCTGGTCCGCCTCGACGAACGGACTCTCACGGCGCTGAGCCGAGTTGCGGCTGCGGCGAAACTTCGGAGATCGGAGTTTGTTCGGCAGGCAATTCGCGGGGCAATCCGTCGGGAGGAGTACCGCGAGATGCGCGAGGCGTACCATAGGCAGCCGGATTCCGGACTGGACGAATGGTCGGCGGCCGAGGCAGATTTTTAAGAGGAATCTCGTTCAATCGCCGCGCAGAGCACATTGGTTGAGGAGTGACGTGCAGAAGGATCTACTGTGATTGTGCGCGATAAGAAGCTTCTACAGGCGACCGATCGGGCGATGCGCCCGGCAAGGCAAACCCGACAATTTGAAATCCACGAGCTAGAGGAGCGCGATCGCTTGGGATACGAGAGACAGCCTGACGCGCGTGACGAATGGCTGTTCTGGGAAGAGCCGCGTGGCCTCCGTATGCCAATTCCGGGAGTGAGAATGATACCGAACGAAGACGGCGGCAGCCAGTCATTACCGCGCCCCGTGCGGCTGCCAGCCCGGGGCCGCCTTCTTCCCATTGATCGTCGGTGAGCTGTTCGATGTTCGTGCCGTCGTAGCGCATGACGAAGATTTCGCCGTAGGGTTCGGAGGCGGGATGGTCGGTGAGGCGTTCGAGGCCGGAGCCGTCGGCATGGATGCGGTAGAGATCGGCGGAACCGGCGCGCTCGGAAGTGAACGCGATCCAATCGCCTTTGGGAGACCAGGCGGGATTGTAGTTGAGCGAATCGGGCGTGGTGAGAGGGCGTTCTCCGGAGCCGTCGGCATTGGAGATGAACAGATCCACGTGCGTGGGGCTGATCCGGAGGAAGGCGATGCGGTCGGCCGCCGCGCAGAGCAGCGAAGTCAGGCACAGGGCGGCGAATAGACTGGGGCGCATGAATGACCATCCGTGCTTCCAGGATTTCTGAAGAACCGCGCCCTTTGTCAGAAACATCGGGGAAGGCCTCTAGGGCGTGATGACGGGGAGAGAAGAGATCGCGCTACCCAGGGCGCGAATTCCAATCGCACCAATCTGGGTGTTCGAGGTGCAGTCCAGCGTTCCTCGGTTATTCAACAGAAGACTGAACTTATAGCCTTGCCAATGTCCCAACGGGTTCAGCGTCTGAGGGGGGAGGGTACCGAGCTCCGTTCCTCCCGAGTCCCGGACCGCACACGAAACATTGGCCGTGTTCGAAGCGTCCAGGTTCGCTATCGCAAGACCGGTGTAGATCTGGTCGCTGTTGCCCGGAAATATGGTGTCATCGAATGGCACCTCGATCTCGTTGCTTCCAGTAGCAACCGGTACCGCTGCTTCGTAATAGTTGCCGTCCGAACCCAAAAGTCGGAAGAGCGCCTGAAGCGTGATGGCAGGGTCCGAGGTGATCGCGCCTGACCCTAACACCTGAGTCCCCTGTGGTGTGCCCGCTTCGTAAAAACCTGCTCCGCCTGGGGGGATCGTGTCCGAGAGGGTTGACAGATTGCCTACTCCATTGGCGAACGGCAGCGTAGCCAGATTGCCTACTCCATTGGCGAACGGCAGCGTAGCCAGATTGCCGTTCTCGTCGTGGAATGTAATCGAGAAGCTTGCACTGCTGGTGGTGTTGCTGTTGATCACATAGAAGTCGCTGACGAACCCGCCTCCCACCGCAAAATGCGGCAGTGAACTGGTGATGGTTGTCGGCGCCGGGGCGATAAGAGTGACAGGAATCGCGTATGGTGCGTTGGCGCATGGCATGCTCGTCGTGCAGGTGACAGCCAATGCGCCCATTGCATTCCCGCCGGGCGCGAGCGTAACCATCGCAGCCTGAACAATTAAGGAGTCAGGTGTGTCCCCTGAAGCCGAGCTAAGATCCACAAGTGGCGAGTTGGCGATATCGACTGGAATGGAATAGCCGGCCATCTCAACCACGCTCAGCATCTGAGTCGGCGGTTGTGCACCGCCAAGATTGAACGTTAGTGCCGTTGGGCTCGCCAACAAGACGCCGTTTACCGTTTCGCTCGCTGTCCCCGAATTCGAGGGCGACGTGGTGTGGGGTGCGATGGCTCTCGGCGTCGCAAGCCCGCTGGGATTCGTACACTCGCTATCGGAGGGCGTAACGCTGTACTTGGCAGTGTAGATCCCAGGACCTAGGCCATTCGAGTTGAAGCTAACCGTCAGGGGAAACGTTGATCCCGGGCCGCCGATATTGCCGCACGCTGGCTGAATCGAAAACCCGATGCTGCGACAAGGTGAAAAAGTAATGGAGAATGCAGGGCAGGAAAAAATGGATGCGGTAAAGGTGCCCGCCGGCCCTGAGTTTGTAACCGTCACGATTTGCGTTATGATCCCGGGAGCAACCGTCGTGGTGGATCCCGAGACAGAGGGTGTGACCGTGAGGACCGGACCAGTCGGCGGCGTCGAAAAGGTCGCCTGAAACGTAAAATTAGTAAACGAATTCACCGTAAAGCTGCCGAGCGAAGTGCTTAGGTTGACCCAGTCCGAGACGGAAGGGTCCGATGTCTGCGGACCGAGGGGGCCAATCGCGGACTGGAGGTTGTAGCTGGCAAAAGCACTATTCCCGATCAGGGCGTCGTACATCTGAATATCGTCCGATCCGCTCCCGAAACCGATCAAGCCGGCAGGTGAGCCTTCCAAGGTAGAAGTTTGGTTGTCGAACAAATTGATTGGGTTCGAAAATGTCCCAGAACCAATGCCGCCGATGGTGAAAGAAGCAGCTCCCGCGGGTATGGTCAGCGAGCAGATGCCACCCCCGCAAGAGACTGTGTCGGACGCTGCGGTGGCGGTCACTGTGAGCAAGGCATTTGTGAAGGCAGTGCCGCCGATTGTTCCGCTGGCGGTTCCGGTGAAAACATAGGTTCCAGTGGCTGTTGTGGCCACTTGTGCTTGGGCGCAATACACCGTCACTACAAGGAGGCGCAATGCACACGAGGGATCGAGCAGCGAGTCGAAGGTCTTCGAAAGCACATTACCCTCACTTTCCCGGCTCAGGAGGGTTTAATTGTACTCGAATGGCTTAAAGTTCGCAACTAATTCGCGCCACTATTCCCTGCCAGTTCCTATTGGAGCTTGGCGTACTCGGCCTGGGCTTGCTTAAGCAAGGGGATGTCCGGGTCGGCGTCTTTCCAGAGCGCGAGGAAATCGCGATAAGTGGAGCGAGCTTTGGCGGTGTCACCCTGTAGCACATAGGCGCGGGCTAAGCCGACCTGCGCTAGAACACCGGTTGGAAAATTGGCGACGATGCCGCGGTGGTTAATCAACTTGCGGAACTCAGCGGCGGCGGCGCTACCATTGTGCGTCTGGAGGTAAGCTTCACCGCGAAGGAGCGCGGGGTAGAGGGTTCCAACCTGCAGTGGCGGGGGCCAGCCCAGTTCGTAGGGCGCGGCGGCTTCGAGCAACACCAGCGCTTCGGAGGAATGGCCCGGCTTGAGTTCGAGGGCAGCGTTCACGGCCGGAAGCCAATAGCGCTTCAACATTGTATTGGAAGGGTAACTTTTCTCCAGTTCCTGCACCAGCCTCTTAGCTTGGGTAGTCTCGCCGATCCGAGCTAGGGCGAGGGCCGCAAGAACTTTGACATCGCGTCCCGGGTCAAGCGCCAGAGCGTTCGCGACGCCTTGCTTCGCCCGGGCGGCGAGGCCGAACTCCGCCTCGCGGAGCGCGGCATTGGCTTGCCACAGAGCGGCGGGCTCCTTGGAATCCGAACGGACGGCGGAGTCAACGGCTTTGCGCGAGAAGGTACGGGCCTGGGTGAGACGTCCGTAGTACGCCTCGGTGTCGGATTGGAAAGAGAGCAGGGCGTCTTCATCGCCGGGCTTGCCGGCCGCCCAAGCCACCTGCTGCTCCATTTGCGCGGGATCGCCCCGGAGAAATGCGAGATAGTACAACATCCAGCGCAGGGATCCGCCATCCAGCTTGCGGGCCAGCGCGCGATCGAAGACGGCCTGGGCGTCATCCAGGCGGTCCAAGTTCAGGTAAAGCGCGCCCAGATTTACATAATCGAGAATTTCGTTCGGTTCCAGCCGCAAGGCTTCCTGAGAGTGGGCGACGGCTAAATCGTACTGCCCCATGAAGCCGTAATCGATACCCACGTTGCCATGCGGAGCGTGATCGCGCGGATAGTTGGCGATCCACAGTTGGTAGGCTTCGACTTCCTTCTCGGTTTCTCCTGTGGCGCGAAAATAGGCCGCGGAAATTCTTAATTTCTCGCGCTCGGTGGCCCTGTCGCGCAAATCGTAGGCCTTGGCCGCATATTCAAGCGCCAGCGACGGCTGGCTGAGATTACCGTAGCGGAGCGACAGCCCGGCGTAGGCCAAGGGAAAATTGGGATCGAGTTCAATGGCGCGCTTGAGGAATGGAATGCCCGGCGCATCCCCCTGCTGGCGGGTTATTTTGATCGACATGCCGTAATTTTGCAGGGCTTCCAGTGAAGTGGTGGTCGCTTCGATAGGGACCTCAAACTTTTGGACCGAGGGAAGCGATTCGCCCAGCTTGGCGCGCAAAGCGGAGGCCGCTTTATGGAGCGCCTTGAGGACGTCCGATTTGCCGGAGGCTACGGCCTGTTCCCGGTCCAGCACGTCACCCGTCGCGCAGGCCACGGCAACCAAACCGATGACATACTGTGGGCCCAGGGTGGAGATTGAGCCCGAGAGGATGGCCTTGCTTCCGGAACGCCGGCACAGTTCGCGACCAACCTCCTCGTTGACGCGCTCGCCGGCCGGCCGGCCCATCATGCGCAGGACTTCGCTCACGCGGCGGTCTGACAGAACGTTCAGGAAGGGCGATTGGCCCAGTTCCACGGCCGCGGCCTGCTTGAGCGCATCGTTAAAAAGGGCATCGCCGGTTGTATTGGTGAAGTCGGCCAGCACGATGGTGTCCTTGTCGGTGAGCAGGGGCTTGGGTCGCTGAAAGAAGAAATAGCCTACGCCGGCGATCGCCGCGACTAATACCAGAACCGCCAAAACAGCGGACAAGGATTCCTTGTGCCGGTGCAGGAATCTCGCGCCACGATAGGCGCCGGTGGGTTTGCGGGCTCGCACCGGAAGGCCGTCCAGGTGGTGCTGGATATCTTCGGTGAACTGCTCGACGGAGGCATAGCGCTGGGCCGGCTCCTTGCGGAGCGCCTTCAAGACGATGGTGTCGAGATCGCCTTCAAGGGCGCGGCGCGGCTCGGTGGCGGTGGAAACGCTGGGCCGGGCGGGCTCTTGCTCGCAACTCATGCGCTCGATCTCCAAGCGCGAGAGTCCATCGGTGAGATAGGGCCGGCGGCCGGCGAGAAGTTCGTAGAGCAACACGCCCATAGAATAGATGTCGGATGACTCCGTGACCGGCTCTCCGCGCACCTGTTCGGGGCTCGCGTACTCGAGCGTCATGGGACGGGACTCGGTTCGCGTGATCAGCGGCGTTTCGAGGAATTCGGGATTTAACAGCTTGGCGATTCCGAAGTCCAGGAGGCGGGGCACGCCGTCCTTAGTAATCAGAATATTGCCGGGCTTGAGGTCGCGATGAATCACCAGATTCTTGTGGGCATATTGTACGGCGGCGGAGACAGTGAGGAACAATTGCAAGCGGGAACGAATGGAGAGCAGGTTTACCCGGCAGAATTGGTCGATGGGCGCGCCCTCCACGTAGTCCATGACCAGATAGGGGAGCCCCGAGTCGGTGCTACCGCCGTCCAGCAGCTTTACGATATTGGGATGATCGAGAGCGGCGAGGGTCTGACGCTCGTTACGAAAGCGATGGACGATTTCAGCGGTGTAAAATCCGGGCCGCAGCATTTTTATCGCGACTCGCTTCTGGAATTGCTGATCATCGCGCTCGCCCAGGTACACGACCGCCATGCCGCCTTCGCCCAGTTGGCGGATGATCTTGTAGGCGCCGATTCTCTTTCCGGCTAAGGCGGCGGGATCGAAAGTTAACCAGTGCGCGGCGGGGGAATTCTCGAGCAGGCTATCGGCTTGGTCGTGGTGGGAGAGCAGGGATTCCACTTCGGCGAATAAGGTCTGGTCGCTCCCACAGGCCTGGCGAACGAATCCGGTTCGCTCTTCGGCCGGCATCTCGAGGGCGGTTGCCAGGATCTCTCTTACTTGATCCCAAGCGTTCGGCATGTCGAGGCCTACTGTCGTTGCAACTCGCGCGCCAGCCAGGCTTTGGCGACGTTCCAGTTACGCTTAACGGTGGCGGGCGAGACCGCCAGAACTTCGGCCGTTTCCTCAATGCTCAGCCCGCCGAAGAAGCGCAGCTCGACCACGCGGGCATGTTGGGCGTCCACTTGAGCGAGCTGGTTGAGGGCGTCGTCGAGCGCGATCACGTCGGTGGCGCGTTCCTTCGACACCAGGGAAGTTTCCTCCAGAAAGACGCGCTGGACGTTTCCGCCGCGCTTGGCCGATTCGTGGCCGCGGCTGTAATCGAGCAAGATTCGACGCATCATTTGCGCCGCGATACCCATCACCTGCGTCCGGCTTTGCCACCGGACTTCACGCTGCTCCACCAGACGCAGATACGCCTCATGCACCAAAGCAGTGGCTTGCAGGGTATGACCGGGGCGCTCCTGCTCCAGGTAGTAGCACGCCAAGCGGCGCAATTCGGAGTAAAGGAAGACCATCCAATCGGATAAGGCCTGAGCCTGCTCGTCCCCATGGGTTGGGCCGGAAGGAGCTGCGAGGTCCTTGGGCGGGAGCATTGGATTCAGTGTAATGCATCCTCCGGAACGGCGAGCCGGGCTGGGTACCAGTACGAAAACTGCTTTCTCATTGAGCCTTTTTGGACGCGCTTCGCGCGCTTACTGGGCACACGGGGAAATTTTGCTCGTGGATCGAGGAGGAGCTAGCGGATGTCTCTAAGGAAATTCGTACCGTATGCACTTTTCTCATTGTGCGGACTGCTGGGTGCGGTTAGGGCGAGCGCCAATGATCTTCAGAGCGGCGACCTGCTGATAGGGGCGGCCGTTCCTTTTGGCTTCGGAGGTCTCGGTAATGGAGCCATCCTGCTGGTGCGGAATGGCGCGGTATCGGTCTTCTGCGAAAGCACGTCGAACGGCAACGATCCGAGCTACTTTGCGGATCCCGTCGGAGTGATCGCGGATTCCCAAGGGCGGGTGGTTTTTCTGGCCGAAGTGGGCCTCGGCCAAACACCCTTTGCGCCCGGGTCGGCGCTGCTGCGCTGCGACAGTATCGGAGCTGCACCTGAGGTCCTGGGCTATTTCCCGAGCTCCAATACCGTACTGCCGGGATATCCGTTAGTGGCGATCCCGGGAGTGATTGACTCCGGCGCCATCTTTCAATCGAACGGGGCGGAGGCTGCAACCGCATCGGCCCTTCACCTGATCGACCTGCACACGGTTAGCCTGACCGATCTATTCGCTGGCGTGAAAACTCAGGACGCTTACAGCCTGGTGGTGGACCCCCAGGGCATCGGCGCGACGTCCATTCGATATCGAGCGACGGATCAGACTTGGGAGGCGGATAGCCAGGTGATGAGCCTTCCGGTTGGAGGCATCGACGTTACACAAATCGACGCGATCAGCCACTCGGGCGTGACTTACAGCACCAACGGCGACAACATATTGAAGGCTGTGGATCCACTGACTTTGGAGGCATCCGGGACGATCCTGGGGATCGGCTTCACTGCGACGCTGAATCTCTTCGGGAGCGCTAATACGTATCCACCGACGCCGGTGGGAGGGCAGCCCGCGATTGAATACAACACCGCCATTCCGCAGACTCCATCCGGCTGCACTCCGCCTGCTCCGCCGCTCGATAATTCGATGCCGACAAATGCTAGCGGCGGCCTCCTGATTCCGTTCGTCGGGGCCGGCATCGCAAGTGTGCTTTACGACGAGTTCACCGGCTTCGGATTGATCGCAACCACGGAATACGGGCCGTCCGGCGGGCCTTGGCTCACGAATATCTCCGAAGACCTTCTGGATAATCCCGGAGATCCCACCCAATATTTTCAGGACGGGTTTGCCGGCTGCCAGGGTGTGCCTTTCATTCCGATGTCGGTACCGCTTCCGTATTTCGGCACGGATCCGCCGCCGACCGGTTACGCCATTGGGGCCTCGGCCAGCTACAAGCCCGCGAGCTGGATCAACGGGCCGGTGGCGGTGCAGTTCTCTTCCACTTTGCCGGGCGGGACGCAAGTGATCGGGCTAGTCGCGGGAACGAACGCACCGATTATTGTCACCGGGACGCAGCTTACCACCGCCGGGTTCGCGGGCGCGCATAGCGTCGGTGCTTACCCCAACGGCGTCTCGGCGGGCGTCACCCTGACGGTGATTCTGCGCGTGGATTCGCCGGTGAACATATTGATCACCGATCCCAATGGAAAAGAGCTGGGCGTGGACTCGCTCGGGAATCCGCACAACGACTTCACGGGAACGCTTGTGAATTCGATCACCGGCGGGTCCGAGAATTTTAATAACGGCTTCGACAGCGGTCCGGGCGAGCCGCGATTCTTCGGGATCAAGAATCCGGTTCCGGGGACTTATAACGTCCAGAGCATCGGCACGGGGAGCGGACCTTACACGGTGCACGTGTATTCGGTGAACACGGGGAATCCGACCGGGCAAGCGATCAGCGTTTCCGGCACGGCGGCCGTGGGCAGCGCTGGAACGGAGAGCTTCACGCTGGACGGGCTGGGCAACATCGCGTTTACATGCGCGGGCGACGTGAGCGGCGCGGTGGGCGTAACGCGCTCCGGCTACAGCTACAGCATCGTGACAAAGCGGTACGCGCAGACACTGACGCTCACTAACAACGGAGCCAGCGCGATCGCGGGGCCGATTTCGCTGGTGCTGGATGATTTGAGCACCGACGCGACGCTATTCAACTCGGCTGGAACTACCGCTTGCGCCGCTCCGCTGGGCAGCCCTTACTTGCAGGTCGCGGGGCCGCTGGCTCCGGGGGCGAGCGCGAACGTAGTGCTGCAGTTCGCCGATCCGAGCAAGGGCGGCATCACGTATTCAACTCGCGTGCTCGCGGGAGGCGTTAGCCAATGAGGAAAAAAATGAACAACAGAAAACACTTGCTTTGGATCATCGGCGGCGCTGTGGCGCTGTTCATCGGCATGGGGCAACGGGATGCCCGCGCGGACTCAATCAACGACATCATTTCGGTGGACACTTCGGGGTTACCTGCCACTCCAGGTTCCGAGATCGTTTTCTTCCTGATCGACGGCAGCGGCATCGGCGATAGCCTTAACACCGCGATGCTCAGCAGCTTTACATTTGGAGGAGGGAGCGCGGGGCTAGTGGATAGCGTGAACTCGACGGGTGGCGTGAGCGGCGATATGGCGTCCGGCGTTACCATGACCGAGACTTCGTTCACCAATGTTTTCGCGCAGGTCTTCACGGCCGGCAGCGCTCTTTCGTTTGACTTGAACCTGACGACGAATTTGCAGACGGGGCTGACGCCCGATCAATTCGGGTTCGCGATTCTCGATCCGAGCGGGAATCCTATTTCGACCAGCGATCCGACGGGGGATGACAGCTTGGCGATCGTCAATATAAATTCTTCCAATCCGCCGATCGTTACTTATTCGGATATCGTGACGGTAACGCCGGTGGTCGGAACTGTGGCTACGCCGGAACCGTCGGCTGCGCCGGTGATCGGAGTATTCCTACTCTTGCTCTTTGGGCTGCGATGGATTTATTGGTCGGTTCTCCGAACGGGGCTGGCCAGATAGGCTTTCGAGGCGGCTTCGTCCCTGAGCGGGACGACTTTGTCGGGATCGATGCGGACCATTAGATAGAGAATGTGATCGTAGATGTGGGTGAACTGGTGGCCGGTGCCGGCCGGGATGATGATCACGTCGCCGGGTTTCAGATGATGCGTGACGCCGTTGGTGATGGCCGCGGCGTTTTTGCCGGGGCCGTTGAACTCGCGCACCGTCTGCATTGTGCTTGGGCGCTGCTTGGCGTCCACGAGGTCGGGGCCGGTGACCAGCGTCGCGGTGCCTTCGATTACGTGATACAGTTCGCTGATGTAGTCGTGCTCGGCCACGGAGTTTTTGGCGGGTTGATCCAGCTTGCCGCGATACACGATGCCTACGCCCAGTTGGGATTTTCCTAAATCCATCGAGCGGACCTGTTGGTCTGTGAGGTGGTTGTCCATGGCGCGCTTGGCGTAGGCTTGCAATTCGCTCTGGTCGATGTAGGTCGCGGGGCATTGATGGCAGGTGGGTTCCTGCGCGAGAACCGCCAAAGCGAAAATATTCAAGATCAGGAAGAAACGCAGCATGTAGCTCTCCTATTTGGAGCCCGTCTTAGGCCACACCACGCCCTGATCCTGCTTCGTGACCGCGGTCAAGCCTTTGTACATGAACTTCTGGACGCGCTGGCCTCGATAGGTTTCGGTGGTGAAGATGTTGCCCTTCGAATCCGTCGCGATGCTGTGGACGCCGTAGAATTCGCCCGGCTGGCGTCCTCCTTCGCCGAAGGTGGTTAACACGGCAAGAGATTCGCGTTCCAGAATGTGCACTCGATCGTTTTCGCCGTCGGCAAGATAGATGTATTTCTGCTGAGCGTCTTTCGAGAAGGCGATGTCCCAGACGGAGCCGGAGCCGAGCGTTTCCTTGTTGATGAAAACCTCCTTGACGAAGGTTCCGTCGGGATGGAAAACCTGAATGCGGTCATTCACGCGGTCGCAAACGTAGAGCAAGTTGTCGTGCGAGAGTTCGGCGCAATGCACGGGGTTGCGGAACTGTTGCGCGGGCGGATCGTTCGGATTGTAGCGGCCGATGTCGGTGTCATCGGGTTTGTGGCCGTAAGCGCCCCAGTGACGTTTGTACGCGCCGGTCTCGGCGTCGAACACAACCACGCGATGATTGCCGTAGCCGTCGGCGATGTAGGCTTCGTTGGTTTTGGGGTCGACGAAGATTTTGGCGGGTAAGCGCAGGTTCTCGGGATCGTTGCTGCCCTGGCTGTGATTGGGCTTGCCGATCTGCATCAGGAATTTTCCATCCTGGGTGAATTTGAGAATCATGTTGTCGTTGAAGCTTTGGAAGCCTCCGCGACCCCGGCCTGCTGCGCGCCCGCCGGGCTCGGGCTCATCTGAACCGCCGATCGCGCCGCGGCCGCCGGTGTTGCCACGGCCGTTGCCGCCGATCCAGACGTTGCCTTTGTAGTCCACCGTGATGCCGTGGTTCGAATCCGGCCAATCGTAACCGGGTCCCGGGCCGCCCCAGTGGCCGATCAGGTTGCCAGCTTCGTCGAACTCGAGCACCGGCGGAGCGGGGGCGCAACATTGGGCGATGGGAGGATTGGCGGCGGCATGGCGCTCGCCTGGTTCGAGCGATCCGGCGCGATGAATGATCCAGATGTGGTCATTGGCGTCGACGGAGACGCCGATGGTCTGGCCGAGAATCCAATGGTTGGGAAGCGGCTTGGGCCAGAGCGGATCCACTTCAAAGCGAGGCGCCTGGGTGGTAGCGGCGTGGACCACGGCACGCTTTTCAAGCATCGCGGATGCAACGCCGAGGGCCAGGAGTAACGCGGCAAATCCAGCGCCGATGTAGAGATTACGTTTCATTGAGCATCCTCATTCCGGTAAGGCGAATGCCAGGTATTCGCCCGAGTAGTTCCCGCCGCTGATGGGAACGATGATGTATTGCTTGCCGTTCAGCATGTAGGTCATGGGCGTGCCGCTGCCGGGCGCGGGCATCCAGACTGCGCCGAGCTCGTGGCCGGTGGCTTTGTCGTAGGCGCGCAGCATCGCGCCACGCGGTCGATTGCCGATGGTGGTGGCTTGCGGTTCGGCGGCGATGAGCAGGGTTTTCGTGACCAGCAATCCGACGTAGCCGGCCTGGCCGGTGCGCGGGATGTTCAAGCCTTTGAGAGCGGGGTGATTGCGAATGTAATCGGGCGTCTCGCCGTGCGCGATCTGCCAGACGAACTCGCCCTTATCCATATTGATTGCGGTGATGCGTCCATAGGGAGGTTTGAGGAGCGGCAGGCCCTGCGGAGTGAGCGATAAACCGCGGCCGACGCCGCCCCCGCCTTGCGCAGGCGCGCCGCCGCGTCCGGATCGCGATGGAAGCGGGGCATCCGCGCCCACATTTTCGCCGGGTCCGGAGACGTAGTGCACGCCGGTTCCGGCGAAGCCTTCGACGTAATCGATATCCGAAAATTCTTTGTTGGGAGGAGGCAGCAGGCCGACGGGTGGGAAGGAAACGAACGACGGGATGTACGCGATGTGCGTTTCCGGATCGAAGGAGAAGCCGGGCCAGTTCATCCCGCCGGACGATCGAAAAGATGCCAGCGGGCCTTCGAGTTTGCTGACGACGGGCGGCGTAAAGACCGGGCCGAGTTTATATTTCGAGACGATTTGCAGGGCTTCAGCGTGGAGCTCCGGCGTGAAATCGATCAAGTCTGCTTTGGTGACGCCTTGATAGTCGAAGGCCGGCGGCTTGGTGGGAAAGGGCTGCGTGGGCGCATACCATTCGCCGGGGACATCTCCCTTTTCCACCGGGCGCTCTTCGATGGGCCAGATGGGCTGGCCGGTGACGCGATCGAAAGCGTAAAGGAATGCCTGCTTGCTGGATTCGAGGACGGCCTTGACGGGCTTTCCGTTCACGGTGATGTCGGCGAGCACGGGCGCGGCGGCGATATCCATGTTCCAGATGGAATGATGGACCAGTTGGTAATGCCATTTGCGCTGGCCGGTTTTCAAATCCACGCAGACCAGGCTGTCGGCGAACAGATTGTTGCCGGGGCGATGGCCGCCGTAGAAATCCGAGCTGGGCGTTTCGACCGGGAGGTACGCCAGGCCGAGATCTTCGTCGACGGCGATCTGGCTCCAGACGCCGGTGTTGCCGTTGGTAGCCCAGGATTCGTTGAGCCAGGTGTCGTTGCCGAACTCGCCCGGGCGCGGAATGGTATTGAACTGCCAAAGTTTCTTGCCGGTATGGACGTCGAACGCCAGCACCATGCCCTTGGTGTTGTTGTGGGTCTTGGGCGTGCCTCCTTCGCGGAAGGCTGATCCCACCAGCACGACGCCGCTTTTCGTGACGGCGGGCGTGGCGTGCAGACCGATCTCGCCGCTTATTAGATCGATGGGCTGGCCTGTGCCGTAGACGGCGAGCTTCTTCATATCGACGGAGCCGTGGTCACCGAACGAGGGAACGGGCAATCCGGTTTTCGCGTCGAGGCAGATCAGGCGATAGCCGGGTGAGACGTAGAGGATGCGTTCTTCCGCGCCGTCGGTCCAATAGGATAAGCCGCGGCCGGAAAGTTGGCGGGGTGAGGCGGCTCCGCGCGCGCCTTCATGTTCGCCGTGTACCCAGAGAAGCTCGCCGGTGGCGGCATCGAGCGCGACGGCGGCGCGGCGCGATCCGGCGGTTGCGTACACGATGCCGTGGATCATCAGCGGCGTGCCTTCGAGCTTATATTCGGGACGATTGCCTAGGCTGGCGGTTTTAAATCGCCAGGCGATTTCGAGCTTGCTGAAGTTATTGGCGTTGATCTGATCGAGCGGGGAGTAATGGAAATTGCGGAGATCGCCCGCGTAGGATCGCCATTCGCCGGCGTTCGGTTGAGCGAAAGCGGCCCCTGGAATCGTTACCAATCCGAGCAGGGCGGGGAAGACGCAGCGCGGCGTTTTCATTTGTGTTTCCGGCGGGAGTCTATCACCCGGCGGGACGCCGCGTCAAATTTGGGCGTTATTTATTTGATGATGAGGCCGAGCAGGCGGGCCAGATCCATAGCTTGTGCGGCGGTTACGATGGCTCCGCGCACATCGTCAGGTCCAATGGTGACGCCTTCGATCTGAGCGCCGCGCAGATCGGCGTTCGGAAGCCTGACGCGGGTGAGATCGGCCCGAATAAGGCTGGTTTGGGTGAAGATGGCGCGCTCCAGGTCCGTGCCGCGGAAGTCGGATTCCTCCAAGTTGGCTCCGCGGAACTCGCACAAGCGGACTTGCCCGCTGTTGAGCTGCGCATAACGCGCGTCGCAATTTTCCAGCAATACGCTGTCCCAACGGCATTCGATGGCTCGCATTCCCATTAAGCGGCAATCCAGGAATTCGACGCGGGTGGCTTCGAAGCCGCGCAGGACGGAGTTGGAAAGATCGCATTTTTCGAAGCGGATGTCTCTGAGACGCGTGGGGCCGATTTCGCAATTGGCCAAGGATAGATTGCGGAACAGCGAGGCCTTCGCGTGCAGCGCGGGGATCTTCTTTCCCGCGAGATCGAGGCTATCGGCGAGCGATTCTTCGAGCGGCTGGCCTTTTAGAATATCAGCGGCCGAGATGAGCGTGAGGTGGGCGAGGTCCGGCAGATCGGGGGGCTTGCGGGCGGCTTCCTCTTTCTTGTTCTTGCTTGCCACGGGCAGGATAGGGGTTCTTGTCTAGAGTAACCCGCTTCCGCGATGCAGGCATGCCGGAGTGGCTGCAGCGGCGCAGCTTGTCTGAGGGCCGCGCCGCCGCATCGGATTGTTGCGTGTTACCTCAGGTCGTCTAACCTATCCCGCATGTCACGCAGGCGTGCGAGGTCGTCGTTCAACGCAGTGCGGGCGCCAACGTACAACGTATTGTTGTCCAATACTCTTTGCACCGAGACAATCGCGTCGTCGAGCGCGCGGGGATCGTAATTGCCGTCGTCCATCTTGCGCTGGAAGACGCTTACAGCGTCGCGAACCCGGTCGATTCGGCCGGTGTCGCCAGTAAAGCTAGACGCCGAGGATTCAGCCCGGTCCAGGTCGGCACGCACGCGATCGAAGAACCGTGCGCGGTCGGCGGTGTGGGCTTGATCGAAGTAGCCGCTGGGAGGGGGATATTGCTGCGCGTCGGCGGTCAAGCCGAAGAGTAGAAGACTGGAACCGGCGAGGCTTTTGATTAATATGTGTTTCAAGGTTTGTACCTCCTCACAAAATGAGACGCCGGGTTTCGGCGGGAGGTTCATCTCTAAACATTAATTCGTTAACGCAGGGTTACGGCGGCCAAGCGATTGCAGCACTTGCGTCAGGCGTTGCCATCGACGCCGGGGGTTTCGTCGGCGCGGCTGGGCGCGGCCTCAGCTGCCTGGTCGGCCACAAAAACGGCGTGGCGCAAGATGCGTTCCAGATGGCGCGAAATCAGCATCAGGTCGACGTAGTCGGAAGCCTCGCCGGGCGACGACGCGAGCTGCGAAAGTTTCTGATACAAGGCTCTGCAATCGGCGCGGAGGGCAGTCTCCGGGGTTCGCACGGAAAGGGCATTGTCCCTATCTCCAGTGCGCCAGCTTTCGACGGCCGTGGTAAGGCTGGTCCGTATTTTCGCGCCGAGTTCGGATATATTCGTAATGATTTGAGAGGGCGGACGGCGCTTCATGGAAGCGCTTAAGGTGACGATCTCGTAAGCGTAGTCTCCGATCAACTCCAAATCCACGATGGCGTCGAGAACACCGGTAACCAGCCGGGCATCACCGGCAACCGGCGCCTGCAGCGTGATGAGGTTCAGGCATTGATCATGAATGAGGCGATGCTGATGGTCGGTTTGAGCTTCGAGTTCGCTGGCGCGTTCGGCGGACGCGGAATTGGGGTCGACAACCGCCTGGATCGCTTCGTTAAAAAGCGCAACGGTTGTCTCGCCCATCCGGACCAGGTTCTGGCGGACCGCTTCCAGTTCGCCGACAAATTGGGTTCTCATCTGCTTTCCAATCCTTTCTCAGTTGGATCAGGTCTATTGTGCCGCTTTTCGGTCAGCGTATTGTTACAACTTCGCGCGGGTGCGGAGCCCGGCCACTACGCCCGACGGCAGGCGCACTTCCAGGAGCTTTTGGATCAGCTGCGCCGCCGCGGTGATTGCATGGATCGTTTTGAACCGCATTTTCGCTCACCTCCTTCCTTCTATGTAGCCATTCGCCATCCATTGCGCCCGTGCGATTTGCAGCGCGGAGCTGTGGGCACGAGCCAGCGGCTATCGAATCAGAGGGAGGAGCCGGTCTAGAGACGGAGGCTCCACTGACTCTTTGTCGATGTGCTGTTCGCGCGATCGACTTTCACCGTCGGACATAAAGTGGGCCTCCTTTCTCCGGTAATGGTGGGGACCGATGCGATCACCCAATTCAGAGTATACCGGCTAGGGTATTGTTGTAAAGCGTTTTTCTCGGAATATTTCGCGGACGAACGCGCCTGGTCTGACGGGTCTACTTCAGAAATGAGTAGCCCACGTAAAAGACATTGTTGTCGACGCCCGGATTCACGTCCGTCGTGAAGGCGTTGGAGATGTGGAGGTAGCGGTAGCCCAGCGTAATGGCGTGATGGTCACCGGACTTGATGCGAACTCCTGCGCCCAAATCCAACATGAAGTTCAAGCCCGTGCCCCCCGGCACGTTCACGGGAATGGGTTGAGTGGAAGCAATGATTCCTTCGTCGGTTTCGATGAACGGGTAGATCTTGCGGTCTCGCGCGAAGTCCAGCGTGAAGCCGAGAGGGGTGACGCCGAAACCGTAGACGGAGTGCGCGGGAGCGTTGACCTCTGAGGGCTGCAGCAGGATTGCGGCTGGAAACAGGCCGCCAGTGTAGCTGATGGACGTGTGTTGCCAGGCCCAGCAGCGATAGCTGTAATCGAAGCCCGCGAGCGCGAAGCGGCGGTCCGACGTGGTGCCGATCAGGATGGTGGAGACGGGCGAGTATCCGGCGAGGAAGCGAAAGTCGTGACGCGCGCCTGGAGGCGTGGCGTCAGTGGTGCAGAACCCGGCCCGGGCGGCGGAAGGGAACGCGGCGATCGCTGAGAGGATCAGCATAGCCACGCGGATCGAATGGAGCTTCACATTCCTAAATTCGCATATTGCTAAAGCCGGTCGTGTTAAGGTGGCGGACAGTGACCTGGCGATATCTCCTGACAGTCTGGCTGGCGGCAGCGGCGGCGCAAGCGCAAAGCGGCGCGATTGAGCAGCGCTTCGCCGAAGCCCGGAAGAATCCCGGAGAGCTGTATGCTTTTCTGATGCGAATGCCCAAGGGCGGCGATATCCACAATCATCTGACCGGGGCGGTATACGCGGAAAGTTACTTGCGGGCGGCGGCCGAAGACGGCCTTTGCGTGAATCTCAAGAATTACTCTTTTGTTGCGGGGCCGTGCGGCGAAAACGGGGTCCCGGCGACGCGGGCTCAAACGGACAACGCGCTGGCGAATGCATTGATCGACAGTCTGTCGATGCGAGCCTTCGTGCCAGGCAGCGAATCCGCGCATGACCACTTTTTTGGAACGTTCGGCAAGTTCGGGCCCATCCGGGCAGTGCATCGCGGGGAGTTCTTGGCGGAAGTGACCCGCAGGGCTGCCGAACAAAACGAATCGTACCTGGAATTGATGGCGATTAATGGCTCGGGGGCCGATGCGCTGGGAAGCCAGATCAAGTTCAACAGCGAGGTCGCGATACCGGGCGACTTCGAGGAGGCGAAGGAGAAGCTCATGAGCGGGCTGCCGAACGTGGTCCGGCGATGGCGCGAGCGCGTGGATGAAATGGAGCAAGGCCGCCGACGGGCGCTGGACTGCGATGCGCAGCCGGACTCGGTTCCGTGCCGGGTGGTGGTCCGCTATCAATTAGAAGTGCTGCGTGAATCTCCGAAGGAGCAGGTGTTCGCGCAGGTGCTGGCGGGGTTGACGTTGTGCTCCGAGGACGCACGCATGGTGGGCATCAATTTCGTGCAGCCGGAGGACGGCCTTCGGTCCATGCGTGATTACCATTTGCAAATGCAGATGCTGGACTACGCCACGCGTCTTTACCCGAAAGTTCATGTCAGCCTGCACGCGGGCGAGCTGGCGCCGGGGCTGGTTCCGCCGGACGGCCTGCGTTTTCATATCCGGGAAGCGATCGAGCTGGGACACGCCGAGCGGATCGGGCACGGCGTTACGGTGATGTACGAAACGAATGCTACGGGGCTCCTGGAACTAATGAAGAAGCGCCGGATTCCGGTGGAAATTAATCTCACGAGCAACGATCTGATCCTGGGCATCCGAGGCGCGGAGCATCCTTTTCCCGTGTACCGAAAATACGGAGTGCCGGTGGTTCTCT
Organism: Terriglobia bacterium; assembly: GCA_963786745.1. Classification (GTDB taxonomy): domain Bacteria; phylum Acidobacteriota; class Terriglobia; order Bryobacterales; family Bryobacteraceae; genus Palsa-89. The sequence continues at coordinate 413,679 of CAWBAE010000014.1, read as the reverse complement.
CCACCGATGACGAAGGCGTTTCGCGCACTCATCTGACCGAGGAGTATCGGCGCGCCGTGCTGACGTACAACTTGAGTTACGCGGACTTGAAGGAAATTGTACGGAACAGCCTGGAGTATGCTTTTCTCCCCGGCGGGAGTTACTGGCAGGATCACGCGTATCGGGTTCCCGTGCCGGCCTGCGTCGGTGGAGCGCGGACCAAGGCATGCCAGACCTTTTTGAGTGGAAGCGAAAAGGCACGGCTCCAGGTGGATCTCGAAGAGCGCTTCCGGGCGTTCGAGCGCTAGCGATTAATCGAAGCGCGGCAGGAGGACAACGTCGTCCGAGGGGATCAGTTCGGTGGGGTAGCGGCCCTTCTGCCAGGCCTTCAAACCGCCCAGCATCACGAAAGCCTCGAATCCTTTTAACCGAAGTATGTGCGCCACACGGGCGCTAGTGGCTTCGCGTAGTCAAGTGCAGTAGAGATAAATGGATTTCTCGCGCGGCAAGGTGTCGGCGATGGTGTCCAGATTATTGGGCTCCAGGCGGATGGAACCGCGAATGCGCTGGGCGTCGGGATTGTAGTAGCCGTGGCTGCGCACGTCGGCGATTAACGTGGATTCGGGTTCCTGGCGAAGGCGCGCCGCGACTTGGTCGGCGTTCACGCGGGGCGCGGTGTCGGCTTCCCGATAGCGCGCGAACTTCCAAACGCGAAAGACGAAATAACCAAGAACGAGGATGGCCACCAGCCATTCGGCCGCCCGGCCGAGGGCCTCGAGTGCGCGCAGGACGTCTTCGAGCGCGGTGTGGAAAACGAAGCCGGCGGTTTCGTAAGAGAGGATGTAAATCACGATGCCGCCAATATCGAAGCGCAGGAACTGGCCGGGGCGCATGTTCATGCTGCCCGCGAGCGGAGGCGCCATGGTGTTGATGCCGGGGAAAAACTTAGCGACCAACAACGCGGTACGGCCGCGTTTATAGAATTGCCGAGCCGAGCGTAAAATGCATGTTTCCGGGTTGATGGAGACGCGGCACAGAAATCCAAGCAGGGTCCAGCCCGTATGACGGCCGCCCAAGTAGAGTACGATATCGCCAATCAGCATGGCGACGATCGGCAACAAAACCACGGGCAGCGTATTCAGGTCGCCGACCGCAGCCGCTGCTCCCGCCGCGAGCAACACCACCGCTCCGGGGATGGGCAATCCGAGGGACTCAAGCAGACTAGCCGTGAACAGGCCCTCGTAGCCGTAGTGCGTCAGCCATGGAGTGGATGCGAGTATGCCTCAGTATATAGCGGACTCGCGTTGCGCCGGTGTCGGTCCAGGCGTACTATCATGATTTGAACCACTGGATTCAAGGGAGGCCATGATGCCACTAGCATACCGAGCAAGTTTCCCGCTGGCGTTCGCCAGCATGATCGTAATCGCGATGTCCGGGAGCGGCCTGTGCGCTCCGCCGACTTCTGAACCGCCCAGCTACGCGCCCCCGAACGACGCGCCCAATCCGTATCGAACCATTACGGGCTGGGCGCAACTGCCGGACGGCCGAAAGTGGGGTTCCACAGCGGGCGTGGATATCGCGCCGAACGGCGACATCTGGGCTTATGACCGGTGCGGCGCCAACAATTGCGCCGATTCGCCGCTAAACCCGATTCTGGAGTTCGACACTTCGGGCAAACTCCTGCGACAATTCGGCGCAGGGCTGTTCGTGATGCCGCACGGGTTCTATGTCGACAAGCAGGGTAACGTCTGGGTGACGGACGCGCAGGTCGCCAAAGACGGCAGCAAAGGCGCCCAGGTGATGAAGTTCAGCCCGGACGGCAAAGTTCTTCTGACCTTGGGCAAGAAGGGCGTCAAAGGGGACGGCCCTGACACTTTCGGGTCACCGACCGACGTGGTGGTGGCTCCGAACGGCGATATCTTCGTCGCGGACGGTCACACCGGCTACAGCGATAACGATCGCATCGTGAAGTTTTCGAAGACCGGTAAATTCATCAAGGAATGGGGCCACAAGGGCACGGGCCAGGGCGAGTTCGACGGCCCGCATGCGCTGGCGTTCGATTCCAAGGGGCGGCTTTTCGTGGGCGATCGCACCAACAACCGCATCCAGATCTTCGACCAAAACGGCAACTTCATCGCGGAATGGAAGCAATTCGGACGGCCGAGCGGGATGTTTATCGATCACGATATTCTGTACGTGACCGATTCGGAGTCGCGCGAAGAGGACGGTTATGGTCACAATCCCGGATGTCACCGGGGCATTCGCATCGGAAGCGTGAAGGACGGCAAGGTGACGGCCTACATTCCGGATCCCGCTCCCAAGGGCGGCTCCAGCATGTCGGAAGGCGTGGCGGTGGATCACCAGGGGAATGTGTACGGAGCGGAAGTGGGTCCGAAAGATCTGAAGAAGTACGTCAAGAACTGACGCTTTCCGGTTTGCGGGCGTCACATTCGGATGCCAGGATTCGACGCCCGCATTCCGCAAGGTCAGAACACAGGCAACGTTTCTCGAGTAGATCCCGCATGGCGGCGTTGCGTTCCGCGGCAGCGTCCAGTTCCGCGATTTTCTTTTGCGCCAGAACGCGCCAGCGCTCCGAATGGCGTCCCTCACTGCGGAACAAACGCCGGATTTCCTCGAGCGTGAATCCGCATTTCTTGGCGCGCTCCAGCACCGCCAGCCTTTCGAGAACGGAGCTGTCGTAGCGTCGTTGGCCGCCGGCGCGTAGGGGCTTGGGAAGCAATCCAGCCCGCTCGTAGAAACGAATGGCGGAAGCGCGCAAGCCGGTCCGTTGGGCGACTTCTCCGATGGTCATTCGACTACCCAATATTACTGCTTAAACCAGCGCGCAACGTCGGATCGGATGAACTCCTTGGCTCCAGGGCGGCCGGTCAGGCGCAGGCGCATCGGGCCGGCCTCGCGATCCAGGCGAATATCGATATCGAAGAACGGGCAGCATAAATGCTCGCCGGCCACCCACTCGGCGATCAACTGGTACGTTGCCGAATCGCCGGGAAACTCAAACTCGTAGCCACCGGGCAGTTCGCGCACGCTTTTCGTGAGCGCGCGCAGCTTGGGGCTGAGCTCGTCGAAATGGCGCGTGCGCTGCTCCGGAGTGAGGGCCAGGCGGTTGCAGGCGAACGGAGATTCCTCGGTTGCGGCCGAGGCTAGCGCGCCGAACAATGGGAGCGCGCAGAATACCATCCAAAGGATCTTCATTGTTCCAGGCTACGGCTTAAAGTCAACTTTAAGTCAAGGGAATAATTTGTCGGCGGAAAACGTTTTAGACTAAGGCAATGCGCTATATCGTGTGCTTGTGCCTGGCCATGACCCTATTGGCCGACGATGTTGTGGTAACCGAGAAGAGCTTCGGCTGTGTTCTGGAGTTGCCCAAAGTGAGAAACACGCGGATTCAAAATCCCGATCCCGAGAAGCTGAAGGAAGCGATCCGAATCTTTCGGGATAGCGTGTCCGATCAGCAATATCCGACGGGGACGATTCTACAATTGATACCCGGCGAGGCGATGGTGAAGCATGCGCGAGCGGATTTCCCCAATACCAACGGCTGGGAATTCTTCGCGTTGAAGGTGTCGGCGGAAGGCACCAAGATCGAGGAGCGGGGCGACAAAGTGATCAACGCGTCGCTCAAGAAACCGTGCCTGGATTGCCACTCTCCCGCGGCGAAATTCGATTTCGTGTGCGAAAAGGGGCACGGGTGCGCGCCCATTCCGGTCACCGATCAGCAGATTGCCGCGATTCAGGCGGCCGATCCGCGCTGTTCGAAGAAGTAGGGCCGGTGCCGCGGCTGGTTAGCCGGCCCGTTTGAAGTATTGCACCGCGCGCTCATGTTTCTCGCCGGCCTCCATAGAGAAGACCGGCGCATTAGCAGAAAGTTTCTCTAGGCGAGGACGCTTCAGAATCCGAAACGCAGCTGCAGTTCCAGCCGTCGGTTGCTCGCGTTTCCGGAGAAAGCGCCGAAGCCGCCGGCGATCTGGTTGGATTGGCCGAACAAGGGCGAATTGATGTTGCCGATGATCGGGCCCGGGTTGACGTGATTCAGCAGATTGCGGGCCGAAAGCGAGACGGTGAGGTTGTAGCGATGTCCGGTGGCGCTGGCGTCACCGCCTCCGCCGCCGCTTCCAGCGTTGTCGAATCCTCCGATGCCGCCTCGCCCAGCCGGGCCAGCCGCCGGCGCCGTCAGACCGCCTCCGCCGCTCGATGCATTGCGGGCAGGCCGTTCGCCGATCCGACGGCCCAACCCGAAAGTCTTGGCGACGCGCAGGTCGACGCTGAACAATCCTGGACCTCTTCCGAAATCGCGGGGCAGGATTTTCTCTCCCGGAGTTGGGTTCGGATCCAGCAATCCGTAGGACGTCGCGATGACGCCGGGCGCGTTGGGATTGGTGGCGACGCCGGGGCGCGCGGTGAGCACAGTGTCGCCGTATACATCCTGACTGGTGATAATGTCGAACGGAGCGCCCGACTGCGCCACGATCAGCGGGCTGAAACGGATGTTCCACTTGGTGGTGATGGAGCCGCCGATGGTACCACGATTACGGATGTCGGTGGCCGCGGGCGCATACTCGCCCGCCATGTCGTACTGATTGGCCGGGAACGTGCCGACGCCGTCGGTGTTGCTGAACACATAACTCAGAACGTAATACCCGAACAGCGAGATATTCGGATTGATGCGCGAATTAATGTTAGTCACTAACTGGTTTTGGTTATACAGACCGCCGGATTCCATCTCGTAGATGGGGCCTTGATCGGGATACGGGTAGATGCCGCTGCCCGGAAGGCCGGTGTAAGTCCCGGGCAGCGGGGCATTGATGTTGCGCGAGAGCAACTGATGCAACCCGTGGGAGTTGGTGTAAGTGACCGCGATGGTGGTGTTACCCGGTATCTGGCGCTCGATCCCGGTGGCGGATTGGATCACATAGGGCGCTTCGAGCAGCGGACTTACGGTGTGGATGGCTTGCGTCTGGCCGGATTGCTCGAGGACGTCCGCCGAGGGAATGGCGGGGTAAGTGTCGGGGTTCACGGCCACATACTGCTGCTGGGCGATGCCGTTGAATCGCTCCGCGATCAGTATGTTTTGCTCGCTGAAGCGGTAGTAAAAGATGCCGAACCCGCCGCGGATCACGGTTTTCGGACGGGCCGTTTTGCCTGCTCCGCCGGGCGCCCAGGCGAAACCGAGACGCGGCGCGAAATCCTTGCCGCCGTGGATGTTGGTCTGAGTTTCGTAGCGCAGGCCGAGGCTGAGAGTGAAGTTCGGCATCAGACGCCAGTCGTCGCCCACAAACAAACCTGCGTCGACCTGTCCAACCCGCACCAAGGGCATTCCTTCATTGATCGAAAACTGCGTTGCCCCGCCGCCCAGCAGACGGACCTGCGCCGGTGAGAAACCCATCTGCTGGAACAGCAGCGTGCGCCGGTATTGCTGGATCGAACTGATGGTTTCGCAGGCCGCGTTCGGAACCAGGGGATTGCAAGCCGTTGAAGGAACCACCGGATTGTTTAGATCGACGATGGGAGCGTAGGCGCCGCCGAATGTATAGGTGCCGTCGAAGTTCGCATGAGACGCATCTTGGATCGCGACCGCGCGCAGCCGTACGCCCATCTTCCAGGAATGCGCGCCCGAGAGAACGCTGAGGTAGTTCTGAACTTCGTAATGGTGATGAATGTAGTAATAAGACGGATTAGTGGGGCCGCCGCCGGTGAACGCGTTTACGACAACGATGGACGGGTCGTCATCGGTGGCGTTCTGCATATTGTGCTGGTGGAGAAACTGGAAATGGGTCTCATCGATGACTTTGGAACTCAGCACCGCCGTCTCGGTGGCTTGAAACGCGTGTTCCACCAGGTTCTGGTTGAATGCCGTGGACTGAAGATTGAAACCGCCCGCGCCGGTGTCCGTGCTTACGCTGCGAGTGAGCGCATAGCGGAACATCAACGTATTATTTGCGCTCAATTGATAATCGATACGAGGACTGACGCGCAGCCGTGTAAGTGGACTCGGAAAGACGGCCGTAAAGGGATTAATAATCGCCAGGGTCTGGGGACTTAGGGTGATGGCGTCGACCACGCTCCCATTGTTGATATCGCGCTCATCGACGTCCAGGAAAAACGACGCGTTCTTATTCAGAGGCCCGCCGAAATTTCCGCCATACTCTTTCAGATCGAAGGGCGATTTCTCTTGCGCGTAAGGATTGCGGGAGTTAAAGTACGCGTTGCCGTAATTGAAATACGCCTGCCCGCGAAACTTGTCCTTGCCGGGCTTGGTGAGGATCTCGGTGCGCCCGTATCCGATGGCGTCAAATTCGGGAGAGAAGGGGTTTTGATTGACGCGGATTTCGCGGATGGCGTCCTTGTTCGGAAGCGATGCATCGCCGGCCGTGAAACCGTCGATGTAGACCTGTCCGCCGTTCGGACCCGCCGCAGGGCCGGCCAGCGCTTGCAAGTCCGCCTGCAGGTCATCGGGGTCATCCGAGAGGGCGTCCAAATTGCTGCCGCTCACCGTCAGGGCGGCCGCGTTCGAAGACGGGTCTGTGCTCACCTGCGGGCCGACATTTTCGTGCACCGTTACTACCTGCTTCTCGAGAGTCAGGCGCAGGACCAGATTCAGCGTGGTGACGCCTTCACGGATTTCGACCGGGGCGGGCTCGCCTTGGGTCATACCTGCAAGCGTGGCTTCCACCGAATACTTGCCCGGCGTCAGGCCGGTGACATGGTACGAGCCAACCGCGTCCGAGGTGACAAACTTGGCGTTCCCGGCATCGTTCAAAACCTTCACCTGAGCGCCGGGGATGACGGCGCCGGAGGAGTCCGAGACCACGCCGACGAGCGAGCCGGTGGGTTGGCCGAACAAGCAAGCGGCGCTTATCAACACGAGGATAAGTGTTTTTCCGGACATGGGTCGGCTAATGCCGAACTGTGGGCTGATTGTTTAGCGTATAGAAGCTACCGGCTTCAAGTCAATGCGTAAGTCAGTACCAGGCTTAGGGAATATCGGCTTTCTTGGCGTCTTCGATTAGGTCCCGGCCGTCCTCGGGCGTGATGAAGCGCTGGGCTACGAGCGTCGAGACATCGTTGGAAACGGCCCGCTCATAGGCGCTATGAGTGGGATAAAGCTGCTTCAAGCGCGCGTGATCAAACGGAACTTCGTGCCCGGCAATCATACAAAAGGATGCACCGGTGGAATTGCCGAACCACGTGCTGGTGGGTACATCGACATATGGCGAACGGATGCCTCCGGTCACGTTGCCGAATTGATCCAGGACAGGTGCGTCGTTCTCCACACGGATGGGCTCGGATCGAGGCGGCGCGATGCCCCGGCGAACCCACAGGTCGAGATTTTGGAAAATGGCGTTGAAAGCGATGCCGTTGGGAAAACGGCTCCGCGGCCCTTCGTTGCAGCTCATGGGTGGAACGGTTCGGCCGGCTTTGAGGATATCGGCGGGAGCGGCGGCGAAGTTCAGCTCGTCGGGCGTGGCGTGGGCCGATCCTGCGATTTCATAGTTTCTGAAAAGGTCCCGAGCGGTATCGCTATCGGGGCGGCGCGCGGCGATGGTGCGAAGGTAATCCGAACCGCTCATCACGCGAATTACGGGCACACCGGCGTTTTTGATCTCGCGGCGAGGGTCACCGGCGGGGATGGGCTGAGCACATTGATTAATGGGGGAAGGTCCGCCGGCCATCGCGATCAGATATCCGTCGAACAACGGGCGCCCGTTGGCCTCCACGTCCAAAGGATGAATGGCGTTGACGTAGGTGTACAGGAACGAACCGGTTTGAGAATAACCCCAGGCGTAAAGATGCTGGATGGGAAGGTCGCCATCCGTGACGCCGTAAGCCAGCGGATTGGAACGGTCGCGACTGCGGAGCCAAGCCGCCGTCTGACGGTAGATATCCCAGACGAGACCGTTTTCGGTGGTGCGTTCGCTGTCGCGGGGAATGGTGGAGCAGTTCTTTGGATCGTCTGGCGCGAGCGGGTTCGCCCAGGATAGCGCGGCGTAACGGGAGGGATTGAAGGTCTTCAGCGCGACCGCGGACACCGGCTTCGCCGTGATGCCCACCCAGGCGTCGCCATGGCGCGCGAACTCTCTCCCGGAGATGGTCCATCCGAGATTCAAGTCGAATAAGTTGGACGGGTTCAGCATCTCGACCGCGACGGTTCCGCTGAATTTCGACCGCTCGGCAGGCCGGCGCACCAGGACGCGCGTGGTGTAGGGAACGTTGGGAGTACGCACGACGGCTGGACCCGGCTGCGGCCAGTCATAAACATTGGCGGTGCCGGAGATGAGAAATTCCTCTTCCACGTAGCCGTCTTTTTTGAGATCGCTGGGGACCCGTGTGTGATCGGCCGCGCCGAAGGGATAAGAATCGGAGGTGACCGGCAATGGTCCGGTGACTCTCGGCGCGGGTATCGCGGCGGCCGCGGCTGCTTCGGAATCCACGACGAAGATCTGCATCTCGAGGCTCACGTGGCCTTCGATGAAATGGCCGCCCTTGGTGCTGCCATCGGGGAAGGCGACCACCGCGTGGGCGTGCAGAAACGGTTTGCCGTTCTCCATTGCGATGTTGCCTATAAACGAGACCACTTCCACTTCCTGATTAATCACGATCTTCTTATAAGCGCGCTTGTCGGGATCGAACCAGCCCAGCACTGCCGCGTTCAGAGCGCCGACAGCGGTGACGTGCGCCAGCGTCACGTGGTTCTGCTCGGCAAACTCGGTGAGGCCCGCCGCCACCTCGTCGCCCTTGCGCATGACTACTTCAAAAGTGCGGCCGGTAGCGCCCAGCTGTTTGACACGCATGCCTGGCGCGAGCCCGCGGGCGGTGATCGGCGCGCGCCGCACGTAATCGTCATCGGAGGGAGATTGCGCCGCGAGCGGGCAGACGAGGACCAAGGCCGCGGTGATAAGTATCTTGTTCCCTGGCATGCTTCGTATTGTATGGTTTTGTATCTTATCGTGTTGCGGATGGATCGAACAGGATAAGATTGAACCGGAATGAGGTTGAAACGCCGCGACCCACCCCGCGCGAAGAACAACTATATTCTTCTGGTTTTCGATAGCTGCCGCTACGATAGCCTCATCGCCGCGCGGCCGAAAACAATCCGAAAGCTGGGGCGGGTGGAGCGGCGCTGGTCATACGCGTCCTGGACTTCGCCGTCACATTACAACATGCTTATCGGGCTGATGCCGCATGCCAGCCCGCGCCACGTTTTCGCTTCCGAGTATTACCGGCGCGATTTGCTGAAGTTTAAAGAACGGCTGGGAGCGCCGTCGCTCGAATTTAAATCGTTCGTGCCACGCATGTATCTGCCGGTGCTGCTGCAGAGCCTGGGATACCGCACGCACGCGATGGTTTCGCTGCCGGTTTTGAATCCGGCGACCATTCTAAATACCGGGTTCGACAGCTACCGGTTGATGGAGCGTCACAACGATCTCCGGGCCATGCTTCCCCGTATGAAATTCGGGGAGAACGCGCCATCGTTTTATTTGCTGAATACCGGCGAAACTCACTATCCCTACGCGCTCCCGGACGAACCGGAAAACGAGTGGCCGCGCATCCGGGGCGTGCACGGCGTGTTTCAACACCTGGATGAAGTGGGCGGGAAGCTCGCGGAATCGCCGGCCGCCAGGTTCGATCGCCGTAAGCTTCGGGAGCTTCGAGAACGTCAAATACAAGCCGTGCGACATCTGGATGGAGTGGTGGAAGAGCTGTTCGATCTGGCGCCGAAGAATACCTATATCACCATCACTGCCGATCACGGCGAACTGTTCGGCGAGGGCGGCTACTTCGGACACGGGCCGATTCAACATCCGAAAGTGTTCGAGGTGCCCTTCGTCGAGGGGAAGATCCGATGATGCACTTTTCCCCTCATTTGGCGTATATCGGTCCGGGCGCGGGCTTCGTTTTTCTGGAGTCCTTTTTCACACTTGTGGTGTCCATTCTGGCCGGATTGCTGTCCATTGTCCTGTGGCCTTTTCGAATGCTGCTGCGGATGGTCCGGCGCAGGAGCGCATTCGGCGGGGCACGCGTCCGAAAGCTGATTTTCCTGGGGCTGGACGGTCTGGATCCGTCGCTCACCGAGAAGTTCATGGCGGAAGGAAAGCTGCCGAACTTAGCCCGGCTTCGAGAGCAAGGATCTTACCGACGCCTCAGAACCACGTTCCCGGCATTGTCTCCGGTGGCTTGGTCGACTTTCGCGACCGGCGTGCATCCCGCCAAGCACAACATTTTCGATTTTTTGAATCGCGACCTGCGATCCTACGTGCCGGAGCTTTCCTCATCGCGAGTCCGGCCATCCCAGCGGATTCTGCGCCTGGGGAAGTACCGCATTCCGCTGTCGCCTCCGCTGCTGGAGCTGCGCCGCCGGAGCAAGCCGTTTTGGGAGATTCTCGGCTCGCAATGGATCCGGAGCACGATTTTGCGCGTCCCCATCACGTTTCCGCCGCAGCGCTTCCGCGGGCTTTTGCTTTCGGCGATGTGCACGCCCGACGTGCGGGGGACCCAAGGAACGTTTTCATGGTTCACGAGCGGGGGTTCGAAGGGAGCGTGCACGGGCGGGAACCGCTATCCCCTGTCAGCCCGCGAGGATGGTTTCGAGGGCGCTGTTACCGGTCCCGACAACAGCCTGGTGGAAGGCGCGGGTCCGATGCAGATTCCGTTTCGGATCCATCGCGCGGGCGAATCCGGCTACGCGCTCGAAATTCAGGGCGAGACTTATCAGTTGCGCGCAGGCGAGTACACGCCCTGGGTGCGGCTGCGGTTCCACGCGCTGGCGGGAACGTCCGTGCATGGAATCGCGCGCTTTCTTCTCACTGACGCCGGGCAGGAGCCTTCACTCTATGTCACCCCGATCCAGATTGATCCCGAAGCGCCCGCATTGCCGATCAGCGAGCCCCGCTACTACGCGACGTATTTGTCCAAACTTCAGGGCACGTTCGCGACGCTCGGCATGGCGGAGGACACCTGGGCGTTGAATGAGGGCGCTATCGACGAAGAGGCTTTTCTCACGCAAGCGCGCTTGATTCAACAGGAGCGCGAGGCCATGTTTCTCAATGCCCTGGAGCGCACGCGGCGCGGTGTAGTGGCGTGCGTGTTCGACACCACGGACCGCGTGCAGCACATGTTCTATCGTTATCTCGATCCAGCGCGCGCGGGCAGCCGCTATGCGGGCGTTATCGAGCAGCTTTATCGCGACATGGACCGTCTGGTGGCGAAGACTCTCGATCACGTGGACCCGGATACCGCGCTGTTTGTTCTCTCCGACCACGGTTTTTGCTCGTTCCGCCGCGGCGTCAACCTGAATGCCTGGCTGCACCAGAACGGCTATCTGGCACTCGAGCAGGATGCAGCGGAAGGCGGCGAAGCGTTCGCAGGCGTAGACTGGTCGCGGACATCCGCATACACTTTCGGATTCGGGGGCATTTATCTGAATCTGCGCGGGCGCGAGGCGCGCGGCAGCGTGGGTGCCGAAGACGCGGACCGGCTCAAGGATGAGTTAGTGGCGCGTCTCGCCAGTCTGCCGGACGAAGCAACGGGCGGCATCGCGATCCGAAGAATTTGCCGCAGCTCCGAGGTTTATCAGGGACCGTATCTCGAAGCCGCGCCGGACCTGCTGGTGGGCTACGCGGACGGCTATCGCGCATCCTGGGATGCGGCCGTGGGACGCGTGACGGCCGGCGTCTTCGAAGATAATACGAAAGCGTGGAGCGGCGACCACTGCGTGGATCCGGCGCTGGTTCCCGGCGTTCTTTTTTCGAATCGCAAGATGGACGCGGAAGACCCCGGGATCGAAGACCTGGCGCCCACCGCGCTCAGCCTGTTCGGCATCCAGCCGCCCGGCTGGATGGACGGCCGCCCGGTGATTCGCCTTGCGTAAGATCTGCGCGGCGCTGGCGTTCGCGCTGGCGATGGAAATGGGCTGCGCAAACCACGGCGGAGCGCGTGCGAGGCAGGTGATCGTGATAGGCGTCGATGGCATGGATCCGAATTTCGTAGAGAGGCATTGGGATGCGCTGCCGAACCTGGCCGAACTTCGACGTCGCGGAAGCTTTGCTGGATTGCGAACCACGACGCCGCCGCAGAGCCCGGTGGCATGGTCGACGTTCATTACCGGTCTGGATCCGGAAGCGCACGGCATCTTCGATTTTGTCGAGCGCGATCCCGCGACTCTCGCGCCCTTTTCTTCGATGAGCCAGGTGGAAGAACCACGGTTCCGGTTTACATTGGGGCCTTATGAGATTCCTCTCTCGCACGCGCGCGTCACTTCACTTCGCAAGGGGAAAGCCTTCTGGGAGATTTTAAGCGAGGCGGGAATCCCGGTCACAATCGTCCGCATGCCGACCAACTATCCGCCGCTCCCCGACGGCGAAGCGCTGGCGGGCATGGGCACGCCCGACCTTCGCGGCACGCAGGGCACTTTCAGCTACTACACGGACGATCCTGAGGAGGTTTCCAGATCGGTGGATGGCGGGGATATTGTTAAGATCGCTCTGGTGAATGGCCACGGCGAGCTTGCGCTCGAGGGCCCGCCGAACTCGCTGCGCAAGGACCATGCCGCGTCGTTCGCCCGGCTGGGCGTGGATGTCGACCCTTTGCAGCCGGCGGCGCGTGTGACGGCCGGGGACGAAACGGCAATCGTAAAAGAGAACGAATGGTCCGGCTGGATAGGAGCTGAGTTTCCCCTGGTTCCGCACCTGGCGGAGGTCCATGGGATGTTCCGGGTATTCGCCAAGCAGCTTCATCCGCGCTTCGAAGTCTACGTCTCCGCGGTCAATGCCGATCCGCTAACGCCGGATCTTTCGATTTCCGCTCCGCCAGCATTCAGCCGGGCCGTCGCGCGCGAAATCGGGCGCTATACCACGCTCGGCATTCCCGAAGATACGGCGGTGTTGCGGCAAGGCGTCTTCGATCTTCCGCAATTTCTCATGGCTAGCGGTCTGGTGCTCAGGGAGGAGCGGCGGCTGCTCGACTATTCGCTGCGTCATTATCGCGATGGCCTGTTATTCTTCTATTTTTCCGCGGTCGACCAAAATTCGCACATTCTTTGGGGGCAGCACGACGGAGAGCTGCTGGAGGTTTATCGGGCCGTGGATGCTTCCATCGGTGAAGTGATGCGGCGTGCGCCTTCGGCCGAGCTGATGGTGATGTCCGATCACGGTTTTGCTTCTTTCGATCGGGCCGTCAACTTAAATGCCTGGCTGCGCGATCGCAACCTTCTGTCGGCCAACGATTCCGGGAAGATCGATTGGCCGCGCACGCAAGCTTACGCGCTGGGTCTCAATGGACTCTATCTCAACCGGGCGGGCCGGGAGCTTCACGGCATCGTCCAGACGGGTGCGGAGAGCCGCGCGCTGCTCGAAAGCCTACGCCAGGGACTGCTCAGCTGGCGCGATCCCCTGAATCAGCGACAGGTGGTGGAATCGGTGGAGATCGTCAACGCCGCGCCTTCGAACGCGCGAGTGGCTCCGGACTTGATCGTCGGATACGGGGCAGGGTATCGCGCGTCCTGGCAGACCGCGCTCGGAGAAGTCCCGCAACCGGAGATCGAAGACAACATCGACGCATGGATCGCGGATCATTGCATCAACGCCGCGGATGTTCCCGGGGTTTTGTTCACGACGTGGAAACCGGCGCTGCTTGATCCCAGCCTCAAGGATTTGAACGGCATGATTCTGAAGATGTATGGATTAGACGGACGAAATATATACTGACCGGAGGCCAACATGCGCAGCAGAAGCACGGTTAAACTAAGCGCACCGCTTTGTGAACGCGCCCGGCGCGCCGCTGAGGAAGCCGGCTATAGCTCGCTCGAAGAATTCATCGAACACGCCGTCGAAAAAGAACTATTGATTTTCGAGAGCGCCGAAGGCAAGGATGACGTGATGAAGAAACTCAAGGGGCTGGGCTACATCGATTGAGCCAAATCGATCTTGGCGCGAAGGCTCTCTGGACTCTTCTCGCGGCCAGTTCGGTCGCGACGCTGGCTGCCCTGGCCGCGTTTCGATGGCTTTCGGACGCGGCTGAGCTTCGACGCACCGCGAACCGCATCGCCGCGCATCTGTACGAGCTTGGCTTGTTTCTGGATGAACCGGCGCTGGTTTTCCGCGCGCAGCGCGATCTCTTTCGCGAAAATCTGCGGCTGCTGAGAATCGTGGCCTGGCCTGGCGCGATCCTGGCGCTGCCCTTCGCGCTGCTGTTTGTCGAACTGACCGCCTTCTACGGCCATGCTCCGCTGGTGGTCGGCCAGCCTGCGATTGTAACCATCCAACTCGCGCGCTCCGCTCGTCCCGAAATCCAATTGATCGCTCCGGCCGGCATCGAAATCGAAACGCCCGCCGTGCACGCTCTCGCGTCGAATCAAGTGAGTTGGCGCATTCGTCCGACGCGCTCTCTCTCGGGCGATCTGGAATTCTTGCTGAACAATGAGACTCTAACGAAGACCATCTCGGCGGGCGCGGGAGTTCAGTATCTATCCGAGCGGAGGACCATCAAGCTTCCTTTCCGTGACTCGGCGGTGAGATGGATCGAGATCGCTTATCCATTGGCGCGAATCTTCGGATTTCCCTGGCTGGCGTGGTTTGTAATGGCGTCGGCCGCAACGGCGCTGGCGTACCAATTCTATACTTGAGTTTCGTGGGCAGTGCTCGCATCGCGGTGGCGTTCTGGCTGGCCTCGGCCGGTTGTTTGCAGGCCCAATCGACGCCGGTTATCCTGATCTCCGTCGATACGCTGCGCGCGGATCATCTGTCGAGTTATGGATACCGCCGGATTCAAACTCCCCACATCGATTCTTTCGCCGAGCACGGTACGATCTTTAACGCCATCACGTCCCAGATCCCGCTTACGCTTCCCTCCCACACGTCGCTGTTCACTTCGACGTATCCATTCGTGACGCGCGTCGAGGAGAATGCCGAGCGCGTGCCCGCGGGTCTCGTAACGCTCGCGTCCGTGCTGCACTCGCGCGGGTACAAGACGGGCGCGTTCATCGGCAGCAGCTTGCTCGATCAACGCTATGGTCTCGATCAAGGATTCGATTTCTACGACAGCCCTTTTCATCAGAATTCCGAGGCCGCGGCGAACCCGTACGACATTCGAGTGAGGCGGGATGCGGCGCTGGTGGTGCGCTCGGCCGAACAGTGGCTGTACGCGAATCGAGGGCAAGCGGTGTTCGCGTTCGTTCATCTGTTTGACCTGCACACGCCTTACAGCCGCGCTGCGTCGGTGCGGGATCGGCCGACCGTAGCGGGTTACGACGCGGAGCTGCAATATATCGACCAGGTCCTAGGACGCTTTCGCGAAGCGCTGGTCAAGCAGGGATGGTGGGATCGGTCACTGGTGGTGCTGCTGGCTGACCATGGAGAGAGCCTGGAGGATCACGGCGAATCGAGCCATGGATATTTCGTTTACGCCAGCACGTTGTGGGTGCCGCTGGTGATTCACTGGCCTTCCGGGGCAGACGGCCGCCCGTCGCGCGTCGCCGAGCCCGGTGGGTTGATCGATGTCGCGCCCACCATTCTCAGCGCGGTTTCGGTTCCCCCGCCGCCGTCATTCGAAGGCCGGAATCTGCTGGCGAGCGAGCCAACTCCGGTTTACGCCGAAAGCCTGTACACCTATGACGCTTTTCGCTGGGCTCCGTTGCGCAGCTTGAGCGACGGGGATTACAAATTCATCGAGGCGCCGCGGCCGGAACTTTACAATCTGCGCGATGATCCGCGCGAGCAATCCAATCTGATCCGGCAGAACCCGGCCAAAGCGCGGGAGCTTCGGCTTCGGCTGGGCAAGCTGCTGGCGCGCTACGCTTCGCCGCAGGCCTCGCCGGTTCGGGACACGTCCGCGGAAAGCGCCGCGGCGCTGCGATCGCTGGGTTACGTTTCCGGCGGGGCGCGGGCCCTGCCCGGCGAATCCGGACCCGACCCGAAGGATCGTCTGGCCGAATACCGGCTCTACGAGAACGCTTTGGCGGCGCTTTATGGAGATCATCCGGAAAACGCAATTCTGAGTTTCCGGAAACTGCTGGCCTCGGATTCGAAGAATACTCTGGCGCGCTATTATCTCGGCCAAGCTTATCTGAAGGCTCAGAAGCCCGACGGGGCACTGCGCGAATGGGAAACGGCTCTGGACGCTGATCCGAGCGACGCTCCCGCCGCGGAGGCGATCGGCGAAATCTGGCTGGAGAGGCAGGATTATTTGAAGGCGCGGCATTATTTCGAACTGGCATTCGCGGCCGCGGCCAACGATTTTACGGCTGAGTTCAAACTTGGAGTCGTCGAGGAACGCCTGGGGGATTGGGCCAGCGCGGTGCGGCATCTGGAAGGCGCTTGTAAACTGGACCCCGAATCGTCCGACTGCAAACGCGAGCTTAGCGCCGCCGAACAGAAGCTGAAGTAGGCCTACCAAAACATTTCGTCACCAAAACGTAGTGGAATCGGCATGTGGATTTAACTATTTCTCTCCAGACTTGCAGGTGGAGGTCCTTGTGGCGAACCAAACGCAAAGCATTGACCGAAAACCCATCCGCCATTTAGGCCAGCCTTGGAACAAGCTGGGTCCGGTTCTCGAAAAACTTCTTCTGGTGGACGATCTCGAGCAGCTGTGCGCCCAGGCGCGGGAACAAAACCAGGAGCTGTCGTTCTTTACGAGGTTGCTCAACGCGCTGGATCTGACGTGCGACTACCCGGCTGAGGATCTTCGGCGAATTCCGGCGAAAGGCCCGGTGGTGGTGGTGGCGAATCATCCCTTCGGCTTGGCGGAAGGCCCGTCGCTCGGTTCGCTGCTCATGAACGTTCGCAGCGATATTCGATTTCTAGCGAACTCCCTGCTGCTCGGGATTCCGGAGCTGCGGGAATACGTGATCGCGGTGGATCCTTTCGGCGGGGATGGATCCGTGCAGGCCAACGTAAAGCCTTTGCGCGAAGCCATCGAGTGGGTCCGCAAGGGCGGGCTGCTGGTGGTGTTTCCGGCCGGCGAAGTGGCCTCGCTGCAGTTTCCGCAGGGCGAGATACGCGACCCGGAATGGAACGAGAGCGTCGCGCGCCTGGTCCGAATCACCCGCGCCAGCGTGGTTCCGGTCTTCTTCCACGGCGCCAACAGCGCGGCGTTTCATCTTGCCGGACTGGCGCATCCGCGGCTCCGGACCATGCTGCTTTCGCGTGAATTCCTGAACAAGCGAGGCGCCACCATACGCGTATCGATCGGGGGCCCGATTCTTCCGCAAGCGTTGTCGCACCTGAAGAGTCATCGCGACGCGGTCAACTATCTGAGAGAACGAACCGAGCTGCTGCAGGTGCGCGGGACGTCGCAAAAGCCCGCTCCGGAATGGTCTTTGCCCTGGAAGCCGCGCGCGACGCCCGCTGAAATCCTGCCCGCCGTGGATGCACGCTTGCTGCGCGACGAGATCGAACAACTGACGCCGCACCAGAAGCTGCTCGGGCACGGAGAATATTCGGTATGCGTCGCCGGCGCGGCAGAGATTCCGAATGTGATCTTGGAAATCGGCAGACTGCGGGAGGTCTCCTTTCGCGAAGCCGGCGAAGGCACCGGCCGCGCTCTGGATTTGGATGTGTTCGACGAGCGCTACAATCATCTGCTGGTCTGGAATAGGGAACGCAGCGAAGTGGTGGGCGCGTACCGGCTGGCGGGAACGGATGTGATGCGATCCCGCCACGGAGCGGGCGGGCTCTACACAGGCACTCTATTTCGGTTTAAACCGGATTTTCTTCCGAGCATCGATCCGGCGCTCGAACTGGGCCGCTCTTTTGTGCGTCCCGAATATCAGAAAAGCTACGTACCGTTGCTGCTGCTGTGGAAAGGGATTGGCCACTACGTCGCCAGGAACCCTCAATACCGGATGCTTTTCGGTCCGGTCAGCATCAGCCACGATTACAGCTCGGCGTCTCAAGCGTTGATCATCGCTTTTCTGAAGGCGCATTGCCATGATTCCCGCCTGGGCCGCTCGGTGTCGCCGAAGAGCAAGTTCCGTGCGCCCTGGTTCCTGGGCGTGCATCCCGAAAAGCTAGCGCCGCTGTTGCAGGATATCGAAGAACTGTCCAAGGTGGTGGCGGATCTGGAGCCCGACAAAAAAGGAGTACCGGTATTGTTGCGGCAGTATCTCAATATCGGAGGGCGGATTCTGGACTTCAGCGTCGACCCGCGATTCTCGCATGCACTGGACGGGCTGATCGTGGTCGACCTTTTGAAGGCGGATCGCGGATTGCTCAAAAGATACATGGGCGAGGCGGGAGCGGAAAGCTTTCTTCGCTTCCACGCGAATCATACTGTCGGCGTGGCCTGACGGTTTGCGTTCAAGAGCTCCCGATAGCTTTCGAACTCCGGCAGCTCCAGGCCGGGGATCTTGGCCTGGTCATCCCAACGACGCAGCAGCACCGCCTCGCGGCAACAGGGCAGCGCTTCGAACTCCCGAGCTTCCTCCTCCGTAAACGGGCCGCCTTGCAGCTCGAGGCTCTGGGCCGAGGCCGCCGAGAGCGCGGCCGCATATTGCGGGTCCACGCGGCACAAATAGCGCTTAGCCGCCACGTGATAACGCACGGGCTCGGCGACGCTGGGTCCGAAACGCGCCAGAATCCATTCGTACCCCGCAATCTCGTGCAAGGTGTCGATACCATCGTCCGCGGCCGATTCGGGAAGCTCGTGCAGCAGATGCCCGACGTCGTGCAAAAGCGCCGCGATCACCATTTCGCGCGAGCTGCCCGCCTGCTCGGCCAGCCGGGCGCACTCGAGCGCATGCTCCAGCTGCGAGACCGGTTCACCGAAGTAGGCATCACCGCCTCGCCGCTGCATCAGTTCGATTACTTCATCGGCCACGGTCATCGGATTACGGCTTTTCTCCGGCTGAAATCCGGCCCGCGATTTCATCGATCACGTCCATCGACTCGCCGGCGGTTTCGACCAGGTAATGCGCGCCTTGCTCGAGCAGCCGCTTCCGCGCCCGGGCAATCACTTCACTTCGCTCAGCCGCGCCGGCCGCCTCCCATTCCGCTTCCGTCAGGCCGGCTTCGTTGCCGGTACGCGTAACGCCGATGGTCCACATGCCCGCCTGCAAGCCTTCCTCGATATCGCTGGGCGTGTCGCCGATTTTGATCATCGACCACAGCGGGCTAGCTTCCAGCCGGATGGCATTGAGATAACACATCCAGGGCGCGGGACGCCCTCCGCCCGGGACATCCTGCGGACAAATAGCGCAATCCGGCCGGAAGCCTTGTTCGTGCGCGCGTTCCACCAGGAAATCGAGCATCGGCCGGGTGTAGCCGGTGGTGGACCCGATCTTCACGCCGCGTTTGCGGAGCGCGTCCACGGTTTCGGGAATGCCGGCGATCACGGTGGAGAAGCGCGCCAGACATTGGAGCTGCTTGGGGAGAAATTCAGCGTAAAGCTCGTCCACATCCGTTTCGCGCGGGGCCGCTCTACGCTGAAGCTCCCATTCGCGTGCCACGCGCGGTAAAGTGAGGATGCAGCGGATATGGTCACGCTTGGCGATGCCCATGGCGAGGCGCGCTTCCGCGACGCTGACCGGCACGCCGGCGCCTTCGAAAACGTCCTGCAAGGCGGCCACCGGCGCGCGGCTGCCATGATCCACCACCGTTCCCGCCCAATCAAAAATGACGGCTCGCAGATTCATGCCCCGATCAACCCTGCGGTTCGCTCCGCCAGCCCGAACGAAAGCGTCATGCCGGACCCTCCGGGCGCGGTCACGATACGCACGCCCGGCGCGGGCTCGGCTTCAAAGAATGGCCGTTCCGGATGGAGCGCGTACACTCCGTGCCAGCGCTCGGCGATGTGCCAACACGGCAGCCGAAGAAAAGTTCGGGCCTCCTTCAGGATCAGATCGTCGATCGAAGTCCGGTCGAATACGCCGGCTTCCAACCCGTACTCGTGAGAATCGCCCAGCGTAATCGCGCCGTCGCTGGTTTGCGATGCCAGGACGTGAATTCCCCACTGGTCATATTCAGGTTTCTCGGCGGCCACGCGCGCCTTCAGCCGCGCGAGCGTGCTGCAAATCGCGAACGCTTTATAGAAGCGGAGCGTGAGGCCGGCAGCCAGGGCCGGACCAAGCTGCCAGCCGCCGGGTTGCGGACCGGTGCGCATCATCTGGAGCTTGCACCGGGTGAGACCGCTCCCGGCGAAGACTTCCGGGTACAGGGTTTCGAAATCGTCACCGGTGCAAACGATCGCCGAATCTACCTCCCATCGCTCCTGGGATGTTTCGACCACGGGCAGTTCGATTTTCTTCACGGCTGAGCCGTACCGACACTCGACCCCGGTTTCCCGCAGGTACGCGCCGAACGCTGCGGCAAAGTCTCTTGGGTCGACGGTCATTTCAGTACCGCTCCACAGCGCGCCCTGCAAATTCTCGCTTTCCAGGGCCTGGCTTCGCCGGGATGCTTCGGCGGTGTTCAGCCAGCAGCATTCGTAACCCGCCGGCGGGCCGATCTCGGCGAACTCCCGAAGCACTTCCGCTTCGTCAGGATGGTGCGCGACGTGTAAAGATCCCGTCGGACGGAAGCTCAATCGAGTGGCGTTCAAGGCTTCGAACCACAGCTCGCGGCTGCGCAGCGCCATCTGGTGCATTTCTCCGGCGGGCTGGCCGATGGGCCAGATCATTCCGAAATTACGCACTGAAGCTCCGGTGGCACTGCGTCCCCGTTCGAACAGCACTACGCGCTTATGGCTGCGCGCGAGAACAAATGCGTGGGCCAGCCCCAGAATGCCTCCGCCCACCACCGCGATGTCGGCGCGTCGCGTCATCAGTGATCAGGATAGCTGGATTCCGTGATCGGCTTGATGACGATTCCGTGTCGGGTCTGTCGAGTCAATAGTACGATCGCGATGGGTGGTCGTGCGTCTTTTGGCGCAAGTCACGAATTGGTCAGCCCGCCGATGTTGGGTCCACAGTACCACCCCCTGAGCATTCGTTAAGTGTTTTGACCGAGTGTGATTTAAGTAATTCACCTGAGGAGTTTTATATTTTGGCGGGAATCCATATTAACGGGTGTTGTTTCCTCCGTTGGCAACAGTCGTGCTTCCGCAACACCGATAAGGAGATGGCAGTGAGAAATTCGCTCAGTGGTATCCGCCTCAAGTTGTTAGTACTCAGCTTGGCCGGAGTACTGCCTGCCATCGTGGTTGGCCTGGTGGCCTACCGCGCGATTACATCGCTGAATCACAAGACCCAGACGTTGGTCGCCTCCTCCACTTTCCTGAGCAATCACTGGGAAGGCGACATGATGCACGACGACCTGCGCGGCGATCTTTACGCTTTGCTGTTAGCCGGTTCGAAAGCCGAGCGTGACGCCGTGCGTGCAAACGTGATCCATGATTCCACACGCTTCCGAGACGCGCTGGCTCGAAATAGTAAGCTGGCGTCGTTCGATCCGGAAGTGGATGCCGCACTCAAAGATCTCAGGCCGGCTTTGAACGCGTACATCGCCGAGACCGAAGCGCTCGCCGGCAAAATGGAGACCGACCGTCCGGGCGCCATTCTGGCCCTGCACCACTTCGAACAGGTCTTCCAGGCGCTGGACAAGCGACAAGAGAGGCTCAATCGCCAAATTCTGGAACGGCAAGCGGCCGCGGAGCGTGACAGCAGCCAGACAGCGGATCTCAGCAAACGGATCATGCTTTCGATTGTGGCCTTCGCGTTTTTTGGCTTCGGCGCAGCCGCGTGGGTTTTGGCGCGCTCGATCCTGGGGCCCATGTCGGTGGGAATGCAGACCATCCTGGCCCAGTCCAACATCATTGGAGTGTTTCGAGGGAATCGGAAAGGCGAATTCATCGAGGCCAACGATGCTTTCCTCAAGATGTTCGGCTACAGCCGGGAAGAGCTCAGGGATGGCCAGCTGCGGTGGGATCGCCTAACGGCTCCCGAGTACAGGCACGTGAATCAGAGTCTTGGGACGCAACTGGCTCGGGATGGAGCCGCTCAACCGGCCGAGTTGGAGTTCATCCGCAAGGACGGAACCCGCCTGCCCATCATATTGGGACTAGCAGCGCTCGATCGCCGTGCGGGCAAGGCCGTCGGTTTCGTCCTGGATCTCACCGAAAGAAGGGCTGCAGAGGATGCCGCGCGCGCGAGCGAACGCCGTCTCCAGGCCATCGTCAACTCTCTCGACGATGTGGTGTTCGAGATGGATGCGAAGGGCACCTACGTGAATATCTGGGCCCGCAACGAAGCCGCTTTAATCCGGCCGAAGGAAGAGCTGATTGGCCGAACCTGCGAGGAGTTCCTGGATCGCGATCTATTGGCCCGGGTGCTCGAAACCATCCATCGCGTGCTGTCCACCGGCTGTTCCGAGGAGCTGGAATATTCACTCGAGATCGCGGGAACGAAGCGCTGGTTCCTGGCCCGATTCAATCCGCTAGTCTCGAATGACGGGACCTATAAGACCGCGTGTCTGGTGATTCGGGACACCACCACTCGAAAACGGGCTCAGGAGCAACTGCTCCACGCCGTCGAAGCGGCCGAACTGGCTAATCGCACCAAGAGCGAATTTCTGGCCAATATGAGCCACGAAATACGCACTCCCATGCACGGAATTCTGGGGACCCTGGAAGTGGTCCTGGAGTCGGAATTGAAGGGCGAACAGCGCGGGTATCTGGAGATGGCCAAGATGTCCGCCGAGTCGTTGCTCGGGATTCTGAACGACATCCTGGATCTTTCGAAGATCGAAGCTGGAAAAATGGAAGTGGAACAGGTGGATTTCGCGCCGCGCGAGATCGTCGAGGGCGTTGCCCAAACGCTATCGCTGAGAGCCAATCAAAAGGGACTGAGGCTAACCTGGGATGTTGCGTCCGGGGTGCCTCGCGACGTCCAGGGGGATGGAGGACGGCTGCGTCAGGTTCTGATGAACCTGGTGGGGAATGCGATCAAATTCACCGAGCACGGAGAGGTCGGCCTGCGAGTGATGGTGGACAATATGCACCAGGACGCGATTCTGCTGCATTTCGTGGTACGGGATACGGGCATCGGAATTCCGCCGGAGAAACAGAAAGCCATCTTTGAAGCTTTTTCGCAAGCCGATGCGTCCACCACCCGGAGATTCGGCGGCACGGGCCTGGGCCTCACGATTTCCTCCCGCCTGGTGGAAATCATGGGAGGACGCATGTGGGTGAACAGCTCTCCGGGACAAGGGAGCGAATTTCATTTCACCGCTGTGTTTCATCCGGCCGCAACCAGTGCATCCCAAGGCGCGGCATCGCCGCTCGCGGCGGTCAAGACCTTGCCTCTGCCCTCGATCACACCCGGCCCGGCCGTTCCCGTGCGCGTTCTGGTGGCCGAGGATAATGCGGTGAACGTAAAGCTGGCCGTCGGTCTTCTGGAGAAAAGGGGATATAAGGTGGTGGTGGCGCGTACCGGCTTGGAAGCGATCCAGGCATTGGAGCGCGACGTCTTCGACGTAGTGCTCATGGATATCAACATGCCGGAGCTGGACGGCCTGGAGGCCACGCGGGAAATCCGGCGGAAAGAAAAAGCAATGGGCGGGCACGTGCCCATCATCGCCATGACCGCGGGCGCCATGAAGAGCGACGAAGAAAAATGCCTGGCTGCCGGCATGGACGCCTATATCTCAAAGCCCTTCCAACCAGCGGCGCTGTTCAGCACTTTAGACGCCACGGTAAAGAGGTTTCCCCCTGCCGGCGTGAAGCCCTATACGGCCCGCCCCTACGTCGTAGGGTCCAAGCTGGCATAATCCCGTTCGGAATCGAATATAATTGCTTGCATCCG
The DNA here is from genome assembly GCA_963786745.1 of Terriglobia bacterium. Classification (GTDB taxonomy): domain Bacteria; phylum Acidobacteriota; class Terriglobia; order Bryobacterales; family Bryobacteraceae; genus Palsa-89. The sequence continues at coordinate 389,948 of CAWBAE010000014.1, read as the reverse complement.
GCCGCAAGGAGGTGCAGATGCGCAAGAGCCGAAGCAAGGGCAAGCTTTCCCGGCGCGGTTTCCTGGAAGGCACGGGCGTTGCGGTGGTGGTGGCGGCGGCGGTGCCCGCGGTCAGCGCCCAGAGCCAGGCGGCCGGGGCTGCGTCAAACGTTCCCCGCACCACCATCCGCCTCACCGTGAACGGCCAACCCCAACGCGTCGAAGTGGAAGACCGCTGGACGCTGGTGGAGCTTCTGCGCGACCACCTGGGGCTCACCGGCACTAAAATCGGCTGCGATCGCGGCGAGTGCGGCGCGTGCACCGTGCTCCTGGACGGCAAACCGGTTTATTCCTGCAGCAATCTCGCGGTTTGGGCGGACGGGCGGAGCATTCAGACTGTAGAAGGCCTCGCGCACGGCGATGAGCTCGATCCGCTGCAGCACGCTTTCATTGAGCACGATGCGCCCCAGTGCGGTTACTGCACGTCCGGGCAATTGATGAGCGCTAAAGCGCTGTTGAATTCCAATCCGCACCCGAGCTATGACCAGGTGCGGGCCGCCATGACGGGCAACATCTGCCGCTGCTCGAACTACAATCGCTATGTCGAAGCGGTGCTGGCGGCCGCCGAGCCGCAATCCGCTGCCCGGAAGAGGACCATCGCATGAGCGAAACCGTGCAGCCGTTGAAAACCGTCGGGCATGCGACCCCGCGCATCGACGCCTTGGAACGCGTCACCGGTCGCGCCACTTATACCGGCGATGTGAAGCTTCCCGGCATGCTATACGCCCGCGTTCTTCGAAGCCCGCACCCGCATGCGCGCATCCGGAGCATCGATACCGCGAAGGCGCTAGCGCTGCCAGGGCGTCAAGGCTATTCTGACGCACGAAAATTGTTCGGTGGTTTGGGGCGCCGGATCGGTGGCGGGCGGTATTCAATACAACGATGCGGTGAAGAAAGCCACTAAGCAGCGCCGCTACGCGTTCAATAATCCGGTGCGCTTCGTGGGCGATCCGGTTGCGGCCGTCGCGGCGCTGGACCGGCATGTAGCCGAACAGGCGCTGCAACTGATCGCGGTGGATTATGAAGTGCTTCCGTTCGTGCTGGATCCGGAGGAAGCGCTGAAGTCCGGTGCAGTTGCCGATCTGGCCGGAGGGTAATCTGGCGCTGGACCCTCGCAACGAATCGAAACCGATCGGCCAAAGACGCGGCAACGTGGAGGATGGTTTCCGCGCGTCGGACCACGTCTTTGAAGATCGCTATACCACCGCTTTCGTGCACAACGCGCAGATGGAGCCGCGCGCTTGCGTGGCCGCTTGGGAAGGTGAAAAGCTCACCGTCTACACGCCCACCGGAGGCATCGCAAACTGCCGGCACGATATCGCGCGGGATTTGGGGCTCGCGGATGAAAAGGTGCGCGTGATCTGCGCACTACATGGGCGGTAACTTCGGCAACAAGAATCAGAATCAGGATGCGGATCTGATTGCGGCCATGCTGGCCAAGCGCGCCGGCGCTCCGGTGAAGCTGGAGCTCTCGCGCAAGGAAGATTTCATCGGGATGCACGGCCGCTGGCCGACCGTTCAGTACTACAAGGTCGGCGTTTCGAACGACGGCGCTCTGCAGGCGATTCAGCTGCGCGGCTACAGCGGCATGGGCGGTTACCGGAAAAATTCGGGCGCGATCGGCGGCATCGAGGTGTATCAATGCCCGAACATTGCAACCGAGATCCATCCCGCCTACACCAACCGGACGGTGTCCGGAAATTTCCGTGGACCGGAGTTCCCGCAGGGCTACTTCGGCATTCAGTCCATGATGGACGACGTTGCCCACAAGCTGAAAATGGACCCCGTCGAATTCGTTCTGAAGAATATGACGCGGAGGCCCAGTCAACAGGCCGTCTACACCAATTACACGCTGGACGAATGCATCCAGCGCGGCGCAGAAGCTCTTCGAGTGGAAGAAGCGCTGGCGCTCCGAGCCGGGCTCCGATGCGGGGCCGCTGAAGCGCGGCGCGGGCATATCGTTCATGGCGTTTCGATCGGGAATCGGCCATAGCAGCGCGGTTCTGCGCGTGGATTCTGAGGGTAAATACAAGGTTCACGTGGGCGTGACCGATGTCGGCGCGGGCGCGAAGACCACCATGGGATTGATCGCCGCCGAAGCTTTGGGAGTTGCCGCTTTCCGATGTCGAGGTGGTGTGGGGCGATACCGATACGTGCCCGTATTCGGTGGGCGAATCCGGCAGCCGCACCACCATCATGACCGGCCATGCGGTGATCGAGGCCGCGCGCGATCTGAAAAAGCAGATCGCCGAAAAAGGCTTGCCCAAGGGCAGCGACGTTTACACCGCCAGCGCCAACCCCGACCCGAAGATGGAGGCCGGTAAAGTTCGGAGCGCATTCGGAGCGCATTTTGTCGAGGTGGAGGTGGATACCGAGCTCGGGCGCGTGCGTGTAACCAAGTACCTGGCGGTGCATGATTGCGGCCGGATCATGAATCCGCTTACCGCCATCAGCCAGATCAAGGGCGGCGCGATCATGGGCATCGGCATGGCGCTGCACGAAGATCTGGTGTACGACCACCACAGCGGCGCGCCGCTCACGGCCGGCTACTACGGCGCGCGCATCTCCACGCACCTGGACGCCCCGGAGATCGAAGTGTTGTTCATCGAATCGACGATGGCTACGGGTCCGTGGGGAGCGAAGAGCATGGGCGAGTCCGGGAAGGTTCCAGCCGTCGCGGCCGTTGCCAACGCCATTTTCAATGCGACCGGCCGGCGGATGAAAGATCTTCCGATCACGCGCGGCGAGATTCTGGAGGCACGAGCATGAAAACCTTCACCAACTCCAACCCCAAGGATTTGCCGCACGCGCTCGCTCTGCTCCGGCAGGCGCGCGCCACGGGCGGTGCTGCCGCGATTGCGGGCGGCGGAAGCGATCTGCTGGGGATGGTCAAGGAACAGATCATCGCGCCGGATGTTCTCATCAATCTGAAAGCGATCAAGGGACTGGACGCGGTGACGAGCGAGAAGGGCGGGTTGCGCATCGGCGGATTGACCACGCTGGACACGCTGGGTCGTCACCCCGTGATTCGCCGGCAATATGCGGCGCTGGCCGAAGCCGCCGATACGGTGGCGACGCCGCAGATCCGCAACGTCGGCACGTTGGCCGGCAATGTCGCGCAACGCCCGTGGTGCTGGTATTACCGCAACGGTTTCCCGTGCTTCAAAGCGGGCGGAAATCAATGCTTCTCGATCAACGGCGAGAACCAGTTTCACGCCATTTTCGGCGGGGGCCCGAGCTTTATCGTGCATCCATCCGACACCGCGCCGGCTCTGGTCGCGCTGGATGCGAAGTTCCGCGTGGCGGGCCCATCCGGCGAGCGCGTGGTCGCGGCGGGCGATTTCTTCGTTCTCCCGCGCCAGAACGCGGCTCGCGAAAATGTTCTGGCCGCCGATGAGGTGCTGGTGTCGATCTCGATTCCCGCGGCCGCCGCCGGAGCGCGAAGCACGTATCACAAGATCATGGATCGCGAGGCGTGGACGCACGCCACGGTGAGCGCCGCGGTGGTGCTCGAAATGGATCAGGACGTGTGCCGGTCCGCCCGGATCGTGCTCGGCGGCGTGGCGCCTGTTCCCTGGCGCGTTCCCGACGCCGAGCGCCTGCTCACGGGACAGCGCATCACGCCGGAGCTGGCCGCTCACGCTGGCGAAATCGCGATCGCGGATGCCAAGCCGCTGGCGAAGAACGCCTACAAGGTGCCGATGACCAAGGCGCTGGTCAGCCGCACGGTGTTGGAGCTCGCGCAGCGGGCGTAGAAGCTAACGCAGACTATCGACGAAGGCCTGGTACTCGGGGTCTGAAACGCCGCGTGCATCGAGATACACGCCGCCCAGCACCCTTCGAGCCATGCGGCGGTCCGGCGAATCGTCCGGGGTCTTGGCTTGCGTGGCTAGCTTCGAGAGGCGGCTCTTCAGTTGCGTGAGACAGGCGGCGCGCGTGTCCGGATCTTCCCGGAGCCCGGCTTCCAGTTCCTGAATAACCGTTGAAACCTGCAATTCCTGGCGTAGGTTCTGGCGCTCCTGGTCCAATGCGTCTTTCACGCTTTTCTTTTTTCGAAGCGCGTCCGCCTGCGTCGAATATCTTCCGACATCCGAGAGCCCGTGAAAATCAGCGATCAGGGAGTCCAGCGATTGAAGAGTATCGAGATCGGTCTTCTGCTCCGATAACTCCACGACGCGGCGAGCCAGAATCGTCTCAATGAGCCCCGAATCGCGATCGCGCCGGCCGGACTTCATGGCCTGGATTTCCATCCACTCAACCGCCTCCACGGCCAGGCTCACGGGCAACCACGTATGGCCGCCGGGAAAGACGACCACGCGATGCGGAGTAGTCAGCATTTGGTCCAGCTGCCGCATCTCGATGTAGTTGAAATCCTCGGTTCCAGCGGTCCCGAACACGACAAAGCGCAGGTCGCTGCGCTGATGGCCGGGCGGGAATCCGGCGCTGGAGGCGATTACGCCCGCGATTTGATCGGAATCGAGGGCCACCTTCATGGCGATGCGCGCGCCTCCGGAAAGGCCAGCGGTATAGATGCGTTTCGGATTGATCGAGAATCGCTTGCCGGCATCAGCCCACATGGCAGCGGCCGCGTCCAGGCTGATCCCAGGCGGGCCGTTGCGGGAAACGTTCGATCCGGCCACGATGTAGCCGTACTTCTCCGCCGCCGCTTGATACTGCTCCACAGCCGCGCGGCCGCGCGCGCGGGGATCGAAAGCCAGGATCAGGCTCCAGTGTTTATCGGGTGAATAATGCGATGGAATATATAGCGCGTAGTTCTGCGCGGGGTCGGCCGCGCATCGAACGGTATCGATGATCTGGCCGCGCGGCAAATCCTCCCCGAACGCGGCCACCACGAGAAACGCGACGAAGAGGCGCAACGACATGAGCTTTAATTACTGCGCGGCGGACAGCGTTTTGACCAGCTCGTATAGAAACGTCTGGCCTTCATAGAACGACCGGATCATCATCCGCTCGTCGCGGCCGTGGGCGCGGTTGTCGTCGCGCTCGTAAAAGAATCCCTGCACTCCGTAGGTGGGAATGCCGGCCGCGCGCAAAGCCCTTCCGTCCGTCGCGCCGGTGCTCATGGTGGGAAGCACAACGACGCCCGGCCACAGCATGTCGCTGACTCGCGCCATCCCGCGCATGACGTCCGGCCGCAGGGGCGAGGCCGCCGTATTCTCCTCCGCTTCGGTGGTTGAGATTGCCACTTGATCGTCGGCTACCACTTTTTTGAGCGTAGCAGTGACGTAGTCCAGAGGTTCATCCGGCTGGACACGGCAATTGACGTTCGCGGCGGCCAGTTGCGGCAGCGCGTTGCGCGCGTGCCCGCCTTCGAGCATGGTGGCGACGCAGGTGGTCCGCAGCATGGAATTCCAGGCCGGTGAGGATTTGGCGATCCGCTCCATGGCTTCCTTGTCGCCCTCGGCCACTTTCGCGAGGTCGGCTTTATGTCCCGTGGTATCGATCTTGGCCATGCCCGCGAAATACGCGCGCGTCACTTCGTTGGTCTTCATGGGGAAGCCGAATTCGCTTAGCCGCGTAAGAGCGCCGGCCAGATGATAAATCGCGTTGTCGGGGACGGGCACGGAGCTGTGGCCGCCCTTGTTGCGAACCTCGAAGCGCAGGTCCAGATACCATTTCTCGGCCGCTTGAATTTCGTTCGATACGCGCTGGCCTGCCACCATGGAGCCTTTGCCGCCTTCGTTCAGGCAGAATTCGGCGTCGATCAGCGGTTTGTGATTCTTGATCAGCCAGTCCACGCCGTTGTACGGACCGCCGCCTTCTTCGTCCGCCGTAAGCGCCACGATGATGTCGCGGTCCGGTTTGTAGCCCTCGCGCTTGTAGCGAATCAGGTTCGCGATCCACACGGCGGCTTCTGCTTTATCGTCGGCGGTGCCGCGGCCGTAATAATAGCCGTCCTTCTCCGTGAAAACAAAGGGGTCCGTGGTCCAGTCCTCGCGTTTCGCTTCCACCACGTCGGTGTGGGCCAGCAGCAGGATCGGCTTGAGCTTGCCGGTGCCGTGATAGCGCACCACGATGTTGGCTTTGGTTGGAATCGCGCCGCCGATATAGATGTCGGAATCCGGAAAGCCTGCGGCGTGCAGGCGCTTGGCGATGGCTTCCGTGACGGGGGTGGTTGCGCCGGTGGTGAAGCCGGAGCGGATTTCTACGATCTCTTTATAGATGTCGTGGGCCAGATGCTGATCGGCTTCAGGCGGCTGCGTCGTGGATGCGGCGAAGCAGGCCAGCGGGGCTGCGGCGAGCAGGATGGAGCGAAACATGCGCTCATTATGCCACAGCGAAACTCAGGCCCTACTTGGGCGCGGGGCCGCGCACCACTTCCACAAATCCATCCGGTCGGACCCATTTCTTGAATGCCGCCTTCACTTCTTCGGCGGTCAGCGCGAAGTAGCGCTGAGCGGATCGACTCGGCTCGTCCAAAGGCAGATCCATCTGGGCTCTGGCGAGCAATCCGCCCGCCACCGAATCTTCGCTCGATTCCCGCAGCGGGATCTGGCGGAGCAATAGCGCCTTGGCCTGTTGCAGCTCGCCCGGCGTCACGTCGGCGGCCTGCATGTCCGCCAGGTCGCGCACGATCAAAGCTCGCGCCTTGGAGGAATTTTCGGGATCGCAAGCATAGGTCACTTGATAAACGGCGCGCGTCCGGTCGGCATTCAGGCTCACGTCCACCGTGTAAACGTACCCATTCACCTGGCGCAGATCGTGATAGAAGCGCGTGGCGTAGAATCCGCCGCCCAGAACGTGATTGGCCATTTGCAGCGGATAATAATCCGGGCTGTAGCGATTGATCGGGATTTCCTCGGCCAGGGTGACGTTGTCCTGCAGTTCGCTAGGATCCGGCACATTCACGGTGGACACCTTGTTTGGAGGCACCGGGGCCAGGGTGACATCCGGCTTGGGGCCATTCGCTTTCCATGCCCCGAACCATTTCTCGATCACCGGCCGCGCTTCGGCTGCGGTGACGTCTCCAATCACCACGATCGTGGTCAAATCCGGGCGGATTGCCTTGGCATGATATTGCTTCACGTCGTCGAGCGTGAGAGAGTCGACGGTTTTCGGTGTTACTTCGCGTAGGTCGGGATCGCCCGGAGGAAGCAGCCCGACGGTGACCGCTCTGCCCGCCTTATATCCGGGGCTTTCGAGGTTGCCTTTGACGAACTGCGAGGTTTGCTGCCTCACGATGCCGAAGGCGTCGGCGGGCAACGCGGGGTTTAGCTCGTTGTCAGCCAGCAATGCGACGCCGTGGGAAAATTCGTTCTTAAGGACTCGCAATGAGAAATTGAAACCGGCGGATTCGCTGGCCGCGATGTCATCCAGAGCTTTTTGAAACGCCAGACGGTCCAGCGTTTTGGTTCCATAGCTCAGCAGTTGTTCCAGCACATCCGAGACGCCTTCTTTTCCCGGTGGAATCTCAAGATCGGGTTCGTTCCGTACATTTCCCACGACGGTGATGGTGGGGCTGGTCCTGACGGTTTTCACAATCAAGCGAATGCCGTTCGGGAGCTTCATGTCCTCCGCCTTGAGGTCCTCCTGCGGGATTTTCAGTGAAGCCAATCGCTGCTCGGCCCATTCCGGAAGAGCCACGGCTTTGGTGGGCGCCGAGGTCAGCGTTTCGTTCCCTCCGAAGCCCTTGGACGCGACCGGGCCTCCGGATGGGACCGGCTTCAAAATAGCAGTCACCGAATTCTGATCTAAGAGATATTTATTCGCGACGCGGTTCACGTCGGCGATTTGCACGGCCCGGATCGCGGCCACGTCTTCGTCGGGCGACATGCGGCCTTCCACCGCCAGGGCCTGGGACCAAGTGGCGGCCAGGTCCGGAATGGAGTTGCGCTCGAACTCCGCGCCCGCGATTTCCTGCCGCTTCGCGGCGTCCACCAGTTCCGCGGGCACGCCCTTATTGGCATAGTCGGCCAGTATGGCTTTCATTTGAGCGATGATCGGCTGGCCGTCCGCTCCCGCGGGTAGCGCGCCCACCGCCAATCCCACGCTGGCTTTCGTATAGGTTTCGGCTAGTTCAAATTCCGCGGCCAATGCCTTACCCTCGGGCACCAAAGCATACAAGTTGGCGCGCTGGCTGGTCAGAACATCGCCCAGAACTCTCGCCGCCGCATAATCCGGACTGCTGGTGCCGGGCATTCGATACGCGATCACGGCCAGCAGATAAGAGAGGTTGCTGTCGAGCGTGAATGATTCCGACTTTACCGGCTTGAGCACCACCTGGGGGCGCAGCGGAATCTGATGCCTGGGAATGGAACCGTATAATTTCGTGATTTCGGCTAGCGTGGCTTTGGGATCCACGTCACCCACCACCAGGAGCAGAGCGTTGTTGGGCGCATACCACTCGCGATGAAACTTCTGGAGCATTTCGCCCGTGGTGGCGTCGAAGGACGGTTTGGTGCCCAGCGGATCGTGCGCATAGGGAGTGCCCTGAAACATGTCTTCATTCAGCCGGGTGAGGAATTTATAAGTGGGGTTCGAAAGATCGCGAGCCACTTCCTGTTCGATAGCGCCTTTCTCCTGGGACCACTCCTTTTGAGAATCCTCAACGCCCTGCATGCAGCTTGCATCCACATGCAGAGCTACATCCAGGTCGGCGGCCGGAACGGTGGTGAAGTATTGGGTGATGGTCTGCTGGGTATCGGCATTTCCAAATCCGCCGAGCTGGGCGTAGATAGCCGCGATCTGGTCGGCCGAGAGCCCGTCGCATCCGCGAAACGCCATATGTTCCTGGGCATGCGCCATGCCGGGAAATCCGGCCGGCGTTTCGTCGCCTCCCACCAGGTAATTCTGCTCCACGGTGACGACGGGAGCCAGCGGATTCCGAATGATCACCACTCGCAGGCCGTTGCTCAAGGTTGTTCTGGTGACGTCCGAAGTGGCGGGAGCTTGAGGAGCCGAACTTTGCTGTGTCAGAAGGAGAATGCCGGCGAGGCAGGCTAGGCGTTTACGGAACAATGGTTTCCTCCAGGGAAGGGGAGCCGCTGATCGGCTCTGTTTCAATCGTAACAAGTGTTTATCAGGCCGGGTCACGGACGCCGATTTGTTCCAGGTGATGGGCCATATGCGTAAGGTAATCGGACGCCAGAAAGCCGAGCGTGACAGGCTCGCCATCTCCGATCCGGCAGGGAGTTTCGAGCTTCGAAGCCGGCAGGCGGGCGATCACGTGGGCGAGATATCGGTTGTAGGCCGTCCACAGCTCGACTAGCAATGGCCAATCCGCATCTTGAGGAGCTTGGATGCGCACGTTTCCGGTCTGGTCATAAGCCGGGAAATCCAAAGACGGCTGAAGGGCTGCGCGAACGAAGCGCTGGTGATTGTTGGACGCGGAATCGATCAGATGTCCGACCACTTGCTTTGCCGACCAGCTTCCCGGCAGCAGAGGCTGAGCGCTTTTCGCCTCATCGATCTCGCGAAGCCTCGGCTCCGCGTCTCTGAGCATGCTCAATAATCTCTGGCTAACGTCTTCCATACAAAACCGGGCGCTACAATGAGGCTTGTTTTACCTGGACCGCAACCAAATCTTCCGAGCCCGAGAGTTCGATCGGCTTCCCTGGCTCGAGCACGGCTTCGGCACGCGGCTCACTAAGTTAGACTCGCCTACCGCCGAAATGGTCACGGCCAAACAAGTCCATTCCGACCGCGTCCTGGTGGCGGATCGGGCGGGCGATCTGGGCGAAGGCGATGCCTTGATCTCCAACCGTCCCGGGCTCACGCTGGCGATCCGCACAGCCGATTGCCTTCCGATCCTGATCGCCGATCCGACGAAACACGCGATCGCGGCGGTCCATGCGGGCTGGCGGGGCGCGGCGGACAACATCGCGGCCAAGACCGTAGCAGCTTTAACCGAGCGGTTCGGCTCGCGTCCGGAAGATCTGCTGGTGGCAATCGGTCCTGGAATTGGGGTTTGTTGCTTCGAAGTGGGCCCGGAAGTAGCGGCTCGGTTTGTCCCGTTTTTTCCGGAACGAACCGATCTGGACGGCAAGACCAGGATCGACCTGGCTGAGACGATACGCCGTCAGTTGGGCCGAAATGGCGTCACGGTGGGACAAATCGTAACAGCAGCACTGTGTACCTGTTGCCAGCCTGATACGTTCCACTCCTATCGAAGGGATCGGGACGCAGCCGGTCGGATGATCAGCAGCGTGCGCATACGGTAGAAAATGCGAAAGGCGCGAGGATGTCTCGCGCCTTCGGATATAGATGGTTAAGCGTTCGCTCTTCCGGCCGATCAGGCCGCGTGAACCAGCAGGTCGTCCAGCGAATCCGTACCTTCTTCTTGGCTCCGGTCAGCGATTTCCTGGCATTGGATGCAATAGGCTGCCCACGGCACGGCGTGCAGCCGCTTAATGCTAATGTCTTCTTCGCAATGCAGGCAAACGCCGAAGGTGCCCTCATCGATGCGATGCAGGGCCGCGCGCACGCTGCGCAGCAGGTTCGACTCCCTGTCAAGATTTCGGATGGCGAGTTCGCGCTCGGCCGCATTCTGGACTTCATCCAGGGCGTCCGGGCTCTTCTCGATCGCGATGCCTTCACGGTTCCTAAGTACCTGCGCCAGCTCTGCCTGTTTGGTTTCCAGGACTTCTTTGAATTTGTTTAACTCGGTCTTCGTCATAGGGTTAGCTCTCCTTACTATCTAGTTTTTTTATATGTTCAACACGATTAGACGCGTGATCCTCCAGAAAGGTTCAAGCCGGTATCAAAAATGACAAAACGATAATGAACTCTGAAGTTTAGCGACCGACGGCAGCGCCCGACGGCCGGAGAGGTACGCAGTCTAGCTCTCAGAATCATACCACAACGGCTGAGCAATTCAAGCACCACCTGTTTATACGTCATAACCACCGGTTTTGGATCTCCCCTCCAGCCTCTGCCTAGCCCCAATACTTTGAGTCTTATCGACCTTCAAAGCCAAAAGATTTATGGCCCATCCAGATAAAAGGTTTGGGACCGTGACACCGTGACCAAGCCCTCCGCTCCGGCCGGCGAATTCGCCGTGCTCCTGTATACTAATTACCTTGCCGGCTTGGGCTCCCGCGCTCAATCCGCTGAACTCCATGCTGTCGCCCAAGTTCACGGCTAAATGGTGGCCAGGCATAATTCTTGCTCTCACGTTTTTTCTCCTGGGTTCGGCGCTTATTCCGTACCCGGGACTCCAGCAGGACGAGGTGCTGTTCATCGCTCCCTACTTTCATCTGGCAGGAAGCTCCCTGTTTCGATTCGGGATATTTCACAGGCGCATCCCAGTGATGTTTTTGACATACGAGGGTGCGCTGAAGAACTGGCTCTGCGCGCCAATTTTCCAACTGGCGGCGCCGACCTCGTGGACTGTTCGTCTGCCGGCGCTGCTGCTGGGTACATTGACGATCCTGCTCTTCGTTCGGTTACTCGAAACGGTACACAGCCGGCGGGCAGCGTGGATCGGCGGCGTGTTGCTGGCCACCGACACGATGTTTCTACTGACCACCTGCTTTGACTGGGGGCCGGTTGCTTTCCAGCACTTCCTGCTGGTGGCCGGCGCGTTGCTGCTGGTCAAGTTTGCCGCCGAGCAAGCCCGCCCGACCCTGTTCTGGGGTTTTTTTTGCTTCGGACTGGGATTGTGGGACAAAGCCTTGTTCAGCTGGATTCTGATAGGATTGACGTTCGCGAGCGTCCTTATATTCCCGCGCGAACTGTGGAAGAATCTGACGGCGCGCAACGCCAAATTGGCCGCGGCAGGGTTCTGCCTGGGCGCGCTGCCGCTAATCGTATACAATTCCGTCTCGGGGCTGGCCACCTTTCGCTCGAACTCCTCCTTCGTTTTTGACCAGTTTTCCCGCAAGGCAGACGTGCTGCGGCACACCTTGGATGGCAGCGCTCTGCTGGGCTATATCGCAAGTTACCCGGACCAGCAAACGCGTCCACGGCCGGCCCGAACCTACGTGGAACGGGCTGCCTACGCTCTTCATGCGGGCTTTGGCGAACACGTTGAAAATCTGCTTATTCCCGCGCTGTTGGCTGCCTTGTTGCTGCTGCCCTTTATTTGGCGAACGCGCGCCAGGAAGATTCTATTGTTCGCATTGGCGGCCATGGGCGTCGCCTGGCTCCAGATGGCGATCACAAAAGGCGCCGGCGGCGCCGCCCACCACGCCGTTCTGCTCTGGCCGGTTCCGCATCTGTTCGTGGCGGTCGCTTTTGCCGAGGCTTCGCTGCGCTGGCGGCGCGCAGGAACGGCGCTGGTTGCGTTGGCGGTGGTCTACCTGGCGGGCCAAAATCTGCTGCTCACCAATCAACATCTCTATCAACTCGCGCGCTTCGGCGCGCCCCGCAGCTGGACCGATGCCATCTATCCTCTTTCCGAAGAGTTGGGCAGAATGCATGCGTCCCAGATTGTCATCGATGACTGGGGTATCGTGGTTCCTCTCGCCGTGCTGCAACGAGGCAGGCTACCTCTGCTGATCGCCGATGATACATTCCTCGCGCCGGGGCTTAGTGAAACGGCCCAGCGGTTTTACAGGGGGCAGCTCGAGAACGGCTTGTGGGTAGGTCACACGCCGGCTTACCAGGAGTTCGTCGGAACGAACGAGAAAATCCTCAAAGCCGCGGCGTCGGCCGGATTTCAAAAGCACCTGATCGAAACGATTTCCGATGGCGAAGGCCATGCGGCTTTCGAGATCTTCCGCTTCGAGAAAACGAACTAGGCGAGATCGCGATCAGTTCGCCGGAGCCGGAGCCTTTTTGCGGGCCGGGCGGCTGTCCTGGCGCAGGCCTTGCATCATTTGTTCGAGCTGCGTTTCCGAAATCGCCAGCGAAATGGTGGTTACGTTGCCGGCGGCCTTGCAGTCCAAATTGTCCAGCAAGCTGGACACCTGGCCGGCGGTGTCATTCTGCTGCCGGTTCAACTGCACCATACCGGCCACGAATTTCACCACGTCCACCAGTGCCTGGGCGTCTTTGTCGGAACGCGCAACCGCCTCCGCGCTAAAGGCCACGGTATCGCCGAACCGTACGCCGCCGCTCGCCTGGCTGATGCCGGCCAGCAGGTTGCCCTTCATCGCGCCGCTCAGATTCGGGTCCGGCATGGCTAGTGCGAATTCCGAAACCGGCACTAGGGTGACGAACCAGAAATCGTTGGCGGCGCTGACATCGCGTACCTTCGAAAGCAGCGCGTCGCTGGCCGGCGCGTTGGTCTTCCAGCGTTCCACGGCCGCTTTCACCGACGCGATATCTCCCAAAAGCGCCGTGGAACCATCGGCGAACGCGATGCCGTTCTCAACTTCCGGTTTAGCGGCGTCCGAATACGCGTACAGGTCGGCGCCTTGAAACTTGCTGGCCCGCGCGCCGTTCGCCTGGGCCGCCTGCCCGATCTTGTGCAGGTCGAAAGTCCCACGCGCCATCACCAGCCAGCGGCTTTCGGGCGTGCTGGATTGCCAGTTGGACGCGATCAGGATCTCGCTGACATCCCGGCGGGGGTCGAGGCCGGTCTCGGTAATAAACTTCTGGAAGCCTGCGTCGTCCACTTGCATGTGCGAGAGGATGAACTGGCCGAATAGAGAATCCCTGGTCTTGGCCACCTGGATTCCGGCCACCACTTTGGCGTCCGGCATCACCATGCGCAGCAGGCCTGGGTCCGCCGCGAACGCTGCTGCCTGAACGGCCAGCACGAGCCCGAAATAACGTAGCTTCATGAGCACCTCTCTAGCAACACTACGAGCCTAGCACGCAGGAAGTTCCGGCTGGCTTAAACCGGGACTTGTTCCACGATCTGAATCCCGTAAGCGTCCAGGCCCACCACTTTGCGGGGATGATTGGTAAGCAGCCGGATGGTATTCAGGCCCAGATCCGACAGAATCTGCGCGCCGATCCCGCTCTCATGCTGGAGCTGACTCTGGCCGTCCGGCGTGGACCGGCTGGTGTGATCCCGAAAACCAGGCCCGGTCTGATGCAGGTAGACCAGCACGCCCGCGCCTTCGCGCGCGATCCGCTCGAGCGACCTTCGAATCACCTGATGGCATTCGCACTCTGTCGACCCGAAGACGTCGCCATAGATGCAATGCGAGTGCATCCGGACCAGCACGTCCTCGCGTCCTTCGATCTCGCCGTGCACCAGCGCCAGGTGCTTTTCGGCCAGCATGGTGCTGGTATAGACGATGGATTTGAAATCGCCGAACTCGGTTCTGAGGCAGCTTTCGGATTGACGCCTGACGAAGCGCTCAGTCTGCAGACGGTAGCGAATCAGGGCGGCCACCGAGATCATGCGCAGACCGTGCAGGCGGCAAAATTCCTGAAGCTGGGGCACGCGCGCCATGGACCCGTCGTCGTTCATGATTTCGCACACCACGCCGCCGGGCCGGAGACCGGCGAGACGCGCCAGGTCCACCGCGGCTTCGGTTTGCCCGGTTCTGACCAGCACTCCGCCATCGCGCGCGCGCAGCGGAAACACATGCCCCGGCCGGGCAAGATCGACGGGTTTGCTGGCTGGATCCATAGCCACGCGGATGGTATGGGACCGGTCGGCCGCGGAGATTCCGGTAGTGACGCCTTCGGCGGCTTCGATGGATTCGCAGAACGGCGTTCCGAAACGCGACGTGTTACGAGACGACATCGGCGCCAGTTGCAGCGTATCGCAAATCTCGCCGGCCAGCGGCAGACAGATGAGTCCGCGGGCGTGCTTGGCCATGAAGTTGATGATTTCGGGCGTGACCTTTTCGGCGGCGACGGTTAGATCGCCTTCGTTTTCGCGGTCCTCGTCGTCGACGATCACCACCATCCGGCCGGCGCGGAAATCCTCGATGGCCTCTGGGATTGGAGAAAAAGGCATCCTGTAAGTACCAGGATAGCAACCGGAGCCTAAAGGCCTAGTTTCTTGTCCAGGTCGGCGGTGATCTGGTTGAAGGAGGAAGGGTTGTTGAGAATATTCCGGATGCCGTAGGCCGAGTAGTTCTCATACAGCGAATTCACGGCTTCGAGAGCCAGGTCATACGCCAGGCGCGCATTTTCGGTGCTCAAGCGCGACCAGTCCTGACGCAGGTTCTCGAGCGAAGGGATTTGATGCGCCTGGGCCAGGCGATGCAGCCGGTCCAGCACGGCCGGCGAAAGCGCGTCGCCGGAAAGCCTTTGCGCCAGCCCCTCCTGGAACCAGGACGGCCAGAACGGGCCGTTGTAAGGAATCTGAGCCAGACAGGCGTGCACCATTTCGTGTGCCAGCGCGCGGCGCGTTTGCGGCCCCGGCTGCTTTCCATCCGCCCAGACTATATGAATCCGCCCGTCGTATTCGCCGCCCGACCATTCGGCCGCTCCCGTGGCTTTCAGATAACTTTCGCGGCTTTGCACCACCGCCATGATTCGTTCGCTCGACGAGCACCCCAATTCGTTCGAGATGCGGATGTATTCTTCGTCGAGTGTCGACAGCACCGCCCGCGCCGCGTCCGTCGGCAACGCCTCACCCTCATATCGCAGCCCCACGTGCATCCCGTACAGCCGTTGGCCGCCCTGGTCCGTACCCGCCTCGCGCTTCACCCGTTCGTATACTCGAGCCAGATCTTCATTGGGCGCGAGGTCCAGAGATTGTTTCCAATAGTCCAGCGCCATCGCCAGCTGGTCCGACCGATACGCCGCCAGCCCGGTGAGCAGCAGCACGCTGGGATTGGTCTTATAGCGCACCGCGGCCGGTTCGAGCAGTTCCAGGGCCTGCGCGGGCTGGTTCGACGCCAGCAACTCCGCGGCTTTGTCCAAGACCGGGTCTCCGGTTCGAGCCATCGCTTTTCGGCTGCTGGCCAGCGCCGGTATCAACGCCCGCATGGGCTCTACCGAGGCGGATGTGGAGCGCTCCTGATCGAATTCCTCGAGGCCGTCGAGCGCCGAGGCGGGAACATATCCGAGCACCGCTTTTCCTTCCACGGTGGCAACCACTTTCACGCAATCGGAACCGTCCGCCACGCGGAAGCGCATCTCCACCGGGGTTCCCGCCGGAAGGCTGGTGATCACCGGATCGCTCGCATCGCACCCGGCGCGCACAGTGGTGCTGCTCTGCCGGATGGTGAGCGCCGCGAAGAAAAAGAGCGCGGTGGGCTCCATGGCCCGATACTACGGTCGGACGCCGGATAAGTCTCTCGGCTGAATACCTGATGTAACCCCGGGAACGATTCTCTGGCTAAGTGGAACAGCGGACTCATCCTACCGGGAATCCGGTACGGACGCCGACCCCATTCTCTTAGTTGCGCGGGTGAACCGTTCGGCCAGCCAGCGGACGCGCTCGATCAGTTCCGGCGGCTCTCGCACCTCGAAGTCGAAGTCGATCAGCGCCAGGTATATGGAGAGAGTGTCGAGCGAGCTCGCGCCGGTATGCAGCACGCAGGTGTGCTGATCCAGCGCTTCCAGCATCCCGGCGCCCGGCGGCACGCGTTCGGCGGCGGTTTCCACCGGGACGTGCAACGTCACCTTAGCTTGGTGCAGTTGCGGCGTATACGCCACGCTGCGCGTCACGAAGGCCGCGAATCCGCCCTCGGGAGGCTCGCGCGGGGTGAAACGCTGGCCGCTGGCGAGCCGCGGTTCGATCCGGTCCACGCGGAACGTCCGCCAATCCCCGCGACCGACATCCCATGCTACTAAGTACCAGCGGCGTCCGGTATGGACCAGCCTATGTGGTTCCACTTGGCGACTGCTTCCCGTTCCGTCGCGGCTCTGGTAGCCGAAGCGCAGCTCCTCACAGTCGCGGCAGGCGCTTGCGATCACCGACAGCGCTTCCGCATCCACGGTGGGGCCGATGTTGGCCAGCGGCAGGATAAAGGAATGCAGCGCGGTGACCCGGCGGCGCAATCGGGCCGGCAGGACCTGCTGGAGCTTCGAGAGAGCGCGCACGGACGCTTCTTCGATTCCCGTCACCGTACCACTGGCGGCCGTTCGCAGCCCTACGGCAACCGCCACGGCCTCATCGTCATCGAGCAGCAGCGGCGGCAGCGTCGCTCCCGCTCCCAGCTGATAACCGCCTCCGGTGCCGGCGGTTGAATTCACCGGATAGCCGAGGCTGCGTAGCCGGTCGACATCGCGCCGTAAGGTTCGGGCGGTGACATCCAGCCGTTCCGAGAGTTCCACACCGGACCAATATCGCCGGGCTTGAAAGAGTGACAGCAACCGGAGCAACCTGGCCGAGGTCTCCAACATTCTTTCAGTCTGGCACCGATTGAGGACCGAAACTGTCCTCAATTCCTGATATCGTTCTCCTGGAGGATTTATGTTATTCAGCCAAACCCTTTTACCCGAATTCGACGAGGAAATGAAAAACACCCGCAAGCTTTTGGAATGCGTACCGGATGGCAAGTTCGATTACCAGCCTCACCCGAAGTCGATGACGCTGGCGCGGCTGGCCACGCACGTTGCGGAAGTGCCGTCCTGGGTGGGGCCCACTCTCGACCAGGAAGTTCTTGAAATGGACCCCGCATTCAAACCCGTCATAGCCGAATCTCGAGCCCAGCTGCTACAGATATTCGATAAAGCCGTGGCGGAGGCTCGCCCGAAGATTGCGGCCGCCAGCGATGAGGCCTGGGGTAAAACCTGGAGCTTTAAGATGAACGGGCAAACGATCATGTCGATGCCGCGCTCGGTGGTGATCCGCAGCATGATTATGAACCACATGATCCACCATCGCGCGCAGCTGGGTGTTTATTTGCGGCTCAACGACGTGGCGATTCCGGGAATGTATGGGCCTTCGGCGGACGATCAGAACGCCTTTGGCGCCCAGACTGCCGCTTAGCAATACGCGTTAGTGCACTGTGTAACGGGCCTTGAGCGCGAAGGGGGCGATCTCGATATCGAACTGGGCGCCGCCGGTGCGGGCCATTTTATAAGTGCCGCGCATCGTGCCGGTGGGGGTCTTGAGCGGGCACCAAGACGAATATTTGAAGGATTCTCCTGGCGCCAGCACAGGCTGTTCTCCAATTACGCCCGGGCCCTTGACCTCTTCCACGTGTTCCAGCGCATCGGTAATGATCCAGTGCCGGCTAAGCAGCTGCACGGTATCCGACCCCTGGTTCGTAATCCGAACCGTATACTGGAACACCCACTGGTCTTCCACCGGTTGTGAGTTCTCGGGCGAGTATCTGGCCAGAACTTCCACGCGGATATGTTGCGTTACGGCATCGGACATCGGGCCGATGTCCGAGCCGAGATCGAGCATGCTGGAATCATAGCAAGCTAGAAATGACGCCGCAGGTACTTCTGCTTCAGCAGATCGAGAAACTCCACCTGCTCAAATCCGTCGGGCACCAGGAAGACGCCGGGGTCGACATCCTCGACGCTGAGATTGGTCACTTCGATTTCATCCGACAGGATGGGGCGGTTGGCGTATTCCGGCCCGGCCGCTTGAAGTAGCGGCGCGTCCGGAGCCAAACGCATTTCGGTCAGCATGTGGACCTGGAAGCTGTCGTGGCCCTTGGCGTCTTTTCGGATCTTGAGGCCATCCGCGAAGCGCTCGGGATGAGCGAATATAAGCGACTGAAGCTCCGCCTGGACTTCCTGCGCGTGACGATCGTCGTCCGGCGCGAACGCCTGCCGGCTTTCGGCGGCGCCTGGAAGTTGGTCTGTCCAGTCGCTGGTCACGAGAACCTCGCCAGAGATTTGTCCGCCCTTGATTTGCGTGCGCGCGACATCGCGCTTCACCGCCAATCCATTCCAAACGGCCGGTTGACCGGAGGAAACCAGCTCAGAGTTAATTCCAGCATCGATGGAATCGAATCCCTTGTCGTCCTCTCGCTGCACTTCATCGATGTTGGAAGTGGCGAAGGTCTTGGTGCGGAAATCGATTAGAGTGACCAGATTTAACTCCGAGTTGGCCACCTGCACCATATCGTTCATCCGGAACGCCACCATGCCGCCCTTGATCATCACGCGCGCAAGGTTCTGTTTGTTTTTCATGCCGAGAATCGGACTGGCGGTTTGAGTTTCGCTAAGGTCGTAGGAAAGATCCGCTCGGAGCGGTAGCGTGAGAATGGCCAACGCGAGAACAGGCAGAGCGCGCATGAGTACAAATCGGCCGGTTCTAGTGACGTCCTCAGGCCGAATCGACCGGCCAGCGTGAATTATTTGCAACCCCGGCGATCCGAGCCGAGGCTGCCGGGCATCGTCAACATGTTGAAATCTAAGCGCGTCTCTAGCCTTAGTACCAGCCCAGCGAGCGGCCTTCGAGTTGCTGTGTAGCACTTCAAAGCTGACCCACGCCACTCGCGGGGAGTTTCAGCAAGGATTTTGGATTGTCATTCAACGCGAAATCGCAGAGCGGAATCTGGCGAGACCGGCTGGCCGCGCTGCGCAACCTGCCACCTGTCTTGCGCCTGGTCTGGGACGCCGCTCCGTCGGTAGTTTCCGGCGGGCTGGCGCTGCGCGTGGCCAGCGCGCTCATTCCCCTGGCAACTCTGGCCGTATCCAAATGGATCATCGACATCGTGGTCGCCCTGGTCAAACATCCCGGCCCGATACCGGTCCAGGTCTGGTGGCTGCTGGGCGCGGAATTCGCTCTGGCGGGGGCGAACAATTTCCTGGGGCGTGCCATCGATTACACGGATGCCCGCCTCGCCGATGAGTTCACGCGCGAGGTCAGCCTGAGGGTGATGAAGCACGCCGCGGAGCTGGACCTGGCCCACTTTGAAGATCCCGCCTTCCACGACGTTCTGGAACGCGCGCGGCAGCAGGCTACGGACCGCATCGGAATGCTCAACTCCATGGGCCGGCTGGTGCTGCAGATCATCACGCTGGTGTCACTCTCGATCGGCGTGGTTTTGTACTCGCCCTGGTTGTTCCTGCTCCTGGTGGTCTGCGTAGTACCCGCATTCGCCGGTGAGAGCCACTTCGCGTTTCTAGGCTATTCGTTGGCGCATGGGCTCACGCCCCTCCGGCGGGAGCTCGACTACCTCCGAATCCTGGGCACCAGCAAGGAAAGCGCCAAGGAAGTGAAGATGTTCGGGTTGGGCGGGCATCTGCATGACCGGTACGCCGAGCTGACCGATGAAGTGATCCGCAGGAATCGCAAACTGACGCGGCGGCGCTTGTTGTGGGGATCGCTGCTCTCGATTTTGGGGTCGGTGGGCTATTACGGAGCGTATGCTTACCTGGTTTGGCGGACGCTACTGGGCGAGATCAGCGTCGGGACGTTGACTTTTCTGGCAGGGGCCATCGCCGGGTCCAGCGTGCAACTTCAATCTGTATTTTCACTGTTGTCCCACGTTTCGGATCAGGCGCTGTTCCTCACCGATCTTCTGGAATTTCTGGCAGTGAAGCCCGCCATCCTATCGAAGCCGAACGCGCTTCCGGTTCCGCGCCGCATCCGGACGGGATTCGAGTTCCGCGACGTTTCTTTCCACTATCCCGGATCGGAACGGATGGTGCTCCACGACCTGAACTTTCGAATTGAGCCGGGCGAGCACGTGGCGCTGGTGGGAGAGAACGGCCAGGGCAAAACCACGCTGGTGAAGCTTCTGGCCCGGCTTTACGATCCCACGGGCGGCGCGATTCTGCTGGACGGCGTGGATCTGAGGGACTACGACGTCGAAGCCCTGCAGCACGAAATCGGGATCATCTTCCAGGATTTCGTGCGCTACGACATGCCGGCGCGCTTGAATATCGGCGTGGGCCGGATCTCGGAGATCCATCACGACGACACCCTATGGACCGCCGCGAAAAAAAGCCGCGCCGACGGTATGTTGGCGCGCTTCGAGCAAGGAATGGATCAAATGCTGGGCCGCCGCTTTGAAGGCGGAGTGGATCTTTCGGGCGGGGAGTGGCAGAAGTTCGCGCTGGCCCGCGCCTATCTGCGCAAGGCGCAAGTCTTGATTCTGGATGAGCCGACGGCCGCGCTCGACGCAGTAGCGGAATACGAAGTTTTCTCGCGCTTCGCCGACCTGGCGCGCGACAAAATGGCGCTTTTGATTTCGCACCGCTTCTCCACCGTGCGCCGGTCGGATCGGATCGTGGTGATCGAGGATGGCGGAATCCGCGAGCAGGGGACGCACGACGAACTGGTGGGCACCGGCGGTCAATACGCGCGGCTGTTTCACCTGCAGGCGGCGAACTACAAATGAGCGCGCCGGCCATCACAGTAACGGATTCGAGCCCGGCCGCCGAGCGCAGGCCGAGCCTCACGCAGCGTCTGGACCAGTGCGCGCGCCTGCTGCGCAAAGAAGTGCAGCCGTGGCTGCGCGGCCCCAAGCCCGAGACTGCGGCGGCCCGCTGGCTGGTGGACAATCATGCCTTTCTCCAGGATCAGATTCTCGGAACCCGGCGCGCGCTGTCGCCCGCATATTTGAGAAAGCTGAGACGGCCCGGAGCGAGCCGGTCCGTCCGCGAGCCGCGCATTTATGGAATCGCGGAGGATCTGGTGGCGCAGGTTTCCGGAGCCATCGACGCCGACCAGGTGGTCTTATTCGAGCAGGCTTTGAAGGCTCAATACACGCTGGATCTGTGCGAGCTGTGGGCCTTTGCGGCCATGCTGCGGATCGCTATCCTGGAGCGGCTGTGCGCTAATCCGGGGTCGGAGGCGGTGGTCTGCGCTTCGATCCGTAGTCTTAAGACTCTGGAATATATCTCCTGGCGCGATTTCGTGGAGGCAGCTTCCACAACCGACCAGATCCTGAGGCGCGATCCGGCGGGAGTCTACCCGCGCATGGACTTCGCCACTCGAGATCTGTATCGGCACGAAGTGGAAAAGCTAGCGCGGAGCTCGGGACGAACTGAAACGGAAGTGGCCGAGAGCGCCATTCGATGCGCCGAGGAAGCCGCGGCGTCGAGCGGCCTGGATTCCATCCAGGCGCACGCCGGCTATTACCTGATCGGACCGGGCGTGCGGCGCTTGCGCAAACCCACGCTGCGGGATTCTGCCGCTCTGTTGCACGCCGCCGGCTTTGCCGTCATATCGGTGCTGCTGTGGTTGTTGTTTGAGCGCCTGGCCGGATCGCCACCGTGGTGGATGACCCTGCTTCTGCTTATTCCCGTCACCCAGGCCGCGCTGGATATAATCAACTCCGCGGTCAGCCATCTGCTTACGCCGCGCGCGCTTCCCAGCCTGAACTTCGCGGACGGGATTCCAGATACCGCGCAGAGCATGGTGGTGGTTCCCACGCTGCTGATCTCGGCGGAGAACGCAGCGAGATTACTCGAAGACCTGGAAATCCGCTATCTGGCGAACCGCGATCCCAACCTGCGCTTCGGTTTGCTGACTGATTTTCCTGATTCTCAGACGGAAGAAATGGAGAGTGACGCCGCGGTGCTCGCCGCCTGCGTCCAGGGCATCGAGCGGTTGAATGTCCGCTATGGCGGGAAGCAGCAGACGCCCTTCTATCTGTTTCACCGGGCGCGCCGCTGGAATCCCCAGGAAGGCGCGTGGATGGGCTTCGAACGGAAGCGCGGCAAACTGAACGATCTGAACCGGCTGCTCCTGGGCAAGGGTAACTTCTTCCATACCGTCGTCGGAGACATGCATAGCCTGCATGAGATTCGCTACGTAATCACGCTGGACACCGATACTCAGCTCCCGCGCGACACCGCCGCGAAGATGATCGCGGCCATGGCCCATCCGCTGAATCAGCCGGCGCTCAATCCGCGCACCGGCATGGTGACCTCGGGCTATGCCCTCATTCGTCCGCGCGTTTCGGTGAGCATGGAATCCGCGGGCCGGTCGCGTTTGGCGCAGATCCTGGGCGGACAGTCCGGCTTCGATCCCTACGCCACGTCCGTCTCGGATGTTTATCAGGACTTATATGGCAGGGCGAGTTTTACAGGCAAAGGCATTTATGACGTGCGCGCCTTTGAGGCCGCCGTGGGTGATCGCTTCCCCGACAACGCAATCCTTAGTCACGACTTGATCGAAGGCGAACACGCCCGCACCGGGTTTCTTCCCAGCGTGGAAGTGGTGGAAGACTGTCCGGCCACGTATCGGGCATTCTGTAATCGCAAACATCGCTGGGCGCGAGGTGACTGGCAGCTCCTGCCGTGGCTCCTTCGCAAAGCGCCGAGTCACGACGGCCAGGCCGTTCCTAATCCGCTGACGCCGCTCTCGCGCTGGAAGATCTTCGACAACCTGCGCCGCAGCCTGTTCGAAATCTCGGTGTTGCTGCTGCTTACGGCCGGCTGGATCACGCTGGCACATCCCGTTCGCTGGACCCTGGCCGTGCTGGGTCTGCTCCTCGCGCCGGTCTATGCGGATACGCTGCTCAGCATCGTCCGCACGCCTGAGCGCCGCTATTGGCCCTCGTTTTTGAGCCAGCTCGCCAGCCAATTTCTGCGCGGCCATCGCGACGCGTTGGTGAACCTGGGCTTCCTCCCGCATCAGGCCTTTATGATGGCCGATGCCGTCGTGCGCTCCCTATTGCGCCGTTTCGTGACCAAGCGCAAGCTGCTCGAATGGGAGACCATGTGGCAATCGGAGAGCGCCACGGGAAAGGCGGCTGGGACCACGGAACGATACCTCTATCTTTCATCCGGCTGCGCTTTGGTGCTGTTGCTGATCGTCTTGCGGCCGGTCCATGTAGTGGTGGCACTGATATGCACGCTGTGGATCGTCGCGCCGTTGATGGCGGACTGGCTGAGCGAGCGTCCTTCCAAGCCTGCCGGCTTGACTGAAAGCGATCGCGGTTTTCTGCGTGGAATCGCCCTCCGCACCTGGCGCTTCTTCGCGGACCACGTCAACCGGGAGAACCATTGGCTGGTGCCCGATAACGTGCAGGCAGGTCCGCATCTGGTTGCCGACCGCATCTCCCCCACCAATCTCGGATTGTTTCTGACTTCCAACCTGGCGGCGCACGACTTCGGCTATCTCAACTTCAGCGAACTCGCGGCCGCGCTGGGGCGGACCTTCGACGCCATGGAAAATATGCCGCGCTATCGCGGGCATTTCTTCAATTGGTGCGATACACGGACCTTCCAGCCGTTGCCGCCGCACTACGTGTCTTCGGTGGACAGCGGTAATCTGGCTGCGTCGTTGTGCGCCGTCAGGCAAGGTTGCCTGGGTCTGCTCGGCCAGCCCATGCTTGGCGCGGCGATCCTGGCGGGGCTGCGCGACCACGCACTGCGGCTGCGCGAATCGATCCCCCATCCGGCGCGGAGCCTTTCGCTCATGCGAGGGATCGCGTACCTATTGCGCCATCTCGATTGCGAGCCTACGGATTTGTTTTATTGGGAAAGCGTGCTCACCGAGACGCGCGATATGGTGCAGCGCGTTCGGGAAGCCTTGGCGAATCGGCGCGGCGACCGGCTGGATGAAGCGCACTATTGGGCGGATTTGCTGTGGGAGCGCGTCAAAGCGGCCTTGGATGAACTCTACTGGCTGGCTCCATGGCTCGCGCCTGAGTTCGAAGGAGAGTTGCGCGTGAACCTGCTTGGTTCACATCAGCTGGATTCTAACCTCGCGCCGCTGCTCCAGGAACTGGCCCGGATTCCGTCGCTCAACGAACTGCCCGAGGTTTACGATCGCATCCGGCAGCGTTTGTCCGAGCGTCTCGAAAGCGTCCAGCCGCTCTATCCCGCCTTGCGTCGCGTGCTGGAGGAAGTGTTGGAAAGTCTGCCGGCCGCGCGGGAGCGTGCGTTGGCTTTGGTCGATGACCTGGGACGCGCCGCCGCGGATGCCGGAAGGCAGTTCGATGCCATGGACTTCAGTTTCCTGTTCGACCGGCGCCGTAAGCTGCTGCGAATCGGCTATAACGTCGAAACTGGCCAACCTGACGAAGCCTGCTACGACCTGCTGGCTTCCGAAGCCCGCACAGCGGTATTCGTGGGGATCGCAAAAGGCGACATCCCGCGCGAGGCATGGTTCCGGCTGGGGCGGAAGCTGACGGCCTATCGCAACCACCGCACGCTGATCTCCTGGAGCGGCACCATGTTCGAATACCTGATGCCGCTGCTGCATCTGCACACCTATACCGACACTTTGCTGGAGCGGGCCGCGCGCGGCGCCGTACGGATCCAGCAGGCCTTCGCTCGCGAACGCCATGTGCCGTGGGGAATTTCGGAAGCAGCGCACTCGGCGCGCGACAGCCGGAAGCAATATCAATACCGTGCTTTCGGAATCCCGGCATTGAGCGCCTCCGGGGATCACGCCCAGCATCCGGTGGTGTCTCCCTACTCCAGCATGCTGGCGCTGATGGTGGATCAGCGTGGCGCGACCGCCAACCTGCGGCTGCTCGAAAAAATGGGATGCCTGAGCCGGCACGGCTTTCTCGATTCCATTGACTATGCCGCGAAGGGCATACCCGAGCCGGTCGAGTGCTGGATGGCTCACCACCAGGGCATGGGTTTGCTCGCGATCGACAATGCGTTGTTCGACGGACGCATGCAGGAGCGCTTTCATCGGGACCGGCGTGTGCAGGCCACCGAGTTTCTGCTCGAAGAACGCATGCCGGCGCTGGTTGAGACTCCGGACTCTTCTGAAGAGTTCGCCGCGGTGGATAATGCGGCGTAACTGGAAAGACTCAGTTAAACCCGAGGCTCCGAGGGAGCCTTGCGAGTGGACTTCTTCTTCACCAGACGGCGTTTCGCGGGCGGTTCGGGCGGGGACGCCGGAGCGCTGAAACCCGCCAGGTCCATGGCGCGTTGCATCGCCGGATTCGCCATGAACCAGCGCCAGACGTTGCCGGTAAGCAGGTTCTCGGCGCTGAGCAACGTGATGCCGAGGTCGATCCCGACCACATCCGTGTCGAACCACTTCAACGTGGGATTGTAGGAGTCCACAAAGCCGTAACGGCGGTAGACGCGGTCGTCGTACTCGTTCCGGATATCGCGCAGAGCCGGAATGGAAATATCCGGCGTGAACATCAAGGACCCTGCCGCGGCCGCCGGCGCGACGGTTCCGTCCACGGGCTCAAAGGCTTTGATCTCGCCGTAGATCCGGTAGCCTTTGGGTCCGTCGGACGCAGTGATGCCCCAAATCTGAGGGCCGAACGTATTCGGAAGCGAGTCCTTCAGATTCATGCAATAGAGACGATTAGCGCGGGTGGCGTTCACCGAATTCAGGAAGAAATTGACGAAGCCGCGGTCCCGGCGATCGCGGAAATCGACCCAGGCGTGCGAGTACTGATGGGTGAACAGCGGCCCGCCGCTGATGAATTCGAAATTGCCGTAATTATAGAGCGGCCTTTGCCAGGCGTACCAGGATTCCGGGTTTATCGGATGGGTTGGAGAACCGATGGCCAGCAGGTAGAGTACCGACGATTCACTGTAAGTGTTCCAGTTGTATTTGAGAAACCCCTTGCCGCGCCGCCAGCCGTGCGAAAGCAACAGCGGATCGCCGTCCAGCATCCATTGAAAATCCACGCGGTCGAAAATCTGCTGCGCCAGTTGGGGAATCTCCAAATCCTTTGAAAAACACTGCGCGGCCGTCAGGATCCCCGCCAAGAGAAAGGCGCTATCGATGGAGGAAGTCTCGCTGTCCCATCTGCGGTCGCCATTCGAGACGTCCATCCAGTGATAGAACCAGCCGTGTTCCTGATCGGCGCGGTCGGCGAAGAATCGCAGCGTGGTTCGGACGCGATCGGTGGCCTCATCCCGGGGAATCCAGCCGCGCTCCGCTCCGATGCAGATGGCGGTGAGCCCGAAACCGGTGGCCGCGATGCTGGCGATGTCGCGGCTAGGGCCTTTCGCGCGGCCCCCATCGGCGCTGGAACGGTCCAGGACCAGGCCGGTGCCATGGTCGGCCTGTTCCCAGAAATACATCACGGCGCGGTGTTCCAGATCTTCGACGAAAGCCCGGTCTTGCGGGGACAGCGCTGGTGTTTTTTGCGGTCCGTCGGCCGCGTAGGCCGAAGCGGCGAGCAGCCAGACGGCCGGAATGGCGGCAAAGGATTTCACTCGAACGCTCGCTATGGTTTCACTTCCACCAGAGCCAAACCAGGCGCCGGAAGGGTGAACGTGCTCCGATCCGATTGTTCTATCGCGGAAGAGGCTCTACGCAGCAGTTTGTACTGTTTTTGAGTTGGATACGCGGGACGACCCATCGCTTGCCACGCTGACAACGCCGAGCCGTGATCGGCATCCACCAATTCGACGTGAAATCGGGGGCTTCCGTTCCAGCCTTCGAGCGCGATATGCACTTGTTTTACGGGCCCGCTTTGGCCGGGGGCGGCATAATTCCACACCGCAATGGCGATTGCGCCATCGGCGCGTCTGGTTACGATCGCGTCGCCGAGATCCGGTTGCATCCGTTGCTCTCCTAATCGGTGCAGTAGCGCGAAAGCATTAAACGACGCCTTCGGAATTCCACCCTCCGCGATCAGGCCGAATCCGCCGTAAAAGGGCGTCTTCACCACGCCCTGCTCCTCAAAAACGTCGGAGAAGGTCCAGTAAGACATGCTGGCCGTAAGCCCGTCGGAGAGCCGGATATTATTTGCCAGCCATGGGCCCATGAACGCAGAGTCGGTCACCTCGATTTCGTTCTTGTAACTCGCATTATATTCGGTCCAATGAATCGGCAGATCAGGGCGCGCCGAAGCTTTTACCAGATTGCTGATTTTGCGCGCTGCCCGCGCCACCATTTCCGAACGCGGTATGCTCTCGTCGGTTCCGAAGACGTCCTGGGCGGTGTCATTGGCGTAAACGTGCGTTGAGACAAAATCGAGCGGCGCATGGGCTTCGACGCAATGCGCGATCATGGCGTCAATCCAGGCGGATTGCGCCGTTGCCGGCCCTCCTACGCGCAGGCGCGGGCTGACGCTCTTGATCGCGCGAGCCGCGTGATCGTATAGCTCGAAGTAGGTGGCTTGCTTGGGCTGGCCGGTCCAAAAATCGATGTTCGGCTCGTTCCAGACTTCGAAGTACCATTGGACAACTTCTTCGATTCCGTAGCGGTCCACCAGATGTTGCGCGAAATTCTGAATCAATTCGCCCCATCGGCCGTAATCATTGGGTGGCGAAGGCAGCGGATGGTACCAGAAAGGATGCTGGACCAGCGACGCCGCAAGTTTGCGCGGCATGAAGCTCAGTTCGACGAAGGGCCGAACGCCGTTCGCGAGCAAGCCATCATAAATCTGATCGACGTAGGACCAGTTGTAGACCGGCCGGCCCGCGGCGTCCTGATCGTAGCTGCCAACTTCATCGTCGAGGATGGCGTGAAATCGTACGTATTCAATGCCGGTGGCGGCCTTCATCGCCCGAAGATCCCGCCGATAGCTCTCGCGCAAAGACAAAATGGCCCGGCCGGAGCCGAACATCTGCTCCCAGAAATGCGGGAAGGGCCGCGCAGGCGCTTGCGCATGAACCGTTATGGTTTCAACCGGCTGGCTCCGGACGTTAGCGGCCAGCGTCACGCTAACGGTCAACAGGATGAAGGCGCGTCTTCGCACAACTAATGAGACGCTGTTTTCGCCGATGTGTTGCGTGGCCCGAGTAACCTTGTTACTTAACGTACTTCGGCGTGCCGCTGGACCACGGATCATAAGTCTGGGCGAAAAGCATTCTTTCCGAAGTCGAAGGATGCGAAAACATCCAGAATTCGATGAACCGGTTGGGGTCGGGCTCGTCGAGACTCACTCCGCCCATCACCTGGAAGGAATGCGCGGCCACGGCCCGCTCGTCCGGTATCAGGCCATGAATCACTTCGATCCCGTAAACGTCAGCGGCATGTTCCTGCGCGCGGCTATAGGTGTTGATCAATGGTTCGGTGAGGAAGCTGAATATGGCGAAGAGCAGCAGCAGAGCGGGCAACGAGGCCCAGTCCGATACATCGCGGATTTTCCAGCTTGGGCCCCAGCGGTGCAGCATCAAATGCAATCCGTGATAGCCGATGTAGAGAAGAACCAGCACCAGCAGCGCGAGAAAGATCAGCGTGTTTTGAACGTGGCCGAGCACGTAGTGTCCCATCTCGTGGCCGAACACGAACAGGATTTCGGGTGTCGTAAGGAGGCTGAGCGTTGTGTCCCACACTACCACGCGCTTCGAAGCGCCGAAGCCGGTGACATAGGCGTTCGGCGAATTCACCTTTTCGCTGGCTCGCATTTCAAACATACGGTCGGGAGGAATCGCTGAGCCCGCCTCGGGCCACCACTTTTTCCAACTGCTCCACCAGAGCCGGATGCTTCGCGGCCAGCGGTTCGAATTTGTAAAACAGCGGTTCGATGACGAAAGGCTCGATGAACGCGCCGATGAAAATGAGCGGAAGCGCCGCCAGCCAGAAGTAGAACCACCAGCGGCGCGGGCTGCGGCGAATTACGGCGTAGAGGAGGAAAGCCAGCAAAATGGAAATCGCGAACGTGAGCAGCTCGGTTTTGGTCCAGTCCCAGAACCAGGACGGCCAGCTCTGGATGGATTGCTCGAACTTCAATTCGAGGTGCTGGCCGTAGATTCCGAGCGGCAGGCTCAACGCATCGTTGGTGAAAATCAGCAGCGGAACGAAGATGATTGCCTGCATCCAGCGCCGCCGGGATGCGGCTTCCGCCCAATCGCGGAACCTGGCCGAGAGCCCCGCGGCCAGGATCAACAACAGCACGGCGATTCCATAAATCGAATCGATGAAATGCAGCCAGTAGCGCGCGTGGGCGTATTCGATGGCCTTCTTCAGTTTGTCGGGAGCGAGCGAGTATGGGCGCGGCGTTTCCGACTCTCCCACGGCCGCGCCGGGCGACGGTTGAGCCGGCTGGGCGCGGAGGGGAACGCAAGAGAACGTCATTGCGATCAGCACGGCGATGCGGACCCGGTCGAGCATCCTAAGACACCATTCTGCGCTTGCGGAGCTCATCGAAAGCAACCGCCACGATAATCACCGCTCCGATGATCACTTGCTGCCAGTACGGATTGGTGCCCAGAAGATCGCTGCCGTTGGCGAGCAGGCCCATGATGAATGCGCCCACCAGCGTGCCTAGGACGCTGCCTTCGCCTCCGCGCAGGCTTCCGCCGCCGATCACGACAGCCGCGATGGCGGTCAGCTCATAGCCTTGTCCGCTGGTGGGCTGCCCGGTCATAAGCCGCGAAGCTTCCACCATTCCCGCCAGGCCGGCCAGCAATCCCGCGATCGCATAAACGGCGGTGGTGTGAAAGCGCACTGGAACACCGGAATAGTACGCCGCATCCGGATTGCTTCCGATCGAAAAAGCGTAGCGGCCCAAGCGCGTGTGCTCGAGTATCACGTGGACCACGACCGCGCAACCCGCCAGTAGCCACAGCACGAACGGAACGCGCGCCAGCGTTCCCTCGGCGAGATACGAGAAGCTTGCGGGAAGGTCGCTCACCGGGAGACCCTTCGAAATGATGAGGGCGAATCCGCGATAGATTCCCATGGTTCCGAGCGTCACTATAAATGGATTGACGCGCAGGCCAGTGATCATCGCGCCATTAGCGAGACCGCAGGCTGCTCCGGCCAGGAGTCCGGCCAGCAGGCCCGCGGGGATTCCGTACGCCACCATCGCCATGCTGCCAAGCAAGCCCGCCAGCGCAAGCATCGATCCAACCGAAAGATCGATGCCGCCCGCAATGATGATCATGGTCATACCCAGCGCCAGGATATTGATGACGGCAGTCTGGCGTGCCACGCTCGCGAGGTTCGTGGCGGTCAGGAAATTCGGCGAAACCAGGGAGAGAATGATGAAAAGCGCGATCAGCGTGAAGAACGGCAGCAGCCGCTGGATCATTCCGGACGCTCCCCGGCCGCAGGCTGTTCGAACGCCGCGTAACGCAGGATCTGTTCCTGAGTGGCCGGTTCCCGGGAGGCGCGGCCCGGAAGCTCGCCGCTGATTCTCCCCCGCCGCATCGCCAGTATCCGGTCCGCTACCTGGAGAAGCTCGGCCATCTCGGAGCTCACCATCAGGATTGCGGCGCCGCCGCGGGCCAGTTCATCCATGGTGCGAAACACCTCGGCCTTGGCCGCGACGTCGATGCCGCGCGTCGGCTCGTCGAATAGAAAAACCCGGGCTCCGCGGACCAGCCATTTCGCGATCGCGACCTTCTGCTGATTGCCGCCGCTCAATCGTCCCGCCAATTGATCGCCGGAGTGGGCGCGAATCCGCAAGCGTGCCATGTGATCCGAAACCAGCCGATTCTCGGCGGTATGGTTCAGAAACCCGAACCGGCATACGCCCGCCAGATGGGCGATGGTCAGGTTGTGGCTGACCGGGAGCGCGGTCGCAAGCCCGAAGCGCTGGCGATCTTCCGGAATCAGAGCGAGCCCGGCGCGGACGGCATCTTCGGGCGAGCGCAGGCGCAGCAGCCGGCCGCCCATTCGAATGCTTCCGCCGGTGGCCCGGTCGACGCCGAAGAGCGCGCGGCACAGTTCCGTGCGGCCCGCTCCCACCAATCCAGCCAGACCGACGATTTCGCCGGCGCGCAGCGAGAAACTGATGTCGTCCAGCGCGGGTCTTCGCGTCAGGTGCTCCACTCTTAGCAGTTCGTCGCCGGGAGGAACGGGCGCGCGAGCGTAATCCGAATCGAGTTCCCGGCCCACCATGTGCCGTATCATCGCAGCGGTGGATAGCTCGCCCAGCGGGCCGGAATGGACGGCCTGTCCGTCGCGCAGGATGGTGACACGGTCACCGATGGCGCGCAGCTCTTCCAATCTGTGGGTGATATAAATCACGCTCACATTGCGGTCGCGTAGCCCGCGCACGATGCGGAAGACTTGCTGCGCTTCAAGCTCAGAGAGCGACGCGGTGGCTTCGTCGAATATCAGCAGCCGGGCGTCGTACTGGATGGCGCGGCAAATCTGCACCATCTGCTTCGCGGCCGGGCTGAGCTGTTCGACGCGCGCTTCGGCCCGCAGCGGGAATTGATGCTCTTCGATGATGCGTGCGGTCCGCTGGATGATCTCGCGCCGGTTCACCCAGCCCAGCGGAACGCGCGGTTCGCGGCCAAGAAATATGTTTTCCGCCACCGAAAGATGCGGCGCGAGCAGCGGTTCCTGGTGAACCATAGCGATTCCCCGGGAAGCGGCGTCGGAAGGCCCGTGGAAACGAACGCTTTCACCATTCCAGAGAAATGTCCCGCTGTCTGGAGCCAGCAGTCCGGCCACAATCTTCATCAGCGTGGATTTACCGGCGCCGTTTTCCCCCACCAGCAGATGGACTTCACCGGCCTCGACCTCCAGGCCGGCGTCGCGCAGCGCGGCCACTCCACCGAAATGCTTGTGGATGTGCTGGAGTTCGAGCAGCATTCTTGTTTTTGCTGTCGCCGCGATGGCGTTAAGGATGCTGGCTGACGCTGAGGATGTTGCCGTCCGGGTCCTTGAACCAGGCCACGCGCGCGCCGCCGGGCGCGGTCCAGATCCCGTGCGAATCCTGATCGGTTAGGAAAGCGTAGCGCTCAAACGTCACACCCGCGTCCCGCAGATGCTTGGCCGTTGCGCCGATGTCCGTGACTTCCCAGCCTAGCACCGTGTATTGAGCCGGCAGGACCTCGCGAACGATGCTGACCCGCAACATGGTGCCGTTGGCATCGAACACCAGCGCGAAGCCGTCCTCGCTCACGAGCGGTAGACCGAGCGTCTCGTGATAGAAGATTTTCGCGCGCTCGGCATTGGTTATGCCGACAAAAGCGACGATCCGGGAAGATCCTAGCGGCGATGCCTGAGAGACTGGGGAAGACATAGAGCTAGTGTAGGAGATTCCTTTGTACACCGGCGAGCCGGTTTACGGGATCTGAAACACGATGCGTGGCATGCCGTCGGCCGCGGGCCAAACGTGTTCAATTTCCGAAAGCGGAAAGGTCTTGGTTTCGATTGCAAAACCACCGGGTACCGTGGTTTTGAGTAAATCGGCAATGGATTGCATGAGCCGGTCAACCGGAATACTGCCGACGCCGCTTCCCATGAGCGTGATCGCCGAAGAACGCAGGGCCGCGCTGGGAAGCGTGATATTCGGTGCGCTCACCGAGCCGACATGCACGAACCGGATCGGTACCGCGTCTTTCCCCGCTTTGGCCCCTGCAATAATAATACGTTCGGCGCTGGGCCCCCACAGGTAGTCCAAAACAACGTCGATTCCATCGCCTGCGAATCGCTCCTTTAAGGCATCCTCAAACGCATCGCCCGCGTCACCGAGCGGGATGGTCACATCCGCCCCCAAGCGAGACAGGGTTTTCAGAGCCTCCGTATTTCTGCCTGTCGCTACAACTTTTCGCGCACCCATATATTTCGCGATTTGAACGGCCAGACGGCCCGCCGTGCCGGTTGCTCCATTGACCAGGACGGTTTCCCCGTCCGTAAGCCGGGCGCGTTCTTTAAACGCAGCCCATGCCGACATGCCGGGATTTGCGATAGCCGCGGCGGTGACATCATCCAGATTGTCCGGCAGCGAAACACATTGAGAAGACCGGATTACCGTCCGCTCCGACATGCTTCCGAACGGCGCTCTGGGAAGCGCAAAATATACGCGGCGGCCGTCATCGAGCTGGCCCACCCCGTCGATCCCGACAACGAAAGGCAGGTCACCGGACGAACTATAGTGCGTGCCGGACGCCCTGCTCTTGACCACATTGCTTAACGCGGCTGCGCTGACTCTCGCCCGAACTTCCCCACTGGCCGGAACCGGCTCTTTGAAATCCCCATAGATGGGCGTTTGGCCCGCTTCGACGACGATGGCGGCTTTCATGTTTTTGCTTCCGACCGTTTCTATGTGATTTTCACCGAAAGCTCGGTTCCGCTCCGCAATGGCAGGAGGGTCGAAACGAAGCCGTTTTCAGGACGCCGTACAAAATCCAGATAGCTGGCCACGGCGGCTGGAAAGTGTCCCACATTGTCGCAGACCACGATCGCGCCTTTGCGCAACTGCGCAGCCATTAATTCGATGATGGGCGCGGCCAGCTCGGGGAAGCCATCCACCAGCAGAAAATCCACCGGGCCGCCGCAGTCTTTGAGGGTATCCCGCGCATCGCCCTCGCGAAGTTCAATCAGGTCCCGAACTCCTGCTTCCTCGAAATGGCGTCGCGCGTGGGCCGCCTTTTCGGCTTCGATTTCCGTCCCAATGACAAGGCCGCCGCCCTGGTCGCGCATCGCTGCGGCGAGGTAGAGCGTGGAAACGCCGTAGGAAGTTCCAAATTCGACCACTCGCCGGGCTTGCAGGCTACGGCATAGCGTGTAGATCAACCAGCCTTGGGCGCGATCGATCGAAATCAGTTTGTCGCGATAATATTCCGCATCCGCGTTCGCGCGTTTCGCGCCCATCAGCCCCTTCACGGCCTCAAGCGCGACGTGGGCGACAATCGCGGGCAATTGCCGGGCGGCACGGGCGTGCAGACGGTCCAGGACCTCGTTGATCTGTCGATCTCGGATGGGATTCGAGGAGGGCGGAGTCATAAATTGGAATACGATTGCGGTCCCGTTATGGTTCCCGGTAATATGTGTATGATACACATATAGCGCTATGCCGTCAACTGGAAGGCCCCGTCATGAATAAAGAAGTTCGCCAGCTTCACCATACGCTGGTGGATCTGGTGGGCCTGATGAACCTGCCGCAGCGTGACAGCGCGCTGCTCAAGGAAGCGGGGGTTTCACTCGACCGGGCTCTGTTTCCGTTGTTGATCGCAATTGAGCACAAGGGCCCGGTTGGAGTAGTTGATTTGGCCGGGTTGGTTGGCAGGGATTACACCACCGTTAGCCGGCAAGTGACCAAACTCGAAGGCCTCGGCCTGATAAACCGGCGTCGCTCGAAAACCGATAGCCGCGTGCGCGAAGCCGCCATCACTGCCAGAGGCAAGGAAATGACCCGCGCGCTTGACGCAGCCCGCGAACGAATGGCAACCGTCCTGTTTTCGGCCTGGAGCAAACGCGATCTTCAAGACCTGACGAGGCTGATGCGCCGGTTCGCGGACGATCTTCAATCCCTGCCGATGCCCGAATAGCGGATGGTCATCCGTCCGGCCTCGCCTCAGTTGTTACAATACTGTTTCCCCAATGGAACAACTGCGAGCGCTCATCCGCGAAGTGCCCGATTTTCCCAAGCCGGGCATCAATTTTTACGACATCACAACGCTGCTCAAGGACCCTGGCGGATTTAAAGCCGTCATCGATCTGCTGGCGCAGCGCTATAAATCCACGCCGGTCGACGTGGTGTTGGGCATCGAAGCGCGCGGCTTCATCATCGCGCCCGCGGTGGCTTACGCCCTGGGATATGGCTTCATCCCGGTTCGCAAAGCCAAGAAACTGCCGGCCGAGCGCGAACGGATCGAATACGCGCTCGAATACGGGACCGACGTGCTCGAAATCCATAAGGACGCAATTACGCCCGGCCAGCGGGTGCTGATCATCGATGACGTTCTGGCCACCGGCGGAACCGCGGCGGCGGTGGCGCGGCTGGTGGAAATGCTGCATGGAAAGGTAGCGGGCCTGGGGTTTATCCTGGAACTCGATTTTCTCAAAGGGCGCGACAAGCTCTCCGGCTATGACGTCTTCTCGCTCGTGCACTACTGATGATCCGACGATTGCGCGTCCGCTCATTTGCGAAGATCAACCTGGATCTCCGGGTGCCGCATAAGCGCTCGGACGGCTTTCATGAGCTCCGTACCATCTTTCAAACCATCTCGCTGGCCGATACGTTGGAGATGGAATGGCGGCCGGGGCGGACGCGCATAGAATTGAAGTCGAACTTGAACATTTCCGACAATATTGTTGTCAAGGCGGCACATCGGGTTCTCAAGGCCACCCGCTCCACCGGTCAGGTTGGGTTCGTTTTGCGAAAACGCATACCTTTGGGCGCCGGGCTGGGCGGGGGATCGAGCAACGCTGCGGCGGTCCTGCTGGGTCTGCCGGTTTTGCTCGGAGAACCGCTGGCGCTCGCCAAACTGGCGGAATTGGCGGCGGATCTCGGAAGCGATGTCCCGTTTTTCCTGCTCGGTGGAACGGCGGTGGGATTGGGGCGGGGCACCGAGATCTATCCGCTACCGGATTATGAAAGCCGTCCGGTGCTATTGATTACACCCGGGATTCATTCTTCCACCGCAGCAGCCTATGCGGCTTTGAAGCGCAAGCCGAAGGATCCGACGTCGGATTCAAAACCCGATGATTTTCAATGGGTTGCCTGGCGAGGCTCGAACAATTTCGTGAATGATTTCGAGCCGGTTGTTTTCCGGCAACATCCTCAACTAAAATCGATCAAGGGGAAGCTGCTGGAATTTGGGGCGCAACCGGCTCTGATGAGCGGCAGCGGCTCGAGTGTTTTCGGGGTTTTCGAGGACCGCCCGTCCCGCGACCGGGCCGAGCGTTGGTTTCAAAAAGAGTGGTTTCAGAAAGAGTTCGCCGGAGCACAAGTTCATCGTGTCTCGATGGTCGGTAGACGTCGTTACCAGGCACTTTGGCGGCGTCAACTGGCAGGAGATACAGGCGCTTTGATGAAAGAATTATGGCCGCCGCAAGACCGGTTCGAAAAATGAGATTCGATCAAATGAAAATCTTTACCGGCAACGCCAACCCGGCGTTGGCCGCGAAGATCTGCGCCGCGCTCGGATGCACCATGGGGGCGGCCTCGGTAGAGCCATTTTCCGACGGCGAAATCCAGCTTCAGATCCAGGAAAACGTGCGCGGCGCGGACGTTTTCGTGGTCCAGCCCACCTGCACTCCGGTGGATCGGCACCTGATGGAACTGCTGCTCATGATCGACGCTCTGAAACGCGCCTCAGCGGAGCGCATCACGGCAGTGTTACCCTATTATGGGTACGCGCGGCAGGATCGCAAGGACAAGCCGCGCGTGCCGATTTCGGCAAGGCTGATTGCGACCCTGATGGAAACGGCCGGGGCGGATCGTGTTCTGACTCTGGATCTGCACGCGGCGCAGATTCAGGGATTCTTCGATGTTCCGGTGGATCATCTGTTCTCCGCGCCGGTGATGATCGAGTATTTCGAGTCGATCGGGCGCAGGGACTTGACCGTGGTTTCGCCGGACGCCGGCGGCGTGGAGCGCGCGCGGGCGTTCGCCAAGCGATTGAACGCTCCGCTGGCGATTATCGATAAGCGCCGCGAAGGAAGTGAATGTGGCCGAAGTGATGCATGTCATCGGCGAGGTAGAGGGACGGAATTGTTTGATGGTGGACGATCTGATCGATACGGCCGGCACGCTGGTGAAGGGCGCCGAAGCGCTGCTGAAGCAGGGCGCGCTCAGCGTCATGCGCCTGCGCCACGCATGCGGTGCTGTCGGGGCCGGCGGTGGAGCGGATCGAGGAGTCGCAGATTAAGGAAGTGGTGGTTACGAATTCGATTCCGCTGCGTGAGGAGCGCGGTGCGGTCGGGCCGATCAAGACGCTTTCGGTGGCGCCGTTGCTGGCGCAGGCCATTCAGTCGATCCACGAAGAGACTTCGGTCAGCATTTTGTTTTTTAGAGCGGAATTCAGCGGAACTGATAAGCGATAACTGACAGGACGAACAACGCGGACTTGTGCCCGTTGGAGTGAGATGAGATGAGAAAAGATATTACGTTACGCGCCGAGCCGCGTGAGTCGCGCGGCAAGAATGAAGCGCGCCGTATGCGCGTCGAGGGCCGACGCCCGGCGTCGTTTACGGCGCATTCAAAGATCGCCGTCGCGGTGGCCGTGAATCCCGAGCGAAGTCAACAAGATCCTGCATAGCGGCAGCGGCCACAACACCATCTTCAACTTGGATCGCAGGGCGGCGAAAACACGCCGGTCATGGTCGTGGATCAGCAGAACGATCCGGTCCGCGGAATCTGCTGCATGTCGATCTGAAGCGCATCGATCTCACCAAGCGCATCGTGTCACGTTCCGGTGCATCACCGTGGGCGAGCCCAAGGGCGTCAAGCTGCAGGGCGGCTTGCTCGAAATCATCACCCGCGAGGTCGAAATCGAATGCCTGCCGGACGAGATCCCGGAGACTTCACCGTGGATGTTACGCGAGTTGATGATCGGCCAGAACATGCGCGCCAGTGAGATCTCCCTATGCCGGATCCATGAAGCTGGTCAGCCCGCCGGATCAGGTGATCGCCCACGTGGTGGCGATGAGGGCCGAAGAAGTGGCGCCGGCCGCGGAAGCCGCGCCGCCGCAAGCCGCGGCACGCCGGCCGAACCCGAAGTCATCAAGAAGGGCAAGAAGGAAGAAGAAGCGGCCGCAGAGAGACGGAGAAGGGCAAGAAGAAGGCTAGGACGCTGGCGATGGCCGACGCAATCGAGTTGCTCGTCGTCGGCCTGGGAAATCCGGGCGAAGAGTACGACTACACCGCCCACAATCTGGGATTTCTGGTGGTGGACCGGCTCGCGGAGCGGAACAAATCCGCGTCACCCGCAAGGATTCGCAGGGCGCTTGGTGGGACAGGGAAAGATCGGCGGGCAAGCCGGTGATGCTGGCCAAGCCGCAGACGTTTATGAACGTCAGCGGCAGTCGGTGAAGCCGCTGATGGAAAAGCATCAGATCGACGCCGCGCGGGTCTGATCGTGGTTTACGACGAACTGGACCTGCCGTGGGGCTCGTTGCGGATCAAGCCGAATGGTTCGGCGGCGGGCCATAACGGCGTGGAGTCGGTGATCGCGCAGCTTGGCAGCAAGGATTTTGCCCGGGTGCGGCTGGGGATTCATCGGCGGCCATCGCGAAAAGCGACGGCGCTCAAATTGTGCTGGCGCCGTTCAAGCGGGCGCAGCGAAAGGAATTGGACGAGTTGCTGGACTATGCGGCCGACGCGGTTGAGTCCATAATTGCCGAAGGCGTCGAAAAGTCCATGACGAAATTCAATCGTCGCGCCCAAGGCTTAAACGAGGAAGAATGAGAGATCTACGAAGAGTTGTTTATAGTCAAGCCGGATGCGCCGGACGAAGAAGTGGATCAGCTTGATCGAGCAGTTGACCACCACTGATCGCCAGCAACGGCGGCAAGGTGGACAAGTCGAAAAATGGGGCAAGCGCAAGCTGGCCTACCGGTGAAAAGTACACGCGAAGGCACTTATGTCCTGCTGCAGTTCACCGCGGACCCGGAAACCGTGAGGGAATTCGAGCGCCGGCTGCGCGTCTCGGACCTGGTGATGAAATTCCTGACGGTGCGCATCGACGAGACGATGAAGAGGATCGAGAAGCGCAAGAAGGAGCGCGAGAAGCGCGCCGCCCGCAAGCCCGCGCCGAGCCTGGCGCCCAGCCGCGCCATCGGCGGAACATATCATGGCCGGCGCCGTGGAAGCCATCCGGGCGCCAGGCCCGGCGCGCCCATGCCGGCGAGCTCCGGCGCCCGCGGCGCCAACGCCCGTAGCGGCAGGGGAGAAGGAATAAGCCATGGCCGAATCAAGAGGGAAGACCCGGCAGCGCGGCACAGCGCCCCACCGGCGGCGACAAAGCGGTCGCGACCAAGAAAGCAATATTTCCGGCGCAAGAAAGTTTGCCGGTTCTGCGTCGAGAAGATCGACGACATCAATTACAAGGACGTGAAGTGCTGCACGCCTTCATGGCGGAGCGCGGCAAGATCGTCCCCCGCCGCATCTCGGGCGTTTGCGCGCCGCACCAGCGCCGCCTGACCGACGCCATCAAAAAGGCGCGCAACATCGCGCTGCTGCCGTTCGCGGCGGCGATCTAAGGAGATCATCCTGATGGAAGTCATCTGCAGAGAAGATGTCGAAAAGCTGGGCATCCGCGGCCAGGTGGTGAAAGTGGCCGTCGGGATACGCCCGCAATTTCCTGTTGCCGAAACGGCTGGCCGTGGCCGCCACGGACTCCAACAAGAAGATCGTGGAGCAGGAGCGCCAGGCGCATCTGCGCAAGGAAGCCAAGGAGAACGCGCGAAGCCGCAGAACTGGCCAAGCTGATACGGGAACGTCACCGTGACCATCGCGCAGAAGGCCGGCGAAAACGATCAGCTTTTCGGCTCGGTGACCTCCAAGGACATCGCCGAGGCGCTGGAGAAGCAGACTATACCATCGACCGCCGCAAGATCCAACTGGAAGAGCCGATCAAGACGCTGGGCGAGTTCAAGGTCCCGGTCCGGCTGCATAAAGACGTGACCGCTGAAGTGACCGTGCTGGTGGTAAAGGAAGAATAGCGCGCCCTCTAGCGATCTCATCTTCGATCCGGAACAATACTCGGGAGTACCGGCCGAGCAGCTGCTCAATGCGGCGGCGCGTGGATATCTGGGAGTGGATCAGCGCTTCTTGCGGGCCCTGCTCGATCATTCGGATCACTCTGTTCCGGAATTATTGCGATTTGCTTCTGAAGACCACTCCGAGGATCCGGTCGACCTGGATGATGTGGTGCTCGACATCTTCCGGTATCTTCGCGCGCCGGAGGCGATTCCGCTCTACATTGAGCTAATCCGCCGGAATCCCTCGGATGTCGCGGACGATCTGGTGGAAAGCGTGGTGCAACTGGGCGCCCCGGCAATGGAACCGCTGCTCGATCTGCTCGATCAACTGGACGAGCCGGGCGATGTGCCGTTCATCCTTTCGGCGCTGGGCATTCGCGATCCGAGAATCCTGCAGGCTCTTGAGCGCGGGCTCGAGAACGACACCCTGAACGCCGCACTGTCACTCGAGATTTACGGCGACCCGGCGGCCATTCCAGCCATTCAAGCGGCCTTGGATCGGGTGCCGGCGGAAGATGCGAGAGAGCGGCAAATTATCCAGGGAGCGCTCGATATCCTGACGTTGGACGTCCAGAAACCGGTTGACGCTCCGCAGCAGTTCGACCTCTGGGACAAGTACCCGGAGGAAGAATTGCCGGTATTCGAACTTTTGAGCGACGACGATAGACTGGCGTTCCTCGAGCGCGGCTCAGCCTTGGTCCGGGCTGAAGCGGCGGCGAGCTACAACGGCTCCCAGCCGCCGCTGCTGGTTCGCGCCAAGATTTTGGAGCTGGCGAAGAACGACCCGGAGCCCGCGGTCCGGGGCGCCTGCTGGGAAGCGCTGGGTGAAATCAGCGACCAGCCGGAAGTGCGGCGGGCCATGCTCGAAGTGCTGGGCAGTCCGGACGCCTCATTGGAGGAAAAAGGCGGAGCAGCGATCGCGCTCGCCGAGCGATCCGACAACGCAGTTGTATTCGACGCCATCGAAGCTTTGTATGAAAGCCAGAGCAGCCGAGCTAAAGCGCTCAAGGCAATGGCGCGCTCGCTGGACCGCCGTTTCTCGGATTATCCGCCGCGGCATCTGTCGGATTCCGATGTAGAGATCAAGCGTCAGGCGATTTGGGGAGTCGGGTATCTGAGATTGTCGTCCGAGACGCCCCGCCTGGAAGCGCTTTTCGAAGACGAAGAATATCGCCGCGACGCCCTGTTCGCTTACGCGCTCGCTTCGCCCGGCGATACCTCGCCAGGTCGAGCCCCGGCGCTGCTGGCTAAGATCGACAAGCTGGCGGGCGGATTGATACCGGATGAGACCGATCTGGTTAAGATCGCTCTCGATCAGCGGCTGATGCTGGCCGGCCACAAGCCCGTGTTCTTTACGGATGATGAGTCCATGGAAGAACCCGAGACCGTGGCGGCTACGAGCGAGAAAGCCGGGCGCAATGATCCGTGCCCCTGCGGCAGCGGGAAAAAGTTCAAGAAGTGTTGCGGGGCCTAAGTGATTACACCGGCAGGACTACGCCGGCGCTCTTACGCGACAACGAGTGATGCGGCCTTTTCGATGATCTCTTCGGCCCTGCGCCAGTCTTCAGCGGCAGTGCCTTCCGGGCGGCCGGCGCTTTCCCACAATAGTTCCGCAATGGCGCGGACGTCATCGGAATGCCCCAGCGGACTTGTTGCCGGACGAACCTGGCCGCTGGAGCCCAGAAGTTGCTTCACCCAAGCGTCGCGGCATTCCTGATAGGTATTGTGCGCCCTTTGCAGCTCAACCAGCGCAGCTTCCACCACTTTGGGATCCTGTCCTGAAAGTGCTGTCAGCGCCTGGACTTGCTGAGCCTTTTCAGAAAAGACTTGGAAGGCCTTACGGTAGGCCACTTCTGCTTGTCTTTGTGTCCTCATATTCTATTCGACGACGCAAGATCCCAAAAGGTTCGACTTTCTATTCAGATTGTTTTAAGTACTTGTCGAACCAGGCCATTTCCTCATAGAGAACATGCTCCAGCGTCTCCTTGGCCCGGTAGCCGTGCGCTTCGGCGGGCAACATCACCAGACGCACGGTGCCGCCGTTGCCGCGAATGGCTGCGTACAGACGTTCGGACTGAATGGGGAACGTGCCGGTGTTGTCGTCGGCCTCGCCGTGGGTCAAAAGTATAGGAGTTTTAATCTGATTGGCGAACCAGAACGGTGACATTTTGGTGTACACGTCAGGCGCTTCCCAGAATGTGCGGCGCTCGGTTTGGAACCCGAACGGCGTCAGGGTACGGTTGTAAGCCCCGCTTTCGGCCACCGCGGCGCGAAACAGTTTGGAATGCGCCAACAAATTGGCAGTCATGAAAGCACCGTAGCTGTGGCCGAAAACGCCGATGTGGTCGCGATCGGCCACGCCCATCTCCACCGCTTTGTCGACAGCGGCCTGGGCGTCCATGACGAGCTGATCGATATATGTGTTATTGACCGTCTCCGCGTTGCCGATAATGGGCATGGCCGCATCGTCGATCAGCGCGTAGCCGTGCAGCACGAACATCTGATGATAATTGAGCTGCGTGAACGCTTCGGCTGCATGCCCGGTCACCTGGCCGGCGGTATCGGCGTCGCTGTACTCGTACGGGTAGGCCCATAGAACGGCGGGCAGGCGCGTGCCCGGTTTGTAATCGGGCGGAAGATAGAGCGTGAAGGATAGCGGGACGCCGTCGGCGCGCTTGTAGGTGACCAGCTGCTTCTTGATGCCGAGAGTTTGGGGCGTTGGATTTGGGAAGTGCGTCAACGGCTTTAAGTCCTGGCCGGAACGGATGTAGTAATTGGGCGGATCGGCGGGGCTCTCGCGCCGGGTGAGGAGGCGCGAGCCGGAATCATCCAGCATCGCGACCACTTGTTCGTACTGGCCGCCGGACCGGAAAAGCGTCTCGGCTTTGCCGGTGGCGAGATTGAAACGGTTCAGAAAGGGCTTATCTCCGGCAGGCGAGGCGCCCTGGCCGTCCAGATAAATTTCATCGCCGGTCTGGAGAACCTGGCGGCGGCCGTCGGGCGAAGTCTTAAGAACGGCCGTGCCGGGGTCGTGATAAGCGTCGCGTTCATTGCGGGTGAAGATGACGCGCGCCTCCGAGCCGGGTTTGTCGAGATCGATTTCAAAAGTGCGGAGGACGCGCTGCACGCGCTCGTACTCTTCCACCAGCGCCTTCCCGTTCGCGAGCGGCTGCATTCCGCGGTAGCGTTCCTTGGTTTCGAAGACCTCGGTTGGCTGGCCGCTGAAAGGCGCGGCTAGTTTGACGATCCTGTCGCGGTGCGGCGGTTTTTCCCGCGGATCGCCGCCGTCGAGCGCGTCCACCCAGGTGAGCGTAGCGGATTTATCGGGCAGCCATTGATAAGCGCGCGGACCGGTCCTCACGCCCGCCAGCGGAACGTGTTCGGCCAGGGGAAGGCTGGCGACCTGATACTCGACTTTCCCTTCGCGATTCCAAACCACGACTTCCTGCGGAAAATCGGCGGCGGGGAGCTGATAGGAATAGGGCTTGTGAAGCCAGCCGACCAGCAGATGCTTCTGGTCCGGGGATGGCCGCACGGTCATATAAATTCCGGGCTTTCCGAGCGGTGTTAATTTGCCGCTGGCGGCGTCGAGATAGGCGAGCTGCGCGGTGGCGTAGTAATCGAACAGATCCTCATCGTGGGGAGTGCTGAGCAGGTCCTCATAAGTGGGTGCGGGACCAGCATGACCGAGGCTTTCCTGAACGTGGGGCCCTCTGGGGATGGTCGGTTCCACGGGAGGCGCGCCGCGTCCGGCCGGAATCAGGCTTACGAGCAGGGTGCGATTGTCGCCCAGCCAGGCTACGGATGTCGGAGGGTTGCCTGGGCTGCCCACGCGGACGCCGTTGATGCTGACGTTATCGATGCGGCGGGTGTCGCCGGTGGTGGATGATCCGATCCACAGCTCGATGCCGCGGGAAGTGGTGTTGGTGAAAGCGAACTGCTTTCCGTCCGGGCTCCAGATGGGCGCGCCGAGTTTGGCGTCTTTAGGAGTAGCGATGCGGATATCGGCGCCGTCTTGAAGCCGTTTCAACGCGAACGAGAGATAGTAGGGCGCGAGATGCAGGGCGTTAGTGTTGGTATCGATGCGAATCCCGCCCAGCCGCAACATGGGCTGAGCGACCTCGGCGATGGGAGGGTAGCGCAGGGTTTGGAGGAAGATCACGGAATCGTGCTGCGGGCTGACGGACGGGACCGGCGTGGGAGGGGCGTTGAGGACGTCCTCGACAGCCTTGGGAGCGTGATGATATGGAAAATCGTCGGCGAGGATTAGGAAGGCGGCGGCCAGGGAAATGAGGAAAAGGCGGGCGCGAAGCATGGTCGATTTTAGCATTGAGCGGCCCGCACTGAGCCTCAAGGCCGTGAAGCAGCGAACCTAGCCTAGAATTGACGAACCCGCTTTCGAATCGTGTACGCTTTTAATAAGTACATGAGGAGGCGCTCGTGCCCAGAGCGGCCGTGGACGACAACCAGCGAATGAACCTCCGGCTGCGGCCGGAGCAAAAAGCCACGCTCGTGCGCGCGGCGGCGTTGAAGCATACCGACCTGACGGACTTTGTTCTGCAACCGGCTTTGCGGGAGGCTAAGGCTGTGATCGAGGAATCGGAACGCATCGTCTTGTCCAAGCGGGACAGCCTCCTGGTGCTGAACCTGCTCGAAAAACCGCCTGCGCCGAATGCCAAGCTGCGGGCCGCCATCGCCGCGATGCCGAAACCGACGCGCAAGCGGACGTGAGCCTTCCCGCCTGGCACGAAGAGCCGATCTCGAAAAAGCATGACCGGAAGTCTTTCGACTG
Source organism: Terriglobia bacterium (assembly GCA_963786745.1). Lineage (GTDB taxonomy): Bacteria > Acidobacteriota > Terriglobia > Bryobacterales > Bryobacteraceae > Palsa-89. Next base: position 345,165 of record CAWBAE010000014.1, on the reverse strand, counting down.
CGGCGATCCGTCCATGACTGACTTCTTGCAGCGTTACGCCCGCAAGAGCCATGAATCCGGGGCCGCGAAAACCTTTCTTGCAATTGACAACGCGAGACAACAAGACCATCCTCGGGTTCTACAGCCTGGCTCCGGGCGCTTTGGCTTACGCCGACACGCCGGAGATGGTTCGCCGCGGCTTGGCCAGGCACGATGTGCCTGGGTTCCGGCTCGCGCGGTTTGCTACCGACCTCCGCTGGCAGGGCCAAGGTCTGGGCGGCCAGCTCCTCGCCGCCGCCGCGCGGCGCTGCCTTCGCGCAGCGGCTGAGGTCGGGGGCGTTGTGCTCATCATCGATGCAAAGAACGACCGCTCGGCCCGCTGGTACGCGAATTATGGCGCCGTGCCTTTGAACAACCAACCTCTGACGCTTGTAATGTCGCTCGCCACTTTTGCCTCCGGCCTGAAAGCGGCAGGCCAGTTATGAAAGGCCAAGGGGCGCGGTGTTTACTTGCACGCTAACGTCCAGGCAGGATTTGTTTGTAACAGAAACCGTCGTCCGACATTTCTTCAGTCTGGTAGAAAGCCCTCAAATCCCGATCCTTGGGATGACGACGCGGGAATCCGCGCATTTCCGTCTGGATTGTTCCGGGTTCTGCGAAACCGGCGGCTTGTTCAAACGCCTCTTCGGCATTCATGCCGAGTTTCGACGCCGAGTGATAGAGCTTCGCCATGGCTGCGATGCTATCTCGCCAATCTCGAGAAGCGTTTTCAATGGCGATCGCGATCAAACCTTGTTCGATCAGCGCCGGCGACTGACGCCGGACCGCGAGCACGGCCATGTCCGCCGCATATCCCAGAAGGCGGTTGCGAGCCGAAGGCGTCAGTCTCGACGCGATTTCCCGGCGAGCGTTCTCATCGGCCATCGCGAACATTTTAACGACGGATGTCAGCGCCTCTTCCAGAGGCACTGAGTAAGGGCGCTTGGGAGGGTTCTTGAAAAACTCGCGCAGTTGCTCAGTGGTCCGCATGGGAGTTTGATCCCTGCCGGAATCCGCTGCCAGAGCGTTGAGGTGATCTATCGCGTCATCCATCGAAGGATGCCGATCGCGCGGGCTACCTTCCGTCCGTAAGCGCGAGCACCGAATATGCCGTCGCGGCGTCGATCATGAAGCGGCCCACGTCGGACGTCGGGTCGCGCTGCTTGTTCAGCGAATATGCTAGCCACAGGCCCGCGGCTTTATCTTGATTGCGGGTCAACCACGCCAGCGAGTTCTTTAACGCCGGCTGTGAGCGTGGAATTCCGGCCTGTTCCATTACGAACGCGACCAATCCGGTGCCGTAACCGTCGCTTGCGGTTTCGAGCGCAGTGCCGTCTTTCCGCTTCCAGCTTTGGATGACTAGCGAAGATGTGTTCCAGCCTCCGTCCGGCTGCTGCTTGCTCACCAGCTCCGCGATGATGGACTTCTGCTGCTCCGGCTTTAGAATTCCCGGCACTTTCGCGGACGCCCATAGAAGAAATACGCGATTGATCAGGGATTGGCTGGCGACGCCCTGCTGCAGATATTCGGAAAGCGCTTTGAGATTGCTTTGGATCGCGGGCCTTGCGCGGTAATCGCCGGGGGCCGTACCGGCCGCTATTGCGCCGAGCGTCGCGCCCCAGAACTGCGAGTCATCCGCTTCCCAAGGTTGGTTGTGGAAATTCAGCCAGGTCCAGGCGCCTTTGGCATCGCCGGTTTTCAGTTGCAGCGCCCACATATTGTCGAGAGCAGTGCGGGTGTCGTCGCTGAGCTTGCCCTGGTGCGCATCGTAATTAGCCAGGATCAGCGCGTTCAGGACTGCCTCTGTCCCGCGCGATTCTGCCGTTTTAGGCGCGCCGCGCTTCTCGTCGCTATAAAACGGTTCCACTTCGTTCCACATCCGAACGCGCTTGGTGATATTCGTGAGCAATTTGCGCTCGCTTTCGGAAGGCGACTGCTCGCCCAACGCGGAGCGCAGCGCGGGACGTCCCAGGGCGTACGGCAGCGCGGTGTGGCAGGAGATGCAGAAGGTGCCATGATCCCGCGCCGACTGGTCCCAGCTCATCCACCAGTTCGCGCGCTGATCCAGATATGCGGCGGCGGACTTACTATCCCAGGAGCCGGATTCGTTGGTAGCTGCCTGCGACGCGGCCGGAAAGAAACCCAGCGCTAGCGCCGCTAAAGCTGAAGCTGTGAAGGTCGCCTGCATTGTCACCTCTCTACTCAAGAATATTGCATCAGCGCCATGAACCCAAAATCCATGTGGAACTGCTGATGGCAGTGAAACAGCGCTGGCCCCGGATGATTGGCCAGAAAATCCACTTCTACCTTGCTGCGTTCGGGAACCACGACGACATCCTTGAACACGCCTGAAACCGGCTGTTCCGCGTATTTCGTGATTTCGAAGGTGTGGCGATGCGTGTGTACCGGGTGCGGCGTGGTGCTGCGATTGTCGAAGATCAAACGGATATGGCGTCCGGTGGGCAGCTTGATCGGATCGGTATGGGGGAACGACTTGCCGTTGATCGTCCAGCCGTGGCCTTCGGGCTGCCGTTCGAATACCAGCGGAATTCTCGCCTCCGGTTCAGTCGGTTTTTGCTGGCCGCTGAAGATGGTGTAGTCCCACGTAAACGGCGCTGGCTCCATCCACTTGGGCGGGCCTTGTGCATCGGCGTATTCGATGACCACGCCCGCGCCCGCACCCCGCATGCGATTGTCTTCTTCGCCGAAAATCCAAACGCCCGGTGTGTTCATCTCGACGATGGCGTCCACGCGCTCGCCCGGCGCCACTTCCACCACCGGAACATTCGCCGGAACCGCAACCGGGTTTCCATCCAGCGCCACGACATGGAACGAATGGCCGGCCAAGGCCACGCGGTGCTGGGTGGTAGCGCTTGCGTTCAAAATCCGAAACAGAACGCGCTGGCCGTTCTTGACGCGAACCGGTTCTGCCGCGCCGAGCACTTTGTCGTTGATGGTGAACACCTTGAAATCGATGTCCATTTCCTGGTCCGCGGAAAAGAATCCATCCCATTCATGCAGGATGATGGGGACCTCCAGGTCATAGCGGGCCGGATTTTCGCGCGGCTCGACGATCACCATTCCGAATTGCCCCGAGTACAGTCCCTTCTTGAGATTGTGCCCGGCGGTTCCGTGCGTGTGATACCAGCGCGTTCCGAGTGGCTGCGGCGTGAACACGTAGCGGCGGCGATCGCGCCCCTGCACCATGGGCGTGCCTTCCTCATGCGATCCGTCCACTTCGGGAGGGATGAAGAATCCGTGCCAGTGAACCATTTCAGGTTCGTAAGTTTCGTTGAGGACGTCCACCGCGATGGACTTGCCTTCCGTCATGCGCAACAGCGGGGCGGGGGACTGGCCGTTGTAGACCGTGGTTTTCACCGTGAGTTTTGGCCCCAGTTCGAGATCGACTTCGGAAATTCGAATCAGGTAATCGGCCAATGTCGGCGGAATCGAGCGGCCGGATTGCGCCGAGCCGAGCGCGGCGGCGGAAAGGAGCGACGTGCCGAGAGACAAAATCTGACGGCGTGTGAGTTCGGAATCCTGCGAGAGACTATGGTTCATTTTTAAGTTGGGCCAGCGGCTCGGGCGTAGAGCTGAGGCGCGACGGGGCTAATCGAAAAAAGGGCGAAGGATTATTGTAGCTGTTCCGGCTAAGCCGTGCCACGAATCCACTCGGCAGTCTTCGATGCCAGTCGATCCAGAGCCAGCACCGCCAGTTCGAGGTGCTCCTCCTTGGTGTCCTCGATTTTGTTGTGGCTGATGCCTTGCAGCGATTGTACGAACAGCATGACGGTGGGGATGCCGGCGCGGGAGACTTCCGCGGCGTCGTGCAAGGGCCCGGAAGGGAGCCGATGCGAGCGGCCGGCGGTTTCCTGCACCGCTTTTTCGCACAGGTCAATCAGCGCCGGGTGAAATTTGAGCGGCTCGATATTCCAGATTCGAGACCATTCCACGGTGCATTTTTCTTCGCGCGCGAAACGCTCGCTGGCTTCCTTGGCCTCGCGATACATGGTGGCGAGAACATTGGCGTCCAGGTCGCGCTGATCGAGCGCGGCTTCGCAGCGGCCCACCACGGCGGTCACGATGCCGGGGAATGTTTTCAAAGTACCGATGGTGCAAACCGCGTCGGGATGCTTGCCGGCGATGGGCCGGATTTCGAGCGCCAGCTTGGCCGCGGCCGCCAGCGCATCGTGACGGGCCTGCATCGGCGTGGAACCCGAGTGCGCTTCCTGGCCATGGAAGGTGATGGCGTGCCGCTCCACGCCCTTGGTTCCGAGCACCACTCCCAGCGGGAGCCCGAGGGTTTCGAGCACGGGCCCCTGCTCGATGTGCAGCTCCAAATAAGCGGCGGCGTTCTTCTGCTCGCGCGTTGCTTCTGGGAAACGATCGATCTCCACGCCGCAGCGCCGCAGCGCGTCTTCGAGCCGGATGCCGTCCTTATCGGTCTTCTTGCGGTCCGCCTCGATCGCGTGCGTTCCGGCGAAGGCCGAGGATCCGAGCAGGCTGCGGCCGAAACGGGCGCCTTCTTCGTCGGCGAAGTCCACCAGCCGGATGGTCACGGGCGGACGGCCGTTGAACTCGCTCGCAAATCGCCGCAGCACTTCGAGCCCGGCCATCTCTCCCAGCGCGCCGTCCAGCCAGCCGCCGTTCGGCACGGAATCCAGGTGGCTTCCAAGCAGCAGCGCTTTCTCCGACTCGCCTTGGAGCGTCACCCAGCGATTGCCGGCGGCGTCGAGGTGATGTTCCACCGGCAAGCCTTCGAGCTTGGATTCGAACCAGGTTCGAGCTTTCAACCAGGTGTCGGTCCACGCGACGCGCTGCGCGCCGTTATCGTCGGCGGTGAGCGCGCGCAGTTCTTTAAGCTCCGCGATAGTTCGTTTCGGATTGATGCTCATGTTAGTGGAAATATTTCTCGTACCACGCGATGGACCGGTCCGTCCAATCGATTACGTGCTTCGGTTCCCTCAGGCCGTGGCCTTCGCGCGGATACCGAACCATCACCGCGTCGGTGCCGACATCTCTCAAAGCGATATAAAACTGCTCGTCTTCGGCGATCGGCACGTCGTTGTCATTTTCTCCGTGAACCAACAGGCACGGCGTATGGGCATTGGCGACATGCTTCAGAGCCGAGCGCTCCCACAGCACGTCCATCAGATTGCCTTGATGCGGAAACGCGCCCCATTCCATCTGCTCGTACTGATTGTAGTAGGTCATGTAGTTGTAGCTGATCAGATTGCTGATCGCCGCCGTGGGAACGGCCGCTTTGAACATATTGGATTGCGTGATAATCCAGTCGCTCAATTGGCCGCCGTAGCTGACGCCTTCGATGCCCAGCCGATCGCGATCGATCCACAGATTACGGCGCAGCGCCGCGCTCACGCCATACAGAACATCCTGCGCTTCGTTGCCGTTCTGGTCGCCATATACGGCATCCGTGAATTTTTGGCCGTAGCCGGTTGAGCCGCGGTAGTTCACCATCAGCGTGGCCCAGCCGTGGGATGCGTACACCTGGTTGCGGAAGTTGAACGCCGGGCCTTGCTGGCCGTGCGGCCCGCCATGGATGTTCACGATCATCGGGTATTTTTGGTCGGCGCGAAAACCGGCCGGATAGGTGAGAAACGCCTCCACCGTCCACAGATTGTCGTTGCTGATGAAGGTGAAGGATTCCACCGGCTCAACCGTCTTGTCGGCCAGCATTTCACGATTCAGATCGGTGAGTTTCGTCGCGGCCTGGCTGCCGGTTTTGAGATACAGCTCCGCCAGGTCGCCCGGCGATGTGAACGTATAGGCGATCTGGTTGCCGTGCACCGACCACGTGCCGACGCTTCCGCGCTCGTTCACCACCGCAACCGGCGCGCCGCCGGAAACCGGCATGCGGTACAGCTTTACATCGCCGCGCTCCTGAACCGTGAACAGAACCGAGTGTCCGTCGTCGGCCCAGGCCGCTTCGCCTTGCCGGTTGTCGATTACGCCGGTGAGCTCACGCCGGTTCTTGCCGTCGGCGTCGATCAGCCAGACGTGGTTGTCCTCCATGGTGGTTTCAAGATCCGTGAGCCCCCGCTTGGTGGCTTCATAAACGATGGTTTTCCCGTCCGGCGACCAACGCGGGCGGTACTCTGCGTTCTCGGTGGCGGTGAGCCGGCGCATCTCGCCCGTCGCGGCGTCCAGAGTCAGCAGGTCGTAATTAAAGAACTGATCCTCATTAGGCTCGCGATTCGAAACGAACGCGATCTCCTTGCCGTTAGGAGACCAATCGATGGAATGCTCGTAGTGCGTGCCGGTGGTGAGCTGGCGCGATACGCCGGAAGCCACGTCGACCACAAAAATGTGCAGGCGCTTGTTGTCGTTGAAATGCGAGTTGCCTTCGGAAGCGGTGGGCTTGTAGAGATACCGGGTGATGACGATGGGGTCGCCGGTGGCGTCCGCGGTTTCGGGTCCCGGCTGCGCGGAGACATACGCGATGCGCGCGGAATCGGGCGACCAGGCCAGCGTTTTTCCCGTGGTGGGCAGCGGCGCGTTGGTGCCATTCAGGGCGGCCAGGAACTTCTTGCCGCTTCCATCCGCGCGCGCCACGATCAGGCCCGATTTCTCTTCCAGCGTGCCCGAATAGGCGATCCATTTTCCATCCGGCGACCATTCCGGATCGCTGGAGGCTTCTTTGCCGGCGCTAAGGCAGATTGATTTGTGATCGGCCAGCGTCATGATCCAGAGCTGGGGCACAGGGCGGCGCGGCACGTCGTTGTTCGCGATCGTGTACGCGATGCGCGCGCCGTCGGGCGAAAACTGAATGCTTCCGGCCGAACGCAGCTTCGTCAAATCCGCGGAATGAAAGCCGGCGGCGACGCAGCTCGACGCACAGGCAGCGAGCAGGAGAAATCTTGTGTACATGGGAGCCAACATAGCAGATAGCGGCTCCTCCGCGAAGGTCGCCGGTCTACTCTTCGGCTTTGGTTCCGAAGCGGCGGAACGCGGCATAGACCGGGACGCCGAGGAGCACGATGATCAAGCCTGGAATAGTGGTCGAAGTGCGATACACGAACAGCATCGCAAGGATGGCGGCCGCACCCAGGATGTAAAGCGCCGGCACCACCGGATAGCCGAAAGCTTTATACGGACGCTCGGCGTTGGGCAGGCGGCGCCGCAGCACGAAGACGCTTGCGATCGTTAGGATGTAGAAAATCAGGGCGGCAGAGATGACGTAGTCGAGAAGGTTGCTGTAAAGATTGCCATAAACTCCGGTTGCCGGATCATAGGTTCGAACCAGCATCAGGAAGGCGGTCCACAGGCCTTGCATCACCAGGGACGCGCCCGGGACGTGATTGCGATTCACGGTGGCCGCGCGGCGGAAAAAGAGCCCATGGCGGGCCATCGCGAAGTAAGCCCTGGCGCCCGAAAACAACAAGCCGTTAATGCAGCCGAAAGCCGACACCATAATGGCGAGGGCCATCAGCGCCGCTCCGATGCGTGGAAAGATAACTTCGAGCATCGCGCCTGCCACTCGATCCGATGGCGCTTGCTGCACCTGATCGAGCGGCAAAACCACCAGGTACGCGACGTTAGCCAACAGGTACAGGGCGATCACGATGAAGGTGCCGAGCGCCAGCGACAGCGGCACGTTGCGTTTGGGGTCGCGCACTTCGCCGGCCGTGAACGTGATGTTGTTCCAGGCGTCCGCTGAAAAAAGCGAGCCCACCTGGGACACGCCCAGCGCGATGAACAATCCGAAACCGGTGGCGGCGGAGAGGCCCGCGGCGATGGGAGTCTGGCCATGCGCGGTCCAGGCGTCGGAGAAGTGCGCGCGGACGGCGTCCCAATGCCAGCCCAGCGTGAACCCCAGTCCGATTACGCCCAGCAGCGCACCGATTTTCGCGCAGGTGAAGACGTTTTGGATGCTTTTGCCGTACTGGATTCCGCGAGTGTTGGTCCAGGTGAGAAACGCGATCACCAGCAGCCCGACCAATTGCGCGGTGGAAAGCGAAACCGCGTAACGGGAGCCGATGTGGATAGGAGGTATCAGATAGCTGGTTTCCGAGACCGGCGACCAAAGAATCCCGAGGTAGCGCGCGAAGCCGATCCCCACGGCGGCTGCGGTGCCGGTCTGAATAACCAGGAACAAAGTCCAGCCATAGAGGAAGCCCCAGAGCGGCGACAGCGCTTCACGCAAGTAAACGTACTGGCCGCCCGCGCGCGGCATCATGGCCGCCAGCTCGCCGTATGACAGCGCGGCAGTCAGTGTCAGGATGCCCGTGATTATCCAGGAAACCAGCAGCCAGCCGGGGCTGCCGATCTCGCGCGCCATGTCGGAAGAGACGATGAAAATGCCGGTACCGATCATCGATCCCGCGACGATCATGGTGGAATCGAACAGGCCTAGTCCGCGGGTCAATTCTTGGGATGGTTGGCGAGCGGTGGTTGGTTGCATGTGGACGTTATATTATCGGCATGGCGCGGCGGTTCAACACATCGCCGACTGCGCGGTGGGCTTCAAAGAGCGCGGTGTCGGTGTGCGGGCTCGCGCCTGCATCCGAATTGGCGATGGCGATCAGGCCGTAGGGCTGGCGTCCGATAACGCATGGGCGCTGGTCGGAGGCTGTGAACACCCACTCCATCGGATCGTACAGGCTGTTGTAGGTGTAGGCGTAGCCGTGCGGCCAGCGGTTCACCGTGATGGCGACGATGTCGCGAGCCGGATCGAACCCGCCGGCGCCCAGGCTGCGCGCCAATTGATCGCGAATGTTGCGCTCGAAGGTTTCAAACGTCGTGGCGAGCAATTCGGCGCGGCCCAGCCGATGCTGCTCGCGGCGCGGCTTGCCGGGCGCGGCCATGGCTTTCACCAGGTGCAGAATCACCGGTTCTTCGGGCGTTTGCGGATGTTTCAGATCGCCCAAAGATACCGCTTCGGTAAGTGAGGCGGTGCTGTGATACATACCCGGCGCGTTGATGATGCTGATGCCGAGCTTCTGCCAGGCGGTCCAGTTTTTCACGCCCACGCTGGTGTACACCAGCGGACCTTTCACGCCGTAAGCCAGCGCTTCTCTCTGTTTGGCGGGAAGATCGGGAATCAGATAGGGGATGAACATGTTCCAGCACGCCATCACGCACGCCTTGGAACGGACGGCGTACAGCTTGCCGCCACGGCTATAGCTAGTCACCACTTCGCGGGCGTTCGCGACGTCGCCATCATGCTGGACGTGAAGCACGGTGCTATTCAGGCGAATTCTGGCGGCCTGATTCGGCCGGTCGAGCGTTGCATAGTTGACGCGCGCCGCGCCGACGTCCTCCTGCGTTTTGCCGGGAACTGCGTCGGGGATCAGCCAGCGTACCAGCAATCGCGCCACCGTCGCGTTTCCGTCCGGAAAGTGAATGTCTTCGACGCTGCTGGGTTTTTGGCGGCCGTGCTGGGGGCCCGGGAGTTCGGCCAGGACGCCGTCGGGCGTGGGGTCTAGATCCAGGCCATGGAATCCGGGCTGGCCCATTTCCCATCCGAAGAGTGCGGGCGTGGCATCCGCGCCGACGCAGAAATTCCCTTCGCCGAAATGTTGAAAGAACCACAGGACCTGTTTGTCCACCTTTGCGACGTTGAGCAGAAAATCCTGATAGCTCATGCGCGCGAGGCGCTCTTTCTTTTCGGCCGATGAAAGCCCCGGCATATAGTCGGGCTGCTTGGGGTCGAAGAGCCGCGCGAGATCCTGGCGAGCCTGTTCAGATAGGGGCGTCTTGGCGATAAACTCACCGGAATATCCGCGGCTGCGGCGTCCGCCGGATTCGTGAACCACCAGGCGGTCGCTGCCCCAAGTCTCTTTGTCGAAAAAGTGAGAATTGCGCCGACCCAATGACCGGTAGAGCTCGTGATTGGTGCGATTGGCGGTTTCGAACCGGTCGAGATCCACGCCGATATCCTGCAGCAATTCTTTGGCGGGCTGGTTATAGCGGTCATGCGCTTCGATATTCAGCGTTCCGCCGTTGATGGCCATGAGCCTGCCGTTGTGGCGGAATTCATTGCGCTTGGCGTGGCCGCCGAAGTCGTCGTGATTGTCGAGCACCAGCACGCGCGCGCCGCGTCCGGCGTTTTTCAGGAAAAAATAGGCCGCGCCCAGGCCGCTCATTCCGGCGCCTACAATCACCAGGTCGTAGGATTCGTTGAGGCGCGTGGCGGCCGACAGGTCGACGCTACGCCGGTCGCGCAGCTGGTGGGCCACTTCGAACGATCCAACGTGGTCGCCGCGCATACCGGTTAGCGCGGGCGGATAATAATCGGCGGCCTGTTCGGGGGCGAACTCCTGGGCCATCGCCCAATTGGGAAGCAGCATGGCGCCCGCCGCCGCGACGCTCGCGCCGTTGACGAAATCCCGGCGTGTGATCTTGCGGTGCATGCCCAGGTCCCGATCTCCCATGACCAACTCCCTTCTGTAACTCTTCTTCAACACTCTACAGGCCATGGCGAGATTAAGCAAATGGATCGCTGATAGAATTCATGAATGGTCCTGAATACCCTTTCCTCCGCCGATGTCGTCGCCTCCACCAAGAAGCTGAACTACGGAACCTGGCGATACCAGAAAACATGGTCGCCGCTCCACATCGTGGACGCCGAGGGCTGCTATTTCACCGATGCCGCGGGCAAGCGCTATCTCGATTTCTCGTCGCAGCTGATGTGCGTGAACATCGGGCACAAGAACCGCGCGGTGGTGGAGTCCATTGCGGAGCAGGCCCGGAAGCTGGCTTACGTCGCGCCGGGTTTCACCACAGATGTGCGCGCCGAGCTCAGCCAGTTGCTGCTCGAAGTGCTGCCCGCCGGATTGGACAAGTTCTTCTTCAACCCGTCGGGAACGGAGTCCAATGAAGCCGCGATGAAGATTGCGAGGCTGTTCACGGGCAAGAGCAAGATCATTGCGCGGTACCGTTCCTATCACGGGTCGACCATGGCGTCCATCGCCGCCACGGGGGATCCGAGACGCTGGCCCTCCGAACCGGCGGCGAAAGGGCAGAACGTGGTGTTCGCGCCGGAAGTGAATTGCTACGATTGTCCGATCAAGCACGAATATCCGAGCTGCGGAATCGCGTGCGCGGATTATCTGGAGCACATCATCGAGAACGAGAACGATGTCGCCGCCGTGCTGGTGGAACCGGTGGTGGGAACCAACGGCGTGCTGGTGCCGCCGCCCGAGTATTTTCCGAAGCTGCGTCAGATCTGCGATCGCCATAATGTGCTGCTGATCGCCGATGAGGTGATGAGCGGCTGGGGACGCACCGGCAAATGGTTCGCGGTGGATCATTGGGGCGTTAAGCCGGACATTCTGGTGACAGCCAAAGGCATCACGTCGGCGTACCTGCCGCTGGGTTTGTGCGCCACCACTTCGCGCATCGCGGAGTATTTCGACGATCATCTGTTCGCGCACGGCCACACCTATGAAGCTCATCCGCTGACGCTCGCGCCCGCCATCGCGACCATCCACGAGATGCAGCGCATGAAACTGGTGGAGCGCGCCGCCGAGATCGGCCCGTACCTGGGCGAGAAGCTGTCTGCGCTTAAAGACAAACATGCCTCGATCGGAGAAGTTCGCGGGCTGGGCTTGTTTTGGGCCGTGGAATTAGTGAAGAACCGGAAGACGAAGCAGCCTATGAACACCAAGCAGGAGAAGGTTGCCGGAAAACCGATGCTGGTGGATCAGGTGGCCGGAGAAATGATGAAGCAAGGGGTCGCCGTGCAGGCCTGGCTGAGCCACTTTGTGATCGCGCCGCCGCTTATCGTCGAAAAGAGCGATATCGATTTAGGCGTCGCCGCGCTGGACAAAGCTTTGGCGATCGCGGACCAGCAAGTGCAAGCTTAGGGCGGTTACGGCGTGACGGTGACCGTGATGTCTTCATCCGCCCACAGCGCGCCGTCCGAGCCGTGCCAGCGCAGAACGTACGTGCCGGGCTGGTCGAATGTCGCCGTCACTGTCCACTTGTTATCCGGCGGAGGCGGCGGAGCCTGCCAGAGCGGGGACCATTGGGAATTTGCGCCAGCGCGCGTGTCCTCCCAGGTCTTCGGTTGATCGGGGCTGAACTTTACGTTGCCCGGGCCGCGGTACTTGAAGCAGGCTACCCACAGTCCGGTGGCGCTGCCCACGGTCACCTGGATCGGTGGAACCAGGCGCAGGTCCGTCACATCCTTATAGCGGCGTCGGTCGAGGAACGCCCCGCGCAGCCGCGGCTTCGGTATTCCGTCATCGGTCACATGCGCCGAGAGAACCAACGCCTCGCCCACCTTTACCGTTCGCATCCGGTCGCCCGCGGCTTCCATCACCGGGGCCTTGTTTGCGCGGATTTCCGGGCTGCTCACGCCGGCCCCGATCGCACCGGTTTCCGAAGTCAGCACCATGTCATCGATAAAGTAGTCCTGGCGCGTGGTTCCGTAGGCCTTCACCGTTTTGCCGTGCGTGGTCAAGGTCCAAACCACTTCCTTGTCACCGAAGTCGGCCGGAACTTTCACGCCGAACACGAAACGATTGCGGCGAGGAAAGAAATGCGTCGGCTGGCCCTGATCGGGGTTGCCTGGCTGGATATTATTATCCGGACCAACCGGGACCTCGAACTCTTCTTCCCAGTTGGAATTCATATAGCCGAACAACAGCTCAACAGAGCCGTCGGCGGCTTTCCGCCAGCCTTCATATGCGGGCGAAACGATTTGCCCGCGCGAGTAGGAAAGCTGGCCATAAGCCATAGGGGCCGCGACAGAGATCGCCGCCACGGCGAGCGTAAACAGCCGATTCATGTTGGTTACTACTGGCCTCCGCCGCCACCGGTCGGCACGGGCTTCTTCATCGACGGCGGCGCCACCGGATCGCTGTTGCACAGCGGACACCCGATCAGCACGTCGTCAGGAGTGAGTTTGAGCCTCTCGCGCCGTTTGGCCATTTCAGCGAAGAACTGTTCGTCGGTGAGCGCCACGCCTTGTCCCAGATCGATGAACATATTCGAGATGGACCGGTTGCCGGATCCCGACCAGTTTCTGGGGTCGGGTACGTTGCGGTTGGCCGGCGAGTTGTCCATGTAGCCGATGATGTGCAGGATGGTGCCTTTGGGAAGCAGCGGCGCATAGTCATCTTCGTATTCGTAGACGCGCACCCAGTTGTGGTCGTAGCCGGCGCAGGTCAAAGTCTGGACGTTGATGCCCCAGATATATTCCAGACACATGCGAACGCCGGGAGCATGCAGATGCGGCTCATAGGATGTGATTTTGGTGTTCTCCGCCAAAACCGTGTAGGCGTCCAGCCGCTGATTCGGATCGCCGGCTTTGATATCGATATCCACGCCGTTGCCCAATCCGCGTACAGCGTACCTCACGGTCGGTTTGTAACCCGCGGGGAAAAACTTGAAGCCGAACAGCAACCGCGCCTTGGTATCCCGGCCATTGGAATGGATGTGGCTGGAGGCGAACACCAGGCTCGAACCGGCCCTGAGCAGCTTGCCGGCGTCGTCGGGGAAAACATCCGCATTGCGGCCCACTTCGTGGATCGGCCAACTGCCGCTACCTTCTCCTACGTCCTGCCCCAGAGCCGCCTGCTGGCCGGGCACGGTGGTGGTCCAGATCATGTGATGGAACACGTAGCGCGCGCCCACCGTGGCTCGGCCGCCGCCGGTAACCGGCGGAATGTCGTTCACTTCTTTCATCTCGACCGATTTCACCCAGCGATCCTCTTTTAAACCGGTCGGGGCGGATTCGAGCTCACCCCACCAATCCGGAGCTCCCGCCTTTACCGTGATTTCGGGCGTGGAGACCACCAGATCCGGCTCGCCCAAGTTCCATTTGGTTCCATCAATCAACGGAATCGGCTTTGGCAGGTCGGCCGGATTCCCTTCGGGTGCGCCGTTATCGGCCCACTTGGCGATCTTCGCTATTTCCAGATCGCTCAGCGAAGGATCGTTCTTATAATGCTGGATTCCGATGTTTTTCTCGATGTACCAGGGCGGCATCACGCCGCGCCGGTCACGGATCGCGGTCCGCTCTTTGATCGCTTTCGCCCACGGCCGAACCTGCTGATAATTCAGCAGCGACATGGGCGCGACGGAGTTAGGCTGGTGGCAGTTCTGGCAGCTACGCTGCAAAATCGGTGCAATGTCTTTTGAGTAAGTCACAACGCCCGGCACAGGCGGAAGATCGCCTGCGATTACGGTGAGACTTACGAAGAAACCGGCAACTCCAAATCGCGTCGCGCGTCTGATGGAATGTACGTTCACGGTACGCCCTCCATTGGCTCCTAGGCTCATATGATTATATGACTTTGTCTAGAACCTGACTAGCCCCCGGTAGTGCGTTTAAGCCGGATAGCCTACGAAAACCCGATCCAGCGCCCGCCGACCCCTACTCCGGTCCATAGGAGCAGTGACACGATCGCTACCAGCTTGCCCCAGATCGGTCGGATTTCGGCGTACGCTCTCGCTACTCTACGGCGAACGGTGAACGCGAACAGGATGGATAGCGCTAAGCAGCTCATTTTGAACCAGAAAGCGCCTAAGTAGTAGAGCTTGATCGGTTCCGAGGTGAACAGGAGCAGCCCTGAAACCAGCATTACGATCAGGCTTCCGGCGAACCACGGCTGAGCCTCGCGCCAAAGCTCAGGGACGGGCTCTTTTGTGACTCCCAGGCCCAGCAGGCGCAGATCCACTAAAAGAACCGAGCCGCCGATCACGGCCAGCGCCAGCAAATGGCAGGCTTCGATCACGGGGAACAGCCACAGCGAACCGCGGATGGCCTGGGCGATCCAGGAAGCCTCAATCTGCGTAAAGATGGAAAGCACCGACAATCGACAAACTCCCGATCAGTTGATCCCGGATGCGTCGAACGCGATCATTCGCCCGGCCACTACTACCGATGCCCAGAAGGCTAGCGACAGGGCGGCAGCCAGGCGCGCGCGGGGCGGCGGCACCGGTGCGAGATCCCATTCCTTCACGTGGGTATAGACGCCGGAGTGAAACAGATACACGTTCAGGCCCGAGAGAATCAGCAACGCCACTTTAATCCGGAAGAAGATGTTGAGGTAGGTTTTCACCGGGATCGCATAGAACAGCAGCGAGCCGCTGATCAGCATGACGCCAAACCCCGCGAGGGTCCATGGCAACAGCCGGCCGGCGACCTCGGAGACGGGACGGGTGGTCATAATTGCGCCCAGGAGCCGCAGATCCAGCATGATCGCCAGCCCCAGAAATAAGCACAGCGTAAGGACATGTACCGATTCGACGATGGGATAAACCAAGAGCGACTGGTGCAGCGCGATGCTGTACGGCGTAGCGGCCAGCCATCGGCAAAAGTTCAGCACCAAACCAGCCTCCCTGGACACGACTTTACCTGAAGTCCAAGCCCAAGAACCAGATGCATGGCTATCTTTTGGCCATTTCTGAGGCCGGCGACGCCGTCCGGATAGCGGATTACTGTAGAATCGCCAGTGGTGACTTGGAATGATGCAGATTCAGATTCCCTACGATCCAGCGACGAATCCACTGAACAACAATGAGTGGTCATTCCCGCTGCTCGAGATCATTCATATAGTCGGGTTCGCGATCGCGATCGGAACCATTTTCATGGTGGACCTGCGCCTTTTCGGCATGGGCTTGCGTAAACGCTTGCCGTCGCAATTGTCCAGAGATCTCGCGCCCTGGACGCTGGGAGGGCTCGCGGCCGTGCTGATGTCCGGTCCACTGATCTTCTCGTCGGACCCGAACATGTACCTTAACAATACCGGCTTTCGATTCAAGATGGGGGCGCTGCTGATCGCGATTCTGTATCAATACACGGTTCATCGCAAGGTTGCTTTTTCCGATCCTTCGCCCGCCGCGGGCGCCGTAGTGGGGCTGGTATCGGTGGCGCTGTGGGTTTCGGTGGTGGCGGGCGGGCTTTTCATCGCGTTCGTGTAGGCTGGAGGATTTATGTCAATCCTGGAATTTTTCAGATGGCTTCAGTACACCAGCTTTGCGACTGCATTCCGTGAATCGTCCTTAGTTTATCCGATTGTCATGACAGGCCACCTCACAGGGATGGCCTTGTTCGGCGGGATGATTGCGATGACGGACATGCGCTTGCTGGGCTGGGCGATGCGCGGTTCTTCGATTACCGACGTCGTGAATCAACTGCGGGTGTGGAAGCAGATCGGCTTTGTGATGACGGTGGGTTGCGGCGCGATGCTTCTGATGGCCAAAGCGGAATTGTACTATCACAACCCGTTTTACTGGACCAAGATGACCTTGCTGCTCCTGGTGGGCGTGCATGCCTTAGTGTTTCACGGGGTGTATCACAATACGGCGGCGCTCGACAGCGCGCCTAAAGTTCCCGGCAAAGCCAAACTGGCGGCGTGCCTGTCGTTGATCATTTGGGTGGGCCTGGTTACGATGGGCCGGTCGATTGCGTACTTTGACGTGCCGGACAACCTTACACCTTCCTATTCATCCGTCGGCCCTAACGCGCCCGGCCACCATCACCGCTAAGCGGCGCGCGGCGGGATGCTGCGCCATATTTCGATCGCCATCACTGCGCTGGCGGCGAGCGTGGCCGCTCCAATCAGAACATGCGCGACGGTGGTGAGGATGAAGTAAGGTGTGGCGGCGTAGTTCAGCAGTAATAACAGGAACGCCGTAATGCCCAGGCATACCTGGGTGAGAACGATCGCGATCAGAGTGGCCGCGGCGCGCCTCAAGGATACTGGCTTGGGAAAATTTTGCAGAACCGACGATGAAACGATCAGCGCCAAAAACGCCACTCCCATCGCGACCCCCATATGCGGCAATACGCTCGTGAGGTTGTGCCGGTACGCGGCGCCCAGCGCGATCTGCAGCAATACGATCGGGGGCGTGGCGACGGCGGCGGGGCGCAATAGAGGCCGGCTGGGGCCGACCGCGAGTTCGGGTCCGCGAATCCAGCTTGCCGAAGTGCCGAGCGCGATCGTGACGATGAGCGCGAAGAACACGTGCGCCAGTAGGGCGTGAAACACTGCAATTGCGGCGTCAAGCGGGGCCGTCCGCCATCCCAGCGCGGCTGCCAAGGCGAGCGTCGCCACGCCGGACCACGCCGCTGCTTGTATCCAGGTCGACGCCGCCGCGCGGGCGGTCCAAATCGCGAAACCCAACGTTAGAACGGCAAGCGCGATCGCGAGCGCCCGATGCAGGCCTTCATTGAGAACGGGAGAAACGTCAGACTGGGCCAATCGAGCAGCCACCGCGGTGCTGGTGATGTACGCGCCGGATACGATGACGACTAGCGCGAGAACCGCCAGGAACAGCGCGAATCGGTGCAGACCTGGATTCACTTGTCTTTATTCGCGAGGCTCGCGGTCTGCACTTTCGAACCCCAAGCTATCAGCGTTTCATTGCCGATTCGGGCGAGCTTGGGATATCCCAGCGTGGTTTTGTCCCCTTTTGCAATCTCGACCACTGGCCCGGCCGCGCCGGCTGGGGTGATTCGACGGACTAATACGCGAGCGCCCGCCGCGCCCTGCTCAAGCCACGAGACAATCGCGTCGCCTTGATCGTCGAGAGCCAGGGATGTATAGCCGAACGCGTGTCCGGTGCTGACGGTGGTTGGTTTCGTAAAGGTTGCGCCGCTATCGGGAGAGAAAGCGATCCGCACTTTCGGCGAATCCTGCGCGGCGGTATACCAGGAGATCGCGGCCCGGTCGCCTTTCGCGGCTACAGCGGCCGCATTGATCGGGCAGGCGTCGATTTCCCAATTGTCGGCATATAGGATCTTCGATGCCGACCAGCGGCCGTTCTCTAGGCGCAAGACGGCGATGTCGCGGATGTTCTTCGGGGTGTGATCCCGGTAAGCCAAGAGCAATCCCTTAGCAGTTTTCGCGACGGCGGTAGGGCAGCACGAGCAGACATCCTGATCCAAACGCTCCTCGGTGACTTCTTTACCCGATGCGTCCACGACGGTTCTGATCAGGTAGGTGGGTCCGTCATCGCCCTTGAGCGATTCCAGGAAGAATACGGACGCTCCGCCGTCCGCGTTGCCGATCATCGATACCAAGCCGTGCTGCACGGGACTGTGGTCGTGATGCGCCTGCACCGGCAGGGTCCAATGCACGCCATCGGCCGAAGACGAAACGTAGACGTATTCGGCGTCGCTCGATGGATCGGGCAGTTCCACCCAGTGAGCCAGCCAGTGCGCGCCGTCCATGGCCATCACTTCCGGCACCTCGGCCGGATGACGGAAAAAGTGGCGATGCGCGACGATGGTGTGCGGTTCCGACCAGGTGCCGGCTTTGCGCACCGCGTACCGCAGCGCGTAGGAACCGTCCTTCGACGGTTCAATCCAGCTCAAAACCGCGGCTCCGTCGGGCGTCGCGGACCAGTTCGCCTGCAGACTGCCAGGTCCGGATGGGTTCGGGAAAGTGGTCGCTGAAAAAGTTTGACACAAAGCTGGAAGAACCAGCGCGACGGCGAGGAAAAGCAATCGAGAACGTTGCATGGGTAATTGTCTCTCAGAATGTGAACTTCAGCGCGACCTGCATCAGCCGGGGCGGCATCGCTTTCACCACCTGCCCAAACAGCGGGCTATCGATATTTCCATTGACGGCCGCGGGTCCGAAGAACTCCGCGTGGTTAAACGTGTTGAAACTTTCCAGGCGGAACTGCAGCGCCTTGGATTCCGAAAACCTGAAATTCCTGAGTAGCGCGATATCCGAATTGAACATACCCGGTCCGTAAAATGACCGGCGCGAGGCGTTGCCGGGCGTGCCCAGCGCATTCACGCTGAACGCCGCGGTGTTGAAGTAGGGCAGCCCGTTGCGCGGATTTCCGTTCAGTTCCAAGGGCGCTCCGTTGTAGTCCGGCAAGTCCAGACTGTAGTTATTCACGCCGTTGGGAATGCTTCCCATCAATGAATTGTCGCCGTTGCTCTTGAGCGTCACCGGGAAACCGCTGCTGGCGCGGGTGATTCCGGAAATCGACCAGCCTCGCGTGAGAGCCTTGGCGTGCGTGGAAAGACGGTCCAGTGGAAGCTGGTATTCGTAACTCGCCACGAAATCGTGCGTCAGATCGAAAGCGGACAGCGCCCGGGTTGCGCCGAAATTGAAAGGATTGATTGGATCGGAAAGAGCCGACGCCTGGTCGATGGATTTGCTGAACGTATATCCGATCAGGAATGTCAGTCCCTTAGCCGAATGACGAAGCGTGGCCTGAAAGGAATTGTAGTTTGAATTTCCTATGCTGGCGTCGTAGTCGTCATTGGCGAAAGCCGGCCCGAGCGCGGTGCGCGTGCCGTTCACAATCTGCCCCGAGGCGGTAGTGTACACCGTATTTTCGGCGAACGGTCCGCATGTCGGCGTATTCGGCGCGACCTGGCTCGGCTGGCTCAATGACAAACAAAGCCCCGGATTGCCTGGGTTCGCGGAGTAGACCGTCAGCAGATGATGCGACTCGGATCCGACGTAGCTCAGGCTCAGCAGCGTGGATTCGCCGATTTGCCGTTCGATGGAGAAGAAATACGTCTCAGCGTAAGGATACGTGTTCCAGGGTGGAGGCGCGGTCATGCCTGCGATGGGCTCGAACGGCGTGAAATTAATACTGGCATCCGGATTGTTGGGCGTGTGGCCGCTCAGAGCGGGAAACGTCAGCGGAAACGGGTTGCCGAGAAACGAACCATTGGACGCGGTTCTGAAAGGCGTCGCGAATAACGGCGGCGCGGGGCTGGTGTAGCTCAAGCCGTACGGCGGCTGCGGCTCATCGAACGCCATTACGTTGCCTTGAATCACCGAATTGTAAATGCCGTAACCGGCCCGTACGCTGGTTTTCCCAGGTCCGCCGAGAATCTTTCCGAGCAGACCGTCCCCTCCCGGCGACCACGCCACGCCCAGCCGCGGAGAAAAGCGGTTTTGCGATGGAACCAGAGTGTTCGGAACCCCAGGATCGCCCGGATAGACGAGCCCGAGCGGAGCGTTCGGGTAGACTTTGGACTGCTCTCCGGGAATGAACGTCGGAATCTGGTTGTATTTTTCGGACCAATACTCCATCAGCTCCCAGCGGATTCCGTAGTTCAGCGTGAGATTGGGCAGGATGTGCCAGCTATCCTGCGCATAGCCTCCCACGTATTTGTGGCGAGGATAGTACGCCTGCGAATCGGCCTGATTGTAGTTGCTGGCCACGCCGATCAGGAAGTCCGCGAAATCCAGGCCGGTTTCCGAGCCCGAAAAAAGGAATGAACCGTTGAAAGTGGGATTCGGATTGACGTTGACCTGCTCGAAACTGGCGGAAGCGCCAAGCTTCAAGGTGTGGTTGCCCAATACCTTTGAGAACCCATCGCTCGCGGTAAAGGTGTTGTTGGCCTGTTTCAGGTTCGTGATGGGAGTTCCGATGACGAACGAGTTGAAGATCACGTTTTCGACGCCTTCGATCTGCGGCGCGAGCGGCACGATGCCGGGTGTTCCAATGCCGGTGACGAAGCCTTGCGAAGCCAGGCTCGGCCCGACGCCGCCGGCGGGCTGGCCGACGTTATTGGAATCGCGCAGATAGCTCAAGCGAATTTCGTTGACCGAAGTAGGTCCGAAGGTCTTGGTGTCGCCCAGGTTCAGAACCTGTCCCCGGCCCAGCGTCAGGGCGTTGAAGCCGGGCACGCTGGCGCCTCCTTGCCCGGTGGGATAAGGATTGTTCTCGGTATAGTCGTCGAAAAAATAATAGGCCGATAGCAGGCCCCAACGTCCACCGTCGCCATCGATGCGGACGCTTCCTTTGTCATCGCGCAACGTCTCACCCACCGCGCCGGTTGAAAACGTGGATGCTCCGACGTTGGGAAGCGGAATGTACTGCAGCAGATGCTGGGCCGGCGAGGACCAGGCTGTTTGTGGAATGATCGCGTTCGGAAATACGCACTGCGTATTCGAGCCGCAGCCGGACGTATAGTATGGCTCGTTGGCGGAAACGCCGTAGCCTAACTTCCCGGAAAGCAGGCTCGCCAGGTAGGGACCGCTCACCACGCCCGTCAACGCTCCCTCCGCGGCCTGCAAATCGCCCGAACGCTCCGCCAGGGATGGCACCGAGATCAGGCCGGTATCGATGCCCTGATTCGTCCGCGTCCCTTGATAGTCGGCGAAGTAAAACACCTTGTCCTTCTTGATGGGGCCGCCGATGGTTCCCCCAAACTGATTTTGCCGGTAGAAGCTCCGATCCGGAGAAAAGAAATTGCGCGCATCCAGATCCGTGTTCCTCAGGAATTCGAACCCGCTGCCGTGGACTTCGTTCGACCCGGATTTGGTCACTACATTCACGATGCCGCCGCTGTAGTTGCCATATTGAGCATCGAAGTTGTTGGTGAGGACGCGAAATTCGGCGATCGAATCGAGATCCGGAACGATGGCCGTGCCGCCGTTCATGAGTTCCTTGACGTCGCCTCCGTTGACCATGAATCCGTTGGCGTCTTCGCGCTGCCCGTTAATGGACTGGTTGCCCGGATTCAGGAGCCCCGACGGCGGTATTGCCACCGTGGCGCCCGCCATGACAATCGAGTCGGGGGTTTGGGTGGACATGGGCACGATCCCCGGTTGAAGGGCCAGCAGATCGGTGTAACTCCGGCCATTGAGCGCGACGGATGTCATCGCCGAGCCGGTTACCACCTCGCCCACCTGCGTGCTGGCCGTTTCCACCTGCATGACGCTCTGCGTAACGGTGACTTCCTGGGTCTGCTGCGCCAGTTCGAGCGTGGCGTCCTCCTTTAGCGCGCTGTCGGCGTTGATAACAATGCCGGTGCGCTTTAGGGGGCGAAAACCGGAAAACTGAAATTCGATTTGATAAGTCCCAATCGACAAGCTCGGGAAGACGTACACGCCTTGCAGATCGGTGACGGTCTTGGTCTCGATGCCCTGCGCGGTATTAGTCGCGACCACCGCGGCCCCGGCGATCGCCAGCCCGCTCTGATCCTTCACCGTGCCGGTGATGCTGCCGGTCACGGCTCCCCATAACGCCGTCGTATGGCACGAGAGCAGAGCCAAGGTGCATAAACGCGCGGCGGTTCCGTTTGTCATCGGCGGGAGACAACTCCACAGTTCCAACGTATCGGCTGGCGAGCCTCGGAACCAGTTATCTTTCGGCCATTTTTGGACTGCCCCGGACGCCCGGCCAGAGCCTTCCGCTGTAGAATCACAGTAGGGTAAGTTGATGATCCGCCGAGTCTTGCAGTGGAATCCGCGCGCCGTGCTGGCGTGTGGCGCCATCCTCATCGCGCTCATCGCATTGGCCGATTGGCGCATCGAGATCAACGCGACCTTGGGCTTTCTATACATTTTCCCGATGGTGCTGCTCGGAACCGTTCTGGGCTGGTGGCAACTGATTCTCGCCGCCGTCTTCTGCACTTTCCTTTCCGACCGTATTGACCCGTTTCCGATGGATATGGCATCCGCGCGCGACACCCTGATTTTTCTCACGCTGGTGATCACCGGGTTGCTGTCCTTGAATGTGGTGAAGAGCTATCGCCGGGAGATGGAGAGCCTGGCCGCCCGGCGCGCGGCCGAAGAGCAATTGGAATTCCTGATCGAAAGCAGCCCCGCAGCCGTACTTACCATGGCCGCGGAAGGAGAAATTCTTCTGGCCAATCCGGCCTCGCATCGTCTGCTGGGCGCAGCTCCGGGCTCGCTTCCCGGCCAGAGGATCGTGCGCTATGTTCCGGCGCTGGCGTCGGTTCCGGCGGTGGACGATGCGGCGAAAATCTTTCGCACCGAAATGCAAACTCGCGGCCAAAAGGAAAGCGGAGAGGCGTTCCTGGCCGACGTGTTTTTTTCCACTTACAATACGCCGGCCGGTCCGCGTCTGGCGGCTTTGCTGGTGGACGCTTCCGAGCACTTGCGCGAGCGCGAGGAAGCCAGCCTGCAGCAGCTTCTGGCCGGCTCGCGGATTCTGGTGGCGGCCGTGTCTCATGAAGTGAGAAATGTTTGCGGGGCGATTGGAATGATGCACGAAAACCTCGCCCGCAGCGGATCGCTGAAGGGAAATCAGGATTTCGAGGCGCTGGGGTCGCTGGTGGAGACCTTGAGCAAGATCGCTTCACTGGAGCTCAAGCAAAGCGTCGGAAGTTTCGAGCCGGGCAGCACCGATCTCAATGAAGTTTTAACCGACCTCAGAATCGTGCTCGAACCGATCTGCGAGGAGTCCGATATTCAGATCCGCTGGAGCATTCCGGAAAACCTGCCGCTAGTGCAGGCCGACCGTTCCAGCCTGCTGCAGGTTCTGCTCAATTTGACCAAGAACAGCCAGCGGGCGCTGGAGCCGGTTGAAAACAAGCTGATCGAAATCGCGGTTTCGCCTCGGCCGGATGGAGTTTCCATCCGCTTTACCGACAATGGCCCTGGAATCCCCGCCGGTCACAAGCTCTTTCAGCCCCTGCAAAAGGGCGCGGAAGCAACTGGACTGGGCCTCTATTTGTCGCGCGCGTTCATGCGATCGTTCCGCGGGGATCTCCGGCATGATCCGCAGTATCCGGGATGTTCTTTCATCCTGGAGCTGGCCACCACGGCGGATCTCGCGGAGCACGATTCACCGGCGGCCGACCATGCAGCGCATACGACTCTTACTGCTTGACGATCACATTCTGTTTCGCGAGGGTTTGCGCCGGCTGCTGGTGTCGGAGCCGGATTTCGAAACCGTCGCCGAGTGCGGCACGCCGGCCGAAGCTCTGGAAGCGCTCTCCCGATCCTCGGTCGACATAGTTCTGCTGGATTTCGATCTGGAGGATGACACCGGCACCAGATTCATCGCTTCCGCCACGGCCGCCGGATACACGGGAAAGATTCTGATGGTCACGGCGGGCATGAGCCCGCTGGATATCTCCGTGGCGCGGAAGCTCGGTATCTCCGGCATCTTCCTCAAACACAACTCGCCCACATCACTCCTCGAGGCCATCCGCGCGGTAGCCGGGGGCGGCGTCTGGATGGACCCGAAAACGATGCCGGCCGGCGAAAATCGGATGCCGAAATCGGGGGCGCAGGCTTCGACGGCCGAACTAACGCCGCGCGAACAAAAAGTTCTGCGCAGCGTCTTTGAGGGACTGACCAACAAAGAGATGGCTTACCAGCTGGGAGTATCGCAAAGCTCGGTCAAGGCTACGCTGCAGCAATTGTTCGAGAAGATGGGCGTGCGGACGCGCGGCCAGCTGGTTCGAATCGCCATCGAACGTTCGCTCGAGCGGGCGCGGCAGCCGTGAAGCACAGCCTAGCGGTCGTCTGAATCGCGGGGTTTGTCTTTGCCCGTCCGCGTGGCGTCGCGAGTGGCATCATGAACTTCGCGGCGCGCTTCACCCAGGGCCTTCTCCGCCTCGCGGTTGGCTTGCTTCAGGCCGTCTTTCACTTGTTCGCGGGCATGCTGCAAGTCCTTGCGCACCTCGCGATCCGTTTCATGGAGCTTGCGGCGGGCGTCGTCCTGATCGGAATGGCGGCAGCCCGCCACCGATAGCGCGAGAATCAAAACCGCCCAAACGCCAAGTCTCCGCATATTCACCCCTGCCTTCATTTTATCTCTGGCTAGCGCTGAGGAGTCTGCGGGATAGCCCAATCGGGATTTTTTCTTCCCAGCAATTTCTCCAGCTCGTTCGATAGGCTCAGCACCGGATCACCGGAACCCTCGAAGGCTTCGCGCACTTTGTCTGGTTCGCCGGCGCCCGCTCCGCGCACGCGCTCGAGCATAGTGTTCGCTTCCAGGTACCATTCCACTGGGCTCTGCAGCTCCAAGCCGGAGTTGCTGATGAAATCGACGAAGGCCGCCACGACTTCGTCGCGATCCGGCCCGGGAGGAATCAGATCCACCAGGTTCACGAACACCAGGCACTTTTGATGAAAATAGTCAGCCTCCGATTTTTCGCCGGAGGGTCCCCAGTTGGCCAGCTCGCTCATGTAATCCGCCAGCTGTTGGCGCCATTCCGGAGTGGCGCGATCGGAATCGCTGAGTGGCTGCTTGGCGGAGTTAAAGCGCAGCTTGGTTCCGTCGGCGAAGAGCGTTTGCGCTTCCTGCGATTGCCAGTATCGGTCGAGCTTGGGAGTCGACGCGGTTGCGGACGACGAAACCCGGTCACCCGGGCAACCCGCGCTTCGGTTCTTATCCAAGTACGCTTGAAGCTCCGCCCGCTGCTGAGCTCCGCCCGCCGCCAGGACCGAGAATGCACGGCCGTCCGGCGGCATGCTCTCGAGCAGGCCGTAGAATTTGGACCAGAGAACTTCGCGCTGCGCGGGCGTCACGCTGACGGTCCCGATGACGTCCGCGAGCGGAGGAAATTGCAGCGGCGAACTTACCCGGGCCAGATAGCCGAGCAGAAAATTAACATGGTCCTGTTTGGCGCGCTCTTTTTCGGTGAAGCTGCGGTTCACTATCGCGCCCAGAATCTGATAGAAGTTCGTGAGGTCGTAAACCAGCGCGTCGTCGCAGCTCAACGGAGTTAGCGCGGGCGGGGGGATCTCCTCAAAAAGCTCGCGGGCCTTGGGGACGTCGATGGCCAGCATGTCCTTCACGGCCCGGCTTTGAAGCGAGAGACTATCCAGCTGCAAGCCGTGAGCCCTGCTCAGGAGACCGGATCGCGTGTCCTGCGGGATGCCGGGCAAAGCTCGCATGCGCACGCGAAAGGTAGCGCTATCGGCCAAACGAAAAGCCTCTTCCGTGAGACGCCGTTTGTGATCCCGATCGACGACTTTACCCGATTCGATCAAGCGCAGCAGCGCATCCGCGGCAAATTCGGGCGGCGCGGCGCGGGACAAGTCGACGATCGTCTGGTACGGCGCGGCGAGTTTCCCGGGTTGCGCCCAGACCAGCGCGGCGGCAATACACAGAAGGGCGGGGAATCGAAGCATCAGAAGTTCACGATGGACGCGAACGCAATCGGGTCGAGACTCGCGCCGCCCACCAGAGCTCCGTCGATTTCCGGCTGGGTCATCAGCGCTCGAATATTGTCAGGCTTTACGCTGCCTCCGTAAAGAATCCGGCAAGCGTCCGCGGCGGTGTTTCCGAATCTCTTGCGCGCCTGATTCCGAATGAAGCAATGCGCGTCGGCCGCAATTTCGGGCGTCGCCACATTGCCGGTTCCGATGGCCCAAATCGGCTCATAAGCCAGGACGACGCGTTCAAACGCCTCGGTCGAAAGCTTCCCTAATCCGCCCAGAAACTGCACGTCGAGCACGCTCTCGGTGGCGCCGGATTGCCGCTGAGCCAGGCTCTCGCCCATGCAATAGATCGGCGTCAGGCCGGATTCGAGCGCCATCGGGATCTTCTTGGACGCAGTTTCATCGGTCTCGCCGAAGTAGTGCCGGCGTTCGCTATGAGCGATCAGCACCCAACGGCACCCGACCGCTCGCAACATAGGTCCCGAGATTTCCCCGGTGTAAGCGCCTTCGTTCGCCCAGCACATATTCTGTCCGCCGACTTCGATGGCGGAGCCTTTGACCGCGCCAGCCGCGGCTTCCAGATCGACATAGGGCGGGCAAATCACGATGTCGCAATGGCTGGACGAAGCTACCAGCGGCCGAAACTTTTCGAAGAACGCGCAAGTCTCCACAGGCGTCTTGTACATCTTCCAGTTGCCTGCCATGAGGGGTCGTCGCATAGTTGGATGACGGCGCGAGAGCTAGGTGAGCGCTTTGAGAAAGCTGGTTCCCTCGGAAATCGCCGCGCCGAAGTTGTCGGCCACGGTTTGGCCGATGTCGGACAACGTGTTCCGCAGACCCAGATCGACGCCCTCCGTATTCTTCGGCCGGTACGCTAATAGTGGAACATACTCGCGGCTGTGATCGGTGGAGGGCGTGGTGGGGTCGCAGCCGTGATCGGCGGTGAGGATCAGAAGATCGGCCGCCGAGAGCTTGGCGCAGAGCGACGGCAGCCAGGCGTCGAACTGCTCCAGCGCGCGGGCGTAGCCTTCCACATCGTTGCGGTGCCCGTAGAGCTGATCGAAATCCACCAGGTTGACGAACAACAGGCCCGTGGGGAATTCATCCAACGCTTCCAGCGTCTTGGCCATACCATCCGCGTTGTCTTTGGTCTTCTCGTGTTCCTGAATTCCGCGCCCAAGGAAAACGTCGAAGATCTTTCCGATGCTGAACACCGGGACTTTCTTGGCATCGAGTTGATCGAGCAGCATTCCGCGCGGCGGCGGAACGGCGTAATCCTTGCGATTGGCGGTGCGCGTAAAATTGCCGGGAGCGCCCAGGAACGGCCGCGCGATCACGCGCCCAACCTCGTACGGCCCGCGCAGCAGATCCCGCGCGGTTTCGCAGATCTTGTAAAGCTCCCATAGCGGGATCACTTCCTCATGCGCGGCCACCTGGAAGACGCTGTCGGCGGACGTGTACACGATCGGCGAGCCGGTGCGGACGTGTTCCTCGCCCAGCTGCTTGATGATCTCGGTGCCGGACGCGGCGCAATTCGCCAGCGTGCCGCGCCCGATGCGGCGCTCGAACTCCTGCATGATCTCTGGTGGGAATCCGTGCGGATAGAGCGGAAACGGCTTGGCGAGATGGATGCCCGCCATTTCCCAATGGCCGGTGGTAGTGTCCTTGCCCGGCGATGCGAGCGCGCAGCGGCCGTATGCGGCGGATGGATGCGCGGCTGGTTCGATATTCCGAAGCGGCTTAATATTGCCCAATCCCAGCTCCGCCAGGTTCGGCAGGCGCAGCGTGCGTTTACGGGCGATGTTGCCCAGCGTGTCGCTGCCCACGTCGCCGTATGCCGCCGCGTCCGGCATCGCGCCGATGCCGACGCTGTCCAGCACGATCCAGGTAATGCGGCCGAACCCCCCGCCGGTCATTGCTTCAGCGGCCCCGCGAGCGGAGGCCCCACGGGCGCGCCCAGAGCCTCGTTTATGCGATCCGACAACATGTCCACAAAGCGGTCCGGCACGTACCCGACCATTCGGCTGACGATGTCGCCTTTCTTGCCGAAGATAATCGTGGTCGGAATACTGGAAACCTGCAGCAGCGCGGAAAGGCCGTCTTCAAAGTAAACCTTCTGGGTCCATTTCTGGGATTCGAGAAAAGGCTTTACCAGCTCGTGATCCTCATCGGTATCGATGGAAAGAAAAACCACGTCCGCGCTTTTTTGGAAGCGCGACTTGGCCTGTTCGTAGAGCCCATGCTGGGCACGGCAGGGGTTGCACCAGGTGGCCCAGAAATCGAGCACGATCACTTTTCCCAGGAGCGAGGAAAGCGCCAGATGGTCGCCTTCCGATCCGGAGAGCGTGAAGCGCATGGGGTCCTTTAGCTGCGTGTTCGGATCAACCTGGCGCAGTTCGGCGCGGCGATCCGCCAAGCGCTTGGAAGTGTCGTCGTAGGCCTGCAGCACCAGATCGCCCAGGCCTTGTTCGGAGCCGTTCAGCTTTCGAAACAGCTCGCTCATGCGCGCGCGATCTCCGGCGCCATCCGGATCCGCGGAGCGCAGCCCGGCGATGGTGAAGGCGTCCGCCAGATACTGGATAGCTTCCCGCTCCTTTCCCGCGGCCGACAGCCAGCGCGCCGCCTCGCGCGCGCCTTCCACGCTGGGGTAAGTCTCGTAACTGGATTTGGCCAGTCGAATAGCCGCGTCGCCATCGCCCAGCAGTCCGCGGGCGCGCGCCTCCAGGATCAGCGCGCGAGCCTGGCTGCGATCAAAATTCTCCTTGCGCTTGGCCTCCGCCCTTCCGCCGTTGGGCTCGAATTTGTCGTCCTTGTAAGTGGCTTGAATCAGTTGTTCCAGGTGACCGGCGTAATCGAGAGCTTGCTTGGCGCCGGCCGGATCACTCTGCCGCAATAACGCCGCGCTGACGGTTTCGAGAAACTGCACGTTGTCGGGCTCGCGCCTCAGCACGCTCTTGCCGTAACGGATGATGCGCGCGTCGTCGCCGAGTTCGATGGCCGTTTTCAGCACGCCGCGTTCGAGTTCCGGCCGGCGCGGCGAGTTCGGGAACTGCTTCAGGTGCTGCTCGACGGCGCGCACCAATTCAACCGAGCTGTTGCCCGCTTCTCCCAGCGCCTGCTGCAGGCTTTCCTGCTCGCTGGGCGACGCCGCGGTCTGCGCCAGCGCGGGCGCGATCACCAGTATCCCCACCAGGCAACCCAGCTTCATGGTTGCGTTTTCCCGGACGCCGGCGCGGGCGGCTTACGGATCGCTTCGGCTAAACCCGCCGCTCGCTCGCGCGCCACGTGCAGATAGCTTTCATTGTTGAAGATCCGGTCCAGCAGCGGCAGAAACTGTTCGGGCGCAACCACGCGCTGATGATCCCAGGAGATCTGAAGCTGGAGCAAAGCGTCGTTCACTCCCAGTTTGTCGTAGTGCGCGGTGCGATCCAGATCGATGAAGTTGGCCTCGGTCTCGGCGATGCGTTCGAACCAGTCGAGCAGCGCCTGCGCGTTCAAATCCTGCGAATAGTTGAATTGGATTTCGTGCCGTTCCTCGCCGTCCTCGAAACGAAAGGTCTTCACACCCATGTTGGCCACCTTCAGCCCGGATTCGATGGGGCGCTGGAAGCGGTCCAGCTTGTCCGCCAGGGCGAATATCGCCTGCGTATCGGACGCGCTGAGTTGAATCCGGATCGGTTGGTCGTCTTCTTTGGCCTCCTGATAAGTGGCTTGCCCGTCGCGCTCGACCGCGATGGCGACATATTCGGGCGTGCTGCCTTTGAAGAACTTGGAATAGTAAAGACGCGGCGCGGCGGAAGCAGCGGCGGAACCGAGCGCCACCAGGCCGGCCGCGAAGAGCGCCAAGCGTTTCATCGCCCGGCCCCCACGGAAATCTGAAAGGCCGCGTGCGTGGCGTGGCAGATGGCTACCGCGATCGCATCGCAAGCGTCCTCCGATTCTATTTCGGCCTCCAGGCGCAAGAGCGAATGCACCATCCGCTTCACTTGCTGTTTCTCAGCACGGCCGTAGCCCACCACGCTGGTCTTCACTTCGAGCGGCGAATATTCGCCCACTGCCAGCCCCGCTTCGGCGGCCATCAGCAGCACCACGCCGCGGGCATGCGAAAGCTTGAGCGCGGTCTTGGCGTTTTGTGCGTAGAATACTTCCTCCACCGCCGCGGAGTCCGGATGATGCAAGCCTATAACCTCGCGCAGATTCCGCGCGATCACCAGCAGCCGCGCGTGCAAGGGTTCCTTGGGGCTGGTATGAATGCACCCCGCCGCGATCATCGCGTGTATCCGGCCGTCGCTATCGATCACGCCGTAGCCGGTGTACTCGGTGCCGCAGTCAATGCCCAGGATGCGCATTGCGCCTAAGCCAGGGCCTCGAGCTCTTTCTCGTCCACGTCGAAGTTGGAGTAGACATTCTGAACGTCGTCGTGCTCTTCCAGCGCGTCGCTCAGGCGCAGCATGGCCTGCGCGTTCTTGCCTTCCAGCTTCATCAAATTTTTTGGGATCATTCCGATCTCCGCAGAAATAACCGGAATACCCGCCTTCTCCACGGCCTGCAGAACCTGCTCGTGGGCGTCGGGAGCCGAAACCACTTCCCAATTGTCCCCGCCGTCGCGCAGGTCTTCGGCGCCCGCATCCAAAGCGAGAGTCATGAGCTGGTCCTCGCCGGCTTTTTCTTTATCGACGATAATCTGGCTCTTGCGCTCGAACATCCACGCCACGCTTCCCAGCTCGCCCAGGTTTCCGCCGTTTTTCGAAAACACGTGCCGGATCTCGCTGACGGTGCGATTGCGGTTATCGGTGGCCACCGCCACCAGCACCGCCGCGCCGCCGGGTCCGTAACCCTCGAACATGATTTCGTCGATCTGCCCGCCTTCCAGTTCGCCGGTGCCGCGCATGATGGCGCGCTTGATGTTGTCCTGCGGCATGCTGACCGCCTTGGCGGCCACCACCGCGGTCCTAAGACGAGGATTGGAGTCCGGATCGCCGCCGCCGGATCGGGCGGCGATCATAATCTCTTTGATGACGCGCGTGAACATTTTCCCGCGCTTGGAGTCTAAGGCGGCCTTTTTGTGTTTGATGGTCGCCCATTTGGAATGTCCTGACATGTTGAAAACCTCTGGCTCGCGCGCTTCTACTTCTGACGGTGAGCCTAACAGACTAGGATATCAAGGTGAACGTGAACGTGCGCGTTGTATGCCGGCGGCCGGCCTGGTACGTCTGAACCGTGGCCCAGTTCACGTTGCGATTTATTCTATTGGAATGTCTTGACGAGCACCGGACTTTGGCGCTATATATCGTTAACCGCTACTTGAAACTGAATGCTCGTTGTCGCTTACAATAGCGAGTGTACGGAAGGGATTTCCGAGAAAAATGTCCGCAGCGCAGGCCGTCCGTGTTGAAACCGCCTCTTACTTTGAAACGCCCAGCGTGGCCCTCCCGCCGCGTGACGCGATTTGTGATCTGGTGCATGAGTTGCGCCAGCCGCTCAGTTCCGTGGAGGCGATCGCGTATTACCTGGAGATGACCTTGCCCGCCGATCAGGTCCAGGCCAGGCAGTATATGGTGCGGCTTCAACAGTTGGTGGAACAAGCGGAAACGATCCTGAAGCGCGCCGGTTCCAGCGTGCGGAAACCCGCCGCGTCCGCGCACGCCGCCAACGCCTAGTATCAACTCTCTTCGGATTCGCGCATACGACGCTCCAATTCCCGCACCTCTCCGCGAAGTTGGGGCAGGCGAGCCAGGTGCGCGAGTGACTCCAAGTATTCCTTCAACGGACGCGCGGGGGTTCCCCATACGACTTGATCTTTGCGGACGATCTTGGAAGTGAGGATTCCGCAGCCCGAGCCTAGCACCGCGCCGGATTCAATGCGAGCCTTGTCGCCGATTCCGACCTGGCCGCCGATCACGGCATAATCTTCCACGATCACTCCTCCGGACAGGCCTGTTTGCGCCGCAATCACCACGTGGCGTCCGATGCGGCAATTGTGCGCGATGTGCACCAGGTTGTCGAGCTTGGTTCCGTCGCCAATGTGGGTGACGCCGAGCGCTGCGCGGTCCACGCACGAATTTGCGCCGATCTCGACGTCGTTGCCGATTTCCACCGTGCCGATCTGTGGAAATTTCTCGTAATGGTCGCCGGCGCGGACGAACCCGAATCCGTCGGCGCCCAGCACGCATCCGGAATGCAGCACCACGCGGTCGCCGATGGTGACGTCGTCATATATGGTCACGTTCGCGTGGAGCACGGCGTCCGTGCCGATCCGGACGCGGTCACCGATCGTGCAGCCCGCTCCGACAATCGCACGTTCCCCGATGCGCGAGCCGGCTCCGATGAATGCGCGCGGGCCGATGGCCGCCGATTTCGCAACCTCGGCATCGGGCGCGATGACGGCGGTAGCGTGAATGCCGGGCTTGGCGGCGCGC
The DNA here is from genome assembly GCA_963786745.1 of Terriglobia bacterium. GTDB lineage: Bacteria > Acidobacteriota > Terriglobia > Bryobacterales > Bryobacteraceae > Palsa-89. The sequence continues at coordinate 312,908 of CAWBAE010000014.1, read as the reverse complement.
GGCGGGTACAACCATCCGATGGCCTTGGCGAATGCGCCGCGCGGGTCAGCCACGCGAATCAACGTGCGACCCGCCGGAAAATCCCCGGTCACCAGCAAGCATCCTGCGTGCGAATCGCCAGCCGTGCCGGCCGCCTTCCGATTCCCGACAAACGCCAGGTCGCGCGGAGAAGCCGATTCCAGCGGCGCGACGGATGCAATTTCGAAATCGCCCGCGCCTTCCCAGTTCGCGTTCAAACGCCGCGCGATTTCATCGACCCGCAAGCTCCGCCTCCCATCACCCCTGTATCATACAAACTTATGCCGGTTGATCCTTCCGCCTCGATAGCGCCAACCGCGCGAGTGCATCCCCATGCTCAAATCGGCCCGCAGGCCGTAATCGGCGAATACGTCATTATCGAGGAAGATGTCGTGGTGGGGGCTTTCTGCCGCTTCGAGCCGTATGTATATGTGAAGCGCTGGACCACCCTGGGCCAACACAATGAGATCTCCGCCGGAACCGTGCTGGGCACCGATCCGCTCGACAAAAACTTCAGCGGCGAGCGCAGTTATCTGCGCATCGGCAACAATAACATCATTCGCGAACACTACACCATCTCGCGCGGCACGCAGCCGGAGAGCGTCACCGAGATCGGCGACGGCAACTACGTGATGACTTCCGGCCACATTGCGCACAATTGCAGGATCGGGAACAATTGCGTCATCGCCAGCTGCGCGCTGGTGGCCGGGCACGTGGATGTCGAGGATCAAGCTTTCATCTCGGGCGGCGTGGTGATTCATCAATATTCGAAGATCGGACGCTTGGCCATGATCGGCGGCAACTCGCGCGTCAATCTGGATGTCCCGCCGTTCTTTCTCTACACCGATTTCAACGTGCGGCCGAACGGGCTGAACATGGTTGGGCTTCGCAGGGCCGGGCTCTCGCGCGAAGAGATCGCCGCGCTGAAAGCAGCGTACAAGATCCTGTATCGATCCGGATTGAAGCTGAAGGACGCGCTCGCGCGCATCGCAGCGGAGGCCGACACCGAGCACACTCGGCATCTGGTGAAATTTATTGAGAGCAGCGAGCGGGGGATTTGCCGCGAATGACCACCGCGCTGCCGCGAAAGCTCGGATTGCTGGATTCGCTCGCCATCGTGGTCGGGATGATCATTGGCGGCGGAATCTTTCTGGTTCCCAACCTGGTGGCCAGCAACCTCACCACCAGCGCATCCATTCTTGCGGTTTGGGTCTTCGCGGGCGTTGCGTCTCTCATCGGAGCGCTGGCCTGCGCCGAGTTGGGCGCCGCTATGCCCGCTACTGGCGGACAATACGTATACCTGCGCGAAGCCTACGGCCCTCTGGCCGGGTTTCTTTTCGGTTGGACCATGTTCGTGGTCGCCCGGACCGCCCAAGCGTCCTGGCTCGCGGTCACGTTGGGGCTGTACGTTTCGTATTTCGTGCCGCTTAATCCGGTGGAATCGAAGCTCCTCGGCGTAGCGGCGATCGCACTGCTCGCGGTTGTCAACTATCGGGGTTCGCGGGCGGGCGCTCTGGTTCAGAAAATCTTCACGCTCGCCAAAGTGATCGGCCTTGCGATCATCATCGTCAGCGCCCTGCTGTATCGCGGCCATTCCGCGCCTGCGCCGCCGGGTACTGCAGCGCCTTTCTCCCTGGCGGCGTTCGGGGTCGCTTTGATTGCTTGCCTGGTGGCCTACGACAGCTGGGTGACGGTGTGCTTCGTCGCCGGCGAAATCAAGAATCCCCGGCGCAATATTCTGCTGGCCATGACGATCGGAGTGGGCATCTGCATTGCGATCTACCTGCTGGCCAATGTCGCCTACCTGCGCGTGCTGTCGATTCCCGAGATCGCCGCGAGCGCTCATGTGGGCGCTACGGCAGCCGAGCGTGCGATGGGCCCGGCCGGGGGCACGCTGGTTTCACTCATCATCCGGGTGTCCATCATCGGCACGCTGAACGGTTGCTTCCTCACCAGTCCCCGAATATACTTCGCGCAAGCTCAGGACGGCCTGTTCTTCGCCCGCTTCGGCGAGATTCACCCGCGTTATTCGACGCCCGCTTTCGCCATCGCCGCGCAAGCGGTTTGGGCGGTGGTGCTCTTGCTGAGCGGAACGTACGAAACGCTGATCGATTACTCTATGTTCGCGCTGTGGCTGTTCTACGGGTTTACGATTTTCGCGGTCATCCGGCTGCGCCGCCTGCGGCCGGATTTGGAGCGACCCTACCGGATGTGGGGTTATCCTGTCACGCCGCTGCTGTTTGTCGCCGTGACGGCCTGGTGCCTGGGAAACATGCTGGTGACCCGGCCGGGACCGTCTTTCGCCGGATTGGCGCTGATCGCAACCGGAATTCCGGTGTACTTCTTCTGGCGCAAGAAAGCTCGACGCCCGCAGGAACCGGTAGTCGCCGATCCCGTCAGCCTGTGAGAGGCTGCTGAGACAAGCTAAAAGCATGTCCTACCCGTCGGCAAGCGAGAATGTGCGTCGGCACGCGGAATGTCTCTCGGGAAGTTTAAAAACTTGCTTAGCGGCTGTTGTAGGACGTGACCTGGTGCAGGGGCTCGGGCATGTCGGCCAGGACGTAGGCCATCACTGCCATGGCGGCGATGTTGGCGCGCAGATCTTCGATCCGGACTTTGTCGGTGGTGTCGGCGCGGGAATGGTGCCAATCGAAGTAGCGCGTGCCGGTGGTCCGGACCGCCAGGCCGGGCACTCCGTCGCGCATTAGCGGCGCGATGTCCGCTCCGCCGCCACCGGGCTGGATGTAACCGGCGTCGATTCGTTCGAGCAGCTTTCCGATTTCGCGAACTCGGGCGAGGGCGGCCGGCGAATCGCCTGGGGAGCTGATGCCGAATCCGGCGGGCTTTTCCGCGCCGCCGTCCATCTCGATGGCCGCGACGTGATTCCTGATTTCGGCGCCGATCCAGTCCCGGTAGGCCACGCCGCCGGCTCCGCCGTTTTCTTCGTTGGTCCAAAAAACCACGCGCAGGGTCCGGCGCGGATGTAGCCCCAGCTGATGGATCAGGTGAGCGGCTTCGAGCGCGGTGATGATTCCGGAGCCGTCGTCCTGCGCGCCGGAGCCCACATCCCAGGAATCGATGTGGCCGCCGATTACCACGATTTCCGAGGGTCGCTCGCGGCCGGGAATGTCGCCGATGACGTTGGCTGAATCGGCATCCGGGAACGTGCGGGCTTCCATCTCCAAATGAACGGTGACGGGGTTGCCGGCGTCCACCAGGCGCTGGATCAGGAGCGCGTCCTCGATGGTGACGGCGGCGGCGGGAATCTTGGGGATGCCGTCGGTGTATTCCAAAGCGCCGGTGTGCGGGGATTGCAGGCTGACCGGGGTGACGGAGCGGACGAGAGCGGCGACGGCTCCGAGGCGGGCGGCGCGAGAGGGTCCGGAGGTGCGATAGACCACGGTGCGGCTGTAGCCTTCGTAGGGAACATTGAAGAGCACGATCTTGCCTTCGATGCCGGCGCGGCCTTTCCTTTCGAGCTCATCGAAGCTGGAGACGATCACAACCTGGGCGGTGATGCCCTTTTTCGGAGTGGCGACGCTGCCGCCGAGGCCGAGCATGGTGAGGGGACGGGCGACCGGTTCAACCAGCGCGGCGCTTTCCGCGCCACGCACCCAGTAGGGAACCTTGACCCGGGGAGTGGCCACATTGACCAGGCCATCTTCCTTCATCTGCGTGGCGGCCCAGGCGATGGCGCGGTTGAGCGACGGCGAGCCGCTGAGGCGATTGCCGATGCGGTCACACAAATAGGCCAGCTTGTCCATGCCGCCTTGATCCACCAGGGCGGCGTCGATGAGGCGGTTGGCGGCGTCGCGGTATTGATCGGTAAGGCTGGGGTAGTCTTGCGCGAGCAGGGGCAACGCGAACAGAAAAAGAATGGCGCGTCGAAACATCACCCGTACAGCATAGCAGCAGCGCGGCGGGAGGGAATACCGGTACGTGGCAAACCTGGAAGCGTTAGACGGGTTGCAAGTCCTGGAACCGGAAGCCGTGCCGATGCATGACTTCGCGGGCCTCGCGGGCGCCTTCCGGAAGCACGTAGAAAAATGCACCCACGCGATCGCTGCGAAACAGGACGCCGGCGCGGTACTGGTCCGGTTCAACGGCATATTCCACGCCTGATTCGGTGAGCGCGGCTTCCAGGCGGAGCGCTTCCTTGAGTCTTTTGGCGATGTAGATGAGATCCATTTCCTGTTCGCCGAAGAATGACGCTTCGCGCCGCATTCCGGTTCAATCTTATCGCGTTCGAATCTCCTGAATCCGCTGGGGCGGGCGCAAAGTGGCTAGAGCGAGCGGTTCATCGAAGTGGGAATCGAACCAGACAGCTTGATCGGGCAGGGGATCGCGAGGGAGCGCGGGAGCGGATGTGTGCAGATTCGAAAACGAAGCCACGCTTCGGGCGGCCTGGGCGCGCTGGTGCTGGGCCACGCGGATGGCGGCGCTCCGTTCCTCCCATTCCTGGGTGTAGCGACGTTCGGCCTGGATTTCGCGGAGCAGCTTGAGGGTCTGCTGGAATTGGCGGGAGAGGCGCTGGCTGTGCATGCTCAGGGTATTGAGAGCGCGGGTGTTGGCGTGCAGATTTTGCGCGGCGGCGAGGGCATCCTGAGCTTCGGGATGGTCCGTACTGATGAGGACGGGCTGGACGGTAGAGAGCGACAGCAGATTAGTCTCGAGAGCGGCGACGCGATTGAGACGCCAGGCGGCATCGGCGAGCGATTGCACCAGCTGCTCTTCCACCGCGCCCTTGGGCTCGAATTCATCGGAGAAGCGGCGGGTGAGACGCTGATAGGCATCCAGGTCTTCGGAAGGGAGCACGATGGTCTGGCCGGTGAGCCCGTGGCGGAGCGCGTTCAGCGAAGAGCGCCGCTTACCGGCCTCTGTGCGAGGTCCGGTGGAGCGCTGGGCATTGGCATGGTTGACTGCGGCGCGGCTGGCTGGGGCGGCGGCGGTGTGGTCGAAAGTGGTATCCGGCATTGCGAATTCCTTTCTGACCCGGAATACCACGGCGATGCAAGGGGAATTGGGGTTGGGGCGGGGAAGTGATAGAGGGGGCGGGTGAGATTCAGGCGGCGGCGTGGTGAATGGCTTCAAACGCCGGGCTGCTTCTGGATTCGCAGGATGCTGACGTCGGACATCGCGATCAGGCCCTGGTCCAGCATTTCTTCGACAGTGGGCAGGAGCCGACGAATGTTTTCTTCCGTGTCGACGATTTGAATGACGATGGGCAGGTCCTGCCCGAGCATGCGAGAGCGGTGGATCTCGGCCGTTCCGCCGTAGCCTTCCAGGCCGCGGAATACGGTGGCGCCCGCGATCTTCAGTTCTTCACATTTGCGGACGATGGCCTCATAGAGAGGCTTGCCCTGGTAGCGATCCCGTTCGTTGAAATGCAGGCGAAGCAACTTAGCTGGCTGGTAGTTTCGCATCCGTTGCCTCCACGTGGACGATGCGAACGATGTCCACATCCGAAACCACGATCAGCCCGTCCTGTAACATTACTTCCGCTACCTCGGCGGCTTGGTTCAGCTTCTCTTCAGTTTCTATCACGGCGATCATGATGGGAAGATCCCGGCTGGTACGCAGGAGATTTTGCTTATGCGTGTGCCCCTTTACACCGTATCCCAAGATGCCGCGATAGACCGTAGCGCCGGCGATTTCGATCAGGAGCAGGCGCTTGATAATGGCGTCATAGAGGGGCTCTCCGTTCCAGCGATCCGCTTCGCCCATGAAGATCCGCATCATTTTGGCTTTACCAGCTTTGCGCTCGTGCGGCTGCTTCGTCTCGGGCTTGACGCCCTTGTTGGCGATCTTGACGACGGTGGTGTCCTGCACCTCGATGAGGCCGTCGGTGACCATGTCATAGAGCGTGGGAAGAAGCTCCTCGACCTTTTCGGCGGTCTCGACAAATTCCAGGCGCACGGGGAGATGCTCGGCCAGGACTTCAATTTTCGGGGTATGTATCACGCGATGCGCGCCGAAGCCGGAGAGCGCCCGCGTAACGGTAGCGCCGGAGACGCCCTTATGCACCAGGAACGCGAGTAGCGATTCATAGAGCGGGCTTAGATGGCGCTGGGTGTCCTCATTGAGATAGATCGTAACTTTCTTAGCGGGTCCTTTAGTAAGCATGCGTCCCTCCTTTCAGCTTCGTCAACGCTTCGAGGCGATAATCACGCCCAACCAGACTGCAAAATATCCCAGCAACACACTGCCCGCTATGTTGAGCAGGCCCAGCCAGCGGGCGCCATCGCGGACCAGGCCGAGCGACTCCCACTCAAAGCTCGAAAAGGTAGTGTAGCCGCCGAGAAAACCGACCACCAGGAGCAGCCGCCAGTTGGGGTGCGGATTCAAGCGCTCGGAGAATATGGTCATGAGAAGTCCGATGAGAAACGATCCGGTGATGTTGATGACGACGGTACCGAGCGGAAAACGGCCGCCGACGCGATTCATGATGGCGGTTCCGAGCACGAACCGGGCCAGGGATCCGGTTGCGCCCCCGAGCATCACCATAAGATAACGGTCCAAGGCTTATCCTCCTTGCGCTTTCTATTGTTCTGGGGAACCGTCGAGGAGGGCCGGTCAAACCTCCCACAACAGTTTCCCATCGTAGGAGTCATTGTCCGCGTAGCGGAATTAAGCGAACTCCACCGCTATATCCGTAGGATACATTATCGGCTGAGGGCGTTGTAAGCTGGGGATCGCGCATGGGGGACGTACTCAAAAAGCTGGCGGGCGGCGACCGGCGTTCCATCGGGCGGTCGAACCAGGTGGCGCGGGAAGTTCTCGCGAACGAAGCGTTATTTCCCGAATTGTTTTTGGGAATGCTGCAGGATGACCCGGTGGTACGGATGCGGTCGGGGGACTCCGCTGAGAAGATTACCGCCAAACGGCCGGAGTTGCTGCAGCCATATAAAAGTCAATTACTGCGGCTGGTTTCTAAGCATGAGGACAAAGAAGTTCGCTGGCACGTGGCTCAGATGCTTCCGCGGCTGAAGCTCACTCGCCGGGAACGGGACGATGCCGTGCAGATTCTGCTCGGATATTTAGGAGACGAAAGCAGTATCGTGAAGACATCCAGCATGCAGGCGCTGGCCGATTTTGCCGATCGGGATGGTGAGTTGCTGGCTGAAATCCTGCCGCTTATCGAACGGCTGACTCGCTCGGGAACCCCTGCCATGGCAAGCCGCGGCCGCAAGCTGCTGAAGAGACTTCGGCGCAAATAGTCTTGCAATTATTCAGAAGGTGCGCCATACTTTCTGAACTCGCATGGCGCATAAATCGGTCTTACCCTGCACGCTGTGCCTGATTCTCGGCTGTTTTTCGGTGAATGCGCCGGGTCAGGTGTATACAATAACGGACATCGCGGGAACCGACCGGCTAATGGACGGAAAGCCGGGCACATCCGCGCCGCTGCGCGATCCAATTTCCGTCGTGGTGGATGCGGCGGGAAACGTATATATCGCGGACACTGACGACAATCGCATCCGAAAAGTCAGCCCTTCCGGTATTATTACCACCGTGGCCGGGAACGGATTGCCGGGTTATTCCGGTGACCGTGGACCGGCGGCCAGCGCGGAGATCAACGGCCCGGCGGGGCTGGCGCTGGATGCTTCGGGAAACCTGCTGTTTGCCGACCGGGGCAATGGCGTGATCCGGCGCATCTCGTCCGATCAAACCATCAACACCATCGCGGGAACGGGAGTCCCAGGTTATGGCGGCGACGGAGGTCCGGCGCTTTCGGCGCGGTTGCAGCCTTTCGCTTTAGCGGTGGACGCGGCCGGGAACATTTATGTCGACGACGCCATGAACTACCGGATCCGCAAGATCGATACTCAGAACAACATCAACACGTACGCCGGTACGGGCTCACAGGGCTTCGGAGGAGGAATCAACGTGCCTGCCCTCGAGACGGCCATCGGCATGACGGCGGGGATCGCGGTGGACTCGAAGGGAAACGTTTACTTTTCCGACTACAGCAACGACATCGTTTGGATGGTGAACACAACGGGCGTGCTGACAACGTTCGCGGGGAGCGGCGACATCGGCTACCCGCAAAATGGACAACCGGCCACGGCGGAGCTGATGGTACCCACCGGTCTGGCTTTCGATTCCCAAGGCGACCTCTATATCTCGGATATTAATCTCGACCGAGTGATCCAGATCAATTCCTCCCAGATTGCGAACACCGTGGTTGGCGACGAACTGCCGGGTTTCTCAGGCGACACGGGTCCGGCGATCCTCGCGTCGCTCAATCTTCCGAGCGCCCTGGCGTTCGATTCGGCAGGGAATCTGTATGTCGACGACGAGGGAAACCGGCGCATCCGCAAAGTGGCTACGGGCTTCGGCGCGATCAACACGATTGCCGGGACGGATCCGCATGACGGAGGTCCGGCGCTGAACGCGATCCTCGACAATCCGGATGGAATCACCCGGAGCAGCGCCGGATTGTTCGCGGTAGCCGACAGCAACAATTTCGAAGTTCGGGAATTCATGCTGGGTGGCAATATCAACGCGGCCGGACAGATCTATGGAAACCCCAGCGGGGTGGTTTTTGATTCGGCGGGGAATCTATACGCGTCCGACGACGAACCGCTGGTGCTCAAGATCACGCCGGGGGGAACTACGACAATCATCGCCGGGAATAGCATGCCCGGGTTTGTCGGCGATAACGGACCGGCGACATCGGCGTCGTTAAGCGCACCGAGCGGGCTGGCGCTGGATGCCGCGGGGAATATCTATATCGCGGACTTCGACAATGAAAGGATCCGCGAGGTGATTGCGGCCACGGGGAATATCACGACCTTTGCCGGGAACGGGAACGTCAAAGCCAGCGGCGACAATGGGCCGGCGTTGTCGGCCGGCCTGGATCCGCTGGACCTGGCCTTCGACGCGAGTGGCAATCTGTTCGTCGCCGATTATTCGAATAATCGTGTGCGGAAGATCACGACCGGCGGGATAATCACCACGGTGGCCGGCACCGGCGCGCCGGGTTATTCGGGCGATGGCGGTCCGGCGGTGAACGCGGTGCTGAATTCGCCCTCGGGCGTGGCCGTGGACGCGGCTGGAAATCTCTACATCGCGGATAACTTCAACGAAGTGGTGCGGCGCGTGAACCCGGCGGGATTGATCTGGACCATAGCCGGGAGCGGCGTGGGTTACCCGGAATCGGGCGACGGAGGGTCAGCTCTGGCGGCGCAGGTCGATCCATGGAAGCTGTTTGTGGACCGCACGGGAATCGTATACGTAACGGACTTCAACAATGACCGGGTGCGCGCCTTGATGCCGCAAACGGCTGCGCCGGGGAGCCTCGGGATCGCGAGCGGAAACGGCCAGAGCGGGACGGCGGGCAGCGCGCTCGCAAAACCGCTGGTGGTGATGGTATCGGATGCAACCGGCGCGGCGCTGCCAGGCGTAACGGTTCAGTTCACGGTGTCGCCGGCGGCCGCTGCGACGCTATCGAATCCGGAGGCGGTGAGCATCGGCGATGGGACGGCCAGCATCGGCGTGACGCTGGGGATGGCTACCGGTCCATTTACGGTGACGGCATCGGCTACGGGTTTGACGCCCGCGATATTCACTTTGACCTCGGTGGCGGCAATTTCTCCCACCGCGCCGCAGATCAGTCCTGGCGGGGTGGTTAGCGCGGGGTTAAGCGCGCCCGCGGTGACCAGCCTTTCCGGCAATGCGATCGCGACCGTTTTCGGAATCAATTTCGCGCCGGCGGGGACCGCGCGGCAAGCCGGGTCAAGCGACCTGGTGAACGGGAATCTTCCAACGCAGTTGGCGGGCGCGTGCGTCACGGTGGGTGGTTCGCCGGCGCCCATCTTCAGCGTTTATCCGGATCAAATCAACTTCCAGATTCCGGACGGGCTGTCCGGCGATGCGGGCGTCATCGTCTCGAACAAGTGCGGGACGCCGCAGCAGGAGGACAGCGCACAGCAAGCGTCCACGATCCAAGCGGCCTCGCCGGAGTTCTTCTACTTTCTCCAGAACACCGACGGACACGATCCGATCGCGGCCATCAATGCGGTAACGGGCGCGTACATCGGAGCTCCCGGCTCGATCCCCGGGCTCACGACGGTTGCGGCCAAGTCGAAAGACTACCTGACGCTTTTCGCCACCGGGTTTGGAGCAACGAAGCCGTCCTTCGCGGCAGGCGTGCTGCCGAATGCGTCCGCTCAAGTCACTGGCGCGATCACCGTGATGGTGGGCGGGATTACGCTGGATGCGGCGCAAATCCTTTACGCCGGAGTTACGGCGGACGCGGGACTATACCAGCTGAACATCCAGGTTCCGGACAACACGCCGGACGGCGATCAGTCCATTGTTGTGACCATCGGGGGATTTTCGTCTCCGAGCGGGGCTTTCGTTACAGTCAGCAACTGAATCAGTCACAATTGAGGGAGTGAAGCGAGTCTCTCTGTTCGTGACCTGCGTGGTCGATCAGGTTTTTCCTCAAGTTGGAATCGCCGTGACGGAAGTGCTGGAGCGGCTGGGTTATCAGGTGGATTTCGCGGCGGCTCAAACCTGCTGCGGCCAGCCCGCGTTGAACAGCGGTTATCCGGAAGAAGCAGCGCGAGTGGCCCGGCATTTCCTGGACGTTTTCAAGGATGCCGAATATGTCGTGGCGCCGTCCGGGTCCTGCGCTTCGATGATCACGCATCATTACGAGGAGATCTTTGCGCAAGATCCCGAGCGTCTGGAGCAGAGCCGTCGATTGAGGGAGCGCGTTTTTGAATTTTCGCAATTCCTGCTAGAGGTTGCGCAGGTGGAGAGCGTGGGTGCGCGGTTCCAGGGCGTGGTGACGTATCACGACAGCTGCCATGCGCTCCGGGAACTGCGGTTGAAGGCCGGGCCGCGGAGGCTGCTGGCGAACGTGGCGGGCCTGACGCTGCGCGAAATGGAAGCGGCGGAAGAATGCTGCGGCTTCGGCGGCACCTTTTCGGTGAAGTTTCCTGAAGTATCCGGCGGCATGGCGCGCACCAAGATCGAATCGATCAAGAAAACGGAAGCGGACGCGGTGGTTTCGGTGGATTCCAGTTGCCTGATGCAACTGGAGGGCGCGATGCGGCGCGCGGGAGTTCCGATCCGGACGCTGCATCTGGCGGAAGTGCTGGCGTCGAGATAAGAATGTCCGGCGCGCCCACCGAAAGCTTCAAGAAAACGCTGGACGATCCCAGGCTCCAGCTGGCGGTTTATTCGGCCACCAAGCGGCTGATGGATCATCGGGCCAGCGCCATCGATCCCACGCTGCTGCCCGATTATCAGGCGCTGCGCGACCACGCCAACCAGATCAAGAAGCACACCATCGAGCATCTGGATCACTATCTCGAGCAGCTCGAAACAAATCTAACCGCGCAGGGCGGGAAGGTGGTGTATTGCAGGGATGGCGCCGAGGTCTCGGATTTCGTGCTGAAGCTCGCCAAGGAGCGCGGCGCGCGGCTGATCGTGAAATCGAAATCCATGACCACCGAGGAGATCCATTTCAATGCGGCTGTGCAGCGCGGCGAAGTGGAAGCCGTGGAAACGGATCTGGGCGAGTACATTCTGCAACTGGCGGACCAGCATCCGTATCACATCGTCGCGCCGGCGCTGCACATGACCCGTTTCGACGTGGCTGAAATCTTCACCAAGAAGCTGGGCGTGGAGAACGAGGTGGTGATCGAAGAGCAGACCAAGATCGCGCGGCGGGTGCTGCGGGAGAAATTCCTGCGGGCGGATATCGGGGTGACCGGCGCGAATTTCCTGGTGGCGGATTCGGGCGCCGTGGTGCTGGTGGAAAACGAAGGCAACGCGCGGTTGTCGACGTCCGCGCCCAGGATTCACATCGCCGTGGCCGGGATCGAAAAAGTGATTCCGCGGGCGCAGGATCTGGGCGTGTTTTTGAACCTGCTGGGGCGGAGCGCCACCGGGCAGGCGCTGACGGTGTATACATCATTTCTATCCGGGCCGCGACGCGCGGGAGAGATCGACGGTCCCGACGAGTTTTATCTGGTGTTGCTGGACAATGGGCGCACCAAGCTGCTGGCCGATCCGGAGAAACGGCAGTCGCTGTATTGCATTCGCTGCGGCGCGTGTTTGAACCATTGTCCGGTGTATCGGAAGATCGGCGGGCACAATTATCCGTGGATTTATTCGGGGCCGATCGGCGCGATCATCACGCCGCAGTTTCATGGCGTGACCGAAGATCCTTGGCTGCCGTTCGCATCCAGCCTGTGCGGGGCGTGCGCGGAAGTGTGTCCGGTGAAGATCGAGATTCCGAAGTTGCTGCTGAAGCTAAGGTCCGAGGTGACGCAAGCGAAACGGCGTGAGGGCAGCGGGAGATTGGAAAGGCTGGCGTTCGGTGTGTGGGCATGGGTGATGACGCATCCCAAGCTGTATCTGGCGCTGGGACGTCTGGGTTCGATGTTGGCGCCGCTGATGCCGAACGTAGGGCTGCTCAGGAGTTGGGCGAGCGAGCGTGAGGTGCCGCGGCTGGCTTCGCGGAGCTTTCATCGCTGGTGGGCGGAGAGAGCGAAATGAATGCGCGCGAGCAAATCCTGGGGGATATTCGTAGGGCGTTGGGCCTGGCAATCCCCAAGCCCCTGGCCCCTCTTACAGCCGCCCTATTGCGGACCCCGCAAATGGATCGCAAGCAATACCTTTCTCTTTTCGGCCAGAATCTTGAAAAGCTTGCGGGAAAAGTTTTAATTGTTCGGGACAAAGCCTCGGTGGTTCCGGCGCTGCGCGATTTGCTGGCAGGAAAGAGCGCGGTTGCGTCCAATGCGCCGTTCCTTAAGGCTTGCGGAATCACCGGGCTGGACGGAGTCCAATCTGGTTTTACCGATCGCGAGGCGCTGCGGGAAGCCTGCGCGACAGCCGATGTGGGGATCACCAGCGCCGATTACGCGCTGGCGGCGACCGGGACGCTGGTGCTGCTCGCGAGCCCTCAAGAAGCGCGATTGATCTCGCTGTTACCGCCGCTGCATGTGGCCGTGTTCCCGCAATCGCGGATTCTCGCGAACCTGGACCAATTGCTCACGGAGGTCCCGATGCCATCCGCGCGGACCAGCTCCATGGTGTTGATCACCGGGCCGAGCCGTACGGCGGACATCGAGCAGATTCTGGTGCGGGGCGTGCATGGGCCCGGCGAGGTTTATGCGATCGTCGTCGAGGATGAATAGCCGGGCGGCGCTATTTTGCCGACACGGGGATCCGGATCAGCGCGTACGCGATGCTGGCGAATCCGATCAGCGACAGATATCCGCCCCAGGTTGGATAGAAGGAAAACGTCGCCATTGCCGGCGCGCCGGTTAGGAAGACTACGGCCGCAAGAATACCCACAATCGCTTCGCCCGCGATCAGGCCGGATGCGATCAGCGTGCCTCTTTCCTCGATGCGCAGTTTTTCGCCCGCGGTGCGCTGCGTGGTTATGCGCTCGACAATCCACTTCATGAGGCCGCCGACGAAGATCGCGGATGACGTGTCGAACGGGAGGTACATCCCGACGGCGACCAGCATGGGCGAGCGCGCGCCGCAGAGGAGCAGCGCTACTCCGAACGCTGCGCCGATTGCGAGCAGTCCCCAAGCCATTTGACCGCCCATGATTCCTTTGGCTAATTGCGCCATCAATCCGGCTTGCGGCGCGGGCAAGGCGCGGCCTCCGATTCCGCCAGTGGAGAGGTTGGCTTCATGCAGGGCGATGATCGGGCCCATGAGGAAGAAAGAAAGCAGGATCACCGAGACGATCTCGACCAACTCCATCTTCCACGGAGTTCCGCCGAGCAGATGGCCGGCTTTTAGATCCTGAATCAACGATCCGGAGACGGAGCAGGCCACCGCGACCACAGACGCGACTCCCAGCACTGCCGCTACGCCCGCGAGTCCTTTGACGCCGATGGCGAGCATCACCAGGGCGGCCAGGATCAAGGCCGCGAGCGTCAGTCCCGACAATGGCTGGTTGGAGCTTCCGACCAAACCGACCAGATATCCGCCGATGGCCGAGAGCAGGAATCCGGCAACGGTCATGATGATGGCCGCGACGATGGCCGTGAACAGTCCCTTGGTGAAGTAAAAGTAGATGGCGGTGATCGGGATCAGCAGCACGATGGTGGAAAGCACCACCCAGCGGGGTGGAATGTCGCGCTCGGTTCGCTCCGTCACGCGGCCTTCGTGCGCGGCGGCGGCGGACGCGGTGAACATGCCCTTCAGCGAACTGATTAGCGAGGAACGCATCGAGAACATGGTGCTGCATGCGCCTACCAACATCGTTCCGACCGCAATGGGACGCACGATGTTGTACCAGACCGTATAGGCGGCGATGGAGGGATCGGTGGTGCCGATGCGGCGCGGCAGATCTGGATCGAAGAATAGCAGGAGCGGGATGAGAATCCACCAGGCGATGACGCCGCCGGCGACGTTGATGGAAGCGAGCTGAGGGCCGATGATGTAGCCGATGCCGATCAGAGCGGGAGAAAGGCTGGGCGTGGACCACGGGATTCCACCGGTGTGGGTCACGTCGCCAATGGGTTGCTTCTCGAAATTGAAATGCCGGATGACGGATTTCGGAAACGCGAGAAAACCTTCCGAGTATTCGCGGAAGAGCTGCAGTCCATTTTCGGACTTCAGAATCTGGATCAGGCCGCCGAAGGCCATGGCGCCGAAGATGTAGCGCGGGGCGCGGCTTTCCACGGCCTCGCCGGCCTTGACGATCTCGTAACTGGCGACGCTTTCGGGCCACGGCAGCGGCGCGTCCACGCACAAGGGGCGGCGCAGCAGGATGATGAAGAATACGCCGATCAGGCCGCCCACCAGCAGTACCAGAGTGGCTTCCCAATAGTGCGAGCGCAGATCGGCCCAGAGCCGTTGGCCGTTGAGCTCCACCATCATGAAGGCCGGGATGGTGAAGATCGCGCCGGCCACCAGCGCCTCGCCGACGGATGCAGCGGTTCGAGTGATGTTCTGTTCGAGCAGATTGCCGCGAAACGCGGGGATGCGAAACAAGGCCATCGCGATTACGGCGGCGGGGATGGTGGCCGCGACGGTCTGGCCGGCGCGCATTCCAAGGTACGCGTTGGCGGAGCCGAAGACGAAGGCCAGGAACAGCCCGAGTCCCACCGCCTTGAGCGTCATCTCGGCAGGCGGCTTCTGGATGGGTTCGGGCACTAGAGCATGTTAACGCAGGAGCGCGATCATGCGCGTGATTCAGGCGTCGAAACAGGCGAGGCTTTGAGCTTCCAGTTCCAGGCGGTTTCAACGATCTCCTGGAGCGAGGAATGGCGTGCGCGCCAGCCCATCAAGCGGGCGGCCTTTCCAGCGTCGGCGACCAGGCTGGGAGGGTCGCCGGCTCTTCTGGGAGCCTCGCGCAGGGGAACTTTTCGTCCGCAAACGCGCTCCACCATGGCGGCGACTTCGCGAACCGAGTGGCCCTGTCCGGTGCCCAGATTGAAGGCTGTGCTTTCGCCGCCTTGATCGAGATAGCGCAGGGCGGCGGAGTGCGCTTCGGCCAGGTCCACGACGTGCAGGTAATCGCGAACGGCGGTTCCGTCGGGCGTGGGGTAGTCGGTGCCGAAAATTTCGAGAACGTCGCCGGATCCGAGCGCGGCGGAGATCGCGCGGGGGATCAGGTGGGGCTCGGGATCGTGATCCTCGCCCAGCCGTCCGTCGGGATCCGCGCCGGCGGCGTTGAAATAGCGCAGGGCCACCCAGCGCACGCCGTAGGCGGAGCCATACCAATAGAGGAGCCGCTCCACCATGCGCTTCGATTCGCCGTAGGGATTTACCGGCTGCTGAATGTGATCTTCGGAAATCGGAATGGTTACGGGGTTTCCATAAGTGGCGCAGGTGGAGGAAAAAACGATGGTGCCGACGCCGTGGGCACGCATGGCGTCCAGCAGACTCAGCGAGCCGGCGAAATTATTGTGGAAATACATGTCGGGCGACTGCATGGATTCGCCGACATAGGCGAAGGCCGCGAAATGCAGAACGGCTTGAATCGAATGCTGTTCGAAGACCCGGTCGAGAGCGGCGCGGTCGCCGAGGTCGGCGACGATCAGCGGTCCCCACTGGACGGCGCTCCGATGGCCACGCTTGAGATTATCGAGGACGATGGGATTCCAGCCGGCTTCGGCCACGAACTTGGCGGTGTGGCTGCCGATGTAGCCGGCGCCGCCTGTTATAAGGACATTCACGTGTTCTATTATTGCGTAGTGACGCCTCTTCATCGTGATTTACTGATGGGCCAATAGCGAGTTACGGCGGCCGGGCGTGGGGGTCAAGGACTGATGGTGGCTTAAATCGAGTATGCGGAAACATCTGAGATTGGGCGTAATCCTAACGGGCTTGGCCGGGACCGTTCTTGCGCAATCGATCTCTATCACCAGCCCGACGACGGGCCAGACCATCAGCGGAACGTCCTTTCAATTTACGTCCACGCTCACATCTTTGCCGGGTGTTTATTCGGTGGAATACGATGTCAACGGCACGGACGGCATTCACGTGGCCTGCATGGCTCGCAGCGCGCCCTGGAGCTGCAATTGGAACACTTACTACGTTTTTGGGGGCCCTTACAACACCGTTCTCGCCACCGCGCGGGGTGTGCTTAACAATACGCTGGCGACCAGCGCGGGTGTAACTTTCACGGTGGCCAATCCGCTTCCAGTACCGGCGTCGGTGTTCTCTGGCACCATAACGCCGCCCGGATCCTGGACCGGAACGGTGGCCGTCTCGCACACGGCCACTGGCACGGACGCCTCCTTCAATCAATCCGCCTTATTCGTGGACGGCCAGCCATCTTCGGGCGGGGTGCTGGGTTGCTGCAATGTGATAACGACCAATTACGACAACGGGTCGCATCTGGTAAGGTTTATCGCGATGGACGGCAACGAGAGTTTGGGTGGCAGCAACCAATGGAGCGCCGCATTTGAATGGGAGCAGCAGGTGACGTTCTCGAACGGCGCGACGTCGATGGAGTTGCGCATGTCGCCGGGCTATGAGGTTTTTCTCTGCACTACCGCGCAGACCAACTGCCCATCCAGCATCGTCTTGACGGGCAAGGTGTACAACACGGACGAGTCTTCGAGCGCCGCCACGTTCCCGTCCGCCCCGACGTTCACCGGGACCGGTATCCCCACGTACCCAACCGTTCCGGTGACGCTCTCGGCGTGCTCGTCCTGCAGCTCCGAGACGGTTACGGCGCAGGCGGTGGGCACGGTGCAGCTTCTATTCACCGAATCCGGCGGCAAGACGCGCCGGGTTTGGGTGCATGTCAACACGTCCAATGTTCTGCCGCACTTCGGGACGGACGGATCTATCCTGACGGCGTACAATCCAGCCAAGTCGATCTTCACTACTTCGGTTTTCGAAAGCGCCGGCAGCCCGTTCGGAGATCCTTTTTACCCCGCCGCATTTAATTATTCCGTGGACATGGCGAACTCGGGAATCAACACGGCGGAATTCGGCTGCACTTTCGCCGAGCCGACTTACAGCGGCACGAGCCAATCATCCTGGACTACCAGCCAGTCCAATTACGTTACGAGTCTGGTTTCGAACTATCTATCATCCTACGGCCTGTACTGGAACTGCACCGGGGATAACCTGATGCGTGGAACTCCCGAAGTCTTCAAGACCACCCAAGGGCAAGGCGCGACGTCGTACTCTCCGGCACTGGTGACGTCCGTGATGGAGTCGCTCGAATCCAGCCGGCTCATCTCGGTTCATATGATTGACGAAGCGAATTCGATCTGGGGCGACAAGCCGCTCCAGACCAGCTTCACCTGGGGTGCGCCGATCGGCTCATTCTCCTGCGTCAGCGGAGGGAACTGCACCATGACGTGCGCGTCCAGCGCACAATCCGGGCTGGCGTTGTCCTCCGGCTGCGCGATTCAATCGGGTTCCAACAAATTTATCGTCACCGGCACGGGCGATTCCAACATGGACTACAACACAACGTCCGGTAACCCCCCTGCGTACGTCGTAAACGGAGGAACAACAGCGTCGAATGGAGGAAGCGCAACGTTCACGTTCGCGACTCCATCCGGGGTGGGCACGAAGAGCTACACATCCAGCGCGAATCCGGGACTGACGGTCCAATGGGCGGTAGACTCCGCGTTTGACGCCTCGGGGAACGAATGCCCGAGCGGCGGAAGCTCGCCGGGGCCGTGCGTCAACTGGGTGCATAACAACGCGTTCCAGCAATTCATGACCTGGGCGAACGCGGCGACCGGGACTCGTCCGAAGATTACCTGGGATGTGCAGGGCGGCTACGATCCGGCCTCGATCCAAAATTGGATGGGCGATCCCAATATTGCGGACTTCTCGCAAACCTACTATCTCGGCAACGCGGGCACATACACGGCGGGCGCGGGGTCCCTGATGTCGACGATCAAGCTGGACGATGCTTACAACTATCGCAACCGCTACGCCGCCCTCGGGAGCGCCGGCCGGCTGACTCCGGTTCTGACGGAAGGAAAGGGCACGCCCATCGACTATGGTTTTCAAGGTTACCCGGTTGCCATCACCAGCATCAGCGGCAACTTGATTACTTTCGCGGCTCCGCACGGAATCACGAATATACTGCCGTGGGACACGCGGCTTTGGATTTCGGGAAACTCCTCGAGCACCTACAACACGAATTTCTACCTGATCGACTGCCCGTCTCCAACCACCTGCCACGTCGCATTTTCCGCGCCCAAGTTCACGGCAAGTTTCAGCGGATCGGTGGTAACCGCGACCGCTCAGAACGGCTCGACCTTCCTGGTGAACAACATTTCGGCGCAGTCCGGTTCTGTTTTCACCAATCAGGTGTACGGGCCGGGCAGCCCCAGCCCCTGTAATATTGCGAACTTCCGCGGCCAGACTTTTACCGTAACCGGCACGGGCACGGCCTTCGATACGGCAACACTCTATTTAATTCCAGCGCCGCTCGGGTTCAATGGCTGTCCTGGAAATAATTCAACCTGGTTCGGGCAGGTTCCCGGCAGTTCGTCGTCGGGCACGGGCGGTACAGCGACCATCGTGCTGAGCGACGCGTACGTTCGCGGGGTGAACTGGATTGGTCCAGGATCGAGCGAAGACGGGCCGCGTTACGCGTTCGGAGGGGCCATCCTGCAGGCCGTGATGGGCGCCGCCGGGGTGCGGATCTATCAAGCCGGAATCAACTACGACAATCCGACCACGCATAGCCCCACGGCGACGTTCCAGTCCACTTCGAACATCAACGTTCAGGCGGGTCTGCATCCTCGCTACGCGCAATATGGAACGTCCCAAATGAACTGGTTCGCGAACTCGATGGCAGCGATGCTCGAAAATCGGCTGACGCCGTGTCTGTTCGAGCCGCGCGGAAGCGGGCCGGATTACGGCCAGTTCTTCGAGGCCACGGTGCGGATCAGCTCGATCTGCAATCTGCTGATGGTGGAGTCGCTGGCCGATAACGCGCTCACTCGCACGGTGGATCTGACGCCGATCGTGGTGAGCGGCCAGGCGACCGTGAAATATTGCGCGGGCTGGCGAGGGATCACCGTCAGTACGATTCCCGCCGGGACCACCAGCGACCTTAACAACATTTTCGATCCGGATTCGTGCGAGGTGGCGGCGTATGTGGGAGCGCCCAACGCCGCGAACTGGTATACGCCACCGGTGATCTCGGCGCGCCTGGCGGATGTTCCTAATGCGGCCAGCATAGCGATCCAGTGGACTTATTCGCCGATCCAGTTCGCCGGGCGGCAGGTAAACGGGGCCGCGCTGTATCAGACCTACAGCCTGGGCGCGGGCACTGTGGCTCCGCCGATCGACCGCCAGATCGGAACGGTCTACTACAGGCTGCTGTATCTGGGCTCGAATTCCGCTGTTCTGGCAACCTCGGACGTGCAGACATTCTGACGCACTAACGCGGCGGGATCAGCTTGGAGGAGTCGATCCAGGCCAGCGGCCGCCTGGATTGGTCGGTCTGGATCAAGCTCAAGGCGCACGGCCCGGTCCGGTCCACGGCCGGAGCGCCGTTGGAGTTCACCAGCAGGACGCGAGCGTGGGCGGAAGCGACGCCGGAATCTGCTGGGCATGCCAGGATGGCGGCCTGGAGAGCGCGCTGGTCCCCGACATCCTCCGCGAAGTTGTATTCGAGCTTCGAGGCATTCGAAAACCCATGCGATTCCAGGCCGCCGAGGAGCCCGTTGTTCGCCACCGGATAGGATTCCCAATCGTGCATCAAGCCGATCACGTAGACGTCCGCTCCGGATAGCAAGGGCGGCTGCACCGCCAGGAGGCTCTGGACGCTATTGCTGAAGTATTCGGCCGCCTGGCGCGATTCGGTTCGATACCGGATCAGCTGCCAGGCGCCGAATCCACAATAGGCGAACAAAACCAGGACTGCCAAGGCGGCCCATTTGCGATTCTCGAAGACGGGCTGCGACATGCCGGCGATGGCCACGGCGGCGCCGATTACGGGCAGAAGCAGGTAATGGTCCGCGAGGAAAAAATGCGCGAAAACGGAGACCGGTGCGGCTGCGATGAGGATCCAGGCCAGGCCGGCCGCTGGAAATCGAACCAGGCGCGCCCGGTAGGCGCCCCATGCCACCGCGGCGGCGATTGCGAGGAGCAGAGCGGCTCTAAACGCCGTCATCTGACGTAGCGAGAAGCCGTGCGCGAAGGGCAGCAGGATATTGACGATCATGCGGAGGAAGGCTCTCGAGATAATCAGCGGACCGCCCGGGTTGTAGTAGCCGCCGGTTCTCTGGCCCGCCAACGCGGCGCTGCCCCGATCCATCAGGAAATAGGCGGCGTAGGCCCCCGCAACCAGCACGAAGATCGCATAAGGCCGCCAGAATTTCCAGGTGCGCAGTTCGGAGATCCCGGGCCGGGTTGCGAGGATGTCGGCCACCAGCACCAGGCCCGGCGTCACAATGGCGGTTTCCTTGAACCCCAGAGCAATCGCGTACGCGAGGGCAGACGCCGCGATGGCGATGGGACTGGCACGCCGGCGATAGAGCAGAAAGAGCGCGCAGCAAAGGACCGCCAGCCAGGCCACCACCACATCCTGAGACGCAGCGAACCAGAACAGGGCGGTGTGATTCCGCGGATAAAACGCGACGAAGGCCACGCCCAAGAGCACCGACCAGGGTTGGCGGACGCCGATGCTCCCGAGCAACCAGCCAACGGTCCCGAGCAACAGCAGGTAGGCCGCCAGCACCGCGATTCGGTAGGGCAGCGGATGATCCAGTCCCAGGGCCCGTTCGGCCAGCTTGAATGTCACGTTTCGCAGCGGCCGGTGCAGCTGATCCTCGGCCTGCGCCAGAGGCAAGGGCTGGCTTTCCACCAGCAGGGAGAAATCGTCGGAATAGAAACGCGTGGGCAAGCTCGGAAGGAGCACGAAACCCAGCAGAATAGCCAGCGCGACGGCGGCCAGCCAGAACCGCGCCGACATTATCCGCGCCCCCGGGAACGCGCGCCCGGAATGCGCCGTCTGGCTTTCAGTGAGTGATTTTTGGCGGGGATCAGGGCGATGCTGCGATTGTACATCATGCCTATGTTTTCCAGTGGTTTCGAAAAGCTATATACTGTATGTTAGGAGTTTTTCATGAAACGTCTGCTGTCCTCTAGTTTCAGTCTCCTGTTGGTGTTCAATCTGACGGCTCCGAACCTGGTTTTTGCCAACGACCCGGAGAAGGATCCGGATCAGATCGGCAATCGCGATGTCGGCAAGGGCGTGAACTTCTACTCGCTGGAGAAGGAGATTGCGCTTGGTAAGCAGCTGGCGAAGGAGGTGGAGCGGCAGGCCAAGATCATTAATGATCCGGTGATGGCCGAATACGTGAACCGGGTGGGACAGAACCTGGTGCGGAACTCCGACGCCAAGGTGCCTTTCACCATCAAGGTGATCGACAGCGAGGACGTGAACGCGTTCGCGCTGCCCGGCGGATTCTTTTTTGTGAATTCCGGATTGATCCTGAAGGCGGACAATGAGGCCGAGCTGGCAGGTGTGATGGCGCACGAAATCGCGCATGTCGCGGCCCGTCACGGCACGCGGCAGGCTACGCGCGGCGAAATCGCTCAGTTGGGAATGATTCCGCTGATCTTCATGGGCGGCTGGACGGGGTACGGTATTTATCAGGCCGCCAGCGTGCTGGTTCCGGTGGGCTTCCTGAAGTTCTCGCGCGGCATGGAATCGGAAGCTGACATGCTGGGCTTGGAATACATGTACAAGGCGGGCTACGATCCGGAAGCGTTCGTGGACTTCTTCGAAAAGATCGAGACGCTGGAGAAGCGCAAGCCCGGCACGGTGGCCAAGGTTTTCTCCACGCACCCTCCCACCGACGATCGGATCAAGGCGGCGCAGAAGAACATTCAGACGCTGCTCAAGGCCAAGCCCGAATACGTGGTGACCACATCGGAATTCAACGACGTCAAGGATCGGCTGCTGGCGATGCACAACAAGCGCAAGATCGACGACGGCAGAGATTCGAACAAACCGCAACTGCGGCGGGCGCCGGGGTCGGGCACCGGTCCGGTGGACGCGGATGAGAACGGCAATACTCCCAAATCCGATGAAGATGAGCGGCCTACTCTGAAACGCCGTCCGTCCTCAGATTCTTCCGACCAGACCAGCCAGTAGTAATCTCGAGTTCCGAGATCAGGCCCGCGGCGATCCGATCTGCCGCGGGCTTTTCCTTTTGTCAAACTGAAAAGCTCAGCAAATCATGCACGCCCAGCCTTCGCGGCGCAGGATCTCGCGCGCCTCAAAACCGCGCGGAAGGTCATCCTCGCGGAAACCGGAAAGAATCATCACCGAGCCTGGCGCGCGAACGCGATCCAGTTCGGTTCGAAGCTGTTCGAGAGCGGCTGCGTCGATATTAGCGAGGATGAGGTCCGCCGAGCTTTCGCGCAGGGCGGCGGCCGATCCCGTGAATACGGCGATCCCGAGCGTCCGGCGGGCGATCCGGACGGCATCCGGGTCGAGGTCGCACCCGATGACGCTGCCCGCCCCGAGCAGCGCCGCGGCGCGCGACAGGATCCCGGAGCCGGTACCGATATCCACCACCTGGCAGCCCGGAGGTACGTATCTCTCGATGGCCTCGAGACACAGTTGCGTGGCCGGGTGCCGTCCCGTCCCACAGGCCATGCCCGGCTCAATCTCGAGGCGCACGCGGCCCGGCGGCGTCGCATCTTCGCTCCAGGGCGGGACCAGATAGAATCGCCGGCCTACCGGCAAAGGCCGCCAAGCGTCGCGGACCACTTGCGCCCAATCCACGGCGACTTCCCGGCGAAGCTCGGGCTGGAACGCGACCAGGCGACGGAGCAGACCCGGGAGGTCAGCGGAGGCGTCAAAAAACGCGCGGATTCCGTCGTCTTCCTCGGCGATTCCCCCGGTCCCGAGTTCCCACAGATCGGCTGTCAGGAGCTCTTCCTGGCCGGGCGCCGGATGCAGCAGGAGCGAGAACAAACTCCATTCTAGAGCTAGTGCGTGGCCGCTAGGATTTCGTCGCTTTTCTTCTCTTCCACGCTGACAAAGACCGGTTGCTCGAGCAGGATGGGTTCTTTCCCGGCGGTCTTGACCAACAGCTGGAGACGGCCCGGCTTGGCCGCGGGCGGAATACGGAATTCGATCGAATCGTCGGTCTGATTGAGCACCTTCACTTTCATGTCGAAAGTGTGATCGGTGAGATAGACCTCATCCACCTTGGCTTTGCCGAGATAAAGCCCCTGGATGCGAAGAACCGAGCCGACCGTGCCGTTGTCGGGCTGCACGGTGAACATCTGAGGTACTTGGGCTTGCGTCGGAAGCGCCAGGCCGAAACAAAACAACGAGAGAACGACAGTTAGCCGCATGTGGGCCCTCCGTATACCTATGGACTTTACTGCGGTGAACGCCCGGCTGCAATCAGTGAATACCACTAGACCCCCCTTAGGGGATAGGACCAGGACAGATTGGTTGAGAGGGTAAAGCGGCCGCGTTAACGCTCGGCGTTGAGGTGCAAACCCTTGTGGATGGCGTAGAGAGCCAGCTCCAAGCGATCCGAGACGCCGAGTTTATCGAAGATGTTGTGCAGGTGGTTCTTGACGGTCTGCTCGCTGATGAACATCTTCTCAGCCATTTCCTTATTCTTGTAGCCCTGTGCGACCAACTGCACGATTTCCCGCTCGCGGTGGCTGAGCGGCGAACGTTCGCGAGCCTTACCGGTTCCCGATGCTCCGCCGATTTCACCGGGTGCGGCAAACTGGCGCATGACCGCTGCAGTGGTGTGCGAATCCAGCCAGATCTCGCCGCCGTGCACCTTGCGGATGCTCTTGACGATGAGTTCGGGCGCGGTCTGCTTGAGCACGATGCCGGAGCAGCCCAGCTTCATGGCCTGGACGAATTCGTTCTTGTCCTCCGATGCCGTGAGGATGATAACGCGCGTGCGCTTGTTGGTTTGTTGCAGGGCTTGCAGCGCGGACAGGCCGTCCAGGTTGGGCATACGCAGGTCCAACAAGAGAACGTCGGGATCGAGCTCCTGGACTTTGTCCAGCACTTCGCAGCCATCCGAAGCTTCGCCGACGATCTGGAAATCTTCTTCGAGCGTGAGCAGTTTCTTCAAGCCGTCGCGCACGATGGGATGGTCATCCGCAATGAGGACTCGGATAGTCCCCTTACGAGGCTCCAAAAGGTTAGGGCGCAAATCCGTATTCTCGATTATGGTTGAACCGTCGCTCATATTGAATGTATCGACCGCCCGAATTTAGATTCTACAGGGGTACTGGTACGTAATCAATTTCAGGTAACGCTTAGATAGGCCCAGGGAAACTACTTAGCCCAACCCCTACCTGCGTTCCACAACCTCGGCTTTTTGCTGTACCCCTATTCTCGCATAGCTGTTCTCAGTTTAGAACGTCTTGAGAAATTTTGAAATGGCAATCGATTGGCGGGCGACAGAATTTTGGCCCGCGGGTTTTAGTAATCCGTTGAAAAGTATGACTTAGGGATTGGTGGGTGGTGTGCAACTGGGGGAGCGTGGTGGACGGGGTTACTAATCAGATCGAGCGCTACATGGACCTCCTGAGCGCGCGGCAGAAGCTGGTAGCATCCAACATAGCCAACGCGGATACGCCCGGATATCGCACCAAAGATATTGATTTTCAGTTTGAATTCATGAGCTTGGCCCAAGGCGGGAACCCCAACGTGGTGGACGCTCCGGATCTGGTGGTGAAAAATGACGGAAACAACGTCAGCATGGACCGGGAAGCACGGCTGCTGTCTGAAAACGCGCTGCGGTTCAACCTTGCATCCAGCCTGATGAAGACACAGTTGAAGCTGATCAGCTCCGCCATTCAGGAGGGTAAATCGTCTTGAGTCTGTTTTCAGCGCTTTCGGTGAGCGCGTCCGGCATGTCGGCCGAGCGGAAGCGGGCCGAGCTGCTGGTGGAGAACCTGGCGAATGCCGAGACGACCCGGACGCCCGAAGGAGGGCCGTATCGTCGCAAAGACGCGGTTTTCACCAGCGCGCCGCAGACTTCGGCGTTCTCGGCGGTTTTCCAGACCGAAATGGGCGAAGGACAGGAAGGGGTAGAGGTGTCGGATGTGCTCGAAGATACGCGGGAACCGGAAAAGCGCTATCTTCCGGGCCATCCGGACGCGGACCAGGACGGCTACGTGGCGTTTCCACGCATTAATCCCGCCGAAGACATGGCGGACCTCATGAGCGCATCGCAAGGCTATGAGGGGAACATCGCGGCCATGACGGCGATCAAAAACATGATTCTGAATTCGATAGATCTTATGAAATAGATCTCATGAAATAAGCGAGCTGACGAAATAAAACGCCTATGTCCATGCCGGTCACAGCCTCCACGCCTGTCACGGCGCTGCGCGCGCCCGCGGCTTTGCCGTCGCTGCCGTCGGGCGGTTCGACGCCGAGCGCGGGCTCAACTTTCCAGAGCGTCCTTTCCGATGCGATCGGCCAGGTGGAGCAGTTCCAGCAGAACTCTCAGACCAGCATCGATAAATTTTTATCGGGGGAAGACGAGGAGGTTCACAAAGTCGCCTTGGCGACGCAGCAGACTGAACTGGCTTTCGACCTCTTTCTGCAAGTCCGGAACAAGGTGATCTCCGCTTACCAGGAAGTGATGCGAATACAGGTCTAAGCGGGTAACGGATGGATCAACTGAAACGACTGCTGGAGGCGCTGAGCTGGAAGCAGATGCTTTCGATCCTGCTGGTGGCGGGCGGGGTGATCGCGGGCCTGACGGCCTTCTCGCGCTGGAACCGGGAGCGGGATTTTCGTCCGCTTTATAGCGAGCTATCGCAAGAGGACGCGGCGGCCGTGGTGGCCAAGGTACGCGAGAGCGGGTTCGATTTCCGCATATCCGACAATGGCACGGCCGTGCTGGCGCCTTCGGCCAAAGTCGCGGAGCTGCGTCTGCAGCTGGCTGCGGCGGGGATCCCGAAGAGCGGCCGGATCGGGTATGAACTCTTTGACAAGACTAATTTCGGGGCTAGCGACTTCACCGAACAGGTTAATTATCATCGGGCGCTGGAGGGGGAACTGGAGCGTTCGGTGATTTCGTTGGCGGAGGTGGAACAGGCCCGGGTTCACATCACGCTGGCCAAGGATTCCGTCTTCCTGGAATCGAGGCAGCCGGCCAAGGCCAGCGTTCTGGTGAAGCTGCGGCCCGGGGCGCAATTGTCGGCGCAGAATGTGGCCGCAATTTGCCAGCTCATTGCCAGCGCGGTGGATGGCCTCGCACCAGAGGCGGTAGCGGTGGTGGATATGCGGGGCAACCTGCTCAACCGGGCCCGGCGTGCTCCCTCCGGGGAGGATGGAGAGCCTTCCGACGCGGCTCTGGATTACCGGCAGAAGATCGAGCACGATCTGCTGGCGAAGATCAGCGGCACTTTGACGCCGCTGCTCGGGGAAGGCAAGTTTCGCGCCACCGCTTCGGCGGAGTGCGATCTTACGAGCGCCGAACAAAGCGAGGAAAACTTCGATCCCACCAAGTCCGTGATGGTCAATTCCCAAAAGACGGAAGACCTGAGCGGAGGCGCGACCACTGCGGGAGTGCCTGGAACGGCGTCGAACCTGCCGGCGCCGGCTCCGCGGCCCGCCGGCGCAAGCCACGGGGTGACGCGACGCACCGAGAATATCAGCTACCAGTCCAGCCACACGGTCCGGCATGTCAAGGTGCCGCAAGGCGCAATCAAGCGGCTGTCGGTGGCGCTGCTGGTGGATTCCGACGTACGCTGGGAAGGCAGCGGGGCGAAGGCCAAGCGGGTGGTGGAAGCGCCTTCCAAGGACAAACTCAAAACTATCCACGATCTGGTGGCGGGCGTGATCGGATTCTCGGCCGAGCGCGGCGATCAACTGGTGGTGGAAACGCTCCCTTTTGAATCGACGCTGAACCCGGAGCAGACTCCCGCGACGCCGAAACCGGCGCCGCTTCCGCCCGAAACCTGGCTCGATCAGGCGCTGAAGAGCAAGTATCTGCCGGTGGCCGGGGGCGTGGGCGCGGTGCTGCTGCTGGCGATGTTTTTCCTGGTCTTCAAACTGGCGCGGCGCGGATCGAACGGGGGTGTGGATGTGGAGCTGAATCCGCAGCTCACGGCCGGCGGGGCTCCCGAGGATTTCAACCAGAAACTGGAGAGCCAGATGGCCGAGCAAACCGCTCAGCGTCAAAAGCAGGAAGCCGACGCGCTGAACGCGTTGAAGCTTCCGGCGGTCACCAAGAAAACGGAGGTGCTAACCAAGCATATCGGCGAGCAGGCCAAGAAGGACTCCACCGCGATGGCGCACGTGTTGAGGTCCTGGATGAGCGACGGAAAGACCTAGGGGCGGCCGGGGACGAGCAGCTAGCGCGCGATGATTCAAAACGTCGAGGCGACCAATCCGAACGCAACTCTGCCGGGCATCCGCAAGGCCGCCATCCTGATGATCATCCTGGGAGAGCAGATCAGCGGGGAAATTCTGCGGCAAATGGATGACGAGGAAGTACAAGTCCTCGGCCGCGAGATCGCGCGCATCACCTCCATCAACAACGAGCAGGCCGAAGCCACGCTGGAAGAGTTCTACCAGATGTCGGTGGCGCACGACTACGTTTTGAAGGGCGGCATCGACTACGCGAAGAAGATGCTCAACAACGCCTTCGGCCCCGAGCACGCGAAGAAACTGATGGACCGGCTGGTGCGGGCCCTGGGCTCGGAAATGGCCAGCTTCGACACCCTGCAGCGCGCCGACCCGCAGCAGCTCGCGAAATTCATACATAACGAACACCCCCAAACCATCGCGCTGGTGCTCTCGCATCTGAACGCCTCCCAAGCCGCCGGGCTGCTGATCTCGCTGCCGGTGGAACTGCGCGGCGACGTGGCCTTGCGCATGGCCAGCCTGGATCAGATCTCGCCGGAGATCATTTCGAAGATCGCCACAATCATTGGCGGCAAGCTGAAATCCCTGGGGGAGATGAGCCGCGAATCCTACGGCGGGGTGCGGGCGGTATCGGAAATGTTCAACCGGCTGGACTCGGTGAACAGCAAGGAGATTCTGGAGGTGATCGAGCAGAACGACCCGAACCTGGTGGCCACCATCCGGCACATGATGTTCGTGTTCGAGGATCTGCTGCTGCTGGGCCAGGAAGCCATCAAGGAAGTGCTGGGCAAGGTGGATCGCAAGATTCTCACGGTGGCGCTGAAAGGGACCACCGAACAATTGAAGACGCACTTCACCGAAGTCATGTCGCAGCGCGGCGCGGAGATGCTGACCGAGGATATGGAGGCGCTGGGTCCGGTGAAGATCAAGGAAGTGGAATCGGCCCAGCAGCAGATCATCGCCGTGGTTCGGCAGTTGGAGGCCGAAGGAACCATCAGCCTGAAGGGCACGGTCGGAGAGCAGTATGTCGTCTAAGCTGTACCGCGGCGGGGATGTTCCGCTGGGGCCGGCGGCCTGGCGGCGAGTGGCGCCGCTCGATCCGCTGCCGTCGGATGGCCACGAATACCCGGCGGCCAGCTATCCGCCGATCGGAGGGTCGAACGCGGTGGGTCAAGCTCCGGATCAGGATCCGGGCTCAATGTCCGGGCCGAAGGCCGCCTACCAGAAAGGCTTTCAGGAGGGCCGGGCGGCGGCGCAAAAAGAGACGGGCGGGCAAACCGAAGCAATGAACGCGCGGCTGGCGCGGTCGATCGAAGAGCTGACCGGATTGCGCCAGCGTTTCCGGCACGAAGCCGAGCAAGACGTGGTGGCGCTGGCCATGGCCGTGGCGCGGCGGATTCTGCATCGCGAGCTGACGGTGGCGCCCGAAGCTTTGCTGGGGCTGGTGAAGGCGGCTCTCGAAAAAATGGAGGCCCGGGAGGTGCATAGCGCGCGGGTGAGCCGCGAGGACGCGCCGATGGTGCAACAGTATCTCGAAAAAATGGGACTGCCCAGGCGCGTGGAGGTAATCGCCGAACCGGGCCTCGAGCGCGGGGCGGTGATTCTCGATTCGGCGCGGGGAATGCTGGATGCGTCGGCGGAGACCCAGTTGTCGGAGATCGAGCGGGGTTTTGCCGATCTGGTGCGGAGGGCGCAGTGAAACTGGCGCCTTACTACGAAAGACTCGCCCGGATGGAAACCTGCCGTTGGACCGGGGCGGTGATTCTCGATTCGGCGCGGGGAATGCTGGATTCGTCGGCCGAGACCCAGTTGCCGGAGATCGAGCGGGGCTTTGCCGATCTGGTGCGGAGGGCGCAGTGAGACTGGCGCCTTACTACGAAAGACTCGCCCGGATGGAAACCTGCCGTTGGACCGGGGCGGTGACCGAGCTGGTGGGTCTGCTGGTGGAATCGAACGGGCCGGCGGCCGCGGTGGGAGATTTTTGTGAAATCAATACCCAGAGCGGGCGCGTGATCCGCACCCAGGTGATCGGATTTCGGGACGGCAAAGTGTTGTCGATGCCGCTCGAGGAGACGGACGGACTGCATTTGGGGGACCCGATTACGGCCCGAAAAGAAGACGCGCGGATGGAGGCGGGCATGGAGCTGCTGGGCCGCGTGATTGATGGATTCGGAAAGCCGCTGGACGGTCTAGGGCCGATCGGCGCGAAGGAGCCGTACGAGCTGTATGCCGCCGCTCCGGGGCCGCTCGAGCGCGAACCGATCGGCGAGCCGCTGGTCACCGGCATTCGAGCCATCGACAGCTTGCTGACTTGCGGCAAGGGGCAGAGAATCGGAATCTTCGGAGGCTCGGGGGTCGGCAAAAGCACTCTGCTGGGCGCGATGTCGCGCTATAGCTCGGCCGATGTCAGCGTGATCGCTCTGATCGGCGAACGGAACCGCGAAGTGCGGGATTTCATCGAGCACGAGCTGGGGCCGGAAGGATTGAAGCGGTCCGTGCTGGTTGTCGCGACCTCAGACCGTCCTGCGCCGCTGCGCATCCGGGCGGCGTTTGTGGCGCTGGCTGTGGCGGAGTTTTTTCGGGATCAAGGCAAGGACGTGCTGCTGGTGATGGACTCGGTGACGCGGCTCGCCATGGCGCAGAGGGAGATCGGGTTGGCCGCGGGCGAGCCGCCCAGCCAGAAGGGGTACACGCCGTCGGTGTTCAATTTGCTGCCGAAGATTTTCGAGCGGGCGGGGCGGTTCCGCAAGGGCTCGATCACGGGATTCTTCACGGTGCTGGTGGAAGGGGACGATTTCAACGAGCCGATTTGCGACGCGGTGCGGGCTATTCTCGACGGCCACATCGTTCTTTCGCGCGAGCTGGGCGCGGCTGGGCACTATCCGGCCATCGACGTGCTGCAGTCGGTGAGCCGGCTGGCGCCGCGCTTGTGCACGCCCGAACAAAAAGAAGCGGCCGTCAAGATTCGGGAAGCCATGGCCACGCATCAACGCTCCGAGGATCTGATCAATCTGGGGGCGTACGCGAGCGGGGCGAATCCGAAGCTGGACGCAGCCATCCGTCTGCGGCCCCAGCTGATGGAATTCCTGAAACAAGATAACGGCGCGCACTCCACGCTCGAGGAGACCATGGCTCAGATGCGCGTGCTGGCGAAGATGGCGGAGTGAAGCGCTTCAATTTCTCGCTGGAACGCGTGCGGCGCTGGCGCTCCGAACAAGCCAGCGTGGAGGAGCTGAAACTGCATGGTCTGCGCGACGGATTGCGCCGGCTAGAATCGGTTCAGCGCGGCGTCGAAGCCGAACTGTCCGAGAGCGAAAGCCGGGTGCTGGGGCAATCCTCGATCGATCCGGTAGAGCTGACCAGCCTGGGTTCGTATCGCGTGGGCGCGCGGAGAAAGATTCGGGAACTACAGGAACAGGGACGCGAGTATGCGGCTAAAATCGCGGAACAACGCCAGCGTGTGCTGGAGGCGCGGAGACAGGCTGAGCTGCTGGATCGGCTGCGGGCAAAAGCTTTCGGGGAGTGGCAGGGCGCCATTGACCGTGAGCAAGAAGAGCTGGCGGCGGAATTGTTCCTGGCCAGGCCGAGGCGAAACCGTTGAGGCAGCCGGATGCTATCGTTCGCCGAGCAGGCTGGTGGCTTCCTCGATGCGGCGGTTCATTTGCGCGATTACTTCGGCGACGTCCCTGGCTTCGGCGGCTGCCTCATCCCAGCGCGAGGCTTCCACGGCTTCGCGAATTCCGGGTAACGTCTTCGCGCCGTATCCGGTGTACATGCCGGGCGCGGAGATCTGATGGCGGTACCAATCGCGGCCGGGCAGCCCCTTGGCGAGAATCAGCGCCCGCTCGCTCGAATAAAGAACCTCATTCACTTTGGCGAGGCGCGCGGAATCGGTTTGAGCAGCGGAGCTCTTGAGCGCCGCTTCATAGGCTTTGGCGTCAGCGTCGGTCTTCTGGAGTTCCGACAGCACGGGTTCGAGATCCACCTTCGTGCCGGAAAGCTTCTTGATCTGCTCTACGTAACGGCGCACGGTGGAAGAAAAGTCGCCAAACTCAAACGGCAGCAGCGGAGCATTGGCCAGCCGCAGCAAAGCCGTGGTGGTGACCTGGGAGAGCGCGGCTCCGTAGGTGAAGCCGGGATCGCCGAACTGCTCGAACCATTGCGGGTCATCGTAGATGGAGTGATACACGCCCCCGAGGTTGGGGCTCCC
Organism: Terriglobia bacterium; assembly: GCA_963786745.1. Classification (GTDB taxonomy): domain Bacteria; phylum Acidobacteriota; class Terriglobia; order Bryobacterales; family Bryobacteraceae; genus Palsa-89. The sequence continues at coordinate 280,881 of CAWBAE010000014.1, read as the reverse complement.
GAATCCGAGATTCAGGCTGGCGATGCCCAGATGATCGTAGAAGGCCACGTAGTCCGACCCGGCGCCCAGCGGACCGAGATGAAAGCCGGGCGGGAGCTGCTCATCGGGCGGCGTTTCACCGCGGCTGCGCCCGGCCACGGAGGCTTCGAGAACGGTTTTGCCGGATTGCGGGTCCTTCAGATCGCGCAGCACCTGGCTCATGAACGTCTCGAGCGTGTGGGATCCCGAAGCCGAGAGAGTGCCCTTCGAGTTGCTGTCCGAGTTGATATACGCGACGGCTTTCTTCGCCAGCTCGTCCTGGTGCTTCTCGGCGTATTCGGTGGAACCGAGCAGGCCGAACTCCTCGCCGTCCCACAGCGCCAGCACGATGGTGCGCTTGGGCTGCCAGCCTTGCTTGCGGAGCTCGGCAAGGGCGCGGGCGGTTTCAAGCAGCGAAACAGCACCGCTTAGGGGATCGTGCGCGCCGTTCACCCAGCCGTCGTGGTGGTTGCCGTAGATGATCCACTGATCCGGATAAACCGAGCCTGGAATCATGGCGATCACGTCGTGCAAGGGACGGGTGGAGTTGTCGAAAGCCAGTTTGAAGTGCGCCGTGGCGGGTCCGGGGCCGATATGGTAGGTAAAGCCGAGCGCGCCGCGCCACGTTTCCGGGGCCACCGGGCCGGTCAGTTGTTCTAAGAGCGGAGTGGCGTCGGCATAGGAGATGGGCATGACGGGGATTGTCATGAGGGCTTTCGATTCCGAGATCGCGAGGCGCTTCGAGCCGGGCTCGGAAGCCCAGCCGGGCGAGAGCGGATCGCCCACGTAAAGGGGCATATCCATGACGCTGCCGCGCTGCACGCCGTCGGGCGGGCGCATGGGTCCTTTTGGATAAACGTCGCCCTGGAAATAGCCGTCGTCGCGAGGATCGGAATAAATGAGGCAGCCGACCGCGCCATGTTCGGCGGCGACCTTGGGCTTGGTTCCGCGCCAGCCTTTGCCGTAGCGGGCGATCACGATCTTGCCCTTGACGTCGATGCCCTGCTTGGCGAGGTATTCGTAATCGGCGGGCATTCCGTAATTGACGTAGATCAGCGGCGCGGTGATGTCGCCGGCGGCGGAATAAGCGTTGTAGGTGGGCAGTTGGGTTGGGTTAGAAGTGTAAGGGTCTTGGGAAATCGCCGGTTCTTTTAAGCTGGCGCGGAACTTGACCGGGCCGACCATTTCGAGCTCGCGCGAAGTGGGGTAGGGAATCAGCGCTTCGTAGTTTTCGATGTGCGCGTCCAGGCCGAATTCCTTGAACAACCCGAGCGCGTACTCCGCCACCGATGCGTCCGCCGCGGATCCGGCGTGGTGCGGGACCTTGGCCATGCGCTCGAGATAGGTTTTCTGGCGGCCAGCTTGCGGAATCGCGATGGCTTTCTTTTCGAGCGCGCGCTCGGAAGCCAGGTCGTTTTGGGAGAAGCCGCGGATGGGCTCCTGGGCCGCGAGCGTCGCCAGGGAAGCGATCAAAGCCAGGATCGATTTCATATGTTTTTGGAGGCGATCTTGTTGTTCACGCCGGATTTCAGGAAGGCGGCGAACTCGTCGGCGTGGCGCGTGGCTTCCGGGAAAGTCGCGATCACCTTCTCATCCGGGTCGATGATTGCATAGAACGGGATGCTCACGCTGTTGAAGCGCTGGATCTCCATCTTGGCGTTCTCTTCCGACGCGGGATCCTCGCCATCGGTGTAGAGGTCCACGAGAACGAAATCCTTGAGGAGCGGCGCGATTTCCGGGCGCGGGAACATGTTGGCCTTCATCCAATGGCAGTTGGTGCAGGCATTGCCGGTGAAATTGATGAACACCAGCTTGTTTTCCTGACGCGCCTTGGCGAGAGCTTCGCGATATTGGTTCTTCAACCACACCGGCGAGTCCGGGGCGCTGCGCCCGCCGAACGCTACGTTCTTCGCTTGCACGGGAATTACGGCTTCCAGGTTACCAAGCGTTGCGCCGAACAGGCCCGGCAGCAGGCTGATGGAGAAGATCAGGAACAAGGTTCCCACCAGCATCCGGCCTACGCCCAAATGGTCTTCCGAATTGATTCCTTCCAGGCGCAGATATCCGAGCAGATAAAGACCAGGCAATGCGAATAGAACCACCCAGGCGGCGATGAAAAGCTCGCGTGAAATCAGATCGGTCTGCCAGATCTGATCGGCCGTGCTCAGGTACTTGAGCGAGACGGCCAGCACGATAAATCCCAGCACCACTTTGACGCGCATCAGCCATCCGCCGCTCTTCGGGAGCTTCTGAAGGAACGAGGGAAATAGCGCGAGGAGAAAGAATGGCGCGGCCAGCCCGGTGGCGAAGGAGGCCATGCCCACCACGGGCTGGATACCGCTGGTTTGCACGGAGGCCACCAGCAGGGGTCCGACGATGGGTCCGATGCAGGCGAAGGATGTCAGGGTGAAGGTGAGCCCCATGATCAGCGTTCCGAAGTAACCGCCGCCGTCGGAGGCTTTATTAAGGCGCGTGAGCAGTCCCGAAGGCAAGGCCAGTTCGTACGCGCCCAGCAGGCTCAATCCGAAAATGACGAACACGAGCCCGATGGCGCTGTTTACCCAAGGACTGTTGCCAAGTTTCACTACTCCGATGGGGCCGGCGATCGACTTTACGAGGAAGCCGAGGCCAGTGAAGAAAACGATCACGCCCACGCAGAAGACCAGGGCCTGGAGGATGCCGTCGCGGCGGTTGCCGGTGTGACGGTTCAGGAAATACGAGACCGTGAACGGGATCATCGGGAAGACGCAGGGCGTGAAGATGGCAGCGAGTCCTGCGCCGAAGGCCGTTAGCAGGAACAACCCGAAATCGCCGGACTGGGGCGACGGCGACGTGATGGGGGCGGGCGTGGTAGACGTGGAGGCCGAAGTTGCTCCCGCCGCGGGTTTAACCGGGACTTCGGTGTAGCCGGCCGGAATGGAGATGGCCGCCGCCGGGGCGGATGGGTCGATCGCGATGGTCGCGGCGGCTTGCTTCCGTTTGGGCGGCAGGCACTGCTTGTCGTTGCAGCACTGGTAGCGCACCTGGGCGGTGAGCTCGGCTGGGCCCGGCGGCGCGTCCTTCTTCAACTCGACGTCGAGTAAGAGCGTCACGTCGTTGGCGAACGTTTCGGTTACGCCGAAGCTGGGATCGGGGCCGCGCACCGGTTTCGGCTGATAGACTTTGAATCCAGCGACCGCCGGATTATCCAGGATACGGGCGGTAGTGGGGATTGGGCCGGGAGGCGTGGTGAGCGAATAGACGTGCCAGCCGGGGCCGACTGTGGCAGAGAGGCGCGCCAGGACGTGCGATCCGGGAGGCGCGGATTTCGAATCGAGCGAGAGCGTCCACTGGACCGGATCTTCCACCGTCGCGACCAGCGAGGCGGCCGCGAGAAAACCGACTGCAAGCGAGCGCAACATGTTAGTCCGCCCTGGCCGAAACGGTGACGCTGGCGAGGTGCCCGTTCGCCAATCCGGCCTCGATGTGCTGGTTGATATTCCCGCCGGCGAATTCGGAAGCCACGCGAATAGAGTTCTTAATGGCGTTGGCATTGGAGCGGCCGTGGGTGATGATGCAAACTCCCTTGACGCCGAGCAGCGGAACGCCGCCGTATTCGGAATAATCCACGCGTTTCTTGAAGTCCTGAAAGGCGGTGCGCGAGAGGACGTATCCGATCTTGCGCGTGATGGTGGCTTCGAGCGATTCGCGCAGCATCTTGTAGATCATGTCCACCAGGCCTTCGCTGACCTTCAGCGCGACGTTTCCGATAAACCCGTCGCACACGATCACGTCGATATCGCCGGTGTAGATGTCGCGGCCCTCCACGTTTCCGATGAAGTGGATGGGGAGGGATTTGAGCAGAGGGGTGGCGGCGCGGGTGAGCTCGTTGCCTTTGTGCTCTTCTTCTCCGATGGAGAGCAGGCCGACGCGCGGGTGGGTGGTGCGAAAGATGACTCGGGAATAAATTTCGCCCATCACGGCGAACTGGGCCAGCATGCGGGGCGAGCAATCCACGTTCGCGCCCACGTCCACCACTACGACGGGGTTGCCTTTGAGCGTGGGAAAAGCGGAGGCCAATGCGGGACGATCCGCGCCCGGGATCATGCCCAGCACCATCTTGGCAGTGGCCATTACGGCTCCGGTATTGCCGGCCGAAACGAGACCTTGTGCAACCCCGTCGCGCACCAGCCGCGCGGCCACTCGGATGGAGCTGTCGCGCTTAGTCCTGACGGCTTTGGCGGCGCTGTCCTCCATGGTGACTACTTCGCTCGCATGTTGGACGCTGATGGGGAGGGTTTCGATTCCTTCGTGCTGGGCGAGTTCCTTGCGGAGAATATCTTCCTGGCCGACCAGAATGACGTTGACACCCAGGGTGCGGGCGGCGCGAATGCCTCCATCCACCTCCGACTTCGGAGCGTGATCGCCCCCCATAGCGTCAACGGCGATGGTTACCATGCAATGAAGACTATATCAGTTCCAACCGTTGCTACTCCTGGGCCACTTCGATTACTTCGCGCCCTTTATATTGACCGCAATGCGGGCAGGCGCGATGGGGCATCTTGGGCTCATGACATTGAGGGCATTCCGCTACGCTCGGGGCGCGCAACCCGTCGTGCGCCCGGCGAGTAGAAGTGCGCCGTTTAGAGTGTCGTCTTTTTGGATTAGGCATCTAAGTTCCTCTAGTTTGAAGTTTTTTCAGCGCCGCCCAGCGGTCGTCCTGGGGTCTGGGCTCGCATTCGCAAGCCTGGACGTTCCGGTTCTGACCACATAGGGGGCAGATGCCGCGGCAATCTTCCCGGCAAATTCTCTGCATTGGCATCGCTAGCAATACAAACTCTCTCAAAACATCCTTCAATTCGATCCCGCCGCCCTCGTAGTAGGCGATCTCGGTTTCTCCGGGGTCGATTTCAACCTCGCCTTCGAGCCGGGCCTCGACGGCCGGCCGATAGAAGAGATCGAAGTCCGAGTCGATCGGGAATACAGCCGGTTCCAGGCAGCGGTCGCACTCGGCGCCCATCTTTACGGTCAGGCGGCCTTGAATTCGGATCTCGCCCAGCGTATTAGCCAAAAGCTCGGCGGAACCATGGGCCTCAAGAACGGATTGCTGCAACAGTCCGGAGTCGGAGAAATCGATCTCGCCGGGAGGGAAGGCCACCTCAAAACGGACCTTCTTTAATTCCAGCTCCTTGACGCTTAAGAACACGCTAAACCTCCCCGCGGGGAGCGTTAAACCTTTAGTATAGCAACGCTTGGAGGTTTGTCCACTGGCTGACCGTCAAAGTGAAAACGCGGGTATTTCATTGTTTACTCTCCTGCGCCTTCCGCAGTGCGTCGACGTCGGCAAGATCTTGTGGCCTCCCAGAAGTAAGTTTGGCCGTTACAAGGTCGGCGTAAGAGATGAAGTTCGCTGTCAGCCCGGTCGCCATGTCTATTACGGCATCGACACGACGCTCCCATGCCATTTCAAAGTCAACGCCGGGTATCTCCGTCAAGATGTCCACGGCGACCGGCTCGCGCCCCATATGGAAAAACGGGCCACATTCCGCGAAGTCGGCGACGGTCAGCCCTTCAAGTGGCGCGCCGAATTCCTTTAGGGCGGCGTAAACCGCCTTCGCATTCTCCGCATCCGGCTTCACCCAAATGTCGAGGTCCTTCGTCGCGCGCGGCTGCGCGTGAATGGACACTGCATATGCCCCCACAACCAGATACTAACCCTGTTGGCGTTCAAAACGGACAAGAGTTCTTTGAAGTCGGGGTACATCCGGCGCCGTGCCCTTCATCGCGTACATAGCCTGGGTGAGTTCGGAAACCGCTTCTATCCGCTCGTGCACGGGCCGACTTTGCCAATAGCGATATTCCTGCGCCTTGATCTCGTCCAGTGCGGCGAGGCCGGCATATTTGCGAATCGTCTTGTCCATGCGTTCTGTTTGTAGCAAACGCGGTGGGCTTTTGCAACAGATATTTGGGGCTAGCAAGTGGTGATGTAAAGGCCTTCCGTGTTCGTCTTACCCGTTTTGGGCCCTATCGCGTAGATTTAGAACCGGAGCCTTCGAGGATCATTCGGGCAAAGAAGTACACGCCATCTTCGCTCCCGTTTTCGAGAAACTTGCATACTTTCGCGAGAGGGAAACACATGTTTTCAGTGTCTCTCCATAAGATTCCCAAGGTCCCCAGCGAGTACCCTAACCGTTTCGCGAAGGCCGAATATCTGGCGGCTTCTTTGAACGCGACCCAGTGCATTTTGTCCGGCGACTTCTTCCGGATTACTTCGCCAACATAGGCGCCGCACCGCAGCACCACGCGGACAGTCTGGTCTTCATCTTCCGGCGGCTTACCGTGGAGTGCTTCGAGATACGCGTCAACGTGCCTAAGGCTTTCAAGCGAAAGGTCCAGTGTTTTCTCGTCGAGAAGCTCGCGTTTGTAGGTAGGGTTCTCCCGGTCGTGGCACAACATGATAGAGAGGTCGGAGAATTCCCGGTCGGCGTAGCTTGGGGATTTACGAAAGAAACCAAGCATAGCAGCCAGCTTAACATCATCCAATGCGGATTCAGTCCGTGGAAAATCCCTTGCGTCCGACCAATGGAACAAGCGCGCCGTGTCTCATAATTGACCCTCCATTCACAAGAGGACTCTAGTGGATCTGGCGAGCCAGGTTGAAGCCGAAAAACGCCGCTGACCAGGCAGAAAGCGTTTCTGGCCATTCCACGACTAGGGGACCGTAGCTACAGAAAACCGATTGAGGAAGTGCGGTGGAAACCCTTAGGGCTTGGCGGGCGACGGCTGCCAGAGCTCAATCTTATTCCCATCCGAGTCATAGATCCAGGCAAAGCGACCGTAGGATTCATTCATGCGTTTGTCGTCAATCTTTACTCCCTCTTGTTTTAAGCGGTCGAGCAGAGCATCCAGATCGTCCACGATGTAGTTGATCATGAACGGTGCGGGGCTGGGATCGAGATACTTAGTGGAACTCGGAAAGACAGTCCAAACGGTAACGTGTTCCTTTTGCGGGTCGTCGTGTTCGCGCCACGGGAGCATCACGCCTTGGCCTTTGTCAGCGAGTCCAAGATGCTTCGAATACCACTCGCGCATCTGATCGCGATTGGCGGATTTGAAGAAGACTCCGCCGATTCCAAGGATGCGCCCGCGCTGGTCCATTTTGACGGGCGGTTTCGACTTTTCAGGTTGCGGAGATTGCACTTCCTGTCCTCCTTTTGAGCAGACCGAGATGAGCAACAGCGCGCCGAGCGCCATTGTGGTCCAGGGCATTCTTTGCATGTGGGTTATTTTTCGAACAACCCCTTTAGTTTTTTCAGGAAGTCCCGCCAGCCGGATTTGGTGTCGGCGAACTCGTCGTCCCAGGCTGCTTCGGGGCCGAAGCCGGACTGAACCAGACGGAGGCGCGTGATTCCTCCGCCCAGCGCTTCGATGTAGTAATCGACGCACATTTTCTGTACGACGCCGGTGTCCACCGGGCCTTTGTGTCCGTAGGTTTTGGAACGTTCGCTTTGGGTGCCGAAATGCTTACCGGGCTCCCAGGCGGTGATGGTGGTTGTAGCTCCCATCCCGCCCCAGGCGAAGAAATATTCTCCGCCGACGCGCGGATCGACTCGGGCTTCGTCGCAGAACCATTTCACAATCTGTTCGGGGTCGGTAATGGCGCGGAAGACTTCTTCGGGGGTCGCTTTTATATCGATGACGGTCTCGTGGGATCGGCTCATATTTCACTCCAGATTTGCGGATTCGCCGGCGGATTCCTCCAGCCTGACGGCGGGATAAACGGCGGAGAGCAGGCGGAAACGCCGCCCTCCTTCGGCCTGCTCGTTATGATATTTCGCCGCCAGGCGCGCAATGGAAACAGTCATCTCTTCGGCGAAGGCGGCGCGGGATTCAGCGCTGGCGAAGCGGATCTCGGTTTCGAGCGTAAGCGTGGCGAGGCGTTTTCCGGCGCGGCGGGCGCGGATCGAAAGAGAGGCCAGCGCGCGTATCATGTGCGCAGCGGTGGAAGCGAGATATGCGGCGGAGAAACGGTCCGTAGTGACGCGATCGGGTTTGATGCGATCGGGGGTCTGGGGAGCGATCAGGAATTCGCGGGCCACGGCGCGCACCACGCGTTCCATGCAATTGCCTTTACGGCGTTCCTCGATCAACTCCAGGAAGCCTTCGCGCTCCAGTTCGCGCAGATGGTAGTTCAGTTTCTGCCGGGGCACGCCGAGGCGGCGGGCGAGCCCGGCGGCGGAATCGGGTTCGGCCAATTGTTCGAGGAGACGAAGCCGGCCGGGCTGTAGTAATACGCCCGCTTTTTCGGGGCTCTGTACGATTTGCAATGTCGCCGGCATGGATCGATTTAAACACCGGAGCCACATTCTGTCAAGACAAATCTTATTGTCGGTCGTCGCGAAAGACAGCCAGGTGATACATTTTTAGTCGTGGTCGGTCATCACTGGCCTCGATGACAGAGGAAAATTCTTGAAATGAGCAGGGCCTTGCGCGCGGCAGCAGCCGTTCTGCTCTTTGCGGCGGTTCGCGTTTCGGCCCATCACGCATTCGCCGCCGAGTACGACGCGAACAAGCTGGTCACGGTCTCGGGCATCGTAACGAAGTTCGAATGGACCAATCCACATGCGCTGCTGTACGTCGACGGAAGGGATACGGAGGGTAAGGAAGGGAGCTGGATGTTTGAAATGGGCGCCCCGGGCGGCCTGCTGAGGCGGGGTTGGAAAAGGACAGATCTGAAGGATGGCGACCAGATCACGGTGGATGGGTACGCCGCCAAGGACGGAAGGAACGTGGCCAACGTCCGCACGGTGAAGTTGGCGGATGGGCGGAAGCTGTTCGGGGGGTTCCGGTCCACCCCTGGTAATCCGTTCAAGTAGCGCGCGGAGTACACGTTTGTTCCGTCAATGAAAAATGAACGTCGACTAGTGGATCTGGCGGGTCAGGTCGAAGCCGAAGAAGAGGCCGGCGGGGGTGTCGGCGTTCGGTTCGCCGAGGAAAGTGGCGCGCGTGCCGGCGCGCTGGGATACGGTGGTGCCGGGGCTGTTTGTCAGGCCGAGCGTAAAGGCGTGGCGGTAGATCTTCTTCTGGATGCCGAATGAGTAAGCCGGACGATGAATGCCTAGCTCTCCGGCATTGAACAAGGTGGGGATGACCTCCGCGACCAATGCGACTGTGGGCCGGATATCCACAGCTAGGCCGAAGCCGACTGAGAAGGCGTTGACGCCCGGCAGATCCGGGATTTGATCGGATTCGAGCGCGCCCTGCACCAGTCGCCGATCATTAAACGACATGGTGGGGACGGCGTAGAACTGGGCGTGCGATGTCAGGCTGCGCGAGAAAATCGCTTCGATGTTTTCGGTATAGTTTTTCTTGAAATTGTCCTGGCCTTCGATGGAAACTCGAACCGCGAAGTTCAAAGGGTCGCCGTGATGTTCGTCGAGCAGATTGTAGGCGGCCATGAGCTGAATGGGCCGTCCGATGAAGGAAGGCGAACGCCAGACGTCCACCGAGAGCTTGTCGGTGACGCCGTAACGAAAGCCGAACGAGGACAATCCGAAATTATCCAGGCCAAACAGCTCCGCGCCGCGCGAGGTTCCGGAGACGGCGGAGTCGTAAGGAAAACGATGCGTGAAATTCACATAAAGTCCGTGCTCGTCCACCGGGCGGCCGGTGGGAAGGCTCATAAGCACGTCGTCACCGGGCTGGTAGATTCCGGGTTTGGAGGCGATTTCCTGAGGCGCCTGAGCAAGCGACCGAACGTAGGTGGCAAGCTGGCTGATTTCGGTGTCCGAAAGCTTGCCGGACCATGCTGGCATTCCACCCTTTCCGTTGCGGATGACGGTAGCGATACCGGTGTCGGTGAGGCGGCGCTGGAACGCGGGGTCGGTAAGGTTGGGTGTACCGGGGGCTGCGATGCCCTGGCCCGAGTCGCCGTGGCAGCCGGAGCACTTCTGCCGAAACAGATCGGCCGCCGGCGATGCCTCGGGTTTCGAACCAGGCGGCGCGTCGCTAACGGTGCGGGCGGATACGTTTACCAGATACTGCTTGCCATCCACTTGGAGCAGGACGGTGGAATGGGATGAGTCCACATAGTTCACCTGCGGCTGGTTTTGGTCGCTGCCGGCCCACGCCGGCGCAATTATCAAAAGAAGAGGGACGAATAGAAATGGCGCGCGAAGCGCTTTTCCGTACATGCCTCCATTAGATAAAGCTTATCTATGCAAGAGGTTACGGAGTTGTAAGAAGTCCGTAAAAAAGAAAATTAGCGATCGCGCCGCCCGCCGCCGCCGCGCCCTCCGCCCCCGGATGGTCTGCCGCCGCGGCCGCCACCGCCGCCTCCTCCGCCTTCGCGCATCGGCCTGGCTTCATTGACCACCAGCGAACGACCGAGGAAGTCCTGGCCATTGCAGCTTTGAACCACGCGCTCCGCTTCCTCGTCATTACCAAACTCCGCAAAACCGAATCCGCGCGGATCTCCCGTGAACTTGTCGCGAATGATCTGTACGGAATCAGCATGAAAACCGGCCCGCGAGAACCAATCCTGCAACTCGGCTTCGCTGGCTTGGTAGGGAAGGTTGCCTACAAACAGTTTCTTCAAGCAGACTCCTTTTTGGCCCAATTCTCGGCGGTTCGGACTGTGGGCGCACTACAATCCTCGCAGGCAATAATGCACCCGCTTCCCGTGCAATCAAGTTTGGACCGAATTCGGCTCCCGAGTCAATGGTTTCCTGTGTTACTGAATTGTTAGAGCCAACGGGGGTTAGCGGGCGAAAAGGCGCGGGTCCGTGGCAAAATCGAACAGCGAGTAACGAAATCGGACACCGGAATATGGCGGGACGGCAGATTCAAGAGTTGGGTAGGCGGAAAGCCCTCCCGAAACAGGCGCGCAGTGAAGCGCGGCGGTGGAAGGTAAATTGCACTTTGGCTCGGATAAGACTTTGATCAAAGACCGCGGGCTATCGGCTCGCAGGCGCTCGCAGATTAGGATTCCGTTCAAAATGAGCTATTCTCGACGACTCTCGATAATTGTGTTCGGCGGGATGGCTGGGCTTGCGATGGCCCAGACATCCGAGGTGTCGATAGAGACGCCCAGGGGCCTGCCCATCGTCGGCCATGTGCTGCGGCCGTTTAACGTGCTGCAGCGGAAGGTGACGCCGGCGCGGCTGACGAATTCGCCACGGTTGGAGTCGCTGGTGCGCGCGGGGAACCTTTATCTTTCGGTACGGGACGTAATCGCGCTGGCGCTCGAGAACAATCTGGATATCGCGGTGCAGCGCTATGCGACGCCGCTGGCGCGGGAGGTGATGCGGCGCACGCAGGGCGGCGGTGCGCTGCGCAGCATCGGGCAGCCCATCGCGCCGGGACCCGTGAGCGTCAGCACGGCGGGAGTGAACGTGCAGTCGGTGGGTTTGCCAGAGAGCGGATCGGGCGTGAGCTCGGGTGGAGGGTTGGTGATTTCACTCGGAGCGCAACCACCGGGCCTTGATCCGTCGCTGTTTGGATACGCGAGTTACCAGCACGCCACGACGCCGCTACAGAATCAGATTCTTGGCGAGGTTCCAGTGCAGATCAATAACTCGCGGCTGTATCAGTTCGGATACTCGCAATCGTTCCTTACAGGAACTTACTTGCAGATTTCCACTTATAGTTTCCGGAACCAGGTGAACAGCCCGGCGTTCGTTCTGGATCCATATACGCAAGGGTTCTTGGATCTTCAGGTCTCGCAAAACCTGCTGCAGGGTTTCGGATTGAGCGTCAACAATCGCTTTATTCGAGTGGCCAAAAACAACTTCAAGGTGAGCGACCTGCAATTAAAGTATCAAGTGATCACCACAATTTCCGCGGTTTTGAATTTGTATTGGGATCTGGTGAGCTTCAACCAGAATGTGCGGATCGAGGAGCAGTCGCTGGCCACGGCGCAGAAGCTCTACGAGGACAACCAGAACCAGGTGAGGCTGGGGACGCTGCCGGCCATCGAGGTTACGCGCGCGGCGGCGGAGGTTTCAGCCGACAAGGAAAATCTTCTGATCGCGCAGACCAACGTGGCCCAGCAGGAAACGGTTTTGAAAAACGCGCTGAGCAGAAACGGGGTGGAGAGCGGGTGGCTGGATGAAGTGCACATCATTCCCCTGGACCACATCGTGGTTCCGGAGAAGGAGGATCTCAAGACCAAGGCGGATCTGGTGAAACAGGCGCTGGAAAATCGGCCGGAACTGGAGCAGATCCGGATCAACACGGAGAGCAGCAAAATCAACCTGGCCGGCACCAAGAACGCTCTGCTGCCTACCTTGCAGGCTTTCTTTGAACTGACCAATAACGGACTGACGGGCGCGGTGAATCCGTTGAGCGCCGGGATAGGAGCGCTTCCGATCCCGGTTTTCGTGGGCGGATATGGAAATCTCACCAGCCAGATTCTGCAGCGGGATTATCCGAACTACTCGGCGGGCCTCTCGCTGAACATCCCGTTCCGCAACCGGGCCGCGCAAGCCGACTACGTGGCCGACCAGCTCAATGTCAGGCAAAACGAACTGCAGCTTCAGAAGGCGATGAATCAGGTGCGCGTGGATGTTCAGAACGCCGTGATTCAATTGCAGGTGGCGCGCGCGCGCTATGAGTCGGCGGTGGCGACGCGGGTATTGGCGCAGCAGACCTTGGAAGCCGAACAGAACCGCTTCAAGTTCGGCGAATCGACGATTGCCACGGTGGTGCAGGCGCAACGCGATCTGAACGGCGACCAGACGGCGGAAATCCAGGCGATGGCGAACTACACGCACGCGCGCGTTGCGTTTGACGAGGCCGTGGGCCAGACGCTGGACGTGAACGGCGTCTCGATGGAGGAGGCCAGGGCCGGGCAAGTGGCGCGTCAGTCGTCCATCCCCGCGGGGGTGTCCGATGCGAAGTAGGCGGCTGTGCGCGGTGATAGCGTCGGCCGCGATGGTATCCACAGTTAGCGCCCAGGAGCCGCAGGTGGAGAGGCCGCAGGCTCCTCTGCTGGTGCGTCCCTACAAGGGCGCGAAGGTTTCGCGGGAGCAGATGAAAAATGGGGATCGAATCCGAGGGTTGGTTCGAGCCGGAACTTTATATCTGACGGTGCAAGACGCGCTGGCTATCGCGATCGAAAACAATCTGGATCTGGAGATCGACCGCTTTGGGCCGGTGAGCGCCGAATGGGAACTGCAGCATTCTCGAGCTGGAGGTCCGCTGCGCGGCGTCACCACGGGAAGCGCGGCCGTGAATCAAGTTACCAGCGGACAGGGAGTGGCGGGGGCCGCGGTGGCGGCGGGACTTTCGAGCAGCGGCGGAGGAGGCGGCGGGACGGGCACGAACGCGGTGGTCTCGCAGGTGGGGCCGATCACGCCGAACCTCGATCCGGTGTTGCAGAACACCACCGTCTTTTCGCATACCACCACCTTGTTTCCGGACACGATTCTAAGCGAGGCCCCATCCTTGATCGACACTCACGATCAGGTCAATTCATTCCTCCAGCAAGGGCTGCTCACGGGCGGCTTCGTGCAAGCTACCACGAACTATTCGTACTTGAGGGAGAACTCACCCGCCGACATTGTGAATCCGGACGTATCGCCGGTGGTGCAGCTCTACATCCGGCACAATTTTTTGCAGGGCTTCGGCAAGGCGGTGAATGCACGCGACATCACGGTGCACGAGCTGGGAATTACCGCTTCGCGCGAAACGTTTCGATCGCAGCTACTGAATCTGGTGGCGAACGTTCTGAACTTGTACTGGGATCTGGTGGCCAGCCAGGACGAAGTGAAGGTGAGGCAAAGGGCCCTGGAGAGCGCCCAGAAGACGCTGGAAGATACAAGGAAACAGATCGAATTGGGCGCGGTAGCCAGGGTGGAGTCGTACCGGGCGGAAGCGGGCGTGTCGACCAGGAGACAGGAGCTGGCGATCGCGCAGGCGAACCTGCGGCAGCAGGAATTGCTGCTCAAGAACGTGCTGAGCCGCCAAGGCCTGGAGGATCCGATGATCGACGAGGTCAGCATCACGCCTCTGGATCGGATGGAGGTTCCCGAGGCCGACAACTTGCCCGGCCTGAGGGACCTGCTGACGCGGGCGCTGTCGCACCGGCCGGACGTGGCTATCGCGAAGATCGCCGACCAGCAACAGCAGACCCAAGCGCTGGGAACCGCCAACGGCATTTTGCCAACGCTGCAAGGCATTGCGGCGACTTCAGACATTGGCCAAGCGGGCACGCCGAACCCGTCCGCCGGGCCAACCTATCCGCCGTTTGTCGGCGGCGCCGGCACGGCTTTCGGCCAGATTTTCCGGCGCAATTATCCAACCAACCGTGCGTCCGTGTACTTCCAGATTCAAGGCGGCAACCATGTGGCGCAAGGCGACTACGGGATCGACCAATTGCAGCTGAAACAAGGCGATTTGATCGAACGCAGGAATCTGAATCAGATCGTGGTGGACATTTCGAATCAGATGATCGCATTGCGGCAGGCGCGTGCGCGCTACGCGCAGTCATCGGCGAGCCGGGAACTTCAGCAGGAGTTGCTCGCGAAAGAACAGCAGATGTTCTCGTTCGGATCGGCGACCTTGAATGATGTGGTGGCGGCGCAGGCCAGCCTGCTAGCGGCGGAATCGGCAGAGGTTACCGCTCTTTCCACCTATAGCCATGCGCGCGTGTCGCTCGATCAGGTGTTGGGCGAGACGCTGGAGCGAAACCGTGTGGCGGTGGAAGACGGTTTGAAGGGCGAGATAAAGCGGCAGTCGCGCTTGCCTTCGGAGGCGGGCTCGCCGACTCGCTGACTACGTCACTGACTTTGTTGGCATTCCGGGCACGGGCAGATTTTGCGCAGGTGATCGTAGGAATAAATACCGGTGTTGTGCCCGTCGCTCCACGCGATCCGGAACGCGTAGTGGCCTACCGCTTCCACTTCGAGCATCTTCAAAGTTGGCTGGAACATTTGGAAAGGCCCGGTTTGCGGAGCTGAATAATTGCTTTGCTGCGGCTCCGTGCCGTGCGCGCCGGTGCAGCTAGCGCAGGGACAACGGTCGCGCAGGTAGGCAAGCGAATACTTGCTGTGGTGGCCGCCCTTCCAGTCAATCTGAATTCCCTTGGATTTCGAAATCGCGATGTGTTCGGGCTCGGCTTGGGTGGTGGGCGTCATTGGGTTCGCTCCACGTCGCGCACGCCGGGGATGCGGCGGATAGCGGCGGTGACGCGCTCCAGTTGCTTTTTGTCGCGAATCTCGATGGTCATGTCAATCACCGCGCCGTCGTCTGAGCGCTTGTCGTCGGAACTCGCTTCCAGACTTCGGATATTGCTTTGTTCGGCAAACAAAATGGAAGTAAGCTGATTCAGCATTCCGGGACGATCATCGGTGTAGACCATGACCTTGACGGGGAAGCTTTCCGTAGCGGCGCGGGCCCACTCGACGTCGATCTTGCGTTCCACTTCGTACATCAGGTTCTGGACGTTCGGACAGTTGGTGGAATGGACGGCGATGCCTTTGCCACGCGTCACGTATCCGACGATTCCTTCGCCGCGGATGGGATTGCAACACTTGGCCCGGTAGACCAGCAAGTCGTCCACGCCTTTGACCTTGATGATTAAATCGCCGGTGTCGGCGCCACCCGCCGGCGTCGCGGGCGTCGAGGGCGGAGGCTTCGGGGGCTCCGCGGGAAGCAACGGCTCCACCAAATCCGGAACCAGTTTCTGGAGCACCTGGCGCGCGGAGAATTTGCCGTATCCCAAGGCCGCGTGGAGGTCTTCGATCTTGCTGTAGCCGTATTCACTGGCGACCCGCTCCAACTCGGATTTGGTGATCCGGCCCAGGTGAGCGTTGAGCCTGCGGGCCTCGCGCTCCAGGTATTTCTGGCCGATCTCCACCGCTTTGGCGCGCTCAGTGGTGTTGATGACGTGCTTGATCTTGTTGCGCGCGCGCGAGGTCTTGGCGAGGGTCAGCCAGTCCTTGCTGGGAAGATGGCCGGACTGCGTCAGAATCTCGACCACATCGCCGTTCTTGAGATTGTATTTGAGCGGAACGATGCGGCCATTTACTTTCGCTCCCACGCAAGTGTTTCCGACGTCGCTGTGGATGGAGTAGGCGAAATCGATGGGAGTGGCGTCGCGGGGGAGCACGATCACTTTGCCCATGGGCGTGAACGTGTAAACCTCTTCCGGATAAAGATCGACCTTGAGCGTGGAAATAAATTCGCCCGGGTCGTGCATTTCCTGCTGCCATTCGACCAGTTGGCGAAGCCAGACCACGCGCTGATCGTCGGCGCCGGGTCCCTTCTTACCCTCTTTGTATTTCCAATGGGCCGCGATGCCTTCTTCGGCCAGCCGGTGCATTTCCTCGGTGCGGATCTGCACCTCGAAGGACCGGCCGCCAGGACCGATTACCGAAGTATGCAGGGATTGATAAAGATTGGGGCGGGGAATGGCGATGAAGTCCTTGATGCGGCCGGGAATAGGATGCCATTCGTTATGGATGACGCCCAGGGCGGCATAACAATTCTTGACTGAGTCCGTGATGATGCGCAGCGCGAGCAGATCGTACACCTGATCGAGCGCGATCTTCTGGCGCTTCATCTTCTGGTAGACCGAATAGGGCCGCTTGATGCGGGCTTCGACGCGGGCGGGGATGTTTTCGCGCCGCAGATTCACTTCCACGTCGTGGCGCATTTTCTTCAGGTACTCTTCGTTCTGCTGGAGCTGGGATTCGATTTCCTTCAGCAGTTCGGCAGCCGCTTCGGGCTCCAGGTATTGGAACGCGAGATCTTCAAGCTCACCGCGCATCTTGCCCATTCCAAGGCGATGCGCGATGGGCGCGTAGATATCGCTGGTCTCCTGCGCTATGCGAAGCTGACGCTCGCGCGACAGGCAGCCCAGCGTTCGCATGTTATGCAGCCGGTCCGCCAGCTTCACAATGATGACGCGAATATCGTTCACCATGGCGAGCAGCATCTTGCGGACGCTTTCGGCCTGGCGTTCCTCGCGCGAATAAAAGTGCAGTTTGCCGAGCTTGGTGACTCCGTCGACGCAGCTGGCGACGTCATCGCCGAACTCCTTGCGGATCTGGTCCAGCGTCAGTTTGGTGTCTTCGACGGTATCGTGCAGCAGGCCGGTGATCATCGAAACCATGTCCATCTGCATGTCGGCGAGAATCAAAGTGACGTTCAGAGGATGGGCGAGGTAGGGCTCGCCGGATTCGCGCGTCTGACCTTTGTGAGCTTCGGCGGCCAGCCGGTAGGCCTTTTCGAGCTGCGACAAATCGTCCTTGGGCCGGAGCGCGCGGACTTTGTCCTCTAGCTGGGTGTATAACTGCTCGACCAGGCCGGTCGACGGGACGACATCTGTGGACACTGTAACTACTAGGTTACTTGGTTTTGGGGAATTCTCCAATGTGGACGGCTTCGGAGTATTCTCAGAGAAGGAGCCGAGCCGAATGGAAGTGCATTTGAAGCCCGAGGTCCAAGCGAAGCTTGACGAGCTCGCGCGCGAAAGCGGCCGTCCTAGTGACGAGCTGGTGGAAGATGCCGTGATCGGCTATTGTGACCAGCTGGCGAACGCTCGTGCAATGCTCGACCGGCGGTTTGACGAGTTGGAATCCGGCAGGGTAAAGCCTATCGACGGTGAGGAAGCGTACCGGCGGTTGATGGAAAAGACCGAGGCCCAGCGCCAGCGCTAACGCTCTTCATGAGTGGACATGCGCTCCACCTGGAAGCTTTTGCGGACCTTGACGCTATTCGCGAACACATAGCAGAGGACAATCCGGACGCTGCTCGTGTGATAACCGAAATCTTCGATGGGATTCGCGCCCGAGTGCCATTTCCCTATCAGGGCTTCCAGCAGCCAGATCTGACCACGCGGCCGTTGCGGTTCAAGTTGGTCAGAGAATACATTATTGCTTATGCGCCCGAGAAAATACCGCTGTGGGTTGTCGCGGTCTTACACGGGCGGCGAAACCCTAGCGTGATGGCCGCGATTCTCAAAGGTCGAGAGTAGTTCGCCGCCGATTTTCCGTGCGGCACACGAATCGCCGACTGCTTACTTCGCGGGCAGCGCGGTCTGATAAAAGTCGGACATGGACTTGTGCAGACTGTCCAGACAGCTCTGCTTGGTATACAGCATGTGGCCGGCATCGCAATATTTCAGGCTCACGTGGCTCGCTAGTTCCGGCTCAAGGCCCAGATGGCTGACGGTGTATTCGGTGGCGAAGAACGGCGTGGCCATGTCGTAATATCCGTTGACGATCATTACCTTCAGATTCGGGTTTTGTGTCATAGCTTCGCGCAACATCTCGGCTACGTTCACGTATCGGTTTTCGAAGCGCTTATAGTCCCAGGGCTGGACCTTGCCAGTCAGGACTTCGTACGGAAGATCGGTTTCGTACTTTAGATCCCGGCGGATGTATTCGTTGAAAACGGCCGTGAATACGCCCTGGACGGAGGCGTAGCTGGGGTCGTATTCGGGACGGTCGCCGGCGGCGTCGAGATCCATCCCCTCCAGACGTCCGTCGTAACGGCCGATTGTGCGGCGTTCCTTGCGCAGAAGTTCCTTGGCGAAACGCTGCATGGAGATTCGCAGATTGGATTCGTCGACGAACTGTTCTGAAAGACCGGTGAGACGGGCGATCTGCTTTACGACGCTGGACCGCTCGGCGCTGGTCAGCTTGTCGCCTTTGGTCAGCGCGGTCATGTATTCGTTGGAAGCGAAGCGGCGCGATTCTCCAATGGCTTTCTCCATGCTGCTTTGCAAATCCGGCGGCAGTTTCTTGTGATACCAGGCGGTGGCCGTGTAGCTCGGTAGAAAAAGCGCGTAGGGGAGGTCGTTGCCGGGCCCAAAGGAGATCGTCTCGAAGTTGAGGACGGAAGAAATCAGCGTAATGCCGTTCAGATAAATGCCGTCGTGGTCCAGTAAATATTGCGAGAGTCCGGACGCGCGGGTGGTGCCGTAGCTTTCGGCCGCCAGGAATTTGGGCGAAAGCCAGCGCTGGGAACGGTCCAGATACAAGCGAATGAAAGCGGCCACCGACTCGAGATCGCCGTCGAAGCCGTGGAACTGCGCGGGATTTTCGCCCGGCGCGGCGCGGCTGTATCCGGTGCTGACCGGATCGATAAAGACCAGATCGGTGAACTCCAGCGCGGTGTCCTGGTTGTCGAGGACGTGATAGGGAGGCTTGGGCTGCTCGCCTTCCGGTCCCATTTCGATATGCTTCGGACCTAGCGCTCCCATGTGCAGCCAGACCGAGGCGGCGCCGGGGCCGCCGTTGAACGAGAACGTGATGGGACGGGCGTTTGAATCCTGCACGTCATCGCGCGTATAGGCGACGTAGAAGATGCTGGCCCACGGTTTGGCGTCTTCTTTCTTGAGAACCAAGGTTCCGGCGGTGGCGGTGTAGGGGATTTTTCGGCCGCCGATCGAGATCTCATGCTTGGTCTCGGAGGTCGTTTCGACAGCGGGCGGCGCCGGGAAGTGCTCGCTGTTGGAGGTTCCTGGAGCGGATTCTTGTGTAGCCGGGGCGCTGGGTGCTCCTCGGCCGCCGCGGCCGGGACCCTGAGCTTCGATCGCGGAGGCCAGCAGCAACCCGGCCGCCAGCATCGAAAACGATATTCTTCTCATCGCTGTCCATATTAACGTGAGTGAGGGGGCTGCATGCTAAACTCACGGGCAACGCCCTCCATGTTGTTGCCTTACTTGCACCGGGTCGTCGCCGGGGAAAACCTTTCCGCCGCGGACGCGCGCGAGGCGATGCTCGCAATCCTGAGCGGCGACGCATCCAGCTCGCAGATCGCGGCATTTCTGGTGGCGTTGCGGATGAAAGAGGAAACGCCGGAGGAGCTGCTGGGTTTCGCGCGAGCGATGCGCGAAAAGGCCGCGCGCGTGGATGCAGGCGCGGATTCGGAACCGTTGCTCGACACCTGCGGCACGGGCGGGGACGGCGGACGCACGTTCAACATTTCGACGGTGGCGGCCTTTGTGGTGGCGGGCGCGGGGGTGCGGGTGGCGAAACACGGCAACCGGTCGCTATCGAGCCTGTGCGGGAGCGCCGATTTGCTGGAGGAGCTGGGTATCGAATTGCTGACGTCGCCGGAGCAAGTGGCGCGCTCCATTCGCGAGGCGGGTATCGGATTTATGTTCGCTCCCGCGTTCCATCCCGCGATGAAGCACGCGCAGGCGGCGCGTGCGGAGCTGAAGATGCGGACGGTTTTCAATTTGCTGGGGCCGCTCACCAATCCGGCCGGCGCCACCAGCCAATTGATTGGCGTTCCGTCGGTGGACGCGGGGGCTCGGATGGCGCAGGCGCTGGCTGGGTTGAATATGCAGCGCGCTTTTTTGGTACATGGCTCGGACGCCATGGATGAAATCACCACTACGGGGCCGACTACGGTCTTCGAGGTCTGTCGTGAGGTAGTCAGGGAATTTTCCTGGAGCCCGTCCGATTTCGGCGTGGATCGGGCGCAGGCCGCCGATCTTACCGGAGGAGATCGCGCGGAGAACCGCCGGATCGCGCTGGCAATATTGGAGGGGGAGCGCGGACCGCGCCGGGACATCGTCCTGGTGAATGCCGCCGCGGCGCTGGTAGCAGCTGGAGCGGCGTGGGATCTTCTGGAGGGCATGCGGCTTGCGGCGGAATCGGTGGATTCAGGAGCGGCGCGGAACAAAGTGGAGCAGCTCGCTGGGATCAGCCGCCGTTAAGCACGTATTCTGCGAGCTCCCGCATGTTGTCCACGACGATGTCCGGCGGATCTTGCTCGAAGGTCTCCGGCTGGAATCCATACGTAACGCCGCAAGCCTTCACGCTGGCGTTGCGCGCGGTGCGGATATCGACGCCGCTATCGCCCACCATGATGGTACGGTTGCGCGCGATGCCGCTCTCCGTGAGCAGCGTCTGAATGCCGATGGGATCCGGCTTCTTTTGCTCGAAGCTATTGCCGCCGTAGACGCGGAAAAAGTGTTCGCCCAGGCCGAGCCCATCGACGATGGCCTGGCTGAAACGCACGGGCTTGTTGGTTAACACCGCCAGTTTGTTTCCAGCGTCGAACATTCGATCCAACGCTTCCCGGACACCGGGATAAAGGCGGGTGTTATCGAGCATATGCTCGCGATAGTATCCGAGGAAATATTCGAGCGCGCGCTCGATCTCGGCGGCGCTGGCATCGGGTCCCAGGGCTTTGCGGATCAGGACCGGTGCGCCATTGCCGACATAGGAAGAGACCAGCTGCTCGGAAATGGGCGGCAGTTGCATGGAAGCGCGGGTCGCATTTACCGAATGCACCAGGTCGAGTTTGGAGTCGACTAGGGTTCCATCGAGATCGAAGATCAGCAGGTTCATTCGCGGCGCAAACCCTCCGCCGGGCGGCGGCGCGCATTTTCGGACCAGGCCTCGCGCGCCTTATCTTCGGTATCGCGGAAGGCGTCCTTGATTTCGTGCGGTGTCATTGCGGCCAGAACGGAGGAGGCCTCCGAGACGTAGGGCAGCACCTTGGAATCGGTGACCGAATGCGGCGGGGGCGACGGCGCAAAGGCAAGCAATACGGTGACCAGGGCGATCGCGATGACGATTCCGCGGACGGCTCCGAATGCGCCGCCGAGCAGGCGGTCAAACCACGATAGTCCGGCCCATTTGAAGAATCTTGCCAGGATGGCCCCCACTATTGCGCCAACGAGCGCGAGGCCGACGAAGATGGCGAAGAATCCGACCAGGTTGGCAATCGCGCGCGAGCTGACATAATCCAGGACGTATTCCCCGACGATTCCGTAGCACCAGAAGCCCAGGAAGATGCCGAGAATAGTGGCGATGAATCCGACGCCGACGCGCGCGAAGCCCGCCGCGAAGCCGGACAGGATGGAAAGCGCGACCACCAGGATGAGCAGGCCGTCGATCCAGTTCACAGGGATTTTCCAGTAAGCACGCGGTAGGCCTCGCGGTACTTTTCGCTGGTGCGCTCAAGGACATCGGGCGGGAGGGCCGGAGCCGGCGGCTGCTTGTTCCAATGAATGGATTCCAGATAATCGCGGACGTATTGTTTGTCGTAGGACTGCTGCGGGCCGCCCGGGTGATAAGTGGCGCGCGGCCAGAAGCGGGAGGAATCCGGCGTGAGAACCTCATCCGCGAGAATCAACTGATCGCCGACGAATCCGAACTCGAACTTGGTATCTGAGAGGAGCACGCCGCGAGTCTCGGCGTAGCCGGCCGCGCGGGTGTAAATTTCGAGGGTCAACTCTCGCAAACGCGAGGCCACGGGCACGCCTACCTGCTCGGCCATTTCGTCAAACGAGATGTTTTGATCGTGGCCGGATTGGGCCTTGGTCGCCGGGGTGAAAATCGGCTGGCTGAGCCGGTCGCTCTCTTTGAGGCCTTCCGGGAGTGGAATGCCGCAAATGCGGCCGTCGCGGCGATAGTCCTTCCAGCCGGAGCCGGAAATATAGCCGCGGGCGACGCATTCGATCTCGATCATCTTCGCGCGCCGAACGAGCATGGAGCGCCCCTCGAGCTGCGCACGATAGGGGTGGAATTCCGGCGGGTACTGGTCGACGTTGGCCGAGACCAGATGATTGGGAACGATGTCGCGCAACAGATCCAGCCAGAAGAGGGTGAGCGCGGTGAGGACGCGGCCTTTGTCGGGAATCGGCGTGGGGAGCACGTAGTCGAAGGCGGAAAGCCGGTCTGTGGCGACGATGACCAGGAAATCACCGGCGGAGTACACGTCGCGCACCTTGCCTCGCGCATGCCGCTCGATGCCGGGCAGGCTGGTTTCAAAGATTGGTTCCAATCTCTACTGGTAGCACGTTGCGGCGGGAGTTTCATCTGGCCGATCGGAATGGCTCCGGCGTTGTTCTTTATACTGGAAGATTGCTCCTATCCATTCTGATTCCCGTTTACAACGAGCGCACCGTGGTGGAGCGCAGCCTGGCGCAAGTGCTTCAGGCTCCGCTGCCGGAAAACATGGAACGGGAATTGATCATCGTGGATGACTGCTCCACCGACGGGACTTCGGAGATCCTGGAACGGCTGGCGGCCGAGACCCCGTCCATTCGCTTGACCAAAAAACCGGTTAACGAGGGTAAGGGCGCGGCGGTTCGGACCGCGATCCAGACGGCTCGCGGCGATTTTTGTATCGTGCAGGATGCGGACCTCGAATACGATCCCTCGGAATATCCGCGGCTGCTGCGGCCGCTGCTGGATGGCCATGCGGATGCGGTTTTCGGTTCGCGCTATCTCGCGGGCGAACAAACCCGGGCGCTGCCGTTCTGGCATTCCATGATCAATCGGACTTTGACCTTGCTGTCGAACATGTTCTGCAACCTGAACCTGACGGACATGGAGACCTGCTACAAGGTTTTTCGAACCGACCTGCTGAAGAGTATCCCGATTCGGTCCAACCGCTTTGGATTTGAGCCTGAGATCACCATGAAATGCGCCAAGCGGAAGCTGCGGATTTACGAAGTTCCGATCAGCTATCACGGCCGAACGTACGAAGAAGGCAAGAAAATCGGCTGGAAGGACGGCGTCAAGGCGCTGGGCGTAATCCTGCATTTTTGGCTGATCGACGATTTGTACGCGGAGCCCTATGGCCGAGCTCTGCTCAACAACCTGGCCGGCACGCCACAGTATCTGTCCTGGGTGACTCGAGTGCTGCGGCCTCATCTGGGCGACACCGTGCTCGAGCTTGGCGCGGGGATTGGGAACATCTGCGGGCGCTTAATGGGCCGCAGGCTGCTGTATGTCGCGGCCGACAAAGATCCGCTTTACTTGCACGCCTTGCACAACCGCTTCCTGCGCACGCCCAACGTGTCGGTTCTGAAGCTCGATCCCGAGCGTCCCGAGGATTTTCTCGAGGCGGGCGGACCATTCGATACCGTGCTTTTGATCAATGTGATCGAATATGTCGAAGATGTCGGCGCGCTCATTGGATCGGTGGCGTCGGTGCTGAAATCCGGTGGTTCGATTATCGTCCTGGCGCCGCAAGGCCCGGCTTTGTTCGGCACCCTCGATAAAACTCTTGGACACCGGCGGCGTTTTCGGAAACCGGAACTGAGTGGCCTGCTCGAAAAGCACGGTTTCAGGATGCAGCACACCTATCAGTTCAATAAGATTGGCACCCCGAGCTGGTGGCTGTTCGGCAAAGTGCTGCGCCGCCAGCGCATCAACAAAGTTTCGTTAAAGATCTTCGACAAAACGGTGTGGATCTGGCGGCGGATCGATGGGCTTCTGCCGTGGCGGGGTTTGTCGCTGATTGTGGTGGCGACCAAAAGCTAGCAAGCGAACGGGCATGCAACGATATGTCGTTACCGGGGGCGCGGGGTTCATCGGATCGGCGTTGGTGAGGAAGCTGATCGCGGCGGGCGATGGCAGTGTCGTTGTCATCGATAACCTTCTGACCGGGCGCGAGGCGAATCTGGAGGAGATTCGCGCCGAGATCGAGTTCGACCGGTCCGATATTCGAGATTACAAATCCATCGCCGAAGTCGTGGCTGGCGCGGACGTGGTCTTTCATTTGGCCGCTATTCCTTCGGTGCCGCGCTCTATTCAGTCGCCGGTTTTGTCGCACGAGGTGAATATTGACGGCACGTTCAACGTCTTCCGAGCTTGCCAGGAAGGAGGCGTGCGGCGCGTGGTCTATGCCGGGTCTTCGTCGGCGTACGGAGACACCACCGTTTTGCCGAAAGTGGAAACCATGGCGCCCAAGCCCAAGTCGCCTTACGCCGCGCAGAAACTGACGGGCGAGTATTATGCCAGTGTTTTTCATTCCTGTTTCGATCTCGAAACTGTGTCGCTAAGGTTTTTCAACGTGTATGGCGAACGCCAGGATCCATCCAGTCCGTATTCGGGCGTGATTTCTCTATTTATGCGGGCGTTGATAGAGCGAACTCCGCCGGTCATCTTCGGTGACGGCGAGCAGACTCGGGATTGGACCTATGTCGAGGACGTAGTGTCCCTGTGTGTAAAGGCGGCGCAGGCCGAGGGTCTTGCCGGACGGACGTATAACGCGGGGAATGGCCATCGCTACTCGTTGAATCATGTTTGGCGGCTGCTGCAGGAAATCGAAGGCGTGTCGATCGCGCCGCGATTTAGCCTAGCGCGGGCGGGTGATGTAAGAGATTCCCAGGCGGACACTACCGCGGTTTGCCGCGATATCGGCCACCACCCGCGGTATTCGCTGGAAGAGGGTTTGCGACGAACCTTGACGTGGTACCGAAGCCAATAAGGCAAGATGCTCGACGTGATTCGCGAGACAATCCGCAAGATTCCCAAGGGCAAAGTTTCGACTTATGGCGAGGTTGCGCGAGCAGCCGGATTTCCGGGCCGCGCGCGACAAGTGGTGTGGGCGCTGAACAACGCGCGAGGATTGCCATGGCATCGCGTGGTGGGGGCGGGCGGGAAAATCCTGCTGCCCGGCGAGCAGGGCCTCGAGCAGCGGATGCGCCTGGAGACCGAGGGTGTGGCGTTTCGATCCGGACGGGTGTGGATCGAGAAACATCAGTATAACTTTGGCCGGGTTCGACGTCAGCGGGGATAGGGAACGATTTGGGCCGGTTCTGTGTTCGGGTCCACGAGCCAAACCTGGCGATCCGAGAAATACTTCAGCAGAGCTTGGTTGGCTTCCGGGCCCATGTCTCGCGCCCAAACAATGCGGGATGCGTCGATATCGGCGTCGTTATAAATCCACTGGAAAAGGTTGTCCGGATCGGTCTTCGGTTTCACGATGGCCAGATGGCGGCCGCCCATTTTTTGGAGCATGGCGGCGATTCTCGGCTTGTTCGGATTTCCAGGCTGCACACAGCACCAGGACTGAAAGTTCACCTTTTGCGTGAAGGGCAGGTGGAGCTGCTCCAGGCTGATTCGAGTGGCCAGTACCAGCGGCATGATGGCGCATGCAGCTAGCGCCAGTTGGACGCCATAGCGACGCCGGCAGAGCTGCCGGAAACATTCCACCAGCACCGCCAGAAAACAGCCGGTGACTGCGGCCGCATAGTGCGGCGAACTGCCGATCTCGATTAGCAAAGTGAGCAGCGTCAGCCCTGCGACGAGGAACAGGAACCGCAAGCGGCGGGTCCGCCAGACGGCCGCGAGCATGATCAGCGGAATGGAGAGCGCCGGTCCGAAATAAAAGCGCCAGATTTCCTGCGCTTTTTTGAGTACGGCGTCTTTCAGCAACCCCGCGATGGAGGCATTGCGGTTGAAGGCGTCCAGTTCGTAATCGTAGTAGCGCTGGAGTTCCTGGTTGTGAAGCGTCACCGCGTGCGGGTGATACCAGGGCAGCGTCATGGGCCATCCGTAGGTGGCTTGATTGACCTCGTAGGGCGGCTTCAACGGATCGCCCGTGACGGCCCGGCAGTAAACCAGAAGGCAGGCTATCGCCGCCACGACGACAGCCGTCGCGGGCAAAACGGACCATATCGGAACTCGGCGCGACAGCATGGCTATGGCCACCGCTGCCACTACCGGGACCGATAAAGCCAAACCCTCGAACGGGCGCGAGTAGCCCAGAATGGCGACGCCCAGTCCGAGCAGCAAGGAGGCGGCTATCGACGGCTTTTTGAGCAACCTGGGATAAGCGCCCAATGCCAGCGCGCCACCCAGCGCGGCCAGACAGCCTCCGTAATAACCGTTCACCCAATAACTCGCCACGCCGAAACGGAATACGGCCAGAAGGCTTCCGAATAATGCCCAGGCGGGCGGAAGCCAGCCTTGGAGCATCCAGCACAAGGCCGCGCACATCGCCGCACAGAGCAGTAGGGAGGCGATCCACGGATTCCCGGCCAGCTCGCCTAGCGCGAGGACCGCGCCCTGGCCGGGAAAATAGTCGGAATTATAAGTCGGCTTCTGGATGATGTGGAGGCTTTCGAAATGGATCCAGAGCGGATGGGTGGGATTGGTGAGGCGGCCATGGGCCAGCGTATCGGCGATCAGAAGATGACTGAATTCGTCGGAGACAACCGGCCTAGGAACCGGGAGAAACGGGAGCACGGCCGCGCGCAACGCCAGTGCAAAGACAAAAACGCTCAGTACGGCGGTCTTCTTGCGGCTTGCGAACCCGATCCAACGGCGCCACACGCCCCGGATCGAAACTTGGGGAACCCAGCCACGCCAAACGCATACCAGAACAATCGCAACCAGGGCGGCTTCGAGCAGATTCAGATCGAAATAAAGGGCGTATCCGATTCCCGAAACCAGATACAGAAAGAACTCAAGCATGCGCGCGGTTTTCGCCAAAGCGTAGCACATCGCCGGACGCCGGCACTCGCAGTATCCTGAAGGCATGCCATTTCCCCGCTTGCTTCCGGTGCGCCAACGTTTCGAAAACCGGGCCATCGGCGATGTCGCGGGCGAAGCGAGGGCGCGACTGGTGGCTTCCGGACTGGCGTCGCGATTGAAACCCGGCGCCAAGGTTGCGCTGGGCGTGGGCAGCCGTGGGATCGCCAATATAGCGATCATTACGCGCGCGGTGGCGGACTACTGGAAATCGAACGGCTGCCATCCGTTTATTTTTCCGGCCATGGGCAGTCATGGCGCCGCCACCGCCGAAGGGCAAGCGGACGTTCTCGCGCACTTGGGCATTCACGAGGCCAGCATGGGTTGTCCGGTGATCAGCTCGCTGGATGTGGTTTCCGTGGGAGCCACGGCGGATGGAATCGAAGCTTTCATGGACCGCCAGGCGTTTGAAAGCGACGGCGTGATGTTGATCGCGCGGGTAAAATGGCACACCGACTTTTCCGGGAAGATAGAAAGCGGACTGTTGAAGATGATGGCGATTGGCTTGGGCAAGTTCGCCGGAGCGCAGCGTTATCACATTTACGCCTATAAGCCGGGCCTGGAGCACGTGATCCGGAGCGTGGGACGGCAGATGTTGAAATCCGGGAAAATGCTGGGCGGCGTGGCCATCCTTGAGGATGCCAACCATAATACCGGGCGGATTGACGTGGTTCGCGCAGAGGACATGGAACGAGTGGAAGAAGAACTGCTTGCGCTGGTCAAGACCTGGATGGGCCATATTCCGCTCTCGCTGGATGTTCTGATCGTGGATGAAATCGGCAAGAACATCAGCGGCGCGGGCATGGACACCAAGGTTGTGAATCGCAGCGTTTATGGAGAATCGAACCCATGGCCGGCCGAGGCGCGCTTCGAGCGAATCTTCGTGCGAGATTTGAGCGCACATTCTTACGGCAACGCTATGGGTATCGGGTTGGCGGACGTGATCCATGACCGGATGATCGGGAAGATCGACTGGAACGCCACGCGCATTAATTCGCTGACCGCATGCACTCCCGCCATGATCCGCACGCCGATGCACTTTTCGACGGATCGGGAGTGCCTGGAACGGATCGCGGCAACGGTGGAAAAAGTGAATCTCTTGGAGATCACCTTCGGGCGGATCAGGAATTCGATGGAGCTGGGTTTTTTGAAGATCAGCGAGAACCTGCGAAGCCAGATTGAGAAGGATCCGACGCTCGAAGTGGTTGGACCGGCAGAAGAAATGGAATTCGACGAGGCTAGGGATTTAGAAGGCTGGACGGTTGAAAAGGAGCCGGTTGCGACCGCGACATAGCGGCCGGTCGGCGAAAGGTCTTGAGGAGGATAGGCGAGAAGAGGGTATCCGCTCGCCTATCCGCCAAAAGAGTTAGCTCTGCGTTGAGGCAGCAGTCATTACACTGGAAATCTTGCTGAAGATGGTGCTGATACTGGAGGCCACGCCAGGCATGATCGCGCCCGCGGCAACTGCCACGAAGCCCGCCATCAAAGCGTATTCAATGAGGTCCTGCCCCTGCGTATCCTTCCAAACCTTCAACTTTAAAACCAGATTAGTGATCCGTGTCATTTAGTTCTCCTCTCCCTCGCGACGGCTCTGTCCATCGCTATTGGTAACTTATCACCCCAAGCCGGTACGTTAAATCAGAGCAAGCACCTAGAACAAACCTAAAAACGCCCGGTGCACTGCGGCTGTAAATCGGGTGGCGTAGTACCTTTTTACTGCTGAGCTCTATCGCTCGTGGGCTAGGGGTTTCATTGGGTAATCGCGGTAACACGTTGCAAGCTAAGGAGTTTGCTTGTTTGTTCGGAGGGCGGCTGATACGCGCCGACAAGAGCGGCGCGGTAGGCTAATCGAAGGGCCCAAAATCCAACTCCGGCGAGCAGGGGGGTGAAGAGCTGGAGGTGCAGTAATTCGGCGAACGACTGGGTGATACAAGGAACAATGTACAGCAAGGTCAGCCAGGCGGCGAAGCTTTCCTGATCCGCGCGGCTTTCGCCGACAGCCCGCGCCATCAGGGCAGTGGCGGCAACCACGACTACGCCGTCGTAGATGGGCGAGTAGGGATTCAACACCAGCCCTAAGCAGAGCGTGGACGCCCACAAGAAGTCTTCGGACGGCGTTGTCCGATTCCAGGTACGCGACCGCGACCAGGCGGTTGCCAGCATTCCAATCCCGAGGATGCCGATCACCGCGGACGCGACCGCCGTCACAGCCCAGGCATGGCCGGTCAAGAGATGGAAGAACGAGTTGATATCGACATTCTTGGCATAACGAGCCGTTGCTCCCGACCCCAACGCGGTTCTTCCGTTAAAGAGCATGGTATTGATCCAGGCGCTGCAACCCTGGAGGCCGACGATGCGAATTGAAAGGGCCGTCAGTGCGGTTGCTCCGGCAGCGAACCCCGCGAAGGTCCGCCAGCGCCTTCCGCAGATCAGCATAGCGACGGGAAGGGCGATCAGGGTGGGTTTGAAGACCGCGAGCGCCAGCGCGAATCCGGCCAGAAACATGGCGTTCCGGTGGCGGCAGTAGAAAAAAAGAGCCCAGGCGCAAAATGCCAGAACGGAAAGCTGGCCTCCGATCCAGGTTTCAAACAGGAACGGCGCCCAGGACAGGGCTAGAAGAAAGGCGGTTAACCGGTCCGGCGGCGAGAGCCCGGTGGAGCGGAAGATTAGCCAGAGACTGGCTGAGTAAAGCAGGGCCGAGAACAGCAGCCAGACCAGGTAGGCCCATTCGTAAGAGAGTATTGCGAACGGGCGAAACAGGGCGGCCACGTAGGGCGCGTGCGCGAACACCAGCATTTGGGTGACGGGCATGCTGGGCAGGACGGCGTGCTGCAGATTTACCGCCAGCTCCAGGTCGTAAATGCGCGGGGCCGCGAAGTTGTTGAGGATTTTTCCGATTACGTAGAACTGTACGAAGTCGCCGCCGAGCGGCCGCCCCAGGAAGGTTTGGCGGTGGAATCCCCGGAATATCGAGATGCCGCACAGGATGATTCCGGCGGCCAGGGCCATCGAGCTCAGGGCGCGCGCTTCGCGTCGGCCCGGCAAAGGGCCAAACCACTTCCGCAATTGTTCCGGCGAAGGTCCCATGATTCGTTATTGGCCGCGCATGGTGAGTACTTCGTCCAGGTCGCCGCCGGTATAGCGGCTGAGGGCGAGCTTCCCGTCTTCGTCGACCAGCCAGACGCGGCGGCCCGGGTAGCGGTTCAGCAGCTCCCGATCTTGCGCGGGCCCGAGCGATCTCGCCCAGACGATCTTAGATCGGTCAATATCGGCGGAATTGTAGACCAGCTCCTCGTATAGGTCATGCTGCGAGCCATAGCGGACCAGCACTAATTGGCCACCGGGTTGGTTCTCGAGCTGCTTCGCGACCGCTGCTCGTTTGGAGAGGACATGGTAGTCCGAGGGCCCGAACCAGTATCGGGAAGCAAGCAGGCCTGGCACGGTTACTACGGCGAACAAGGCGAACATACACCACGGCAAGTAGACTCGCTCGGCGAATGCTCCCGGCCAGGATTTCCGCAAAGCGCGGAACGTCGAAGCCGCAAGAATGTAGACCAAGGCGGCGCCGGGCGCGGCATAGTGAGGATACAGGCGCGCATCCACGGCCAGTCCGGCGTAGAACAGCGCCAATAACAAAAACGCGCCGCGCGCCGCGGGGTCTCGCCGGAGCGGCCATGCGAGCCCGAGGATGCCCAAGGCAAGCGGCCATCCCAGAAAGAAGCGGCTCAGGTCCAAGATATCCGAGACATGCGCCTTCAAGGGATTCTGGCGAGCTATCTCTTTTTCGCGGCCATCGCCAACTACCCAGAATGCTTTTAAGAACGCGCTGCTGTAATGCGGCTCCGCCGCAGGATGGGCCTGCCAGAGCAGGGGGGACCAAACGGCGTATTGCTTTTCGTGAGCTACATACGGAAGTTCGAGCGGATTCCCGGTGACCCGATAGTTGTAGTAACTCATCCAGGCGAGCGTTGGAATCAATACGAGAGCCATTGGCAAGGCGACGTGGCGGGTTAAGAGCCCGATGGCGGTTCGCCGGCGGACGAACATAACCGCGAGATAGGCCGTCGACGCGAGCACTAGCACCAGTCCTTCATACGGGCGGGTGTTGGCCAGAATCGCGATGCCGGAAGCGAAAGCGATGGCGGCGCCTGGCCTCCGGCGGCGCAGGAGCCGCGGAACCGCGCCGATTACCAGAGCGCCGCCGATGCCGGCGCAAGCTCCACCCCAATAGCCTTCGCTCCAATAGCTGACAATGCCGATCCGCAATAGAGCCAGGAAGCTTCCGAGCAGTGCCCAGGGCGCGGGCAGCCAGCCTTGCAGCGCCCAACAAATCGCGGCGCAGAGGATACCCGAACTCAGCCAAACGCCGACCCAGGGTTGGCCGGTGAGCTTTTGTCCCAGCGCCAGCACGAGACCTGAGAGCGGCGGATACTTGGACGCGTAAGTGGGATGCACAATCACTTGCGGCGTTTCGAAATGCTCCGGAAGAGCGGGTGTGGGATTGGTGAGGCGTCCGGAAGCGAAAGTATCGCCGGCCAGCAGGTAGCTGAATTCGTCCTGGATGGCCGGCTGAGGGATCGGCAAGATGGGCAGCAGGAGGGCGCGCGACGCGAGCGAAAGCGCGCCGACCAGGATAATCGCGAGCCATTTGCGGCGCGCCAGCCAGGTGAGACGCTGTTCCAGAGCGAGCGGAAAACGGGCCACCGAAACCGGCATCAGACCAGCCGCAGGTTCTTGTATTCGTCGATCAGGGCGAAATTGGTGCGTACCGAAGCTACGGTTTCACCGCGCTGCTCGATCCTTTCGGCATGAACGTGACCGAGATCGGCGGCCTGCCGCATGTAGGTCAGCTTTTCAGGATCGATTCCCATGATGCGGCAGCAGGTGGCGTCGACGGCCACTAGATCGCGGCCCATCACCAGCACTCCGGCGGGTTTGGGCGTGCCTTGGATGGGTCCATTGCCTTCCATCCCGATCACGCCGTCCACGATCGCGAAGGTGTTGCGGAACTGGCGGTTCAGGGCCACGATGGATTCTGAAATCCCGAGATAGTGGAGCTTGTTCTTAGGCCAGCCGTACACCGAGCCGGGGACGATCCCGAAGAAGTTCTTCATTGAGAGGGTTGCGCCCGCCCAGTGGTGGGTTTTCATCTTGGCGAGCGAGACGATCAGGTCGGCCGCCAGCACTGTATTGGGAAAGTAGAAGTCGGGATTCGCCGGCGAAATTTTGAATGGGTGAAACATCGTCCCGGTTCAGGTCCGTAAAGATGCGCTCGAACCTGGGGACGGTGGCGCGATAGCGGGCGTCGTCGGCGAGATCCAAAGTGTCGCGGCGATGGCCGGGTCCCTCCCCGATCTTCACTTCCGCAGCGCCGAGCCGCTCGAAGACTTCGACTGCCGCGGCGATCACCGAGGCGTCGGTGTTGATCACCGTGGCGGAGTCAAACTCCACCAGGTTGGGCTTGAGCAGCACTCGTTTGCCGCGCGCGTCCAGGCCGCATTCCCGAATCCCTTCGAGCATCCTTGCGACCAGGTCGTCCGAATAAGACTTGGCGCGAATGATGGCCACTCCGGAATTTCCAGCCGGCCCGTTGGGCAGCTTGGGAGGCCTCTGGAGCTTCATCGCGCCGTAGGTTCCCGCGACGGCCGCGCCGCTCAAAATGACGAATTTTCTGCGATTCATGCGCGTTCTCCCGCCTTGAGGAGCCGGTAGTTTCCGGCCGGATGACCGAGCGCTTCGAGCGCCGCCAGCATGATGTCGCCCGACAGCTTGGCGTCCTCGGGCGCAGGATCCGGATTTTCGCCGTGCAGCCGCAGCGCGATGGTGAGCCAGGCCTTGGCGAGCGACGATTTCGTCTCGGTGCGGAAGCGCCGCGCCACCGCGAGCGGTCCGGCGAGTTCAGCGGGGCTGCGGCCTTCGAGCCCGATCAATGCCAGGCCGGTGGTTTCGGGATACGACGGCAGATCGAAATCCAGCACGTTGGGATTGCCGCAGTTCCAGCCTCCGTCGCTGCAGCGGCGGGTTAACACCATCGCCTCACCCTCCCGAACGCGATGCTCCAACTCGGGGCTGGGATAGTGCCGAGCCACTTTCTTGAGGGCCACCAGCGTGTGGACGGTGGGTTCGATCCAGGACGCATTGCCATCGCGCCAGGGCCAGCCTTCGTGCGAGACGTCCAGCTTGGTCTTGAGCAAATGAAAGAGAGAAAAGGCGCGCATGGCGAGACTATGCTCCGCGCCGACTTCGTTGAGCAGCCAGTCGACTGAGCGGACGACGTCCTGATCGTGCACTCCGCGAACGCAGGCCAGCGTGACGGCCTGGGCGGTCACCCAGGTCCCATCCTGGACTTCGCCGCTGGGCCGGACGCTTCCATCTTTTAGTTGCAGGGAACGAACCAGAGCCCAGGCGCGATCGAGAAGGCCGTCCGAACCCGGCGTGCCGTGCAAGGCCAGCATTGCGTAGGTGGTTGGTTCCAGCCAGGATTGTTTGGCGGGAAAATAGCCCCATCCGCCGTCGGGATTCTGCGACGCGCGCAGCAGATCCAGCCTCGATTCGAGATACAGTCCGCCCACGGGATCGCTATCGGCGGATTAGGGGAAAAGCTTTAGAGCCTTCCGTGGGGCGGACGTCCTCGGGTCATACGGTCTGGATCGTGGGATTTCAGAATCCGTAGCACTGACAGTATTGTGCTCCAACTGCGCGTTGTCGCCCGCGCCCCAAAGAGCCTGTCGATCTGGTCGAGACAGCCAATTGTTTTCATGCGGCGGCGGTACACCCCATACACGAGACGATTCTTCGAGCCCATGATTCGCACCAGCCATTCCCCGTCTTCGGGAAAAGCGATCGGAAGAGATACTTTGCGGCGTCCAGCCTCCGACAAGATGCTTACAAATTGAACCACATCCGCGCGCGGCGGCTCATTCCCAAACGGATTGTCCTTCTCCAGTCGAACAAGGTCATTGCCGTCGCAGAAAGCGATGGTTGCTTCAAACGGCAGCTTCCGGCGCAATTCGGCCAGGAACTTTGCGCGCAACCCAGGTTTGCGAACCACCAGCGTGCCCGCGGCGCCCACGTTCACGGCATCGTAGATCGCCAGTTCCTTGGCGAGCGCGCTCGGACGAAAGGCTCTGTGTCCTCCGACGTTGATACCCCGGAAGAAAACGATCAAAGCCATGCTGCCCATTGTTGCAGCACCGAAGTATCGAGGAGAACCGGAAGCGGCCGGACCTGGATCGGTGTTTTTCGACGATTGAGGCGGGGGATTGTATAGACTAGCTGTAGCGAGTGATCATTTTGATTTACGAGTGCCTGGTATAAGGAATTAAGCAAGAAAGTCGGTTCTCGTCAATGCGCGTTCATTTCTGGGGCACTCGCGGCTCCATCCCGAAGCCCGGTCCGGCAACAACCCGGTATGGGGGAAATACTTCGTGCGTCGAGGTTCGCTCGTCGCGCGGGACTTTTATCATCATCGACTGCGGAACGGGCGCCCACGCGCTCGGGCAGGCGCTTCTGGCCGCCCATCCCAAGGGCGTTCGCGGCCACATCCTGATCAGCCATACTCATTGGGATCACGTTCAAGGCCTCCCATTTTTCGCGCCGCTGTTCGCGCCCGGCAATGAATGGGATATTTACGGGCCGAAGGGCCTGGACGAGTCGGTCCGCGAAACCCTGGCGGGCCAAATGCAATACACGTATTTCCCGGTCGCGCTGGAGCAATTCGCAGCCACGGTCCGCTATCACGACTTGGTGGAAGGCGTCTTCAACATCGACGACGTCAAGATCACGACCCGCTATCTGAATCATCCGGCTCTCACTCTCGGCTACCGTCTGGAAGCCGACGGCGTCACGCTGGTCTACTCGTGCGACCATGAACCGCATTCGCGCGACCTGGTCAACGGCGAGGGAACTATCGGCGGGCAAGACGAACGCCATGCCGAGTTTCTTCGAGGCGCGGATTTGGTGTTGCACGATGCTCAGTACACGGCCAAGGAATACGCGTCGAAGGTCAGCTGGGGACACAGTCCCATGGAATATGCCGTGCGCATTGCGGATCACGTGGGCGCGGGGAAGATCGCACTCACTCATCACGATCCGTTGCGCGACGACGCGTCTCTGGACCAGGCGGTGGAAGCGCTGCGCGCGAAGCTGCGCAGCAAAGGATCCCAGCTCGAAGTGTTTGCCGCCGCCGAGGGGCAGACGATCGAAGTAGAGCGAGCCGCCACAATGACGCACAAGGATCCCGAGTACTCTCAGCCGGTCCGAGCGGCGATCGACACGGCGCCGCTCGAAGAATCCGTCGTGTTTGCGCTTGTGGACGCCGAATCGGCCGCCGTATTCTCCGCGGCGGCCAACGCGGAACACATTACGCTGCGGATGTTCTCGGATGCTTCCCAACTCGCGGATGTTATCCAAAAGCAACGCGCCTCGCTGGTGGTGCTGGCTCACGACCCGCCCCGGGTGGACGCTCTCGCGATCTCGAAAGCGATCCGCCAAGGCGCCACCGCCCGAAATCAATCCGTGCCGGTGGTGGTGCTGGCGGCGCGGGAAGACAGCGCGGGCAGCGAAGCGGCAGGCGTCACCGAATGGATGGTCAAGCCATTCACCGTCAGCTACATCCGTACCAAAATCCGCGCCTGGATTTTACGCACAGCCTGCCGGTGGGTGAGGGCCGCGATCCCCGAGGACGAGGAAAAGCGCGTGGGCGCGCTAAAATCGCTCGGAATTCTGGATACCGCGCCGGAGGCCAGGTTTGACCGGATCACGCGTCTCGCGGCGGCCTTGTTCGACGTCCCGATCGCTCTGGTCAGCCTGGTGGATCGCGATCGCCAGTGGTTTAAGTCGTGCTTTGGCAACGAGCAACGTGAGGCATCCCGCGAAGCTTCCTTCTGCGCGCACGTGGTCTACAAACGCGATATCATGATCGTCTCCGACGCACTGCGCGATCCCCGTTTTGCCGACAATCCCACCGTCAAAAACGCCCCCTACGTCCGGTTCTACGCGGGCGCTCCTTTGATTCTCGAGGACGGCAGTTGCGTCGGAACCCTCTGTCTGATCGATACCCGCGTGCGCTCCCTGGATAGCGCTTCGATCGGTCTGCTCAAAGACCTGCGCGATCTCGCGCTGCTGGAGTTGCAGCGAAAAGTTCCGGCTACAACCTCCCCGGTTTGAGACGGCACTTTTATGTCGAGGTTGTGCCGGTTTTTAGCTAGGGGCTGGCGGTCGGCCACATAGATACTCTGTGGTCCCGAGCGTTTACCGATCCCGTGATGGTATGGCCCGATGCATCTGGCATCGTCCGATTTTTGGGAAACTTGCGTGGGGCTGCGGATCGGCACGTTAACACATGCGTATCTTTCCGGCGTCGATAGGGCGTGGCGGGCAGTTCGGAGTTTACTACTTTGCAACCGCAATCGTGCCGGCGACAGCGGGAGCGCCCTGCTGGGTACCTTGCAGCACTGGATCGCCGGAGGAGCGTCCGCGGGAACCTGTAAATTGATCTGATAAGGCCCACCAGCCCAGGAGTGAGGCCGGAGAATTCAGCGTACACCGACTCGCGTTTGAAGGTTACATTGGGCGCCACCGATACAGTGGCCAGCAGCACCTCGAGGGCGAACGTGGGCCGCGCTTCCGGACGTACGTATTAACGAGCCCTTTGCGCTGCTCAAATTCCCGCGGTGGGGCTTCCGGCTCGCCCCGTCGGAAGCATCAGGTCTATGGGCCTACCCGCCAACTTGATGCGTAATCCGAAAGTCGAGACTCAGGTGTTGGTTTTTGCGTCGTTCGGCGAACCGAAGGGAGCTACTTAGCCGCCAAGGAAACCGGTGAAGAGGAGACGGCTCCGGCGGCAATAACGAGTTGTGCTGTTACGGAAACGCTTTGCGGAACTATAACGTTTATTTGGTACAGACCAGCGAAGCCTGGAGCGAGTCCGCTAAACGATACCTGGGCCGACACACCGCCGATCGTCACTGTCGGACTCGCTGAGATTGCTAAGGGCGATGTTGGTGCAGGGAAGCCAGCTTCGATTTGCGGATTCACGGCACCGAGTCCAGTACAGTAAATGATGATCGTTTCTCCGGGAGCCGCCGGACTGCTTGATGTTACGTACGAGAAATCCTGGTGAAATATCGCGCCCTGCCCATTAACTAGGAACACTCCAGGCTGAGCAGGCAGCGCCTGAATTTCGATTGGATTGCTCAAAATCCCGCCGTTGTTGACCACCAAGGGCAAACTGCCATGTCCAGCAAGCCCGAACGGCATTTGGAAGTTGATCTGCCCGGTCCCGTTTGTGTTCGCAACCGCAAGGAGAGGGACCGCAAGCCCGCCTACGGTCACTGAGATTCCATCAAGTTCGGTGGGCAGTGGCAATTGCGACGCAACGCTGAGCAGTCCACTCGGCACTATGTTTGATCCATACAGACTAACCAAGCCTCCTTCTGCTGCGCCAGGTACGCCACTTGCCGCGTTCGTAAGCGAACTCGTTGTCGCGCTCGGTGTCGGAGGTGCTGCGCCTGACGGATAAATTATAAACAGCTGATTTCCGACGCCAAAGGCTAGCCTGCTATTGCCGCAGGGTATCAAACGACTCACGTTCGAACTGCCTTCCAGGTTGAGGTTGCCTTTGACGATGGGCCCGACGTTGACCGTGCGTGAGAAGAGCGGTGCGAATGTTGTGGCATCAAATGCTTGCAAAATCATCGAAGGACTGGCGGAAGCGCTTGGTTGGAGCCAATAAGCCACATTCCCATCGACGGCAACCGAACCGTTTGCCGAGACCGTGCCAAGCAGTTGGTATGTTTCCGGATCGATGATCCTGCCATCATTCGTATAGGCGCGCCCGTTACTGTAGAGTATCTGGGAACTAGAGCTGAGAACGGTTGTGCTGTCGTCGAGCAACGTTACGCCGCTGCTGTTCACGGTGAGGCGCGAAAACTGGGCAGGGCTGCCCCAGCCGTCAAGACAGTAGAGGCGCGACGCTGTTGAACCAGGTTGTATGGAAAGGCAAAGATAGGGCTCATTGGCTGAAACCGGCAGCGGCATGTCGTCAACATAAATTGTCACAGTCCCCGATCCCTCAGAGTTATTCACGACGGCTAGCGTGTGGGGCTCTCCTGGGAGCGTTGTCAGGTCGGGATGATCATAGATGTCTCCCTGCGAGGGTACGACGCCGTACTCGGGAGTAATCATTCCCAATGCGAGGTCCATCCTCCGTAACCCCTCTCCAACGTATTCGCCGCCGTTGTTAACCAGCCCCATCGCAAAATACAACTGGGAGTCATCGTCCGAAATCGCCAGCCGTCGAGGATTCGGCCCGGAAGGATAAGACGCGGTCACCGCTGCTCGGCCTGGGTCGATCGCCACAATCGTGTTGGAAAGGGCTCCCTGGTTATCGGGAACGCTAGCGTATATTCGATCGCGTGACGCATCATAAACAAGATCGTTGACCGTAATGTCCATGACCGCAACGCCGGCAGTCTGCGGAAGTAAATCAACAGGCGGGGGTGGCGAGGCCGGTGAATTCAACGGAATCGCGGAAATGCTGATGAAATATAGCGCTCCTCCCGCAGTATCGAACGCAAGCTTATCGCTCGATGCCTTTACGAGCGCCACGCCGCCGCCATTGGTCGACGGAAGATTCATAGTACCCAATAATGCGTATGAGTACATGTCGAAGACCAAAAGCATAAGCTGGTTTTGGAATA
Organism: Terriglobia bacterium; assembly: GCA_963786745.1. Taxonomy (GTDB): domain Bacteria; phylum Acidobacteriota; class Terriglobia; order Bryobacterales; family Bryobacteraceae; genus Palsa-89. The sequence goes on along the minus strand of CAWBAE010000014.1, from coordinate 241,946 downwards.
CGTCGTTCAAAAGAAAGTATACGCGGCCTGTAGCTAGGTCCGGGCACACCGCGGCAAGCGAAGGCAGATTGCTCCCTGGAGCTTGATTGAATCCCGGGTATTGGAACTGGCCAACATCGCGCGATCTCATGGGATCGATCACGTCCCCATTTGAGGTATACAGAAGTCCATTTGCGGACCGAATCTGCGTACTGTACGACGTGGTCAAGCCAGCAGCCAAAGAAAAAGGGCTGATACCGTTTTTCGTTACCGACCAGCTTTTCAAGTCAAAAGTGGAGACCCATTGGTCGTAACCATAGAGGTTTGTATTTGAAGAATCGAATGCAAGCTGATAGCGTGCTCCGAATTCAGTGAAGTTATTCTGGTTGGCGTCAATTTGCGGGCGGGGGATGCCTTGATCGAAAATAGCCACCGTGCCGCCCGTGTAGCTGACCGCAAGCCCGCCGTCTGGTCCCACGCTGATGTCCCATACGAACACCTGCGAGTTCTGGCCGGTAAGTTGCGGTGAAAACGTTAGATCGTTAGTGGCGCTGGAGAGATTGACGCGCGCGAGCGTTCCAGTTCCCGCAAGCGATGTATATGCATAGGTCCCATCCGGGGAGACTGCCAGTAGAGTCGGCTCGCTCCCGGCGAAAGTAGCGCTGGTCACGTTCCCGGTCTCGGGATCTACCATCAACACACTGTTGCCGAGATTAGAAGCAGTGCTCGGCGTCGTAATCGCAAGCTTCGAGCTTCCCGGGACTATTGCGAGCGAATAAATAGGAATCGTGCTCATTTCAACACCGGGCGCCACCGTCTGAAGGCTCGGCACTACAGTCGGAACAGGTTGCAGTGCTGACAGGGGTATTATGATAATCTCGGAGCCGTAGATCATCGAGATTCGGTCCGTACCGGCGCTAATCGCAATTGGAATGGGATATGCCGAATAATTAACGTTCAACGGCGTGATGGTCAGCGTCGCTGTGAGGCGGAATGTGCTCAGGTCAAAGGACGCAAGAGCGATAGCAATCGACCCATTCGGCAGGCTCACGGTCGTTAGGTACACAACCTGGTTCTGTGCGGGGAGCGGAACGGGTATGCCGCTTGCCGCAAATGTGCCGACCAGCGTGTTGCCATCGGAAGTCCACATTTCTCCAGTACCACTAAATAGATAGCCGTTCGCGTAGGCCGGTACGTTAACGATCCCTGTGACGAGCGGATTCAGCGGCTTATCGAGTGCGACGCCGTTTGTACTGACTACCACCCGGTAAAGGCTTCCAGTCGCGCCATTCTCGGCAAAAAATGCATTGGGCGCATCGCCATTGGTAATGATGTCAACCGGCTGAGTGAAGGTCTGAGGGCGGGGACCGGTCGGGTCATACACTGCAACTACACTGCCGGAACCCAACCCGGTTGTGGGTGCATTCACTGCAACGACGCTCTGCGGCTCTCCTGGAATCTCGGCGATGGACTGCGGTATGAGGAGCCCAGAACTGTACTGGGCGAGCGAAGTGTTGACGGGATAGGGAGCTTCGGGAGTCTGGGTGGCAATATTGATGGGGACAATCGCGGCTGTTCCAGCCAGGGCGACGAATACGCGCTGCTGATCGTCTGAGATCGCCAAGGCGCCGGGGGTACTTCCGGCATAAATTGTGGTCGTAATGTTCCCAGTGGCGGGATTGATTGCAATTAGGTCGTTCCCGATGCTCCCCCCGTGTCTTGCACGCTCGCCCAGAGCAAGTTTCGCAGCGAGTCGTACACGAGACCTGCCGCCGGAACTGCCAATTGGATTACGCCTGACGAATCCGAAGATGGCGTCGCAGGAGCGCCGTTGGTCACGTTGGCCAGCGCGGACGTGGTTGCGAAGGCGATCCCACCCACACCTCCCGGGTTTTCGGAACCATAGAACATCGCGATGCCGGGCGTCCCCCAGAGATAGAGACCTGCCGAGTTGAGATTCGCAGAAGTCGCTATTGTTAGCTCATAGGCCAACGTCTGATCCAATGGCACTGCCTGCACAGGCAGGAAGTTGGTGAGAGAAAAGCGCTCGAACGACGCACCACTGTAGTACTCCGTTGGAAGGGCTAAGACGGAAGTTCCGGACGGGTCCGCTACGCTGATGCAAAGAGCTATCCCCATAGGCAGGGCGATACGTCCACGAAGGGCCTCCGCGTCCAAGTCGAACACATCGCCCCAATTGTCGGTCACCAGGCCTTCGCTCCAGTTCACTCGGGCTTGCACGGACGGGAACGCCGGCTGGCTGGTCGTCATGCTGACACCGGCGCTGTTGACCGCTAGGACGGAAATCACTCCCCCCGAGTAGCCATACAGCGTGCCGTTGCTTTGGCGCGCGTACAATGACGGTGCTGACGAGGCAAAAGGCACGATTTGGCCGCGGCTCACGGTGCCGTCATATACCGTCAGGTTGGTACCGTTAGCAACGAGCACGGACTGCGGCTGCTGCGGAAGCACCGCCACCGCGAATAATGATCCGTTCGTCTGTGGGGATCTGACCGAAATATCGAAATCTGGAGTGTGCGACGGCAAATAGAACCGCCGGACTGTGCCTTTCGCGCTAAGGGCTACGTAGAGATACTGTCCATCGTTGGAAACTGCGAGCGCGCCCGGATTGTCGCCGATTGGTATGGAATCCTCTACTAGAGCCGTATTGGGATTTACGATGGCGATACTGGAAGGCCAATTAGGATCACCGGGGCCGACACTCACATAGAATCGGCCGCTCGTTGGCTCCCAGACCATAGTCTGCGCCTGAATCGAGAGCGACGTGGTCGACAATGTGGCGGCATTTATGTCGGGCGCAAGAAATATATGGAGCGCAAATGCGGCACACAAACTTACCAAGCCTTGCGTGTTACTGAACATATGATCAAGATGTGGATCAATTAGTGTAGCGTGGTTTATTTCATGCCTTCAAGTGACGGCAATGATGCCACTTTATGTAGGACACCCGCACCCAACTCAAACTGCCGAAATGAACGCGCCGGAAAGGAGGTCGCGGAAAAAAGGCAGGAGAAAGACATGTCCAAATCTGGACTTTTGTCAGCGTTTTTGTCTTGCTAACGTTCGGGTGTCGGAACCCTGCCAAAAAGGGACCGTCAGATTTACTTTGCGACCGCGACCGCGATCGTGCCGGCGTCAGCGGCGACGCCCTGCTGGGTGACTTGCAATACCAGATCGCCGGCCGGAGCATCCGCGGGAACCTGGAAATTGATCTGATATAGCCCTACCAGTCCCGGAGTCAGGCCGGCGAACGCGACGTACACCGATTCGCCGTTTAAGGTTACAGCGGGCGCCGCCGATACCGTGGCCAGCGGACTCGAGGGCGACGGTGCACCGTCCTGCACCTGGACGTCGGTCAGACCCATTCCCGCAAGATAGGCCACCAGATATTCGCCAGGCTTGGCGGGCGAGGCATCGCTCACGAGTGAAAAATTCGCGTGCTGCGCTATCACGCTGCCGTCCGACAGGCGCGCCACGCCGGGAGCAAGCGGAGCAAGCTGGATCGGCGCGGGCACGGTGTAGGAATTTCCGGCGGTGACGATCACCTGATATTCGTGTCCGGGGACCAGTTCGAATGGAATCTGGGCGTTCACCTGGGTCGGGCTGATATAGAACAGCGGTGCGGCGATGCCGCCGACCACGACGCTGGTTCCCTGCAACATGGTCGGCAAAGGCGACTGGTTGGATGACGCGGTGGCTCCGGAGAGTTGCGAGCCGAAGATCTGCACCACAGTACCCGGAGCGAGCGCCCCGCCGACCTGGGGATTCAGGTCGTTCAGAATTCCGTTCTGGCTGAGTACGGGCGCCAGATTGGGCGTCACGGTTCCGTTCAGGGTGGCCGTGGCCGCCTGCAGATCGGGGGCCGTGGCCTGCGAGCTAATGGTGACTTGCGAATTCGACTGTTGCGGCACCCAGGTGGACGAATAGCTTCCGGTCGCCGGATCGCTCAGGATCAATCGGAGCGGGGGATCGCCGTTCGAAAAACTAGCCACCACGCTACCGTTGGCGACAGCTCCGCCGCAGTTGTCCGCCAGCGCGACTGCGAGGGTGCCCGGCCAGGCCGCGGGCGTGCTGAATCCGCTGGTGAATACTGTATAGGTCAGCACCAGGCTATTCGCCGAGCATCCAGCGGTTGCCCTTGCGCTTGCCTCCGGCGCGGCGCTGGGAACAATCAGCGTTACGTTGACGCCGCGCACCGCGAGATTCCCCTCGGCGACGTTGATGCTTCCCCGATAGACGCCTGGCCCGAGCCCGGAGGGCGAGACGCTGACCGTGAGTTGCGCGGGAGTTTGCGAATAAACCTGCCCGCTGAGCGGCGTTACCGCGAGCCACGGCGAGCCGGTCTCGGTGCTGGCTGCCGCCTGGAAGCTGACCGGCGTGGAACTGCTGGTGTAGACGGTCACCGGCTGCGCGGGCGTTCCGTTCGCCGATGAGACGAACAACAAGCCCGCCGGACTTGGATTCGGCGACGCTGGAATCGCGGACGGAATGACGTTCAGGACAACTACGAACTCTTGTGGAGAATTCGCCGCATCGGGAGATGCGATTTCGATGCGCGCATAATAGGACCCCACATCCAGCCCGGTCGAGTCCACCTGGTAGGTAACCGTTCCGGGAGCAGCATTGGTCGAGACGCCGCTGGTGGTCGAAAGCGTCAGGAAATTGCTGCTTCCGGCCAGCTGCGCGGTCCAGTTCAGCGGCGAATCCTGGGAGGCCAGAATGGTGAAACTTTGCGTGGCGGGGCCGGAGATCCCGGCGCCCTGGCGCGCTTCGAGCAAGGTCCCAACACTGCTCAGGATTAACAGGTTTTGTTGCGTCACGGTGAGGGTGACGGGGATATCGGCAAAACCGTTGTTCGATCCAAGTTCGATCCGGCCGCGATATACGCCGGGCGCGAGCGCGCTGGTGCTGGCGGTAAAGGTCAGCGTGTCGGCCTGATTCGGGTAAATCACGCCGCCCGGCTGGTCGAGCGACAACCAGGGGGCGTCCAAGACCATGGCAGTGAAACTGAGAGCGCCGGAGCCCGTGTTCTGGACCATGATCGGACCAGTCACCGGCGTGGAGGAACCCGAGCGGTTGGAGATCTGAATCGAATTGGGCGAAGCCGCGAGTGCCGGGTTGCCCGAGCCCACCGTCAATATCACGCCGACCGTCTGAGGCGGATTTCCCGGCGTGGCGAATCCGGTGGCGAATCCAATGTTGGTCGAATAGGTTCCCGGCGGCATATTGGTTGGATCCACGCTCACCACCACGCTGCCGGGGGTGGACCCGATCGAGGGCGAGACGTGAACCCAGGGACTGCCTGGGGTCGCGTTGAACGACAGCTGCGCCGGAGAGGCAGTGATAATTGAAATCGCCTGGCTGGGCGGAGCGCTCCCGCCGCTGACGGCGGAAAACGAAAGCGTGCCTGCCGAGAAGATCAGGTTCGCGCTGGAAGGCTCGACGGCGATCTGGAAGTTCTGGCTGGTGGCGTGCGGATGCAATTGCGCGGTCTGCGCGGCGGGCGCACTGGAGTTGTTCACGGAAACAGTGAAGGAAAAGTTCCCGGTTCCAAGCGGCGTCCCCATGAGGATCCCATTCGGGGATAAACTGATGCCCGGCGGAAGGGCGCCTGTGGTAACCGACCATGTCGGCGGCTGTCCGCCGCCGGATGCCGATAGCTGCTGCATATAGGGCACGCCGAGCTCGGCGCCCGCAAGCGTCGGAGGATTCTGAATCGAGAGACCCGGTGAGGCGATGTTGAGATTAAACTGCTGGAACGCGCTCGAGCCGGCCTTGTCGTTGACCTGTCCGGTGAACATCGCGGCCATCTCGGCGGTCGGCGTTCCGCTGATGACGCCGGAAGAACTTAGCGACAGTCCCGGCGCTACGATGGCCTCCGTCCAGTTATACGGGGGTGTGCCGCCGTGCGCCGAAAGTGATTGGTTGTAGGGAACCCCCAGCGTCGCCGGCGGCAAATTGCTGGGAGTATCGATTGCCAGGATCGTATCGGCGGGCGAGACGGTGATCTGGAAAGTGGCCTGCGCCGTCTGCATGGACGAATCGTTTACCGAGGCGCTAAACATAATCATCCCGGCGGTTCCAACGGGCGGCGTGCCCGACAAGCTGCCGGCTGGGCTCAAGCTCAGCCACGACGGTAACCCCGTGGCCGACCAAGTGTACGGCGGAACTCCGCCCTGCGCGGACAGGCTCGCTTTGTACGGTAGTGTCTCGGTGGCGGCGGGCAGGCTCGACAGCGTTGTAATCACCACCGGCGGCGGGTTCACCTGCAGACCGAGGTTGACGCTCGCGCTGGCATTGCTGGAGTCTGTCGCCGTGATGCTTAAGGTATAAGTCCCCGTCGATCCTTGCGGCGCCGTACCGCTGAACACGCCCGCGGGCGACAAGCTGAATCCGGAAGGCACGCTGGATGCGGACCAGGTGTACTTGCCCGATCCACCGGTGGCCGAAAATGCGGCCTGATAGGCCACTCCGACGACAGCGGGCGAAAGACTCTGCGGCGAGATCGTGATCGGCGCCGGATTCACAGTGAGCGGAACATCCAGTGACGCCGTGTCGCCGGCTGTGTCCGTGACGACCACGGGCAGATTATAAGAACCAGCCGAGCCGTAGAGCGGTGGCGTGCCCGTGAGCTGCCCGGAGCTGTTGATGGTTAGCCACGACGGCAGACCGCTGGCGGACCAGCTATACGGTTTCAGCCCGCCGATAGCGAGCACCGCGCCGGAAAAGGCCGATCCGGCCGTCGCGGCGAAGGAAGACTGCAGGACCAGAAGCACCGGGAGCGCCACCGTTAACTGCACACTCGCGGTGGTGATGTCGCCGATGGCGTCCGTCACGGTAGCGGTGAAAGGAACGTTCCCGTAAAAGGTGGCCGCCGATGTCCCGGACAAGACTCCGGAGGGGCTGAAGGACAACCACGCTGGAAGGCCCGTCGCCGACCAAACGTACGGCGCTACGCCGCCCGTGGCGCCCAGCGCCTGCAAGTAGGGACTGCCCGATATCGCGTTTGGAATGGCGGTCAGGATGGTGAGGGCGGCATTGATCGCAGTGGCATCGCTGGCCGAATCGTTCGCGGTATTTAACTCACCTCCTCCGGACACCAAGGCCGAGTTGGTGACGTTCAATGGGCAGGTCGCGGCTACGCTGACAGTCACTGCGATGGGCGAATAGCTGGCGCCGGAGCCCAGCACATCTGAGCGAGAACAAGTGCCGGTGGCGGGATTACAGGCCCAGCCCGTTCCGGCCATGGCGGTAATGCTCAGTCCGGATGGGATCGCATCGGTTGCGCTGACGGCGGTGAATGTGACGCCCGGTCCGAGATTGCTGACGACCAATGTGTACACGCCGGTCTGCCCCCGAGTAAAGGAAGCATGGTGGGACTTTGAGATTGTGAGATCCGGCGGATCGTTGACCAGGGTCGGATCCGTGCCGGTGAAGGGCATCGCCGAGCCTCCGCCAGACACGGTCACGGAATTTACCGAATTCGTAGCCGCTCCGAGCCCGACATTCAGGGTGATGATAATGGGCGGGTAGGAGGCGCTGCCGGCCAAAGTGTCGGCGCGTGTACAGGTCACGGTGGCCAGCCCGCAGGTCCAGCCCGTACCGGCGATGGATGTCGCCGTCATGCCCGCCGGGAGCGTATCGATCGCCGTTACGGTTCCGATGCTTGGCCCGCCCGCTTGAATGTTATTGACAGTGATGGTGTAAGTGGCGCCGGTTTGTCCGCGCAAAAAAAAGCCCGTATGCGCGCTGCCGACCGTCAGATCGGCCGGAGTAGACGTTAACGTTGCCGTGAAGGTGCGAAAAGGCCCGCAATTGAAGCATTCGAGATTGCCGAAAACCGACGAGCCGGTGGTCACCGTTCCGCCGGCATCCGTGAATGGACTGTTGAATGGGCCGATGCGGAATTCACGGGTGGACGCATTCTCGCTAAAAACGTAGGTGTCCGTGGCCGAGACAAAACCGGCAGAACTATCCGCCGGACCATAAGTCAGCGGAGGGAAGCTCGCGATGTTACCGCCCGCCACGGAGAACGACCAGCTGCTCACGGTTTGCGTGTCCACATCCACCGTGAACGAACCGGTGACCGTGCCGCCGTCTGAGAATACGCCGTTACTGAGGTTCCAAGTTACGTTCGCGGCCGGCAGCGCTGGGGCAAAAAACAAAACCAGCAAGCCATAGAATCCACGACACAGAATTTGCCGGGACGTTATCGTGCGCAAAACATATCTCAGCTAAGACGTTCCTTCGATTATATGTCAGGGATCATCGGGAAGGGGAATGCAGGGTTTGTCCGGGCGCGCTCCGGAAACGGCGTTGCGGTGCATTGGAACTCTAGGGCAATCCGGCGTGGGGCACTTCGACCTCAGTCATAAGGATCGAGGCGCGATGGTTCATGGATGCCTCCGACTCCTGGAAAGTGGGAGCGGCGCAAGCGAAGAGCGTGCGCCCTTTTTCGCCACCCAGCATGCAAGCGTACAGGCCGGCTCCATTCGCGGTAAGTTCCTGCAGGATGCGGCCGCCCTCGGCCACCCTGAGCAGCCTGCCATGGGCAGCATCGGCCACCCAAACCGCACCTTCCGCGTCCAGACAAATGCCGTCCGGCACCACTTCCAATTGCCCGAGCATTTCACCAACGTCCGTGGATGTGGGCGGATCGCCAAAAGCAGCCCACGTCCAGCGCTCGCCCAGCGAGCCAGCATTGACCGGAAAAGCGCTCAGCCGGTTCATCGTGGTCTCAGCGACGATGAGCGTGCGGCGGTCCGGCGTCAGCACCATGCCGTTAGGGAAGCCGAGCCCGTTTGCCGCTATCCGGGCCGTACCGTCGAGTTCAACGCAGATGACCACGGTGGTGCAGGCTGGAGCGCCGCCCATGAGATCGAACCCGAAATTGCCCACCCAGGCGCGGCCGTCCGGATCCACCAGCATGTCGTTCAAATGCCACGGGGCCAGAGCAGAGAGATCGGCATGAACGGTGAGGGAGCCGTCGCTCTCTCGGCGCAGCAGCTTGCGATCGCGCATGGACACGATCAACAACCGGCCGTCGGGCAAGAACCCCAGGCCCGCGGGCTGCCGGGGGACGTGCGCGACGGTCTCAACCCCGCCGTCGAGGGCCACGGCGAGCACTCGGTGAGTATAAAAATCGGAAACATAAAGCCGGCCGTCGCGCCATCGCGGGCACTCGGTGAATGACAAACCGCTAATTAAAGTTCTGAACTCCGACATGGGGGATAACGCGATTCGATGGTCGGACTTGGGAAGGATAGCATGGTTATCCGGCACGAACTCCGGTTGGCGCGGGCGTGGCTGCGCCGATCAGCAAGCAGAGCGGGCAACCCGCCATGCTGAAATCTCGAAGACGCATCGAGAGGGGCTTAGCGGAACAGATGGATCAGCTCGATCACCAGGATCGCCACCACCATGGCTTCCAGGACAAACGCGCGGGCCTGGTGGAACTCGTTCATCATGAAGTCGTATAGCTCTCCCGCGGTCCGCAGCTTCTCCTCCACCAGGTTGCGATAATCCGGCACTCCCACTCGCGTCGCGGCGATGCGATAGGCCCGCGCGTAAAACATGTCGCTCAGGAACTTGATGGCGTTGTCGGTGCGCTCGGTCAGCTCGCTGACGTCCAGGCGGAGGGTATTCAGCCGCTCGGCTTCCCGCGCCAGCCTCCAGCGGCGCAGAAATCCGCCGCGATGCTCCAGGGATTTGTACACGTGTTCCAGGACAGGCGTGAGCATGTCGTCGTAGTGCCGAAACTCGAGCAGCTGCGCATTGGCGTATTCGAGCAACTGGATGGTGGGTGCGGCGCCGGCCGCGGTGTCGTAAACCAGAGCCGCCACCCAGCCGACCAGCAGCAGATCGCTCGGATAATAGGACAAACTCGACTGCAGAATTTCGTTTCGCTCGGATTCCGAGAGAGGCTGCGATTCGCCGCGCACGATCTGCGCGATCTCGACGCCGTGCGCCGATATCAGCTCGGGCGCGGTCAGGGCCCGGCCCGATTCATCCGCCGCCTCGCGCAGGTGAATGATGTAGTAGTCTTCGTTGAGCTTGGCGGAATAGGGCAGACGCAGCGCGGAGGCGACTTTTTCCAAGCGCGTGCGCAACAGCTCGGAAGTGCAGCGCTCGATCTCGGGCGCCATAATCCAGCGGTTGGACAGGCGAATCAGCTCGTCCCAGCTGGCCTCAAACTGCAGTTCCAGCTCTACGCTGACCACGCCGTAATCGAAATATTTGACCCGCGCCTGCGCTTCCAGGCCGGAAGGTTCGATGGCCACACCTCCCAATTCCTCCACCACCGGAGGGCGTTCGAATCGCACGTACTCAGGCGCGGGATGCCGGAAGCGTGGTTGAGCTGGCGTGGGCGTGGTGTTGAGCAGCGGTTGGAGTTTCTCGATGTGGATCTGTTCGGCGACATCGTACAGCACGAACATCCATAGGGAACCGCGCAGCGGGCGCATCTATACATTGTCACGCACGAGCGGAAGCTAAACTAAATGCATGCTCGGACCAAAACCTCGGTGGCTGGAACGGCTGTTCCCGTGGCCGCAGCACGAGCTGCGCGTTAACGGACGCTCGATGGCGTACATCGACGAAGGCGACAGGACGGGCCGGCCGGTGCTGCTGTTATCCGGGAACCCGACCTGGGGTTTTCTGTATCGCGATTTTGTGCGGCCGCTCGCCGAGGCCGGTTATCGAGTGATCGCGCCGGATTGGATTGGCGCGGGATATTCCGATCATCCACGCGTGGACGCCGGGCTTACGTTCGCGCATCATATCGCGGATCTGGTCTCGCTGATTGACCAGCTGGATCTGCGCGGGTTCGTGATTACGGGCCAGGACTGGGGCGGGCCGCAGGGCGTGGGTGCGGCGCTGCAGCGCGTCGAAAAACTTTCGGCGCTGGTGCTCATGAACACCTGGCTTTTTACCGATCTCATCAGCAAGTTTCATGCTTCGCCGCGGCCTTGGACCACCTGGCACGCGCCGCTGATCGGGCAGTTCTTCATGCGCCGGCATAAGGTGCTTTCGCAGCACGGGCCCAGCGCGATCACGGTGCGCGGCCTGACGGAAGACGAGGCGCGCGCGTATCATCATGTGTTCGACGAAGGCGGGTCCGATCACGTGGTGCTCACCTGGCCGCGCACCATCCCGATGCGCGAGGGTGACCGCGGCTGGGCGGACATGCGCGCGATCGAGCGGCGGCTGGGGGAGCTTCGAGGCGTGCCGGCACTGCTGTTGTGGTCACCCGGCGACGAAGTGTTTCCGATTGAATTCGGGAAGCGTCTGAAGGAGCTGCTGCCGCAGGCCGAGGGACCGATCGAGTTCGACCGCGCCCGGCACTTTCTGCAGGACGATCGCGGCCCCGACCTCGCGCGCGCCATGGTGGATTTCCTGAACCGCACGGTGGGAGCGCGGCGATGAAGTTCATCCGGCCGCCGGAAGAAGAGCTGTCGTATCTGCGGGCAGACCCGCTGCTGTGGGAGCAGGAGCTGGATGTGCGTCCAGACATTGCGGAAGCCGTGGAGCGTGCATCTGGGATTCGGGCGGGGCGCGTGTATTGGCGCTCGAAGCACGGACATCTTTACGCGCTGGAGTTGGCAGACCTGGGGCGCGGGCGTCCGTCGATGGCGATGGTGTATGGATATTGGGATCGCTATGAGCCGCGGCCACCCGAGCACGAGATCGACGCGGATTTGCTGACGTTCTCGCTATGGGTGGCGGAGATTACGCCCAGCCTGGATCCGGCGGATATCGCTAAAGTTGCGCAATTCGCCAAGGTGCGGACGACTTGGGCGGAGGGCACGGTGCTGCGAACCCCGGAGGAACGCTTCGCGAATTTGCCGGGATTTCCTTACGAGCCGAAATACGTCGAGGTGGAGGGCCTGCGCATGGCCTACGTCGAACATGGCGCGGGCGAGCCGCTGTTGTTGCTGCATGGCGAGCCGACCTGGGGCTATCTCTACCGCCACATGATTCCGCCGCTGGCCGCGGTCGGCCGGGTGATCGCGCCGGATCTGATCGGATTCGGGCGCAGCGACAAGCCGAAGGCTGCGAACGCATATAGCTATAAGTCGCATGCCCGCTGGCTACGCGGGTTCGTCGAAGCGCTGGATCTGAAGAATGCGACCATGATTTGCCAGGATTGGGGCGGTTTGCTCGGCCTGCGCGTGCTGGCGGAAATGCCGGAGCGCTTCAGCAGGCTGGTGGCGATGAACACGAGTTTCCCGATTGGCGATCCGGGGAGCGACGCGTTCATGAAATGGAGGCGATTTTCGCAGCGCGTGGAAGCGATGGATGTGCCGGTGATGATGCGCAACACGGTTAGGCGGCCGCAGTTCACGGACGCGGAAGCCTCGGCTTATGCTGCGCCGTTTCCATCCCGGGAATACCAAACGGCAGCGCTGGTGTTTCCGCGATTGGTTCCGATACGGCGCGATCATCCGGGCGCTTATGATAATCGGGTTGCGGTGGAGCGATTGAAGACGCTGGATCTGCCGGTGCTGCTCGCGTGGGGCGCGGAGGACGCGATCACTGCGCCGTCGGAGCCGTTCCTGCGGTCGGTATTTCGGAATGTTGCGCCGCCGGTGGCGGTTGCCGGGGCAGGGCATTTTATTCAGGAGGATGCGGGGGAGGAAGTGGCCGGGCGGATTGTGCGGTGGATGAAGAGATAGATGGTTCCCGAAAGGGGCTCTTGCGACAACGAGGCGCTACTGCTGAGTTTCTACTTTTCGAGCGCCTGGGGGCGGCTCGAATTTGAAAACCTCGTCGGGGATCGGTTCGTTGAACTTGATGGACGTAAACACCGCGCTGTTTCCGCCGTCATCCCCCCGGACTACGTGATATGCTTTCTTTTCCACCCACCAGGTGTAGGTGAGTTTCCTCTTTTCTGGCGATACGGTTACGACATAGCAGGCTACCTTTACGCCCGCAATTTCGACCGACTCCTCTCGGAGATATTTTGCCGTATCGGCAAAATCCGTGGCACTCCGGTACCGCCACATCAGAAAGTTATCCACCGCTTCCGGCCTTATGTCTCCCAAGTCCCCCGGCGCGTCGTCAGTTAGCTCGCTCGCACGAAAAGACCGGTACTGGTTCACCTTGGGAAGGTAAATCCACACCATCGAGCCATCGTCAATAGTGACTTGTTCGCGGAAATCGGAGTCCGGTATTACTGTGCTCGGGAGCGCCACTTCCATACGATATTTATTGGGGGCCTTGAATATCAGGTGTGCGTGGGTAACGGCTCGCGTTCCCTTTTCATTCGTGGTTGTATCAACTTGCAATTCATACTGCGACGCAGCTCTATAGGCTCTGCTGATGTTTTTTAGAATTTCGACGATGTCCGGCTGCGTTTGCGCAGGTGCCGGGGCCAAAAATAGTGCAATTAAACCGAATCGGATCGCAGCCCCCATAACATCGCGAGCATAGCACGAGGGTATCAGCTTTCGGCAAATTGACTTAGCAGAGCCATAAGGCGGCTCACACCGAAAAGCGTTTAGTAAACAGCTCGGGGACCGCCTCGCCGTGGTCAATGCAATGGGCGGCAAGGCGGCACGCCGCTAGTCAGACCGGTGTGACTTCGATCTCCTTCGCGACACTGGTGGGTTCGGGAATGGGTTCACCGAACTCGCGTAGAGTCCGGAGGTGACCTGAGATCGCTTCACGAACGTTCAGCTCCGTTTCCTCTAAGGTTCTTCCGGTACTTACGCATCCTGGCAGATCGGGAACGTAGGCCGCCCAATTCGTTTCCGCCTGCTCGAAGATCACGGCGTATTTTCTGCTCATTCTTTCGCCTCCAATGCAGCGGCTCTGAAAATTGATTTCAAGGTTCCCTTGGGCAGTTCGTCGCCCGGATGTCCGGGAATCGTGACCACGTTCGGCTTCAACGGATGCTTGTAGTGACGATGACTGCCAGTAGTCCGGACATGTCGCCAGCCCTTCGACTCAATCAGTCGAATCACGTCTCGAACCTTCACCTGCTTTCAGCTTAGACTATCGGGCCGGGGCTATGCGCGTTGCGCGTTTACACAGATCAGAGCATTTCGAAGGATTTGGAGTGCAGTCCGGCATGATCGCACGCACGCCAGGGCTAATGTTCCGAATAGCAGAAAGTCGCGGTCGCGTGGCGGGCGCGCGCTTCGTCGGCGGTCCAGATTAAGTCGGTGGCGGGCCGTCCGGCCATCAATTGCAGAGCGGATTCCGCCACCAGAGGCTCCCGCGGGAAACAGCGGATGTAAATGGGGCCGTTGGTGGCGCGCGCCAGGGCGATCAGCTGTTCGGTGGGCGCTGCTCGCGCCAGGAACTGAGAGCGCTTCTTGGTCCAGAGATAGGCTACGTTCTCAGACAGCATCAGTGCGCAGACGGCGATCACTACCCAACGGCGGGCCGGCCAGAAGCGGTCGTACAGATTCAGGAGCGAGAAGCCCACGATGAGAGACAAGCCTACGCTCGCGAGATGAAGCTGGCGGCTGGGAATGCGGAGCGAGTAAGTGAGGAAGCTATAGGGGATCAGACTGAGCGCCGCCCAGGCGAGGCCGATCGCCAGGATTCGTCCAAAGCCGCGGTATCTCCAGATCAGGATCGCGATTAGCGCCAGCAGGCCCCATATCCAGAAGAGCCTCGCAAGATTGAAGGGCCAGATAAGCCAGACCGGCGCGTGCAACGAGAAGCTTCCATCTTGAAATCGGAAGGAGAAGGAGCGGCTCAGAAAAATCGACGATGCTGCGATCACAGCCAGCGCGCCGAACGGCAATAAGTACCAGATCGATCGCCAGGAGAGGTTATCGAACAGGATGGGCAGGGTGAGCAGCGGGACAAATATTACGGCTGATTCCTTCGACAGCAAAGCGAGACAAAAAGAAATCAGCGCCATGGAGTACCAGAGTGATCCGGGGCGTTGGAGAAAGCGGATCCAGGAGATGAAGGAGATCAGGCCGAAGATCAGCATTAGCGGCTCAGTTGAGCCGGAGATCCACATGACCGCTTCCTGGTGGCCTTCATAGATCGCAAAGAACGCGGCCGCCCAAGCGCTTAGCCGAAAGCCGATGGATCGCCATACGCCGAGCGAGTAAACCAGCCCGGTGTTCAGCATGTGCAGGGCAATCATGACCGTATAGTAGGCGGGCGCCCGCATTCCGAACAGGCGGTTGATGCCGTACAACATGAGCCAGGTGGTGGTGCGCAGGCGAAAAATCGGATCGTGGAACATTTCCGACCAGCCGGATAGCGGTCCGTAGGCGCGAGCCAGGACTATGTTGCCGTAGTCGTCTTCGATGAACGGTTGAGCCAGCACGGGCAAGTACACGAGCACCGCGAGGGCTGCTAGAACGAGAAACACAATAGCGGAAGGATGCGAGCGGGCTTCCGGCTCAGCTCGCGCGACTGCTGGAGCGACCACGAAATCACTATATCGGAATCGTGACGAGCGTTGGTTCAGCGGAGCGCTCGCACTATAATTGAGTCAAGGATCTCAGTTCTCGGATGCGCAAATCCCCCATATGGATCGCGCTCGCATTCTGCGCGGCGCAGGCTCTCCGAGCACAGCCCGCCGGGCAAGCATCGCTCCATCCGAACTTCGCTCACGACGTCGCGCCGATTCTGCGCGAACATTGCACCGTATGTCATCACACCGGCGGCGGAGCGCCGTTTTCGCTGGTAGATTTCGCGGATGCCCGCAAGCATGCCGCTGAAGTTGCGGAAGCTACCCGGAGCCGCCACATGCCGCCCTGGCTGCCGGAGAGCGGCTACGGCGATTTCGAAGGCGAGGATCATTTATCGGCTGAGCAGATCGGCGTCATAGCGAAGTGGGTTCACGACGGCGCTCCTGAAGGTCCTGGCGCCGAACTGGTCGCAGCACCGGAGTTCGCCGACGGATGGCAGCTGGGGACGCCGGACCTGATCGTCGACGCACCCGCGGCGATCACCGTGCCCGCTACCGGCCGCGACGTTTTCTGGAACTTCGTCCTGTCGCCGCAACTGACTGCTCCGCGCTACGTGCGGGCCATCGAGATTCGGACCGGCAATAACCGCATCGTGCATCACGCCAATATGCTGATCGATCCAGCGCGCTCGGCCCGCACACACGAAACGTCGCCCGGCTCTGGTTTTCCCGGTATGGATCTGACCCTGGAACGCACCGCTCTCGATTTCGACAGCCATTTTCTCTTCTGGAAGCCGGGCAACGTGCCTTACTCGGAGCCGGATGGTTTGAGCTGGCGTCTCGATCCAGGCGCCGACCTGGTGCTCAACACGCACTTGAAGCCGGATGGCAAACCGGAGCAACTGCGCCCGTCGATCGGGCTCTACTTCACTAGCAAACTGCCCACGCGTTTTCCTTTATTGATCCAGCTCACGGGTGATGACGCGCTGAATATTCCGGCTGGAGTTCGCGATTTCACGGTAGCCGACAGTTTCGAGCTACCGGTGGATTCCGACGTCCTGGCGGTCTATCCTCACGCGCATTATCTGGGAAAGCTGCTGGAAGGCTACGCGATCCTGCCCGGCGGCGCGCGCAAGTGGCTGATCCGAATTCCCGAATGGGACCAGGATTGCCAAGCTGTGTATCGTTACCGCCAGCCCGTTTTTCTGCCGCGCGGATCGGTCATCTCGATGCGATACACATTTGATAACTCGGCTTCGAATCCCAACAATCCGAATCATCCGCCGAAGAGGGTGCGCGGCGGCAATCAGGCCACCGACGAAATGGCGCATCTCTGGCTGCAGCTGCTTCCGCGCGGCGTGGGAGATGGCCGGCCGGCCATTGAGGAAGCTCTGATGCGGCACCGCATTCAAAAAAATCCTGCGGACTTTCTGGCGCACCTGCGGCTTGGTGGTTTGCTGCTGGCCACCATGAACGCTCGCGAGGCTGAGCCGGTCCTGGCCGCGGCGGTGCGTCTGGATCCAAAGCATCCCGAAGCTCACAACCTGTGGGGAGCCTCGCTGGTCGCGAGCGGCCGTACCGTGGATGCGATCGTGCAGTTTCAGCTCGCGCTAGCGGCGCGGCCGGATTATCCCAATGCGCGGCTGAATCTTGCGAATGCGCTGGCGAGAGCGGGCCGATTTGACGAAGCGATAGAGAATTATCGAAAGATATTGGCGGAATATCCGGACGATGAGATTACCAAGGATCGGCTGGCGAAGACCTTGGCCACGCGCGACAGGCAGAGCACGGCCCGCTAGGGCTTCTTAAATTCCGATACCTGGTACGGCAGAATTTGCGGCAGGCTGTTGAATTCCCGAATCCGCACCGCCGGAGGGCGCGCCGCGGACCACCCCATAGCCTTCAGCGGAATCCTGACATCGAGGAAGCGGTCGTGCACCACAACCAGGCCGGACGAATTGGTGGTGCTGCGGTTGAAGATCTGGTTCCCGACTTGAACCCCGCGCGTCGGCTGCCACACCGACAGCGAGTAGGATACAAACAGGCGCTTGCTGTTGGCCTTGCCTGCACTGTCGAAGGTTGAGCGAGTCTCCACTTGAAGCTCAGCCTGGAATTCCACGGACTTCGGCGCCGGACCGCCTGGGCCAAGCGTCACCACCATCGAGGGAGGATTTGGCGGAGCGCCCGTGTCGGGAAACCGCGAGTTTCCAGAGTCATGAATCTCCAGACCGGGTGCGGGAAGCGTGGATGCCGCTTCGAATCGAACGTACAGGAACGCTTCGTCCACGGTGGCCTGCATCTTCCAGGGCAGCTGGGCGGGTTGAAAGGCTTGTGAGTTGAGTCCGGCGTAGGGGACGCTCGCCCAGGGAGACCCGGCGCGAGCGAATGCGCCATCTTCGGGCGGCAGCCAGGCCCAGATCGCGTTCGGATCAATCGGAGTGTCACTGAACGATTCAGCCGCGATCTTCCACTGGTTGTCTTCGAGCGCGTACGTTACGACGTGGTTCGTGTATTTGGCACCCGGCTTACCGATCCCAATGAACCTGCCGATGAGAACAGCATCGTTTTTTTGCACGCGGACCAGGATCGGCTCGTAGCGGATCGAAGGGTCGCTATACGCGCTTTTTAGCATCCTCTGTCGGGCGTCCTCCGGCATGTCGGCTAGTCTGCTCTTCGATTGCAGCCGAAGCCAAAGCGCGCCGTCGCCCGAGCGGACCGCGGTTTCGAGCGACTTGTAGGCCGCTTTCACCGCGTCTTCCGGCGTGTCCGCGGCGATTGCCACGGGTCCGCAGAGAAAAATCGCGCAAGCGAGTGAAAGAACAGACGAAGCGCGGCTCACGACGCGATTGTACTACGCTGTGATCGAGTGCCCGAACTTCCCGACATCGTGGTGTACATCGAAGCGCTGGAGAAACGCATTCTCGATCAGACGCTCGAGCGGGTAAGGATCAACAGTCCTTTTCTATTGCGCACGGCGGACCCGCCGCTCGTGAGCGTTCACGGCAAGAAGGTAAGGAAACTGCGGCGCATCGGCAAGCGGATCGCGATCGGGCTGGAGGACGATCTTTGGCTGGTGCTGCATCTGATGATCGCGGGGAGATTGCATTGGAAACCGCCGGGCGTGAAGCTGGCGGGACGGCTGGCTTTAGCGGCTTTCGATTTTTCGGATGGAAGCTTGGTGCTCACGGAAGCCGGATCGCGCAAGCGGGCGTCGCTGCACGTGGTGAGGGGCGAGGCGGCGCTCGGCAAGCTGGATCCGGGGGGATTGGAGGTGCTGGAGACCGATCTCGCTACGTTCAGCTCGGTTCTCACGTCGGCGAATCATACCTTGAAGCGCGCGCTCACCGATCCGCGCATGTTCAGCGGCATCGGCAACGCGTATTCGGACGAAATCCTATTCGAAGCCAAGCTCTCGCCGGTCACGCTGACACAGCGGCTGAAGCCGGAGGAAATCCGGAGGCTGTACGACGCCATTATCAAGATGCTGGGGCTGTGGGTGGATCGGCTGCGAACGGACGCGGGCAGCCGGTTTCCTGAAAAGGTGACAGCGTTTCGCGAAGGCATGACCGTGCATGGGCGTTACAAACAGGCCTGCGTCCGGTGCGGCGCGAAGATCCAGCGCATCCGCTATGCGTCCAACGAAACTAACTACTGCGCGGTATGCCAAACCGGCGGAAAGCTGCTGGCCGACCGCGCGCTCTCGCGTTTGATGCGAGAGGACTGGCCGAGGACACTCGAAGAGCTGGAATTGCTAACTAGCGCCGGACGATGACTTCGCGCAGATGGTCACGCGTCAGGAAAAACTTTACGGAATCGAAGTTCTGAAAAAGCTTTTCCAGATTGCGGTTGTTGAAATATTGCGCGGGCCTGTTCTGGCCTCTCGGGATCAAGGACATCGTGCGCGGTCCCGCGATGCGATACGAATACAAAGGCGCCGAGGCGGCCTTCTCTTCGGCGTGGAAGAACGCCAGCAGATAAGACTTCGGACGCATGATACGAAAGAGCCGGTCGACAGTTTGCTGCAGCAGCGGCGGCGAGAGGAATTGCAGCGTATCCCACAGCAAGGCGCCGTCGAAGCTCTGATCCTCGAAATTCAAGGATTCCTCGAGAAACAAAGCCGCGCGCGAAGGATCCGCCTGATTGGCGATAAAGTCGCCTTCGCCGCCGAAAGCGTCATCCAGCGTGCGCAGGATGTCGTTGGAATAAATCCGATGCCCTAGCGTGGTGATGAAATTGATATTGGCCTGGCTGGCGCCGGCGAAATCCAGGATCGACAGATTGGTCTCCTCCTGAATGGACGAGAAGAACTGATCCAGGCCGTTGCTGGGGCGAGTTTGGGGAGGCGCAAGAGCATCCGCGTGCTTCCCCGCTGTGTGCAAGGAAGGCGCGGCCGTTTCCGTCTTCCAACGGTCTTTCAGCAAGGAGCGCCTCTTTCCCCGAGATTGAGCGCCGCTAGCGTTTCAGATCGCCGGATACCGGCGAGCCCGGAGCGGCGGCCGCTGCCACGCTGGGAGCGGGAGCCGGAGCGGCGGCAACCGGTTTCGCCGCCGGGACCGCCGAGGGCTTCGATTCCGGCCGTACAATATCGATACTGCCCTTGAAGTAAGCTCCGTCTTCGATCACGATGCGCGCCGTCTTGATGTCGCCGACCAGCTTCGCGTCCTTGCGAATGTCGATCTTGTCGGAGGCGTCCACGTTGCCATGTATGGTGCCGAGCACCACCACTTCGCGCGCTTTAACGCCGGCTTGCAGCTTGCCATTGGGGCCAACCGTCAAACGGTGTTCGTGCAGTTCAACAGAGCCGTCTATTTCCCCGTCGATGGTCAAATCTTCACGGCTGAAGATCTGGCCTTTGATCATGACGGACTTTCCAATCACAGCCGGCCCGCGGGCTTCGGATGTGAAATGAGGAGTGGCTGGAGCAGTAGACATGCTAGGGTTCTCCCTGGTCGGGTTCGCCGGCGCCGCCGGAGTCGCGACGGGTTTGGGCGGGTACTCTTCTTCTTTCTTCTTATTCCACATGTTAGGAAGGCTTCCTCCTTAAAACATTAACTGAAATATAACTATTGAACCATGGTACTACCAAATCGTCTTTTGGAAAGGGAATCTTTACGGAGCGTTGCGGCTGGGTACGGAGGCTAATTTGCGCGCGCGTGTAACGCCGGTGTTATGGCTGCGTGGGATAATGGAAATCGTGTCCAGGACGAAAGAACTTGACCAGCGTCTCGAGCGCACCGAACAACAACTACGTCTTCTGCAGAAGATCAGCCGCTGCATGGTCCGCGACATGAGTCTACAGGACGGCGCTGGACGGGGTGGTGGCGCTGGTGGTGGAGTTCATGGAATGCGATTCCTGCCTGCTCTACCTGCTGACGACCATGAACTGGTCCTGCGCGCCATCAACCGGCCGCATCCGGCGGCGCATTGGGCAGCGTCAAGCTGGCGCTCAGTGAAGGACTAACGGGCTGGGTGGCGCGCGAAAAACGGCTGCTCGCGATCTCGCGGGAAGCTTATCACGATCCGCGATTCAAATTTTTCAGCGATCTTCCCGAGGACACCTACGAAGCTTTTCTGTCGGCGCCCATCATTTCGCGGTGTGGCGTGGAAGGCGTCATCAACGTGCAACATCGCGATCCGCATCCGCACTCCGGGATGGAAATGGAGCTTCTTGACCACCGTGGGCGAGCAGATAGGGCTGTTTGCTGATGTTGTCGCAGAACGGCGGAAAGCGGAGGCAGCGAATCTCGGATCTGGTGCTGTCTTCGGGCTGCTGCAAGCGTGGCCCGGCAGACCCTGGTTAGCCTGGTCGCGGCGCTCCTACTGTTCTTCTTCCTGCCGGTCTTCGCTCGCCTGCCGAGGAGCGTTGGAAGATCCAATTTTTCTACGACAAGCCGAGTTCTTCGCTCCAGATCCAGCGATCTTGCAGTGCCCTTCAGCCAGCCGCTGCATCGCGTCCGGGTTCCATTGTCGACAAGAATGGGCCGCGAGAAGGGCACGTCGGTTGTGACTACCGATGGCGGCGCGCACTGGTCGTTGCCAGACGTAGCGAGCAGCCCATTTCGCTGTTCTTTCTGAATGATTCGCTGGGCTGGATGGTCACCGAATCACGGGATCTGGTCGACCGAGGACGGCGGGCGGACCTGGAAGAAATTGGACGGTCTCAGAAGGGCATTCTGCGAGTGTACTTCCTGAATCCGTTGCATGGCTATCGCCATCGGATTCCCGAAGGCTGTCTACGAGATCCGTGGACGGCGGCAAGAATTGGAGCAAACTGCCGACGCGGCCGACGTCCGCACGAGTCTACACGCGAATACGGTCTACGACTGCATCGCTTTCGCCGGGTCAACACGGCGTGATCGCCGGCAACGGTGCTGCCGCGAGACACGATCGGGATCCGATCTGGCTAAATCCCGGCACGGCGCGTTTGCAGCGCCAGCAGAATTCGACCGGTGTGTTGCTCGAAACCTTCGATGGCGGCAAAACCTGGCACTCTCGACGAAGTCCGATCTTCGGCGATTTATCGGAAAGTGAGTCATCACGAAGGACGGTTTCGCTTTGGCGCTTGTCGAATATCACGACTATTATCGCTGCCTTCCAGCGTGTTCAAAGTGGAGTTCGGCGTTTCAAAGCTCGCAAGTGGTTTTCGCCAAGCGGGATCGGGCGGTCACGGACATCGCGCTGCTCGACGGACGGCGGAGCGCTGCTGGCTGCGATCCAGCCTCCCGGCAATTCCAATCAAGTTCCGATCCCTGGAAAGCTGAGAATGTTGAGCAGCAAGATCTGAAAGCTTGGAAAGAGTGGATGTGGACTATAGCGCGATGGCCGAGCGCGCCGTGGTGGCGACCCCCGATGCTAAGCATGCGTGGGTAGCCACCGATACAGGCATGATTCTTACATAGCTCGATGCTGAGGCGGCGTTCGCCGTTTGCAAGACCCGAAACAACCCTGCGGGCTGCTGTTTTATCCACATCTTCTTCACAGTGGAGTCCTCCTAAGTCTCTGAATCCATGCCGGATAAAAGCTTTGGAAAACAGGTTGTAATCGTGATTTAACAGTTGACTACACGGGGTTTCGGTGGAAGATGGACATGGTTCCAAGAGGTTCAGAGAGCAGTAAGCCTGGTGGACGGTAGCGGACCTGGAACGATGATCCGTAAGCGCGTAGTTATCAAAAGTAATTGACGCTTACGGGGAGCGAAGGGAAATCGGGCCGGTCGACAAAGGTAAGCTTCTCAGATTCAGCCTCTGACTGAGCGCTATGATCCGGAAGGATGAAAGTCCTGAAGGGGAGCGGAAGTTAGAAGGACGTTTGAGAGTTTTGGGCTTGGAAGCCGGCAACGGGCTTTTGGCGGTGAACATCCCCGGCGGCGTGAAGAACGCCGATGAGGATGGGAGCTGAAGGCCGAACGGGCTGGAGGAAAAGTTCAGAATTTCGGCGAAGAGATAGGCCAGGAGCGTTAACCTCGCTGCGGTGGTTCTCGAAAGAGGGCAGTCGCTGCGGGCGAGCAAAAGGCTGTCTTGAGACGAAAGCTTCTAGCAGGTAGGAAAAAGCGGACGGGAATCCGGAGCACCGATCCGTAGCCGGATAAAAGCGGTTACGGGGAGCGAAAGAGGAAAGTCTCCACTATCTGCATGCCACGCTCTGACCGTGCATGCCGGTCGGAAGAGCAGACTGTTCGATGGGTCACTTGGAACCATTTTTTTATTTGGGGAGCGGCCACTCCGGCCCGCTGCGGGCAACGTAGTCGCGGCGATATTCCGCGAACCACGCCTTCGCCAACTGCATTCCAAGACAGATCCTTTAATTCTGCACGGTTAGTCCTTGGATGTGCGATGACGGGCAGGAAGTCGCGCGTGGTGGATGTGATAAACACCTGCTCGGCGCTTTCGAGATCCTTGCGGAAATAGCGTTTTCTCTCGGACGGAAATATCCCGCAAGTGTATTTCTTCAAGCAATAGCGCCCGCGTGACGCCCGGGAGACAACCCGAATTAAGCGGGGGCGTCCAAATCTCGCGTCCGTGAACCGAGAAGATGTTCGCCGAGGTGCATTCACTCACCTCACCGCGCTCATTCAGAAGAACCACTTCATCGAAACCTTGCTGGTGAGCTTCTTCGTACCATGTCAGATTTTGCGCCCAGGAAAGGACCTTGGTGCCGGCAAATTCGTTCTGGGCATGGCGGCCATAGGGTTTCAGCGCCAACCGAACCTCGGTGCCCCACGGATTCAGGTCGGCCGTGAAGGCGATGACGTCAAACTCGCGGCCTAGATCCGGGCCTTCGAACAACCCGCCGCGATTCCGCACAATCACCACGCGTAAGGTAGCATTCCAGGCTGAATTGGCTTCCACCAGCCGCAGCAATCTGGATTTCAACCAATCGGACGCTTCGGGAAAAGGAACGTGCATACGCGCTGCGTCGTGCCGCATGCGGTCCCAATGGCGCTCGAAAGCGAACAGCACGCCGTCCGCGACTCGGATGGTGCTGAAAACACCCCAGCCATTCAAGAACCCGACCTGGCCGGCCGCCAGAGTCTTCTGGTGCGTGTCGAGGATGTCGTCGTTGTGGAGAAAATTCGAGTGCAAATCTAATTCTAGCTCACGAGCGCAGGGCGCTCAAACGGCTAGCTGGTGCCCAGGTACATGACGTGACAGTATGTGCCCAAGCGCACGTTATAAGCGAGGTACCAGCCGTCGTGATCCGGGTCGTCATAGATCACGATCTGGTCGCTATCCCAGAGCCAGTCCGCGCAATAGTCGTAATCGACCGTCGAGACGCTAAAGTAGAAGCCTCCGAACCAGAAACGGTCTCGGCTTCCGCCTGCCAGCCGGAAGACATGGCCCTTGCCGATTCCGCCGGGGAAGCGTCCGTGCTCGAAGGGATGGTCGAGATGATAGGGCGGGTCGTTAGGGCCGGAATCGCGCCCCGCCCATTTGTCGTTAGTGTGAACGTGCGGAACGTCAGGATGTCCGGGCTTGTCGGCGAATCCACGGCCTTGCTGGCCCGCCTTAGGCGCAGGCCTGGCCGCCTTCACCGGAGCGGGATCGTGCGACGGTTATATGACCGCCTCCGACGTCGCGACTGCCACCACCCTTTGGCTCGCCCCCTCGCTGCGCAAAGACCGGAACCGCAAGCGCCAGCGCCATTGCAAGAATCCCCGAAGCCTTCTTCATCCCCACCTCCTTTGATACATTACCATTCCGCTAAAGCTTGGGCGCCCGATTTTCAACCCCGCCAGACCGTCTCGTGGTCGCGGACCGAGGGCACATGGAAGAACTCTAAAAATCTTCGATGCTCGAGCGGAGTTGTCTCGCGCTTGGTTTGATCGGGGGCCAAGGAGCGCGCAAGAGTAAGGATGCTTTGCCCCAGGCTGGAGCCATGCGATACGGGAGTGCCTTCGAGGATGGCGGTCTGGACTACCGGGTAGTCATTGGAGAACCGATGCGCGATGGGTAACCCCACCAGCCGCGCGACCTCTTCATCACACAATCCTTTTCGGCCGGGGGTCTTTCGATTGAGGAGCAGGCAGACCTTGTCGGCCAGGCCCAACTCGGTCAAGTGACGCAGCCGGTCTACCGCCATGTGAACCGGCACCAGCTCGGGCGTGGTCACCATCAGAATCTGGCGAGCTTCGCGCATAATCTGGACGGTAAAAGGATCCATACTGCTGGCCAGGTCCGCGCAGATGGTGTCGTATTCGGCGCGTGCCAGCGAAAGCACGCGATCCAGGCTGGAGGCGGTGAGGCTGGCGGGAGGATCGAGCTCGCCGGCATGCAAAAGCTCCAGCTTGCCCCACTTTCCCACCATCTGCGACCACATATCCTCGTCCAGGTTTTCAGCATGGCCCATGGCATTCACCAGGGACGAGCTGTCTCCAAGCTTCAGCAGGAACTTGGTAACACCCGCCGCCAGGTCGCAATCCAGAAGGAGCGTCCGCGCGTCCAACTCCTCAGCCAGAGCACAACTGGTGCTGATGGCGATGGTGGACGCGCCGACGCCGGGCTTGGAGGGGAGAAAAGCGTACAGGTCGCCAAGGCGAACGGTGGGAGCGGGGTGCTTGGCGAGTTGACGCGCGATGGCCGCGACCACCTGTCCCACTTTCTCAGTGGTGACGGGCGCATCAAGGACATCGCGGACACCCAGGCGCATGAGCTTGGGGATCAATTCCGAAGGATTGAAATCGTGACCGAGAGCGATCACGGGAAGGCCTGGCAGGCGATCGTCGATGACTGCGGCCAGAGCTTCGAAACGCGGAAAATCCTGGACGGAGATGAAAAGGAAGTCTGGCCGCCGCGAGCGAATGATCCGCAGCAGGTCATCGGGCTCCGGGTACGCCGCGATCTGGCGCACGATTTCGATCTCGGGATATTGCGCGAGCCCGGCCAGCAGCTCGGTATTAAACACGTGGTCCGGGTTGATTAGGATTGTTCGCATAGGCTTGTTCCCCGCAAATAAATGCAGCAATTGCTACACCGCACGCAAAGGGTTGACGACAATGGGGGACTAGAACGAAAGGACGGGCCGGTCCATGGGTGGGTTGGCGCACGGCGCTGTTGAACATCACCCACAGATCGCGTCTTGACATTTAGTTTAGTTTAAACTAAAGTGAAATCGATGGAACCGGTCGTTCTGGATGCGATTGCTTCCCCTCGCCGTCGCGAGATCTTGCGCCTCATCTGGAATGAGGAGCAGACCGCCGGGGCGATCCATCGCGCGATGCCGGACGTGACGTTCGGAGCGGTCTCGCTGCAACTGCGGGCGCTGATGGACGCCGGGTTGGTTGAAGCGCGCGCCCAACAGCGCAATCGTTTCTATCGTGCTAAGCCGGAGGCGCTCGGCCCGGCCGCCGAGATTCTGGAGCGCATGTGGGATGACGCGTTGTGGAAGCTTAAGCTGGCCGCCGAGCTGGAAGAAAGTCGCCGCGGGCCGAAACCGCGCAGGCGACGCAGCAAGAAACGAGATGGATGAGGAACTCATGGAATTCCCATATAGGTTAGACCGAAGTGTTTTGATCCGGGCGACGCCCGAGACTGTTTTTCGGTTCTTTACGGATAGCGCACGCTGGGCCAAGTGGTGGGGCGCTGGATCCACGATCGACGCGAAACCGGGAGGCAAGGTGTATATCCGCCACGCCGAGGGAACGGAATCCTTGGGCGAGGTCTTGGAAGTGCGAGCTCCCGAAATGATCGCGTTCACCTACGGCTTCGCGAGCGGCCAGCCCATACCACCCGGCGGCTCCCGCGTGACCATTCGCTTGGAACCGGACAAAGCGGGAACTCGATTAAATCTGCTCCACGAGTTTCAGGAAGCTGGTCCGCGCGATGAGCACGTGCAGGGCTGGCGCTTCCAGCTTTCGTTGTTCGCCAACGTGGTGGCGAATGAAGCCTATGCCGGTGCGACGGCCACGGTGGATGCGTGGTTCAATGCCTGGACGGTTGCGGACGAGCGGGCGCGCGAGGAGTTACTGGGCAAAGTGGTCACTCCGGGAATTCGCTTTCGCGACCGGTTTAGTCTGCTGGACGGGCTGGCCGATCTGACCGCGCACATCGGCGCGTCCCAGCGATTCATGCCGGGGATCGGCCTCGCGCGCAAAGGCGATCTCCGGCACTGCCAGGGGACGGCGCTCGTGGATTGGATTGCCGCGGGAAGCGACGGCGTGCCGCGGATGTGGGGAACGAGCGTCCTTGAGTTTGCGCCGGACGGGCGAATCGATTCGGCCATCAGCGTAACGAATCCATAATCCAGGGAAAGGAAGTTTTATGACTCACGCAAAAAACCTGAAACGCTCTGCTGTGATCGTGCTCGGGCTGTTGTGTTTCCTCGCGTTTTCGGAAGCGCAGCAGCGTGCCGAAGCGCCCGAGACGTGACAGTGACGCTGCATGCGAAGCCTGGCAGCGAGGCGGAGCTTGAGCGCGTGCTCGCACGCCATTGGGCAATCGGGCGGCAAATGAAACTGGTTAGAGATACACCGCACTTGACGCTCCGCGGCACAGAGGACGGCAACAAGGTTTACTTCATCGATATTTTCACCTGGCGCGATGCGAGCATTCCCGATGCCGCGCCACCTGAAATCCGGAATATCTGGGATGACATGAATAGGCTCGTAGAGCCCCGGCACGGGCATCCGGGCCTCGAGTTCACGGCCGTTTCCGTTGTAACACCAACGACACAACTACCCGGGGAAACCAGGAGCAGCGCGACCCAGTAGAGGGGTATACTTTAGACCGTCCGTCGAATCAGAATCCGGTTTAGGAGAATCCTTCCATGCCTCTCTCAAAAAGAGCGTTCGCGGAGTTCATCGGAACATTTTGGCTGGTTTTTGGAGGCTGCGGCGCCGCTGTTCTGGCTGCCGCCTTCCCCGGCCTGGGAATCGGTTTTGTCGGTGTGGCACTGGCATTCGGTCTTACCGTGTTGACCATGGCGTTCGCCATCGGTCATATTTCCGGGTGTCACCTGAACCCGGCCGTTTCGGTGGGCCTGGTCGTGGGTAAACGCTTCCCGTTGTCTGAACTGCCGGCTTATGTCATCGCGCAGGTGCTGGGCGGATTGGCCGGCTCGGGCATCCTGTATTTGATCGCCAGCGGAAAAGAGGGGTTCAGCCTGGCGGGTGGTTTTGCCGCGAACGGCTATGCCGCGCATTCCCCAGGCGGCTATGGCCTGACGGCCGCGTTGACCGCCGAGGTGGTGCTGACCTTCATGTTCTTAATGATCATTCTGGGCGCCACGGATCGCCGCGCGCCGCAGGGATTTGCCCCTATCGCCATTGGCCTTGGCCTGACGTTGATTCACCTGATCGGTATCCCGGTCACGAATTTGTCCGTGAATCCAGCCCGCAGCACGGCCCCCGCGGTATTTGTGGGCGGCTGGGCTCTGGAGCAGCTATGGTTGTTCTGGGTAGCGCCGATCGCGGGTGCGATCATTGCGGGCGCCGTTTATTCCGTCTTCGCCGAGACGCCCGAGGAGACGCGACGTACGGAGCCGCGGGGCGCGTCACGGAGCGCAGCTTCGGCTTAGCGTTTGTTCCGAGGCTTTCGCCGGCTCACCGGCTCCCGGTCAATGAGACCACGCCAACGTCCACCCGGAATCCGTTAGAATAAAATTTCATTAACTTGAGACTGCTTCATCGCCAATGACGAAGCGCCTCATGGACGAAGGGACAAACAATGGCAGTCACACAAGCGGGACTCGAGGGCATTGTCGCGGCTGAGTCCAATATTTGTTTTATAGACGGCGATCTCGGCATCCTCAGTTATCAGGGTTTCAACATCCACACCCTGGCGGAGCATGCGACCTTCGAGGAAGTCATATATCTGTTGTGGTACGGCAGGCTGCCTAAGCAGGCTGAGCTGGACGCGCTGAAAAAAGATCTGGTCCAGTTCCGGCCGATTCCCAAGGAGGTTGCGGGTTTTCTTGGGACCGTTCCAAAGGCGGCGCCGATGGACGTGCTGCGAACGGCGGTCTCGATGCTTGGATTGTACGATCCCAAAGCGCGGGACAATTCCATCGACGCGAGCGTGGAAAAAGCCACCAGGCTCATGGCGCAAACCGCCACGCTGGTCACCACGTTCGATCGTTTGCGCAACGGCCAGCCGGTGGTGGAGGGCGATCCCAAGCTCGGATTCGCGGCCAACTTTCTCTATACGCTCACTGGGAAGAAACCCGATGACGTAATGGAGCGCGTGTTCGACATCGCGCTGATCCTGCATGCCGATCACGAGCTGAACGCTTCCACTTTCGCCGCGCGAGTGACCGCCGCGACGCTTTCCGATATCCATTCCGCGGTCACGTCGGCGATCGGAGCCTTGAAGGGTCCGCTGCACGGCGGCGCCAACGAAGAAGTGATACGCATGCTGCTGGACGCCGGCTCCGAACACGCCGCCGTGGCGCACGTTCAGGAGATGCTGGCAACCAAGAAGAAGGTGCCCGGGTTCGGGCATCGCGTCTACCACACGGACGATCCGCGCGCGACACATCTGCGCGCGCTGTCGGAGGATCTGGGCCGCCGGACCGGGCATCTGGATCTCTACCTCACGTCCAAGAAGATCGAGGAGTTGATCAAGAAGCAAAAGGGACTGAATGCGAACGTGGATTTCTACTCGGCATCGACGTATTATTCGCTTGGAATCCCGATCGACCTGTTCACGCCCATCTTTGCCGTGAGCCGCATGTCCGGATGGACCGCGCACATTTTGGAGCAGTATCGGAACAACCGGCTCATTCGGCCCCGCGCCGAATATACGGGGCTCCCGGTAGGCCAGACCTGGGTTCCGATCTCCGAACGCTAATTCCGCGGCCTCTGATTTCTTCGGGCAACGTTGAGGGCCAGCTAAAACTGCATGCATGACTTGTCTCATTTCCGGGCTAATCTCGATTCGATCGCGGAACGGCTGGCCACGCGCGGCTTTACGCTGGACGTCCCTCAATTTCGGGAACTGGATGCGGAGCGGCGCGCCGCGGTGACGGAGACAGAACAGCTAAAAGCGCGGAAGAATTCTGAAAGCACCGAGGTGAACCGTCTTCGGAACGAAGGCGTGGATACTGCCGTGCAGCAGGTGGAGTTGCGCGCGATGGGCGACCGGATCGCGGAACTGGATGAGAAGGTCAAGGGCCTGGACGAGACCTTCCGGACCCTGCTCGCGGGCATTCCGAATGTTCCGCATGAATCTGTTCCGGTGGGCCGCGGTTCAGACGACAACGTCGAGATTCGGCGCTGGGGCCAGCCGCGCCAGTTCGCTTTCGAGCCGAAAGCGCACTGGGATCTCGGGCCAGAGCTTCGCATTCTGGACCTCGAGCGCGCTGCCAAAGTAACCGGCGCGCGGTTTGCCGTCTACTGGGGCGCGGGGGCGAAGCTGGAACGGGCGCTGATCAACTTCATGCTGGATCTGCACACTCGCGAGCACGGATACACCGAGGTGCTTCCGCCGTTCATGATCAATTCGGCCAGCCTGTTCGGGACCGGCCAATTGCCGAAGTTCAAAGAGGATCTGTTCAAGATCGAAGGTCACGATTTCTGGCTGGCGCCCACGGCGGAAGTGCCGGTGACGAATTTGTTTCGCGACGAGACATTGAACGCCGATGAGCTGCCCATATCGCTGTGCGCTTACACGCCTTGTTTTCGCAGCGAAGCAGGCTCTTACGGACGCGATGTGCGCGGCATCATTCGCCAGCACCAGTTTCAGAAGGTGGAGCTGGTGAAGTTCGTGCGGCCGGAGTCCAGCTACGAACAGCTCGAGAAGTTGACCGCGGATGCCGAAGACGTTCTGAAGCGGCTGGGTCTGCCATTTCGCACGGTTGCGTTATCCACCGGAGATCTGGGCGCGGCATCGGCAAAGACGTACGACCTGGAAGTCTGGCTGCCGGGCCAAAGTGCGTACAAGGAAATTTCCTCCTGCTCGAATTTCGAAGCCTACCAGGCGCGGCGCGCGTCCATTCGGGCGAAGTCGGGCAAGGGGAAGTCGGAATTCGTGCACACTTTGAACGGCAGCGGACTGGCGGTGGGGCGCACCTGGGTAGCGATCGTGGAGAATTACCAGCAGGCCGATGGCAGCGTGATCGTACCGGAAGCGCTGCGGCCTTATCTGGGAGTGGAACGGATCGTGCCGGCGCCGGAAAAATTCCACTAGCGCGAGATCGCGGTTCGACGACAGACTACACCGCGATTCGACAGCCCTCGCAACCGGATCGCTCCGATTCACCCCGCACCTGGCCTTTGCGCGGTCGCGCCAGCCAATAGGACCGTTGACTTTCCGTTTCAATCTCCGTACACTTCTATCAAGCGTCTATGGGAACGGTCAGACAGGCCGGCGACGGCGGAGAACTCGTCCAGGGGACTCTGGACATGATGGTTCTTAAGACCCTCGCCCGGGGGCCCATGCACGGCTACGGGATCGCGCAATCCATCCAACGGACATCGGAAGAAGTATTGCGAGTGGAAGAAGGTTCGCTGTACCCGGCGCTGCACCGGCTGGAGCTGGACGGGATTCTCGAAGCGGAGTGGGGAGTATCCGAAAATAACCGCCGCGCCAAGTATTATCGCCTTACGCCGGAGGGTCGAAAGCGTTTGATTGCGGAAACGTCGAAATGGAAGCGCCTCGCCGAGGCGATTTCGCGGGTGATGGAATTGGCCTAGCTCGCATGTCCTGGCTCAACCCACTTCGTATTCGCATTCGCGCGCTGGTGCATCGCGAACAACTGGATCGCGATCTCGCAGACGAGCTTCGATTTCATCTGGAGATGAAGGCCAATGAGAATCTTGAATCCGGCGGGTCTCCCGAGGCCGCGCGCTGGCGGGCGGCTCGGGAGTTCGGAAATAGCACGGTGTTAAAGGAGATCAGCAGAGAAATGTTCGGATTTGGTTCCCTGGAGGTTCTGGTGCGCGATGTCCGCTACGGGGCGCGCACGCTCCGACACAATCCCGGATTCACGGCCACAATCATCGCGACGCTGGCGCTTGGCATCGGTGCGAACACGGCCATTTTCAGTCTTATTAACGCCGTCATGCTGCGCCGTTTGCCCGTGGCCGCGCCCGAGCAACTCGTCTCGGTGGGGGACCCCAGCCGCACCGGATCGCTTTCCAACGGCTCTCCGGCCATCGATGTTTTTTCCTACCCTTTGTATAAGAAGCTCCGAGAGCGCAACCAGGTATTCACCGATGTTCTCGCTTCCGGGCGGACCGGCCGTTTGGATGTGAGCGTGGACGGATTCCGAAAGGCGGAGAATAGCCCGGGCGGCGAAACCGCCAGGGGACGCCTGGTATCCGGAAATTACTTCGACGTGCTGGGGGTTCGTCCATTGCTCGGGAGGACCTTTGGTCCGGAAGAGGACCGCGCCGCGGGCGCAAGCCCGGTGGTGGTGATCAGCTACAACTATTGGCGCACCCGATTCGACGGGAACGCCGGGATTCTCGGGAAGCAGATCCGCATCAATGGAACACCGCTCACCATTATCGGGGTGGGGCCGCGGGACTTCTTCGGCGACGCAGTGGGCGTCTCGACCGATGTTTGGATTCCGATGATGATGCAGGCGCAGGTGAATCCGGGGACATCGTATTTAGACAAGACGAGCACTAGCTGGCTGCTTCTGCTGGGCCGACTGAAACCCGGAGTGTCGGTGACCCAAGCGCGCGCATCGCTGAATGTATTGGTACAGAATCTATTCAAGGAAGCGGAAGGCGCCAGCATCTCCGAGGGACGTCTGAGAGAAATCCGCGAGATGAAGCTGCAGGTAGAGCCGGGAGCCCGCGGCTTTTCCGCTCTTCGCAAGCGCTTCTCTCAGCCGCTCCTGATTTTGATGGGACTGGTGGGCATGGTGTTGCTGATCGCCTGCACCAACGTCGCGAATCTCCTGCTGGCACGGGCCTCCAATCGGCAGAAGGAAATCGGCATGCGCCTGACCCTGGGCGCTAGCCGGTTTCGATTGATCCGGCAGTTGCTGACGGAGAGCCTTCTGCTGGCGGCGCTGGGAGGCGCGGCTGGAATTTTGCTGGCCTGGTGGGGCGCCGACGTTCTGCTGCGGCTGGCCTCGGCCGATCCAGGCGCGCCGCTTCCGCTGGACGTCCGTCCGGATCCGAGCACTATTCTGTTTACCGCAGCCGCGGCGATTGCGACCGGATTCTTGTTTGGCCTGGTTCCCGCCTTTCGCGCCACCAGCCACGCGATAGGGCCGGTGATCAATGAACGTAACCAATCGCTGGCGCGCGGCGGGACGCGCTGGAATCTCGGAAAGGCTCTGGTAATCGCGCAGGTTGCACTGTCGCTTCTCCTGATCGTGGGCGCGGGCCTCTTCGCCCGCACCCTGCGGAGCCTCGAAACCATCGATGTCGGTTACCGCCGGGATGGCCTGGTGATGCTGGAAGTGGATCCCGTCGAAAGCGGCTACCGGAGACCGCAGGTGGTGGAAGCTTGCCGCAGGCTCCTGGCAAAGTTGCAGACAACGCCGGGCGTCCGGGCCGCGGCGGTTTCTGAAAACGGTATCTTCAGCGGCACGGATTCGAGTTCGGGGAACTTGATCGTCGAAGGCTTCCCCCGGACCGACGGTCCGGTTCGGGTGGACCACTACGATCGGGTTGGACCACATTACTTCGGGGTCGTGGGAATAGCGCTGCTCGAAGGCCGCGACTTCGACGAGCGAGACAATGACCAAGCTCCGAAAGTTGCCATCCTGAACGAGACCATGGCGCGCTTCTATTTCCCGCGCGGAGACGCGCTAGGAAAACATCTCACCATGGGCAGTACGCCTTATACGATTGTGGGTGTTTCGCGCGATGCACGGGACCACGAGTTGAAAGAGGCGCCCCCGCGGCGCTTCTACACGCCCTACGCGGACGACCCAAGGAATCCGATCGACGGATTTAATTTTGAGATTCGAACCACGGGCAATGCAGCCGCGGCTATTCCCGCAATCCGGGCAGCAGTTCGGGATTTCGATCGTAATCTGAAGATCCTGAATCTAGCGACCGCCGCCTCGATGATCGATAAAACGATTTCCGACGAGCGGCTCATCGCGCGCCTTTCCGGGCTGATGGGAGCGCTGGCGCTTCTGCTTGCCGCAACCGGCCTCTATGGGGTGATGAGCTACGCCACATCGCGAAGGTCTGGCGAGATCGGCTTGCGGATGGCGCTGGGCGCAAATCGCGGCACGGTGATTTGGATGGTGATGCGCGAGGCGCTGCTGTTGGCTGTAGTGGGTATCGCGGCCGGTATCCCGGTGGCTTTGGGCGCGGCGAAACTGGTGGAGCACAATATCGTTGGGCTGAGCACGGCCGATCCTCTGGTGCTTGGCGCCGCCGCGCTGGTCATGATCGCGACGGCTACCTTGGCCGGCTGGCTGCCGGCCGCCCGCGCCTCGCGCATTGATCCGATGACAGCGCTTCGCCAGGACTAGCGTCCGGCGTCTGCCCAACGGGCGGCGCGCGTTTTTACATAGATTTTACAGACCTTGCTCAATAGCGCGGCAGGGCGCATTCATAATGGACTTGCCTGGTCCGTGATTGAATTTCTATGCGCGCTAAGAAGGTCGTCTTTTTCTTCCCAGCTTTCTCCAGTCAAGAGGCCACCGCGCCGCTGGGCATATTGGCCGTCTCCACTCCGTTGCTGCGTGCGGGCTATCAGGTAACCATCATCGATTCCACCATCACTCCCAATTTCCAGAAAAGGGTGATAGAGGAACTTGAAGACGCACTGTGCCTGGCCGTCTCACTGGTCACCGGACCGATGATCAAGGAAACGGTGCAAATTGCGCGTACCGCCAAGCAGCTCTACCCGGACAAACCGGTTGTGTTGGGAGGCTGGCATCCTTCCTTGCTGCCGCACCAGACGCTGGCCGCCGATTATATCGACATCGTGGTCAAGGGGCAGGGCGAAGAAGCCTTCCTCGAAGTGGTCGAGCGGATCGAAGCGGGCGAATCCATGGAAGGCGTGGCGGGAGTCGGGTACAAGGAAGACGGCCGGATTGTATTCAATGCGCCGCGCGATCTTAAACCGATTCGCGAGCTTCCGCCCAAGGCCTATCATCTGGCGGACTTCGACGCGTACGAACGGGTGTGCGGACGGCGCTGGGCCATGTACACTTCGAGCCTGGCGTGTCCGTACGATTGCGCTTATTGCACCAACAACGGCGTATACGGACGCAAGTGGAACGCGCTCGATCCGGAGCAAGTGGTGGAAGAAACCACCGACCTGGTTTCCCGTTACAACCTGCGAACTGCTGTGGGTGGTGGACGACAACTTTCTGGTGGACCGCGAACGCGCCATCGGAATCGCCGAGGGGCTGGTTCGCCGCGGCGTCCAATTCGACTGGAGCATCCAGGGTTCCACCAATCTGGTCAATCGCTTTAGCGTCGAAGAGTTGAAGCTGTTGCGCCGCGCCGGTCTTTCGCAGGTCGCCCAAGGCGCCGACAGCGGGTCGCCCAAGGTATTGCATCTGATGAACAAGGATTTTCAGAAACTGGAAACCATCTATACCGCCGCCGACAAGCTCACGCAGGCCGGCATTCGTCCTTCCTTCAACATCATCTTCGGATTTCCTGGGGAGGGACGCGCGGAGCGCCGCGAATCGATCCGCCTGGTGATGGAGATCTGCCGCAGGTATCCGGGCGCCGAGTTCTGGACCAATATCTTCACGCCCTATCCGGGCGCGCCCATCATGCAGCGCGCTTTTGAGCTGGGTATCGAAGTGCCTCAGACGCTGGAAGGCTGGGTGGACTTCTTTCCGCGCTACACCGTCCTGCCTTGGCTCAAGGGCAAGAAGCACGAAGAAGTGCAGACCATGCGCGAGTATATGCGCGTGGCTTTCAATCGCAAGCCGATCGGCGTGCAGCGCAAGAACCCAATCAACCGATTGGTGCACCGGCTGATCAGTTTTCCCGCGCGTTGGCGTCTGGATCATGATTTTTACGCGTTGCCTTTCGAGCTCAGGTTGAAGAATGCGGCCAATAGGTTGTTCGATCCGCCCAAGCCGAAAGTGGATGCCCAGATGCTCGAAGCGGAGGTTGTCACGTGCTAGGCGCGCGATCGAGGAAGGTGGTGCTCTTCCTGCCACCTTACGCCGGTAGGGTGCTTGGGACCGCCGCTCAGCCTGCTGAGCCTGGCGGGTTCGCTTCGAGAAGCGGGCTATGAACCCTGCCTGATCGATGGAGCGCTGGATCGGAATTTCCGCGCGACTGTGGCTCGCGAAATCCAGGGGGCGCTTTGCTTCGGAGTTTCTCTGCTAACCGGGCCGATGATCCTCGACGCCATGGAGATGAGCCGCTTGGTGCGGAGATTGCGGCCGGAACTGCCCATCATTTTCGGCGGCTGGCATCCCAGCCTGGTGACCGGTCAGACCCTAAGCGAGGATTTCGTCGACATCGTGGTTCGTCACCAGGGAGAGAAGACGCTGGTCGAGATTCTTGAACGATTGGAGTCCGGCAACACGCTGGATTTGGTGCAGGGTTGCTGGTTCAAGCGCGATGGGCGCATTGTTCAAAACCCGGACCGGCCGGCTGCTCCTCTGTCATCACTGGCCGCGCCTGCCTACGACCTGATCGATTTCGACGCATACGAACGCGCCAGCGGCGAACGGAAGTTACCGTACGCTACCAGCATCGGCTGCCCGTATGCCTGCAATTACTGCACGGACATGGTGTTCTACAACCGCCGTTTCAATCCTTACGACACCGGACAGGTGGTGGAAGAGCTTGCGAACCCTGGTGCGCGAACACCGCTTGACGGAAGTCGCGCTGCTGGATTCGAACTTTCTGGTTGACGTTCGGCGCGCGCTTGCAATCGCGAGGGGAATTCTCGAGCTCGGGCGTCCGGTTCCATTGGAGCTTTCAGGCATCCACGGATTTGCTGTGCCGCATAGCGGATGAGGACGTCCGAACACTGGCCGCAAGCGGCGTGAATCATATCGGATTCGGGACTGAGTCGGCGTCGCCCGAAGTTCTGCGAGGCATGAACAAGGCGCACCAGCGCATTCCGGATATGTTCGAAGCTGCCCGCAAATGCAAGCAGGCCGGAATTCGGGTGACTTACAACCTGATATTCGGATATCCCGGCGAAGAGGACCGGCATCGGCGCGAAACGTTGAAAGTGATGGGAGAGATTGCGGAACGTTTCGATAACGTGAGCTTCTCGCCCAACGTCTTCACGCCATATCCGGGTATTCCAATCTGGCCCCGGCTGCGGTCCCTCGGCTTGAAAGAGCCTCAATCTCTTTCGGATTGGGCCTCGATCGATCTGGGAACCAGCCAACTGCCCTGGATGCGGGATAAATCCTTCAGCTCTCTGCAGCGCGGAATCTCGTATTTTCTCCTGGACAATCAAATCAACAAGACGCGCCGGAAATCGGGATCGCGCGCCTTGCAAACGATGCTGCAAGCTGCCAGACGGCCGCTGCACTGGCGGATTAGGAATTCCTCCTTCGCCCTAGCCGCTGGAGCTCTGGCTTTCGATGGCCAAGCGGTGGCTGGTAGTAAGACGCTCTCTACTCACCGGGCAGCCGTTGAGCAACGAACTTGCGAAAGCGCGGTAAACCCCCATGGCCGACGTCCTGCTCACTCACAGCAATCACCTCTACTTCGATCGGAAGCAGGTAGCCAAAATGCAGCCGTATCCGCCGCTCCAGACGCTGCTTGGCGGCTGCGGTGTTGCGCGAGCGAGGCATCAGCGTGGCGCTGTTTGACCCGACGCTGAATGCTCCCGAGGACGGTTTCGCCGAAGTGCTGGAGGTTCATCGGCCGCGCCTGGTGGTGGTTTGCGAAGATGACTTCAACTTTCTCTCGAAGATGTGCCTGGGGCGTAATCGTGAGCTCGCATTCTGGATGGCAGCGACCGCTCGCGCAAGAGGCCGTGCCAATCGCCGCCCACGGTTCGGATGCCTCCGATCATGTGGCTGAGTATCTTGGCGCGGGCTTCGATGCGGTCTTGATCGGCGAAGTTGAAACTACATTGGTGGAACTGGCGGAAGGCTGGCCGCGCGCTTCGATTCGTGGGCTCGCTTACCGTGAGTTGTCCTCGGTGTGGCGTAACCCGCCGCGCGAGCTTCGTGCCGATTTAGCCTCGCTTCCTCCGGCGGCATGGGACCTGGTTGATATGGATCAGTACCGGCAGGGCGTGGAAGCAGGCGCACGGCTATTTCTCGCTGAACATGGTCTCCAGCCGCGGTTGCCCGTACCGATGCAACTGGTGCGCCAAGCCAATCTTACGGAAATCGCTATCATGCTCGTCCGCCCCACGCGGTGGCTTCCGAGATGCGTTATCTAAAGACCAGGTTTCAGCCGGACCACATCTGGTTCGCCGACGATATCTTCGCGCTTTCGCCCAAATGGACGGCTGGCTTTCGCGGGCGCGGTGGAAGCTCTCGACGCGCGAACCCCGTTCAAGATGCAGTCACGCTGCGATCTGATGACGCGCGATACGGCTGAAACGCTGAGCCGCGCGGGATGCGCCGAAGTCTGGATGGGCGCAGAGTCCGGATCCCAATCGATTCTGGACGCCATGGACAAAGGCACTCGCGTCAAGGACGTATATCGCGCGCGTTGAGAACCTGCGACGCAATGGTATTCGGGCGTGCCTGTTTCTTCAGTTCGGCTATCCCGGGGGAGACGTGGAGCGAAATTGAGGAAACCATCCTCATGGTTCGCGAAACCAGGCCGGATGACGTCGGAATTTCCGTCTCTTATCCCCTTCCGGGCACGCGCTTCCACGAACAAGTGAGCGCGCAGCTCGGCTGGAAATCGAACTGGTCCGACAGCGCGGATCTCGCCATGATGTTTCGCGGCGCATATTCGAGTGAATTCTACCGGGCGCTCGCGGACGCTCTGCATGCCGAAGTGCGTGGATTGCCGCTTGAAAATGCTTGGGAGCGCGTCCGTGAGCTGGAGCGAACTGCTGGCCGCCAACCCGCGCTCAACCCAACCCCATTTTCTATCCTGCGCGAATCCCAGGAAGCGGTGTCATGAGGCTGCTGCTTACTCACGGGTATTTTCTTGAGCGAAGATCCCAAAGAGCGCCAGATCATGAAGCCCTACGTGCCGCTGGGCATTCTTTATCTCTCGTCTCATTTGCGCGCCAAGGGGTTCGATGTCGACATTTATGATTCGACTTTTGGATCGCGCGAGGATCTGTTCGCCATTTTAGATGCTGGTCCTCCCGCGGCGATCGGAATCTACGGCAACCTGATGACGCGCGGGAATGTGCTCGCGATTTCCGAGCGGGCGCGCGCAGCCGGGTGGAAGGTGATTCTAGGCGGTCCGGAGCCGGCCAACTATGCCGACGAATATCTGGCTGCCGGAGCGGACCTCATCGTCGGCGGGCGAAGGCGAATATGCGCTCGAACGTCTGCTGGCTGCGGGAATCGATCCCGCTGAATTGGCTTCGATTCCAGGCATTATCTTCCGCGCTCCCGACGGTTCGGCGTACCGGACCGGCGCCGCGCAGCTCATTCCCGATCTGGACGCTCAACCATGGCCCGATCGCGAACAGGTGGACATTCCGCGTTACCTGAGGGCCTGGCGCGAGCATCATGGGTCCGGCTCCGTTTCTGTGATCACGGCGCGCGGCTGTCCTTACCATTGCAACTGGTGCAGCCACTCCGTCTACGGCAAGACCCATCGCCGGCGCTCTCCCAAATCCGTCGCGGATGAAGTGGCTTGGATCCGGGAGCGCTACGAGCCGGACATGCTATGGATGGCCGACGATGTATTCACCATTCATCACGGATGGATTCTCGAATACGCCGCCGAGATCTACGCGCCGCAGACTCACCATTCCGTTTGAATGCATTACGCGCGCCGATCGCCTGAATCCACGCATCGCCGAGACAATGGCGAAGCTGGGTTGCTTTCGGGTCTGGATCGGATCGGAAAGCGGTTCGCAGCGCATTCTCGATGCCATGCAGCGCGGCGTGAAGGTGGAACAGGTGCGGGAAGCCGTCTCGCTCTGCAAACAAAATGGAATTCAGACCGGCATGTTCCTGATGTGGGGCTACGACGGCGAAGAGATCGCGGACATCGAAGCTACCGTGGATCACGTCAAGCTGTGCCGCCCCGATGTTTTCTTCACCACTGTTTCCTATCCCATCAAGGGCACGCCCTACTTCGACAAGGTGGCTTCGCGCCTGGTGAGCATTCTTCCGTGGGAATTGAGCACCGACCGCCAGATTCGGGTTCGCGGCCGCCATTCCGGAAAGTTTTATCAGCACGCCGACGAGCTCTTGAAGAGCGAGATGGCCGCCCAGCCGGACGCCGCGAAGGTTCTGGCTGCGCGAGAAGCACTGCGCGCAACCTGTCATGAGGTGGAAGCGTGAGCGCCGCGGCATTCGATCGGCTGGCGCCGGAGTACGACCGGCTGTGGACTCGCTCCGCCATCGGCCATCTGCAGCGTGAAGCGGTCTGGCGGCGTATAGCTCCTTTATTTAGGTCAGGCCAAGCGGCGCTCGATCTGGGATGCGGCACCGGCGAGGATGCTCTGCGTCTGGCTGATGCCGGCCTCAGCGTTCGCGCGATCGATGCGTCTTCGGAAATGACGCGAATCGCGCGCGATCGCGGAGTGGATGCCGAGACGTTGTCGATCGAAGAGTGCGGCTTGCTGAGCGAAAGCTTTGATGTGGTCCTCTCCAATTTCGGCGCTCTCAATTGTGTCGAAGATCTGGAGGCGCTGGCCGAGCCGTTCGCTCGCCTAGTGCGCCCTGGCGGCTATCTGATGTTGTGCTTGATCGGGCGCTGCTGCGTCTGGGAAGCTGCCTGGGCATCATTGCGCATGCAGCCGTCGAAAGCCTTCCGGCGTTGGCGCAAGAGCCTAATGTCTTCGCTTGGCGTTCGGGTTTTCTATCATTCGCGGCGACGTCTGGAAGCCGCTTTCAGTCCTGCATTCACGTTGGTGGACTGGCGAGGCATCGGATTCGCCGTTCCGCCCTCTTACGTCACTGGACTTTCGGGCAGCACTCTCCGGAAAATGGACGCTTTGGATCGCCGCGTGGCCCATTTGCCGCTGCTGCGAGGATTATCCGACCACCGCTTGTTCATCTTCGTGAGGAACTCAACATGCGAGTAGCGACTCGGCGGAGGTTTCTCGAAGAATACCGGACCATCCGCATGGCCGAGTGCCGCGGCTCCAGCGATTCTGAATATTATCGCGCGCTGCCTTATGAGGATTTAAGGGGAACGAACTCCGCGCAATGGGCCATTCGCGGCAAGAGCTATCGCTATTTCGAACGTAATCTTCTTTCACAAATTGACCTGAAAGTCGGACGCGCCCTGGATGTGCTGGATCTCGGGGCGGGGAATTGCTGGATGTCCTATCGGCTTTCCCTCTGCGGGCACAAACCCGTAGCGCTCGACATCTTTAACGATGCGATGGACGGCTTGGGCGCCGCGCGCCACTATCGCCGCACCTTCCCGCGGGTCGAAGCGGAGTTTGACCATCTGCCCTTTCGAACGGAGAGCTTCGATCTGGCGATATTCAACGCTTCCATTCACTATTCGGCCGACTATCGGCGGACTCTGAGCGAACTCCGGCTGTGCCTTCGTCCCGGCGGCCACATCGTAATCCTCGATTCACCGATCTACCAGCTTCGTGAACATGGCGAGAAGATGCGCGCCGAGCGGCACGATGAGTTCGAGACGCGCTATGGATTCCGATCGGACGCAGTTCCCAGCCTTGAATATTTCGATGAAGGCACCCTTGCGGAGCTAGCGGCCGAACTGAACGTCCAGTGGACCGTGCATCGCCCCTGGTACGGATGGAAGTGGTGGTCGCGGCCCTGGAAAGCGCGACTGCTCGGCCGCCGTCCGCCGTCGCGCTTCTGGATTCTGGACGGAGTATTTGTCTAAACCATGATCATCATCCTGCATCCCCGCGCCACTAAGCCGAAGAACCGGCGCTTCCCGTTGGCAGCTTTGGCGATCGCCGCGGTTCTCGAAGGAAAAGAAGGATACGTGATCGTGGACGGCAATGTCGACCCGCAGCCCGAGCGCACGCTGGACCGGATCATGCAGGAAAGCGGCGCGGAAATGCTGGCGGTTTCCGTGATGCCGGGACCGCAGATGGCCGCCGCTGTTCCTTTGTGTCGCGACTTTCGCCGCAAGTATCCGCGCGTTCCCGTGGTTTGGGGCGGATATTTCCCGTCCCTTTACGCGGATGCCACGCTTAACACATCCTATGTCGATTTCGCCGTTCGAGGGCAGGGAGAAGACACATTTCTGGAGCTTCTCGCAGCCTTGCGGGGCTCCCGGAAATTCGCCGGCATTCGTGGTCTTTCGTTCAAAGACGATTTCGGCCTAAGGGTGCACAATGCGGACCGTTCGCTGCGCCCGCTGGACGATTTTCCCTGGCCGCCGTATCATCGCCTGGTCAACCCCGAGAAATACATTGTGCCCACTTTCTTAGGACGCCGCACTGCCGTGCATCATGCCAGTATCGGTTGTCCATTTCGCTGCAAGTTCTGCGGGGTGGTCCCCGTGCACGAGGGGCGTCAGAAGATGGAGGGTCCTGAGCGGACTGCCGCCATCCTCGCCCACTTACAGCGCGAATATCGCATCGACGCGGTGCAGTTCTACGATAATAATTTCTTTCTCAACGAGAGCCACGCATGCGAACAGGCGGAGCGGATCACGCCGCTAGGTTTGCGCTGGTGGGCGGAGGGGCGCGTGGATGCCGTGCACCGATATTCAGGCGACACGCTACGCGCGCTGAGGCGTTCCGGCGCCACCATGATCTTCTTCGGCGCCGAATCGGGGTCGGACAAAGTGCTGGAGGAAATGAACAAACGCATCACCAGTTCTCAAACTCTGGAGCTGGCCGCGCGCATCCGGGAATTCGGAATCGTGCCCGAATTCTCTTTCGTCTTCGGAAATCCAGCGGATCCCGCGGGAGATACGCGCGACACTATCCGGTTCATCCGGCGCATCAAGAAGCTGAATCCGGATGCCGAGATTATTGTTCAACACTACATTCCCACGCCGCATCCCGACGGCATGTACGGGGATGTGGAAGGCAAGCTCGAATTTCCGCGCACGCCGGAAGAATGGGCCAGCGAGCGCTGGTATAACTACACCGTGCGGCATGATCCTCGGCTGCCCTGGCTTCCACAGGCTGTTAAAGAGCAGATTGATAATTTCGAACTGGTGGTCAATTCCCGCTGGCCGACAATCCAGGATATTCATCTGCCGGCCTGGGGCCGCAACATGCTTCGGACTCTAAGCACATGGCGCTACGCTCTGGGCGTTTACAGATTTCCATTTGAGCTGCAGTGGGCGCAGCGTCTGGTGTCCTTGCGAAAGCCGCGTTTGGAGAGCCTTTGAGTGCGTGTTACCGCCATCGAGGGTCATCAGATCTGGGCGCGCAGTTACGATGCCGGCCCAAACCCGCTGCTGGCGCTCGAGAGCCGGCATCTTCTCGCGAGGTTTGGCCCGCTGGACGGTTTGCGATTTCTCGATATAGCTTGCGGGACTGGCCGCTGGATGCAGTTGGCGGAACAGCGGGGCGCGCGGGTCTTTGGCGTCGACTTCTCTCCGGAGATGCTTCGGGAAGCCTCGCGTAAGTCTGGATTGCGGGGGCGGCTCAGCTTCTCAGATGCTTGCCGCCTTCCGGTCCGCGACAACGCGGCGGATCTTACACTCTGTTCTTTTGCGTTGGGTTACCTCCCGTCTACTCTTCACGCGATCGGCGAAATGGCGAGAGTTACGCGGAGAGGCGGCCGAGTGACTGTGAGCGATCTGCATCCCAGCGGGCTAGCTGCGGGCTGGACCCGCTCCTTCCGGTCGGACAGCCGCGTCTACCAGATCGATCACCATTGCCATACAGTCGCGGCTTGGGAAGCGGCCGCCGCAGCGGCGGGTCTGGTATTTGACTGGCGTCTGGATGCCTGCTTTGATGAACCGGAACGGGAGATCTTTCGACAAGCAGGCAAAGATTCGTCATTCCTCGAAGTGAGCCGAATCCCGGCGCTGCTCGCCATCTCCTGGACGAAGCCGTGATACTAACTGGGGCCAGAGTGGCGACCAGCGCCACGTCCGCCGAGCGCGCCGATGTCGAGATCCGGGGCGGCCGCGTCCTCTCACTTGGCAGCTCCAGTCGACGCGCGCCTCAACTGGATCTCGACGGTCACTTGCTACTTCCCGGGCTGATCAATTGCCACGATCACCTGGAATTCAGCCTGTTCCCGCGGCTTGGGCACGGGCCGTATCCGAGTGCAACCGCATGGGCGGAAGACATTTACCGCCCGGATCAATCGCCTGTGAAAGAACATCTCGCGGTTCCCAAGGCAGTGCGGCTGCGGTGGGGCGGGTTGAAGAACCTTTTGAGCGGGGTCACTACCGTGGCTCACCACAATCCGTACGAAGCTGAAGTCTTCGAGAGCGGTTTTCCGGTTCGCGTCGTCAAGCAGTTCGGATGGGCCCACTCGCTCCGTTTCTCCCCGGACTTAGTCGATCGATACCGTGCTGTTCCCAATCGTCGGCCTTTCCTGGTGCACGCCGCCGAAGGGACGGACCCGGCCGCGTCTTCCGAGATCGGCGAGTTGGAGCGTCGCGGAGTGTTGCGGAGCCGCACAGTTCTGATCCACGGCGTAGGGGTCGATTGCGGTTCGTTGGATCTCCTGCGGCGTCGCCGAGTATCGCTGGTGTGGTGTCCCAGTTCGAATCTCTTCACGCTGTCTCACACTCTTCGGCCCGAGGTTCTGCGCTCAGGCATTCCGATCGGATTAGGAACGGATTCTTCTCTCACTTGCAACGGTGACTTGGCGGACGAAATCAGCGTCGCGAGAC
Source organism: Terriglobia bacterium (assembly GCA_963786745.1). Taxonomy (GTDB): domain Bacteria; phylum Acidobacteriota; class Terriglobia; order Bryobacterales; family Bryobacteraceae; genus Palsa-89. The sequence continues at coordinate 197,322 of CAWBAE010000014.1, read as the reverse complement.
TGACCGGCGGTCTCTCGGCTGCAGATATCTACCCGATGGTAACCACTCAGGCCGCGCGTATCCTCCGTTTGAACCGAGGCGAAGGCGAAATTCGTGAGAATGGCGTTGCCGATTTGTTAGCTGTGTCGGATCAGGGGCAGAATCCCTCTGAAGCGCTCCGGGGTTTCTGCCCTGAGTTGGTTATTCTCGGCGGCAAGATCCAACTCGTGTCCAAGAAGCTCGCCTCGCGGATAGACCCCGTCTACTCTCGGCACTTGCACGAGATCGCATTGCAAGGGCTGGGCGCGTGGCTGGTGAACGTCGACGTTGTTGAGCTCCGCGTTGCGGCTGAGGCCATTCTAGGCCGCTGCTTCCGGCTTGCGGGAAGGCCGGTGCGGACATGAATGCGGTGCTCGAATCCCTGCCGGTATTGATTCTCTACCCGCATAACCGCTGTAACTGCCGGTGCGTTATGTGCGACATCTGGAAGACGGATACCGCGCGGGAGATCAGCGCCTCCGAACTGGAGCGGCACGGCGAAGACATCGCGCGATTAGGCGTCCGATGGGTGGTATTTTCCGGTGGAGAGCCGCTCATGCACTCGGACCTGTTCCGCCTGTGCAGGTTTTTGCGCGAGCGCAAGATCCGCACCACGCTGCTGAGCACGGGGCTATTGATAGAGCGGCATGCCGATCAGATCACCGAATATGTTGACGATGTGATCGTTTCTCTGGATGGCCCGCCTGAAATCCACGATGCGATCCGGCGCGTGGCTGGGGCTTTTGATCACCTGGCAGCAGGAGTAGCTGCACTTCATAGAGAAAACCCCGATTTCGCGGTGTCCGCGCGATCCACCGTCCAGCGCCTCAACCGTGGGCAACTGCGCGCAACGGTGCAAGCCGCTCGAGGTCTCGGTATGCGGTTTATTTCGTTTCTAGCAGCCGATGTTTCCTCAGAGGCTTTCAACCGGTCTGTAGTTTGGAACTCCGAGCGGCAAGGCCAGGTGGCCCTCGCTGCAGGCCAGATTGCCGCGCTCGAAGCGGAAGTCGATGCGCTGATCGACGCCGGCGAGTGCGGCGGCTTCGTGGCGGAGTCTCCCGAAAAACTGCGGCGGATCGTGGATCATTTTAGAGCGCATCTCGGCCTACAACCCGGCGTCGCACCGCGCTGCAATGCACCCTGGGTTTCCGCGGTTCTCGAAAGCGATGGCGTGCTGCGGCCCTGCTTTTTCCATCGCCCTATTGGCACTGTTGCGAATGGCGCGACGTTACTTGAAGTCCTGAACGGACCCGAAGCCGTCAACTTTCGGCGCAACTTAGACGTCGCGACGAACACGATTTGTCAGCGTTGCGTATGTTCGCTCAATTGGAAAGCCTGATCGCGCGGCCGCGCTATAATAGCGGCATTTCGTAAACCGGAGGAAATGTGCGGCCGATCCTACTTGTCATTCTGGCGATTGCCAGCCCTCTGATGTCATTGGCCGGACCCGCTGAAGACGAGGCGTCAACCGCCGGCGAGAAATGGCTGGTCCTGCTGGACGATCAAAAATACGAAGAGAGTTGGAACCAATCGGCTTCGATGTTTCGCGACGAGGTGAAGCAGGATCAATGGGTCGCAAGCTTAAAGCAATTCCGCGAGCCGTTGGGCACATTCGTTTCGCGAACCACCGCGCGGGTGGATTTTACCAAAACCTTGCGTGGCGCGCCGGATGGCGAATACGCCATCATCCATTACAAGACAGATTTCAAGAACAAGACCGCGGTAACCGAACGCCTCACTCTGGTGAAAGAAGGCGGCAAATGGCAAGCGGCCGCTTACGCCATCCACTGACGCCAGTGTTTAGAACGGCGGAAGAATTGCAAGAAGGGTGTGCATGCTTGCCTTGGCAGCCATGGCGCTGGCGATTCCTTTGCATTTCGAGCCGAATCGCGGCCAGGCGCGCCCGCAGGTCCGGTTCTCCAGTGTGACCCGCCGCTACACATTGGAGCTTTCCGACACAGCGATTGCGATGAATTTCCACGGGGGATCGGTGCGTCTGAATCTCCCGCGCACTCCGCCTGAAGGCGACGGCGAGCTTCCGGCAAGGTCCAACTACTACCTGGGCTCGGACCCTTCCAAGTGGCGGACAGGCGTTCCGAACTTCGCGCGCGTTCGATACTCGAACGTTTTTCGCGGCGTTGATCTGGTTGTTTATGGGCACGAGCAGGCGATGGAATACGATTGGATCGTTGCGCCGGGCGCGGATCCGCAGTCGATCCGCTTCTCATTTTCGGGAGCGTCGAAGATCCGGGTTGATGCCGCCGGCGACTTGGTCCTCGAGACAGGCGGCGCGGAAGTGCGGCACTCACGGCCGCGGATCTATCAATCCGGCCGTGAGATCGCCGGCCGCTTTACCTTGAATCGCGGCGAAGTTCGATTTGAAGTTGGGGCTTACGATCGCGCGAAGCCGCTGATCATCGATCCGGTGCTGGTGGTCGATACATCCTTTGGAGGCAGCGGATTCGGCGTGGACTTTCCGGGCGTGCACGGCAGTAACAGCGACACGGGCACCGGAATCGCAATTGATTCGAGCGGAAACATTTATGTCACCGGCACCACCTTCTCAACGAACTTTCCACTGGTGAATGCACTAGGGGCCGCGCCGTCTCAATCCTGCCAGGTAGATTGCAATTTCAGCTCAGTCTTTGTGACCAAACTCAGTCCTGATGGCGGCACGCTCCTGTACTCCACTTACATCGGCCCGCCATCTGCCACAATGCAGGGATTTATTTTGCTGCCGCTTCTGCCCGCGTCCATCGCGGTGGATCCCGGCGGCACGGCTTACGTCACTGGTACAACATCAGGCGCGAACTTTCCAGGCGTGACGGCAACCGCGGGAGGCAATGACGCGTTCCTTTTGAGACTCAATCCGCAGGGAGCGCTGATCGGAACCAAATTGTTCGGCGGGAGCGCCGACGATGCGGGCACATCCATCGCGTTCGGCCCGGACGGGAACGTTTATATGGCGGGGACGACGCAGTCGCCGGACTTTCCAGTCACGCCGGGCGCCTATCAAGGGACAGGAAGCGGGACGAACGTATTTCTCGTGAAGATCACGTTCACTTCGATAATTGGCCCGACTGACGGTTCAGTGTACTACTCGACCGTGATTGGATCGGGAACTTCCGCCGCAGTCGCCGCGGATGCGAACGGCAATGCATACGTGGCGGCTGCGACTACGTCGGCTGCTTGGCAAACCACCCCCGGCGTCGCCCAGCCCGCCTGCGCGGGCGCAAACTGTGCGGACATCGTCATCGCGAAACTCGACCCGCTCGGCCAGAAGTTAATTTACGCCACCTATCTGGGCGGCTCGCAAACGGAAACGCTGGGTGGAATCGCAGTGGACTCCGCAGGCAGCGCCTATATTGCCGGCTCCACCAACTCCCTGGATTTTCCGGCGACCGCCGGAGCATTTGAACCGAAGCCCAATCCAAACCTGGCGCCGCCGGGGCCTTATACCGGCTTTGTGGCCAGGCTCAGTCCGGATGCCACCCAGTTCGTCTACGCGACCTATCTAGGAGGATCCGTGAACGACAAGGCGACGGCGATCGCGGTGGATGCGCAGGGCGATGCATTTGTGGGCGGCGCAACGACGTCGCCGGACTTTCCGATTCATTATCCGATTCAGTCCACGCCGGTCAATTCCGCTTGCCCCGAGTACACGCCGTCGGGTGACATTCCTTTGTCGGTATTCCCCTGCGCGAGCGGCGGATTTCTTAGCGTCCTAAATCCGAGCGGTACCGGGCTGGTTTGGTCAACCTATCTTGGCGCGGGGTCGGTTAACGCGCTGGCGCTCGATACTGCAGGCGATGTGTATGCGACAGGCGAAGCGATTACGGTGAATGCCACCACCGCCGGAAGCGTGGGAGTCTTGAAGATCGCGCCGGGAGCCTCAACTCTGGACGTCCCCTGGAACGCCATCGTGAATGCAGCATCGTTTGCCCCTGGATTGCCGCTTCCGGGCGGCCTGGCGAGCATCTTCCTGCGGGGTGTGGATGTCTCTAGCACGATGGTCGGCAGCGGTTCGCCGCTTCCCACCGAGTTGGCCGGCGTGTCGATCCTGGTGGGCGGAGCGCCAGCTGCGATTCTAGCCGTCGCGCCCGTCGAATCCGGCATGCAGCAGATCAATTTTCAGGTACCTTTCGAAGCGCAATCGAACATGCTGGAGATTCAATATCGGGGATCTTCGACCTTCGCATTTCCCCAAACCGGCCCGGCAGGAGTGTTCACTCTGAGCGGCGGAACCGCCGCGATCCAGCATTCCTCCGACTACAGCCTGGTCACGCCTTCGAATCCCGCTCGTTCCGGCGAAGTGATTATCGTGTATGCCACCGGCCTTGGCGTCGTTTCTCCGGCCGCGGTTTCGGGAGTGGCCGCAACCGGCCCCGCGGCGGTGGTTGAAAACTGTGGCGCGTTTTTCGCTTTCACAACCTCGCAGCAATTCTTCGGATCGATCCTATACGCCGGGCTGACTCCCGGCTTCGTCGGCCTGTATCAACTGAACATCCAGCTTCCTAAAAGCCTGCCCGCTGGGACCCTGCAATTTAGTATCGACGGCAGCTATTGTGGTGATGGATTTCTGATCGGCCTCGAAGGCAACGTCGTCAATCTCCCCGTCCAATAATCCCCGGATGTACAATAAATCAGGCTGATCCGAACATTCCATGCTTGCTTTGTCGATCGCTCCATGCCTGAGAGGATAGACGCGTGAAACCTACAGAAGTCCACGATCCCAACTATTATCACAAGGTAGTGGACTGCCAGTGGGCCTGCCCGGCCCACACCAATGTCCCCGAGTATATCCGGCTGATCGCGCAAGGCCGCTATGCCGACGCGTACATGCTCAACCGGGAGTCCAACGTTTTTCCAGCCATTCTGGGCCGCACTTGCGACCGGCCGTGCGAACCGGCCTGTCGCCGCGGACGCCTGGATGGAAAACCCGTCGCCATCTGCCGGCTCAAGCGCGTCGCGGCGGACTTGCGTGGCGACATTAGCGGGCGGCTTCCGAAGATTCCATCGAAGAAAAACGGAAAGCGCGTAGCTTGCATCGGCGCGGGCCCCGCATCGCTCACCGTCGCCAACGATCTTCTGCCGCTGGGCTACGAAGTGGTGATGTTCGAAAAGTACGGCAAGCCCGGCGGATTGATGCGCACTAACATTCCGGCGTTCCGTCTGCCCTCGGACGTCCTCTATGACGAGATCGATCAGATCCTCGATATGGGCGTTGACATTCGATATAACTCGTCCATCGACAGCATGCAGGCGCTGCTCGACGAAGGCTTTGACGCGATTTTCGTGGGCACCGGCGCGCCGCGCGGCAAGGAGCTCGACATCCCGGGCCGTCACGATACGGACCGCATTCACATCGGTATCGACTGGCTGGAGTCCATTGCCTTCGGCCACACCACGTCGGTCGGCGAAAAGGTGCTTATCATCGGCGTCGGAAACACGGCCATGGATTGCTGCCGGTCCAGCTGCCGGTTGGGCGGGAAGACCATTAAAGTTATGGCGCGCCGTCCGCGCGGATTCTTCAAGGCGTCCCCCTGGGAGCTGGAAGACGCCGAGGAAGAGGGCGTTGAGATCGTCATCAATCACGCGCCCACTCGCTTCGTGATCGAAAACGGCAAGCTGACTGGCATGGAGTTCGAACGCCTGGAGTGGGACGCCAAGGCCAAGAATTCGAAGACTCTCGGCACGGTTTTCTTTCCCGCCGACGATGTAATTCTCGCTATCGGCCAGGAGAATTCATTCCCCTGGATCGAGCGCGACATCGGAATCGAGTTCGACAAGTGGGACATGCCAGTGGTCGACGAGAAGACCATGCAGTGCACGCGTGACGGCATCTTCTTCGGCGGCGATGCCGCCTGGGGACCGAAGAACATCATCTGGGCCGCCGAGCATGGCCACCAGGCCGCCATCTCGATTCATCATTATTGCCACGGCATCGCGGTCTCCGAGCGCCTTCCGCAAGGTATGAACCTGGTCAGCCAGAAGATGGGGCTGAGCGAGTGGAGCTACCACAACGATTACAACCCCGCGCCGCGGCAGAAAATGCGCCACGTGGATCTCACCGAGCGCTTCCAGAAGATGAACATCGAGGTGGAGCTCGGCTTTTCCGTCGAGCAGACCGTGCGCGAGGTTCAGCGCTGTCTCAACTGCGATATTCAAACCGAATTCGCAGCTGCGCGCTGCATCGAGTGCGACGCCTGCATCGACGTTTGTCCGGTCCAATGCCTTACCATCACGCGCAATGGAGACGAGCAGGATCTTCGGCAGCGGCTGTCTGCGCCGGCCACCAACCTTGCTCAGGAAATCTACGTTTCCGTCGCGCTGCCGCAAACTTCGCGCAGCATGATTAAGGACGAGGATTTGTGCGTGCATTGCGGCCTGTGTGCCGAGCGGTGTCCCACCGCGGCTTGGGACATGCAGAAATTCGACCTCCTGATTCCTTATGCGGGACGGCCTGTGGGTGCTGAAACATGCGTGACGGCATAAACGATTTCGCGATCAAGCTGGCTAACGTGAACGGAACTGGCTCGGCCAGCGCCAATGGACTGCTAATGCAGGCCATCTTCCGGATGGGAATCCCGGTGTCCGGCAAGAACCTGTTCCCCTCCAACATCCAGGGGCTGCCCACCTGGTATGAAATCCGCGTCAATAAGAACGGATACACCGCTCGCTCGCTCGACTACGATTTGATGGTGGCGATGAACTCCCAGACCTACGCGCGCGACATAGGCGAAGTCCGCCAGGGAGGGTACTTGTTGTTCGACTCCACCTGGCCGCTCGATCCGGCGCTGGTCCGCGACGACGTCAATTTCCTCGGAGTTCCGTTCGCTCAACTGTGCAACGAAAACTTCCGCGATCCGCGAGAGCGGATTCTGATGAAGAACATCGCCTATGCCGGGACGCTCTGCGCGGCGCTGAACGCCGACATGAATCTCGTGGGCGAACTGCTGGATCAAAAGTACTCCGGCAAGAAGGCGCTGCGCGAATCCAACCATCGGTCGTTGCGCTTGGGCTACGATTACGCGCGGGATCATTTCACCTGTCCGCTGCCGTTTCATCTCGAAACGATGCACGCGAATTCTGACAAGATCCTGATCGACGGGAACACGGCCATCGCGCTGGGGTGCGTTTATGCGGGCGCAACCGTCGCGGCCTGGTATCCCATCACACCCTCCACGTCCGCCATGGACGCGTTCAAGATGTTCTGCGAGAAGTACCGCAAAGATCCGGAGACCGGGAAGAACAACTACATAATTCTCCAGGCGGAGGACGAGCTGGCGGCCATCGGCATGGTGATTGGAGCAAGCTGGAACGGCGCGAGAGCATTCACATCCACCGCCGGTCCGGGAATTTCGCTGATGAACGAACTGCTGGGCTTGGCATACTACGCTGAAATCCCGGCCGTAATCATCGACGTGCAGCGCGTGGGGCCGTCCACGGGCATGCCGACGCGCACCCAGCAGGGGGACATCCTGGAGTGCGCTTACGCGTCGCATGGCGACACGAAACATATTCTGCTGTTTCCGTGCAGCCCGGCGGAGTGTTTCGAATTTGCTCCCAAAGCCTTCGATCTGGCGGAACGCTTTCAGACTCCGGTATTCATCCTGACGGACCTGGACATCGGCATGAACGATTGGGTAGTGCCTCGCCTCAAATGGGATGACCACTACCAACCCGATCGCGGCCGCGTTCTCAGCGAGGAGGAGATCGAAAAGATCACCAAGTTCCAGCGCTATACCAATGAGGATGAAAATCAGGTGGCTGCCCGCACGCTGCCGGGCGTAAATTCCAAGGGCGCGTTTTTCACGCGCGGCTCCGGGCACAACAAGTACGGCGGCTACACGGAAATGCCGGACGAGTATCGAGAGGTGATGGACAGGCTGGGGCGCAAGTTCAAAGCCTCGGCGAAATTCGTGCCCGATCCGATCATTCAGCGGCGCGGCGGAGCAAGTTTCGGCGTGATCACCCTGGGAGGCTGCGATTTGGCGGTGCGCGAAGCGCTGGACCGGCTGGCCGAGCAAGGTGTGCTGGCGGACTTTATGCGCGTGCGGGGCTTTCCGTTCGGTGCGTCCGTTCAATCCTTTCTCGATACGCATAGCTTCTGCTTCGTGGTGGAACAGAATCGGGACGCTCAGCTTCGCTCTTTGCTCACTCTCGAAACCAGCGTGCCGAAAGAGAAACTGCGATCCATTCTGGTTTACGGAGGCTTCCCGCTCAGCGCCAAGCATGTGATCGACGGGATACTGAATGCGCTGGGCGACGCCGCGAAGCCGCTCGCCGTGCCGGTCCCGGAATTGCAAATCGAGGAATAACATATGCCATCCATTGCGAAACCAATCGCCAGTCACCCGAGCCTGCAGCGCAATGAGCTCGGGATGACCATTCGCGACTATGAGGGCGCGATGTCCACCCTATGCGCCGGATGCGGGCACGATTCCATCACGGCCGCGTTGGTGCGCGTGTTTTGGGAGCTGGCCACGCCTCCGCACATGATCGCCAAGCTGAGCGGGATCGGCTGCTCGTCCAAGACGCCGACCTATTTTGTCAGCGGCGCGCACGGCTTCAATTCCGCCCATGGACGCATGCCGCCCATCGCGACCGGCGCCAATGCCGCCAACCGGGAGCTGACTTACGTCGGAATCTCGGGCGACGGCGATTCGCTCTCCATCGGTCTCGGCCATATGTGCCACGCTATCCGGCGCAACGTCCGGATGGTTTACGTGATCGAGAACAACGGCGTTTACGGATTGACGAAGGGGCAGTTTTCGGCGTCCGCCGATATCGGCACGAAAAGCAAGAAGGGTGAGCGCAACCGGATGGCGCCCATCGATCCCGTGATGCTCGGCTTGAGTATCGGCGCCACGTTCATCGCGCGTAGTTTCTCCGGCGACAAAGATCAACTGGTTCCGATTCTCAAGGCCGCAGTCGCGCATCGCGGTTTCGCGCTAATCGATGTAATCTCGCCCTGCGTGACCTTCAACGATCACGAAGGTTCGACCAAGAGCTACCTCTACACACGCCAGCATGAGTTCAAGGCCCTTGAAACCGACTTTGTCCCGCCCGCCAGCGAAGTGCTCGCTCATATCGGTCAAAACGGCGCCGTCAACGTCACCATGCACGACGGCAGCGTGATTCGGTTCAAAGGCGTGCCGCCAAATTACGATCCAACTGATCGCGTGAAGGTGACGGCGTATCTTGAGGAGCACCAGGGCAAGGGCGAAGTAGTTACGGGCCTATTATTCGTGGACGAGAATGTCCCCGATTTGCATGAGCTGAATCAGTCCGCCGATGTTCCATTGACGAAGCTTCCTTACCAGAAGCTATGCCCTGGCTCCGCCGCGCTGGATAAACTGCAAGCCGATTTCGGCTGACGCCGATCTTATTTCTTCACCGACACGGTTTGGTTCCCATCGATATACGCGATGAAGTCCGTGCCGCGGGCGGCCGCCAGATCCTTGGCTTTGGCGTAACGCCCGGTGTCGATTGGCCGCGCGGTGGGTCCGTTACCTTTGCGCGCCGCGGATGCCCGCACTTTGAGTTTCTGCCCGTCTACCGCGTCCGCCGAGTTCAGCTGGAAAGTCATCTTGCCGCCCATCCCCAGAAATCTCCTCTTTCCCGCTTCGCTGGCAATCGAGCCGGTGACAGCGGCCCCGCGGGGGATCAGAATCGTGTTACCGACCTTTAAATCCTGGACCACGCGAAACAATAAGGGCCGGCCTTCCTCTGCCACCACCGGGACGTCTTCAGCCAGCGCTATGCGGAAGGGCAGCCCGTCGGCCACATTCACCGTCACCGGCTGCACAGACACGCGCGGCAGGTCAGCCTTCGGCGGCGGCGCGGGCGTGACAGGTGGCGGCGGCGTTGGGGCTATGCCAGGCTCCGCTGGCGCGGAAGCTGCGGACGGATTCTCGCGCGGCTTCGGAACCACTGCCGCTGGAGAGGGCGTTTCGCGAGCCGGAGCTTCAGCCGGGGGTACGACGGGCACGCTAGCGATAGGAGACGGCTTCGAAATCTGCGGTGGCTGGACAGTAGCCACGGTTGGCGTCGCAGAAGTGGGCGCAAACTTATGCTGCCTGTTCCACCACCAACCGGCTGCAACGGCGGCGACCACAATTAGGAAACTGGCGATCAGCCCAATCACAAGTTTGACGCGTTGCTGATTCGTTGTCGCAAGGGCAAGCGAGACTTGGCTGGCCGGCGTCCGCGCAGCCGATCCGCGGGGCACCGAGAGCGGCAGAGTGAATCGCTTGTGCAATACTCCCGCGTCCGCGCGACGTTTCAACCCGCTCAGCGCCATTTCAACTTCCCGCATGGACTGCCAGCGGGAGTCCGGATGTTTTACCAGGCAGACTCTAATTACTTGTTCGAGTTCCGGCGGAACGTCGGGCGCGAATTCCGTCACAGGCTTCACCTCATCCCGCAGCACGGCCGTCAAGGTCGAAATATCCGAGTTGCCTTGGAAAGCGCGGTGACCCGTAACCATCTCATACAGGACCGACCCAAACGAAAAGATGTCGGAACGCGCGTCCACCGGCTTGCCTTCGGCCTGCTCGGGCGACATGTAATTCACCGTTCCCAGGATGGAGCCTTCCGTGGTCAAAGGCGATTGCGTGAGCGTGAGCTGATCTCCAAAGGCTACTCCCGCGCTCGGTAGTCCGTCGGTTGAATCCGATCGCTCGGTTAACTTCGCCAATCCGAAGTCCAGAACCTTGACCAGGCCCGAAGACGTGATCATGACGTTGGCCGGCTTAAAATCCCGATGCACAATTCCCGCGGCGTGGGCTACGCTCAGCGCGTCCGCCATCTGCGTCGCGTACTGAAGCACCTGTGTCACTCTCAGCCCGGTGGCGGGAATCATGGCGTGCAGCGTCTTGCCCGTGACATGCTCCATCACCAGATACTGAGTTTCGCCTTCGTCCAGAATGTCGTGAATGGTGATGATATTGGGATGATTCAGGGCAGAAGCCGATTGCGCTTCTTGAATGAATCTACGGCGGCGCTCGGGAGCGCCTGATTTTGCTGCGGTTAGAACCTTGATTGCAACGTAACGGTTTAAACGTTTGTCGTGGGCTTTGAAGACCTCGCCCATGCCGCCGGACCCCAGTTTTTCGAGGATCTCGTAATGAAGAATGGTCGTACCGGACATAAGCGAGGGCTGCCGCATTATCACTCGAAATGCGCCCTCCGCGCAAGGCCGGTGGGGGCCGTCCGGTCCAGTTCCACGGGTCCAGTACTGGGCGCGAGGTCGGCTTGGTATCCTTGATTTAAATGCCCCTCACAGGCGATCCCTGTGCCTTGAAGGAAATGATTACCGAGACGCAAATTGCGCGATTTCACTCGATTGCGCTGGACGGCGGCGCTACGCTCAGCCCCGTTGACGTGGCCTACGAAACCTACGGCGAATTGAACGCCGCTAGAAGCAACGCCATCCTGATCCTGCACGCCTTCACCGGCGACGCCCACGCGGCCGGCATCGACAAAGAATCTGGCAACCAAGGCTGGTGGGACAACATGATCGGCCCGGGGAAAGGTTTCGATACTGACAAGTATTTCGTGATTTGTTCCAACGTCCTGAGCGGCTGCCGCGGCACTTCCGGCCCTGGTTCCATCAATCCGGAGACGGGATGCCCTTACGCCATGTCGTTTCCTCCCGTGACCATCCCCGATATGGTGCGGCTGCAGAAGATGCTGACAGAGCATCTGGGTATCGAGCGGCTGCTGGCGGTGACCGGAGGGTCCATGGGCGCGATGCAAGCCCTGCAGTGGGCCGTCGCTTATCCAGATGCAGTGGCTTCCGCCATCCCGATCGCCGGCACGTCGCGGCATAGCCCGCAGCAGATCGCGTTCAACGAGGTCGGGCGTCAGGCTATCATGGCTGACCCGGATTGGAACGAGGGTAACTACTACGGCCGGCATCCTCCGGCTCGGGGCTTGGCCGTGGCCCGCATGGTGGGGCACATCACCTACATGAGCGACGCGTCCATGCGCGAGAAATTCGGCCGCCGCTTGCGCGATCAGAATCAGTTCGAGGTCGAAAGCTACTTGCGTTATCGCGGCAGCCAGTTCGTGGATCGCTTCGACGCCAATTCGTACCTGTATATCACCAAGGCGATGGATTACTTCGATCTCAGCCAGGATCGGCCGTCACTGCGCTCGGCATTCGAAAACGTCAAATCCCGATTTCTGGTGATCAGCTTTACATCGGACTGGTTGTATCCGAGTTACCAGTCGCTCGAAGTAGTGCGGGCCTTGCGAGGGCGCAATTGCGACGTGGCCTATTGCGAATTGCCGTCCACCTACGGCCACGATGCATTTTTAGTCAACGTCGACGAACAGAGTGAGCTGGTGCGCGGATTCCTGGCGAGTACCTTCCGTGGCCTCTAGCGTATCTCAGGCCTTCGTTCCTCAGCTCCTCGGCCGGAGCGACTACGCGATCATCAGCCGGATCGTCGAGCCAAACACGCGCATTCTCGATCTCGGCTGCGGGGAAGGCGAGCTGCTGGCATGGCTGGCCGAACACAAGGGCGTGGATGCTCGCGGTGTCGAAATTGCAGGACCCAAAGTGCAGCAAGCCATTTCACGCGGCGTTTCGGTCTATCACGGCGATATCGAAGAGGCGCTTGCTGACCTTCCGGATCAGGCGTTCGACTACGTTATCCTTAGCCAGACCTTGCAGGAATCCACCGCGCCGCTGAAGGTTTTGCGGGATATGCTGCGAGTGGGCCGGCGTGCCATCGTCGCGTTTCCAAATTTCGGCCACTGGACCGTCCGGCTGGCGCATCTGTTTACGGGCCGGGCGCCCAAGACCAAGCTCTTTCCGCATGATTGGTACGATTCGCCCAACATCCATTTCCTGACCGTGGATGATTTCGAGGCGCTCGCCCAGCAGCAGAAATGGACCATCGAGAAGAGGATTTTTCTTCAGGGCGCGAGGCAAATCAATATTCTTCCGAACCTCCTCTCTGAGGTTGCGGTGTTCCTGGTGACACAGTAGACTGGGCAATTCCGTGACCACAGCCGTTGACCCCCTATCCGAGACCTATCGGGCGAACTACGCCGGAATGTCCGCTGCCTTGGATCGCTTGCACGCTGAGCTGAAGCGCTCCACCGAAGGCGGCGGCGAAAAATATGTGCAACGCCACCGGGAGCGTGGAAAGCTGCTGCCGCGGGAGCGCGTCGAGCTGATGCTGGATGAGGGGTCTTACTTTCTCGAAATCGCGCCTTTGGCCGGCATCGGAATGGACGACGAAACTCCTGGCGGGCGGGTCATCGGTGGAATAGGGCTGGTAAGCGGGCGAGAGTGCCTGATCATCGCCAACGAAGCCACGGCCAAGGGCGGATCCACCAGCGAGGCTGGTTTATGGAAGAATGCGCGGCTAGCGGATATTGCGATGGAGAACCGTCTTCCGGCGATACTGCTGGTGGAATCGGCGGGCGCGGATCTTCCGGTGCAGAGCAAGATCTTCGTCCCGGGCGGCCGCGGATTTCGTGAAATAACGCGCCGCTCGAAGCAACGGATTCCCACCGTAGCCGTGGTGTTCGGCAGCTCCACCGCGGGCGGCGCTTATCTTCCGGGCATGTCGGACTATGTGGTCATGGTGAAGAAGCAGGCTCAGGTATTCCTCGCCGGTCCGCCGCTGGTAAAGATGGCGACCGGCGAAATCTCGAACGAGGAAGAGCTGGGCGGCGCTGAAATGCATTCGCGCGTCTCCGGGCTCTCTGATTACTTGGCCGAGGATGAATTCGACGGCATTCGCATCGCCCGGGATATCGTTTCCCATTTCAACTTGCCCAAGCCGTCCATGCCGCGCGAGACCGATTTCGACGAACCGCTATACGATCCCGACGAGCTGCTTGGAATCGCGTCGGCGGATGTCCGGATTCCGTTCGACGTCCGAGAAGTAATCGCGAGGATCGTGGACGGGTCGCGCTTCTCCGAATTCAAGCCGGAGTACGGGCCTACGCTGGTTACCGGATTCGCCCGCGTGCATGGCTTTCCGGTGGGGATTTTGGGAAACAACGGCGTGCTAATGGCGGAGTCGGCCGCGAAAGGCGCGCAGTTCATCGAGCTGTGCAATCAGCAATCGCGCCCGCTCGTATTCCTGCAGAACATTACGGGCTTCATGGTTGGGAGGACCTACGAAGAACAAGGAATCATTCGGAACGGCGCGAAGTTGATCAATGCCGTTTCGAACTCCACTGTGCCCGCCATCACGATCATGATCGGTGGTTCGTACGGGGCAGGGAACTACGCGATGTGCGGGCGTGCGTACGAACCTCGGTTTCTGTTCACGTGGCCGAATCACCGGATCGCGGTGATGGGTCCGCAGCAGCTCGCGGGTGTGATGGACATCATCAAGCGCGAGGCGCTGATCAAATCCGGCCAGCCGGTGGACGAAGCCAAGCTGGCCACCGCGCGGATCGCGCTGGAAGGTCAGATAGAGCGCGAATCAGATTGCTACTTCGCCACGGCGCGGCTGTGGGACGACGGCATCATCGATCCTCGGGATACCCGAACCGTACTCGCTATCTCGCTGTCGGCGGCCTGTAATCGCCCGGTGGAGGGGACCATGGAGTGGGGAGTCTTCCGCCACTAGGATTTCTTAAGGAACTTTTCCACGCCCCGCCGGCAGTCTTCGGTCATGCGCGCGATCGCGTTGATCTCGACGCCCGCCTCAATGGCGGCCTCAAAGCTCATCCCGTCCATCTGATACAGCAGTCGCTTGGACAGCGTTATCGCGGACGCGGATTTCGATGCCATCTTCGATACGTACGAAGCGACGTCGGCTTCGAACGTTGCATCCGGAAAGATGCGATTTACCAGGCCGCAATCGAAGGCTGCCCGCGCGGAGATTATCTCGCCGGTCGTGATCAATTCGAACGCGCGCTTCTCGGACACGGATCTGCGCAGAATGGCCATCACCATGGCGGGCACGAACCCGATATTCACTTCCGGATAACCGAATTTCGCCGATTCCGCGGCCAGGATCAGATCGGCCGCCGTGGCCAATCCGCTGCCGCCCGCCAGCGCCCGTCCATGAACCGCGGCGATGATCGGATGCGGATAACGCCGCATGGCGATAAACAGATCCGCCATGGCGCGGGCGCTCTCCATATGGTCGAGCACATTGGCGTCTGCCATCTTGTGCAGCCCGCTCAAGTCGGCGCCGGAACAGAAATCTGCGCCTGCGCCGGAGATCAGGATCACGTGCGCCGATGCGGCCACGGCGTCCTTCAGTTCCGCAATCAGTTCGGAGTTCAGGGCGTTGCGTTTATCCGGGCGGTTCAGCGTGATGCGCGCGACGCCGTTCTCAACGTTATAGAGCAGCTTTTGATAGGAGGTCATCGGGGACGTCTATTTCCATGCGAAGCAGCGCCGCGCTATAGGTTTTGCCCTGCGCATCAGCCTTGAGCGACAAGGTGCCGCCGCCATCCAGGCTTTCGTGCAGCAGGAAATTCAACGCGCCCAGATTCGGAAGCTCGAAGCGTTCCACCTCGCCCTCACAAATTCCTGTGAAATGTTTCTTGACGCGCTCGGCCGTCACCTGGCTTGCGAGCACGGGGTAGAAATCAGGCCGTAGCGCGATCAAACCGACGTTGGCGGTGTCGCCCTTGTCACCCGAGCGCGCATGCGCGATACGAACCAGCTGCACTCGCGCCATTATGTCTCCTGCACCGAGATAACGGGTGTCGCTTCGGCCTTGGGAATGAGCGCCGGCCAATAAGCGACGATCTCTTCCACCTTGGGGCGTCCGCTGCCGAGCCCGGTAACCGTCGGCGGACCATTGAGCGCGAGCGGCGCAATCTCCTTGGTGAAACGCTCCACCACGCTGCGATCCTCCGATCTCACACCCACGCGCAGGATCACTTCAGCGATACCTGGCGCAGGATCGCCCGCCAGCGGTCCGTGGCAAGCGTTCACGCCGCCGAATTCCGTTCGGATGGCATCGAAACGCAGCCCCAACCGGTCCAGCCGCTCCCGCAGGATGCGATCGGACGCCTGCGCTTTGGCGTACGCGTCCGGCCAGGAGTACATCAGCGTTCCCACCGCCTTGAATCCCGCCGAATAGCTGATCGAAACCTTGTACATGCTAGTAGCCGGCTTGCCGTGAATTCCGGTGAAGCGCACGCGGTCGGGCCCGTCCTGCTTGAGCTGGATACTGGTGAAATCGGCGACGCAATCCGGTGTAATGTATTCGCGCGGATCGCCCATTTCGTATAAGAGTTGCTCTTTGATGGAAGACACCGTGATGCGGCCGCCGGTGCCGGCGTGCTTGGTTATCACAAACGCCCCGTTCGGCTCAGCTTCGACGATCGGGTAGCCGATCTCGGCAAAATTCGGAATGGTCTGCCAATCCACCTGACAATTGCCGCCGGTGCATTGCGCGCCACATTCGACGGTGTGGCCTGCTATGGTGCCTGCCGCGAGCTTGTCCCATTCGTCGGGCTTCCATTTGAATTCATGGATCATGGGCCCCAGCACCAGTCCGGTGTCGGTGGTGCGTCCGGTGATGACGATCTGCGCTCCTGTGTCGAGCGCCTCGGCGATCGCCCGGCCACCGAAGTAGACATTGGCGCTCTGAACTCTCGAGCGAACGGATTCCAGCGGCTCGCCGGTTTCCTGATTCTTCAACGGAACGCCGCGCGCGATCATGTCGTCCAGCCTATCGATGATATTGTCGCCCGCCACCACGGCAATCTTGGTCTTCGGGTGCTGCAAGGCCTTCGCGACGGCCGGGCGGCAGCTCTCCGGGTTAACGCCTCCCGCGTTGGCCACGATCCGGATCCTGCGGTCCACGATATCGCGTGCTCCGCGGGCGATCATGTCCACGAAGTCCCGCGCATACCCGGTGCGTGGATCGCGCGAGCGCTGTTTCTGGAGAATCGACATGGTGATTTCGGCCAGATAGTCGAGCGTCAGGTAGTCGAGCGGCCCCCGGCGGATTTGTTCGAGCGGAGCTTCCAGCGAATCTCCCCAGAAGCCCTGTCCGTTGGCGATGCGGATCACTTCAGATCTTTTCCTCTTTGGCGATGATCTCTTTCATGATCTCGCTGGTGCCCGCGCCGATGGTATTCAACCGCACATCGCGCCAAGCGCGGCCGATCGGATACTCGGTGGTGTAGCCGAAACCGCCGAACATCTGCATGCAATCGTAAGTCACCTTCTGCGACAGTTCCGAGGTGATAGAGCTTCGCCATGGTGACTTCGCGGACGCACGCCTGGCCCCGGTTCATCAGGTCCAGCGCGCGATAGGTCAGCCATCTGCCAGCCTCGATGTTGGTGAGATGCTCGGCGAAACGATGGCGCCAGACCTGGAAATCTCGTACCGGGCTGCCAAAAGCGGTTCGTTCCGCGCCATACTCCAGCGCCTGGCGGACCGATTTTTCAGCATCCATCAAGCGCCAGGATTGCCGCCGCCAGCCGCTCGCCCTGGAAGTTATGCATGATGTAGTAAAAACCTTTGTTCAGCTCGCCCAGAACGTTGCGCTGCGGGAATGCGGCACTCGTCAAAGAACAACTCCGCGGTGTCGGACGCCATGTTTCCGATCTTGCTCAGCTTTTTGCCGACCGAGAAGCCTTTGGTCTTGGTCGGAAACAGAACCAGCGAGACTCCCTTGTATCCATCGCTCAGCGGTACGGACGGCCAGGATAATGAAGTCGGCGCGAGTGCCGTTGGTGATCCAGAGCTTCTGCCCGGAGATGACCAGGTCCCCGCCATTGCTGCGAGCGACAGTCTTGAGCGCCGCCACATCGGAGCCACCGCCGGGCTCGCTGATGCCAAGCGCGGCGATCGATGTGCCGGCGATTCCAGGCCGCAGAAATTCTTCCTTTTGCTCGCGCGTGCCCTAGCTCCGCGAGTACAGGCAGTGTGATTTCCGATTGCACCATCAGCGCCATGTTGATGCTGCCGGAATCGGCATAAGCCATGGACTCCATGTAGGCCGCGCTGGCCCACCAATCCAGGCCCAGGCCGCCCCATTCCGGATCGATACGGATGCCGAAAAGCCCCAGGTCCGCGGCCTTCTTGAACAGCTCGCGCGGGAAGATGCCTGCGAGATCCCACTCTTCGGCGTAGGGCGCGATCTCCTCGCTTGCAGAACCGCTTGACAGTCTGGCGGATCATGTCGTGTTCTTCGGTAAAGTGCGGGAACTCGTTCCCTACTTCAGCGGCTACCGCAATCTCGCTCATTTAAGAAGCCTCCTCTGCGCCGATCTGGACCAGCATCTGGCCGGGCGCCACCACCTGCCCGGTCTTAACCAGGACGGATTGGATCACACCGTTGATTGTAGTTCGAATCGTCTGCTCCATTTTCATGGCTTCGAGAACCACCAGGGCCTCGCCCGTCTTCACTAATTGTCCCTCGCTCACCAGGATGCGTAGGACCTGGCCGGGCATGGGCGCGTTGGCGGTTTCGTGTTGGCCCGCGGACGAAGAGCGAGGATAGCGGGAAACGAGCTGTAGAACGCTGGAGCCGTTCGAGGAGTGGGTGAACAATGTGTCGTCAACTTCCAGGATTTCATAGGCCCGGGTGATTCCATCGATATCAAGCGTAATGTTACTTGGATCGCGGCGGATAATCGAGGCAGCCATCACCGTTTGCCCAACCGCGACCGAATAATCGAATTGGCCGGTCTGCTTCCACGATACCTTCACGTCGCGTTCCCCGATCCGAAATTGTCTGTATGGGTCACAGTAGGGGTTGTTGCGAAAGTTGGGCGGAATGCCTTTGGCGGGGCTCCGGTCGAGAAAAAGCGCCGCGGCGGCGAGATGATCGGCAGGTTCCGACGACGCTCGCGGGGCGGGCAGGAACGCGGTATGCACCCGCGCTTCGCGAAATTCGGGGGTCTCGAGAATCTGGATCAGATACTCGCGATTGGTTGTCACGCCGGCGATCCAGGTGGAGCGCAAAGCGTAGTTGAGCTTCCGCAGCGCTGTGGCGCGATCCGGCCCGTGACTGATTATTTTAGCCAGCAGTGAGTCATAGTGGATACCGATTTCCACGCCTGATTCGAGAGCAGTGTCGACACGCACATGCTCGGGCGCGCGCCACCTATGCACGGGTCCGCTGGATGGAAGAAAAGCGTTCGCGGGATCTTCGGCGTTGAGGCGAGCCTCGATGGCATGGCCGTTCATCGGCGGCGCATCAGGCAGATCCTTACCCTCGGCCACCTCAATCTGAAGGCGCACCAGGTCGAGACCAGTAACCAATTCGGTTACGGGATGTTCCACCTGAATGCGTGTATTGACCTCGATGAAATAGAACCCGCCGGACGGCGTCAGCAAGAACTCAACGGTTCCGGCATTGGTATAGGCGATGGCGCGGCCAATCGCGATGGCGGCTTGTCCCATGCGTTGGCGCAAATCATCCGTGAGCGCGGGCGAGGGAGACTCTTCGATAATCTTTTGGTGCCGGCGCTGGATGGAACAATCGCGCTCATGGAGGTGGATAAGCTTGCCGTGCAGATCACCGAAAATCTGGAATTCGACGTGGCGCGCGTTCTCGATGTATCGCTCGATCAACAACGATCCATCGCCGAACGCTCGCTCCGCTTCGCGGCCCGCGGACTCGAGAGCTTCCGCCATGTCGTCCGCTCGAGTAACGATTCGCATGCCGCGCCCACCGCCTCCAGCCGTCGCCTTGATCATCACCGGGAAAAGTCGAGCGGCCCCGCTGGATCAAACGCGGCAACGATCGGAACGCCGGCCCCAGCGGCGATCTCACGCGCTTCGGTCTTTCGTCCCATCTTGCGAGTGGCTTCCGGCGACGGACCGATGAATATCACACCTGCTTGATGGCATGCTTCCGCGAAGTCCGCATTCTCCGCGAGGAATCCATAACCGGGATGAATGGCGTCGGCGTGGACCATGCGCGCGGCATCCAGGATCTTGCCGATGTCAAGGTAAGACGCGCCGATGCCGACAGCCTCATCACCCACGCGAGTGTGCGGCGCATCGCGGTCATTATCCGAATAGATCACGGCCGTACGGATGCCCATCTCCAGGCACGTGCGGACGATGCGGACCACGATCTCGCCCCGGTTGGCGATCAATATTTTTCGGATATCCGGCAAGCGCTTATTATGTCATGCGCCGCAGGGGTTATAGTGAAAAATGCTCATGAACGGGCGGCGACTAATCCTCGTGGGTACAACCGCCCTGGCCCTGACTGCCTGCTACGCATCCACACTGTTCGGAATGGCCGAGCAATGGTGGAACGACGAAGACATGGGGCACGGCTTCCTGGTTCCGCTTGTGGTCGGCTGGATTCTGTGGCGGGAACGGCGTCGCTGGCGGACGCTTCCGATAGAGCCCAGCGGATGGGGAGCGCTCTTGGTCCTGCTTGGTGCGCTGGCGCATTTTGCAGGCGCGCTCGGCGCGGGGCTGTTCCTCAGTTCGGCCGGGTTTCTGTTGTCGGTCGCCGGTGCAGTCTTGCTGCTCGGAGGCCGGCCGTGGCTGCGCGCCTGGGCGTTTCCGCTGCTCCTGTGTCTATTCATGCTTCCGAAGTTGGCGATTGTCTACAATCAGGCCACGCTCCCGCTTCAGCTTCTGGCAAGCCATTTGGCGGCGGGTATGTTGTCGTTCGCCGGCATCGGAGTGATCCGCGCTGGAAATATCCTGGATGTCGGCGGGCATCAGGTTTTGGTGGCTGAGGCTTGCAACGGAATTCGGTACTTGCTTCCGCTGAGCTTCGTGGGCGTGGTATTTGCTTACCTGTCTCATCCGGCCGCGTGGATGCGCGTGATGGTGCTCGCACTGGCCGTGCCGCTCGCGATCCTGGCCAACGCCGTTCGCGTGGCGGTAGCGGCGGGCGTCCCCGCGCTCGATTCAGGAGCGCCCCATATGGCCGCGGGATTGATCATCTTCGTGCTGAGTCTGACGGCGCTCGCCGCCGCCACTCGATTCTTCGGCCGCATTCCCGCGAGGCGGCATGCCTGAGCGTTTTCTTTTCGTCCTGCCGGCGCTATTGGCGGCGCAGGCCGCGCTGGTGAACTGGATCGGCCTGGCTGAGCGCCCGCCGTCGGTGCCTCAGCTCTCGAGCGTGCCGGATCGCCTGGGAAGCTGGAACAAAATCCAGGACACGCCCATCGCCGAGGACATTGCGTCGACACTGCGCGCCGATGGCCTGCTCGAGAGGACCTACCTGGACCGTTCCGAAGGTTGGAGCGCGGATCTGTTCGTGGCCTGGTTTCAGTCCCAAAGAGGCGGCCGCAGCCAGCCGCACTCACCGCAAGTGTGCTTGCCCGCTGCCGGATGGACGCCGCTGATTACCGGGCCAATCGCCGTGACGACGGCTGACGGCACGTTTTCGATCGAGCGTTACGTCATCGCAAATGGCGACTCGCGAGCAGTGGTGCTGTATTGGTATCAGACACCGCGCCGTGTGTTGGCTAACGAATGGGTGGCGAAGTTCTGGGTGGTGGTCGATGCGCTTCGGGACCACCGCACCGACACGTCCCTGGTTCGCATTGTGGTTTATACCGGAAATCGCGCCGTACAGGAGACCAGCGCAGCCGCGCTACGCTTCGCCCGCAGCGTCTATCCCGCTCTGCGCGAGAACTTCCCGTCGATCACGGGCGTATCACCGGTTCCCGGAGGCAGCCTTCGCGCTCTCGCGTTCACCCGATAATCGATCCGCCAGGCGGCAGCTCTGCTCGACGTAAGCCGCCAGCGCCGGGTCCTTCGATGCCAGCAACGGCAATTGCCGGGAAAGTTTCTTGGGCGCGGAATAGTTGCGCCGTCCCCCGCGCACGTAAGCGCGCAGCGTCTGCGTCAGTTGCCGTTCCAAAATAGCGGCCGAATCGAGCGAAGGAACGCCCGCGTGGCGTAGGCACTCGGACGCCGCCATGACCAGGGCGAATGCAGCCGTTCCCGTGCAATTCAGCGCGGCCAGGTAAAACGGTTTGAGCCGGCGCTCGATAGCGATGGTCGGCGCTTGCCGATTGTCAACCAAGCGCCTGGCCTCCTGGATCGCGAATTTGTCCCCTTCGATGAGATAGCGCACATCCTCGGCTCCGGGAATCGGGCTCAGGGAACCCACCGCGGCGCCGCGCGCTGCGAACTGGTCGAGTTCGCCGCTATCCAGCCATGCGCTGCACAGCACCAGGGCTTTCCCATGCCAGCGGATCGCGGCCTGATTCAGCTCCGCAAGCACTCCGCCCAGCGCGTCGTCGGGCACGCAAATGAGAATAAGATCGCAGGCGTCGAATTCCCGGTAGTCCTTCACCGGGTGACCGGCCTGCAAGCGATTGGCGATTCGGCTGGCGAGACGGAAGGACGACGCCTTCACGGGTCCGAGCGTTTCAGAAGGCCATCTAAAACGTGCCAGGGGGGAAGCGCTGAGATTACCCTCTTCGATCAGCGCTACCGGCTTGGCTTTCTTCATAGACTTTCGGGGATTTCAACGATTTGATGCGATCACGAAGCTTGGCGGCTTGCTCAAATTCGAATTTCTTGGCGGCCTCGCGCATGCTCTCCTCCAGGTCCGCGATGAATTTCGTGCGTTGCTCCGGCGTCAGCTCCTCCACCGGATCTTCCGGTTCCACTGGAACGGTGACGTAATCGCCTTCCGCGATAGCCACCAGGCTCATGTCGATGGGCTTGATAATGGACTGCGGCGTGATGTGGTTCTCCTCGTTGTATTGTTCCTGTATCGCGCGGCGCCGGTTGGTTTCGTCGATGGCGCGTTTCATGCTGTCGGTGTAAACGTCGGCGTACAACACCGCCCGGCCGTTCAGATGGCGAGCCGCCCGGCCCATGGTCTGGATCAGTGCCCCGCTGGACCTCAGGAAGCCCTCTTTGTCGGCATCCAGGATAGCCACCAGCGATACTTCCGGCAAGTCCAGGCCTTCGCGTAGCAGATTCACGCCCACCAGCACGTCGATTTCGCCGCGCCGCAGATCGCGCAAAACCTTCATGCGGTCCAGCGCGCCGATCTCGGAATGCAGATAGGCGCATTTCACGCCTACTTCGGCGTAATATTCCGCCAGATCCTCCGCCATCCGCTTCGTGAGAGTAGTCACCAGCACGCGCTCGTTGCTCTCCACCCGCCGCCGGATTTCGTGCAGCAGGTCATCCACCTGCCCCTTGATCGGCCGCACCTCCACTTGCGGATCCACTAGGCCGGTGGGCCGCGTGATTTGTTCCACCACCACGCCCGCGGATTTAGTCAGCTCATAGGGTCCCGGTGTCGCCGACACATAGACCACCTGATTGACGCGATTTTCAAATTCTTCGAAAGTGAGCGGCCGGTTGTCCAGCGCGCTCGGCAGGCGGAAACCGTAGTTGACCAGAATGGTCTTGCGCGACCGGTCGCCATGGTACATGCCTCGCAACTGCGGAACAGTCTGATGGCTTTCGTCGATGAAGATCATGTGATCGTGCGGCAGATAATCGAGCAGCGTGGGCGGCGCTTCGCCCGGCAGGCGGCCCGAAAAATGGCGTGAATAGTTTTCGATTCCGTGGCAGTACCCGATCTGCCGGATCATTTCGAGATCGAACATGGTGCGCTGCTGCAGACGCTGCGCCTCCACCAGCTTGCCTTGTCTTTCGAGCTCCGGCTGCCACTCGTTGAGCTCCTTCTCGATGCTCGCCAGGGCCTGGTCGCGCGCTTGCGGCGTCATGACGTAGTGGGTCTTGGGATAGATCGGGAGCCGCAGGTAGGTCTGGCGCACCTGTCCGAGCAGTGGATCGATCTGGCTCAAGCTGTCCACCTGGTCGCCCCAAAGTTCGATGCGATACGCATGATCGTCGTAGGTAGGGAAGACTTCGATCACGTCGCCGCGGACGCGAAAAGTGCCGCGCGTAAAGCTGTGATCGTTGCGCTCATACAAAATCTCCACCAGCTTCGAAAGGATTTGCTGTCGCGAGATCTTCTGGCCCTTTTCGAGCATGAGCAGCATCCCGTAGTACGCTTCCGGCGAGCCCAGGCCGTAGATGCAGCTGACGCTGGCGATGATGACGCAATCGCGCCGCTCGAACAGCGAGCGCGTGGCCGAGAGCCGTAGCTTGTCCAGCTCGTCGTTGATGGTGGCTTCTTTTTCGATGTAGATGTCGCCCGAGGGTAAATAGGCTTCGGGCTGATAGTAATCGTAGTAGCTGACGAAATACTCGACCGCGTTCCCGGGAAAGAAAGTTTTGAACTCGTGATAGAGCTGGGCCGCGAGCGTTTTATTGTGCGCCAGCACCAGCGCCGGACGGCCGGTTTTCTCGATGATCTTCGCCATCGTGAAGGTCTTGCCGGAGCCGGTGACGCCCAGCAGAACCTGATGCTGCTCCCCCTCCAGCACGCCCCGGAAAAGCTGGTCGATCGCGGTGGCTTGGTCGCCGCGCGGCTGGTAATCCACCCCCAGATGAAATCCCATTACTTTCAGGATAGCTGGCCGCGCCGAAGTTCGCAGAGAGTCGCGTCTATTGTTCGCCTTCTTTTTTCGGAGTGAATTCGGTGGAGAGCCGCTGGGCTTGCGTAATCTGGCCCGCTTTGAGTTTCCTGGCGATCAGGTCGCGCTGCGAGGCGCATCCCACGTCGCCCTTGCCCGCGCAGATGTTGAGCCACTTGTAGGCTTGCACGTAATCCCGCTTGACGCCTTTGCCGGAACCGTACATGGCGCCCAGATTATGTTCCGCCTTTTCGTAATCCTGCTCGGCGGCCCGCCGGAACCAATTGGCGGCTTCGGTATAGTCTTGCGGCACACCCTTGCCGTCATAGTAGAGCAGCGCCAGATTGAACTGAGCGCTGGGATCTCCTTGATCCGCCAGCACGCGCCATTCCTTGGCCGCAGTGACGAAATCGCCTTGTTGGTAGGCAGCCAGTCCCGCGGCAAAATCGCCCGCTGATGCGCCGGCCGCAAGCCCTAACCATAGAACGACAAGCGCGGAACTGCTGCGCATAGACGCGTCCTCCTCAAATATTGAAGCATATCCGTCTTCAAGTGTTTCACTCTTCTTTGGTGAGGAAGGGTACGGTTTCGGCGAGGAAGACGTCCAGGCGATCGTGGTGGACCCAATGGCCGGCCCCCGGTACCTTGACCAGACGCTGGTTCTTTATGACGGTGGAGCGGCCGTCGGCCTCCGGATCCGGCATCCAGCTCTCCATGCCCCAGAATAACAGCACCGGACAAGAGATCTCCGACAGAATCGCCCGCATGTCCTCCCGGTCGTATCCATACGGAGCGAAGTTGCGCGCGTAGTTGTCGAATTTCCAGATCAAAGATCCGTCCGCGTTCCAATTGGTGCCGTGCAGCGTAAGATGCCGGGCTACTTCATCCGAAAGCCGCGGATTGGCTTCCTTCATGCGCGCCACTGCCGCGTCCAGGCTGGCGTAGGTGCGGGGTTCGCGCCGTTCGGTCTGGCGTACGCCTTCGATCCATTTTCGAATGCGCTCCGGCGCGGGCCGATAGAAGGCTGCCGGGGGACCCAGCCCTTCGATAGCCACGGCCTTCTTCACGCGCTCCGGATAAATGCCCGAATACACCAGCGTGATGATGCCGCCCAGAGAGTGCCCGACAATGTAGATCGGAAAGTCATCGATCACGTCGGCCAGCGCGGACAGATCCAGGACATGCTCGCCGATGCTGTAAAGCGCGCCGTGCGCCCAGGCGCTGTTGCCGTGGCCGCGCAGATCGATCGCGTACACGTGAAAATGTTCGCGCAGCGCTCGCGCCACCCAATCCCAGTTGCGGGCATGATCCAGGCCCCCGTGGACCAGAATCAGGGAGGGCTTGCCATCTTGCCCCCAATCCCAGAACTGAAGCTTAAGTCGATGCGAGTAGTAAAAGTGAGAGACGGGTTCCAATTCACTTATTGTAGATGCACGCCGCCGCAGGCGAGATGCGGCCGACGAGATGCCGGCTTCTGTCGGCGCGTTCAGGGCCTCAGCAGGGCCGCCTGCTCGCGCACTTCCGCGTGATGGCGGACATCGATGCCCTTGATCAGGAACAGAACGTCTTCCGCGATATTGGTGGCGTGATCGGCTACGCGCTCCAGGTTGTGAGCAATGAACATCAGGTCCACGGCCCGGGGGATGGTGGTGTTTTGTTCCTGCATGAACGTCACCAGCTCCTTGTAAACGGCATCGCGCAAATGATCCACTTCGTCGTCGGAGATCAGGACGCTGCGCGCCAGCGCCTCATCGCGTTTCACGAGAGCGTCCAGGCTCTTCCGCACCATGGTCTCGGCCAGACTCGCCATCCTGGGGATGTCGATCAGCGGCTTCACAGCGGGCTCACGCATCAGCGACATGGCGCGTTCCGTGATATTCACCGCGAGGTCGCCCATGCGTTCCAGATCGCCGTTGATCTTGATCACCGAGGTGAGAAAACGCATATCGCGCGCCATCGGCTGGTAAAGCGCCAGCAGACGAGTGGCGAATTCATCAATCTCGATGTCCTTCTGATTGATGAGCGCTTCCTTCCACAGCACTTCCTTGGCCGCTTGCTCGTCGCGCTGCACCAGCGCGTTGACGCTCTGGTGGATCGCCGATTCCACCAGGCCGGCCATTTCGAGCAGGCGGGCTTGCAATTCGTCGAGTTCTTCTCTGAAATGGATCAAGGTCTGCTCCTGATGGTACCTTCCTTTAGCCGAATCTACCAGTGATGTAATCTTCGGTCTCCTTTCGGGCCGGCCGTTTGAAGATGATTTCGGTCTTATCGAACTCAATCAACCGGCCGAGCAAAAAGAATCCAGTGAATTCAGCCACGCGCGCGGCCTGCTGCATGTTGTGCGTGACGATCACCTGTGTGCACTGGTCCTTCAAGGTAAATAGCAAGTCTTCGATCTTGGCGGTCGCGATCGGATCCAGAGCCGAACATGGCTCGTCCAGCAGCAGCACCTCCGGATCCACCGCCAGTGCGCGGGCGATGCACAGCCGCTGCTGCTGCCCGCCCGATAACCCGTACGCCGATTGGTGCAGCTTGTCCTTAACCTCGTCCCACAGCGCCGCGCGCTTAAGGCTGTGTTCCACCACTTCCGCGAGCGGCCGTGAGCCCCGCAAGCCATTTACCTTTACGCCATAGGCTATGTTTTCAAAGATCGACTTAGGGAATGGATTGGGCCGCTGAAAAACCATTCCAACCCGCCGGCGCAGATTGGTGACGTCCAACTCGTGAACATTTTGACCGTCCAGCAACACCTGACCGTCGTACCGCGCGCTCCGGATGGTTTCGTTGATGCGGTTCAGTGTCCGCAAGAAAGTGGACTTGCCGCAGCCGGAGGGGCCGATCAGAGCCGTGATTCTTTTGGTAGGAATCTCCAGGTTGATGTCGTGCAAGGCTTGAAAGGCGCCATAAAAGAAGTTGAGCTTGGCGGCCTTCAGTTTAATTTCCGTAGGGCCTTCGGACGCACCTGAGGTCTGCGCCGGAGGCGAGGTGGTTTCACTCATTTTGGCTGACTCCGGCACGGCTCCCATATTCATTTTATCCCCTTTGGGCGGACCCACCGCGCGACAGCACCCAGCGAGCGGCGAGATTGGCCACCAGCACGAGTGTCAACAACACGAGTCCCGCCGCCCAGGCCTGACGGTGCCAATCGTCATAGGGCGAGATGGCATGGGTATAGATCATAACCGGCAACGAAGCGGTCGGCTCGCCCAATTTGGCTGCCCAAAACTGATTGTTGAAACTCGTGAATAACAGCGGCGCGGTTTCTCCGGCGATGCGCGCAATGCCCAGGATCATGCCGGTGAGGATGCCCTGCCTCGCGGCGGGCACCACCACGCTTATGATCGTTTTGGTCCGGGTGGCGCCTAAAGCCAGCGAACCTTCGCGCAGCGAGCCCGGTACTCCCCGCAGAAACTGTTCGGTGCTGCGCAGGCCAATCGGGATCATCATCAGGCTGAGCGCAAAGCCGCCGGCCCAAGCGGAGAAATGATGCATGGGGACCACGATCACGGTCCAGGCGAAGATTCCGATCACGATGGAGGGGACTCCGTTGAGCAAGTCCGCTGTGTATCGCACGACCATCGAGAACGTTTTGCCCCCGAACTCCGCCAGGTAAATGCCGCCCAGAAACCCCATCGGAATGCCGATTACCGCGGCAATAAGGATCACCACGGCGCTGCCTACAATGGCGTTGGCCATCCCTCCGCCGGTCTCGCCTGCCGACAGCGGCAGCTTGGTGAAGAAGTCCCAATTCAGCGATCGCCAGCCGTTCACCACCAGAAAACCCAGCACCAGGAACAACACCGACGACGTGAGCACGGTGCAGACACCGGTGAGGGTGAGCATCACGTTGTTCACGATATTGCGCCGCATCCGCCGGTCCATTTTCATTCCCTTTTCGATCCTCTGCTCGTGGTCGCGATTATAAGCAATTGCGCGGCCGCATTGAGCACCATGGTGAGCGCGAACAGAACCAATCCCAGTTCCACCAGGGAACTGAGGTAGACGTCGCCCGTGGCTTCGGTGAATTCATTGGCGATGATGGCGGCGATGGTGTAACCCGGCGACAGAAGCGAAGTGTGGATGCCGGTGTCGTTGCCGATCACCATGGTCACTGCCATGGTTTCGCCCAAAGCACGGGCCAGAGCCAGGAAAATCGATCCGATGATGCCCAGCCGCGCGAATGGAACCACAACCCGCCAGGTAGATTCCCATTCCGTGGATCCCAATGCCAGCGCGGCTTCGCGCTGTTCTCGCGGGACTGCCAGCAAGGCTTCGCGCGAGATCGAGATGATGAACGGAAATGTCATGGTTGCCAGCGCAACTCCCGCGGTCAAATAGCCCACTCCATAGGCCGGACCCTGGAACAGCGGTAGATCTCCCAGCGTCCTTTTCAGGAATGGCTCGATGTATTGGCGCATCAGCGGGACCAGGGTAAAGATGGCCAGCAGGCCGAGTATCACGCTCGGCACCGCGGCCAGGAGTTCCACGAAGAATGTACACGCGTTGGAGAACTGCGGCGGCGCAAGCTCAGATAGGAAGATGGCGGCGCCCACGCCCAACGGCACGGAGATGAGCAAGGCGATGAACGATGTCAGCACCGTCCCATAGATGAACGGCAGCGCGCCGAACTGTTCGGCCACCGGATCCCAGACTTTGCCCGTGAGAAAACCGAAACCAAACTTCGCGCGCGAGGGACCCGAGTGAATCCACAGTTCGTAGACTAGGAAGACGGTCACCAGAAATACGCTGGCGGCGAAAATGAACGTGATCAGGTGGGTAACCTGATCCCAGTCGCGCCACAGGCCGATCAGCTTTCGCGGACGCGATTCAGGAGGCGCGGTGACTGCGGCGGTTGCCATGCCTGGGTTTACTTTATCAGAGCGATCTGCTTTTGTTCCTTAGCAATAACGGGTGCGGGGAGCGGTGCGTAGCTCATTCCTGCCGCGTCCTGCTGGCCGGTGGTCAACATCCACGCCAGGAAGTCTTTGATCGACTTGAGCTTGGTCGCGTTGTCGATTTTGTCCGGGATAAGCATCCAGGTGAAACTCGAAATCGGATAGGCATTCTTGCCGGGAGCGTTGGTGATGGAGACGCGAAAGTCGGCGGGCATGCTCTTGGCCGCGCCGGCGGCCGCATCGGTCACGGAAGAAACATCAGCCTTGACGAAGTTGCCGTCGGCATTCTTCATGGAACCGAATTCCATTTTGTTCTGAGCCGCGTATACCAGTTCGACATAGCCGATCGAACCCGGTGTTTGCTTCACCAGCCCGGCTACGCCTTCGTTGCCTTTTCCGCCCAATCCAACCGGCCAATTCACGGACGTGTTCGCGCCCACTTTTGATTTCCATGTGGGGCTGACCTTGGAGAGGTAATCGGTCCACACAAATGTGGTCCCGCTTCCGTCCGAGCGATGCACCACTGTGACGTCATCGTTGGGTAGATTGACGCCCGGGTTGTCCTTCTTGAGCGCCGCATCGTTCCACTTTTTGATGGTGCCTAGGAAAATGCCGGCCAGGGTGTCGCCGGAAAACTTCATGTTGGGAGCGCCAGGAACGTTATAGGTTGGGACCACCGCCCCGAGCACGGTCGGGAAATGCAGCACCTTCGATTTTGTGACTTTCGACAATTGCTCGTTCGTCATCGGCATGTCGGACGCCCCGAAATCCACCGTGCCTTCGGTCAATTGCCGGATTCCGCCGCCGGAACCGATGGATTGATAGTTGATCTGGACGTCCGGGTGAGCTTTCCGATACTCCTCAAACCATTTCTGATAAATCGGGGCGGGGAACGTCGCCCCCGCCGCATTGATGGTCTCCGCGGAGGCCGCTACCGTGCCAGCGGCCACCCACAAAAGTGTCCATAGCACCTTGCTTTTCATGTCTCAGTCCTCCTCAGAGTAAGTCTGCTTCGGGGCTGGGGTTTTAATGCCCGATGGTCGGCGCCGAGCCTGGCAGCGTGTAGCGCAGATCCAGGAACACCATGTTCAGGCTGGCATCGCTGGGCGCGCCGGCGGCAGCGTTGAAGTACCACGGACTGCGCGAGAGATACGAATACTGGCCGATGAAGTTCAGCGCGCCCCATTTAGCGTCCTTCCAGATAGTCTGATTGATTCCCACCGTAGCTTCCTGGATGATGCGATCCTGGCCGCTGGACGAACCGAGGTATCCGTAGCCTACCAGGGTCGGTGTCTTGGCAGTGGTGTCGATCACGGTGTCGCGCCCGATCAAAACACCGCCGTAATAAGCGAAGACGACCGTCTTCTTCACGGTAGCTTCGAAACCGCTCACTGTGGATCCGCTATGCAGCAGGGATAAGCTCCCGTTCGAGTTCGCCACCAGATCCGGCGCCAGGCCGAAGATGTAGCGGCCGCCGCCGTCGCTCCAGTAGTTGTTGGTGATCAGGCGGAAGCCCGGGAAAATCTCAGCATTTAAGTTCAGGAAGCCGCCGCCACCCTGAGCTGTATAGTGCTGCAGGTTGTTGGGATTGTAAACTCTGAAAAAGCGCGCCACTCCGCCAACTTCGAAGTGAACCTTGCTGCTCGGATCGAACGCCAGCTTGGCGATTACGTCCGGAAAAACCGCGGGGGCGTTCACCGTGGTCGTTGCGTTGTTCAATTCGCCGCCCGGGTATGTGGATACGAGGTTGGAGGGGAAGACCACCGTCCCGCCGCCGCCCGAACCGCCTACGTACATTTCCTGCTGGTCCAAAGCCAACGCGAAGTGGATTTTGTCGTCGGCCCAGTGGCCCACCAGCCTTAACTCAGGAATGCGTCCCCAAACCAAGCCCGCTTGGTAATTCACGTCCATGTTTTGCGTATAGAAGACATTGGCAGGCAAAGGCGAGATGCCGGAGCGTCCCGGCGTTATCAAGCTCCAGGTCTGGCCGCCCAGCAATTCCCAATTTCCCTTGCGGACGTCCACCCAGTACAGACGCGACCGGAGCGTGTTGCTGTTGCTGGTGACAGCGACGTTGGCAGCGTTGTTGCCCAGAAAGTCAGCCTCCATGTAGCCGATAATGTGCGCGTCATGTACCAGCGCATCCACTCGGAACCCGATGCGCGAGTTCTGTATGCTGAGGCGCTCTTCACTGAGTCGGTTCTGGTAAATGTTGGCGCCGTACGGTATGCTGCCGAAGTTCGTTCCGATTCCGCCGCCGGCGTCATGCGAACGATAGACGCTGGTGAAATCCATGAATCCGACCGGCGTTATGTAGGCATCCCCGATCTTCAACTGTAGCGGCGAAGTGTCTCCACTATTCACCTGCGCCGCGTTGCCCGTGGGCGAGAGTGAAGGCGTCGCGGAAAGCGCCGGCGCTACCGGCGGAGCCGCCGGAATGATGGGCGTCGTGCTGGCCACATCGCCTAGCGCCTTATTGCGCGGCAAAGCGAAATCCTGGCTGCTCTTATCCGGGACCGCGCCCGCCTTCAGGCTTTGCTCGATCAGCTTCTTCTGCTCTTCGAGCGCCAACTTGAGCTGGTCGATCTGCTTTTGCTGTTCAGCGAGCTGAGTCTTCAGGTTTGATACTTCGGTGCTGCCCGGTTGAGTTGCCGGCTGAGATTGCGATCCCGCGGCTTGCGTCTGGGCTATCGAACTGGCCGGCAGAATCGTAAGCGCAGCGGCTACACACAGCGTAAGTGAATTCAGAGTCTTGGCTTTCATCTTCTCCAATGGTCCCTTGTTGTTGGTGGTACGCGACGGACTTTTAGCCGCCTGTTGAGGATAGCCTTATGGCGTTAGCGAAAAATGACAATTCAGTTAATTTCGTGTTACAGGGCCTTAGGTTGTAACGCTCTTATCCTTGGCATAGCAGATCGGATCCAGCTTGCATTTGGCGCATTGCGGTTTCCGCGCAAAGCATAGAGTCCGCCCATGATAGATCAATTGCAGCGGGAACGAGAACCACTTTTCTGTGGGGATGATCTTCATCAAATCCTGCTCGATCTGGATGGGCTGCGTGTGCTTAGTTAGATCCAGCCGCTGCGAGAGCCGCTGCACGTGCGTATCCACCACTACGCCCTCCATGATGCCGTAGGCTCCGCCCAAAACCACGTTGGCCGTTTTCCGCGCCGCGCCTGGAATGGTGAGCAGCTCGGGCATCGTCTTGGGAATCTGACCTCCAAAGTCCCCGAGAACCTTCTGAGCGGCCCCGATCAGAGCTTTGGATTTGTTGTTGAAGAACCCCGTGCGACGGATATCCTGCCCCAGCTCCGCCTGATTGGCATGCGCGAAGTCGGAAATAGTCGGGTATTTGCGGAACAGGCCCGGCGTCACTACGTTGACCACTTTGTCGGTACATTGGGCAGACAGGATGGTCGCCACCAGCAGCTCCCAGGGATTGCGGTTCAGCAAGGGAACCTTCGGATCCGGATACATCTCATCGAGAAGTCGCATGATCTTTCCCAGCCGCGCCGCGCGCGCGGCGGCGGTCTTAGGGCGGGGAACGAGTTTCGGCGGCGTCGCTTTTGGCACACTGGGGATATTATTCTTGACGCTCCTCGGTTTCGCGCTTCTCGGCTGGATGCTCGGCAGGCGGCGGCCCTCCTCTTCGCCGCTATCATCGCATTTGGGGGTTGCCTGTGGGGTTCGTTTCATTTTGACGACTACTCGCTGTTCTCGGGATCCCTGTGGCATCCATTCGGCGTTCGTCCGCTCACGTACCTGACGTTTTACCTAAATCGTTCGCTCGGCCGGGCGCCCGCCGGATACCATGCCGTCAATTTGTTGCTGCACTTGCTGGCAGTCTTTTTGCTTTGGGTAGCGCTGCGTCATCTTATATCCACCCGCGCCGCGTGGATTGCGGCCGCCATTTTCGCCGTGCATCCCGTCGGAGCTGAGGCGGTCAACTACGTTTTCGCCAGAAGCTCGATGCTTGCCACGGGATTTTGCCTGGCTGCCTTGGTCTGCTGGACGCGCCAACGCTACTGGTGGGCGGTGCCCTGGTTTGCCGCGGCTCTGTTGGCAAAAGAGGAATGCGTTGCCTTTCCTGTTTTCCTGTTGCTGCTCCAATTTGCCAAATCGCGAGACCTGAAGTGGAAGCCCATCGCGCTCATGCTGGCTTTAGCGGTCGCGGCCGGCGTCCGGGTTTTGCTGGCAACCGCCGCAATCGCCGGATCGGGCGCGGGAGTCAACTCCGGCGTGCGCTGGCCAGCCTACGCTATCGCTCAAGGCGCGGTGATACTGCGCTACCTCCGAATGCTGGTGCTGCCCTGGGGATTTACGGTAGATCCGGCCATTCCGATACCGCCACTGTGGCTGGGAGCGCTGGCCTGGATAGCGGTGCTGGCTCTGGCCGCGTCTGCCTTGCTCCAATTCCGGGGCGCTCACGCGGGATTCTGGTTCGTTGCGGGGTTGGTGCTCTTGCTGCCGAGTTCATCTGTTCTTCCTGCGACGGATTTGGCCGCCGACCGTAGGATGTATCTGCCGATGATCGCATTCGCGGCCTGCGCCGGGCTGCTGCTCGAAGGCGTCCGGCCGTTGCTGGTGGGCGTCACGCTGGTGCTGCTGGCCGGCTTGAGCATCCAGCGCACGATGGTCTGGAAAACCGAAGAGTCCCTGTGGAACGATGCCGTTCACAAAGCGCCCGAAAAGATTCGCCCGAAGATCCAACTGGCCCGCGCCGTGGAGCCCGAGCGAGCGCTGGCCATCCTGGAAGATGCACGGCAAATCGCCCCGCGCGATTCCAGGATCCCCGCCGAGGAAGGTAGAATCTTGCTCAGCCAGGGAAAAACCAGCCGGGCGCTGGTGGAGTTCGGACGCGCGCTCGCGTTAGATCCGCGTAGCGCGGAAGCCTTCAATAATCGGGGGGCGGCGCTCTTGGCGCTGGATCAGAAGCAAGCTGCTCGGGAGGATTTCGAGCGCGCGCTGGCGATCGACCCCTGCGAGTGGAGCGCCCGCGTGAATCTTCGCCGGCTCGGGATTGTGGAGGCGCCGCCCGACCAGTGCCGGTTCAATACCGAGGAGCAGTCGGCGCTAGGCCCGAATTGAGTGGGCCCGGCTATTTCGCATCCGACGGCTCGACCTCGGCGCGCAAGGACTGCCAATCCTGGACGGCAGTGGCGTTGGCGTCTGAATCGAGATCCGTGCGGACATCCTTGGATTGGTACGGGCCTAGCGAGGGAATGGAAGCATCCACCGTGAACAGCGGTGAAGCGCTGGTCGCAGCTTCATAGCGCCGCACCGCGATCCTGACCTCCATGCCCGGAAGATCCGAGCCGGAGTGATTTACCACCACGTAGTGCAGCTGCTGTTTGTGGTTCCAGGCAGTCACAACGCGCAGGCCGGCCACTTCCAGGAATTTGGTTGCCGCGTCCTCGCGAGCCGGAGCTGCTTGCGCGGCGGCAGACGGTGCAACCGGGGACGTACTCGTGTCGCGGCTGGCGCGTAGGAATTGAAGCACGGCTCCCGCGGCCAGAAAAATGGAGGTGGCAAGAATCACACTGAGGATCCAGGATGGTATCCCGAAACTCCTTCGATTCGGCTTTCGCGCGGCAACCCGCACCAGGTGACGCAGGTCGTTAGGAAGACAAGGGCCCGCCAGAGGCGTCGCTTGCGCGCTCCAGGCCAGGGTCGCGAAGTCTAGTTCCTTGGGGGGGCGGGCGGGAATTTCCGGGCGGGGCGTGCGCATCCATTCGGTGCAAGGTGGAGCGGGAGCGATTGCAACTTCGCCGGCGCCGGTTAGTAATGCGAACGCGGGTTGCTGCTCGAAGGTCGCGGCGACCTGACGAATCGCTTCTTCTTCGGCTTCGCGCTCCAGTCGAGCCGCTTCTTCTTCAGCCTCACGCTGGAGTCGCGCGGCTTCCTCAGCCTCGCGCTGAGCACGGGCTTCTTCTTCAGCTTCGCGCTGGATGCGATCAGCTTCTTCAGCCTCACGCTGGATGCGAGCAGCTTCTTCAGCTTCACGCTCTAAGCGATCAGCCTCTTCGGCCTCGCGCTGGATGCGGGCCTCTTCATCAGCCTCACGCTGGATGCGAGCGGCTTCCTCAGCTTCGCGCTCCAGCCGAGCAGCCTCTTCGGCCTCACGCTGGATGCGAGCAGCTTCCTCAGCTTCACGCTGAGCACGGGCTTCTTCTTCAGCCTCACGCTGGGCACGAGCTTCCTCTTCAGCCTCACGTTGGAGTCGAGCGGCTTCTTCAGCCTCGCGCCGAGCACGGGCTTCTTCTTCAGCCTGACGTTGGAGTCGAGCGGCTTCCTCGGCTTCGCGCTGAGCACGGGCTTCTTCTTCAGCCTCACGTTGGAGTCGCGCAGCTTCTTCAGCCTCGCGCTGAGCACGGGCTTCTTCTTCAGCCTCACGTTGGATGCGCGCAGCTTCTTCAGCCTCACGCTGGGCACGAGCTTCTTCTTCAGCCTCACGCTGGAGTCGCGCGGCTTCTTCAGCTTCACGCTCGAGTCGAGCAGCCTCTTCGGCCTCACGCTGAATGCGAGCAGCTTCCTCAGCTTCACGCTCTAGCCGCGCAGCTTCTTCAGCCTCGCGCTGGGCGCGAGCTTCCTCTTCCGCCTCCCGCTCCAGGCGAGCGGCTTCTTCGGCGGCTAGCCGCGAGCTGATCGCTTCGAGCACCGCTTCTGCCCGAAGCTCCAAAGCAATCGAAAAGGATTCGGTGGCCACAGCTGGCGGCTCCATCTCCGGGGCCGTCGCTGATTCAACCAGCGGCCGGACTAGCGACGCCAGCGCTTCATCCGTCGGTACGCTGGCCGCGTGCTCCCTCGGCAGGCTCGGTTCGTCTACCGCCAACGCCATTGCCGGCGTCCCATGCGCGGAATTCCCGTTCGCCGTCAGAACCGCCGACCGGCCGCCGTCCGCCGCAACCGAACAGACAGGGCAATCCCGGATGGCCGGCGAGCATTCGCTCCCACACTCGGGACAGATCCAGTACAGCATATATATCAACTCTAGGCCTAAAGCGGTTCGATATCTGTCAGTGAGTTACCCTACCTTTATCGATCACGGGCCTTATGTTGCTAAATGACTGCACTTAAAGGGTGTTTTCGAGCGAGAATCGGTTACTGGAGGCAGTGTAGTGCGTTTCCACCAGCCTTTATCGGGTCAGCATCGGACTTTAGGCATCCTGGCGGGCAGCTTTAACCCTCCTACCGTGGCGCACGCCGAGCTTGCCCGCGCCGCCCAATTCGAGGTCGATCACCTGCTTTTCGTGGTGCCGGGCGCCCTACCCCACAAGCCGTACTTCGGCGCAACGCTGGAACAGCGCCTCGAGATGCTGGCCGCCGCCGATCTGGCCGAGCGCTATTCCATCGCTACCACCGAACAGGGATTGTTCATCGATATCGCCCGCGAATGCCGCGAGTTCTGTGACCCGGAAACGCGCCTGTGCTTCGTTTGCGGACGCGATGCCGCCGAGCGCATCCTGAGCTGGGACTACGGCCGCCCCAACGTGGTGGAAGAGATGCTCGCTCAGTTCGAGCTGCTGGTGGCTCCCCGGGCCGGCGACTTTCAGCCCCCCGCCGGGCTCAGCCACCGGATCCGCCCGCTCAGGATGAACGCGGGGCAAGACGAAGTTTCGTCCACCGAAGTGCGCGAACGAATCGCGCGCGGCCAGCCTTGGGAACATCTGGTGCCTGCGCCGATTGTGGAGCGCGTCCGGTCGATTTATTCGTGAAGTGTGGTGTCGAGAAAAGCCCGCAGGCGATGGCTGCGGCTGGGATGGCGCAGTTTGCGCAGCGCCTTGGCTTCGATCTGGCGGATGCGCTCGCGGGTTACCGCGAAGTGCTGGCCCACTTCTTCGAGCGTATGCTCGCTGCCGTCCTGCAAACCGAAACGCATCTTGATGATCTTCTCTTCGCGCGGGCTCAGGGTCTTGAGGACCTCGGCGGTTTGCTCGCGCAAGTTCAGATTAATGACCGCTTCAGACGGCGAAACCACGCGCCGGTCCACGATGAAATCGCCCAGGTGCGATTCTTCCTCTTCGCCCACCGGCGTTTCGAGCGATATTGGCTCCTGTGCGATGCGCAGCACCTTGCGCACCTTGCCCACCGGCAGCTCCATCTTCACCGATAACTCCTCGGTGGTGGGCTCGCGGCCCAACTCCTGCTGGAGCTGGCGCTGCGTGCGCACCAGTTTATTGATGGTCTCGATCATGTGTACGGGGATGCGAATGGTGCGCGCCTGATCGGCGATGGCGCGCGTAATGGCCTGGCGCACCCACCAGGTGGCGTAGGTCGAGAACTTGTAGCCGCGCCGGTAGTCGAACTTGTCCACGGCTTTCATCAGCCCGATGTTGCCTTCTTGAATAAGATCCAGGAACTGCAGCCCGCGATTGGTATAGCGCTTGGCGATCGAGACCACCAGCCGAAGGTTGGCTTCGATAAGCTGCTTTTTGGCCGATTCCGCTTCCTGCTCTCCGCGCTCGACGATATGCAGCGTGCGCCGCAGCTCGGTGGAGCTGGCACCGCATTCTTCTTCCAGCTGCTGGATGCGCTGCCCGGATTGCCGCAGTTCCTTGCGCAAATCGCGCGTGGGCTGGCCGCCGTGCGCGGGCTCTTCCAGTTTGCGCTGGATCCTCGCGATTTCGCGCTCCAGCGGCTTCAGTTCCTCTACCGCGCAACGCAACCGGCCAGCCAGGCTGCGCCGCACTGAAGTGCTGAACGCGATATTGCGGATGATCCGCGAAATCGCGACCATGCTGCGCGCCAGGCCGTAGCGCAGGCTGCGATGCTGCTTGGGCTTCATCTGTCGGGAAATGGCCTGCAGCTTCTGGCGGAACTGCTGGCTCTTGCGGTATTGCTTGTCGATCTCGGCGATCTTGGCAAGCAGATCTTCGTGCTGCGCGGTGAAATCCTCGTCGCTGATCACGAACTCCGGCAGCACTAGCACGTCCCGCACCAGCGCGATGCCCTTTTGCACGTCTTCGCCTAATTGGAGTATTTCTCGAATCACCAGCGGGGAGCGGGAAAGCGCCTTGCGAACCGCCCACTGGCCGCGCTCGTTGCGCTTGGCGAGTTCGATTTCGCCCTCGCGGGTGAGCAGCGGAACCGTACCCATCTCGCGCAGGTACATCCGCACGGGATCGTTGGTCTTGTCGCCGACGTCCTGGGCCAGCTCCAGGTCCCCGAATTCCTCGGTCTCGTCTTTCTTTTCGAAATCGAGCTTGGGTTCCTCGAGAATCTCGACGCCGGCCGTGTCCAGATCGGTCAACAGATCTTCGAACTCGCGGCCCGAGGGAAAATCTTCCGCGATCAGATCGTTAACTTCATCGTAGAGGACGAAACCTTTTTCTTTGCCCACTTCCATGAGTTGTTTTATCCGACCGAACTTTTCATCCGTAGCCACTGGTAACCCGTTAACCAGCGATTTCTTGGCCCTGATTCATTTTAGTGTACACCATCGCCCGAACATTTCCAGGGTCCCGATGCTTTGTAACCGGGCAGGTCATGGCGCCGTCGAACTCCCCGCCCGAGACCTGCGATCCAGCTCTTCGGCGAGCCGCATGACCTCCTCGAAATTTCCTTCCCGTTCGGCCGTTTTTATCTGCGCCCGCAGCGCCGCGACCTCGGACTTGGGGTCCTGCGCCTTGAGACTCCTTAAGCAAGATAAGGCCTGCTCTCGAGCCTTGTCCTCCTCTAGAACTTCATCGGCGAAAATTACACTGGACAATAGGTCCCGGTCGGCGTCGGAAAGGCGTCCCTCCAGGTCCGCAAAACGGAATACTTGCCCCTCGTCCGACATCGCAAAAATGGCCCTAAACACCTGTCTGGTCACGAACTGATCCACCACCGCCATCCGCCGCAGATGCGGGATCACTTCCATTCGCGCGGCCTCGCTGGCAAGTAGGGAATTGAGCAGCAACCGCTCGTTCGGAGGCGCCCCGGGCCCCCGGCTGGCTTGACGCCGCTCCGCCGTGCCGGTGCTGAAATAGTCGCGCACCAGCTTCTCATCTACTCCCAGGTAATTGGCAACATCATTCGCCACCGCGAACCGCTCCAGCCGATCGGAAATGCGCTGGATGGGCGGCGCTACGAATTTGAACGCCTGCAGACGGCCCTCCACCGCCCGCATATCGAACTTCTTGCGCGCCCGGTCCGCCAGCCAATGAAAATAGCTAGGTGATTTTTCGAGGCGATTTCGGTAGGCTTCCGCGCCGTGTTGTTTCACATACTCATCCGGATCCAGCTCGCCTTCGAGCTCCAGCACCCGAACCCGAAGATTCTCGTCCAGCAGCATCTGGATCGATCGCTCGGCCGCCTTCGCGCCAGCGGTGTCCGGATCGAAATTCACCACGATCTGTTCGGCATTCCGCTTTAGCGCCCGCACCTGCGTATTCGTCAGGGCTGTACCGCAACTGGCCACCACGTTACGAACGCCCGCCGAATAGACGCCGATCACGTCCATGTAGCCTTCCACCAGCACTGTGTAATCCGACCTGCGCGCCATATCCTTGGCGCGGTGCAGATTGTAGAGCACGTAACTTTTGTGATAAAGCGCCGTCTCGGGGGAATTCAGGTACTTGGGTTCATCGCCGGCTCGCAGCGCGCGTCCGCCGAAGCCGATCACTTTGCCGGATTCATTATGAATCGGAAACATCAGCCTGCCCCGAAAACGGTCGAAGAATCCACTGCCGTCCTGGCGCTTCATAACCAGTCCAGACTGCTCCAGTTGCTCGCCCCCAAAACGCGCTTCGAGCTGCCGAATCAACTGGCTGCCTGAGGCATCCGACAGACCCAGGCCAAACTCGGCGATCTGCTCTGGTGTGACGCCGCGCTTGGCAACATAGTTGCGCGCTTCCGTCCCTCCCGGCGCAATCAGATTTCGTTGAAACAGGGACGCAGCGATCTCTTGCATTTCCGCCAGCGCGCCGCGGAGTTTCGAATCGGGATCCGAATACTCGCGCTTCGGCATGGTGATGCCGTTGCGTTCGGCCAGCAGCTTGAGCGCCTCGAAAAAGCTGATGCGCTCGATCTCCATCACGAACTTGAGGACATCGCCACCGATCTGGCAGCCGAAGCATTTGAAGAACTGATGGCTCGCGTGTACCGAGAACGACGGCGACTTTTCGGTGTGGAACGGGCACAACCCCACGTAGCGGGGTGAGCTGCCCACGCGCTTCAGACGCACGTACTCGCCGATAGTCTTGACGATGTCCACCGAGGATTTGAGCTGCTCGACGAAATCCATGCTTCACTTGCCGTGACGTTCGGGGGAGTACTTCATAGTGACACACTGGAAGTGAAAGCGGATGACGGTTCCCGATCCCGAGGTCATCGAAGTTTCCGGATTCAACGACGCGATTCCGGCGCTCCCCAACACGGACGCCGTGTTTCTGGTTTGGGCCGGCGATCGTTCCGCCTACCTCGCCAAGACCAGCATGCTGCGCCGCCGGCTGTTGCGCATTCTGAAGCCGTCGGAATCGCCCCGCCGGTCGCTCAACCTGCGCGCCGTCGCCACGCGCGTCGAATATTGGCGCACCGGTTCGCGGTTCGAATCCATGCTGCTGCACTATGCGCTGGCCAAGCGGAATTACCCCGATGACTACCTTCGGATGGTGAAGCTCCGCATGCCGGCCTACGTCAAACTGATTTTGTCGAACGAATTTCCCCGCACGCAGGTAACCGCTCGTTTGTCGAGCGGCCGCGCCCTATACTACGGGCCGTTTCGAACCCGCGGCGCGGCGGAGTTTTTTGAAAACCAATTTCTCGATCTGTTTCAAATCCGCCGCTGTCAGGAAAATCTGGAGCCCAGCCCGCGGCATCCAGGTTGCATCTACGGCGAAATGAACCGCTGTCTGCGGCCCTGCCAGCAGGTGGTCAGCCCGGAGGAATACGCGAGCGAAGTGGCCCGCGTCGAAGAGTTCCTGACCGGCAATGGCGCGGCCATGATAAACAGCAGCGCGGCCGCGCGTGACCGGCTCAGCCAGGAAATGGATTTCGAAGCCGCCGCGCGCGAGCATAAGCACATCGAGCGCATCCAGGAAATCCTGGCGCTGCGCGATGACCTGGTATCCGACATCGGTCATCTTTACGGCGTCGCCGTCGCGCCCTCCACCGCGCAAGATAGCGTCCTGCTGTGGTTCGTGTGTCAGGGTGTGTGGCATTCGCCGCGAGTCTTTCCGCTCACTTCCAACGTGTCGCTGGATGCGAGGCTGCGAGAGCTGGTGGCATCGCTTGAACCCGCCGCGGTCCCGCTCCCAGAAAAACAAGAACACCTGGCGCTGCTGGCGCGCTGGCATTATTCCACCTGGAGCGACGGCGCATGGATCGGCTTCCGGAGCCTTGAAGAAATCCCTTACCGCAAGCTGGTCCGCGCCATTTCCCGGGTCCGTCAGCAGCCGGTGAACGAAACGCCCGCATGAGCGGTTCGTTGTAAAAATGTTATACTGCAATATAACAATAAAGGAACGCCATGCACCTTACCAATCTGCGCAAGGTCGGCGGCTCGGTGATGCTGGCCGTCCCGCCCGCGCTGCTCGACATCCTTCAATTGCAACCCGGCGCCCAGGTCGGAATAGCGGTTGAACGTGGCCGTCTGGTAGTGGAAGCGAGGCGGCGGCCCCGCTACACACTGGACCAACTCCTGGCTCAATGCAACCCCAAGGCTCGCCGCGGCAGGCGAGACAAAGAATGGATCGAGAGCAAGCCGATTGGTAGAGAGCTACTTTAATGAAGCGCGGTGAAGTTTGGCTCGTCAGTCTGGACCCGACGCAAGGACACGAACAGAAAGGCCGCCGTCCGGTGCTAATCGTTTCCCCGGAGGCTTTCAATCGCGTAACGAAGCTCCCCGTCGTTCTCCCGATCACGAGCGGCGGCAGTTTCGCGCGGACCGTGGGCTTCGCCGTGTCGCTGGCAGGCGCCGGAACCAAAACAACCGGAGCCGTCCGGTGCGACCAGCCTCGCGCTCTTGATCTCGCCGCGCGCGGCGGCAGAAAGCTTGAAAGCATTCCCGACGCGTTCATGGACGAGGTGCTGGCGAGGATAGCGCCGATCTTTGAGTGAGCCCCGCCAACTCCACGCGCAACGCCGCGGCCAACCGTCCGCTCGCGTCCGGCGCGAGTTGGAAAAACAGCTCCGGATCGATTAGCTCCAGCTCCATCAGCACAACCGACGGTCCGGCTTCGACCAGGTCCACTCGCGCCATCACGGCCGGGCGGGGAAGCGCAGCCATCGCTTCCTCAGCCGCGCAGCGCACTGAAACAGGCGGCTCGGCGAGTTCGGTGCTTCCGCCGAATTCCTGCTGCACCCGAAAGTCTCCCTTCCGCGCGCGCTTCCTGACCGCGTGACTGAACACTCCCGCGATGTAGATCAGCGACCATTCGCCGGCCGTCTCGATGGCCGCCAAAAATTCCTGCACCAACATCGGCCCTTGGACCATCCCGTCGCGCCGCCGCTCCGTCCGATAGGCGGTGGCGCCGATCAACGGCTTCACCACCGCGCTCTCCCACCCTTGCTCGCGGCACGTCTCGGCGACATCCAGCTGCTCGTTCTGAGAAATCCAAAGGCTCCGCGGAATCGGAATTCCTTTCGCCGACAGATCGCCGAGATACCGCTTGTCGATATTCCATCGAATCAGTTCCGGCGGATTCAACACCGGAACCTTCATCTGCTCCAAACGCTCGATCCATTCGAGAAATTCGCCCGGGTGCAAATGATAATCCCAGCAAGATCGGATCACCACCGCTCCGAAAGCCGCCCAATCTGTTTCGACGGAGGACCATATCATCGGACAGGCGGCGATACCCAACTCCCCAAGCGCCGACAGCAGCATATTCTCGCCGGGCGGAAGTTTGGGCACATCCGGCGACGTCGCGATCGCTATCCACATACCAGCCGGGAGACTCTAAAGCGATCGCAGGAAGTTGAGCAAGTCCTGTTGTTCGGAACGCGGCAGGTTTTTGAAGGCCTGTATGACCTGGCTCGCCTCCGATCCTTGGCTTTGATGCGCCAGGATCGCCTGCATAAGATCTTCTGTCCGGCCATCATGCAGGAAGTAGATTCGCTGACCAAGTCCCCATAGAGGCGCTGTTCGGAACTCATCGGGTCCCGCCGATCCCTGCGTAATCCCGTCCGCGAGGCCCGATCCCATGTGATGCACCGCTAGATCGGAAAACAGGTGCGCCTGCTTCTGGCTCAGCGCCGCCGTGGACGACGCTCCCGTGGTCAGGATCTCCGTGTGGCACGCCGTGCATCCGATCTGGTTCATCAACGAGTGCCCGTTCTGTACCGACTGCGAACATTCGGTCCCCGCGCAGGCCGGCGCAGGCTGGTCCAGAAATCGCATGAATCCCCGGAATGCCTCGATGTCGGAGGGCCCGGTGATCCCTACTTGAAAAGCCGAATCGTCCTCTGGCGTGGCGGTCTTGGCGCAGTTGGAATTCTCCTCGCGTTCGTTCGGAAAGCCCGCGTTGGTTACGCCCTCTTCGACGTTATAGGCTTCTCCTGCGAAAATCAACAGCGATTTGTTCTGCGCTTTCCATCCGAAGCGCGTCACCGTGCCATCATTCGCGCTGGTGTTGACGTGACCGGTGATACCGTTGGCCCGCTTTTGTCCGGTGGGATCGGTCGCCAGGTTGTTCTGAATGGCGGTGTTGGTAATCTCCTCGATCAGTCCCGCGCCAAAGGTCGGCGTGGGGATCCGGAAAATCATGTTGGACGTGTTGCTGAAGTTCGGCTGCGAGATAGTGCAGCCGCTGGGAGCGTCGGGCCGCCCGGAAATAGTGAAGAGATTTTGCACTCCGCCATCCGGCGTTCCGTTCGGATTCGTCACGAAGCGCACCTCCCGGACCGGCCCGTGCAGCGCCAAGAAAGCCGGGATCGCGTTGCCCGGCGCAAGCGTGGATGCCTGCGCCACCTCCGGGTTCGTCGTTGGACTCGACCCGCCCACCGCCGGATAAGCATGACAACCGGCGCAGGAATTCAGATTGAAGCGCGGTCCCAACCCGCTGGCTACGTTTTCGACTTCGTTGAAAGTAGGCGTCGCCACGCTGCTAAAGAAATAGAGTTCACCGGCAGCCAGGCCTTCAATCGGCTGGCCCGCGCCCGGAGGTCCACCCCTGACTCCCGGATCTTGAGCCTGCTGGCCGCCGGCGCCCGGGGTCGTCGTGGCTACCTGCGCCCCGGATACTTGTGCTGCAGCGAGCGCAAAAATTACGGCGATC
Organism: Terriglobia bacterium; assembly: GCA_963786745.1. Classification (GTDB taxonomy): domain Bacteria; phylum Acidobacteriota; class Terriglobia; order Bryobacterales; family Bryobacteraceae; genus Palsa-89. Next base: position 152,821 of record CAWBAE010000014.1, on the reverse strand, counting down.
AATGAGTTAGAAATCCGCATACAGTTCTCCTTGGGAGAGACACAGCTCTCGTTGAGTTGCAGCCTGCGGGTTAAGAGCGACCGGACGCACTTCTCCTGTCTGGGTCTCAAGACCGAAATCGGAGTCGAATGACTACCGGTGACGAATAACCAGAAGACTGGTGTTACGACTTAGCGATTTTCAAGAGCGAGGTACGATAAAGAACTTCCCACTCGGCGTTTGCCGGTCCCATGAGTTCTAGTACCTTACCCGGTTGAAGCGAGAATATCATCAGACCGCTGATCAATCAAGGTTACAAATCGCGACATTTCTTAGCCATTCTTGACATTTTCGGCTAAGTGCTCGGTTGCGGAAGATGGCTCTGATCACGGTAGCGTTTGGGCGCGAGAGAGAAGCGCTTTTGAAAAGCCCGCACGAAACTGGAATGGTGTTTATATCCAACTGCATGCGCGATTTCCTTGATGGATAGGTTGCTCGCGGAAAGAAGCTCGGCGGCTTTTTGAAGGCGGTTCTCCACCACCAGGTTGCCGATGTGCACGCCGGCTTTCTGTTTGAATAAGCGTTGCAAATGCGCCGGACTCAACCGCACCTTTAGCGCCAGTTCGCGCACGGATCGGAACGGCTCCGCGATGATCATTTCCACCACTTGGCGCAAACGGTGCTCCAGGGTTTCCGGAGCCGGGCAGGGCGCCGCGTCTGGATCGACGCGATTATCCAAGGTTGCCATGCGATTCTCCATGCGAGCAATTTTTTCAGCACTCGATGGTCCCAGCGTCGGAAAAGGGACGAGCAAGACAGATCGCGTCACTGAGCGTGGAAATGAACCAGAGCAGCTACGCTGGATCGAGTAATGTTTGGACGCGGCTTACAGAACTAACTATCGGAGAACGATAACCACTGTAACTCGACTGCAAACTGCAAAAGAAGATGCTAGCATGCTCACCCAGTACTGTCAAAGGCGCAAGTGCCCTACCACTCTCTAGTGGGTTTACGCTAAAGACCTGCATTCTTCAGGAATTCGCTAGCCACGTCGCGCACTGAACGGTGTTCTCCATCCACGGCATAGTTCATGCGTCGCATCACATTATCCGGAATCTTACCCGATAGCTCGCTGAGAATCCGGCGAAGATCGGGGTAAGCGGTAAGCGTGTCCTGCCGCACCACGATGCAGGCTTGGTAGGGCGGGAAAGCGTGCTTGTCGTCCTCCAGAACTTTGACATCCAGCTTGTCCAACACGCCGTCGGTGGTGTTGCCGGCCACCATGCTGACCTTGTTCTCCGTGAGTGCGCGATAAAGCAGGCCCAGATCCATGGTTTGGGTGGATGCGGTCCATTTGATGGAATATTTCGTGTTTAGCGCGGGATATCCATCGGGATGCGTCAGGAATTCGTATCCGGCGCCGAGCGCAAATCCCGACGGATCGGCCGAGGCGTCGCTCAGCGTCACAAGATGCCTGGCGCGCGCGTCCTCGCCCCGGACCGTCATGGCGAAGGAGCTGTTGAAGCCGAGCGGCGCCAGCCAATCGAGCTGCAGGCGCGTGGCGTAGTAGCCGCGCACGCGATCGAGAACCACCTCCGAATCGGTGACGCCGCCGCTCTTGAGGATGTTGGCGAACGCAGTGCCGGTATATTCGGGATAGAGATCGATGTCCTTGGAGAGCAGCGCCTGATGAGCCAGCAGCGTGCCGCCCAGGTTCAGCTTTCGTTCCACGGGCTGGTGCAGCCGATTCTCGATCTGCTGCGCGATGATCTCGCCCAGGATCACCTGCTCGGTGAAGTTCTTCGAGCCCACCGTGATGCGGTGCTTGGACGAGCACCCGGCGCACAAGCAGCACCAGCGGCTCAGGCAGCCGAGAAACGTTTTTCGATCCATCCCAATCCTCCGTCCGCCATCAAGCGCCAGCAACGCCGCCGGTATCGCGCCCGCCAGGATCTGCGTGGTATCCACCGAGGCGATGCCGCGAAAAATGAAGACGCCCAGTCCGCCGCCTCCGATGGCCGCGGCGATGGTGGCCGTTCCGATCGTCGTCACAGTGGCCATGCGCACGTCCGGCCAGAATCGACGGGCGCGGCCAGCGGCAGCTCCACCTGCCACAGAATCTGCCGCCGGTCATGCCCATCGCGATCGCCGATTCGCGCACCGCCGCGTCCACACCGAGAATGCCCGTCAGCGTGTTGCGCAGAATCGGCAGCAGCGCGTACAGCACCAGCGCGACGATGGCGGTGCGCTTGCCGATGCCGCCGATCAACGGCATCGGGATCAGAAATCCGAACAGCGCCAGGCTGGGAATGGTCTGCATCACATTCGCGAAGCCCAGCACCCAGCGCCGCCAGGCGGCATGCCGCGTGAGCAGGATGCCGAGCGGAATGCCGATTCGCGCACGCAATCGCCACCGACGCCAGCACCAGCACTAAGTGCTCGGACGTAAGCTGCAGGATGTCTTGAAACAGGTCCTGCACTATTCATCGGCTGTCATACCGTTCCACGGCCTGGCTCTCCAGCACCGCCAGGAACGCGCAGGTCTGCGGCCCGGGCGACTTGAGGAATTCCTCCGGGGACGCCAGAGTTTCGAGGCGCCCTCGATCGAGCAGCGCTATCCGGGTGCCGATGCGAAGCGCCTCCCGTACGTCGTGGGTAACGAAAATGGACGTCTTGCGAAATGTTCCCGCAAGCGCAGGAATTGGTTTTGGAGATCCAGCCGGGTCACCGGATCGAGCGCGCCGAACGGTTCGTCGAAAAGCAGCAGCCGCGGATCCGCGGCCAGCGCGCGCGCAACGCCCACCCGCTGCCGCTGTCCGCCGGAAAGCTGCCGCGGATAGCGCGTCAGGAATTCGCTCGGCGCAAGGCCCACTTGTTCCAGCAGTTCCTTGGTTCGAGCCGCGATGCGCTCCGGCGGCCATTTCTCGAGACGCGGGACCAGGCCCACATTCTCGCCCACTGTGAAGTGCGGAAACAATCCGACTTCCTGGATCACGTAGCCGATTCCGCGCCGCAGCGCAATCAGATCCCACTCCGTGGTCGGCCGGCCGTCCACCAGCACTTCGCCCGAAGTGGGGAAAATCATGCCGTTCACCATTTTTAGCGCGGTGGTTTTTCCGGACCCGCTGCGTCCCAGCAGCACCAGGGTTTCGCCGGGCTCCACGCGCAGGCACAGGTCCTCCAGGATCACCCGTCCTCCGATGCGGAGGCCGGCGTTGCGGAATTCGACCGCTGCGGGAGGCGCCTCCGCCGGCGCGGCCATCAACGAACCGTCCACAGGCTTTCGACGAACGGCCAGTCCTGATCCGTCCACTGCGCGGCCACCCGGAAACTCGCGGCATCAGCCATCTGGTACATGTCCGCCAGATGGAACTTGTGGGACGATTCCGTCCAGATGGTTTCGCCGGCTTGGAACGCGACGGTTAGTTCGCACTCGCGAATAGTGATGTTTTGGTCCACACGCGAGAGCAGATGCATCTCGATGCGCCGCTCCGCCTCGTTCCAACGCGCCTGATGCTGGAAATTCGCGAGGTCGAAAGTTCCACCCAGTTCACGATTGATGCGGCCCAGCAGATTCAGATTGAACGCGGCCGTGACGCCGGTCGGGTCGTCGTAAGCCGACAGCATGCGCCGCGGCTCCTTCACCAGATCCGCGCCCAGGAGCAGGGCATCCCCGGGATTGAGGGCGCGCCGCAAATCCCGCAGGAATTCGAGCGCGCAAGGCCGCTCGAAGTTGCCGATGGTGCTGCCCAGGAACAAAACCAGCAGCCCTTCTCCGGATTCGCGCTCGTCCACGGCGGTCGACAGGCCATCCAGATAAGACGCCCACAGCGGATGCACATCCGCGACATCGTCCAGCTCGCGACGGCAGCGTGCCAGAGCCTCCGCGGAAACATCGATCGGAAAATACCGCAAGCCTCGATTGGAAGCTCCCAGCGCCGCGAGGATGGGCCGTGTTTTACGTCCCGCGCCGCTTCCCAATTCGATCACCGTCACGGGCTTCTCGATCAACTGCGCGATATCGGCCGCTCGCGCTGCCAGCAGCCGCTCGTCGGCCCGCGTCAGGCCGTATTCGGGAAGATGCGTGATGGCTTCAAACAGCGCGCTGCCCAGCTCGTCATATAGATACTTCGAGTGCAGTTCTTTCCGAGGTTTGCGCAATCCGGAGCGCACATCCGCCGCGAACTCCCGGATATCGCGCGCAACTTCGATGTTAGTTTTCGACAGTCCGGAAGCTAGCGTAGACATATGGGTAGTCGGGTCGAAACCAGTTCCGGAACGAGCGGCGCAAGAAACAGGAATCCGTGCGGGGCGAAGCGCCTTTCATCACGTAGTGCGCTTCATCGAAGAAGTTTTTCGAGTAACCGGGATAAAACGGAAACGGTTGGAAGCCCGGGAAGGGCCCGAATTTTGTGGCAGTCCATTCCCAGCCGTTCCCAACTAATTGCGAAACTCCGAAAGCGCTGTCGCCCGCGGGGTTCGCGTCAACGTCCAACGGATCCCAATGGTAGAAGTTGAAGTTTCCTCGGGCCCCATCCGGAGCCTCGTCGCCCCAGGGATAAGAACGCTCCTGGCCGGAAGGCGTTCCGAACGCGGCCCTATGGAATTGCGCTTCGGTGGGGAGCGCCTTTCCAAGCCAGCGCGCGTAGGCGGCCGCTTCGTCGTGGGTGACATAAACCGGAGCGTTGAGCGGGAGCGGAACTTCGGCGAACATGCCGCGATAGAACCAGTCGTTACCGTGCTGTTTCCAGAAATGCGGCGCAGCGACGCCTTGGCGTACAAAAGCCAGATATTCGCCATTGGTCACTTTGTACTTGCCGATGGAAAACCCCGGAACACGCACGCGGTGCCGGTCGAACTCGTTGTCCCACCCGAACTCGTCCGCTAGCTGACCCAGCGTAGCTTCGCCCTCCGGGATTTCGATAGATCCCCTCTCCAGCTGCCGCGCACCATTGCGAGAGCCCGGAGCCGGGGCTATTTTCTCCTGGTATGACAGATTGTGCATCAGGTAGGCCAGGGTCTCCGCGTGCATCAGCCGGTGCTCCAGCGCCACGTGGATCACCTGCTCCGGGGCTTGAGCCAGGACCTGGTCAAGAGTCTGGCGGACTCTTCGGTTATATGCCCGGACCTCATTCGAAGACGGCCAGTCGGATGGCTGATCGGAGGGGGCTTGGCCAACCGGCGGATCGATGCCAAACTCAAACAGCTGGTCGAATTCGGGCTGGAACGATGCAACTCCCAGCGTCTGGCGGCAGATCTGGTTCCAATCGAAGGCTTCCAGGTGGCCGAGATAGAAAATCAGCCTGTGCCGTTCCGGAACCGGCCTGGAGTAAAGCGCATCGGGCTGCAGGAGTTCGAACAGATGATCGGTATGCGACCTCGCACTCCGCATCCGTTCGCTGAACACCCCAGCCATCACGGGTGTTCCCGACATGGTGCCTCCGGCCATGGCAACTTTAGACTAGCACTCGATGGGCCGGTAACGGAAGTTAGGCTTGGGATATAAAAAAGACGGCACGGGAGGCAACCCGTGCCGTTTGAAGACCAAGTTTCGTCGTTAGAGTTTATTTTGTCGCGGAGGGAGCAGGTGCTGCCGCTTGAGAATTGGAAGGATTCCCGGCTTGCCAGGCAGCCTGGTTGCGAAGCGTTTTCCAATACTTGTCGCCCCACCAGTCATTGGTTTGACTGGAGAGAACGTTCTGCGGACCGGCCTTCTTCACCGTGATCATGATGCGGGCGTCGTCAGCCACCTCGGCAGTGAGTTCGAAGTTCAAGGTTTCTGTCACGCCGGCTTCATCCTTATAGTGGATGCTGAGAATCTGCTTCCTTTTCTTCGGATCGAAAACCGGCACTGGGATCTTGTGCAAAATATGATGCCCCTCAGCCTTGGCGACATCCGTCCCGATGATCTGGTCGTACGACAGCTTATAGGCCATGCCGCTGTAGTCGAACCGCATTTGCTTGCCATCTTCGAAATTGAACACGCCAAACGAATTTGCCGGTATGGATTTAACCGTTCCACCCACATACTCGACGTTGCCCGCCGGGTTGGCGCCCAGCAGGGCAGACGGAATAATCGCAAAAACCAGCGTGGAAATCAGGGTCTGATGGACTCGAAACATGTAGTACCTCTCCTAGCAGGTACTATCGACGGGGACGGGCATAGACTTTAGGGCGACACACGCGTCGGTCAAACCATTTCCACTGTCAACGGCTTCGGTTGCCGGCCGTCCACGTCCCTCACACCGTATTCTTCCGCGACCGCTGCCGCGACTAATATCTTGCCCGTCCGTTCCATCAGCTTAGGATCACGGCTCAGCGCCGCGACAACGCGGCCGGTGAACTCTGGACTCTCACTGTTCGATAAATCCAGCCCGCCACCTTCGGCCGCAAGCAGCACAGCCTCCGTCCGCACCAGGCCCGGATACAGTGAAACAACCGCAACGGCATGTTGCCGCAGTTCGTGCGCCATGTCGGCCGTCATCTTATCGGTGGCGGCTTTGGCGATACCGTAAATCACGTTGCCAACGTGCTTCTGAGCGGCCCAGAAGCTGATGTTAACGATTAGGCCCCGGCGTCGCTGGATCATCATCCTGGCGGCATGCGAGGCGCTCACAAACGCGGCGCGTACGCCGGCATCCAGATGCTGGTCCATCGGTGATTGGGCTGTTCCCAGAATGGCGCCGGCCAAGTGAAGCTGCCGTTCTCGACCATTTTTTCGTATCCGCCCCAGGCGCAGTTGACCAGCACGCCTAAACCCGCCGTCTCATTCTCCACTCGGGCGAACGCGGCGGCTGTCTCCTCGTCGCGCAGGTGGTCACATGGGATCCGAACAATGGCGTCGGGAAGGTCCGCCATCGCAATAGTCCGGGCTGTTGCGAACACTCTGAATCCGGCTTTCGCTAAACTGATGGCCACGCCTTTGCCGACGCCCCGGCTTGCCCCGGTTACCAGCGCGGTTTGCATGTCCAAACCCATCAGATATCTCCCTGCGGTGACTCGCGAACGCGCTGCATAACTACGTACATCTCTATATAGGGTACGCTAGCGCCCCTACAATATAAGGACAGCATGTCCATCTACGACGAACGCCGGGAAGAACTGGAAAAGCATGAATTCATGATGGGAGCCGAGCGTGGCCGCCTGGCCGTGACCCTGGACCTATTGACCGACGCGCTGGTCCTGGTGGGCCAGCACGGCGTGTATTGTCAAAGCGCCCGGCAGGCCGGCAAGCCCGCCATGGACATCCAGATGATCTCGAAATGCCTCATCGACGCCAAGGAACTGGTGGCGGATGTGATGGGCCAGCTAAAACGCAAGCCCTGAGCTATTTCAGAACACGAACTTCGCGCCCATTTGCACCAGCCTGGGCGTCGCCGCGCTCACCACCCGCCCGAACGTCGCGCTGCTGATGTTGCCATCCACCGCTTGCGGTCCGAAGAACTGAGCGTGATTGAAAACGTTGAACGCTTCGATTCGGAATTGCAGGGCAGTCGATTCGGTTAGCCGCAGGTTCTTAACCAGCGCCATATCGAAATTCTCCATTCCGGGGCCATGGAAATAACGCCGCGAGGCGTTGCCAGGCGTGCCCAGCGCATTGTCGCTGAACAGCGCGGCATTAAAATACTGCAGTCCGTTTCTGGGATTGTGATTCAGATTGAGCGAACCGGGCGCGACGTCCGGCAAGTCGACTCCATAGTTGTTGATTCCATTCGGCTCCGCACCCAGAAGCGAATTGTCTCCATAGTTGACGAGCGTCACCGGCAAGCCGCTCGAGAAGCGCGTGATCCCCGAAAATTCCCACCCGCTGGTCCAACGGTTTGCCGAATGGAGCAATCGTTCGAACGGGATCTGGTAGTTGTAGCTCACGACGAAGTTGTGCGTAATGTCGAACGCCGACAGCGCGCGGCTCAGCGACGGATTCAGCGGATTCACTTCTTCGCCCAGATTCGAAGATTGATCCAAGGACTTGCTGAACGTATACGCCGCCAGCAACTGCAGCGGCCCGCTGGTGTGCCGCAGCGTGACCTGCAGGGAGTTGTAATTGGAATTTCCGATGGTGGTCTGATTGGTATCGCTCCCGAAATTAGGCCCCAGCGGCCCTCGGGTTCCGTTGATCACCTGGCCCGAAGCCGTAGTGAAAACATTGCTTTCGTTGAACGGACCGCATGGCGTCTGGCCGGGCGCGAGGTTGGCGGGGTTGCTGAGTGCGAGGCAGAGCGCCGGGTTGCCGGGATTGGCCTCCTCGAGCACCAGCAAATGGTGCGATTGGGTCCCCACGTAGCTCGCGTCGAGAACCGTATTCCTTCCCAATCCGCGCTGGACGGAGAGCATGTATTCCTCGGCGTACGGAGTCCTGTTGTTGGTCGCGTAGTTGGGCATCCCGCTAATGGGCTCGAATTGCGACCAGTTGAGATTCGCGTCCGGGTGGCTCGCCGAACTGTTCAGGGGCGCAAGCTGGACGGGAAAGTACTGGCCCACATTTTCGCCTGTCGCCGCCGTAATGAACGGTGTCGCGAACAGAGGCGGAGTTGGGCTGGTATAGGTGGTTCCATACGGCGCATTTGCGCTGCTGATTCCAATGGTCAGCGCCTCGATGGCGCTGTAAAACATCCCGTAGCTGGCCCGGATGCTGCTCCTACCGTTGTCGGGTGACCAGGCCAAACCGATGCGCGGCGCAAAATCCTTATTGCCCGGCGGCGCGATGCTGCGCGGGACCCCGGGATCGGTTGGAAACAGGATGCCCGCCGGTGCGCCCGGGAACACGACGGATTGCCGGCCCGGGGCGAACGTGGCGAGCTGGTTATACTTCTCATACCAGGGCTCGATGCGGTCCCACCGCAGCCCATAATTCAAAGTCAGATTCTTCGTCACGCGCCAGCTATCCTGGCCGTAAAAGCCAATGTACTTATTGCGGCCATAGAACGGCTGGAGCTGGCTTTGGTTATACTGGCTCGGAATCCCCAGCAGGAAGTCCGCGAAGTCGACGCCCGTCTCGCTGCCGAAGAAAATGAAATTGCCGTTCAACTGGGCGATCGGGTTGGTATTGACCTGATCGTAGTGAAATTCGCCACCCACCTGAATCGTGTGCGTTCCCAGTACCTTCGAAAAGCCATCCCGCCATTGAAAGGTGTTGTTCACCTGCCTCAGCTCGTTGGTATTGGTCCCGATCGAAAAATTATTGAAATCCACGCTTTCCACGCCCTCAGTTTTGGGCGACAACGGCACAATGCCGGGTGTGTTCGTGCCCACCACGAAGCCTTGCGACGCCAGGCTGGTTCCGACGCCGCCCACGGGCTGGCCCAGGTCCGTTGCGTCCCGCAGGAAGCTGAAATGGAATTCGTTGACCGCGGTCGAGCTGAGCGTCTTGGTATCGCCCAAGGAAAACAGCTGCGCTCGCGCCCCGTTGAGCGCATTGAAACCCGGCACATTGGCGCCGCCCTGCGCCACCGGATAGGGGCTATCTTGCGACCAGCCGTCCTGAAAGCAATAAGCGGAAAGCATCCCCCAGCGCGTCGCGCCGTCCAGCCTCAGCGCGCCTTTGTCATCGTTCAAGGTCTGGTTGTAGGCCGACGTGGAGAACGTTCCATCCGAACTGTTGGGAGCCGGAATATATTTCAACAGAGCTGTGGCGGGAGCGGACCAGGCGCTCCGCGGAATCACGGCATTCGGGAGCACGCATTGCGACGGAGTGGTGCATCCGGGGAAATAGTATGGCTCGCCCGCCGTTACCCCGTAACCGAGCTTTTCGGTAAGCTGGTTTGCGAAATAAGTACCGCTGACGGTTCCCGTGAGCGAACTGGCCAGTTGGCCAAAGTTCCCGGCGCGTTCTTGTGAAGATGGAACCGGGATCTCCCCGGTATCGATTCCCTGCGTGGACCTCGTCCCCTGATAGTCGGCGAAGAAGAAAACCTGGTTTTTGCGGATCGGCCCGCCGATCGTTCCTCCAAACTGGTTTTGATCGAACTCCCCGCGCGTGGGCGAAAAGTAGTTGCGGGCATCCAGATCGGTATTGCGCAGGAATTCGAAGAGATCGCCGTGCAAAGCGTTCGTCCCCGACTTCGTCACGACGCTGATCTGGCCGCCGCTGAACTCGCCGTACTCCGCGTCAAAGTTACTGGTGAGAATCCGGAACTCAGCGATGGAATCCAGATTGGGGATAATCGCCGTGCCCATATTGACGTCTTCCTCGACATCGCTTCCATTCAGCACAAAGCTGTTGGCGAATTCGCGCTGGCCGTTGATCGAGATCGTGCCGGGATTCAAATCGCCGGAGGGAGAAAATGCGCTGACGCCCACATCCTGCTGCGTGTCGGAAGTCAGTGACGTCACTGGAACCACGCCGGATTGCAACGCCAGCAGATCCGTAAAGCTGCGGCTGACGAGCGGCACGGCCGTCATCTGTTTGCCGGTAATCACTTCACCCCTCTGCGTGTCCACGGTTTCGACATGCGCAGCCGTCTCCGATACCGTCACCGCATCCGTCTTTTCCCCGACGGTCAAAGCCGCGTCCACCACCACTTTGCTGTTGACGTCGATCACCACACCGGCGCGGCGCAAAGACTGGAACCCGGACGCCTGCACCTCGACGTCGTAGCGTCCAACCGGCAGACTCTGGAATGAATAGAAACCGCGGCTGTCGGTGGTAATGGTCTGCTTAACGGCGGTCGCCGTCTCGATTGCCGCAACCCGCGCGCCCGGAACCGGTCCGCCGCTCGGATCCGTAATCGTTCCCAAAAGGCTTCCGCCATCGCTCGCGCAGAGAGCCGGCGCGATGAGCATGGCAGTGAGAAACCTACTTGCAACTAACCAGTAGCTCGATCTTCGGCCTGGCGACCTTACACTCTGGGCTAGTCTCGTTGGATTGCTACATATCGATGAATAAGCAGGCATAATCTATATAGGATCTATTTGGTCCTATATTAGGGGATGGGCCAATTCGAGTCAACGACAATCAGCAAATGAATTGCAATTTGGATTGAACGGCGAGGATCTCGCGCCGAACGGTTGCGAGAGGATCAGAGTCCTTGCAAGAAAGGATTCTGGCGGCGCTCCCGCCCGATGGTCGTGTTCCGGCCATGGCCCGGGATCACGACCACATCGTCTTCGAGCGGCAACAGCTTGTCATGAATCGACCGCAGTATCTGGCTGGAATTGCCGCCCGGCAGGTCGGTGCGGCCGATGCTGTCGAGAAACAAAGTATCGCCGGCCACCAGCTTGTTTTCGGCCGGAATCCAGATGCTGATGCTGCCCTGCGTATGACCCGGCGTATCGAGCACATGAAACTCAGCGCTGCCCAGCTTCAAGGTTTCGCCTTCGCGGGCCGCGACATCGATGCTGGTCTGCTCGGGCGTGGGCATCCCCAGCCAGCCCGCCTGCATGTCCAAATGGTCGTAAAGCTCCTGATCGTTCGAGTTCATATAAACCGGAGCGCCAGTAGCGGCCTTGAGCTTCTGGGCGCCGCCAATATGATCGATGTGCGCGTGCGTAATCACGATCGCCTTCACTCGCAGATGATGTTTCGCTAGAATCGCCAGGATGCGGTCGATCTCGTCTCCCGGATCGATTACGATCGCCTCCCGGCTCTGTTCGTCCCCGAATATCGAGCAGTTGCACTGCAGCAATCCCACCGGAAGGATCTCGTGGATCATAATCGAATTATGGACCCAACCCTTCACGCGGTGCTGGCAGTGAGCATTCGATGGATTCATATCACTTCGGTTGTCGTCCTCATCGGCGGCTTCATTTACGCGCGAGCGGTTGTGGCGCCGGCGCTCGAAGCGATTCCCGAGGCCGAACAGGCTCTCTTCGGGAATCGCGCCGTCAGCCTCTTCCGCCCGCTGCTCTACATCGTGTTGTTCACGATCCTCGGCTCCGGGCTCTACAACTACCTGACCAAGGAAAGTTATCCGCCCCACTACCACATGTGGATGGGTATCAAGCTGCTTTTCGTGTTGCATATCTTCGCGGTCTCAATTCTCTATACGATGCCGACCGCGAGCGAGGCCAAGCGCAAGCGCTGGCTTACTGGCATGATTGTTTCCGGCCTGATAATTATTGCGATCGCAGGCTATTTGCGATGGATGACCCTAGCATGACTGCCTCAAACATGACTGGCTACGACGCATTGCGGAAACGCGCGGCCTGGCTGGACCTCTCGGCTCGCGGCAAGATCAAGCTCGTGGGCGAAGATCGCGCGCGCCTGCTGCACGCCATGACCACTAATCACATCCAGCAGCTCACGCCCGGTACAGGCTGCTATGCGTTTTTTCTCAACGACAAGGGCCGCATCCTGGCGGACGCAAACATCCTGTGCATGACGGATCACTTTCTATTGGACGTGGAACCGGAAGTTCGCGAGAGCCTGTACCAGCACCTGGATCGTTACATCATCGCCGACGACGTCACGCTCGAAGACGTCACCGCCGGAACCCTGACCATCGCGATTGAGGGCCCGGCATCGAACCAGATTCTCGAAGCGGCGGGAGCACCGGTCCCTCCCGCGGCCTACGGTTCTATGGAATGGGGAACCCGGACAGTGGCTCGTCTGAACTCCACCGGAGGCGCGGGATTCTTCGTCTTCGCGCCCGTCGATGAGCGGGAAGCGCTGATTGCCGCTGTCGAAGCCGCCGGCGCTATAGCCGCGGATTCCGAGGCTTTCCGCGTAGTGCGCCTCGAACACGGCAAAGCGCGTTATGGCGAGGACATCACCGATCGATTTCTAGCGCAGGAGGCCAATCAGCCGCAGGCTCTGCATTTTAGCAAGGGCTGCTATCTGGGCCAGGAGATCGTGGAGCGGGTTCGTTCGCGTGGACAGGTGCACCGCGTCCTGATGCCGCTATTGCTCGACGCGAAACAAGCGCCCGAGCCCGGGACTAAGCTCCACATCGGCGAGACCAGCGTCGCGGAAATCACTTCCGCGGCTTATTCACCCGCGTTCGACAAGGTGGTTGCTTTGGGCTATGTCCGAACCGAGCATGCCCGCCCGCACACGGCCATGACCTTGGGCGAAACCCAGGCCGAGGTTGTAGCGCCCGGGACTAATTCCTGACGTTCAGGACTTTCGGAATGGAAAGGTATCCTTTAATGCTGTCTTTACTCACTTCGTTGACCACGATCTCGTAGGGCTGCTTCGCTTTGGACGTTAGAAACTGAATTGGTTCGTTAATGGTCCGGTCTGGCTTCGGTATCGTCCGGTCGTCAAAGGTCAGGTCGATGGAAAACCGGTACCGCTTCGGATCGCACTTCTTGAGCACCATCGAAACGTCGCCCACCTTCTGGGGCGCTTTGGTTTTCTTCTGCAGTGTGAATTCGATGTAAGTCCGGTCATTCAGCGCCTTTAAAGCCGATAATTCCTTGCCGTTCGTGGCAATCAGAACGCTATGACCGTCGAGTTCGCCGGTCGCGTGCTTGAGATCCGCGACCGTCTTCTCGAGTTGGGACCGCGTGGATGCCACGTCGGTTTTGACGGAAGTGACCTCCGTGCCCACTTGCGAGATTTTTGAATTAGCGGAATCAGCGGAATCGCGCACCTGAGAAATGTCGGACTTAAGCTGTTTCTGGGCTTCTTGCTGCGCGGCCTCGAGTTGAGCCCTGGTCTCGTCTACCTTCCTGAGCGCTTCGTCCTTGGCTTGGCCGGCAGCAAGATTGGCTTGACGCCGTGCCCGCTCCAACTGGTCGCGAAGTTCTTCCACCTTTTTCTGGTTTGTGCGCGTTGTGAGCGAGGAAAGCTCCTCTAATTTGTCGAGGCGCTGGGTAGTGGCGTCCCCGTTTGCCGTAAGATCCTTCTGGACGTGATCCAACCGGTTGTAAAGATAGCCGTTGGCCGCGAGCAACGCAATGACCGCGATAAACAGAACCGGAACCTTCCAATTTCCTTCGGCGGGCGGAGGCGGAGGCGGCGGATAGTATGGCGGAGGCGCGTATTGCTGTGGAGGCTGATACGGCGGAGGAGCTGCCTGTGGCGGAGGAGCCGAGGGTGGCGGCGCGGGTGGCGCCGGGGGTGTGGACTGTGGCTCGGGGGGATAGGAACTGGGAAAAATAGACATATGGCTCTGTTAGAGTAGGGTACCAGGAAATCTAACACTTTAGAAGGAAAGGCCGTCCCTGGCGTTTCATATATCTTTATCTTGATCTTGCGGCGGGCGAACGGGCCGGGCAAAGTCCAGGTATTCCTGCTTCGGCACTCCTGGCTCGAAGCATCGCCGGCAGCGGGCCTCATACATCCCGGCTGCGCCGACCACAATCAGGTCATCGGATTCCACCAGCCGCTGGGTGTGCTTGGCTGGATTGCCGCATCGCACGCAAATCGCCAGAGTCTTGGTGATGGATTCGGCCAGCGTGAGCAGGTCCGGCAGGGGAGGGAACGGGCGGCCCATGTAATCGGTGTCGAGACCGGCCACGATCACCTGTTTACCGCTGTCAGCCAACTGGCTGGCAACATCCACCAGCCCTTGTCCGAAGAAATTCGCTTCGTCGATGCCCACCACTTGAGTGCGCCAGTCTAACCTGCGCAGAATTTCGTCCGCGCGCTGGATCGCTTCCGACTTCATCCTTATATCGTTGTGCGAGACGATCTCATCGGCGGCATAGCGATCGTCGATGATTGGCTTGAACACCTGCACTCGCTTACGGGCGATCATGGCGCGCCGCAGGCGGCGGATCAGTTCCTCGCTCTTGCCGGAAAACATCGGCCCGCAAATGGCCTCGATCCAGCCGAGATTACCTGTAACGAAGTCCAAGGTGGAAAGCAGCATCTTATCATGAGACTGTGTTTGTTAACGCCCAGCGCATTATAGAACCCGAGATCCTCGACCACGCGGGTCCCGAGGATACGCGCGAATGCCTCCGGGATCTGGCGCGGCTGAATCGATACTTTGGCGGACACTCGGTGCTGCGCGGAATCTTGAAGGAATTCGCCGGTCCGGGCGACCGCTTTTCGCTGCTGGACGTAGGCGCAGCATCGGGCGACAGCGGGGTAGCCATCCGGGAGATTTATCCACGCGCCGAGGTGGTCTCGCTCGATCGGCTGTTCAGCCATCTCGACCGCGCGGCTTACCCTAAGCTGGCCGCGGACGCGTTTCGCCTGCCCTTTCGTCCAGCCAGCTTCGACTTCGTCTTTTCATCTTTATTTCTACATCACTTCTCGAACGACGAAATTGTGCAGCTGCTGGACGGTTTCCGCCGCGTTGCCCGGCGCGCGGTTCTGGCGATCGATCTGGACCGCGGACCGTTCGCCTTTCGGTTCCTGCCCGCCACCAGGTGGCTGTTCGGCTGGAACGGCGTTTTCGTGCACGATGGCAAGATATCGGTGCAAGCAGCTTTGAAGCAACCGGAACTGCTCCAGCTGGCGAGACGCGCCGCGCTCGGGGACGCGCGTGTTCGCATCCATCGCCCCTGGTCGCGCTTGTCGCTAGTGGCGCCGGTCGGAGGGGAGATAAGCTAGACAACTTGCCGGGAGAGTTTTCCACCAGCGTCCTAGTAGAGCGCCCAGGTCTGGCTCGTTGATTTATAAACAAATCATAAAAGTTACAGTTCGTTAGGACAATTACGTATTGATGGGACTATAATGGGCTGAATCGGATGGACCTGCAATCTTCGAATCTCACGGCTGCTTTACGCAATGAGTTAATCAACCAGGAAGGCATCACGAAGTTTTCACCCAACCGCCGGTTTGCCACGGTTTTCTCGGAAGGGAGCCCGGCCGATACCTTGTTTTTTCTGGAATCGGGCTTAGTCAAGATTTATAAGCGCGGCGACGACAACAAGGAGCTCATTCTCCAGATCATCTCGCCGGGAGAGCTTTTCGGCGAGCAGGCCCTGAGCGGCGAGTCGAACCGCTTTCTGGCGGCGGAAGTCTTGCAGGAAGGCGTGATTTACGTCATTCCGCGCGATCTCTTTTTGCGCGCCTGCGAACGCCGTCCGGAATTTTGGCGCGAGATCTCTTTGTTCCTGGCGGCGCGCAAGCGGCAGCTGGAGAAGAAAGTCGAGCTGCTCTGCTTGCGGGACGTGCAATACCGAATCCTCTACTACATGGCGGAACTGGCCAGAACTTTTGGAGCCAAGTCCAATGGAACTGAGTATTCGATCCCGCTCTCACAGGGCGAGCTCGCGAGTCTAGTCGGCGCGACGCGCGAAACCACATCCACTACCCTCAACGCGCTGGCACGGGAAGGTGTGATTCGCCTGGGACGGCGTCAGTTGATCGTGCCCTCCATCGAAGGCGTATTGGCCGCCGCGGATCAACAAACCCGCGCCGCGAAGGTCTCCTGAGCCGGTCCGCCTGTTCCGCACCTGTGAACCACGCGCACGCTCTGTAATCCTAGAAATACAGCAAAATCAGTTACTTACGCTTGGCTTTCGAATTGCTACTGTGAGGCGGCATGAAGTTTTTCTTGCTGCCGCTCGTGCTGGTGGCCACACTCTGGGGACAGTCCCTTGAATCCGATGACGATCCGAACGTCAACTCTCGCTATACCATCGAGAGCATCGGGTTCGTAGACGCCCACACCTACAAGCTGAGCCCTTCGGCGCTGGACGAAATGCGCGCACTGATCGGCGCCAAACTGAATACGGAGGCTTTGAACCGGCTGGTGGGGAGAATCCGGAGCGAGCTCCAGGCCTCCGACGTGAAGTTCAAGCTGGTGCGGGGAGGAGAACCTGCATCGGTGAAAGTGTTACTCGAAGTCGATCGGGGTAAAAGCAACATCGATTTGTCGATTCCGCAGTTCGCTTACAACTCCAAATTGGGTTGGACCGGGATCGGCGAAGCCAGCGCCAACATGGGCGCGAACACCCTGACCTTTGGTTTGCGCAGCGACGGCGACACCCTGGTGGAGCGTTTTACCGGCATTAAGGCGCGCTACGACCGGACTTCGGTGCTGACCAACCGTATCCGTCTGGCGTTTGAGTTCGATGCCTATCACGAGCAATACGACCAAGCTACTCTTCTGGCTCTCGACAGCCCATCCTCTTCTTCCCTCGGCGCTGGAGCTTATCGTTCGCGTTTGAACTTTGAGCCCAGCGCCACCTTTGTTTTCTTCACGCCGCTCACCTTAACGGTGGGCTTGAGCTTCGAGCAGCTGCAACCCGAGCTTATGGCCGCGCGGTCGGAATCCGCCAATGCTGTGATAAATACTCTGCGCTATCACACGTTTTGGCGCGAATCGGACGCTACCAAGATGGAGTTGGATGCAGGCTACAGCCTGCGCGCGGCCACCACGATACTGTCCAGTGACTTGGGCTACACGCGGCACGAGGGAAAGGTACGTTACGATTACGTGCATGACCACCAGTCCATCGAAGTGACCGTCGTGGTCGGCGCGATTTACGGGCGAGCACCGCTGTTTGAACGGTTCGTTTTGGGGGATAGCAGCATGCTGCGCGGCTGGAACAAATTCGAACTGGATCCACTGGGTGGAAACCGGCTGGCCTACGGGTCCGTCACTTATGGGTACCATATTATGCGGGTGTTCTACGATACTGGCTCGGTTTGGGACCAGGGAAAGACGCCGGAGCGCAAACAATCGGCGGGTATCGGAGTATCGGGCGGCTTAGGGGTATTTCAGCGAGGCGCCTTTCTGCTAGCGCTGGCTTTTCCGCTCCGGGAAGGCCGCGTGGAACCGGTGTTGATTGCAGGAATGAATTTTTGACAATCCGGCGAGATCGGATGGACGCACGGGCGGCGCGGTCGCTATTGACCGCGCTGATTTGTTTGGACCTGATCGCCCTGAGCGTATCCAGCAACGATCTGTTCGTTCGCCAAGCCGCCGGCGACATCCACGTTACCGCTCCGCACGCGCATTTCCTCACCGGAAAGGCTTTGGAGAGACTGCATGATGGGGCCGTGGCGCAGTTCGATTTTCAATTCACCGTCGCGGCGGGATCGAAAAACAACGTCATCGCGCGCGCGGTGGAGCGCTTCATCGTGAGTTACGACGTGTGGCAGGAGAAATTTTCGGTGATGCGGCTGCGCGATTTCCGCAAGTCAGGCGGCAAGGTCTCGGCCCTAGCCGCCGAAGCCTGGTGCGTCGACAACATCACTCTGCCTGCGTCCATCTTGCCGTCCGGCCAGCAACTGTGGGCCAAAGTCGAGATCCGCGGCGTCGATCAGAAGGATCAATCCTTGGCCTGGGCGGATGCCGGGATCAGCGTCACCACGTTGATCGAAATCTTCAGCCGGCCCAGCCGCCCGCAGCAGGACCATTGGTTGCTCGAAACCGGACCCTTCCATCTGGCGGATTTGATACCCCCGGATTTGAAACCGGCGGATTTGAAGCCATGAACCGTTTGCGCAACCGGCTGATTCTGATCTTCGCTCTGGCCACGCTCGCGCCGCTGGCGGTGACGGCCTGGATCTTTGTAGTGGGCGCATCGAACGCGGTGACGCGCTGGAGCTCCACCAGCGACCTGGATCAGCTTTCAAAATCGCTGGAGAAGACCGGCCTGGAGCTGTACCGGCGCGCTTGCGCGTCGCTCAAGGAAGACGCCGCGCTGGGGCGCATTCCCGCCCGGCATTTCTCACCCGCAACCCGCGAGCAATGGCCCCTGGCCGAGCGCGAATTCTTCGCCAGCGGTGAAGCGGATCGATTTGAATACGGCGGCCAGGGCGGAGACCAGGTGGATTATCTGGTCCGTCACGGCGACGAAGTGCTGGCCTATTCCACTTCGCTGCACGGCGTCAGCATGGAGGATTTGAAAACGCAATACGCGCACGCCCGCGCGCTGGTGGCCGATGGCAGCTCTCGCGATCTCCGGCGTGGCTTTACATATGCGTTTCTGGTTCTGACCACAGCCATCTGGCTGGTCGCGTTCGTGGCTTTGATTTATTTCGCGCATCGCATCAGCCGTCCCATTCATCAATTGACGGCGGGCCTGGCGGAGGTCGCGGCCGGACGCCTGGATCATCGCGTGCCCACGGACCGCAACGATGAAGTTGGCGCCGCCATCCAGACCTTTAACAACATGGCCGATCAGCTGCAGCAATCGCGGGACCGGCTGGTGTATGTAACGCGTCTCGAAAGCTGGCAGGCGCTGGCGCGAAAGATGGCGCATGAAGTGAAGAATTCGCTGACGCCCATCCGGCTCACCATGGAGGAGATCGCTGCCAGGGAATCCGAGAGCGGCGGTGAATTCTACCAGCAGGCCGCGCAGATTGTCGTGGATGAGGTGATGAGCCTGGAGCGTCGCGTGCGGGCTTTCTCCGAGTTTTCGAGCGAGCCGCCCGTCTCGCCAAGATCATTGGACATCAATTCGCTGCTCGAGGAGCGCATCGCGTTTCTGAAAAGCGCCCATCCGGAAGTGGTCTACAGCACGCGGCTCGCGCCGGGCAAGCCGCAAGTCTTCGCGGATGAAGATCTGGTAAAAGGCGTGCTCACGAATCTGCTGGAGAACGCGGCGCAAGCGGCCAAACCCGGCGGGGTGGTGCTGGGTGTAACATCGGCCGACAGCGGCAAGGTATCGATCGAGGTGCACGATTCAGGTCCGGGAGTGAACTCGCAAGTGCGCGGCACTTTGTTCGAGCCGACCATCTCGTTCAAACGCGGCGGCATGGGCCTGGGGCTCTCCATCGCGCGCAAGAGCGCGATGCTGGCTGGCGGCGACATCCTGCTAGTGGAGGGGGAACTCGGGGGAGCGGCGTTCCGTGTCCTGCTTCCGGCGGCTTAGCCTGCTGTGCTTGCTCGTGACGTTACTGAGCGCGCAGACGCCGGTCTTCCGCGTTCCGGCTCGCCTGGTTGTCGCGCCCACGTCCGTCACCGATAATCATGGCAGCTTCGTGAATGGACTTTCGGCCGCTGACTTCACCCTGTACGACAACGACGTCCCGCAGCAGATCCATGAAGACGGCGATTTCCTGCCGATCTCAGTGGCGGTAGTGATTCAGGCCAATCTCGCCGCTCGCCCCATTCAACCCCGGCTCTCGGAACTGGGACCATTGCTCGGCGCGCTGGTAGTCGGCGAGGGCGGGGAAGCGGCCATCCTGACCTTCGACCATAAGGTAAAGGTGGTCCAGGATTTCACCGGCGATCTGGGCCGTCTTACACGCACCTTGCGCCTCATCGAATTTTCGTACTGGGACAGCCGCTTGCTGGACGCGTCGGCGAAAGCCATGGACATGCTCAAGCACAGGCCGGATTACCGGCGTCGAATTCTTCTGCTGATTTCGGAAACGCGCGATGACGGAAGCGAAACCAAACTGCGCGATGCCGTCGCCGATGCCGAGCTGAACAACATTCTGGTTTACTCTTTCAACATCTCGAAGGCGTCCGCGGCGCTGCAGGGACTGGCGACCGGCGACCTGTTTCCGATGATCCAGCAGATCTACAGGGGCGCGAAAGATCTGGTAATCAAGAATCCTCTGGCCGTGCTCACCAGCTATACCGGTGGCCAGCAGTATTCCATTCTGAAGCGCGATTCGCTCGAGGAAGCCGTACGCAAGATGGGGGAAGAAGTCCACGGGCAATACCTGCTGAGTTTCACGCCTGTCTATACGCCGGAATCCGGTTACCATAAGATCCGAGTGGAGCTGAACCGAACCGGCGCGGAGGTTCGTTCGCGGCCCGGTTATTGGTCCATGGGCCCAGACGTCCCGCAGCCCGAATCGCACTGACATGGCGTCCAAACGAATTCTGGTGCTCGATGACGAGCCAAATATTGGAAACTCACTGCGCCTGATCCTGGAGCGCGAAGGCTACGCCGTTACGCTGGCCCGCAGCATTGCGGACGCAAAATCCGCCGCCGATCGCCACGACGCCCTGCTGCTGGATGTCCGCCTTCCCGATGGCAGCGGCATCGATTTCCTGCGTCAGCTGCGCGAGCGTGAGTTCGGCGCGCCGGCCATCATGATCTCCGGCCACGGGACTATCGCCGAAGCCGTTGAAGCCACCCGCGCCGGCGCATTCGATTTCCTCGAGAAGCCCCTGAGCCGCGACAAAGTGCTGTTGTCCCTCAAAAATGCGCTGGAACAAGCCAGCCTGCGGCGCGAAAACGAACGGCTGCGGGAACTGGTGGGCGGCTCGACCAAGATGATCGGATCCAGTCCCGCGTTCACCCGGGTGGTGGAGCAGGCCAGCATGGCGGCGCGGTCCGACGCGCGTATCCTAATCATGGGCGAATCCGGCACGGGCAAGGAGCTGCTGGCCGCCCACATCCACCGCGAGAGCCCGTTCGCCAATGGCCCCTTCGTCAAAGTGAACTGCGCGGCCATTCCGTCCGAGCTGCTGGAGAGCGAGCTGTTCGGCCATGAGAAGGGCGCGTTCACGGGCGCCATTTCCGCCCGCAAAGGCAAATTCGAGCTGGCCGACGGAGGCACCATTTTTCTGGATGAAGTGGGCGATCTGCTGGCCGGGTCCCAAGCCAAGCTCCTGCGCGTTCTGCAAGAAGGCGAATTCCATCGCGTGGGCGGCGAGCAGCCTATCCGCGTGGCAGTGCGAGTGATCTCGGCCACCAATCGCAATTTGACGGATTTGGTAGCCCAGCAAAAATTCCGCGAGGATCTGTATTATCGGCTCTGCGTGGTGCCGATCCGGGTTCCCTCGCTGCGCGAACGCCCCGGCGACATTGCGCCACTGGCGGACTATTTCCTAGCCGATTTCTGCACGCGTAACAACTTTCATGCCAAGCAAATAGACGAAGTAGCATATGAAATACTGGAGGCCTACGCGTGGCCGGGAAACGCCCGCGAACTGCGCAACATCATTGAACGCATGGCCATCCTGACGGCCGGAAATCTTCTGGCTCTGGATTCGGTGCCGGTGGAGATTCGGCTGGCGCAGGAGTCCGCGCCGCGGTCTAATTTGAAGGAAGCGCGTGAGTCGGCGGAACGCGAGCATATTCTAAGGGCGCTCGAGGAATCCAGTTGGAACGTATCGGGAGCTGCTCGGGCGCTGGGGATGGAGCGCACCAATCTTCACAAGCGCATTCGCGCCCTGGGGTTGAGCCGGACGAAACACTAACGCCGTTTGATGCCGAGTGGCGTCTTTCCGGGTTATACGACAATAGGAGTTTATGATGACGGCTAGATCATATGTGATAGGTGTCGCGGTCGCCGCACTGCTTCCCGGTGTGGTTTGCGCGCAGAGCAGCTTCGACAACAGCGGCAATTCTTTACTGCAGGGAATGTATTTTATACGCCAGGTTTGGTACGGTAGCATTTCGACGACCACGGGCCAGGTCGGCGAAGCTGCAGCGCTCACGGGAACCATAACCTTTGATGGCGCGGGAACCTATTCGCTGACCGCTCAGGTTTCAGACAATACGATTTCGTCCGGCGCGCCGCAACCGCTAAGCATTACTGCTGGCAACTATTCGGTGAACGCAAGCGGAATGATCGCCATGGATGACCCGTTAAACAGCAATGACACCCTCTACGGTGGCGTCGGGCCATCGGCCATTACGGGAAGCGCCACCGAAAGCTCGACGGATTTTGACTTCATGGTGGCCGTTCCCATGGCTTCGTCGGTTTCGAACTCATCCTTGAGCGGCACGTATCGGATGGTGGGGATGGAATATCCGAACGGGGACATCACCCAGACCTATAATTACACCTTCTTGATGAATCCCGACGGCGCCGGGAACCTCAACGTGTCCGGCCTTTCGGGCCATGCCGCGGCAGTGAACGACAACCTGTTCAGCCAATCCATTTCGGGCGCCACTTATTCGCTTTCGGGCACCACTGGGACCCTGACCTTTCCGGCCCAAAGCAGCGGGACGTCCTTGATCAGCGGAACCAAGCAGTTCTTTGTCAGCGCGGACGGAAATGTCCTGGTGTCCGGCTCTTTGACCGGTTACGACATCGAGATTGGGATTAATGTTGGGGGCGCTGCCGCCAGCACAACTTTCAGTGGTACATACTATTCCGCTGGCGAAGATTATGACAACACGTCATTTGCAGCCAACGGCTTTTACTATCTTGACGCGTTCTTCGGATCCACGCATGCCGGCACGGCCAGCGGAGTAGCCACGGATGTCGCCGACCAACGTACCAATTCGTCCTATTACCCTCCTTACGATTTCACGTTCGCGGATCAGTTTTCCATTAACCCGGATGGTAGCGCCACCGAACCGTTTTATCTGTATTTTTTGGGCGCCGGCGGTGCGGCCTGGGTTCTGATCGGCCAATCGACGGCTTACTCCATCGAATTTGACATCCAGGCCAAACCCCTGCCGGTGACGGGTTCCGTGATCCTCAACCCGCTGGGGGTTTCGAACGGAGCCAACTACCTGCCGATTACGAATCCAGTTGCGGCTGGGGAATTTGTCTCCCTCTTTGGAACCGGCATCGGTCCATCAACCGTGCAGGTATCCGGATTGCCTTACTTGCCGTCGTTCGGTGGAGTCAGCGTGTCGGTCAATGGGACCCCGGCGCCAGTCCAGTTGGTCGGGTCCGGACAAGTCAACTTCATCGTGCCGTTCGAGATCACCGATCCTTACGCGGTAGTTACGGTCACCTACAAAGGCACGACCTCGAACGCGGTAACGCTGTACACGGATTCGAGCGCTCCCGGCGCATTTACGCTGGACCAAAGCGGAACCGGCGACGTGGCTGCGTTGCATCCCGACGGATCCGTCGTCACCGCCAACAATCCCGCGCAGGTGGGCGAGACCATCGCCGCGTATCTGACGGGCCTGGGGACGGTGAATCCGTCGTCCGCGGATGGCGTCGGAGCATCGCTCACTACCCTGAGTTATACCGACGACACCATCGACGTGTATGTCGACGGACAACAGGCCAACGTAACTTTCGAAGGATTGGCGCCTGGCTTCGCCGGACTCTACCAAGTGAACTTCGTGGTTCCCAGCACGCCCGACGTCGGGCCCGTCGATTTAGACTTCTCCGATGAGAACAACGGCGCGTATAACTCGATTGCGGTGCTGGAGGTTACCTCCACCGCAGCCTCGGCCAGACCCAAGGCCATGGCCATTCGTTCGGCTCCCAAGAAAGGAGCCCGCAGCGGCGCGAGGATTCGGTCCAGGGCGAATGCGTCCCTGAATCGCCGGGTGACGGGATTCAAGCGCGCTCCGCTGCTGCCCTAGATTTTCGACCGCCAGGTCAGAACGCCCAGGACCAGGAATCCGGCGGCGATCCCGAAGCGCAGCACGATGAGCGCCACCCGCTCGCCCAGCATCCAGCGATTGATCGCCAGCAGGCAGAAACCGGCGGCGATCGCGAAATACCACCACGCGAACAGCCGCACGCGGAGGCGCTTGTTCATCCGGGACCATAGTAGCTCACCTCCAAAGGCATGAAAGCACACCTATTTGCCTGTCCGTGAGAAGAACCTGGATATTGCGTGACAGCGCCGTTCCTGTGATATTATGGTCGGGTTTTAGATTAAGACTGAGCGCCGCATAGTCGGACGCCAGCACCAGAAGTTAGGAGAATCGTGCAGTGAGAGAAAAAGGTATCGTCAAATGGTTCAATGCCGCCAAGGGCTACGGATTCATCCAGCGCTCGAATGGCGACGATGTATTTGTTCACTTCTCAGCAATCCAGATGAACGGGTATCGAACGCTGGAGGAAGGTTCGGAGGTGGAGTTTGAGGTCAAGAGCGGCCCCAAGGGACTGCAGGCCGAAAATGTCAATCGGCCCTAGCCAATACTCCAACAACATTTGAAAAAAGGCCGTCTCTACGCGGAGGCGGCCTTTTTCGTTTTTGAAAGGAGCTCTCTGAATTTTCTGCTGCTCACGCACGGCGCCGGATCGAATCGGAACGCTCCCTTGCTGGTCACCGTCGCGAATGCGTTCGCTGCGGCCGGCGTGGAAGTGGTGCGCTACGATCTGCCCCTTCGCGAGGAGCGCCGGCACGGACCTCCGCGGCCAGGCGACGCGGAGCGCGATCGTGAAGGTCTGCGTCAGGAGATCCTTAAGGCACGCGAGAAGAAACCCGAGCACGTATGGATGGGCGGCCACTCCTATGGAGGCCGGCAGGCCAGCATTTTAGCCGCGGAATCACCGGGGCTGGTGGACGGCTTGCTTCTGCTTTGCTATCCTCTGCATCCGCCGCGCAAGCCGGACCAATTGCGAACCGCGCATCTCGCCAAGCTCGAGACGCGCGCCCTGTTCGTGCACGGCACCCGCGATCCCTTCGGATCCATCGAGGAAATGAATCAGGCCATCGCGTTGATTCCCAGTGAGGCCAGCCTGCTGGTGGCGGAGGGCGCGGGACACGATCTGGGGCGCGATAGCGCAGGGCTGGCGGATCGAATCGTCAGCGTGTTCCTGCGCGGATCCGCGAATGGTAGTTGAATACCAGAAGCGTCAGAATTCCAAACACCATTCCATAGATCGCCAGCGCCGCCGCGAAGGGCCTGGCCACCGTCAGCGAGAAGCGAATCAGGATGGTCGAAATCACGAACGCGCCGTTGCGGAACACCAGCTCATAGCGATCCGACACCGATAGAGAAAGAATCACGATCAAAACGTCCGTGAAAATCATCACCGTAAAAACATCGGTGTAGAAGAACGTATTGGGATCCAGGCGCGCGTGGGCGCCCTGATAGACCACCCGCCAGACGTCGATTCCAAATTCCAAGAGGCTATACGCCGCCAGCGACACGAGTAGAATCGTAAGCGCCACCGCGATGGTCTTTTTTCGCGCGATGAATTTCTTTACGTCATCGGATTCCCCGGGGCGGGGATCGGGCACCATCCGCTTCCGGCCAGCATGCAGGAAGACCGTCACCAGCAGGAACATCAGCAGCCCGGCGCTGACGTCCAGGAAAACCGGCAGCACGTCCGGCGACAGTTGCACCAGCTTTCCGATGTCGTCCAGTTCGGCGATGTCCTTGAAGAAGCGGCGAATGAAGATGAGCGAGACAATCTCGTATTGCTTGGCGATGGATTGGGTGGTGGATTGCGGCAACGCCCCGATCAGCATCAGCACCTCGTAGAAAAGGATCAGGCTGAAGGGCGTGTAGATTGCCGAAAGATAGTTCCTGCCGGCGGCGGCGATCAAAGCGGGCGGGGAAGGCAGCGTGCGCGACAGGAAGATCAAACCCAGGTGCGCCAGGAACCCGATAATGCTGACGTCCATGACCACGCGTTCCAGAAAAGCTTCCCGATCGGGAGAATAGAGGCGTTCGTAGGTAGCCGCAAATGAGAATTGCACGCCTTTCCAAGTAAAGCACGCGGAATGCCAAATCAGGCCAGTTTGGGTCTTAGCGGTTCATCATGCGCGACCAAAGCGCTAGAGGGTCGGGATCGAATACCAGCGCGGCATCCGGCGGCAAGACGCGCCACAAGCCGGCCGCCACTTCGTTCTTTAGTTGTCCGGGAGTCCAGCCGGTATAGCCCGCATAGACACGAAAACGCCGGGAAGACGCGCCCTCGGCGGCAAAGCTACGGATTGCTTTGACTTCCGCAAGCAAATAAACATCGCTGAAGATCCGTTCTCCATCGGTTGGTTTTGCTTGAGAGCGGACTAGGGCGCGGACCCCCTGCTCAACCGGACCACCCTCGTACACCTGGCCGTGCGCCGTCTTGAGATCGGGAAATAATCGGGCGACGGGCGAGCGCGTGGGCCGATTCAACATCAACCCGATGGCGCCCTCGGGGCCGAAGTGGATCAGAAGAATTACGGATTGGCTGAGATCCGGATCCCGCGATTTGCGGGTCGCCATCAGAATCCTGCCGATCCCGAGCTCTTCGGAAAACGCCCGGATTCCGACTACGCCCAGCAGCAGGCCGCGACGTGTCAAGCGGGTGTTCCGACGAACCGGTAGCCCACGCCGCGGACCGTGAGGAGATAGCGCGGGCGCGTCGGATCGTCTTCGATGTAGCGCCGCAGCCGCACGATGAAGTTGTCGATGGCGCGCGTGTCGGTGTCTTCGTGCAGGCCCCACACTTCCGCCAGCATCGCCTTGCGCGAAACCTGCTTACCTTCGTGCTGGACCAGGTAACGCAGGACGCCGGCCTCCATCACGGTGAGCGGAAAAACCTGATCTTTCACGCGTAATTCCAAGCGCTCAAAATCGACGGACTTGTCGCCGAACGCGTAGATCTCGTTCGAGGGCGGAGGCGGCGGGGTATGATTCAGGACTGGCGCCGGCGAAGCCGCATCGCGCATCCACTGCCGCCGCCGCAGCAATCCTTGAATGCGCGCGATCAGGATGGCTAGCTCGAACGGCTTGGTAAGATAATCGTCCGCTCCGGCGGCGAAGCCTTTCAGCACGTCCTCCGGATGCCCGCGCGCAGTCAGCATCAGCGTGGGAATGTATTGGCCGGACTGCCGGAGCTCCGAGATTACCGTGAATCCGTCCTTGCCCGGCAGCATCACGTCCAATACCACGACGTCGAATGCCTCCGGATTGAGACGCATCAATTCCAGCGCGGCCTCGCCATTGTCCAGCACCCGTACCGAGTAGCCTTCGGCCTCCAGATTGAAGCGCAGACCATCCGCCAGGTGCTGCTCGTCTTCCACGATCAAAACCCGATTCATTTCGGCGTGTTCATTTCACCATGGGCAACTGCAGAATGAAGGTGCTGCCCCGGCCCGGACCTTCGCTCTCGGCCCAGGCGCGCCCGCCGTGGCGCTTGGCAACCGAGCGGACTATGAAGAGCCCCAGTCCGGTGCCTTTCACGCGAGCCGCCAAGGGTCCTGGAACGCGGTAGAAACGCTTGAATATCTGCTTTAGCTCGATGTTGGAAATGCCAACGCCCTGATCCTTCACCCGCACTGCCACGTAGCGGCCATCCACGGGAGCGGTTTCCACGGTCACCTTCACCGGATTGCCGGAATACTTGACGGCGTTGTCGATGAGATTCGAAACGGCGGCTCGAACTTCGTCATGATCAGCCAGAACCGTGATAGCGGGTCCGGGGCGGTACTCGAAGGATTCCGGCGGAACGCGATGCAGGCTGATCGCCCGGGTCAGGCATTCTTCCACAACGCTGTTGAGATCGATCCGTGTGAGATTCAGCTTGTGATGGCTGGCGGATCCGACTCTTCCGGTCCTGAGCACTTGCTCGATGGTGGCCAGCAGCCGCTCGCTATCCTCCACCATGGTCCGATAGAATTCCTGGCGCTTGGGTTCGTCGACGGCGCGCGTTTGCAGGGTTTCGAGATAAAGACGGATGGAAGCGACCGGAGTTTTCAGCTCATGCGTAACCGCGTTGATGAAAGCGTCGTGCTGTTCGTTCCTGCGAACTTCACGCACCAGGAACGTGGTGTTCAGTACCACGCCGCTGATGATCATCGCGAGCATCAATACGCCCAGAAACACCAGGATTCCGGTATGCCAGTTGAGCAGCACCCAGCCGACATAGAACAGGAGAATAACGGATACCAGGCCTACGCCCAGCACGATGAAGAACGTAATCGATCTGCGGCGTCCCGCCACAACCATAATTCCAGCTTAGCGTGAAGCGGATTCGCGGGGAGCTAGACACTCGCGGTGAGGCTGGCGGCGGGCTCGCTTTTCTCCGGCTGGTAACAACAGCGCGGATCGGCTTCCAGGTAGTTGCCGGTAGCCGCGTAAGCGCGGGCGCGCGATCCACCGCATAGCTTCTGGTACTCGCAATAGCCGCACTTGCCTAGCCTAGCTGCGGGAGTTCGCAAGGTCTGAAAAAGGCTGGAGCCGCGGTATACATCCACCAGCGAATCCTTCCGGACATTGCCGCCCGAAACAGGCAGGTATCCGCTCGGATAGATCTCGCCCGTGGGCGATACGAAAACGAAGCCGCGTCCATCGCCCACTGCGGTGGTTCTCCACAATAGACGGCCATTCGCGCCGCCGCGCCCGCCGTGCTCGGCTTTGAGCCGCTGCGCGATGTAGCGCCGGTAATGCAAACCTTCGCTGGTCTTCACTTCGAATGGAGCGACCTTGGATATCTCATACAGAAACGCGAAAACCAACTCGAAATCTTCCGCGCTAAGGTCGTCGCCGAGCCGCGAGTCGCAATTGACTTCAAAGAACAGGCTCCACATTTTCGCTTGAACCTCCGCCACCTGCTCGGCGACTTGGCCCAAAGTGGCGAGATTGCCGCGCGTGACCACCGTCAAAACCTGGGTATCAAGACCGATTTTGCGCGCGTGCCGGAGCGCGAACAGGGCGCGTGCATGGGTTCCGGAGACGCCGCGGAATCGATCCTGAGTTGGGGCATCCGGCCCATCCAGGCCAATGGCCATGCGGGAGATCCCGCAGCTCTGAAATTCTTCAATGGCTTCGGCCGTAAGCAGCGGCGTTGGGCTGGGCGTGATGTTGGTTCTGAGACCGGCGGCCACGCTGTAGCGGGCGAGTTCGAAAATATCGGGGCGCTTTAGCGGATCGCCGCCGGCGAAAACCAGGAGCGGGTTGCCAAAGCGTTTCACCTCATCGAGAAGGCGGTGGCCTTCGGCAGTGGTCAGTTCGCCGGAGTCCCGCTCTCGACGAACCGATTCGCGGCAATGAGCGCACGCAAAATCACAGGCATCGGTTACCTCCCACACCACTATCAACGGCGACTGATTGAAATCCATGCCATCTCCAATCCGCTGATGTTGTGCACTTCGCGGACCGAACATGGTCAAGCGGCCGCTTTATTCCGGGCGCGGGGCCTCAAGCCTGGGGCCCAGCCGGTCCAAGACCGCTGTTCGCGTCGACCCCAGGCTCTTGCGCAGGGATTCGGAGGGCAGCCCGTGGATGATCGGCGAGAGCAGCTTTCCCATTCCGAAGGGAACGTCGCGCGTGAGGGTGACAGATTCGCACTCTACCACTACTCCGCCGTCTTTCTCTTCGAAGAACCAGTAACCATACATTCGCCACAGCAAGCCGCGATCCTTGCCCACCGGCAGTTCGCGCTCACCCGCCTTGCCGGGATCGCTAACCTCCGCGATGCGCGTACTGTGGGCCAGGCTGTAGGCCCGCTTCGGATCGATCTTCACGAAGTGGATCTCGTGCTCGGTATTCAACACGTCTGATAGAAACAGCTTGGATTTCACGATTCGCAGATAAACGGAAAAATCATTGCCGGTATGCGAGCGCACCAGGGCGCTCATGATTTCGGGCTTATAGATTTCGTCATCGTGCTGGTAATCCTGCGCAACCGACAGGACGCTGGGGAGATTCGCGGAAGGGATGAAGATCGCACCGACCCAGTCCTGAATCAGGCCGCCTTTGACCTCGATATTGCCATTTCCCGCGCCGGGTTCCACCAACGTGACGCCGCGCTCCAACTCATCCCGCTGAGGCAGGCTGTCTGACCAAAGGAAACCATCCCCGTGCCAGCGGCGAGCCAGGCGCGCTTCGAGATCCGCAACATATCGATTAAACGCATCCACGGTCTCCTTCCGTAATTCGACGCCCCAGGCAGGTAAGGAAGCGATGAGAAGAAGCGCGGCCAGAACACGCGGACGCCCGGGTCGGCCGCGAAATCTCAGCGTATCGGGGGACATGGGCGCAAAACGATTTTACGCTATCCCAGGAACGCCGGCTCAATACATTTTGAAATCATTGCTACCCTCGATGTATGGTTTGCATCTCGGTTCTCTACGCTAACGCTCCCGGCAAGAAGTTCGATCACGTCTACTATGCCCAAAAGCACATTCCCTTGGTCATGGAAAGATGTAAGAGTTCCGGACTGATCCGCTCCGAGATCGATACAGGCTTGGGGGGCGGAGCGCCGGGGTCGCCGGCCCCCTTCGTCAGTATCGGTAGACTGTATTTCGAGACGCTGGACGGGTTCCAGAAAGCCATGGGGGCGCATGGACCCGAGATCATGGGCGACGTCCGAAACTACACCGATATCGAGCCGCAGATTCAAATCAGCGAGATTCAAGCTTAGGCCGGTCGGCTATCCGTGTTGCTTAGCGGCCTTGGCGATGGCTGGACCGGCCTTGGCCAGATCTTGCGGAGTCATGACCGGGCGCAACGAGATTTTCGCGTGGAAGGCGAGAAACCAGGGCTCGGCGATGGCTGGAATCTGCGATGTGTCCTTCATGTCGAACACAATCGATCCGGACCGTTGGCCGTCGTCATCCGCCATGAAATAAGCCGCCTCCGGCTTGAGATCAGCTAGAATTTTTTCGATGGTCGGGCCCAGGGTTCCGGCCTTGGCGGCCGCATTTCCAGCTTCCACCGGAATCGAGACTCTCAGCAACATTCGCATATAGTTTCCTCCTTGATAGAAAACGCGCCGAATGATTATACAGGAAACCGCGGGCGCGGCAACTGGATCGCTGTAGCGCCGGGCCGCCATCAATGCAGCGGTATCCGGTAAAGGTTGCGGTTAAGGCGCAGCTCGGCATAAACGTAAGTCGAAGCATCCGGTCCTGGAAATGCGTTTGCGCGTTCGATCTCCCGCATGCCCGGCAGTTTAGCCTGCTCGATCCCGCCAGGGGGCAAGTCCGGCAACTGGCGTCCGGGCGGAATCGGCACCACGATTGTCTTTGCGGTAATCGGCACGTAAAAGAATCGTCCGTTGGCGGACCATCCCGGCTCGCAATAGCCGGCACAGATTTTTCGCGCGGGCCCGCCATCCACCGGTAGTGCGAGCATATCCGGTATCGGCTCGGAGCCCCCGGCCCGGCTGGCGATAATCCAGGAGCCATCCGGAGAGACGGCTTGGAGGTCGATAATCGGCGTGCTAAATATTCTCTGGCGCCCGATGCCGTCCTCCTTGATACGAACAGCGAAGTTCTCTTTCGCCCCCAGCTCGCGGAAAATCAGCTCTCCCGGGGCGCCAAAAAACGCCTGATCGCCGTCGCGCGTAATCAACCGGGGAGGTGAGCGGCGATCGAGTGCCGCCAGCCAGATTTCAGAATTCGCGCCCCTTCCTCCTCTGTTGAAGACGATCTCCTTGCCGTCGCGCGAGATCTGGTAAGGCCCCACATCTACTCCAGGCAACTGGCGGTCAATTGTTCCCGAAGCCAGATTTACGGAATACAGGTCGTCGGTGGCGGGCCCGGGACGGCTCTGCTGTACGTAGTAAACGCGCTTTCCATCCGCTGAAAACTGCGGGTTGTAGGCGTAACCTTCGGAAGAAATAGGATGATCTCCGCTGGCGTCGTGAATCCAAATCCCGCTCTGGCGCGCGCCGAGCGATGTGATTAGCGACCGGCCGTCGGGCGCCACCGCGATGCCTTCCTCTTCGGTTGTGCCGAAGGTAATCTGTTCCGGAGTTCCGTCCGGGAACCGTTGCCGCCACAGGTGCAGATCGGCTCCCACATAGGCGCTAAAATACATCCACTTTCCGTCCGGAGACCAGGCCGCCGACGTACAGATTCCCTCTGGGCCAACCTGGCGGCCGGGTGAACTGCCGTCGAACGGCGTCAAACGGCAGCGTATGAAATCGCCGGTTCCATTCATCTCCACGATCAGGACCGATTTGTGATCCGGGGAGATGTACGAGTAGTGCGTCATTCCGCGGTCTTGCGGAGGAAAATAAATCTCTCGCGACTCAGCCCGGTATTCGGTGGCCGTCACAATTCCCATGTGAACGCCGGTCTTGACTTGGGAAAACAGCACGTGCTCGCTATCGATCCAGGTGAGCCCGGAGGCGTTCGGCAGGAACAGGGTCGGCTGTCCACCCACCACCGGAACCGTCATGGTGTCAAAGGACATGCTAGTGCCGGCGCTGGTCCATTGCGTATAAAAGATTCGCGTGCCATCGGGGGAAAACACGGGAACGGACTTGATCTCGGAATCGTTGCTGAGCCGCACGGAGTCCCCGTTGGGGAGCGCCTTCACGTAAATCTGGCCGCGGCCCATGAATGCCTTGCCTCCGCGAATGAAAGTTATCATTCGGCCGTCGCGCGACAGGCTGGGGGCAACGGCCGAGTCGCTGAAGTTAGTTAGCTGGATATACTCAACCGGATTGGTGACCGGCGTTTTTCGGAAATAGAGCCAGCGCGCGCCCACGGCGATCAGCAGTAACGACACCGCGATGAGACCTGCTATCCCGTATCGGCGCGCCCGTTGAGGAGCCGGCGAAACTCTACCGCTCTCCGGCGGCGGATCGCCCGATTCCAGACGGCGCTCGGCCCGAACCAGGTCCGCGTGCAAATCGGAAGCGGTTTGGTAGCGCACGTTGCGATCTTTTTCGAGCGCTCTCTCGATGATTCGTTCCAGTTCCGCCGCGAGCTGCGGATTCAGTTCGCTCGGCCGCCGGGGGGTCTGGTGCAGAAGAGCGTCGCCGACATCGGTCCAACTGGAACCGGTAAAGGGCTGCTGGCCGGTGGCCATTTCGTAGAGCACTACGCCCAGCGAGAACAGGTCCGTGCGGGCGTCCACGTCGGTTCCTCGCGCCTGTTCCGGAGACATATAGGAGACGGTGCCGACGGCGCTGCCGGTTTTGGTCAGCGCTTCTGTCTCAAGCCCAACCGTCTTGGCCAGGCCGAAGTCGAGAATTTTGACGATCCCCTTTCCGGTGACGAAGATGTTGCCCGGTTTGATGTCGCGGTGCACGATCCCGCGCGAATGGGCCGCGTCCAGAGCGTCGCTCACCGGTATGGCGATGGAGCACAATTCCTGGTTTGAGAGCCGGCCCGAGACGATTCGCTCTTTTAAGGTCTGGCCTTCCAGCAGCTCCATGACGAAGTAATTAGGACCCACGTCAAAAAGGGTGCAGATGTGCGGGTGATTCAGCGCGGAGATCGCTTGAGCTTCCAATTGGAAGCGCTCGCTATAGCGTTCGGCCGCGATCTTGATGGCAACCACGCGCCCCAGCCGGGTGTCGACGGCGCGATATACCGTGCCCATCCCACCGGCGCCGATGGGGGCTTCGATTTTGTAGGGGCCGAGTTGCGCTCCCGAGGCGACAAGGTTCTGGGTGGATGCATCCAGAAAGCCGGCGGCCGGCCGATCGAGCATCTGGCCCGAGGAATCGAGCGCCAGCATGCGCTCGACGCGCGCGCGAATTTCCGGATCCGTGCCATCCAGCAAAGCCGTGCGCTCAGCGGGGCTTCGGCCCTGGGCCGCGTGGTAGAGTTCCTCGATCTGACGCCATTCGTCCGGTGTCATTTCCGGTAAATCTCCAGCTGTTTCTACATATTCTATGTGAAGCCCGGCGCACTTGCTGACGCAGGCTGTTCTATACTTTCGAAGGCGACGGATGCCGGACTCCTCCATCACCGATACCACCGAACTTTTGCGCGCCTGGGCGGATGGCGACTCTCAGGCGCTGCAACAACTGACTCCGCGCGTCTACCGCGAGCTGCGGCGCATGGCCGCTCGATTGTTACAAAATGAGCGTTCCGGTTACAGCCTGCAAAGCGCGGATCTGGTTCACGAGGTCTACCTGCGGCTGGTCAATACGCAGCAAGTCGACTGGCAGCATCGCGCGCACTTTTTCGCCATCGCGGCCACGTTGATGCGCCGAATCCTGCTGGATCGGGCGCGCCGGAGAACAGCCGCCAAGCGTGGGGGCAAAATGCAGCCTTTGGACCTCGACAGTACCATCGATATCGCGCAGACTAAGGCGCGCCAGGTGCTGGCGCTGGATGATGCGTTGAATGCGTTAGCCGAAGTGGATCCACGCAAAGCCCGGATCGTCGAATTGCGATTCTTCGGGGGCTTGAGCGTGAAAGAGACCGCCGAAGTGGTGAAAATCTCCTCCGACACCGTCATGCGTGATTGGAAGCTGGCCCGAGCCTGGCTTTTGACCGAGCTGAGCTAAAAATATTTTCCCCGAGCGTGCCAGTTTCTGATTCCGGATTGCGCCCTTGAGAATGTACGCGGGATTTACCCGCGGCAGAAAGAGGAACTTCATGAGAACATTTTCTCGAGCCATTACCATGACTCTGAGCGCGGGGATGCTGGTGACATTGTTTGTCTCTAAAGCCAGCGCCGGTTGTGGGGATTTGTCGAACTTGCAGGACCCGCTCAAGTTTGCGGCGGAGTTGCGCCCGTCCATCAAGCCGTCCGAAGCCGAAGCAGCCGGCCCGTTGGCGCGCGGCGGGTCCGGCGCGTCGATCGTCGGTATGTGGAACGTTCAATTCCTGTCCAAAGGCGACCTGAGCCACAATCCGCCCATACCCGACGGCGTGGTGATCGACTTCGGATACAGTCAATTGCACAGCGATGGAACGGAAATACTGAATTCCGGCGGGCATGAGCCGGCCACCGAAAATTTTTGTCTGGGCGTATGGGGGCAGACCGGGTTCCTGACATACGAGGTCAACCACTTTGCCCTGAGTTACGACCTTACCTCGCAGGCGCTCACCAACTACGTCAACATCCGGGAGCAGATCACCCTGTCTCCGAGCGGAGACAGTTACGCGGGCACATTTACGATAACCATCTTCGACACTCATGGAAACCAGGTGGACCAGGTGGTCGGAACCACTTCGGCGACACGCGTCACAGTGGATACGACGGTCCCTTGACCCAGCGATGCGTGGCGGGCTGGGCGAGCTTCGGGCGCGCGAATTTTGCGCGCCCTTGTCGCTATTTTCCGACTGCCGGCAGCTCGATAAAGCTCGCCTGGGGCGCCGCGTGATATATACGCTGGGCAACGAATCTAGCGTGCGTAGCGGGCTTGCCGCAGCAGCCAGACGATGCTGCCGCCGATGGCGGCCTGAAACAGGTCGATCATCAATCGCACCGCGCCGGACGAGCCCTGGGCCTCGAAAAACCACAGCACTAATTCGAAGACGGCCCACGCGCCCGCAAGCGTGTATACCGCCCGCGTAGGAATCGCCGGTTGAATGCGCCGCGCCAGAAATCCAAATAGCAGCGCCGCGCAGGCTTGCAACAGGACGATGGCCAATTCCACCGCGTTGCGGCCGAACGAGCTTGCGGCGGGGGCCAATACGATCCTCTCCGCCAGCATCCAGAAAGCCCCGGTAGCGAGCCAGCAGGCCGTGAATTTGAGGACGTTTTGCCGCTCCACCTGGCCGGCGCGCGCTCGCAGAATCAGGAAAAGCGCCAGGCATTCGAGCAAGGTTTCGAACAGCAATCGTTGGGGAAAATCGCCGGGAAGCAGGACCTGGATCGCCAGGAATGCGGCCGCGGAAGCGTAGACTCGCCAATTCACGCCTCGCAGGTTCAGGGCGCTGCCAGGTGGAGGAAAGCGGATCTGCCGCGGCGCATCCTTCTTTTGAAAGGGCCGAAGAAAGATGGGCGCGGTCTTGGGCCCTACCGTTTCTTCGATCACCTGAATCAGCCGCGCCACGTTCTGGCGGAACATTGAATTACGGATTTCGATGGCGTTGCGGCGGGAAAGCGGCGCGATGTCCTTCGGCAATTCGCCGGTTTCGGGCATGGCCGCGCCTTCGATCAAAGCCGGGATCACGCGCACCTTGCGGTTCAAAGCGCTGGCAATTTCGAGGCGCACGAAATCGTTGGGATCGTCCAGGCGCCGGTGGCCTCGCGAATTGACGGTGTGGACCCACTGCTTGCCAATCAGCGCGATCAACACGTCGCAGGACGCCACTCTGTCGGAAATCACCTGCACGAAATCGTCGCCGGGCCGGATGGTATCGAGATCCATGAACACGCGATCCGCGCCGAAATGCGCACTGAGGTGATCGTAGAGGCGTCCCGCGTAGGGGCTGGTGTCCTCGCGCCGGTAAGAAATGAAGATTCCGGGCATTTTCGCTTTACTGGATATTGTATATCCAAGCGGGTGACAGCTCTCGGAGCAGGTTATTTGCCCGCGCATCAGGCATTTACAAACTGGATGGTCTGGCGCGCTGCACCCCCGTTCTTAAACTGGACTCAGTTGGTGGCAGGCTCACGAGTGCGGCGCCCGGCGGCGTGGTGTGGGGCGTCGCTTGGTGCCGCACTCCGTGAGTTAACCGAGCTTCAACTAACGCCATCGGCCCGCCAGATTGTCTTTTCGGAATGGGACAATCTGGCGCATATAGTACGTTAACACGCTGTTTCCCAGCTTCCCATCGCATTCATTCCTCGACGATTCTGTTTTAAACAGCGGATGGCCCTGGGGTTGCCACTAGGATCGCCATGCCGCGCTTCATCAAGCCGATTTATGTCGCACTCGTAGTACTTTTGCTGGCTGGGTCTCTCCAGGCGGACGACACCAAGATCTCGCCGGATCTATTGCCCCTGCTGTCAAACCCATCCAACCAAATCAACGTGATCGTGCAATACAACACACCTCCGTCGCAGTCCTCCGGTGGGCTGCTGGGCGGATTGCTGGGCGGAGTTGTAAATCTGCTGGGCGGTGTTCTCAACGCGGTGTTTTCGCTGATTCCGGCGGTTTCGGCGACGCTGCATCCCGCGGATGTGATCGGGGTTTCGAATCAAGCCAACGTCGCCTACATCTCCTTGGATCGGGCCCTGAATGCTTCGCTTGACTATACCGCTGCCGCCGTGAACGCGCCGACAGCTTGGAATTTCGGACTGGATGGAAGCGGCGTCGGCGTGGCGGTGATCGATAGCGGAATCTACAACCACCCCGATCTCAACGCCGCCAATTCCACGCGCAGCCGGGTGGTGTACCGGCAAAGCTTCATCGGCGGATCTCAGTTTGACGATTTCGGTCACGGAACGCATGTCGCCGGCATCCTGGCCGGCAATGGAAGTTCGTCGGACAAACCCGGCGCCTTTCGCACTTTCAAGGGAATCGCGCCGAACGCCAATCTCCTGGATTTGCGGGTTCTCAATTCCAACGGCGCGAGCAACGACAGCGTGGTGATCGCGGCTATTCAAAAAGCGGTTCAGCTCAAGCAACAGTACAACGTTCGCGTCATCAACTTATCGCTGGGCCGGCCGATTTATGAAAGTTCCAATCTCGATCCGTTATGCCAGGCCGTGCAAGCCGCTTGGAAGAACGGCATTGTGGTGGTGATCGCGGCGGGGAATCTCGGCCGCAACGGGTATGCCACCGTGCTTTCGCCCGGCAACAGCCCCAACGCAATCACGGTCGGCGCCATGAAGACTGAAGAGACCATGCCGCGCACCGACGATCTGATCGCCAGCTACAGTTCGCGCGGCCCCACCTATATCGATCTCACGGTAAAGCCCGATGTGGTGGCGCCTGGAAATACGGTGGACTCGCTGCTCGCGCCGGGATCGACGCTGGCGACGGAATACCCGGGAAATGTTCTGCCGACCTCGGCTTATACTACGTCGAAGGCTCCAGCGCCTCCGTTATATTTCACCTTGAGCGGAACCAGCATGGCTACGCCGGTGGTTTCGGGCGCAGCCGCTTTGTTGATCCAGAATAATCCGAGCCTCACGCCGGATACTATTAAGGCCCGGCTGATGAAGACGGCCTACAAAACATTTCCGGTCACCAGCGTGGCATACGATCCCACCACCGGCCAAGCTTACACCGACACGTACGACATGTTTACGGTGGGCGCCGGGTATGTGGACATCGCGGCTGCTCTCGCCAACTACGATCAAGCCGTGGGCGTGGCTCTTTCTCCGCAGGTCTACTACAATTCGCTGCTGCAGCTGGCCTTCGTGCTGCCGAATCTCGGATCGACATGGTGGAGCAGCCCGCTTTGGAACCTCAGCACTGTATGGGGCTCCGCTGTATTGGAGCCCGGCGCCGCCGGCACCGCGGTTTGGGGCAGCAACGCGTCTTGGGGAACGAATGCGTCCTGGGGAACCAATGCATCCTGGGGCACCAACGCCTCCTGGGGCACCAATGCCTCGTGGGGCACCATGACGCAAGGCGAAAAGTAAACGCTCAGCCAAGGGGCTCACCGCCGTGTTGAAGTCCTTCACCAGTTCCGTCAGTAATCCGATGGCCCGGGTCTTTCTCTGGGCCCACATCGGGCTTGGCACGGCGGCCCTATTCGTCAGCCTGCTGAACTGGGAATCCCACGATCCTCTGCGGTTTGTGTCTTTCGTTGCCGCCGCAGCCGTGGCATCGGCCATGAAGGTTCGGCTGCCGGGTGTGACGGGCATGGCTTCGGTGGGCTCGCTGTTCGTCCTGGTTGGAATCGTAAACCTGACGCTCCCGCAGACCATGATCGTGGGAGTGGCGAGCATGCTGGTGCAGTGCACCTGGAATACCGCGTCGCGTCCCCGCCCGGTGCAGGTGCTGTTCAACGTGTGCGGCCTGGCGACCGCGATATTCGTCACCCATATCCTGTTCGGCTACACGCACAGCCACTTGCCGGAGCCTGTGAGCCTGGCTCTGGTGGCGGTGAGCTATTTCTGCGTGAACACGTTGCCGATCGCTTGCATCATTGGCCTTACCGAACGCAAATCGGTGCTGCGCATCTGGCGGGAATACCGCTGGATGATTCCTTACTACGTCGTGGGCGCTTCGCTCGCCTGGCTGATCGGCACCGTGCCGAGCGCCGTGCAGTGGGAAATCCCCATCATCTGCTTGCCGCTGGTCTATCTGGTGCATCGGTCGAACCGAACTCACACGATGCAGGTTGAGCAAGAAAACGAACACATCGTCGAAATGAACGCGCTGCACCTCAGAACCATCGAGGCGCTCGCGCTGGCTATCGACGCCAAGGATCACACCACGCACGATCACCTCCAGCGGGTCCAACTCTACGCCATGGAAGTGGGGAAGGATCTGGGCCTGGCCGGGGTTGAGCTGGACGCTCTCATGGCGGCCGCGATGCTGCACGACATCGGCAAGCTGGCGGTGCCGGAATCCATAATTTCGAAGCCCGGAAAGCTGACTCCGAGCGAATTCGAAAAGATGAAGATCCATCCCGTGGTGGGCGCCGAGATTCTGGAGCGCGTGCGTTTTCCCTATCCGGTGGCGCCCATCGTGCGCTCGCACCACGAAAAGTGGGATGGCAGCGGTTATCCGGACGGGCTGGCGGGAACCGAGATCCCCATCGGAGCGCGTATTCTGGCCGCGGTGGATTGCCTGGACGCGCTGGCGTCGGACCGGCAATATCGCCGCGCGCTTCCGTTGGACGAGGCCATGCAGCGAGTAGCATCCGAAGCGGGCGCGGCTTTCGATCCCAGCGTGGTTCGCGTATTACAGGCGCGTTATCAGGAGCTCGAGGCCCGCGCCAAGGCTACGCCGGCGGAGGCGCAGCCTTCGCTTTCCACCGATATCAAAATCACCCGGGGCAGCGCGCCCGCGGCCGGATTTGAAACCGAATCGCAACTGCCCGCGGCGGACCCGCAAATGCATCCGGTGGCCCGCGCCCGAGCCCAGCGCGCTCCGGAACAGCGCCAGGTGGCGGTTCCGGCGCCGGGAGACGGTTCCCTGGTGCTCGAAGAAGCGCTGGCGGTGGCGGCCTTGCGAATTCAGATTCTGGTGGCGCACGACGCCATTGCCTATTTCGCTTCGGACGGCACATTGCTCCGTCCGAAATTCGCGGCCGGCGACGACCGGCGCCTGCTTATGGACCTTTCGATTCCGCGCGGCGAAGGACTGGTGGGATGGGTGGCCGACAACTCCAAGCCCATTCTGAACGGCAATCCGGAGGTGGAACCGGGCTACGCCGGACGCTCCCAGGGCAAACATGGTCTGGCGTCTGCCCTGGCTCTGCCTTTGGAATGCAGCGGGAAAACCGTGGGCGTTCTAGCGCTCTACCGAAATCAAAAAGACGCCTTCGCGGCACACGAGCTGGTCTCTCTGCTGCCATTGTGCCCCGCGCTGGCCGCGCTCTTCACGCAGCACGCCGCCCACATCGCCTGCATCAGCGAGGCTGCTTCGCCGGATCGTCCGGGTACGTTACTGGATGGTGAGCTGGACAGCGTTGGCCGGCACGCCTAGCGCGGTGAGCTGCACGGTGACATTGCCGCTGCCCGCGAGCGAACGGGGCAGAACAACATTGACCTGATCGAGCCCGGCAAACGTTCCTTGCGCACCCGCAAATGCTACAGGCACGTTCGTTCCGCCAACCGTCACCGTTACGCCACTGGTACCGGCGGCCCGGAGACCGGTCCCAAAGAGAAACAGGTAGGCTTGGTCGGTTGAGGTGCCCAGGCTGACCGGCGTGGCCACGACTTCACCGGCGCTGACCGTATAGTCCTGCTCGACGGTGTGCGTGCCGTCGGCGTGGTAGAGAATCACGTAAGCAGCCGCCAATCCAGCGCTGTTCTGCTCGAAAAGGCCCGGGGCGACGTCCGCGATCTGAACGCTGGCAATCGACTGCGTTCCATCGCCGCTGGTAACCGTCAGCGTGGCTGCGCCGGTCGCCACGCCGGGTGGAACTTCGAAGTTCACTTGCGTCGGAATTACGTACAGGAGCGGAGCCAGCGACGTGGCTCCGGAGGAATCTTGAATCGACACCGACGTTCCGCCGAAGCTGGGGGGCAGGGGCAGTGACGTCGCCCCCGGAGTACCCTTGGCCAGATCGCTTCCGTAAGCGGTTGCGAGCGAGCCGGGGGCAATGGCCGGGGCCGTGGAATTAGCGGCCGAAACTACCGTGGCAGCTGGGCTAATCACCACATATCGAAACGGATTGGACAAAATGGCTAAGGTCCCGCGAACAGGCGACTGTACCTGACCGATCACAGCCAAATCGGGCCAGCCACTGTCTTCGAAATCGGCAACCGCGATACCTGTCGGCGATGGACCGGACGGAAATTGCACCTCCGCGTGAAAGGTCCCGTCGCCATTGCCGAACAGCTCACTCGCTTCGCTGAGGCCACAACAATCGGCCAGCAACAGATCGGGCTTGCCGTCGCCGTTGATGTCGGCGATGGCAATCATCGGGGGCGAGGTATTGGTGTTACTCAACAGAGGCGCCTGAAACCCTCCTTTTCCATCGCCCAGCAACACTGCCACCTGATTCGAAGAGCTGCCTTGAAACGCGGTGAATACGTCCAGCTTTCCGTCTCCGTTCAAGTCGCCCAGTGTAAGCGCGGCCGACGCCGCGCTCCCCGTGATCTGCTGCACCAGCGGCCCCGGCAGCGTGATGTTGACCGGCGCCTGAAAAGTCCCGTCGCCTTTTCCAAGCAGCACCGCGATCCCGCCAGGCTGAGTTTGATCGGAGTTGTTGAATGCCACAATCAGATCCGGCTTTCCGTCTCCGTTCAAGTCTCCGCTCACGGCGGAAAGAGCAACCAGGCCGCCTGCGAGAGCCACGTTCTTCGCGGACTGGAACGCGCCGCCGCCATTTCCGAGATACACAAGCACGCCGCCACCCGAGCTCGCCGCCGCGACGTCGGGTTTTCCATCTCCGTTGAAATCGGCGATTGCTATCGAGCTCAAGCTTCCGTTGGCGGGAAATGTACTGACCGCTCCTAGCGTGCCGGTTCCGCTTCCTAACAGCACGTCAATCCCTGCCACATCCGCCACGATGACGTCGAGTTTGCCATCGCCGTTCAAATCGGCGAGTGCAACCGCGCCCGGTTGCGAACCCAGCGAATACGTCACCGGGCTCCCGAAATGGCCCTTGCCTGTCGCGAGCTCCACATAAATGGTTCCCGCCGCCGGATCGGTGATTACGAGATCCGGCTGACCGTCGCCATTCAGATCTCCGGCCGCAATGGCCGCGGGACCGGTTCCAAGAGTCTGGAGCACCGGCATGGTTGGCCTGCCGTTGCTCGCCACAAAATTACTAGCTAAATTGCCGTCCGAACTATCGCCAGTCAGTATTAGCGTGTTGCCGTCATCCATCGGAACCGCCCCGATGGATACCGGCTGAGAGCTCACTGCGTATTCGCTCGAAGTTTGAAAGCTTCCGTCGCCGTTTCCCAGCATGATCGCCGCCGCGCTAGCGAATTGATCCGCGATCACCAGGTCTAGTTTCCCATCGTGATTCAAATCGGTATAAGCCAGATATCCAGTGCCGGTGCCCGAGGCGGTGGAGACCGGAGTCCCAAACGTCCCACTTCCATTGCCCGGCAGGAACCAGACTTGATTGCCGGCTTCCGTGCTCGAATCGAGCGCCACCAGATCCACCTTGCCGTCTCCGTTGAAATCGTCCGCCACGATCGTCGCCGGGAACCGTCCAACCGCATAACTCTTAGCAGTGCCGAAGGTCCCGTCCCCTTTGCCGAGCAGCACGGAAACCTGTCCGCCGCCCGCGGCTGTGGAGGGCGAATTGGTGACCGCCACATCCGGCGCTCCATCTCCATTGAAATCGGCGGTGGCTAAATAGAACGCGTACATCCCGGCAGGGAATTTTGTGGGCGACTGAAAGGTGCCGTCGCCCTTCCCCAGCAAGACGACCAGATTCCCTTGTCCGGACGGATCGGTTTCAGTGGCTGCCAGATCCAGAACTCCGTCCTTGTTCAAATCCACGGCGGCGATGCTCGGCCCGATGCCGGCTACCGGATAAGTAGCACTCGTTAAGACACTCCCGTCGGCATTGAATAAAGTAACCTGGATGCCCGACGAGGTTATGGCGGCATCATCCTGGACTCCGTCGCCATTGAAATCTCCGCCGGTCGCAGTATCGTTGGTTTTGCCCGAAGGCGCAGGACTTGACGAGGAAGCCTTGGCTTCGAAGACGCCTTTAGCTCTGAGTTTGGCAGACGTTGCCGTGAATCGGAAGCCGGGGCCACACTCGTCGTCGATCGTCGCGTTGTAAGTGGCTATGGACATTCCATAAGCCGTGACGAACGTGCCACCTCCGCTACCTGAGATCACGGTCACAGTAACGTGATTGTTCCTCAGAAAGTAATGGATCGTGAAGTCTCCAGTATGCACAAAGACGTCAGTAAGCGTGGACTTAGGCGGTGCTTGCTCCACGCCAATCTGCGGGGCGAGCCCAGGGGGGAGGCTATCGGTAGCGTCTGTTACTGTGTAATACGGTTCGCACGTTGGATTCGCCTGCGCCCAACCACCGAAAACTAGAAATCCGGCGAGCAGCCAGAGATGACCAATCTTCATGGAGACAACTCTAGATGATTTGCGGTACTCGATGCGCGACTACATCAGACAGGGCGACCCCGTCGCTGCATTTTCCGCCGAACCACCCCAATGCCTACCAGGCCGAGCGCCATCAAGCCGATGTTTCCAGGCTCCGGAGTCGGTGTGACTTGGATGACCGAGTAGTTATCCATATATCCAGAGTCATTGCCTCCGCCGAAGGTATCGAAAACCCCGTTCGCGAACGTGGACAACGTCGTTCCCGGGCAGGTGCCATTGCCGCCGCAGAACGGGACGTCGGAATCCAGCAGAACGCCGCCCACCGAGATGTCGTAGGTCTGCGTCGCCAGATCGAACAGCAGATTCACGTTCACCCAAGCACTGCTGTTAAACCCGGTCGCCCGCGTGAATGTACCAATGACGGGGTTGCCCGCGGTGATCGCTTCAATTGAATCGTCCGGAAGTATATCGATACCGCCCAGGAATCCAACCAAGCCTGGACCCAGCGCCCCAAACTGCCATGTGGTCTGCGTGCTGGAAGTAAAGATCGCAAGATCCGCCGACAGGTCGACCAGCGGACCCGTGGTCGTGGTCGTGTAATAA
Source organism: Terriglobia bacterium (assembly GCA_963786745.1). GTDB lineage: Bacteria > Acidobacteriota > Terriglobia > Bryobacterales > Bryobacteraceae > Palsa-89. The sequence continues at coordinate 108,603 of CAWBAE010000014.1, read as the reverse complement.
GGTCCGCTTTGGGAAGCCGCGCCGCCGTCCAAGAATACCGCTTGCGAGCCGGTGTCGGCGAAGAAGTTTTCCACGGATGCCCCGCTGGGCCCAAAACCGCTCCAGCCGTTTTGTCCCGCCAACGCGCCGGTCGTGAACGTGGGGGATTCAAAAGATGTTGAGTAAAGCACAGTATCGGCCCATGCAGGGGCCGCAATAGCCACCATCGCCAGTGCGATAGTGGGGGCCGCAAGTTTCTCAAGAAAGCGTATCATGCCAAGTTTCTCCTCTTGTCTTCACAAGTGCGCCGAAGTAGCCGGAATAGTACTTTTGCTGCGCAGTTGTAATCCAAAATCATCCTAAGGACTACAGCGTTTATACTGGCAACGTTCTAAAATAACGTTAGAGCGATCCTGAAATTTTCTGAAAGGCTTTGTTCTCAATGGGTTCGGGAACGACAAAGATCGAGCGCCAGGCGGTGAAGTATCATTTTGGCGACTTCGAACTGTTCCCTATTCAGGGTGCGCTCTGGCTGGCCGGCAAGCGGGTGCCCCTGATGCCCAAGCCGCTGGCGACGCTGGTGGTGCTGGTGGAGCATGCCGGCGAGACGGTATCTAAAGATGACTTGCTCTCGCAGGTCTGGCCCGGCACCGCGGTCGAAGAGAACAATCTCACTCAGAGCATTTCGACGCTTCGCAAGGTGCTGGGCGAAAAGCGCGGGGAGAACCGCTTTATCGCCACCGAGCCGGGCAACGGTTACCGCTTCGTAGCCGCGGTGACCAGGGTCGAAGACGCGCCCGCAGCGCCAGAGCCGGTTGTCTCGATCGCGCCCAACGGGAACCTGCCGCCGCCCAGCCCCAGGCGCCGCCCATGGTGGGTGTTTTTGCTGGCGGCTGCCGGCCTGTTTTGCTTGGCAGCGAGCGTCTGGTTCTTTACGCGCCATCCCGCGGGGAAAGTGACCCGGCGGAAGTCGGTCGCGATCCTGCGAGTTCGCAATCTTTCGAAGGACTCGTCGGAAGCATGGCTGCAGACCGCTTTGGCGGAAATGCTGACGTCCGAACTGGCGAGCGGCGGAAAGCTGCATGCTATACCGGCCGAAGATGTGGTCCGTTGGCGATCGGATCTCGGGGAGGCGTCCGAAGGCGCCAGCCATCCCGACCTGCTGCGGCTGGCGCGGCGCAATTTCGGCGCGGACACGTTTGTGCTCGGTTCGTACGTGGTTACGGGTACATGCCCGGAGTGCCGGGTACGGGTGGATCTGGGTTTGTTCGACGCGCGTACGGGCGAAAGCCTGGGCGCCATTATCGATGAAGGTCCGGCGCAGGACCTGCTGGATTTGACAACGCGCTTGGGATCGAAGATGCGGGCCGGACTTGGCGTCAGTGGAACGCCGCCAGCCGCGCCAGCCTGGCCGGCTCCGAGCGCGATGCGGGAATATGCAGAGGGTTTGAAGGCGCTGCGGCAAGTGGATCCCATGGGTGCGAGAGATCATTTGCAGGCGGCTGTAAGCGCCGATCCGGGAAATGCTCTGATCCATTCGGCTCTTGCGGACGCGTGGACCGCGCTCGGTTACAACGCCCGTGCAAACGACGAAAATCGGCGAGCTTACGAGCTTTCCTCCACGCTTAGCCGCCTCGATCAGCTCGGAATCGAGGCGCGCTATCGGGCCGCCGCGCAACAGTGGGATCGCGCGATTCAAATCTATCAAGACATCTTTCGCCTATTTCCGGACAGTTTGGAAGATGGCTTGAATCTGGCCAAGGCGCAGTATCGAGGCATGAAGAATGCCGATGCGAGCGCGACCTTGCAGATTCTTCGGCGGCTCCCGAAACCCGCGGGGAATGATCCACGCATCGATCTGCTGGAAGGCCACAATGCTGGCGTTACGAGAGACTATGTAAAGACGCGAGACTATGCCCGCCGCGCGGCGGAAGAAGCCCAGGCGCGCGGCGCACGATATCTGTTCGCGCGCGCCCGGCTGCTCGAAGGCGGGGCGATGCAAACCCTCGGCGATCCGAACTACTATGCGGTTCAAAGCGAGGGCAGGAAAGTTTGCGAAGAGCTGGGGGATCGTCAGTGCGTCAGCTATGCGTGGCGCATTCACGGTAATTACCTGTACTACGCGGGTCAGTTCGGAGAGGCTCAAAAAGCTTATCTCGAAGGCATCCGAGTGGCGCGCGAGCTGGGCGATCGCGCGGAACTGGCCAACCTTCTGACCGGCCTCGGTGTAGTGGCAGGTTCCAATCGCGAATGGGGACAAGAGGAACAAAATTTCTTAGAAGCGATCTCCCTTAAGAAAGAGACCGGATACGACCCCAGCGAGGATCAAGTCCAGCTCGCCGAGCTCTATTTGCGGATTGGCAGGCTTTCGGATGCAGCCCGAGCGGCTGGCACGGCATTTTCCGAGGCGCAGAAGACGAATGCCCGTGAAGATTTCGGCGAGGTGTTCCTGTTGCGGGCAGCTCTGGCTCGGTTAGCCGGCCGCCTGGATGCCGCCCAGGAAATGGCCGAAAAAGCCATCACCGAACTGCGTGTTTCGAATAGCACCGCCATCCTGACGCTGGCCCACACGGCCGTCAGTTCCATCCTTACCGCCCGCGGCGACTTGGGGAACGCGGAAAAACGCCTGTCCGACCTGAGCGCCGACAATTTTCTGGAAGGTCGAGGAAGCATCGAGCTGGCTCGCGCCGAGTTATTGCTGGCCAAGGGGCAGTTTCAGCATGCCGCTGACCAGGCCCAGCGTTCCGCCGCCGATTTCGCTACTGCCCACCTGGATGAAAACTCGGCCACGGCGCTGGTTACGGAAGCCGATGCGCTCGAGATGTTAGGACGGAACGCGGATGCGCTTGGAGCCTGCCAGGAAGCAGAACAACGAGCTGCTCGCATGCCCTATCCGCTGGCAGTCACCTCCGCGCGTCTTACCGCCTGGCGGCTCAGCGGGGGCGACGATTTTGAGGTCCCGGCGGATTTACACGCGAGCGTAGTCAGCTTGAAAAACCCCGAGCTTGCGCTCGCGGAAGATTTCGACCGCGCCGCTCGAGCGCGGCGTGCCGGCGCTCCCAACGCCGGCCGCTTATTGGAAGCGGTGGCGACTCATGCGGCAAGGCAGGGATACCTAACCATGTCGCGCCGCGCCCGTGCGCTCGAAGATAAAACTACCAACAGCTCTCCATCAGCGCGAAATTCGCACCCCACTTCTTAACCTTGTTGGTGGAACCGCCTATTCAGGCCGATTCGCGGAAGCGTCCCAGATTCGAGCTTTTCTCCAGCAGACGGCTGACGCTGGCGTCGCTAGAAGTGGAATCCGGAGACACGCAAGCCGACGCGGCCTCGGCGATGCGCCGCTGCTCGCGCTCCTTGGACTCCTGCCACTCTCGAAATAGCCGGCGTTCACTCGCCATTTCCTCCGCGCCGGCGGCAATGCGGGCCCGATATTGGAGCGATACGGAATCCATTTCAACCGTCAGCCGCTCGTTCTCGCGAAGCTTGACCTGCTCGGATTCCTCCAGATTCCTCCGCTGAATGTCCTCCGCTTCGTTCAGCACGCGCTGTCTCTGCACGGCATCCTGCAGAATGTCCTCCACGGCTACGCCGGCAGCCTCCATGGCCATCATCAGAGCGCTGTGCTTCGCGGCCGGTGACAGACCGCGCAGGTGTTCGCTATTCAACATGTCCGACACCTTGAGAATGTCCCATTCCGCGGAGACCGTGTTGGGCTTGAACGTGGATTTGCGATAAATTTCTTCGAAGGGTGGCAGCTTCGTCGGAGAGTTGTTCGGACGAGGTTCCGTCCGAGCCAGCTCGCTGAAAGTGGGCGTTGACAGCCCCGCGTGCGGCGCAGGCGTTTCTTCGGCGGAAGCCCGGGCGAGGCCTTGCGCCGAAGAGTGCAGCATTCTTTTAAACATCCGTTACCCCTCCTAATAAGAAGGTGGTGCTTTTTACTAACACAGATTATCACAGGACTCTTAAATATAAGCCTGTATTCGTCGTGGTAACAGTGTAAATCCGTTCAATTGGCTGAGAGTGTTTCTTTCGCGCTGCACTAATGCTTAGTAATATTCCCGATGCAGCTCCGAGGCACAGTCCGGCTGGTGGAGTGGCGCGCGCGGCGTTTCTCGGATCCCGTCGAACGCCTGCAATTTCTTCAGGATAAGCTTGCTTCCCAGGGCGCTCGCGGAATCTTGGCCAGGCGCTGGCTGAGGCATGTTCCTCTGTCGGCTATTACGCTCGGAATGGCGCTGGTCGGCGTGATGTTGTCGCAGCCATTTGCGAGACGCGCTCTGGGACTAGTGGTACCCAGGGTCCCAACTTCCAAAGCCGCTAGAGCTAACGCGGCGCCAAGCAGCGGGCGATCGCAAGCGCCGGATTCGGCCCCGGTATGGATGGTCGAGACCAACGACCACTTTGATCTATATAGCAACGGATTGCGTGTGGAAAATGCATACCTTACACCAGGCTTGCCGCGCCGGTATCTGGCTTTTCCCGCCGATGGCCTGGATTCGGAAACGGGTCAGTGGCGCACCGATCCGGCGGGCATTGTTTTCCATACCACGGAAAGCCACATGGCCCCGTTTGAAGAAGACCAGAACCAGAAGCTGAAGCGCGCAGGGGAAGGCTTGCTCGAATATGTGTGCCGGCGGAAGTCCTATCACTTCGTCATCGACCGTTTTGGGCGCGTGTTTCGCGTGGTGGCCGAAAGCGATTCCGCCAATCATGCCGGAAACTCGGTGTGGGCGGACCAGCACTGGGTGTATTTGAACTTGAACGAAAGCTTTTTCGGCGTCGCCTTCGAGGCCCAGACCAAGCAGAACGGATCAGCCCAGCCTGTGAATGCCGCCCAGATTCACGCGGGCCGGATTCTCACGGAGATGCTGCGAGCGCGTTACCGGATTGCCGCGTCCAACTGTGTCGCGCACGCGCAGGTTTCGATAAATCCGGCGAATCGCCGGGCCGGATACCACACCGATTGGGCCGCGAATCTTCCTTTCGCCGATCTAGGGCTGAGCGATAACTACAGGCATCCGCTTCCCAGCATGACGCTGTTCGGTTTCGAGCCCGACGCGGAGCTTGCCGGAGCGGGCGGCCCTGGGCTCGAGGAAGGCATTGAAGCGGCGGAAAGCAACATTCGGGAGCAAGCGGCCGCGCGGAAAATGCCCGTGGACCGTTACCGCGCAAGCTTGCAAAAGAGATACAGAAACACCATTCAGGCGCTCCGAGGGAAGGGCGTCCACCAGGAGAACAATTGATGAGCACCAACTTACAATCCAGTTCGGCTGTGGGCCTTGACGTTGGCACCAGCCGCATCGTGGCCGCCTATCGCCAGGACAAGGACATCCAGTGCGAGACGCAATTGAATGCGTTCGTCACCATTCCTTTTTCCAAGTTGACGCAGAGCGTCCTCAAGAAGGAGCGCATCCCGCACCTGGTCGACGAGTCCGAAATCACAGTCTACGGCGACGAATCGGAACGGTTCGCGAATCTGTTTCACAAAGAGACCAGGCGTCCCATGCTGCGCGGCGTTTTGAATCCGGAGGAGGCCAACAGCCTGATGCTGGTGCGCCAGATCGTGCAGCTCCTGGCGGGAGAAGAAAAAGCGCACGGCCGCAGGCTCTGCTTCAGCGTCCCGGCCGCGCCGATGGGCGCCGACGAAGAGGTCCGGGCCCACCAAGCCGCCCTGACTGCCATGCTGAACGAGCTCGGTTACGAATCACGCAGCATTTCGGAAGGGCTGGCGGTGGTGTATGGCGAGATGGAGAATTCCAACTACACCGGCATCGGAATCAGCTGCGGAGGCGGATTGTGCAACGTGTGCCTGGCCTATCTGTCAGTGCCGGTATTCAGCTTCAGCATCGCGAAAGGCGGCGATTATATCGATGCCAACGTGTCGCGCGTGCGCGGCGAGCCGGCTACGCGCATCCGTTCCATCAAGGAAGAGTCGTTCCATTTCAACGGGCATTTTTCGGGGAAAATCCATCAGGCGCTGGCCACTTACTATGAGGACATGATTCAGGCGCTGGTAGCTTCGCTCAAGGATTCCTTCGCCAGCGTGCAGAACATGCCCAAGCTGAATCGCCCGATCCCGCTGGTGCTGGCGGGCGGCAGCGTGATGGCGCCGGGCTTCCGGGACCGTTTCGAGAAGACTCTCCGCGAGACGGAGCTGCCGGTTGCGATCTCGGAGGTGCGGCTGGGATCGAGCCCAATGTATTCCACCGCGCGAGGGGCGCTGGTGGCGGCGTTGAGCGAGATGTAGATCCCGTGCTAACATCCGGCAGGCTTGGCTCTTCGCCGAGCACTCGCCGGCCATGACCAAACGTATCATCACGCTTACCACCGACTTCGGCGCATCTGACCATTTCACCGGAACCATGAAGGGCGTCATTCTGGGCATCCATCCCAGCGCGCAGATCGTCGACATCACGCACCAGGTTCAGCCTTTCGAGGTTTCGGACGGGGCCTTTACCATCGCGCAGGCCAGCCCATATTTCCCGAAGAAGACCATTCATGTCGTGGTGGTGGATCCGGGCGTCGGGTCGGCCCGGAGGCCGCTGCTGGTGGAGACCGCCGGCCAGTATTTCATCGCGCCCGACAACGGCGTGCTATCGATGATCTTCGCTCGCGGGAAAGCGCTGGTCCGCGAACTCACCAACCCTCGCTATTTTCTGCAACCGGTGAGCCGGACCTTCCACGGCCGGGATGTATTCGCGCCGGTCGCGGCCTATCTGGCAAGCGGGATCCTGCCATCCCGTTTTGGCCCGAAAATCCAGGATCACCTGCGTCTAACCTTCGAGAAACCCATCCGTACCAGCCATAAAACCTGGAGCGGCGCAATCCTGAAGGTGGACCGGTTCGGCAACCTAATCACCAATCTGCACGTCCATGAATTTGCGGGCGTGAGCACTCGCCCGTTTGAGCTCAAGGTGGGGACCGAAGTGATCAAAAGGCTGGCATTGACGTTCAGCGAATGCGCGCCCGGTGAGCTATTTGTGATCGTCGGCAGCTCCGGATATCTGGAAGTGGCCACCAACCAGGCTTCGGCGGTGAATTTGCTCGGATGCGGCGTCGGATCACCGGTGGAGCTGACCATCTTCTGAGGACGGAGTGCAGTGAACCTTCGGCCCTGTTTTCTTAGCCTGCCAGTCGCGCTGATCGCGTGCGCCGTTACGGCTGCGTCGCAATCCGGCACGGTCAACGTTCAGGTCAGCAAGCAAATCAACTCTTCGGCCGGGGTGAATGGCCGCCTGGAAGTCGCCATGTCCACTTCGTTTCAGGTGGCCGATTACAGCTACCAGTACTTCATCCAGGCGCCCCAGGGTCTGGCGGCGTTGAGCGCGCTCAAGACCCAGCACACGCGCGTGCAGCTGGTTCCTGAAAGCACCCTGCTCCCTAGCCCCGGCGCTTGGAACTTCTCCGAGCTCGACACGCTGATGCCCCCGCTTCAGGGTACCGGGGATCACAGCCCGCAGTTTCAGATCGCCGGAGGACCCGCGTACATGAACGATTCGAACGGCGACCTGCTTCCCGCGAGCTACGATGCCTTCGCCAGCCTGGGCGCGAGCCTGGTGAGTTACTACAACACCGGCGGCTTTGATGCGGCTGGCACGCATTATCAGAGCCCCAGCCCGTACCCGATCACCTGGTGGGGCATCTTCAATGAGCCGAACGGCAACGGGATGACGCCACAGGATTACGTCAATCTCTACAACACGATGGTTCCGGTGATGGCGCAGGCCGACCCTAGCATCAAGTTCGCGGCCATCGAACTCTCTGACGTCAATCAGGCGGCCGAGAGCTTCCTGCCCACTTTCGTCGCCAACGTGTCTGCTCCCGTGGATGTGGTCGCCACGCACTTTTACTCCACCTGCAACCAAGCCAACACCGATATTGAGATTTTCCCGACCATTCTGAATTTCGCGAGCGAGGTCAGTTACATTTACTCGCAGCTTGCGACCAACCCGGATCTCGCCGGAGTGCCGGTTTGGGTTACTGAAAACAACATCAACTCCGATAACCCGCTCAGCAACGGGCTGAGCCTCTGCAATGGGACGCCGTTCGTTATTGATCTGCGCGGCACCAGTCCGTTCTTCGCCGCCTGGCGCTCGCTCGTGTTTGAGCTGCTGGGACAGGTCGGCGCGCAGGCGCTCTACCATTGGGATTTCAGCTCCACCGCGCAGTACAGCGAAGTGGATTCCTCGGGCAATCCTTATTTGAGCTATTGGGTCGACTACTATCTTTCCCACTGGCTGCCTTCGCCGCCGGGGCAGGACATTTTGCAGACCGCCGCGTCGGGTTGTTGTCTTTGGATCACCAACACCGGGGCGGTCCTGGGGCTGGATACTCACACGCTTGCTCTCCGCAATCCGGATGGGTCCGTAGTGATTCTCATGTCGAATCACGCCATCCAGAAGTTTACGGATAACAACGGCGCGGGCGCGTCACGTACTTTCGCGCTCAATCTGTCGGCGCTCGGCTCGTTCAGCACGGCGACGTTGGTCACGCTCGATGCAGCCACGCCGCTGACGGGTCCCCAGCTTCAATCCCTCACGCCCTCGGCCAACATGCAAGTGACCATCCCCGGATATGGCGCGGCCCTGTTGCGGCTGGCGAATGCGGCGCCCAGCCTTACGGCCGCAGGCGTAGCGAACGGCGCGAGCTTTGAGCCGGGCCCGGTTGCTCCGGGCGAGATCGTGTCGCTGTTTGGCGCTGCGATAGGCCCTCCGACTCCGGCTTTCTTGATGCTGACGAATCCCCGGCTGGTGTCCAATTCGCTGGCGGGCGTCCGGGTGTATTTTGACGGCGTGCCTGCGCCGCTTCTCTATGCGTCCGCTGGACAAGTGAACGTGGTAGTGCCTTATTCCGTGGCGGGAGAAGCCACGACGGCGCTGCAGCTCGAATATTTGGGCGTGCTCACGGCTCCGGTGACGCTGCCGGTGGCGGCCAGCTCTCCGGGAGTTTTCAGTATCGCCGGTTCCGGCCTAGGCCAAGGCGCGATTCTGAATTCCGATGCGACCGTGAACTCCGCCGGGCATCCCGCCGCTCGCGGGGATTTTGTGAGCCTCTTCGCGACGGGCGCCGGCGTCACGATCCCAGCCAGCTTCGATGGTTTGGTGGCCTCGGCTCCGCTGCCGACGCCCGTCGGCCATGTTTCAGTGACGATCGGTGGCCTGCCTTGCCAGCTCAGTTACGAAGGCGCTGCGCCCGGCTTGGTCTCGGGCGTCTTGCAAATTAATGCGCAAGTGCCTGCCGGAGTGACGCCTGGTCCGGCCGTGCCCGTTCAGATCGGCATCGGAACCGCTAGCTCGCTCCCGCTCGTCACCGTTGCGGTCCAATAATCGGCGGATGGGCGAAGCCGGCAAGATGCGATTCGCGAGATCGCCCGGGCTCACTAAGCTTTCCTGACCAGCTCGACATCGATATGGATATGGACTTCATCGCCGAGCATGAAGCCGCCGGTTTCTAGCGGTGCATTGAACGTCAGTCCAAAATCGCTGCGCTTGATGACAGTCTCCGCAGAGGCGCCGCTGCGAAGATTTCCCCATGGGTCCTTGGCTTCCGCGGGCGCGCTTTCCACGTCCAGCGTGACTTCTTTGGTAACGCCGCGAAAAGTGAGATCGCCGGTGACTTTCCACTGGTACTTCCCATCCGGGACCACTCGTTTGGAAACGAAGGTGATCTTCGGGTATTTCTCGACGTCCAGAAAATCCGCGGCTTTGACGTGCGCATCGCGCTTCTCATCATGCGTATGCAGCGTAGTGGCATCGATGCTGGCGCTAATCTTCGTATTGGCCGGGTTGGAGGGATCAAAGGTCACGTCGCCGGTGACGCCGCTGAATCCTCCTCGAACGTAGGCGACCATCAGGTGCCTGATTTTGAAACCGGCGCTGGAGTGGGCTGGGTCGATGGTATAAGTGACGGCAGTTGCCGCGGTACCGGCGGTGCTCATGGTTGAAGTTCTCCTTTTCGCGGACGAGACGCGCCCGCGGCTTTGGTTTGATGCATCTGCTGTTGGATGCTTTTGCCCCAAGGACTGGTGCAGCCGATTCTTGGTCTTTTCGTTACGATGGACTTCGTTTTGAGCGCGTGAGCCCGGTTTGGTCCCGCTGGATAAGATCGTTTCGAGCGATGGCATACAATGATCCATGGTGCGCCGCGCCTGTACGCGGACGAAGGGAGCTTCAACATGCGAGGTAAACGAATTGTCACGACCGCGATAATCGCGCTCGTGGTCGGCGGCTTGACTTGGGTTTCCGCGAAACAGCGCAAGGGGGGGAGTTCGCTGACAGCGGACGATTACGTCGAGATCCAGCAGCTGTACGCGCGCTATAACAACGCAATCGATTCGGGCGACGCGGAGGGTTACGCCGCCACGTTCGTGCCCGACGGAACTTTTAATACCTTTACCGGCCACGATGCCCTGGTCGGATTCATCAATGACTGGCGCGGCAAAATGAATGGCGCCACGCGGCGTCACTGGAACACCAACCTGACCATCACCGGCACGCCGGAAGGGGCCAGCGGTTCCGTCTACCTGATGCTGGTGGATGTCAGCACGCGCCCTCCGTCGATCGTGGCGGAGGCCAAGTACGATGACCAGCTGGTGAAAACGCCGGACGGCTGGCGCTTCAAGAAAAGAGTGACCAAAGCCGACACCGCGCCGGCGCCGGAAAAGAAATAGCTCACGGCAGTCCGCCCGCTATTTCGTACAAGCGAAGTTGGCGGCGTCGTCCGTGCTGCCGGTGCCTTTATAGCGGGCTTCCAAAGGGTAGGCGCACAGCGGACGCGTCCGCAGCACGCCCGAGGCGGGATTGAGATCGGTTTTGAACTTGGTGGCGATGATTTTCTCGGGCGCCACGCCGTCTTCCACCCAGTGCTCCAGGGCCTTGCCGATGTCGTGCTCCGGGTCGTGTTCGGCGCCGGCAAGTTGTCCGAAGCTGTTGGGGCCGGGACCGCCCGCGCAATGCTGCATGCCCGGCACCAGGAAGAAACGCACGAAAGATTCCGTCTGCTGGGAACCCATCTTGGCCTCGACGCTGTCGTAGTAGCGGATGGTGCTGGGCGCCGGAATGGCCGCGTCGCTCCAGCCGTGATACAAAATCAGCTTGCCCTTCCGATCCAGAAAGGGCTTCAAATTCGGATCGGTGGCATTCAGAACCTTGCCCGCCTTGCCGTCGGCCAGTTTCAGATCCTTGTCGAAGTTGAAGCTATGGTAGTCCCAGGCCGGGTTGTCGAATACCATGTTCGCGAAGAACTGGGTGCCGAAGGAGTACTGAGCGCTTTTATCCGGCGACATGCCGGTGATCCATCCGCTCCATCCCAACAGTCCGGTGGCTCCGCCCGGGGGAAATCCCGGAAAAAGCTGCTCACCTTTCGAGTCCTTGGGGCCGGAATAGATACGCTCCAAAGTTTTCATTTGCGGCGCGGTGAGGCAGCTTACGGAATCGGTTGCGAGGCACGCGAGCTTCGAGGGATCGAAGTGGCATTTCCTGGGATCGTCGATCACTCCGTCCTGGACGCCGTCCAACGCGTCGCAGGCAGTCAACGCGGCGGTTTCGATCGCGGTGAACTTCGCGGGGGGAATAAAGCCGCCCGGCTCGCTCAACGCCTGCGCGTTCCAAATGAATCCCGCGAACAGATGCGTCCAGTTGTTCGCGGGAGCGCCGGCGATGATGCCGTCGTAATCGGCCGGAAATCGCTGGGCCTCCATGAGAGCCTGGCGGCCGCCGTTCGAACAGGAATTGAAATAGGAATATTTAGGAGCCTCGCCATAGAATGCGCGGACGATGGCCTTGCCGTTTTCCGTGGTGACGTGGATGGCCCGGTAGCCGAAGTCGGTTACCTTTTCAGGATGATCCAGCGCCCACTGTGCGTTGATGCCGCCGGTTTGCGTGTGCCCCGTGTCGGTGGATGCCGCCGCGTAGCCGTTTGCGACGGCATTGGCCAGCCCTCCGCCGTAGTCGATCGATCCGGCGAAGCCGCCGTTTCCGATGCCCTGGAAGCGTCCATTCCATCCGCTGGCCGGCATCCAGACTTCAAAGCGGATATCGGAGTCAGCCGATGGCTTGATCACGCCCGCCACCTGGCAAAAAGCAGGCAGGCTTTTGAAGGTTGGGCCGCCGGGCAGTGCAGCCTCCGCTTTGGGGGGAGTGAACGATCCGGCGGCCACCAATCGCGCGCTGGTAATGGTCGTGTTCGGAAGATGGATTTGAGCCAGGCTCTCGCAGATGGCAGCCTGGGCCAATCCGCCCCCGAAGCCCAGGCACAATGTGCCGAAAACCACCGATTGCCGTCCAACCGCCAGTATGCCTTTTCCCATCATTCCTCGATGGTAACTCGCGGAAGAAAGGTTAAACCAGGACGCGTTCCTGAAACTCCCCGCGCTCGTTAATCCAGCAACGGTATTTGGTCAGCACGCCGGTCTTATTTCTGAGACAGGCATCGGCCTGCAGCATCACCGCCGGCGGCGATTCCAATACCAGCCGCTTGGCTTGTTCCTTGGCGGCGCCCAGCCCGGAGCACGCCACTTCAACGCTAAAAGCGTTGGTGCTTTCCTTATGCTTCTCCATCGTGCGGACAAAATACTGCATGAGTATCATTCACTCCAGCCAATCAGGCTTGCTCGGTAGAACTTTCGCGCTTGTGCTTCTTGCGATTACGCTTGCGCGCCAACGCTGCCTTGACACGCTTCCGCTCCCCCGGCTTCAAATAAAACGAGTGCCGCTTTATCTCCTTGATGATGTCTTCCTGGAGCACTTTGCGCTTGAAACGCCGCAGCGCGCTCTCCAGGGTTTCACCATCCTGGATGTAAATCTCGGCCATTCAACACTCTCCTTGGACCCGCGGCTGAAATGGGAAAAACGCAGCGTCCAGAACGCCTTGGGCTCTCTGGTACCTGTGATCGCGGGTAGCGTGACACGGCGGGCAGTCAGGTACCTTGGAACCCCTACAGTTTAGCACTTTCCGGACCGGTTTGTCCTGGGGCTAAGCGCTAATGATTTCGTCGATCCCTTTTTCCTTTTGGGCTTGCGTGAGGCCGAGATTACCTAGTATTTTCACTACCTTTTGCCAGGCTTCCAGCCGACCGATTTCCTGCTTCTGTTCCACGGAAAGCATTTGCTGCGCGTACCAGGCTGCCACCTGCTGGCATTTCGGACACTCATCGCCTCGCGGGATCTTGACGCTGGTGGCAGTGCCGTCGCGCTTGTTCTCGAAAATTCGAATCCCGCACAGAGCAACCGTTCCGGCGCCTTGTCCCAGTACGAGAGGCAGCAAGTGAGGCGCGCGTCCGCCTTTGGCAGCGACACGCCAATATTGCCAGGTTGGCTGGGGGTGGCTGGACAATTCGAGTGTTTTCACAGGGAGGTGCTTCAAGTATACGTGAATCAGAAAATTCGCGTATGACGACGCTTCCGGCTGATGAGCTTTATTGGCCGGATTCAGGCGGCGACGGGGGCAGGGACTTGGGGACATCGTTGAAGTGCAGGATCGCGTTCGCGAGCATGTTGAATTCACCTAAATTCTGCCAGCGGTAACACGGGTTCGTTGCGAATAGCAGCACCCGCCCTTGCCCCTCGGGAACGTCCACAATCGCCGGACGGCCCTTGATTTCAGCGACGCCTTTCATCAGGCCGCTGAGCACGGACTTATCGGTGCCCGGGTATCGCATCAGGATCTGCTTCTTCCGGTCATCGAGCGGCACGCGCAGCAGAGGACCATTGGCGTAGCGTACGGCCACGGTTTTCCCGGTATAGCCGTAGAAGATAGGATTCGACGGCTGGATGATCTCGGCTTCGACAATCGGCCCGGGCGCGTAGAATTGCGCTGTCGTGTGCCCCGCATCCACCGTGGGAGTGAGGCCGAATTCGGCCGGGAGAAAGCTGGCCGCGCCCAGCGTGATCAGGACTCCTCCAGCTTTCACGAACTTGTCCAGCTCCACCACTCCTTCCAGTCCCATTCCGCCCGTAATATCTTCCGACTCGCCGTAAGCGCCCAAGGTTGGAAATTCGGTGGACTTGGTGTAAGCGACAGGCTTCCCTTTGGACTCGAGATCGAAGACGATCGACTTGCCGGTGCCGCGCCCTTGACTGGGGATGACCATGACGTCGTAGGAATCCCGCAGATTACCCTTGCGGATGCGTTCTTTGTAGATGAGATCGTATCCCACTTCGAAATGGTCGAAAGCGTAGCGCACCCATCCGACATCCTGCGTGCTGCCCCAGGTGCTGAAGACCGCGAGGCGCGGCAGGTCCACGAGATGTTTCGGGACGTTGGGCGTGGCTGCAAGCGCCACGGCTTTCAGGCCCAGCTTCTCGATTTCGCCCTTCGCTTCCGAACTGGACTGCAGCAGGAACGAACCAGCCGGAATATCCAGATTACCGGATTTGAAGGCCTGTTCCACGGCTTCAAATTTGAGATTCTTGAGCCGGTAGCGCAGAGTGACCAGCGAATTCGCGCCGTTTTCGAGGACCGCCAGCCAGGGCCCATCGCCTTGAACGGTGCCAGTGATGTTGAGCGTGTCCACCGGCTGCACAGGGACATCCAAAATCGCGCGATCGGCGATTTCCGCAACCTCCGCGTGGCTCATCAAACCCATGGTCCATCCGGTGTCATCATAAGTGCGCAGGTTTTGATCCGGGAAATCTTGTTTTTCGAGCAGGATTTTCGCCAGGCGGCCGTAGGGCTGGTTGCGCTTCACGATCAGCGAGCCGGCCGGATAAGTTCCTTCCTTGAGTTTCACCTCTGCGTTGGCGCGCCCAACCTCAATGCCCTGCAATCGAAGAACGTTTACGATGAACGCTACGCGTGTCATATCCGGCTGGCCGGCAGGCAGCACGTAACCGAAGGGAGCGTCGTTCGATCCGGAATTGATGGAATGGCGGCTCTTCTCGTAGAAGTTCTCGACCAAAGTCCGGGCGTTGCTCGAAGCCAGTTCGAGCGCCGAAAGTACGCCCGTCTCCATGAAATTGGTGTTGTTGCGCATGGACCAGACCACTTCTTTATAGGGCGGCAGCGGGCGATACCATTCGCGCGTGGTCTGATTTTCGCTAGGCGGCGCATCGGGAGGCGCAACGGTACGCTTCATCGTGTTCGCGCCGCCGTTGCCGAAGGTCTCGTACATTCGCAGGATGCCGTTGTGATTCGACGACATGAATCCCAAATAGCCGGGCGACCACATGTCCACGTAGCCATGCGTCCAGACGCCCGGCATTCCGTAGCCGAACATTTTGGTCAGCTCGAAATTCGAAAACCAGGGCAGCTCGGCGTAGAGAATCGGGTCTAGCGTCGGATTTTGCGGGGCTTGCCCGCTAAATGTGTATAGAAACGGAACGGATTCATGCAGATCATGCATGATCGGCGGATGCCATTCCAGATAAAATTTCAGCCAATTGCGCATCGTGACCTGCGAATAATTGATGTCGCGATTGTTGTCGTGATAAATGTACTTGCCCCAATAGGGAGGGCCAGGGACGCGATCCGCTTCGGTCTCTTCGTGGATCTTGTGGCGGTTGTACCAGTCCACGTAACGGTCGCGGCCGTCGGGCTCGAGCGCCGGGGCGATCATGACGATGGTTTCGCGGCGAATCTGCTCGAAGAGCGGGGATTCATCCACCACCAGCCGGTAGGCCAGCTCCATGAGCATTTCGGGCGGTCCGGTTTCGGCGCTATGCAGACCGCCGGTGAACATGTAGATGGGCTTGGCCTGCTTCACGATGTCGCGAGCCTCCTGGTCGCTCAAGCCGCGCGGATCCGCGAGTTTGGCGAGGTAGCCCTTGTATGTATCGAGATTGCGGATAGTCTCTTCGTCCGCGATCACCACCACCATCTGCTCGCGGCCTTCATCCGTCTGGCCGGCGGGCAGGATCTTTACGCGTTTCGATGCGGCAGCCAGCGCGCGATAATAGCGGATCAGATCGGCATAATGTGTCAACTTCTTCGGCTCGCCGACGTAATATCCCAGAATGTCGCGCGTGGTTGGAATTGAGGCAGATTTCGGCAGGTGATCCACCACCGGGCTCATGAACTCCGGACGGGTGGTCCACTCTTTCACCAGGCGCGCGTAATCGGGGCCCTGCGCTTGTTGCGCGAGCGCCGCGGCGGTGGTCAAAAGCACCGCGGCTATAAGCAAAAAGAAACGATTCCGAGGCGCGCGCATGGCGGTTCTTAGTTTATCGCACCGGCGATTGGGTCCCTCGAGAGCATGCGCTACCATGATGGCGGGCTGCTGCCGCCTTCGAGCCGCGCGCTCTCTTCGAAATGGATGTAACCAAAACCGCGCTGGAAGAGCGTTATCGCAAACGGGCCTCGCCACACTGGCGTGATCGCTTGTTTCGGCTGCTGCAGCCGCCGGATCCGTTCATCATGAACCCGGCCGAGCCCAAGGATTTTCCTCTGGGCCGCTGGAATCTCTACATCGGCGGGGCGGGCCGAAACGTGCCCGGCTATGTCAACCTGGACCTCGTGGCGATCTCGGGCGTCAACGTTGCGGCGGATGCCGAGCAATTGCCTTTTTCGTCCGACCTGTTTCAGCGCGTGGAATGCGACGCCGTGCTTGAGCATGTCCGGAATCCGGCGCTGGTGATGTCTGAGATCCGCCGCGTCCTTGCGCCTGGAGGTTATGCCCATCTGGTGGTTCCGTTCTGCCATCCATTTCACGAATACCCGAGGGATTTTCGAAGATTTACCCGAGACGGCCTCAGGGAATTGGCGGGCCCGATGGAGATTGTCGCGGAAGGCTGGCGGACCGGTCCGACGGCCACGCTGCTGGTGTTTGTGATTGAATATGTGAAATTGCTCTTTCCGTTTGGATGGTGGCGGCGCGTTTCGCACCTAGTGTGCGGCTGGCTGCTTTTTCCGTTTCGTTACCTGGACCTGCTGCTGTTGCGATACGGAAAGGCTGAGCGAATTGGTAACCATTGCTATATGTGGTTACGTAAACCTGGGGCGTCATGATGTGCTCTAAGGCAGGGATTATCGCGCCGTGGATGGAGGGGTTTTGGCAGGACGCGCGGCACGCCGTACGCGGATTTCGGCGCTCGCCTGGATTTACGGCCGTCGCGGTCACTACCCTGGCGGTTGGAATTGGCGCATCCACCGCCGTATTCAGCATCGTGGATCCGCTGCTTTTCCGGAGCTTGCCGTACTATCGGGGCGACCGTCTGGTCTCGTTGGGATTCAAAGGGCCGATCGATGTCAACGAATTTCAATTGGGGAACTTTCATCTCGATTGGCAGCGCAAGCAGACCCCTTTCGAATCGCTGACGTCGATGCGGCCGGCTTACCAGTGCGACCTGGGTTCTCAAACTCCGCAACGCGTCGCTTGTATTTCGGTGGAAGCGAATTTCCTCAAGACGCTGGGAATTTCGCCGGCGCTGGGGCGGGATTTCACTAAGGAAGACGATCGCCCGCGAGCTCCGTTGGTGGCGCTGTTGTCCGATGGCCTGTGGAAAAGCGAGTTCGGCGGCGACCCAAACGCATTGGGGAAGGGAATTGAAATCGACGGCGAGCACGCCCGCATTATCGGCATTCTGCCAAGCAGTTTCGAAATGCCGCAGCTCGGGGACGCTGACATCCTGCTGCCGGAGCAATTGGACGAAGCCAAGGCTCGCGCGCCCGGCGCGACGGTGTTCTTGCGTTCTTTCGCCCGCCTGCGCGACGGAATATCCATCGATCAGGCGCGCAACCAGATGCGCCCGCTTTTTGAGGAAAGCCTTCAACAAGTGCCCGCGACCTTGCGCTACGAGGTGCAGCTGGTGGTGCGCTCTGTGCGGGACCGGCAGATCCAGGATGTAAAGCTGGCCTCTTGGATGCTGTTCGGGGCGGTGCTGGGGCTTTTGCTGCTGGCGTGTGCGAACGTGGCGAATCTTTTGCTGGCGCGGTCCGCGGCTCGGCGAAAAGAACTTGCGCTGAGAGCCGCGATTGGCGCCGGACGGGGACGCCTGATCCGGCAGTTGTTCACTGAGAACCTGATGCTGGGCTTACTGGGCGGCGCGCTTGGATGCGGGCTCGGCTGGGCCTTGCTGCGGCTATTCGTCGCGATTTCGGCCGCCGGAATCGCGCGGCTGGGCCAAGCGGGCATCGATATGCGCATCCTGGCATTCGCGTTGGCGGTTTCTTTGTTGTCCACCTTGATCTTCGGCTTGGCGCCGGCTTTAGAACGGCCGAACGCCGAAAATCTCACTGGTTGGCGCGACGCCGGATTGTCTCGCGCATTCTACAAGAAGGTTCTGGTCGCGGCGCAGGTGGCTATTTCGCTGGTGCTTCTGACGGGAGCATCATTACTGTTCAAGAGCTGGCGAAACCTGGAACTCCAACCGCTGGGTTTCGAGCGTGAGCGCGTGGTGACGGCGTCCGTTATCTTGCGAAATCAGGCCCCTAAGCTACAGGCTGTCTTTCTCCGTGAGATGGAAGCGCGTTTGAAGGAGATTCCCGGAGCCGGCGTGGTCGCGTTTAGCGACTCTATTCCTCCTTCCGGCGGAATGCACGGCCGCCCCTATTCGAACATGCGCGTGGCCGGCCGCCCGGCGTTGGCGCAGAACGGCGGGATGGTAGCCTTCCGCTGGGTTACTCCGGATTATTTTCGAGCCATGGGGATTCGCATCCTCGCCGGACGCGCGTTTCAAGAATCGGAGCGGGCTTCCGGACCTTCGCCGTTGATCTTGAGCCAGAGCCTGGCCCGGAAGATGTTTGGCGACGAAAATCCAGTCGGCCACGAGATCGATCTGAATGTGGATGGGCAATGGTCGAAGATTGTGGGCGTGGCGGCGGACGTCAAGAACTCGGGGCTGGCGAAAGCAGGCGATCCCGAATATTACCGGCTGCGGATGAACGATTTTCGCGACCAGACAAACGTCGCGATTTTTCGAACATCGCTCCCCCCGGAAACGCTCGCGCGCTGGATTCGTATGCAAATCGGGGCATTGGACCCAGCGCTGCCTGTGACCATACAGACAATGGATGCTCGAGTTGAACATTTGATGGAGCGTCCTCGGTTTTTCTCGGTATTGGTGGGCATATTCGCGCTGATGGGGCTACTGCTAGCGGCCATCGGAATCTACGGCGTAGTTTCGTTCCTGGTGGCGCAAAGAACGCGCGAGATCGGGGTAAGAATGGCCGTAGGCGCAACGCCCCTGGATATCGCGCTGCTGATCCAGAAACACGCCGGGTTGTGGACTGCGGCTGGAGCGATCGCGGGCGCAGCCGGGTCGATGGCGCTCACGCGGCTGGTGCGCGGGCTGCTTTTTGGCGTCGAGCCCGGCGACCCATGGTCGCTTGGCGTTGGGCTGGCTGCGATTGCGTGCGCTGCGGCTCTCGCGGCCTGGGGACCGTCCCGCCGGGCTGCGAGGGTAGATCCTGCAATAGCCCTGCGCAGTGAATGACCGATCAGAGCAGGCGGAAGTTTACTTCAATGCTCGCCAGCACATTGACCGGCGCGTCATCCTTCATGCCGGGCTCAAAGCGCCACTGTTCGATCGCGACGAGCGCCTGCTCATCCAAGCCCAGCCCTATGCCTTTCACAACCTGCGTGTTGTGCGCGAATCCGTCCGGACCGATCTCGACTGAGACCACCACGGTTCCCTGGTACTTGGCGATTCGGGCTTCATCGGAATATTCCGGTTCCACCTTAGACAGAACCTTCGGAGCGCGGAGCCCCGGTCCGATTCGAAATGCGCCAGGACTGGCCGCGACAGATTGCGAGTGTGCCTTTCGGATCTGAGCGGCGCGGTCGAGCAATGGGCCGGCTTCGTCCTGGCGGCCTTGCGCGTCCAGCAAATTCGCCAGCAGTGTTGCGGTAATGGACGCGTCCGCTGAGTCAGACGGTTCGGCTGCCAGGGCGGATCGATACAACTCTTCAGCCTCCGCAGGCTTTTGATCGCGTTCGCGGGCCACCCCCATCCACATTGTGGCGGCTGTTGCTCCGGGGCCACCTAAGCGCCGCGCCTGTCCGAAATAATCGTTTGCCTGAGCGATGTTCTTGTTGACTAGCGCCGTTACCCCCAGGAAGGTGAGAGCCCGAGCCGCCTCCGGCCGTGCTCCCAGTATCTGGACCGCTTGGGTATAAAAAGCTCCAGCCTCGGCGCGCCGGTTGCGGCGTGCTTCGAGATCGCCGAGCTTCAGCAGAGCCACGCCGTAGTCCGCGCTGTTTTGTCCCGAAATCTGCGCCTGGATGGCCGCCGCTGATTCGTAGAGCTTCCGCGCGGTGTCATATTGGCGCAACGCTTCAAACCGAGCGGCGGGCGCATCCAGCATTGCGGGATTTTGTTGTGAGATGGCGGTACGGATGGTGGCATCGACATTCGCCGGGAGCGCAGTGTATGCGCTTTCCTGGGCGCGCACCGCGGCGAGGGGCACGGCTATTGCGGTCGCCAGCGCCATGACCGTCAGGGCGAAGCCGCGATTCACCTGTCCCCGGCGCGCGCGAGAATCCAGGATGGCGGCCAGGCGCGATTCGAGTTGCGATGGGCGCGCCATGGCAAGCGCCGCGAAAGACCCGGGCATCCGCAAGGTACGGGCGACGTCCAGGAGATGTCCGGCGTAATCGGAAGGCCGGGTTCCGGCGCGAAGCACCAGGTCATCGGCGGCGCGTTCGCGTTCCTTCAACGATTCCAGCGACACGATATGCGCCAGCGGATTCCACCAGTGCAGCGCCAGCGCCAGGCGCGACAGAAACTGCGCGGCCACGTCGTGGCGGCGAATGTGCGCCAGTTCATGCAGCAGAACCACACGGAGGCGTTCGTGGGTCCATTGGCCGGCGGCGGAAGGCAGGAAAATGCCCGGGCGAATGAACCCGAACGTCATCGGCATTGTGTCAACGCCCGTCTCCAGCACTTCCACGGCGCGTTCGATTCCGAGCTGCCCGGCCAGTTCTGCCGCGAACGCGCGGTGCGGCGATGGAGCAGACATTCGCCGGGCGCGCCACAGACCCGCGCAAGCGAGCAGCATCCGGCCCAGCGCGATCACGGAGCCCGCGGCCCAGAGCAGTAGCAGCGCGAGACGCCAATCGATATGCCACCGCGCGGGATGCGGCCGCGCCAGGCCGAGGGCTGGGATCGAGGCGGAAGAAACGTGCGTGTTCGACGCCGGGGAAGCCGTGATGGCGGTGAGGATTTGCGGTGTGGCCACAGGAATCGAGAAAGCCGGCAGACCGAGCGTCAACAAGGGAAGAGCGAGCAGGGCGGCCGCCGCTGCGACCCAGATGAAATGCCGGACCGCGGCGGATTGGCGGCCGAGTAGCGAAACCGCGAGCCAGGCGAAGCCCAGGATGACAGTGCTCTTCACGGCGATGCCGGCGCACATTGCGAACCAGGCGGCTTCGTTCGATATGGGCATTTATTTGTCCTCCTGTTTTGCTTTTTCGATCATTTCGGCCATGCGATCCAATTCCTCGCGGGTGAGCTTCGTCGACGAAACATCCAATAGCGCGGCGACGATCTGCTCGGGAGATCCGCTGAAGTAGGTGTCCAGCAGATGTTTGACAGCCGAGCGTTTGGCCTTCTCGCGTGGCACCGTCGGCAGGTAAACGTAGCGGAGGCCTTCGGCGCGGTGCTTAGCATGTCCTTTGTCTTCGAGCACGCGTAGGAGCGTTCTTACCGCCGAGTAGCTGGGCGCATCCGGCATGGCGTCGCGAACCTCGGAAGCGGATGCTTTGCCGCGCTGGATCAGGATATCCAGGATCTGGCGCTCGCGCCGGCTCAGTTGAACCTGCTTAAGGGTTAACGACATGCCAAAATACTAGCACGTGGCAGGCGATCCGTCAAGAGCCTTGCTTTAGAATGCTTGTATGGCATCCAGTTTTGAGGTGACTCCCATTGGCGTCGTTCTCAGCGCGACGGACGCGCCCCTGGATGACGTCTGGGGAGGCGCCATCTCCCGCATTGAGCTGGATGCCGCCCGCTTCACCCGCGAGTCCCTAGCCGGCCTGGACGGATTCTCGCACGTGGAAATTATCTTTGTCTTCGATCGCGTGGCGGATTCCGAAATCGAGTATGGCGGGCGGCATCCGCGCGGGCGCAAAGACTGGCCTTTCGCCGGCATTTTCGCGCAGCGGGGGAAGAACCGGCCGAATCGTTTGGGCGTCACCGTTTGCCGCTTGATAGCGGTGGGCGATCTACACATTGACGTGGAAGCGCTGGACGCCATCGACGGGACGCCGGTCCTGGACATCAAGCCGTATATGCGGGAATTTGGACCGAAAGGGGACGTTCGACAGCCGGCCTGGGCGAGCGAGCTGATGGTCGGTTACTGGAATCCGCCGGCCAAGAAGTGATCCACTTCGGCGCGGGATGGAATGGATGCCTGCGCGCCGCTACGCGTCACCGAAATCGCGGAGGCGGCGTTGGCAAAGCGCAGCGCTTTCTCGATGGAGAAATCTTCCGCGAGCGCGACAGCTAAAGCCGCGTTGAACACATCGCCCGCAGCGGTGGTATCGCGCGCCGCAACCGGGAAAGCGGCACTGAATAGCTCGGTGCTCGAATCGCGATAGAAGCAGCCGCGATCGCCCAGCTTCAGCAGCACCGCCCGGGGGCCGAGTTCCTCCAGGAATCGCGCCAGGGTAGGGGCTTGATTCAGCTCAACCCGGCCCGGCGGACGGCCGAGCAGGATCAGCGCTTCGCTTTCGTTGGGCGTGAGGATATCCACCTCGGCCAGCAGTTCCGCGGACAACGCCTGCGCGGGCGCGGGATCGAGCATGGTTTGCGCGCCTGCTTGCCGGGCGAGCCGCAGCGCCGCGGCGACGGTCGCGATCGGCGATTCAAGCTGAAACAGCGCCAGGCGCGCGCCCGCGAAGAGCGGACGCATGGCCTCCACTTCGCTGGGCAGTAGGGCGTGGTTCGCGCCGGGCGCCACCACGATAGAGTTCTGGCCCGACTTTTCAACCGAGATCAGCGCGACGCCGGTGGCCTGGGAACGCGTGGCGTGAAGGGCGGCCACATCCACGCCGGCCGCCGACAGGTTGGCCTTCAGATGATCGCCGAAGACGTCGTACCCAACGCGGCCGATCATTCGCACCGCGGTTGATCCCGATCCGAGCCGCGCGGCGGCGCAGGCCTGGTTCGCGCCCTTGCCTCCCGGGAGCATGCGGAAATCCCCGCCCAGCACGGTTTCTCCGGGCGCGGGCAAACGATCCACCGCCACCACGAAATCCATATTGAGGCTGCCGGTAACCACCAGCGTGGTCATCGGCTCAGGTCGATGCCGAACTTCTTAAGTTCTTCGGCGTAATAGCGGCGATGCAGCAGATCCCACTCTTCGGTGCCTTCGGCAATTTCCTTCTTTTGCGAGCGGATCTTGGTGCGGGCCGCGCGATCTACCTTCTCTTCCACCGCCAGCAGCTCGGTCATGGCCTTCACAATTTCGAGCCTGACGTCGTTGGGGTCCTTCTTCAGGCGAAACTCGCGCGCTTTGCGGAAAGAACCCACCAGCTTGTGGGAGATATCGTTGATCTTGTCGCGGGAGAGTTTCATATTGTCGCCGGTATCGCGCCCCGCCGCGCGGATCACCTTGCGCTGCGAGATGAGGGTGTTCTTGATGCGGCGGAACATCTCCTGATAGCTGACGCCTTCCCGCCGCATGTAATCGCTGTACTGGCTCAGCATCTCGCGAACTTCTTCATTCAGGCGATCTTCCACCTGCAGGTCGTCTTCGATGAGATGACTGATCATTTCCGTCGCCAGGGCAGGATCGCTGGTTTCGATGATCTGCGGAGTCATCCGCGCGACGAGTTGTCTGGATAGGTAAGCTATGAATTCTCGGCTCAGCAGCATGCTTGTGTTAGACGAGACAGTATTTCACTGTAACGGTCCGTTCATCGTCGAATCGCCCGGAGAGACCGCTCTCAATTCTCGCACATTCAGTTGGGCTGCTCGCCCTGGTGATGTTCGATGAATTCCTGGTCGATCTCCTTGCGCCCGCCGAAGCCTTCGTGGATTCCGTGCCAGAAGCGAATTCCGGATTCGCCCAGCTTCCAGCACAGGTACACTTCTTCGCCGCGCAGCAAAGTAGGAAAGTCAATCAGCCCTATATCCAGGTCTTTTACCAGACACCCGGCCTGGTGGATTCTTTCGATGGACTGCCTCAGGCCCTGCGCGGTGGACTCGCGATGCCGCTTTTGCTCGACCAGCTGGGAGTGATCCGCCGACAGGCCGCCCTGGATCGACACCCGATGCGCGAATGCCTGCCATTCAGCCTCCGCCCGCTGATACTCGGCCTTGAGAGAAATTGCGTCTCGTATTGCGGATTCCATGTCCGGCAAGAGCTGCTGAGCCTGTTGGAGGGTGAAGAATCTCGGCATCGATCTCAGACGCCGCACACCTGCACGGCGAGCGACCGGCTGCGCGGCCCGTCGAACTCAGCAAAAATAATGCTTTGCCAGGTACCAAGCAGAACCGTGGCGTTGCGGACTTGCAAGCATAGCGTCTGACCCATCAGCAAACCCCGCAGATGGGAATCGGCATTGCTGCGCTCGCAATCGGAATGCTCCGGATCGTTGTGCCGGTAATACTTTTCACGAAGCACGATCTGTTCCAGGAAGGTCTTCACGTCGACGAGCAGCGCGTCCTGCCATTCATTCAAGAAGACCGCCGAAGTGGTGTGCAGGGATTGGAGATGAACCAATCCGTCGCGTATACCGCTTTTGCGGACCACTTCGTTGATGCGCTCGGTGATGTTGAGCAACTGCGTGCGGTCGTTGGTGATCCAGTCGACGATCCGATTGAACACTTTGTACGCGCCGGCCGAAGCGTTTGCGTCCGAGTTCGATTCGATCTCCACCGCCTGAATCTTCGAATTACTCATTGGATTTGTTGTCCTTACCTTTAGATACGTGTTCCACCCCGGGATGAATTCGGTTAAGAATTTACGGCTGACCCAATTATAGCAGCGGGTGCTACATTCGACCCCGGAAAGGGCCCCGCAGGTGTCTTAGAATCAAGATGATGCCGGTCAAAAAAATCGCCGAAAGAGTGTTTTACTTGTCCCTCGGCCTGCGGAATGTGTACTTCGTGGGACACCGCGACGGAGGCTGGACTCTGGTGGATACTGGCCTCGCGGGTGACGCCCAACAGATTCGGGATGCGGGGGCAGCGTTGTACGGTCCGGACCACGGTCCTAGGGCGATTGTTTTAACCCACGGACACCCGGACACCGCCGGAAGCGCGCTGGAATTGAGCCAGTTTTGGGAGGTTCCGATTCTCGCGCACTCGCTCGAGTTGCCGTATCTGACAGGAAAATCTCAATACCCGCCGCCCGATCCGACGGTGGGCGGTTTTGAAGCGATGCTGGGCCGCGTGGTTCGTCCCGTGCCGGTGCGGCTCGGGGATCGTGTTCGCGCGCTCGATGCGGAGTCGGGTGTCTATCCGATGCCCGATTGGAAGTGGGTGCATACTCCGGGCCACTCGCCCGGCCACGTCGCATTCTTTCGCTCCACGGATGAAATCCTGCTGGCGGGAGATGCGCTGACCACCACGAATCTCGACTCGTTTTGGGCCACCATCACGAAGTTTCGGCGGGTCTCGGAACCCCCATCGCCATCCACGTGCGACTGGATTCGCGCGCGCGAGTCGGTGCTGCGCCTGGCCGAACTTCACCCGCTGACGATCGCTTGCGGGCATGGGCTTCCGATCAGCGGCGACCAGGCGGTGGTTGGGCTCGCGGAATTAGCCACCAATTTTCGAATCCCTCAACACGGCCGCTACGTGCGCGAGCCGGCCGTCACCTCGGAGCAGGGCATCGTGTCGCTTCCGGCCGTTCCGCCGGATCCTTTAGCAGGGGCTGTGCTTGGCCTGGGGATGGCTGCCGCGGCCGGTGCGATGTTCGCGCTCGCCCGGCGCCGCAGGAAAAGACAGGCTACGGCTGGTACTCCAGCACCAGCATCGTGATGTCGTCGCCCAGTTCGGCGCCTTCGGTGAAATCTTCCACCGCTTCGACTAACTTGGCATGAAAGTCCGTGCAGCCTAAGGATGCCTGAGCGCTCAGCGTTTCCCCAAGCCCGCCCCGGTCGAAAAATTCGCCGTCCGCGCTTTCGGCCTCCGACAGGCCATCGCTATAAAGGAGAACTTTGTCGCCGGGCTGGAGCTGGATGGTCCTGGTTTCATACGCCGCGGACTCCAGCAATCCGATCGGCAGGCCGGTGCTTTCGAGCGGGATGAGTTCCGAGCCGGCGCGCACCAGATAAGGCGTGGGATGGCCGGCGTTGGCCCAGCGCAGCAGGCCGCCGCGATCCAGAGTGCAGTAAAAGACGGTGGCGTATTTCTCTCCCTTGGCGCGCTCATTAAGAAATCGATTGACGCGCGACATGAGCTCTTCAATCTCGCCCGCTTCGTCGGAAGCGAACAGGAACGCGCCTTGCAGCAAAGCCGCCAGCAGGGCGGCGCTCATGCCCTTGCCGGATACGTCCGCGATCGCGCAGGCGAATGCGCCGGAGCGGGTCTGGCGCACGTCGAAATAATCCCCGCCCACTTGCCGCGAAGTGATGCTGGACCCGCAGGCTCGGAACCAGCCCTCCACGGGGAGTTGTCCGGGCAGCAGATCCTGCTGGATCACGCGCGCGATATTGAGTTCCTCCTCCAAGCGCAGCTTTTCGCGTTCTTCGGCCAGCAGGCGCGCATTTTCGATGATGGTGGAAGCTTCCAGCGCCAGTGTCTGGAGAATCTCGCGGTTGCCCGCCGACAGGTCGGCCGCGCTCATGCGCGAGTCCATGTAGAGCACTCCCACGGTGTCATTCACGGAGGTCGCCATGGTGTCCTGCAAGGATCCCGTTCGCACCTTCACTAAGGGCACGCACACAACGCTGCGTAGTTCCAGATCAGCGACGGACATCTCGGGGCGCACGCCGTCCTGGCCGAGAGGATCGAAGGTCATCGAAAGCAGCTCGCGCCGCGCGTGCAAAGCCCGGTGAATCAGCGTGCGCGGGACCTCGAGGTCGGAGCTCGCTAGCGGGATGCCGGCGCGATCCCGCGCCACCGATACATCTAAAGCGTCGCCCGCGCGCAACAGCAGGAAGCCCCGTTCCGCCCCGGTGACCGAGAGTGCAGCATCCACCACGGCCGCCAGAACGTCGTCTGTGGAAAGCGAACTCTGGAGCGCGCGCGCGACTTCGACCAAGGATCGCAGTTTAGAAAGATTACCGGCGCCCGTAGCCGCCTGCGCCGGAAAACTGCTCCATGAAGCGATGTATTTCGTCTTCTTCCAGCGTGAACACCAGCCGGTAGGAATCCTGAAAGCCGAAATCGATGCGGTCCGACGCGGCGAGTTTGTGACGTTTTATGCGCTGTCCATTGACATACACGCCATGCCGGCTGTTGAGGTCTTCGACGAAGTAGTTGCCGTTTTCGGAAACAATGCGCGCGTGGCTGCGGGATGCCCGGTTGTCGCGCAGAACCAGGTGCTTGTCGCCCTGCCGGCCGATCAGGAACGGAATCGGGTCCAGCAAAACCCGGCTGCGGTTTCCGGACGGATTCGTGATCGCGAGAGCGGGCGTGCGTCCGAACGCCGGGTTGGAAGGGCGCGGCGACCCGGGTGGCGCCGATGAACCGTGCGAGCTCATCAGTGGCTCCGGGGCTGTGTGCTCCGGTTCTGCTCGGGTCGCGAGCGGCTGGTCTCCGCGGCGGCGTCCATCTCCTTGGCGCGCAGCACCTGGCAATGCGCGCAGTATCCGCCCACCTCGGTGCGCGCCAGCAGGATCTGGAATCCGAAGTGGCTCTCGATCTGCTGGCGCATCCGCTGCAGCGGATCGCCGAAAAACTCCTCCACCTTGCCGCAGCGCAGACAAATCACGTGCGCGTGCTCCTGCTTCAGGCGGGTTTCGTAGTAATGCTGATCGCCTTCGTGATGCATCAGGTCCAGCTCGTCCACCAGGCCGCCGGCTTTCAGCATCTTCAGAGTGCGGTAGACGGTGACGCGGTTGAGCTTGGGATCTTTCTCGCGGGCCAGTTGAAACAGGCGCTCGGCGTCCAGATGTTGTCCGGTCTGGTCGATCAGATCCAGCAGAATCTGCCGCTGGCGCGTCAGGCGCACGCCCTGCTGTTTCAACGAATCCTTGATGCCTGAGACCGCCATCGAAAGCTACCCTGAGGGTAACAGATCGGAACGGCGTCGGATCGATATCATTGACAAAGACCTGCCATGCGACTTGTTGACCTTTCCCGCCCGCTCGAAAACACGATACCCGCGGACCCGCCGGGGCTGGGCCCGCGCATCGAGTACTCCGATCACAAGCAGTCGCTCGCGGGAATGCTGGCGATGTTTCCAGGGCTCGAAGCGAATCAGTTGCCGGGGGCGAGGCGTGGGCCGTGGAACTTCTTACCGTAAGCACGCACAACGGAACGCATGTCGACGCGCCCTGGCATTTTGCTTCCACGATGAATGCGGGCGAGCGCGGCCTGGACCATCGACGAGGTTCCGCTGGACTGGTTTTATCGCCCTGGAGTAAAGCTCGATTTTCGTGAGTTTGCCGATGGACATGTCGTCACAGCGGCGGAAATAGCCGAGCGGCTGGTAGCAACCGGGCACGAGTTGAAGCCGTTCGACATCGTGCTGATGAATACGCGCGCGGGCGAGGCATATGGAACTCCGGGCTACGTCGATTCCGGCTGCGGATTCGGGCGTGAGGCCACGCTGTGGCTGCTCGAGCGCGGCGTGCGGGTGATGGGAACCGACGGATGGAGCTGGGACGCTCCGTTCTCTTTTACACGCCAGCGATTTCTGGAATCGCGCGATCCGTCGATCATTTGGGAAGGCCACAAGGCCAGCCTGGAGATCGGGTATTGTCACATCGAAAAGTTGGCGAACCTCGAACAGTTGCCGGCTACGGGCTTCCTGGTTGCGTGTTTTCCATTCAAGATTAAGAATGCGTCCGCGGGCTATACGCGGGCGGTGGCGATCCTATGACTCCAACTAATATCACCCAGGAACGGCGCGGGCATGTGTTCCTGATCGGTTTGAATCGCGTCTCGAAGCGTAACGCCTTTGATCCGCCCATGTTTCACGACCTGGCGCGCGCGTACGGCACATATGAAGCGGATCCGGAGCTTTGGTGCGCGGTGGTATTTGCGCACGGCCCGCACTTCACCGGCGGAATCGATCTGGCGCAGTTCGCGCCGCTATTCGGGCGCGAGGATCCTTTTGTCCAAACTGCCGGCCAGATCGATCCGTTCGGCATGCGCAGCCATCTGACCAAGCCGCTGGTGATGGCTGTGCAGGGCATTACGTTCACCATCGGGATTGAGATGCTGCTGGCGGCGGATATTCGGATCGCGGCCGCTGACGCGCGCTTCGCGCAACTGGAAATCGCCCGTGGCCTTTACCCTCTGGGCGGCGCGACGTTCCGCCTGGTTCGGGAAGCCGGCTGGGGAAACGCGATGCGCTATCTGCTTACGGCTGATGAATTCAACGCCGCGGAAGCCCTGCGAATGGGGCTGGTGCAAGAGGTAACCGAACCGGGGCGGCAATTGGAGCGAGCCGTGGCGATGGCCGAACGGATCGCGGCGCAAGCTCCGCTGGGCGTTCAAGCCACCCTCCGTTCGGCGCGCCTCGGAATCCTGGAAGGCGAGGCTAGCGCTGCGGCGCGGGTCCGCGAGGATCTGCCCGCGATTCTCGCGAGCGGGGATTTCCGCGAAGGCCTGGCAAGTTTTCGCGAGCGGCGGGCCGCCAGCTTCCTCGGCAAGTGACGCCGCGGGCGGCGTGCTATATACGGATGATGCGGCTGTGGATGCTCGCTCTACTTGCCGGGGTTTTGGCCAACGCCCAAACCACGCAGGGCATCATATCCGGCGAGGTGCGCGATTCGCTGTCGGATGCGCCGCTGGCAGGCGCGCAAGTCTCCTGCACGAATCTGGACTCCGGTCTCGAAGCCGCCGTCGTCACGGATACTTCGGGCGCGTACACGCTTCCGCTCTTGTCGCCCGGCGACTACAGCCTGAAGGTGTCCGCCCCGTCGTATCAACCTCAGGAAATTTACGATTTGAATTTGGCCGTGGGGGGGCGGCTGGCCGTACGATTTCAGCTGCGGCCTCTTTCCGACGTTTGGGAGACCGGGCAATATCGGGCTGTCATCGATCCGGATTCGAACCACGTACTCCGATTCTTCGGACCGGATGTGGATCCCAACCGCGTAGCCTCGGTTCGAGCCAATCAGGGCGAGAGCAGCAATCTGGATACCAGCGTTTCCTACGTGATCGATTCGGCGCTGATCAACGATCTCCCGTTGCTCGGCCGCGACGTCTACAGCTTGCTGGTGGTGCTCCCGGCGGTGACTTCGGATACGGCTTCGGGGCGTGGGATCAATGTCTCGGTGGCGGGGCAGCGCCCATCGTCTTCCAATTTCCTGCTGGACGGAGTGGAAAGCAACAACTACCTAGTGACCGGCCCGCTCGCGGCGCTGAATCCCGAGGCGATTCAGGAATACCGGATTTCGACCAATAATTATTCCGCCGAATATGGGCGCACCGGAAGCTTCATTGCGAATGCGGTGACTCACACGGGAACGGGCAGTTGGCACGGGAGCGGCTGGGCGTTTCTAAAAAACGATCGCCTGGATGGGAACGGTTTTCAGGAAAACGCCGCGGGCATTCCACGCGCGACTCTGCATCAGGTTGAGCCGGGAGCTTCGCTCACCGGCCCGGTGCTGAAGGACCGCATATTCACTTCGGTGACATTCGACCGGCTGGGCTTTCGAAGCTACGGCGATCCCCAGGATTATCTTCTGCCCACTCGATCCTTTGCCGCGTCGCTCGATCCACTGAGCCCTGCCGGACGCCTGCTGCAACCCCTGGCTTCGTCTCTACCCAACGCGTCGTCACCATCCGCAACGGTTACCAGGGATCCTCCTACCGCGTTGAACCAGACGTCGGTTGTCGAGCGTACGGACTTCGTAACCAAGAACGGCAAACAGCGGATTATGTTCCGCGCGGCGCTTTTCGATTTTACGGAGCCCGGGCTTGGTTACAGTCCCTATCCCGGATTTTCATCCGACCTGGATCAGAAGACTTCCGCCTTCGCTCTGGAATGGACCGCGGCGCTGTCGCCGTCGATTTCAAACGAACTCAAAGCCAGCCGAAGCGGTATGCGCTTTACGTTCGATCGGCCTCAGACCGAGGTGCCGACGCTCGAATCCGCCGACCAGGTTGTGCTTCCAGGGAGCCAGTCCCTGGCCGGATTTCGCGATCGCGACGCAACCTACGAATTGCTGGACAACGTTTCGTTCGCCCGCGGCGCGCATCTTTTTCGTTTCGGCGGAGGGTGGCTGCACCGCGATATCAGCAGCGCTCTCTCGAACGGCCTGCAGGGCTCCTACGTGTTTCAAAACCTGCAGGCTTTCGCGGCCGGAACCCCGTTGGATCTTGTGCTCACTTACGGTGCGCCCTTTACGGACCCGTCCATCGCGCCCAATCCGAACCGGCAATACGCCTACAATCAGGCTTATTTCTTCGCCCAGGACAGCTATCAGATTTCGCGGCGGCTAACCTTGAATTACGGCGCCCGGTATGAGTATTACGGATCGCCTTCGAATACCGGAAGCGTTAAGGATTCCCTGATCCAACTGGGCGCCGGCGACACGTTCGTCGACCGGCTGGCGGCTGCGTCCTTTGCGCCGGCCGGCAACGGGAGCCAGCAGACCTACAGCTCGATCGGCGGCAATTGGGCGGGGCGTTTTGCCTTCGCCTTCGATCCTTTTCAAAACGGCAAGAGCGTTCTGCGCGGATCTTACGGTCTGTTTTACGATCGCCCGTTCGATAACTACTGGCAGACCGTGGAAGGTAACTCGACACTTACCGGCTTTTCCATCATCGGGCAACCCATCGATTTTCTATCGCCCGTCCGCCAGATTGCATCGCTCTATCCGCCGCTCCCGCCGCAGGGGCCCATTGAACCCGTGCTCTTCCAGCCAAACCTGCGAGCGGCGCGGATTCAGAGCGCGTTTCTCAGCTTTGAGCAGCGTCCTTGGCAAGCTGTTTCCTTTGAACTGCTGGGAATCGGAACGTTCGGCCGCGGCTTGATCACCACCGACCTCATCAATCGCGACTATAGCGTTGCTCCCACCGCGGCAAACCCGAACGGACTCATTAATCCGAACCTGCCCGATGACATTTCCTACCGCGCCAATCAAGGCAAGTCGGATTATCTGGGCGGCTCCGCCATAGTTCACTACCGCTCCCGGCTGGCGGAAGGCCAGATCTCGTACACGCTCAGCCACGCCATCGATAATCAAAGCGATCCGTTGGCCGGGCTTTTTCAAAACTATAATTTCGGGAACATTCTTTCTTCCGGAGGGTCGCCCGTTCTGGCCACGTTCACGCGCCAGTTTGATAGCCAGGGCGATCGCGCGAACGCCGATTTCGACCAGCGCCAGAATCTGGTGCTCTATTCCTTGCTGCATTCGCCGACGTTCTCGCGGCCTTTGCTGCGTAGATTCTTGGGAAACTGGCATCTCGGGACCATCGCAGCGATCCGCTCCGGTCTTCCTTATTCGGCGATCGCTCCGGAAGCCGGCGGATTCGGGCTGCCGGTGTACCTCAACAATCGCCTGGACCTGATAACCGCGCCGTCGGCTGCCACCACCGACATTCCGGTCCCCGGCGGCAAGCAGCTGCTGAACCCCGCGGCATTTCAACCGCCTGCAACGGGAACTATCGGCAATACGGCACGGAATGCGTTTCGGGGACCCGGTTTATTTAACATCGACATTTCCGTCGGGCGCGAGTTCCCGGTCCAGAAACTCGGAGAAGCGGGGCACCTGACGGTGCGAGCGGACCTGTTCAATGTTTTGAACCACGCCAATCTCAATAATCCATGCGAGTCGTACAACTGCCCGAATTCCACTTTCGGCGATGCATTTTACGGCCGGACAGAAACGAACAACGGCTTTCCTCTGCTGCTGCCCTTGGCCGAGACCGCGCGCCAGGTTCAGCTTCTTTTGCGTCTCAGTTTCTAAGGCGTGATCACGATCACCGGCAGCGAAGACAGCGCGTTTGCGCCCAAGGCCCGAATCCCAACCGCGCCGATCATGGTGTTGGAGGTGCAATCCAGGGTTCCCCGCTCGCCGACCAGCGCCGTGAACAGATAGCCGGCCCAGTGCCCCAGCGGGTTCAGCGTTTGCGCGGGGATTGCATTGGGAATTGCGCTGCCGTTCGAGTCGTTGGCCGTGCAGGAGAGATTGGATGCACCGGACGTATTCAGGTTCGCGACGGCCAGGCCGGTGTAAATCTGAGCGCCGTCGGCGCTGAACGTGGTGTCGTCGAACGGTATCTGGATCTCGGTGCTTCCAGTGGCCGCCGGCACCGCCGCTTCGTAATAGCTGCCGTCCGAACCGAGCCGGCGGAACAGGGCTTGAACGGTGATGCCGGGATCTGAAGTGATCAAGCCCGACCCGGATAGCAGCGTCCCCTGCGGCGTTCCCGCTTCGTAGAAGGTCGAGCCCCCAGGCGGCAGGGAGCCGGAAAGCTCGGTGAGGCTGCCCAGTCCTAAGAACGGAATCGCCTCCAGATTGCCGTTGTCGTCGTGGAAGGTGATCGTAAAAGTGGCAGTGGCATTGCCGCTGTTGACCACGTAGAAATCGCTTACGAACGAGCCGCCGGCCGCGAAGTGCGGAAGCACCTTCGGTGCGCTTGAATTGCCGATCGGAAGCGTAATGATAGGCAGCGAGGAGAGCGCGTTGGCTCCCAAGGCGCGAATTCCAATCGCGCCGATCTCGGTGTTCGAGGTGCAGTCCAGCGTTCCCCGAAGACCCAGCAGGGGCTGGAACAGATAGCCCGCCCAATGTCCCAACGGGTTCAGCATCTGGGCGGGGATGGCTGATGGGATCACGTTTCCGCCCGAATCCTTGGCAGTGCAGGAGACATTCGCGGCGTTGGCGGCGTCCAGGTTCGCGATGGCGAGGCCGGTGTAGATCTGAGAGCCATTGGCGCTGAACGTCGTGTCGTCGAACGGCACCTGAATCTCTTTGCTGCCGCTCGAGGCGGGTACGGCCGCTTCGTAATAGCTGCCGTCCGAACCCAGCCGGCGGAACAGCGCTTGAACCGTGATACCTGGATCCGACGTGATCAAGGCTGACCCGCCCACCAGTGTTCCTTGCGGCGTGCCGGCTTCGTAAAAGCCGGAACCTTTGGCGGGGATTGAGCCAGTGAGCGTCGAGATGTTGCCGGATGCTCCGAAGGGCACCGTGACGGGGCTGCCCGAATCGTCATGGAAGGCGATCGAAAACTTCGCTGCGGCATTGCTGCTGTTCACTACGTAGAAATCGCTGACGAAGGAGGCACCCACGGCGAAATGCGGAAGCACGCTGGTGTTCATCGCCGGCGGCGTCGCATTGATCACCACCGGGATATTCAGCGGCGTATCGGAACACGGCGTGCCCGACCCACAGGTTAACGTCAAGGCGCCCATCGCGCTCGCACCAGTGGCTAGAGTTCCGATCGCCGCCTGAATATTTACCAGGTCCGGTGTGTTCGAAGGCGAGGTGACAGTCACCACCGGCCCCGATTGTCCGCTGTATTTGGCGACGACGGGAATGGAAAATCCGGCCGCTTCAATCACGGTCAGGGTTTGATTCTGCGGTTGGGTGCCGGAAAGATTCAGCGTCAGGCTGTTTTGCTCCGCTATCAAGATACCGTTCACCGTCTCGCTGGCCGTCCCCGATGCCGAAGTGGAACCGTCTCCGCTCTGAATGGTGAACGATCCGTTGTAATTCCCCGGCGGGGTCCCGTTCGCGGCAAATGTAATCGTGAGCGGCATGGACGAATTGGCGTTGAGCGTTCCAGTGCTCGGCTGGATCGAAAACCCGGAGCCGCCGCTGGTGAAAAAAGCGCCAAAGGAAGCCGTAGCGCCAGAGTTATGCGCCGTCACTGTCTGGGTTAGCGTACCTGCGTTCAGCGTAGTGGTCGATCCGGAGACAAAGGAAGTGATTGAGAAGCTCGGTCCGCCCTGCCCGTAGCATGCGGCCACGATGAGCAGCGTCAACATCGGAGCCGCGAGAGGCCGGAGAATCAAGCGGGCTAAGGGTGCTAGGGGGACCATTCTTGGGACTTCATTCTACTGGAACCCCAAATGCGCCGCAACCTTAACGCAGCTTGCCCAGCTTGGATCGAATTCGCTTGCGCGTTTCCCGATCGATAGGTTTCGAAAGCGCCCGCCGATAGGCATCCCGGGCGCGATCCGTGCTTCCGCGCAGGACTTCCAAATCGCCCAGACGTTCAAGGAGCACCGGATTCTCCGGTTGCAGTTTCAGCGCCTCTCCCAGCTCGTTCGAAGCATTGTCGAAGTCTTTCTTTTGCTCGTAAAGCTCGGTGAGTGCGAGCCGTACCGCGATGTAATCCGGGCGAGCACTTTCGGCGGATTTGTATTCAGCCACTGCCTCATCCACTTGCCCGGAAGCCGCGAGCGCTTTAGCCAGGCTCAGCCGGGAGGCCAGGTAATCCGGCTGTTTGGTCAAATTCAGGCGCCAGAGCGTGATGGCCTCGCTCATTCGGCCGTTTTCGCCGGAGAGCAGAACCGCGAGATTCTGGCGCGCGGCCAGTGAGTCGGGATTGATTTGAAGCGCCTGGTTGTACAGCTGCTCCGCCTCGTTCCGATGACCCTGCGTCTCACGCAAATACCCCAGGGCGTTGTAAACGTCGGCCAGCGAAGGGTCTAGCCGCATGGCCTGATTGAAAGAAATCTCGGCTTCCTTTTGGCGGTTGAGACGCTGGTAAAGCAGGCCAAGATTGTACGGCAAGTACGCGTACCGCGGTGCGAGTTCCATGGCGCGCCGGTACGCCTGGATGGCAGCGGAATAGTCTCCGGTTTGCGTGTATGTGAGCGCGACATTGTGGAGCGGATAGGCCCAGTAAGGCGCATTTCGCGACGCATCTCGAAATGCGTGGATCGCATTGGTATAGTCGGCTTGCTCCAGGTATCCGATGCCCAGCGCATTGTAGGCGTAGGCCGCGGCCGGCGCCGTTCGGACGGCGTTCTCGAGCAA
This sequence comes from Terriglobia bacterium, assembly GCA_963786745.1. Taxonomy (GTDB): domain Bacteria; phylum Acidobacteriota; class Terriglobia; order Bryobacterales; family Bryobacteraceae; genus Palsa-89. Next base: position 72,683 of record CAWBAE010000014.1, on the reverse strand, counting down.
ATTCACAGCCTGCGGGAAATTCTTGTCGAACAACAACGTGCGGCCCAGGAAGAAGGACTCCCGGCTCTCGAGATCGAGAGATCCCAACGTGAGCCGGCGCGCCGCCGCGATGTACTTCGATCCCTGATCAAAATCGGCGCGCGCCTGAGCGTTTTGATCGCCAGCTAGATAGCGAAGAATAATCCTCTGGGCCTGGTTTTCGAGCGCAATCCTTAGCGTATTCTGGTACCCGGAAAATACATCCGGTGTCAATTCGCTTCTTAGGCGGTCCAGCGCTTCTGTGGCGTTTCCCGGCGTACCGGCCAGCAGGTTCTCATCCCGGACCGCCGCATTGAACTTCTCCACATCCTGTTCGGCATCGCTATTCAAGGGCGTCTGATCCGCCGAAGCCAGATACAGCTTGTCATCGTCGCGATAATTGCGGAGCGTCCGCCAAAGCGCTATGGGCGTCCCCGGCTTGGCCAAATCCGAAAGGCGAAGCTTGTTTTCGAAAGTTCCAAACTCCCGCGGATGCTGTTTGTCGCTGGTGATTTTTTCCACCTGATGATACACATAGTCAAAAAGCTCGCGCGCATCCACGATTCCATCCTTATTTCCTTCGGCGTCCGCTTCGCCGTTGAGACCTTTCATCACGTAGTAACTGAATACTCCATGGCCGCCTCCATATTCGGGGCTCTCGAACGACGATTCCCGCGGGCCCGCCGCCAGCAGCCCGGTCAGCGATCCCTCCGCATCCCCTAGCTGTTGCTCGATCTGCTGATTGATGGAGTTCTTTCCTTTGATGACGCCCACCGCGCCGGCATTACATACATCCACGAAGATGATCACACGCCCGACATTTTGGAGTTGCTCTTGAAACAGCTTCTGCAGCTCCGGCACTCCGAGCGCCGTGTCCTTCAAATCCTCGGGATCGGAATCGTAGGTGACAATATACGCGCCTTTATCCCCCTGCGTCTCCACCGTTCCATGGCCCGCCACCAGAATGATCACGGTATCCGCTTTGCCAGCTTTACTTCTAAGAAACTCCTGGAACGCGTTTCGAATCCCGGCGGTGGTAGCGTTCTTATCCGTGAGCAGCCGGATGTCGTCCCCGGCCACGGGTCCGGCCCGCGGTGTTTGTAGAAACTTCCCGAAGTCGATCGCATCCGCATCTGCGAACTGCAAGTTCAGCTCGGGTTTCGCGTATTTCGAAATACCAATGAGCAGCGCGTAAGTCTTTCCACCGGCGGTGGCCTTGCGGGCGGCAGCGGCATACTGGTCCGTAAGATTGGATTCCAGCTCGAATATTTTGGCTTTGATCCATGCCGCATCCGGCCACCGCCGCCGCATTTGGTAATACTCGGCCAGCGCGTTGGCATAGATGTTTCCTCGCTCGAAGGCATCCGCGGCTGCGATAAGCGCGGCAGGATCGTTCGGATCGCTCTGTAACGCCGCGTCGATCGGCGCGAGCTCCGCGAGAATATCCGCGGGGAGCTGAGCCCGAGGAACCGGTGGAAAATCCGAGGGTGTGCCGCGGATCATTACACCGCCATAATGTTGTTCGCTGGCCACCGCCAGCCGCAGGACCGGCGGCAGCGCGCAACTGCGTGCCGGTTGCTCGGAGGTCTTGCCCTGCACCAATCGCAGGCGCTTGCTTTGGAGCTGGACGTCACTGCCCGGAAGCAGGCTCTCGACCGCTTTTCCAGGACAAAAGAGAAACGATGCCGCGGCGTCGCTGGCCCGTAATTCGTCGCCAACGAACAAGAGATCGCCGGGTCTGGATGCGAGCGGCGTTTCTGTCCCCGCCCGCAGCACTTTGCTTCCGCCCGCGGAAAGCATCACCCCGACCGGCTGTTCGAGATCGGCTGCGTTCAGAGCGGACACCAGCGCAGCCAGGGAAATGAATATAGCAGCAGCGCGCCCCATGACAGATTCGGAGACTGGTATCATCTCATACTCCAACCCGCCAATCCATGGCCGAAGGAGGGCCGATTGCGGCATCGAACGCTGTCCATCTCCTGGTACAATCACCCCTGGAATGTTTCAAAAGGTTCTGATCGCCAACCGGGGCGAGATCGCCGTGCGCATCGTCCGCGCGCTTAAAGAGATGCATATTCCCAGCGTCGCGGTGTTCTCGGACGCTGACCGCGGCGCGTTGCACGTTCGCATGGCGGACGAGGCCGAACATATAGGCCCGGCCCCGTCTTCCGAGAGTTATCTGAGAATCGACAAGATCCTGGCAGCCGCTCAGAAGCACGGCGCCGATGCGATCCACCCGGGCTACGGCTTCTTGAGCGAGAACGCCGATTTTGCGGCGGCCTGCGAGGCGCAGGGCGTGGTTTTCATCGGACCGTCGGCGGAATCGATCCGGCGTCTCGGCTCGAAGACGGCCGCGCGCAAGCTGGCGAAACAAGCCGGCGTGCCGGTGGTACCCGGCAACGAAGAGCCTGCCACCGATCTCGACCGCGCGCGCGCCTTGGCTCGCGAGCTGGGTTATCCGGTGCTGCTGAAGGCCGCGGCCGGCGGGGGCGGGAAGGGAATGCGCCGCGTGGATCGGGAAAACGACTTGGAGGCTGCCATTCGCGATGCGTCCAGCGAGGCCGAGCGCTCATTTCACAACGGCGAGGTCTATATCGAGAAGGTCATTCTGCAGCCCAGGCACATCGAAATCCAGATGGCGGGCGATCTGAATGGAAACCTGATTCACCTGGGCGAGCGCGAGTGCTCCTTGCAGCGCCGGCACCAGAAGATCATCGAAGAGTGCCCGTCCCCGTTCGTGATCCACCACCCGGAAATGCGCGATTCGATGGGCGACGCCGCGCTTCGCGTCGCGCGTGAGGCCGGGTATTACAACTTGGGAACCGCGGAGTTTTTGGCCGATAACGAGGGCAATTTCTATTTCCTGGAAGTGAATACCCGGTTGCAGGTGGAGCATCCTGTCACCGAGCTGGTCACGGGCCTGGATCTGGTTCAGCTGCAGCTACGAATCGCTGCAGGCGAGGCGCTCCCATTCGCGCAAGAGGACGTTCGATGGAATGGCTGGGCCATGGAATGCCGCGTCTGCGCCGAGGATCCCGAGAACCAATTCTTCCCGTCGCCCGGCAAGATCGTTCAACTTCGAGAGCCCGCCGGGCCGGGCATACGCCTGGATTCGGGCGTCTACCAGGGCTGGACCGTTCCCATGGACTACGATCCGCTGCTGGCAAAACTGGTCGCATTTGCGCCGGATCGGCCGGTTGTGATCGACCGCCTGCTGCGGGCGCTGGACGAGTATGCAATCGCCGGAGTGCAAACCAATCTGGCCTTCTTCCGCGAAATTCTGGAAGACGAACAGTTTCGGGAGGGCCGCCTGGATACCGGTTTCGTGGCGGACTTGCTGGCGCGCAGAAAGCCTACAGCGCCGCCCGGTACGGCCTTGGAGCTCGCCGCCGCATTGGCCGCCGCCGCGGCATCCAAAAACGGGAAACCGGTGAATGGAAGGGAAGCGCAGGAAACCAGCCGTTGGCGCACCCAGGGACGAGGGCAACTTCTAAGATGAAGCTGCAGGTGATCGTAAACGGACGCGAGGTTGAAATTGAAACGCGTCAATTGGATTCCATCAGCGAGGTTGAGCCGGGCGTTTATTCGGTGCTGGTGGATGGCCAGAGCTTCGAGGCCAGAGCAGTAGCCGGCCCGCAGGGCCTCAACGTACAAGCCGGCGGGCGGCAATTTCAGGCCGAAGTGCGCGATCCGCGGGATTTCTCACGGAGTGCGCAGGCTGCTTTGGGCGGCGGCCGCCAGAATCTGATTGCGCCCATGCCGGGCAAGGTGATCCGCGTACTGGTGGCGCAGGGTGACACGGTGGAATCCGGCCAGGGCCTGGTGGTTGTCGAAGCCATGAAGATGCAAAACGAGATGAAGGCATCGCGGCCGGGCCAGGTGATCGAAGTACGGGTCCGCGACGGCGACACGGTGGGCGCGGGCCAGACGCTGGTGGTATTGGAATAGATTTTGGGACAATGTAAGGTTGCCATTCGACTTCAAGGCGTACGGAAGCCGCGTGGCCGAGATTCTAGCTCTTGATCAGGATGGGAATGCTCTGATCCCGCTCGTATCCGGCCGCCGCTCGTCGAACGCTCAAGCGCTCTTATCCATCGAAACTGCGTCCGGTTTATTTCCTCGCGCCCGAGCTCCCGAAGCCGCGCTGGCCGGCTTGTGGTTGTATTTTTCCGGCGCCGAGGAATGCCACAAAATTGTCCAGGAACTCGCATCGCCGGAAGGCAGCTTCTGGCATGCCATCCTGCACCGTCAGGAGCCGGACGCTGCGAATTCCTCGTACTGGTTTCGAACGTTGGGCCCGCATCCCATTTTCCCCGAGCTGAACCGCCGGGCCGATGAAATGGCGCGAAATCATCCGGACTCAGGTTTCAGCCCGGGCGCGGATTGGGACCCGTTCCAGTTCATTGAATACTGCGAACTGGCGCGAACCGAACCAGGATCGGCGAAGGAACGGGCCGCGCTCGAAATCCAGCGCGCTGAGTGGCAGCTGCTGTTTGATTACTGCGCAAGTAGCACGAGGATTAATTCGTGAGGCGCGGCCTGGGCACGCTGTTTCTGGTGGCGGGCATAGCCGCGATCATCGCTGTCTGGATCATTTCGAAGAAAGCGACGCCACCCGAAGTGGAGTTCGCTAAGGTCACCCGCGAGACCATTACCAGCACGCTCTCGACCAACGGCAAGGTGGAACCGATCGAATGGCTGCCTGCCCGCGCCGAACGCGCCGGCGTGATCACGCGGGTGCTGGTCATCCGGGGCCAGCAGGTGGGCAAAGACCAGCCGCTAGTGGAGCTCGATACGCGCGTTGCAACCGCGGAGCTGGCGAAGGCGCAAGCCGCGATTCAGGAAGCTAAAACACAGGAGCAGGTTTTGAGCCAGGGCGGGAGAATCGCGGAGCGCCAGCAGGTGGAAGCCGACCTGGCGCGAGCGCATCTGGATTTGGACGCGGCCGAGAAACAATGCCAGGGGCTCGAAAGGTTGGTGGCGAATCAGGCGGCTACTCGTGTTGAGCTGGATAACGCCCGTCAAGTGGCGGAACAGTTGAAGCTCAGAATTAAGGCGCTGGAGGAGCACAAAGCGGCACTGGTCACGGGCGCTGACAAGGAAATCGCCAGGGCGAAAGTCGCTTCCGCCGAATCGGCAGCGCAAATCGCTCGCACGACCCTGGACCTCAGCGTCGTAAAGTCGCCCATGGATGGAACGGCGTACGATTTCGATCTGAAGCCCGGCGCGTTCGTCAATCCGGGGGACTTGATTGCCCGAGTGGGACGGCTTGATCGCGTGCGTGTGACAGTCTATGTGGACGAACCGGATCTGGGCAAGGTTCGCAAAGGTGAGCCGGTCGCCATCACCTGGGACGCGATGCCCGGTCATCAATGGAAAGGGACGGTGGACAAGCTCCCAACCCAGGTGATTCCGCTGGGCACGCGGCAGGTGGGGCAGGTGGAGTGTATTATCGAGAATCCGGATCGCGACCTGCTTCCGAACTCGAACATCACCGCCGATATCCAAGCCACCGTGGCGCCGAATGCGCTTGCGATCCCGAAAGAAGTGATCCAGCGGCAAGGCTCCGAGTTGGGCGTACTGCTACTTCAAAGCGATCGTGTCGTCTGGCGCAAAGTTAGCCTGGGCGTGTCGAGCTACACGAAATCGCAGGTGCTTTCGGGATTAAACGAAGGCGACGCGGTAGCGTTGCCGACGGAAAAAGTGATCAAAAACGGGTCGCGAGTGGCTCCGATTTTCCAGTGAAACGGCTTTGTGATCCGGGAATATACTGAATACTGGTGATTTCCTATGAACCGGCGTGATTGGTTGATTTCCACCCTCAGCATGGCGACGCTGCCCGAGATTCTGGCGGCGCAGGAGCACGCGCATCATGCCGTGCAATCGATCCAGCCGCCGGCCTTCAGCTATCTGGATAAGAAAGCGGCTGCCGACATCGAAGCGTTAACCGGCGAGATCATTCCTTCGGGTGACTCGCCCGGGGCGCGGGAAGCGGGCGTGGTCTATTTCATCGATCGCGCGCTCCACACCTTCGACCAAGCTCAGCAGGGCCTCTATCGCTCAGGTCTCGAGGACACGGAAGCGCAGCGGAAATCACTGTTCCCGCGCTCTCAAAGCATTTCGGAACTCACTTCCGCGCAACGCGTGGAGTTGCTCCGTTCGATCGAACGCACGGACTTTTTTCAGCTTCTTCGCGATCACACGGTCTGCGGATTCCTGAGTGACCCCAGCTACGGCGGCAACCGGGGCGGCGTGGGATGGCAACTGATCGGATTCGATAATCAGCACGTTCATCACCCACCGTTCGGCTACTACGACGCCCAGGAGAAAGAGGGCACTCGCTGATGCGCGCCCCATTTAAGCCCAGCGACACGGTGGATTTTGTGGTCGTCGGTTCGGGCGCGGCCGGCGGCAGCGTCGCAAAGGAGCTTTCCGCTGCGGGATTCTCGGTGGTAGTGCTCGAGCAGGGTCCCTACTATCGCGAGAAGGACTTCACCCACGACGAAATGAAGTTCAATTTCAATTCGCCGTTGATGAACGATACGCGCGTCCAGCCGCAAACCTTCCGCAGGATGCCGGAGGACACAGCCAAGGCGCAAAGGTCGGTGGGATATGGACGGCAAGTGGGCGGTGGCACCGTGCATTTCGCGGCGAACTACTGGCGCTTCCACGAGCTGGATTTCAACGAACGCACTATTTGGGGAGAAATCCCCGGGACCGGGTTCGCGGACTGGCCGATCACCTACGCCGATCTCGAGCCGTACTACACCAAGGCCGAATACGACATCGGAATCTCGGGGCTGGCAGGCGCTAATCCATTCGAGGGCCCGCGCTCCAAGCCTTATCCGCTGCCGCCCATGCCGGTGAAATCGTCGGGCGTGCTGTTTGAACGCGGCGCGAAGAAACTGGGGCTGCATCCGTTTCCGGCCCCGGTTGCAGTCATCTCACAGGATTTCAGAGGCCGGGTCGCCTGCGTGCATTGCGGTTTCTGCGCGCGCTTCGGATGTGAGGTGGGGGCCAAATCCAGCTCGCTCGCCACCGTGATTCCGATGGCGCTGAAGACCGGCCTATGCGAAGTCCGCGCCGACGCCTATGTGCGCAAAATCCAAACCAACTCGAACGGTCGGGTAACCGGGGCAATCTATTTCGACAAAAATCGCAAAGAGATTTTCCAGAAAGCCAAGGCCGCCGTGGTATGCGCGAACGGAGCGGAGAGCCCACGGCTGCTCCTGATGTCCAAATCCAACCGATTCCCGGATGGCCTTGCCAACTCCAACGGCCTGCTTGGGAAATACCTCATGTTTGATGTCGGAACTTCGGCGCAGGCGGTTTTCGAGCACCCTCTGAACGACTATAGGAGCATCGAGGTCACGCGCCTGATTCACGACTATTACGCCGCGGATCGCTCGCGCGGATTCTATGGCGGCGGCGGAATCGATGCCCGCTTCAACTCCAATCCCCTGATATTCGGCTTGCGCGGAATGCCTGGCGATGCGCCGCAATGGGGCGCTGAGTACAAGAAGAATCTGAGCGAATATTTCACTCACAGCATGACGTCCATGAGCCATGCCACCTGCCTCCCGCTCGAACGAAACAGCATCTCGCTCGACCCGCAGCTGAAGGACGCCTGGGGCCTTCCATCCATGCGCGTCACCTTCAAAATGCATCCGGACGATCATGAAAATCAGAAATTTCTGCTGGCGCGCCAGCATGAGATTCTGGAAGCGGCCGGCGCGAAGAAGATCTGGGATTTCGGCGTCTGGGACGTCACCGGTTCCGTGCACTTAATGGGAACCTGCCGCATGGGCGACGACCCCTCGAAGTCCGTGGTCGACAAGTACAACCGCGCGCACGATGTTCCCAACCTCTTTGTCGTGGATGGCAGCAGCTTCGTTACTTCGGGCAGGCAACAACCCACGGGAACGATCCAGGCGCTGGCCTATCGCGCCGCGGATTTCATCGCGCAAAGCGCCAAAGCCGGTAAAGTCTAACCGCCGCCTGCACGCCTCGCGGCTGCGAGCTATGCCCCAATACTGAGCAATTTCACGCGTGGCTCGCCGCCCGCAACCTGCTAAATCAACTGGTCTAGAGAACGGCGTCCGGATTGCATCACAGCAAAACGGAGAGTTTCATAGACCATGACTACACGGCTACTTAAGATTGCGCTGCCTTCCGTTATCATCCTGGGCGGATTCCTGGTATCGATCCCCGCATCGTTCGGCAAAGTGGAGTACACCAAGAAAGAAGGAAAGAGCTGTACGTATTGCCACGTCGCCCCCGGCAAGAAGGACCTGAACGACGTCGGCAAATGTTACGCGGCGCATGACCACTCGCTGGCGGCCTGCGCGCCGAAAAACTGAAGCTACTTACTGAAGCTACTTAAGGAGGCGAAACACCATGTTGGCACTTTGGATTGTTTGGGCGGCTTTAACTCTGTTCGTTATCTCTCTGGCACTGGCCAGAAAATTCAGGGCTCGGGACGAAGAGGACATCGTGCATCTTTCCGGCTCTGAAAACGTGATCCCACGCCAGTTCGCGCTCGCCAATACGCTCGACAAGATCGATCATTGGGGAAAGCTTCTGACCGTGGTGGATGTCGCGTTCGGCGTGATTCTGGTGGCTGTCATGCTATACACCACCTGGCAGCACAGCCTGGCGCTCGAAAAGTAGGCCGAGTTCCGGGCGTTTCTCGAACGGGCGAAGCTAGTGCGCCGGGGCCGCGTTGCCCGCCGCTGGATTCCCCCGTTTGAGGAACAACATCAGAGGTATGATCGCGACGCAGAACCACGCCAGCATCCGAAAAACGTCGATGTAAGCCATCATTTGAGACTGCCGCAACAGTTCCCCGTACAGTATTCCGCTGGCTTGCTGGCCCGCCAGCACCGGGCTTGCGCCGCCGGCCTCCAGCACTTGTTGCAGATGGGCCAGACGCGATGTATACGCCGGATCGAGCGAAGTCATGTGCCCCGCCAGCACGTTCTGATGCCCCTGCGCCAGGCGCGACTGCAAGGTTGTCACGGTCGAAATCCCGATGCTCCCTCCCATGTTGCGCGTCAGGTTGATCAATCCCGTCGCGCTGCTCGTGCGTTCCCGGGGAACATGCGAGAACGCGGTCACGTTCACCGGCACGAAAAAGAACGCCAGTCCGCCCCGCGATATCGCCCAGATGAAAACGAAAGTCCAGAATCCCGTGCGTATGCTCAGCGTTGAGAGTTGGTACATGCCCGTCGCGAGAATCACCAGTCCGGTCACCACCAGCCAGCGCGGCTGCACTTTCGTGACTAACCTTCCCACAATCGGCATCAGACACAGCGTAATGATTCCACCTGGCGATAATACCAGCCCGGCCCACTCCGCCGTATATCCCATTAAGCTCTGAACCAGCACCGGCAGCAGAACCGTGGTGCCGTACAACACCACGCCCAACGCGAACATCATGAACGTGGCGATCGCGAAATTCAGATTCTTGAACAGCCGCAGATCGATCATCGGCTGCTTCTGCCGCAGTTCCCAGAACACCGCGCCGATGATCCCGACCACGCCCAGGATCGCGCACACCACGATGAAGTGCGAGCTGAACCAATCGTCCCGCTCGCCTTTGTCCAGCACCACTTGTCCGAATCCCAACCCGACGCTGATCAGGCCCAGGCCGATGAAGTCGATCTTGAGACCTTGCTTGAGCGTCTTGCGAATAAGATACGGAGGATCCTCGATCAAGGCGGATGTCATCAGCATCGAGAGAATCCCGATCGGAACATTGATGAAGAAAATCCAGCGCCACGAAAAATTGTCGGTGATCCATCCGCCTAGAGTGGGGCCGATGATGGGCGCGAATACCACGCCCATTCCGTAAACCGCCATCGCCATGCCCTGCTGCTTTTGCGAGAAACTCTCCACCAGGATGGCTTGCGAAGTGGGCTGCAAGCCTCCACCGCCCGCGCCCTGGATCACACGAAACAGGATCAGCAGCGGAAGGCTGGGCGCGAGGCCGCAGAGCAGGGAACTGACGGTGAAGATGGCCACGCAGACCATGTAGAAGCGCTTGCGCCCGAACCACATGTGCAGCCACCCGGTGAGCGGAAGAACGATGGCATTCGAGATCAGATAGGAAGTGAGCACCCAGGTGCTCTCGTCGATGGTGGCCGAAAGGTTGCCCGCGATGTGCGGCAAAGATACGTTGGCGATGCTGGTATCCAGCACCTCCATGAACGTCGCCAGCATTACCGTGATCGCGATCAGCGAGGGCGGCGTGGAGGGGCGCCAGTTGGCGTGCGACAGCGCCGGGGAGGAAGCGGCGGCCGGCTCAGTGCGGGTTTCCGCCACCTATCTGAATTCCTCCACTGCGATGCTCCGAAACATCCTGCTCCATTTTGTCACAGCCGCTCTCAGTGAGTCATCGCGTAGGTGATGTAATTCACGCCGATCCGAATCCCCAGCGCCGAGAACATCTCGGGATACTTGGGATTGTCGGCATGCTCCCACGAATCGCCTAAATCCATGTCGTGGCAAATGGCCACCATCAGCCGGCCTTTGTCGTCGTAGATGCCGCGCCAGTGCGCGTCAAAGCCGTCCTTCTCCGCCCGGCGATGCGTGTAGACGAACTGCTCGCCCGGCACCTGGTAGCGATCATCCAGATCGAAGATAGTGTGGAAGATCGGATCCGCATTGTCGATATCCACGATCTGGCGATCCGGAAACACACGACTCATGCCGGCGATGAAGATCTTCCACTCGTCGGTCCCGTGGAAATCGTCGCACATAAAAAACCCGCCGCGCAGCAGAAAGTCCCGGAGCTTGGCGGCCTGCTTGTCGGTAAGATCCCAATGGCCCACTTCGACGCCATAGAGCCACGGCCAATTGTAGACTTCGTCCCCGTCATCCAAATTCACGGGCTCTTCGACGGATCGTGCCTGAATGCGCGTGAGCCGGCGCACGGCCTCGGAAAGATGCCGGTCCGAACGCGGGTAGTCAATGGTCCAGTCCGTCCTGCCATCCCACCAATTCGGATAATACGGGCGCGGATATTCGCCCGCGTAAAAGCGGTGAGCCGAGGGGTACATCAAGCGCGCGAAGGTCCACTCCCCGGGGACTTGCCAATCCGCCGGCCTTGGAAAATTTTCGTACTCAAAGCCCGGATATTCGCGGAAGGGGCGCTGGCCGAACGCCACACAGATCAGTAAAGTGGCCGCCAATCCAAAAACCGCGGCCGAACGCCACCATCCCATGATTGTCAGACGCACGCGAGGTTCTTGCGGGATACCCATCTAACCTTACATTCCCAGAATGCCACAATCGCTTTCCGGCTCCTTGCGGTCGATCCTCACAGAGTGTCGAGAATCGCTTGGCGGTCAACGCCTTTGTGGTTAGCGACGCTTCTAAGGATTCCATGAAGCGTTCCGATCCGCATAGCCTTGTGCGTGGGAACGGCGATGCGATGGGAAGTCGGATTCCGCGTCTGCAGAATAACGTGACCGCCGACCTGATGGACCTTCTCATATCCCCAATGGCGGCACAACGCGGCCGCTAGTTCGTGGCCGCTCAAGTCACGCGGGATTTTCATCCGAGGGCGAGCATTTCATCGCGAACGAGATGCAGGCGAACGGCTGCTGGTCTCGGGCGGTCGAAATAGAACGCCTCGACGGCCTCTTTAACGTTGGCCCGCAACTCATCCCACGTTTCGCCTTGGGTGAAAATGCTTTCAGTCAGGCACTCGGCGCAAAAACCGCCGTCACCTTCTTGCGTGATCTCAAACACGATTTCATTCACCACCTTTGAATTTAAGTGATCGCACGGTTTCGAGCAAGTGCCAGGCCTGACCTCATTCCATTTCACGAACCGGCCGCAGCTCGCGCTGCATCAGCACCGTGTCCACCCACCGGCCGAATTTGAATCCAACCGACCGCAGCACGCCCACGTGCCGGAATCCGAACTCCGCGTGCAATCCGATGGAAGCGGCGTTGCCTGAGTCCCCGATAATCGCCACCATCTGGCGGCTGTCGCACTTCTCCGTCCGGGCGATCAGTTCGCCCAGCAGCCGGCGGCCGATCCCTTTCCGCGCATGTTCCGGATGAATGTAGATCGAGTCCTCCACGCTAAACCGGTACGCCAGCCGCGTGTGATATGGCGAGACGTATGCGTAGCCCACCAGCAATCCATCCAGATCCGCCGCCAGATAAGGAAGCCCGCGCGCAAGCACGGCCGCGCGGCGACGGGCGATCTCCTCAGCATCCGGTGGATCAATCTCAAACGTCGCCAGCGCGGTTCTCACGTAATGCGAGTAGATCTCCGCGATCACAGGTACATCGGTGTCGACGGCGCTCCGTATCTCGATCCCCATAACGACTATTGTGATCGAACGCTATATACTACTCGAATGCCCGCATCCAACCCCAACCTGATTCAGCGGCTCGCCGCATTGGCTCTGCGCATCACGGGAGCCCTGGCCTTCCTGGCCCCGCTTCTCACCCGCCTGGTGATCGGCTATTCATTTCACTTGACCGGCCACGGCAAACTCCAGAATCTGGACAAAGTCACCGGCTTCTTCGCCAGCCTCAATATCCCGTTCCCGCACGCCAACGCCGTATTTATTGGATCTTTGGAATTCGTGGGTGGGCTGTTTCTCTTCGTAGGACTGGGCACCCGCATTTTCGCGGCGCTGCTGTCCTGCAGCATGATCGTCGCGCTCCTGACCTCCGATGGCGGCACCTGGCTCGAGAAATTCCCCGGCGACCTCACCGATGTCACGTCCTTCACCTACCTGCTATTCTTAATATGGTTGGTGCTGTACGGGCCCGGCCCCGTGAGTCTGGATAAGCTGGTGAGTAAGTGGCTGCATATCGGCCAAAAGCCGGATGCGGGCGGGGCGAATCCGTAGGAGTTCGTTATGGCAAATCGCTGGGGATATCCTGACCTTGGATTCGGAATCGGACTGCGTTCAGTCCATTTCGAGCACATTCTCAAGAACAATCCCGCCATCGATTGGTTTGAAGTGCTGTCGGAGAATTACCTCGACACCGGCGGCCGCCCGCTGCATGTGCTGGATCAAGTAGCCGAGCGCTACCCGGTGGTGATGCATGGCGTCTCGCTTTCGGTGGGCAGCACCGATCCGGTCAATTTCGAATACCTCAGGAAGCTCAAAGAGCTCGCCAAAAGGGTGAATGCCCGCTGGGTATCCGACCATCTGTGCTGGTGCGGCGTTACCGGTTTGAACACTCACGATCTGCTTCCGATGCCCTACACCACGGAAGCCCTTCGGCACACCATCGAGCGGGTTCGCATCATTCAGGATTTCATGGAACGCCCCATCGCGCTCGAAAACGCCTCTACCTATCTTGAATTCGCCGCCTCGACGTGGCCCGAGAGCGAGTTCCTGGCTACTATCGCCGAGGAAGCCAACTGCGGCATTCTGCTGGACGTGAACAACGTGTACGTCAGCTCGTTCAATCACGGCTTCGATCCCGAGGCTTATCTCGACCGCATCCCGCGTGACCGCGTGGTGCAGATGCATCTGGCCGGCCACACCAACAAAGGCACGCATATCCTGGATACCCATAGCGACTACGTGATCGACACGGTCTGGAAGCTCTACCGCTATGCTCATCGCAGGCTGGGCGGCGTGGCGACGCTGCTCGAATGGGACGCCAATATTCCCGAGTTCGACGTAGTCCATGGCGAGGCGCTGAAAGCCCGCACGTTCCGTGCAGAGGAAGATCGAAGCGGGAAGGCGCCGGACCTGAAAGAGGCTCCCGCGTATGGCGACTGATCCTGGTCTCGAACGCGTGCAGCGCTGGATGCAGACCTGCATCCTGAATCAAGGTACCGCCGAAGAAGCCATCATCAGCGCTGAGGCGCAAGCCGCCGTCCCCGCCGATCAAGCCCGTGAGTTGGTGCTGCCATCGAAAACGCTCGCGCCGCTCGAACGCCTGGACATCTACCGCGGCATGTATTTGCTGCGGATGGAGGAAGCGCTGGCCATCGATTATCCGGCGCTCAAGCATTTCCTGGGCGATGACGAATTCATGCGGCTAGTGGAGCGCTACGTGGAATTATTTCCGTCGCGCAGCTACACGCTGAACCGCTTGGGCGATCATTTCCCCCAGTTCTTGGCCACTCTCGACGATCTTCCCAAAAAGGAATTCTGCCGGGAACTGGCAAGCCTGGAATTCGCCCTGACCATGGTCTTCGATGCAGCCGAGACGCCGCGTCTCGCGCCCGAAGCCGTGCGCGCGGTCCCGGGCGAAGCCTGGGAGACCGCACGTCTAAAGCCGGTGGCCGCTTTTCGTCTGCTCGAATTCAACTACCCGGTGAGCAGATATCTGGGCGCGGTGGACCAGGAAAATCCCTACCCGCGCTTGGGGCGCAAGAAGAATTGGGTGGTGGCTTATCGGCGCGATTTTCTGGTGCGCCGGATGGATCTCGCCGCGCCCGCGTACGCGCTGCTGTCCGCGCTCGCCTCGGGAGCGACTGTGGGCGAGGCCATCGTACGGGTGATGACCGCCAAATGGCGTCCGGCCGTGAAGCAGTCCCAGCTCTTCGAATGGTTCCGCGATTGGATGTCAGAAGGACTATTTCACGCGGTGGAATTAGCCGGTCAGCCCGGCAGCCAGCCGCCTACGCCGAAGCAAAAGCCCGAGGACGAAATCGACGAAGCCGGCAAAGAATCCTTTCCCGCCAGCGACCCTCCGGCCTGGAACAGCACCGTCGCCCACGATCACAAGTAGGGCGAGACTTATTGGGCTAATCTTGAAGTATCGGGCGCGTAGCTCAGGTGGATAGAGCACCTGCCTTCTAAGCAGGTGGTCGCTGGTTCGAGTCCAGCCGCGCCTACCAACTCTTTCAACGCGTTGATTCCCACAACTAGCGTCGAATCCGCCCGCCCCGACCCGCGTATCCTGACTCTATGACTGACCCGTTCCGCTACTATCTCCGCGTTCGCTATGGCGAGTGTGACGCCCAACGCGTGGTCTTCAATCCTCGCTGGGCCGATTACGTTGATCTCGGGAGCACCGAATTCTTTCGGGCCTTGGGATTTGGAGAAGCCCTGGAGAGCGGCGCGCTCGACTATCAGCTGGTCAAGCTGACCCTCGAATGGAAGGCGCCTGCCCGTTTCGATCAGGTAATAGAACTGTCCATTTACCCGACGCACCTCGGCAACACGTCGTTTACGGTGGTCACGGAATTCCGCATCGCCGGACTGGAGGGCGTCATTTGCAAGGCAGAAACCGTCTACGTGAACGTCGATTCGAAGACGCTCACGAAACTGCCGCTTCCGCCTGAGGTCCGCGCCGCTTTGGAATCGGGCGCACCCGGGAAAATCGTAGATCACGCGAGTAGGCCCGCGTAGCCGCGCCTACCAAGTCTCTCGCTCCCACGCGAGAAGAGTCCGCAGCTAAAATTAGAAGCGCCTAGAATGAATAACCATGGCTCTGAAGATCCTGGACCTCATCAGCATCGTTCTCTCGGCCCTGGTCGCTGGAATGTTCATCGGACCATGGCTGGCGTTGACGAGGTCTATCGGCACATTCAGCCCTGAAGTCTTTATCGCCATCGTAAGCCGGATGAGCCCAAATATGGCAGCCGTCATGACCATTCTCATGCCCGGGGCCTTGGTCTCGATGGTTCCGATTCTTTTTATCTTGTACAACCAGCAATCCAAGCTGTTCTATCTGACCCTGGCCGGATTCGCCTCGTTCATCATCGCTTTGCTTGTAACCGTGATCGTTGAGGTTCCGATCGTCAAACAAATCGAAAAGTGGACGGTTTCAACGCTGCCTGGCAATTGGCGGCAGCTTCGCGATCGTTGGGGTGCGTTCCATATCATCCGCATAGTTGCTTCCATCGCGGGTCTCATGCTCCTCGTGTTTGGAGCGATCTTCTAACTGCGCAAGATTTATCAAGGGCATGCGAACTCTGCGGCCGGTTTGCCGTCAAAGCGATCCCTGATCCAGCTCATCTGATCCTTGAACGACGATCTCATCATCGACGAGTGATCGCCCGGATAGGTCTGGTAGGAAAGTTGGCCGCCGGCCTTGCACTGCCGCTTCACCGCCGCTTCGACCAGGTTGGCCGGAACCGAGTCGTCCTCCGTCCCGGAGCCAACAAACAAAGGTCCGCGGATCGGCTCTGCGCCGACGTGGTTCAGCGCCATGAATTGTTTGAAATAGGGATTCGCATCCCAGCCTTTCTGGAAGACCTTTCCGGGCCCGATCGAGCTGAAAGTTGCGTAAGCGAAGAAGAAGCAGCTCGACTTGGTGAGTTCGTCATAATGAGCCGCCGCAACGGGCGTCAGGAAATCGTTGATCTGGAATTTGGGAAACAGCCGCTTCACCGCGTATGCGACGTAGACGGGATAAAACGTATTGCCTTTTCGTTCGCCCGAGTTCCGGATAAGATCGGCGTCGCCCACCGCCGGTGCCAGCGCCACGCCGCCGAGATAGTTCGGATCCTTGCGCTTCGCCTCCAATTCGGCCACGCCCCATACCGCCAAACCGCCCTGCGAATGTCCGATCGCGAGCCACTTGCCGGTGATATGCTGAACCGCGCGCCGCGCTGGGGGCACCGCATCGACGGTATCGAGAGCGTTCGACGTCTTCGTCAGATACTCTGTGCCACCGTCGTCGGTGGCCATGCCCGCATAATCGACCGCCACAACGGCGAAGCCCTGCTGGACCAATTCGGGAACATAGTAGCCCAGTGATTTCGTGGTCGATGGAGCGCACTGGCGAGCGACGCCGGTGGTGCCATGCGCCCAGACCAGCAGCGGCCATCCCCCAGCCGGCGGCGTCCGGCCGGAGTGACGACGGTGGCCGAAGCGGTGGTCGGCGCGCCGCGGAGGTCATGCGAACGATACAGGATCCGCGTCGCGTGAGCCCCTTTGGGCAGCTCATATTCGCTGGCCGGCTCCGAACGGATCAACTGGCCATCTGGACCGCTCTTTCCGTCGCCCGAAAAGAAGGACGTGATCGGAAGCCCTTCCTTCGCCTCCTGCGCCCGCATTGCGGCGACATCGCTGTACTTGGCGGGCATGTCGGCGGTGTGGCAGCAAATCGCCACACCCCCAGCAAGAACAAAGCAGCGTGAAAGGCTGAGTACTCCAGATATGAGTTTCATTAGAATACGGACCTGACCGATATTCTATGCCAGTCCGACATTGGCTTGGATTTGTTGCGGACTGGTCCGAAAGCGGAGCTGTGGAAGTTGCAGCTTAACGCAGGAATAGAATCCCGGCGATGACCACCACCACGAACATGATGGCTGCGACGATCCAAGCGATGTGGGCCGGAGATTTCTCGGCGGTGCTCTGGGTCAAGTCAATTAGAAATTCGGGTTCCGCGGGAACCGGCTCTTCGGACGCGACCGCAGGCGCGGTGTCAGCCTCCGGCTGGCTCTCCACTTCATCCCTGCCGCCGTCAAAGCTTCGGATGCGCTGCTCAATCCGCGTGCGCAGATCTTCCGGCGCGATTTGAAACCGCTTCCGCGCGTTAGGCGGCAACTCCGCCAGCACGGCATCCACTTCAAGCGGCACCAGCGGACGAGAAACATCGTAGCCGATCGCATCCGCCAATCGGCAAGCCACATGCACGATCCGCAGCAGGTCCAGTTCTCCGCCTTCGCAAGGATCGTGGTGCCGTCCGGCGATCACTCGAAATTCGTCCGGTAATCCCCAGCGCTCCGCCAGCATCCGGCCCGCTGCCGCGTGATCCACGCCGAATTGCTCCCGCTCGAAGTCCAGCAGATCCAGGCACTGCTCCGCCGCGTCACGGATAATCCGCTCGTATTCCTTTGGATAAGCTGTCAGCAGGCCCAACCGGCCAATATCGTGCATGACGCCTGCCGTGTAAGCGATGTCTTTGAAGGCGCCACCGCAGGCCAGCGCGATTTCATCAGCCAGAAACGCCGTCGCCACGGTGTGTTCCCAGCAGCGCCGCAACTCATTCGACCGTAGCGCCCCCTGCGTGTACGCCGCCGCCGCCACGGTAAGCGTGAGCTGCCGCGCGCGATCGAGCCCAATCAAGGCCAGCGCCTGCTTTATATTCACCACCCGGCTGGTCAGCCCGTAGGCCGCCGAGTTGACGCAGTTCAGCAGCCGCGCGCTGAAGGTCGGGTCCCCCGCGATGAGTTCCGCTACCTCGGTGACTGACGCGTTTTCTTTCGACAGCAGTGCCAGTAGGCGGGCCGCAATGGGCGGAAAGGGCGGGACTTTTCGCAGACCTTGCTCGACGGCCGTATCGGATGGAGTATGCGCGGCTGGAGGCATTCGTTTAACTATCGGCTGGAAATTGCTGGAACGTGAGGGCTAAAGTGAACCCCCACGTTTGGGGGTGTTCCCGATTAAAATGAAAGGACATCCAAGTCAGGAGCAACCATGAAATCAAACCTAGCGCTGGCCCTTCTCGTCGCTGGACTCGCCGCCTCAGGCTGGGCTAAAGCCGAAGTCCTGGACTCGTCGAGCAGCGGGTTTACCACCAAGACCACGCTCGCCATCCAGGCTTCGCCCGAGGCCGTGTATCGCGCCGTTGTGCACAACGTCGGCGATTGGTGGAACTCCCAACACACGTTCTCCGGCAACTCGCATAACCTGAGCATCGAGGAGAAACCCGGCGGATGCTTTTGCGAGAAGCTTCCGAACGACGGCGGAGTACGCCATATGGAAGTGATGTTCGTGGCTCCCGGAAAAACCATCGCGCTGGCCGGCGGACTGGGTCCTCTGCAATCCATCGCCGCCACGGGAAGCATGCGCATCCAGCTGGCTCCCGCCGAGGGCGGCACAAAGCTGGAAGTCACCTATGCCGTAGTTGGCTATCTCCCGGGGGCATGAATACCTGGGCCGCGCCGGTCAGCGCCGTCCTGGAGGAGCAGTTCACTCGTCTGAAGAACTACATCGAGCACGGCGATCCCGCGCCGAAGTGAGCAGCCGCTCTAGCCGTGGACGGGCGGAACGCGGCTCGCCCAGGGACGCGCCTGCTCCAGTTGCGACGCGAGCCGAAACAGCACGTCCTCGCGCCCCCACGCCGCTCCCAAATGCACGCCGACGGGCAGGCCGCCAGCCGACCAGTGCAGCGGCAGACTCATGGCCGGCTGTCCCGACATATTGAAGAACGGCGTGTATGGCCACCATCGCGATGAAGCCCGGATGCGCTCTTTGTCTAATCCCAGCTCTCCCAGTTTCGGCGTCACCATTCCGGTGGTCGGCATCACCAGGACATCGTAGCCCGAGTGCCACCAGCCTGCGAACGCGCGCGTGAATGCATCCATGTCTTCGAGCGCGATCACATATTCGCCCGCGCTCACTCCCCGGGCCCGTTCCAGCCAATACTGAGTAGCCGGGTCCAGATCGTCCGGTCCCGCTTTCTTTCCCAGCTTTCGCTCCACCGACTCGAGCGCCGCCAGCAGCCGCACCGGCCAGATTCGCGGAAAGATCGCGGATGACTTGGGATCGTCTAGAACCGCCGGATGCGCCAGCTCCACCTGGTGCCCCAGCGATTCGAGCAGCTTCCCGGTTTCCTCCACCGCCCGCCGGCACTCCGGATCCAGCGTGTCATGAACGGCCGGTGGCAATTCGTTCCACAACCCGATCCGTAGTCTGCCGGGATTCGCTCCCACTTCGCTCGCGTAGGAACGCGCCGGCGCAGGCGGCGGCATCGGATCGCCCGGCAGCGCGCCCGACGCGAAATCCATGCACGCGGCCAGATCGCGCACCGTGCGGGTCTGGAATCCATGCACGCTCACCGGCGTCAGCCACTCGGTGGACGGCCACATATTGACCCGTCCGCGCGTGCCCTTCAAACCCACCACCCCGCAGGCCGCGGATGGCACGCGGATCGATCCTCCTCCGTCCGAGCCGTGCGCCACCGGAACCAGCAGTGCCGCCACCGCCGCGCACGACCCTCCGCTCGATCCACCCGGCGTGCGGTCCAAATCCCAAGGATTGTGCGTCGGACCCCAGGCCAGCGGTTCGGTGGTGGCCACCGCGCCGAATTCGGGAGTATTGGTCCGGCCTAGATTGATGAACCCGGCTGCTCTAATGCGCCGCGCGAGTTCCGTGGTCACGCCCGAAACATACCCGGCCTTTTTCAGAAACCGCGAGCCTTGGGAATCCGGCTCGCCCGCCATGGTGCAGCCCAGGTCCTTGGTTAGAAACGGCACACCCGTGAACGGGCCCTTCGGCAAATCCGAGGACCGCGCTTCTGCGCGGGCTGTTTCGAACCGTTCCCACACCACCGCGTTCAATTGAGGATTGATCTTCTCGATGCGGCGAATAGCCGCGTCCACCAGTTCGAGCGGCGAAATCTGCCCGGTCCGCACCAATTCCGCCTGCGCGGTAGCGTCCATGGTCGCCAGGTCAAAGGCGGATGTATTTGCGGTCGACATGCTTGGTTCTCATCTCCCGGACTATCGTAGCGCGATCAGCCGAACGCGATCCGGAGATTCATTTGCGAAGCCGAGCGCTCTTCCCTAATTTTTCACCTCACGGAGGAGATACCAGAGTTACCAAACCCAGGCTGCGCTCCTTTCCTCACACCGATGGATCGGGAAGCCCGGTAAATAATAGACCAGGCGGGTCTTATCCGAGGGTCTCGAATTGCACCGGGCACTCCGGGAGGAAACTATGCGCAAAGCTCTTTCGCTTGGCTTCGTTTTTGCAATATTGCAGCTTTCCGGGATTGCCCAGGACCACCAACCGCCCACCGCCCAAACTCAACGCGGGCACGACCTGTTCGTCAAATCACCGAAAGGCACCGCGTGCGCCACCTGCCACCGGATGGGCGGCGAAGGAACCGCCATCGGGCCGGATTTGACCACCATGGGGTCCTACGGCACCGTTCATTCCATCGTCATGACCATGCACATGACCATGACCACCTATGTGCAATCCTTCAAAACCACCGACCGCACATTTCCGGGCATGCTGAAGGACAAAAAAGGCGACGAATCTCAGATTTGGGACCTCAGCACGAAGCCGCCCACGCTCCGCACGTTGGGCTCCAGTCAAATAGTTTCCGTCGAACGAGACGAGAAGTGGAAACATCCGCCCGCTTCCGTGGATTACAGCCCTCAGGAACTAGCGGACCTGATCGGATTCCTGCGCTGGGCCGCCACCGGATCGCAAAAGGAAGTCAAAGCCTCGGAAGTGGGGAATTAACGGCAGACTTGCTACGAGGGACGCTATTGCTCACCGGCACTTTGCGCCGCAGCTCGTCCAAGAAGTTTTCGAGGAACACGACGCGGTTCTGCGCCTCTTGCGCGTAGGGCCCATCTACTGCCGAGCGGCGCCTGCACGATCTCGTGTTCGCGTTGCGGTAGTACCCGCCCGTGGTCGGCCCGGCGAGTGGTGTTCAATAGAGAATGCCATGTCCGACGACCTGATCATCACTCCCGAAATTCTCGACTACATACGGCGGGTCACTCTCCGCGAGCCGGACGTGGCGCGCCGCCTGCGCGAAGAGACCGCACGGGATCCGAACGCCGGCATGCAGATTTCGGCCGAGCAGGGCCAGTTCATGGCGCTGCTCATCCATTTACTGGGCGCCCGCAAGACTCTCGAAATCGGCGCATTCACCGGCTACAGCTCGCTCGCGGTGGCGCTGGCGCTGCCCGATGACGGCCATATCATCGCCTGCGACGTCAGCGAAGAATGGACCTCGGTGGCCAGGCGTTACTGGCGTGAGGCGGGGGTGGAACGCAAGATCGATCTACGCCTGCGGCCCGCCATCCAAACCCTGGACGATTTAATCGCGCACGGCCAGGCCGGCAGCTTCGACTTTGCTTTCATCGACGCCGACAAGTCGAATTACGCGAACTATTACGAACGCTGCCTGGTGCTGGTCCGGCCCGGGGGCTTGATCGCAGTTGACAATGTGCTGTGGTCCGGGAAGGTGATTGATCCCGCTGACAACGAGCCCGACACGCTCGCCATCCGGGCCTTCAATGAAAAGCTGAAAGACGACCAGCGCGTCTGGCTGAGCATTCTCCCAATCCGCGACGGTTTGACGCTAGCATCGAAGAAACCATGACGCCGAATTTCGATCTGAGCGCTCTTTGGGAAGAACATACCGCGCACGAATTTTCCACGCGCGATACCGAAGCCACTCTCGCCACTATGGTGGAAAACGCCTACGTCAATCACATCCCCGTTCTGACCGGCGGCAGCGGCAAGGCCGAGCTACGCAGTTTCTATTCCAACGATTTCATTTCGAAGATGCCGCCCGACACCACCCTCACCCCGGTGTCCCGTACCGTCGGCAATGATCAACTGGTGGATGAGATGATCTTCTCCTTCACTCATACGATCGAAATGCCGTGGATGCTGCCGGGCGTCGCCCCGACGCACAAGCGCGTAGAAATCCCGCTCGTCGCGATCGTGCATTTCCGCGACGGCAAGCTGGCCCACGAGCATATCTACTGGGACCAGGCCTCGGTATTGAAACAATTAGGCCTCCTGACCGACCCTGCTTTGCCCATTCGAGGCGTCGAAACGGCCCATAAGGTGCTTCAAGGAATTGCGTGAAGAAAGACGGATCAAAATGCGAATTCCAACGTCTTAGCCTCTTCATGCGGCCGATCCTTGCTTGGGCGTTGTTGATTGCACTCGTCAATGTGATCAGCGTGTGCCCCCTGCTGGCGCAAAGCTCCCCGGCACACGCCTGTTGCCCGCAACCGTCCATGCCGTGCAGCGACAGTACCTCCAGCCATTGCCCCTACGTCCTGCTCGAGAAGTCAAGAATCGAACCGAGCATTCTGGTTTCGGTCCTGGCATTGGTTCCCGCGATGACAGTTCCCGCTGAGTATTCTGACGCAAACGAGTGGTCTTCTTTGCTCAACTTGGAATCACCACTGCGGGATGCCTCCGATTCCTACCTCCGCTTCCGGGTTCTTCTGATCTGAGACAGATTCGCGCCCTATCGTTGTTGTCACAGAATCTTAGATTTCAGAACAAGGAGAATTGAAATGAAGAAAGTAATCGTAATGCTCTCTCTCGCCGCCACTCTGTTGGTCAGTGGCGCGTCTCTATTCGCGGCGGATGGTTGCTGCGGTGGCGATTGCTGCAAACAAGCCTGCTGCCAGAAGTAGGCTCACCGAAGCGGGAGGCCCAGCGGCCTTCCGCTTTCCATTCATTTGCGGCCCGTGAAGATGCTCTTGGGGATCATGGCATGCACGCCTTTATTCCCGTCCACCAACTGCGTGATATCGAAATCCACCGCGACGCTCGCCAGCATGTAGGCATCGTCGCGGCTCAAGTGCTTTTCGGTCACCAGGAAGTCGATAGCCTCGCGGATCGCGAGCTTGGTGGCTTCGGTTAAATCCTCATTGAGACCCATAGTGATGTAATGCGTCGGTGTCTCGGCGCGCGGCCACTTCAGGTGCATGTCCTTCCGTACCACGAACTCGAACGTGCCCGTTAGAGCAGTTTCCATGGCGGTGATGTCCACTTCGCCGTTGCCTTGCCCGGCGTGTCCGTCGCCCACTTCAAACAGCGCTCCCTTGGCGTGGATCGGAATATAGAGCGTAGTGCCTTCCACCAGCTCTTTATTATCGAGATTGCCGGCGTGAATCCAAGGAGGCGCACTGCTGATTCGTCGATTGGCGTCCGGAGGCGCAAGCCCCATGCTTCCAAAGAACGGATGCAGCGGGATCTCGATCCCGTCCGCGAAGTGGCCCAGCATGCGAGCGTGGTCTAGCGCGATGATTTTGGACCGGGCGTACGGAAAATCATCCGGTAAGAATCCCGACCCGGGGCGAAAGCCGTTGTAAGCGAAAGGCGAGGCCAGATCGATTTTGCGGATGCGAATTTCCAGCGTATCGCCCGGTTCGGCGCCTTCGACATAGACGGGTCCGGTGAGGATGTGGCCGCCCGGTCCGCGATCGGTTACTTCTTTGTAAATGGCCTTGAACGAGTCCGGAATTTGATCCGATGGAACTCCAAGTGCTTCCAGTCGGGCCGGGCTGCTGGTGGAGACCGTCTCGATCCGGACGGCGTCGCCCGAGTGGATGTGGAGTACGGGTTTTGCAGCTGCGGAATAGTACCCCCAGACGACGGTTTGCGGGGTCGCTTTTAGGTCAAAGTTTTCCGCTAAACACCACGGGGACGCCAAGATAAGGGAAAATAGTAAAAGTTTCGCCATGGATCTGTGATGATAATAACAGCTTGACCCGATAGTTATCTTTAAGTAGTCTAAGCTACGGAGGTTCTGTGGTCCTTCTGCTCTTTGGGCCGCCAGGAAGCGGCAAAGGGACGCAGTCGCGACTGATCGCTAACTGGTTGGGGATCCCGGCTATTTCGACCGGGGATATGCTGCGCGCGGAGATTCAGGCCGGCACAGCGTTGGGTGAAGCTGCTCGATCCATTATGGCCAGTGGGGGATTGGTGAGTGACGATCTCGTCAACAAGATGCTTGCGAATCGTGTGTCTCAACCCGATAGCAGCAAGGGATTCTTGTTGGACGGTTATCCCCGTACCTTGGAACAGGCTGATTTTCTCGATCGCCTGCTGGATGAGCGGCACTTTTCAAAGCCCTTCATTCTGCACCTGGACGTCCCCCTGGACGCCTTGGTGGGGCGGCTCACGGCGCGCCGTCAATGCCCAACCTGCGGAAGAATTTACAACCTGCTGCATCAGCCGCCCAAGCATCCTGGGATTTGCGACGACGACGGAACGGCGCTGGTAACTCGCAAAGACGATCTGGAAGAAGTGGTGAAGGAGCGCCTGCGCACTTACGACGCGGTGAGCCGCCCGGTGCTGGCGCACTATCAGGACAGCAACTACTATCAGATCCGGGGCGACAGGTCGCCCGGCTACATCTTCGAAGAGATCACCGGGATTCTGGAGCCATACGCATCCAGAAACGGGGCCAGCCGGGGCCGTTCGGCCAGCCGCGAAGCTCTCTGAGCTCGCGCCCCCACCCTAGCGCTCGCGTTGAATTCGGAAGTGATAGACCAACGCACCCGCCGCAACCGTGAGAATCGCAATGGATGCGGTAATCGGTTTGTAGGTCAGGCCGAAGATGGTCATCCCCACGCCGACCAGGCAGAAAAACACGGGAATCAGCGGGTAGCCGAAGCTGACTACTCTCAGCTTTTGCCAGCCTGGACGTTTGCGGAACCTGAAGAGGGACGCCACTGCCAGCACGGCGAAGACATTCAGCAGGAAACCGATGTAGAGCAGCAGGTCGACGAACGGGCTCATGGTCATCAGCATGGAGCACAGGCCCTGGCAGACGATCGCAATGGCGGGGGTGCGCCAGCGCGGGTGTACTTTCGCGGCGGCCGCGAAAAAGGCGCCGTTCTTCGCCATCGCGTAATACACACGCGGTCCGATGGTCACTTCCGCATTCACCGTCGCGAGCAACGACAGCACCATCGCGGCGCTGAATACGCCTGCCATCGCGGGGCCGAAAAGATGCGTGGCCGCTTCGGCGCCGATCGCCACCACGCCCTTCATCGATTCCAGCGGAACGGCATAAATAAAAAGCACGTTTAGCCCCAGGTATAGCAGCGCCACCAGCCCGGTTCCCCAGGCCAGCGCCAGCGGCAGTGTGCGGGCCGGTTGCTTCAACTCTTCTGCAATATAGGTGGCCGCGTTCCATCCGCTGTAGCCGAGGTAAATGAGCAATAGGCTCACGATGAACTGGGCCGCGAGCGGAGTGGTGGAAGTTCGAACGGCGGGATGAGAGAAATTCTCCCATTGCCCGCTGCCTAACGCGAAGCCGCCCGCCAGAAACGCGACGATCACCGCTACCTTGATGGCGGTGAGCGTATTCTGGATGCGCGCGGTGAGGCGCACGCCCAGGCAGTTCACGATGGTGAAGACCGCGATCAGGGCGCAGGCCGCGGCCTGCGGGAAACCCAGCTTGAATTCCCAAGCATCCGGAACCAAACAGGTGTTGCGCGTTCTCCAATTTAAGCGCCGGAAAGAAATGCCCCAGGTAGTCGGAAAAGGCTAGCGACGCCGCGGCGATGGGAGCTGAGAAGCCCGCGAAAAATGACACCCAGCCGCTCATGAATCCCCAGGTGTGGCCGTAAGCTTCGGTCAGATAAACATACTCGCCGCCGGAGCTGGGGAAGTTAATGCCCAGCTCGGAATAGCAGAATGCGCCAGCCAGCGCGCAGATCGCGCCCACCGCCCAAATGAGGAGGATAAATTTCGCGGAGCCCAGTTGACCGGCCAGGATGCCGGTAGTGGTCCAAATGCCGGCGCCGATCATGTTCGAAATGACTAACGCCGCGGCGCTGACGATTCCGAGCTGCCGCAAAAGAGTTGTGACGCGCGGTGTCAATCGCTTGGCGCCGTGGACAGGCTGGATCGTACCAATGATTGCCCGCCGTCGCAATAATAAACCCCGCCGGTGATATAAGCAGCTGCGTCCGAACACAGAAACAGCGCCAGGTCCGCCAGCTCGTCTTTCGTTCCGTATCGCCGCAGTGGAACGTGGCTCTCCACTTTGCGCGCGGGCTTCGGGCGTGGGCGCGAGCCGCCGCATGCCTTCGGTGTCGTCGGTGGGCCCGGGCGTGATGCAGTTAGCGCGAACTCCGGCCGGTCCCCATTCGATGGCCAGCGTTCGAGTGAGCAGGTCCACGCCGGCCTTGGCAGCGCAGACGTGCGCCTGGAAAGGCATGGGATGCGTGGCGTGGCTGGCCGAAATACTGATGATACTGGCGCCGGGCTTGCGCAGATGTTCGTAAGCGGCGCGGCAGGTGTTAAACGTCCCGAGCAGATCGATATCGATCACCGCCTTGAACGCGTTCGCGGACATCCCCATCACCGGCGCGGGGAAATTGCCGGCTGCACCGCACACCAGAATATCGACTTCACCGAACTCGTCGTGAGTTTTTTTGAGCGCCGCCTCCACGGCCGGGTAATCGCGGACATCCAGGGCGCTGGTACCGGCATCGCCGCCCGAGGATCGAATCGCGGCGGCCGCGGCATCCAGCTTCTCCTGTTTGCGGCCCACCAGCATGACCTTCGCTCCGTGTTCGGCGAAGCGCTCCGCCATGCGTTGCCCGATCCCGCTGCCTCCACCGGTCACGAATGCGTTCTTGCCTTTGAGAAGTCCATCGCGAAACACGCTGCTCGTCATACTCATCGATGAGCACTGTATCACACGGGTTCGTTGGATTGCAGCGCGAGCCGGGAGTTATTGGCTGAAAGCGTTCAGGAAAATCCGGCGGAACGCTGTTGCATCGGCCCGGATTGCGACGCGCGCGTTGGGCCGTCCGGGTATGACGACAGTGCGTCCCTGCTCGGGCGCGTCTTGGAGGACGTCGATGTGGAGCGGGACGGTTTGAACCAAGCTGGGGTCGAGCAGCGCGACGGCAGCCAAAGGATCCCAGGCGTAGAAAAATCCTTGATCGATCGCCTGCCGATCCGCTTCCAGCACTTGGGCGACAAAGCGCGCGAGCGGCGATCGGGCGTTGGATCGGAAGTCGCGGAGAAACGCTGCGTCAATGGGGACGGTGTTGGTGGCGTCGAGTGGAATGAGGCGAATTTTTACGCCGGAGCGGAAGACGATTCGCGCCGCCAGCGGGTCGACAAAAATATTCCACTCGGCGGTCTTGTTGACGGTCTTGAATGCGCCTCCGTCGCCCAGGTTGCCGGCGACATGCACCGCGCCGCCCATGATGACGATCTCCTCGATCGCCCGGGCCGCCGCGGGCGCGCGCTTCAATACCTCGGCGAGGTTCGTCAAAGGGCCGAGCGCGAGAATCCGTACTTTGCGGCGCGGGTTGGCGAGGCGCTGGATCAAGTAGTCGGCGGCCGGGCGGGGATCGGGCTGGTTGGCAGTTTCGGGAAGCTGGACGCCGGGAAGTTCGTCGGCGAGCTTGCGCCAGTCGGCGGGAAACTCGGCGTTGCCCTGGAGCGGCGTAGCTCTACCGGCGAACACCGGAATCCCGGTGCGCCCGGCCAGCGTCAGGAAGCGGACCAGGTTGCGCGCGCCCACGTCGGTGTGGGCCAGGCCGTCCGAGGTAGCAATCGCTTCTACGCGCGCGTCGGCGTGCGACAGCAAAAACGCGATCGCCATCAAATCATCCGAGCCCGTGTCGGTATCGATCAGGATGGGGAGGGAATCGCCTTGCGCGAAGAAAGCGCCGAGCGTCAGAGTAATGAGAATGCCAACCTTGGCTATCAACAAGTGCCTTTCGGGAAACTAGGATAGATACGTCTTGATTAGATTCCATCACAAGGAGTAACCGAATGCCCGATCAGCCAACCGCGCCCGCCCTGCCTTCAATGAAACTTCCGCCGGATGACTTGGGCCGAAAGCTCATCTTGGCGAGCCCGGATTCCGGTGAAGGAATTCGCCACATCGGCCTGGTGGGAGATACATATACGATTCTCCTTACGGGCAAAGAAACCGCCGGCCGATTCTGCCTGATCGATATGCATATTCCGCCGGGAGGCGGTCCGCCTCCGCACCGGCACGATTTCGAGGAGACCTTCCGCGTCCTCGAAGGCGAACTCGAAGCCACTTTCCGCGGCGCAATGGTGACGGTCCGGGCGGGTGAAACCGTGCATATCCCAGCCAACGCCCCGCATCAGTTTAGAAACGCTTCCACCCAGCCGGCGCGGGTGCTGTGCATTGGATCGCCCGCCGGTCTCGAAGAGTTCTTTATGGAAGTGGGCGTTCCCGTCGCAACCCGGACCACTCCGCCGCCCAAACTCGACCACGCGGCCCAGGCCGCGTTCCTCGCGAAGACGATGGCGCTGGCGCCCAGGTATCGGACCGAAATTCTGCAAAAGGCGTGAAGACTGTCAGGCCTTGGCGGCCAGCCGATCGGGCTTCCTGGCGGGGACCCGGATCGCCCGCCACAGCTTCAATCCGATAATAAACACCACTTGCACGCCGGTGAGTCCATTGGCAAACATCAATGGCCAGGACTGCCTGAGAACGCCGTAGATAAACCACAGCCCGACGCCGGCCCCAAACAGCCCGAGCATCAGCCAGGAAAGTTGTTCTCCGCCAACGCGCCAGGTGCGCACCACCTGCGGCACAAAGGCAACAGTGGTCAAAATTCCTGCCCAAAACCCAATCGCCTCGGTGTGAGAGCTGAGCCATTCCATATGAACAGCATCGCGCAAAAATGCGGATAAGGCTAAACACTGAGTAAAACCCGCAATTCGGCTGACTGGAAAGCGCCGGCAATTCCGGTATTCTGGACTCCCTTGTTCATGCGCCGGAACCTTCATCCGCTGGGAAAGAGCCTGCTACGCGCGATCGCCGCCTGGTTCGCGCTGACGCCGGCGTTCGCCGGGGGAGCGGTCACGTTTCCAGCTTGGCTGGTAAGCTACCCGGGCGTCACTCCGGCCGTTCACGCGAGCGATTCCCTTACCGAGTCCAGCTATACCGCCGCAGCGCAGCCGGACAGCATCGTGGAGCATTACCGGAAGCTATTTGAGGCCGCCGGCCTGCCGTTTCAAGCCAACTTCGACGGCGTCGGAACGTCCATTCGAGCCCAGGCTCCCGAAGGCGATCTGCTCATCCAGATTCGCAGCCGTTCGGAGGGCGCTTTCGTGGATGTGAACTGCTCCGCGAAATCCGGGACCTATTCGGCGTCCGCGCCCCCCGATGTTCAGGTGATGACGGGCCGGCCGCAATCACCGACGCCGGTCCAAAACCACCTCAGCTCCGGTGATCTGATGGAGCGGCATCGGCAAATAGCGGCCGAAATGGGACGGCATCGCGTGTATCATGACGCGCCCGCGCCACCCTTGGTTTGGCCGTCCTGGCTGGCGCACGTCAGAGGCGCGTCGCTGCGGCCCGAGCGCGGCCTGGACCAGGCGAAAAACACGATCTTGGTCGCGCGCTACATCACCAATGTGCCGATGACCGAAATTTACAAGTTCTACCGCGATCTGCTCAATGCGCACGAATATCCGGCCCGCTCCACGATGTCCACTGGGCATACCATGACGGGCATTCAACAGAACGCTCTCGGATCTGTGGAAGGTTTCAATTATCCGGACGGCGCGCCCGGCGCATATTCGGTGATCGATGTCCGGTTTGACCGCTCCGTACTCAATGGACCCATCACCGTGACGATGCGATTCAGCACGCACGACTATATCGGCAAGCGGGGTTATTGATTTGATGCGGACTCTTCTGATTTGCGCTCTCTCGATGGCCCCGGCCGTTGCGCAATTCGTCACGCCGAATCCGGCTGTGATGCCGGCCTGGGTAGTTCCTTATCCCGGGGTCGCGGCGGAAAACCGGCGGATGGGGAACTCCATGGAATCTCGCTACACGGTTGCCGCCGCGCCGCATGACGTCCTGGCCCACTTCCGGACGCTCTTTGCGTCCGCCGGTCTCGCGTTCCAGCCCGATCCGATGGGTCACGGATTTCTCATCCGTTCCGCGGCGCCGGAATGCGACATCGAGGTCTCCATCCGGCGTCACGACCCCGACACGGAAGTTAAGGTGACCTGCTCTCCAAGACTAGCGGCCAATGAGCAAATGGCCAACCTGCACGCGCAGGAAAGAGCGCGGCAGGCTCAAACCGACCCGATGACAAAGTTCGACACGCCCGTGTATCCGCAGCCCAAAGCGGCCCGGGCCCCGCTCAGTTGGCCGTCCTGGCTCGTCCGCGTGGATGGCGCCCGGCTTGCTGTAGAAAAGGCGCCGGGCCAATTGAAGAGCAGTTTTCTGTCGAAGGGGCCCCGGGAAGCCATCCAGGTTTTCTATGCGGACCTGCTCAGTTCGCGCAACTATCACGTCGCTCAGAGCCCGGCCGCGGTTCCCGAGAAATTCGGCTCTTGGGTCCAGGCCAGCGCCGCTCCGGATCCCCAGCTTGGCCGAAACGTCGCAATTTGGATCAAGATCAAACCGTCGGGTCAGGACTTCACCGTTGAGCTCACTGTGCAGTAATCGGCTTTCTGCCTACCGCGCAGATCCAACTTTTGTCATACTGCTCAAACACCTCGATACCGGAATAGCCGGCCTTCGCGTACAACTCCCGGTGCTCCTCGACGCTGAGGTAGGCAAAGTTCATTTTTCCCCGCAATTCCTCGGATCTTCCGAGCAGTTGATCGCGTTTGCTGCCTCTATAGGCTTCGGCGATGATGATAAGGGTTCCGCCGGGCTTCAAGATGCGCAGAACCTCTTGCATGTCGGCATTCAAATCAGGCCAGTAATAATGAGTTTCCACCGCGGTGACGAGATCGAATTTCCGATCCGGAAAGGGCAAGTGCGATACCGAGCCCAGCGTGACTCCGACTCGGCCGGCCGCGATCAGTTTGCGATTGGTCCTTCGTGTTTCCGAAACGCTCGTTTCTGAATAATCGATTCCGTATGTCTTCCCCTCGCTGGCCATTGCGGACAGCCTGGCGACGGTCCTGCCGCCGCCGCAGCCGACATCCAGTATCGTGTCGCGGATCTCGACGGAAACATGCTTCAATCCCCACTCCGTCAATTTGGAGTGACGACGATTCATGCTCCAAAGATTTAGTCTGCCAAGCCAGCCGCGGGGCTTGCCGCGCTGATTCAGCAACCTGACGCCGAGGTCGACGCTGTACGTCTTCTTCTGGATGGCGAGTCTCCCAATCAATCGTAGACCGATCCGTGCCGCGGCATGCCAATGCATTTCCCAGGTCAGTTCTGAAGCCAGCAGGAGTATGCTGTTCGTACCGGAAATTTAATTCCCGTCACATTCTATTAATCGAGGAACTCAAACATGAGCGCCGACTCAGGATCACAACCTAAACTCCCGTTCGACCTTCGGTCGACCAGCCTGAAGGGCGTTTACAGTTTCGTCCCTCCCCCGAGGGGCACGGACCTTACCAAGGCGAGTCAAAGAACTCTGTTCAAGCATGGAGTATTCATGCGGCGTCCCCATCCGGACAAACAGCCGAAGCTCTTCGCGCTGTGGACCAGATTCTTAGAAATTTGGACGCTGGACAATTTTCTCGAACCAACTTTTGGAATTCCGGAGCCGGCGATCCCGCACAATTTGAAAGGCGGGCTTCAAGAGACGAATGGCAGGTATATAGGGCGCGGCGGTTGGAGCGGCGTCGTGGTGGTGGGCAGCTGGGTAGGCGCCATGGGGATCTGGCAGGTGCCAAAAGTTAGCGCGCCGACCACGCCCGTGGGCCCGTCCGGGGTTTGGCAATCTTCTTCCTGGGTGGGCCTGGACGGAACCGCGGGCCTGATTCCCGGGACGTCCACCACCGATGTGTTGCAGGCGGGGATATCGCAGAACTACGTTTCCAGCACCGGACAGATAGCGTATTATCCGTGGTACGAGTGGGTTGTTGCGGATCTGTCGGTGGTGAGTGAGTTTCCTTATGTTTACCCGATCCAATTCACATCCATTCCAGTGAGCCCGGGAGACGAAATCTCGGTGGTCGTCCAATATGTAAAGCAACAGGGGGACGCTATTGGCGATCCTATTCCTCCGGCCGGCCCTTATCAATTTGGCGGAGTGATGCTCATGAACATGACCAAGAACAAGGGCCACAGCTTGTATCTGGCCCCGCCCACCGGGGCATCCTTCGCCGGGGACAGCGCGGAGTGGATCATGGAATGCCCCGACGGGTTAGCGGGCGATAGCTTGCCCAAGTTCTCGAGCGTCACGTTCCATACAGCCGGTGCTTGCAACGTCGGTGATGCTCTCCCTGGGGGTGACATCGGCATCGAACTACAGAACGCGGATCAGGTTATTTTTGAGGATGCCCGGAACGTCTATGAGACTAACGTGAGCGCAGGCCTGGGCACGGTCAACATCACTTACAACGTTAGTTAGAAACTTAGGTGGTCTTCGAGGACAGCGCCTTCGGATAAACCATCACGCCGGATTCGGACGCGCGGAAGATCTTATACAGCATCTGATTGGTGGGCAACTGGCTTTCGAGATAATCGACGCCATCCGCGCTGATGATGAAGCTGCTGCGGTCGTCCTGCAGGACAAAGCGCTTGGAGCGCAGATACCACAGCGCGAACAGCAGCCGCTCGCGCGGGAAGGCCATGATGTTCTCCATGTCGAGCAGGGAGAGCGCGGCAAAATCCGGGTTGGCACGGCGCTTGCTATACAGCAGGCACAATACTCCGACGCGAATCTTGGCCTCGGCGTCTATCCCGTCCGTGAATTCTTTTCCCAGGAAAATCGCCAGCGGCCGGCCTGGCCCCATTTCAA
The DNA here is from genome assembly GCA_963786745.1 of Terriglobia bacterium. Lineage (GTDB taxonomy): Bacteria > Acidobacteriota > Terriglobia > Bryobacterales > Bryobacteraceae > Palsa-89. The sequence continues at coordinate 39,545 of CAWBAE010000014.1, read as the reverse complement.
ACTGCAGGTCATACTCTTTGCGCTTGATCGGGTCGCTCAAAACCTGATACGCCTCGGTAAGCAGACGGTACCGGTCCGGGTCGCCAGTCTCTTTGTTGTCGGGATGATAGCGCGCCGAGAGAATCCGGTAAATCCGCTTGATGGCGTCCACGTCCGCGTGCGGGCTGATCTGCAGCAGATCGTAATAATTGACGGTGGACCGAAGCGGCATCTAAGGAAGATATCGGCGGAACGCTCGTCAGCGGGATAGGGGTTCTACCCTAACTGCGGCAGGGCCTGCTCCAGCGCTTCGACGAAGAAATACTCGCCCCAGATCACCGATTCATCCACGCCCAGCTCTTTGTGCAGGTGATAAACGCCCCCTTTGAGAATCCCCTCCCATTTCTTGTCGTTCTTCGCGAGGTGTTTATCGCACAGCGTGCGAAGAATCTGGATCGCGGTGGACCAATAGAAATGCCCCTTGATCGGATCCTGGAGCAGACGGCAGAGGCGCAGCAGGCCGGAAGCGGCAATCGCGGCGGCGGACGTATCCAGCACCTTGCGGCTCTCGGGCGGCGCGTTGAAATCCCAAGACGGTACGCCGTCGCCGTTGGCGTGGGTGATGAAGTAGTCGGCGCAGGCCTCGGCGGTTTCGAGGAAGCGAGGATCGTGACTGTACTCGTGCGAAACGCTGAAGCCGTACAGCGCCCAAGCGAGTCCACGCGACCAGCAGGAATCGCCGCGATAGCCCTGCTGCGTGGCCTGCCGCAAGAATTCGCCGGTCTCGAGATCGAAGATGCCTTCATGCGCGGTGGATCCATCGCCGCGGACCAGGACGCGTCGCGTGGTCAGGCAATGCCGCAGCGCGATATCGCGCAATTGCCGGTCGCCGGTTTGACGCGCGGCATAGAAAATGATGCCCACGTTCATCATGACGTCGATGAAGAGCGAATCGTCACCCACGGAGGATCGCAGATACTGGCCGTTTTCCTTAAAACGCTGGGCCTCTGTGCGGCCGGCTTCGATCAGCACGTCGCGCAGCTTGGGATCGCGCGTCAAACGATACCAGCGATAGTAGGTGGAGAAGAAAATGAATCCGAGGTCGTGCATGTCGCGGTCGTGTTTGCGGGCTTCGAGCGGGGTGGAATAGCGAACGGCTTGGTCCATCCAGAAGGAGTCGGGCGCCTGGCCGCCATTGGAGCGCGCCGGAGGATTGGCCAGATTGCGCTTGTGGAAAATCCACATCAGGCCGGGTAGGAAACCGTCGCTCCAGTTGGTCCAGACCGGGCCATCGTGTTTCCACTTGCCGTTGCTGGTGTACATGGGGTAGAACCCCGGATGGGTCTCGATCAGCTTGCGGACCTGCTGCTGCGCGAATCGCAGCGCTTCTTCAAAAGCCGCGCGGTCCGCTTCCAGGACGAATTGAATCATGCACTAGGATTTTAGCAGCCGCGTTGTGGCGTCGCGGCGGCCTGGCGCATCCGGCGTCAGATCAGCGCGCGCCTACATGCTGTAGAAGAACTCTTCGTACACGATCTTGCCGTCGACGACCTTGTACACGGCGACCTCTTCCATGGTGAAGCGCCTGTTCTGAGGCTTGAACGTAACGTCCATCTTGAACGTTACGGCGAAATGCGAGCCGGCGATCAGCGGACCCTCCACCTTGGTCGAGTGGGTTTCGTGGTTCGCTGCCCACCATTCGCCCTTGGCCGCGACAGCCGCGATACCCTTGGCCTCGCGCGACTGTCCAGGAGGCGCTCCGGCTTCCATGCTGACGATGTCGGGCGAATAGAGCGACTTCATGGCCTCTTCGAACTTACTCTCCGAGCACAGCTTGACGAGCTTATCGGCAACTTCTTGGGTAGTCATGCAGGGTCTCCTTGAAAAACGTTAACACATGCGGAAAGCCGGCCCGTCAACTTCCGTCCGGAAATCCGCCGCCGTGCAGCACCATCGGATTGTGCGGCAGAGTGTCGGGCTTCGGGACCGATGCTCGCCAGCCATCCGGATGGGGCTGCATCCCGACGAAAAGATCCTGTTTGACCGTTCGAGTTGCTTCCGCACAGCGCGGAGCGTGTCCCGGCCAAGGCGCGGAAGGTCTCATTCCCGCACGCCTTTCTCGTCGAGGATACGCAGGGTGTTGGCGCTGATCGCGAGCGACAAAGGGGACTTACGCTCGATCTCGATGGCGAAGGCCAGCTGCGCCTTCGAGAGCAAGGTTGGTAATGGCAAATCGGCTGCCACGGCGGTGCAACTTTAGACGACTGTTTTGGGCGGAGGCAATTCGCGCGCCGGGCACAGCGATTCAAAGCCGTTGGCTTTGTGCTGGCCATCGCAGAACGGCTTGTTTTGGGACAACCCGCAGCGGCACAGCGAAATGACCGTCCGGCCCGCCAGCCCGAATTGATTGCCCTGCGCATCGTGGATGGTGAAATCCCCTTCGATGCGGATCGGGCCGTTCGGGTTCACAGTGATTTTCGTTGACGCCATGTGTAGCGATGGTAGCAAATACGCCTGTCAGGCTTCGCTGAGCACGCAGATGTCGCGCAAGTTGCGGTAGTCCTCGGCAAAATCCAGGCCGTAGCCGACCACGAATTCATCCGGAATCTTGAAGCCTACATACCGAACTTCCACCGGCCGGAGCCTGCGCTCGGGTTTGTCGAGCAGCGTGGCGATGTTGAGCGACTTCGGCCGACGCTGGCTCAGCACGTTCATCAGGTAGGTCAGCGTGACGCCGCTGTCCACGATGTCTTCCACCACCAGCACGTGATGGCCTTCGATGGAGACATCCAGATCCTTGGTGACCTTCACCTGTCCTGAGGTGGTCTTGCCGCGTCCGTAGCTCGAAATGCCGATGAATTCCACGCGCGAAGGCGTCTTGATGGCGCGCGACAGGTCCGCCAGAAACATGAAAGCGCCCTTGAGAATCGCGATCAGATAGATGGGCCCATCCGGAAAATCGGCGCTGATCTGCGCACCCATTTCATCCACGCGTTTTTGGATCTCACCAGCGGTAAGGAAAACGCGAGCGACCAGGGCCATCGGCTAGTCGCCGGCGGCGAGTCGAGTGCTTCCGGGGCCGATGTGGATATGCGCGGCAGTGGCTTTGCCGGGAACCGCATGGGTGAAGGCGTAGTAGGGAATCTGGCGGGAGTGCAGATACTGGCGTAACCAGATACCCTCCGGATCCACCGGATTGATGGCTACGTCCACGCGGCCGCGGTGATCGAATCCCAAAGTGCGGTGCAGGCTGGTTTCGCCATCGGCGCTGATCGGGAGCGGATGATCGAATTGTTTCGCGAATGCCAGCTCCAGCGGTTTCAGGTCACGAGCCTCGTCAAATCGCCCGGCGCCTTCGAAGTGCTCCATACCTGCGCCGAAGACTTCGTCATTCTCCGCCGCGGCTGAATTGCGGGCCGCTGCAATGGCGACTTCGAGCTTCGCGAGCGCGGCCTGCTGGGCCCAGACATTGGCGCGTGAGCGCGCCAGGTTCAACGTAGTCTCGCGGCTGAACAATTCCTGAAGCAGTGGGCCAACAGTGGTGGCGGCAAAGAATCCTTTGTCGACCAGCATTTTCGCTTGATCGATCCGGGCCTGCTGGCGATCCACGCGGTGCTGGGCGGCGCCGATCATCTCATCCGCGAGCTTGGCGTTTAGATCCGGGTTGGTCACATCCTGAGTGGTCAAATCGCCATACAAATCGCGCGCCAGGATGAGGTCGTCCTCGGCGTCGGCGACGTCGAGCTGAGCCTGTTCCAGACGAATACGGGGCAGCGCATCGGCCTGAACCATTTCCGTGACTCGGTCAAGCTGCCGCTTCGCCAACTCAATCCGTTTGTTTGCAAGCGCTTCTGGCGAAAGGTCGGGAGACTGTCCGAAACACGCGAGCGTACCCATGCACAAAAATACGAATGGGAATTGTCGCATCGACGAATTTAGTGTAGCATACGAGTAGGAGAACCTCTTACCTATCCGAGAGCAAAGCAGCACCGCGATCCGCTCCGTAGCTCCCTCGTTTGCGACCCCGCCTTGGCTCACAGCAGTCCGCGCCGCCGAATCGAAGAAAGCCAGTGATATTTGCGTGCTCGACTTGCGCGAGGTGACTTCGTTCGCGGATTTCTTCGTGCTCTGCACCGGGAGTAATCCGAAACAAATTCAGGCCATCACGGAAGCCATCGGCTCCGAGTTGGAGAATCGTGGCGAGCATCCGGTGAGCGTCGAAGGATTCGATAACGCCGAGTGGGTTTTGGCCGATTACGGCGACTATCTGATCCACGTTTTCTCCGCCAAGGCGCGAGTATTTTACGACCTCGAGCGATTGTGGCGGCACGCCAAGATCGTCCCGATTCCAGCCGACTCCTGATCCGGCCATCCTCTAGAATCCACCATTCATCCGGCCTGCGTTGACTTCCCGCGTCAGGAGGCATAGGCTTCGATCATGCGGATTTTTAATCGAGCGGCGGCCGTTGTGTTGAGCTCGTTCGTGATGGGCGCGTGCTTTGGAAAGGATTTAGGGCATCCCATGTTCAAGGACCAATACGTGGAAGTGAACGGTGTGCGCCTGCACTGCGTGACGGCGGGCAAGGGTCCCGTGATTCTGTTCCTGCACGGGTTCCCGGAGTTCTGGTACGAGTGGAAGGATCAACTGGCTGAATTCGGCAAGGATCATCTGGCCGTCGCTCCCGATATGCGCGGCTACAATCTGTCGGAGAAGCCGGCCGATCTGGATCAATATAAAATCGCCAAATTAGTGGAGGACGTTCGCCAGCTGGGCGACCACTTCTCGCACCACAAGAAATTCGTCCTGGTGGCGCACGATTGGGGCGGAGCAGTGGCGTGGGCGTTCGCAATCGCGCATCCGGAATATCTCGAGAGGCTGGTGATCATCAATGCTCCGCATCCGGGCGTATTCGGCCGCTTGCTGGCATCCGATGCCGCGCAGCAGCAAGCCAGCCAGTACATGCTGATGTTCCGGAGCCCGCAAGCCGAGCAGAATCTCTCGGGGAACAACTACGCGACGTTGGTCAGCATCGTGTTGGGCTCGGGATTGAAGAGCGGAGTTTTCACGGAAGACGATCAGCGGGCGTACATCAAGGCCTGGTCAGAGCCGGGCGCCCTGACGGGCGGCTTGAATTACTACCGCGCCAATGCGCTGGGGCCACCCGCGCCGGGCGAATCCGTGGACAGCGGCAAATCGTCGGGGGCCTTCGTGACAGGGTCGCTCATCGTGAAAGTTCCGACGCTGGTGATCTGGGGCGAAAAAGACACCGCGCTGCTGACGCAAAATTTGGACGGGCTGGATCAATTTGTCCCCCAATTAACCATTAAGCGGATTCCCGACGGCACGCACTGGGTGATCCATGAGAAGCGGGACGAAGTGAACCAGGACATCCGCGAGTTCATCCGCTAAATACAATACACGCGCCGGCGTTTAGGATATATTGGTTGCTTCCGAACGGAGGATCACGATATGAAATGCTTTATCCCGGCAGCACTCGGCGCGCTGGCTCTCGCGACCGGCGTGTTCGCCCAAACCACGGCGGACATTGATCGCGCCCTGGCCGCCGCTCCGCGCCAGATGAAAGAAGGCGCCACGGTGATCAAGTGGAACGCCGATTTCACGTACGACACGCTCAAGAAGGGCACCAACCGGCTGGTCTGCTATGACCGGTCCACGCAGCCGGGACGGCAGCCGTTCGCGGTGCAATGCACCAGCATCGGCAACCTGGAGCGGGTGGCTCAAAACCGCAAGTTCGAAGCCGAGCCCGACGTCGCCAAGAGAAAAGCGATGATCGAGGCGGCGGAGGCGAACGGAACCCGAGTAAAGCCCGAATTCGGATCGGTGTTCATTTCGCTCAGCGGCCCCGACCAGGAGCACGCCCACATGCATACGACGATCGCGGTGCCGGGCGCCACGAGCCAGTCCCTCGGCCTGCCCGACACTCCGCAGAAGGGTGGCGCGTGGCTCATGAATCCGGGGACGTCGACGGCGCATATCATGACGCCGGGCAGCTAACGTTTTTTATTGCTGAATGTTCCCGTGCCTGCGTACGACAACCGAATCTTGTCGAGCATCGTGACCCGCATAGGATTGTGAAGGTGGATGAGAACCCAGTCTCGGAAAACGGGCGGTCCGTCCCCAGGTTTCCCAGGTTTCCCCGTCCCCAGGTTTCCCAGGCTTCCAGGTTTCGCGTCCCCAGGTTTCGGACTCTCGCTCTGCTAGCAGCGTGCATTCTCCCGCTGCTGGCAGATTTAATCGGTGAGGGAATTGTCTTTGACAGACAGGATGAAGACGTCCGCGCCGTTGCAGTCGTGGGTTCGAATTTCATGAGCTTGTCTGGCCTTGAGGAGCTCTCTCAAGGCCTCCGTTCCGCCTCCCGGGCCCCTCCCCGCGCGCTCATCATCTCCGCGTTTGCTAACAGTGGAGATGCGAGCCAGACCCTTGCCGGAAAAGGACGAACCGAGGTGACGTACGACGAGGCCGTGGCGCAGCTTCGCGCAGCACGGGCGCGTGGGACTTTCAGAATGATGAGGCTGATCTCAGTAGGCGATAACACTGTTATACAGACCGTTAACGGAACGAAAATTTCTCGATCTGTTCTGGCCGGTGTCGATCCTACCATCTTTGAAGTTGCAGAAACGCCAGGGACAGAAACGCCAGGGACAGACCGCCCGTTTCCCGATCACGTCGTGATCACGAAGTCGAATGATTCTTGTGCAGAATCGAGCAGACACTTCCGCGGGCGGCCGCCTTTCTGCTGGGCCGATCAAGCGCTGCTCCAACGCCGCGAGCATGAGCGCCCGGGCCGTTGAGTAGCCGCATCCTAAGCGCGGGAGGCGCTATCATCGAATCGATGGCGCAGGTCCGCATGAGTGAAGCCGAGGTATCCAAAAACTTCGCCGCTGCCCTGGAGAAGGTGCGGCAAGGCTCCGAGGTCGTGGTCGAGCAGGATCATCGACCCGTGGCTGTGATCACCCCGGTCAAGGGGCCGGGCCGTCCGCTGGACGAGTGCATCGCGATTGCCAAGGCGCGTGGTTCCGGAGCGACGCTGGATGAGGACTTCGCCCAAGACCTCGAAGAAATTATTTCCCACCGGCGGCCGCTCGACGGCTCGGTATGGGACTGATCCTCGATTCCAGCGCCGTCATCGCTGGAGAGCGTAAAGGTCTTACAACGGCCGAACTCCTGACCCATCTGCGCGCTGTTTTTGGACCCGAAGCGATCGCTCTCGCAACCGTCAGCGTAATCGAGCTGGAACACGGCATCTGGCGCGCCCAGGACTCGGCGCAAGCCGAGCGCCGGCAGAGCTTTTTCGACGACTTGTTCGCGGCCGTTCCCACCTATCCGCTCACGTTCGCCATCGCCCGGCGCGCGGCCAGGATCGACGGCGAGTCCAAGCGCGGAGGCGTGGTGATCCCGTTTCAAGACCTGGTCATCGGAGCGACCGCGCTCGAGTTCGATTACGCAGTCGCAACGCACAACGCGCGGCACTTCCAGATGATCCCCAATCTCGTGGTACGGAAGCTTTAAGGGAGCGGCGTCGGTGACCTATCCCAACTCGGGCCCCACCTACATGTATTCGTTCGATAGCATGTACCGTCCGACCGGCCTCACCTCCCGCAGCACCACAAAGTTGACCAGTCTCCTCAACGCCAACGTGAACACCACCCACACCTACACGGCGGGTTCGAACAACGGAAAGATCGCATCGCAAACCAGCAGCCTCACCGTGGGTGAGACGCCCACCTATCAGTACGACTCGTTGGACAACCTAGGAACAGACCGCCCGTTTCGATCACTTCGTGATCGCGAATTTGAATGATTCTTGCACCAATGGACGTCGGAGCGCCGATGGAGCGGCTGGAGGTACACCAGGCGGTCGGCGTCGGGTCGGCGTCGAAATCGAAGACGACGCGGCGGCCAATTCCGCGCTGGGTTTACATGATGCGGCACGCCTTCGGCAATCGCGCGCGCCATTCTGGCCATAGAATGAGATAGTGGATGAGAACTCAGCTTCTCTCGGAAAAAGGGGCGGTCTGTCGCCAGGTTTCCCAGGTTTCGTCCTCACGTTTCGTCCCCAGGCTTCCAGGACGCTCTCAAGATGACACGCAGACACCTGTTCGATTTGATGGCCGCTGGCTTAGCAGGTACGTGGGGATGCTCCGCCGGGGAACCCGAGATGACGGCGAAATTGGTGTCGATGGTTGAACGGCTGGACTTGGCGATCGTACCCATCATGTGGACCGGCGCGCTCACCCCTGAGGCCATCGGCATCGATGGAAAAAGTGCTGGTAAACTGCTACTACCTGAAAAACCCTGGCTGGTTTCCGTGTCCCCAGACTGCGGATGGATTGCGTGGACACTTGAACCATCACAGCCCCCGCCAACTGGGACCGGGACTGGGGATGCAAAGGTTTTCTTCACTGATGCCCGGTCCCCTGTCAAAACGATGCAGCTTGAGCGTGGCTACCCCCAGCAGCTTTCCTTGTCTTCAGACGCGGGGTATCTAGCGCTCACCGAGATGGGCACCGTTGCACCGCAGGCACGGCTCATCGTGCTGAATGCCAGGACCGAAGAGCCTCAGCGCGATCTAAGTGGTCTGGTCACCAGCTTTCCGATTGCGGATATCAATCGGCTACGCATTTCGGCAAATGGACAATTCCTGGCTGCTGGAACGAGAAAACGTTTCCATGATCCTAGATGTTCAGGTGGGCAGAGTGCTTTTGGAAAAAGAAGGTCAATATCCGTCCTTATCCCCGGACGGCGATTTCGTCGCGTTCATCAACAATGCGGGTGCGCTAGTGGTTACCTCGCTCGTCACCCGAGCCAGTAGGGAGCTGGCGGTGCATTGGCGGACAGTCGTCGGCCTCGGCCCTTGGAGTCCCGATGGGGCGTTTCTCTTGGCTGCCATGACGGGCGGATTCTCAGTGTTTACCAAGCTGGCGGTAGTCGACTGCGCGACAGGCGATTTTAGAGAGATCGTCCCGCGAGTTGTCGAGGGCGACCGGGGAGGGCAATCGGCTTGGGTGAAGCGGCGGTTCTTGACCTGAAACCAGGGGGGAAACCCGGGGAAACCCGGGGGAACCCGGGGGAAACCCGGGACAGACCACCCGTTTCGATCACCTCGTGATCGCAAAGTCGAATGATTCTTGCCCGAAATCGAGTAGACACTTCCGCGGGCGGCCGCCTTTCCGCGGGACCAACTCTCGTCCCAATCGCAGCTCGATGTGCCGCACCAAATCCGGCGTCTGGGTACTGTTCCTGGGGCGGAAGCACAACTGCGTTATTCTGGTAGCACCTAAAAAGGTGCCCTGACGCAGGAGCCAGAACATGATCGATATCACCAAGGACATCCAATCGCTGACCACCTTCCGCCGCCGCTCCGGCGACTTCATGAAACAGCTCAAAAAGAACAAGCGTCCCGTGGTGCTCACGGTGAAGGGGAAGGCGGCCGCCATCGTGCAGGATGCCGGAGCCTACCAGCGGTTGCTTGACATCGCCGCACGCTCGGACGTGGAGGAGGGTATTCGTCAAGGCTTGTTGGACGCGAAACAAGGGAAGATGCGGCCGGCGAGAGAGTTCTTCGCGGAATTTGAAGCCGAGCGTGGCATACCTCGTTAACCTTACCGAGCGCGCTGAACGTGATCTTGCCCAACTGTACCTGGATCTCGACGCACAGCATTCCGACGCGGTCTTGAAATGGTATCGAGGCATCAAGAGGGCGATTCTCAGCCTGGAAGCACTACCGAACCGATGCCCTGTCACACCCGAGAATGACAGGCTCAGGCATCTGCTGTACGGGAACAAGCCTCATATTTACCGGGCGATATACCGCGTATTAGAAAAGCAGAAGCCGGTCGAAGTGCTGCATATACGCCACGGCGCGCGACGGAATTTCAAGAGGGCCGACGTGTCCTAGACCGTACCGCGTAGCTTATTAACGCCGGCAACCAAATCCTGTCGATGTCATCAAACCTCACCGGCGGTGAGACGGCCACCTATCAATACGACTTGTTTAAGAGAGCGATCTCCGCCGGTGGCCGCGCGGGATACGCGCGATTTCGCAGGGGATCTCACTGTACTGCCACGGTCACCGCAGGGCTGGTCGTATTCCCGACGCTAACCGTCAGAGGGACATCGGTCGCGGCGGCGATGCCGCTCGGCACCGTCACGTTGACTTGATAGAGGCCTACGTATCCCGGCGCGAGTCCCGAGAATGTGACCGGAGCAGTCTTGCCTCCGATGGTTACGGCAACCGGATTCACCGTTTGCGCGAGCGGCGATGACGGCGCTGCTGCCCCGTCGGTAACCTCGGGATTGACTGCGCCCAAGCCCGTTGAGTAAATCATCAGAGCATCTCCAGCCGTCGCTGGGGCCGAGGCAGTGTTCAGGAATTCCGTGCCGTCCGGCTTCACGACGAGAATCACGCCGGCACCCGTTCCGGACTGATCCTGCGTGAACACGGCCGGCTCAGTGGGCGCAACCACCACTATCTCGGGCGGCGAGTAGATGCCGTTACGGATCACAATGAGCTGCTGGATTGAATTGATCGGCGTAGCATACGGAACAACCGCGTTGATTTGCCCCGAACCGACGAAATCCAGCGGCAAGGGCTGGCCGCCCAGGAGCACTTGCGTATCGCCGAGCACTGTTGGGAGCGGAAAAGTGGAAGCGCTCGCGGTCCCTGTTGCCAGGTTCGAGCCAAAGATAGAGATGAATCCTCCCGGCGCCACCGGGAGCGGCATTCTTGGAGCGGCCGCGCTTACGATACCGGCCATGCTCACAACCGGCGCAGTCGCGTTTGCCGAAACAACGGAGGCAACGGTGGTCGAACCCGATAGTAATGGCGCAAATGAGCCGGCGCTGACGGTAACGTTCACAACTCCGCCCGCAATCTCGTGCGGAAACCACGTGCCTGCCCATTGTCCGTTCCCGGTGGACTGCATTGTGACCGCTGGATCTCCCGACGAGAAAGAGGCAACCACGGATCCGGCTGTCAGTGGCGAACCGCAATCGTCCACAATATCAACCTGCAACGGAACGGGAAGGGCAGCGGTGATGTTCGAACCGGTGCTCAGGTTCGAAATGACCGGCAGCAGTTGGGTGGCCGTGCAGGACGCGGCTGGCGGCACCACCAGCTGGACGGATACCGGATACGTGCTGCCATCGTTGCTGTCTTGGAATACGACCGAGCCTTGATAGACGCCAGGCTGCAGACCGGTTGTTTGGGCCGTGATGGTGGCGGTGAGCGGTTGCGCCGCCGTTGCGGTTCCAGCCGCGGGCGACACCGTCAGCCAATCCGCGCCGTCGTTGGTTCCGGCGATTATGCTAACGGGGACCTGTTGATCGGAAAGCGTCGAGAGAGTAACTTGTTGGGGTGCAGGCGCGCCGGTTCCAGCCGCCACGATGGTGAGAGCGGTGGAGGACAAGGCCGGCGTACTGGTATCTGAGGGCGGCAACACCGTAAGTGCAACAAAAACCGATTCGGGCGAGTTAACCACGCCGGATGCGGAAAAATCCACTCTGCCGAAATAGGTTCCCGGTGCAAGCGATGCAGGATTCGCTTCTATCGCCGCAGTCACGGGAACTTCGGGAGCTTGCTATCGTGGCGGCGGGAACGGCGCTCAGCCACGACCCGCCGGAGGACTCAGACGAAGTCACGGAATAGGGGAAGGAGCCAGCCGCGAGATCGGAGATCCAAATGGATTGGGATTGAGTTTGTGAGCCGGCGATCACTTGAAATTGAAGCCCGGTCTCTGGGATTCCCAACATATTGGCGCCGGAAGTTACGATCGCCGTGAGAGGCAGATTAATCGTTACGGGAGAATTCCCGCTGCTCTCGCCGGCACTGGGCGTGATCGTGATCGTAACCATGGCCAAGTAGACGCCCGGGCTCAATCCCTGCGGATTCAAGTTGGCGCTTATCGTCGCGCTCGAACCAGAGGCGATTGTTCCGCTCGCGGGAGTTTGAATCCAACAATTCGCCTGGGAATTCATGCAATCGATGCTGACCGTATAGGTCGACGCCGCGGACTGAACAGGCAGAGGAATCTCGATCGAAGGGGGGCCGCTAGCGGCATGCTCACGGGCTGCGCTGGCCGCACTGCTACTGTCGTTGCCGCTGCTGTCGTTATTAAAAACCAGCACGCTACCGGAATTGGCTCCGTTTGTGACGATCGGGTAATCGGGCCCGCCCGGACCGGCAACCACGGGCGGATACCCACTCCCGCCGGGGCCTGCGGTTTGGGCAGGGGCAGTCAGAACCTTCAGCGTAGCTGAGCCAGTCATCGTCCAGTTGTCAGCTTGACCAATTAGGTTAAACGACAGCGAACCGCCCTGTACTTCGTAGTTTGTGGTAGGGCTGAACGGAAGCTCCCCCTCATTAACCTGAGCCGTCCCGCTTTGAGTTCCGTCCCAACGGTTATCGACCTTGCAGGATTGCGGTGCCCCATCCGCTTGTAGATAACCGGAATTCGGGCCGGGAGCCGACTCTGTTTGGGGCGGGGTGATCCAGAAGTAGAATGTACAAACCTGCGGAGACACCACGTGGACGGTCACAGCAAAGTGCACTGCACCCATGTAGCTCAATTGGCCAGTACCATCAAGTGTGGCCATAGTGCCATTGTTCGAGACCGAATAAGTGCCCGCCCCCGAAAATTGCACGGAGACCACTTGTCCGGTAGGCTTCTGCGGGAAGGCGATCGCGGCGAAGAGCAACAGGATAAAGATCGTTCGGGGGGCGGTCTTAAACATCGGGAGCTCCTTCTGCAGGGTAGGCGCAGAAGGGAGCGCAACACCCTCACCCGTAGTGCGAAGTTTTGAGAATGGCTAACCGTCAGGTTCAAAACGATGACCGTCCAGGCGCGAGGGGCAATGAATGTGAAAACGAGATGTACGTGGTGGAGAGGTTGCTATCGGTTCATCGGTAGAAGCAGCGGCCCGGCGCGGCGATCGGGTGCAGGTGATCCGGCATCCGGCAATAACCAATCATGCGCGCCATTCTGGCCATAGAATGAGATTGTGGATGAGAATCCAGCTTCGGTCGGAAACGGGCGGTCTGTCCCCAGGTTTCCCCCCCAGGTTTCCCCAGGTTTCCCCAGGTTTTCCCCCACCAGGTTTCCCCAGGTTTCCGGAAAAGGCCCGAATGCCCAATAGGCGACTTCTAACGGGTCTAGCTCTTCTATTTATGACCTCAGATCCGATGTGCCTCCCGGTCACTGCTGCCGCAGCACACGCCTCGAAGGATTGGCCATCCTTCACGAGCAGGGCAGGGTGGACGGTCAGATATCCACCGAATTGGCAGGTCGGAAGTTGCAATAACTGCACGGACCCGACAGCTCCAAATGTTTTCGTTTCATTTTTCGACCCCTCAACAAGCGGCATGGTTAGGATTGAGCGCCTCCAGGATAAGCCGGTAGACCAGGGCATCGGCGCATGGCTAAACCATGTTGGGCAGACAGCTGTGGCGAATCCTCGTTCGAGCAAGCACTGGATGTCCTTGGACGGCAGGCGGGCATTGACTATCAGAACCCGCAATCCAGATTCCACCGCGTCTGAGAATGTCTACGTTGTCGATCAGTCAAAGACTTTTTTCATTCAAGCTTCACCTGTCGGAGATGAGGGGTTTTACCCTTTATACAAGCGAATGTTTTCTAGTTTTAGGTTCGAGACGCATTGAGGAAATATTGCAAACCGCGCGCTCACATCACTCGCCATTTACGCTTGTGATTGCTCAAGAAAATGTTCTGGGGCCAAGGTTTTCCCGGTCCTTGTCCAGCACCAGTGAAGGATAAGCCGCTATGATCGAAGACGTGGTACAGGTCCACATGACCGAAGCCGAAATAGCCAGGAACTTCGCGGCAGCTCTGGAGAAGGTGCGTCAGGGCCTTGAGGTTGTTGTCGAGGACAATCATCAAGCCATCGCCGTCCTGAAACCGGCAGAACCGCCGCGCCGCAAGATCTCGGAGTGCATCGCGATGCTCTCCGCAGACTCAACGGCTACGATCGATCCCGACTTCGCCGCAGATGTGGAAGCCGCGATCGAAGCCCACCGGGAGCCGCTGGAGCCGCCATCCTGGGACTGATCCTCGATTCTTCCGCCGCCGTGGCCGCCCAACGATCCGGCAAGAATGCCCGGCAACTGCTCGAATCGATTGTGGCCGAGACCGGAGACGATGAGATCGCAGTATCGGCTGTAACGCTGCTGGAGCTCGCTCACGGTGTCGTGCGGGCGAACACGCCGCAGCGCCGCCATGATCGCCAGCGCTTTCTCAACGAGCTGATCACGGCTGTGCCTCCCGTTCCGGTGACGTTAGCTGCGGCATTGCGCGCCGGGCGAATCGACGGGGAGAACCACGCGAAAGGAATCAGCATCCCGTTATCCGATCTTCTGATCGGTGTCACTGCGCTGGAACTTGATTACGCCGTCGTGACGCACAACATCCGCCACTTTCGCCTGATCCCTAATCTCCCGGTACGGCCGCTTTGACGCCGCGGTCTTCGGATCGCCTCGTGTTCGCAAAGTCGAATGATTCTCGCACGAAACCGGAGCAGAAACTTCCGCGCGGGCGGCCGCCTTTCTGCGGGAACAACCCCGGCGCGATGCCCGTTCAACGTGCGGCAAGAATTCCGCGGAAGCCGAGCGGCATTTCCGCGCTGCATAAGCGCCCCACCTTCGGCAATAGTTGTGTCCTAAACCTCAACGCACCTTTACGACACTACCCGGTAATACGCACGCGACTCTGGCCATAGAATGGGAGAGTGAATGAGAACTCAGCTTCTCTCCGGAAAACAGGCGGTCTGTTCCCAGATTCCGATTCTTCTTACGGCCTTGATCGAACGCAATTTCTGCTCTCGCTCTTAGGCGGGATGGCAGGGACTGCCTCGTGCCAGGCCTCGAATAACCTGGGCCTGGAGCTTAAGCAGCGTTCCGAAAGCGAAGGCTTGGCATTGCTTCGAGTTCGGAATAATTGGTTTGAATTCCTCATTGGCGGTACCCTCACGAGGAACCCAAGAGGCAATTCGCTGGCTTGGTTTTCCGCCAACGGCGATTTCGTCGCATGGTGGATTCTTAACTCGGCGAATATTACTCACGCCTGCCCTGGATCGATAGCTGTTACTAGGCGAGACGGAGCGCTTCTCTGGCAACTTCCGGGCGGGTTTCGGGGTGGCGAAAACCGGATTCAAACGCTGGGCCTGTCAAACGACGGCAGGCGGGTTGCACTATACGCATTCCATGTCAGTGATCCCAGCGCGCCGCCGTTACCCGGACAAGCTGAGCTGTCGTTGCACTGGATAGACATTGCGGATATGAAGATCGTGCAAATCGGAGAGCCATCTCGGGACCAAGACGTTGGATCGATCAGTTGGGCACCCAACGGAAAATCTTTCACTTTTGATCGCGCTGGCAAGATTTTCATCTACGATCTCGCTTCCCGCCGAGCGTCCGCGATCGCTGATGCCAAAGACCCCACGTGGTTCCCCGGGGGGAAGCACATCGGCTTCCGAACGCGTGAGGGGAAGGCGGCTGCGATCAATCCTGCCACGCTTGAGGTCAGGGATATGCTCGGCGGTCGAACAATTCTGTCTCCGATTCAGTGGTCGCCAGATTCGAAATATGTTGTCGTGACGGAGCCTGCGTCTATCGGAGAGAAGCTATCACACCTGGATCCCACAACGACTGCAGTAACCAGGGTCTACAGGCTCGACGATATGTCCAGCGTGACTGTCGACACGATTAATATCGACAGCCTTGATGACCGGGGAAGATGGTGGTTTTGGATACTTGACTACCCGCGCTTCGTCAGGGGTGCGGAGGCGGACTTACCTTTGAATTGCGGCAAACAATAGGGTTATGACCTGACCGGGGATTTCTGTAACAGTCGAACAGAGAGACTGAGGTAAGCATCACATGAACCCCACTATTCCAGCCACGGAATGCGGCACATAGTGGAGAGGTGAGCACCAAACAAGAGCAACGGCGCGAGCTGTGGCGCCAGCGAATCGCGGAACAGGAAAACAGCGGCCAGTCGATCCGCACATACTGTCGTGAGCGAGAGTTGAAGGAGCACGCTTTCTACGGGTGGCGTGGGAGGCTGCGGAAACAGAACACGCCCGTCCGCTTCGCGCTGGTGGAGACAAAGCTGGCAGTGGAAGCGGCATCGCCCTTGGAGTTGATCATGGCCAGCGGTGAACGGCTTCGGATTCCGTCCGATGCCGCGACGCTCAAGTTGGTGCTGGCGGTGCTGCGGGAACCAGCGTGATCCACCTGCCGGCGAGCGTTCGGGTGTACTTGTGCACCTCGCCGTGCGACATGCGGCGGAGCTTCGACGGACTGCACGCGTTGGTCACCGGCGCGATGAAGCTGGATGCGTTTGCCGGGCATCTGTTCGTGTTTGCCAACCGGCGCAAGGATCGGGTGAAGATCCTGTATTGGGATCGCGACGGATTCGCGGTGTGGGCCAAGCGGCTGGAGGAAGGCACCTACGCGATGCCGTTCGGGGAAGAAGACGAAGCGCGGCGCGAGATCACCGCGCAGGAGTTGGGCGCGCTGCTGAGCGGCATCGATCTGAGCACTGCCAAGCGCCGGAAGCGGTATCGGCGCGGGAGCGTGGAAGCCGCATAAAGATTGGCTGGTGATGCATTTTATGCTTGGCCTGAAGCAACGTTCGCCCTATAATTCCGGTAGTGCCGGTGGACCGCAACAGCTTGCCGAAAGATCCGAGATCCTGCAGCAGATGCTGGTGGATCTGACCACGCAACTGGACAAGACACAGCGGCTGTTGCGCCAGTTGCTTTAGGCCAAAAGCGGCACTCACAGCGAACAGTTGAGCGCGATCAGTTGCGATTGTTCGTGCAGGAGCTCAACGCTGCTGAGTCTGAAGCGGCCACAGACACGCAAAAGGACGACGATGTTCCGCCGGGCTCGACTTCCGACAGCAGTGAGGACCAAGACGAAACTCGCCGGCGAGGACGCCGCACTCTGCCGGCACACTTGAAGCGCGAACGGATCGAGCACGATCTGGCGGAAGAAGAAAAGCACTGCGCCTGCTGCAGCCAAGACCTGCGGCCCATCGGCGAAGAAACGCAGCGAGCGCTACGAATACATTCCCGCGCAGTTGCTGGTGATCGAGGACGTCTGCAAGAAGTACGCTTGCGCATGCACGGTGAAGACCGCGGGCAAGCCGCCGCAGCCCATCGAGAAGAGCGTGGCAGGCGCATCGCTACTGGCGCAGGTGATCGTCAGCAAAATAGCCGACCATCTGCCTGTGCACCGGCAAGCGAAAATCTTCAGCCGCTTCGGCGTGGAGATTCCGGACCAGACCATGGGCGGCTGGATGCGGCAATCGGCCCAGCTGCTCGATCCTCTGTATGTTCGATTGAAGCAGTTCGTGCTGAGCTCGAAGGTGGTGGGGACTGACGATACACCGGTGAAAGTGCTGGACCGCAAATTGACGCGGGCGACGCGAAGGGGGCGATTCTGGCCGTACATCGGGGATCGCGAACATCCGGCGGCGGTATTCGATTACACCCCGACACGAGAACGCGCGGGGCCGGAAAAATTTCTGAAAGCGTATCGCGGATATCTGCAGGCCGATGCCTATGTGGCTTACGACAGCTTTTTCACTGATCCCGAACGCGGATTGGTGGAGGTGGCCTGTTGGGCGCACACGAGGCGTCACTTCCACAAGGCGCTGGATACCGATTCGGCGCGCATGGGCGCGGTGCTGGCCTACATCGCGCATCTATATAAGGTGGAGAAACGCGCGCGGCGGTCGGGTATCGTGGGCGAGGATTTGCGCCTGTTGCGCGAGCATGCGTCCAAGCCAGTGCTGGAGAGATTGCACGAGTATCTGAAGAAGATTCGCGAAGAAGTGTTGCCCAAGAGCGAAGCCGGCCAAGCGGTGGCTTACGCGCTGAAGAACTGGACCGCGTTGACGCGCTACCTGGAAGATGGCGATCTGTCGATCGACAACAACCATACCGAGCGGAGCCTGCGCGGCATCGCGGTGGGGCGCAACAACTGGACCTTCGTGGGAAGCGATCGGGGCGGCAAAACGATGGCGGTGCTGCGCAGCTTCGTGGCCTCGTGCGAACTGGCCAAAGTAGATCCGTTCGCCTGGTTCCAGGATGTGCTGTCGCGCATTGGCGAGTGCTCGATTCAGCAGCTCGATGAGTTGCTGCCTCACCGCTGGGCCGCTGCCCGCCCTTAGCCGTCGCTCATGAGACTTGCCAGTCCCTCATCGGCCGCTGGGTGTTCATGTGATGGATACAGACTGAGGACGTGAAACCCAGTGAAACCCAGGAAACCCAGGAAACCCAGGGAAACCCAGGAAACCCAGGGAAACCCAGGGACAGACCGCCTGTTCTTTGATCGCCTCGTGATCGCGAAGTCGAATGACTTTGCTCCGAATCCCAAGGCCACTAACTTACGCAAGCGTTCTCATCGTCTCTTTACTGCTGGATATTCTTCCCCTCGGAGAACGTCTTGATCATCGCCTCCAGGCTCTTGCGGTTCAGATCATCGGGCGCCTGCGTGAGGGCTTTCTTGGCATGTTCCAGCGCCTTCGGAATATCTCCCTGATAGGCGTAAGCGCGCGTCAAACCGACGTGGACTGGCCATTCATCTCCAAAACGCTGCGCGTTGTATTCGAAAATCTTGACCGCCTCGGCTTGCTTTTTCTCCGCTTGTAGCCGCCGTCCATAGAAATGGATTTCCTGTGCCGTTGTCCCGGGCAGATGCAGGGCCGTGTCCATCAGCTTAGCGGCTTCTTCTTCGCGGTTCATTTTCGAGAGAACCATCGCCTTGGTGCTCAGCGTGCTGAAGTTCACTGCGCCCGCTGCCGCCGGATTGAGCGCGGCATCCGCCCAGACCAGCGCCTGGTCCAGGTGCGTGTTGGCCTGCACGCAGAATTGAGCCGCGTTCTGGAACGCCTCATAGTTGAAGCCCGGAACGCTCTTCAGCTCCTGTTGCAGATGCGTAACGTAAATTTCGTTGATGTTCGGCACTTTTATGTTCCAGCCGATCGCCAGGTCCTCCCATTGCAACTCCGCGACGGCTTGATCCAGCTTGCGCAGGGGAAACTCGTACGTCAGGTATTCCCGATACTCATGTTTGTGCGGCTTGGCCGTGATGCGCAGAGCATCGGCGCTCTGCTCGTAGGAAAAGCTCCCCCAGGAGCCTGAATCCTTCGAAAAGATGATGGTCCACTCTTCCTGGCCCGGGATCATATGGAGCCCATACCGTCCCGCGGGCAGATTCTGTCCTTCAATTTGCACCGGGTCCGAAACCGCAAAGACCGTATTCTCGTTCGCCCCGGCTCGCCACGGATCCGGCTTCCCGTTTCCGAACGCGCCCAGCGGAGCGAGTCCATAGGGCACCAGGCCGCCCCAGATCTTTCCGCGCCGATCCGTTCCGTCGGCGGTATGGACGGCCGGGCTGGAGTACTCGATGCTGACTCGAACCGGTCCAAGGTACTGGATCACCGCCGCTTTCTGATTGTTTCCGCTGGGCGGAAGCGTCAGGCCGGGATACTGGGCCAGCGCGGCTCCCGCGAAGATGAGGGGCAAAGAGGCTTGAAGCAAACGCATGCGATTAGTGACGATTGGCAGGCCGGAAGGTGAGGAAGTTTTTTAATCGCTTCCCCGACGCCGCGAAACCGATATACTGGCCAAATAACCGCTTCCCTCACTCGGATCTCTATGAAATCGAAACTAACTCTCTCGCTTTTGCTGATCGCGGCGATTGCTTTCGCGCAGCCGCCGTCCCCCAACGCTCAACTGGCCGCGACCAGAAAGTCACAGGAAAAAGAGCTTGAATCCGTCGCGATTATCGAACGCAAAGTCATGGTGCCCATGCGCGATGGCAAGCGCATGGCCGCGGATGTGTATCGCCCCAAGGACGGCTCGAAGAAATATCCAATCATCTTCGTCCGCACGCCCTACAACTTCAATTACTGGGACGTACGCAGCGGCGTGCCGGCCGATATGGCCGCACAACTGGACGCGGTGAAGCGCGGCTACGCGTATGTCGAGATGAATGAGCGCGGGCACTTTTTCTCGGAAGGCAATTACGACATTCTGGGACCGCCGCTGACGGACGGCTCGGATGCGATTACCTGGATGTCGTCGCAATCCTGGTCGAACGGGAAGGTCGGGACCATTGGATGCTCATCCACCGCGGAATGGCAGCTGGGAGTGGCGGCGCAGGGGAATCCGGCGTTCTCGGCCATGATCCCGCAAGGCTTCGGCGCTGGAGTGGGCCGCGTGGGGCCGTATTACGAGCAGGGAAACTGGTATCGGGGCGGGGCGGTGCAGATGCTGTTCATCGCCTGGCTCTATGGCGAGCAGAACCAGGTCCGGCCGATGTTGCCGCCCAATACTTCGCAGGAGGATCTGATCCGCGTATCGAAGGAATTCGACCTGTCTCAACAATTGCCGCCGGTGGATTGGTCGAAAGCGCTGCAGCATCTGCCCGAGATGGACATTATTAAAGCCGTGGACGGGCCGCATGGAATCTTCGCCGACCGGATGGAAGTGGGCAGCGGCGGCGCGATGATCAAGCGCACTCCCAACGATCCGGCGTGGTATCGCGGCGGGCTGTGGCACGACGACAAGCCCATCAACGTGCCGGGCTTCTGGTTCATGTCCTGGTACGACGTGTCGGTGGGGCCGAACCTGGCGGCTTACAATTTCGTACGCAGGACCGCAAAGGCCGAGATCGCCAATCAGCAATACGCGGTGATCGCGCCCACGCTGCACTGTTCCTACAAGCGCGCCACGGAGCACACCATCGTGGGCGAGCGCGACATGGGCGACGCGCGGCTGGACTATGACGCCCTGACCTACGGATGGTTCGATCATTTTCTGAAGGGCGACGATAATCACATTCTCGAAAATCAGCCGAAGGTGCGCTATTTCACGATGGGTCTGAACAAGTGGCAAACCGCGGACACCTGGCCGCCGGCGGGCGCTCAGCCGATGACGCTGTTTCTCTCGGGCGGGGGAAAGGCGAACAGCCTGAACGGCGACGGTGCGCTCAGCGCGACGGCTCCGGCTGCCGACACGCCGGATAGCTTTACGTACGATCCCATGAATCCGGTTCCGTCCTATGGCGGTAACGTCTGCTGCACCGGCAACGCCGTGACGGGCGGCGCGTTCGATCAGCGGAAGATGGAAGCGCGGGCCGACATTCTGGTCTACACCTCTGAGCCGCTCAAAGAAGGCATCGAGGTGAGCGGCCCGATGGAAGCCACGCTGTACGTTTCCTCCGACGCGAAAGATACCGACTTCACGGTGAAAGTGATCGATGTGCTTCCGGATGGGACGGCATACAATCTCGACGAGACCATCCAGCGCGCCCGTTATCGGGATGGCTACGATAAGCCGCCGGCATGGATGGAGCCGGGTAAGGTCTATAAGCTGACGTTATCGCCCATGACGACCAGCAACTACTTTGGCACCGGCGACCGGATTCGCATTGAGGTATCCAGCAGCAATTTCCCGCGCTTCGACCGAAATCTGAACACGGGCGGCAACAACTACGATGAGACCAAGGGTGTCGTGGCGCACAATGCAGTGCATCATTCGAGCCTATACCCGTCCCAGGTGGCCTTAACCGTGGTCAGGCGCTAGGCGCGGCCGATAACCCCGGAATCTGCTACACTCAAACCCATTACGTACAGGCTTCCGTTCTAAGGAGACGCATCATGACCAAGATATTCGCTGGCTTCGCTTTAACGGCTACCTTCGCGCTTAGCGCCATGGCTGCCGACGTTTCTGGATATATCATTGATAAGTCTTGCGCGGGCACGCCCGGCATGCGGGGCAACGTGGCCTGCGCGCAGCGCTGCATTAAGCGCGGCGATGCGGCGGTTCTGGTTACCGACGAGGGCAAAGTTTACCAGCTCGAGGCTCAGGCGACGGTTGTGGCCCACGCCGGCGAAAAGGTTACCGTTACCGGAAAAGTCGATGGCGACAAGATAACCGTCGACAGCGTGAAATAGTCGGATAGCAAATCCCAACCCGAGAGCCGCTCATTCGAATCGCGTCAGCTTGCAACCGGTTCGAGCTGACGGGCGCGGGCGGCTTCTCTCTGGCTATGGGAAGCCGGACTGCGGCCCCGGCTATATTGCCGCGGCGAACATCCCATCACCCGCTTGAACGCCGTGCTGAAGGCGCTTTCGGATTCGTAGCCGAGCGACAGCGCGATGACCGAAACGGGATCGCTGGAATTCTCGATCTTGTCCCCGGCCAGCAGCATTCGCCAGCGCGTCAGGTATTCTATGGGTGACGCTCCAACCGTCTCTTTGAATCTCAGCGCGAAGGTGGATCGAGACATGCCGGCCCGCTCGGCCAGCTTTTGTAATGTCCAGCCATGCGCCGGATCGTCGTGCATGCAGCTGATCGCCGCGCTCATCTGTTTGTCCGCCAGGGCGAAAAGCCACCCCACGCCGCCTCTCGACCCTTCGGCCAGATGCAGCCGTAGCGCCTGAACCAGCATCATGTAGGCCAGCTGTTGCGCCACCAGAAAGCCGCCCGGCTGCGGATCCAGCAGTTCTTGTCGGATCCGCTCCAGTGACCAGCGCATCGCCGCTTTGTCCGATTCTTTCCGGATATGCACAATGGGCGGCAGCACGCCCAACAGGATACCGGCATGATCGCCGGAAAAGGCGAAGTGGCCCCCGGCGATAAAGTAATCCCCGCCGCCGTTGAACGAGATGATGCTACCCTTCCGCGCAGGCTTAAATAGCGTAAGGGCGTCGATAGGCGGGAGGGTCAGGTTGGTTGCCAGGCGGAAAGGCCGCCCGCTCGGCAACAGGAAGCAATCGCCCGTCTTCAGCCGCACCGGGTCAGGAACGCCCTCAACGGACAGCCATCCCTGGCCGGAGATCACTGCGTAGCATTTGATACCGTCATGCCGGGGGAACTGGAGGGACAATTCTCCACCCACATCAAAGCCACCGGAAGAATAGCTGCGCGGTTTCAGCAGCGACAGAACATCTGAAAGCGGATCCATGGGCATCCCGGACGATCGCGAAGATAAAACGGACTCTACAGCATAGATTGTATCCCGGCCATCACTTACCTTGAAATAGAGGAGAAAGTGACTAATGCGTGTTTTTATTACCGGTGCTACCGGATTCATCGGTTCTGCCGTTGTTCAGGAGTTAATCAACGCGGGCCATCAGGTACTTGGCCTCGCTCGCTCGGATGCGGGAGCCAAGTCTCTTACTGCCGCCGGCGCCCAGGTGCATCGCGGTGATCTCGAAGATCTGGAAAGCCTGCGTAGCGGAGCAGCCAATGTGGATGCTGTCATCCATACCGCCTTCAATCACGACTTCTCGAAGTACATGGCAAATTGTGAATCCGATCGGCGCGTCATCGAGGCGTTGGGCGACGCACTTGCCAACACCGGCAGACTCCTCATCGTCTCCTCCGGCACTGGCATGTCGACCTCAGCGCCCGGCCTTCCCTGTACCGAAAATGATCCGCCGGCCAGTTCGAAAGTGGTTCCTCGCGCCGCTACTGAAGAGGCGGCGGCTTCGGTGGCGAATCGGGGCGTGCGCGTGGCTATCATGCGGCTTCCGCAGGTCCACGACACCCAGAAGCAGGGTCTGGTTACTTTCGCGATTTATATCGCTCGCGAGAAGGGTGTTGTGGCCTACGTCGGAGATGGGCACAACCGTTGGCCCGCGGCGCATATCAGCGATACCGCCCGCTTGTACCGGCTGGCGCTCGAGAAAGCGGAAGGCGCCACCTATCACGCGGTCGCCGAAGAGGGCGTATCCAACCGGGAGATTTCCGAGGTTATCGGCCGCGGCTTGAAGCTGCCCATCGTTTCGATTACGCCGGAAGAGGCCGTTGGGCATTTTGGATGGCTCGGGCCGTTCGCTGCATTGGATCTGCCTGCCTCCAGCGCGCAAACCCGGCAAAAGCTGGGATGGAACCCCACCGGTCCGGGAATGATCTCCGATCTCGAGAACATGCGCTACTTCCCGGTCTGAAAAACCGGCCTGCGATTGTTCCGGAGCTAATAAGGCATTTGCCGCTTCGTGTACGCCCGGCCGAGCGCGGCTGCCTCCGGACTCGCCGGGCCGATCATGACGCCTTCCTTGATCATGTCGATCACGTTCCTGGCCGTCATGCTGTTCAGGAAGAAAATCCTGTTGGCCTTGCAGGCGGCGAACACTTTGGCGCGCGCAGCCAGCATCCTGGGATCCGTCTCGGCGACATTACCGTCGCCACGGACGCCCAGCGACAGCGCCATGTCGCCCGGCCCCCATTCGGCGAACGCGATGCCCGGAACCTTCAGATTCTCCTCCGCATTGGCGAGCGCGTATTTGTCTTCCAGTTTCAAACCCAGTAGCAGCTCTCCATTGGGATTGAGCGGCCAAGCGTCGGCTTTATCGAGATACTCCTGCTCGGAGACGCCCCAGATCTTGGCCGCCGTCGGCGCGCCATGAACGCCCCGGCGTCCTTCGCTGATTCCTTTCCCGACGCCCTGCTGGTGAATCGGAAAACGGATGGCTTCGACAAAGGCGCGCACCGCTCCCGGCGTGTCGGCGTGAGTGAGCAGGACGCCGTGAACTCCGGTGGCCAGCACCTGCTGGAACATCCACGCATTGGCCCGAACAGCGGCCTCATCGGTGCCGTTCACCGGCACGTTGACGATCACCGCAGGCGTGCGATGGCCGCTCCTGGTGGGACCGCCGGCCGCCAGGCCGCGCATGTACTCCGACAAACCCTTGACGTCGAACGGCGCGTGCTCCATGTCGTAGCTGATGTAGTCGGCGTAGGTTTGAGCGTCCTTGAGACCCTGTTCGTAGCTGCCTTCGGTGCCGGAATGGGAGCCCGTGTAGTAGACCGGCTGGCCTTGATCGAGCAGCTCAATGGCGCGGTTTATGCGCTTCGGTTTGGGTGCATCGGCGCGCGCTGCGGCTATCAGCAGTATCGCGGCCAGGCAGGCCGCGAACGAGACGAGCGTGGTTTTCATGTTCCGCATTGCTCCACCTCTAATTCAGGATATCGAACCCCTTAGGTTGGCATTAAAGCTTTACCTTAGAGAGGACGATAGCAGACTTGAAAAGTGCACGCGAGCTCGAATGAGGTCTCCGGGTATGTCATTGCCTAGATTGACCGGAACCATATGCGGCGCACTCGCCATCCTGCTCGGGTTCGCGGTGCTGGCGGGCTGGACGCTCCACTCCGTGTTCCTGATGCGGGTGGTTCCCAATCTGGTCCCGATGCATTACAGCTCCGCGCTCTCCTTCGCGCTGAGCGGGCTGGCCCTGGTGGCAATTGCGAAGAGCAAACCGCGGCTCACATTCGCAGCCTCAACCATCACTGCAACATTGGCGATTATTTCGCTGATTCTGCATGTCTTGTACGGACCAGGACGCATGGCGCCGGCTACCTCGTTCTGCTTCGTCGTGCTGGCCATTGGTTTCGTTTTGACGCAAATCAACTGGCCCGCCTACCGCGCCGCCGTGGCGGGCAGCGCCGGGTTGCTGGTTGCCGCGGTGGGCGCCACCTGCTGCATCAGCGTGCTTTCGGGAACGGGCGCCGCAGTCCTGGGCTCCTTCAAAGACGTCGCGATTCACACAGCCGTTGGATTCGTTGTGCTGGGGCTGGGTTTGGCGGCCGTCGCGTTCGACCTGACTCTGCGGAGCAACGGAAAGCCCACCTGGGTACCGGTCGGCGCCAGCCTGGCGGTCGCGACGTTCCGTGTAGCTCTGTGGCAGGCGCTTTCGGCCGGGAACCAAAACAAGGGCAACTTTCTACCCGACTTGACATTGTTGGGCGGACTAGTGAGCGCAGTGTTCTTCGGGACCATCGTTCATCTGGCATTGAAGGTACGCGTGCAGCGCGAAACCCTCAGAACTGTGAATCAAAAGCTGGAAGACGAGATGGTGGAGCGCAAGCGGGCGGAGGAAGCGGCGCACGCGGCCAATCGCGCCAAGAGCGAGTTTCTGGCGAACATGAGCCACGAGATCCGCACTCCCATGAGCGGCGTGCTGGGGATGATCGGCCTGGTGCTCTCAACCAGTCTCTCGTCCCAGCAGGAAGAGCACCTGGCCATGGCCAAGTCCTCCGCGGATTCCCTGTTGTCACTGCTGAACGACATTCTGGATCTCTCCAAAATTGAAGCGAACCGCCTGGATCTCGCGCCGGTCGCTTTTTCCATCCGCGAATGCATAAAAGACGCGGTGGGGATGTTTGATGTTCGCGCCCAAGACAAGGGGATTGAACTGGCCACTCAGGTGGATGGGCAGGTTCCGGATGCGGTGGTGGGAGATCCGCTGCGGGTGCGCCAGGTGCTGGTCAACCTGGTGGGCAACGCGCTCAAGTTTACCGAGCATGGACGGGTGGGGGTGACGGCCCAGCTGGAGTCGCGCTCCGATACGGAGCTGACCCTGCGCGTTGAGGTAACGGACACGGGAATCGGGATTCCAGCGGCGATGCAGAGCGTGATTTTCGATCCGTTCCGGCAAGCCGATGGATCGCCCACCCGGCGTTACTCCGGCACCGGCTTGGGTTTGACCATTTCCGCGCGCTTGGTTCAGTTGATGGGAGGGCGAATCGGAGTGGAGAGCGCGCCCGGAAAGGGCAGCACGTTCTTCTTTACAGCGCGGCTTGCTCCGGCTCCCGCCAAGGTATCTCTGCACACTCCCGTCAAAGTGCGCCTGGCAGCCTCGCCACTCGCCGAACCGTCAGCCGCAGTGCGTTCCCTTCGAATACTGCTGGCTGAAGATAATGTGGTGAATCAGAAGCTGGCTTCGGAACTCCTGCGCAGGGACGGCCATACGATCGTGGTGGTGGGCGACGGTCATCAGGCCGTGGCTGCGGTCCGCGACCAGGCCTTCGATCTGGTGCTGATGGATGTTCAGATGCCGACCATCGACGGTTTGAAGGCGACCGCGGAAATCCGCGCCGCCGAGCGGGGTAGCGAACGACGCGTGCCGATTGTCGCGATGACCGCGAACGCCATGGCGGGCGATTACGAGAAATGCATCGAGGCGGGGATGGACGACTATCTGACCAAACCGATCAATATCGCGCAGCTGCGAGAAACCATCAGCAAGTTCGCTCCAGACCAGATGGAGTGCCCGTCCAGCATGCCGCGTTCAAGCCTTTGAGTTCTTTCTCGAAGCTGCGGCGTCCGGTCCCTCGAGCGCTTCGAGCAAGTTCTCACCCGACGGTGAACCGAGGCCGGTGGCCGCGTCCCAACCCGGCCCCGCGGAGAATGCTCCGCCTCGAGCGCCGCCCTATGCCCTTGACACCTTCTGTATTTCGAGGATAATAGAAGTATGGAATCGTCACGATTTAAGCTTGCGCCTGACACTGACCGTACGCCGGCCTATGCAGACATGTTCGCCGCTCTCGGGGCTGAGCCGCGCTTACGAATTTTGCGCGTGCTGTTAGCGGCGCATCCTGAAGGCATGGTCGTAGGGGAGATTCAAAACGAGCTGGGCATTGCAGCGTCCACGTTGTCGCATCATTTGGAAAAGCTCAAGAACGAGGATCTCATCACCGTGCGCCGGGAAAGCACCTTTCTCCGATACACCGCCAACACCCCTGTGCTGGAGGAGTTGCTCGGGTTCCTTTACGCCGAGTGCTGTACCCGTAACAAGGCGATCAAACCTAACAAGATCACTCAGTTTTGCAGGTAGGGGGAAGGCCGTGCAACGCGAGGGAGACTATGGCTGATGAACTGAAGAAGAAGTTACATCTGAGCAAGCTCGCATGGATTCTCATCGTGCTGGGGTTTCTCGCGGCGTTGGCCTACGTGATATGGCTCAAGCTGCACTGACATCGTGCATGGCAAAACGAACTCCACCTCATGACAGCAGCCCTAGCGTCAAGTCTAAGTACCTGAATGTACTGCTGTGGGTGGCAATAGCGCTTGTCGCGGCGCTCATTGGCGCCTGGACGATCTGGGCGAGTCAGCAACCGGAGATCCGCTCGGTCTGGGCGCCGGACTGAAGACTTTGAAGGCAAGATCAATCAACTTTGCAAGAAGGAGAAACCATGGCGATTAGGACCACAGTCCTGTTTCTTTGCACGGAGAATTCCTGCCGTACTCAAATGGCAGAGGCGTTCCTCCGCGATTTGGCTGGCGATGAACTCGAAATCGTGAGCGCGGGAGCGGAAGCGGGTCGCTTGGACCCCTTCGCGGTAGCTGCGATGCGCGAGGTAGGTATTGACGTCTCGTCGGCGAAGACGAAGGTCGTTGATCCATACCTGCGCCAACGATTTCACTATGTCTTTACGCTCTGCGATCGGGAACACGAGCGGTCGTGTCCCATATTCCCCGGCGCAATCTGGCGGCAAACCTGGCCGATTGAAAGCCCGGCTGCGCTGAAGGCGAAGGGTCTCGATCATGGCCTTGCGGTGCGGCATGCGCGAGACGCGATCCGCAATCATGTTATTGAGTTCGTGGAAAAGCACCACCACTCCAAACCTGGTAAAGGAAAATCAACATGGAATTGAAAGAGAAAGTACGAGAGAAATACGGCGAGGCGGCTCTTCGCGTTAAGACCGGCGGGGGCTCCTGCTGTGGGTCAGCCCCAAGTTCACGCGGCGCCGTCGATCCGGTTACCTCCAACCTCTACGACTCCGGCCAGACCGGCCAGATTCCAGAAGAGGCTTTACTTGCGTCGCTCGGTTGCGGCAATCCGACCGCGCTCGCCAAGCTAAGTCCCGGCGAGACCGTCCTCGATCTCGGCTCGGGCGGCGGCACCGACGTGTTGCTTTCCGCCAAGCGTGTTGGACCTACAGGCAAAGCCTATGGCCTCGACATGACAGACGAAATGCTGGCGCTCGCTCGTGAGAACCAGAGCAAAGCCGGTGCGGAAAACGTGGAGTTTCTCAAGGGCGAAATAGAAAACATTCCCTTGCCGGACAACTCAGTCGACGTCATTATCTCGAACTGCGTGATTAACCTGTCTGGAGATAAGGATCGGGTCCTCGCCGAAGCTTTTCGCGTCCTCAAGCCGGGAGGTCGATTCGCCGTCTCCGATGTCGTGGTCCGGGGCGACGTACCCCCGGAAGTGCAGCGCAGCGTGGAGCTTTGGGTCGGTTGCATTGCGGGGGCGCTTCGCGATTACGATTACGTCGCCAAGCTCGCCAAGGCGGGTTTCGATTCGATCGACATTGAGCCGACGCGCGTGTACAGCATCGAGGATGCCCGGCAGTTCCTCACAAGCGAGGGCATCGACGTGGACAAGGTCGCGCCGCAGGTGGAAGGAAAATTCATGGGCGCGTTTATCCGCGCGGTGAAACCCTCCCCGACGGCGACCTCACGAAAGTGCTGCGGCCCGACCTGTTGCAGCTAACGCTGACGGGTCGCGTGCCCGACGCCGCCGCGCAGAATAACCACGCGAGAAGAGACCATACGAGATGACTCGAATTGGAATTAATGGATTTGGCCGGATGGGCCGGCTTGTTTTCCGCGCTGCCTGGGATTGCACGGACATTGCGGTGGTGCATATCAATGAAATCAAGGGTGGGCCAGCTACCGCCGCGCATCTCCTCGAATTCGACAGTGTCCACGGGCGTTGGCCGAAATCGATTACGACCGAGGCGGACGGCCTTACCGTCGAAGGGCGTTCGATCAAATTCACGGCGGATTCAAAACCGGGCGAAGTCCCTTGGGAAGCCAGCCAAGTCGATATTGTGCTGGAGTGTTCCGGGAAACTGCTGACGCCGGAGGTTTTGCAGCCCTTCTTCGAGCGCCGGGTGCGTAAGGTAATAGTGGCAGCGCCCGTCAAACATCAAGGCGCACTGAACATAGTTATGGGGGTGAATGACGGGCTTTATTCACCCGCTGAGCACCACATTATCACCGCCGCGTCATGCACAACTAACTGCCTGGCTCCGGTGGTGAAAGTGATCCACGAAGGAATCGGTATTCGCCATGGCGTCATTACGACCATACATGACGTGACCAACACGCAAGTAATTGTTGATCTGCCTCACAGGGACCTGCGGCGGGCCAGGTCCGCACTGATGTCGCTGATTCCGACGACGACGGGCTCCGCAACGGCGATCGGACTGATCTATCCGGAGCTGCTGGGCAAACTGAATGGCATCGCGGTCCGCGTGCCTCTGCTCAATGCATCGTTGACCGACTGTGTATTCGAAGTGGAGAGGCCCACGAATGTTGCCGAAGTAAATCAGCTCTTCAAACAAGCCGCCGAGACGACGCTTCATGGAATTCTCGCGTATGAGGAACGGCCTTTGGTCTCGATAGATTTCTTGAACGACCCGCACTCCGCGATCGTCGATGCGCCGTCGACCATGGTCATCGACGGAACGCAAGTAAAGGTTCTGGCTTGGTACGACAACGAATGGGGCTACGTGAATCGCATGGTCGAGCTGGCGCAAAAAGTGGGGGCGATACTACAGGTGTCGGCGGCCGCATCGTGATGTAATCTTCGCCATGAACAACATTCGCAGCTACGCATTGGTGACGGGAGCCTATTGGGGCTTCACGATCACCGACGGCGCGCTCCGGATGCTGGTGGTCCTGCACTTCTATAAGCTCGGCTATGACAGCATTTCCATCGCGTTCCTGTTTCTCTTCTATGAATTCTTCGGAATCGTGACGAATCTCTTCGGCGGATGGATCGCAGCGCGCTCGGGCGTCAGGGTCACGCTGTACGGCGGACTCGTTTTACAGATCTTTGCGCTGCTCATGCTTGCGCTCCTCAACCCGCATTGGTCCGAGGTCGTGTCGGTGGCCTACGTGATGGCAGCACAGGCGCTGTCTGGCATCGCGAAGGACTTGACCAAGATGAGCGCCAAGAGCGCCATCAAGGTCATCGTGGCCGGCGGCGGGGACGGCACACTGTTCAAATGGGTCGCGCGCCTCACGGGCTCCAAGAATGCGCTCAAGGGCGCGGGCTTTTTCGTCGGCGGCGCGTTGCTCGCGGCGTTCGGGTTCGTCGGCGCTTTGGTGGGCATGGCCGGAGCGCTGAGCCTCGTCCTTCTTGCTACCGTTGCGTCGTTATCGGGCGACTTGGGGCGCTCCAGGAAGAAAGTCAAGTTTACCGCGCTCTTCTCGAAGAGTCCGGAGATCAATTGGCTTTCCGCCGCGCGCTTGTTCCTATTTGCGTCCCGTGATGTGTGGTTCGTTGTCGGCTTGCCGGTATTCCTCACCCAGCTCGGATGGTCGTTTTATGCCGTTGGGGCGTTCTTAGCGCTTTGGGTCATCGGTTACGGTATTATCCAAGCCGGAGTGCCCGAGATCCTGCGGACCTTTGGGAGGGGTGACGCGATCGACGGTGCCGCCGCTCGCCGCTGGGCTTTCGTCCTGTTGCTCGTCCCGATCGGCATCGTTGTCGCGTTGCAAAGTGGCGCACCTCCCGGCCTAGCGCTGATTGTCGGCCTCGCTGTTTTCGCCGTTGTTTTTGCGATTAACTCGGCGGTCCATTCCTATCTAGTTCTGGCCTACACGGACGAAGATAGCGTCGCTCTCAACGTCGGTTTCTACTACATGGCGAATGCCGGGGGACGGCTGCTTGGCACCTTGCTCTCCGGCCTTGTGTTCCAGTTCGCGGGATTCCGAGGCTGTTTGTGGAGTTCCGCGGCACTTGTGCTCGCGGCCGCGGTTCTATCGCTCAAGCTTCCGCGCGGGCACGCCGTCTCACTCTTGGCAGTTGATGTTGGGGCTAGCGAATGAACGCTGCGAAGATTTAGAAGCCGAAGCAAGCGGGCAAAAGTAAAAGGACCCGAACCTATGCGCATTCGAGTTATCGGCGGCAGCGATGCCGGAATCAGCGCTGCCCTTCGCGCCCGCGAGCTGAATTCGGACGCCGACATCGGATTATTTCTCGCTGATGACTTCCCTAACTACAGCATCTGCGGTCTACCCTTCTTTTTGAGCGGCGAAACGCCAGACTGGCACAGCCTGGCGCATCGCAGAGAGTTCGAGGGCATTAACATGCATCGTGGTTGCCCGGTTAAGCATATCGACGTCGTGCAGAGGCAGCTTACGGTTCAGCGAACTGAGGGGAACACTGAATTGGTCCCATACGACAAGCTCGTGATTGCAACGGGCGCCTTTCCCATTCGCCCCGACTTCGAAGGAAACAGTCTTCCCGGGTTTTACGAGCTTCACACCATGGAAGACTCGTTCAATGTGAGGAAGCAACTCGAGCAGGCCGACGCCAAGTCAGCCATTATCATTGGGGCGGGCTACATCGGCGTTGAGATGGCAGCTGCGCTCTCCCATCGCGGCATGGCCGCCACTCTGGTTGGACGTTCCCGAGTTGTGTTTCCCAGTGTCGACGCTGAATTTGGAGCTTTGATTAAACATAGGCTCCGGCAGCACAATGTCGAAGTGGTCAGCGGAACCGAAGTAGCCAGAATTGAGACAAGCTCTGGCGGCCTGCTCGTAACCGCCAGGGATGGATGGCGAAAGAGCGCCGACCTGGTCCTCCTGGTCACGGGCGTGACACCCGCGGCGGATCTAGCTCGCGAGGCTGGAATCCCGATTGGCCAGCGGGGTGCAATCAAGGTGAATTCCCGGATGGAAACTGGGATACCGGACGTTTATGCTGCCGGCGATTGCGTGGAAACCTGGCCTCGCGTACTTCAGCGCTACACATATCTTCCACTTGGTACAACTTCACACAAGCAGGGACGCGCCGCCGGAGAGAACGCTGCAGGAGGGCATCGGGAATTTGCCGGAGATCGCCACGAGTTCTTCAGCACCGGGACGCGAGAACGCCAAGGAAAGCTGCCCGGCACTTGGAGTGCCCGTCCAGCATGCCGCGTTCAAGCCTTTAAGTTCTTTCTCGAAGCTGCGGCGTCCGGTCCCTCGAGCGCTTCGAGCAAGTTCTCACCCGACGGCGAACCGAGGCCGGTGGCCGCGTCCCAACCCGGGCCCGCCGAGAATGCTCCGTTCGATCCGCTGGTGATGTCGTGAAAAGCATCCGCGGCGGGCGGCAATCCATACAGGGCCGGCTGCAGGAAACCCAGCGGTTTTCCGAGCTTCTGGTTCAGCAACGCGATCAGCCCGCTCCATAGAGGCGCAACGGCGCTGGTTCCACCGATCACCATGGACTTTCCGTCCACCAATACGTCGTAGCCGGTATCGGGATCGGCGTCGCCCGAAACATCCGGCACGCCCCGTCCGCCGCCCGCGGGAGGCTTGATATTCGCGGTGGACTGCCAGGCGGGTAGCGGAAACTGATCGCTGAATCCGCCGCCTCCCGCGCCGCCCAGCGCGCCGTCGTTCCAGGCGGTTTCGCTCGTGATTTTTCCATCCGCGCTTTCGAGACTGGTGCCGCCGCAGGCCAGGATGTGCGGGCTGGAGGCGGGGAAGTCCACGTGATTCGCGCCGTCGGTCACACCATCGCTCGATCCGTTGTCGCCGCTGGCCGCGCAGATGGTGACGCCCAGCGCGGCGGCGTCCTGGGCGGCCGAATCGAAAGCCGTCATGGCCTGGGCGGTCCAAGTGGATTCGGCGCTGCCCCAGCTGATCGAAATCACCGCCGGTTTGTTGGTGGCATCGTGGATCGCGGTGGTCAGCGCGTCCTGAAAACCTTGCGACGTATTGGGCGCGAAATACACCGCGATCTTCGCTCCGGGCGCCACCGCTCCCACCACTTCGATGTCCAGCAGCACCTCGCCATCCGCGCTGTTCGGATTGGTGGGCGCATTCGTACCTTTATCCACCGAAACAGAAATAACCACCGGCTCCGCTACTCCCAAAGAAGAAAAATAGCTCTTGAGGTCGGCCGGTTTGTAGCCGCCTCCTAGCTCCAGGATTCCGACGGTCTGGCCTGAGCCGTCGGCATCCAGCGGAAACTGATAGAGCTGGGCGACCTGGCGAGGAGTGTACGAAACATTCGCGGCTGCCTGGGCGTGAGGAGAGCCGGCGTGGCCCGGGCGCACTCGAAAATGAGGCTTGGCTTGCGGCCGGTTGTCCAATCCCAGGACCGCCTCGACGGAAGGCGCGACATCTGACGGAAGTTGGATCACTCCGGTGCGCGCGCGGTATTGGCGGCCTTCGTGCTCAAAGCGATCCAGCTTGACTTCGAAAGCGCGAATCAGGTCGGCGGCGGTTCCGCGGAATTTCACGGTTCGCCGTTCGGGCGAGACCTCGCCCACGGTCAGCTTGTTTTCCTTGGCGAACTGCTTGACGCGCTCGATCGCGGTCGGGTCAGCGCCATGCTTGGCTGCGAATTCCTGGCGTGAGACGGCCGCGCCGCCGGAACGGGGCAAAGCCGCGCGGACCTTCGGCTTCAGGATTACGGAAACTTCGATGATTTCGTCGCTGGGCTGATCGCCGACGCGCGTGCCGATCGGCTGGCATTGGCTTCCCGCGAGTTGGACTTTCTGAGCGCTCATTTACTGCAACTCCAAAGGCGCGCCGAATTTGGTGGACCTGGTGAGATTCGTTCCTCCCGGGCCCCAGATTTCCTGCAACTTACACTTAACAGTTTCCTCTCAATCGAGTCAATCTGGACCGATGCGGCCTCCCGACTGTATGTTCGATGCCACTCCGACGACCTGGGGGAAACGTCGCAAACGAGGCGTTGGACTGGAGATGACTAGGGAACGACAATTGCGGCGGTCCCGGTGGCTGCTTCTTTAGAAAACGAATTAGGGGGCATCAAATGCGCTTCTTACCAGCGTTGTTCATCTTGTCGATTTCATGCCTGGCAGCGTTCGGCCAAGCCAAGGAGGATGGCATACCATTGACGCGTTCTTTTTCCGGCGCAGAAATGTACAAGACCTGGTGTGCGTCATGCCATGGCGTGCAGGGCAAGGGAGACGGTCCGGCAGCGGCGGCGCTGGGAGAAGACTACGTTACTTACCGTGTGGTCACGCTGACAAATTATGTCGCAAGCATCCAAGCGAAAGAGAAGCTAACCTCCACGCCCGGCGCGGTGAGGGCGCTAACAGCCTGCGACGCCCGGCCTGCGTGATAACGCTCGCCGCCGCGGGCTAGGCCGCACAACATTAGGGAACGATGGCTGACTGAATCAGCGCGTCAAACCGGCTCTGAACGACCGATAGTTGCTCTTCCGGAATCCTTGCGCTGAAGTACACATGGGTCTTAGCGGTGTAAACCCAGGTGTGGTGGTACTCGGCCTTCTTTTCGCCTATATTCACAAAATCGGCCACTACGGTCAACCCCTGATTCCCGTTAACGGTAATGTGCTGCACGCTGTCTTTCCGGAACCGGTAATCCTGGTAGCCGTTTCGTTGCAAACCCTTGTCATCGAGCCGCCGGTCAAGCAGTCCCGCAATGTCATCCACCTGTTCAGTGAGGACGGTCTTCATCCATACTCTCCCGAAGGCCCGGGTGACCGAATCCCTGACGATGACGGCTTGGCCGCCATCGTTGGCATAACCTTGGCTCACGATATGCCATCCCTCGGGTAGAGTGAACTCCGCGCCAGTTGTGTGGTTGTGATAGACATCGTTCTGGAGAGCGCCAAACTCGTGCACACTTTTGGGAGATTGAGCGCTTGTGGAAAGGACCGCCGCCAGCGGAAGGACGGCAAAGGCGATAAGGCGCGTAGCCATTAACTCCTCCTCTCGCGAATTGTAGCATCAATTTTCCAAAAACGACTTTGCCCAGTTGTTGGCGTAGAGCTGAATGTTCTCATGTTCTCCTTCATCCATCTCAGAAGCTATTGGGCGCGTCACGCCGATGAGGGAAACCATCGATTCGTCGGAATCCTTAAATGTGGTAGCATCGACGATACACTATTTATCTTCGTAGAGGGAGATCATCAAGTGGAGATTCCACAATGGGTTGTTCAGCAGACTTCTACTAAGGGTTGCGTTACTGAGAAGCTGCCCGACGGCTCCTCGGCGATCTTTGACAGTGTCACAAATGTCGTGCACGCTCTGAACGAAACCGCCGCTGCCGCCTTTGAAGCCTGTCGGGAGCCGGTGACACTTTCCGGGCTGTCCGACGCGATGCGCCGGCGTCTCGGCCCGGTGGTAACAGTTGAGATGGCTTTGGAGGCCGTCGCCGAGTTGGAACGGGCGGGCCTGGTAACTTCGTCCGGCACGACGCAAGAGCTGCGGAATAGCTCGCGACGGCAATTGTTGAAAGCGGCGGGAGTCGCGCTCCCTGTCGTTCTGTCGCTAACCGCGGCGGAGCAGCGCGTTTTCGCGGCCGGTGCGGGGTCAGGGATAGGGGCGGCTTCGATTGCGAGCATTAGTCAGACGTCTGTCGAATGTGACGATACATATGACAGCGTCACGATAACCGGCCTGAACACGCATTTCACGAACAGTTCCGTGGTTAGTTTCAATCCGCCGTTGATGATGGTGAACAGCGTCAGTGTGACGAATGCGACCTCTCTGACCGTCAATTTTTACGTTGGGATTACAGGCGAGGACGGATTTCCAGTCGTAACCAGCCCCGCCCAACTTAACGTTATTGTGACGACCGGGAGCGAAGTGGCGACCGGAACGGGCTTGGTTAACTATGTGTGCGATTAACGGGGGTGATGGAAGTTCCTTCGGCCCTCGGGATTTCGGCGTTCGGGGTGGCCGCGTTCGGGGCCCCGCAAGCGAGCTTGCTCTTTCGCAATATTGCGAATAAACCGGGACGGGTGCCCAAGACCAGATTCGCCCTCTCAACCGAGAGGAAGACGGATCATGCCCGTTCATCCCTGGGAGGCGTTCATCACCGGATCCTGTACTTCTTCCACGGCGCGATTGCGGCCGTGGTCTCTCACGGTCTTGTGAAAGAGCGGGTGGTCCCGCCGAAAGAGATCGATCGCGCCGTCGAACGCAAGAAGCGGTTTGAGGCGAATCCGGCGAAGCACACTTATGAGGAGGCTTGACCATGCCAGATAACAAAGCAAAGACGCTGAAACCGACCAGCGATGCGGTGGAGATCCTTCACCGCCGGTTCTACGAAGGCAAACCGGCCCGGCTGAAGAACCTGGAAGAGGCGCGCGCGAATGAAGAGATCGCCCGCAAAATCCAAGAACTGAGGGCAGCGGCGGCCCTCACCCAAACTCAGCTTGCCAAGCTCATCGGCACCACCCGTATGGTCAAAATACTCATGCGGCTCGGCTGTAGTATTTGAGCAGCCCACCCAAGCGTTCTCTGCACCGGATTGCGCCCCGCCGCCGACTCCCGCCGTCGTCCTCGGCAGGGAACAGTAAAACGTTACCCTTGCCTTGGTGATTTCGTTCTCTGTGATAGTGCTCGACAAACTCTTGCAGCGCACGTCGCAACGAGCCTTCCCCGAACAAGATCAGCTTCGAAAGGCACTCCTGTTTTGCCGAGCGAACCCATCTTTCCGCGAAGGCATTCAGATTGGGGCTACGCGGCGGCAGCTGAATGGGCCTGATTCCGCCGGATACCAGCGTCGCCCGGAACGAGGCACAGAACTTCGAGTCCCGGTCATGCAGCGCGTATCGCCGGCGCTCCAAGTGTCCCCAACTTTCATCCGTCGCATTGCGCGCCATCTGCTGCATCCACGCCTCGTCCGGATGCCGCGTGATCCCCGCCAGGCGGATGCTTCGGCTCTCCAGGTGAATGAAGAACAACACATAATAGGTCATCAGACCGCGCCAGTGAGCACTTCGACGGTGAAGAAGTCGATCCCCGCCAATACGGCCAGATGCGACTCGATGAAATCCTTCCAAGTCGTGCTCTGGCTTCGTTTCGGCGCCGGGGCAATCCCGTGTCGCCGCAGAACGTTGCCGACGGTCTGGTCCGACACTCGATGGCCAAGGTTGGTCAGGGCTCCCACAATCCGATCGTATCCCCAGCCTGAGTTTTCCTGTGCCATTTTTGTTGGCGATCAGCCTTCGGTACCAGGCCAGGATGGTTTCTGGCTTGGCGACTTGAGCCACCTGCGCCAGAGCGTTTCGCCCAAGACGTTTACCAATCTCGGCAAGTGTGGACCGCTCGGGATTGGACAAGCGCAGTCGCGCCGGCAAGTGAGCGCGGAGAATCCGGTTTTCTGCCGCTAGATACTCGTTCTGGAGGAGCAATTCCTGGTTCACCAGACCGGTCACATACGTCAGCAGCCGCAACCACTTGTTGTCTTTCATGACGAGCGTCAATGATACCTTGCATCATCAGCGTTTGGATTTCTTGACCATACGGGGTGCCGTTTCCCACCGATCCAGCTTTCGCTGCACATCTAGTCAACAACCTCCACGCAACATGCACGGTCAGAAATGTCTTTGACAGCCAGGGGAAATCGTGTCATTTGGGCGCATTTTGAGCTTCCGCGCCAGTTCTGCATGGATTGCGCGCCTCCCAGCGAAGATTGCCCGGGCGTTGACTCACTGATCACGTTTCGACACTCCACCTGCGGAGGCAGTTATTTGCAGTTTCGAAACTGCAGCGCACGGCCTGTCAACGCACAACCCTTCAAAATGACCGAAAAGAGGCACTTTCCTTGAGAACAGAGAGTCCGGGGCGGCCAGATTGGAGCCGCATCTGAGGTCCGGGCAACTCCGTGCCGAGGCGTCCGAGCTGGCGTTATCACTGATGATTTCGGTATCCTGATCTGGCCCAGTTCGGCATTTTGTTTTGGCCCACCTCTTTAGCGAACGGGTACTCTGAGTCGGGCGAAGCCCGCAGCAGAGGAGACTCGTTGGACTGGAGAGCCAAAGTGGAGTTATTTGAGCAGATCCGTCGAGAGTACGAGTTCGGCGTAGGAACGATTGCCGGAGTGGCCCAGAAGTTGGGTGTGCATCGGCGGATGGTGCGCGAAGCCATCGGAAGCGCGCTGCCGAAGCCGCGCAAGAAGACCGAACGGCCACGCTGGAAACTGAAAGCCGCCGTCGAGTTCGTCGATGCGGTGCTGGAAGCCGATCGCAAGGCGCCTCGCAAGCAACGACATACGGCACATCGCATCTGGGAGCGGATTCAGCACGAGCTGCCAGATTGCAAAATCGGCGAGCGAACGGTTCGGCAGTACGTCCACCAGCGCAAGATCTTATACATAACAGCAAAGGGCGTTGAGGGAGAGGTCTGGAGTGAACCCCAAAAATGAGACAGCAAGTTAAGGGAACAAATACATTGAATGGAGTGAGGAATGGATTTGTCCCGAGCTGTTTACAGTCGCGATCTGAAGATCGCGGCGATGCGCGCACTGGACGCCGGCTCTACCACCGGTGAAATTGCGCGGAAATATCAACTGAGTCCCAATCTGCTGGAGCGGTGGCGCGGCGAGTGGCGCGCCAAAGGGGATCTGGCGTTTCCCGGCATTGGGCGGCGCGGTGCGCTCTGCCGGCGGTCGACGACGCCCGCCGGATCGCGCGAACTGGAGCGCAAGATCGGCCAGCTCACGATGGAGAATGATTTTTTAAAAAAAGCCTTGCAGCATTTCAGGGATCATCACCCGCCAGCCGTCGTCAGTGGCGGGGATGCCTGTTTGAAGAAGTCCAGCAAGCCGCGGCGAAAGGCGAAGCCGTGAACGCGCTGTGCCAGATGACCGGCCTGAGCCGCGCCGGTTTCT
Organism: Terriglobia bacterium; assembly: GCA_963786745.1. Lineage (GTDB taxonomy): Bacteria > Acidobacteriota > Terriglobia > Bryobacterales > Bryobacteraceae > Palsa-89. The sequence goes on along the minus strand of CAWBAE010000014.1, from coordinate 102 downwards.
ACCGCTGGCGGGTGCCGCGGCAAGCCACGCCGGTGGAGATGGAAATCCGCGATCAGATGCAGAAGATCGCGCTGGAATCGCCGGCCTATGGCTACCGGAGAA
>CAWBAE010000013.1:0-119238 GCA_963786745.1 Terriglobia bacterium | reverse complement strand
ATTTACACTGTGCGGCTGGGAAGAGTCGCGGCCGTTCAAGGGTTTCCCGCATTCGGTCACGGTTACCTGTATTCGCCCGATGGGCGGCGTGGCAAAAACCCAGTTTAGACCGTCGAGCTTGACGACGACGAGGGCTGATTTCGGCCCTCTGCCGCTCGCTGCGGTGATTAAGTCCGCATAGGCATAGGCGATGACGCCGGTGGATTCTACACTTGGACGAAGCGCTCCCAAAGATTAATCACCTGGATTCCGTTCGCGAACGGTTCCTGATTCGTGCCGAACTACTGCCCGCCGATCTGGCGTTCGTGGGGCTGTATAACGAGTTACGCGAGGCAGCGTTTCTGGCGGTGGAGCTTTGCCGCTTGCACGCCCAGTCCGCGGCGTTCCCCTTGGCGCGCAGGGTGTTCGAAGCTACTCAGCAGATCATCGTCCTTGCCACCGAAGAGGATTATCTCGGCGTGGGCGCGCGCGCGTGGCTTTACCACCTCCGCAAGGAAAGGAGAGTCGCCCATTTTGCTGGGGCGCGGTGGCCGCGCAGGACTGGTTTGAGCAGGCGGTGCGCGAGATTCAGCGCATCTGGATCACATACAACTCCGAGGCGGAGAAGATTCTCCGCCATGGAAATCCCGAACTGGATGTGTTTCTGAAGAACCGGGGCGGGGCGGACAACTTCATGGGCCGGAATATCGGAAAAATCGTGGCGGAACGCTTACCCGAAACTGGCCGGTACGCTTGGGGAGCGTGCGGCCGAGCTGGGGGAGTTGAATCCCAGTGTGTCTACCGGCACTTTCTCGCGAGTCTCACGCACATCTGCATGGGGACCCGGCATCGTTGCGCGTCGCGCCCGATGGCACGGTTTCAATCGTTTCTCAGAAGGTTGACGAAATCACCAAGAACAAGCTCGTGCTGGGCTGCCTCGGTTTCTTTCGTTGAGCGAGGCCGGTGCTGCACTGAGTTACCTAATTGACAACCGGCAAAGACGGCGCTCCACAGACTTGGCGCGCAAGGCTGCCCGTTTGGCCGGAAGACCCCCTTGCGCCTGGGTTCAAACCGGACCTTGGGTTGCATCTGATGCGCGGCGGCGGCGCATCGACGACGTTCCATTTTTCGAATGTTCCTGTCCGGAAGGTGGGAATCCTGCGGATGGAACTGTGTCCTGGTCGAGCGATATCACCCTTGAAGAGCAAGCGGTGTACATTGCCACGTTCGATGTTCCGCAGGTTCTTGTGCCGGAGCTGCAACAGGGCGCTTGAGGTGGAGAGCCGGCGCGTTGACACCTTGCTGGTCCCCAAGTCAGGAAACACAGTTTGATGCAGCCGAGGACGGTACGAGTTGAGCGTACCCGCGGCGTTGGAGCGTTCTTGTTCCGGCAACGGTGCGCACATCTGGTTCTTCTTCGACCGCTCTGTTTCCGCCGGCGTGGCACGAAGACTGGGTTCGCCGAATACACTATCACCAGACAGTGAGGCGAAGGGCTCACCGCCGCCAACATGAAAAACTGTCGGTGGCTGAAGGCGGTCCTCGACGTCAGTCGGCTCGCAGCATTTCCGCCGGATCGATGTGGATGGCGCGGAGCACCGGCGGAAGTGCCGCCAGCAGGGCAACTGTGAGAATCGTAATGGCGGGGAGGCCTAGCATCTCAATCGGTGGCTTTCACTTGGTAGAGCAAGGATGCAATGTAGCGTTCGGAACCAATGCCAAACGCCAAGCCGACCGCCGCGCCGAGTAAGAGCATCGAGGATATCTCGATGGTGACACGCCGGGCGATGTCGCCGTTCGGTGCACCGAGCGCATACGAATTGCCAACTCGCGCCGACGCTGCACCACGGCGTAATCCAATACGCCGTAGAGGCCAACGCCCGTAAGCAATAGCGCGACGATAGCGAAGAAGAGAGACAACATCGCGAGCATCCCCTCACGGATGGTCTGCGATCGCACGAGTTCCTCCTGCGTGCGGATATTGGCGACGGAAACTCAGAGCGCGCCCGGGGGACCTCCTGGCGAAGGATGGAGGCGAGCGCCATGGGGTTCGGAGATTTAGTGCGCACAACAAAGGTACCCCAATCCGTCCCTGTCTGCGCCAGATTATTCATATTGCCGAAGGGCACATAGGCGACCGGGGGGGCCGGGTCCGCATCCCAAGGTAGGGAAGTCGGCAACCAAGCCGACGATCTGCACGGTAACCCGGTGTGGGTTCTTACGCTCATGAAAGTTTGTCTCAAATGTGCGCCCCACGGGGCTGCGTCCATCGAAGTAGCCGCGCGCGAATGCCTCGTTTACAATCGCGATCTGAGGGAACCTCTCCTCGGGACGGAAATCGCGTCCCTCCAGCAAGCCGATTTTCATGGTTCGAACCACCCTGGGGAAACGCCCAAGAACCAGGCCATCGGACCATCGCTGGGAGAGTGGGCTTTGGTCCACACATCGTCATTCCAACCGTTGCCGCTTAGCAGCGCCCATTGGGCTACGGCGGCCGACTCAACGCCAGGGAGAGAACGCAATTGATCGAGCGCCTGGTACAGAATTCCGCGGGCCGTTCGGCCTTGCTCACGGTTTCGAGTGCAAGCACGCGCGCGGTCGAGAATCCGGTGGGCTCATTCGCCAGACGCTCGAAGGTGGAAACGAACAGTCCAGCGATGAAGTGCACCAGGAAGCAAAAGGCAACCTGAGCCGAGACCAACACAAGCATCAAGTGCCGTCGGGAGTGCGGATCCTCGCCTCCCTTGAGGGAACTGAGGGGTTTGACGGAGGAGGCGTGTAGCGCGGGCGCGAGTCCGAAGAGGAGCGTTACCGCGAACGTGAGCGCCACCGCACACGTTGTGACCCGCCAATCGGCCGGCAAAATGAGATGGGCTGGACTATCGGGCGGGCTAATCATGCCCACGACGAAAGGTGCCGCCCACCGGCGAACAGGATGCCGAGCGCGGAGGAGATGATCGCCAGTAGGGCGCCTTCCATCAACACGAGTTGGATGAGCCGCCTCCGCCCGGCGCCGATGGCGACGCGCAACGCCATCTCGCGTGCACGCGCAGCCGCTTGGGCCGTCATCAGATTGGCCACATTGGCACAAGCGATGAGGAGCAACAGAGCGACGAGCGCACCCAGAATTAGCAATGCGCGGCGGTAGAGTCTTTTGCATAGCGGAAAACCCGGCGGCTGCGGGTTCCAAGAACACCGGGGCAGAGAGGTACTGATCGCGCCGTCCCTTGGTGGCACCAAACGCCAAGACTTCGCCTGCTCGTGTCGGTAGGCCAGAAAAGCTGCGCGCAGCTTTTGCCGAACCAGTTCAGCAGAGGTTCCCGGCCGCAAGTGCACCCAGGTGCGGAACCACTGCATGTTCTGCTGGCTGATGGCGCGCGCGTTCATCATCGTGGGGACAAACATGTCGGTGAGCGTGCCGCTGTCCGTACCGGTGAAGCCTGGGGGTGCTACACCAATGATCTGGTAATCGCCTCCAGGGACGGTGGCGCCCCATGTATTGGAATCGCCGCCGGTGCGGAACGTGCGGCCGAGGACGTTTGGGTCTTTGCCAAAGCGCCGCAACCAGTACTCGTATGAGAGAACGGCATAGGGATGCGCACCGGGCTTCAGGTCGTCAGCCTCAGTGAACAAGCGGCCCAGAGCAGGTCTCAATCCGAATTCGGCGAATGTCCATCCGGAGACGTACTGCCGATCGACCCGTTCCATCTCCTGGTCCGAACCGTAGGTGATGTCGATGCCCCCGAAATTCGCAGGAGAGATGGCCATCAACTCGGCTTGCTCTTTGACGGCGGCCCGCAACACGCGGAAAGCGGGATAGTCGAAGGTGTCGCCGGTATCAGCTTTGCCGCTATCGTCGACGATGCCATAGCCAACCACGTACAGCCGGCCCGGATCAGCTACCGGCAGTGGGCGCAAGAACAGTGCATCGATCAAGCGGAACGCCGCCGTGCAGGAACCGATACCTAGCGCCAACGACACCACCGCAGCCGCAGAGGTTCTTTTGTGCTTGAGGAGTTGCCGCCACCCAAAGCGGGCATCCGCTAGCAACGACTCCAACCACGCAGCGACAATGATGTCGCGCACGGCTTCATGGGTGCGCAGACGCGAACCGAACGCGCGGGACGCCTCGGCCGGATCGCGCCCGGCCACCTGCGCCGCTTCGAAATGTGATTCGAGCTCTTCGTCGATGTCACGGTCCACACTGTGGCTGCGAAAGACATTAGCGATGCGAGACCAAAGCGACATCGTCAAGCCATCCTTAGTACACGGTTCACGGCGGAAGTACCGGCCTGCCAGCGCGATTCTTCGGTCGTAAGCTGCTTTTTCCCGGCCGGCGTCAGCTCATATATGCGCGCCCGGCGGCCGCCTTCGCGCGTGACCCACTCCGCGTGCAGCCATCCGCATTCCTCCATGCGGCGGAGGGCGGGATATAGCGAGCCTTCCTCCACCCGCAGAACGCCCTTGGACATCTCCGCAATCGAGGTCATGATCGCGTAGCCGTGCAAACTCGATCGGCGCGAGAGAATCTTGAGGACCATCAGGTCCAGCGCACCCTGCAGTGAGTCCTGTTTGGCCATACCGAGTAGTCTAATTATATAGATATCTTGGTATCTTGCAAGTGCGGAAGTGCGAGCTTGTAGTTCTCATTTCCGTTGTCTTGAGATCGAACGCAGTCGGCATTTGTTGCGGAAAGTATCCAATGCTCTGGCGCCGGGCGGGACGGTTGTGATAGCAGAGTTCCTAGTGAACCAAGAGCGTACTGGCCCGTTGAACGGTCTGATCTTCGCAGTGAACATGCTCGTGAACACCGAAAAGGGCGATACCTTCAGCCTGGAAGAGATTCGCGGCTGGCTGGAAGCGGCAGGCTTCAACGACGTCCGGTCGCTGGAAGCGCCCTCACCCTCACCGCTTATTCTCGCAACCAAGAAGTAAACGCCTTTAGAACCGGATCGTTATCCGGCACCACCCAAACCACGAGTGAATGGCCTTTTATTGATTCCCCGGTATGGTTTCTTGCTCAGCGCGGGGCGATGGATATAACAGGGGCGAAGGCCGATTTACCTGGGCGGGGCGCAGCAAATACGTAAAGGTCGCGGGCGTTCACATGACGACCCTGACCAAAGGACCAGGAGATGTTTCCTGGTTCACTGGAGTCCAACCCTTAGGGCACCGCTTTGAATCTGGGTTACGGCGAACTTCAAAGGAGACCCACTCTCAAGACGTTGACGAAACTCTGGTGCGAGGCAAAAGGCCTTGCGCTAGAGTGCCCGATTTTGACTATGCTGAAAAGAGCTATGAGTAGTACTGGCGCCCTAGTTCACAACGTAACCGCTATGGTTGCGCTGCTGACGGTCACCGACATGGAACGATCACTGGCCTTCTACGTTGATGGCCTAGGTTTCACCATACAGGACCGCTGGGTCCCGGACGGCCGCCTGCGCTGGTGCTCGATGTCGCTTGGTGGCGCCGCCCTCATGCTCCAGGAAGCCGTCGACTCTAGCCGAGAGAAGATGGCCGCGGCCGGTGTCCTCGGCAACGGTGTGTCGTTGAACTTCCAGTGTAGAGACGCTCTCGCAATCTATCGTGACGCTGCCGATCGGGGCATCCTTACACTTCGTGAGCCTCAAGTTGGCAATTTCGCGTGGGAGATCGGCTTCGCCGATCCGGACGGCTACCGTATCCACTTCTATGCTCGACCCCTAAACAGCCTAGCGCTGGACCGACGGATCGGTATTGACGGAGGCAGTGTCACCACCCAGGTCGAGCGTGTAGATCTTTATATCCACCCGCCGGTTTTCCTTCCGTGCCGCCCGGGTCTTGTTATCGGCATCAGGGAAGTCGGCGCCCGCACCCAATACCCGGATCGACCGAAGTGGAATATCGTGTTCCACGGCCAGATAGTGAACCACGGCATCCGCCCGCTTGCCGCTCAGTTCGCGATTGTAGGCGCTGTCGCCTGTTCGGTCCGCAAATCCTTCGACCTCTACGATGTAGTTCTTGATGTCGGCGATCTTCTGGAGGGTCTCATCTAGCTTGGCTTGCTCATCTTTGGCCATGTTGCTGCGGTTGATGGCGAAGTAGACTTGCTGGGTAGCGAGTAGCTTATAGTTATCGATGTTGCTAAACCACTGGTCCAGTTGCGTAACACCCTGCTGAGCTTGCTGCGCCACTGAATTTGCGGCGTCGGCGTGCTGGACTGCCTCATTGGCTGCTGAGTTGGCTTGCGCCGCAGCATCGGCGGCGGAAGCGGCGCGCTTGCCGGCGTCGACAGCCTTTTCATCTGCGGAAGAGACCTGTCGATCTAGGTCACCGATCGCCTGCTTGTTTTCGTCGGCGTTCTTTCCGAGGGCGCTGACTTGGCTCTGCGTTTGGTTGAGCTGGTTTTGTACTGGCGCGATAGCTTCACGGACGTGCTTCTTCGTTGCACAGCCCACGCTGACCAAGGGCAGGACAGTTAAAATGCTGGCGAACATGGATGCTTTATGGAGTGTCATGCTGCGCGATCTCCTTTGTCACACGCCAAGTCTCATTGACTTGGTTTCATGGGAATAGCAAGTCTCCTGCCAAAAAGCTAAATGGAAGTAGGATTGGGGAAGGCGCAAAATGATGGCGCACGGACGGGAGATCCACCGAAGCGGCCCGGAAACCTTGGAGCTAGACCGTAACGGCGATGTGGGAAGCGTCGGGGGTTCTCCATTCACTGCGCTGGCGCCGGGCTCAGTGATTTCGATCTTTGGGAGCAGATTGGCGGAAAGCGCCATGCAGGCCCAAGCATTGCCGCTGCCGCCGCAGTTGTTGGCGTAGAGCCGTAGAGCCACCAACCGGGCGTTGGCGTTCGGAGAGAAATAGTTTGGCTCCTCAAGTAGGATTCGAACCTACGACCGGGAGGTTAACAGCGAAGGTACACCGGTGTAGCAGATATAGTGGCGATGCGGAAGGAGTACACAGGAAAGTTGTTAAATAACAGGGCGATGCTGGCCGGAAGTGTTACCACGCCCGACCGATATCCGCCGATCCTGTGCTCGGGCACGACGCTCCGCGCGAAGGGTGTCATGGGCGGTCTGCAGGTCGGCAGCTTGCAGGGAGCTGAAAAACAATCGCGTGAAGTCGCTATCGCGCTCTTGGCGGGCGGCCACTTCGCGGCGGAGTTGACGATGGATGCGAATGAGTTCGCGATCTTCTAGATCCGCCAGAAATAGACGAAAGGCTCTCCACTCAGCACCATCGAGTAAACATGTTTGCAGCATTGCGCTTGGGAACCTACCTGACCCCGGTCTAGCGGCTGGATAACGCTCCAACCCTCCAGAGGGACGCCGCGTACATCGATGACGCACCACGTTCGCAGAGCAGTGCCGGACAAATAATCCAACAGCGCTCCGTGTTCGTCATAGACGTTCAGTTGCTCTCGGCCGATCCGCTCGACTCTCCCAACGGTGAGCCGTCCGTGGACTCCGCTTTCGCGTAAAACGTACTCAAGGGATGTTTCAAATGAGAGGGCAATACTCGGGTTGTCCATGAAGTTGAGCTGAAACTCGCAAGCAACTGGCCGGATGGAAATCTCTTGGATTCAGCGAGTCCGGTGGCCTCCCTGAGTGAAGCCACGCAGGAAGATCGATGATGGCCTGCGAGCGATTGCGTGGGATGGCACCAGCAGCCGATGTATCATAAGCTTGGGTGGCATTCTTGCGCTCATGGCTCTGGCGTCGTCCATGAGCCGGTAGCGGGGCCTGCTATCGCTCCGCTGCTCTCCGATATTGCGGTGGTACCGTTCTTGCACCGCCCATGTTGAGCCGCAGCTCGGCTCCCGCAATCACTGCTCGGACGAGGATGGGAAGGTAATTCGCAGGAACTACGCATCGAATTCCTGCCTCCCATAGCTTCTGTAAATCCGAGGATTCCTTCCCCAGAACGATGTACCGCAGAGCTTCTGTTCGTTCAAGCACTCCAACGTGCCCGAGAGCCGTTTCATCCAGGACAATCACGCCGTCCATCGCCGGGCTGGGTTTGTCGACAATATAAATTCGACGCTCGTTATCCTCCTCCAGCAAGCCTCTGAGCTCTTCGGCGTAGGCGAGGTCTTCGATTGCAATCTGGACGTTGGTTATCATTGGTCGGCTGCCGTGTACGGAGATACCGGCCGCATCATCACCTTCTCTTTACTTGGGGTCGAACTAACAGAGTTTTCGTCGCTAAGGTTGCTCAACCGATGACGCGGCTTAAGCGCGGACGTGTCCAGCCATGTGTGTGTGTTCCGTTGGCCCATCGCGGTGATCGCTTTGGGAGCACCGAGCTTGGATCGTAGTCTGCGGAAGTTTGCTCCCAGAGCGCTTTGGCTTCGGATGAGGCTCCACGCGGCAAGCCGGAGGGCGGTGGCGGCACGATTCACAACTTGACGCGTTCCACTCTTCAGAACTTTGCCTCCGCTAATCCGGTTGTCGGGACACAGCCCCAGCCAGGAGGCAAACTGCTTCTCTGTTTTCCAGCGGCTCATGTCTACGCCAACTTCGGAAATGATGGTCTGCACGGTCTGGACTTGCAGGCCCGCGACCTTCGTCAGGTCGACTCCTGTAATGCGGCAGAGGTGGTCCTTGAGGCTGAAACGCGTCTCCTGCTTTGGTGCGGGAAGCGCGGCGGAGTCGGACGTTTGTGCGGGGTCGGGTTTCGATTTCATCATCTTCAGATGCCGCTCGATGCGTTGATCGCATACTGCAATCTTGAGAACGTAGAGGTCGTAAAGCTCAAGACTCTGCTCCAGCACGAACAGCAACTCCTCGCGCCAGTTGCCTTCCAGACTTCGCGCGATTTCCCCGCGGCTGGCGCGCACGCGGCCATGTTTGAGTGTGGATAATCTGTCCGGGTCGCGTTCGCCTGCGACGATCGCGCGCAGGATCGCCATACCAGTTACTCCACTGATATCGCTGATTACATTGGCTAACTGCACGTTCATCTGCGTGAGCGTTTTCTGCATGTGCTGAATGCATGTACTGCCCGCCGCCACCAGATTCTCCCGCTGCCGAAGGTAGGTTCGCAATATCTGGATTTCCTCCGTCGGACGAAACGAATTATTCAACAGTCCGAAGGTGTGCAGTTTCTGTAGCCATTGGCACTCCAACACGTCAGTCTTGCGCCCCGGCAACGTCTTCGTGTGACGCGCGTTCACCACGTTGACCTGAAATCCGTAGCTCTCCAAGATTTGGAAAAGCGCGATCCAATAAACGCCCGTTGCCTGCATGACGACCGTCTCTACGCCACATGCCTTCAGCCATTGCGCCATGCGATGCAAATCTGCCGTGAAGCTTCCGAAACTTTGTACTGGCTCGGGATCTCGCCCTGCAGGTACGGCGACATAATGTTCGGCGTTGCCCACATCGATCCCTGCTGCGTTCCTGTTCAGCGCAGAGAGCCCTTCATCCCACTCTCTCTTTGCCTTATTCTTCTTCGTCTTGAATCCTTTCGCCATCTTGAGTCCTCATCCATTTTGGAAATGGGACGAGACTCGGCCCGGTTGCAGTCGGTTTGAAAATGTCTCCAACGGGGTCGAGTCCGCTGATCGCTCAGCGGACTGCCACCAAATCACTGACCGCCATCACCGGAACCATGGTTAAGAACGGGCACTCACGCACCAAATGTTTGTCGGCTGTAGCTGCCGAGTCGCGTCCTCCGCCCAGCCTCTCATATCGCGCGCCGTTTCTGTTAACACTGACGGCGAACCCGCCGTTATCTGGTTAAGACTCAAAATCCATTCAAAGGAGAATTGAGTCATGGGGTTGTCGAGAAGGATGTTCACCAAGGAGTTCAAGCTGGCCGCAGTGCGGCGGCTGGAGCAAGGAGTTTCCATCGGCGAGGTGGCGCGGGCGTTGGAGGTAAACGCCAACGTGCTGCACCGTTGGCGACGTGAGTTCCGCCAGGGGCCGGGCAATGTATTTCCGGGTAACGGGAAGCAGCGTTGGTCCGAAGGGCGGATCGCTGAACTGGAACGTAAAATCGGCCAGCAGGCGCTGGAGTTGGATTTTTTGAAGGGGTGCTTGCAGCGCATCGAGGAACAGCGGATGCTGCAGGCGTTGACTGGAAAGCCGCGGTCTACCGGAAAGCCCAAGAAGAAATGAAGGCCAACCGGGGATTGAGCATCGAGCGGATGATGAAGCTGGGCCGAGTTTCCCGGTCCGGCTTCTACCGGTTCCAGGATGCCGAGCCGGGTCCGGATCGCGACATGGATTTGCGGGACGCGATTCAACGGATCGCGCTGGAATGGCCCAGCTACGGGCGGCCCCGCATCACCGCCGAACTGCGGCATCGGGGATGGCGGGTGAATCCGAAACGGGTCTATCGGCTAATGCGCGAAGACAATCTGCTGTGCGTGCGGCGCCGCAAGTTCATCGTCACGACCGACTCCAACCACGGGCGCAGAATCTATCCGAACCTGGCTCGTGACATGATCCTGACCGCGATCAATCAACTGTGGCGGGCCGATATCACCTACATCCGGCTGCGCGACGAGTTCGTGTTCCTGGCCGTGATTCTGGACGCCTACTCGCGCCGCGTGATCGGCTGGGCGCTGGATCGCGAAATGGAAGACTCGCTCACGCTTGCCGCGCTACGCATGGCGCTTTCGTGCCGCGCAATCGAGCCCGGCCTGGTGCATCATTCCGACCGCGGCTCGCAGTACGCCAGCAACGATTACACGGATCTGCTCAAAGCCAACGCCATCGAAATCAGCATGTCGCGCAAGGGCAATCCGTGGGACAAGGCTTACGCTTCATACTGCACCTCCTGCAAACCGTGCACGACGTTCTCCGGGAAACGACGCCGTTTGGCAAGCTTGACGCCCTGTGCCTTGCGCGGTGGGTTGAGTCCGGGGTCCTCGTACAGCCAGTCGTCGCGATCGTTGAACGGATGAGCTCGAAGCAGGCCGTGGTTGCGCCAGTGGATGACGCATTTGGGAGTCACGCCCAATCGTTCCGACATTTCCTGAAGAGTCAGCAAGCCTTTGTCGCGTAGCCGATCATAACGCGATTTGAGCTGGTATTCGCGGCGGAGGCGCGCAACGATGCGGCTATTGAAGCGCTGGCCGCACCCGGATAGCGCTCCACGTTGGTTGAGGATCTGGACGATCTTTTTGTCGGTGTGGTGATCGGTCAGCCGATCGATTTCGGCGACAACCTCCGCTGGGGTTGTTCTGAGTTCCCAGGCGGTCAGCGGTCTCGGCAGCTCCAGGGTTCTTGATGCTCCGCCATGGAAGCGGACATGAACCTTGATTCCAGTGCCGCGCAGGAGCGTTACGTCGGCCAGCAGCAGGCGGACCATTCGTTTCCTTTCCCGATCTGGGGTTTTTGGATCTTGCCAGAGCCGTGGAAAATCACTGGCGATAGCGGCGATTCGGGCGCGCTGCTGTTCATCGATGGTGATGCGGTCCTGTCGCCGCTGCTGTTCGTACTGCTCCTGTGCCAGAGTTAATGCGCGAAGCTTTTCGTTCCAGTCCGCCTCGAGCGAGTCCGCAACGAGACGGTTCGCAGGATCGACGTACAAGTAACGGCGCTGAGCCAAGTCGGCTTCATAGCGCGCTCGCTCTACATGTTTCTTACGGAGCCGGTCCACTTCCTCGACTCGGGCCTGGAGTTCCTGCTGCACGGACAAAGTAACTTCGAGCGCTAGCGGAGCCACGCTTTCCACCAGCAGTTGGCCGACAGCGTTATCGATGTGATCTCCGACCACTCGCTGGCATAGCGATATGGCATGTTCGATTCCGTCGCGTTGGCAGACGTACTCGGGTACGAGCCGGTCTTGGCGTGTGTGATACCGAACCGTCATCCGGCTCCCGCATACCCCGCATACCACCAAGCCTTGCAGCAACGCTGGGCCCTCGCGTGGGGGACTTTTGCGGCGGTCGGCCCCGACCGCTTGAGCGTTCTCCCGGAGGCGCAACAAGTTCTCTTCGTACTGCGTCCAGGAGATGTAGCCAGGGTGAGCGCCCTTGAATAACATCCACTGTTCGCGTGGCAACTTGGTATAGGAGGTGCCTCCATTCGGGTTGTTGCGAGTGCGGCTGCGCCCATAGACGAAGGCGCCCGCGTAACGAGGATTGTGCAGAATGTGCAGTGCCCGGCTGTGTGGAAGTTCCGCCCACACCAGATCGCCCTTGTTCGGCCCCTTTTTTAATCGTCGTGGAAACAGCAGACCTTTCTGCCGGAACGCTTTGACCACTGCGCAAGCCGATGCGGTGCGCCGGAATGTGTCGAAAAAGAATCGAATACTCTCCTGTACCTGTTTATCAGGGTCCAGCACCGGCTGGCTGCTGGCGTTATAGAGAAAGCCGACGGGCAAGGGGCATTGCAACTCGCCGCGGCGCGCTTTGTTCAGGATTCCGCCCTGTAGGCGGGCGCGGATCACATGCAGTTCCGCTTCGCTCATGGTTCCTTTGAGACCCAGCAGGAGGCGATCATTGAAGTGCGCTGGATCATACACGCCGTCTTCATCGAGAATGAGCGTGTCGGTCAGAGCGCAGATCTCCAGCAGCCGGTGCCAGTCGGTGGAGTTTCGCGCCAGGCGGGAAACTTCCAGGCCAAGCACGATGCCAGCTTTGCCCAGGCCGACTTCGGTGACAAGCTTCTGAAAACCTTCCCGATCCACAGCCGAGGCGCCGGACTGCCCGAGATCGGTGTCGATGACGATGATGTGCTCCACGGGCCAGCCCAAGGCGACCGCATGCTGGCGCAGACCGTACTGTCGCTTGGTGCTTTCGGTATTTTCAAAAACCTGACGAAGCGTCGATTGGCGCACATAAAGATAAGCGTTTCGCTTGAGGTGTCCGGCATTCACTTTTTGGTGTGCGGTGCCTGTCATGAGGTTGCCTCCTGTTGTTGACAGAGAATCATGCTGGCCAGCAATGTGGTGATCTGTGGCCGCACGTCGCCTGGAACGGTTTCATCGATATCGGGCCGAGAGCGTGAGCTTGGTTCGCTGTGGGGAGCGCATTCCGACCAGGCCTGCATCCAGGCGGTCAGTCCGCGTCGCACAAAAAGCGCCCAGCCCAAGCCTTCGCCGCGATGGGCCACCGTTGCCATGGCATCGCGGCGCAGTTGCTCGTACTCGGCAACCAGATCGTGACGGATGGACGGTGTTCCGGGGCGCTCGGTCAGCGGAGTTTTTTTTGATGGCGTAGCAAGCTGCGTTCGATGCTTCGCGGATGAACCCGGATGCCGAAGCGATCCTGAATCAGCTTCACCAGTTCCGGCAATCGAACGGATGGTTCTTTCTGGTGCACCTCTCCGATGAATGCGAGGACTTCTTCGGTGATTTTGTGCGCTTGCTTCGGACCGCGCTTGCGTGGCACCAGGCCGGCTAGGCCGTCCAGCTCGAAGGCGGATAACGCTTGATAAAAAGATGGTCGCGAAAAACCGAAGTTCGCCGATGCGTCCGTAACCGACTGGCCTTCGGTCTGCACTCGGCGCAGCATCTCGTACTTGACCTGGACCAGGTCGCGGGGATCGAAAAAGTCGCCCTGAAGAAATAGTTCGTCCCGGACATTTTTGGCCCGTCGGTTCAGCGTCCCCTGTTGTTGCAGCGCCCCGAACTTGGCATCTTTGTCGGCCATGGGTGACTCGAAAACTGTCGAGCAGATCCGTAAAGATAATTATGCCAATATCCGGGCCGATGTCAAGCTGTTTTTGTCTTCCGCCACCTGTTATTACATGCTCTGTATGATGCAATGGTGCCCGCCGTAGCAGTGCAGTCCACACTCTTCCCGGCATCATTCCATTTACACATGCGGCGTTATTGCCTTTACACTCCGAGCTCCGCTCTTTCATCGCGCCTTCTCCAGAAAGTCGGCCAGCCTCAACAGATCCTCGTAGCGAAATAGGCACCGCCCTGCCGCCAATGTCACGAATGGATCGGCCTCTACCGCCGTCGTCCAGCCCGCCGGAATCGAGCGAAGGCGCCCGCCGCTATCGTGAAAGTAAACTCGATCCTCGCCCCAGTTGTGGCGATAGGTGACCAGCTTGAACCGCTGACCCTTCAACGGATGATGTGGATGGATGACTTCAAAACTACTGTCGGCAGCGTCGCCATGAGCTGTAGTTGACTGCCTTGGCCAACGCCGCCTGCGAGTCCTTCATGAAAACCCTGAAACATGAAGAGGTTTACCGCACGAATGTCGCGATCTCCAGGAAGCTGGCGCCTGCATCGGGGATTTCCTGGAGCGCGTCTACAATCGGCATCGACTACACTCGGCACTCGGTTATCTTCCGCCCGCCGAGTTCGAGGATGGCGCTGCATGATGATTCGCCATTACAAATCGCACGTCAGCAACGGGGGCTTTGCCCCTCCGACCCCAGGATTTAACGCAGTTGCGCCAGAATGGCTACTTGTTTATGGGGCGACCGAAGCCGCCCCGGCCATCCCGGCCGCTGAGTCGACGCTCGGGTCGCATCCCTGCGTTGCCCTACCCTCCGCTCAGGTGCTCCCAGAGTGGTTCAACCGCAACCTCGCCGGCAAAGCTTTTGCAGCGAACGGCGATAGCCCCCTTAACTTTGTGTCTCACGCCAGGGGTTCACTTCAGTTTTGCAACCGTTTCTCCCTGTTAGACGGACCATCCGCTTGGGGCGGCATGGCTTTACTGTCCACCGATCAAGACACCCTGGAGCGTCGAAATCGCTCGCCACGTGCCAAATGTGAAGCCACGGTTTCTGCCAGGTCTCCAGGTTCCGATCGGATGTTAAAGCCAGCAGCGTCCCAGGCGTTTTCAAACTGAAACGCTGGGACGCTCGCTGCCCGTTTGCTGGTCGACGCCGCGCCTAGCGGCTGCGTTCCACTGAGTCCCGATTCAGGGCGTGTTCAAACTTTCTCGCGACTGCCGGGGTTTTGAAGTCGCCGGTCAGAATTTCACGATTCGTCGAATCGTGACCGTAGAGTTCATGGTTGGTATCGCCATCCGGACGCAGCGTCGCACCGGTCAACGAGATGCCTGCGAATAACCCATGCGAACGGGAATACGACAGCACTTCCGCCTGCAGTTCCACGTCCGTCTGAGCTGTGGCTGCGCGGCCAATCGGGCCTGCCGCCACGGTTGCATCTCCGCCGAGTGTAAACTTATCCGAGAGCAGGTGCTTCATTCCGCCGTCGTTCATTACTAACAACACGACATCGGTGTCCGAAGCGCCAATCTGAAATCCGAAGCTTCCGCCTTCGGACCGCATGGCGGCCGGAGCGCTCCAGCCCACTCCATCGTGCCGGCGGCATACCGCGAAACCGCGGCCATATTCGGCGCCGAAAATGAATCCGGCTTTTTTCATGCCGGGTATGACAACCACGCAATGCGCCTTATCGATCAAATCCTGGGGGATGCCTTGATCGGAAGCGTGCATCATGTCGGTCAGCGCATCGGCCGAAGCGTCCAGCCTGTCGTCAACCTTGATTTCTCTGTCCGCCGCGAAAGCCGCGGTACTCATGGAGCCGGCTAGCACCAGAATCCAGACATAGTGTAGATTCGTTCTCATTTAGATATTTATCCTTTTCGTCTTTCGTTTTTGAGGCCAGGACTCCGTTTCGTCCTGGCACTATCACCTTAGAACCGTCGTCCTTCAAATGCCGTTGACTGCAACGTCAACCGACGTTGAGTGAAATATACACTCCTGGATGCACGGGATCACACAGGAAGTACCCTCCATTCAAGAAGTCAACGTAAACGCTGTCGGTATAGAGCCACCCCACCGGCCATGGATCAACCACGTTGAACCAAAACCCGCCGTATTGAAAACGCCCCGAACCGTTGACGAATTGCGAACGGCTCACGTGAAATGTGTGGCCACTTCCAAAATTAGCCCGGAACCGAGCTTCAGGGATGCTCCCGTTCCCGGCCGCCGTCTGGGGTCCCCGGCTGGCGCGTTGCTGTTCTTGACCGCGCGGTTGCTGCGCCGGCTTGGCCTGCTGCCGGCTTGCCGCGCGCTGCGGTTGTTGAGCAGGCTTGGCCTGCTGCTTCCGAGCCTGTTGAGTTTGCTTTGCCGGTTTAGCCTGTTGCCGGCGCTGTGCGGGCTTGGCTTGTTGTTGCTTTTCTTCTGGTTTCTTCTCCTGCTCGCGTTCCTGTGCATAGCCGGGAACAAGAGCTCCGGCAAGCAAGAACAAAATTGCCGTACTTTGGACTGCCGTTAGTTTCATGATGTTTCCTCGATTCGATTCAATTTGAAGTAAGGCAATTCGAAGTCCGTTCTAGCCGGCCTGTCGAATCCGGTTGACGTGGGCTCTCATCGTCAACGCTAACCGACCCCATTTGGTCATGTGACCTCTTATGGTCTCGTGCGGCGAATCCGACGGAGAGTGATCCACGTTAATGGATAGCGCCCACCATGTAGGCCACGAGGAGCACGATCAATATGGTCCCCAACCCGATGCCGGCGCCGCCGCCATAGCCCCAGCGGCTATGGCCATAGTATCCGCCGCCTCCTCCTAGCAACAACAAAATCACGATAAGTAGTATCAACATTGTGAATCTTCCTTTCTTCAGAACATCAAACCTCGCCGTTCTCTGAACAGCGAGGTTTACTTCTCAAAGACCGCTTCAACCTGCCCGATTTTCTTTTGGATCGTCCCGGCGAGTTGTTCGTTCAGGCCTTCGGCTGCGAGGCTGGGATTGTTCGTGAGCTGTCCCGCTGTCTCTTTGGCCTTGCCTTTCACTTCGTGAAGCTTGCCATTGATCTGATCCTTCGTACTCGGTTTCATTTGTCTTCTCCTGCTTTCTTTCGAGTGCGAGACGAAATTTGTCTGGTGCCGTCTCAGACATCAGATAGGCACTCAGATAACCAATCCTTATGTGTCGCCTCAGCGTGGCTGGGAACTTGCCAAGGCGGCTTGTGCCGGCTTTCTTCGCAGGAAAATCTGGCGGACGTCCGGCCAGAATTCTGTGAAGGCGTCCGTCCCCATCCGGCCCAGCACGCCCGCCCCGATGCGCGCCCCCACATTACTCAAGGTGCGCTCGCTCTCTGGCCGCCAGGCGCTGGCGAGCGCACTACTGCTGGGAATCGCAATGAAGCGGGCATAAGCCGGCATCAAGTCGCCGTCGCGATTTCGAGCGAGAAAAGTCATCTTGAACACGTGAGCCAATCGATTCTTGAAAGGAGCGCCCGGATCGCGATAGTACCGCGGATCTTCGCCCCAGATCGCGCCTAGGCCTGCTTCCATGGTGTGACTCACCGCGGCTTCGCTCAGGTCCGCGCCAGCTCGCTTGCCAAAGCCATCCCAATGCGGCCCGAATTCGGAGGGCTTATTTTTCCAAGTGCCGAATCCGGCGCTAAAAGCTTCGCCGACGATGGCCTGTGGTCCCACGGTGTTGTAGACCACCCATTCAGCACGCTGCCTGGCTGTGATGGCGTGGGCATCGTCGCTGCTGCTCACGCTCGCGTTCTCAGCCGCAAAGTCCTGACCCATCGCCAGTGATACGGTTGCTACAAACAAACCAACCCATCGCGGATTTGCCATGTGGAAGTCACCTGAAGGCTTAAGGGCAACTCGATCGCCAATCGAAACTGGGTCGAGAAACGCAAGGAGCTGGCCGGGCAGGATGTCAAAGCAGAGAAATCAAGTGAGGAGAGTCTGGGGATGTGCAAGCGAGGATCAAAAGCGGATGGGCCTAGGCTCCTTGAGTATGCGTGGATTCGTTCCGTTCACCTGCTACTTCAATTTCCCCGGCCCTTCTGGTAGCCCGCTTCGTAGGCTTTCTGGTCTTCGTCTTTCTTGAAGTGCCGATTCTTGGAGTGGTCCCGGTTATGCGCATGGTCGGCTTGGCCTTCCCGCATGCCTTGTTGGTACGTCTTGTTTTTCGAATAGTCCTGGTCGTGGCCCTGGTCCTGGAATGGAGCTGACACGGCTTGCACCGCGCCTCCGCTGATGCTAATACCTACCGCCACGGCCAGACTTCCAATGCTGCGTCGTAAATTCGTTTTCATGCCCTGGAATCTGCACGCGCACGGCCATTTGGCCGGGTGAGCAGGATGAAACCCTGTCGCGCGATTCAGGTATTGCCGTTAACCAAATATGGTCACTTGACCAGGGGCCGCCGGGAATCCTAGGTCGCAGGCCGACCGTGCTCTAGGCATAGCGCTACCAGATCGGCGATATTCGCTTCACCCACGCACATCACCGTATCCGCGCCGCCCCAGTAGATCTTAACTGTTCCATCGGGTTCCGGAACGGCGCCGCAAGTGAATACCACGTTGTGAACATAGCCGGTGAGTTCCCACGGGGCTTCCGGCTGCAGAATCCAGGAATCGCCCACGCCGATGATCTTGGCCGGGTTCTTCAGATCGTGAAGAGCGACACCCAGGCGATAAACCGATCCGTCCATGGTCTGAAAGACTCCATGGTAGATGGAGAGCCATCCTTGATCGGTCTTGATCGGCGGCGCGCCGGGGCCGATCTTCATTTCGTCCCAGTGGTATTGCACGGGCTTCATGATGAGCTGTGACTCGCCCCAGAAATGCAAGTCTGGAGAATAGGAAATCCAGATCGACCAGGGCGAGATCTCCGAATGCGGCCGATCCAGCCGCGCATAGAGCCCGTCAAACTTCTCTGGAAAGATCACGACGTTCCGATAGTCCGCCTCGGTAATCAGGCAGATCTTTTCCACGCTGCTGAAGTCCTTCGTTTTGGCCAGCGCGATCCTCACGCCGTTTCGGGAGTAGGCGCTGTAAGTGATCAGGTATTCGCCGTCGAGGAACGTCACGCGCGGATCTTCTACGCCGAATTCCTCATATGCGGCAAAAGGGCCGCTACGCTCAGGAACGAGAAAAGGCTCGGGATCGGCGGTGAAACGGAATCCATCGTGACTTCGCGCCAACCCAAGGATGGATCGTCCAGTGCGCAGATGCGAGCGGAACAGCATGATGTATTTGCCGTCATGCTTCACCACCGCCGCGTTGTGAACCGTCTCCACCGGATAAGGGATGTCGGTCTTGGTGAGGATCGGATTCTGGCCGTATCGTCTGACGATGTCCGGTCTCATGTCCGCCCGCTCGCTTCCAAATCAAAAATGCTGGAATAGACTCGCTCGTACGCCTGCACCATCGTTTCGATCGAGAAATATTTGAGGACACGCGACCGGCAGGCCCCGCCGTCGATTTCGCGCACGCGTTCCAAGGCACGCACCGCGCCCTCGACGCCATCCACCAAAAAGCCGGTTTCCGCCTCTTTGATCACTTCGCGGCAGGAACCTAAGTCCATCGCAATCACCGGTACTCCCGCGGCGTTGGCTTCCGCCAGGACCAGACCGAATCGTTCTGGAATCGTGTTCAGGTGCAACAGCGCCCGGGCGCGGGAGAACAATTCGTTCTTGCCCGCGACGTCCACCGGTCCGATGTATTGGATCTGATCGTCAAGGTGCGGCTTCACTTGCTCCGCGAAGTACCGCTGGTCTTGGATGATTCCCGCGATGAGCAGTGGCAGTCCGCTTCGTCGCGCCACCTCGATCGCCAGATGAACGCCCTTATCCGGGTGGATTCGCCCGAGAAAAAGCAAGCTGTCTCCGCTCGACTTGCGAAGCGGGTAGAGCGCCAGATCGATCCCGTTGTATACGGTCGCGAGGTAGTTCAGGCCCGGCGAGCGGTCGGAGTCGCTGATCGAAACAAAATATCCGTCGCGATACTTGCAATAGACGGGCAGGATCTTGGGCGATGAGAATCCGTGGATCGTCGTTAATACCGGTGTTTTCACAAGGCGGGTGTAAGTGAGCGCCATAAAGTCGTAGTGACTGTGGATGAGGTCGAACTCGGCGGCGTGCTCGAACGCCTCGGAGATGTGCAGATATTCGGCGACTTTGGGATCGGTTTTGGAACTTTCCTCATAGCCTTGGTCGACAACCGCATGCAATTGCGCTTTCGTCACCGAATCGGCGGTCGCGAACAATGTCACATCCCAACCGCGGGCGACCAATCCTTCGGCGATGTTGCTCGCCACCGTTTCCCACGCCCCATATTGACGTGGCGGCGTTCTCCAGGCTACTGGAGACAACACCGCTATTCTTTTTCCCAAAGTTGCCATTGAGCTCACGCTTCCGGACGCATCGCCCCCAGAACCTCGTCGAGGGGGACGGTTGCGAACGCGCTGGCGTGGTCGGCCATGGCGTATGGAATTATCAACGTGCCCTGGTGGAGAAGAGCGCCACAGGAATAAACAACGTTTGGAACATACCCTTCCCGCTCGCTTTCGTTAGGACTGAGCAGGGGCTCGCGCAGCCGGCCGATCACTTTGCTCGGATGGTCGCGATCCAACAGAAACGCGCCAATGCAGTATTTGCGCATGGGGCCGACGCCGTGGCTAAGCACCAGCCAGCCCGCATCGGTTTCAATGGGCGATCCACAATTGCCTAGCTGCACCAATTCCCAAGGGAAGGCGGGCTTCAGGAGCAGCGTGCGTTCGTTCCAAAAGTGGACGTTGTCGGAAAACATGATGTAGATGTTTTCGTTGTCCTGCCGGGACAGCATGGCGTAGAGGCCGTTAATCTTCCGGGGGAAGAGTGCCATGCCCTTGTTCTCGGCGGCGGGGCCGTTCAACGAAATAAATCGGAAGTGCAGAAAGTCGGAAGTCTCCACCAGCTCCGGCATGATCACCCGGCCGTCAAAGGCCGTGAAGGTTGCGTAGTAAATATAAGTGCCGTCGCCATTCAGGAATCGGACGAAGCGCGCATCCTCGATGCCGTTGCGCTGCGAGGGCGTGGCCGGGAATAAGACGCGCTGAGACAGCTCTTCCTCCGGCTGAAATTGGACCTCGTAGTTGGACCGGGCCAGCATCCAAATGCCTTGAATCGTATTTTGCTCGTCCAGCGACATTCCATCCGAGTGCCTGAATTGCTCGGTGTTGAGACTAGCGCGAAGCTCGTGCGCCGCAAACGAATCGCCCAGCCTGTTCATAACCCGTCGCGACAATTCGCAGGTCAAACCCAGCTCAAACAGCTTCCGTTCGAACAAACCTTTCTCAAAGCGGAGATTGGGGACTTGCCGGGGCTCGGTGAGAAAACCGGAGGGAGCGCATACCTCAATCCGGCTATCTGGATGAAGGATCCCGCTTCGAAACGTGATGGACGAAATGTGGCCCTCGCCAGTGGCGCGCAGGCTGATAATGAACCGCAGAGCGCCGGGCTCGAGGCCGGTCTGATCGGGGTGCGGCACCATGGACGGGTTGAACAAAGCGGCCGATTCGAGGGAGTATTCGGCCAGAAAGTAGGAGCCGATCAAAAGGCGTCGTTGTCCGGAAATGTTCTCTTCCGCCGACAGCATGTCGCGAACCTGATCGTAACGTTCGATAAAGAGGCCATTTATATTCTGGTGCCGTCCCGAAAACGCGGCGGAGATATCCGCGAGCAGGGGCCGCACCTCGGCCTCCGGCAGCGACAGAATCCTGGCGAGGATCCGGCCCATCCGTTCGGGGCCGCCCGGTGTAAACGGGCGCAGAAGAACGCGCGACTGATCCGGCTGGAGGATGACGGATGAGCGATGGACGTGGATTACAGATGAAAGAGTCATCAGGCTACGATCGAGATCGGTTCTTTAAAGCTCGCCACCATATTCTGTGCCAAACGCATTTCCGCCAGCGAAAGCAGGAACGCTAAAGTGGACTCCGCGCCCTGGTTTCCGTTGACGCGATCCACGTGCAGCCCGTCGCGACACCCGCCGCTCTCGGAGGAATAGAGTTCCAGGCCGAGGTCGTTCCATCCGATGAACCAGTCGAAGGCGCGTTGCGCCTGTTCGTACCACCAGAAGTCGGATGTAGTGCGATACGCTTCGAGACAAGCCGAGACCATGGCTTGCGCCTCAATGGGCTGCTGATCAAATGTGGCGCGCGTGCCGCCACGATGGTAAAAGCCGTTGCTGCCTATCGGCCGAAAGTGGCCTTTCTCAGATATCTGTATCGCGTTCAGCCAGCGCAAAGATTCTAAGCCTCGCTCCAGAACCGCCGGTTGGCCGGTGGCGTGGCCGCTGAGAATCAGGGCGTGGGCCAGCTTGGCGTTGTCGTAGGACAGTTCGTCTTCAAACCAGCGCCAGTCCGGCTTGGCGGTGTCTTCAAACAACTTCATCAGCCGTGCCGTAAGCGTCTCGCGCGTCTGGTTGACAAGGCTGTCGCCGCTCAAGCGGCGGAGGTATTCGTGGATTCCGATCAGGCCGAACGCCCAAGCCCGCGGCGAACTGAAGTCGGTCAAGGCGGGCAATGCCTGAGCGAAGAGTTGGCCCGCCATCATCTGAAAGCTTCGGAACGGCGAGCGCCCCACTCCTATTCCCAGCGCCCATAGCGCCCGGCCCTGAGAGTCCTCGGATCCCTGGACATCCAGCCAGCGGCGATCAAAACTCAAGTGATTGTGGAAACGCTTGGTTTGGGTGTCGAAGGCGTGATATAGAAAGGCGGCGCAAGTGCTGGCCACGGTGCGCACGCGTTCGGTGTCCTCGCCCAGTTCGCCGAGCAGCACGGCCAGGATGAATGCGCGGGCATTGTCGTCGGTACAATAGCCTTCGGAAAAATTTGGGACGCCGAAAATCGCGTGCTGGAAGACTCCGGTGGAATCGGTCATCCGCGAAAGATGATTCAGCTTCAGAGCCGGGAGCTCCCGCGGCCGCTGGTCCAGCGTCTTCGTAATCAGGGATTTTCGCGATAGCGCCGCCCCTTCGAGCCGCGACAACTCAAACGACTGCATGTAGAGTTTGGCGACGTTGCTCCAGATCATCTCGCGCCCGATTTTGTAGGCGTTCTTGCGCATGGCATTCCGCCGGGTATCGTCCCCCAGCAAGCCGATCACTTCGGTTGCGATGGCTTGCGGGTCGGAGAATGGGACCAGGACGCCGCGGCCGTCGGCCAGCAGCTCCTGCGCGTGCCAATACGGCGTCGAAACCACGGCCTTGCCCGCGCCAAAGGTGTAGGCCAGCGTGCCCGAAGTGATCTGGGCTTCGTTCAGATAGGGCGTTATATAGAGGTCGGCCGCACCGATGAACTCTTTGAGATTCTCGAGGTCGACGAAGTCGTTGTAGAAGATCACGTTCTTCTCGATCCTGTTCTTTTTGGCAAGCAATTCCAGCCCGACCCGGTAGGCTTCCCCATGCTCACGCAGTTCGTTCGGATGCGTTGCTCCGAGGACAATGTAAACGACGTTGGGGAACTCCGCCAGAATCCGCGGAAGGGCGTTGAGAACATGCTCAATGCCTTTGTTCGGAGAAAGCAGGCCGAAAGTGAGCAGTACCACTTTTCCTTCCACGCCGAACTGGTCTTTGAAATAGGTCGGATCGACGAACCCGACATCGGGAATCCCGTGTGCGATCAGGTCGATCTTGGCCGGCGGCGCTCCATAAACGTCCTCCAACATCTGTCGTCCGCGATCGACCATGACAATCAGCCTGGTGGAAAGGGAGATTAACTCCTGCATGACCCGCCGTTGATCCGCTCTCGGCTCACGCAAAACCGTGTGCAGCGTAGTGACCACGGGCATTCTCAGTTCGCGCAGGAATGCCAAAATGTGACTGCCGGCGGGCCCGCCGAAAATCCCGAACTCATGCTGCAAACAGACGATGTCCACGTTGCTGATGTTGAGGAAGTCCGCGGCCCGCAGGTAGGACGACAAGTCCTGCTCTTCAATCTCGAAGCGGACTACTTCCGGATAGTCGTAACCGCCTCTGATATCGTTGACGGACACCGAGAAACACTGGCTGTGGGGATACGCGGCTGCCACCGCCCCCAGCAGGTCGGAAGTGAAGGTAGCGATGCCGCACTTGCGCGGCAGATGGTCGCCGACAAAAGCGATCTTGTGGACTTTAGAAGCTTCGTTCATGGGTGGGTTTTGTCAGGTGACTCTTTCGGCGGAGACAATGAACCGGCCTGGCGCCGAACCGACGAAATAGAACGGATAACAGGTGACCAACGTCAGGATCTCTCCTTCGCCGGCCTTCAACACTTCGACGTTTTCCGGGCTAACCACTCGCGTACACACGACTCGATAACGAAACTCACCCTGCAGAGTGGTGACCACGATGATGTCATCCGTTCGGATATTCCGTAGCGGCCGGAAGAACGTGTCGCGGTGCCCGGTGAGAGCGATGTTGCCCGGCTGCCCGGGCAGCGGCGTCCCGGGAATGTGGCCCACCGCACGCCGGAGCGTCTTAGGGTCGTCGCCTTCAACAAAGATCGCGGAAAGTCCAAGGCGTGGGATTTCCAGGCGGCCAACCAGTCCTCGCCTCGCGACGGATAGATAGCTTACTGGCTTGGCGGTTTTGAGCAGATGTTCTAAATCACGGTCCTCGCGTTGCTGAAAACTCCAGGTGTCCGCGACCACGTAGCCGCAGTAACCTAGCAGCAGGCCCGCGCACGCGAACAAAAGACGCGGGAGCCATAGCAGCGTCCCTCTCACGAGTTTTCCGCCCATCCGGATTCTCATCAGACCGCTTGAATCTGCCGATATTCCGGCTCCCACATCGCGTCCCCCACTTGTTGCACGATGTCGTCGAGCGTCACACGGGCTAAGCCTTCCTCGACGGCGGCTTCGGCCACCGCTACACCGACCGTCAAGGACACCTTACGCAGATCATCGACATGCGGAAGCAGCGAAGCTCCTGGAAGCCGCACCGCAACGAGACTAGAGACCGCATTGGCCGCGGCCGCGAACATGTTCTCGCTGATTTTCCGTGCTCGCGAAACAATGGCGCCCAGACACAAGCCCGGGTACAACATGGCGTTGTTCACCTGGCCAATGACGTAGGTGACGCCCCGGTAGGTCACGGGCGAGAACGCGCTGCCGGTGGCAATCAGCGCCCGGCCATCAGTCCAGGCAATGAGATCTGCCGGCATCGCTTCCGCCATGGGTGCCGGACTTGAGAGCGGAAAGATGATGGGCCGGTCGCAATGCTTGGCCATCTCTTTGACAATCGCCTCCGTGAACGCGCCCGCCACGGTTGAAACACCGATCAGCATGGTGGGCTGAACCTGGCGCACCACTTCGGCCAAGCCCGCCGGGCCGTCCAATCCATTACGCTTCCAGCGATTGACCTCGACCCGGGGACGGGCATAGGTCGCCTGATAATCGCGCAGTTGATCGCCCATGTCGTCGGTAAGCAGGCCCTGCGTATCCACCATCCAGAAGCGCCTGGACGCATCTTCTTGGGTAAGGCCCTCATGCATCATGACGTCGCGGATCTGATCGGCGATTCCCAACCCCGCCGTGCCGGCGCCTAAGATCACCACGCGCTGATTCCGCAGTGGCGATCCGCAGACGCGCACCGCCGAAACCACCGCCGCAAGCGTGATCGCGCCGGTGCCCTGCATGTCGTCGTTGAATGTAGAGAAGCGATCCCGGTATTTTTGGAGGATGCGCCGTCCATTGCCGGGCGCGAAGTCTTCCCATTGCAGCAGCGCTTTGGGGAATAGCTTGGTTACGGTCTGGACATAGGCGTCGATGAAATCGTCGTAGCGCCGCCCGCGGACACGGGCATGGCGGTTCCCGATATACATCGGATCCTTGAGCAGGCTTTCCCGGTTGGTTCCAACATCCAGCATCACTGGAATTACGCGCGTGGGATCGATTCCGGCAGCTGCGGTGTAAATGGCCAGCTTGCCGATCGCGATTTCGATGCCGCCCACGCCCCAATCTCCCAGCCCGAGGATTTGCTCTGCGTCGGTGGCCAGGATCAAATCGATGTCTTCGGGTCCGGCGCCAAGGTTTGCAAATGCTCCTTCGATCTCATCGAGATGGTCGATCGAGAGGTAGACGCCGCGCGGACGCCGGCATTCGTGGTGATACTGCTGCATCGCCATGCCAACCGTCAAATCGTTGACGATGGGTATCATTTCGCGCAGGTGAGACGCCAGCAGCCGGTAGAACAGCACTTCATTGCGATCATGCAAGGCGGTGAGGTAAATATTCTTATTGAGCGCATCCGGAAGACGTTGGTACTGGGCATACGCCGACTTCACCTGAGCCTCCAGCGTGTTGATCACAGGAGGGAGCAGGCCACTGAGCCCCAGCTCCGCTCGTTCCTCCGCGGTGAAGGCGGTGCCCTTGTTCAGCAATGGCGTGGTGAGCACTGCCATGCCGCGTGCCTTGGTCTTATAGCAGCCATCGCCATCGAAACGCGAGTTTCCAACCCGCTCCGCCAATATCGGAATGACTCGCTGTCGCATGTTATGTACCGCTTCCTTCTGTTAATCGATACCTCCCCGGCGCAGGCATCCAGCCTGGCGCCGGGGAGACAGATCCCGAACAGGTCTTGCCGGTTACTATGCGCGTACTAATCGCAGCGTGAAGGCTGCGCCCAAAGCCAGCAGTCCGGCGAGAAAGATCAGGGGCATCGGGCTGGCCGTTTTCGGCAACGTCGTGGCCGGCGCTACGTTTTCCGCGACCACCGCTTCCGCCGGCGGCGCAGTAACAACTTCGGTGATTTCGACCACCTCCCCGGTGGGCTTCACCGCCACGAGAGGCGCCTGTTTTAGTGCCACGACCACTGGCGCCGGCTCGGCAGCCTCGGGCGCAATCTCGGCGGTGGTAGCGAGCACCGGGAGATTGGTCTCCTTAGCCAACTGCAGCGCTTTTTCCTTCGGGTATACGAACTCCTGGCCGAAGTTGTCGCCAGGATAGAACCATGCCCGCAGCGCTTCTGGCTCTCCGGCCGGCCTCTCCCTAAATGTGATTACGGTTTTGCCGGTGGCCCGCAGCCGATAATTTGGGATCGCCAGGACGGTGGTATAGAGAACCGTTTCGTCTTGGCTGAAAATCTGGACGATATGGCGGTCGGAGGGCGAGTTCAAAAGCTTGAATACATAAGTGCCGGCCGGCAGCACCGCCCAGCCTTGGATGTGAACACCGGGGGTCTCCACAGGGTCGCTAAAGGTCACCACCGTCTTTTTGTTCCATTCGTCGGCCTTTACGCTGGGAGAGAATGCTGCGCCGATGAGCGCCGCACAAAATACCGTTGGTATTGCTTTGGACAAAGTCATTCGATACTCTTTTCTCAAAACTAGAATTTTCGGAATCCCACGCAGGAAGGTGAAGCATTCCGGGGTCCGTTGCCGGTGATCGCCTGATAGCCGGCCGATGCATCGTTTCCGCAGGGGTGAGACGCGAACGCCGCTACCCCCCAAATGACCGCATGGCGTCGTTTGACCAGAAGCGGTCATAGCCATGAGCCTATCAGCGTCCGATGCGGAAGCTGGTAACGTCACCCCAAAGTCCCACCGATTTCAATACAAAAACTGCAACGGCAACTACGACAACGACGTTAAGAATCGTCTTGATGCTGGAGGCCATCGGGATAAACCGATTCACCAGCCATAGCGCCATGCCTACTACAATTAACGCGACCACTAAATTCAGCAAAGGCATTTTCAGATACTCCTCGCGGAGGTAAGGAGCAATCGGCTGCCCAATCTAAGGCCCGAAGAATCCGTGCAACTTCCTAAGCCCATTACTTGTATTGACCGCGGAGCGTCGAGCGGCCAAATATGGTCAATTATTCCGCCGCAATACGCGGAATCGATGCTATAGTTGTCGTGACCCCAATCTCGGCTTCCGCCGTTTTTAGAGACGCCCGCCAAGTCTCCTAATTCCCCGGTCCCCTGGATCGACGGGCGAAGGAGATGCAATGAACTCCGTAGCCTCAACACAGGAACTCTCTGGTTGGATGGTTAAACATGACCCCGG
Organism: Terriglobia bacterium; assembly: GCA_963786745.1. Classification (GTDB taxonomy): domain Bacteria; phylum Acidobacteriota; class Terriglobia; order Bryobacterales; family Bryobacteraceae; genus Palsa-89. The sequence continues at coordinate 91,604 of CAWBAE010000013.1, read as the reverse complement.
AGAACTGGAGCTGCTATTTCGCACCGTTCTCTCTCGTCAGTCTGAACCGATCCTGGTCGCGGACGACGATCGCGTTTGTGTGGAGGCCAGTTTCGGCGCTTGCCGGCTGTTCGGGCTTTCGATCGGGAAGATTATCGGCCAGCGAATTGAAGATCTTGTCGAACCGGGCAAGCTTCGCTACACGACGAAAGACGATGTCCTGCCAGGGCGTCATGTCGTGGTCTTCAACGACAAATCCGTCACTGACTATGCGTTCCTGCGCATCGATAGGGGCGGAATAGTGGTTGCCTGGCACACGGGAGCAGAGCGCATCTACGGATACCGAAGCGACGAGATCATCGGACAACCTGTTAGCCGCCTCTATTCAGAGGACGACGGCGGCTTTGAGACAGCCGGGACCGAGGATCATCTCGGAAGAGAGGGATGGCATGAGAGAAAGGATGGGTCGCGGTTTTGGGCGAACGTATTGACCATGGCCCTGAAAGACGGACACGCCTGGGTGGTTCGCGACAAGCGGGAGAATCCCCCGCAGGTTCGCGTCGAATCGACAATCGCGGGCATCGCTTCGGGCGAGTTCGACCGCATCATTGAGGCCAACGATGCATTTCTTGGCATGCTGGGATACAGCCGCGAGGATTTATCCTCCGGCAAACTGCAGTGGGCCGATATCACCGCGACGGAATACTTACCTCAAGATGAACGCGCCCATGAAGAGGGCCTGCTCCACGGAGCCTGTACGCCTTTCGAAAAGGAATACGTTCGCAAGGACGGAACCAGCGTGCGCGTTCTGGTGGCGAATGCTGTCCTCGAAACTACTCCTTTCCGATGGATCACGCTCGTGCAGGACATTACCGAACGGGAGCGTATCGAGAACATTGCGAATGAACCTGGCGTATCGCATGAATTCGAGGAGATTGTCGGAACCAGCGCCGCGCTGAAGCGCGTCATGGGACAAGTGGAAATCGTCGCGCCTACCGACGCCACGGTGCTGGTTCTGGGCGAAACCGGTACAGGGAAGGAGCTGGTGGCGCGCGCCATCCACAAGCTGAGCGGCCGTAGAAAGCGCCCTTTCGTCACTCTAAACTGCGCGGCAATTCCAACCGGGCTGCTCGAAAGCGAGCTGTTCGGCTATGAGCGAGGGGCATTCACCGGCGCTCTATCGCAGAAGATCGGCCGGTTTGAGATGGCCCATCAGGGAACCCTGTTTCTAGATGAGGTGGGAGACATCCCTCTGGAGCTTCAGCCCAAGTTACTGCGTGCTCTGCAGGAGAAGGAGTTCGAGCGATTAGGGGGGACCCGTACGATCCCCATTGACGTACGGCTCTTAGCGGCCACTAACCGCAACCTGACCCAGATGATGGGCGACAAGCTTTTCCGCAGCGACCTTTACTATAGGTTGAAGGTCTTCCCCATCACTATCCCCGCGTTGCGCGAGCATCCCGAAGATATTCCCGTGCTGGTGCGCCATTTCATCCAAAAGTATTCGGCCCAGATGGGCAAACAGATCGAAAAGATCCCTTCCGATACCATGCAGGCTCTAGTGAGCTGGCCTTGGCCCGGGAACGTCAGGGAACTGGAGAACTTCATCGAACGGTCGGTTATTCTCTCGCGCGGCCCCAATTTGCGGGCTCCGCTGGATGAGATACGCGCCGGCGCCGTGGACGCGCCCATCGGCGCCACGCTGGCACAAGTGGAGCGGGATCACATCATTCGGGTTCTTCGGGAGACGAATGGTGTAGTCAGCGCCGCTGCCGCCCGTCTGGGTTTGCCGCGGACCACCTTGAACGCCATGATGCGGAAGCTGGAGATCTCCCGCAAAGACATTTAACGCGGTCGGATTTCGGTATGGAGCGACACTTGCTCTTACGGTCCCCGGAGGCGTCACATGAACTGGGATCAGATCGAAGGCAAGTGGAAGCAGTTTACCGGATCGGCGCGTGAGCGCTGGGGCAAGCTCACAGACGACGACTGGCAGACCATCGGCGGCAAGAAGGATCAGTTAATCGGGCGGATTCAAGAACGCTACGGAATCGCGCGCGCGGAAGCCGAAACGCAGGCCGATGAGTGGTCTCGCGCTCAAAAACAGTCGGATCACGACAAACAACTGGCAGGCCGGCTATAGTTGGCGGTTACGTCAATCAAGGAAGGATCAATATGAAATTTTCTAGAATTATGAGTTTAGTCAGCTTGGTTTCGTTTTCCGGAATCGCCGCCCAAGTGTACGGTCAGGAAAAGCGGGAAGAAAAGCAGCCTGAAAAGCAACAAGCGCAGCCTAAGCAACAGGCCAAGCCGCAGGCGCAGCGCGCCCAACAGCCTAAGCAACAGGCACAGCCACAGGAACGCCAAAAGCCGGAAGCGACGCGGCCAGCGACGGCAGCGAAACCCCAGCAACGACAACAGCAGCAGGCTCGCCCAGCGACAGCAGCCAAGCCGCAAAAGCAGCAGGCTCGCCCAGCGACGGCCGCTAAGCCGCAAAAGCAGCAGGCTCGCCCAGCGACGGCCGCCAAACCGCAAGAGCGGGAGAAAGCCCGTCCGGCAACCGCAGCGAAGCCGCGGACAGAGCAGCATCAGCCAGTCCAGCGCGCCCAGCAACAACAACCCACACGGGCCGCGAACGCGGGGCGGCAACAAAGCTATAGCCCTCCTGAGCGCAGCAACCAGCAGGCCAAAACCTGGCAACAACAGGCCAGTTGGCATCCCCAGGGCTCTTGGCAGGAACACTCTAGCTGGCAGCAGGACCGCTCCTCCAATTGGCAGAGCGATCATCGCACCTGGGCGCAGCGCGGCGGCTACGGCGGATATTACATTCCGGAAGCTAATTTTAGTCTCCATTTCGGAGCAGAACACTGGTTTCGCATCCAGAGCCAACCCAGCATCGTGGACGGTTACCCGCGCTTCCAGTACGGCGGCTATTCGTTCATGATTGTGGACCCGTGGCCCGCGGCTTGGGCGGAAAACTGGTATGCCGCCGACGACGTTTACGTCGGCTATGACAATGGATATTACCTCTACAATCGTGCTTATCCAGGCGAAGCGATTGCGATTACGGTCGTGCTTTAGCGCCGAGCGGCGTCGCCGATGGGCGGGGCTTTTTGGGAACCAGCGCCGGATTGTCACACGGCTGGTTCTAGCGCTCCTGGTCTCGGCGGCGCTCTCACACGGCTACACGGTTCTTACTCACGAAGCGATTATCGACGCCGTGTGGGACACTACCATCCGGAAGCTGCTGCTGAATCGCTTCCCCGGCGCGACCGCGGAGGATCTCGAGAAAGCGCACGCCTACGCGTATGGTGGCTGCATCATCCAGGACATGGGATATTATCCGTTCGGCAGCCGCTTCTTCAGCGACCTCACGCATTACGTCCGCACCGGAGACTTCATCACCGCGCTGATCCAGGACTCCGGAGACATCGACGAATATGCCTTCGCGTTGGGAGCGCTGGAACACTATGTGGCCGACACCGAAGGACACCGCATGGCCACTAACCGAGCGGTGCCGATTTTATTTCCCAAGCTGCGGCGGAAGTACGGAAACGATATCACGTATTGGGACAATCCCGCCGCACACATCCAGACCGAGTTTGGATTCGATGTAGTCCAGGTCGCGGCAGGACGATACGCGCCGGGTCAGTATCGGAACTTCATCGGGTTTCAAGTATCCAAGGACCTGCTGGCGCGCGCCTTTGCGGAAACCTATGGCCTCGAAATGAAGGACGTGTTCGGAAACGTGGGCCTGGCGATTGGTTCTTACCGGCGCACCGTCAGCTCTATTGTTCCCGCCATGACGCAAGTGGCCTGGAGCCTTAAGAAGGATGAGCTTCAGAAAGAAATCCCAGGTATCACGCGCAAGAAGTTTCTCTATAATCTCTCCCGCTCCAGTTACGAAAAGGAATGGGGAACGGAATATCGGAAGCCCGGCTTCGGCGCGAACTTGCTGACCTTCCTGTTTCGGATCATTCCGAAGATCGGTCCGTTCGAAGCTCTGAAGATCCGCACGCCAACTCCGGGGGTGGAGAAGCTGTTCATGGCCAGCTTCAACGCTACCGTCGATCGCTGCAAGGCGCTGATGGCCTCCACGGACGCGGGCGAGCTGGTGCTGCCCAACGAAAATTTGGATCTGGGCGAACCACCAGAGGCCGGCAAATACAAGGGAGCCGATGAAGCCTACGCGAAGCTAGTGGGAAAGCTGGCCGAAAAACAGTTCGCCGGAATTAGCTCCGGGCTTCGCCAGGACATTCTGGCCTACTATAGCGCCGCGAACCTATCCATCCCATCCAGCTCCGCGGACAAGGAAACGGCCCTATGGGCAAAGCTGCAGAAGCAACTCGACCTGCTCAAAACGATTCCAGAGACTGGCGCCTCGCCCCAAGTACAATGACGCGGCCGATCATCGTAAGCGCCTCCGGGAAGGAGCGAACCCCGCTGGTGGAACAATTCATGGTTCGTGGTGGAAGAGGGCGGTCAGAAGCAGGCCGGGGACTGGACCCCCGTGGATGACCGGCGCGCGCCGTAGTTGAACGTGCGCATCGTCTGGGATACTGGATCCGCTTCTATACGCTGGACGGGTTTGGACCGCGCGATGACCAAGGCTGGGATGACGGCTACAACTTCGGATCGAGAGAAGCCGTTCTCGAGGAGGTTCCGATCGTCCGTCGCTGACATGATCATATCCGGTCGCCATGGAGTCTACGATGACATCGCGGCTAATCTTGCACTATGGCGATGAAGCGGCACGAACTATTCGAGGTGCTTGTGGAATCTTTGCACGCTGAGCCATAAGATGGTTACGCCGAAAAACGCGAGCGCCAACATCTGGGGCCACAGAGATTCGAAACCGGCGCCCTGCAAGAATACTCCGCGGACGATTTCCATAAAATATCGCACCGGGTTCAAGAACGTCATCCATTGCGCCAGCGTCGGCATGTTGCGAATCGGAAAGGTAAATCCACTCAGCATGAAGAAGGGCTGAAAGAACAGGCTGGTGGCCATCATGGCCTGGGTTTGTGTTTTCGAAACCGTGGAAATGAACAGGCCGGCGCCGAGCGTGGTCAAGAGGAACAATAGCGTTGACCCAAATAGCAGCCAGAAATTTCCGCGGAACGGGACGTGGAACACCAGCAGCGCCGCGCCCATGACCAGCAGCATGTCCCAAATACCCACGGCGACAAACGGCAGCGTTTTGCCGATGATCAACTCTGTGGGACGAATCGGCGTGACCATCAATTGCTCCATCGTGCCGATCTCCTTTTCTCGCACGATTGCCATCGCGGTCAGCGACAGCGTCACCAGCGTGATGATGTTTACGATGACGCCCGGGATGAAGTAGTTCCGGCTGCGCAGGTCGGGATTGAACCATACCCGGCTGCGCGAGCTGACTTGCGGCGCCGATTGTTGCACGGGGCCGCCGGCGGCCTGGGTGCTTCCAACCAGCATGTCGCTGCGTTGATGCTGGAGAGCCTGGCTTGAATAGCGGGCGATAGCCTGGGCGGCGTATCCGGAGACGATAGAGGCCGTATTCGAGTTTGTCCCGTCGAGCAGCACTTGCACGCTGGCGCTGCGGCCGCGCTCGACATCGCGAGCGAAGCCGGGCAGCACCCGAACCACGCCGTCCACTTGGCCGCGATCCATCATTCTCTGCATCGAACGCTCGTCGTTCGGCATGCCGGCGATAATGAATCGCCCGGAACCTTCGAACTCCGAGAGCAACTCCCGGCTCTCCGGCGTGCGGTCCTGATCCATCCATGCGATTTTGGCGTTGTCTACGTCCAGGCTGGCGGCGTATCCGAAGATCATCAGCTGGATCAGAGGCGGCAAAAACAACATGGAGCGCATGCGCGGGTCGCGCAGCGCCTGAATGAACTCTTTTCGAATGATCCTGCGCAGTCTTTGTCTCATTCACGCCACCTTCTGCCGCAGCTTGCGCGTCGCGAAATAAAAGACCACGCCGGCGTACGCGGTCAGCAGGAGCAGATTGAACCACAACAGCTCCAGTCCGATGCCTTTCAGAAAGATTCCGCGCGAAACTTCCATGAAATAACGCGCCGGTACAATCAGTGAAACCACCTGGATCACCCGCGGCATGCTGCCGATCGGGTAGATGAATCCGGACAACAGGAACGCCGGGAGAAAGGAAATCAGCGTTCCCATCTGATACGCCATAAGCTGGGTGCGGAACATGGCCGAGACCATGATGCCCAGCCCCAACGTGCCGAACAGGAAAATCGCGCTCGCCGTGAGCAGCAATGCCAGGCTGCCCATCATCGGGACGTCGAAAACGAAAACGCCGATGACCAGCGCGATGAGCATGTCCGCCGCTCCCACCACGAAGTAGGCGGACAATTTGCCGAGCGCGATCTCGCTGGGCCGCGCCGGAGTGGACAGCAACTGTTCCATGGTGCCGTTCTCCCACTCCCGCGCGATGGTGAGGGAGCCGAGATTCGCGGCGATGATCATCACGATAACCACGATCAGCCCCGGAACGATGAAAGTTTCCCGAAAGCAGGTCGGGGTTGTACCAGACGCGAACGTCCGGAATAACACCTCCCGGAACCTGCCCGGACGCGGTCTGAATGGGCGTCTGCAGCCGTCCGCGAATATAGCGACACGATGCTTTCGGCGTAGCCTTGGGCGATCGCCGCCGTATTCGAGTCGCTGCCGTCGATCAGCAGTTGCACCTGCGCGGGCTGCTTCAACCCGATGTTCTTCGCGAAGTGCTCCGGAATCACGACACCGAGCAGGCAGGCGCGCCGGTTGATGGCCTGCTCGATGGGCCGGTAGCCGTGCACCTCATCAACCACCCGAAAGTAGCGCGAGCCCCGAAAATCCCTGACCAAATCGCGGCTCTGGGGCGACTGGTCGAGGTCATAGACGAAGGTCGGGATGCGATCCACGTCCAGGCTCAGCGCCCATCCGAAAATCAGAAGCATCACCAGCGGCTGCAGCAGCGCAGCGAACAAACTGCGCGAATCTCGGAGAATGTGCAGCATCTCCTTGCGCGCGATAGCCCGAGTGCGGCGGAGATTCATGCGGCTATTCCCCCTTTGTCCTTTTCCTCTTTTTCGATCAGGCTGACGAAAACGTCCTCCATGCTCGGCAGGATGGAATCGAGGATCGTCACCGAAATGCCGGCCTGTTCCAATTCGCGATAGATTTCCGGAATCGCCAGGCCCGAATCTTGCACCTTTAAATGCAACCCGCCGCCGAACACGGCCACGTCCTGAATCCCGGGCTTGCCCTCCAGCACCGTCATGCTGCGCAGCAGATCCGACGATTCTAAATTCAGCAAATGACCCACGCCGAGCGAGGATTTGAGCTCCGCCGGCGAGCCGAGAGCGATGACGCGCCCGCCATACATCAAGGCTGCGCGGTGGCAGTATTCGGCTTCGTCCATGTAATGCGTAGTGACGAAAATCGTGTGGCCCGCGTCGGAGAGCTCGTAGATCAGATGCCAGAAGTTGCGCCGGGCGATCGGGTCCACGCCGCTGGTTGGCTCATCGAGGAACAGAATGGGCGGCTGATGCAGGATCGCGCAGCCCAGCGCAAGCCGCTGCTTCCATCCACCCGAGAGCAGCCGTGTCATCATGGTCCGCTTGGTCTTCGAGGCCGGCCATTTCGAGGACGTAGTCGCGTCGCGCGGGCAGTTTGCTGTCCGGAACGCCGTAGACGCCGCCGAAAAACTCGATGTTCTCCTCCACCGTCAAGTCATCGTAGAGCGAAAACTTCTGCGACATGTAGCCAATGTTGTGTTTGATCTCTTCGGACTGCGTCGCCACATCGAATCCGCCCACCGTGGCCTTCCCGGAAGTGGGTTCTAGCAGGCCGCAGAGGATGCGGATGGTGGTGGATTTGCCGGCGCCATTCGGCCCCAGAAAGCCGAAAATCTCGCCCTGCGCTACATCGATCGAAACATTGTCAACCGCGACGAAATCGCCAAAGCGCTTCACCAGCTTGTCGATGTGAACGGCGGGACCGGAGCGGTCAGGCAGCACTCTGCGCCTCCTGATGCCTTGAGAGGGCGATGAACACGTCTTCCAGCGATGGCACAATCGGGCGAAAGGCGAAGGGCGTCACTGCCATGAGGCTCTCGGGCGACGCGAGATGAGGATCGAGAAACAGATGCAGGTCGGCGCCCGCCGGCTGCACGGCCAGCACGCCGGGTTGCGTTTCGAGCGCCTCGATGGTCCTGCGCCGGTCGTCTGACGTGATCAGGTACACCATTTCTCCGATGCCGCGCTTGAGTGCCGCCGGCGTATCGCAGCGGATCAGTTTTCCGCGATACAGGAAACCTACGCGATTGGCGCGCTCAGCTTCGTCCAGGTAGGCGGTGGTGACGAACACGGTGAGCCCGCCGCGCACGAGCTGGTACAGAATCGCCCAGAAATCGCGCCGCGAGACTGGATCGACGCCATTCGTAGGCTCATCCAGAAACAACACGCGCGGCTTATGCAGCAGCGTGCACATCAACGCGAGCTTCTGCTTCATCCCCCCCGAGAGCTTCCCCGCCGGGCGTTTGCGAAACGGCTCCATGCGCGTCATCTGAAGCAGCCGCGCGCTCATTTCGTCGCGCTCGCGCCCGGTGATCCCGAACAGGTCCGAGTAAAAGTCCATGTTTTCCTGGACCGTGAGATCGGTATACAGGCCGAACCGCTGCGCCATGTAGCCGATCTGATCCTTCATTTGATCCAGCTCGCGCGTGACGTCATGGCCGGCGACAATCGCCTTGCCTTCCGTCGGATCCATGAGACCGCACAACAGACGCATGGTAGTGGTCTTTCCGGCGCCGTCGGGTCCCACCAGGCCGAAAATCTCACCCTCGGCGACATCCAGATTCAGATGATCCACCGCGGTCAGCGTGCCGAAGCGGCGAGTGAGATTTTCCGCGTGGATTACGATGCTCATAAAATGATCTCTGCGTCCACCGGCATGTTGTCTTTCAGTTCGTGGCTCGAATTGTCCACCTCGATCTTGATTCGGTAGACCAGCTTCACTCGCTCTTCCTTGGTCTGGATCTGCTTAGGCGTGAACTCCGCCTCGGATGCGATGTAGGTGATTTTGCCCCAGTACACTTTTCCGGGGAACGAATCGGTGCTCAGCTTCACTTTTTGTCCGAGCTTAATGCGGCCAAGGTCGGTTTCGTTGATATAGGCGCGCAGCCAGGGATGTTCCAGGTCGCCTATGGTAACCACCGTCGTTCCGGCGCCAAGAACCTCGCCCGGCTCGGCTGATTTCACCAGCACAACGCCGTTGATGGGCGTGCTGACCTCGGTGTCGGAGAGCTGCGCCTCGGAGATTCCCACCTGCGCGCGGGATCGCTCGATCTCATCCTTGCCGGCCACCAGTTGTTCTTCTTTACGCTTCAGCTCCAGACGGTTCGCTTCGGCGGTGGCCACGGCGGCTTTTGCGCGCGCGACATCGGCTCGGGATGCGGCGATATCTTCCTGGCGTGGGCCCTCCTTCATAAGAGAAAGCCGCTCTTCGGCCTGCCGCACCATCGCTTGCGCGCTGTCGTACTTGGTGCGCGACTGATCGTACTGTTGCTTCGAGATGTCTTCGTTCTTAAACAGCGTCTGGGCGCGTTCCCAATCCAGCCGCGCGAATTCCTGCTGCGCCTTGGAGTCGGAAAGCGAGGCTTCCGCCTGTTGTATATCCTGCCGGCGGCTTCCATTGAGCAGCGCTTCGAGCTTTGCGGCCGCCTGGTTGAGCTCGGCGGAGCGCGCCGCGATGTCGCTTTCGAGCGTCGCCTTCTGATAAGCGATTGCGGTCTCAAGCTGTTTATAGTTCGATTCCGCGCTGGCGACACTCGCCTGGTCGCGCACCTTTTGCTGCTGATAGATAATCGGGTCCAGCGTGGCGATCACATCGCCTTGCTTTACCCAATCGCCTTCGGTGACCTTGCGCTCGATTATGCGCCCGGCCATTTTGAACGAGATATCGACCTGAGTGAGCTCGAGATTACCGGAGACGAAAATCCGATCGCCCGGGTTGGCGTTCCGCGAATGCCAATACCACCACGCTCCCACGCCGATGGCGATAACCAGCAAGATTATGGGGATTCTTTTCTTCATTGATTTACGTACTCCTGGATTCTGCCCGTCGCGGTCGCCAGGTCGATGCGAGCCACATTATAGTCATATAAAGCGTTAGTCAGATTATCGCGAGCTCGATCGAGCCGTGTCTGGGCGTCCGTCACCTCCAGCGAGTTGGCGACGCCCGCCTGATAGCGCCGCTTGGCCTGAGCCAGCTCTTTTTCGGAGAGATCCTCGCCTTCGCGCGCCGTTGCGACTTCCGTGGCCGCCGAATTAATGCTATCGAAGGCCAGCCGGACGTCGAGTTCCACCTGTTGTTCAAGGTCGTGCGTGCGAGTCTGTTCCTGGCGGTATTGCGAAAGGCTTTCCCCGCGGCGCGCATCGCGCCGTCCCCCGTCGAACACCGGAACACGCAGCGAGAATCCGTAGTCGTAGGTGGGTTGCGCACCCGCGACCTCCGTGCCGATGGAGCCGTAATTCGCGCTAGCGCCGAGCGAAGGCAGACGCTCTGCCTTGATGGAGCCGTAGTTCAATCGCGCGGATTGCTCGCGATCCTTCTGGGCTTTCAACTCCGCGCGAAGCTGGCGGGCCTGCGCCAGTGCCTCGGTAAGCGTGCCGACGTCGGCCGCGCGATAATCCAGCTTGTCGGTCAGCTCGATGGAGGCGTCGAGTTGGAGCCCCATGGCGCGCATCAGGTTCAATCCGGCCCGGCGGCGATCGTTGGCCGCGGCCACCAGCCGCTGCTTGTCGTCGGCGAGCTGAACGTCGGCGCGGGTCACATCGAGGCCGGTCCCTGTGCCCGCATCCTTTTGCTGCTGGGCGAGAGTAAGCAGCGCCTGCGAGAGCTCGACATCCGCGCGCGCGGTGTCGAGCGCCGCCTGCGCGCGCAGCGTCGTCAAATAAGCGCGTGCCACCTGGTCGGCCACCTGGTTCTTGGCCGCATCAAAATCGAACTTGGCGGCTTCGGTTTCAACTTTCGCTTCCTGATATTTCCGGATTTCGCTGAAATCGAAGACTGTCTGGGACGCGGTGGCGCGCGCGTCGAACAAAGCAAACGGCCCGACGATCGACGGAATGTGCAGATTCAAGCCTTCCGGGAGCATAAAGATCGACGAGCTGAAGCCATAGGCGTGAAGATTAGTGGTTTCGCGCTGATCGCTGACCGAAGATTCCAAATCCGGCAGAAACGCGGCACGCGATTCGAGCTTCCGCATTTCGGCTTGCTTGATGGACTCCTGCGCGATCGCGACGCGCGGGCTCCCGTTGGGCGCTAGCGCGATTTCCACCGCCCGCTTGAGGCTCAATGGAAGCGTCGATTCCACCGCTACTTCGCTTTGCGCAAGTGCCAGCCCAGCCAGACTGAAGATTAGAAGCGCGCGCATTGCATGCCCTCCGTGGCAAGAAATCCGGCGGTCGCGAACATCACCAGTCTCGCCAGAACCGCCCGACGGTCCGCCGGATCGCATATTCCGCCCGTCAACTCCTGTATCTGGCTTGATCGGGCCAGAATATGAGCCATCGCGCCGCCCGTGAAAGTCAGGCGCCACATTACTTCGGTTTCGTTCAGATCGGGCAGGGCGGACACAAGAGCGGCGGTAAATCGCTGGGCAACCGGGCCCATATGTTTCTTGAAGAGCTGAAACCTGGATAGATCCGGCATCGCCAGAAGGCGGCCCATCAGAGGCGCCATCACGGCGACGTCCTGTTCCACGATGGGAGATAAAAAAGCGACTAGAATTTGTTCCACGCTGGGATGCGGCCCGGCGGCCGCCAGCATCTCCTGGCGCTTTCGATTGATCGGTTCCACCCGACGGGCGATGACGGCGTCGATCAGACTGTCCTTGGAGTGAAAGTGATAATTGACGGCCGCAAGATTTACCCCAGCTTCGGTGGTGATGTCACGAAGTGACGTAGCGTCAAAGCCCCTCTCTCCGAAGAGTTTTTCCGCGACATCCAGAATCCGGGTTTTAGTGTTTGGCCTGGCGGGGCTCATACGTATGATTCAATCATACGTGTGATCCAATGGCAGGGTCAAGAAATTAGAGAAGGGTTACGCGATAGATCTTCTACTCGCTTACGGCAATGTAGAGCGTCTGCCGGGCCGTTTTCGCCGCGGCTGAATGTTTGGGACTAACGTGTGCCGGTGCCGGATTCGTCCCTTAAGATTTCGATCCACGACTCCGGCGCAATACTTGAAAATTCCCCGAAGGACAAGCTCACCACAGAAGGAATTGGTAGCGCTAACGGGAATCGAATGCGGGCTGCTAGTGTGATGGCCTGTGCCAGCGGATGCTAACCCGTTCATTCTGCGCCTCACCCTGTAAGCCGTCTGCCCTCTAGTGCCCGCCCGTACGAGCGCCATGACGGTTACTTTCGGAGTATTACGACCGGCGCACGTACGCCTCGTTCACGTTGTGTTCTAGGAAGTCTCGGAAATCGCGCTGGTACTTGGGCAGGCGTAGCTTGCCGCGAACCGTCCGTTTGTCGGTGAACTTGATCTCTGATGAGGGATTGAAGTAAGCAACCGCGTTTTCACGCGTGAGGACGAAGGGCGGGCAACCGTTTTGCAGAAGAATACCGCTCGCAATTAGCGAGCCAGTGCGATGATTACCTTCTTGATAGAGTTGGGGTTGGCTTAACACGCCCACGTACACTTGCCCAGCCACCTTATATGGGTTGTCCATCTCATGCTTGCGATACCAGCGGCGGACGGGTTGGACGTATCGATGGAAATTGTCAAAGAACTGCCGTCGGGTAACGCGGATGTGCCGGCCGAACTCGCGCGGATCATATCCCTTACCAAGCAGCACGAGATGGTTAAGCTGTAGCAGGGTTTCAAGACCTTCATCGCTAAACAAGTCCAGGTCTTGATTCACAACCGCATCGAGAAACTCGTACGCTGCCACCATGTTTTGCCGAACCGTGTCAGTAAATTCATCACGACGGCTCGTGAGCAGCGCATTAATGGCCGGGAAGTGACGTTGGATCTCGCGCAATTCATCGTCTATGCGTCCAAGACGCAAGCGCAACGGTTTCACTCACCCCGCAGTAGAGCACGTCCCGAGATGCTTTTCAACTTTCGTGTTGTCATAGGGGCTTCCAGCGATACGTCTTGCTGGCGAGGATCGCAAGCTTCAGGAAGCGATCAGTGAAAAGGGCCATCCAAGCCGGCGTTCAAGCTCGTTAGCCGTTTGGGCGCCGATTCGCTGCCTTCACGATCAATCCACTTTGACTCAAAACGAACCTAGTCGCGGATGTGCCATGCAATCGGGCGCTCCTGCCACTTCTGCGCGAGTTCCCGAATCAGCCGTGGCGACGGCAACCGCAGCGCACACCGGCGCGCATAAGTTGAGGACGGCGGCGCTCAGTCGCGTAGCGAGCTATAGTTATGGTCGTCGAGGCGAAATGGGCGAATCGAAGTCTGGCTTAGGAGGACAACGTGAGAGGATATTTGCTCGTAGCAGCGGGTGTGTGCACTGCCTTGTGGATCGCGCTGACGCCGGCGCGGGCACAAGTCACCAAAGAAAACTTTGACGGCATCGTTAATTTCCATCGGCTGGAGACCACGGTCGCATGCTCGGGTGCGATCAAGCCAGAGGCGCTGCCGAACATCAAGAAAATGGGCTTCGTTTCGGTTATCAATTTACGGGAGCCTACCGAGCCCGGCGCGAACGTCGTAGAGGAGGGCGAGGCGGCGAAGGCGGCGGGTTTGCGATATTACAGCATTCCATTCAATTCCAATTCTCCCGATCCCGCTGCAGCGGATAAGTTTCTCGATGCCATCACCATGAAAGGTGCGGAGCCGGCCTTTATCCATTGCGCAGGGGGTGGGCGCGCAGCCACCATGTGGTTCATTAAGCGTGTTGCAGTGGATCACTGGGACGTCGACCGCGCCGCGAAGGAAGCCACCGACCTAGGTATGAACAGCCCGAAGTTGAAACAATTTGCTATCGATTACGTGACGCACAAGCTGTAGCCAGGCATGGCTTGCCGACCGCTTGCAAGCCGGGCCGGTCCAAGCTGGGAATCTCCTACTAAGGCATGGCGGGTAGCTGCGTTCGGCGCGCGCTGGAATTGCGCCGCGATCGGACTAACAATTTCGAGTTATCCGCTTTCGACCGAAGGTTGTCCCGGAACCTCTACCAACGATCAGGGCCAAACCGAAGTCGTCTTCACGCCTCAAAACGGAACGCGTTACTTTGCTCCGAATCTGTACTGCAGCTCGAACCAGCTCAACATTCAGATTCCGAACGAACATCCTGTCGGTCAGTCGGTCACGATGACCGTCTTCCTGAACGGGACTGCGTCGGCCCGTTCGACCACGCTCTCCGTGGTCGCTACCGACCCAGCCGTTTTCGCTGCCGTCTTCGCAACCGGCCCAAAAGCCGGCCGGCTCGTGACGAGCGGGAATCCAGCGGTTCCAGGCGATGCCATCTCGCTGTTCGGAACTGGTCTGGGGGCTCTCGTAGCTCCCGTTGCGGACGGAGCGCCAACACCGAGTCTCTCGGCGACAGTCAACGGTCTGGTATCGGTCGCTTTTGGCTCCATCGCTGCCAATGTCCTCCACGCCGGGGGCGCTCGTAAATTCGTCGGGCTGGACCAGGTGAATTTCGCGATGCCTTCGGGTGTCGCCGCCGGAAGCTCCAGCCTTATCCTGCAGATCGGCGACGCCAGTTCGCCTCCCTTCACGATCGCGGTCGCTGGAAAATAGCTGGACACACGGCGCGCCTCTGTCCTAACCTACAACTTAGGGGACTGGGAGGGGCCTTATCGTCAAAGTTTGCGTGCTCGCGAGCAGCAGCTCGGGGAATTCCACATTTATCCGGACTGAGCGGACGCGCATCCTCGTCGACGTAGGCCTGAGCAAGCGCGACATCTCTGCGCGCTTGGCGGCTATCGGCGAGCAGATCGAGGATCTGGACGCGATCCTGATCACGCACGAACATTCCGATCATGTGAGCGGCCTGGTCACGCTCGCCCGGCAGCTCAACATCGCGGTTTACATCACTCGATTGACCGCGCCCGCGATTCCATGGGGTGAGTACACGCCGCGCCTGGATTGTTTCCAGGCCGGCGCGACATTCACCGTCGGCGACATCGACGTCGACAGTTTCACACTTCCACACGATGCCATCGACCCGGTCGGCTTCTGCTTTCGCAGCGCGGGAATCAAGATCGGCGTGGTCACCGATCTCGGCTACGTGACGGAATCGATCAAGTTTCACTTGCGCGGCGCGGATCTGCTGGTGCTCGAATCGAACCACGATCTCGAAATGCTGAAAGTGGGGCCGTATCCATGGTCCGTGAAGCAGCGCGTGATGGGGCGCAAAGGGCATCTTTCCAACGACGTCGTGTCCGACTTTATTCGTTTGGACCTCGATAGCTCCATCAGCACCCTGGTGCTGGGGCACTTGAGCGAGCACAACAATCACCCTGAGATCGTGCGCAACATCGCCGGCCAGGCGCTCGACCGGGCCGGGCGTTCGCTGTTCACGCGGCTGGTGGTGGCCGAACCCAAGGAACAGAGCGAGGTCTTCAGCTACTGATGATCGAACGCTACACCCGGCCGGAGATGGGCCGCATCTGGAGCGAGGAAAACAAGTATCGCCAGTGGCTGGAAGTGGAGCTGGCGGCTTCGGAAGCTCTCGCGGAGATGGGCACGGTCCCGCGCGACGCCGCCCGTCTGCTGCGTCAGCACGCCAGCTTCAGTGTCAGCCGAGTTCACGAAATCGAGCGGGAAGTCCGGCACGACGTTATCGCCTTCACTACTGCGGTTGCGGAAAGCATGGCGGCCGCTGGACATTCGGATGCCTCGCGCTGGCTGCACTATGGTCTGACATCGAATGACGTCGTCGACACGGCGCAAGCCCTGCAAGTTCGCGCCGCTTCCGAAATCATCAACCGGGACATTAGGAATCTGACGGCGACTCTGAAGCGCCGCGCCTATGAGTTCAAGGACGCGGTTCAGATCGGGCGGACGCACGGCATTCATGCTGAGCCGATCACGTTTGGCCTGAAGCTGGCCCTCTGGTATGACGAAATGGAGCGCAACTGCAAACGCTTCACCGCCGCCGCGGAGGAAATGCGGGTCGGAAAAATTTCAGGCGCCGTGGGGACATTCGGGCACATCGGTCCGGGAGCCGAGGAGCGCATCTGCGAGCGGCTGGGCTTAAAACCGGCGGCCATCGCATCTCAAGTGATCTCTAGGGATCGCCATGCTAATTACTTGGCCACGCTGGCGCTTATCGCCGCGACCCTGGAAAAGATCGCGCTCGAGATCCGGCATCTCCAGCGGACCGAAGTGCGCGAAGTGGAAGAGCCGTTTTCCGAGGGCCAGAAGGGTTCGTCCGCCATGCCTCATAAGCGCAACCCGGTTACCTCGGAGCAGATTTGCGGCCTGGCGCGAGTGGTCCGCTCGAACGCGCAAGCGGCGTTCGAAGATGTCGCGCTGTGGCATGAGCGCGATATTTCCCATTCGTCGGTGGAACGAATCATCCTGCCCGACTCGACCACGCTGGTGGATTATATGCTCGCGAAAACCGATTGGCTGGTGGCCGGAATGCGCGTTGACGTTACACGCATGCTGCGTAACGTTGAACTCACCAAGGGTTTGGTCTTCTCCGGCCAGCTTCTGCTGGACCTGGCGGCGGAGGGCATTCTCCGTGAAGAAGCTTACAGATTGGTCCAGGAACATGCCATGAAGAGTTGGCAGGAAGACGGAGACTTCCGAGCCCGAATCTCAGCCGATCCGAATATTACGGGACGTCTGCCCGCCGCGAAGCTTGAAAAAACGTTCTCTGTTTTCAGATACTTAGAGCACGTAGACCAGATTTTCCGACGCGTCTTCGAGTCCCACTAGGACTTTGGCTTCGAATTCTCTTCTTCCATTTCGGGACTCTTCGATTAAGATATAGCTAGGCGGGTGGCGCCGGAATGAAAAACTTTAGAGTTCCAGATCGTAATTCAGACCTAGATCTCGCAAGAGTTCTATTGGTGGACGACGATCCCACCTCCCGTTTAACCCTCCAGACCGTACTCCAGGCCGGAGGATATCACGTAGATGCGGCCGCATCGGCTGCGGAAGCCGTTGGAAAACTGGACGAGCAGGAGTATGAGCTGGTCCTGAGCGACCTCCAGATGGAGTCTCCGGAAGCCGGCCTGAAGGTACTGGCGCATGCCCGGAACATGGACTATAAGCCTGCCACCGCGATCGTGACCACCTATCAGAATCAGAACTTCAAGCCGCTCAAGCATTCGCGCATGCTCATTAAACCAGAGGATCTGCCGGGGCTGCTGGCAAAAGTCGCGAATTTGATCGGTGACCGGGCCACGCGCCGGGTGAACCGCGAGATGCGGCAAACAACGTAGTCCTTCTTAAATCAGACAGATAGATCTATAATTTCAAGTCCAGCCTAAGCTACATCCACGCCCATGCTTCGGGCGGTGCCTTTTACGCTGCGGATGGCCGCATCCAGGTCGAAGCAATTGAGATCGGGCATCTTGATCTTCGCGATCTCTTCGACCTGCTTTACGGTGATTTTGCCCACGCTGTTCTTGTTCGGCTCCGCCGAGCCCTTCGCCAGATTCACCGCGCGCTTGATCAGCACCGGAACCGGCGGAGTCTTGGTGATGAACGTGAACGAGCGATCCGAGTAGATCGTGATCACCACCGGAATGATCAGACCTTCCTGATCCTTGGCGGAAGTCTTGGCGTTGAACGCCTTGCAGAACTCCATGATGTTCACGCCCTGCGGACCCAGAGCCGTTCCAACCGGCGGCGCGGGCGTGGCCTTGCCCGCCGGGATCTGCAGCTTTACTTGAGCAGTTACTTTCTTTGCCATGTTTTACCTATATCTTCTCTACTTGTAGGAAATCCAGTTCCACCGGCGTGGCGCGGCCGAAAATCGTCACCAGCACGCGCAGCGTATTGCGCTCGGGATTGACCTCGTCCATCTTGCCCGAGAAGTTCGCGAACGGTCCGTCGATGATGCGGACGTTTTCGTTCTTCTCGAAGGTCATCTTGGGACGCGGGCGTTCTGCCGGTGGTTTGCCTGGCGATACAGAATCGAGTTCACTTCGTCGGCTCGAAAGCGGCACGGGGCTGTTGCCGCCGCCCACGAATCCAGTGACGCGAGGCGTGGCCTTTACGTCGTGCCAGAGCTCATCGTTCATTTCCATCTCGACCAGCACGTAGCCGGGATAGAGCAGCCGCTTGCTGGTGACCTTTTTGCCGCTGCGCAGCTCCACCACTTCTTCGGTGGGGATCAGGATCTGGCCGATCTTGTCGGAGAAGCCGAATGCCTGCGGCGCGGCTGCGCAGCGAATCGGCCACCTTCTGCTCGAAGCCCGAATAGGTGTGGATGATGTACCAGTTCTTGCCGTCGTCGACGGGCGGCGTCTCAGCGGCTTCCTCAGCAGATGCCTCCACGGCGGGTGCCTCCACATGCTCGTCGGCGGCCGGATGCTCGTCGGGAGCGTTCTCAGAGGTCTCGAGCGGCCCGGAAGCGGGCTGGTCAAGATGCTCTTGCTCGGATGTAATTTCGTCCTCGGCATTTGTCTTTGCGGCTCTAGTGAGAAAATGTGTTGAACACCTTGGTGATCGCGCGCTGCACGATGTCGTCCACGACGAAGAAATAGGCGGCGAACAAGAATACCGCGACGATCACCACCGCGGTGGTGGCGCGCACCTGCTTCCAGGGCGGCCAGGTGACCCGGCGCATCTCGGTCTGAAGCTCTTCGAAATAATCCTTCACCTGCGCCGGCCAGGTGGAAACCCGCTGAATGAAATTCCCGGATTCGCCTTCTTGAATTTGTGCTGTCGCCATTTTCGTACTTCCTTCGCTTACTTTCTGGGTGCTGGCAGGGGCAGAGGGATTCGAACCCCCACTCGCGGTTTTGGAGACCGCTGGTCTACCGTTAACCTATGCCCCTAACAGCGCCGCTAGACCCGCCAACTCCAGTCTACTTGATTTCCTTGTGCGGCTGGTGTTTGCGGCAGAAAGGGCAGAACTTCTTCAGTTCCAGCCGCTCCGTCATGGTCTTCTTGTTCTTCATGTTGCTGTAGTTCTTCCGCTTGCACTCGGTGCATTGCAATGTGATATGTTTCGCGCATACGTTAGTTCCTCGAACTCCTATTCGATAATCTCGGTCACGGTTCCCGCGCCCACCGTCCGGCCGCCTTCGCGAATCGCGAACCGCAAGCCCTTGTCCATGGCCACCGGCGTGATCAGCTCGATCTACCAGGCTCACGTTGTCGCCCGGCATCACCATCTCCATGCCTTCCGGCAACTGCGCCACGCCCGTCACGTCCGTCGTCCGGAAGTAGAACTGCGGCCGGTAGCCCTTGAAGAACGGCGTGTGCCGCCCGCCTTCGTCCTTGGTCAGCACGTAATCTTCGCCCTTGAACTTCTTGTGCGGCTTGATCGACCCCGGCTTCGCGATCACCTGCCCGCGCTCCACGTCGTCCTTTTCAATGCCGCGCAGCAGCAATCCCACGTTGTCGCCCGCGCGCCCTTCGTCCAGCAGCTTCTTGAACATTTCCACGCCCGTCACCACCGTCTTGCGCGTGTCCCGGAAGCCCGACGATCTCCATTTCCTCGCCGACCTTGCAGATCCCCTTCTCGATGCGGCCCGTCACCACCGTGCCGCGGCCCTGGATCGAGAAAATATCTTCGATCGGCATCAGGAACGGCTTGTCGATCACGCGCGCCGGCATGCGGGATGTACTTGTCGACCGCGTCCATCAGCTCGTCGACCGTCTTTTCCCACTTCTCTTCGCCGTTCAACGCGCCCAGCGCGCTCACCCGGACCACCGGCAGATCGTCGCCCGGAAATTCGTACTTGCGTCAGCAGCTCGCGCACTTCGAGCTCCACCAGTTCGAGCAGTTCCGGATCGTCCACCATGTCGACTTTGTTCAGCGCGACCACGATGTAAGGCACGCCCACCTGGCGGGCCAGCAGAATATGCTCGCGCGTCTGCGGCATCGGACCGTCGGTGGCCGCGACCACCAGAATCGCGCCGTCCATCTGCGCCGCGCCGGTGATCATGTTCTTGATGTAATCGGCGTGGCCGGGGCAATCCACGTGCGCGTAGTGCCGGTTGGCGGTCTCGTATTCGACGTGCGCCACCGCGATCGTGATTCCGCGCGCTTTTTCTTCCGGCGCGTTGTCGATCGAATCGAACCTCCGGAACTTGTTCTTCGGATTGTGCTTGGACAGCATCTTGGTGATCGCCGCCGTCAGCGTCGTCTTGCCGTGATCGATGTGCCCGATCGTCCCGATGTTCACGTGCGGCTTGCTGCGATCAAATTTTTCCTTCGC
Organism: Terriglobia bacterium; assembly: GCA_963786745.1. Taxonomy (GTDB): domain Bacteria; phylum Acidobacteriota; class Terriglobia; order Bryobacterales; family Bryobacteraceae; genus Palsa-89. The sequence continues at coordinate 71,259 of CAWBAE010000013.1, read as the reverse complement.
CATTTGAGTGCCTTTTCGTCCGAACTTAAATGAAGACTGGAGCCGTTGACCAGGATTGAACTGGTGACCTCGTCCTTACCAAGGACGCGCTCTACCAACTGAGCTACAACGGCCCTTAAACTCAACTTACTGGTGGACAGGGAAGGATTCGAACCTTCGTAACTCGCAAGGAGGGACAGATTTACAGTCTGTTGGCTTTAACCACTCACCCACCTGTCCGAAGCTAGACATCCCTCAACCCTTCAAACATAGAGCCGTGTGAAAGAGAATAGCCGGGGATCCGGCGGAGGGATTCGAACTTACAAATCCATGAAAAATTTTAGCATAGTCGGCCGTGCTCCTGCCCGGCGAGCCACCTCCGAGCCAGGATCACTGCTCGATTTCCAACCCCTGCTTCCTGGAGTTTCGGTAGAAACCCTCCACCTCGCCCGCCAGAATTCCTCCGGCCAGGCTCGGCTCCGCACTGAATCGCAGGGGGAAAATATCCTGGGGAGTTTTTAGCAGGGCGGCGTACAGCGCCTGCCGCCGCTCCTCCCGCACGCCGGAAATGCCGCCCCAGAAGTTGAACCCTTCGTTCCCGACGAAAATGCGCGGTTGCTGGAACCCCAGGATGTGCTTCCGCTTTCCCGAGGAATGGCCCTCGCGAGGCCGATCCCAGTCCTCGCTTGCGGGAGTGACGAATCCCGGAAACTGGCTCCCATCCTTGAGCTCGAACGTTGCCCGTACCAGCAGAATGCCTTCGTCCGGCGCGGCCGGCAGCGAGCCGGCATAAGGGCGGAAAGTCTCTTCATTGGTTTCGTCGTACCAGGGCTCACCGTAGTCGGCGTTGTGAACCCCGATCCAGACCGGATGCCGCTCGAAGTCAGTTGCCGAAAGATCGCCGAACTGCTTGAGCTCGGGCTTCACGTAGTTCGGTTTCGCCGGCGCGCGCTCCCGTTGCTCCGCCCCGATTCGTGACTGCACCGCGAGTGACTCGACTTCCTGCAACATGGACTGGCGAGAGGGCAGCCATCCCAGCGACCTGGCCAGGTCCCCGGAAACTGCAGCGTTGCGCATCAGGCCCTCCGCCATCGGCGTGATTTTCTTCGCTTCCTCCAAACTCAAACCGGCGGGCTCGCCATCGAATCCCAAGCCCCTGTGGATCGCTCCCACCAGCTCTTGCATAGAGAAGGTCTCGGCGGCGGCGTGCAGCACGCCTTTGGCGCGGGTGTCGATCAAGGCCGGACAGTATAAATCGACGAGATCGTCTATATGCACAGCCGACCAGCGGTTCGTTCCCGAGCCCACGTATCTGCCCTGTTTGAATCGCCGCGCGAGGCTGATTAAGGACTGAATAACGAAGTCTCCCGTGACGCCGAACTTGAACGCCGAACGAATGACGACGCCCCGAACTCCGGGAGCGTCCAGCACCATCTGATCGAGCGACGGCAGCCAGATAAACGATGGGGGAGTTTTGAGCGGTGCGTCCTCTCCCACCGGGATTGGTCCAGTGTCGCCCAATAGCGCGATGTTGCTGGCGACGATGAGAGGCTTGCCCGTCCCTATGAGTGACTGAATTAAGATTGCTCGCCGAGCGGGCGCGGCTGCCACCTGCTCGTCGCCGGCTGGAAATCCGTCGTCAATGATGCCATCCGCCTGCGCCAGTTGTTTTTGAACTTCGGGAGCGCCAAGATCTCCGGAAACCGCCTCCATGCCGCCAGCGGTAAGGTTGGCGATCCCTTTGGGCGAGTTGGCCAGCCCCGTCACTTGGTGGCCCGTTGCCAGCAGCTTCCGGCCGATTCGAAAGCCGAGCGAGCGGGTGGCCGTCGCGTGAAGAAGAAAAACTCGCATCGTTTGGAGCGCTTTAGGGGGTGGTCGCGATCACGGGCAACGATGAGAGCGCATTGGCGCCCAGGGACCGAATGCCGATCGCGCCGATCTGAGTGTTGGACGTGCAGGCGAGCGTTCCTCTCAGTCCGGCTAATGGTGGGAATAAGTAACCGGCCCAGTGCCCCAACGGGTTCAACGACTGTGAGGGTACGGCGTCCGGAATCACGGTTCCGGTCGAGTCCCTGGCCACGCAGGAAACATTAGCCGTGGTGCCGCTATCCAGGTTCGCGATCGCGAGGCCGGTGTAGATCTGGGAGCCGTCGGCGGCGAATACGGTGTCGTCGAACGGCACCTGGACTTCGGTACTTCCTGTCGCGGGCGGCACAGCCGCTTCGTAATAGCTCCCGTCCGAACCTAAGCGCCGGAACAGCGCCTGGACCGCGACGCCGTTGTCCGCGGAGATGATCGCCGACCCGGAAAAAAGGGCGCCTTCCGGCGAAGTTGTTTCGTAGAATCCCGCTCCGCCGGCCGGAATGGAGTCCGAAAGCATGGTGAGGCTGCCCAGCCCGGCGAACGGCACCGCGATCGGGTTGCCGCCATCGTCGTGAAAAGTGATCGAGAAATTCCCGGCAACGCCTGAGCCGTTAACCACATAAAAATCGGTCACGAAAGACTCGCCTGCCGCGAAGTGCGGCAGCAGCTCCTGGGCGAAGAAGCTGGCTGGAAGCGAGACAACCGGGACTGAGGAGAGCGCGTCGGCACCCAGGGCGCGGATCCCGATCGCGCCGATCTGGGTGTTGGACGTACAGTCCAACGTTCCGCGCAAGCCCACCAGATCCGGGAAAAGATAGCCGGCCCAGTGTCCCAACGGATTCAGCAACGGCGTGGAGACGGCATCGGAAATCACGTCGCCTGTCGAATCCCTTGCAACACAAGCGACATTAGCTGAATTGGACGTATCCAGGTTCGCGATGGCGAGGCCGGTATAGATTTGATCGCCGTTCGCGGCGAAGGTGGTGTCGTCGAAGGGAATCTGAATTTCGTTCGTGCCCATGGCCTCCGGAACCGCGGCTTCGTAATAGCTGCCATCGGAGCCCAGACGGCGGAAGAGCGCTTGTACCGTGATACTGGGATCTGAAGTAATCAAAGCCGATCCGGAAACCAGGGTTCCTTGCGGCGTGCCGGCTTCGTAGAAGGCTGCGCCACCGGCGGGGATGGAATTCGAGAGTGTCGCGACGCTCCCCATTCCAATGATCGGCACCGCGACAGCGTTGCCGCCGTCGTCGTGGAAGGCAATCGTAAAGTTCGCCGCGGCGGTTCCGGTATTGACAACATAGAAATCGCTAACGAACGAGCCGCCCGCCGCGAAGTGCGGAAGCGATCGGGTGATTGCCGATGCGGTGCCTTCGCTGATTGAGACCGCGACATTGATAGGCGTGTTGGAACAGGGTTGGCTGGTGGTGCAGGTCAACGTCAAGGCGCCAAGCGCATTTCCGCCGGAAGCCAGAGTCCCGCTTGAAATGCCCAGCGTAACCAGGTCAGGAGTGTCGGAAGGCGAATTAACGACGGCCACTGGTCCGGTTTGTCCGCTGTATGCGGCGTTGATAGGAATGACGGCGCCGGTTTCCTCCGTTACGGTAATGGTCTGGCTTTGCTGCTGTGACCCTGAGAGATTGTAAGTCAGGTTGTGCTCGCTCACCAGCAGTACGCCGTTATTGGTGAACTGCGCCATCCCCATGGCAGGGGGCGCGGCGGAGCGCGGGGCGGCATCCTTCGACGCATCCGGGCCGCTGCCTTTCCGTGCCGATGCGTTTTGGGGGGTAACTGTATACGTCGCCACGTAGACGCCTGGAGGCAAGTTTGTCGAATTGAAACTGACGGACAAACTCGTCGCTGATCCGGAAGTGCCGGAAGCGCCGATCACGCCGCTGGTGGGCTCAATCGAGAAGGCGCCGGAGAAATTGGACTGAATGGAAGCCGTGAAGGAACCGGCGGCGCCTGAGTTGGTAACCGAGACCGGTTGCGATGTGGTTCCGGGAGACGTTGTCACCGTGGATCCCGACACGAACTGCGTTATCGAAAGGATCGGTCCAGTGGGCGGCGGGGGAGTGCCCAGGCTCAGAATGGTAATGTCGTCAAAAAAGAATTGGCTTCTGGCCTGGCTGAAGTCGACCGATTTGGCAACCCCGCCGAACGAGGCCGACGCCACGTCCCAACAACTATAATAGAAAGCCGAACCGTTGCAATATCCGCCGGTGCCCCCGAGGTCTAATGTCGCGAGTACATTTCCGGTTGCGTTCTGTCCATCGTAAATGGTGATGGTCCCGGAGCCGACCGAGGCGTAGTACAACGTGAGGCCCTTGGTGAACCCAACATTTACGTTCATCACGTCCCCGGGGTTGTTATTGAAGGCAAGAACCGTATCGCTGCCGCTGGGATTCCCGGCGAACGCTCCGTTGCCTCCGGCGGATAGCGCGACGCTGGCGACCGCTGCATTTTGGAAATCGATTCCGTAAAACTGCCCGCTACCGCCTCCATCGAAGAAATTCAGGACGGCTTGGCCATCTTGAAGTCCCTGAAAGTTAAGAGTTACCGGCTCCCCATTCTGACCCAGACAGGACGCCGCGAGCGCCAATGCGAGAACAGCCAGGAGCGCGAACCGATTATCGATGAGCGTTAGCTCATGGTTCCCCATCATAAAGCCCTACCCTCGCTAGCTCCGTGCCGCGCTTTTATCCCGGCCTCGGCAAAGTGGGTCAATTATACTCAAAACAAAGGCTTGGCCGTCGAGATCGGCCGCCCCTCAGCGGCAAAACGCCCCCAATTCCCGAAACACGGAACCATCGCTCCAGTACCGTCCTACTAGCCATGGGGGGTCGATGGTAAGGTTGATGGTCTAGTCCTAAAACGCACGAAAATCAGTACGTCTGGACCTTTTTCCTATCGCGGCCGGCTGCGAGAATCAGGCTGTAAGAGAGAGAGCCCGGAGGAACAAATCAGATGAACAAACTAATCGAAATCGCAATAACGTGCAAGATCTGGAAAGACACGCGTGGACAGGATATGTTGGAGTACGCGCTCCTGGCCGCATTCGTAGCCTGCGCGTTTGTCACCATCGCGCCTGGCATCGCGGGCGACGTGGTCTCGATTTTTGGAACCGTGATCGGCATGCTTGGCATCGCCGGTGCTTCCGACTTCGGCGCGCCCCGTTCCTAAGGCCCCCGAGCGCCGCCCGCTATCGCGAGGTTCGCATGTTCTCGCGAAGCAGCCGCTCGATTTGGGCGACATAGTCCTCTTTCGCCTGGCGGAACAACTCGCCGCTGGCCGAACTCGGGAAACCGGCGTGAACGTAGCGCACCAATCCGTTGCGATCCAGAAAGAATGTAGTAGGCCAGGAATTCCAGTTCACCGCTTGCGTGAGCTTTGCCTGGGCCTCGCTGGGCTCTCCGCACAACAGCGTGGTGTACTCGATTCCGTAGCGCTGGATAAACGCACGCAGCCGCTCGGGATTCTTCAGCTGATCGCCTTCTTCGAACGATAACGCGACGATCTCCAGGCCCTGGCCCCGATATTTCTTGTAGAGCGACACCAGATACGGGGCTTCGTCGTGGCAGTTCGGGCACCAGCTCCCGGTGATCACAACCAGCACCACTTTGCCATGGAAGCGCGCATCGGTATTGCTGACCAGGCTCCCGTTCAGGTCCGGAAACTGGAATCGAAAGGGTTCGGACGGATCCTTCACGCTGGTGTGTTTGGAGGGATCGGTGGGCTGCGCCAATCCCTTGGCCTGCGCTTCTTCGGAACGGACCGCGGTCAATTTGTTCTTGCGGTTTTCCAGCATATCGAGCGATCCATCCGGGGCCACGCTCACTTCGAGCAGCAGCGGCCGTGCCCCGGAGAAATGGCTCAGCACAAACTTGCCGTCCTTATAAGTACCGGTAATCGCCCCGGTGTCGCCATCCACGCGCAGGATCGATGCCGAAACGTCGGCGCCGGTCTGATGCACGATGAATCGCCAGGCTAGTTCCCCTTTGGGGCTCTTAGTGGGAATCACCCACTGGCCGGCGATCGAAGGCGCGTTGGGATCGGCCGACGCTTGCACGTGACGCTGCGCGTGAAACGCATAGACCGCCTTTTCGGCGCGGCGGGCTTGGACGTACTGGCCATCCAGCGCGCCATCCTTCAAAGTTGCTTCCAGACCGGACGCGTAATAGTCCCATTTCAGCGCCAAAGAACCGTTCTCAAATCGTCCGCTGGTGGAGGGAAACTTGATGTCGCCGTTGAAGAAGGATCCCTGGATCGCGGCGCCGTCGCCAGATAGCTCAAAGCGGAACGGGATCTCTACGTCGTTCACTTTGACGGTAGCGTCCCAGGTACCGGCCAACGATTGCGCCAGGGCGGCGGAAGCCATGGCGAAAAAGGCAGTGGCGAAGAGTTTGCCGCTCATGTGCGAAGCATACCACTTCCAGAAGGGCGATAAGCCTGTAGAATCGAGTCCAGATAACCATGCGGCTCAAGATTGTGCAGGTAGGTGAACCGGTGCTGCGGAACGTCGCGCGGCCGCTTCTGGCGGAAGAGATTGCGCTGCCTGAAACGCAGCAGCTCATCGAATGGATGCGCGACACCATGCGCGATGCCCCGGGCGTCGGCTTGGCCGCGCCGCAAATTGGACTTCCCGTTCAACTGGCCGTCCTCGAGGATCGAGCCGATTATCTGAAGGACATGGCGCAGGATGTCCTGGCAGAGCGCGAGCGCGGGCCAGTGGAATTCCAGGCGCTTATTAATCCGCGCATTGTCGAGCGGTCCGGCGAAGAAACCGAGTTCTACGAAGGCTGCTTGAGCCTGGCCGGATTCAGCGCGTTGGTGAGGCGACCGTGGGCGGTGACGGTGGAGTATCTGGACCACAACGGCGTCGAGAAGCGAATCGCCGCGAGCGGCTGGCACGCGCGCATCCTGCAGCATGAAATCGATCACCTGCATGGCTGCCTATACATTGACCGGATGGCGGCGCGCTCCTTCACCTCGCTCGACAATTTCGGCCGTCACTGGAAGCAGATGCCCATCGCGGAAGTTCGTAAGGCACTGGCGCTACAGGGGTGACTATAAAGCTCCGAAGCAGGAAGCCGATTAGAACATAACCGTTACAAAAGTTCACTTGCGGCCAGCGGCGTGCAATGGAAAGATAGGTTTGGCGATGCGTACCCTCATTCTTCTGCTGGCCCCGCTGGCGGCGATGCTCGCGCAGCCGTCGTCGGTGGTGTCGCTCAGCAATGGGGTACAGGTTGGGATCACGTCCAATCTTCCGAAGGACGCGGCGCCGCTCACGGTGGAGATGGATGCCGCATCGGGCAACAGCTTTTACCGCATCTTTAAAGACGAGAACGACTTGGTGGTGTTTGCCTACGAGCTCGCCGTCGAACGCAGCGAGGGTGGCGACCAGTTTCGAGTGACGGCCAAGTCTGCGGAGGACCAGTTCGCGGCGAGATTTCCGAACGCGGACGGGGGCAAGCCCGTGCCGACGCTCTCGCAGCCTCTGGTTTCCCCCATGCTCAATTCAGGCGAACACTTCGCGATCGATATTCCGACGGACCCTGGGCTAGGGTTGAAGCTGGTGGACACGGTGCAGATAGAGATCAACACCCGCGGGCTGCCGGCGGCCGGACCGGGAGAGCGCGCTTCGGTTCCGCTGCGTTTTGAATCGCTCAAGGTAGCTATCAACGGAGCGGTGGTTTCGCCCGGCGGTTCCGGAGCCACCGTATCGGGACGGTATCTGATGTTTTACCTGCCCGGCCATGGCGGTTATTTCTTCTCGGTCTCGCCGGTGCCGAGGTTCGGGTTCACGCAGATCGGTACGGTGGAATTCGGCAAGCTGCACTTCGTACTGGATAACGAAACTTACGACTGTCAATCCGAAACGCCAATTCTAACCAAGTCGGATCGCGGGGAGCTTTGGGTTTATCACGATCCCGATTATCATCCGGCGGGTAACTGGACGTCGGCGGATCCTTCCGCTTCCACTCGCGAGGAATTTTTCACGGCGGCGTCGGACTCGGTGAACTGGTGGCTGCGCTAGAGCGCCGGGCTACTTCGCGGTAAGCTGCTTGCGGATCGATTCCAGTTCCCGCCGGTGCTTCGGAGTCACTTTAGGATAGGCCAGTTTAAGCGCATCCATCGCGTCCAGCATAATTTGGGAAACAATCAGCCGGGCAGTTTCCTTATCGTCCGCCGGAACGATGAACCAGGGCGCGTGATGCGTGCTGGTGCCGCTGAGGCAAGCTTCATAGGCTTGCATGTAGTGCTTCCAGTATTTTCTCTCGTGAATGTCCGCTTCGCTGAACTTCCAGTTTTTCTCCGGATCGTCGATGCGCTCGAGGAATCGCTTGCGCTGTTCTTCCTTGGACAGGTGCAGAAATATCTTAATGATGCGCGTCTGGTTGCGATACAGATGGCTCTCCATGTCAACGATGGAGCGATAGCGTTCGTCCCAGAAGTCTTTGTCCTGCTTTTCAGAAAGCCCTTCACTCGCGAGCAGCTCCGCATGCACCCGGACCACCAGCACCTCCTCGTAGTAGGAACGATTAAATATGCCGATCTGAGAACGTTCGGGAAGCCGGTAAATGGTGCGCCAGAGGAAATCGTGCTCCAACTCGCTGGGGCTGGGCTGTTTGAAGCTCGAAACCTGGCAACCCTGCGGATTCACTCCGGACATGACGTGCCGGATGGCGCCATCCTTGCCGGCGGCGTCCATGCCCTGGAAGATCACCAGTAGCGCGTAGCGATTGGCGGCGTAGTAAACCTGCTGCCGCGAACTCAACGCTTCCACATGTTCCGCCAGGACCGTTTGATAATCCTGTTTCGATTTGAAGAAGGGTTTTACCTTGGTCGGCCAATCCCGCAGTTCTACTTTTTCCGACGGCCGGACGCGGAAATCCTTGGACTCAATTTTCATGCTGACGTTATTCTAATGCTCAGCTCGCCGGCGCGTTTTCCGGATTGTGCCATCCCTGGATATCCTGCGCGCGTGGCTCCGCTTCGGCCGGCCCCCACGTTCCCGGTTCGTAGGGATGCACCGGCGTGACATTGCCGAGGATCGGCTCGACGATGGACCAGGCTGCTTCCACCGAATCCTCGCGCACGAACAGCGTGGCGTCGCCGTGCATCGCGTCCGTAAGCAATCGTTCGTAGGGCTGCAGTTCGGCGGCTCGATCCTTTTCCACCGCGGAGAGTTCCACGGGCATGGATTCGAGCCCCGGACCGGGCCGCTTGATTCGGGATCCCAGGTTCAAAGAAATATTGGGGCTTAAGCGAAAGCGGAAGTAGTTATTATCCGTCTCCGATCTGCCCACCGGGGGCCGCCTGAGCTTGACGAAGACCTCCGTGGCCGTTAACGGCAAACGCTTGCCCGCCCGAATCAGGAACGGAACTCCGGCCCAGCGCCACGAATCCACTTGCAGCCGTACCGCGGCAAAAGTTTCAACCTGGGAGCCGGGCGCGACACCCGGCTCATCCAGGTATCCGCGAAACTGGCCGCGCACCAGGTGCGCCGGGTCGAGCGGCGGGATCATTCGAAAAACCTTCACCTGCTCGTCGTGCAAGGAGTCGAAATTCTCCTGCGTCACCGGCTCCATTGCCAGCAGAGCGACCACTTGGAGCATATGGTTCTGAACCACATCGCGGATGGCGCCCACCTGGTCGTAGAATGCGCCTCGCCCCGCCACTCCAAATTCCTCCGCCATGGTGATCTGCACGCTCTGGACGTAGTTCCGGTTCCAGATCGGCTCGAGAAAGGTGTTGGCAAAACGGAAGGTGAGCAGATTCTCCACGGCTTCTTTGCCGAGGTAATGGTCGATGCGGAAAACGGCCGGCTCGGGGAAAACCGAGTGCAGTATCGCGTCCAGTTTCTGCGCTGAATCGAGATCCCGTCCAAATGGCTTTTCGACGATGATGCGGGCATTTTGGGCGCAACCGGATCGCCCCAGCGCTTCCACCACGGTGCCGAAGAGGCTCGGCGGAATCGCGAGGTAATGCAGGGGATGAGTGGCCCCCTTGAGCGTCTGGCCCAAGCTTTCGAAAGTTGCCGGATCCTCGTAGGCGCCATCGATGTAATGCAGCAATTCGAGGAGTTTGGGAAAGGCCTCCGGATCCACGCCTCCGCCATGTTTGGTTACGCTGTCACGGGCGCGTTCGCGAAATTGGTCGAGTGTCCAACCGGCCTTCGCCACGCCGATCACCGGCACGTTGAGGCTGCCGCGCCGCACCATGCTTTGAAGCGCTGGAAATATTTGCTTATACGCGAGATCGCCGGTCGCGCCGAAGAAGACGAACGCGTCGGACAAGGGCAACGGGCCGGTTCGAGCTTTCATATTGTTGGCCGTTCCCTAGGAGCGCTCCGATGCCCTTGCTCGCAACTGCTCAGCTGCATGGAACCAATCTTCTTCCGGCGATCCTTCGGGGCATCCTCTGGCCTGCCAGAGCTCATAGGCTAGCGCCTCGATCTCCTGGTGCCCGAACGCGGCGATGCCATGGCCCACTGTCGCGGCCTGCGTGTGCTGGTGCGCCTCCCGCGAGTGCTCGAAAGCCTGGCGGGAATACTCGTGCGCCGTCAGATGATCCTGCTTTCCCTGCTGCTCGGCCACGCGATGAGCGTGCGCGGCAACATCATGCAATTCCGCCGCGCGCTGGTGATTCTCGTAATGCGATCCGTTGTTATAGCGAGTGGACATGACTTAGACCTTGCTTTCTTGCCCTGATCTGTCATGGGCTTGTTTGGCCAGCTCGTAAGCGCGGTCTGAGTAATCGCGCGCCCGCGCCGCATGCCAGTTTCCCGATTCATTGTCGCCCTTTTCGTTGTGCTCGGCGGCCGTACGATGAGCCTGCGCGGCAAGTTCGTGCTGCTCGGCGGCCATCCGGTGTGTTTCGTGCATGGTTTCTCCTCGGATATTAGATGCACGAATCTCTCCAACTCTATCGTTTCTTGGTGTATAGTGAAGTCATTCCACTAAGTACTAGTACTAAATGGATTCACCTGGACTGAGCCTCGCGCCGTCGAACGCTAAATCCTACCTGTGGAGTTTTCCCGGTTGTCCTGTTCGAATCCACATCACCTTCGACCTGATTGAGCGCATCCGAAGGGAGATTCTCGCGCTTGCGCCGGAGGGCAGGGAAGTGGGAGGACTGCTGCTTGGCGGTGCGTTGCCGCAAATCGCGGATGTCCATGTTTCGGATTATTTTCTGATCGCGCGGCCCTCCGCGAAGGACGCCCCTGCTGAAACGGCCGAAGCGTCACAATATCTGGTGTGTTCGGACGGTTTGGCGCGCGCGATGGCGAGCTGCTCGGCCACCCAGCGCCAGGTGGTCGGGTATTTTCGAACGCATTTGGGCCCCAGAATTCAGCTTCGCCCCGAGGAGCTCGATTGCATCCGCAAGAACTTCCAGGATCCGAGAGATGTCTTTTTGGTGATACGGCCGCATGACGGCCGCGCCTCGGCTGGATTCTTTTTTTGGCAGGACGGCTCGATCTTCGGCGATTCCACTCTGACTTTTCCGTTTTCGACAGAGGAATTGGCAAAGCCCGCATGGAGCACGCTGGTGGGCGGATCAGCGCCGCAAGGCCGGATCGAAACCGCGGTAACGCGTGTGCAAGCGCGTTTGTCGAGCGGAGCGCACCGGGTGGGCCTGGCTCTGTTTGCCGTGGCGGTGCTGTTCGCGGTAGTGATATTCGCCGGCCGCGGCTTGCTTACCAATGATCGCCCGTCTCCCCGTCCAGCCGGTGGCGCCCTGGGGCTCGAAGCGCGACGAGATGGCCTGTCGCTGAGTGTCTCGTGGGATGCGTCGAATCCCCAGCTGGCCCGGGCCAAGAAAGCCAACCTGTTGATTTGGGATGGGCCGGGGCAACCCGTGTTCCTGGCTCTGACGCCGGTGGAATTACGGTCTGGTCATACGGTGGTTACGTCGGTGGGGGATCAAGTGGCGATTCGCATGGATGTCATTGCCGAATCTGGCGAGGCGAAGATCGAATCCATAGCGCTTTCCGGCCAGAATCCGCCCTCCTCCGTAAGCGTTCCCGCGAGCGCCCCTCCGGAGCAGCCGATATCGAAAGAGCCGGCGGCCAAGACCAAAGCTCCAGCGGCGCCTCCGCCTGCGCCCAAGCGATGGAAAATAATGAAGGACCTTTCGGAGCCGCACGGAGCGCCATCGGGCGCGTCGCGCGATTCCTCGCAAGCGCCGGTGTTCCACGGGTTGAACCAACCACCCACGCAGGAGGCACAGCCCTTTACGGAGACGCAACCAACTCTACCGGCGGATCTCAAAGCGCGAATCGACCGGGACAACGTAGTGGGCGTCCAGGTGGAGATTGATTCGGCCGGAAAGGTGGTCTCGGCAAAAAGCGCTTCCGCAAAAGGACCCCTCACCGAATCCTTGGCCGACTACGCGGTTCGCGCGGCGTTGAATTGGCGCTTCCGACCAGCGACCCGGAACGGGAAACCCGTATGGAGCCAGAAGACCATCGAATTCTTGTTTAGGTCGTCGAAAAACTAGCTGCCTTAGGCGCCCACTCCGCGACTCATTTACGGCGATCGTCTGGTGGTCCCGGGCGATCCGGGCGAGGTCCAGGCCGCGACTCGGCCTGCAACTTGCGCCATTGATCGGCTGTGAGCACACTGCGGAAGCCCAGCAACATCCGGGCGTTGGCTTTCTCCAGCTCCGCGCGGGCTTGCGCAATGCGGTCGATTTGCGCGAGAACGTTCTTCTCATCCGGCTGATCCACTGCCAGCAGCGGTTCGAGAATCGCTTCCTGCTTCTCCACCGATGCAGTGAGGTCGATCAGTTTCAGGCGGTCCTGCTGGAACTGCGCATCGATCCTCTTCTGCTGATCGGCGCTGAGGCCGATCCGCGCCACCAGCGCGGGATCGGTCCACCATCGTCCGCCGGGTCCCATTGCGCTGCCCCGATTCGGCGGCGGTGGTCCTCCGGGTCCGTGCGGAGGTGGCCCTCCGCCCGGTCCGCCGAGTGGCGGACCCTGCGCCATCGCTAAAAAAGCCGGCGACGCGAGAAGCAGAAACAGCGCTGTCCTCCTTAATTTTCGCATCGTGCTTGCGCTCCTCCTAATCCTGCTGCGCATTCGGTGAGCCCTGGTCCGTCCGGCTCTGGACCGCTTTCTGCGACTCGGGCCGCCATTCGATCAATGCGGCCAGCGGCTCCATCGGACCAGGAACCGTCCTCGATACTTCCGCATCCACGCGCGTCAACAGCGCCGCATCGTCGACGCCGAGTGCGCTTGCGGTTTGATGTGGGGCATGCCGCGGAGCCCACACCGCCGTCGCAACCAGGATCACTAAAGCCGTCGCCAGCGCGGCCAAGGTCAACTTGCCCCAGCCGAGTCCGTTCCATCCACGCGCGGCGTGCTGCTCCGCCATGGCAACGTCCAGCGCGCCATATCCGCCCAGGCGCTGCTCGCTCCGATCCCGAACCATGGCGTGAAATCCATCCAGCGTTTCGCTCATCCGCGCCACGTGGGAGCGGCACAGGCCGCAATTTCCCAAATGTCGTTCCGCCTCGACGCCGCGCTCTCCCGCGATCCATCGGCAAATATCCTCTTCACCGAGATGCCGGTTCATATCGTTACCCCCATTTGCTTGCGGACGTTCCGAACCGCGCTGAACAGATGCGCTTTCACGGTACCCTCTTTCATGCCGGTTATCGATGCAATCTCCAATAGTTCCAGATCTTCGACGAAACGCAACAAGAACACCGTCCGCTGGCGCTCGGGCAACGCCCCCGCAGCTCGCCATACCGAGGTCACCTGTTCGTTCAGAAGCATCTGCGATTCCGCACTCTGTCCCGTTCCCGCTATCCTATTGCTCGACGCCGCCATCTCGTCCGAATTCCGGCGCGTACGTTTCCAGAACTGAAACCGGCGGTTTCGCGCATAATCCCTCACCAAATTCACAGCGATCCGCATCAGCCAGGTATCCAGGCTGCACTCGCGCCGGTATGCAGGCCAGGCGCGAAAGGCCTTCAGAAAACAATCCTGCGTCACCGAGCCGGCTGCGTCGTCATCCCGCAGCGAGGCCAACACAAAACGAAAAATCTTGAGGCGGTAGACCCGAACCATGGCTTCAAAATCACCGCCGTCGGCCGCTACTTGATCCGTATCCTCCAACCCTACACCGGTAATGGTGACCTGTGGCTCCATCTTGTCGTTAGACGAATCGCCCGTGCCGCTTGAGTACCCAAAAAGGCGCGGCGGAGGGTTTGGGATGAGGCACGAGTCAAGTTCCACTCCCTCACCTCCGCCGGTTTGCTTGCGGGGCAAATTAATTCTGCGGCGGCCCGCCCGGTCCGCCGGGTCCCGGACCTCCAGACCCAGGCCCGCCGAGTCCCGGCCCTCCAAAGCCCGGACTCCCGAGCTTTATGGTCAGATATTTGGTCTGCTGCGTGGAAGTCAGTTGTGCGTAAAAGTCCGCGTCGGCGGTGCCCTGCGCGACGAACCGCTGCTGGGTAAGATTGCCGAGCTGTGCGGCCACGCTGCTAATCGACGACGAGCTGTTATTTTCGATGGCCGTCAGAAAGCTGGCCTGCGCGGTCTGGAAGCTGGTTCGCAAAGTTGCGAGAGTGGTGAATTCGGTGGTGAAGATGGTGGTGGCCGAAGTCTGCTGCGCGCTGGTCAAATCCAGCAGCGTGGTGAGATTGTTGACCAGTTGCGTGGCTTGGTCGGCTGGTGTGGGCGGCGTGGGAGGGTTCGAGGTGCTTTGTGCAAAAACGAGGCTCGCGCCAAGAGCGGCGAGCGTGATTGACCGTACGGTCCAGGATTTCATAAAAGGCTATCTTCTCCTTCTTCGATTCACTGCCTGCGCATCAGCCGCGCGGCAGCGTTTTGTCGGGCATATAGACGGATTTCGGACGCCGGGGTTTAGCGGCCGGGAAGGAAAATTCGGGGCGGGTCACTGGCGGAGATCGTCAAACCAACGCCGGACCTTCGAAAGCGCGTGCAGGAAAGATTCGTTAGACCTTCCCACCGTGCTCTTTCATACCTTCGAGCCGCCATCAAGCCCGGATTCCTGCTCTGGCTGGAAGATCGCTTCAATCGGTTGCCGGAAGACCCTGGAAATGTCGAAGGCAAGCGGCAGGCTGGGCCCGTGCTTTCCGATCTCAATGGAGTTCACCGTCTGTCGCGACACCGAGAGCTGCGCGGCAAGGTCCGCCTGCGACCAGCGTCGCTCCGCGCGCAATGCCTTGATGCAATTCTTCATATGTATTGGGCCAGCGCAGCGGCAAGAGCGCGGATGCTGGCTGGGGCCCGATCGCCCGACTTCTAAAAATCGAGCCGCATGGAAAGTTGCCCCACGCGATTTCCGCCGTTCTCAGCGGATTGCACCGTCTGTGTTACACCGAACGTGCTCGGGGAGGAAATGTCCATGGAAGGCGGCTGCAGGAAGTTCGGATGATTCAGAATATTGGTATACGTAGCTTCCACCCGCAACCTCAGCCGTTCCTTGATCGCGAAACTCTTGGACAAGCCCGCCGAAACCGTGTTCGTCGGGGGTCCGATACAATTGCCGACGCCTTCGTTTCCGGTGCGCCCGGCGCCCTGCGGCGTCAAAGCGAATGCGTTGATGTTAAACCAGCCGTTCGGTCCCGGATTCGGAAGGTTGCAATTTCCGATTTGGTCGGGCTTGACGTAACCGAATCGATAAAGCTCGTTGAGGTTAGACACGCTATCGGCTACGTTGAAGTCGACGGCAGTGGTGAAAGGCCCGGTCTGCGAAAGAATAATCGTGCTGAGCTGCCATCCTCCCAGCGCTCCATTAACAAAAGTGTTGGAGTTCGCCAGGAAATGTCTGCCGTGCCCGAACGGAAGCTGGTAGAGCCCGGTCAACAGGAAGCGCTGGCGCCGCGGGCCCGCGTCGTTGCCGCGCGTGTTCCTCAGGTTAAATCGATCGTCCACTCCGAAGACACCCGAGAAGTTCCCGGCCTCGGTACCGTATCCCGAGGGAGCGTCCGCCCCATCGGATAGGTCTTTGGCCCAGTCATAGGTGGCTTGCAAAAAGAATCCCCCGGACATCCGGTGCATGAGCTGCAGCTCCATGGCCTGGTAGTTCGAGAAGGCCGCATTCTCCTGCGACAATGCGATGTTGTATTGGGGATAGGGTTTGACGCAGGGTCCGTTGGGAGTGGAATGACACTGATTCAAATCCATGCTGATGGGCAGGCGATAGCTGTTTTCACCGATATAGCTGCCTCGCGCGGAGAAGGAACTCAGGAACTGCCGCTCGATGGTGACGTTCCACTGAGCGGACTGGGGGTCTTTATAATATCTGTCCTGGCCTTCGAAAACATTAAATGAACCCACCAGCGACGGCGTCAGGCCGCCACCGGCATAGCCGGTAGCTGGAAACCGGAAGAGCGGCTGGCCGTTGACGAATTGATTTACATAAAAGGGTGAATTAGTCACCGCGACGCCCGTCATCATGTAGGCTTCCCAGCCGAGACTGGGAACCGTGTAGAGACCGATGCCGGCCCGGAACACGGTCTTGTCGTTACCGAAGGGCCTCCACGCGATGCCCCCGCGCGGGTCGAAATCGCCGTAGTACGTTTCCCGGAGCCACTTGGGGTAGCCTGCCTGAGTGGCATCCGATACCGGTGAACAAGGCAACGCCGGGTTCGGAAGCGGCGTGATGGCGCAATCGTTGATGCTGTACAAAACGGCCGGCGCGGGAGGCAGAACTTTGAGCGCGATGTCTGGCACCACCAGGCCGCCGTTGGCGGGATCGAAATTCGCGATGTTGCCGTTCTTCTCGTCGAAGGGCGGCATTAGTTCCCAGCGTAGGCCGAAGCTGGCCGTCAGGCTTTTCGAGATATGCCATTCGTCCTGCGCAAAGACCGCGAAGTGTTTTGAGTTCTGATACAGGAACGGTCCGGTGGTGTTGACTTGATTCGTCGCGGGCAAGCCCAGCAGGAGATCCGCGAATGCGTTGCCGCTGAATTGGCCGTTGAAAGTGAATGAGCCGAACTCATCGGACGCTCCGAAGTCATCTACGCGGTTCAATCCCACGTAATGCAGCTCAGCTCCCATCTTGATGGAGTGCTTGCCCTTGACCCACGATACTGTGTCGTTGTACTGGGTCACCTTGGAACCCACCGGTCCAATGACGTTGTGCCCCAGGCCGGTAAAGCCCGTGCCGGTATTGAAAAAGAATCCAGGGAATGCGCCCACGTGGTCGGCGCGCGAAAGGTCCAGTCCGGTCAGACCAAGATAGGCGTTCACGTCCGCTCCCACATACGGGAAACTAGACACCACGCCCAGGCGGCTCAATCCAAATCGAAACTCATTGACGATGTGCGGCGTGATGGTGTAGTTGTCGGAAATGATAAGATTCTTGTCCGTCTCGTTGTTCGTGATGGGCGGCAACAATTGAGCGGTCTGCACGCCGCCGAACCCGGTGTTCGCAAGCGCCTGCTGGGGAAGGTTCTTCCAGCTCCAGCGTCCGAAGAGCAAATTCTTGGTTCCGATATATTGATCGAATCGTAGGTCATAGCCGTTGGTCTCATTCGCCAGAGGCAGTTGCGATCGATAGTCGCCGGTAGTTGAGCCGGAGTTGTAATTAGGCAGCGGAATGTACTTGGCGAATAGCTTTTGAGGGACCGAGTTCAAGCAGTCAACCTGATTGGCCTGAGAACAAGCCGGAATGGTGTTGTTGGGGTAGGGCGCTCCCGTATAGGGATCAATGACCGCGGGGCCCGGAAGGCCGTTGAGATTTCCCGCGATCATGGCCGCGGTGGGAACGTTATCGATGATCAGCTGCGAGCCGGGTCTGCGGTTCTCTTCGGTATCGATGAAAAAAAATGTCTTATCGCGCCCGTTATAAAGATGCGGAATTACGATGGGGCCGCTTAAGCTGCCGCCGAAAGTATTCCAGACTTTGGCGCCCTTCTCGGTGGCTCCGTACTGGGTGGCGTCCAGAGCGCGATTCTGAAAATATTCGAAAGCGCTTCCATGAAACGTGTTTCCGCCGCTCTTGGTGGTTACGGTGACGTCTCCGGTGGTCGCGAACTCGGCGTTATTATTGATCGCCGACACCTTGAACTCGCCCAGCATTTCGGCGGAAGGAAACATGTTGCTGGCGGGGCTGTTGAAAAGAATATTGACGCTGGACGCGCCGTCCACCGAGTAGTCCACCTGATAAGGTTGGGAGCCGGTGAGAGCGATGTTCCCGTATTGATCCTGCTGGACGTCGGGCGCCGCGACAATGGCGCCCAGCGGGCTGGTGGAAGCGCCGCGATAATTCGCGGGCAGTTGGGTCACTTCCTGATTGCCCATGGTGTTTACGATGGTGGCGTTCTCCGTGTTGATGGTCGCGGCTTCCGCGCTCACTTCCACGGTCTGCTGCACGGATGCAAGCGCCAGGTTCAAGTCCACGCGCCTTTCCTGGCGGGCGTCGAGCGTGATGTCGTTTACCTTGGTCGCGGCAAAGCCGGGCTTAACCACCGACATCGAATAGCGGCCTGACGGAACGTTCAACAATTGGTACTGTCCGGCGCTGTTCGAGGTGGCGCTGCGAGTGGCGTTTTCGTCCAGGTTGGTGATGGTGATCACCGCGCCGGCGATAACGCTGCCGGATTGATCCTGAACGGTGCCGACAAATGTGCCGAAGGTGGATTGCGCGAACGCTGAGGCGCCGGCGAGCAGGACTAGACACAGCAGAAATTCCGTGCTTTTCAGGAAGCGTCGTGAATCGGACATAACATTCTCCTCGGTGACAGATTCGCTCCATTCCACTCGCTGGAATCAAGAGCCAGCTAACATGGCCGCTCGCCGGCTTCTAATTAGGGAAGCCATCTGAGCCCCATCTGTCGGTTTGCCTGAGAGCGTTATCCCTTCGGCGGGTTAAGACGAAGCGAGCAAGCAATGCTCCGCACTAACCACTTTCCAGATTCTTAAAGTTGTGACGGTCCTTTTGCCTGAGAGTTTCCGGGGCGGTTGCTCCTTCGGCGCTGGCGACGGTGCCAATCTCTTCCGTTACGACTTACGGCTTACGATTGTAAGTGAGTGTAAGTCTGTCAATCGGGTTTGTCAAGCAAATTAAGAAAGAGATAGTAACTCGATTGGGCCATGCGATCGACGGCTCAAGAATCGCGGTCGGGCTGTTTAGCTGGGAAGGCGCGACGACAGGAATATCTGCAGGGCCCTCCTTAACGCCGTTCCGCCCTTGGCCGGCAAGTCGTCGTGCCCTGCGCCGGGAACAATAAAGAGCTGTTTTGGCGGGTTTGCCCGGTTGAAGATCTTATCCACCATCCATGACGGCGTCAGCGTATCTGCTGCTCCGGAAACGATCAGGAGCGGTGCGGTTACTGAACCGATTCTAGCGAGATTGTCGAAGTGCGAGCGAAGCATGAAAGCCGTCGGGTAAATGCGGAAATACCATAAGGAGGCTGCAGCGTCGTCGATGCTGCTGAAGGGACTTTCCAGGATCAAGCCGCCGAGTCCGCTGTGGTTTTGAGCGAGGTAAGTAGCCGGGCTACTGCCAATCGACCGACCTAGCACGAAGATGTCGCCAACCGGAATGGCCCGGTCGCGCAACAAATAATTAAGTGACGCTTGCGCGTCCTCGTCCACGGTCGATTCGTTTGGTGAGATCGGAGTGCTGGATCCATAGCCGCGGTAGTCGACCAGCAACAGGTTCACGCCGACGTCGTGGAGGCTGGTCGCTTCGTCTCCGAGCATATCTTCCAAAACGTAACCATTGCCGTGAAACACGAGGATCACCTTGCCGGTAGGACTTACAGACGGTATCCACCAAGCGTGGAGGTAACTATTCGAATTCACGGGGATGCGGAAATCCTCGAATCGGAGACCCACGTCCGCTGGGGTCCTGTTCTCATGATTTCTTGGGGCCGGAAAGATAAGCCTGGATTGCTGCAAATAAAAGAAGGCTCCGACGGTCAAATAAGCGACCGCAAGATAAGCCATCAATCGGATAGCCGCGGATCGAAGCCATCGCGTTTGGACGGAGAGCACTCGATCCATCATCCCGCACAAAACAAAAAGGAGCAGGGACCCGAACGCCGCTGCTCCTTTTTGCGAATCGCTTGATGAATCGAACTACTGGGTGCCGCCGGCTCCGGCCGTGGCTGCCGCTGCTGTCTGCGTGCCGCGCTGGCCCTTCGCCGGACGGTGGACCTTGGCCCATGCGTCGTAGTCTTCTTGCGAGATGTACGTCACGTTCACCCACGCATGCGCCATCTCATCCACCGTTCGATCGCCCCATCCGACCCATTGATTCGGATCCGGATTGGACGCCTTGGCGGTAGTGTTGTCGTGCCATGCGGTGGTGTGGATGACGGTGCCCTTCGGAAACTCGGGAGCCGCTTCATCGGTGTAGATGTAGTTGTTCATCCAGTTGAAGTTGAAATTGTTCACGTAGTTGATGGTCTCGGTGGTGCCATCCGGAAGAATGGCTTCGAGCAGCATGGCCTTGCCGCGCAGATGCATATGCGGCTGGAAGTTGCCGAGAATAGCCGGCTCCTTGAGAGTGTGGAAACCCTGCGTTACGGCCACCGTATTCGGCGGGATGTCGAGATGAGCGCCCGGAGTGGCCTGGAATCCGGTCAGGTAAGTCCGATACTTCGGCTTCTCATCTTTCGGATACAGCCACACGGCCAGCTCGACGTGATCCTTGATATTCTCGCCGACTGCATGATAGTGAATGTCCCACCATACCTTGGCGCCGGGTTCGAGCAGCTTGCCGGTGTTGGGGCGATAGATGTCATAGGTCTTGCCGACCGCCCATTCCATCAGAACGCCGCCCTGCCCGGTTTCATCGGACTCCTTTGCCTTTTGGTCCGTCTCGTCCTGAATGAGGTGCGCGAGAGCGTGGTGCGTGATCTTGCGGCCGGCCGTGGTGCCGGGGCGCATTTCAACCGCCCGTACCCAGCGTTCCTCGGTCATCCCCAGATCCACCACCGGCTTCCACCATTGATCCTGGCTCACGGCGGGCATGTCGTACTCAGTGGACTTAATGATCATGTCCGGCGGACGGTTGAAAACTTTCTCCAGCCTCCAGCTCTTGTCGTCGGGCCATACTTTCGGCGCGGGCATGTCTTTGGGATCGCCTTGCGGCGCGCCCGAATCCACCCACTTCACGATGGTCGCGATCTGCTTGTCGTTGAGCGACGCGTCGTTCTGGAAACTCTGGATGCCGACGCTGCGGTCCAAGTGCCACGGCGGCATCTGGTGCTGCACCACGCGCTCTTTGATGGAGCGCGCCCAGGGACGGGTCTCCTCATAGGTCACCAGCGACATCGGCGCCATGGAATCCTTGCGGTGACAATCCTGGCATTTTTCCTGGAAAATCGGCGCAATATCCTTCGAGAACGTGACCGGAGTTGTGGATGTTTTTGTGGGTTCTCCAGCGAAGGAGGGGACCGAAAGAAGCAGGAACGCGCTGACGCCTATCGTGCCAGCCAACATGAGAGTGTGGAACTTGCCACCAGCCATAACTAAAGGCCTCCCTAGGATCTATTACACCTTTAGTTAGTTTACTCGCGTCTTGTCTTGCCGGTCAATGTAAAAATGGCGTGAACGGGCGCTAAAACGAGGTCAGCGGCTGGCGGAAGCCTGGCCCGTGATAGAAACCTTCACCTGGGCCGTGGTCCAGCAGCACTGGAAGCCCCGGCCGCCCTCGCCGGATATATCATTCGCAACCACTTCCAGGATGTATTCGCCCGGATCGGAGAATGTGGCGGTAGTGCTGGCCTTGCCCGTAAAAACAGCCGGCGGGGGCGGCTTAAATTCCACCTTTTCCACCTTCGGTTTGGCGGCCTCGAAGGTCACTTTGCCGGGCCCGCGGAACATGTTCCAAGTGATGGTCGCCGGGGTCGTTGGACGCCCGCGGCCACCGGCTGCAACGCTGGGCGGCACTTTGGCATCGTCGGCAACCCAAACTGCCAGATTCACCGGGCTGCCTACGGTACCGGTAAGCGATTGGGCGATTTCGCGCGGAGGACCCTGAAGAAACGGTCCGCTGTCTGAAAAAGCGATGAACGGAGGAGTGTTATCGGTGGCGTCGATAAAAGGCGAAACCACCCAAAGCGGATCCAATGCAAACGGGATGGTCATGGGCTGGCCGGCAGCGACGATGGTCCAGGTGACTTTGTTGGGAGGCGGTCCGAAATCCTTCGGCACGGTGATCGTGAAAACGCCCCATTGGCGGCCGGGTCCGAAATGGGTGGGCTGTCCGCGATCCGGGCCGCCCGGCTCGATCCGGTTGTTGGGTCCGATCGGAATATCCACTTCGCCTTTGGTGTTTCGACTGTAGTAACCGATCAGGATGGTGTTGGTACCGTCCTTATTCGGGTACCAACCTTCATACGCGGGTGTGATGCTTTGCCCGGAAGTGTGGAAAGGTTCCAAAGGCAACTGGGCTGCCGCGATGAGGGCGCAACTGGCAAGCAACGTCGCGATGCCGAGGCCCACAAACTTGGATGGTTGCTCTCGCATCTAAAATCTCCTGTCTTACAGCTTACTTGTACCAGCCGGAGAGTGTTAGGCAGCTCCCGTACAGCCCGACTGATTTTACTGACCGGTTCCCGCGCCCGCTGCCCGATACGACGCAGCGGTTTTTTGCGGTTTGTGCTTGGCGGCCCACTCCTTGTAGTCCTCGTCGCTAATGTAGGTGACGTTGACCCAGGCGTGCGCCATCTCGTCGACAGTCCGGTCGCCCCATCCGACCCATTGGTTCGGATCGGGATTGGTGGACTTCGCGCTGGTGTTGTCGTGCCACGCGGTCACGTGAATGATAGTGCCTTTCGGCAGCACGGGCGCAGCGTCGTCGGCGTAGATGTAGTTGTTCATCCAGTTGAAGTTGAAGTTATTGCAGTAGCTGAGCGTCTGGATTGTGCCATCCGGCAGGATCGCTTCAAGCAGCATGGCCTTGCCGCGGAGGTGCATATGGGGCTGGAAGTTTTCCAGTATGGCGGCTTGCTTCAGCACATGGAAACCTTGCGTTTCGGCGATGGTGTTAGGCGGGATGTCCAGAGGCGCGGGCCCGTTCCGGGCGGCATTGAACAACGTCAAATAGGTGCGGTATTTCGGAGTTTCATCTTTGGGATACAGCCAAACCGCCAGCTCAACGTGGTCTTTCAGAGCTTCACCCACCGCGTGAGTGTGGATATCCCACCAGATCTTGGCTCCGGGAAGAATCAACTTGCCCGTGTTCGGGCGATAGATGTCGTAGGTTTTGCCGACAGCCCATTCCATGAGGATTCCACCGCCTGCGGCGGCTGCCGTGCCGCTATCATCGCTGGCCAATGGATTGCCCTTCTCGTCCTGGAGCAGGTGAGCAATCGCGTGGTGAGTGATCTTACGGCCCTGGACCGTGCTAGGCCGCATTTCCACAGCCTTTACCCAGCGCGGCTCCGTGGAAGGGGGAATGTCGCTCAACGGCTTCCACCATTGATCCTGGCCGACGGCCGGCATCCAATAATCAGAGGATTTGATCACGAAATCCGGCGGACGGCCGAATTTCTGCTGCAGCAGCCAGGTGTCATTGCTGGGCCAGGTCTTGGGCGGGGGCATGTCCTGGGGATCGCCTTGCGGCGCGCCGGAATCCACCCATTTCACAATGGTCGCGATCTGCTCGTCGCTCAGCGAACGGTCATTCTGGAATTTCTGGATGCCGACCGTCTTGTCGAGGTGCCAGGGCGGCATCTGGCGCTGGACTACGCGTTCCTTGATCGAGCGCGCCCAGGGACGGCTATCCTGATAGGTCACCAGAGACATGGGCGCCATCGAGTCATGCCGGTGGCATTCCTCGCATTTGGCTTGAAAGATCGGCGCTATGTCTTTGGTAAAAGTAATCTTGTTGGCCGCGCCAGAGGTGCTGGCATCGGGTTCGCCGGCGAAAGTGGGAATCGAAGCCACGACCAAAACTGCTACTGCCAGGGCGCTTGCTCCCAATAGGGCAAATTTCCCTTGGAAATTGTTGACTCTCATGCCGCTCCCTTCAAACTTTCGTTACATCGCGAATGGAAGATTTCCAGCGTGGCTATACGAAAGCCACTTGTTGTGGCGTCTGACGAAAGCGGTTGGTTACCGGGAATGCAGCAGAATAGTTGGGATTATTGATGAATTGCGGTAAAAAGCGTCTGCGCGCCGGGCGCTCCGCCCAGGTTGAACGTCAACGGAACCAGATCGTTATCCGGAACAGGAAAACTGGCCTGGCGTTTGTCCGCAGGCGATTGCCAGGTCCAGGACATGGTCGCCGTTAACAATATATGCGAACTCGTTGTAGTTGTAAATCGGGGGACACCCGGTCGGGACAATAGTTGTCTGAAATGAGGGCTGAAAAGACGGGCTCTGCGCTTTGAGCAAAGCCCCCGCTGCCAAAAGGCATAAAAACGATATTTCCGCCACAACGGCCGGTCCGGTCCTTCCCCTCATGCGATGCCTCCAGAATTGCTGCTAACTGATAGGCGCAGACGGAAGGCAAACACCCTCACCAGCCAAGCCGGCGGCGTGCTGCGCCCGATTTAGTTCGTGGAAGTAGCGGCCTTACCGGGATGCAGAATCAGCTTCTGGACGCGCCAATTCAGGATTTCGGCGGCATAGATTTCGTTCTCGGCCGGGCAGGCGAGCTCGTGAATCCAGCCGAACTGCTTCAGTTGGCGGCCGGATCTTCCGAGGACGCCTAAGACCTGACCGTCCAGCGACAGCTTGTAAATTCGGCCGGGCATGGCATCGGCGCTATAGAGGTATTGCGTGGGGCCGGGCGTGATGCAGATGGCCCAGGGCGCTCCATTTTGAGCGGCCAGACCGGCCGCGCTGGGCGGATTTCCGAGCCAGGGATGGATATCGGCGATGGCCGGCGGCGGAACGTTGATGTGGATCTCGCGGATGAAGGTTCCATCCGGATCAAACACCTGAATGCGGCGATTGCCTCGATCGGCGACGTAGATGTTGCCCTTGGCGTCGGCCGCGATGCTATGCGGTGTGTTGAACTGGCCTTGTTCCTTGCCGCGGTCGCCCCACTGCTTCACCCAGTCGCCATCCTTCGAGAACTTAGCGACTCGGGAGTTGATGTAGCCATCACTGATGAAGATGTTTCCCTCTGTGTCCCAGGTGACATCGGTGGGCTGGCGGAATGAGCCATTGACGGCGGGCAGCGGCGGATTGGGATGCTTCCAGGCTTCCGCCCCTTCGTCCGAGGCTTCTTTCTTGCGTCCGAAGACCATGGTTACGCGGCCGGCCGGATTGAACTTGATAATCATGTCGGTGCCTTTATCGACGGCCCAGAGATTATCGTTCTTGTCCACCCGAACAGTATGGGCGAAGGCCCAGGCGTAGAGGTTGTGTCCGATTTCGCGGATGTAGGTGCCATCGGGTCCAAATTCCAAAATCTGCGAGGCGGTGGCGCCATAGGCGGGGCCGGTGGAGTTGCCGCGCGAGAATACGTAAATGTGCTTCTTCGAGTCCAGCGCGACGCCGGAGGCTTCGCCCAGGTATAGGTTGGCTGGAAGCTTGAGCACGTTGGGAACGGAATCGAACGGGATTTCGGGCGCGGGCGTGGCCGGCTCTTGGCCGAACAGGGCAGCGCCGAAGCAGGTCAGCGCAATCAGTGGATAGAGTTTCACGTTGGCTCCTTCAAAGTACTTCAGGGTACCTCGGATTACGATATCAGAATCCAGCTGTCGGCAACGTTGCCCCATTTCCAGCATCCTTTTCGGTATCCTGGAACCCGGCGTTCAGCGCCACCGTATCAAAACTATAGACAGAATCCATGGATCTTCGCATCGAGCACCTTTCTAAGACCTACCCGAACGGCGTTCGGGCTCTGGACGACGTTTCGCTCAGCATTCCGCTGGGCATGTACGGCCTGCTTGGGGCCGAACGGCGCGGGCAAATCGACGCTGATGCGCACCATCGCGACGCTGCAGGAGCCGGACAGCGGCGAAGTGTGGCTGGGCGACATCGACGTGCTGCGCCAGAAGGATGAGGTGCGCAAGCGGCTGGGATATTTACCGCAGGACTTCGGCGTGTATCCGAGAATCTCCGGCGCAGGATATGCTGGATCACCTGGCGCTGCTGAAAGGCTTCGTCAATCATCGGGAGCGCAAGGAACTGGTGGAGTCGCTATTGGTTCGCACCAATCTCCAGCAGGTGCGCAAGAAAGCTTTGTCGGGATTTTCCGGCGGGATGCGGCAGCGCTTCGGCATCGCGCAAGCGCTGATCGGGAATCCGCGATTGCTGATCGTGGACGAGCCGACCGCCGGTCTCGATCCCGGCGAGCGCAATCGCTTTTACAACCTGCTATCCGAAGTCGGCGAGAACGTGATCGTGATTCTTTCCACGCACATTGTTCAGGACGTGATGGAGCTTTGCACCAACATGGCGATCATCCACGAAGGGCGCGTCCTGTTCGCGGGAGTTCCCGAGGACGCGGTTGGCGAGCTGGGCGGAAAAATCTGGCAAAAATCCATTCAGAAACCGGAGATGAAGGAATACGAGCAGAAGCTATCGGGTGATTTCGAGCAAGCTGATCGCCGGCCATCCGCTGATTCATATTTATAGCGCCGAGTCTCCCGGAGACGGATTCCATCCGGTGCCGGCGGATCTCGAGGATGTGTTTTTCTCGCGGATTGCCGGATTGCAATAAAAAGCCGCCATGCTGACCCATTTCTTCGGCTTCGAAATCCGCTACTGGCTGCGGTCCTGGATGCTGTGGATTTTTCTGCTGATCATCGCGCTGATGATTTTCGGCGCCACCGCCACCGACCAGATAATTGTGGGGGGCGCGCTCGAAAACACGTATCGCAATGCGCCTTTCGTGGTGGAGAATTACTACTCCTTCATATGCCTGCTGACGCTGCTGATGACGGTGGCTTTCGTGAACTCGGCGGCCTCGCGGGATTTCGCGTCCAACACCTACCAGATGGTGTTCACGACGCCGGTGAAGAAGTTCGATTACCTCACCGGGCGCTATCTGGGCTCGGCGCTGATCGCGGTGATCCCGATGATCGGCGTTTCCTCGGAATCTTGGTGGGCAAATGGATGCCTTGGGTGGATCCGGATCGCTGGGGCGCGGTGAACTGGGCGGCCCACCTCTACGGGCTGCTGGTGTTCGCGATTCCGAACACGCTGTTCATCGCCGCGATTATCTTCGCCATTGCGGTTCTGACGCGCAGCACCGTGACTTCCTTCATCGGCGGCCTGGTGCTTGTTGACCGCTTATGGTGTGGGCCAGGCGGTGACGTCGGACATCCAGCATGAAACCTGGGCGGCGCTGCTGGATCCTTTTGCTATCCGGACCTTCACCCTCGCCACGAAATATTGGACTGTCGCCGAGAAAAATAAGCTGGCGATCGGATACAGCGGTTTGCTGCTGTGGAACCGGCTGATCTGGCTGGCGGTGGGAGCGGCAATTTACGCGTTCGCGTATTCGAGATTCCGGTTCGAGGAGCGGGCCGGGCGCAAGAAGAAAGCCAAAGAGATCGACGAACCGACGGCGGTGGTAGCGGTGACCCCGCATGAGCTGACCCAGACGTTCGGGTTGCGGCGCGCAATGGACGCAGTTCTGGGGCGGTCTTAAAGTGGAGTTCTTCGGGCTGGTGAAATCCACGTCTTTCATCGTGATCACCTGCGCGGCGCTGCTGAACACGATTCCCAGCCTGATGCTAAGCGCGATCGGAGGGTTACGGCAACAATTCGTTCCCGGTGACCTATCGAATCATCGAAATCATTCAAGGCTCGCTCTATTTGTTCCTGCTCAGCATGGTGACTTACTACGCCGGAGTGCTGGTGTGGAAAGAGCGCGACGCGGGTATGGACGACATCCACGACGCGCTACCGCATCGCGACTGGCCGACCTACGCATCCAAGTTGGTGGCGCTGCTGGGGGCGATCTTCCTGATCGTGTGCCTGGCGATGGCTGAGCGGCATCCTCACGCAGGTGTTCGGCGGCTATCACCGCTACCAATTCGGCTTGTGGGTCACTGAGCTGCTGGGGATGGATTTCACAGCGTTCATATTCTTCGCCGTGCTGGCGTATTTCATCCATGTGATTTCACCCAATAAATACATCGGATATTTCGTCTTCATCGCTTTCGTGATCGCGAACCTGTTTGTGTGGCGGCCGCTGCACGTCGCGACGCTCCTGGTGCAGTTCGGCGGGCAGCCCGACACCACTTATTCCGATTTCTTCGGTTTCGCCCCGTACTGGACAGAGCTGGCCGTGGTTCACGGCGTACTGGATGGCCTTTTGCGGATTGCTGGCAGTCGCCAGTATTCTGTTCTGGCAGCGCGGGCGCGAGCACGGCTGGAAAGTCCGACTGGCGGCAAGCGCGGCTGCGGTTCTCCGGACCTTTTCGGGTGCTGGCCTTGGTTCTGCTGGCTGCTTTTGTGGGCACGGGCGCGTGGATCTACTACAACACCAAGGTGCTGAACACGATCCTCAGCGAAGACGATCGCGACACGCTATCGGCCGACTATGAGAAGACCTACAAGAAATATGAGAAGCTGCCGCAGCCGCGCCTGATCGATCTGAAATACTCCATCGATCTTTATCCCGAGAGACGCGCGGCCGCGATGCACGGGGACACGATCATTCAGAACGAAACGGCGCAACCCATCTCCGTATTGCATTTGAATGATGCCGGGCCGGACTTTCAGACCGAAGTCCAGATTGATGGCGCCAAGCTGAAGCAGGACGACACGCGGCTCCAATACCGGATCTACGAATTCGATCCGCCGATGCAGCCCGGCGAGAAACGGCACATGCGATTCACCGTAAAACGCGAACCCCGCGGGTTTGAAAATACGGTCAGCGTGCTGCAGGTGGTGCAGAACGGGACGTTCTTCAATAACCAGGCGGTGTCGCCGCAAATCGGTTACCAGGAAGCGGCGCGAACTCGACGAACAAGAACAAACGCAAGAAATTCGGGCTGCAGGAAAAGGATTTGATGCCGGCGCTGGAGCGCAATTGCACCGCCGATTGCATGGATAACTACATAAGCAACAATTCCGATTGGGTGAATGTGGACACGGTCATCAGCACGTCTCCCGGACAGATCGCAATTGCGCCGGGGTCGCTCGAGCGCGAATGGACGGAGAGCGGCCGGCCGCACTTCGAGTACAAGCTGGATCACTTCTCGCTCAATTTCTACTCGTTCCTTTCCGCCAATTACGAAGTGGCGCGGAAGGAATGGAACGGGGTGAAGCTCGAGGTCTACTATCTCAAGGAACAACCCTGGAACGTGCCGAAAATGCTGCGGTCGCTGGAGAAGTCGCTCGAGTATTACACCACCAACTTCGGTCCGTACGCGCACAAGGAAGCGCGCATCATCGAATTTCCACGCATCGCGCAGTTCGCGCAAGCCTTTCCGGGCACCATGCCGTATTCCGAGAGCATCGGGTTCATCGCGAACCTCAAGAACCCGGACGATATCGACATGGTTTATTACGTGGTGGCTCACGAGATGGGGCATCAATGGTGGGCGCACCAGTTGATCGGGGCGAATATGCAGGGCGCCACCCTGCTGTCCGAAACCCTGGCTCAATATTCCGCGCTGATGGTGATGGAGAAGGAATACGGGCGCGATCAGATGCGGAAGTTCCTGAAGTACGAGATGGACAACTATCTGCGCTCGCGGGGCAGGGAACTGCTGAAGGAGCGTCCGCTGCTGAAGGTGGATGCGAATCAGGGCTACGTGCATTACCGCAAGGGCAGCGTGGTGATGTATTACCTGAAGGAAATGATCGGAGAGGATGCGGTGAACCGGGCGCTCAGAAAGGTTCTGCATCAATACGCCTACGCGCCGCCGCCTTATCCAGTTTCGTACGCGCTGGTGGATGCATTTCGGGAGGAGACGCCGCCCGAATATCAATACCTGATCCAGGATCTGTTCTACGACATCAC
Organism: Terriglobia bacterium; assembly: GCA_963786745.1. Classification (GTDB taxonomy): domain Bacteria; phylum Acidobacteriota; class Terriglobia; order Bryobacterales; family Bryobacteraceae; genus Palsa-89. The sequence continues at coordinate 41,539 of CAWBAE010000013.1, read as the reverse complement.
GCTGTTTTCGAATCGCACTCTATCGGCCAGCGCGAAGAAACGGGCGGATGGCAAGTACGACGTGACTATTCACGTGGACGCCCGGAAGTTCAAAGCCGACGAGAAGGGCGATGAGCGTGAAGTGGCGGTGAACGACTGGATCGATATCGGAGCGTTCGCCAAGCCGCCCAAGGGGAAGAAATACGGCAAGACGCTTTATCGGCAGCGCGTGCTCATGAAGAGTGGAGAAGGAACCTACACTTTCACGGTGGATGAAGCGCCGGACAAGGCGGGCATCGATCCGTTCCTGATGCTGGTGGATCGGATTCCGGACGACAACACGAAGACGGTTGAGATCGGCGGTTAGCAGGCCGCTGGAAACTTTCTGGGCAGGCTGAAGCATGCCCCACCGGTCCGATATGGGATACTCGCCGTTGAATAAAAAAATGCGCGGAATGAAGGCAGGGGATTTTCGGCGGATTGCGCTCAGCCTGGAAGGCGCGGAAGAGGGTTCGCACATGGGCGCGGCGGATTTCCGCGTCGGCGGCAGGATTTTCGCCACGCTTGCTTCCATCAAACAGGGCTACGGAAATTTGATGCTGACGCCCGAGCAGCAGGCGGCGTTTGTCGAGGAACTCCCGGAGGTTTTCATTCCCGTGGCAGGCGGATGGGGGCGAAACGGAGCCACTCACATCAAGCTGGCCGCGGCGAACGAGGATCTTCTCACCGGCGCGTTGCGGACGGCCTGGAAGCTGCGCGTCGAAAAGAATTCGAAACCGGCTAAGAAGAAGCGGAAGGCCTAGAACGCAAATCATTCCCCTGGGCGGGTTCGGGCGACCGGTGAGCTCGCGACGGCACATCCCAATCCAATAATCTTGTCGGAAAGGCAGCTTGGCCCTTGACACGGCTACGAATTAGTACTAAATAATTAGTATGCGGTCCAAGCAAGGCATCCTCACCGGTCAGGAACTGGAAATCATGAAGGTGATCTGGCGGCTGAAATCGGCCACGGTCCGGCAGGTGTATGAGGAGCTATTGAAAGGTCGAAAGATCGCCTACACAACGGTGATGACTTTGATGAACATCCTGGAAAAGAAGGGTCACCTCAAGAAGCGCCAGGAGGAACGGGCTTATCTTTACGTACCCGCCAAGCCGCAGAAACAGGTGATCGGCTCGATGGTTCAGGAGTTCATCCACCGGGTATTTAACGGGTCCGCCGAGCCCTTGCTGGCGCATTTGATCGAAGACGAACAGGTCACCGAGCAAGAGCTCGAAGAGATCCGTCGCACGATACGCGCGGCTAAGGTTTCGAAGGGCGGGAGGTCCAGATGAGTGCTTCTTTCGTCTTCGCCACGCTCCTGACCTGGAGCGCGCAGATTTGCGTCCTGGTGGGCCTGGGGGCTTTGGCTTCGCTCACGCTGACGCACGCCAAATCCCGGCTCTTGTTCTGGCAGGGACTGCTGCTTCTTCTCTTGCTGTTCCCTCTCATCCAGACATGGCGCGCGCGGCCGCCGGAAGGAATTCCAGCGCGCCTGAAGGAGCCATCGTCCTCCGCAAAAGTCCAGCAGACCATCATCTTTCCGCGACACCATCGCTGGCGTAGAGAAGATTTGCTGTTCGTCCTGGCTCTGGGTGCCGCGGCGCGGCTGCTTTGGATCGGCGTCGGATTCGTGCGCCTGCGTCGCTATCGCGCCGAATCACGAAGGCTAACAGAGGCGCCGGTGCCCAATGGCGGCATCTCGGCCGAATGGTATTTGCATCCCCAGCTTCCGGGACCGGTAACTTATGGGTGGCTTCGGCCACGCATTCTGCTGCCCGCGCGGTACGAGCAGATGGAGCCTTCCCTTCAGGAAGCCATCGGCTGTCACGAGTTGGTGCATGTTCGACGCCGCGATTGGCCGTTCGTGGTCGCAGAAGAGCTGATCCGCTGCGCATTCTGGTTTCATCCCGCGGTCTGGCTGGTTCTGAGCCGCATTCAACTGGCGAGAGAACAGGTGGTGGATCGCGAAGTCATCCGCCTGACGCGCGATCGCGACCATTACCTGGACGCTCTGGTGGCGGTGGCCGCGCAAAAATTTCGGCCGGATCTCGCGCCGGCGCCACTGTTTCTCAAGAAGCGCCATCTGGCCCGGAGAGTGGCCGCCGTACTTCAGGAGGTTTCCATGTCCCGTCCACGCTTATATGCCGCGATCACAACTGCGTGCGCCGCCGTTCTGCTGGCCGCGCGTATCTCGGTTTGGTTGATTCCGTTCTCGCTCCCGGCCCAGGTGGTGCCGGACGATCCTGGCATCACGGTAGAGCCGGGCGGGACGATTCTGCATCGCACACCGGTGCATCTTCCGACCGATGTGATGGCCAGAGGGACGGTTGTCCTGGAAGTCAGCTTGGGGACCAAAGGCGAGGTGAGCGATGCTCGCGTGGTTTCCGGACCCCAGGAGCTGCGCAAGCCGGCGCTGGCGAGCGTTCTGGATTGGCACTATCAGGCCGGGTCAGTAAAGGTTGAGGCGACGATCAGGTTTGGCGAGACCGGCGCCCAGACCGTCACTCCCTCGCCGACCGCGGCTTCAATTCTTCCGGCGGGTTTCAATCCAACCTTCCGCAGCGATCCTACTTCCGTTGTCGCGTCGTTTCCGGCTGTTCTCAAGGCCATTACGGTGAACGACCTCAGCGCTGACGCTGAACAAGAACTTCGCAATCGCTTGCCGGTTCACGTAGGAGACACAGTGCGTATCGAGGATGTCGCGGCAGCATTTAAAGTCGCGGACGATTTTGACAAGCATTTGCTGACAACCGCCCAAGCTGCCAATGGGGAGGCTAGCCTGCTCTTCACGCTTCAGAGCGGGCCTTCTGCGGACGTTTTGGATTCCCGCGCCGCGGCCGATTTCCCCCCGCCTGCTCCCGGAGTCCAGCGCATCCGCGTCGGAGGAAATGTTCAACAGGCGAATCTGACGAAGAAAGTGCAGCCAAAATATCCGCTGGAGGCGAAACAAGCCCGCATGCAAGGCGTCACTCGCTTCGCGGCGCTCATTGGAACCGACGGCGCGATTCGTGAACTTCACTTGGTATCGGGACCGCCTCTGTTGGGCAACTCAGCGACGGAAGCCCTAAAGCAATGGCAATACAAGCCGACGCTTCTCAATGGGGTCCCGGTGGAAGTCCTGACCCAGATCGATGTGAACTTCACTCTCGCGAATTGACGTCTACCGCTGGCTGGCTTCGCCCGCGACGACCCGGCGATTGTAATCCTCCGATTTCCGTCGCGGTACGCTCAGCGATTGCCACGCATCGTGATTGAAATGCTTCGCTAAGAGCACGATTTGTCCAACGTGGTAGGAGTAGTGCGCGACCTGCCGATTAATGGCCTGCATCACCGAGTGGGCTTCGCCGCGAATGGTTACCGTTCGTCCGAGATCCTCCTCCGACAGCGGTTCCAGCGCGCCGAAGAGACATTGCCAGCCCTCTTCCCAGGCAGCCAGCAATGCTTCGCGCGTGGCGGGAGGATCGATGAATTCGGAATCGCGATTACGGTCCGGCTTCTCTCCATCGCTGGTGAGAAAGTCAGTCCAGCGCGATCGCATATTGCCGGCCATGTGCTTTACAATCACGGCGATGGAATTCATTTCGCCGTCTAACACCGCGAATAGGTCCTGGTCCGGCACTTGGGCCATCGCTCTTTCCCCCAGCTTCTTGTAAAAGTGGAACAGATCCAGCGAATCCACCAGGTACGAGGTTGTCAGCCGCAGCGCCATAATCCTCATCTTGGCGTTTCCCGGGGGCCGGCGCAAGGCCGCCGGGGCATCCTGACGACAGGGCGGGCGATTTTCCCGGGAACAATCGCCATCGGGAGCGCGTAAACTATACAAATGCCTTTAAGCCACGATCTCCGCGCGGGGGTTCGCCGGCTCCGGCAGAACCCTGGATTCTCATTCGTCGCCATCCTGACATTAGCGCTGGGCATCGGCGCTAACGCGTCTATTTTCAGCGTGATCAACGCTATTCTCTTCCGGCCTCTGCCGCTGGATCATGGCTCGGAGTTGGTCTCGCTCAACGAGACGCTGGCGGGTGACACCGTCCCGATGTTCTCGTACCCCAACTACCGTGATTTTCGCGACCGCAATAGCGTACTGACAGCTTTGACCGCGTATACCATCATTCCGGCGAGTATTGGACAAAAGGGCAATAGCCAGAGGATGTGGGGCTATCTCGTGACCGGGAATTACTTCGAGATGCTGCACGTTAAGCCGCTGCTTGGCCGCCTGCTCCAGCCAGAGGACGACCAGGTTCGCGGCGGTCATCCGGTCATGGTCCTGACCTACGCGGTTTGGCAGAAACGCTTTGGAGCGGATCCCAATATCGTGAACGCGAAGGTTCAAGTCAACGGCCGCGAGTTTACCGTGTTGGGAGTGGCGCCCAAGGGGTTTTTCGGAACGGAGCTCATGATTGCACCGGAAGTCTTCTTCCCCATGGCCATGCAGAAAGAGCTGGAGGGTGGCGCGGGCATTCTGGACCGCCGGGCCGGTTGGAATTTTTTCGCGGCGGGGCGTTTAAAGCCGGGAGTGACCAGCGCGCAGGCTGAGTCCGCTCTCAACGGCATCGCCCGGCAATTGGCCGAAGAGTATCCGCAGGAAGACGGCGGTATGAAGATCAAGCTCTCTCCATCGGGATTAGGGGGGATCCTACCTGCGGGATCCCACGATCGCGTTCGCGGCTACGCTGTTCGGGGTTTGTTGTCTGGTTTTGTTGGTCGCATGCGCAAATCTGGCCAGCATGTTGCTTGCCCGCGCCGGGGACAAGCGCAGGGAAACGGCCATTCGGATTGCTCTAGGCGCTTCAAGAAGCGTGCTGATCCGGCAACTGCTGATCGAGAATCTTATTCTGGCTCTCGCGGGCGGCGCGGGCGGGATGCTGTTGGCTGCCTGGATTATGGGCGCGCTGGGGGCCTGGCATCCCCCAATTGATGTCCCCATCGTTGTGAGCGCTCCGGTGGATATACGGGTGCTCCTGTTCACCTTGGTTATTTCCACCGTCACGGCGTTGCTGTTCGGACTGCTACCGGCTTTTCAAGCGACCAAAACAGACCTGGTTCCGGCGTTGAAGAACGAAGCCGCCACGCTGCGATTCCGCTACTGGCATTTGCGCGATTACATGGTGGCCGCGCAGGTCACGATGTCGGTGCTGCTGCTTTTTTGTTCCGTGCTGGTGGTCAAGAGTTTGCAGCGGTCTCTGGACGCGCCTTTGGGCATCGAATCCCACGGTCTCGCGACGGTGTCTTTCGATCTCAACATGCAGGGCTATGACGAGCAGCGCGGGCGCGAATTCGAGCGGCGGATGCTCGATAAGGTTCGCCAACTGCCGGGAATCGAGTCGGCTGCCCTGGTGAATAATATCCCCTTAACCGCGGGTGTCACTTCTAATCACATCCATATCGAAGGCAAGGCCGCTCCCAAGAGCGCCGCCGACGTGCCTACGGCTTACGATTTCAAGATCAGCCCCGGCTATTTTCGCGCCACTCAGACACGCTTGATTTCCGGCCGCGAGTTCGATGAACGGGATAAGCCGGGCGGACGGCAGGTGGCCATTGTGAATAGCGCATTCGTGGAGCAACTGCTGGATGCGGGCAACCCGTTGGGACGGCGCTTCTCCACCAACACGACCAAGGAACCAATCGAAATCGTGGGTGTGGTGGAGACCGGAAAATACTATCGGCTCAACGAGCGTCCACAAGCGGCCATCTGGATGCCGCTCGAAATCTCGTATGCCTCCAGTGCTTCGTTAGTGGCGCGCACGCGCACGGCGCCGCCGGAGTCTATCTTGCCGTCGATCCGCGACGCGGTCCGCGAGATCGATCCTTCGATCGCACTTTTCGCCACCGGCAGCGTGGATGATCAGTTGTCGCTGACTTTCTTCCCGGCCCGCATCGCTGCTTTTACGCTGGGCGCGTTCGGAATCCTGGCGCTGGTCCTGTCGGCCACGGGGATTTACGGCGTGATGGCTTACGCGGTCTCGCGCCGGACCCGCGAAATCGGCATCCGCATGGCGATCGGAGCAACGCAGGCCCAGGTGCTGGAGTCGGTGGCCCGCCGCGCCGCTACGGTGATCGGGACCGGCCTGGTTGTGGGCCTGGCACTGGCGTTGTTGGCTGGGCGCTTGCTGGAGCGGATTCTCTATGGCGTGAAGCCGGGCGATCCCGCGACCTTTGCGATCGTGTTCGCTCTGATGCTGGGCATCGGCGCGGCTGCCACATTCCTGCCCGCCCGGCGAGCCGCCCGCATCGATCCAATGCAGGCTTTGCGGCAGGAATGATCCTGGGACGCAAGTCCGCCGATCCACAACTTAATCACTCCCGGGAGTAACCATCGGGCAGCCGGAAACGATCTTTAGTTTAATAGGAGTTCACGTCCCACCGCATGAGTGGGGACAACTATGCGCAAAGTACTGAATATACTGGATGAACGCGTGAAAAACGAGGCTGGCAACATGTCCCGCCGTTGGCTGGGCTGCGCCGTCGTCGCGGCCGTAGCGATCGGCAGCGTTGCATGCCGGGCCGTTGGTCCCGACTATGCCAAGCCGCCCGCGCCTACCCCACAGGCGTTCAAGGAACCGCTGCCCGCCGGATGGAAGGAAGGCGAGCCCAAGGACGACGCCATTCGTGGAAAGTGGTGGGAGATTTTCGGCGATCCGCAGTTGAACGCGCTGGAAGAACAGGTTCCCGCCAATTTAAATATTGTCCAGGCGGACGCCCAGTTTCGCGCGGCGCGAGCGGCCATTCGGATTACGCGAGCCAATCTGTTTCCAACCGTCACGGCGGGCACTACCGCCACCAACAGCCATTCGGCATTCAATCTGAGCGCAAAAGGTCTGGGACTCGGCACCGTGAATGCTTTCACATTGCCTTCGGTGGACTTTTCCTGGGAGGCGGACATCTGGGGCGGAGTTCGGCGAGCGATCCAGAATAACGTGGCTACCGCCCAAGCCGACTTCGCGACGCTGGAAAATATCCGGCTAAGCATGCAGGCGGAGGTTGCTACGGATTACTTCGAGTTGCGGGGTCTGGACCAGGAAAAGCAACTGCTCGATTCCACGGTGGTGGCGTACAAGAAGGCGCTCGATCTCACGGTAAATCGACACGACCAGGGAATCGCTTCGGGCGCAGACGTGGCGCAAGCGGAAACGCAGCTGGATGCCACCGAAGCTCAGTCCACGGATCTGGACGTGCAAAGGGCCACGCTGGAACATGCCATCGCGGTGCTGGTCGGAAAGCCGCCCGCCGAACTTAGCATTCCTCGCGCTCCCATTGGCGTCCCGCCCCCCGAGGTTCCGCTGGTTTTGCCTTCGGAGCTGCTGGAACGCAGGCCCGACGTGGCCGCCGCCGAGCGTCAAATGGCCGCTGCCAATGCCGAAATCGGTGTGGCCAAGGCCGCCTACTACCCCACGGTTTCGCTGAATCCGTCAATCGGACTGGAAAGCGCCAGTCTGACCAACTTGTTCACCTGGCCCAGCCGGTTCTGGTCCATCGGACCTTCTCTGGTGGAAACCGTTTTCGATGCCGGCAGACGGCGAGCTACCAACGAGGAGATGCAAGCCAACTACGACGCCACGGTGGCTGCGTATCGGCTCAACGTGCTCAGCGCCTTCCAGGATGTGGAAGACAACCTCGCGACCCTGCGCGTGCTGGCCAATGAATCCGGACAGCAGGCCGAGGCGGTGAAGGCCGCGGAAAAATCGCTCCAGCTGGCTCTCTATCAATACCAGGGCGGGATAACGGCGTACCTGCAAGTGATCACCGCGCAAAGCGCCGCGCTGTCGGCGGAGATTACGCAGGTCCAATTGCTAGCCCGAAGAATGACCAGCAGCGTCGCGTTGGTGAAGGCGCTGGGAGGCGGTTGGAACACTTCCGCGATTCCATCCGCCCGGGAGCTTGCGGTCGCGCCGTAGCGTCCTAGCCGTGCGCGGCGAGAGCTTCGGAAATCACTTCCGCGGCCGCGCCCACCGCCGTGGCACAGCCCTCGCGCGTAACATCGTAGTGAGTTACCGCCCGCATGTGGCGCGGGCCGACGGAATTCATCAGCACTCCGCGGCTCTTCAGGCGCGCGCTGAACTCCGATGGCGCCAGGCCCGTTCCCGCGATATCGAAAATCAGGATGTTGGTTTGCACGCGCGCCGGATCCAGGCGAATGCCGTCCAGTTTGCGATAGCTCCAGCGCGAGAAAGCGGGCGTTGGCGTGATCCTCGCTCAGGCGCGCGGGCATCTGCTCGAGCGAAATCAACCCGGCCGCCGCGAGCACGCCCGCCTGGCGCATGACCCGCCCAATCGCTTCCGGTAGAATCGGCCGCGCGCGATCTCTTCCGCGCTGCCCGCCAGCATGGAGCCGACCGGCGATCCCAGGCCCTTCGACAAACAAAACATCACCGTATCGGCGGGCGCAGCCAGGTCGCGAACCGGGCGGTTGAGATAGCACGCGGCATTGAAAATTCGCGCGCCGTCCATATGAACAGGGATCCGCATGGCATGCGCGTGACCGCAAATCTCCTCGACCACTTCGGTGGGATAAACCGCCCGCCCGCCATGTTGTGCGTGTTCTCGATTTCGATCAGGCCGGTGGGCGCCGAGTGAGCGCCGCCGCTTTGATGAATCCCCGAATGTCTTCCCAGCGCAGGATGCCGTCTTCGGAAGGTACCGGCCGGATCAGGCAACCTGAGAACCAGGCCGTCATCGCGAGCTCCCAATCGAGAATGTGCGCTCGCGATTCGCATATCACTTCCTGGCCGTGGTGCGTGTGAACCTTGACGGCGATGGTGTTGCCCATGGTTCCGGTGGGAACCAGGACCGCGGCCTCCTTGCCCAGGATTTCGGCTGCCCGCTGCTCCAGGCGATTGACGGTGGGGTCCTCGCCGTAAACATCATCGCCCACCTCGGCTTCCGCCATGGCGCGGCGCATGGCTTCGGTGGGACGTGTGACAGTGTCGCTGCGTAGATCGATCATGAGGTTATGAACTCGGCGAATATCTCGTTCGACAGTAGCACGCCCCGGTCAGTCAATCGAAGTTGCAGCCCGTCCTTTTGGAGCAGCCCTTCGGACAGGAAGCGTTCGATGGGAGCTTCGAACCGGCGCCATTCATCCGGCCTCGGGCGAACGCCTTCGGATAATCGCAAACCGACGAAAAATCTCTCTTCATCCAAGTGCGCTGCCGTGGAATCGGCCTGAGGAGACTCGCCGCGACGAATCCGGTCCACGTAATCGCGCGGAGTTTCGACGTTCTGGCTCCGTGTTCGGCCATCAAAGGAATGCGCATCCGCGCCGAAGCCGAGGTACGGTTCCAAATGCCAGTACTTGAGGTTGTGCAGGGACTCAAAACCCGGCCGCGCGAAATTCGAGATTTCGTAGCGCCGGATGCCCATGCCATCCAGCGCTTCGACGGCAGTTTCATACAATTCCGCCGTGATTTCATCGCCGGGGACTTCCGCCGCTCCGTAGCGTTTGCCGTTCAGCAGCACTTCACTTCCCAGCCGGCTATCTTCGTCCACTTCGAACATGTAGACGGAAACATGGGGAGCGTCCAGCTTCTCGATCCAGGCCAGGGATTCGCGCCAGGACGCAGGGGTCTGGGCCGGAAGGCCGGCGATCAAGTCGATATTGATGTTGGTTAGACCCTGCTCGCGCAGCAGGGCGATGTCGGACGCGGCTGTCTCGGCGGTGTGCTTTCTGCCGGTGCGCGCCAGCTCGCGCGCGACGAAGGACTGCACGCCCAGGCTCACTCGCGTCAGTCCCAGGCGCGCCCAGGCGGCCACGCGCTCCGGCGTGATGGTGCCGGGCGCCGCTTCGATGCTAGCCTCGCGCCAGGGACGGCCCGGAATCGCCGACAGAATTCGTTCGAGATCGTGCGCTTCGAGCCGGCTGGGCGTTCCGCCGCCCAAGTACACGGTCTCGGGAGTCCAGGCGAAATCGTGCGACGCGATCTCGATCGGCAGGGCTTCCAGGTATTCGCGCTCCAAGGCCTGCGGGAAAACGCCGGAAGCGAAGTTGCAGTACGTGCACTTCTGCGCGCAGAACGGATAGGAAATGTAGACGCCCGGCATTTAGAGCGAGACTTCTTCCCCTAATTGTTTGGCGATCGCGTCCTGGATCAATTCGGTGAGCGTTTGATGGGTTCCCGGAAGAACGAATGCGTTGTTCGCCGCGTCCCAATCCAGCTTGTAGCTCTTCGAGTGGGCGGAAACCCAAATCTGGTAGACCGGCGCGTTGGGGCTGACGACGAATTTGGCGGGCGGATCTTCAAATTCGATGGCCAGCGCGCCGCCAGCGAAATCGACTTCAAATTCCGCCTCGTCGGAAGCGGCCGCGGCCTTTTTGTACAGAGATTCCAACGCTTCGTCGGCTCGCTTTTTGAACTCTTGATCGTCCATGAAATTCGCCCGAACCTTGATTCTACGCTAACCGCCGCGGGTCGATCCATAATAGTGGAAAGGAGTTTGAATGGTTCTCCGATTCGTCTTGCCGTTCGAGGTTCTGATGATCGCGCTGGGCTTCGTTGCGACCGGCTCCGCGCAGACAATACCACGCACGCCGGACGGACACCCTGATTTAGAAGGCGTCTGGGACTCCGCCAGTCTCACACCGTTCGAGCGGCCGGCTGAGCTGGGGACGAAGGCGTTTTATACCGAAGCAGAAGCGGCCGCGTATGAGAAGAAGCGTCTACAAGTTCTCAATCGAGACCGGCGCGACGGCACCAGGGAACAAGATGTCTCACGGTCCTACAACGAACTGTTTCTGGATCGGGGCACCAAGATTGCCCGCACCATGCGCACGTCCATCGTGATCGATCCGCCCGACGGCAGAATCCCTCCCATGACGCCGGAGGCGCGCGCGAAATTTCAAGCCATTCAGGCCAAGTTCACCGAACATCCCGCCGACGGTCCCCAGGATCGGCCGCTGCCCGAGCGGTGCCTGATGTTCTCGCAATCCGGTCCGCCCATGATCCCCGGCAACTACAACAACAATTATCAGATCGTGCAAACGCCGGATTATTTGGTTATTCTGGCCGAAATGGGCAACCAGGTCCGCGTCATCCCGCTGAACGGACGCCCCAGCCCTCCCGCGAACGTCACGCAATGGGTGGGTGTGTCGCGAGGACACTGGGAGGGCGAAATGCTGGTAGTTGAGACCACCAACTTCCGGTTCAACGATCGAAGCCGCTTCGGAGTTCAATACAACGGAATGACCGATCAGAATCTGCGGATCGTCGAGCGCTTGACGCGCAGCGGGCCGGATTCAATTCTCTACCGCGCGACGGTTGAGGACGCGAGCGTGTATACCAAACCGTGGACCATGGAAGCTTCATTGGAGAAATCCAATGAGCCGATCTACGAGTACGCCTGCCATGAGGGCAACTACGCCATGGTGGGGATTCTATCTGGCGCGCGGGCACAGGAAAAACAGGCGGAGAACAAAGGCAGTCGATGAGGCTCCGGTCTTGAGTCCTGCCGCGCTGCTAGAATGCTGGATAAATGAAATATCGCGTCTATCTTGAGCAAGACGAGGATGGAATTTTCGTGGCAACTTGCGCGGCCTTGCCTGGCTGCGTTTCCGAGGGCCGAACGCGCGCTGAAGCCACCGAAAATATTAAAGAGGCAATCGAAGGCTACATCAAGAGTCTGAAGAAGCATGGGGACCCCGTGCCTCCCGGCATATTCGAAGAGGTCATTGAGGTTGCTAGCGGATGAAGTTGCCAGTGGTCTCTGGCAGGGAGTCCGTCAAGGCGTTCCGAAAACTTGGATACGAAATGGATGATCAGCATGGGAGCCACATCATTCTCCGGCACGCCAGGCCGCCGCACCGGCGCCTGTCCATTCCTGACCATAAGGAACTCGCCAAAGGAACTCTTCGGGCGCTAATTCGAGAGGCCGGGATCACGGTCGACGAGTTCGCGGGACTTCTATAGGACCCAGCGGCTCGAGAGAGCTTGTCCCACGGCCATGAATGAAAGATTTGGCGACTTTTGAGGGGCCGGCCTCATCTGCTACTCTTGGACGGTGCCCCACTATGGAGCCAGCCTGTCTTCGACATACTGACATCCCCCACACAACCCGGCTGTTCTCCGATTTCCAGTATCATTTCGATCGAGTTGCTTCCTTTTACCGGTACCCGCCCAACGATCCGTCGTCTTACGTTCGAGCAGCCAAGGAAATAGACCTTCCCGATGATCGCCGCGCGGCCCTGGTGGCGGCGCTCAAGGCCAGGAATGGCGACAGCGCGTCGCTCGAAATGCTGGCCCGTCCGGGAACTGTAGCGGTGGTTACCGGCCAGCAGGTTGGCCTCTTTTCCGGTCCGGCCTACACCATCTACAAGGCTCTCACCGCTGCACGCCTGGCCGCGGATTTGAGCCAGCGCGGGATTCCGGCGGTTCCCATTTTTTGGCTGGCCACCGAAGATCACGACCTGGCCGAAGTGAATCACAGCTATGTCTTCGGCGCATCGCATCGTCCGATCCTGATCAACATGGATGGGGACGCCAGCGAAGCATCTGACCGCCCTGTGGGTACCATCCCGATTCCCGCGCCGCCCATCGAGCCGTTGCGGAGCGCGCTGGCGGCGTTTCCTTACGGCGAAGAGATCACCGAAATGGTGGCGCAGGCCTATCCACCCGGAGTAACTTTCGGCGTCGGATTCGAGCGGCTGCTCAAACGCCTGCTTTCCGAGTACGGTCTCATTTTTGTCGATCCGCTGGACGCCGCGTTTCGCCGCCTGGCCGCTCCCGTCCTGGTTGATGCGCTGCGTGATCGAGACGAGCTCACGCAAAGGCTGTTCGAGCGCAATGCGCAGCTGGAGGCGGCCGGCTATCACGCCCAGGTCCACGTGGAGCAGAAGACCTCGCTGGTCTTTTTGCTGGAAGGCGACCGCAGGATCGCGCTGCGCAGGCAGAATGGCGACTTCGTGGCGAAAGACCGGCGTTATTCCGCCGCCGAGCTGATGGATCGAGCCGAGCATCTTTCGCCGAACGCGCTGCTCCGGCCAGTGGTGCAGGATTACGTTCTGCCGACTGTCGCCTATGTCGGCGGTCCGGCCGAACTGGCCTACATGGCGCAGTCCGAAGTGGTGTACCGGGATCTATTGGGACGCATGCCGGTGATGCTCTCGCGCAGCGCCTTTACGCTGCTCGACGCGCGCTCGGTCAAGCTTATGCAGCGCGACGGCCTGACCGTCACCAGCCTGTTTCATGGCGAGGATGCGGTCCGTGAAGTGATCGCCCACAAACTGGTTCCGCCGTCGCTCGTCAGCGAGTTCGCCGAGATTCAGAGCATGACCGGCCAGGCGCTGGACCGCTTGAAGGCCGATCTTGTCTCGTTCGATCCCACGCTCGCGGCAGCAGCCGATAAGGTGCGCGCCAAGATGCTCTACCAGCTCGCGAAGACCGAACGCAAAACGGCCCGCGAAGCCCTCAAGCGCGATCAGCGGGCCGGGGCCGAGGCCGGCTATCTCTCAGGACTGGTATATCCCAACAAGCATTTGCAGGAGCGTTTGTATTCCATTCTTCCGTTCCTGGCCAAGCACGGTTTGCCGCTGCTCGACACGCTGTATGAGCACGTATTGCTCGACTGTCCGGATCACAAAGTGCTGGTGGCCTGACTCGACATCGCATGAAAATCAACACCGTTAAAAAGGCGCTGGCCGAAGGCAAAGTCCAGCTCGGCTGTGGATTCGGACAACTGCGCTCACAAGACGTCGTGCGCATTCTGGCGGATGCCGGCTTTCATTGGGCGTTCGTCGATACGGAGCACGGAGGGTTCGATCTCGAGACCGTGCAGGACATCTGCCGCATCTCCGCGTTCAACGGATTCTGCCCGGTGGTTCGGGTGGCGGAGCTGCAATACTCGCTGGTGACCCGCGCGCTGGATTGCGGCGCGCAGGGCATCATGTTTCCGCGCGTGGAATCCCCGGAACTGCTCGAACAAGCCATCGGTTGGACTCGCTTTCCCCCGCAGGGCGTTCGCGGATTCGGGCTCACACCCATCCAGGTGGATCACGAAAAAGTGACTATTCCGGAAATCATCGAACACCGCAACTCGAACACGCTGGTGGTTTTTCAGATCGAAACCCGGCGCGCCGTCGAAATGCGGGACGAACTGATGTCGGTGCCGGGCGTCGACGCGGTGATGGTGGGACCGGCGGATCTTTCGATATCGCTGGGGGTGCCGGGCGATTTTCAACACCCCAGCATGATCGAGGCGATGGAAAAGATTCGCGACAGCTGCATCGCGCACGGGATCGCCCCGGGAACGCAAACGCGAGCGATTCCGCAAGCCAAATTCTGGCGCGAGCGAGGCATGCGCTTCCTGGGCTGCAGCAACGATACGTCGATGCTCTATGAGCGGGCCGCGGAAATCGTGCGCGAGTTGAGCTGAGGCTTTTCGGTCGGATTACATCGGTAGCGGGCTGATGGAGTCCACTTTCAAGCTGCCGCCTTCGATTTTGCCGGTAACCTTCACTTTGTGTCCGATTTCCGGCGTCACTTTTTCCATGGACGCCGCGTCGATCTTGACGATCTTGTTGTCTTCGGTGACGAACACAACGGCCGATCCGGCTTTAACGCACTTCTTCACGCAGGCTTCGAAGGCCGCGGGCTTGATCCACTCGGCGGCGGTCTTCGATTTCGCGCCACCGCTCGCGCATTGTTCGTCGGAGAGATAGCCGGTCCATTCGCCGGCGAAGGCCGTCATCGAGGTCAGAGCCGCGAAACCAAGAATCGCGAAAAGTGTTTTCACGTGAAGAATTCCTCCGGAAACAAGCCTAGCATAGGGCTGGCGGCCGGGGCGCTTGGATTCTTAGCTTTCTAATCTTCAACCTTCCAAATACTGGCGATGATCTCGTCGATCTTCTTGATTTTGCCATTTGCGAAGGTGAACCACTGGACGCCGCGAATGCTATAGGGCTCCCCGATCAATTTGAACACGCCGCTTTCGCTCATCATAACAGCAACCGAATCGCCGTCCGAGATCATACCCTCAATTTCAGGCTTTTGGCTGGATACCAAACCGAAGTTTCTCCGCGTGGCAGTAACCACATCCGCGCGGCCGCGCCAGGTTCCGTCCAGAGAGCCGAAGCCGCATATACGAAGCTCAACGTCGTCCGCCAGCCACTCGCCGAACGCGTCGAAGTCACCCCGGAGGATAGCGTCGTAGGCGCGATGGAGAAGGCTTTGCGGGGCGTTGATGTCGTCGGTGGCGGCGGTTTGGGTAGTGCGGAGAAATCTGTCCTTGTGATCCGAGTCCATACGCAAGGGTACCGTGTTACGATCAGCCAGTACACCGAAATTCCAAGGAATCCAGAGGGAGGAACCTATGAAGAAAGCTATATTCGTGATTCTGGCAGCAATGGGCCTGAGCGCGATTGTTTCGGGCCAGGACAACCAGAAGATTAGCGGCTACCTGGTGGATGCCGTGTGCGCGGGCCACCATGCCACCGAACCCGGATACGCCGCCAACCACAACAAGACCTGTAACCTGATGGCGGGCTGCGTCAAGAGCGGCTTCAGCGTAATCACAGCGGACCAAAAAGTGCTGAAATTCGACGATAAGGGCAACGAGCAGGCGCTCGCGTTGATCAAGGCCACCGATAAGGACAAGGATTGGAAAGTGGTGGTGACGGGCAAAGTGGACGGCGGGACCATCACGGTCGCGTCCATCGCGCTGGAATAGCGCTGCCGATATGGCGCGCGTTGTCAGCAGTTTGGACATCGCGCGCTGCCCCAGCGGTAACAATTGTTACGGGCCCGGCTTTACAAATTACTCGATTGTGATTGTATTCCCGGCCATTTCGTGCAACTATGGAGGGGAAGTTTGACAGTCCGTTGATGTTTTTTGGCATCTTTCGATAGTCCGGTCCAAAGCCCCTGTCCGATCCTGCCTCGATTCACTGTTCTGCAAATTCAGAAGGAATAACCAAATGAAAAATATCTTTGTAGGGAACCTAAGCTTCGGCGCCACCGAAGACGGAGTTAGATCCATGTTTCAGGCATACGGCACGGTAGAGCGTGTTAACCTCATCACCGACCGCGACACCGGCCGGGCGAAAGGCTTCGGATTCGTTGAGATGACCAACGGCGCGGAAGCGGATCGGGCCATTGCCGAGTTGAACGGCCGCGAACTGGATGGCCGGGCGCTCAATGTGAACGAAGCCCGTCCGAAAGCCGAAGGCGGCGGCAGCCGTGGCGGCGGTTTCGGCGGTCAGCGGCGCAATCGCTACTAACTGCGTAGATCGAATGGAACAAGTGGCGTCCGCAATGGACGCCACTCCATATCAGACTGGAAGGATTGAGGAGAAACTTGCCAAAAGAAGACGCAATCGAAGTAATGGGTAAGGTGGTCGAGAAGTTCAAGGCTGGAATGTTTGCCATAGAAATCGACGCCGGCAAGACGGTGCTGGCCACCATGGCAGGACGGCTCCGGCGCAATCGGATCAAGATCATGAACGGCGATAAGGTTTCATTGGAGCTTTCGCCTTACGACCTGACCAAGGGCCGCATTACGTACCGTCACAAGTGAACTGAATAGTCGCAGCGAGCGCGGATCGGTTCCAATTATTGATCAGACCCCGGCGCTCTTCTCTCCAGGGCTGGGCGGTTTGTCCTCGGCCCGCACGACGACAACTGTGAATTTCGCCACCAATGCCGAAATCGCGCCGAGCGCAGCTAGGACCGGCGCCAAGACCGCGCCGATCGCCGCCACGGTGACCGGAATCTCCACGAACGTATTGCCGTGTTCATCCCGAACGATGATCCGTCGCACGTTGCCTTCATGGACCAGGGACTTTACCTTGTCCACGAGGTCGCGTCCAAGTACCTGTACTTCCTCGACAAAATCCTGTAGTGCCATTTATCCCCCATCTAAATTACGTGAGCAGCAGGGTATAAGTTCACCGAATCCACGTCCGCTCCCTTGCGAGAATTTGTTTAGCCCAGCTCGGCTTCAGACCTTGGCGGTCTTCCGCAGCGCCACCGCGTTCATGCAATAGCGCAGACCGCTCGGCGCCGGGCCGTCAGGGAAGACGTGGCCCAGATGGGCGTCGCAGGTGTTGCAAATGGTTTCGACGCGCTTGAAAAACGCGGGCCCATCAAACCGGTAAGCAATGACATTATTCTTGATGGGCTGTGTGAAAGATGGCCAGCCGGTGTGGGACTCGAATTTCTCGGACGAATCGAAAAGGACGGTGTCGCAGCACAGGCAGGAATAGATTCCCGGCTCAAAGAGGCTGCACATTTCCGAGCTGAAGGCGCGCTCCGTTCCGGCCTGCCGGGCGACGTGGTATTCCTCGTCACTGAGCTGCGCGCGCCATTCGGCGTCCGTCTTGACGACCTTGCGATCCGGCGGCGGGTTGCCGCTCTTCGCCAAATTCAGAACATCGGGCCATTTGAGCATCATCTATTATTTTAGGCGCGATTTTTAGGCGCTGAGACGAGGCGAAAACTCGGGGCTGGTGGGGTGGGAGTGCGAGGGCCGCTACTCAAGCGTCCGAGGAGCGGCCCATCCCGTCCAGTTCAGTATCCGTACGGCAGAGCGCAACCCGGATAGTATTGCCACACGCCGTTGGCATCATAGAATCCGGCGGGGTTACAGACCGGCGCTGCGTATCCGTAGGGCGCGTAAACGCCGACACCGAATCCAAAACCGGGGCCATAGTAACCACGGCCGCCATAATAGCCACGGCCACCGTAAAACGCGCGGCCTCCACCATAGGCATTGCCGCGATTGAAGTTTCCACTGAAGTTTCCGCGGTTCGGGGCGGAGAATGCGTGACCTCCGCCGAAGTTCCCGCGGCTCGGCGCGGCAAAGGAATGTCCGCCACTAAATCCGCCTGCGTGTCCGCCTCCGCGATTGGCAGCCAGAGCCGCGGCTGGACTAAACGCCAGAGCGACAGCGATGGCAACCGGAGCAACCAAACTCAAGAATCTGTTTTTCATGACTACCTCCAAACCACGCCTTCTCAAAAAGCATCCGGAGGGCCACTGCTAAGCGCTTGGAAGTGTTGAGAGACGGCAGAGGACGGGGCGTTGAAAAGCACCACCATGGTGCGATGGAACCACCATCGCCGCCGGGCGGTTCGCAAGATTGAGGAAGATTCATCGGGCCGAAGAATCCGGGATTCGGCACGAAACGTCAAATGGTTGTGAGCGAAACAGTTGAGTTAACCCGCGAGGACATCGCCCAGGCCTTGGATGAAGCCCAAAAGAGATTTGTTCGCGCCGATGCGGCTCTTAAGACCTTCCGCTTCTCGTGCCCGGCCAAACCGGATCAGTTTGAAGAATGGAAGCACTTGAGAGACGAATGGGATCAGCGCGACGAGGAATTGCAAGCGACGCGCGAGTGCCTGCGAGATTTCGATCACGGTAAGCTGACAGCTTCGAGTGAGCAGCTGGTGAGCGCGGAAGGAAACGAACCTTCAGCCTCCTGATTAAGAGTCGCGGCCGAGTACGGCAATAGCGTTCATCAGACCTGGGGCAGGGGTGACCCGACGTGCTAGCATACAACCACAGTGCAACATAAACACCACTCCGACATTGCCGAGAGTTTTCATTCCAAGCGTGTCGATTCGCTTAACGTGGTTTTAGTCCTTAATGCCGACAACTACGTGATGGCTGAATATAGTCGGGAGACCGGGGTGACCACATGGCATCGCGTCGTCAAGCTTCCCCAGCGAGATCGCGTTGAACGGGGGTTGGCGGAGAAATACCCCATCGAGACTGTCTCCACACCCGTGACGATTCCCACCGTGCGCGCTTCTAAACGCGGAGCCAAGAAGTAGTTCGCTCGTGGCTTCATCGATTGCACGCAACTGCTGGATTGCCTCTTGTAATACACTCGAGGAGAGGATGGCACTGTGAAGCGCCATTGGAACGTTCCAATCTGGGCTGGCTTTGCGATCGTGATTGTTGCTCTTGTCAGCTACATCCCGATCTTCGCGGTGTTTCCGGCTACGCGCGACGTTCCCTGGGCCAACTACCTGCTGTTTCTCTTGGGCCTCGGACTGCTCGCGGTTGGTGTCAGGCGAGCGTTTCGAGATCCGGAGCGCTACCGCGGCAAGATCAGCGGTTCAATCCTTGGCGCGCTGAGTCTGCTTCTTTTCGGATTCTTCGTGGGTAGCATTCTATATATTGGAAAGCAAATCCCGTCGGGAGAGCTAGCGCTGCGCCCAGGGCAAACCGCGCCGCCGTTTGCCCTTCAAGACATCGCCGGAAAGCAGGTGGCTTCTTCTGAGCTCTTGAAAGGCCACCGCGCGGTCGTGCTGGTCTTCTACCGCGGATATTGGTGACCCTTCTGCAACTCCGAGTTGCGGGGTTTCGAACAGCACTTGGGCGAGTTCCATGACCGAGGCGTCGAGGTTGTCGCGATCAGCGTGGACTCACCCGCTGAGTCGCAGAAGCTGTGCCAGGCGAGGGGATATAGCTTCCCGTTCCTCTCCGATCCAAACGCGCAGGTGATCCGGCAGTACGGCGTGCTGCATGCGAAGGGCGGCGAGGACGGCAAGGACATTGCGCGTCCGGCCGAGTTCCTGGTAGACACCGCGGGCACGATCCGTTGGGTGAACCTGACCGATGACATACGAGTGCGTGCAAGGCCCGAAGCGATTCTGGCAGCGATCAGCCGGCTGGGAGGCTGACTATCCATACTGGAACGGCACAGCCACATTCGCATGGCCGCGAAACGGGATGCGATGGCAGGAGTCCTGTCTTTGAAGCAGTTGCGCTAAGATTCGGTCGAGAGTTCTGAATGTACCGTCCACTAATCATCGCGCTCCTGATCTGCCTTGTGCCTGGTATCGATCCATCGGCAGCCCAACTTGTGGCGCAGCAATCCGCGCAGCCTCCAGCCGGTCAGGGAGCCCGCCCACAGGCTCCTACACGCGATCCGAATGCACCCGGTGACGTCAAGGCGAAAGATCTGGCTGACGGAGCCATCCCTTCGGCGGCCGAAGACGGGAACTTCATCATCGGCCCCACCCACAACGCCGCGCCGGACATGTCCGTGAAGGAAGACGTGCCGCATGGCAAAGTTTTCGAATTCAGCATGGAATCGAGAGACAGCAAGATTTATCCCGGCGTCGCCCGTGCGCCCGGAGCCTTCCCCCACTCCGATCCCACGGATCCAGGCAAGCTGATCGTAAGCAGCCAGCCAGCTCCTTACACACGCCGGGTGCTCGTGTATGTCCCCCAGCAATATGTACCTGGCACGGAGGCGCCCTTCATCGTCGGAACGGATGGACCAGACCGGGCATTGTTCACGGCGCTCGACAATTTGATCGCCGGGAAACGGGTGCCGGTGATGATTGCGATCTCCATAGGTAACGGCGGCGGCGACGCCCAGGGTAGCGAGCGCGGCCTGGAGTACGACACCATGTCCGGCAAGTATGCGGAGTTCGTCGAGAAGGAAGTGCTGCCGCTGGTGGAGAAGCAATATCAGGTGAAACTGACCAAAGATCCGGAGGGCCGGGCAACTATGGGCTGCAGCTCCGGCGGCTCGGCGGCCATGGCCATGGCTTGGTATCGCACGGATCTCTATCACCGGGTTATCAGCTACTCCGGCACCTTCGTGTACCAGCAGTGGCCATATACCTCCGAAACGCCGCACGGCGCTTGGAACTTCCATGAGACCCTGATTCCCGCAAGTCCGAAGAAGCCGCTGCGTATCTGGATGCAAGTGGGCGATAGGGATCTTCTCATCCTCCGCGACAACTATCACGACTGGGTTGTTGCCAATGAAAATATGGCCAGGGCGCTGGCTGCCGCGGGCTATCCTTACCAGTTTGTTTTTGCGAAAAACGCCGGGCACTGCGACCGCAGCGTCAAGGAACAAACCCTACCCTTGGCTCTTGAATATGTGTGGCAGGGGTACTCGAAGGAGTAAGGAGCCCGGCGGCCAGAATTACGCTCGTCCGCCGGTGACCTTGGCGAAAGATTACGCCTCCAGACCCCATCGAACTCTGATTCTTGCTGGAATCCAAACATACCCTATTGCCCGGTCGAGTTGCAGCCGATTGTTTTTGCTGAGGTTACGTACTCCCTCGGACGGATGGCTCATGACGATCCGGATATTCGACGCTCCCCTGCATGGTGAGCGGACCGCGGCTGGCGGAATTTTGCTGGACGCGGGTCCGGCAACACTACGCGATTTGATCCGTGGCCGCCTCCAGCAGGAGGTGGAACGCTACAACCGAGCGCTTCCAGAGACTTTCCAGGGCTTGGTGCAGCCGGAAGAATCAGAGCAGATTCTGAACGGATTCCGGATGAAGACCAAGCGGCCTCTCGACTGGGAAGTGCAGTGCCGCCGCGCCTATTCGAGTTTCGAGAAGAACGGCTTTCTGGTGCTCGTCGATGGAAAGCAGGTGACGGAACTGGACTCGCGGTTTGATCTCCACGAGGATTCCGAGATCGACTTCATCAAGCTGGTCCCCCTAGTGGGAGGATGAAATGACGGTTGACTCTGACGCGCTCCAGCGCGCGATGCGATCCCAGTTTCCGGCGCCGGAACTAGTTCCTGAGGCCAGTGATTGGATGCGCGAGATGGTCGCCGCCGTTGGGTCCAATCCGTTTATCCACCGGGAGCGAGATGTACTTAGGTTCGTCGAAGCGCCTCTGAACAGATTGAAAAGCGAGCCGCCGGAGGTCCGGCTGGCTTTCGTTTTCGAGGCGCTCAACGAGATTGTCAGAAGCGGATCGTTTCATTTCAAGCTCATGTTGAAGAGCGTGGCTGCCTCCCTGCTGCGGAGCGGCGTGACACTTAGCGCGGTCGAGACGGTGAGGTTGGTGGAACTGGTCTCGCAACCGAGGTTGCCGTTTCCGTTTAAAGCGGTTCTATCGGCGATCGACGGCGCTCCCAGGACGCCCGCGCTCCTCACAGCGCTGCATCATTTGCGCGGCAATGTCACGCGTTATCACGGCTTGGCCGAGATGAAAGAGATCCACGAGCGAATCGAGGTTCTCATCGGCGGCCCCAAGGAAAAACCTCTCACACCCGCCGGCGCGTGGAGTCGAGCAGTTTTCCAGGAAGTCTCCGCGTCAGGAAAGGAGTTTGAATGGCGCGCTCTTCTGCTGCATGCGCGATCGCTCACCGGGAGCACTGCGTCGCAGAAGTGGCAGACCGAAGCACTGAATGTGACCGCGCGAATCGGGCAGGCTGAGGTTCTGGACCGAGCCCGGCGTTGGCTGGCGCTGGGTCCGACGCCCGGGGAAACGACGATCCAGGCGCCGGAAACGGAAGCGACCTACCAAAAGGGGTTGGTCTGGGTGCTGGGCGCGCTCGGCGATGCTTCCATCGCTCCGGATATCGCGGACTTCGCATTCGCGTGCTTTCGGAAGATCCCCACGATCGGCGCGGTTTCGCATCGCGTGGGCAATGCGTGCGTGAACGCATTAGCCGCGATGCCCGGGCTCGACGGTGTGGCGCAATTGAGCCGCCTGGCGGGAAGGATCAAATACGACGTGGCCCGCAGGCTGATCGAAAAGGCGATGAACCAGGCGGCCGAGCGCAATCAGGTATCCCGCGACGATCTGGAAGCGATGGCCGTGCCGACGTTCGGCCTCGTTAATCTGGGAGCCGCCGCCGGCCGGATGGAGCGGGTCGGGGATTGCGAGGCCAGCCTCACGATTGGCCGCGACGGGGCGTCGCTCATTTGGAGCCGTCAGGGCAAAGCCTTAAAGAGCGCTCCCGCCAACGTCAAAGAAGAACGCGCGGAACTCCTCCAGGATCTGAACCGCAGCTTGAAGGAACTGGACGGCCAAATCGCAGCGCAGCGGTCCCGGCTGGAGCGCCAGTTGATCTCGGAAGGGACTTGCTCCTTCGAGCGGTGGAAGCCCTGGTATCTCGATCATCCGGTGGTCTCCCATTTCGCGACCCGTCTCATCTGGGAGTTTGAGGAGGACGGCGAAACGCGGACCGCCATTCCCTGGCAAGGCGGCCTGGTGGATTGGGCGGGCCATGCCTTCCAGCCTTCACAGCGGGCCCGTGTGCGGATGTGGCATCCGATCCGCTCCGACGTTCAAGCCATCCTGAGCTGGCGTTGCTGGCTGGAAGACCATCAGGTGCGCCAGCCGTTTAAGCAGGCGCATCGCGAGGTTTATCTGCTTACCGATGCTGAACGCGAGACCGGGACCTACTCCAATCGCTTTGCATCGCATATCATCCGCCAGCACCAGTTCGCTTCGCTTTGCAGGGAGCGGGGCTGGAAGTTTAAGGTGATGGGCGGCTGGGATTCGCACAATACCCCGTCGTTGGATCTCACTCAGTACAACCTGCAAGCGAAGTTCGACGTGGAATCGCCAGAAGCGGAGGACGGCGATGACGAATCCACCAGCGCGCATGGCATCTATCTGGCCATCAGCACGGGCCGTGTCGAGTTCGTCAAGTTAGAGGCTACGAAACCGGACAAGGCGGAACCGGGACCGTTCGGAATGTCGTTTCCGAGGAAGTTTCGAGGGCTACGGCGAAGAGCCACCCTTCGTCTCGAGGAGGTCCCGGCGCTGGTGTTCTCCGAGGTGATGCGAGACTGTGACCTGTTTGTGGGCGTGACCAGCATCGGTAACGATCCAGCCTGGAATCGGGATCACCCGGACGATCCTCATCTCCCCTACTGGCAACAATTTGCATTCGGCGATCTGACCTCGGCGGCGGAACATCGTAGGGTGGTGCTCGAAAGTCTGCTGCCGAAGCTGGCGATTCGAGACCGGTGCCGGCTGGACGGTCGTTTTCTCCTGGTTCGCGGGGATCTGCATGAGTACCGCATCCACATCGGAAGCGGCAACGTTCTGATGGAGCCGGGCAGCCGCTACTTGTGTATCGTGCAGGGTTCCGGAGATACGGCTGCGAACATCCTCCTGCCGTTTGAGGGCGATCGCATCCTGGGTGTAGTTCTCAGTAAGGCGCTTCTGCTGGTGAACGATAGCAAGATCAAGGACCCGACCATCGCGCGGCAGTTGTCTTAATCTTTCGTCCTTCACGCCAGGGCTCTAGGTGCGAGCTCTTGCGCCGCTAGTTGTGCCCATGATGCTTCTGATGGGCGTCATACAAAACGCCCGCTCCCGCACCCGCTATCGCACCAATACCAGCTCCTACCGGTCCCGCGGCCAGCGCACCGATCCCCGCTCCACCAGCCGCGCCAATGGCTACACGCCTTGCGGTATTGACATGGCGTTTGTGCCGAATGTGTCGCCGATAAGATAAGAATGGTGCCGATAAGAATGGTATTGAGTTGCAGCGGCAAGATCCGGCACTGCAGGCCCGATGAGCAGCCCTGCTGATACGCCAGCCGCAATAAAGTCTCTTCGCATAGCTCCACTCCTGCTTTATAGACGGTTTTACGGCAAGCCTCGATTTTGAAGTCCTTTGTCTAACGGTGACCTTTTACGAGAAACTGCGGGAGCAGCCCCACTTCTTCGCCTGCCAAAAGGTTCGCGATCGTCGTTGTTGACCCACTAAAGAGCTGACTCTTGCCGAGCTATACTCGTTCGGGGGAGAACTCCGATGCGACAATTTTGCTCAGCATTTGCAGTGGCCATCGCGACGTTCGCGCCAATCGGGTTGGCTCAACCAGGTCCGTACAAGGTGCTCAAGACGGCCAGGGTCGGCGGAGAAGGCGGTTGGGACTACATCTATGCTGATGTCGCTGGACGCCGGCTGTACATCCCGCGCCGCGGAAATCGCCTCGACGGATGTCCAGACCAGGCTGTCGATCTACAATCTCGACACGCTGGAACTGGTCGGCGAGATTGCTGGCGTCGGGGGCCAGGGTACGGCGGTCGACCCGAAGTCGGGCCACGGCTTCACCAGCAGCAGGCCGATCTCCATGTTTGACACCAAGACAATGACGCTAATCAAGACCATTGATGCGGGTGCAGCAGCGCGGCCGGATGGTATCTACTTTGATAAGTTCAACGAAAGGGTCTACGTCTTCAGTCATCCGACAAAGAACGCGACGGTGATCGACGCCAAAGACGGAACCGTCCTTGGGACCATCGATCTGGGTGGCGTGCCGGAGCAGGGCGTGGGCGACGGCAAAGGCATGCTCTACGTCGTGATGCAGGATGCACAGGGCAGCGTCACGGCCGTCGACGTCAAGACGATGAAGGCGATCGCGCACTACCCGCTGGGCGACAAGGGCAGGTGCAACGGGCTGGCGTTGGACGCAAAGAATCACGTGCTGTTCGCTGCATGCGCGAGCTCGGGAAATCCGCCCGCCCAGCCGGCGCAGCCGATGATGGTGATTCTGAGCGCCAAGGACGGCAAAATCCTCGGCAATCTGCCGCTGGCTGGCGGGTCTGACGGCGCCGTGTTCAACCCCTCGACGATGGAAGCCTTCAGCACGCAAGGCAACGGTACGTTGACCGTCGTCAAGGAGAAGAGCCCGGTCCAGTTTCGAGGTCGAGCAGAATCTCGATACGATGAACGGCGCTCGAACGATCGCGTTCGACAGCAAGACGAATCACTTCTTTACGATGAGCCAGGAGCGCGGGCCGACGCCGCCACCACCGCCGGGCGGAGGCCGCGGGCCCCTAGGCGCAGCGGTACCAGGTTCGTTTACGATTCTGATGATCGGCAAGTAAGCGCAAACCGTTTTCGAGTAATCGCAGCGGTATCCCCAGACCATCCGAAAAAGTTCGTGATCTGATTCATTGCGGCGTGGGCATTCCGCTTCAGTGACAATAAGAACGTGCGAAAGAGAATCGTCAGCTCGGCCCGAACCACTGCCAGCCCCTCATCCGGGGCGCACTGGATGGATCTGGGACAGATCGCGACCGTGGAGGTCACGTCGGAAGATCCCAGGTTTCCCATTGAATCCGTCTTTACCACCGATAACGGACCGGGTTGGCGCGCGTTGCAAAAAGGCGAACAGCAGATCCGCCTTATCTTCGATCAGGCTTTGGCAGTGCGTCGGATACAACTTCATTTTCTGGAGCCGACGCGTGACCGCCTGCAGGAATTCACGGTTCGCTGGCTAACGACAGACGGCGGCGAGCCCAGAGAGATCGTCCGACAGCAGTGGAATTTCAATCCTGCGGGATCGACCAGCGAGCTCGAAGACTATGAAGTCAATTTGGAGGGGGTGTCTGCCCTGGAACTGGTCATAAAACCGGACCTGACAAACAACGAAGCGTTGGCAACTCTCGCCGCATGGCGCGTGGCCTGACAGAAGCCGTCGAATAACCACCCGCTGCGAGAGCGTTGGACATTAGCTTGAAGTTTTTGAAAATTGCTTCCGGAATTTAGCAATGTCTTCTTGGGACGGAGGCCAGTCAGTGTCGCATGTATTACAGTGGAACACCAGCGCTCCTGATTTTAGCTCTTTTTCGAATTCTTCCTGACTGAAGGTAACTTTTTGGTCGTGGTCGTTCGGACACACAATTTCAAAACTGATGCGGTCGCTCATAGGCCTGTTGCGATTCTATAATACGCCGTATAATTAGTGAATAGATTATGATGCCCAATCGAGTTATAGCAAAGCTGGTTACCGCTGGACTCGCGACTCTGGCGGTGGTATCACTCTCAGCCCTTCCCGCGCCGGCCCAAACTGCCAAACCTTCAGCCAAGTCCGCGATACCGCGCACGCCCGACGGACATCCAGACTTGCAAGGCACCTACGATTTGGCCACCATGACTCCGCTTGAACGCCTGCCAGGCCTTCCAGCCGTGCTGTCCAAAGAGCAGGCCCAAAAGCTCCAGAAAGCCGAAGCGGATCGCAGAACCGCCGACGGGGGCCTGCTGCCCAAGGCCGGTGACAAAGAAGGAGCAACCTCGTACTTCGGGCTGCTCGAGGAGCTCGGCGGCGGGGATGTCGGCGGATATAATCGCCAGTGGCTCAATCAGGGCACCACATATACGATCGTAGACGGCCAGATCCGGACGTCCTTGGTCATCGATCCCCCGGACGGCAAAGTGCCGCCCCTGAACGCAGCGGCCAAGGCTCGGCGCGCCGACTCGGAAGAGCTGCCCACTTCCGATGCGGCCGAGCAAGGCCAGAATGAGGATGCAGCCGCGGCCCGTCACGAATACGACAATCCGGAGCAGCGGCCCCTCAGCGAGCGCTGCATTCTCGGATTCGGGTCGACCTCTGGCCCGCCGATACTGCCGGACTATTTCTATAACGACATGCACCAAATTGTCCAGACGCCAGACAACATCATGATCCTCACCGAGATGATTCACGATGCGCGCGTCGTCCGGATGAATAAAGAACATCTGCCCAAGAACATCCGGCGCTGGATGGGAGACTCGGTAGGGCACTGGGAAGGCGACACGCTGGTTATCGACACCACGAATTTCAACGACAAGACGCGATTCCGCGGGTCCACGGAGAACCTGCACGTGATTGAGCGCTTAAGGCGCATCGACGACAAGACACTGCTCTATCGCTTCACGGTGGAAGATCCGCAAACCTGGGATCGGCCCTGGACCGGCGAAATGACGTGGCCGGCCACCGACAAGCCGATCCTTGAGTATGCTTGCCACGAAGGCAACTACGCCCTGGGCGACGTCATGCGCGGCGCTCGTCATCAAGAAGCCGAGCAGGCCAAAGCCAAATAGGGTCCGATAGACCGATAACGTTCGCCTTAGCAGTTAGAACTGCGGCGGCCCGCCAGCCTAAGGCCATCTGGCGGCTTCCGATTCTGCATTGACCTCGGCTTAGCAAGGCCGGAGGGCCTGCCAACAGCGTACTGAAGTCCCCGAGCGTCTCGCCTTTCTGAAGCGCCAAGCGCAGATTCAGGGCTTAATGGCGCTGGCGCTCGTGCCGGGCCGATTGCAGGCTGCCGGCCGCCAGCTACTGATTCCAGAGCCTGAAGCCGCCAGTAAACGCATTGGCATTGGTGCCCATGCGGACACCCTCGGGGAGTTCCTTTAGAAGCTTCGAGTTCCCGCCACCTAGCACCACATAATCGGCAACCAAAGCATGCCGCAGTTGTTTGATTACGATAAACACGTGATGACGCCACCTCGCCTTCCCGAGACGTTCGAGACCTCGCAGGCCGACGTAGTCTTCGTAGGTCCTCTCTTTTCGGTAGGGCAGGTGCGCCAGTTCCATCGGAGCCAGGGTCCCGTCGACAATCAATGCCGATCCGAGTCCGGTACCGAGTCCGAGAAAGAGCATCCGGCCTCCCTCGTAGCCGCCAAGCGCCTGCATGGCTGCGTCGTTGACCACGCGAACAGGGCAACCGAAGGCTTTTTCGAAGTCCCGGCTTACCCACCCGGAGCCGAGATTGTGCGGCTCTGCTTGGGGCTTCCCCTCAACCACGGCGCCAGGATATCCGATCGAAATGACCGAATAGTTCCAGCCTTTGGTAGCTTTCTTAACCTCGGTGATCATGCGCTGAGCGGTCATCTTCGGCCCAGACGGAATCTTGAGCGGTTCGGAGTGATTGGAATCGATGATTTTCAGGTTGGTACCGCCCACATCGATCACCAGGATATTGTGCTTGCTCTTTGTCTTTGTCGCCTTCGCCATAATATTCCTTCGGGCCCTCTAGGCTTTCCCTTTAATAGTAAGGAACTGCCCCCGCGGGCGCAGCCCCGGCCATTTAGCCGTCGCCCTGAAGCAACTCCTATCGATGCAGGTACAATGACGCGGATGCAAAGGAGTTGACGATGAACAGATGGGCGACGTGGAATACCATCGCGGCGGTGGCGTGCGGGCTAGTAATGGCAAGTTGCGGCCGAGCCCCCGACACGGCGAAACCGATTTACGGTGCGTGGGGTTTCGATTCTGCCGGCGAAGATCGCGCCACCAATCCGGGTGACGATTTCTTCCGCTTCGCCAATGGCGCATGGCTCGACCGCATGCAGATTCCTCCGGATAAATCCGGCGTCAGCTTGCGCCAGATGATGAGCGACCGCACCGAGGCGCGCCTCCACCAGATGATGGACCAAGCCGCCGCCCACGCCCGGCATCAGCCCTCCGATCTCGAAGGCAAGATGGGTGCATTCTACAAATCCTTCATGGACGAGGCGCGCGTCGAGCAGTTGGGCGCGAAGCCGATCGCTCGGGAGCTGGACCAGGTACGGGCTGCCAGGACACGCGACGATCTGGCGTCCCTTTCGGGACGGAGTAATTCGGACTACCAGGGAACTCTGTTTGGCTTCTCCGTCCGTGCCGATTTGAAGGATCCCGGTCACTACGCGTTCTACGTCAACCAGGGCGGGCTCGGTTTGCCCGACCGCGATTACTATCTGAAGCCGGAGTTCGCCGGGCAGAAGAGCAAATATCAGGATTACGCCGCGCAGCTCTTGGAGCTGATCGATTGGCCCGACGCGAAGTCCCGCGCTAAGGACGTGGTGGAATTCGAAACCCAGATCGCAACCGCGAGTTGGACCAAGGCGCAGCAGCGCGACGTCGTCGCGATGTATAACCCCGTTACGCTGGCCGAATTGTCGAAATTCGCGCCGGGTTTCGGCTGGCCCGGCTTCCTTAAAAATGCGGGCCTTTCTAAGCTCGAACGCGTCATCGTCGGCGAAAAGACCGCATTTCCGACGCTCGCGGCGATCTGGGCGCGGACGCCTGTGGAGACGCTGCAGGCCTGGCATGCCCTGCATATCGCCGACAACGCCGCGCCGTACCTTTCGAAGCCGTTTACCGACGCTTATTTCCAAATGCACGACCAGGCGCTCGCCGGCCAGAAAGAGCAACAGGTGCGCTGGAAGAGAGGTGTATATGCGGTGAGCGGCGGCGATTTCCTGGTGGGCAACCGCCTGGGTAAATTCGGTACTTTGGGCTTCGGCGTCGGCCAACTTTACACGGCGAAATATTTCGGGCCGGAGGCGAAGGCGAAGATTGAGGCGCTGGTCGTTAACCTGAAGGCGGCTTACCACGCGCGTCTGGAGAAGCTGGAGTGGATGGGACCACAGACCAAAGCGGAGGCTCTCAAAAAGCTCGACACCTACACGATCAAGGTGGGCTACCCCGATCATTCGCGCGATTACTCGAAGCTGGTGATTACCGATGATGACTTAGTAGGCAACGTGCGGCGCGCCGGCGCGGCCGATTGGGAATTCGATTCGAGCAGGCTGGATGGTCCTGTGGACAAGTCAGAGTGGGCAATGACGCCGCAGACCAACGACGCTTACAGCGGAGTGCTACGAGATATTGTGTTTCCGGCCGGAATTTTGCAGCCGCCGATATTCGATCCCAATGCCGATCCGGCGGTAAATTACGGCGCCATCGGCGGGGTGATCGGGCACGAACTCACGCACGGATTCGACGACGCAGGACGCAAGATCGACGCCTCAGGTGCGCTGCGCGATTGGTGGACAAAGGAAGACGACGCGAAGTTTCAAGCGCTCGCCCGCAAGCTCGGCGAACAGTATTCCCAGTTCGAGCCTCTGCCCGGCTTGAAGGTTAACGGCGACCTCACCATGGGTGAGAACATTGCCGATCTGGGTGGCCTGACCCTCGGATTGGAGGCATATCATGCATCGCTTCGCGGACGGCCGGCGCCTGTGATCGATGGGCTGACGGGCGATCAGAGGGTGTTGCTCGGATGGGCGCAGGCGTGGCGAGGAAAGGCGACCGACGACGCTGTGCGGAAACAGGTGGTCAGCAATCCGCATTCGCCGGCGCAGTTCCGGGTGAACGGTGTTGTACGTAATCTGGATGCATGGTACGAAGCGTTCGGCGTGAAGGCTGGTTACCGGCTGTACCTCGCGCCGGAGCAGAGGGTACGCATCTGGTGATGTCCGCACTGTAAATAAGCTGGCGAATCTGAACTAGAAGCAGCGAACGATGACTAGACGGAAGTCCACGTTTTGGGAGGCGTCGGTGTGATCTCAGGGAGCGTTTTTCTTGCGAAACGTGCGTCCGCTATAATTAGGGCTGCCGGGAACTCGCGTCCACCTACTGACGTGAAATATGCGTTTTGTGTCGTCGCTCATTGCGATTTCCCTGTGGACCGGTGCTACGTTGGCCCAGACCACCGGCCCTATTGATACCAGGACCGTGAACCTTCCCGTCGTCGGTTTGGCCAGTTCGGAAACGGCTCAGGTTAACGTCGCGAGCCCGGGATTCCCGGGCATTACTGATGCACCTTTTCCGACACCCTGCACGGGCACGATTGCCTTTTACAATACGAACGGCGCGGCCATCGGATCTTCGACATCCTTTTCAATCACTCTAGCCCAGGTTTTTTCCGCCACCCTGCCTTACTCTGACATCACAGGGACAAGCGGGAACGCCCGGACCACTATTCGGGCAATAGTGACCACTAACGTGTCGTGCTCGGTAACCGCGAATATCGAAACCTTTGACACCGCGACAGGCGTCACGCACGTGCACGTCGAGGGCGGCAGTACGGTGGGCATTTTTCCGAACGTGGGACTGCGATCGGGGGATCGCAGCGTGGGCGATCCTCCAATAGGGCACTGATACCGTCGAGATCTCGCTGGTTAGATAGGTGCTTTATTTTGTTTTTTTGGTGAGCGCGGTAGGAATCGAACCTACAACCTACTGATTAAGAGTCAGTTGCTCTGCCAGTTGAGCTACGCGCCCGCTCGGTTGGAATCTGCAGCCGGCGCGCGCCAGGCTCCTCGCGCCAACTTTTCGATTGTACCATCGCCCGGCCGCATTACGTCCGGTTAAGTAGGGAGAAGCGCACATGGCGAAACTGGCTCTCACGGCGGTGCTGGCCGCAGGCAGCACGTTACTCCTGGCACAGGACAAAGTAGCTCCAACGGTTCCGGTCCAAATGATTGTCACGGTGGAGGCTCACAAGGGTAAGAATGTTCCGTCGCTGAACCGCGATGACGTGATGGTCTTTGAACAGAAACAGCGTCTTCCGGTTACCGATCTCACCCCCGGCGTGGAGACCGGCCTTGAGCTATTCCTTTTGATCGACGACGCCTCCGGCGAAACTCTCGGATCGCAATTGCAGTCTTTGGCCCACTTCATTGAGGCACAGCCCGCTTCGACTGGGATCGGGCTGGCTTACATGCGCAATGGCGCCGCCTACATTGCACAGAATGTCACCAGGGATCATGCGCTGGCGGCGAAAGCGCTGCGTCTGCCGTTTTCTTCACCGGGAATATCGCCCAGCCCATTTGAGTCGTTCAGCGATCTGATCAAACACTGGCCGGCCAACGGCGCGCGGCATGAAGTGATTCTGGTTGGGAGCGGCATCGACCCTCTGGGCGGCGATATCGATATCGAGAATCCTTATCTCCAGGCTGCCATCGCACTGGCCCAGCGAAACGGAATCGTGGTCTATGCGATTTACACTCCGCCGGGCGGGCACTTCGGACACAGCTATTGGCGGTTGAACTGGGGCCAGAGCCACCTGGCGGAATTGGCCGAAGAGACGGGCGGCGAATCCTACATGCTCGGATTCGCTCCGGCGGTTTCCTTTACGCCCTATCTGGACGAAGTTGCCGAGCACCTCGATCATCAATACCGCGTCGGCTTCCTAGCGAAGCCCGAAAATAAGGCCGGTCTTCGATCCGTGCGAATCACCACGGAGGCGCCGAATACCGAACTCGTGGCAGCCAGGAAAGTTTGGGTAGCGGCCGGACTGTAGAGCTGGTTTCAAACGCTGGTTTGAGGAGCTACGTCACGCTCTCCGCGCTGTAGCGTGCGATCAATCCGCTTCGCACCGCATTCCGGTAGATCCTGGCAAAAACCCAGCCCGCGATGGCGATGTCGAGCGCCGCCAGGCACGCGCCCAGGCCCAGCGCGCTGGCCGATGCCGAGTGTCCGGAGACGATCGCCCGGAGGTTCTCGAACACATAAACCGGCGGCAGCGCGTGCGAGATGTATTGCATCCAGCGCGGCAGCGTGGATAGCGGATAGAAGACCGCGGCGAAAGGCGAAATCAGCGCGGGGATGGGCCAGACGAACCACTCCGCGGCGGGGCCCAGGCGCAGCACCAGCGCGCTCGCGACAATCCCCAGGGCGATTCCAAAACCGAAGAGCACCAGCAGAAACGGAATCAGCATCGCGCCATATAGGAAAAAAGATAAGCCGAAGATGAGGACAGCGAGAACCAGCATGACCACCAGGCCCACGGAGCTGGTTGCAACGCTGCAAAGCACCAGGCCGCTTACGTATTCGAATATTGACAATGGTGTGGCGAAAACATTCAGAAAACTGCGCGACCAAACATCTTCCAGAAACGCCGTAGTGACGCCTTGCATCACGCGGGTGAAAAAATCCCAAAGCAAAACCGCGCCCAGTAGCGCCGGGATGAAATTAAACCCGGAGTGCGCGAAGGTGTTCAGATAGCGGGTGATGAAGCCCCATAGCACGATGTCGATGGTGACCCACGCGAACAACGGAATCAACCGGGCCGGGCTGCCGCGCAGCAAATAGAATTGCCGCAGGACGATGGCTTGTACGCGTGTCCAGCGCATCCGGGCTAACCTCGCTCCAGCGCCAGCGGCTCGCGCGCCACGGTGATGAACAGCTCTTCCAGCGTCTCTTTGCCGTGCTCGCGCGGCAATGTTTTGGGATCCCCCTCCAATAAAATCCTCCCGTGCGAGAGGAACAAAACGCGATCGCAAACTTCCTCCACTTCGTACATATTGTGAGAGGTCCACAGCACGCCGGAACTTCCGCCGACGGCCAACTCGCGGATCTTGGCCCGGATGTCGCGCGCGGTAGCCGGATCCAGCGAAGCAGTGGGTTCGTCCAGCAGCAACAGATTCGGCCGGTTGAGCATGGCCTTGGCAAGGGAGACGCGCGTTTGCTCCCCCGACGAAAGCACTCCGCAGCGGGTGTTGCGCAGCGCTACGAGATCGAAATCTCTCAGCACGGTCTCGATTCGCTCCGCCAAGCCCTGGACGTCGTAAATCATACCGAAGAAGCGCAGATTTTGATACACCGTCAGATTGCCGGGCAGGGGAGCGTAGACGGCGGCGAAATTGGTACGCTCCAGAGCCTGCGCGCGATGTTTCGAGATGTCCAGGCCTTCGATCAGAATGCTTCCCGAAGTCGGCTCGAGAACGCCCAGAATCATGTTGATGGTGGTGGTTTTGCCGGCTCCATTCGGACCCAGAAGCCCGACGATTTCGTTCGATTCGATTTCGAACGAAATGCCATCCACGGCCCCGAGTGTGCCGTATTGCTTGCGCAGGCCGGATACGGCCAGCACCTTGGCTCGCGAGTCGTTCACCGTTTCGCGCGGCTAGTGGGGATGCGCATGTTCGCAGGCCTTCGATGTCGGAGGAACGTCCATGGCGGGGCTGCGCTCGAAGAAACCATCCGGTTTGAGATGGAACCCTATGGCTGCCACCGGCATCACCGGCCAGTCTTCCGGGCGCGGGACGTGATTCGATGCGAATACGTACCAGAGCACCACCTCGGTATTTTCCACGTTTCGATCGGCTTGGGTCCAGCGCGCCAGGCCGTCGCCGGTGGGATGCTGATTCGGATAATCGCCGGCCGCGTAGCGCTCCCGTGGTTGGTAGGGCGTCACCCAAAGGTGATTGGTGGTGAATCCCGCGCGGCGCATCACGGCCGCATCCGGCTGCACCAGAGGCGGGCAATTTTCGCCGGGCATCAGCCGATAACCGACGGGTTGTCCCATCCGATTCTTGCGGCTCGGATTCACGATGCGCCAGAAGCGCGCCGTGCTTGCGTTCACGCGACGCTGGGCCTGCATCTCGGTGGCAAGCAGCGTTTGCTCCGCCCGGAACGCGTTACCATGCGGATTGTCCGGGCCCGTCGGCACGCCGGCGCTATTCACTTCGTAGACCGAATTGTTGGATCCGTCTATGCTAGCCACCAGCCGGGCCGCGAAGATGTGCTGATGATAGGGGGCGTTCAGCCGCGGGGCAATTTCAACGCCGTAGGACGGCTGCTCGCCGGGCGCGAGCGTGGTGGTGTTCAGGACGCCGGTCATTTTGACCTCGCACTGGATGGACCCGTCCTGGTAGAAGTACCAATAGAATCCGTACTCATAGTTGCCGACGGTGGCGATGAAGGACACCGACAGCCGGCGCGATCTCCGCACTTCGGATTGCCCGGTGCGCCAGTCCGTGTGTTTCCAAAGAATCCCGAAGTCTTCCTCGTGCAGGCACACCGCATGCTTCAGCTCCGTTACCACGCCGCGGCTGTCGATGAGCGGAAAATCGAAGTAGTGGATGACGCCCAGGCAATCGCAGCCGAGCGCGAGTGAATTCGCCAGCATACCGATGCCGTACTCGCCGATGTCAAACGCGTTCTTGCGGTAGTACTGCTCGCGGGGATCTCCGTACGGAACCACCATCTCCGAGATCGAAGCGCGATAGAGAACGGGGCGTTCCCGGCCGTCATCATTGTACGTGATGGTGTTGAGCGTCAGCCCTTCGCGCGCCGTGAATCCTACGCGGAACTTCCACTTCTGCCAAGCCACCTGATAGCCTTCCACCGTGAAGCTGGGGCCTTCCGGCTGCACGATATCCACGGGCTTGAGATCTTTCCGCACGTTCGGAATATATTCGCGCGCCCAATTACCGCTCTCGGGCGGCAGCGGCGCCGTGCCGTAGTCTTCGATGCGCAGAATCTCCATCTTGTTCAGATCCACGACGATGACCATGGTGTCCAGCGGCCGCGCATAGCCGTTGTCCAGCGCTTCCGACCGCACGAAGCACAGCGCCCGCATCCGGCGTAGCCCTTGATCTTCGGGGAGTTCGGTGCCGTACATCCCGGCCGACCACGGTTCCACCATCACCAAGTCGGTGTTGGTGACACCGCGCTTCGCGAGCGCCGCCAGAAACTCCGGCGAGCGTTTGACGGCCTGTTCCACTTCCCCGAATTCGTCCAGCATGATGGGCGGCTGGACGCCCGCGGGAAGCGGATCAAACGACGCGACGGACTTATGGACCAGATCCACCACTGCTTCGTATCCGGTCTGCGTGCTCCGATCGAGAAGCAGAATGAATGCGCGCCGCTCGAAGGGAGCGCCCGCGCGATATTGTTCCACCGAGCGCCTGGCCGGCTCGTTCAGATATACGGAAACAAAGCGAACGCTTGAGCCGAGTTGTTTTTCCTGGATGAGGATTCGAAGAGACTCCTCGATTTCCGCGGTCGAGAGGGGATCGAGCGGATGCCGGGGTGCGGCCGTTGGTTTACCGTTTTCAGAGTGAGCGGCGGAGAAAACTTCAGTGGGTTGTGCCATGTTTCTGCTCCCTTCAACGAAAGCTCATGTTAGCAAATGCGCCGAGCAATCTTTATTTTCCAACCGGTGCGCGCCGCCGCAGCTCGTCGGCAAAATTCTCCAGGAAGGCTATATGGATATTTCCTGCTTGTGCCGCCGGCGCATTCAGCTCGGGGATAATAGCGAATCTCTTGCCGTCCGGCGCCAGGTCGTAATTCAGAATTAGATCGAGGTCACTAAGCTGTTGATTGGACCACAGGCGCGGCTTGCCGGCGATGAACGATTCGCTCTTAACTTCGTAATCTGTCGCCATGATGCGATTATCCAAATTCTCAAAGAACAACTCCTCGCTGGTGCGCGACCAGACGGGTCGCGTTCCCCCAGCGTTGGAGATTTCCCACTTGCCCCCCGGGCCTGGAAACGGCCGGACATATACTTCAAACTGCCCCGATTCATCCGATGCGTAAGCAATCCAACGGCCGTCAGGAGAAACGGCGGGATGGCGGTTGTTAGACGACGTTCGCAGGAAGGGCTCTGGCTTCCCCGGTTTGGGATGGTCCGGATCGCCAATGTCGAGCGCTAGAGTCCAAAGGTCGAAAAGTGCTTGCCCCCTGGGCTGACACAAACAGTTAAGACACTGTTGGCCGTTCGCTGTAAAATCCTCGACCGGCAAAACGACTGTAGCGCATACTGGTTCCCGGCTGGTGAAGCGGAGGCGGGCTCTGCTGGAGAGCAACTCGCCGAGGAATAGCCGGCCGGAAACTCATCGGGACGATGGGTGGGGGCGGCAGCCGTAGTCGCCCCCAAGCTTTGTGCGCAGAAAAACCACATCGGACGATAGATTTCCCGATGCCTCAGAAAACTCATACAGAAAGCTGCCGCGCAGCGGCATCCTTTTGATGTCGTTCGAAGCGGGCCGGCGGCATGTAGCCGAGTGCGGAATGCAGGCGCCTTTTGTTGTAGATCTTTTCCAGGAACTCGCGGATCGACGCGCGAGCCTCGGCCAAGTCCCGGTATTCGTTGCGCAGCACTTCTTCGTACTTGAGCGTTTTCATGAACGACTCGCAGGCCGCGTTGGCCAAGGCAGTCAACTACAGCTCATGGCGACGCTGCCGACAGTAGTTTTGAAGTCATCCATCCACATCATCCGTTGAAGGGTCAGCGGTTCAAGCTGGTCACCTATCGCCACAACTGGGGCGAGGATCGAGTTTACTTTCACGATAGCGGCGGGCGCCTTCGCTCGATTCCGGCGGGCTGGACGACGGCGGTAGAGGCCGATCCATTCGTGACATTGGCGGCAGGGCGGTGCCTATTTCGCTACGAGGATCTGTTGAGGCTGGCCGACTTTCTGGAGAAGGCGCGATGAAAGAGCGGAGCTCGGAGTGTAAAGGCAATAACGCCGCATGTGTAAATGGAATGATGCCGGGAAGAGTGTGGACTGCACTGCTACGGCGGGCACCATTGCATCATACAGAGCATGTAATAACAGGTGGCGGAAGACAAAAACAGCTTGACATCGGCCCGGATATTGGCATAATTATCTTTACGGATCTGCTCGACAGTTTTCGAGTCACCCATGGCCGACAAAGATGCCAAGTTCGGGGCGCTGCAACAACAGGGGACGCTGAACCGACGGGCCAAAAATGTCCGGGACGAACTATTTCTTCAGGGCGACTTTTTCGATCCCCGCGACCTGGTCCAGGTCAAGTACGAGATGCTGCGCCGAGTGCAGACCGAAGGCCAGTCGGTTACGGACGCATCGGCGAACTTCGGTTTTTCGCGACCATCTTTTTATCAAGCGTTATCCGCCTTCGAGCTGGACGGCCTAGCCGGCCTGGTGCCACGCAAGCGCGGTCCGAAGCAAGCGCACAAAATCACCGAAGAAGTCCTCGCATTCATCGGAGAGGTGCACCAGAAAGAACCATCCGTTCGATTGCCGGAACTGGTGAAGCTGATTCAGGATCGCTTCGGCATCCGGGTTCATCCGCGAAGCATCGAACGCAGCTTGCTACGCCATCAAAAAAAACTCCGCTGACCGAGCGCCCCGGAACACCGTCCATCCGTCACGATCTGGTTGCCGAGTACGAGCAACTGCGCCGCGATGCCATGGCAACGGTGGCCCATCGCGGCGAAGGCTTGGGCTGGGCGCTTTTTGTGCGACGCGGACTGACCGCCTGGATGCAGGCCTGGTCGGAATGCGCTCCCCACAGCGAACCAAGCTCACGCTCTCGGCCCGATATCGATGAAACCGTTCCAGGCGACGTGCGGCCACAGATCACCACATTGCTGGCCAGCATGATTCTCTGTCAACAACAGGAGGCAACCTCATGACAGGCACCGCACACCAAAAAGTGAATGCCGGACACCTCAAGCGAAACGCTTATCTTTATGTGCGCCAATCGACGCTTCGTCAGGTTTTTGAAAATACCGAAAGCACCAAGCGACAGTACGGTCTGCGCCAGCATGCGGTCGCCTTGGGCTGGCCCGTGGAGCACATCATCGTCATCGACACCGATCTCGGGCAGTCCGGCGCCTCGGCTGTGGATCGGGAAGGTTTTCAGAAGCTTGTCACCGAAGTCGGCCTGGGCAAAGCTGGCATCGTGCTTGGCCTGGAAGTTTCCCGCCTGGCGCGAAACTCCACCGACTGGCACCGGCTGCTGGAGATCTGCGCTCTGACCGACACGCTCATTCTCGATGAAGACGGCGTGTATGATCCAGCGCACTTCAATGATCGCCTCCTGCTGGGTCTCAAAGGAACCATGAGCGAAGCGGAACTGCATGTGATCCGCGCCCGCCTACAGGGCGGAATCCTGAACAAAGCGCGCCGCGGCGAGTTGCAATGCCCCTTGCCCGTCGGCTTTCTCTATAACGCCAGCAGCCAGCCGGTGCTGGACCCTGATAAACAGGTACAGGAGAGTATTCGATTCTTTTTCGACACATTCCGGCGCACCGCATCGGCTTGCGCAGTGGTCAAAGCGTTCCGGCAGAAAGGTCTGCTGTTTCCACGACGATTAAAAAAGGGGCCGAACAAGGGCGATCTGGTGTGGGCGGAACTTCCACACAGCCGGGCACTGCACATTCTGCACAATCCTCGTTACGCGGGCGCCTTCGTCTATGGGCGCAGCCGCACTCGCAACAACCCGAATGGAGGCACCTCCTATACCAAGTTGCCACGCGAACAGTGGATGTTATTCAAGGGCGCTCACCCTGGCTACATCTCCTGGACGCAGTACGAAGAGAACTTGTTGCGCCTCCGGGAGAACGCTCAAGCGGTCGGGGCCGACCGCCGCAAAAGTCCCCCACGCGAGGGCCCAGCGTTGCTGCAAGGCTTGGTGGTATGCGGGGTATGCGGGAGCCGGATGACGGTTCGGTATCACACACGCCAAGACCGGCTCGTACCCGAGTACGTCTGCCAACGCGACGGAATCGAACATGCCATATCGCTATGCCAGCGAGTGGTCGGAGATCACATCGATAACGCTGTCGGCCAACTGCTGGTGGAAAGCGTGGCTCCGCTAGCGCTCGAAGTTACTTTGTCCGTGCAGCAGGAACTCCAGGCCCGAGTCGAGGAAGTGGACCGGCTCCGTAAGAAACATGTAGAGCGAGCGCGCTATGAAGCCGACTTGGCTCAGCGCCGTTACTTGTACGTCGATCCTGCGAACCGTCTCGTTGCGGACTCGCTCGAGGCGGACTGGAACGAAAAGCTTCGCGCATTAACTCTGGCACAGGAGCAGTACGAACAGCAGCGGCGACAGGACCGCATCACCATCGATGAACAGCAGCGCGCCCGAATCGCCGCTATCGCCAGTGATTTTCCACGGCTCTGGCAAGATCCAAAAACCCCAGATCGGGAAAGGAAACGAATGGTCCGCCTGCTGCTGGCCGACGTAACGCTCCTGCGCGGCACTGGAATCAAGGTTCATGTCCGCTTCCATGGCGGAGCATCAAGAACCCTGGAGCTGCCGAGACCGCTGACCGCCTGGGAACTCAGAACAACCCCAGCGGAGGTTGTCGCCGAAATCGATCGGCTGACCGATCACCACACCGACAAAAAGATCGTCCAGATCCTCAACCAACGTGGAGCGCTATCCGGGTGCGGCCAGCGCTTCAATAGCCGCATCGTTGCGCGCCTCCGCCGCGAATACCAGCTCAAATCGCGTTATGATCGGCTACGCGACAAAGGCTTGCTGACTCTTCAGGAAATGTCGGAACGATTGGGCGTGACTCCCAAATGCGTCATCCACTGGCGCAACCACGGCCTGCTTCGAGCTCATCCGTTCAACGATCGCGACGACTGGCTGTACGAGGACCCCGGACTCAACCCACCGCGCAAGGCACAGGGCGTCAAGCTTGCCAAACGGCGTCGTTTCCCGGAGAACGTCGTGCACGGTTTGCAGGAGGTGCAGTATGAAGCGTAAGCCTTGTCCCACGGATTGCCCTTGCGCGACATGCTGATTTCGATGGCGTTGGCTTTGAGCAGATCCGTGTAATCGTTGCTGGCGTACTGCGAGCCGCGGTCGGAATGATGCACCAGGCCGGGCTCGATTGCGCGGCACGAAAGCGCCATGCGTAGCGCGGCAAGCGTGAGCGAGTCTTCCATTTCGCGATCCAGCGCCCAGCCGATCACGCGGCGCGAGTAGGCGTCCAGAATCACGGCCAGGAACACGAACTCGTCGCGCAGCCGGATGTAGGTGATATCGGCCCGCCACAGTTGATTGATCGCGGTCAGGATCATGTCACGAGCCAGGTTCGGATAGATTCTGCGCCCGTGGTTGGAGTCGGTCGTGACGATGAACTTGCGGCGCCGCACGCACAGCAGATTGTCTTCGCGCATTAGCCGATAGACCCGTTTCGGATTCACCCGCCATCCCCGATGCCGCAGTTCGGCGGTGATGCGGGGCCGCCCGTAGCTGGGCCATTCCAGCGCGATCCGTTGAATCGCGTCCCGCAAATCCATGTCGCGATCCGGACCCGGCTCGGCATCCTGGAACCGGTAGAAGCCGGACCGGGAAACTCGGCCCAGCTTCATCATCCGCTCGATGCTCAATCCCCGGTTGGCCTTCATTTCTTCTTGGGCTTTCCGGTAGACCGCGGCTTTCCAGTCAACGCCTGCAGCATCCGCTGTTCCTCGATGCGCTGCAAGCACCCCTTCAAAAAATCCAACTCCAGCGCCTGCTGGCCGATTTTACGTTCCAGTTCAGCGATCCGCCCTTCGGACCAACGCTGCTTCCCGTTACCCGGAAATACATTGCCCGGCCCCTGGCGGAACTCACGTCGCCAACGGTGCAGCACGTTGGCGTTTACCTCCAACGCCCGCGCCACCTCGCCGATGGAAACTCCTTGCTCCAGCCGCCGCACTGCGGCCAGCTTGAACTCCTTGGTGAACATCCTTCTCGACAACCCCATGACTCAATTCTCCTTTGAATGGATTTTGAGCCTTAACTGGTTGTGTCAAAAATGGGGGCAA
>CAWBAE010000012.1:0-89361 GCA_963786745.1 Terriglobia bacterium | reverse complement strand
GCGCAGGTGGCGTCTGCGGCGACCGGGTCGTCGGCAAGCACAATCTTTCCAAGCTCACGTGCGGTTCCTTGCAACGGACCGTTGCCTTCCATGGCCGTGATGCCATCTGCAATCACGAAATGGATGGGCACTGTCGCGCAGATATCAAGGATGCTTTCGTGAATCCCGCTCCAGTGCAGCAGATTCTTGGGCCAGCCGTACTTCATGCCCGGCACGACGCCGAACATATTCTTCAGGCTCAGGGTGACCCCTGCCCAGTGGTGCGTCTTCACCTTGGGCATTGAGACAATGAAGTCGGAATCGAGAACCGAGCGCGGTAACCACAGCTCTCCGAGGCCGCTGTAATTCGCTTTCAGCTTCACTTTCCCAAGCTCGTCACGGTTGAGATCCACGAACTCGATCTGCCGTTCGCGAGATGCGGCTTCAGGCCCGCGGCCTGCACTACGAGTTCGGTGTCGCGTTGATGTCCCGGACCCTCGCCGATCACTACGCGGGCCGCGCCAAGACGAAGGAAACATCGGGCGGCCGCTCCGATAAGAGTTCGCGTTCGTGTTTACCGGTCCCGGCAAGTCTTCCACCAGATTTGGTTTGAGAAGAACCGACCTGCCCAGCATGTTGAACCGGAACAACCGCAATCCTTCCAGAAGAAGCGCCTCGATCTTCTCTGAGTACTCGGCCGCATTCAGAACCGCTACAGATGAACGAGGTCTCCGATACGAGACCGAATGTTTCGGCCAAGCCCATTCGGCCGCCACCCCTTTGTCGCGGCCATACCCGCTGAAGAGCCAAGGAATCGTCGCCGATCGAGCTTCATCGCAGCACCACGAACGGATGAATCATCTCGCCGCACTTGAGTGCGAGGAGCGCGGTGGCGAGAGTGGCATTGTTCCGGATGTCGCGGCCGTCTCCCATGATCGTTGCCAGTCTGTTCTTGAGCGCCTCAACGGACTCTTGGTACACGAACAAGCTGAGAATGCACCAGGCAAGGCTGGAACCGGAATCGATGCGGACGCTTGCTGTTTAAGCCAGGCCAAGCTCCGCTGAATGGTTTCGGTTCTTCGCTCATCCTGCAGCGCCAACAGTGCGATCGCTGTCGCCTCAACATGCGGGCGCAAGCGGCACGCCGTAAACGACGCTATTTCCTGAGTTCCAGCCTCCGTCGATGCAGGCTCGATCCAGAAGCATATCGACGCCCAGACGGATTCGTTTCTCCGACACCTCGGAGCGGTTGCAGGCGGTGAATTGTTTGATGGCGATGATGCTGAAGGCTGTGGGGATGACCCAGCTGGCGGAGCCCGAAATCCAGGGCCAACCGTACTTGTCGGGATCGAATCGAACCGTTCGATCCGCCGCTTTGAATTTCCATCGCCAGAACCAATGGCCCTCCCGGCCCTTGGTTCTCAGAAGCCAGGATTCACCTCGTTCTCTGGCTTTTGACGAATCGTTTGACTGAATTCAATGCGCAGATGGCAAGGGCCGTTGTCCACGAAGATTCCCGGTCACCAACGAACGATGGCCAACTGCCGTCTGCAAGCTGCCCGCCTGACAAAAGCTTGCCCAGCCGCAGCGCCTCAGAAGGCCTCTCCGCCAGCAGGCAGAGGCTTGCTAGAGATGTAGCTTCCAAACTGACCTGCCGTGAGCCGAAGAAACTCCACCCTCCGCCGCGCAGTTCCCGGCCGCGCAGTTCCTCAAGAAGATCAGAGTTGCTCATGTCGCAATTCTGCCGAAGGGTTCTTTAACGATCAAACCAACGGCCCTCCCAGAAAGCCAGAACGGCGGACGTGAGGGAATGAGCTTCCAGCTACGTTTTCGAGAAAACGGGTACGAATGCCGCCCCTCTTCATTTATGACTATCTTTGTCCGTGCTGGGAACGGGAAGTGATTGTGTCTAAAACGATTGCACTACTCGGCTTGCATGATCTTGCGGCGCCGTCTCGGGTCTGTTTGAAAAAAATCAGAGTAAGCCATATAAGAGGGTATGAATTCCGAGAGCCTCCCCCTCAAATCGAGCAGCGGGGGCGGACAATCCGCCTTTGCCGTTGCTGACGAAATCCCGTTGACTGTTCGGCAAGCGGCAGTTTTCCTTGGCGTCAGCCCGCAAACGGTGTATCTTTGGGTTGAGCGAAAGCAGATTCCCCATCTCCGCGTGATGGGCCGAAACATCCGGTTCCTCAAATCGGATCTCGAGCCCTTCCGCGCAGCATTCAAACAGGAGGTGGGAAATGGCAAGACCTAGGAAACACGATGGACGTCTTTTTCGAAAGGAGGAGTCGAAGTTCTGGTGGATGGATTATCGCGACCGCGAGGGCAAACGCCAGAGAGAATCAACGAACACTGATGACTGGGAAGAGGCCCAGAGGCGTTGCGCGAACGGCTGCAGGCCCGCGACAGCAATACTTTGCCGCTGCTCCGCAAAGGCGAACAGTTTACATTCGCGCAATGGTCGGAACACTTTCTGGAAGCATTTTCCAAACCGCCGTTTCGGGCACGGAAGACGCATCTGTCCTATACGCGGGTGGCGAAGCATCTTAATGCTGGGTTTGGGGAGGTCCTGTTGGTCGATCTGACCGCGGATGTGATCGAGACTTTTTTGCGCCGGCGTTTGGAGCAGCGCGTCCAGATCACGAGGTCCGAGGGCAAGGTCGCCAAGGGGCTCGTCAAACCGAGCACAGTCCACCAGGAGTTTCGAGTGTTGCGGCGGATGTTGAATGTCGCCGTGCGCAAGAAGCTATTGGTGGCGAACCCGTGTTCTGGGGTGGAGTTCCCGGTCCGGGTGAAAGGGCTTTTCCGCCCGCACTACATGACGTGGTCGGAGCAGGAGAAGATCGAGGCCTCCGCTCCGGACTACCTGCGCAACGTGATCCGTATCATCACGGAAACGGGCCTGCGGATATATAAGGAACTCGCCCCGATGAAGAAGGAGGACGTGGACCTGGCAAATGCATTCGTCTGGATTCCGGATTCGAAGACTGCGAGTGGAGTTGCCGAGGTACCGTTGACAGAGTTCGCAGTTGAAGCGTTCAGAAAACAGATCGCGATCTCTGGGCCGGGACCTTACCTGTTTCCCAACCCAGACAACCCGTCCGGCTATCAGGCCAGCTTCAAGAAGGTCTGGGCGACGACGCTTCGGAAGGCGGGAATTCCTTACTTCCGGATTTACGATCTCCGATCGACGTATGCGACTCGCTTGAGCGCCGGGGGCGTGGCCGATGAATGGGTCACCCAGCTCCTGCGCCAGGGCGACGCGAAGGTGTTCAAGAAGTATTCACAGATGAAGCTGCAGATGAAACGCGAAGCTCTCGCCAAGCTGAATCGCAAAGCAAACGACAAGGGGAGTTCTGGCACAGGAGAGGCCGCGTGAAGGGGTTTTGGCACAGTTTTGGCACAGTTGGAGCTCAAATGGAGATTTCTGAGGTT
Source organism: Terriglobia bacterium (assembly GCA_963786745.1). Classification (GTDB taxonomy): domain Bacteria; phylum Acidobacteriota; class Terriglobia; order Bryobacterales; family Bryobacteraceae; genus Palsa-89. Next base: position 85,944 of record CAWBAE010000012.1, on the reverse strand, counting down.
GGAACGTTCGGAGAAGTCTTTTGTTTTCAGAGAAGTTCTGGAGCCACCCGCCGGGATCGAACCGGCGACCTGCTGATTACGAATCAGCCGCTCTACCAACTGAGCTAGGGTGGCGCTTCGAAGGTCTCTCTTCTTTATACCGTAGACGCCCGCGCCGCGCCTACTCTACGCGCGCGGTCTTGATGTAGTCCAGCTTCGGAAAATCGCGCTGTAAATACGCATTGCCCTCGGACTCGATCAAATTTTGCTGCGGTGCTTCGCCGTAGCCCGAGTATAGGCCCGCCACTACATCCATCCCTTCCGTCACTCGGCCGAACGGCGCGAATCCCATCGAGTCCAACTGCGCGTTGTCGCCATAGTTGATGAACAGCTGCGTGGTGCGGCTGTTCGGCTGGCCGGTCTTGGCGAAGGTGAGGTAGCCCGGTTTGTTGCTCTCCTTCACAGGATCGTCGGGAATCTGCTTCTCGCGCCACTCTGCCGACACTTTGGGATCTTTGTTCAGGCCCCACTGAACGACAAAGCCTGGAACGACCCGGAAGAATCGGGCATCGTCATAGAAACCGCTCTTCACCAGCTCATAGAAGCGATCCGCGCCCACCGGCGCCCAGTCCCGGCGCACCTCCACTACGAACACGCCCCGGCTGGTGTCGAATTTCACCTTGTAGTCCGGAGGAGCGGTAACACCGACCGACGAGGATGAGGACGATGAGGAGGAAGAAGAGCATCCGGACAGAAGCAGAGCAGCCACTAACAATACAGTCGCGTGTTTCATTTTGCGTCTCGCCAATTATCACCGATTCCCACATCCACGATCAACGGCACATTCAATTTCTTCACGTTCTCCATTTCGTGCTTCACCATTTGCGCCACCGGTTCCACCTCGCCCGGCGGGGATTCGAACAGCAATTCGTCATGTACCTGCAGGAGCATTTTCGTTTCGAGATTCTCGCGCCGCAGCCGTTCGTCGATCCGGATCATGGCCAGCTTGATCAAGTCCGCCGCCGTCCCTTGCAGCGGTGTGTTGACGGCGGTGCGTTCGGCAAACGAGCGCGCGTTCGGATTGCGGGCATGCATATCGGGAATCGGCCGCTTGCGTCCGAACTGCGTAATCGCATAGCCGTTCTTGCGAACCTCCGCGATGGTCTCCTGGATGAACTTGCGAACGCCGGAGTGCAGCTCGAAGTAGGTATGGATGTACTCTTCCGCTTCCTTCCGCTCGATTCCGAGCGAGGCCGCCAGTCCGAAAGGCGTCTGGCCATACACGATCCCGAAATTGACGGCTTTGGCGTTGCGGCGCATCTCCGCGGTCACCATCAACGGCGGAACGCCGAAGACCTCGGCCGCCGTGCGGGTGTGAATGTCCTCCCCGTTGCGGAAGGCCGCGACCAGAACCGGATCGCGCGACATCTGCGCGAGCAGCCGCAGTTCGATCTGCGAATAATCCGCAACAATCAGCTTCCAGCCTTCGCGCGGCACGAAGGCGGCGCGAATTTCGCGTCCCAGCTCCGTGCGGATCGGAATGTTCTGGAGGTTGGGATTCGACGACGACAGCCGACCGGTGGCCGCGCCGGCTTGATTGAAGGTGGTGTGCAGGCGGCCCGTCGCCGGGTCGATCAGCGCGGGCAGCGCGTCGACATAGGTGCCTTTCAGTTTGGTGAGCTGGCGATATTCGAGCACCTTGCGGGCGATGGCGTGCTCGGCGGCCAGGCCTTCCAGCACATCCGCGGCGGTGGAAATGGTTTTGCCCTTCCCATATTTCACCGGAGCGGGAAGATTCAGGTCTTCGAACAATATTTTGCCGAGCTGGACGGGCGAATTGATGTTGAACGGTTTTCCGGCAAGTTCGTGAATCTCGCCGGTCAACTGTTGAATGGAGGCGTCCAGCTGTTCGGATAGGGTCTTCAGTGCGCGGGGCTCTATCCGGATGCCGGTGCGCTCCATGCGCGCAAGCACCGACGCCAGCGGCAAATCGATGCTTTCGTAAAGCTCGCGGAAACCCTCCCGATCGATTTCGGGTCCCAGCCGCTCCGCCAGCGTCAGCGCGAGATCGGCGTGCTGCTCGGCTGTGGGACCGAGCTTGCGGTCCAGGTATCGTTCGGCTAGAACCTCGGGCGAACATCCCGCCGGGTCCGCGCAGAGCAGGAACGCGTATAACATTACGTCGTGGCGGAAGCCCTGCGCTTCCACGCCGTGCTTTTGAAGCGCCAGGATCAGCGCCTTGCTGTCGTTCGCCACTTTCACTCGCCGCGCATCTTCGAGGATGGGCTTCAGGAGATCCAGATGTTCGCTCGATAGCGCGCGCGCGACGCCAGGTTCCTGCGAGACGCCGATCATCGTTAAAGGCAGGTCGCCCTCAAGAGACGATTGGATTGCGAACGCAATCGGTTTGGCGGGGTCCAGTTTCGCCAGCGCCTCCCCGTAAGCGACGGCTTCGTCGCGAGAATGGATGGCCGCATAGTCGCGCGTATGCGCATCTTCCACCGGGCCAACTTCCTTGAGCAGGCTGTAGAACTCGAGCTCTTTGTAGATGGCTTTCAACTCGCCGATATCGGGTTCCCGCGCCGCCAGATCTTCCATCCGGAACTCGATCGGAACCGTGGTGTCGATGGTTGCCAGGCGCTTGCTCAATCGAATTTGCTCCTGATTGTTCAGCAGGCTTTCGCGGTAGGTCTTGCGCTCCACTTCGGCGGCGTGTTCCATGGCGCCTTCGACAGACCCGAAGCGCTGGATCAAATCGCGGGCGCCTTTCTCTCCGATACCGGGCGCCCCCGGGATGTTGTCCACGGAATCGCCCATGAGAGCCAGCAGGTCGGCCACCTGGCCCGGCTTCACTCCCATGAACGCCTCAGCTTCGGCGGCGTCGTACCACCGGTCGTCTTTCACCGGATTGTACATGTGCACACGATCGTTCACCAGTTGCAACATGTCTTTGTCGCTCGAAACGATCACCACATCGAACGCCTGGCTGGCGCGTTTCGCGATGGCGCCGATCACGTCATCAGCCTCGAAGCCTTCGTAGGCCAGGATCGGGATGTGCATGGCGTCCAGCAGACGACGGATGTAGGGGATTTGCTCGCGCAAATCGGGAGGCATCTCGGTTCGATTCGCCTTATATTCCGTGAAAGTGGCCTCGCGGAACGTCTTCCCGGATTCGAAAACGGCCGCGATGTACTCGGGATGATAAGCGGTTCGAAGCTTGCGCAGCATGTTGTGGAAGATGTAGACTGCTTCCGTTTGGAGACCGGTAGTGGTCCGCATGGGAGGCGCGGCGCTGCGCGCGCGGGCGTGATAGGCGCGAAAGATGAAACCGTAGGTATCGATGAGGAAAAGACGATGGTGCGCGCCGGCAGCGGCCATTCGTCATAAGGATAACGTGAGCGGATAGCCCCAGGTTGGATTGTTTACGATACAGTCGGCTTATAACCTGTGGCTGATTTACCACACACGAAAATTTACAAAGCTTTTCGAATCAAAAGGCTAGCGCCGAGTGTTACTCGCTGTTTACAATGAATTCAGTTAGAATCGAGAGTTGGGAATCAGATTGCGCAGGACCTCAGGACACCGCCTTGCGGTTTGAAACTACCGTGCAGCGTCCCGTGGAGGCCAAGGGAGTGGGTCTTCACAGTGGCGTTCCAGTCTCTATTCGGATACTACCCGCACCACCTTCCACCGGAATAGTTTTTCTTCGGACGGACCTGGATAATTTCCCGGTGCCGGCCAGCTGGCGCTACGTGGCGCGCGTGAGCTATGCCACCAGCCTGATGCGGCAAGGGGTCCTGATTTCCACTACCGAACATCTGCTAAGCGTCTTCTATAGTTCCGGCGTGGATAATGCCTACGTCGAGATCGACAATCTGGAAGTGCCCATTCTCGATGGCAGCGGATCGCCCTATGTCGACCTGCTGCGATCCGCGGGCTTGAAATCTTATCGCCGGCGCAAGCGCTTTCTCCGGATTCGCCGTCCCGTGCAGGTTGAAAACGGATCGAAGCGCATCTCCATTCTTCCGTCGGATCGATTCCTGCTCACCTGCGATGTGTTCTACGATCACCCCATGATCGGACGCCAGTCACTCGACATGGAAGTGACGCCGGAGCGCTATGCGCAAGAAATCGCTCCCGCCCGGACATTCGGTTTCGCTCACGAGCTGGACCAGATGCGTAATATGGGTCTGATTCGGGGCGCGGCGCTCGAGAATGCGATCTGTTTCGATCATGCGGGAGTGCAGAATCCGGATGGGCTGCGATTTACCGATGAGTGTTGCAGGCACAAGGCCCTGGATCTGATCGGCGATCTGGCGCTGATCGGCAAGCCCCTGCTCGGCCACGTCATCGCGGAACGGGCCGGGCACGCCATGCACACGGCCCTGGTCGCGCGCATCATGTCCGATCCTTCGCTTTACGAAATCCTCAGCTTCGACCAACTCGCCACCCGTGTCGCCCACGCGTTAGTCTCGTAGTAGTTTGGTCAATCTCCCGAACCTTTTCACGCTGTTGCGCGTACTCCTGACTCCGTTTGTGGCTGCCGCGATACTGCAGGGCCGTTATGATCGGGCCCTCCTGCTTTTTTTCCTGGCCGGCATATCAGATGTGGTGGATGGGCTTCTGGCGCGCCGTCTCGATGAGGCTACGCGCGTGGGCGCATACTTCGACCCCATCGCCGACAAGATCCTGCTGGTAGTGATCTATGTGTGTCTAGGCCTGGCGCGCGCGATTCCCTGGTGGATGGTCGCGCTGGTGTTCGCGCGGGACCTGTTGATCCTGGCGATGGCGGCTTATGGTTTGTTGTTCACATCCATTCGGAAATTCCCGCCTTCGGTTTGGGGGAAGCTCAGCACGTTCCTCCAGATTTCAGCCGCGCTGGTAGTGATGGGCGCGCGTGCCGGGATCCCGGCGCCGGTTGAGCTTGCGCTTTGGCTTATGGTTGCGGGAACGGCATGGAGCGGGTTCCATTATGCCTGGCGCGGCATCAAGCTTTTGTGGGGGTCGCGCAAGACGTAGCGCGGCGCGAGCAATGCCTGAGGGATTTGGCGCAGACGCGCCGAGCCCTATGCGCTAGTAAGATCAAAGCCGAATTGACGGGCGGGTCCGGCAGGGGTAGTCTGAAAGTGTGCCTGTTCCAATCACGCGCTATCTCGTCCCTGGTCACTATCGATGGGCGGGCTTGGCCGCGCTTGGGCTGACCAGCTTTTCCGTATGGCTTGCGCTGGTCTGGCCGCTCTGTTGGATTGCGGCCGGCCTGTTCCTGGTGAGCGCTATCCTGGTCCTCTATCTGGCTTCCCGTCCCGCGATTGAAATCTACGATAGCCACGTCAAAGTGGGACGCACCGCGATCCCGTGGAAGCAAATACGCCGGTTGGATCGTAGCGCCAACGTTCCTCTGATCGTCCAGCTGACCTTGAGTGACAAGTCCAAAGTCCTGGTGGTTTATCCGGGCGATTCCAATTCCTCCAGCGGCCTGCTGCGCAGCTTGCGCCGGCATGCCAGGGAAGCGTTGATCGATGGCGTTCCGTATCGCCAGTTTTGGGGCGAAGCCGCGAGCGCGGCGGCGGCGCGCAAGCAACTGGCCGGGCCGCGTTACCCGCTGATGCTTCCTGAAGACGAGGCCGAAGTGGAACGGCTGTTTCAAAGACTCAAATCGGTCGGCCATCTCGATCAGAAAACATCCCCAGAGGACAAGTAGCGCATAGGTGGCATCCCGCGGACTGGTCCGGTTCCTCATAGTAGCCGCCGTGCTTATCCTGCTGATCGCGCTTCCGTATCATTTCTGGCTGAAAGAACTGGGAGGATTCCTGGTGCAATCGGAAAGCCCCGCGCCGGCCGATATCATTGTCGTTCTCGCGGGAGACTTTTTCGGGAATCGGATACTCACCGCAGGCGACCTGGTGCGGCAGGGCATTGCACCCAAGGCTCTGGTGGATGGGCCATCCGCGATATATGGCCTGCACGAATCCGATCTGGCAATCCCATTCGCCGTCCGGCACGGCTACCCGCCGTCCTATTTTGTCGCTCTGCCGAATGACGCGCGATCCACCGCGGCTGAAGCCGAAGCCGTGATCAGCGAACTGCGTCAACTGCAAGCGCACCGGATCGATCTGGTGACCAGCAACTATCACACGCGCCGGGCGGGCCGCATCTTTCGAGCGGCTGCGCCGGATCTCGAGTTCCATGTGGTGGCAGCTCCGGATCCGTACTTTACGCCCGACGGCTGGTGGAAGAACCGGGACGGTCAAAAAACGTTCGCCTTCGAATGGATGAAGACCGTCACATCGTGGTTTGGACTATGAGATGCGCAAGATAATCCTCACGGCCGGACCTTATCTGTGGCGTCACCGGGTCAGCCTTTCGCTGGGCTTGGGCGCGTTGCTGATTAAAGACCTGCTGGGGGCCGCGATCCCGCTGGTGATGCGCAGCGGCGTGGACTCGCTCACGCGCGGCTTCCGTCTTCAACTGGTGTTCGAATTCGCGGCATTGCTGGTGGGGTTGTCCCTGGTCAAAGGGATTTTCCAATACTGGATGCGAGTGATCCTGATTGGAACCTCGCGCGATATAGAGTACGAGCTTCGCAACGATCTGTTTTCGCACCTGGTGACTCTGTCACACGATTTCTACTCGAAATACCGTACCGGCGACATCATGGCGCGCTCCACCAACGATCTCAACGCGGTCCGCTTGATGCTGGGCCCGGGAGTGATGTATTGGACCGAAACCGTGATCACCGCTATTCTGGCCGTCGGCGTCATGCTGTCGGTGGACTGGAGGCTCACGTTAATCTGTCTGGTGCCCGCGCCGGTGGTGAGCGTGGCCGTGGTCCTGTTCGGCCGCCAGATTCATGACCGCTTTCAATCCATTCAGAAAATGTTCTCCGACATCAGCAGCCGCGTGCAAGAGAATCTTTCCGGCGTGCGCGTGGTGCGCGCTTACGTGCAGGAACGGGCGGAGCTGGCACAGTTCGAACAGTTGAATCAGGACTACATCGGCGAAAATATTCGGCTGGCCCGGCTCTCTGGCTTGTTCATGCCGTTGCTGCAAGCGCTCATCAGCGCCGGTTTTCTCATTGTGCTGCTGGGCGGCGGCTATCAACTGCTCCAGCATCGCATTTCATTGGGCAGTTTCGTGATGTTCAACACGTACATGGGTATACTGGTGTGGCCGATGATCGCGCTGGGCTGGGTGGTGAACCTGATGCAGCGCGGGACGGCGTCCTGGAACCGGATTATGGAGTTGATGGAAGAGAAACCCAGCATCGCTTTGGACAGGTCGCGAGCTGTGCGTGTGCCAGGGCACGTTGCCGGAGCGTTACGGTTTGAGGATGTGGAAGTACGCTATTCGTCGGGCGCCGCGCTGCGCGGGGTGGATTTGGAAATTCCGGCGGGCGAAACGGTCGCCATTGTTGGACACACCGGCAGCGGAAAGAGCACGCTGGTCAGCCTGATTCCACGCTTGATCGATCCCACCGGCGGCGCGGTGTACCTGGACGGGTTGAACCTCCGGAATCTCGACCCGGAATGGGTGCGGCGTCAGATCGGTTTCGTCCCGCAGGAGACGTTTCTCTTTAGCGCTACGCTCGCCGAGAACATCGCCTTTGGCGTCGAGGACGCGACGGAGCAGGATATCACCCGCGCGGCCGACCTAGCCGGACTGGCACCCGACATCGCGAGTTTTCCGGATGGCTTGGAGACCATGATCGGCGAGCGCGGCCTCACGCTCTCCGGCGGACAGAAGCAGCGCGTCGCCATCGCCCGCGCCGTTCTCCGCGATCCTCGCATCTTGATTCTGGACGACGCTCTTTCGAGCGTGGACACGCTCACAGAAGAGCGTATTCTCAGCGGGCTGGCGGAGGTGATGCGGGGCCGCACCACGATTCTGATCTCCCATCGCGTTTCGACGGTGCAGAATGCCAGCCGGATCTTCGTGATCGAGCACGGCGAGATCGCCGAACAGGGCACGCACGCCGAGCTGGTGGCGAACGGCGGATATTACGCGGATTTGTATCAGAAGCAGTTGCTCGAAGAGGAACTAGAGACAATCTAATAGTGAAACGACGTACCCAGCACGTGGTTGAGTGAGTCCACCGTGGCGGTCGCGGTAAAAGGGAAACGCCAATCCGTTACTTCCACCCGATGCGCTCCTTCCGGATCGGCGAGGGGAATCACCCGCCACAGGGGGTATTGCGCGAACTCCAGAAACTTTTCCACCTGGAAGGCCTGGCGCGCGGCATCGATGGCGGGGCTGGGGTCAGGCTTGTAGATTACCGTTCCCGCTCCAGGGTCAAAATCGCTCGCCACGTTCAAGGTCCTGAAGTGCATGAAGAACTCCGGCCGCTCCACCCAGCCGGACCACTCGAACGGATTCGCGAGAGTATTCGGGAACGCGGCGGCGCGAATCGGCGGCCCGCCTTGATACACGCGGGAATTTAGAATCTCAATGGCCCTCTGATGGGAAAGCCCTTTGCCGAACTCGAATACCAGCACGAATACCAGAGCGAAGATCGCCAAGCCCCGGCCCGATCCGGCTTGCGCGCCCATTTCAGAACTCACCAGCCGGCCGAGCAAAGGCAACAGACAAGCTAGCAGGAAGACGCCCCAAATCCACAGTTCGACGAGATTGTTGAGATCCAGGTGGAACCAGCGGGACGAGAACGGATAGAAGAACCGGATTCCGTAGGAGTTCGTCCAGTCCAGCAGCAAATGGCTGGCGACTCCCAGAATCGAGAGAATCCAGGCCGCCCTCCAGCCGCGCATGCTGCGGCTGATCGCGCACATGAACAGCACCGGCAGCAGGGCCATCACGGGAACCATCGCGACGGCGTGTGTGATGCCCCGGTGCTGCTCGAAATAGACGAACGATCCGCGTGAAGCGGTGACGACATCGATATCGGGAATATTCGCAGCGATGACTAGCAACCAGCCCGCGCGCGGATAGTAGCGGTTGAGACCGGCGCGGCTCATCAACAGGCCGGTCAGCGAGTGGGTAATGTTGTCCATGTGCCGTCGTCGATGCGCGCGGGCCTGCGGGCGCGAAAGGTGGGCGGCACGAGCAATGTCAGGGCGCGCGGAATCAGATCGACGCGTCCCGGAGCCAGCCCGGCGTATTCGCCATCCACCTGCACATGCACGTCCCCATGCGCCGACGCTCGAAAAACAGCCTTGGTGGTGCGCAAAATGGTAACGCCGCGCATGCCTTCCAGACGCCGCGCCACTGTGCCCAGCATATATTTGACGTACTGCGTTGAACTGGCGCCTTCGAACAGAACCACCTCGAAGTCTTCATCCAGCAGCGAAATACTGGGCGCAATCTCCAGATCCCCGCCGTAATTGCGGACGCGGCTGATCAAGGCAAAACTGGACTGATACTCCCGCCCCTCCACGGTAACCAGGAACTCCGGCAGTTTACGCCCGAATCTCGCCCAGCCGGCCAGCCAGTAAGCGATCTTTCCGAGCCGGTCTTTCATCCCCTGGTTCAGGTGATAGACGATGTCGGCATCCAGACCCGCCCCTGCCATCAGAAGAAAATGGCGCGGCGGCTCGCCGTTTTCGGTGGAAAGCAATCCCAGAGCGACACGTTCCGGAACGCAGTGCGTCAGGGTTTCGGCAGCTCGCTCCATGGTCTTGCCGAGGCCCAGCTCGTTGGCGAGAACATTCGCGGTACCCGCCGGCAAGATGGCCAGCGGAACGGGCAAATGCGCCATTCCGTTCACAACTTCGTTGATGGTTCCGTCGCCGCCTGCCACCAGAATCAGGTCCGCGCCGCGATCCGCGACGCTACGGACGATCTCGGCCGCGGCGCGCGGTCCAGTGGTGGGAATGGCTTCCACTTCCATCCCGTGTCCCGCCAGCAGCTCCAGGGAGCGCTTCAGCGCATGCCTTCTCCGCCGGAGTCCGCCTGCGAAGGGATTGTAGATGAGAAAGGCCCGTCGGTAGATCGTAGTTCGCAATAGTAACCTAATTATAGTAATGCATTCGAGGACAGAACAGCAGGAGGCTTCCCTGGCCCGCCAGATGGAGGAGCTTCGCGAGACCCTGCGTCATCACGAGCGCTTGTACTACGTTCTGGATCGGCCGGAGATCAGCGACGCCGAATACGACCGCCTGATGCGGCGCCTGCAGGAACTCGAAGCCCAGCACCCGGAGCTGATCTCGCCGGATTCGCCTACCCAGCGCGTCGGCGGCAAGCCACGCGAAGGATTCGTGAAGGTGCGCCACAGCTCGCCCATGTTGAGCCTGGACAACGCTCTGAACGAGGACGAACTGCGCGAATTCGACCGTCGGGTGCGGACGCTGCTGGGCGACGAGCCTTTCTTGTATATCGCGGAATTAAAGCTGGACGGTCTCTCGATGGCCGTGCACTATGAAGACGGCCAGATGCGGAAGGCGGTGACGCGCGGGGACGGTTCGGTGGGTGAAGATGTCACCGAGAACGCGCGCACCATCCGTTCGCTACCGCTGAGCACCCGATCCGGCCTCCGGACGTTTGAGGCGCGCGGCGAGGTGATCATGCCCCGCAAGTCTTTTGAAAAGCTCAATGCGGAGCGCGAGCAGCAGCAGCTTTCCCTGTTCGCAAATCCGCGCAATGCCGCGGCCGGGGCGTTACGAGCTCTCGAACCGTCGGTCACGGCATCCCGCCGGCTCGAATATTTCGCCTACTTCCTGATGGCGGACGGCAGCTTCGCCCGCGAAAGCCAGTGGGAATCGCTCGAAGCATTGGAGGAGATGGGCTTCAAGGTGAACCCCTATAAGGCGAAATGCGCGAACTTGGACGCCGTGCTCGAGTTTTATCATCACTGGGAAACCAAGCGCGAGTCGCTGCCCTATGAGATCGACGGCGTGGTTCTGAAGGTGGATTCGGTGCGGCAGCAGAGCAAACTCGGCTGGACCGCGAAGGCCCCGCGCTGGGCGATTGCGTTCAAGTTCGCCGCCCATCAAGCCGAGACGGACGTCGAGGACATCCAAGTGAACGTCGGCCGGACCGGCGCGCTCACGCCCGTCGCGTTTTTAAAGCCCGTGAACATCGGCGGCGTAACCGTGGCGCGCGCGTCGCTCCATAATGAAGACGAAATCGGACGGCTGGGGGTCGAAATCGGCGACCGCGTGCTGGTGGAGCGCAGCGGCGACGTAATTCCCAAAGTGGTGCGCGTGATAAAGCAAGGCGCCGATCGGCGCCCCTTCCGGATGCCCAAGCATTGCCCGGTGTGCGGCGGGGAGATCGTGCGCGAAGAGGGCGAAGCCGCCAGCCGCTGTATCAACACCAATTGTCCGGCCAGGTTGCAGCAATCCATTCTGCACTTCGCTGCGCGCGGCGTGATGGATATTGACGGCCTGGGGGACGTTCTGGTGGATCAGTTGGTTACGCGCGGCTTGGTGAGGAGCGTGGCCGACATCTACGATCTCACGCTCGATCAATTGCTGGCGCTCGACCGCATGGGGCAGAAGTCGGCCGAGAAAGTTCTCAAGAATATCGACGCCTCGCGCCGCCAGCCGTTGCCGCGCTTGCTGAACGCGCTCGGCATTCCTTTCGTCGGCGAACGGACCGGGCAAATCCTGGCTGAAACCTTCGGAAGCCTGGATGCCATCATGACGCTGGATCAGGAAGAGCTCCAGGAAGCGGAGGAAGTCGGACCCAAAGTGTCGGAAAGCATCCGCCAGTTCTTCCACGAACGCCGAAACCGGGAGTTAGTGGAGCGGTTGCGCAAGGCCGGACTCACGTTCACGCACACTATCCGCAAGAAAGCGGTTGGCGCGTTGGCGGGCAAAACGTTCGTGCTCACTGGAACGCTGCCGAACCTGGCGCGGGAGGAGGCCAAGGCTCGCATTGAATCCGCGGGCGGGAAAGTGACCGGATCGGTGAGCAAAAAAACCGACTATCTTGTCGCGGGCGACGATCCGGGGTCGAAGCTCGATAAAGCAAATTCGCTGGGTGTCCGGGTGGTAAGCGAGGCCGAGTTGCTCGCCATGTTGGAATAGTATCGGAGCGCCGCTGTCCAAACTTGTTCAAACGCTGGTGTCCTGGGGGCCGCTCGGCGTTTTCTTTTTGTCGATTTTGGATTCCGCGGGGATTCCGATGGTCGGCGGCGTGGACGCCATGATCGTCCTGGTGGCGGTGTACGATCCTCGCCAGGGTTATGAAGCAGCCATCGCGGCGATTGCAGGTTCGCTGATCGGAAACCTGATCCTTTTCTTTATCGCTCGCAAAGGCGGCGAGCAATACCTGCAGCGCTACACCGCGCAGGGCCGCGGCGCGCGGCTGCGAGCCTGGTTCGTCGAATTCGGTCTGCTGACCATCTTTGTGCCCGCTTTGATCGTGGTCCCGCTGCCGCTCAAGCTGTTTGTGCTCTCGGCTGGCGCGCTGGACGGCAACGTCGTTAAGTTCGTCGCGGTTCTGGCGGCGGCCCGCATCCCTCGCTACCTGTTCCTGGCATGGCTCGGAACGCGCCTCGGAAAAGATACGCTGCCGTACCTGCGGCACCACGTCTGGCAGATTGCGCTGTTCGGCTTGGCTTTATTCGCGATCCTCTACCTAGGGATTCTCTGGGAGCACCGCCGCCGGGCGCACGCCGTAACGGACTTGGAATAGCGCAGGGCAGGCGAGCCAGGTCGGACCATTAGATGACGTAATATGGTGTTTGTCTGGTCCGACCAGTTTAGTTCGGCTGGCTCGAGATCGTCGGATAAACGCCATGACAACTCCGAAAATTCTAGTCGCACTCAGCCTCGCGGCCGCGATTGCCGCGCACGCCAAGAGTTCCACTCCGCTCGAGCTCGCGGGAGTAGCCTGCCAAACCCCGCCCCCCATGCACTGCCCGGATGCCAATTGCCCCGGTTCCCTGGTCATCGAGCAGGGCAGCGCGGTTGAGCCCAAGACCGGCCGCAAATTCTTCCTGGATTATCCCTGCAATCTGAAGAAAGGCGAGAAAGTAACGTTTATTCTCTCGCTCCACGGCTTTGGATCTTATGGGAACTGGCAGCGCCACTATTTCCCGATGATGGACTACAAGGACAAGTATCATCTGGTTATCGCCACTCCAAACTCGCCCAAACAATTCTGGGCGCCAGCCGACGACGAGTATCTCCAGAACATTGTCACTCTGATCTACGACCAGATCGGCAAGCAAAACATAAAGGCGTTCTGGCTGGTTGGGCATTCCCAAGGCGGCATGACTTCGAACCGGATCATACGCACGGACTTCTTCCGCGAGCGAGTGGATGGCTGGTTGAGCCTGTCCGGCGGACGGCTGGGCGAGAATCCGGGACGCGGCAATTTCAGCAATTTGACCATTGGCCGCGGTCCAACTCCGGCTGCGGCAGGCAATGCTGGAGCCGGACGCGCCGGCGCGCCGAATCTCGCGGCGGCCGCAGCTGCTTTGCGCGAGCTTCCCCCCAGCGAGTTCTCTTTCATTTACGAGACCGGCCGCAATGAGATGGACAGCAAAGGCATCCCCGAGACATCCGAGTGGGCGCAAAAGCTGGGATGCGGCCCGCGCGTTCAAAAGGCGGATGTCGTCGATTCGAAGCCCGGATACGTCTACGATTCAACGCGCCAGGACCCAGGTTCGGACGCCTGGGGACGGCTTCCGCGGCCGGGCACCGCGGAGGTTTTCGAGTATCCGCACTGCAAGGGCGGCCGAGTAGTGGCGGATGTAGTTCGCGCCGACAAGGGCCATACGGAAGGGCTTGAGCCGGATGCCACCGAGCAGCTCATCAAGTTGATGCTCTCGGCCAAAACTCCGGCCAAAAAGTAAGCCCGTCTACCCGGCAAAATCCAGATAACCTTGCTGGACGTCCGTGCGAACCAGCTTGACGCGCAGTTGATCGCCCACATCCACGCCTTGCTGACCGCGAATGAGAAGCCCTTCGGCCGGCGGGTTTAGCACACGCACGAAAGTTCCCTTTGGCGTGACGCCGGTCACAACTGAGTCGAAGGTTTCGCCGATCCGATGCCTCGAGCGCCACCGCCGCGATGCGTTTATACATCACGCGTTCCACTTTGCGGGCCGCATCCTCCTTGAGAGTGCAATTCCGCGCAATCGAGTCCAGCTGCGGATCCGAATACGGCGAAGGCGCGCCGGCCAGCACGGACTTGATCAGCCGCTGGGTCACTGTATCGGCGAAGCGCCGGTTAGGCGCGGTGGAATGCGTGTAGTCATGCGCGGCCAGCGCAAAGTGCCCCTGATCCTGGTCGCCTGGGCGCGAGAGCACATACTCGCCCGGCCCCATGAGCTTGATCACGGCCAGGGAAACATCGGCGTAGTGCACTGGATCGGACGCTTTGCGTTTCTCAAGGAACCGGTTGAGCGCTCCTGAATCGGCCTCGGAAGGCAGCTTATCGCCGAAACGCGCCGCGAACTCAACGATGCGGGGCCATCGCTCCGGCTTTCTAACCACGCGCCGGATGGACGAAACGCCCGCGTCCATAAGCTTTCTAGCCATCACGCCGTTCGCGGCGATCATGAAATTCTCAATCAGATCGCTGGCGCGATTTTTCTTGCGGATATTGATCCCCTGCACGCGGCCGTCCGTAACCCTCGCCTCCGCCTCTGCGCGATCGATGTTCAACGCCCCCAGCCGTTCACGTTCCTTGAACAAGCTCTGCGCGGCCTCATCCTGCAGCTTCAGCTGCGCGGCCAGCTCAGCCGAGGCAGCCACCATCGGCGGAGCTGCCGAGCTTCCTTCCAGCCACTGCCCGACCGCGTTATAGGTCAGCTGCGCTTGATTACGAATCAGCGCACGGTAAATGCTTCCCGATGTAACCGAGCCATCCTGAGCCACCAGCATGTCCACCACTACCGCGAGCCGGTCGGCCGCCTGATTCAGCGAAGTCAGGTCCGTGGATAGCTGCTCGGGCAGCATCGAAAACGTGCGAACGCCGGTGTAGACACTGGTGGTCTGGGCCGCGGCGTGTTGATCGATCGGCGAGCCGATCGGCACGTCAATGTCGACATCCGCGATGGCCACCAGCACGCGAATTCCCGTGTCGACGCGCTCGGCGGCCTCGGCCTGATCCAAATCCCGGGAAGTATCGTTATCGATGGAAGACCACAACATCGTGCGGAGGTCGTGTAGTTCGGCATCCGCGCCGGGCGAAGCCCGAGTCTCGATCGCCGCCAGTTGCCGGCCAACCTCCGGAGAGAAATCCGGATCGAATCCCCGGTCGATCATCTCCTGGCGGGCGGCCGCGACCAGATCAAATCCGCTATGAGCCATGCAGACGCAAGCCTATCATAGCGGCCCTCCGGGACTCTGTCGCGCAACAATCTGCGAAAATGGAAGGGTCATGGCCTGTGAACAGTGCGAACTCCTGTCCAAGGCTGAGATTGCCGCTACGCGTCAGGTTGCCGACGCGGAGGCCAGTCTTCAGGCCTATTTCCCTTCGCCGCCGTTCGGTGAAGTTGCCGCAGCGGAGCTGAAGCGGTGCCAGCGCGCCCTCGAAGAATCGCGAGCAGCCGTCAATCAGACGCGCATCGAACGAACCGCGCACGCGAGAACGCATTCACTGACAATTTCAACGTAATCGGTTAAATTTCCTGCGAAGCCCTTTCGCGATACGGTCGCCGAGCGTTCCGAACGGCTGGTCGGTAGTCAAATACGTCCAGGTTGCTCCCCGCTCAAACTTCTTCTCGTCAGGAAACTGGATCGCTCCGTTTCGAATCTCGGCGGCAGCGAACGCCTCCGCTATTTCGGTCCGCAGGCGCACTTCGAAATCATCGTAGATCTCCCCAGCGCCTGTGAGAAAGGAGTGCAGCGGATCGCGACCACCCCAGGACACCCAATGGATGCCTCCGCGCAATTCCGCTACGTTCGCCAGGTAGTCCGCCCACAGGTCGTCCAGAATCGCCAGGGTCAGGCGGCGTCCAGCGATTTCGAGTGCATCCTTGCCAACCGCTTCCATTAGCTCACCGTACTGTTCCTCCGGCAGCATGGAAGCAACGCTCCAGCCGCTCGACAGCAGGGCCTCGCGGCGCAAGCTATACACGTCCCGGCGGTGATGCTCAACCAGGGATTCGTACTTCCAAAGCGTCTCCCGGATCTCCAGGTTCTGGCTCTCCACGGTCCGCTGGATGCTCTCGACGTCCGGATTCTGCGCCACGCCGAAGCGAACCAGCAGATCGTCCTCCAGACTGATGAAGAAGCGAGAAGCGCCCGGATCGCCCTGACGGCCGGCGCGTCCACGGAGCTGGTTGTCGATTCGTCGAGCCTCGTGGCGGGTTGTGCCGAGGACGTACAGGCCGCCACGCTCCACCACCTTCTCCCGATCGCTCGGCGGATTTCCCCCAAGCAGAATATCGGTGCCGCGCCCGGCCATATTGGTCGAAATCGTGACCGCCCCCAGCGCGCCTGCCTGCGCGATAATCTCCGCTTCGGCCTCGTCATTTCTGGCATTCAAAATTGAATGCGAAATTCCCGCGGCGCGCAACCTCTCGCTCAACGCCTCCGATTCCGCCACGCTGGCCGTTCCCACCAGAATGGGGCGGGCCGTTGCGTGTACTTTTCGAATCTCTTCCAACACCGCCCGGTTTCGCGCGTCCTTGTCCGCGTAGAGTATGTCCGGCAGATCCTGCCGGATCACGGGGCGATTCGTCGGGATCACCGTCACCGGCAGTTTGTATACCTTCCAGAATTCGTCGGCCTGGGTTGCGGCCGTGCCCGTCATGCCGCAAATTCGTTCGTACATAGTGGCCAGGTTCTGCACAGTTATCGAACCGAGGATGCGCCCCTGCGTCTTCAGCGCGACGCGCTCCTTGGCTTCAATCGCGGATTGCAGCCCCGCCGGCCAACGGCGATTCTGCGCGATGCGGCCTTTGAATTCGTCGACCAGCTCCACCGAGCCCTGCTTCACCACGTAATCCACGTCGCGCTTCAGCAGCACGTGGGCGTGTAGTGCATCCTGCACCGCCGTCAGAAGCTGGAGGTTGTGTTCGTCGAACAGGCTGCCGCAGCCCAGCGCCTGCTCGACGCGGCGGATACCGGCATCGGTCAACTGTACGTTGCGCGCGAATTCATCCGGGAAGTAGTGCGCGCCCGGCCGCAGCGCTAGCACCACCGAGTCGATACGATAGGCCAGTGTCGGATCGTCCGTCAGCCCGCCTGCAATCACCAACGGGATGCGCGCTTCATCAATCAGGATTGAGTCCGCTTCGTCGATCACGGCGAAGGCAAATTGCCGCTGCACGATTTCATCGGCGCTACGCGCCAGGCCGTCGCGCAAATAGTCGAAGCCCACTTCGTTGGCGGTCGCGTAGGTTACGTCGGACGCATACGCGGCGCGACGCTGCCCGGCGGTCATGTTCTGCGAAAGATGCGCGGCGTTTAAGCCGAAGCACTTGTAGATCTCACCCATCCAGCGCGCGTCACGGCGGGCCAGATAGTCGTTGGCGGTCAGGACGTGCACTCCCCGGCCTTGTAGCGCGTACCAGACCACAGCGGGCATAGCGGCTAGCGTCTTGCCTTCGCCGGTCTGCATCTCGGCGATGTGGCCGGCCTGCATTGCCAGCGCGCCCTGGATCTGGGTATCGAACATGCGCTGCCCCAGCGTGCGTTGCGCGATGACCGCAGTCAGCGCGAAGACTTCGGCCACATCGGAGTTGCCGCGGAGGCCAGCGGCTGCCGATTTGAGTTGATCGTCCGTAAGCGCGGACAATTCGTCGCGCCGCCGTGTCATCGCCTGTAATTGAAGCTCGGGCTCGCGATCTACAAGGCCAAGAAAATGCATCACTTTGTGTAGAGACACTGCTTCCCTCCCTCTTTTGTTAATTGCTAGAAGAGAGAAGCGGGCGGCGGAGGCCGTTGATATAGGACCGTGGAATCCGGTTCCAGCTTTGTTCGCGAACGATAGGAGGATATTGGAGGTTGCGCGCGTTGCGAAACGCTGATCGGCGGCGCCTCATCCGATTTCTTTTCCTGGACGGGGTCGGCGCACCAAACAATTCCAGACGTCGAGACCACATGCACGGATGGCATCGCCGCTTGCGCCGATAACAACGCGAGCAACGCTACGAATGCATACCGCGCTACAGCCCGTGCCATTCCCTTGAGTCTCGCATAACTAGGTAGTCTCCTAATTACCCCGTCCGCTCGCCAATGCGCGATAAATAGAGGATGCTTTCCTCGCACCTGCGGATTGGTTCGATGCTCGCTGCCTTCGCGTGCCTAATGCGGGCGCAGCCCCCCGATTCCGCGCGCTTGGCCGAACTAAGGAACCTTGGCAAAGCCTTTTACGAAAATCCAACCACGCAGAAACAGGCGGTCGAGGAGTTCCGCCGGGCGCTCGCGCTGGCGCCGAATTCGGCCCGCGAACAGCTGAACTACGGATTGGCGTTGCTCCGGGCCGGAGACGCGCGGCGCGGCATGACGGAACTGGAGACCGCTCAGAAATCCGATCCCAAGATCCCGCACACCTGGTTTAACCTGGGCATCGCTCTCAGGAAGCAAGCCAACCTGGACGCCGCACTGGTCGAGCTCCGGGGCATGGAGAAGCTGGTTCCCGATGAACCGGTGACCCACTATCAGATAGGCTCCATCCTGAAAGCAAAGGGCGACGTCGAAGGCGCCATCCAGGAATTCGAGACCGCCCGCCGGCTCAATCCCCGTCTGGCCGCGCCTCACTTCCAGTTGTACGGGCTCTACCGCCAGCGGAATCCGGACGCCTCCGCCGAGGAGCTGCGCGTTTTTCAGGATCTCAAGAAGCAGCAGGAAGGTGCGGCGATTCCCGAAGACATGGAATGGAGCGCTTATGCCGAGATCTACGATCCCGTCAGGGAGCCCACCTCGGCTCCGCTGGCGACGCCGGTTTATCGCAGCCAGAAGATCGCGGATGGCTTCACGGGCGTCACGGCTCTTGATCTGGACGGAGGATCGCGGCCCAGTCTGATTGCCTGGTCGGCCGCGGGCGTGAAAGTTTTCCGTGATGGCCGAACGGCGGTTGACGGCTCCGGCCTTGAGCAGTTAAAGGATGTCGTGTTCATCGCTTCCGGGGATTTCGATAACGATGGCTGGCCGGATCTGTGCGTCATCACCGCTCACGGAGCCGAGCTGTATCGCAACGTGAATGGAACGTTCCGCAAGCAAGCCGACCTCGCCGCCGGATCCTTCCGCCAAGCCCTCTGGATCGATTACGACCATGACTACGATCTCGACTTGATCCTCGTCGGCGACCAGCCGAAATTGCTGCGCAACAACGGATCGGCCGGCTTCAGCGACGAAACCAAACGCTTTCCGTTTGTACAGGGCCGCGCACTTCAGGCTGTTCGTTTTGACCTGGAGCCCGACACGCAGGGGTTCGATTTGCTCGCATCCTATCAGGACCGCCCCGGCGTCCTGTATCGGGATGGCCTGGGCGGCTCGTACTCGGCCAGCGATCTGAACGGCCTGCCCGCCGGCGCGACAAATCTGATCGCATTTGATTTTAACCGCGATAGCCGCACTGATCTGGCCGCCTACCCCAGCCTCCTCCTGCTGAATCGCGCCGGGGGATTCGAAAAAGCGACGCCGCCCGCGTTTCCGGCAAACGGCAACTTCGTGACAACCGACTTCAACGCGAATGGCCGATTGAATCGCGCTTATATTGGACCGGATGGAGCGCTGATGCTAGACCAGGATGTGACGCCGAATTACGGTAACTGGATCGAGATCGCGCTCACCGGCGTGAAGAACATCAAATCCGCTATCGAAGCAAAGGTCGAAGTGAAAGCGGGAAACAGCTACGAAAAGCAGACTTACGCGGGCGTGCCTCTGGTGTTCCGTCTTGGAACACGCACGAAGATCGACACCGTGCGAATTTTTTGGCCGAATGGGCTGATCCAGAACGAAATCAACCAGCCGGTGAATAAGATCCTCGCGATCAAGGAAAAGCCACGCCTGGCAGGCTCTTGCCCCATGATCTACACTTGGGACGGCGCGGAATTCAGCTTCCTCACCGATGTTCTCGGCGTCGCGCCGCTCGGAGCGAGCTCGGGCGACGGCCAGTTCTTCGGGACCGATCATCAGGAATTCGTTTCTGTCCCAGCTGATGCGCTGAAGGAGAAGGACGACGCGTACGAGATCCGCGTGACCGAAGAGCTGCGCGAAGTTTCCTTCATGGATCAAATCAAGCTTCAGGCGGTGGATCATCCGGCGACCATCGATATTGTAAACAATGAGAAATTTAAATCCCCGCCGTATCCCGAGTTTCGGCTGTTCGGCGTAACGCAGCGTATTCATCCGATATCCGCGCACGACCAATCCGGCGCCGATGTGCTGTCGAAAGTTCTAAAAAGAGACTTCGTTTACCCGGACTTCCGGCGCACCTCCACCGCCGTCGCGGAACTGCATTGGCTCGATCTCGACTTCGGAAAGGCGGCCGCTTGGAACCACGCAGTCCTGATCCTAGACGGCTGGCTGGATTGGCCGGATGGCAGTACGTTCCTGGCAGCATCCCAGGAGCACAAGGATCTGATATTCCCGTACCTCCAGGTCAAGGACGCATCGGGAAACTGGAAGACCGTGGTCCAGGATATGGGCATGCCGTCCGGCCGCCAGAAACTGATGGCTGTGGATCTAGCCGGAAAGTTTCTCGCCGATTCGCGGGAGGTCCGGATCGTTACCAATCTTTGTCTTTATTGGGACGAAGCTTTCTTGATCGAGGACGGCGCGCCGCCGCCGGTGAAACTCAGCACGCTGCCGATCGAATCCGCCGACTTGCACTTTCGCGGCTTCTCCCGCGCCGTAATCCCCGCCAACCGTATGGAAGGCGAATCTTTCGACTACAATTCGGTCAGCGCAACCACCATGTGGAATCCCACGCCGGGCAACTACACTCGCTATGGCGACGTGAGACCGCTACTGGCGGAAACAGACGATCGCATGGTGGTGATGGGCTCCGGAGACGAAATCCAGCTCCGCTTCAGTGCATCCGGATTGCCGCCGCTCCCTGTCGGGTGGAAGCGCGATTTCCTGCTGCTGGTGGACGGTTGGGCGAAAGACGCGGACGCCAACACCGCTTTCTCGCAGACGGTGCTCCCGCTCCCGTTTCACGCGATGACCAGCTACCCGTATCCCGCGGACCAAAGCTACCCGCGCGATCCGGTTCACGATGCATACCAGAAGGAATACAATACCCGTCCCGCGCTACGCTTGATCCGTTCGCTGCGGGAAGGAGAATAGCGTGCGCCGCGCGGCACTCTGGGCCCTTATTCTTCTGGCCATCAACAGCGCCTATTTGTCCGCTTTCGCGCACGCCTCTATCTTTTACGAAGCGAATGTCCTGCTGCATCTTGGGCTGGGCCTGGCGCTGGCTCTGCTTGCGGTACGCCTGGCACGGAGCTATCCGATCGAATGCGGAATTTTTCTTGCCGCAGCCCTGGCTGCCGTGTATCTCGTGTTTCAAGGCAATACATATGACCAGCGTTGGGTGCTGCGTCTACACATTTTGCTTGCGGAGCTGGCGCTGGCATTCATTGGATGGCGGTTCATCCGTTTGAGGTTTGCCGGCCGATCTCGCGCCGTCGGCGTTGCAGCTCTCGCGGTGCTCGTACTCCTCCCCATCGTCCCGTGGCCGCAAGCTCGCAATCGAATCGAAAACCTTCCGAGCGCCCCGCTCTCCATGGACCTCGAAGGCGCGGGCGCGCAGTCTCCGTTCGCACCATCCTCCGCGCAAACCAATACCGGCAAGATCATCCCATCGAACTTCTTCATGGACTCGGCCGGATGCGGCCACTGCCATCGAGACATTTACGAGCAGTGGAAAAGTTCGGCGCATCACTTCGCTTCGTTCAACAATCAGTTCTACCGGAAGTCGATCGAATACATGCAGGACGTCGCCGGCACCCGGCCCAGCAAATGGTGCGCAGGCTGCCATGACCACGCCGTGTTCTTTAACGGCCGCTTCGATCGTCCGATGCGCGAGCAAATGGATACTCCGGAAGCCCAAGCGGGCCTGGGTTGCATGTCCTGCCACGCCATCGTGCACGTGGCCGGTTCCATGGGCAACGCCGATTTCACGGTCGAGTATCCTGCGCTGCATGAGCTGGCCTCCAGCCCCAATCGCTTCATGCAAGCGCTGGATCGGTTTCTGATCTATCTCAACCCGAAGCCGCACCGCGCGACGTTTCTCAAACCCTTTATGCGCGAGCAGGCGGCCGAGTTCTGCGCCTCCTGTCACAAAGTTCACCTGGACGTGCCGGTGAACAACTATCGGTGGGTGCGTGGATTCGACGATTACGACAACTGGCAAGCCAGCGGCGTGTCCGGGCAAGGCGCGCGATCGTTTTATTATCCGGCGAAATCGCAATCCTGCGCGGATTGTCACATGCCGCTGGTGGCATCGCGCGATCCCGGCAATCGGGATGGAAAAGTGCACTCGCATCGCTTCCCGGGCGCCAACACGGCTTTAGCGTTCGCGAACCGCGATGATTCCCAACTGAAAGCGACGAAAGATTTCCTTCAATCCGGATTTATCACCGTCGAGATCTTCGCCGCATCGCCGGCGGAAGATCACGGGGGCGCCACCATGCTGCGCCGTAACGACTCGCCGCGGGCGAACACGACCTTCGCCGTCGGGGAAGAATCGGACCAGCATGGCGACGCGGTTATCCGAGAGGTAGGCAAGCTCGCGGCGCCGCTCGATTCCTCCGGCGTAAAGTTCGAACCTGGGAGCACCGTCCGCGTGGACGTGGTGGTGCGAACTCGCAAAATCGGACACTTTTTTCCGGGCGGCACCGTGGATGCATTCGACGCGTGGCTGGAATTACAAGCGCGCGATGCGGATAGCCGCGTCATTTTTTGGAGCGGCAACGTGACCGATGGCGGGCGAGGCCCCGTCGAACCCGGCGCTCATTTCTACCGTTCCTTTCAGCTAGATGGCGACGGCAATCCAATCGACAAACGAAACGCCTGGCAGACGCGCAGCCTGCTCTACGTCCGGTTGATTCCTCCCGGCGCTGCCGACGTGGCCCATTTTCTGGTCCGGATTCCTAAAGACGCGCGCGGGCCGCTGCAGTTCACCGCCCGTCTGAACTATCGGAAGTTTGACTGGTATTACACGCAGTTCGCCTACGGTGCGCGCCCGAAACCTGGTCAGGATCCGAAACTTTTGACCCTCGACCACAATGACCTGGAGTACGAATTCGGCCCGCAGTTCATTCCCGCGAATGTTTCCGGTGCGATTCGCGACCGCATTCCAGACCTCCCGATCGTCACGCTGGCGGAAGCGAAGGCCACTGTCCAACTCGGCAGCCCTGTTTGGTCACCCACCGTCCGCCTGCAGGATCGGGAGCGCTGGAACGATTGGGGCATCGGTCTCCTGCTGCAAGGCGATCTCAAAGGCGCGGAATACGCGTTCCGAAAAGTAACCGAGGCCGAACCTGGCTATGCCGATGGCTGGCTGAATGTCGCCCGGGCGCTGATCCAGGAGGGTGAGACCGATGCCGCCAAGTCTTTCATTGCGAAAGCGCTAGAAATCGATCCGCGGTTGGGGCGCACTTGGTTTTTCAATGCCGAGATCCAGAAGGCCGATGGCGACTACGACGGCGCGCTTCAGTCGCTGGCGCGCGTTCGCTCCCAGTATCCGCGTGACCGCGTGGCGCTGAATCAAATCGCCAGGCTCCTGTTTCTGAAGCGGGAATACGCGCAAGCGATCCAGGCGCTCCGAGCCGTGAATGCGGTGGATCCCGAAGACGTCCAGATGCACTATACCTGGATGCTGTGCGCCCGCGGCCTCGGAGACACGGCCGGGGCCGAGCGAGAGGAGCAACTCTTCCGGCGATTCAAAGCGGAAGAGTCTTCGCAGGCGCTCACCGCGCGCCGCCGCGCCGGCAGCCCTGAAGACAACAACGAGCGGCAGCCGATCCACGATCATGAAAGCGCCGTGAAATGAAGAAGTGGCTGCTGATGGCCGCGATTGCAGCGGTGGCTTTCCTACCCGGAGCGGCTCCCGACAGCGCGATTGTCTTCACCGATGTGACGGCGCAGGCCGGAATCCATTTCACGCATAACAACGGCGCGGCCGGCAAAAAGTATTTGCCTGAGACGCTGGGCTCCGGGTGCGCGTTCTTCGACGCCGATGGCGACGGGTGGCCCGACATCCTGCTGATCAATAGCAAGGACTGGACGCCGCGCGGCCGGAAGTCCTTGCCGGCGCTCTATCGCAACAATCGTGACGGCACCTTCACCGACATCACGCGCGGCAGCGGGCTTGACATCGAAATGTACGGAATGGGCGTTGCGATCGGCGATTACGATAACGACGGGCGCGACGATGTCTACATCACCGCGCTCGACGGCGATCATCTTTTCCACAACGAGGGAAACGGTAAATTTCGCGACGTCACCCAGGCTGCGGGAGTTCAAAACGTCAGCTTCGGCACCAGCGCGGCGTGGCTCGATTACGATCGCGACGGAAAGCTGGACCTTTTCGTCGCCAACTACGTCCAGTGGAGCCCGAAGCTGGATTTGTGGTGCTCGCTCGACGGCGCGACCAAATCGTACTGCACTCCCGAATCCTATAAAGGCACGCGTTGCAGGCTGTTTCACAATCTCGGCGGCGGCCATTTCGAAGATGTCGCCGTCAAAGCGGGTGTGGGCGATCCAACCAGCAAGTCACTCGGGGTCGCGGTGCTCGATTACAACGGCGACGGCTGGCCGGATCTCTTCGTCTCAAATGACACACAGCCGAACAAGCTGTATCGCAATAACCGGAACGGCACGTTTTCAGGAAGAGGGCATGGCGGCGGGCGTGGCATACGGTGAAGAGGGAGTGGCGCGCGGTGCGATGGGAGCCGATTCGGCCGACTATGACCACAGCGGAAGGCCGCATTTGCTAGTCGGCAACTTCTCGAATCAGATGCTGGGCTTGTATCACAACGAAGGCAACGGGCTGTTCGTGGATGAGGCGCCCTCTTCCACGGTGGGCCGGTCCAGCCTGCTCTCGCTGACCTTCGGCGTGTTCTTCTTCGATTACGATCTCGACGGCTACGCCGACATCTTCGCCGCCAACGGACATATCGACGAGCAGATCGGCCGCGTGCAGCCCAAGGTCAGCTATCGGCAAGCCCCATTGCTGTTCCGCAATTTGGGTAATGGCCGCTTCGCGAACGTAACCGCCGCGATGGGCGCCGCTTTCAACCGCCCCATCGTCGCCAGAGGCGCTGCTTATGCGGATTTCGACCGCGACGGAGACCTGGATCTCCTGATTTCCACCAACAACGGCCCGGCGTACCTACTCCGCAATGACGGCGGCAATCGCAATCACTGGCTCACCGTCCGTCTGGTCGGAACCAAGAGCAACCGGGATGGCATCGGCAGCGTCTTGCGGCTCCAAAGCGCCTCCGGAAAGCAGTCCTACACGGTGCACAGCGGGTCCAGCTATTGCTCCCAGAGCGATCTCGCGGCCACTTTTGGCCTCGGCAAGGACACCTCGGCGGCCATCGAGATCGAGTGGCCTAGCGGGATTAAACAATCCATCGGAACAGTCGACGCCGATCAATTTCTGACAATTGATGAAAGCCGTGGCATCACTTCGCGGCAGCTCGCGGCGGCGCACCACCCCTAGCTGGGGCTGTGGATAACCGAAATCTGATTTTTCCTTGACAACCCGCTGAAAAAGGACAAAACTGGTTTAACCTATTTGGTTTGTCTCGGCCCCATTTGATGACGTAACCGTGTTTGTTTGCTTCACCGGAACATTTTCCAAAGGGTGATGATCGGGGACTATGCCTAATAGAACATCGTTGTACGCTGTGGTGGTTTGTTTGCTTACGTTCATGGCGGGCTCACTTGTTTATGGACAAGCCACTGGAAGTATCTCCGGAACCGTGACAGATGCTTCGGGATCCGCCGTGCCCGGTGCCAAAGTAACCATCACGGCTCCGGCCACGGGCGCGTCGCGATCCGCCACCACCGACGAAAAGGGGGAATATTTGGTTCCGTCTTTGGGCGTGGCCAATTACGACGTGAAGGTGGAGCTGCAGGGTTTCCAGCCCGCAGCGGCCCAAGATATCCGGTTGCAAACTGACGAACACCGCGAGTTGGATTTCAAGCTTTCTCCCGCAACGGTGCAAACCAGCGTGGAGGTCAGCGCCACAGCGGTGGCCATCCAAACGACCGATGCTACGTTAGGCCAGGTGATCACTTCCCAGCAGGTGACCGATCTCCCCTTGAACGGCCGCGATTTCGTGCAGCTTGCCACGCTCACGCCGGGCGTAACGACGGAAACCAATCCGAATAGCTTTTTTAATGGCGGCCCGAGTAGCGAAGCCTCCGCGCGCGGATCCTACTCGCTTTCGGTGGGCGGCTCGCGCGCCAACAGCACCGACTGGCTGCTGGACGGCAACGATAACAACGAGCTGACCTCCGGCGCTATTTCGATCCTGTCGTCGATCGACTCCATCCAGGAATTCAAGGTCCTCACTTACAATTATTCCGCCGAGTTTGGAACCCGCGGCGGCCCCACAGTTTTGGTCACGACCAAATCCGGAAGCAACCAGCTCCACGGAAGTCTCTTCGAGTTCCTCCGGAATACGGATCTCGACGCTCGCAGCACCCTTGCCACGTCGACCGAAAAGTTTAATCTCAACCAGTTCGGAGGTTCGGTCGGTGGTCCGATCCGAAAAGACAAAGTTTTCTTTTTCGCCGATTACGAGCAAAAGTATCAACGGCACGGAACTACCTTCACCGGACTGGTTCCCACTGCCGCGATGCGCAACGGCGATTTCAGTAATGATCCCTTCGGCAATCCCAGCACTACCCAACTGCTCAATCCTTGGGCGACACAAGGCACAAACGCGAATCCGATCTCAGTGCCGTTCATGTGCGACGGCGCCGGCAACGCTCTTCCTGCGGCTCCGAACGGAAGCCAGGACGTCGGAACGCCTTGCAACAAGATCCCACAAAGCCTGATCAACCCGATTGGCCAGCAGCTCATCAACCTCTATCCTCTGCCGAATGCGAACAACGCGGCCCTCGGCTACAACTACGTGAGCTCGCCCGTGAGGAAGCTCGACGAAGGAAAGTTCGACATCCGGTTGGACGAGAATCTTTCAAACAACGATACTTTATTCGCCCGCTTCAGCTACGATCAGGCTACGTCGTATGTCCCCGGCGGCGCGCCGGGCTTCGCCGAACAAGGCGCTTTTGCCAGCAATCAGGGCATCCTCAATCATGCGCGTAATACGACCATCTCTGAGACGCACCTCTTTTCGCCCACAACGATAAACCAACTCAGTTTTGGTTTTAACCGGATCTTTGATTACATCACGTCGCAAGGAACCGGCAGTTGCATCGCGAACACGATTGGGATCCCCGGTGCGGATTTGGGAGGCAACAGTTGCGGTCTGACTTCCGTGACAGTGCTGGGTGGTTATTATTCGCTAGGCGACCGCGGTTACACGCCGTTCGTGGGCGGCACGAATGTTTGGAAGTTGGAAGATACCCTGGATCTGGTTCGCGGAAGCCACGACATAAGAATCGGCGGCTCGATACGTTGGAATCAATTGAATACGGTGGCCGTCGGCTTCCCGAACGGAGCTTGGGAAACCACCGGAGGCTGGACGGGGAATCCGGAAGCGGACCTTCTGACCGGCCTGACAAGCGAGGCAATCCACGACCAGGAATTTGGTGGCGGCAACACGGGCCGACGCTGGAAACTGTACCGCCCCTTCATCGAGGATAATTGGCGGGTCAGCAAGAGTCTGACCCTGAATCTCGGTTTGGCTTGGGCGATGATGACGCCCCAAAGCGAGGTAGGCAATCGAATAGCGGATTTCAATCCCGCCAATGGTCAGTTCCTGATCGCGGGCCAGAATGCCGGCTCGAGCGCTGGCGTTCAGATGGATTGGACAGCGCTGGAACCGCGCATCGGCGTCGCATGGAAGCCGTTCGGCACCAGCAATACCGTGGTTCGCGGCGGCTATGCTATCTACCACGATTCGTCCTGGAACCAGGGCGCGCAGGGATTGTGGCAGAATCCACCCTACTACGCCGAATCGGATGCCTTTTCCTTCTTCCCCACCAATTGCACATTTGCGACGGCTGCTTGCGCCGCGAACGGGATCACGCCTCTGGGAATCAGCATGTCGTCGGGATTCCCCGTCTTCACTGCGCCGCCGAATCCCGCCGATTTCACGGGGACCATTCTGGCGCAGGATACCAACTTCAAGCAGGGCAGGATCCAGCAATTCAACATCAACGTGGAGCAGGAGATTCCTGGCCACATCGTTCTGACTGCCGGTTATGCCGGGTCCCGCAGTTCCCACATTTTGACGTACGGAAATGACATCAACGTGTCGTCTCCGGCCGCTTGCGGCGTGGTCGCCGGGTATACGTTAGGATGCGGACCAGGCGGATCGGCATTCGCCGCGCCATATCCCGCGTTTCCTTATTCGTTCATTCAAAATGTCTTCGATGACGGCAGGGCCCACTACAATTCTCTGCAAATCAAAGCCGAGACCAAGAGCGCGCGATACGGGATTTATGCGCTCATCGGATACACCTACTCGCGAGCCTATGACACGGGCTTCGTGGACGGCCTTGGAAGCCTCACTGGGGCTAACTACTTTCCGCTCCCCAATTGGCAAAACCTGGATTGGGGGCTCTCGCAGATCAACCTCAACCACGATTTCACGGCCAGCGTCATTTATCAATTGCCGTTTGGCAAAGGCAAGAAATGGGGAAGCAATTGGAACGGAGTGGCCAACACCATTGCCGGAGGCTGGGAGCTGACCGTTATCGAAAAGATCACCTCCGGGTTCCCGGTATTCGTCGTCGATAGCAACAACACTTCCGGCGTAGGCGGCGGAGGCCTATTGAACAACAATTTCGATAGCTACATCCGCCCCGATCAAGTCTGCAATCCCACGGCGGGATTCCATCAGACAACTTCCAATTGGTTTAACGCCGCGTGCTTCGCGCAGCCGGCTGCGGGAGAACTCGGAAACGCGAACCGGACGCCGCTTTCCGGCCCCGGCTTCGTGAATACGGATTTCTCCATCATCAAACACTTCCCGCTGCCGCGCGAAGGAATGCGGCTCGATTTCCGAACCGAGTTCTTCAATCTGTTCAACCACCCGCAGTGGGGCACCCCAGGCGGGAACCTTTCTGGCGCAGACTTCAATTCTCCGGCGACGTTTACCACGATTAACTACACGGTGAACAACCCGCGCTTAATCCAGTTCGCCATGAAACTGGCCTTCTGACCTTGAGCTAAGCTGGACGAATGACGCGGCTCGCGCTTGCGCTGCTGCTGGCCGGTTCCCTGGCCTGGAGCCAGCCGCGCCGCAAGATCATTATCAACGAAGATTGTGCTGGACCCGGCGGCACCAACATGCAGACCGTGGCGCTGCTGGTTCAGGCGAAACAAGTAGAGGTCCTCGGTGTAACCGTGGTCAGCGGGGACCAATGGCGCGACGAGGAAGTGGCCCACACTCTTCGACTGCTCGAAATCCTGGGCCGCACGGATATTCCAGTGATGAGCGGCGCTGCGTTTCCACTGGTGCACACGCGCGAAGAGTCGTTGCAGTGGCAGGAACGGTACGGGAAAGCGCCCTACTCAGGCGCGTGGGATGACCGCTGGTGGCACGAACCGTTCGTCGTTCCTCCCCTTCCGGAGGGGCGGCCGAACACCAAACCCGCGGACGAAGACGCGGCGCATTTCCTGGTCAGGATGGTCCGCAAATATCCGCACGAAGTGACCATCTACGAGGGCGGACCGATGACCAACCTTGCGCTGGCGATCGCCCTCGACCCTCAGTTCCCTTCCCTCGCCGAAGAACTGGTCTTTATGGGCGGAAGCCTGAATCCGCAAACCGGCGATCTGGAATTCGCGAACAATCCGCGCCATGAATTCAATTTCTGGTTCGATCCGGAAGCGGCGCACATCGTGCTACGAGCGCCGTGGAAAAAGATCACATGCACGCCGGTCGACATCTCGATCAAGACGCGCCTTACGCCGGAGATGGTCAAACGCATTGACGCCAGCGGAACCGCGCTGGCGCATTACATCGCACGCTTTTACAAACCGGGCGATGGCAACCATTACATGTGGGACGAACTGGCCGCCGCGGCTTGGATCGACCCCACAGTGATCACCAGGCAAGAGATACTTTACCTCAGCGTCGACATCGGCCACGGCGCCGGATACGGCAACACTCTAACTTGGACCGAGCGCGACAAGCCCAAAACCACGGTGCAGCCCGTCGCGATTCAGGTGGATCTGGATAAAGAGAAATTCAACGAAATGTTCGTGAGCCTGATGTCGGCTCACTGATGCTTTAGCTCGAACACGAACTGCTCGATCTCCGCCCGCTCGCGATCCGCTTCCTGCGCCGCCTGCTTCGACAACCGCTGATAAAGCTCGATCTCGGTTTGCGCTTTCGCCGTTTCGCCCGTCTTCCGGTAGGCCTGCGCAAGCCGGTAGTGCGCCTCCTCCAGCATTGGACTGGCATCGATCGCGCTTCGATACGCGCCGATGGCTTTCGGGTAATTGCCCTGATCGGCAAAGACGATGCCCAACTGTAGATAGGCATCGCCGAGATGAGGATCGAGCCGGATTGCCTTCTCCAGCAGCGACTGCACTTTTGCCGAATCTCGGCGGCGTTTCCAGAGACTATCGGCGTAATAGTAATTCGCCCAGGGATTATCCGGCTGCAGGCGGGCAAATCGCTCGAGCCGTTCCGTGAAGCCCTCGGAATCCGCGATCGCTCCGCTGGACACTTTGCCGAGGAACATATACGGCGTCGGGGCGCCCGGATTGAGATCGGCGGCCTGGAAGAAGTATCGCGCGGCTTGGTCGTAGGAACCGCGCGAATAGCACGCCACGGCGAGGCCCAGCAGCACGCGAGTGGATCGGGGAAACAGGCGATTGGCGTTGGCGAAGACCTCGACGGCCTGATCCGCCGCACGATGCGTCAGCAATTCGGTCCCCCAATCGAAGAGATTGGCTTCGCTCGGCTCCAGTTCCGCGGCCCGCTGATATTCGCGGACGGCTTCCAGCGCATTCCCCTGTTTCTCTTCGACCCCGGCGAGCGAGCGGTGCAGATCGGCTCGATTAGGTTCGCGTGCGATCGCCTGGCGCAAGGTCTCGACGGTTGTACTTGGTAGCAGGCCCGTTCGCAGCGAAGCCGTGGCTTTGGCCAGGGCATCGGAAGAGCGCAAGACCGG
Organism: Terriglobia bacterium; assembly: GCA_963786745.1. Lineage (GTDB taxonomy): Bacteria > Acidobacteriota > Terriglobia > Bryobacterales > Bryobacteraceae > Palsa-89. The sequence goes on along the minus strand of CAWBAE010000012.1, from coordinate 54,826 downwards.
GTCGGAACCGTGGCCACCACGCTGCGATGGATCGGCAACGCCCGCGACTATGAACTTGGGCTCATCGAAATATTCCGGCTTGGTTTGGAGGTTTTGGCCTTGAGCCAGGAGGCCGATACCAGCCAAGGCGCACGCGTAACCCCAGACGAACCGCTTCATTGATCGAATTGTATTACAGGTTCAGCGCAGCTGATCGAGCGCCTGCCTGGCCTGCGCGTGGCCTGGATGCTGCTCCAGCAGATCGAGCAGCACGGCGCGGGCTCTATCGCGATCGCCTTCAAGAGCATAAACGCGGGCCAGGTTTAAATAAGACTGATCGAATCCCGGCGCGACGCGGATGCATTCCTCGAACTTCGCCACCGCCTCGTCTCGGCGTCGCGTTCTTAGATACAGAACTCCGAGATTGTTCAAGGCCTCCGGATACGCTGGACGTAATTTCAAGGCGTTTTGCAAATACTGGTACGCGCGGCCGGTATCGTCCATTTGCGCATAAACCATCGCCAGGCTGTAGTTCGCCTCCGGTTCCTGTGGACGCGCCGCAATCGCCCGCTCCAAGACAACGCGCGCTTCATCCCAGCGTTTCTGCTGTCGATACGCGTTTCCAAGATTCTCAAGAGCGATCCAATAATCCGGGCTCAGGCGCAAAGCTTCTTGAAAATACCCGATGGCGTCGCCGATGCGGCCGTCGCTCGTCGCCAAAAGGCCGAGATTGTTCCATGCGTTCGGTTGGGTATCCGGATAACTCGCGGTGAGTTTGGTGGCTTGCTGAAAGCTCGCTTGCGCCTCCTGGCCCTTCTCCTGCTTCAAGTAAACGCTGCCGAGACCATAGTGAGCCTCCGCGCTCGATGGATCGTCCCGAAGCGCAAGCCGGAAAGAAGCTTCGGCTTGATCGTAATAACCGCGTTGAAAGAAAGCTGATGCGAGCGACAGATTGTTGCGGCCAAATTCGTACGTTTCGGAATTGCCGGGAAAGGGCAGCGCGAGGGCCAGCCGCTGTTCGGCGGTTTGAGGGAGCCGCTTCAAATCCAGCTCGGCATCCCGCGGATTCACGGGCCCCTGGTATACCTTTACGATGTCGCCCTGGGCGTCTATCAAAAATGACGCCGGCAGAGTGAGATCGCGGTGGCGGTCGAAAAGGTAGCGATAAAGTATGTTGTAGATCCCCGCAACGTCATCGGTTGCCGTAATGCGCCGCTCGTTGGCGGTCACGGTCATCGCCTGGCGCTCCCGGTCGAATGCTAACTGGACAAGAAACGGTTTGCCGCGAGCAAGCGACGGATCCGGCGCCGGCACGGGCGTTAACAGCCATGTTTCGATGGTCGCCGGAAGTGGTTCGGCGGCCTTCGGTTTGGCATCCGGAGAGGGCTGATATTTCTTGAAAGGTTCAAGGCGCGATGGCGTGACGCCTTCTTCCACCCACACACGATGGTTGGTGGGGAGACTGCCGAGTTCCTGCACCAGTCCACTGGGCCAGCGGATCGAAACATTCACCGGCCCTCGGGTCTCGCCAAGACCGAAGAACACTTCCTTGCTGTGCTGGGAAAGAAACCCCGATCCGGCTTCGAGCATACGAGTCTGGCGTGACGATCCAGCCGTTACCGTGACGGCCGCGCCAATGGCGTCCGGATTGCTCTCGACCCCGCGAAGCCGGAAGACGATGGACGGCGGGAGGTCTTCGATCACGTTTTTGAGCACGCGCAACTGCGGACCATTGCGGTTCTTGAGAAACACCTCCTGGCGGCCGTCGTGATCGAAGTCGGCCAGGGCGAATGAACGTCCGTCTTCCAGGAAATCGAGACCCACTGCGCCTGACACATCGGAGAACGTTCCGTCACGATTGTTGGCGAAGAAAACGTTGCGTTCATATCCGCTCCAGGTGTAATCGGAGCGGATCAGCTCATTCACGGCGTTCCATCCCTGTTCGTAATCCGAAGACGGCTCAGAGCCGTCGGGCGAAGTGGCCACCACCTGCCGCCAGAAGAAGCTGTTCAGATCCTCCCGCAACGGTCCGGAAACCATTCCGTTGACCACATAGAGGTCGAGAAAACCGTCGTGATCGAAGTCCCAGGCATCGCTCGACCACGCCCATCGGCCCATCCCTGTGCCGCTCGACGCAGTTGAGTCCTGAAACGTTCCATCGCCGCGATTCCGGAAAAACGAATTGCCCATGGCGTGCTTCTGGTACAACGCGCGGGTTTCGGGGGACGCATCGCGCTGGAAGATGCCCTGCGTGGAGATGCGCTCGCCGGCGGCGGTCCACATGTCCGCGATGTACAGGTCCTCAGCGCCATCGTTGTCGTAATCGAACCAGGACACGCTCATGCCCGCGCCGACGTCTTCGACCCCGGTCTCCCGCGCAACGTCCGTGAAGGTTCCATCGCCGTTGTTGCGGTATAGATTCTTCCGTCCGAAATCGTTGACGACGGACAGGTCGGGCCATCCATCGCGATTGTAATCGCTCCAACCGCAGCAAAAACTGTAGCGCGTGTTGTTTTGATTGAGGCCAGATTGCGCGGTAACGTCGCGAAAGGTTCCGTCACGGTTATTGCGCAGCATGAAATTCGGAGGCCCGTTATCGGCAGCGTAATAAGGACGCGGGTACTTGTATTGGTCCGCGCCCTGGTAGTAGGCATAGAGGCAATAGTAAATATCCAGCCAGCCGTCGCGATCATAGTCGGCCGCGGCCGCGCCGGTGAAAGTTCCTTGCGGAGGGTTGGCGAACTGGAACGCGTCCGGCTTGAGGCGAAACTTGCCGCCGCCTTGATTCAAGAACAATAGCGGACCGTTGGCTCGTACCACAATAAGGTCCTGCCGGCCACTGCGATTGAAGTCGGCAAAAATAGCGCAGGCAGTATTTTCGAGGATTCCAAGACCGGAAGCCTCGGTAATGTCCTCGAATGTTCCGTCGCCTCGATTTTGATAGAGCCGGTTAGGAAGACCGGCGGGCTGGCAGACGTAGAGGTCGTCGAAACCGTCGCCGTCGATATCAGCAATCGAAACGCCATTGTGGCCATAGATGTCGATGCCTGACGCACCATCGAGCACCGTTCGCCAATGATCGACGCCGCGAAGCATCTGTTCCGGGTAGGAAGAAGCGCGCTCAAACACTTGCGGGGCAATGTCTTCAAACCATCGCTTTCGGGACGTGCTTCGCGTCTCCTCGGCAGCCTGCCAGCTTCGCAACCGATATTGAGCCGCCCCGGTCCGCTCCCATTCGAGGTTCCACCATCCCACGCGCTGCTCGCGGTGGAACCCGGGCGCGGCGCCGGTCAGCTCATAGCGCACGCGCGTTCGAAGCGTTCCGTCGTTTTGCTGGTCGATTCGAGTCACTTGAAACTCGGCGGTCTCGATCTTCGTGAAGGCGCCAAGGGAGGAGCGTAACTCGCGGACAAACGCGTCCGGTCCTAGGGAAGGCTGCGGGGAGAAGGTAAGCCGCCGGACTTCGAGAGCTTGGCCTGGGCGCACGATCCAGGAATCGGCGGGCCGCTGGGAAGAGCCGAGGAAGCTCGGAGCCAGGGCCTGCTCGATCGCCCGCAATTGCGCGGGTGATTCGAGCAGGTTCGTCGCCCATTCGGCGAGAATCGCACCGATTTCATCGTGATATTTTTCCACGACGAACTCGTCGAGCCCGGCCTTGGTCTTGAGCAGTGTGGCGTCGAGCGGCGTCTGGGCGCGATACCGGGGATGGAGATGGAACCCGGCATCCACTAGGGGCGCGTTCTGCGCACCAAGCCGCCGAAGCAGCGGAAGAGCCAGGCTCCGCTTCAGGAAGCTGCGCCGCGCAAGTTGGAACGAACGGCTCATTTATAGACCTGCAACATAGAATCTCACACCACGAATCTCGCCCGAACGAATGTGCGATTCCGGGATTCAGTAATTTCCCGTGATTATCGACTTGACAGAGCGTAGACTGGCTGACACGCTAGGATTAGTGACAGCCGGGTTACATCGAAGGGATGATCGGGCCCGAATACAACCTCTGCGCGGACTGGCTGGATTTGGCCCAGACGGTCACAGAGAACCGTCAGAATCGACTTAAGGCGGCTCAGGAATGGCTCGCCAATATTGGGAAGGGTTATTTCGTCCCGCTCCTCCCAAGCGAGCTGCTGGACCAAGAATCAAGAGCGGGACCAGATAATTCGCAACAGCCTGAATCGAGGAATGGATCGAGGTGAGATTTGCCGGGAACTGGACAACCCGCACGATCCCCACGATTCCAGCCCTCCGAGCCAAGGGGCTGCACAAGTGGTTGGATGGATGGAAGGATCGTGAGGGGAGGAAGGCTATCCAGACCCTGTTCTCAAAACGGCGGCCACGCCGAAACTCTGCCAACGCTCAATCTGTTCCTGAATAGTCAGCAACAGTCTTCCAGATTTGCTTAGAACATCGCGAGTGACATTTTCGATGTCGTGCCTGAAAGCTGTCAAGCCCCTACCTGTTTCTGAATAATTTCCAAAATTCCCTCGTCGGTCGTTAGATTCATCTGCGTATCGTCGGATCAATTTGGTGTGTCGGATCGCTTTGCTTTTCTCAGGGACTAAGCTATGGAACCCATGTTTCCAGATTGTTTCCGGATCTCACACGCGTGGGGCACCGTGGCGATCCAGCAGTATGATGCTCCCTGAGGGATGCACTTTCGCTCGCTCGAAAAGACACGCTATGACAGCTGGCTCGTCGTTGGGATCTAATAAAAGCGTCGGTAGGCGGCTCCTGACACCGGAGGAAGCGGCCGCGTATCTTGGCCTTAAAGTCGACACGACTTACAGGAAGGCCAGGCTGCGCGAGCTTCCGTCCGTCAAGGTTGGCAGGGCGTTGCGGTTCGACGTGATAGCGCTAGATCGCTATATCGAGCAGCACACCATCAAGAACCTTGAATGAAAGGAGATCGTACGTGTCAATACACCAAGAAGCAGAAGGAGTATGGGTGCTTGGAAGTTGCCCTGCCCGCCTCAAGTTGCCGTAAAACGGCTTAATCGTAGAAGTGCCCGTTAACCACCATTGAACAAAGCCTTCGGCAGGGGATACGCGAGATTGTGGTTCTAGCGAAACAGTGAGGGTAGCCGTGGGGTAGGGCCGAATCTTCAGCGCTTGGAGCCGATTTGTGATGTGGTCACAACGAAAGGAGTTTCGTTGTGACCCTACTTCGACAACGGATGCTGGAAGATCTCCAGATCCGCCACTATTCTCCGACCACGATCCGGCTGTATCTGTACGCCATCAAGTCGTTCGCCAAGCACTTCGGCAAACCACCTGATCAGCTCGGTGCCGAACACATTCGTCGGTTTCAGTTGTTCCTGACCAGGGAAAAGAAGGTGTCGACGTCCACCTACGTGCTGATGGTTTGCGCGCTGCGGTTCTTCTATACCCACACCCTGCATCGAAAGGTCGCCATCGAGCGCATTCCGTTTCCCAGGAGCGAACGAAAGCTGCCGTTGATTTTGAGTCGTGAGGAAGTCAAAGCTCTGCTGGAGGCGCCGCGCGAACTGCGCCATCGCGCGATGCTGGCGATTCTGTATGGGTCTGGACTGAGAGTCAGTGAGGTCGCTCGCCTTAAAGTTTCCGACATCGACGGCGCCCGCAACGTGCTGTGGGTTCGTTCCGGCAAGGGACGTAAGGACCGACAAGCGCTGTTGCCGCCGAAGCTGCGCGAACTGCTGCGCTGCTACTGGCGAACCAAGCGGCCCACCGACTGGCTCTTTCCTGGCGCTCGTGCGGGTCAGCCGGTCTCGGTGAAAACGATCTTCATGGCTTGCCGGAAAGCGGCCCATCAGGCCGGTATCGCCAAGTCCGTTCATCCACACTTGCTCCGGCACGCCTTCGCCACCCACTTGCTCGAAGCCGGCGTCAATCTCTGCACCATTCAGATTCTGCTCGGACACGCCAGGCTCGAAACCACCGCACGCTATCTCCAAGTCGCCGACGTGAACGTGCGCGGGACCACCAGTCCCCTCGAATCGCTCGAGTCGCTCCGCCTCCTTCCGCCGAAGGGATGAACCCGCATCGGCTGGAACTGGCCGATGTCTTCCGCACCCATCAACACGATTTCCTGGCTCGCTGGAACCCCGTGTTATCGCGCCAGCATAGGAAAGCGTTGCGAGACATTCGTGACTGCCGGACCGCGGTCCTGGGTGGTCATCTCTATGAGTGCGACCGGTGCGGACATCGCGTCAAAGTATTCAACTCGTGTCGCAATCGCCACTGCCCCAAGTGCCAGGCCACGGCTCGCGCCAAGTGGCTCGCCCAGCGGGAGGCGGAGCTGTTGCCCGTTCCCTATTTCCACGTCGTATTCACCCTGCCTGCTCAGATCGGCCGACTGGCGCTTCAGAACCCGAGGCAGATTTACTCGATTCTGTTCCAGACCGCTTCGGAAACTCTGCTCACCATTGCCGCCGATCCCAGACACCTCGGTGCGCACATCGGCTTCCTGGCCGTGCTGCACACCTGGGGTCAGAACCTGCATCTTCATCCGCACCTGCACTGCGTCGTGCCCGGCGGCGGTTTCTCCCCCGATGGCTCACGCTGGATCGCCTGCCGGAAGGATTCCTTCTTCCTTCCCTACAAGGTCCTCAGCCACCTGTTCCGCAAACTGTTCCTGTTAGCGCTGGGAAAGGCTTTTCGCAAAGGCCAGCTCCGCTTCTCCGGTGAACTTCGCGAGCTGACCAAGCCCGCCGCGTTCCAGGCCCTGTGTGAAAAAGCTGACCACCTCGAATGGGTCGTTCACGTCAAGCCGCCCTTCGGTGGACCCCGCCGCGTGCTCAAGTATCTGGCTCGCTACACTCATCGCGTCGCCATTTCCAACCACCGGCTGCGCACTTTGGAAAATGGCTGCGTCAGCTTCGACTGGAAAGATTACGCCGATCACTCCCGCACCAAGATCATGACTCTCGATGCGGTCGAGTTCATTCGCCGCTTCCTGCTGCACGTGCTGCCTTCCGGACTGGTCCGCATCCGTCAGTTCGGCTTCCTCGCCAATCGTGTCCGCAAACAAAAACTGAGTCTGTGCCGCGCTCTTCTCGCAGTCTCCGTAGCACCCATGCCCATCGACCCTGACGACAGCACCACCAGCGTGGAAGGCCCGCATGCTTGTCCAATCTGTAAGCGAGGACGATTGATCGTTATCGAACTCCTCGGCACCGAAACCGCCGCGGTTCAGGACACCTCATGATCGGCGCAACGCGCTCCGTCCTCGCCGCCTGCACCGGCTCCGATCGGAGCCTCAGCAGATCTCTGTCTTCGGCCGATCGCGTACCAGCCCAGGCTTCTTCCGCCACTTGTGATCGCCGGTCGTTTTCACGCTGGAAGCCGTCCACGCCTCTTCCAACCTGCCAGTTCCCCCGCTGCATGCGGCACCGTGAGCCGGAAAAAGCCATTCAATACCCAGGGGCTCGTTCCGGCTCCGTTCAATGAATTCTATCCGAAGTGCTCCGGCCCGACGATTCCGTTTGCACCCGCCATTTTTCTGCCGGAGCACTTCCGATAGAATGCTTTTCATTTTAGCGGTAGCAATTCTTGGTCACTGAAGCGTGGGCTTTGGCCGGGCTTCCGCGCCCATACCGAAAACCCTTACAAATAATCCGGGCCTGTGGTGTTGACGACGCATATGGAACGAGCTGCCTCGCGTGTGTGCCAAAAGCAGATGGTTACGACACCCTTTCGTCTCAAGGTCTGGGTTCTTTCCAAATGGCATGATCGCAGCATGCTGCCGACTCGCTCCTAATCCTATACCCCGCAGCCCGTTTGATTTCCCGCCATTTGAGAGCCTGCTGGAGTGTCGTCCTATGCGGAATTCTCTGACAGTGAAATCAGATCACTACGCCGTCGCTGCGGAATGATCGACTTTTGGGAGTGAACGGCGGTACCGGCTGCGCCTGAAGGCGCGAAGTCCCTTCCCGCCAGAAGCTAAGGAACTCTCGCTTCTCCGCGGTGACGTAGTAGTGGCGGAGGTAGGCCGCATCACAGGCCGCATAGTCGGCAAACCATTGATCCACGTCCGTTATCCCAACTTTATGCAAAAGCTCCAACGCGTAACGGGCGGCTTCGCGCTCGTACTCCATGAGAGCGGGTAAGCAATCTTCGCTTACCGGAGGGGATTGCGGCCGACCGAGTTCGAAAGCTCCCGCGTTGACGTTCCATTGCACCGTATGGCCAAACAGGTGGGCCAAAAGGAAAAGCCGCTGTTCCGACGTCACGGCAAAGTCGATATGAATTTCCGCGCCGTTTAAGTCGCCTGTTAAAGGGTCCGGGACGTCCCTGGTGACGACGCGAATGCCGTAAGCGTGCTCGATGTGTCGTTCGACTCTTGCCGAGTACTCCGCGAAGGGGATCATGCTGGTCCTAAACACCTCTATCATAACGATTTGACGGAATCGGGAACAGCGCTCCCGCGCGCTTCGTAGTAGTAGAATGAGGGATCAGAAAGAAGGTACGGCGTGATTCTGGGAAAGTTCTGGAGCGCATTTCGTGCGCAAATCAACAAGATCGCCAACGTCTTTTGGGAAGCCGACCCGATTGCCCAAATGCAGTACGAATACGACAGCTCCGTGGAGCAGTTGAAAGAGGGACGACAGGGACTGGAGACGTACCGCGCTCTAGTAGAGCGCGTTAACCGGCAGGTGGCCAGCGGCCGGGACCACGTGCAGAAGCTGGAGGCGCAGACCAAAGCGTATCTAAAGGCCGGACAGCGCGATGCTGCCGCCAAGTTCGCGCTGGAGCTTCAAAAGGCCAAAAAAGATCTGGCCGCAAACGAACAGCAACTGGCCATGCATGAAGAGTCCTATGGCAACAACCTGAAGAAAATTCAGCACGCCACTGGCAAACTTGCCGAGGTTCGCGACAAAATCCAGAAATACGACGCTGAGCTGAAGATGAGCTCCGCGGAAGCCGAAGTGGCTGCCCTGGCGCAATCCTTCAACATGGATGTGACCACAGACTTCGGTCAGATCGAGCAGGTGATCCAGGGCAAAATCGACAAGAACCGCGCAAAAACCAGGGTGGCGGCCGATCTTTCACAAGAAGGGATCGAGTCCATTCAAGCCGAGGAGAAGATGGAGAAGGCAATGGCCGAGGAGGCTCTGTCGCAGTTTGAGGCAGAATTGGGAATGCGTTCGCCGGAGACCACCAAGCTTGCCGACGCCGCTAAGGACCTTGGGCCCGCCGCCGCTGATGAGGCAACCCAGACATCTCGCAACTAGATACGCGTCTCAAATCTTCTGATACCTAAAGCATGACCGAGGAGGACATTTGATATGGCCAGCGGAAATGCCAAGCCGGCTTTCTATTTGGCGGTACTCGCCATCGTGATCGGGCTCGTGGCACTTGGCCTGTGGCGTTTTGGAGCGCTGCCCGGCTCAAAGGGCGCCCACTCCAGCAAGCCAGGTAGCTCGGAAATGACGAGCGTGACAGAAGCGGCCGACACCAGCGGGATCACCACCGCCAAGGAGTACAAATATATTCCTGCCGCGAAGCTTCCTCCAGTGCAGGGCATTTCGAGCTACAAGCCACTGACGGATCGCACTGTTCGCTTCGCCATCAATGTTTGGGCGGGCTGGGCGCCCATCATTCTGGCCAACAACGGATTCAAAGCCGGAAAGATTTGGAGGAGTCCCGGCGGCAAAGACTTCAAACTCGAGCTGATTTTGATTGACGATCCAGTTGCGATGCGCGATGCTTACGCGGCCGGCAACGTTCACATCGGGTGGGGAACGCTGGACATGGTTCCGCTCTTCATGGAAGCGCTGCACAAGGACTCGCGTGTGATGCCGCGGGTCTATCAACAAGTGGATTGGTCGAACGGCGGCGATGGAATCGTAGTCCGGGATAGCATCAAAACCGTCGCTGATTTGCGCGGCAAAACCATTGTGCTGGCGCAGAATTCGCCTTCGCACTACTTTGCATTGAACGCGCTGATCAACGGCGGAGTGCAGCCGGCGGAGGTGAACTTTAAGTTTACTCAAGACGCATTCCAGGCCGCGGCGGCGTTCAACGCGGACAAAAACATTGCAGGGGCAGTGAGCTGGTCGCCCGATATTTACAACCTAGCGAAGGTGAAGGGCAACCGCATGCTGGTGAACACCACCACCGCGAACAAGCTGATCGCGGACGTTTGGTTCGCGCGCGCCGACTTTGCAAAGGACCATCCTGACATCATCGAAGGCCTGGTGCGCGGCATCTTCGACGGCATGGAAGCGCTGAAAACCGACGCCAGCAAAGCGTCCGCCGCTAAGCTGATGGCAGCCGGTTATACCATCCCCGAATCCGACGCCCTTGGAATGCAGGGCGACGCGCATTCCACCAATTGGGCCGAGAATCAGGAATTCTTTCTGAATCAGAACAACCCAACCAACTTCGAACGCACCTGGAATAATGCGTACTACTTGTATAAGCGCATCGGAGCGGTTTCGGAGAAGACGGAGTTCGATCAGGTGATGGACTTCACCGTGCTCCAAAAGCTGGGTAAGGAGGCCAAGTACTCGAGCCAAAAGAACGAATATGATGTCCAGTTTGCGCCAACCACGGCGGCAGTCATCCAGGGCGAGTCGAACGAGATCCTCACCAAGACGGTGGTGATTCATTTCTTTCCCAATTCTTGGGACCTTTCGAAAGAAGTGACCGAAACGGAAGACGGCAAGACCGCCGACAAGCTGTACGACCCCAACGCGCAGTTCGTGGTGGAAGAGATCGGAAAGATGGCGGGGCAGTTTGGCGCCGCGCGCATCGTCATTGAAGGTCACACAGATTCCTCCATGAAAGGCCAAGTTCCCGAGTCTTCCGTCGAGGAGTTGTCAGCGAACCGTGCCAACGCGGTGAAGGAAGCCATTCTCAAAAAGTTCCCCACGCTCCAACCGAATCAGTTCACCGTGTCGGGAGCGGGCTGGGCTCGCCCCGCCGATCCAGGCGACCCGATGAATCAAGCCAAGAATCGCCGCGTGGAAGTGAAGGTGTATCCGCTGGAAGCGCCGAAATAGAGCCGCGCGCCTCGCAAGCGGAACATGACAGACTCTGAGATGGCGAATCTACCCGCGAAAGCGCCAAGTCTTTTTGATCTCCGGGTTGCGCCCTCTCCACGAACACGATTGCTGGTGGGGATCGGAGCCGTGGGAGTGGTTCTTGGGCTCTGGTTTGTCGCGACCTTTGGCTCTCCTCCCGAGCATCGCTGGATCTCGCCGGTCATTCTTCCTTCGCCAGCCGAGGTGGCGAAGAGCTTCGGACCGCTGTGGACGGAGCGCGATCTATTGGACAGCATCATCGCGACTCTGCGCCGCGTGCTGGTGGGGTTCGGATTGGCGATCGTGGTCGGCGTGCCTTTGGGAATCATCGCCGGTTCCTGGCGCGTAATGGAAGCGGCGGTGATGCCAATGGCTTTGTTCGCGCGCAATATTCCGATTGCCGCTCTCATTCCGCTCACCATTTTGTGGTTCGGAATCGAAGAAACGCAGAAGGTGATGTTCATCTTTATCGCCTGCGTGCCGTTTGTGTATTCGGACGCGGTTCACGCTGTCACCTCCGTTCCGGACCGCTACGTGGAGACCGCCACTACGCTGGGCGCTTCGCGATGGCAAGTAATTGGGAAGGTCCTGGTTCCGCTTGCCATGCCGGACATCTACAAAAGCCTGCGTTCGCTATTCGGCCTGGCTTTCGGCTACATCATGTTGGCGGAATTGATCAACGCTGAACACGGGCTGGGTCATCTGCTTTCCATGAGCCAGAGACGGGGGTTGTCGGAGCATATTATCCTCATACTGATTGTGATCGCCGGCCTTGCGTTTGGAATCGACCGCTTTCTCGGATTTATGCAGCACGGTCTGTTTCCGTACCGGCAAGATTTGGATTGAATCTGGATGCAAGAGGATTGAATGGCCGACGAACTCATCGTCGAATTTCAAGGCGTCAGTAAGACCTACGACGCCGATGGCTCTGGCGCCACGATGGCCATTCGGGATATTTCCTTTGCGGTAGCCAATAAACCGGGACGCGGCGAGATCGTATCGCTTTTGGGCCCTTCGGGCTGCGGCAAGTCGACTATTCTGCGGCTGATCGCCGGCCTCCGGCCTCAGTTTCCGGCCACCACAGGTACAGTGAAGGTAATGGGTAAGCCGGTGGAAGGGCCGGGCCGGGACCGCGGCATGGTCTTTCAGGACTACACTTCTTTCGACAATCGCACAGTGCTACAGAATATCGCCTTCGGACTCGAGTGCGCCGGCGTGTCGCGCAAGGAACGCGAGGATCGGGCGCGGTTATGGGTTGGAAAGGTCGGGTTAGATCCTAAGCGGGACGCGCAAAAGTTCCCGCATCAGCTTTCCGGAGGCATGCGGCAACGCGTCGCCATTGCACGCACTCTGATCTTGTCGCCGCATATCATCTTGATGGACGAGCCGTTCGGAGCATTAGATCCGGTGACCCGCCTGAATATGCAGGATCTGCTGATCAGTCTGTGGAGGGAACAGGAAGAGACCGTGTTCTTTGTGACGCATTCGGTGGAGGAAGCCGTGTTCCTTGGCGACCGCATCTTCGTTCTTACCGGCAATCCGGGCACAATCGTCAAGGACATGGAGCTCCCTATCCCGGATCGTCCCGCGCGTGAAATGCAGCGCGAAGCCAATTTCACGCAAACGGTGTGCGCAATCCGGGACATCGTGGAGAATTTCGAGGTTGGCAGATGAAAGAGGCCCGGCCATGATGGCGCGCGGCGCCGGAATGGTGGAGTACCTGAAGCGCGCATTCCTCTACCGCTGGAACCTGTTGTTGTTCTTGGGAGGGGCCGCGGCCGCCGCGCTCAGTCCGTGGCCGGACGGATTGTTGCCGCTATTGTTGGCGGCGGAGGTCGTCTATCTGGGCGGGTTGGTGTCCCGGCCTAAGTTTCGTGACGCAATCGATGCGCGAGTCTACAAGGAAGCGCAACAATCCGGAACGCGGAAAGGCGTGGTGGCGGGCAGCGAATCGTTAATCGAAGTTGTCAATTCGCTCACCCCTCCTTCTCGTCAGCGATTCGAAGCATTACGCTTGCGTTGCCTGGAGATGAAGTCCATCGCCCGCGGCGTGGCTAGTCAATCGGCAACGTCCTCGGAGGATTTGAGCACGCCGGCTCTGGACCGGCTGCTGTGGATTTTTCTGCGGCTACTTGTGTCCCAACAGGCGCTGGACCGTTTCCTCCGTTCCACTAATGCCGGCGAAATTCGCGCGCGAATTGAGGAAGCAAAGACAAAGTTGAGTAGCGCCGCCGCTCAGGAGGAGCGCTTCAAACACTCGCTCGAGGATAGCGTGACGGTACAAGAGTTGCGCCTTGAGAACTACAAGAAGGCGGGTGAAAATGGCGAATTCGTGCGCGTTGAGTTGGATCGGATTGAAGCTAAGATTCAAGCGCTGGTGGAATCGAGCGTCAATCGCCAGGACCCGAATGTGCTATCGAGTCAAATTGAAGGAGTCTCCGCGAGCGTGCAATCCACCGAAGCCGCCATCCGCGAGCTCCAGCAGATAACGGGTGTCGTCGATCAGATGCAAGAGCCGCCCTCGATTCTCGATGCCGATTGGCGAAGGGTGGCACAGTGAAATCGGCGCAACAACACGCCGTTCCGAATTGGTTTCCGGCCTGGGCCGCGGAACTGTCCGAGCGGTATTTCTCGGGCTCAACATCGCTCTTTGTACTGCATGGCAACGTGCACGATCTGGCGCCACTTTCCGCCGACGGGGCGTCCTACGGGGGGCTAGCGGATTTTCTGGCGGAACAGGTCTTCGGCCGTTGGGACCTGGTGCTGTATTACGATTTGGCTCGCGGCCTGCGCGTGTTCGCGGGAAGAGACGGAGCGCGCCTGAAAGACATGGTGGTTCGCTGTAACGAAAAGCTCGGCGAATTAGCGGGGGCACGGAAGGACTCTGCTACCGCGTTTGCTTTGCTGGACCGGTTTGTGCAGAACAACATCATGGCGGGCGAAGAAGGCGTAAGCGCCGCGATTTTGATTGACCATGCGTCCTTCCTGCTGCCCAGTGGAGAGCCCGGACGGCTCAGTCCGGCGGCGTCGCAACAGGTGGTCACGCTTCTCAATTGGGCCGCCAGCCCGCACGTGAAAAGGCTCAACATGGCCATCGTCCTCATGGACGAGAGCGCGGCAGCGCTGAGCGAACGCATCACCTCCAATCCATACGTTCTCGACATCGAAGTCCCGATGCCCGATGAAGCGGAGCGTGGGCGTTTCCTGCACTTTGCTTTGGAGGGCCGCGACATCCGTCTCGCGTCCGACTATTCCGAGTCTGACCTGACGCGCCTGACGGCCGGTATTTCGTGCGTGGATATCAACGTCCTGATACAGTCCGCCTTTGAATCCGGACACCGTCTGGACCCGGCGCGCATGCGGGGGTTAAAGAAAGAACTGATTGAGCGGCAATGCCGGGGCTTGCTTGAGTTCATGGAGCCCAAATGGAACACTGACGTGCTGGTAGGGCACGCGCCAGTTCGGCAACGGCTTCGCGAGGATGCGCAACTATTGCAGCGCGGAGATACGCAAACCCTGCCCATGGGTTATCTGGTCTGCGGTCCCGTGGGAACCGGGAAAACGTTTCTGGCGCAATGCATGGCCGGAGAGATGGGCGCGCCCTGCGTGATGCTGAAGAATTTCCGGTCCAAGTACGTCGGCGAAACGGAAGGGAACCTCGAACGCGTGCTCGGCGTATTGCGAGCTATGGGGCCCGTGGTCGTAGTCATCGACGAAGCCGATGCCGCTTTGGGCAATCGCGAACAGGAAGGCGATTCCGGCACTTCCAGCCGGGTGTTTTCTTTGATTGCAGCGCAGATGGGGGACACGCGATTCCGCGGGAACATTCTGTGGATGCTTCTGACGTGCCGACCCGATCTTCTGCCCATAGACTTGAAACGGCAAGGGCGGGCCGAGGTTCACATCCCTTTGTTTTATCCTTCGCTTGCGGAAGAGATTCGGGCCATGTTTCAAGCCATGGGGCGCAAGGCCGGAGTACAGTTGAGCCGGGAAGAAATTCCTGAAATCCACTCGACCGGGCGGCTTTCAGGCGCCGACATCGAAGGTATCGTGACCAGGGCCGCCCGCCGCGGCCGTTTGCGCGGTGAATCCGGGATTGGAAAGGATGCTCTCGAACACGAACTGGCGGACTTCTTGCCTTCACTCGAGGGGCTGGAGAAAGAGCTGCAAGAGATTGCCGCTATGCTGGAGTGCACCGACGCGGAGTTCCTGCCCGAAGCGTTCCGGGAACGCGTGAAGGAGCAAGGCGGGCGCGAGCGATTGCAACAACGCTTCTTGGAATTGCGAAATCATTTGCGGTAGGACGAAAGGACTTTATGAAAAGAGTGGACTGGTTTGACGAAAAGACGCACGTTCCGGTGATCGACGAGCAAGTGCAAAAGTTGTCGACCTTTGTGGATGCGATGGCGGATGGAATCATCGACCACGCCGAGCTGGAGAAACAGCAGTCGAGTGTGGTGGATGCGATGAAGGCGGTGGAAGCGGACCTGAACGACGAGCAGCACGCAAAGATCACGCGGCTGCTGGTGGAGTTAAGCGCGTATAACATCATGCGCCTGCTGCATGAACTGCAACAGACCCGACGCGAACGCACGTTTAGCACCGTTCCAGCGACGCGTTAAGACACGAGTGGTGAGCCGCCCTCCACCCGCGTGTGCCAGCAAAAGGTGAACCGCAGGCTTCTGAGACAAACCTGCTGCCATGGCCAATCGGCGCGGACACCGCGGGAACGCCCCGTCGATTCGAATTCGGAGCGGCTACACGGCCTGCCTAAACCATCTCCTTTTGACTCGCGCTCGATGCCGGGCGTTTCGCGTGTCTCCTCAACGTCGAACCGCTCGATTGTATGCTGATGGTTTTGGCACACAGGTTAAAACATCAACGTAGACAGGCCGACTTGGCATTCCTAATCCGGACAGCGCGATGACACACTGAGACTTGGAATCAGCAGAACCCCTTCAGAATCAGGACCGATGTTCCGCACTGGGTGCCCTGCGCCGACACCATAACCTTTATCCGCTATCAGCGAATTCAGAGATAGAGAGACAAAACAGTCTGTCAAAGGAGAAAGATTATGAGAAACGTAAGCGTCTGAGGAACCCATCTTGATTGCGCGAGCGATGCTGCCGAAAATGGCAGGATGCGAAGCAAGCAGGAAATCCGCGGCATTGTCGGTGGATTTGCCCAAAGCGGGATGACACGGCGGGAGTATTGCGCCAAGCACAACATCGGCATCGCGACTCTGGATTACTGGCGCCGGGTTGAAAGAAAGAGCAATCCGAAGCTGGTCGAGGTTGCGATAGAAACACACCCGCAGCCGACCGACGGGTTCGCGCTGGTGTTGGCCAACGGTCGTCGGATCGAAAGCTCATGGAAGTTCGCCGCAGCTGATCTGACGCGATTGATCCTCGTGGCCGAGGCTTAATCCAAGTGTTCGGGCTGGGACTAGCGACGAAGATTTATGTCGCGGTCGAAGCGGTGGACATGCGCAAGGGCTTCGAAGGATTGTATGGATTGGTTCGCGACCACCTGGGCGCGGACCCGCTGAGCGGGCATCTGTTCTTGTTTTCCAATCGCACGCGCACACGTCTGAAAGCCCTCGTGTGGGATGGCAGCGGGTTATGGGTGTGCGCCAAGCGGCTGGAGAAAGGCCGCTTCCGTTGGCCGGAAGCGAAAGAAAAACAGCGCAGTGTAACGATGCGCGCTGAAGAACTGGCGATGCTGGTGAACGGGCTCGATCTAAAGCAGACGCAGCCACGCAAGTGGTACCGGCGTTCAGCATAAAAAGTTCTGGAACATTTTGGCTTCCTCGCGTACTATAGATCTTCCCCCACCGTGAACGCTCCCGCGCGCATCGTCGAACTGGAGAGGCAACTGCACTGGGCGCAGTTGAAAATTCAGGCGCTGGAAGAAGAGTTGCGGCAGCGGCGGATTCAGCAACTGGGTCCACGCAGCGAGACGCTGAGCAATCTGCAACTCCGGCTGTTGGCCGACGAAGAGCCCGGCGCGACTCGGGACGAAGTGCAAGCGGAGTCGCGGCGCGAAACGTTGACGTGCACGCCGGGGCGGGAGCGTCAGCCGCATCCGGGCCGCAAGCCGCTGCCGGAAAATCTGCGGCGCGTCACCGAAGTGATTGTCTGCAAGGAAACCACGTGCGCCTGTTGCGGGGAGCAGACGGCGCTGATCGGCTACGACGAGAGCGAGCAACTCGACATGGAGCCGGCGCACTATTTCGTGCGGGTGACCAGGCGCGAAAAGCGGGCGTGCCGGAGATGCTCGACCGTAACGGCGGCGCCGCTGGAAGAACGCATCGTGGAAAAGGGATTGGCAAGCGACGCTGTGGTGATTAACACGTTGGTGGCGAAGTATTGCGACCACATGCCGTTGTACCGGCAAGCAGTGATGCTGGAGCGCGAAGCAGGCGTCGAGATCGGACGCGCGACGTTGGACGGATGGGTGATGCGCGTGGGCGAACTGCTGGGGCCCATTGTGGGAGCGATGCGTCGCGATCTGCTGGCCGCATCCTATTTACAGGCGGACGAAACTCCGGTTCCGGTTCAGATGCACGACCGCCGCGGAGAGAATCATCAAGCCTATCTGTGGCAATACGGAAAACCGGGTGGTGAGACAGTGTTCGACTTCTGCTTGGGCCGGGGGCGTGATGGTCCCCGCAAGTTTCTGGGCGAGTGGGAAGGGATTTTGCAAACCGATGGCTATGCGGCCTACAACGATATTGGCGGGCAAAAGCTGGTGCATGTGGGATGTTGGGCGCACGCCAGGCGCAAGTTCGTCGACGCGGTGAAAGTGAATCCGCAAGACGGCGCGGCGATCGCGATGGTGACGCGCATGGATGCCTTATTTCTAATCGACCGCGATGCCCGCCGCCGGGCCTTGAGCGCCGAGGAACGCCAAGCACAACGCCGCCAATATGCCGAGGAGTGGTTGCGGGAGATTCGCGAGGCTTGCCTCGGGCTGTCGCGCGAGGCATTACCCAAAAGCTCGCTGGGCCAAGCGGCGGCCTACTGGACTTGCCCCCATTTTTGACACAACCAGTTAAGGCTCAAAATCCATTCAAAGGAGAATTGAGTCATGGGGTTGTCGAGAAGGATGTTCACCAAGGAGTTCAAGCTGGCCGCAGTGCGGCGGCTGGAGCAAGGAGTTTCCATCGGCGAGGTGGCGCGGGCGTTGGAGGTAAACGCCAACGTGCTGCACCGTTGGCGACGTGAGTTCCGCCAGGGGCCGGGCAATGTATTTCCGGGTAACGGGAAGCAGCGTTGGTCCGAAGGGCGGATCGCTGAACTGGAACGTAAAATCGGCCAGCAGGCGCTGGAGTTGGATTTTTTGAAGGGGTGCTTGCAGCGCATCGAGGAACAGCGGATGCTGCAGGCGTTGACTGGAAAGCCGCGGTCTACCGGAAAGCCCAAGAAGAAATGAAGGCCAACCGGGGATTGAGCATCGAGCGGATGATGAAGCTGGGCCGAGTTTCCCGGTCCGGCTTCTACCGGTTCCAGGATGCCGAGCCGGGTCCGGATCGCGACATGGATTTGCGGGACGCGATTCAACGGATCGCGCTGGAATGGCCCAGCTACGGGCGGCCCCGCATCACCGCCGAACTGCGGCATCGGGGATGGCGGGTGAATCCGAAACGGGTCTATCGGCTAATGCGCGAAGACAATCTGCTGTGCGTGCGGCGCCGCAAGTTCATCGTCACGACCGACTCCAACCACGGGCGCAGAATCTATCCGAACCTGGCTCGTGACATGATCCTGACCGCGATCAATCAACTGTGGCGGGCCGATATCACCTACATCCGGCTGCGCGACGAGTTCGTGTTCCTGGCCGTGATTCTGGACGCCTACTCGCGCCGCGTGATCGGCTGGGCGCTGGATCGCGAAATGGAAGACTCGCTCACGCTTGCCGCGCTACGCATGGCGCTTTCGTGCCGCGCAATCGAGCCCGGCCTGGTGCATCATTCCGACCGCGGCTCGCAGTACGCCAGCAACGATTACACGGATCTGCTCAAAGCCAACGCCATCGAAATCAGCATGTCGCGCAAGGGCAATCCGTGGGACAAGGCTTACGCTTCATACTGCACCTCCTGCAAACCGTGCACGACGTTCTCCGGGAAACGACGCCGTTTGGCAAGCTTGACGCCCTGTGCCTTGCGCGGTGGGTTGAGTCCGGGGTCCTCGTACAGCCAGTCGTCGCGATCGTTGAACGGATGAGCTCGAAGCAGGCCGTGGTTGCGCCAGTGGATGACGCATTTGGGAGTCACGCCCAATCGTTCCGACATTTCCTGAAGAGTCAGCAAGCCTTTGTCGCGTAGCCGATCATAACGCGATTTGAGCTGGTATTCGCGGCGGAGGCGCGCAACGATGCGGCTATTGAAGCGCTGGCCGCACCCGGATAGCGCTCCACGTTGGTTGAGGATCTGGACGATCTTTTTGTCGGTGTGGTGATCGGTCAGCCGATCGATTTCGGCGACAACCTCCGCTGGGGTTGTTCTGAGTTCCCAGGCGGTCAGCGGTCTCGGCAGCTCCAGGGTTCTTGATGCTCCGCCATGGAAGCGGACATGAACCTTGATTCCAGTGCCGCGCAGGAGCGTTACGTCGGCCAGCAGCAGGCGGACCATTCGTTTCCTTTCCCGATCTGGGGTTTTTGGATCTTGCCAGAGCCGTGGAAAATCACTGGCGATAGCGGCGATTCGGGCGCGCTGCTGTTCATCGATGGTGATGCGGTCCTGTCGCCGCTGCTGTTCGTACTGCTCCTGTGCCAGAGTTAATGCGCGAAGCTTTTCGTTCCAGTCCGCCTCGAGCGAGTCCGCAACGAGACGGTTCGCAGGATCGACGTACAAGTAACGGCGCTGAGCCAAGTCGGCTTCATAGCGCGCTCGCTCTACATGTTTCTTACGGAGCCGGTCCACTTCCTCGACTCGGGCCTGGAGTTCCTGCTGCACGGACAAAGTAACTTCGAGCGCTAGCGGAGCCACGCTTTCCACCAGCAGTTGGCCGACAGCGTTATCGATGTGATCTCCGACCACTCGCTGGCATAGCGATATGGCATGTTCGATTCCGTCGCGTTGGCAGACGTACTCGGGTACGAGCCGGTCTTGGCGTGTGTGATACCGAACCGTCATCCGGCTCCCGCATACCCCGCATACCACCAAGCCTTGCAGCAACGCTGGGCCCTCGCGTGGGGGACTTTTGCGGCGGTCGGCCCCGACCGCTTGAGCGTTCTCCCGGAGGCGCAACAAGTTCTCTTCGTACTGCGTCCAGGAGATGTAGCCAGGGTGAGCGCCCTTGAATAACATCCACTGTTCGCGTGGCAACTTGGTATAGGAGGTGCCTCCATTCGGGTTGTTGCGAGTGCGGCTGCGCCCATAGACGAAGGCGCCCGCGTAACGAGGATTGTGCAGAATGTGCAGTGCCCGGCTGTGTGGAAGTTCCGCCCACACCAGATCGCCCTTGTTCGGCCCCTTTTTTAATCGTCGTGGAAACAGCAGACCTTTCTGCCGGAACGCTTTGACCACTGCGCAAGCCGATGCGGTGCGCCGGAATGTGTCGAAAAAGAATCGAATACTCTCCTGTACCTGTTTATCAGGGTCCAGCACCGGCTGGCTGCTGGCGTTATAGAGAAAGCCGACGGGCAAGGGGCATTGCAACTCGCCGCGGCGCGCTTTGTTCAGGATTCCGCCCTGTAGGCGGGCGCGGATCACATGCAGTTCCGCTTCGCTCATGGTTCCTTTGAGACCCAGCAGGAGGCGATCATTGAAGTGCGCTGGATCATACACGCCGTCTTCATCGAGAATGAGCGTGTCGGTCAGAGCGCAGATCTCCAGCAGCCGGTGCCAGTCGGTGGAGTTTCGCGCCAGGCGGGAAACTTCCAGGCCAAGCACGATGCCAGCTTTGCCCAGGCCGACTTCGGTGACAAGCTTCTGAAAACCTTCCCGATCCACAGCCGAGGCGCCGGACTGCCCGAGATCGGTGTCGATGACGATGATGTGCTCCACGGGCCAGCCCAAGGCGACCGCATGCTGGCGCAGACCGTACTGTCGCTTGGTGCTTTCGGTATTTTCAAAAACCTGACGAAGCGTCGATTGGCGCACATAAAGATAAGCGTTTCGCTTGAGGTGTCCGGCATTCACTTTTTGGTGTGCGGTGCCTGTCATGAGGTTGCCTCCTGTTGTTGACAGAGAATCATGCTGGCCAGCAATGTGGTGATCTGTGGCCGCACGTCGCCTGGAACGGTTTCATCGATATCGGGCCGAGAGCGTGAGCTTGGTTCGCTGTGGGGAGCGCATTCCGACCAGGCCTGCATCCAGGCGGTCAGTCCGCGTCGCACAAAAAGCGCCCAGCCCAAGCCTTCGCCGCGATGGGCCACCGTTGCCATGGCATCGCGGCGCAGTTGCTCGTACTCGGCAACCAGATCGTGACGGATGGACGGTGTTCCGGGGCGCTCGGTCAGCGGAGTTTTTTTTGATGGCGTAGCAAGCTGCGTTCGATGCTTCGCGGATGAACCCGGATGCCGAAGCGATCCTGAATCAGCTTCACCAGTTCCGGCAATCGAACGGATGGTTCTTTCTGGTGCACCTCTCCGATGAATGCGAGGACTTCTTCGGTGATTTTGTGCGCTTGCTTCGGACCGCGCTTGCGTGGCACCAGGCCGGCTAGGCCGTCCAGCTCGAAGGCGGATAACGCTTGATAAAAAGATGGTCGCGAAAAACCGAAGTTCGCCGATGCGTCCGTAACCGACTGGCCTTCGGTCTGCACTCGGCGCAGCATCTCGTACTTGACCTGGACCAGGTCGCGGGGATCGAAAAAGTCGCCCTGAAGAAATAGTTCGTCCCGGACATTTTTGGCCCGTCGGTTCAGCGTCCCCTGTTGTTGCAGCGCCCCGAACTTGGCATCTTTGTCGGCCATGGGTGACTCGAAAACTGTCGAGCAGATCCGTAAAGATAATTATGCCAATATCCGGGCCGATGTCAAGCTGTTTTTGTCTTCCGCCACCTGTTATTACATGCTCTGTATGATGCAATGGTGCCCGCCGTAGCAGTGCAGTCCACACTCTTCCCGGCATCATTCCATTTACACATGCGGCGTTATTGCCTTTACACTCCGAGCTCCGCTCTTTCATCGCGCCTTCTCCAGAAAGTCGGCCAGCCTCAACAGATCCTCGTAGCGAAATAGGCACCGCCCTGCCGCCAATGTCACGAATGGATCGGCCTCTACCGCCGTCGTCCAGCCCGCCGGAATCGAGCGAAGGCGCCCGCCGCTATCGTGAAAGTAAACTCGATCCTCGCCCCAGTTGTGGCGATAGGTGACCAGCTTGAACCGCTGACCCTTCAACGGATGATGTGGATGGATGACTTCAAAACTACTGTCGGCAGCGTCGCCATGAGCTGTAGTTGACTGCCTTGGCCAACGCGGCCTGCGAGTCGTTCATGAAAACGCTCAAGTACGAAGAAGTGCTGCGCAACGAATACCGGGACTTGGCCGAGGCTCGCGCGTCGATCCGCGAGTTCCTGGAAAAGATCTACAACAAAAGGCGCCTGCATTCCGCACTCGGCTACATGCCGCCGGCCCGCTTCGAACGACATCAAAAGGATGCCGCTGCGCGGCAGCTTTCTGTATGAGTTTTCTGAGGCATCGGGAAATCTATCGTCCGATGTGGTTTTTCTGCGCACAAAGCTTGGGGGCGACTACGGCTGCCGCCCCCACCCATCGTCCCGATGAGTTTCCGGCCGGCTATTCCTCGGCGAGTTGCTCTCCAGCAGAGCCCGCCTCCGCTTCACCAGCCGGGAACCAGTATGCGCTACAGTCGTTTTGCCGGTCGAGGATTTTACAGCGAACGGCCAACAGTGTCTTAACCAGATAACGGCGGGTTCGCCGTCAGTGTTAACAGAAACGGCGCGCGATATGAGAGGCTGGGCGGAGGACGCGACTCGGCAGCTACAGCCGACAAACATTTGGTGCGTGAGTGCCCGTTCTTAACCATGGTTCCGGTGATGGCGGTCAGTGATTTGGTGGCAGTCCGCTGAGCGATCAGCGGACTCGACCCCGTTGGAGACATTTTCAAACCGACTGCAACCGGGCCGAGTCTCGTCCCATTTCCAAAATGGATGAGGACTCAAGATGGCGAAAGGATTCAAGACGAAGAAGAATAAGGCAAAGAGAGAGTGGGATGAAGGGCTCTCTGCGCTGAACAGGAACGCAGCAGGGATCGATGTGGGCAACGCCGAACATTATGTCGCCGTACCTGCAGGGCGAGATCCCGAGCCAGTACAAAGTTTCGGAAGCTTCACGGCAGATTTGCATCGCATGGCGCAATGGCTGAAGGCATGTGGCGTAGAGACGGTCGTCATGCAGGCAACGGGCGTTTATTGGATCGCGCTTTTCCAAATCTTGGAGAGCTACGGATTTCAGGTCAACGTGGTGAACGCGCGTCACACGAAGACGTTGCCGGGGCGCAAGACTGACGTGTTGGAGTGCCAATGGCTACAGAAACTGCACACCTTCGGACTGTTGAATAATTCGTTTCGTCCGACGGAGGAAATCCAGATATTGCGAACCTACCTTCGGCAGCGGGAGAATCTGGTGGCGGCGGGCAGTACATGCATTCAGCACATGCAGAAAACGCTCACGCAGATGAACGTGCAGTTAGCCAATGTAATCAGCGATATCAGTGGAGTAACTGGTATGGCGATCCTGCGCGCGATCGTCGCAGGCGAACGCGACCCGGACAGATTATCCACACTCAAACATGGCCGCGTGCGCGCCAGCCGCGGGGAAATCGCGCGAAGTCTGGAAGGCAACTGGCGCGAGGAGTTGCTGTTCGTGCTGGAGCAGAGTCTTGAGCTTTACGACCTCTACGTTCTCAAGATTGCAGTATGCGATCAACGCATCGAGCGGCATCTGAAGATGATGAAATCGAAACCCGACCCCGCACAAACGTCCGACTCCGCCGCGCTTCCCGCACCAAAGCAGGAGACGCGTTTCAGCCTCAAGGACCACCTCTGCCGCATTACAGGAGTCGACCTGACGAAGGTCGCGGGCCTGCAAGTCCAGACCGTGCAGACCATCATTTCCGAAGTTGGCGTAGACATGAGCCGCTGGAAAACAGAGAAGCAGTTTGCCTCCTGGCTGGGGCTGTGTCCCGACAACCGGATTAGCGGAGGCAAAGTTCTGAAGAGTGGAACGCGTCAAGTTGTGAATCGTGCCGCCACCGCCCTCCGGCTTGCCGCGTGGAGCCTCATCCGAAGCCAAAGCGCTCTGGGAGCAAACTTCCGCAGACTACGATCCAAGCTCGGTGCTCCCAAAGCGATCACCGCGATGGCGCACAAGTTGGCGAGACTGATTTATAGAATGATGAAGTTCGGCACTGAATACGTCGACAAAGGCATGGCAGCCTACGAATCAAGATACCGCCAGCACCAGATGAAATGGCTCTCCAAGCAAGCCGCTTCACTGAATCTGCAACTCATTCCGGTGTCGGAAGTTACCGGTTGAGTTTCTGGAGACTGTTTGTGTCAGCCCAGGGGGCAAGCACACCCGGCCCGGGCCTACCTCCATGGGTTCCTTCGGGCGGTAGTTCGTTGGATACTTGTCAGTGCAGTTTATGAACTCCGCTTCGCATTGTAACCCTTCTTAACTGTATCGATGACCGTGACAATGAGGTTCCCGATGGCGTGGGTCTTAGCCTCGTAGAGTAGAAGGCTGCCGCCAAACCAACGGTTGCCGTCGCTCTAACCGCGGCCCAGTCGATCACCGCAGACAAACCGCTTGGATCATCATCGTTCGGGTGAACCTCTGAGGAACCGGGTCATACAGTACGGCCGGTCGACCAACGAGCTGGGGTGAGGATGGCGACCGCGGAGATTGTCCTCCGGTTTAATCCAGGCAGCACAGCGGTGAAGTAGTCCTTCACCGGGACGCCGAGTCGGCGGCAAGATTCCACCACCGAAAGAATCGCCGCGACCTTGGGCCCGGCCTGTGCGCTACCCACGTGCAGCCAGTTCTTTCTCCCCAACGCCACTGGACGCATGGAGTTCTCCGCCAGATTATTGGACAGTTCGACTTCGCCGTAATCGAAACACCGCCGCAGCTTGGCCCACATATTTAAGGTGTAGGCCGCCGCTTGGCCCAGCGAGCTTTTGGGTAATGCCTCGCGCGACAGCCCGAGGCAAGCCTCGCGAATCTCCCGCAACCACTCCTCGGCATATTGGCGGCGTTGTGCTTGGCGTTCCTCGGCGCTCAAGGCCCGGCGGCGGGCATCGCGGTCGATTAGAAATAACGCATCCATGCGCGTCACCATCGCGATCGCCGCGCCGTCTTGCGGATTCACTTTCACCGCGTCGACGAACTTGCGCCTGGCGTGCGCCCAACATCCCACATGCACCAGCTTTTGCCCGCCAATATCGTTGTAGGCCGCATAGCCATCGGTTTGCAAAATCCCTTCCCACTCGCCCAGAAACTTGCGGGGACCATCACGCCCCCGGCCCAAGCAGAAGTCGAACACTGTCTCACCACCCGGTTTTCCGTATTGCCACAGATAGGCTTGATGATTCTCTCCGCGGCGGTCGTGCATCTGAACCGGAACCGGAGTTTCGTCCGCCTGTAAATAGGATGCGGCCAGCAGATCGCGACGCATCGCTCCCACAATGGGCCCCAGCAGTTCGCCCACGCGCATCACCCATCCGTCCAACGTCGCGCGTCCGATCTCGACGCCTGCTTCGCGCTCCAGCATCACTGCTTGCCGGTACAACGGCATGTGGTCGCAATACTTCGCCACCAACGTGTTAATCACCACAGCGTCGCTTGCCAATCCCTTTTCCACGATGCGTTCTTCCAGCGGCGCCGCCGTTACGGTCGAGCATCTCCGGCACGCCCGCTTTTCGCGCCTGGTCACCCGCACGAAATAGTGCGCCGGCTCCATGTCGAGTTGCTCGCTCTCGTCGTAGCCGATCAGCGCCGTCTGCTCCCCGCAACAGGCGCACGTGGTTTCCTTGCAGACAATCACTTCGGTGACGCGCCGCAGATTTTCCGGCAGCGGCTTGCGGCCCGGATGCGGCTGACGCTCCCGCCCCGGCGTGCACGTCAACGTTTCGCGCCGCGACTCCGCTTGCACTTCGTCCCGAGTCGCGCCGGGCTCTTCGTCGGCCAACAGCCGGAGTTGCAGATTGCTCAGCGTCTCGCTGCGTGGACCCAGTTGCTGAATCCGCCGCTGCCGCAACTCTTCTTCCAGCGCCTGAATTTTCAACTGCGCCCAGTGCAGTTGCCTCTCCAGTTCGACGATGCGCGCGGGAGCGTTCACGGTGGGGGAAGATCTATAGTACGCGAGGAAGCCAAAATGTTCCAGAACTTTTTATGCTGAACGCCGGTACCACTTGCGTGGCTGCGTCTGCTTTAGATCGAGCCCGTTCACCAGCATCGCCAGTTCTTCAGCGCGCATCGTTACACTGCGCTGTTTTTCTTTCGCTTCCGGCCAACGGAAGCGGCCTTTCTCCAGCCGCTTGGCGCACACCCATAACCCGCTGCCATCCCACACGAGGGCTTTCAGACGTGTGCGCGTGCGATTGGAAAACAAGAACAGATGCCCGCTCAGCGGGTCCGCGCCCAGGTGGTCGCGAACCAATCCATACAATCCTTCGAAGCCCTTGCGCATGTCCACCGCTTCGACCGCGACATAAATCTTCGTCGCTAGTCCCAGCCCGAACACTTGGATTAAGCCTCGGCCACGAGGATCAATCGCGTCAGATCAGCTGCGGCGAACTTCCATGAGCTTTCGATCCGACGACCGTTGGCCAACACCAGCGCGAACCCGTCGGTCGGCTGCGGGTGTGTTTCTATCGCAACCTCGACCAGCTTCGGATTGCTCTTTCTTTCAACCCGGCGCCAGTAATCCAGAGTCGCGATGCCGATGTTGTGCTTGGCGCAATACTCCCGCCGTGTCATCCCGCTTTGGGCAAATCCACCGACAATGCCGCGGATTTCCTGCTTGCTTCGCATCCTGCCATTTTCGGCAGCATCGCTCGCGCAATCAAGATGGGTTCCTCAGACGCTTACATTGGAGATGAGAGGATTTTCGTGCACGACGTCATGGAAGCAATTCGTATCGAAACGACGAACGCGGCGACGCCGCCTTTTAACAGCGTACGCCTGCCACTACTATTCTTCTGGCTAGTGGTACGCGCCCGAATCTGGGTCAGCCGGGTTGCGAAAGCGGTATCCGACCCAATGCTCGGTCAAAATATACTCCGGCCGCGCGGGGTCGCGCTCAATCTTCTTGCGAAGCATTCGGATGTAGGACCGCAGGTACTCGAGTTCGTGTCCGTAGTTCGGCCCCCAGACAGCGCGCAGGAGGCGCACGTGTGTGAGCGGGGCGCCCTGGTTTTTCATTAGGAACGCCATCAAGTCAAATTCTCTGGGTGAAAGCCTAATTTCCTCGGCGGCTCGCCACAGTATGCGACGGGTTAGGTTGATCTTAAGATCGCCGGCGGAAACGATGACTGGCTCGTTGGTTAGCTCGGCGTGGGTTCGGCGAAGAACCGCCTTCATGCGGGCGATCAGTTCACGAAACCGGAATGGCTTGGTGACGTAGTCATCCGCGCCGGCCTCGAGCGCCCGTACCTTGTCGTCCTCTGCGTCCCGCACGGTGATCATCAGAATACCGGTATTGGGAGCCCGAGATCGGAGGAGGCGGCAGGTCTCTATGCCTCCAACTCCGGGCATATTGATGTCGAGCAAGATGAGATCGAAGGGCCGGTGTTCGACAACTCCGATGGCCTCGGTCCCAGTGCCGACCTCTTCCACGATAAACCCGATCGCGGCCAACGAGGCGCGGATCACCTTGCGTAGGGCCGGCTCATCGTCGATGACTAGAACACTAATCCCCTGTTGCAACGCCATTCGCCTCGCTTTCTAATCCTCATGCTGAAAACGGTCCGATCATTGGAGGATCGATTCGCGTCGAGCTCCAGCCTGCCGCCGTGGGCCAGCGCAATCTTGCGGGCCTCGTAGAGGCGAAGGCGAGTGCGCGGCGCCAATACGCTTTCTTCGGCGCCGCGCAATTTTCTTACGCTCCGTGGAGCGAACCTTCGGGTCTCTTTCTCATAGAGTCGGTACGTACGTTTGACGCTGACCTTCCATCCTTCGCGGCGTAATCACACTGTTCAGCCAGCGATAGCCATACCGCACATGAGTAGGTGCCATTCCGCGCAGCCTCCGGATCAGCGGCTCCTGCGGTTTTTTTGCAACTCCTATACAGCAGTGTGGCCCATGGCAACTTCAGCATTCGTGCCGAACGGCGCGCTCCGATCCAATATGCCTCTTGCGTCCACCTCGCCATCCGGCATCGCTGGCGAGGCTTCAGAGCTTTTTTGAGACGACCTCCTGCAGGATCAGCCGATCCATGGAGAGATCCGCACCCAGCCGCTTCAACCGGCCGTTCTCATCCCGCAGTTGCCGCAGCTCGGGCAACTCTTGTACGCCTATCCCGGCACATTGCTTTTTCCAGGTGTAGAACGACGCCTGGCTGACCCCCACTTTCGGCCAGATATCCGCCTCCTTGTCGCCGCTTTCGTACTGCTTCAGCGCGCCAATAATCTGCTTCCGTACGTCCCTTTGTCGGCATGTCGAATTTCCTGGTTCGTTTTTCGAGGACCTCAACTGCCTACGATAGCTGCAGTCTCGATTGGTACAACGTAACCGTCAAATAGGTTGGATATCTAGAACGTGATGCGTCCTGTCAACTGGATCTGGCGGGGGCCCGCGCCTTCCGCGCTCTGCATCGACGTGAGCTGACCGAAACCAGCCACACCCAACGTCAGAGTGGCGGGAGGAGCATAGTTGGGGTGGTTAAATGCGTTTGCCACTTGCATGCCAATCTCTGCGCGAAGCCGTTCTTTAATGGTAAAACGCTTGATGAGCGACAGCGATACCGCTTGTGTGCCGGGGCCAACGATGGAGCCGGCTGATTCGTCGCCGAACCTTCCGATATTGCTGCCCGGATCCACGAAGGCGGCAGCATTGATATAGGAGGAGCTGCTCCAGTTGTGTACGGTTTGTCCCGCATAGGGGCTCACACCGGCTACCGTGTCGGCTCGGCTGCCGAGTCCGGAAAAATTACCGTTAAGATTGTAACCCGCCCCGGAGGGATCGCTCGTCACCGCGACGGACATGAACGGTCCACTCTGGAAGAGCGCCACACCGCTGAGCTCCCAACCTCCAACAAGCAAATCGAGAGCGCGATTGCTGTTCAAGTAAGTCCGGCCCTTTCCAAACGGCAGCTCATAGAGAAACGTCGAAAGAACGCGTTCACGGCGGGCAAACGGAACATTCCCGTAATCGACGCCGGGATGGTAGGGATCGGACAAAACCAAGCCTAGTTCGGTAGCATAAGCGCTTGCTGGCCCGTAAGGCCCCCCATTGACGTTGGAAAGATCGCGCGTGTAGCTGTAGCTGACCTCAAACTGGAAGTTCGCGGAGCGTTTCTTTACCGAGATGGTCCCCGCGCCGTAGTTGGCAAAGCCGAGATTCGTTTGCTTGGCGATGTACGCCAGCAGCGGGAAAGGAATTGTGGCCTGCGTCGCGGCGCTGCTGAAGCCCGCGGTATTGTCAGGAGGTTGTTCCCCGTTGATCTGAACCGGGATGTTGTAACCATGATTGCCGTCATAGGAAACGCGCAGCCCAACTCCTTTGCCCAGGTCCTGTTCTAGCGTAAGATCCCATTCCTCTACAATCGGATCCTTGAATTTAATCTCGGTGGCTACGTCGAAAAATTGCGTGCCAGGCTGAGCGATGTTGGAGGGGAAAGAGTAGGGGGCTAGCAAGGTTGGCTGCCCGTTGGGGCCAAAGGTCTGGGTGAAATTTCCGACGTCGCTCGCGCCCACCGACCAGCCGTTGATGGCCGAGCTACTCAACAAGGATTCAATGAATCGCCCGTACCCGCCACGCAGAACCGTCTTATTGTTATTGAAAACGCGCCATGCGAAGCCGACTCGCGGTGCGAAATCCAGGTGTGAGGCGTGACGCAAGGTGGGGCCCAGGCCGGCTTGCGAAGCCAGGATGATGGGAGTTGGCGCGATGGACTGTGCAAACCCCGGATTGAGGTTCGTCGTTAGCGCGCCTTGGTTTTCCGCTATGACCGCGCCCGTATTCCGGCCGTTCACGATGTTCTGATAATACGGGTCGAAGTTCACCATGTTGTTGTTGAGGTCATGGAAGCCAGGATGGTATTCCCAGCGCAATCCGTAATTGAGAGTGAGTCTCTGGGAAAGCTTAAAGTCGTCTTGTCCGTAGAGGGCGTAAGCGCCCGCCCGAGAGTCCGTGGCAGGATTGATCACCGTGGCGATGGTAGTCAGGTCGGGATAGCCCAGCAGAAAAGAAGCAATGGGTGTGGCAGCGCCCGGCCCCAGTAATCCGCTCATCACCGAGCCGTTGAAAGCATACTGGCCCATGGTGTAGTCGTTGAAAACATAGGTCTGGAGGCTGCTGAGATAACGGAAGTCACCTCCAAACTTGTAGGTGTGTTTGCCTTTTGTCCAAGTCAAGCTATCCGATACCTGGTATGTACCTTCGTGCGGATTTGTGTCGTTGGATTGAGCCTGATATCCCATGAACCCGGTCAGGACGATAGTGGGGGCGCCATCCGATGGAGGCACAGGACCCGGCAACGCGCCGGGGCCATTGGTTAGCCCTAGCGCGTTCTCAACTTGCTGGGACGTATAACTATCGGTGACGTTGCGAGAAATCACGCTAAATCCGCCGCGCAGCTCGTTCACCAGGTTCGGAGAAATCACCCAGTTGTAGGAAGTCGCCAAGGAATTGTAGACCTCCGGCCTCGAAACGCCTCCCAGGAGCGGTGTGCTCGGATTGCTGGGATAAAAGCCCTGTCCTTGAGGTGTCGTAATGCGGCGATTCTTATGGGTCCAGCGGGCGAAGATCATATGTTTCGGCCCAAGGTTCTGATCCATGCGGACGTCGCCCTGGGTGCTGTTAATCGGAACGGCGTAAGTGCCGAGATAGTTGTTTGCGATAGCGCCGGGAGGACCGTAATTGGGTAAGGGGTAAAGGAAGTTCAAAAGCTTCTGAGTATAGGGATTCAGCATATTCACGGGAATCTGGTTGTTGTTGTAGCCAATCAACTGGTTTGCTGAACCGCCATTCGCGGCGCTCAGATAGGTGGACAGATCGCCATTCCGCATAGCCTCGGTGGGAACGCTATTCACAAAGGTTTGCGTTTTCGGTAATCGAAGGACCTCAAAGCTTCCGAAGAAGAATGTCTTGTTTTTGCCATTGTAAAGTTTCGGGATGATCAACGGTCCGCCCATGTAGATGCCGAAGTTATTCAGTTTGTCTTCGGTCACCTTATTGGCGAAAGTGTCGGCCGCATTGAAATCGGTATTCTGAACGTTCTCGAACGCCCCGCCGTGGAGTTCGTTCGTGCCAGACTTCGAAACCGTGGTGACGTCGGCGATACCTCCGAATTCAGCTGGATTGAGGTTCTCGCTGATCTTGATCTCTTCGATCGAGTTGAAGGACGGGAATAGTTCGGCCAGCGCTCCCAATGTGCCCGGTCCAACGGAACTGATGCCGTCGATACTGAACGAAAGCTGCGAAGGCCCGGCTCCGGCGACCTCGATGTTGTTCTGGTTATCGATCTGCACGCCCGGCTGGGCCGTTAACGTGGAGAACGCGCTAGTGGAGCCGGAAGAACGCGTACCGATGGCGACCGGGAGGTTGGTTAACTCCAGGCTACCTTTGGTTTCGGCGATATTGGACGCATCCGTTTGGACCACGGCTACTGCTTCGACAGTCACGGTAGTGGCCTGCGATTGAACCTTCAAATCGATGTCAATACGTATCGTGGCTCGAGCAGTCACGTCGAACGCCTGGTATTCGGTCTTTTGAAACCCTGGCGCGTCCACACTCAGCTTGTACGTTCCTATTTCGACATTGACGAAGTCGTACGCTCCGTTCGAGTTCGTTACAGCGGAATGGATGGCGTTGGTGCCGCTATTCAATATACTGACCGTCGCTCCGGGAACCACACTGCCGGATGGATCCTTTACGGTTCCGAGCAGGGTGCCGAACGTTGATTGGCTGTATGCCACGCTCGATAACACCAAGATGCAAGGCACGGCTATGCAGGCGTAGTATCCGAAGCTCCAGAACACGCCAGTCACTGCCTGAAACTTCGAAAAAGCGATATAGCGACCCATAGTTTCCAACACCCCCGATGTCTTTCTAAGCGCGAATAGCCCTAGGGCTCGCGCCGTCGACGCTGCGCGGCCTAAACATCGAACCTGACATTTCTTGCTCAGCGGGGAACGGAAACCAAACAGGGGTTGTAGGAAATGTGGCCCAGTGTACCTGCTGACTAGGTCCAGCGTCCGAGGAACCCATCTTGAAGAGAGACCCGAAGTGCTCGAAGATGGCGGCATGGGAAAAGAGACGGAACGGCGTGCCGAGATGCGGCGAGTGTTGGAGGAGTACACGGCCAGCGGATTGAGTCGGCGGGAGTTTTGCCAGCAGCGAGGCATTACTTTAACGACGTTCGATTACTGGCGGCGAGAGCATGCGGTGAAGCCGGGGAAACCAGAGCGGCGGCCGCGCATGCTGGCAGTAAGAGTGGCCGGCACCGAACCGGCGCCGCACTTTACGCTCAGCCTGGCAAATGGACGGCGTATTGAATGCTCGTGGCAGTTCGCCGATGCGGAGCTGGCACGGCTGATTCGGACCGCCGAAAGCGCGTGATGTTCGGGCTGGGGCTGGCGACGAAGATTTTCATCGCCACCGAAGGCATCGATATGCGCAAGGGGTTTGAAGGGTTGCACGGGCTGGTGCGCGATCACTTGAACCAAGATCCGTTGAGCGGACACTTGTTTTTGTTCACCAATCGCACGCGCACCCGGCTGAAAGCGCTGGTGTGGGATGGGAGTGGGCTGTGGGTGTGCGCGAAACGCCTGGAGAAGGGCCGTTTTCGCTGGCCCGAAGCGGAGCAGGCGCGCAGCGTGACGCTGCGGGCCGAAGAGTTGGCGATGCTGGTGAACGGGCTGGACTGGAAACAAACCGAGCCGCGGGCATGGTATCGCAAGAGCGGTTGAAAAAGCTCTGGAACATTTTCGCCTGCTCGCGTAATATAGAGCTTCCCCACCGTGAACGCTCCCGCGCGCAGCTCTGATCGAATAAGGGAACTGGAGAGGCAACTGCACTGGGCGCAGTTGGAAATCCAGGCACTCAGGGAACGCCTGCGGCAACGGCGCATTCAGCTCTTGGGTCCGCACAGTGAAACGCTGAGCGACTTGCAACTGGAGCTGCTGGCGGATGAAGAGCCCGGTGTCACGCGCGAAGAAGTGGAGGCCGAAGCGAGGCGCGAACCACTTCCACAAAAGCCTTCGGCGGAACGCAAGCCACATCCGGGCCGCCGCTCGTTGCCGGAGCATCTGCCGCGCATCGAACAGGTGATTCGGTGCGCTGCGGCGAACTGCAGAAGGTGTGGCGGGGAAACCTCGATCATCGGCTACGACCAAAGCGAAGTGCTGGACTTCGAACCGGCGCGCTGGTTCGTGCGCGTGACCAAGCGCGAAAAACGCGCGTGTGGAAAGTGCGCCTCGATCGCGATGGCGGAGTTGGAGCCGCGCATCGTGGAAAAGGGTTTGGCGAGCGACGCGGTGGTAATCGGAACGGTGGTTGCCAAGTATTGCGACCATCTTCCGTTGTACCGGCAAGAATCGATCTTGGAACGCGAAGCGGGCGTGGAGATCAGCCGAGCGACGCTGGATGGATGGGTGCTGCGGGTGGGCGAACTGCTCGAACCGATGGTGGCGGCGATGCGGCGGGATCTGCTGCGCGCATCTTATTTACAGGCCGACGAAACTACCGTGCCGGTTCAAATGCACGACCGGCGCGGCGCCGATCACCAAGCCTACTTGTGGCAATACGGCCGGCCCGGCGGCGAGACGGTGTTCGAGTTTCAGTTGGGCCGCGGTCGCGAGAGTCCCAAGAAGTTCTTGGGTGAGTGGGAAGGTATTCTGCAAACCGACGGCTATCAAGCCTACGATAATGTGGGCGGGCCGAAACTGATACACGTGGGATGTTGGGCGCACGCTCGCCGCAAGTTTGTGGATGCGGTGAAGGTCAATCCAAAGGACGCCGAGGCGATCAAGATGGTCACGCGCATGGACGCGTTATTCGTGGTGGATCGTCACGCACGCTCGGAGCGGTTGAGCGTTGAAGATCGCCTGGCCTTGCGCCGCGAGCACGCCGATTCGTGGGCCAGCGAGATTCATGACCAGTGTGTGTTGCTGCGGAAAACGGCGCTGCCGAAAAGCGCGCTGGGACAAGCCGTGACCTACACCTTAAATATGTGGCCGAAGTTGCGCCGCTGTTTCGATTACGCCGAAGTGGAGCTATCCAACAACCTGGCCGAGAACTCCATGCGCCCGGTCGCGCTGGGCCGTAAGAACTGGCTGCACGTGGGCAGCGAACAATCGGGACCGAAGGTGGCCGCGATTCTCTCGGTAGTGGAGTCTTGCCGCCGCTTGGGTATCCCCGCGAAGGAGTATTTGCTCGCCGTGCTGCCCGGTATGGCCCGGCGCAATCTGTCCGAGCTCGCTACACTCACCCCCGCTCGTTGGGCCGCCTCCCGAAGCTAACCTGGGTTGGTCGGACGCTTACGATCGAACTCAGTCCGTGTCAACAGTGTTTTTTTGTGTTTATATCTTTTTTATATTTTGTTCACATGTTTTTTATGTGTTTCGCCCTTGTGCCTCAATGAAAGGCTCGCACTCTTCGGCGGCGGACCTAGAGAGCACTTGGCTTTTTTTGTCCGAGCTGTCGCCGGCTCGAAATTCGGTTCCGCATCACCGCCAAAGAGCGCAACGCAAAAATTCTATTAGCGTTGACGCTAATCCTAAGACATGGGAGTCACCGTCGAAATTAGGCTATGCCAACGAAAACCTGTAGCGATGCAAACACGAGGTCTTTCCGTGGCAGTTGCCAAATTTCCCGCTCGCTGAAAGGCTTTCGGGGCACTTCAGAACCTCGACAACTTGCGCGAGCGGACCTGCGATGAGCATACTCCCTTATTGGAGAGACAGCCACTGTCACACAGTTCGCACTGACACCCACGGTTGCACCGGCTGACGAGTCATGGCGTCCGCTCAGGCTCACACTCCAAGAAGCGAATCCCGAGGCGATCTGTGGTAGTGTCAGCCCCGACGCACAAATCCCTTGAAAAACCGAGCGTAAAGTTCATCTGCGTCCTGGAAAAGCTCCATGCGCGGTCAAGGTTGACCGCCATCTCGATCTGATGGCGCCCGCAACCTTTTGCCTCTTCTTGCATCAAACGAACTGGGTTCGCGGTGGCGAGTTCCGCAGGTGCTCGGCGCCGGGTTCCCAGAATTCTCAAGAAGGAGCGACGTTATGTTCCGAATTCGGAAAGCACCGTTGGTTGCCGTAATTGCGTTGGCAAGCTTGTTCGTTTCAGCGCCGGCGGCTTCAGCCATGGTGGCGGGGCCGCACGTCGTAATTAGAGGAGGGTTCTACGGTCCAGGTTGGGGATGGGGTTGGTATGGCCCCGCTTGGTATGGTCCTGGTTGGTATATGGTGGGGCCTGGCTACTATTACTCCGGCCCCGACGCTGGCAACGTGAAGATCGTCACGCATGACAAGGACGCCTCGGTCTACGTCGATGGAGGCTACGTGGGTCCAGTTGCGAAAGCTAAGAATCTCCCGCTTCAACCCGGTAAGCACGACGTGGAATTGCGCGATCCCAGTGGCAATACGTTCTACCGCGAAAGCGTGCAAGTAATCCCCGGCAGAACCACCGAAATTCATCCCGACCAGGCCGGTTAGTGAGTTTGACTGGTGTGACGGCGGGCTGCGGCTCTACGCGGGGCCGCAGCCGCGGCGTCTACTTCAGATCTTCAATCGCAACATCCCCCTGCCCGGGTCCGGAGTGCAGACAATGACATCGGCTTTCTTCAACGCCGCGAGTTGCAGGAGAGGGTTTGGTCGTCGGTCGAGACGCGGGCATAACCGTATTTCATGCCCTTCAATTTGCACTAGACATTTGCAACACGCCAGACCTTTTGTTTTCGGGCCTTCAGCGAATGATGCAAAACTTACCATTTATGAAACAGTCACCAGACGAATTGCGACTGTTCGGGGGTTGGAGGGCCTGAAGATCATCTTGCAAACCGACGCGTCGGCGGCGCTAGGTCTTGAAGATCACGTTGCTCCACTTGGCAAACAGTGCTGTCCCCACGCGTTCGTGGACTGCAATAGGGGCGCTCGGCTTTAGCGGTCTCGGGCTACTTCAACCTGCTCAGCGTTCCGAAACCCCGCATCTTTCGGCGCCACTCGGTTGTCGGAGAATTTCGGAGTCAGTGGCGCCTTCGCATCGTCGGTGAGCAGCTGGCTGAATTCGTCTTAGAGGGCCTTCAGCCTGCCTTCAGCCGGCAGGTCGAGCGATGACACTGCTGGAAGCGCTGTCGCAAAGGCAGCAACCAGGAGGAGCGTAGCTACGAGGACGAGCCAGAACAGCTTTCGATTCATAGCAGGTTAAGGTGCCTGACATTAACAAACGGCGAACGCTCCGATTCAATCGACAATGACCAGCGGTCCGGTGCAGTCGCTATTCAGATCCCACGTCGCCACAGGCTTGAGCGTGGCGGAATCGTAAACCTCGATGGTGTATCCATTGCCATAGACGTACAGCTTCTTGCCGTTGCTCGACACCACGACGTGGTTCGAAAACTCGTTCGTCCGGCAGGGGAACTCCGATTTGTTCATCACCTTATTGGTCGCGAGGTCGAAGTGCCAGAATTCGCAGTGTTTGTTGCCGAGTTCGCCGCCGAACGTGGCCACTGTCCAGGCATTCTTCATGTCGGGCGCCACCTGCAGGCCCGACATCTCGTCCACAGCCGGACCAATGGGAGTGAAATCGACTCCTCGCGTATCCAAATTGAAGCGGGCAATACCAAACACATTATGGTGAACGTAAGGATCCGCCGCGTTAAACAAGGAAACGTGGTAACCAGGCCGCGAGAGGGTATTGAGCTGTTCGCCGTATCCGAGGTGCCGCATGGAAGGATCTTCGGGCTTCGTGAGATCGAGCCGTTCGACCACTTTCAACGTGGCTGCATCGATGATCGCCACTTTCTCGCGAAACTGGTAAAGATACTTACCGTCGGTGGAGATGTCGCTAAAACGACCGAGAAATCCGGTGTTGCCGGGCAGGTCCTCAGCCTCAATCTCGGCAGTCTTGACGATCTTCTGAGCGGCGATGTCGATCACCGTGTACTTCGGCATGCCGACGTCGAAATGGTCCGGTTGTTTGACGATCTCGGTCGTCACTGCATAGAGGAACTTGCCGGTCGGATCTGGAGTAGCGCCATACATGCGATATTTTGTGGTCGCTGTATCCAGCACGAAATGGCTGATCACTCTGCGCGTGGCGACATCGATCACCTCCACTCCATCGTGATCGTTTGTGGTCGCATAGATGGTCTTCTTGTCCACCGACATGTTGAGGGACATCGGAAGGCCCGTCGAGAGCTGGATTCGCTTTTCGACTACCCCCTTGGCGTCGTCGAAAACCAGCACCTGGTCGGGATAGGCGCCGAGGAACAGCGTCGAAGCATGCACCGAAGCACTCAAGGAAACGAGCGCGCCTGCCAGCGTGATCAGCGAAGTTGTGTTCATAAAGCTCTATGGAAAAACGATGTCCAGATTGCGCCAGTCTTTGGTGGCCACGGCGCACTTTTTCGCCCAGTCCGGATAGGCATTGACGTGATCGGGAACCTGCGCCGGCCAGAAGCAGGTGACGTAACAATCGTAAATGTCACGTTCCACAGGCTGGCAGAGACCGGCCGTGCCGCCGGCCGAATCTACTTCCCATCCCGGAAAGAACGAGAGCGAACAACCGGTCGGGATATGGGGCTTTGCCGCCGCCGGGTCTTGCAGTGCCACGACATCCTGCCGCTTCGACATGACGATATCGTCGATACGGCTGGCCTTTCTGTTGATGGCTCGGAGGTGTTTCATAATGCCTTCCTTTTTGCGAACTCTTCAAGAAAACCGCGGAGCGTAGATGCGAAGACTGTCATGGGTTGACCTCGGGTTGATCCCATTTCATATAGGTGGGCACGGTAACCACCAGATATGCCTTACCGACCACCGGTTTGCCCAAACTGTCTTTGTCGGTCTTGGAGGTCGCAACTACCCACACATCCCCATAGTTGTTGCGCATGAATTTCCGTTCCGGGTTCGGCCCGTCACTGGCCGGAGTGAATAGAGCAGTCGGGCTCAGGTGGCCGACGAAGCCTTTGTCGTCGTCACCGAAGATCGCGTAGAATTCCTCCACGCTCCAGTTCACATCCACCGGTCCCAGTTCCACATCGTCGGCAGTTTGAGTCTTGCCATCCGCCCCCCGGCTGTAACCGATAGCTTCGAACTGCTGATAGCCCTTCGGGTGCGTTTCGCTCCCCAGGTGCGCCAGCGCGGTCTGAGGCGTTACCTTGATGTAGTCCAGGTGATCGTACACCGCGATCGCGTTCGGTAAACTCGATCGGCCGAACTTGGCGTCGCGCTTGCCGAACACCGCATCGGAGGCGACATCCACATCGGCTACAATTTCACCCCCGCCGCTAGACACAATTCGATTGACCTTGATCCCGGCGCCCAGATCGAGGTCCGCAACCGCAACCTTCGCGGGCAACGCATCCACGAACAAACGAACCTGCGCCCCTCTGCTGCCGGTCTTAAGAGCGGAAACGTTGACTCCATAGATAGTCGGTTCCGGCGATGCCCGCATCAACGTGACGTCGAAACCAAATTCCTGATAGTCGCCCCAATACCAGCGGCCTTCGGCAGTATTCTGATCGGGGGAAATCCATATCGTTTCCCGCGCCTCGCGGTTGAGGTCGTCCATGGCCGCGCTCCCGCCGGCGGTGCCTTTGGATCTGCCGCGCCATTGATAGCCCGTGTACACAATGCTCTCCCCGGTTCTAGCCAGCACCGAACCGTCGGAGGCCGATTTCAGTTTGACCGACGTTTTGAACTCGTCCTCGGCGGCGCCCTGCTCGATCGTCATTTCTCCGTAGTACTTGCCTCGCCCCGGAACCGACGCCGTCACCAGCCATCTCCCGGCTAGCCGCGGCGCTCTCAGACGCGCACGCCAGGCGGACCATTCCGGAGTGTGCAGCGGCGCGTTCTTGGCCAGATAGTCCGCTGCGATTTCGCCCGGCGGTGGAGAATCCAGATGTGAGGCCACGGGATTGAGAAAAAATGCGTGCCGGAAGGTCATTTCGGACGTGATGAACTGCGCCATATGCATATTCTCGAGCATCAGCCAGTCGGATTTCGGTCTCCGCCATGAGAGCGCACGGCTATAAGCGTGGCAATAGTTGCACACGCCCTGCAGTTCCGCGGGGGCCGGTTTCTCGTCGACGGACCGGTGCTCTGCAAGGAACATGACAGGC
Organism: Terriglobia bacterium; assembly: GCA_963786745.1. Classification (GTDB taxonomy): domain Bacteria; phylum Acidobacteriota; class Terriglobia; order Bryobacterales; family Bryobacteraceae; genus Palsa-89. The sequence continues at coordinate 15,358 of CAWBAE010000012.1, read as the reverse complement.
TTGGCCTCCTCGGGCGCCAGTCCGTGGTAGGTCGCAAGGTACTTGAGGATGGCGCGCGAATCGGACGGACTGAGCTTCATACCGTTGAGCCGCCCCATGCGTTTGATGGCTTCCTGCCAGCCCTCAGGCGTGGTGCGCTCCCAGGATATCCGAGAGAGATTGCCCTTCTGGTCCCTCGCGTGACAAGTGCCGCACTTCGAGATGACCAGCTGGTTCGTTACGGGTATGCCATCATCCTGAGCATCCGGTGCCTGGGCGCCCGAGACGCACGCCGCCGAGAACGTTAAAAGAACCAACCATTCCGCCCGGATCGCCACTTTCTTGTGCATCCTGTGCTCCTTGTTCGTTTTGCGCGCACGATGGTAACACATCATAATGCGCTTCAACCCGAGAATTTTGAAATGAGCCTCGCTGAACGTGAGCGAGAGCGCGTGCGCGGCGCAGAGATTCCGCAAACTGAAGCTAAATTAAATCAATTCGAAAAATCCATCCGCTAGTCGGGCTCTCGTTCGCCGGCCATCCTGGATGAAAGCCCGCATCGCAGCTGATCAATTTTCCGTCGTGCACGGCGAGGCCGTGCGGGTCCGCTGAGCCGGGCGCCAGCTCCACCATTTCAAGCACCTTGCCTGTTGCGACATCATATTTGAGAAGCCCCGACCAGCCGTCAGAGAATTTATTGCTGTCGTTTCCTATTACTTGCCAGATCGAGCCATTGTCCCACGCGATACCGTGAGAGCGCGTTCTACCAGGAACTTCGTAGAACGGTATCATATATTCCGGCTGCCACGTGGCGGGATCCAACCGAAGCATTCCATGCAGTCGCAGCGATGCGATCCAGAGCTTGCCTTCGTGCCACAGAGCGCCATGACAGCCTCCGCCATCCTTCGCCGTTCCTAACGGAATCTGCCGGTGACTGACCACTTTGGAGTTCATGTCCACCTGAAAAACTCCGAATGGCGGTTCATTAGCAACCATCCAGACGTAGCCGCCCCCGAAGGCCATGCCGCTTGTGTTACGGGAGGGGGTCTTCACCGTCTTCAACAGTTTGCCATTCCAATCGACGAGCCAGGCGTTTTCAGATAGGTCTTTCGGTTCAGTCATGTGAAACATAGCTGCCAGTTCGCCCGACAGTTTTTGCTCGCCAATCCACAAGCCATCGTCTGCGATCGCAATCGCATTGGGAAACCCTGGAGGACTCTTGAACAGCTTGGTTGTTTTTGCCATCCGCGACGGAACTCGGCCCCCGCCAGCGGGCACCGCGCTATCCGTACGCGCCGGGGTGGCGGACCGTTCCTGGGCAAATACGGAACGCCCCCGTCCCAACCCCAAACCTAAACCGACGCTCGCGGCGAGGAACTCTCTTTTGTTCATAAGCCCTCCAGACGATGTCGGTCACTAACTCAGATGGCATTATATACCTCTCTGGAATTAAAACAATACGTTCACTTTGCGCGTCCTCGAATCCGTGCTACCTTCGACGCCATGCCAAACGTGCAAAGGCCTCCTATCTCGGTGTTTCTCCCCGAACAAGATCCCCAAGTTGCCATGGTGCTTGGCCGCGCCTTCGTCAACGATCCGCCGCTGAAGGCCGTACTGCCAAATGTGATCGACCCGATCGAGCGTGCTGACGTGCTGAGCCGAGTCTTTACACTGGCATTGAAACTTCAGCGCCGCCACGGCCAGCCGGTCCTCGGTATCCTCCAGGAGGACCGAGTTGTGGCCGCAGCGGTTACGGAGATCGCACGTCCCATTTCAATCACTACCATGCTACTGACGGGTTGGGGCATGCTGCCGCGAATGCTCGGGGCAGTCGGTTCGACTGGAACTCTGCGCGCTATCAAGCTCGGCGGGGAAATTGGCAGGAACCGCCCGCATGAGCCGCATCTATATTTGAGTATGATCGGCGTCGATCCGGAGCACCAGGGACGCCATTACGGAATCGTCTTGTTGGAGTACCTACATGAGATGACGTGTGCTCGTCCGGATTTGATCGGCATCTACTTGGAAACTGCTACCGAACGAAACGTTGCTTATTACGAGCATGCGGGTTACCAGGTGCTTGGCGAGATCAGGCCTCTGGGCGTCAGAATGTGGCGCATGATGCGCCCGTGCTTATCCTGGCCCGTGAATAATACTACGGCGAGCTGATTACTTCTCTTCCGCGGGCGTGGCCGTCTCGGGGCCCATTCCTACGATTTCTATTGTGACTTCTTCGTCCTTGGCTCCGTCGTAGTGGATTTGCTTGCCAAAATGCTTGACGACGCTGCCGGCGGGCACTCCAACGGTGCTGTCCGGCTGGTATTTGGTGCCCGTGCCGACCCACCAAGTCCCCGCGAGCACGGTGGCAATCCGGTCATTGGGATGAAAGTGAGGACGACTCATGTGGTGCGGATGCCATTTCACGAGAATCACATACAACCCCGGTTTGGACGGGTCCCCGTAGAGGACCGCTTGGTCAGCGCCCTCGCTTACTTTCCAATTGATGTCTTTCGGTAGCTGAATCGAAATGGCCGCAGGGTTGAGATCAGCGGCTCCGACTGGCACCAGCGAAGTGAAGGCGGCGCCCGCGGCAGCGAGTCGCAAGAAACATTGCACGATCGAAGGTCTGAACATACTGCCCCTCGGAAATCGGTTACTTGACTGAGTACCAATTTCCATTATTTGTTCCCGGCCTTCGGGATTATATATCGAAACGTTCTGCGCCGGCAATGACAAGACTTCACGTTCACGGGTAGTTCGTTCTGCCTCGGATGACACGTTGGTGCACCATCTTTAAAGTTTCCGGACGGCCGGCGAGCATGCTGACGTGATCTTTTGGCCTCGATTTAATAAGTCGCAGAATGTTTTGGATTAGTAAGTCGCTGAATCTGTGGGAACAGGTTATATAGCTCCCAGCATTGAACCGACCGGTAGATCAAAGGAAGCGGTTTAGCGTGACGCCTGCGCACCAGATCATGCCTCCCCTCGTCGCAATCGCGTAGCCTTCGTGCGCTACGGAGACGTCCGTATTGCTTTCAACAGCGCGTCTTGCTCTTCGTCGACCGACAACTCAGATATCAGAGATGACCACTTACTAGATTTAGGTCTTGACATTGCGATCTAGGTACCGTACTCTCTGCGGAAGGGGTTTTCTCCGTCGCAGCTCCTAACAAGGAGGTCCAATGCGCGAAAACTCCCGCGTGCGCTCTGCGAGTGAGCGATTCGTCCTGTTTGCTTCCCGCGTCGCGATTGTAGTTTGTGTGATAGTGGCGTTCTCGATTCGGATTCCAGCCCAGTCAACCTTTGGTACCGTGCTGGGCACCGTGCTGGACCCATCCGGGGGCATCGTCGCTAAGGCGAAAGTCGAGTTGCTCAACACGGGAACAAACGCCGTCCGTGAAACGGAATCGAGCGAAAGTGGGTTATACCAGTTCAATAACGTTGAGGTCGGACGATACAGTATCAGAGTCGACGCCGCCGGTTTCCAGAAAGCCGAATATCAGGCCTTCGATCTGACTGCTCGGGCGACCGTGCGCAGCGATATCAATCTCCGGGTGGCCACGCAATCGCAAGCAGTGGAAGTAACGACGGCTGTTACTGCTGTCCAGACGGACGTTTCCAACATCTCCGAGTCGAAGGGTTCCCGGGAACTGACCGATCTCCCGGTAGCGGTTTATACGCGCTCGCAAGGTTCCACCAGCGCCTACGCCACTCTGACTGCGCAGCCCGGCGTTCAGACCGACAACAGCAATAATATTGTCGTGGCCGGCGCATTGCCGTCCATGATTTCCATCAACATAGACGGAATCAGCGCCACCGGGCCGGGTTATGGGGCTGGCGGCTCGTATGGAGATGCCTCAATGGCAGAACTGTTCCCTTCCTTCTATGCAATCGAGGAAATCAAGATCAGCGAAACCCTAAATCCCGCCGAGTTTGGAGGCGTGGCGGACATTACTACGGTCTCGAAGTCAGGCACAAATAGCTTCCATGGCGGCTTGTACGAGAACGTGCAGAATACCGACTTTAACGCTAGCGACACCTTCAGCCACCAGCCTACACCGGTCCAGCTGAATAATTTCGGCATTTACCTCGGAGGCCCGGTCATCATACCGAAGTTGTACGACGGACGGAACAAGACGTTCTTCTTCGGGGACTTTGAGGTGCTGCGGCTGCCGAAATCGCAAACGTCGGTCTTAAGCGTTCCGAGCGCAGCAATGCGGAATGGCGATCTAACTGCCTACGATGGCACTACTATCGCACCAAACCTGATAAATCCATTCTCGACAAAATTGCTGGACGCATTCTACCCGTTACCGAACTATGGCCCTCCAGGCGCCATCTCAAATAACTATCTCGCGACTTATCTCATTCCGATTGATAGCGCACAGGGCGACATTCGAGTAGATGAGGCGATTTCGCCGAAGCATCTCGTGTATGCGAGATACACTTACAAGAATCGGCGCCTGACCACGGCACCCAATGGTCCGCCGACATTGGGGGAAGTTTCCCGCCCTGAGGTCTACAATGCTTTTATAATTGCCGAAAACTGGATCATCTCCCCGTCGCTAGTGAATGAGCTGCGCGGCGGCCTCACCACGTCTCGCTCCAACATCACCTCTCCACTTTCAGGGACGGCAGTCGCAGCCGAGCTGGGTATCACCTTCCCCCCGCTACCCGGCCCTATTCCGGGATTCTCCACGCTTCCCACGATTAACCTCGCTGGATACGAGGGAATTTACGGTCCAGCTACCAACACGAACCCGAAACAAAGAATCGAGCAGATAGCGGATACGCTGACGTGGACGAAGGGTAAACACACCATGAAGTTTGGTGGTGACATTCGTGATTTGCGTAGTCTCCTCACTGCAGTGTTTGGAGAGCTTCAACTGGGAGACTTTACATTCAACGGCGGAGCCAATTTAGGCTTTTCACCGTTCGCGGGTTTCTTGATGGGCTATCCGGACTCGACCGGGATAGCAGCAGTGCTCAACCCGACCACGGACGCCAATTCGAAACATTTCGCTTTCTTCGGGCAGGACGATTGGAAAGTCTCACGTTCCCTCACCATCAACTTCGGGTTGCGGTGGGAGTATAACCCGGCCTTTAACGACAAGCAGGACAACATAGTGAACTGGGATCCGAACTACACGAGTGTTGTCAATGGCCAGACCGAACACGGCGCGGTGACCATCCCTAATCAGGCTGCGTATTCCCAAGTCAGTCCGGCGTTCGCACAAGAGATCGCCCCGACTCCGGTAATTCTTGCGTCCCAGGTTGGCGTAGGTTCGACCTTGCGGGATTCCTCCAGACTAGATTTCGCCCCGCGTGTTGGATTCGCCTATAGCTTGGGCGGCAACAACAAGACGGTCATTCGGGGTGGATACGGACGATTCATCGAACAACTTCAAGGCAGCTCAGCTAATCACGGGTGGGGCGTTGGTTCCACAGCCTACGGGGTGTTCGCAAATTCTCTCGGGAGCAACGGAAAACCTGTGTTCTCGATGCCTTATTCGTATCCCTCAAACATCTCGCAACCAGGTTCAGAATACTTCTCCGAGGCCGTCCTGGCCAACTTCAAAGACCCCATCGTCGAGGAGTGGAACCTAACTCTGGAACGAGACCTGGGCAAAGGCTTTGGCGTGCGCGCTTCTTACGACGGCAACCATTCCTACAATGTTCCGGTCCTCGCTAACATCAACCAGGTCCAGCCGAACACTCTAGGGTTCTTCGCTCCGGCAACGCAAGCAGCTCAGCCGTTCCCGCAGGTGTCGTATATCGCGATGCAGACGAATCAGGGTTTTGGGAATTACCAGGCTGGCACAATCTCGGCGCACAAGCGGGCCGGCGATCTTCAAGTGCAGGCTAGCTATACATATACCCGAAACCTGTCGAACACCGCTGGATATGGTTCGGGTTCCACTGCGTCGGCCTTTCCCGGGGAATTCGGTAGCACGCTCACGAGCTCATACCTGCCGGGGCTCGACTATGGCAACCTCCCGTACAGCCGCCGTAACCGTTTCCTCACAACGTTCCTATACGACCTTCCGTTTGGTAAAGGTAAGGCTTTCCTGAACAACTTAAATCCCGTGATGGAGAGGATCGTCGGGGGCTTTCAGTTGAGCGGCATTCTTCTGTTTCAGAGTGGGCCTTTTATGAGCGTAACGACATTAGACGATCCGTCCGGTGTCGGCTACAATGTCTTCAACGCTAACGGCGGCCGAGCTGACACGGTCCCAGGTGTCAATCCTTATGCAGGGCAGTCCTTGAACCAGTGGATCAACCCCGCCGCTTTCGTAGATCCTGGCAACAACATCGGCCGGTTCGGAGACTCGTTGTCAGGCGCCGTTCAGGGGCCATCGACGAAAGCTGTGTCCATGTCGCTGCTCAAGACAGTCGCCTTCACCGAACGCTTGCGGTTGCAGATAGGAGCGCAAGTCTCCAACCTTTTCAACCATCCGAACTATAATCCTCCGGCCAATTTGACTCTTGGTGTTCCAGCATTCGGTACGATCAATTCGATGCAAACCGCCGAGGGCGCTGGCCCAAGACAGATCCAATTGACGGGGCGGTTCACCTTCTAGTACGCTCACATTACCGTTCGAGGACCTCTTGGTAACTATGAAACTTCCGTTGTCAACGATCAAATCGCCTCGCAAAACTTACAATGAGCACGGGAGAAATAAAGCGCCGGCCATTCTGGCGGGAGCCGCAGTCCTTCTAGCGTTTTGTTTGGCTCCGGCCTGGGGACAAACAGATGGCGCCACGGCTCAGGAAGAGGGGATTCCCGTAACCAACCAACTGGTCATCTCGAAGTGCGGCACTTGTCACGCGAGGGACCAGAAGGGCAATCTCTCTCGGATATCCTGGGAGCGCACCACGCCTGAGGGCTGGCAGGAAGCCATCAAACGCATGGGGCGGCTCAACGGTATGAAGCTCAGTCCGTCCGATTCGCGCGCCATCCTCAAGTACCTGGCGACCTACCACGGACTGGCGCCCGAAGAGGCCAAGCCTGTCATGTTCCTGGCGGAGCACCGATCCGTCGACGAGAAGCCTGCCCCCGCGGAGCTCCAAGGCACATGCAATTATTGTCATGCTTATAGCCGGGCGCTCTCATGGCGGAGGCCGAAATCCGACTGGCTGATGCTTGAGAACATGCATATGGCGCAGTTCATCACCGCCGAAACGACGTTTCGGCACACTTTTTTCCTGGGTCCGATGAAGACCAATCCGGACGCTCCCGAGCCGGGCGAAATCGCCATAGACTATCTGGCCAAGAACGCGCCGCTGCACACTCCGGAGTGGTCCGCCTGGCGTGCGCGTCTGAGAGCGCCGCGGCTAGCCGGGAGATGGCTGGTGACGGCGTCGGTTCCGGGGCGAGGCAAGTACTACGGAGAAATGACGATCGAGCAGGGCGCCGCCGAGGATGAGTTCAAGACGTCGGCCAAACTGAAGTCTGCCTCCGATGGTTCGGTGCTGACTCGAACCGGGGAGAGCATCGTGTACACGGGCTATCAATGGCGCGGCAGATCGAAAGGCACCGTCGGCGCGGGCGCGGCCATGGACGACCTCAACCGCGAGGCGCGGGAAACGATATGGATTTCCCCCGATCAGAATACTGCCGAAGGCCGCTGGTATTGGGGCGACTATCAGGAATTTGGTTTCGACGTCACGTTGATGCGGGCATCGCCGGAACCGACTATCTATGGAGTCAACGTTTCCGCTCTTAAGACCGGCAGCACAGGGGCGCAGGTTCGTTTGTTCGTGGATGCGTTGCCCGCGAAGGTTGCGGTTGCGGACCTCGATCTGGGCGCCGGGATCAAGGTCAACCGGATCGTGTCGAGCGGCTCGGGTGAAGTTGTAGCCGATGTGGATGTCGCATCCGATGCGGTATTCGGCAAGCGCGATGCCAAGTTCGGCCGCTCGAGTTTACCGAACGCGATCGCGGTGTACGATCACCTGGACTACATCAAGGTAACGCCGCAGACCGCGCTGGCGCACCTGGGGAGCGAAACGCACCCGAAAGGCTATCAGCAGTTCGAAGCTATCGGTTACAGCCGGGGGGCGGATGGCAAGACTCAAACTGCCGACGATGTGGAACTGGGACCGGTGGATGTGAACTGGAGCGTGGAGGAATTCTACGCGATCTTCGGTGACGACGACAAAGGCTTCGTCGGCCACCTGAGCCCGACTGCTCTATTCACTCCGGCCAGTGACGGGCCGAACCCGGAACGGAAATTCATGCGCAACAACTATGGGGATGTGTGGGTAGTTGCGACCTCCAAGACCGACAAAGACAGTTTGGGCAAACCGGTGGTCGGTAAGGCATATCTGGTGGTTACCGTGCCCACTTACATGAAGTGGGATCAGCCCGAGGTGAACCCATGACAGCGGTCGACGCCCGCGTCTATCGGCTGGGCGAGTTCCACTCGTTCGACGGAGGCGGCCGGAAGTTTCTCTATCTGGTTCCTGCCGGGGCGATTTTTGAACAGGACGAGGCCGTCGGCGCTCTGATCGGCCAGTTATCCGGCGGCGAAGTTCCGCACGACGAGCTGATCGCGAGGCTTGTATCGGGCGGTATGAGTCATGAGGTGGCCGAAGAGCTGATTGAGGAGATGTTTGACGCGCGCGTGGTCGTGGCGGGCGAATCCCGTCCCCCGGCACTCGAGAACCCGCCGGCGGATTTTCCCCTGCAGTCGCTGGTCATGAACCTGACCAACCAGTGCAACCTTTCCTGCCAGTATTGCTACGAGTTCGGGGAAGACAAAGTGGCCACGCCCGAAGGCAAGCCGAAGTTCATGAACTTCGAAACCGCCAAGGCCTCGGTCGATTTCCTGATGCAATCGTCGAGCGGACGCGAGGCAGTGGGGATTACCTTCTTCGGCGGCGAAACTCTAATGAATTTCCCGCTGCTGAAGCAGGTGGTTGACTATGCCAACGAACAGGCGGCGGCGCAGGGCCGGCGGATCGACTTCAGCATGACCACCAACGCCACCCTTTTGACGCCCACGATCATCCAGTTTCTTTCGGAAAACAAGATCGGCGTCACGGTCAGCATGGACGGCCCGGCCGAGCTGCACGACAAACTGCGGGTGTTCGCGAATGGCAAAGGAAGCTATGACATCATCGCCCCCAGAGTTCGGGCCCTGATTGCAAATCACCGGACGCGGCCCATTACAGCCCGCGTAACCCTCACGTCGGGGGTGACGGATGTCGTAAAAATCTTCCGTCATCTGAAGCAGGATTTGGGCTTCCACGAGGTCGGGTTTGCGCCCGTGACCACGTCTCCGGACCGCCTTTATTCCATTAACGATAAAGGCATGGACGGAGTGCTGGAACAGTTTCACATCCTCGCCGACGAGTGGCTGGAATACGCCCTGCGCGGCCAGATGCACGGGTTTTCGAATGTCAGCGATACGATTTCTGAGCTCTATCAGGGAGTCAACAAGTCGCACCCCTGCGGCGCCGGTCTCGGACTGTTAGGCGTCGGGCCTTCGGGTGATATCGCGCCCTGCCACCGGTTCGTCGATTCCGATGTTCACGCGCTCGGGAACATATCGACGGGCATCGATCAGGCGAAGCGGGATGATTTTCTTTCCCGCGGCCACATTAACACCAAATACGATTGCCATACCTGCTGGGCCCGTCCGTTGTGCGCGGGCGGATGTCATCACGAAGCTTTCGTTCGTTACGGCGATACGGGGCATCCCAATCTGCACTACTGTGACTGGATTCGCGACTGGACCGATACCTGTCTGCGCATCTACGGTACGATTAATGCACTGAACCCCGGCTTTCTTGAACAATTCGCAGAAAGGAAGGCATTATGAAACACCTCCGTGCCATCAACAGAAAGGCCACTCGTATCGACGATATCGTCATGTCGAAGCGGCAGGATGTAGTGGCGCTGCAAGACCCGGCGACGGCGAAGCCTCATATTCCGACCGGATGCTCGCTCTCGTTCTTTCCGGGATGGGAAGTGGATTCTGCCGGCGGCACGGCCGGTCTCTGCCAGCCTGTGGAACGTGACATTTACGATTGTTACGTCACGTGTTTCTGGCCGGCGCAGGTTCCCGATCACGTCAATGCCTATCCGGACTGGGCGAAGAAGTGTGCCGTGGCCACTAAAGACTGGCGCAATCTGGACATTGTTTTTCCGTAGAGAAGCGTCCTACGAGGGCACCGCATGAAACTTATGAGAACGACTTCGCTGAACTTCGCGCTGGCCGGCGCGCTATTTTTCTTGACTGCTCCGGTGCATGCTTCGATACTGTTCCTCGGCGCCTATCCCGACCAGGTGCTGGTTTTCGACGACTCCATGGGAGTTGTCGAAAAGCGAATCCAGCTCTCAACGGGTCTTCCCACGTCACTGAGCATTTCGATGGACAAGAAGACCATATATGCGACCACCAACGATCACGATGGCATCGAGGTGATCGATGTCGCCACGCGCAGAGTGACCAGTCATTTCGTGCTGGACACGGCGACGACAAAATACCGCCTGAATGGCGCTACCCCCGATCCCACTGGCAAGCTCTTGTATTGCATCACCACCGAGATCAACAAGCTGCCGGATCATTATGAAGTCGGCAGGCCGAGGTATACGGTGATCGACGTGGCCGCACAGAAGATCGTAAAGACGGTGGAGATTGAAAAAGAGGACCTGCCCGGCAACACCGGATTTTTTGGGCGTTTTGGATTTGAAGCCTCCACCGACGGAAAGTATCTTTACCAGTTTCGCGACCAGGTGGCGATCCTGGATGCCTCCACGATGAAAGTGGTCCAACGGCTCGAACTCGCGAAGCCCGAAGATCCTTCCATGCGACGCCTCGGATACGGCGAGCAGCTCAATAGTCTCTCGCGGCCCGGTTACCACGTGTCTTTGTTTAATGCTGCCGATCCGTACGTTCACCACAATGTGTTCGGCATTGCGCGCTTCGATCTGAATACGCGCGGTGTCGAATTTACTCCCATTGGTCCGGCTTTGGAAGAAATGTCGGGCCTGCAGGTGGCGCCCGACATGAAGAATGCCTGGACGGTGGCTACGTTTGGCGGCGAACTCGGCAACAAACACTGCGAGTTCTGGCACTTCGACCTCACCACGAATAAGGTAACGAACAAGGCCGAATTTCCCTGCCGGACCAACGAATTTTCGAACCACGTCATCGTGTCCAGCGACGGCAAGAAGTTGTATGCCTATGGCAATGGATACACCATCGAGGTTTACGATTCCGCCACGCTCAAGCCTGTGGAGACGTGGGATCTGAATAGCGACTGCACGGGTCCACTGATCATTGTTGATTGATCGAAATCTGTTCCGGATTGCCTTGGCAGTCACGATTCTGTTGGCGAAAGCCTTTGCGGCCGATCCTCCGGCGATCTCTGGTCGAAGAGCTCTGGATCTGCTGCTGAAGGGCCGCTACGACGAATTCAGCCAGTTGCTCACCGATGATGCCAAGGCGTTGCTGACGCCGGAATTTCTTCGCGATCGCATCGCGTCGGAGATCCGGGGTTTCGGAACTCTGGAGCAGGTTGGAGAGCCCGAGACTGCTAAAGCGGGCGTCAACGATCTGGTAAGTTTCCCCACGCGCTTTTCAAAAACGACGGTTCTCATTCAGCTGACTGTGAACCAAGCCGGGCGTGTCGCGGGTCTGCACTTCAGGCCTGCTACCGAAGCCGCGCAGTCCGGCTGGACTCGGCCTGCCTACAGCAATCCCGCGCTGTTCGAGGAACGGCCCGTAACCGTCGGCGAGGATACATGGAAACTTGGCGGAACCCTGACTGTGCCCGTCGCAAAGGGCCCGTTTCCAGCGATCGTACTGGTCCACGGCGCCGGACCGAACGACCGGAATGAGTCGTTCTTCGGCAATAGGATGTTCGAAGATATCGCCGAAGGTCTGTCGTCCAAAAATATCTTGGTTCTCCGGTACGACAAAAGGACCAGGACCTATGCTTCCCAGATGAGCGGCACCGATTATACTCTCCGCGAAGAAACCATCGAAGATGCGGCACGAGCAGTCGCGTTCGTATCCAAACAGCCGGAGGTCGATCCAAAGCGTGTTTACGTTCTTGGCCACAGTCTCGGAGGGTACGCCATGCCCCGCATCATCTCCGAGTGCGCCAGACAGAAAACGCCTATTGCGGGAGCCCTATTTCTAGCCGCGAACGCGAGGCGCATCGAAGATGTCGGCCTGGAGCAGGCGGAATTCGTGCTGAAGGATGGCGGCGCCCCCGACAAGTTTAAACAGCTCGAGATGATAAAGCAGCAGGTGGAACTGGTCCATCGTCTGGATCCCAGCAAGCAGTATCCGTCTACGCTCCTCGGGCTGCCGGTCGTTTACTTTTTCGATCTGAAGGACTACAACCCCGTCGCAGAGGCCGCGCGCCTCCAGATTCCCCTCCTTTTTCTCCAGGGCGAACGGGATTTCCAAGTCACCATGGAAGACTTTGGACTCTGGAAAACCGGACTTGCCGGATTACCAACAGCGAGTTTCCGCAGCTATCCGGCGCTCAATCACCTCTTCATCTCAGGCGAAGGGCCCGCCTCGCCAACCGAGTACAGGAAAACCGGCAATGTCGCACCCGCGGTGATCGACGATATCGCGCAATGGCTTTCGGCGCGGAATCACTGAGACCATCCTCCGACAAATCCAGGAAGGCTGCGTATCACGCGAGGTGAGTTAGAGTAGCAGGGAAGAGGCCATAACATGCGATCGATTCTACTAGTGGTTTGGCTGCTGCCGGCCGGGCTTCTCCCCGCGCAGACCCCCGTCACCGGCCGGACTCAGTTTGACGGCCACTGCGCTGTCTGCCACGGCAAGGGAGGCAACGGCGGCGAACTCGGACCGGCCATCGTAGTGCGGCTGGCAAACTACAACGATCGAGAGCTCGGTACGCTTATTCATACCGGGCTGCCCAACTCCGGCATGCCGGCCAACAACCTTACCGATCAGGAAACGCGGTCTCTGATCTCCTTCCTTCGAACGTTGAAGGCTCCCAACGATGCGGTTCCCGCGCGGGCAAAGGTCGTGCTCGGCGGCGGCCGAACTCTGGAAGGGCTGGTGCTCAATCGAAGCTCTCAGGACATGCAGTTGCTGACGGACGATCTGCGCGTCCATTTGCTGCGCAAGGATGACGCGGACTACCGTGAGGTCACCAGCCAGGCTGACTGGCCTACCTATCATGGCCAGTTCAGCGGCAATCGTTACAGCGAACTGGACCAGATTTCAAAAAGCAATGTAGCGCGGCTGACACCAAGCTGGATCTTCTCGCTCGTCAACACTGCTCCGCTCGAAGGGACGCCCCTGGTGGTGAACGGGGTCATGTACATGACCAGCGCCAATGAGTGCTACGCTCTCGACGCCGGCTCGGGACGGCAGATCTGGCACTACCAGCGGCCGCGCACACGCAACTTGGTGGGCAATGCAGCCGGGGGCATCAACCGCGGAGCGGCGGTGTCCGGCGATTCCCTTTTTATGGTCACCGACAACGCCCATATCATTGCCTTGAATCGCTCCACCGGAAAACTTTTGTGGGAGACGGAGATGGCCGATTGGCATCTGAACTATAACGCCACTGCGGCGCCGCTGGCAGTTGACAGCTTAGTGATCTCCGGAACCGCGGGAGGCGATGAAGGCGCGCGCGGTTTCGTCGCGGCATTCGACCAAGCTACCGGAAAAGAAGTATGGCGCTTCTGGACGGTGCCTAAACCGGGTGAGCCCGGTTCTGAGACCTGGAAGGGCGACGACATCCATCACCCCAGCGCGGCTACCTGGTTGACCGGCACCTACGATCCTCAACTGGACACTCTGTACTGGCCCACCGGCAACCCCGGCGCCGATCTCGACGGCGACGAACGCGGGGGCGACAACCTCTATTCCAGCTCCATCCTGGCTCTCGATGCGAAGAGCGGAAAGCTCAAATGGTATTTCCAATACACGCCACACAATGTTTGGGATTGGGATGCCCAACAGCCGCCCGTCCTGGTGGACACGGCCTGGAACGGTCAAGATCGGCATCTGCTGTTGCATGCCAACCGGAATGGGTTTTTCTATGTGCTGGACCGCACGAATGGCAAGTTGCTGCTCGCCAAGCCGTTCGTGAAAAAGTTGACGTGGGCCCGCGAAATCGACGCCGACGGCCGTCCGGTGCGGATTCCCGGTCAGGAGCCTACCACCGAGGGGAACAAAGTCTGCCCGTCTCTCGAGGGCGCGGCAAACTGGTTCTCTACCGCCTTTAATCCAGCCACCGGACTGTACTACGTGCAGACGCTGGAGAAGTGCAGTGTCTACACGAAAGGTCCCGCGGAATGGAAAGCCGGGGCGGGGTATTTCGGCGGGTCGTTTGAGAGCGCTCCGGATGGGCCTCCGCAGAAGATTCTGCGCGCCATCAACATTGAGACCGGGAAGATCGCCTGGGAACTTCCGCAAACCGGACCGGCCAATTCGTGGGGAGGAACTCTCGCTACCCGCAGCGGGCTGGTCTTTTTTGGCGAAGACAGCGGAGCGCTGATGGCCGTCGACGCGTCCACCGGCAAACCGCTTTGGAAGTTCCAGGCCAATCAGCCCTGGAAAGCCTCGCCCATGACCTACTCGTTCGACGGCAAACAGTATATTGCAGTCGCTTCCGGATCGAGCGTAATCGCCTTCGCGCTGCTCCAGTGAACATCAAGCAAATCCCGACAGCCATGCTGCTGGTCACCTTGATGACCGGATGCGGCGGCCGTGGCCCTGCGAAGCAGGTGGAGCAGCCCGCCAAAGTAACGAGCGAAGCCTGGGGCAAATTGGGCACCGGCCAGGCCGTGGAGCTCTACACGCTCCGAAGCGCAACGGGCGCGGAGGCAACCATCACGACGTACGGGGCGCGCGTTGTGACTCTCAAGATGCCCGACAAGGCGGGCAAATTCGGTGATATCGTGCTCGTGTCAAGGGCGGAGTAAAACTAGACCACTGGGGCGGAGAGAAAATAGACCACTTCCCAGGCAGTTGAGGGTTTGTATTGAGGTATTTGCGGGGGCGGCTGGAGTGTAGGCCTGCGACCCGCCTTGCGGGGCGCGCTTAGGCCGGAGCGGAAGCCGGCCCTGCAAATCGGCGCCGTAAAACGGCAAGGGCGGCTAGGAGCGTGGCTTGCCGGGACGCCGTCGCTTGCTGTCTTTCAACCGGTAACTTTCCCCGTTCATCTCCAGGATGTGAACGTGATGGGTGAGCCGATCCAACAACGCTCCGGTCAGCCGTTCAGATCCGAAAGCCTCCGTCCATTCGTTGAACGGCAGATTGCTGGTCACCAACGTGGCACTGCGTTCGTAGCGCCGGCTGAAGACCTCGAACAACAGTTCGGCCCCGGTTTTGGATAGCGGCACGAAACCCAGTTCGTCGATGATCAG
>CAWBAE010000011.1:0-232484 GCA_963786745.1 Terriglobia bacterium | reverse complement strand
GTGCCGGGACTCGCGGTGAGGCGTTCAGAATAGTCCGTAGCATCGCCCATCTTACTGGACACCGCAGTCTCACCGATTCGATCCAACAGGCCGTGTAGTCGGCATCGCGCGGATTGAGAATTGGTAGTTCCACCGGAGAGCATAGGCCGTTATACGGCCAAGTGACCTTGCGGTTTCCGCTGGATTCCTAAACGCTACCCGACTAGTCTTCACTAGTAGTAGCTCTCCGCTCGCAACCTCCAACTGCAAACATGGAAGGCTGTGCTTAACCACTTTCGCCCTCTGCTCTGGTCAAATCGACGAGCTCAAGCCCACATCCTCCGAAACGGCTCTCTCGTCTTATTGAGGAGAATCGCGAAGCCGCATCTTGCGCCATTTCGCCGCGAAGAGCTGAATACATGCGCCGACGCCAGCCAGTTTTTCTGTGTTTGGACGCGACCTCCTGCTAACGGCATGGCAATGCTTGCCACGCCACGGTCCCGTTCGCCTTCTCGGCGTCCTGAACACTGCGCCACGGCGTAGTCACCGCTTCTTTCCCCCGACGAAGGGCATGGTGGCGGCCTGCTTCATCCATGACGCCAATTGGCGCTCGTCGAAATCGTCAACCGATGCTAACTCGACTCCGCGGGTGGATTTGCCCATCCCGATCGGCGTCACAGGCGGTTCCGGCTTGATCTCCGTGCCGCGTATGAACATCAGTTTCACATGGCCGACGAAGGCGCCGGAGGAGAAGCACCAGCCCCCGTCGACCCCGTAGTACGCCATGCCCCACTTCACCGCTCGCTGGATGTCCGGCAAACTTTTGGCCGCCAGGGCATCGATGCGCTCGGCGATGCCGCGCTGCGGCTGCGGCAAGCTGGCGATGTAGGCGAACACGGGTTCGTCGCCTGTTGCGGTCTTCGCGGCGCTTGCCTTGCCAGTCATGGCGACCAGCAGCTTCGCCGGGGTCTTGCCTTGAGCTGTTTTCTCACCCTGGCGGCCGGCCGCGCGCTTCGTTGATCGATGGATTGACCGCGTCATTTTGTCTCCGTACTTGATCCCAGGCTGGCGAGAAGCTCGTCGAGTTGGTCGAGCGCCTCGGGCATCGCGCCCGTCGATCCGGAGTCAAGCGCTTCCTTCGAGGGATAGCGATCGTGCACGACCAACAACGTCTTGCCTGCGTTTTCATCGAAGGTCACCGTGGTGACGGTCTTGCCGTTGTCACCTTCCTCGTTGGTCCAAACGAGGCGCGAGTGCGGTGTCACTTCGAGGTACGTGCCGAAGAACTCCATCGTCGAATCTTCGTGGCGAAACACCAAACGATACTGCCCCCCAACGCGAACATCCATTTCGCAGGAAAGCAGGGTCAGCCCATACGATTTTGGTACCCACCACCTCCTGAATAGTTCTGCCTTGGTCCACGCCTCGAACACGAGGCGCGCAGGCGCGTTGACGGTGCGTGTGACGACGAGTTCGCGCTCGGACTTCCGCTCCACCCCCGTGCGGTTCTTCGTGGGGGTGGCCTCACTTTCTCTTCTTACGTCCATTTGCTTTCTCCTTCCGTTTCAATTCCTCGACAACAATGTCCAACTCGTCGAAGCGCGCGGCCCAGAGCTGGCGATACCTCTCGATCCATGCCGCCTCTTCTTCCAGTCCGCGCAGCCCGAGCTTGCAGGTCCGCACGCGCCCAACCTTCTCTGTGCTGACGAGCCCCGCTTGCTCTAAGACGCCTACATGTTTCTTCATGCCCGTGAGGGTCATGTGGAACGTCTCGGCAAGGGCCGTGATCGAAGCGTCTGCACGCCCGAGTTGCTCCAGAACGCCGCGTCGGGTGGCGTCCGAGAGCGCGCCGAACGAGGCATCGAAGTGGGCTTCGGCAATACTGAACCATTCGGTTCAGTATACAACATGGTTCGACGGCATGCAATGTTAAGGCTGAGCGCGCCCTGCGTTACCGCCCATGCACCTGAACTCACGATTAACGGCGCAGCGTTTAGAAATTCAAGTTGACGGGTTGTCGGCATTCCGTCGAAGTGAACCGGAGCAGTCTCCGTTACCGGTTAAGCCCTGGCTAGTCACGGCACATGCGCAAGTCGAGATCGCAGAACGTGCGTGAGCCGCAATGCCGTTTCGTAAGAAACGGAAGCGGCGTTGCGACGCAACTAAGCCAAGGAATAGGACGATAGGCTCATCGAGAGGGTCTATGGCGTTAAACTAGAAACGGAAGTAGGAGGCCATCGTGGACGCATTGGCGGAGAAGCTAGACGCTCGATTGCGCGCGTGGAAGCCGGAGACGGCAGAAGCCGGGGAACGCATCGCCGAAGTTATCGAGCTCGCGGATCACGACATCCTTGGTGTCGCGCGCTCGCGCGCCGCCAAGCAGGAGGTCCTCGACCTGCTCGATGAACCCCCAACCCGGTGAGATCTGGTTGGCCGACCTGGGACTCGCTGCCAAGACGCGTCCCGTCGTCATCGTGTCCCGCCAAGACCCTGACCCGCCACGATCTCTTGTTTTGTACGTGCCTCTCACCACTCAGCGGAGGAACAGTCCCTATGAAGTACCGCTGCCGCGGCTCCCGTTTGGCTTTTGCTCTGGATCTTGAACGGGCTTCCGGGCGACTTCCACGCATCACGGCGTAATCTTGTCCTGATGGCCATACCGGCAAAGCCCGCTCCTTTACTCCTGTAGCGACATGGCAAAACGAACCCAAGCGCGACAGAAGATCCGCGATAAACTGGGAGTTCCTTCGCCATGCCTGCGCCTTCCACAACCGGAGAACGATTCGAACGTCTGGTCGCAATCATGGCGCGGCTGCGCGCTCCCGGCGGTTGCCCGTGGGATCGCGAGCAGAGCTTCGACACCATTAAGCCGTACCTGCTGGAAGAGACCTACGAGGTGCTGGATGCGATCGATCGGCGGGATTGGCCTAACTTGGCAGAGGAACTCGGCGATCTGATGCTGCAGCCCGTTTTCTTCGCGCAAATGGCCACGGAGGAGAACCGATTTCGGATCGACGATTCGCTGGACGCCATTATCGAAAAGCTGATCCGCCGGCATCCGCACGTGTTCGCGGACGGCAGCGCCGAGACCGCCGGCGACGTGAAGCGCCGCTGGGACGAAATCAAGGCGGACGAGAAGAAGAGCAAGGGCGAGGCGCCAAAAGGGCGGCTCGAATCCGTGCCCCGGAGCTTGCCGGCGCTGGTGGAGGCGCAACAGATCAGCTCGAAGGCCGCGGCTGTGGGGTTCGATTGGGAGAACGCCGGGCAAGTGCTCGACAAACTGGACGAAGAACTACAGGAGCTGGCGGCCGCGCGTGAAAGCGGGCCGCCCGCGGCGGTGGAAGGCGAACTGGGCGACCTGCTGTTCGTGATCGTGAACCTGGCGCGCTTTCTGAAAGTGGATCCCGAACAGGCGCTTCGCAAATCCAATGCCAAGTTTCGCCGGCGGTTTCGCTATGTCGAGGAACACGCTCAATTGCCGGGCGCGTCCATTCAGGAAATGGAGGCGCTGTGGCAGCAAGCGAAGGCCGGCGATGATTGAAACCCGGCAGCTTTCAACCCACGCGGAAATGCGGGACGCAGTGCGCCTCCAGCAGGAGATTTGGGGCTTTGAAGAGGTTGAATTGATACCGCTGCGGATGTTCGTGGTGGCGAGCAAAGTGGGCGGACAGGTGCTGGGCGCGTTCGACGGCGATCGCATGGTGGGTTTCTGCCTGGCCGTTCCCGGACTCAAACCCGGCGGCAAGACGTATTTGCACAGCCACATGCTGGGTGTGCTGCCGGATTACCGGGATGCAGGCGTGGGAAGACAGCTGAAGCTGGAGCAGCGCCGGGAGGCTCTGACGCGCGGTATCGATTTGATCGAATGGACCTTCGATCCGCTCGAGATCAAGAATGCTTTTTTCAACATGGAGCGTCTAGGGGCGATTGTCCGCCGGTTCGTGGTGAACCAATACGGGATGACTACCAGCCATCTGCACGGCGGCCTTCCGACGGACCGCTGCATCGCGGAATGGTGGATCGCTACGCCGCGCGCGGAGGCCATCGCAGCCGGCCGGCAATTCGAACGCAATCCGGTGGAAGAGCGCATCGCGATTCCGTCCAACATCGCCAACCTTCGGACGCGAGATCCCGAGCGTGCGAGAGCAGTTCAACAAGCGGCCAGCGCTCACTTCGTGGATGCGTTCGGGCAGGGGTTGGCGGTAATCGGCTTTGAAAAATCCGAATTGGCGGGGACATACTTACTAGGACAATGGGAATCAAACTAGAGACAATCACTCTGCGCGCAGATCAAGATGCCGCTGGTGCACTTCTTCGAGACCAGCTTCGGCCGGATCTACGCGCGCCGGATCGTGTTGGTGGAGGTAATGTCGGGAGGCGTCTCGGGCTGGGGCGAGGTGACAGCCGGCGAGAATCCTTTTTACAACGAGGAATGGACAGATTCCGCCTGGCTGATCCTGCGCGATTTTGTCGCGCCGCGAGTGCTGGGGCATGCTTTCGAGAGCGCCGCCGATGTCGGAACCAGAACCGCGCACATCCGCGGCCACAACATGGCGCGAGGCGGCCTGGAAGTCGCGGTTTGGGATCTGGAAGCGCGCTTGGCCGGCCGGCCGCTCTTCGAACAGATTGGCGGGGGAGCCCGACGCGAGATCCCGTGCGGGGTATCGATCGGTATACAAGACTCGGTGCCGCAGCTGCTCGACAAAATCGAAATCGAACTCGCAGCCGGGTATCAACGCATCAAGATGAAGATCAAACCGGGCTGGGACGTGGATGTGATCCGCGAAGTGCGGCGGCGTTTCCCGGATATTCTGTTGATGGCGGACGCCAACTCCGCCTATACGCTGGCCGACGCGCCGCGCCTGAAATGCCTGGACGAGTTCAACCTGATGATGATCGAGCAGCCGCTGGCGCACGACGAGATCATCGACCACGCCAAGCTCCAAGCCCAGCTCAAAACGCCGATCTGCCTGGACGAATGCATCCGCTCGGCGCACCACGCCCGAGCAGGCGCATCGAAATGGACGCCGGACGGAATCATCAATATCAAACTCGGGCGCGTGGGCGGATTCGGGGAAGCGAAACGCGTTCATGACGTCGCGCAGGCGGCGGGGGTTCCGGTGTGGTGCGGCGGAATGCTGGAAGCCGGCATCGGGCGCGCGCACAACATCGCGCTGGCCACGCTCCCGAATTTCACGCTGCCGGGAGACGTATCGGCCAGCAAGCGCTATTGGACGCGCGATATCATCCAGCCTGCTGTCGAAGTGACGCCGCGAGGCACGATCACCGTGCACGATCAGCCCGGATTCGGATATAACCTGGATCTCGACTTCCTGCAATCCATCACGGTCCGGCAGGAAACTATTTCGTGAACGATTTCCAGCGATTGCTGAAGAACAATCGCAACTATCGATTTACTTGGACCGGGCAAGTGGTGAGCGAGATCGGCGATCACTTCAACAACATCGCGGTCTTCAGCCTGGCGCTCGCCACCACTCACTCCGGCATGGTGGTGTCCGGCGTTATGCTGTCGCGCGCGATCCCGGCGGTGATGGCGGGTCCGCTTGCGGGCGTGGTGCTGGATCGCCTGGATCGCAAACAGATCATGATTGCCAGCGATCTCATCCGTACCGTGGTCGCGCTCGGATTCATTCTGGCCGTCGGGCGGAAGGATGCATGGCTGCTGTACGTGCTTAGCGCGTTGCTGATGTTCGCATCGCCGTTTTTTACCAGCGGCCGATCCGCGATTCTTCCCACCATCGCGACCAAAGAAGAACTGCACACCGCCAACTCGCTCACCCAAACCACGCAGTGGACCACGCTCGCCGTGGGGGCGTTTCTGGGCGGCGCCAGCGTGATGCAATTCGGTTATAAGTGGGCCTTCGCCTTCAACGGTCTGTCATTTCTGTTTTCGGCGCTGTGCATCTCACGGCTGAAGGTGGCGCGCGGCCACTTCCGCGCGGAGCGGCAGGATCTGACCGAAAACGATGTGGTGCGCCCCTGGCATGAGTACATGGAAGGCTTGCGCTACATGCGTTCGTCGCCGCTGATTCTGGGCATCGCGCTGCTGTCGGTGGGATGGGCGTCCGGCGGCGGGGCCGCGCAAATCCTTTTCAGCCTGTTCGGGGAACTGGTGTTCCATCGGGGCCCGGCGGGGATCGGATATTTGTGGGGATCGGCCGGCGTGGGCCTCCTGGCGGGCGGCGCGTTCGCGCATCGCATTGGAAAGCGGCTGTCATTCGCCGGTTACAAACGCGCCATCGGAATTTGTTACGTGGTCCACGGCGGTTCGTATGTGGTGTTCAGCCAGATGTCCAGCTTTTCGCTGGCAATTCTTTTCCTGGGATTGTCCCGCGCCGCCATTGCGGTCAGTTCCGTATTGAACGTCTCGCAATTGCTGAGGCACTTGCCGGACGAATTTCGCGGGCGAGTGTTCGCCACCAATGAGACCATGTCCTGGTCGACAATGATGTTTTCGATGCTGGGAGCGGGGCTGGCTTCGCAAAGATGGAGCCCGCGGACCATCGGGGCGGTGTCCGGCGTCCTGAGTTCGAGCACCGCGATATTTTGGTTGTGGGCGAACTGGACCGGGCGATTGCCGGAACCGGCGGTGGCTGGTATCGCGCCGGAAGAAGTGGAAGTTCACGGAGATCCGGTGGTTTGAAATGGAGCAAAGGACCGTTTTGGTAACCGGCGCAGCCAAGCGCATCGGGCGCGCAATCGCGATTCGTTTGCACCAGGCGGGGTATCGGGTGGCGATCCACTACGGAACATCGGAGAAAGAAGCGCGCGAAACGGCGGCGGAATGCGGCAATGCGGAAATCTTCCAGGCGAATTTCGAAAGCGTGGATGAGATCCGGCGCATGTTCAGCGAGGTGGAACAGCGCCTCGGCTCGCTCTACGGACTCGTGAATAACGCCGCGCGATTCAACCGCCGCGACCCGCTCACGATGACCGAAGATGACTGGGATTACATCCATTCAGTGAATCTGAAAGCGACCTTCTTCTGCTGCCAGCAGGGCGCACTGTTGATGCGCAAGTCAGGCGCCGGCAGGATCGTGAATATCAGCTCGCTGGGAGGAATCCGGCCGTGGGCCGACCATGCGCACTACTGCGCGTCGAAGGCCGGAGTGATTATGCTGACGAAAGCGCTCGCGAAGGCGTTTGCGCCGGAGATTACGGTGAACTCCGTCGCCCCTGGCATCATATTCTCGTCCGAAGAAGAGCCGCGGCGCGAGGAAATGATCCGCGCGACACCCGCGGGCCGCGCCGGGACTCCCGAAGAAGTGGCCGACGCCGTGCTCTACTTTTTGAACGCGTCGAATTTCGTCACCGGGCAACTTCTGGCCGTCGACGGCGGATTGAGCCAGCGGTAGCGCGGGGCGTTATTCCACCGTTACCTTGGTACCCTTCTGCTCGTGCTGCGAGAGATTCTGGATTCTCGCATCCAGGATGGTTCGCATGCCTTTCAAGACCTCAATCCGCGCGTTCCGGAAGTGCGCGCGCGTGTTCTCTGGCCAGATATGATCGATCAGAGCGTTGATCTGCGGTTCCACGATGGTGCAGAAAACGCAGCCCGGTGCGTGTGCGGTGGTTTGCTTTTCGTCCATGTCAGCCCTCTTTCATCTCCACTGTTAACATCTTATTCTGTAACGTGGCCCGCGTGGGAACCAGCGCCGCCATGGATGTAGGCAGGCCAATATGACGGCGCAGCGTGCCGATCTCGATCACCAGCTCGTCGCCCTTTTTGAAGAGGCCCACTTCGCCCTTGATGGCGAAGGGCAGACGCAGGCGCACTTCGTAATGCGAGTTGCGTTTCTCGAAGGTGTACGGCGCTTCGGTGCGCGTCACCATGGCAGGATCCTCGCTCTCGCCGTAGAGCACGTCGGCAAGCTCGATCAGCCGCTCGCGTCCCAATACTTCATGCGTAAATAGCGGCACTCGCTTCATGGCCACGGGCGAGAAATACTCTTCGATTTCGTCCAGGATCTTGGCCTGCGACGCACGCCATTGATCGAACCAGGTGTCGGTGACTTCGGTGGGAAGCACCCGGTTGACGATGACGCCGTCCACCGTCAGCCCGTGCAGCGAAAAGTACACGAAGGCGCGCTGGGTCTCGCGCAGAACCATTTTCTCGGGGTTGGTGACCAGCCGGACGCTGGTTATTTTCGCATCTTCCAGCAGTTCGGCGATGCCTTCCAGGCGTCCGAACAGTTGCTGGATATTGGCGAAGTAGCTGTCGGTGGGAAGCTCCACCGGCGAGATCCGATTGGCCACCGGCCGCACGGCTTTCAGTAGCCCGCGCTGGAACGGAAAGATGTGCTTCATGTACCATTCAAGCGTGGTGGGCATGCTAACGAAGCGCATGGATTCGGCGGTGGGCGCGCAATCCAGCACGATCACCTGGTAGCGCTCTTCACGGCGGAACTGGTTCACGTACATCATGGCGCTCAGCTCTTCCATCCCCGGCAGGATGGCCAACTCCTCGGCCTCGACGTCCGAGATACCGGTAGTGCGGAGCACGGAAACGACGTAGGTGGAAATCTCGCGCCAGTGCCGTTTGATCTCCTTCTGGATATTGACTTCCTGGATGGCGAGGTTGGCGTCGATCTGATACGGGTCGTTGGTTTTTTCCTGGAACAGGCTGGTTTCGAGGTCAAAGGCATCGGCCAGGCTATGCGCTGGATCGACGCTCATCACCAGGGTTCGGTATCCGAGGCGGGACAATTGCAGGCCGGTAGCGGCCGCGATGCTGGTTTTGCCGACGCCCCCCTTGCCGCTAAATAGAAGGATGCGCATATATCCAGTGTAACGGGCGATCCTCGCCGTTCGTGTCTTATGACGGCTTCTTAGCGTTCCAAAATCAGCCAGAGGATTAACGCGAGGATTGACGTGAGAAGCACCCATCCGAAGGGATTTGTCAGGATCTGACGAATAAGCCTCCAGGCGGTGGGCCTGTACATTCTCCCTCTCCCGGCGAAGTACTCAGCCAGGATCCTCTGGCGCTCTTTCTCACGCTGATCATAGGCTTCCTTAGTTTGGAGGTACTTTGGCCCGAGGGCGTCGGCGAACGCGGGGAATCCCTGGCGGATTAGCGGACCGAAGCCCTCCAAGTTAGGCTCTGGCAGCTCTCCAAAGATCGTCTCCCAGAGAAAATTAA
The DNA here is from genome assembly GCA_963786745.1 of Terriglobia bacterium. Classification (GTDB taxonomy): domain Bacteria; phylum Acidobacteriota; class Terriglobia; order Bryobacterales; family Bryobacteraceae; genus Palsa-89. The sequence goes on along the minus strand of CAWBAE010000011.1, from coordinate 223,345 downwards.
ACTGAAACTCGCGTTCTGGATCGGAGACAGACGCGACGGTCGCCGCGATGAAACTCCTATCCCGACTCAAACAAAGGCGAAATGCATCGGACTCTAACACGACAACGGAATTTCCGAATGAGGCGGGATCGTACGAATACGAAACAATTCGGAACCCTAGCTCGCTGAAAAGCCACGGAAGCTTCTCCTCCAATTGGTCTTTGAGCGGTTTCATGATCTAGCGGCCGTGCTTTTATTGTCCTCGAAATAAGCTCAACATTCGCCGCACCGTTCCGATAAGGGACTTGTGAGCGGATTCATCGACAACGCGGTGGAGATCCTAAGCGCCGCCGAAAGCGCCGTTGAATCCGGCAACACACCCTCGGACATGACCATTCTCATCATGCCGGAGGGGAGCATTCGAATGGTGGCGGATTCCGACTGGCCGCTCGAATCTCTACAAATGCATCATGGGGCCAAAATGGCGTACCGGGTGGGTCAGAGCGCATCGATCGTACGAGTGGAGGGGCGGGCAGGCAGCCGAACTTGTCTGTTTGAGACCGCAAAGCCCGAACGGGCCGCACGCTTCCTCCTCCGGCGCAATCCCTGCTTCTGGTCAAACGCCCGGCTGCTCGAAGCTTCCGCTCCCAACGCACCCGAGCTATAACGAAAAGGCGTCGCGGACGTGCGTGATCGATGGCGGCGTCGAGAACACTATATTCACCACGTCGAAGCGAACCTTCTCCCACGGAACCTCCGCATGCCGGGCATATTCGCGCGCGGCGCGGATCAGGCTGGATTGCTTCTCCGAGCCGATGGCCCGGTCCGGCGCGCCGTATTCGTCGGATTGCCGGGCTTTCACTTCGATGAATACCAGGGTGTCGCGCTCCCAGCCCACCAGGTCGATTTCGCCCGCGCCGGAAGCCATCCGGAAATTTCGGGCTACCACGATCAAGCCAGCGCGTTGCAAGTATCGGTGCGCGATGTCCTCGCCCCGGCGGCCCAGAGCGTGATCGGGAGAAAGATGCCTTTTCCGGCCATGCTGCCGTAGCACGTCCGCGAACTTGTAGAGAGGCGCGAGCACGATCGACTGTCAGTGCGGCGGCCGAGGGAAGATTCTCTTACTTAATGGCTTCGAATTCAAATTCCATGACTTTTCCGCGCACGATGTAACAAAGATAGAACTCCCAGAATCGGCGGAAGCGCGGAAAATGGTTCACCAGAAACTCGAACCCGAGCCAGCGCCAGAATGCCAGCAGGCGCACATGCACCGAAACCTCCCGGAACCGGGCCGTGCTGTAGTAGCCAAATCCGCCGTGGTCGGGGCCAAAGTAGCGGAAAGAAAAGCTGTTGAGATGCCAGCGGTGCGTGGGATCGCAGAACGAGCTGAAGTCGGTGTAATGCGGGGTTGCGATTACCACGCGGCCGCCCGGCCCCACCACGCGATGGAATTCCTCCATGGCGCGAATGACATCGGAAAGATGCTCGATGACGTGGATGGCGCGTAGCGATTGGAACGAACTGTCGCGGAAGGGATATGGAAAACGGTCCAGATCGCAGAGGACGTCGGCCTTAGTCCGCGCGTTCCGATCGATACCGATCGCGCCGGGATACTTGTTGATTCCGCAACCGACGTCCAGGGTACGCTCTAGGCGACCAGCTTCAGGCATTGCTCCAGTGTATCGATAGCGTAATCGGCTTGATCGCGGGAGATGATCAAGGGCGGTGACAGCCGGATGCTGTTTCGCCCGGCGCCTAGGACCAGGAGCCCACGCTCGAATGCCAGATGCTCCAGGCGGTCACGGAGTTCGGGAGCGCGTTCCCTGGTCTGTTGATCCCGAACGATCTCGATGCCGATCATCAGGCCCAGGCCGCGCACATCGCCGACCATCGGGAATCGGCGGGGCCACTCACCTAGCCGATCCAGAATGTAGCTGCCCATGCGGGCCGAGTTCGCGATCAGCTCGCGCTCCAGCAGATCGATGGTAGCTAGCGCGGCCGCAACGGCGACCGGATTGCCCCCGAAAGTGGAAGCGTGCGCGCCGGGAGGCCAGTTCATGATTTCCGATCGCGCGATCATGGCCGAAAGCGGCAGGCCGCTGGCAATGCCCTTTGCTGTCGTAAAGATGTCGGGCGTGACTCCAAAATGCTGCGCCGCCCACATCTTTCCCGTCCGTCCCATGCCGCACTGCACTTCATCGAAGATCAGCAGAATGCCGTGACGCTGCGCCAAAGCCGCGAGTTCCTGTAGGAACACCTTTGGCGGGACGAGGTAACCGCCTTCGCCTTGAACAGGCTCGACCACGATGGCCGCCACTTCCTCGGCCGGGAGCAGCCTTTGAAACAGCTCCTCTTCGATGGCGCGAACGCAGGCCACCGCGTGATCGTCCGGCGTGACGCCCTGGGGACGGCGGTAGGTATCGGGATACTCAGCGTGATAAACGCCCGGGACCAGCGGACCGAATCCCTTGCGCTGAACCACCTTGCTTCCGGTCAGCGAAAGAGCGCCCATGGTCCGGCCGTGAAAGCCGCCGCGGAAAGCGATGAACTTATCGCGTCCCGTGTGATAACGCGCGAGCTTCATGGCGGCTTCCACCGCTTCCGTGCCTGAATTTCCGAAATAAACGCGGCGGCCGACGCCACCCGGAGCGCCGGCGGCCAGCTTCTCGGCAAGCGCGACCATGTTCTCATAATAGAAATCGGTACCCGACATGTGGATCAGGCGCGACGACTGGCGCTCGATGGCCGCAACCACTTCGGGATGGCAATGGCCAGTGGAAGTGACCGCGATTCCGGCGCTGAAATCCAGGAACCGGTTGCCGTCGACGTCTTCGATAATGGCGCCCTCGCCACGGCTGGCCACCAGCGGATACGCGCGGGTGTAAGACGGCGAAATGACGTTGCCATCGCGCTTAATGACCGCCTGCGCGCGGGGACCCGGCAGCGGCATCAGGATATGGGGAAGGTCCACACGGACCGCTTCGCTCAGCATAAACTTCTCCCTTCTATCGACACTTATTGGATGGAAAACGAGACAGGAAGGGACGGACTAATCCGAGCCGAACAGCGAGGGACGGGATGTGGAGGGCGTAAACATCTGCCTACATTTCAATGTATCACGGATTCTATAAATTCCAAACGATTTCCCCAGGGGTCGGACGCATAAAAGCGCCTAAAGCCTTCCAATGGCTCATCCCAAACGCATCCCGCATTGGCCGCTTGCAGGATCGCAAAAACAGCTTCTACGTCCGGCACGGCGAAAGCCGGATGCGCTTTGGTCGCGGGCCGGAAACCTTCCTCGACGCCGATATGCAGCTGACTGGAACCTACTTTGAACCAGCAGCCGCCCCGTGCGCGCAATCGTTCGGGCTTTTCGATCTCTTCCAGTCCCAGAAGGCGGCCGAAGAACTCGCGTGCGGCCATCTCGCAACCGGCGGGAGCCGCGAGCTGTACGTGGTCGATATCATGCACCAGCATGCGCCCATTATCGCGACTTACGGTTTCGAGATGCTTTTGTCGGGAAGAAGAAAGGTGTTTCTCGCGAGGTCTGAGGCGAGCGTTTCGCCGCGATAGTAGTTTTTCAGCACGTTCTCTTTCCAATTCAAAAGGTCGCTGTTACTCGCTGCGAATTCAACCCAGGACTGCTCACGTCCGGCGCGCGCCATCCGCTCGCGAATCAGGAGCAGGAACGCCCAGGTGATGGTCTCGTGATAACGGTCCGGCTTGCCATTGGCCGAGGCGAACCGATACAGCGAACTGGAGAAACGCTCAAGAGCCTGCAGAGCCGGATAGCGGCAAAGATACAAGAAGGCCATTCGGACGTGCTCGGAGTGATGAAATGATTCGCCAGGAAAGCTGCAGTTCTCGAAACTCGCGATAAACTCGTCGTCGCTGATGCTACTCGCGCTCATCTACGGCTGGAGCGTCAGGCTGGCTTTTCCGGCCGCCCCCGAGTAAATCAGTTCGAGCGAATGGATGCCCTGAGCCTTGCCGTGATATTGGAAGTAAATGAAACCGGCTTGGGGAAGTTCCCGCTCGCCTTCGAGCATCGCGGCGTCCTGCACCTGCACCTGCCAGGTGCGGCGCACCTCAATCGGAATGTGGACCGGGGGCGGCGGCGCGTTCGGATCGCTTTGGTTTCCGCCGGTGCTAAGGCTGGTCTTGCCGGCATCCGACTTCGAGGGCGGCTCGTATTCGGGGCTCTTCAGCGATTTGTAAACGAGCTCGTAGGGTTGATTGGGATAGGGCGCCTTTCGATCGTTGACGCGGAGCGAAAAATCGCTCGTGGCGAGCATCAGCTTCGCTCCGGGCGGTCCGAACAGGCCGACTTCCACAACCACGAAATCCTCGGTCGACAGCGTTTCCTGGGGCAGCGGGACGGAATGGCCGACGAATTCTGCGCCAATGGTGATGTTTCCGACCTTGCCCTGGGCCTGATAGTCGCCCGGCGTCGCGCGCGGGGCAAGACCTTTGGGTTTGTTGGGAGTCGGCGCGTCTTGGGGGCGCAGGCACAGAGCCCCGGCGCAGATGCCCGCACTCAAGATTACGATTTTCGAAAAGCTGGAGGGTTGCATTCCAGCTTACAAGCTAACATAGGTCGAACGCTGATTTTCGGGGGCGAGACGTCCCCGGAAAGGCGCGGTTCGCGCACATCTCCCCTGCCCTTTATAATTGGGCTGGTGACCGACGCGGCAATTCTGAATCATATCGCCAAGCTTCCGCATGCTCGCGCTACGTTCAAACAACTGGTGCGGGAACTGGGCGCCCGGGACGAATCGCGCGCGGCCCTGGAAGCCGCGCTGGACCGTTTGACAGACCGCGGCGATCTGGTGGAGCTGCGCTCCGGGCATTTCATCGCAACCCGGTTCAGCCGCCAGTACACCGCCGGTCGGATCAATATGCATCGCGACGGTTATGGGTTTTTGATACCCGACCATCCCATCGACGGCCTGCGCGGCGACGTCTACATTCCCCGAGAATCCGCTCAAGCGGCCATGCATGGCGACCGCGTGGTGGTCCGGATCGCGCGCATTGAACATGACGGCCGGGCGGACGGTGAAATCATCAAGATTTTGCGGCGCGCCCATCAGAGCGTGGTGGGGGAGTTTCGCATCGGCCGGCAAGGCGCTTACGTCGTTCCGCACGACGAGCGGATCCAGCAATGGATCGACATTCCGGAGGGCATGGAACTGCCGCGCGTGGCTTTGAGCGTCCATCGCGTGGGCGTCGCGCCCCCGCCGATGGAACGCGCCGAGGACCTCGACGGAATGATCGTCAACATCGAGATTCTGGAATTTCCCGAAGGCGGCCAGCACGGCGTGGGACGGGTGATCGAGATTCTCGGCCGTCCTGACGATTTCGGCGTGGATGTCGAAATCATAATCCGAAAACATCACATCCCGCACCAGTTTCCACCGGAAGTGCTGGCGCAGGCGCAAAGCTTTTCGAACATCATCCGATCGGACGAATTGACCGGCCGTCACGATTTTCGCGCCCTCGACATCGTGACCATTGACGGCGAGACGGCCCGAGATTTCGACGACGCGGTGTGGGTAGAGAAACTCGCCAGCGGCAATTATGCGCTGCAGGTCCATATTGCCGACGTTAGCCATTACGTCAGGCCCGGCGCGCCGATCGATGAAGAGGCGTTCCTGCGCGGAACCAGCGTTTATTTCCCGGATCGCGCCGTGCCAATGCTTCCGCTCGAACTTTCCACCGAGATCTGCTCGCTCAAGCCTGAAAGCGACCGGCTGGTGCTGTCGGCGCTGCTTGAGATCGATCATCGCGGGGACGTAGTGTCGCAGCAGTTCGAACGCGGCGTGATCCGCAGCGCGGCGCGCATGACCTATACCGACGTGCATGCTCTGCTCGAAGGCGACCAGGCGCTGCGGCAGCGTTACGAGCGGCTGGTTCCCCGTTTCGAGCTGATGCAGGAGCTGGCGCTGCTGCTGAATCGCAAGCGGGTACAGCGCGGAGCGATCGATTTCGACATGCCGGAGGCGCTGATCGAGTTCGACGAATTCGGAGAGATGGCGGGCGTGACGCGCGGCGCGCGCAACATCGCGCATCGGCTGATCGAGGAGTTCATGCTTGCGGCGAATGAAGCCGTGGCGTCGCACCTGGAGCAATTGAACATCCCGTCGCTCTTTCGAATTCACGAGAAACCGGACCCGAAGCGGGTGATGGAATTCGAGGAGATCGCCGCGCATTTCGGCTATTCGCTGGGCATCGGGGCGATTCCGGTGAAGCGCTTTCGCGTAACCGAGCATCGCCGGGACGGGCGCAAAGTCGGGAAAACAGTCGAACTCGCGGGCCAATCGATCGCCATCTCGCCGCGCAACTATCAGAAGCTGGTTGCCAAGATCGAGGGCAAGCCGGAAGAGCGGATCTTGAGCTATCTGATGCTGCGCTCGCTCAAACAGGCCCGCTACAGCGCGGAAAATCACGGGCACTTTGCGCTGGCTGCATCCAGCTATACGCATTTTACGTCGCCCATCCGCCGCTATCCGGATTTGATCGTGCATCGGATATTAGGCGCCTGGATGGACGGCCGGCGGGACAGTATCGCTCCGGAACGCCTCCAGGTCATCGCTCACGATTGTTCGGAAACCGAGCGCCGCGCCGCCGACGCCGAGCGCGAGCTGGTGGAGTGGAAAAAAGCCAAGTTCATGGAAGACCGCGTGGGCGAGCAGTTCCGCGCGCTGATCACCAGCACCACGCGCTTCGGATTCTTCGTGGAACTCGAAAGCCTGTTCGTGGAGGGCCTGGTTCCGATCGACACGCTACCGGGCGACCGCTTCCTCTATCACGAGAACACGCGCAAGATCATCGGCCAGCGCACCCGCCGCCAGTTCAGCATCGGCGATAGCGTCGAGGTGTTGCTCGACCAGGTGGACGCTCTGGAGCGCAAGCTCCAGTTTTCACTGGTGGAACCGCAGCGCGACCGCAAGAAGCGCCGGAAGTAGAGTGCGCGCTAGCGTCCCGCGCTTGCCGAAGCCGCGCGCAGCGGGAAATCCTGAGATGCCAGCGACTCGAGCAGCTGCTCGTGAATGCCCTGCTCCAGCATGTAATATTGTCGCCCGTCCTCTTCCGTGAGGACGGCCTGTTTCCTGGCTACCAGCACCAGGCAGAGCTGATGCTCCCCGGGAGTGAGCGCGTTCGCGTCCACGCGAGCCGTGCCGCGTGGGCCCGGGGTCAGCTTTCTCAAGAAATCGCGCGTGAAGATCTGATGGTCAATTCCTTCGATGGCCGCTCCGGCTGAAACCCAGCGCTGCTCCGCCATCCCGAAGAAATAAGGACCGGATGCGTAAGCCAGCAGGAACACGATTATGTCGATGAAGGCCGCCAGCGCCAGCGCGATGCCGTGCCGCGCGGTGGGCGCGGTGAAAAGCTCCTGGAAAGCGACCAGCAAATCCTCCTGGCCCGACACCGTGCGATCGATGAAGTCGTTATACGACGGAACGGGCGGTCTTTCGATTTTGCCCGCGTGCAGCGCCTGCTCGATCTCGTTCCACGGGACGTTGTCGGAGACCTGCTGGTAGGCTTGCAATTGCTTCTGGGTGGGGTCGAGCGGTTTGGTTTGAGCCAGGAAATCGGCCAGGTCGTGCTGGGACCGCTGCATGTTCGCAAGGGACTGCTCGGCCAGCTTGGTATAGCGATCGAAAGCCGAATAGCGAACTCCTTCGCCCGAGCCTTCCTTGTAACTGGCGGCGTAGGTTTCGCCCTCACGCGCCACGGCCGCGCGGACGGAAGCCAGGTACGGGTCGGCGTCCGTGGCACGGGAAATATGGCCATGCGTCTTCTCGGCGGTGGTCATTTCCTGGAGCGCCAGAATGTGCTTCTGCTGCTCGTCGATGGCGGAGGTCAGCAGCTTTTGCGTCCCGGCGGCGGATTCATTGAGTGTCTGATACAGACGGCGCTCGATGCTGGCGGGGCGTTCGCGCGAGCTGAACCAGGTGTAGAGGCTGGTGTAGGAGAACGCGATCGAGATGATGGCGGCTGCCACGTAAACCCCGATCAGCATGGGGCGGCGGCCCAGATGCCGGCCAGCGGAGCTAAAACCGATCAGCCAGGCTACCAGCACCAACGCGGTTTGCACTCCGATAGACGCCAGCGCCGAGAACCAGACCGAGAGATACAGAGTCATGCCCTGATAGGTGGTGTACCAGGAAACGATGGATAGCAGGCAGCTGGCAACGAAAAGAGCCTGGACCATGGGCCGCGTTAAAGCGGCGGAATCGGAATTCGAGCTAGAGGCCCACACACACTAGTCCTCCTTGAACAAATAACGGCTGGCGGCCGCGGAAAGTTCCCGTTCTTTACTCTTCTTCCTCTTCCTCGCCCGTCTTGGCGGCTTTGGCCGCGGCGATGATCTTGTCGGCCTGGAGCGCGGGGACGTAATCGTAGTGCGAGAACTCCATCGAGAAGTGAGCGCGCCCCTGGGTCATCGAAATCAAGTCGTTCTGATAACTGAGCATGTCGGACATGGGCACCTGGGCGCGAATAATCTGTGTTGCGCCCTTGGTATCCATGCCTTGAATGCGGCCGCGGCGGCCGTTGAGGTCGCCCATCAGGTCGCCCGCGTATTCCACCGGCGCCTGCACCTCCACGTTCATTACGGGTTCCAGCAGTGAGGGCTTAGCCTGCTGCATCGCGGCCTTGAAGGCCTTGCGGGCCGCCAGCTTGAACGCCATTTCGGATGAATCAACGTCGTGGTAAGAGCCGTCGTAAACGGTTACTTTGAAATCCACGACCGGGAATCCCGCCAGGAAACCAAGGGCTGCGGCTTCGACAATTCCCTTCTCGACCGCCGGAATGAAGTTGCGGGGTATCGCCCCACCGAAGACTTCGTTCGCGAATTCGAATTTTCCGCCGCGCGGCAGAGGCTCCAGGCGAATCCAGCAATCCCCGAACTGGCCGTGGCCGCCGGTCTGCTTCTTGTGTCGGCCCTGGACATCGGCCTTGCCACGAACCGTTTCCCGGTAAGGGATCTTGGGCGCGTGCAACTCCACATCCACGCCGTAGCGCTTCTTCAATCGGGAAACGATCACTTCCACGTGCTGCTGCCCGCTGCCGGCCAGCAGAAATTCCTTGGTTTGCGGATCGCGGTAGAAGCGGAGCGATTGATCTTCTTCCAGAATACGCTGGACGGCGTTGCCGAGGCGATCTTCGTCCTGGCGGCTCTTGGCCGAAATGGCGAAAGCGATGGAAGGCTCGGGCAACTGCACGTGGGGAAAGGTGATAAGGGACGACTTGTCGCACAACGTGTCGCCGGTGAGGGTTTCCTTGAGCTTCGCCACGGCTCCGATGTCGCCGGCATGCAGTTCGGTGATGGGCTGGATGGTTTTGCCCATGAGGATGCCGAGATGGGCGAGGCGCTCGCCGGTGGAATTTCGGGAGTTCACCAGATTGCAGTCGTTCTTCACCACTCCGGAGATCACCTTGAAGTAGGTTACGCGGCCGGCAAACGCGTCGGCCACGGTCTTGAACACATATGCCGAGACCGGCTCGCTGTCCTTGATGGCCCGCTCGACGTCCTTGCCATTCAATTTCCCCGCGAGCGGCGTGTGCTCGGTGGGCGCCGGGAGATTCTCGACCACGAAATTGAGCAGCGCGTCGGCGCCTATGTTGTGCAGACCGGAGGCGCACAGCACCGGATAAATTCGCTGTTCCCGGATGGCTTGACGCAAGCCGCCCAGAATCTGTTCGGGCTCGAGCGTGCCTTTATCAAAATACTGCTCCATCAGCGCGTCGTTGCCTTCGGCCACCATTTCGATCAGGGCTTCATGCGCCTTCTGCGCGGCCTCCGCGCGATTCGCGGGGATTTCGGCTTCCTTGCCTTTGCCGTCGCCGTCATTGGCGTAGGTGAAGGCTTTCATGCGGACCAGGTCGATGATTCCCTTGAAATCCTTCTCGGCGCCGTAGGGCAAGTGAATGGGGATGGCGGTTCGCCCGAAGTTCTCCTGCACGCTCGCAAGGGCGCGATCGAAGTCGGATCGTTCGCGATCCAGCTTGTTGATGACGATAGCCCGGGGCAGCTGAAACTCGTCGGCGAAGCTCCACACCTTCTCGGTTTGCACTTCGACGCCCGCCACGCCGTCCACCAGCACCAGTGCGCTGTCGGCCGCGATCATGGACGCTTTGGTGTCGTTGATGAAGATATTGAAGCCCGGCGTATCGATGAGATTGATCTTTTTCCGGGCCCATTCGGCCGGTGCCAGCGCCGTCGAGATGGACAGCTTCCGCTGGATCTCGTCGTCGTCAAAATCGGTAACGGTGTTGCCTTCGTCGACTCTGGTCAGACGATTGGTTCCGCCCGCCGTGTAGAGCAATCCCGCCGTCAGGCTGGTCTTGCCGGAGTGGCCATGACCGATCAGGGCCACGTTTCGAACATCGGTCCCTTCGTATACTTTCACGTTGTTTTGTCACTCTCCGTGGAATGTCAAAACCGGATGTTAACACAATTAAATGATGATGACATTTTGAATGCAAACCTCGATGCCATAGGGAGATGGCGCTTTAGCGCGCCGCCGCCGGACGCCCGGCCGGCTGGGACCAAGAAACGAGCGCTACAGAGCGTTCGTCTGTTGCGGTGAGAGCGAAGTTGGCTCCAGAATAGAAAAGATCAGGAGCGTAAGAAAATGAAACGGCTCAACAAGACCACCGCATTCGGAGTAGCTTTGGCTTTTGTTCTGGCCGCTATGTTCGCGGCCGAGGGGCAGGCGCAGGAGCCGCCACCGCCTCCCACGGTTCCGCCGGCCCAATTAGACCAGCTGGTTTCGCGAATCGCTTTCTATCCCGATTCCCTGGTGGCGCAAGTCTTAGCCGCCGCCACCTATCCCGCCGATATCCCACCGGCCGCCGACTGGGCGAGCCAGCACGCCGGCCTTCGCGGCGACGACCTGGCCAAGGCCATTTCCGCGGACCAGTTGCCCTGGGACCCCAGCGCGCAAGCGCTGCTTCCTTTTCCATCCGTCCTGGATATGATGTCCCGCGACATGACCTGGACCACGCAAGTGGGCAATGCTTTCATGGTGCAGCAGCAGGATGTCATGGACGCTGTCCAGCGCGAGCGTAAGCGCGCCTATGACTACGGGTATCTCCGCACGAACCCCCAAATAGTGGTTGCTCCGGGGCCGTACATTGAGATTGCGCCTGTGAATCCGGCGCTCTACTATGTGCCGGTCTACGATCCGCTGGTGGTTTTCGCGCCGCCCCGGCCTGGCTTCTTCATCGGCGGCGCTATCCATTTCGGCGGCGGGATCACGATTGGGGCGGCGTTTGCGCCCTGGGGCTGGGGCCGCACCAATTTCGTGTGGGCTTCGCACTCTGTAATTATCAACGCGCATCCGTGGACGCGCACGTGGGTGGGCCGCAGGGCTTATGTGCATCCTTACGCCGGGGTGCAGCGCTATGCACCGGAGCGCCGTATCGAGCGGCATGACATACACCGTCCCGTGGAGCGGGGCCGCGACGGACGGCATTAGGAACGCAGTTTATTTTGCAAACCAGCGCAGCGGGGCCGTCGTCAGCCATGGAACATAGGTGATGAGCAGGACGGTCCCCATCAGAATGAACAGGAATGGAAGCGTCGCCCAAATGATGGTACCCATGGGCTTCTTGAAGCGATAAGCCGAAAGAAACAGATTGATGCCGACCGGCGGATGCAGATAGCCGAGCTCCAGGTTGGCGATAAAGATGATTCCCATCTGTACCGGATCGATGTGGTAAGCGGCGGCCAGCGGTTTCAGCAGCGGCACCACCACCAGGATGGCGGCGAAGATATCCATCATCGCGCCCACCACCAGCAGCGCGCCGTTCAGAATCAACAAAAACAGATATTTCGACTGCACGTGCCCTTGCACCCAGTCAATCAGGCGCGAGGGAATCTCGGCGTCGATCAAATAGTTGGTGAAGCCGAGCGCGACCCCGAGGATCAGCAGGATGCCTCCCACGATAGTGGCGCATTCAACGAACACTTCGCGGTAGTCGCGCTGCAGCTTGAGATCCCGATAGATGAAAACCTCGACGACGAAGGCGCAGAAAGCCGTCAGAGCGGCCGCCTCCGTCAATGTTCCGAAGCCTCCGAACAAGCCGATGATCATGATCACCGGCAGCGCCAGCTCCCATTTCGCCTTCCAGATCGCCTTGGCGGCGTGACCGGGCTTGAACGGCTCGCGAACCGCGTTGCTCTTCAATCCCATCCAGATGCCGACGGTGGCGATGCTCGCGACCATCAGCAGCTCCGGAAGCAGAGCGCCGGTGAACAGCCGGGGTAGCGGAGTCTGCGAATACACGCAATAGAGAATGGCCGGAACGCTGGTTGGAAAGAGCAAGCCGAGGGACCCGGATGCCGTTAGCAAACCGACTGAGAAGTTTTCCGGATACCGGGTTTTGATCAACATCGGCACCAGCAATCCGCCTAGCGACAGGATGGTGAGGCCCGAGCCGGCGAACGTGAATACCGTGCAGATGGCCACCGTCGCAAGCGCCAATCCGCCGGGGATCCAGCTAAACAGCGCCGTGAAGACTTCGAGCAGCCTGCGCGTCGCTCCGCCCTGGATCATGAAATAACCGGCCAGCGTGAATAGCGGAATGGACGGCAGCAGTGGCGACGCTACCAGCCGGTACATCTCCACGGGAACCGAAGCGGCCGGCGTGGTGCTGTTCCAGAAGAGCAGCAGAGCCAGGCCCCCGAATACGGCGAAGATAGGCAGTCCCAGCAGCGTGGCGAAGGCCAGGATCACCAGCGCCAAAGGCATAATGCCGGTGGTTCCTACCGGTATTACGAAACCAAGCAACAGCGGAATCGGCAATCCCAGTGCCGCGAGGGCGCGTCCCTTCCAGTTCGGGCTGGCGTGCCACACGGCCCGCAAAGCGATGACCGCGAAACCGATCAGCATGATCGAGAGCGCGGTCCATTTCGGCACGCCCGGCAGAAGCTGGCTGCCCGAATCCCGCTCGGATTTTACGAACACCCAGCTGGCCCAAGCCAGGCAGGTGGAAACCGCGGCTAATGCGGCGCTGGTCAGGATCTTCGCGGGCGCGCGCCAGGTGTCCGGCAAAAGCTCGCCGGAAGAGAGCCCCAGCAGCCGGTTGGAGCGCGAGGCCAGCATGCCGCCCAGCATTCCGATCCAGAGCGTGAGCTGTTGCACCACCACCGCCGACCCGGGGATCCCGGGCCACCGGAACTCGCGCGCCACCATCTCGATGACCGGCAACAGCGTCATCAGGGATAGCGCCAGAACCGAAAATAAATCTTCGATGAATTTGAGCGGGGTGCTGGGTCCGAGGGTCTCGGGCACAGGCGCCGCTGAGCTCACGGAGCGCCTGCCGCGTCGGCCGGATGAGCCTTGCGATACTCGTCTCGAAGGCGCTTCACTTCGTCGAATAAATCCGCCGGGACCGCGCCTCCGCGCAAGTTCGGCCAGATTCCCTCGGCGATCTTCCGCCATTCCGCCAGGGCCTTCGGATCCGCATGCTGAACGGTGAGCCCGAATTGCTGCATCATCGGGATGGAGGAAGTTTCGGCTTTCCGAATCTCCTCGCGTAATGCCACGCCCGCGGTGCGCGCGGAAGCCATCATTTCCTTTTGCACGGGCGCCGGGATCTTATCCCAAACTTCCTTGTCGATCACCGTGGCGCCCACCAGCTGCGCGAACTTGATATCCAGCATGTTCTTGGCGCCGCCGAACCACTGGTTGCTGAGCGCAAACAGCGGCGGAGATTGAATGGCGTCGATCAATCCGGTCTGCAACCCGGTCAGGATATCGGTGGCCGCCAAAGCTACCGGGTGAAAGCCATTGGCTTTGTACAGTTCGAAGGTGCTGTTATCGCCCTGCAGCACGCACAGCCGCATCCTGCGAATCTCGTCGGGATGGGTGGCGGGCTGCTTGGTGAAAAAGTGGACCCAGCCGGCATCGCCCCAGTTGAGAACCACGAATCCGTGCTGCAGCAAGCCTTTCTCCAGGCGGTCCGAGATGTGGTCGCGAACGTAGTCGAGCTCCTCATAGGAGGAGAGCATCATGGGTATTTCGAGCGCGGTGACGGAGGCATCGATCCCGCTCAGCCCGGCGCCCGAGAGCGCCACGGCCTGGAGCTTCTTGATGCGGATCTTCTGCACCATCTCCGGCTCGTCGCCCTGTTCGCCGCCCGGGTAGAGTCTCAGCTCCACTTTGCCGCCGGAAGCCTTCTTCCACTCCTCGCCCATGTTGATCAGGATGTCGTGCCAGGGGGAACCTTTCGGCACCAGCGTGCCCATGCGGATGATGGTTTGGGCGGGCAGCGCCGACGCCAGAAGCAGGAGGGCGATCGAAAGCCGGGCCATGCCGAGCAGGCCGCAAGCTTGGGGGCCGCGCTTCGACGGAATGGTGGAGTGTGGCACGTTAGTGCTGCGGCTGCGCCGCCAAATCATGCTCAAAGCTTACCGGCGGATTGTAATACAGGAATCGTCCGCAGCTTTCGCAAAACATGAGCTCATTGCCGTTGCGCAGCTCCTGAAAGAACTGGGGCCGCAGCACGATCTGGCAGGCTGAGCAACGGCCGCCGGATGCCTCGGCAATCACGATCCCGCGCCACTTTTTACGGATGCGCATATAGTCGGCGTAGAGTTGGGGCTTCAACTTGGCCACCAATTCCTTGCGCTCGGCCTGCAATTGATCCAGCTGCTTCTGATCCGTCGCGGTGCGCTCGCGGGCCCGCGCCTTTTCCGCCTCCACCTGCTCCTTCTCTTGCCGCAAAGCCGCGTCGGCCTTTTTCACATTGGTGTCCAAAGGCTCGGCTTCGGCCATCAACTCGAGTATCCGGTCTTCGGCCTGCCGGATGCCGGTTTCACAGAAACTGATCTCGTGCTGGAAAGCCCGGTATTGCTCGTTGGTTTTGGCGCCAGTCATCTGATCCCGGAGCTTGGAGATCTTCTGGTTTTCTACTTTGGCTTCGTCTTCGAGGCGCTTTCGCTCCTTCTGATTGGCCGTCAAAGCGGCTTGATCGGCCTCCAGCCTGCGAAGATGCGAATCCAGGGCCTTCTCGATCTGCGCAACATGCTTGGGCAGAGTGGCCACTTCCCGCTCCAGCTCAACAATCCGAAGATCCAAAGATTGCAGGCGGGTGACTTCTTCCATCGTTCCCGTCATCCATAGGAGATTCTAACATTGATTGGACGTCAACGTAACGCGCTGCTCATGCTGGTGCATCATAAGTAGCAGATGTTGGTAACTCGAATATTCTTATTGGCGGCGGTGACCGGGCTTTTGCCCGCGGCGCTGATCGCGGAGGACACCCTGCCTCCACTTGACATCAAGGTTGGCCAATCGATCATCCACGTCTCCTTCGCGCCGGGGAAACTAGAAGCGCCTCAGAGCGCCATCGAAACCTGGGTCTCCACTGCCGCTAAGGCCGTCGCCGCCTATTGGGGCCGCTTTCCGGTGGCGCAGGTCCGTATTTTCGTGCGGCCGGTGGAGGAACGAAGCGGCGTCTTTAATGGCACCACCTACGCATCCAGCTTTCGGGCGCCCGGGCCTTTCACCCGAATCTCCATCGGCCAAAACACTACGCCGCAGGAATTCGACGAAGACTGGATGATGACCCACGAGATGGTTCACATGGCCTTCCCCGATATCGCCGGGAATAGCCGGGAGCATCATTGGATCGAAGAAGGCATGGCCACCTACATCGAGCCGATCGCGCGGGCGCAAATCGGCACGCTCCCAGTGGACCGGGTGTGGGCCGACATGGCGCGTTACATGCCGCAAGGGTTGCCGCAGGACGGCGATCAGGGCCTGGACAATACGCACAGCTGGGGCCGCACGTACTGGGGCGGCGCGTTATTCTGGCTGCTGGCGGACGTCCAGATCCGAGAGCGGACCAAGAATCACAAGGGGCTTCAGGACGCGATGCGCGGAATTCTGAACGCGGGCGGCAGCATCGAGCAGGAGTGGACCATCCAGCAGGTTCTCAAAACCGGCGATGAAGCCACCGGATGCGCCGTGCTGGCGGATCTTTACGACCAGATGAAGGCCACGCCGGTTCATACCGATCTGGCGGACTTGTGGCGACGACTGGGCATCGAGGTAAAGGACGGCGTCGTCCGGTACAACGATAAAGCGCCGCTGGCGAAAATACGGAAAGCCATCACGGCCCCCCGCGAGCCTTGACGTCGGGCGGTCCCCAGGACCGCGTCGGACGCCGGAAAAGTCTGCGGGTCACTGATCCATTCTAATGACGGCCGAAAGGTCGGCTCTCGCAGCCGGCGAACCCCGTGCCCGATATGCGCGGCTTTAATTTTTTGTGTTCGTAGCCGGTTCCCTCGAAACCAGGTTTCCCCCTCCGCAGAGTAGTCAATTACTGATGGCGAATCAACTCCAGTACGAACGACGATGTCAACGACCTCACCAACGCGATTCTCGGCTCATCCGGCGGCAACTCATCTTCCGGTGTTGTGGATTTCGCGTCGCGACTGCCGCTCACTGGATCTGGCGCCCTGTCGCAAATTGACTCTCGCGACGGACTTCAACCGTCCTCCCTAGCGGCGTCCACCACCGCGGAACCCAGGCAGCGCGTGTTCTCCGCCACCAGCGTGGCTTGGTGCTTTGACCACGTGGCCGCGACCGTCGCGGGCCTCATTCGCCTGGAAATGATTGAATGCCTCCGCACCACGCGAGGGTATCGGGCCCTTATATCCATGATGCGGATCAAAGCGGTTATCCACATGCCCGTGAAAACCCGCAGGGCCGTGGAACCACGGTCCTGCACCGATAAATATGCCATCAACAAACCAATCCGGCCCATAGTACCCATACGGAGCGCAGCTATACGGCGCGTAATCGAAAAATCCATATGGACAGACGGGCGCAGGCCCGATATTCACGCCTACGGAGACCTGTGAATGTGCAGGCCTGACCGAACTAAGCGCTGCGAGTACGATGGCAGACGAAACAACTGACTTCCAGAAGGTCATAGTGTTTTCTCCTCAAAACTCCGTCTTTGGTGCTCCTCAAAAGGTCACTTAAAGCCTGGCATTGGGTCGCGATGCACTACCTACGCCGCCTGCTCCCAGCATCCCTCTACTCTACACCTCGGTGATCGTCACGCTAATTGAGTTGCCAAAACCAAACTTCCGGCCGCTCGATATAGTGCAATCGCTCCCAGGGGGAACCTAGTCGGGGCTGCAGCGCTGGCGTTGTCGGCAAGGATAGAGCTATTCTTCGGCGTCAGGGATGATCTCCACTTGCTTCCGCGAAGGAATCCCGACGCAACTATCGGCTTTACCGAACCCGGAGTGCCAATACTTGGCCTATCCCGTCCGCGTACCGCTGACAGCTTTGGTCTTCGTCTGTGGCAGGTGAGTGAGAAGGTGGTAGCTGGATCTGGGAACCCTCCTCAAAAGCTGGATCAGCTGTTCCGGATGTTGAGAAGTCGATTTTGCTAGCAGCCCTCGCGCGCCCGTCCGCCGCGTCTCGGTGTGCGAACTTACGCTGGATCGCCAAGGGTTAGAGGCGGCTCCGAGGGAATACGAGACCGCTGCCGGACGCCGCGGCTCACCGGAGGCTTGGCTCGTTTTTTGCGCGCCTTCGATGCGGCGGGTTTGGCTACAGAACCCGGAGTGTAGGCGACGAGAACGAGGTGGCTGGACGGAAAGCGGATCTGGCCGGCGAATGGCAGAGCCTCCAAAAGCATTGCCCCGGGTGGATCTGGAGGAAGCGGCTTCGGGCAGGCGCGCTGGACGACGAAGTCCGCCCGCGGCGGATCTGGAACCATCGGAATCAGGGCTTTCTCGCCGTCGCGGTCAACCTCGGACAATTTCTGACTTCGTGCCGCGGGAAGCGCCGGCGGCTCAGGGCGAGACACGAACTCGATCAGGCTGTTTATCGCCGACAGGCCCTCCTGGTGGGCGACCTCGTGCTGCCTCGAACAGAACAGCCGCTTTTTGGAGAAAAACGTCCAGAGTCGCTTATTGCAATACAAGCAGTACATCTCGTGTCCCACACCAATTTGCTGCCTTTGTCTGTGAGACACAAGATCTCGAGGTACTGTCTCAATGGTACTGCTGGTTCGCCCTTCAGCACTAGTACGCGTTGAGTTACTTTCCCAACGACAGGACGGCTCTATCTCGGCCGTGGCAGCTGTGTCAGAAAGTGCTTCGTCCTTCGCCGCAGTTCGCTTAGCCACTGAAGCTGGATCTGGGAACCTGTCCGCAGTAGCTCGAGCAACTGTTTGGGATGCTTTGAGAAATCGAGTTTACTGGCGCCCCAGTCCGGCCGCCGGTCGTCGGCGTCCGTAAACCGGTATTCACGCCCCAGTTCCCAGGAGCTGAAAAGCTGTCCCGAACGCTCTAAGATCGCCGGGTCTCCGGCCAATGCTGCATCTGCGCGGCCCACGAACAACGGCGACTCTGATTCCAGGAAGTTCCGATCTTTCTTCCCGCCCTCGCGCCAGGTCTCCTCGGTGACGCC
This sequence comes from Terriglobia bacterium, assembly GCA_963786745.1. GTDB lineage: Bacteria > Acidobacteriota > Terriglobia > Bryobacterales > Bryobacteraceae > Palsa-89. The sequence continues at coordinate 204,917 of CAWBAE010000011.1, read as the reverse complement.
GAATCGCTCCAGCATCGTCTCCGACCTGAGAAATCCCGGCGTAACCGCAACCGCGGCTACGCCATGCGGACGCAGTTCCGCCGCCATGTTGAGAGCTAACCCTTTGAGCGCGAGCTTAACCGTCTGGGTCACCGGATTGCCTCCGGCGCTGAGTATGTCGTTTTCAGTCACCTCCACAATAAGCCCGCGGCGCTTCGGAATCATATAGGGAGCCGCATGCTTGGCAGTGATGATGTGGGATAGAAGCGATTGCCGGAGGGCTGCCTCCGCATTTGTGAGATCGGTCTTCCAAAAAGAGCACCACTGCTCCATCGACGGGTCTTCACCGGCGATGCTGTTCACCAGCACGTCGAGGCGGCCACGCTCGCGTTCCACTCGCTCGAAGAGGGCCTGCACCTCTTCCTCCACTGTGTGATCGACTCGAAGCGCGACGGCGGAGCCGCCTGCCGCGCTGATCATTTCGGCGGTCTCTTCAATCGTTTCAGGACGGTTGTACGGGGAGCGGCTCCCACGCACGCTTCGTCCGGTGCAATAGACCGTGGCACCCGCTTCACCGAGCGCCCGTGCGATGCCGCGACCCGCGCCGCGTGTCGCGCCTGCAACGACGGCGACGACGCCTGCAAGTGATTTTTCTCCCGCCACTGGAAGCCTGCGCGAGCCAGACTTGTGAAGGGGCCGTCGAGGCCGTCCCGCCATCCGCAAACCTCCCGATGCGGATGATAGCTCAGCCAGGCAATGCACATCAACGTGGAATAGGCGCCGGTATAGTCGGCAAAAAACGGTCGGGCGTTTTGCGACGATGCTCACGACCGCTCCGTCGATCCGCCCGCGGCGACGACGGGGAACGGCTGGCAAACGTGCTTCGCGTTCGAGGCACGCTTGGATTCCGAGCGGAGCTAGGATTCGCGCTGCATTAACCGAGATTTCACTTAGTTGTAATGCCAGCGTGTGGCTCGGCAAGCTAGTATCCTCGCTGAGGTTTTCATATGAAAGCGAACAAGTTACTACTGGCTGTAACTGCAGCGTTGGCGCTTGCGCCATGGACGCAAGCACGAGCGGCTGATAAAAACAAGCCAGGCTTTGGGAGTGTTGAGCACGTGCTGCTGCTCAGTATTGACGGCATGCACGCGGTGGATTACTACAACTGCGTGAATGGGATTGCCGGGGTCAACGGGGGGAACCCCTACTGCCCGAACATGGCGGCCATCGGCCGGACGGCGATCAATTATGTAGCCACCGCATCGTCCATGCCATCCGACTCGTTTCCGGGACTGGCGGCGCTGGTGACCGGGGGCTCGCCCAAGACCACAGGCCTCTACTATGACGTCGCCTATGACCGCTCGCTCGATCCGCCGGTGTCAACCACAGGCACCGGCCTGGCCGGCGGGACCTGCACGCCCTATGCGGCGCCGACCGGAACCACCACCGACTTCGACCAGGGCATTGCGTTAGACGATACCAAGCTGAACGGAGGCGCGCCGGGTGCATCACTCACGGACGGCAGCGCGGCATCCATCGACCCGAACAAGCTGGTGCGGAATCCGGCAGCGGGCTGTGCGCCCGTGTATCCGTGGGACTTCGTCCGCACGAACACGATATTCAGCGTGGTGCACGCCATGGGCGGATATACCGCCTGGATCGACAAGCACGCGTCGTATTCGTTTGTGGCTGGGCCCGGCGGCATGGGCCTGGACGATTATTATTCGCCCGAGGTGGACTCGGCTGTTGTAGCGTTGCCCGGTATAACCACTTCGACAGGCGTTTCGTGCGCCACCATCCGCGACTCGAACGGCGTGGGATCCTGGACCAGCAGCTTTGAAAACATCCAGTGCTATGACGCGCTGAAAGTGAATGCACTGTTGAACCAGATCGCCGGCAAGACACACAACGGAGGGCCAGCGCAGGTGCCGGAACTCTTCGGCATGAACTTCCAGGCGGTTTACATCGGACAGAGTGTGAACGAGCCCGGCGTGGGAGCGGGCGGCTACCAGAACGCCGCGGCTTTGCCTAGCACGCCGTTGCTGAATCAGATCGAATTTGTGGATAGCGAGATCGGAGCCATCGTCAATGCTCTGAAGTCCGCCGGCCTGTATGACAATACGCTGATCATCATCACGGCAAAGCACGGGGAATCGCCCATCGACCCGGCCAGCTACGTGGCAAACGGCTCGAATACGCCAGCTACGCTGCTGGGCACGGCCATCCCGTTTTCAGAGTCGCCACTGAACACCACGGGAATCGGGGCCACTGAAGATGATGTATCCGTGCTCTGGCTGGCTCCGGGCGCGAGCGTGACGGCGGCCGTGGCGCTGCTCGAAAGGAATTCGGCGGCAATCGGGTTGGGGCAGATTTTTTACGGCCCGACACTGGCGTTGAACTACAACGTGGGTGGTCTGGGCGATGGGCAGGATCCGCGGTCCCCGGACATCATCGTAACGCCGAACATCGGCATGACGTATTCCGGGAGCGCCACAATGATAGGAGATCACGGCGGATTCGGGCATGACGATACCAATGTCATCCTGCTGGTGGCGAATTCCCGCATCAGACCACAGACAGTCTCGGTGACAACGCGAACCGCGCAAGTAGCGCCGACCATCCTGGCTGCCTTGGGGCTGGATCCAAGTGCGTTGGACGCGGTGCAAGCGGAGGGCACCCCGGTGCTGCCCGAGGTGGAGGCGCAGCTCGCGCACTAGGTGTTAGAGCGATTCTGAATTTAAGGCAGGAATCGGTAGCCCACGCCATGCACGGTCAGGAAATGCCGGGGCCGGCCCGTATCGGGTTCGAGCTTTTGGCGCAGGCGCACGACGTGCGCGTCGACCGTGCGAGTGTGCGGCAGCCAGTCATAACCCCACACCGCGTTGAGAATCACTTCCCGCGTTAAAACCCGGTCCGCGTTGTGAAGAAAGTGGGTGAGCAGATTGTATTCGGCGCGCGTGAGCTTCACTTCCTGGCCGGCTTTTTTCACCACGCGGCGCGTCAGATCCACTTCAATATCCGAAAATTCGACGATTTTGTGTCCGGGAGGCGCAGCGCGCCGGAGCAGCGCCCGGATGCGCGCCAGCAGTTCGCGGGCTCCGAACGGTTTGACGACGTAGTCGTCGGCGCCGCTCTCGAGCAGCTCCACTTTGTCGGTCTCGCTCGCGAGCGCGCTCACAACGATCAGCGGGGTCTTCATTCCGGTGGCCCGAAGCTGCTTACAAACTTCCGCGCCGCTTAAGCCCGGCATCCGCAGATCCACCAGGATCAGCCCGGGCTTCAAGGTCAGGGCCTGATCAAAACCAGCTCGCCCGTCCCCAGCCAGGACCGCGCGGAAACCTTCTTGTTCCAGCATGAGCCCGATCGTGTCGCGCGCGTTGCGGTCATCGTCGATCACCAGAACGGTTTCCATGCCGATGCTACCCAGAGTCTAGCCGAATTCCGGGTGTTTCTCTGTCATATTCAGGACGGCGTTTCTATTTTTACAAGATGTTTACAAGTCCCTCACGAGCAATGCTACTATTCAGGCATTGCCGCGCACGCTTGCGCGAAAAGCCCCGGTGGGCTCCATCGGACCGCGTACCTCCCAAAACCTTTCATGCCGTGGCCGGTTCTACTCATGGCTCGCGAACTCGATCTCGGAGGCAGCGAGCGCCAGATGACCGTGATCGCGAAGGCTCTGGACCGTTCCAGGTTCGAGCCGATGGTCGGATGCTTCCGGCCCACCGGATTGCGAAGCTCCGAGCTCGAGGCGGCGGGCGTTCCGATCGTGCATTTTCCGGTGTATTCCTTTGCGTCGTTCGCCGCGGCCTCAGGCGCGCTGGATCTGATTCGGTTCATTCGCGCCCGCAAGATTCGGCTGGTCCACACGTTCGACTATCCGCTTACGGCCTTCGCGATTCCCGTCGGCCGCCTGTTTACGCGGGCAACAGTCGTATCGAGCCAGCGGTCCGACCGTGAGTTGATCCCGCGCAAGTATCGCGCCCTGATCTCGGCCACTGATCGGCTGGCAGACGCGATCGTGGTGAATTGCGAGTTCGTCCGGCGTCACCTGGAGCGCGACGAGCACGTATCGGCGGTGCGCATCCGGCTGTGTAGGAACGGGATTGATCTGGACGAGTTCGGCGCGGCGGCAGGTTCGCGGCCGGTGGCCCTGCCGGTGGGGGCGCTGGTCATAGGCGCGGTGTGCGCACTGCGCCCGGAGAAAGGCTTGCCCACGCTGCTCGAAGCTTTCGCCAGGCTCCGGCCGACGCGCGCGGGAATGAAGCTGGCTATCGTAGGTGGAGGACCGATGCGAGCCTCGCTCGGAACGCTGGCCGAAGCTCTGGGCATAGCGGACGACTGCGTATTCGCGCCCGCCACGGCCGACGTCGCGCCATGGCTCGGGGCCATCGACATCTTCGTGCTGCCGTCGCGCTCCGAAGCTCTCTCCAACTCACTGATGGAAGCCATGGCTTGCGGCTGCTGCGCGGTGGCATCGAATGTCGGCGGCAATCCGGAATTGGTTCGCGACGGCGAGACGGGCCTGCTTTTCGAAGCCGGCGATGTTGCCGGTTTGACGTCGGCGCTGCGGCGCGTGATCCAGGATGAATCGCTGCGCCGCGCTCTCGGCGAGGCGGGAATGCGGCACATTCATGAGCGATTTTCGGCGCGCGCTTCGGCGGAACGAATGGGCGAGATCTATTCGGAGTTGATCGAGCGCGATACACGCTGACCGCCCTGGGCAATCAACTCCACTTCTTTCGCCGTCAACTCGCGATACTTTCCGATCGGGAGCTCGCCGATTCGCAAGCCCCCGATTTCAGTGCGCACCAGCTTACGCACGCCGCTGCCGACGGCTTCCAGCATGCGCCGCACCTGGCGATTGCGTCCTTCCCGGATGGTGATCTCCAAAAATGTCGATCTGGCGGATTCTCGCAGGCGCTTGACCACGGCAGGCTGCGTCGGACCGTCGTCCAGAGTCAATCCGCGGCGCAGTTGATCCAGCTGTTGGTCCGATAGCAGAGTCGAGGCTTTCACAAGATAGGTCTTCGCAATCTTATATTCGGGGTTTGAAACCCGCTCTGCGAACGCTGTGTCGTTGGTGAGCAAAAGCAAACCGCTCGAGTCCTGATCCAATCGGCCGACCGGGACCACCCATTGGCCGAGGTCCTGGAGCAGATCGTAAACCGTGGGACGCCCGTCCGGGTCTTTGCGCGTCGTGATATAGCCCTTGGGCTTGTACAGCAAAAGGTAGATCTTCTTCGCGGAGCGAACGGGTTTGTCGTCCAGCGTGACGCGGTCGCGTTCAGGATCCACCCATTGATCCGGCGTCTGAACGATCTTTCCGTTGACGCACACGCGTCCGGATCCGATCCACTTGCGCGCCTGCACGCGTGAGCCGAGGCCCGCTTTCGATAGCACGCGCTCGAGGGTCTTGAGAGGACGCTCGCCCGGTTTCGGCTTCACTGGAGATTAGACTATCAGGCGCGCACCGATCCAGTTCGCTTAACGCCTGGTCAGCCGGCGAACCTCGCTCAAGAGCTTATCCGCCTGGAACGGCTTTCTGAAAACGGATTGCGCACCCAGCTTCTTCGCCAGCGCCAGATACGCCCCGCCGTAGGCGCCCGAAATCGCAATTACGGGAAGGCCGGGCCAATGGCGCGCTAACACGTGGATGGTTTCGAGACCCTCCTGCTCGGGCATCACCAGGTCGGTAACCACCAGATCAATGGTTAATTCCTGACAGCGCGCCTGCGCTTCTTTTCCATTGGAGGCCTGCAGGACGGAATATCCGTCCGCTTCGAGCAGCGTCGCCAGAAAAGACCGGACCTGCGGGTCGTCGTCCACGATCAGCACTTTCGCCGGGCCTCTCTCTCGGGACAGGACTGCTCCCACTTTCGACAGCAGCTCCTCCGGCCGGAAAGGCTTGGGCAGGAAACTGAGACTGGGGTCCACCAGACCCTGCTGTGTGATGGCGTTCTCCGTATATCCCGACATATACAGAACCCTGACGTTCGGGTGGGCGGCGGAAAGTTGGGTGGCGAGTTCCTGGCCATTCATTCCCGTCATGATCACATCCGTGAGCAACAGGTCCACCGACGACAGAGCGTCTCCCAAGGCGAGCGCCTGTTCGCCGCTGGCGGCTTCGAGAATCTGGTAACCCTTTTGGCGCAACACCTCGCCGGCCAGAGCGCGAATGCCGGCATCGTCTTCCACCACCAGAATGGTTTCTCCGGCGGCATGACAGACGGGAAGTTTGGGCTGATCCACGGGCGTAGCCGCGTCTTCCACCAAGGGAAGGTAGATCTTGAAGGCGGTTCCCACGTTTATCTCGCTATACACGGAGATGACCCCGCCGCTTTGATTCACGATGCCAAGCACGGTGGATAACCCGAGGCCGGTGCCGATTCCGGGGTCCTTGGTGGTATAAAACGGCTCGAAGATTCTGGCTTTGGTTGGCTCATCCATGCCGCAGCCGGTGTCAGTGATTTCGAGCAGCACATAGGGGCCGGGGCGAAGTGATCGCAGGCTCGCGGCGCCGGAATCGAACTCCTGCTTGTGCGTGGCGATCAAGAGTTTCCCTCCGTTCGGCATAGCGTCCCGAGCGTTGATGCACAGGTTCATCAGCACCTGTTCCATCTGGCCCGGATCGGCCTTGACGTTGCCGACGGCGGGATCGAGGTCGAGTGACAGCCCGATATTCTCACCGATGAGCCGGCATAGCATGGGCTCCGTTTCGCGAGCGAGGTGATTCAGCGAAAGCACCCTGGGGCGCTGCACCTGCTTGCGGGTGAAGGCCAGCAGCTTCTGCGTTAACGCCGCCGCGCGTTCACCCGCTTTGCGGATCTCGAGGATGTTCTTCTGCAACGGATCTTCCGCGGATAGTTTGCTCTCCAGCACGCCGCTGTAGCCGAAAATCACGGTGAGCAGATTGTTAAAGTCGTGCGCGATGCCTCCGGCCAGCCGCCCGATCGCCTCCATCTTCTGGGACTGGCGCAGTTGTTCTTCCAGGCGTTTCCGTTCGGTGATATCGGTGAACATACACAGTTCGCCCGAGAATTTCCCTTCCTCATCCACCAGCGGGCTCGCGGACGTGTTGGCCCACAGCGCCTTTCCGTCTTTGGTGCGCAACCGGGTTTCATAGGATTCCGAGGCTCCGGACCTTCTGCGCTCAAAGCGTGCGCGAATATCTTCGGCATCCTCCTTGAAACGAATTTGAGCGTACTGGAGGGTGGCGCCGTCCGGATAACCCAGCATGTTTATCAGGCGCCGGTTGGCGAAGTTTATGTTTCCATCCGGATCGGAAATGCAAACGCCTTCGTGGGTATTCTCCACGATGCCGCGGTAACGCTCTTCGCTGCGGCGGAGATCGGTTTCCGCCCGCAGGCGTTCGGTAGTATCCTCGATCAAACAGATGATATTGGAAATCTCTCCGGAAACGTCTCGCGCCACCGAAGCGCTGAGCCGGGCCCAGAGCAAGCTGCCGTCTTTCTTCACGAAACGCTCCACGCCGACAAACCCAGGGATCTCCTTGCGCAGGAGTTCCCTAAGCACCCGGGTATCGCGGCGCAGATCGCTCGGATGAGCAATGGATTGATATAACGTGCCCACGAGCTCTGAATCGCCGTAACCGGTCATCTCGCAGAATGCCGGGTTGACCTCCAGAATGGTTCCTTTCAGGTCCGTGATGAACAAGCCGGCCGCGGCGTTGGTGAAAGCTCCGCGAAAGCGCTCCTCGCTGGCCCGAATGGCCGCTTCCGCCTGCTTTCTCTCGCTGACGTCTTTGAAGCATACGACGCTGCCGTGAAGGTGCTCGTTCTGGATAATTGGACTGTACGAATAGTCCACCCATACACCCGTGCCGTCTTTTCTCCAGACCAGTTCGTCGCCGGCACAGTTTTCCTCCCCGGACTGGCATGCGGACGCGACCGGGCAGTCACTTTTTGGATAGGGTAATCCATCGGCGTGCTTGAAGTGAATCAAGTCATGCATGCTTTTTCCTATGCACTCCTCGGCTTCGTAACCCAGAATCCGCGCGCCCGCCCGGTTGACGAAATTGCATCTTCCATTCGGATCCAAACCATAGATGCCGTCGCCCACCGAATCGAGCAGCGCCGCTCTTTCGATCATCAACCGGTCGCACTGCTTTTCGGCGCGCTTCTGGTCGCTTAGGTCCAGGACGAAGGATACGGCGTGCAGATCGCGCCCGGGCAGCCGCACAATCCCCACCAGCACCGGGATGCGCCGGCCGTCCTTGCGCACGTATTCCTTTTCGAAAGGCGGCGCTGCTCCGGTGGCCTGGATGCTCTGCGAGACCTGCAGGCTGGCGTCCCGCCACTCCGGCGGAGTCAGGTTCTTCCAGTTCAGCATGCCCTGCTCGAGATCCTGCCGCGAGTACCCAACGATCCTGAGAAATTCGTCGTTCGCCTCCACGATGGCTCCATTTGGCTGCGCAAAAATGATGCCAATAATGTTGGAATCCGCTAAGGACTGGATGGGTGTCCACTCCCGCGGCATGGCGTCGAGCATCTCGATTTGCATGGACGAAGATCCCCTGAAACTCCTCCCTTGATCTCATCGGACAGCCAGGCGTGTTTCTTAGCGCTTCTGGTGCCCTCTGCGGCGGGCGAGTTAGCCTGGAGATTCGGTAGGACTTCCGCTCTCATACCCCAGCATGCGTAAGATCACTTTGATCCGGGGAGCCAGACAACTGCTCACCTTGCGGGGACCGAGCGGCCCACGGCGCGGAACCGACCTTAGAAACCTCGGGCTGATCGAAGATGGCGCGCTTCTGATTGTCGACGGCATCATCCGCGAAGTGGGGCCCAGCCGTCGCGTGGAAAACCTCGCGCTCGCGAGAGACGCCGAGGAGATCGACGCCAGCGCGGCGGTGGTCATGCCCGGCTTCGTCGACTGCGGCACATATCTGGCGAGCGGCCCAGCCCGCGTGCCGGACCAGGAGATGCCGCTGGCCGGAGCGATCTACGAAATCGCCCGTTCCATCCGCGATCTTACCGGTCACACCCTGGAAGCGATGGCGCTGCGGGCGCTGGAGGACGCAGTCCGGCACGGCACCACCGCACTTGAGGCTAAGTCCGGCTCGGGCCTGACCGATGCGGGCGAGATCAAGATTCTAAAAGTGCACTCGGCGCTTCGGGAACGGCCCCTGTCAGTGGTCTCGACGTTTCAATGTTCGCGCCCCGCGCCGGGCTACGAACAGCACAGCGGCGAATATCTGGAGTGGATCTGTTCTCACTTTCTGCCCTTGGTGAAACGCCGCAAGCTGGCCGAGTTTGCTGAGATCCAGTGCGGCGAAGATAGCTTCACAACCGAGCAGGCTATCCAGTATCTCAGCGCCGCGCGGCAGCTCGGTTTTGGATTAAAGCTCAACGCCGGGTCGGGCGCGAATCAATCGGCGATCCGGACCGCGGTTGAATTGGGCGCGATCAGCGTGGACAATGTCGTGGATCTCGAGGAGCAGGAAGCGCTGCTGCTGTCGCGCTCGGAAACCATCGCGACGGTTTCACCCGGCGCTGCCTTCCACCTGGGCCTGGAACAGTACCCGCCGGCCAGAATGCTGATTGACAGTGGCGCGGCCGTGGCGCTTTCAACCAATTACCATCCGGCCATCAGTCCGTCCCAGAGTATGCCGATGATGATCGCGCTGGCCTGCCGGAACATGCATATGACCCCGGCCGAGGCCGTTACGGCGGTAACTCTGAATGCGGCGCACGCGATCGGGCGCGCCGCGAGCATCGGCTCCCTCGAAATCGGGAAGACGGCGGATGTTCTGCTCCTGAACGTGCCGGATTACCGCGAGATACCCTATCACTTTGGAGTAAATCTGGTGGAACTGGTGATTCAGGGCGGCAGCGTGCTGGTTAAGCGATCCGAGGTGCAGTGGCCCGGCCGCTGATCGAGTGCGTTCCGAATTTCTCTGAGGGCCGGGACGCGGCCGTCGTGGAGGCTGTCCGCCTTGCGATTGCATCCGTGCCCGGAGTGCTGCTGCTACGGTCTGAGCGGGACCCGGATCACAATCGCGCGGTCATCACCTTCGCCGGAGCGCCGGACGCGGTGGGCGAAGGCGCGTTCCGAGGCATCGCGGCGGCGGTGGAACGAATCGACCTGCGGCGTCACGCGGGTGTCCACCCCAGGATCGGCGCCGCGGATGTGGTACCCTTCGTGCCGCTCCGAGACGCCACGATGGAACAGTGCGCCGACCTCGCACGCCGGGTGGGAGAAAAGGTTTGGACTCAGTTGGGAGTGCCGGTGTACTTCTATGGGGCCGCGGCTGAGACGCCGGAACGTGCTCCGCTTGAGAACGTCCGCCGAGGCGGATTCGAAAAACCCGCGCTCGCGCCGGACTTGGGCGGACCGGCTCTCCATCCGAGCGCCGGAGCGACCATCCTGGGCGCGCGGCCGCTGTTGATCGCCTTCAACGTCAACCTGAACACCACCGACCTCGGCATCGCGCGCGCCATCGCCCGGAAGATTCGCTCTTCCTCCGGCGGACTGGAAGCGGTAAAGGCGATGGGGGTACCGATTCCGAGCCGCGGGTGCGTTCAGGTATCCATGAATCTTACCGATTTCGAGCGGACGCCCATCGATCGAGTTCTAAACGCGGTGCGTGAACTAGCCAGGCTCGACAATGTCACCGTCGCGGGAACCCAGATCGTGGGCCTGGTTCCCCGGAAGGCGATTGAAGACGCGGCCTCGCGCGATCCGGAATGGAAGGATTTCGACTCGAGCCTGATCCTGGAGAACCGGATCCGGGAGGCGGAAGCCGCGGCAGAGGCTATAGAATAAAGGTAGTGTTGGTTTCTATTAGCGCTCAGGCGCAACGGCCGGCCTGGCTGCGCGCCCCCGCTCCCGCCGGCGACAACTACCACGAGCTGAAACGCTTGGTTCGCGAGCTAAAGCTGCACACGGTATGCGAGAGCGCGGCCTGCCCGAATACCGGCGAATGCTGGAACCGCCGTACCGCGACGTTCATGATTCTCGGTAACGTGTGCACGCGCCGCTGCGGCTTTTGCGCGGTGCAAAAAGGCCCGCCTCTGGATGTCGATTACGACGAACCTCGCCGCGTGGCCGAAGCCTGCGCCGTGCTGGGGCTGAAATACGCGGTGTTAACCAGCGTGAATCGGGACGATCGCAAGGACGGCGGCGCGGAGCTATTCGCCTTGACCATCGGGGCCATTCGCGAGCGCATCCCCGGCTGCAAGGTGGAGGTGCTGGTGCCTGATTTTCAGGGATCGCGCGCGGCGCTCGAAGTCGTCATGAACGCGCACCCGGATGTCCTGAATCACAATATCGAAACCGTTCCCAGGCTGTATCGACAGGTGCGGCTGGGGGCGCGCTACCAACGCTCGCTCGATATGCTGGCGCACGCCAAGCGTCTGCGGCCATTCGTTCCCACCAAATCCGGGCTGATGCTGGGGCTCGGCGAGAATCAAACGGAAGTGGAGCAGGTGATGCGGGACCTGCGCGCGCATCAAGTGGAAATTCTGACCCTGGGCCAGTACCTGCGGCCGTCGTCGAAGCATTTGCCGATCATTCGATACGCTCCCGAGAGCGAGTTCGCGGAATTGAAGCGCCTGGGCTACGAGCTGGGCTTCTCGCACGTCGAAGCGGGCCCGTTGGTTCGCAGTTCCTACCACGCGAGCGACGCGGTTTAATGTCAAAATTCCGTGAAGTGTACCCGCGGGTGCTATCGCTCACACTGCCCCTGCCTTTCGAGCTCGAAACGGTGAATGTCTATCTGGTGGCGCTCGAGGAAGGCTATCTGCTGATCGATTGCGGCATGGAAACCAAGCCGGCCTTCGAGGCGCTCAGCGGCGCGATGGCGGAGCGCGGCATCGCCTGGACCGAGATCCGGCGAATCGTCCTGACGCACATGCATCCCGATCACATGGGGCTGGCCAGGCGGCTGCTTGAGCTGACCGGCGCTAAACTCGCCATGCACGAGGCCGAGGCCCGGCATCTCCGGATGGTCACCTCCAGCGAACGGCGTTTTCCGTGGATCGATCTGGTATATAGCCAAGCCGGCGTCCCCAAGGGGCTGGAAGTAAAGATGGACGAGCATTTCCTCGAAGTGCGCAAGAATTTTCATGATCTGACACCGGACCTGCTCTTCTCGGGCGGCGAGGAGATTCCCACCGCGATCGGCCCGCTCCAGGTGCTTTGGACTTCCGGCCATTCGCCGGGCCACATCTGTCTTTACGCGCGCGAAAGAAAAGTCCTGTTCTCAGGCGATCAGATTCTCGAGAACATCACGCCCAATATCGCCTGGCAGCCGGATCGCGACATGCTGGGCGAATTCCTGGAGTCGCTCGAACGGCTGGCGTTGCTGGATGTCGAGTTGATTCTGCCGTCGCACGGCGAGCCGTTCCGCGGCCATCGCCGCTGGATCGAGGAAACCATCCAGCATCATCGCGAGCGCTGCGACGAGATCTACGGTTTGATCGAGCACTCGCCGCGCACCGCTTATAGCCTGGTGGGCGAGATGTGGCGCAAGAAGCTGTCGCCGATTAATCATCATTTCGCGATCTTCGAAGTGCTGGCCCATCTGGAGCACATGCAGCGCCAGGGACGCGTCAGGAATCACGAGCAGGACGGCGCGCTAAGCTGGCACACCTAGGCGTGCGAGCTTAGCTGATCGGACGTGGTCAAAATCCCGCCCGCGGCCGTGAAATCGGAAAACATCTTCTGGGCGGCGGCTTCGTCGAGAGCCTTCACCGCGTCGGTCACCAACTCCACCGGTTTACCGGTCTTGAGCAATCCGAAAGCGGCGAATCGGACGCAAATCTCCGTGACCACGCCGTAGACCACGTAGCGGTCCGCGTTCAATTCCTGGAGCAGCGGCGCGAGATGGGGATTGCTGAAGCAATCCAGCTCCTGTTTCTCCAGAATTAGCTGATGCGCGCCGTGAGCTGGACCTGGGAGCATAACCCGCTTTTCCCGGAGCGTCGCGGCGGGCTTCTGCTGTCCCACCGTCCCGGACACGCAGTGGTGCGGGTAAAGCCTGAACTCAGGATCGTCCTCGGAGTGCGCGCACTGAGTGGATATCAACACCGGAGCGCGGTGGTTAAGTTTCGCGACCGTCCCAAGAATCCGCTCCGCGCCGAGGACGTATAAAGCGCCCGCGGGATACATGAAATCGATCTGCGTATCAATGTCGAAGAACACCGTTTTCATGCTGGACCTTTTCGTAGAGCGCCGTGAGCGCGGGGCTGTGCTCCACCGGATACTGCTGGTCGGTATCGAAGAGACTGCGAATCGCCGTGGGCAGACGCCGGATGGATTCGGACGCGTAACTGCGCGTATCGTCCAGGCCGGGAAGCGGCTCCACCAGCTTGCCGCCAAGCAGCACGGGACGAAGCAGCGCGCGCGCCGAGGCTTCGCCGGCGCCGCAGCCCATGCACTCCCAGGAGCACGCGATCACGTCGTGGCCGGCGAACCGAAAAACTTGCTTGGCGCCCGGCAAGGTCTGCTTGTCTTCGCTGAATTTGGCGGTGGACCGCCCGTCGAGCTCCACCAGCTTGTAGATGACGCCCAGATTGGGCGAATCGGTGGACGTAGCTAGATCCGTCCCGACGCCGAAGGCATCGATGGGGGCGCCGGCGGCCGCGAACTCCAGGATCTTATATTCGTTGAGATCGCTGGTGGCCATGATCTTCGCGTCCTTAAGGCCCGCATCGTCGAGAATCTTGCGTACCTCGCGCGAAAGTTCCACCAGGTTGCCGCTGTCCAGGCGAACGCCCCACATCGGCCGCTCCAGCGTGGCTGCCAGCCGTGCGCCGTCCATCGTGTCGTAGGTGTCGATCAAATAGACCGTGGCATCGCCCAGCAGGTTCTGCAGTCGCTCGAACGCTTCCCGCTCGGTGGGAAACGCCTGCACCCAGGAATGCGCGGCCGTCCCGAACACGGGAATGCCGTAGCGAAATCCGGTTTCGGTGTTGCTGGTTCCGACGCAGCCGCCGATGTAAGAAGCGCGGCCTGCCAGCACGCCCGCTTCGGGCGAATGGGCGCGGCGGGTTCCGAAGTCCACCACCGCGCGGCCTCCCGCCACCTCGGCGATGCGCGCGGCCTTGGTCGCAATCAGGGATTGGAATCCGACGGTGGCCAGCAGAAAAGTCTCGACGATTTGCGCCTCCATCAGCGGCGCGCGAATCGTGAGAATCGGCTCGCTCGAGAAAACCGGCGTGCCCTCCCGCATGGCGAACAAATCGCCGGTGAACCGCAGCTTGCGCAGCTCCTCAAAAAAGCCCGGCGAAACACGCTGGAATTGCGGCAGGGTCCGGAGATAAGCGATCTCTTCGTCGGTGAAACGCAGGTTGGTCAAATACTCAACCACCTGCTCCAGACCGGCGGCCAGCACAAAATTCCGGTAGCGCGGCAGATGGCGAAAGAAGAGTTCGAAGGTCGCGATCTCGCCGGCCTTTCCGGCCTCAAAATAACCGGCCGCCATGGTGAGCTGGTAGAGGTCGGTGAGGAGTCCGGTCATGGGGGCCGTTGGGCTATTTTTTCGCGGGCGGAGGCGCCGGTTTCACGTCCGCGGCGGCCTTGGAAAGGTCATCCACGGCTTTTGAGTCCACCCCATAAAGCGATGGTTCACCGTCCCGCTTGGCGATATAGTCGCTGCCCCGCTTCGAAATGAGCACTTTTCGGTTCGCTTGCCATCGCTCCAAGTGACCGTGATATCCATGGTTTGCGCTCCGGGCTCACCTGAATCGATGAACTTGCTGGCGGAAAAGTCGCGCAATTTGTCAAGAAATGATTGCACGCTGATACTATCCAGCTTCTTGCCGTTCGAAAGCCAGTCCTCGCCGGTCTTCTGGAAGGTGTAGGATTTGCCGCCATCGTGCATTTCGATCTTGCTGGGATCGTTGAAGCCGAAATCGAACAAGCTCTTGTTGCGGAAGTCGTCCAGGCTCTTGTCCACCGCCGGTCCCGAGATCGGTGGGCACCTTATAGACGCCCTCCACCATGCTGGACTTGGCGTAGTAATCGTCCTTGTTCTTGCGGATCTCAAGCTGCTGGGTGCCGGCGGGATCGGTCACCTTCACAGTGGCGACGGGCGTTCCGGAAGCGAATGCAGACGCGGCTTTCTTCGCGTCTTCATCGGAAACCGAGAGATCCATCTTGGCGTCGCGAACCTTGCGGATCAAGTCGTCCACCTGCGAACCGTCGGCCCGCAGCGGCTTGGGCTTGACGATCTGCCACTGATCCTTGTCGCGGCCGAATTCGATATCCTGCTTCTTGGCGATCAGCTCCACGCGGCTGAGCTT
Source organism: Terriglobia bacterium (assembly GCA_963786745.1). Lineage (GTDB taxonomy): Bacteria > Acidobacteriota > Terriglobia > Bryobacterales > Bryobacteraceae > Palsa-89. Next base: position 189,669 of record CAWBAE010000011.1, on the reverse strand, counting down.
GTCCTGATCCAACGTAAGCAGGCGCTTGTCGCGCAGATCGTTAAAGGTTTTATCGAGCCCGGTTTTCACGTAGCTCGCCACCGTGTAAACGTGCGGATCGCCCTCCACCATCGCGTAGGATCCGCTATTGGTGGGCGTATCGTCGCCCAGGCGAAGCTTGGTTACTTTGGTCGCCAGATGCTCAGGCCCAGCTTTGGTGGTGATATCCACGCTGAGGGAAGGGTCATTGAACCCGTAGGCTTTGGGATCGGAATCCTTGTCTTCCACCACGCGGTCCGACGCGATGTTCGCCGCCGCGATTGCAAGCTGGTTGACGGTGTCCTGATCGGCCGGGTATTCGGGGCTCACCATCACCCATTTCCCGACGCCATTCCGCTCGAGAACCGTTTCAGCGCCGCCCTTCTTCTTGACCGAGATTTTCGCGATCTCGCTGTCGTTCAGCGAAACAATTTTGGGAGTGGCGCTAGAGGGAGGCTTGGCCGCCTCGGCCGCCTTCTGCTTATTCGAAAAATAGAGGCCGACCGCCAAGGCTGCCAATACTACAGCCGCGGCAAGTAAACCACGAAACCGCATTGTTCCATCTCCTCGGGCAAAACTATCTTCTTCTAAACCAGACCATCACCCCACCGAGCACAACGATCAGCGGCAGCAGGAACTGGCTGACGGTCCGAACCGCCAGGAATTGAGCGTTCGTCAAATTGATCCGGCGGTCTTCCTGCTGCTTGGGCCGGATCGAGATCAGGTCCTCGTCCGAAGACAGCCAATTCAGCATGTTCAGCACCAGATTCCGGTTTCCGTTAAAGCGAAGAAACGAATTGGAAGCCCAGCGGGAATTTCCGACCACCACAAAGCGACCCTGGCTATTCGGCTTTCCGGTGTCATACGTGACAGCTGCCGCCATGGTGAAAGGGCCCTTCTTGTCTTTGTTAGGATCGATCCGAATTTCGTCCGAGCTGAGATTGTACGTGGCGAAGCTGTCGCCGGAAGTGGAGAACAGTTTCGACACCGACGTATGATCGGCATTTTTGGTCTCGAGCGACCGCGCGATCGGGAAGCCCGTGGCGGTGCCCGCGAGATCGTTCACGATCGCATGGGAATCGTAGGTGGTGACCAGCGGAACTTCCGGACCGACGCCCGCCAATTGCGCCAGCGGGTTCTCGTCGAGCAGCAAATCCGGATCCGCGGTAACGCCCCAGTCCGCCAGCAGCTTGACCAGCGCGGGATTGTCGGCGATCTGTTTCCGCCCCACTTTGAGAGGCGGATCCAGCATGAACAGCACGCGGCCGCCGCCTTCCACGTATTTCTTGATCGAATCGACCACCGGCTGGATGTAGTCTCCGGTAGGCCCCGCGATCACCAGCACAGTACAGTCGGGCGGGATTTCCGCTTTCTCGAGCAAGCTCACCGGCTTCACCTGGTAGTTGTCCGTTTGAACCGCTTTCTGGAAGTCCGAAAAACCGTCGGCGGTGGAATCATCCAGGCGATGTTCGCCGCTTCCGGAAGCGACGCAAACCGTGCGCGCGCCACCCTTCAGAGCGCGGATCATTGCGCCGGTTACGCCCTCCTCGTCGAAGGTTTTGGCCTCTTCTTTTTTCGCTCCAATTTCGATGATGGCTTCGCCCTCGCGCGAGACGTTATCCGCACGCGCCAGTTGCGGCTTCTTCAGCAAGTCGATGTACTGGACGTGCACTTTCGGAGACAGGTTCGCGTAGCGGTCCAGCAGGTCCTTGCCGGCCGTCATCCCGCTAGGACGATCGAAATACTGGATGGTGATGTCCTGCTTGAGATCGCCCACCACTTTCTTGGTCTGGTCGGAAAGCGAAAAGCGCTTGTTCGACGTGGCGTCGTAGCTTTTGTTGTACCGATCCGCGAGAAAATTCGCCGCCACCAGTACGGCCAAAATCACGATAATGTAAATGCTCGCGTAAGCGGCATACTTGGTTTGTCTGGCTTTCAGCCACTCGTTATTCACTACGACCTCCACCGCAGGGATTCCATGGAGCGCGACGTCAGGAAGAGCCCCAGGAATATCACGGAAACATAAAACACGGCGTCTTTGGTATCCAGAACGCCCTTCGAGAACGAATCGAAATGGGTGACCACCGACATGTACGCCAGCACCTTGGCCCAGGCGGCGGTTTCATACCCGGCCACCCACTCGAGAACCCACAGCAACAGGCACACGCCGAAAGTGGCCGCGCCCGCGATGATCTGATTTTTAGTCAGCGTGGAGATAAACGTTCCGATCGCCAGCAATCCGCCGGCCTGCAAAAGCAAGCCCAGATAACCGATGGCCAGCGGCTTCCAATCCGGATTGCCGTAGCGGAACAGGAACCCGAAATTGATAGCGGTGAAGAACAACAGGCAGGCGTACAGGATCAACGCCGATAGCCACTTGCCGATGATGATCTCCATGTCGCGGATGGGCGAAGTGGCCAGCAGCTCGATGGTGCCGATACGCTTCTCTTCGGCAAACAATCGCATGGTGATCATGGGGATGAAGAACAGCCCGATGACGCTGACGTTAGAAAGCAGCGGCCGGATCACGTACTCGTTGACGCTCATCGGAAACGCCTGGCCGCGCATCTGCGATTCCAGCCCCACCATGTTGAAATAGCCCACCGAGTTCCAATAGAAGAACCCGAAAATCACGGCGAACATGGTCAGCAGCAGATAGGCCACCGGCGAAACGAAATAACTTTGCAGTTCTTTTCGACAGATGATCCAAATGTTTCTCATTACTTTTCCCCTTGCGCAACCACTTCTTCAGCTTGCGGCTCTTCGTGCTGCTGCACGGTGCCGGTCAACTGCAGGAAGATTTCTTCAAGACTCATCGCGGTGGGCCGCAGCTCGTTCAAATTCCAGCCGGACTCCACCACAGCGCGCGCCAGATCGCCGCGGATAATGCGATCTTTCAAGCTCTCCACTTCGAAAATGGATCGATTATTGACATGCTCCTTGAGCACCACGCGGCGCACGCCGGGAACGGTTTCCAGGCGATGCTGGACCGTGCCCGAATCGAGCGCGCTCTCGCGTCCTTCCACTTCCACCACGATGGCTTCCACTCCGCGGGCGCGATTTTGCAGGTTATGGACCGAATCCGTGGCTACCAGCTTGCCCTTGTTGATGATGATCACCTGCTCGCAGGTCTGCTCCACCTCAGGCAGAATGTGCGTGCTGAGAATAATGGTGTGATCGCCGGCCAGGCTGCGGATCAGCTCCCGCGTGTCGTTGATTTGTTTGGGATCCAGGCCCGCCGTGGGTTCGTCGAGAATCAGAACATCCGGATTGTGGATGATCGCCTGGGCCAGGCCGACGCGCTGCCGGTAGCCTTTCGAGAGCTTGCCCAGCTGTTTCGCAGAGACGTCCGAGATGGCGCACCGCTCGGAAACTTCCACCACTCGGTTCGCCAGATTGGCGCCGCGCATGCCCTTCAGCTTTCCAACAAACGACAGGTACTCTCGAACTTCCATTTCAGGGTAAAGCGGGGGCGTTTCCGGAAGGTATCCGATGCGGCGCTTCACTTCCATGGGCTGCTCGATGACGTCGAATCCGGCCACGGTGGCCGTTCCATCGGTGGGCGGAAGAAAGCAGGTGAGTATCCGCATGGTGGTGGTTTTCCCGGCGCCGTTGGGGCCCAGAAAACCCACGATCTGCCCCTTCTGAACTTCGAACGAGATGTGGTCGACCGCCAGAGTGCGGGCGTAGCGCTTCGTGAGGCCGTTAACTGTAATCATAAGTAAACTCAGAGGAAGGTGCGGACTGTCGGGACGCGCCTAAATAGAGGCTGGCTCCTAGCAGGCTGCACGAATTACATGATAAAAAGCCCCGTAGGGCATTGTCAATTGGGATGTTTAGCCGCCGGCTCGATATCCAAGGTTCAAAAGCGATCATTCCGCGCGAGTAAATCCCATAATTTGCATTCCGGCGTCGACGAACAAGATGTTTCCGGTGACGCCGCGCCCCAGGTCGCTCGCCAAAAATACGGCGGCGTCGGCTACTTCCGCCGGATCAGTGTTGCGCCGCAGGGGGGCCAGGTGAGCCGCTTTTTCGAGCATCTTCGAAAAACCGCTGATGCCGCGGGCCGAGGCGGTTTTCACTGCTCCGGCCGAAATTGCGTTCACCCGTATGTTGGACGGACCAAGGTCGTTCGCAAGGTACCGCATTGTTGCCTCTAAGGCAGCTTTCGCGACGCCCATAACGTTGTAGTTCTCCACCACACGCGTGGAACCGAGGTAAGTGAGGGCCAGGATCGAACCGCCGCCCTGCTCCTTCGGAGCCATCAAAGGCAAGGTAGCGCGCGCCACCGCGACCAGCGAATAAGCGCTGACGTCCTGAGCCAGCGCGTAACCTGCGCGCGAAGTCTCGACAAACGGACGGCTTAGATCCTCCCGATTGGCAAAAGCGATGCTATGAACCACTGCGTTCAAGACCGTCCCCTGTTGCTTGAGCCCTTCAGTTAAGGCGGCAAGTTGATGGTCCTGGGTTACATCGCAAGGCAGCGCTTGGTGCGCTTTTAGCTCGGCGGCAAGCTCTTCGACGGTCTGTTTCTGGCGGTCGCCCTGGTAGGTGAGAATCAGGTTAGCGCCTTCACGAATGAAAGCTTGAGAAATCGCGTAGGCTAGGCTCCAACGATTGGCCACGCCGAGAACGAGGGCGGTCTTGCCCTCCAGTAGTCCGGGCATGAGTTTTCATTGTAGCGCGCGGCGGCGGGTGCCTTCGGTTAGGTGCCTGGGGGTCGTCTGAAACCTAGTGGCCCGAACCGAAACCAATAATAGCTTATGACGCTCACAAGTGGTAGAAGGGTCAAAGCGGGGACACGGTTTCGAAAAATCGCGCCAATTACGACTGGGATTGGATACGTCCAGACGGACCATACGAAAGCATAAGCTCGGGTTGTATAGCCCCCGTCGAATGCCACTCCGGATAGCAAAGCGAACGGGACCCACGGGATAAATAGGACAAGCCACACGCCAAGCAAGACTTTGGCCTTGAACCTTGCGCTTTCAATTGACGCATCCATAGTCAGATCGAGCTTAGCGCAAGAAGAGGGCTGTTAAGCGGTGGTCCGAGGGCAGCTCACCACGACGAACGGCACCCGACCTGGGCGTTGACCGCGGTCCGCTCTCTTCGAGCAGGGTGGACCGCCCCCACTCAATGGGAACTTGTCGAATAATGAACTAACAGGTTAGACCGGGCTGCGCTTCAGCGCGTAGTCGATGGCTTCCGGGGGGATTTCGAATTTCGCGACTGCCGTATTTCCCATGTAGCCGATGGCCTTGATTCCTTCCGGGCTGGTGTAATAGGCGTCCACCACCATTTTCCGGGCCCAATCGAAGAACTCGATCCCCGGGCTATGCGCGGCCGATTTGTTTTTTCGATAGGCGATTATGTCCAGCAGAGCGGTTTGCTGTTCCGGCTTGGCGGTCACGAAGTCAGCCGCACCGCGATGTCGCATGGCCGAATCCAGCCACGCGATTCCGCCCGAATAGATCGCGAGAAGCTGCGGGTTTTGGCTGGCCAGTAGATCGATGAACTCCGGGCATCCGGCCGCCGCCGCTCCAGGACCGCGTACGTCGGCCGGGACGATCAAATCCGCGAGCGCTTCGAGCGTCTTGTATTCGTGGGCGGTCAGGGCTTTGGGCTCGTATCCGCCAGCGGCCCTGGCCTGCGCAGCCAGCCGGTGAACGTGCTGGGCCGCTTCCAGGTTCAGACCGCCTGCGGTTACCGAAAGCGCGATGGCCTTTAACAATTCGCGGCGCGAGGTTTCAGACATTTCCCTTCCTCATTTCGTCGGCCAGATACTCGGCCGTTCGCCACGCCAGCGCGATGATGGTCAGGGTTGGATTCTTGTCCGGATTGCTGACAAACGGCGCGGCGTCGGCCACGAACAGATTCTTCACCTCGTGCGCCTGGCAGTATTTGTTCAGAACCGACGTGGAGGGATCCTTGCCCATCCGCACCGTGCCCAGCTCGTGGATAATTTCGCCGCCCATCGAGATCCCATCGCCCGCCATGAAATTGGGTTTCGGCCTGGTCACTTGCCCTCCCATGGTTTCGAGAATCGCCTGGAACGTTTCGTGCATGTGGCGGGCCTGCTTCAGCTCGTCGTCGGTCCAGCGGAAATGGAAGCGCAGCACGGGAATTCCGTAGCGATCCACCACTTCGGGATCGATCTCGCAGTAGGTGTGCCGGTTGGGGATCTGCTCTCCGCGCCCCGCGAAATTCACGGATGCGCCGTATTGATCGTAGATAGTGGACTTCAGATCCTGGCCGTAGCCTTCATGCTGGCGGCACACGCCGGCGAAAGAACCCATGCCCGGCATATGGAAACCGCCGCCGATCTCGACATGATAGCCGCGCGGAAATTCCTTGTTCTTGGCGTCCCAAAGCCACCAGGGAATGTAGACGTGCATGCCGCCCATGCCATCCGAGTTGTGTCGCGGAAGCCCATCCAGCGCGGGGATGTGCGCGCCCAGCGAATACCCGACGCTATCGGTCAGGTTGCGGCCCACATGCCCGGATCCGTTCGCGATCCCGTTGGGATGGCGGGTAGATTTCGAGTTCAACAGCAGGCGCGCCGATTCGCATGCCCCGCACGCCACCACCACCGAGCGGCAGCGGATCTGATTTTCAGCGCGCGTGACTTTGTCGATATAGGAAACCGCCGTGACGCGCCCGGATTCGTCGGTGATCAGCTCGCGCGCCATCGCGTTGGTGAACAGCTTGACGCGGCCGGTTTCCATGGCGGGAAAAATCTGGACCTGGCTGGAGGAATAATTCGAGGCGCTCACGCAGCCGCGTCCGCATTGCGCGCAGTAATGGCACGCCGGCCGTCCGTTGGTGGGTTTCGTGATCACCGCCAGCCGCGAGGGGATGCACGGAATGTTCAGCTTCTTCGCTGCGCGCTGCACCAGAATTTCGTGGACGCGCGGCGCGGGACACGTCTGGAAAATACCGTCCGGCGCGCTGCGGATGCCTTCCTGGCTTCCAGTGACGCCGATGAAGGTTTCGGCCTTGTCGTAGAAGGGCGCGACCTCATCGTACGTGATGGGCCAATCGGTGCCCAGGCCGTCCCGAGTATAAGGCGCGAAATCGTAATCGGCGAAGCGCAGCGCGATGCGCCCGAAATGGTTGGTTCTGCCGCCGACTATGCGCGAGCGAAACCACTCCCACTTGTCGCCCGGCGCGACCGTATATGGTTCGCCCGGCAATTGCCAGCCGCCGGATGTCGCGGCGAAGTAGCCGAAGTCCCAAGGTGTCGGTCCGAAGTAGCCCATTCCGCCGTCGCCGATTCCGCGATGCGGCACCTGATAGGGCCACATGTGTTCCTTGAAGTCCTTGGCGGGATCGAGCATGGGTCCGGCTTCGAGCAGCGCGACGTTTACGCCCAGGTCGGCCAGGACTTTGGTGGCCGTCCCGCCACCAGCGCCGGAGCCGATAATGACCACGTCGTAGACGGTGGAGCGTGGCGCGATTTGGAACATCGATCCGATTGTAGCGCCGAACGTTTATTCGTAGCGCAGCGCTTCCACCGGAGCCACCTTGGTCGCGCTGGTAGCGGGGTAGAGCGTCGCGATGAAGCTGATGAAGATAGCCGCCGCAGCGATCCAGATGCCGTCCTGCCAGCGCGGATTGAAAGGCACGTAGCTGAGCGAATAAACGTCCTGGTTGAGGGCGATCCAGTGGTAACGGTCGGCGACGATGGAGAGGCCATATCCCAGGATCAGACCAATCGCGGTGCCCACCAAGCCGATCAGGACGCCCTGGCATAAAAAGATTTTGCGGATCTGCCGGCGTTTCGCGCCCATCGACATCAGGAGCGCGATGTCGCGATTCTTTTCCATCACCATCATCACCAGCGTGATCAAAATGTTGAGCGCTGCGACCAGTTGGATCAGCCCGATGGTAACGGCAGTCACTACTTTCTCGGTATTGAGCGCGCTCAGGATCTGGCGATATTGTTCCATCCACGTATTCGCCACCAGGCTGGGGCCGGTGACTTTTTCCGCCGCCTTGGCCACCTCCGGCGCTTCATAGATATCGTCCAATCGCAATTCGATGCTGCTGACTACGTTTCCGACGTCGAACACCATTTGAGCTGTTGGCAGCGCGGTGAAGGCGTAATTGGAATCAATCTCGTAAAATCCGGATTCGAAAATTCCTACCACTCTGAATTGATAGCGGGTCAATTTTGGACCGAAGGGTGTCAGCTCGCCTTGCGGGCTGATCACGTTCGCCACGCTATGCAACAGCATTCCCGTGTTTTGCGCCAGGCGCGCGCCTAGAATGATCCCCGGCAATCCAGTGGTGTCTTTGAGCGCGTCGAACGAGCCTTGTTTAAGGTGCAGCAGCATGTCCGGCGGCGTATCCACCGGGACGCCTTTCAAAATCGCGCCCGAAGATTGCGATCCGCCCAACGGCCCCGAAAGCAAAACGGTCCCGTAGAGGCCCGGCGCGACGCTCACCACGTGCGGCAGCTTGCGCAGCTCGGGATCCAGTTTCTTCCAGTTCGAGATTCCCTCGGACGACTCCTTGGCGAGCAGCATCACGTGCGCCGTGGTGCCGAGCAAGCTGCGTTGCAGGGTGTTCCGAAATCCGTTATTGATCGCGATCGCGATCACCAGCGCCATCACGCCCGCCGCCACGCCGGCGATGGAAATCACGGTGATCACCGAGATCACGGCCTGCTTGCGTTTCGCGCGCAGATAGCGGGTAGCGACAAACAGCTCGAAAGTCTTGGCGCTCATACCGGACGCGTCATATTGGACGCAGCAAGGGAAACAGGATCACGTCCCGAATGGATTTCGAATCGGTCAGGAGCATGGTTAGACGATCGATGCCGATCCCTTCCCCGCCCGCCGGCGGCATGCCGTGCTCCAGCGCCCGAACGTAGTCTTCATCCATCTGGTGCGCTTCTTCGTCGCCAGAGGCGCGTTCGGACAATTGCATTTCAAACCGGCGGCGCTGCTCGCGCGGATCGTTCAGCTCGGTGAACGCGTTCCCGATCTCCATGCCCGCCACGAAAATCTCGAAACGCTCCACGAAGTCGGGATCGTCGGGTTTGTTTTTGGAAAGCGGCGAAATCTCGATTGGATAATCGTAGACGATGGTGGGCTGGATCAAGCCCGGCTCGACGTTTCTCTCGAAAGCTTCGACCAGCTCGTGGCCCTTCAACGGCGCGGTAGTTCCCACGGCCTCCTGCATCGACACTCTCCGAAAGTTTCCAAAATCGATCTTCTCGCCCTGGTATTCCACCACCGCCGATCCGGTGGCATCCACCGCCGCCTGCTTGAGCAGGTGCTCGGATAAGTCCATCATGCCGTGATAATCTGTGTAAGCCTGGTAAAACTCGAGCATCGTGAACTCGGGATTGTGATGCGTGGAAATCCCCTCGTTGCGGAAATTTCGATTGATCTCATACACGCGTTCGATGCCGCCCACCAGCAAGCGTTTCAGGTAAAGTTCCGGCGCGATGCGCAGGTACAAGTCCAGGTCGAGCGTGTTGTGATGCGTGGTAAACGGCCGCGCCGCCGCGCCCCCATAAAGGGGCTGGAGCATGGGCGTCTCCACTTCCAGAAACCCGCGCGCCTCCAGTTCGCGGCGCAGCGAGGCGATGATCTTGGACCGGGTGAAAAAAACCTTGCGCACTTCGGGATTCGAGATCAGATCCAGATAGCGCTGCCGGTACCGGATCTCGATATCTTCCAGGCCATGCCATTTCTCGGGCAGCGGCAGCAGCGCTTTAGCCAGAAAATGCAGATGCTCGACGTGAATGCTCAGTTCGCCTGTCCGGGTCCTGAAAAGGTAGCCGTCGACGCCCACGATATCGCCCAGATCCAGCCGTTCGTACAGGGCGAAATCCTTTTCGCTCACGGCATCCTTGCGTAAATAAATCTGGAGCCGCTCCCCGTTCTGCAGAAGATGCGCGAATCCGGCTTTGCCCATCCGCCGGACGGTCAGGATGCGGCCCGCGACGCGCACCGTTACGCGCGGTTCGAGCTGTTCGGCGGTCTTCGTGCCAAACTCCGCAAGAATCTGCGGGATGGTGTGGCTGAAGTCGAACCGTTGGCCATACGCCCGATAGCCCAGCGCCTCGATTTGATCGATACTCTGGATGCGCTGCTGGTATAAATCGTCTTCCAGGGACAATAGTGGGCTCCTCTGTTTGATCCGGGCGAGAATGCCCGTGCCACAAGTATAAAGGACCGCCCGCTATTCCCTGGTGGACTCGGCCTGCCCGACGCCGCCCAGATATTCCTTGAGCCATCCGATCCAGCGGCGATCCACGTCGCGCTGCCGCACCGGATCCGACGGACTGTGACCGCTGACGGGGTAAGCGAAGAATCGCGTCGGCACGCCGTTGTCCTTCAGCGCGTGATACAGCTCGTAGGATTGCGTGATGGGCACCCGATAGTCGCCGACATCCGACAAGATCAACGTCGGCGCCTTGATCTTGGCCGCGTATGTAATGGGCGACTGTTCCAAATAAGCCGCCGCGTAGCCGCCGGTGTAAGGCGAGCCCCCGAATCCTCCGGCGCGCCGAACGTTGGCGTCGCCCAGATCGTATTGATCCAGCCAATTGGTGACAGCCGCGCCCGCGATCGCGGCTTTCCAAACCGGGTAATGGCCCGCGAGCCACGTGGTCATGTAGCCTCCATATGACCATCCGGTGACCGCCATTCGCGTTTCGTCCACGAAGCCGCGCTTCTTGAGCAGCTCGACGCCCGACATGACGTCGCGGCCGGGGCCATCGCCCGCATCGTTCCAGATCGCGGCCTGAAACGCGTTGCCAAGATTGTCGCTGCCCCGATAGTTCGGTTCAAACACAACCCATCCGTTGGCCGCCAGCAACTGCGCGCGCGACGAGAAGGTTTCTTTCGACGCCGACCTCGGGCCACCATGAATGTAGAGCACCAACGCATACTTGCGGCTGGCCGCAAAATCGGGCGGATAAGTAACCACGCCATCCATACGGAAGCCGTTCGGCCCGTCCCACTGCACGGTTTCAGTTTTTCCGAGATCGAATCCCGCGATCTCGCGATTGAAATCGGTGAGCCGCTTCACCGGACCTGCCGCCGAGGCGAGATAGTAAAGCTCCGCGGAATGCCCCGGCTCCGATCCCGCGAATGCGATTTCGTCATTCCGTCCAACGGCGGCATCCACCCAGAAGGACGAGTTCGGGCACACCTTCCCGAGCGGAACCCGGCGCGCCGATCCGGAGACCGGCTGAATCCATAGGCCGACCGTGGTTCCGTCGTTCGCGCCCACCAGCAGCGCTTTTCCATCCGCCATCCAGATGGCGCGCTGGATGTTCCGATCGATATTGCGCGTTAAGTCGATGCTCTCGCCGCCCGAGGATGAAACCACGTAGATGTCGTTCACGTTCCTGGTTTGGCCGTCGCGCGGGAACCAATAGGCGATTCGCAAGCCATCCGGAGAATAGACTGGATACGCTTCATTCTTGGGCCGGCCCGTCACCGGGCGGAAGCTGCCGCTCACGACATCCAGTATCTGGAGCGTGCTGTTGTCGGCGTCACCGGGATGCGGAGTTTCCACTTTTACGAATGCGATTGATTTTCCATCCGGCGACCAGGATATCGGCGAAGCGGGTGAACTCGGAGGATGGCTGACGGGCAGCGTCCAGCCGCCGGATGTCAGCCGCCGGGCATCGCCGCCGTCGGCCGCGATCAACCACAGGTGCGCGGGCATGGGGGCCGCTCGAACCAGGTAATCGTCGTTTCCGACCTCGAACGAGTCGTTAAATTTTTCTTCGCCGGTCTTCTTGGGAGCTTCGTCCGCGGCCACATAGGCGAGCATTGACCCGTCCGGCCGCCACGCGAATTGCTGGACGCCGGTGGGCGACTTCGTCGCCTGGAACGCTTCGCCGCCGCCTATGGGCAGCACGAAGACCTGGGTCTCGTTATTCGCGCCGGCGGATAGAAACGCCAGCCGATCCCCTGCCGGCGACCAGCGAGGAAAGCTGATCCCAGGCCGATCGTGCGTGAGGACACGCGAACGTCCGTTGGCGACGTCCACCAAAACCAGCTCAGCATCGTAGCGGTCCATCGCGAAATTCGGGCGCGACACCACCATCGCGATCGATTTGCCGTCCGGCGAGATCTGCGGATCCGCCACGCGTGTAATCTTGTCGAGGCGTGAGAGGTCGAAACGATTCGCCGCACGCGCGCCGATTACGGTCAGCGCCAGGCAAGCGAAGACGGCTAAAATTTTCATGCGCCCTCCTTGGCAGCGTCCATAATAGCTCGCAGACGATAAATCGCGGTGTGCCGAACGGTTTGGACCAGCCTCCCACCGCTCGCAATCAGCATCACATCCACCACCACTAGTTCGTGGCCCTTCCGGTCGAAACGATCGTGGATGCGTCCGCGCACCGCTATCTCGTCGCCGGCCCTTGCCGCGCTCCAATTCTCGACCTCGCTCGCGGTGTGAATCCACGGTCCCAGGCGGAAATTGCGGACCAGGATCTCGTTCGAAAGCTGGAGGAGCCGGCCGGATTCGACGGTATCGAGCCGCAGCGTCACGGTTCCGAGCGCGGCTCCCGGCACTAAGGTTTCACGAGTCGCAGCGGCTCGCTGCTCCATAGGCGGCAAGGGAGCTTCGGGCAGCCAGGCCAGCGGAGCGGCGGCTGTGTGCCGGACCATCCCGTTGGCCTCGGCGCAGAGCATGCCGTCGGTTCGCTCGGCCGCCACGCGGATCAGCCCCGCATCGTTCACTTGCGCCCGCACCAGCACTTCTTCGCCGTCATAGAAAGGCTCGATCAGCCGTAGCTTCATGGAGCCCCGCTCCAGCCATTCGGGCGCAGCCGCGGCGATCGGCGCGGTCATATACCCGTACACCGTGGTCCCGGCCACCAGGCCACCGCGAAAACGGTGCTGGGCCGCGACGCGGTCGTCATGTATTTTGTTCTCTGATTCCGCGAATGTATTGACCGCTCGAACGCGGTAGAGCGGCAGCGGACCGGCCACTTTAGACCGCCGTAGTCTCGGCCACGTTCGCGGCGAAATGGCGCTCGACGTAATTGTTGAGGATCACGATGAACTCCGCCACGATATGATCGCCGCGCAAAGTTGTGGACAGCTTGCCATCCACGTACACCGGCGCGACCGGTTCCTCGAACGTTCCGGGCAGCGAAATGCCGATGTTCGAGTGCTTCGATTCGCCGGGCCCATTGACCACGCAGCCCATCACCGCCACCTTCATCTCTTCGACGCCCGTATACTTGCCCTTCCAGACCGGCATCTGTTCGCGAAGATAGGTCTGGATCTGATCGGCCATGTCCTGAAAGAACGTGCTGGTGGTGCGGCCGCAGCCGGGACAAGCCGTCACCTGGGGCGTGAAGCTGCGCAGCTCCAGCGCCTGCAGAATCTGCTGGCAGACGATCACTTCGTCGGTGCGGTCGCCATTCGGAAGCGGTGTCAGCGACGCGCGAATCGTGTCGCCGATGCCTTCCTGCAGCAGCACGCCGATGGCCGCGGTAGTGGCGACGATTCCCTTCGATCCTAAACCCGCTTCGGTCAGCCCCAAATGCAAGGCATAGTCGCACTGCGCGGCCAGCTTGCGATAAACCTGAATCAGATCCTGCACGCCGCTCACCTTGGCGCTCAGGATGATCTTGTCGCGGCCCAGCCCGTAGTGTTCCGCCGCCTCGGCGGAATTCAGCGCGCTGCGGACGATCGCGTTCATGGTCACTTCCTTGGCGTCCAACGGATCCGGCAGGCGCGAGTTTTCATCCATCATGCGCGTCAGCAAGCGCTTGATCCAGCGAACCCCAGTTCACGCCGATACGCACCGGACGGTCATATTCGATCGCGGCCTCGATCATGATCCGGAAATTGTCGTCGTGCTTCTTGCCGATGTTGACGTTGCCGGGATTGATCCGATACTTGGCCAGCGCGCGGGCGCAGTCCGGATATTTCTTCAGCAGAATGTGGCCGTTGTAGTGAAAGTCGCCAATCACCGGGACCCGCACGCCGAACTTGTCGAGCGTGTCGACGATCTTTGGCACAGCCTGGGCCGCCGCTTCCGTGTTCACCGTTACGCGCACCAGTTCCGAACCGGCCTGCGCCAGCGCCATCACCTGATTGACCGTGGAAACCGTGTCGGCGGTGTCCGTATTGGTCATTGACTGGACGACGATAGGATGGTTGCCCCCCACCCACACGTTCCCGATCCGTACCGGTACGGAAATCCGCCGCTTCTCAACCGCCATTCCACCTCCAGAAAGATCCCATTGTAGCAACTCGTGCCTCTATTCCAAGCGTTTGCGGCAGCGTACCCCGTGAAACAGACGCCGAAACGCCGGCCCAGAACGGCTTCGTCGTGGAACAAGAGTACCCTGATAGGCATCTAAAGTTACGGGAACTTGCAGCCGTGAGCCGGATTCCGATATACTCCGCAGTTGCATCCAGTGCAAGAAGTCAGATTGATGCAGTGGCTGCCTTGAAGGTGTCCTTTTGAAACGAAGCAATAAATCAGAACAATCGGGAGGCGGCAGTGTCGTTCCAACCAAGTAAGATCGTGCTAGCGATTGCGATGACCGCGGTATTCATCCTGGCCCCGGCCGGGATGCGAGGGCAAGCCACGGCGCCCTCATCCCAGCAGCCTCAGAAGAACTGGAAAGATCGCGCGGAATACGACCTGTACGAAGCGATCACCAAGGATACGAATCCCAAGACCAGACTGGACAAGCTGCAACAGTGGGAAAAGCAGTATCCGCAGACGGACTGGAGCGCCGAGCGTCAGACTCTATTCCTGACCACCTACTTCGCGCTCGCCGACGCCAAGAACGCCACCGAGATCGCCAAGCAGATTCTAGCCAAGGACCCGAAGAACTTCAGCGCGCTTTATATTATCCTGACGTTCACGCAGGCGCTGGCGGGCACTAATCCCACGCCCGACGTTCTCGATCAGGGCGAGAAAGCCGCCACCGCGCTGCTCGCGAACCTGGACACGCCCCCGCCGAACTTCACACCCGATACATGGAAGGCCCAGCGTCCTCAAGTAGAAGAACTGGCGCACACCACGCTCGGCTGGATCAATATGCAGAGGAAGAACTGGGCGGCCGCCGAAGCCGAGTTCCAGAAGAGCCTGCAGGTGAATCCGAATAGCGGCCAGGTGGATTACTATATGGGCACCTCGATCGCTTCTGAAAAAGATATAAAGAAAATGCCCACGGCGCTGTTCTATTTCGCCCGGGCCGCGACCTATGAAGGCGCCGGCGCGCTCAGCCCGGCTGGACGCCAGCAGGTGATGACCTACGTCCAAAAGGCGTATAAGAGCTTCCACGGCAGCGACGATGGATTTAATAATCTGATCGCGGCGGTTAAGAGCCAGCCGGTGCCTCCGTCGGACTTCAGCATCAAGAACGCCACCGAAATCGCTGAAGCCCAGGCCCAGAACGAAGAAGAATGGAACAAGGCGCATCCCCAGGAAGCGCTGTGGAAGAGCATCAAGGCCGCTCTTACCGGAGCGGACGGAGCCACCTATTTCGCCAGCAACATGAAGGAGACTCAAGTTCCCACGCTCAAGGGAAAAGTGGTCAAGCTGGAGCCGGCGCTGCGACCGAAGACCATTCTGCTGGCCATGGAAGACGGAACCAACAACACCACCACGGCGGATGCCACGCTGAAGTTCGAAGCCGCGCTCCCCGGGAAAGTGGATGAGGGTACCGAGCTAACGTTCGAGGGTGTTCCGGAAAGTTACACCGCCAGCCCGTTCATGGTGGTTTTCAATGTCGACAAAGACAAACTGCATGGCTGGACCGGCAAGAACGCACCCGCGCCGGTTCACCATCGGGCCACCACCAAGTAGCTGGAACCTGTCACCAAGATTCGTGACGCGATGCTCCTGGTAGTCGCGCGGAGCCTCTGTTTTTTGTACTCTGGTACTACTCTGTGAGTGGCTGGTACCCCGGGACCGGCGCTGAAGACCAGACTCTGGCGTAATGTAGAACTTGGAGGCCGCGAATGTTGATCCAATCATCGAGACTCTTATTGATCGCCGCAGCAGCGGGCGCGCTGTGTTTACCGGCGCTCATGCTGGGCCAGGGAGCCGCGGCTGCTCAACCGCAGTGCAAAGACCAGCAGGAATGCGACCTTTACAACGCCATCCTGAAGGACACCAATCCCAAGACCAAGCTGGATAAGCTGCAGCAGTGGCAAAGCAAGTATCCGGATTCGGCTTTCAAAAAGGTTCGTGGCACGCTGCTTATCACTACGTACGCGGCCGCCGGCCAGCCCAAGGAGGCTGTGGCCGCCGCCAAGCAGAGCCTGGCGGACGATCCCAAGGATTTCAACGCGCTCTACTACACCATGTTTCTGACGCGCCAGCTGTACGGGACCAACCAGCAGCCCGCCGTGCTGGATGACGGCGAAAAAGCAGCCAACGCTCTCCTGGGCGATCTCGGTACTCCCCCGCCCGGCGTTACCGCCGATCAATGGGCCAAGCTTCGTCCGGACCTCGAGGTGCTCGCCCATGTGACGCTGGGATTCGTCGGAATGCAGCGAAAAAATTGGGACGGCGCCGAGGCGGAATTGAAGAAAGCGCTGGCAGTGAAACCGAACAACAGCGAAGTGGATTATATGCTGGGGTTCACGCTGGCGAGCAAGAAAGAAAATTCCGCCGCTCTTTACTACTACGGCCGCGCTGCCTCCTATGACGGGGAGGGCGGATTAAGCGCGCAGCAGCGGCAGGGCGTTCAGGCGGAAGTTCAAAAGATCTACGTCATCTATCACGGCAACACCGAAGGATTCAGCGATCTGCTGGCCGCCGCGAAGGCGCAGCCGAATCCGCCGGATGGTTATCACATCAAGAGCAAGGCGGAAGTCGCGCTGGCATCGGCTCAGGCCCAGGAAGCGGATGCCGAGAAGTTCGCTAAGGAACATCCCGAGCTGGCATTGTGGAAGAACATCAAGACCCAGCTCACCGGAGCCGACGGCGCAAATTATTTTCAATCCGGCATGAAGGGCGCCAAGCTCCCCACGCTCAAAGGCAAAGTCGTGAAGCTGGAACCGGCGCTGCGACCGAAGACCCTGATACTCTCGCTCGAAGACGGAACCACGCCGGATGCCACCTTGAAGTTTGAAATGCCGCTTCCTGGAAAAGTGGAAGAGGGAACCGAGTTGACCTTTGAAGGCGTTCCGGATAGTTATACGACCGCGCCGTTCATGGTGGTTTTCACCGTCGAGAAGGAAGATCTGCACGGCTGGACGGGAAAGAATGTCGCGCCGCACCGCCCGGCGCATTCGGCGCAGAAATAGCTTCATTCGCCTTCCGAGATGGCTTCCGCAAGGTCCCTCGCGAAAGCGCGGATCTTGCGCACCTGTTCCTCGCCGGCGGCCTGCTCAAATCCTTTGCTGACGAAAAAAGCCTGCTCGCCGCGCCAAACCAGGGCAGCGAATCCGCGCTCGGTCATCAGCCCGGATGCGCCTACGCGGCTGAACTCGCCGGAGCGTCGTTCGATGAACGCGACGAATCCCTCGCGTTCCACGATCACATGATTAGCCAGGTCTGTTGGAATGATCTGAATACCGCGCGCGACCAGCCGTTCCAGCGCTCCGCTCACATCTTGTAGCGGCCGAGATCCTCGTCGTCCAGGCTCTCGAGCCAGCGGCGCTGCTCTTCGTTGTTGATCTTATCGGCGGTGGCGTTCGACATTTTGGAGCTCTTCAGCACCGATTCGTCGACGTAGATCGGGCAATCCAGGCGCAGCGCCAGCGCCAGCGCGTCGCTGGGTCTGGAATCCACGCTGATGAGCTCGCCGTCCCGGTCCAGCCAGATCACCGCGTAGAACGTGTCTTCCTTGAGCTCGCTTACCACTACTTTTCGAATGCCGGTGCCGAGGCCGAACAGCAGCGTCTTGATCAAATCATGGGTCATGGGACGAGGAGTAGAAACCTTCTCAATTTCGAGCGCGATCGCGTTGGCCTCATAGATGCCCACCCAGATCGGCAAGATGGTATTGCCGTTCGTATCCTTCAACACCACGATCGGCATGTTGGTGACGGGATCCATCATCAAACCGCGGATTTTCATTTCCACTTCCATAGGTTCGCCCCCTTGCTGTTTAGACGTGACTTACTGCTTCCCCGGCTAACGAATTGGGACCTGCCCGCGTCACTCGAACGTTCCAATATTTTCCGACCAGCGTCTCGCCTTGGCATGGACCCGTTTGTTCCGGATGGACGAAGTTGAGCGTTCGATTTTGCGAAGTCCGGCCGATCCATTGTCCCGTGGCCTGATTATAGCCCTCCACGAAGGCCTCCTCAATCGCGCCTACCAGTTCGGAATTCCGCCGGATCTGAATGGCGCGCTGTTTCTCCTGCAGGATGGTAAACCGGCGGCTCTTCTCTTCTTCCGGAATGTGATCTTCGAACGCCAGCGCGGGAGTATTCGGGCGGCGGGAATATTTGAAACAGAACAATGAATCGTATTGTACTTCGTCGAGCAGCGACAGCGTTTCCGCGAAGTCGTCATCCGTCTCGCCCGGAAATCCGACGATGATGTCGGTGGTGATCGAAATGTTCCGGCGGGCCCGCTTCATCCACGCGATGCGCCGCAGATAGTCCGCGCGCGTATACAGGCGCTGCATGCGCTCCAATACGCGGTCGGATCCCGATTGCACCGGCAGATGAACATGATTGCAGAGCGCCGGATTCCGGTCGATGGCCTGCACGATATCCTCCACGAAGTCGCGCGGATGCGAGGTGGTGAATCGAACCCGCCGGATCCCGTCCACTTCGCCGACCGTGTCAAGCATGCGCGCGAAATCGAAGCCGGCCGGCGAGGGATCGCGATAACTGTTAACGTTCTGGCCCAGCAGTTGAATCTCGGTGTAGCCCTTCGACGCCAGGTCCCGCGCTTCCTTCAGGACGCTCGCCGAGGTGCGGCTCCGTTCCGGCCCGCGCGTGAAAGGGACCACGCAATACGCGCAGGATTTGTCGCAGCCTTCGATGATCGTGATGTAAGCCCGGTGCGGATTGTCGCGGCGCGTGAAAGGAGTATCGAAAGCTTCTTCGCTCTCGAAGCTCAGCCCGGTTACCCGGCGCTCGCCCGCTTCGAGTTGCACCAGCATCTGCGGCAGCTTCGCATAACTGGCCGATCCCGCCACCAGGCTCACGTGCGGAGCGCGCTCGAAGATCCGCTCGCCCTCCTGCTGCGCCACGCATCCCAGAACTCCGAACACTTTGCCCTTGCCGTGTTCTTTCTTGAACTGCTGCAGCCGGTGAAAAACCTTTTGCTCGGCTTTGTCGCGGATGCTGCAGGTGTTGTAGAGGATCAGATCCGCGTCTTCGAGCTGCTCCACGCGCGCGTAGCCTTCCGAAACCAAAGTGCCGATCACTTTCTCGGAATCGTGCGCGTTCATCTGGCACCCGAAGGTCTCGATGTAAAAGGTCTTCATGAACGGCTTAGCTTCCATTGTACCGGGTTGCCCGAGCTGAGTTACAAATCAAAGACAGAGATTCGGATGGTGCACCGCGCGGACCGGCTTGCAGGTTGAAGACTTCGAGCATGGGTTTATCTCAAGTGCCGGACTGATCTTCGTCCGCTTGCCCGCCGCAACCGAGACGGCATCGATCAAGAAGTCCGCATACCCTCCGAGTGATGCAATCAGCGAGTAAACGCCCGGCGGCAATCCCGACAACTTGAAGTTGCCGGAGGCGTCCGTCGAGGCAGTGTACCGCTGGCCTTGGCTGGAGACTACAATCTTCACGCCGCGGACTATTCTAAATCGAGCACCGACGACTGAGCCGTCGATTTCGCCTTCGCCAATAGAGCCGGGTTTGAACGTTACGTCCGGCGGCCCAAGGTAAGTTGGCGCACATGTTGGAGGTGGCCCGACCTTGAGCATAATCGACGGCAACGCTTTTGTTTCGCCCGCATCGACTGTCCCGGTCACTTGAGATTCCAGGAATCTATTGGCGCCCGCAACGATCGCGAAATCTCCGGGAGGCACGGATTCGATTTTGAAAACGCCCTCAGCATCGGTACGCGTCGTTAGCGGCTCCCTTCCCGCTTGGTTCAGAATGGCGCGCGCACCAGGGATCCGCGCTTCGGAATGATCCACCACGGTTCCGGTGACCGTTCCGAGGGACTGGCCGACGAGTGCGCCGGCCCCGAAAAGGCTCATCGAAACGGCTGCAGGCAACCAAGAGTTCATCGGATCGAAACTCTCTAATAGCAACACTAGCGCAACTCTGGGTAGCACATCGTGTAGAATGGATGTTTTAAGGAGGTGCGTCTTCAGCAGTAGCCGTCTATCGAAAGCTGCCGCCGTCGAGTTCGCGCCTTCCCCTGTCCGAAAATTTTCCAACGCCCTCTTTTCGCTGCTCTTCCCGGACCAGTGCCGGCTGTGCGCCGAGCCGCTGCAGGAGATGTCGCGAGTTCCGGTGTGCCGCCGCTGTCTCGCCAAGCCCGAGCCGCTGGCAGCCGATTATTTCTGCATCCAGTGCCGCGCCCCCTTCCGCAATCAATTCCCGCTGGATGACCAGGGCCGTTGCGCGCTGTGCCGCCTGGGGGTACGCGGCTTCGATGCCGCATATTCCTTCGGATTCTACGAAGATGAACTGCGCGGGCTGATCCACTTGTTCAAATACGCAAGGGTGCAAACGCTATCCGCGCCGCTGGGCCGTCTGCTGGCCATGGCTTTCCCCCGCGACGCCTCCTTCGACGCAATCGTTCCCATGCCGCTGCACTGGCGCAAACGTTGGCAGCGAGGATTCAATCAGGCCGGCCTGCTGGCGCGAGAGATTTCAAGACGCACGCATATCCCGGTTGAGAACGCGCTGTGGCGCGTCCGTCACACTGCGGCTCAGGCCGGGCTGACGAATGCCAAACGGCGCAAGAATGTTTCGGGCGCTTTCCGCGTCAGAAAGTCCGCCCAGCTCGCAAACCGCCGCCTTCTCCTGATTGACGATGTGATGACCACCGGCGCCACCGCGGCTGCCTGCGCCCGCGCTCTCAAAATGGCAGGCGCGTCGCAAGTTACTTTGCTGACCCTGGCGCGCGCTGACCGCCGCATGGGATTCGATGCCTTGAACCTTGGTTTTAATTCTTCATGGAGTTCCGAAGATGCCCAGTCTAGATCGATTACATAAACCTGTCCTGGTCTTAAACGCCAGTTTTGAACCGATCAATATTTGCGCGGCCCGGCGCGCCCTGGTGCTGGTCCTGAAGGGCGTGGCTTCGGCCGAAGAAGAGTCGCACGCGCACGTCCATTCCACGCGCCACACCATGCGCGTGCCGTCCGTGATCCGCCTGCTCGAATATCGCCGCATCCCGCACCAGACGCGCGCGCTTTCACGCAAGAACATTCTTATGCGGGATCGTTATACCTGTCAGTATTGCCATCGCCCGCTGCCGTCCGCCGAGCTCACGCTCGACCATGTGGTGCCCCGGTCGCGCGCCGGCGAGACCACTTGGGAGAATCTGGTAGCTTGCTGCCATCCCTGCAACAATCGCAAGGGCAGCCGGACACCCGAGGAAGCCGGCATGCGCCTGGCTCGCGCGCCGCGCCCATTCAGCCTGCACACCAGCCGGCATCTGATGCGCCTGCTCGCAAAGAGCGACGATCAGTGGAGAAAGTACCTGTTTTACTAGATTGCCGCGGGATCAGTGAGCGGACGGATCTTTGCCGGGCGGCTTTTCGTTGGGCTTGGCCGGCGCTGTTGTCGCTTTCGCCGGGCTGATGATCACATGCGCATTGCGTCCCTCGAGACGCGGCGAGCCTTCCACCTGGCCATGCGTCGCCAAATCCTCGGCAAAGCGCAGCAGCAGCTTCTTTCCAAGATCCACGTGCGCGATCTCGCGACCACGGAACTGCACCACGGCCTTTACGCGGTTGCCTTCCTTCAGAAACCGGATCGCGTGATTCTTCTTGAACTCGTAATCGTGGTCGTCGGTGTTGGGACGGAACTTCAGCTCCTTCACCTGGATCACGTGCTGCTTTCGCTTGGCCTCGTGCTGCTTCTTCTTGTTCTCGTATTGCCACTGGCCGTAGTCCATCGCCTTGGCCACCGGCGGCTCGGCGGTGGGCGCGATCAGGATCAAATCCAAGCCGAGTTCCTGCGCTTTGCGGACCGCCGCCAGCGTAGGCAGGATCTCCACCGTCCCATCCGGAAACACGGCGCGCACTTCACGCACGCGAATGGCTTCGTTTACGTTTTCCCGAACCTTTGGCCGGCGCGGGGGGTAATTTCTGGATGGAATCATTGAGAAGCGTGAGCGGGTCGCTCGGGGAGGTTATTTAAGCAGGGGTACAAACTCATTGTACTTATGGTACCAGAATTCCGGGCCAACTATCGAAGGTCAATCACGCCCGCGCCCGTAATGCGCAATGAGTCGCGCTCCTCTACGAATACCACCGCCCGGAGATTTTCCCGCTTCCATTCGCGCGGCAGCCGCAGCGTGGAGACAACCTGGCCCGCGTTGGTTCCGTGCGAATCGATTTTTCCGATCACTCCGAAATTCCGAACCACCGGGCCGTGCCGCAGCAGCCGCCCGGCGTTTTCGCCGCGTCCCACATTGGTCGCGAGCTCGCTTTCGGTCACGGCCAGGAAGACATTCGCATCCCGCAGTTTGGCGTTTTTCGGATTGCTCACCCGGACCGTAAGATCCACTAAATCCGGCCCGCCGGTGTTGGGGGCGGTTTTCAGATCGATCAGCGTGCTCTGCGCTTCCGCCGCTTTCGCGATCTGCTGATACGCCTGGCTGGAGTCGTCCCCGACGAAGGCCGCCTGCCCGCTTACGATCATCTGCGGTGTATAGATGTCTTCGGTGTGGAATGCCAGCGCGTAATCGTTCTGCCGGGCGCGGTACTGCGCCGAGGAAAAGGGATCCGTCCAGCCGAGCTGATTCCAATAATCCACGTGTTCTTCGAGCGCGATGATGCGCGCTCCGGCCACCGGTTGGGTGCGATCCAGGCGCGCCAGCAATCCGTCAGCGGGCGGACAGCTGGAACAGCCTTCGCTGGTGAACAATTCCACCACCACCGGCACCCGCCGGTCATCGGCGCGAGCCTTGGGAGCGGAAAACACCGCGAGGCACAGTGAACCAGCCAGAATAAATCGCCGCATGGACCCTCTTCCCTATTTTACGCGCCGCCGGCGCCGTTCGGCGAAAACCCGATGTACTGCACCTCTTCTTCCAGCTCCAGGCCGAAGCGCGCCCGCACGCGGGCTTTCAATTCCGCAATGATCTCGCACAGCTCGCGCGCCGTGCCGCGCCCGGCGTTGTAGATCAAGTTCGCGTGATAATCCGCCACGTGGATCTCGCCGTTCCGCATTCCCTTGGCGCCCACTTGTTCGAGAAAATACGCCGAAGGCACCTTGCCTTCCCGAACCACCCGGTCCGGAACCTGTTCGCGAACATTCTCCGGCAGCTGGGCCAAAATCAGGTTCTTGAAAATGCTTCCAGCGCACTTGAGCGAAGGCGGGTACTTGGCCAGCCGGATCTCGAAAATTTCGGATGCCCGCGCCTTCAGCTCTTCGTTCTCCGCTTGGTCCATCTGAAGTTCCGCCGAGAAAACCACCCAGTCCTTGTGTTTCTTGAAGACGCTCTCCCGATAGTGGAACTCGCACTCGGAGTTCGTAAACACCCGGATCCCGGACCCGTCAAAGAAGCGCACCTGGCTCACTCGCTCATTGATGGAGTGTCCATAAGCCCCCGCGTTGCCATACACCGCCGCGCCCACGCAGCCTGGAATGCCGGTCATGGTTTCGACGCCCCGGAGCCCGCGCTCGATGGAATAATCCACCAGCGCCTGCAGCTCGGCCCCGGCCTGGGCGCTCACCGCTGCGCCGTTCGCGTGAATGCCCGCCCCGGTGAACCGCAGCACGACGCCCGAAAATCCCTGGTCCGAGACGATCAGGTTGGTTCCATCGCCCACCACGGTCAGCGCCGCTCCGTCCGCCCGGGCGATGCCGAGCGCTTCGATGAAAGCGGACTCATCAGCCGTCTCCGCGTACGCTTCCGCGGGACCGCCGATTCCAAAGCGCGTGTGCTCGCTCAGCAAAACGCCTCGCGACAGGCTCAAATTGGGAAGACCGGCCAGCCGATCAATGGTTTTTTGCCGGAGGGACATCTTGGTCCATACTAACGTAAGCAACTCCGCGCTCAGCGCGAAAACGAAAGGAGCATCCCGGTGCCGTCTGCCGTTTTTCCGGGCCTTCCCGAGGAAGGAATCAAATTCCTCAAAAGCCTCAAGCGTAATAACAAACGCGAGTGGTTTCAGCCGCGCAAGCACTTATTCGAACAGCATCTCAAAGCGCCCATGCAGGATCTGGTGGCCGCGCTCAACGCGGATTTCGTCAAATTCGCTCCCGAGTATGTGAGCGAACCCAAGAAGGCCGTCTTCCGCATCTATCGCGACACCCGCTTCAGCGCCGACAAGACTCCTTATAAGACGCACGTCGCGGCTTATTTTGCACGCCGCGGCCGGGGCCCGGAGCCTCTCGGCACATGCGGCTACTACTTCAGCATTTCTCCCGATCAGCTCGAGATCGCGGGTGGCCTCTACCATCCGCCGCCCGACGTCACGCTGCTGATCCGCAATCACATTGCTGAAAGTCACCGGGAATTACGCGCGATCCTGGCGGACCGGAACATCCGCAAACTGCTGGGCGATCTCCACGGGAGCGAACTGCAGCGAATGCCCAAGGGATTCGATCCGGCGCATCCGGCCGCGGATCTTATCAAGAAGAAAGACTGGGTTTTAGACGTTTCCCTCGACCCCGCGCTCGCAACCACCCCCAAACTTTACGCCGAGATCATCGGACGTTTCCGGGCCTTGACGCCTCTGATCGCATTCCTGAACCGCCCGCTACTTGCCAAAAAGCCGCAACGAAAACCGCTGGATTATTTTGCCTGACGAAGGTCTCCGTGCGGGGTTTGGTGTCGTTGGGAAAAGGTCGCCGCACGGAGACTGTGTTGCTTTAGTTGATCTGGTAGACGGCGTCCGAGCCTGCCGGGTTCCCGCAAGCTTCGTACCCGCGCGCCGGGCTGGGCTTTCGTATTAAATAGGTTGTATTTTACGAACTAATCGGATAGAATCTTTCCAATTAGCCCTCGCGCTAACGGTTTCTGGGGAGTCGACGGATTCACCAAACATAAACGCTAGCTTCTGTTGTCTAAACATACTGTTCGGCTTTCGTCGCAAATGCGCTTTCGAAGGATGGGCGGTGTAGCAGTAATAGAACTATATCGACTGCGGGTTCTCACAAATTCTGATAATGTGGAACGCGAATCATTCTTCACGATTCGGTTCGACGCTCTCTGGAGCGTATTTAACTACACATCAAAAGGAGATCCCATGAAGAAACTTACCCTATCATTCTGGCTCGCTCTTGCCGCGGCCGGTATTTTTATCGCTCAAGCCGCCAGCCCATTCTCTAGTAATTCGCGGTTCGGCGATCCTATCCCGACCTGCCCGCCCCGCTGCGGAGGAAGCGGCACACACCGCTAAATGAAGGCATGCGGGGCGGTATCGGCTGCCCCGCAGTTTCAGGGCAACTCGGTCAACCGGCTGCTTGGGATTCCTGGATTGGGGCGGAAAACGCTGATCCAAATCACCAGGCAAACCGTCAATGCCGACAGCATATAGTTGCTGATAAAAGCGGCGCTGATCCAGCCCATATTCGTTATAAAGTAAGCCAGGGCGTAGATGGCGAAATAGGCAGCCAGCATGCTTTCATGCCGGAAGAGACTGCTCCGCAAGCTGCTGCGGACAACCAGCAGAAATAGTAATGCGGAGAGCAGCAGAAATACGGCCAGCACAGTCGAAATGTAACGCTTCGTCAAGAATTCGAATTGCATCACCGCTTCCAGGCGCAAGCCGCTGAACCGGCTGAGTTCGGCGCGTACCGGAAGCGCGGCCAGCAGCAGGGCCGTCAGAAGCGAGAACATCAACAACGGCCGCGAAGATCGGATCATATTGCCGTACTCCCGCCACAGTGCGGCATGAACTTCCAGCGTCACGCCAATCTGAAGCAGAAGCAGAAGCGGCTCGGTCCAAAGCCAAAAATAAGTGTAGGACAGCGGAAGATCGCCGCCCGGACCCACCGTGAAGCGCACCGCCACCAGCGAGCGAACTACAGTGCAACCCAGATACAGCGTGAAGACGGGGAATCGCTTAGCGAGACGCGTCCACAGCAAGTGCGCGCAAAACAGAAACCGAACCGCCACGGAACTGTACCACAGTACACTTGTCGGTCCGTCCATTATGGGCTTGTAGAACAGTACACACTAGAAATGTCTCGGCGTCAAGAGCGAAAGGTTTCAGTTTGCGCGCGCAATTACTTTTTCTTGGCCGGATTCTTGGGAGCGTTCGGATTCGTGTAATCGGTCTGAATGGTCGCGCCGATCATCTGAAGCATCGCCTTGGATGCATCCGCGAACTGGCCGGTGGGCGCCAAGGCCAGATATTTCTCCAGGGCTTCCTTCATGCCGGGAGGCGCGGTGACCTTGCCGTCCGCGGCCGTCGTCAGCCGGGAAGATAATGCCGTGGCGTACTGAAATTGCGCGTCCGCATAGTCCGGATTCGCTTCGATGGCCTTCTTAAACGCCTGCTCGGAAGCGGGTATCTGGCCGCTATTCACCAGCAGGGCGCCCAGGTTGTAGTAGTACTTCCCCGCGTTCGGAGGATCGAGCTGCGCGGCCTTGTTCAGCTCCGCCTGAGCCTCTTCAAACTTTTTGTCGCGAGCCAGCGCCAGCGCGTAGTTGTTGTGGTACGCCGGATCGTCCGGTTTCAGCGCGATGGCCTTTTGAAACGCGTCCAGGCTCTTTTCGAGCGCGGCTTGCTGATCGGGGCCCGTCTTGGTTTGTGCCAACCCAACATATGCGTCCGCCAGATTGGCGAAAATAACGTGCTGGGTCGGGTCCATTTCGGCGCCTTTTTGGAAAGCGTCGATCGCGGCATCGTAGTTCTTGGCAACCAAGGCCTCCTTGCCGGCATTGAACGTGTCATTCAGAGCCTTGTTCTTGGCAATGGCGGCGGCATTTTGCTTAGACAGCTTTTCCACCGCCTCCTTCTGCTCCTTGGACATGCCTCGTTCCTGCTCTGCCTCTTCGGCGGGCGCGCCGCCGCCGGCCTTCGCGGCATCGGCCTTCAGATCGAAATTGATCGGTACCGGATCACCCAGAGTGGTTCTAACGTGATCGACATGGTCCTTCGTCTGGCCATCCACAATCACGCTCACGTTGTAGGTGCCGATCGGCAGCCCGTTGTAGATGTAGTGACCCTTCTTATCCGTCTTGGCCCCTTTATACGTCCCCTTCATATCCTGGCGCTCGATCAGGATCTGTGCGCCCTTTAAAGGCTGGCCGTCCGTGCCCTTCACGTCGCCCTCGATGGCCGTGATTTGCGCCCAGGCAGCTCCCGTAAAGAACAGGAGACAAAAAGCAGACAAGATGTAGCCGCGTGACTTGGCGAGCATCGTAAACACCCTCCCCAGAGGTTTCTCTAACTTTCCACCATACAGGATACTACGCGCAGTCTCAACTGCGGTAGCGGGCTGGGCGATACTGAAGACTGGGCGCGGTTCACGGCGGCCACCACCCGCCGGCCTCGCACCCCCTGGTTTCCATGTATATCGGCGAAGCTTTCCGGTTCAGCCTGCAAGCGCTTTGGGCAAATAAATTTCGCACGTTCCTCACGGCCCTGGGCCTGGTGATTGGCAACGCCTCCGTAATCCTGGTTGTAACCATCTCGATTTCCAGCCGCGATTACGTCCTGGACCAAATCCGCGGCGTCGGGTCCAATCTGATCTACGCGCAGTACTCGGCCGGTACCAATAATTCCACACAGGTAGACGCGGATTTCATCAAGCTCGCGGACCTTGAAGCGGTGCGGCAGCAGTTGGGCCGCCGACTGGTAGCAGCCACCGGAGTGATGAGCAACACCGGGCGTCTGCTCATCAACGGCAAGGAGCAGGATGTCTCGGTCATCGGCTCGGACGATCAATATCCGGTGGTTCGCAATATGGTCCTGCTGGCAGGCCACTTCCTGGACCAGAGCGATGTCCAGCAGCGCCAGAAAGTAGCCATGCTTACAGAAAAGCTGGCGGTGCGCCTGTACGGCAGCCCGCGCGCAGCCATTGGACGCCAGCTCAAGCTCTACGGCTGGCAGTTCACCGTCATCGGCGTATTCAAGGAGCGCACCGGAACGTTCGGGTTTTCAGAGATCACGAATGAAACCGTGCTGATGCCCCTCACGGTGGTCAAGTTGATCGCGCCAGTGGAACGGATTGATCCGCTGTATGCGCAAGCGCGGTTCGCATCCGACGTTCTGCCGTTGACCGCCGCGATCAAGCAGATCATCGAAAGCCGTCACAGACCCGGAGCGCGCTATGACGTGGAGAATTTATCGGGCATACTCGAAGCCGCGCAGAAGATCGCTCAGGTGCTTACCATCGTCTTGTTCATGGTGTCGGCCATCGCGCTCATTATTTCCGGAATCGGGATCATGAACATCATGCTGGTGACCGTCACGGAGCGCACGCGCGAGATCGGCCTGCGGATGGCCGTGGGCGCATCGCGACGCGCGGTGCTGGAGCAGTTCCTCACCGAGTCGGTTATCCTCAGCCTGGCCGGAGGAGTGCTTGGCATCCTGTTGGGCGTCTCCATTCCGCTCAGCGTTCGATTCCTGACCGACGACATCCGCGTCCCCATCTCGGTGACTTCCGTGGTGGTAGCGTTCGGGGTTTCGGTAGTGGTGGGCGTGGTGTTCGGAATGCTACCGGCCAATCGCGCGTCGCAATTAAATCCCACCGAAGCTCTGCGGTATGAATAACCCGCAGCTGCCCCACTAGCTGATAATCCCCTTGCGCACCGCATACAGGATCACTTCCGGAACGCTGTGCAGGTTCAGCTTTTGCAGGATATGCGTGCGGTGCGTGTCCACCGTGTAGAGACTGACGTTTAGCGTATTCGCGATTTCCTTATTGGTTCGCCCCTCTGCCACCAGTTGCAGGATTTCGCGTTCGCGTTCGGTCAGCAGATCATACGTATCGTCGGAGCCCTTGCGCCCCAGCGCTTCCACGTAGTCTTCCTGAAGAATCCGGCTGATGCGCGGGCTGAAGAACGAGCGCCCCTCCGCCACCGAGCGAATGGCCGCAATCAATTCCGCCTTCATTGCATCCTTCAGCAGATACGCGCGCGCCCCCGCCTTGAGCGACCGAATTACATAGCTCTCGTCGTAGTGCATGCTGAGAATCACCACGCCCGTCTGTGGGAATTTTTCGACGATCCGGCGCGTGGCTTCAATGCCGTTCATATTCGGCATGGCGATGTCCATCACCACCACATCGGGCGCCAGGACCTGCGTGAGCTGCACGATTTCCCGCCCGTCGGCAGCCTCACCCACGACGGAGAATCCGGGTTGCCGTTCCAACAACAGCCGCATCCCGTCGCGCAGGATGTTGTGATCGTCAGCCAGCAGAATGCGAACTTGATCCATTCCTTCCATTTCCATTCAATTTCGCAAGCGGCAGCGAAACTTGCAGCAGCGTTCCGCGTCCCGGCCGTGAATCGATTTCAAAAGTTCCGCCCAGATGCTTCACACGCTCTTCCATGCCGAGCAGCCCCAGGCCCCGCACCCGCACAGTGTCGAATCCTGAGCCGTCGTCCTGCACGGTAAGCAGGATTTTCCCCGGTTCGCCGTGCACCGCCACCTGCACAGTGCTGGCGCGGGCATGCCGCGCGCAATTGTTGAGCGCTTCCTGCACCACCCGATAGATGCAGGTCTTGTGTTCCTCCGGCAGTTCGTCGGCCAGCTCGCTGGCAACCTGGACGCGCATTCCGGTGCGCTTGGCGCTGTCGCGCGCCTGCCAGTCCAACGCCGGAAGCAGCCCGAAATCGTCCAGCATGGACGGACGCAGCAGCAGCGCCATATTGCGGATCTCGTTGATGCCCTTCTCCGCTAATCCGCGCATGGCCTCGAGATGCGGCCGCGCCTGCGGGTCCGGGTCCATATCCAGCAGATTTTCGGCCTCCATAAGCACCGCCGAGAAGGCTTGCCCCACTTCATCGTGCAGCTCGCGCGACAAGGCCCGCCGTTCCTCTTCCTGCGCCCGCACCAGCTTGGCCGAAAGTTCCTGCAGACTGGCCTGCGCCTGCATGCTTTCCTCGAAGCGGCGCTGCGCCTCGCCTTCCAGCTTCAAAATATGGAAGATGGTTAACGCCGCCAGTCCCGCCCCACCCAGCAGCGTGATGGCGATCATCGAAAACAAACCCAGTTGCAGACGGCCGAACAGCGCCACCAGCTGTCCATTGCCTCGCTTCAGCGCATCTTCATTCAGCGCCTCGATCCGATCCGCGATTTGCAGCATCGAAGTCCGGCGCGGCACCAGCTCCTCGTAGAAAAAAGCATAGCGATACTTGGAGCGCTCGTCCGCCGACCAGGAAAACGTGCGGTCCAGCACTTTCCAGTAAGCCTCGATCTCGGACCGTAATGCGGCGAACGGCGCGGCTTCTTCCGGCTCCAGCGACTGCGCGTACGTGGCCAGCGCGTTTTGTGTGTCCCGGCGCAGTCCTTCGAGCGAGGCCAGCTGCGCGCGCGCTCCGGAAAGCTCCGGCGCGAGCAGCGAATCCCTTACGTAGGTCCCAGAGAGATATATGTTGGATCGAATCTGTTCCAGCGTCCGGTTGCGGCCGAGAAAACGAGCCTGCAGGCTGGTGTCGCTCTGGCGCAGTGTATTGAGAAGAAGCAAGGATGCGGCTTCGGCTGCCGCCATGATCAGCAATAAGCCGCCAAATCCGAGAACTAAGACCAGCCAGGGGCGCTGACGCATTTCTCCTCAGTACTTCAGATTAGAACCGCGAGCCTCCGGTAAGGTATCGCGTTGTTCCTGTATAGGGCTGTTTAGAGCGGTAAAAATACAGGAGTAACGGGATTCTCTTCCCGGGCATCCTTTTGTATTCTGTAACTGCAACATATCTTGGAGGTTCCAATGAAATTCCGATTGCTGGCCTGCATGGCCGGCGCTGCTCTGTGCCTGACTTTTAGCGGTTGCGCGAAGAAAGTCGCCGCCAAGCCGCCGAGTACGCCCGCGGCCAGCACCACCGCTTCCACTCCGGCTCCTTCCAGACCGTCGACGCCTCAGTATGCATCCCAGCCGTCGCGGTCTTCTTCCAGCTCCGCTTCCAACATGCCAGATGCCGCCACGCGCGCCCGTATCCAGGACCTGCTCAACCGGATCCAGGATGCCTACTTCGATTATGACAAGCACACGCTGCGTCCGGACGCTGAAACCGCGCTTAAGAGCGACGCGCAGACGCTGGCCGATATCATTCGCCAGTATCCCAACTTCAAGCTGACGGTTGAGGGCCATTGTGACGAGCGCGGATCGGAAGAATACAATCTGGCTCTCGGTGATGCCCGCGCGAAACAGGCCAAAGAGTATCTGGCCGGCTTGGGGCTGCCCGCGGACCAGTTGAAGGTTCTGAGCTTCGGCAAAGACAAGCCCGTTTGCGACGAGCACGACGAAGCGTGCTGGCAGAAAAATCGCCGCGCCCATCTCACGCAGGAACAGCAGTAGCTTCACTTCTTGATTTGTGCGTATCGGCTTAGAATTCGCGACATAGCATCATTGAGCAGGGCTTCAGACGTCGCGTCCTTCACTCCTCCCGCCGAGACGCAAGGCGCTGGCCGCGCTTTCCATAAGCTTGCGGCCAGCGCCAAATTTTCCTGAGTAGCATCATCCAGCTGGCCCGCCGGCGTGCGAGCCGTCAGCGCCTTCCTGGTCGTTTCCGCGACTGTGCTTCCAGGCTGGCACTGTGCGATCAGGCTGGTCACGTCCTCGAGCAGTTCCTTGCTGCGGCGATTTCGTTCCGCCGCGCGCAGTCCCGGCAAATCCGGATCCAGCGCCAGCACCCGTTCGCACAGCTCG
Source organism: Terriglobia bacterium (assembly GCA_963786745.1). GTDB lineage: Bacteria > Acidobacteriota > Terriglobia > Bryobacterales > Bryobacteraceae > Palsa-89. Next base: position 157,765 of record CAWBAE010000011.1, on the reverse strand, counting down.
GCTTGCGTGGCGGCGGTCTGATCGCCGGGGTTCAGACGAGCCGCGTTTCGAAAAGCTTCCAGCGCTTGTGGATAGTTGCCTTGCGCCAGCTCGGCAGCTCCTAATCCGGCGTAGGCTTCGGCGTCTTGCGGATTGATCCGAACCACTTCGCGAAGCTGGTCGGCAGCCTCATGCGGCGAGCCATACTCGAGCAGCAGCTCTCCCACCCGCTTTTTGGACGCGCCGTCGCGGGCCTGCCCGGCCGTCGCCAGCAGTTCTCCAATGGCTTGCGTTTTCTGCCCGGTCTTTTGGAGCAAGCCCGCCAGTTCGAAGCGCCCTTCCTTTCGGTCAGCCTGCCCGCCCGCCGGCCACGAACCATCCAGGGCACGATGATAGTAAGTAACCGCCGCGGCCGTTTTCCCCTGGCTGGCATTGATCCGGGCAATCCCGAGGTTGGCAGGGCCGTTCTCCGGATCGCGCTTCAGCACTTCGTTGAGATATACGGCGCCCTCATTCAATTGGCCAGCCGCCACCAAAGTGAGCCCCAGCGCAAGACGATAGCGCTGGTTACCGGGCGATACCGAGAGCGCATTCCGGAATTGCTGGATAGCGTCCTCATTACGCTCCTGGCGCGCCAGCTCGGTCCCGGTTTTGTAATCCTGCTCCGCCCGGACGCCTCGCGCGGAACGATAGTAGTAATTCAGAAAACCGATCAGCATCAGCAGCACCAGGGCGGCGCCGATTACGCTTGGAACGAACCCCTTGCCCGTCATCGCCTGTTCGATCAGCGGCGTCTTGGTCCGCGGCTTTTCGTCGCCGAATCCGTAAGCTTCGAGGATCGTATTCAACGTCACCACGCCCTGCAGTTCTCGCACATTCGCGCGGCTCACCACCGGCAGCACGTTCCATTTGGCTTGCGCCATCCGCCGCAAGGCGACGTCCAGCGGGTGATCCATGTGCACGTGCGGGAAATTGTCCGATTCCAGCAGCTCTTGGGGAAGCCGCGCGGTCAGGATGGAGCCTAGCTTCTCGCCTCCCTGCCCTGAGGAGACTTTCTCTTGCGCCTGAGGAAGCGTCACCATTCCGAGCAGTTTCTGGCCGTCCACTACCGGCCAGGCGTTGCGGTCACCATTAAGATATTGGAGAGCGTCGTCGAAGCGGTCGTGCTCCGTCAGGGAATGGAATGGCGTGGAAGCGGCGTCGCGGACCGAGAGCATGCCCTGCCGGTCCCGCAGTCCGGATGGCAGATGCAGGCCGTCCTGATGCTGCAAAGCCTCGTAAATCGGCTCGGGCTGCAGCCGATAGGAAATGTAATAGCTGATCAGGTTCGAAATCATGAGCGGGACGATGATGGAATAGTCGCGCGTCATTTCGAAAATCATGATCACGGAAGTGAGCGGCACGCGAACGATGCCGGCGAACGCCGCGCCCATGCCCACCAAAGCATATGCGCCCACGCCGCCGGTGTAATCCGGCAGGAGTTGATGGGCGACTGTACCCACCGCGCCGCCCATCATTGCACCGATGAAGAGGCTGGGCCCGAAGATGCCGCCCGCGTTTCCGGTTCCGTAGCAAGCGGTGGTGGCAACCAGCTTTAGCACTACCAGTATCGCCATCATGCGCAAAGCCATCTGGCCGTTCAGCGCTTCGCTGACGTGCCCATAACCGACGCCCAGCACTTCCGGAACAAACCAGCCGAGCACTCCCACCAGCAGCCCGCCCGCGGCCGGCTGCATCCACTCGGTCCATTTCGGCAGCTCCATGAAGCGTTTGCGGATGTACAGCAGCAGCTTCACGAACGCCACCGAGACCCCGCCGCCCACGACGCCCAGCACCGCGTAGGTTAGGAATTCGAGTGGGCTCACCAATTGGTAGGCCGGGACATGAAAGAGCGGCTCGTCTCCGAGCAGAAGGTGCAGAACGATCCAAGCCGTGGCGGAACTGAGCACGATGGAGCCGAGCACCGGCGCGTGTAGATCGCCCATCACTTCTTCGAGCGAAAATAGAACCGCCGCAACCGGAGTGTTGAAGGCCGCGGCAAGCGCGGCCGAGGCGCCCACCGGGATCAATTGGCGAATGTTATTTCTGCCCAGCCCCAGACGCCGTCCCAGCACCGAAGCCAGGCCTGCTCCCACCTGCACCGAAGGACCTTCGCGTCCGAGCGCGATTCCGCTCGCTAGCGAAACCGAGGAGCAAAAGAATTTCCCGAACACTGTCCGAAAGCTGATGAAGCCGTCTCTCAAGAACAGCGCCGCCTTGGTCTGCGGGATCCCGCTGCCGCGCGCGTTCTGAAAATAGCGCGAGAGCAAGAGGCCCGTGAACAGCGCGCCGACCACCGGAATCAGCAGCCGCCGCCACGGCGATCCGCCGGCCGGGTACATCTGGGCCCCAAGATTCTCGGTGACGTAGATGAATCCCGCCACCACCAGGCCGACCATGGCTCCAATGATCAGCGTCAAGACCAGCAGAACCTTATCTTCATGCTGCCGCAGGTGTTCGCCGGCCGCCCACTGCTTCAGGCGGCTGGTCCAGGTTAGCGGCAATGTTTCAGTGGACGTGAACGGTAGAGGGGCTGCATCCATCGCGAAACAAAATCCCCAGCGAGACGCGCAGGGCGCAACGCAGACCTCCAGATTAGCAAATCGCGCCGGCGTTGCTCGCCGGAGCGATCATGTTCAACTCCGAACCAAGGTAACAGGGAAATGTGGAACGGCCGGAAATCTTAGACGGTTCGTTGGCTCTTATGGAACGGTCCAGGCACCCAGTTGCTGCCACCCGCTGTTGGCTCCCGATACATCCGTGGCGTACAGGTCGACGTTCTTGGCGCCTGCGTAAGCTGGTTTAAAGGTCATCGCCAGATTCAGCGTCAAAGTGTTGCCATTCCGCGTAACGGTCGTCGCGGCAGCGTTCACCGAGCACTGGCTGTTCTGTAGGATAGTGGCTGCTCCCACTGTCGCCACCAGCCACCCCGTGGCTGCGTCATTGAGCAAGTTCAACTGGTTGGTGGAGGACTGATAGTACAAGAAGCAGGAGTTGGCCGCGTTGGTCAATGAAGCGTTGAACCAAGCGTACACATATTCCAGGCTGTTCGCCCCGTCCGCATCTAAATATTGGAGCGCGAAGCTCTCACTCGCTCCCGATCCCGAACTCGGCGTTACAGAAACGACGGATGGCACTCCGGCGGCCGCCGGTACGGTCCAGGCGCCCAGTTGCTGCCACCCGCTGTTGGCTCCCGATACGTCCGTGGCGTACAGGTCGACGTTCTTGGCGCCTGCGTAAGCTGGTTTGAAGGTCATCGCCAGATTCAGCGTCAAAGTGTTGCCGCTCGATACCACCGTGCTCGCTGCCACATTCACAGAGCACTGGCTGTTCTGTAACGCGGTGGCCGTCCCCAGTGTCGCCGCCAGCCACCCCGTCGCTGCGTCATTGAGCAAGTTCAACTGGTTAGTCGCAGATTGATAGTACAGGAAGCAGGAGTTGGCCGCGTTGGTCAACGAACTGTTGAACCAAGCGTACACATATTCCAGGCTGTTCGCCCCGTCCGCATCTAAATATTGGAGCGCGAAGCTCTCACTCGCTCCCGATCCCGAACTCGGCGTTACCGAAACGACGGATGGCACTCCGGCGGCCGCCGGTACGGTCCAGGCGCCCAGTTGCTGCCACCCGCTATTGGCTCCCGATACGTCCGCGGCGTACAGGTCGACGTTCTTGGCGCCTGCGTAAGCTGGTTTGAAGGTCATCGCCAGATTCAGCGTCAAAGTGTTGCCGCTCGATACCACTGTGCTCGCCCCCACATTCACAGAGCACTGGCTGTTCTGGATCGTGGTGGCCGCCCCCAGTGTCGCCGTCAGCCACCCCGTCGCTGCGTCATTGAGCAAGTTCAACTGATTGGTGGAGGCCTGATAGTACAAGAAGCAGGAGTTGGCCGCGTTGGTCAACGAGCTGTTGAACCAGGCGTACACATATTCCAGGCTGGCCGCCCCGGCCGTATCCGAATACTGGAGCGCGAAGCTCTGGCTCGCTCCCGACCCCGAACTCGGGGTTACGGTGATGCTGGCCGGGCCCCCCGCGCTATTGGTCAAGCTGAAGCTGGCTGGTGCGGCAGTGCCCGATATCCTCGCGGTCACGGTGTAGCCGCCGGCAATGTTATTGGCGGTCACGGACACGCTGGCCATGCCCGCGGTGTTGGTAGTCACGCTGGATGATCCGGTGAACGTGGCGCTGGCTCCGCTGGAGGGTGCGGTGAACGTGACGGTGGCGCCGCTCACTGGATTACCAGATGCATTGGTAACGGTGACTTGCAACGCCGCGGCGAAGGCCGTGCCGATGGTCGCGCTCTGAGGCGTGCCGGCCGTGGCCGCAATACTCGATGTGCTGCTCGCGGACATGCTTAAAGCCGCCGCGTTCAGGGTCACGTTGCCGACGCCCGACGTCATCGTCCAGGTAACTTTCAACGCTTGGCCGGCGCTTCCAGCGCTGTAAGTGAGCGTGTAGTTGCGGTCATATTGGCCGCTGGCCGCAGCGGGGCTGTCGGTGAAATTGGCGGCCGAGCCGTCCGACAACTGGGCCGTGAAGGTGCCGGCGCTATTCCAGCCTCCCACGTGCACGATCAAGGTTCGGGACGTGGTGTCGGCCGGAGCAGTCAGCGAAAAGCCCTGGCCCGCGCCGTTCATAAAGAGGCCGTTCAGATTATTCGAACTCGTGGCCGTCGGCGTGCCGTCCGTCCAACTGACGGCCCGCGGGTCGTTGGCGTACACATTCACGTTCCCGCTGCCCACCTCTGAATAAGTGCTCAATTGAGCCGTCACGCCGGATTTGCGGTTGAGGCTGGCATCTCCGAAATGCACCCAATCCGCGGCGCCCTCGGTGGTCAGGTCAACGGCCGTGGAAGAACTGGTCCCAGCCCCCACCAGACTGCCCCCGCTTCCCTGACTGATTAGCCCGTACACATTCAGGATGTTGTCGAAAGTGGGCAAGTATACTTTTCCATTGGCCACCGTGGGCGGGGTCCATTTGGCCCAGCTTCCCGAGTAATCCCGGGTTTGGTTCTGGTTGCTATCCCAAATCTCGTTCAGGCTCGACGCATCCAGGGCCTGCAAAATTCCCGGATTCGCTCCGCCGTTGTTGCTGTCGCCGTTGGTCGAATAAGTGGCCCACAGCACGCCCGTGCCCGCGGTGGTGCCGTTGGCTGAAATCGACATGGCCGGTTCGTTGGAATAGCCGTCCACCAGCGTGACCGCTCCGGTTTGGGGCACCGTATTGAAAGTGGAACCGTTGAACGAAAACGCCTTCAGAGTGTCCCGGCGGCCCCATACGTATAATGTCGAGTTGTAATACACCGGCCCGCCAAAAAAACCTGCGTCGTTGGTGGAAAGATAGTTGAAGGTAGCTTGCCACTCTTGCAGCACTTGATCGCCGCTGGCGTTGTACTGCCCCAGGTTATTGCGGTTGAACAGAAATATCATCCCCTGTTTGCCAAGGCCAACTCCCAAGTTGGTGTCGGGCAGTAGCAGAGCGCCGGCCGAACCCAGGTCCGCATCATCACTCGCTAAAGCCGCCTGGTTGGAAGGTGAAAAATAGTCCTCGACGGCCAGGCTGGTGTTGAGCTTGAGGATGCTGTCGCCGTAGTCGCCGTTCCCGGTGTTGGCGTCCATGGTCCCGTTGCCGGTCTCCAGATACAAATACCCAGTGCCCGTGTCGACCGACAATCCAACCCCTCCTTGCCAGACGCCGCCTTCCGAGCCGTTCGGGGAGGTGCACAGCACCGAACTCTGCGCCAGCGTGGCCGCGTTGTAAGTGAAGATCCAGCCATGATACGGCGTCTGATCTTCGTGCGACCCAAACCCAATGTAGATGGAGCCATTCCAAAGCAACAGACCAGCACGCTGCCAGTGCATCAGAGGGTTGAAGGTCAACACGCCGCCGGAACTATCGGAACTGGTGCCGGAAACTGAGGCCTGAATCACCACCGGCCCGTTGAATTTTTCCGCGCCCGTGGTTATGTCCAGCGCATGCAGCCGAAAGATCGCCTGGCTGCTTTCGTAGGTTTCGGCGACCACGTACAACGTTTTCGAAGTCGGATCGATGGTGGGGGTGCCGCTGATTCCAATCTGGGGCTGGAGGTTGCGCGTTACGTTGATTACTGACGATTGGATGGCCGGACCCAAGTTAACTTGCCACAGCGGGGCCGACTGAGCCGCCGAGTCGGCATCATACGCGTAGACGCTGTTGTTCTCCGTGGCCAGGTAGACCACGTTGTGAACTCCCTGGTTGGGTATCGTGACAGTTGGAACATAGAGCGGCTGAGCATAGATCTGGCCATCCACGGCCAGCGAGAACAGCTTGCCGAAGCTGTTCACATTCACATTTGACGTATTCAGGATCGTCTCGCTGAGATTGCTGCCGGAGCGATTCAGGTCATTGTGCTGTGTGGTAACAGACACTTGACCCCATAAAGAGGTCAGGGTCAGGACGGTCAGGGATGCCGCATCTAAACGGGCCAAACACATCAAACTTTAAGTGCCATTCTTGTACGCGTCAAGAGTACTAATACCGGGGGATTAGTGCATCGCGCGCGCCAGCCGTCCACAGCCATGGCTCCCTAAGGTTAGTCGTTGTTGCGTAACATCTAGTTTTTGGCGGGTACATAAAAAAGGACAGGCAGCCGCCAATTGCTTTGAAGCTCTCTCAGTGCAGCGCCAGACTAGAACTAGGGAAGACTTCTCACAATCAGGTAACCGCCTGAGCGGGAGTACTAAGTTCACGCCCGGCCCCCGCGGCCCGTGGTACATTTGAGCTTTCGCTATTACCTCACATGTCCGTTCAGATCCTGTTACAAGGCAAGATTTTGGGCGCGAACGACTTCTTACTGGCGGGCGACCAGGAGGAAGCTCTGTTCGCCGGCCGCTTGCGCTGGGTGAGCCTGCTGAGCGAAGTGTTGCCGAGGGCCCTGATCGAAGAATTGGGACTCTCGAAAATGCTGCTGGGATCGAGCGGCGGCGATCAGTTCTTAGTGGTTCTCCCCCAGGAAGCCCGCGCTCACTGCGAGCAATTCCTGAACGCCGCGCGCGCCGAATTGCGGCAATTGAGCCAATCCAGACTGGACCTGCGGTGGGCCATCACCGAAAATCTGGGCGATTGGACGGTGGTGCGCAAGCGCCTCAACGATGAGTTCCAGCGCAAGCAAGGCACGCCGCTCGCTTCCACCGGGCTTCTCGATTCGGAACCCCCGCCGGAGCCCGACCCGACCTACTTCGCGGAATTGAGCCGCCTGCTCCCTGATGCCACCGAAATCGGCTGGTCCCCGGAAAATCCGGCGCGCGTCCAGGCTTCCGGTGGAAAACACAGCTGGACCATCGGCACCGCGCCTGATTCGCTGCCGTTAGCGCGCCACACCGCTCTCACCGACGATGGGCGCGCTGTCGCCACTGCGCAAGTGCTGGCATCCCGCTCCGAAGGCCGGCCCGTGTGGGGAGTTCTGCGCGGGGATGTCGACAGCTTCGGTGTTCGCCTGCGCCGCCTGCACAGCATCGAGGAGCACGTGCAGCTATCGATGCTATACAAACAGTTCTTCGCGGGCGAAGTGGAAGTGCTGTGTTCCCTGCCCGAGTTCTGGCGCAAGATCAATTTGCTCTATACCGGCGGTGACGATTTCGCGGTGTATGGCGCTTGGGATGCTCTGATCGGGCTCGCGCGCGAATTGCAGCGATTGTTCCACCGCTTTACGGAAGAGCATCTCAAGGATTTTCCCGGCCAGGAGGGCAAGACTATCAGCATGGCGCTGGCGCTTGCGCCGGATCTGGATATGCCGCTCGGCTCGGTGTACGAGTGGGCCGGGCATCGGCTGGAAGTGGCCAAATCAGCCGACAAGGACTGCTTCTACCTGCTCGGCCGCACGCTCGAATGGAAGCAGCTCTCCGACGCCGCCGATCTCAAAGACGAATTAACCGGAATGGTGCGCGAATTCGGCATCGCGCCGCAATATATTCGCGATCTTTGCGGGATTTATCGCGAAACCAAGCGCGGACCCGGGGCCCGCCGCGCCGAAAGACCCTGGCGTTTCCATCGCCGCCTGCATCGCATACTGGGGACCTCGCGCTCGCGCGATTTCCAGAAGGCCCGCACCAGCCTGATCGCCGACCTGGTGGGCAAGAATCCGGCGAATTTGAAGTTGCGGCCCTCCGGCCGCGTGGCGTTAGAATGGGCCAGGTTGTCCACCGAAGGCCTGAACAGAAACGAGGTTTGGAATGGCTGAGCCGCAGCAGGAAACAAAGCCGCAGGAAGCGAAGCAGCAGGAACAAAAGAAGCCGGAGAATCGCGGACCCCAGGGTCGCGGCCGCGAGGGCCGGGGCCCGCAGCAGGGCGAGCGACGCGAGGGCGGCCGATTCCCCGATCGCGGGGATCGCGGCGGAGACCGGGGGCGCTTCGAGGGTCCGCCTGAAATCGACCTCGATAAACTGATCTCCGACCCGCTTTATCTCGACAATCAAGCCCACGGCGTGGTCAGCCGCATGCGCGACATGGATTCCGGAACCAAGAGCCAGTTGCGGCGTCTCTATAACGCCGTTCGCCGCGCCGTCCGGGCGCCGGAGAGCGAACGCCAGCAGCAGTTCGTCATGCTGCGCGCCCGTTTGGCGTACACCATCGCGCGCCATTCGCTGCGCAGCATGGATTCGCTCGAGAAGCTGCTGCTGCAGGTCACGCGCAAAAATGATGTGCGCGGATACGAACGCTTTCGCGATCTGTTCGAAGCCATCGTCGCCTACAACGAGTAAAGAAACGAGAAAAACTGACATGAGTTCGCACACAGCGCAAACAGAATTGAAATTGATCGGAAAGCTGATTCTCGAAGGAGACATCACCTGCCAGACCGGACTGCACATCGGCGCGGGCAAAGGCTCGCTCGAAATCGGCGGCGCGGATAACCCCGTGGTGAAAGACGCCTTCGGGCTGCCCTATATTCCCGGCAGTTCGCTGCGCGGAAAACTGCGCGCCCTGCTCGAACAATCCTCCGGCCTGGCCGTTCCGTCCGAGCTCGTGTACCTGTCCAAGCGCAAGGGACAGGAAGTCCGCATCCATCAGAGCGACCGCCCGGACGACGACATCTGCTTGCTCTTCGGCCGCAATCCCGGCCGCATGGACCGCGTTTCCGGCGAGCCTCTGGATTCCACCCAGGCCACGCCCGCGCGTCTCACCGTCTACGATGCGCCGCTGCTGACCGAGAGCATCACGCCGCAGATGCGCGAGAACATGGACGACGAGCTGACCGAGGTTAAGAGCGAGAACGCGATCGACCGCATCACGTCGCAGGCCAATCCCCGAACCCTCGAACGAGTTCCGGCCGGCGCGCGCTTCCATTTCCGCATCGTCCTGGATGTGCTTTGCCTGGAAGATCGGGACCTGCTGGCACGCTTGGTGGAAGGCCTGCGCCTGCTCGAAGACGACAGCCTGGGCGGCGGCGGATCGCGCGGGAACGGCCGAGTGGCGTTGTCGGATCTCAAGCTCACCTGGCGCGGCCGCGGCTTCTACGCATCCGGGGCAACCGAGCAAGAGTTGATCGCGGGCGCGGGCGCGGCGGGCTTGCAATCACTGGTGACAGCGCCTGACTTCGCCGAAAAGCTCGCCGAGTAACAATGCCCGCAGGTCTTAATTATTCGGTCCGCTTTCAGCCCGTGGGACCCTGGCGCTTCGGCCCGGATTCCGGCGCGCGCGATCGCGTGGATCTGATCTACCACAGCGATGCGCTTTTCTCCGCGGTTTGTTCCGCCATGTCGCAGTTGGGCCTTCAGCAGGCCTGGCTCGATGCCACCGCCCGAGCGGACGGCGCTCCGGCCGTGCGCTTCAGCTCTCTGTATCCATATCAGGGCGACACGCTGCTCGTGATTCCGCCGCGCAGCCTTTGGCCGCCCCCGGAATCGGCGAAGATCCGCTATAAAGGTGCGCGTTTCGTTCCGCTCTCGGTGGTCGAAGCGCTGCTCGACGACAAAGCGATCGAGGAAAACAAGTGGGCCGTGGATGGCGAATCCGAATGCCTGATCCCGGCGGACGCCGCCGCTGGACCTTTCCGCATCGCCCTCAGGTCCAGCGCCGGCGTGGACCGCTTAAGTCCTTCGAGCGTGGAAGCGCACGCCACCGCGTGCCTGGAATTTTCGCGCCATGCCGGGCTCTGGACCATCGTCCAGTTCGCAAGCGATGAAGCCGCCGCCGAATGGGAGCAGCCCGTCCGCAGCGCGCTGCTGTTGCTGGCCGATTCAGGCTTCGGCGGAGAACGCTCGCGCGGTTGGGGCCGCTCGCAAACACCCGAGTGGTCGCCCTGGGCCTTGCCCGCGCCGAATTCGCCCGCCGAACCGCCGGAGCGCGCCTTCTGGCTCTTATCGCTTTACACGCCGGCCGGGAATGATTCAGTGGACTGGACCCGCGGAAGCTACGCCACGCTATCGCGCTCCGGACGGATCGAGAGCGCCGCCGGTTGGGGCGCTCCCAAAGCCGCCACCGTGATGATAGCCGAGGGTTCGGTGTTGCTGGCCTCGGCGGAACCGCGCGGCGATGTTCGCGACGTCGCGCCGGCGGGCTTCGCGCACCCGGTTTATCGCTCCGGTTTTGCGCTCGGCGTGCCCATTCCGTGGCGGGCGGCCGCATGAAATACCGGCTCACCTGTCTCACTCCCACGCTGGTGGGCGATGGCCAAAAGCTGGCGCCCATCGACTACATGGTGTGGAAGGACAACGTCAATGTCCTGGATCAGCGGCGCATCTTCCGGCTGCTCGCCAAAGGGCCGCGTCTGGAAGGCTATCTGAGCCAATTGAAAAAAGCGGAGAAGCTCGACTTCGCGTCCTGGGGCGGCTTCGCGCAGAATTATTCCGGCCGCCGTATTCCGTTTGAGCACCCCAGTTCCACACAATATTGGGAACGCACCCACGCCGAGCACCTGTTCATTCCCACTTTCGCCACCGGCCCCGCGGGCCCGTATTTGCCGGCGACGGCCCTCAAAGGCGCGCTGCGCACCGGCGCCGTGCATGGACGTTTCACCGAGCGCTTGTTGACCGATCTCACCGAGCGCACCGCTTCCGAAGGCCGCCTGCCGCGCCGGCCGGCCAGCTCGGTGGAAGAATCCGCGCTCGGCAACGCCAGTGCGGACTCGATGCGCCTCATCGCGGCATCCGATTCGGGAACCGTCCCCGACGCCGTGTTCAAGATTTTCCTTCTGCGCGTAGCTACGCTCGAATCGAAAGGCGGCGGGAAACTGGAGCTGGCTTGGAAACAAACCCCGCGCGGCAACGTGAAGCGCGCCGAAGACAGCACGCCGATCTTCGCCGAAATGGCCCCGCCTGGAACCATCTTCGAGGGCCAGTGGCGAGAGAAGCCGCGCCACCGCGAACGCCTGGATGCAGCCGCAATCTTCGGCCTGGTGAACGGCTACGCCGAGCAGGTTCTGAAAATCCAAAAGCAATATTGCGACATCACCGGCCTCGGGTTGCTGAAGTCCACGCTGGATCAGCTGGAGACGCGACTGGGGGAGCTTCGCGCGCTCGGCCACGCGTGCATGTTGCCCCTGGGCTGGGCGGCCGGCTTCCTCTCGAAAACGGCCTATCTCAATACGCAGGACGAAAACTATCGCAAGATCCTGGGGCAAGTCGGATTTTATGCGCGGGCAATCCAATCCGGCCTGCCATTTCCCAAAACGCGCAAGATCGTTTTCCTCGGCAATCAACCCGCGACGCTGGCCGGATTCGTCCAGCTCCAGATTCTAGAGTCTTAGCCCGGCATGCTAACATCTCCTCAGAACCAATCCCCACGGACTGCCATCTCCGCGGTTATCCCGGCAGCCCATGTACAACGCATTCTTCCGATTCTCCGAGAATCCTTTTAACCTAAGCCCTGACCCGCGCTTCCTCTATCGCAGCAGGCAGCACGAAGAAGCCCTGGCGAATCTGATTTACGGCGTGCAGCACCGCAAGGGATTCATCGTCCTGACCGGCGACGCCGGAACCGGCAAAACCACCCTGCTCGAATGCCTGCGCGAATTCCTCGTCCAGCAGCACATCACCTTCGCCTCGATCTTCAACTCGCGTCTCACGCCCGATCAATTCTTCGAAATGCTGGCCTACGATTTTGAATTGACTTGCGAACGCGCCTCGAAAACCGGAATTCTGTTCGCGCTCAATACACTCCTGCTGCGGCAATCCGAGCGCGGTTCCACGACAGCCCTGATCGTCGACGAAGCCCACAATCTCGAACCGGACGTTCTGGAAGAAGTGCGCCTGCTCGGCAACCTGGAAAATCCCGGTGGGAAACTGCTCCAGATCATCCTGGCGGGTCAAACCGAGCTGGATCGAAAACTGGAGTCCCCCGATCTCCGCCAACTGAAGCAGCGCATCGTCCTACGCTGCCATCTCGACGCCTTCCAATCGTCCGACACGGAGCTTTATATCCGCACTCGCCTGGAACGCGCCGGAATGCCAGATCAAACCGTCTTCCCGCCCCCGATCGTCGCCGAAATTCAGCAGCGTTCCGAAGGCATCCCTCGATTGATCAACTCCATCTGCGATAACCTGCTGCTCACCGCGTTCGCCTTCGAATCGCCCGTCGCCACCGAGCAAATGCTGGACGAAGTCTGCCAGGACATGCATCTGGATGCCCCGGACCATCGACACGCCGCAGCCGCTCATCCGGCATTCTGACGTTTCATCCGATTCTGGCCTGCCAGCCGCCGCTCCGGAACTACTCTGGGACGGAAAGGAGTTCCAAATGAAACGGAACCTCGACATTCTATTCGTCCTGCTCGCCACGGCTGGCATTCTGCTGGGTCAGGATCGCTTCGATTACACAGTGAGGAACTATTTCTTCGCTGGCTTCGGCGGCGATGCCGCGTCGCTCGAGAAAGGCATGAAAATCTGCGAAGATCTTCTCGCGTCCAACCCTAAGAACGCTCCGGCCCTGGTTTGGCACGGCGCGGGGCTGTTCTTTGAATCCGGCCAGTCCTTTCGCCATGGCGATCAGAAAACCGCCTTGGACCTGTGGCAGCGCGGCCTCAAGGAAATGGACGATGCCGCCGCTCTTGCGCCGGACGATCTGCAGGTTCGCATCCCGCGCGGCGCAGTGCTTCTCACGGCGTCCCGTAACATTTCCAACCCTGACATGGCACGCCCGCTGATCGAAAAGGGCCTCCGAGATTACGAGAAGGCCTACGCCATCCAAGGGCCGGATCTCAACGACCTCGCGACGCACCCCCGCGGCGAACTGCTGATCGGCCTGGCCGATGGGTACAGCCGCCTGGGAAATCAGGAGAAGGCGCAGCAGTGGTTCGAGCGCATTCAAAAAGAGCTCCCCGGCACCCCCTACGATAAATCCGCTGGAACCTGGCTCGAAACCAAATCCCTTGCGCCGGCGCAGGGCGGTTGTCTCGGTTGCCATACTGGCAAGTAAGATAATGGTCACAGGTTTCAGCCTATGAACGGCGGGCATTGGATCTTCGGCTGCAGGCGCGTGCTCCGCATTGTGCTCATCGACACAGCCCTCTCTCTGGTCCCGCCGCTCTTATTGCTGTCATTCGATGCGGGCATGCCGCTGGCGCGATTCTGGGGATCCTTTCGCTTTTCATTCGTCTACTCGCAGTGCATCGGCGCAATCGCGTTCGCCACGGTACCCAAGGTGTGGATGGCCACGCTGCAGCGCCCGTCGTGGCTGCGCTGGGCGTCCCGAATCGCGACCATCCTGGTGGCGACGGTGACCGGCGAACTCGTCGCCTGCCTGGTGTTCGTGGGATTGCATTGGATTCCACTGCGCCTCTACTGGCCGGAATTCAATGGCAGCCTCCGAATCGCAATCTTTATGACGCTGCTCGCCGGCGGAACACTCTCGATGTACGAGAGCTTCACGGACCGGTTGAAAGAATCCGCGCTCCAGCTTCGGACCAAGGAACTGGAGCGCGTTCATGCGCTCAAGCTCGTCACCGAGGCGCAGCTCGCCTCGCTCGAATCGCGCATCCATCCGCACTTTCTGTTCAACACCCTGAACTCGATTTCCTCGCTCATCCCCGAAGATCCCGAGCGCGCCGAAAGGTTGATCGAACAGATGGCCGCGCTGCTGCGCTTCTCGCTGGATTCGAACCACGGAGGCCTGGTGCCGCTCGGACGCGAGATGAAAATCGTGGCGGATTATCTCGAAATCGAACGCGCCCGCTTCGGGGACCGGCTGCGCTACCACATCGATCTTCCGTCCGGGCTCAACGAAGCGCAGGTACCTCCGCTGTCCATCCAGACATTGGTGGAGAACAGCGTGAAACACGCCGTCTCCCGCCAACGCTCGGGCGGCGAGATTCGCATCGGCGCGGCGCGCGAAAACGGACTCCTGCTCCTCGAGGTCCTCGATGAAGGCCCCGAATTCAAGCTCGAAAACGCTCCTGCCGGCCACGGAATCGACATTCTGAAGCGCCGCATGGCCGCGCTTTTTGGCGCCGAAGGGGGCCTGCTGCTCGATCGCCTGGAAGACCGCAATCGCCTCACGCTCTCGGTTCCGCAAACCCATGCGAGCATTCCTGGTTGACGACGAAGCGCTGGCCCTGAAGCGCCTGGCCCGAATGTTGACGGCCACCGGCCTCGTCGAAATCGTCGGGCAAAGCAGCGATCCTTCGGACGCCGTCGCGGCCATCCTCGCGGCCAGGCCGGACGTGCTGTTCCTCGACATCGAAATGCCGGGCATGACGGGTTTCGAAATGCTCTCGCACATAGACCCGCAGCCTCTGGTGGTTTTCACGACCGCGTATGACCGCTACGCGCTGGATGCGTTCGGCGTAAATTCGATCGACTACCTGTTGAAGCCCATCGAAGCAGCGCACCTCGCGCGCGCCCTGGATAAGATCGAACGAATCCGCGGCGGCGCCGAGCCTGCGCCCGCCATCCGCGAACTGTTGGAGCGCGTCGAGTCCCTCACGAATGCCGCCAAGCCGCCCGAGTATCCCGACCGCATCGCATCCCGAATCGGCGAGCGCGTGGAATTTGTCGAGCTAACCCGCGTGACGCACTTCTTCGCCAGTGACAAACTCACCTACGCCGCCACACCTTCGAAAAACTACATCGTCGACCAGACCATCCAGGAACTGGATCAAAAACTAGACCCGAAGAAATTCTTCCGCATCCACCGTGCCACGCTTCTGAACTTGGACTACATCCACGAGCTGCACGCTTGGTTCGGCGGCCGCATGATGCTGCGCCTGAAAGACGACAAGAAAACCGAACTGACGGTCTCGCGGGACCGCGTCCGCGCGCTAAGGGCGCGCCTGGGAATCTGAGCCGAGCTCAAAAAGGATACGATGAAAGACGGGTACGACTATGGCAACTCTCGATTGGTCCCAATGCCCCGCCGTGGAGAGCATCCCTGGCAAGCGCAGCGGCGCATGGGTATTCAAGGGCACTCGGATGCCAGTTTCCACTGTGTTCGAGAACCTTCAGGATATGACCGTTGATGAGCTTGTGGAAGAATTCGGTGTGACGCGCGAACAGGTGCAAGCTGTTCTGGAATTCGCGGCGCACAGTGCCGAAGCCAATGTCGCCGCGCCGCGCCCGTAATGCTCGTTTTGTTCGACAACGGCACGCCCCGCACGCTGGCTCGCTACCTCATCGATCGCCACACGATCACCGAGGCCCGTGCGCGCGGATGGGAAGAGTTGGAAAACGGCCAACTCCTGACCGTCGCAGAGGCCGCAGGATTCCAAGTATTGGTTACGACCGACCGCAATATACGCTACCAGCAGAACCTTGCCGGACGCAATATTGCGATTGTCGTCTTGGGCAAAGGCCGATGGAGCGTAATCAAGCCCCATGTCGCGGAGATTGTCGCTGCAGTGAACGCGGCCACGCCCGGCAGCTTCGCCGAGGTAGAGATTACAGAATAGGGCTGTCTCAAATTCTCGAAATGGGTAGGTTTTACGCAATCGCCGAACCCGCGTGAATCGCGGGGTTGACGCGGGTCAAATGTCAGGCTATTTGTTGGCTCTTGTGCCAGAGCCAAGGAGAGAGCCTATTAGGCTCGGAAATAGCGCAACATCCGCCCATATTACGTGCAGCTATCCGTCCGCTAGGCGGATCGGATGACCCAGCAAAACTCAGGAGCCTCAACTGGCTTCCCGTCCGCTGATCCCCAGCCCTCACTTACCCCAGCTTCTTCAGAAACCAATCCCCCGCCAACCGCGCCACCACGCTCAACGCGCCCGGCTCCTCAAACAGGTGAGTCGCCGCCGGAACGATTTCCAAGTCCGTTTCGCAAGTCATCTGCGCCATCGCCTTGCGATTTAAATCCAGCACAACTTCGTCCGTGCCGCCGACGATCAGGAGCGTCGGGGCTTTCACCCGCCTCAGCGCCGGCCCCGCGAGATCCGGCCTTCCACCACGCGACACCACCGCCCGCACCAGCTCCGGATGCCTGGCCGCCGCCACCAGCGCCGCTGCGGCGCCCGTGCTGGCACCAAAGTGCCCCATCTTCAAGCCCCGAACCTCCGGACGCCGCGCCAGCCATTCGCTGATAACCTCCAGCCTTCCCGCCAGTAAACCGATGTCGAAACGAAGCTGAGCCGTCTGCATATCCACTTGCTGCTCGTCCTCGGTGAGCAGATCGGTCAACAGCGTCGCCAATCCGCCCTCGTTCAGCACGTCCGCCACGTATCGATTCCGGGGGCTGTGCCGCGAGCTGCCGCTTCCGTGCGCGAACAACACCACGCCTTTCGCCGCCGTGGGAACGCTAAGGTCGCCCTGCAGTTTGACGGAACCCATCGGGATCTGAATCGGCGAATGTTCAATCGCCACACCTGAATGCATACTGGCCTCCTCTTGTTGGTTCGAAAGTTTTAACGTGCGGGCGCGATGTGCGACGCCGCGGATTCGAGCAGTTGACGGACTTCCTGGTCGCTGGTTTGCGAAAATTCGTCGTACCACAGGCTGACCGCATGGAAATCATCCGGAATGTTCGGACAAACCACTTCATCGGCTTCCTGGCTCAGCACGCGGCAAGTTTCCGCGGCCCCCACCGGCACCGCCACCACGATCCGAGCAGGATGGCTTCGCCGCAATGCCTTCACCGCCACCCGCATGGTGGATCCGGTTGCCAGTCCGTCGTCCACCACGATCACCGTCCGCCCGGCCAGATTCGGAAAAGCCACGTCTCCGCGATACGCGACCTGCCGGCGCTCTACTTCGCGTTCCTCTTCGGCGGCCACCCCCTCCACCACTTGCGGCCAAATTTTGAGCGCGTCAATCACTTCCTGATTCAACACGCGGACGCCGCCCCTGGCAATCGCTCCCATCGCCAATTCCCGATGGCCCGGGACGCCCAGCTTCCGCACCACGAAAACATCCAGTGGCGCATGTAGCGCCTTCGCAACCTCGTACGCAACCGGCACGCCGCCGCGCGGCAACCCCAGCACGATCACGTTGGGGTCGTTCGCGTACGCGCGGAGACCCCCGGCCAGCTGAACGCCGGCATCCATGCGATCTCTGAAATGCGGCGACATGGCAAGGAGAGTGTTTGCAAGCCGATGTCCAATCAATCGGACTTTGCCATCGCCAGTGTATCCTAAAGCTTAGAGGCATATTTTGAGCAGGATCGCACTGGCATTTCGCAGCTTTTTTGCAATTCTCTTCAGCGGCAAGCTTCCGGGTGACATCGCGCAGGCCTTGGGATTCTCCCCCACTCGCCCGTCAACTCCCGCAGCCAAGCCCGTCCCGCAGGCCAAGCCTTCCGATGGCGCTCTACAGATCCTAGGAATCCTGCAGCGCGATTCCCGCCTGATCGATTTTCTGATGGAGGATATATCCGGATACGCGGACGACCAGGTGGGCGCAGCCGTCCGAAACCTGCACGATCAAAGCCGGGAATCCTTAAATCGATACTTGCGGCTGACACCGGTAATCGACGCCGTGGAAGGCAGTTTCACTAAGCTGGATTCGAACGACCCCGCCACTGTGAAACTGCTGGGCAACGTCCCGGCCAGCGGCAAAGCGCCGGGAGGCATCCTCCGGCACAAGGGCTGGCGCGCCGAGAAAATCGACCTTCCGGCCATCCAACCCAGCCAAAATTCGATTCTGGCGCCCGCCGAAATCGAAGTCGAGTAGCCGCCGATGAACGTCGGTATCGACCTGGGCACCACCAACTCGGCCCTCGCCTACGTGGAGCACGTGCGCGGCGAGCTGCCTGATTATCCCGAAATCAAGGTGCTCGACATTCCGCAGTACGTCGCGCCCAATCAAATCGAGCCTCGCCGCACCCTGCCGTCCTTCCTTTTTCTCGGCGATCAGACTTATGTCGGCGTCTACGCCCGCGAGCAGGGTGCGCTGGTGCCCACGAAATCCGTTCACTCAGCCAAGTCCTGGCTCTCAAATCCGGAAGTGGATCGCACCGCGAAAATTCTGCCTTGGGACGCGCAGGAAGCCGGCCGCCTGCTCTCTCCTATCGATGTTTCCACCGCCATCCTGGCTCATATCCGCGATGCCTGGAACCAGGCGCATCCGAACGATCCGCTATCCGCGCAGGACATCGTCCTGACGGTGCCCGCGTCCTTCGATGAAGAAGCCCGCGAGCTCACGGTTCAAGCCGCGCGAGATGCCGGAATCGAGAAGCTGACGCTGGTTGAGGAGCCCGCTGCGGCGTTCTATTCCTGGATCGCGAATCACCTGGCCCAATCCCAGAAAAGCCTGTTCGACGGCCAGTTGGTGCTGGTCTGCGATGTCGGCGGCGGCACCAGCGATTTCACTTTGATCCAGGTCCGGCGCGACGCCGATCGCATCGAGTTCACGCGCACAGCGGTCGGCAAACATCTGCTGCTCGGCGGCGACAACCTGGATCTCACGCTGACCTGGCTGGTGGAAGCCAAACTCAACACGCAGCTTTCCATCCGCCAACGCAGCGCGCTGAGGCGGCAATGCGCGGCGGCGAAAGAACGCATGCTCGCCGATCCGAATCTCAAGAGCGTCGAAATCACCGTGCTGGGCGCAGGATCGTCGCTGGTGGGCGGCACGCTGAAGACTGAGATCCTGCGCGAAGAAGCGCTGGAGCTGGCGCTCGACGGCTTCCTTCCCTTCTGCGGGCTGGATGAAAAACCGGCCGAGGAAAAGCGCAGCCTGTTTCGGGAACTTGGCCTGCCTTACGTTTCCGATCCCGCCATCACCAAGCATCTGGCCGCGTTCCTAAGCTCTAATCAGGGCGCAAAACCGGACGCCATCTTGTTCAACGGCGGGTTCTTCATTCCCGACCTGTGCCAGCAGCGCGTCGCCGACGTGATGGAGCGCTGGTACGGCAAGCGGCCGCTGATCCTCGAAAACCGGGATCTCGATCTTGCGGTCGCGGTGGGCGCGGCGTACTACTCGTACGTGAAAGCCACCGGCGCTGGACTTCTGGTCCGCGGCGGATTGCCTCGCGCTTACTACGTCGGCATAGGCGAATCGGACGCCGTGTGTCTGGTGCCGCGCGGAACCGAAGAAGGCCAGTCGCTCGAGCTCAGCGGCCAGGACCTGCACTTAGTCGCCAATAAGCCGGTCTCTTTCCGTTTGTACAGTTCGCTCGCTCGCGCCGACGACCGGATCGGCGACGTAATCCCGGCCTCGGACGAGTTGCATTTACACGCGCCCTTGAATGCCGTGATCCGTTTCGGAAAGTCCGGCGAGCGATTGGTTCCCGTGAAGCTGCGCGCTCATCTCACCGAAGTGGGCACGCTCGAAGTATGGGCGGATTCGAAAATCAGCGAGCATCGCTGGCGTCTTCAATTCGATTTGCGAAAAACCGCAAGCTCCGCCAGTAAGCCCGCGGCTCTGGTGAGCGATGAGTCCCTCGGGCACGCCGAAGCGCTTATCGACGCCACGTTCAAGGCCCCAACTCTCGCACCGGAGGAACTTCCCGGCAAGCTGGAACAGACCCTGGCCCTGGGCCGCAACTCATGGCCCCTCAGTACGATCAGAAGATTATCTGATCGCTTGCTTGAGTCAGCCGAGGGCCGCCGGAAATCCCCGGCACACGAGCTTCGCTGGCTGAACCTGTGCGGTTTCTGCCTCCGCCCCGGCTTCGGATTTCCAGCCGACGATTACCGCATCGAACAAGCTCGCCGGATTTACGCCGCGGGGCTTCAGTTCGCAAGCCAGGTTCAAAACGAGATCGACTGGTGGATCTTCTGGGGCCGCGTGGCCGGCGGCTTGAACAAGAATCAACAGATCGATATCTTTCAACGTCTTTCGCCGGTCCTGCTCCCCAAACCCGGAAAACGGCCGAGATTGAATAACAGCCTGTGGCGCGAAATGTGGCGCGCGGCATCCAGTCTCGAATTGCTTCCGCTCCAAACCAAAGCGCAGCTCGGCGACGCGCTGCTCGCGCAATTGAAGAAAGGCGAGTTGGTCGAAACCAGCTTGTGGTGCATTTCGAGACTCGGCGCGCGCAAACTTTTCTACGGCCCCAATAACCAGGTGCTCGCGCCTTTGGTGGCTACACGCTGGGTGGAAGCGCTGTTGAAAGTTCCGAAATCCGACGACGCCGTGGTCGCTATCGCGCGCCGCACCGGCGATGTCAGCCGCGATCTCGCCCCCGCCACTATCGAAAACATTCGCCGCCGCATCCCCGCGGCACTGGTGCCTGCGCTCGAAGGCGAAGTAGAAGAGGACCTCGGCCGAGTGTTCGGCGAAGAGTTGCCGAGCGGGCTGGTGGCCGCACTCTCGTGAACGAGATCGATTTCGTCCGGGAACTTCAGCGCTATTCCTCCTTGATCGGCGACGATTGCGCGGTGATCAGCCCGCCCGTGGGCCGCGATTTGCTCTTCACCACGGATTTCAGCATCGAAGGCGTGCATTTCAAGCGCGACGCCGAACCGGAGCACGTCGGACAGCAGGCGCTGGCCCGCAGCCTCAGCGATATCGCGGCTATGGGCGGCGAACCGTTGTATTGCCTGGTGGCGCTCGCGGTCGCGCCTTGGACCGATCGCCGCTGGATCGACGGCTTCTATCGAGGGTTGAACCAATCCCGCGGCAAATGCAAACTCGCGGGCGGCGATCTTTCGCACGCGAGGCAGGTTATTTGCAACGTCACCGTTTGCGGCGCAACGGCTCACGGCCAGGCCCTGCTTCGATCGGGCGCGCGTTCGGGCGACCGGATTTTCGTTTCGGGAAAATTGGGCGGATGGAAACACAGAAAGACGATCGTTCCTCGTCTGGACATTGGCCGCCGGCTCGCGGGCAAAGCCAGCGCCTGCATCGACATTAGCGACGGCCTGGCCATCGATCTGTTCCGCATCTGCCAGGCATCGGGCGTAGCGGCGGAAATCGAGGAAATTCCGCTGCTCGATGGAGCCACCGTCAAACAAGCGCTGCACGACGGCGAAGATTACGAGCTGCTCTACACTGTTCCGCCGGGGAAGCGCGTTCCGGGAAAACGAATCGGCTACATCGTGGACGGCGCTCCCGGAATAATAACGTTTCAGGGCAAGGCAATCCAACCAATTGGCTATGACCACTTCCAACGTCGTTCTTGATTTGATCGAAGCGTTCCGTCGGTCGAAAACCATGTTCGCGGCCGTGGAACTCGGGATCTTCGACGGTAAGCGCCCGCCCGAATTGAAAGAGCTGGAACGCTTGCTGGACGCCTGCGTCGCCCTGGGCCTGCTCGAAAAGCAAGGCGAAGTCTACGTCAACACGCCCGTGGCCGAGAAGTACCTGCGCTCCGACAGCCCGGATACTATGACCGGCTACATTCGCTATTCGAACGCCGCTCTTTATCCGATGTGGGGGCATCTGGAAGATGCCGTGCGCGAAGGCACGCATCGCTGGAAGCAAACCTTCGATCTGGATGGCCCCATCTTCTCGCACTTCTTTCGCACCACGACGGCTTTGCGGGATTTCCAGAAGGGCATGCATGGCTTCGGGCGCCTGAGTTCGCCGGCCGTGGTTGCCGCCTTCGACCTCGGCCGCTTTCGCCGCTTAGTCGACCTGGGCGGCGGCACCGGACATCTCGCCCAAGCGGCCCGTGAACGTTATCCGCATCTTGAAACCGTGGTGTTCGATCTGCCCGCTATCGCGCGCTCCTATCCGGGAACCATCGCGGGCGACTTCTTCATCGATCCCCTGCCCCCCGCCGACCTCTATAGTCTCGGCCGCATCCTGCACGATTGGTCGGAGGATAAGATTCGCAAGCTCCTCGACAAAATCCACGCCGCGCTCCCGTCGGGCGGCGGATTGTTGGTGGCGGAAAAACTGCTGAGCCCGCAAAACGTGCCGGCGCACATGCAGTCGCTCAACATGCTGATCGTCACTGAAGGCAAGGAGCGCAGCGCCGCGGAATATGAAGCATTGCTTCGCGCAGCCGGGTTTTCGAGCATCGAGAGCTGCGTAACGGGCGCGCCGCTGGACGCGATCCTGGCGATCAAATCCTAGTCGCCGTACCGGCTACCCGCGCAGATAAGCGTCGTCGCCGCGCTTCCAATCCTCTCGCGGGGGCGAAAACAGATCCACCGCCACTGAATCCTCCAGTGCCTCGGCGCTGTGCGGAACGTGCGGCGGAATCCGCAGCACGTCGCCGGGCATCAGCAACTTTTCCTGGCCCCCGATCACGAACTTCATGGAGCCTTGCTCCATCATCGAGATCTGCTCGTTATGATGGCTATGCTCCGGAACAGAGCAGCCCTTGCTGAGATAGACGCGCGCCACCGTCATGGTCTCGCCGTGAATCACCTGCCGCGAGAACAGCGGACTCAACTTTTCTTTCTCAACCCGATCCCATTCGTAAACCTGCATGCCGAATCGATTCTAGCACAGGCCCGTGAGCTGGCCGTGTATCATGGGTTTAATGCATTCCAAAGCAAACGAGGTGGCTTTTTGAAGGGCGTTGTACTGGCGGGGGGCACGGGTAGCCGCCTGTTTCCGCTTACCAAAATTACCAACAAGCACCTGCTGCCCATCTACGACAAGCCCATGATTTACTACCCCATTCAAACTTTGGTGGACGCGGGTATCAAGGAAATTCTGGTGGTGACGGGCGGCCGGAATTCGGGCGATTTTTTGCGGCTGCTGGCCAACGGCCGCGAATTCGGCCTCAAGCACCTGGATTACACCTATCAGGAAGGCGAGGGCGGAATCGCCGACGCCCTGGCGTTGGCCGAACATTTTGCCGATGGAAATAGCATCTGCGTGATTCTGGGCGACAACATCATCGAGGGTACCGTGCGGGCCGCCGTGGAGGATTTTCGCGAGCAGAAGCGCGGCGCCAAGATCCTGCTCAAGGAAGTTCACAATGCGGAACGCTTTGGCGTGGCCGAGATTCGCGACGGTCGGATTCTCGGGATCGAAGAAAAGCCCAAGAAGCCGAAATCGAATTACGCGGTTACCGGCATTTATCTCTACGACGAGACGGTGTTCGACAAGGTGCGAACGCTGGTGCCGTCCGGTCGCGGCGAACTTGAAATCACCGACGTGAACAATGCTTACATTCGCGAGGGCACGATGACGTACGCGCACCTGGAAGGCTGGTGGACCGATGCCGGAACTTTCGATTCGCTGCTGAGAGCCGGCAATCTGGTTGCCAAGACGCGGCCGCGGCAGGATGACGAATCCGGTTCTTCCCCAGCACCGGTGGAGGCGCGCCGCGCATGAGTTCCGCCATCGAGCAGCAGCCTCTGGTCCTCGAAAATCCGGTGTGCGAAAAAGGCATCGGCAAATTGATCAACGCCTGCGATTCCAAGGATCTCATCGCCGGCGTTCGCGCCCATCCCTCGGCCGTGTGGCCGGACGACCGCGGTTACTTCCTGGAAGTGATTCGCATGGGCCAGGGCCTGCCTCACGATTTCCACAAGGATTCGACGCAGGTCTCCGCCGCCCTCAGCTATCCGGGAACCATCAAGGCGTTTCACTTCCACCGCCATCAAACCGACTGCTGGGTTCCCGCGGCCGGCATGCTGCAAGTGGCCCTGGTGGATCTTCGCAAGGATTCTTCCACCTTCGGCGCGCGCAACACGCTCTACCTCGGCACGCTGCGTCCCTGGCAGTTGCTGATCCCGCCCGGCGTGGCCCACGGGTATAAAGTGATCGGCCCCGATCCAGCCCTGCTGGTCTATGTGACCAACAAGTTTTATAACCCGCAGGACGAAGGCCGCATCCCATACAACGATCCCCAGATTCAATACGACTGGGAAACCCAGCACAAGTAAACCCCGATGGTTGCTGCACCAGCCTTGCCCCGGCCCGTCCAGGAGCATCTCTCGGATCAAGACGACCCCGGCCTCTGGGCGCAAGCGCTAAAAGCGGTAGCCGAGGACGCCGCCGTGCTCCAAGTGCCGAACCACCGTTCGATCTTGTGCGCGGACGTCGGTGTTTGTTCGCATTGGTTCCGTCCTCATCAGACCCGCTGGATCGCGGCGGGAGGCTTTGCACTGCCAGTCGGCTACGGCCACTTCCGCTTATCCGGCCTGCCTGCCTTTGACTGGAGCGTGCGGCTGCAATTCGATCCGGCCATGCCCTGCTGGATTGCTGCTTCGGAATTGCCGGCGAAGCGGTTCAGCTCCGTGCGGATCGCCATTCCCGCTCGAACCGCTCGGCATCTGCAAGCCGCGGTTCATAGCCTCTGGTCGCCCGGGACCTTGGACGCCAAAAGGAACCGGACGGTCTTCTACGGGTTCCGAAACTTGAACGGTGCGTGGGAGCTGGGGGCTCGTTCCAAGGAGCCCCGCGATCCCGCCGGACTCAAATAACGTCCGCGAAACCCTTGCGCAGTTTCTCGAACCAGGCATGTCCGGCCAGAAAAACCACCATTGCCAGGACCCAGAGCTTCACCAGTGGAAGCAGCTCCGGAGCGTGCCCTTCCAGTAACACCGCTCGGTAGCCGCGCACCAGAACGTAGATCGGATTCTTTCTTAAAATCACCATCGCGCTGGCCGGCAAGCTCGTCTCCGGATAACAGATGGGCGTGATGAAAAACCAGAGGGTCAGCACGAACCCCATGATCTGACCAAGGTCCCGCACGAAAGCGCCCAGAGCCGACAGGAACCACGACACTCCCAGCGTGAACAGAAGTTGGGGAATCAGCAGTACCGGCAGCCACAGCACGGAAACGGGAACCGAGTGCCGAATCACCAGCAGCGCCGCCAGAAACACCCCGGCAGCGAACACTTCCGTTACTAGCCCGGCCATAACCTGGTTGACCGGCAGCGTGTCGAGCGGAAAAATCAGCTTCCTGACAAAGTTGCGATGCTCCAGAATCACGCCGGCGGACCTCCCCGCGGGTTCCGAGAAGGCCAGCCACGGCAGCATCCCCGCAAGAAAATAAAGAGCAAAAGAAGTGGAGCTTCGATCCGCTCCGAACCGGGTGCGCAGCACCACCCCGAAAACAAAGAAATAAGTGCCCATTAGCAGCAGCGGGTTCAGGATGGTCCAGAAAACGTCGCCGAAGGAGCCTCGATACCGCGCCACAATGTCGCGACGCGCCATGGAGCGTATTAAACGGCGATTCCGAAATATGGTTCGGAATGGCCGCGCGAAGATCCCCGGCAGCGCGGATCGGAACCGCCGCCAGCGCAACCCGCGCGCGGTGGCGATCTCCTGCTCGACAATCCGGACCTCGCCGTTGCCGGCCTCGACCGCGATCCGCACGAAAGGCTCACCACGCAGATACGCCCACCCTCCCGGCTGTTCGATGGGCGAGACGTAAATGTGATACCCTCCGGTCTCCGGCGGAAACGAAATCGCGAGATCGAAGTCGGCGCTTCCGCCGGGCTGCACCTGGGTCTGGACCGGCGTCCAGGTTCCTTCCGAAATGAAGCGGCTGCTTGCCGGATCGAAGAATTGCCAGCCCATCGAGAATGTGCCCGGCTCCCAGGGCTTCCGCGAGCAATTTTCGAGGAGCAGATGAACCTTCAGCGCGCCATCTTCGGCTCGAACCTGCACGCCGCGGTATTCAGCTTCGCTCATTGGTATAGCCAACTCGGATAACGCTCGCGCACAGGGCCGTCCTTTTTGCCTACCGCGTAGATTCCGTCGCCGCGCAACTCTTGCGCGAGTTCGTAACGGGCCAGCATATTTTGCACCCATTCGTGTTCGGGCTTGGGCTCGTCCAGGAAGGGTCCGGTTTCGAGCAGCGTCAATTCAAATCCGGAATCGGCGAACAATCGCGCCACCTCGCGTGTAGTGTACTCCCGATTATGGCGTGCCTCCGGTTCTTCTCCTTCGGCTCGGGGACGGATGTAGGCGGGGAAGAAGCCGGGATGATAGCCCTCCAGAATCGCGGCGATCGCGCGCAGGGACCCCAGGTTCGGCGTGGTGAGAACCAGATGCCCGCCGGGCTTCAAGACGCGATTGATTTCGGCCAGCATGTGCATCGGATCGGCGGTCAGGTGCTCGATCAGCTCGCAACATAGCACGGTGGAGAAATATTCGTCCGGATAAGGGAAGCGGTCTTTCTCGGCGTCAAACAGATCCAGGTCGCACACGAATTCCTCGCCCGCGCTGGAGCGGGCGCCGCGGTGATCCACTTCTCCGGCCGGTCCGTAATAACACCCGCGGACCTCGCCGTAACCCAAGCGATCCCGCAACGCGGGCGTGATGTGCAGATACGCGCCCATCTCGAGGATCCGATCCGCGGGCCCGCCGGGAGGCGTAATCGCGAGCGTCTTCTGGAGCCGAGTGATATGCGTGTCGATGTAACCGGCCGCCGCCTTGTCTGCAGCCCAGGAGCGGATAAATCCCGGCTCAACCTCTCGGGTCTTATCCGGAGGCACTCGAGCGGCCGTTTTCAGAGGCCGCACGGACGCCGGCGGCGCATACCGCCGATCCTTAGCCACGGCTTCGATAAACTCAGCGTATCTCCGCGCCACTTTCGGCCAGGCGCACTCGGCCTCCACCCAAGCGCTCGCGCGAGCCCCCAGCTCGTGCCGGACATCCGGTCGGGTCACCAGCAGGTTCAAATATTCAAACAGGTGATCTTCTTCGCTCGCATCCACCGGGGCCTTGAGACAAACATCCGCGGGCAGCTCGCAAAACGATCCGACCTCGGAAACAATCACCGCCTTGCCCAATCCTAGAGCCCGCATGAGCGTTCCGGAATTCTCGCCCACTGTGGGATAGCGAAGATTCAGCACTACGTCGCAGGCCGCGACGTATCCGACAAATTCATCGATCGGCCGAAAACCCAGCACGCGCACGTTTTCGCTGAGTCCCAGCGATTGAATGAGCGAGTGGAGAGGAAAATCCGGATGGGGTTCGCCCACCAGAATCATCTTGGCGGACGGCTCCACGCGGATCAACCGGCGAAAAGCGCGCAGCGATTCTGCAATGCGTTTGTACGGCTTAAGAAACCCGAAGATTCCAATCAGCGGCGCGGTTTCCTCGAGGCCCAGGCGGTGGCGATATTCCAGGCGGCTGGCTTTCGGAATCCAGGCGCCGTGGGGTATGGTGGCGATGGGGCCGGCGAATCCCGCCTTGCGGAGCTCCGCTTCCACGCAATGGCTATGCACCACGGCCGCCTTCGACATGCTCATGAGTCGCCGTAGCATGGGCAACCCTTCGTAATCCGGGCCCACCTCGAGCGCCCGCACGCGCTGGGCATGCGCGATAGCTTCGGGCTGGCCTTCTTCGGCCACCGCGTCCAGATAGGCGTCCCAATCGCCGCGCTTGATGGTGATGTCCGCGATCAGATGGTGCAAGTTGGCTTCGTGGATCACCACCACGCCCGGATTTTCAAGCGCCGTCTCATAGCAGAAGCCGTGATAGGCATTGTTGCCGATCTGATACAGAGGAACATCGAACTTCGATGGATCGAAATCCGCGGACTCGGATGAAAAAACCGTCACGGGCAGGAGCTTCGAAAGCTCGTCCAGCAGCGCCGCGGAATAGTCGGCGATGCCGCTGCGCGCCGGCGGCAATGGGGAAAAGAAGGCGACCTTGGTTGACACGGATATTAATCGACCCGAATCTTAGCTGAGCGGATCTTAGCTGACCGGATGTTAGCTAATATGACGCGCTTGGGCAAGCTTGAATTTATCGCTCCAGCTCCATGGAGAACTTACCCAGCCCGAGCGGGACACGCACCAGCGCGGGCGTGCGGGCCGCGTCCTTCAGCAGGAAGATCTCGACATCGATGGAGGATGCCGGTCCTTTGATTGTCGCCGTCAGTCGATCCGCGTCCACTGGCTTGTCCGCGATCCGGATGCTCTGGGTTCCGGTATAGTCCAGCCTAACTTCATAGGTTGAGCCCATGAAAACGGTCTGCGCCGGGGGAATGCGGCCCTCGCTCAACTCGTGCCGGGCGAAGTACAGGAACGTGAGCGCGTCCTTGGGGCATTGCGAAATGCTGATGTCCGCCTTGCCGCCGCCTTCGGTTTCCCGGACCGCTGTCCCGCCGTGGAGATCGAACGTAGTTTTCTCGTTGGTCTTCTTCGAGCCGTGGATCGCGCTCTTCTGAAACTCTTCGGAGCAAAAATCGGGCGTGGCGGCGGAGCGGTAACGATCCGTCACGGAAAATCCGGGGATGCCCGCATCCACATTAAATTGCAAATGCAGCGCGGCGCCGGTGTCCGCCGTTGCCTTCGAACTCGAGGCATCCAACTCGGCTTCCCCCAGGCTCAAGCCGCTCGGCCAATTGATGCTGTAACGCAGGCGCTCACCATCGAACGCGGGAGCGCCAGTGGGCGGGGCTGCCAATGCCAGAGCCGAGATCATCGCCAGTGATAGATTGATGCATTTCATGAAAGTGCCGCCGGCGCACGTTTCTTCACCGCCGGCCGCTGGAGCTGCGCCTCGCCCGCGCATTCGTAATAGACGTCCAATGTTCTCCCGGCGGTGCGTTCCCAGCTAAATAAGGCGGCGCGCTGAGCGCCTAGCCGCTCCATGCGAATGCGCAGTTCGGGGTTGAGCAGCAGGTCCCGCATGGCCAGCACCAGCTGATTGGTCGAATGGGGGTCAAACAGGATCGCAGCCGAATCGGCCACCTCGGGCATCGCCGACGTATTGGAGCAAGCCACTGCGCGGCCGCACGCCATGGCTTCCAGAATCGGCAAGCCGAAGCCTTCGTAGAAGGACGGATACACAAACAGGTCGCAGGCGCCGTAGAGCTTATGCAGTTCGTCGTCCGTTACGAAGCCCGTAAAGTGGATTCGCGACGCCGCGGCCGATGCTTTCGCCGCCGCCCGAACCGCGGCCCCATGCCAGGATTCTTTCCCCACCAGCACCAGGTGCTGCGGCAATTCCGGATGCGCCGCCACCAGCTGCTCGAAAGCGCGAATCAAACCCAGGTAGTTCTTGCGCGGCTGAAGGTCCCCCACCGTTAGGATAAACGGATGGTCGAAACCCAATGTCCCCTCGACCGCACGCCGCGCCATCTCCCGCGGCAGTGGACGAAACGCGGAGGAAACACCATTCGGCACCACCACAACCTTCTGGTCGGGCATATGGTAAGCGGCGAGAATGCTGCGCTTCGAGAACTCACTCGCGGTCAATATTCGCGCGGCGAGCTTCACCGTGCGCCGAACAGTCCACCGCAATTGCACCGCTCGAAACGGCGAGAAATATTCCGGATGCTCCAGGTAACTCACATCATGAACGCTCACCACAATCGGAGTGGGGCAGAAAACCGGGGCCGTGTACTGAACATGTAGCAACCCCGGCCGGTCTTGCCGCAACTGGCGCGGCAGATCGGACCCCAGACGTACGAACGGGTTGGCTGATACCGTGCGCTTCAGGAATCGTTCGGGAACACTCTCGTGGGCGTCGGAGCGGGAAATGTAGGCTATGAAATCGCTTTTGCGGTCCAAATCAGCGAATGAGTGGAGGAGATTGCGGATGTACGTCTCATTGCCCGTAAGATGCTGCCCAATCGCATGAGCATCAACCGAAAAGCGCATTGCCTTCTCCAGTATAGAGCGTTTCCCGTTTACTAGGTGCTTTTTGCAAATGTTTCACAATTGAACGGCCGCAGCCGCTTCGTCCGGCCGATCCTGGGATCCCGGGCGAAGGGCGCGCTGGCTAGACTATTGGGACGCGGTACGGTTTCCGAACAGCTCCTGGAGGCTCTCCCAGGCGACGGGCCAAGTATAACACTCCTCGTAAAGCCTACGGCCGGCTGCTCCAATCCGCGTTCGATCCGCGCAGGAATCGAGCAATCTCGAAACCGCCTGGGCGAAATCGGATGGGGTATCGGCCAGCAGCAAATGTTCGCCATTCCGGAAGTTCAACCCCTCGGCGCCCTTGGAAGTTGCGACCACCGGTGTTCCGGCCGCCCAAGCCTCCAGGATTTTTACGCGCGTACCGCTTCCCGAAAGAATGGGAATCACCGAGATCTGTGACTCCGCGATCGCCGCTACCGCGTCTTCGACGAAGCCCGTGACCTGGATGCGCGGGTCTCCGGAAACCAGCTTTCGGATCCCCTCGGGATTTTTTCCAATGATTCTCCATTTCAGCCCCGGCCGCGCATCCAGCAGGGGCCAGACGGCATCCCGAAAATACCGGACTGCCTCGACGTTGGGTTGATACTCCAGATTGCCGCTAAAGACGATCTCTTCCCGCTCTTTCCGAGGCGGCGCCGGGATTTCAGGCAGCGCGTTCGGATACACCGTTACATTCGGATGCGGAATAATTTCCCCGATTTTCGCGGCTTCGAGCGCGGAGGTAACCAGCACCGAGTCGAACTCGGAAAGCCATTTACATTCCAGTTGTCGCGCGGCAGCCGCGAATCGATGCAAAGCAAAGGCGCGCGGCGCTGATTCACGCAGGGCCAGGCTGCGATGCCAGAAAGACTCGATATTGTGGAGATCCAGAATCACTCGGGCGCAGTGCGGGCGAAGCTGGCGGACGTAGGCCGCGCACCAGAAGTGCTCCACCACCGCCACTTCGTAGGTGTTTCCAGCCAGCAGCGCGGCTATCGGCTCCGCAAACCCGGCAAAGCGGTCGATCAGCGGCGGGCTGCGCCGGGCCAAGCGGGACACGTTCCTGACCGCTCGCGCTATCGAGCGCTTGGAGTGAAAAGGCAGGTCCAGAACGTCCAGCCGTTCGATCAGGCCCGCCGGAATGGCGCATGCCGGGTTCGGGAATCCGGGTTCGCGAAAAACGATAGCGTGCACCGCAAAGCGCCGCGCCAGGTACTCGAGCAGCGAAGCCGAGCGCAGCGCCCCGCCGCCGATCGCCGGATAGGGCGCTTCCGGCGACAAGAATAAAGCCTTAGGCATTCCGGCGAAACCGCTGGGCGGCTTGTTCATACACCTCTCTGGTGCGTTGTGCGGTTCTGTCCCAGGAGAACTGGGCGGATCTCGCCAGCGCCTTCTGGCGCAGCGAATCCAGCTGGTCCCGATTCGCCGCCAAACCGCGCAAAGCTTCCACCCAACTGCGCCGATCGAGCACGTCCAACAAAATGGCGGCATCGCCGGCCACTTCCGAAATGGCCGGATCGCGCGAAGTAATCACCGCCGCTCCGCACTGCATGGCCTCTAGAACCGGCAGGCCGAAGCCTTCATAGTTCGAGGGATATACAAACGCCAGCGCACCGGAGAAAAGCCGGGGCAGATCCTGATCGCGCGTGAACCCGGGGAGATGCAGTCCCGGTTCCGCTTGGAGTTCCTGGAAGTCCTCGCGGCGGCGTCCGGCCAGCACCAGATCGATCGGGTGATCGCGGCGCACTTCGCGCCATGCGTCCAGCAGCAATTCGAGATTCTTTCGCGGTTCGAGGGTCCCGACATAGAGTAAATAGGGCGTGCCGTTCGGTGAGCCGGGCACAGGGCGAAGAAACGAGGCGGCTGCCAGCGGCACCGCTACGACGCGGTCAGGCGCCAGTCGAAAATACTCGATGGCCTGCTTACGAACCGCTTCGGAGTGCGTAATCACCAGCGTTGCCGGCAGAAGCCGCAGCAGCCAGGGAGTCCGACGGCGAACGCGCGCCGCCTGGCTGTGCCAGGCTGGATTCATCCAGGGCGAAAGGTCGTGCAGCGTCAGGACGCTGGGGCATCTCGGCCAATACGGGACGGCGAAGTCCGTGCCGTGGAAGACCTCGACGCCCAGCCGCGAAATCTCGCCGCGCAGACCCCACAGCCACCAGCGCCGCTCCAGAAAATTGCGCGGACCCCGCCCTGTCCTTAGGTTACCGGGGCTCGACGATGGGGCTTCAAATGCCTGGTCCGAGAGCAACCAGAACTCATCGTCTGCGAAGTTTCGCGCCAGCGCCACGGTCAGCTCCTCAACATAACGCCTAAGACCGCCGCTGGGCACCGTCAGAGGAGTGGCATCCAGGGCGATCCGCATGTTTCCCGCGTGCATGTTTCGATGATATGTTCTTTCGTACCAGTACGTTTGCGCCGCCTCGATCGGTACCTCCGTTGAATAGGCGCACGCGCATCCAACTGCGAAGCTTAACTCGTATAACCAGTTGGAAGGTGTATGAGCAAATTTCTGCGCGTGGCAATTACGGTCGGTTGTCTGGTTTCGATTTCCGGATGCCGGACTTCAAAACAAGGCTATCTCGCCAAGGGCAACCAGCTTTTTGCCGCGGGCAAGTATCCCGATGCCCTGCTCAATTATCGCAAGGCCATCCAGAAGGATCCGCACTATGGCGAGGCCTTCTATCGCCTGGGGCTGGCGGAAATCAAGGACCAGCAGCCCAGGGAAGCGCTGGAAGCTTTCTATCGAGCGGTTCAATTGCTTCCCGCCAACATCGACGCGAAAGAGCATTTGGGAAGTCTCACGCTGCAGTATTACCTGGCGGATTCGCGGCGTCCTCAGAATTTCTATAACGTGATCAAGCAGGTCTCCAGTGATCTTCTGAAGGCGAATTCGAAGTCTTTCGAGGGGTTGAGAGAAAAAGCCTTTCTGGCCATGACCGATGGAAGACGCGAAGAGTCGATTGAGCTTCTCCGGAAAGCGCTGGAGGTGAAGCCTTCGGACGCAGGCGTTACTACAGCTCTAATCCAGAACCTTACTCAGACCGGCCAGGGCGACCAAGCCGAAAAGCTCGGGCTGGATCTCATCCAGAGTCAAAAAACGTATGGCCCCGTTTACGACGTGCTGTACCAATGGTACTTGAAGGAAAATCGGCCGGCGGATGCCGAGAATATCCTGAAGACCAAAGTAAGCAATAATCCCAAGCAAGCCGCGTACCTCGTGGAATTAGCGGCTCATTACGTTCGAACGCAGAAATCGGCGGAGATGCAAGCGACCTTGCAGCGGGTGCTGGATGATCCCAAGGATTTTCCGCAGGCGCGTCTTTCGGTGGGGGATTTCTATCTACGGCTACGGAACTATCCGGAAGCGGCTCGTTACTTTGAAGAAGGCGCGCGGGCCGCCGCGGGCCCGCAAAAGGTGCTGTATCAGAAGCGAGCCGCGGACGCCCTGGTCGCGCAAGGAAAAGCGGCGGAGGCGTCCTCCACGGTGGACCAGATTGTAGAGGAGAACCCCAAGGATCAGGACGCGCGCCGCGTGCAGGCCAATATGCTGGTGAAGAGCGGCAAGCCGGAGAACATCGCGGCCGGGGAGCGCGAGTTGCAGGCGCTCTCTCAACAGAATCCCAACGATGCTTCGCTTTGGCTTGGCCTCGGACGCGCCGAGGAGCTGCAGGGCAACCTGGATACTGCCAGATCCAAATACTTGGAAGCCTTGAAGAACAACAAGGATTACGTCCAGGCGCGTTACGCGCTAGCGGAAATCGGCCTGATTCAAAAGCAGCCGGACCAGACGCTGCAGCAAGCCGACGAAATTCTGAAACTCCGGCCGAATGCGCCTCGAGCCAGGTTGCTGCGCGCCGAAGCCTTGAGCCGAACCGGGAATGCGGCCTCGGCTCGCGCTGAACTCGCGCGCTTGATCGCAGACTTTCCACGCGCCGCGCAGCCGCAGCTGGAACTGGGACTCCTGGCGCTCTCGGAAAAGAAATTTCAAGAGGCCGAGGCGATCTTCGGAAAACTCCGCGCCGCCGGGGATCCGCGAGCCAGCGTGGGCCTCGCGCGTGTGTACACCGCGCAGAAAGAATTCGATAAGGCCCGCGCGGCGCTGGACGAAGGCTTGAAGAAATCCAACAACTCCGCGCTGCTTCTCGCTCAGCTCGGCAATACCGAGGCTGTGGCGGGAAACTACGACGCCGCACTCGCCGCGTTTCAAAAACTGATCGCTGTGAATCCCAAAGTAGTTCGTGAGCGGCTTCAGTTGGCCGATGTCCTGGCCCTCAAGGGCGATGACAAAGCCGCTCTGGCGATGTACGGCGAGGCCGCCGGATTAGCGCCCTCCGAACTGGGGCCAAACCTGCAGTTTGCCGACGCGTTGAGCCAGGCCGGCCGCATCCCGGAAGCTCGCGCACAATACCTGGCGATCCTGAAAGCGCATCCGGACGACCCGCTGGCGCTGAACGGCATGGCCTTTTTCATCGCCGAAAAAGGCGGGAATCTGGACGAAGCCCTGGGGTTCGCGCAGCGGGCGTTACAGAAGGTGCCGGGGCAGCCCAGCTTTTCAGACACCATCGCCTGCATCTATCTGAAGAAGGGCCTGCGGGATAGCGCGCTTCAGGTCTTCGGCAACCTGGTGAAGAAATATCCCAACTATCCCGCCTTCCGTTATCACCTAGGAATGGCGCTGCTCGACAAGGGCGATAAGAAAAGCGCCCGCGAAGAACTGGAAACCGCGCTGGCCGCCCATCCTTCGAGGCAGGATGCAGCCCGCATCAAGGACCTGCTGGGCAAGATCAGCTAGCCGATCCGGCGGGACAAAAACCGAAACACGTGGCAATTGAGTATTTGGGGCTCGCTCTTCAAGCTGCTCGGTTACGATCCCACTCTTTCAGACGGCATTTTAGACCGGCGGGCTCACAACGCACACCGCATCGAAATGCGTGGCGATTACATTCGTAAGAAAGGTGGAAGCTGAGTGCATCGGACCGTTTCCATTTTTAGAACGGTTCTCCGTGAAAAAAGCCGCGCGGCCGCTGGATGACTGCCATAGCAGGTCGAGCACCTCTGTCGATTCGGTCCACGTCACGAGATAATCAGCTTGGATGAAGCGGTTCGGGACAACAGTTCTGACAGCGCTAACCGCCGTGCTCCTCTGGGGCGCGGATGGACGGCGAAAGCTGTGGGATCTGGACCTCTCGATCTTCGTCGATCACGCGAAGGACGCGGCGGCGCTCGTCTGGGGAGTCCGCTTTTCAGCCGACGAATCCAAGGCGGCGATCGGTTTCGGGCCGAGCTGGGATGGTGACCCTCGTCCGCAACGTCTCGTCGTAGTGACGGTCGAGAAGCCCCAAACAGTGGTTCGCGAATTTGAACTCAATATTGAGCGCGGGCGCTGGATTTCAGGCGGCAGTATCGTCTGGTCGCCATCCGGCGCAATCCTAGTGGTGCGAACGCAAACACCTACCATGTTCCGGCTTAGCCCAGGAGCCCCGTGCGTATTCCCCAAGGAATCGGAGTTTGGGGGCTTTCTGAGTGAGGATCGTATGGCGATTTACCTGAGAAGATTCCAGGAGCCCACGGAGATACAGATTCTTAGGCCCGACTGCTCCCTGGCCGACAGTTGGAAGATTGACGGTCAAGCGCATGTGCTCGACACATCGCCGGAGCAAGGCTTGCTGGCGATTCTGACCTCCCCGAACCCTTCGGAGTTGGCTACGGAATTGGTAGCGTCCAGGACGCACGAGGTAAAGCAGCGCTGGATTTGGGAATCCGGGATGGCCGCCGGCGCTGAACTTTTTTCCGATCAAGGCCGGCTTCTCTGCGGTTCAAAACATCTCGAAGGTAAGCCCCTCCCCGACGTGGCCTGCTGGGACACTCAGACCGGCGCCAAGACCGCGGAGAACGACAAGGTAGGTGTTGAGCTGCAACCGATAGAGAGTGCGGGCGGCGACCTCTTGGCCATTACGGATTACAAATACGTTTCGCTCCCGTTGAAGGGCTTCTGGGAGTTCTTTGACACTGGGAGTAGCTACACCGCGCCGCGCCGACGCCTGATTTGGAGCGTTCGCACCGGGAAAGAGGTTGCTTCATGGGGATTGGGCGGTCTCCAACAAAAGCAGCTTCTTAGAGACGGGTCAACGAGAAAGAGTAGCTTTGTACTCTCTCTCTCACCTACAGGAAAGTACCTTGCGGAGGGTGGCTCGGGCTCGGTGTCGGCCTACGCGGTGCAGCGCTGAGGCTGCTCCAGTTTCAAACCGGATGGCATTCAGGCATCCCAAGCCGAATACTTCTTGCGCTATCGAGATGCCAGTGTTCGGCTTCGGCCGAGTCCTCTTCCCCAGGGCCCTAAAGAAAAGCGGGCCTCACTTGCGTGAGGCCCGCTCGTGCATCGAAAGCTGATACAAGAAGCGCTTAGCTCTGCACTACCTGACGCCGCTTGAAGAACACGAAGCCGGCCACCAGTCCCAACCCCAGGAAGACCGACAGACCGCGGGGTTCCGGCACCAAAGAATACTGGTTGCCGAACGAAGAGAAACTTGCGGTGCCGCTGTTAGCGGTCAAGGACAAGTCTTTCTCGATGCTAAGATACGTCTGATCGCCATCCAGAGCCGAAGAACTGAGGTTGATCACCTGGTTCTGAGTGGTTGCCCCGGGCGTGGCTTGAACATCGTCACAAACACCCGCGGCGTTGCAAAATTCCTCATCGTAGGTGGCCACCGCGTTTCCAGTCACTTTGCCGGCGCCTAGAATCACATAGATATCGGATATGTATGTGCCCGGCGCCGCCGTGATGTCAAACGAGATATCCGCGTCCGCTACGGGCGTGACGCTGTTGGCGGCCCATCCACCGGTAAAATCGAAGCCGGGACCGTCGGGAAACCCGGGAGTCGGCGGCGCTCCGGGATTCACTTCCACACCGGAAGCCGGAACATCGGCCGACAGATAAACAAAATTGGTGAAAGTCAGGTTGCCAATACTGCAGCCGGCCCCGCCACTGCTCACGCCGAAATCGGCGAGATAGTCGCTCATGGTATCGGCGACGCAAGTGGGATCGGCAAAAGCGGCCGGCGCCACCCAGCATAACAGCAGGGTAAAGGCCAAGCCGGATAAGATTCTCTTCATGATTTCTCCGTAAATTCGTTCACTACCATCTCCTTTATCCTAAAGCGTTTACCGTAGACTGAACAAGGTCTACCTGAGAGAGCGTGTACCAGTACCATAGATTCCTTTTAAGTCACTTAAGATGCAAGTATTTACGAAGTCCGCTCAACGCCTCGCGGCACTCCGTACTATCAGCCGCGGTCTAGGGTTCCAGGGAACTCTATTGCAGCGAAACTTGCAGTGAGTTGGACGTGCCGACGGAATTGCTGATGGTTGCAGAAACCGCGGAAATCGCCTGAAGCAAAGTCTTGCCGGTAGGCAGGGTGCCCTGGAGGGTAAATGGCACCGACACGGTGAACTGGCCGCCGAAGGCTTCTGATGCCGTGCTCTCAAACCAGAGCGAGGACACCTGGCTCAAATCGACAGTGGCTTGCGTGGACGAGAGATTAAAGCCCGTAGCCGCGGTGAACTGGACGTTCAGGTCGGTCAGGCTGCGGGTGGTTGTATAACCGGTCACGTTCAGCGTGAAACTGTTGGTGGATACACCCGACAAAGTGACGGCGATCAGCACCGGCGCGGCGGGGGCAATCGTAAACTGCAGCGTGGCCGGGTTGGAAGGCGTGACGCTGATATCCCCGGCCTCGGTAGCGAACGTAGGCGTAAGAGTGATGGCGCTGGCGACAGTGCCCGTTTGGAGAAAAATCTGTGTCCCCAACCCGCTGAAGTTCGCGGCAGTGGTCTTGGCAGGAATAACGAATGAGACCGTCCGGCCTCCCGAGGAGAATTGAACTGCCGGGTCGCCGACCAGCATACCGGATGTCGAAAGCGTCAGAGTGCCCGTCAAATCCACCGGATATGCGCTCCCTAGCGTCAGACCGACGGACGGCTGGGTATCCGGAGATACGTTGCCGGTGGGCCCCTGGAACGTATAACTCGGGAGCGGCGGAGGTGCAGTGCCGGAACCGGTCAAGCTGATGACGTTGGTGTCGAGAAGAAGCGTGCCATTCGAAAACCCGGTGGTGGTGGGAGCGAAAGTGATGGTGAACTGGATCGACTTGCCCGCCGCGATGGCAGTGGGCAGCGATGGCAGTCCGGACACCGCGAAAGGACTGTTAGACTGCCCGATCCCGATATTCGAGAGGGTGGTGGATACCGTGCCGGTGTTCATTACCGCGAAGGTCACCTGCTCGCTCTGGCTGACCGCAACCGGGCTGAACACCACGGTCGGGTTGCTGGCCGGTAAAGTGATGGTTCCAGCCGCGGACGTGTACGAGAACGTAAGACTCGATCCCAGCCCATTGCCCGTGAGAGTGAACAGATCGCTTCCGACGATCAGCGTTCCCTTCTGGACGCCAGGCTGAGTGGGAGCGAAGTTGAGAGTGAAAGTGAAGCTGCCGCCCGCCTTCAGGGTCTGTGGGAACACGGTGTTGTCGGTCACCGAGAAACCGGCTCCCGCGGTGCTGGGCGGAGAGCTGATCACTCCCGTGGCATTCCCGGTGTTCTGCACTTGCACGATGATGCTGTTCGTGCTCCCTACGTTAGTATCCGGCAGAGCGATGGGGCCTGGAGGCGTCACCGCCTTCGAGGTCCCGTTCTGGATCAACTGATATGTGTAAGTGGCGTTGATGCCGGTTCCCTGGATCCCCACGGTGAGAACGGTGCCGGAGCCCAGAGTAATTTGAATCTGATCCGTGTCTGAACCTGTGGCCGTCGGAGTATAGGTGATCTGCAACGGAAGTGTCGCGGCGGAGGCAAGCGAATACGGAAGCAGCGGGACTCCCGCTAATTTGAAAGCCGGATCGGTTGGCTGGCTGATGGCGGTAATTGTTCCGGAACCGCTGCCCCCATTGCTGACGTTCACGATGGCCGTGGCGCTGGTGTTGATCTGCGTGGGCGGGAACGGTACGATCCCACCGGACGCCAGCGGCACGACGTTTCCGTTGGCAGTGAGTATGTAGCTCAAGATGTAGCTGGGGCTGGTCCCTTGCAGGATAAGTAAGATGGTGCTCTTGTTCGTTGTGGAAGTGGTCCCGTTAGACACGGTTTCTGAATACGGGATCATCACTTGAGCGCTGGCCGCGTTGGCGCTGGTGGGCTTAAACGTGATGCTGAACGAAATGTTGTTTCCAGGGAAAAGCGTGGTGGGCTGCATGGCGGCGACGGCCGCGGTGAACTCCGACGAACCCAATAATTCCAGTCCCGAGGTCAGCATCACTTGTCCGCTGCCGGTATAGGTGGCTTGGGCTTGAACCGTGCTGGTTTGGCCGATCTCGGCGTTGAACCCGACCGAGCTATCGTTCGCCACCGTCCCCGAAGTATTTCCCGACGTCAACAGAATCTGGAATGGGATCGTTTGGGCGGCCGCGATTCCAACCGTGGCAAGAGCGGCTAGGGCGCAGTAGCTCAGCAGCCGAAATCTCATTTTGCGCCGTTCCCCCGTTCCGGGAGGATTAGCGGCAGCGGTAAGGCCGGGACAAAGAAGACCGCCGGCTGGGGAGCGTCCGCGAACAGCCACAAAGGATCCGCGGAGCGGGCGCGGGATGCCACCAGGAAACTGTTGTGGCCGAATTCCTGCAGACCCGTGGGAGCGAAACTCAAAGGCAGATCCGCAATGGTTTGCCGGCTTGAAAGGTTATATTCGCGCAGGATTTGATCGCTGCGGCTGGCGATATAAATCATCTGGCTCGACGCCGTAGCCGGCCCGGCGCTCACCGCGAACGGATCGGTCAGACCCTCGAGAGAAATCGCTTGGGCGCTGGTGCTGGCCAGGTTGATCACGGACAATTGCCGAGTGGCGGCGTCAATAGCGTAGAGATTCGAGCCGTCGCTTGAAAACGCCAGCGCCACTGGTTTTGAAAGGGCCAGCAGTGGCACGAAAGTCTGGGAGGCAACCTCGAACAGAAACACTCCCGAGCGCTGTCCGGTGATGCCGGCGGCGATGTGTTTTCCGGCGGAATCGCTAGCCACGGCCGCGAGCGAGCCACCCAGCGTCGAGACATCGGTAGGGGCCCCGACGGCGGGTTGGTTAGGCAGGCCGCTGACGATCTGTATCCAATTGCCGTCCAGAGAATAGAGCGCCGCAGACGAGCCGTCGCCGGACCAGGCTACGCCCTGAGGCCGCGCGGTAATTCCCTTCAGAACCTGAATTTTGGGACGCGCCGAATCCAAGTTCGAAGCGAGTTGCCAGACCACTCCATCCAGCACGATCGCGTAGTTCTGCTGGGGCGCCACGGAACCGAAATCCAGGCCTTCCACGATCGCCGATCCAAAACTGGACGCTCCCGGAACACCGATCACCGCCCGCACGCTGCGCGAAGGGAGGTCGAAGACATAAGCCTCCACCGGGCCGCTAAAGGATACCGGCTGCGCAGCACCCCAATTCGTCCAAACCAAACCGATCAGCAACAGGAATGTCGAACGCATTCTGCTACTGCGGACCTCCGACCGTGGGCGATCCCGGTGTGACGGTTACAGTTGGATTGCCGCTGGTTGAATGCCCTCCGCCACCGCGCGTGGCCAGAACAATTCCCACCACCAGCGCCGCAGCCCCGCCGATCACCGCTACCTTTACCCAGGTCGGCGAGAACCAGCCGCCTTTCTTTTCCGACTTTCCGTGCTTCTGAACCACCCGGAGCACGTTCGCCATTGAAAACGTCGTGTCGCCAATCTGATTGCCGTAGCTCGCCGAGACATGGACCTCAAAACGTCCTACCTGGCCGTTGGCCATCCAGTTCAGCGCGGCCACCTGACCTTGACCGTTGGTTCTGGCCGTCTGGGCTGCCTTCCCCCCGGGAAAAACGGCACCCGGGCCGCTTACGGGAAATCGGAACACCACTTCGGCCCCTTCCACGGGACGATCGTTCTGATCCAGGACTTGCACCACCAGCGGCGCCATGATCTTGCGCTCCAGGTCGTTCATTTCGTCCTTGCCTGCGAGGGGGACCACTTTCAAGCTCTGTTCCACCGGCAGCGGCGCGATGGCCGGAACCTGGGCCGGGGCAGGCTGGGCGGGGGAGGGCTGAACTGGCGCGGCCGGGGCTTGGGGACTGGCCGGTGGCTGAGGAGCAGCCGCCGGGTTCTGCGGGTCTGCCAGCACCGGCATTACTACCATCAGAAACGCGAGAACCTGGGCCACGCAAGACTGCACTGGCAGATTTCTCCTTCTAGGCCTTTGCATTCTTTTTGGATTCCTCAGTGTAGCGCGCCGGATAACTCATTGTACGGCAAGGAAAATGATGTAAGGGATGATCGGAAGCGCCACGGCTTGCAAAGTCGTAAGGAACGCTCTGGTATAGGATCTGGGCACGTAGACAATGTCATTTGGCAGCAAAGGGACATCGTTGTCCTTGCCTTCAAAGACGCGTTTCAGGTCTACTTCGATCGGGTAGCGCCTGTTGGTGTTGAGGACCGGACGAAGAATACGCACCTTGCCCTTGGCTGAATCCCTGGTGAACCCCCCTGCCATGGTCAGAACCTGAGCGATTGAGATCGAATCCCGTTCGCCGAGTTCGATGGCGCTGGGATGGCCAACTTCACCGCTGATGTATATTTCCTCGGCACGCGAGACCGAGATCACGTCGTATGGCTGCAACAATATGTCTTCGGCCGGATTTACGTTTTCCCGCAAACTGCCCATGCTGATTTCAACCGTGCTGGTCTTCTTTTCGGGATCGTCAATTGCTCCCGGCAGCGGGATGGAACCATATTCCGCGCGGCGAGTAATGGTGATGTGCCGGCTTGCATTGGGTTGCAGCCCCCCGATGGCGGTAAGCATCTCGACCAGAGTTCGCCTTCCCTGGAGTGGATAGATTCCCGGAGCTCTGAAGGCGCCCACAAAGAATACCGGCTCACTGCGAAATTGGACCACGCTCACAATCACCTGCGGGTCCCGAATATACTCCCTGAGTCGCTGGACGAGATCGGCCTCCAATTCCTGAACGGTCATGCCGGCCACATGAATCCGGCCGATGAGCGGCATGTTCACATTGCCGTCGGCGTCAATCCGGAAGGGCTTTTCATTGATCTCGTCGGCATTCGGCGCGCGAACCAGAATTTGGTCGTTGGCGCCCAGGACGTAGTTGGGACGAATGTTGTCCTGGGGCAGGTCCCGCAGGGTCCGCGTAGGAGGCTGGCCCTGAGCGGAAGGCTCTTGCTGGTTTGGATTAGCGTCCGGGGCGGTTGGCGCCGGAGGCTGCTGCGCAACCATCGTAAGGCTGAGGGTTAATGAGGGCCACAACAACAGGAGGGCTCGCCATTTTCCAATTGAAAACATCCGTTTTTTCTCCCACCCCGCCGTGACTCTCCCTACCTGCGCAGACTGTTCTCACCTGCTACGTTATCGTCCTGCTAGAGGCCTCGACCCGTTCCTTGCGAAAGGCGCCTTGGCATGCCCGGAATTCCACTCAAGCTCATGGAAATATGTGGCTTCCCCACCTCAGATAACTCCTTCATAGGTTGACGGATTCCCTGACATTTGTCAACACGAAACCCACTATTCGGGAAAGTACCTGAGGCCAGCCTCCTAGCTGGGTAATCGGGCGAAAACCGTCCTTACTTGAGGGTTCGGCTTAGGCCGAGCGCATATATCGCCAGTAGATTCGCGCGACGTCCCGGAAGGCGACCAGGAAGTCGCTGGGCTTGACTTTAGAACCCCCAATGTCTTCCCACGAGTCCAGTGGATATTCGTAGATGCGCTCCGCTGCCAGCCGGGGCGATCCGAGCCTGGAGATGAAGCGCGCCAGAATCTCGACGTCGAACACCCAGCGGCTTAGAAACCGGTCGGCTGTCAGGCCTCGGGTGTCTTGATTCACGCGGAAGATCTTTGCTCCACACTGGGTATCGTAAATGGGCAATCGCAGTAGAACCGAAACCACAGTGGCAAAGACCCTTCCCAGGTAATGGCGCACCGCCCGGCGGCGCACGTTCCGGCCTAGCAGCTTCACGCGGGAACCGAATACCATGTCGATACCCGGCCGGGTCCCGAACACCTCCATGAACTGCGGGATGGCTTCGAGCGGCGTGGCCAAATCCGCATCCCAAAAGCCGACATAGTCCGCGCCGTGCTCGAAGGCGAAGTTCAGACCGTAGCGAACCGCTTCGGCTTTACCCTGATTAACGGCCGATTTCAGGATGACCACCTGATCGCCGAATCCATCCGCAAGCTCCTGGAGCCGCTGAATGGTATTGTCTTTACTTCCGTCATCCACGAAAACGAATTGCGTGGCGGACTCGCGCAGAAATTGCTGGAAGACGGCCACCGGCAGCCGCAATCCCTCGTTATAGCAGGGCACGACCATCATCAGGCGGGTTTCAATCACGGCGGCGCGCGGTTCACTCACAAACGGAAGGCGCCCAGGCGGCGACGACGCCGGGCTTCCCGAAGCGAGTTCCTGTTAAATTGGGTTTGGACATTCACCAATCGGCCGCACCCAACTTCTCTCCACTTCCGCCGACACCGAGCGCTGCAGCAGATGAATGGACACAATCAAACGGCACTGGCCCTTTAATTCGTCCAGAATTCCCTCGATCCCTGCCAGCGGTCCGTGTTCGATTAACACCCTTTGGCCTACTTCCAGAAATGGCCAGGGTTTGATCAGTAATCCCGACTGCACGATCGTGCGTATTCTTTGGATCTCCAGGTCGGGAACAGGCGTTGGAGCCTTTCCATAACCCACCATCCCGAGTACTCCTGGTACCGATAGTACCGGTAGACGATCGTTGGGGTTAATCCGGCAAAAGACATAGCCCGGAAAGAGATGCTGGTCTATTTCCTTCCGGCGATCCGACCATACACGTTCGCTCTTGTAGCAGGGGGCAAACTCGGCAAAGCTCCGGTTCCTAAGGTGTACAGCCGCAACACGTTCGTAATTAGATCGGACCCTAAGAGCGAACCACGGAAATAGTACCAAGCCA
Source organism: Terriglobia bacterium (assembly GCA_963786745.1). Taxonomy (GTDB): domain Bacteria; phylum Acidobacteriota; class Terriglobia; order Bryobacterales; family Bryobacteraceae; genus Palsa-89. Next base: position 113,910 of record CAWBAE010000011.1, on the reverse strand, counting down.
CCCGCCCAATCGGTGTCGACCCCGCAAGCCAGTTCAGTACATTGCGCGTTCATACTAAAGCCATTTACAGGTTGACGGATCGATTGACATTTGTCAACCTAACAAAAGTTTCATTTACCTAGTTCCAGTACGTAGGGAACTAAGGTACTATTGAGTTTGCCAGAGATCAACTGCTCCCCCATCCAGACGAGGCAGGCAGAACATGGCCGCCGCTACGTGCTTTGCTGCAGATCAATTAGGGTGAACGAACGATGGTAGCAAACTGCCGGAGGTACTACCTTAAACGTACGGTACTAAAACTTATGGACGTTAGAAAACCTCTATTTCGCGGCATTGTAACTATCTCGTTCGCGCTGGCCAGCTTGGCGAGCGCACGAGCGTCCGCTCCGACTTATCTTACTCTGTCACCAGGGGAATCGAACGTTCCCGAAATCACTCTAACCCTGGGGCAGACCCAGAAGCTCCAATTTCTGGTTGGGGGAGTTGCGTCTAGCAATGTAACTTGGACACTGACGCCGAACGTAGGCAGCATTACCAACAACGTTTATACCGCGCCTTCCAGATTATCCCAGCCTGAGATAGTTATCCTGATCGGGCAAAGCGGCGGACAGACCGCCCTGGCCCTCTTCAATTTGGAGAATGTCGCCGGTCCAGCCGGCGTGACACCGCTCACGCTGTCGCCTTCCAGCGCGTCATTAACCGCTGGCAAGACCGTTCAATTCGCCGCCACGGGACAGGGCTTTTCTGGCGTTGCTTGGACCATTTCGCCACCCGTGGGTACCATCTCATCATTTAGCGGCCTTTACACGGCTCCCGCGACTATCACTGCGGCGCAGACCATCACAGTGACGGCCACCAACGACTCTAACACCCAGCAAATCGGCAACGCTACCGTATCGCTGGTACCCACGGCCACGGTTGCGCCGACGGTCACCCCCACGCCAACTGTAACCGGCACACCCTTGCTGAGCCCGTCTTCCACCAGCCTGACCGAAGGCAGCTCCGCGCAGTTCACGTTTACCATCGGCGGCGTGTCACAAAGCAGCGGCAAATGGTCGCTGGTTCCGGCGGTTGGGACCATTGCTAACGGGCTCTACACTGCTCCGGCGTCGATTACTACTCAGACCTCCGTCACGTTGATGGCGACCAGCGCAACCAATTCCTCTGTGAGCGCGAGCTCTTCGATCACCCTGGTTCCGCCCAAGCCGGCCACCGTTCCGCCCGCCAACGTAGCCATCACGGTTGTGCCTTCGACGGTTTCACTCACTGCGGGCACCTCCAGTTCCTTCACCGCGAGTGTAACGGGCACAACCAATACTGCCGTAACGTGGTCGATGAGCCCTGCGGTAGGAACCTTGAACAACGGGATTTATACGGCTCCTGCAACGGTGAGCACTCTTCAAACGATTATTCTGACCGCCACCAGCCTGGCCAATTCTGCCAAGACCGCGCAAGCGTCGGTGGTATTGACGCCGGTGACCTACACCATGTCGGTGACCCCGGCCCAAGTTACGGTGGCGCCGGCGAAGACGCAGCAGTTCACAGCCACGGTCACCGCCTCGAGCGGGATTGGCGGCAGCGGACCGCCGACCGTAACCTGGACCGTCAGCCCGGCCGTTGGCACCATCAGCTCCAGCGGATTATATACTGCGCCGAGCACGGTAGCCACGCAGCAGACCGTTAAAGTCACGGCCACCAGCACTACCTTGACGGCGTCCGCCTCGGTGACATTGACAGCATCTCCTGCCACTACCACACCCACGGCGCCAACGCCGCCGCCAGTCACGACCACGACCACTCCGACCACTATCCTCTTGCCGGTTGAAGTGATGGGGCCAGGGGGGACAACGAAGTCGGTGACATTCAATGTTGCGTCCGGATCGAACCTGAGCGGCCAGCAGCAACTCTCGCTGCAAGTTCACGGGCTGAAGTATCAGACCGAGATGAGCGTGCAAATGAATGGCGGGACCTGGATTCCGATCAACAATTCCACTGCGGCACTGCAAGGACAGGCGAGCGCTTTCGGAGGGATCGGAGGTGGATTCGCCACGCTGTGGTTCACTACTCCCCTTCCCGCGGCGTCGGTAGTCACCGGGAGCAACACTCTGTCGTTCCAATTCAATGGAACCGACGGCAACGTGAGCGGATTCCGCGTTCTCAGCCTGAACGTTTTGGATGTCAACGGCAATCAGTTGATTCCCGCCAGCACCTTCGTTCAGGACGACCCTGCCAACTGGACGCCGCCGTTGACTGACTCCGCTGACATTCAGGCGGGACAAACGCTGTGGACCTCAGGGGCTCTGGTCAGCGGCGCCGGTGCGACTATTAAAGCGCACTGCGGCGACTGTCACACGGTGGATGGGCGGGACCTCAAATATTTCAACTACTCGAACTATTCGATTGAGGCGCGCTCGTCATTCCACGGCTTGACGGCGCTGCAGGGCCAGCAGATCGCCAGCTATATCCGTTCGCTGACCACTCCGGCGCCGGCCACTGCGGCGCCGTGGAATCCTCCCTACCAGCCCGGACCGGGTCTTGATTCGCAACCGGTGACGGATTGGGCGGCCGGCGCGGGTCTCGGCGCGGTTCTTGCGAATGATGCCGACATGCTGCAGTATCTGATGCCCGGAGGCAGCACAGCCAATCTCGCCGCCACCGGTTTTCTCAACCAGCGGGAAACCCCGATCGCGCAGCAGCTGCCGGACTGGAACCGATGGCTTCCGACCGTTCATCCCCTGGACGCCTGGGGCGCCACCTTTACCAGCAGCGCTTTAAATCAGCTTTACCTTTCGGCCAGCGCGCTGCTGGTGCCTAACAACGCCACGGTATATGGGGCTGAGGCCCAGCAGTTGATTTACTGGGCGCCGGTTGATCACGGGGCGCTCACCAGCCAGGTGGAAAAGACCTGTCCGCTTAGCACCACGTTATGTGCTCAGGAAGTTTACTCCACCAGTTTGTGGGAGATGGTGAAGTGGTGGGAGATGAATCAAAAATTCGGGCTGGAAGGAATGCCCACTGCGTTCTTCGGGCCGAAGTCGGAAGTGCGTGCCTGGATTACCCAGGCGCCCTTCTTCGCTTCTCCCAACATGCTGGAAATTCCAGTGCCCAGTCCGGCCGTTGGCAACGGAACCGTCATAGCCCACAAATACTTTTCGCAGATGTGGTATCAACTGCAACTGATTCTCGACGATGGGGGCCCGGCATTCCAAGGTGGATCGCCCATCGATTTTCCTTACTCCTATGGATTTGTGGAAGCGATCAGCAATTATAGCCCTGGAAGTCCGCAACCTGGAGAAGGCGCGTTGATGATCGAGTGGATGACCAAGGCTTTGCAGCTTTCACAGTTCGACGGAACGCCCGCGAACGGTTCGAGCGGCGGCGGCGGTTGGGACTTCCTGGCTAACAATCCCGCAAACCTGGTTCAATATCCCGGCGCTCCGACGATTTGGAACAGCACCTCAGCCTCGCAACGGATCACGTTGATCAATAACTATCTCACCCAGTGGCTCAGCAAGGTAAACAGCTTTACGCCGCAAGAGTTCTATACCGGGGGGTATGCGACCGCAACCGACGCCGTCAACGCGGCCCTCGGCAACGGCGGAACCATGGCGGACAGAGTAGCCTTCATGATTCCGCAATTCCTATATTGGGGCGCGAGTCCGACTCTGGTGAACGAAATCGTTTCGTGGGCTCAAACGGTGTGGCCGAGCCACAACTGGAGCCTGGACCTGAACGCGAGCTGCGGCGCGATTGCGAGCGGCGAGGTCGAGTGCAGTAACGCAAGCAGTGGAAACTAGCTCACCATTCCCGGGCAGCGGCGAGTGCCTGCTCAAGCTTTATTGGAGCGGGCCCGCAACGGGTTCCCGCGGGCCGGGTTGCATGACCGATTCGTAGAGCGCGAGCGTGCGCGCGGTCATGACGTCCAAGCTGAACTCCCGCCGCGCGCGCTCGCGCGCCGCGTCGCCCAAGGAACGGCGTAGTTTGGGATCGTTCAACAGCCGATTGATAGCGCCGGCCAGCCCTTCCGGATCGCAGGGGGGAACGGTAAGGCCGGTCTGTTCGTTGAGAGATACAAAGGGCACGCCCGATTCGAGCTGCGTATTCACCACCGGCAGGCCCGCCGCCATGGCTTCCACCTGCACCAACCCGAACGCTTCGCTGCGCGCCGCCGATGCCAGCGCAAAGACATCCGCGGCGTGATAGCAGGCAATCAATTCCTGGTCCGGAATCTGGCCGAGGAACACCACCTTATCTTCCACCTTGAGCGTGCGCGCCAGCTCCTGCAATTTCTCACGCAGCGGTCCCGAGCCGACAATCAGCAGCCTGCCATCCACTTTCACCATCGCGCGGATCAGATATTCGAATCCTTTGTAATACACCAGCCGGCCGACGCTCATTACCAGGCGCTGGCCGTATTGACGCCGCAGCTTTTCGACGGCCATGGCGTCGCGCTGCTCGAAGCGCTCGAGAGCGATGCCAAAAGGGATTACCTGGCAGCGCTCCGGATAACGGCTCAATACGGAGGACGAACGCAGGTAGTTGGGCGAGCTGGCGATGATGGCCGAGCTGCGTCCCAGGGCCTGGTGCAAGAGCGGCGCAAAAAGCGCGCCCAGGACTTTCTGCCGAACCGTGTCGCTGTGGTAGGTGACCACCAGAGGCCCGGAAAACCCGCTGGCCAGATACGCCACCACCGCCATCGGGTTCGGAAGATGGATGTGGACGATGTCGGCCGCCGATTGCCGGATCTCGCGAACCAGGCCGGGACAAATCGGCGTGGAAGCCAGCGTAGCCCAGGTGGGGACGCGCGACACGGTGACGCCTTCGAGCTGTTCTTCGACGGAGGCCGCGCCGTCGTTCGCCACGACGACACGCAGGTCGAGCGATTTCTTCAACTCGCCGCACAGCGCTTCGAGGTGCGTTTCGATCCCGCCCATGTGGGGCGGATAGAACTTGCCTACCTGCAGCACGCGCAGCCGGGAAGAAGCACCTGCGCGGCCCGAAGAATTGAGGGATGGCATGGGGTGGCGGCGTTCCGCCTCACCGGCCGTCATCCGACCGGAACAGCCAGCGGCTGGCGTTTGCTGGACGCGGACGTCAATTCCAAGTCCGCTGCGATCATCTCCTTGATGAGCGCCGCAAAATTGACAGTGGGTTTCCAACCGAGCGCGTCGCGCGCTTTCGAGGCGTCGCCGATGAGCAGGTCGACTTCGGCGGGGCGGTACACCGCTTCGTCGCGCTTCACAAAGTCCCGATAGTCCAGGCCCGCTTCGGCGAAGGCAAGTTCGCAGAACTCGCGCACGCTGTGCGTTTCCCCGGTGGCCACCACGAAGTCGTCCGGGGAAGGCTGTTGCAACATGAGATGCATGGCGCGGACGTAATCCCTGGCATGGCCCCAGTCGCGCTTGGCCTCCAGGTTGCCGAGATACAGCTCCGACGCCAAGCCGTGTTTGATCTGAGCCACGCCGTGAGTGATCTTGCGGGTGACGAACTCGTAACCGCGCCGCGGACTCTCATGGTTAAACAGGATGCCGTTCGAACAGAACATCCCGTACGCCTCGCGATAATTCATGGCGAGCTGAAAGCCGGCCACCTTGCTGATCCCGTATGGGCTGCGCGGATGGAACGGAGTGCTTTCCACCTGCGGGGTTTCGCGGACTTTACCGAACATCTCGCTCGATCCGGCGAAATAGAAACGGCAATTCGGCTGGAGCTCGCGCAGGCCCGCCAGCATGTAGTGCGTTCCGTTGATATTGGTCGCCATGGTGGAGAACCCGTCGGCGAAGCTTTCAGCCACAAAACTCTGGGCGGCCAGGTGATAACATTCATCGAACTGTAGCTTGCTCAGCACGTGAAAGATGCTGGCATAACTGTCCAGGTTAGCCGCCTGAATGTGGACATCTTTCAGGATGCCGCGCAGACGGCTGAGGCGGTGTTCGGGCTGCTCGAGCGCAACGCGCCGGACCAAGCCGTGCACTTCGTAACCTAGACTGAGCAGATACTCGGCCAGATAACTGCCGTCCTGCCCGGTGATGCCTGTGATCAACGCTTTCTTTTGCATGGTAGTAGACTCGTCCTTTTATAATCGTGGCTTCGCCGTCAAGGGCGAACGCCGCGCTCCGGCGGCGGACCGGTTGCAACCAAATCCTTCTGTTCGGCCCGGCTGTCGCGTCGCAAACACTCCCAGATAACCTCTCGAAGCTTTATCGCCAATACTTTATAGTCGAAATATCGCGCTGCGATCGCCGTGCTGGCGGAATTCGCGCACCACACCTCGGGATGTTCCAGCAGCGGCTCAATCCTGCGCGCCAGACGGCTTGGATATTGGAGATCTTTGGTGCCTTCGTAGGGTACCAGCATTTCCGGGGGAAGAACCCTGGTAGCCTCCCCGACATTGCTTGCCAGCACATACCGGCCGCAAGCCAGGTAGATTGGAAGCTTACCGGTGGTGCGCACCTGGCCTGGAATGTCATTGGACTGGGTGGAAAGACAGATGTCCATCATATTAATGAAGCGCGGGAGATCGTCGTAGGCCACCCGGCCCACAAACACGATGCGGTCCTCGATCCCGTGGGCGGCGCACTGGACCTTGAGCTGATCGAGACCCGACCCGTCGCCAATCACCAGGCCCTTCACCGGACGATTGCGCAGAAGCTGGATGAGCTCGATCAATTCCCAGCCGTAGCACATCTGAAAACGGGGGCTCCAGATCAAACTCCCCAATATGCCGATCACCACGGATCCTTCCAGGTTGTATTTCCGGCGCAGTTCGGGCTCCTCGCGGGGGCAAAACTGTTTGGTGTCGACACCGTCCGGAATCGCGGCGGCGACCACGCCCCGCTGCAAGAGGATTTCCTGATGCGGGTGGCTACGGACCACCACGCGGTCGCTGATCCAGAATCCGAACCATTCGAGCGCGCCCGTCAGCCACATCCCTAAGCGGCCCCGCTCGCCGACGCTCTTGCTGAGCTCGTAAATCGCGTCCCCGGTGTCCACCACGAAGCGGCAGCGGGAGAACATGCGATAGAATCCGGCGGCTATCACTCCCGAGTAACCCATATCGTAGACATAACAGACATTCGGACGAATCCGCAGCAAAATGCCCAGGAAGTACAGGATGGTCCAGGCGCGGCTCCCGGAGCGGTAGGCGATATCAATGCGAAAGTCATCCGTCAACCGATCTCGAAACGATCGGGCGCGGATTCCCATCGCGCCGGGTGAATCGCCGTTGACGAGAAAGACAATGGATGGCTGTCGCATGGAGAGGCTCAGTCTGGTAAGACTCCGCGGGGCTCAAAATCGTACAATCTTTGCTCACCCCGCCGCGCACGGGCCATCGCGCGTTTCATCCTCTCGCTCGCTTCCGCTTTCCCATCAGCTCCGCGTAGACCGTCATGGTTTGGTCCGCTACTGCATCCCAAGTGAGGCCTTCCACCGTTTTTCGTCCCGCCCGCCCCAACGCGTCCGCGAGTTCGGGGTCCTGCAACGACCGCATATGCCGCGCCAGCTCCGAGTGGCTAGTGACATCCTGGAGCAGCAGCCCGTTTTCGCCATGCCGGATCAGCTCCGCCACGCCCGCTTCCCGGCTGACCACCACTGGCAGCCCGCATCCCATGGCCTCCGAGACCACCAGCGCGAAGGGATCATAAGGAGTGGGAAGCAGGAACGCGTCGCCGGCCGCGTACACCCGTTCTACCTGTTTGCTGTGAGGAGCGAAGATCACGCGCTGTTCCTGGCCAGACTCTTTGGCGAATTGCTTGTACGGCTCCGGATCCGTGGCCGCGACGCACAGCAGCACTCCCCGCTTTACTTCGGCAAGCGCTTGGATACAGCGCCGGGCGCCTTTCCGCAGATTGCCCACGTATAAAAAAACAAATTCGTCCGGAGAGATGCCGAATTCGGCCCGGGCCTCGTTTCGATATCGACGCCGGCTCTCGGGCGAAAACGTCTCGAGGTCGGTGCCGTGATAGATCACATGCATGGAGGCCGGGCAGTGGTAGAACTCGATCAAATCGCGCGCCACGCGCTCGGAGACAGAGATCACTTCGCTGTCGCCGGCAAACCGATAAGTGGCGTGTTCCAATGCTCCGGTGACCACGTTGAAAACGGATTCGCGGAACGTCGCGCCTTCCCCGAGTTTTTGGAGCGCCTGATGCCAGGCGCTGTTGCACATGTGGGCCGTGAACACATTGCCGAGCAGGCCGCAGAACCCCTGGCTGTGCACCACGTCAAAATCGCGGCCCACCTGCAGCGTGGCCGGCAAAGCGAAACTAAGCACGGTGGTGAAGGCATTGGCCCGCCAAGCCGGGACATGATGGAAATGAATGCCGGGTGTGCCGTCGTCGACAATCCGGTTGGCGAATACGTGCACTTCATGTTCCTTGGCATATCGGGTGGCAAGCTCGGCGACATACCGGCTGTGGCCACCCGAACGGTGATAGTCGTGCACCACGAAAGCTATTTTCAAGCGGCCCGGCGCCGGGATCTGGGACGCCGGCCGCGCCGCCAAGCCGGCAGCCTGATTCTCGGGAGTTTGCATGTGGGGCGCTGCATTCATAATGAGGAGTTAATCCGAAGTCTTTAAACCCACGCTCAGACGTAATATCGCAACATTTACTCGAATGTTCTGCTTTTGTTCCTCCGGACTCCCAGGATATCGAAACAATGAGACCACAATCTTGAAAAATACCCGGACGGCCGTGACAGCGCGAATGGCAAGCTCGCCGAAGCGTCCGTGAACTTTTCGCATGTAATGAAAGTGGCTTTTCAGGCTCCGGATATAGAACCACATTCCCGGTTTCTTGGAACTTCTTCCCCAGTGATGAAGAATCTTGGCGCTTGGAAGATAAACTACCCGCCAGCCGGCCTTTTTCGCCCGGACGCAGAAATCGACGTCCTCAAAATAGAAAAAATATTCGACATCCAGCATCCCGACCAATTCCCACACTTCTCGCCGCACCAGCAGCGCCGCGCCGGACACTTCGTCCACGTCCGCGATCTGTTCATAGTCACGGTTCCGATCAAAGAAGCGGTTGCCCAAAGGGCCCGACCCGAATAGACGGTAGAACGGCAAGGACCACCAAACTTGACCCAGCACGGTTGGGATTCGATTCCCCGACGGTTGCAACGTTCCATCCGTGTTTCTGAGCTGCGCTCCCACGATTCCGACGCCGGGATTCGCGTCCGCGTACCGGACCAGGGCGGGAAGGGCGTCGGCCAGCACCTCGGTATCGGAATTCAAGAGTAGCGCGTGGCGGCCTCGGCATATTTCCAGGCCTTGATTGTTGGCCGGGGCGTACCCGCGATTCGCGGCGTTCGCCACCAGCCGGACTAAGGGATATTTGCGCTCCACCATGGCAGCGCTGCCATCAGCGGAGGCGTTGTCGACCACGATCACTTCGAACTCGAGCAGCTGCGGCCGCGAGTAAATCGACGCCAGACACTTATCCAGCAGATCGCTGGTGTTATAGCTGATGATGATGATCGACAGATCCAGGCTGGGCGTCGAACTCATTGCATTTTTCCCTTTGCCGGATTCGCGCCCATCACGTCCCGGTAGACCAGCGACGTAAGGCGGGCATTCTCGGCCCACGAGAAACGCGCGGCTTGCTCCAACCCCTGACGCCGGCGCAGCCGCCATTGTTCCGGCTCCCCGGCGCATTCCCTCAGCGCCTCGACGACCGTGTCTCGCCAGGCCTGGACGTCGGCGACTCTGCAATAGCCGGCCGCCTGGCCCGCCACTTCGCGCAGGACCGTGATGTCGCTGGCGATGACCGGACAACCGCAGGCCAGCGCCTCGATCACGGGCAAACCGAATCCTTCGGCCTCGGAGGTTTGCAGAAGCAGGCTGGCGGACCGGTACACCGCCGCCAGAGCGTTTCGGTCCAGGAACGGGAGGCAGAGCATGGACCTTTCCAGGTCGAGATCGGCGGCTAGTCTTTCGAGCTCGGGGGTAAGCCCGCCAACCCGGATTATCCGGACTTCCGGAATTTCTTCCCGCACCGCCCCCGCGACACGCAGAAAAACATCCAGCCGCTTCCGGGCCAGCGTGCTGCCGACATTGAGCAGCACCGGCGCAGTGCTCTCGCCGATGAGTTCCCGGACCTGGCGGTCCGTTTCCGCGTCAGAAAGGGGGGAGCAGGAAGGATGCACGCCATTGGGGATCACGGTGATGCGTTCTAGGGGCGCCAGCCGGTACCGCAGCAGTTCCTCGCGCGTAGCCTCGCTGACTGCGATGACGTGCGCGGCTTGCTGAAAGCCCTCCAGAATCTTTTGAGCCATGGCCCGGAACCAGGCCGGACGCTTCTCCTGATTCGGTTCGAGGAGGCAGCGGAAAGTGTCGAGGTCGTGGCAGGTGACCACGGCGCGGCCGCGCGGCAGAAGCGGAATCAGCTGCGAATAGCTGTGGTCCACGACATGGAACAAATCAAAATTATCCAGCTGGCCGCGCAGCCAGCGGGGATAGTACACAAAGCGCCCCAACCAGCGGCTGGCGTTTCTGACCAGCTTACCCGGCACCAGGTCGTAAGCGCGCCGGCTGAACGAGGGACGAAGCTGTCGAGCGGCCACGATCTCGCCGCAGTGCTCTTCCAGATTCTGAAACAGCATGTCGCCCGCCAGATCCATGCTCAGCCAGCGCTCCTCGGCCAGATCGCAAACCACGGCGACACGGATCAGCCCGGCGCGATCCTGCCGCTGCTTCGAGCACGGGGTCATGACGGTGGCGTGGGGATTCATGAGAGCGCCACGCTGCTTGCGGGCAACTTCAAATGATTCGGCTCGCACGCAGCTTGCAGAATCTTTTCTAGCTGGGCCAGGTGCCGCTCCAATGTAAATTGCTGACTCAGTTCCCAGGCACCCCGCGACAGGCGAGCATAGTGTTCCGGGTCCGCCAGCGCCCGAACCATGGCATCGGCCAATCCCTGGACGGTGGGTGGATCGCCCGGAGCTATTTCGCCGGTCCGGCCCGCGATCAACCAATCCGGGATCCCGCCCACCGCGTAGCCCACCGCGGGCAAAGCGGAACAACCCGCCTCAATGCCAACCAATCCGAATGGCTCCGGCCACAGGCTGGGGACGGCCAGCAGATCGGCCTGGCACATCAACTCCGTCATTTCTTCGGTATCGACCCAGCCGGTGAAACGGACTTCGAGGCCAGCCTCGGCCGCCTGCGCTTCCAGGCTGGCGCGCTCCCCTCCCTCGCCCGCGATTGTGAGGGTCAAGGGCCGGCCCAGTTGTTGAGCAGCCAGCGGAATGGCGTTGATCAAATAGTTCGGGCCTTTCATGTTCGTCAATCGTCCGGCAAAAAGAATGGAGCAGGGAGCCGGCCGGCTGCTGCGGTCAATATTTTCCGGCCGGACTCCGATTATCGGGAGCGGCGCCAGATGTAACTTCTCCGGGCTGACGCCATGTTGCTCGAACTCACCGCGCATGTGGTTGCTGGCTACAACTATGGATTGGTAATCCGCCAGGCGTGCGTGGTGCTCCGCCTGCTTTTGAAACGATCGCCAGGCGGTGAGCGGGTTCAGCCCTCCGCACCGCCGTGGGTAATGCAATACCAGGCACATTGGCCCAAAGACGCGCTGGCAGGGCTCGGGCACGGGTGAGTAATGCCATTTCATGCCGGTGGCGCAAGTGCCGTGGTAGACGTGCGCGAAGAAGACAGCGGGTCCGGTGGCAAGAACAAAATCCTCCAAAGCCTGGGAATCCAGACCATTCGAATAAATCACGTCGGGATTCCAGCGCGTCACTTCTTCGAGAATCGACGAAGGGCTCTGGTCGCGCCAGCACCATACCGGAAACCCGGCGCCCGGCGGGTCGACGGTATCCGCGTCTTCCCCGGCGCCGTATTCGTACAGCATGGCGACCGCATGCCCGCGCTCAACCAGAGCCGGAACCAGGGCCTGCAAATACTTCTCGATGCCGCCCACCACGGCGCGATGACAATTTGCGATCAGAATTCTCATTTCGGCTTCCAAGCCGCGCCGCGCAAGGTCGCGATGATGTGTTCGATGTCGAAACGTTCCTGGTAGAAGATTCGAGCTGTATGCCCCAGCCGACGGCGTTCTTCGGGTTGATCGCGGAGCGCATCCACTAGCTGGACAAACCGGGTTACGTCGCCAGCCGGCGCGATCGGTATAACGCCGGATTCAGCCCAGCAGTCCTCGCTCAGCTCCCCGCTGGTGGTGACCACCGGCTTTGCATGGCTCAGACCGGCCATGAAACTGGTGCGCCGGCTGCTGACGCCGTCCGGGTAGGGCTGGATCAGCACATCGCAGGCGGCTATGTGGAGCGAAAGCTCACCGGGAGGGAGCGGACCAGTGGCTTCCAGCCGGTCGGCCATGCGGGCGTCTTTCTGGATCATGGCCCGCCGGAATTCTTCGCTTCCCCGCCCCATCAACAATACCCGCTGGTCCGCCGGCTCGGATGCCAAGGCGAACAGGATTGGCTCGAGCAATTGGGTGACGGGCGGCCCATAGGTTCCGAAATGCCCGATCAGGAAGCCAGTTCCACGGCCCCGTTTATGGCGCTCCGCTTCGACTCCGGCGGGATCGTCGCGCACCGGAATTCCAGCCGGAATAGGCAGCCATTGAAACGGTATCCTGCGCCCCAGCGCGTAGGGACGCCAGCGATTTTCCCATCCCGGAATGGACATCCAAACCCGTTCGGCGGCCTGCAACAACACCACCGTCATGAAACGATGCACTAACGCGACCGCGCTCTGCCGGATAGATTTTGAGCTGAACGGCAGGAAGGGCTCGTGCAGCATGATCTCCACTCGATCCTGTTTTCGGACAGCCCGGTTCCTAAGCCACCCGCAGAACGCGACGTTCATGGATCTGTATCCATACCCGTGCGGGACCCACTGCACCAGAATCCGGCGGGGCGAGGGAAACCGATCGAGCTCCGCTCCCACGCGCCGAAGATCGGAAGGAGTGAATTGGCCAAGCTCCCGGTGCAGCGTCACGCCTTCGAGCTGGGGCGGCGGCGCGGAATAATCCCGATACCAGACGTGCACCTCATCGCCTTGAGCCGCTAAAGCTTCGGCCACGCAATACGTGTAGTCGCTCACTCCGCCGGTCTGGGGCGGATACTCGCAGGTGATGATGTGCCAAGCCAGCGGCTGCGGCCGCGCGGGAGCGGAGTTGGGACGCTCGACGGACAAATGGTCAAGCGGCGGGCGAAGCAGGCCGGCTGGTTGATCGAGCGGCATCACTCAATGCGCGGCGCGCACCTCCGTGCTCGGGTCGGCGACCGTGCGACTCTGAGTCGCGCGCCGATCGCCGAGCCGCGCCAGAATCATCAGATCCATGGGGGGGCCGATGGGAAGAAGGCGGTCGAGATAGGCCAGCGAGCGAACGAAAATCCGGGGAGCCCAGGGCCAGTGCGGCCAGTTCGCCAGCAGAAAACGGAAAAAGAAGTACATGCAGAAGCGCTGGTCCACCACTTCAAAGCCGCGATCAGTGAGCAAGCCGCCTAACTCCTCGGGGCGATACCCTTCCCGCGCATGCGCTTTGTCCGGTACGGCGGGAGGGGTGGGCACAGTGATGAGCAGCCATCCGCCCGGCGCCAGAACGCGGGCCAGCTCATCGAGCGCCTGTTCGTGTTCCTGGATGTGTTCCAGCACTTCGGTGCACAGAATCAGGTTGAAGCTCTGATCGGTGGTGGGAATCGATACCAGCGAGGAGCAAAAGAACGCTTGTCTCCGGTCCTTGCGCGCGGGCTGCATGGAAGCCCAACCAAAGTCGCTCTCAAGCAGCGACTCTACGCCGGGAAGAGCCAGCAGCAGTGGAGAGTATCCTCCTTCGCCAGCGCCGGCGTTGAAAACGCGCCGAAGGCTGCCGCCATTCCGGGCGGCCCGGCTGAGGAGCGCTCTCAAATGGGGGTTTTGTACGATCCGCCGCCCTTCGTCGGGCCAGCCTGGCATGAGCGGCCAGAAGACCCGCAGGATGAACTTTTTTAATTTGCCTTGCATCTCAGGAGCAGACCTCCGCGGGGACGGAGTCATAGAACCAGTCGGTAAGCTGCCGCAATTGGCGCGGGCCGGCGTATTGCTCGAGATCCGCGCGCGCCTGCCGCCCCATGTCCGCGAGGTCCTTGCGCCGCCGCAACGCGTCCTCGAGCGCCGCGGCCAGCGGCTCGACTTCGGCGGCAGGAACCACCCAGCCGTTGCGTCCCGGCTGAACGCATTCGCCCGCGCCGGCCTCCCGGGTAACCAGGGCGGGCAGCCCGCATGCCATGCCTTCCACTAATACGAATGGCAAACCATCCTCGAGCGTGGGAACCGCCAGCAGCTCCGACTGTTGGTACACCGGCAGCGCATCGCACGGAGTGGCTTGGACGTCGAGACCGGCCCGCTCGCGCGCAAACAGCCGCGCACAATCCCGGTCGCCGGTGGCGCCCGCGATGTTGAGCTGAATATGTTTCGCTCCGACCGCGCGTATGGCCCGCAGCAGATAGACAAAGCCTTTGCGAAGATCCAGGCTTCCGACATAGCAAACCCGCAGCGGGCCTTCGCTAGGCGGGCGCGTGGCGGCGGGACGAAAGCGTTCCAGATTCACCGTTTGCCGCAAAGCATGCACCTTTTCGGCGGGCACGCCAAAGCTCTGCATGGAGGCCTTGCCCCAGGACGAGTACACGCGAATGCGATCGGCCAATTGGTATTCCTCTTCCGCTCGCCCGATCATCTCGGGTGTGGGATGTCCCTGCGACTTCCTTCCAAACCAGCGCTGGCACTCGCGCTCGCAGACCTGGGCGAAATTCCGGATATGACCGTTGGGGTTGTCAATCACGGTCGGAATCCCCTCGCGGTGCGCCCAGCGCAGGGTTTCGAGCGCCACCTGGGTCAGCAGGTAGCAGGATTGCGGACGCAACGCCTGGATCTCGCGCGCGGCCCACTCTCCAACTCTTCGATCATGAGCAAACGTCACGTTTCCAGGACGCCATCGCAGCCAGCTGTACCTGATCTTCCAGGGTGAAATGCCGCGCGGAGATTTCAGCCACGTGACGGCGGGAGTTCCGCCCGGAAGCGACCAGGGCAGCGCGGCGCCCGGGCCGAGAGCCCAAACCTGAGACGCTCCGCCGGCCACGGCCGTAATCGCGGCCGCCGCCGAGTGACCCAGGCCGCCCACGCCCGCCGTGCTCCCATAAACCACGGCCGCGCGGACCGGTCGTTTATCCCGCGAGCCGGTTTCCGGTTTTGAGATCGGGCTGGTCATGATGAGAATCGCATCTGAATAGCGGCGTACTTGAGACGAAAGGACGCCAGCAGCGGACGAAGATAGGTGCCCAGGGGAGATCGAAACACGTTCGGCAGCATGAGCAGGCAGTAGGCCGCAGTGGTCGCGACGACCGCGCCGATGGCCTCGACAAGAGTGTGCGGAGACCAGCGCGTCGCAATCCAAACCAGAGCGCTCATCAGCGCGGCGAAACGCCACACCCAGCTTCCTAACATGGCGAAGACCAGCCTCCGCACGCTAACACCGGTATCTCTCGCGATGATCCTCAGATTGAACGGCAAGCTGATCAAGCAGGCGCCCACCGCGGATCCAAGCGCCGCGCCCGGCAGACCGAACAAGGTTGTCAGGGCCAGGACCGCGCAAGCGGTGGTCAAACCGTCACCAAGATTGGTGAGCGAAATTCTGCGTTGATGCCCGAAACAAAACACGGTGAACGCGGTGGTGGTGGTCCAATGGCGGATCACGACCGTGGTTGCATACGCGAGGAACAGCGGCAAACCGCCGTATTGCCTGGCAGTGACCCACCAGTCGACGAACCAGTGATTCACCAGCAACACCACTGATACGATCAATCCGCTCAAGAACAGAATGCCGTGGGTCAGCGAGATCAAGACATGAAACATCCGTTCCCGTGATTCACCGCTCTTCACCTCGCACAGACCGGGGATTGCGGTTTGCATCAGAATCTGCGCCTGATTGGCCAGCACTCCGATCAGCTTGCAGGTGCAGGCGTAGGGCACCACCGCGGAAGGCCCAATCACCCTGGCGATGATCAGCAGATCGGTTTGCCCCATCAAGAGCGTGGCGATTTGCGAGACGCTGATCCACATCCCTTTGCCAAGCTGCATCTTGGTTTTGATTACGTCGAAGGGCGGCAGCCGCCGGGGCACCGCCTGGGGGAATCGCGTCCAGATCCTGTACATGGCCACGGGAGTGAGGAGCAGCTGGCTGATCAGCCAGCCGGCCGCCAGCGCGTAGAGGTTCCAGCCGGACCGCACCATCCAGACCGTGGCTGCCGTGCTTACGGTCCAATTCAGAATCTGGACTCCGCCCGCGAAGGTCAGATCCTGCAACCCCTGGAGCAGGGCCGGCAGCATGCGCAGCGGAAATGCCACCACAAATCCCAACAAGATCATGGACAAGGGACCACGCAAAGGCTGCCACTCGGCGGGTATGCTCAAGAACATCGCCACTGCGATCGCGACCACCACCGGAAGCTGGTAGAGGACCAATCGCGCGGTCTGGCCTACCACCTGCGACAGGTCTTTAGCTTTTTCGACGCCTCCAGCGCGGCCGGTTGAGTAAGCGACTTCCTGGGGCAGCAATTCCACCACGCCAAAGTCAGTCAGCGACAAATACGTAAGCAGTTGCGTGCCGACCAGCCAAAGCCCGTAGTCATGCTGGCCGATTCGCCGCAGATAAAACGGGGTGAGCCAGAGTCCAACAAACAGGACGATGGCCTGATACCCGTAGGTCATCATCAATCCGCCCAGAAACCGGCGGGACCGGCTGGCCGGAGGCTTCTCGGGCACGGCGTCGGATTTAGCCTGGACCTCAACCGATTCGCTCATGCGTGCCATCCTCTGGCTCCCGCTACCGGGATCCGGGTCATAGTTCTAAGCGGCGCCATGGTTCGGACGGGCGCTTCAGCATCACTCCACCCCGTAGTCCAGCCCATTCCGAGCAGTTCGATGGCAGTTTGAGGAATTGAGGTTAAGAACCCCAGCCCGATCCAGGCGGTCGCAAGCGAAAATGCCGCCAGGCACCAGGCCATTCTTCGGGTGGTGGACCAAGGACCCTTGGCCAAAGCCTTCGGCCCGCGGCTGATCACGTAGCAGACGAAGCCCAGCCAGATCAGCAATCCGACTATTCCTTGTTCACTCAGAACCCGGGCGTACTCGTTTTCCATGCCGATCGGGTTCCGCACGGATCCTTGCAGGAAGTACGGGATGCTGGTTCCTCCGCCCCCCAGCCCATTTCCCATCGGATATTCAGTAAGGATTTCGAAGAAACCGCGATTCACGCTTCCGGCGATCCGGTCGGTGACGCTGTCGGTGTCCTGCAAGGTCTTGAACCGGGAGAAGCGCGCATTGGTGGCGGCAAAGTAGCCGATGATGCCGAGCAACGCCAGCAAGGCCACCACGTTCTTGAGAGATTTGCCGCGGCGAGTCCCGAGGGCCACCAGCACCATGACGGAACCCAGAACGAAATTCTGACGAGTGGCGGACATCAATATCCCGAACAATGCCGCCACAATCCCGCCCAGAGCCAGGAGTTTGAACCGCTTGTTTTCCACGCGGTCCCAACCGCCGATCAGGTACGGCAAGGTAACCACCATCGAGCCGCCGAAGGCGTGCGCGCTGATGAATGTCGCGGGTATGCGATAGTTGCCGCCCGCCACGTCCATGCTGTTGTACATGATCTCGGTAACCGCCGAATACGGAAAAAAGCGCTGGATGCCGAGGAAGTACTCGGCCCACGCAAATGCGAAGGCGAGTATGTTCAAACACGCCAGGCCGCCGACCAGTTGCTTGAGATCGCGATCTTTCAGCTTGGTTCCCAGCAACAGAATGGGAATGAAAAACACATTTCCACGGAATCCCACCAGCGAGACCAGGAAGGACTGGAATGGCAACAGCATTAACGCCAGGCACCAGCCCACCATGGCAATCACCCACAATCTTATGGGTTCCTGCCGCTTCAGTTCGCTGGGGCTGCCGGAGAACCACTTTTGAGAGCAGTACAGACCCAGCAGAGCTGCGTCGAATATAAAGTGGGAATACGTGGTAATCAGGTTGGCTCTTACGATCCCATAGGCATAGCCGACAGCCAGCAAAGCAACGATTCCGGCGCCGAGCGAGCGGCGCCCGGCCCAAAGGGTCCCGAGGAACGCGACAAAGCAGAGCGCCAGCGCGGTCACGCCCGGCCTCCGGACGAGTTGGCGCGCACCGCCAAGCTGTGTAAGGCGCTCATTTGGGCGGTTGGGTCGCAGAGCTTGCGAGCGCGCGGCCGTCCGCCGCGAGCCAGCGCCGCGCGCAAATCGGGCTCCTCGATTAAGCGCCGCAGGGCATTCGCCAGGCCCGCCACGGCTCCCGGCGGGATTACAAGCCCGCAGGATTCGTCCACAATTTCGAGCGCACCCCCGTGGCCGAACGTGACCACCGGCCGCTCCGACCAAAGCGCTTCGACAAAAACGATCCCGAATGGTTCCGGGGTAAGATTGGGCTGGCAGAAAATATCCGCGGCCCGCAGCACCTCCCGCACGTCGCTACGCTGGCCGAGAAACCGCACGCGCCCGGCGATGCTCAAACTTTCGGCCAGCCGCCTCAGTTGATCCAGATAGTCCTGTTCTTCCGACCGCTGCGCTCCTCCCACCATCCAGCACACCCACGGCGTGTTGATATTCTTCAGCAGCGCGAGCGCTTGCAAATGGGCCTGATGGCCTTTCCAAGCCTCCATCCGGCTCACTTGCACGATCACCACTGCGTCGTCGGGGGTGTTCAGCTGGCCGCGCAGAACGGATCGCGATTCTGAGGTGTCCGCCGAATCGGTCAGGTTCAAAGGAGGATAAATCACCTGGCAAGGCGTTCCTGGATAGAGGTTTTGGAGCGAGGCTTCCGTAAAGCGGCTGCAGGCGATCGCCAGGTCAGGCCACGTGCCACGCGCCAGGCGCTCCAACCAGTTGGTTCCGGCATGGAAGTTGTGAATCCAGAATCCGAGTTTCTGCCCGCTGGCCCTAACGGTGGGGCCCAGCACTGCCATGGACCAGGGCATATGGCAGATCACCAGATCAAAACGCTTCCGGCCAAGCAGTTCCTTCAAACGGCGCCGCGCGCGCCACACCGTCCACGGACGGCTGATGCGCACGTTGCCGAGCCAATGCATGGGCGCGCCCGCCGCTGCGAGCTCCCGGGCAAGCCGGTCTTCGAAACAGAGCGCAAATTCGGACTCCATGGCGGGGCAAAAGTCTTTCAAGCGTGCCAACGACGCCAGGATCGTCTCCACTCCGCCATACAAGTTCCCGCTGTTGACGTGCAGCACGCGCACGACGCCTCGATCGCGGGCAGGCGCTTCCACTGATCCGAGTGCTGTACTGACGCTCGTGGTTGTCAAGTTCGTTCTCGCGGCCGAATCCTCAGTCGTCTCTGAAACCATTCGCCGGTCATCCGCCCGCGCCCACCGTTTCCACCTCGGGACGGAATGGACGGCCGGCCGATTTCCCGTAGAGCCCAAGCAAACTACTCACCAGCCGATCCCCGTTATAGAGTTTCTCCGCTGTCTTCCGGCCTTCCCGTCCGAGCCGGCGGCGCAACTCGCCATCGGAGGCAAGCAGCTGAAGGCGCGAGGCCAGCATCGCGGCATCGCCGGGCGTGTGCCCCACCGCGTCCACTCCTTCGGTGAACAGCTCCGATGCGCCGCCGCCGCTCGAGGCCAGCACGGCCTTTCCGCAGGCCATTCCTTCGATAATCACCATTCCGAAAGGTTCAGGCTGGGTGCTGGCATGTACCACAACATCCAAGGCCCGCATTGCAGCCGAAGTATCCGGGACGAAGCCGGTGAATCCCACTCGCCCTGATAAGCCTAAACGCGACGCCTCTTCGCCGAGCTCGGACATGGACCACTGGCTGCCCGCGGTGCGATAAATGGGGCCGCCGATGATGTACCCGCGAACGGATTCGCCCGGCCCGAGACGCGCCAGAGCTTCGAGGAACACTTTGTGCCCTTTCCAGCGGGCGAACGTTCCCACCAGCCCCACCCGGACCGTGCCCCCAGCCGCGGGGGGCATCCCCGCCAGCGCGTCCAGATCGAGCCTGGGGCCTTCTGGCGAGAACCGGCGCAGGTCGACAGCATTGTAGATCGGTACAACCTCTAAATCGGGCATCAGGGATTTTATGTCTGCCCCCACGCTGTTGGAATTCGCGATCGCGGCCGTGCAGCGTTTCCGCACCAGGCCGAGCAACCGGCTCATCATGCTCCGGGAACGGACGTAATCATGGATATGCCAGACTAGCGCGGCGTCTCTGGGCGAGCACTTCGCACCCAGCAAATGCATCTTGAAGCCGTTGGTGTGAACCACGTCCGGTTTGAGATCCCGCAGCAGGCCGGACAAGAGGCGCGCATATTTCGCGCTGGCCGGCGCGGCTGAGGTGAGCGCTAAAATAGTCCGGAAGGCACCGCCGCCGGCGTCGCCGATCCGGGAAAGCTGCTTCGGGAACGGAGCAACAATGACTTCTACTCCCAATTGGCGCGCGATCTCGGCCAGCGGACCATCCTCACCGAGCACCAACGACAGCTGCCAGACCGGTTCCGCCGACCGGATACCGGCCAGCACCTCTCGAAGGCTGGTCTCGGCGCCACCCATCTCCGCACAGGGATTTAAATACACAACGCGCACTTGGGAGTCCTAATTCACCGAACTCAGACGTTCCGCGATGAAGGGGAACGCTTGTTTTGTGAAATCCAGGCAGCGCGTGAGCTCCCTCTCGGAATCCCCGCTGCCGAGTGGGGTTACCAAACGAACCAGGCTGACATCCGATCTCTTGTAACGTAATAGATCTGGCAGCAGCCGAAGTTTGGCCCAATACTCGTCCGCCCATATATTGCGGCTGTTTTGATACCAATACACGACGAAAATGCGGTCTACACCCTTCTCCATCACATATTCGTTGACAGGGATGCCCTCCGGCCGGCCGCCCACTGGCAAGGAGATCTGCTTCGAGGAACTCACCAGCCATCCGGATCCCGGGAGACAAATGCGCGGAGAATGGGGACCGTAAGCATTTTGTAACGATTTGAAATAAGCCACGAAAACATTGATCGGAATCCGGCCGTCTGCACTCACGTAATCGCGCAAGATGTATTCATCGGGCTTCAATGTCGCGGCCTCCTCTGGCTGCAGCGCCCGCTCATCGCCCGCCCGCCAGCTTCCGATCTGATTCGGCAGCGAGTGCAGCCCGGGCAACGGCAGGTCGCGCTCCACCACGTCCAGCCGCCGCGACGCCACCGCCTGAGCCACCAAAACCAGGCAGATCACCACGAACGAGCCGCTCGAGAACAATAGCGACATTCGGCCCGGGTTAGCCATGGTGGGCCTTCCAGTACTTCTGTATCGAGACCAGGAAAATGTGCATCGCCAGGCATCCGGCGGCCGCGGCGGCGATGCTCACGTAACCAAAAGCTTCGTGAGCGGCGCCCTGAATCAGGGCGGGATCGTACTGGCTGGCGATACCGGTGGCGAGAATGCGAAGCGCATTCCCCAAAATCGCGATCGGAACCGCGGTCACCAGAATGATCCAGCGCGTGCCGCGGCCATGCACGAAAAAGTAATTGTAAATTACGCACATGAACAGGATGGCGGTGAGGGAACGAATCCCACTGCAGGCTTCCTCCACCGACAGCTTGACCCCCACCAGCTCCAGGATGTTGCCCTCCCGCAAAACCGAATACCCCAGGGTCTCGAGGAACAGCTCGCCCAAACGGCTGGCGATCAACTGGAGTGACAAGGTCAGGCGCTCGTAAATGAAGGTCGGCGGGGTGATCATCAAAATCAGGGTGCAGAGCGGATACGCCAGAGCTCTCACCATGCGCCAGCCGTAAACGGCCGCGATCGCTCCCACCAGCGATACCAGCATGGACGTGCGGCTCACCCAGATCCAGTGCGCGGCAATCCCGAACATAGCTTGCAGGGCGCCCCAAACCAGCACAAGAATCCCCATCCTGGAGGGCTGTATGGGAATCCGCGCCAGCCTCTCGCGCGTGGCCCATGCCATATAGGCAGCCGCCGGAATCACCAGAATGCCGTGCTCCATGTTGGCGTGTTCGTCAAACCAGCTTCCGTAGAGACCCGGAATCAGCGGCCAGAACGCAATCACTAGAAGTATCCCGATCACCACCATCTCAACGGACGGGGGAACCGCGGCCAAGCGCGGCGCGGGGTGCTTCTGCTCGGATTTTTCGAGAACCCTAGGCTCGGCTGGAGTCGCCATAGTCGTAGTAGTATTGACGCTTTCGGTCGCCGCGCAGATCATAATCTGTCAGCACGGTACCGAGTAATGCCAAGCCGTCTTCCTGGATGCGCTGGTACGCTTCCGTGGCATTGGCGCGATTAGTGACGCCGCAACGCAGCACTAGAATGAGCGCGTCCGCAAGCGGCGCGATAATGCGGGTATCCGCCACATGCAGGATCGGCGGCGTGTCCACCAGGATCATGTCGTAGCGCTTGGTGAGGAACTCGAAGATTTCCCGCAGCCGGGGTGAATACAGCGAGCGGGTGACATTGGCCGTGCCCGCGCCCGCGCCATTGGGCAACAGCGATAGCTCCGGAAAGCCGGTGCCGAGCGCTACCCGATCCATCGAATATTCGCCGAGCGCCGTGTCCTCGCCCAGCATGTCGAGCAGGCCCCAATCGTTCGGCAATCCGAACTTTCGATGCAGATGCGGGCGCCTAAAATCGGCGTCCACCACCAACACGCGCCTGCCCGTTTCGGCCAGGGCGATGCCCAGATTTTGGATCACAGTGGTTTTGCCTTCGGCCGGCCCGGGACTGGTGACTAGTATTATTTTCTGGGCCTTGCCGCTGGCCTGATTCCGCAAGATCGAAGCCAAAGTGCCTCGAAACGATTCGGTGATAAACGAAGGGCCGCTCTGCCAGGTCACCATCGCCGAGGCGGCGTTCTCTCCTTCGCCGTTCAGCGCGAGCCCTTTGGAGTGCAGGTAGGAACGCCAGGTGGCGACTCCGTTCGCATCCTGTCCAAGATTCGGAATGACGCCGAGTTCCGGAGTGTTGAAAAGCTGCCGTGCGATACCCGGAGCCTTGATGCTTGTATCCATCTTCTCCCGCAAAAACGCCAAGCCGCCCGCCAGTACGAGTCCAAGCAAAGCCCCGAACGAGATATTCATCATGGGCTGAGGCTTGTAAGGCAGGTCCGGAGGATAAGCCGCTTCGACGATGCGAATCGGCTTGCCCGGCACTGAGCTGCTCAACCCTTGCTCGCTCTGCTGCATCAAGAGATTCTGGTAAACCTGGTGCAGGGTATCGGCTTCGCGTTGTAACGCTTTGTACTGCGCCAGCTTTGCGGATTCCGAGCCAACCCTCTGAGACTGGCTGTTAAAGCTCTTGGAGAGCAGGCGCTCCTGGCTCAGCGAGGCCTCGTAATCGTTCTTGATGCGGCTGACTACGCTGACGATTTCGTTCTGGTAATCCTTTCGCACCTCCGTCAGCTGGGCGTCCAGTTGCCGAACCTTCTCATGTTTGGGGGTGTATTTGATCTCGAGCGCCGCCTTCTCCTGCTCGAGCGCGTTGATCTTGGCCTGGTAACCTCTGAGCGCGGGGTCATCCAGAACTTCTCCCAGGCTTTCGGGAGGATTTTTTAGAGTTAGCTCATAGCGCGTCTGCTTGGCGATGCGCTCGGATTGTATCCTGGCCAGTTCACCTTTAAGCTGCGTAAGTTTCGTGTCGTCGAGAGTGGTGTCCTGGCCAGCGAACAGGTTGCCGGATGCCTGCGAGTAGTCCCGCACTTTTTCTTCGGCTTCCTGCATCTTCGAGCGGGTATCCTCGATCGACGCGGCCAGCCACTCGCTTGTATTTTGCGAGTTTTGGGTGTGATTGCGGGAATTGTCCTCCTGAAACTCAGAGGCCATGGAGTTCAGAAACTGCGCCGCTACGTCCGGGCTGGTCGATTCGCAGCTTAACTCGATCAAACGAGTACGAGTCACCGGCTGCGCGTTAAAAGATGCCATCGCCACGTTTAAACCTTGCTTGGCGCTCTCGAGCGGATCCAGGGAGACGGGGTGGAAATGCTGCCTCAGCCGCGAAAAGAGGTCCCGTCCGGGAGGCGTCAGCGGTACGTTATCCTGCTGCAATCGCTCTGCCCCGCGCCGGAGGAAGGTGGCGCTTCGCAGTATGCTGATTTGTGTTTGGACGTCCACCTCGGTGCCTTCATAGTTGCTGTAATCCAACCCGCCTTTGGTGTAAGCGCCCCCACTCGCGCCCACCTCGAGCAACAATCTCGTCTTGTAACGCGGAGAACTCAACACCACCGATGTAAAGCCGCCCGCCGCCCCCAGCAGCAACAACACCACCAGCAGCAGCCAATGCCGCCGGATCAGACCGCGTATGTCCAACGAGGGAGCGGCATCCGGGACTTGCATCCCTGCCGGCGGATAGTAATATCGCCCGTTTTCAGGCCGGCCGTTCTCCATGATCAGCGGATTGTCGTTGTACGGTACGATGTGGCGGCGATCGTCGCCGGAACCATTGGGTGGGAGGAGTTCCATAAACTATTGCTCCCCTCCGCGGCCATTGGTCTCTACGGACGCGGCTCCCGATGAACGCTGGGCCGCGCTCTCGGCGAAACCCTCCAAGCCCGCGAACGGAACCTTGCCATGATTTAAAATTTGCAGCTGTTCGGTCACTTCCGCGATGAGCCTTTCCAGGCGCTTCATCTTGTCGGCCAGTTCCTCATCCTCACGCTGCCGATTGCCTTCGGCGATCAGCCGCTGTACCGCGTTGCGGGCCAGATCCGACACGCTACGGGCGCCCGCTTGTTCACAAACGCCGACAAACTGACGGAATTCATCCTCCGAGATTCGGAAGTAAACCAACCGCTCTCTGGGCTTCAATACTGCCACAAGCTACCCTCCAGGTTTCCTGCTGAATTTGTCACGCCGGAGACCTTCATAACTCGAATAGGTGTAAGGACAAGCTACCGCCCCTTCCATCCCAGTTGTGGAATCGCAATTCCCTCACGCACGCCCGGAACTTTCGCTCCCTATGACAATTGTCAGCGCTTCCTCAAGGAGTATGGCGGATCTGTATGACAACTGTCAATGAACCTAAGGTCTAACCCTACTATTGAGCGTACTAGTATTGGCGATGTTCATGATAAATAGGAGACACTAAGAGAATGAAGCCCTCGCTAGCTGTGGCTCTGGCTATCCTTGGCCTGTATCCATGCTTGATCCAGGCGCAGCCCAAAAACGGCGCCCCAGACCGGGCGGGTTTTATGGATTGTCTCCAGGGGCTCTCGGGCTGCGACATTTCGCTGCTCAGTACCGACGAAATTGCAAAAGTCGCGGATGCGTCGAAAAAACGTAATCTGGACTACTGTCTGAACGGGTCTACCCTGTGCGACCCTACCCGTCTCACGTCCCCTCAGGAAAGCTTAGTCCAAGCCGCTCGCTACCGGCGAAATTTAGAGAAATGCGTCACCGGAGGAAGCACCTGCGACGCCCTGTCATTGAATACCAAGGACCTTGCCGCGGTGAAAGCCGCCAAGGCCGAGCGCAACTTCGACAAGTGCATCAGCGGAGCCCCGACCTGCGATCCAACCCGGCTGACAAAGGAGCAGGCCCTCTCTGTTCAAACCGCCGCGGCGCGGCGTAATTTTGACAAGTGTCTGGACGGTTCCTCTCTATGCAATCCGCTGCGGCTCGCGGCCAATGAATTGGCGGCGGTTCGTGCGGCGGCTTCACGCCGCAACCGGGATCGTTGCCAGGAAGGCTCACCAACCTGTGACCCGTTAGACCTGACCGAATCGGAAGCCAAGGACGTTCGTAGGGAAATGCTGCGCCGCAATCTGGCGAACTGTCAGACCGGAATGGCGAATTGCGATCCGCTAGCGCTCAACGATGCGGATCGGGAAGCCGCCCGGGCGGCGTTTCGGCAACGCAATGTGGAAGCCTGCAAACGCGGGCGGCCAACCTGCGATCCCTCCATGCTCACCGGCCCGGAGATGGCCAGCGTGGTAGCGGCATTCCAGGCGCGCCGCAGCCGCACGGATCGAATGAAACAACCCGACAAACCCTGACTAAGCGGGAGCCCGCTCGTAAACCACTTTGCCGCCGACGATAGTCAGGTCAGCCTTCAACCCCAATATCTTGTCCGGTGCGATGGTTAGCGGGTCCTCCGGCAGCACCACCATGTCGGCCAGTTTGCCGGCCTCGAGCGTGCCCTTGATTTTTTCTTCCCTGGTGATGAACGCGCCGCTTCGCGTGTACATGGTGATCGCGTCCTGCATGCTTACCGCTTCTTCCAGACCGTACACTTTGCCGCTCTCGCCCTTGCGCGTGACGGCGGCATACAAACCCACCAGCGGCCCTATGGGCAGGTTGTCGCTGCCGAACGCCATGAAAATGCCGCGACGGATGGGCGTAGCCAGCGCATTGTTCTTGGCGAGCCGGACGCCATCCAGCGCGTCCACATAGCGGCCTTCCAGGTTGTAGGTGAAGTTCGGCTGCTGAGCGATCAGGATGTGATCCTTGGCCATAATGTCCATGGTTCGTTCGGGAGGAAACATGGAGAAGTGGCAGAGGTAATGCCGATGATCGGCGCGCGGATAGGCTTCGAGCACGCGATCATAGGCATCCACGGTCATGGCGATGGCGGCATCGCCGATGGCATGGATCCCGAATTGCCAGCCCAGCTTGTGGCCCACCTCGATGTTGGCGTGGGTTTGTTCCGGGGTCAGAAATGCGCGGCCACGAAATCCGGGCTGCCCTTTGTAATCCGCCAGCGACCAGGCAGTCGGACCGGTGAACCCGCCATCCACGGCCATTTCGCCGATCGATCCCACCCGCACGCGCTCGTTGCCATCGCCGGTTTTGCGCGCGAACTCCTTGAGCATGATTTCCCCGGTCTTGGCGTCGCCTGGAAATTGGATCTGAACAAATGCGCGCGGCAAGTCCGCGCCGTGGCCGGCATACAGCTTCTCCCACTCAGCGTACGAGCCCACTTCATAGGGGTTCACCGACGCGCCGGCCTGAATCACGCTGGTGATGCCAAGCTTCAGTTGAGCGTGTACATTCTCAAAGAAGCTCTCGCGGACTTCCGCCGGTTTGTCCTTGGGAACTAATCGATAATAAAGATCGTTCCGTTCCCGGATCACGCCGTTCGGTGCGCCGCTCGAATCCTTTTCGATAATTCCGCGATCCGGATTCGCGGTCGCGCTGTTAATATCCGCTAATTGCAAGGCTAGGCTGTTGCCCACCGAGCTGTGGCCACCGGCTCGCGTCAGCACCACCGGATTGTCGGGCGCCACTGCGTCCAGATCGGTCTTTAGCGGTTTTCTTTGCTCATCGGAGAAATGGTATTCATCCCAGCCCGCCCCGGTGATCCATTCCTTCGGGCCCAGTTCTTTGGCCTTGTCGCGGACCTGCTCCTTCAATTGCTGGAGTGAAGTGGTCTCGTTCAAATCGATATAGCGGCGTGAGTGGCCGCCCAGGTGAATATGTGTATCGTGGAATCCCGGCATCAGCATGCGGCCCTTCAGATCGATCACGCACGCCGCGCCGTATCGGTTGCGAAGCTCGTTTCCACCCACCGCCAGGATTCGCCCATCCTTCACGACCACGGCCTGGTGGATCGAGAACTGCGAATCCACGGTAACCACCTTGCCGTTGAAAAGCACCAGATCCGCAGCGCGGTCCTGCGCCTCCGCGGACCAACTTCCGAACGACGCCGCTCCCACAGCTCCGAGAAATTCACGCCTGGAGAAACTCATTGGACTCCTTTCCAACGCGCAAGGCGCGCCAGCTTAGCGGCTGCTAGTATATCATCCACAATATGCCGCGACCCCTGATTGTCCGTCTGGTTGTCCCCGTCATTTTCATTTTGTTTTCTCTCCCGCCTGCGCACGCAGCCGAGCCCGATTTCAAGTTGGAAAAAATCGGTCCGGGAGTTTGGGCCGCCATCGTAAACGATGCCGGAAAAGCAGGCGGCAACGCGGGTTTTGTGATCGGCGAGGATAGCGTCGCGGTGATCGACACGTTTCAGGATCCGGAGCCGGCCCGGGTCCTGGTGGCGGAGATTCGAAAAATTACCAAGCTGCCCATTCGCTTCGCTATCAACACGCATTATCATCTGGACCATGTGAACGGCAACGACGTTCTGGCGGCAGCGGGCGCGTTGATTGTCGCGCAGCGGAACGTGCGCGCCTGGATACGAACCGAGAACGTGAAGATGCTGGATCCGCCAGTGACGGCGGAGAAAAAGGCGCGCGTGGCCTCGCTCACGCTTCCGAATGTGATCTATGACGACCATATCGATCTGTATCTGGGGTCGCGGCGCATCGCTGTCCGCTACTACCCGGGACACACCGGCGGCGATTCGGTGGTCTGGGTGCCCGACGCGCATGTAGTATTCTGCGGCGACATGCTGTGGAAGGATCATATTCCGAACCTGATTGACGCTTCCACCGGCGCCTGGGTCAAAACGCTGGACGCGCTGCCAAAGGACTACGGCGTCTCCACCTGGGTTCCCGGCCATGGCGGCATTGCCGACGCGCACGATCTCGACACCTTCCGGAAATATCTGGCTGACTTGCGCGCCGCGATCCAGCGGGAACAAGCCGCCGGGAAATCCGGCGACGCATTGGTGCAGGCTATTCTGCCGGGCCTCCAAACGAAGTATGGAAAATGGGGATTCTTCAGCGACTACGCGCGCCTCGACATAGAACAGACCGCCGACGAAGTCAAAGGGAAGAAAAGAATCCCTCGGCCCACCCCCGGCAGCTAGTGGGGCGGTCCCCCTTGCTCGCGGACGAGGCTGGCCCCGCGGCCGACGCCCACGTCGGCCTCCGTGTCTGGTTGTAAAATGAGCCGAACCTGGGGGTCCGGCGCGGGCGTGGGCGCCCGCCCCACAGCGTCCAGAACTATAGTCTGGTGCGCGATGCGCGCCAGCGAGGCGCGATGCGTGATCAGAATCGCGGTGCGCCCCTCCGCCACCCGCACCAGGGTGTCGGCGATGGCGCGCTCGTTGACCTCATCCAGCGCCGACGTCGGTTCGTCCAAAACCAGCACCTTCGGATCCGCCAGCAGCGCGCGCGCCAGAGCGATGCGCTGGCGCTCGCCGGCCGAAAGCGTTTGCCCCCGTTCGGCCACGATGGTGTCGTAGCCCTGGGGCAACGCGAGAATCCGGTCGTGAATCGAGGCCGCGATGGCGGCGTCGCGTATCTCGTCGTCCGTCGCGCCGGGCCGCGCGTAAGCGATGTTCTCGCGGACGGTGGCCTGGAACAAGTAAGGAGCTTGATCCACCAGCATCACCGCGTGGCGCACGTCCTTAAGCGTGACGTCGCGCAAATCGCGCCCGTCGATGCGAATGACGCCGCGGTCCGGATCGTAAAAGCGAACCATGAGATCCGCCAGCGTCGATTTCCCGATGCCGCTCGGGCCCAGGATGGCGCAGATCGTTCCGGGCGCCACTCGAAACGACAGATCGTCCAGCACCGCTTCGCCTCCATAGCCGAAAGAAACGTGGTCGAATTCGATTTCGCCGCGAACCCGCGCGAGCGCCACCACGTCATCCCGATCCGTGATTTCGGCCTTGGTATCGAACAGCTCCCACACGCGCGACAGCGAGACCCCGCCCGTCACCAGGTTGCTGTACAGGCTCATCATGGCCTGCACCGGCGAGAGCAGCCGCATGTGGTAAGCCATGATCGCCACCAGCGATCCCACTGTCAGCGCGCCATCGATTACCAGCTTGCCGCCGTAGAGAAAGAGCGCGGCTGTCGAAAGCGTCAGGATGGTGCCCGGAACGGCGCCCGCGAGAAACGAGGTGAGCTGCATCCGCATCAGCGCGTCCAGAAAACTTTGGTTGTGCCCCCGAAAGCGCGCAACCTCGCGCGTTTCCGCCTGCGCCGCCACCACCACGCGGATCCCGAGCAGCGTCTCGAGCAGGAAGCTTCCGATGTCGGCGCTGCGCTCTCGAACCGTCCGCACGCGCGCCGCCAGGCGATGCTGGTAGTGCTGCAAGGCCCAGACGCTGGCCGGAACCGCCGCCACGCTCACCAGGAAAAGCCGGGGGCTGAGTTTCAGCATGATCACGGCGCTGCCCACCAGAAACACCACATTCGAAAGCACGCTCAGCAGGCTGTCGGAGGTGACCCGCTGGACTTCGGCGATGTCGTTGTTGATGCGCGACACCACGTCGCCCAGCTTGCGTTGCGCCCAGAATCGCGGCGAGAGAGTTTGCAAATGCCGGTACAGCGCCACCCGCATGTCGAAAAGCACCAGCGCCGAGACCCGCACGTATTGATAGCTGGAAAGGATGTTCAACACGAACCCGAGCACCGTGATGCCGAACATCAGACCGCTGATGATCAACAGCATGCGCAGATTGTGCTTCAGCAGAGCGTCGTCGATCAGCAGTTTCGAGATGTACGGTTGCAACAGGCCGAACCCGGTGGCCGCCACTCCGGCCAGCAGCACCAGCACCAAGCGCTGCCAGTAAGGCACGATGAATCGCACCGCGCGGCGGTAACCATCCAGCGGGATGCCTTTATTCGGCATGGTCCCTTTGTGATAGCACATGCGGGCATCTGGCCTGCGATCTATTTTCTTGAAAACTCCGCGTGTAACGGCAGAATGTGCTCACATCTGCAGCGCATCGATTCACTTCCAACCCGCATGCGCTGCCGCGAGTGTCGTAAAATAGCAGTTTAGAAGCCGTTCCAATCAGCAGGATCGTTCGGGCGCCCACGTGCATCCCTTATGGATAGGCGCTAACTCACTCATGCGGCAACGTAGCAACTACTTCTGTCTGGCCGCGACTATGGTCGCCCTGGTTTGCCTGGGCACGTCCGGCTGCAGCTCGCCTGCGCAAGTCAAGAACGGAAACCAAGCCCCTCCGCCGGTGGTGCTGGTGACCGATCTTAAATCCGCCGACGTTCCGATCTTCTCCGAATTCCCGGCCCAGACCTACGCGCGCAATTCGGTGGAAGTGCGTGGCCGCGTGGATGGCTACATCGACAAATGGCTGTTCCGGCCCGGCCAGCAGGTGAGCGCCGGCGACGTCCTGTATGTTCTGGATCTGCGGCCGTACGAAGCGGCGGTAGGGCAGGCCCAGGGAAACCTGGCCCAGAGCGAAGCGGATCTCGACTTCGCCCGCAAGCAGGTGGCGCTGCTGCAGGCAGAAGCGAACCTCGCCGTGTCCCAGGCCAATCTGGTCAAGGCGCAGCAGGATTACGATCGCCTGACGCCGCTAGTGGAGCAGGAGGCCGCGGCCAAACAGGAACTGGACGCCGCAGTGGCCGCGCTGCGCTCGGGCGAAGCCACCGTGAAAGCCAGCCAGGCCAACGTCGATCAAACGCGCCTCTCCACCGAAACTCAAATCGCCTCGACGCAAGGCCGGGTGGAAGCTAACCGCGCCGCGCTCCGCACCGCGAATTTGAATCTCGAGTACGCCACCATCCGCGCGCCCATCAGCGGCCTGGTCGGGGATACGCTTTTGCCGGTAGGTGGATTGGTAACCGCCAACGCGCAACATGCCGCTCACCACCATCGTTCCGCTGGATCCGATTTGGGTTCGCTTCAATGTCTCGGAAAGCCGTTATCTGGCGTTCCGCAAGCAGGGCGCCTTGCCGCAAACGCCGCTGTTCCTGGTGCTGGCCGATGGCAGCCAGTTCTCGCATGAAGGACACATTCGAGAACACGCTGAACCAGGTGGACCCCAAAACCGGCACGCTCGAGTTGCAGGCCAGCTTTCCCAATCCGGAGCATCAGCTGCTGCCGGGACAATTCGGCAAAATACGCGTGCAAACCGACTTGCGGAAAAGTGCCGTTCAGGTTCCGCAACGGGCCATCCAGCAATTGCAAAACATGCATGACCGTCTTCGTGGTCGCGCCGGACAACAAAGTGGAAGTGCGCGCGATCACCACCGGCGAGCGCG
Source organism: Terriglobia bacterium (assembly GCA_963786745.1). GTDB lineage: Bacteria > Acidobacteriota > Terriglobia > Bryobacterales > Bryobacteraceae > Palsa-89. Next base: position 82,007 of record CAWBAE010000011.1, on the reverse strand, counting down.
TGGGCGAGGCCTGGATCGTGAGCCAGGGGCTCAAGCCCGGCGATCGCGTGATCGTGGAAGGCCAGCTCCGGGTCCGGCCCGGAATGGCGGTTCAACCGCAACCTTATCAAGGCAGGATCCTGAGCCGCAATGGCCCGATTCTTTATTGACCGGCCGGTTTTCGCGATCGTCATCGCGATCGTGATCGTGATTCTCGGCGCGGTGGCGATTCCGACCCTGCCCATCGCGACGTATCCCGAAGTGGTGCCGCCGGTGGTCCAGATCACCGCGACTTACTTGGGCGGCAATTCCATCGATCTCGAAAAAACCGTCGCCCAACCGATCGAGGAACAATTGGCCGGCCTGGACGGCATGCTGTACTTCCTATCGAGCAGCGCCAACAACGGCGCCATCACCATTTCGGTGACCTTCAAGCTGGGCACCAATCCCGACACCGCCACGGTGCAAACCCAAAACAAAGTGAACGTCGCGCTGCCCCGCCTGCCTCCGGAAGTGCAGCGCCAGGGCGTGGTGGTGAAGAAAGTTTCGACGCGCGTTCCTGATGGTGTCAGTCTGGATTCACCGGACAACCGCTACGACTCGCTGTTTCTCACCAACTACGCGCAGATCAATCTGCTGAATCAGATCGGCAGTCTCCCGGGCGTGGGCGATACGAGGCTCGGCACCCAACTTCTGTATTCGATGCGCGTGTGGGTGAACCCGGACAAGATGGCCAAGCTCGGGTTGACCGCCACCGACGTGAGCAACGCCATCACCGCGCAAAACCGGCAGAATCCGGCAGGTTCGCTGGGCCAGGCGCCCTCGCCTCCGGGAACTGATTTCCAATATGCGGTAACCGCGCAGGGCCGGCTGCTCGACCCGCATGCAATTCGCCGACATTGTGGTGCGGGCGCAGCCGGACGCATCGCTGCTGCGCATTCGCGACATCGGAAGAGTGGAGCTGGGCGCCCAGACTTATACCGGCTTCAGCCGGTTCAACGGACACCCCTCCGGCAACATCATCGTTTTTCTCTCGCCCGGCGCCAACGCGGTTGCAAACCGCCGATCGAGTGAAGGCCTTCTTGGACACGCCAAGCAGACTTTTCCGGCCGGGATGGACTATCTGGTTCCGTACGACTCCACCATGTTCGTGCGCGCCGCGATTCGAGACGTCATCATCACCTTATTCGACGCGGTCGGGCTGGTGATCCTGGTGGTGTTCATCTTCCTGCAGAACTGGCGCGCCACGCTGATCCCGCTGCTGACTGTTCCGGTGGCCGTGATGGGCACCTTGGCGCTGTTTCCCGCTGCTCGGATTCTCGATCAACATCACCAGCTTGTTCGGTCTGGTGCTGGCCATCGGCATCGTGGTGGATGACGCCATCGTGGTGGTGGAAGCGGTGCAGCGCAACATCGATGAAGGCTTGCCGCCGCGCGAAGCCACCATCCGCGCCATGGAGCAGGTGTCGGCGCCGGTGGTGGCCATTGCGTGCATTCTGGCGGCGGTGTTCATTCCGGTGGCGTTCCTGGGCGGGATCAGCGGCCAGATTTACCAGCAGTTCGCGCTAACCATCGCGGCTCCGTGCTGCTCTCGGCCTTCAGCGCGCTGTCGCTGAGTCCGGCGCTCAGCGCCATGCTGTTGAAGCCGCATAAAGCTTCGCGGGGACCGCTCGCGAAATTGGCCGGTTACTTCAACTCGCGCCTTCGCCTGGACCACGAACGCTTATCTGAAAGGCGTCGGCCTGATGATCCGGCGATCCGCGATCGCGCTGCTCGCGCTGGTGGCCTTCTGGGTGGCGGGCGCATGGCTGTTCAAGAAACTGCCGACCGGATTCCTGCCCGACGAAGACCAGGGCGCGTTCTTCGTTTCCATCCGCCTGCCCGACGGCGCATCCATGGATCGGAACGACGCCGTGGTGAGGAAAATCGAAGAGAAAGTAGCGCACCTGGAGGGCGTGCAGGGCTGGTTCGTGGTAGGCGGCACGGATTTTGCCACTCAAACCAGCAGCTCGAATGTGTCCGGAATCATCATGGCTCTGAAGCCGTGGGAGGAGCGTAAAACACCCCGGCTGCAATTGAGCGCCATCCTCGCGCGCGCGAACCAGGCGTTCGCCGAGGTTCCCGAAGCCGTTACCTTCGCGTTCGGATTGCCGCCCATCCCCGGCTTGAGCATCACCGGGGGATTTCAATTCATGCTGGAGGATCGCGGCGGCGGCGAACTGGAGCAGCTCAGCCAGGTGGCCGATTCGCTGATCGACCGTGCGCACCAGAATCCCAAGATCGGCAACATCATTAATACGTTTCGAGCGGCCGACCCGGGCTACAAAATCGACATGGACCTGGACAAATTGCAGACGCTCGGCGTCCCGGTGACGGACGCCTACAACGCGCTGCAAACCTTTCTGGGCGGGCTTTACGTCAACGACTTCAACCGTTTCAGCCACACCTGGCAGGTCCTGGTGCAGGCCGAGCCGGAGTTCCGCACCCGGCCGTCGGACATCGACCGGTTCTATGTGCGCAGCAATGACGGGCACATGGTTCCGCTCAGCACGCTCGCGTCGGTTGAGCCCACCACCGGACCGGATGTCGTTTTCCGATACAACCGTTTCCGCGCCGTCCAGATTCTCGGCGGACCCGCGCCCGGTGTCAGCTCGGGCGAAGCCATCAACGTCATGGAGAAAATCGCGGCGGATTCGCTGCCCACCGGCTACGGATATGAGTGGACCGGAACCACCTATCAGGAGAAACAAGCCCAGGGTCACGAGGGCGTGATCTTCGGATTCGCCGCCGTGCTGGTGTTTCTGTGCCTGGCCGCGCTGTACGAAAGCTGGTCGATTCCGTTCGCGGTGCTGCTGGCCTTGCCGCTGGGCCTGTTCGGCGCGCTGCTGGCGGTTTATCTGCGCGACTACCCGTACGACATTTATACGCAGATCGGCATCGTTACGCTGATCGGATTGGCCGCCAAGAACGCGATCCTGATCGTTGAGTTCGCCAAGGACAGCCGCGAGAAGGAAGGCCTGTCGGTGCGGGACGCGGCGCTGCATGCCGCACGGCTCCGCTTGCGGCCGATCCTGATGACTTCCTTCGCCTTCATCTTGGGCGTGGTGCCTTTGTTCCTTGCCACCGGCGCGGGCGCTGCCTCCCGCAGATCGTTGGGAACGGCCGTTTTCGGTGGGATGAACGCCGCTACGCTGCTCGCGATCTTCTTCGTGCCGGTCCAGTATTTCGTCATCGAAAGCTTCGTAGAACGCAGGCGCAGGCGGAGAGCCGCGCCCACCAAAGAGAGACAACCGGAGTTTGCCGATTGAAATCGAAAACCCTGCTCATTAGCACCGTTTCAGTGCTATCGTTTCTATCCTGTACCGGCTGCCTCCTGGGGCCGAAATATCAGCGGCCGGCCGAACCTTTGCCGGATCAGTTCCGGGGCGCTCCGGCCGCGGCCGACGCCAAATCCCTGGCGGACGTTAAGTGGTTCGACCTTTTTCAAGACGACACGCTGAAGCAGCTCGTCCAAACCTCGCTCCAGCAGAATTTCGATGTTCGAATCGCGGCCGAGCGCGTGCTGGAAGCGCGCGCACAGGTAGGCCTGGCACGCGCCGACCTGTTCCCCACCCTGGACGCGCAAGCCCAATTCACCTCCGCTCGCAGCTCCGCCATCGGATCGTTCCTGTTCGCACCCGGGACTCCGGTCAGCAGCTCCTACACGCAGGCCGGGCTGGCGCTCTCATGGGAAATCGATCTGTGGGGACGCGTTCGCCGGCTCACTGAAGCCGCGCGGGCGCAATACCTGGGCACCGAAGATGCGCGCAATGGCGTAGTCCTTTCGCTGATCTCGGATGTGATGACGAATTATTTCACTCTGCGCGAGCAGGATCTCGAACTGGAGATCGCCGAGCATACCCGCGATGCGGCCCAGGATAACCTCCGTTTGATCCAGCTTCGCAAGCAGCGCGGCGCGGCCAATGGGCTGGAAGTGCACCAGGCCGAGCAGTTCCTGTATACAGCCACGGCGCAGATGGCGGCTACCGAGCGGTCCATCGGCCAGAGTGAGGATGCGTTGAACCTGCTGCTGGGGCAAGCGCCCAGGGATGTACCCCGCGGCAAGAATCTGGAACAGATCACAATGTCGCCCGAATTGCCGGCCGGGCTGCCTTCCGCGCTGCTCGAGCGCCGGCCCGACATCCGCCAGGCTGAGGAGAACCTAATCGCGGCCAACGCGCAGATCGGCGCAGCGCGTGCGCTTTTTTTCCCCCAAATTTCGCTGACTGGATTCCTGGGCGGCCAAAGCCAGCCCCTGCTGCAGCTCTTCACCGGCCCGGCTCGGTTCGCCAACATCGGACCTGCGGCCACCCTCCCCATCTTCCACGCCGGCCTGCGCGCCGGTTTGCAACTCACCGAATCCCAGAAACGTGAAATGCTGCTGGCGTATCAAAAGACAATCTATACCGCGCTGCGCGAGGTCTCGGACGCTCTGGTGATCCACACCCGTACCCGCGATCAGCGTCAAGAAGAAGAAAAATTGGTTACCGCGCTGTCAGAAAGCGTTCGATTGTCGGAGCTGCGTTATCGCGGGGGCCTGGATAGCTATCTGCAAGTGCTGGATGCCGAGCGTAATCTTTTCGGCGGCCAGCTTACTCTCGCGGAGCTGCGCCTTTTGGAGCTCGAGTCCGTGATCCAGCTTTACCGCGCTCTGGGCGGAGGCTGGTCATAAACCCAGCCTAAAAGATTGGGACAGCTACCGGTTTTCGTCCTAGAATGGCTCGATCATTCTCACAATGGACGCGCAAGACCAGTAACTGTCCCCATCTTTAGCTGAGCGCCAGACTGCTGGTTATCTTCGAAAAGATCGTGTCTACGGCGGGCATCAAACTGGGTGGCAGGAACCCGGCCACGATGAGAACCAGGGCTGCGGCTAGCAGGGCGTACTCGATCATGTCCTGCCCGCGGTCATCGCCGTGAAACCGCCTCAGCAGTTCTGTCAGTAACAAGCCCATACACCCTCGGGTTGGCCTCCACGTTCATGTTGCACCAGGAAGACGCTACAGACAACAAAGCGAACACCGTATCTCACCATGGGAAAGCCCACTAGGTCACAAGTACCTCGGTGCTAAGGACTACTGCGCGATCCGATAGGAACACAACAAGATATCCCCAGTTTGGGGCACCACCGCGAGAAAGGTGATGGCGTTGCTGCTGAGCGTGTAATCGACGCCGGGCGTCATGCGCAAGCCGTTGCGGAACAGAATCAAACTGCTGGAGGGATTGGCGATTTGGGAAGTTGTAAACGCGGCATTCACGCCATTAACTGTGCCGGCCGGGGTTTCCTGATCCACGAAGCCGATGTTGGGAAGGCTGACGTTCAGCCGATATGAAGCGAGCAGCACGTCCCCGGGCTGGGGTATTGACAGCGTAAAAAACGTCACCGCATTGCCGGACAAAGTGTAGTCGCCGCCCTGGCTCATCAGCAGCCCGTTGCGAAACAGTTCCAGGCTCAGGGCGGGGCTGGGCGAATTAGCCAGCGTGAAGCTGGCGTTGGATCCATCCAAGGTTCCGCCGGGGACCTCCGCGTCCACGAATCCCACTGACGCTCCTGAAGAGCTGCCGCAGGAGCCGGACGTGCCATCCACGTGCATGCAATCCGATAGATTTCCAACCGCGCCGTCGATTGCGCCGGTGGAATCGATGATGGCCGTGCGAGCGACAGCGAATCCGGTGCCCTCCGGAGGCCGGGCGTTCAGCGCCGCCTGGAGCCCCGTGACATCGGAGATCAGGATAGGGCTGCTGCTGGAATTACCCGGAGGCGTGGAGGAACCCGAGGACGGCGCGGAACCGGTGACGGTTCCGGGCGCCACGCGGACGTCGATCACCCGCAGCGAGGTGCTGCTGGGCGGGACTGCCCAGGCTTCGGTGTACAGCGTTCCATTGTCGCTGTTGTATTGAACGGTATAAATCGCGGGAGTGTCGGCATCCGTGGTGGGCACCAGCTGGACAAACAGGATGCCGTTGGTGATATTGAGCTGGAGCGTCTGGGCGGCGATGTTGGACGCGTCGGAAGCCTCGAAGCTAGGCCAGGTAATGGTGATCAGGCCGTTGAAACGAGTGCCGTCCGAGGAATAGAGAACGTCCTGAATGGTAGTGAGCGGCGGCGTGGCCCCGAGTGTCGAGCCGAGCGCCAGGGCGGCGCAAAAGAGCCACCAGCGGGAACGGAACATGCTGCCTCCAGAAGCGTGCCAGATGGGATTATGCAGGACTACAATTTCGGCTCCAGGGTAGCGCGAGGCCTAAGAAACGCCCCGCCCTCGGAACGCCGCTCAGGCGGGAAGCGCTTGACCCGCATGGGCTTTCAGAAGCTGCAATTTTGCCCGAAGATACGTGACCTCAGCCCGCCGCTTTGTCCGATAAGGACTGCATGGGTGACAAACGCACGCATCCGAGAACCAATATCCTGGCGCGGGCCGAGGCGTCCTGGACGGATTCGGAAGGAACCGCGCGCGTGACCCAGGCCATGCTCGAAGACACCTCCCGGGGCGGCGTCTGCGTACGGCTGAAAGAACCCATCGATGTTGGATCCAAGATCACAATCCGCTGGCCGCGGGAACAGTTCACCGGCACCGTGAAGCATTCCAAAAAGGTGGATTCGGACTATCTTGTCGGTATTCAGCGGGACCACGGAAAACCGGACGCCAAGTCCGCAACCTAGCTACGCAGTTCCACCCACTCCGCTAAATTAGATCAATGAACTTTAAAGCTACGCGAGCTTGCCTTCTCTTGTTCGTTGCCTCGTCCGCAGCACTCCCCCAGACAACCGGTGTGGTCAAGTACCACGCGACCATCGATAACGTGAAATATGTGTACGCCCAGGCCGCGCCGGTGGCGCATGTAAAGCCGGGCGAAATCATCGAAACCAATACCCTGGACGCGTTCGGCAACGTTCTGAAGAAACCCGGCGACACGCAGAAAATGGTGAAGGGCGACAACCCGCTCACGGGGCCGTTCTACGTCGACGGCGCGCAACCGGGCGATACACTGGCGGTGAAAATCCTGGATCTGCAGGTGGATGGGAACCAGGGCGTGGGGGCGCTGGCGCCGGGTTTTGGAGCATTAAACGCCACCAGCTATACGCCCATGCTCTATCCCCCGCTGCCGGAGAAAATCTGGTTTTATCCCATCGACAAAGCCGGCAACACGGCCACGTTCAAGGCGCTCGATTCGAACTTCTCGGTGAAGATTCCGCTGCATCCGTTCTTCGGGTGCATCGGCGTCGCGCCGGCCGGGGGTGAAGCGCGTCTCGCTACCGTCCCGGCAGAGTTCGGCGGCAACATGGATGCTCCCGAAGTCAGCGTGGGCAATACCTTGTATCTACCCGTGAACGTCCCCGGCGCGCTGCTTTATATGGGCGACGGACATGCCGCCATGGGCGATGGAGAAGTGGCCGGAACGGCGATCGAAGTGGCACTTCTTGCGCGCGTACAGGTCACGGTCATCAAGGGGCAGAAAATCAACTGGCCGCGCTTCGAGAACAACGATTCGATCATGGCCTTGGGCGCGTACCGGCCGCTCGACGATGCGCTGCGAATCGCATTTACCGAATTGGTCGAATGGATCCACAAAGATTACGGGCTTTCGTATATGGACGCGTACGAATTGCTCTCGAAAGTGGCGAAGATCCATCTGGATGAGATGGTGGATCCCAATTATGTCGTGGTTGCCTCGATAGACAAGAAGTTTCTGCCGCCAAGAAGGAAGTGACCGGCAGCGCGCTGCCCTTCCGTGCGCTTGTTGTGATAGCCTCGAATCGAGACGCGGAGATTAACAGGAGGATCCCATGAGCGAGGAAAATTCCAGTCCATTAACCACGAATCCAGGCGAGAGCGAAACCAATCGGCGCGCATTTCTGAAGGGCTCATCACTGGCTTTGGCTGCAGCTGCGGGCTCGGCGATCGCTTCGAAGGCTGCGGCGCAAGCGCCAGCTCGGCCCGCCGCGGGCTTGGGCGCTGCGAGCGACCGGCAGCTGTTCTGGGAAGTGGAAACCACCAGCGGCAAAGTGCAAGGCATCGCCAACACCGGGATCAGGGAGTTCAAGGGCATCCCCTACGGCGCGCCCACGGGCGGAAAGAACCGCTGCATGCCTCCCCGCAAACCGGCTTCCTGGTCCGGAGTGCGCGAATGTTTCGGACACGGGCAGATTTCGCCACAGACGCTTCTCCGATTTGCGCGGCGATTACGGCATGATGATCCAGTGGGACCTGCAGCCCGGCGGCATGGGTGAGGATTGCCTGGTATTGAATGTCTGGACTCCGGGCGTCAACGACGGCCAGAAGCGCGCGGTCATGGTGTCCTTTCATGGCGGCGGTTTCGCCACCGGCTCCGGCAACGCTCCCGGATTATGACGGCGCTCAGCTGGCCAAATTCGGCGACGTCGTGGTAGTAACAGTCAATCATCGCCTGGCGAGTTTCGGCTATCTGCACCTGGCCGACCTGGGCGCGCCCCCTGAATTTGCCATGAGCGGCGTGGCGGGCGTTATGGATCTGGTGGCTTCGCTCGAATGGGTTCGCGACAACATCGAACGGTTCGGCGGAGATCCGGGGAACGTCATGATCTTCGGCCAGTCAGGTGGCGGCTCCAAAACCTCCACGGTTCTCGCGATGCCCTCGGGCCAGGGGCTGTTTCATCGCGCCGGCGTTCAGAGCGGTTCTACGCTGCGGCTGACCACGCGCGAACAGGGCACCAAGCTGGCCGAGACTCTGCTCGCGAAACTCAGCATCTCGAAGAGCAACATCGCCGACATCCAGAAAGTTTCCTGGCAGCAGATCCTGGAAGCGCAGAGCTCGATGGGCATGGGCCTGGGCGGTTTTGCGCCGGTAGTGGAGGGCCACATTCTTCCGCATCATCCTTTCGATCCGGTGGCGCCGCCGGAATCCGCCAACATGCCGGTGATCATCTCCACCACGCTCGAAGACGCCGCGCTGGCGCTTACGAATTTCGATCTGGACGACGCCGGGTTGAGGAAGATTCTCAGCCAGCGCTACAAGGACAAAGCCGACGAGATTTACGCTTTATACAAGAAATCTAGCTGGACGGCCAAGAAATCGCCGTTCCTGATCCAGGCTGAAATCTTCACCGACAGCGCTTTCCGGCGCAGCGCCATCACCCAGGCGGAACGCAAATCGGCTCTGGGCAAAGCGCCCGCATACATGTATCTGTGGGCCTACGAGAGCCCCAGCTTCGACGGCAAATTCGGCGCGGTGCATGGCACGGATGTGTCGGCGTCGTTCAATAATTACAGGGACGGCATCGGCGGCACCGGCTCGCACCTCCAGCGCGCGCTGTGGAGCAAGTTCGCGACGGCCTGGACCACTTTCGCCAAGACCGGCAATCCCAATAACCCGAAGCTCCCGAACTGGGCGCCGTATGAGACGGCCCAACGCGCCACCATGATTTTCGACAACGATGTTCGGGCTGAGAACGATCCGCGCGGCGAAATCAGAAAGTTTTGGGATCAAATGCCCCCGCCGGCCGGCCTGTTGGGTTAGGCTGCCGGCGCAGACGGGCCTGGAATTCGCGTACATTGGACTTAGACACAGAGAGGAGAATACTGTCATGGCATTTAAATTGACCGTGAACGAGCGCTCCGCCAGCGTTGACGTTCCGAGCGACACGCCGTTGCTTTGGGTGCTTCGGGACGTTCTTAATTTGAAGGGGACCAAGTATGGCTGCGGCATCGGCCAGTGCGGCGCGTGCACGGTCCACCTGGGCGGGAAAGCGGTGCGCTCCTGCTTGACGCCGGTTTCGGCCGCGACCAAGGCTCCCATCACCACGATGGAAGGACTTTCGCCCGACGCATCGCATCCGGTCCAACTCGCCTGGCAGGAAATCGACGTGCCCCAGTGCGGGTACTGCCAAGCGGGCCAGATGATGTCGGCGGCGGCGTTGCTCTCCAAGAACCTGAAGCCCTCCGATCAGGACATTGATTCCGCCATGAACGGCAACCTGTGCCGCTGCGGAACGTATCTGCGCATCCGGCGGGCGATTCATAACGCCGCCGAACTGGCGCTCACCAGCGCGAAGCATCCCTCGGCGACGGCTCAGAACGCGTCCGGCAGCCAGAGGTAAGGAGACCATATGCAAATCAATAGACGATCTTTTTTGCGTGTGACTTCGCTCGCCGGCGGAGGCATGCTGCTCGGTCTCTACGTGAAGCCCAAGGCGTCCGCGCAGTTCGGCGCCGGGCCGACGCCCGAACCCAACAATTTTATTCGGATCGCCCCGGACGGCACGGTCACGATCATGGCGAAGGATCCGGAAGTAGGCCAGGGCATCAAGACCATGCTCCCGATGCTGATCGCCGAGGAGCTGGATGTCGACTGGAAAATGGTCAAAATCGAGCAGACCGATTTCGACGACACGAAATACTCGCTGCAGATCGCGGGCGGCAGCACAGGCACTCCGAACAACTGGAATCCCATGCGGCAGGTAGGCGCGGCAGGCCGGCAGATGTTGATCACGGCCGCCGCCAAGACCTGGAACGTCCCGGAATCGGAGTGCACCACCGCGTCCGGCCGCGTGATGCACGGGCCGTCCAATCGCTCGCTCGGATATGGCGAGCTGGCGGCCAAGGCCGTTCAGCTGCCGGCGCCCGATCCCAAGACGCTCAAACTCAAAGATCCGAAAGATTACAAGATCATCGGCCAGACGCAACGCGGCGTGCGACGTGCAGGATATCGTGACTGGCAAACCGATTTTCAGCATCGACGTGACCCTGCCCGGCATGGTGTATGCCGTGTTCGAGAAGTGTCCGCGTGTTCGGCGGCAAAGTCATCACCGCGAATGTCGACGAGATCAAGAAAATGCCGGGCGTGCGGCATGCGTTTGTGATCGACAGCTCCCGATATAAGCCCGATGCAGGTGGTGGCTGGCGATCCCGGGCTCGAAAACGGCATCGCGATTGTGGCCGATACCTGGTGGCAGGCGCAATCCGCGCGCAAGAAATTGCAAGTCACGTGGGACGAGGGGCAGCGCGCTTCGCAAAGCAGCGCCGACTTACGCCCAGCGTGCCGACGAACTATCCAAGCAGCCTCCGGCAGAAGACTCTTCGAAGCGACGGCGACACCGAAGGCCCTGAAGCCGCGGCGAAAGTTGTGGAAGGCGCGTACGTGTATCCGTTCATTTCGCACGCGCCGCTAGAGCCGCAGAACTGCACGGCGCATTTCCAGGATGGCATCGGTCGAGATCTGGTCCAACAGCCAGATTCCCGGCGGGGGCCGAACCCTGGTGTCGAAGACCTTGGGTATTCCGGAAAACAAGATCAAGATTCACATGCTGCGCGGCGGCGGCGGTTTCGGCCGGCGTTTAACGAACGACTATATGGTGGAGGCGGCCTGGATCTCGAAGACCGCCGGAGCGCCGGTAAAGCTGCTGTGGTCCCGCGAAGACGATATGACGCACGACTATTATCGGCCAGCCGGATTCCAATATCTCAAAGGCGGATTGGACGCCAGCGGAAAACTGATCGCCTGGCGGAATCATTTCGTCACCTGGGGAGACGGAGTTCACTATGCGCCCAGCGCGACTATGTCACCTACAGAATTTCCCGCGCGCTTCGTTCCCAACTACGCCATGCACGTCTCCAGCATTCCGCTGTGGCTGAAAACGGGCGCCCTGCGCGCGCCTGGCAGCAACGTTTACGCGTTCGTGATTCAGTCCTTCATCGACGAGCTGGCGCATGCCGCCGGCAAGGATCCGGTGGAGTTCCGGCTGGCGCTGCTCGACAGCGCGCCCACTCCCGCTCCCCAGCTCAAACCCGATCGAATGCGGGGCGTGCTCCAGCTGGTGGCCGAGAAATCCGGCTGGGGCAAGCGCTCGCTTCCCAAAGGCACGGCGCTGGGGGTCGCGTTCCATTTCAGCCATTCAGGATATTTCGCTGAAGTGGCCGAAGTCAGCGTCAACTCGGACAATAAGGTGAAGATCGCGAAGATCTGGGTGGCGGCCGACATCGGAAGCCAGATCATCAACCCCGGCGCCGCCGAGAACATGGTGCAGGGCGCGGTGATCGACGGCTTAAGCGAGCTTATGGGCCAGGAAATCACGCTGGAAAATGGCCGCGTGGTGCAGACTAATTACGATCACCATCCCATGGTGCGGATGGCGCAAGCGCCTCCCGCGATAGAGCTGCACTGGATGAAGACCGAAAATCCGCCCACCGGACTGGGCGAGCCCGCGCTGCCGCCGATCTTGCCGGCGGTTTGCAACGCGATTTTCAGCATCACCGGCAAGCGAATCCGTTCGCTGCCGCTTTCAAAAAGCGGCTTCGGTTGGGCCTAAAATATAGGCGTGCTTAACAATCTGAGCCGTAGAAAGTTCGCCGGCCTGCTGGCGGTTGCCGGCGTCCAGGCGGGACGACTGCGCGGCGCAACCGGCGGCGCGGCCAGGCTGGATGACGTCCTGCGCTCCGGAATCGCGCAAAGAAAGATTCCCGCTGCCGTCGGCATGGCTGCCAACGAGCGCGGCATCCTTTATTCGGGCGCGTTCGGCACACGGGATTCCTCCGGCGTGCCAGTGACCGCCGATTCGATCTTCGCCATCGCATCCATGACCAAGGCCGTCACCACGGTCGCCGCTCTGCAACTGGTGGAACAGGGCAAGGTGAAGCTGGATGAGCCGGTGTCACGACACCTGCCGCAGCTCGCCAAATTGGAAGTTCTCGAAGGCTTCGATCCGGAAACCGGCAAACCGAAGCTGCGTCCGGCGCGGACCCCAGTGACGCTGAAGCATCTGCTCACGCACACGTCCGGAATCTGTTACGACATCTGGGACGCGGAATGTTCCGGTACACATCGCGAGACGAAGGGCGGTCCCGGCCGTTCCGCCGCTGATGTTCGAACCGGGCACGCGCTGGCAGTACGGCATGGGAGTCGATTGGGCCGGACGGCTGGTCGAAGCAGCTGAGCGGCATGAATCTGGAAGATTACTTTCAGGCCAAGATTCTGGGACCGCTGGAGATGCGGGACACCAGCTACCTGCTCCCGGCCTCGAAATTCGACCGCCTGGTCACGGGTTATTCGCGGCAGGCCGATGGATCGCTCAAGCAGGATCCGCGCGTCCTGCCGCGCGCTCCCGAAAGAATTCAACGGAGGCGGCGGATTGTATTCCACCACCGGCGATTATGTGCGGTTCATGCAGATGATCCTCGGCAAGGGGCGCGGAAGCAACAATGCCCGCATCCTTCAGCCGAAAACGGTGGAGAGCATGGAGATCAACCAGATTGGCGCCGCGACCGCCGGCAAGATGAAGAGCTACCGCCCGAACTTTTCGAGCGATGTGGATATACAACCGGGAGCCACGGAAAAGTGGGGGCTGGGATTCCTGATCAACACCACGGCATACGACGGCGGGCGCTCGGCGGGCAGCCTGGCGTGGGCGGGGATCTTCAATACGTTCTTTTGGATCGATCCGAAGCGATCCATGTGCGCGGTGTTGATGATGCAGTTCCTGCCGTTTGTGGATAAGGAAGCGGTCGGGCTCCTGGGCGATTTCGAGCGCGCGGTCTATTCAGGAACGTAAAACACCTGCGGCGGATGCTTTCCTGCAGTTAATCAAGGGGTGCGTTACACTAGAGAAAAGAGCGATCACACGCCCGGCGACTTCTCGAATTCGTAAAGGAGGCCGCGTTGGCGGCGACACACCTTGAGGAGGAACGATGGCGGGTCGTGGACCACAATCGTACAAGAAAAGACAGAAAGAACAACAGCGCAAAGAGAAGCAGCAGGAGAAGCTAGCCAAGAAACTTGAGCGCAGACAGAATCCTACTGCATCCCCGGACCCGGAAGAAGACCGGGTTCTGGACGGCCCACCCGAAATTCAACCCGAGTCTTGAAACGTCGAGCGCTGATGTCTAGCGCCCGGCCGCGGCGGTGGCGCCGGTCGCGGTCCCCTGTTTCAGATACCTGTCATACCAGGCGATATATCGCTCCAGCCGGTCGCGCAGGAAACTCGGCCGGGTGAGCCCGTGGAACTGATCGGGATAGATGATCAGCTGGGTGTCGATGCCCAGGCTCCGCAGCGCCTGGTACATCTGCTGGCCGCCCTGCACCGGCACGTTGAAATCGCGCTCGCCTCCGAGAAACAGCGTCGGCGTGGTGATGCGGTCGGCATGCAGGAACGGATAGGACATCTTGACGTAGGTGTCCAACGCTTTCCAGGGCGGACCGATTTCGTTGTCGTACTGAATGATGTACTGATCCACTCCGTACAAGCGCCAGCGTGAAGGCCGTGCCCGCGCCGCTGGTGGCGGCTTTGAAGCGATGATCGGTGGCGATCATATAATCGGTCAGGATGCCGCCGTAGCTCCAGCCGCCCACGCCCAGGCGGTTCGGATCGGCCACGCCGCTCTGGATGACGTAATCGACGCCCGCCTCCAGATCCTCCACTTCATAGTGGCCCCAGTCGGCCGCGATGGCCCAGGAATACTTGCGGCCGCGGCCGGCGCTGCCGCGATAATTCACGGCCAGCACCGCGTAGCCGTTGGCGGCGAACCATTGTGCCTCTGTGCTGAAGGCGTGCTGATCCTGCCCGTTGGGACCGCCGTGGATGCGCAACAGCAACGGGACCTTCTGCCAGCTACGTAGCCGGCCGGCTTGTACAACAATCCGTGCACCTCGGTGCCGTCCTTGCTCTGAAGCTGACCTCTTCCGGCGGCACGGTTCCAGTTGCTGCTGAAGAGCGCATCGTTCTGATGCGTGAGCTGGCGAAGGCCGCCGCCCTCGATGCGCGTAGACCTCAGTCGGATTGCGTATCCGGCCGGAGAGCACGGCGGAGCATCCGGCCGCGGCCGTGGGGCTGCTCAACACGATGGGCGAAGCCGCCAGCCTTTTACGGAGCCGCCGGAGAGCCGCGACGCGCGCCGGGTAAACGCAACGGTCGTCGGTCACCAGAAACGAAATCGAGCGGCCATCGGCGCTGAAGCGCGGCGACGGAGACTCCGCGATCCAGGTCCGCAGCCGCCTTTACCAGCGCCGCTTTGCTGCTTCCATCCGCCGCCACCAGCGCCAGCCGCTGCATGGAATATGCGACGTATTTCTTCTCGTCGGTTCGAAGGATCGCGATCCATTTGCCGTCCGGGCTCCACTCCGGGCGCGTCCGGGCCAGCGCGGTCGTCGAGCGGGGTCAGCTGCTTTCTCGATGCGCCGGCGCGCGATTCGGCGACGAACAGCTCGCGTGTACGGATCGCGATCCGGATCCTTTGTGTGATTGCTCAGGAACGCGATCCATTTGCCATCGGGCGACCAGGAGGGCGCGGATTCATCCCACTTGCCGGCGGTCAACCGGTCGAGCTTCTTGGTTGCGATGTCGAACAGATAGATGTAGGTGTGCCGGTCGGAGCGCAGGTAGCCTTGCATGTCCTGCTTGAAATGATAACGATCCATCACGATCGGCTTGGGCGGCTTCGGTTTGGCTCCTTCGGCGGGCGGCTCCGCGTCTGGATCGGAATCGCCGATGAGCAGCGCCAGGCGCTTTGAATCCGGCGACCATTCGTAGGATTGCAATTTTCCCTTGACGTCGGTGAGCTGCATCGCTTCCCCGCCCTGCCGGTCCAGTAGCCATACCTGGCTGCCCTTCGCGGGACCGGGGCGCGACGAAGTGAACGACAGGTACTTTCCGTCCGGACTCCAGCGCGGCGCCGATTCGCTATCCTGGCTGGACGTGACCTCAAGATCGCTCTTGCCGTCAAAGCTGACCATCCAGACGTGCGAGTTCGATTTGTCCTCCTTCAGGTCGACCGTGGATACGGTGTAGGCCACGAATCGGCCGTCCGGCGAGCAATGCGGGTCGCGGACGTCGCGCATGCGCGCCAGATCGTCCAGATTGAACGGGTGGCGCGTGGGTTGCGCCCACAGCGCCACCGAAACCAATGCAAGCAGCCAGCGGGTGACGGACATGCGCACAAGTTTACAATGTCCCGATCCCGCTTGGGTTTTGGCGATGCTATTTGCGCTCCGAGAGGCTGAACCAGTTGCCAGTGGGGTCCTTGAACACCGCCTCGGTGCCGTAGAACTTCTTTTCCGGAGGCGAAACAAATTCGACGCCGCGGGCCGAAAGCTCTTCATAGGTTTTCTGGATGTCGCCGGTCTCGAAGATGCCGGCCGCGCTGACGCCCTTGCGGATCAAATTGCGGAGCGTCGCGGCGCTTTCGGCGTCCATATGGCCGTGCGCGGCCAGCTTCATGAGAATGATTTGAAAATCCGGCTGGCCCTTGGGGCTGACCGTGAGCCAGCGAAAGTCGCCCATGCTCTGGTCCATGCGAACTTCAAACCCGAGCTTGTTGACGTAGAAATCCCGAGCCTCGTCCTGATCGGCGACGAACAGGGTGGTGGCGGTGAAACGTTGAATCATCTATCCTCCTGCCTGGAATGTAACCCGCGGCGGGGCGAGCGCGCTTCTTCAATCTTGCGATTCGGAAAGCCAAAAGCTTACAAAACAGCTGGGCAGGCGATAAATGCGCCAGCCCTGGCGGGGCGCAATTGAGCGGCGGGCGGCGCGGCGATATTCCGAGGGCGGCTGTCCCACTCGCTCAGCAAAGCGCTTGCTGAAGGTGCCCAGGCTGGCGTAGCCGATCTCCAGGCAGATTTCGGTTATCGGCATTTCGTCGGCTTCAAGCAGCCGCCGGGCGCGCTCCATCCGCAGGCGGGTGACGAATTCGCCCGGCGATTCGCCGAACGTGCGAACGAAAAGACGCTGGAAGTGGAACGGCGACAGGCAGGCTTGGCGCGCCGCTTGCTCCAGAAGGATCTGATTCCCGAATCCGGCAGCCAGGAAATCGCGAGCGCGGATAAGGCGCCGGAAGGTGGTGTCGTCGGTCTTTGGGCTGACGCTCATTCTCCCGAAGTATAGTGGATTCCCCTTCGCGGCCGCATCCTATTTCGGCGACAATAGCGAATAGACGGAGAAGCAATGGAAGGGAGGTTTCCATGAGAAACCGATTTCTGGCTTCGATGAACGTGATCGCGCTTGCGGTCGCGATAGGTTCGTTCGCGGGCCAGCCCGGCGCGGGTCAGACTACGGCCGTGCTCGCGAAAGCGGACGCGGGTTCGGCCAAAACCTGGACTCCGCCCCGAACCCCGGATGGACAACCCGATATCCAGGGCATCTGGACCAATTCCACCATGACGCCGCTGGAACGCCCGAAGGCGCTTGGCTCGAAGGAGTTTTTCACCGCGGAGGAAGCCGCCGAGCGAGAGCAGAGCTTGCGCCAGGCTCTCAGCACCGATCGCCGGGACGGCCCCGCGGAAGTGGATGTCAACCGTTCTTACAACGAACTGTTCCGCGAACGCGGCCATCTGCTGCTGCGGACGTCGTTGATCGTGGATCCCCCGGACGGACGCCTGCCCGCGCTGACGCCCGAAGCGCGCGAGCGGGAGAATGCCCGCGCCGAGGATCGGCGCAAGAGGGGACCCGATCCCGCCGACAGCTGGGAGGATCGCAACCTGGCCGAGCGCTGCATCACCCGCGGTGCGCCCAAACTGCCGGGAATGTACAACAACAATGTGCATATCTTTCAAACTCGCGGCTATGTGGCGATCCTGCAGGAGATGATCCACGAGGTCCGCTTTATCCGGCTGGACGGCAGCCCGCACCTCGACCCCAAGATTCGCCTGTGGATGGGCGATTCGATCGGCCACTGGGAGGGCGACACTCTGGTGGTCGACACCACCAACTTCAACCCGAAGATCATTTCCAACTCGTTCAATTGCTGTCCGGGCGAGGGCGCGAATTTGCACGTGGTGGAGCGCTTCCGGCGCGTGGATCCGGACACCATCGACTATCGCTACACGGTGGATGACCCGACCACCTATACCCGGCCCTGGACGGCCGCGGTTCCCATGACCAGGACCGAGGGGCCGCTGTTCGAATATGCCTGTCACGAGGGCAACTACGCCATGACGGACATCCTGGCCGGAGCCCGTGCCAAAGAGAAAGCCGCACAGGAAGCGGCCGGCAAGAAGTGAGGCTGGCTAAGCCTTCTCGGCGATTTCAAAGGCGCGCTTGTTGCCGGTGCTGACGATCCGTCCCCGAAACTTGTGTTTGCCGTTGATGCTGAGATCCACCAGCCGTCCGATCGGATAGTCAAACGCCAGCACGTCGTTCTCGCTGAGGTCCAATAGATCCCCGACGCTCAGGGTGGGGCCGGATAAACGGCTGTCGATATGCAAGCGCGAGGTGCGGATCAGGCGCAGGATTCGAGATTGGTCCTGTTCGTTCGATTGAGCCTTGCGCACCGTCCACTGCTGGTCGAATTTGTTGCGCAGCATCTTGATGACGATGGATGGAATGCCGATGTTCATCATTCCCGAGTTGTCGCCGATGCGCGCTTCCATGCTGACCGCAACCACGGCTTCATTGGGCGCTAAAATCCGGAGCATCTGCGGATCGGTTTCACGGGCATCGATAGAGAATTCAAGCGCCGCCACCGGGTGCCACGCGGTTTTCAAGTCCTGCAGGATAATGCGGAAAATTCCGTCCATCACGCTTTGCTCGATTTCCGTGATCTCGCGGCTGACCTTCAGCGGCGCCCGGGCCGCTCCGCCCAGCAGCATTTCGATGATGGGAAAGACCAGCCCCGGGTTCATTTCCAGCACGGCGTTGCCTTCGAACGGCTCCAAACTCAAGGAGACCAGGCAGGTGGGTGAAGGCAGGCACTGCGAGAATTCCATGAACGAGAGCTGCTCCACCGAGACCAGGTTGACGGCCACGTAAGCGCGCAGGTACGCCGAAAGACTGGAAGCGATGGTACGCGCAAAATTCTCGTGCAAAATATGAATGGCCCGCAGCTGATCCTTGGCGATACGATCAGGACGGCGGAAATCGTAGGTGATGGCATGTTTGGCGGGATCGTCCTCGGACGTGTCGCGATTGTGCCGGAAGACATCATCGATTTCTTCCTGGGAGAGCACGCGTTCCATCTGGACATTTATCGGTATCGGGTGGAATGATCTTTATCTGGAAGAGGCGCATGCGTACGGGTTGCTAGAATCGGATTGGTGCCGACCTTTCACGTACAGAATTTCGGATGCCGGGCTTCGCAAGCCGATGGCGCGGCGCTCGAAGCGTCCTTGCTCGGGCGCGGCCTGGAGGCAGCAACCAGCGCCAGGGACGCCGGGCTGGTGGTGTTAAACACCTGCACTGTCACCGCTTCCGCGGACGAAGATGTGCGCAAGGCGGTGCACCGGGTGCATCGCGAAAATCCGGACGCGCGAATTCTGGTAACCGGATGCTATGCCCAGAGGGCGCCCCAGGAATTGGCGGTATTACCGGGGGTGTACTGGGTGATAGGCAATTCGCATAAGGTACAAATTCCGGAAATCGTGTCCGCGACGGATCAGCTTTACCATGGCGAGATTCACGTCGGCGATATCTTCGCGCAACAGGATTTCCTGGCTGCGCCGGTCGAAGACGCCGCCGGGGACCGCACGCGGCCGAATCTGAAGATCCAGGACGGCTGCAACAATCGGTGCTCGTTCTGCATTATTCCTTTTGTACGCGGGCGCAGCCGCAGCGCGCCGGCTGAGCGAGTGATCGAACAGGTTCGTAGTCTGGCGGCGCGGTATCGCGAGGTGGTGCTGAGCGGGATCAATCTCGGGCGCTGGGGCCGCGAGGCTGGTTCGGGCGGCGGGATGCGGCTGGCGGACCTGGTTCGCAGGCTGCTCGAGGAAACGCCGATCGAGCGCCTGCGCTTGAGCTCCGTGGAGCCGATGGATTGGTCGGACGATCTTTTGGAGCTGGTGGCTGGATCGCCGCGCATCGCGCAACACGTGCATGCGCCTTTGCAATCCGGATCGGACCGAGTGCTGCGCCGCATGCATCGCAAGTATCGGCCACGGCATTACGAAGACCGCATTCGAAAGGCGCGGGCCTTAATGCCGGACGCAGCCATCGGCGCGGATGTGATGGCCGGGTTTCCCGGCGAAACGGACAGCGAATTCGACGAGAGCCGCGCTTTCATCGAAAGCCTGCCCTTCACCTATCTGCACGTTTTCCGCTATTCGGAACGGCCGGGAACACCAGCGGCCGAATGCCAGAATCAAGTACCGGTGGAAGTGCGCAAAGAACGGACCCGCATTTTGAGGCAACTATCAGACCGGAAGAATCTGGAATTCCGGCGTCGCATGCTGGGCCGCACGCTCTCGGTGGTGACACTGACCGAAGGCGCCCTGTCGAGCAACTTTCTGAAGGTGGAAATGGCGCGGCCGCGCGAGGCGAATCAGATCGCGCAAATCAAGATCGGGGCGGTGAGCGCGAGCGGGTTACGCGAAGACCACGCGTTTCAGGTGTTGCCGGCGTGAAGATCACCATCTCCAAGGAGAATTACCTGAAGGCCATCGCGGAAGCCGAGAGCGAAGGCGAGCCGGTGATCGCCGCAACGCTGGCGCGCTGGCTCAGCGTATCGGCGCCGGCCGTGACGATGGCGATCAAACGGCTAAAGCGCGACGGGCTGATCCGGGCCGGACGCGACGGCGAGCTTTCGCTTACCTCAGCCGGGCGCGACATCGCCAACCGGGTGCTGCATCGGCATCACTTGATCGAGCGCATGCTGGCGGAGATCTTCGGGATGGAATGGTACAAGGTCCACGACGAAGCCGAGCAGCTGGAGCACGCCGTCTCGGCCGATTTCGAGCGGCGTTTAGTGGAACGCCTGGGAACGGGCGAGGCGTGCCCGCACGGAAATCGAGTGGAGCGGGACACGCCGCAGGACCGGCGGGAGCGCGGATTGCGTCCCCTGGACGAACTGCCGCCCGCGGCGGACGCGACCGTGGTCAGCGTCTTCGAACGCGACCGCCGACTGCTCGAATATCTGCACGGCATCGGTATCCACCCGGGCGCCGGTTTGCGGATGGTAGCGTCCAACTACGACGAGACGCTGACGCTGCGTATCAACGGCAAGCCGGTGCAGCTGGGGCGCAACGCCGCCGCTAAAGTGTGGGTGGACTTAGCCGCGAAGTAGCGCGGGCGATCCCAGGTTCTGGAAATATGCGATGGTCTCGCGCAGGCCGGTTTCAAGATCCACTTTCGGCGCCCATCCCAGCACGCGTTTGGCTTTTGAAATATCGGGCTGCCGGCGCTTGGGATCGTCCTGCGGAAGGGGCTTAAATTCGAGCGCCGCGGTTGTGCCGGTGAGCCGGCCAATGCGCTCGCCGAACTCGAGAATGGTCATCTCCTGGGGATTGCCGAGGTTCACCGGATAGCGTTCGTCCGACAACGCCAGCCGGTACAGCCCGTCCACCAGATCGCTGACATAGCAGAAGCTGCGCGTCTGCGATCCGTCGCCGAACACGGTCATAGGCTCACCTTTGAGCGCCTGATCGATGAACGCGGGCACCACGCGGCCGTCGTGCAGCTGCATGCGCGGCCCGTAGGTGTTGAAGATGCGGGCGATGTTGGTGCGCACGCCGTGCACGCGGTGATAGGCCATGGTGACCGCTTCGGCGTAGCGCTTGCTTTCGTCGTAGCAGGACCGAATGCCCACCGGATTCACGTTGCCCCAGTAGGTTTCCACCTGCGGATGCACCAGCGGGTCGCCGTAGCATTCGGAAGTGGAAGTGATCATGAACCGCGCGTTGTGGCGCCGAGCGATTTCGAGGAGGTGGTGCGTGGCGGCGGAGCCCACTTCCAGCGTTTCGATGGGATGCTTCAGATAGTCCACCGGGCTTGCGAGCGACGCCAGATGCAGCACGCCGTCGATCTCACCGTCGACATCCAGGGGCTTGCACACATCCCATTCACGGAACTCGAACGACGGGTTTCCGCGCAAATGTTCCAGGTTGCGGCTCGCGCCGGTGATGAAATTGTCCACCGCCAGCAGGCTGTGGCCTTCGGCCAGCAGACGGTCGCAAAGATGCGAGCCGATAAAGCCCGCGGCGCCGGACATGAGGAAGCGCATTGGTGGTCCCGAGGTGTGTCCCAAACTATCTATCGTAGCCTAGCTACGCTCGCTTTAGACCCTGCGTTACACTCGCTGTAAGATGTTTGCGCAGCTGATCGAAGACCTGAATTACGCGCAGCGTGTGCTGCGCAAGAGCGCGGGCTTTACCTCGGTGGCGGTGCTGACCCTGGCGCTCGGAATTGGAGCGAGCACCGCTATTTTCAGCATCGTCAACGCGATTCTGCTCCAACCGCTGCCTTACCCGGATGCGGACCGGATCCTCAGTCTGAGTACGGTTTGGAAAGCGAAGAGCCAGACCACTGCGCGCATCAGCGGCGGCGACCTGCTGGATATCCAATCCGAGAATCAGATCTTCGACGCGCTGGGTGTGTACGCCGGTGGTGAGATCGGATTCGAAATCGGGGATCGAGGAGATTTTGCGGGTGTTTACGAAATCAATCCGGATCTGCCGCGAGTATTTTCGGTAAAGCCGGATTATGGCCGCTTGCTGGATCGACGCGACGCGGATCGGTCCGCCTTGGTCAGCCTGCCGTTCGCTCAGCGCCTGTTCGGCGGCGGCGCATCCGCGCTCGGGCAGTCGATTTCCGTCGAGCACCAGCCTTATCGGATCGTGGGCGTTTTGCCCGCGGGTTTCGAGTTCCCGCCGAAGGCCGAGGTCTGGCTGGCCGCGCCCGCGCGTTTGTGGAATGTCAGCCGCAGCGCGTACAACTTCCAAGTGGTCGCTAAGCTCAAGCCCGAGGTAAGCCGGGAACAGGCCCAAGCGCGGCTGGACACCATCGCGGCGCGGCTGTCCGCCGCGTACCCGGACAGCAACGGCGGGAAGGGATTCTCGGTTGCCCCGCTGCGGGAGCGAATGGTGCGTCCGGTGGGCGCGACGCTTTGGATCCTAATGGCGGCCGTGTCCATGGTGCTGCTGATCTCCTGCGCGAACGTCGCCAACCTGCTGCTGGCGCGCGGCGCGGGACGTTCCCGTGAGATCGCCGTCCGAGCGGCCCTGGGCGCGGGACGATGGCGCATCCTTCGTCAATTGCTGGCCGAAAGCATGCTGCTTGCCGCGGCCGCCGGAATCCTGGGGGTGTTGCTCGCAGCCGGAGGAACGGGAGCGCTCTTGCGGCTTGCGCCGGAGAACCTGCCGCGCATCACGGAAGTACATGTAGACCGATTCGTGCTGGCATTCGCGGCGGCCGTTTCGATGCTGGCTACGGTGGTCTTTGGACTCCTGCCGGCTTGGCACACATCTAAAACGGACCTGCGGGAAGCGCTGCACCAAGGCGGATCCCGCGGTCTGGTGGGCTCGCGCTCCGGCCGGCTGCGCGGCGCGCTGGTGGTAACCGAGGTCGCGCTGTCGGTGGTCCTGGCGATCGGCGCGGTCCTGCTATTGCGCAGTCTAGTCGCCCTCACGACTATCGATCTGGGCTACCACCCGGAAGGCAGGCTGGTGGTGAGCGCGCATGTCCCGGCCCACGGGCTGGAGGAATATTTGCGAGTGGCCGGCTCATTCGACCGCCTGCTGCCCGAGTTCGCCGCGATTCCCGGGGTCCAATCGGCCGCGGCGGCCATGGGTGTGCCCACCGGAAGCTACGGCTCCGATGGGTCTTATTTTGTCGAAGGCGGGGCCGCCCTAGATCCGCCGCACTCCGGGTTTCTCCTCGCCAGCTCCGGCTACTTCGCGACCATGGGCGTTCCGCTGCTCCGCGGCCGCGAGTTTAGCGCGCTCGACCGATACGATGCGCCTTTTGTGGCCATCGTTAGCCAGGCGCTGGTCCGGCGCAGCTTTCCAAACGAAGACCCGATCGGCAAGCGCATCCAGTGCGGTCTGGACGCCCCGGACAAATGGATGACGATAGTCGGCGTCGTGGGAGATGTCCGGCAGGACTCGCCCGCATCCGCGCCCGAGCCGGAACTCTACATGCCGCTTTCGCAGCATCCTTACTACGCCAATGAATTCCAACTGGTGCTGCGCGCCGGCGTCCCGCCCGCTTCGTTGACCGAGGCAGTGCGCAAAAAGATGCACGATGTATACCCAGCGGCGGCGACCAAGTCCGTCACCCTGGAACAAATGGTGGCGGCATCGATCGCCACGCCGCGTTTTCGCGTGTACCTTACCGGCGTGTTCGCGGGACTCGCGCTGGCGCTGGCGTTGATCGGCGTCTATGGCGTCCTGAGCTATCTCACCGCGCAGCGAACGTCGGAATTCGGCCTCCGGCTGGCATTGGGGGCGCGGCCCGCCGATCTGCTGGCCGGCGTGCTTTGGTCCGCGGCGCGGCTTGCTGTCGCGGGCCTCGTTTTAGGGATTCTCATTTCGATTGCGAGCGGCCGCCTGATAGCCAGCTTCCTGTTCGGCCTGGAACCGACGGACAAGTTGACTTATGCGACCGTAGTGGTCGGAATACTGTTGATGACGCTAGTGGCGGCGGCCGTTCCGGCGTGGCGGGCGTCCCGTATCGATCCGGCATCCGCCATACGTCAGGAGTGACGCGATGACGCGACGCCTCAGCGTTTCAATCGCTCGCGCCCCTCGCTCACAAATCCCGCAAAGCGCTGCGCCAGCTCGCGAATACGATCCGGCTTTCGCAGCTGGATGGCATCGGCGGGGATCAGCTCCGTTCGGACGCCGATCGCATCCGCGCCGGCGACGATGAGATTCGCGGCGTTGTGCTGGTTCACGCCGCCCGCGGCGATCAATGGGATCTGAGGGAGAGCGGTCTTAAGCGCCTTGATGTACTTATCGCCGCCGACCAGTGAAACGGGGAATACCTTGACGAAGTCGGCGCCGGCCATCCAGGCGTCCACCACTTCGGTGGGTGTTAACGCGCCGGGCAAAACGGCAACGCCCTCCTTATGCGCGAATTCCACAATCGCCGGGTTGAATCCAGGCGACGTAATGAACTCCGCGCCCGCATCTTTGCACTGGCGAGCAATCTCGATTGTGAGGACAGTGCCGGCGCCTACGGTGGTCTTTCTGTGGTGCTGAACCAGGTGAGTGATCAGCTCGATAGCTCCTGGAACGGTCATCGTGATTTCCACGATCGGTATTCCCCCGCTGGCAACCGCCTCGATTGCGAAGTGAGCGTCGTCGGTGGAAGACACGCGAATCGCGGGGATAATGCCGATCTCTTTGATTCGCGCGCACACGTCTTCTCTTTTCATTCCTCAGCGCCTCCGGCGGCATTGGCCGTCATAAAGGTTCTTCCGTTTCCGCCTCCGGAAGCCGGTCGGTTACGCTAGCGAACCACGCGTACAGGGTCGGCAGCAGGAAGATGCTCATCACCAGGTCAGAAATGAGGCCGCCGACAATGACAATCGCAAAAGGCCGCTGCGAATCGGATCCGATGCCATGCGATAACGCGGCCGGAAGCAGACCCAGGGTTGCAACCAGCATCGTCATCATAATCGGACGAAGCCTTAGAACCGCGCCTTCCACGGCGGCTTCCTCGATCGTGTAGCCCCGGGCCCGAAGCTGATTGATGTACTCCACCATGATGACGCCGGTCTGCACCGACACTCCGAAGAGCGCCAGAAAGCCGACTCCGGAGGAAACGCTGAAGTTCGTGCCTGTGATCAACAGCGCCAGCAAACCCCCGATACGGGCCATGGCCACGTTGGTAAGAATCAGCAAGCGACCATTTCAACGAATTGAACATCGCGTAAAGAATAACGGAGATTAGCAGGATCGTGATCGGCAGCACCACCAGCAAGCGCTGATCGGCCCGCTTCTGGCTCTCATACTCGCCCGCCCAATCGATCGTATAGCCGGATGGCAGTTTGACAGCCGACTTCACCTTTTGGATGGCCTCTTCGACGGTGCTGCCCAGGTCTCTTCCCCGCACGCTGTATTTGACCGCGATGTACCGGGAGTTGGCTTCCCGGTAGATTTCGGAACCGCCATCTGACACCTTGACCTTCGTCAACTGCGCCAAGGAAACGCGTTCGCCGGACGGGGCCAGTAATCGGATTCTTCTCGATCGCCTCCCTGGTATCGCGATATTGCGGCAGGTAGCGAAGAACGAGATCGTATCGTTGCTCACCGACCAGCACCTGGGTCAGGGCGTTACCACCGACGGCCGTCTGAATCGCGTCCTGCACATCGGAGACGTTGATCCCGTAGCGCGCTGACTGGTCGCGGTCAACCGAGAAGTCGAGATTCGGCTGGCCCAGGACGCGAAACAGGCCGAGGTCCTCGACACCTCGCACGCCGCGCAGGACGTCGACGATTTCGTCACCCTTGGCTTCGAGAGTCTTGAGGTCGTCTCCGTAGATCTTGACGGCGAGCGCGCCCTTGACGCCGCTCACAGCTTCCTCCAGGTTGTCGGAAATCGGCTGCGAAAAGTTCCAGATTGACTCCCGGGATTTTCTCGAGCTCGCGGTTCATGGCTGCAATTAATTTATCTTTGTCCTGATGGAAGACCGGCCGCCATTTCTCCTTGGGCAGCAAGATCCACGAAGTATTCCGTATTGAAGAACCCGGTAGTGTCGGTGCCATCATCGGGGCGGCCTACCTGCGTGACGACCTGCGGGACCTCGGGAAATGAGCACAGGACCTGTCGGGCCCGATCAATGACCTGCACGCCCTCCGTTGGCCCGGTGCTGGGGGCCAGAGTGCCGCGCACCCAAATGGCGCCCTCGTCGAGATGCGGCAGAAACTCGGAGCCAATCACGCCGCTGAAAGCCAGGTAAATGAGCACCAGCCAGCGAAATTACCGCGACGCCGACCGTAAGCCAGCGCCAGCGAACCGCCCGAGTGACCGCGGCTCTGGTATCGCGTCGTGAGAAATTCCATCACGCGGGTTGCGCCATTGCCGCGCATTTTTTCTGAACAGGAAGGTGGCCAGCGCGGGCGCAACCAGCATCGAAAAGAGCAATGCGCCGAGCAAGGCGAAGGCCACCGTCCACGCCATTGGCCGGAACAGTTTCCCCTCCACCTGCTGGAGCGTGAAAATCGGAAGGTAGGCCGTGATGATGATCGCGATGGCGTAGAAGACCGGCCGTTGCACCTCGTGCGCGGCGGTACGGACCCGTTCCACGATGGTGCGTGGGCCGGCATCCTGCCGGTTCAAATGACGAACGATGTTTTCGACCATCACCACCGCGCCATCCACCACCATGCCGAAATCCAGCGCGCCTAAGGAGAGCAGGTTGGCCGAAATATGGCGCAAGTCAAGACATATTGAAGCGAACAGCAGCGAAAAAGGAATGGTCAGAGCCACGATGATGGCACCGCGTATGTTGCCCAGGAAGATGAAGAGGACGATCACCACCAGAATCATGCCTTCCGCCAGGTTGTGCAGGACGGTGTGCGTCGTAAAGTCGACCAGATCGTCGCGATCCAGGTAGGGGACAATCTTCACGCCCTTGGGCAGTATGTAGTCATTGAGCCGCTTAACTTCCGCGTGAATGCCGGCCATCGTGGCTGCCGTGCCCGCATTCTTGCGCATGAACACGATGCCTTCCACCACATCGTTATCGTCAACGACCACGCCATCGCTCCGATGGATAGCTTTACCTATTTGGCCGAGACGGATTTTCGGCCCCTGCGCGACCACCCCGATATCCTTGATGCGCAGAGCGGTGCCGGTTTGCGTCTTCAACACGGTCTTCTCGATGTCGGCCACGCTTGTCACCAAGCCCACTTCACGAACGTTTACCTGCTGGGCGCCTTGCTCGATGAAGCTTCCACCGGTGTTCGCATTGGCGTTGGTGAGTTGCTGCTCGACCTGCGCCAGGCTCAGTCCATAAGAGATCAGCTTTTCAGGGTCGACACGAACCTGATATTCGCGCGTGATGCCGCCGAAGGAAGAATCGTCCACCACATCCGGCGCGGACTTGAGGTACTTGGACGCCACCCAGTCCTGAAGAGACTTGAGCTCCATGACGTCATAGGCTGGATTGGTGGACACAATCGTATACCAATAAACCGAGCCGATCGGACTGAAGTCAGGCCCGATCTGCGCCGTTACGTTGGCCGGAAGCGTAACCGCCGTGAGCCGTTCCAGAACCTTCTGGCGGTCCCAGTCGTTGTCGGAATCGTCGTCGAAAATTAAATTGACCACCGACAGCCCGGCCAGCGAGGCTGATCGCACATGCTGAAGATGCGGTACGCCGTTCACCTGGATTTCGATTGGAATCGTGATCTGCTGCTCCACCTCCTCCGCGGCTCGTCCAGGCCATTGCGTAATTACCTGGACCCACGTATTGGCGACATCCGGGTAGGCTTCCACCGGAAGATTCTTGAAGGCGATGATGCCCGCGGCGAACAGGAGAACGGCCACGCTCAGAACAATGAAGCGGGCATTGAGAGCGCCGTCGACCAGAGTAGCGAATCATTATTGCTCCACCGTGTTCTGGAACTCCAGCGCGTTAGCAACCACCTGTTGACCCGGCGCAATGCCCGAAATGAGCTCCTGCATGCCGCCGGGAAGCATGTCTCCGCCGACCACTTCGACCCGCCGAAATTGCTTGCCCTGCACTGGCACGTAGACCCAATCGCGATCATGCAGGTGCAGCGATCGCAGTGGCCGGCACAGCCGCCCGGGTTTCCTTTTGCGGACCGCGGAAGGTTGCCGTAACGAACATGCCCAGACGCATCAACCCTGGATTTTCCACCTCGATGCGCACCTTGGCGGATCGGATGTTGGGATCGAGCACCGGGCCAATATTGCTGATGGTCCCGGTCAATACTCGGCCCGGATAAGCGTTCAACCGGATCTCGGCGCTTTCCCCGAGGCGCACACTGGCGAGATCATTTTCGAATACGTCGCAGACAATCCAGACGTGCGTGAGGTCGGAGATGGTGAACGGGCTGGGAGCACCCAGGCCCTGCACACCCGCTGCGTTCGTGACCTGCTGATCGGTAATCACGCCGGAAACCGGGGCGGTGATTTCAACGATAGGCGAGGGGTGATCCGGATCGACGCCCAGCACCCGCAGGTGTTCGAGCGTGGTCTTGATAGTGACCTGCGCTTTGGTTTCGGCGGCTTCGGTCACTTCCAGATCCTTCTGCGCGATTGCGCCTTTTTCGTAAAGAAGTTTTGACCGTTCGAACTGCTTACGAGCCAGCCCTTCGTCGGCTATGGCCTGCTGATAGTCGGAATAGGCGCCTGAAATATCGGCGCTCTGCACCTTGAGGAGCAGCTGGCCCTTTTTGACGGAATCGCCCAGGCGGGCGTTAATCTCGATGACACGGCCGGTAGCCAATGAAATCACGGGAACGTTCCTGGAAACATCGGGATTAACGGTTCCGGTGACTTTCAGCTCCGTCGTGGCGGTATGCGGCACCGAGGTAGTTAGTTGGAATCGCTCCGGACGATCCACTTCGAACAGATTGCGATCTACTACGCTCTGGACCTTGAGGACCGGCGGCGCTTCCGCCTGCGGATCGCTCGCGGGCTTTTTACACGCCGATTCGAGCAGGCCCGCGGCCAGGCATAAGACAAGGCAAAGTGTGGGACGGTTCATTGCGAGGTGAGTCCGGTCTGACGATGGTAGCTGTGCATCGATTTCCCAGTCTACTGCACGTCCGTCACGGACGACTGTAACCATTTGTTAATGCTCAGCCTTGCGTGCCGAGCTTAGGGCGAGACCTTCCCAATTGCGCCGTCACCGGCGAACGTCTCAGGCGCGCGAGCCGTTGCTCGCCGACTCCTGGCCGCCACTCGCCGAATAGCAATGGGGTTCCAAAGCGGGCGGCGTTAGTCTCCTGGTATGGAACAAGCACTAATCTTGAGAGCGCAGAAAGGCTGGCCCATGGAGGGCTACAAGGCGAAATGGTACGCCAATCTAACCCGCAGGTCGATGCCGGACTTCAAGGGGCTGGCGCGGCGCATCGCGGATCAGCTTCCGCGCGGCGGGCGAGTCCTCGAAGTCGGACCCGGGCCGGGGTATTTCGCCATCGAGCTTGCGAAGCTGGGCAATTATCTGGTTTGGGGCCTGGACGTCAGCCGCACCTTTGTAGACATTGCGCGGGATAACGCCCGGGAAGCCGGCGTCATCGTGGATTTCCGCCAGGGAAACGCGTCCGCAATGCCGCTGAAGGACCAATCCTTCGACTTCGTGTTTTGCCGCGCAGCGTTCAAGAATTTCGCGCAGCCGCTCCGCGCGCTCGAAGAGATGCACCGCGTTCTGTCGAAAGGCGGCCGCGGCCTGATCCTCGATTTGCGGAGGGACGCCTCTGTCGAATCCATTGACACGGCCGTGAAAGAAATGACCGTGGGACCTGTTGATTCCCTCATAGCCAAGTTGACCTTCCGGTACATGCTGCTGAAGCAAGCCTATACAAAACGCGAATTCGAGCAATTTTTCCGGCAGACCAAATTCCAATCGTTTAACGTGAAGGAAGACCTGATCGGCCTGGAAGCCTCGTTCCAACGCGCCGGTTGAGAGCCGAGAGGGAGACAAGCTAAAAGCATGTCCCACAGTTCCGGTCAATATCCTGAAGGCCCGGTGGGGCATGCTTCAGCTTGCCCAGACGTCGAGCCTTCTTCTAAAAAGATCGTTATTAGCTTTTCAATTGAACGTCGAATTCCTGCATGGTCTTCTCATCAAGCTTCAAGCCGGACGCAGCGACGTTTTGTTCTAAATGCGCGACGCTGGAGGTGCCTGGAATCGGAAGCATCACGGGAGAGCGAGCCAGAAGCCAGGCCAAAGCTACTTCGGACGGCGTGGCTTTCATTTGCGCGGCCACGCGGCTGACGGGACTATCGGGACCTGAAAGCTTCCCGGCCGCCAGCGGAAACCAGGGGATGAAGCCGATTTTCTCGTGTTCGCAATATTCCAGGACATCTTCCGAGCCGCGGTCCGACAAGCTGTAGCGATTCTGCACGCTCACGATCGGCACGATGGATCGCGCGTGTTTGATCTGCTTTACGCTCACTTCCGACAAACCGATGTGCTTGATCTTACCTCGCGCCTGCAGATCCTTCAAAGCGCCGAGTTGATCTTCAGCCGGAACCTTAGGGTCGATGCGATGCAGTTGATAAACATCGATGCGGTCCAAACGCAGCCGGCGCAAGCTTCCTTCGCACGCGGACTTCAAATACTCCGGCCTTCCGTTCTCAACCCATTTGTCGGGGCCGGGGCGCTCGAAGCCGCCCTTGGTGGCGATCACCAGTCCGGCGGGGTAGGGGTACAAAGCTTCGGCGATGATCTCTTCGCTCACGTTCGGTCCGTAGGCGTCCGCGGTATCGATGAAATTGACGCCCAGTTCGACCGCGCGCTTCACCACGCGGATGGCTTCAGGCCGATTCGCGGGCTCGCCCCAGATTCCCTTCCCCGTGATCCGCATCGCGCCGAATCCCAGCCGCGTTACGCGCAGATCGCCTCCGATCAGAAATTCGCCGCTTTTCGCGGCAAGCCCTTTGTTTTTAACTTCCGTTGACATGTGGCCTTCCTTCTACCGGCGCCTGTTCGCACCGTCGATGGTACTTGGATGATCGTGCCCGGATTCGGTTTCTGTGAAAGTTCGACTTAACTTCACTGTCACCGCATGGTCCGCCGCTACTGGTTAGTTACGCTAAACTCGCTGTTTATGGTTCATCTTTCGCGCCCGGAAACGGCGCTCTTTCTGGTTCTGCTGATAGCCTCAATCTATGGGTTCTGGTTCCGATTCGGCAAAGTCTGGCGGATCGTATGGGCCTCCAAGAAAGATCCTGATTTCAGCATCCAGCCGGTGGGCCGCCGGGTTCGCGATTTCGTCTGGGAAGTGCTCCTGCAGGGCAAAGTCATCCGCCAACGCCCGCTGCCGGGATTAGCGCACGCCTTCGTCTTTTGGGGCTTCTGCGCGTTCGCGCTGGTGACGCTCAACCACTTCGCGGAAGGCATCGGCTTCGAACTCATTTCCCGGGACGGTTTTTTCGGAAGGTTCTACTTTTATCTGGCGGCGGCCTTCGCGGTTGTGGTCGCGATATCCATCAGCGGCCTGGCGTTCCGTCGTTTAGTGCTCCGGCCGAAATGGCTGGGCCCGGTGTCGTACCAATCCGGTGTCATTGCGCTACTTATTTTCCTGCTGATGGTGACGTATCTTGGAACATTCCTGCCGGGAGGCGAGCAAAGCCAGGCGCTTTGGTGGGCGCACACGCTGACGATTCTGTTATTCCTACCGTTGATCCCGCATACCAAGCATCTGCACCTGGTGCTGAGCCCCGTGACAGTCTTCTTGAAGCGGGACACGTTCAGCAAGATCCCGCCCTTGGTGGGCGACGAGGATTTCGGTCTCGATACCGGCAAGGATCTAACGCAGCTGGTCTCGCTGCAAGCCTATTCGTGCGTGGAATGCGGGCGCTGCAGCGAGCATTGTCCGGCCAACAATACGGGCAAGGTTCTGAACCCCAAGGAAATCGCACTGGGCGTGCGCGGCTACCTGAACGATTTCGGCCCGGCGAGCGAAGAGCCTCTGCTCGGCAAATACCTGTCCCAGGAAGCCGCGTTCCAATGCACCACTTGCGGGGCCTGCGAATTTCAGTGCCCGGTAGGTGTGCAGCACCTGCCGATCATCATCGGACTGCGGCGCGGCGCGGTGAACACCGGCAAGTGGGAGGACGATTACGGGACCAAGCTCTTCCTGAATCTGGAGCGTAACGGCAACTCGCTCGGATTCTCATCCTCCGAGCGCGACAAATTCATCCAAAAGCAGGAATTTCCGATTTTCGACGGCACGCAGGAATATTGTTTGTGGCTAGGATGCATGGGCGGATACGATCCGCAGGGGCGTGAAATCATCGCATCGTTCGCTACGGTGATGCGGCGGCTCAACGTCAGTTTCGGCGTGCTGCGCAAAGAAAAGTGCACCGGCGATCCGGCGCGCAGGCTGGGGAACGATCTGGCGTTCGGACAGATGGCTGAAAGCAACCTCGAGGCGCTGAAGCAGAGCAAGGTTAAGAAGATCGTTTCTATTTGTCCGCATTGCGTCCGAACCATCGGTACGGATTGGCGCGAATACGGCGAGGCGCCGCCCATCGAGCATCACAGCGAGTTCATGGCCCGGCATCTCGATAAGCTACCCTCAAAAACCGCCGCGGGCGAGACCATCGTTTATCACGATCCCTGCTATCTGGGCCGTTACCGCGGCGTGTACGACGCTCCGCGCGACGTGATCGGACGGTTCGGCAATGTGATCGATCCGCCGCGCGCGCGAGAGCGCTCCTTCTGCTGCGGGGCGGGCGGAGGGCTTGCGTTTCTGGGAGAAGAAAAAGGCCAGCGCGTTAGCGTGACGCGCGCGCAGGAACTGCTTGACACCGGCGCGAGCGTGGTGGGAGCGGCGTGCCCGTTCTGCAATACGATGTTCCGCGACGCGTTGTCGGGAATCTCGAAAACGCCCCCGAAGCTGATGGACATAGCGCAGATCGCAGCCGCCGGATTCGCCTCAGTAGATGGTCCAGCAGCCCGGGCTGACTAGCTCCACCAGGTGCCCGTCCGGGTCTCGGAAGTACAGGCTGAAGCCGCCGCGCGGCCAAGCCACGCGACTCTCGATGGCGACCTTCTGCGCGCCCAGATGATCGGTCCAGGCCGCTTCCGATTCGAGCGGGATAGTGAACGCCAGATGCGTTTGGCCGTCGCCATCATGCGGCGGAATCACGCCGCCGGGGATTACGATGGGCTCCGTGGTGCCGTGTTTTCGAAACAAAAGCAGCACCTGCTCGTTCGACACATTGAGCGCGCAAAACCGGTTGTCACCCACCAGTTGCTCGAATCCAAAAAGCCGCTGATAAAACTCGAGCGAACGCGGCACGTCGTCCACGTACAGCGAGGTTTCGAGCACCCGTCCAACGGGAGGCATCTCGGTCTAAGGATTGCGGCGGATATCGGAAGCGTTTTGGCGCAGCAAATGCCAGCCTAGAAGCGGACGCCGGCCGGACTCGACGGCGGGCTCCAGAGTGTCCTGCTGAGGCTGAAATTCCGGCTGCGGAACCGACAGCAGCGAGCGCAAACGATTTGGCTTGAACAAGTAGAAACGAAGCCGGCACATCTGACAGCGTTGCGGATGGACGCCGAACGGGCTCAGAAAAGAATCCCTTAACATGCGGGACTGAGAGGGCCGGAACAATAGAGAGCCGCAATGCGGGCAGTAAAACAACAGCCGGACTCTCATGCAGAAGGTTCCTTTCTACAACAAGTTGTCAGACAAACTTCAAGGGTAGCCTGCATATCCGCCATACCACACAGTACTGGTGAGGGTGATCCCCTTATCGCTTCGTACCGAACCGCCTAAACATCATAGTACTTTTTGGTGCGGACGGCTAGCGGGGGGTCGGCCAGGGGCTCGAGAACCGGGGATCGTGGACTACGGCCTGGTCAGTTAGGGACTCGAGGAACGCAATCAAATCGTCTCGATCCTGCTTGGAGAGAGTGAAGCCGCCGATGAGTGGATCTTTGTTAGGATTGTCGTGGCCGTTCCCTGCATGCGGCCCTGAAGAAATCGCGCGACCTCCCGCGGCGTAGTGATCGAGCACGGCTTCGAGATTCGGAATGCTTCCGTCGTGCATGTAAGGAGCGGTGAGCGCGATATTGCGCAGCGTGGGGACTTTGAATTTTCCTACATCCGCGGCTGCTTTCGTGAACTCGTAAATTCCGACGTTGGGCGCGGGGTAGGACAAAAGGCCGGAAAGATTATAGAGGCCGGTATTGTGAAACTCGATGGGCCGCAGCGCGTTGCGCTCGGAAACGGTGGCGTCGCTGAAATTGAATCCCGCGTGGCATCGGAAACAGGAAAGGTGCTGGTTGAAAAACAGGACTTCGCCGCGCTTGGCGGACTCCGAAATCGCGCTGTCGTCGCGGTCATAATGATAGCGGTCATACGGGGAACGAGCGGAGATGATACTTCTCTCGAAACTGGCCAGCGCCCTGGTGACGTTGGTGGTGGTGAAACGATCGGCGTCGGACGGGAAGGCGCGCTCGAACAAAACGCGGTACTGCGCGTCGGAGCGCAACGTCAAAAGAAAGCCGTCGCTCTCGCGCAGCCCGAGTTCAACCGGGTGGACGCCGTACATGGGAACCAGCGCCTGTTGCTCCAGGCTTCGCAACTCGGGATTGCTCCACGTCAGCACGCCGCTGTAGGCCACATTCACCAGGCTCATCGCGCTGCGCGTGTGCAGTTCACCGGTGGCTCCTTCGGCAACGGCGAGGCCGTCGGTGAAGGCCAGCTCCTGCTTGTGACAGGTGGCGCAGGACGACTTCCCGTTCACCGACATGCGGGTATCGTAGAACAGATACCGGCCCAGTTCCACCTTGGCGGCGGTCATGGGATTATCGGCGGGAACGAACGGCTTTGGAAAGCCCTTGGGAAGATTCCACTGGTATTCCCCGGTTTGATCAGGTTCGACGGAGATTGCCAACTGGCTGAGCGCGGCGAACAGAATAAGCGCGAAGAGCAGGCGCATACGAGCCTACTTCAGCAAGCGCACCACTTCGAGCGTCTCCAGCATTCGCACCGAACGCGCGCCGGCCTTGTCGTCAGGGCAGACCAAACGCAACGGGCCTTGATAGCCGAACAGCGGTTTGCCGTCGCGCTTGTCGGCGATGAGGATCCGGGCGTTTCCGAATTCGGCGTCCAACTCGCCTAAAGAGAACAGCACCTGGTACCCATCGTGCGCCTTGGCGAGGACGTATCCGGCCAGCGCCTTGCCGCGCAGCTGTTTGCCTTGCGGAGCGCCGGCGCGCTGGAGGATTTCGCGCAGCAGAACGCCCTCATACTCGATCTTGGTCCCGTCGGAATCGGGAACCGAGACGGTTTCGCGAGGCATTTTCAGAAGATCTTCCGCTTTAAGCGTGAGCGGCGTGGCCACATCGCCGGTTACCGTGAGGGTGGCGGGGGCGGGCCCAGGCGTCTGAGCGACGGCCAGGACGCCACAGGAAAACAAGACCGCGCTGCGAACCAGGGAATTCACAGATACCCGTAATGTTAGCACGACATAATCTTGTATCAGTGCATCCGGAACCAATCCGGCGGCCGGAAATTGGTATCATCTCTTGGAAAGGATTTATAACATGGCTCTTTCGGCGCGGAATCAACTGCCTGGTAAGGTAAAAGAGATTCAGATCGGCGACATCATGGCGCACGTTGTGGTGAAAGTCGGCGGCAACCTGATTGAAAGCATAATCACGCGCAATAGCGCGGAGGAGCTGAAGCTCAAAAAGGGCGATACCGTCCGGGTGGTGGTGAAGTCCACCGAAGTGATGATCCAGAAAGACTAGCCGCTAGACCGAATAACTGGGCGGCGTGATGCCCTTGTTGCGCAGGAACATCTCGGTGTAGCCGCGCGTATGGGCGGTATGGATCATGGCCGCGTACAGGAGGTCCAAGCCGGTCATACTGGTGCCCCGGCCTGCGTCGAAACTCTTGGTGAGGTCGGCTTCGGTGAGCTGGCCAACCACGCCGATGGCCCAATCATAGTTTTCACCGATGAACTTGATCACGGCTTCCTTGGTTTGATCG
This sequence comes from Terriglobia bacterium, assembly GCA_963786745.1. Lineage (GTDB taxonomy): Bacteria > Acidobacteriota > Terriglobia > Bryobacterales > Bryobacteraceae > Palsa-89. The sequence continues at coordinate 45,668 of CAWBAE010000011.1, read as the reverse complement.
GCTGCGGCCGGCGGTTTGGGTCCGGCGCCTTTGCCGAGCAGGCCAAGATAATGACCCTCGCCTCCGCACAGGTGCACCAGCTCGCCACCGAAGGTTCGGGCTTCGGGGAACGGCTTGTAATTGTAGTCCGCGGCCGGCATGGCCTCGGCCACTTTCAGCGTGAGATCCTTGGATTTTTTCCAATGGGCCACGAAAATCTCGATTTCCTTGTCGGCGGCGCTGGCAACGCGCACGCTGGCGGCCGCGGCAGCGCCCACTACCATCGAACTGATCACTTTGCGACGATTCATCGATTCACTCCTCAGGCTATTGTACACGGGTTGACGCCCCTGGTTTTCGGGTCTGCAAGGCCCGGGCTCTTTTGCTACGATCAGCCGTGGCCTTTCAAAGCAGGTTGACGACGGCGCAGTGGATCGCCTTGCTGCTGGCCGCGGTCTTCTACATAGTCGCGGGCTCGTTGCATTTCTTACAACCTGAGTTCTATCTGAAAATCATGCCGCCCTATATTCCGTGGCACCTGGCCATGGTGCGCATCAGCGGCTTCTTTGAAATCCTGGGCGGTTTGGGGTTGCTGCTCTCTCGGACGCGCCGGGCCGCGGCGTGGGGCCTTGTAGCGCTGCTCATCGCGGTGTTTCCCGCGAATCTCTACATGGCCACGAATCCAATCGAAACGGGCGCGGCTTCCATGGCGCCGGCGCTCAGGTGGGGACGCCTGCCGTTACAGATCGTGTTCATCTGGTGGGTGCTGTGGTGTAACCGGCCTCGTACTGCCGCCACTGCGCTACAATCCCCTGCATGACCAAGTATCGCTGGTGGTGCGCCGGGCTTATCGCCGCTTCTCTCGGTTTCGCCTACGAACCAACGGCTGTTGAAAAGGTGCTGGTGGATAACGAATTCGTGCGCGCGACAGATGTCCGCGTTCCGCCCGGCGTGTTCGAGCCGAAGCATAGCCATGCTCGCGGGGTCACCATCTCGCTGAGCGATTATTCGAACGAAGCCAAGAGTTTTCCGGACGGAATAGTCCATCAGAATAAGGTCAAGTTCGGAGAGGTGCATTGGGCCGAACCGGTAACGCATGAAGCGCGCAACACCGGCTCAACCGAACAGCGCGTGATTCGGATTGAATTGAAGAAAGACGCGCCGGCCTCATCCGCCGCGCCGCCGAGCGAGCTCAATCCTCTGCTGGTGTGCAAAGACACGCTGAAGACGATCGTTGATAATCAATTCGTGCTGGTGGTTGACGACCGCATTCCCCCCGGCGTCGCCGAAGCAAAGCATCAGCACCGCCACGGACTTGCCATCGAGCTGGCGGACGCCGATCTCGAGATGACCACCTATCCGGATCATAAGACGGCCCGGAGGCACGAGACCCTGGGCGAGGTGGACTGGACCGAGCCCACGATTCACGCAGTTCGCAATGTAGGAACCGCTCCCACCCACACGATCCGCATCGAGCTGAAGTAGCTAAGCCGAAGCAGCTAAAATAGCTGCATGATCGGGTCTCGCCACAACTTTCTACTTGCCTCGTTTCTCGCCGCCGCGACTTTGTCGATGGCTCAAACGTCCGACAGCGATATCCCCAACAAGTTCAACCAGCCCACCACGAATCAGGATTTCGTCAAGCGCGAAGTCATGATTCCCATGCGCGACGGGGTGAAGCTCTACACCGTCATGGTGCTGCCCAAGGGGGCCAGGAACGCGCCGATCATCCTCACGCGCACGCCTTACAACGCATCCCAGCGCGTCGAGCGAAACAACAGCGATCACATGCTCTCGATCCTGCCGGAAGGAGACGAGGTCTTCGTCCGGGACGGCTACATCCGCGTTTTCCAGGACGTGCGCGGCAAGTACAAATCCGAGGGAGACTACGTCATGACGCGGCCGGTCCGCGGCCCTCTGAACCCCACCCCGACGGACCACGTCACCGACGCTTATGACACGATCGACTGGCTGGTGAAGAACACGCCGGAATCGAACGGGCGCGTCGGCATGCTCGGCTCGTCCTACGAAGGCTTCACGGTGGTGATGGCGCTGCTTGGCCCGCATCCGGCGCTGAAGGTGGCGGCGCCCGAGAGTCCCATGGTGGACGGATGGATGGGCGACGACTGGTTTCACTATGGCGCGTTTCGCCAGACCAACTTCGATTACACTTCCAGCCAGACCACCGAGAAGGGCGAAGGCAAGCCGGTGCCGCGTTCCGCATACGACGATTACGAGGCTTTCCTGCGGGCCGGATCCGCCGGCGCTTACGCCCGCCTGAACGGGCTGGATCAACTGCCGTGGGACGAGAAGATGATCGAGCATCCCGCTTACGACGCTCTCTGGCAGGGGCAGGCGCTCGACAAACTGGTGGCCGAGCGGCCTTCCTCAGTTCCGACCATGTGGATTCAGGGTCTATGGGACCAGGAAGACATGTGGGGCGCGATTCATTGCTATCTGGCATTGAAGGCGCGCGGGCAAGCGGATCACAATTATCTGGTGATGGGCCCCTGGCGGCACAGCCAGGTGAATTACGACGGCTACAATCTCGGACCGCTGAAATGGGATGGCGACACCGCGCTTCAGTTCCGGCGCGACGTGCTCAAGCCGTTATTCGATCAATATCTGAAAACGTCCGCGCCCAAGGCCGAGACGCCTCACGTCTTCATCTACAACACCGGCGAGAACCACTGGGACCGCTTGCCTAGCTGGCCGCCGGCTTGCGAAGAGGGCTGCACCGCATCGCTGAAACCGCTTTATCTGGAGCAGGATTTCGGGCTGGGATTCGACAAGCCGTCCGCTTCCAGTGCGTCGGACTCTTATGTCTCCGATCCTTCGAAGCCGGTTCCCTATATTCCCCGCCCTATTCGCTTCGCCGACGGAGATCGCTGGCGGCAATGGCTGGTGATGGATCAGCGTTCGGTGGTTGACCGGCCGGATGTATTGAGCTATGAGACGCCGGTGCTGACGCAGCCGGTAAGGGTCAGCGGCGCGCCGATCGCCGATCTTTTCGCCGCCACCACGGGCACGGATGCCGATTGGGTAGTGAAACTGATCGACGTGTTTCCGGACGAGGTTCCCAGCCAGCCCGGAATGGGCGGATATCAGCTGGCGATTTCGATGGACATTTTCCGCGGCAGATACCGTCAAAGCTTCGAGCATCCCTCCGCCATCCCGGCCGGTAAACCGCAGCGCTTCCGCTTCGCCCTGCCCACCGCCAACCACGTCTTCGAGCCGGGCCATCGAATCATGGTGCAAATTCAATCCAGCTGGTTCCCTCTATATGACCGTAACCCGCAGACTTTTGTGCCTAATATCTTCTACGCCAAGCCGGCGGACTATTCTAAAGCAACCGAAACCGTGTTTCGTTCATCTGATGAAGCGAGTAAGGTATGGCTGCCATTAGTGGAAAAATGAGTTTGACGCTCGAATCCCTGAAGGAAGAGATTACCAGGCGGCGCGCGCTGCTGATCGCTCCTTTTGCATTTGCCGGCCTGGTTGCGATTTCGTCCCGCAAAGGAAGCCGTTCCGAAGACAGCGTCTCTGCGAATGACGCGAATTCCGAAGTGACGATCGTGCCATTCTCGGATGCGGGCGTGAGATCGACCCCGGTCAGCGTGAAGAAGATCGTTCGGTCAGACGCCCAGTGGCGGAAATCGCTCGAGACCGAGCAATATTACGTCACGCGCCACCAGGGCACCGACATTCCCTATTCAGGCACCTATTATCAGATTCACGACCGCGGCCTCTTCCGTTGCATCTGCTGCGGCAACGCGCTGTTCAGTTCCGACACAAAATTCGATTCCGGAACGGGCTGGCCGAGTTTCTATGCGCCCGTGGCCGAAGAGAACATCGCGACGCACAAGGACATGAACATGTTCATGGAGCGAGTGGAAGTGGAATGTAAACGCTGCGACGCTCATCTGGGGCACGTGTTCAAGGACGGACCTGAGCCAACCTACCTGCGCTATTGCATCAACGAATCGTCACTGCGATTCGTTCGATATTCGGCCTAATACCCGCTCCGCGCCGCGCGTTATCCTGTTAGACACCACTATGAAACGGATCACGCTCGCGCTACTATCTTGCTTACCGCTGTGCGCCGCGGATGCGCACATGACCGATATGGAACGTAAGCAGGCCCTCGAATGGCTTCAGCAATCGCAGCAGGAGTTCTTCGCCTCCATCGACGGCGTGACCGAAGAGCAATGGAAGTGGAAGCCCGCGCCCGAGCGCTGGTCGGTGGGCGAGACCGCCGAGCATATCGTGCTAGCCGAGGCGATGCTCTTCAATTTCGTCGAACAAGCCGTCAATTCGCCCGCTAATCCTGACTGGGAAGAGCAAACCAAGGGCAAGACCGAGTTCATCATACGTATAATGGCGCCGCGTCTTGGCAAAGCCACCGCGCCCGAGCCCATCGTCCCCACGGGGAAGCTGACTCAGGCTCAGGTCAAGACGCAGTTTGAGAAGCAACGCGTGAAAATCGTGGCGTTCGCGACCGAAACGCAAGTGGCCGTGAAGGAACACACGGCCGTGCATCCGTTTCCGGTATTTAATACGCTGAACGCTTACCAGTGGCTGATCTACGTGCCGCTGCACACCATGCGCCACGACAAACAGACCGCCGAAGTGAAAGCGACACCGGGTTATCCGACGAAATAAAGATATCAGAAATAAACCCACATGAAGGAATCCGACGAACTGCGCAAACACCTGCTGGAGCTGCTCGCGGGCGGCCACGCTCATGCGGACTTCGACAAAACCGTCGCGAATCTTCCCGCCAACCTGCGCGGCACGAAGGTGAAAGGCGCGCCGCACACCGCCTGGCAACTGCTGGAGCACATGCGTATCGCCCAGCGGGACATCCTGGAATTCAGCCGCAACGCGAAACATGTTTCCCCGCCCTGGCCCTCCGGCTATTGGCCGAAGACCGAGGCTCCCCCGAACGCGGCGGCCTGGACCAACAGCATCCGCAGCTTTCGTGCCGATTTGAAATCGATGGCCAAGCTGGTTTCATCCAAAAACACGGATCTCTTTGCCCGCATTCCCCATGGCGACGGCCAGACCATCCTGCGCGAAGCCTTGCTGGTGGCGGACCACAACGCGTATCATCTGGGCCAGTTGCTCCTTCTACGGCGTTTGCTCGGTGCCTGGAAGGATTAGGTTCGGATGCCGTAGCGTCATGCCCTGTTCCTTCTTTCGGGTGAATCCCGCTGAACCACGGGAGCCACTATCCCTTGCGACGGCGGAATGAGCTCGTAGCCCCTATTTTTCGCGCAGAATCTCGAGCAGCTCCGACCCGGAATGCGCGCAGCTTGCGCAGCGCCGGAAGGCATAGGATAATTCCACATCATGGCTACGTCATGCCTCGCTCCGCCGATGGAGGAACGGAGTTTCCTCGAGGAGTTCGAGCTGCAAGCGGCCGCAACCCCCGATGCGCCCGCTCTGATCGAGCCTGGACGAGAAAGCGTCACGTTCGCCGGTCTTCGGAATCGAATAAAAGCCGCGGCGCAGGCGGTGATACAGGCGGGCTTGACGAGCGAAGATGTCGTCGCCCTGGTTTTACCCGGCGGCGTGAATTGGATGCCAGGTTTTCTGGGCGCCGCCTCGGTGGCCCGCTGCGCGATCGTGAATCCGGCCCTGCGCGAGCAGGAAATTGACTCCGTGTTCGCCGATCTCGGCGCGCGCGCGGCGATTGTCGATCCAGCGCTCTCTTCTCCGGCCGAGATCGTGGCTCGGAAGCGCGGAATCGCTTTCTTGAACATCTCCGGCGGCGCTGCTTGCGCTGAATCCCCTCCCGAAACAGCGGACGGCCAGAGAGTGGCGTTGCTTCTGCACACTTCCGCAACCAGCGGGAAGGCCCGAATCGTTCCATTGACGCATTCCAACTTGCGGGCTATGGCGGCCAATACGCGCCGAAGTTTGAATCTGACTTCGGCGGACCGGTTCTTGAGCATGATGCCGATGTTTCACCTCCAGGGATTGTTGAGTTCGCTGGCTCAAGTACTCGCCGGCGGAACCGTCATCTGTACCGACGGTTTCGATGCGAGTGCGTTCCTGGGCTGGATGGAAGAATATCGCCCTACCTGGTACACGGCGGGACCAACGCTGCATCGCGCCATTCTGCCCTTGATCGAGTCGCAGCCGCGCGTCCTTGAGAAATCCCCCTTGCGTTTCGTTCGGTCCATAGGCGCGCCTCTGCCAAATGCCCTAAGGGAGCAAGTGGAGCAAGCGCTGAACGCACCCGTCCTGGAAGGTTATGGCATGACGGAAGCGGGCGCGATCACAAGCAATGCACCGCTTCCCCATCCGCGCAAGCCGGGGTCGGCCGGCCGGACCACCGGATCGGAAATTGGGATCGTGAGCGAAGCTGGTGAGCTGCTGGCGCCGAATTTCGAAGGCGAGATCGTCGTCCGCGGTCCCGCGGTGATGAGCTCTTACTGGAACAACCCGGAAGCAAACCGCTCGGCATTCCAAAATGGCTGGTTCCGAACCGGAGATCTGGGCCGTCTGGATGCCGAAGGCTTTCTATTCGTGACCGGGCGAATAAAGGAAATGATCAACCGTGGCGGTGAGAAGATCCTGCCCGGCGAAATCGAGGACGCATTGAGCGGGCATCCGGCGGTAGCGGAAACGGTGGCATTCGGCGTTACTCACCCGACGCTGGGCGAAGAAGCCCTCGCGGCTGTGGTGATGCGGACGGGCTTAGCTGCCAGCGAGCCCGAGCTGCGCAGTTTTGCGGCGCAGCGGATCGCCGATTTCAAAGTCCCGCGCCGGATCATTTTCTTGGAGGCGATCCCCAAAGGCGCCACCGGCAAACCGGCGCGGGCGGAGTTGGCCGCGCTGGTGGCGGAAATGGATGCCAATCAGAACCGGTCCGGCGCGTCGACCGAAATCGAGAACAGGGTCGCTGGTATCTGGCGGCGGATCCTTAAAATAGATCGCGCCGGCATCGCGGACGATTTCTTTCAGCTGGGCGGAGATTCGCTCGCTTTTAAGCAACTGATGGCGGAAGTGGAGTTCGGCCCAGAGGACCGTACCGAGTTCCTGTCCAACCCGACCATTGAAACGATGGTAGGGATTCTCGCGCGATCCCCTTCCCGGCGCGGCCATTCCTTCGTGGTTGCGCTGCAACCGCGCGGATCGCGCATTCCGTTCTTCTGCGTTCCGGGCGCCGATGAGAACCCGTACTATTTTATGGACCTGGCCAAGGAACTCGGCCAGGATCAACCCTTTTTTGTGGTTCGCGACCCCCGGCCGCTGGAGGACCGCGGTATTTACACCGTGGAAGAACATGCGGCGCACTTTAGCGCGGCGATCCGCGCGCTACACCCGCAAGGCCCCTACCTTCTGGGCGGCCATTGTTACGGCGGAATCGTGGCCTTTGAAACCGCGCGGCAGCTTGTGGCCGCCGGCCAGCAAGTGAGCTTGCTCGCGTTGTTCGAGGTCCCCACGCCCGGATATCCGAAAGTGGCGCGCCAATGGAAAAGATATTGCCGGCAATCAGCGAATCTGCTCGCGGCGCTCCTGCAGCGGGATCACCTGAATTGGGCCCAGGTGCGGTCCCACGCGGCCGTCTGGAAGAAGTTGATCCGGAAGAAAAGACAGGCGCTAACCCGGCGCGCCTTGGTGGGGGCGGGAATGCAGTCGATGCTCGAATCCATCGAGAAAGTAGGGAATCGCAACGAGCGCGCCGGCCGCGCCTACGCGCCTGGCAAACTGCAATGCAAGGTGGTTCATTTCCTCGCTTCCGACGAACACCACAGCACCGTGATTCTGGACGATCCCCGCCTGGGATGGCGTGACATGGCCGGCCCGGGATTCTCGGTTCGCAAAGTTCCGGGCATAGCGGCCGCGATTTTCCAGCCTCCGAACGTCAGCGACCTGGCGTCGCAACTCCGCGGGCTCCTCGACGGCGCGAATGCGCTAAATCCGTGAGGCTCGGTTGGGAAGCGGAGGGTCGGATTCGCCGCCTATTCCTCGCGCAGAATTTCTAGCGGCTTTTGGCCCAGAATGCGGAAGCTGGCCGCCCATCCGGCGACGTTCGCGATCAGTGCCGTCAGAAGAATCGAGAGCAAGCTCGGAAGCCAGAAGAAGGTGACCGGAGCGTCCAGCATGCGCTTGAGCAGCAGGCCCGCGAACGCGTTGGCGAGCAGCACTCCCATGGTTCCAGCCACCGCGCCAAGAATTAGAAATTCCACCGAGAAAATGCTGCTGACCCGCCAGCGCGTCGCGCCCAGCGTTTTCAGGATCACCACCTCGCGCATGCGCCGGAAGCGCGTCCCCGCTACGCTGGAAGACAGGATAATCGCGCCCGCCAGAATCGCGAACATCGAAATGAACCGGATCACCGTGGCGATTTGATCCACCACGCCCTGAAACGTCTGCAAAACATCCGCCATGTTCACCACCGTCACGGTTGGAAAGCGGCGATACAGCGCTTCCTGGAACGCCGGTACCGACGCGGGATCGGCTCGCAAACTCCCGTAATAAATGAGCGGAAAACCACCCAGTGCGCCTTTGCTGAAAATAAATTCGACCCGGCTGGCCAGATGAATGGTGTCGATACGATGCACGCAGGCCACCCGCGCCGCGAGCTCTTTACCGGCGATGGACCAATGAGTCATCGCTCCAGGCCCGATGCCTAGCGTCTTGGCCACATCCTCGGACACGCACACTTGCGCGCCATCCGATGCCTTCGACGCACCCAGCCACTTTCCCTGGAGCACCTCCACGCCGCTGGACATGGCTTCCTGCGACGTCACCGGCCGGGCGGAGCGGAACCGGCGGGCAAAGCCTTTCAGCGGCATCTTAAGGATTTCGCGCCCATCCACGTCCAGGAGCTTGGCCGCGGCGGTACCGATCAAATCCGGAGCGCCGTCGACGCCGCGCTGCTCTTTCACCAGATTGACCACGGCGTCGCGATCCTTGGGCGCTATGTCGATGAGGAAAATGTTCGGCATCCCGGGCGGCGCGGTGCGATGCATCTCCGTGATGACACCGCGCTCGATCAGATACACGGTGAGCGTAAACATCACACCGATGCCCAGCGCCACCAGCACGGATTGCGCGTGATTTCCAGGGCGATACAAATTCGCGATGCCATGCCGGATGGCGGTAGGAAAGTTCCGACGGCCCATGGATTTCAGCCCGCGCAGCATCAGCCACGCGATCGCGGACAGCGCCGCCAGGCCGCCGCCCAACGCTCCGGCGAAATATTCTCCGGTCTTCCACATGTCGGCGCGAGTGCCGGCGGCGAACGACATCGCGATTCCGCCAAAACCGAGCAAGATGAAAACACCGGCCAGCAGCGACGCGCGCTGTTCAACCCATCGGGCGCGCCAGCCCGGTTTCGATTCCTCCATTTCGCGCCGCAGAATTTTGCTCGGCCGAATGCGCCGGATGGCCAGCAGCGGCGGCAGCGTGAAGAGCAGCGTCGCCAGGATGGCAATGCCGATGCCTTGCGCGGCTGTCAGGAAATCCCAGCTCGCGGTGGGCTCGATTTGAAAATAGCGCGCCAGAAACTGCGGGAAGGCTCGCTGGATTACCAGGCCCAGAACCGCTCCCGCTAATCCACCGCCCAATCCGAGCGCAACGGTCTGGATCAAGTAAATTCGCATCAAGTGGCTGGAGCGCGCGCCCAGGCATTTCATGATCGCGATGGAATCCATGCGCTGCTGGATGTGGGCGTGGATCGCGGTGGAGACGCCGATGGCGCCCACGATCAGCGTGATAAGGCTTACCAGGCTCAGAAACATGGTGGCGCGGTTCAGGCTCTGGGTGATGATGGGGTGCGACTCGCGATAGTCCGCGATCAACGCGTCCGGAAAAGCTTTCTTCAACTGTTGCCGGACTTTTTCGATGTCCGGCGATCCCGGATCCAGTCGGAAAATGAACCGCTCGGCCGCGCGACTGCCCGGCAGCATCAGCCCGGTACGCTCCAGTCCGTTCCGCGTCATCATCACGCGCGGGCCTACATTCAGGCTTCCGAGCATTCGATCCGGCTCGAACGTCACCTGCCCGATAATCCGGAACGGCTTTCCTCCAAGCTGCAGCGTGTCGCCGGTTTTCAGATTCAGGCGAAGCAGAATGTCGTCCGAAACGGCGATGCTGTCGTCGGTCAGGACTGTGCGGAGCAGCGCGGCGGGCGAGAGCCGGATCTCGCCGTAAAAGGGATACACCTTGGGATCCACCGCTTTGATCGAGACCAGCATCGGCGGACCGGTTTCGCCGGCGGACGCCATGGTCAGCGTTTCGGTGATCCAGGTTCGCTCGACGCGATGCTTCGCCAGATCGTCCAGCACGGCGTCCTGTTCGGGCGTGGGCATTTCGAAGACACGCAGCGAGAGGTCGGCGGCCATCAGAGTGCGGGCCTGATCCAAAAGCATTCCGTGGAAGGCTCGGCTGAAGCCTCGAACTCCGGTGAGCGAACCCACTCCCACGGCAACTGCCAGAATCACGAATAGAAACTTGAACGACGACGAACGCGCCTCCCTCCATGCGATCTTGAAAGCTGTAGACCAGGAGAATCGCATGTCAGCCCTCGTTCACCACCAGGCCGTCGCGCAAGACGATGGTCCGATTCGCGCGGCTGGATAAGGCCAGATCGTGGGTCACTAGAACCAGCGTAGTCCCTTCGCGCTGGTTCAGAGAAATCAGCAGCTCGAGAACGTGCTGGCCGTTCTGCGTGTCCAGATTTCCGGTCGGCTCGTCGGCCAGCAGAATCGGCGGCCGCACCATGAAGGCGCGCGCCAAGGCGACGCGTTGCTGTTCGCCTCCGGAAAGCTGAACCGGGTAATGATCGCGGCGCTCCAGCAATCCCACGCTCTCAAGCAGCTCCCCAGCGCGCTTGCGCCCGCCCGAGCCGGTTCCGCCGGTCAGTTCAAATGGAAGCAGCACGTTTTCCTCGGCGGTCAACGTGGGCAGAAGATGATAGGACTGGAAAACGAATCCGACTTTCCGCCCGCGCAGCAGCGCCATATGATCTTCGTCCAGCCCGGTGATGTCGACGCCGTCCAAAACAATTTGACCAGTGGTGGGCGTATCCAAACCGGCCAGGAGACCTAGCAGGGTGCTCTTGCCGCTGCCCGATGGGCCTGTGATGGCGGCGAAATCGCCGGCCGCGATTTCGAAGTCGATTCCACGCAAAATGTCCACTTTATGCGTGGCGGTCTGGATGCTTTTGGTGACGCCCGAAACCCGGATGGCCGGGGTTCGGATGGAAGGCTCCTGCAATTTTCTATTATGGCATTGGGTGAGGTACATCTTATTAGTTGGATACTGCGCCGCCGCCGCGGGGTTACTGGGCGCGCCCCCGGACTCCCGGCCGGTGGTCGTGGCTTTCGGCGACAGCTTGACCGCCGGCTTCGGCGCCGAGCCCGGCCACAGCTTTCCGGACTATCTTCAAAAGGATCTGGACCAGCGCGGGCTTCGCTGGCGAGTGGTGAACGCGGGCGTCAGCGGCGACACCACTACCGATGGAGTCAACCGGTTGGACGAAGTACTGCGCCAGAAGCCTCGAATCGTGATTGTGGAGTTCGGCGGCAACGATGGATTACGCGGGCTGCCCATCGAAACCACCCGCGCGAATCTCGAACAAATCGTCAACACTCTGCGACGCGCAGGCGTCACTGTGGTGCTCGCTGGAATGACGCTACCGCCCAACTACGGCCCGCAATATATTCGCCAGTTTGAAAAGATTTACCTGGATCTGGCAGCGAAATACAAACTCACGCGGATTCCGTTTCTGTTGGAAGGCGTCGCGACCCGGCCCGAACTGATGCAGCGCGACGGTTTGCATCCGACCGCGCAGGGCAACGCCATCGTGGCGGAAACCGTATTGCGCTATCTGACGCCGCTTTTGAAGTAAGCTACGTCCGCAGCCTGGTGAAGAAATACATTCCGGCCATGGCGAACAAGATATCCGGAGACCAGGCGGCTAACATCGAAGGCAGCAGATTCACATCGCCCAACTGCTCGCATACCTTGTCGACGGACCAATAAGCAATCGCGATCGCGAAGCTTACGCCCACCCCCGCCATCGCGCCACGATTGCCCGCGATAAAAGCGAAAGGAATGGAGATCAGCGCCATCACCAGAGCGAACAGCGGCAGCGCGAACTTCCGGTAGAACTGCACTTGCAGCATGATGGTGTCGATACCGCTGCGCTGCAAATCTCGAATATAGGCGGCCAGCTGCTGAAAATTCATTTGCTGGTGCTGCAGGACTTCGTGTAAAAAGTAATCCGGGCGCTCATCGAGTTCTTTGAACGTGGCGGTCTGGCCGCTGAAGTTGGTGAACTTTTTCTCCTGGAATCCGGTAAAGTCGCGGTACCAGCCGTTTTCGAACACCCAGGTGTCGAGCGTTGGCTCCCAGCGCGCCTTTTCAGCGGCGATATGCCGCCGCACCCGGAAGGTGGCGGGATCCAGCTCATAAACCTCCGCGCCGGTCATAACCTTTTGCTGCGGATCGAGATAAACGTAGTAGAAAACCCGTGGATCGTCGTTCGATCCCGGATCGAATACCCACTGCTTTTCCGGATGCAAGTAAGTCTGGACGGGTTTGCCCTTGATCTCTTTGCGTATGGCGTCCTGGATGCGATTCGCTCCGGGAACGTAGTAGTGATCGAACGCAAACAATCCGCCGCTCAGCAACAGCGCTGCCACCAAGACCGGAATCGACAACCGGTACAGGCTGATGCCGCTGGCCTTGAAAGCCGTAATCTCGTTGTGCTTGGTGAGAATTCCGAAAGTGATCAGGACCGCCACCAGCACGCTGATGCGCGCCGAATCGTAGATCAATTGCGGCGTCAGGAAGAATAAATAGGTGAAAACCCGGATCATCCGGATGTGGTTCTTCACGATGTCGCTGAGCAATTCGAAAAACGTGTAGACGTGCGTCATCAGCACGAAACTGACCAGGAACACCACGAAGTAGAACAGGAAACTGTAGAGCACGTAGCCGTCGATGATCTGGGGAAGCGGAAACAGCCTCCAGGCGCGGCCACGCGGTCGATTCATGCCTGCGCCGGACGACCCGCGGCGGAGCAGCCGCGGCAGCGCTGTGATCCATCCGGTAATCATTCCGATCCAATCCCGCTCGCCGGGGCGTTCCAGGCGCGCCATCAGGACGATGCCCACGAGCGCGAAGACGCCGTTCGGGATCCACATCGCCAGGCCCACCGGAAGTATCTGCTGCTTGGCGATTCCGTTCGCGGCAATCAATCCCATCCAATAGACGAACGCCAGCGCAACCGTGAAGACAAACGCGGTCGACTTGCCGCCCTTGCGCGAGGAGATACCCAGTGGAATTCCGATCAGCGCGAGCAGGATACAGGCGGGAGGCAGCGCCAGGCGCTGGTGCAGTTCAATGCGTGCCTGGATCACGTCATCATGCCCGAGCGTCTTGTCGTGATAGGCCAGCCGATACAGCGGAATGGTGTCTAGCTCGGTATAGCCTTTGGCGTGCAAGTCGCTAGGCTTGGTAGCCTCCAGGATCTGTTCGCCGCTGGGCGCCGAGTAGGTGTAATACTCGGTGGCATCTTTTCCAACCTCGTAGGTCTCGCCGTTGGTGAGCGAAAGCTGGATGTGATTGTGGGCCACATCCGGTATGGCGATGGCGTCCGAGGCCACGGTGACGCGCGGTTCGGTTCCGCGATCGTGGTCCTCTTTCTTTTGTTCCTCCGCGGGCGTGATATCCGCGATGAACACGTTCCGCCAGCGCAGAATCGCTCCTGGCACCACGTCGGAAATATACACAACGCGATTGGGAAACTGCTCTTCGAACACCCGCGCCTGCACGCCGGAGGTCAGTTCCGCCGCCACCAGTTGCGTGAGCACTTTGTACGTTCGCCAGGTGGCGAAGGGCGTGAACCACAGCGATGCGCCCGCCGTCACCAGCATCGCCAGGAAGGCGAACAGCATCACCGGCGTCACCACTTTGCGGCTGGGCACGCCGGCCGCGCGCATGCCCGTGATTTCGCCGTCGCTCGACATCCGGCTCAGCGCGATCAACACGCCCACCAGCACGCCCAGGGGTACCGTAAATGTGAGGGTGAATGGAACCGCGAGCGCGAACAATTGCGCCACGGTCTGGGGAGGCGCCGAGTTCCTCACCAGGATCTCGAAAAGCCGCCCTACGCGCTGCAAGAAGAGAACAAAAGTAAAGAGCACCGTTCCGAGAAACGCGCTGTTAGCGACTTCTCGGAAAATGGAGCGGCCAAGCAAACCCATAAATAAACTTAGAACCCCGTCAGCGACGGCGCCGGGACAATCGGCGGCTTCGGAACGTCTTCCTGAACCGGTTCCAGTTCCAATTCCTCAAACAGCACCGCGGGCGCAATTACCGAGGAAGTGGTCACGTAGGAACCGGCGCCCATCAACGCGAGAGGCGCGTTGGAATCGATGAAATCGAATACGTAGCTCTCGTCCGAAGTGGCCGCGATATCCTTGAACGATCGCGTGGAGAGGCCGCGAAAACGGACCCCGCGAACCAGCTCCTCTTTTCCGTCCGGATACACTTTGTAAACCAGCAGCGCAGGGCTGGTGGCGCGGCCGCTTCCCCCGCTTTGCGCCATCCCCGCGGCCATGCGCCGCAGCTCCGCTATGGAGGCGGCCGAAGGATAGTCCAGCTTCCGCACCAAAATGCCGTAGGGCTTGTTCTGCTGCTGGCAAAGATCGATCAGCTTCTTCTTCATGTCCGCCGCCGCGACCGTTTGGGAAGCGCGGATGAACAGATTCCCGAAGCCGGCAGCGCGCGCACCGAATGGCCCAGTCATGCGGGCGTGGCCGTTCGAGCTCTCGAAACCTTTGAAAACCGGCGTCCGAGTCAGAAAGTACGTCTTCAGCACTCCCTTTTCGACCAGCGGCAGCGGTTGCGGCGCGACGCCTTCGATGTCATAGGAATAATGCCCCATCAGAATATGCCCATGCAACTCGGTTTGCGTGGGATCGTCCACCACATCCATCCAATCCGGCAGAATGCGAGACCCTACGCGATTTTCGAGTTCGCTGGCGAGGTGCGGCGCGGTGCGGCCCGGGTCCGATACCGGCTTGCGCGTCACTTTCAAGTTGTCGCCGAGAACCTGCCCGAACAATTGCGCCGCTGCCCGAGCCTCGAACAGGATCGGGCCGTCGTAGGCTTCGCCGGTGGGCGCCTGCGCGAGCGCGGTCACATCCTTGGCCACTTCGCTCACCTGACGACGCAGTTCGCTTTCCGCGGGCAGTCCGTTTTCATCGAAGGCCTGGATCACCTCGGCATCCCGTACCGTGGTGCCATCCGGCGCAAGCCCGCTCGCGCGAACCCGAATGTAAGCCAGATCCTCGGGCGTCCGTTCCATGGTGCCTTCCGAGTTCACGACATAGTTGGTGGATTCGGAAACATGCATCTCGACGCCCGAAGCCAGCACCTGCGGATAATCCGCGAAAATCCCCGAGAGCTTGACTACGCGATCCTTCCACGAATCCATGTGCCGGGGTTCCTGCTTCACCGGGAGCACGGCTTCCACCGGCGGGGCCTTCGAGAAATCGGGAAGCTGTTCGGAAACGCTTACGTTCTTGAGCGACGATCGTTTGCGCGCGATGGCCTCTTCGGCGGTTTTATAGGCGCGGTCCGTGGCGAGCCAAAGCACCTGCCGGAACGCCAGATAGTTATCTTCGATCGGCAGCTCCTCCGGATCGTAGCGGCTGCCGCTATAGGCGTCGGAATAAATGTGATTGCTGTTGTCGAAGGCGTAGTCGCCAACGCGCACGTCCACCATCGGAACTCTCACGTGCGATTCGCGAGCGGAGAGCAGGGCGCCTAGAGTCGCGGAGATGCTGTAGGACTTCGTGTCTTCGACGCGGTACTCAAAGAAGTACGGAGCATCCAGACTGACGATCCGGAGTTTGCGCGAATGCGCCATTTCATCTTTGAGGGCGCGTAGAAGAGGGTCCGTCTTTATTGCGCTCGTGTCCTGGGCGAGCGCCGGCAGAAGAGCGCACCCGCACGCGAGCAAGGCGATTTTCGCCGTCCAACTCCTCACTGCCCGGTCTCCGTGGGCTTGTCGAGCAACGGCGGCCGGTCCTGCGAGTGTTCCTTCTTCTGGATCTCGATTTCCGAAACCAGCAGCGCCGGAGCGACGGCGGACACCGGAACTTGTCCCGATTCGGCTCCGCAATATCCATTGAATACCGCCAGCTTGTCGGAGGTTGCCAGAATCTTGGCGAAGCTCGAGAGCGGCGTGCCGACAATGTCGGCTCCGCGCACCAGCTCGTCGGGACGCCCGTCCGGATACACGCGATAAACAATCAGCGGGATCACGGTGTAAGCCTGCAGACCGCGCCGCTGGGTCAGCGTGTAGCCTCCCGTGACCTGCTCGAAATACAGCCCGTAGGGTTTGTTTTGTCGTTTGATCTCGGCCACCAGCATTTGCCGCAAGGCCTTTTCAGGCACCTTGTTGGTCGATTCAACAATCAGATTGGATTGACGCGAGACCACTTCCGCGCCGGCCTGCCGCCGCCCGTGTCCGTTCGAATGATCGAATCCCTGGATCGGGGAGCGCGACATTAGAAAAGTCTTCAAGACGCCGTCGTCCACCACCGTCACCGGCCGGGCCTTCACACCTTCGTCGTCGTAGCTGTAGTAGCCATTCAGATCGGTGGATTCAATGGTCTGGCGCGTGGGGTCGAACTTCACGGAAAGAAAGTTCGGCAACACCGCGGTACCTACGGCTTTTGCAAAAGTCTGGCCCTCGGTTTCGTCTTTCTGCCGGTGCCCTTCCACGCGATGCCCGAAGATTTCATGGAAAAACACTCCCGCCGCTCCACCCGATAGGATCGCGGGACCGACGAACGGCTCAACCACGGGCGCTTTCAGCAGGTTGCTCAAATCGGTTCCGACGCGGGTAACGGCGGCTTCGATCACCTCCGGTTTGGGAAGCCGGGCGAGATCGAAGGCCTGGAAATCCTCATTCGTCGCCAGGTCCATTCCGTCTTCCGCCTTGCCGCTGGCCGAAATCTGCAGCGTTGCGAAGGTTCGTCCGTGTAGCAGCCGCGTGCCTTCCGTATTCACCAGGTATTTCGTTTCCCGCTCGATCGCGATACCCACTCCCGAGTTCAAGACGCCGGAATAATTGCTAAGCTGGCCGGACCACTTGCGCACGCGATTGGTCCAATCCGCGGTCAGCGATCCGAGCGGCGCGGGCGGCTCCTGGTGAATGGATGCAGGTTCGCTCGAAAAATCACCCGATTCGTTCTCCTGCTTTACGCTCACCTGCTCGTTGGACTTGATCTCGATCAGGCGGCGCGCGGCCAGCCGGTAGGTGCGATCCGTTTCCAGCCAGATCCTGCGGGTGATGGCGGCCGGCACATCGTCCAGAGGGATCACCGAACCGCTCGTGAACCGCGCTCTTTCGCCTTTCACGACTCGATAATTGTCGAGCTGAGGGGTGCCAACCCGGATGGTGATATCGAGATAGCGGACGTGATTCTTACCCTGCGAATTCACAAGGCCGAGGCTGGCGCCGAGCGACTGTGTTTCCACCTCCGTCACGGCGTAAGCCATGTAATACGGGGGCGGGTCGCCTTTCTGCTTTAATGCGTTGAAGTTGCGGTCGAGTTCCGCGCTCAGGATATCCAGCAGAGTGGGCGCTGAAGCGGCGGCCAATGGAACCGAAAGAAGCAGCAGAGAGAGAATGCGCCGCACGCTACCTTAGGATAACAGCTTGTTCCGCTCAGGAAGCGATCGATACCAACCCCTTGTCCTTCAATCCGTTGATGGCCAGCCCGTAGCGTCCGCGCACTCCGGTTTTTTCGAAGATGTGCTTCAGGTGGATCTTCACCGTTCCAGGCCGGATGCCCAATTCCACGGCGATCTCCTTGTTCTTGAAACCTTGCTCCACCAGCTCCAGCACCTGGCGCTCGCGCGGGGTCAAATCCGAATGCGGATGGCTGTCGTTATGCACGGTTTCGCGGAACACGGAGTCCTCCATCCAGCTTCGGCCGCCCGCAACTGTCGCGAGACACGCCAAAATGTTCGTAAGATTCGCTGTTTTGCGGACGATCCCGCGCGCGCCAGCCTGTAATAGCCGCAAGGCTTCCGCTTCCGTCATGGATACGCCCCACACGATGACAGCCGGAGTTGCCTCCGTCAGTTTCAAGTCGTGAATCCAATCCAGAACCGCGCGCATGCCAAAACCCTTGTCGAGCACGATCAGATCCGGAGAATGCGTACGCACATACTCGGTCGCGCTCTCGATAGAAGGCAAAGCTTCCTGGAATTCCAGATCCGGAGCGCCCGCGATCAGGTTTCGCAAGCCTTCGGCCGTGATCGGCTGCGTGTCGCACACGGCGACAGTTTTTTTCTGGCTGTTCTCGGTCATTTTCGTCTTTGTAAGTGAGGCGGCGAGGCTTCTGTTACTGCCTCCCCAGCCAGCTTGAATGTTTAGTTCCGATAGCCCTCAAAGGCTCTCATGTTATCAGCGGTTCTAGCCGATTGAGGACATAGGGCTCCCGCACGGAGAGGTCCGTCTCAGCGCCATGTCCCAGTCAGATGCCTCTAAGTTGCACGGCAGTTGGAAAGCACTGTTCTTGTGCCCCAACCCTAAGATAGTTAAAGAGTTAACCCCAGTATTCAGCCAGCTTCTGGGCAATTATACGCCCCAGGAGCTCAATTCCTACCCCAACCGCCATCAACTTACCGACCTTCTGTCCACCGAATCTCCGAATCTGTGCATCCTCGAAGTAAGCAACCCTGTGGAGCGCGGTCTGGCGGTTATTCCTGAACTTGCCCGGGCCGACCCCAAGCTGCCCATCGTGGTGGTGCTTTCGAACGACAATCCCGAGATTGTGCTGCGCTGCCTGCGGCAAGGCGCCAGCGATTTCCTGATCCAGCCTTTCACCAGCGAGCAAGTGGAAGCCACCTTGCGCAAGGTTGCCAGGCTTCACCCGGCCCGCTCCAAGAACCCTGGTAAAGTGTACTGCGTCATGCCCGCCAAGGGCGGATGCGGCGCCAGCACCATCGCCGGCAACCTGGCGTACCAGCTAAAGCGCCTGGGCGATAAGCGCATTCTCTTAGCGGACCTAGACCCCCTAACCGGAACCCAATCCTTCCTGCTGAAAATCAAGTCGAATTACAGCTTCATCGACGTGATCGCACACGCCCACCAGATCGACGTGGACCTTTGGAAAGCGGTGATTAATCCCCGGAACGGAGTGGACGTTCTCCTGGCACCCGAAATCCTGGCGGAAGGCATGAGCGAGTTGAAGGACGCCAGCGCCCTGATCGAATTCGCGCGCGATATCTACGATTTGACTGTGCTCGACGCCTCCGGCGTCTACGGCGACTGGAACCTCAGCCAGGCCCAAGTGGCCGACGAAATCCTGCTCATCACCACCAACGAACTCACCTCCCTGCAAGCTGTCCAGCGCTCCTTAACCTATTTGGAAGGCAACGGTATCGGACGCTACAAAGTGCGGCTGATCGTGAACCGGTACGACCGGCATATGGGTTTGAGCCGCGACGTCATCGGAACCGCGCTACATAGCGAAATCTATCATTTAATCCCCGCCGACTATGAGGCTATCCAGAAGGCTCTCATCGAAGGCAAGCCGCTCGCGCCCACCACCGGTTTCGGTAAAGGCGTGGCGGGCCTGGTAGAACTACTAGCCGGCACGTCTGAAATCCCAAGAAAAAGCAGCTCGCTGTCCGGCTTGATGTCGCTGTTCTCGCGCACATCGTCCTAAGCTAAACGCGCAGCATCAATCTTTCTTCGACGTCCACTTCAGGTAGGTCTGGTACTCGGCGCCAGGAGGCGCTACCTCGAACTTCCCATCCAGCACGCTATCGTGCTTCACGTAGGACAGTCGATAGCGTGGCCCAGGTTGTTGAGCATCCGAGAGAAAGGTGACGCTGCCGGGTGCAGGAAACGTGAGGCGATAGCGGATCACATGGCCCTCGCTATCGAAGTAAATGGCGCGCGGCGATTCGCCGGGCGAATCCAGATAAATCACCAAGAGATCCTCATGACGCGCGCCGGAATCATACGCGGCCAGATTTCGCCGGACGATGATCTTCCGGTTCAGTTCCAATTCGAATGAGAAGCCGCCTTGTCCGGCGCCGAGCGGCGTATCCTTCTCGCCGGAGGTGCCTGTCCAGCGGCCCAGCAGGAATTCGAGCTTCTTCCAGGCTACGCCATCGGTTTTGTCAGCCGAACTTTGCGCACGGATCGGCGGAATGGAGGCTAGGAGCGCGCACAGAATCAAAATCGTTCGCGGAATCATGTTCCCCATCATAACGGCCGTGCTATGTGTATGAAGTACCCCTTGGCGATGTCGTTCGAGAACATCATTTACGACAGCCGTTTCGCGCTTCGGATAGGACGCCGCAGCCCCGGCTTCACTGCCCTGGCGGTGCTCACTCTGGCGCTAGGCGTTGGTTCCACCACTGCGATATTTAGCGTGGTTAGAGCCGTCGTGTTGAACCAATTGCCCTATAGAAATCCGGACAGAGTGGTGGCTCTGGCGGAAGTCGATTCGGCAAACCCGGGCGCGGACGAAGTAGACGGGCGAATTGCCGCCGAGTGGCAAGCACGTAGGCGCTCGTTCGAGAGCATCGCCCTCTATGACGACGGTCAGCGCACCCTGGTTGAGAACGGCGAGGCTGAAGTTCTTCGAGGCATGCGCGTAAGTCACGAGTTCTTCGACACGCTGGGTGTAAATATGTTCCTGGGGCGGACTTTCGAAGCCGGCGAAGACGGATGGCCCCGCGCAAATGTCGTGATTCTAAGCCATGGACTGTGGGCGCGAAGATTCGGCCGCGATCCTCGCATCGTCGGGCGCGTCCTCGAACTGAGCACGGAGGCGTATCGCGTGATCGGAGTACTCCCGCCCAATTTCTATCCGCTGCGCATGAGCAATCCGGCGGAGAAGCCGGAGATCTTCATGCCGCTGGGTGCAGATCCGGAGGGCTTCGGAGGGAACGCAATCGGACGGCTGAAGCCAGGCGCAAGCGTGAATGCAGCGCGGATAGAGTTGAATGCTCTGATGCCCCAATTGACGCGTGAGCGCCCAGGGATTTTCGCCCCTGACGCCCGCGTGCGAGTGGAACCGCTGCGTGATCGTTTGATTGGCCCGATTCGCCCCGCATTGTTGGTCCTGCTGGGCGCCGTCGCTTTCGTTCTCCTGATCGCGTGCGTCAACATCGCGAACCTGCTGCTCGCGCGAGCGACGGTTCGCACGAAAGAGATAGCGCTTCGATCTGCGCTGGGGGCCGGCAAATGGAGGCTGGCTCGCCAATTGTTGACGGAGAGCTTTCTGCTTTCGCTCCTCGGAGGCGCGGCGGGCGTTCTGCTGGCTTGGCTGGGAACTTCCACTCTCGCCGGCCTTGCTCCCAAGGAACTGCCGCGCTTCGATGAGATTCACATGGACCCGGCTGTTCTGCTATTCGGTATAGGCATCAGCCTGATCAGCGGGCTGCTCTTTGGCGCGCTTCCGGCTTGGCGCGCCTTTCGGCTGGATCTGAATAGCGCCTTAAAGAACGCCGGTGGCGCGCGCTCACGCGGTAATTTGCTCCGTCTCCTGGTAATTTCGGAGGTGGCGCTCGCGTTCCTGCTCGCGGAGGGGACTGGCCTGCTGGGGAAGAGCTTCCTGCGGCTGACGGCGGTGGACGCCGGATTCGATCCGCATCGCATCCTCACACTCACCGTGTCGCACGCTGGAGGCCGCTACCAAACGCAAGAGGCCACGCTCCGCTATTTCCATCAAGTAATCGAGAAAGTCCGCGCCGTGCCTGGTGTTGTCAGCGCCGGTCTGATCAGCAATGTTCCAATGAGCCACACCGAACCGATGAAGCTGCGCGTGGAAGGTGCTCCGAGCATCAGCGATTCGGAAGCGCCCAGCGCCGATGTTTTCTGGGCTTCGCCGGATTCCTTGAGCGTCCTCAGGATCCCGTTGGTACGGGGCCGATTCTTCTCTGAGGAAGACGGTGGCGGCGAGTATCCGCCGGCAATCGTGAGCGAGTCGCTAGTCAGAACCAGATTCGCGGGCTCCGAGCCCATGGGACGGCGCATCCAATTGGGGCCGTTGCGGGAGCACGGGCCGTTGTTCACGATTGTCGGGATCGTCGGTGACGTCCGGCAGAGTGGGCTGGACCGCGAGCCGGATGAGGCCGTCTATTTGCCCCTGGCGATGGCCTTTGATCATTACATCCGGCTGGTGGCTCGGACGGCGGGCGAACCAAGGGAGTTCGAGCGCGCTATTCGCGCCGCAATCCGTGACATCGATCCACTACAGCCGGTCTTTCACGTTCAACCGATGGACGATTACGTCACGGCATTTCTATCCGATCGCTCATTTACTCTTACTCTGATCGGCTTGTTTGGGACCATCGCGCTCCTGTTGGCGGCCGTCGGCATCTATAGCGTCGTTTCATACACCGTTGCCCTTCGAACGCGCGAAGTAGGTATCCGTATGGCATTAGGCGCCGGGCGCTTCGGAATCTTAAATATGATCCTGAAGGATGTGCTCGCGTGGCTCGCTTGTGGGCTGGCCGCCGGGCTCCTCTCAGCGCTAGTGCTGACGCGTTTTCTTTCGCACATGCTCTTTGACGTGCGCCCAACGGACGTCATGACATCCGCGAGCGCGGCCCTGCTACTGGCAGCCATCGCGCTTTTCGCCGCCAGCTTTCCTGCTCTTCGGTCCGCAAGCATCGATCCAAACGAGGCCCTGCGATCCGAATGATTGAACGATAATCCGTCTTGGAGCGCAGAAATGGAACAACTCAGGGGTAAGGTCGCTCTGGTCACCGGCGGGAGCTCCGGGATCGGACGCGCGACGGCGCTGGCCTTTGCTCGCGCTGGCGCAAGCGTCGTCCTGGCGGCGCGCGGCGCGGAACGCGGAAATCAGGTGGTGCGTGAGATCGAATCCGCCGGCGGTAGCGCCATGTTCGTGCCGACGGATGTATCTCTTGATGACCAGGTTCAGGCCCTGGTGGAAAAAACGGTGGCGGCGTTCGGCAGGCTGGACTGCGCTTTTAACAACGCCGCATCCGTCGAGGAGCCGTTCGCATTGACGGCCGATTTCAGCGAACAGCAGTTCGACCGATCCATCGCCGTGAACCTCAAAAGCGTCTGGCTTTGCATGAAGCACGAAATTCGCCAGATGTTGGCGCAGGATTCGCCCGGCGGTGCGATCGTGAATACGTCATCCATCAATGGTCTGGGCGGCGTGCCACAGGCATCGCTTTACGCGGCTGCGAAAGCCGGCGTCCTGGCCTTGACCAAATCGGCCGCGCTCGAGTACGCGCGCCAGGGGATCCGAGTAAACGCTCTGGTGGCGGGAGGCTTTGACACGCCGATGCTCGCAGGCGTGCTGGATAGAGTGAGCGGGGGGAATCTCGGTGTACGGCAGTCGATCGTGAAGGCGTACGAAGACAGAATCGCGCTGGGAAGAATCGGCCGTCCCGAAGAAGCCGCCCAAGCGGTTCTCTGGCTCTGCTCCGAGGCGTCTTCCTACGTCACCGGCCATTCGATGATCGTGGACGGCGGTTGGACGGCGCCCACGCGTTAACGGCTCACGACGCGCCAGCTTCCAAACATTATACTAGTAGATGTTTCGGTGCGCGTGTGCTTTTGCTGTGGAAATTTGAGGAAAATCCGAACAGCCTCCATGTTCGCATTAGCTTGAAGGCAACTTCGCTGATCCGCGATGTAATGCGTTTTCCACTGCGTTTTCCACGCTGTTTCAGGCTAACGTAGAACGGTTCCCCATGGCTGCCTCCGCTGACATCGCGCTTGAAAAAGGACTTCCGGTCAATCTGGATGCCGAGCGTTTCGTCCTGGGCGCCATCCTGATGGACGATGCGCTGTACATCCAGGTGGCCGGGACGCTCGAAGCCGACGACTTCAGCCTCGAAAAGCACCGGCGCATCTTCCTGCGCATGGGCGAACTCTACGCGCGCTCCGAGCGGATAGACCGCGTCACCGTCGCGAACGAGCTCATGAAGCAGAACCAGCTCGAATCGATCGACGGCGTCAGCTATCTGGTGTCGCTCGACGAAGGCCTGCCAGCGCTCTCGAACCTCGACAGCTACATCGGCATCGTCAAGGACAAAGCCACTCTGCGGCGAATCATCTTCACGTCGCAAAGGCTCATTGACCGTTGTATCCTGGCCGAAGAAGAACCCGACCAGATTCTCGCCAGCGCCGAGGAAAGCCTGTTGAAGTTAGGCGATTCGCGCGCTCAGGACGCGCTGGCGAATCCGCGGCGCATCCTGGATGAATTCGAGGGCGGCATCAATGCCTTTCTCGATCCCAGCAAACGCATCAAGGGCCTGGGCACCGGCTACCTCAAGCTGGATGAGATGACCGGCGGTCTGCATGAAGGCGAACTGGTGATTCTGGCCGCGCGGCCGTCCATGGGAAAAACCGCGCTGGCCTTGAACATCGCGCAGCACATCGCCACGCGCCCGGGCGAAAAGCAGACTGTCGCGGTTTTCTCGCTCGAAATGTCCAAGGAATCGCTGCTCACCCGCATGATCTGCGCCGGAGCGCGCGTGGATCAGCAGAAATTCCGCGCGGGCTATCTGAATCAGGACGAGCGGCGGCGTCTGCAAAAAACCGCATCCGATCTGGTGCAGGCGCCGCTCTTTATCGACGACACCGCGGGGGCGCATTTGATGGATATTCACTCCAAGCTGCGGCGGCTGAAAGCCGAGCACGGCCTGGCCCTGGTGGTCATCGATTATCTGCAGTTGATGAGCGGGCGCGGCCGCTACGAGAATCGAAACCAGGAGATCAGCACCATTTCCCGCGGCTTGAAACTTCTTTCCAAAGACCTGCGCGTCCCCATGCTGGTGCTCTCGCAGTTGAATCGCGCGCCCGAGGTGCGGCAAGGCGACCATCGCCCGCAGCTAAGCGATCTGCGCGAATCAGGCTCCATTGAGCAGGATGCCGACCTGGTGGCGTTTATCTTCCGCGAAGAAGTCTACAAGCCTCAGGACGAAAGCCTGCGCGGGATGGCGGAGCTGATCCTGGCGAAACAGCGCAATGGACCCACCGGCAAAGTGAACCTGGTGTTCCTGCGCGAATTCACGAAATTCGAAAATCGCACCAACGACCTGGGCGAAGACGTGTTCGGCGGCGAATAGCGCCGAATGTTATAGCGCCGCTGCCGCCGCCCACCGTTTCGGCGCAGGCTTGCTCACTCGCGACATCAGGTTCCGGCCCAGGATGGCGGACGCGGCGGTCACTCCTCCGAACATCGCCCCGGTTACGCCCAGCGATGTTACGTCCTGGCCCGTCAGGTAAAGATTCCGCACCGATGTGTGCGGCGTAAGCGAGCGCGACTCAAATCGCTCGGGCGTCGCCGCCAATCCGTACGCCTCTCCGTGCTCATAGTTCATGAAATGCCGCGTGGTCAGCGGAGTCGAC
Organism: Terriglobia bacterium; assembly: GCA_963786745.1. GTDB lineage: Bacteria > Acidobacteriota > Terriglobia > Bryobacterales > Bryobacteraceae > Palsa-89. Next base: position 20,284 of record CAWBAE010000011.1, on the reverse strand, counting down.
AGCTCGCAATGATCGATCTTGCCCGCCACTTGCGGAACCGCGCGCTCCAGCTCCTGCCGCATCCGGTTCGCCAGGCCGTTCTTGAACGCGTCGTATTCCGCGCCGCGTTTCTTCCAGGACGAACCTTCCCAGCGGCTGAACCACTCATAAGGCACCAGCGTTACTACTTCGAGCGTCGCGCGGCCGGGGTGCCGGAGCGTAAACATAGGATCCTTGGCGGAGGGAAACGAGATGTAAATGACCGGGAACGGCGCGGATGAGTCCGCGAAAAATCCCGCCAGGTTGGCGTCATGATCCGGGCCGGGACAGATCCAAAGATTCGTGCCGCTCAATCCCAGCTCCCGCGCGCTTTGCTTCGCTCCCACATACAAGCTCAAGTGCGCGAAGGAACCCGGAAGGCGGCGAAGCTCCTCGCGGATCGGCTGGGGCTCCGTCACCAACTGCTCGAAGGTGTTGCGCGCGCCTGCGTCGCTGATCACGATGTCCGATCGAAACTCGCGGCCGTCCGTCATTCTCACTCCGATGGCCTGGCCGTTTGAAATCAGGACTTGTTCGACGGCGGCGCTCACCACCACCTTGCCGCCTTTGCGTTCGATCACGGGCGCGATGCTCTCCGCGATGCTGGATGCGCCGCCCACCGGATAACCGGCGCCGTTAAAGTAGTGGCCGGCCACGATCGCATGCATGCCAAAACTGCTCTGCGCCGGAGGCAGTCCATAGTCTCCCCATTGCGCCGTCAGAACGCCGATGAGTTCCTGGTTCCGGGTGAACTGATGGAGGACGTCGAGCGTGGTGCACGACGCCCACCGAAGGAATGACGCGCGCAGGAAGCGCCCTGCCAGGCGAGCCGCGGGCCTGGGTATCGCCTTCTCCGCGAAGTACAGCCGGCTCGCTTGCCGCGCCGATTGCACCGCGCCCAGATACCCGTCGATGGCCTTAGCCTCCAAAGGAAAATACTCTTTCAGTTGCGCGCGCAGCCGCTCCAACCCGGTCGGAAAATCGAAAGTGCGGCCGCCGATAATGACGCGGTCGTATACATCGGGCATGAGCTCCCACTCGAGTTTTCCATCCGTGAGGTGATCCAGCGCGACGCGAACCGGCGCCTCCGCGTGGCCCACTTCGCCGATATAGTGGACGCCCACGTCCCACGTGTAACCCGGCCGGTTAAAACTGTGTGTGTAACCGCCCGCCGTATAATGCCGCTCCAGCACCAGGACGCGTTTGCCGGCGTGCTTGGCCAGCAGCGCCGCCGCCGTGAGCCCGCCGATTCCGGATCCAATCACGATGGCGTCCCATCGTTCTTCGAGAGTCTGCTGTTTATAAGAGACCATGTTGACATCGCCCACATACAATATAACCGGGAATGTTGCGCCTGTCAACATCCTTTGCGATAATCAAGGCATGCCCGCCCGGCGACGCTACCATCACGGTAACCTTAAGCAATTACTGCTCGACTCCGCCGTCGCCCTGATCGGGGAAACCGGACCGCGGGCCTTCACGCTGCGGGAACTGGCGCGCCGCGCCCGCGTTTCCCATAACGCGCCCTACCGGCATTTCAAGGACAAGGAAGACCTGCTATCCGCGGTCGCGGCCCAGGGTTTCGACCTGCTGAACTCCGCCATGACCCAGGAGATGGCTAAAGGCAGCAACGGTCTCGAGCGATTGCAGCTAGCCGGACGCGGCTACGTCCAGTTCGCACTGAATTACCCGCGGCACATCCTGGTGATGTTCGAGACGCCCGCATCCGATGCGCGCCCGGAATACGAATCCTCCGGCCGGCGCGCTTTCCAAACCTTGCTGGACGCCATCGTCGCCGCGCAAGCAGAAGGCGGGCTCCCGGCCGGCGATCCCCATCCTTACGCCATCGTCGCCTGGGCTGCGGTGCATGGATTGTCGAAGCTGGCCGTCGCGGGCCGGCTGCCTTTCAACGCCCCGCAAACCATCGCCTTCACGGATTACCTGACGCTCGCGCTATCCCAGGGCATGTCGAACCTGCCATATCAGGGCGGCGTGGCGAAACCGGCGGCCGAGCTCAGCTCTCGAACGCCAGCACGTGGTCAATCAGCTCCCCGCTCACAACGCGCTGGGAACGTCCGCGGGCATCCATCCGCGTAATAGAAGAACCATCCGAGTACAGCAGGCTGCCATCCGCGGCGACATCGTAGGCCAGAACTTTCTTCGCTATCACTTCAGTCTCGCCGTCGGTCGTCCTGCGCATCAGCTCCCACGACCCCGGAACCAGGCCCTCGCCCTCATCTTCCTGCCTCAGTGCCAGCTGCGCCTGCGCCAGGTTTCCGTAGATGAACATTTGGCGTGGATCCATGCGCTTCCCAACCGCGCCCTTGCCTGTCACCAGCGGCTTGCCCGTGTACATCATCGAAAAGACGTTGAAGTATTGATACACGGCGCGCCCGATCCGAAAGGGAAACAGCACCGTGTCCTTCAACGAGCTAACCACGCTCTGCTGCCGGATTCCCGATTCGTAAGGCTTTTGGATGTAGTAGAGCGTTCCGTCCGCCGTTTTGCGCGGCTGCAAGAGATCGCGGCCATCTACCGCCGCCACCTCCTCCAGTTCCCGCGACTCGACATCCAATTCCTGAATGCTGCACGGGCCCAGACCCGCGAAGCGGCCGGCAGCGTCACGTCCGATGCCGGCGCTTTGAAAGATGATCCGCCGGCGCTCACCCGGAACCCAGCGGGGAAACTGGTCGAAGACGTCTCCCTCCGTCAGTTCGGAGAAATCCGTGCCGTGCAGCGGCAGCATCGCGATGCTGGACCGCATGCTGTCCTGATGAAACGCGGTGGCCGCGAGCATCGCGCCCTCGGCATCGAGAGCGGCGTGCCGAATGCGGAAATCCGCCGTGTGAAACAGCCGCGTTTCCACTCCCGCGCCATCCAGAAGAAATAGTCCGCTCACCGCGTCGGTTTCCATCGAGTAGAGCAGCGAGCCGTCCTGCCCGGCCGTTAATCCCGTCAACAACACCGGCACGTCGTTGCGCGCATTGGCGTGGGCCGCCGCGGCGCCCATGAACATCGCCCCTCGGCCCTGGGTCTTCCAAGCGTGCCGCCGCTCGATGGAGGCTGCGCGCTCCCGCACCGTACGCTCGTATTCGCTCTCCAGAACCTTGGTGACGCCGTTCTTGCGCACGTGCAGCTTCCGCTTCGACAAAAACGCAACCGCTGTTTCGGGCATCCTAATCTACTGCTTCGACCGTTTGTCCCCGGACCTCCGTAAGGGGAAAGCCTCAGGCCGTCAGTCAAAAGCTCCAGGCAAAGGCTCCACTGCGCGATAATCGATCTTGATTTCCTGCCGCAACCTCGGCATGCGCTTCGGCGACTTCACCGCGGTGGATGGCGTTTCCTTTGAAATTCCGGCGGGCGGCGTGTGCGCCATGCTGGGAGCGAATGGCGCCGGAAAATCCACCATCATGAAGATGCTCACTGGATTGCTCCTGCCTACCTCAGGCGAAGCTTCCGTCGGCGGCCATGACGTCCGCACGGAATCCCTGATCGTGAGGAATATCTCCGGGATACTGCCCGAAAATCTCGGCCTGTTCGACATGCTCACCGTCCAGGAGCATTTGCTGCTTTCCGGCCCTATTTATGGATTGAGCGCAGCCCAGACGCGCGAACGCTCGGACCAGCTTCTCGAAGCGCTGGGCCTCGCCGACGCCCGCCATACTTTCGCCTCCCAGTGCTCGCACGGGATGCGCAAGAAAACCGCGCTGGCTCTGGCTTTGCTGCACAACCCGCGCGTCCTGTTTCTGGATGAACCCTTCGAAGCCATCGACCCGGTGACGGCCGACACCATCCGGGAACTGCTCGCGGCCGTGGCCCGGCGCGGCGTCACCGTTTTCCTGACCTCGCATGTCCTGTCGATCGTGGATCGCCTGGCGGAATGGATCATCGTGCTCCGCGATGGCCGCGTAGTCTGGCAATCGGCGGCGAACGAATTGCCGCGCTCGCTCGAAGAACATTATTTCGAACTCGCCGAAGCGTCGAAAGTAGCCGATCTCGCGTGGCTGGGCTCCTTTCCATCCTGAGAGCGCTGGCGCGCCTGGTGTGGCGCCAGGTCCGCTCCCTAAGTTCGTTCACCAGCAATAATTTGTTTCTCTTCGTCCTGCTGGTGATGTATCAGCAATGGCAGAGCGGGCTGGCTTTTCTGATGCTCTTCGCCATCCTGCTGCTGGGGCCTTTGTCCGGCGATCCGCTTCAAAATGCCCCTCGGGACCGGCTGGCGCTGTGGCCGCTCAGCCTGCACCAGCGAATCGCTCTGCGCTTCGGAAGCCTCGCGCTCAGCCCCATGTTCTGGATCGCGCTGCCATTTCTGTTCTATGCTGGCGGCATTTCCGTTGCGATTCTGCTGATCGCGATCGCGCTGGCCATTCAACTGGCAGTCGGACTGTGGAACCATCTGACCGCCGGAAAATCCGGCTCTCTCGCACGCTGGCGGATACCTGAGCTGCCTGGACGCTTGGGCGGGCTCATCCAAAAAGACCTTCGTCACATCCTCAGCGTTCTCGATACCTACGCGGCATTGCTCATGGCGCTGGGGGCGGCGTCGTATCGGTGGCTCAGCCCGCATCCGGATCCCGACGCTTCCATGATCATGGCGCTCGTAGTGGTGATTGCGCTTAGCACGTATGCCCAAAATCTCTTTGGCCTCGACTTTCCGGCGGGCATCGCGCGCTATCGCTTGCTCCCGCTGCGGGGCCGCGAGATTCTGATCGCGAAAAGCGTCTCGTTCCTGGTAGCCGTGGCGATCCTTGCCGCTCCGCTCGCGCCCCTGGCCGGATTAGCCGCGGGCTTAACCGCGCTGGCCGTCGGGCAGCCTGCGTCCATCCTTAATATGCAGCCCGTGGCGCGCTGGCGATTCACTTCCGGAACGGCTTCCGTCGCCTTCCTTCAGGTGTTTCTGCTGGTTGCCATCGGCGTCGCCACGGCCCGTTCCAGCGCCTGGTATCTGGCCCTCGCCGCGGCCGGATTCCTTGGCTCACTTTGGTATTCAGGCCGCATTTGGGATCGCAACATCTGACAACATAGTAAGCTCGAAGGTTCCCGGATCATGTCCACCACGCTCATCGAAAATAGCTACGGCGCCGCGCACGTGCGTCTGCTCAAGGTTCGGCGCATCGAGGATCGCCACGATCTCAAAGAACTATCCGTCAGCGTTCATTTCGAGGGCGAGTTCGCCGAGAGCTATACCGCGGGAGACAATCGCAGCATCCTGCCGGCCGACACGATTAGGAACACGGTGTACGCGCTCGCCAAGCTATACGCCATCGAAGCGATTGAAGAATTCGCGCAAACCCTGATCGAGCATTTCCTGACCGGCAACGCGCAGGTGCGCAGGGTGCGGGTCGAGATCGCCGAACACTTGTGGACGCGCATCCCGTTCGGAGGCAAGCCCCACCCCTGGTCATTCACTCCCGCCGGGCCGGAGCGCCGAACCGCCGTCGTTACGGGCACGCGAGAAGTGGTGTTCGTGGAAGCGGGCCTGGAAAACCTGCAAGTGATCAAAACCAGCGGCGCTGGATTCGAGGGCTACCTGCACGATCCGTTCACCACGCTCAAGGAAACCTCCGATCGCATTCTGGCGACGGCCGTGAAGGCCACCTGGCTGTATTCCGACAACGAAATTCCCTTCTCCGTCTATTGGCACGGCGTGCACCAGGCGATTCTGGACACGTTCGTGGAGCATGAGAGCCGGTCCATTCAATCCACGCTGCAAGCCATCGCGGAGGCTGTGCTGGAGCGCTACGCCGACATCGCGGAGATCCGGCTTTCGATGCCCAACCAGGATTGCCGTCTGGTGGACCTCGGGTTGTTCGGGTTGGAGAACAACAACGAAGTTTTCGCGCCCGCCGAGGAACCGTTCGAGCTTATTGAGGCCAGGCTGCGCAGGCAGACCACCGACTGACCGGTCTACGGCAGCCCTTCCACCAGCAGATCTCGAAAGACCACGCGGCCATGGCCGAACAGCGCCATTCCGATGAGACCGTGCGGGAACGTCGCGTCCTGGACGGTGGCGGCTGGTTGATCGTCCACCAGTACGTCAATCTTCCCGCGGCTGTATTCGACCGAAAGCTTCCGCTGTTTTTTCTCGACTTCCTCAGAGGTGATGGGCACCACGACCTTCGTCCAGGGAATGAGTACGCTTTCAGAGCCTTGTGAAAACGTCCTTTTGAGCAGTTCGAAGGCGACGTCATGGCTCCCTTTGGGTCCGGCGCCGCTCAGGACCAGGGCGTAGTAGCCGGCCGCGCCCATATGAAAAACCAATCCCGGCGCAGTCGTGAAATGCGTTTCGCCGGCATCCGCGCTTCCCAGATCGCCTTCGATCAGAACCGACGCGCGGAAATCGTCCCAAAAGGGACCGTACGCCGCCACCACCCCATCTGCTGTCGAGCCGCTTACGGTCTCGTTCGACCGGAAAAGTTCGTATCCTCCCTTGACATAGCGAAGGCCCGGCTGATAGACGAGCAAGTTTCTATAATTGCCAAGCTTAGGAGGCGCGGGAATCAGCTCGCTGTGATTGGGCCAACCCGTGCGCGGATCGGAAAAATCCTCGGAGTAGATCAGAGCGCCGGACAGGTTGCGAGTCGTGCGCGTCTCCCACGGATAAGGATGGTCTTTGGCTGAAACTTCGCAGGACGCCGCCTGGAAGTGAACCGGGGCGTCGCCCGACCCCGAGCCGGCGCCGCGCCGCGAAAACACCCGCACGCCGCCGCGCTTCACCTTCACCTCGATTTTGCGAAAGCGGCTGGTATCGCTTGGATAATACGCGAGCGTATACTCGGCGTCCAGAATCGCTGAAATTCGATTCAACGCTTCTTCGAGACCGCGTTCAGAAGTCGGGAAGAAGGACTCCGCTCCCGATTCCTTCGCCAGCCGGTCAAACACCACCAGCGGGTTGTCGATCTCGCGCTCTCCCACTAAAGTAAACGTCTTGCCACTCGCACTGAAATTTTCGCGCTCCGACTTGTCGAAGAAGCCAATGACAAAAATCTGGGCATTGGACGCTCTGGCCAGTTGGACCAACTGCTCCAGGTTCAAGCGGCTGTTCTGATCGGCGCCATCGGTAATCACCACTACGGCTTGCCGGACATTTTGGGCCGCGCGCATGTGACAAAGAGCGGAGGCCAGCGAGTCGTAAAGAGCAGTGCCGCCCGAAGCCGAAGTTGACTTGATATTGGGCGGATGCAGCCGCTGCTCCGTCGTCAATTGAGCGAAAGGCGGGAGTTGACCGAGTGGTTGAAGGCGCTCCGTGAAAGGCGCCAGGAAAATCTCGTCCTCGGGATGATTGCCGCGCAGCAAGGGGCCGAGCAGAGAGCTCGCGCGATCCAGTTTGCCGCCGTAGCTCATGCTGCTGCTCGCGTCGATCAGCACCGCCAAGCTGACCGGCTGCTTCTCCGCCCCGAAGAAGGCGATCTTTTGAGGCCGCCCGTCTTCCAAAAGGGTGAAGTCGGAGGCTGCGAGTCCGTTTATGGCTTGGCCCTGCTTGTCGGTAACTTGAACGGCGATAGATTGGAGCGTAGTGTCGGTCTTAAACACCGGCGCTTGAGCAAACGCCGTCAGAAAATATGCGAACAGGCAGAGCTTGCGCATCCACCCTCCGTTTTTGCCGCTAGAACCCTACATCTGCCAGCGCCACAGGTTCGTGCCCACGGTGTAGCCCGCGCCCACCGCCGCGAACATCACCAGATCGCCCTTCTTCAGCTTTCCATCCCGAATCGCGTCGCGAGTGGCCAGCGGGATCGTAGCCGCGGTAGTGTTGCCGTACCGGTCGATATTAATGATGACTTTTTCGCAACTGATTCCCAGCCGCTCGGACGCAGCCGTGATGATTCGCCGGTTGGCCTGATGCGGAATCAGCGCGCCCAGGTCGGCCGCAGTAAAGTGATTCCGCTCCAGCAATCCTTTGGAAGTTTCGTACATCTTCCGCACCGCGTACTTGAAAACCTGCTGGCCGTCCTGTTTAACGAAGTGCAGTCTCTTCTCGACGGTCTCCGCGGTGGCGGGCATGCGGCTTCCTCCGGCCGGCTGCTTCAGATAATCACCGCCCGAGCCGTCGATCTCGTTAGAGAAATCGATGAATCCGGTCTCGCCCTCGGCGGTGGGTTCGATCAGCATCGCACCCGCGCCGTCACCGAAGAGGATGCAAGTCGACCGATCCGTATAGTCAATAATGCGCGACATGGTATCCGCGCCGATCACCAGAACTTTCTTGTGCGAGCCCGCCGAAACCAGGTGCGCCGCGGTGGTCAGCCCGTAGACGAAACCGGAGCACGCGGCCACCAGGTCAAAACCCCAGGCCTTGGTCGCGCCCAGCCGGTTCTGCACCAGGCAGGCCGTGGCGGGGAACAGCATGTCGGGCGTCACCGTGCAGACGATGATCGCGTCCAGTTCTCGGGCGGCGATGCCGCGTTGTTCCAGCGCGATCTGCGCCGCCTCTACCGCCAGGTCAGAAGTGGCGATCTCGGGGTCGGCGATGTGCCGCTCCACAATCCCGGTGCGCTCCACGATCCACTGATGGTTGGTGTCCACCATCTTTTCCAGATCCTCGTTGGTCAACACTCCCGGCGGAGTGTAGCAGCCGAGCGCGGTTATTTTCGCCTTATACAATAAGCCTCCAACCTTAACACGATACACTATCACCGCGAGATACGACTTCCTACGAGTATGGGCGCCTGCGCGACTTCGGCGGAAGCGGCATTTGGATAAAGCCAAAGCTTCCCGGCGTCGCTTCATTGACTTTGGCAGCGATCTTCGCCCCATAGCTTTCAACGATGGCAGATGTTCGACCCAAGTACAACGAGGCTCAGCTTTCTACCAATCAGGTTTTGTTGGTAACTAATGTTCTGGTCGGAAGTGACCAGCACATCGAACGCCGCGGCTTCCGCCTGGTTTAGGAGCTCGCCGTTTTCAAGCTGTGGTGGCCAATTCATTTCGACCACCGTCCGGCATTCATGCCCTCCGAGGAAGCGCCGCACGCCGACCGGAACGTTCTTGTCAAACAGGATGCGCAACTCGGTGGCTCTTTGCGTAGGCCAGAACGGCTTCAACGCTGGCTTGCGCGAGCTCGAACTGTTCCGCAATCTCCGCAAGGCTTACGCCATAGTCAAAGTTATCGATCATGGCGTTCACAGGCATCCGCGTCCCGCGCAGGACGGGAGCACCGCTCTGCACGCGCGGGTTCACCTCGACCAAAGGGCATTCCGTCCAATCGATCTTTTCTTCTTTGCGCATGGCGGCGCCTCCATACACTATGATTTCATGTTCTCGAGGCATCCGCGTGTACCCGCCCGCGCAACAAAGCTACAATGCAAATATGCGTTTTGCCATCGCCGCCGCCCTGTGCCTCTGCTTGCTCCCCGCCCAAGATAAACCCAAATCAACCGTGGATAAACCCGCCCTGGAAGCCTACATCCGGCATCTGCTCGCGGTGATTCCCGAAGTCCAGGTCAAGATCGACGATCCCAAGCCGTCGCCCATCCCAACCCTCCAGGAACTGGACGTGCACTTCACTTACGGCCCCCGCACCCAGGACGAAACGTTCTATGTGTCCAAGGATGGCAAGAACATCGTTCGCGGCATGGTTTACGACACCGCTCAGAATCCGTTTCAGGCCGATCTCGACAAGCTCAAGACCGACCTTTCGCCCAGCTTCGGCACCGCCGGCGCACCTGTCGTGCTGGTGATGTTCGGCGATTTCGAATGCCCCGAGTGTAAGAATGAAGCCACCACCCTGCGGCAGAATCTGGTCAAGACTTTCCCCACCCAGGTCCGCGTGTATTTCAAGGATTTCCCCTTGGAGCAGATTCATCCCTGGGCCAAGACCGCCGCTATCGCCGGACGCTGCGTCTTCCGCCAGAGCCCCACCGCGTTTTGGAAATATTTTGACTGGATCTACGATCACCAGGAGCAGATCACTCCCGATAATCTGAAGAGCCAGGTGATGGATTTCGCCAAGACCTCGCAGGATATCGACGGCATCGAACTGGGGCGCTGCATCGACACCAAAGCCACCGAACCGGAAGTTGACGCCTCCATAGCGCAGGCCAGATCCCTGCACGTGGACGCGACGCCCACCGTTTTTCTGAACGGCCGCCGGCTGGTGGGAAACTATCCCTGGCCCAATGTCGAGCAGCTGATCAATGGCGAATTAAATTATCAAAAGAGCGCTCAGAACGCCGGCGAAAAGTGCTGCGAGATCAAAATCCCATCGCCTCTCAATAAGTAAACATGCGCCTTCCCCTGCTCCTTGCGCTCACCTGCGGCCTTTTCGCGGCCGAGCTGAGCCCCACCGAATATCTCGGCTACGTCAAGTATCTGGCCTCTCCGGAGATGCGCGGCCGCGCCACCGGTTCGCCCGAACTCGAAAAAGCCGGGGCATTTATTCGAGACCAGTTCAAGTCCTTCAACTTGCAGCCGCTTTCAGGCGACAGCTACTACCAGGACTTTGACGTCACCACCAGCGCGAAACTCGGCGCTCAGAACAAGCTCAGTTTCTGGAGCGGGCATGACCGCCGGCCGCTGCGCTTCGACCAGGACTTTGTCCCGCTCAATCTCTCCTCCGCCGGGACCACGTCGGGCGAACTGGTGTTCGCTGGCTTCGGGATCACGGCGCCTGAATACAACTACGACGACTACGCGGGCATCGACGTCAAGGACAAAATCGTGCTCATTCTGCGCCACGAGCCGCAGGAATTCGATGAAAAGAGCGTCTTCGACGGCAAGGTTTATACCGCCCACGCGCAGATCTTCAGCAAGGCTGCCAACGCGAAAATTCATGGGGCCAAAGCGGTCTTGCTGGTCAACGACGTCGCGGCTCATCCTGGCGATGGCGATGAGCTTGAAAAATTCGGCGCCACCGCCGGTCCGGCCAACGCGGGCATCGAGTTCGTGCAGGTGAAAGCCGATGTGGCCGACAAGTGGCTAGGCCTGCGCGGTAAGAATCTGGCGACCCTCGAATCCGCCATCGACAAAGATCTGCATCCCCAATCCTTCACCCTGCCCGCCACTCTGCGGCTGGACCTCAACATCGATATCCGCCGCGAGGTGAAGACAGTCCACAATGTAGGCGCTTACTGGCCCGGCGAAACACCGGAGTACGTCATCATCGGGGCGCATTATGATCACCTCGGCCTCGGCGAACAGTATTCGCTCGCGCCGTCGCAAATCGGGACCATCCATCCCGGCGCGGACGACAACGCTTCCGGCACCGCCGGCGTGATCGAGCTGGCACATTGGTTCTCCTCGCAGCCCAAGCACGCGCGCGGTATTCTGTTCCTGACCTTCGCGGGCGAAGAACTGGGATTGCTTGGCTCCAACTATTACGCGAATCATCCCGTCCTGCCGCTGGCCAACGCTGTGGCCATGATCAACATGGACATGATCGGACGGATTCGCGACCGCAAGGTGTACGTCGGAGGCGTGGGCACGGGCTCAGGCTTCTCGGATTTACTTAAGCAAATCGCTCCCCGCCATAATTTCGACACCGATATCACCGAACGCGGCGGCTACGGATCCAGCGATCATACTTCCTTCACCGCCAAGCAAGTGCCGGTACTCTTCTTTTTCTCGGGGCTGCACGCCGATTATCACAAGCCCTCCGACACCTGGGATAAGATCGACGCTCCGGATGCCGTGCGTCTGCTCGATATGATTCGCGACGTCATGGATCATCTCACCGACAACTCTCCACGCCCCCGGTTCGCGCGCGTTGCCGAGCCGCAATCTTCAGGGGAGGCCGCTTCGGCGCACTCTTCCGGCGGCGGGGGTTCCGGTTATGGACCCGATTTCGGCAGCATCCCCGATTTCACCGAATTGCCCAACGGCGTTCGCTTCTCCGACGTTCGCCCCGGCTCGCCCGCCGCCAAGGCCGGTTTCAAGGGTGGCGACATCCTGATCGAATTTGATGGGAAGCCGATCCAGAACCTGTACGATTTCACGTATGCGCTACGGGCCTCAAAGCCTGGACAGGAAGTACTTGTTAAGGTCCTTCGCGCGGGCCAACCAATTGAAGCTAAGGTACTACTGACCGAACGCAAGTAAAGCTCGCATACTGGGTTCAGATATGGCTCCCAGATCATCCTTCGGAACGGCACCCGGCTTCGAACCCGGGCTCGCCATCACGCTTCCTCCACTGATTCTCCATCCTTTCGCGGACGCCGCGGGGCCCGGAAAACTGGTGGAAAGCTCGCGCGCTAACTTGAAGTTACAGGGTCTTTTGCCCGCCGGGGACTCCAGCCGCGAAGATCTCGATCGCGCCCTGCTCGATGGACGCTACTCGGAACTCCGCATGCTGTTCTATGTCGGCAAAGACCTGGCTCGATGGATCGAACAAAGCCTTGAATTGGTCTCCCGCCACCAGGATCGCCTGCCGCGCGGGATCGTCTACCAGAGTTTCGCGGATCTCTTGATCCAGGGCTCTCCGCAAACAGTGCAAGCCAAACTGCGCAAATGGGGCGTCGCCGATTTCCAGTCCATCTTCACGCGCGCGCTCGGCCTCTACGCCATCTTCGCCACAGTGCCGCCTCGCGAAGTCCTGTCGGACGATTTTGTGCGAAATTACTTCCGCTACGCCGACCAGGTGTTCACGTTGAAGCAAGGCGAAGCCCCGTTCCAGGTTCTCAATTCGAACGATTTCAGCTTCGAGCTGTATTCGTCGGGCGAATATTCCCGGATGCTCGAGCGTTCCTGGGGCGAGTAGCTCCAGCTACTGCAGCTTGTAGATTACGGTGAATCGCGTGCGCCCCACCTCGTGATAAGCGCTCAACCATTCCGCCAGGTCCTGGTACTTCGTGATCGCCAATGCCGGATTCAACGGACCCAAACCATCCACGATCCAGGTTGGTTGTGTCGTCATCAATTGCCGCCGGTTTCGTTCCGCCCATTCCGGCGCAACCGCGTACGAACTGGTCAAGTGACGATCCGCCAGAACTCCCGTGAGCGGCTGTGAATCCAAAAATCGGCTGCCCGCCTGCATGCGCGTGTATGCAAAAATGTCCGGCCGGTATCCCCACACCAGCAGCGTGCCTTCGCGCGGGATGCGGTCGGCTGCCGCATGGCTGTCCTGATTCAGCGCGATATCGCTCCATTCCGTTTGGCGATCGTGCACCAGATCGTTGGCTAACATCGCATAGCGGGGACCGAACCGGATGAGCGGTAATAGCAGCAACGCCCAGATCACCGCGCGCCGGCGTCCCATCAACACATACCCGCGCGCCGCTAATAGAGTCATCACCGGCAACAGTTGAAAGTAGTAGCGCGGAAAAAATCGCCATCCCAGGGCAACCGCCGCCAGTGACAGCAATATCCATCCCGCCAGGCGCCACTGCTTTTCTTTCCACAACGCGTACGCCGCGCCCGCCACCAGCGCGCATTGAAAGCCGGCCCAATCCACCGTCCTGGTGAAACCGGTTGAAAGCGCGAAGGGCTGCCCGGAGTACGCCGCGCCCCAGCGCCATACTTCGTCGAAATAAGGCCGGCCGAACCAAGCCAGTGCCGCGAGATTCGGCAGCGCGAATCCGGCCGCCAGTATCGGCCAGCTTCGCCACGCCCACAACGCGCACGCCAGCAGCACGAACGCGCCCTTGGGGTTCACCAGCATCGCGATCCCCGCCACAAAGCCGCTAGAAAACGCGCGCCCTCGCCATGCCAGGTAAACCGCCGCTATGTGCGGCAACAGCATGACCAGATCCGGCGCCAACGCCATCACCGCCGACGGAATTCCGAAGGTCAGAAAGAAGCCGAGCAACATCGCGGCCGCCGCGCCTTCCCTCGGCCCCCACATTTTCGTGCCGAACCACCACGCGCCAGCGCAGCACAGAAATACGAACCCCGCGCCAGCGATCCGCAGCGGCATGCCGATCCGCGCGCCCCACGCCAGATACACGAAGGCCGAGAGCGGCGGCTTGTCGAACCAGATATCCCGATACAGCGCCTTCCCGTCCAGCAGCTGGATTGCAGCCGCCGTGGGATACGCCTCTTCCACCCAAACAATCCGGCTGTGACACCAGCGCGTCGCAAGCAATCCCAAAAACAGCAGCAGGCCCAGGATTGCGTTCCGAATCACCTATTGAATATAACTGGTGTTCCGATGCTCGCTTTCGAAACTTCGGCGGCCGACGCGGGCAAGCGCCTGGATTCCTACCTGCATGAGCGCTTGCCCCAGCTCAGCCGCTCCCGCATTCAAGATTGGATAAAATCCGGCCGTGTGCGCATCAACGGCGCTCCGCAGAAGCGCTCTCACACCCTGCGAGGCTCGGAGGCGATCCAGGTTGAGCCCGCGGAATTAGCTCCCTTGCGCGCTTTTCCCGAGGAAATGCCGCTCGAAATTCTGTACGAAGACGCCAATGTGATCGCCATCAACAAACCCGCCGGCATGGTGGTGCATTCGGGCGCCGGGCGAACTTCCGGAACGCTGGTAAACGCGCTGCTGCATCGCTTCGGAACGCTTTCGGGCGTGGGCGGCGACGTTCGGCCCGGCATCGTGCATCGTCTGGACCAATTCACCAGCGGCGTCATCCTGGTGGCGCGCACCAACGCCGCGCATCGTCACCTGGCCCAACAGTTCTCGAGCCGCAAGATCGAAAAAGTATATCTCGCGCTGGTCCACGGGCGCGTCAAGTCCGAGCAAGGCCGCATAACCGCGCCCATCGCGCGCGATCCCGTCCGGCGCATCCGCATGACAGCTCGTATCGCCAGCGGGCGCGCCGCCCTCAGCGAGTTCAAGGTGCTTAAACGCTACTCGAAATTCACGCTGCTACAGGTTCGCATCGGTACCGGCCGCACGCACCAGATCCGGGTGCATCTGGCCAGCATCGGGCATCCCGTGGTCGGCGACAAACTTTACGGCGCGCCCCCCAGCCCCCTGGGCCGCTACTTCCTGCATGCCCGTCAAATCACGTTCTCGATCCCCGGTTCGGACAAGCCGGTCACGGTCACCGCCCCGCTGCCCTCCCAGTTGCAGGAATTCCTAGATGCCTCCGCCTGAATAATGCCTCTCGAATTCCTTATAATGGTTTCAAAGTCCTCCATGAAGATAGTGCTTTATTCCGCCGCGGCTCTTTTCAGCCTCACTCTCCTGCTGGAAAGCCAAACCAAGGAAGCGGCGCCCGCCCAAGCGCCGGCCTCCCAGGATCCCCGCATCACCCTGGATGTCTCCCGCGTTAACATGCTGTTCACGGTCTCCGACAAACGCGGCCGCTTCGTCACCGATCTCAATAAAGACGACTTCGAGGTCTTCGAAACCAAGAAGCCGCAGACCATCATCGAGTTCGCCGCCGAAGCCGACCTGCCACTCCGCCTCGCCATCCTGATCGACACCAGCAACAGCGTTCGCGACCGTTTTCACTTCCAGCAGGAAGCCGCCACCGCGTTTATCGATGGCACCGTGCGACCGCGCCAGGATCGCGCCATGGTGGTCAGCTTCGACACCGCCGCCGAACTCGTCGCCGACCTCACCGACGACGTCCCCGCTCTTGAGCGCGCCGTCGAGAGCCTGCGGCCCGGTGGAGGAACCTCTCTCTTCGATGCGATTTACTTCGCCTCCCGCGACAAGCTGATGCAGGATCAGCCGCTCTATAAGTTTCGCCGCGCCATGGTCATCTTGAGCGACGGCGAAGACAATCAGAGCCGCTATACGCGCGATCAAGCTCTCGAGATGGCCCAGAAGGCGGACGTCACCATCTACACCATCTCCACCAACATCACGCACATCGAAACCGATGGCGACAAGATCCTGCGCTACTTCGCCGCGGAAACCGGCGGCCAGGTCTTTTTCCCGTTCAAGGCCAGCGACCTGAGCCAGTCCTTTGAGAACATCGCCAACGAACTGCGCCACCAGTACGATGTCTTCTACCGCCCCGACCCCTTGAAGACCGACGGGCTCTATCATTCGGTGGATATCCGCGTGAAAGGCCGCAAGGATCTGATCGTCCGTTGCCGCAAGGGCTACTACGCGCCCAGGCTTTAAACCATGCGAAGACTCGCGCCAGTCCTGTTTGTTTTCTGCCTCTACGCGGCTGAGCCGTGGCAATCCAAGCCGTTCACCGAATGGAGCGACAAGGACGTAAATAAAGTTTTGACGAAATCACCCTGGGCGCGATCGGTAAGCGTGGATGCCGGCGCATACGGATCGCCCGCCGACGGCTTGGGACGCGACCGGGGGCAAGTGCCCGGCGGACGGTCGCTCGATGCCGCCACCGGCCCGGCCGTCATGGCTCCCGGCGGCGGGGCCAGCAGGATGCCGTCCGAGAGCAGCGCCCCGATCAGCGATCAATCTCATTCCCTGATGCTGACCGTCGTCTGGCAGAGCGCGCTGCCCATTAAGCAAGCGCTAGTGCGCCGCAAATACGGGGCGGAAGCCGGCATATCCCCGGTCGCGAAAAAAATCCTGGATGACGACTCCGCTTATGCGATCGCCGTTTCAGGACTCCCTCCTACCCTCGATCCTCAACCAAAGGCAACTATCCTGGCGCAAACCAGCCTGTCTTCAAAGGGCAAGGATTTGCGCCCGTCGGATGTCGTTCTGCCGCCTCCCGGCAAGGGAGAAGATACCGTTTTTATTTTCCACAAGACCACGCCTTTCACCGCCGACGATAAGGAAGTCGAATTCGTCACCAAGTTGGGCACACTGAACATCAAGTGCAAGTTCCGGCTGAAAGACATGCTGTTTAACGGCGACCTTGCGCTCTAGCGCACCCGCGCGCTGGACACGGTACAATAGAATTTCTCCCCCGAGCATTTTCACCAAGGATTGTTCAATGGACGAAAAAGAACGCGCACGTACTCTCGGACTCACACTCGGCCAAATCGAGAAGCAATTCGGCAAAGGCTCCATCGTGCGCCTCGGATCGAAGGAAGCCATTGTAGCCGTTCCGGCTATCTCCACCGGATCTATCTCGCTTGATCTCGCGCTCGGCGTGGGCGGATTCCCGCGCGGCCGCATCGTCGAAATCTTCGGTCCAGAATCGTCCGGTAAGACCACCGTCGCGCTCCAGGTAGTCGCCGAAGCGCAAAAAGCCGGCGGGATGGCGGCGTTCATCGACGTCGAGCACGCGCTCGATCCCATCTACGCGCGCAAGCTGGGCGTGGATGTCGACAACCTGCTGGTCTCGCAGCCGGACTACGCAGAGCAGGCGCTAGAAATCACCAACGCGCTGATCGCTTCGGGGTCCATCGACGTCCTGGTGGTCGATTCAGTGGCCGCGCTTGTCCCTAAATCCGAACTCGACGGCGAAATGGGCGATAGCCACATGGGCGTGCAGGCGCGGCTCATGTCCCAGGCCATGCGCAAGCTGACGGGCAACGTTTCGAAATCGAATACCTGCTTGATCTTCATCAACCAGATCCGCGAAAAGATTGGCATCATGTTCGGCAATCCCGAAACCACCACCGGCGGTCGGGCGTTGAAATTTTATTCGTCGATTCGTGCCGACATCCGCCGCATCGCGGCCATCAAGGAAGGCGAAGTAGTGGTCGGCAACCGCACCAAGGTGAAGATCGTGAAGAACAAGGTTGCGTCGCCGTTCCGCGAAGCCGAGTTCGACATCATTTACGGCGAAGGCATCTCGCGCGAAGGTGATTTGATCGACCTGGGCGTCGCCCAAAACCTGATCGACAAGAGCGGCTCCTGGTACAGCTTCAAAGGCGACCGCATCGGCCAGGGCCGCGAAAACGCCCGCCAGTTCTTGAAAGACAACGCCGACATCCGCCGTCAGGTGGACCTGGAACTCCGCCAGGCGCTGGGGATGCTGAAGAAGGATGCCGAACCGCCCGCGCCCGTGGTGGTCGAAACTGCCAAGCCGGTAGCCGCGAACGCCGCGTCCCGCTCGCGGTAGAGAGCGCGCCGGCTGCTAGCGCCGCAACAACTGAAAGCGGAACGAGTAACCCACGCCGATGAAGTGATCCACCGCGGCTCGCGATAATCCCACTCCGCCGTGCAGGTCGATCTGCTGTTGCGGAGTCGGTTTGAACGCCGTGCCGAAATGCGCCAGATGCCTGGGGCCTCCCAATTCGGGAAAGTCGCCCGCATATTCGGCGAACGCGTCCCAGCGTTTCGTCAACTGCCGGTCCAACAGGAACGTGGTTTCGCCGGTCACGTTGCGCCGATTCCCCTCCGTCGGCCAGTACACCGAGAACATCCCCGCCGCCGTCCAGTTAGCCGACAGCGCGCGCGACCAGGGCAGTTGCACCGACGAATCATAGCCGTGGCTCGAAAAGGCGTGCGATCCCGTCGGCAAGCTCAGCGTCAGTACCACCGAAACGTCGAAGCCCGCCGCGGGCCCCAGTTGCTGCTTCATCCCGATCGCCATGTCGCCAAAGCCCGTGCTGATTCCCAACTGGCCGAAATAATCCGGCGCGACCAGGCGCAGCTCGGTCTTCGAAGCCAGTCCGAAACGCAGCAGGCTCTCGGTGGCGTCGAACATCTGTTGGCCCTGGTTTACGGTTTCTGCGAAGCCGTTTTCAACTTGGAGGCTTCCCACCGGCACAACCACGCTCGAATCCGTCACAGCCGGCCGATCCGTGGAAATCGGAGATGGCGCGGTGGCGTCGTCTCCCATGGCCTGGCTGGATACGATCGCGATCAGCACGCATGCCACCACCCACGCGCGCGGCATTAGTGTTGAAAGAACTCCACCACCGGACCCAATGCCAGCGCAGGCAGGAAACACAGCGCGCCAACCAGAAGGATCGTTCCGAACACCAGCGCGCCGAAGGTCGGCGTATCGGCGGGCAACGTGCCTGCGGTGGTGGGCCGGCGGCGCTGCGCGGCGAACAGTCCTGCCAGGGCCAGCGCTAATGCGGCTAGTCCGTAACGTCCCGCCAGCATCGCAATCACCGTAGTGAGATTATAGAACACCGTATTTGCGTTCAGCCCCGCCATGGCTTGTCCATTGTTCGCCATGCATGAAGCGTAGGCGAAAAGTATTTCGGTGAAGCCTCGAGGTCCGGTGTTGGTAACCAACCCCGCCCGGCCGGCGTTCGTGACCACTGCAACGGCGGTCAGCGCCAGCACCACCATGGGCGTCAACAGAGCGTACAATGCGATCCAGCGCGTTTCCGCCGCGCTGATTTTCTTGCCGAGGTACTCCGGCGTGCGGCCGATCATCAGTCCGCCCAGGAAGACGCCGATCAGCGCCACCATCACCATGCTGTAGACGCCCGTGCCCAGCCCGCCGAAAATCACTTCGCCCAGCAGCATGTTGACCAGGGGCACCAGAACGCCCAGCGGCTGGAACGAATCGTGCATGGAGTTGTAGGAGCCGGTCGCGCTATTCGACGTCACGACCGCCGTGAGCACGGAGTCGCCGATGCCGAACCGCACCTCCTTGCCTTCCATGTTGCCGCCGATCAGGTGCAGACCGGCGAGGTGCGGCGGCGGAGCCGCTTCCGCCGAATCGCAGACCACGAGGCCCGCCGACGAAAGAGCACCACCATCACCGCCAGCAGCACCCAGCCGGCGCGCGGCTCCGCGCGATCATGTGCCGAAGGTGATGGTCAACGACGCGGGCAAAACCGCCATGGCCAGCAGCCCGAGGAAGCCGTCAGCGGCGTCGGATTCTCGTAGGGATGCGCGCCGTTGGCGTTGAAGAAGCCGCCGCCGTTGGTCCCCAGGTTCTTGATGAACTCCAGCGCCGCCACCGGGCCCTGGGCGATGGTCTGCGCTCGCCCTCCAGCGTATGCGCCTGGGTGTAAGGCGCGATGTTGAGCGGCACGCCCTGCCAGACCAGCAGCAGGCTGCCGATCAAGCGACAACGGCAGGAGCACCCAGAGCAGCGCCCGGACGAGATCCACCCAGAAGTTGCCGATCGTCGCCGACCTCTCCCGCGCGAAGCCGCGGATGAACGCGATCCCCACCGCGAGCCCGGCCGCGCCGGCCAGGAAATTCTGCGCCACCAGCCCGATCACTTGGCCAGGTAGCGCAGGGTGGTCTCGCCGCCGTAGGCCTGCCAGGTCGTCGTGGTGGCGAAGCTCATGGCCGTGTTCGGGCCAGATCCGGGGTCATGGGCGTGGTTAGATACGCGTTTGCTGGGCCGCCCGGCAGCCATCGCTGGAACATCAACACCAGATAAAGCACGAATGCGCAGCCAGCGCCGAAGGCCAGGAAGCATGCGATGTAAACGCCCGCCGTCATTTCCTCTTCGGGCGCACACCCAGCAGGCGATACAGCAGCGATTCCACGGGCCGCAACAGCGGGTCGAGGAAGGTGCGGCGGCGCTGGCATACTCGGGCAAGATAAAGCCCCACCGGGAGCGCCAGCGCTGCCACGATCCCG
>CAWBAE010000010.1:0-67773 GCA_963786745.1 Terriglobia bacterium | reverse complement strand
CACAGAGCATCAGAATTTGGATTCTTGCGTTGCGCGCCAGGAAGAACGCCAGTTCGAGGCGCAACCCCGACCTGGAAACATCGATCACGGTCGCGGGAAACGGCGTCCGATAACTTGGAGCCAAGCTTACTTGCACCGCGTCCTGCGTCGGGTGCCGGACTTCCTTGCGGCGATCTGCAGCCGTGGTCGTACCAGGAGACGAGGTGTGCGGACGCGCTACGCGGGTTCGCTCACTCATGTGCAACCTCCATCGAGTAAAGAGCGGCAGAGGCAATAACGGAAGCGGCCGGTGGGCGGTTCGGCCCTTGATGATATCGTCCGAAGCGAAACAGCTTTAATATGTTCCACGCAATGCCTAGACATGAATGGACTCGGCTATTAACCGGCGATGATCCGGCCTGCTCTGTCCCGACCATTCGATGGCCGGTGTGTAAAAAGAGAGCGCAACCAAGGATGTTTTCCCTGCCGCGGCGCAGGGGCTTCTTCCCTCGTGATCATATCCTTCGTGATCAGATCCTTCGTGATCACGTTATAGACATGCAGGCCAGCCCGGTAGCTCTCAGAGCCGAGCTGCCGAGAGTGCCGGACGATGCCGAACGCCAGGTTGGCTTGGCTCTCGACTGCCACGGTCTCACCCACTTCTAGATTCATCGGGGATTCAAGGCCGAGCCCGTTTCTCGAAATGTCAACGAGCTTCGCGTCAACAGGCTCTTCGCCGCGCGGAGGATACAGCCGGGCCGGCAGGTTGAAGACATATCTCGGGTCTCGGCGCACGCCGGTTTCATCGACGTCCGCAATGACGATGTGAGTGTCGTAGAGATCATCCTTGGGCTCGCAGAACAGGATCTCGCCTTCGAACTGGAATCCCTGAAATTCCACGCGCACGGGGGTGCCCTTCACGAAGCGGTGGTCCAGGAGGATTGACGCTTCACCGGCGACGAAGTGCTGCATGACGCCTTCGAAGACAAATCCTGCGTCAGGCATCGTCACGCGGACTTTGAGCCCCAACGACATGCCTCTGACTTCGCTCAGGCTGGGGGCGCCGTCCTGAGGATCATATAATTCTTCATTCATAAGCAGCTTTCCATACGAAAAGAAATTGAGGGGTCTCCTTGGAGCGCTCCGTGCCCAGTTGTTCGGGCTCAGCAGGGGGTATTCTGGTAGCGTTTTTTGATCGCGCTCGGCTCGGCAACGAGGAGCGCGGTCGGTCACCAACGAGTACTCGCTCAGTCATGTGCGACCTCCATCGAGCTTGTCCTCACGACGACGATGAGAGCGGCAGGGCGACAACGGCCCGGCCGGTGGGCCGATAAATGGGCCTGTGGATAGTATCGCGTTCCGCACAAAAGAACTTTAGTCTATTTTTGAATAATACTTGGGTTTTCATGGATCACTGGGACATTTAGCGATGAAACCAAGAGGTAACGTACTGGCGCGATGGTATGAATACGTAGGTGGGTAACTCTGGGCGTTGCACAGCGTCGTGGAAACCTGCGCTGTGGAGCGTCGCGGCAACATTTCATCGTTGCCGGCAGGTTGAAGTCACTGTGGGACCATCGGCTTCCATAATCTAGCGCCGCAACAGAGTCACGCAACCGGGTTCCGACCGGCGCCCGTCGACGCCCAATTACGGACGATCTGTGATACCTGTTGCGCATACTCGCGTAGATCGCTTGACTTCCGAACGAACTCCTTCGCGCCAAGCGCAACAGCACGCCGAACGTCATCCTGAGCGGTTGACGAGCTGAAGACCACGATCGGTGCCTGTTTCTTGCATCGCGCTAGAAAAGATAGCCCCGAAACCTTTGGGATGTTCAGATCGAGAATGATCAGGTCCGGATCGAGGTGCCTCTCCTCCACAAAGTGAAGCGCCTGCTCACCGTCCACCCCAACGTGCACGTGGACCGGAAACGGCTCAGCGGTGAGGGCCTGACAGATCAGAAGAACATCTCCGACGTTGTCTTCAACCAGCAACACTTCGATCGCCATCACACACAAACCCCACCAGGGGTATGACGCTTCTGGGTGTGGCACGTTTCCTGTTGGCATGACCATTCATGGATCAGGAGCGGCCCAACAGGCAGCGGGATCCGCGACCCGTTGTGGACTTTTTTGCCATAGTTTCAAAGACTTGTGGGCGCTTAAGATGGGCTAAAGACCGGTTAGCTTAGGCAATGTATTCAACGTTAGGGGCCTGGACTGTCAAGACTGACGCGAGGTGTCGGCTCTCATGCCGCGCCTCTCTCTAATCGCTCGACCATCGTCACTGCCCTTCTCGTGGACCGATACAAGAACTGGCGATCGTTAGTTCCTGGATCAACCTTCTCCACAACGAGGAGTCCTACTTCTACCAACTGTTCAAGGCGCGCGTTTGAATCGCCGTTGAATCCGGAGCGTGCTCCGCCCGCGACGCATACGGTCTTCAGCAGATTGATTGTCTCATCATCCATGATTGCGTTACCAGATTCCGTGTTTCTGAGATTCAAACCCTTGTGCATAGCGTAGAGAGCGAGTTCCAGGCGACCCGACACCCCCAGTTTGTAGAAGATTTTGTGCAGATGGTTCTTGACGGTCTGCTCGCTGATGAACATCTTCTTCGCCATATCCTTGTTCTTGTAGCCCTGCGCTACCAGTTGAACGATTTCGTGTTCCCGATAACTGAGCGGCCGGGCCTTGCCGGGGCCTGCGCTGCCGATCTCGCCCGGAGGCGCAAACTGGCGCATGACCGCCGCCGTCGGGTTCGAATCCAACCAAATCTCGCTTCCGTGCAATTTATGGATGCTCTTCACTGGTAGCCCTTGGATTCTAAATTCTCAGTGTTATCGATGCGGGCCATAGAAACAAAAGGCGTGCGCAGGCACTTCGCAAATCAATGTCGGCCAAACCAGCGCTTACATGCGTCGATGACGTCAGTCCACGACCTTGTCCGCCCCACGCGAATCTCCGTGATCTCTGAGGTCGTCACCGGAATGCAACCCGATCGTCGAAACAAGAGATGCATCCCACGTCCGACAAAGTCACGTTCGAGTGTGCCTGAGTCTCCGAGCGAGCCTTCGAGCTGGGCGAGAACCGGAGTGGGGCACCACTTGGGATGGCCTGATACGCGTACCTGACCCTTGCCCAAGTATTCGATCTTGTAGTGACGACTCTTGGTCTCGAGATCGATCACAGATCCTCGCTTGAGCCCGCGAAGATGCAGGCCGTTCGGATGTTCGGGAGTTACGGTCATAAGAACCTCCTCCAGCTATACATGACACGCGACGGATGTAGCTTTTCGTCTTCCCTCGCAGCGTCTGCTCGACCCCTAAACAGCCTAGCGCTGGACCGACGGATCGGTATTGACGGAGGCAGTGTCACCACCCAGGTCGAGCGTGTAGATCTTTATATCCACCCGCCGGTTTTCCTTCCGTGCCGCCCGGGTCTTGTTATCGGCGTCAGGGAAGTCGGCGCCCGCACCCAATACCCGGATCGACCGAAGTGGAATATCGTGTTCCACGGCCAGATAGTGAACCACGGCATCCGCCCGCTTGCCGCTCAGTTCGCGATTGTAGGCGCTGTCGCCTGTTCGGTCCGCAAATCCTTCGACCTCTACGATGTAGTTCTTGATGTCGGCGATCTTCTGGAGGGTCTCATCTAGCTTGGCTTGCTCATCTTTGGCCATGTTGCTACGGTTGATGGCGAAGTAGACTTGCTGGGTAGCGAGTAGCTTATAGTTATCGATGTTGTTAAACCACTGGTCCAGTTGCGTAACACCCTGCTGAGCTTGCTGCGCCACTGAATTTGCGGCATCGGCGTGCTGGACTGCCTCATTGGCTGCTGAGTTGGCTTGCGCCGCAGCATCGGCGGCGGAAGCGGCGCGCTTGCCGGCGTCGACAGCCTTTTCATCTGCGGAAGAGACCTGCCGATCTAGGTCACCGATCGCCTGCTTGTTTTCGTCGGCGTTCTTTCCGAGGGCGCTGACTTGGCTCTGCGTTTGGTTGAGCTGGTTTTGTACTGGCGCGATGGCTTCACGGACGTGCTTCTTCGTTGCACAGCCCATGCTGACCAAGGGCAGGACAGTTAAAATGCTGACGAACATGGATGCTTTATGGAGTGTCATGCTGCGCGATCTCCTTTGTCACACGCCAAGTCTTATTGACTTGGTTTCATGGGAATAGCAAGTCTCCTGCCAAAAAGCTAAATGGAAGTCACAAGAGCACTGCCGTCGATGGCGCGCAGGTTCGGTCGGTAAAATTTTCGTTCTTCCAACGTATTATGACGGTTGGGAGTCGCTCGAGTTCGTAACGGTGATGAATATCCGCGAAAGAATGAACTACGCTTCGTGATCAAAAGCCAAGTCGACGCCCCGAGAGTGGAACTTGAGTCTCGGGACAAAGAACATGAAGATGCCTTGGCACAAATCAACCCGGTTCAACCGCAGGTACCGCGCGCTACCGCATTCGCCTTCCGCGCAACCCTCCGGACATAGCCCTCAAAGAGATACCCTTGACGCCGGCAAACTCTCGCAGCGAGTGGCTGAGCCGGTCTAGTTCATTGACCATCACGCAATCGATCCGTCCATCGCAGCCGTTATTGTCCCGACCTGGACGGTCCGATGGGCGTTCCGATGATGTCTCCGGAAACCACCAGCTCCACTCGCCGGTTCTTCTGCCGGCCGGCGGCAGTCTCGTTTGGCGCGACTGGGCTCTCCTTTCCGAATCCCATCGCGGTCAGACCCTCGCCGGGGAGGCCCTGGCCGGTCAGGTAATCGCGCACGGAATCCGCTCGCTGTTCGGAGAGTTTCTGGTTATACGCGTCGCTGCCAATGCTGTCCGTGTATCCATCCACTTCGAGACGCAAGCCTGGCTGCGAAAGAATAATCCCGGAGATCTTCGCGAGCTTCTCCCGCGCGGCAGGACGGAGGGTGTATTTGTTGAAGTCGAACAACACATCCGACATATTCACGATGAGCCCGCGGGCGGTATCGCGTGTTTCGAGAATCAAGTTGAACTGCTGAAGCAATTGTTGGCGCAGTTGGAGCTGCGCCTGCTCGGCTTCGGAGCGCAGACGGTCAGCTTCCTGCGCCTTCAACTCGGCCTGCTGTTGCAGAAGACGCGCCTGTTCAGCCTGACGCTGCTGCTCATCAGCGGCGGCTTGAGCCTGTTGCGCCCGCAAACGCTCGTTCTCTTCGCTGGCACGAGCCGCCTCGGCCGTCGCTTTCTCTTCGGCAGCCCTCCGAGCTTCGGCCTCGGCCTGGCGGGCTGATTCCGCTGCCTGCAAGTCTGCCACCGCCTTTTGACGCGCGGCTTCATCGGCCTGAGACCGCGCCGCGGCTTCACGATCCGCCGCCTCCTGCTTTTCGCGCGCGATACGTTCGTCGTCTTGACGCTTGATAGCTAATAAACGAGACGTTTCCGCAGCTTGTACCGCCTCCCGCGACGTCATGATCACGGGCTTAGAACCCACTTCCTTGCGCGACTGATAAGCTTCGGCTTGACGCAGCAGGTCCGAAGCATTGTTGAATGTGTCGGAAGCATATTTGTCCGCATTGACAAGCTGTGCGATTTCGACTGCGTTCTGGGCCTCCAGCAACTGCAGCGGGATTCGCTTGTCCACCTGGATGGCATGGAACCTGCCGGGGGAAGCGTTCATCACGTAGGTGCCGCGCTTCAGCAGGTCATACTTGACGCTCATTTGTTCTACTTTTCCGAGCGTGTCCTCACGGACGATGTTTTCCATCACTACGACGTCACTAGGCTGCGAGACGCCGAAGTAAGGCTCGGCGGTGACGATCAAAGCAAACGCTTGCAAGTCCGTGGTGACATCCAGGTGTGAATTGCCGTCGTCGAGCACCACTTCGCCTAGATTCTTGGCGCGCCCTTCCGGAGTGATCGCCCACAGAACATAAGTAAGGAACTCCGGTCCATATTGAGATGCAGGAAGAAGCTTATGCATTTCTGTCTTCACTTCGACATAACCGGGCCGGCTGTTAACGTCAGCGTGTCCGGTGGCGTCGGGCGCCAAGGGAGTGCCGTGTAGATCTACCTTGGTCCAACCGCTCCGATGACGATAGCTGACAGCATTAGTGGTACGTTCGACCACCGTCACACGGAAGATCGCTGCGCATCGTTAGCTGGCTCGTCTCGCGATGTTGGAAACTGGGCGCTTAGAACGCCACCAAGGAGCAGCAGTACTAGCCTGTGCATAAACGTTTTTCTCCCTGGGTCTGGTTGGGTGCAACTGAATTTCCATTCCGGAAACGCTTTGTTTTGTTGCGCAGTCGCGTTTGGCTTCGGATACACAAGTGGAGTTTTTACAGAACTTCTCCGGAACTCCTGGATCAAGTTGCAATGTACTGAAAAGGCTGGTAAAGAGTGGAAACCCTGCGGGCGTTCCCAAAATGCTGGCCCGAGCAGCCCCTTTGCATCACGCCAACTCGACGCTCGCCATCTTGAATACGGTAAATTCTCCAGCCTTCGTCATTTCTTGGCTCCACGTGAAATGAACAAGATGGATGCCCGAAGTGGCGTTGGCATTCAGGTTGCCCCTAGCGTTTACATGAGACGAGATCTGACGTTCTGGCTGGGAATTCTTGCCGCCGTTCTGTTGCTTAGTAGCCTGGGAGCGTTTCTTCTGTATGTTCCAATCTTGCCGCTGGGAATAGTTGTGGTCACGTTGTTGGGGTTGATTCTCATGTTCTTAGTAGGCGTCGAAGTCGGAGGCCGGAGAATCAGGATTTCACGGATGAGGAAGGCTCCGCTGCCGGGGTTGTCTCAGTGGAATTCACAGGGTTGAGGCGCCTCGCTGCGGGCGCGCAACATAACCCTTTGGACCCTTTGGAGCCGTGAATCAACCCGGTTCGAATCCATGCTGGGAGGAATCGCAATGGGATTTGCCCGTCACTTGTGGTAAGACTTTCGTCCCTACCGGTCATGTGCCGAGACGCAGTTGTTGATCGGGCTAGGACACAATACTCCGCGTATCAGCATCTAACGACCGAGGTGGGGGATGACATGCTAAGAACATTGACATTGATCGCCGCCGGTATTATAGCGACCAACCTTTGGGCTCAAGAAGAGACTCCCGATCACCGGCTGCGTTCGGCAGCCGAAGTTTTGCGCGAAACGATGGGTGCTCCGGACAGGGGCATACCGCGCCATCTGTTCAAGAAGGCGCAATGCGTGGTGATTGTTCCGGGTTTGAAGAAAGCCGCATTTGTTGTGGGGGCAGATTATGGAAAAGGC
This sequence comes from Terriglobia bacterium, assembly GCA_963786745.1. Taxonomy (GTDB): domain Bacteria; phylum Acidobacteriota; class Terriglobia; order Bryobacterales; family Bryobacteraceae; genus Palsa-89. The sequence goes on along the minus strand of CAWBAE010000010.1, from coordinate 60,550 downwards.
TACGCGCTTTGCCGTCACGGTGCCACATGGTCCGGCCCAGCGGCGATTAGGTTTAGCGGCGGCAGCTTCGGACCACAAATCGGGGTGGAGTCTACCGACATCATATTGCTAGTGATGGATAGAAAGGGAATGGAGAATCTGGCACGCGATAAGTTTACGATCGGCGCCGATGCCTCGGCAGCCGTTGGTCCGGTGGGAAGGACGACCGCGGCCGATACTGACGCCTCCCTCCACGCTGAGATCCTATCTTGGTCCCGCACGCATGGCGCATTCGCCGGAGTTTCCCTGGATGGGACCGTCGTTAGCAAAGACGGCGGTGAGGATCGCAAACTATATGGGACGGAGGTGACCAATAGAGGCATTCTCCGTGGCGAAGTGCCCCCGCCCGCAGTCGCCAGTGTTCTTACTTCCGTACTCGATCACTATCCCAGAGAGCGGAGTTGACCGGACGTACGCCGGTAATCCTAGCCCTGGGAGTACCTTCTCAAGAAATGTCGCCCGTTGGTTGCTCCCGAGCATTGAGCGCCGCGCCAAAGTGCTCACGCCGAAAGCGAATTGGGTGAACTTGAACGCCGGGCTCAGTCCGCTGCAGGTTCGGAATCAGGCGGGCGAGATCAAAAAGTGGCGTAACAGGGCGTGCATAGAAATGCCTTAAGTGCACTACTCGCTCGCCATTCACTCTTGAGACTTGCCTCGATGCGTAACTGACAAGTGCTAACTTGAATCTCATAAAACAGGGACTCAATGTGAATAAAACATCTATTTAAATCCACGCAGGAGGTCACCAGAATGACCAGAGAACGAACCGTTGGTTTTATGTTGGGCATCAGCGTGGGAACCGCGATTGGTTTCTACTTTCGGCAGCCAGACGGAAATCGACAGCTGACGAAGTTGGCGCGAGCCCAGGAAAACAGAGGCGTACATATGAATCCCAGCCCTGGCGCTACGAGCTGGCGGCCCCGCGAGTCTCCCGAGCTGTCTCACGCCCTTGGGACCCGACTGGATGGGTGAGGAGAAACAATGGAATCCGATCTGCAGGAACCTCCCGCAATTGGGGGGCGCGGAGATGATTTGCAAAATAGGCTGCTCGATTCTCTTATTGGCTTCGGCCACCATGGCGCAGAAGTTGATGCCAGGAACGCTGGCATCGGAAGCGCCTGAATCCAAAGTTGATGCGGCCACCACCAGCACTGGCGACGCGCGCCAGCCGATCACGGCTAAGGAGCGAATCCAATGGGTGGTCAACACCACGGTTGGCCCGGAAGGCCTCGCGGGCGAATTATTTGGCGCCGGATGGGACACGTTACTCAACAGCCCTCCTAAGGAGTATGGAACGCACTGGCAGGGGTTTGGGGACCGATTGGGAATGGGCGTTGCCGGAAACGCCGTAAGTAACTCGATGGAAGGGGGCCTGGGCGCTGTCTGGGGCGAGGATCCACGCTACTTGCGCGACGGTGGTGCTTCATTTGGCGATCGGCTCGGACACGCTGCAAAAATGACCTTCCTGGCTGAAGACCGCACGGGTAACGTGATGCCCGCCTACGCCCGGTTCATGGCGATTCCTGGCAGTAACTTCCTTTCCAACGCTTGGCGCGCACCTGGCGACGACGACGTCAATCGCGCGACCATTCGCACCGGTATCGGATTCCTCGGCCGCTTCGGAAGCAACGTCTTCGACGAATTTTGGCCGGATTTCAAACAGAAGCTGTTCCATCGAGCGGGCGACCAGGCCCATAATTAGCAAGCTAATTTGTGGAATCTGGAGGGGGCAGCGAAGGACTGGCTGTACGCGGGGACGTTGCCGTAGTTTCTCCTGGCTTCAGATGAGAGGCACGCTCCCCTGGAGGGCCAGTACATAAAATCCAAGCGGCTTCAGCAGTGACCGAGTTCGTTGTCGCGCCGTATTGCCTCGTATGAACCCACTCCAACGCCGAAAGGCGGGTTTAGTCTGTCACATAAGGCCGGCGACGGGAACCTGACCAAAGGACCAGGGAGATGTTTCGTGGTTCACCGGAGTCCAACCCCTAGGAAGGAGAATCGGTATGGGCAACGAACCAACCATTAGCCTTCAGTGCGTCCGAGAAAATGGAAGGCGCGAAATAACGAAATTGCCTACGCACGCTTTATACGAAGCCCGGAAACTAGCCAAGCGGTTGCTACGCATTGGGAACGGCCTCTATACAGAAGTCGATATTTGCAGCGAAGACGGAACCCTCGAAACGATTCAGAATTCCGCCGTGCCTATTCACCCCTCCGAAGTGCTTCTTGTTGAAGACAACGCCGGAGATGCGCTTCTTATTGAACAAGCCCTTGTGGAGTGCTCAACGCCGGTCCACCTGCGCATCGCCCGAGACGGTGAGCAGGCGCTGCAAATTCTAGGGGAACCTGGCTTCACGCCTGATCTCGTCATTCTGGACTTGAACATTCCAAGAATCTCGGGCTATGCGGTGCTGGCGTCGTACCAACTGCATGAAACGCCGGTCGTTGTTTTCAGCGCATCTCAGAACGAGGCGGACATCGACCGTGTGTTGTCGCTCGGGGCAAAAGATTTCGTTCGCAAGCCGCTGAACCGGGATGATTACAAAACCGCTGTCACCAGCATAGTCCAGAGGTGGGCGGGTGGTAACAGCGCGGACATGGAATCCCTACCGGCGTAGTATCAATCAGGGCTCCCGGTTTGCAATCGACTCAAGCTGAATGGTTCAACTCCACGCACCTAAACGAGGTGCTTGCACAAAGATCGACAACATCCGTCTGGTAGACTTAACCAACTAAGATCCCTTAAGCGAATTGCAAAGGAGAGTTGCCGTGGACCCAGCGAAGAGCTGCCGCCAATCGCGTATCGTCCATGCAACCTGTGATAAGTGCGGCAAGAAGCCCGAGAGTTTGCACAAGCCCGCCGAGGCGAGCGGTGCTTGCTACTGCGAGGAATGTTGTCCAGTCTGCGGTCCAAAAGGAGCGAATCCGGCAACGAAGGGAGAGTGATGCAAGCGAGCTGACACACCTTCGCATGCACTGCACGCTACGAACGCCAGTCTTCAGCTCTCCAAGAAGTAGTGTGTAGGACGTCCAGCACTCATCGCCCTCAGCCACTGCGCGCCGCCCGCGCATTGCGCCGCCCAATCAAATGAACAATCTCTGGCCTTGATTTGTTAATCCGCTGCGCGTGTTTCGGTGTCGATTTACAACCCGATCCGTCCGAGACAGTTGTTGGACGCGTTGAGCCAAAGTTTTGATCGAAAGGCGACGTGGCAGTGGCGTGACAGGCTGGGTGTATAGTGGTCCTAGAAAGAAGCGCGGTGTGGAAAGGCTGTCTTCACGCTCGCCCGGAATTGTTCTCATCGATGCTCTCCTGAAGAGAGAGATCACCTCCAGGGAGTTCTTTGAGCAAGCCGACAAGCTATCTGACAACTTCGGAACCTCCACAGAATCCTCGCGCGCGAGTACATCAAACAAAAGCGAAAGCGCAGTAGGATTGGTTAACCGGCTCTGAGCTTAGGTTTTTGGCTTCCATTTGAGGCCGCCAGTCAACTCCAAGCCGACAAAATATTTGACGCCTTTGCGGGTACAGGTCCTGACCGAGGCCGAGCCTTGCAATCCCAAGCTCGCGGAATGGAGCGTCACATAGCTATGCTTCTCCAAGGGGTCGGACAGCTCAATACGGACACCGGATTCGGAAACATCGACGATGGTGCCACTGCTCAACCTGTCGACCCCTTGGCGGTCCTTCCAGACAACCTGGACCCGCGCCGATTGGGTGGATCGCACGTGCCGACGGAGTTCGCCTTCACGACTCATCACTAGGTTTGTAGCATTGCTGCCCTTGGCAAGCAAGCGAGCTCGGCGCTCATCGCGGGTAAGGTTCCAGCGGTTTGACGTTTCGCCGTTCAGGGAGGAAGCACGAGGCTCATGTCAAATGCACGCTTAGAGCGTGGTTAGAAACTCGGAAAGTCGCCCTTTGTCGGCGAAAGGAGAGTTATACGTTGGCGCGGACCCCGTTGTTGGCGTAGAGCCGGAACAACCCAGCGTACCGCCCGGCGATTGAGGCAAGGCAATACCTGCCTCAAACCCAGTGTCTGTATTTAACATAGGGTCCGCCTTAGCCAGGAATGGGCTAAACCTTCCGTCCGATTACTCCGATGTTTAACAGGGGATCGTGTGTCGATAGCTACCCTTCGTCGCCACTTCCTAGCTGGGCTCATTGCAGGCTTCTTTGTCGCGTTGCTCGGCTCGTGGGCTGTCATGCGTTCTCAAGCCATCACCTTTTCCGAGCCCTTACGAGTCGGTTTCCGGAACCTGCCGCCTTACACTTATGTCGGGCCGGATGGCGCCCCAATTGGACCGGTGGTAGACGTCATCAAAGAGATTTGCAGGCGGAAGGCGATCCCCATTCGGTGGGTCTATGCTCCGCAGGGATCTGATCAAGCTCTCCGCGACGGCATCATCGATCTTGCCCCTTTGTTGGCGATCGACCCAGAACAAAGGAATCCGAACTATGTGAGTCAGCCGTGGATTCAATTTACGCTCTACATGATCTCCACTGAAGCCCATCCGATAACTCGTCCGAACGATTTGACCGGTCATGCGCTGGCTTATCTAACCTCGCCGATGTGGGACACGATCGGCACTGAGTTTACCGATATCGGCGGTCAGTTTCCGGGGGTGCGGCTCATCCGCAAAGACGACGCGGGCGCGGTGTTGGAAGCTGTCTGTACCGGACAGGCTGACGCCGCAATGCTTAGCGACAACGCTTCAGATCCGGACTTCATGCGCAGGGCGAGCGCCTGCGGAGAGACCAGTTTACGAATCGACCGCCAGGGAGCGACGTCCATGGCTGTGGGCGCGTCGAAAACGCGCAACGCAATCGCGGCCGCGAAACTGATCCGATCGGAGATCGGGAACCTCGAACGGGATGGTACGCTCGAGTCCATATTCTTCAGGTGGCTACTGAACTCGAAGGGAACCGCTGTAATCTACCAGCTGATGCGAGCGCGGCGCGCTGCCTGGTTCCTGTCTATCATCTTGGCCATCTTGCTGACAATGTTGGCGCTGACCATTCGGCAAAATCTTCGCGTTAAGAGGTCGAAGCGGGCGGCCGACGCCGCTTCTCGGGAAGCGTCCCGGGCGAACCAAGTCAAATCAGAGTTTCTCGCGAACATGAGCCATGAAATCCGCACGCCGATGAACGGCGTCATTGGTATGACTGGTATTTTGCTGGACACGGATTTGACTACCGAACAACGCGAGTATGCGGAGATGGTGCGTAGGTCCGGCGAAGCCCTGCTCACAGTGATCAATGACATACTCGACTTCTCTAAAATCGAGGCCGGCAAACTGGCCATCGAGATGGAGGATTTCGACCTGCGGCTGGTGCTGGAGGAAGTGGCCGAGATGTTGGCCCACAGGGCCGACGAAAAAGGGGTCGACCTGGTCCTGGAGTACCCTCCTGGTATTCCCCGCCATTTCAGAGGCGACGCGGGCAGAGTTCGCCAGGTGGCTACGAACCTTGTCGGCAACGCCGTGAAGTTCACTCAACATGGGCACGTAGTGATTGCCGTGAAGTGTGAGGCGCAAGAATCGGAGCGAGCGCGCATGCGGGTGTCGGTGACCGATTCAGGCATCGGAATCCCACCCGAAAAGATCGAACACCTGTTCGAGAAGTTCACCCAGGCGGACACCTCGACCACTCGGAAATACGGCGGTACCGGACTGGGCTTGGCCATATGCAAACAATTGGTCGAGCTGATGGGAGGCGCGATCGAGGCAGACAGCATCGAGGGAAAAGGGTCGACTTTTCGATTTCTACTGCCGCTAGCGCTCGGGGCGAATCCTTGTTCGGAGCCGCCTCGCGTGGTGGATTTGAGCGGGTTGCGCGTTCTAATCGTGGACGACAACGAAATCAACCGGCGAGTTGTACATGAGCAGATTCTAGCTGGGGAATGCGCAATGGCAGCTATGCCTCGGCGGAGCAGGCATTGGAGGCGGTGCGTGCGGCGCACCGCAGTGGAGATCCCTACCAGTTCGTCCTGGCCGACTATCACATGCCGGGAATCGATGGCGCTACGCTGGGAGCGATGATCAAATCGGACCCAGTGCTGTGCGACACCGTGTTCATCATGCTTACCTCGCTTGGACATTGGCGGGAGTTGAAACGGTTTGAAGGCGATAGCATCGACGCCTGCCTGATTAAACCGGTCCGACAGTCGCAACTCATGGATACACTTGCCTCCGCATGGTCCAAGAAGCCGCAAAGGGCAACGCAAACGGCAAGCCATTCCAATTCCCGCGGTTCGATGGCGGCGCTGGAATCCGCGCTGCAACCTAACGCCTCGACCCAGGGCTTCCGGGCACTCGTGGTTGAGGACAATATCGTCAATCAGAAAGTCGCCACACGGATATTGGAAAGGCTGGGCGCGCGAACCGACGTCGCGGCAAACGGTCGGGAGGCCCTGGAGATGCTCGCCATCCTTCCCTATGATGTGGTCCTTCTCGACTGTCAAATGCCGGAAATGGATGGGTACGAAGCCGCGCGGGAAATACGGCGGCGTATGGGACCAAACCAGCGCGTCGCCATCATCGCTTTGACCGCCGAGGCGATGGCCGGTTGTCGCGAGCGCTGCCTCGAAGCCGGCATGGACGATTTCGTTACCAAGCCGGTCCGGTTGGCAGACTTGGTGAAATCGCTGCAGAAGTGGGTCGGAAAAACCGAAGCGTTGATGGGCCTGTCCGACGTTCCCCGCGGTTAGAACTAACGAACCGCCCCCAAGTCACCGCGGCAGCTCAGCTAACCAATCTTCCTCGGCACCATGCGCGTAACTCGGCAGGACGGCGTCCGCGTGCAGCCAATTAATTGGGATTCTCATGCTCTCAGGATGATTAACGAACGCGTAGCAGTTCCGTCTGAAGATCCCCGGTCGTCTACTTGGTAGGGCGGTAACGGTAGTGGAACACGGCATCGGCTAGCGTGTTAACGCCTACAATGAACAGCGTCCACCCGCTCACTGTTCGCAGGCTGTGAAGCACGACCTCATCTGTTCCCGCGCGGATCTGCGCCTCGGGAGGGGAGTCACCTGGGAAGGCATTTTGGGCCTGGTCCTGCATACTCTGAGAATCGGTACGGCAAAAGAAGTTCTTTACGCTCAAGAGAAAAGCATCAAGTGTGAAGAGAGTTGACGCGATGCACCGCCCGGCAGATGAACGTCCCCAAAACGCCATGGATAGGCTCATTTCATTGAGCACTAACGGCCGTTCAAGAGTATGCTCTTCTACCACTAGGGCAGCTATTTTTTGGGAAGCCCGGGGAGGGATAGTGTATGAGTGCGCCGTGGTTCAGAGTTGGCCACATTTTCTGACCCACGGGGGTAGACTTGTTCATACGCATATGCCTCTTTCCGCCGGCGACAAACTCGGTCCTTAGTCGGATAGAATCTTTACAACTAGCCCTCGCGCTAACGGTTTTTGGGAGCCGCCTGATTCACCACACATAAGCTACAGTTTCTGTTGTCTAAACATACTGTACGGCTTTCGTCGGGAATGCGCTTCCGAAGGGTAGGACGGTGTAGCCGTAATAGAACTATATCGACTGCGGGTTCTCACAAATTCTGATAATGTGGAACGCGAATCATTTTTCACGATTCGGTTCAAACGCTCTTTGGAGCGTATTTAACTACACATCAAAAGGAGATCCCATGAAGAAACGTACCCTGTCATTCTGGCTCGCTCTTGCCGCGGCCGGTATTTTTATCGCTCAAACCGCCAGCCCGTTCTCAAGCAATTCGCGGTTCGGAGATCCTATCCCCACCTGCCCGCCCCGCTGCGGAGGAAGCGGCACACACCGCTAAATGAGGGTAAGCGGGGCGGTCGCGGCTGCCCCGCTGTTTCAGGACGACTCGGTCAACCCGCTGCTTGGGATTCCTGGATTGGGGCGAAAAACGCTGATCCAAATCACCAGGCAAAGCGTCAATGCCGAGAGCATATAGTTGCTGATAAAAGTAGTGTTGATCCAACCCATATTGGTCACAAAGTAAGCCAGGGCGTAGATGGCGAAATAAGCAGCCAACATGCTCTCATGCCGAAAGAGGCTGCTCCGCAAGCTGCTGCGGACAACCAGCAGAAATAGTAAAGCCGAAAGCACCAAAAATACCGCCAGTACCGTCGAAATGTAACGCTTCGTTAAGAATTCGAACTGCATTACAGCTTCCAGGCGCAGAGTACTAAACCGGCTGAGTTCGGAGCTTACCGGAAGAGTGGCCAGAAGCAGGGCCGTCAGGAGCGAGAACACCAATAGCGGCCGCGAGGATCGGATCATATTGCCGTACTCGCGCCAGAGAGCGGCATGAACTTCCAGAGTCACTCCAATCTGCAGCAGAAGAAGAAGCGGCTCGGTCCAGAGCCAGAAATAAGTGTAGGACAGCGGAAGATCGCCGCCCCGGCCGACGGTGAAGCGCACGGCCACCAGCGAGCGAAGCACGGTGCAACCTAGATACAGAGTGAAGACCGGGAATCGCTTGGCGAGACGTGTCCACAGCAAGTGCGCGCAAAACAGAAACCGAACCGCCACGGAACTGTACCACAGTACACTTGTCGGTCCGTCCATTATGGGCTTGTAGAACAGTACACACTAGAAATGTCTCGGCGTCAAGAGCGAAAGGTTCCAGCCTGCCCGTTATCCGCAATGCTCCGGCCAGGACATTGGTTCGTTCGTCAGAATTGACCGCCGGAGCACTGCGGATAGAATTCTTGGCATTATCGGCTGTACAAGTCGCGAAAAAATGGCCGAAAGATAGGCCGCGCCATGGCTCGCTTAAGCGGTTTGATCTAGACTTCAGGTCCGAAGAAATTCGGACGCGAGATTTGCCAACGAATCGCTGAAGCCGTGGCCGGGGGGAGACGAGCCACGCCGCTCTGCTCGCGCTTGACCGATCTATCGGACTGATCCAAAGCGCAATTTGAAGCACCCGGTATCCCAACCGTTTCGGTCACTGTCGCCGGAGATGTGACTGAAAATCTTAATGTGCCCGCGCGATCTTGCCGTGGCCCAAGGGCGGCACTCTGTCATCTCGTTTCGCGGAGATCTTGGGAGGGAATACGTGATCCCGTTTTTCAAGCCTTCTCTCTGAATGGGTGGTTTCAGATTACACTCCAATGTGCGCGCGAAGCGATGCCGCCGGTGATAGTTATATCGTCTGGAGGCCTCACTGAGCCTATTCCGGCGAAGCCGAACGCTGTTTCCGAAGGGAAGCCGAACGGCATTCCGGGATGAACCCGAACAGCCTCGGAGCGTACCGACGCTGGCATCTCGATTGTGCAAGAAGTGTTCGGCTTCGTCAAGGAAAACTTGTCCGGAGCGCAGCGAAGGAAGAGCGCCGCTAGCGGAGAAAGGGGTGCGGGGAAAGGGGCGGCAGCCTGAAGGTGTTATGTTCTTAGTTCAGTTTGGGATCGGGGTTTGCCCCCATTGTTGGCGTAGAGCCTGCGATTCGGAAATTTGGTTCGGCGGCATGGATTCGAACCACGATTCACGGCTCCAAAGGCCGCTGTTCCTACTGGGCAGCGCGAGTATCCTGCCTAAAGAACAGGCGGTAAATTCAAGTTTGGATGTGAACCCCAAATTCCGTTACCACGCGGAGTCGTCCCTGCGTGCACTACAATCGTCATCGACGTCGTGCAGCCAACAGTGTTGTGGATCTCCCAAGGAACCGGCCACTGACGAAGGCTCTTCGTATCGATCGCGATCCGACGAGTCTTATAGGGGTCCGAGAAACTAACGAATTCGCCAACTGCCGGGCGTGAATTGAAGCGAGAAATCCCTCTCTGCTGCACCGATGAAGGAAACCCGGTTGTTAGGCGGTTTACGACCTCTGATGGTCACGAATTGTTACTATTTCAACCAGTGCCCACGATCAGCGCTGCCCGCCGCTCGGGGCCCTCTGCTCGCTTTTCGCTAATGAGACGGTTCCTCGAATTAATTCTTGGGCAAATCCGGGCGGTTCCACCAGCCGCCGCCTAAAGCTTGAAACAGCGCGGCAGTATCGGCATAGCGATTCGATTGAGCCTGCACTAGGTTGAGCACGGCTTGCTGATAGGCTTGTTCCGCACTCAAGAGCGCGAGGTAATTGGTGTAGCCGCTGTCCAATTGCTTTTTGGTGAGGTTGAGCGTCACGGCGGCGGCGTCCTTTGCGGCAGCCGCGGCCTTTAAGCCGTCGGCATCCTGGTGGATCGCGTGCAATGTGTCCGCCACATTTTGAAAAGCGGTCAAGACAGTACTTCGATATTGCTCGTCGGCCTGCGTGTAAGCCGCTTTCGCGGCCAGTTCGCGGTGCTTCAGCGTTCCGCCGTCGAACACCGGCTGGGTGAGGCCGGCAGCCGTGTCCCAAAAGCCTCCTTTATCGAACATATGGCTGAAGATCAGCGTCATGGTGCCGGCATCCGCCGTCAACGCGAAGCTCGGCAGCCGGTTCGCGTGCGCGACGCCGATCGAGGCGCTTGCCGCATGCAGATTCTCCTCGGCTTGGCGCACATCGGGGCGCTGTTCCACGAGTTGCGAAGGAAGCGTCAGGGGCAGTTCTCGAGGCAGTTGCAAGCTCGCAAGCTCGAATTTCGGCATCTCCTGATTGGGGAATCCGCCCGCGAGCACCGCCAGCAGGTCATGCTGCTGGGCCAATTGCTTCAGCAACGGAGGCAGCGTGGCGACGGTCTGCGCGAGCTGCGCTTCCTGCGCCGCGACGTCGAGTTCAGTGGCGTACCCCTTGGCGTGTTGGCTGCGCAAAATCTCCAGGATCTTTTTGTTGATGGCGATCAGTTCATTGGTCGAGTCAATCTGCCCTCGCAACGACGCCTCTTGAATGGCGGCCAAGGCGACATTCGAACTCAACGTGATATGCGTCGCGACCAGGGCGAATCGCGCCTGCTGTTCCTGCGCCTTCAGAGACTCCATGGTTCTCTGGTTCAAACCGAAGACGTCCGGACGTAGGAGACGCTGACCTGCGGCGTAAACAGGCTGTAGGTGAGAGCGCCTGAGGCGGTGAACGGGCGAAACTTCGGAGGATGTTCTTCGCGCGAGTGGCCGAAAAGCCGGCCGATACGCTTGGATAGTAATAGCCGCGCTGCGCCAGCGTGTTCTCTCTGGCGACCAAGAGCGCCGCTTGCGCCGACTTCAAGTCGGGATTGGCTTTGAGCGACCGCTCGATCAAATCGTTGAGCGGCTGGGAGTGAAACAAGCTCCACCAGTCCCCCGGAATATCGCGTCCGTCAACGAAAGCTTTGCGACTCCCCGCCGGGACGTTGGGAGTGTTGCTCGTCGCCGTCGGGAGCTATGGGCGTGTAATTGGGGACCTGCGGAGCCGCAGGCTTCTTGAAGTTTGGCCCCACCACGCAGCCCGCGCTGAGCAGCAAAACGGCTGAGATCGCGATGAAACCAAGAGCCGCGCGATTGGCGAATGAGAGTCATAAGAAATCCACTTGTTAAGGCCGCCGATGCACTTGCCGCCCATCGATCGCGCCGGTATTCCTCTTACTGAGATTCGCGGTTCCCGAAATGACTGCGCGGATTGGGGCTGCGATGGCGCACATTGCTGAGCAATGGCGCAGCCGCACTCGGCGGCCGAGGGCGGCTCCTGCCGGCTATCCGGTTCTGAATCGTCGCGCCCCTTACGGTTGAAAAAGATCCGACCGAACCCCGTCGAGGATTTCTCGCAATTGCCGATGGCAGATGCGCCGCGGGCTTCGCAAGCTGTTTGTGAGGTTTCACTTCTTGCCGGAGCTTTGTGGCCGGACCGCGGAGGCTTTAAGACGCGGGTGCCGTTGCTCTGCTCTCGTTGCTCATCCGCGTAACCTGCGCAAGGGATCAAGCCCAGGCAAGCCCACAGAGCGAGTAGGAACGGGGCCGTTTTCATTTCGGCTCCTCTGGGACGATGGGCTCATCCGGCACATAGTGGTGATGCGTGTCGGAGCCGATGAAGATCAACCGCAGAGCAGGCACGGCGAGCAGCAGCATGACCGGACCAACCAGCATGCCGCCCACGATCACGGTGGCGAGCGGACGCTGCACCTGGCTGCCAATACCGGTTGAAATGGCCGCGGGAAGCAGACCGATGCAAGCGGAAAGCGAGGTCATCAGGAGTGGGCGCATGCGCGTGGTTGCGGCGCGATACATTGCTTCCACGGGCGCGAAACCGTGAGACCTCTCCTGGTTGTAAAAGGTGATCATCAGGATTCCGTCCATCACCGATACGCCGAATAGCGAAACGAAGCCGATCGCCGCCGAGATGCTGAAGTTGAGACCAGAGACGTAAAGCGCGAGTATGCCTCCGACGATGGCGTCGGGAATTCCCGCCAGCGCCAGGATGGAATCGCGGAAATTGTTAAACAGGCTATAGAGCGCGCCGGCGATCAGGATGAAGCTGATGGGGACGATGATCTCCAGACGTTTCTTGGCTTCCTGAAGATCTCCGAATTCGCCCGCCCACAGGAGACGATAGCCGGGCGGAAGCTTTACGTTCTTGGCGATGCGCTGTTGCGCCTCCTCGACCGTTCCGCCGAGATCGCGCCCCCGGACGCTGAATTTCACAGGGATAAAGCGCTGCACGCTTTCGTGATAGATCCACGCCGCTCCCGTGTCCAGCGAGATCGTGGCGAGTTCGCTCAGAGGGATATATGCGTTCGCGCCGCTGGGGCTGGTATATCCCACTTTGATGTTACGGATTTCATCGATGTTGTTGCGGTATTCCGGCGTGTAGCGGACGACAAGATCGAACTGCCGCTCACCCTCCAGAACTTCGGACGCCACAGCCCCGCCCATGGCTGCTTGCACGACCGAATTTACGTCGCCCGAATTGAGGCCGTAGCGCGCGGCCTTCTCCCGATCCACTTTGATGTTCAGGTTGGGCTGGCCGAGGACCGGGAAAATGCCGAGATCGGCAACGCCACGGACCTGGCTCATCTCGTCGCGAACCCGATCGGCCAGTTTCGTCAATACTTCCAGGTTGGGACCGACGATCTTGACCGAGTTGACGCCTTTGACGCCCGAAATTCCCTCTTCGATGTTGTCCTCAATATATTGGGAGAAATTGAAAATGACACCCGGCAACTCGTTCTGATATTCCTTTTGAATTTGCTCGGTCAGCTTATCCTTGGTCAGCCCTTTGGGCCACTCGTCAAAAGATTTGAGCGGCGCGAACAACTCGACGTTCGAAAACGGCGAAGCATCGCTGCCGTCGTCCGGCCGTCCGTGTTGGGAGACCACGGTAAGAACTTCGGGGTGCCGCAGGAGAATCTCGCGCATTTTTCTTGCTTGCCCCTCACCATCCTGGAGCGAGAGCGTGATGGGCATGGAGGCGCGAATCCAGAAGTTGCCTTCCTCCAGGTGCGGAAGAAACTCGCTGCCCAGCCGGGGCGCGATAAAGAAGAATGTCCCAAGCGAGAAAGCCAGTTCCAATCCGACCACGAGGTAGCGGTTTCTCAGCGTAAAGCGCAGCGCCGGATCGTACAGCGGCATGCAGAAGCGCGGACGATGATTGTTTCCACTTCCTTTACGTTCTGGGGAATCAGGAACGAGGCGATCACGGGTGTGATGGTGAAGGTCGCAATCAACGCTCCGGCCAGCGCGTAGCCGTACGTGCGCGCCATGGGACCGAAAATCTGTCCCTCGACTCCCTGCATGGTGAACAGAGGCACGAAACCGGCCACCGTGATCAGCGCCGAGAACAGGACCGCCTTGTCCACCTGGAGCGCACTGATCAGAATCAACCGCAAGCGATCCGTCCAGGTGAATGCCGGGCCCGCTTCCGGGTGGGCAATGCTGGTGGGGTCGGGACCCCAGCAGCCCTTCGTCAGCCGCTGGAGCAGAACGTTTCTATCCTCCGGATTGCGCTGAAAATTCCGGAAAATATTCTCGACCAGAATGACTGCTGAATCGACAATGATGCCGAAATCGACCGCGCCTACCGAAAGCAGGTTGGCGCTTTCCCCCAGAATGACCAGCAGGATGGTGGCGAAGAACAGCGCGAACGGAATGTTTAGGCCCACGATAATTGCGCTGCGAAGGTCGCCCAGGAAGATCCATTGGATCAGGAAAACCAGCAGGCATCCGAAGACCAGGTTGTGCAGAACCGTATGTGTAGTGAGCGCTACCAGGGAGGACCGGTCATAGAACGGGACAACCTTGACTCCGGACGGGAGACTGCCGTCGCGATTGAGCGTCTGGATTGCCGCCTCAACCTTGGGAATCATGTCGGCTGTTTTTTCCGTTCGTCTTTGCACCACGATCGCTCCGACGACATCGTCTTGCCGGTCGCGTCCCAGAATGCCGAGCCTGGGCCGGTAGGACACCGCGACCTTTCCGACGTCCTTGATCAAAACCGGAACGCCGTTTTCCTGGCTCAGAACGACATTCTCGATGTCGTTCACACGGTAACCCTCGGTCAAATCGTCACTGCCGCCATCGTCGATCAGGCCAACGCCGCGAATATTGATGGACTGCTGGCCGATACGAATTTCGCGCCCGCCGACGTTAATGTTGGCGTTGCCGAGCGCGTTCAAAATCTGGGGCACGGTAACGCTATAAGCCTCCAGCTTGTGAGGATCCACCTCGAGTTCGAACTCCTTGGTGGGGCCTCCCCAACTATTGATGGCCGCGATACCGGGGATGGTCAGTAGCCTGCGCGCGACGATCCAATCCTGAACGGTGCGGAGGTTGGTGATTCCAAAATGCGGCGGGCCGACGACCTGATACCGGTAGATCTCCCCCGTCGAACTGTTGGCCTGGATGTTGGGCACTTGGTTGCCCGGCAGATTGACATTCTGCGCCATCGCCACCGACGCCTGGCTGTACGCAAAGAAATAGTCCACGCCATACTTGAAGCTGACCCGGACAAACGACAGGCCATAGAACGAAGTGGAGCGGATAACCTCAATGCCGGGAGTCGAGTAGAGGCCAATCTCCATGGGGCGTGTGTAATACCGCTCCATCTCTTCAGCGGACAGACCTGCGGCCTGTGCGGTGATTTCGAGGATCACCGGGGTCGGGTTCGGATAAGCCTCAATGTTGAGTAGTTTGAAAGCGACGACCCCAGCGCCGGTAAACAGCAGTAATCCCACGACGACGATTGCGCGGCGGCTTAGACAAAATGCCAGAAGAGATCTGAACATGATGGTTAGTCGGTTGCCGGCGCCGGGTTCCCAGAATTCTCAAGAAGGAGCGACGTTATGTTCCGAATTCGGAAAGCACCGTTGATTGCCGTAATTGCGTTGGTAAGCTTGTTCGTTTCAGCGCCGGCGGCTTCAGCCATGGTGGCGGGGCCGCACGTCGTAATTAGAGGAGGGTTCTACGGTCCAGGTTGGGGATGGGGTTGGTATGGCCCGGCTTGGTATGGTCCTGGTTGGTATATGGTGGGGCCTGGCTACTATTACTACGGCCCCGACGCTGGCAACGTGAAGATCGTCACGCATGACAAGGACGCCTCGGTCTACGTCGATGGAGGCTACGTGGGTCCAGTTGCGAAAGCTAAGAATCTCCCGCTTCAACCCGGGAACCACGACGTGGAATTGCGCGATCCCAGCGGGAATACGTTCTACCGCGAAAGCGTGCAAGTGATCCCCGGCAGAACCACCGAAATTCATCCCGACCAGGCCGGTTTGTGAGTTTGACTGGTGTGACGGCGGGCTGCGGCTCTACGCGGGGCCGCAGCCCCGGTGTCTACTTTGGCAACTCGACTTGAGACGGTTTCCACATTCCCTGCGGCGTCCGGTTGATGTAAGATCAGAGCGCGATGCGACCTGGACTTCCTGACCCATCTGCTCCAGTGTGCTCATCGACGCCTGGGCCTCGGCACTCGTAGTCTTGCCAGCTAACATGTCGAGTGCGACCTGCTCTGCCGCGAGTTGCAGATCCGCGAAGTTCGTTATCTTTTTGACCCGCGAACGTCTCGTTCGCGTGGGCTGCAGACGCCTGAGTAGGTCCACAACGAGACGCTGCGAGGACTGGTGCCGCGCTTCCTGCGCGCCATTTACCAGTTGCGTCAGGCCGGCCTCGCTCAGCTGGTCCAACTTGGTCAGACCCTTTCCAACTGGTCCGAGGAGATTGTTGGGCCGCGTAAAATCGAGGGTGTAAATTAGGGCCTTGACAGGCCAGCCGCCGCTGGCTCCAGTGGAAGTATCCCGACTTTCACAAAAGGAGCAAACGGCGGATGGCCAAGGACAGAATAAACCGAGACGAGCTGGCGGACAAGCTGGTTGAGCGGGCGGCGGAGGCCGAAGACCCGTTGCGAACGATGGCGGAGTTGATTACCGGATTCCTGATGGAGGCGGAAGTCGCCAGCCAGGTGGGAGCCGAGGCGCATGAGAGGACCGAGCAGCGGACCACGCATCGCAACGGATACCGGGATCGGCGTTGGGACACGCGGCTGGGGACCATGCAGTTGCAGGTGCCCAAGGTGCGCGAGGGTGGCTATGTGCCAAGTTTTATCGAACACCGCAAGCGCAGCGAGCAGGCGCTGATCAGCGTGATCCAGGAAGCGGTGGTGAAGGGTGTTTCGACGCGCAAGATCGAAGCGGTGCTGGGGGAACTCGGCATCGCGGGCGTATCGGCGGGACAAGTGAGCCAGCTATGCGCGGCACTGGACGAGAAGGTGCGCAAGTTCCGCGAGGGTCCGCTGGGCGAAATCCGTTACGTGTGGGTGGACGCGCTGTATGAGAAAGTGCGCGTGGATGATCGGGTGGAATCGATGGCGGTGGTGATCGCCACGGGGGCCAATCTGCAGGGCCGCCGCGAGGTGCTGGGCTTCGACGTGATCGCGGCGGAATCGGAAGAGGGCTGGGCGGAGTTTTTCAAGGGCCTGAAGGAGCGGGGCCTACACGGGGTGAAGCTGGTGATCTCGGACGCACACACGGGATTGAAAAACGCGGTGCGCAAGGTGTTGAAGGTGGAATGGCAGCGCTGCAAGGTGCACTTCTATCGCAACGTGCTGGTGCACGTGCCCAAGCGCAGCCAGGGCGAAGTGAGCGAAGCCATGAAGGCGGTATTCGTACAGCGCGACGAGAAGAGCGCCAAAACGAAAGCAGCCGATCTAGTGCGGCAGTTTCAGTCGCGCTTCGCCAAGGCGATGGAGATTTTCGAGGCCGGCATCGATGACGTGCTGAGCTACTTGCACTATCCCCAGCCGCACCGCGTGCGCATCAGTTCGACCAATCCACTGGAGCGGCTCAATCTGGAGATCCGGCGCCGCACCCGTGTGGTGGGAATCTTCCCCAATCCCGCTGCGTGCCTGCGGCTGATTGGCATGTTGCTGGTGGAGAAAAACGACGACTGGCTCACCGACGATAAGGCGTATCTGACATTCGATGACGCACCGCTGGAGGAATCCGCGGCGAAGGTTGTATCGATGGCAGTGAGTCAATAAGGAAGGAGGCTTTTCTTAAGTGCGAGGGCTTTGCCCTCGCGCTCCCAGGATTTATCGCTTTCGCGCCAGAATGGCGGCGGTGCGGGGCGGCTTGCGCCGCCCTCGCCATTCCGGCCCCTGAGTCGGCGCTCCGGTCGCTTCCCAGCGTTGCCGTATCCTCCGCTCAGGTAATTGCAATCTTAAACCCGACCTCTGGAGTCGGCGGCGAATTTACACTCTTCTATTGACACGGGCGATTGTCGCCATGTGGCGCTTCACTCGCAATAACGGCATCACCGAAGGCTTTCATAACAAAATGGAGCTCATCAACCGCCAAGCCTACGGCTTTCGCAACTTCCAAAATTACAGACTCAGAGTGAAGGTGTTATGTTCTTAGTTCAGTTTGGGATCGGGGTTTGCCCCCATTGTTGGCGTAGAGCCCGACGAATAGCGGGAGGGCTGAGCGCTACTGCATTTTCCGAGACGCTTATCTGGTGGAGCGTGTGGGCCAGGCCATTTGTCAATCGGCCTGGAAGCCGGGTAGGTGGGCTCAACCATTGATTCGCTACTTTGAAAGCTTCCTGCAAGCTTCAAGGTAAGCAGCATTCGCTTTTTCAAACCGCTCAATCGCCTCTTTAGAGATGTTCCGTTGTTGGTCCCAGCGTTCGTACTTGGAAGGGCTCTCTGGATCGGCCTGCCAGTCCTGAATCAATTTTTCTTCCACGTCCATACTGAGTTGCGCGATGTCATTAAAACGGTGCCGCTCTTGAAGAAGCAACGCAATGGTAACGCGAAGTTGGTCTTGTTCCGCCATATGCTCAATTGTGCCGCTCTCTAACGCCCGTTCCGAGGCTTCGAATATCGTTATTGCGGCCTGCCTAGGCCACCGAAGATCTTCGGTGGCTCTCCCGGTAGCGGGGTTGGTTCTTGTCGTTCCGGTTCTCTCGTCAAGGGCGGTAAGAACACAGTCTCACGTTCCTTCTTCTTTCTGCCTTTGCCCTTCAGCTTCTCAGCCAACGGCTTCCAGCACTCGGCACAGATGTCATGCTCCTTGCCGTCGATCTGCTTTTGTAAGCACTCCTTTGCTTGGCCGCACAGGTCGCAGGTAATCATGGGTCGTCGCCTCCACGTCGGTTGCGTAATGTCAAACGCTAATGATTCCTCTCAATGCCCCACCGATGCTTCCAGGAGGGCCAAACAGGTCTAACAATTCCCGGAACCCGGTTGCCCCGTAGTCGGCTATCTTTCACTCAGCACCTTGGTGGAAATGCCAGCCCGCCAGATTTCTCGCCCGTTTCGATCCAAGAGAACCGGATACTTTCGCATTTGAACAGATTGCGTCTGATGGCACTAAAGCTTCTGACCCTTCGCCCGATCGTAGCTCGCCGAAGCGATGGCCGCCACAAAGAATAGCAGAGCGCCCTTATAGAAGCTCAGAGGCGTGACACCAAGCGCTTGAGTTCGCCCAAACCAAATCCAGCTTACTCGCCAAACAAAAGCGATAACGAGGCAGACTACTCCCAACCAGTAGGTCCAACGGGTAATGTGTTTTTCCATCAGGTACCCTTTCCACTACACCACTCACGCTATACTTGGGCGTCGCGCAAGTCAATGGTCGGGTTGTCGTTCGACCGGATCAATTAGCCACGCGTTCCGATGGCGTCGTGACTTCGCTGCCCTGCTGCTTTCGACCATTAAGCAGGAAAGTGGAAACGCTCTGTAGGATGTGTGCTTTCGGCAAGCTTGCGTCAGCCGAGAAGTTCGACCACGGGTGGAAAGTTATGTGATCCGATTTAGCGCTGCGCAGGTATGTCCGGCGTAATGTATGCCAACGGTTTGTCAGGTGACCAGGCATCCTTCTTCCCCGCCATCTTGTTCAGGAAGGGTGCTCCAACAATGCGGACGAACGGCCCCGCCCTACCCGTCCAGTTTTGGCCGAATGGCCGGGGTGCGTAACCAGCAACAGTGCCGACGACGAGGGGCATTCCGTCTTCGAAGATGTCGCACACTCCGATGTCGACGCACGGGAAGATATGCTCTTCATCCACGAATACGCGATCGACAATGTGCTCGATGATGTGTTCGGTCACAACTGGATGCGACCCGCCAAGCCATCGAAAAGCGATCTTACGCGACAGCTTTTCACCACACTTCGCCTCAGCCAGCTGAATCAGATCCTCTATTGTGCCTGCTACGAAAGCCGTGAACTCTTCGCGATTCATACACGCTCACCGCAGAAGCCAGAGTGGACCTGCGCCAGAATGCGGCGTACTGAGGTTCGTCCGATGTTCAACCGCCGGGCGATTTCGGCTTTGGTGACACCGGCGCGATACAGCTTCCGCATCTCGGCGGCATGGAGGCCCGCGGTCTTCGGCCGGCCGAGTTGTTTACCGTTCTGCCGGGCTTGAGCCAAGCCGGCCCGAGTACGTTCGCGCAGAATCTCGCGCTCGAACTCGGCGAAAATAGCGAGCAGCCCAGCCATGGCGCGACCGGCCGGTGTGGTTAGGTCCAGGGCTTCGGTCAGCGAGACAAAGCCGACACCAAGGTCCTCCAGTTCCTGCAGCGTCGCCAGAAGATCCGTCACGGACCGGCCCCAGCGATCCAATCTCCACACCAGAACGGCGTCGATCTCGCGGCGGCGCGCCGCTTCCATGAGCTGCTTGCGAGCGTGTCGCTCGGTCGCTCCGGAGCCGACCTCCCGGATCTGCAGGGCAAGAGTCCAGCCCCGCCGCGCAACATACTCCCGCAGAGCGCGCGTTTGCATCGGCAGAGTTTGCTGATCATTGGTGGATACACGGGCGTATAGACCGACCCGAAACATTTTCCCTGGTCTTCGTCGCTGGCCGAAAACGTTCCCGGATTTTGCGTTGCGCACGGTCTGTTTTACAGGCATTTCGAGAGATCCGATCCGCATGGCCGAAGACGATCCTTTCCGGCCATCCCGAATTATCGTACTCCAATGCGCGCCGGTGTCTCAGCGTAATTCCACGGCATCCATGCCGCTGGGTTGGATGCCAGCTCGCTGGGATGCTTCTGCAGCTCACTGAGGTAGTCGAACGGATTGGCGCCGACGAGCTCACAAGTGTGGATCAGACTCATGAACAGATCGCCGGCTTCGGCGCCGTGCAGGGTTCGATAAAACAACGCGTTCTTGCGATGCAGCACCGCGCGTTTTAGCGCACGTTCGCAAACATTATTGTCCAGCGGTGCGCCGGCATCCCGCAGAAACGCCGTCAGCCCTTTCCAGTGGCGCAGCAAATAAGTGATGGCTTTGCCCAGACCCGAGTTTGGTTCCACTTGCTTCAGTGCAAACTGCGCTGCCAGCCACTGGTGTAGTTGCTGCATCACGGGGCCGCTGTGTTGCTGATGAAACCGTAGACGCACCGCTGGCGAAAGCTTTCCCGCGCGCGCCTCCGCATCATATCTATATACGTCGCCCAACGTCTCCAGAACATAGCGGCATTGTTCTGGGAAGTTTGCGGACACCTCGATGAACTGGCGGCGACCGTGCGCCATGCAGTTGGCCAGCAAGATCTCAGCGCCATCGCTCAGTTTCGGCGTGTTGCGCGACAAGGCATCACACATCTGAATGGGCGCGCCAAGCTCCGCTACGCGGTGTTGCAATACGTCGCGCAGATTTTCCCCAGCGTGCTGACGCCCGGTAAAGTACAACGCGATCCGCTGCCCTTGCTTCGTCGACACAATGCCGGAAGTAAACACACCGGTGCGTTCATCGGACGGCTCACGCGCCAGACGCAGCACGCGCATACTAGTGTCGTCGTTGTGCAGAACTTCACCTTGCGCCGCCTGCCGGATGAGTTCGTCACGTGCCGCTTTTATTAGCTCTGCAGCTTCTTCCACAATCTCCCACTGCGTGGAAGCAGGTAACGGAATCCCCAGTAAATGTTCCAGCTTTTCCAAGCGATAAAACGGCATTCCGCTGCCGTACTTCAGCAGCGCGATCATGGCCGCCGTGGTCTCGTCGTATTTTTCGGTGCCGACGCCTTCCGGTTCTGGCGCGTTGAACACTTCCCCGCACAGGTTGCAGCGCAGACGATCCAGCTCGTACACAGTTGCGGCTAAAGGCGCTTGTCCCACGATTCTCACCAGCGTCCGCGGTTCTTTCTGCGGATAGACTTTGCCTTTTTCACAGCCTGGGCAGGAGTCGCCGGCGTGTAGCTCCGGATGCGGAACGGCGACTCTCTTCGCACCGGTGTAAGAAGAGGCTCCGTTGCGCCCGTGACCGGGAGCAGGCTCCGAATCATTTTCGGTCGCGGGCGTTTTCGGCCGCTCCAAAACATCCTTGGTCTTTTCTGTCGTGCGTGGCTTGGGGAGCATCCCGGCCAGCGCATGCAGCGCGCTCTTGAGCTTTTCGCTTTCCGACTCACTCAGCGGCGCCTGCGTGCCGCGATCGATGATCTGGTCCAGCTCTTCCAGATTCACCTCCAACCGCGGGCGTTTCATGTACTAAGCAACTCCCGGAACTTGGCGTTCAGCGGCAAGCCCAGCATCTGCTTCGCCGGCCGCGTCGGTTCGAAGCTAGGCGCGCGATGCCCGCGGCCCGCAGTCGTGCCGAGCACCTGCCAGTTAGCCGCGCGATAACAAGTTCCACGAAAACGCGAGGTGTCCACGAAGGTTTCCAACCAGTAAATAGGATGCGCGTACAGCCGCTGCCAGTCCTGCGGAACCAGCTTGGCCATGCGCCCCAAAATGTGCGATGCCAGATGCTCCACTCGCACCCACGGCAGAATCAGAAAGCGCGTGTTGTAGGCCAGCAAGTGCACGTTGCGCTCGCGCGCTTCGTCACTCCAGCCCAAGAATCGGTCGCGTACCTTTAAGTGACGCGGCGCGCTTTGCCAGGCCAGGCACGCGATCGCTTGCCTGTTGGCTTTCACCAGATACTTTAGATGCTCGCCCACCGGCTGCTCATAACCCAAGTAATGATACTGCTCCATCAGGCTGTTGAACAACGGCTCGTCCGGCGTGCGACGCACTTGTATAAACTCCAGCGGAGTGATGCTCGCCAGCGGCCCACACACCGGACGGTTGTCAGCGATCACAGGCTCGGGGCGTTCGCGCTCTGCTAACCGATTCCGCACAACGCGCCGCACCGGCGGCAACTGGATCTCACCCGCGCGATCCAGCATCAGTAGCAATCCACGGCAGAGCATGTCGCGCAACGCGCCGTTGGCTTGCTTCCACTGCCAGGCTTCACACAGTTGCCGCGACAGCTTCCAGCGGCTCAGCTCCGGTTGATCTCGAATCAGTTTCCGGATGAAGAGAATCGCCTCGCCGGTAATCTCTCGGCTTCGGTAGCGATGGGTGGCCATCTCATCCGCAGTGTGCCAGAAATCGTTTCGGAACGCAAGTAGAAAATGACCGGCCTACACTTTGCGCCACACCGGAGCCGCATCGATATCCGGATTGCCGGCCGCCAGCAGCACCTGCGCTTGATGCACGCGCAGCGCCTGTGCCGGTTCCTCGCTCTGCGGCCACCAGCGGAAGCGCCCTTTGGACAGGCGCTTGGTCGCCAGCCAGAACCCCTGCCCGTCGTACACCAAGACTTTGATCGAGGTCGCCCGCCGGCTGCGGAACACAAACAGGCAGCCCGAAAATGGATCGGCATTCAGTTTTGCGCGGCACAACTCAGCCAATGAGTCCATGCCCTTGCGGAAGTCGACCGCTTCCACCGCCACCAGTATCCGCATCTGCGGCGTGATCTGTAGCATGCTCTACGTCGTCGCAAACGCGCGAATCAGCTCGGCCAGTTGGCTCGTCGCGATGGCCTTCAATTCCAACCGCAACTTGCCTCCCCGCGGCGATTCTACTTCCACCAGGCAACTGGTCGCACCAGAAGAACCGGATGCGAGCAGTTCCACGAATGCCGGCATGGCATTCACTCTCCGTTTCGGTGGCGACCTGCGAGCTGTTGGCCGCCGCTGTGGCTGGAGTCGCTCGGTCCACTTCCGCAAGCTCGGCTTATCCACATCCAGCGCTCGCGCCGTGGCATCCACCCCATCGCGCTGGACCAGTTCCACGGCCGCTGCCCACAACTCTTCCGGCAGCCTCGACCGCACCGCATGCGTGCTTCGCCACTCCGCAAATCGCCGTCGTGCCTGCTCCACCTCTTCCCGATAATGCGCCGTTTCCTGTGCCATCCGCCGGGGCCTCCCGCCCTTGCACACCGTATCAGCTACCGCTGACTGCAGTCACGCAGGCTTACCGGAAACTCACAATCCGCCCAAGAGCGTCGCGGATCGCCTGGGCATTCAAGCCGCGCGTTACATCTATACCTGGAACGGCGGGAACATGCCGCAGTATCTGGTCAACCAGTTCGCGGAAGCTATCAGCGAGGGCCGAGATCGGAGCGGCGCTCATCGCGGGCGGGGAAGCTTTGCGGACGCAGCACGGCGTGGAGCGGGCCGGCCTTCCGGTCTCATGGCACGAGGATCCGGGCGCGAGCTTCGAGCTGATCGGCGATTCCCGGCGCGGCTGGAGCGACTACGAGGATCGCCACAACATGCGCGCCGCAATCGTGATGTATCCATTGATCGAGAACGCGATTCGCGCTGCGTGCGGCCGATCCGTACCCGAACACATGCTGGCCATCGGCAAGCTCTTCGCGCGATTTGCAGCCGTGGCCGCGGGCAATCCGCTGGCAGTCCGGCGCGAAGGCTACTCGGCCGAGCGGCTTGCGACTGTCGACCACGACAACCGCTGGATCGGCTTCCCCTACCCTCGCTTGATGAACTCGAACCCGTTTGTCGACCAAGCCGCGGCCTTGATCCTGACCTCGGTCGGACTCGCGCGCAAGTTGGGCGTTCCGGAATCGAAGTGGGTCTACCTGCATGGATGCGCCGACGCACACGACCGCTGGTACATCTCCGAACGCGTCAGATTGCATTCATCCGAAGCCATTCGCCGGGGCGCACGCAAAGCTCTCGATATGGCCGGTCGGACACTCGACGACATCCGATTTTTCGACCTCTATAGCTGCTTTCCATCCGCGGTGGCGATCGGCTGCCGCGAAATCGGTCTCCTCGAAGACGACCCGCGTGGGCTCACAGTCACCGGCGGACTGCCGTATTTCGGCGGCCCGGGAAACAATTACGTCACGCACTCGATCTCGGAGACGATGCGCCAATTGCGCGCGTGCGCCGGCAGCTTCGGCATGGTGACCGCCAATGGCAACTACGTCACCAAGCATTCCTTTGGCGTCTATTCGACGACGCCCTACCAGGGCCGATGGCGCAGGGAGCGCCCGGCCGTGCTCCAAGCGGAACTAGATGCTTTGCCAAAAGCGCCGCTGGTTGAGCAGGCATGCGGTCCTGCCACGGTCGAGACCTACACAATTATGCACGGCAAAACTGCGCCCGAATTCAGCGTTGTGATCGGACACTTAAAGGAGACTGGCCAGCGCTTCGTTGCCAATACTTCGAGTGAACCTGCCGTGCTTCGAGACCTCGAGGACCGCGAGAGCCTTGGCCGCCCGGGCTTCGTAACGAGCCAAAACGGATGCAACGTGTTTGTTCCCGCGTGAGATGTTCAAGCGATGATGGATAGATGACTCGACTGCTTCTCCTTCTTCTTTCCGGGGGATCGTTCTGCGCGGCCGCGGACATTCGGACCGTCATCATTTTCGCGGTGGATGGTTTAGGCGCCAACGTGCTTCGCGCTAAGATGCCGCCCCATTTTCGCGAGTTCCAGCGCGAGAGCGCTTACTCGCTCGAAGCTCGGGGCGTGATGCCCACGGTGACGTTTCCGAACTTCGCCTCAATGCTCAGCGGTGCCGGTCCGGAACAGCATGGCGTAACATCCAATGACTGGCGTCCGGATAAGTTCACGATCGCCCCATCGTGCCGAGGTGAGGGCGGACACTTCCCCACCATCTTCGGCCTGCTGCGTCAACACCGGCCTGCCGCCAAACTTGCAATGTTTTTCGATGGCGACGGGTTTCCATTTATTGTGGAGGAGGGAGTGCCCGACAAAATCGGCACCGGCCAGGGTTCAGACACTACGTTGGCGATGGCCCTGGACTACATTACTTCGGCTAGGCCCACGCTCGTATTTCTGCACCTCGATTTAATGGACCACGCCGGGCACACTGAAGGCTTCGAATCGCCCGCTTATGACGAAGCTCTCGACCATTGCGACAAGTTGTTAGAGCAATTGATGGAGCGGTTGCGGGAAACCAAAATGCTGAAGGAAACGGTGGTTCTGATCAGTTCCGATCATGGTGGAATCGGCAAGCGGCACGGTGGCAATTCCATGACTGAAATCGAGATCCCGTGGATGATGCATGGCCCTGGAATTGCCGCCGGCAGACAACTCACGGTCCCGATCAATACTTTCGACACGGCCAGTACGATCGCCAAGATCTTTGGCCTGCACCAGCCTGCCTGTTGGATTGGCAGACCCGTTCAGGAAGCTTTCCAGAGGTGACCTGCCCGTAATTTTGCTTATGGACCTTGATCCCAGCCGCCACTGTCTGATCGTTCAGGCGGTCTGGCCGGCTTTAACCCCGAAGAAATCCCGACAGCCGCTGGCTGATCAACTGTTCAGCCTGCGACATGATACGTTCCACCAACTCCTGGCAAGTGGGTATGTCATGGATCAGGCCGGCCACCATGCCGCAACTCCAGGCTCCGGCCTCCATGTCGCCCTCAGTCATAACCTTTGGATAAATGCCGGCCACATGCTCGTGGATGTCATCGATGGTGAGAGCGCCGCCTTTGTCGCGTTCGATTTCCAGGACGCGCTTCACCCCGGCGTTGATCAGCACGCGCTCGGTGTTTCGCAGCGACCGCATGATGAGCGCGGTATCCAGTTCACTGGCTGCGACGATGGCCTGCTTTACGTTGTCGTGCACCGGTGCCTCGCGCGTGGCGATGAAGCGGGTGCCCATGTTGATACCGTCTGCGCCCAGCGCCAGCGCGGCTACCAGACTGCGCCCGTCGGCCATGCCGCCGGACGCCACGAAGGGGATCTTCAGTTCTTCGGCGGCGCGTGGAAGAAGTATGAAGTTCGGCACGTCGTCCTCGCCCGGGTGTCCTCCGCACTCGAAGCCGTCCACGCTGACTGCGTCGCAGCCGATGGACTCTGCCTTCAGCGCATGGCGCACCGAGGTGCATTTGTGGATTACCTTGATGCCCGCCGTCTTCAGCGCGGGCAAATGCGCCTGAGGGTTGCGGCCCGCCGTCTCTACGATCTTGACGCCGCCTTCGATGATGGCGCGGATGTACTCGGGGTAGGGCGGCGACGCGAAGGTGGGCAGGAACGTGAGGTTAACGCCGATGGGCTGGTCGGTCATCTCGCGGCAGCGCGCGATCTCGCGGGCCAGCAACTCGGGCGTCTTCTGCGTCAAGCCGGTAATGATGCCCAGTCCGCCGGCGTTCGAAACCGCCGAGGCCAGCTCGGCCAGACCTACGTAATGCATTCCGCCCTGGATGATGGGGTGTCGGATGCCGAAGAGTTCGGTGATGCGCGTCTTCATGGCTGGCCTTTCAGGCGCGCAGGTGAGTGCTGCGCACCAGCGTAAGGAATTTTAGGTGAGCGTCGGCACGCCGGAGAGCGAACCTTGCGTCGCTTCATGATCGCACGCCATCGGGGCCAAGTTTTGGCAAGAAGACATGCGGCTTCTTCGCTTTCCCCTTGACACCGCGAGTGCAGTACGATCGAGGGGTCACTACGTTTATTGTTACGAAATATTCATCCGTTCTCGTTACTGGAGCCTCCTCCGGCATTGGCCGCGCTTGCGCCGAACTGCTGGCGGCCCGCGGGTATTCCGTCTTTGCCGTCTCCAGGCACTTTGCTCAGGACATGCGACCTGACATCCAGTGCTTGGAAGCCGACGTGAATGACGCGGAATCCATTGGCAAGGCGATCGAAAGGGCGATCCGTGTGAGCGGAGGAGCGACGTAAGTAATTTAGGCCTTCATCCGGGATACGGATATCCCTTCGCCAACACCTGTCTGAGCTCGTCATCGTAACCGTAAATGTCATCGTAAAAATGTACCTGACCATCCGGATCGACAATTGCGGTGCCGTAGAGGATCAGCACCGGAATTGGATTCGTCAGGTTGACCTGCGTGTTGTCTTTCCCGCTGCTCATGGCGGCCTGCGCCCGCTCCACGGTCCAATCGGGTTTGTCGCGCAACACCCACGCAGCCAGCTTCGCGGGATCTTCAACCCGAATGCAGCCGTGGCTGAAATCCCGGCGGGTCTGCGAGAACAATTGCGGCGCCGGTGTGCTGTGCAGGTAAACGTTGTACTCGTTCGGGAACATCAATTTCACCAGCCCCAGCGAATTTGTTGGACCGGGCTTCTGGCGTACTTCCAACTTTCCGGATCGCAACTGCGCCAGGACTTCGTCTGTGATGCCGCCCGAAGCGACCACCTGCCCCTGTGGCGTGACGACCTCGAATCCTTTCTTTGCAACGTAGTCACGGTCTTTTTGCAGGGCCGGGACGATCTCCGCACGCTGGATGCTGGGCGGAACGTTCCAGTAGGGGCGGAAGATCACAAACCGCATGTCCTTTTCAAAGACCGGCGTTTTGTGGTGGAACGCCTTGCCAACAATCACGTTCATCTCGAAGGCGGGGTTTCCGCTGTTGTCATAAGCTCGCAGGCGGAACTCGGGGATATTGACGACAATGCGAGGTTCGTTGAACCGGTCCGGCAGCCAGCGCCAGCGCTCCAGCGTAAGGCGCAATTGGTCGAGCCGCTGGCTCAGAGGCGTGTTCAGGTTTCTCAAGGTCTGATCATCTAATCGTCCGTCCGGCTTCAGGCCATGGCGAATCTGAAAGCTCTTAACCGCATCCACCAGCGCTCCCTGGTAAACACTGGAATCCTGGGCCACCGCCGCGCTCGCTGGCAGATCGCCCAACAGACGCAGCAGACGCGTCAATCGTGGAATGCCGTCGTACGGACTCCCCGGCGCAATGGGTTTTTTCGAAACTGGAAGCTTCTCGCCGTCGTCTTGCGGCGCCAATTGCAGGTAGCGCTGTAATGCTACCAGTGTGCGATTGTAGCCGGCGAAGGGCGGCCCGATCTGCGCCAGTTCTGTGTTGACATCCCCTCCGTTGACCAGCCGTTCACGCAGAAAAGCAGGCAGGTCGTACTTTTTTTCTTCGACACTGAGCCCGAACTTGAAGTGCTGGGGATTGACCCTTCCAATATGCCGGTCGGAGATGTAGCGCATCAAGCAAACCGTTAGTGCCGCGTCAAACGTCGCGCCGTCGCCCCCTGCATGGGGCTTTTCGAGGCGAGCCAGCCGATTGTTCCATCGCGAGCCGTCGTAGTCTTCGGGGTCCAGACCTTGGCGGTCGGCCTGCTTCAGAATGTCGATGATGGCCAGCGCCTGGGGAGTTGGCCGGCTATCTCGAATCCACGCCGGTGCGTAGCCCGAAGGCTGATAGAAAGTTTGCACGTGCGCGCGATAGTCTGAGAAATCCGGCCAGCGAAGATCGGACAATTGGGCAGCCGAGGCAATCCCGCTCAATAGGGTAGAGACTTCGGAAGTGCTATTTGGCTGCGCAAGCGCGGATCCGGCGAGCATACCTAACATCGGCAGCCACACCAACCCTGCCATCCGGCGCCGGCGAATCATGCGCCCACCACCTCGAGTTGGACGTCGACGTTGCCGCGTGTGGCATGGGAATAAGGGCAAACCTTTTCGTGAGCTTCGGTGACCAGCGCCGCGAGCTCAGCCTGCGGAAGACTCTTATCCTCGACGTGCATTTTTACGGCGAGACCAAAACCGCCGCCCTCGCGTGGCCCAATCGTCACCGCGCATGTCACGGCGGCTTTGGACGCATCTTTCTTGTGCTGCTTGGCGGAATAGTCCAGCGCGCCGCCGAAGCAAGCTGCATAACCCGCGGCAAACAGATGTTCGGGAGTCGCCGTGTGGGGTTTGCCTGGCCCACCCATTTCCTTGGGGACCGAAAGATCGGCTGTCACAATGCCGTCGCTTGATTCCGTGTGTCCATTACGTCCGCCGGTGGCGGTCGCCGTTGCGGTAAAGAGCGGTTTAATTTTGTCCATGCATCTATTTTCACGCGCGCGCGGCCGGAATGCCCGGCCGCTTTTCGGCGACGCGTGCGGGTCCTGGCTGGCGCACGGCGAATAGCGGCATACTGCCACGGTTGGCTATCATGACGCCGGTGTGTGAAGAGGTTTGGCGGGAGCCGCAAGAGGCAGGTCTACGGTGATCGGCGCGTGGTCGGAAATGCAATCCGGTACGGCGTTGTTGAGATCGCGCATGGTCATCGGGAAGTGGGGCGCGAATTCATAGCTCATGCCCTCGCCGCGCGGTTCCGAAATGAATGGTTTGATAAAGAACCAATCCAGTTTGTAGCGGCCCACCAATCCGCCGAAGTCGCGTTTCAACGTGAAGGTCGGCACAAATCCTTTGAGCGCCCGTTGGTTGCTGTTCGCCAGCGTTCCTTCTTTCTCGTGCAGATTGTGCTCCGTTTCCCCGCGAAAATCAAAAGCTCTTTGGTCGATGAAACGAAACTGCTCGACGTGCCGGAAGAGTTTAGCCTCTTTGTTGCTGCCGATGACGGGAAGGTGTGTTGAGGTCGGGTCCAGATAGTTCTTGAAGTATTTTGCCGGCGTCACCGCCGCTAACGGCAGGGCTGCCGGAGTGCCCCATTTGAGAGCTTGTGTCGCCCAAAACTCATAGTTCTTCACGCGGTTGAGAATCTCGCGCCGTATCGAGGTCGGCGCTCCGTCGGCTCCAGTTGTGTTTAAGTCGCCGGCCATGATCACGGGATGCTCCACTTCTTTAATCCGGGATAGCAGCGCGTCCATCTGTTTCGCGCGGCATTCGGGTTTGCATTTGTTCTCCAGGTGAACATTGACCATTGTGGCCAGCCCGTCCGGCAAATCCGAAATTCTCACATCCGCGATGATGGCCATGCGGCCGCCCCTGCGCACTTCCCGTTCGATCCGCTCCAGGAACACCTTGTTGGCGGCCAGACGCTTTCCTTTTTCGAGTTTTGAAATTGCGACCCTCTCCGCGGTGTACCAGTCATGACACACCGGCAACCGGAAGATCCGCGCGTTCTGGAGCGGATACCGGCTAAGAATGGCGCTTCCATGCAGGCCCAGGTATTTGGCCGGGTCCGGCCTCAAGTCTTCGCGGATTTGGCGGGTGAGCGCGGGATCTTCGAGTTCGATCCTTTCGAGGCCGAGGTCGTCCAACCGGTCTACTTCGACGAACTCCACCCCGAATACGTAGTTCATCCCCAGAGCTTGAGCCAGATCCCGTGCGACATCGCGATAGTCGGTCCGTTTCATCCCGAGATCCACTTCGTTCAGGACGATTATGTCGGCGTCGCGCAGGGTGCGGAGTTGCTGATCGATCTTCGATTGCTTGTCTGCGGCCGGCGTCCCGCGTTGGAGCGCAGCTTGTTTGAAGCCGTCGGGATCGGAAAGGGCCAGCTTGATGAGGTCGAAATTCAGTCCGCGTTCAATGTTCCACTCGGCGACGCGTAGAACCGGCCCAAGCCGCTCCACCGAAGGCCGATGGGGTTGCGCGCCAGCCGCCGCAGCCTGGTTGCTTACAATGGGCGTCCCGAGAAGCCGGTCAAGCTTTTCGACCAGCGGCGCGCCTGGCTGATCCGTGTCCGATAGCGTCACCAGCTCGTCAAAAGTCAGAAGCTCGGGTCCGCTGGTATGCCCCGGTTCGTGGTTTGCGGACGCCAGCGGAAAAATTATCGACCATAGAACCAAAAGTGTTCGCTTGCTCATGCCCGGTGCCGTTGCATCTCGAATTCCGATGCTTCTGTGATGGCCAGTAAGGATTGAGACGGTAGGCGTGATGTCAGTTAGCGACCCGCCTGTCGCAGAATTACGTCACGCCGTTCGATCCGTTCGCTTGACGCGGCATCGACCTTGGCGTCAGCCGGCCCCAACCTTCTGAAGACACACCCGAACAGCTGCTCCGAACCTCTCAGCCAGATTTGGCGCACGGATTGCCAACTTGAGGGCGAGGGCCGACGAAAACAATGAACAACAATTTACTGCAAAGGATTTCGAGGATCGGGTGCGCGACTCTGTTGGCCGCGTTTTCCGCCCTCGCACAGGAACATCAATGGGCTGGAAGAACGCTGGATGATTTCGAGTGGAGGATCCATGAGAGACTCGCCGCGCTTCCGTCCCATGGCGTCTTCGACACCGTCAGGTTCGAAGTGGATGGCAAGACCGTCACCTTGTCGGGACAAGTGGTAAAGGAGAGCGCCAAGCAGAACGCAGAACGCGCGGTCAGTCATCTCGATGGTGTCGAAAAGGTAGTGAATCATATCGAGGTGCTGCCGTCATCCCGGCGAGACGACGCTCTTCGAACGAACATGTATCGCGCTCTTTACCAGAATCAGCCGCTCGAAAAGTACGCGACCGGCGAGGCTCCTCCGATTCACATCATCGTGAAAAACGGATGGGTCACGCTCGAAGGCGTCGTGAGTTCCGATGCCGATCGCAGCAAGGCTCATTTAAAGGCTCTGGAAGTTACAGCGCACGTTTCCGACAATCTGCGCGTAGCGGCGCGGCAGTAGGGCGAGGGGAATCAACATGTGCAAACAGATATTCCTAGGCGCTGTGATTCTAGCCGGGCTCATGCAAACGGCGAATGCGAACCCGGTGTCCCGCCGCGCCGCGATCACGGGCGGCCGGGGAAACGGGAGATGCACGATCGAAGTGACCGTGGACGGCGCGGCGGAAGTCGAGATCTCCGGTGACCTTGGCCTGCTGACCACCCTATCCGGCCAGCCCGCCGCGTGGCGGCGATTCCAGTGCAATGCGCCGCTGCCCCGGAACCCTGCTGACTTCCGCTTCGCCAGGATCGCCGGCCGTGGGCCGATGCGGCTGCTCCAGGATCCTCGCAGCACCGGAGGCCGAGCGGTCATTCACATCAGCGATCCCCAAGGCGGCCGTGGAGTTTACAGTTTTGATCTTCAGTGGGGCGGTTCGCGAGGAGGCGGCTGGGCCCCTGGACCGCCAGCGCCGCCACCGCCAGGTCACTGGCCGAGTCCCGGTCCGGGCGGTTTCCCGATGGCGCGAGCAATTCGAGTTTGCCAGGATTCGGTGACGGATCGTCTCAATCGGGACGGGTATCAATACGTCAATTTCGAACGAATTATTCCCGACGATAATCCGAGCCGCCACGATTGGGTGGTCGGCTCCGTGAGCGCGTCGCGGGGATACGGAAGCACGTGGTTTTCGTTCTCGTGCTCAGTCGACTTCAGCTCCGGAAGAGTCCGCTCCGTGGACGTACGCCGGCGCTAATCCATGTAGTTGTATTTCAAACTTCAAAACCAAAAGGAGATCAAAATGATCAAGTATATTTTTGCAATCGCAGTGCTCGCAACAGGAATGGCCTTCGCCAAGACTGACCCGGCGAACGCGACTATTAACAACCAGGTTCGCCACGAGCTGGTGATGCTTCCGTATCTCACCGTGTTCGACAACCTGGCATACCGGGTGGACGGCAACGTCGTAACTCTCACCGGCCAGGTGACGCGGCCGACGTTAAAATCGGAGGCCGGCAACGTGGTAAAGCGTATTGCCGGGGTGGATCGGGTAGACAATCAGATCGAGGTGCTGCCCCTGTCTCCCAATGACAATCGCCTGCGGCACTCGCTCTACCGGGCCATCTACGGATACGCTCCGTTGAGCCGTTACGCCATGCCGGTGCTCAAGCCGATTCGCATTATCGTGAAAAACGGTAACGTCACTCTGGAAGGAGTGGTGGATCGCCAGGCCGACAAGAACCTGGCGAACATCCGAGCCAACGGGGTGCACGGTGTATTCTCGGTGACCAACAATCTTCGGGTTGGGGAATGACATCGTGGGATGGCGGGGCGTCTTCCGAATGGGAGATGCCCCCGCCGGGTCAAAACTAACCCATTGCCTTGTTGTACCAACCTAGGACTCGAAGAGCTCGCAGCGTATTCCAATGGCTTGCACTGCCGACACTGATCTCCATCTCCAACGGAATATGTTCCGGATGAATGAGGTTGAGCGGCCAGCGCCCGTTCTGGTGGCGGCGCTGAATCACGATTTCGATGGCTTCACGGACGCGGCGATCGGGTTTGATTCCTGCATTCCGCAGATAATCGAGTCCGCGCAGGACGTCGTAGTGCCAGAACGCCGGAAACGAGAAGCGCAGCCAGCGTTTGTCGATCACTTCGCCGGTTCTGAGCGAGCGGAACATGCGGCGCTCGATCAGATAGTTTTCAGCCCTCTTTCTGGCCCTGCTGACGGCCGCCGATTTGCGCCCCGCGCGCTCGTATTCGAGCAGTCCTTCCAGCACGCAGATGGTGGTGTGGAACGAGGAGCGCCGGCTGGGAGGACGTTTGGGCGACAGGAAGGGCGGTGCTTCGCAGTTCCAGCCGCCATCTTCGAGCTGCTCGCGCAGGAGCTGATGGGCCAGAGCGTCGTTCGGCCCCTTGAAATACGAACCGATCCCGAGAATCCTGCCATTGATACAGGGCTCGGTTTCGCCTTCAAGGAAAGGCCTGTTGTTGTGCCACTTGAACCTGAGGCGCTTGTCGACGCGGCCGATCATTTTGCGAGCCTGCGGGCTGGCGGAGTCCAGACCGAGATCTTTCAGGACGACAAGAGCGTTGAGGGTAACAAGCAAGCCTCGGTCCTCTTGCGGAGCGCCCCATTTGCCGGCGGGAGATTGGAGGGCGAGAAGCCGGGCTCCCCAGCCTTCGGTTGCGACGCGCGCCCGCTCGGCCGCAATCGCGTCGGGGGCTTCACCCGTCAGGTCCCGCATGACCTGCCAACGGATGGCCGGGTCAGAAACAAGGAGCCATTTGATGTGCGCGGGCCGGGGTGCGTAATCTTGTACGCGCATTGGTCCGTTATAGCACTTGTTGTGTAAGCGTTGAATCGCGCGCAGCGCGGCGTTCATGCGTTCTCCGCTCGGTCAATTTATCGGCTTTCCGTCGCCGCGATGAGCTGGGTCTCGTTTAAATCCTGCTCGCGCTCCAGTTCCCGCAAAGCTTCGTCAGTGATGCGGCCTTCGTCGCGCAGGCGTAACGCAGTCTGCCGTTCAAACTCCAGCAACGCACGAGATATGTCCAGGTAGCGAAAGTAATGCTCCGCGTGAGCCTGGTCTTCAGCGTGGGCAAACCCGCCGATACTGGCCAGGCGATGCGTGTAGTGCTGCGCCAAATCGTCGTATATCTCGGCGGGGCCGGATGGATCGTCGCGGCGAATCTCTTCAAGACGCGCCTGAGCAGCCTGCAGCACCAGCCGGCGCGCTTCCTGCTCGTCTGGCTTGTGACCCGGAGCCTCGGCCAGGCCCAACGTTCGAATCAACGAGGGAAGCGTGAGTCCCTGGAACACCAGCGTGACCAAAATGACGGAGAACGTCAGAAATACAATCAGGTTGCGGTGCGGAAACGGGCTGCCGTCCGCGAGAGTCTGCGGTAGAGACATGGCCGCGGCGAGCGCCAGCACGCCACGCATTCCGGTCCAGCCCACCACAAAAATCTGCCGCACTCCGGGCCGCGGCTCGTTCTGGCGAAGCAGGCGCGTACGAATGAAGTAGGCTACATACGCGCCCGGGAACGTCCACAAAAGGCGCAACAGAATCAGGAATACGCTGAACAAACCTCCGTACAGGATCAGCCGCTGAGTGCTCAGTTCGCTCACTCCCGCCAGGACGGAGGGCAGCTGCAGGCCGATTAAAACGAACACGAAGCCGTTGAGAATGAAGGTCAGCGAAGTCCACACCGCCTGGGCATCGAGCCGTACTCCCGGAGAAAGGAATCGCGAACTCTTGCGGCCCAGATAGAGTCCCGCCGCCACCACCGCTAGTACGCCGGATGCGTGAATCGCCTCGGCGATTAAGATACGCGGCATAAGGGACCAGAATACTGATCGCGATCTCGATCGGTCCGTCATCAATGCGATGCTCAAACCATTCCACGATGCGCGCCAGTATCAAGCCGCTACCGATGCCGGCGACGGTGAGATAAAGAAGGCGCAGCGAGCCGGAGCCAAAGGTTGGGTCTTGGCCGTCCACGACCATCGCCACGGCGAATTCCAGGGCCAGACAGGCCGGTGGCGTCATTGAGCAGGCTTTCGCCTTCCAGGAGATCGACGATGCGCTTCGGCAACCCGATGCGCTTCGCGATGGACGTTGCGGCGATCGCGTCCGTGGTAGCTACGGCGGCGCCCAGAACGAATCCGATGCGCCAGTCAAAACCGGGGAACAACCAAGGCCCCGCCAGCGCGACGCCGGCCACGGTAAATCCGACTAGGCCGAACGCCAGCATGCGCGATGCTTACCAGATTGTGGGAGAAATCCCGCCACGACGTAACCCAGGCTGCCGCGTACAGCAGGGGCGGGAGCACAACCAGGAACATGATATCAGGGTCCAGAATGATCTTGGGGATTCCAGGGACAAACCGAGCAACAAACCGGCAATTACCAGAACGATTGGATAGGGCGTCTGAAGTCTGCGCGCCAGCGCCGCGAAAGCCGCGACGAACAACAGCAGGAGCAACAGAATCAATTGAGCGCCGTGAATTCCGGTGTCCGACATCGATCCTCCGCCGTGTCTTCTCGTTACAAGACTACGCTAGCGCCCCGAATGCCTGCTGGCGGTTGCCGCTCTTGCTGAATACCTCGTCCCGCGCTCCTTCGATGCCGAGCCGTCTCATTTTCGAGAGCAAAGTTGTCCGAGCGATTCCCAGGCGGGCCGCCGCGCCGCGCCTTCCTCCCACCACCCACTTGGTCTCCTGCAAGGTTTGCAGAACATGGTCCCGCGTGGCGTCTTCCAGAGTCTTGCTGTTCTTGGGCGCGCTGTTCTTCTGGGTACGCAGTCAGCGCGAGAGGCGGCTGAAACACCGGCCCCGAAGAGATGATTACTCCGTGCTCGATGAAATTCTGGAGCTCGCGGATATTGCCCGGCCAATCGTGCGCCACCATGCGCATCCATAGTCTCCGCCGAGATGGCTATCGACGGCCTTGTTCATGTGCTCCGAATATTTACCCACGAAATGCCGTGCCAGCGCCGGAATATCTTCACGGCGGTCACGCAAGGGAGGCAGGGAAATCGGAAACACGCCCAGCCGATAGTACAGGTCGGCGCGAAACTCCTTGTTCTCGACCATCTCCAACAGGTCGCGATGCGTCGCCGCCACCAGGCGGACGTCCACCCGAATGCTGCGCGTACCGCCTAAGCGTTCGAACTCCCGCTCCTGCAATACTCGAGCAGCTTTACTTGCAGATCCAGCGCGAGGTCGCCGATTTCATCCAGGAAGAGCGTCCCTCCGTTGGCCATTTCGAAGCGGCCAATCCGCTGCGCCAGGGCTCCTGTGAAAGCGCCTCGCTCATGGCCGAACAGCTCGCTTTCGATCAATCCGGCAGGAATCGCGGCGCAATTCAATTTGATGAACGGACCGTTGCGCCGCGAACTCTGGTCGTGAATTGCCCGGGCCACCAGCTCCTTGCCGGTTCCGGTTTCGCCCTGGATCAGAACGGTGGAATCGGTGGGCGCCACCACGCCGATCTGCTCCATTACGCGGGTCAGAATCGGGCTCGATCCGATCATTCCATGCGAAGCTGCCTCTTGTCGTCGCTCTTCACTGAAGGTCTTTCCACATCATGTTGCATTGCTCCTCTCAGTTCTTGTTGCGTCTGTTCGGCAACGCTCATCTGAAAACATCCTAAGGTGTCTTAAGCTCCGAATACTATCCTCTTTTGGTAGGAGACGGCTGGTCGTTATTCCGTATTTCTTTGCATCGTTCGAATAAGTCGGATATATTTCCGGTGATCGAGTTAGTGACTAATAACCGTATTAGTGTTAGTGGGCCGCAGGCGACAGGCGAGTTCAATCGTTCCGATGTTCGATCGCTGATTGAATCGCTTTGAATAAGGCTTCCCGGCGGACCGGCTTGCTCAGGAAGTCTATCGCCCCGCCTTTCAATGCCCGCTGCCTGCGACGCTTCATCGGAGTGGGCAGTGATAAAGACGATCGGGATGCCCGGCCCTCGGATGGTCAGATGGTTCTGAAGGTCGAAGCCGCTCATCCCGGGCAACGTGACATCCAGGATCGAGACACGCGGTTTCTTTCGAGCGATCGGAAGCCAGGAATTCTTCCGCCGAAGCGAAGGCCTCCACATCCAGCCGGACCGATCTCATCAGGCTCTTCAGCGCCTCGCGGATGGACGCATCGTCGTCCACGATCGAGATGTGGCGGGGCGGCGTCTTTTATCGGTTGCGCGCTCCCACCGCGATCTGTTCCGCAATTTTCATCTCAGTTACATAGTAAGCGGTCCCGGCGCTGGTTTCCATCCTCCGTTAGTAGCAGATGGCTACTTGGCTTTTGGGCCTGATGGGCTCAATTTCTCGGCCATCCGGACCAGGTCAGCCAGCGAATCCGCTCCCATCTTTTCCATCACTCGCCCGCGATGCGTCTTAATGGTCAACTCGCTGGTACCCAGCTCGGCGCCGATTTGCTTGTTGAGCATTCCGGAAGCCACCAGCTGCAGCACTTCTTTTTCCCGGGGCGTCAGCGTGTTATAACGGGACCGTAGCTCCGCCATCTGGGCGCGCTCGTTCCGCGCCACGCGGTCCTTCGCGATAGCTTCCTGGATCGCATCCAGCAGCTCTTGCCCTCGAAACGGCTTAGTTAGGAACTCCACCGCTCCCGCCTTCATGGCGCGCACAGTCATGGGGACATCCGCATGGCCGGTAATGAAAATGATGGGGATCTGGACGTTGGCGGCTGCCAGATCCCGCTGCAATTCGAGCCCGCTTGCGTCCGGTAGCCGCACGTCCAGCACTAAGCAGCCGGGTGCATCCGGCCGCTTGCCATCGAGAAACTCCCGTGTCGAGCCGAACGTTTCCACCCGCAAACCTACTGATGAAATGAGTCTCTTCACGGCGTCCCGGACCGACGCATCGTCGTCCACCACAAACACAATCGGATCCGGGTCATTCATGAATCGGTTTCGCAGTCCGCCGGCAGCGTGAATTGAAACGTAGCGCCGTAATCGCTGTTGCTGCCGGCCCATAGACGGCCACCGTGAGATTCAATAATGGAATGGCTGATGGACAGGCCCATTCCCATGCCCTGGTCCTTGGTGGTGAAGAATGCGTCGAAAATCCGCTTTACATCCTTCGGCGCGATGCCGATGCCGGAATCGCGCACGGCGACGAGCACCTCGCCGGAATCAGACAGCTCCGAATGGATTACGAGACGGCGTGCCCGCCCGGCAACTTCGCTCATCGCTTCGATGCCATTCAGGATCAGATTCACAATTACCTGTCGCAACTGGACACGATCGCCCAAAACGGAGGGCAGATCAGGGGCCAGCTCGATGTCGAGTGCAACCTCGTTCCTCAAGACTGCCCCTTCCACCAGGATGCTCACCTCTCGAATCAGCTCGTTGACCTGCAACTTCGTTCTTCCCGGCACGGCCTTGGTAAACATGGCGCGAATCTGCCGGACCACTTCGCTGGCACGTGTTCCCTCTCTAGCGATGCTGTCGAGGGCGGCGCGCGCTTCGTCCAGGTTGGGCGGGTCGCTCGAGAGCCACATCAAGCACGCGTCGGCATTGGTAACGACGGCGGCGAGCGGCTGATTGACCTCGTGAGAGATGGATGCCGCCAGCGCGCCCATCGCGCTCATGCGCGTTACGCGATCCAGCTGGGCCTGCGCTTCGTAATACGCCTCCTCCGCGCGCTTGCGCTCAGCCATTTCCGCCAGCAATTGCTCATTGCTCTGCTTCAGATCGGCGGTCCGCTCCTCGACCCTCAACTGCAATTCGTCCCGGGCATACTGGAGCTCAGCCTCCGCATGTTTGCGCCACGAACTGAACCAGCCCACCACCAGCGAGGATGCCGCGAACTCGATAAAGACCGGCAAGGACTCGAGATCCACCGCAAAGGAATGAATCGGTGGCGTGAAGAAATACGCAACCGCCAGCACGCTCAGGATCACAGCGATCCCGCCCGACCACTTTCCTCCGAACCAGGCGCTGGCTACCACGGCAATGTAGAAGAACAGAAATCCTGCAGTCGAAACCACGCTTTGTAAAAGCGAGGTCAGAGCCAAGGCAGCCGCTACCAGTACAACCCCCAGTCCAAAGCGAAGGAGCGCGGGTGCCGAACGGCGCGGGCTGGGAATGCTTTGCATGCGAATCACCGATTCTCAGTACCGAAGATCCGGCCGACTTTCTTGAGATTACCTCGATCCAGGAAGCAGCCGCAGGAAGCGAGTGATGCGTTGCGAGGCGATCGACGCGTCGCACAGTTTCGTCGCGCGCATCTCCAGCCCTCGATCATCTGCCGCCTGAAGTCTTTGGAATTGTCCCCAAAGCGCTGATTGCAGGTCGCCTGTTTCCGGCTCGATCATGCATCCCGTCTGGCTTGCAAATTGCCCTTTGGAGATGCGGTCAGGCGATCTTCCATCGCCCAATTAATTTCCAAAGGAGAAAGATATGAGTAAGGTGCAAATGAAAATGATCTTGTTCGCGGGCCTGGGAGCGCTGGCGCTGCTGCCTGGCGCAAAGGCCGACGAATCCAATCAAAAAACTGTATTGAAATTCAGCGGCCCGGTCGAAATGCCGGGGCAAACACTGCCGGCCGGAACATATGTCTTTAAGGTGGCGAGTTCGCAGTCGAACCGGCATATCGTTCAGGTCTTCAGTGAGGACGAAAAACATGTGTTCGGCACGTTCCTCGCGATTCCGAATTACCGGCATCGCCCTTCCGACAAAACTATCATCCGGTTCGAGGAACGGGCTGCCGGTTCGCCCCAAGCCATTAAGGCTTGGTTCTATCCCGGCCGAACCACCGGGCACGAGTTCGTGTACCCGAAAGCCGAAGCCCTTGCGTTAGCCGAGGCGAACAACGCGCCAGTTCCCGCCATGGCGGATGCGCCGAGCATCCCCGACCCCGGTCCCGCCGTTACGATGCACAGCCCGGAAATCATGGCCTTGCTCATGGTTCCGGTTAAGATCGAAGAACCATCCGGCCAGGAAGTGGAGCTTGCTGAAGCTTCCGAGCCGCCGGCGCAACTGCCCGATGAACTGCCCAAGACCGCAACGCCGCTGCCCCTCATCGGCCTGATCGGGTTGCTGTCGATCGGAACCGCGGGTACTCTCCGGCTTGCCGGGGCAAAAATGAAGTGAGCTGCGTTCACCACTGTGCTGCTCTAAGGCGAGCCCGAGTGCTTTATGCTCAGGGCTCGCCTATTTTCTTTTTGGTCGGGTCAAAATGAGCGAGCGTTCCCCTGCATCGGGGTGGTCCCAAGTTCTGTAGAGTTCGTGCAACACGGCGACAGTGGTGGTCGGGACGATACCTGCTTGCGAGAACCTCGCGAGGGCGGTTCTGGACGCTATTTCGCTCACGTCGCCGGAAGCATCCATAACAGCGTAGACTTTAAACCCCGCCGCCTTGGCGTCCAGCGCCGGAAACATAACGGCGATGCTGGTCCAAACGCCGGCCATGATCAATGTCTTCCGGCCGGTCTTGCGGACTGTTTTGACGAACAATTCGTTGTCCCAGGCATTGACTTCCCCCTGGCGCGGCACATGGATCGCGTGCGGGGCGAATTGATGAATCTCCGGGATGAGCGGTCCGTTCGGGCTCTCTGGAAGCGAGACGGTCGTAATAACGGGCAGTCTCATCATGGTGGCCAGCTTCGCCAGCATCACAGTATTGGCGCGCAGGTCGGCCCCGTTGATATCTTTCACCAGCTCGAATAGGCCCGCCCGGTGGTCCAACAACAGCAGGACCACATCCGCGGGATTTATCAAGGCGGCGCCGCCTCCACGAGCGTGCCGGAGCCCGTCCCGTACAGAATTCGCCGTTTGTCTTTGATCTATGTACTCGCCAATGTCATCCACCATGGAGACCTCCGCTCCGAAAGCAACGCAAAGCGAGGTCCAGGCTCCGCACGATCCGGGGCCAGTGCTTTCAGGAGCTTAAAGAGGCTCGTGGAATGCTGCCATAGAAACTGGTGGCGGAGAGTCGCAACTATGCGACTCCTGAAATTAGGAGTTCACCGCGCGTGCGCGTGGGGCGCGATATAGTTGCTTGGCGCGCATGAATTTCCTGTGGCCGAGGATGATATCTGAAATGGACGCCACCATGATGGCTCCGATTACGATTACGACCCACGTCATTACGTGCATGTTCAGTAGTGCGGCACATTCCCCAGACGTATCAATTTTTTTCGGGGATTGCGGGTCGTAGCAACTACTGGATCAGATATTGCTCCAGCTTCCCGTCCGGCAGTGTAAGGGTGCTCAGGTGTAATGCCTTGTCCTTGAACTGGATGCGGAAATGGCGGTAGGTCATGCCGCCGCGGAGTTCCACGGAGGTCTGTTTCAGTGACTCGGGTGGTCCCAGCGCTTTCAGGCTTGCCGAGGCGTCCTCTAGGACCTGCCGGGTGAAAAATGCATCCGCATTCGGGCTGAGCAGGCTTCGATCGATCTTGCCTTCCGCCAATCCATCGAAGATCTGACGCACCTGTTCCAATGCGTGGTTCGCCTCCGGGTCTGCCGCCGCCGTCAACAGGAGCGGCGCGATCTGACTGGTGATGGATCCGGTCGCGTTAGAGCCGTCCGCATTGACGAGCGCCACGATGGCGACGCCTTGATCCGGCCAGACGGTATTCAAACTCACGAATCCGGCCACCGCGCCGCCATGAGACAGCTTCGGATGTCCATCGGCGTCCGACACTCCCACCCCCAGCGCATAGTCCGTGGTTGTGCCATTGCGCAGGCGCACCGGAGTGGTCATGGCTTCGAACGATGCGGCGTTCAGGAGCTTGTGCTCCATGAGCGAGATGTCCCACAGCGCCAGGTCGTGAGCCGTCATCGCCAGTTCGCCAGCCGCATATAACCATCCCCGGCCTTCGGATTGCGCCGGGCGCAGGGGACCCAGCGCAAACCGTGTGTAGCCGGCAGCGTCCGACGCACCCAGCGTTTGTTCGTCCAGGTCGATAGCGCTGGTCATCCCCAGCGGCTGCAGGATGCGCTTGGCCACGAATGCGAATGCCGGCGCGCCGGTGACCCGCTCCACAATTCGGCCCGCAATCACGAAGTTGGTGTTGCTGTATTGCCAGCGTGTGCCGGGATCGAAATCCAGCGGCTTCCTGGCCCACTGGTCCAGTATGCTCTCGGCACTCACCGGCTTTTGCATGAACGGTGCGACGTAATCCTGCGGATAATAATCCTGATATCCGGACGTGTGCGACAAAAGCTGGCGGATAGTGATTTCATCGGCCCGCGTCAGAGTGGGAAGGTAACGCGAAACGCGATCGTCCAGCGACAACTTGCCATCCTGGACCAACAGCAGGATCGCTCCCGCCATGAATTGTTTGCTGACCGATCCGACGCTGTAGCGCATCTCCGGCTTTGCGTCCGTCGGGGGATCCAGCCGCGCCCGGCCGTATGCTTTCGTGTACGCGATTTTGCCCCCTTGCACAATTGCAATGGAGACGCTGGGAGCGCCGCTATCGCTGAGCGCTTTCGTGGCGATTTCGTCGATCTTGGCCGCCGTGGTGGATGGCAGCTCGGCCGCAAACGCGCCGGCGGCCGTAAGCAAAACCGCCCCGGAAACGCGTAGAAAAAGACACGAACGGCGCATGCAGCCAAGTATAACCACTACGCGTGTCCGAAATTGGCTCAACTCTGGCGCAGGAACGAGATCAAAAGCCGGCTCACCTCTTCGGGCTGTTCCTGCTGCACCCAGTGGCCGGCGCCTTCTACGAGATGGAATCCGGTCATGTTAGCGCAGGCTTTGCTGCGCATGGCTTCAGCCGCACCGGGCGATTGATAGACGCCCCAGTCGCTCTTGCCGGAGATGAAGACGGAAGGCACATCGATGGTGCGGCCTGAGAATGTGAGCAGCTCGGCGATGTTCCGAGGTTCCAGCCCGCGGCGATAGCCTTGCAATCCGCCCTGGAATCCGACCCGCCCGTATTCAGACGCGTAGACGGCCACGTCTTCGTCGGTGAACCATTTGTTGGCTGCGATCTCCGCTGCCGTGGGCATGTATTCGGCGGCGGTCTGGGCCATGTTCTTGTTCAAATCCATAACGTAGTAGGTTGGCATTTTCGCGAATTCTTCCGCCGTGCGGGCCTTGAGGACGAAGGGCCGGTTCTGTTTCCAGTCGGCGCTCTTGGCGTGATAATAAGCGCGGAAAAAGTTAGCGAGACCTTGCGGGCAGTTACGCATGTCGTTGTCAGCTTCGCGCGTGGTGTAGTAACGCTGGTAGTATTTGCGGGGGCGGGGCAGCGCGGCCAGCTGTTCATCCAGGTTCGGACTTGGCACGTTCGGACTTGCGCCCGGCGGCGTGGCGGATGTTGGCAACGAAGGCGGTCCGGCAAATGGCGCGCTCATCATCGCGACCGAACGGAAAATATCGGGACGAACCAGCGCGCACCACGCGGCAATGGGCGACCCAGCGTCATGCCCGACCACGGATACGAACCGATAGCCAAGCGCCGATACTAAAGCCAGCGCATCGCGAAGCATGTTGAGCGTGCTGAAGGTGGTGAGATCAGCATCGTAGCGCGTGTCCCATCCCGTGGTGCGGCCGAAGCCGCGCTGATCCGGCGCCACCGTGTGATAGCCCGCCTCCGCCAGCCGCACCATCACCTTGCGCCAGCTATAGGCGAGCTCGGGAAAACCGTGCAGGAACAGGACGCAGGGCCGGTTCGGCGTTTCGAATCCGGCTTCCAGCATGTGGACTTTCAGCCCGTTGATATTGTCGAGGAAGCGCGACCGGATGGACGACGGTAGCGTCGCCTGTCCGTATGCGACATTGGGATTGGCGGCGCGCGCTTTGGTGGCGAGCGGGAGATATGCGAGGCTGCCTGCGAGGACTTGGAGATGCTGCCGTCGGGTGCTCATCGCACCCTGATTCTACTCCCTTGCTATACTCCTGTTCTTCGCCCATGACCACCCTGGCCAAAAAGCTTCACCTGCTCGACTATTTTTCGCTGGGGTTCGGCGTCATGGTCGGCACCGGCTGGCTGGTGGCAATGGATGACTGGCTCACCCGCGGCGGATCGGTGGGAGCCATCCTCGGTTTTGTGGTCGGCACCATCGCGCTGTTTCCGGTCGCTTACGTGTACGGA
This sequence comes from Terriglobia bacterium, assembly GCA_963786745.1. Classification (GTDB taxonomy): domain Bacteria; phylum Acidobacteriota; class Terriglobia; order Bryobacterales; family Bryobacteraceae; genus Palsa-89. Next base: position 16,062 of record CAWBAE010000010.1, on the reverse strand, counting down.
AAGCTGGTGAAAGCGATGCCCGACGCCGCGGGCGAGGTAGCTTATACCGCGCGGGTTTTTCCGGAGTTCGTCAGCTTCGCAACCGGTTGGACCATGATGCTGTCCTACTTCGTGGTGTGCCCGTTCGAAGCAGTCGCCGCCGGAAAGATTGCGGCGTATTTGTTTCCGGCTCTCAACTCTTTCGAACTGTACCGGGTGGGCGGACAGCCGGTTTACTTGCCACATCTCGCGCTCGGGCTCTTGGTGGTGGGCTCCATGACCGCGATCAACTATCGCGGCATCCGCCTGAGCGCGAATTTCCAGAATTGGGCCACCCTGGGCGTAATCGGCCTGGCGATCATATTCACTGGCGCGGGTTTCACGCACGGATCCCTATCGAACATTCGCCCGTTGTTTAATGGAAGCGCGCTTGTCTCCATTCTCCTAGTTGTTCAAATAGTCCCGTTTTTTATGGAAGGATTCGAGTCCGTTGGGAAATCCGCGGAGGAGGCCAGCGCCGATCTTGGCGGACATCACTACTTCCTCGCAATGGCGCTGGCCTTGGTAATCGGCGGTCTTTTCTACCTGGTCATAATAGCGGCCGTCGCTTATGCCGCGCCCCGCGAAGCACTGGTCCACGAGAGATTCGCCACCGCCGCCGCGTTGGACAAGGCGCTCGGTTCGCACTGGATCGCGAGCCTGGTGATGGCCGCGGGATTCCTATCGCTTTTGAAATGTTTCAACGCGTCCATGGTGGCGGCCAGCCGCTTGTTTTTTGGCCTCGGACGCCGCGGGCTGGTGAACGGCGCTGTGGCGTACGTGCATCCGGTCAATCAAACGCCCGCCACGGCGATAGTGTGGCTCGGTTTCGGCGCGGCGCTGATTCTGTTCGGAGGCGAGTCCATGCTGGTTCCGATCGCGGAGGTTGGCTCCGTGACCGCGGCGGTGGGATGGATGGCAGCCTGCGCTTCCTACGCCCGCATGCGGCCGTCGGCTGGCGGACGCGTAGCTGCTTACCTTGGGCTCCTGGTCACCGGGTTGCTTGTGTTAATGAAGCTCACGCCGGGGATTCCCGGCCACTTTTCGATTTATGAATGGATCGCAGTCGCCATCTGGTGCTCCATCGGCTGGATGCTGCGCGCGCGGCCGGCTATCGAGGATCGCATTCCGGCCTAAAAGAGTGGTCTAGCATGCCCTCGGATTTCGAGTTGGTCCAGATTGTCGATGCTGCTCTCGCAGAGGCCACGCGCAGGAGCGGGGCATGGCTGGTTTGCCGGCCGGGCTGCACCCAGTGCTGTCATGGACCGTTCGAAATCACTCAGCTCGATGCAAGCCGCCTGCGGCAGGGTCTCGCGGAACTGGAAGTTCGCGATCCATCGCGAGCCGGTGCCGTTCGCGATCGTGCGTGGCAGGCCGCCAATCTTAAAAGCTTCAGCGATGACGACCCCTGCCCGGCGCTCGACCCGGAAACCGGGACTTGCGATCTCTACGCGTCGCGTCCGATTACTTGCCGATGCTTTGGGCCTCCGGTCCTTTGCGATTCGGGCGCAGTAGGCGTCTGCGAGCTATGCTTTGAGGGTGCCAGCGATGAAGAAATTGCGGCTTGCCTGGTGGATTTTGACCCAGCGGCCTTGGAATCCGAATTGATCGATGCGCTGGAGCGTGCCACGGGCGCGCGCGGAATGACCACGGTCGCGCTGAGTCTGCTCTAGAGCCCTGCGCTACGCTGGAGAAAGCTGTTCCATGCAGTCTCCGATCCCATCGAAGCCCGAGATCATGAGCCCGGCCGGCTATTGGCCGCAATTGCATGCCGCGATCGAAGCCGGCGCGGACGCGGTGTATTTCGGCCTGAAGCACTTTTCGGCTCGCGCTAAGGCCGGATTTTCGCTGGACGAGTTGCCGCAGGTGATGCGCACTCTGCACGCCCGCGGCGTGCGTGGATTCATCACCTTCAACACGTTGGTCTTCGAGCACGAATTGCCGGAAGCCGCCCGTACCATCGCGGCCATTGTGGCCGCCGGCGTAGACGCGATGATCGTGCAGGACTACGGCATCGTGCGGCTGGCCCGCCAGATCGCTCCGGACATGGAGCTGCATGCCAGCACGCAGATGAGCATCACCAACGTCGAGGGTGTAGAGCTGGCCAAGAGTTTTGGCATCCGGCGCGTTAATCTGGCCAGGGAATTGTCGCTCGACGAAGTCCGTGCGATTGTCGCGAAAACCGGATGCGAAGTCGAGATCTTTGTTCACGGCGCGCTATGCGTAGCTTACTCCGGGCAATGTTTTTCGTCGGAGGCTTGGGGCGGGCGCAGCGCGAATCGCGGGCAGTGCGCGCAGGCGTGCCGCCTGCCCTACGAGATGCTGGTCGATGGACGCCTCGAGCCGCTAGGTGACGCCCGCTATCTTCTTTCGCCCGGGGATCTCTTCGCACTCGAACAAATTCCGGAGATTCTCAAGATTGGCGTGGCCGCGCTGAAAATCGAAGGCAGATACAAGGACGCGAATTACGTCGCGTTGACGACGCGCGCCTATCGCAAGGCGGTAGACGAGGCTTGGGTCGGGCGGAACGCGGATGTTACGCCCACGGAAAAGCTTCAGCTCGAGCAGGTTGTATTCGCGCGGCTTGGGTCCGTTCTTCATGACCGGGACCAATCATCAGCTGGTGGTCAATGGCCGCGCGCCGCGCCATCGGGGCGTCCTGATGGGGCGAGTGGAGCGCTCTAAACCCGATCACGTGGTTATTGAAACGAACGGCGCGCATGCGATCGCGCCGCTTAAAGCCGGGCGATGGCGTAGTGTTCGACGCGGCGGATTGGCGGAGCCCGGAGGAGCCCGAGGAAGGCGGCCGCGTGTATCAGGTTTTGCCCGGGCTCGACGGCTCGCTGGAATTGCAATTCGGAAACGGCGCGATTCAGTTCGGACGAATTCGCCCCGGCGACCGCGTCTGGCGAACTGACGACCCGGATGTGGACCGCGCTGCGCGCCCTTATACGCAAGCCACCGCGCCAGTTTCGCGGCAGCCCGTGGACGTGCGCGTGACGGCTGTGCCGGGCCGGCCGATGGTTACCGAATGGTCGCTTGGGAAGCAGCCGCAAATGACCGTGATCGTAAAATCCGCGAGCCCTCTTGCCGCTGCCGAGAATCGTGGACTCTCGGTCGAGTTGTTGCGTGAACAATTCGGCCGCTTAGGGAATACGCCCTACGAACTGGCCGGTGTGACGCTCGACATGCAGGAGGCCTGCTTCGTTTCCGCGTCGCAGCTCAACCAGGTGCGTCGCAGCGCCGTCGCAGAATTGCAGGCGCTACAAATCCAAACTCGCGCTGGCGCAGTTCGCGATCCTCTGGACAGCGTCCAGTCTATGCTCAGCCAAGTGACGCCATCGGCGGATGACAATGAAGCGTTGCCAGAGCTCCATCTTCTGGTTCGCACCCCGGAGCAGCTCGAAGCAGCACTAGCCAGCCGTCCAGCCAGCGTCACGCTCGACTATCTCGATCTTTACGGGCTCCGTCCTTCGCTCGAGCAGGTGAAGACGAGCGGAATCGCGGCGCGGGTGGCAACTCCTCGAGTCTCGAAACCGGGGGAGGAACGCATCTTAAACTTTCTTCTCAGCCTGGAATGTACTATCGTCGTGCGATCCAGCGGCATCCTGCACGCTTTGCGCGATCGCCCGCGTCCGCCGTTAATCGGCGACTTCAGTTTGAATACCGCGAATTCCCTGACCGCCGAGATGTACCTCGCGCTCGGGCTCAGCCGTATCACTCCCACTCACGATTTGAATGGCGCGCAGGTCGCGGAGCTGGCGCGCAGAGTAGGTCCGGGGAGCATCGAGGTGGTGGCGTTTCAGCATCTGCCCGTCTTTCACACCGAACACTGCGTATTCTGCCGCTTCCTGTCGACGGGAACCAGTTATCGGGATTGCGGGCGTCCCTGCGAGAAACATCGCGTCGAGCTGAAGGACTCCGCCGGCCGCGCGCATCCCGTGATTGCCGACGTGGGATGTCGCAACACTGTTTTCGGCGCGGAAGCCCAGCAGGCCAGCGATTTCATCGATGAATGGCGCGGCGCGGGGATTCGCCATTTCAGGCTGGAGTTCGCCCATGAATCCGCAGAGCAGGTCCGCGAAGTTGTTCGAGCCTTCAATCTGACCCTCCAAGGCAGCATGACGTCGGAAAAGCTCGGCCGGGAATTGCGCAAGGCGGCGCCGCAAGGGATCACCGAGGGCAGCCTTTTTGTTCCGAACGACTATCTGAAACTGCCCATTCTGCAATAGCGATCATGGCTGACGGCAACGTTGACTTCGACAAAGTCGGACTGCTCACCATACGCGACGGCAAGATCCTGTTGTGCCGTAAGCGACACACCACAGCATTGCTTATATTGCCAGGAGGCTGCCGCGAGCCCGGCGAATCCGCCCTGGATTGCCTGTCTCGCGAATTGCGCGAAGAGCTGGGCGCGGTCGTCTTAAGCGCGGCCGAGCTGGTTGGAGTTTATACGGATCGCGCCGCTGGATCCTCCGTAGAACAGCCAAAAACAGTTCGAATCGAGCTGTACCGTGGCGAGCTGGCTGGCGAACCGGTGGCGAACTCGGAAATCGCCGAGTTAGTTTGGTTCGGGGAACGCGACGATTACTCGCGACTCGCTCCCAGCATCGCAAATAAAATACTCCCCGATTTGCTGGCTCGCGGTATCCTTCCGTGGCGGGCCGTAAGCGCGTGAGAAGCTAAGCCGTGGCGGTTTCCCGTTCCGCCAGATAATCGGCGTAGGCGCCCTTGTAGTCTTCTACTCCGCGGTCATCAAAATGCCAGATGCGAGTGGCCACTTCATCCACCACGTCATGGTCATGCGTGACCAGCAGGACCGTTCCGTCGTACTTCTGAAGCGCGATGTTCAACGCGTTGATCGCTTCCAGATCCAGGTGATTCGTCGGCTCGTCCAAAAGCAGGAAATTCGGCTTCTGGAGCATCAAGCGGCAGAAAATCAGACGCGCCGCTTCTCCGCCCGAAAGGTTATCCGTGCGCTTGGTCGCGTCCTCGCCGCTGAATAGCATCTGGCCCAGCAGGCCGCGCAGTTCCTGTTGAGAAGCCATGGAATCGAACTCGTGGAGCCATTCGAGCAGTGTGGCGCAGGGCTGGATGGACTCTTTATGGTCCTGCGAGAAATATCCGACCGCTACTTCATGGCCCCACGTGACTACGCCGCCATCGATGGGAAACTCCCGGTCGGCGACATCGACAAATCCCGTAGCATTGCGGAGCAGCGATCGCAGCATGGTGGTCTTCCCCGCGCCGTTGCGGCCCAGCAGCGCGATTTTTTCCCCGCGCGCGATCGAGGCGGTGAAATTCCGAATCACCGTCTGGCCATCATAGGATTTCGAGAGCCCCTTCACTTCCAGAGGATGCCGCCCGGACGGACGTTTGTTTTCGAATCGGATATAGGGACGCTGGATGTTCGATTTCGCGAGTTCGGAGGTTTGCAGCCGCTCCACTTCTTTCTTGCGCGAGGTGGTTTGCGCCGATCGAGTGCCTGCCGAGAACCTTGCAATAAACTCGTTCAATTGGGCGATCTTCTTTTCACGCTGGGCGTTGTCGGCCTCCACGCGCGTGCGGATCTGAGTCTTAGCGAGCACCATGTCGTCGTAGGCGCCGGTGTACAAAATGATGCTCTCGTAGTCGATATCGGCGGTATGGGTGCAGACTTCGTTCAGGAAATGCCGGTCATGGGAAATAACGATCAGGCAGCCGGTATATGCCAGCAGATACCGCTGGAGCCAGTGCACCGAATCGAGGTCCAGGTTGTTGGTGGGCTCGTCCAACAGCAACACGCTCGCGTTGCCGAACAGCGCCTGCGCCAAAAGCACGCGCACCTTCTGGCCGCCTTGCAGCTCCGACATCTTGCGCTCATGCAGCGCTTCCGGGATGTCCAGGCCCTGGAGCAAAGTAGCGGCATCGGCTTCGGCGGTGTAGCCGCCCTGATCGCCGACGATTCCCTCCAGTTCACCCACGCGCATGCCGTCTTCGTCGGTCCAGTCATCCGCATGGGCGTAGAGTTTCTCTCGCTCCTGTAGCGCGTCCCAAAGCGGCGCGTTCCCCATGATCACGGTATCCAGAACGCGGTAGGAATCGAACGCGAATTGATCCTGCCGCAATATTCCGACCTGCTTCGGCCGCGTCACGGACCCTTTCGTGGGCTCGATTTCACCGGTCAGGATTTTCATGAACGTCGATTTGCCGGACCCGTTCGGGCCGGTAATCGCATACCGCCGTCCCGCCAGGAACGTGGTGGTTACGTCTTCAAAGAGAACGCGAGCGCCGAAGCGCATGGAGATGTCGTTGACTGAGATCAAAATGTCGGGTAATTACCAGGGATTTGCCACAGCGCCGGCTTTGGAACCGCGCTTGACGTGACAACTCATTATACCGTGTCAGTCCACTCGTCGGTGTCGTGAACCCTTCACTTGTTCTCGACGCATACGAAATTGGCCGCCTCGTCCGCGGATCCCGAACCGGTGTAGCGAGCGGTTTGTGGGTATGGACAAAGGGGACGCGTGCGATCGACCTTTCCATTCGTGGCATGCGACGCAATGATCTGATCGGGCGCCTTCCCGTTTTCCACCCACTGCTCCAGTGCGCCGTTCATGTCGAAGCTATTAGGTCCCTCACCGCCGCCGCAGTGATTCATCCCGGGCGCCATGAACAGCCGGTAGGAATCCATCGCCCTCGAAGCGCCGCCCAGGGCCTGAACCACACGGTTGTAGTAGTCGACGCTATTGCCTGGCTGTACTTGCTGGTCCGTCCACCCGTGGTATTGGATCAGCTTCCCGCCGTGCGACACGAATGGCCTCAGATCCGGATTGGTTGCGGACAGGATGCCGTTGTCCGCCTTCTCTGCCTGGATCAAGTCACTGTCGAAATTCAGCTTCTTGAAGTCCCAGTTCGGATCCTGAAACGCTACGTACTTGAAATGATTGTCGGCCAGCGCGATCGGCTTGGGTCCGCCGGCCAGCGTGGCCCAAACCAGTTCGCTTCCGGGTTCCATCCCGGGGAAAATCACTTGCCCGGTGACCGGGTTCTTGGCTGAAGCGTAGATCTTGCGCGCCGCCTCCACTTGCGGCGAAGTCAAGCAGTCCGGTGCATCGGAGCTCTTGCATTCGACCACCTTCGGGTCAAAATGGCAACGCGTCGGATCACTGATGATGCCATCCCGTACGCCGTCGAGCGCGTCGCAGGCTTCCAGCGCCGCTTTGTGGATCACAGGATACTTTGCCGGAGGTATGTAGCTCTCCGGATCCTTGAGCGTTGCCTGAGCTATCCAAACGCGGCCGAACATCATGTTCGTCCAGTTATTGGTGGGCGAACCCGCCACGATCCCGTCGTAATCGTTAGGGAATCTCTGAGCTTCCATCAGAGCCTGCCGCCCGCCCGAGGAGCATCCGACAAAATAGGACAGCTTGGGAGCATTGCCATAGAACGCCGCAATGATCGCCTTGGCCTTCACGGTCATCTCGTGTTCGGATCGATATCCGAAATCAATCAGCTTTTCGGGGTGTCCCAGTGCAAAGCTGGCGCTGGCGGCGGCGCCGCTATGTCCCGTGTCGGTGGAGCTGGCCGCATAGCCGCGCTGCAACGCGCGGGACAGATCCAAATAGTTGATGGATCCAGCCCAGCCTGGATTACCGACGGCTTCATATTTACCGTTCCAGCCGGACGTAGGCATCCAAACCTCAACCTTGATATCCGAATCATTCGACGGCTTCAGCGTGGCAGCGACGCGACAGAATGCTGGCAGACCCTTGAATGCCCCCGCCAGACGGCCGTTCGCGCCTCCGCTTCCGCCGCCCGCCGGTTCGAACGCGCCCGCGGCCACGGATTGGGCCGAGTCGATCGTGGCGTCCGGAAGCCTCAGCGAGGCCAGGCTCTCACAGGATCCCCCCGCGGTTCCGGCGGTGAGCGCCGCCGCGGTGATCAGAACGATCAGAAATGCAAGGCTTGCTCGTGGTGCGATCATGGCACTCCCTTCAGCGTCGCCTGCAGAGCGCCGCTTGCGTTTATTTTTTGGCCTGGGGATCGGTGGAATCCGGGTTTGCACCGGGTACAGACCCCCCGAGAAACAGCTTCCGGCCATCATTGAACGTGAGCTTGGCGCCGGCGGCTCGATTTGCTCCGTCCTTGGCTTGATAGCCTTCCACCACAATCTCGGTTCCGGGAGGGAGGGATTCCTTGTTGAAGCCCAGCCGGAACAACGAATTCGGACTGCCGCCTTCAATCATCCAACTGACCGTCTTTCCGTCCGCGCCTTTCACATCCAAATGGATCCAGGAGTGAGGGTTGGTCAGTTCCCATTCCGTAACAACTCCCCGCAATTTGAGCGGCTTGTTTACATCGAATTCAGCCGCGAATGAGTGATGCGCCCGCATGGGCGTTGCGGCCAGGATGAGACCGGCCAGCGCAGCTACGACCACACTTTGCTTTTTCAAATCGCTCCCTCCTGGGATGGATTACTTGCCGTTCTTTTTGGCTGCTTCCTCGGCGGCTTTTTCCGCGGCGCGCGCTCCGCGGAGTGTGTTCGCCATGCCGTAGTTCCCTTCGTGACAAGCAAACTCATACAGCGGACCCTGAATCCTGGTGATGGGCAGCTCCGCCGTCCACGATCTGGCCCACGTGGTTGGATCTTCCACCGTGAAGCGGTACAGGATCGTGTCAGGATCCAAAGCCGTAAAGCGCTCCACCACGTGAAGAGTCTCGGAGGATCCCATGAAGCGGGTCTTGTCGTTGAAATTGGTCGTATCGACCACCAGGGTGTTGCCTTCCCAATGGCCGCGCGAGTCTCCCATGTACTCGCGGATCTGAGGACCGACGTGCGGACGCCCGTCCAGCGGGATGATGCGAACGTCGTGAATCTCCTCCTGAAGAATCGCCACGTAACCCGGGCCTTGCTGGATTTCGAGATTGCTGTTGTAAGCCTCCGGAAGCATCGGTGGTCCCTGGGTCATGAAGATACAGCGCTCGCTCAACGGCCGGCTCTCAGGGCCGTCGAATTGACCGGCGCCGCTGCGCTTCCTCGCTTCCGCCCGGTCAGCCGCTCTTTTCAAGGCCTCCGGCGTGAAGGGAGGAATTCGTCCATTCGGGGGATCCACAACCAGCGACGTTCGATGATTCAGCGCGTGCTTGGCCTGGGTTTGATCCAGCCCGAACTGCAGGAAGTCATAGTGCGCGATGGTCCCGCCGATGCTCTCCACACTGCGGGGCTGTTGCGCTTTCTTTTCCACTTCCGCCAGTTCCTGGTCTGTGTAATACGCTTTTCCGGCAAGCTCGGCCGGGCGCTCCAACGGCGTGATAGAGACGTTCGACCAAAATCCTTGTAAGTCCGGTTGACCGTCCGGCGTGCGCGGCGGGGTCCAGGTTTGGCCGGGAACCAGGACGGGCGCGAACAACCCCATCGCCAACATAAATGCTAGGCCGCGATTCATTTGCTCACCTTCTTGCGAAGAGGCCCGTAGAGCACCTCTTCAGAGAACTCCACGCACCGGAACTCTAGGAGCTGCGCGTTCTTCTCGACGCGACGGTAGAGAGGCATGCTGATCTTCCAGGGCCGCGAAAAAACCTTTGGGTCGTCGATGACGGCCTCGTAGAACAGGGTATCAGGGCTGCGAGGGGTGTAGCGTTCCACGACATGTAAGGCGTCGCTGTGGAAGTCTCCGGCCCGGTCGAACCAGGTCTTGCCGTTCTGCGCCGTCACATCCACCACCAGCGTGTCGCCCTCCCAATGGCCTACCGACCAACCCATCCAGCTCGGCGCCGGGCTCGGGCCCGGATCTTGCATCGGAATGGTACGCACCGCGCCCGCGTATTCATACGCGATCATTATGTTCTTCGCGTTCTGAATGATTTGAAACGGAAAGGGCAGATACGTTGCGCGCGGCACGCCCGGAAGGTAACACTTGATTTCCGGATCGGTAGTCAGGCGGTTGGCAAAGTTCTCCTGCTTCTTTTTGGCCGCTTCCGGCAGATAAGGAATTTCACCGCCCTCCACGACGCTTAAGCCGGGCGGAATTGCATCCTCCGCGCCCAGCGCGGCCACAGGTCCCGCTGCCGCCGAATGGTTCTCGAGATCCCAGTCGGCGGTGTTGACGGCTTGCCAGATGCCGTTCAGGTCGGGTTTGCCATCCGCCGTTCGCGGCGCCCGATAAGCGGGAGCCTGGCCGCCGGCCGGCATCAGGGCGACCGAGACCAACGTGATTGTGAGAACAAGCGGCGGCAGACTGTGTAACTTCACTCGACCCATATAACCAGATTGCCATCTCGAACAGGTACGCCGCCGGCCGTGAGCGAAATCTGGTTCCCGCCTGAGGATGCATCGGCCGGTATCTGGATATTCACCTGCCAGATGCCCAAAACGGAGCTCGAGAGCGGCGAGACGGAGGTCACCGTCACCCCGCGCCCAGTGACAACCGGGGGCGACGTCACTCCCAGGCCATTGAGAAACAGCGTAACGGTCGAGCCCGGAGAGGCAGGATTCAGGCAAGTGTTGACCGAGCCATCCGGGTTGAGGGCTAGCGGCAACAATCCGTTGACCGACGCGGAGCTCTCCATGGTGCACGTCGCCAGCGCGGTGGACGGCGTCGCCGTGTTGAGAAATGCTGCTGGGTTGCTCGCCACGATCGGCAGCGCGAGAGAATCGGATAGGTTCGATAGAGCGGAAGCAAAGCTGATGTTCGCCGTTGCTGAACCGGCTATGCCAAAGGGTGCCTGGAAGTTAACCTGCTCCCCGCCGACAAAAAGCAAAGGGCTCGCCACTCCGTTGACATTCACGCTGACGCCGTCGAGCGAGGTCGGGGCCTGTCCCGCCGGAGGAGTATCCGGGCTGCCGGAGGAGAACTCGCCGAACAGGGAAAGCAGCTCACCCGGCGCAATGGAAGTTACCGGCTTCAAATCGGCCGCATCAAGAACACAGTCGATGACCGCCCGCGGCGCATCGGGGTTAATCGCGATCACATTCGTTCCGCCGGTTTCGACCAGCGTTCCGGCGAAAGCATCGTAAGCCAGGATATTTCCGGGCGTTACACGGGACGCGCCGATCTCCGTCCCATCGGCGCTGAGGCGCGTCGCGTAAGTTTGCGGAAGACACTGCTGGGGATAGCCGACGAATCCCGGAAGATCGGCCGATCCCGCGCTTCCACCCAAATAAATTGCATTAGGCGTGAAGACGGCAAAGGTGATGGTATCGGTCTCGGTCCCGCTGAAATAGCTGGAGTAGATCAAGCCCGTTCCGGTGGGATTCACTACCGTCAGGTATCCGCTCTCCGGAGGAAGATCGACGCAGTTGATGATGAAAAAGCAACTGGTGCTGGGTGTGGCGCTCGCAATATACTGCGGTTCGTAAGCATCGGGCGTGGTGGGATAGTCCGGCGAATTGGTGGTGCCGGCCACGAAGGCGTCTCCCTGCGCGTCCACGGAAATGGCCGCGGGCGTGGCGCCATATTTGCCGCTGACGTAAGTCGCATACAGAACCTGCGTGAGATCCGGACTCAGCTTGGCCACATATTGATATCCGCACGTGAAGAAATCTCCCAGCGAGCTGCACACATTCGCTGGTTCGCCCTGGAAGGCACCCGGAGTAGCGGAAATCGGAGTGTTTTCGTCGCCGTATTGCAGGCCGGTGACATAGATGTTGTCCTGGCTATCGATCGCGATCATGCCTCCGATGCCGCTGATGCCGCCGAGAATCTTGGCACCCGTGGGGTCGAGCTTCAACACGAAGGATTCGGAGCTGCTGACCACCGGTGCGGGCGCCGGCGGAAACGTGCCGATCATCGAGTTGGTGCCCGCTTGGCCGCTGATAATCGCGTCGCCCGCCGAATCCACCACGATGCTATCCAGGCCGGGTGCGGAGGTCAGCCCCGGAGTCACGTCCGTGGCGCCGCCGACGAAGGTGCAGTATACGATCTTGCCGGACGGATCCAATTTGGCAACGAAGCCTTGATATGTGCCTTGCGCCGTGGTTTGCAAAGCGCCCGGAGTGGTGGGAAGATCCGGCGAGTTGGTATTCCCGAAAACATACACGGCGCCGATCGAATCCACCGCGACGGCCCAAGCGATGCCGAAGTCGCTACCCGCGAAGGTGGTCGAATACAGTGTCTGTCCGGTGGGGCTTAGTTTGGCGACGAACGGGTCGGCCTTGTCAAAATTTCCATTCAGGCCCGCGACATAGATGTTGCCCGAGGCATCGGTCTGAACTGCATAGACCATGCTGTTGGGGAAGTTCGCCAGTGTGGTGAAGGGCGAAGTGACGGGCGCGGCGGCGCGCGCGATGATAGAGACAGCTAGAAACAGCAGGGGCGTTTTCATGCGCAATCCTGTTGCTGTCGTCGAGGGCGCGGAACTCCGGCAGCAACCTCGGTGCCAGCATATCAGCCCCCGTCACGCGTGGACAAGCCAGGTTGTAAAACAAGCGTAAAATTTGTGTTCACTCGCCCAATTCAGCGCGTCACGCCCAGACCGAGGGAGGAACTTCGATATCATCCGCCGGCACCAGCGTGTTCACCGAAACATGCGGCCAGGTGAGTCCGTTGAAATTCAGCAGGACTAGCTGTGTGTACTGAATCTGCGTAAACGTCACCGTTATCTCGCGCGGCTTTGGCAGATCAAAGGGCGGCCTGATCGAAAATGTCGGCACGCGCTGTCCAGGAACGCTCGGTCTGGCTTTAATCGCGAAAGGCGGTTGACCCACCAGAAAAGGCGGAACCAGTACGACCTCCTGAACAGTCTCGATCCAAAAAATCGCGGTCATTTGCAACGCCTGGGCGTTGGGCTTGGTGGCCGCCGCTTGACCTAGCAAGAACGCGATATTATCCGCGCCGCCGCCAAACAGCGGAAGACTGGGTGCGGTGGAAACGATTATCGCGGTTGTGGCGGTGATCTTTTGTTTGCTGATGTGATTGCGAAGCACCGTGTTCGGATCGGTCAGCATAGCCTGGGTGATGGTGCCGGCGCTGATGAAGCTGGTTAGATCCTGTGGAATCCGGGCCGTGCCGGCGGTAGCGGCGGTCTGGCTGGGGAACGGGACCAGCTTGGGCGGATTCGATCCTGTCACGAACGGGGTGATGTCCACGGGCGCTATGGTCGGCGGCCCGGCGATCGACACCGAGGTCCCCTGGGCTTCAATCGTGGTCCCGTGCGGGATCGACGCCATGCGCACCAGCGTTACGCCTTCCGTCGGGACGGTGGTCGGCGGGACCATCATCCATAGTCCGGGCTCCACGTGAATTCCGGTGCTTTCGCCTTGGACGGTCACATCGTTGATGGTCTGGAGATAAGGAACGCCGTTGAGGAAGATGTCTCCCTGCGGTGTCGTCCCGCGATTGGGAACCGCGCCCAGGCTGGGTGAAAAGGACAGGCTTTCGGAGGTGAGGTTCAGTTCCAGGATATTGTCGCTGCCTGGAACGGGAACCGGCAGTGGCGTAGGCGTCGCAGTGTTGTCGGGCCGGAAGATGGTGTTGAAACCGTTCCCGACCCAATCTCCGGAAAACGCGGCGAGTGGACCGAGGCTCGGCGGTGGCGTAGTGGGCGCGGCCACTTTGTGGTCTGGGCGGACTTCTCCGAAGCGGAAGCCGCCGGGCAGCGAAATGTGCGCTCTGAATCCGGTTGGGTTGCTCATTGATGTAGTTCTCCATGAAGGCTGGTCTTGGCAAGCGGGGCGCATCCCTCGCCAACTTTCTGCCTGCTAGCGAGTAGTGATTCGAAAACGTTAAAGCGTTTCATTCCGGCTGAATTCCGTGCTCGTTCCGGCCCCCGGATCGGTCGATACGTTAAAATCGGTCAGCATCTTATGTCACTGGTTCCCGGGACCCGGCTGGGCCCCTACGAGATCAAAACAGCCATCGGTGCAGGCGGTATGGGGGAAGTGTATAAGGCCGCCGATACCCGGCTCGGCCGCTCCGTCGCGGTGAAGTTGCTCTCCGCCGATTTTTCGGAGCGTTTCGAGACCGAAGCGCGCGCCATTTCGGCGGTCAGCCATCCTAATATCTGCGCGCTCTATGACGTCGGTGTACACGATGGACAGGGCTACCTGGTCCTCGAGTACCTCGAGGGGAAGCAGCTCCAGGGTCCTTTGCGCCCGGACGAGGCTCTGCGCGTGGCCCTGCAGATCGCGGCTGCGCTGGAGGCAGCGCATCGAAAAGGGATCATCCATCGGGATCTCAAACCCGCGAATATCATGATCACCGATGATGGCTCGGTGAAACTGCTGGATTTCGGCTTGGCGAAGATTGCGGATCCCACTGGACTGGAGATGACCCGGACGGTTGCGGGAACGGTCCTGGGGACGGCCGCGTATATGGCGCCTGAGCAGGCAGAGGGAAAGCCGCTCGATGCTCGATCCGATATTTTCAGCTTCGGCGCGGTGGTATATGAGCTCGTCGCCGGCCGGCGCGCCTTTCCGGGCGACACCATGGCTTCGGTGATGAGTTCCTTGCTTCGCGACGAACCGCAGCCGCTGGGCTCGGCGGCGATCCCAGGTCTCGAGTCAATCCTGATGCGTTGCCTCAGGAAGCAACCCGCAGATCGGTTCCAGCAGATGCAGGATGTCCGCGCCGCGCTCGAAAACCTCAAGGCTCCCACGCAAGCCGTTCCGGCGCAACCGGCGCGCGCCGAAGCGTCTATCGCGGTGCTGCCGTTCTCGAACCTCAGCGCCGACAAGGAGAACGAGTTTTTCAGCGACGGACTGGCCGAGGAGATCATCAACGCCTTAACTCACGTGCGTGGGTTGAAAGTCACCGCCCGCACCTCCGCGTTCGCCTTTCGGGGCGAGAACCAGGACATTCGAAAGATCGCGGATACGCTGAACGTTCGCGCCATTCTGGAAGGCAGCGTGCGCCGCGCCGGGAGCAAGATCCGCGTCATGGCGCAGCTCATTAATGCCGCCGATGGCTACCATCTGTGGTCCGAGCGCTACGATGCGGAACTGGCCGACGTGTTCGCGGTGCAAGATGAGATCGCCAGCGCCATTGCGGCAGCGCTGAAGTTGAAATTCTCGGCCGAACTCGGAGAAAACCACCGTCATACCCCCAGCCTGCCCGCCTATGAAGCTCTTCTTAAAGGCCGGCACTACCAGTTCGACGGCACGCCGGAGGGCCTGGAACGCAGCAAGGAATATTTCGAGAAAGCGATCTCGCTCGATCCGCAGTACCCCTTGGCTTACGCGGCGTTAGCGACCTATTACTGGGTGCTGGCATTCAACCCACTGCGGCCCGCCCGCGAAGTAATGGACCTGGCTCGCGTGCCCGCCATGAAGGCTCTCGAATTAGACCCGTCGCTGCCGGAAGCGCAAGCCGCATTGGGCGTCGCCGCGGCGGCCTACACATTTGAATGGAGCGAGGCGGAGCGTTGGTTTCGCATGGCGATGGGTGGAGACACGGTGCCGGCGGGTGTGCGTTACTCCTATGCCTTTTACTACCTGATGCCTCTCGGGCGCCTGGGCCAGGCCGTGACCGAGCTCGAGCGCGCTCTCGACGCGGACCCGCTCAACATGGGCATGCAAATCGCGCTGATCAATGGCTTGCACGCCGCCGGACTGGATGATCGCGCGATCGCGGCGGCCCGGAAGGTGCTGGAGGTCGACAAAAATCGCTGGAACGTCCATCTGGCATTGGCTCGGATTTATGCCTATCGAGGCGAGCTCGCCGCGGCTTTGGATGCCGCTGAACAGGCTTACCGGCTCGCATCCTGGAATTCTCGGGTGATTGCGGTTCTGGCTGCTGTGCTGCGTCTATCCGGCGACTCAGGCCGCGCCGCTCCATTTCTCGAAAAGCTGAGAGCGTCCGCCGGCGAGAAGTATGGAACGCCCATGGCTCTGGCGGTATTCCACGCCATGTGCGGCGAGGCGGAGGAGTCCGCGGGCTGGTTTGAGAAGGCCATCGAGCAGCGTGATCCGGCCGTGGTCGGTTACCTCCGGACGCCGCTGCTGAAGACCTTGCGGTCGAGTCCCAGATGGCCTGAATTGGCGAAACTCATGAACTTGCCTGTCACCGTTTAATGCACTTCTACGGCGCGACCTGCTGGGCGCCTTCCGACAGGAAGGTGGAAGGG
>CAWBAE010000009.1:0-602019 GCA_963786745.1 Terriglobia bacterium | reverse complement strand
GATCGCTTTGGGAGCACCGAGCTTGGATCGTAGTCTGCGGAAGTTTGCTCCCAGAGCGCTTTGGCTTCGGATGAGGCTCCACGCGGCAAGCCGGAGGGCGGTGGCGGCACGATTCACAACTTGACGCGTTCCACTCTTCAGAACTTTGCCTCCGCTAATCCGGTTGTCGGGACACAGCCCCAGCCAGGAGGCAAACTGCTTCTCTGTTTTCCAGCGGCTCATGTCTACGCCAACTTCGGAAATGATGGTCTGCACGGTCTGGACTTGCAGGCCCGCGACCTTCGTCAGGTCGACTCCTGTAATGCGGCAGAGGTGGTCCTTGAGGCTGAAACGCGTCTCCTGCTTTGGTGCGGGAAGCGCGGCGGAGTCGGACGTTTGTGCGGGGTCGGGTTTCGATTTCATCATCTTCAGATGCCGCTCGATGCGTTGATCGCATACTGCAATCTTGAGAACGTAGAGGTCGTAAAGCTCAAGACTCTGCTCCAGCACGAACAGCAACTCCTCGCGCCAGTTGCCTTCCAGACTTCGCGCGATTTCCCCGCGGCTGGCGCGCACGCGGCCATGTTTGAGTGTGGATAATCTGTCCGGGTCGCGTTCGCCTGCGACGATCGCGCGCAGGATCGCCATACCAGTTACTCCACTGATATCGCTGATTACATTGGCTAACTGCACGTTCATCTGCGTGAGCGTTTTCTGCATGTGCTGAATGCATGTACTGCCCGCCGCCACCAGATTCTCCCGCTGCCGAAGGTAGGTTCGCAATATCTGGATTTCCTCCGTCGGACGAAACGAATTATTCAACAGTCCGAAGGTGTGCAGTTTCTGTAGCCATTGGCACTCCAACACGTCAGTCTTGCGCCCCGGCAACGTCTTCGTGTGACGCGCGTTCACCACGTTGACCTGAAATCCGTAGCTCTCCAAGATTTGGAAAAGCGCGATCCAATAAACGCCCGTTGCCTGCATGACGACCGTCTCTACGCCACATGCCTTCAGCCATTGCGCCATGCGATGCAAATCTGCCGTGAAGCTTCCGAAACTTTGTACTGGCTCGGGATCTCGCCCTGCAGGTACGGCGACATAATGTTCGGCGTTGCCCACATCGATCCCTGCTGCGTTCCTGTTCAGCGCAGAGAGCCCTTCATCCCACTCTCTCTTTGCCTTATTCTTCTTCGTCTTGAATCCTTTCGCCATCTTGAGTCCTCATCCATTTTGGAAATGGGACGAGACTCGGCCCGGTTGCAGTCGGTTTGAAAATGTCTCCAACGGGGTCGAGTCCGCTGATCGCTCAGCGGACTGCCACCAAATCACTGACCGCCATCACCGGAACCATGGTTAAGAACGGGCACTCACGCACCAAATGTTTGTCGGCTGTAGCTGCCGAGTCGCGTCCTCCGCCCAGCCTCTCATATCGCGCGCCGTTTCTGTTAACACTGACGGCGAACCCGCCGTTATCTGGTTAAGACTCAAAATCCATTCAAAGGAGAATTGAGTCATGGGGATGTCAAGAAGGATATTCACCAAGGAGTTCAAGCTGGCCGCAGTGCGGCGGCTGGAGCAAGGAGTTTCCATCGGCGAGGTGGCGCGGGCGTTGGAGGTAAACGCCAACGTGCTGCACCGTTGGCGACGTGAGTTCCGCCAGGGGCCGGGCAATGTATTTCCGGGTAACGGGAAGCAGCGTTGGTCCGAAGGGCGGATCGCCGAGTTGGAACGTAAAATCGGCCAGCAGGCGCTGGAGTTGGATTTTTTGAAGGGGTGCTTGCAGCGCATCGAGGAACAGCGGATGCTGCAGGCGTTGACTGGAAAACCGCCGTCTACCAAAAGGTCCAAGAAGAAATGAAGGCCGGAGGCAGACTGACCGTCGAACGGATGCTGAAGCTGGGCCGGGTTTCCCGGTCTGGCTTCTATCGCTTCGATGACGCCGAACCGGGGCCAGATCCCGACATGGACTTGCGCGACGCGATCCAGAGGATCGCGCTGGAATGGCCGTGCTACGGACGGCCGCGCATAACCAAGGAACTTCGCGAGCGCGGCTGGAAGGTCAACCCGAAGCGCGTCTACCGTCTGATGCGCGAGGACAACCTGCTGTGCGTGCGCAAGCGCAAGTTCGTCGTCACCACCGATTCCAACCACACGCGCAAGGTGTATCCGAACCTGGCACGTGACATGATCCTGACCGCGATCAATCAACTATGGCGGGCCGATATCACCTACATCCGGCTGCGCCACGAGTTCGTCTTCCTGGCAGTGATTCTGGACGCCTACTCGCGACGCGTGATCGGCTGGGCGCTGGATCGCGAAATGGAAGACTCGCTCACGCTCACCGCGCTACGCATGGCGCTTTCGCGCCGCACAGTCGAGCCCGGCTTGGTGCATCATTCCGACCGCGGCTCGCAGTACGCCAGCAATGATTACACGGATCTGCTCAAAGCCAACGACATCGAAATCAGCATGTCGCGCAAGGCCAATCCATGGGACAAGGCTTACGCTTCATACTGCACCTCCTGCAAACCGTGCACGACGTTCTCCGGGAAACGACGCCGTTTGGCAAGCTTGACGCCCTGTGCCTTGCGCGGTGGGTTGAGTCCGGGGTCCTCGTACAGCCAGTCGTCGCGATCGTTGAACGGATGAGCTCGAAGCAGGCCGTGGTTGCGCCAGTGGATGACGCATTTGGGAGTCACGCCCAATCGTTCCGACATTTCCTGAAGAGTCAGCAAGCCTTTGTCGCGTAGCCGATCATAACGCGATTTGAGCTGGTATTCGCGGCGGAGGCGCGCAACGATGCGGCTATTGAAGCGCTGGCCGCACCCGGATAGCGCTCCACGTTGGTTGAGGATCTGGACGATCTTTTTGTCGGTGTGGTGATCGGTCAGCCGATCGATTTCGGCGACAACCTCCGCTGGGGTTGTTCTGAGTTCCCAGGCGGTCAGCGGTCTCGGCAGCTCCAGGGTTCTTGATGCTCCGCCATGGAAGCGGACATGAACCTTGATTCCAGTGCCGCGCAGGAGCGTTACGTCGGCCAGCAGCAGGCGGACCATTCGTTTCCTTTCCCGATCTGGGGTTTTTGGATCTTGCCAGAGCCGTGGAAAATCACTGGCGATAGCGGCGATTCGGGCGCGCTGCTGTTCATCGATGGTGATGCGGTCCTGTCGCCGCTGCTGTTCGTACTGCTCCTGTGCCAGAGTTAATGCGCGAAGCTTTTCGTTCCAGTCCGCCTCGAGCGAGTCCGCAACGAGACGGTTCGCAGGATCGACGTACAAGTAACGGCGCTGAGCCAAGTCGGCTTCATAGCGCGCTCGCTCTACATGTTTCTTACGGAGCCGGTCCACTTCCTCGACTCGGGCCTGGAGTTCCTGCTGCACGGACAAAGTAACTTCGAGCGCTAGCGGAGCCACGCTTTCCACCAGCAGTTGGCCGACAGCGTTATCGATGTGATCTCCGACCACTCGCTGGCATAGCGATATGGCATGTTCGATTCCGTCGCGTTGGCAGACGTACTCGGGTACGAGCCGGTCTTGGCGTGTGTGATACCGAACCGTCATCCGGCTCCCGCATACCCCGCATACCACCAAGCCTTGCAGCAACGCTGGGCCCTCGCGTGGGGGACTTTTGCGGCGGTCGGCCCCGACCGCTTGAGCGTTCTCCCGGAGGCGCAACAAGTTCTCTTCGTACTGCGTCCAGGAGATGTAGCCAGGGTGAGCGCCCTTGAATAACATCCACTGTTCGCGTGGCAACTTGGTATAGGAGGTGCCTCCATTCGGGTTGTTGCGAGTGCGGCTGCGCCCATAGACGAAGGCGCCCGCGTAACGAGGATTGTGCAGAATGTGCAGTGCCCGGCTGTGTGGAAGTTCCGCCCACACCAGATCGCCCTTGTTCGGCCCCTTTTTTAATCGTCGTGGAAACAGCAGACCTTTCTGCCGGAACGCTTTGACCACTGCGCAAGCCGATGCGGTGCGCCGGAATGTGTCGAAAAAGAATCGAATACTCTCCTGTACCTGTTTATCAGGGTCCAGCACCGGCTGGCTGCTGGCGTTATAGAGAAAGCCGACGGGCAAGGGGCATTGCAACTCGCCGCGGCGCGCTTTGTTCAGGATTCCGCCCTGTAGGCGGGCGCGGATCACATGCAGTTCCGCTTCGCTCATGGTTCCTTTGAGACCCAGCAGGAGGCGATCATTGAAGTGCGCTGGATCATACACG
This sequence comes from Terriglobia bacterium, assembly GCA_963786745.1. GTDB lineage: Bacteria > Acidobacteriota > Terriglobia > Bryobacterales > Bryobacteraceae > Palsa-89. The sequence continues at coordinate 597,825 of CAWBAE010000009.1, read as the reverse complement.
CCGTCTTCATCGAGAATGAGCGTGTCGGTCAGAGCGCAGATCTCCAGCAGCCGGTGCCAGTCGGTGGAGTTTCGCGCCAGGCGGGAAACTTCCAGGCCAAGCACGATGCCAGCTTTGCCCAGGCCGACTTCGGTGACAAGCTTCTGAAAACCTTCCCGATCCACAGCCGAGGCGCCGGACTGCCCGAGATCGGTGTCGATGACGATGATGTGCTCCACGGGCCAGCCCAAGGCGACCGCATGCTGGCGCAGACCGTACTGTCGCTTGGTGCTTTCGGTATTTTCAAAAACCTGACGAAGCGTCGATTGGCGCACATAAAGATAAGCGTTTCGCTTGAGGTGTCCGGCATTCACTTTTTGGTGTGCGGTGCCTGTCATGAGGTTGCCTCCTGTTGTTGACAGAGAATCATGCTGGCCAGCAATGTGGTGATCTGTGGCCGCACGTCGCCTGGAACGGTTTCATCGATATCGGGCCGAGAGCGTGAGCTTGGTTCGCTGTGGGGAGCGCATTCCGACCAGGCCTGCATCCAGGCGGTCAGTCCGCGTCGCACAAAAAGCGCCCAGCCCAAGCCTTCGCCGCGATGGGCCACCGTTGCCATGGCATCGCGGCGCAGTTGCTCGTACTCGGCAACCAGATCGTGACGGATGGACGGTGTTCCGGGGCGCTCGGTCAGCGGAGTTTTTTTTGATGGCGTAGCAAGCTGCGTTCGATGCTTCGCGGATGAACCCGGATGCCGAAGCGATCCTGAATCAGCTTCACCAGTTCCGGCAATCGAACGGATGGTTCTTTCTGGTGCACCTCTCCGATGAATGCGAGGACTTCTTCGGTGATTTTGTGCGCTTGCTTCGGACCGCGCTTGCGTGGCACCAGGCCGGCTAGGCCGTCCAGCTCGAAGGCGGATAACGCTTGATAAAAAGATGGTCGCGAAAAACCGAAGTTCGCCGATGCGTCCGTAACCGACTGGCCTTCGGTCTGCACTCGGCGCAGCATCTCGTACTTGACCTGGACCAGGTCGCGGGGATCGAAAAAGTCGCCCTGAAGAAATAGTTCGTCCCGGACATTTTTGGCCCGTCGGTTCAGCGTCCCCTGTTGTTGCAGCGCCCCGAACTTGGCATCTTTGTCGGCCATGGGTGACTCGAAAACTGTCGAGCAGATCCGTAAAGATAATTATGCCAATATCCGGGCCGATGTCAAGCTGTTTTTGTCTTCCGCCACCTGTTATTACATGCTCTGTATGATGCAATGGTGCCCGCCGTAGCAGTGCAGTCCACACTCTTCCCGGCATCATTCCATTTACACATGCGGCGTTATTGCCTTTACACTCCGAGCTCCGCTCTTTCATCGCGCCTTCTCCAGAAAGTCGGCCAGCCTCAACAGATCCTCGTAGCGAAATAGGCACCGCCCTGCCGCCAATGTCACGAATGGATCGGCCTCTACCGCCGTCGTCCAGCCCGCCGGAATCGAGCGAAGGCGCCCGCCGCTATCGTGAAAGTAAACTCGATCCTCGCCCCAGTTGTGGCGATAGGTGACCAGCTTGAACCGCTGACCCTTCAACGGATGATGTGGATGGATGACTTCAAAACTACTGTCGGCAGCGTCGCCATGAGCTGTAGTTGACTGCCTTGGCCAACGCGGCCTGTGAATCATTCATGAAAACGCTCAAGTACGAAGAAGTGCTGCGCAACGAGTACCGGGACTTGGCCGAGGCTCGCGCTTCGATCCGCGAGTTCCTGGAAAAGATCTACAACAAAAAGCGCCTGCATTCCGCACTCGGCTACATGCCGCCGGCCCGCTTCGAACGACATCAAAAGGATGCCGCTGCGCGGCAGCTTTCTGTATGAGTTTTCCAAGGCATCGGGAAATCTATCGTCCGATGTGGGTTTCTCTCTGGCGAAGCTTGGGGGCGACTACGGCTGCCGCCCCCACCCATCGTCTCGATGAGTTTCCGGCCGGCTATTCCTTGGCGGGTTGCGCTCCCGCAGGGCCCGCCTCCGCTTCACCAGCCGGGAACCAGTATGCGCTACAGTCGTTTTGCCGGTCGAGGATTTTTCAGCGAACGGCCAACAGTGTCTTAACCGTTTGTGTCAGCTCAGGGGGCAAGCGCAAACACCTTCACACGAAGTCTGTAACTTTGGCAGTTGCGCATAGAAACGTTCTCGCTTGCTGCTCACAACCGATTTGCGATGTCGTCTGGGCCTCTAGAGAGTCGCTATCCTACAAGAAGTATGAGTTTCCTCGACAACTTGGAAAGCAATCTCAAGGCGCTCGAATCCAGGACTGAAAGAGACCCCGAAACACAGGCGCGCGAGGCTGCGGCACGCGAGGCGGCCCGGTCGGCCGCCCTCGAAATCGCTCCCCACGCCGAAGCTCTGCGCAACGGACCATTCCTAGATGGTCTTCTCACCGCCTGTCGATACATCGGACACAGCCAGCGAATCCTGGTGCGGCCGGTCTGGGTAGATTCCACGCTTCGTCTGGAAGCGGGCTCGAGGAAACTGGAATTGCGTCCCACACCGGCCGGCGTGGTTGCGTTTTTTTTCGATGGAGGCAGAGAGATCGAAAGCATGCCGATCGACTTGGCAAGTGACCCGGTCAAGGTCGCGAAGAAGTGGCTTGAAGTGGACGGCATATAGTTCCTTGATTCGCATGTCAAGGGAGCGACGGCCTTTAGTGCGAAGAAGGATGGAGAAGTCGAATCTTTCACGCAGACTACGTACAACGCCGCAAGCTGCCGCGTTCCCGAACGCCCGTTCTCCCTCCGAAGCGCCAACCATAATTGGCACTTTCAGTTCGCGCGCAGCTTGGAAGACGCCTTTCAGCAGGACGAGGTCGGCGATTTTGAAGCGCCCGATGGGGACAGTTTGTTCCTGCTTCCTGAACTACTTCAATGAGCTACCTGATTGGATTTTCCCCCGGGCGCTCATGTGCAAGCGCGTTGCCATCATCCTGCTGGCGCGTTGGGGCTGGGTCCGGAGTGCCGGAAGATGCAGCGCTTGTCATTGTGGTGATGCAGCTTCGCGCAATACGGATCCTTGCGTTCACGGACGAAAAGAAAAACCTCAGCCGCCGCCAGCATGCCCAGTGGCGGCCCGATGAAATAGATCCAAAGGGCGTGCCAGTAGCTGGCAAACACAGCGGGGCCGAACGTCCGGGCGGGGTTCGTGCTCATCCCAGATAAGGGAGATTCAAACGCAATGTATAGCGCGGCAAGGGTGGCGGCAAAGTAATGTGTGTAGGGGGCCAGGATTTCGTGATTGGACGCGAACAGGATCGCGCCCATCAAGATAAACGAGATGGCCAGTTCGGCCACAAACGCGATGGTGTCGCCGTAGATGCCGGGCAGGGTGGCGGCGTAACGGACTGCTTTGTGCGCCGGCGCGCCGGCGAGCACAAACGAGGCCAGCGCCACGCCTGCTAATGCGCCCAGCAATTGCGCGGCGCAGTAGAACACGGCGTCCCACAGCGCCACTTTCCGCAATCGATAAAACGTGAATGTAAGGGCGGGATTGAAATGCGCTCCGGACTGCTTGCCCCACGGGGAAAGGACGATCGCGAGGATGGTGGCGCCCATCGCCAGGCCCATCCACATCCGGCGAACAGCGTCGCTGTGCAAGTATGGCTGGATGGGCGAAGCGGGGTGCCATAACAAGGTGGCAACCGCGCACGTAGAGAACAGGTAGAAGCCCGCCTCGCCTGCTTCCATCAGGTACTCGGGCCAGTGATGACGCAGGCTGCCGCCCACGCCCAAGCCTGCTTTTGCTGGCGTCATCACCCTCCGGGGTTTCATCCGTCTGCGGCTCAGTCCGCGGACGTTCGCGCGTGTTGGAGCTGATCAGCACCCTCCTCGATAAGCTTTGGCACGGCCATGAACAAGGCCTTCAGGCCTTCCGTCATGGTTGGGTGCGCAAACATGGCGTCTCGCAAGACTGTGTAGGGCACGCCTGCGAGCATCGCGAGTTGAACCGTACTCATGAGTTCGCCAGCCTCGGGCCCAAAGCCCGTGAACCCGAGAATGCGGTCACTGTGTGCGTCGATTAGCGCCTTCATGAACCCTCGTTTTTCGGAAATGGTCCAAGGCCGCCAGCCAGAGGCGACCGGCACGGATGCAACCCGGTAAGCGACATTTCTTTCGCGCGCCTGTGACTCATTGAGTCCAACACGCGCCAGCTCTGGATCAATGAAGACGCAATACGGAACCAGCCGGTCCCGAGTGCTGCGCCGGCCTCCGTTCAGGTTTTCGTGAATGATACTAAAATCGTCCTCGGATACGTGCGTGAAGTATGGGCTGCCGGCGCACTCTCCCATCGCCCAAACGTTCGGAGCGCTTGTTTCCAGACGATCATTCACATGGATGTGCCCTTTTTCCGTGACCTCGATTCCAGCCTTTTCGAGCCCAATGCCGGTTGTGTTGGGAGTACGCCCGGTCGCCACGAGAATGTCGGTTCCCTCCACCGTTCGTGTATCGGTCCCGCTTTGGACCTGAAGACTTACGTGGCCGCCCGAAGCGCCGTTGACGCTAAGGACGTGCGTGCCTAACCGTACGTCGATGCCTTCGTCCTGGAACAGCTGCAGAACGGCCTCGGAAACGTCGGCATCTTCATTGGAGGCAAGTTGCGAACCGCGCTCGATCAGCGTTACGCGGCTTCCCAGTCTGCGCAGAGCCTGGCTCAATTCCAGGCCGACGTAGCCACCGCCCAGGACGATCAAGTGGTCCGGACGCCGCTGCAAGTCCAGCGCCTCAATATGTGTCATCGGCTTGGCTTCGCGCAAACCCGGCGTGTCCGGCATGGCTGCGTGGGTTCCGACGTTCACGAACACGCGGTCAGCCGTGAGCGTACGCTCGCCCCCATCGCGCAATGCGACGCGAATGGTGCGAGGTGCGACGAATGCGGCGTCGCCGAAAATGAGTTCGTCGCCGCGATGTTTGTCCAGGGATTCGCGATATTTGTCCAGATGAACCTGGATAATCCCGTCCACCATTTCGCGCTTGCGTGCGTATACTCCAGCCATGTCGATGGAGATCGGCCCGGTCTCGATCCCGAATTCGACGTGCCGCCCCACCAGCGAGGCGACCTTCGCCGAATGAATGACGTTCTTGGTGGGCAAGCATGCGATGTTGGGACAGGCGCCGCCGATATACTTCCGATCGACGACGGCGGTTCGCCTGCCTTCTTTGGCCATGGTCCAGGCCGCCAATTTTCCGGCTGTGCCGCCACCGAACACGATGACGTCGTATTTTTCTGGCGCATTCATGTGATTCGTCTCCGTGATGTCAGTTCTTTCAACCTGCGCAACCGTTCGCATGCCCGGCGCGCTTTCTGTTTGGCAGCCCCAACCGTCGAAGAAGTCGCCCGTGCGACCTCTTCAATACTCAATCCATTTAGCTTCAGCATGGTCAGAACCTCGCGCTGGCGCTCCGGCAACCTTGCGATCAGCCGTTCGAACGGCGGAAGATGCTCGGATGCGATGCGCTGATTCTTGCGATCATTGTCCGCTCGCACGCGCCTGACTATTGCGTAAATCCAAGGGAGCAACGATTCGCCCGGACGATACGTGTGGCGCGCACGGTGAATGCGCCGCCAGGCGTCCTCGAGCATCGCTTCCGCATCGGCTCGGTTGCCGGTTTGGCTGACGAAAAACCGATAGAGCTGAGGACTAAGCGCCTCCACAAGAACTATCATGGCGGTTGCATCACCCCTTTGGTACTGCATCATCAGCCTCGGCCACTCCTGACCAGGCGCGACGTGGTTTTCGGTATCGGTCTGCATCGAGTGCTCCTTGACGAGCTGCTTGGCCGAATTGTCATGCTGCACTCATGATTCACTTCCTTCAGTGTCTGGCTATGCAGAGAGGAACTGGTGGATGAGAGCAGCGGTGTCGTCAGCGTTTTCTTCCGGGAAGAAGTGGCCGCCTTTCATCGCCTGTCCGTATGCGCGCGGAGCCCATTTTCGCCAGATACTTAGCGGCCCGCCGTCTTTTGCGTAGAAAGTGTCGAGCGGCCCGCCTTCGGCCCACAAATGAAGCATCGTGCATTCGATTCGCTTGGAAGCCGCCTTGTCAGCGCGATCATGTTCGACATCGATCGTGGCTGCGGCTCGATACTCCTCACAGATTCCATGAACGCGGGCAGGATCGCGATAGTTGGAAACGTATTCTTCGAGAATCTCGGGGCCGAAAGAACCCTGTCCGAATGCGTTATGAAAGACGGCTTCCGGAGCGCCGAGTAAATAACTCTCCGGCAGCGGCTGTTTCTGCGATAGCAGAATCCACGGCCAATAAGTCTGGGCGAAGCGCGCGTCGGATCGGTTCCAAGCTTCTAGAATCGGAATCACGTCGAACACAGCCAGACGTTCGACGTTCGTCGGATGATCCAGGGCCATTCGGTAAGCGACGCGGCCTCCCCGGTCGTGGCCGATCAGCGTGAAGGTTGGAAAGCCCAGTTTGGCCATCACCTCCGCCAGTTCCTTGGCCATGGCGCGCTTGGAATAAGGAAGATGGTCGGCCGCCGAAGCCGGTATCCCGCTGCGTCCATAGCCGCGCAGGTCCACGCAGATCACGGTGCGATTGTCCGCGAGCTTCGGCGCGACGAATCGCCACATCAGGCTGGTCCGCGGAAAGCCGTGAACCATAAGAATCGCAGGGCCTTGTCCATATCGGCGATAAAAGATCCTGTTACCTGAAACGTCGATTTCAGCGGTCTTGAATGCGGGCGAACCGGGCTGGGCGTTCGCAAGCCGCGCAAGCGGACCTCCCACCAGTGCGCCGATAGAGGCAGCTGCGAGAAAGGTTCGGCGTTCCATAGATTCTTCCCGGCTAGCTCCCTTTAATTTCGCCGCCATCCATTCGAACAGAAGCGCCGGTGAGCCAACGAGCCTCCTTGGAAACCAGATACGCCATCAGGCCGGCAATCTCCTCCGGTTCGCCATAGCGGGCGATGCCGGCTTGTTCCGGAAACTGCTTGGTGGCCTCTTCCACGCTCATTCCGTGCTCCGGCGCCCAATGATTGAGAAAAGATCGGCGGCGGTCTGTCATAACCGCGCCCGGCACCACGCTGTTCACTTGGACTCCATCCTTTATGCCTTGTTCGGCAAAGGCCTTCGCGAGCGCGATGATGGCGGCGTTGATGGTGGCGACGGCCGCGAAACCCGGCTTCGGGTCGAGAGCCGCGCTTCCGGAGATCAATACCACCGCACCGCCGGAAGCCTTCAGAGCATCCCACGCTCGTATCGTCAGCCGGCGCGCGCCATGCAGCTTCAGCGCCAGCCCGTCTTCCCACTGCGCGTCCGTCATCTCGAACAAGTCGATCTGCGGCACTGCGCCGGCGATATTTACCAGAGCGTCGATTCTTCCGAAGCGGTGGAGCGTGCCCTGGACCAGGCCCTCGGCCGAGCAAGGCTCGCGCAAATCGAGCGCGAACGTCAGGGGTTCGGCCCCCTCGGATGCTACCGCGGCCGCGGTCTTGCGCAGCTCGTCTTCTTGCCTTGCGGCCAGCACAACGCCTCCGAAATCGCGCGCCAGGCGTATCGCGGTCGCGCGGCCGATCCCCTGGCTCGCGCCCGTGACGATGGCAACGGACTTCAGCACGCGAGCGTCTCCCGGGCGGCTTCCAGAATCACGCCGACGACTACATCGGGCTCCGTATGCATCGGACTGTGATCCACGCGGTGTGTCCGAATCTTTGCGCCCATCCGCCGCGCCATAAAGCACTGCGTCTCCGGCGCGATCATGCGATCCTCTTCCGCGACCAGAAACCACGATGGCTTCGTTTTCCACGCCGGTACAGGAGCCTTCTCCTGGATGCATTTCACCCCGATCGGCCTCTGAACGGCTTCGAAAATCGCGGCCTGGTCCGGCGACGCCTTGTGAGCGACCGCGCGGGCAAAACCCCCTTCGGGCATCCAGATCAGCCCGTGGACATCCGGCTCGAGATGCGGGGCCTCCGGATGGGGCTTAGTGCGATAAAAAACGTCTGCAACGGTCTCACCCTCAGCGGGCGCCAGCGCCGCCACGTACACGAGCGACTTTACCCGGTCATCCTTCGCGCCGGCGATCACCGCGCCCGCGTAGGCGTGTCCCGCCAACAGTACCGGTCCTCGGGTTCTTTCAATCACGCGTTCGAGAGCCGCGATGTCCTCCGCCAGCGACGTGAGCGGAATGGGCGCGCAGGTTACCTTAAGGCCTTCTCTTTGCAATGGCAGAACGATATTTTGCCAACAGGAACCGTCCGCCCACGCGCCGTGCACTAGCACCGCCGTCGCGTTCTGAGCGAAGGAACTCATTGCGATGCGCCGTTCGCCGCCAGGAACTCTTTCATCGCAGCGGCAATTTCGACAAAGTGCGTCTCAGTGGCAAAATGGCCGGTATCCAGGAACTCGATCCGCGCGTTGGGTAGGTCTTTTCGAAATGCCTCGGCCCCGGCGGGAATGAAAAATGGGTCATTCTTTCCCCAGATCGCAAGCAGCGGCGGCTTAGCCTTCCGAAAGTAATCCTGAAACGCCGGATAGAGCTTGACGTTCGATGCATAGTCGAGAAATAAATCGAGCTGAATGTCTTTGTTCCCGGGACGCTCCAGCAGAGCCGTATCCAACGTGTACCCTTCAGGCGGAACACTCTCCGGATCGCTCACGCCGTGCGTGTACTGCCACTTGGTTCCTTCCAGATTCAGAATGTTCTTGCGGATCACCTCTCGATTCTCGGATGTCGGCTCAGCCCAGTATTTCCGGATCGGCGCCCAGGCATCGCCAAGCCCTGCTTCATAGGCATTCCCGTTCTGTGAGACGATCGCCGTGACTCGATCGGGGTGGGCCATTGCCAGACGGAGACCGGTTGGTGCGCCATAATCGAACACATACACTGCAAAGCGCCTGATTTTGAGCACTTCGGTGAAGGCATTGATCGTCGCAGCCAACCGGTCGAAGGAATAAACGTATTTTCTTTCGGCGGGAACTTCCGTGAATCCGAATCCGGGGAGGTCTGGCGCGATCACCCGGTAGTCTGTAGCGAGACGCGGAATGAGTTCGCGGAACATAAAGGACGATGTGGGGAACCCGTGTAGCAGCAGCACGACCGGGGAATTTGGGTCGCCGGCCGCCCGATAGAACACGCGGACGCCATCCGCGTCGACCTTGTGGACCGATGTAACGGGTACAGACAATTCCGAAGACCGCTGCATTTGGGCTGTGCGAGCTTGACTCATGAAACCCTCCTTACTTGGTTGTGATACCTCGCCTTTAGGCGAGGACGCCATTGGTATCGCACCCAACGAGCCAAAGCTCAATTCGGAATCAGCAGGATAGCGTAAGTTGTTTTTGGCTTGACGTGATCTGGCTGCAATGGCCGCGGACCGACTTCGCCTCCAAGTGACGAAATCGCGACGGACTTCCAGCACGGTGACCGGGATTAGTCGCGCCCTTCGTCGCGGCTGATGGTGACAAAGTTGTGACAAGCGGGAGGAAGGGTCAAACCCGGAAAGCGTCAGGCTGGACGGGTGATGCGAAGCTTTCGCATTCTGTAAACCAACGACGTCCTCTTCATTCCCAATCGCGCGGCGGCGCCGTTACGGCCGCCGACAATCCAATTGCTCGCTTCGAGCGCCCGGACTATGTGATCTCGCTCGACTTCCTGGAGACCCGTCATGGAAATATGGGTCGCGTTGACGTGGAAGGCTTCCAACTCAGACGTTGGGGCGCGCAATACCGAGTGCGGAGAAAGTATGACGGCGCGCTCCATGAAGTTCTGCAATTCCCGAACGTTTCCGGGCCAGGGGTATCGCACTAACGCATCCATTATCTCGGAAGGGATTTCGTCGATGCGCTTGTTCATTCTGCGGGCGTAGAGGTCCGCGAAATGCCGGACCAGCTTCGGAATGTCCTCCGTACGTTGCCGCAGCGGGGGAACGCTGATCGGAAATACCTTCAATCGGTAATACAGATCCTCGCGGAATGTCGACTGCCTTACCATGCCGGACAGATCGCGATGCGTCGCGGCGATCAGCCGCACGTCCACTTTATGAGTGCGGTTGCTGCCGAGCCTCTCAAATTCCTGTTCTTGCAAAACGCGCAGCAGTTTCGCCTGAAGTTCGAGAGGGATGTCGCCCACTTCGTCCAAAAAGAGCGTGCCTTTGTTCGCCAGTTCAAAGCGTCCCATTTTCTGGGCGATCGCTCCAGTAAATGCTCCTTTTTCATGACCGAACAGCTCGCTCTCCAGAAGCCCGAGTGGAATAGCGGCGCAATTCAATTTAACGAAGGCACGTTCGCGGCGGGAGCTCAAATCGTGTATCGCTCGGGCCATCAGCTCCTTGCCGGTTCCGGTCTCGCCCAGGATCAGCACGCTCGAATCGGTAGGCGCAACCACGGATACCAGCTGCAAAGCGGCCTTCAGAGCGGGGCTCTCTCCCACGATTGCTCCAGACTGCGCCCGGAGTTCTTCCTCGAGGTACAGTCTCTGCTTCGTTTCTTTGTCTCGATCCTTCACCGCCTTTTCGTACTCCAACGCGTTCTCAACTGCAATCGCCACCTGGCGGGCCACTTGCTCGAGGAAGATGACGTCGTCGTCCTCAAATGTATTGTCCGAACGCCTGGAGAGCATCAGAACCCCAACCACGCGGCTGCGGCCTGCCAGTGGAAGATAACAGCCGGTTCGGAGGCCTTCTTCGATCACGTGCTCATAAAGACGCCGGCCGTCAGGATTCCCATAAATTTCAGGATCCTCGCGGACCTCTTCGAAGCTATCGATCCGGACGGTTTTGGCCTTCCGCAATACCTGGCCTGAGATAGAGCTATTCATCGGCACCAACGATCCCTCGCGCATGGGTCCTCTCGCGTCGGGATTGTGCAGGATAGAGACGCGCAGCTCGCCGCTCTCGGAGTCGGGTAGCAGCAAGGCGGACACGTCACATTGCATTACGCGGAATAAATTCGTCGAAAGCGCCTCAATCACTTGCCGGAAGTCCAACCTGGACGTCACGCTGCTGGTAATTTCCAGAAGCAAGCGCAGCCGGTCGCGTTCATGCCGCAACGCTTTCTCATGGATGTGCCGCTCAATCGCGATCCCAGCAATGTGGCTGACATTCTCGATCATCTGCAGGTCGATGGCGTCAGGACTGCGCACCTCACGATAATGGATGGCGAAAGTGCCCAGGACCTTACCTTCACGCGTGAACAGGGGTCGCGACCAAACCGCACGAACACCGTAAGGCCGGAGCCGATCACGATAATCGTCCCAAATAGGCTCCCGCAAGATGTCGGCAACATACACCGGCTCTCTCCGATATATGGCAGTGCCGCAGGACGCGCCTTTCGGGCCGATAGACATTCGTCCGGCGCTTTCGGCAAATCCAGGAAGACTGGGAGCGGCCGCGCAATAAACCTGCTTACCGTCGGCGTCGGGAAGCCAAATGGTACACAACGTGCCGTTGCCTTGAGATTCAACCAATCCGGCAATGATCGCGAGGACCTCAGACAACTCAGATCCGGCAAGAATCAACTTTAGAATGTTAAGAACGGACTCGCTGGAGAAGAGGCCAGATTCGTCCCGTTCAACTTTCGGCAGGTCTTGTGCGGTTGATCGCATTGCTGACTTTATACCCCGTACGTCCGGCTTGGAGCGCCGGATCGGTCAATTGGGAACCGCAGGCGTCAATTAATGGCCAGAATGTTCCGGCAAAGTGCGGACAAAGATCTTTTCTTAGGTTACACCCATCTCCCGGCGCGCGCCTCCGGCAAGCTCGCGAATGGGCGTTCCGGCGTCTCAAGGCCCCGAACCGTGGGCCTGATCCTGGGCTTGTCAGTGCGACACGTTGTAAGTGAACGGCACTTGCGCTTCGCACGAGCATGGCTGTACGATGGGCTGCATTCCGGTGCGGTATGAGCGATTATTGGCTGCGCTTGCAGGAGCTTTTCAACGAAGCTTGTGCGCTTGATGAAGAGAGCCGGCGCAGGGTGCTCGACGAGCGCTGCAACGGCGACGCCCGTCTGCGCGGTGATGTCGAGCGTCTGGTTAGGGCTTACGGGCAGGAGCGAACCGCCAACTCCGAAGGCCGCATGGCTAACGCCGGCCGGCAATTCGGCGCCTGGCAAACCAACCAGCTGCTGGCTCGCGGGGGCATGGGAGAAGTCTGGCTTGCACGCCGCGCCGATGGCCAGCACGAGCAGCAAGCGGCCCTGAAGATTCTGTCTCCTTACTTGACCACCCCCGATTCGGTCGAACGTTTTCGGCGCGAACGCCAGTTGCTGGCGCGGCTGGAGCATCCCAATATCGCGCGTTTGCTGGACGGCGGGATGAGCCCGCGCGGCGAGCCCTACCTGGTGATGGAGTATGTGGACGGCGTGCGTCTGGATCGCTATTCGGACGAGCGTCACTTGACCATCCGGGAACGCCTGCGGTTGATGATCAAAGTGTGCGCGGCTGTGAATTCGGCGCACCAATATCTGGTGGTACACCGCGATCTGAAACCGGGAAACATTCTGGTGACGCCAGACGGTGAACCAAAGCTGCTGGATTTCGGCATCGCAAAAATGATCGACCCGGAAACCGGGCGGGAGGAAACCGCGACGGTCAACCCGTTTCTGACGCCGGTCTATGCGAGTCCCGAGATCCTGCGCGGGGAGCCCGCCACGGTGCCCAGCGACATTTATTCCCTGGGCGTGGTGATGTACGAATTGCTGACCGGGCGACGCCCTTTTGGAACGGCCAAATCAATCCCGGCCGAGGAATTGGAACGGGCGTTCCGCGACACCGCGCCGGCCCGGCCTTCGCAGGTGACCGTAGCCGCGGCCGCACAGCGCTCTACAACGCCGGCCCGATTGCGCCAGATGCTGGAAGGCGACCTCACGACCATTCTGGAGAAAACGCTGCGGCACGATCCCGGCCAACGCTATCAATCGGCGGAACGCCTGGCGGAGGATTTGAATTTCTATCTGTCGAACCGGCCCATCCTGGCCAGGCCGCAAACGCTGCGCTACCGCGCCGCCAAGTTCATCTCGCGGAACCGGCTGAGCGTTGCGTTGGCCGGGTTGGCCCTGCTTGGGGCCGCGATTGGCGTGACTTCGACGATCGCCGAAAAGCGTGTGGCCGAGAGCCGTTTTCAGGATGTTCGCCGGTTGGCGCACTACGTACTTTTCGATCTGTACGACGACGTCAGTAACCTCAGCGGCTCAACCAAGGTGCGCGCCGAGATGGCTAATCGCGCCACGGACTACCTGAACACACTTTCCCGCGAGGCGAAAGACGATCGGGGTCTTCGACTGGAATTGGCGGATGGCTATCTGCGCCTGGGAGATATTCAGGGCAATATGTTTCGCGCCAACCTGGGCGACACCCGTGCCGCCCTGGTTACCTATCAGAAGGGCCTGGATTTGCTCGATTCGCTCAAAGACGATCCTGGCGCCGTACGGCTCCGTACCTTGATCGAATTGCATCGGGCGCAAGCCACCGACTCGAGTTCCGCCACCAAGGAAGCTTTCGACCGCCTGCGCGCGGCCGTGGAGCGTTTTGAAAAAGCCTCTGGGAATTCCACGGTGGAGAACGAATATCAATTGGGCCTGGCTTACAGTCTGCTGGGCGCATTAGAACAACAGCACGGCGGCTGGCTAAGTATGTCCAAAGTGGCCGGCGGCGAACTGGATCGAGCGGAAACATACTTACGGCACGCCGCGGCCTCCGAGCCTTCCAACCCCGCGTACGCCTATTCTCTAGCGGAGTTGCTGGACCGTCGGGCACAGCAATACGCCGCCCTCGAACCTCAACGAGCGATCACCTATGATCAGCAGGCCGTGGACGTTTTGACCCACGTCCGCGAACCAAATCGAAACTATACGCCGTTCCGCATTCTGCTCGCGAGAGTTCACAGCGACATGTTATATGCCTGCAGCCAGTTGAATCAGTTCGACGCGGCCCTGGAGCATTCGCGCGTGGCCGAACAGATCTATCTTCCGCTGGCTGCCGCCAGTCCCGAGGATCGGGATGTGCGCTATAGGCTGGCGGTACTGCGGCGCTTGGCGGGGACGGTTAACGCCTACGCGAAGCACTGGAACGAGTCGGCGGACTATTTCGCCAAAGGAATCGCAGATTACGACATCCTGCTCCAAACCGGTCCGAATCCGCAATACCGTGCCTATCAAGCCGAGTTGCGAATGCGAATGGCGGACTCGTTGTGGGAAGCGGACCGTAAGCAACAAGCGGAAACAGCAGCCACGCAGGGCCTCGCGGAATTTCGTGAACTAACGAGGTCGCCCGATGCGCAATTTCCGCTGCTGCGGCAGGCCTCGCGTTACCTGCTCTTCACGGAAGTGAAGGATCTGAGGAGTCCCGGGGAGGGATTGGCACTGGCGGAGCGGGCCAGATCCCTCTCTAGCGATCCGTTTCAGTTGTACGAGCTTCTGGCGGCTGCCTACGCCGAGAATCACCGTTTTCGGGAAGCGGTGGGCGCGATACGTAAGGCGATTGATGCGCTTCCTGCAGTGAAGCCTGGCGAGGCTCCCAGGGAGAGTCTACGCTCCGAGCTCTGCGATAAGTCTGGATTGGACTGGGATCAGCTCACCCAGGCGGCGGGGCGGCACAGGACCCAGCAAAGCGCCGGCATCACTCAACACCGCATCGTGCTCCGGGGCCTCGACGAACTCTTCTCCCAGGGCTCGAGCAAAGACCACCCGCGACACGCCGAATGGGAGAGCAAAGTGCGTCCCCTGTTTGGCGGCTACGACAAGGACGACGAGATAAACCGCGTGGAAAATCGTTACTACGACGCGATGCTTCCGTCGTGTGGGTGGGGTTTCTGCCTGAACCACAGCCTCCAGTCTCCTTACACCTTCGCGAAAATGGCGGAGGATGAGGAATTCGCGCTTTCAAACGGCGGCGAAGTCCCTCCGGCGATTGCTGCAGCTTGGGATCTGGCTCGAAGCGTCGGCCTGTGCTGGGTGTTTGAAGGGGCCGTCGTTCTTCTGGAGCGGCCCGCCGAGTTGCGCTTCAATTCCGAGATGTTCTTGCATTGCGATGACGGTCCCGCAGGAGCCTTCCGTGACGGCACCATGATCTGGGCCTGGAATGGAATGGTGAGCAATGAGGCGTACATTCTCCATCCCGAGGACATTCGCCCGGACCGATTGAAGGAGTTGGCACCCGCATTCGCCGCTCGCGCGAAGGAGCGGAGAGCCGCGGCGGGCATGGGGGAGCCTGACGGCAAAGCCACCCGTAAGGGCCCCGCAGGAAAGGCCTACACCGCGATCCTGAAAGCGTTCGGGAAACGGACCGGCATCTTCGAAAAGGACGTGCCTCTCGCGATTCAAGGCCGCCTCGGCGTCCTGCGCGGGCGCAATCATGGAAGCTTGCCGCTGCTCGACCGCTATCTTGCAGGAGAGCACGAAGCGGTCTGGCGCGACCTCCTCGCGTTGGGAGACGCTGTGCGCGAGGATCCCCATGCCGCGGACGCCTTAGCGGTGGCCTATGAGACGATGGGCCGCGTCGATGCCAACGTCCGGACGGTGAGCAGTCGCCTTACCCAGCTAGGTTTCACCAAGAGCGAAGGGTCCTTGCATGCGCCGCCCAAGAACAACGTGGACACCCAGATTCGTCAACTCGAGAAAGCCGCGGGCACCTTGCCCCTCTCGCTTCGCGCGTTTTACGAAATAGTAGGGTCTGTCGACTGGATAGGAAAACATCCGCAGCTCTCGCCCGCCAGGCCGCCGCTGTGCACCGATCCCTTGGTCGTCTTCCCGATCGAAATCGCGTTAGAAACGGTGCTCGGGGGCCGCGAGCAGGGGAAGCAAGGAATCCTTGTCGCCCCGGATGCGCTGATGAAGGCCGAGACCAGCGGCGGCGATCCGTATCAGATCGAGGTGCCCAACCCCGCAGCCGATGGAATCCTCCAGTTCGCCTGCCACGACCTTCATTTCGTGGAGTATCTGCGGCACGCCTTCCGATTCGGTGGATTCCCAGGGTATGAGGGAATCGAATTCCCGCCGCCGGAACTGGCGGATCTGAGCGCGGACTTGCGCCCGTTCTAGCAAACTCCTGAGTACTGCTTCTATAGACGCCCAACTGGGCAGTACCAGCTGCCATTTGAAGGAGGTAGCACTTGATGGCCAAGTCGAATCGACGTGCCGCGTCATTACCCCAAGCAGGATTCGAACCCGAAATCAAAGGGCTTAAGAGCTCGCCTCTTCCAGGCGATCGAATGCTATCAATAGGTTAAAATTTGGCTCCCCACCAGCGATTCGAACTGCGGTTCACTCTTAGCCTCTGCCGATTGCCGAAACCGCCCAGCACTCAACAAATGTGTTACTATTTTTCAAATTCGGAACCGCTCCGTAGCGTTTCCTGACGGTTGCTGCTCGCCGCGTGGCGTGGGTCTATTTTCAATTCTGAGGGAAGTCGAAGTGCACACAATTTTTGTAAGGACCGTATTTTCATTGACCATGCTTGCGCTGTTGATCACGGCGCGCGCGACGTGGGCTCAGGACGCCACCGGTAAAATAGTTGGAAATGTTACCGATGCCAGCGGCGCGGTAGTCCCCGGCGCCAGCGTAGTGGTGACCAGCATCGACACTAAAGTCAGCAAGCAGACCGTAACGGACAATCGTGGTTTCTATCAGGTGCTCCAGCTCCCGATCGGATACTACGAAGTCAGCGCGCAGGCCACGGGGTTCAGCAAGAACGTGACTAAACCGTCGAGCGCCCTCGAAATCAACCAGACGCTCAGGGTGGATCTGCGATTGGAAGTGGGCGCCGCCACCACGCAAATCGTCGTCGATGCGCTGCCTAGCAACGTGGAAACGCAGAATTCCACAGTGGGCGGCACCGTGACGGGCCAAGCCATCTTCGAGCTCCCCCTGAACGGCCGCAATACGCTGGATCTGCTGGCCACGCAGCCTGGCGTGACACCGACCAACCCGGATTCCACCGCCGCCGGCAACTATAGCATCGGCGGCGGGCGCACGGACTCGGTGACGTATCTTCTGGATGGAGGACTAAATAACGACCTGCTCCATAACGACGTAGTGGTGAATCCCAATCCCGATGCGGTAGCGGAATTCCGCGTCCTCGAAAGCACCTATAGCGCGGAATACGGCCGCAATGCCGGTGGCATCGTGAGCATCGTCAGTAAGAGCGGAACGAATCAGTTACACGGCACCGTTTACGACTATGTGCGCAACACGGACTTCGATGCCAATGACTTCTTCAGCAACCAGCAAAGCCAGCCCCGGGCGATCCTCCAGCGCAACCAGTATGGCGGCACTTTCGGCGGCCCCATCGTGATTCCGCATATTGTGAATGGCCGCAACAAGCTTTTTTTCTTTTTCTCCTACCAGGGCCAGAGACAAACTCAGGTACAGCTGGAGGGCAAGGTCCAAACCTACACGCCCGCCGAGGCCCAGGGAGATTTCTCGCAAGCTGTGAATGGCGGCCCCGATCCTAACGTGGTAAGTTTTCTTCAAGCGAATCCTTATTATCAGCCCAACCCCACTCTGGCGAACCAGGGGATCATCAATCCCGCCAGCATAGATCCGGTCGCCCAGGCCTACTTCAAGTACGGTCTTATTCCCACTTCACCCAGCGGCTTTGTCTTCCCGACCGCTTCGGCGATCGCCAACAACAATGAGTATCTCGGCAAGCTCGATTACGTGATTTCCAGCCACGACACTTTATCGGGAACCTTCACCGCCCACGATAGCGATGCCACCAATCCGTATAACACCCTCGACGGGGGCGCCAACGTCAGTGGCTACACGGCGGCGACTTATATCCAGACCTACTCGGGAAGCATCAATTACACGCACATCTTCACCCCCACACTTCTGAACGAAGCGCGAATGACAGCGGTCCGCAATGACACCAACCAGAGCAGCCCGACCACGGCGTTTAGCAAAGTCACTCCAGCGGATCTCGGGATCAATATCACGCCCGATCAGGTAACCGGACCGCCCCTCCTCTTCTTTGATGGCGCTGGTCTCACCACCGGGTTCGTCCCGGATGGACCGACTACGTTCGCCAATACGGTGTATTCCTACTACGACAATCTCACCTGGACCAAGGGCCGCCACAACATGAAATTCGGGGTATTTTTCTCGCCCTATCAAAACAATACGAACTATGATTTTTACGGGAACGGGAGCTTCACGTTCTTTGGGCCGTCAACCAGCACCGGATCCGGCACGGACCTGGCCGACTTTCTATTCGGCTTGTTGGATAACTATTTTCAGGCCGCTAGCGCCCTGAGCGATATCCGGACGCATCAAATCGCGGGTTACGCCCAAGACGACTTCCACATTACCCGCCGTCTTACTTTCAACATCGGCATCCGCTACGAATATGCCGAGCCGAAATACGATACCCAAGGAAGGTCGTTTACGTTTATACCGGGCGATCAAAGCCAGCGCTTTGTCGACGCGCCGACCGGCATCGTCTTTCCAGGCGATCCGGGAGCGCCCAAGGGCGTGAACTTTCCCGACAAGAACGATTGGGCGCCCCGCTTCGGTTTCGCCTGGGATGTTTTTGGAAATGCCAAGACGGCGATTCGCGGGGGTTTCGGTGTTTTCTACGACATCCTCAAGGGTGAAGACAATCTTCAATTCAATGGCGCGCCGCCGTTCTATGCCGAACCCAGCCTATATTTCAACCCTTTGAACGGCTCGGAGACGGGACCCACCGGATATCTGTCCAATCCGTTCGGAACTAATAATACCGGCACTCCCAACGGGTTTCCGTCAACGCCCCCGAGTTCCACCGCGAGTTTTGCCGCTTCCGAGCCGCTGGGCAGCACGGGTGGCATCTACTTCGTGGATCCGCATCTCCGCACGCCGTATGTCTACCAGTACAACCTCAATGTGCAACAACAGTTGCCGGGAGGCATGGTCGCCGAGCTCGGTTACCTCGGTTATGACGCGCATAAACTGACATCGCTGGTGGACATCAATCCATTTCCGCTGGGCTCCAACACACGCATCTACGATCCGGATTCCACGAATTCCCTTTTCTCGCAGATGCTGGAGTTCAAGAACGTCGGAGCGGCCACTTACAATGCGCTGCAGTTGGATGTCACCAAGCGCTATTCAGATTCAAAGGCAGGCAACGTCTTTTACACGTTCGCCTATACCTGGTCGCACGAACTCGATAACGTGTCGGGCTTCCGGCAGCGCAATTCGCAAGTGCCTTACTACGACCAGAATTATTTCTGGGCTTCCGGAGATACCGATGTGCGTCAGGCAATTGCGTTCTCCGGCGGGTGGGATCTTCCCTTCGACCGCGTTTGGGAGCGTGGCCCGAAACTTCTGACCAAGGGATGGAGCCTCTATCCGATCTTGACTTGGCGCACCGGTTTTCCGCTGGATGTGCTGGCCGGGCTCAGCGCCACCAATACGGATCCCGGCCCCGCCGGAGATGGCAGCCCCAACTTGGTGCGCGCCGACTTGGTGCTGCCGAACGTGGCCACTTACAACGCCCGCAACCAGCAGACCATCAACGGCAGCACCGGCAATTACTTCTTCAACCCGGCCGCGTTCTCGGCGGCCCCGCTGGTGGCGCTGGACCAAATCGCCCAAACCAACGCCGCGGCATTGGCTGGGATGTTCACCGAAGGTACGTTTGGCCGCAATGCCATTCGGGGACCCGGGGACATCAACCTGGACATTGCTCTCGCCAAGCACTTCAAGCTCTTGGAGGACAAACTGGACGCCGAACTACGCCTGGACGCGTTCAACGTCTTCAATCATGCGAATTTCCTGAATCCGAATACAAATATCAACGATCCGGAATTCGGTCAGGTCTCCACCACCCAAGGGCCGCGGGTGGTCCAGATCGCGCTACATATTCGCTTTTAGGCGCAGCCTCGTCGCGACCACCTCCCTTCCACCCGGCGCCGTTTCCACAGCCCAGGCTGTTTTCAGCGCCGGCGGAGGAGTGAAGGTCCGCCTGAAATTGCATGTGCTGCTGAGGGCGGAGTTCCGAGACTATATCACGACATTTCCGAGACAGGAGATCGTTCCCGCGGCGGATAACACAGCCCGAGGTATCTTTGAACAGTTCACTCCTTTGTTTGGGGTGAGCTATACGTTCTGAAAAGTCATTGCCCTGGCGAATTGCCCCCGTGGAACCGCCCGAACGAACGAGCTGACATCACCGACATAAGAGCGCGCCTGATCCTGCAACCAGGACGTGGACTGGGCTCGTTCACCGTGGACCGATTTCCGTTTCGAGATATCGGCCCCGGGTTGGTGATACATTGGATATACGGAGTCGCATGTGATCAAGAAGCTTACGAAGCATGGAAACAGCCTGGCGCTTGTGATTGATCGCCCTATTCTGGACCTGCTCAAGATCGATCCCGAGACGCCACTGGATGTCAGCACCGACGGCAGACAACTTATCGTCGCGCCCGCGAAACCGTCCGCGCGGCCGAAGAAGTTCGGAGTGGCGCGGGAACTAGCGCCCAGGCGCTACGGGAAGCCCTTGCGCAAGCCGGCTTAGGCCCGCACTCTTAGAAAGAGCGGTACTTTTGTCTAAGCGCTATTTCTTCCCGCCGGACCACTACCAAGGAGTTATTTCTTGGTCGATAGATAGTAAAGGCAATTCTAAATGCACCACAAATTCCCTACCAGACTGCTTGCTTTCCTGTTTTTGCTAGGATTCAATGCCAGCGCTCAAAACCTCTTCATCCTTCCCGGTTCAGGTTCGCTGAACACGAACGTTCAGGTGTATTCGCCTGCGCTTGGCAGTCTGGGGTCGTTTGGGGCCGGCCCGGGCGCTTTCACCGTGGTGGCGAGGCCCGGCGGAACGGAATTCTACGCGATTTCCACCGGATCCAGCCAGGTGACATCTGTAGATTACGGTTTCGATACCGCGACAGCGATTGCCACCCTGGGCGCTCCTGCCACGGCCGCCGCGATCAGCCCGAACGGAAACCGGCTGCTGGTCCTCGCTGGAACCTTACACATTTTCGACACCAGTACGAGTACGATCTTTGGTACCAGCAGTGATACCGATCTCACGGGGAGCGGCGGTCTGGAAGCGCCGTCGGGTACGGAAGTCGATTTCGCGTTCAGCCTGGACGGCAGCGCCGGCTACCTGCTAACACAGAGCGGATCCGGCAGCGCCTTATACGACATCAACCTCACCAGCTCCAGCCCGACCCTGGCCGGCAGCCCCAGCATATCGATCCCCGGCGCGGCGACTGCGGTTGCGGTTGCGCCGAGCGGATTGATCTACGTCTCCACGGCGAACGCGATCGAAGAGATTAACCCGAGCACGTTCCAGTTGACGGCGAAGGGCACGATCGCGGTGAGTGGAAGTCCAGGCAAAGCCGTCTTCACTTCGAATGGACGCTATCTGGTGGCGCCGAACAATCAGCCTTCCACCGGCCCCTGGGTGGAAGTGGACCTCGCGACGGATACGGCGGTGGACACCTCCGGGACCGGGTTTACCGGTGTGGCCCCCGCAGCCATATTTGCCGCGGGGAACAGCACGGCGTATGGCTATTCGGCGCAGGCTCAGAGCCTCTATACGCTCAATCTCGCGACGCCGGTGAGCATTGCGGCGACCACGCTCCCAGGCGTTTCTCAGCCGGCCGTGACAGCCGTCGCGCTTTCTCCCGAAGTGGCGAGCGGATCGGTGAGCGGACCGCATTACCTTTATTTCGTCTCGAACTCGATTCTGTACCGGCTGGATCTCACGGTGGATCAGATCGCCGGACAGGTGACGCTGCTCCAGATCGCGGATGCCATTTCGGACGCGGGCGCGGCTTTCAGCGGCACACCCGCGGCGCTGCTCAGCTTCGGCGGGAGCCAGCAACTGCCCGCCAACAATACGACGCTTCCGCTGGTGGTTCGCGTTCTGGATTCGAACGGGCTGCCGCTCAACGGCGTGGCGGTTACATATAGCACTACCGACACCGGCGTAAGCATCGCAAAGTCGAATGTCATCACGGGAAGCAATGGATATGCGTCGACCACGGCCGTTACCGCCTCGTCGACTTCCGGCGTCAATATAATCACCGCCACTGCGGGCAGTCTCACGCCGATCAACTTCAACATAACGGTTGGATCCGGATCCAGTTCTCCGGGTCAAGGGCAGAGCGATTTGTTGACGATCACGGCCGGCCAAGGTATCGTGGCGTATCAGGCCCTTTCGATCGGCAATGGCTACGGACCACCGCTCACAGTGCAGTTGACCAATACGAGCGGCGCGCCGGTACCGAATGCCGCGGTTACCTTTACGGACCTCACTCCGTTAGTGGGCTCGCTCAGTGGAGGCAACGCAAACCTGAACAACGGGACTCTGGAGGTCACCACCAACTCGAGCGGAATCGCATCCGCTCCGTTTGTAACGTTTGCCGTCGACACCAATCTGGGCCATTCTCAAGCTGTCATAACGGCTTCAGCGCCGGGCGCCGGCACGGTCACTTTCTATCTGACCGTAGTGCCGCAAGGAGTCGTGAGCGGCGGCGTCGCCAGCGTGGACTTCACCGGTGCGCCCGCTCCCGGCTCCGTCGTAAAGGGCAGCGCCGGCAGTACTCTTGCCAACGCGCTGACCATTCGGATATTCGATGGCGAAGGCCTTCCGATTCCAAATGTAAGCGTCCGGATGGTGGCTCCGGGCTCTAGTCCGAGCGGTGAGACGGATGCCACGCTGGATACCGATTCAACCTATGCCACGTGCTCCGGCCCCACGGGACAGGTACTCCTGACAGACGCCACCGGCTCGGCCACCTGCAACCTGAAGTTTTTGCAGCAGACGCTCGGTCAGAATGTGGCGATCGCCGTGGACGTCGGGTACTACCTGGAACGGTCATTCTTCATCAATATCGGGGCCGGCCAACCGGCTGCGATCAAGTTTTCGCAAGCCAGCGCTTCGGGCAATCCCGGCCAGACGGCCAGCAGCACGATTACAGTGGTCGACGGAGCCGGGAATCCTCTTTCGGGCGTCCCTGTTTCGTTCCAGGTTCAGACCGCGAACACCATCACTCTGGCTTCGAGCGGATCGGTCACGAACTCAGAGGGGCAAGTTCTCTTATCCGGAACTCTCGGAAGTACGGCGGGCACATATCAGGTAGAGGTCGCGGCGGGGACCGCCACATCGGACTTCAGCTACACGGTCATCATTCCGATCGCGTCCGTTACGCCGCTGTCGGGAGGAAACCAGACCACTCTGATCAATACGCCGTTCACCGTTCCGCTGGTGGTGGTGGTAAACACCGCGACCGGCGTGGCCGCCGGAGTTCCGGTGACCTTTAGCGCATCCAACGGTGCCACTCTTTCGACCACGATCGCCACCACCGATGCAACCGGAAAAGCGAGCACACAGGTCACCGCCGGATCTTCCGCCGGGCCCATTACGGTTACGGCAAAGACCTCCACCGGCCAAAGCACTGCGTTCAGCCTGACGGCTGTTCAGTCATTCCCGCCGGTGATCACGACCTCGAATTCAACCGTTACAATGACGCTGGCCCAGGGCTCCACAGTGCAGGGTCTGGTTCCGGTCGAAATCACGAACACAGGCGGAGGATCGCTCAACTGGACCGCAACCAGCGACTCAACGTGGCTGACACCCAGCCCATTTTCGGGAACCGCGCCTTCCACGCTGAACGTAGACGCCTCCGCCGCGAATCTCACGGCCGGTTCGTATACCGGGACGATCACGATCTCGGCCGCGGGCGCGGCGCCCATGACGATCAGCGTGTCGCTAACCGTGAATCCGTCTCCGGTTTCGATCACCGGAGTGGTGAATGGCGCGAGTTTCCTCGCGGCCACCGCTCAGAACGGATGGGTCACGATCACCGGTACTGGACTTTCCAAGACGACCCGGACGTGGCAATCCTCGGATTTCATCAACGGCCAGTTGCCGATTTCCTTGGACGGGGTGAGCGTTACGATTAACGGCGCGGCGGCGTATGTCTATTACATCAGCCCAACTCAAGTGAATGTTTTGGCGCCGCTCATCAGTTTCCAGGATGGCGCCAACTCGGCGACGGTTCCTGTCAGCATCACTTCACCCGTTGGATCGGCCGATTCCACCATGCTGATTCAAACGGTGGCTCCGGGAGTGTTCGTGCTGGGCAACACCAAGTACGCGGCTGCGGTGCATACCGATGGCGCGCTGGTGGCTCCGGTTGGAATGTTTCCAGGCGCGGCCAGCCGTCCCGTTCAGGCAGGCGAAACCATCTCGGTTTTCCTTAGCGGCCTGGGGACGAACACGAATCCTCCCGTTCCCGCAGGTCTGGTTCCCACCACGGATTCGGTCTTGCTGGATGCGGTCAGCGTGAAGATCGGGGGGACCAGCGCGACCGTGTCTTTCGCCGGCATGGTTGGAGCCGGGTTGTATCAAGTCAACCTGGTGGCGCCAAGCGTCGGAACCGGCAACCAGACTTTTGTGCTGACGGTGGACGCGGTGTCCACTCAGGCCGGCGTTCTAGTGAGCGTCCAATAACTCATCTCGCCATTGAAATCGAATCCACTTTGACGATGTTTCCACTGATCTCGCCGGATACATCGACAGCGAAGAACGATTTCCTGCCGTTTTTTTGAACCAGGTCGGCCGCCTTCACGTTGCCTTCGGAATCCAAGTTGAAGCTTAATCCGTCGCGGTCCACAAACGTGAAAGACGTGGTTTTTGCGCGCGGCGAGCAATAGCGGATCTCGTGATCCCTGTCACGATCGACAGACGTCAATGTGTCAGTCGGGTTTACATTGCGCTGTTCGCTGGCGTAGCATTTGGAATCCACCAAAGCTCCCCACCAG
The DNA here is from genome assembly GCA_963786745.1 of Terriglobia bacterium. Classification (GTDB taxonomy): domain Bacteria; phylum Acidobacteriota; class Terriglobia; order Bryobacterales; family Bryobacteraceae; genus Palsa-89. Next base: position 573,100 of record CAWBAE010000009.1, on the reverse strand, counting down.
CTTCGCGCAAAGCTCGGGGCCGATGATAAACACAGCAAGCCGGCTACCTGGATTGCAAGCACCATCAAGTTCCTGCGCATGCTTATTTGATTCCTAAGTGCCTGATTAAGTTTCATTTACGACGGGCTTAACGGCCTGTCGAAAGGCTCTTTCGCGCGGCTCGCCGGTGATGCGGTACACTGGAAAGGTATTATCATTTTCTCGCCCGGGATGGCGTGATTTTAGCGGCCCAGCGATCATAAAGCCCGGGTTGCACAATTACCACCCATGACCGTGCTCACGCCTCCCAAAGCTCAGTCCAAGGCGAAGGAATTTCGCGAACAGCTGCTCAGCCGCGCGCTGGTAGCGGACGGAGCCATGGGCACGGTGTTGTATTCCAAAGGGATCTTCATCAACCGCTGCTTCGACGAGCTGAACGTCTCAACGCCCGAGCTAGTCAAGGAAGTGCACTCGGAGTACGTGAAAGCCGGCGCTGAAATCCTGGAAACCAACACGTTCGGCGCAACCCGGACGCGCCTGGCGGCCTTCGGGCTCTCTGAAAAACTCCGGGACATTAACACGGCGGGCGTGCGTCTGGCGAGAGAAGCAGCCGGGAAAACCGCCTTCGTGGCGGGCGCGATCGGACCGCTGGGCGTCCGGATCGAACCCTTGGGCGCGACATCCTTTGCGGAGGCCAACGCTGTTTTTCGCGAGCAGGCGGAAGCGCTGCTCGAAGCCGGGGTGGACCTGCTGGTTCTCGAAACGTTCTCGGATCTGAACGAGATCCGCGAGGCCATTTTCGCCGCGCGCCAGGTTGCGGGAAATGATATGGTGATCGTCGCGCAGGTCACCATCGACGACAACGGCAACATGCCGGACGGCGCGACGCCCGAGATTTTCACGAAGAAGCTGGATGAATGGCCCGCCGATGTGATCGGGCTTAATTGCTCGGTTGGGCCCAAAGCCACGCTCGAGACCATTGAACGGATGATCGCGCACTCGCGCAAGCCCATGAGCGCGATGCCCAACGCCGGTTTACCGTCGGTGGTGGAAGGGCGCAAGATTTATTTATGCTCGCCCGAGTATATGGCGCAATACGCGCGACGCCTGTTGTGGGCGGGAGTGAAAATCGTGGGCGGCTGTTGCGGAACCACCGCCGAACACATCAAGCTGATTCGCGCCGAGGCGCGCTCGCTGCAGCCGCAGACCCAGAAACTTGCCCGCACCATTGAAGAGCCGGCAGCCAAGGCGCAGGCTTTAGCGAAGGTTCCGGTGGCGGATAAGAGCCAGTTGGGCGCCAAACTGGCGGCCGGGAAATTTGTCGCATTCGTCGAGATTCTTCCGCCGCGCGGCGTGGACGCTTCCAAGGAAATCGAAGGCGCCAAGCTATGCGCCGCGCACGGGATCGATTGCATCAACGTGCCGGACGGCCCGAGGGCCAGCGCACGCCTTAGCGCGCAAGTGACCTGCCAGCTCTTCCAGGAGCAGGCTCACATCGAAGCGGTGATGCACTTCTGCTGCCGGGACCGGAACATTCTTGGCATTCAATCCGAGCTGCTGGGATGCCATGCCGCGGGGGTGCGTAATCTGATTTGCATCACCGGCGATCCGCCGCGCATGGGCGGCTACCCGGACGCCACCGCGGTTTTCGACGTGGATGCCATCGGGCTCACCAACATCGTCAATAATCTCAACCACGGGCTGGATATCGGCGGAAATCCGATGGGGTCGCAAACCGCGCTGTTGATCGGCGTGGGCGGGAATCCGGGCGCTTTGAATTTGGATGAGGAGATCCGCCGCATGGAGTGGAAAGCGCAAGCCGGCGCTGAATACGTCGTTACGCAACCGGTCTTCGATCTGGATTTGCTGGAGCAGTTTTTGAAGCGAATCGAACACCTGAAGCTCCCGGTGATTTGCGGCATCTGGCCGCTGACCAGCTACCGCAACGCGGAATTCATGGTGAATGAGCTGCGCGTGCCCGTTCCGGACCGATTCATGACGCGCATGCTGCACGCCGACAACGCCGAGAGCGCCCGGCAGGAAGGCGTGGCCATCGGGCGGGAGATGGTGGAAAGGGTGCGGAGCATGGTGGCGGGCGTTCAACTCAGCGCTCCGTTGCGGCGCTACTCGATGGCGCTGGAAGTCGCCGAAGCGATCGGCTCACGGGATTAAGAATTGGCCACTGACCTTATCGAAATCGAAATGGATCATCCGCTGCCGGAGGCGATCGAGCGCGCCGCCGCGCACATCCGCCGCGGCGACGTGGTGGCGATTCCCACTGAAGCGCTATACATGCTGGTGGCGGATCCGCTGAACCTCAATGCGGTGGGCCGCGTGTTCGCCGCCAAAGGCCGCGAGATCCATCGCTCGCTCCCGATGCTGGTCAGCGGCGTGTTCATGGCGGAGGAGTTGGCGCGGGAGCTATCCAGCCGTTTTCACCTGCTAGCTCGCCACTTCTGGCCAGGACCCTTGACGGTGATCGTGCCGGCATCGGCGAAGGTTCCGCTCAAGGTGACCGGAAACACCGGCCGGCTGGCGCTGCGGCAATCCCGATCGCGCGTAGCGCAGGCGCTGCTGGATTGGCTGGATCAGCCCTTGATCGCGACCAGCGCGAACATCTCCGGCCAGCCGACCTGTCATCGCGGCATCGATGTATTTGGAATGATGGACGGCCGCGTGGACCTGGTTCTGGACGCCGGATCCTGCGCGGGCGCGGGCGCGACGACGGTGGATATCACGGAGCCCGAGTGGAAGGTGATCCGCGAAGGCGCGATCGCGGAAAAAGAAATCGCGGAATGCCTGAAGCGGGTTAGTACCTGATATTGCGAGGCTGGTATACTCGAAGTCGTCTCACCGCAACGGAAGCTGGAGTGGCGGAACTGGCAGACGCACGGGACTCAAAATCCCGCGGCCTTCACTGGTCATGAGAGTTCGACCCTCTCCTCCAGCACCAATGAATTCCGTCCATTCGTCACGGATGGCGAAGCTTCCCGAACTCCGTGGCGATGCCGCGCCAAAACGAGCGCCCGAAGACTCCCACGGCCAGAAGGCCTCCGAACAGCGCCAATGCCTCGAAACTTTCCCGGCCTTCGCGCTCCCAATACACGTCGCGAAGATTCAGCCATAGCGCGAACTCGTCCAGCGTCAGAGCCCCGGCGACGCCGAAGAGCATCGACGTGAAGCGCCCAATCCACTGGGACGACGAAGCCGCTCCCGTTCCCAATTCGATCAACCACAGGTACCCTACCAGCAAAAGCAGCAGGATGCCCCAGACCAGGTGATGGATGTGGCGGCCGTGCATGGTGACGTCGTGGAAGGGGCCGATATCGTGGCGGATGGCGACGGTGATGCCGCGCACCAGCAGCACGGTGACGAAGAAGCCGACCGAGGCCAGGAACAAGCGTTCGCGACGCGATTCGGTGAACTTGTGCTGATAGACTTTCCTCAACCGCGTGCGGGAAACGATGGCGGAAAGGCCGCCCAGAATCGCGGCCAGCACAATCGGCAGGAGCCAAAAACTGCGATGAGTCCAGAACATCCCTATTTCGATCTTGGCACGCAGCCGGCCAGCGCCCGGAACAGGGGCTGAAGATTATGGCAGGCCGAACGCGTACATCGCGCTGCCCGCCGATACGGCGATGTATTCTTTTCCGTCCACCGCGTACGCGATCGGGCCGCTGTGCACTTCGCCGCCGGTCTGAAAATGCCATAGGTCCTTGCCGGTGTGGGCGTCGATCATAATGAAGTTCCCTTGCGCGTCGCCTGAAAACAGGACGCCTCCGGCAGTGGAGACGATGCCCGACCAAGTGCTCGAAAAATGCTGGAACTCCCATTTCTTCTCGCCGGTCAGCGGATCGATCGCGCGCACCGCTCCCAAGCCCGGTGAATCGTCGGCGGGAACGTAGGCGCTGCCGTAAAAGGCATTGCCCGCTTCGTACTTTTGCGGCGCAGTGCTGAATATGTCGCAATTCTCGTTGGCATTCACGTAGAACAGTCCGGTCTGGGGATCGAACGAGGGTGAAAACCAGTTGGTGACGCCAGCCGCGCCGGGACACATCCTCCGCCCTTCCAGCGTCGGCTCCGTATCCTTGTCAGCAGCCGGACGGCCCTCGGCGTCCTTGCTGTGGCTCCAGGTGACCAACCCGAAAGGAGTGGCCGAGATAAGCTTACCCGTGGTCCGGTCCAACACGTAGAAAAAGCCGTTGCGGTTCGCGTGAACGATCAGCTGCTTGCCGCCCTTATCAACAATGACGGGCACTTGCGTGGCGTCCCAATCGTGCGTGTCGTGCTTGGTGTATTGGAAATACCAGTTCAATTTGCCCGTGTCGGCGTTGAGCGCCAGCAAGCAATCGCTGTACAGATTATCGCCACCGCGATCCACGCCTCGGTTGGAAGGAGAGGGATTGCCCGTAGTCCAAAAGATTTGGTTGGTCGCTGGATCATAAGAGCCGGTCACCCATCCGGGCGCGCCGCCGACTTTCCACGAATCGCCGGCCCAGGTGTCGTTCCCGGGTTGCCCGGGTTCCGGAACGGTATAGAATCGCCACTTTCGCTTGCCAGTGTCGGCCTCATACGCGTCCACGAAACCACGGATGCCATACTCGCCGCCCGCGGGAGTGATGACGATGAGATTCTTCACTGCCAGCGGCGCAACGGTGAAGCTGTAGCCTTGCTTGTAGTCGACCACGTTAACGTCCCACACCACGTGGCCGGTCTTGGCGTCCAGCGCCATGAGGTGAGCGTCCAGCGTACCGAAGAAAACCTTGTCGCCCAGAATCGCGAGCCCGCGATTCACGCGTCCGCAACACGGCCGAATATCCGCGGGCGACTGATGCTCGAATTTCCAAATGGAACGCCCGGTGCGTGCATCCAGGGCGAAAACGCGGCCGTCCTGCGCCGTTCCGTACAGGATGCCGTCGACCACCAGCGGCGTGTTTTCAAACCGGCCGTTCGAGCCGTCGCCGGGCGCGCCGGTTTGATAGACCCATTTCGCCACCAGCGTTTTCCCGTTCGACGTGTTGATTTGGTCCAGAGCGCTGAAGCGATGCCCGGCGTAATCTCCCGAATAGGTCAGCCAGTTCTGCGGCTCCTTGGCGGAATTGACCAGGCGTTCAAAGGTCACCTGCGCGCTAGCTTCGACGGCGGTGAAGCTCAGAGCCAGCCACAGAATCGAATTACGATGTTTCATTTCGCACCCACGCTCTCCAGATAACCGATGATGTCGTTGAGATCCTTGTCGCTCAGCACATTCTTGTCGTAGGGCGGCATCAGCGAAACGCCGCTCTTCTTGATCGATTTAAGATGATCTTTTTCGAACAGCAGGATTTTCTCACGCGTGTCCATCATCTGAAGACTGAAACGATCTTCGTTGAGGACGATGCCCTGGCTGTCCTTCCCATCCTCGGTAGCCACGGTCACGGTCTCATATCCGGACGCGATCTGCTTGCTTGGCTCGCGGATGGATTCGATGATGGACGCGAGCGATCTGGAAGTGGCGGTGCCGCTGAGATCGGGCCCCAGGCGTCCGCCTTTTCCATCCACCATGTGGCACTTCGAACAAGAAGCAGCGCCAAAGAACAGCGTCTTCCCATTGGCCGCATCGCCGGTGGGCGGCGGGGTCTTCACCTGCACGCTCCGCAAGTAAGTAATGACCTGCCAGATTTCCTGATCCTTCATTTCGACGCCGATGCTTCCCATCGCGGGAGGCATGTCGGTGCCCGCCACGCCCTCATGAATGGTCCGGAACATCTCGGCGTCGGAGCTGCCATGCTTCTTCTGAGGGCGAGTGAGGTCGGGACCGCGCGCGCCGCCGCGAGCGCCCAGTCCGTGGCACAACGCGCAGTTAATGCGGAAGTGTGATTGGCCGGCTTCCGCGGCTTTTGGATCGTTCGCGTACGGATTGTGATCCTGGGCGGCCAGGGCCGCGCATAGCGCCAGGGCCAGCAGCCCGGCGCAAAGCACTTTGTCTTTTATCACGAACATTTCTTCACCATTCCGCCATCTGTGCGAGTGATCCGCCGAGGAGACAGCCCGGGTGTCGATGGGGAGTGTCTCGCACAACGAGGACCGCGTTCAATGCACGCCCGCTGGGTCCGCATTGACCGAGCGATTGTGTGTTAGCCATCTTAAGCCAAGCCACCATGCTTGTCAAACATTGAGGCGTTCGGAAACAGATGGTCCTTCGACGCCCGCTAGAACGTAATGCGCCCCGTCAACTGGATTGCGCGCGGGCCCGCGCCTTCGGCGCTCTGAAGCGACGTGATCTGCCCGAACGCTGGAACTCCCAACGTCAGGTTGTTGGGCGGACCAAAGTTCGGATGGTTGAACAGGTTGGATACCTGCGCTCCAAGCTCGAGCCGGGCACTTTCGGTTAATGCGAAACGCTTTAGCAGCGACATGGATACATCCTGGGTGCCGGGGCCTTGGACTGCTCCGGACATAGAGTCTCCAAAACGACCAATGTTGTTGGGCGGGTTGGCAAACGCCGCGGGGTTGATCCATTGATTAATGGACTGATCGGCGTAGGGATTCACACCGGCTACCGTATCGGCTCTCCCACCGTTGCCGGTAAAGGCGCCGAAGAGGTTGAAGCCGGTTCCAGAAGGATCGTTGAGCGTCGCGACGGACATGAAGGGGCCGGTTTGAAACAACATTAAGCCGCTTAGAACCCAACCGCCAAGCAATGTATCCCCCACGCGATTCATGTTGTTCAGGAACATCTTTCCCTTGCCGAAAGGCAACTCATAAAGAAATGTCGCCAGGAATCGGTTGCGGCGAGAGTAAGGAGTATTGCCGTAGTCGATGTCCGGATGATAGGGGTCGCTCAAGACGTTACCGAATTCGTTTACGGTCGCAGAAGCGCTTGCCAGCGGCGCGCCATTTGCGTTGGTCAGATTCCTGGTGAAGACGTAACTCGCCTCGAATTGGAAGCTGCTCGACCGCTTGTGAACAGAGACGGTACCGGCCTGATAATTGCCAAAACCGAGCGGATAGCCGCCCATATCGATATAGGCCAACAAGGGAAACGGAATGGCTGCCTGCGTTGCCGCGCTAGAAAATCCCGATGTATTGGCCCTGGGTTGATCGAGACTGATTTGCATGGGCAAGTTGTAGGAATGGTTGCCGTCGTAGGAGGCGCGCAATCCCACTCCCTTTCCCAGATCGCGCTCCAGCGTCAGGTCCCACTCCTCCACAATCGGATCCTTGGATCTCACCGCGAACCCGTCCTCGAAAAATTCGGAACCGGGCTGAGCAATATTGGAAGGAAAGGAATAGGGCAGCGAAAGAGTAGGTAGTCCATTGCTGCCGAGCGAATTTACAAAGCTTCCTGCGCCCTGCGATTCGACCGCCCATCCAGCGACGGCCGTGCCGCTCAGCAGGGATTCGATGAATCTGCCGTAGCCACCGCGAAGGACGGTCTTGTTGTTGCCGCCGATCCGATAAGCGAATCCAACCCGCGGGGCAAAATCGAGCTTGGAATTGGTGCGAAGGCTCTGCGGCAGGCCGGCCTGAGCGGCAGTGATGATCGGGGTCGGATAAATCGCTTGCGTGAGGACCGGATTGACGTTGGCGAACGCGGCCTGGTTTGGAATAACGACCGCTCCGTTGACGGTTTGCCCGTTCTGCGTGCTGGTGTAGTAGGGATCAAAATTTCCTTCGTTGTTGTAGTGATCGAGGAAGCCAGGATGGTATTCCCAACGCAGGCCGTAGTTGAGCGTTAACGATCGTGAAATCTTCCAATCATCTTGCACGAACAGTGCGTAATTCCTCGCGTACGAGCTGGTATTAGGGTTGACCACCGTTCCAATGGTGGTGAGATCCGGGTAACCTAACAGGAAGCCGGCGATGGGAGTTGCTTCTCCGTTGCCGAGGAAACCGCTGGTCACTGAGCCGTTGAAATCGTAAATTCCCAAACGACCATAGTTCAACGCCTGGGTAAAGAGCGCGCTCATGTATCGAAAGTCCCCGCCAAACTTTATGGTGTGTTTTCCATGAGTCCAAGTCAGAGTATCGAGGATTTGGTAGGTGGCTTCTCTGGGGTTCGTGTCGTTAGATTGGCTCTGAATCCCCGTGAATCCCGCAATGGCGAGGGTGGGAATATCTTCACCAGATGGGATAGCGCCCGGAAGCGGAGGAGCAGTCAGGCCCAATGTGTTGGCTACTTGTTGGGCGGTCGGTCCGCCGCTGACGCCGAAGGTGGCTTTAGTGAACCCGCCGCGCAACTCGTTGACCAGGGATGGAGAGATCACCCAGTTATAGGCAGCGGTGAGCGCATTATAGACCTGCGGCAGAAATTCGCCGCCGAGAAGCGGGCTGCTGGGATTCGAAGACGTGCCAAAGCCCGTTCTTTGGAGATCTTCGATCCGGCGGTTTTTGTAGGTGTAGCGCGCGTAGACCATGTGCTTCGGAGTAATTACCTGGTCGATGCGAACATCGCCTTGCGCGCTGTTGATCGGGATCGGATAGGTTGCCAGGTAGTTATTCCCAACCGCAGTGGGAGGTCCGTAGTTGGGGAGCGGGTAAATCAGATTCAGGAGTTTTTGAGCGTAGGGATTCAGCTGGTTGGGCGGGATAATGTTTCCCGAGAAGCCGGTCAGTTGGTTGGCCGCGCCGCCGTTGGCGGTATCCAGATATGCGGAGAGGTCGCCGTTTCGCATCGCCTGGGTGGGCACGCTCAAAATCGAAGTTAGCGACTTGGGGAGCCGCAGCACTTCGTAACTGCCAAAGAAGAACGTCCGGTTGCGCCCGTTGTACAACTTCGGGATTATCACGGGCCCACCCAGGTAGGCCCCGAAATCATTCAACTTCACCTGCGTGACTTCGTGGCTGAAAAAGTCGGCGGCATTCATGTCGCTGTTCTGGAAGTTCTCAAAGAGCCCGCCGTGGTAATTGTTCGTGCCGGATTTTGAAACGGTGGTAATATCGGCTACGCCGCCAAACTCGGCGGGATTTAGAGTTTCGCTAATCTTGATTTCCTCGATGGCGTTGAAGGATGGGAACAGCTCCGACAGCGGCGTCGACTGGGCTCCTTGTCCAAAGCCCGGGCCCGCGGTGCTAATTCCGTCCACAGTAATGGAGATCTGGGATGGAGATGCGCCGGAGACCGTTATGTTGTTGTTCGCATCGGTCTGAACCCCCGGCTGCGCGGTCAGTGTGGAGAAGGCGCTGGTAGAGCCTTGTGACCGCGTGAAGATGGCGACCGGCAGGTCCGTCAACTCGAGCGCACCTTTCGACTCAGCAATATTGGAGGCGTCCGTCTGGATAGTCGCGATGGCTTCCACGGTTACGGTGGTCGCCTGGGAAGCCACCTTCAGCTCGATGTCGATGTGCTTGCTCTCACGGGAAGTCAGATCAAAGGCCTGAAATTCCGTTTTCTGAAAGCCGGGGGCATCCACGATGATCCGGTAGGTTCCGACATCGATGTTGACGAACTGGTAGGAGCCGTTCACGGCCGTTTCCGTTGAGCGGACCGCGTTCGTCCCTGTGTTGACTAAGTCCACCTTAGCTTTCGGGACCACGCCGCCCGAGGGATCCAGAACGGTTCCGAGTACCGTGCCAAAGGTTGATTGGCAATACGCCACAGCGGCGGATGCCGTTAGGCAAAGCGCCAGTAAAGCTGTCCGGATCCAAAGCCGCGCGAAGATTGTTGACATGTCAAAATCCCTTTGCCTTTCGGTGCTAATGCGGACGAGGCAACTGACAGTGACATTTCTTGTCAGGATTCTGTCTTCTGGGACAGGACGTGACGCTGGTTACGGCTCGCGCGGCAGCAGCCGCTTGATCACCCTCGATCGAGCCATTGGTTGGTAGATATGCTAAGGCAACTAACAGTTCTTGTCAAACAAAAAAGTTGACAGCCCCGCGGATCAGCGCTAACCGGCCTCGCACTCTCGCGCCACGCGAAGGATGGCTTCCAGGCTCCGCTCGACGTCTTGGTCCGTGGTTGCCCAGGAAGAAACGCTGATACGCATGGCCGGCTTACCTTGCCAAACGGTGCCGCCGCACCAGCACGTTCCATCCTGCTGCACGCCGCGAATGACGCGGTCATTGATCTCCGCGCTTCCGAAGGAGACCAGCACCTGGTTGATGATCACGTCGTTCAAGATTTGATAACCGGCCGCCCTGAGCCCGTCGGCAAAATGACCGGCGTGAACGCAGGTGCGCTCGATCATGTCCGCCAGCCCGCGACGCCCTAAGGACCGCAGCGCGGCCCATACCTCGACGCCCCGCGCGCGGCGCGATGATTCCGGCGTGACCAGCGCGGGCTCGCGGGCATTGCTGGCTTGAAGTTCGGCCGTTTGAAGATAGGCGGCGGCTTGAAATGACATCGCGGCCAGAAGCGCCGTGGGTTGACGCACGAAAGCCAAACCGGAATCGTAGGGGACGTTCAACCATTTATGGGCATCGGTGGCCCAGGAATCCGCTGCGGCGAATCCGCCCGTAAACTGCGCCCGTGCTGGCGCGCACGCGGCCCATATTCCGAACGCGCCATCCACATGCACCCAGGCGCCCGCGGCGTGCGCGGCCTCGGCGATCGGTCCGGTTGGATCGAATGCGCCGGTATTCACATTGCCCGCCTGCGTGCAGACGATGGTTGGACCGCTTAACTTCGGGAGAGCGTCCGCGCGCATGCGGCCCTGGCCGTCGACGGGAACCACCGACACGCGGTTGCGGCCGAGGCCCAGCAGAGCCAGCGCCTTGCGAACCGCGACGTGCACCTCGGCCCCTACCACTACGGTGATGGGAGGCGCGCCGAACAATCCGTCGGCTTCGACATCCCAGCCCGCTTCCTTGAGAACGGCGTGGCGGGCGGCGGCGAGACAAGTGAAATTGGCCATGGTTGCGCCGGTGACGAATCCCGCCCCGCAACCTTTGGGCAAGCCGAGCAAATCAGCCAACCACTCTAGAGCGATGTCCTCAATCGCGGCAGCCACCGGAGACATGACGCGCAAACCCGCGTTCTGATCCCAAGCCGCGGCGAGCACGTTCGCCGCCAGTGCGGCAGGAACCGCGCCACCGTTCACAAATCCGAAGAAACGCCCTCCCGCGTTAACCACGGTCGCGGGCGAGCCGGCTTCGTCGAGCAGCGCCAGGACGCCGGACGGGTCTTGAGGATCGTCGGGAAGCGGTCCACCCAGCCGCTTCAAGCCCGTTACGGCTTCGGGCGATGGCGCTACGGATCGGCCATCCAGATGCTCCAGGTAAGACCCTCCGCGGCGGGCCGCGTCCTGTAAAAGTTGCTGCCGGCCGTCCCGAACACTCATCGCAGTTCCTTGTATCGGAAGCAAGCTGTCAGATGATCGTTGACCATGCCGGTGGCCTGCATGAACGCATAGCAGATGGTCGAGCCGACGAATTTGAAACCGCGCTTCGCGAGATCTTTGCTCAGCGCGTCCGATTGTTCCGTTCGGGCCGGCAGCTGATCGGGCCGGCGCCAGCGATTTTGAATCGGCTGGCCGCCGACGAACCGCCACACGTAATCGTCGAAGCTTCCGAACTCCTTTTGGGCCGCGAGAAAGCACTGCGCGTTTTGAATGGCCGCGCGAATCTTCAGCCGGTTGCGCACGATCCCCACATCGGCGAGTAAAGCCGCAACTTTGGCTTCATCATAGCGGGCCACCTTGCGGGGATTAAAGCGGTCAAACGCAGCGCGGTAAGCCACGCGCTTATTTAGAATTGTGCTCCAACTTAAGCCAGCCTGCGCGCCTTCCAGGATCAGCAGCTCGAATAACCGCCGGTCGTCATGCAGCGGGACGCCCCACTCGGTGTCGTGATAAGCGATGTTGAGTTCGCCGCGCGCCCAGGTGCAGCGCGGTTTGTCGGTTGGGGGTTTCGAACGCGAAGGCAAGCGGCTTCCACTGCGGATTATACCTTGGCGGCCAGGCTCGACGGCTTGGAGTAGAGTAGTACTCGTGGCAATCTTGAGAGCGCTGGTCGCGGGCCTGCTGCTCATCGGCGCTTCGCACGCCGCGACGGTCACGACGCTCATCGGCACGGGCGCTCCCGGATTTTCGGACACCCAGGTGAACAACCCTTACGGGATGACAATCGGTCCGGACGGCGCGCTGTACTTCTGCGATCTCGACAACCAGCGCATCCGGCGGCTCGACCTGACCACCAAACAGATCAGGACTATCGCCGGAAATGGACAGCGTGGATATCGCGGCGACGGCGGTCCCGCGGTAGAGGCATCGCTGGCCGCGCCGCATGAGCTGGTTTTCGATTCGAACGGCGACCTGTATTTCGCTGAGCGCGATAATCACGTGATCCGAAAAGTCGCCATGAAGACCGGCCTCATTTCCACCGTGGCCGGTACCGGTGTGGCGGGATTCGCGGGCGACGGCCGGCCTGGCGTTCAGGCGCAGCTGCGGCAACCCCACAGCGTGATCCTCGATCGGGACGGCACGCTGCTGATTTGCGATATCGGCAATCAGCGGATTCGGCGGCTACACCTCAATACCGGAATCATTGAGATGTACGCCGGAACGGGCGAGGGCAAGCCGACACCGGATGGGGCGCCAGTGGACGGAACGCCGATCTATGGGCCGCGCACGATGGCGCTCGCGGCGAATGGCGATTTGTACGTGGCCCTGCGCGAGGGCAACGCCGTCTATCGCATCGATGCGCCGACGAGGACCTGGCATCGCGTGGCCGGAACGGGCGAAGCGGGATCGAGCGGCGACGGCGGTCCGGCTTTGCTCGCGAAATTTGGCGGCGCGCCATCTGGCCCTTCCGCGAGATTCGCCGGACCCAAAGGTCTCGCGTTGACGGAAAAAAACGAGCTGTACATCGCCGACACCGAGGGCAACCGGATCCGGCGCATCGATCTCGCCAGCGGGATCATCTCCACGGTTTTAGGAAACGGAGAAGAGGGCGACGGCCCGGACGGGAATCCGCTGGCCTGCAAACTTCGGCGTCCGCACGCGCTGCTTTACGTTAACGGAGCGCTCTACGTGGCGGACAGCGAAGCGCACCGCATACGCGTGTTGCGCTAGGCCGGCTTCTGTTTCAATTCGGCCGCGCTCATTCCATCCATCTTGCGGATCACCTTGGCGAAGACTTCGATCTCGCTGTGCAGACGCTGCGGGCTTAGTTTTTCGATACATCCGTCGGCGGGCCCGGCCAGCAAGTAATTCGGCTGCGGGATATAGCCGATGGTGGGGATGCCGGCGCGCGCAAGCGCTCCGCCTTCGCCGAGCCAACCGCCGTGCACCGGATTGACCACGGCCGTATTGCGGTCGCTGCTGCCATTCAGGGCTTCCACCAGGATCTTCCCGGGCGTCGGCATTTCGGTGATCGCCACCGCCCATTCGTTCTCCCCGGTGGCTTTGTAGTGGAACGACGCATCGTCCATCCATTCCCGGCAGCCGAGATGCTCCACGGTGAGAGCGGCCACGGACTTCTGTATAAGCTCGGGATATTTCTGAATGAAGCCGCGAATCGAAGGCACCCAGGGTCCCGCAAAATGGCCGGTGGTCAGCGGAAAGACCAGCGTGCGTTTGCGATCGGCCTTGCGTATTCGCGAAAAATATTTCGCCAGCGCAAGGATCCCGAGCCCGCCGTTCTCCTCGGTGGCGTTGGGGCCGTCGGTATGAGTGTTCACCAGGATCACTTCATTCGAACTCGCGCCGGGAAGGGTAGCGATCAATGTGTCAGTAGGCGTATCGGCGAAAGTCTCGGCTTCCAGGACCACGGTCGCCTTGGCGCCGCTGCGCGACAGTTCTTTCAACTTTGCTCCGGTTTCACGACCGACGTAAAGTCCAGGCACGCCCTGCGGGGGTCGGGAAAACGGAGTGTATTGATCCATGGCGCTGGCATCCGAAACATCCGTCCACGCCAGGATCACTCCCAGGGCGCCCGCTTTCTGGAATTGCGTAAGATCGTTGACCGCGCCTCGAGCCGGACGAACCTCCGACGGAAAATGCGCATCCGGCGGATAAATTCCCCACGGCTTGTACATATCGCCGAAGTGGCGCGTGTTTACCGCAAAATCAACCAGCGCAATCTTACCTTCGAGACCGCTGAGGTCGAATGTCGGGCCGTGGCCGGCGTACACCAGGTCGCCCGACACACCCGCAGCGGGAGTCTGGCCCGAGTAGGGGAAATAGGATGTCACCCGCGCGCGAAAACTTGCGCCCGAATTGGGATTCACGGTCAGCTCCCAGCGCCGCGCTTCCCAACGCGGAAAGCTGTAGTGTTCGCGCGCAACCTCCAGGCCGCACCCCTGGAGGTGCGAAGCTAGAAATTCGACGAAAGTGATATGGGCTTTATTGCCGGTGTACTTGGGCCCGAGCTTGGCCATCCAGACCTGCCATTCCCAAACTTCCTTTTGCGACGGAAGCAGGTTCGGCCGGTAGTCCGGTAAATTCGCGCCCGAAGCGACCGGCAGCAAAGCCTGGCGGGCTAGAACACCGAGCGTCGAGGCCGAGATGGCGGACTCCATGAAGCGGCGGCGGGAGACTGGCATGAATCACCTCCGGTGACGTTGCCTGCAATGTCCTTAAAGTATCCTATTTGCGCGCTCAGCGCGTGGCGGCGGGTCGGGCGGGCTCCAATTCGAAAGTCTTTTCAGCGACCGATTCCACTTTATCGCGCGAATAAAAGATCGGAACATATTTGCCGCGCGCCCAGAGCGGATAAAGATCCCGATAATGCGGATCATTCACGTCACCGGATTGGCCGGGATTGTTCAAGCCCACCGAGTTGTCCCAGTTGCCGGTGTCCACCACGATCTTGAAAGAGCCGCCCGACACCTGATTGTCGCCGCCGCCGGTGGCTGTGACAGTGTAGCTGTCGCCCCCGCGCGGGAGCGTCCCTACGTCGAATTTCGCGCGCTGGTCGGGTGATAATCCGGCGGTCATGAAATGCGGAATCAGCGCGTGATGATACGCGCCCAACTTCCATTTATCCTGTTCGGGGCCTAATCGCCGGGTGAGTTCGGCCGCCGCTTCGTTCAGGCTCTTCGACAGCACAGCATCCCGCCCTGACAGCGGATCTGAACCAAAGCGGCCATCCGGAGCTTCCAGCCATCCGATAATCCGGGTCAACGCCAGGTTGCCTATGTAATCGCGCGCTTCCTTCGGAACCAGCAGATCGCGGACATTGGCCATCAAGCGCCGCTGCCACATCTCGTAAATACCGGCGGCCGCGGAATCCTTGTCGAGCACATAATTCCAATTCAACAGCCGAGCCTGCGCCTGCTGCGCGGCCGGATTATCGGTGGCCAGGTCGCGCAACAGCGGGACCAGGCTGCGCGCTGGGATGGAAAGATCGTTGTTCTGAAGCTGGATCATGTCCGCGACGGTAAACATCCGGCCGGATCGTAGAAACTCTTCGACGCTGTCGGCGCGGAAAGCATCCGCCCAGGTGTAATGCAGGGCGTCCTTGTACGGCCAGTCCGGCGGAATCAGGTCGTTATTCGAGGTGTTGAAGAAGCCCTTTTCCGGATTGTGGACGTGCGGCAGCGCTTTAATAGGCAAATAGCCATCCCATTCGTAACGGCCGTCGCCGGGAACCGGAAGCAGTCCGCTCCAATTAGGACGCATCGGCGCGATCCCAACGGCCTGATATCCGATGTTGCCGTTCAGATCGACCCAGACCATGTTCTCGGCCGGAATCCGGCTGTAGCCGCAGGCTTCCTGAAATTCCTCCCAGGTGTGCGATTGATCCATGCGCAGGCTGGCGAGGTAGGGGGCGCCGCCGATCTCGCGCCACGCCGCGCGAATCGCGTAGGCTTTGTGATGCGCCTTGTCTTCGAACACCACCGGCCCGTGCCGCGTATATTTGAGTTCCACCGAAACCGGAGAACCGCCCTTTACCGGGATGCTTTCCTGGATCGACGACATGGCTTCCCATCCGCCGTTGTATTTGTATTCCGAAGCGTTCGAGGGATTGGTGTCGTATACATAAAGATCTTCGGAATCGGTTCCGAAAATAGTCAGGCCCCACGCACCGGCTTCGTTGTGGCCGATAGAAACGCCGGGAAGCGCGGGCTCGCCGCCCCCAATGACGTTCCATCCCGGCGCCACCAGATGCACCCAATATCGGAGCGACGGCACCTGCTGTGTTCGATGCGGATCGTTCATCAGCATCGGGAAACCGCTGGCGGTCAGCTTGCCGCTTACAATCCAGTTGTTGCTGCCGATATCCTGGCGGCGCTGGCTCAGATCGATGGCCGAAGGCGAATCGATTTTTTCATCCAGACGCGCGATGACGTCAGCCTTGTCCCGATAGCCGGCCGCCAGCTCATCCGGCGTGAACTTGATGGGCGTGCGGAACGCGTGATAAAGCTCCAGAATTTCTTTGGAAAGCAAAGAGCCGTCGATGGCCGGATCCATTTTCAAATCCGGGTCTGCCGGCTGGAAGTACTCCAGGTTCTTGACCTTCGCCACTCCGATGGCGTGGACGGCCAAAGCTATATTCATTTCTTCATCGATATTTCCGAGCAGACCGTTGAACCGGCTGATGACGATCGCCGGCGTCCATTTCCCCGGCGTGATGCCGAGCATCTTGAATTCCGGTGTGAGCAGCGCAGGATTCTTTTGCGTTTCCGCGATATATGCGTTGACGCCGTTCACGAACGCTTCGATGATGGCGGCGCCGCGAGGATGATACCAATTGAGTTCCCTGTTGAGATCGCCGCGATACATGAACAGGCGATTGCCGATATCTCGCTTGAGTTCGCCGCGGCCCAGGATTTCAGATACCGTGCCGGTAGCTTGGCGCCGCCATAATTCGAGCTGGAAAAGCCGGTCGCGAGCGACGTTGTAGCCTTGCGCGAAGAAGAGGTCGGCTTCGTTCTTGGCGTAGATATGAGAGATGCCCCAGCGATCCTTCAGAATCTCGACCGGCTGGCTGAGGCCTGGGATCGTTAGTTTATCGGCCGCGGAGCAAACGGAAACGGCGAGGAGCGAAACCGCAATAAGCCGACTTTTCATAAACGCCCTATGAACCCAGCTTGAACGCCAGCAATTCGCCGCTATACCCCGCGCCGCTGATCGCCAGAACAATGTATTGCTGGCCATTCAGCTCGTAAGTCATGGGCGAACCGGTCTGCGGGGCAGGCATGTACACAGCGCCCGCTTCCTTCCCTGTCTGTTTATCGTAAGCCCGCAGCATCGCGCCGCGCTGCCCCGAAGGCGTGGTGAAGAAGCCCGCCTCACCGGCGATCACGAGCGTCTTGGTTACTAAGACGCCGAGAATGCCGGGGCGGCCGGTGCGAGGAATATTCAGACCCTTAAGCAGGGGATTATTTCTAATATTGTCGGGCGTCTCGCCGTGCGCCACCTGCCAAAGAATCTCGCCTTTGTTGAGGTCGATGGCGGTGATCCGTCCATAGGGCGGTTTCAACAACGGAAGGCCATGCACGCTAAGAAACTGCCCGCCGCCTTCGCCCACTGGACCACGTCCGCGGCCGGCCCCCCGCCCTGCCCCGGCCGGCGCTGGATTTCCTTCCGGCGCGGCGCCCACTCCGGCGCTCGGAGGCCGGGAGCCCGCGGCAGCGCTGCCCTGGATGTAGTTCATGTCCGAACGGCCATTGGTCGGCGGGACCATTCCGAGGACCGCGGTGCTGGTCTGAGAGAACACATATAAGATGTGATTCTCCGGATCGTACGACCCGCCCGGCCAATTGGTGCCGCCCAGAGATCCCGGAGCAGTGATCGCGCCCAATGGACCATCGATCTTGCTGACCACCGGCGGAGTGAAGATGGGCCCGATCTTGTATTTTGAAACCAGCTTGATCGCTTCTTCTCGAAGCTCAGGCGTGAAGTCGATTAAATCGTCCACGGAAACGCCCTGCCGGTCGTAAGCGGGCGGCTTAGTCGGGAACGGCTGCGTGGGCGAATACCATTCGCCGGGGATGTCGCCTTTGGGGACTGGACGTTCTTCCATCGGCCAAATGGGTTGGCCGGTCACGCGATTAAATACGTACAAGAAAGCTTGCTTAGTGGGCTGCGCGACGGCCGGCACGGTTTGGCCGTTCACGGTGATATCAGTGAGGATCGGAGCGCAGGGAATGTCCATATCCCACAGGCCGTGATGCACCAACTGGTAATGCCACTTGCGCTTTCCAGTTTTCAAATCGAGCGCGACTAAGCTCTCCCCGAACAAGCCCGCGCCGGGACGATGGCCGCCGTAATAGTCGCCGGTAGGAAGCTCAACCGGCAGGTACAAGGTGTTGGTTTTCTCGTCCGCCGACATTTGGGCCCACACGCCCGTATTGCCGGTGTAAGACCACGAATCGTTCAACCAGGTTTCGATGCCGAACTCGCCGGGCTGCGGAATGGTATGGAAAATCCAAAGGCGTTTGCCGGTGCGCGCATCGAATCCGCGCACGTAGCCTTTGACATGTTTAAAGCTTTCCGGAGCGCCACCGGCCTTGTGGGCCGCGCCCACCACCACTACATCGCCGGCCACCAACGGCGTCGAGTGCAGCCCCACTTCGCCCGTGACGAGATCGATCTCCTGGTCATCATCCTGCTTCAAATCGACCACACCGTTGTTGCCGAAGGTGGGAACCGGAACGCCGGTCTTGGCGTTCAGAGCGATGAGCCGGTAGCCGGGCGTGACATATATAATGCGCTCTTCCGTGCCGTCGGTCCAATAGGCAACGCCGTGTCCGGAGAGCTGCCGGGGGGCGGCTTGGCCGCGGTTGCCCTCGTTCTCCGAGTGCATCCACAACATTTCTCCGGTGGCCGCATCCAGCGCCACCACGGCCCGGCGGGAACCGGCCGTGCAATAGACGACGCCATGCACCATGAGCGGCGTGCCTTCATATTGGAACTCGGGCCGCGGGCCCAGAGAGTCAGTCTTGAAGCGCCAGGCGACTTCCAGTTTTCCGAAATTCGAAGCGTTGATCTGGCCGAGCGGGGAATATCGCGTAGCGCCCACGTCGCCCGCGTACGTCGACCACTCTCCATTTTTCGCTCCGGATTGCCCAAGCAGCGGTAAAGCCGCACAAACCAGCAGGCCCGCCACGGGGGTCATTCCGACAGAAAACCTTCGCCTCATGATGTTCCTTTCGCCTATGCCGTCCAGACGGCCCGACGCAGCATGCAGCGCCTTGCCTTGACGCGTAAACACTATATCCTTCGATGGTTTGGTGTGTCAATGCGCAGCGTCGTTTCCTGGGGCGCCGAACAGGGACAGCACCAGTGCGAGCGCATCTTCCTTAGTTTGGATTCGCGCTTCGAGCTGGGCGTCCTCCACGGCTTCCAGCATGCGCTTAAAATCCGGGCCAGGTCGGTAGCCCTGTTCAATCAAATCCTCGCCTGTCAGAAGCCGGGGAGGGCGCAGCACCTCCACCGGGGACTCTTCGAACTTTCGCTTGACGAACGCATAGTTGTCTAGGTTCCCATGGCTCGACGCGCAATCCAGGCGATGCAGCTCGAGGTGCTCATCGAAAGCCAGCAGGCGCAGCATGCGCTTGAGCGTGCTCTGGCGCATCTGATGGACATGCGAAAAGCGCATGTGGTTTGCCACCAGCGCGAGCACCTGCTCGATTTCGGCATTCGAGCAGCGCAGGCGCGTCAGAATGTCGCGGGCGATGCGTTCGCCCAGCTCCACGTGCCCGTCAAAGCGGATTCTATCGGCGACTCGAAACGTTCCGGGCTTGCCGACATCGTGCAATAGCACTCCCCAGGCGAGTGTGGCGCTGGGCGTCCGAAGCCCGTCCAGCATGATGAGAGTATGCGTCCAAACGTCCCCCTCCGGATGGAACTCGGGCGGCTGCTCGACGCCATGCATGGCCGCGACTTCCGGCAGTATGTCGCTCAACAATCCGGAGGCGTCCAGCAGCTCGAAGCCGCGCCGCGCCGCCCCTTCGGTGAGGATGCGCTCCAGTTCATCGCGAATCCGTTCGGGCGACACTCGGAGAATCCTGGCGTGCAGCTTTTGAATCGCTGCCCAGGTTCCGCCCTCTATCTCAAACCCGAATCGAGCGGCAAACCGGATGGCCCGCAGCATGCGAAGGTGATCCTCATCGAAGCGCTGTTCAGGGTCGCCGATGGCGCGAATGCGATGGCGTTCCAGATCGTCCAGGCCGCCCACGTAATCGACAATTCTCGAAACCGGCACGGCGGGCAGCCGCAATGACTCCGGATCAAGCAGCAGCGCGTTGATGGTGAAGTCGCGCCTGAGAACGTCCCGTTTCACATCCGTCTCGAAGGTCACCTGCGTGGGATGACGCCCGTCCTGATAAGAATGATCGCTGCGAAACGTGGCCACCTCCACGCCATCCACCAGCACCACGCCGAATTGAGCGCCGACGAACTGGGCGTGCGGAAACATCTCGAGCAATCGAGAGGGCGTTGCGTCGGTCGAAATATCATAGTCGGCCGGTTCGCGCCCCAGCACCAGATCGCGCACGCAGCCGCCCACCAGCCACGCTTCGAAACCCTTGGAACGAAGCTCGGCTGCAATTTCCGTTGCTTGAGTGCGGCCCACATGATCCATCGTAGGATAGAAGCTGTGTCACACAGTAAAATGAGAGCGGGTATCATGCCCAACGATGTCTTTCGACGTTAGCCGGCCCACCACGACCACCGCCAAGGTGGTGGTGGCGACCACGGTGGCGCTCTCCTTCATCAGCTTCTGGCGCGGAGCCTCCATCGTACTTTCGGATCTGGCCTCGTCGGCATTTTACGCGGGCGGGATCGCGGAAACGGCGGTGGGTCCCGCTGCGCCATGGTTCGTCCTGGCGGTGATGCTGTTCAGCTTCGCCGTGCGATCGGTGTACATGGAAAGCTGCAGCATGTTCGTGCGCGGCGGCGTGTACATCGTGGTGAAAGACAGCATGGGGCCGTTTGTGGCGCGCCTATCGGTCTCGTCGCTGGTCTTCGATTACATCCTCACCGGGCCCATCAGCGTGGTCAGCGCCGGCCAGTACCTGGGCCATCTGCTGGCCGAAATCGCTCAGATGCTGGGCCAGCAGCTCGATTTCAACGTCAACTATTTCGCCGCGTTCTTCGCGGCCATGGTGACTGGATACTTCTGGTGGATGAACATCAAGGGCATCCACGAATCCAGCGGCAAGGCTCTCAGGATCATGCAGATTACGACGCTGATGGTGGTGGCGCTGCTGATTTGGTGTCCATTGACGATTATCCTGCGCGGCCATGTGTACTTCCCTCCCGCGCCGCTGCCGCGCAATCTCCGCTTTTCTCAAGAGTCGCTGGGGTGGTTCAAGGGGACCATTTGGCCATCCATCCCGATCATCGCGCTGATCATCGCATTCGGGCACTCGCTCCTTTCGATGAGCGGCTTCGAAACCCTGGCGCAGGTGTATCGCGAGATCGCCTATCCGAAGATGAAAAACCTGCGCATCACCGCCAACATCGTGTGCTGGTACGCGGTGGTGTGCACCGGCGTGATCACGGTGTTCGCGGGCATGATTATCAGCCCCGCCGACATCCGCAATCTCTATGCGGATAATCTGCTGGGCGGGCTGGCCATGCGGCTGGCCGGTCCGGAACTGCTGAAACTGGCGTTCCACGTGTTCGTGGTGATCGTGGGAGTTCTGATTCTCTCGGGCGCAGTGAACACATCCATGATCGGAGCGAACGGCGTCCTGAATCGCGTGGCTGAGGACGGTGTATTGCTGGATTGGTTCCGCAAGCCCCAGAAGCGTTTTGGAACCACGTATCGAATCATAAATTCCATTACCGTGCTGCAACTCGCCACCATCATCGCTAGCCGCGGCGATGTCTATCTGCTCGGCGAAGCCTACGCGTTCGGCGTGGTGTGGAGTTTCTTTTTGAAATCGCTGGGAGTGCTGGTGCTCCGATACCAGCGGCACGATCAGGAATACAAGTTTCCGTTCAACATCCGGATCGCCGGCGTGGAGATTCCCCTCGGGCTCGGTTTCACGACGCTGGTGCTCGGCTTCGTGGCCGTCGCCAACTTGTTCTCGAAACAAATTGCGACCATTTACGGCGTGTCGTTCACCTTGGTTGTGTTCGTGGTCTTTACGATCTCCGAGCGCGTCAATACCCGCAAGCGCCACTCCCAGCATTTAGAGAAAAAGCCGCTCGAAGAATTCAACCTGGAGCATCAGCCCCAGGTCAACACTACGTCTCTGCACGCCCGGCCGGGATCGGTGCTGGTAGCGGTGCGCGACTACCGCAACATGGAGCATCTCCGTAAGGTGCTGCAGAAGACCAACCTGCGTCGTCACGACATTGTGGTGATGACCGTTCGAACAATCTCGGCCGGCGCCGGCGAATACGATCTCGCGGAGGATCAGATCTTCAGCGACTATGAACGCGAGCTGTTCAGCCACGTGGTGGAGATCGCCGAGAAGGAAGGCAAGCCGGTGGAGCTGCTGGTTGTTCCGGCCGTGAATCCTTTCGATGCCCTGGTACAATCGGCGGCCAAGCTCAAGGCCTCACGACTGGTGACGGGCGTCTCGGAGCGAATGACGTCCGAAGACCTGGCCCGCAATATCGGTTTAGCTTGGGAGAATCTGCCGGAGCCGCGGCATGCGTTCTCGCTCGAAATCATCAGCCCTGACCGGCCTTCCGTGTTCGTCAACCTGGGGCCGCATCCGCCGCGCCTGTGGCCGGAGGATGTCGATCGTCTGCATGAGCTGTGGCTGCGGCTAAGCCAGGCCGAAGGAGTAGGGGCCAAGCTGCATCATCGGGATATTGTCGGAGTCGCTCTGCGGCGCCTGCAGCGGGACTTGACGGGCGGCGCGCAGGACCGGGTGGTTCAAGACCTGAAAGACGAGCTCAAGAAGGATTGATCAGCGCGGCTTGATCGCGACCACGCGCAAACGCCGGTAATCCAGAGTCCAAACGCCATCGCGGTACTGGGTGGGGCGCAGCCTGGCGACGAGTTCCTGAATCTTTTCCCGCCGGAGTTCGAGCGGAAGATCGTTGAGGAAAGATCCGCAAAACATTCGGAGCCAGTCTTCCAGGCCGTTCTCGCCTTCGAGCGGCGTCGGACGATCGAACAACTTGGACTCGCGCACTTCCAGGCCGTGCCGCTCGAGCAGCGCGTTGAAGTCGGCGACGCCCGGGTAATTCCATGGGTTACGCTGGTCGGCGGCGGATCCCAAAGTGTCGCGCAAAGCCGCCAGAACGCTTCGAATGTTTCCTTGGCCGCCGAATTCGGCCACGAATCGCCCGCCCGGCCGGAGCGCCCGCGCGATGGATTCAACCACGGCCTGGTGATCGGGAACCCAGTGCAGCGCCGCATTCGAGAAAATCGCGTCAAATGGTTCGTCGAAACGGAAGTCGGCTGCGTCGGCGAGCACGAACGGGATGCCGGGAAAGTTGCTGCGCGCCTGATCCAGCATCTCGGGAGAGTTGTCTATGCCTGTGACTTGCGCGCCCGAGCGCGCGATCTCGGCAGTCAGCTGGCCGGTGCCGCATCCGATATCCAGGATGCGCTCGCCGGCGCGCGGCTGAAGCAGCTCCAGCAGGCTTCCACCGAACTGCCACACATAGGAATGCTGGTTTTGATAGCGCTCAGCGTCCCAGGCCGGGCTCATGCCTTCTTGGTGCGAGCCTTGGCGGTCTTGGAGGCTTTAGCCGGAACTTCAGGAACGGGCTCAGGTTCGGATGCCGCGGCTGTGGGACTAACCGCGGAGAGCACTTCCTTGAATAGTTCCTGCTTTTTCAAGTCCTTTTTGGACGGAGGCGCTTCCTCATGCCGATAGTCGTGGTCGTGATAGCAGGTGCGACAGCGCACCTTGGCCGGCGCGCTTCCTATGAGCGAGACGATGGCGTGGTTGGTGATACGCCGGCATTTTATGCAATGGTCGTCGATGATGTCGCCTAAACGGTGGTCGCGCATAGCGGAAACTGAGGATCTTCGCTGAGTATATCAAACCTGCAACGATCAAGACCCCTTTTCGAGAAGCCTACCGAATGTTATCGTGCCGGGCTCGCAGCCGGTGAAGCGGTCTTGGTCCACTCGCCCACCCAATCCAGGAACGAGTTGTACCACAGCAAGCTGTTTTGCGGTCTCATTATCCAATGACCCTCATCCGGGAAGATCATCAGCTTAGACGGTACCTTTCGAAGCTGCAACGCGGTGAACAGCTGCAGGCCCTGTGTGTATGGAACGCGAAAATCCTCCTCGCCGTCGATTACCAGCGTGGGCGTGTGGAAATCCTTCACGTAATAACTGGGCGACCATTTCGCGTACGCGTCGGGATTGTCCCACGGCGCGCCGTTGAATTCCCATAGCTGGAACCACAGTTCCTCCGTGGCGCCGAATTGGCTGCGCAAATCGAAAATGCCCGCGTGGGAAATAAAGGCTTTAAAGCGTTGCGTGTGGCCGAGCATCCAGTCAATCATGTAACCACCGAACGATCCGCCCGCCGCGGCCAAGCGGTTGGAATCGGCGTACGGGAGCCCCGCCGCGTGGTCAGTCACGGCCATGATGTCGTCGAAGACCTTGCCGCCCCAGTCCTCCCTAATTTCCTCGGTGAATTTCTGTCCGTATCCAAAGGATCCGCGCGGGTTCGGCATGACGACGACATAGCCGGCGGAAGCAAACACCTGGGCGTTCCAACGATACGTCCAGCTCTCGCCCCACTCGCCTTCCGGCCCTCCGTGGATCAGCATTAGGACCGGATATTTTTGATTGGCTTGGAAATTCGGAGGCTTCACCACGAAGCTTTGGACCCGGGTTTGATCGGGACTGTCCACCCAGAATTCTTCCAGCGGCGTCAGATAGTAGCCCGCGAGCAAAGCGTCGTTGAGATGCGTCAAAGCTGTCGGGATGCCGCCCGAGGATGCGGCGCGGTAAATCTCGGTGGGCGACGAGCCGGTCTGTTGCGTATAAATCATGGTCTTCCCGTCGCCGGTCAACTGCATGTCGTCCAGGGTGCTCGCCCCGCTTGCGATCACCCGGCTTGCGCCGCCCGCCGCGGGAATCATATCGATGCTCTGCCGGCCGCGGTCCAGCACGGTAAAGAATAAGGCGTTCGAATCGCGCGACCAGGTGAAGCTCTGGACCGGCCGGTCCAGCGTCTCGGTGAGCGCGTTCACTTTTCCGGTGGCTCGGTCCAAAACCGTCAGACGCCAGCGATCGCTCTCGTAACCCGGCCGCACCTGGCTGCGGTAAGCCAGCATCTTGCCATCGGGCGAATACTGCGGGCTCGCGTCCGCCGCCGGATTGGTGGTGATCTTCTTCGATTCTCCGCCGTTCAAGGGAACCACGAACAAATCCGTATTGGTGCTGATAGCGGGTACTGGATCGGCATTCATCGCGTAACAAAGCTCAATCGAATCCGGCGAGATGGCGTAATCGTCCGGACCGCCCAGCGAAAACGGAGGCACATCGCGGTCACCCGGCGTCAGGTCCTTCGCCGTGCCGCCGCCCGAGTCCACCACCAGCAGATGCGAGCGGCGTTTGGTTTGCCATTCGGTCCAATGCCGGAAGAGAAGCGTGGTATAGCTGCGTTCCTGGACCTTGTTCGCCTTCTCCGCATCCAGACGGCTCTTGTTGCACGCGTCATCCGGGCAATCGGGAAACACATCGCTGCTGAAGACCAGCTTAGTCCCGTCCGGTGAGAACAATACGCCGGCCGCTTCGGTCGAGATATTGGTGATTTGCTTAGCCTCGGCGCCGTCCGCGTTCATGATCCATACTTGAGCGGACCCGGTCCGATTGGAAATGAACGCAATGCGTTTGGAATCGGGCGACCATTGCGGCCGCTCGTTATCGCTGCCCGCTGTGGTGATCCGGACTGGCGTCCCACCGGCGGTGGGAACGGTATAAATCTGCTTGGGCTTCGTGTCCTGGCTGAGATCGATGCTTTGGACTGTAAACGCAACCGTCTTGCCGTCGGGAGCAAGCTGCGGTTCGCTGATTCGCGCGATCTTTAGCAGCGCTTGCACATCGAAAGGCTGCTTTTGGGCGCTCAAAAGGGCGGCTAACATGACGCCCAGACAGAGGGTTCGCCGCAACGGCATATGACTCGATTGTAAGCTAGCGGGTCGCGGTAGAGCGCCGGTCCGGCGTTCGCGCTCCCTCTGAACGGCCAGCGCCTGATTTACCATTGAGATTATGAGCACTCCATCCGCGCCTGTGAAAACGGGAACTGACATTCTAGGTCCCGTCAACGGCCGCCACGCCGAGATTTTGACTCCCCCAGCGCTCGCTTTCCTGAGCGACCTCGCGAGAACCTTCGAGGGCCGCCGCCAAGACCTCCTCGCGCGGAGAAAGGTCCGGCAGAAGGAGCTCGACAATGGCGCGCTGCCCGACTTTCTCCCGTCCACGGCGTCCATTCGCGCCCAGGAGTGGACCGCTGCGCCGATTCCCAGGGATCTTCAGGATCGCCGCGTCGAGATCACCGGTCCAGTGGACCGCAAGATGATCATCAACGCGCTCAACTCCGGCGCCAGCGTGTTCATGGCGGATTTCGAGGATGCCAACTCGCCCACCTGGCCCAACAATCTCGACGGCCAGGTCAATCTCGCGCGACGCAATTAGACGGACCATCGCGTTCACCAGCCCGGAAGGCAAACCCTACAAGCTGAACGAACGCATCGCGACCCTGCTGGTGCGGCCGCGCGGCTGGCACCTGAACGAAAAACATTTCCTGGTCGACGGAACGCCGATTTCGGGTTCGCTGTTCGATTTCGGCCTGTACTTCTTCCACAACGCCAAGGCGCTGACCGCGAATGGCTCCGGTCCGTATTTCTATCTGCCGAAGCTGGAGAGCCATCTGGAAGCCCGCCTGTGGAACGACGTATTCAACTTCGCGCAGGACGCGCTTGGCGGGCCCCGCGGAACGATCCGCGCCACGGTGCTGATCGAGACCATCCTGGCCGCGTTCGAAATGGACGAGATCCTGTATGAACTGCGCGAGCACTCGGCCGGGCTCAACTGCGGGCGCTGGGATTACATCTTCAGCTTCATCAAGAAATTCCGCAACCGGCCGGACTTCGTGCTGCCCGAATCGCGCGCAGGTCACCATGGAGCGGCACTTCCTGAACTCCTACGTGGAATTGCTGATCAAGACTTGCCATCGCCGCGGCATCCACGCCATGGGAGGAATGGCGGCGCAGGTGCCGATCAAGAACGATCCGGTGGCGAACGAGCAGGCGCTCGAAAAGGTTCGGCAGGACAAGCTGCGCGAAGTGCGCGCCGGACACGACGGCACGTGGGTGGCGCATCCCGGCCTTGTGCCAGTGGCGAAAGAGGTTTTCGACGAGTATATGAAAGGGCCGAACCAGATCGCTGTGAAGCGCGAGGACGTCCACGTCACGGCGAGCCGATCTGCTGGCGGTTCCCGACGGCGACATTACCGAAGCAGGGGCTGCGGTGGAACATCGACGTGGGGATTCAGTATCTCGAGGCGTGGCTGCGCGGCTCGGGATGCGTTCCGATTTATAACCTGATGGAAGACGCCGCCACGGCCGAGATCTGCCGCGCGCAGGTTTGGCAATGGGTCCGGCACGGCTCGAAATTGAACGACGGGCGAACCGTGACGGCCGCTCTGGTGCTGGACGCGACCAAACAACAGCTCGAGAAGCTACGCGGTGAGTTGGGCGCGGAGCGCTTCGCGCAAGGTAAGTTTTCCACCGCGGCGCAGCTTTTCAATCAGATGATGACCGCCGAGGAATTTCCCGAGTTTCTCACGCTAACGGCGTACGACGATATCGATTGACGCCGGTCAGTTTTGCGGAGCGTCCGGCTTGGGCGCGGCGGGCATGTCGAGCTTCGGATAGTACGGCTCATCCAGCTTCTGGAATTTCTCCATCCACTTCTTGCCCGCTTCCTTGGGCGTGAAGCTCCAGTCCTGCCGGTGATAGTTCCAGTCGTCCGGATTCAGCTGCTGGGCGCGCTGCCAGTATTTTTCGGCCAGCTCGCCGTTGCCGTTGTCGTGGAAAAAGACGGCCAGCTTGAAGCTTGCGTCCGCTTCCATCTCGGCCGCCGATCGCGGTTTAACGCGGCGCGCGAACTCCTCGTCCGAAAGTGCGTAGACGCTACGCTCGCCGTTCTTCACCCAATCGCGGAGCCCAGCCACGTATTCGGCGCCTTCGACAACGATCTTTTTGCCGCCGAAGGTGTCGGTGCGGCTCTCGGTCCAGGACGGCTCGGCGGGACGCACCACGCGTCCATTTTCATCAATCCAGATACCCATTGGCACGTTAATGAATTGATACGCGGAGCTGACCGCATGTTGCGCATCGATCAAAGTGACGAAAGTGGCGTGGGCCTTGTCATACCACTGGCCGGCAGCTGCTTCGCCTCCGGTATCTTGCGCTGCCGCGATCATCTCGAAATTCTGGTCTTTGAGTTCGGTGTAAACTTTCTGCCAGCCTGGCAGATCGAGGCGGCAGCCTCACCAGGAGGCCCAGGTATGCACCAGCACTTTCTTGGCGCGAAAATCCGAGAGGTGCACGATTTTACCTTTCCGGTCCGGAACCGCGAAATCCGGGGCGATGCGGGATTCGTAAAAGCTTCCGCGCAGCACAGGGATGTCGCCGAAACTCCAGACGCCGGCGTCGGCGACGAACGTCTGCCCGACCTTCCGCGAGAATCCCGTTAGATTGAACCACTCGCCGCTTTTCAAAGCCTTTGGAATCGGAATGCACATATCCGCGCGGCAAGCGCCCTGCGGCTTCAGCTCAAATTGATTGATGCGAGGCAGGTCGGCAGCGCGAACCCAAAGATCCTTCGCGTCCGGCCGCGTCTTGTCCAGCTTCACCGTGCTGTCAGCGTACAGAATAGTTGTGGCCGAAGCGGTGGGCGCGCCCAATGCGACAGCCGCGCTCGTGGATGTCAAAAGAAATTCGCGTCGATTCATGTTATTTAGTCTCCGAATTTGCAGCCGGTCCGTTCTCCGAGGGGTAATCTTTACTGTACCAATCCGTGTGCATGTTGGTGGCGATGTCCAGCACGCGCACGCGCGTGAATCCCAAATCCTTCAAGGTTCGGTAAGCCGGCCGGATATTTGGGCATTTCACCATCGGGCAGCAACCGCAATAGATAACGATATCGGCGTCCTTCGGAAGATTGGCGACGGCTTTCTTGAGCGCTTCGATTCCTTCCGGCTTCGAAGTTGGCCCAGCATCGACGGCGTGCACGATGTGCTTGGCGCGATAGAGCACCGGGAATGCCACCGAGATCACCATCGGAGCCTTGCCCGATTCAAGCGTTTTCGCGAACGCCGCAGGTTCGACGACAGCCGTTTTCGGCCACGGATCGGCCGTATCCTGGCAAAGGCAAACTGTAGCGAGGAACGCGGAAATAACAGCGGTGGATACCGGGAGCTTCATGAAGCCAGCATACCGTAACACGTCGGCCGAACGTTCCAGGCGGGATGTCCACGTATACTGGTATGCATCAAGGCGATTAAATCGACGGCCGGGCCGGGGGAGAAAAGATGACCATTAGCCGACGTGAGCTGTTCGCTGGAGCAATCGCGGGGATGCTTTCCCCCATTATGCGGGCCGCCGACCAGGCGGATCAGACCAGGATGATCATTCGATCCCCGCGGCCGGAAGATCTCGAGATGCCGCTCGAAGGCTTCCTCGATTGGATCACGCCGATCGATCGATTTTTCGTTCGCTGTCACACCTACACGCCCACCGTAAACCTGAGCGAGTGGAGCTTGAAGATCGATGGCGTGGTCGAGCATCCGGTTACATTGACGATGGACGATCTCAAAAAGCTGCCGCGAGTGGAAATGATCGCCGTATTAGAGTGCGCGGGTAACGGCAGACGGTTCTACGAGCCCCATGTTGCGGGCACGCAATGGGCCTTCGGCTCGGTGGGCAATGGGAGATGGGCGGGAGTACGGCTTCGCGACGTATTGCAAAGAGCCGGCATCAAGGCTTCCGCCACGGAGATTCTGTTCGACGGCGCCGATGTCCCGCTGGGGAAGATGCCCGATTTTCAACGCTCGATCACGCCGGCCAAGGCGCTCCATCCCGACACGCTGCTGGCGTATGAGATGAACGGCCAGGCGCTGCCGGTGGAGCACGGATTTCCCTTGCGAGTGATCGCGCCCGGCTGGGCCAGCGATTCATGGGTGAAATGGTTGCAGCACATCGACGTGCGTGATCGCGAATTCGAAGGTTTCTGGATGAAGACGGCGTATCGCCATCCCACCCACCCGGTTGCTCCGGGGACAGCCGTGGATGCGGCCGAGATGGTGCCGGTGACCGACATCAATGTCAAGTCCGCAATCGCGACTCCCGCTGGATGGGCCAAGCCGGGGGCCGTGCGCGTCCAAGGCGTCGCATGGTCCAACAGTTCGCCGGTCGCGAAGGTGGATGTTTCCACCGATGGCGGTCAGAGTTGGAAACGGGCCAAGCTTTCCGGCCAGAAGACCCAATACGGCTGGCGCATTTGGCAATATGATTGGAAGCCGGCGGAGGGTAAGTACACACTCATGTCCCGCGCCACGAACGTGGCAGGGCAGACGCAGCCGCTGGCTCAGGCATGGAACCCGTCCGGCTATCTTTGGAATGTCGCCCAGCCGGTGAATATCACGATCTCGGCCGAAGCTCCATCCGTCGCCGCCGAACCGGCCGCTCCCGAAACGGCGGCTTACCCGGATGGCTATAAAGCCGCCTGTTTCGGCTGCCACGATGAGCATATGATGCAGCAACAGCGCCTGACGCGCCCGCAGTGGGATCGCGAGCTTAACAAGATGACGGGCTGGGGCGCTCCGGTGAAAGCCCAGGATCGCGACGGCATCTTGAATTATTTATCCGACCGGTTCAAGCAATAGTTTCGGCGCACTATCGCTGAGCTAAGTTGGCCTGCTGCCCCGCCGCCACGGGAGCGAGGGCCATCACGGCATAGGCGGTGGCCGAGTTCGAAATCCATTGATCGTGGTCGAATGGAAACCCGCTCCGGAAATACGGCTGAAGTTTCACCGCGCGGCTTCGCACGTACCAGGATCCATCCGGAAACTGCGTATCCAGAAGGAATTTCGCGCCCCGCTGATACGCCGCGTCCGAAACCTGCAATAGGCCCGCCTTGCGTAGCGAGCAAAGGACCGCAGCCGTTCCGAAAGCGTCCGACTCGAGATACCGGGTCTGTGCCCACCCGCCATCGGCGCGTTGCTCGCGCTCGAGCTTCTGGCCGAACTTCTCGAGACCCGCGCGGTCCGCGCCCCCTAGCGACAACCCGGTGATGCGGTCGGCTTCGTCCACCGTAGTCCAGGTGGGAGCGGTCTCGAGCCAGGCCCGGGCGCGAGCGATGCGCTCGTCGAACTCGGCGCGGCGGGCGGGCCAGCCGTAGTTCTTAAGCGCGCTGATCGCGAGCATGGTCCGGGTGATGCTGCTTTCCTGGAGAGGAGGCCGGGTGAACTGCTCGTGCCACGCGCCGGAAGGATCCTGCGTCGCGGCGGCGTAGTGCACGATTAGATCGGTGAATTGACTGGCGGGCTCGCCCATTTCCGCCCACGCCGCCAAGGGATAGAGCAGCGTATCGATCTTGCCCCCATCCATAATGAGCAGCGGCAGGCGGTTGACGTGGAATGGCCGCTCAGCCGCCATCCCATCGAGCAGGATCTGGCGCAGCCGCGGTTCCGCGGGCAACCCGACGGCCTTCATCGCGCCGAACGCTCGTCCGGCGAACGGCTGATGATGGCATCCCATGCATCCGCCTCCGGCCGGAAAGAATGTTTCACTGGATTTGGCCAGCAACTCGGATGCCCGTCGAATCGCCTCCCGCGCGTCCGGTTTGTAAGCGGCGGGCTTCCGCGGCGCGGGTGGAAGGCCCTTTTCTTTCGCTCCGGCCTTTTCAAGCAGCGCCAGCACTTCCGGATTTCGATACTTCCTCGCCCAGTCGAGCGCGGTCTCGCCGTTACGGTCCGGAGGGTTCGGATCCGCTCCGGCGTCGATCAGCCGCCTGACGTTGGCCGGATTCGCGCGATCCGTGGCCACCGCCAGCATCAGGGCCGTCATATGGCGATGGTCGGTGGTGTCCAGTTTCGCGCCCGCCTTGATCAGCGTCGAAAGCTGCGCTGGTTCGTCCAGCATCGCCGCCAGCATCAGCGGCGTAATCCCAAAAAGGTCGATGGGACCGTTTTTCACGGTTCCGCCATCGGTGGTGGCCGCGTTCGCGTCGGCGCCGGCCTCGATCAGGATACGAGCATTCTGGTGGTCCCCGGGGAGAATCGACTCGGTTAAGGCCGTATCGCCGGACTTCATAGCCCGGCGCGCGTCGAGACCCTTTTCGAGCAACAGCTGGATCACCGCGGCGTCTTCATGCGCGGCCGCTCGCATGAGAACGTCCGCGCCGCTCGGACGAATCTCGTTCGGGTTCGCGCCCTTTTCCAAAAGGTAGCGAACCGTCCGTTCATTCCCTTGAGTGCCTGCCGCCACATAGAGCGGCGTTGTGCCATCCTTCGCCTTGGCGTTCACGTCGGCGCCCTTTTCGACGAGCAAGCGCGACTTTTCGAGGCTATAGGCCGCGAACATCAGAGGCGTCGCCTGGGCCAGGGTTCGGGCATTCGGGTCCGCGCCCGCTTCGAGCAAAATACGCGTCGCTTCCGTACTTCCGTACAGCGCCGCGTAATGCAGTGGCGTCCAATCCATCCGGTCGTGCGCCTGGGCGCCGTCCTGACAGCTTATCTTCCTGAGTTCCTTGAGGTTGTTGGCGCGTATCACTCGCAGATAGTCGTCCGCGGAAACCGATCCGCTGGTATTCTCCGCGCCTGCGGCCGCGCCCGCCAGTCCCAGTGCCAAGCCGGCGTAGTACAGAATCCTCATAAGGCCTCCTCGATCTTTTCCCGGTTACGAGAATTATACATCCGGCCCGGCGCATTCGAGCCTGGTTTTTCGAGTTGCGCGTGCAGTATATTGGCAGAGCACTGCTATGAGCACAGTTCAAACCATGCGCGGCCCCGTGGATGCCGGAAAGCTCGGCGTCACTTTGATGCACGAACACATCTTCGTGCTTTCCCCCGAGATAATGCAGAACTACCCCGAGGTGTGGGGCGACGAAGAGCAGCGGGTGGCCGACGCCATCGCGCGCCTGAACGAACTGCATTCGCGCGGCGTTCATTCCGTGGTCGATCTGACCGTGATCGGATTGGGACGCTACATCCCCCGGCTCCAGCGGGTGGCCGAGAAAACGGCCATCAATATCATCGTCGCCACCGGCATCTACACCTACAACGACATTCCGTTCTATTTTCATTTCCGCGGCCCCGGCACGCCTTTCGACGGCCCGGAAGTGATGGTGGACATGTTCGTCAAGGACATCCGCGAAGGTATCGCGGGCACGGGCGTCAAGGCCGGTATTCTGAAGTGCGCCACCGACACGCCGGGCCTGACGCCGGGAGTGGAGCGCGTGCTTCGGGCCGTCGCACAAGCGCATCGGCAAACCGGCACGCCCATCTCCACCCACACTCACGCGCGCTCCAAGCGCGGCCTGGAACAACAACGCGTTTTTCGGGAAGAAGGCGTGGACCTTTCGCGTGTCGTGATCGGCCATTCCGGCGACACTACGGATATCGATTACCTGGAGGAAGTGATCGCTAACGGTTCGTACCTCGGCATGGATCGCTTCGGCATCGACAGTATTCTTCCGTTTGAAGACCGCGTGAAGACCGTCGCAAAGCTGTGCGAGCGCGGACACGCCGGTAAAATGGTGCTATCGCACGATGCAGCCTGCTTCAACGATTGGCTGCCGGAGCGCGATCTGCCCGCCATGTTGCCGAGATGGAACTATCTGCATATCCACAACGACGTGATCCCGGCGCTCAAGCAGCAGGGCGTTACGGATCAACAGATCGAAACCATGCTGGTTCATAATCCGCGCGAGTTTTTTGAACACCAGGGAGCCTACTAGGGATGCTCCGACCCTTCGATTATTCAGGCATCCTGCGTGATTCCCATCAGATTGCCCATTACCAGGGGCGTCCGGACTCGCTGGTCGCGATGTTGCGGACCACCGTGGATCGCCTGCCGCGCAACGAGGCCATCGTCGAGCTGGGCGGCGAGCGGATCGACTATCGCGAGCTTTGGGATCGCTCCGCGCGCGTCGCGGGCGGGCTGAAAAACGCGGGCGTCCAGCGCGGCGATCGAGTAGCCATCCGGCTCGGCAATTCTCTGGATTGGTGCGTCGCATTTTGGGGCACGCTGATGGCCGGCGCGATTGTCGTGCCGGTGAACACTCGTTTTTCGGAACCCGAAATCGAATACGTAGTCAGCGATTCCGGCTCGCGCTTTGTCTTTCTCCCGGGCCATCCATTGCCCGTAGGCGATTCCTACGCCGTCGAGGATCTGGCCCCACAGGACGTGGCCGCCATCTTCTACACCAGCGGCACCACCGGATTTCCCAAGGGCGCGATGACCACGCATGAAAACTTCCTGGCGAACATCGAAAACGGGCACCGCGTGGTTCCGCTGCCCGATGACGACAGCGCCCGAACGCTGGTTTCGGTTCCGCTGTTTCATGTCACCGGTTGCAACAGCCAGCTCCTGCCGAGCTGTGAGTACGGCGGAGCCACCGTCATCATGCCCGCGTTCGAAGTGGAGGCGTTCCTGCGCGCCATCCCGGAAGAACGCATCAATTCCGTAACTTCGGTTCCTGCCATTTTCTGGCTGGCGATCAGCCAGCCCAACTTCTCCGATATCGACACCAGCGGCGTCCTGCGGGTGGCTTATGGCGGCGCGCCGATCGCTCCGGATCTGGTGGGCCGCATCCTGGTCGCGTTTCCGAACGCTCGTGTCGGCAACGGATTCGGCCTCACCGAGACAGCCTCGATCACCACTTTCCTTCCGCACGAATATGCGCGGGTGCGGCCGGATTCGGTCGGCTTCGCGGCGCCGGTGATCGATCTCGATCTGTTCGAGCCCGATTCGGGCGGCGTAGGCGAGCTGCTGGTGCGAGGTTGCAACGTGGTGAAAGGCTATTGGAATAAGCCCGAGGCAACTGAGCAGACCTTCGTGAACGGCTGGCTGCATACCGGCGACCTCGCGCGAATCGATGCCGATGGATTCGTTCAGATTGTCGACCGCAAGAAGGACATGGTGAATCGCGGCGGCGAGAACGTTTATTGCGTCGAGGTCGAGAACGCCTTATGCGCTCACCCGGCCGTTTTCGAGTGCGCTGTCATGGGTGTGCCGGACACTATGATGGGCGAAAAAGTAGGAGCGGTTATAGTACTCAAGCCCGGCTTCAAAGCCCAACCCGAGGAGATCCGCGAATTCCTTAAGGGCCGCCTGGCGGACTTTAAGATCCCGCAATTCATGATCCTGCGCAGCGAGTTACTTCCGCGTAACCCCGGCGGGAAGATTCTAAAGCCGCGGCTGCGCAAAGATGCGGACTGGGGAAAACAACTTCGCTAAGACGATATTCAATACTCCTGACCGGGTGAAAGCCTTAGCCCAGCTTATACGCCGTCTGAAACCAACACGGCAGACGTACTAAGTTCGATTCTTTCATCAATAGGAACGATTCCCGTCTGGAAGCGCGGCCACTTATCCTCTATCGTGGATGTGGACCATGCAGCGCCGATCGAGAGATGGTTTTGTCGCGTCGATTCCGATGTACGTTCTGGGCGCGATATTTCTGGTTCCGCTATCGATTGGCGTGCTCCTGGTAAGCAGCAACGCGAGCCAATACGATCACGTTAATCAGATCAGCCGGGACGTAGCAAGCATGTACGCGCAAGGCCTCGACTTTTCGAAAGGCGCGAACCAGGCTATCGCCATGCGTGTCGCGGAAGGCCTGGGGATGCCGGAGGGCCAAGGCGTCATCATCCTCAGCCGGATTCAAGTGGTCCGCGACGCCGACTGCCGCGAGGGCGTCAAGGGTACCTGCGCCAACGATGGCCGCGCGGTGGTTACACAACGTTACGTCATGGGAAATCCCGGCCTGCGGTACAGTTCCTTAGGTACGCCCGCAAACGTGAACACGGCTAGCGGCGAAGTGCCGAACTGGACCAACGAGGTGTCGGCGCGAGCGCAGGATTTCACCGCCAATCTCAGGCCCGGTGAATTCGCGTATGTGGCGGAATGCTACATGACGTCGCCGGAACATCGCAGCGGCGTCTATGCTCGCGCCGTGTTCTAGCCCGCCGCCGGAAATGGCGGGTTCATTCCTTCGAATGATAGAAGATCATGTTGCCCGGCTGGCTTCCTGCGTCCACGGTTTTGAAATCGGACGGGATCGTAAACAGGGACGCATCCGGCTCCGCCTGAACGATATTGGTGAGCTGGAAGGTCTGCTCGCCGGTGCGCGGGTCGGATCGTTTGCTCATAACGATCA
Organism: Terriglobia bacterium; assembly: GCA_963786745.1. Classification (GTDB taxonomy): domain Bacteria; phylum Acidobacteriota; class Terriglobia; order Bryobacterales; family Bryobacteraceae; genus Palsa-89. Next base: position 536,923 of record CAWBAE010000009.1, on the reverse strand, counting down.
TTTTTAGATCCGGGCTGGTCCAAACTTCGGTCACAATGTCGAGCGGTTTTTCGTTTCCAACCTCGCCCGCCGGAATCGTGCGAGTGGTGCGAACACCGTGCGCATTCACACCTTCGATGACCTGAGATCCCAGATCTTCGGTCTTGGTTTCGGCTTGCTCTTTCGCCAGGTCGTCCTTGCGCATTCTGAACGCCATCGTCACGCCGCCGGCCGGGGGTGCCGGCAATGGGGCTGCTCCGGCAACTATTGCGCTGGTAACTACGCCACCGGCGATCCCGCCAGAAGCGACCGCGCCCGCGAGCGGAGGAAGCGGCGGCGGCACACCCGTCATCAAAACTTTCCCGCCGTTCGCTAGCATCTTGCCGCTCATCACGTGCGCCGTTTTTTCATCCAGATTCAACGTGAAGGACGTCTGCGCTACCGGGTCGACAATGAATGCCAGATGCGGCATGCCCGCCGCGGACAGGTTGCCTATCGCCGGCAACGCAGCATCGTTTCTAGTGCGCCCCTGCGAGTCTCGGGCCGTGGTTCCGGTGTTGCGTTCGACAATTCTGTTACCGTCCGCGAGAGTCTGAGTTGACTCATTGACCACCGTGGCCGAATACGGCGATCCCACAACCGGACTGGCCGTGGACGCGGATATGGTTTGAGCCGGCCCTACGGCGGATCGAATCCAGACCTGATTGGTTTCCTGTTGGGCGAACAGCGAGCCCGTTATCAGCGCCATGAAAATGACAGTGCGTGACATGTTTATTCACTCCTTTATCGAATGAGTCAAGGCCGTAAAGCAAGTTCGGCCGGCGAACCGTCCGCCGCAAGTCTGAGGTCAGCCGCGAACGCGAAGCCTTCCGGAACCGCGCCGGGTGGAAAGAGCGCGTCCGAAGGAATGCTGATTTGAATGGTCGGTTGCGCGGGCATCCAGGTCTGGGCCGGCTGCGGCATTCGCCTGACTGCGCGCGGCCGGGATGCGACAGCGATTGACGGAACAGGCTGCGCTTGAAGCGCAGCGGCGGGCGCGGGCGGGGTAAAGACCTCGATGCGCGGCTGCGCGTCCACAGGATGGCGAGGCATCACCAGCAACCCAGCGATCACTGCCGCCGCGAGCCCACCGGCAAGCAGCGCCATTGCCGTCCGTTTCCGAGCCGGCTTGGCAGCGCGGGTGTCGATGCCCTCCGCGAAAAGCCCAAAAGCGCGGCTTGCTTCCTGATACACGCCCGCCAGCTTTTGACACTGGCGGCAAGCCGCGACATGCTGATCCATACGGACCGCTTCTTCGGAATCCAGTTCCTTGTCAAGCCAGCTTATTAGATTTCTAGAGAATTCACACATTCAGTTTCTCCGCTAACTTTCGTATTGCCCGATCCACGGTGTCAGCCACGGTGGAAGTCGCAAGCCCCAGGACCGCCCCGATTTCCCGGTAGCGCAAACCCTGCGATCTCAGCAACAGGCATTCGCGCTCGGCTTCCGTTAAGGATTTGATCGCCACCCGCAGGCCCTGCAGTTTCTCCTTCTCGATCAACTTTCGCTCCGGCGTTGCCTGATCGAGCAGCACGTCCAGCGCATCGTCCAGCGGAGCGGCGAACCGGCGGGCATAACTACTCTGCCGGTTTCTGGCTTGGTTGTGCGCCACGCGAAACACCCAGCTCCGAATGCTCTCCTGCGACCCGCCCGCGGAAATGTGGCGATGCAGGCTCAGAAACGCGTCCTGAGCCGTATCTTGCGCTTCATCCGCCGACAATCCGATACCCACCAGGTATCGCAGCAAAGGCTCCCGCAGTTCCTCAAACAGTTTGGTGGCCTCCGGGGAGCCGGTGGCAAAACGCCAGGACGGAATGACAAATGGAACCGCGTCGCCGCTCATGCAATCCTTGCCATCGCGCTTTCTAACAGTAGAACAAGTGACCGCGACATTTTTCCGGCGTGCCCGGAGATTTAAATTAAACTCGAAATAGGAGTGCACTCATGTCCGACAAGCAATCCCCGGTCCTCCGCCCGCCCACTCAGGTTTTGACGCGCGGCTTCGATCCCAGCCTTTCGGTCGGTTCGGCGCGGCCCGCGGTGTTTCGCAGCTCCACCTATGTCTTTTCGAGCCCGGAAGCTGCCGAGCGGGCGTTCGACTTGATGGCCGGCCGGGCCCAAAGGCTTCCGGATGAGATCCCGGACCTGGTTTATTCCCGCTTCAACCATCCCAACGCAGAAATCCTGGAGGATCGACTGGTTCCGCTAGAAACCGGCGCGCAGGCTGCCTTGGTTTTTAATTCCGGCATGGCCGCCATCATGACCGCGCTGCTCACTTTCGCGCGGCCGGGTCAGAGCATCGTGTACACCGTTCCGATTTATGGCGGCACGCAGCACCTGATTCAGGATTTTCTCGAACCTCTCGGCATCAGCGGCATCGCCGTTCCAGCGGGGCAGACCACCAGGATCGACGAAGCCATTCTCGCGGCGAAGAATCTATGCATGGTCCTGATTGAGACGCCCGCCAATCCAACCATTATCATGACCGGCATCCGTCAAGCGGCGGAAACCGCCGCGCGGTTGAATCCCAAGCCGCTGGTAATGGTGGACAACACCCTGATGGGTCCGGCCTTTCAGCATCCTTTGACGCTGGGTGCGGACCTGTCCATCTACTCGGCCACCAAATATCTTTCCGGATTCAGCGACATGATCGGCGGCGCTATCCTGGCTAGCGATCCGCAGCTGATCCGGCAGATGCGCGGGAAGCGCAGCCTGTTCGGCAACATCCTGCAGCCCGACGAGTGCTGGATGCTGGAAGGCAGGCTGTCGACGGTGTCGCTGCGCATGAATCGTTCGAGCAAGAATGCCGAGCGAATCGCCACTCGGCTGGCCAAGCATCCTAAGGTAGCGAGGGTACTGTACCCAACGCAGTTCGCCGATCCCCAGCAGCTTGCCATCGCGCGCGAGCAGTGCGATTTTCCCGGCGGGATGCTTTCACTCGACCTCAAAGGCGGCAAGCCGGCCGCGTTCGAATTCCTGCGCGGATTGCGCATCGCGCGCAACGCGGTTTCGCTCGGCGGCGTGGAGACCCTGGTATGTCATCCCAAGACGACCACACATTCCGGTTTCACGCCGGAGGAGTTCGCGCAGGCCGGCGTAACGGATGGCCTGGTTCGAGTGTCGGTAGGAATTGAAGACTGGCGCGATCTCCTAGCCGACTTCGAGCAGGCGCTGGATCTTATTTAACTCACCCTTATTTGATCTGAAACTTCAGCACGGCCTTGCCGAGGTGAATTTCGTCGCCCGGAAGGAGCCGGGTCCCGCGCGTGTCGCGATGCACTTCCTGCCCCATGCCGTCGCGAACGATCCACAATCCGCAATTATTCTCGGCCTTGTTGCCGCGCTTATACCAGCGATCGTTGAACAGCCGGTATTCTCCGGTTTTCTTGTCGTGGATGATGTGCGCGTGCTCGCGCGAAACCGTGCGGTTGACCGGGCTATCCTCGGCGAACGTGAGATCGTTGCGGCGCGACAGGCCCTCGGCTTTGTAGACATCCACCAGCCGTCCAAGGTTCGTGCGGGCCTTTTGCAGCAGAATCTCAGGTTTGTTGGCAACGCCCGACGTCACGATCAACCGAGCCGCGCGTTGCGATCGGGGTGCTTCCTTGACCGGGGCCGGAGCATCCTCCGCTACAGTCTCGATGCGCAGCCACTTCCCTTCCCCGCCCGGCTCGATCTCCTCCGCGCGAATCTCCACGTGCAAATCTTCAGGAAACCGGCAGGCTTCCTTGGACAAATCCTTACGAACTTCCTCCTCGAAGAATCGGCGAAAGAAGTCCCGCTCGAAGATCGCCCCGTCGCCGGATGGCGTCCGAATCTCGATACGCACCACGTTGTACGGAAACAGAGCATTGCCGCCGGCGCGCTGAATTTTCTTGCCCACCTCGTCCAGCACGGCGATCCGAATCTCCGCCACTTCGGGAGAATCCGAAATGGTCTGCGCCATGGCGCCGAAGGGAGCTTCGAACACCGTCCTGCCGAATCGCTCGATGAGTTCCGAAAGTTTCATTTCGTAATCAGGCCCAGGTCGGCCGCCGCCTCCACCACTTCACGGGCGATAGGCGCGGCGGTCGTGCCGCCGTATCCGCCATGTTCCACCACCACCGCGAAGGCGATGCTCTTCGAGCGGTCTCCATCGTAGGGAGCGAATCCCGCGAACCAGGAATGCGGCATGCCTTCATCGAGCTGCGCAGTTCCGGTTTTCCCCGCCACACTGGTGGAAACTCCTTGCATCGCTCGCCGGCCCGTTCCTTCCAAAACCACGGAGCGCATGGCATGCGCCAGAAACTCGGCCAAGTCGGGATTAACAATCGCGCGCGGCGCGGCCGTTCTCGAATTGCTCGCATCGATCACCCAGCGTCCTTCGGGCATCAGGCCATCTGCGGCGATGGTGGCCGCGACACGCGCCATTTTGAAAGGCGTCACCAGCACTGGCCCTTGCCCGTAGGACGCGAACGGCAGCGCCGCCTGCAAATCCGCGACGCTACCCGCTGGAATTTCGAGCAGCTTCGCGGTATCGCTCAGCGCCTGAGCGCCCACCGAGAAAACGCCGAGCTGCGCGAAGTAGGCGTTGCACGATACCGTAATAGCGCGCGCCAGCGACAGCGTGCCGTGCGCCGAATCGCCGACATCGTCGCGGATGGGCTTGTGCCAGCCTGGAATAATGGCGCCCACGCGCCCATCCGGAAGCCTGCGACAACTGAAGCTCTTGTTTTCTAGCGCGGGATCGAGACGCAGCGCTGCCATGGCCGTCACCAGCTTGAATGTCGATCCCGGCGGGTATTGCCCGTAACGAGCGCGGTCCAGCAGTTGGTCGGGCGTCGGCTGAACTGCAGCCGGCGCGGGCGCGCTCACCATCGCGAGAATGTCGCCGCTCTTCGGATCCATCACGATCACCGCGCCCTTATCCACATGCGCCTTCGCCAGCCGGTCCCCCAGCGCCTTTGCGACCCGCGCCTGCAGGCGAATATCAATGGACGCGGTGATGTTGCGGTCGCGCGCGAGGAGCTTGGCGATCTCCGGATTACCCGGCTGATGGCGATACCGAATCAGCGGCGCCAGTTCGCTCAAGTCGGTGAAGCCCTGCAGCTTCTGGTTCGAATCGTGCTCGATGAGCGAGCTATTCGAGGCGTGAAAGTTCTCGCCGCTCCGAAGATCTCCCAGCAAGTGCGCCGTGAGCGCGCCAAAAGGATAGTGCCGGTTATCGAGCCGCGAACAGGCGCCGTCGATGGAAACGCCCATCTTCGCGTAGTCGCCGCGGCGGCGCTCCAATTCATTCCAGTCACTGGTGGCGAGCAGAATGCCATTGCGGTCATAAATGTTGCCGCGGCGAATCTCGTGCGCCAGCGAATTGAGGCGCGGATTGTGCTGCGCCCGCTTTACGCCGTCATCTTCAAATACCTTGGTATCGCGCGCCAGATACTGGCGATCGCGCGCAACCTGATAATAGGCGGCAAAGCCAAGCAAGGTGAGCGCACACAGCCCCAGCGCGGTCTGAAGCGATGACACCGGCCGCTCGAAGGGTTCCTCCACCGAGCCCGAGCGCGAGTGGTTCGAGATCGCCAGCAGGATTCCGAAGATCAGGAAATTGGCCAGCATGGCAGTGTTGCCCGAGCTTAAAAATGGCGACACTACGCCTGAGAGCGGCAGCGCGCCCAGCACGCCGCTCGAAATCAGAAGCATTTCAAAGGCGATCAGCGCGGACAACCCGAGCGCCAGAAACATCCCGTACTCGCTCGCTGCGCTCAGGCCGATGCGTAATCCGCGCCGCACCAGGAACCCGAGCAGCAACAGCGAGGCGGCCACACCGCAGAATCCCCACTCTTCGCCGATCGCCGGCAACACCAAGTCCGTATTTCCAGCCGGAATCATGGCCGGATCGCCCCATCCCGGTCCCGATCCCCACACTCCGCCGGTGGAGAACGCCCACAGCGAGTGCGCCAGCTGATTTCCGCCGTGCACGTCGTTGTCCCATGGCGAAAGCCACATGTTGATGCGATCGACGACGGTGGGCGGCTTTCCGATCCGGTATCCGATAGTCACGCCGGCCACCAGCAGCCCGATCCCGAGCACCGCCAGTCCAGCGCGGCCGCGCGCCACGGCGAACATCGCCAGGAACAAAAAGCCGGTAACCAGCGCCGGGCCGAGATCCTTCAAGAAGAAGAACAACGCCAGCGCACAAGCCACCGCGCACATCACCGGGAGAACGTGCGAGAGCCGCGGCAGATTGATCCAATGTAGCGCGCGGGGAACTAAACGCTTCTCGCGTAGATCGCGCAGCCGCTCCCAGTTGCGGGCGAAGTAACCGGCCAGGAAGAACACCAGCAGAATCTTGATGGCCTCCACCGGCTGGAACGGACCCAGATTCACTTTCGCGTCGTTGCCGCCGGGCCCGGAACCGAATCGCAGCAGCAGGATGAACAAGAGGAACGCCGCAAACAACGGCGTATAGCACCACTTGGAGAATCGCTGGTAATCGAAAATGCGCAGGGATGGCAACAGGAGAACGAGCATCCCAGCGCGACGCCCCAGGCGAATTTACTGAACTCCAGCGTGTCGCGCAGTGGATCGCGCAGGCTGATGGCCAGGATGAACCCAAGGCCGGTCAGCAGGTGCACCGCAGGCAGGATCGAAAAGTCGCCGCGCAGCGCACTCCAGCGCCACACGAGAAAAACGGCGTAGAATCCGGCCAGATATACAGCGATCCACCCGAGAAATTGCGCCTGATATTCAGCCGGCGTTCGCACCACCAGCGCGGGCTTCAATTTCGCGAACGGCAATAAAGGGACGCGCAGTTCGCCCCGGCGCGGCTTGGCCTGCTGGCGCTCGATCTGTTGCTGGAGCTGCCCGCGCAGTACGCTCCACTCCGGATGAGCGTCAATTTCAGATTGGCTGGCGCGCAGCCGAGCCAGCGCACCCACGTTCGGAAGCGGACGATGCGATTCCAGATACTCGAAAGTTCTCTTCGCGACGAATTCACGTTCGGATTGCGAGGGAAATACCTCGAGGAACGGCAGCAATTCGTCGGACGACGTAACGCGGTTCAAATCCAGCAGCTCGCCATGATCGAGGCCGCGCGAAAGCTCTCCGAAATTCCGCCTTTTCGCCGCGTAAACCAGAAATAAGCCCGCGCCGACAATCAGCGAAGCGCCTATCAGCCACACCAATTCCCGCCAGCCGATGCGGCGAGGCCCAGCTCCGCCCTTCTCCGCTCCGACCGCGAGAACCTTGGCTTCCCAGCTCTTGGTTACTGCCAACGGCTGGCCCTCCAGTTCGGTTTGCGCTGCCGTTTGGGCGGAGGCTTCTTCAGAACATCCGCCATTTCTTCGCGAGCATGGTCATCGTCGTCCACCTCGCGCAGCGCGACGCTTACGCCTGAAAAGCCGGCAATCGGCTCGTAGAGCTGGCGCGCGCGGTCGAAGTCGCGTTCGGCCAGCCGCAGCGCGCGTTGCTCCCCGGTTTTGGATTTGCCGCGATGCTTCTTTGCTTCAGCCAGCTCCGCGATCGCGCGGAACCGATATCCGTCCGCCTCCTCCTCCGTTTCCCGGGGACCGGGCTGAAAACCCAGCCGCTCGGCTTCATGCAGCTCCGCGATCGCCTTGCCGATGTTTCGGTGCGAATAAATATAGATCCGAGCGAGCCCCAGATGCGGATCGGGCGCGCGTGGAATCAGCGAAGAAGCTTCCTGAAAATTCTGTTGCGCCTTGGCGACGGACGCCCGGGTCAGGTTCACGTATCCATTGCACAGCGCCAGCTTGCCACGGGCGGCTGAGTCGTTTTCCTGTATCTCGAGCGCGTGCTGCAGACAGACGATGGCCTTCGGCCAGTCGAAATTCTGGATGGCCGGATCGGAACTGTTTCGATAGCGTTCGATGACGTCGTCGGCGGCCTCGATCAGCCTGGATCGCATCGTCGCTGTGAGCCGCGTCGCCGGAGAATAGTCGCCCAGGAACGCGTTCTGCCGTTGAATACGTTGTAGCAAGTCCCAATCCGCGTTAATACTCGCAACGCTCGAGTGCGCGTAATCGGAGACGCCGCGCAATGGAGCGCTCTCGTGCGAGAAGCGGTAGTAATATCCGCCCGGAACGCAAACCACCAAGCCCGCCAGTAAGCCCCAGCACAACGCCACTAAAATGCGCAGCGCCGCGGCCAGCCGTTGGCCAGGTGGAGGCTTAAGCTTGAGGACGCTTTGCTTCACTGTTTCGGCCATGCTGGAGACTCGCTCAGGCAATCGCAGGCGCGGCTTTTCTACGGTCGGATTAGTCCGCCAGGTGGTGCGCCGCTCGGTTTCCGCAACAGTGGGCCGGTTTTGCAGGAACGCGCGCAGATCGCTCTCGAACGCCGACGCGGAAACATAGCGCTGGTGCAGGTCCCCAGCCAGCGCTTTATTTAGAATCGCGACCATACCCTTCGGACATTCGCCCGGCAATGCGCGCGGCGGACGGCGCGATTGGATCAGCTCTTCCAGCTTGCGCGTATCTTGCGCCTGATAGGGAGGCATACCGGCAACCATTTCATAGAGCGTCACCCCGACCGCCCACAAATCCGCATTGCGGTCTACTTGGCCCCGGCTCAACCGCTCTGGCGAGCAATAGCTGGGACTTCCCAAGTTCAAGTGCGTGCGGCTATGAGTGAAAGTGAGCGCCTTCGCGATTCCGAAATCCAGCAGCCGAACTTCATCGTCCGCGCCGATCTGAATATTGGAGGGTTTGATGTCGCCATGGACCACGGAGCGGCGTTGCCCGTCGATGTCGGCCGTGAAAGAATGCAGCCGGTCCAGCTGGCTCAGAATCTCGATCGAAATTATGGCGGCGCGCGCCGGTTCCATGCGCTTTTCTTCTCTGAGGATTTCCGCGATGGTTCGGCCCTCAATGTACTGCATGGCGATGAAGAAATATCCATCTATGTCGCCGTATTCGTAAATTTCGATGACTCGGGAGTCGGCGTCGTGCAGTTGCTTTTGAAGTTCCGCCCCGCGCCGCTCGGCGCTAAGGATCAATTGAGTGAGCGGATCGGGCGCTTCCTCAACGATTTTTAATACTGCGTAGCGGCTCGCGCCCGTATCGAACCCGAGGTACACGTCGGTCATGCCGCGCGCCAGCTTGCGGATCACCGTGTAAGCGCCAAATTGCTTGGTCCGGAGCACAAATTGATCTTATATAGATCTTATGAGGTTGACGTGCAGGCCGACGTCCGGTTACGGCGAACGCCATGCCAGCGCCAACACCACCCCTAGAACAAACCCATAAGCCAGGAAAGCCATGCGGCAGGTCAAGACCCTGGCAATACTTCTAAGGACGCCGCGCGCCGGCTCCTCCAGCCCGGCCTCAACGGCCGATGCCGCCCGCGCTCGAGTGATGGAATGCCGCGTCCTGGCGCCCGCCATCGCGGCGGATTCCGCGCCCACGAACTCGCTGCCCGCGACAAATATGGCCGTAATGTTGTCCTTGCCGCCAGCCTCATTCGCGACATCCACCAATTGGCGCGCCACCTTTTGCGCATCGCCATCATAGCGTTCCACGATTTCCAGCATTTGAGCGGACGTGATCAGGTCGCTCAAGCCGTCGCTGCACAGCAGGATGGCCGCATCGGGCTTAAATAAAAACTCCTTCATCTCGACCAGCTCGTCGCCGTCCAAGGTATGCCTGCGCGAGCCGACATCCCGGAACACTTCGTGTCGGCGCGGATGCAGCATGGCTTCGAGCTCGGTCAGTTCACCCCGATCCTCGCGCTCGCCCACCGGCGAATGGTCGGAAGTGAGCTTGCGCATGGCGCCGTTCCAGATCAAGTACAGCCGCGAATCGCCCACATGCCCCACCACCACGCGATCCCCATCTAGCATTGCCAGAGTGAGAACGCACGCCATGCCCCGGCATTCTTCGTTCAGCTCGGCCAGTTCGCAGATCTGGTTATTGGCCGCGATGATCGCGCTTTGTATACGAAGCCGAGTATCTCCATCGGCTGAAGAGAGTTCGGCGCGAATCACTTCCACCGCCGTCTCGGCTGCTGTTTCGCCCGCCGCATGCCCGCCTAGTCCGTCCACTACCAGGAAAATTCCCAGGCTGTCATCCAGGTAGCCGCGGTCCTGATTCTCGGCCCGCATGCGGCCTGGATCCGTGGCCGCGCCCGATCGCCATTTGTCAGTAACGCCCATCCATCACCGCCGGCGCGCCGTCCAATGAGTCACCACGAAGCACAAAGTGAAAAACAGGAACAAAAGGACGAGCGGAATATGCGCCAGATAAGGGATTCTCATTTGGCCTCGAATTCGAGGGTGATCACTTCCGCCACGCTGATCTGCGAGCGCGCCGGTAGCGCCTCCTCCACGCCGCGGGTTAAGCGTTTGCCGTTCAGCCAGGTGCCGTTCATGCTCTGGTCAAGAATCAGAAAGCGCCCTAGCGCCGGGTCGCGGCGCAGCCGCAGATGCTCGCGGGAGACTTCGTCGTTGGTGTAGAGGGCCAGATTAACGGGTGCGTCGTTTCCACCGCGGCCGACGCTGATCTCGTCCTGGGTCATGAGAAAGAGCTGCGAGCCGGAGTCGTCCTGATAGCGGATTTCCGCATACACGCGCTCCCGGGATTGGCGAGTTTCGGGGCGAACGCCGCCGGAAACCCCGGTGACCGCGCCCACGCTCGGCTCCCGTTCGAGCAGCGTCGTCTTGGCGCCGTGATAGCCCGGCTGCGGCGTCTCATTCAAATCCGAATGAATCTCCACGTCGCCCAGCGGCACCGCGCCTTCGGAATCCGGGAAGAATTCGAAAGTCCAATCCTTCGATGCGATCTTGTAAGGTTTTCGATCCTTGCCGCCGCGTATCACTCCCAACCCTAGCGGTTTCGCATTCAGCTGCTCCAGCCGGCTGGTCAACGCACGCCGGGCATCTTCGCGAATCAGATCGAAAACGCCCGTGAGCCGCGTATAATCATCCGGGTGCAGGTACAGGCTGAAAATGCAAGGCACCAGGACGCTGTAGCCCATCTCGAACTGCCCCAGCTCCATATTGCGGACCAGTTGCTCGATGATAAGTTTCCCCGTGATCTTGCCTTGGGCTTCCCCGATCCCTTTCGGCATGCTGGTCGCAAACCTCCGCTTCGATTTCGACGCGGCCCGGGGGGGCAGCGGTTTCCTGATATCAATAAGACTTGACGACATTTGAGCTGATCGGCGCGGCTGCGCTGTGCGCCTGGTTGTACCTGATCCTGGGCCGCGGAGGATTCTGGAGAATCCGGGAGACCGCGGCCCCTGCGCGGAGTTCCGAGCAAGCGTCGGTCGCGGTTGTGATTCCGGCGCGAAACGAAGAGCGGGTGGTGGGGCAAGCCGTGAATTCGTTGATTCGCCAGCGTTATCCGGGCCGGCTGCACATTTTCCTGGTGGATGATCACAGCAGCGATGGGACGGCGGCAGCCGCGGGCCGGCATGAACGGTTGACCATCGTGCCGGCCAGAACTCTTCCCGAAGGTTGGACGGGAAAGCTCTGGGCCATTTCCGAAGGTCTTGCGCAAGCGGCCGCGTTCCATCCCGATTATTTTCTTTTAACGGACGCCGATATCGTGCATGCGCCGGACACCGTCGCGGGAATCGTGGCGCGCGCCGAAGCTGGGAATCTGGACCTGGTTTCGCTGATGGTGAAGCTCGAATGCCAGTCTTTCGCCGAACGAGCGATCATCCCGGCCTTCGTCTTCTTCTTTTTCATGCTCTATCCCCCGGCCTGGATTTCAAGCTCGCGACGCGGAACGGCGGGCGCGGCGGGGGGCTGCATTCTAATCCGCCCTTCGGCGCTGCGAAGGATGGGAGGAATCGAAGCAATTCGCGGCGAGCTGATTGACGATTGCGCCTTGGCGCGGGCAGTGAAGGCGGGCGGGAACATCTGGCTGGGAGTAACCACCGAGACTCGCAGCATTCGCGAATATTCCACCTTCACGGAACTGCGGCGGATGATTTCTCGAACCGCGTTCACGCAGCTTGGACACTCCGTCGCCCTGCTGGCGGGAACGATCCTAGCGATGTCGCTGGTGTACCTCGCGCCGCCGCTATTGCTGCTCACGCGCGATCCGATCGCGATGTTATGCGGGCTGGCAGCTTGGGCGTTGATGTCGATCTCCTATATACCGGTGCTGCGATTTTATGGTCGGTGGCCGATCTGGGCGCCGTTCCTCCCGCTGGTTGCGCTGTTCTATCTGGCCGCGACTGTTGAGTCCGCGATCCTCCACTGGCGCGGGCGTGGCGGCGAGTGGAAGGGTCGCGTGCAAGACACGAGATAGCTTAGCGTTCGAGTTTGTAGATGGTGACGCCGCTTAGCAGCTTGGGATAGAAATCGGTGGATTTCTGCGGCATCACGCCTCCCGAAAACGCGACATCCGACACCTGCCGGATGGTGGTGGGCTCCAGGAGGAACGCAATCTCCGCCGCGCCGTCGCGAACTTTGGAATAAGCGCTATCGAGACCCCGCACATATTCGAGATGCTTCTCGTCGCGCACGGCTTCCTCGCCGATCCCCAGCCGGCCCGCGAGCAGTTCTTCGTGCAACACCTTCACATCCAGTTCGCCGGGCTTGCGTTCCCGCTCATAGAGCCAGACTTCACCGGTTCGAAGCGCGATGCCGATCCGGATCTGGCCGGGCGCGGGTGCGCGAAAAAGCTCGCGCAGCTGGTCCACCGAGTTGAGCCGCCGTCCTCTGATCTGGCCCTGAAACGAAGCCTGATCGAACCTGGCCAAGCCGCGCACCACCCGATGCGTGGCTAAAATTTCAAGGCCGGGCGAGTGCATGTTGACGAACGTCATCATGACCTTCTCGGCGTCCTTCCAGCCCGGGTTTTCGTTTCGAAACGCGAGCGCAGTCTCGTAGCGATGATGCCCGTCGGCGATCAAAAGCTTCTTCGAAGACATCAACTCCTGGATCCGGGCAATGGCCGCCGGGTCCGAAATCCGCCAGACACGATTCTCGACGCCGTCCTCGTCTTTCACGGAAAGCGGAGCGCCGCCGGCGGACACCTGGTCCAGGATCTTGTCGACGCTCAGATCGGGATCGGGATAGAGCATGAAGATTTGTCCGAAATGGGCGTGCGTATGGCGCAGCAGCTCCAGGCGATCTTTTTTTGGTCCCGACAGCGTCTGCTCATGACGATGCACCACGCCCGCGGAATAATCCTCGATTGCGCCCAGCCCGATGAAGCCTTTCCGCTCCAGCGTCAGCCCGCTGTCCGGCACGGTGAAGCGTTGGAAGTACGCAAACAGACTCGGCTCCGGTTCGCGCTCCAGAATGCCCTCGCCGATCCACGTAGTGAGAAGCCCGGCCGCGCGCGTATAAACGTTCTCCCGATCGGAATCGGATGGGTGTTTTTCGCCAAGAATAATGCGCACCAGGTTGTAAGGGCTGAGCGAAAGATAACGCGTCCGCATGGCGGGCGAAATCTTGTCGTACGGTTGCGTGAGCAGGTTCTGCAGACCCGCCTTCGTGCTGTATCGATAAGGTTGAAAAGGAAAAATGCGAGCCAATGGACAGGATAGCAGGAGCGTTCAGCGAACCGAATAACACAGGCGGCGAACGGCCGCTAAGCTTTTACCGGAGCGGCGGGTCCGCGTTCCACCTGCGCTCCCACCAGATTGCCCCACTCGGTCCAGGAGCCGTCGTAGTTCTGAACATCCTCGTATCCAAGCAAATACTTCAGAACGAACCAGCTGTAACTGGACCGTTCGCCGATGCGGCAATAGGTGATCACAGGCTTGTCGCCATCCACCCCTTCGGCCGCGTACAGCGCCCGGAGTTCGTCGAAGGTCTTGAAAGAGCCGTCCTCCTTGGCTGCCGTGCCCCACGGTATGCTGCGCGCGCGCGGGATGTGGCCGCCACGCTGGCAGGTCTCCGCAAGCCCAGGAGGAGCGAGAATCTCCCCGGTAAACTCTTGCGGGCTCCGCACATCCACCAACGCGGCGGCGTTCGCCTGAACGGAGGCTTGCACTCCGGCGAGGAAAGCGCGAATGGAGAGGTCCGGCTCAGGCACCGAATAGTCGGAAGCGGGATATTGCGGCACGTCCTTAGTGACCTCGCGCCCTTCGGCCAGCCACTTCTTTCGGCCGCCATCCAAAAGACGAACATCCTGATGACGATAGATTTTGAGTTGCCAGAAAGCCCATGCGGCGAACCAGTTGTTGTTATCTCCGTAGATCACAATCGTGGTCGCGGGACCGATTCCCGAACGCGCCAGGAGCGCCTTCAACTGCGGCCCGGATATGATGTCACGCTGGATCGGATCCGACAGATCGGTCTTCCAGGACCAGGCGAGCGACCCGGGAATGTGAGCCTCCTTATATGCGGAGGTATCGACATCCACCTCAACGATGCGGACGGCCGGCTCGTTTAGATGGTCAACCAGCCAATCGGTGCTGACCAGCACTTCCGGATGCGCGTAATTGGTCATCGCTTCTTTATCATATCGGTGTCTCCCGGCATCGGGCGGTAGGAGGCGCCTCAAAGGTGCGTCTGGAATGTAAGGCAAATTGCAATTGCCGAGAACAGTTATTGAAATTGAAATATCGATTATCGGCTTGGGCTTTGTGAACCCGTGCACATGAGGCATAATCGTTTGGACGGCAACCGAAAGAAGAGCAGCACCCAAAAAGAACGAACAGCTATCTAATACTGCAATGCGCGTGCAGATGATATGACGATCCTTCCGGGGTTCGGCAGCTTGGCTTCGCCGCTGGGTTGGGCGCCCGCTTGGTTGCTTTTCGCTCAGTCCTGGCTCGGGGACGGGACCAGCATCTTTTCTCCGAAGGGCACTCCAGCGCATTTCGTTTTCGGCTTGTCGATGTTCGTCCTCTCGATCACGCTCGCAATCTTCCTCGCTGTGGGCGGCATCCTGCTTTTCGTGCTGATCCGCTATCGCCATCGCCCCACGGATCGCGAACCTCCGCAGATTTATGGCAGCAGTCAGATCGAGCTTTCCTGGACGGTCATTCCCGTGCTGATCATAGTGGTGCTCTTTCTCACCACGACGCGGGTGATCTTGAATACCCAGTATGCCGCCAAGCCGGCCGACGCGCTGGATGTGATCGTAATCGGCCATCAGTTCTGGTGGGAGTTCCGATATCCGAAGCTCGGCATCGTCACCGCCAACGAACTGCATGTTCCGGTCAGCGATCCGCACCATCCTACGCCGACCTATCTCGAAATGTCGTCGGCCGACACGGACCATAGCTTCTGGGTTCCCAGATTAGCCGGCAAGACGGATGTGATTCCCAACCGCGTGAATGTCATGTGGTTCGATCCGGAGTCGCCCGGTCTGTACCTGGGACAGTGCGCACAATACTGCGGCGTTCAGCACGCCAAAATGCTGCTGCGAGTGTATGCACAGTCTCAGGGCGATTTTGACGGGTGGGCGGCGGAGCAGCGGCAGCCGGCCAAGGAGGACGCGTCGGCCGCTGAAGGCCGCGCGGTCTTCCTGCGCAATGCCTGCATCAACTGCCATACCATCACCGGAACCGTCGCCACCGGCCGGTTTGGCCCGGATCTCACGCATCTTGCCAGCCGGGATACCATCGCGTCCGGAGCTGTCCAAAATACGCCGGACAATTTAAGAAAGTGGATTGACAACCCCGATCAAATGAAGCCGGGCAGTTTAATGCCGCCGATGCACTTGAACGATCACGATCTCGGCGCTGTAACCCAGTACCTCACAACGTTGCGTTGATTTATGGCCGACTCCATCCCACTCAGCGGACCTATCGATCTGACCGCGGCCTCGAAAACCGGGCCCGCGCTGCTCGAGGTTTTGCATAGTTGGGTTACCACGGTGGACCACAAGCGGATCGGCCTGATGTACATCGGGTATGCGCTGGTGTTTCTCGTAATTGCAGGCCTGGAAGCCGTTCTGATGCGCTTGCAACTGGCGGTTCCAGAGAACCACCTGGTCTCGCCGCAGGTCTTCAATCGCATGTTCACGATGCACGGCACCACCATGGTGTTCTTCGTCGGTATTCCGGTTCTATTCGGCTTCGGGAACTATTTGGTACCGCTCATGCTGGGCGCCCGCGATATGGCGTTCCCGCGCCTGAACGCGTTCAGCTTCTGGATATCGGCCTTCGGCGGACTGCTGCTGTACTTCAGTTTCCTGGGCGGCGACGGGTTGTACGGCGCCGGCTCCGCCCCGGATGTCGGCTGGTTCGCCTATGCTCCCCTGACCTCCAGGGTTTTCTCCCCAGGCCACAGCACGGATTACTGGACGCTCGGCGTCTTCCTTAGCGGAATCGGCACCATCGGTACCGCGCTCAACATTGTCACCACCATTATCGTTATGCGCTGCCCGGGGATGAAGCTGGGGCGAATGCCGCTGGCCGTCTGGCTCTTTTTAGTTACTTCTTTCCTGGTGTTCGTGGCGGTTGGCCCGCTCACTGCCGCTCAGATCATGCTGTGCGTCGACCGCTATCTCGGCGGCCACTTCTTCGATACCCAAGCCGGCGGATCCGCCGTGCTCTGGATGCATTTCTTCTGGATTTTCGGTCATCCGGAAGTTTACGTTCTGGTGCTGCCCGCTTTCGGATTTGTCAGCGAGATCATTCCGGTCTTCTCGCGCAAAGCGATTTTCGGATATCCGGCCATGGTGGCCGCCTCGGTTGCCATCGGCTTCATCAGCCTCAGCGTGTGGGCGCACCACATGTTCACGATCGGGATGAGCGCGGAAGCGAACACCTTCTTCACGCTCTCCACAATGGTTATCGCGGTGCCCACCGGAATCAAGATCTTCAACTGGCTCGGGACGCTTTGGGGCGGCAACATTCGCTTAGCCGTCGCAATGCTGTTTTGTATCGCGTTCCTCTTCCAGTTTCTGGTGGCGGGTCTTACCGGCATCATGCTCTCCGCCTCGCCGTTCAACTGGCAGCTCAGCGGATCGTATTTCGTGGTGGCGCATTTCCACTATGTTCTGGTGGGCGCAATCATATTCGCCCTCTTCGCGGCCTTTTACTATTGGTTTCCCAAGATGTCCGGACGCATGCTGAACGAGACGCTGGGCAAGTGGCACTTCTGGCTGTTCCTGATCGGTTTCCATCTTACGTTCGATTTCATGCACGTCCCCGGCATGCTCGGGATGCCGCGCCGTATTTATACCTATGAGGTCGACCGCGGCTGGGGAATCTGGAACCTGATCGTGAGCAGCGGAGCTATTTTTCAGGCTGTCGCGGTGGCCTGCTTCGTTTATAACTTGGTGTGGTCTTACTTCAAGGGCCCCGTCGCGGGGCCCGACCCCTGGGATGCATGGACGCTCGAATGGTCCACCACTTCCCCGCCGCCGGCCTATAACTTCGACACCATTCCAACCGTCGAAAGCCGGCGTCCTCTGTGGGATCTGAAGCATCCCGAGGATCCCGACTCAGCCTACGAGCCATGATGCCGCCAATTTTGGAACGAGCATGAGCACAGCCACCATCACACCCCGCGTGCCAGCATGGACCCTGCCTTCCCGCGGGCCCGTGGGCATTGCGTGCCTGATTATCGCGGAGTCCGCGGTTTTCGTCATCTTCGTCGTAGCTTATATTTTTTATCTCGGAAAGAGCCTGGGCGGACCCGCCCCGCGCGATGTGCTCGAAGTGCCGGTCATCGGTACCATCTGCCTGCTATCCAGCAGCTTCACGGTTTATCTGGCGGTGGCGGCTCTTCGAAAGAGCAAGATTCAGCTGTGCTCTCTTTGGCTGGCCGCGACGGTGTTGCTGGGCGGCATCTTCCTGACCGGCACGGCTCTCGAATGGCGTCAGCTTATTTATAAAGACGGCCTGACCATCCGGACAAATCTGTTCGGCACCACTTTCTATTCGCTGGTGGGCCTGCATGCATCGCACGTCATCGTCGGCCTGATCATGCTGATCCTGGCTCTGATCTTCGCCCTGCTAGGCCGCGTGAGCGAGGCCAATGCCGAACGCCTGGACGTGCTCTCGCTCTATTGGCATTTTGTGGACGCCGTGTGGGTGGTTGTCTTCACCGTGGTGTACGTGATCGGCAGGTAGCCGCCGGAAAGGAACTTTGATGGAATCGCAGCCTGAACAGCACCACCCGCAAGCTGACGCCGTGGAGTTGCCTTCTCCCACTGCTTGGCCGATGGTGCTGGCGTTGGGCGTGAGTCTAATCATCGCCGGGATGGTGACCAGCGGCGTAATCAGCGTCCTTGGAGCGCTGCTGACGCTGATGGCGGCGGTCGGATGGTTTCGCCAGGTGCTGCCGGTCGAGCAGCACGAATCCGTCGCGCTAGAGCTTCAGCCCGTGCCTGTCGTCAGCGCTCGCGCGGCAGTGGCGCGGCTTTCCATCAGCGGGACGAACCGGATGCTGCTGCCGGTGGAAACGTACAAAGTCACCGCGGGGGTCAAGGGAGGAATCGCGGGCGGCATCGCGATGTCGGTCCCGGCGATGCTTTTTGGCCTGATCAAGTTTCACAGCATCTGGTACGCGATCAACCTTCTCGCCGCGGGTGGCTTTGTCAGCTGGGCGAATCAAAGCGATCAGTTCCTTGCCCAGTTCCATCTCAGCGGGCTGCTGGCCGCGCTCGTGATCCACAGCATCACTTCGCTACTGGTCGGGCTGCTCTATGGCGCCATGCTCCCGATGTTTCCCAAATGGCCGATTCTCACCTGCGGCTTTATCGCGCCTCTTTTGTGGACGGGGCTGGTTTACAGCATCCTCGGCATTGTCAGCCCCATTCTCGATCAGCGCATCGATTGGGTCTGGTTTGCGATCTCGCAGTGCGCATTCGGGCTGGTGGCCGGTTTCGTCGTGAATTTGGATGCCAAGGTGCGAACTCCGCAGTTCCAGGCGCTGCCGTTCGCCGTCCGGGCTGGCTTGCATACCGATCTGACCGATCGGCCCGAGCAGAAAGACGGCCCGCAATGAGCGCAGCTTCCGGTCTGTCGCTCGGCCTGTTATCGGCGCTTTGTTTAGGATGCATCAGCTGCACCGATGCGCCCGGCTATCCGGCGCGCGAGTTCGAAGTTCCACGCCCGGATCAAGTGCTGGATTTTGCTTCTCTTTACCGGCAGAATTGCGCGGGCTGCCACGGCGAGAATGGGAAAAACGGCACGGCAGTCTCGTTGGCCGATCCGGTTTACCTCGCCGTGGTGGGAGAAGCCACGTTGCGTCAAGTCACCGCCCAGGGCGTCCGAGGAACTCTGATGCCGGCGTTCGATATGGCATCGGGAGGTTCACTTACCAGTGAACAGATCGACCGCCTGGTCCACGGAATCTTCGAAGCCTGGAGCCATCCGGACGCGCTGGGCGCATCGCAGGCGCCGCCTTATGCCGCCGATAAAAAGGGCGATCCAATTCCAGGGCAGAAGACTTTTGCGGAGTTTTGCGCTCATTGCCACGGGCCGGACGGCCGGGGAACAAAAGAAGCGCCCGGCTCCATTGTCGATCCTTCTTATCTCGCGCTGGTCAGCGATCAAAGTCTGCGGAGCACGATCATCGCCGGGAGGCCGGACCAGCGCATGCCGGACTGGCGCTCGCATATCTCGGGCCCGGGATCGCGCGCGATGACGGATCAGGAAATCACCGACGTGGCCGCATGGCTCGCCGCGCTGCGAAATCCATACCCAGGCCAGCCCTATGAGCACTGACACAGCGAAGCGGAGCTGCTTATGAATCCATCGGACACAAAATCACGGCGCGCTTTTCTCTTCAAGTTGTCCCTTCTTCTCAACGGCGCCGTGGGAGTGGTGCTGGCGGTGCCTATTATCGGCTATATTCTGGGCGCCGCGCTCAAGAAAGACTCGAGCTACAACTCCTGGGTTGCGCTCGGCGACATCAACGCCTTCCCGGAAGGCGAGACGCGCCTGGTGGACTATCGGAATCCGATCATCGGACCCGCGGATGGGCAAACCGGCAAGGTGGCCTGCTGGGTGCGCCGCTTAACCGGCAATGAGTTCCAGGTCTTCGCCATCAACTGCGCGCACCTGGGCTGCCCGGTCCGCTGGTTCGCGCAATCGAAACTGTTTATGTGCCCCTGTCATGGCGGCGCTTATTACGAGGATGGATCCCGCGCATCCGGGCCGCCCACGCGTGGTTTGTTCGAGTATAAACACAAGATCTCGGGGAACCAATTGATGATCAGCGCCGGTGAGATGCCGACCCTTGCCAACGAAGCCTGCCTCAAAAAGCCGCTGATCCAGCTTGAACCTGCTCCCAAGCGCCCGCCATGTCAAAGTTAAAGCAGCGCGGCGTCGACATCTACAATTGGCTCGAGCACCGGCTTGGGCTGACCCAACCCGTTCTCGAAGCCTCGGAGCATCCGGTCCCCACTCGAAGCGCAAGCTGGTGGTACGTTTTCGGAAGCGCCGCCACGGTGCTGATTGGCTTGCAAGTGGTCACCGGCATTCTGCTGGCGCTGGTCTATGTTCCCTCCGCCGGCGAAGCCTGGAACAGCCTGCAATTTCTGAATCACAACGTCACCTTGGGTTGGTTTCTGAGGGCCGTGCACGGCTGGGGATCGAACTTCATGATCGCCATCGTGATGATCCACATGACGCAGGTTTTTCTTTTTGGAGCCTATAAATTTCCGCGGGAACTGACCTGGATCATGGGCGTGCTGCTGCTGTTGCTCACGTTGGGGATGGCTTTCACCGGGCAGGTGCTGCGCTTCGATCAGGACGCTTATTGGGGCCTGGGCATCGGGGCTTCCATCTCCAGCCGCGTGCCGGGCATCGGCGGGCTAATCGTACACGTTCTTCTGGGCGGACCTATTATCGGCGGCGCGACGCTCTCCCGTTTCTTCGCGCTGCATGTTTTCGTGATCCCCGGCATCCTGCTTCTGAGCGCGGGCGTGCATGTGTGGATGGTGCTGCGCCTGGGCATCAATGACTGGCCGATGCCGGGCCGCCTGGTGCGGAAATCCACTTATGAGCGCGAATATCACGAGCTGGTGCACAAGGACGGCATGCCTTTTGTGCCGGATGCGATCTGGAAAGACGCTGTGTTCGCGGCTGCGGTAATGCTCGCGGTGATGGCCTGCGCTTTCTTCTTCGGGCCGTTCGGCCCCACCGGGCAGCCCGATCCCACCATCATTCAAACCGCGCCGAAACCCGATTTCGCGTTCCTGTTTATCTATGCGATCCTGGCGTTCCTGCCGCCCAGCCTCGAGACTCCCTTCCTGCTGATTGTCCCGGTGATCGCGATCGTAGGCCTGTTGCTGCTGCCGCTGGTCGCCGGAGAAGGAGAAAAGCATTGGTCGCGCCGCCCCATCGCAGTGCTGATGGTGGCTCTGATCGCGGTTACGCTGGGGGTTTTTACGCGCCTGGGAACCTACACTCCCTGGAGCCCGATTATGGACGCGTGGACCAGCGATCCGGCGCCCACGCAGTACCTGAGAGGGCGCACGCCGCTGGAGCGCCAGGGCGCGCTGGTGCTGCAGGATAAGCAGTGCCGAAACTGCCACTCGCTGGGCGGTTTGGGCGGCCTGCGCGGCCCGGCGCTGGACGCGGTCGCGGCCCACATGACGGAAGATCAAATCACTCGCCAGGTGTTGCAGGGCGGCGGGAACATGCCTTCTTACGGCAACGCTCTCAGTCCGCCGGAGACCAACGCGCTGGTGCATTTTCTGCTGACGCTGCGCGGACAGGATCTTACGCCCGCCGTGGATGCCTCCCGCGTTCTGACTAAACAATAGTTCCTGTCGATGCCCGATGCGATTGAATCCGTCTTCACCGAATGGTCGCTGCCTCCGGTGCTCACGCTGGTTATCGTGCTCACGGGTTGCGTCTATCTGCGCGGCTGGCTCGCGATCCGAAGAACTCGTGCCGCCCAATTCACAGGCTTGCGGCTGAGTTCCTTTCTGCTGGGGCTTGCGGTTTTGTGGATCGCCATCGCATCTCCGCTGGATAATTTTGCGGACGTGCTGCTCAGCGCGCATATGGTTGAGCATCTGCTTCTGATGTCCGCCGTTCCTCCCTTGCTGCTGCTCGGATGGCCGGTGGTTCCGATGCTGCGCGGCCTGCCATCGTGGATACTCAGACCGGTGCTAGGTCCCCTCCTGCGTTTGGCCGCCCTCCGCCGCGTTGGCCGCTGGCTTATTTCGCCGCCGGTGGCCTGGTGGGCTATGAACGTGACATTTATTGGCTGGCACGTTCCGGCGGCCTACGACTTTGCGCTCTCCCACGAACGCTGGCACGACTTCGAGCACATCTGCTTTCTCGCAACATCGCTCTTGTTTTGGTGGTGCATCATCCGGCCCTGGCCCATCCAGAAGAGCGAGTACGGCTGGGGGATTCTGTTCTATCTCATTTCGGCGGACCTGGTGAACACCGCGATTTCCGCCTTTCTCGCGTTTTGCGACTGGCCCGTTTACAGCTATTACCTCACGCAGCCCAATCCCTTGCATGTCTCCAGGCTGTCGGATCAGATTTTGGGAGCCGTCATCATGTGGGTGTGCGGTTCGTTCGCTTTCCTTGCGCCCGCGGCGTTAATCAGCTTCAAACTACTCCAGACACCCTCCGCAAAAATGGTCTATTCCGCATCCAGCCACTAAGCGGAAGCTGGGCCGCGACCGCAGTCACCCGGCCGCGAGCACGCGAGTTCTCGCGGTTTCATCCAGATACGAATCAGGCCGCGTCCAGCGTCCAAGATTGGGCCTTAAACTCGGGGCATGGCAAGACACCTCATTCGTCTCAGCGGCGGCGAGCATATGGTGATTGACGAAAACACCCCGCCCAACGGCAGCGCCTTCCTGACGGAATCCCCGTACGAAGCGCCACTCATGTCCGCGATCAGCCTGGCAAGCTACACACTGAATCCGCTCTCGGAGCAGGATCAGAACGCGGTGAACAGCGCGACCATCATCCTCACGCAATGACACCATGGATTGCGGGCCGGCGCGCGAATCGGGCGGAATGCGCGCTGAGTTCCAGAGCCCCGCCGAAGGAATGGCAGCGGCGAAACTGGCAGGAGAGAGCCTATTTGTTTCGGTAATTCAACGGCGGCTTCTGGCCGGCGGGTATGACCGACTGATAGGTCTTGCCTTGCATCTGTCGCCGGAAATCCGCTTTGGCATCCAATACTAATTGGCGATCCGAAAACAAATCCGCGCCGGTGGCCGCCAGCGCTTTTGCCGCGACGATCATCCCCTTTTGGCCGATGCTCATGCCCGCGGTGGCAGCCGCCTGCCAGGTGTGCGGGACCACTCCGGGCACGAATGTCGCCGTGGTGAAACCGATGGTCGGCACGTTCCAACTGACGTCCCCTACATCCGTCGAGGCGGCGGGAGCGTTGGGATCCGGCCGCCGAAGGGGCTGAATCGAACGCAGTGGAATCCAAATCACCGGCTCCGCCGGCAGGCAAGCTCTTCTGCAGTTCCTCCGCAAAATGCTTTTCTTCCGCCGTGTAGCGAAAGCCGCCCACCTCTTCCAGGTTCCGTTGCGCCACTTTCGCCAGCGCGTCATTCGGAAGAACATTCGCATCGCCGCCGACGTCTATGACCTCCAGCGTGGTTTCCGTCATCAAAGCCGCCCCCTGGCCGATCTTGAGGATTCGATCCCAAATTCCAGCCAGCACCGGCGACGAAGGGTTACGGGCGTAGAGGTAAAGTTCGGCCGTATCGGGAACGATGTTGGGCGCCGCGCCACCGTTCGTGATGATGTAGTGGATCCGGCTATTGCTGGGGATATGTTCTCGAAGAAACTCTATGCCATTGCCCATCAGCATCACGGCATCCAGAGCGGAACGGCCGCGGTCCGGCGCCATGGCTGCATGCGCGGCCACGCCATGGAACAGAAACCGGGCGGTATTGATGGCCAGCATGCCGCCGTTCATTACTTCGTTCGCGCTGCCCGGGTGCCATTCGAGAACTACATCGACGTCGCGAAATAGCCCGGCGCGAATCATATACACTTTCCCGTCGCCGCCCTCCTCGGCGGGCGTTCCGTAATAGCGCAGCGTCCCGGCGACGTGATTCCGTTCCATGATACTCTTTGAGCGCTACGGCGGCGAGCGCCGCTCCGGATCCAAGCAGATTATGGCCGCAGCCGTGGCCCGGCGCGCCGGCGAGGACCGGGCTGCGGTCCGGAGTGGCGGCTTGCGAGAGGCCGGGTAACGCGTCGAATTCGCCGAGAATGCCGATGATCGGCTCACCCTGTCCAAACGTGGCGACGAAAGCGGTCGGCTCGTCGGCGACTGGCGCCTGCACGCGAAAACCTGCCGCTTGCAATTCGCGCTGCAGCAGAGCCGAGCTTTTCTCTTCGTGATAACCCAATTCTGCGTAATCCCAGATGGTTTTCGACACGGTGGAAAAGTGCGCCGCGTGCTGATCCACGAGCGCGATGATTTGCTGGTGACGCGCGGGTGGCTGACCGAGGGCCGATGCTGGAAACAGAGTCGCCGCCAAGGCGATGGCCGGAAGCCAAAAGAAGCTCACGTGCATTCGTCCAGCATACTATCAGCACCGATCGTATTAAAATTAAAGTTTGAGGAGGGGTAACGAAATGAATTCAACCGAACGGGCGATTCTGGCCGGTGGCTGCTTTTGGGGAATGCAGGATTTGCTGCGCCGTTACCCGGGTGTAATTTCCACGCGGGTGGGCTACAGCGGCGGCGATGTGCCCAACGCGACGTATCGGAATCACGGAACCCATGCCGAAGCGATCGAAATCGTTTTTGACCCGCAGAAGATTAGCTACCGCAGGCTGCTCGAGTTCTTTTTCCAGATTCATGACCCGACCACGCTGAACCGCCAGGGTAACGACCGGGGGACCAGTTATCGCTCGGCCATCTTCTATACCACCGACGAGCAGAAGCGAATTGCAATCGCCACGATCGCGGACGTAGAGGCCTCAGGGCTCTGGCCCGGCAAGGTGGTGACCGAAGTAAAGCCAGCCGGACCGTTCTGGGAAGCCGAGCCCGAGCATCAGGATTATCTGGAGCATTATCCAAACGGGTACACCTGCCATTACATTCGGCCTGACTGGAAGCTTCCGAGCCTGGCCGAGGCGCACCAAACCTCTTCCGGCACTCCGTAAATTGCCGCGTCATTGTTAACGGTATTGCCGGTACTCGCCCCGTTCCAGGCGCAATCAGCCGGAGGCAAGCGCCTTCAATCGTCCTAAGACTGTCCCGATTCTTGCCTGACTCGCGGCATCGGGTCGCAAGTAGCCAGGCAAGGCATCGATGAACTCCGGCGCCGAAAGCAGGCCGGTGATTTCTCGGTGAAGGTACCCGCGAAGTAAAGGTGTCTCTGTTTGCACTTCCTCAACGATCGCGGAGCGGCCGTCGATGACGAAGATCAAGTCTTCCAGATCATGGCTCGCTAAGAAGTCACGTCGACCGCGGCCCTTGAACGCTTCGACCTTCGTTGCCAGAAAGTAAGGCGCGGTCACGGATCGGATTTCCAAATCCCGAAGCAGCCTATGCCTGATTGAGGCTTCCATCGCGGCGCGATACCACCGGTTAGAGAATCCCAGAATCTTCTCATCCAGGGGCATGACGTCCAGGATCGCTCCCGAATGAACCCACCGGCACAGCGGTGCGTCTTCGCTAGTATCTTCGGAGAATCCGAGCGCGCGAAGACGTTCGCCAAACGCACTGTACTCGGCATAGGAGCTGATTTCAGCGATTGCGTCCACATCCAGCGTCGGGCGCGGCAAGTCCGCACCTTGATCCGTAACAAGCAGAGTCGTGACGGCGCCGCCCACGAACACGAGCTCTTCCAACATCGGACGGAGTAGCGCGGCCGTCGCGATCAGCCGCTCAAGATTTGGATTCCGCATGGATCGCTCGCAACCGCCGGTGCAATTCAGTCGAGGCGATCTTCCGCTCTCGAGCGCGTCCTTCACGGAGTGCGTCGGCGAGCACTAAGAGCTCATAAAAGGACTCATCCCGCAGCGCCGCCATTGGCGCGGTCTTGTATAAGGGTGCCAGCGAGACGCCGCGTTGCTTGCCTTCCGCATACGGCCAGACGGGGATCGGATCGCCAGAGGGAGCGATCAGCTTCCGCAATGGCGCCGCCCCATACGAGGTTGCAACTCCCCGCGTAAGCTCCCCTCTTTCCGCGGGAAACACGTACTTCAAGCCGTGCGTAAGAAACTCTTCGAGCGCCGCTAGGTTGGGACGGTTTTCAAAATCCGGACCATGAAGTAAGCCACTGGCCCGCGCGCGTTTTACGCTGGCATGCACCTCTGACGGACTCATTACCAACTCAAGCGCGAGGTGAGAGTACGGAGCACGCCGCGCCCCATCCGCGACGATCTTGAGCACCACGTAAACGTCCTGCGGCTTTAGCGCCATGATTCTATTCTACATTCGCGATTCGCGAATAGCGAATGGCCGTCGCGACCGGCGCTGCATTGTCTTTAGAATTAATAGCTTGGGTGTTCGGTGGCGGAGAGAGAGGGATTCGAACCCTCGATAGAGTTTCCCCTATACACGCTTTCCAAGCGTGCGCCTTCAACCACTCGGCCATCTCTCCCGGGGTGCAACGAAACGCCTAAGGGCGCTGCGGCGGATGTTCGCGCCCACTCAGTTTAACATGCGCGCCGTGCCTTACACCTCGCGACGCTTGGTGCGGGCCAGCAGCTCCGCGGCGCGATCGGTAACATGCTTCTCCGCCTCTTCGCGCGTGCCAGCCACGAAACGGGCCAGCGTCGCGCCGGGCGAAACGTTGTCCGCCTTGGCGTGCCATTCGCCGTCCAGCAAATATGTGGTTATGTTGACCGGCCAGCCCTCGATCTCGATCCGCCGCTCGCTGTAGCTTTCCGGGCGCATGCCTGGCCACCACTCTTATGTGAGATCGAATTTCTCGTGGTGCAGCAGCGGATCGCCCTTCACCAGGACAGGCCGGCGCAGAATTTCTTCCATCTCTTCCAGGCTCTTATTCTGGTTCGATTTCAAGAATTTCGCCACGTCCGGATGCACGCGCAGCAGCACGTCCTTGCCATCCACCGCGTTTGCGAGCTTGCGGGCTTCTTGAATGATTTCGCTCACCACGGTGGCCACGCTCTTTACATACCCGGCGCCCTCGCAATGCGGGCACGGCATGCAGAGCGCGCGCTCCAGGCTCTGCTTCACTCGTTTGCGGGTGATGGCGACCAAACCGAAATCGTTGAACTGCAGAATTTTGTAGGGAGCGCGATCGCTTCGCATGGCGTCTTCCAGCGCCGCCATCACTTTTTGGCGGTTGCTGCGCTCGTCCATGTCGATGAAGTCCACCACGATGATGCCGCCCAGATCCCGCAGCCGGATCTGCCGCACGATCTCCTTGAGCGCCTCCGTGTTGGTCTTGACGATGGTGTCTTCCAATCGATTGGACCGGCCCACATACTTTCCGGTGTTGACGTCGATGGCCACCAGCGCCTCGGTTTGATTGATGACGATATGGCCGCCCGATTTCAGCCAGACCTTGGGCCGCAGCGCCTTCTCGAGTTCGGCGGTGATGCCGAATGCATCGAAGATCGGCTCGGAGCGGGTAAAAAGCTTGATGCGGTTTACCAGGCTGGGATGGAAGCGCTGCACGAAGCGCACCACGCTTTCGTACATCTCTTCGTTGTCCACCCAAACCGATTTGAACTCTTCGGTAAACTGGTCGCGCAAGGTGCGCTGCACGATATCGAGATCGTGATGCAGCAGCACCGGAGCGGGTTGTTTTTCGGCCTTTTGGCGGATATCCAGCCAGAGATTCGAGAGGAAGTTCATGTCGGCGGCGAGATCTTCTTCGCTTTTCCCCTCGCCCGCGGTGCGCACGATGAAGCCTCCCGGAATCCCGGGGTGATGAATCTGCAGAATTCGCTTCAGGCGCTGCCGCTCTTCATCGCTCGCAATTTTCCGCGATACGCCGGTATGCTCCACCGTCGGCATGTAAACGACATATCGTCCGGGCAGCGCGATGTGGGAGGTAATCCGGGCGCCCTTCTGTCCCAGCGGCTCCTTGGCGATCTGAACGATAATTTCCTGGCCTTCCTTGAGCAGTTCGGTGATGGAAGGCAGCGGAGTCCGTTCGCGGCTCCCGCCCCTGTGCTCCGGCCGAGCATTTGCGCGCTCGCCGGCGGGCGCGGCGTTTTCAGGCCGGCGCTCGCGGTCGAACCTGGGCTCGCTCGACCCTCCGCGCATTTTCCGCCGCATGCGGCGCGGCGCGCGATGCGGATAGCGGCCGCCTTGTTCTCGGACTTGCGCGGTGAGCTGCTGGGACGGAGCGCCGTCCTCCGCCGGCTCGCGGTCCGCCGGGGCCTGCTCGGGACCTTCGTCCGAGACCGCCGATTGAGCTGCCTCTTCCGCGCTCGATAGTTCGAGTTCGCTCTCGATCTCAGACAGAGCCGCGGCTTCGGCTTCGGCTTCGGCTTCGGTCTCGGGCTCTTCGACGTTCTCCACTTCGAAGACGTTCAGTTCGACGGTTTCCAATTCGATCGCGATTTCCGGCTCCGCAGCGGGCGTTTCGACGGCCTGCGCGGGGGCGGCGGCTTCGAACGCCGTCTCTATCTCCTGCTCCTCCCCTTCGTCCAAGGGCGCGGGATTGGAGTGGCTGTACTTGGCGAGAGACTCGCCCGGCAGCACGGCGAAATCGCCGGAGCGCTCGGATGGCGCGGGCGTTTCGTACGCGGGAGCGCTAGCCGGCGCAGGCTCTACGCGCGGCGGCCGTGAAACTTCGGAGGCGTACTTGGACTCGGGAAATCCGCGGCCGCGATTCCGGCGGCGCGACCGCCGCCCGCGCCGATCCCCGCGCTCGCCTTCCCCGGACGGCCGTTCGAACGATGGCGCGCTAAGAGGCACGGCGTGCGGCGCAGCAGCAGGCGAAGCATCCCCGGCTTCCATCGCCTTTTCCTCCGGCTCTTGATCCGCAGCCGCCGGCTCGGCTGGCTTGCCCGCGGCGGGGGCGGCGTTGTTCTCCACCGGCGCACGGCCGCCGCGTTCAGCGGGAACGCGGTCGCGATTGACGGCCACCCGATCGAAATCCTCGTTCTCCTCAAAAAAATCGGAGACGTAGAGGAACGTGTCCCGCTCCAGACCCAGATCGACAAAAGCCGACTGCATGCCGGGCAGAACCCTGGTCACGCGCCCTTTGTGGATGCTGCCCGCCAGCGAATACTCGTTGGATCGCTGGAAGAAGACCTCCACTAACTGGTCGTCTTCCAGACTGGCTACCTTGGTCTCGTGCCGATTTGCCGAGATCACCAATTCTTTGCTCATGAATACTCCTCTAGTTCATGGCGAGAACGGTGGATCACGGAAACAGAGGGCGGTCAAAGCATCCACCGGGTGATCCATGCGGACCGTTTACCCGATAGACGACAAAATCCATTGGCCCCCGAGAGTGGAGACTCTTCTCAAACACCCTCAAAGGCGCCGAACTGCCCGGCCAGGACGCGGGCGGCCGTGGCAAATCGGCTAAATTCGCTTACCCTCAATCTTCCAGAAGCCGGCCGTTTCTCGCCCGCTTCAATTAACAAATCGCCGGAGCCGCACGTTGTTCACCAGCCCCAGCATCAAAAAAACAGCTACGATATTCGATCCCCCGGAACTCATCAGCGGGAGAGGAATACCGGTGACCGGCATCCTTCCCACCACCATCCCGACGTTTACCAATACATGAAACAGCAATACAGCAGCGATCCCCATGCAGATATACATCCCGGCCCGATCCGGCGCCGTTTGCGCGTTCGCAACAATCTGCATGAGCAGAACAAAATACAGACCCAAGGCCACAATCACGCCCACGAAACCGTGCTCCTCGGCAAACGCCGAGAAGATGAAGTCCTTGTGCGGCACCGGAAGGAACCGCCCCTGTGTCTGCGTGCCCTTCGTAACGCCTTGTCCCCAGAGCGCCCCGGAACCGACCGCAATCTTGGATTGGATCACCTGATATCCGGAGCCTTTCGGATCCTGGCTCGGATCCAGAAAACTCACCAGCCGCGCTTTCTGATAATCTTTCAGCACAAAAAAGTAACCGGCCGGAGCCACCACCGCGACCAGCACCAGAATCGCGACAGCGTACTGCCAGCGAAAACCCGACAGGAAAACGCCGACTCCCAGGATCGGGAGGAACGTCAGCGCCGTTCCCAAGTCCGGCTGCAGCATCACCATGATCATCGGCAGACCCACCAGGCCTGCCAGCTTGAGCAGATCCGGGAGCTGGAGCTGTTCGGACTTCAGTTCGGTCAAATACCGAGCCACTAAAATTACTACCACTATCTTAACGAACTCGGAAACCTGGAGATGATAGCTATTGTTGCCGATCCAGCGCCGGGAGCCGAAAGCGGTCATGCCGAAGGCGAACGTCCCGATCAAGGTAGCCATCGAAAGGGCGTACAGGATGGGGACTTGGCCGAGCAGCGTGTGATAGTCGATCAAGGTCGCGATCCACATGGCGATGAACCCCGCCGCAATCCAGATCACTTGCTTCCACCATGCGCCCGCATAGTGCGTGTCGTAAGTAGCGCTGAAAATCTGGAGCACGCCGAGGGCGCAGATGGCGCACACCAGCACGAGCATTAGCCAGTCCAGGTCGCGAAGGGAACGATAGGCCGGCATGGTTACGGATTCTCGGGCCGCGGCGCGGATGCCACGGGAGCCGGCGGTTTCAGCAGCGGCGGAAGGCTGGCAAGCTGGGGAACGGGTTCAGCCAGGCGCGCCTTCTTGTCGAAATAGGCTTTGATCACGTCGCGCACGATGGGAGCGGCCAGTTGGCCGTGCACGCCGTTTTCAAAAAGCGCGGCCACGACGATTTCCGGCGCGTGGCAGGGCGCGAACCCGACGAACCAGGCGTTGTCTTTCATGCTCTCGGTGAGCTTGAACCCGTTTCTCAGAGCGTCGTTCGAAACCAATTGAGCGCTTCCGGTTTTACCGCATACTTCGATGCCGGGGATTCGCGCGCGCACGCCGGTGCCACCTTCGTTGACGACGCCATACATTCCTGAAATTACCTTTTGAATATTCTCGAGGTTCACGTCGCCGCGACGGGCCGGCATAATGTGGACGGCGTCCTTGATCAAGTGCGGTTGAAACCACATACCTCCGATCGCGATGCCGCCGATCGCGGAAGCCATCTGTATAGGAGTGACGGCGGTCGCGCCCTGGCCGACCGACACCGAGATATTTTCACCCGGATACCACTTCTCCCGGAAATTGCGGATCTTCCAGCGCCGGGAAGGCACCACGCCTTCGGCCTCATGCGGCAAATCGATTCCGGTTTTATGCCCGTACCCGACCATTTCCGCATAGCGCGCGATATCGTCGATATCCATCCGGTTCCCTACGTTGTAAAAGAACGTGTCACAGGAGTGCACCAGGCCCGTATGGTAATCCACGGTGCCATGCCTACCCCAGCATTTGAAGAAGCGCCCGTAAAAATTGGCCCCGCCGGTGCAATTGACGCGGAAACTGTCGTTAATGGCGCCGGTTTCGAGCCCGGCCAGCAGCATGATCGGCTTGAACGTGGATCCCGGCGCCTGCTGCGCCTGGATGGCCCGGTTCAGCAACGGATGGGCGGGATTATCCACCAGGTCTTTCCAATCCTTCGATCGGATGCGGCCGGCGAACAGATTAGGATCGAAGGCCGGACGGCTGACCATGGCCAGCACTTCGCCATTGCGCGGATCGAGCGCCACCACCGCGCCGCGGCGATTCTCCAGCGTGAGTTCGGCCACGGCCTGAAGATCCAGATCGAGGGTGGTCTGCAGGCTCTTGCCGGGAATCGCTTCCTTGTCGTCGGCCAGAATGCGGCGCTCGTTGCCGAAACTGTCCACTTCCACGCGCCGCTGGCCGTCCACGCCCATCAGCGTGTCGTTGTATTCGCGCTCGAGCCCGTCTTTCCCGATCACGTCGCCCTGGTGAAAGCGAGCGAACTCAGGCGTATTTAATTCCGTTTCGCTTACTTCGCCGACATACCCGATTACGTGCGCCGCCAAGCCATCGCGCGGATAGAGGCGATGCTGCACGTGAATCACTTCGAGCTCGGGGAAGGTGTTCGCGTCCTTGTGTGACTCGACGAAGGCCAGCTCGCCCGGAGTGAGCTCTTCCTTGATCGGAATGGGCTGATACACCGGAGCTCCACGGGATTGAAAGCGGCGCACGCGGGCCACCAGGCTGTCGTAGTCCAGATTCAAACCTTCGGCGATCGGCTTTAAATGCTCCAGCTTGAGATTGTCGCGCGACAGATACAGGCTGAACGTGGAATGATTGTCCACAATCACCCGGCCGTCGCGGTCCAGGATCTTGCCGCGCGGCGCCAGCACGGGAATCGACTTGATGCTGTTCTCGAGCGCGCGCTCCTGGTACCAGGCGGGATTGCGCACCTGCAGATCCCAGAATCCGGTGATCAGGAAAAGGAAGACCCCCACTGTGAGGTATTGAAAGAAAGCAATCTTGCCGGAAGCGAATTTGCTGTCGTCGCGCAGGAGACTGTCGGTGCTCTGCTCGTGTTCGCGGCCAGGGCGGATTTTCACAAATATGCCTGTTAGTGGGCTACTCTCAGTTTATCCAAAACCTTGAACAGCGGCAGGGCCACCAGCGCATTGAGCAGCCCGAAGACCAGCGTTTGCTGGACGTCGAAGAGCATCGCTTCGCCCAGCAACGCCCGCGCCAGCACCCAATAAAAGAACTGATGAAAGAAATAAAAGAAGAAGCAGATGATGAACGTCACGATCGGATTCTCGACGTCGAAACGCATGCTGACGGAAGCGGCGAAGTACCCTACCAAGGTCTTGACGATCCCAAACATTCCGATGGGCTGATGCGACAGAGAGTCCTGCGCCAGCCCGATGGCCATTCCATAGAACACCGCCGACATGGGGCCCTGGCGGCTCAGCGCGAAATGCACGGTGATGAGCAGCGGCAGCTCCAGGTAAGCCAGAAACGGAACAAAGCGCGGGACATAAACCTGGGACAGAATCGCGATCAGCGGTATCACCACCAGCCAGACCAGCCGCAGGCGCTCCCGCCCCTGCTTGCGGGGAGCGCTGGTCAGGATCTGTTCGGTGTACTCGGTCATGGATTGGGCTGCGTGGCAGGCTGGGTGAGAGGCTGCGCGACGGCCGGCGCGACAGGACGCGGCCGCGGGATGGCCGCGGGCTTTTCCGAGCGGGGAGCTGACTCCGCATCCGCGCCTGGATTTCCGGCAGCCAGCGGAGGAGCCATTTTCGGCTTGACGACATCGGCCGGCGGTTTTGAAGCGGCGGCGTTCGCGGACGGCGTCGCGGCTCCGCGTATGCCTGGAATCTTGGTGAAATCCGGAGGTTTCGACCCCGGCAGCCCTTCGCCGAACACATGATTCTGCGCGGCGCCCGCCTGCTTATATTGCTGGCGAAGACGATCGGCATCGGTGGCGAGGAACGAATCGCCCCCGTCGGGCGCCGAGGCTTGGGTGGCCTGGTCCGCGGGCGGAGCCAGAATCTTGTAACCGGGCGTGGCCATTTCGCCATCCGGAATCTGCTGGTGCACGCCCTCCAAAACCACCAGCACCTCCTCCACGCCGCCTTGCATCCCGCTGGGCTTGAGGTAAATCTCCTTGAAGGTCTTCCCGTTCCGCGCCGCGCTCACCTGGCCCACCGGGAAGCCTCTGGGAAAAATACGGTCGTCCCCGGAGGTGTAGAACCACTCGCCGTTTTCCACCACTTCTTCGTTTTGCACGTAGTCCACCAGGCATTCGCTGTGGCCCTGCCCTTTGAGTGTGCCCCGCACGTGGTTCTTTTCGGAAATGACGCCCGCGGCGAAGGTGGGATCGGTGATCAGCATCACCAGCGACGCAGTGGGATATGCGTCCACCACTTTGCCCACGATCCCGTCCGGCGTCACCACCGCCATCCCGCTTTCGACACCGCTGGCCGACCCCCGATCCACGAAGACCACCCGTGAATTCGCGCCGGTTCCGTTGCCGATCACTCGCGCCGCCACGGTTTTTGATTGGGAGTGCGCTTGAAACACGCTCAGCGCGCGGGCCCGATCCGCCGTCGAGAGTTCGGATTTGAGATAGTGATTCTCGAGCTTCAGCTCGCCGTTCTCGTGCTTGAGCTTATCGTTGTCGCTCCTCACGCCGAGCAGCACGAAGTAATCTTCGACGAATCCCCATGTGTAGCGGCGGACCACTTCGAGAACCTGCTCCACGGGCGTGACGGCGGTTACCGCCCAAACGCGAATCAGGGGAATGTCGCGGCTGGTTTTAACCTGGTAGGCGATCAACACCAGCTGCGCCACAATCACGATCAACAGAACCGTGAGATTGCGGTAACGGCTGAGGAAGAAGTCCATAGTGACAACCCTTGTTTCCGGACAATCCGGGTTAGTTCGCTACTCGATCGCTACTCTGCGTAGCAATTTGAAGTCCGTCAACATTTTTCCGGTACCCAGAACCACGCTGGCCAGGGGATCCTCCGCGATGGATACCGGCAATCCGGTTTCTTCACGGATCCGCTTATCTAAATTCTTCAACATCGCCCCACCCCCGGTCAAAACGATGCCCCGGTCGCTGATGTCGGCGCTGAGCTCGGGAGGCGTGCGCTCGAGCGCGACGCGGATCGCGTTCATGATGGTCGCCACGGATTCCGACAACGCTTCCCGAATCTCGCTGTCGTCGATGGTCAGCGTCTTGGGGACGCCTTCGATCAGGTTTCGACCTTTGATTTCCATGGTCAGCGGTTTATCCAACGGATAGGCCGAGCCCACCTGGATCTTAATGGCTTCGCCGGTGCGCTCGCCGATCAGCAGATTATATTTGCGTTTCAGATACTGCATGATGGCGTTGTCCATCTCATTCCCCGCCACGCGCACCGAACGCGAATAGACAATACCGGAGAGCGAAATCACGGCCACGTCGGTGGTGCCTCCGCCGATGTCCACCACCATGTTGCCGGAAGGCTCGGTCACCGGCAGGCCCGCGCCTATGGCCGCCACCATGGCCTGTTCCACTAGATGCACTTCGCTCGCCTTGGCGCGGTACGCCGAATCGATGACGGCGCGCTTTTCCACCTGCGTGATTTCGCTTGGAACGCCGATCACGATGCGGGGATGCACCAGCACCTTGCGTCCATGCGCCTTCAGGATGAAGTAGTTAAGCATGCGCTCGGTGACTTTGAAATCGGCAATCACCCCGTCTTTCATGGGCCGGATAGCCACGATGTTGCCGGGAGTCCGGCCGAGCATCTCCTTGGCTTCCTTGCCCACCGCCTCCACCTCGCCATTGGTCTTATTAATGGCGACGATGGACGGTTCGTTTACGACGATTCCTTTGCCCTTGGCGTAGACTAAGGTGTTGGCAGTACCAAGATCGATGGCCAAGTCCGACGAAAACAGACTAAAGAGGGAACGAACGTTCATTGGGACTCTTCGGGCTCCTTCGCCCTTCGATGGGCTTGCTTACGACCCATTTATCGGCATTTCAATGGTATAGCGGGAGGTCTTGCAGTCCTGTTCAGGGTAACATATTTTCGGCATCCAGCGCTTCCTAGGCTGGAAACGCTTGGTTTTCGAACCATAAAGTACTGGTACCGTTCTAGTACCCTATATTCATCCGAAATAAGGTGCTTTCCCGTATACTCAAGTGGCGGGTTACCTGAGGACATCAGGCTCTCGCGTTGAGACCGGTTTAGGAGATATTGAATTGAAAAAGATTGCCAAGATGCTCGCTGTGGCGGGTCTCGCTTTTGGGCTCGCAGCGTCCGCATCCGCGAGTAACATCGTGTGGACCCTGGAGAATGTGGATTTTCTGGGAGGTGAAGTCGCCAACGGGACCTTCACCACGGATAGCGCCGGCGAGACGCTGGAGAGCTTCAACATTAACGTCACAGGAGGACTTCCATTCGCCGATTTTACGGCAACTAATGCGGATAGCTTTTTCTTGCCCTCCCTGATCGGGTTCTTTTCCGGCGGTGGCTCACTGGTTCAACTGGACTTTGCTTCGAATTTGACCAGCGCGGGCGGAGTAGTCCATATCTCCAGCGGTTACGATGGCATTCTGGGTCTTAGCTCCTCCAACGCAGAGGTCGTGGGCGTTGACCCGCCTTCGCCGACTCCCGAACCCTCGTCGATCCCGTTTCTAGGCGGCGGCCTGCTTCTGATGGGCTTCCTGGTGCGCCGCAAGCTGATTCACGCAAACTAACCAGTTTCCTTCACCGACGCCGATCTCGCTGCCAGGGATCGGCGCTTTTCTGTTTCTGCCCCAGGCTTTAGTACCGTCAGTACCCTTCCGCGATAATCTTGACTCCGAGCTGGCGCAAAAGTCCATGCGAAGAATCACTGAGCTTCTGGCTTTCGCCGCTCTCACCTTCGGGCTGGCCGGCAGCGCGTCCGCGGACATCATGTGGACTTTCAACGACGTCACCTTCTGTCTAAATTGCGGCCAAACCGACCAGTTGGACAACGACATCACTTCCACCAGTTGGTTTACAACCGACAATAGCGGCAGCAGCATCACGGGCTTCGACATCACCGTCGAAGGGAGCAATACGGCGGCCGACAACGAATACACCATCGCCAACAGCATCACCGTGTTCCCGGACCAATACCATCTTGACTTTTACGACACCAGCGCTCCGGATCCATACCTCAACTTGTTTTTGGATTCACCGGGAATCACGGCCGCGGGCGGCGTCGTCAACCTGCTGCAAGGGGATTTCGGGGAGACCAGCAGCTCCACCATCGCGTGCAATGGCTGCGCGACGCTGATCTCAGGGTCGATCGACGGCAGCGCGGCCCCCGAACCCAGGCTGGGCGCGTTTCTGCTGATCTTCATGGCCGGTCTCGGCATCTCCGCGCGCAGGAAATTCTTGAACCGGCGCGCTCGGCTCCAATCCTGATTCGCCGCGCTCGGGGGAGCGCAGGGCTGCTGCATTTTCGCCCTTGTGGGAAAATCTAGATGCGATGCTGACTCGGCGATCCGTTGTGTTCGGAGGCTTGGCAGCGCTCACGGCCTGCTCCCGGCCCAAGGCCCGGGGTTTCTCCGGTTACGCGTTCATCGCCAATCAGGAAGGCGGCGCGATCGCCGTCGTGGATCTGGAAGTCTTCGCCGTGGCACGGCATATCCGCGTGGATGGGGCTCCCAACGCCGTGATTGCGACTCCGTTGGGCCACCACGTCTACGCCCTCACGCCCGAGAACGGATCGGTGCATGAGATTCTCACCAGCAATCTGACTTTTTCGCGCAAGCTGAAAGTTGCCGACGCAGCCGTCGCCATGCGTTTGTCGCCGTCGGGGGACACTTTGTATATCCTGTGCCGCGAGCCACGCCGACTGATAGCGCTGGCCCTCAATCCCATGCGCAAGGATTGGGAGCTGCCGCTCGCCGCGGACCCGGTTGACCTGGACGTGTCTCCGAACGGAAAGACGGTGGCCGTCAGCTATGGCTCGGGCCGAGCCATAGCCTTCGTCGATCCGGTGGGCCGCCACGCTTCCCCGCCCCTGCCCGCGTCAGGCGAGATCGGCCTGGTGCGATTCCATGCCGATCAGCTCATCGCGGCCAACCTAAGCGATCGTATTCTCTCGATCTTCGACGTGGCCACTCGCAGGTTGATCGTGAATCTTCCGTTGGCGGTCCAGCCGGACCATTTGTGCTTCAAGGCGGACGGCGGCGAGCTGTTCGTCACGGGAGCTGGAATGGACGCCGTGGTGGTGGTGGAGCCATACTATACGCCGCAGGTCGCCAAGACTGTGCTGGCGGGTCACACACCGGGCGCGATGGCGGCCTGCACGCCTGCGGATTCTCCCGGCTATCTGCTGGTGGCCAACCCTGAGTCCGGCGACGTCAGCATCCTCGATATCACCACCAAGAGCGTGGTTGCAGTGACGGCCGTGGGCACCCGCCCGTCCTATATCGCCATCACGCCGGACAATCAGTATGCGTTGGTATTGAACCAGGTCTCGGGCGACATGGCGGTGATTCGGATTCCCAACGTAACGCGCGCGGTGAACGAGCAGCGGCGCTGGAAGAAGGGCCCGCTGTTCATGTTGATACCGGTGGGCTCGAAGCCGGTGAGCGCGGCCATCGTCTCGATTTAACGCGGCGCGGTCCAGGCGGCGTTGAGGATGGCCAAGCCCGCGATGGCGGCGGTTTCAGCGCGCAGAATCTGACTTCCAAGCGAGACCGGGTTCCATCCGCCCGCTGCAATTTTCGGGCGCTCCCGGTCTGTCCATCCGCCTTCCGGGCCAACCAGCAAAGCCACGCGGTCTTCCGCGCGCCGGACGGCGGGCAGGGCGCCGAGAAGCGCGGGCGCTTCCGTTTCCTCGAGAACGTAGCGGTAATCGACGCCTGTAGCGAGCGCATCCTCGAACGATTTTGGCGCATCGATGATGGGCAGCCGGTCACGCCGCGATTGTTCGCTGGCCTCGCGCGCGATCCGCTGCCATCGCTCCAGGCGCTTCCTGGCTGCATGCTCCAGCCTTGGGGCGGCTCGCTCCGTCTCGATGGGAATCACGCGCGCCACGCCCAGTTCGGTGGCTTTTTCGAGCATCCATTCGAAGCGCTCAAAACGGATCAGGGAGGCTAGGAGTGTCGAGAGGAGCGCCGGCGGACGAGGCTGAATCGGGCCGGCGATCGAGAACGTGACCAGATCTTTGCGCGCGCTTTCCACTTCGGCAAGATAGACGGCGATGTTATCGGAAAGCTCGAATTTCTGGCCGGCTTCGACGCGCAGAACGCGCGTGAGATGATGCGCATCCTGGCCGGAGATCCGGGCGTGCCCATTGTGAATCCGATCCACGAAAAATCTGCGGCGTGCCATGCTGCCACCTATAATGTACGAGAGATGATCGCCTTTCTGCGCGGCAAGCTGCTCGAGAAACATCCCAACCAGGTGATCGTCGAAGCGGGCGGCGTGGGCTACGACGTCACGATCGCAATCTCAACGTTTTCCGCGCTGCCCGGCGTGGGCGCGGAAGTGCAACTGCGCATCCACACGCACGTTCGCGAGGATGCGTTCTTGTTGTTCGGGTTCCTGACCGCCGAAGAAAAGACGGTCTTCGAAAAGCTGATTTCGGTCAGCGGCATCGGGCCGTCGCTCGCCATCAAGGTGTTGTCCGGCATGCCCACCGCCGGATTGATTCCCGCCATTCGCAACGGCGCCGTGGACCAACTGGTCCGCATCCCCGGCGTAGGAAAGAAGACCGCCGAGCGGATCGTCCTGGAGTTGAAAGACAAGCTGGACGGATTGCTCGGCGCGATTCCCGCCGCGGTGGACCGGCGGCCGCCGGTTCTTAACGCTGTGGAGGCGGATGTTTTATCGGCTCTGCTGAACCTCGGCTGCAACCGGGCATCGGCCGAGGCGGCTGTGCGCGGCGCGAAGACCGAGGGAATCACAGCGGAATTCGAGCCGCTGTTTCGCAGAGCGCTCGAATTGGTCCGGTAGCGCTTGGTAACCTAGGACCACATGCGCGAGAAAGGAATCGCTTCGCCGGCGGCGCTCGAAGGCGAACGTCAGTTCGAAGCGGCGCTGCGGCCGGCCAGGCTGGCCGACTTCACCGGGCAGCCGAAGCTCAAAGAGAATCTCGCGATCGCGGTGGAGGCGGCCAAGAAGCGCGGCGAGGCCATGGACCACGTTCTGCTATACGGCCCGCCCGGACTCGGGAAGACCACGCTCGCGAATATCATTGCCGCCGAGCTGGGAGTCGGCTTCGAACAAACTTCCGGGCCCATCTTGCAAAAGAAGTTCGATCTTACCGGCGTGCTCACCAACATTCAGCCGATGCAGGTTTTCTTCATCGACGAAATTCACCGGCTGCTTCCGGACGTCGAGGAGATTCTGTACGCCGCGCTGGAGGATTTTCGAATCGACATTCTGGTGGGCACAGGTCCGGGAGCGCGCACGCATTCGCTCCCCATTCCGCATTTCACCGCGATCGGCGCCACCACGCGGCAGGGATTAGTGAGCGCACCCCTGCGGGGACGCTTCGGCCTGGTGCTGCGCCTGAATCACTACGGGCAGGCTGAGCTCGCAGCTATCGTGTTGCGGTCGGCGCGGCTGCTAGGCGTCACCGTGGATGCCGAAGGCGCGGACGAAATCGCACGGCGCAGCCGGGGTACGCCACGCATCGCCAACCGTCTGCTGCGTCGCGTTCGGGATTACGCGCAGGTACGCGCCCAGGGCCACATCGATCTCGCGGTGGCCACCAGCGCGCTGGATCTGCTGGAAGTGGACCGCTACGGGCTCGACGAAATCGACCAGAAGATCATGACCACGCTGCTCGAAAAGTACAGCGGCGGCCCGGTGGGCGTAAATACGATCGCGGCATCCATCGATGAAGAAGCCGATACGATCGAAGAGGTGTACGAGCCTTATCTCATGCAGCTTGGTTTTATCGACCGAACGCCGCGCGGCCGCATGGGCACCGATCGCGCGTTCGAGTATTTCCAGATCTCCCGCAAACTGCGCGCCAGCCCGCAGAGCCGTCTGTTTTGAAGACCGTTTATCTCGCGCTCGGGTCGAATCTTGGAAACCGGGAAGAGCACTTGCGGACGGCCCTCGAACGGTTGGCGGCCAGGGATGTCGGCATCCTGCGGCGCTCTTCGGTGTATGAAACCGAGCCTCGGGACCTGCTCGATCAGCCCTGGTTCCTGAACATGGTGGTGGAAGCGGGGACGGCCTTGTTCCCGATGCAGTTGCTGGCGAGAATCCAAAGCATCGAGCGCGCGATGGGCCGGGAGCGCCGCGCGCCCAAGGGACCGCGCAATATCGACATCGACATTCTGCTCTACGGAAAGTCCGTCATCCACGCGAGCGCGTTGGACGTTCCGCATCCGCGCCTGACCGAGCGCCGCTTTGTGCTCGAACCGCTGGCCGAGCTCGCTCCGGATCTGCGTCATCCCGTGACCGGCAGAACGACGCGCGAGATGCTATCCGACACGCTGGATCAAAAACTGTACAAAACGGACCTGCGGCTTTAGACAAGCTCATGCCCTACTGGACTTACAAACGACTGACCAAACATGCTGGACATGCGTTCAGCTTGTCGAGAGCGTTTTTCAGTAGCCCGCTAAGGCTCGGCGTGCAAACTGGCGATAGTAGAGAAGTTGTAAGCGACTTGCCAATCCAGGGTAGTTCGGATAGAGTGGGTCAACGGAGGAGCGTGAATGGCATTTTGCCCGAATTGCGGATCGTCGGTGGACGGCCGGTTCTGCCAGGCTTGCGGCGCGGCAGTAGGCGCCGGACCGGCAGGCGGGGGAGCAGCGGCGCCACCACCACCGGGAGCGGTACCGCCGCCTCAAATAGCGGCTGCCGGGCTCACCGATAATGCCGCCGGAGCGCTGTGCTATCTGTTTGGCCTGGTTACGGGCATCCTGTTCCTGGTGCTGGCGCCA
This sequence comes from Terriglobia bacterium, assembly GCA_963786745.1. GTDB lineage: Bacteria > Acidobacteriota > Terriglobia > Bryobacterales > Bryobacteraceae > Palsa-89. The sequence continues at coordinate 495,683 of CAWBAE010000009.1, read as the reverse complement.
TACAATCAAAGCCGCAGCGTCAAGTTCCACGCGTTTCAATCCATCTTTTTCAACATCGCGTGGATCGCGGCCTGGATCGTGCTGACCATCGTCGCCATTGCTCTGCACGTAATTCCGGTGCTCGGCACTATCCTATCGCTGGGCCTGAATTTCGTGCTGTTGATCGGCGGATTGATTACCTGGTTGTACCTGATGTACAAGACCTACAACGGTGAGAAGGTGCTGCTGCCCTTCATTGGCCCGTTGGCTGAAAAGCAAGCCGGCGTCTAAATTTAACGCAAGCCTTTTTCCTTCAGATAAGCGATCAACGCGGCGGGATCGTCGGTGATGATTGCGTCCACGCCCGCATCGATCAGCTTCTGCCAGTCCTCGGGCGTATCGGCGGTCCAGGGAACCACTTCCAGCTTGGCCGCGTGAGACGCCTTTACCTGATCAGGCGAGACCAAGTGGAAATACGGGGAGATGATGCCGGCTTCGGCTTCTTCGGCGATCGAAACGAAGGGGCGCGCCGCACCCTCCCACAAGGCCGATAGCCGGATGTCCGGCGCCAGGCGCTTCATCGCGTGCAGCGTGCGGAAATCGAAGGACTGCACGATAGAGCGCGATTCGACGCCGTTCTTCCGGATCACGTCCAGCAGCATGCGCGCGAAGACGTCGGGTGGGGGCGTCAGCTCGGGATGATCGGGAAAGCTTTTGGTTTCGATGTTGAACTGAACCTGATTGCCTTTCGACAGGCTGAGCACCGCATCGAGCGTAGGGATGTGCGTGCCGGGCACCGGAGTTTGCTTGGGGAAATGGGGATTCTTCAATGCGCCGCAGTCATATTCGCCCAGCTCGGCGAACGTCAGCTCGTGAATCGCAATGCCCGGATGCGGGCCCGTGCAGATTTGAGGATTAATGTGCGGGTCATGCGAGATGACCAACACGTTGTCTTTGGTGACCGCGACATCCATTTCAAGGACGTCCGCGCCGATGTCGATGGCATAGCGGAAGGCCGGGATGGTGTTTTCCGGATACATGGCGCGCGCGCCGCGATGTCCGTGAACGAGGATTCGGGGAGCGGAATGAAGAGGCATGAGGGCAAAAAGAATACCAGCCGCGAAAATCCAAGTCCGGCGAGTATCCATGGTTAAAACAAAGGCGTTTCGTCTTCCGGCTGGCTCTCAGGCAGCGGCGGGGTCGCGGCGATGATAGGCTCCGGCTCGGGTTTGGGCTCGTGATCTGCATGCCGCTCTTGGGCCGAGAGCGGAACTTCGCATTCGCAGCAGTCGCTACAGCGCTTGCAGCGATCGCAACGGTGATTGGCGCAGGCGTCCTTGGTGCAATAGACGCAAATCTCCGTGGATGGCTCGCCGCAAATGCTGCAGGTGAAGATGGCCGGTTCAACGGTCATGGATGAGAGGATTTCCTTTCCTTGGCGGGGGTCTGGTTGAGCAGCGCGGCGCGGCAACGCTGCGCCTCCCGGTCGACAACCTTAAACTCCTGTTCCTTTTGCGACGCCAGATCGGAGATGTACTGGCGCAGCCGGTCGCGATTGGTGCTGTTTTCGGCGACGAAAGTCTGGGCGAGCTCGGCCAGCGCAGGATTCTGGTATTTTCGGACGCCTTCAACCAAAGAACCTAGAGTCGAATCCATGGCTTGCATGCGGAAATAGGTATCCAGAGCTAAGGTGAGGCGCTCGGGATCCTTGGAAAGCGAGTCACTGGACGCCAGAAAGTAGCGCAGTTCGGCCTGGGCGCTCTTCCATTGCGAGACGTAGGCGTCGGGCGCGCCCTTCGAGACCCAAAGCTCGGGCTTTACCTGGTCCAGGATCGGCTTCAGGTGCTCGGTCTGAAGATTGAGGCTATCGAGCAGTTTGCGGACATCCCATTCCGAAGAAACCCCGGCCGGTGAGCCGCTTTGAGGCAGGGCGGGGAGAGAGAAAAGAATCAGACCAATCCACAGCGGAAACTTCATCGATGACCTTCCCTACTCGACTAGTGTGGCACACTTAGTGCGGGAAACTGCCAAGCGCGCTAGTGGGATGGAGGCGGCGGTGGCGGAGTGGACGGAGGCGGCGGCGGGGGAGTCTGGCCGGACTGCCCCGGAGACGTGGGAATACCGAGGCCGCGAGTTCCAGGGTTGGTGATAGCGGTGTAAACCGCCTGCTGCAGCGCGCGCAAGACCTTCTGGATGACTTCGCCTTTGTCGATAACGCTTTGGGAGAGCGGTTCGTTCTTATAGACTTTGAGGGTTTCGCCGGCGTTGACGATTCTCTCTTTCCCGGGTCTCAGCCGATGCTGGACATCCACGGAGCCTTCTTCCACCGCCACCAGCGTGGCTTCATCGTCGTCATCCACGCTGACGTCGAAGGTGGTTCCACGCACCGAGATCACTGCAGTGGGGGTCATGATCCGATTGGGGTTGGGCTGCCCGCCCCACTTCTGTATGTGGATTTTCACGCGGCCCACCAGTAGATCCAGGAGCTCGCGCAGGTTCCCGGGGTTCTTGCGAAAGATTACGTTGGAGCTGGGGTAGACGTCGAAAACGCTGCCATCGGAAACCTGGAACTTGGCATAACCGTCTGGACCGGTGATAATGACCTGCTGGGTCTGGATCTTATCGCCGACATTGAGCGCCCAGGGTTCATCCCCGGCGTTTCTTAGTACCGAAACCTGCCCGGTCATCGAAATCACCTGGGCCGCGGCGTCGGTTGGAACGGAGAATTGCTGGGCGGAACACACTAATGCTGTAGCCGTTATGCACAGCCCCCAGACGACTCCGGTGACGCCCCAAGTCCTCATAAAGAAATACATCGGTGTAGCCGATGCGAGTCTACAGTACTAATGGTGTCAATACCTAACAAGACTATCAACACAGTCTACCATCAAAAGTGCTCAGCAAGAAGATGCCCGCTTGCAATTCGGGTGCAGAACTGGTGTAGATTCAATCTTTTCGAGAGAGACGAACGGATAGACAGGATACAATAGACTCGGCCCATGTGTCGCAGAACCACAATCCGGATCTTATGCGCGGCCGCAGCGCTCGCGTCAGGTTCAGTGGTACTAGCTCAGACGGCCGATCTGGATTGGCGGCACATCGGCAATTCCGCGCTGGATCTGGGGCTGCCGTCGGTGGCCACCGGGCCGGTGGATCGGGTGTGGTATTCGGCGGACGGATCGACGCTGTACGCGCGAACTCACTCGGGGCGCACCTATCAGACCAGTGACTTTGAACAATGGCGGCGCGTGACCGACGCCAAGATCACGTCGCCCATTCGGATCGCCGAACCAGAAGCAGGCGCCCTCAGGGTGTCGAGCCAAGCGGCAATTTCCAGCCGAATCTACGCAGTGGACTTCAACGTTTATCGCTCGGAGGACGGCGGCGCAAGTTGGTCTAATCTGACCGCATACAAGGGCGCGTCGATTTTGGGCAACGGCCTTTCGGATGTTGCCGCTTCGCCCAGCGATCCCAACGAAGTGGTGGTCGCTTCCGACAACGGAGTGTGGAGATCCCTGGACGCCGGGTTGTCCTGGAGCGGGCTGAACGAATTTCTGCCGAATTTGCCCGGCGGGCATTTGGATAGCGTTCCCAGTGGAAGCCAAGGCGTGCGGCTGAAGCTGGCCGGAAGCAAGTCCGAAATGGAGTGGGCGCCTGGGGAAAAGACGGCATGGAAGCCGCTCGCGAATTCCGTTGTTCAGAGCGATCGCGATCTCAAGACCGCCTTTTCGAGAATCTTGAAGCGTAGCATCACCGCGATGGCCATGGCCAAGAACTACATTTATGCGGGCGACTCGGAGGGATGGCTGCAAGCTTCCTACGATGGCGGCGCGACCTGGGGAACCACGTTCAAGCTGGGGGAGCTGGGCAACGTGGAATCGATCTGGGTGGATCCCAATGACCCGCGGGTGGCAGTGGCGGCATTGAGCGCGCGGACGTCCGGGGCGGTGGATGAAGCGCGGCCGGTGTACGTGCTCAGAACCATGAACGGCGGGATTTTCTGGGACGACATCACGGCCAATTTGCCGGAGGCCGCCGGCGCGCACGGCGTTGCGGCGGACCGGACCAGCGGAGCGGTTTATCTCGCGACCGACGCAGGGGTCTTCTTTACGCTGACGGATTTGGGATCAGCCAGCCGCCCGACCGCATGGTCCGCCATCAGCGGAAATCTTCCGGCGGTTCCAGCCAGCGACGTGCGATTGGATGCAGGCGCGAACCAGCTTTATGTCGCGCTGGAAGGCTACGGAGTGTACGTGGCTCTGGCGCCGCATCGATTGCGGGACGCCCGGGTGGTGAGCGCGGCCGACTACGGGTCGCGGCCAGCGGCTCCAGGAACGTTGCTGAGCATCCTGGGCGCGCGGATTGAATCCGCCCAAAGCGACAGCGCCAGCGTGCCGGTGCTCGATGCCAACGACCGGGCTTCGCAGATTCAGGTTCCCTTCGAAGCCGAGGGCGAAACGGTATCTCTTTCTCTTCAGGCCGCCCGAGGGCTGCTCACGGTGGGGCTGCCGTTGCAGAACGTATCGCCGGCCATTTTCGTGGATCCCGAAGGTACGCCGCTGATTATGGATTCTGACGGCATTCTGCTGGATTCCACGAAGCCCGCGCGGGCTAATTCGCGGATCCAGGTGTTGGCTACCGGGCTCGGCCGGGTGACGCCGCAATGGCCCACCGGTCTGGCCGCGCCGCTGAAAGAGCCACCCCGCGTGGCGGCTTCGGTGAACGCGTATCTGGACGGCACACCGGTGGAAGTAACGTCGGCAACTCTCGCCCCCGGTTATGTGGGCTTCTATCTGGTGGAGATCCAGCTTCCGCGCATTACCAATGCGGGGCCAGGGGAGCTGGTGATTGAAGCCGAAGGGCAGCCAAGCAACCGTGTGCGGCTTTATCTCGAGCCTTGATGTGTTTTCGCCGCCCGGTTCCCGCTATTCTTTAACGTAATGCTTCCCAATTCCTGGCGGCGGCTGCTGAGCCTGATCCGAATCCTGCTGGGGATGAGCTGCCTGGCGGTCACGCTGATCTCGTCGAGCTTTGTCTGGACCGACCGGGTGATCCTATTCGCGGTCTACGTGATCTATGCCTGCGTGGCGCTGTTCTGGCGGAGCCTGGAGGAAACCGGCTATCCTACGCTGGCGCTGATCGTCGACTTCATCTTCTTTTTTCTTTCGGCCACCAGCGGCACGGCCTACGCGTATTGGATCAGCTCGGTATTTTACGCCTACGTGCTGCTAGTTGCGGTGATGCTTCACAAATGGTGGAAGACGCTGGTGGTGGCGGTGGTCGCCATCGCGATGCTCTACGTTGTTCCCACGCTGCACTCTGCTGAGATGCTGCGGGCGGCGCTGATTTCGGCGGGGATTCTAGGCTGTGTACTAGCTATCCAGCGCGAATACCTGGAAGAGCGGCTGTCCAACGCTTCCAGGCAGACGGTGTTGTATCGATATGACGCCGAGCGCGCGCGCGAATCGGAGCGCCAAAGAATCGCCGCCGACTTTCACGATGGCCCGCTGCAGAGCTTCATCAGCTTTCAAATGCGCCTGGAGATCATCCGCAAGCTGCTGAGCCGCGACCAGGCGTCGGCTACCGAGGAACTGCTGCAATTGCAGGATCTGTGCAAGGCGCAGGTGAACGAGCTGCGGTCATTTGTCCGCAGCATGCGGCCGGTGGACGTGGAAGGCAGCCTTAACGCCACGCTGCGCAGAGTGGTGGAGCAATTCCAGAAGGACAGCGGGATTCCGACGACGTTTGTGAGCGCCGAATTTCTGGAGCCGAGCGAGCCGGAAGTTTCGCTGGAGCTGCTGCAGATCGTCCGCGAGGCCCTGTATAACGCGCAGAAACACTCGTCGGCCAGCCGCGTGGCGGTGACCATCGCCCGCTCGGACAACATGCTCGAAATCGGGATTGAGGACAACGGCAAAGGGTTCCAGTTCAGCGGGAGATATACGTTGGATGAGCTGGAGCTGCTGCGGCTGGGGCCGATGAGTATCAAGCGGCGGGTACGGACGCTGGGCGGCGAGATGACGCTGGACTCAAGACCCGGCCAGGGAGCGGGTTTGAAGATCCGGCTGGCCACGTGAGCGGGGGCGTTGGGCGTGCTCGAATCGCGTTGATTTTTTCCGGGCTGATCGTTACATCCTGCGGGCGGTATCGGGATTTCACGCTGCCCGTTCAAGCCGGCGGCGCGCCCGTGTCATCGTCCACAGCATGGCAATGGGAGGCGCGTCCCGATCCGGTGCTAAAGCGCGGGGACGCCGGCGAGTGGGATTCCGTCGATGTTCTGAATCCCTCGGTGATCCAGCAGGGAGACGCGTACTACAACCTGTATTCCGGTTTTGACGGCAAGGCCTGGCATACTGGCCTCGCGGTTTCGGCCGATGGCGTGGCCTGGCGCAAGGAAGGCCGGATACTCTCGCCGGATCCGGCGACGTGGGAAGGAAGCGCGATCGCTGCGAACGGATCGGCGCTGGCCGACGAGAGCGGCATCCTGTACTACTATCAAGCCGGGCAGCCGGTGGAAATTGGACTCGCTCGGTCGACGAACGGACATCAGTGGAGGCGGCAGGGCGCGCCGGTGCTCGGGACCGGCCCGCGCGGAAACTGGGATGAGCGGGGAGTGGCGGATCCTTACGTGATTCGAGTGGGGCGCGGCTACTACATGTTCTATCTGGGAATGGATCGCGCGCGGCGGCAGCGGCTGGGGGTAGCGATGTCGGACGACGGCGTGACATGGTTCAAGCTGCGGCGCAATCCGATTCTCGAATTGGGCGCGTATGGAACGTTCGACGAAAACGGACTGGGAGAGCCGGCTGTATGGCGGGCGCGCGGATACTATTGGATGCTGTACACGGGCCGCGAGCGTAACGAAATCCGGAGATTGGGACTGGCGCGGTCACGCAATGGCGTGGAATGGGAGAAGCTCGCTAGTGTTTTTGGCGGCGACCAGGCCTGGGATGCGAAGGTGCTGTGCGATCCTTCCGTTCTGGTGGAGGGCGGACGCGTGCGGGTATGGTTCGGCGGCGGGGATGTCGCGCGTCCGGACCAGGGGATTAACGGGCAGATCGGCCTGGCGACGCTTACGCCTTTATCAGGGAATTAGCATCGCGACAAATTAGTATCGCGAACCTGGGCCGGCGAATCTATTAACGACATGCGAATCGGGATCACGTGTTATCCGACTTACGGCGGAAGCGGCATTGTCGCCACGGAGCTGGGGCTGGAATTGGCCAACCGCGGCCACGAAGTTCATTTCATCACCTACGCCAATCCGATCCGGCTGGATGCGGGTCTACCGGGGATCTTTTATCACGAAGTAGAAGTTTCCACTTATCCGCTGTTTCAGTATCCGCCCTACTGCCTGGCATTGGCATCGCGCATGGCAGAGGTGGCGGAAGAGTACGCGCTGGACCTGCTGCACGTTCACTACGCGATTCCGCATTCGATCTCAGCGATGCTGGCGCAGCAGATGACAGATCGCAGACGGCTACCTTTCATCACCACGCTGCACGGCACCGACATTACGCTGGTGGGGCTGGACCGTTCCTATTTTCCGATCACCAAATTCTCGATCGAGAAATCCAACGGGATCACCAGCATCAGCGATGACCTGCGCCGCCAGACCTACGAAGTTTTCGGAGTGGAGAACGAAATCCGGGTGATTCCGAATTTCGTGAACGTGGAGACATACCGGCCCATGGCGGCTCGTCCATGGAACGAAAAGCGGCTGATGCATATATCCAACTTCCGGCCGGTGAAGCGGGTGCTGGATTGCGTGCGGATCCTGGCCGAGGTGGTGAAGAAGACGCCCGCGCATCTGTACATGGTGGGCGACGGGCCGGATCGTCCGGAGGCGCATAGGCTGGCGCGGGAGCTGGGGGTGGAGCGTTGCGTGACCTTCATGGGAAAGCAGGATCATGTGGAGCGCATCTTTCCCAGCATGCACGTGCTGCTGATGCCAAGCGAGATGGAGTCTTTTGGACTGGCGGCGCTCGAGGCCATGGCCTGCGGGGTGCCTCCGGTGGCGACGCGCGTGGGCGGAGTCCCGGAGCTGATTACGCACGGCCTGGACGGATTTCTCGAGCCGGTTGGGGATATCGAATCCCAGGCCGCCCGGGTGCTGGAGCTCCTGGCGGATGAGGGCCGTTACCAGAAGATGGCGGATGAGGCCCGCCGGACTGCGGAGGAGCGGTTTTCTACTTCGCTCGTCATCCCGCAGTATGAAGCCTATTACGCCGAAGTACTTAACCGGGTCTAAGAAGCGGACTTATCAGAGCCTGGGAACCTTTGCTGGACCGGCGGTGTCCAACTTAACAAGATCGAGCTTTGAAGTTTGAGGCTACAATCTAGGTAGACGGCCGTGGCGGATACGACAGTTGGTCTTCATCTGGATGCTGGCGCGTTCTCCGTTCCGGAGGACGCTCTGGTTACGGCTTTGAGCGAAGGGGTGGAAGAAGCGTACGAGATTCTTATCCAGCGGTATCAGCAGCCGGTGTTCAACTTGGTTTCCAGGCTGATGAATGATTCTTCCGATACCGCCGATGTCGTACAGGAAGTCTTCTTAAAGGTATTTCGCAACGTAGGATCGTTTCGGGGCGGCAGCAGTCTAAAGACGTGGATTTATAGGATCGCGGTGAATGAGGCGTACAATCATCGCCGCTGGTTCTCACGGCATCAGCGCCAGGAAGTAGCTTTTGCGGCTGAAGAGGGCGTTCCGAGTTACGAGGAGAGTCTCCGGGATCCCGGCCGGACGCCGTTCGATCAAGCCGCGGATCGGGAAGCGCACGCGCTGGTGGAACAAGCCCTGGAGAACCTGAATCCAAGGTTCCGCGCCGCGGTGATTTTGCGGGATATCGAGGACCTGAGCTACGACGAGATCGCGGCGGTTCTGGATGTTTCGCTCGGAACGGTAAAGTCTCGCATCCTGAGAGGGCGCGAGGCGCTGCGAAAGATTTTGGAAGGCCGGTTGGAGCCGGAGGCGAACCTCCGGTGGTCTACCCAACCCTTGGTTGAATAGCATGGAATGCAGATCGGCAAAACGTAAAGTCTCGGCGTACTTGGACAATGCGATGTCGGAGAAGGAGCGGCGCGAGTTGCGGCAGCATCTGAGCGCATGCCGTGTCTGCGCGCTGGAATCCCAGCGGCAGCAGCGGGTCCGCAACACCTTGCGGTCGCTTCCGCAGCGGAATTCCCCGCCCGACCTATTGTTCCGCCTGCGGGTAGCGGCTTCGAAGACGCGCATGGAAGCCAGAACCAGCCGCTGGAGCCGCCGGTGGGATCGCCTGGAACTCACGCTGAAGCATCTGATGCGGCCGCTGGCGCTGCCGGCGGTAGGCGGGCTTTGCTCCGCCATCTTCCTGTTCAGCGCGCTGGTGCCCACCTTTGTGCCGGCTTTCGCCATGGGCAATGCGACGCTGGGGGATGTTCCCACCATGCTGACCACGCAGCCGATGGTGAAATACCTGGCGCCGGTTGCGTTCGGCGGCGAGGACGCGGAAGTGGACTTAACCATCGACGATCAAGGCCGCATAGTGGATTACGTGATTGTAAGCGCACCGGGCCAGACCAGCGAGCAGCTGCGCCGGACCATCGAAAACAATCTACTGTTCACCGAATTCTGGCCGGCTACCGCGTTCGGCAAGCCCGTTGCCGGCACGGTTCGCATCTCTTTCCGCAGCGCGGCCGGAATCGACGTTAAGGGATAGCTGCACAAGGTTTAGTGGCAAGATAGTCGGTTGGGTCGACGGCTCGGTCAGCATTTCCTCGCCCGGCAATCAGTTCTCGAACGGATCGCGGACGTTGCGTGTCTGGATGCGGCCGATGTGGTGGTGGAGATCGGCCCCGGCAGAGGCGCTCTCACGTCGCACCTGCTTCAGAAGGCCGGACGCGTGGTGGCGATTGAGATCGACCCGGTGCTGGTCCAATACCTGCGGGCGGAATTCCGGGATGAGCCGCGGCTCACCATCGTGGACGCCGACGTTCTCAAAGTCGATCTTGTCCAATTCAATCCGTCGGCGATCGTCGGGAATTTGCCGTACTACATTACGTCGCCCATCCTCTCGAAGACGCTGGCGCTGGGCGAGCGGCTGGCGCGCGCGGTCTTTCTGGTGCAGAAAGAGGTGGCGGACCGTTTGATCGCGGTTCCGAGCACGCGCGATTACGGTCTTCTGAGCGTGCAAACGCAGCTTCTGAGCACGCCCGAGCTGCTTTTCACCGTACCGGCCGCGGCATTTCGTCCTCCGCCGAAGGTGGATTCAGCGGTGGCCCGATTAATCCCGAAACTGGAGTTCCCCGCCCCGGATCAAGCCGCGTTCCTCAAATTCGTCGGCCGGTGTTTCCAGCATAAGCGCAAGAAGATCCGCAATAACCTGGCTGGTTCCTACGATCTCGCTTTGCTCGATTCCATTCCCTCCACCGGACGGCGCGCCGAGCAGTTATCGATCCCCGAGTTTATTCAGCTATTCGAACAACTGAGGCGTCGTCCTCTTGTATCCTGAAATGTCATGCCGCTTCGCGCCCGTTTCGCTCCGTCGCCCACCGGTTTTCTGCACATCGGGAGCGCCCGGACATTCATCTTCAATTGGCTCTACGCCCGCCACAACCACGGAACCCTGGTTCTGCGCATCGACGACACCGATGTGGATCGTAATTCGCAGGCGTCGCTCGATTCGATCTTCGAAGGGCTGCAGTGGCTGGGTTTAGGCTGGGACGAGGAATTTCGCCAGTCAGACCGGCTGGATTTGCATCGCCGGATGGCCTGGAAGATCTTCGAGAACGGCCTGGCATACCGGGATTTCACGCCCATGACCACGGGCGCCGACGAAAAGCCGCATGGAGAATCCGCGTGGCTGTTCCATCGGGAGATGCGCGAGCTTTCAAGCCAGGAAAGCCAACGCCGGGCGGATGCGGGCGAGCCGTTCGTGCTGCGGTTCCGGGTTCCGCGCGACAGCGGTCAGCAGGTTGAATTTCGAGACGGCGTGTACGGGCGTCAGAGCAAACTGGCGGCCGACATCGAGGATTTCGCGCTGCTTCGGAGCAACGGCATCCCCACCTATCACATGGCGTCCTGCGCCGACGACATCGATCTCGCTATCAGCCACATCATTCGCGGGCAGGATCACCTGACCAACACGTTCAAGCACGTTCTGATCTTCGAAGCGCTGGGCGCGCCTCCGCCTCAGTTCGCGCATTTGCCGCTGCTGATCGGCCCGGACGGCTCCAAGCTCTCTAAGCGCAAGCATGGACCGGTAGTGAGCGTTACCACCTATCGGGATGCCGGATTCGTGCCGCAGGCGTTCATCAATTTCCTGTGCCTGCTGGGTTGGTCGCCAAAAGACAATCGCGAGAAGATGGATCGCCAGGAACTGGTGGAAGCCTTTTCGTTCGAAGGCATCAATCACGACAATGCGGTGATCAACTTTCAGGAAAACGATCCATTCGATCCCAAGGCGGTATGGTTGAATGCCGAATACATCCGTGCCATGCCGGTCGAAGAGTTGTCGCGGGAATTGATGCCGTTCGTGTCCGCGGCGGGTTTTCGGGCCGATCCGGAGAAGATGCGGGAAGTGACACACCTGGTGCAGGAACGAATCAAGCTGCTGGGCGATGTGAAAACGGTGGCCGATTTCTTTTTTCTGGACGAATTGCCGCCGTATGACAGCGCCGAACTGATCCCGCAAAAGGGCGACGCTGCCATGGCGCTTCAGGCTCTCGAACGCGGCCGCGAGATCCTGGCCACGGCGGAATTCACGCACGACGCTCTGGACGCGGCGCTTCGGGCGGGAGCGCACGAACTTAAGATCAAGGCCGGGCAGATGTTTCAGCCAATTCGCGTGGCGGTGTGCGGGCGCAAGGCTGCGCCGCCGTTGTTTGAGACACTGGTAGTATTGGGCCGCGAGACTTGCCTAAAGCGAATCGACCACGCCATCGAGTTGATGCTGCCTGTTCCGAAAAGCCAATGAATCCCCCGAACACCGAGATCGAGACTACTCCGGCGCAATCCAACTTCATTCGCGAGACCATGCTCCGCGATATCGAGAGCGGCAAGTACGGCGGCCGCGTCCACACGCGCTTTCCGCCCGAGCCGAACGGCTATCTGCACATTGGGCATGCGAAATCGATCAGCATCAATTTCGGGCTGGCGGCCGAATTCGGCGGCCAATGCAATCTGCGTTTCGACGACACCAACCCGTCCAAGGAAGAGACCGAATACGTCGACTCGATCATCGAGGATGTGCGCTGGCTTGGCGGGGATTGGGAAAACCGGCTATTCTACGCTTCCGATTACTTCGAGCAGCTTTACGAGTGGGCCGTCCAGCTCATCCGGGCGGGAAAAGCTTACGTTTGCGATTTATCGGGGGACGAGGTTCGCCGGCAGCGCGGCACTCTGAGCGAGCCCGGACAGGACAGCCCGTACCGAACGCGTTCCATCGAAGAGAGCCTGAATCTCTTCGAGCGCATGCGAGCGGGCGAATTCCCGGATGGGGCGCGTACTCTCAGGGCCAAGATCGATATGGCTTCGCCCAACCTGAATCTCCGCGATCCGATCATGTACCGCATTCTGCACGCGCATCATCATCGGACGGGAGACAAGTGGTGCATCTATCCGATGTACGACTTCGCGCATGGCGAGTCGGATTCGATCGAGCGGATTACGCATTCGATCTGCACGCTCGAATTTGAAGACCACCGGCCTTTGTATGACTGGTATGTCGAGCAGCTGGGCATCTATCATCCGCAGCAGATCGAATTTGACCGGCTGAACCTGACTTACACCGTGTTGAGCAAGCGCAAGCTGCTGACGTTAGTGCAGCAGGGGCACGTCCAAGGCTGGGACGATCCCCGGATGCCGACGGTTTCCGGACTGCGCCGCCGCGGCTACACGCCGGAAGCGATTCGAAATTTCTGCAGGCGCGTGGGCGTGTCCAAAACCAATGGGACCACCGAGTTGGGTCTGCTCGAATACTTCCTGCGCGAGGATCTGAACAAGCGTTCCCTGCGAGCGATGGCGGTGCTGCGGCCTTTGCGCGTGATCATTGATAACTATCCCGAGGGCCAACTGGAACAGATGGAGGCGGTGAACAATCCGGAAGACGCGAGCGCCGGCGTCCGCCAGGTGCCATTTTCGAAAGTACTCTACATCGAGCACGACGATTTTCGCGAAGACCCGCCCAAGCAGTATTTCCGGCTTTCGCCGGGGCGGGAAGTTCGATTGCGGTATGGATACTTCGTGACGTGTACCGGCGTCGAGAAGGACGAAACGGGCGCGATTCAAGCGATTCATTGCAGCTACGATCCGGCCACTCGCGGAGGCAACGCGCCGGATGGGAGAAAGGTGAAGTCCACCATCCATTGGGTTTCGGCTGAACATTCGGTGGATGCGGAAGTTCGTCTCTACGACAACCTGTTCACAGTCGAGGATCCGAACCAGGCTCCGGAGGGTCAGGATTTCACGGTGAATCTGAATCCGAATTCGCTGGAAGTGCTGAACAACTGCAAGCTGGAGCCGAGTCTGGCTGGCGCACGCGCGGGAGACCGCTATCAATTCGAGCGACTGGGCTATTTCGCGGCCGATCCCGACACGACGCCGTCGAAGCCGGTGTTTAACCGGACGGTGGCGTTGCGCGACACCTGGGCCAAAATCGAAAAGAAAACGAAATGATCATCCTGGGATTGGGGGGCATCCCCAAAGAAGCGGCCTGCGCGGTTTTGAAAGATGGCGATCTGGTGGCGGCTGTCGAAGAGAACAAGCTCGCGCGCGCCAAGCAGTTCGGAGTCCTGCCCGACCAGGCGATCACGATGGCGCTGCAATTGGCGCGCGTGACAGCCGCTGAGGTGGACTGCGTCGCGGTGGTGCGCCCGTTTGCGCAGGATACGCACCTGGCGCTGCGGTCGCGTTTTCCCAAGGCGCAAATGCTGATGGTGGAGCATCACGCCGCGCATGCCGCCTCCGCTTACTATCCTTCAGAATTTGAGGATGCGACGGTGCTGACGCTGGATCGAGATGGAGATTTCCGATCCGCAGCCCGATGGCACGCCAGCGGCAATCAGCTCCATTTGGAAAAAGACCTCTACTATCCGGATTCGCTGGGCGATCTCTACGGGCGCGTGACGGAGTTGTTGGGCTTTACTTCCGGCGCCGATGAACACAAAGTCCAGTGGCTGTCGGCCTCGGATGAGGGCGGCGCTTATCTTCCATTGTTCGAAGAAATCATCGGTAAAGGCGAATGGCCGTCGCTCAACCGCAGCTTCTTCGACGCGGACCGCCTGAACCAGGGCGGGTTCAGCGATAGGTTTTACCGGCACATCGGCATCGATGACGGCGCCGCTATCCCGGACTCGCTAAAAGCGCCGCTCGCGGCCGGGCTGCAGCGAGCTATCGAACAAGTGGTGATGCGAATGGCGGGGCCGGCGGACAAGCTGTGCATCGCGGGCGGGCTGGGATTGAATTCGCTGCTCATCAGCGCGCTGGAACAATCCAGGCAAGTATATGTGCAGCCGGCGGCTGGAAACGCGGGCACAGCGCTCGGCGCCGTGTTCCATGCCTGGAATGGCGTGTTCGGCCAGGCGAAGCGTGCGTCGTTGCACGACCTGTGCCTGGGCCCGAGCTACGACGGCGAACAGATCAAGAAGGTGCTCGAGAACTGCAAATTGCATTTTCGGTATATGCTCACTACCGGTGAACTGGTGGATTCGGCAGTTCGGGCTCTGAGCGCCCAGAGCATTATCGCCTGGATGCAAGGCCGCATGGAATTCGGCCCGCGCGCGCTCGGCAACCGCAGCATCCTGGCGTCGCCGCTGAATCCCTATTCCACCGAGAACCTGAATATTTATATCAAGCATCGCGAGCCCTTCCGAAAATTCGCCGCCTCGGTTCCGGTGGAAAGCGCCAGCGAATATTTCGAAGCGGGACCGAACGCGCGGAATCTCGCGACGGTGAGCCGGGTTCGCGCGCCCTACCGCAAGACCTTCGAGGCGGCGCTGCTGGGCCGGGATTCCGTGCGGCTTCACACGGTTTGTCAGAACGACAATCCGCTCTATCACCAATTGCTGCATGCGGCCGGGAAAGCCACCGGACTGCCCGTGTTGTATAACACCAGCTTCAACTTGTTCGGCGACCCTCTGGTGTGCACGCCGCGCGACGCGGTGCGCAGTTTTTATTCGTCCGGCATCGACGCGCTCTTCGTGGGGAATTTCGTGGTGGAGAAATGACCGAGCTTATTTCTTCACCAGCGGCGCGATGATCTCGGACAGAATGTCGGGCTTCGAAGCATCGCGCTCCAGGTGCGGATATTTCTCGCCGCCCTGGTACGTAACGCGGTGACTGCTGTAGTATTCCCCATTCTTGACCAGCAGTTCAATCGTACGCGGCGCGGCGGCGGTTTGCTGCACGGCCTCAACCAATACCGTGGGCGTAAACTGCCGTTGATCCACCGCGATCAACTTGGTGGCCGGGACAACGCCGGCAGTCTGGGCTGGCCCGCCATAAGTCACGTTCTGGATGGTCCCGTCCTCGCGCACGATAATACCGATGGAGTAAGCCAGGTTTAATACCTTGTCCTGGTCCTCGAAGGCCTTCCACACCGTGGACGCGGTGGAATTGTAGACGAGTTTCCAGCCGCTATTCTCGATGCCGCCGAGGGGCGCGTGCGGCGCCGTGGAATCCAGGCGCTCGCGGAAGAATCGCGGCCAATCGTAGGCTTGGACGGAATTCAGAGCCGCCACCAGATCGTCGAACGTATACGGCTTTAGCGCGGGCGCGCCGCCAGGGCCACCGTAGAAGGCGCGGCAGAAATCGTTCAGCGACTTTGCGCCGTTGCTGAGCCGGCGAATGAGCACGTCGGCTTCCAGCCAGATCAGCGTGCCTTCGTCGTAATAGTCGGTGCCGCGGCGGTAGTCGGAATAATCGTCTCGGGCGTCATACAAAATCTGCGCGGCCACGGCGGTGTCTTCCAGCGGACGCCAGGTACGGCCTGGTTCGCGGTCGAGAGCCGCGGCGATCCGGGCGATTTCTTCGCGGAATTCCTCGGGAGTGTACAAACCGCTGCGGGGCGTGAGAATCTCTCCCAGGTATTGCGTCAGCCCTTCATAGACCCATAGCAGATCGCCTTTCATGGGCTGGCTGTAGTCGGATGTCACCAGCCCGCTCGGACGCCGGTATTTCCCATTCCAGGAGTGCGTGAATTCGTGCGGCAGCAGGCCTTCGTTGGCGATACGCGGCCACTCGTCCACCAGGCCGCGCTCGTCGATCCGATCGTCGCTCGATTCGTGATGTTCCAGACCGAACCTTGCGATGTGGTCGCTCATGCTCAGCAGAAAGTGATAGTCGCGATAGTGGCGCGATCCGAACAGCGCGCCGGTCTCCGTCACCAGATTGCGATAGTGCGCCACCTCTTCGTTCGAGATTTCGATGGATCGCTCGCTGTCGCCCGCCAGGTGCAGATAATGCTTAATGGAGCCATCTGCGCCGAGTTCGATGGTGCGGTAGTGAGCGCCGGCGGAGACCGGAGAATCGATCAGCGTGTCGAGCGCGGCCGGGTGAAATTGGATTTCGTTGCCGGATTCCTTGGCGATCGGAAGCGCGGTGCCGTAGCGCCAGTTTTGCGGCACTTTCAAATCCGCCTGGTATTGCAAACGGTCCGCGGGCACGCCCTGGGGGTACAGCAGCACTTGATTCCAATTCAGAACCGCCAATTCCGTGGTGGTTGAGCCGCCCGATGAATAGCCGGATGTTTCGGGAGCGGAGATGAAATCGAAGGCCAGATCGAGGGTCGAGACGCCGGGCGGCACGGTGATGTGGAACGCGAACATATTCACCGAGTCGCGTTTCCAGGCGATTTCTTGCCCGCTTGCGGCGATTTTCAGGCCCACCAAATCGGCGATGGGGCCGGTGGGGCCATGTTCTCCCGGTATCCACTCCGGGTAAAGCAGAGTCATCGGTCCGGGCTTCACCGGCATGCTCATTCGAACGTGAAACAGCCGGCGTGGCGCATCCGTGGCATCCACGCGCAAACGAACTGTGTTGTCCTGGGCACAAACGCAGATAGACGCCAGAAGCGCGATCGGAAGCCAAGCTCGCATAATCTCAAACTATCGCAAGTGAGGGCGTTTTCGTCAGATTTGAGGCTTTCTGACCGCGCGGCGGCCAGGGGGTTATCCTGAAGCGAATGAAAATTGTCGTAGTTCTGCTGTGTGCCGCCGTTTCCGGGCTCGGGGCGGATCGCTATCCAGTGGACTGGAACAAGCTCGAAACCGAAACGATGGACTACTACACTTCGATTCTCCGGATCGACACCAGCAATCCGCCAGGAGACGAGACCAAGGCGGTGGATTATCTGAAGCCGATTCTGGACCGTGCCGGAATTCCGAATGTGGTTCTGGCGCTGGACCCGCGGCGGGCGAATCTGGTGGCGCGGATTAAGGGCAACGGATCGAAGCGCCCGCTGATCATCATGGGCCACACCGACGTGGTGGGAGTCCAGCGGGATCGCTGGCCGGTGGATCCGTTCGCGGCCCTTCGCAAGGATGGATACGTGTGGGGCCGCGGGTCATCGGATGACAAGTCGCATGTGATCGCGAGCCTGATGACCATGCTGCTGCTAAGCCGGCTGCACGTCGCGCTGGACCGGGATGTAATCTTCATCGCCGAAGCTGGCGAAGAAGGAACTTCGGAATTCGGCATTGGATTCCTGGCAAGCCAGCACTGGAACGAAATCGCGGGCGAATACGCGCTGGCGGAGGGCGGCGAGACTGTATCGCGCGACGGGCAGGTGATATCGGTGGAGATCAGCACCACCGAGAAGACGCCCCGCGTCGCGCGACTGGTGGCGCACGGCACTGCCGGGCACGGCTCGCGCCCAAGGCTGGACAACGCCATCCTGCACCTGGCGGCGGCGGTTGCGAAGTTCGAAACGTGGCAGCCTCCCATGCGGCTGAACGACGCCACCCGGGAATATTTTGAGCGCCTCGCCACCATCAGCTCGCCGGAGGAAGCCTACCGCTATAACCACATCGCCGATCGTGCCCATAGCGAAGAAATCCAGCGCTACTTCGCCGCGCACGAGCCCGGCAACTATTCGATCCTGCGCACCTCCGTCGTCCCGACCATGATCCAGGGCGGCTTCCGCACCAACGTAATTCCATCCGAGGCCACGGCCACGCTCGACATACGGGCGCTTCCAGATGAGGACATGGGGCGGCTTTTCGAGGAGATGCGGCGTGTCATCGCCGATCCCGCAGTGGAGATAGTGACGGACAATTCGCGCAACCGGCCGGTGGCGCCTCCGTCGTCCATCAACTCCGAAATGTTTCGAGCGCTGGAGCGCGTCCAGAAGAGGATGTACCCGCGAGCCGTCACCATTCCGAGCATGTTGACCGGCGCAACCGACATGGCGCAGCTGCGCGTGAAGGGCGTTCAGGCTTACGGCTTCGGCCCGATCGCGGACGAAGGGGAAGGCGAGCTGCACGGCGCGCACTCCGATCAAGAACGCTTGCTCGAAAGCTCCATTCATCAGATGGTGCAGTTTCTCTGGTACACGGTGCTGGAGATCGCGGGCTCCAAATAATTGAGTTCTACAATGAAGGTAGATGCCGGTCGCGCCGATCGCCGCGTTGTATCTGGGTCTTCTGGGTGCGATTTGGCTACCAGCTGAGGAAGTCGCGGCAGGGGCTCTATCGGAAGGCTACGATCATTTTTATAATCTCGAATACGACGCCGCGATCCAATGTTTCAGCGCTGAGACGGAACGAAGCCCGGAGAATCCCGACGCCTGGAATCACCTGGCCCACGCCATACTATACCGGGCGATGTTTCGATCGGGAGCGCTCGAAAGCGAATTAGTCAGCGGCTCGAACCCGTTTCTGCACCGCGATAAGGTCGCGGTTACCGCGGCCGACCACGAGCAATTCGATCACGCCATCGGCCGAGCGATTGAGTTAGCCCAGAACCGGATCACGGAACAGCCCGACGATCCGAAGGCGCTCGGCGCGCTGGGCGTCTCGTATGCGCTGCGCGGTAACTATAATTTCCTGGTTCGCAAGGCTTGGACGGATGCTCTGCACGACGCCACCAACGCCCGCAACGCGCATCGGCGTTTGTGCCAGCTGGAGCCCGACAACATCGATGCGCGGATGATTCCGGGTGTCTACGATTACGTCGCGGGGAGCCTGTCGATCGGCTACCGCATTCTAGGCTTCATGGCCGGCTATCATGGCGACCGCAATCGCGGGATTCGCGCGCTCGAAAGCGTGGCGCACCAGGGTACGTCCAACCGGCTGGATGCCGAAGTTTTGTTGGTCGCCATTTACCGGCGCGAGCGGCGTCCGAAGGCCTCTCTTGCGCTGCTGGAGGATCTCATCCAGCGTTTCCCGCGCAATTACTTGCTGCGGTTTGAAAGAGTGCAGATGTTCGGCGATCTCGGTGACGAACCGGCCGCGCTCGAAGAAATCGGGCGTATCCGCAATCTTCGCGCCGATTCCGCGCCCGGCTTCGCTGATCTTGCCCCAGAGAAGATCGACTATCTGGAAGGCAACCTGCTGTTCTGGTACAACGATCTGGGTCGGGCGTTGGCCGAGATGAAAAAGGTGACGATTCGAGCGCAGGAGCTGGATCTTAACACTAGCCTGATGTCGTGGATGCGTTTGGGCCAGATCTACGATCTCGAGCACAAACACCCCCAGGCGCAAGCGGCGTATCGCAAAGCGGTGTCAGAGGCGCCGCTGTCCCAAGTTGCCAAGGAATGCAGAGGGTACATCTCGAAGCCTTATAAGCGGCTGGAAATCATCCGCGCGGACGAGAACACCGCCAGCCAGCCGCAGGAACAAACCACTAATTAGAAACGAGAGCGAATTGCCAAACCATCTGATCGGGGAGAAGAGTCCGTATCTGCAGCAGCACGCGCACAATCCAGTGAACTGGTATCCGTGGGGCGAGCAGGCCTTCGAAAAGGCGCGCGCGGAAGACAAGCCCGTGTTCCTTTCGGTCGGCTATTCCACTTGCCATTGGTGTCACGTGATGGAGCACGAGTCCTTTGAGAGCGATGAGATCGCGTCGATCCTCAATCGCTTTTTCGTGCCGGTGAAAGTGGATCGCGAAGAGCGGCCGGACGTGGACCGCATTTATATGGCCTA
This sequence comes from Terriglobia bacterium, assembly GCA_963786745.1. Classification (GTDB taxonomy): domain Bacteria; phylum Acidobacteriota; class Terriglobia; order Bryobacterales; family Bryobacteraceae; genus Palsa-89. The sequence goes on along the minus strand of CAWBAE010000009.1, from coordinate 475,583 downwards.
CGTGCAAGCCACCACCGGCAGCGGAGGCTGGCCCATGTCTGTGTTTTTGACGCCGAGCCTGCACCCCTTCTTCGGTGGAACTTACTTTCCGCCGGACAATCGCTATGGACGCCCCGGGTTCAGCGCGATTCTGGAGCGCATCGCGGAAGTGTGGCGGAAGGATCACGATCGGGTTGTCGAAGCCAGCGCCGACAGCATCGCGCAACTGGCGCGTTATTCCGAGGGCGCGGCGGCTGCCGGCGGCATGCCGGATACAGCCGTCTTCGATTCCACGTTCCAATATTTCCGGCGCTCGTTCGATTCCGAGCATGGCGGCTTTGGCGACGCGCCGAAGTTTCCGAGGCCGGTCGTGTTCAATTTTCTGCTGCGATACTACCTGCGGTCCCGCCGTCCGGAGGCGCTGGACATGACGCTCGAGACGCTACGCGCGATGGCCCGCGGGGGCATGCACGATCAGCTGGGCGGCGGTTTTCATCGCTACTCTGTCGACGAACGCTGGTTTGTTCCGCACTTCGAGAAGATGCTGTACGATCAAGCGCAGCTCGCGGTGTCCTACATCGAGGCGTTCCAGATCACCCAGGATGCGTATTTCGCAGGTATCGCACGCAGCACGCTGGACTACGTGCTCCGTGACATGACGCATCCCGAGGGAGGTTTCTATTCCGCCGAGGATGCCGACAGCGTCATCGATCCGGCGAATCCCAAGCTAAAGGGCGAAGGTGCATTCTACATTTGGACTGCCGCGGAGCTCGAACAGGCGCTGGGAGCGGACCGGTTCCGAACGTTCGCGGCGCATTACGGCATCGAGGCCGATGGCAACGTGCATCACGATCCGCACGAAGAATTCACGGGCAGGAACATTCTATACGTCCGCCAGGAGCCCGACGCGTCCGTCACCTCCGAGCTGCAACAAGCCCGAGTCGAGCTGCTCGAATTGCGATCCAAGCGCGTCCGGCCGCATTTGGACGACAAGATTCTCACCGCCTGGAACGGCCTGATGATCTCGGCGTTCGCCAAGGCCGCGCAGGTGTTGGAGGAACCGCGTTATCTGGCTGCGGCTAAGCGAGCGGCGGACTTTATTCTTTCCCGCATGTACCAGGCTGAGACGGGTTTGCTGCTTCGCCGCTTCCGCGACGGCGACGCCGCGATCCCCGGCTTTCTGGACGACTACGCGTTTCTGATCGCGGCGCTTCTGGATCTTTACGAAGCCGACTTCAATCCGGAGCGGATCGGCATGGCGATTCGCCTGGCAGTGAAAATGCGCGAGTTGTTTGAGGACCCCGCCGCCGGCGGTTTCTTCAGCACCGCGGCGGGCGACCACAATCTTGTGCTCCGTATGAAGGACGACTACGATGGCGCGGAACCGTCCGGGAACGCAGTGGCGCTGCTGGATCTGCTGCGCCTTGAGCACATCACCGATCGCCCGGACTTTCGTGAAGCGGCTGAGCGGACGCTTCGGGCGCTGGGCCCCAAGATACTCGAGCCAACCCGTGGCCGTGCCTCAGATGCTGGTGGCGCTGGATTACTCGCTGTCCAAACGCCGCGAGGTTGTCATCGTGGGCGATCTCAGGGCCAAATCCACCGAGGCTTTCTTGCGAGCCTTCCACACTCGTTTCATGCCGCACAGCATCCTGTTGTTGATCGATTCGGAACCGACGCGCCGCGCTCTGGCGGCCTACTTTTCAGTGGCGGAGATTATGCCTGAGATCGACCACCAGCCGTCTGCGTACGTTTGCGAAAACTATGCGTGCCGCTTCCCGACAAATCAGCTTTCCAAGTTCGACGAGTTGCTACAATAGAGCGAAATCAAATCTGACAATTGAAATTGAGGAGGATTCATGGAGAGACCAGGAGCCACGACTATGCGAGGAAGGCCGCTCACGGTAGTCGGGCCGGAATTGAAGGCGGGCGACAAAGCGCCCGATTTCGAAGCAGTCAGCGATGCGCTTCAACCCGTCACATTGAGCACCACGGGACAGGCCATACGCATTTTCAGCGTGATTCCTTCGCTCGATACTCCCGTGTGCGACGCGCAGACCAAGCGATTCAACGAAGAAGCGGCGAAGCTGCCGGGCGTCGAAATCTACACCATCAGCATGGATTTGCCGTTCGCGCAGAAACGCTGGTGCGGCGCTTACGGCGTCGATAAGGTGAAGATGCTTTCCGATCACCGCAACGGGTCTTTTGGCGAACATTACGGGACGTTGATCAAGGATCTGCGCATCGAAAGCCGCGCGATTTTCGTGCTGGATAAAGACAACACCCTCAAGCACGTCGAGTACGTGAAGGAAGTGGCCGAGCATCCCAACTACGATGCCGCGCTTTCAGCCGCGCGCTCGTTATCGAAATAAACCGTTCTATGTCGGTGGTTGGCGATATACGGCACGCGTTTCGAATCCTTCGCCGGACCCCCGCCGTTACTTCCATCGCGCTGGCCTCCATCGCGCTCACCGTGGGCGCTACCGCGGTGGTGTTCGCGGCGGTGAAGTCCGTACTCCTCGATCCGCTGCCCTATGCCGACCCGGGTGCCCTGTACGAGTTCCGCATGGAGTACTCGATGGGAGCGCATCCGCGCGGCGATTGGGTAACCTGGCCGGATATTCAAGACGTCGTCAGAAGCAATCGCAGCTTCGAATCCATCGCCACCTACAACTACGCGCTGTTCAACTTCACGGGCGACGGAAATTCCCCGCCGGAGGCGCATTACGGATTGTACGCATCCGCCAATTTATTCCCCGTGCTGGGCGTAAAGCCGATGCTGGGGCGCAATATTCTGCCGGAGGAGCAGCAGCCCGGCCGCGATCACGAAATGATCCTCAGCTACGGACTGTGGACCAGCCGCTTTCACGCCGACCCCAATATCGTCGGCCGTTCCGTGGAAGTGAACGGCCATCCGTGCTTGATTATCGGAGTGATGCCGCAGGGTTTCGACTTCCCGCTGCGGCTCGCCACCACGGTCCGGACTCCCTCCGGCCACATGGATTTCTGGGCGCCTCAAGCGATCAATCCGGCGCAGCTCTCTCGCATCGGCCCGGCCATGTCAGCGGTGGGACGTCTGCGGAAAGACGTTTCCGGGTCCCAGGCGGAGCAGGAAGCGCTCGCGATCAGCGCCGTGATGGCCCGCCAATTTCCGCTTAGCAACGGAGGGCGATTGCTGCATCTGGTGTCGCTGGAGGATCGCACCTTTGGATTCGCCCGCACCGGCCTTTTGCTGCTGCTCGCGGGCGCGACCATGTTCCTGTTGATCGGCTGTTCGAACGTGGCGAACCTGCTGCTGGCCCGGCTGCTCGCGCGTCATAGCGAGATGGCGGTGCGGGTGGCGTTGGGCGCGGGCCGCGGGCGTCTTCTTGGCCAATTGGTGGTGGAAAGCTGCGTTCTGGGCGTCGCGGGCGGCCTGGCCGGATTCGCGCTGGCGGCCCTGGCGTGGAAGCTGCTCCCGGCGGTTGCTCCCGTCACCATCCCCCGCCTGGCCGCGGCGCGCGCGGATTGGACCGTGCTTCTGTTCACGGTCGCGATCTCCATTCTCAGCGGCTTTATTTTTGGTATTGCGCCGGCGCTGGCGGCGTCGCGGCGGGATCCGGCGGAGGCGCTTCGTCAAACGGGAACTCGCGGAGCGATAGGACGCGCCAGCAACCGGCTTCGCTCCAGTCTGGTGGTGAGCGAAGTGGCCATCGCCGTGATGCTAGTGGTGGTTGGCGGTCTGCTGGCCGGCGCCTTCATTCGTCTGATCCGGACCGATCCCGGTTTCGATGCCGAGCACGTGGTGGCGTCCATCATCATCGCTTCCGGCGATCAATACCGAACGCCTGAAGCGCGCGAGCCGCTGTTCCGGCGCATCGTGGACGCGGTGCGCGCCATACCCGGCGTCGAATCCGCGGGGACGGTGGATGCGCTTCCGTTCAGCGGCGAGAATAACGGCGGACTTATCGGCGCGGATGAAAGCGTCTCCCAAGCGCGGGATCGCGGGTTTCCAACCGAAGTGGATCGCGTGAGCGCAGGCTATCTCAGCACCATGGGGGTCCGGCTTTTGGAAGGCCGATGGTTCCGCGACGACGATATGGCGGCGAGCCGCGACACTGCAATCATCAGTAGCACCGCAGCCGGGCTTCTTTGGCCGGGACAAAGCGCCGTGGGTCGGAAAGTCTGCATGAACGGCGGAGATGGAAAGGCGCATTGCAGACAGGTGATCGGCGTGGTCAGCCCGCTGCTTCATTCCGGATTGCAGGATCAGTTTACGTCGCAGATCTACAGTGCCAGCGGCGCCTTGGGACACGCGCAATTCTTAGTGGTTCGAACCGGCCGATCCACTGCCGAGATTGCCAGAGCGATCCCGCGAGCGGTGGCTTCGGCGGATCCGAAGCAGCCTGTCTTCCTGAGCGCCACTATGTCCACACTGATTGGGGACTCCATTGCGGACCGGCGCTTCATCATGACCCTGCTCGCCATCACCGGTTGCCTGGCGCTGTTTCTCGCGGCGGCTGGGGTGTACGGGGTAATCTCCTATGCGACCTCGCTGCGCACTCAGGAAATCGGCGTGCGAATGGCGCTGGGCGCGACGCCGGCGAATGTTCGCGGTTTGATTTTCCGGCAAGGCATGCTGCTGGCCGGAATGGGCATCGCCGTCGGATTGGCCGCGGCCCTGGTGATCGCAAGAATATTGCGGAGCCGGCAGGCGGAATTGGCTGCCATCGATCCCGCGCTGGTCGGGATGGCGGTGGCGCTGGTGATCGCGGTGGCGGCGCTGGCCTGTTGGATTCCTGCGCGGCGCGCTACGCGAATCGATCCGGTAGTGGCGCTGCGCGAACCCTAGGCGCCAGGAAACTCCGGCATCGTCCGGACCTCGCGGATGTGCGCCGAATGGCTCTCGGCATGACGCGCATTGGCCACCAGCCACTGATATCCATCCATCGGTCCCAGCACGCCGTGTGGCGCGAAATGGCTGCGCAGATCCGCCTGGGTGGTGCGGGCGTATTCGAGCGACCGCTCGCGGGCGTCCAGAAATGCAGAAACGGCGTCAGATAGCGTAGCGAACCGGGCGTTCGGCCGAAGCATTTCCGGCGCACGATTGACACCGCGCGGCATGGGAGTATCGCGGATTTTCTGCTCGCGCTGCCGCCGCTCTTCCTTGGTTTCTGGCTTTGGCGGCGACTGCAGGCTGCGCTCGATTAACGCGATCAATTGGCCGTCCGAAACGGCGAGGTGTTCGACGTACTCGAGAATGGACCAACGATCCGGCCCCGGCTTCCATCGGGCCTGGCTCTCGGTCACGCCCGCAACGGCGTCCAGCAAGGTTTGCCGGCTTCGAATCAATCTGTCGAGGGCGGTTTCGCGTTCCTGGTCGGTGATCATCCGAACCATCGTACAACGCGCCGTATCGCGACGCCGGTTAGCGGAACTCGAAGAAATACAATCCGAGCCCGACCACGGCGACCACCGCTCCTACGGACACATACTGCCAAATCAAGTTATGCACCGGGGCAGCCGCGAGCTTCGAGAATTGGCATCCGCAACTTTCGCAGTACGGAGCGTCGTCGTTCACAACCGTGCGGCACTCTGCGCATTGCTTTGGCATAACCGACATCCTCCACGTATAGGATGCATCCGGAAAGCTGGCCGTACTCAGCGTTCTTCGGTACTGGAACGTACCGGCTAGAGCCCCCGCGGAGACTACCACCGAAGGTCCTGGGAGATTAGTACAATTTTTCGGCCCGGCGAGGTTCGCTGTATACTTCTGGTTGAAGGCGAAGCCATAAGGAGGCGACCATGGCGTCAGTCAAATTCACCCTGAACGGGAAATCTCAAACAGTGGATGCCGCGCCCGCGATGCCGCTGCTGTGGGTTTTGCGCGACACGCTAGGCATGACCGGCACTAAGTTCGGATGCGGGATGTCGCTCTGCGGCGCATGCACTGTTCACATCAACGGGCAGCCCGTCCGCTCATGCGTAACTCCGATCTCCACCGTGGCGGGCAAGACCGTGCTTACCATCGAAGGGCTCTCCGCCGATGCGAGCCATCCTATCCAAAAAGCCTGGATCGAAGAAGATGTTCCACAGTGCGGCTATTGTCAATCGGGCCAGATTATGACCGGCGCCGCGCTGCTGGCCAAGACATCGCATCCCACCGACGCGGACATCGACGAAGCTCTGCACGGCAACATCTGCCGCTGCGGGACCTATGACATGATTCGACGGGCCATTCACCGGGCCGCCGAGATCGCCCGCACGGAAGGAGCCCGCAGATGAGCGCCCTGACTACGCCAGTGAATCGCAGAGCATTTCTTCAATCCGGAGCCGCGGCCGCCGGAGGATTATTGATCGGTTTCTATCTACCGGGACGCTCGCGCGCCGCCGTCTCCGCGGATTCGAAACTCAATGCCTTCGTGCATGTCGGCTCCGACGACAGCGTGACTTTATTCATCCACAAAGCCGAAATGGGTCAGGGCACCGTTACGTCGCTCTCCATGCTGCTGGCAGAGGAGCTCGAGTGCGATTGGAACAAGATCCGCACTGAATTTCCGGGCGTCAGCAAGGAATACGGTCCCTATCAAGGCGTCTTCGGTAGCCAGAGCATACGGACGTCCTATAATTCGCTGCGCAAGGCCGGAGCTTCGGCGCGCGAGATGTTGATTCAGGCCGCGGCGCAACAATGGGGCGTCGACAAATCCAACTGCCGCGCGGACAATAACGCGGTAGTCAATGCCGCGACCAACGCCCGCTTGACGTACGGGAGCCTGGCTGAAGCAGCCTCGAAGCTGCCTGTTCCCACCAACGTCACGCTGAAGGATCCCAGCCAGTTTCGCCTGATCGGCAAGCCGATGAAGCGGCTGGACACGCACGACAAGGTCAACGGCCGCACGGTTTTCGGCCTGGATGTGCGCCTGCCCGGAATGCTGCACGCGGTGGTGGAGCGGTGCCCGGTGTTCGGCGGCAAGGTGGCGAGTTTCGACGCCTCGAAGACCAAAACGATTCCCGGCGTCAAGGATGTTCTCCGGATTTCGAACGGCGTCGCGGTTCTGGCCGATAACACCTGGTCCGCGATGGAAGGCCGGAGGGTGCTCAAGGTCCAGTGGGACGAAGGGGCGATGGCGACTGTAAATAGTCCGGCGATCAGCCAGGACTTCGCGGCGCAGGCTCTCAAACCCGGCGCGGTTGCGCGTAAGGAAGGCGACGCGGCGGCCTCGCTCGCCGGAGCGTCGAAGAAAGTGGAAGCGGTTTACGAAACGCCGTACCTGGCGCATGCGCCCATGGAGCCGCTCAATTGCACCGCGCACGTCCAGGCAGATTCCTGCGAGATTTGGGCGTCGACGCAAGGACAGAGCGCCGCGCGCGAGGCCGGCGTGCAGGTCACGAAACTGCCCGCCGAGAAAGTGACCGTGTACACGAAATACATGGGCGGCGGCTTTGGACGGCGAGCGCAGCCCGACTACATAGCGGAAACGGTGGAAGTGGCGAAAGCGGCCGGCGTTCCGGTGCAGGTTACCTGGACGCGCGAAGACGATATGCAGCACGACCTTTATCGTCCGGCTTCCTACGGCCGTTTCGAGGCGGGTCTAGACGCCGATGGCTGGCCTGTCGCTTTCACCGCTCGCCTGGTTTGTCCGCCCTTCGGATTCTCGAGAAACGGCATCTCGGGAACGGCCGTAGAGGGCGTGGACGATCTGCAATATGGCATTCCGAATATGCTGGTGGATTATCATCCGGTGGATCCCGGCATTCCGGTCAGCTATTGGAGATCGGTGGGATATTCGCAAAACACGTTCTACGCGGAATCGTTCCTGGATGAAATCGCCGCGGCGGGCGGAAAAGATCCGGTCGAGCTGCGCCGCCGCTTACTCGCGAAGTCTCCTCGATTGCTGGCCGCGCTGAATCTCGCCGCCGAAAAAGCCGGCTGGGGCACTGCCCTGCCCGCCGGCCATGCGCGCGGAGTTTCGCTGGCGAACAACATCGGAAGCTTCACTGCACAGGTGGCGGAGGTTTCGGTGGAGCGCGGCAAACTCAAGGTGCATCGCGTGGTGTGCGCGGTGGATTGCGGGCAGGTGGTGAATCCTTCAGGCGTCGAGCAACAGGTTCGAAGCGGCATCGTGTTCGGCCTGTCGGCGGCGCTGAAGGGTGGAATCACCATCGATCGCGGGCGCGTGCAGCAGCAGAATTTTCACAACTACGACGTGCTGCGGATCGACGAGATGCCGGTGATCGAGGTGTATATGGTGCCGAGCCACGCTGCTCCCGGCGGCATGGGCGAAGCCAGCACTCCCGGCATCGCGCCGGCTGTCACGAACGCTCTTTTCGCCGCTACGGGGAAACGCATCCGGCGCTTGCCGATTCGCGCTGAAGACCTGGCCTGACTAAAGGCTGGCCTGATTAGGGTTGCTGAGGATTGGTGTCCTTGAACTGCAAGTGGTCGTGCCAAGCCTTTTCTTCGTCGCGCTCCTGTTGCAGCTGCTCTTCGAACCGGGCCTCGGAGCGATCCACCGCTCGCAAATAGCCGTCGGGATCGACGAAACGGTCGGGATCGTAAGCCAGGCCCGGATGCCATTTATGCAGTAATCCGAATTGGCCCGCATGCGAGGATAAAAACACGTCGCACGGCACTTCCTTCTGGACCCGGAACGTGCGTTCGAAATCCTGGACGATGTTCGGATATTTCGGATTATGCAGCAAAACCGTGCCGGGATTGATGTTGGCAAGGTTCGCGATTAGGACGTGATAGGTCTTGCCGTTCTCCGTGACATCCAGGCCATAGCTGGTGCTGCCTTTGGTGTGGCCGGGCATCCAGTATGCCGTCAGGTCGGTTCCTCCGAGCGAGATTTTCTCGCGGTCTTTGAAGGTGCCGTCCACTTTCACCGGATTGAACCAGCCCGCGCTGCCAAACAGAAAGTCCGTCTTGCCGCCGGTTTCGAGCAGCGTAGCTTCTTCTTCCTCGGCGAGCATCCGCGCACCGGTGAGCTTCTTCATGGTGGCCATGCCACCCGCATGATCGCTGTGCGCGTGCGTCACCAGAAGAATCTTGATATCCGAAAACTTGAATCCCAGCGTCTGGACGCGCTCGCGGATTTCGGGCACCGAGAAATCGAATCCGGTGTTGATCAGAAAGTCGCCCTTGGGCGTTACGATCAGATAGCTGGTGAGATCCGCTTCGCCGACGTAATAGACGTTGCCGATGATCCTGAACGGCGGGAAGATCTTCTGGGCGGGAGCCAGCAAGGGGATGGCGGCGAGCAATACCAGGGCGCGCAGCATGCCGCCAGTGTACCGCTTTCTTGAGTAATCGGGCTCGGAGGAACGAATAAATGGGAATACTGGAAGCTGCCAAGCCGGCCATTGTCATTTGCACGAGGGATCGCGGGCGTGCCGCTGCGTTCTATCGCGACACGCTGGGGCTGATGTTTGCCTATGAGGACAAGTTCGCCTCCGTGTTCAACATTGGCGGCGTGACGCTGCGCGTCTCGCTGGTAGCCGATTTCACGCCGCATGAACACACCATACTCGGCTTCCATGTGCCCGACGTGACAGCTGCGGTGGCGGCCCTGCGTGAAAAGGGCGTGGCCTTCAACATCTATCCAGGCTTCAAACAGGACGAACTCGGCATCCTGACCCTGCCTGGTGGAACCGTGCGAGTCGCCTGGTTCAAGGACCCCGATGGCAACGTGTTGAGTGTCACGAGCGCCTGAGCAAACTTGCCAACATTTTCCCGGTGTAATCGCTGTGGAAGGCATAGTATGCTTGAGCCGAGATTCAAAAAGGAATTAGCGAGATGAGTTCCACAAACCGCAGTGAGCTAATACCAATGTTTGTCTTGAACGCAATTTGCGATTTCTACAAAGATCTAGAGGAGATATCGAAGGATGTCTTCAGCTTGGGTACGCGGTGCGGCCTCACAATCCAAGCCTCCGACATCAAAGAGGGGCTCAAGAACCTTATCGAGAGCGGTCTGGCCGAGGCAGCTTTGCTACCCCCGACGTCACCTGCGGTGCGGCTCGATGGAGTGCCAGCGTCATACGAAAGCGACTATTTGTACTTCTTTATCACTCCGAAAGGGACAGAACTCCAGCTAAAAGATTACGAGCCATGGCCGTTTGACGAAAAAAACGTGCTGCGCAAGGATTGGCGGCCGCCCCCCAACTAACACGCCAAATAGACTCGGGGCCAGTGTGCCCGGTGTATACTTTGAAGCGTCCGGGAGGAATCGAATGCCTCAATTTGCATCCCGCACCATCTTCGCCATCGTTGCCGTTTGTGCCCCCGCGTTCGCCGCGTCGAACGCCCCCAACGCGCAGCCGAATCCGTATCATTTGGTCGAAAACTGGGCGCAGCTTCCCGCCCCGCTCGCATGGGGACAGGTGATTTCCGTGGATCCCCTGCCCGGCGGCAACATGCTGGTGTTCCAGCGCGCCGAGCCGCCGCTGCTGGTATTCGCTCCATCCGGCAAGCTGGTCAAGAGCTTCGGCGACGGCATGTTCGTTCAGCCCCACGGCCTCACGGTGGATCACCAAGGCTTCATCTGGGCCACCGACGCGCAAGCGAAAAACGGAAAAGGCGAGCAGGTTTTCAAATTCAGCCCGGATGGGAAAGTTCTGATGACGCTCGGCACAGCGGGCGTCGCCGGCGAAGGTCCGGACAAGTTCAATGGCCCGAGCGATGTTGGGATCGCGCCCAACGGCGACATCTTCGTGTCGGATGGTCACGTCAACAACCGCGTCGTCAAGTTTTCCAAAGACGGAAAGTTCATCAAGACCTGGGGCAAGAAAGGCTCCGGACCGGGCGAGTTCAACGTGCCGCATACCCTGGCATTCGATTCCAAAGGCCGCCTGTTCGTGGGTGACCGCTCCAACTCGCGCATCCAGATCTTCGATCAGGACGGTAATTTTCTGGAGGAATGGAAACAGTTCGGCCGGCCGAGCGGCATCTTCATCACGGGCGACACGATCCTAGTGGCCGACTCCGATTCCAACAGCACTACCAATCCCGGCTGGAAGCGCGGCATCCGTATCGGAAGCGTGAAGGATGGTACGGTGACCGCGTTCATTCCGGATACGTTAGCGAACCCGGACTCGACCGAGCGCTGGTATCCCAATGGACCAGTGATTGCGATCACCAGCGGTCCCGAAGGCGCGGCCATGGATGCAGCAGGCAACGTTTACGGCGCCGAAGTGGGTCCGCGATCCCTCAAGAAATACATCCTCAACAAATAACCAATGTCTACACCCAACACTCTTGCGGAGCTCCTTGAAGCCACGCCCGGCGATCGCACCGCCATTATCCTGCCGGATTCGGGCGTCCGGATCAGCTACGGCAAATTCCGCGAACAAGTCTACAAGATGGCGGATTCGCTGGCGGCATTGGGCATCGGGCCGGGTGACCGCGTCGCGACCGTGCTGCCGAACGGCCTGCCCGCGATCGTCAGTTTTCTGGCGGCTTCCATTTCCGGAACCGCCGCGCCGCTGAATCCCGGCTACCGGCAAGACGAGTTCAGCTTTTATCTCGAGGACACGTCGGCGAAGATTCTGCTCTGCCCGCCGGATGGCGCTCCGGATGCCAGGAAAGCAGCCGAAGGCAAAGTTCCAACGTACTCCATCGACATGGACGCGAGCGGTTTCGTGCGGATCGTCAACGCTCCTAACGGCCGGAAATCCCCGGCGCCCGCCCCGGACGACATCGCGCTGGTGCTGCATACCAGCGGCAGCACCGGCCGGCCCAAGCGCGTGCCCATTCGTCACAAGAACATCGCAGCGTCGGCGGTCAACATCGTGAAGCACTACTCGCTCACACCGGATGATGTGGCCCTGTGCGCAATGCCGTTGTTCCACGTACACGGACTGGTGGCATCCACGATTTCCACGCTCCTCTCAGGCGGAACTATTGTCGTACCGTCGAAATTCAACCCGCTTTCTTTCTGGAGAACAGTGCGCGATTGCGGCGTCACCTGGTACTCGGCAGTTCCCACCATCCATCAATTGCTGCTCGCACGCGCCGGAAATGAACGGCCGGCCGGCAGCGAAGGCCTGCGCTTTATTCGATCCTGCAGCGCGGCGCTGCCTCCGGAAATGATGGCCAAGATGGAGCAGGTATTCGGCGCGCCGGTGCTGGAAGCCTACGGGATGACCGAGGCATCTCACCAGATGGCATCCAATCCTCAACCACCGGCGGAGCGCAAGCCCGGCTCGGTGGGACCCGGAACCGGCGTCAAGATCAGCATCATGGATGATCAAGGCGCGCACCTGCCGCAAGGAACGCGCGGCGAAGTAGTGATCCAGGGGCCGAACGTGGTTGCGGGCTATGAGAATAATCCGGAGGCGAATGCGAAATCCTTCACCAATGGATGGTTTCGCACCGGCGATCAAGGCTATCTCGATGCCGACGGATACCTAATTCTCACCGGCCGCATCAAGGAGCTGATCAATCGGGGCGGCGAAAAAATCGCGCCGCGCGAAATCGACGAAGCTGCTGCTGACGCATCCCGCTGTGGCCGAGGCAGTGGCGTTCGGCGTTCCGCACGCGACCTGGGGCGAAGAAGTGGCCGCCGCCGTGGTGCTGCGCGAACCGCAAACCGAAGCGCACATTCTCGCATTCTGCAAAGAGCGTCTGGCGGATTTCAAGCGTCCTAAGAAGGTCTTCATCGTCGAGAGCATTCCCCGCACGGCCACCGGAAAAATCCAGCGCGGAGCCGTCGCTAAGGCGCTTTCGGGAGCCGAAGGTTGAAATTCCTGATCGCCGGCGCGGGAGCGATCGGCGGCTACATTGGAGCCAGCATGACGCGGGCGGGCTATGATGTGACGCTCTTCGCGCGAGGTCCCCACTTGGCGGCCATGCGGCGATGCGCCCTGCGCGTGATCTCCCCGGATGGTGATTTCGAGGCTCGCCCGAGAGTTATCGGCAGCCTGCAGGATGCCGGAGCGATGGACGTGATTTTCTTAGGTGTGAAGGCGCATGGCCTCACCAAACTCGCGCCCGAGATCCAGCCACTCATTGGCGAATCGACCACCGTGGTCAGCACGCAGAACGGAATCCCGTGGTGGTATTCGCAATTTTCGGAGCCTCACGTTCGGTTGGAACGAGTGGATCCTGGCGGCATTATCGCGGACTCCATTCCTGCCCGACAGGTGGTCGGATCCATCGTTTATTTTTCGACCGACATCCTGGAGCCGGGCGTGATTCGCCACAACGAGGGCAACCGGATCTCGCTCGGAGAGCCGGATGGATCCCGCTCCGAACGTTGCCGCGCCATCGCGGACGCGTTGATCAAGTCCAGTTTACGCTGCCCGGTAACCGCGCGGCTTGTTCACGAGATTTGGGTGAAGCTGCTCGGCAACGTCGCGTTTAACCCGATCAGCGCCCTCACCCGCGCGACCCTGGCCCAAATGGCTCGCGATCCCGACGTGTGCGCCTTGGTCCGCCAGATCATGTCCGAGGTGGAGGCGGTGGCGAACAAGCTGGGAATCGAACTGCCTGTATCGATCGACCAAAGAATCGCCGGCGCGGAAAAAGTGGGCGAGCACAAAACGTCGATGCTGCAGGACCTCGAAGCGGGCCGTCCCATGGAGCTCGAAGCCGTGGTCGGCGCGGTGCTGGAATTGGGCGAGCGCCTGGGAGTTCCCATGCCGCGCACCGCGAGCATTTACGCTTGCACCAAACTTCTGGATAACATTGCAAGAGGAGGCCAATAAATTGAATCGCTGGATTCGGCTATCGGCTGCGGTGGTCGCGATGATGATGATCGCGAACCTGCAATATGCCTGGACCCTGTTCGTCAAGCCGATCGTCGGAGCGCATCACTGGAAGCTTTCCGACGTCCAGTGGGGCTTCACGATCTTTATTGCGCTGGAAACCTGGATGATGCCGCTGTCCGGCTGGTTGATCGATCTGCTGGGCCCGCGCACGTTCATGACGGTGGCGGGCGTGATGTGCGGCATCGGCTGGGCCGGAATGGGCCAAGCCGCCACGCTCCCGGAACTCTACCTGCTGTACGCGCTGGCTGGTTTCGGCGCTGCGCTGGTCTATTGCGGCTCCATCGGTATCGCGCTCAAATGGTTTCCGGATAAGCGCGGTCTCGCCTCCGGCCTGATCTCCGCGGGCTTCGGATCTGGCGCGGCGCTCTTCATCCCGATCATCGCCCATTTAATCCATACGAGCGACTATCGCACCGCCTTCCTTTACAGCGGCATCGGCCAAGGGCTGGTCATTGTATGCGCCGCCCAGTTCCTGCAGAATCCCGCCGAGACTGCGAGCCGCTGCCCACCCCGACGCGCGTCCAGATCCGCAGCCATCACGAGAGACTTCAACTCGCTCGAGATGCTTCAGACGCCGCAATTCTACATCTTTTTCGCCATGGCGCTGATGATGGGAATCGGCGGGTTGATGGTCACCGCGCAGGTTGCACCCATGGCCGACACGCTCAAGATCGGCGCAGCCGCGCTCACCCTGGCCCTCACTCTGAATCCCATCGCGAACGGAGCATCGCGGATTTTCTGGGGCTGGGTTTCGGATCATGTCGGCCGCGAGCGGACCATGTTCATCGCGTTCGTGCTTACAATCGATTTTCTTGCTGAGCACCGTTACCATCGGCCATCAATCCACCGCTGGGTTCATCGTTTGCCTGTTCCTGGTTTACTTCACCTGGGGCGAAGTCTATTCGCTGTTTCCGTCGCCCTGCGCGGATTGGTTTGGCGCACGGAACGCCAGCTCCAACTACAGCTTTATGTACAGCGCCAAAGGTGTGGCGTCGATCTTGGGCGGCGGCGTGGCGGCGCTGATCTACGAGAAGACCCACTCGTGGAATTACGGATTCTACGCGTGCGCCGGGCTGGCGCTGATCACGGCGTTCATGGCGCTGGCGCTTCGCAAGATGCCGTTGCCGGCCAAGCGCGTCGCACACGTTAAGACCGCGGTCGCGGGCGCTCGATAGCGGGCTGCAGCAGCGGCCGAAGCTCGCGGACGTTCTTGACGTCTTCGATCTTGAGCACCCGCTCGATCAGGCTGGCCGATTTCGCCGCGCCTAGCACCGGCGTAGTCAAATCTCGGCACTTTGCGACGATTTCCTGGCGCGTCATCGGATTCTCGGCTGTTCCCCGTACCGCGTCCACGTGCTCCACGAAGTGCGTGCCGTCGGCCAGCGTAACTTCGACGATGGCCTCCCGCCGCGGTAATCGGCGCTCCAGTTCGGCATCGGGAACCAGCTCCACTTTCGCGCGTTCGTGAAGCACTCGGGCGTCCTGCATCCGCTCCTTGTCATGCGCCGATTTGAAGGATGCCGTCTTGTCGATCAGCATCACTGCAATCATATGCTGCATGCAAATATCGGGCATCTCGCGGTTATTCACCAGAGCCGCTTCGCTGGTAGCCACGCGCACCACTACCTTTTGGACCTCGCCGGAATCGAACGATCGCTTCCTTCGCATGGTCTCCAGCGCATCCAGCGGCGCTTGGATGGGCGAGCCTACCGTCCAATTCTTGATATTCGTTCGCGCAATCTCGTAGCGCTCGCCGAGTTTCTCGACCAGCTTGGCCGGATCGGCCGACGGCGCATAAACCTGGAGGAAATTGTCGGCGCCCGACAATACGTCGTCCACGCCCGTCCCGCCCGCCTGCACGATTTCGGCCGCCGTGACGCCGTTTCGCGCGGGCATACCCGCGAACAGGAACGCCTTTTCGATATGATCCGTATCGCGCTGCCAGACCTTGAACCCGGACGCTTCCTGCGCCGCGTAATCCAGCAGCCAGCGCATCTGCTGTCCGTTGAAGCCGGCCGCCGAACCCGCCGCCGCGGCCGATCCGAAAGTCCCCGAGATGCTGTGCGTGCTGAGGTGATTCTGACTTTGGAAGCCAGCCACGCCGATGGTCATGGTGACGCGCGGTCCAATGTCATAGCCCAGTGCGATAGCGCGCAACCAGCGTGCGCCGTCGATGCCCATTTGCTCACCGACCGCCAATGCGGAAGGAATGATCGAGCAGCCGGGGTGCGATTGCGAAGGGGCATGCGAATCGTCGGTTTCGTCCGAATGCGCCAGCATCGCGTTGGCAAAGGCCGCGGCGATGGGGTCGCAAACCACGCTCGAGCCGGTCACGGTAGCGACTTTCGCACCGCCATGCGCGCGAGCGAACTTGATCGCCATGCGTCCCGGGGCCAACTCGGAGCCGGAGATCATCGCAGCGAGCGTATCCAGCGCATGATACTTCGTCTGTTCGACCACGTCGGGAGGTAGCGCGCGGCCACCGGCCTCGCTCATGTACGCGCTTAGCTTGCCCATGACGGGACTGATCGACGAACCGAACACGCGCCCGCCGAACCATGCGATTCCCCCGCCGATCAACACTCTACGTCTCGTCAGCACCTCAGCCTTCATCGGACAGCCATATCGTACACTTCGCCAGCTCAATAAGTGCCTCGGCCCACAAGATCGGGCTGTTGGTCCAACCGCTCTATCAGGACCTGCAAAAGGCAAAAGTCTCGCGGGGCAAGTTGATTCCAGTCGCGGAAGCACACGAACCTGAACTGATACGGCAGCTGCGAGTTCAATCGTATTACCGGAGACCCCCACATGTTAGTGCCGGTATTGGGAGGATGGTGATTGACACGGAGCTTTACTCCAGGCGCGCCTGCTGTTTCCGGCGCGTTCACCATGACTTTAAAATCGACCGGTGTCCCGAGGCCGTCTGGCCAGGCTGGGACTCGGCCATTGCTGCCGACTCGTAGAAGAACCATCCCTTCGAACAGCCGTGCCATGGCGTCTTCGTACGCCAGAACGCAGGCTATCTCGCGAAGCTCCGGATCGGGCCGGAACCCCAGGTTCCAGGCGAAGCGTGCGACCTCGCGGTATCGAAGAAAGTACTGCGTGCAATCTTCGCTCATGGGCTTTTCGCGTCCAGCCTCCGTTATCTCATTGTGCCTTGAATCACACTCGCCCGAACAAGCCGTAGGTGTTATGTTGGAAGTGTCCGCCAACGAATTATCATGCTTGGAACCAAAATCGAAAACATCGAGGACGTGAATCCACAGGAGACCTCGGAGTGGCTCGAGGCCCTGGAGGGATTGGTCGAGGAAGGTGGAAAAGAGCGCGTAGCCTATTTGCTGGATCGCCTGAGAGACCGAGCCGCGCAGCACGGCATCACTCGCCCGCGCATGCTCACCACCCCTTATGTCAACACCATTCCGGTCGAAGACGAGACGCCCTATCCCGGCGATCGCGCGCTGGAACGCCAGATCAAGAGCCTGATCCGCTGGAACGCCGTGGCCATGGTAGTGCGCGCCAATAAATCCGACGCGGGGATCGGCGGCCACATCTCCACCTATTCCTCGCTCGCCACGCTGGCCGAGGTGGGGCACAATCATTTCTTCCACGCCCGCTACGACGATCAGCCCGGGGATTTCGTCTATTTCCAGGGCCATGCTTCGCCGGGCGTTTACGCGCGAGCCTTTCTTGAAGGTCGCCTCACCGAAGAACATCTGGAAAATTTCCGCCATGAGCTGCGCGAACATCCTGGCCTGTCATCCTACCCGCATCCTTGGCTAATGCCGAACTTCTGGCAATTTCCAACTGTCTCGATGGGCCTGGGCCCGATCAACGCCATCTACCAAGCCCGCTTCATGCGCTATCTCGAACATCGCGAGATCATTCCGGTAACGTCGCGCAAGATTTGGGCGTTCATGGGCGACGGCGAATCGGATGAGCCCGAGAGCCTGGGAGCAATCACTCTCGCGTCGCGTGAAGGCCTGGACAATTTGATCTTCGTGGTCAACTGCAACCTGCAAAGGCTCGACGGACCGGTGCGCGGGAACGGCCATATCATCACAGAACTCGAATCCGCCTTCCGTGGCGCGGGCTGGAACGTGATCAAGGTGATTTGGGGCAGCAACTGGGATCCGCTGCTGGCGCGCGATACCACCGGGCTGCTGATCAAGCGCATGGGCGAATGCGTGGATGGCGAATATCAGAGCTTCAAGGCCAAAGACGGCGCATACGTGCGCAAAGAGTTCTTCGGAAAATATCCGGAGCTTCTGAAGCTGGTGGAAGACATGACCGATGACGAGATCTTCGCGCTGCGCCGCGGAGGTCACGATCCGCTGAAGGTCTACAACGCTTATAAACGCGCCGCTGAGCACACCGGCTCACCCACTGTGATCCTGGCGATGACCATCAAGGGCTATGGCCTGGGCGACGCGGGCGAAGGGAAAAACGTAACTCATCAGCAAAAGAAACTCACCGAAGAGGAATTGCTTTACTTCCAAAAGCGCTTTGATATACCGATCAGCCCCGAGATGGTTCACGGAGCGTCGTTCTTTAAGCCGTCCGAGGAAAGTCCGGAGATGCGGTACGTACAGGAGCGGCGGGAAGCCATGGGCGGCAGCCTGCCGGTTCGCAATCCGGCTAAAATCACCCTCCAGGCGCCACCGGTCAGCATCTTTGCCGAGTCCCTGGGTGGTTCAGGGGGACGCGAAGTGTCCACCACCATGGCGTTCGTTCGCGTGCTCTCGCTGCTGCTAAAGGATCCGGATATCAGCAAATACATCGTGCCGATCATTCCCGACGAAGCGCGAACTTTCGGAATGGAGCCCCTGTTCCGGCAGTACGGAATCTACGCCAGCCGCGGCCAGCTTTACACGCCCGTGGACAAAGAGAATTTCCTGTTCTACCGGGAAGCGTACAACGGACAGATTTTGGAAGAAGGCATCACGGAGGCCGGCTCCATGGCGTCCTTCACTTCCGCCGGCACCGCTTACGCCAACTACGGCGTTCCGATGATTCCGTTCTTCACTTACTATTCGATGTTCGGCTTCCAGCGCATCGGCGACCTGATTTGGGCGTTCGCGGATTCCCGCGGCAAAGGCTTCCTGATGGGCGGCACGGCCGGGCGCACCACTCTTTCGGGCGAGGGCCTGCAGCATCAGGACGGGCACAGCCTGGTGTTGTCAAGCACGGTTCCCACGTGCCATAGCTACGATCCGGCTTACGCTTACGAGATCGCGATCATCATTCAAGACGGCATCCGCCGGATGTATCAGGAAATGGAAGATCGCTTCTATTACCTCACCATCTACAACGAGAACTACGCGCAGCCGGAGATGCCCGAAGGCGTGGCGGACGGAATATTGCGAGGAATCTATCGGTACAAGACGTCCGAAACCGGTCCGGCGCAAATCCACCTCTTTGGAAGCGGGCCCATTCTAAATGAGGCGTTGCGCGCGCAGAAGATTCTCGCGGAGAAGCACCAGGTTTCGGCCGACGTCTGGAGCGTCACCAGTTACAATGAGCTGCGGCGCGACGCGCTCGAAGTGGAACGCTGGAATCGGCTCCATCCCGCCGAGCCCGAACGCAAGCCATACCTCGTTCAGGCGCTCGAGGGCGTCAAAGGATCCATTGTCGCGTCCACGGATTACATGAAGGTGGTCGCCGATCAGATCGCTCCCTGGCTGCCGGGACGCCTGGTGTCGCTCGGGACCGACGGCTTCGGCCGCAGCGACAATCGCGAGCATCTACGCAAGCATTTCGAAAACGGCGCGGAAGCGATCGCGGCAGCGGCTCTATCGCGGCTGGCTCGCGAGGGCAACTTCTCGAAGGCACGCGCCAAAGCCGCTATCGCGGAGCTGGGGCTCGATCCCGAGAGCCCGGACCCGGTGAAAAAATAGCAGCCGAGCATGTTCTACTTCTCTGAAGCCGACGTCCGCGAACTTCTGCCCGTAAACGAATGCGTGGGCGTGATGCAGCGGACCTTCGAAGCGCTGGCGCAAGGCCGCGCTCAGAACCAGCCGCGCCGGCGCATGCACCTGGAATCCGGGTCTGTACTGCACAGTCTGGCGGGGGTGTTTCACAACTACTTCGGCACCAAGTTCTATTCCAGCAACCCGCGCTACGGCGCCCACTTCTCCTTCATGCTGTACGACGCCAAAACCGCGCAACCGCTGGCGTTCATGGAAGCCAATCATCTTGGGCAGATCCGAACCGGGGCGGCCTCAGGGTATGCCACGGATCTGATGGCCGATCCGGCCGCCGAGACGGTGGGGATCATCGGATCGGGCTTTCAGGCGAAAACCCAGCTCGATGCGATCCGCGCCGTGCGGCCGATCCGGACCGTTCGCGTCTGGAGCCGCAGCGAGGAGAAGCGGCGCAAGTTCGCCGAAGAATATTCGTCCAAGGAATGTTCCGTGACGGCGGTCGACACCGCCGAGCAGGCGGTACGCGGCGCGTCGATCGTCGTCACCGCGACAAATTCCAAGGACCCGGTGTTTGAGGACGCCTGGATCGCTCCGGGCACGATGATCAACGCGATGGGTTCGAACGTGGCGAACCGGCGAGAGCTACCCGCTGAACTGGTGCGCCGCGCCGACCTGGTGGCTGTGGATTCGCTGGAGCAGGCTAAGATCGAGGCGGGCGACCTGATTCTCCCCGATAGCTGGCAAAATGTTGTGGAACTGAAGGACGTCCAGCGACACTTCGACCCCGGCAAGATCACAATCTTTAAATCAATTGGCTTGGGAGTGGAGGATGTCGCGGCAGGAGCGTTCGTTTACGAACGCGGGCTGGCTACTCCTGAGCGATTTGTTGATCGGAATCGCGCCACGCGCTAATCTTCAGCCGCCGGCAGACCCAGCACAAACCTTCCGTGGAATTGGGCGCGCAGGCGGACCCGCAGACCGTGCATTTCTCGATCCGCTTCAGTTGATCCGTCTGAATGGCGCGCTTCGCCTCTTCCAGTAGCTTCTGGTCTATCACCGGAACATTCGCTGGCAACGCTTTCCGTCTCATCCTATAAAAACTACACTAGCATGAACCGCCAAGCGGCGTATCGGCAAGGTTACGCCGCTTTGGCTAATCTCATAATGTAGGCGGGATCGAGCGAAGCCGAACACCTGGAGCACTTCTGCCCGGGCTTCACTTTAGCTGTCTTTCCCGCGCTAACGACAACCCCTTCCACCGTGTGAGTGCAAATGGGGCAATAGACGAAGCCTATCGTCTCGGTCTGAACTGGCTGGGGGCGACTTTGTATATTCACCTCTTCTCCTTTCCTCACCATCTTTGACGCAAGTGGATGACCAAAAGATCGCAAAAAAAATGTAAACGGCTTTCAGCGGAACAATTCCAGCCGAACGAGAAACCGGTAAACTAAAGTGTTTGTTCTCTTATGACGCTCGCCTTTATCTTCCCCGGCCAAGGCTCGCAGTTCGCCGGAATGGGCAAAGCCCTGGCCGAACGGTTCGTGGTTGCACGTCGCGTATTCGACACTGCTGACCAAGCTTTGGGCTTTTCGCTCACCCAGCTTTGCTTTGAAGGTCCGGCCGAGACGCTTCAGTTAACCGAGAATACCCAGCCCGCGCTGCTCACGGTGTCGATCGCCGCGCTTCGCGTGCTTGAAGAGGCTGGATTGAAGCCCGACTATCTGGCCGGGCACAGTCTGGGCGAGTACTCGGCGCTGGTGGCGGCCGGATCGCTCGACTTCTCGGACGCAGTGCGGCTGGTCCGACAGCGCGGGCGCTACATGCAGGAGGCCGTTCCGACCGGCGTGGGAGCCATGGCGGCGCTGCTCAAACTGCCGGAGGGTAAGCTTGAGACCGTCCTGAACCAAGCGGCGCAAGGTGAAGTGGTGAGCGCGGCCAATCTCAACTCTCCCGACCAAATCGTCATTGCCGGACATCGAGGAGCGGTGGAGCGAGCGATGGATCTGGCCAAGGCTGCCGGAGCGAGAAAGGTTGTCCTGCTGGCCGTGAGCGCCCCTTTCCACTGCTCTCTGATGCAGCCCGCCCAGCAGCGACTGGCTGCCGATCTGAACGCCGCTGAATTTCGAGACCTTACCGTACCGGTGGTCAACAATTGGCAGGCCAGGCTGATCCGAACCGCCAGCGAAGCGCGCGAGGGTCTCTATCAACAGGTTCCGAATCCGGTACGCTGGTCGGAGTCCATCACACGGATGGCGTCCGAGGGCGTTACGCGATTCATCGAGGTAGGCGCGGGCGGCGTGCTTTCGGGCTTGTTGCGTAACATCAATCCCGAACTGGAAGGGTCCAAATTCGGCGTGCCTGAAGATCTGGAGAAGATTCATGCTGCCACTGCCTAGCAGCCTAAGTGGGGCGGACGCCCCCGTCCGCGCGGGACCCCCAGGTCCCGCTGTTCCAGGCCGCGAAAGGGCGGAGGCCGACGTAGGCGTCGGCCGCGGGCGAGGGCGCCCGCCCCACAGCTCCAAGAGGCTGATGGCTTTTATCGCCGCTGCCTCCCTTTGCCTTCTGACGAGTTGCAAAATGCCTGGAGAACAACAAGATCTATCGAAACTGACCGAGGACTTCGTATACGGTTCGCTGGCCCTGTCGCCCGTCGGGGCCACTTCAGCGGGCTACCACGAGCACAACGGTGTGAAGCTCGATGAAAAACTGGACGACTACAGTCCGGCCGGAGTGCAGGAGCAGCGCCAGTTCTATGCCGGTTTCAAGGACCGTCTGGCTCTCGTCAAACCAGCTGCGCTGTCACCCGAAGAGCGCGCCGACTTTCAGATTCTCCAAAACCAGACCGATCTGGCGCTGCTCGAGCTGCGCGAGATTCAAAGCTTCCGTCACAATCCCACTCTGTATGTCGAGCTGGTGGGCAGCGCGCTGTTCAACCCCTTCGTTCTGGACTATGCGCCGATCGAGACCCGTTACCGGCAGATCATCCAGCGGCTGTTCCGGGTCCCGGCCCTGATGGATCAAGCCAAGGCCAACCTGCGGGACGCGCCGGAAGTGTGGAATCGCGTGGCGCAGCAGGAAAACGAAGGCAACATCGGCCTGATCGATAAGACGCTGCGGGCGAAGGTTCCCTCCGCCGAAAAGGGCGATTTCAATCGCGCGGCCGCCGCCGCTCTCACCGCTCTGCGCGATTTCAACAAGTACCTGAAGAACGACTTGTCCCACCGCACCAGCGATTGGCGTCTTGGAAAGGAGAAATACGCCAAGAAGTTTCAATACTACCTGGTGTCCGGAAAGACGCCGGATCAAGTGCTGGCCGAAGCGCAAGCCGCGCTATCTGGCGTCAAGGACGATATGGCCAAGCTGGCGGCCCCACGCTCGATCCCGGACGCGCTAGCCAAGATCGCGCAACAACATGCGGCTCCTGACGCCTTCATGGACCAGGCGCGCAAGGATCTCGCGGAGGCCACTGACTTCGTGCGGGCCAAACACCTGGTGACTCTTCCCGAGCGCGGGAATCTGCAGGTCATCCCGACGCCGGAGTTTATGCGCGGCATTTACGCAGTGGGCGGTTTCAATCCCGCGCCGGCCCTCGAGCCGCAACTTGGCGCATTTTATTGGGTCACGCCGATTCCGTCCAACTGGCCGCAGGAGCGGATCGAATCCAAGCTCCGCGAGTACAATACCTACGGCTTAATGGAGATCACCATCCACGAAGCCATGCCCGGCCACTACGTCCAATTTGAAGTTGCCGACAGCCTGGAGCCGAAGCCCCGCCGTCTGCTGCGGAATATTTACGGCAACAACCCTTACATCGAAGGCTGGGCCACTTACGCGCAACAGCTGATGTCGGACGAAGGATTCATGGACAACAGCCCGGAGCTGCGCCTGACCCTCCTGAAACAATTGCTGCGCGCGATATCGAACGCCATTCTCGATATTAAGCTTCAAAGCATGGACATGACCGATCAGCAGGCCATGGACCTGATGATTAATGATACTTTCCAAGAGAAAGAAGAAGCCACGGCCAAGTTGCAGCGGGCCCAATTGTCGTCTTGCCAGCTGCCCACGTATTTTCTCGGATGGCGCGGCTGGCTGGACCTGCGCGAGGCGTATAAGAAACGCAAAGGGGGCGCGTTCAATCTCACCGCTTTTCACGATGCGGCATTGAAAGAAAGCGCGGTGCCTCTTCCCGCGCTGGGCGGTCTGCTGCCTTAATTAGAAATTGACGACGTGCCAGAGGCTTACGAAATCGTCAGTCCACAGGATGGGAGTGCGGCGCGTCCAGGGCGAAAGCACGCTGCCGAGGCCGGTGCGTTCCAGGAATTCCGTATTCGGCGTAAGCAGCACCCAGCTTGATCCGCTTTCGCCGGTCTGCTGATCATCTCCGGCGATCAACAGCACCGGCTTCCATCCCAAATGCTGTGCCATACCCCGCGCCACCGGCTCCAGGTTCAGCACGCGATTCGAAATGTGCAGCAATAGCAGGCCACCGGGCGCAAGACGGCGCCGGTAGACGTCCGCGCATTCGGCGGTCAGCAAATGAAACGGAATGGCGTCGCTCGAGAACGCGTCCACGGCCAGGAGATCGAAGCCCTCCGGATGCCCCGCCGCGAGCTCGCGTTCTAGCTCGACGCGCGCGTCCCCGAGCACCACTTCGGTTCGAGCCTTGGAATCGTGCAGGTAGGTAAACCACTCGCGCGCCATCTTCTCGACATCGGGGTTGATCTCATAGAAGCGGAACGTATCGCCAGGACGGCCCCAGGCGGCCATCGTGCCGGCGCCGAGCCCTATAATGCCCACCCGCCGGTTAGTCTGATCCAGCGCCTTCAGGGCAACTCCGACGCCGCTGTGCGGCCCGTAATACGACGTCGGCCAGGTGCGCTGCGGGTATTCGTGATATTGAAATCCATGCCGGGTGCGCCCATGCCGCAGTTCGCGCATCAAGCCAATGTGATCGGTCTGGTGGGTGACGCGAAGGATGCCGTAAAAATTGCGCGCGCTGGCGATGGACGGCTGATCGCTCATGGTGACAGTGGCCACCACCGCCGTGATCCCGCCCAGCAGGAGCGCCATCAGCGGAACCCGCACCCCCAGATTGCCTCGTGTCCACAGCGTCCACGCGCCGGTTCGCAGCCATCCGACAAATCCGAGCAGGCAGGCCGCTCCCAGGCCGATTGGATATTCCAGAAATTCGGTAAACACATGCGGCGCTATCAACGCGACAAACAGTCCTCCCAGCGCGCCCCCGGCGGCGACGGTAACGTAGAAGCCGGTGAGGTAGCGGGGCGCTGGACGGGAGCGTGCCAGTTCACCGTTACAAATCATGCAGGTCACAAACAGCGCGATCAGATAAAGGAGCAGCTGAACGCGTAGCGACAACCCGACCGACGCACTCGGCACCATGCATCCCAGGGGCGCGAACACGCCCGCCGCTGTGCCGAACAGCGCGCGTGGATAGAAGCGGTCGCTCTCGAAAGTAAGGATGAATGTAAGCAGGTAGATGGCCAGCGGGGCGACCCAAAGAAACGGATTGACGGCGATCTCCTGGGAGATCTGATTCGTGGTCGCAACCAGCAGCGTGGAGCCGCAAGCGGCCAGCGCCAGCCAGAATGCGATGGTCCACGCGCTGGGCCGTTCGGCCGGCTGGTCCGCTGTGTTGGGCTCGACGGCGGGGCGCGGCGCGGACCGAAATCGCCATGCGACGAATCCGGAAAACGCAGAAAATGCAATGTAAAGCCCCGACCATATCCAGACTTGCGAGTTCAGCTTCAGGAAAGGTTCCAGCGCGAACGGATATAAGAGCAGCGCCAGCAGCGATCCGATGTTCGAGAGCGCGTACAGACGCCAGGGCGACCGTCCCGGCTCGCTCAAAGTAAACCAGCGCTGCAAAAGCGGGCTCGTCGCCGATAGCAGCAGATAAGGACCGCCGACGCATGCCAACAATAGAAGCAGGATGTGCCCGGCGGGATTGTCGCTAGCCACCGGCTTCCAAATAGCCGCGCTGGGGCGAATAGGAAGAAACAGGAGCGACGCCGCAAGCAGGGCCATGTACACCGAACCCTGCAGCCGAGGGCTCGGCCGCGAGCCTAGCCA
The DNA here is from genome assembly GCA_963786745.1 of Terriglobia bacterium. GTDB lineage: Bacteria > Acidobacteriota > Terriglobia > Bryobacterales > Bryobacteraceae > Palsa-89. Next base: position 449,842 of record CAWBAE010000009.1, on the reverse strand, counting down.
ATGCGCGCCCGCGTAGCCCGCCAGCAGCATCGTTTGAAAAAAGAGCAGGCAAACGCTCCACACCGCCGGGCCGCCTCCGAACCACGGCAGGATATACCTGCCGATCATAGGCTGGACGAGAAATAGGAGGAACGCGCTAAGAAAAATAGTGGATGGAAAGCGCCAGGTGCGCCCGCCGATCTGGCTGGGTTCCGACACCGTTTGTCACTTCGCGCTGGATTTCGCAGCTTCCTTCTTCAGCCGCTTCTTAAGTTTCCTGGGGACCCGCTTCTTGCCCTTGGGCGCCAGCTTTTTCACATGCGGCTTTGCTGGCTGAGCTGCCACGCGCGTCTCAACTTTCGGAATCGTCTCTGGAACGCTGCTCGGTTCCGTAGTTTCTTCCACAGGCTTGGAAGGCTTCTTCTTGGCTGGCGCCTTTTCTTTTTCCATAGTCAAGACTTAACTATACAGCACGGCCGGATTCTCACTTCCAATAACCCGCGCAATTTTTTCCGCGACGTTTCGGTAAGAATTTCGAACGTAGCCCAGCCCACGGTTCGATACAAAGCCACTTAAGACACTGGCGCTCGAGTTGCATCTCCTCCCTGCGGAGAGCATAACTACATGTCACAAGACACAAAATATCAGGAAACTGAAAAACAGAATCAGAACCCGGGCCAGGGCCAGCATGGTCAACAAGGGCAGCAGGGCCAACCGGGCAAGAATCCGGGACAAAACCCCGGGCAGCAGAAGAACGACCAGGAGCAGCAAAAGAAGAACGATCCGGGCAATCGGCCTAACCGCTAACCGCCAGGCACGTTAGTTACGCAGGGTGGGTTCGCCCGCCCTGCGTTTTTTTAGCGATTGTACTTAGGCGTTGGGCCGCGCAACGCTTCCCACACTTTGTCACATGCGCCTAACGTCTCCGCATCCAGCTTGCCTTCGGCGAAGACGCTCAGATTCTGCTCGAGATGCTCAATCTTCGAAGCGCCCAGGATAATGCAGTCGGTCACCGTGTGGTGATAAAGCCAGTTCAGCGACATGCTGAGCAGCGAGCGCCCGGCGGCGGCCGCGATGCGCTGCAACTGATCCACCGCATCAAAATCCGCCTGATGCCAGTAGCGATCCAGATACATCCGGTTATTATCGAATCGAGTTCCGGGCAAAGGCGCATCGCGGCGCTGTTTGCCGGTGAGAAGGCCGCCCGCCAGCGGATTGTACACGATGTTCGACACGTCGTAGCGCCGGCACATGGGAAGATATTCCTGTTCGATGCCCCGTGCGATCAAGTTGTACATGGGTTGGCTGAGCAAGGGCGGCGGGTATCCCTTGCGCTCGGAAATCCAAAACATTTCCACCATCTGCCAGGCCGAGTAGTTGGACGTGGCCACGTAACGGACCTTCCCGGCTTTCACCAGCTCGTTCATCGCATCCAACGATTCTTCGATCGGTGCCGCGTAGTCGGGCAGATGCAGGTAGTAGAGATCCACATAATCCGTGCGGAGACGGCGCAAGCTGTCATCGATGGCGCGAAATATAGCCGCGCGCGACAGCCCTGCCATATCCGGGCCTTCGCCCATTTTGTTGCGGACCTTGGTCGCGAGAATCCAATCCTGGCGATGCCCCTGGAGAATCCGCCCCAGGATTTCTTCCGACGTCCCGAGATTATAGGCGTTGGCGGTGTCCAGGAAATTGACCCCGCGGTCGCGGCACAGGTCGATCATTTTGCGCGCGTCGGGCTCGCTGGTCTGGCCCCCAAAGGTCATCGTTCCGAAACAGATTCTCGAAACGGTCAAGCCGGTGTGCTTCAGATTTATGCTGTCCATAGACGGGTAACCTAAAAGAACATGATACGTTGAAGTATGGAAGTGGGCGAACAGCTGGAGTCAACCGAGGTCGAGCAGAAACTTCCGGAAGTCGCGCTGAACGGCGCTTCGGAAGCTGCTCCGGCGCAGCCTGCCCCTGCCCGCGTGCATTGGCTTCGGCTGGCTTACTCATTCGAATTCCTCATCGCGGTGGTTGCGGTCCTGGCGCTTTGGAGCGAGGTGGGCGGGCAAGGACACCTGGATCTGATGGCCTGGTATATCAAGCTGGCGTGCGTTCTTTCGCTAGCCTGGTGCTCGGTTCGATTCACCGCCAGCATCGTGGAGCAGCCCAAGGTTTGGAACACCAAATCCACGGGGTGGTTTCTGGGAATCATAGCCGTGATGATCGCGATGGCCGCGATCACTTACTACTATCATCTGCACGAGGAGCCCGACCAGGATACCGACGAGCCGTCGCCCACCGCTAATGTGCTGCGCGGTCCGGTTTCGCAGCCAGCCATTGTCTCCAAGCAGATTTAATTCTCTTATGCCTAAAATGCGAGCCGTCCAAGTGCCCCGCCCTAATGGGCCGTTTGAAATGGTGGACCGTGAAATTCCCGAGCCTGGCTTCGGGTTGGTCCGAATCCAGGTGCAAGCATGTGGAATATGCCATAGCGATTCGGTCACCAAGGAAGGAAGCTTTCCCGGCATTCAGTACCCCCGAGTTCCGGGACACGAAGTGATCGGACGCATCGATGCTGTGGGCCAGGGTGTCGTGAATTGGAAGCTTGGCCAGCGTGTGGGCGTGGGCTGGCATGCCGGAAACTGCGGCTACTGCGACAACTGCCGGCGCGGCGATTTTTTCGCTTGCCAGACATTTTCTCTGGTCACCGGCATCACCTCGGATGGCGGCTATGCCGACTATATGCTGGCACGCTCCGAAGCAGTGGCGCGGGTTCCCGAGGAGCTGTCCGCGGTTGAAGCTGCGCCACTCATGTGCGCCGGCGTTACTACTTACAACTGTTTGCGAAATAGCGGCGCCATTTCCGGAGAGATAGTTGCCGTGCTGGGCTTGGGCGGCCTTGGACATCTCGGCGTGCAGTTTGCAGCGAAGATGGGTTTCCGGACGGTGGCCATCGCGCGCGGAAGCGATAAAGAGTCGCTGGCCCGCGAGCTCGGCGCCTGGCGCTTCATCGATAACAAGGCGCAGGACCCCGCCGCGGAGCTTCAAAAACTGGGCGGCGCCAAAGTAATCCTCGCCACCGCGACCAGCGCGGAGGCAATGAGTTCGGTGGTGGGCGGGCTGGCTACCAAGGGAACCATGATGGTGATCGGCGCCGTGCCGTCGCTCGAAGTTCCGTCCTTGTTTCTGCTGCTCGGAAGCCGGTCGGTGAAGGGCTGGTATTCGGGAACGTCGATCGATTCCCAGGACACGCTGGCGTTCAGCGTCACTTCGGGCGTCCGGTCCATGAACGAAGTGTTTCCGCTCGAACGCGCCTCGGAAGGCTACGACCGAATGATGAGCGGAAACGCCCGTTTCCGCGTGGTTATGACCACCGGCTTCTAGCGCGATTCGAAATAAGGGTCCGGCTCCGGGATCGCCGCACCATCCTTGCGCGGCGACGACGCTCCGTAGTTCAATTTGGCCGCCGAGTCATGCATCACCACCTGGCCGCCGCCCATATATCCGGAATAGTCGCCCACCGCGCTGATCCGGTGCCCCCTTTGTTCGAGCTCCTGGCGAACCGGCGCCAGCACTCTCGATTCCATTTGAAGATCACAACCCCCGCGCGACATTTTCGTGAAGCGCGGGGCTTCGAGCGCAAGCTGAATATTCATTCCGTGGTCTACGATATTCGTCACCAGCTGCATCTGCGCCTGCGCCTGGTTCATGCCCCGCATGATTCCGAAAGCGATGTGCCGGCTGCCCTGCTGCATGAATCCGGGGATGATGGTGTGAAACGGGCGCTTGCGCGGCGCGAGCGCGTTCGGATGATCCGGATCCAAAACGAAGCCGCCGCCGCGGTCGTGCAGCAGAACTCCCATCCCATCCGCCACGATGCCCGATCCGAAGAAATTGGAGATGCTTTGAATCCACGAAACCATGTTGCCGTCGCGATCCACCGCGCTCAGATATGTGGTCTGGCCGCGTTCGGTCTCAGGCGCGCCGGGCACGACGTCGCCGTGAGCCTTCCCAGGATCGATCAACGCCGCGCGTTGCTGGGCGTAGGATTTCGACAACAGCCCCTGCACCGGAATCGCGGAGAAGCGAGGATCGCCGACGAAGCGCTTCAAATCCTCGGTGGCAAGCTTCTGGGCTTCAATCTTCAGATGGAACGCCTCGGCGCTATCCTGCGGATATTCGCCGATCGGAAAAGTCTCGAGGATGTTTAACATTTCGAGCGTCCCGATTCCCTGCCCGTTCGGCGGAAGCCCGTACACGTTCCAGTCGCGATAGGTGGTCGAGATGGGCTCTACCCATTCGGATTGGTATTCCCGCAGGTCTCCGGCCGACATCGTCCCGCCATAGCGCCGCGACGTTTCGAGAATCGCTTCACCGATCGGGCCGTCATATACGGCTCGCGCGCCCAGTTCGGCGATCAGCTCGAAAGCATGCACCAGAGGCGGGTTACGGAATATCTCGCCGATTTTAGGAGCGCCGCCATTCGGCAGGTAGACTGCTCGCGCATCGTCCAGCAAAGTGGAGCTGGAATTCTGCCACTCCCACTGGATCAACTCCGTCACCGGGAATCCGTGTTCGGCGTAATAAATCGCGGGCTTGAATAGCTCGCGCCACTCAAGCTTTCCAAATCGCTGATGTAGCTTTTCCCAGCCATCCACGCAGCCTGGAACCGTGACGGTATGAATTCCGTGCGAAGGCATGCTCGAAATGCCCTGGCGCTTGAGGTGATCGATGCTCAAACCTGCGGGGGCCCAGCCACTTGCATTGATGCCGGATAGTTCGCCGGTCCCGGCATTCCAGATCAAGGCGAACAAATCTCCACCCGGGCCATCCATCATCGGTTCGACGACGCTAAGCACGGCGTTGGCGGCAATCGCGGCATCCACCGCCGAGCCGCCACGCGCCAGAATCTGGGCCCCGGCTTGCGACGCCAGCGTTTGCGCCGTGGCGACGATGCCGCGGGTGGTGATCACCATCGAGCGGGCTTGCGAACGATCCTGGGCGAGCGTTAAACCGGGAGAGGCCACGAGGAACTTGGCCTAGGAAGCTACCGGCGCTTTGAGACTCCCGCTCTTCGCCATCTTAATCAGGTTGTCGGCGGCGCGATACGCCAGCGCTTCGATGGTGCAGGTGGGATGATTCCGCCCGCTGGTGACGAAGCTGCTGCCATCCACCACAAACAGATTCGGAACATCGTGAGCGCGATTGAACTTGTCGACCACTGACGTTTTTGGATCGTTCCCCATCCGGCAGGTGCCCATCAGATGTCCGCCACCGCGGGTTTCGTTCACCGGTCCCGCCCATTTCTTCACGGCGCCGGCCGCGTCCAAGAGCTCCAGAGCGCGCTCGCGGAAGAATTGCTTAGTCTTCAATCCGTCGGGATGATCGCGGTAGGTGACGCGCATGGCGGCAAGTCCCCAGGCGTCTTTGACGTCCTGGTCCAGCGTAATATTGTTGGTCTCGAGCGGCAGCGACGTGGCGAAGGCGTTGATCGACATGGTGTGAGTGAATTGCTGGCAAGCCTTCTTGAATCCCGAGCCCCAGCGCGGAGCGTCCGGAGGCAGCGCCTGCAGCGCAAACCCGATAGGACCCATCACGCCGTAACGCGCGTCCAGCCTGCCGCCTCCATAGAAGCCGCGCTTAGGGTCGGATTCGTAGAAGTCTTCCACCGACCGCGTAGCCTGGATGCTCTTGAACTCGTTCAACGGATGCTCGAACATTCCCCAAGCGCTGGAGTTGCTCCCAAGCATCAGGTATTTCCCCACCACGCCGCTTGAGTTCGCGAGACCGTTGGGAAACAGATTCGATTTCGACAGCAGCAGCAGCCGCGGCGTCTCGGTTCCGTTACAACACACCACCACCGCTTTGGCCTTCTGCGCGATCTCTTTCTTTTGCGCGTCGAAATACACCACGCCGGTCACGCGGCCGCTCTTATCAGTCGAAATCTCGCGCACGTAACTGTTGGGGCGAATCTCGCAACGGCCGGTTTTCTCGGCTTCGGGAATGACGCTGGCGAGGGTGCTGGACTTCGCGCCCACCTTGCATCCGAACCACTCGCAGAAACCGCAATGGATGCATCCTGACCGTCCTTTGTAAGGCTGCGACAGGATGGCCATCGGCACCGGAGAAGTATGTAATCCCAATTTCTGCGCAGCCTGCTCCAGCAGGACGCCTGAAGATTTTATGGGAAACGGCGGCAAAGGAAATGGCTTCGATCTCGGCGGTTCGAACGTCGTTGCGCCACCGAGGCCCGAGTAGCCCATGTCCCATTCCGCTTTGGTGTAATACGGCTCCAGATCCGCGTAAGTGATCGGCCAATCGTCGAAACCAGTCCCGGAAATCGCGCCTAATCGGCTGCGCTCGACGAAATCGATTTCGCGGAAGCGCCAATGCGTAGCGGTATAGTGCACCGTTCCGCCACCCACGCAGCGACCGTAACTGATCGCGGGCGCGAGCACAGCTTTGTCTTGCTCGGTCTTTCGGAATGTGTTCGGTTGAATCGTGTGATCGTTCACCAGCGCGGGCGTATCGCGGATCTTCAGCTCGTCATATTGAAAATCCTTCTCGCGCAGGTACGGCCCTTGCTCAAGGACCACCACTTGAAAGCCGGCCGAGGAAAGCTCTTTCGCCACCACGCCGCCCGCGGCGCCCGCCCCGATCACCACAAAATCTACTTGAGCGTTGGTCTTAAACTTCGTCATTTAGGCCTTCTTATAGTTGGCGTCGTAATATCCGAAGGGCGGATGGTAGTTGAACTTGTCCTCGAAGCCCATCAGCCTCCAGCCGATCTTGCCCTCGTTGCCTCCGTATTCCGGATTCGCGAAAAATCCGACGACCGTGTGCATTCGGACCAGTCCGAAGAACGGCGTCTTCTCGATAGCCGTCAGCACTTGGATCTGCTGCGCGCCCGTCAGTGTGGAAAACTTGCCTGAGCCGGCGGAGACTTCGCGCGCCTTCGCATCGAGATCCACGAGTCCCTGCGTGTACGCGCTCTGCTTGTCGCGTTCGAAAGTCGCCAGCGCGCGATCGATGAAATGCACCGTGCCCGCCTCGCGCGCGCCCGGGGTCTCGTCGCTCGGGATGATCTGCGCCGTTATCGCTTCCACTTCGGCAGCCTGTTCGATGGAAAAGAATTCGAGTTTGCCCGGCGCGCCCGATTGAACCACTCCCTGAGCGTGCTTTTGGGCCGCCAGAATTCCGGGCCAGCTGGCCGCGAGCCACGCCGACGCGGACCCTGCCAGAAAAGATCGCCGTGAAGCTCCTCGTTTTTTCATGCTTCCTCTCGGTGGGACTCTATCACGCGGGGTGGTTGAAGTCAATGCCGGCCGGCCCCGCAGACGGGCGCTTCGGATGACCCAATTCACCAACTATTCATTTGATTATCGAGAGAGTTTGATAGATCATAATCTGGGCGTGAACAGCGGACGTCCCAGGCCGCCCGAGCGCCCGATCCTGACTTCGATTCCGTCTTTCAAAGGAGCACCACCACTATGGATAATCACCAGGGCGCAGCGCATCATCTTCAGGCCGCCGAGCATCATGAACATGCCGCCAAGCATCACCGCGAAGCCGCTAAACATCATGAAGCCGGCGACCACGTCCAGGCCGGGCACCATGCCCACATCGCGCACGGTCACACCACCCACGCCATCCACCACGCCGAAGAGGCGGGCAAACATCACGCCAACGAACACGCGAGCTAAGCCTGAACGTTTCGGAAATACAAAATTTACAATAGGCGATTCCGCCGCAGTGTTACCATGTGGTGAACAGGAAGGTAATCACACCATGGATGGCGAAACTATCGCAGTGTTGCGCACCGTTTGCGTTGCGGGGCAGATTCGTTCCGGTTTTAACGGAGATTGCAACGCGAGACTCGAGCAGCTTGTGAAAGATGGGCTTTTGATCGTGGTTGAGACGCCCTTGGGAAATCGAAAAAAGGGCGCCCAGCGTTCCTATCGGCCAACGGAAAGTGGCCTGAAGTTTTCGAAGACACTCATTGAAGAGGGCGTCGCCTAGGCGTCCTCGCCTTAGTCGGGCGCCCACATGGACCGGATGTCCGGCTGGCGGGATGCCCACAACGTCCAGCCCGCGATCAGGATCAGCATCATCGCGATCATGACCCAAGTGATTTTGGCTCGCGCGGATTTTGGTTCTTGTTCACTCACCGGCGTTTCGCATCTCGGTTTTAGTTTCGCGATTTCTGCATCGCAGCTGCCGACTTGATCAGATCCTTGATGCGATCCTTCTTGACGAACGGCGTTTCGAAAAATCGTTCCACCGTCGCGTCGAAGAGCTCGGGGTCATCAAAGGGAACCATGTGCGTGGCGTTCGGAAATATGCAGAGTTGGCTGTTGGGGATGTGGTGGTAGATTTCCAGCGTGTGTTCGTCGCGAATCAAATCGTGATCGCTCGCCAGCACCAGCGTCGGCGCGGTGATGGCTTCGAGCGCGCTGGGTTGGATGTGCGGCTCGTCGATCATCATCTGGGCAACCTTTAGCGCCCGTTTGCCTTGGGGCGTTTCTCTGGCCGCGGGAGGAATGGAGCCGATCATCATCTTGGCCAACGCATCCACCTCCGGGTAAACCGCCGCCGGGCCCGGGTCGAGATTCGCGGCCATGGATGCGATCTTCTTCACGTCCGCCGGGTGCCGGATGCCGAGCAGCAATGCCTCGATGCCGCCATCGCTCCAACCCAGCACATACACCGGTCCGGTTTCGAGATGCTCGATCAGCGCGGCGAGGTCGTCGGTCATCTTCTCATAAGTAATTTTGTCCGGGCTGTCTCCGGATTTGCCCTGATCCCGGCTGTCCATCGCGATCACTTTATAGCGCTTGCGAAAATGATCTATCTGCGCCCCGAAATCGGCGATGCTGCCGCCGTTGCCGTGCACCAGCAGAAGCGGCTGGCCGGATCCGTACACTTCGTAGTAAAGACGGATGCCGTCGCGGGTGAAGGTGTCGGCGGCGGCTGGATTGGAGCCATACTTCACTGTCGGCTTGGGAGCTGCCTGCGTCGTCTGCGCGGAGACGCTCGGTTGCAGGCTGAGCGCGCCGAGAAAGATCCAGATCGCTTTGATAAACATTGGGGATTTTCAGTTTAGTATAAATCGCGACGCGCCAGTGCTGTTTTGAGGAAAATGCTAAACTCCGAAGAGCGACACTTGCGCGATCCATCATGTTGAAGCGTTGCGTTTTGCTCGCCGCCATGGTCCTACCCGTGTGCGGCCAGCCGCCGGCCATCGAGCTCTTCGAAAAGAACATACGCCCGGTTCTGGTCGCCAAGTGTTACGCCTGCCATTCGTCAACTCTAAAATCGCCCATGGGCGGTCTGGTGCTCGATACCAACGCCGGCCTGCGCAAAGGCGGATCCGACGGACCAGTGGTGGTTCCTGGAAAGCCGGCCGAGAGCCTCCTGCTCAAGGCGCTTAGTTATAGCGACCCCAAGCTCCAGATGCCCCCTTCTGGCAAATTACCAGATAACGTGATCGCTGGTTTTGAGCAGTGGATCGCGGCTGGCGCGCCCGATCCGCGTAAAGACGCGGCGGCCGGTTCCAGTCCCGCGCCCCTCAAAGGAATGAGCATAGAGGATGGGCGGAAGTGGTGGGCCTTCCAGCCGGTCCATGAGATCCCTGCGCCGCCCGTAAAGGACGCCGCATGGCCCCAAACTAAAATCGATTCCTTCGTGCTCTCGAAGCTCGAAGAGAAAGGGCTCCGGCCTTCTCCCTCGGCCGATCCCCGAACGTTGGTAACGCGCGCCTATATCGACCTGCTCGGCTTCCGCCCGAGTTATGAAGAGGTGCAGGCCTTCGTCAACGACAAGTCTCCCGACGCCTGGCCGAAATTGATCGACCGTCTCCTCGCCTCGCCACACTATGGCGAACAATGGGGCCGGCACTGGATGGATGTGGCGCGCTTCGGCGAAGATAACCCGACATCCGAAGCTACCAATCCCCCGTATCCATTTGCGTGGCGCTATCGCGACTGGATTATCGAAGCCCTGAACAAAGACGTCCCGTATGACCGTTTCGTCAAGCTTCAGCTTGCGGCCGACCAGATGCCGGGTGCAACGCGTTCCGATCTTCGCGCGCTCGGCTACCTGGGCGCGGCTCCCGTGTATCACAAAGACCAGCGCCTCTCGGCCGAGGTAATCGGCGGCTTCATGACCGACGATTGGGATGAGCGCGTGGATGCAGTTTCCCGCGGCCTGCTGGCCATGACGGTAGCTTGCGCGCGCTGTCACGATCACAAGTTCGATCCGATCCCGACCAAGGATTACTACGGACTGGTGGGCGTGTTCGCATCCACCATGCGCGCCGAACGGCCGCTGTTCGACGTGGATCCCGAGGTAGAGCAGCGCTTATCTCTGGATCCAGAACCGCTTGTTCGATCTGCATTATTCGGCGGATCTGCTGACCGAGGAAGAGTCCACTGTCGAAGGCGCTGCGCCGCGTGTCGAGAAATGGAAGGCCGAGATCGCCAGCCTGAAAGCGGAGATGGAGGGTCTGAGGCAACGCTATCCCGCAGCTCGCCGAGAGCCTGGAAAAGTATTACAAGCTTCCTCCAAAGCCCAGCCCTGCTCCTCTTGCGAAGGAAACCCCGGCGACCGCAACAGCGGCGCCTCCCGCCACCCCGGCTCCCGTCCCGGCGCCCGCTCCGGTGAAACGAAGTTCGGTGTCCACCCAGCCCTTCACCAACGCCGTTTACGACGCCGCGCAGTATGTGGACGGTTCCGACGCCCACTTCACCTGGATCAATTACCGTGCCGGCGAATCGCGCGATTTTCCGGTGCTGCTGCATGGCAACATAGCAACACCTGGCGAAGTGGTGCCGCGACATTTCCTCACCGTGCTCTCTCAGGGAGACAGCACCTTCAAGCAAGGCTCCGGCCGGCTGGAACTCGGGGAAAGAATCTTCAGCGATGGCGCAGCGCTGGCCGCGCGAGTGATCGTCAACCGTGTTTGGGGCTGGCACTTCGGCAGAGCCCTGTCGCCCACCACCAGTGACTTCGGCGTACAGGGAGAAAAACCCGCCAATCCCGAGTTGCTCGATGATCTCGCGGCTCGCTTCATCGCCCATGGATGGTCGCTCAAATGGCTAAACCGGGAGATTATGCTTTCGGCGGCCTATCAGCAGTCCAGCCAGACTAATCCCGAATCCTCGAAAGTAGACACGCTGAACACGTACCTCTGGCGCATGAATCCGCGCCGCATGGATATCGAAGCCTGGCGGGATTCCATGCTTCGCGCCGCCGGGACGCTGAACGAGCAGATGTACGGCCCGTCCGAGGAAGTGGATGCCCCCGGCAACAACCGGCGCACCGTCTACGCGCGAGTAAGCCGCGGCAGGTTGAGCGATCTTCTCAGAATTTACGATTTCCCGGATCCCACGCAGACCAGCTCAGAGCGAGATGTCACCACCACGTCTCTTCAGCAGCTGTTCGTGATGAACAGCTCGTTCATACACGCCCAGGCAGCCGCGCTGGCCAATGCCGTGCAATCCGCGCCCGATAACTCGGGGAAAATTCAGATGCTATACCGCAAGATCTTATCGCGCGATCCAAGCCCCACCGAGCTCGAACGCGGAGTGCGTTATCTAGAAAAGGGCGCGCCCGCCCAATACGCTCAAATTCTGCTGTCCGTCAACGAGGAGATTTTCTGGCCATGACTCAGAAGCTTTCGCGCCGGTCCATGCTTCAGTCGCTATGTGGCGGCGTCGGCGCCGTCGGGCTCACGGGAATGCTGGCGAGCCAGCAAGCGCACGCCGCGCTGGGACATTACCCCGGCCCGCGCACTCCCGGCAAAGCCAAGCATGTAATCTGTCTCTTCATGCCCGGCGGCCCCTCCCACGTCGACATGTTCGATCCCAAGCCGCAATTGCTCAAATACCAGGGCCAGCGGCCGGACTCGGTGGACCTGCGCACCGAGCGCCAGACCGGCGGTCTGCTGCCTTCGCCCTTCCACTTTCAGGCGTACAGCGCGTCCGGAACAGAAGTCAGCGAACTGGTGCCCAAAATCGGCGCAACCATCGACGACATCTGCCTCATCCGCTCGATGTACACGTTCAATCCCACGCACACGCCGGCGCGCAGCCTGTTCCACTCCGGAAGCATCCTGGCCACGCGGCCTTCCACCGGCGCGTGGATTTCCTACGGCCTGGGCACGGAGAACGAAAATCTTCCGGCGTTTGTGGTTCTGACTCCGGGCGGCGGCGGAGGCGGTGGATCCTTGTCGCGCTCCGGATTCCTGCCGGCCGAGCATCAGGGCATCAGCTTCAGCGACACCGAAATCGAGCCGGAGAAAATGATTCCGGACCTGCGCAATCCCTGGGACGACCCGCAGCAGCAGCGCGCCGAACTCGATGAGATCCAGGCCCTGAACCGGGGCTTCAGCGAATCCTTCGGCGCCGACGAGTTTCTGGAAGGCCGCATCAAGTCCATGGAAGCCGCCTACCGGATGCAGTTCGAGGCGCTCGACATCTTCGACATCCGCAAAGAATCCGAGGCGATCCGCGCCGAGTATGGCGACACGCCTTTCGCCAACGGCTGCCTGCTCGCGCGCCGGCTGGTGGAGCACGGCGTTCGCTATATCCATATCAATTACGGCCAGGGCCAGGTGTGGGACGACCACAAAGATATCAGCGAGAATTTGAAGCAGCGCTGCCCCGACATGGACCAAGCCGCGGCCGCGCTGGTTCGCGACTTGAAGCGGCGGGGACTGCTGGATGAAACCATCGTCGTTTGGGGCGGCGAATTCGGACGCACGCCGGTATCGGAAAGCGGCACCGGGCGCGACCACGATCCCTACGGCTTCACAATGTGGGTGGCCGGCGGCGGTTTCAAGGGCGGTTTGGCTTACGGCGCAACCGACGAATTCGGATTCAAGGCCGTCGAAAATCGCGTCTCCATTCACGATCTGCATGCCACCATGCTCTACAGCCTGGGTGTCGACCATACCAAACTGACGTATCGCTACGCGGGCCGCGATTTCCGTCTGACGGACGTTTATGGCGACGTCGTAAAGGACCTGCTGGTTCTTTAGCCGCCGACAAGGCGCATGTCTCGCAGATTACTCTTCCACAGCGCTGTTACAAAGGAGTATCATGTTTGTTACCGACAAATATGAGACTTCTGTTGGCAACCCTTCTGGCTCTATCTCTCTTGGCGCAAACTCCCCCGTCCACCGAGTCTGCAGCGGCAAAGCCGGCACCCGAAGAGGGTATCCCGGTCACCGATCAACTGGTCATCAGCAAGTGCGGCACCTGTCACACTAAAGACGAAAAAGGAAACCTGCTGCGAATCTCGTGGGTGCGCGCCGCGCCCGAAGGATGGGAAGAAGCCATCAAGCGGATGGTGCGCCAGCAGGGCGTGCGCCTCACTCCCGCCGAGGCGCGCTCGATTCTCAAATATCTCAGCACCTACCACGGTCTGGCTCCTGAAGAAGCCAAACCCGTGATGTACCTCGCCGAACACCGCATCCAGGACGAAACCAATATCCCCAACGACAATGTTCGCGGCGCGTGTACCTATTGTCATGCCTTCGCTCGCCCGCTTTCGTGGCGCAGGTCGGCGGAGGATTGGCAACTGCTCGCCAACACGCACGTGGCGCTGTATCCGCAAGCCGACGAGGCCTTCCGCATGGGAATGAATGCGGGCGGGGCCGACGAAGAGCGCCATCATATCGACTTTTCCGCGCCCATGCCGGTGGACGATGCAATCGCTTATCTCGGCAAGACCGCTCCGCTGCATACGCCGGAATGGGGCGCATGGCAAGCCCGCATGCGCGCACCGAAACTCGCCGGGCGGTGGTTGGTGACTGCGACCATCGCTGGCAAAGGAACCTACTATGGCGAGATGGAAGTGGAACCGAATGGGAACGCCGACGACGAGTTCAGCACTCGCGTGAAGCTGGTCTCCGCCAAGGACGGCTCCACGCTCACGCGCTCCGGCACCAGCCTGGTATACGCGGGCTACGCCTGGCGCGGACGGTCCAAGGGAACGCAGCCGGCCAATTCCGGCCCCGGCGACCTTACTAGCGAGATGCGTGAAGTAATGCTCGTATCTACCGACCAATCGCAGGCCGAAGGCCGCTGGTTCTGGGGCCAGTATCAGGAATTCGGATTCGACGTGAAGCTCCAGCGCTCGTCCAATGATCCAACGCTGCTCGGCGTGGATCATCCGGCGTTGAAAACCGGTTCGCAGGGTCTGCGCATCCGTCTGATCGGCGACGCACTTCCCGCACAGATCGCGGCTTCCGATCTGGATTTCGGCACGGGTGTGACAGTGCGGCGGATCGTTTCTCACAGCGCCACTGAAGTGGTGGCGGAAGTGGATGTCGCCTCAGGCGCTGTTCCCGGCAAACGGGATATCGCCCTGCGCCGCGCGGTGCTTCAAAACGGCGTTGCAGTGTATGATCGCGTCGACTATATAAAGGTGATGCCGGATACCGCTTTGGCGCGGCTGGGCAGCCAGACCCATCCCAAGGGCTATCAGCAGTTTCAGGCCATCGCTTACCAGCGCGGCGCGGATGGCAAGCCGCACACCGCCGACGATGTCGAACTCGGTCCGGTGGACGCCACCTTTTCGATGGAAGAGTTTTTCTCCTCTTACGGCGACGACGACAAAGACTTCGTGGGCACTTTGAGCCCCTCCGGATTGTTCACGCCTGCCTCCGACGGCCCCAATCCCAAGCGCAAGTTCAGCCGCAACAATTACGGCGACGTTTGGGTGGTGGCCACGGCCAATAATGAGAAGGATCAGGACGGCAAGCCTCTGACCGGCAAATCGTATCTGGTGGTTACCGTGCCTGCTTATATGCAGTGGGATCAGCCCGAGGTGGGCCAATGACGTCTGTCCAGACAGAGATCGACACCCGGCCATTTCGCTTGGGTGAATTTCACTCCTTCGAGGCCGGCGGCGAGCGCTTCCTGTATCTGGTTCCCGCGGGCGCCATCTTCCAGGTGGACGACGACGTCCAAAAGGTTATCAGCCGCCTGAGCGCGGGCGAGACGCCCTATGACGCGCTGCATCAGCACCTGGTATCGAGCGGGATCGCTGGCTCGGATGCCGAAGAGCTGCTGGTGGAACTCTACCACGCGCAAGTGATCCGTTCCGGAAATTCGGTTGCGGAGCCGGCCACCACGCCGCCCGCCGATTTCCCCATCCAGACGCTGGTTCTGAATCTCACTAACCAGTGCAACCTGGCTTGCCAATACTGCTACGAGTTCGGCGCAGACAAAGTGGCCACTCCCGAAGGCAAGCCGAAGTTCATGGATATCGAGACCGCCAAATCCTCGGTGGAATTCCTGCTGGAGCAATCCGCCGGGCGGCGCTCGATCCACATCACGTTCTTCGGCGGCGAGACGCTGATGAATTACCCGCTGCTGAAGCAGGTGGTCGCCTACGCCAACCAGCGCGCTAAAGAGCAGGACCGCCATATCGATTTCAGCCTGACGACCAACGCCACGCTGCTGACGCCCACCATCATTGAGTTCCTCTCCGAGAACCATATCGGCGTGACCGTGAGCATGGATGGGCCCAAGGAAATGCACGACCAGCTGCGTGTTTTCGCCAACGGCAAGGGCAGCTACGACATTATCGAGCCGCGCGTCCGGGCACTCATCCAAAACCATCGCACCCGGCCGATCACCGCCCGCGTAACGCTGACAGCGGGTGTCACCGATGTAGTGAAGATTTTCCGCCACCTGAAGCAGGATCTGGGCTTTCACGAAGTCGGCTTCGCGCCGGTCACTTCTTCGCCCAACCAGCTTTACTCCATCAACTCGAACGGCATGGACAGCGTGCTGGATCAGTTCCACGCGCTGGCCAACGAATACCTCGAATACGCGCTGCGCGGCGAATCGCACGGATTTTCGAACGTCAGCGATACGCTGGCCGAGTTGTGCCAAGGCGTGAATAAGTCGCATCCCTGCGGCGCAGGCCTGGGACTGGTGGGCGTCGGGCCTTCGGGCGACATCGCGCCCTGTCATCGTTTCGTCGATTCCGATCAGCATGCCCTGGGACACGTCTCCACCGGCATCGACCGCGCGAAGCAGACCGATTTTCTGAGCCGAGGTCATATCGATTCTAAATACGATTGCCACACCTGCTGGGCGCGCCCTCTGTGCGCCGGCGGCTGCCATCACGAGGCATTCGTGCGTTATGGGGATACCGGACACCCCAATCTTCATTACTGCGACTGGATCCGGGACTGGACCAATACCTGTCTCGAAATTTATGGCGCCATCGCAGCCAAGAATCCGGGGTTTTTAGAGCAGTTCGCCGAAAGGAAGGCATCTTCATGAGACACATGCGACCCCTCAATAGAAAAGCTGCACGCATCGACAGCTATGTTGCTTCGCGCACCGACGACGTCGTCGCATTGCAGAATCCGCAGCCCGCCCAGCCTCGTCCGCACGTCCCCATGGGCTGCGCTCTGATGTTTACGCCCGGATGGGAAGTGGACGCCGCGGGTGGAACCGCCGGCCTGTGCCAACCCGTGGAGCGCGACATCTATGACTGCTTCGTGAGCTGCTATTGGCCCGCGCAAGTGCCGGATCATCTCAATAACGCCGCCGACTGGGCGAACAAGTGCGCCTCCGCCACCAAGGACTGGCGCAATCTCGATCTGGTGTTCCCATGATGTCACGGCTATTGCTGGTATTCAGTGCCGCAGCCGCGCTCGCAAGCGCGGGCACTCTTTACCTGCCGGCGTATCCGAATGCTGTAATCGTTTTCGATGAGGGCAAGGGACAAATTGTCGATCGTATCCCGCTTACCACGGGTACGCCCATGTCGATTCGCCAAACGCCGGATCATAAGACCATCTACGTGACCACTATCGATCACAACGGCATCGAAGTGATCGACGTCGCAAGCCGCAAAGTGACCAATCACTTTGTGCTGAATACGCCCACCAAGCAGTACCGTTTCTGGAACGGCACACCGGATCCTTCGGGCAAATATTTTTACACCATCACCAAGGAAATCGATAAATATCTGGAGCACTACGAGGTCGGCAAGCCCAAATATACGGTGATCGATCTCGAGCAGCAGAAGATCGTCAAAACGGTGGATATGCCCAAAGAGGACCAATCCGCCAATGATATCGATTACGGTCGCGCTCCCTTGGAACTCTCCCCGGACGGCAAGTATCTCTACCAGTTCGGAAACAAGATCACGATCCTGCAGGCCGACGACTTTAAATTGGTGGAGCGCATCGATCTCTCGAAACCGGCCTTTCCCGGCGTGGAAATGGAGAACCTCCGCTTCGGTGGCGATCTGGATCTGATCAACGAACCCGGACAGCACGTCGCGGTCTTTATGTCCTCCGATCCGATCGTCCACAATCACGTGTTCGGGTTGGCGCGCTTCGATCTGAGCACCCGGAAGTTTGATTTCAACCCGATCGGCCCAGTGCCCGAAGGCATTTCCGGTATCGAAGTGACGCCGGACCGCAAGGCCGCCTACACGGTGGTTGCTTCCGGACTCCACGGCAACAATTCCGGAGGAAGCGGCGACAAACGCTGCGAGTTCTGGGCGTTCGATCTGACCAGCGATCGCATCACGCAGCGCGCGGAAGTTCCCTGCCGCACGCGCTTCACCCTTGGTATTTCGGCTGACGGCAAGAAGCTGTACCTTTATGGCGCGGGCTTCGACATCGAAGTCTACGACGCCGCGACACTGAAATACGAGAAAACCTGGGATCTGCAAAACGACGTCACCTACGCGGGAATCGTCGTGATTCCTTAACGCCCGTCATGCGGGACGTCGTCATCCAAGGCGACGGCGTGGCTGCGTCCTGTTGCGCGTACCTTCTCGGGAAGGCCGGATTCCGTGTAGCTCTGAAGCCGGTGGAGCGGCCGCGACTGCCGGTCATCATGCTGGGCGATCACGCGCTGGCGCTGATCCGCGATATCTTCGATCGCCAGGATCTGTTTCGTGACATGCCTCGAATCGAGAGCCGCGTAGTAGCATGGGGCGCGGGTTCGAAAGCAATGAAGCTGGAACACTCCGCCGTGGTCGTGTCTGAGGAGTTGCTGCTACAAGCTCTGCGCCCGCCATCCGGAGATGAACCGATCGAAGCCGATTGGACTATCTTCGCGTCCCGCCCTCTTCCCGCCCCGGTGGTCGAGCATCGCTTCGGATCGAGGATGGCGGCAGCGCTGCCGATCCAACTTCGCGCGGGCGCGGATTCCTCCGCCTGCTGGATCGAATCGCTCGAAGAGGGCTGGCTGTTCCTGATCCCGAACGCGCCCGGATCCGGCTGGCTGCTCTCGGTGGGCAATGGGCCTGAAACGCTTCTCAGTAAGAGCCGGGTGATTTCCGAACAGATTTCGGAATACGGCCCAGCCAACAACGAGTTTCCCACCTACCCGCGCATTGCTGAGCCATTATGTGGACCGGAATGGCTGGCCTGCGGAACGGCCGCCATGGCATTCGATCCTATTTGCGGGGACGGCACTGCGCACGCGGTTCGCGAGGCGATCCTGGCGTCAGCCGTGATCCGGGCGCTCGACAAAGGGGTCAGCGCCGAAGATCTGAATGCCCACTATGAAGCGCGCCTGACTGCCGGCTTTCGCCGCCACTTGGCGAATTGCCACGAGTTCTATCGCACGGGCGCGGGTGGAACCTGGTGGGATGCGGAGTTAAAGGCCACCGAGCAAGGCATCGCGTGGTGCGATACCAGGTTGCGTGCCCACGCGAATTTCCGCTACCAATTGCGAGGCTTCGAGCTGGAACCTGTTCCCTGATCTATTTCTCAGTTGACACTAGCCGGTTCGGCGAGGAGGGCTTTGATCGCGCCGTCGTAGGTGCAGGAAAGGGGAGCAAACCCGGTTCCATCGGAAGACTGAAGGGCAGCGATCTTGCCGCTGCGGTCAATCAGGACTACTATCGGCAAGGGCCCTGCGCCAAAGGCCTGGGAAATGTCTCCCCTCCCAGGAACGACTGGATAGTCTGGCTCCGCCATCCCGGCCCTGTTCAGGTAGGTATCGAGCGTGGTACGGCCGCCCGCGTCCTCCCACACACCAACTACCGCTAGCCCGCTCATTCCAAACCTTCCCGGCAGCCGGAAGGTGAGGCCAGCGGCTTGCGGCTGGGAGTTGCTGTCCCAAATATTGACGATGATCGGCCTTCCCTTGTCATCGGATAACCGAAAGGGCTTGTCGTTGAAGTCTCGTAGTGCCAAATCCGGAGCCTGTTTTCTCGAGCTGATCGGTATCATGGGCAACGCTAGAGGGTCTATGCATCCGGAATCCGCTTCGATGGCCTCGGGCACCCTAAGCTTGTCGATTAATTCGTCGATCGCTGTTTTGTACCTTGGATCGCTAACTTTCTGCTGAACCGATCGCAGTAAGGAGATCGAAGCACGGGGTTCCTTGTCCTCCGCATAACGAACCTGCTCCAGGTTTCCGAATGCGGCTTCCAGAATCCCTAGCACTTTTCTGAGGTTGCGCGGTTGCGCCAGGAAATCGTCATCGTACAGCTTCCGCATCTCGACCGCAGTCTGGTCACCAGCCCACCACAAGATTTTAATGTGTCGCCCCCCATAGCGCTCGGCTTCCATCAGATACTTGACATCCCACGCTGTCTCGGATTCCTGCTGCCCGAATGCGAACGGGACGACTAAAAAAGAGGCGATCAATAGACGCCGCATGTTGCCTTATCGCCGCCCGTGGCGGCAAGCAATAACGTTGAGCGGCCCTAGTGCGTGCCGATTTGCTCGCCAGCCGCAAGCAGGGCCGCGGTCGCGTAGCCGGTTGCCGCATCGCTCATGAACAGCTCCGGCATGGACCCGGCTTCGTGTTTATGATTCATCGATTCGGCGCGCCAGTATCCGGTCTGCGGGTCCTGATGCGTCCTCAGCCAGCCCAACGACCGCGTCAACCCCGCGTCCGAGCGCTTCGCTCCCGCTTGCTCAACTACGAACGTCACCAGCGCCGTGGCGTAGCTGTTCGAACCGGTCTGCACCGGCGCCGGATCGCGATGCTTCCACTGGCCCAGCGATTCGAGCGTCCATCCACCATCCGGCTGCTGCTTTTTCCAGATCTCGGCCAGGATCGCCTGCCGGTCGGTTTCCGGCAGTAGCTCCCGGAGCTTGGCCGAAGCCCACAGCAGGAACAGCCGATTGTGCAGCGGCGTCTTGGACTCTCCAGCGCGCAAATACGTCGTCAGAGCGGCGATGTTGTCGCGAATCTCCGGCCGCGCCTGATAACCGCCCGGTGCCAGGCCCGTAGCCAATGCCGCCAGCGCGCCGCCGTAGTAAGCCGCATCGCGCGTCTCCCACGGATCGAGATCGAAGTCCGACCACAGCCAGTTGCCCTTGTCCTCGCCGGACTTGAGCTGCGTCGCCCACAGCCGTTCAAACGATTTCTCGCCTTCCGGGCTCAGCTTGGCGCCGCGCTGCGAGTCATCCAGCGCCAGAACCAAAGAATTCATAATCAACTGCGCGCCGAATACCTGATCCACAATCAGCCCCTTCAGTCCCGGGAACAGATCTTTCGCGTCGGTGCGCGTCACCGTGGCGCGCATGCTGGCGTCTAGCATGTTCTCGTACAGTGTAGGACCGGTTCGTTCGCTCAACGCCCGCCGCAACGCCGGACGAGCCACCAGGTACGGCAATCCCGTGTGGCACGATACGCAGGCCACTCCGGAAGCCATGGCCGTGGGCCACGCCAGCCAATCTTTTTGGCGGCCATCCATGTATTGTTCCGCCAGGCGCGCGTTCCATTCTCCGCAGAACGCGGGCACGACGGCAAGAGTGATTACAGCGGCCAAGCGAATTCGCATCGCGAACCTCCGTTTGGTGTAGTATAGCAAGATCTTCGCTTTAGGGGCCTAAAACGCGAGCCCGGTCGGTGCTGGACATCTTCTCCGCCGCGTATCGCAGCACCAGCCTGGGCGTCTTCGCGCGCAACGGCATCAGGAAGCGCACCACGTCGGCGGGCTTTTTCGGATAGGTCTCTTTTAGCAGCCAGCCGACCCCCTTCTGCACCATGTCGTCAGAATCCGAAATCAGTGGCTTCGCGATTTTAAGAATCTCTCGCGTATGCAGCCCGTGCCGGGCCGAAGGCACCAGCGCAACCGCCGCGGCCCGCCGCTTCCAGCGATTCTTAGAACGCGTCCAGGCAGGAATCTCAGCGATCAGCGAGGGATCGTTGGCGATGGACGCGCCCAGCAGCCACAACGACACGCCGTCCGTAAGGCCCCAGTTGTCGACGTAGCGATCCAGCCAGCGCGTGAACATGCGGAACTCGCGCGCCCCGCACTGCTTCGCGAATCGCCGGTACACGTAGCACACCAGCGCGCCTTCTTCGAATTTGCCGCTCTCCCAAAGCGCGACGCATAGGCGATCGCGATCCGTCGCCGGCCACGGCTTGATGCGGCGATAGACGTCTTGCGCGACGCGCTTGATTTCCGGCGCCGTTCGCGCCTCCATCGCACGGAAGCGCGCGCGCACATCTTCAAGCAGGTCCTTCGTCAATGCCGCCCCAGAAACTCCGCGATCGGTCCATCCAGCGGCCGCGCCCGCCCGGCTTCGTCGGCCGCGTCGATGCGAGCCAGCGCTGCCTGCGTATAACGCACCGCCAGCCAGCGTAAAGGCTCGGGCTCCCAGTTTCGCGATCGCCTTTGCGCCAGCGGCAATTTGTCGAGCGCGCTGTGCTTCTCGAGAATCAGGCTCGCCAGCGTTCGCCCCGCAAGATTGGTGGTCGAGACCCCCTGCCCGGTATACCCACACGCCATCGCGATCCGCGACTTCGGGTCGAAATCCGCCGCCGGCATCCAGTCTCGAGGCATACCCAGCGGGCCGCCCCAGGCATGCGTGAATTTGATTCCGTCGAGCGCCGGAAACCACTCCACCACCGACCGCTGTGCGCGCAGGTGCGTTGCCGCATGCCGGTCCTGCCCGTCGCTGATCTTCGAACCGAACTCGTAAGGCGCTCCGCGGCTGCCGAACAGAATGCGCCCGTCCGATGTCTTGGTCAAATAGTCCACAGTGTACCGGTTGGACGCGATGCTTTCGCCGTTCCGCCACCCGATCTTTCCCCATTGCTCCGCAGTAAGCGGCTCGGTCAAAACGATCAGCGAATAAACCGGCATCAGCGCGCGGTGCAGCTTCGGGAAGCGAGTGAGATAAGCCTCGCCCGCCAGTACGATGCATCTCCGCGCCCGCAGCTCCCCTGCCCTGGTAACCAGCCTGGGCGTCGCCCCGCCTTCGAAATCCGTAACTTCGGTTTGTTCATAAATGACGCCGCCGCGCCG
This sequence comes from Terriglobia bacterium, assembly GCA_963786745.1. Lineage (GTDB taxonomy): Bacteria > Acidobacteriota > Terriglobia > Bryobacterales > Bryobacteraceae > Palsa-89. Next base: position 427,615 of record CAWBAE010000009.1, on the reverse strand, counting down.
CTCCACCGCCCGCGCCAGGCCCCGAACCAGTCGCGCGGGATGAACGCTCGCGCATCCATCCGTGTGCATGGCGCCCTCGAGATCCGTGATGTTCACCCGCTCCCGCGCCTCTTCCGCGCTCAGCAGGCGATAGCGATCGCCCAGGCCCATCCGTTCGTACTCCGCGTAGCTGGCCCGAATCGCCGGAAGCTGATACGTGCCGCGAGCCAGGCTCAAATAGCCGCCTTGATGGAATTGCGCGTCGATGCTCTCTTCTTCGCACACCTTGCCGACCTCGCCCACTGAGTCGAACATCGCCACCAGCAAGGCCCGCGCAGCGTCTCGGCCGAAGCGCTGTTCCAAAACCGTCGGCGTCACTGGAAATTTGGGCGAGCACCAGCCGCCGTTCCGCCCCGATGCCCCGAAGCCGGCGATCTCCTTCTCCACGATCGCGACATTCAGCCCCGGATTCTCGCGCAACAAATAATACGCCGTCCAAAGGCCCGAGTATCCGGCGCCCAGAATCGCGACATCCACTTCGGAGGAATGCTGCAGCGCGGGGCGCGGAACCAGCTCTTCGCCCGCGGTTTCAAGCCAGAAGCTATAACTTCGGTAATCGCTCATATCGGATGAATCACGCGCTGCAAAAACGTGCGCGTACGCTCCACTTGAGGATTCGTGAGTACTTCCCGCGCCGGGCCGCTCTCGACGATCACTCCGCCGTCCATGAAAATAACCCGGCCCGCCACCTCGCGGGCAAACCCGATCTCGTGCGTTACTACGATCATGGTCATGCCTTCCTCGGCCAGCGCGCGCATCACTCGTAGCACATCGCCCACCAGCTCAGGGTCCAGCGCCGAAGTAGGTTCGTCGAACAGGATCGCCATCGGCCGCATCGCCAACGCGCGGGCGATGCCCACCCGCTGCTGTTGCCCGCCTGAAAGCTGGGACGGATAGGCGCCGGCGCGATCCCGCAGGCCCACCTTTTCCAGAAGCCCGAGCGCCCGCTCGCGCGCTTCTTCCGGATGGACGCGCTGCACGTGGATCGGCCCCTCGGTCACGTTTTCGAGCGCCGTTCGATGCGGAAACAGATTGAAGCGCTGAAAAACCATCGCGACTTTCCCCCGCGTCTCCCGCAGCGAGCCCGCGCCCACCACGGTTCCATCCACCGTGATGCTGCCGCTATCCGGCGTTTCCAGGCCGTTGATACAGCGCAGGACGGTCGATTTTCCGGAACCGGATGGCCCGATCAGGCAAACCACCTCACCGCGGCTGATCGAACACGTAATGCCCCGCAGCACCTCCTGCCGGCCGAACTTCTTGCGGACTTCGGACACCTCGATCATCGCGCTGCGAATCTCCGTTCCAGCCGGCGCGTCAAAAATGATAACGGCAGGCTCATCGCCAGATACAGCAATGCCACCAGTGTGTAGATAGTCATATTCTTGAACGTCGACACGGCCAGCAACTGGCCGGCGCGCGTCAGCTCCGCCACGGTGATGGTGGATGCGATGGACGAATCCTTCAGCAGCATGATCGACGTATTGCCGAACGGAGGCAGCACGACGCGAATCGCGAGCGGCAGAATAACGCGCCGCATGATAACGCTCTCCGGCATGCCCAGCGATTGCGCGGCCTCGATCAAAGAACGATCCACCGAAGCGAAGCCCGCGCGAAAGTTCTCCGCCTGATACACCGAATAGGCCAGCCCCAATCCCGCCACTCCCGCCGAAAAAGCGTTCAACGTCACGCCCAGATCGGGAAGCACAAAGTAAACGTAGAACAGTTGCACCAGGATCGGTATGCCGCGCACCGTGTTGATCAGAACCCGGCTCGCGCCGCGCAGCAGCCAAAAGCGCGACATGCCCATCAGCGCCCATACGAATCCAAGGATCACGCTTAGCACGAGCGCGCACGCGGTAATGGCGACGGTGGTCCGCAATCCGCTGAGCAGCAGCGGCAGAAAGTCCCTTACGTCCGTAAGCCAGCTGTCCACGGTCTAGTTGAGGCTCCATCGCTCGATCGCCGATTTGATCGCGCCGGATCGGATCCGCTGCACCGCCGGATTCAAGCGGCCCAAAAGCTCCGCGTCGCCCTTTCGGACCACCAGGCAGACCTGTTCCACGCTGGGCGGCTGGAAGGATCGCACGAAGCGCGCTTTCTTCATCCGCGCCTGCGATACCTGATAGGCGAAAATGGGCGCGTCGCCATACGCCGCGTCGATTCTTCCCGCGCTCAAATCGCCCAGCATCTCGATGAGATTATCGTACGTCTTCACTTCCTTGGCCCCCGCCGCTTGCAGCTGATCGAAGAAGCGAGTGCCCACCTGCACACCCACTGTCAGACCCTTCAAGTCCTCGATCCTGCGATAGTCGCGAGTATCGCGCGCCGGTACGATCAGCCCGCCCCCGTAAGAGTACACCGGCTCGCTGAAATCCACCACTTTCTCGCGGGCCGGCGTCTTCAGCATGGCCGCCGAAATGATGTCGATCTTCCTCGAGAGCAGCGACGGGAGCAGCGCCCCGAACGCCATCACGCGCATGTCGATCTTCAAACCCGCATCCTGCGCGATGGCCCGCACGATATCCACCATCGCGCCCGTCAGTTGGTTCGTTTTCAGATCCAGGAAGCTGAATGGAACTCCAGTCGCTGTAGAACCCACCAGATAGGTCTTCTGCCCGTCTGCTCGCGCACTCCGCCAGACGCTCCCCAGCAATACGGCGCCTGCGGTCTTCGCCAAATACCGCCGCGTTATTAAGCGAATCATATCGGGCGGCCGGCGGGCGCAACGGTATGCGTTTGATCGGTAGTCCCTTTTCGAAAATGCTTCCATTTTCGCCTGAGCACCCGATTCCAATTCATCAGGATTCCCGTCACGGTCAGAAGCGGGATCACCAGGCCCGCGGCGGCCCAGATGATCTTGATCGTCATCCCCCAGGACGTTCCGAAATGCAGCGGCACCTGGGACCACACCAGCCAGTCCCCCAAACTCTTGTTGACCCCGTATTTCCAGGTGGTCAGATATTCGCCCGTGTAGGGATTGAAATACACGATGTCCTCGTATTCCCTGCCCACGCCGCCGCCGCGCCGCATGGTCATTTCGAGCGGCGCTCTGCGGCTGTAAGGAAACGCGATGGCTTTCCACTTCGTTCCAGGATCCGCTGCGCGCGCCCGCTCGACAAGATTATCCAGGTTGAGATCGCCGAAGCTGGCCTCGGGGCTCACTCTAACCACCGGCGGCTTCGCATTGATCACCGGCGAAAATCGCTGGATCAGGCGGACGCTCTGGACCGGCCACGCGAAATAGATCCCGCTGGCAGCCCAGAAGCACGCGATGAGTAGTGTCCAGAAACCGGACGCGCTGTGGAGATCGAAATTGATCCGTCTCCAGCCGCGGCGAAAATCGACCAGCAATGCTCGCTTCCAGTTTCGAATGCCCGGCCACCACACCACCAGCCCGGTGATAGACACCACCAGCAGAATCGCCCCGCCGATCCCGTTCACCTCCCGTCCATTGGGCCGGATCAGCAGGCGCTCGTGCAGTTCCAATACCCACTCTATCCAGGCCGCGCCCTCAGGCAATTGTCCCAGAACCGTGCCGCTGGCCGGATCGGAAGCTACCTTGATCTGACGGCGCGCCTGCAGCACCGCCACGAAGGTCGGATCGCCGTCCTCGGGCGCTCGAACCGAGACGATATGGCTGCGAGGGTAGGCGGTTTTTAAATTGCCGACTACGCTGGTGAGGCTCGCGAATGGCTCCCGGGCTTCGATTTTGTGCCAGGGTTTGGTCCCGCTCACGGTCTCAAGCTCATCCCGGAAAACCAGTATCGACCCGCTCACCCCAATCACGATAAAGTAAATCGCCAGAATGATTCCCGCCCACAAGTGAATCTGAAAGTTGAACCGCCGGATCCAAAGCTGCTGCGGCCGTTTGAAGAACCGGCGGAGGAAGTTCATCCGGCAGCGCTAGTCGCGCGAAAACGACTGCTTGGAGTGGATCATGTGGCCCGCCTGCAGCGTATCGGATTCGGAAGTGAGGGTTTTCCCGTCGGAGGAAATCGTGAGTTTGCCGGAGCTTTCCGGCCGGTTGTCGCCCTTGAGCGTCATGCTGTATTGCGAGGCTCCGGCGGGCGAAATCTTGATGGTCCCGATCTTCTCTCCGCGTGAATTCTTGACGTCGCCTTCGGTCCCGTCCAGGCGAACGGTGTAACTCATGCTGACAAAATCCACGTTGTTCACCGGCACCGAAAATGCGAAGGCCAGCTTATCGCCGGATTGAGAAATTCGCAACGTGAGCGGTTCGGAGTTGGTTTTTTCGCCATTGACGTCCTGGCGCTGCAGCCGCCACGTTCCAAGCAGCGGTTCGGCCGCCCATAGTTGGGCGAAGCCTGCCTGGAAGAGAATGACCGTAGCTACTGCGATTACCACTCGCCTCATATCTGGCGGGCTCCTTTTGAACAGGATAGCATCGCGCTACTTCGCGGCCTTCACCCAGAAGATGTCGTATTTTCGATCGAAGGTTACGAACATCACGCAAGGATTCTTGGATTGGCAGGAGAATTGATGCTTGGCCTTGCCCGGCATCATCGCAAATCCGCCGGGCGTCAGCGCGCGCGCAGCCATGCCCTGCATTTCGGTCCGAACCGTCCCCTCGGTAACGATCAACTGCTCTTCGGCCGTGTGATAGTGCCAGGGAACCACGCAGCCCGGTGGAGCTTTGAGGATAAAGGTGGAAGCGCCCTTGTCCGGATCGCCATTCTCTACCGCGGATGCGAGGCATTTCACGTCGTCATCCTGCGCGAATTTAACCTCGGCAAGCGGTCTGGCGCCCCCTTTGTCCATGGATTGAGCGCCGACCGATGCAGCCGCCGCAAGGAATACAACACCGATCCAATGTAATTTCATTTCGCGCCGAGCTTGCTCTGTTCGGCGTTGTAAGCCTTCCAGGATTGATCGATCACGTACGCGTGAATCGCTTCCGATTCCTGCGCGGTCATCTTTCTCATCACGATCGGAAAACCGGGTGGATTCCCAAAGCCCGGCATGCCATTCTTCTGGTGGCTCCCGCCCAGAACCGTGGCATCCCACAATTTGTGAGAAACCGCCGGCAAATAACGCAAATCTGGAATGGCGCCGTCCTCGGTAAACGCGCCGCTCCCATCCGCACCAGGACCATGGCAGTCAAAGCAAATGTGTTTGTTGAACAGCGTAGCGCCCAATTGAATGGTTTCCTTACTGTAGGTTTGATCGGGCGGCCTGGGAACCGGAGGAATCCTGGCGTTTACTACCGGAAATGGCGTCGTCGCTCCCAATCGGAATGCCAGCAGCCGGGCCGGTCCCCGCTTCGAGGCGGGAGTGGCCATGGAGCTGCCCCGGCTGAAAAGTCGCGATCCGGAACCCCAGCCAACCGGAACCAGAATATATTGCTGGCCTTGGACGGCAAAGCTGACGGGCACGGAGTGTATCGCCGAGCCGGTCATGATCGACCAGACCTTGTGCCCGGTATCGGCGGAGTAGGCCGCAAATTCGCCGGTGCCCTCGCCTTGAAACACGAGATTACCGGCCGTGGCTAAAACCGCACTATTGGTCGCGATCGGTTCCTCCACCGTCCAACGGATGGACTGCGTCGCCGGATCCCAGGCCACCAGCTTGCCTTCTTCCGGGAACTCGCCGGGAACCGGATCGTCCTTCAAATCGTGCAGCGGAAGATAGACCAGGCCGGTGAGCGGGCTGTAGCTCATGGGCCACCAGTTGTGCCCTCCGCCCTCGCCGCGGCGTCCATTGGCTGGAGGCGGCAGCTCCACGGCGCGTCCGGTTTTCAAATCGATGGAGCTGGCCCAAAACGGCTTCACGATCAGCTTCGCTTCCAGCAGCTGGCCGGTTTTTTCATCCAGTGCGTACACGAATCCGTTTTTCGGCGCGGTGATGGCGACCCGCCGCTTCTCGCCGCCGATATTCGCGTCGGCGATCAGGATGTGCATGTTTTCAGTATGGAAGTCCGGCGCGCTGTTCTGGTAATGCCAGACATATTCGCCGGTTGCGGCTTTCACGGCCACCACGCTTCCGGAGAACAACCGGTCGCCGCTCACTTTCTTATCCGCCTTGTCGCCATATAGCGATTCCGGCGTAGCGCCAGCCGTACCGAAGATCACCAATCCAGCGACTGGATCGTAAGTGATCGGATCCCAGACGTCGCCGCCTCCGGTTTCCCACCACGCATCACCCGACCAGGTCTTCGCGGCCATTTCGAGCGCCTTCGATTCGAAGCCCTTGGCCGGATTCCCAGGGACGGTCCAGAACCGCCAGGCTTCCTTGCCGGTAGCGGCATCAAAAGCCACCAGCGAACCGCGCACTCCTGTATCGGAGCCGTTATAGCCGATGAATACTTTCCCATCCCCGACATGCGGCGCTCCGGTGATGCCGGTTTGCGCTCCATCGCACACGCGGGATTCCCAGGCCTGTGTACCGGCCGCCGCATCGATGGCCACCAGGCGGCAATCGCCGGTTCCGACGTATACCTTGCCCGCCCAAACCGCCAACCCGCGATTGCTGTGCGCGGCCCACGAGTTCCGCATGCGGTCCAGCCGCACCTTGGGATCGAATCGCCACAGAACTTTTCCTGAAAGCGCGTCTACGGCGAAAACTCGCGATTGCGGCAAGCTGACGTAGATCACGCCATCCACGACTATGGGCTCGGTTGCCAGGCCCATGGCGCTCTCGATGTCGGTGGCCCATGCCAGGCCAAGTTTTGCGATGTTCTTATCAGTGACTTGCTTCAGCGGGCTGAAATGCTGCTCGTCGAAAGTGCGGCCGCCCACGAGCCAATCATTGCCTTCGGACGCTTCGGCGACCACGCGGGCCTCGGTCACATTGCCGGCCTTAGCGGGAGTCTCCGCAACAGAGCGAACGGTGATCGATGCGACGATGCAAAAACAGGCAGCCGTAGACGCAAGCAGATGCCGCAGTCTCATGGCTGCCTATTTTCTCATCTTTGGGAGCGCGCGCGGCGTCCTAGAACACGATACGGCCAGTCAACTGGATCTGCCGCGGTCCGCCGGCTTCCGCCTGTTGCATAGCGGTGATCGCCCCAAATGCCGGAACGTCCACGTTCAAGTTGGCGGGAGGCTGATAGTTCGGGTGATTGGTGATGTTTGCCGCCTGTGCTCCAATCTCCATGCGCGCCCGCTCGGTGAGTTGGAAACGCTTAATCAGCGAAATGGAGAGAACCTTCTGATTTGGTCCGACAACGTCGCCTTGAGAAGCGTCTCCGAACCGGCCAATTGCATTTCCTGGATCGACAAAAGCGGCCGGATTGATCCACTGGCTTAGCGATTGGCCCGCGTAAGGATTTACGCCGGGAACTGTGTCCGCACGACCGCCGTTGTAGTTGGCAGGGCTGAGATTGTAGCCGGTGCCCGACGGATCGGAGTAGGTCGATGTGGTCAGAAATGGCCCGCTCTGCATCAGCCAAATACCGCTTAGCTCCCAGCCTCCCACCAACGCATCCGTCAGGCGGCTGGCGCTGTTCAAGTATGTCTTGCCCTTGCCAAATGGCAATATGTACAGAAACGTAGTCAGGAAACGTTGACGTCGCGCGAAGGATACATTACCGTAGTCGAGCCCCGGTTGTGCGGGGTTGCTAAGCAAAGTGTTGCCGAATTCAGTAACGTTGGGCTGGGCGGCGCTGCCGGCGGGAGCGCCGGCGGTGTTGGCCAGGTCCCTGGTAAACGCGTAACTAGACTCGAGTTGAAGATTGCCAGCCCGCTTATGCACTGTTATGGTTCCGGAATTGTAGTTCGAGAAACCCAAATTGGTCTGGTAAGAGATCACGTAAAGCTGCGGGAAAGGCGCGGTGCCTGCAAGAGCGTTATACCCTTGTGTATTCGGGGGAATTTGGTTCAAGTTTATGTCCGTGGGAAGGTGTGACCCATGATTGCCGTCATAACCCGCGCGCAGTCCAAATCCCTTACCCAGATCGCGCTCCAGCGTGAGATCCCACTCCTGCACAACCGGATCCTTATAGTGAATGTCGGTCGCCAAATCGTACCACTGGGTCCCAGGCAGAGCGATGTTCGACGGGAAGGAGTAGGGAGCTTTGTATATGGGCAGTCCGTTGCTTCCAATTGAGTTTGAAAAGCCCGCAAAATCGCTAGCCTCCACTGACCACCCGTCGATCGCCGTAAGAGAGAGCGGCGCCTCGATGAAACGCCCATACCCTCCCCGCAGAACCATCTTGTTGGCGAATCGCCAGGCAAATCCGATTCGCGGCGCAAAGTCCGTCTTCTGGGAAAAGCGCAGACCGGACGGAACTCCGGCTTGAGCGGCAGTTATGATCGGAGTAGGTGCGATCGACTGCGCAAAGCCCGGGTTGACGAGAGAAAAAGATTCCGGGCCCGGAAGGATGACCGCCCCACGGACAGTCTGGCCGTTTTGGACGCTGGTGTAGGCCGGATCGAAGTTCGCGACGTTGTTGTTGTAGTCCTTGAACACCGGGTGATATTCGTATCGCAAACCATAATTCAGCGTGAGCGTCGACGAAACCTTAAAGTCGTCCTGAGCGAAAAACGCATAGTGATTTGCCCAGGAGTTGGTGGTTGGATTAAGAACCGTGGAAACGTTGGTCGAATCCGGGTAGCCCAGCAGCAGGCCCGCAATGGGAGCGGCATTGCCGCTGCCGAGCCAGGGATTGCCACTGCTGTTTACAGTCTCCCCGTTGAAATTGTAATTGCCCAGGCGTGCGTTCAAGAACACATTCGTGAAAAGAGCCGTCAAATAACGGTAGTCTCCGCCGAACTTGAACGTGTGCTTTCCCTTCGTGTAAGTAAGGGTGTCAGAGACCTGCACGGTGCCTTGCTTCGGCCCAATGTCGTTGTTCGGAGAACCGGGAATTTCCATGAACCCGGCCAACGATACTTCTGGATACGTCGGAGTCGCTATGGGAAGAGCCTCCGGGAAGCCGTTGGGCGGCCCGGTCAAACCCAGTTCGCTGGCGACCTGCTGGGTGGTAAGCGCGAAGCTCGCGTTGGTGCGAGATCGTGTGAACCCGGCCCGAAGCTCGTTAACTACACTCGCGGAAACAATCCAGTTATAGCCCGCGGTCAGGGCGTTGTCGATTTCCGGCTGAGAAGTTTCGCCGACTAATGGAGTTCCGTAAAAATTCGGATATCCAGGGTAATTCGTCACACGGCGGTTCTTGTACGTGTAACGGACAAACAGGAGGTGCTTAGGACTAATGATTTCGTCGATGCGCGCGTCAAATTGCGCGCTGTTGATCGGAATGTCGTAAGTCGCGAGATAATTGTTCGCGATGGCGTTGGGCGGGCCGTAGTTCGGCAACGGGTAAAACGTATTCAATAACGCGGTGGACCAAGGATTGATCAGGTTGGCCGGTATCTGGTTGCCCGGGAAGCCCGTCAACGCATTGGCGCTCCCGCCGTTCTGCGGAAGCAGATATTGGGAAAGATCGCCGTTCCGCATGGCCTCGGTAGGCGTGCTCAAGACCTGGGTTGTCTGTTTCGGAAGAGAGAGCCTCTCAAAACTTCCGAAAAAGAAGGTCTTGTCGTGCCCGTCATAAACCTTCGGAAGCACCACGGGACCTCCCAGGTAGACGCCGTAATCGTTCAGCTTGATGATCGGAGTGGTGTGGCTAAATGTATCGGCGGCATTGAAGTCATTATTCTGCACGTTTTCAAACGCGCCGCCATGAAAAGTGTTCGTCCCCGATTTGGAAACCGTGGTTACGTCGGCGACCCCGCCGTACTCGGCTGGGTTCAGATTCTCGCTGATGCGAATCTCTTCGATCGCGTTGAACGAGGGGAACATCTCTGTGAGAGGACCCGCGGTTATCCCGGGTCCTACCGAGCTGATGCCATCGATGCTGAACGATAGCTGCGAGGTGGTGGCGCCGGCGACGGTTATATTATTTTGGCTGTCGATCTGCACGCCCGGCTGCGCCGTCAGGGTCGAGAAAGCGCTGGTGGAGCCGGTGGAACGGCTGCCGATCGCGACCGGAAGATCCGTCAACTCCAGGCTTCCCTTGGTCTCGGAGACGCTGGATGTCTCGGTTTGCATCACGGCAGTGGCCTCCACCGTCACAGTGGTTGCTTGAGAGGCGACCTTCAAATCAACATCGAAACGCTTGGTTTCTCGCGCGCTCAAATCGAAGGAAGTGAGTTCCACGCTTTGGAATCCCGGAGCGGTCACTTTAAGCTGATACATTCCCTGTTCCACGTTGACAAATTGGTACGCGCCGGAGTCGCTGGTGGAAGCGGTCCGTGCCGCATTTGTCCCCATGTTAAGCAGCTCGACGCTCGCCTTTGGAACGGCGCTGCCCGAGGGATCTTTTACCGTTCCAAGCACGGTACCGAAGGTGGATTGGCCATATGTCAGCCTTCCGAACATCGCCAGGCAAATGATTGCCAAGCCCAGGCCCGACGCAATGCGCGCCATGCGTCCACTAAACATTGAAGACACGAACTGCGGAAAACACGTATACATAGGACCCCTCCTCGAAGTTCTAGACGTTCTTGGTAGTGTACGGCGAGGTTCATGAAAAAGTCATAAAAACGTCATCAAAGTTCTCGATGGGATTCATCGAAAGCCGCGGTTTTCCCTACTTGCAGATTCCACCTTTATGCCTTTTTCACGGATTGCGACGTATTCTGTGTGGCGATGGCAAGTGCAAGAACGCCGATCAAGCCGCTGATCCGCGTCTTGCGCTTGGAGAGCGCGCCCGCCGCGAGCACGGCGCTAAACCGGCCACAGGCCCCGCCGCAGCCCCCCGCGGATGGCGGGACGAGCGCGGTTTCTCCCGACGCAGGGCGGAAGCCCGGCAAAATCACGAATGAAAAGGCCCGCGTCGAAATCCTCCGTATTCTGGTGGAAGAATGCAAAGGCTTCAGCGTGAGCATGGCCAGGGAATACTTGGCTAGGAGCTACGGCCTGAGAATCGGACAGGGTACTTTACAGCGGCTCATGATTCCCATCGGATTGTGGCGGCCAAGGGGACAAAGAATCAAGATTGTGTCGGAACGCTCCGCGCGAGCGCAGCGCCGCGGCGAGCTGGTGAGGTGGAATACCAGCAGGCACAACTGGCTGGAGGGCCGAGGTGGCAAGCTATCTCTCATCTATATGCTCGACGACGCCACGTCTGAACTGACTGCGCGCTTCGTCCGGCACGATTCCACCGCGGAAAATTTTCGGCTGCTCGCGGTTTACCTTAAGCGGCACGGCAGGCCGCTGGCATTCCAGGCAGACCGCGCCAGTCTTTTTCAGACCGCCCCCAAGCGCAGACGGGATGCCGAAGCACGGTCCAGCACCAGACCGGAACGATTGTCCGCGACACAGATTGGCCGCGCGCTCCGGGAGCTGGGAGTCGGATGGACGGTTGCACCCGCCGCCAAGCCTGCTGATCGATTAGAACGCATTTTCAGGTCGGCTCAGACACGCCTTCTGGAGGGCCTGCGAGCGGCACGCGTGAAACGGTTGGAGGAAGCCAATCAATTCCTGGAAGGCGAATTCCTTCCTTGGTGGAATCGTAATCTAACGGCGCCGCCGTCCAGCGCCGGGGATGCGCACCGGCCCATCGAACCCAGCCAGGGCTTGCCTGGGATCTTAAGCGTGGTGGATCGCCGCCAGGTCGCCCGGGACGGCGCCATTCGTTTTCAAGGCAAGCGGTATCAGATCGCCAGAGAGCACCTGGCCTTGATTCCGCGCCGCGCCCGCGTTCGCGTCGAGATTCGGCTGGACGGTTCCATGTGGGCGCGCTGCTCCGCTGGTTGTTTCGCGATTCGTGAATGTGTGCCGCAACCGGAATTGGTTGCGTCCAAGCCCCGTCCCGCTCATCCGCGCCGGGCAGCCCGCCGACGAAGCGGTTGGCGTCCTACGCCCGCTAGCGTCACTCCCGGCGGCCTTCCGGTTTGGAGAGCCGCTCAGATCGATCGCGCACGCGTGAGCGACTGGCTGGATTAACCCCGCCTGCGTGCAAGCCCGTTTGCTTTCTTAACTTTCATCCCGGATACTGAGAGAGCCCGGCGTCAACAGGGAAGCCAGGGAAAATGGCCCCATTTGACCCCGCTAAGATCCAGGAGTCAGATTGGCGAGCGACACTACGGAATCCGGCAGCGTGCCCGCGCGGCGATTCAATGCCGCCCGGTTCCGGCGATCGGCAAGAAACATCGCCCTGGGAACCGGCGGCCTAGCTCTGCTGACCTTCGCCGGTTTTGAGCTCCACATAACTCTTTCTGCCATCGGTTTTGCCTATCTGCTGGTCTTGCTGGCTCAATCGCTGACGGGTGACTTTTTTTCCACGATTATCGTCGCGCTCATTGGAATCGGCTGTCTGGATTATTTCTTCGTTCCGCCGGTTTTATCATTTAATCTCAGCGCTCCGATTGACGCGCTGGCTTTGGTCTCGTTCTTGACGACGGCGCTGGTGGTTACCAGGCTGGTCACCAAGGTGCGGCAGGCCGCCACGGAAGCCGAGCGACAGCATCAGAATCTAAGCCGTCTTTATGAACTGGCGCAGGAGCTGCTCGCGCTCGAGCCGGACCCGACGTCCGCAAAGGACTTCTTGAGTCCGTTCCAGGGGGTCTTCGGGGTTCGGGCAGCCGCTTTGTACGACGCCGCCACCGCCCAGTTGTACTCCACCGGCGAATCCCGCGAGCGTCTCCCGGAGCAGACACGCGATGCATTTCTGAGCTCCCAAGACCGAGTCGAGCCGGGATCCACGGTGTGCATCCGATGCATTCGCCTGGCTGGCCAGGCCGCCGGCGCGATCGGATTTGAAGCGCTCCAGTATTCGGAAGTTACTTCCGGTCCGCTGACCGCGCTGGCGACGGCGCTGCTGGGACGAATGCATGCCTTCCGCCACGCCAACCAGGCCGCCGCGGCCACGCAGGCCGAAGCGTATCGGTCCGTTATTCTCGATGCCCTGGCTCACGAATTCAAGACACCGCTTTCCACCATACTGGCCGCGGCCGGAGCCTTGCGGGAAGCCGGCACCCTCGGTGCAGAGCACTTGGAAATGGCGGAAACGGTGGAGTCCGAGGCTGCCCGCCTGGGCCGGCTGACCACCCGGCTCATTCGGACCGCCCGCCTGGAACGTGAGGAAATTAAACCCTGGATGGAATTGATCGACATTTCCTCGGTGGTTTCAGAAATCGTGGACCAATATGTGCGGCTGGTTTCGAACCGCGATATTTCCGTGGTGAGCCAGTGCGGTTCCGCGGATGTGCTCGCGGACCCGGAACTGCTGCGCCTGGCTGTCAGCCAGCTGCTAGATAACGCCTGCAAGTATTCCCTCTCCGGCTCCCCGGTCGCCCTCACCATTTCGCGCCAGGATGGCCACGTCGCCATTTGTGTTTCGAGCAACGGAGAGCCGATTCCTCAAGGCGAGCGCGGCCACCTTTTCGAGCGTTTCTATCGCGGCACGGAAGCCAGACACATTGCAGCCGGCACCGGGCTGGGCCTCTATGTGGCGCGCAAGATCGCGCTGGCGCACGGCGGCGACCTGGAGCTCGATGCGGACCGATCCTTCAACGATCAAACCGTTTTTCGGATGAGTATTCCCGTTTCAGAAAGCGAGACCAATGGCGTCGCAGCAACCGGTTAGAGTCCTGGTGGTGGATGACGAGCCGGCCTTGCGCAAGGTGATCCGCGCTTCCCTGGCCGCCAGTGGATTCTCCGTGGAAGAGGTCGGTACCGGGACCGAGGCCATCGGAGTAGTGGAACACCGGCCGTTCGATCTCATTTTGTTGGATATCAACATGCCCGGCATCGGAGGCATCGAAACCTGCCGCGTCATCCGCGCCCGCGCTCCGAATACCGGCATCCTGATGGTGACCGTGCGGGACGCCGAGGAAGACAAGGTGCGCGCGCTCGAGGCAGGCGCGGACGACTACGTGACCAAACCCTTCCGGTTTCGCGAGCTGATCGCTCGCATGGGTGCGGTCTTCCGGCGGACGCATGCCAAGCCGGCCGGCGAGCCTGTCCTTATTACCGTCGGTGAACTCAAAATTGACTTGAGCCGCCACATGCTGTGGAGAGGCGCCGAGGAGATTCGTCTTTCCCCCAAAGAATTCGACCTGCTGTCTTACCTTATGAGGAACCAGGGCGCGCCGCTGACACACCTGCGGCTCCTCCGCGCGGTGTGGGGACCGGACTACGGCGATGAGCTTGAATACTTGCGATCCTACATTCGCATGCTTCGCAAAAAGGTTGAGCGCGACCCTTCCCGGCCTGAATATATCCTGACGGAACCCTGGGTGGGATATCGTTTTCGGGACCCAACCGATCCGGATTCGGCCACGCACCACCTGCTCGGAGACGAGTAGGACCACCGAAATTCTAAGCCCCTTGAATAACTTCATCAAAGGTGGGGCGGACGCCCACGTCGGCGTCCGATATTGCATGCGAAGAAAGGACCTGGGGGTCCCGCGCGGTCGAGGGCGTCCGCCACACTAGAACGTCAGGCGTCCGGTCAACTGGATCTCTCGCGGACCGGCGCCTTCCGCGGATTGCATGCTGTTGATCTGCCCGAATCCTGGAACGCCCAGCGTCAGGTTGGGCGGCGGCGCATAGTTCGGGTGATTAAAGAGATTGGAGACCTGCGCTCCAAACTCCAGTCGAATGGATTCAGTTAGCGGAATGCGCTTGAGGAGCGACATTGAAACCGCCTGAGTGCCGGGTCCCTGTACGGCGCCCGAGAGCGAGTCGCCGAACCGGCCGATCGCAGCGGGATAGCCGGGGTTTCCGCAGTTCGGGCAAGGGATGGTGAACGCGTTCGGGTTGATCCACTGGCCCAGCGATTGACCTTGCGTCGGGCTGACGCCCGGAACCGTGTCTGCGCGTCCACCGTTACCGATTAGCGAAGAGGCCAACCCCGGGAAGCCGGTACCCGATGGATCGTACGATCCGGGGATAGTCACGGTCATAAAGGGCCCGGTCTGGAACAACAGAACGCCGCTCAACACCCACCCCCCGATCACCTTGTCCGCCAGGACGTTCGAAGTGTTCAGAAACCTCTTGCCCTTGCCGATCGGCAGCTCATAAAGGAACGTGGTCAGGAACCTGTTGCGGCGGGAAAACGGAACATTGCCGTAGTCGATTCCTGGATGGTAATAGTCGGTCAGCAGGTTGCCGAACTCGTCGGCGTATCGTTGCGCCGTCGAATAAGCCGCGCCGATGGTGTTCGAAAGGTTTCGAGTAAAGACATAGCTGGAATCGAATTGAAAACTGCTGCTGCGCTTGTGAACCGAAAAAGTTCCCGCCTGGTAGTTGCCAAAGCCTTGATTCTCCCCGGTCTCGATGAAGGAAACCTGCGGAAAGGGAATAGCAGCCTGGGACTGAGGGGCGTTAAAGCCCAGCGTGTTGGGCGGTATCTGGTTGATGTTCGCGAGCGTCGGAACGTTGTAGGAATGGTTGCCGTCGTAAGACGCCCGGATGCCGACTCCCTTCCCCAGATCCCGCTCCAGCGTGAGGTTCCACTCCTCCACGATCGGGTCCTTGTAATGAATGTTCGACGCCAGGTCGTAGAATTGCGTTCCCGGCTGCGCGGTGTTGGAGGGATAGGAATAAGGAAGCTGGAACACCGGCAATCCGTTGGCTCCCAGGGAATTGAAGAAGTATCCGATGTTGCTGGATTCAACCGACCACCCGTTGATAGCCGTCGCGCTTTGCAGCGCTTCGATGAATCGTCCGTATCCGCCCCGGATCACGGTTTTGTTGCCGCCGCCGATCCGATAAGCGAATCCGATGCGGGGCGCGAAGTCCTTCTTCGAAGCCGTACGCAGGGTGTCGTTCAAGCCGACTTGCGACGCAAGAATGATGGGCGTGGGATAGATGGACGCCGCAAACTGCGGGTTCACGTTCGCGAAGGCCGCCTGGTTGGGTAGGATCGACGCGCCGTGTTCCACTTGGCCGTTCACGGTGCTGGTATAGTACGGATCCCAATTCGTGATGTTGTTGTTGATGTCATGGAAGCCAGGATGATATTCCCACCGCAAACCGAAGTTGATGGTCAGCGATGAGGATACCTTCCAATCGTCCTGCCCGAAGAAAGCATACGCATTTTCCTGCGCGTCCGTCGCCGGGTTGACGACGGACCCGATGGTAGTCTGGTCGGGATAACCGAGCAGGAGCGATGCGAGCGGAGTGGCCGCGCCGGGACCCAGCAACGCACTCAGCGCAGAGCCGTTGAAGGTGTAGGTTCCCAGTTGATAGTCCTTGAACACCTGCGTAAAAAGGCTGCCCTCGTGACGATAATCCCCGCCGAACTTTATGGTGTGCTTCTGTCTCGTCCAGGTCACCGTGTCCAGCACCTGAGCCGTGCTCTCGCTCGGGTTCGTGTCGGCGGTCTGCGGGCGAGATCCCAGGAAACCGGTGAGGTTGATGGTGGGCGTGTCGTCCCCCGGCGGAATCGCTCCGGGCAGGGGCGGCGATGTCAATCCGAAATAATTGGCGGCTTCCTGCGAAGTAACGGCGTAGCTGGCGCCGAAGCGAGCCGTGCTGAAGCCTCCGCGCAGCTCATTTACAAGCGACGGAGAGATGATCCAGTTATACGCGGTGGTCAGAGCATTGTAGATTTCCGGCCTGGAAGTCTCACCCACCAGTGGAGACCCCGGGTTTCCGCCGCTGTCCTCCGGGAGACCCGTGATGCGGCGATTTTTATAGGTGTACCGAACGTACACCAGGTGCTTCGAGCTGACCTGTTGGTCAATTCGCACGTCCCCTTGAGCGCTATTGATCGGAAGAGAGTAAGACGCGAGGTAGTTGTTGGCGATCGCTCCGGGGGGCCCGTAGTTCGGCAAAGGATAAAAGAAGTTCAGCAGCTTCTGCCCGAACGGATTGAGCTGGGTCGTGGGAATAATATTTCCGGGGTAGCCGGTCAACTGGTTGGCTGCGCCGCCGTTGGCATCCTGTAGATATGCCGACAGGTCGCCGTTCCGCATGGCCTGCGTGGGAACGCTGAGGACGGCCGTCTGCGACTTCGGCAGCCGCAGCACTTCGCCGCTGGCGAAGAAGAAGGTCCTATTTCGTCCGTTGTACAGTTTCGGAATTATGACCGGTCCGCCGATGAATACGCCGAAGTCGTTCAGTTTAACCGGATTCACCTGATTGCTGAACGTGTCCGCCGCGTTGAAATCCGTGTTCTGGACGTTTTCGAACGCACCTCCATGGAAACTGTTCGTGCCGGACTTGGAAACTGTGGTGATATCCGCGACGCCGCCGAATTCCGCCGGATTCAGGGTCTCGCTGATCTTGATTTCTTCGATGGCGTTGAAGGACGGAAATAATTCGGTGAGTGCGGAGCCGGTGGTTCCGCTGCCTCCGAAGCCCGCCCCAACCGAGCTGATCCCGTCGATGGTGACGGAGATCATCGAAGGCGACGCTCCCGCCACCGTGATTTGATTGTTGGCGTCGGTCTGCACGCCCGGCTGCGCCGTAAGGGTGGAGAATGCGCTGGTGGAACCCTGTGAACGGGTGTAGATGGCCACCGGCAGATCGGTAAGCTCCAGTGCGCCCTTGGATTCAGAAACGTTGGACGCGTCCGTCTGAATGGTGGCGACCGCCTCGACGGTCACCGTCGTCGCCTGCGTAGCCACTTGCAGGTCGATATCGATGTGCTTGCTTTCGCGCGCACCCAAATCGAAGGCCTGAAAGTCGGTCTTCTGGAAACCGGTGGCTTCCACGCTGAGCCGATAGTTTCCGACGTCGATATTGTTGAACTGGTAGTTTCCGCCCGTGCCGGATTCAGTGGTGCGGACCGCGCTCGTACCAGTGTTGATCAGGTCGATTTTCGCCTTCGGAATGACGCTGCCCGAGGGGTCCTTCACCGTGCCGAGGATGGTTCCGAACGTCGATTGACTGTATGCCAACCCGCAGTACCCCAAGATGCCCAGCACGGCCAGACCAGCGCGGCGTTTGAAAAGCCAGCTCGCGCAAGAGATAAACCGATTCCTTGAAAGCGTCGAAAAGCAACTCATAATTGTCGAACCTCCCTGAACATTTACCCCTGGCTCTCGTTCGACAGAGAATCTTGAACCAAACGCGGGATTAGAAAGTTGAGTTAGTATATCCTCTGCTTCAATCTGATGTCAAGCAGATGCACACTGGTATCCAGCCAGAATAGCTAACCGCCGGGCCGGGACATTCCGCATGTTATGTTTGAGCCAGATTCCGGTTTGAAAACAGGACCCGTGCACCGCGAGGAGAAACGAGATCGTGACGAAGCGGCGCAGGAGTGCGTCGCATTCCCCGGCCGTACCGGGCGAGGCCTGCGAGTAGGTGTCATCGACAGCGGAGTGCACGCGGCCCATCCTCACATCGCCGGCGTCGCGGGTGGCGTTACCATCGGCCCGGATCAACTGGAAGAGAATTCGTACGTCGACATTCTGGGACACGGCACCGCGGTGATGGCAGCGATCAAAGAGAAAGCGCCCGCCGCGGACTATTTCGCGGTACGGGTTTTCCATTCGGCGCTTCGGACCAGCGTGGACGTTCTGCTGCGAGCTATCGAGTGGTGCCTCGACCATCGTATGGACGTGATCAACCTGAGCCTCGGCACCGCAAACCCCAAGCATGCCGAACGCTTCGCGCCGCTGGTAGCACGCGCCGGCGAACAAAGTGTGATCCTAGTCTCGGCCAGCGATGTAGATGGAATCCCCGCCTTTCCCGGAAGCCTGCCCGGCGTGCTGGCCGTTGGTCTCGATTGGGATTGGCCACGCGAATCTTACTGCGCGAAGCGCACTCCGGATGGCCTCGCGCTGGCCGCATCCGGTTACCCGCGCTCGCTTCCATCGGTGCCGCGCGAGCGAAACCTGCACGGCATCAGCTTCGCAGTGGCGAATATGACCGGATTTGTTGTGCGCGCCTGCGAGGGTTTGGAGAACCGCACGTATCCGGCCTTGTGCTCGGCGCTGGCCGCCGAAGCGGACCGGATCGCCAATCACTCGGCGAAATCTCCTTAGGGCTTTTGCGCAGGTAACAATTCGAGCGTCTTCAATATTTCGGGCGATGCTTCGTCCATCGCTACCGCCTGGTGACACAAGCTGCAATCCTGCGAGATGGTCTTCTTGTCGGCCGTTAAATGCGACTCGTCGTGGCAGCGAAAGCATCCCGGAGCGTCGGTGTGGCCTAGATTATTGGGGTACGTTCCCCAGGTTACCTTGAGATCCGAGAACACGTTGCGCTGATAGATGGCGGCCAGGGCCTGGCCGGCCGCTTGTATCGCAGTCCCTTGTTTGGCCGCGACCTCCGGATACTTTTGAAGATAGAACGTGCTCAAGCTTGCGGGAATCTTTTCGGCCGCTTCGTCCCCTGTCGCATAGCTGGCCTTGAGCAGCTCGATCGATTCCTTCTTGACGAACGGCAGGCTGGCTGCGATCTTGCCGTCCCCCATGGCTTGGTTCACCGCCCGGTCCGGTAGTTCGAAAGAGTGCGAGGCTCTATTGTGGCAATCCACGCATTGCATCTCGAACGTGGGCAGCGAGCGTACCGAGTCTGCGGCAGTGCCGCTGGCCAGGTAGGATCGCGAAACACCAGTTTGCTTGTTGCTGTATTCCACCCACGGAATGGTCTGGCGCTTCTTGTCCGCGGCAGCGTAACGGATGCGGACTCCCGGGCCCATGTGCGCGCCGTGAATTCCTCCGATTGCTCCGCCGCCGATATGCATCAGCAGGACCGTCTCGGTGCGCGTGTTGGCTTCGTCATCCTTGTAGGACGGGATCACATGCAGACGCGGTGAGATCGGCTTCTCGCGGGCGTGACAGTGTTCGCAAGTCTCGGCGGAGGAAACCAGTTTATTGTTCTCCATCGCGGACT
The DNA here is from genome assembly GCA_963786745.1 of Terriglobia bacterium. GTDB lineage: Bacteria > Acidobacteriota > Terriglobia > Bryobacterales > Bryobacteraceae > Palsa-89. Next base: position 407,815 of record CAWBAE010000009.1, on the reverse strand, counting down.
CGATCGGCCTCGGAAAAGTGTTGAATGCGACCGCGATTAACTGGTTCGAGCCCGCCATTTTGGCCTTAAGCCAGCCGGTGGCGCCCGGCGCAATGTGGCAGTCCGCGCAAGCTACCGCCTGGTGCGGCGGCATGGCGGCATGGGCGGTGAATTCCGGCTTCATCACGTGGCAGGTCTGGCCGCAAAACTGATTGGTATCCATGTGCTCCACGGCCCGGTAACTCAATTGGCTGGCGATCACCACGTTTGCAATGGTCATTACCGCGAAGAAAACTCCCGCGCGACGCCAGGCGGTCCGCCGGTCTTCCACTTCATTCAGATTCGCGACCACTTTTCGCTTTGCCAGCGCGATGCCCACCGGTATGAGAGCCAGCCCGGCAAAGAACACGATCGGAATTGCGATAAAAAGCAGCAGCCCGATATAGGGATTGCTGACACCCCTCCCCTGGAAGTTCATGGGCAGCACGAACAGCCACGAAAATCCGGCCAATGTAACCAGGGCCGCTCCGAGCATGCTGATCCAGTGGCTGGTGAGTAAGACGAGAATTGGTCGCTTGTTCATGGATGTTTTGCTTTCGTTGCTTCTCAAATACACAGACCGCAAGTTAGTCACCAAATATCCCCTATAAAATTGCGGGGTATAGACGGGCTCGACGAAAGAACCCGCATCCTCGATGGGGCATATGCCCCAACTATCGAGCACGAATGACGCGTCAGCCCTCGCTTCTGTGCAACGGCTTACTATTTCCTGCAGATCGTCCTTGAAAAACTGCACTCGGGCCTGAAGTTGCGATGAAATCAGCGACCAGAACCGAGAACGCACGTGGAACACGCGCACACCCGCGAGGCGATTCACCGAAGGCTCGCGCAGGCACCCTCGCAAAGCTATCTCCGGGATTGGGTTTTTGGCGGCATCGATGGGACCGCGACCACCTTCGCGATCGTCGCCGGAGTGGTGGGGGCGCACCTAGCGCCAAGCGTGATCCTGATCCTCGGCGGCGCCAATCTGATTGCCGACGGTTTCGCCATGGCGGCGGGCAACTATCTCAGCACCCGATCGGAGCTCGAAGAGTTTCGTCACGCCGAAGCGGTGGAGCGCCGCCACATCGGGAGCTATCCGGAAGGCGAACGGGAAGAGGTATCGGAGATCCTCCAGGGGCTCGGAATTGTGGGCGATCTGTTGGACCGGGCTGTGACGGCGGTCACGGCGGATCGCGATCGCTGGGTACGCGTCATGCTTCGCTACGAATACGGCTTGCCGGATTCGGTGCGCTCCGCGTGGCGCGCGGCCGGATCTACGTTTTTGGCTTTCTTGCTTTGCGGTATGGTTCCACTAGTCCCGTTCGTGGCTGGCCTGAAGAGCGCCTTTCCCGTGGCTTCCGGGGCAACCGCCCTGATGTTCGTTTTGATCGGAGCGCTCAAAAGCCGATGGTCGGTGGAACCTTGGTGGCAGTCCGGCCTCAAGACCCTTCTGGTCGGCGGCGGCGCAGCCACGGTCGCCTATGTGATTGGGTCTTGGCTTCGAAATCTTTCCGGTTGATACCAGCCTCTGGGTCAATTCGCGCACCAAGAGCAATTCCCCCCAATCGCGAACTTGTTGAAACATCACCAAATGCTGCGACGACCTCGTCTAAGCCCCAAAGAAACATCGCGTGAACGAAGCCATCGCTAGCGGCGCAGGCTGTGGGCGAAAACCTGCTGATGGGATGACGCTAGGAGGGCTGCTCGATGTGCCTGGCGGTGCCTGGAAAGCTTTTAAGCGTCGAGGGCGATGATCCCGCGTTTCGCGTAGGCCGCGTGGATTTCTGCGGTGTCAAGAAATCGGTCAACCTCGCCTTTACGCCGGACGCCGAACCCGGCGACTTCCTGCTGGTGCATGTGGGCTTCGCTCTCACTCGCGTCGACGAAGAGGAAGCCCAGCGTACATACCAGTATCTGGCGCAAATCGGAGCGTTAGCGGAAGAAGGGCTTGCGGCGCCTCAAATCGCCGGGAAAAGCGCGCCATGAAGTACGTCGACGAATACCGCGACCCCAAGATCGCCCAGTCCGTGGCCGCCGAGATCGCACGGAAGGTCACTCGGCCCTGGGTGCTCATGGAAGTGTGCGGCGGTCAAACCCATACGCTGATGCGCTATGGCATCGACGAACTTCTGCCGCGCGAAATCGAGCTGGTGCATGGGCCGGGATGCCCGGTCTGTGTGACGCCCCTCGAGATGGTGGATCGGGCCATTCGCATCGCTTCCCTGCCCGGCGTGATCTTCACGTCCTATGGCGATATGCTGCGCGTGCCGGGCTCAGGATCGGATCTGTTTCAAGCCAAGGCCGCCGGCGCGGACGTGCGCGTAGTCTACTCGCCCCTGGACGCGGTGAAGATCGCGCGGGCGAATCCGGATCGTAAAGTCGTGTTCTTCGGCGTCGGTTTTGAGACCACCGCGCCCGCTAACGGCATGGCGGTCTGGCAAGCGAAGCGCGAGGGCCTCAAGAATTTCTCGATGCTAGTTTCGCACGTCCTGGTGCCGCCCGCCATGCGCCTGATCTTGAACTCGCCCGCCAATCGCGTACAAGGCTTTATCGCGCCAGGACACGTTTGCACCGTGATGGGCTACCGCGAGTACGAAGAGCTGGTCGCGGCCTTTCATGTGCCCATGGTAGTGGGCGGGTTTGAGCCGCTGGATCTTCTGGAATCGATTTCGATGCTGGTATCGCAACTGGAAGAGGGGCGCGCCGAAGTAGAAAATCAATATGTGCGGTCGGTGAATCGGGAAGGCAACCTGCCCGCGCAACAGATCCTTCGTGAGGTGTTCGAAGTTTCCAGCCGCCAATGGCGTGGCATTGGGCCCATCGCCGAGAGCGGTTACCGGCTGCGCGATGAATTCGCGGAGTTCGATGCCGAACGCCTCTTCGGGGTGGAGGACTGGCACGCTGAGGAGCCCAAGGAATGCATCAGCGCGCTGGTCCTCCAAGGGTTAAAGAAGCCGGTCGATTGCCCGGCCTTCGGCGCGCGCTGCACGCCCATGACGCCTCTGGGAGCGCCCATGGTTTCAGCCGAAGGCGCCTGCGCCGCCTATTACCAGTACAGACGCCATGCCACAACTCATGCCTGAAACCATCGCCGAAACCGCTTCGTTCGTCTGCCCGGCTGCGCTTCCTCAGCGCGACCGCATCGTGCTTGGTCACGGCAGCGGCGGGAGACTAAGCGCGGAGCTCCTGCGCGACGTCTTCCTGCCGCTGTTCTCAAACCCGGTGCTGGACCGGTTGGACGATCAGGCTATCGTTGAAATCGGCGGAGCGCGCGTGGCGTTTACAACGGACTCGTTCGTGGTCCAGCCGCTGTTCTTCCCCGGTGGCGATATCGGATCGCTGGCCGTGCATGGCACCGTCAACGATCTCGCCATGGGCGGCGCGCGGCCGCTGTTTTTGAGCGCGGCGTTCATTCTGGAAGAAGGATTTCCCACCGAGGATCTGCGGCGCATTAGCCTATCGATGGCCCAGGCGGCCGCCGCGGCGGGCGTCATGATCGTCACCGGCGACACCAAAGTGGTGGAGCGCGGCAAAGGCGACGGCGTATTTATCAACACGACCGGCGTCGGCATAGTGCCCGAATCGATTAGCCTCTCGGCCAGCCGGGCGCGGCCGGGAGACCGGGTGCTCTTGAGCGGCCCCATCGGCGATCACGGCATCGCCATCCTCGCCAAGCGCGAAGGTCTCGAATTCGAGACCGAGATCCTGAGCGATTCGGCTGCGCTGCACAATCTGGTTGCCGCGATGCTGGCTGCGTCTTATGGCTCAAATTCCATCCGCTGTCTGCGCGATCCCACGCGCGGCGGCGTTTCCAGCTCCCTGAACGAAATCGCGGCGCAATCCAAAGTCAGCATTCAAATCGACGAAACGTGCATTCCGGTCCGGGAGGAAGTGAGAGGCGCGTGTGAGTTGCTGGGGCTGGATCCTTTATATGTCGCCAATGAGGGCAAGCTGCTGGCGATCGTCGCGCCGGAAGCCGCGGATCGGGTCCTGGCGGCGATGCGCCGAGATCCTCGCGGAACGGAGGCCGCCCTCATTGGGACGGTTGGAAATGAAAGTGCGGGACTGGTGACCATGCGAACCGCTTTCGGATCCACGCGCATCGTGGACATGCTGGCGGGTGAACAACTTCCGAGAATTTGCTGATGAGGATTTGCGAATGCACGAAATGAATATGGCCCGTTCGATCTACGAAGCCGCTTCAGGACAGGCGCGGCGCTATGCCGGACATCGCGCGGCGAAAGTGGGAGTGCTGATCGGAGAGCACGCGGGCGTAAACGCCGAAGCATTGCGATTTTGTTTTGAGGCAGTGACGAAGGACATCGAAGCGCCGCCCGCGCTCGACATCAGTTGGCGCGCCGGCAGCCAGGAACTAAGGCTCACCTATCTGGAACTGGAAGAGGTGACGGATGAACAGAATAGTTGTTGCGAAAACAGCCCCGTTCAAGAACGATCGGATTGCGGCTCGGCTGCGTGAAACGCAAGAAGCCCGGGCCACACTGGCCGTACACCTGACCAGTTCGCCGCGCGCGCCGGCGACATTCAATCCCACAGCGACGTGCAAAGTACAGCCGTCCAACAAACCTAGGAGACCACGTTTATGCTCTCACCCGAGACCGATGTAAGCACCGCGCTGGCGAAAAGAGGCATCTCCCGCCGTCAGCTCGTCAAATTCTGCAGCGCCATGCTGGGCACGCTGGCGCTTCCGGAGCGGTACCTGGCGCAGGTTGTGCAAGCCGTCGGAAAAGCCCGCAAGCCAGTGCTGCTCTGGCTTCAGTTTCAAGACTGCACCGGATGCTCGGAATCGATGCTCCGGTCGAGCCACCCCGACGTCGCCGAGGTTGTGCTGGATCTGCTCTCCTGGGAATACCACGAGGTGATCATGGCGGGCGCTGGCAAGCAGGCCGACGCCGTGCTCAACCGCGTGATGAACGAAGACAAAGGCAAGTATCTTGCCGTGGTGGAGGGCGCGATCCCCACCGGTGAGGGGTTCTGCACCATCGGCGGGCGCAATGCTCTGGAGATCGCGGAGAAAATCTGCCGGAATGCGGCGGCCACTATCGCGGTAGGCGCCTGTGCGTTCGACGGCGGCCTGGTGCGCTCGGCGCCCAATCCCACCGGCGCGCTGGGCGTTCACGAAGCGGTGCCTGGAATCAAGGTCATGAATATGGCCGGCTGTCCGCACAACCCGGCCAACACGGCGGCCGCGCTGGTTCACTACCTGACGTTCAACGATCTGCCGGCTCTCGATCAATACAATCGGCCGCTGTTCGCCTACGGCCGTATCATTCACGATCAATGCGAGCGTCGCGCGCATTACGACGCCGGGCGCTTCGTCACCGATTGGGGCGACGAAGGGCATCGCAAAGGCTGGTGCCTTTACAAGATGGGCTGCAAGGGCCCGGCCGCCACCTTCAACTGCCCGGTGGTCGGTTGGAACGACCATACCAGTTGGCCGATCCGCGCCGGCCACGGCTGTATCGCCTGCGCTTCGCCGCGCTTCTGGGACACCATGTCGCCGTTCTACGACCGGGTTCCCAATGTGCCCGGATTCGGTGTGGAAGTAACCGCCGGCGAAATCGGGCTCGGGCTGGTGGGCGCAACCGTGGCGGGCGTCACGGCGCATGGCTTGATCCAGCTCATCAAGCCCGCTCCGAAACCTGCGCCGCCGCAGCCACAGCCAGAGGAAGAACCGGAACCTGTACTTCCGCGAAGGGGGCACTAATATGTCACGCATGGTCGTAGATCCCGTCACCCGCATCGAAGGTCACCTGCGCATTGAAGCGCAGGTAGACGGCGGAAAAATATCAGACGCCTGGAGCGCGGGCACGATGTTTCGTGGTATCGAATTGATCCTTCAAAAGCGCGACCCGCGCGAAGCCTGGATCTGGGCGCAGCGGATCTGCGGAGTGTGCACCATGGTGCACGCTCTCGCGAGCGTCCGCGCGGTTGAGGACGCGCTGCAGATCGAAGTGCCGGAGAACGCCCGTATCGTGCGCGATCTCATCGCCGGCGCGCAGATGGTGCAGGATCACGTCATCCACTTTTATCATCTGCATGCGCTGGACTGGGTGGACGTCACCCTGGCGCTGAAGGCCGATCCGGCCAAGACCTCGCAACTGGCGCAGTCCATCTCGGACTACGAGAAATCCAGCACCGTTTACTTCAAAGGCGTGCAGGATCGTGTGAAGGCGCTGGTCGGGAGCGGCCAGCTCAGCCTGTTCACCAGCGGCTACTGGGGGCATCCGGCCTACCATTTGCCGCCCGAAGCCAACCTCCTGGCCGTGGCGCATTACCTGGAAGCGCTGGCCTGGCAGAAGGACTTCATCCGCCTGCACGCCGTGCTGGGCGGCAAGAATCCGCACCCGCAGACTTTCCTTGTTGGTGGAATGTCCACCGCCATGGATCCCAACGAGCCTTTCGCGGTCATCAATCCGGAGCGAATCACGTTTCTCCGGGAGCTGGTCCGCGGAGCGCGTAAGTTTGTGGAACAGGTTTACGTCCCCGACGTCCTGGCCGTCGCCAGCTTCTATAAGGATTGGTTCGCCCTCGGCGAAGGGGTGGGCAATTTCCTCTCGTACGGCGACTATGCGTCCGTCACCCAGACCGATCCGAGCACGTTTCTTTTTCCCAGAGGAATCGTCCTGGGCCGCGATCTGACCAAGGTCTATCCGGTGGATCCAACTCAGATCACCGAGTCCGTCAGCCACGCCTGGTATGACTCCTCGGACGGCGACAAGGCCCGGCATCCCTACGATGGCGAGACCAAGCCCAAGTACTCCGGGCCCAAGCCGCCGTACGAATTTCTGGATGTCGACAAGAAATACTCATGGCTGAAATCGCCGCGCTACCAGGGCAAGCCCATGGAAGTTGGACCGCTCGCCCGCATGGTGGTCGGCTACGCATCCGGGCAGAAGGACATCAAGGCCGCCGTCGACGGAGTGTTGAAGCACTTCAGTGCCCCGCCCGCGGTGCTGTTCTCCACACTGGGCCGGGTGGCGGCACGGGCCATCGAGTCACAATTGATGGCCGCGCGCCTTGAAAAGTGGGTGGATGATCTCGATTCCAACCTGGCGCACGGCAAGGTGGCCATCTGCAACACCACCAAATGGGATCCCAGCACGTGGCCCGCATCGAGCCGCGGATTCGGCTGGCATGAAGCGCCGCGCGGATCGCTGGGCCACTGGGTGGAGATCGAAGGCAAGGCCATCAAGAACTACCAGGCCGTGGTTCCCACCACCTGGAACGCCGGGCCTCGGGACGCACAAGGTCAGCGCGGCCCCTACGAGGCGGCGCTGATCCGCACACCTATCGCCGATCCGGACCGCCCGCTGGAGGTTCTGCGCACCATTCATTCCTTCGACCCGTGCATTGCGTGCGCGGTGCACGTTGTGGATGCCACGGGCCGCGACTATTCGGTTCTGAAGGACCGCCCCGGCGCGGTCCTTGCCGTGGATTAGGAGGAACGAAAAATGCCCGCTCAACGAAGTCATCCCGGCGAATTCGGACCCGTCGCGCCCGTCTACGTGTGGCAATACCCGCTGCGGCTGGTCCACTGGGGGCTGGTGATTTCAATCGGAGTCCTGGCGGTTACCGGCTACTACATCCACGACCCCTACATCATCGGGCAATCCAACCGGCCGTTCCTGATGGGCTGGTTCCGCTTCGTGCACGAAGCTTTCGCGATGGCATTTCTGGCTTTGTTCCTGCTGCGGGTGTACCTCTTCTTCGGAGGGAACAAATGGGTGGGCTGGAGGCAGTACATCCCGCTCAGCAAGGGCGATTTCAAGGAAATGCTGGAAGTCATGAAGTTTTACGGCTTCCTGCGGCCCACGCCGGTTTCGAAAATCGGACACAACCGGATGGCGGCGTTTTCCTACGTCGGCATTTACGCTTTGATCTTCGTTGAAATCGTCACCGGCCTGGTAATGTATCAGCGGCTGCTGGACAATGCGTTTCTGCGGGCATTGGTCGGATGGGTTCCCCACATCGTCAGCTTGCAGTACCTGCGCCTCATTCACTTCTTGGTGATGTACGTGCTCTTCGCCTTTGCCGTGTTCCACGTGCATCTTTGCATGCTGGTCTCACGCGCCGAGAAGCGCGGCCTGATGGACAGCATTTTCATCGGATACAAGATCATCCCCGTAAAAGAGATTGAAAGGGAGATCGAAAAAGACGAAGCCGCGGCGCATAAGTGATCCGGTCATGACGCAGGCATCCAAGACTCTGGTGCTGGGGCTCGGCAATCTGGTTCATTCCGACGATGGGCTGGGCGTTCACGCCATCGAACGCCTGACCGCCGATCCCCGGGTTCCCTTGGATGCCGTGCTCATGGACGGCGGCACGCAGGGCTTGAACCTGCTCCCGCATATCTCTGAGTTTCAGCGGCTCCTGGTGATCGATGCGATGGATGTCGGCGAAGCGCCCGGCACGGTGCTGCGCTTAGAGGGCGATGCTATCAAGAATCTTCCCGGCAAACCCAGCGTTCACCAGCTCGGGTTCGCAGACCTCATGGTTGCGCTGGAGCTGCTGGGCGACCTGCCCGGCGAGATCGTGCTGCTGGGCGTCCAGCCGCTGTCGACGGAATGGGCCGCCGAGCTGACCCCGCCGGTCCAGCAAGCGCTGGGGCCGCTGCTCGATGCGGTGATCGAGCAGTTGCGAGCGTGGCAAGAATCGCCCGAGCCGCCCGTTCCGCTAGCTTCTTCGTTCGCGGGCTGAGCCCTTCCCCTTCCCCGAGGTCGATCGCGGGAATGCGGCACATGCACGCCGGGCCCGAAAAGCCGAACAGCGCCCGTGCGAGCGCGACGATCTCATTCGGCGACGACACGTGGGTCAGCGGGGAAAGCGGCGGCCGGGCGTCCACCGGCTCGATTCGCACACGCTTTAACGATACATCGGCATCCACAAAGACCACCGCGTCATGGCGCGCGATTTCTTCCGCCATCTCCGGCGCAAGCTGCAGGACGGCCCGGATCGCGACGTCCGGCCGGGAACCCAACAGTTTCGAGACGTAATGCGCGGCCCCGTCGTCGCGCCGCAGCGGATTTCCAATGGCGACGACCAACATCAGGCCTCTCGCGCCACGGTCTGGAGCACCGCGCCATCGGGCGCGACTAACTCCACTTCGAGCGGCATTTGCCCGAGCGCGTGCGTGGAACAGGAAAGGCACGGATCGTAACAGCGGATGGCCGCCTCCAGGCGATTGAGAATGCCTTCGTCCAGCTGCCGCGCCGTCGCATCCCGAACTTCAGAAAATGCCGGGCGGTCTGCTCCACAGACCAGATTCATCGCCTGATTGTTCTGCCCGGTGGCGATCAGCAGATTGGCCCGGTCATCAGGCCGTTCGGCATCCACCCAGTAATGATGGAACAACGTGCCGCGCGGAGCTTCGCAGGAGCCGACGCCTTCGCGCCGATTCAGCGAGGCCTTGGCCTGGATGGTTTCGCCGAACAGTTCCGGCGTCGGCCATCAATTCTTCGATGCGCTCCACCGCATGCAGCATTTCGATCAGCCGCGCCAGATGGTAGTGGAACGATTCGCAGACCGCGTCCCGCGCCGCGCTGCTTGAATTCTCGCAGTTCGCGATCGGCGCGCTCGCCGTTCCGGCAAACTTCGCGACATTCAGCCGCGCCAACGGACCCACGCGATAATGCCCCTGCGGATATCCGAAGGGCTGATAGAACGGAGAATTTGACGAACGAAAATTCTTCGCTGGCTTCCGCCAGATAGGTGTAATAGCGCCTCGGATCCAGCCCCTCCGCGATGGTATTGCCCGCCGCCGTCCACGATTCGGATCGTGCCGTCGTAATATTCCAGGCCGCCGTCGACTCGTTGACCGTGGCCAGAAACAGCGACGGAAAATTGCCCATGTGCTCCACTTCGTCGCGGAAGGAATCGAGCAAGCTCTTGAGCCGATCGAGCGCCATCGCGACCGATTCCAGAGCTTCCGGAATCCAGGCCAGAACCTCATCGCGCTGCGCCGCCGTGAACTGCGCGGTGCACGCCTCCCGGGCCGCTCCAGCCCGGATGAACCTTCTTCCCGCCCACCAGTTCGATCACGCGCTGACCGAACTGGCGCAGCCGGATGCCGCGCCGCAGAAAATCCGGATCGCGTTCCAGCAAGCCGAAAATATTGCGCTCTGCCGGCGGCGCATCCATACCCAGCAGCAGATCGGGCGACGAGAGATGGAAAAAGCTGAGCGCGTGGGACTGCAGAACCTGCGCGTAGTTGACCAGGCGCCGCTGCTTTTCGGCCGCCGGCGGGAATCTCGACGCCCAGCAGCATGTCGCCGGCTTTGGAGCTCGCCAGCACGTGGCTCACCGGGCAGATGCCGCAGACGCGCGACATCAATCCCGGCATTTCCTGAAACGGCCGGCCTTCGCACAGTTTCTCGAAGCCGCGGAATTCGGTGACGTGAAAGCGCGCCGATTCCACCTCGCCCGCGTCGTCGAGTTGAATCGAGATCTTGGCGTGCCCTTCGATGCGCGTGACCGGCTGAATGATGACGCGGCGGCTCATGCTCCGAACTTTCTGCCTTCGGCGGCGGGCGCGCGGCCGGCCAGCAGATCGGTTACGAAAGCGAAAATCGTATCGGCCGAGGGCGGGCAGCCGGGCAGAAAATGATCCACCGGCACCACATCCTGGATGCGCAGAACGCGGTCGAGCAAGCTTGGGCACGATGCCGTCGCCTCCCAGCGGCAGCCCCGACAATCGACGGCCGAGTTCTCGGTACGCGCGGTTCAGCACATCCTCCACCGGAAACAGATTGCGCAGCGCGGTGACGTTGCCCGTGACCGCGCAATCCCCGAACGCGACCAGAACTCTGCTGCGCTGCGCGGATCAGACGGATCTCGCGCAGGTGATCTTCATTCGCCACCGCGCCCTCCACCAGCGTGATGTCCACGTTCTCGGGAAACTCCTTGATATCCACGATCGGCGAGTAGCAGATGTCGACCAGCCCGGCGAGATCGATCAGCCGCTCGTCCAGATCGAGAAACGACATGTGGCAGCCCGAGCAGCCCGCCAGCCACGCGGTGGCGAACCTCGGTTTCACGAGGGCCACCGTCTTCCTCTCCCGCGCCGTGACGATGTACTTCAGGAAGCTGCGGTCCTTTTGCATTTCGGCCACGGTCTTGCCTTTCAGGAACAGCGCGCCGGTGGGGCACACCTGCACGCACTTCCCGCAGCCGGTGCAGGTATCGGAATCGCCCCAGGCCGTCGCCCATATCGGAGACGATCAGGCAGTTCCGCGCCGCGCCCGGCCACGTCCCAGGTGTGCGCGCCTTCCACTTCGTCGCAGACCCGCACGCAGCGGGTGCAAAGAATGCAGCGGTTGTGATCCAGGCCGAAGCGCTCGTGGCTGATGTCCACCGCAAGCTCGGGATAGCTGCGGGCTCAGACGGATGTGATCCACGCCCAGTTCCGCCGCCAGGTCTGCAGTTCGCACGCGCCGTTCAACACGCACACGGAGCAGACGTGATTGCGCTCGGCAAATAGCAGCTCCACGATCAGCTTGCGGTATTCGCGCAGCGCGGGCGTGTCGGTCCTGCACCACCATGTCTTCGAGCGACTTTGGTGAGGCAGGACGCCTGCAGCTTCTTCTGCCCTTCGATTTCAACCAGGCACAGGCGGCAAGCGCCCGACATCCGATAAGCCCGCCCAGATGACACAGGCGCGGAATGTGGATGCCGCTGTCCCAAGCCGCGGCGAAAATGGTCTGGCCTTCGATGGCAGTGATGGTTTTGCCGTCCACTTCGAAGTGTGCTGACGCTCATGCCGCCTCCTCGCCCGGTTCGGCATGCCGGCCGGACAGCGGCGCTCCCGTACGTGCGCGTCGTATTCGCCGGAAATAGCGCAGCGTGCTCAGCACCGGATTCGGGCGCCGATTGCCCCAGGCCGCACAAGCTGGTATCGCGCACCAGCTCGCACAGCGTTTCCAGCATCGCCATATCCGACGGTCGTCGCCTTGCGTTCGGCAAATCTACCCAGCAGTTCGTACATCTGGACCGTGCCCGCGCGGCAGGGGATGCATTTGCCGCAGGATTCCGTCATGCAAAACTCCATGAAGTAGCGCGCCACGTCCACCATCGACGACGTATCGTCCATCACGATCATCCCGCCCGATCCCATGATGGAACCCAGACTGGTCAGCGTTTCGTAGTCCACCGGCGTGTCGAGATGCTCCTCCGGGATGCAGCCGCCCGACGGCCCGCCGGTCTGCACCGCCTTGAAGCTTCTGCTCATCGAGCATCCCGCCGCCGATTCCGAAAATGATGTCGCGCAGCGGCATGCCCATCGGCACCTCGATCAGCCCGGTGTTGCGGATGCTGCCCGCCAGCGCGAAGACTTTGGTGCCCTTGCTGCGTTCCGTCCCGAGCTCTGCGAACCACGCGCCGCCGTTCCGGATGATGGGCGCGATGTTGGCGAAGGTCTCGACGTTGTTGATCAGCGTCGGATGTCCCCACAGCCCGGATTGCGGCGGGATAAGGCGGCCGTGGACGAGGCGTTCCGCGCTTCCCTTCGATGGAGGCGATCAGCGCGGTCTCTTCGCCGCACACGAACGCGCCCGCGCCCAGCCGGATCGAGATCCGGAAATTGAAGTGCGATCCGCAGATGTCGCCGCCCAGCAACCCGTGGCGCTCGGCATGCCGCAGCGCGGTCTTCAGGCGCGCAACCGCCAGCGGATACTCGGCGCGAACATAAATGTACCCCTCGCTCGCGCCCACCGCGTAGCCGGCGATGGCCATCCCTTCCAGCACCCGGTGCGGATCGCTCTCCAGCACGCTGCGATCCATGAACGCGCCCGGATCGCCTTCATCGGCGTTGCACACCACGATCTTGGGCGATCCGGGCGCCTTGCGCGATGGTTTCCCATTTGAGGCCGGTCGGATAGCCGGCGCCGCCGCGCCCGCGCAGCCCGCTCTTGGCGACTTCGGCGACCACCTCCGATGGCTGCATCTCGCTCAGCACCGTGCTCAGAGCCAGATAGCCGTCGTGCGCGATGTAATCCTCCATGCGATCCGGATCGATACGGCCCGAATTTTCCAGCACGATACGATGCTGGCGCACGAAGAACGGCATGTTCGAATCCAGGCGCAGACGCTCCACCGGCCGCCCATCCAAACCAGCCACGATCTCCGCGGCATCCGATACCCGCACGCGTTGATAAAGGATGCCGCCGGGTTCCACGCTCACCAGCGGCCCCGACCCGCATAGCCCCAGGCATCCGACCTGGCGTACCGTGCAGGAGTCCGGACCGTGTCCCTCGGCCGCGGCGGCTTCGGTGAGAGCCTTCTTCAGCTCTTCGCTGTGCAGCGCCTGGCAACTGGCCGCTGCGCAAACGTTGATCGCAGGCCGTTCGCGCGGCTTCCGCCTCGCGCTCCCGGACGCCCAGAGCCTTCAGCTCTTCAGGATGCATGAACGCCGATCCTTTCCAGAAATTGTTGCAGATCTCTCCGGCGTGAGACGGCTTTCCATCTCGCCATCCACCACCGCGACCGGGGCCAGCCCGCATGCGCCGAAGCATCGCGCGGTCAACAAGCTTAAGCGGCCATCGGCGGTAGTCTGGCCAGGCCGGATGCCTTCCGACGCCTCGATTGATTTCAGCAGCGCCGTTGCTCCCTTGATGTAGCATGCCGTCCCGGTGCACACGATGCAACTGTGCTCCCCCTGCGGCTTCATCGTGAAATAGTGATAAAAGGTTGCCGCGCCATAAACCTGGCTGGGCGGAACCTTGAGCACCGCCGCCACGAACGTCAAGCCCGGTTTATCCAGATAACCAAAAACCTGCTGCAGCGTATGCAAGGCTTCAATCAGGGCGCTCGGCCGATTTCCCAGCTTCTTCATCGTGGCCGCGACAATTTTCCAGCGCTTGTCGTCCGAAGGGGGTTGGATTTGCTCGAGATAGGCCGGCATCGGAAACTGTCCCAAAGCACGCCGCTTACCATTGCTGAACTAATGCAAGATCGAGGCAAAAGCCAGCGACCATCCACTTCGACCGGGTGGGTGAAATCACCCAGCCCGACTGCAGACGTCTTCCAACGCTATCAAGCTCTTAATGCGGGTCTCTGGCGTGCACTACGCCATGTTAGATATGAAACGAACCCAGATCACCCTCGACGGAAACGAAGCCGCCGCCTATATCGCTCATCAAGTTAACGAAGTAATCGCCATCTATCCCATTACCCCATCCTCCCCCATGGGCGAGTGGGCGGACCAATGGTCCTCCGCCGGAAAACCGAATATCTGGGGTTCGGTTCCTTCCGTCATCGAGATGCAAAGCGAAGGCGGGGCGGCGGGCGCAGTGCACGGCGCGCTGCAGGCGGGCGCTCTCACCACTACCTTCACTTCCTCGCAGGGCCTGCTTCTGATGATCCCCAATATGTACAAGATCGCGGGCGAGCTGACGCCCACGGTGTTCCATATCGCCGCGCGCGCCATCGCCGGACAAGGCTTGTCGATTTTCGGAGACCACCAGGACGTAATGGCGGTGCGATCCACCGGCTTCGCGCTGCTGGCTTCGCATTCCGTCCAGGCCGTCATGGATATGGCGCTGATCGCGCAAGCGGCCGCGCTCGAATCACGCATTCCGTTCGGGCATTTCTTCGACGGCTTTCGAACCTCGCACGAAGTGGCCAAGATCGAGCAGCTTACCGTCGACGACATGCGCGTCATGATCGATGACGACCTGGTGCGCCTGCATCGGGCGCGTTCGCTGAATCCGGACCGGCCGGTGCTGCGGGGCACGGCGCAGAATCCGGATGTGTACTTCCAGGCGCGGGAGACGGTGAATAAGTTCTACGACGCGTGCCCAGGCATCGTGCAGGACGCGATGAACCGCTTTGCCGCGCTAACGGGCCGGCAGTATCGTTTGTTCGACTATTTCGGCGCGCCAGACGCCGAGCGGGTCATCGTGCTGATTGGATCGAGCGCGCTGGCGGCCGAAGAATGCGTGGAAGCGCTGATGGCACGCGGCGAGAAGGTCGGGATCGTCAACGTCCATTTGTTTCGTCCGTTTTCCGTCGAGGCGTTCGTCGAGCGCTTTGCCGCCGACGGTGAAGGCGATCGCGGCGCTCGATCGCACCAAGGAGCCGGGCAGCGCCGGGGAGCCGCTGTATCTGGACGTGGTAGCGGCGCTCGCTGAAACCCAGGCCTTCGAGAAGACGCCGCGGGTGATCGGCGGACGGTACGGCCTGGCGAGCAAGGAGTTCACGCCCGCCATGGTCGCGGCGGTTTTTGCGGAGCTGGCGAAGACCGAGCCGCGTCAACCATTTCGTCGTCGGCATCAACGACGACGTTTCGCATCGCAGCCTCGAAGTGGACCCTGCGTTCAGCACCGAAGATCCGGCCACCGTCCGGGCGGTCTTCTATGGCCTGGGCGCGGACGGCACCGTGGGCGCGAACAAAAACTCCATCAAGATCATCGGCGAGGATACCGGCAATTACGCGCAGGGATATTTCGTTTATGACTCCAAGAAGTCCGGCGCGATGACCATCTCGCACCTGCGCTTCGGATCGAAGCCCATCCGCTCCAGCTATCTGATTGAAAAGGCCAGCTTCGTGGCCTGCCATCAGTTCTCGTTCCTGGAGCGTGTGGACGTGCTGCATTTGGCCGAGCCCGGCGCGGTGTTTCTGCTGAACAGCCCCTTCGGCCCCGCCGAGGTGTGGGAGCATCTGCCGCGTACGGTGCAAGAGCAAATCATCGACAAGAAACTGCGTTTCTATGTGATCGACGCTTATGGCGTGGCTAAAGAGAACGGCATGGGCGGCCGAATCAACACCGTCATGCAGACCTGTTTCTTCGCTCTAAGCGGCGCGCTGCCGCGGGAGGAGGCCATCGCCGCCATTAAGCACGCGATCGCGAAGACCTACGGCAAGCGCGGCGAAGCGATCGTCGAAAAGAACTACGCAGCCGTCGATCAGGCCCTGGCGCGCCTTTATCCGGTGGAGATTCCGGAGACTGCGACGAGCGAAATCGAGCAGCGGCCGTTCGCGCCTCTGGGTGCATCCGCTTTTGTGCGGAACGTGCTGGCGCCGATGATGGCGGGCGAAGGCGACAGTCTGCCGGTGAGCGCGTTCCCAATCGACGGCACGTACCCCACCGGCACGGCGCGTTGCGAAAAACGGAACCTGGCGCGGGACATCCCGGTCTGGGACGAAGAACTTTGCATCCAGTGCGGCAAATGCGTGATGGTTTGCCCGCACGCCGTGATTCGCGCCAAAATTTGCTCGACCGAACAACTGGCGGAAGCGCCCCCGGCGCTGAAGTCGGCCGCGGCGCGCTGGAAAGACCGCGAGACTTTACGATACCTCTTGCAGGTGGCGCCAGAGGACTGCACCGGCTGCGGCCTATGCGTCCAGGTCTGCCCGGCGAAGAGCAAAGCCGAGCCTCAGAAAAAAGCCGTCAATATGGCGCCGCAAGCGCCCATCCGCGAGCAGGAGCGCAGGAACTGGGATTTCTTCCTGGACTTGCCGGACTTCGACCGGCAGTCCCTCACGCTGCACAACGTCAAGGATGTTCAGTTGTTGCAGCCGCTCTTTGAATTCCCGGGCGCTTGCGCGGGCTGCGGCGAAACCCCCTACATCAAATTGCTCACGCAGCTCTTTGGCGACCGTGCCGTGATCGCCAACGCCACCGGGTGTTCCTCTATCTTCGGCGGCAATCTTCCCACCACCCCTTACACGGTGAATCGCGACGGCCGGGGTCCGGCGTGGTCGAACTCCCTATTCGAAGACAACGCCGAATTCGGGCTCGGCATGCGCGTCTCGCTCGACAAACAGGCCGAATTCGCCCGCGAGCTGGTCCGCCGATTCGCGCCAAGAATCGGCGAGGAGCTGGCCGCGGCTTTGCTGAATGCCGATCAATCCACCGAAGCAGGCATCGAAGCGCAGCGCGCGCGCGTCGCGGAATTGCTGGCGAAGCTGGGCTCCGAGCCGGACGCCGAATTGCGCGATCTCAAGGCGCTGGCGGGCGCACTGGTGGCGAAGAGCGTGTGGATGGTGGGCGGCGACGGCTGGGCTTATGACATAGGGTTTGGGGGCCTGGATCACGTGTTCTCCTCCGGCCGCAACGTGAATATCCTGGTGCTCGACACGGAAGTTTACTCGAACACCGGCGGCCAGATGTCCAAATCCACTCCGCGCGGCGCGGTGGCCAAGTTCGCAGCCTCCGGCAAGCACGCCGCTAAGAAGGATCTCGCGATGATGGCGATGAGCTACGGGACGGTCTACATCGCGCATGTGGCCTTGGGTGCGAACGACACCCATACGTTGAAAGCGTTTCTCGAAGCCGAAGCGTTTCCCGGGCCGTCGCTGATCATCGCCTACGGCGCGTGCATCGCCCACGGCTACGATTTGGTGCATGCGCTGGATCAACAGAAGGCCGCCGTGCAATCGGCCTATTGGCCGCTGTTCCGCTACAACCCCGCGCTGGCGGTTGAGGGCCGCAATCCATTTCAACTGGATTCGCGCCCGGCCTCCCTGCCCCTCGAAAAGTACGTCTACAACGAGGGCCGTTACAGCATGCTGGTGGGTAGCGCGCCGGAAGCGGCGGCCTTGCTGTTAGCTGACGCGCAGAAAGACGTCGCGACGCGCTGGAAAATCTACGAGCATTGGGCCAGCATGCCGGGCTCGGCCGCCGTGCACCAGTGAAACACCATTGTCCTTGAAATGATGGGCTCTTGCTGGCATAATCCCAACATATGACGCTACGCTCCGGGATCTATATTGTCCCAACCAACCGGTGGTACATCGAACGAACCGTCTGGTTGATCGCGGGAGTAGTTCTATTGGCAAGCACGGCGATGGCATTGTTAATGAATCCGCTGTGGATCTTGGGAGTCACCGCTACGGGGCTCGTTTCCATTAATGTTGCGTTTACGGGATTTTGCCCGGTGGGCAGCGTTTTGCGCCTGCTGGGCTTTTCGCCCATGCTGGGATCGGACAAACCCTCGCGCTGGAATCTGTATTTCATGCAGACGGACCGCTGGTATCTGGAGCGCCGGATCTATCTGGCGGTTGGAATCAACATCTCGGTCGCTTCCGCGCTGGTGCTGGCTTTCAGCCCGTGGGTAACGCTGTTCACGATCTTCGTGGGAGGCGCGATGGTATGGTTCGCGGCCACCGGATTTTGCGTGATGGCGAACGGCCTTTACTGGCTGGGCGCCGAACCGCGCCTGACGCCGGACGCGATGCCGTCGGGCCGCTGCGAAGAATGCGCGATGTCGGGTGTATGCTTAGGTGGCCATTCGATCCAGGCGCGGGAAGATACGCCGCTGCTCCAGGCGCAGGAGTTGATGAAGATCACGTCGTAACCGGACCCTTGGCCGAAGCTAGTGGGAATTCGAACCCACATGGTCTTTGGGCACTTGAGTGCCAGTCCCAATTGCGAGCGACAGGAAATCGGGTGGTCTGGATCTAAAGTTCGGATACGGTGTCAAACCGACGGCTTCCCAGCGTCCGTGAGCTTCTGATTCAACGCCGCCTTGCGTTTTTTCGAGAGCTCGGGCTGCACGAAGTACAGATCGAAAAGCGATTCGAGCACGTCCAGATTCCATTCGGCCTCGCCAGGTTCCACGTCCACGATCTCCCCGGTGTTTTTGCTCTTTAGCGGATGAGCTGCAAAGTTGCCGATGACCCTCACCGCGTGCAAGTCCTCAGCTATGTGGGACGGCACGCGCCCCGTATTGGTGACCTCTTCGATCTGGTCGTAGAGGTCCTTGCTCGCCGTCGACGCCTTCTCCCTCAGCACGGCTTGGAGGCAACGCCTGCTGAGAGCTGCGCTCGCCTTAGCGCTGATAGGGAGAACGAAACACGCTTCCTTGAAGTCGTCGCTAAACGGAGCGGTTACTTCCACCGGAACCGAACGGGAGCTGCTGGGGGTGCCCGGATATCCGGGATAGAGCTGCGTCCCCTTTCCCGGTATGGTCTTCTGCAGCTTTATGATGACCTCTGAGCACTCGGGGCAACGCTGCTGATGGTAGTGCCATACCACAGCGGGGACAAACCTGCCATCGTGAAGCGTTTGTTGAGGATAGGTCGCCAGCTGGCCGACGGCGAAGCCCTCGGAGATGCCGACGTTGCAATGAGGGCACTTCACGATACGCTCAGAGTAGCACCAAAACTCGAGGTAAATCCCAATCTATTCCACGAGAAGCGCGGACGGATAAATTCAGAACGGGCCACAATCGCCAAGAAACCTCTCAACGAACATGGCATCTTCTGCATCGAATTTGAACCGCTCTCTGAGCGTTGCGAACGCCTGATCCCAACACTCACCGTCGCCTCCACAAGAGCCGTAGAACTTGACCATCTCATTCTTCGTGATGCCAAGCTGCTCCAGGCGTGCCCTTTGTTCGCCAAATTTCTTGAAGATTCCGTCCGGATCGACAGTTCTGTTGGTCATACGTCGAGGATAGGGTAGCGTTTGAGAACGGTCAATATACTCGCAAGCGTCTCAGCATACGCCGAGCACGGTCAAGGCATACTGGCTCAAACTAAATCGCGAGGTAGCTAATAATTTCCATGCTTTTTTCGGCTTGCCCCCTGGGCCTCCCGCGGGCAGTTCGCTGGCCTGCTGGCAGCTTGGCACAGGCGCTGCGGTCACCTCCGAATGTGCGAAAGGAAACTAAACGAGCGCGGACGAGGACATAATGTCCTTTACAACCATTTTGGTGTATACCCGACCTTGGAGACCGCTTAAGTGAAAATTAACATGCGGCGCGGCTATACGCGCCTTTACATCGTGCTCGCCTTTCTGGCAGCGTGCTGGTGGGCAACTCAAACTGTGTTTTTTAAGATGCCTCAAGAGCGTATCGATGTTCGGGATTGCACGATCATAATATGCAGGATGCATACAGGGCGGGACGGCCCAGGCTCTCACCGCCGCCGTCTTACGACAACACCGGCAAGCCTTATTACGACGCGGATCGTTATCCCGATTTCACGGAGTGGCAGGCGCGCGTCCGAGAGGAAGCGGACGCTATGGCACGCATTGCCGCCACCCGTCCGGCGGTCGAAAACAAATGCGCGGTCGAGGCAACCCGTCACCAGTGGATCGACATCGCCATCTTTGGGTTGAAGTTGGCGGGACTGGTCGTTCTTTACTGGGCACTCATCTGGTTTGTTCTTATCGGACGTTGGATCTTCCGAGGGTTCGCGGGTTAAGCACCTGGTTACAAGCGCTCGATGCAGTGTGGACTTGCCCCCATTTTTGACACAACCAGTTAAGGCTCAAAATCCATTCAAAGGAGAATTGAGTCATGGGGTTGTCGAGAAGGATGTTCACCAAGGAGTTCAAGCTGGCCGCAGTGCGGCGGCTGGAGCAAGGAGTTTCCATCGGCGAGGTGGCGCGGGCGTTGGAGGTAAACGCCAACGTGCTGCACCGTTGGCGACGTGAGTTCCGCCAGGGGCCGGGCAATGTATTTCCGGGTAACGGGAAGCAGCGTTGGTCCGAAGGGCGGATCGCTGAACTGGAACGTAAAATCGGCCAGCAGGCGCTGGAGTTGGATTTTTTGAAGGGGTGCTTGCAGCGCATCGAGGAACAGCGGATGCTGCAGGCGTTGACTGGAAAGCCGCGGTCTACCGGAAAGCCCAAGAAGAAATGAAGGCCAACCGGGGATTGAGCATCGAGCGGATGATGAAGCTGGGCCGAGTTTCCCGGTCCGGCTTCTACCGGTTCCAGGATGCCGAGCCGGGTCCGGATCGCGACATGGATTTGCGGGACGCGATTCAACGGATCGCGCTGGAATGGCCCAGCTACGGGCGGCCCCGCATCACCGCCGAACTGCGGCATCGGGGATGGCGGGTGAATCCGAAACGGGTCTATCGGCTAATGCGCGAAGACAATCTGCTGTGCGTGCGGCGCCGCAAGTTCATCGTCACGACCGACTCCAACCACGGGCGCAGAATCTATCCGAACCTGGCTCGTGACATGATCCTGACCGCGATCAATCAACTGTGGCGGGCCGATATCACCTACATCCGGCTGCGCGACGAGTTCGTGTTCCTGGCCGTGATTCTGGACGCCTACTCGCGCCGCGTGATCGGCTGGGCGCTGGATCGCGAAATGGAAGACTCGCTCACGCTTGCCGCGCTACGCATGGCGCTTTCGTGCCGCGCAATCGAGCCCGGCCTGGTGCATCATTCCGACCGCGGCTCGCAGTACGCCAGCAACGATTACACGGATCTGCTCAAAGCCAACGCCATCGAAATCAGCATGTCGCGCAAGGGCAATCCGTGGGACAAGGCTTACGCTTCATACTGCACCTCCTGCAAACCGTGCACGACGTTCTCCGGGAAACGACGCCGTTTGGCAAGCTTGACGCCCTGTGCCTTGCGCGGTGGGTTGAGTCCGGGGTCCTCGTACAGCCAGTCGTCGCGATCGTTGAACGGATGAGCTCGAAGCAGGCCGTGGTTGCGCCAGTGGATGACGCATTTGGGAGTCACGCCCAATCGTTCCGACATTTCCTGAAGAGTCAGCAAGCCTTTGTCGCGTAGCCGATCATAACGCGATTTGAGCTGGTATTCGCGGCGGAGGCGCGCAACGATGCGGCTATTGAAGCGCTGGCCGCACCCGGATAGCGCTCCACGTTGGTTGAGGATCTGGACGATCTTTTTGTCGGTGTGGTGATCGGTCAGCCGATCGATTTCGGCGACAACCTCCGCTGGGGTTGTTCTGAGTTCCCAGGCGGTCAGCGGTCTCGGCAGCTCCAGGGTTCTTGATGCTCCGCCATGGAAGCGGACATGAACCTTGATTCCAGTGCCGCGCAGGAGCGTTACGTCGGCCAGCAGCAGGCGGACCATTCGTTTCCTTTCCCGATCTGGGGTTTTTGGATCTTGCCAGAGCCGTGGAAAATCACTGGCGATAGCGGCGATTCGGGCGCGCTGCTGTTCATCGATGGTGATGCGGTCCTGTCGCCGCTGCTGTTCGTACTGCTCCTGTGCCAGAGTTAATGCGCGAAGCTTTTCGTTCCAGTCCGCCTCGAGCGAGTCCGCAACGAGACGGTTCGCAGGATCGACGTACAAGTAACGGCGCTGAGCCAAGTCGGCTTCATAGCGCGCTCGCTCTACATGTTTCTTACGGAGCCGGTCCACTTCCTCGACTCGGGCCTGGAGTTCCTGCTGCACGGACAAAGTAACTTCGAGCGCTAGCGGAGCCACGCTTTCCACCAGCAGTTGGCCGACAGCGTTATCGATGTGATCTCCGACCACTCGCTGGCATAGCGATATGGCATGTTCGATTCCGTCGCGTTGGCAGACGTACTCGGGTACGAGCCGGTCTTGGCGTGTGTGATACCGAACCGTCATCCGGCTCCCGCATACCCCGCATACCACCAAGCCTTGCAGCAACGCTGGGCCCTCGCGTGGGGGACTTTTGCGGCGGTCGGCCCCGACCGCTTGAGCGTTCTCCCGGAGGCGCAACAAGTTCTCTTCGTACTGCGTCCAGGAGATGTAGCCAGGGTGAGCGCCCTTGAATAACATCCACTGTTCGCGTGGCAACTTGGTATAGGAGGTGCCTCCATTCGGGTTGTTGCGAGTGCGGCTGCGCCCATAGACGAAGGCGCCCGCGTAACGAGGATTGTGCAGAATGTGCAGTGCCCGGCTGTGTGGAAGTTCCGCCCACACCAGATCGCCCTTGTTCGGCCCCTTTTTTAATCGTCGTGGAAACAGCAGACCTTTCTGCCGGAACGCTTTGACCACTGCGCAAGCCGATGCGGTGCGCCGGAATGTGTCGAAAAAGAATCGAATACTCTCCTGTACCTGTTTATCAGGGTCCAGCACCGGCTGGCTGCTGGCGTTATAGAGAAAGCCGACGGGCAAGGGGCATTGCAACTCGCCGCGGCGCGCTTTGTTCAGGATTCCGCCCTGTAGGCGGGCGCGGATCACATGCAGTTCCGCTTCGCTCATGGTTCCTTTGAGACCCAGCAGGAGGCGATCATTGAAGTGCGCTGGATCATACACGCCGTCTTCATCGAGAATGAGCGTGTCGGTCAGAGCGCAGATCTCCAGCAGCCGGTGCCAGTCGGTGGAGTTTCGCGCCAGGCGGGAAACTTCCAGGCCAAGCACGATGCCAGCTTTGCCCAGGCCGACTTCGGTGACAAGCTTCTGAAAACCTTCCCGATCCACAGCCGAGGCGCCGGACTGCCCGAGATCGGTGTCGATGACGATGATGTGCTCCACGGGCCAGCCCAAGGCGACCGCATGCTGGCGCAGACCGTACTGTCGCTTGGTGCTTTCGGTATTTTCAAAAACCTGACGAAGCGTCGATTGGCGCACATAAAGATAAGCGTTTCGCTTGAGGTGTCCGGCATTCACTTTTTGGTGTGCGGTGCCTGTCATGAGGTTGCCTCCTGTTGTTGACAGAGAATCATGCTGGCCAGCAATGTGGTGATCTGTGGCCGCACGTCGCCTGGAACGGTTTCATCGATATCGGGCCGAGAGCGTGAGCTTGGTTCGCTGTGGGGAGCGCATTCCGACCAGGCCTGCATCCAGGCGGTCAGTCCGCGTCGCACAAAAAGCGCCCAGCCCAAGCCTTCGCCGCGATGGGCCACCGTTGCCATGGCATCGCGGCGCAGTTGCTCGTACTCGGCAACCAGATCGTGACGGATGGACGGTGTTCCGGGGCGCTCGGTCAGCGGAGTTTTTTTTGATGGCGTAGCAAGCTGCGTTCGATGCTTCGCGGATGAACCCGGATGCCGAAGCGATCCTGAATCAGCTTCACCAGTTCCGGCAATCGAACGGATGGTTCTTTCTGGTGCACCTCTCCGATGAATGCGAGGACTTCTTCGGTGATTTTGTGCGCTTGCTTCGGACCGCGCTTGCGTGGCACCAGGCCGGCTAGGCCGTCCAGCTCGAAGGCGGATAACGCTTGATAAAAAGATGGTCGCGAAAAACCGAAGTTCGCCGATGCGTCCGTAACCGACTGGCCTTCGGTCTGCACTCGGCGCAGCATCTCGTACTTGACCTGGACCAGGTCGCGGGGATCGAAAAAGTCGCCCTGAAGAAATAGTTCGTCCCGGACATTTTTGGCCCGTCGGTTCAGCGTCCCCTGTTGTTGCAGCGCCCCGAACTTGGCATCTTTGTCGGCCATGGGTGACTCGAAAACTGTCGAGCAGATCCGTAAAGATAATTATGCCAATATCCGGGCCGATGTCAAGCTGTTTTTGTCTTCCGCCACCTGTTATTACATGCTCTGTATGATGCAATGGTGCCCGCCGTAGCAGTGCAGTCCACACTCTTCCCGGCATCATTCCATTTACACATGCGGCGTTATTGCCTTTACACTCCGAGCTCCGCTCTTTCATCGCGCCTTCTCCAGAAAGTCGGCCAGCCTCAACAGATCCTCGTAGCGAAATAGGCACCGCCCTGCCGCCAATGTCACGAATGGATCGGCCTCTACCGCCGTCGTCCAGCCCGCCGGAATCGAGCGAAGGCGCCCGCCGCTATCGTGAAAGTAAACTCGATCCTCGCCCCAGTTGTGGCGATAGGTGACCAGCTTGAACCGCTGACCCTTCAACGGATGATGTGGATGGATGACTTCAAAACTACTGTCGGCAGCGTCGCCATGAGCTGTAGTTGACTGCCTTGGCCAACGCGGCCTGCGAGTCGTTCATGAAAACGCTCAAGTACGAAGAAGTGCTGCGCAACGAATACCGGGACTTGGCCGAGGCTCGCGCGTCGATCCGCGAGTTCCTGGAAAAGATCTACAACAAAAGGCGCCTGCATTCCGCACTCGGCTACATGCCGCCGGCCCGCTTCGAACGACATCAAAAGGATGCCGCTGCGCGGCAGCTTTCTGTATGAGTTTTCTGAGGCATCGGGAAATCTATCGTCCGATGTGGTTTTTCTGCGCACAAAGCTTGGGGGCGACTACGGCTGCCGCCCCCACCCATCGTCCCGATGAGTTTCCGGCCGGCTATTCCTCGGCGAGTTGCTCTCCAGCAGAGCCCGCCTCCGCTTCACCAGCCGGGAACCAGTATGCGCTACAGTCGTTTTGCCGGTCGAGGATTTTACAGCGAACGGCCAACAGTGTCTTAACTGTTTGTGTCAGCCCAGGGGGCAAGCACTGACGAACCCAGGGTGTTCACGGCAACGGGCCCATTCAGAACGGGCGAGATGGATAGATTTCGCTGTGTCAAGTCTTCGCGCCGCTCTGTCTTTGCAGTTTCCGTTCCTTCATCGCCTCTCGAAGCGCCTTCAGTGCCTGTATCGGCGTCTCAGGGCGCACCGGGCCAATGAGCTGCGCCTCGTTTGGAAGCCGCATAGCGTCTAAAATTGTCTTACTGTACTTCTCCGCAAGTTCCTCCAGATAGTCTTCGTTGCCCAATCGGACGATCTCTCGAATGAGGCCTGTCGAAGATTGCACGTCCCGTGTTTTGGCGCAGATCCCCATACCCCCCATCGCACAGTCAAATGCCTCGGTTGATCTGCCAAGATCCCTTAGAATTTTGGTTCGCGCCCACGCTGCCACGATTCGCGCATAGGGACTGGCGGGAAGGGGAATGGAGCGGTTGCTCTCGACGAGGGCCTCCTCTAGCCGCCCCATCCTAAAAAGAATCTCCGACTTCCAATTGAGAATGTAAAAGCGAATCCACTTGGAAACCGGGCTCTCACGGACTTTTCTCCAATGAGCTTCAAGTGCTTCGACCCCGGCTTCGAGCTTCTCAGGCGTTGACGCGTGATCCATGAATAAGCGCGTGACCTTTCTTGACTCGGCCTCGACTAATACGTCCCGATCAAATTTGGAGAGTCTTTTCATGAGATGGAGCCCACAACCATCAGATCGGACATTTGTCATTTAGGGCCACGGATCG
Organism: Terriglobia bacterium; assembly: GCA_963786745.1. Classification (GTDB taxonomy): domain Bacteria; phylum Acidobacteriota; class Terriglobia; order Bryobacterales; family Bryobacteraceae; genus Palsa-89. Next base: position 381,982 of record CAWBAE010000009.1, on the reverse strand, counting down.
GCCCTTCCAATCTGGATCTAACGCGTTGTGTTTGGCAGGTCCTGTCGCAGTCAGCGCATAGCATCGGTGGTTGTCCCGGCCCGGGCCTACCTCCATGGGTTCCTTCGGGCGGTAGTTCGTTGGATACTTGTCAGTGCAGTTTATGAACTCCGCTTCGCATTGTAACCCTTCTTAACTGTATCGATGACCGTGACAATGAGGTTCCCGATGGCGTGGGTCTTAGCCTCGTAGAGTAGAAGGCTGCCGCCAAACCAACGGTTGCCGTCGCTCTAACCGCGGCCCAGTCGATCACCGCAGACAAACCGCTTGGATCATCATCGTTCGGGTGAACCTCTGAGGAACCGGGTCATACAGTACGGCCGGTCGACCAACGAGCTGGGGTGAGGATGGCGACCGCGGAGATTGTCCTCCGGTTTAATCCAGGCAGCACAGCGGTGAAGTAGTCCTTCACCGGGACGCCGAGTCGGCGGCAAGATTCCACCACCGAAAGAATCGCCGCGACCTTGGGCCCGGCCTGTGCGCTACCCACGTGCAGCCAGTTCTTTCTCCCCAACGCCACTGGACGCATGGAGTTCTCCGCCAGATTATTGGACAGTTCGACTTCGCCGTAATCGAAACACCGCCGCAGCTTGGCCCACATATTTAAGGTGTAGGCCGCCGCTTGGCCCAGCGAGCTTTTGGGTAATGCCTCGCGCGACAGCCCGAGGCAAGCCTCGCGAATCTCCCGCAACCACTCCTCGGCATATTGGCGGCGTTGTGCTTGGCGTTCCTCGGCGCTCAAGGCCCGGCGGCGGGCATCGCGGTCGATTAGAAATAACGCATCCATGCGCGTCACCATCGCGATCGCCGCGCCGTCTTGCGGATTCACTTTCACCGCGTCGACGAACTTGCGCCTGGCGTGCGCCCAACATCCCACATGCACCAGCTTTTGCCCGCCAATATCGTTGTAGGCCGCATAGCCATCGGTTTGCAAAATCCCTTCCCACTCGCCCAGAAACTTGCGGGGACCATCACGCCCCCGGCCCAAGCAGAAGTCGAACACTGTCTCACCACCCGGTTTTCCGTATTGCCACAGATAGGCTTGATGATTCTCTCCGCGGCGGTCGTGCATCTGAACCGGAACCGGAGTTTCGTCCGCCTGTAAATAGGATGCGGCCAGCAGATCGCGACGCATCGCTCCCACAATGGGCCCCAGCAGTTCGCCCACGCGCATCACCCATCCGTCCAACGTCGCGCGTCCGATCTCGACGCCTGCTTCGCGCTCCAGCATCACTGCTTGCCGGTACAACGGCATGTGGTCGCAATACTTCGCCACCAACGTGTTAATCACCACAGCGTCGCTTGCCAATCCCTTTTCCACGATGCGTTCTTCCAGCGGCGCCGCCGTTACGGTCGAGCATCTCCGGCACGCCCGCTTTTCGCGCCTGGTCACCCGCACGAAATAGTGCGCCGGCTCCATGTCGAGTTGCTCGCTCTCGTCGTAGCCGATCAGCGCCGTCTGCTCCCCGCAACAGGCGCACGTGGTTTCCTTGCAGACAATCACTTCGGTGACGCGCCGCAGATTTTCCGGCAGCGGCTTGCGGCCCGGATGCGGCTGACGCTCCCGCCCCGGCGTGCACGTCAACGTTTCGCGCCGCGACTCCGCTTGCACTTCGTCCCGAGTCGCGCCGGGCTCTTCGTCGGCCAACAGCCGGAGTTGCAGATTGCTCAGCGTCTCGCTGCGTGGACCCAGTTGCTGAATCCGCCGCTGCCGCAACTCTTCTTCCAGCGCCTGAATTTTCAACTGCGCCCAGTGCAGTTGCCTCTCCAGTTCGACGATGCGCGCGGGAGCGTTCACGGTGGGGGAAGATCTATAGTACGCGAGGAAGCCAAAATGTTCCAGAACTTTTTATGCTGAACGCCGGTACCACTTGCGTGGCTGCGTCTGCTTTAGATCGAGCCCGTTCACCAGCATCGCCAGTTCTTCAGCGCGCATCGTTACACTGCGCTGTTTTTCTTTCGCTTCCGGCCAACGGAAGCGGCCTTTCTCCAGCCGCTTGGCGCACACCCATAACCCGCTGCCATCCCACACGAGGGCTTTCAGACGTGTGCGCGTGCGATTGGAAAACAAGAACAGATGCCCGCTCAGCGGGTCCGCGCCCAGGTGGTCGCGAACCAATCCATACAATCCTTCGAAGCCCTTGCGCATGTCCACCGCTTCGACCGCGACATAAATCTTCGTCGCTAGTCCCAGCCCGAACACTTGGATTAAGCCTCGGCCACGAGGATCAATCGCGTCAGATCAGCTGCGGCGAACTTCCATGAGCTTTCGATCCGACGACCGTTGGCCAACACCAGCGCGAACCCGTCGGTCGGCTGCGGGTGTGTTTCTATCGCAACCTCGACCAGCTTCGGATTGCTCTTTCTTTCAACCCGGCGCCAGTAATCCAGAGTCGCGATGCCGATGTTGTGCTTGGCGCAATACTCCCGCCGTGTCATCCCGCTTTGGGCAAATCCACCGACAATGCCGCGGATTTCCTGCTTGCTTCGCATCCTGCCATTTTCGGCAGCATCGCTCGCGCAATCAAGATGGGTTCCTCAGACGCTTACTTTCAACTCGAACTGTTCCCAGCCGACCGTAAGTTCCCGTTCGGGCGGAAACTCTTCTACCAAGGCATCGTCACTCAAATGCCGATCCTCTCCACCTCCAACCCTGTCATCGTTGTGGTCGTCGTAAAACCCGCTCGCTTATGCGTTCGAGCTGCCAGCCAGCTCCCGTCTCAACTGCCGACCCAGAATTCGTTTTGTCGCACAATAGAGACATGGTCACGCTGGACACATTGCGTATTGAACGGCGGGAGGAGATTCTTCGGCTGGCCAAACACCGCGGTGCGCATAGCTTGCGTGTGTTCGGTTCAGTGGCCCGCAATGAAGCCAATGAAAATAGCGACCTCGATTTGCTGGTTGCCTGGGAACCAGGCCGGAGTCTAATGGACCATGCGGGGCTGGTTCAAGATCTTCAGGATCTGCTCGGGGTGAAGGTTCATGTCGGCACAGAGAAGTCCCTCCACTGGTACGTGCGTGAACGTATCCTTCGCGAGGCAACACCACTGTGAAGCGCGAGGCAATACCACTGTGAAGGATGACCGGCTCTACCTGCACCACATGGATGAACGCTGCCATCGCATCAGCCGCTTCATCGGGGCCGGTAGAGAGGCCTTCATGTCATCGGAGCAATTGCAGGACGCCGTGATCCGAAACGTGGAAGTGATCGGCGAGGCGGCAAAGCGTGTTTCCGCCGACGCGCGAGCCCGCCTGGCATCGCTCGATTGGAAGGCGATCTGTGGCATGCGCGACGTCCTGATCCACGATTACATCGGAGTGGACCTCGACGAGGTCTGGAACGTAGCGTCAGCCCGGATACCCGAACTTCAGGCGGCATTGGATCAATACCTCGCCGGCGAAAATCCGGGTTCCGCGCCCACAAAGTGACGTCCTACACTGAATATCGCGAGTCAGGAACCTCTTGAACCCCCTGATTCGGTGGCACCGATAACCTCCAACCTGTCCAGCATAGAATAGAGCTTCGGACATGAAAAGGCTGATTCTTCTTTTGTGCGTCTCGTCGGCGCTCGCGGCCGAGGACGCGACCGGTCCAGAACGCCACGAATTCGTGATCCCGGACTTCCACACTGAGAGCGGCGTCACGCTTCCACGCGCGCTGGTGGTTTACGGAACCTATGGACATCTGAACGCGGCCCGAGACAATGCCGTGTTGCTGCCGTCGCACTATATGGCCAATTTCCATGGCTATGAATGGTTGATCGGACCAGATCGCGCGCTGAACGCGTCCAAGCTGTTTCTGGTGGCAACGGAGCTTTTCGGCAACGGCCGCTCGTCTTCGCCCAGCAATACGCCCGAGCCTTACCATGGTCCGCGCTTTCCGGTGATGACCATCCGCGACAACGTGGAGGCTGTGCATCGGCTGCTGACGGAAGATCTCAAGATCACGCATTTGCGGGCGATTGTCGGTTTCTCGATGGGGACCCAGCAGGCCTTTCAATGGGCCGTGAGCTACCCGAGCTTCGCCGACCGCATTGTGGGAACATCCGGCACCGCGAAAACCTATCCGCATGGGATCGTGCGCCTGGAAGGCCAGATCGCGGCGATCACAGCCGACTCCGCGTTCGAGGATGGCGATTACAAAACGCCGCCGGTGAAAGGGCTGCAGGCCTTCGCGACTGTGTGGCTGGGATGGCTCTATTCGCAGGAATGGTGGCGGCGCGAGCTATGGCGTACGATACAGCCCACGGCTACGTTCGAGCAGTTCTTTGAGGATCGGCGCACGCACTTTATTCCGAACGCAGACGCTAACGATCTGATTCTCCAGATGCGCACCTGGGAACGTAACGACGTCGGCGGCGCCAAGGGATTCGATGGGAACGTTGAGCGCGCGCTTCGATCCATTAAGGCTCCCCTGCTCTACATGCCGTCGGAAACCGATCTTTATTTCCCGATCGGCGACGCACGCTACGAGGCCGCGTTCATTCCAGGCGTTACTTTCATGCCGATCCCGTCGCTATGGGGACACACCGCCGGCGCGGCCAGCAATCCGGCGGACGGCAAGTTCCTGAACGAGACCATCGGGCGATTCCTTTCCGGCAAACCATGACCGCCACAACTACTACCTCCATCGACAAGAGTTTTTTCGGCCATCCGCGCGGCCTGGCCACGCTGTTCTTCACCGAAATGTGGGAGCGCTTCAGCTATTACGGCATGCGCGCGCTGCTGATCCTGTTCATGACCGCGAGCACGGCCAAGGGCGGCCTGGGTTTCCCGGTAGTGAAAGCGGGAGCGATTTATGGCTTTTACACGGCCATGGTCTACTTGTTGAGCCTGCCGGGCGGATGGGTGGCGGATCGGATTTTCGGGCAGCGCCGAACGGTGTTGTACGGCGGAATCCTGATCGTCGTGGGACAGTTCTTTCTAATGAGTCCGGGAATACAGGGATTCTACGCGGGGCTTGGCGTGCTGATGCTGGGAACCGGGATGCTGAAACCCAACGTGAGCACCATCGTGGGGCAGCTGTACGCGCAGGGCGATCGGCGGCGCGATTCCGGCTTTTCCATTTTTTATATGGGCATCAATTTGGGCGGATTGCTTGCGCCGCTCGTGTGCGGATGGGTGGGCGAGCGGATCGGATGGCGTCTGGGATTCGGCGTGGCGGGCGTGGGCATGACGGCGGGAATTATCCAATACTTATTGGGCGGAAAGTATTTGGGAACGGCGGGACTTCACCCGACGCCGCCCGAGAGTCCGGAAGCGGGCAGGCGTCTGAAACGCAACGCTTGGCTGGGCGCAGCGGCAGCGGTGCTGATTTTGGGAACAACGGGATGGCTCGCGTCGGCGGGCCGCTTGGAGATTACGTCGGAGCGGATCTCGGCGGCGCTGGGGATCGTACTGATCGTGGTATCGGTGGCGATTTTCGCGTGGCTGCTACTTGCCCCCGGTTGGTCGGCGACGGAACGCAAGCGCTCCGGTGCGATTCTGGTTTTGTTTCTCGCCTCGGCAGTGTTCTGGGCTGCGTATGAGCAGGGTGGTTCGTCGCTGAACCTCTTCGCCGAACGGAGCACTCGTCACATCGTGCTGGGATTCGATTTCCCACCAAGCTGGTTTCAATTCGTTCCGTCATTCTTCGTGATGATTCTAGCGCCGGTGTTCGCGTGGCTGTGGATCGCGCTGGGCAAATGGGACCCGTCCAGCCCGTCGAAGTTCGCCTGGGCCCTGGTGTTCGGAGGAATCGCTTTTGCGATTTTGATTCCTCCAGCCAGAGCGTCGATCACCGGCGCCCTGGTCTCGCCGTGGTGGCTGACCGGAACCTATTTCATCCAAACCATGGGCGAGATGTGCCTGAGCCCGGTGGGGCTCAGCGCCATGACCAAACTCGCCCCGGCGCGCGTCGCAGGACTGATGATGGGGCTATGGTTCGTGTCCATCAGCATCGGCGACTACCTGGCGGGAAAGGCCGCCTCGGTGTACGAATCGATGGCGCTGCCGACGCTCTTCGGCGCTGTTGCAGCGCTGGCGTTCGTAGCCGCCGTGGTGTTGGCCGTGCTGATCCGGCCGACGGTGCGGCTGATGTCAGGCGTCAAATAGCGGCTAGCTCTGCGTGGAAGCCGCGGTCATGACGCTGGAGATCTGGGAAAAGATCGTGCTGATGCTGGACGCGACGCCCGGCATAATTGCGCCAGCGGCGACGGCGACGAAGCCAGCCATCAACGCGTATTCGATAAGGTCCTGGCCTTGGCGGTTCTTCGCGAGTTTAACCAAAGCATTTTGAGCGAGAGTGATGAAAGTCATTTTTTTGTCTCCTTCAGTCCGTGTCGTCTATCCGTGTCAAATCGTAGTTTCATTTTGCAGATGAAGCCGGATGCGCGCCATCAATCAACCGTCCCAATCTCTAGGCCTACCGGTACCATCGAGTAGTATCGGGCTGAGTGCGGGGACCGAAGGGCTGCTTGCGGTTACAATAGAAAAACTACATGAAAGCCCGTGTTTACGTCTCCATGAAACCCACAGTTCTAGATCCGCAGGGCCAGACTATCCGGTCCGCCTTAGCCGGTTTGGGCCATGCTTCGATTGCGGCGGTTCGGCAGGGGAAGTTCTTTGAGATCACGCTCGAGCCAGGAACGGACCGGGAAAAAGCCGGGAGCGAGATCGATCAGATCGCGCGCGACGTGCTGGCGAACCCGGTGATCGAGGAATATCGGGTCGAGTTCGTCGATTAATGCCATGAAGACTAATCATCAGTGGTTGCTTGCAGCCCGTCCGAGCGGTTTGGTCAACGAATCGGATTTCCGGTGGCACGAGGCGCCGCTTACTCCGCCCGGGGACGGTGAGGTTCTGGTCCGTAGCGTGTATCTTTCGCTGGATCCCACCAATCGAGTGTGGATGAACGAAGCCGAATCGTATTTGCCGGCGCTGGCTTTGGGCGATGTGATGCGCGGCGGGGCGATTGGAGTGGTGGAAGAGTCGCGCGATGCCGGCTTCGCGGCTGGAGACCTGGTACAGGGCCTGTTCGGCTGGCAGGAGTACGCGACTGTCCCCGGCCCCGCGCTCACCAAGCTTCCGAAAGGCCTACCTGTTCCGCACACCGCGTTTTTCGGATTGCTGGGGCATATCGGGCTGACCGCTTATTTCGGGTTGCTCGATATATGCGATCCCAAACCGGGGGAGACGCTGGTGATTTCGACAGCGGCGGGGGCGGTGGGATCGCTGGTGGGGCAGATCGGCAAGATCAAAGGCTGCCGGGTGGTGGGATTGACCGGCAGCGACGAAAAATGCCGCTGGATCCAGGACGAACTCGGCTTCGACGCGGCCATCAACTACAAAAAAGAAAACGTGCCTGACAGTTTGCGCAAGCATTGTCCGAAAGGGATCGACATCTATTTCGACAATGTGGGCGGCGAGATTCTCGAAGCGGTTCTGAATCTCATCAACCTCAAGGCGCGGATCTCGGTGTGCGGGATGATTTCGGGATATAACAGCGACGGCGCGCAACCGGGACCTTCGAACCTGGCGATGCTGATCATGAAACGGGCGCGGATGGAAGGATTTCTGTGCACCGACTATCTGCCTCGCGCTGAAGAAGCCTTCCCGCCAATGATCGGATGGTACCTGGCGGGCAAGCTGAAGTATCGCGTGGACGTGGTGATGGGGCTGGAGAATGCGCCGCGCGCGCTCGGCAAACTATTCGATGGATCGAACGCCGGAAAATTGATCGTCCAGGTTGGCGCGGAGTAGCTTTAGATCACGTATCGATCGGCTGCCAGCAGGCGCGCCGCGATCCGGCGGCGAATCGCGATGGCGTTCACCGGCTCAAATTTCGTGAAGCGCTTCAACACCGCGAGATTTGTGCGCAGCGCGTCGCCTTCAGAACTCGCGGCCAGGACGTTGCGCGCAGCGCTCTCGATGGTCTCCATGGCTTCGCGCAGGAACACCGAGGCACATGTCGGCGGCATTTCGCCTTTGCGGCGTTTGGCAATCTTCTGGGTGCGCAGGAGAGAGGATTCCATGGCGAACGCGTTCATCGCGATGTCGGTGATTGCCGGCCAGAACTTCCTGCTGCTCCTCGAGCGTGGCCATGTACTTCTGATAAGCCACGCCCAGGCGTGAGCAGCGTGACTTTCTTCGCGTTCTCAACCAGTCTTCGGCTCTTCATCCGCCGCCCGCTCAAAAGCGACGGGCCGGCCAGAGCATCTCGGCCTGCAGCTTTCTTCACCGCTTCGACCAAGCGGCAACTGCCCGCGCTGCGCGCGCTTCAGCAGCATGCCGGTGGCGAGCAGGCGATTGATTTCGTTGGTGCCTTCGAAGATCCGATTGATGCGCGAATCGCGATAGGCGCGCTCCACCGGCGTATTCCTGGTGGTAGCCGTAGCCGCCGTGAATCTGCACGCCTTCGTCCACCACGTAGTCCAGCATTTCCGACGCGAACACTTTGATGTAGGAGCACTCGGCGGCGAACTCTTCCACGGCCTTCAGCATGGTCTTGGCGGCGTCCGGGCTGTTCCAGGAGAAGCCGTGCAATTTCGTTTTCGATCATGCCCACCACGCGATAGCTCATGCGATTCGGCGGCGTAAATGCGGATCGCCATCTCGGCCAGCTTGTGCTGGATCATGCCGAATTCGGCGATCGATTTCCCGAAAGCCTTGCGCTCCTTGCGCATATTTCAGGGAGGCGCGCAGCACTTCCTTGGCGCCCCCGATGGCGAACGGCCCCAGCTTCAGACGGCCGAGATTCAGAATGTTGAACGCGATGATGTGGCCGCGGCCGATCTCGCCGAGCACGTTCTCGACCGGCACCTTGACGTTGTCGAGGTAGACGGCGGTGGTGGAGCTGCCCTTGATGCCCATCTTCTTTTCTTCAGCGCCGGGCTGCACGCCGGGAAATGCGCGCTCCACCAGAAATGCCGTGAACTTCTCGCCGCCGATCTTCGCGAAGATGGTGTAAAGATCGGCCGCGCCGCCGTTGGTGATCCACATCTTCTGGCCGTTGAGGATGTAGTGCTTGCCGTCCGGGCTCAAGATCGGCGCGGGTGCGGCGGCCAGCGCATCGGATCCGGCCTGCGGCTCGCTCAGGCAGTACGCCGCCACCATTTCGGCCGTGGCGAGCTTCGGAAGATATCTCTGCTTCTGCTCTTCGGTGCCGAACAGCAGCAGCGGCAAGCGTGCCGATGCCGGTGTGCGCGCCGTGCCAGGCGGAGTACGAGCCGTCTTTCGAAACGCCTTCGGCCACGATCATCGCGGAAGTCGAGATCCATTTCCATGCCGCCGAATTTTTCGGGAGATCACGACGCCGGTCAGGCCCAACTCACCCGACTTCGTCAGAATCGACGACCGCCACGCCAGGCTCCTGGTGCTGGATGGCGTCCACGTTGGGCGCGACTTCCTTGTTCCAGAACTCCTCGGTGGTGCGTCGCGATGGCGCGGTGCTCGTCGGTGAAATCCTCGGGCGTGAAATACCTCGTCGGGCGTGGTGGCTTCGAACAGAAAGACGCCGCCCTGTGCTTGGTGGGAGAAAGCAGTCGTGGTTGCCATGAGCAGCTCCTTAGTTCAACCTTTCGAAAATACCGGCAGCGCCCTGGCCGCCGCCGACGCACATCGTCACCATGCCGTATTGTAGCATCCCGGCGCTTCATCTCGCGCAGGATCGTCGCCGTCAGTTTCGCGCCGGTGCAGCCCAGCGGATGGCCCAGAGCGATGGCGCCGCCGTTGGGATTGACGCGTTCCGGATCGAGCCCCGCTTCGCGGATCACCGCCAGCGCTTGCGCGGCGAAGGCTTCGTTCAGCTCGACCACGCCGATGTCGTCCAGCTTCAGTCCGGCCAGCGCAAGGCTTTCGGGATCGCCACCACGGGGCCGATGCCCATGATTTCCGGAGGCACGCCGCCCACCGCGAAACTGACAAAGCGCGCCATCGGCTTCAGGCCCAGCTCCTTGGCTTTCTTCTCGGACATGACGATGCGCCGCCGCCGCGCCGTCGCTGGTTTGCGAGGAATTGCCCGCCGTCACCGTGCCGTCGGCTTGAAACACCGGCTTCAATTTGGCCAGCGCTTCGAGCGAGGTGTCGGCGCGCGGACCTTCGTCCTTCTTGAAGATCGCCATTCTTGATGCTGCGGCGCTGCCGTTCGAAGCACGGTGGCTTCGACCTCGACCGGCACGATCTCTTCGTCGAACTTGCCTTCGGCCTGCGCGCGCGAGCGCGTTCTGATGGCTGCGGTAGGCGAACTCGTCCGCATCCTCGCGGCTCACGCCGTACTTTGCGCTGCACTTCTTCGGCGGTGAGGCCCATGCCCATGTAGATCTCCGGCATGTGATCCACCATCCAGGGATTGGGCGCGAATTTGTAGCCGGACATCGGGATCATGCTCATGGATTCAGCGCCGCCGGCGATGATGATCTCGGCGCCGCCGGAGCGGATGCGGTCGGCGGCCATGGCGATGGCCTGCAATCCGGAAGAGCAGAAACGGTTGATGGTCACGCCGGGAACGCGTATCCGGCAAGACCGGCGCGCAGGGCGGCGACGCGCGCCATGTTCATTCCGGATTCGGCTTCGGGCATTGGCGCAGCCGAGAATCACGTCGTCGATTTCGACTGGGCGAAACTGCGGGATAGTTTTCGCAGCAGGCGGCGGAAACACGGCGGCGGCCAGGTCGTCGGGGCGGGTGGTCCGCAGGGTTCCGCTGCGGAGCTTTTCCGACGGCGGTGCGCAGACAATCGATAATTACGGCATTCATAGGCTTGATGCTCGTAGATGCTCACGTTAGTTCCGAAGGGCTTGCCGTCTTCAGCATATACTGCATGCGCTCCTGGGTTTTGGGATTGCCGCACAGGCTCAGGAACGCTTCGCGCTCCAGATCCAGCAGATATTGTTCGGAGACCATTTGTTCGCCGGTCAGGCGGCCGCCGCTCAGAACGTTGGCCAGTTTCTCGGCTACCATCACGTCGTAATCGCTGATGTAGTGGCCCTGGCGCATGGTCCACGGCCCAGCTTCAGCAGCGCGAAGCCGCTTTCGCCGGCGACTTTGATGTCGGTGCGCGGAACGCCGGTGTATAGTTCGGCGACCAGCGACAGCGCCAGCGCTTTGGCATCGCCGATCAGCCGCTCGGGATTCATCGAGATCGGATCGGCGCGGTCCAGCAAGCCGAGCTTCTTGGCGTCTTCGGCGCTGGAGGACACCTTGGCGTAGCCGATCAGCTCGAAGACTTTGCGCGGATCTTTCAAACGCAGCAGCATTTCCTTGCAGCCGCCGCCGCCGGGAATCAAGCCGACGCCGACTTCCACCAGGCCCATGTAGGTCTCGGCCGAAGCCTGCGAGCGCGCGGAATGCAGCGCGATCTCGCAGCCGCCGCCCAGCGTGCGCGCGAAAGGGCGCGGAAACCACCGGCTTGGCCGCATACTTCAAAGCCATATTGACCTGCTGGAAGCGGTGGATGGCGGCATTCAGCTCGTCCCATTCGCCTTCCTGCGCGCCCAGCAGAACCATCATCAGGTTCGCGCCGACGCTGAAATTTTCGCCCTCGTTGGCGATCACCATGGCGTCGAAATTCGTGTTCAGCTCTTCGAGGCCGGCGTAAAGCATGCCGATGTTGTCTTCGCCCAGCGCATTCATCTTGCTGTGGAACTCGACGCACAGCACGCCGTCGCCCAGATCGATCAGCGACGCTCCCGCGATTTTGCTGGACCACGCCGTTCGCGCGCTTCAGCGTCGGCGAGCGACGATGATGCCGGGGCGCGCCTCCAGTGGCTGATAGCCGTGCTTCGAGGAAAATCGAAATACTGGGTGCGTCGGCGCGCCGTTGATCGGCGTCATGGCGGTACAACGAAATCGCTCCGCGCGCGAGCATGTCCTTGGCATGTTTGCGGGCAGCGTCGCGATGCTCCATTTCCAGGCGAGTGATGCACGTCCACGAAGCCCAGCGCGTCCCAAAGCTCGAAGGGCCCGAGTTTGTTGGCGTAGCCCCAGCGCATGGCGCGGTCGATTTCGACGATGCGATCCGAAATTTCGGGAACCATTCGGCGGAGTAGAGGAACAGATCGCTGAAGACCTTCCATAGGAAGCGTGCCGGCGCGATCGTTCGGAGCGCACCAGCGTGCGCAGGCGCTCGCCGAGATCTTCGATGTCTTCGGGCAGCTTCCACGGATGCGAAGCGCGGCTTCGCGGCGGGATGATATTCGAGCGTCTTCCAATCGAGGGCGTGAATCTCTTTGTTGTCGCCCTTGCCCACTCGTTTGTAGAATCCCTGGCCGGTTTTGTCGCCCAGCCATTTGCGCTCGATCATCTTGTTTCTGAAAATCGGCCGGCAGGAAGCGGTCGCGCCAGGGATCGTTGGGGAACGGCGTCGTACAGATTGCTGCCGACGAACGCCCAGACATCCAGGCCGACGATATCGAGCAGGCGGAAGCTGGCGCTGTTGGGCAGGCCGATCAGCGGGCCGGTGAGCGCGTCCACTTCTTCGACGGTGAAATCCTCTTCGACCATCGATTTTGGCGATGGTGCCGCCGAAGAAGCTGCCGATGCGGTTGGCGATGAAGTTGGGCGTGTCCTTGCATGAGGACCACGCCTTTGCCGAGGCGGCGGTCGGCGAAGTCCTCGCACGGTGGCGAGCACCTCGGACGTTGGTGTCGGCGCCGGGGATCATCTCCATCAGGTGCAGATAGCGCGGAGGATTGAAGAAATGCGTGCCCAGGAAATGACGAGCGGAAGTCGGCTGCGAGAAACCTTCGGAGATCTGGGCCAGCGGGATGCCGCTGGTGTTGGTGGAGACGATGGCATCGGGCTTGCGAACGCTTTCCACTTTGTGCCAAAGGTCGCGCTTGAGCGGCGAGGTTCTCGACGACGGCTTCGATGATCCAGTCGCATTCGGCGAGCTGATCGAGATCGTCTTCGAAATTGCCGGGTTTGACGAGGGCGGCCTTATCGTCGGTAAAGAATCCGCCGGGCCGCTGTTTGAGCGGCGTTTTCGATGCCTTTCAGCGCAGCGGCGTTGCGATTGGGCTGGCCTGGGACGACGATGTCCAAGAGAAGCGCGGGCACTCCCGCGTTGGCGAAGTGCGCGGCGATGCGCGCACCCATTGTTCCTGCGCCGAGCACGGCGACACGACGAATGATATGCATGGGAAACCTTGATTATAGCCAACAGAGCGCCGCTGGCAATCTATCTCAGACCAAGAGTCCGACGGAAGGTGGGCCCTGACCCGATCGGAATATTTGCGTAGACCTTGAGGTCAAGCAGATGGTGATCGTTGGAGACGATGATGTCCGCTTTGCCGTACACGGCGCACTCAAGAATTTTGTCATCGTCCGGATCGACCGCGACAATCTTTAGCGCAATGCGAGGTATGATAACGCGAGCGGACTGAGCGACCACCCGTATCGCCGTTTGCAAGCGATCCTCTCGCCATGCGAATTTGAAACGCAGCACCGAAGCCAATTCCTAGATGATCGCCGGCGACAGGAGAAGGCGATACCGACCTTCTAGCGCGGCCGTCCATAAGAGCGCGCTGCGACCCTTCGGGAAGGCAAACGCTGCGACCAAGATATTGGTGTCGAGAACGGCCTCAAGACGATTGTCGCCGGGAGCGGAACGCATGGATTGCGCTCGGGATATCGGATTCCTTAATACCGGCCTTTTTCGCTTGGCGCGCTCCATAGGCCAGAAGCCGGGCATTTTCGGCGCGAAGCTCAGCGCGGCTCATCGGATTCTTCTTGACGTTCGCGATGATTTGCGGAAGCTTCGGGATAATGTTGATCACCCGCCCCGACACTTGGAATTCGATGCGGTCCCCGATCCGAAGACCGGCCTGGCGCCGAACTGCGTCGGGCACGACCAAGGGCTTCTTGCTTTTGAGAGTTACGGTCATAATGAACCTTGTAACTTGGATCGCCTTCAGTGTAGCGCGGCTGAATGCGCCCACGGAGCCTCGTAGAAGCGGGAACTACTAATGAGCACGCGGCGGTTGGTAAACTGTCGTTTGATATTCCTGAGAATAGGACTATTTCTGGTCGCTGGGGCCTGTCAAGTCGTTCGACATGCGCTCTGGTTGCAACTCCTTGATGAGGTCGATCGAAACTCTCCGCAAGGCAAAGGTCCGTTCGCTACGTTGTTAGGAGGGAACAACTTTTGGCAAATGATGAGGCAACATAGAGCGTTTTACCCCGATAGTCGACTTCGTAAGAAGGTTTGGCTTTCGCTTGCCGCGGGCGCTATGAGCTTTTTCGCGTTTTTGTCCTCTTTGCCATGGTCCTTTTCGTCCGGCCATTAGACCGCTACTGGTATCGGACCGCTGTCTTGTATACTCGAAGTTTCTAATGCGTACCAAGATTTGCTTGTTGCTCTTGCTGGCTGCCGCGGCGTTCGCGGCCGATATTCCCAGGAAGTCGCCCGAGTTCGTCATTCAGATGATGGATGGAAAGCAGCTTCTGGTGAGCCAGTATCGCGGCAAAGTGCTGTGCCTGGTTTTCATTCTCACCACTTGACCACACTGCCAAAAAACCACTCAGGTCCTGAGTGGCATTGAAAATGATCTAAAACCGAAGGGCTTCGAGGTGGTGGAGGCGGCCGTGAATGAGAACCCCGATATTCCGGGATTCCTGCAGCGCTTCAATCCTCCCTTCCCGGTGGGAACTGCGCCCGGGCAAGGCGCGCTGGATTATCTCGAATGGCCGCGCGGCCAGCGCCCGCTGGTGCCGCTGATGGTTTTTATCGATCGGCAAGGCATGATTCGCGCCCAGTATTCGGGCCTGGATGATAAATTCTTCGACGACAATCAGGACCAGCACCTCAGAGAAGAAGCGCTGAAGCTTTTGAACGAGCCGTCCCCGGGTAAGTCCAAAGCCAAGCACGCCGCCAAATAAAAAGCTCTGCTATCCTCACGATTGAATGAGTGGAAAAATACTGGATGGCAAATGGGTGCGCGACCAGATTCTCGAGGAATTGCGGCCACGCGTGGCTGCGCTCGCGGCAAAACGGCGGCCTCCGGGGCTGGCCGCCGTGCTAGTGGGCAATGATCCGGCGTCCGAAATTTACGTGCGGAACAAGATCAAGGCTTGCGCCGATCTGGGTATCTACAGCGAGAAGATCACGCCCCCCGACACCCTCTCCACCGGCGAACTTCTGGGCGTTATCGAGGGGCTGAATCAACGCGAAGAGATCGACGGAATTCTGGTGCAGATGCCGTTGCCGAAGCAAGTGGACAGCCGCCGCATTCTGCTGAGCGTCCGGCCGGATAAAGACGTGGACGGGTTTCACCCGGTGAACGTGGGCTGCCTGGTGGCCAATATTCCCGCGCCGCGCGCGTGCACGCCGGCCGGAATCATTGAGCTGTTGCGCCGCTACGAGATCCCGATCGCGGGGAAGAACGCGGTGGTGATCGGGCGCAGCGATATCGTCGGCAAACCAGTGGCGCTGCTGTTGCTGCATCAAAGCGCCACCGTGACGATTTGCCACTCGAAAACGTCCAATCTTCCGGAAGAATGCCGCAGAGCCGACATCCTGGTGGCGGCGATCGGAAAGCCGGCGTTTGTCACGCGCGATTTCATCAAGCCAGGCGCTACGGTGATCGACGTGGGACAGAATCGCGGCGCGGATGGCAAGGGGCTGGTGGGCGACGTCGATCCAGAGGCAATGCGCGAGCAGTCAGGCGCGTATACGCCGGTGCCGGGAGGCGTGGGACCTTTGACGATCGCGATGCTGATGAACAATACTGTCGAAGCCGCCGAGCGGCATGTATGCTCCGGGTAGGGCTTACGGGAGGCCTCGCGAGCGGAAAGACTTTCGTAGGACACGCGCTGGCCGGGCTAGGCTGTCATTTGATTGAAGCGGACGAACTGGGGCATCTGGTGATGCTGCCGGGTGCGGAAGTCTATGACGCGGTGGTGGCCGAATTCGGGCGCGAGATCCTCGACCAGGACGGCCGCATTGACCGGCGCAAGCTGGCCGCGATCGTGTTCGAAAAGCCCGAACTGCTCGAAAAACTCAGCCGGTTGGTCCATCCGGCGGTCTACGCGCGAGAGGAACACATTTTCGCGGAGCTTGGCCGCCAGGACCCCCACTCCATCGCAGTTGTGGAGGCGGCGATTCTGGTTGAAACTGGTAGTTATAAGAAGTTCGACCGGCTGATCGTGGCGGTTTGTACTTTGGAACAGCAGATTGAACGGGCTATGAAAAGAGATGGACGCAGTCGCGAAGAAGTGCTGGCGCGCTTAAGCCGCCAGCTGCCGCTCGAAGAGAAAGTGAAAGTGGCCGACTACGTGATCGACACATCCGGAACGAAAGAAAAGACGATAGAACAGACGCGAGCCGTGTATGGCGCGCTGCGGGGTTTACTGGCATGAGATTGCGCGTATTATTATTCGCCGCTTTTCTGGTGGGCGGCTTTCTGATTTTCACATCCAGAACCGATTGGGGACAGCGTCGGATTCTTGAGCCGCTCTCGGGCGCGGGCGGACAGATCTGGTCCGGGCCCAACGTGGCTCGCAGCGCGGGGCTTAGCTCGGATGAGATGAATAATATCGACATCTATAAGACCGCGCATCTGGCTACGGTTAGCGTGACGAGCACGGTGTACCGGCGCACGATTTTCCTGGAGGTCTATCCATCCAAGGACCAGGGGTCGGGATTCCTGATCAGCGCGGACGGCAAGATTCTGACCAATAGCCACGTGGTTGCCAACGAACGCCAGCTCGAAGTGACCGTGGATCAGACGCACTACAAAGCGACTCTGCTCAGCCGCGATGAAGCCAACGATCTGGCGCTGATCCAGATCACGCCGAAGAAGAAACTGCCGTGGCTGCGCCTGGGCGATTCGGATGGATTGCAGGTGGGGCAAAAGGTGTTGGCTATCGGCAATCCTTTCGGGCTGAACGGGACGCTCACCACGGGCGTGGTGAGTTCGCTGGGACGCAGCATTCGCGGCGAGAATGACCAGGAGCTGCAAGGGCTGATTCAAACCGATGCGGCCATCAACTTCGGCAATAGCGGCGGTCCGCTGCTCGATTCCTCAGGCGATGTGATCGGGATCAATACCGCGATCCTAGGCCCCAACGGCGGCAATATCGGCATCGGGTTCGCGATGCCCATCAATCGCACCAAGCCGCTGATCGAGGATTATCAGGCTGGGCGCACGCGGCCGAGGCTGGGAGTTTCGGTGGTGCCCGTGTCGGGCGATTACGCCGACGCGTTGAATCTGCCGACGGCGGGCGGTTTGCTGATCCAGGAAGTGGAGCCGGGTTCAGTGGCGGCGCGCGCGGGCTTGCGCGGCGGCAAAGATAACGTGACCATCGGAAACTTTCAGCTGCTGGTGGGCGGCGATCTGATCATGGCGATCGACGGCAAGCCGGTGGATCGGAACGATGCGATCAGCCGGGCGCTGGCGCGCAAACGCTCCGGCGACACGTTGGAGCTGACCGTGTTCCGCAATGGCCGCACGATGAATGTGCGGGTGAAGCTCAGCGACGAACCGGTTTAGGCGGCGCTCAGCATCGCGATACTAGCTGCCCTTCCCCTCGAGGAACTTCGACAGGTTTCCAGCCATATGCGCAAACTCGGCTGGAATCATGATCACGGTGGTGCTGTTGTTCTCCGCCCCCACTTCAGCCACCATTTGCATCCGGCGCAATTCGAGAGCGGCTGGATTGCCGACCATCATTTGGGCCGCTTCCGCCAGCTTCTTCGAAGCTTCCAGTTCCGCTTCCGCCTTGATAATGCGGGCGCGCTTCTCGCGCATGGCTTCGGCTTCCATGGCCATCACTCGCTGCATGTCCTGGGGGATCTCCACATCCTTCATCTCCAGCAGTTCCACCGCCACACCCCAGGGCGTGGTTGTTTCGACCACGTTTTTCTTCAGAATCGCGTTGATCTTGTCTCGCGCCTTTAAGACTTCGTCGAGATCGTGCTGGCCGATCACGTTGCGCAGACTGGTAAGCGCAACCTGTTGCACCGCGATGCGGAAGTTTTCCACGGTGAGAACAGCCTTTTCGGGATCCTCCACGCGAAACCAGAGGACGGCGTTCACTTTCACCGTCACGCTATCCCGGGTGATGGTCTCCTGCTGCTCGATCGGGTTGGTTACAATGCGCAGGTCGATGCTAGTTTGATTTTCGATTCCAAGCGGAATCAGCCAGAACAGTCCAGGCCCGCGCAGACCCACGTAGCGGCCTAAACGGAAGACCACCGCGCGTTGGTACTCCCGGGCGGTTCTGATCCCGGAAATGAAGATAATGAACAGCACCATAAGGATCGCGAGGAGCATGCTCGCTAGCGTACTACACCGATCGCCGGCTAGCGCGCCGCTACGGCGCTCTGATCCGGTCCCGGATAGGGCCTGAGCCGCGGCGGATCGAAGTCCGGTTCGAGGAGCCATACCGTCCGGTCGTGGAAATACTGGATGAGCGGGCGATCTTCGCGCGCAGTCATTTCGCGCGCCCAAACCACTTTGGCGCGATCGATATCGGCTCGATTGTAGACCCACTCATCGTGCAGCACGTGCGTGGGCGAGTATCGGACCAGCACCAACTGCCGGCCCGGCTCACGTTCGAGCTTCTGGAGAATCGCCTGGCGCCGGTCTCCAAACTGATTCGGCGGCAAGTGCAGGCAGGCGAATACCACGTAGATCACAAACTGCACCGCGAAGATCATCAGAAGCGGCGTCGCGATGGCGGACCCGATCGGCTTTCCGTTGTGACGCCAGAATCTTAAACCCAGCAGGCCGTACATGAGCAGCAGGAAGAACAGACTGGTGGAGGGCGCGAGATAATGCGGCCAGATCATTTGTTCGGCTGTCATCGCAGCCAGGAAAACGCCGAAGATCACGAGCGCCAGCCTAACCCGTGCGTTTTTCCATACGAAGATTAACCCGAGCAGCGGGACGGCCAGGAGCCAGTGCCCGGCATAGAACTGGTAGTTCACGGCCAACTTAGCCAGGTAGCCCAGCCATGCGTGCGAGCGCATGTCGCGATCCACGTCCATGGCGAAACCGGCCCAAAATTGACGCATCACGGCATGATGATAAACAGGTTCGGGCCGCGGATTTTGCCATAGGAACACCGGGGTCATGGTGTATTGCGCGTCATGCGCCTGGTAGGGCATCAGCCAGGGATTTCCTGTTACGCGGTAGTTGTAGAGCGCCATGGCCGTGAGGGCCAGGCCGGCGATCAGGCCGATGGGCAGCGCCGCTTTCGCCAACGTTGCGAACTTCGGCCCTGGTTTTCGGACCAGCGCGGCTAAAAGGATTACCGTCGCCGTCCCGCCCAGAATTGCGCCTTCGAATGGGCGGCTATGCATCAGGATAGCGAGCCCGAGGCCGAACGCAACCGCGTGAGGGATTCGCAATGCGCGCATCAATCGCGGCAGCGCTCCCAGCACCAGCGCGCCGCCGACTGCTGCCACCGCGCCGCCCCAGTACGAATTCATCCAATAATCGGTGACGCCGAACCGCATTGCGGCCAGTATCGCGCCCAGCAATGCTGCGCCGGGTGGAAGCCATCCCTGCAGCATCCAGCAGATGGCCGCGCACATCGCGCCGACGCTCAGCCAGACGCCGATCCAGGGCGACCCCAGAATTTGCCCCAGTGCGAGCACCAAGCCCTGGAGCGGGGGATATTTCGACGCGTAGGTGGGCTGTTGCAGGATATGAAACGATTCGAAATGGACCCAGAACGGGTGCACGGGGTTGGTTAAACGTCCGGAGGCGAAAGTGTCGGCGGCCAGGAGGTAACTGAACTCGTCGTGGATGGCGGGGTTCGGAATCGGGACCAGCGGCAGCAGCGCCAAGCGGAACGTGAGCGCGGCTGCGGCAACCGTAAAACAGGCCAGCCCTCTTCTCACTGCAAGGCGCTGGAAGCCTTTGCCGAGTCTTTGAACGGTGTTGTCCAGAAACACTACTCCCAGTCCAACAATCGGCAATTCGGACCGTCGGGATTAGCGCGATGCGGGGGCCGCGAAGGCGTAGCGAAAGCTGGCGGCGGCGAGTTCTTCGAGCGGCAGGTGAAATAAGCGATCGGCTAGTTCATATTCGCGAGTTAGGCTGGTGCGAAAGAACGCTGGATCGTCGGTATTAAGAACGATGGGCGCTCCAGCGTCGTACAGCTCGCGGACGGGGTGTTGCTCGATAGACGGCACTACGCCGGTGCACACGTTGCTCGACATGCAGACTTCGAGGGGGACATCCAGCTCTCGTAATTTCTTAAGCAGCGCGGGATCGCGGACGGACGCTATGCCGTGTCCGATGCGCTCGGCGCCAATTTCGAGCGCCGCCCACACGGACTCCGGTCCCGTGGTCTCGCCGGCGTGACAGACCAGATGCAAACCGCCATCGCGCGCGAACGCGAACACGTCACGGAACCATTGTGCGGGCCCGCGTGCTTCGTCGCCCCCGATTCCGAAGGCGATCACTCCATCGTTGCCGCGCGAAACAGCGAACTTGGCCACTTCCATGCCCGGTTCCGCGCCGAAATGCCGGATGGCGTCCAGGATCCAGCGAGTTTGAATTTTGGAGCGCTGAGACTCTTTCCACACCGCGTCATAAACCGCGCCCAGATCCTGGTGCTTCCACAGAACCACACCCGCTGACAGCGTAATCTCGGCGTAGGTGACGTTTTGGGACGCCAGACGCTCGAGCAGGCGGCGGGTGGCGATGGCGTAATGCTCGGGCTTCTGCAGTTTGTTGGTAATCCATATATAGCCGCGCAGGAATTCCACGAAGGTGCGGCAGGTCAGGTTGGCTTCGATTTCAGCGCGGTCCAGCGACGAATCGATCTCCAGCAGCGTTTCCGGTTCGATCGCGCCTTCCAGATGCAGGTGCAGTTCCGCTTTCGGCAAAGACACCTTGTCATAATAGCTGTGCATGACTTCTCTGGACATTGACGCCATCCTCTCGGCTCAGCACGGGGACCCGTTCGGGGTCCTGGGACCGCATCAAACCGCGGATGGCTGGGAGGTGCGCGCGTTCCTTCCGCAAGCGCAGGACGCGACGCTGGTGGTGGACGGGGCGCGGCATTCCATGCGCAAGGAACGCGGCGAAGGATTTCTGGTGGCTCGGCTGGGTGGCTCGCCACAACGCTACCATCTCGAAATCACGCTCTGGAACGGAGCGACGGCGCGTATGGAAGATCCCTATCGCTTCCCTCCCCTGCTCTCAGATTTCGATCTGCATATTCACGGCGAGGGCACGCAGTATGAAAGCTATCGGACGATGGGAGCGCACCTGGTCGACTGCGAGGGCGTCGCTGGCGTGCGCTTCGCCGTGTGGGCGCCGAACGCCGAAGTGGTCAGCGTGGTAGGCGATTTCAATGAGTGGGATGAGCGCCGGCATCCGATGCGCCTGCGATCCGGCGGCGTCTGGGAGCTGTTCATCCCTGGAGTGGACGCGGGCGCGAATTACAAATATTCGGTGCGGTCACGCGTCAGTGGGTTCCGGCAGCAAAAAGCCGATCCGTACGGATTTGCGATGGAGAATCCGCCGAAATCCGCGTCGATCGTTTGCGATCTGGAGCAGTACCAGTGGGGCGACCACGCGTGGCTCGAACGGCGCGCCGGCAAAGACCTGTTGAAGGAGCCGGTTTCCATCTATGAGGTACACCTGGGGTCCTGGCTGAGGGGCCCGTACAACACCTATTTGAGCTATCGCGAGCTGGCCGAGAAGCTGGTCGAGTACGCCCAGCGCTTAGGCTACACGCATCTACAATTGCTGCCGGTGATGGAGCATCCGTTCTCGGGCTCATGGGGCTATCAGGTGGTGGGCTTCTACGCGCCCACCGCGCGCTTCGGAACTCCGGCCGACTTCATGTATTTCGTGGATCGCTGCCATCAAGCCGGCATCGGCGTGCTGGTGGATTGGGTGCCCGGGCATTTTCCGAAGGATGCTCACGGTCTGGCGCAGTTCGATGGCACCGCGCTCTATGAACATGCCGATCCGCGCAAGGGCGAGCATCGCGACTGGGGCACGCTGATCTTCAACTACGGACGGAACGAGGTGCGAACGTTCCTGATCTCGAACGCTTTGTTCTGGCTGCGGGTGTATCACATCGATGGCTTGCGCGTGGACGCCGTGGCTTCGATGCTGTACCTGGATTACTCGCGCCAGCCGGGCGAATGGATCCCGAATATGTACGGCGGCAACGAGAATCTGGAGGCCATCGACTTTCTACACCGCTTCAACGAGCTGGCGCACCAGGTTCCGGGCGCGATTACGATCGCCGAGGAGTCCACTGCGTTTACCGGCGTTTCACGTCCGGTGTATCTCAACGGGCTCGGCTTCACCATGAAGTGGAACATGGGCTGGATGCACGACATGCTGGACTACTTCGCGAAGGACCCGGTGCATCGGAAATACCAGCACAACAACATTACCTTCAGCATGCTGTACGCGTTCACGGAGAATTTTGTGCTGCCGATTTCGCACGACGAGGTGGTGCACGGAAAGGGCGCGCTGCTGAGCAAGATGCCGGGCGACATGTGGCAGAAGTTCGCCAACGTGCGGGCTTTTCTGGCGTATATGTACGGGCATCCGGGCAAGAAGCTGCTGTTCATGGGCTGCGAGATCGGGGTTTGGGACGAATGGGATCACGACCGCGGGCTGCCGTGGGAACTGATGCATTTCGATTTCCACCGGAAGCTGCAGACGTTCGTGGGCGAGTTGAATCGCTTATACAGTTCGCATCCGGCGTTCTATGAAATCGATTTCCATTGGGAGGGGTTCGAGTGGGTGGACTTCCGGGACGTGGACGGCTCGAGCATTTCTTTCATCCGCAGGCCTCGGAATGGCAGGCCCTTCCTGTTGTTCGTCTGCAATTTTACGCCAGTGCCAAGGCTGAACTATCGGGTGGGAGTGCCGGACCCGGGCCTGTACCGGGAGATCTTTAACAGCGACGCGGAAATGTTCGGAGGCAGCAATCTGGGAAACGCGGGCGCGGTGACGTCGGACGCGGTTTCGCAGAACAACCACTACCACAGCATTTCGATTACGCTGCCACCGTTGGCGGTGGTGGTGTTTGAATCGCCAGGGTAACGGTGCGATCCGCTGTGTCGGTGTCGTTCGCCGCAATCGCGTTGCTCGCGCAGTCTTCTAGGATTCCCTACGAGGAACAGATGGGTCCTTTGTATAGCATCTCGGCTGTTCATTTTTCACAGACTTCGCGCGCCAATTCCATTCAAGACGTGGATTTCAGGAACATGAGAGTTGGTGGCATTCGATTGAAGAACGGAAAGTATGAGCACCAAGCCCGCGGGGGCTTCGAATCAGTGGCATTGGACACCGTTTATTTTCCGGACGGTTCCTCCGCCATAGCCCTATACCTCAAGGTAACTGGTGGCGGCAGCACCAACAACACAAGCATGGTTCAGGTTTTCAGGCTTTCCAATGGTCGGCTCGATACTATCCAAAGGATCACCTGGGATGTGGACGCTACTAGGAGCGAGAAGAGCCCCAAGCTGTACTACTTTGATGCAAGTATGAGGACTCTTGTTGTCCGATCCTCGCACTACATTCCTGGCGATGCGCACTGCTGCATTTCCGCTGTCGATGTTGTCACCTTCGCTTGGAAAAACGGGCGCCTTGAGCAGATATCCGTTGACACTGATTTGTCGGAGTACGGTAAGAGTCAAGGCAAGAAACTGCCCGAGTAGCCGCGTCACGCCGGGAGCCGCAGCGACCGAGCCTTGTTCGGCCCTACCAGTTGATTCGCTTGACCTTCGGTACCGCATCGAAATGTTCGTCGCGACTCAACACCGGCATCGCGTGTTGCCGGGCCAGGGCGGCAATCCAAACGTCATTCCCTGGGATCGGGCGGCCTCCTCGCTTCAATTCGCTGCGCACCAGGGCGTACTCGTTGGCCGTCGCTTCGTCCACGCCAAGAATCCGGCACGCAACAATCAATTCCTTCATCCACTCTTCGTATCGCGCCCGGTTCCGCGAGTGGGCTATCCCGTATCGATACTCTCCCAACACGATTACCGGAATGGCTAACCCGCTTGACTTTACCAGGACCGGCTGCAACGCAGGGTCGCCGTCCGCCATGGCGGATAGCGCATTCGTATCTAAGATCAATCGAGATCCTCAGGCTCGATTTGCTCGAATTCGGTTTCGACAATCCGATTCACGCGCGCGGATTCGTGACGAAGTTCCCGCAGTCCGCCAAACGATTTCATCCAGGGACGCTCTTCCGCCCTTGGGCCGTTCAACTTTTCAGCTAACGCTTCCGATACCAGCTCACGAAAAGGAATGCCGCGTTGGGCCGCCGCAGACTTGGCCCGCCTGAAGAGCGCGTCGGGAATCTCGAGCGTTGTTTTCTTCATCGTATTCTTATAGTCCCATATTTATGGGAACGCCGGCAAGCAGCCACACCCGCCCCACGGGACGCTACAATCGGGACTTGAAAAAGTTCGACGCCATCATCATCGGGGCCGGCCATAACGGACTGGTCTCGGCCGCCTACCTCGCTCGCGCGGGGCGCAAAGTGCTGGTGCTCGAAAAGCGTAAACTGGTGGGCGGTTGCGCGGTCACGGAAGAAATCTGGCCGGGCTATCGCGTTTCCACCGGCGCGTATCTCACCAGCCTGCTGCAGGAGCGCATCATTCGCGAACTCGAGCTCGAACGCTTCGGCTATCGTGTGGACGCGAAAGATCCCGCGTTCTTCTCGCCTTTTCCGGACGGCCGCCATCTCTTCATGTGGCAGGATCGCGGCAAGACCCTGGCCGAGATCGCGAAATTCTCCCCGCAGGATGCCGCCGTGTTTCCGGCGTACGAAGATCATCTGGAGCGGCTCTCGGAAGTGGTGGAAAGTCTGCTCCTCACCACGCCTCCCGAGTTTCCGCCGCATTCGCCTGGCGATTTCATCGACTACCTGAAACTGCTCGGCAGGTTCCGCGGGTTCACCGCCAAGGAAATCGTGAGTCTGGTGAAAATCTTCACGCAAAGCGCGGCCGATTTCCTGGATGAATGGTTCGAGTGCGACCAGATCAAAGTCACGCTCGCCACCGACGGTGTCATTGGAGCGAACGGCGGACCGCGCTCGCCCGGCACCGCCTACATCCTGCTGCATCACGTAATGGGAAGCGTCGGAGGGAAGCGCGGGCTATGGGGATTCGTGCGCGGAGGAATGGGCGCGGTTTCGAACGCCATCGCCGAATCGGCCGCCAGCCGCGGGGCCGAGATCCGGACCAACGCGCCGGTCGCGAGCATTCTCGTTAAGGACGGCCGCGCGCGCGGCGTGGTGCTCGAGAACGGCGATGAGATCGAAGCGCCGGTAATCGCCAGCAATCTGACCCCGCAATCGACGTTCCTGCACTTGATGGACCCGCGCGCACTGCCCGACGATTTCGCCGCGGCCATTCGGAAATATCGAAGCGAAGGGACATCCTGCAAGATCAACCTGGCGCTCAACGGTCTGCCGGATTTCCACGCGCTGCCCGGCGCGCCCGGGCCGCAGCATCGTGCCACCATGCACATCTGCCCCTCGCTTGACTACATTGAGCGCGCCTGGGATGACGCCAAGTATGGACGCCCGTCGCAATCGCCACTGCTCGAGTTGACCATCCCCACCATCTACGACCCATCGCTCGCGCCCCAGGGCAAGCATATTATGGGTATCTTCCTGCAATATGCGCCTTATACGCTGCGCGATACGCATTGGGACGAACTGCGTGAACCCTTCGCTTACCGTGTGTTCGATCTGATCGAGGAATACGCGCCGGGCTTTCGATCGTTGATCGTCGAGAAGCAGGTGCTGACGCCGCTCGATCTCGAACATCGTTTCGGATTGACGGGCGGAAATATCTTCCATGGCGAAATGAGCCTGGATCAAATGTTCGTAATGCGGCCGGTGGCTGGAAGCGCGCGCTATCGGACGCCCATCCGCGGGCTTTATTTGTGCGGCTCTGGGACGCATCCGGGAGGGGGCGTGATGGGCGCGCCGGGATACAACGCCGCTCGCGAGATTTTGAAGGATCTATAGCGCGGCTGGACCGTCCAAGCTGCGCCACAGATACCAGCTCGCCACCGAACAATAGGGCCGCCAGGCTGCCGCCAGCTCCACCATCTGCTCGGCGCGCGGCAGCTCTTCCAGGCCGTAGACCTTGCGGATGGCCGATCGCACGCCCAGATCGCCCACCGGCAAAACATCCGGACGCTGCAAGGCGAAAATCAGGAACATATGCGCGGTCCAGACGCCGATGCCCTTCACCTGGGTCAGTTCCTCGATCACATCGTCGTCTGAAAGAAACGGCAACAGCTCAAACTTCAGCTTTCCGCGCACGGTCTTCCTGGCCAAATCGCGAATGTAGCTGGTCTTTTGCTTGGACAAGCCGGCGCGGCGCATTTTGGCCGGGGTGAGCTTCAAAATGGCCGCGGGCGTAATATCGCCGTCAGGAAGAAGCGCCGCCAGGCGTCCAAAAATGACCGACGCCACCCTTCCGCTGAGCTGCTGATAGACAATGGATCTAACGAGAGTCTGAAAACCGGGATCTCGATATTCGATTCGGTAACGGCCCACGCGTTGAATCACCGAACCGAGTACCGGGTCGGCTTTCTTGAGATGGAGGATCGCCTTGCGCATTGGAACTCAAATTCGACGCCGCGCGTCAATAGTTGCAACTATCAATATACTGCCTATGCGAATCGTCGCCCTAACCCTGCTCACCGTATTATCGTTCGCCCAGGACGCCCCCACCATCAAGGTGGACGTCGATGTGGTGAACATCCTGTTCAACGTGCGCGACAAGCGCAGCGGACTGATAGGCAATCTCGAGAAAAGCGATTTCACAATCCTTGAAGAAGGCAAGCAGCAGGACATCAAGTACTTCAATCGCGAGACTGACCTGCCCTTGACGATCGGCCTCCTGATCGACGTCAGCGCGAGCCAGGGGAACCTGATCGAAATCGAGAAAGACGCCGCGTCGCAGTTCTTTTCCCAGGTAATCCGCAAGCAGGATCTCGCATTCCTCATCAGTTTCGGCGAAGATGCGGATCTGCTGCAGGACTACACCAATTCTCCGCGACTCCTGCGCTCGGGCCTGGACGGATTGCGCGTGAACTCGGGCGTGGGCGGCTTGCAGCCCGGGCCGGTCCCAACCATGTCGCATCCGCGCGGAACGGTGCTCTACGACGCGGTTTATCTGGCAGCGTCCGATGAGCTCAAGGGGCAGGTGGGGCGCAAGGTGCTCGTTCTCATTACGGACGGCGAAGACCAGGGCAGCCGCTACAGCATCAAGCAGGCTATCGAGGCCGCGCAGAGAGCGGATGCGATCATCTACGGCTTCTACTATGTGGACCGGGCATTTTACATGGGACAGCGCGGGCAACGTGGGATGGTTTTCGGAGGCGAGAGCGACTCGGCGCTGCGGCAGATGTGCGACGAAACCGGCGGCCGGGTGTTTCACATCGAGCGCAATCACCCATTGCAGGATGCCTTCCGCGATTTGCAGGATGAAATGCGCAGCCAGTACGCCATCGGCTATACGCCCACCAATTCCGTGAAGGACGGCACTTTCCGCAAGATCGACATTCGCACCGCGAATAAGGACTGGAAAGTGCAAGCTCGCAAAGGCTACTACGCCAGCAAAAACGAAAACTGACATCCGTGTCTGAGACTTTTCCGATTCGGCCCGCGACGGCCGATGACGCCGAGACGATTGTCGAACACCGCCGGGCTATGTTCTCAGAGATGGGTTATCCCGACGATGAAGCTTTGCGCGCGATGTGCGCGGCCTTTCGTCCCTGGCTGATCAAAAGGCTCGAAACGCGCGAGTATCTGGCCTGGCTCGCGGTGGCGTCCGATGGAGCGGTGGCGGCGGGCCTGGGGCTGTGGCTGATGGACTGGCCGCCGCACATGATCGGACCGGGTGCGCGGCGCGGCAACATCGTGAATGTTTATACGATCCCTGAGGCGCGGCGGCTCGGCCTGGCGCGCAGGCTTATGGAAACCGCGCTCGAATGGTGCAGGGCAAACGGAATTCGCGCCGTGATTTTGCACTCTAGCGACGACGGACGCCCGTTGTACCAGGCGCTCGGTTTCCGGCCGACCAATGAGATGCGCGTAGTGCTGGAACCGGGCGACTGACGCTTGCGCCGCCGCCCGAAACGCTGTATACCGGAGTGATCATGCTTAGATCCGCCATCATCGCTTTGGCATTGGCGGCCTGGTGTCCCGCCCAGGACACCGGGCGCATGGAGGAAGTGATCCAATCCTACGTTTCGTCCAAAGCGTTCATGGGTTCGGTGCTGGTAGCGCGCGGCCACGATGTGTTGCTGAGCAAGGGCTACGGATGGGCCAATCTCGAATGGGATATCCCGGACTCGCCGTCCACCAAATACCGGCTAGGATCCATCACCAAGCAGTTCACCGCCGCTTCCATCCTGCTGCTCGAGGAGCGTGGAAAGCTGAAGGTGGAGGATCCGGTGAAGAAGTACATGCCCGACGCGCCGGCCGCCTGGGATCGAATCACGATCTTCAATCTGCTCACGCATACGTCTGGCATCCCGAACTTTACGAACCTTCCCGAGTACAGAAAGATGGAGCCGTTTCCGTCTACGGCGGTCGAGACCGTGGCGGTGTTTCGAGACAAGCCCCTGGATTTTCAACCCGGCGAGAAATGGAACTACAGCAACTCCGGATATCTATTGCTGGGCTATCTGATCGAGAAGATCAGCGGCGAGAGTTACGAGAAATTCGTCCAGGAGAATATTTTCACGCCGCTAGGTATGCAGGATTCAGGATATGACTCCAATTCGGCCGTGATTGCGCATCGCGCGGCGGGGTATGCGCCGGGTCCCAAGGGGATGGTGAACGCCGGGTTCATCAACATGACCGTCCCGCACGCGGCTGGCGGGCTTTATTCGACCACCGGGGACCTCCTGCGATGGGAACAAGGCCTGTTCGGCGGCAGGCTGTTATCGGCCGCATCGCTTCAGAAGATGACTACGCCCTTCAAGAACGACTATGCGTTCGGGGTTGGAGTGAGCCAGCAGAATGGACGAAAGCGGATCAGCCACAACGGCGGGATCGAGGGTTTCAACACGTTCCTGGCTTACTATCCTGATGACCATGTCACGGTGGTGGTGCTGGCCAATCTGAATGGGTCGGCGCCGGACGAACTGGGGACTAAGCTGGGGGCGCTGGTTCACGGAGACGCAGTGGTGCTGCCTTCGGAGCGCAAGCAGATCACGGTGTCGCGCGAGATTCTGGCGAAATACGCCGGAACCTACGAAATGGCCCCGGCCCTGAACGTGACGATCACTCTTGACGGCGATCAACTGATGGCGCAGCTTACCGGGCAGGGAAAGAATCCGATATTTCCGGAATCCGAGAAGAGCTTTTTCCTGAAAGCGGTGGACGCCCAAATCGAATTTGGCCAGGACGAAAAAGGCGCTTTCCTGGTGTTGCACCAGGGCGGCCGGGATCAGAAGGCTTCGCGAACGGGCGCCGCCGTCCACTAGGGATTCCCCCGGCCGAGACGCCCGTGCGCTAGAATCAGCTAACGCAGATGTATATGGTGCAGCGGCCTTAAAGCCGCATTTCTTAGCGAAAGGCGGTAGCTTGTGCTTCTAAATCTGAAAGCAAGCGCGCTCGTTACACTTTTGATGGGCGCGGCGGCGGCGCCGGCCCAGACACCCGATCAGAAACCCGTTGTGCGTCACTTGATCGGATTGGAGGACATCAAGCGCAATGCCTCCGGCCAGCTGACCGTCCAAAGCGGCGCGCTGGACTTCAAAGGTAAACATATCGACGGTCAGATCCCGGTCTCGACGATCGACGATATCTTTATCGGCGCTGAGACCACCCAAGGCCACGGCACGGCCGGCAAGGTGTTGAAGACCGCCTCGATGGCAGCGCCCTATGGGACTGGCCGTATGATGACTCTGGTGCTGCGCACCAAAGTGGATGTGCTCACAGTGTCGTATCACACCACCACCGGCGCGCTGCATGGCGCCATCTTCACGCTGCCGAAGGGGCAGGCCGAAATCGTGCGCGATGAATTGCTGAAAGCCGGCGCGCACGCCAGCCCCCTGGCCGAATCGGCGCAGAAACAGAGCCAGCCATGAACCTCCGTGTGATCCCGCGTCTCTCGATTTTGCTGGCGCTGTGCTGGACCCTCCCGGCCCCGGCGGCCGACCAGGCGCCCAAGAAGCTCTCAGCCTCAGCTATCCAGATTTCGATGGTGGAAGTGGGCGACATTCAAATACCGGCGGAATTTCGATACGCCATCTATGAGCGCCTGGTCCAACAGGTGCGCGAATCCGGCGCATTTCAAAAGGTGTATCGAGCCGGCGATCACGAGGCCGCCGGCGTCGCGGATCTGGTCACGCTCCACACTAAGGTGGAAAAATTCACCGAAGGAAGCCAGACCAAGCGCGAGATGACCACGGTCGCCGGCGCAACCAAAGTGGATGTGGACTTCTCGGTAACCGGGCACGATGCCCAAACTCTGCTGGATCAAAAGGTGTCGGGTAAAGTCCGATTCTTCGGCGAAAACCTGGGCGCCACGAACGATCTCGCGAAGCGGATCACGAAGGTTCTTAAGGAAAGCTTCTAGCTTCTAACCGGCCTGGGTTCCGCGCGCCAGGGCGTGATATTCCCGGTTGGGAAGCATTCCCGTGGCCTGCGACATGCGGTTGGTGAAGTTGTACATGGCCGCGATTTCGATCACGTCCCACACTTCGTGTTCCGTTAGTCCCAGGCCGCGCAGAACTTGGAGGTCGGATTCCAGGCACTCCAGCGGTGTCTTCGTGAGCCGGACCGCGAAATCCAAAATGGCGGTGTGCTTGGAGTTGAGACCGGCGCGCTTGTAATCGAGCGTGATGCGATCGGCCAGGATCGGATCGCCCAGAGCCTCGCGCAACGCCGCGCCGTGCGCGACCAGGCAATAGAGACAGCCATTCGCCATCGAGACTGCCACGGCGATCATTTCCCGCGCGGCGGCGCTCAAATTTTCCGTCGGCTCGTGCAGTTGCTTGTAATGCGAGAACCAAGCGGACAGGCGTTCGGGCCGGAAGCTGTAAACGCGAAAGACATTCGGCACGAATCCCAGCCGCTCGCGGGCCTTCGAAAAAAGGCCGCGTAACTTTTCTGGTAACTCGGCTTCGGGCGGAACGGGAAACCAACTGATTCGCTCTTCTAGTGTCGATTGCATGCTGTTCATGTCGATGCGTTCATACTAGCAGTGGCGCGGCGCAACGCGGCAAGTCTTTGAAAAACGAACCGGAAACGAGTGGCCGTGATAAAGAGCGAATCATTTTCGAGTTTCCTTCATCTGACTTAGGGAAACTCGATCTACAGGAGATTACAAAGCAATGAGCAAGTTGAAAGACAAAGTAGCGGTCGTGACGGGTGCGTCCAAGGGCATTGGCGCGGCAATCGCGAAGAGCCTGGCAGCCGAGGGAGCTTCTGTGGTTGTGAATTATTCCTCGAGCAAAGAGGGCGCCGACAAGGTGGTCGCGGCGATTAAAGGGAAGGGCGGCAAGGCGGTGGCGGTGCAAGGCGATGTTTCGAAATCCGCCGACGTGCAGCGGATCTTCGCCGACACGAAGAAAGCGTTTGGAAGGCTGGATGTATTGGTGAATAACGCGGGCGTGTATCAGTTTGCGCCGCTCGAACAAATCACCGAGGAACAGTTTCACCGGCAGTTCAACACCAACGTCCTGGGACTTCTTCTGGCAACGCAAGAGGCGGCCAAACATTTTGGCCCCGAGGGCGGAAGCGTTATCAATATCGGCTCCACGGTGAGCCAAATAGCGCCGCCGACGTCGGCTGTCTATACAGCGACCAAGGGCGCCGTGGACGCCGTCACCCACGTCCTGGCGAAAGAGCTGGGGCCCCGGAAAATTCGAGTGAACTCCATCAACCCGGGGATGGTCGAGACCGAAGGCGTTCACGCGGCGGGGTTCATTGGCAGCGATTTCGAGAAGAACCTCGTGGCCCAAACGCCGCTGGGGCGCCTCGGGCAACCGGATGACATCGCACCCATCGCGGTGTTTCTCGCATCGGCAGACTCGGGCTGGCTGACGGGTGAGACGCTGCTGTCATCGGGCGGCGTGCGTTAAGTAAAGGGTAGCGCGGGAGGAGGCGGCGTGCGCGCGTCGCCGCCCTTCTTTCTCATCCGCGCATACCTAGATCACCTTGATCTCCCGCGTGCCGCTGTTCGCATGCGTTAAGTCGCCAAGCAGGCAAAACGGAGCCGACACTGCTGCCCACGCGAGCGTTGCCGGCACTGCCACGATCCCGAGAGGCGCATAGGGCGAAAACAGCCAATCGACTTCCTTTCGCAGACCTTTGTGAATCCCACGGCCCAGAGCTCTGAGCTGATGGCCGTCGTTCTGTGAGCGCTGTACGTTGATTCGAGAAAGGGTTTTGCGCGCGATCCGTACAATCCGCTGATCCTTGGTTGTAATGGCAATCTCGTCGACGTTAATTGACAGACAGTACCCATCGACGGTACTGCCGTCGACGGTTTGAATCGTAAGCTGTTTGCCTCCGGCAACCGCGCCCAGGTCGTCAACGCAAGGAGCGGCAAAAGGCGAATACTTGCCAAAGTGATGTGTGTCATAGACGACCCCACTAAAGCTCGATTGCGCGGGGCGACGGCGCGCATGTGACACTTTTCGCAGTGTCACATTGCGGAGTCGTTTCCGGATAGAATCGGAAACACCTCATGAACCGGATTTGGATAGCGCGCGAAAGCTCCATCCCTGTTCGGGAGCAATTGAGTGCGCAACTTCTGTTTGGAATCCTAAGCCGGCGCATCGGCCCCGCCGAGCGATTGCCCAGCGTGCGGGATCTTGCCCGGCGGCTGAAGATACACGCGAACACGGTGAGCGCCGCATATCAGGATCTGGCCGCGCGCGGCTGGGTGAAGCGCAAAGCCGGTTCGGGCGTCTTCGTAAGCGACATCGTCCACCGCGGCAAAGGCGACGGGATCGATACTTTCGTATCCGCCTGGGTAGACGAAGGCCTCAGCCGCGGTTTCTCGCTGGAAGCGCTTAGCGCGGCTTTTGAGCGGATGCGGATTGAGGCCCGCGGGCCTCGGCGGCTGCTGGTGGTTCATCCCGACGGCGATCTCGCTCGAATATTGGCCGCCGAGATTGAGGAGGGCATCGGATGCCCGGTGCCTTATGCCAATTTGCAGGATGCGCCCCGGATTCCGGACTTCGAAACCTGCCTGCTCTTGACAACCACATCCGCTGC
This sequence comes from Terriglobia bacterium, assembly GCA_963786745.1. Classification (GTDB taxonomy): domain Bacteria; phylum Acidobacteriota; class Terriglobia; order Bryobacterales; family Bryobacteraceae; genus Palsa-89. The sequence continues at coordinate 348,768 of CAWBAE010000009.1, read as the reverse complement.
CAGCGCGGTTGCCGAGCTTCGTCCGGATGGCCACCAGTTGATCCCGTTGAAAGCGGTAGAGGAGCTGCTCGCCGGGCTCGGACGTCCGGCGTCGCCGGTCCTTATCGGGATCGTGTCACGCTCGGAGACGATTCGAAAGTGGGCCTCGCTGCTGCTCCCGGTGTTGGGGCTCACAGGCAGCGACCTGATTCAGCGCAATCCCGCACAGCCTAAATGGAAACAGGGCCTGGCTGCTTGCGATCTGATCGCCGCGGATATTCTGGCCGCGCGTGAACTGCCGAAGAAAATCCGCCCGATTATCCTTCGGCTGGTCCAGGATTCGTTCCTCGAGCAAGCACGCAAGCTTGTGACACCTGAAAAAGTGTAACATTCGTCCGATTTCGTTCTGAATCGCGGCCATATACTGCCGCCATGACAGCTAAATTCTTCGCTCTCCTGGCGACGTTGGCTTCGCTCGGCACGATCCAAGCCGCGGAGAAGATCCTCTATGCCGAAATACCGCTCCGCCTGGCGCCCTTTGGAAGCGTCCTGGAATATCGGGGCTTCACCGTGACCACGCTCGATGGAAAAGAGCACCACGGCCGGCGCATGGCTCTCGAAATCGATCGCGTGCGCATATTTCATGATGGCGCGGTCACCGAAGAGCTGCCCAGCGAACAGATCTCCCGCATCACAATACGGCAATCCGGACGATTCTTTCATCACGTCGTCGAAGGCGTGATCGTCCCTCTGGCAGTCCCCGCGCTCGCTTGTGACGAGTCGCCTCATGTGAATCTGTGTTTCATCGGATTCGGGGCGATATTCTCGCCACTATGGGCTTACCCCGCGGCCACAGCCCCGTTTTTCCTCGCGGCGGACGGCATCGCGTTCCTGATCCCGCCCAAAGTCTACGAGATCGTTCACTAACTCGCAGGCGTGCTCCGCATGCTAAACTGGCGAAATCCTTCCCTGTCGAAGAGGGCCCAAAATGCCACCCGCATTCGACACTTCGAAACTCGATCATGCGCGCTTTGAGAACTACTGGCTGGACCACGCCTATGACGAGATGTTCGAATCGGAATCCGTGCCGCGGCCGCATTATGGAGCGCTGCATGAATTGCTGCTGGAGCTTCCCTTGGCCGAAATGCGCCACCGGAAACAAGCGGCGGACATGTCCTTCCTGCACCAGGGAATCACCTTCACCGTGTACGGGCGCGAGGAAGGCACCGAGCGGATCTTCCCGCACGATCTGCTGCCCCGGATCATCACCAGCGCGGAATGGGAGACCGTCGAGCGCGGACTTACGCAGCGCATCATCGCGCTGAATCTGTTCTTGCGCGACATCTACGGCGACGAGCAATGCCTAAAGGACGGCGTGGTGCCGCGCGAGATCGTCTATTCCTGCAAACATTTCCGGCGTCAGATGCGGGAATTCACGGTTCCCAAGAACATTTACATCACCGTGGTGGGCACGGATCTGATCCGCTTGCAGGACGGCCGCTTCGTGGTGCTGGAAGACAACCTGCGCGTCCCCAGCGGCGTGTCGTACATGCTGACGTCCCGGCAGGTGATGAAACGCATATTTCCGGAATTGTTTCGAACCGCGGGTATCCGCCCGATCGACCATTACAGCGAAGCGCTGCTCGCGACCCTGCGTGCGCTCTCGCCCGAGGGCAGGCCCGACCCGAACATCGTGCTCCTCACGCCGGGCGTCTACAACTCCGCCTATTTCGAGCACGCGTTCCTGGCGCGCCAGATGGGTATCGAACTGGTGGAAGGCCGCGACCTGGCCGTGCACGACAACATCGTTTACATGCGAACCACCGCCGGATTGCGCCGCGTGGATGTGATCTACCGGCGCGTGGATGACGACTACGTCGATCCGCTGGCGTTCCGGGCGGACTCGACCTTGGGCGTGGCGGGGCTTTTCAACGCTTATCGCTCCGGCAATGTGACGCTCGCCAACGCGCTCGGCACGGGCGTGGCCGACGACAAGGCGCTGTACGCCTACGTACCCAAGATCATCAAGTATTTTCTGAATGAAGATCCGGTGCTCGATAACGTCGAGACCTACCTCTGCAGTGACCCCAAGCAGCGCGAGCATGTGCTGGGCCGTCTGGATCAATACGTGGTGAAAGCGGTGGGCGAATCCGGCGGATACGGCATGCTGATGGGGCCTTATAGTACTGCTGAGGAGCGCGAGGAATTCCGCGCACGGATTCAAGCCGATCCGCGCAACTACATCGCACAGCCCACGCTCGAATTCTCCCGCGCTCCCTGCTTCCTGGATGGCCACGTGGAGCCCCGGCACGTCGATCTGCGTCCCTACATTCTGTATGGCGACAAGATCACCATCGTACCGGGAGGATTGACGCGAGTCGCCCTGAAGAAAGGATCGCTGGTGGTGAACTCGTCGCAAGGCGGCGGAAGCAAGGACACCTGGGTGCTTTACTGACATGCTTTCGCGCGTGGCAGACAACTTGTACTGGATGAGCCGCTACCTGGAGCGCGCCGAGCACACCGCGCGCCTGATGGGCGTGCACGTGAATCTCATGCTGGAGCACGATCTCGGCCCGGAGGATCGGCGCTGGTCGCGCGTCTGGGCCAGTTTGGGATCGAAGGAACCGCTGGTTGGCGACGACCCTTTCGAGGTCACTCAGGCTTACGCACTGACCCAGATTGTCGGCTCCATCGCGGCGGCGCGCGAGAACGCCCGGCAGGTTCGCGAGCAAATCAGCTCGGAGGTGTGGGAGGAGATCAACCGCCTGTTTCACGAATCCAGGCGCATCGGAACCGCCGAGCTTTTTCGGGATCGGCCGTTCGATTTGGTTGCAACGGTAACGCAAAGCGCCCACCTGTTCACCGGAATCACGGATTCCACCATGCTGCATGGCGAGGGCTGGCATTTCATACAGGCGGGCCGTTTCATGGAACGGGTGCAGGAGATCGCCAGGCTCATCGACGCGCACTTTGCCGAGTTTTTCAAGTCTGGCGCCGAGCCTATGAACGCTTCCGAGCATATCGAGTGGATCGGGCTGCTCCGAAGCTGCACCGCGTTCGAAGCGTACTGCAAGGTTTATACCGCCGACCTGCGCCCCGAACGCGTGGCCGAGTTCCTGCTGCTGAACGCCGAGTTTCCGCATTCGGTGCGATTCGGCGCGGACCGCCTGGAGCGGGCGCTCGAAGCCGTCCATCAAGGGACGGCGCGGAAATCGGACCGCCTCGGCAAACTGGCCGGACGCCTTACCGCGGCTTTGAGCTATACGCCGCTTGAGGAAATTACGGGCGACCTGCACGAGTTTTCCGCTACCATCCGGCGCTTGTGCGGCCAGATCCACAACGGAATTTATCAGGTGTACATTTCTTATCCGGTGGAGGCCGCGTTCGCCGTCTGATGTTCTACTCCATTCGCCATTTCACGAAATTCCGCTACTCCGCGCCGGTGAGCGAAAGCATCATGGAGCTGCGCATGCATCCGCGCTCGGAAGGGCTGCAGCGCTGCTTGAATTTCGAACTCAGCGTGACGCCGAAAACGCGGCTGCAATCCTATCGCGATCACCGTGGAAACGTGGTGCATCATTTCGACGTGCCGAGCGCTCATCGGCAATTGACCATCATCGCCGAGGCCATGGTGGATGTCGCGCCCCGCGCCGAGTGGCCGGGTGGATTCGGCCCGCAGACCTGGGACGAACTGCGAAACCAATTGGCGGCGGATGACTTTTGGGAGACACTCGCGCCCAGCCAGTTCGCCCAGTGGACCGAAGCGATCGAGGCGTTCGCCGGGGAACTGGGTCTACCGACCGGCGATGCGGTTTACCGCCGCGATCCGCTGGAGCTGCTGCTAGAGGTGAATTCGGGTGTGAACGGGGCCATCGCCTACGTTCCGAAGAGTACGCGCGTAGATTCTCCCGTGGACGACGCACTGGCGAATCGGCAAGGCGTTTGCCAGGATTATGCCCATATCATGATCGCGCTGGTCAGGCGCATGCAGATCCCGTGCCGGTACGTCAGCGGCTACCTGTTCCACAAGGCCGGCAGCAAGACGCGCTCCACCGAAGGCGCAACGCACGCCTGGGTGGAAGCGTATCTGCCGCCGCTCGGATGGATCGGCTTCGATCCCACCAACAATGTAATGGCGGACGAAACGCACGTGCGAACCGCGGTGGGTCGCGACTACGCGGATGTCCCTCCGACGCGCGGCGTTTTTAAAGGCGCCGCGTCGAGCGAGCTGACGGTGGCGGTACGGGTAGCGCCTTCCGACAAGCCGCCGCCTCCCGAAACCGAACTGGAATCTGAGGATTGGTCGACGGTTTTCGAAGCCGATCACAGCGAGATAGACCGCATCGCCGCCGAACAGCAGCAACAGCAGCAGCAATAACTCGCGGCTAGGCGGTCCAGATCTCCGACAGCGCGCGACGAAAATTTCCACCCAGGAACAGCTCGATGTTCGCGGGCGAATAATTCCGGCGAAGCAGACCTTCCGTCAGGTCGAAGACCTTCTTCGAATAGTCGACGCCATCCAGGTCGTTCTTCCTTCCCGAATGGCCAGGCGTGTCGCGGCCATCCAGATCCACGTCGCTGCCCAAGCCCACATGCTCGATTCCCGCGAGCTCGACCACATGATCGATGTGGTCCAGCACATCCTCAATGGTGGCAACGGCGCCCGCGCGCACGAAATAACGGACCATGGTCACGCCAATCACACCGCCCTTTGCCGCCACCTTCTCGATCGCCTCATCCGTCTTGCAGCGTTGGCTGCCGGGAACCAATGCCCGGCAATTGGAATGTGTGATGAGCACCGGTTTCTTCGAAGCTTCGATGGCATCCAGCGTGGTGCGGTCGCCACAATGGGATACGTCGATCGCCATGCCGAGACGGTTCATCCTCTCGACGATTTCCGCGCCAAAGGGCGTCAGGCCCAGGTCGGGTCCGCCCGCGGAACCGCCGCCGATCCGGTTGGGGAAATAGGTGAGTTGCGAGACGCGCTGGCCGAGACGGTAGAAACTGTCCACATCGTCGACCGTGCGAAAGTGCATCGAGTTCTGCTGGCCAATCACGATGCCGACCCGGCCGGATGCCTTGGCGCATTCGAGGTCGGCCGCCGAGTCCACTCGGACGAAATCTTCCGGATGCGCGGCCAGGAAAGCGTTCCAGCCCGTGATGTCGTTTAGAGAACTCGCGTAAACATCACCTTCGGTGAAGCCCACCGCGGGGTGAAAAATTGTGATGCCGGAATCCTTGATGCGTTGGAAATCGGCTCCATCGAAGAGGCCGGGCTGGGATTCCCAGGCTGACAGTTTACGATAGTTTAGAGTCAGCAATCCCAGCATATCGATGACGGTGGAGCGCCGGATCAGGTCCAGCGTGAGAGCGGAGTAGACTATGGGAACGGCGCTCTGGGCGAAAAGGCGGAATTGTCCTCGATTGATAAACGGCGCGCCCAGAGCGAGCGCTCCGCCGCGCAGAAACGTACGACGTGAAACCACTGAGTTACCGGAAGAAATCAGTGTAACATGGCCCTTGGGACCCCCTCGCGAAGAGATCCTGGCCAGGTTGCGCGAAAGGATCGTGGGTTTTGCGGCATCCAAAATACAGAGGGACGCCGCCGAGGATCTAGCCCAGGAAGTTTTGCTGCTGCTGCACGAGAAATACGGCCATCTCGACCGGTTGGAAGATCTTCTGCCGCTTTCGCTGCGGATCGTCAGATTCAAAATGATGGCGTACCGGCGGAAGGCGCAGAGACGCGGGGAGTATAAACAGGTGCCGGCGGAAGAAATCCAGCTGGCGGACGACGCCGTGGATCCCCTTGGCGCGGTTGAGCAGCGGGAGTTACGGGAGCGCCTGGCCGTGGCGGTATCCGAGCTCGGCGAGCGCTGCCGGAAGCTGTTCGCGCTGAAGCTCGACGGCAAGAGCTTCGCCGAGATCCAGGAGATATTGGGCGCGAGTTCCATCAATACGATCTATACCTGGGATTCCCGCTGCAGGAAGGACCTGCTGGATCGAATGGGCGGAAGCTGGGACAAAAAAGGATGACGAACGAGGACATTCGCAAGCTGCTGGGCGGGTATGCCACCAATACGCTCACCGAGAGCGAGCGGAAGGCTTTGTTCGAGGCTGCGCTCGAGGACCAGAAGTTATTTGACGCCTTGCAGGCAGAGGAAGCGCTGAAGGACTTGCTGCGGGACCTGGATGCCCGGAGGGAGATCCGCGCGGCTCTAGATCAACGGCGCGCGGCCTGGTGGTCGCGCCGGTGGGTGTGGGCGGGCGCGCTGGCGGCGGTTGGAATTCTAACGATGGTGATGATTCGCCCATTTGAACGCACCCGCCAGATCCAGATAGCGTCCAATCAAATCACGGCGGCCCATCAGATCGCGTCTAGCAATGAGGCGGCCGGAAAGATTGCCCCCGCGGAACAGGCGCAACCAGCTCCGGCTCTGGCCGCCCCTGTGACACCTCCGGCGCCCCGGCGTTCTGGGACGCGAGCGACGGGCAGCGCGATGAACGCCCGAGCCAGGCCGTCCGCCGCGAGCCCAGTACCTGCTCCTCCGCCCCCTGCAGCGCCCGCACCTGCCGCCGGAGTGGCCGCACAAGAGGCCGCGCCCATAGCCCCGCGTGCGATGGTCGCGCGGAAGGCTGCGGCCTCTCTTGGGACGGTGAGCGGGGCCGCCGACTCCCTGGCCTCACCCTCCTTCCATTATTCGCTGGTAAGGCGCGATGCGAACGGCGTGGACACCCCGGTTTCGGGCGCGGACCTGAAAGCCGGCGACGTGGTTCGGATCCGAGTGTCTGCCCCGGAATCCGGAAATCTGACGTTGTTTCAGCGAGATGCCTCAGGCGCCCTGCGGCAGGTGTTTCCGGCCGCGCCGGCGACCGCGAATTCCGACGTCACGCCGGACTGGCCGATCGTGGTTCAGAACAACATGCAGAACTTCAAATTAACCCTGGCGCCCGCCGAGGCGAAGAAGGCAGCGCCGCCGCTGTCGGTGGACATCCCAATCGGCCCCGGGAACTAGTAAGTGGGGCGGACGCCCTCGTCCGCGCCGGACCCCAGGTCCGGCTCTTTCCGCCGCGTACAACGGAGGCCGACGTGGGCGTCGGCCGCAGTCCTGGGGGACTGCCCCACTCGGCTAAGCGGAGCTTTCCAATTGCTCCAGCAACTGAATCAAGCGCGGCGCCGCCTCAACGCGGCCGCCGAATCGAAGCTCGTTATAGGCCGTGGTCAGATCTTCCACCAACAGCGAAAGTTCCGGTTCCTGCAGGACGTGCGCGAATTCGAAGGGCGTCAGCCAGGGGGGCTTTTCGATGCCCCGGCGTTTCAAAACCGCCAGCAGGCGCTGATATAACATGGTCGCGTCGGAAGCGCAGGCTTCCCCGCGCTGGACCTTCAGGACGCGACGGCGCGCGGTCCACCACCGCCATCCATCGCGGCCAAACAAAACCGCGAACAGCGCAAGGACCGCGATGCCGCTCAGAATCACGCGGTAGCGCTTCGCCCACGCGTACAGGCCATCCCAGGCTTTCGAGACCGACAGCATACGGCCGTCGAACCAGTTCATTCCAACGGTCCGGCTGCTTTCGCCCATGCGCGCCGCCAGCTGCAACTGGCGATCCAGGCTGTAGTTGAGCACCCAGTCGTTCCAGAATACGTCGGCCGCGTCGGTGTAAAAACCCAGGCGCGTCCAGAACGACATTTGCGGCGGATTCGGATCCGGCGGCGTGGGGTCGAACGTGGTCCAGCCGCGATGCGGAACCCAGGCTTCCACCCAACTGTGCGCGTCCGAGGTGCGGATCAGCTGCGATCCGCTAATGGGGTTATAGATGCCGCTCTGAAAACCGGTGACCACCCGCGACGGAATGCCCAGCACCCGCAGCATCACCGCCATCGAGGACGCGAAGTATTCGCAATGCCCCTTCTTGCGATGAAACAGAAAGAAGCCGATGGGGTCCTCGGGCGGCGTCTGCGGCAATTCGAGCGTATAGCCATAGTGGGTGCGGAGATAGCTTTCGATCAACCGGGCCTCTACGCGCGGCGAGGTTTCCGCTCCGACGATCTTGCGCGAAAGCTCATCGATGCGCGAATAGGATTCGATACGAGGCAACTGCAGGTAGAGAGTGCGCTCGGCCGGCGATAGTTGCTCGGCGGGCTGGTCTTCCAGGCCGACTTCGCGGGCGGGCAATTCCAGGCGGCTGTAGGCGCGGTACCAAAGGTTACGCGAGTCGTTATATTGCACGCTGTAAGTGCCGGAAGGATGGCGAATAATAGCCGAATCGATGCGCAGAAATTGGGGCGTGCCGGCGAAGAACAGCGCGTCCGAACCCAGCTCGTTGAGGTACACGGCGTAAGAAATAAAGCGGCCCGGAGCGCGGCGTTCGACGTCGTTGGCCAGGCGCAGCTCTCCGCGGTCCGGACGCAAAATTTGCCCGGCCCCGGGACGATTGAACCAGGCCCGGCCGTTGAATTCGGCCAGAGCCGCGCCGCGCCATTTCAATTCCAGCAAACGGTCCTCGGGGTGATCCATTTTGATATGCATCACCGGGGTGTTCTCACGCTTGATCTCGCCGATCTCGCCCAGGCTCACGCGATCGGAAAAACCGGCCAGATGGTAGCGCTGCGACACCAGGTGTTGGAACGCGGCGCGGGCCGTGCGCGGCAAGAAGAAGAACAATCCGGCTGTGATAACCAGAATTCCGGTCGACACCCACAGCACTACCGCGGTCAGGCGCAGAGACAAACCCGGGCCCGAGATTCTCGCGAAGGAATTGCGCCGCTGCCTGGATTGCCGGATTTCGTCGCTCGCGAAGGTGGCGACTCCCAGCACTAGAAACAGCAGCAGGAAAATGAAGAAATTGAAGCGCGCCGAAAGCACGCACGCGGCCAGCAATTCGAGAAACGCAATCAGCTTCAGCAGCAGGTAGTCCCGGTTCGTCCGGCCCGTTAGAATCTTTACCACCGCTACAAAAAACACCAGATGCACTGCGGACGGGATGAATGCCTGGGAAATATAGAAATAGTCGATAGCGTAGAAACCGATGTAAGCCAGCGTGAGGGCGGTGACGATTCCAGCCGGCACCTCGAAACGGATCAGACCCGCGGACACGCACGCGCGCACGATCAAGGCCGCCGCCGTGATCACCAGCGTGGGAGTATCCAGGTATCCCGAACCTGCCACCGCGAAGAAACCGCTGGCCAGCAAGCCGAGCAACGAGAACTCGAAGAATCTGTCCACCGGCGACACGGCGGCGGAAGCAGGGGTCATAATCTTATCTTACGCCGGAGCCGATTGTTATCATGAGAACGATGGAGGAGCATTGAGCACCGTCACAGTCTCGCCCGAAGCAGCGGTCGTGGATCCCCGCAAGCGCCGCCAGGCGGTGTGGATCATCCTGTGCTGCACGCTGCTGGTGGCCGTCGCGCAGTTGTTGATCAAGACCGGCGCAAACCGGCTGGATCACCCGGGGCTCATGGCGACGCTGGTGGGAATTTTTACGATTCCTCCGCTTTTTGCCGGCTATTGCCTCTATGGAATCTTCGCCGTGTTAATGGTTTATGCGCTGCGCCACGGCGAGCTATCCATCTTGTATCCGCTCATTGCGCTGGGCTACGTATGGGTGGCAATACTCTCCGTTCTAGTTTTTCACGAGACCATGAACGCCATGAAGCTGGCTGGGATCGCGATTATCGTCGCCGGCGTGGCGGTTCTCGGATGGGGCGGCCGCCATTGACTACTCCTGCCTCTTCGATCGCCCTGGTGCTGGTGGGATCCGTGATCGGTTCGGCCGGCGCAGTGTTCCTGAAATCGGGCGCACAGGCACTGGGCGGGCACTGGTCAAGCATCGTCTACAACTGGAGGCTCGCTCTGGGCGTGGTCACGTATCTGCTTTCGTCCATCCTCTTCGTCAAAGGCATGGCCAACGGGGAACTTTCGGTTTTGTTTCCGATGGTCTCTCTTGGCTATATTTGCTCGCTGGTCTGGTCGCGCCTGTTCTTCCAGGAAGCCATAACCGGGGCGAAGCTTTGGGGAGTGGGCCTGATACTGGCCGGGATCGTGTTCCTAGGGATGGGGAATCACTGACCTACGGGCGCGCCAGGCGCGAAGCCGCGCGTGCGTAGTGTTTGTTAGGCTTCCCCGCGTTCCTGTTCACCAGCCGGTCGACAACGCTCAACAGGAACAGACCTCCCGAGATGCCCAGCGTGACGCTGAGCGGCAGCTTGTAGGGCGACAAGAATGAATACGCAGTTAAGCCCAGCGACGCCATGAACAGCACATTGCTGAAGCCTGAAGTCGACCTGGAGGTCCATACTCCGGCGCGCTTGGGGAGGCGTTCCCCGCACATATAACACCGCGAGTCTTGTTTTGTCACGACGCCATTGCAAGATGAGCAGCGGTCCATGGCCAATTAAAACGCGGGGCCCCGGAGTTGTCCATAAAGCGCATGTACCATTACCTTCGGTTCGGCGAGTGGCCCGGTTGGGTTCAGGCGCCTAAGTATTGGTGGACGCCTTCAGCGGCCTTGCGGCCCTCGGCGATTGCCCAAACCACCAGGGACTGGCCGCGGCGCATGTCCCCAGCCGCGTAAACGCCAGGCACGCTGGTACCGTAATCGTCGCGCGTGGCAACATTCCCGCGGGCGTCCAGGGCGACGACAAGCTGCTCCAGGATACCCTCCCGGCGCGGCCCGGTGAACCCCATGGCCAGCAGTACTAAGTCGACATCCAGGGTGAACTCAGTACCCGGGATCGGTTCAAATCGGGGCGGCGGCCCGATGCGAACGGCGTGTAGCTTTTGAACCCGGCCGTGTTCGTCCCCGCTGAACGCCGTGGTGGCGATGCTCCAATCGCGAACGCCGCCTTCTTCATGCGAACTTTCGGTCCGCAATTGGAGCGGCCAAAGCGGCCAGGGAGTTTGAGGCGCGCGGTCGCCCGGAGGCATGGGGAGAATCTCGAACTGATGCACGGATGCGGCCTTGTGGCGATGGGAAGTCCCCAGGCAGTCTGCGCCCGTGTCGCCGCCGCCAATGATCACCACGCGCTTGCCGGTAGCTAGAATCTGATCCGGAACTGCGTCTCCGGCGCAGACCTTGTTCTGTTGGGGCAGGAAATCCATCGCAAAATGGATGCCTTTCAGTTCCCGGCCCGGCACATTGAGGTCGCGCGGCTGCTCGGCGCCCCCGGCTAGCAGGATCGCGTCAAAATGCTTGCGCAGTTCATAGCCCGAGATCGTGGACCCGGCGTGAACATTGGTTCGAAACTCCACGCCTTCGGCGCGCATCTGGTCCAGTCTGCGATCCAGCACCCACTTTTCCATCTTGAATTCGGGGATGCCGTAGCGCAGCAGTCCGCCAATTCGATCCGCTTTTTCAAAAACAGTGACAGCGTGGCCGGCCCGGTTCAATTGTTGGGCGGCGGCCAAGCCGGCCGGTCCGGAGCCAATGATGGCCACGCGCTTGCCAGTTCGGCGGAGCGGCGGCTCGGGCCGAATCCAGCCTTTCCGGAAGGCGTGTTCGATGATGGTCTTCTCGATCACCTTGATGGTGACGGGCGGTTCATTGATGCCCAGCACGCAGGCAGCCTCGCAGGGCGCCGGGCAAATACGGCCGGTGAATTCGGGGAAATTGTTGGTGGCATGCAAGGCCCGAATCGCGTCGCGCCATTGATTGCGATAGACCAAATCGTTCCAGTCCGGAATAACGTTATTGAGCGGGCATCCGGTGTGGCAGAACGGCACTCCGCAATCCATGCAGCGGGCGCCCTGGGTCCGAACTTTCTCCTCTGCGAAATCCGTGTAGACTTCAAACCAATCGTTGACTCGTTCCGGGACAGGCCGCCGCACGGGCAGCTCGCGCGGGTGCTCCAGAAAGCCGGTGGTCTTACCCATGGGCCACCTGCTGGCGATCGTTTATCCCTTCCGCCGAGCGCGCCGGCAATGGCTGCGCGCCACGTGGAATTCCGAGCACGCGCTTGAACTCGTGCGGGAAAACCTTCACGAATTTCGGCAGCATGGTCAGCCAATTTTCGAGAATCCACTGGCCGCGCGGGCTTCGGGTGGCCTCGACATGCTTCGAGATCAGATTGTGGAGCGCCTGCGCGTCGGGGGTATCCGCCACCGGCTCGAGATCCACGCTGGATTTGTTGCAAAGCACGCTCGCGAATTCGCCGAACTCGTCCAGGACAAACGCGATGCCGCCCGTCATTCCCGCCGCAAAGTTTCGGCCGGCCCGGCCCAGCACCACCACCAAACCTTTAGTCATGTACTCGCAACCGTGATCGCCGACGCTCTCGACCACCGCGGTTGCGCCGGAATTACGCACCGCGAATCGTTCGCCCGCCATGCCGTTGAAAAAGGCTTCGCCGCCGGTGGCGCCGTAAAGAACCACATTCCCAACCAGCATGTTCTCTTCCGGCTGGAACGTGGACCGGCGCGGCGGATATACGATGAGCCTGCCGCCTGAGAGGCCCTTGCCGACGTAATCGTTGGCGTCGCCTTCAAGCGTCAGGGTGACGCCCTTGGCCAGGAACGCTCCGAAGCTTTGCCCGGCCGATCCGCTGAATTCGAATTTGATGGTGTCGTCCGCCAGGCCCGCCGAACCATATCTCCGCGCGATCTCGCCCGACAGCATCGCGCCCACGGTTCGATGCACATTGCGGATGGGCAATTTGAACTCCACCGCCGCGCCGTGTTCGAGCGCTTCCTGCGCGTGGTCGATCAACTTGTAATCCAGCGCCTGTTCGAGCCCATGATCCTGCGGAATCATGCAGCGCCGGCCTACGCGACGCGGCGCCGCGGGATTATACAAAATGCTCGAGTAATCCAAGCCGCGCGCTTTCCAATGCTCGATGGCCGGGCGCATTTCGATGCGATCCACGCGGCCGATCATCTCGTCCACGGCGCGGAAACCCAATTTCGACATCCATTGCCTGACTTCCTCGGCGATGTAGAAGAAGAAGTTGATGACGTTCTCAGGCGTTCCCTGGAACTTCCTGCGAAGCGCCGGATCCTGCGTTGCAATGCCCACCGGACAGGTGTTCAGATGGCACTTGCGCATCATGATGCAGCCCATCGAAACCAGCGGAGCGCTGGAGAATCCGAATTCCTCGGCTCCAAGCAACGCGGCGATAGTGACGTCGCGGCCGGTCTGCAGCTTGCCATCGGTCTGGACGCGAATGCGGCTGCGCAGATCGTTCAACACCAGCACCTGCTGGGTCTCGGATAAGCCCAGCTCCCAGGGAACTCCAGCATGCTTGATGGAAGTGAGCGGCGATGCGCCCGTGCCTCCATCGTGGCCGCTGATGAGCACCAGGTCGGCATGCGCCTTGGCGACGCCCGCGGCCACCGTGCCCACGCCCACTTCGGCCACCAGCTTCACCGAAATGCGCGCATGCGGATTGACATTCTTCAGGTCGTAGATGAGCTGGGCAAGATCCTCGATCGAGTAAATGTCGTGATGCGGGGGCGGCGAAATCAACTGAACGCCGGGAATGGAATGCCGCACGCGCGCGATCACCTCGTCCACTTTGTGGCCCGGCAACTGACCACCTTCGCCCGGCTTGGCGCCCTGTGCGATCTTGATCTGCAGCTCGTCCGCGTTCACCAGGTAATTGGCCGTGACGCCAAAGCGCGCGGAAGCCACCTGTTTGATCGCGCTGCGCCGCCAATCCCCATTCGGATCGCGCTCAAAACGCGCTTCGTCTTCCCCGCCCTCGCCGGTATTCGACTTGCCGCCGATCCGGTTCATCGCGATGGCCAGCGTCTCATGCGCTTCCTTGCTGATCGAGCCGAACGACATCGCGCCGGTGGCGAAGCGCTTCACGATCTCGCTGGCGGGCTCCACTTCGTCGAGCGGAACCGGCTTCTCGGCCAGCTTCAGGTCCATCAAGCCGCGCAGCGTGCACAGTTCCCGGCTCTGATCATTGACCAGCTGCGTGTATTCCTGGAACGTCTGGAAATTAGCCTGCCGGACGGCGTGCTGCAGCTTGCTTACCGTGTGCGGATTGAACAGGTGATACTCCCCGCGCACGCGGTATTGGTAATTCCCGCCGGTCTCAAGCTCGGTGTCGGCGTCCGAAATCGGACGAAATGCGTGATCGTGCTTCATCTGAGCTTCGCGCGCGAGCACGTCCAACCCGACGCCTTCGATGCGCGAAGCGGTCCCGGTAAAATAGCGCTCTACCAGCGATTTGTTCAAACCGATGGCCTCGAAAACCTGCGCGCCGCGGTAGCTCTGCAGCGTCGAGATTCCCATCTTCGAAATTACCTTCAATAGGCCCCTGTTCACGGCTTTCTTGAAGTTCTTGAGCGCGCTCTCGAAGGTGACGCCGTTCGGGTAGTTACCGCGGGCGGCTTGATCCTCTAGCGTCTCAATGGCCAGGTACGGATTTATCGCACTGGCGCCATATCCAATCAACAGGCAGAAATGCATCACTTCGCGGGGCTCGCCGGATTCGATAATCAGCGCCACCTGCGTCCGTGAGCCTTCCCGCACCAGGTGATTGTGGACGGCCGACAAAGCCAGCAGGCTGGGAATGGGCGCGTACTCCTGATCGACGCCGCGGTCCGACAGGATAAGCAGGGTGTAACGCGACTTCACCGCCCGCGAAGCGCTGCGGCACAGCTCGTCGAGCGAGCGCTGCAGCTCCTGTTCCCCGCCGCCGGCGCGGAACAGCATCGGCAAAGTGGTGGCCAGCAGATCGCTGGTGGATACGCGCCGCAGCTTCTCGAGATCGCGATTGGTGAGCAGCGGGTGCGGCAGCTTCAGCGTGTGGCAGTGTTGCGGCGTTTCCTCCAGGATGTTTCGCTCGGTGCCGATGTAGCTAGTGAGCGACATCACCAGCTCTTCGCGAATCGGATCGATGGCGGGATTGGTGACCTGCGCGAACAGTTGCTTGAAGTAATGAAACAGCGGCTGCGGCTTGTCAGACAAGCACGCCAGCGGCGTATCGGTACCCATGGAACCGAGCGCCTCTTCACCGGTGGTGGCCATGGGCGTCATCAAGACGCGCAGATCTTCGTCTGTGTAACCGAACGCCCGCTGCCGCCGGATGATGGTGTCGAGATCGGACTCGTAAATGTGCGGGGGCTCGGGCAGGCTATCGAGCGTGATCTGGTTTTCCCGGATCCAATCGCCATAAGGCTGGCGGCCGGCTAGCCGCTGCTTGATCTCTTCGTCGGGAATGATGCGGCCTTCGACCGTGTCCACCAGCAGCATGCGGCCGGGTTGCAGCCGGCCCTTGAACTTCACTTCTTCGGGCTTCACCGGCAGCACGCCGGTTTCGGAAGCCATGATCACCAGGTCGTCATGCGTAACTAGATAGCGCGCCGGACGCAGGCCGTTGCGGTCCAGCGTCGCGCCGATCACCCGGCCGTCGGTGAACGCGATGGCAGCCGGCCCATCCCAGGGCTCCATCAGCGAGGCGTGATATTCATAGAATGCCTTCTTGGCGGGCGGCATGGTGCTGTCGGCGTCCCAGGCTTCCGGAATCAGCATCGCCATCACGTGCGGCAGGCTGCGCCCGGCCAACGTCAGCAGTTCCACCGCGTTGTCAATGGATGCCGAATCGCTTCCGCTCGGGGCGATTACGGGAAAAACCTTCTTCAGGTCGTCGCCAAAAACAGGCGATCCAAGAATCTGCTCGCGTGCGTGCATCCAATTCACGTTTCCGCGGATGGTATTGATTTCGCCGTTGTGGCAGATGTAGCGATACGGATGCGCCAGCGGCCAGGAGGGGAACGTGTTAGTGGAGAAGCGCTGGTGCACCAGGCAAATGGCGCTCACCGCGTCCGGATCGGTCAGCTCATTATAGAACTCGGCGATCTGCGTGGCCAGCAGCAGGCCTTTATAGACGATGGTTCGCACCGAAAGCGAGGGAATGTAGAAGAAGTTCTTGTCCGGCAGATTGGACGCGGCAATCTCCGTCTCCGCGCGTTTCCGCACTACGTATAGCTTCCGTTCCAGCTCGTCTTCGGACATCGCCGCCGCGCCGCGAATAAAGATCTGCTCAATGTACGGTTGCGACGCGCGGGCGATACGGCCAATGGCGTCTACGTTCACCGGTATATCGCGCCAGCCCAGCACCGTGAGGCCTTCCTCGCGCGCGATTCGTTCCAGAATCCCTTCGGCGATTAAACGATGCGACGGCTCGACCGGCAGGAACACCATCCCCGCGCCGTAAACGCCTGGAGGCGGCAGCGTAAAGCCCAGCGCCGCGCATTCCCGCGCAAAGAACTTATGCGGGATCTGAATCAGGATGCCGGCGCCGTCGCCGGTCTCCGGATCGCAGCCGCAGGCGCCGCGATGCGCCAGGTTGATCAGGATCTGCAATCCCTTGGCGATAATGTCGTGGGATTTCTCGCCCTTGGTGTTAACGACGAAGCCGATGCCACAAGCGTCATGCTCGTGTCTCGGGTCGTAGAGACCTTGCTCGACCGGGAGTCCGCGCATGTCTGGAGTGTAGCATAGTTATAGTATTAGTCCAGTAAAATTTGCATTGACATATAATTAGAGATTCTAATACAATTAGACTTCGGAATGGATCTCGATCACTTCAAGCTTTTCAAGGATATAGCTCAAGCCAGGAGCTTTAGCCGGGGCGCTGGCATGAACGGCGTTAGCCAGTCGGCTGCCAGCCAGCATCTGCAGGAGGTGGAAGAGCGGCTGGGCGCGGAGCTCCTGGATCGGTCCAGCCGGCCGTTGACCATCACCGATGCCGGCAAGCTGTATCTCGAGCTTTGCCGCGACGTGCTGCGCCGGCAGGATGAGTTTTTAGTGGCGTTGGAACGGCTGAAAAGCGAAGTAGAAGGCACCGTTCGGGTGGCTTCGATTTACTCGGTGGGGCTTTCGGAGATGTCGCAGCTTGAAAACGAGTTTTCGCGACGGCATCCGCAGGCGCGGTTAGAGGTCGAGTACCTGCGCCCCGAGAAAGTATACGAAGCGGTGGTGATGGATCGCGCCGATCTGGGTTTAATGAGCTACGCCGAACCGAGCAAGGAAGTCATGGTGCTTCCGTGGCGTGAGGAGCAGATGGTGGTGGCGGCATCGCCCTATCATGAGCTGGCGAACGAATCCGAGGTGCGCCCGGAACAGCTGGAAGGATTCGACTTCGTCGGTTTCGATGAGGACCTGCCGATCCGCCGCGAGATCGACCGTTTTCTGCGAGAGCATCACGTGCGCGTCAACGTGACCATGCATTTCGACAATCTGCAAATGATCAAGGAAGCGGTGGCGCACGGATCGGGCATCAGCATCATGCCCGCCCGCGTGATGGAAGCGGAGGTGGCGCAAGGACGCCTGGTCCCGATTCCGATTGCGGATTTCGGGCTGTATCGCCCGTTAGGAATTGTGCATCGCCGCAAGAAGCGCTTCCATCGCGCCGGGCAAGCGTTCCTGGATTTATTGCAGGAACCGCCGGCGGGGTGGACGCCGTCGGCCGCCGCGGATTAAGATGCGCTGCTGCCAGGCTTAAGCAGCTTCCTTGCCTTGGGCTGCAAGAATGGTTTTGGGCGGACTACCTCGCAAACCCATCTTCGGCCACGACGCTTGGTTGCGTATCAGTCGACGAGGGGACTTCTCGCGCGCTATGGAATACCAAAAGCAGACGTTGTTACAAGCAACGTTTTCCTTTCTTTGTGCCGCCATCGCGTTGAGGTTCGTAATCGAACTCGAAGGAACCGAGTTCGGCGGCGGCCGGATCACAGGCACGCTGCTGAAGACGCAAAATGTTGGGGCTCTCTTCATGCTGCTCGCAGCATTCTCAGCCTTCCTCATTCGACGAATTGCGGCCGTGATCGCCTTATTGGGCTGTTTGCTCTGTTTGCCGCTCTATCTGTTGCTCGCGGCTCCAGGTCCCTTCCGCTGGGTTGCCCGGGGCGAATGGAGTACTCCAGCGGTTCCGAGTTTTGTCTGGGACTGGTGGTCGATTGGGGCCATCGTGATCTCCGCACTTGCGGCCTCCGCCAGCATTCGCAGTTTCGCAAAAGCGAACGCAAGGTCCTGAGGCCCGAGGTACATTGCAGCGCACCACGAGGAAAAGAGCGTCACCCCCAGCGCACGTTTGGGTCGCGACGCCCCCGACCCGCGGTAAAGGCTACGATAAAGGGGGGTTAGAACATGGCAACTCTCGATTGGTCTCAATGTCCCGCCGTGGAAAGGGTCCCTGGCAAGGTCAGCGGCGCATGGGTGTTTAAGAATACGCGGATGCCGGTCGCAACGGTGTTCGAGAATCTTGAAGCCGGCCTGACCGTCGAAGAAGTGATGGAGGAATTCTCCGTCACCCGCGAACAGATCAACGCTGTCCTGCATTTCGCGGCACAGAGCCTCGGAACGCCTTCGCCGGCCGCGGCGAACGCATCCGAGCCCGCCAATGCTCATTCTGTTTGACCATGGCGCACCGGAAGCATCGCCCGATGGCTTCATGGTCACAGCGTTGTGGAAGCGATTGCGAGGGGCTGGGAGAGATTAACGAACGGCGAACTGTTGCGCGCTACGGAAGAGGCCGGTTTCGATCTGCTGCTATCCACAGACAAAAATATCCGGTACCAGCAAAACCTCCAAAATCGCCGAATTGCCATCGTGATACTTGGCAATCCGCAACGGCCTGCCGTGCACCGCTATATTGATCGTATTATTGCCGCCGTGAACGCGGCCACGCCCGGCAGCTATACCGAGATTGACATCCCTTACGATTAGATCCCACGCACGCCGGCACTGATCTACCCGCCGCCCGACTATACTTCGAAGCATTTTTGATCGTCAGGAGAACACATACCACCGTAGTTCGTCGGAACTCCCGGGTCGGCATTCTCGCCATCGACTACGCGCTGAAATATCGACGCCTCGCTCACTCGATGCGCACTCTCTGCCAGCTCGTTCATCTGCCAGCACGGCAGCCATCCTTGCAAGTGGGACGATCAGGCTTTGTAGTTTAAGTGCCTGTTAAAGTTTCGGCACTCCGTTTAGGCGCGATCGAAAAACTCTCGGGCTCACGCCAAACTCCGCGCGGAAGGCATGATTGAAGTTCGATAAGTCGCCGAAGCCGCAATCCAGCGCAACGTCGAGGATCCGTCCTCGCTCCGCGAGGCGCATCGCCGCTTCCCGCAGCCGCGCGCGTAGTATAAACTGATGCGGCGTCACTCCGGTCACATGTTGAAACGTGCGGAGGAAGTGGTAGAGGCTCAAACCCGCATCCCGCGCCAGCGGCGCGAGCGTACGGTTGGCGTCGGGATGGCGCTCGATCGCGCGAACCGCAAGTGTCACGCGCGCCACCGAGCTGGGTGGCACGTCTTTCGAATTAGGCGCGCGGCTCACAAGATGCAGAACTTGCGCGGCCAATTCGACACCGAGTTCCTCCCACGAATGGCCCGGGGATCCGGCCAGGCCGGCGCAGGCCCGTACCACCAGCGATGACAACTCGCGAACAGGGGGCAGGCGAGGCACTTTGAAATCCGGTTCAGCGCCGTCGCCGGCGGCCAGGCTCTCGAAATAGTCCGGCGCGAATCCGAATGAGACACAGCGGTCCCCCATGCCATGCTGGTGCCCGCATTCGAAACATTGTCCGGGGTTGCCGAGCAGCAGCGAACCCGGCGTCATCAGCTCCCGGCCGGCCGCGGAACGATATTGAAAGCTCCCCGCTACCACCATCGCAATGGAAACGCGCGAGTGGCGCTCCTCGAAAGGATGATCGTGGGGTCCGGACGTGCAAACCACATCCTCTACGCTCCATCCGTCGCCTTGAGCCAGCAGGCGCGGAGCCGCATGCCCCGGCGAGCCGTTCAAAGCTCGCTCGGCCAATGCGCGCTGCAATTCAACAGCAATTTTCGCCAAGAATCCGTCTCCCGCTACACCTTATAACTCTTCTAGTATGACCACGACAACCACTGAGCGAGACAATCTTCAAGCGGCCTTAATGTCCCCCGGCCGTTCACCCGAGATTCCGGATTCCGCCGACGTCTATGGCTGGCTGGTCGGAAGCTGGGATCTGGAGGTGCTGCATTATGCCGCGGTGGACGTTCGCGCGCAGCACATCCAGGGCGAAGTTCACTTCAATTGGGTACTCGAGGGCCGGGCGGTTCAAGACGCGTGGATTATGCCGCGCCGCTCCAATCGGTCCGCTGGGCTAGCCAAGACGAACAACATGTATGGCACGACGCTGCGCGTTTGGGACGCTTCGATCCAGGCATGGCGCATCACCTGGATCAATCCGGTATCGGGGCATCGCGAGGAGCAGATCGGACGCCGGAGCGGTAACGACATTGTCCAAATCGGCGCTCGATCCGACGGCACTCCCACCCGCTGGAGGTTTACCGAAATTACGCCGGACTCTTTCCATTGGTTCGGAGAAGCGCTGCGGCCGGATGGCCAGACCTGGAGACTGGAAGGCGAATTCCTCGCCACGCGGACAGGAGGACAACGATGAAGACGCCAAACGACAAAGCTCTACGGGAACATCTGCTCTATCTTCTGAACGGCGACGGAGCCCATTCGAATTTCGAAGGAGCAATCAAGAACATGCCGCCGGCTCTTCGATGCCAAAAGCCCAAAGGCAGCGCGCATTCGCCCTGGGAGGTGCTGGAACATCTGCGCATCGCCCTGTGGGACATACTGGAGTTCGTCCGCAACCCCAAACACGTTTCGCCGGAATTCCCAGCCGGGTACTGGCCCAGCGCGCCGACCCCTCCGAACGATAAAGCCTGGGACGAAAGCGCGAACGCGTTTCGACATCACAGCAAAGAGCTCGCGGGCCTCATAGCGAACGAATCCACCGACCTGTTCTCGGCGATCCCGCACGGCGGCGAGAAAACGATCCTGCGCGAGATTCTGCTAGTCGCGGATCACAATGCTTACCATCTGGGAGAGCTCGTTCTCTTGCGGCGGCTGTTGGGCGCTTGGCAATAAGACTATGGAGCGTGCCCGCCCGAGGAACCCCTGCCATACTCCATGTGGAAACGCAGGCTGAAAACCCAGACCGGGCCGCGGTCCTGATTGTAGGCCGGGTTCGCGATGTGTTGAACATCCAGGCTGCCGAAAACTCCATTGAACAGGCGCGCGCTGTAGTAGCTTTCCCAGGAATATTCGGGCGCGTATTGCAGGGCGCCGTCGCCGATCAGAAAATCGTCTCCACCGCGAGCCAGATATAAAGCGTGGACTCCCGATATTCCGCCCACCGTCAGCTCCGTCGCTACAGTGTCCTTCGGACGGCCCCAGCGGGTACCCGTCACCGAAACGCCGGCTGTGACCAGCCGATCCATGGCCGTGAACGCGAAACTTTCGGTTTTGCCATCGTTCCATCCCAGCCGTCCGAAGATTCCGACGTTCTTGGTTAGCTCCTGGTCCCAGCTGATACCAGCCCCGTACTTCAGCCGGCCAACTTCTCGCGTTGCCACCACATTCGGCCGCGATCCGTTCTGCTGGGCCTGTGCGAGCGCCCCCGCATAGCTGCCGGAGTCGGTGTGCAGCAGAAATTCGAGGAATCGGATGGCGCCGGGATGCCCGTGAAACGAGTGATCGATTTCTTCCTCGAAATTATCGCCCCGATCGCGAAACAGACGGCGATCGAATCTCAATCCGTTAGCGACCTTGGGTTCGGCGAAACTGCCGTAGCGCAAGGACCAGCTCTTGGTATGAAATTCGTGCACCCAACCCCAGGTGTAGCCGCGCGTATCAGCCGGATAGTCCCAAGCGCCGTTGTACATCACCGCCCATCCCATGAACTGGGTGCGCGGATCGTGCGAGTAGCGGTTGTCGTCGAAAAAGTCCGTCGCGGAGAACCGGCCGATGGTAATACTGTAGCGGGTTGCGGGACGCGAGCCAGCCAGCTGATTCGCGTCGCTTTCATTTGGCTCGCGTGCAGTCCCGAAACCGAAATCGTAGGTGAGATAGGCACGCGCGAGATAGGGCGTGGGCGTTGCGGAAGCCACGCGCGGAAGTTCACCATTGGCCGCGTTCGCCAGGCCGTCGACCCCGCTGAAGCCCCGTCCGCCGGCGATCTCCGGGTCAACATAGATCTGAGCATTGTCAGTCAGGCGATACCCCAGAAATAGCGTGGTGGTCAGAGAAACGTCCTGCTCCTCGTGCGGCTGCAGGCTGAAGGGACCGGTGTAAAGCGCCGGAAACGCCGGATGATAGTCGCCGATGGACGTGGCCTGGTAGAAGATACTCCAACGGTCGGATGGTTCCCCCGAAGACTGATCCTGCTGCGCGTCAGGAGATCCGTTCGGTGGCGTGGGTTGCTGGGCAGCCGCGCCAAGCGTTAATAGAAAAGACAGGCAGATTCTAATCACAATGCGCGACGCCTTTGGTTGTAGCGTCAGCGCCCCGCCCGGCGTCGGCTCGCAGGAGTTCACTGTCTAACCAGAGGCGCACCACACTTCGCGACCAGGACGGTAATATCATCGTGCTGCTCCCGGGGGCTGAACTGCTTCACGTCATCGACAATCTTGTTCAACAATTCCCGCGGGCTCAGGTTACAATGCCGGCGCAAGCTTTCGATCAGACGCCGCTCTCCGAATTCCTCCTCGTGATCATTGAAAGCCTCGGTGACGCCGTCCGTGTACAGCACCAGCGTGTCTCCTTCAAAGAGAGCGCTTTCTCCGATCTCGCAATCCCAGTCCTGGAAGAGCCCCAGCACGGTACTGGTGGGCGCCAGCCGATCCAGCGCGCCATCGCAGCGCAGGATGAGGGCGGGCAGATGCCCGCAATTGGCGTATCGCAGTCCACCGGCCTGGCTGTCGTATTCAGCGAAGAACAGCGTGGCGTAGGCGCTCTCAACTGTATTCTCGTAAAAGAGTTGATTCACCGATTCCAGAAATCGGCGCGGCTGTTCCAGCGCGATCGCGCACTGGCTGCGCAGATTCGCCTGCAGATTGGCCATCAAGAGAGCGGCGGCGATTCCCTTCCCCGCAATGTCGCCTACCACCAGCCCGAGCCGCTCCTGGCCCAGGTTCAGGAAATCATAGTAGTCGCCGCCCACCTGGCGGGCCTGAATGCACACCCCGGCGTACTCGAGCGTGCCGAAGGGCGGCTGCGATTGCGGAAAAAGCCGGGCCTGCACCATACGCGCGATGTCCAGCTCCTGAGCGGCGCGCCGTTCCGCTTCCGCTTTCTCGGCGATGGCGCGGCGCTGCGCTTCGAGCGCCCGGCTTACGTCGTCGAATCCAACCAGCGCGAACGAATTCCCGTCCACATCCTGAAAGCGAGTGAAAACTCCGCCCCAAATCGGCGGTAGTTCGCCCGGTTGATCGCCCTGCCGATCGCGCTTGATCCGCCGCAGGCGGGGCGTGTAATGAAAACGCACGCCGCGCCGTCTCCATTCTCCGTACTTAGCAACGACATCTTCGGTAAGAAAAACGATCGGCGTCGCGTGGCCGATCAGCTGGTAAGCTTCGGAGTCGGGATCCGGGGCGATCAACCTTAGCACGGTGGTGCCGTCGGGAGGTGCAACCGCCACCAGGCGCTGGCCGGATTGAAGACGGACGTCCAACGCCAGATTGAAGCCAAGCTGGTTCAGATAGAATTCGAGGCTGCGATCCAAGTCCCGAACATAAACGTTGACCGCGTCGATGCGGAGGTACGGATTCTCGCGGTCCAGGCGTACGGGGGACGGATTCATCGCGGCAGCGCTTCCGGATTCACGACATGGATCGGCTGGCCGGAACAATACGCCGTGATCTGATCGAAGATGTCGGAAAATTGAAGTTCGTATTCATCGCGGGTGACGTAGCCAATGTGGGGCGTACACACGACATTCTCCAGCTCGAGGAGCGGATGGCGTGGATCCGTGACGGGCTCCTTCTCATAGACGTCCACCGCGGCCATTCCCGGGCGGCCCGCGCGTAAAGCATGCACCAGCGCGCCGGTTTCAATCAGCGCCGCTCGGCTGGTGTTCACGATCAGTGCGGTTGGTTTCATGCGCGCCAGATCGCCGGCCGTCACCACGCCGCGCGTCCCCGCTACCAGGCGCAGGTGCAGCGAAACGACATCGCTCTCTTCGAAGAAGGCCTCCTTACTCTGCGCGGTTGGATAGCCGACCGCCCGCGCCCGTGTGAGCGAGCCTTCGCTCGACCATACCAGCACATTCATCCCGAACGCGCGGCCGTATCCCGCCACCGCGCTGCCGATTCGTCCATAACCATAGATTCCGAGCGTCTTTCCGCGCAAGCTATTGCCGACGCCGATCTGCCACTTTCCGCCTTTGAGAGCGGCCATCTGTTGTGGGATCTGCCGCATCGCGGAGAGAATCAATCCCCAGGTCAACTCCGCGGTCGCATAGGATGGCGTTCCAGCGTGTTGGCTCGACGACACGATCACACCCAGCCGCGTGCAGGCATCGATGTCGATGTGCGGATAGACGCTGCGCTGGCTGATCAGCCGCAGCTTCGGCAGGCGCTCGAGCAGCGGCGCGCGAATTTTCGTCCGCTCGCGGATCAGCACCAGCGCTTCGGTCTCTTTCAGCCGCTCAGCCAGCGCATCCACATCCTGCACGTGATCGTTCCAGATTTCCACCGCATGCCCGTTCAGCTTTTCGAAGCAATGAAGTGTACGCAGTGTGCCGTGGTAGTCGTCCAATATCGAAACTTTCATTCCCGTAACTACTATCCTCGCGCGAATCAGGCCGAAATCAGGTATCGTCGAGTTCACACACTTACATTGAAACCCGGAATCCAGTCACGGAGCAGATCGCCGTTCCAGTTCTTCCTGTTGCTTTTCGTTCTTTCGATTCCGTTCTATTGGGCCGGCGAGCTGACTCCCCTTCAGCTCTTGCCAGGACTCCCGGTGAGCGCGCTCGCGTTCATCTGTCCCATGCTGGCGGCTCTGATTTTGGTTTACCGAGAGGGGCAGGCTGCGGGTGTCACCGCATTGCTGAAGCGCGCGTTCGATTACCGGCGAATCACGCACAAGATCTGGTACGCGCCAATCCTCCTTTTGAGGCCCGCCATCCTGCTGTTGTCTTACGGGATCATGCGCTGGACGGGCGTGGCGCTTCCAGCCCCGCTGTTCACGGTTCCCGCGGCGCTGGGCCTGTTGCTTGCGTTCATGGCCGCCGCGCTGTGCGAGGAGTTGGGTTGGTCGGGCTATGCCATTGACCCGTTGCAAGACCGCTGGGGCGCCCTCAGAGCCGCTATGCTATTGGGTTCGGTGTGGGCCGTATGGCATGTCCTGCCGTTGGTTCAGGCGCACCGGTCGCCGGCATGGATCGCGTGGTGGTTCCTCGACACCGTGGCGGCGCGGATACTCATCGTCTGGATCTACAACAACACCGGCAAGAGCGTATTCGCCGCGGCTCTTTATCACGCCGTGAGCAACCTAAGCTGGCAATTATTTCCGATCCAAGGCTCGTATTTCGACCCGCGCATTACGGGCCTGATCACAGTGCTCGCGGCCGCAATGGTCGCCGTAGCCTGGGGACCGCGAACCATGACGCGATCGAGGATTTCCTAACTGAGTCAGCGGCGCTATCGAATTCGCAGGATCATGTGTTCCTGGTCGACGTACGTCGAACCGAACTTCAGAGCCCGCGGTTCCGTCCCGTAGGTCTCAAACCCGAAGCTCCTGTATAGTTGCCTGGCCTCGTTCTGGCTGGATGCAACGCCCAGCAGAATCTGTTCGAGAGACGAATCCTGTTTCGCTCGGGTCAGCAGCTCGCGAAGCAAAGCGCGTCCAACGCCTTTGCCACGCTGCGCGAAGGTGACGTAGACGGCATAGACGCGCCCCTTATGCCGCTCCTTCAGTCCCGTCTCTCGCATGTACGTGGCTGTTCCGATCAAGTGGCCATTCTCGAAAGCGCCCAGGTTGAAGTTGCCTTCGGGCGCATCCCGAAAACGCGCCGCTATCGTTTCCACGGCGGTAGCGCGATGCTCTTCCACGGCCTTGCTAAAGGCGAACGGCTCGGCTTCCAGGGCCTCCAGCCGAATTCGCCACCATTCCGCGGCATCGTTTTCGCCCAGGATGCGTATCTCCATCCGTTCCATTTTACGGCTCCGAGTGGCATCCCCAATGGAACCGATCCATGTATCATCTAGTTGTGCCAGGGGATGACGAGCGAGGGGCGGCCATGGTCAACCCGAACCCTGCCGCCGGGCGGGGCCTGAATCTGGGGGCTAAACTCAAAGCCCTCACCTGGGGCCTGGCTGTCCCGGGCATCATCGAGGACTTCGTGCCGGGCGAAGTGACCATACTTACGGACGACGCCATCGCGGAGGGCACCAGCTTAAACGTCGAGATCATAGCTTTCGCCTTTGACGGCGAAGTGCTCTCTTCCCGTCCCCGAGGCAGCCGGCACGAACTGCACGTTGCTATCAAGGACGCCGGTCCGCAGGGTTTACGAAAGACGCCTCGCTTTCCGGTGGATATTCCCGCGCGCATTTTTTCGTCTTGTTTGGAGGGTCCCCAGAAAGCCACCATCACCGATATCTCGGGAGACGGCCTCGGATTGGTGACCAACATGAAACTCGCGAACGATGCAACACTGGCCATCGAGAGCCAGTCGAACATCGCGCTGGGCTTGGTGAAGTACAGTCATCCGCTTTCACCCGCGATGTATCGGTCCGGCGTGGTGCTGCATCACATCATCCCCAGGCCGGCAGGCAGCGGGCCTGGAAGCCGGTCGATACTCGGACGCGCCTCCCGATTGGCCCTGCGTGCGTTGCGGCTTCGACGGACGGATCCCCTGCGCTAGCCTTTGGGCCATGTGCGACAATCGCTCGATGCCAGATTGGAAACCGGATGCCTGACGACCCGAACGCGAATCGCTTGACTCTGGACATCGAGCGCAACGGCGATGTCGCGGTGGTGCGACTGAGCGGCCAGCTGGTGGCGGGCGTCACCGATTTCCTTTACACCGAAATCGGCCGGCTGCTGCCCCAGACCAAGCGCCTGGTGCTGGACTTGACGGATCTGGTCCACATGGACAGCACCGGCCTGGGCACGTTAGTTCGCGTTTACGTTTCATGTAAGTCGGCAGGCTGCGCGCTGGAACTGGTCAATCTCGGCAAACGAATCCGCCAGCTTCTGGGCATGACTCATCTTCTGTCGGTATTCACGATCATCGGAGAATCCGGCGCCCGGCTTCCCTGAGCGCTCTCAATAGGTGGCGATCGGGTTGAGCGGCGAGCCAGTCCCACCGGTGATTGCCATCGGCGATGCGGTTAACAAAAATTCCCAGCGCTTGCGCTTGGCCGCTTGTCTGGCAAGCTCCTCCAGATCGCAGTTGTCGAAGATGTAGAGACCCATGGCGACCAGCGCCAGCTGGTGAATGGGCAGGCCGACGCCCTCCACTTGGGAGGGGATCACATCCTGAGCGTCGTCCGAACCCAAGATAGCGACTCCGCGATCGTGCAGCCATTTGGCGCAGGAGGCATGCAGGCCGGCGTAACTGCTGGATGGCCCTTTTTCGGCGCGCCGCGTCCAGCGTCCTGTGCGGATGAAGATCACGTCGCCCGGCGAGACTTTGACGTGCGCCTTCTTTTCCCACGCATCCAGATCTTCCGGGTAAATCGGCGTGCCGGGCTCGAGGTACTCGACGCCCTTGAGCGCGGCCATGTCCATCAGGATGCCGCGCGTCATGATGCCTTGCTTCACCACCAGAATGCTGTCTTTGGGACATCCCTGCGCGTTGACATCGGACTCCAGCACGCCGTTGTAGCTCTTGCCATCGTAAAAAGCATGGCAGAACGCATCCAGGTGCGTGTGCGCCAGGCCGTGGTAGCTGACGCTGTAATTGTCCGTTACGAATCCGGTCGTGACGCCGGCCTTGGGTAGGAGCATGGTGTGGATGAATGGATTCGGGTTGTCGGCCACTTTCTCCGTCAGCTCATCGTGCGAGAGTGAAACGGGATAGCCTTCCTTTACCAGCGCCAGGGCCTGCTTGCGCTTGGCCGGAGTGATCAGATTCAGCGTCCCCAGTTGATCGTCCTGGCCCCAGCGCCCCCAATTGGACAGCTCCGACATCAACCGGTCCACATCGGCTTTGGTCATCTTGTGCGAATCGGATTGCGCGGGCGCCAGGGCCGCGAAGGCAAACAGGGCAAGAACGGCTTTTCGCATGCTGGCTATATTACGGTGAAACACGCAGGGATTTCAAGGATGGCTATTAACCGGCCTGATTCGAGTACACTTTAGCTGAATCCGTCAGGGTATGACATTCGGGAGGGCTCATGAAGAGCAGGCTAACCAGCGTTGCAGCAGCATTGACGATCGGACTTCTATCGCAAGTGCCGGCCACGCCGCAAACCAAGGCGCCCACCGGTTACACGGACACACCAACCATTCCGGGAAGCAAGTGGCGCGTCCATGACGACGCGCGCCCGCGCCCGCCGGTAGTTACTCCGGGCACGTTCAGTACCGAGGAAACTCCCGGCAAGCCGCCATCGGACGCGGTGATGCTTTTCGACGGCACGAATCTTTCCGCGTGGCGCACGGAGAAGGGCGAGCCCGCGAAGTGGAAGGTGGAAAGCGGCTACGCGGAGGTGGTGCGCGGCGCGGGCGACATCCTCACGCGCCAGGAATTTGGGGACAGCCAGCTGCACATCGAATGGCGCGCTCCTTCGCCGACCAGGGGTGATAGCCAGGGACGCGGCAACAGCGGCGTCTACCTGATGGGACTTTACGAGGTGCAGGTGCTGGATTGCTTCCACAATCTCACGTACGCCGACGGCCAGGCTTCGGCGATATATGGGCAAACGCCCCCGCTGGTGAATGCCTGCCGGCCCCCGGGGGAGTGGCAACAATACGACATCGTTTACACCGCGCCGCGTTTCAAAGACGGCAAGATCGATGTGCCTGGGTTCGTAACCGTGTTCCACAATGGCGTGGTGGTGCAAAACCATACTCAGATCCTGGGAACCACTGAGCATCGTGAGCTTCCCAAGATCGTGGTACATGGGCCCAAGGGCCCGCTGAAATTGCAGGATCACGGTGATCCTGTGCGCTACCGGAATATCTGGATTCGCCCGTTGGGCCAGGTTCAATAGCTGGGCGGTTGGCGCTTCCGATGCCAGAAAAAATAAACGGGAATCCCGGTTGCAACTATCGCCAGCCCGATGAGCGAGGAGCCGGGCGACGCGACGATGGTGTTAATCACGAACCCGAAGGCGACGCCGGCGAAAGCTAAAGGCGTCACCGGGTAGCCCCACATCTTATACGGACGCGGCAGATCCGGAGCCTTGCGTCTCAGCACCATCACTCCCATCACCGTGAGGCCGTAGAAAATCCACGCGGTGAAGATGACATACGAAAACAGGCGCTCATAGGAACCGCTGATGGCCAGCACGGCTGCCCAAACACCCTGCACGGCGATGGCAATATTCGGCGTCTCGAAGCGCGGGTGGATGTCGCCCACGGACTTGAAAAACAGCCCGTCGCGCGCCTGCGCAAAGTAGATCCGGGCGGATGTGAGGATGCTTCCGTTCGCCGCGCCGATGATCGAGATCAATATTGTCAGCGACACCAGAATTCCGCCGATTTGTCCCATGGACACCTCCGCCGACGACGCAGCCACGCGGTCCGAGGCGGCGATCGCGGAAAGCGGCAGCACGCGCAGGTAGGCGAGATTGGCGCTCAGGTAGATGGCGATCAAGCCGGCAGTCCCCAGGCCCAGCCCCAACAGGAGGTTGCGTTCAGGCCGCTTCACCTCGCCGGCGACAAAGCTGAGCGAACTCCATCCTTCATACGCCCAGAGGCACGCGATCATGGCCGCGCCGAAGCGCGTCCAGGCGAACTCGGGCGAAACAGCCGCACTCGCCGTTTCGATGTGACGCGGGCCGATAAACGCGCTCACCACCACCACAGCGATTCCAGCCACCTTCAGGAACGTGAATAGCCGTTGAACGCCGGCTCCTAATCGAACGCCGCGATAATTGACCAGCGTGAGCAAAGCTATGAGCAGTACGCTCGCCAATTTGGAGCCCACCGGGCCGATGGGAATGAAATAGGCCAGGTAAATCGAGAAACCCGCGGCCAGGGTCGCGATGGCGCCGGTCTGGATCACCAGGAACGCCGCCCACCCGCTGAGGAATCCCAGCAATGGGCCATAGGCTTCCCGCAAATATACGTATTGTCCGCCGGTAGCCGGAATCATGGCGCCGAGTTCGGCGTAGGCCAGCGCGCCGAAGAACGACAATGCGCCCGACAGCGTCCAAAGTAAAAGAATGATGGTTGCGGATGGCAGGGTTCGCGCGATGGAGGCAGGAACCAGGAAGATTGCCGAGCCAATTACCGTGCCGATTACAATCGCCGTAGCATCGACCACTCCGAGCTTGCGCGGCAGCTCCGCTCGATGCATGTTTGGTCATGCTAGCGCGCGGGGCGCTGTGAAAGCAAGCTTTCGCGCTACTTAAGTTCAACCGCGATTCGGTCGGCGGGCTGATCGCCCGCATTCTCTTCGGTGTGCGTCACCGCGCCGGCAATACGAACTTCGTCCGCTTTCCCGCCGGTTTGATCGTTCAAATAAAGGACCACCCTGTTCAGCATGTGCTCGTGCCGTTCGCCCTTGGCATGCGGACCGTAATGGACGCGCATAACCCGCACCTGATCGTTCTCGAATTCGACCTTGTAGTGCTTCGGATCCACCACCGTCGGATCCAGTTTTGAGACCGGTGCCTCACCCGCGGGCTTGCCTTTCAGGTCGATCTCCAGAATTCGAACGGGGTGATCGCTGATGTTTTCCGCGACGTAGGCGCCGCTCGCCGGACGCCAGCGCACCTCGCCCCGGCGAAACTCCATTTTCTGAACCTTTTCGCTACCCTCCTGTCGCGTCATCGCGCCGGGATCGAGATAAATCAACAGACGATTGGTTGCGTGGCCGGCTTTCGATTGCACCGGGGTGTGAGGAAGCAGAGTGGCGATGTAGACGCGCGCCTGCGGCGTGTCGAGCTTGTTATCGATAGCGGCCGAGCCGGGCGGATTTTGAGCCCAGAGACTGACGGCGAAGAGCGAGGCCAGCATTGCGCAGCAGGGTGTGATTCGCATAAGGCGAGTCCATGCTTTCACGAAAGACGGCCCGTGTCAACCGGCCAGTCTGGTAAGTATCGACACCGATTCCCGCCCGCCGGCATCTAATCTCAGGAGGTTCGCATGCTTCACAGCTTGGTATCGAACTGGTGGGCGCTAGCCCTGCGTGGGCTCGCCGCGGTGGTGTTTGGATTGTTGACGTTCTTCGTTCCCGGCATCACGTTGGCAACCTTGGTGCTGCTGTTCGGGGCTTACGCCGCCGTGGACGGCATCTTCAACATGGCGGCATTCTTCCGTGTGGCCAACCACCACTGGGCGCTGCTTATCGAGGGCGTGATCGGGATTATCGCGGGAGTGCTCACCTTCGTCTGGCCTGCCATTACCGCAATGGCTTTGCTGTACCTGATCGCGTTCTGGGCGATATTCACCGGGGTCTTTGAGATTATCGCCAGCATTCGACTCAGGAAAGCGATGGCCCATGAATGGCTGCTGCTCCTGATGGGAGTGCTGTCCTTGCTGTTCGGCCTGCTCCTGCTGGTCGCACCTGGCGCGGGCGCACTCGCGATCGTCCTGTGGATCGGGGTGTACGCGTTCATCTTCGGGATTTTTCTGCTGACCCTGGCGTTCCGGCTTCGGGGGCACCACCACCAAATCGTCCAACAGCCGACCTAGGGCGCGCGGATCCCGAATGTCGCGCCTCTGGATACGTTCAGTCCGCGACTATTTCGTGTCCGTGCAGGTTGGGCCCAGCCATTTGGACGTGCCGTTGATGGTCATGTTCATGGCATGACCGTTCTGGTTGGACGTCATCTGAAAGCTGAACTTCGTGGAATCCGCGCTCAGAGCTTCGACTACCACGGTGCCGGTTTGTTTGCTGCCATCGGATTCACAGTCCATCTTCAGTTCCTGTTTGCTGCGCGAGGAGCTGACCACGGTGGTTTTGCAGGACTGTTGCCTTGTACCCTTGGGAATCATGTTGACAAGGTCTTCTTTCCGTATGCAACTCTTGTTCGTGGTTGTGGTGGGTTTGCCGCTGGCCATGGCGCCGGCCTGCTTTAAGGCGGCTTCTACCTTGGCGCGCTGTTCGGGCGGCATCTTGGCGAGTTGCTCCGGCGGAATCGATGGCATCTGACCACCCGATAGACCCATGCCGCTCATCTGAGTGGTTACGGTGTATTCCCACTCGCCGGTTTTAACCTCCATCGGGACCGTATCGGTGGCCCAGGCCATGACGCCCCCAAAAAACGCGAGGGCCAGAGAAACTTTCATTCCTTTAGCATAGATGCTGCCGTAGCAAGACTTGCGTGGTGTCATAAACCGATTAGAAGCCATCGGTTCTCGAAAAGTCCATAGAACGCATGTACCGTTATAACGCTGTGCGCCTCTTGGCTTAAGTGTTTTACCCGAGGGATTTCGGAGCCGCGCGGAGTAGGCGGGGGAGGTTTGACTGCGTCCCTCGTTTGGTGCAGATTCGCGCGCGGCTCCACTTCTCTAGATGCGGGTATCGGTCACTTCGATTCCGGGTATGCTTGATGCTGGCCAATATGAAGACCCTGTGGAACGGCAGCAAGCCCTTGACCGCCGTGGGAATCCTGATGATAGCGGCCTTGATTCCCTCCCTGGTGGGCATCCTGCTGGACCCGCGGGTAATCACCGGCGCCCCTGCATGGCTGAAACCAGCTAAGTTCGCCATTTCGACGGCCATCTACTCGCTGACTCTGGCCTGGGTCTTTACCTACCTGCCCGATTGGCCGCGCCTGAAATCCATTGCCGGCTGGATCACCGCCGTCGTCTTCGTTCTGGAAGTGGCCATTATCGACCTGCAAGCGGCGCGAGGAACCACCAGTCATTTCAATATGGGCACGCCGTTGGACGCTTCGCTATTCGGAATTATGGGCCTTGCCATCGTGCTCGTGTGGATGGCTTCGGTGGCCATCGCGGTAGCTCTGTTCCGCCAGCCATTCTCCGACCGAGCCATGGGATGGGCGCTGCGGCTGGGGTTCGCGATCACGGTGCTGGGCTCCGCCACCGGCGGACTCATGGTCCGTCCCACTCACGCGCAACTCGCCGAAGCGCACGCCACCCACCGAATGCCTGTCTCGGGCGCCCACACCGTTGGCGCGCCGGATGGCGGTCCGGGGATGCCGGGTACGGGCTGGAGCCGGGAACACGGGGACCTGCGCGTTCCACATTTCTTTGGCCTGCACGCCATGCAGATCCTGCCGTTGTTCGCCTGGCTGATCGGCCGGGGCCGTCCGAGACTGGTAATCGCGGCCGGCGCGGGCTATGCCGCCGTGTACGTGGTGTTGCTGGTGCAGGCTCTCGAAGGCCGGCCATTCTTGGGAGGAGTGCTGTAACCCGCTATGAGCGCAGAACAGGTGTTCTCGATTTCGAATTCCGCCGCCTTGATCGGCTGGCTGATTCTTGTCGTTCTGGGGCCGAAGCGTTGGGCCGCGCCGCTGGTGTGCGGGGCGATCCTGCCGCTCGTGCTCGCGGTGCTGTATACCGGATTGATCCTGACCCACTGGGGCGAAACAAAGGGCGGATTCGGCTCACTGGCAGGTGTCGCGGCACTTTTTTCGAACCCGTGGCTGCTGCTCGCCGGATGGGTCCACTACCTGGCTTTCGATCTGTTCGTCGGAAGCTGGGAGGTCCGCGACGCCAGCGAGCGGGGTATTCCACACCTTCTAGTCATACCGTCGCTCATTTTGACCTTTCTATTCGGCCCCATTGGTCTGCTGTTATATTTTCTGACCCGCAGCGCGCGGTCGCGCTCGCTGGACGTGCGGCTCACTGGTGGATAAATTTGGCGGTCACTCATGCGAAACAGATTCGTTCTCGAAACCTTGATTATTGCCCTTGCAATCGTGTTACTTGCGGGAATCCCAATTCCTCTCCAGGCCCAGACTCAACCCGCCGTCGCCGCGCTGCCCTCGGCCTGGGTTTTGCCGCCTCCGGCTCAACCACAACCCGCGCAGACGATCGCGATCCGGGCCGGACGCCTGTTCGATCCGAAGTCCGGCGCGTTGTTGCCTAACCAGGTGGTGCTCATCCGGGGCGACCGGATCGAAGACGTGGGTCCCGCGGTTCAGATTCCACCTAACGCGCGCGTCATCGATCTTAGCCGCGCCACCGTGCTTCCGGGACTTATCGACACTCACCTGCACGTAATGGACGGCAACCCGCTCACGGCGCCCGGTGGACCTGGGGCTGCACCTGGCGGAGCAGGCGGCTTTGCGGCGCAATCGCTACAGTATCGCGAGATGGTGGCGCTGGTGAACGCGCAGCGGGACCTGAACGCGGGGTTCACCACGATCGTGGATTTGATGTCGCACGGCGGCTGGTACGGCACCGTCGATTTACGCAATGCCATTAACAACGGTCTCGTCCAAGGGCCGCGCATGCAGGTGGCCGGGCCCGGCATTGTAAACACCAACAAAGGCAACGCTCCGTTTTCGCTGCTTACGCCTGCGCCCATCGCGAACGTCGGCGCGCAAGTGGCGAATGGCCCCTGGGCGGTGCGTGAAGCCGTTCGCGAACAGGCGCATTACGGCGTCGATTGGATCAAGATCTACAGCACCGAAGAATACTATTTCAAGCCGGACGGCACGATGGTGAACACGCCCAGCTTCACGTTGGAAGAGACGCAAGCGATCGTAGATGAGGCGCACCGCAAAGGTCTGAAGGTGGCTTGTCATGCCTATGGAGGCGAAGGCCTGCACAACTGCATCGCTGCAGGAGTGGATATCCCGACGCATGGCGTCGATCTGGATGACGAATCGCTGAAGATGCTGCTCCAGAAGAATCTGCCTCTGACGTCCACGCTCTTCGACCTCAGCATTGAAGACGCGCAGGAGATGAAGCGTTGGGGCAACAGCCGCTGGCGCATGATGGAAAAAAGCTGGAAGAAGGCCTTTGCCGCAGGAGTGACGCTCCCGTTCGGAAGCGGCGCCGGGCCGTTTCCTCATGGCACACAGGGCGACATGTTCGCTTATGTCGTCAAATGGGGGATGACGCCCGCGCAGGCGCTTCGGATGGCGACCACCACGGCCGCGCAGATTATCGGCTGGCAAGATCAGGTGGGAACGATCGAAAAAGGGAAGTTTGCCGATTTCATCGCGGTTGCCGGAGACCCTTTGACGGACATCACCGAAATGTCGCGCGTGAAGTTCGTCATGAAGGGCGGGCAAGTGGTGCGCAACGACCTGAAGTAGCGGGATTATTCGGAATGCAGTCCCGCGATTTTGCGGGTGATAGATCAAGGCGTGAGCCGCGCTCGCGTTGCATGTGCTGCACGCCGCGCCCAACCTACGGCCGCAAGCAGGGCGAGCGGCCCAAGTATCATCACGGATATCGCCCCCCAGTCGAGCCCCTGGCCACGCATGACCACCGCGGACGTCACGACCGACGTCAGGCCGTAGCCGGCCAGCAGAATTCGCCGGTATCGGTCGTGCGGCTGCGAACTTCGGCGCACCTCGCGAATCAGGCGCTGGGCGAAATCAGGCGGCAGACTCGGAATGGGCGCGGCCATGGAGCGCCGCAGCAAATTATCGATCTCGGCTTCGCGAGGTTCCATCTCAGTCACAAGAATGCCCTCTCTCTGTCAGCATGCCATGGAGAAGCTGGCGCGCGCGATGCAGATATGATTTGGCGGTATTCTCGGGAACTCCAAGCAATTCCGCCATTTCGCCTACGCCGGCGCCCAGCCAATAGTACAGCCGCAGGGCCGATTGGTAGACCTCGGGTAGCGTTTGAATGCACTCGGCAAGGGCCTGGTCGCGCTGCGCCGTTTCGGCCTGCCGGTACGGTCCAGGCCCCGGACTCGCCGCCTGATAGAGAACTGTCTCGTCCGCGTGTGGGCTTCGGAAACGAACCCGAGCCTTCAAATTCACAGCCTGGTTAAACGTGATCCGGTAGATCCAGGAGCTGAATTCAGCCTCGCCGCGAAACGACTCGATCGCGTGGTGAACCTTGAGAAACACCTCCTGCGCCACGTCTTCCGCTTCCGGAATGAACTCCCGGCCCAAAATCGAAATCGCGAGGCGAAACACCGGAGCGCTATAGCGGCGAACCAGTTCCGCGAAAGCTGGCTGGTCGCCGCTCTGCGCGCGGGCCACGAGTTGGGAATCGCACTCCACTGGCGTTAACGCCCAGGCTTGGCTAGCAAGTAATGGTAGGCAAGCAGGCCCACCCCCAAAAATGCGAACGGCAGAGGAGCTACCCAAAACCCATGGGACGAAGATCCAAGAATCAGAGCGAGCACGATCATGGTTCCAACCGAAAGACACAAAAGGATCGTCCCCAAAATCGGCACCACCGTCGGATCGGGCGGACGGGGCTCGCGGGCCGGCTCCAACGGAAACTCCGGCAACGGTATTCCCTTTTCCATCGCCGCCATCCGCTCCTGATGAATGATCTCGATCCTCTTCTGCCGGCTCTGATGCTTCAAGTAAAGATAACCAATAATGCCTCCCGCCAACGCGAACGTAACCATGCCGTCGCCGATCGTGTAGCTCATTTCTCTCTCACCTCACCCTTAGGACAGGGTGAGCCGGGCGCGCGGTTGCAGCGCGACGAACAAGACTTTTGAGGTTGGCACGGCCAGCCTGGGAGCGGAACCTAATTCGACCGCGCTGGGCCAGGTTAACTCATACGGCTTCGCGCTGCGAACACGGGCGCTTGCGGGCGCCCGTACGATCTCCGCCAGGATCGCATCCCGGTTCGCGACGGCGCTGGACGCGAGAGAGCGCAGTGACCACCCCATTACGATCTAACGGCGGGAAGGAAGTGCTTATAGGGAGCTGTTAACCTGGGAAAAGAGTGGGCCGCTCCCAGGCATACGGCCATCGCAACTTCCAAAGCTACCGGCTTCGAGTGAAGCTGTTAGTTCTTAGTTCAGTTTGGAATAGGGATCTGCCCCTATTGTTGGCGTAGAGCCGCGTAGAGCCCGTAGAGCCCACCGGCAGCGTGTGCATGGTGGGCGCGACAGGACTCGAACCTGTGACCTCCTGCGTGTGAAGCAGGCGCTCTAACCAACTGAGCTACGCGCCCAATATTGCTGCTCTTGTCATTCTAAACCACTTCCTGACTCGCCGCACACCGCGACGAGGTGTAAAAACTGCTCAAAATCGGCCCCACCGTGGCAAAACCGTGACATAACCCCATCAGTTGGGCCTCTCCGTGTCAAAACCCTGGGCGCCTTCATTGGCTTGGCGATTCAGCTTCTTCAGCGCCTCCCGTTTCTGTCAAGGGCGGAGTAAAACTAGACCACTGGGGCGGAGAGAAAATAGACCACTTCCCAGGCAGTTGAGGGTTTGTATTGAGGTATTTGCGGGGGCGGCTGGAGTGTAGGCCTGCGACCCGCCTTGCGGGGCGCGCTTAGGCCGGAGCGGAAGCCGGCCCTGCAAATCGGCGCCGTAAAACGGCAAGGGCGGCTAGGAGCGTGGCTTGCCGGGACGCCGTCGCTTGCTGTCTTTCAACCGGTAACTTTCCCCGTTCATCTCCAGGATGTGAACGTGATGGGTGAGCCGATCCAACAACGCTCCGGTCAGCCGTTCAGATCCGAAAGCCTCCGTCCATTCGTTGAACGGCAGATTGCTGGTCACCAACGTGGCACTGCGTTCGTAGCGCCGGCTGAAGACCTCGAACAACAGTTCGGCCCCGGTTTTGGATAGCGGCACGAAACCCAGTTCGTCGATGATCAGAAGCTCGAAGCTGGAAAGCATTTTCTGGAAGCGCATGAGACGCCGTTCGTCCTTGGCTTCGATCAGCTCGTGCGCCAGGGATGCCGCAGTGGTGAACCGGACGCGGAAACCCTTCTGGCAAGCGGCCAGTCCGAGGGCCAGCGCAATGTGCGTTTTCCCGGTGCCAGAGTTTCCCAACGCCAGAACGTTCTCCTTGCGCTCGATGAACTCACAGCGGGCCAGATCCAGCACCAGCGCCTTATTTAAGGATGGGATCGCCAGGAAGGCGAAACTGTCCAGGCTCTTCACCACGTCGAACTTGGCTTGCCGGATGCGACGTTCCGTGGCCCGCCGATCGCGGTCCAGCAGTTCCAGTTCGCTCAATCGCAGCAGGTAACGCGGAAAGTCCACGCCCTCGGCGGCACACTGCTGCGCGACTTTGTCGTACTCGCGCAGAAACGTCGGTAGCCGCAGCGTTTTCAGATGATGATCGAGCAGGACCTGGGGCGTGTCCATTAACCAGCTCCTTGGTTCAGCAGAGTCAGGTAATCGGAGGCTGCGGTGGTTGCCACCTGGGCTGACGGCAAGTGTGGATAGTTCTCCAGATCCAGCCGCGCCGGCCGCTGCTCGATCCGGCATAGCAGCAGGTGCTTGACGGCATCGAAAGAGATCGTACCCATTCGCAGAGCATCGTCGATCGCCCGTGCTACCTCCGCGAGGGGGAACGTCTCCAGGAGCCGCAGCGTCTGCACGTACTCGCGTTTGCCCTTCTTGCGCAACCGCGCTTCCATCAAACGGCGCAGTTGCGCGAAGCCCTCCGGCAGAATCCACCCGGCCAGTGGAGCGGCCTGGTCCAGCGCATTCGGTTTCTGCTCCAGCAGCGCCAGGTAGTGCAGCGGATCGAAGATCATGTCTTCGCGTTCATAGCTCCGCGGGTGACGCGCAATCACTTCGCTCGCCGCGCAGATCACGACTTCATGCACGAACCCTTTCACCAGCACTTCGCGATGTCCCCACTCCACCGGCACCGAGTAATCATTGGTGCGATAGCGTACCAACGCCATCGACGTCACACGCGTCGAGCGCTTGTCGCAGGCTTCGTACGATGCTGCCGGCAAAGGCAGGAGCCTCTCCCGGTCTTTTTCGAAACGCTCACCAATGGTCTGCTGCTGTCCCCGCAGTTTGCGCTCGCGTCGCTTCTGGCATTGGACCAGCAGATGCGCGTTGAACTGCTCCCAGGTGGCGTATCGCGGGATCGGCACCATGAAGTTCCGCCGCGCGTATCCTACCAGCCCTTCCACCTTCCCCTTGTCGTTGCCCTTGCCCGGGCGTCCGAACTTTTCTGCGAACAGGTAATGGCTCTGCAGTTCGGTGAACGCTTGGGTTTTCATCCGCGTCCCATCGCCCAGAATCCGCGCCACCGCAATCTTGCTGTTGTCGTACAGCATCGTGCGCGGGACTCCGCCGAAGTACGCGAAGGCGTGGTTGTGGCCTTCCAGGAATGCTTCCGTCGTCTCGGCCGGAAAGGCCATCACGAAGCAGTCATCGGACTGCGGCAGGTCCACCACCAGGTAGTGCGCCTTGCGCTTCACTCCCTCGATCACCGCCATCGCTTCGCCGAAGTCGGCCTGCGCGTCCCCTGGCGGATGTTCCAGCGGCACAAACATCTCACGCTGGCTCAGCTTCCTGAGCCGCACGTAGTCCTTCACGATCGTATAGCCGCCCGTGTAACTGTGTTCATCGCGTAGCCGCTCGAAGATCCGCTTGGCCGTGTGCCGCTGCTTCTTGCCTTCGGCCTTGTCTTGTTCCAGGATCTGATCGATGGTTCCCACCCAGGCGTCCAGCTTCGGTCGGCGTACGGGCTGCTGCCGCCGGTAGCCCGGCGGCACCGAGTAGCGCAGCATCTTCCGAACCGTCTCGCGAGCCAGCCCGAACTGCCGCGCCGCCTCTCGTTCGCTCATCTTATCGACGACCACCGCTCGCCGAACCCTCGCATACAGCTCCACTGTGTACACCTCTCCGGTGTTCCACAAAACACATCTCTATGGGAATGTTCGATGGAACCAGTCTCCGGTTGGCCTGGTTTTGCTCCGCCCGGCAACGCCGCTCACGCGGCGTTTACCGGTCTATTTTGACTCCGGCGCTTATACGCTGCCGTACCACGCACCTGCAAGTGGGGCAGGAGGTCGGTGATACATGCCGTTGAAGATAACT
Source organism: Terriglobia bacterium (assembly GCA_963786745.1). Lineage (GTDB taxonomy): Bacteria > Acidobacteriota > Terriglobia > Bryobacterales > Bryobacteraceae > Palsa-89. The sequence goes on along the minus strand of CAWBAE010000009.1, from coordinate 308,956 downwards.
ATCACAAGATCAGAGCGTTGCACGCGGGATCAACCAGAGGTAACGCACCTGCTATTGCGGCAGGGGTACGCGGCGATCATAACGTCCTTTATGATATGTCAGTGGGGGGGTGTCAAGGAGCCGCTATTGGATTCAAAAGGAAATGTCAGTGGGGAGTTATGCTCAGCGATCAGTCGAACGTAAGACCGAATGCCAGAATGCGGTCGCTCGCTGATTCAAGGCAGTTGCAAAGTCAGGGAGTAGATTTCCCGGATGCTGGTATCCCGCAAGAGCAGAGGAGCATCGTCCGGTGTCAAAGTGAACCATCGGCCCAAGGAATGGACCTCATCCAAGCCATGCGGGCTTACTACTAATTCCGGTTGCCGCCGAGTTACGCCGACGCGAAAGATGGTACTAGCCCCCTTGGCGACCCCGGTGTAGTAGACGAATCTGGAGTCGCTCGACCAACTACTGTAGCCGATCTGTTCGCTCACGCTCGCTAGCTTGGTCCATTTGCGGCTCTTGAATTCGAAGGTCAGCAGGCTCCGCGAATTCAAGGTCTCGGCGACCAGGAATTTTCCATCCGGCGACCAGCGTGGCGACCAAAGCCCGTCGGAATCCGGAAGAGTGACAACGTTCCGGGTCTTTAAATCGATCTGACGGATTGTGCTCGAGTGAGGCGCGAAGTTCTTAACCCAAGGTGCCCCGGCAAATGCTAGCACGCTACCATCCGGCGACCAGGCGGGATGGCCTTCATCCTCCTCACCGGAGATTAGCTGCTCGGTGCGTCCCCCGGCTGCCGATACGATGTGAATCTTCCAATGCCCGCCGGGCGGCCGGGCGAGGAATGCAATTTCTTTCCCGTCCGGCGACCAGCGCGGCAAGAGGGTCTCCTGTGGAGAGAACGTCAACTGCAGCCGATCGCTGCCATCCAAACGGCTGCGCCACAGAGTCCGCCCTGGGATGGCAGTGTAGGTTATCCAAGCGCCATTGCGGGAGAACGCCAATCCGTCGGCCGAAATTCCCGTGAGGTACGGAAGAAAATTTCCCGACTTCGAGTCGTAGCGAACAATCTCACCGCGCTCCAGCGTCCCGATTGCAAACAGCTTTTTGCCGTCCTTGCTTGGCACCGGGTCCAAGAAGCCCAGTTGACCCGCCGTCAAGCGAACGGGCTTCTGACTTCCTTGCTTGAGCGCCCACAAGTCGCTCCTGCCATTCCGCAGGACAGCATAGATGTAATACTTGCCGTCGAGTGTCCAGTTGCCTAAAGACTGGTAGTCCCCTTTTTCCGGTGTTAACAAGACATGCGCGTGGCTTCCATCCGCAAGGGATTCCCAAATAGAAATCTGGTCCGAACCCGCGTCCCACATCCCAAACCGGAGAGTTCGGCCCGTGGGCGACCATCGCAGGCCGAAGAGGTTTCGCGGAAAGTTCATCAGCCTACGCGATTCACTCCCGTCGTTCTTGGCGACGTATAGATCGCTGCCGTTTGCGTAAAGGATCTCTTCCCCGTCCGGGGACCAGATCGCACCGTGAGCTTCGAACTCGCCAATGTGCCGCGGTGGGCCGCTCGGAAGCGGGTAAAGCCGAACCGGGGACTCGCCCTCGGTGGCAGTCGCGCTTCCCGGAACTACCAGAACCTCAGGCCGCACCGGTGACAGATCTATAGTAAGTGCTGCGTCAAGCTGCCGAACGGGTACCGGTTCTCCACCGAGGGCGGGTACCCGGATCAGCGTATTCTGGCCGCCCTGCGGCTCCAGGAAATAAACGCTTAGACCATCCGTCATCACCGGGCCGGCCTTGGGATGGCCATCTCGCGTGAGCTGGACGTAGTCGAAAACCTTCGGCGGCGGAACTGGACGCAGCAGGACGTAGGCGGCTGCGGCGAGAATCGCGAGAATAACGACGCCAATCAGAGCGCGAACCGGGAAGCCCCGCGGTTGCGCCGCGGCCTCCTTCGCAGGAGGCGCTACTATGTCGCGTGCGGAAACAGACCCCGGAACCGCTCTTTCGTCCACCTCCGTGACTGGCGCAATGAAGCGGTAGCCGCGCCCTCGAACAGTTTCCACGTAGCGTGGGTTCCCCTGAGTATCTCCGAGCGCCGCCCGCAGCTTGCTCATCGCGGCGTTCAAGCTGCGTTCGAAATCCAAGGGACTATCCTCTGCCCAGAGCTTTTTTCGTAGCTCCTCGCGCGTGACGACCGTCCCCGGACGCTCCAGCAGTTTGGCGAGAAGCTGAAATGGCTTTTCCTGAAGTTTGAGCCGGATTCCATGCCGGCGGACTTCGGCTTCTGCCAAATTTATTTCGTATGGCCCCCAGCGCAGGATCTGGGGCTTGTCCGAGACTTCGCGGGATTCGCTCATATCACGGGTCCTCATTATATCGTTTCCGCCAGTGCGCACCGGGGAACAGGGGGAACAGGAGAAGCTTACTCGGGATGCCCATTGTTTCTTGTGACATAGATGGTAAGAAAGCGACAACACTCAGGTGTATTGACACGGCGCGGCGAGGAGAGCAATCTGGTACACAATATGGCGCCTCTAATACATCCAATGGCCGCGCTGCGTTTGTTCGGCGCGCTTCTGTTTATTGCGGCTGCGGGTGTGGCCGGCAATGTCAACTACACCTACGATGCCGCCGGACACCTGGTTCAGGTCGATTTCGGAAACGGCAAGGCGGTCATGTATAGCTACGACCCAGCCGGCAATATTCTGAACCGGACGGTGCTGAACACAACTGCCGGCGCCGCTCCCACGATTTCAGCGGCCGGCGTAGTAAACGCTGCCAGCTTCGTGAGCGGAGCCGTCGCCCCGGGAGAAATGGTGACGATCTTCGGCACCGGGATCGGCCCGAGTCAGGGGGTCGGGGAAATCATCAACAACTCCGTCTTCAGTAACTTCGACTCCGACACGTTGGTTCTGTTCGACGGTGTCGCGGCTGCCGTAGTTTCCGCGGCCGCCCTGCAGACCACCGTCCTGGTTCCGTACTCGCTGGCTGGAAAGCCAAGTACCGCATTGCAAATGTACTATCAGAGCCGGCCTTCCAACATCGTCAACCTGAAGGTAGACACTTCTGCGCCTGGGCTATTCTCGGCCAATTCCTCCGGGAAAGGCAACGCCGCGATTTTGAACCAGGATGGTTCATCCAATTCGCCTGCGAATCCAGCGGCGAAGGGCTCTGTCATTGTGCTGTTCGAGACCGGTGAAGGGCAGACCAATCCGCCGGGCGTGGACGGGCTGATCGCTAGTAGCGTCTTACCCAAGCCGGTGCTGCCGGTTTCGCTGAAGATCGGTGGCGTCGCTGCGGTAGTTCAATACTACGGCGCCGCGCCCGGATTGGTAGCCGGGATCATGCAGGTGAATGCCGTGGTGCCATCCAGTGTCGCCTCTGGAACGGTTCCGGTGGTGCTGACGGTAGGAAACGCATCCAGCCAGCCGGGCCTGACAATATCGGTGAAGTAGAGGAGGGGTCATGAATTCAGCCAGCATGAAACTGCGCGTTGCGGCAGCGATTTGCTCGGCGTTTCTGGGGGTTACACTCGCTTCGGCGCAGTGCCCTTCGATTCAGCTCCCTGGCGGCGTGGTCGTCTATCCCAACGGTGTTGGATTCATCAACTCAGAAGGCGTAGCTGAGTACCAATCGTGCCACCCCCGGCCGGCTCCGCGCCGTCCTCGGGTTAGAACATTGCGTTCTTATGACGCTCAAGGTCAACTTCATAGAGTAGACTATGATTACGGCTTCGGATACTTCGATGAGAAGAGAACTGGCGTGTACGAGCCGTATATTTTTGGACCCGAGTTCAATCCAGCTGCGACGGACGGCGGACCGATTAGAGTTTTCCCGCCGCTAGGGCAGCAGCGCACGCCCACTTATAGTGGCCTCGGAATCAACCCACTCCCTGGCACCGATCCTGGAACGCCAGTCGTGCCGGCGGCGCCCGCCCCGACCCCAGTTTCCGGCAACGACCCTACATTAAACGGTGTCTACCTTCTCAAAGACACAGGTAAATCGAAGATTCTAGATCCAACCTTCTCTATCCCCACCAAAGTCGTCCTCTCAAGTGTGAGTGACACAGTAATCGCGAACATTACGTTAGGCTCCGGCAATACCGCCGCAGTTATCACGCCATACTTTGCCTGCAACGCCCAAACATGCGTCGCCGATGGGTTCACGGGGATCGTGAATGGGAACCCATACGCCTTCACGAGTACTCTCACACTTAACCAGTACGGCGATCCTGATCACTTGGTAACGGATGTGCTTGGTCCCAATGGCAACAGCTATGACCAGAATGTGACACCGGATGCATCGTCCGTACCCGCTACGTCCCTTGCTACGGGAATCGTTCTCGATCCGATATCGATGGCGACGGGCGAGCTGCTTGAGAATCCTAGCCCGGATCTTTACCTGGGCGGCCCGCTGCCGCTGGTGTTCCAGCGATATTATTCCAGCTACCTGAATTCCAATTTCATCACGAGTGCGTTTGGATTCGTGCCCGCCTTCCGCCTGGAGCCCGGTGGTAACTGGATGCACAATTTCGACCTGCGGCTCCTGATCGCACCCACCAATCCAGGCGAGGCAGTCACGGTCTTGCTTTTGGGTGGCGGCTCGGTGTCTTTTCAGCAGAGCCAAACCGGATCGCCGTGGCAGCTGGTCTTTCCGGCGCGCCGATCCTATCAGTTGATCAGCGCTAATAGGACCTACCAGTTTCTCGACCCTGACGCCAATCTGATCTACTCCTTCAATTCGCAGGGACTCCTCACGCAAATCGCGGATCGCAACGGAAACGCTCTGACCGTGACGCAGCCGACGAGCGGGCCGGGGCCCACCGAGGTCAGCGACGGATTGGGCCGCACGCTTAGTTTCACGTACACCAATGGAGCCCTCACCAGCGTCCAGGATCAGAGCGGCCGCGCCGTGTCGTTTTCTTACACCGGCAACGATCTCGCTGGCGTCACGGACGCGAACGGGAACACGACGAACTTCACTTACGCCACCGGCGACCTGCTGACCAAGACGGTCCGCCCCGTGGGAAACGCGCCCTATAGCCAAAGCTTTGATGCGCTTTCCCGTGTCGCGCAGCAGGCTGACAGCTTGGGTAACGTGACAACGCTCGCTTATAACTCAGGCGGGACAACGGGTACGACGGTACTCACCGATCCGCTTTCCCACACCTTCACCACGGTGAACAACCCCGATCCCTTGAGCATCTCGTCCTTCACCGACGCGGCGGGAAAAAGTGGATCGTTCACCTACGATTCCGCCCGCCGACCGATTTCCTTCACGGATCGCCTGGGCAACACCACCACTTTTACCTACGATCCGGCTTCGGGAAATATCGCGTCGGAGACCGACGCCAAAGGCGACAAGACCACGTTCACCTATCAGGCGCAACAGCAATCCGGGTTCACCTTTTACAACCTCGCCAAGATAACCTTCGCGGATGGGACCTCAAATTCGTTTACGTACGATGCTTCGGGCAACCTGCTGACTGCCACGGACGGCGCGGGCAAAACCACCACGTACACCTACAACAGCCGCGGCCAAGTGCTCACCGCCACCAATCCCTCTGGCGGCGTAGACACTCTCACATACAACCAAGACGCCACTCTGGCAACCTGGCAGGATGCCGCCGGCAACGTTACTACCTACAGCTATGACAACCTGAAACGCGTCGCCGCGATCCAACATCCCGATCAGACGTCAGTTTCGTTCACGTACAACGCGCTCGACCAAGTCCTTTCGGTCACCGACGAGCGCGGAAACGTCACCAAGGCCGCCTATGATGCGAACACGAATCTCAAGTCGTTGACGGACCCTCTCAATGATTCCGCGACTTTCGCGTATGACACCGACGATCTGCCGGCTTCGGCGAGAGATCCGCTTGGCGATACTACCCAATTTCAATACGACCCGTTGGGATCGGTCACGGCAGTGATCGACGCGGCGGGCGAAAAAACAACCTACAACTATGACGATCTGGAGCGGCTGGCGTCGACCCTGGACCCTTCGGGCAAAGGCGTCAGCTATACCTACGACGCGGAAGGACGGCTGGCCACTCTCACTGACGCGTTGGGCGACACCAGCAGGTTCACTGTCGATCAGCTCGGACGAACCACCGCAGTGGCTTCTCCATTAGGTGAGACCACAGCCATCTCCTACGACGCGGTCAGCCGCGTAACGTCCATCACCGACCCGCTGTCGCGTACCACTAACTTCAGCTACGAAAGCCGCGGCCTCCTCTCCGGCATCAACGCTCCGGGAGGACTCACCACGTCCTTCACCTGGGGAAATTTGCCTGTTCTGGCGTCGTTCACCGATCCGAACGGCAACAAGTGGCCGGTCGGCTATGACTCGCTCGGACGTCTCACCAGCATCACGGATCCGCTCGGTCAAGCGCTGACGTACTCATACGACAACCGCGACCGGGTTTCGTCCATCAGCTCATCGGCCGACTCCGCACAGATCGCGTATGATGCGGCGGGAAACGCGGTGCAAGCTAAATATTCAGACGGCTCGTCGATGGCCTATACCTACGACAACGATAACCGCCTCACCGGCAGCGCGGGCGTTTCTCTCGCCTATGATGGCGCAGGCCGGCTGATCTCGTCCAATGGTCTGGCGACCGCATACGATTCGGTGGACCGGATCAGCAGCGTGACCTATCCGCCAGGGAAGGTCACGTATTCCTACGACAGCCGAGGCCTGCTCTCGCAGATTTCGGATTGGACGGGCGGGACGGTGTCTTTCCAGTTCAACGCCGCCCATCAACTGACGTCCATTTCTCGATCGAACGGCGTGATGACTCAGTATACGTATGACCAAGACGGGCGCGTTGTTTCCATCACCGATACGAGTAACGGCCAAGTGTTGGTGTCCATTCACCTGACCAGAGATGCCATTGGCCGTGTGACGTCCGCGAACCGCATCCTGCCGCAAGAGGCGACGCCGGGCGCCCCGGGCGCCCTGCCGCTGGGCTTCAACGCTGCGAACGAGATTGCCGGGTTCACCTATGACGCGCGCGGACGGCTGACCAAGGGCGACGCTGGGTCCACTTACACCTGGAACCCAGCCTCCCGGCTGGTTTCCTACGCCCGCAGCGATGGTTCGGCTTCCTGCACCTATGACGGACTGGGCCAACGCATCTCTCGCACCGGTTCAGACGGGACGCTGAATTACGTGCTGAACTATGCAACGGATCTGCCGTCCATAGCCGTGGTTCAGTCAGGAAATTCGGACCAGACCTATTACGTTTACGCGCCGGACGGCTCATTGCTTTACAGCATAGATGCGGCAGCCGGCAGCCATCACTTCTATTCGTTCGATGAGACCGGGTCCACGACACATCTCACCGATGACAGCGGCGCGGTGACCGACACTTATGGAATCAGCTCGTACGGCGATGTGATCACCGCCGGCGCGTCGAACAAGACCGTTAATCCATTCACTTGGCAAGGCCAATGGGGGGTAATGCAGGAACCAGGCACTAGTCTGTTCTATCTGCGGTTCCGCTATTACGACAGTGCCTTTGCCCGATTCTTGTCGCGCGATCCGTTGTTCTCGCCCGCGCCGCGGGAGATCAACTCCTATCAGTATGCGGCAGGGAATCCGGTAGCGAATGGGGATCCGGCCGGGCTAAAGACAGGGAACTTTCCTTCGTATTCGTTTAATTCCTTACACAGCAGTTCTATGCTCGCAGCCGACCTCGGCATCCCGATCGCAAACACAACCACTGGCCTAAACGATTCCTCTGAACTTAGGCACCTCGGAATCACCACCACCGTTCGCCGCCGTTCATTAGTGACGGTGCTGCTAATGTCCGATGAGAATGGCCTTCGACTACTGGGGCTGGGATCGATTATTCAGGGGAGATGATCACTGGTCACCTTATTACTCCTAGCGCTCATTCGGCGATCAATGCGATTTTTCCTTAAACCCCACGCGTAGCGCCTCAGGGGCATTCTGTCGCCCCATAAAAAAGGGAACCAGCCCGCCAATTGCTCTCCTACCCTCCTTCCGGCATCCGCCGGAAGATTGTGCTTGCGGTTTTTCTTGACCGCAGTGATGAATCCAATGACCGCAACCTGTGTCAACCCTGGGCGAACATCACTGCGCATTATCTTCCGCAACCTGTCCCAGTGCCTCCCGAAGTGCGTCACGGCACTTGCGCAACTCGTCTTCGCCTTTACTGAGGAGCGGCCGGACAAGGCTTTGGAACGCCTGCGCCAGCGTTGCATACAGGATGTCACGCTTGTACTGGTCGAACTTGCCGGACGCAAACAGGCCGCGCGGAGGGACTAGCGGCTTGTGAAGTGCGGATTCCGAGGCATGAAAATTATCGTTCCGAGCTGAAGAAAATCATCGTTCCGAGGTGATCGCGATTGCCCGTTCCAAGCTCATGACGATCAAAAATCGCGGTGAGTTCGGAATGGCGATTTCGATGAGCTCGGAATGAAGCAGTAAGGTCGCTTACGGCGGCGCTGGACAACAAACAAGGTAGTCTGATCCTGTTTCAAACAAGGAGGATCAGATTTGCCGGAAGAGGCTCTGTCCATGCGCAAGTTCCGCGAGGTCCTGCGGCTGTCGACCCTGGGGCTGGCTCAGCACCAGATCGCCCGCAGTTGCTCGATCGTCCAAAGCACTGTTCACAAATACCTGAAACTGGCACAGGCCGCCCAACTCAGTTGGCCATTGCCGGAAAACCTCAGCGACCAGAAACTCGACCAACTGCTGTTCGGTGAGCGGCCCGATCCACCCAGCCGCCGCGTCCACCCACCGCCGGATTTCCCAACCATCCACAAAGAACTTCAAACTCACAAGGACCTGACCCTGGAACTGCTGTGGCAGGAATACAAACAGGCCAACGCCAGCGGCGGCTACCGTTACAGCCGCTTCTGCGACCTGTACCGGGAGTGGGCACGGGCGCAGAATCTCACCCTGCGCCAGCAGCACCAGCCCGGCGAAAAGATGTTTGTCGATTATGCCGGCGCCGGCATTCCCATCCACAACCGCGCCACCGGCGAGATCCACCAGGCCGCGATCTTTGTGGCCGCCCTGGGCGTCAGCAGTTACACCTTCGCCGAGGCCACCTGGAGTCAGGAGTTGCCCTGTTGGATCGGCTCGCATATCCGCGCCCTGGAATATTTTGGCGGCCTTCCGATGCTGGTAGTGCCGGATAACCTGAAAACCGGCGTCACCAAAGCCTGCCGCTACGAACCCGATCTCAACCCGACTTACAGCGAAATGGCTGCCCACTATGGCGTGGCAGTTTTGCCGGCGCGGCCGAGAAAACCACGGGACAAAGCTAAAGCGGAAAATGCGGTTCAGGTAGTTCAGCGCTGGATCGTGGCGGCCCTGCGCAAACACACATTCTTCAGTCTCGGCGAGGTCAACCAGGCAATCGGTGAGGCGCTAGCTCCGTTGGGCACGGACTGGCGCAAGGAATTCCTCGAGACCGCGCCGTACCTGATCGTCGTCTTTCGGATCGACTTCGGTCTTACTCAGACCACCGAAGGCGAGACGAAGACGAAACACTACTACGTGCAGGAATCCGTCGGCATAGCCACGGGATTTCTGCTTGCCGCCTTACACATGAGCGGCCTGGCGACTCTGACGCACACACCGAGCCCAATGGGATTCCTTTCGAGTATTCTCGAACGACCGAAGAATGAACGCCCTTTCGTTGTGATTCCGGTGGGCTTGCCAGCGCTCGAAGCGACGGTTCCGGCTATCGGGAAGAGAAGTATCGCCGACGTGATGGAAATCAAATAGCCACGCGTCCAGCCGACAAGGCCGCGCGCAAGTCCGATGCTTAACACTCGGCAGCCCGCTGCGCGGGTTCGGAGGAACCCTCGTATTTCTGGCGTAGTGAAATTCACGGTGTACGTCCAAGCTGCCGATGATATGGCGCCCGATGCGCCGATCGTGGAACGTTTACCCTTGTCGTTAATGCCACCGCAGTACAAACGCGCCAGTGGGGACTACGTTGTGCTGCCCGCCTGAAATCGTCGCAATGTTATAGCCTGGCGAACCCGTGTAGAAATCGCGAGCTTCACCTCGAACAGCAACGAATCGCCAGACGTGAACATCGACACCGGCGCCGAAATCAAATACCCCGCGAGCGAGTTCCCGTGAGGCTGGGTTAGATTGGCCATCGAGCTGCGTCCTGCTTTGCTCATAATCGGCATAGCCGCCGCCGACGAGGCGTATGGCGATACTCTCGAGGCTGGCCTAAAATTCACCCGAATTCCAGGTGTGACATAAAGACTGGCGAAATCGTGGGTTGCCGTTGCGACGGAACTGGAGATGTCCCGCAACGGACTTGCGACGCAGTTGATTTCGCCGTAGAGCTACTTTGTGGAAGTCGAAGGATCGACGCCTGTAATTCACTTGAAACGCCACGCCGGATCCCGCGTCCAGGCTGGGAGTATCGCTTCGGGACAAAGCCGGGATTCCGCCAAGCCCGAAGGCAAGTTCATTTTTTGGGTGCCGAATCCTCCTGGTCGAAGCAGGCGGCGGTAAAAGCCGGCAATAAGAGCAGGGTGAATTTCGCTTTCATCTGGATATATGCCGTTCGTTAAAGTCTTTGTGCCGCTACGGCGAGCACGTGTCCCGATCTGGGGTCTTGAACGAACGCCACGAGTCGTGATCCGGTCGGTCCCGGTTGAACCGACAGTGTGACGTCCTTTGCGCCGCTGTCGAGATCGATAGCGCCAACTTGCTTGAGGAGCCGCGTAACGGCTACGTGGGCCAGGGATCGTCCGGCGTTTTCGCCGCGCGACACCTGGGATTCCGCTCTGTTGTCAGTGATCGCAACGTATAACACACCTCGCTCGCCCTTTAAACTCTGGTCGGCGCGCAGCTCGATATGCGCCGTGACCCGATTCCCGTCGTGGGCAACGTTGGAGATGGAGATCGGAACCTTTTGCTCGCGCATGGCCCGCTGTATGGCCGACGACGCCTCCCGTCCGTCGCTGCCGACCAGCCCGTATCGCCCGTCCACCACGAGTTGCGGTGTGTACACGCCATCGAGATTGTATTTATTCGTATAATCTTGCTGGCGAGCGGTGTATACCGATGAAGCGAACGGGTCCTTCCAGCCGAGGCGGTCCCAGTAGTCAACGTGTTCGCTCAGCACGATCAGTTCGGCGCCAGCGACTGGTTGCTTCTGGTCGAGAATCTCAAGCAGCCGGTCTGCGGGCGGACAGCTCGAGCAGCCCTCTGACGTAAAGAGCTCCAACAGCACCGGCACGCGCGGCGCGCCGTTTTCAGCGGCAATGCAAATCAACACTCCGGCGGATAGAGTGAGCGCCGCCGTCAATAAGTTCAGTTTTGTCATGATTTCCTTCCGTTCGAGAATTCGCAGAAAGATGTTGAAAAGTTACGTCGGTGGCAGGTACAGTAGCTTACGAACCATGAAGATCTATTTTGGATTCACCGTGGCAGGAGACCGGTCGAGCCTGGACGCCGCGCGCAAAGTCGTGCAGCGGTTAGAGGAGATGGGACACGAAGTCTTGACCCGCCATCTGGTGGACGACAAAGCCTGGGAAAGGGATCGATCGATCAGCCCCCAAGACGTTTACCGGCGCGATATGGCCTGGCTTCGGCAGTGCGATCTCTTCATTGCTGAAGTTTCCGGATCTTCCTTCGGCCTGGGATTCGAGACCGGCTACCTGCTGGGAGCGACGAACAAGAGAGTGATCCTACTATATCGGCGGGAGTTGAAATCGAGAATGTCTCTTCTGATCACCGGAAATATGCATGCTAACTGCACTTTAGTACCGTACACCACCGTCGAAGAAGTTGAAGAGTTTGTCGTGCAGAATGTCAGCAACTGAATCTTTCGGCGCTACTCCAGACCGCATTGCCATCATTCGATGCGTGGAGAAGCCAGTAACGCCGAATTTAAAGCTGAGGTCGTGACCGGCGCGTCAGGAATCAGAGCGAGGATGGCCAGCAAAGGCCTATGCGAGGAGCAATTTGCTTCTGAAGGCGTGCTGGGGCGGTTTGATCTAGACTTCAGGTCCGAAGAAATTCGGAGCAGAAGAAGCGGGATATCTTCTTTGAAGTGGCCCGCCGGCGAGGACGCAGCCTACGCGTACCTGACCAACCAGAAGGGCGTTGACCAATCGCGCATCGCAGTCGGCGGCGCAAGCTGTGGTGTAACCCTACCGTCGGATCTCGCCACTCGTCATCACGAGATCAAGGCGCTGATGCTGCTTTCGGGCACGGCGAGCGAAGCCGCAAAAGTCTACGTCGCGGGCAACGCGTCACTCCCTGTCTTCGGCGCCGCTAGCGAAGGGGACACAGCTGCGGCGAAAGGTAAGAGGTGGTCGAAGCGTCAAAGAACGTGAAATCCACAGTCTAAATTTATCCGGGTACCGAACAGTGCGTACCAATGTTTTTCCTAGCCGTTGTGCCGAGGAGGGCCTTGCCAATATTTCTTGGAACGGTTCATGTTTCTCCGTGTTTCGCGAGGGCCTCCTCGATGCATGCACGGTGGATGACGTGTGGCGGGTCAGTTTCTTTTGAAGACGCTAGATTTCCTCGAAGGATGGCGAGCTCAGCGTTTACTGTCGACTACAAACTGGACAGAAAGGTTTTGCCGTATTACTAAAGTGCCCTGGATAATTGCCGCTTGCCGCCCGGGCCCTTTCCATAAAATCCGAGCGCGAGCCATGGAAGATGTCCGGCAGCATGTTACCATGCCGCCATGTCCTCGCCCTGGAATAGCTGCTTTCCTGTGAGCATCTCGTACAGCACACAACCGAAAGCCCAGATGTCGGCGCGCTTGTCCACCGTCCGGCCGCGCGCCTGCTCGGGACTCATATAAGCTGCCGTGCCCAGAATCATTCCGGCTCGGGTTGGCGAAATAGTGAGGGTCGGGGAATTGGCGGGATTCGACGCATCGCCGGCCGAGCCTTGCGCGATCGCCGCCAGTCCGAAGTCGAGAACCTTCACCACGCCCTGGGGCGTCACCTTGATGTTGGCCGGTTTCAAATCGCGATGGATAATGCCCTTGTCGTGCGCGGCTTCCAGCGCCTCGGCGATTTGTCGGGCGTAATTGAGTGCCGTCTCGATGGGCAGAGGCCCGGCGAGGGTTTCACCCTCCACCAACTCCATCACCAGGGCATGCTCTTCAAAGCCGTAGATCTGAGCGATGTGGGGATGATTCAGTGCTGCCAATACTTCGGCTTCGCGCTGAAAGCGGGCCATGCGGTCCGGGTCGGCAGCGAACGAATCCGGCAATACTTTCAGCGCCACGTCGCGCTTAAGCTTGGTGTCTTTGGCGCGATATACCTCGCCCATGCCGCCGGCGCCAATGGGCGCGATGATTTCGTATGGGCCAAGTTTCGAGCCTACGGCCAAAGACATGTAGTCTGAACGATTCTACTCCAAACCAATACTGGAGTCCCGGAACCGCGCAAACCGGAAAGTGGCAGCCAGGCTGTCCGATCTGGCCCTCCGTTTGGGCCGTCGTTAGACTGGCTTTTCCGGTGCATCTGGCAAACCGTCTTCTTCGCTTGATGTCCTTGCCGCATAAAGGTAAAGTCCACATGACGTAGCTAATGGGATGGTCCGCCGCAGGATCCTCTGAAGCGTGGAGGTGTAGAGTGCGGAGGAGGGAGACGTCTCATGGAAATACACGCGATAGGGATTGACTTAGGCAAGACCGTTTTTCATTTGGTGGGTGTCGATTCGTGCGGGACCGTGGTGGTTCGAAAGAGGTGTTCGCGCGCGCAGCTACTTATGCCCCGCGCCGCGTGGCATGTATCTATGCCCTGGGCCTAAGTTGGCGGGTGCCTAGAGGTTTCGAAATCGTCCAACTTGGGCCGCCAAGCACCTACTCGACATGAGTCATTCGACTACGCGACCACGCGAGTAATCGGTTTTGGAGCGAACTCTCCCGTGCTTTATCGCTTCCTTCCTGTGATCTGAGTGCAGCAGCGCAGATTTGGCGGAGGACCGGGCCGCAGATACCTCCAAGCTCGCGATCGAATTATAGGCTCCGTTGGTCTCATCGAAGAGGTCTAAATTCACCGCCCCGGAGTCCGGAATCTCCGGAACCACGAAGTTCACCTGATAAAGCCCGGCAAAGCCAGGGGCGAGGCCAGAAAAAGCGACTGTGGCCTGGACGTTGTCGACGTTTACGCCAAAGGTGTCGTCGGTATAACTCAACGTAGTGGTGGTGGCGCCAACGCCGTCCGGGGACGCAGGCGTCACGGCCCCAAGGCCAGTGGCGTACACCGCTATTTCCTCGCCCACTGTAGCAGGATTGTTGGCATTCACAATGGAGCCGTCGGGATGTAACGCGGCTGCGCTGCCTATGCCACTCTGATCCAACGTAAAAACTCCTGGAGCGCTGGTGTCGGAGAAAAGAGATACGGTATTCGAAGACACGCCCTGGTGGATTACCTGGAACACTGCGAACGGATCGCTGAGCTCGTAGGGTACGATGCAGTTGATTTGCCCGCTGCCAGCCAACTGAACGGGCGCGGTAGTCCCGTCTAGGGAAACACCGACGTTCTTGAGCGTGGCCGGATAGGGCAACGCCGCAGTGGCCACAGAAGAAGGACCGAGCCCGCTTCCGAACAGAGTCACAAATTCTCCCGGCGCTACTGGATTTGTAATTGGCAGGTAGTTGGCCCCGTTCACGATGCCCAGCGGATTCAGGATCACCGAACCCGAAGTCATCAGGGGCTGCGCCTGAATGTCGAGTTCGATGGCATAAGAGGTCGATTGACCTGTCACGACCCTCGCCGCTTCGCCCGCACCGACAAAATCCAGATAATAAGTTTCATTGCCCGTCCCACCGGAGGCTAGAGCAAATTGATCCAGGAACGTGAAATCGTAACTCGCCTCATTGTCGGGATTGATTCGCTGATCGGCGAGAACGGTGGCATTTCCGTTCGTGGTGATAGCGTGTGCCGATCCGGAGAAGGCATCCAGATAATAGTGTCCGTTCGCCGCGAATGTAGACGAATCATAATCCTCACCGGCGGAAAAATATGTCCCGTTGAAACTATTGCTGGCCGCTGAACCAGCGACATTGATACCGACCTGGATGTCGTAGCCGTCTAACGAGCCGCCTACCAAGATATTGCCATCAGCGCTGACGAAGAACTGCTTGGTTCCACTAATCAGAGATGTACCGGTGGCTTGAGCCGGAAACGTCATAGTGCCTGAGGTACTGGATAGAGAGTAAGTCGCGCCGGAGATGGACTGACTGTATAGGTTGTCGCTGACATTCACCGCGTGACCCGTCAGACTAGCTATGTTCAGGTTCCCGGCGCCGTCGGGATTGACCAGGAAGCTGTAATTGCTCACCTCAGTTACGTCCCCGTTCGGATATTCCAACCCAACCACTCGATAGGCGCCGCTCAATGAAGAATTGCTAGCTGAGGCCGCTATGGGCACGGCAACCATGAAGTCGATTGACGAGCTTCTCGAAGCGCTTCCAACAATGGCTGATGGACCGATGCCGCCGTACAGGGTGTCGCCATTGGACAACGGATCATCCATGGCGAACATCCCGCTCGCGTTCACAGAATAATTGCCCATCGTGCTCAGCTGCTGCGGAGCGCCGGAGGACACGGTGTTGTCCGACAATTGGGCCGTCAGCGTGTAGGACCCGCCGCTGAAGCTGATCGTACCGGTGAGCGATTCAGCTTCCCCGATCTGGCCGATGCTGGAAATGTTTGCATTCAACACTTCGCGGATAAAGTAGGTCCCATTCAGCAAAGAGTTTCCACTGCTATCGAAACTGGCCTGCGCGCAAACCACAGCGGGAAGCAACGCAGCGGCCGCGATTCCATAGAGAAAGAATTTCCAGTTCATCAATGCCGGAGTCCAGGCAGAGGGCTCTCAAACGATTCAGCTGGTCTAACCACGTTGAGGAATTCGATGGTTAGAGTGACCGAAAACGTATTTGAAACGGAGTGAGGAGGGGCGCCATTGGCATACATGCCAACGTAAATGGCAACTGGATTGATAGCGCTATCGGTGCTATCGGCGGTATAGTCGAAATTGGAGGGGTTGTCGCCCGGATAAAGCGACAAGCTCGACATCGAGTTACCCTGCGAGTTAGTAATTGCAGAATTCCCTTTCGAGTCTGTGATCATAACAATGCCATCGGGAAAACCCGGTGGAGATAAGTTCAACTCCCCATGGATTTTCACTTGCGTTTGGCCACCCGCCGGCGCGGGGTTGGTGGCAAGGAGGCTGATTTTGACGTCGCCTCCGAACGGGCCATCGCCGGCACTAAAAGGGTCGGACGCGACGCTGGCCGCTATGACCACGGTGTACTTGTAACCGGTGTCGTTTTGCGTCGCGGTTACATAAGCCGTGGCGCCATAGTTATTGACGCCGGTTACAGTCCCGGCAGTGCCGTACGGAAGATACGCAGTAGGGACCCCGTTATTGTTATCGCATTGAATAGGAGGTGCTTGGCCGGGCATCACACTGTAGGCGCCCGCAATCACATATGGAGGGCTGCAAAAACCGGGAGCCGGCTCGGTTTCAGGTTCCGCCCCGTTGACGACGAAAGCAAGCTCTTCTTGAACGGCGAGAGTTGGGGAGTTGGATACCGTGACGGTCGCATAGCTACGGTTCAAGAAGTCCTGAACTTCAGCGGGTGGAGCATCGACTGCAACCGGGGGCGGCGCGGCGAAACCACTATCGTTAGCCAGAATGAAGTTACTCGGGATCGCACCAATCGCTAGTCGCGTCGGGCCGACTTCTTTCCCTTCGAAATAGTACGGCGGCAGAGTCCCCTCTTTGTCGGTACGGTGGTTCAATGCAAAGGGGTCCGCGGGCTCCACGTCCGCCAAATCGCATTTATACACTTCTGCCTGCACCACTAAGGGA
This sequence comes from Terriglobia bacterium, assembly GCA_963786745.1. Taxonomy (GTDB): domain Bacteria; phylum Acidobacteriota; class Terriglobia; order Bryobacterales; family Bryobacteraceae; genus Palsa-89. Next base: position 292,111 of record CAWBAE010000009.1, on the reverse strand, counting down.
AAAGCACTGGAGAAGCTCTGGATGAGGTTGCCGGCTGCCAATGTTTCGGCTGCCGCAAGCGGCTTGTAAAGTAACTGTATCGTGCCGCTGTCGAGGGCGCCGCATCCAAGACTACTAGCCAAACTCTGCAAGTCCTGTACAAAAAGGCCCGCCAGCATTTTGCCGAGTGTGGACTGTATGCTCGGATCCGTCGCCGGATCGTAATTCTTCGACAGGTTGACATAAACGTGCGTTCCAAGATTGTTGGTGTTCTCCAATGTGCCCAACGGGATGGTGGACTGCGGAGGCGTCTGGCGCGCCTCAAAGCCCGAAAACACGATGGGTACCACATTGCATAAGATCGCGTTTGAGTTCGCGATTCGCTGCAGAGCCATGATCAGTCCCAGCATAGCGGGAGTATCCGTGAGAGAAGGGTACTGACAGCCCAGCAGGGGTAACCGGAACAAAACACTGCCTGCTAACTTTGCGATTTGAGTCTGTACGGAGTCCTCGGTATTCTCAACGCATGCTGAATAGACGTGTCCAAAGGTCGTCTGTTGGCCGGTGGGAACTGTAAAGGTTTGTTGATTGCGAATTAAGCATGTGGCCGAACCATCGTCGTTATAATATGCCCGTAAGCTGCGCACTCTCGCCTGGGCTTGCGAGGACGTTTGCGCCGTGAGCAGGGTTGGAGCCGCTACATTAAGGAACGCAACTAGGTTGGTTATATCGTTGCCCGACACAGTGATGACTGGCGGATTCGGGGCCGATGTTACGGGTAGATCCATGGCTAGCGTCGCCGTTCCGCTCATCCCGGCGTTGGTCGCCATCTGTGTAAGTTGTGCCGCCCATTGATCGATGAGCGGAGTGAGCTCGCTCGCTACTTGTCCCCATGCATCCGTACCGGCCTGCGAGGCAAGTTGCGCGTGGGCGTCCTGCTGAATATTTGTTACGAGCGTTTGGAAAGCTGCCACGGCGTTGCCACTGTAGGCAAGCGGTGCAACGGTGAACGCGAATGGCGTGGTCTGACCCGAATCGGCCTGAACCGTCAGCGTGCATGCGCCATTCCAATAGCCGCTTGGAAAGGTACCGTCCTGTACCAGAGGCATTAGAAGAGTCACGTTGCCGGACGAATCCACGCTCAAAGGAACATATTGCGGAGTGGAGCTTCCGCATGTAAGCTGGGTGCTCTGGGCCGAATGGATGTTCGCCACGTTGCCGATGGAAAGCGTAACGGTTTGACCCGGCGTTGGACTATTCGGCGCGATGCCCGATAGCACCGGAGGTCCAATGGGAACAGTGACCGTGGCGGTGGTGGTTCCGCAGGTGTTCTGCGCGGTGAGGGTAAAGGAGGCGCTCTGGCCGAGCGTGATACTCACCGATCCCGACGCCTGGTTGATGTTATGCCCCAGCGAGGGATTTGCGGGGACGCCCGCTCCGGGACTGATTTGCACCAAGGTGGCTCCGTCCGCGAACCAATTCAATTGCACCGGACCGGGCGCCGCCAGGGTCGAGGGAATCGCCGAAAAGGAAACGACGGAAGGCGCCGAGCAGGTAGTTTGGGGGTAAAGCGCGGGCACTGCCAGTACGAAGCCCAGGACTGCAAAGCCAGTGATTCTCAACGCTGGGTACCCCAATCTAACCTACACCTACGAATCCTAATCAGTATACATCTTACATCGTAAATTGCCGATTCTCGGCGGTGATTGAGGCCGCCTTTCCCGATTTTACTTCCAAAAAGCGGTTCGAAGGTGCGCATCCGAAGGGCCCCCGCGAACCATGATAACTCGTCCAAGTTCGCCTCGCGTCTGCTCGTGCTGGCACGCGCTAGACCGTGAAAGTGACCCGGAAAGGCGTGCCAAGCAATGTCAGGACTGAAAGGCCCGAAAGGTTTTAATCGGTGAAAGGCGGGCGACGGTCCGATAGGCGGCAGCGCAGACGTCCTTCTTTCAGGAGGTGAAGAGTTGCTTCTCTTAGGAGGTTGCAGTGAGTAGTATTTTGAGGTGCTGGTGCGGCAACCAGAATCTGGAGCTGTTCTCAAACGAGTACTTCCGCTGCCCGCTTTGCGAGACTCTGATAGCGGCGCACATCCCTGATCCTGAGCAGTTATTGGTGGGCCAGGACGAGCGCGGCCTGTACGGGCGCAGCTACTTCGAGTCGTACCGGAGGGAGCCGCTACACGGATGCCTGGGCGCGACAACAAGGTCGCTGGTTGGCGGTTTGCGCGCACATCACTCCGGTTCAATCGCCGAAGACTGAGGGCTGTTTGCACGCGATGCCTCCGCTTTGCGGTCGATGCGCCGTCTGGTGGAATTATCGACGCGTCGTTTCCGCGTCCGTTCACTATATACGCAGGGAACGTGGAAGATGTCTCATTCGGGGTCGGCGATTTCGCGCGGACGTTAACAAACTGCGAAAGACGGAACCAGAGACGCAGAGAACGGGGGCGTACAGGAGTGGAACCGGGCAGGAGTCGGCAGGCCAACCGTGGCGGGCTCGAACGGAGAGACGAACGGAGACGGGAAGTTCTTCGAAAGACTACGCGGACGCGCAAGACGATGCCGTCAACAAACGGGCCCAAATCAGTGGAGAGAAAAGGTTTGGCTCCTCAGGTAGGACTCGAACCTACAACCCTTCGGTTAACAGCCGAATGCTCTACCATTGAGCTACTGAGGAGCAAGCTGGGCAGACGTTTCGAGCTCATTACAACAGACGCCCGCGCGCGCTGTCAAATCCTGCACCGCTTGCTAAACTGATATTTCATTCGCCACGCCATCCCAATCGAATGCATAAGCAGACCACACTGCTCCTAGCCGTGCTGGCACTGACGCTTGCCGGATCTCTGCGCGCCCAGGGTAGCTACGAGATTCAAGTCTATGGTTCCGACACCGTAGCTCCCGGCACCAACATGGTGGAGCTGCACAGCAACTTCACGTTTGAAGGCGCCAAGAACGTAGTGGATGGCATGTATCCCACCGAGCACCAACTGCATGAAACCCTCGAGATCACGCGCGGCATAACGGATTGGTTTGAGCTCGGCTTCTATGTCTTTACCAGCGCGGATACGCGCGTCGGCTGGCAGTGGGTGGGCGATCACATTCGGCCGCGCGTCCGCGTGCCGGAATCGTGGAACTGGCCGGTGGGCGTCAGTCTATCCACCGAGATCGGCTACCAGCGCGCGGTCTATTCACCGGATACTTGGACCATCGAGATACGGCCTATCGTCGACAAGACCATCGGCCGGTTATATTTATGTTTCAATCCCACGCTGGACCGTTCCTTTCACGGACCGTCCGTGCCCGAAGGCCTGGTATTCTCGCCCAACGTCAAGGTCGGTTATGACATCACCAAGGTGATCAATGGCGGATTCGAGTACTACGGCTCGGTTGGCCCCATCACCGGTTTCGATCCGCTGCAGCAACAACAGCAGCAGGTCTTCGCGGTGACGGATCTGAATTTCAGCCCCAACTGGGAATTCAACTTCGGCGTGGGCGTCGGATTGACGGCCGGGTCGGATCACCTATTGGTCAAGATGATCATCGGCCGGCGATTCAGCGGCAAGAAGATTTAACTCACAAAAATAGCGCTGTCAATTCGCACCCGGCTGCTAAACTAGTACTTTCTCCCCATGGAGCTTGAAAAAACTTACGAGCCGCAGCGCTTCGAGTCTCATTGGGCCGAATGGTGGGTGGAAACCGGCATTTTCAACGCGGATGCGAAGGCGCCCGGCCCTCGATTTTCATTGGTCGTTCCGCCGCCCAATGTCACCGGATCGTTGCACATGGGGCACATGCTGGAGCATTCGCTGATCGACGCGGCTATTCGCTGGCGCAGGATGCGCGGCTATAACACGCTGTTCCTCCCGGGGGTCGATCACGCGGGTATCGCGACGCAGTTGCTGGTCGAACGAAGCCTGGCGGCTGAAGGCATCACCAGGCAGCAGATCGGACGCGAGGAATTTGTCCGCCGGGTGTGGGAGTGGAAGGAAAAATACGGCGCGCGCATCACCGGGCAGATGAAACGGATCGGCGATAGTTGCGACTGGAGCCGCGAGCGCTTCACACTGAGCCCGCAGCTCTCCCGCGCCGTAACCGAGGCGTTCGTTCGCCTCTATGAGCGCGGCTTGATCTATCGCGGAACCTATATGGTGAACTGGTGCCCGCGCTGCCACACCGCGATTTCCGATCTCGAAGTAAAACATGAGGACGTGGAAGGCAATTTGTGGCATATTCGCTATCCGCTGAAAAATGGCTCGCGCTCGCTGGTGGTGGCGACCACACGTCCCGAAACCATGCTGGGCGATACAGCCGTGGCCGTGAATCCAAGCGACGCTAGATACCGCGATCTTACCGGCAAAACCGTCATACTGCCGCTGATGAACCGGGAGATCCCAATCATCTTCGATGAAATGGCCGATCCGAAATTCGGTACCGGCGTGGTGAAGATAACTCCCGCGCACGATCCTAACGATCTCGAAACCGGCAAGCGCCATAATCTCCCGCAGCGCAAGGTGATCGACGAAGACGGCCGTATGACCGCCGAGGCCGGACCCTACGCAGGTCTGGATCGCTTCGAAGCGCGGAAACGCGTGCTGGCCGATCTCGAAAAGCTGGACCTGCTCGAAAAGGCGGAGCCTTACGCCCTGGCTCTCAGCAAGTGCGACCGCTGCGCCACCATCGTGGAGCCGCTGGTTTCGACGCAATGGTTCGTCAAGACCAAGCCGCTCGCCGCCAAGGTCCTGAATGCCGTGAATACCGGCCAGATCGTATTCGTTCCGGACAATTGGGACAAAACATTCTTCAACTGGATGGAGAACATCCGCGACTGGTGTATCTCGCGCCAGCTCTGGTGGGGGCATCGCATTCCGGCTTGGCACTGCTCCGATTGCAGCCAGATCAGCGTGGCCCGCCATGCGCCGGTTAAGTGCGAGCACTGCGGCTCGGCGCGCCTGGAGCAGGATCCCGACGTGCTCGACACCTGGTTCAGCTCGGGCCTGTGGCCGTTCTCCACTTTGGGCTGGCCGGACACCACCGAGGATCTTCGCACTTACTATCCGACGTCGTTGCTGATCACCGGCTACGACATTATGTTTTTCTGGGCGGCGCGCATGATGATGCTCGGCCTGGAACTGACCGGCGAGGTTCCTTTTCGGCAAGTGCACCTGCACACGCTGGTGCGCGATCCGCTACGCCAGAAGATGTCGAAGACCAAAGGCAATGTGGTGGACCCGCTCGACATCAACGATCGCTACGGCACCGATGCGGTCCGGCTCTCGCTGATGATGGCCGCGGCTCCGGGCACCGACATCGCGTATTCGGAAGACCGCCTGGTTTCGGCCCGCCAGTTCGCCAACAAGATGTGGAACGCCTCGCGGTTGATCCTGATGAACATGGAGGCTGCCGGGATCGAGCCGATGATTCCGGAGCGGGGTCAGCCTGAAACCTTGGAGGATCGCTGGATCATCAGCCGACTGAGCCGTACCGCGGAGGCCGTCAATCGCGCGCTGGAGCAGCATCGCTATCATGAGGTCGCCGAGGAATTGTGGCAATTCTTCTGGCACGATTTTTGCGATTGGTACCTGGAGATCAAAAAACTGCGGATGACGCCAGGCTCCGGCCTGACGAATGACTGGCACAATCTGCTGAGCGTGTTTGGGGCTTTCCTGCGGCTGCAGCATCCCGTCATGCCGTTTATTACCGAGGAACTGTGGCATCGCTTCGGGCAGTCGGAATCCATCGCACTGGCCGCTTACCCTCAGCCGGACCTGGTGGACCAACCCGCCGAACACGACATGGCGCTCATGCAGGACATGATTACGGCGGCGCGTAAGATTCGGGCCGATCACGGCGTCGACAAAAAGCTGCAGTTGGAGGGAATTCTGTATTGCCGCAACGGCGCGAGGGAAGTTGAGCTCCCGGTGATTGAGAAACTCGCCGCGGTGAAGCTGGCCGTGCGCACCGGAGTCGCGCCCAATCTCAAGGGCGCCGCCCGCTCCACGCCCGATTTCGACTTGTTGCTTCAGCTTCCGGAAGTGGATGCTGCCGTGCAAATCGCCCGGTTGAAGAAAGAGATCGAAGAGCTGGAAAAACTGATCGCTGACAAGGACCGGCAGCTTTCGAGTGAAAAGTTTCTGAGCGGCGCTCCGGCCCACGTCGTGGAATCGCTCCGCGCCAAGCGCGGCGAGTACGTTGCGCAGCTTGAAAAAAGCCTGACAGCTTTGAACGATCTGCAATGAACCCCGGGCTCGATCTCTCTCGCGTCCGCGCCGCGCTTCCGGATCATCGCATCCACTGGCATCGAACCATCGGATCCACCATGACCGAGGCCAGCCGCCTGGCGGAGGAAGGCTGCGCCTCCCTGACGATCGTCGGAGCCGACGAGCAAACCTCCGGCCAGGGCCGCTACGGCCGTCACTGGCACTCCGAAGCCGGATCGGGACTCTATGTGTCCATCGTTCTCCGGAATTCTTTTTCCCCCCGTTCATTACCGCTGGTAACGCTCGCCCTGGGTTTGGCGGCGGTGGACGCTATCTCGAAATCCGCTGGTGTCGCTTGCGATATCCGCTGGCCCAACGACGTCCTGGTCCGTTCCCAAAAATGCGGAGGAATTCTGGCGCAGCTGGAAGGCTCGGCTATCATAGCCGGTATCGGTATCAACGTGAATCAAGCGGAATTCCCCAAGGAGCTCGATAGCATCGCAACTTCTTTGCGCATCGCGAGCGGCCAGGTTCATTCGCGCGAAAGCTTGCTGGTGGAGCTCGTATCCAGCGTGGATGCGTTCTGTGGATTGCTCGAACGGGAAGGCCCCGGGCCGATCCTCGAGATGTTCTCGCGCGCTTCCAGCTTCGTCACCGGTCGCCGCGTGAGCGTGGATCTGGACGGCTCCACGTTGTATGGAACCACGGCCGGGCTGAACAGCTCGGGCTTTCTGATTCTTAGAGGCGATGACGGAAAAGAGAACGTGGTTATGTCGGGAGGAGTGCGCCCATGCTCTTAGCGCTGGATGCGGGAAACAGCAACATCACGATCGGCGCGTTTGACGGACCGAAATTGATCGAACGCTGGCGTCTGCGCACCATCCATGAACAGACCGCGGATGAGTGGGGCGTGCTGATGCGCAACCTGTTCGCCTTGTCCTCGCTCGAGCTGGGACACGTCGATGGCATCATCATCGCGAGCGTCGTGCCCACGCTGGACGCGCCTCTGGCCGCCATGGCGCAGCGTTATTTCCACACTACGCCTTTGTTCGTAACTCCCGACACAGATATTGGAATCAAGGTTCTGTACGACAATCCGCGAGAAGTGGGGGCGGATCGCGTGGTGAACGGCGTGGCGGCGTTTCATCTTTACGGCGGCCCCGCCGTGGTGGTGGATCTCGGCACCACCATCAACTTCGATGTCGTTTCGGCTAACGGCGAATATCTCGGTGGCATGATTTGCCCGGGCATTGGAATGTCGATCAGCGGCCTGTTTGCGAAAACCGCGCGCCTTCCCATGGTCGATTTCCGCGAGCCCGCCCGGCTGATCGGCAAGAACACGGTGAACAGCATCCAATCCGGCCTGTACTACGGCTTTGTCGGGATGATCGACGGAATCGCGGAACGCGTGGTCGCCGAATTGGGCCCGAAGACCACTGTGATCGCCACTGGCGGGCAAGCGCGGCTGGTAGGCGCGGCTTCCCGGCTGGTGAAAGAGACCAACGAAGATCTGACGCTGCAAGGTTTGGAAATCATATGGCGCCGGAATCAGAAGAGCTAAGCTGGCCCGCGAATTACTTTAACTATTTCACCGAGGTTGAGGAACATTTCCAGAAAGCCCGTGCCACGGGTCTGTTCCTGCTGTCGCCGCTCGACTGGGCGCTGCTAGAAACCTGGAAGAATGCCGGCATTCCTCTGCAGGCGGTGCTGCGCGGCATCGACGTCGCTTTCGAAAAGTGGCGCGCTAAGAAGACCCGCATCCGGATGGTAAATTCCGTGGCGTACTGCGCGCAGGCGGTTCTGGCGGAGGCGGAAATCATTGCCGGGGTATCCAGACCCTCCACGGCCCGCGGCCCTTCTACGGCGCCGTTCAGCCTTGCGGATTTGGAAAGCTACCTACGCGGCAACGCGGCGGCTCTTCAAGCGCAAGCCGGCTACGAAGAGCTCGCCGCCGCCTTGGATCGCCTGACGCTCACGCTGGATGCGGCTTATCACGATCTCGAAGATCTGGAACGGCATCTCACCGCTCTCGAAGACAAGCTGATCGCGATCGCACGAACGCGTCAAACCGAAGCGCAGCTTCTAGAGGCTCGCCGCGCGCTCGATTCCGAGCTTCGGCCGTACCGCGGCAAGATGACCGCCGAACAGTTAACGATGCTGGAGAAACAATATCTGGAACGGCGTCTGCTTGAATCCGCGGGATTGCCGCGCTTGAGCCTGTTCTACCTGCGATGAGCGGCCCTGCGCTCTTAGGCTAAGATTGAAGATACCGAAAACGGATCGGAATGGATTCTCGCCGCAAATTCATCGGCGCCATGGCAACCGGCCTGGCCACCACCCTGGCGTCCCCCAAAGGCGTCCTGGGCTCGAACGACCGCGTGCGAATCGGTTTAATCGGAGCGGGCGCGCGCGGCATGGATCTGGCTCACCAGGCCTTGTCCTGTTCGGACGTCGAAATTGCCGCGTTCGCGGATATTTACAACAAGCGCGTGGAGGATGCCGGCAAGCTGGTTACTGGGTCGGCAATCTACCTCGATCACCGGCGCCTCCTGGATGACAAAAGCATCGATGCAGTAATCATAGCCACTCCGCAGCATCTGCATTCTGAGCATTTCGTCGATTCCATCCAAGCCGGCAAACATGTGTATCTGGAAAAGACGATGGCGTTTACCGCCGAGCAGGCCAAGCGTATGCGCGCCGTTCACCGCAGCGCGCCGCGGCAAACCGTGCAGATCGGCCATCAATCCTGTTCCTCCGGACAAATGCCGGATGCGCTGCGGTTCCTCGCGCCTGAATACGTCGGCAGAATCACGGCGATTCACATGCACATGTACCGCAACACGCCGCATGGCAAACCGCAATGGGCGCGTCCGGTTTATCCCGACATGACCGCGCAGAACATTCAGTGGCGTTCTTTCCTGGGCGGCGCGCCCGAGCGTGATTTCGACGCGAATCGTTACATCAACTGGCGCATGTTCGCGGACTATTCCGGCGGCAACGTTTTCGAGAACATGAGCCAGCAGCTCGCCTTCTGGTATCAGGCGCTCAAACTGAATATCCCTGCCGCCGCTACCATGACCGGCGGCCTGTATCTCTGGAAGGACGGTCGCGAGGTTCCCGACACGATGAACGTGACGCTGGAGCAGCCGGAGGAAATGCTGATCACCTGGCATTCCGGCTTCGGTAACAACCAGCTCGGGATCGCGGAAGAAGTGCTGGGGACAGACGGCACTATCTCGAAGAACCAGACCGTCCGTTATACGCCTCAGAAAGTGAACCGGCCGGACGGTGTCGAACAAGTGGGCAGCAGCACCGCGCGCCCCACGGCGCACTTCCAGAATTTTCTCGATTGCATTCGCTCCGGCCGCGAGCCGAACTGCCCCTTCGATCTGGGCTATCGGGTATCCATTGCCTGCCGGATGGCGGTGGAAAGCTACCGGCTCGGCCGGACCGTGCGCTGGGACCAGAACCGGGAAGCGATCGTTTAAGCCATTTTCAGCCGGCGAATGCCAGCGATGCGGTCGAAACCCGCATCGAAGGTTGCGATGCAATCCACATCGTTGTTGAGCATAACCGCGGCATGCACAGCGTCGCGAGCCGGGAACGCAATTTCGCCACAAGCCAAATCTCGCGCTCGGTCCGTGTCCGCCAGCGTCACGCTCAGGACAGTGGGGCAGATCTCGACGAACAGGTCATAGACTTCGCGAGCCATATCAAGCCGGCCGAGGGAGGAATATCGATACAAGATCTCCTGCAACACTTCCGTGCTGGTGCAGGCGTCGAACTTGCCCTCTTTGACCCTGTGCAGGAAACGCGAAGCTGGCGCACGATTAGGGTGTTCTCGACCGGCCACGTACATCGGAATATTGGAGTCGATGAAAATTGTCAAAAACGACCAGCCTCGATCTCCGACAACATCTGCTGAATGTCCGACGTCGGCCCCTCCAGCGATTCGAGGCGCGCCAAAGCATCTGCAGGTAAGCGCCCCTTGGCTGGCCTTCGCAGTGAATCTTGCAGCGCTCTCCGCACCCATTCGCCCTTCGAAATGCGACTGCGTTGCGCAGCCTTCCGAAGTTGCGCATCCAAGGCAGGTGGGATCAATACCTGTAATCGATGACTCATATGAGCATGCTAACACACTCCGCCGGGCCAGGATGGTCCGCCCCAAGCGCTTTGCTCGGTCGGGAGAGTGGGATGCCGGTTTTAGGTCCCCGGAGTCTTGTCGAGCTGCTGCTTGGCCCACAAGCGGTCGGGATTTAATTCCACCGATTTGGCGATCGCTTTGCGCGCCTCATCAGGCTGGTTCGAGCGTCGCAGCGTGATGCCCAGCCACAGCCAGGCGTCCGCGTTCTTGGGATTCAAATCGATGGCCTTGCGAAAATCCTTGGCTGCCTGGTCCATGCCGCCGCCGAACGCGGGCGGCATATAGTAGTTTCCGACGCCGTGACTAACGTAGTTGAGGGACGATCTCGGATCCAGCTCGATGGCCTTGTTCACGGCCTCCAGCGCGCACTTTCCATATTTCAAAGCGGACATGGAATTGCCGGAAATGATCTGACCGCACAGCGTTCCCAAAATACGCTGGTACTCGGCCATATCCGGCTTCAGCGCCACCGCTCGCTCAGCCGCATCGATACCCGCTTGCGCCGCATTCTTAGCGGCGGGCTTGTCGCGTACTTCAATGGCCACTTCCGCGGTGAACGATTGAGCCAGCGCCAGCCGATACTGCGCCGCCGCATCTTTCGGCTCTTTGTCAGCGGCCGCGCGAGCCTCGTTGACAATGTTTTGGAGCGCGGTACGGTCCTGGTGATCGCGGGCTTTGACCAGTTCGGATTCGTTCCATGCGGCCGTAGCGAAGAAAGCGGAAACCGCCACTACAATAAGAAACTTCATCCCTACCTCTACAATTTTACAAGACGCTTCCGAGAGCCTAAAGTGTTCCAACTTTTCGATTAATTACCAAAAAGTAAAACCCCAGACAGGCCAGTAGAATACCGTTACAAGCCACTACTTTAGGCGCCGAGAACTGCCGGACTAAAGCTCCCATCAACAGACTTCCGACCGGCGAGCCCCCGCGAAATGCAACATTGTAGACGCTCATCACCCGCCCGCGCATCTGATCGGCAGTGATCATCTGCACTAAGGAGCTGACGGTGGTGAACACGGAAAGCAAAGCGCCGCCGCAAACAAACAGCAGGACACAGCTCAGCGCCAGCGACCGCGAAAGCGCGAACCCGGTGATCGCCCCGCCCAGCGCAATCAGCATGAGCAAGGCCGCGCGGCCCTGGTGTTTGTACTTGCCCAATCCCGCGACGATCAAAGCGCCGCAAATGGATCCTATGCCCAGGCAAACCAGGAGCAGCGAATACGTTTTGGGGCCTTCGTGAAAGACATCCTTCGCGAAGACTGGCAGAAACACAACCAAGGGAAACGCCAGCAGCGTCATCGAAAAAGCCAGCACGATCAGCGCTTCCATCGCGCTCTGCTTACGGATAAATTGAAATCCCTGCCGCATGCTGGCCAGAACCGACTCACCGGTTTTGGAGGGAACGAACTGTGGGTGAATAATCAATAGCGTGATAATCACGGCTATGAACGAGATGCCGTTCAGCGTGAAGCACCACGCCGCGCCGATGGCCAGCGCCAGCGCGCCTAGCACGGGTCCGATCACGCGCGCCAGATTGAATTGGATTGAGTTCAGCGCGATGGCATTCGGAAGGTCCACCGGTTTGACCAGCGATGGGATCAGCGCTGAATAGGCCGGGCCACCGAAGGACTGCGCGGTTCCAACGACGAAGGAAAGCGCCAGAATCTGCCAGACGTGCACTACGCCGGTTGCGAACAACGTAGCGAGAAAAAACGCGCATGTCATTTGCACTACCTGGGAGCCTAGCAGTAGCGTTTGCCGCGCGGTCCGATCCGCCAGCACGCCGCCCACCAGGGAGAACAAAACAATCGGGATGGTGCCTAGAAAAGAGTCCAGCCCTAGCATGAACGACGAGCCGGAAAGCTGCAGCACAAGCCAGCTTTGCGCCAGCACCTGCATTTGGGTTCCGACCTGCGAGGTGCACGCGCCGATCCACATAATGCGGAAATCGCGATAGGAGAACCCTTTGAATACCCGGCTCAGCAGCAAGTGATTCCGATCAAGGCAACGGCCGATCGCGTTTGATCAGGTGCAGTATGTTTCCGTCGCCATCGCTGAAAAACACCAACCGGTTGCCCTGATTCTGGAACGGCTCGCCGAGAAACTCGACCTTCCGATTGCGCAGTTCGGCCACCGCGGCGTCGAAATCTTCCACCATGACCGCCAAATGCCGGATGCCTGGATCCTTCATCTGCTGGGGAGCGCGCTCGCCGACGGAGGGGATAATCTCGAGCATAGACCCGTCCTGGGCGCGCACGAAATAATTGCCGTCATAGGTGAAGTTGATGCGGAAATCCAGGTGACGGACATACCATTCGGCCAGTTTGCCGGGATCCGGGGAAGCGATAGCAGTGTGTTCCAATCCGCGAAACATCAACGAGGATTGTAGCAAGTCCAAGATGTGTCGTTAGTAAGTCCACTACGCAGCCTCGCCGCCAGGAGCGTGATATGATATCGGAAGTCCCGATTTGAGGCACCGCAGGAGAAACAAAATGAAGCGAATGATTGTACGCGCATCCTTATGGATCGGTTGTCTGGCGATGCTCGCCGCCGCCCTCCAAGCCGCCGACGTGTCTGGAAAATGGAACGGCGATGTTGCGACGCCCGACGGCAATTCGATTTCGCTGGTCCTGACTTTGAAAGCTGACGGCGACAAAGTTACCGGCACCGTTACCGGGCCACAGGGCGACGTCGAAATCGCCGAAGGCAAAATGGACGGCGAGACGCTGCAATTCGTGCTCAACGTGGACGCCGGCGGGCAGACGCTGTCGTTCAAGTGCACCGGCAAAATGACCAGCACCGACGAGCTCACCATCAAGATGGATGGCGGCGCTGACATGGCCTTCGAATTTAAAGCCAAGCGCGCTACTTCCTGACGAAGCAGCGGTTGCAGCTTACTGGCCGGCCCGAAGGCTGAGTTTCTGGACTCTCCAGTTCAGAACTTCGCCCACGAAGAGTTCATTGGTATGCCGGCAATCGATTTCATTGACGGTTCCGAATTCCTTTAGCTGCTTGCCGGCGCGTCCGAACTTGCCCAGCACCTTTCCATCCAGATCCAGCTTGTAGATCTCGCCATTGTCCATTGAGTTGACTTCATTGGAATTGGAACTATAGAGAAACTGGTGCGATCCGGGAGAAATGCAGATTGCCCGGGGTGCGCCCACGCCGGTGATCTGCGTCTTGAATTGTCCGTCATTGTCGAAGACCTGAATACGCTGGTTGCCGTGATCGGCTACGTACACGTTTCCCTGCGCATCGATCGCGATGGAGTTGGGCGTGTTGAACTGCCCGTTTTCGCTGCCTCGGGAGCCCCAGGATTTGATGTACTTCCCGTTCTTGTCGAACTTGGCGATCCGTGAATTGCCGTAACCGTCCGCGACGAAAATGTTTCCGGAAGCGTCCCAGGCCACATCGGACGGCTGATTAAAGAGATCCCCGGGGCTGCCCGCGCCCGGCAGCGCTCCACCCCGTCCCCCTCGTCCGCCCGGACCGCCGCCTTCGCGATTTCCCACGAAAATTGCCTCCGGCTTCCGTCCCATCAGCATCGCCACCCTTCCTTCGGGATTAAATTTGATCACCAGGCCGGAGCCTCGATCCACCACCCAGATGTTGTCCTCGGGATCCACTTTCACGCTTTGGGCGAACAGAAATCCGTACAATCCCTGGCCGATCTCACGCAGGTATTTGCCGTTGGCATCGAACTCCAGGAGCCGCGCGCCTCCGTGCGTGAAGGTCCGCGAAGTTCCCGTAGTGGCATACGGACTGCCGGTGCGCGTGAAAACCCAGATGTGTCCCTTCGAATTCGTCGCCACGCCCGCGGCTTCTCCAAGGTAAATGTGCTCCGGCAGCTTCAGCAGATTCGGCGTGGACTCAAACGAAATCTCGGGAACGCTTTGAGCCGAAAGTGAACCTGCCAGCACTGTGAGCGCGATTGGCAAAACATGGAATAGTGATCTCATGAAAGCTCCTATTTTGCGCCGGTGTGCGGATGCAGGACGATCTTCTGCACTCGCCAAGCCGTGATCTCGGCCGTCATGAGGTCATTTTCATTGCGGCAGTCGAGTTCGTGCACGGTGCTGAATTCGCCCAGCTGCTTGCCCGCCTTCCCGAACTTCCCGAGAATGGTTCCGTCCAGTTCCATCTTGTAGATCTCGCCGGTGACAGCGCCGATCTCCGAGTTATTGTTGTCGGGATTCGAGTTGGAACTGTATAAGTATTGATGTTCCCCTGAGCTGATGCAGATCGCCCAGGGCGCGCCCACCTGGTCATAGATCTTTTTCGGAGTCAGATCGTTGTCGAACACTTGAATTCGATTGTTGGTGCGATCTCCCACGTAGACGTTACCCTTGGCATCCGTGGCAAGCGTGTGCGGAATATTGAGCTGCCCTGGTTGCGACCCTCGCGACCCCACCGAGGCCACGAATCGCCCGTTCTTGTCGTACTTCACCACGCGCGAATTGCCGTAACCGTCGGAGACGAAGATGTCTCCGGCCGCGTCCCACGCCACATCCGTGGGTCGATTGAACGTGTAAGGTTCGGCCGGAGGGGGCGGCGTGCTGAAGGGAAGCGTGGGCGGCACTCCCTCCACCGACTCAGGCCGGTGTCCCAGCACCTTCACCACGCGACCCTCGGGATTGAACTCGATCACCATGTTGGTTCCTTCATCCACGGCCCAGATGTTATCCTGCGGGTCCACCCGCACGGCGTGAGCGAACGCGAAACCGTACAACCCTTCGCCGATCTCGCGCAGGTAATTTCCCTTTTGATCGAATTCGAACAGGCGCGTGGATTCGCTTCGCGTGTATACAAAGACGTGGCCTTTGGAATTCGTCGCCACTCCGATGCCTTCGCCGAGGTACAGATTCGGCGGCAGCTTCAGGAAGTTGGGCACGGACTCATACGGGATTTCCGGTACGTTCTGCGCCTTGGCCTTGAAGCGCATTTGCATGGGCGTCAGTGTGGTCTGAGTTTGGGCTACGCAGGCGATGCCGGAAAGCGCGGCTAAGGCGAAGCAAAATCGATGGAGTTTCTTCATAACGACGCCAGTATACATGAGTCTCCTACTGAACGACGCCGCGCGTCACCCGGTTGATGACGAATACGCCATTCTGATTCTTCACGTGGTAGTAGAGCGAATGACCGTCGGGCGAAATCGAGGGCGCTTCCGCAAACCCGGTGATCGCTTCAATCTTGCGTGGGGCGCCAAAGGGCTGCGATGTCGACCGGCGGTTGGCCATGAATATTGCAGGCCCAATATTCAGATTGGTTCGCGTGAAGAAAAACTCGATCTCGTCAGCGGACGTGTCCGCCGCGTAATTAAGGGATTGATTATTGATAGTCTTCATGATTTCGGCGCTGTTCGAATCGGTCACAAAGTTGGCTCCTTGGCGAGTCGCGACCATCATCGTCGTGCCGGCCAGAGCGCCGCCGGCAAAATTCCCTTGCGTGAAATAGAGAGTATTGCCGCTGGCGCTGATTTCGGCGTCGAAATTCACCAGGCCGGGCTTAGGCGCCTCCAAGCCCATTACCGGATTCACCGGCGTTACTGTGCCTCCAGCGAACGGGCCCGAATAGATAGTCGCTAGGTATCCCGGGGTCCCGGCGCTTTGATAACTTCTATTGGTTATAAAGAAAAAGTTGCGGTTCGAGTCCATGGACGGGACCGCATCCAGCGGGCCGCTGCCGTTGACCGCTCCTCCGACCTCGCCCTGGAACTGGAAGGTAACGTCATCGATGCGGGTTGCCCAGAACAAATTAGTAGATGCAGCGGTATTCGAGTTGTTGAAGAATAGAGAATTTCCATCGCGACTGATGAACGGCTCCATAGCGTCGTTACTATGGCCTGCATTGTCGTCGTAGCCGAGTATCTGCACCATTTCCGGATTAGCGAAGTCGGTGAACTCCGGCGGCCGAGGTCGCGCGCGCCTCGAGTCGGACGCTGCACCGGCTTGCGCCCCGGCCGCGCGCCAAAAAGGCTGAATCACCATCGTCACGGCAACCACGGCGAGGCCGAACCGCAATCCTGTCAATCCCGTGGTCACTGGGCAGCGCTCGCGTCTAAACGAAGACGACCGTCTTGTTCTGGTAGACCAATATCCGGTTCTCCAGGTGCCAGCGCACGGCGCGCGAAAGCACCACTTTCTCGAGATCCCGGCCCTTGCGTAACATGTCCTCCACGCCGTCGCGATGGGAAACCCGGACGACGTCCTGCTCGATGATCGGCCCTTCATCCAGGGTAGCGGTCACGTAATGGCTGGTAGCGCCGATCAGCTTCACACCGCGCTCGAAGGCCTGATGATACGGTTTCGCGCCTATGAACGCGGGAAGAAACGAATGATGGATGTTGATCATCCGCAAAAGATACTGGGCCACGAATTCCGGCCCCAGAATCTGCATGTAGCGCGCCAGCACGATCAGATCCACGTCCGGCCCCAGCAGGTCCAGCATCTCGCGCTCAGACGCGCGCTTGTCGGTGGGCTTCGTCAGCAAATGGAAAGGGACGCGGTGAAAATCGGCTAGCGGCTTGGAGTTGGGATGATTGCTGATGATCATCACGATATCGCACGCCAGTTCGCCGGTGCCGTGCCGGTACAACAAGTCGGCCAGACAATGGTCATAGGTGGAAACCAGGATGGCTATCTTGGGCCGGTAATCCGTCAATGCCAGGTGATAGTTGATTTGAAAACGGTCCGCCAACGGCTCAAAGTGGCGCTCGAAATCGGAGATCGGAATGTCGAATCCATCCAGATCCCATTCCAGCCGGGAAAGAAGCAGATCGCGACCGCTGTCCAGGTGGTCATCGCTGTGCAAGACGCTGCCGTTGTGCGCCACCAGGAACTGACAGATTGCAGCCACGGACCCTTTGCGCGCCAGGGCCATGGGAGTGCTCAGGAGCAGGACAGCGGTATTCTTCATTTTTCGCCCATCATACCCTACCAGCTTGCGCGCCCGAGTTACAGCGGCTCATCATGAATTGATGCCAGAGCTACAGTTGCTGGACCAGGCGCTATTCCGGTCGCTCATCGAGCGGGCGCGGCACTCCCCCCGGCTGCGGATCAATCACAATTTTCATTCCAGCATGCAGGAGAATCCGCATCGATTCCTGAATGTGATGCTGAAGGGGACCTATGTCGCGCCGCATCGTCATCTGAATCCGCCCAAATCGGAAGCCTTTGTGGTGCTGGATGGAAAGCTCGCATTCTTCACTTTCGACGATGCCGGACACATCGCCAGCTCTCACATCCTAGGGCCTGACACTATGGGCGTCGACCTCGCGCCGGGCGTTTGGCACAGCATGACGCCCGTGACCCCGCACGCGGTTTGTTACGAAGTGAAGCCGGGCCCTTACGTGGCCGCCACCGACAAGGAATTCGCGCCGTGGGCGCCGGCCGAAGGAGCGCCGGGAGCGGCGGAGTACGTCCAATGGTTGCTTTCCGCGGTTGAAAACTCACGGTGACTGAGACCGGCGTTCATGCCTGCGGCTGTTACAGTGATGTTGTGGACGGCGTGATCATCGTCGATAAGCCGGAAGGAATCACTTCGCATGACGTGGTGAATCGCGTCCGCCGGCTCGCCAATACCCGCAAGGTCGGTCATTTGGGCACGCTTGATCCGATGGCTACCGGCGTGCTCCCTCTGGTGATCGGACGGGCCACGCGGCTGGCGCAGTTTTTCGCGACGGGAGACAAGAAATATGAAGCCCGCGTGCGCTTCGGCTGGGCCACCGACACTTACGATCGCGAGGGCGCGCGGACCCAGGATCCGGTGGAACCCCAACTGACGCGTGAACAAGTGAGCGATGCTTTCGCACGCTATCGCGGGGCGATCCAGCAAACGCCGCCGCCTTTCTCCGCCAAGAAGATTGCTGGAACCCCCGCGTACCGGTTCGCGCGCAAACAGATTGCGGTGGATCTTCAACCGGTGGAACTCCACATTTACGCGTTGGATCTGTTGGAATTCGATGGCTCCGCGGCGCGGATCCGGGTCCACTGCTCGGCTGGCACTTATCTGCGCAGCATCGCCCATGAAGCTGGCCAGCAGTTAGGATGCGGAGCGTTCCTGGACGCGCTGCGGCGCACGGCCTCCGGTGAATTCGCCGTTGAGGACGCACGCACGCTCGACCAATTGCAGGTCTTGGCATCGGCGGGCAGGCTCACCGAAGCTCTGATTCCGGCATCCAAGGTCTTGCCGCAGTTCCCCACTGCCGCGGTGGACACTTTGACCGCCGGTCAGATTCGTCAAGGCCGGGATTTCCGATTGTCGCCTTTCCGCAGTGCCAGCGACGCCAAATATGTGAAAGCCGTTGATCCGGAGGGCGAACTGATCGCCATCGGAGAGGCGCGTCTTCCGCACCTTTATCACCCCATCCTGGTGCTCTAGCTGCGCTCGAAAGGCGAATGCTTTCAACAGCATGAAGCAAGTTTAATTGCCCGCACGGTTACCGGCTGAGCAGGTTGGTTTATGATTCAATTGTGCGTCCGTTCGCGATATTGGTGTTCACGGCTTTAAGTGTGGCCGGATGGAGCGCCGTCGCGCAGGAAGAGACCACAACGGCGTCGAATCCAAAGAGCGAACCGAAATACACCGATACGTTTTCGGGACCCATTGTCGAGTTGTCTACGGCCAAGATCACGGTATCCCGAAGCATCCTCGGGAAACCGGCGGAAAAGCGAACCTTCTGGATCAAGGCGGACACCCGGATCGAAGGCAAGCTGCACATGAAAGTGCGCGTCACGGTTGGATTCGTAACCTCGGACGACGGAGACGTGGCCCGGCTGATCGTGGTGCGGCCCGCCAAGAAGACTACGCAAGACAAAAAGTAATCACTTCTTCTTTTTCCTCTTGGCGACCCAGCCTTCTTTAACCACCTGGCGTGCGCGGCCCAACGCTAGTGCTCCCGGCGGCACTGGGTCGGTAATGGTAGACCCGGCCGCGATGTAGCTCTCCGCGCCGATTTCGATGGGAGCCACCAGCGTCGAGTTACTTCCCACGAAGGTATCCGGGCCGATCGACGTGCGGTGCTTGTTCTGGCCGTCGAAGTTACAGGTAATGGTTCCGGCCCCGATATTGGTTCGTTCGCCGATCTCGGAATCGCCCAGGTAGGCCAGGTGGTTGGCCTTCGCGCCGGCGGCGAATTGCGTATTCTTCAGCTCCACGAAGTTTCCTATGCGGGCATCCTGGCCTATTCGAGCGCCGCCGCGCAACCGCGCGAAAGGACCAACATGCGCCCCGGCCTCGACGCTTGAATCGACGACAGATGTGAAGGCGGCTACCTCCACGCGGTCCGCCAATTTGGAGTCCTGAACGATGGAACACGCCCCAATGCGGCAATCTTCGCCGATCACGGTGCGGCCGAGAATCTGGGCAAAAGGACCGATGCTGGAATCCGGGCCGATCTTCACGCCGCTATCGATGCTGACGGTCTCCGGCTTTTCGATGGTCACGCCTTCGAGCATGAGCTCGCGCGCTTTTCGATCACGGAAGATTTGGTCCACCTCCGCCAGCTCCGCGCGAGTATTGATGCCCAGCAGCTCGCGGGAGTCCGATACTTCCATCGCTTCCACGCGATGACCGGCGCGCACGAGAATTTCAACCAGGTCGGTCAGGTAATACTCGTGAGCCGGGTTCGAGGGTTGAAGCTCCTGGATATGCTTCCACAGTAATTCCGCGCGGAAGCAATAGATGCCGGAGTTGATGACGTCAATGGCAAGCTGCTCGGGGGTTGCCGCCTTTTGTTCCACGATGGAGTGGATCGCTCCGTCATCGCCCAGGACAACGCGGCCGTAGCCGGTGGGATCCGCGAGGCGCGTAGTAATCAGCGTGGCAGCGGCGCTGCTGGCCGTTTGGCGCCGCAGCAGTTCCGCGAGCGTGGCGCCGGAGATCAGTGGACCATCACCATAGAGCACTTGGACAAGGCCGCCCTCGTCGCCTAGGGCCGCGCGGCAAATTCCGACGGCGTGGCCCGTACCCCGCTGCTCAGTTTGTTCTTGAAAGCGAACGCCCGTTGGCCCCAGAAGCGCCTTCACCTCGCCGGCCTGATGCCCCACCACCACCGTGACGCGATCCGGGGAAGTGATCCCCAGAGCGGTGTTAACGACATGCTCGATCAGCGTAAGACCGCCGGCGCGATGCAGCACTTTGGCGCGTTTGGACTTCATCCGCGTCCCCAGGCCCGCCGCCAGGATCACCACGTTCAGGGGTGATTTCATGCTGGAATCCAGTTATTTTGCTCCCAGGACGTGAACTTTCGCGCGCTTTCCGCGTCCCCGCCGCGCCAGCTCCATGGCGACGTCCGCGATGGCTCTGGGGTCGTGGCGCACGATGTCGCCGTCGGCCAGCAGATCCGCGGGAACCACTTGGAGGCCCATCTCAGAAAGACGATCCAGATCGTTCACTACCGATTGTGATTCTTCAGCGGCATACTTGCGCCTTTGCCGGACGCTGATAGCTCGCGTATTTATCACCACCGCATCCAGCAAGTTGCCTCCGGCGTGACGATGGATGGCCGCGACGTGATCGGAAGCGCGGAACCCGACCGTTTCGCCAGGTTGCCACATCAAGTTGACGAAGTAAACCTTCAACGCGCGACTGCGGCGTATGGCTTGCGGAATGCCCTGAACCAGCAGATTCGGAATCACGCTGGTGAACAGCGAGCCCGGGCCGAAGCTGATCAGATCGGCTTGTTTGATCGCCTCCAGAGTTTCCGTCAAGGGTTTCGAAACGCGCGGCCGAAGACGGATCCAGCGCACCCGGGAGCGGCTCTTGCTGATCTTCGTTTCGCCCGTCACGATGCGCCCATTTTCGAGCTCCGCCTCCAGGGTCACGTTCGTGTCGGTAGAAGGATAGATGCGTCCCAGGCTGGCGAGAATCTCGGACGAGACTTTGACCGCCTGGGCAAAGTCCCCCGTGAGATTGGTGAGCGCGGTCAGGAACAGGTTCCCGAAGCTGTGGCCTTTGAGGCCCCGGCCGCCCGAGAACCGGTACTGGAACAGCTTCGACAAAAGCGCCTCGTCCTCGGAAAGAGCAACCATACAGTTGCGGATGTCGCCCGGCGCCAGCACATCGAAATCACGGCGCAAGCGTCCGGAACTCCCTCCGTCGTCGGTCACCGTCACTACCGCCGTGATCTCGACTTCCTTCGGATGCCGCGCATACCGCTTCAGACCGTGCAACAAGGTGGAAAGGCCGGTGCCTCCTCCTATGGCGACGATACGAAGCGGTTCCATTACCTATAGCATCGCAGGTTCTATGCCCGCTTAGGCTGAGGTGTTCGGCCTACATGTGCCTAGGACCGCGATAGCAATTTGGTACTGAGTGGAGGCGAAAAATCTCAGCCGTAGCGACGCTTGGGTTCCGTCGAGGGTTCCTCGTCGTCCTCATAAGCGGGCGCAATTTCCAGGTCCTCAGCTTCAAAGACCTGATCGCATTCCAGGCAGCGGACATAATCCACGCCATCGCGTCTCGCGAGAATCTCGGTGCGAGCATGGTTGCAAGGCGGCATAAATAGCAGATTATCCCTATTCTAAGCAGGCGGAATCCGTTGTCAAGCCCCCCTGCGCCTCCCGCCGCGTCTGGAAGGTCAGTACCTAGACTCCTAATAATAGTCCTCGCGCCGAACCAGCCTGTGCCATTACTATCAAGAGATGCTCCCGGACTTTGCCACGCCAGAGGGAACGCGCCGCTTCCAAGCCCGCTTTCCCCGTCAGATCGCGGCTGGCTTTTTCAGGAACGTTCAAGCCTTGTCAGTCTCCAGCGTGGGCATCGGGACCTATCTCGGCCCTTCCGACGACGCCACCGATCAAGGCTACGCGGAAGCCGTCACAGCCGCGTTCGGCATGGGCGTCAACTTCGTCGATACCTCGCTGAACTATCGCCACCAACGCTCGGAACACGCCGTAGCCAGGGCCCTGCGCGGGGCGGTGGAAACCGGTTTGATCGAGCGCTCCGAGATTGTGGTGTCTACGAAAGCGGGTTACCTGGCTCCGGATGCCATGCCTCAAGCAGAACTGGCGCCGGGAGACATCTTGGGGGGCATTCATTCGATCGCTCCGGCTTTTCTTCAGGATCAATTGCAGCGCAGCCGCGACAACCTCGACCTGGAGACGGTGGACGTGTTTTACCTGCATAATCCCGAAACGCAGCTGGACTTCGTTGACCAGGAAGAATTCTCCGAGCGGATACGGCGGGCTTTCGAGTTCCTGGAGGGGGCCGTCGAGCAGGGTCAAATCCGTTATTACGGCACGGCTACCTGGGAAGGTTACCGGCGGCCTTCGCGCTCAGCCCAGGCTCTGTCGCTCGAGCGGCTGGCTGGAATCGCCAACTCGATCGCCGGTCAATCTCACCACTTCCGTTTCATCCAGCTCCCCTTCAATCTCGCGATGCCGGAGGCGTTCGCGAACCGGACCGACGGCGAGAGCGTGCTTGAAACGGCCCAGCGGCTGCAAATCGCGGTGGTGGCGAGCGCCAGCCTTTTGCAGGGCCGCTTAGCCCGCGAAGTACCCGCTCCGCTTCGAGAGAAGCTGGGGGGCCAGCAAACCCCGGCGCAGTCCGCTCTCCAGTTCACGCGATCAACTCCCGGTATTGCCGTGGCTCTGGCGGGGATGAGCCGCATCGCGCATGTGCGCGAGAACCTCGGGCTAGCGTCCACTCCGCCCGTTCCGCACGACGATTACATGCGGCTGTTTCACGCTTCCTAACCCTATCCTCGTTTCTTGTTTGTAACAATTCCATGCTAGAATGTTCTCGGTGGTTACGGACGTCGACAGAGTTCGCGTCGAACGGTTCAAGCAGACGACCGAAGACAAGCTGCGCGATGTCCGCTGTCCGGACCATCGCCAGGCCCCGCGCGTCCGCTTCCACGGCGCCTCGCTGCGCGATATCACCATTTCACTTACCGGCTGCTGCCCGAAAGTGATGGAGATCGCCAATGCCCGGATCTCCCAGGCTCGCTCCTAGCCACGCTGCGGCATAGTCCCAGCCGTGATCACAGGCCGCGTCCCATAATGCGCTGAATTCCCTCGTGGAAGATTTCAGGCGGCGTCAGCAGGCTTGTCACAAGGAATGCCTCGCTTTCAAAATCGAAGAAAAAACCCGGCTGTACCAGCAGTCCATCCTCGCGCAGCAACAGCAAAGCCCATTCCTCTTCGCTGCGAATGCGCGGCGCTTGCAGGATCGCGTACCAGCCTCCCTCGGTTCGGAGCAGACGCCAGGGCGAGCCGGGCTCAATCTGCCCAGACAGAAAGGCTCGATTTTCGCAGACGCGATCCAGGATCTGCGCCTGGATTTGCCGGCGCATTGGCAGTAACTTCGCGGCTGCCCACTGCACCGGTGTTCCAACCGATAGGTAGGTGTCGGCGATCAACTCCAGCCGCTCGATGGCCGCGTTTCGCTCTTCGATCGGGCCGCCGGTCGCGATCCAACCCAGCTTCAACTGCGGCAGGCCGGCCACTTTGGAAAGCCCGCTCAGAGAGAAAGTCAGCACTTCTTCGATTCCCGAGAGAGACCGGACGCGCTCGGGATCTTCCTCGACTCCATAGTCCGAGAAAACCTCGTCGGAAACGATCGCCAGGTTATGCGCGCGGCACAGCCGGACCAGGCGGTCCAGTTCGGCCTTCTTCAGAAACGAGCCAGTAGGATTGTTCGGATTGACGAGTATGACCGCGCGTGTGCGGGCATTGATCTGGCGCTCCAACGAATCGAAGTCGATCGACCAGCCGTCCTGATAGACCAGCGGATATTGAACCTGGCGCACGGATTCCAGACCGGCGAGGAACTCGAACAGCGGATAGGAAGGACGGGGCGACAGCACCTCGTCCCCCGGATCAGCCAGCAGTTTGAACAGCAGCGAATAGGCTTCGCTGGTGCTGGCGGTCAGCAGTATTCGCTCGGGCGCAACGCTTCCCGCATAGTAATCTGACACGGCCTGACGCGCCGCAGGCAATCCCGCAGGCACTGGCTCGTAGCGGAGCGCTCGCGGATCGGCCAGCGCATCCAGAATGGCGGATTGCGGATAGGAGAATCCGGCCACTGTGGGATTCGACTCGGTTAGATCGAGCACCGCCTCGCCACGGGCCCGCATCGCGGTTAACAACTCAGTGAGGGGATTCGGTCCACTACCCCAAGGCAGGCGCGAGGAGAACATACCGCGAGTCTAGCGGACACGCCGGCCGCTCGCTGCGCTTAGTTTGACTTGGGAATGTTGTCGCTGCTCTTGTGCGAGTTGCCACCATGGTTCTTGCCGGACTTGCTGTGCTTTTTCTTCGAATGGGACCGCGGCGTTTCGCTCTTATCGCGTGCAAACGACGTGGAAGCGCTTAGTAACAGGGAGATTGCGATGAGGGAGGACAGAATTGTTTTCATGCAGTCTCAGTGGCCTGGCGCCACGGATTTTCGCACGAAGAATTCGGGAAACTTCGGGGCAATTGGCGCGTGGGTGTCTAAGGATACGCGAATGCCCGTTTCCACCGTTTTTGAGAACTTTGAATCCGGCGCAAGTATCGAGGAAATCATGGAGTGGTTCGACGTAACGCGGGAGCAGATTGTAGCAGTCCTGGATTTCGCGGCTCGCAGCCTCGATGCTCACCCATCCGCGACGCATTCGTCAACGTCCGTTGATGCGCATTCCTTTTGATCACGGAACTCCCGCGCCGCTCATCCCGTTTCTCGATGGCCACAGCATCGTCAATGCCATGGACGCCGGCTGGGACAGACTTATCAACGGAGATTTCCTGGATGCCGCCGAGGAGGCTGGATTTGAAGTACTCCCGACAACCGACAAGAATATGGCGGCGCAACAGAATCTGAAGGGCCGGGCAATTGCGATTGTAGTGCTCGGAAATTCGCAATGGCGCATCGTGCAACGGCACGTTCGGACGATCGCCTCCGCAGTGAACGCCGCGACACCCGGCAGCTATGCGCTTGTCAGCATACCTCTCGGATAGCGGAGCAAGTCGCTGGCGCCTGCGGACCTACCTTACCTGAGCCCAGATCATCTCGGGAAGACACTGATCGCGCCTTGCCGCATCGTCGTCATTGCGATGCCGATTGCCGCTTAAGCGAATTGGAATGGCTTTCCGCGCGATTGCCTCGAGCAGACGCTTTCCCTCTTCCGGCGCGTCCAACACCGCGGCCACTCTGCGCTCCGGCGTGTCGAGAACAACCGTGGTGGTCGAAAACCAGTCGAGTCCGGCGCACGCCCTGTCATCTGAAAGCTGAATCGTGGGATTTGGCAAGGGTTGCTCGTTTCCCTCGTTCAGCCGAGTGATGGTAACCGAAGTTCCGGCACCGAGGTCATAGGAGAAATCGTCCTCAAGGGGATGACGGTTGGGCGGGGGTGTCACCGGCACTCGGTTTGAGCGATACGTGTAGCGCGTGAACATCGGATATTCCCGGCCAGCGTGTCGCCCGTGAACGAGCTGCCAGCGCGCATCAGTTGCTTCGTACAACGATGTAATCCAGTAGCCGTCGTCATAGCCCTGGCGGACTAATTGCGCGTGCCCGGAGCCGTCCAGGTCCAGCAGATCTTCGATGCCGCGCGAATCGATCTCAAAGTAGCCATACATCTCGGCTGGGACGGGGCGCCCGGAACCGTCGAATAGCAGAGTAAGCATGCGCATGGAAGGCGCAAGGCCGACGCTGCCGGTATAGCTCGCGTAGATGAGATCGGTGGTTCCGTTGTGGTCGAGGTCCCCGGAATAGAGTGCGCCACCCCTCCAAGCACCGGCCGTGACTGTCCAAGGTTTGCCTGAGTTGTCTCGCCCCGCGAACCGGATGTCGTTCGCGGATTCTTCGAAACGAACCGTCGTCGAGCCGATGCGGAGCGCGTCCATATCTTGAGTGAACTTGCCGCGAATAACATGCAGTGGAAATCGATGCGATAGCTCCTTCTCGTCTAACGGAAGGTAACCCTTCATGTACGCACCGATGTTCAACGATAACGCGCCGCCGAGCGCTATCGCGAAAACACTCGTGCGCGGTCGCATTTGGGTCTATTAAATCTTCACGCCCAGCCGATCCGCAATGAAACTTAGCATGTCCACCTGCTGCTCGATCACCTTGTCTACCGATCCGATTCCACTGTGTCCGCCCTTGGTGTCGTAGCGAAGAATAATGGGATTGCCGGATGCGTTGTCGGCCTGCATTAGAGCCGTCATTTTGCGCGCGTGCGCGGGATCGACGCGCGTGTCCGCGTCGCCGGTCACGAACATGATAGGCGGATATTTCACGCCCTTTCGAACGTTTTGGTAAGGCGAATATTTCAGCAAGTACTTAAACTGGGTTGCGTCGTCCGCCGAGCCGTATTCGGCGGCCCACCACGCGCCCACCGACATTTTGTGGAAGCGCAGCATGTCCAACAGCGGCGCGACGCACACGATGGCCCCGAACAGATCCGGCCGCTGCGTCATTATGGCGCCCATCAGAAGTCCGCCATTCGAGCCGCCCTCGATGGCGAGGTTGGCGGGCGTCGTGTACTTGTTCTGAATCAGCCACTCGGCGGCCGCGATGAAATCGTCGAATACATTCTGCTTCTTCTCGAACATTCCGGCGCGATGCCAGTCTTCTCCGAACTCGCCTCCGCCCCGCAGGTTGGGCACCGCGAAGACGCCGCCGCGCTCGGCCCACCAGGCCGCCGTAGCGGAGAAAGAAGGCGTCATGGAAACATTGAATCCGCCATACGCGGTCATCAATACCGGCCGATTGCCGTCCAGGTTTAGGCCCTTGCGATGCACCAGAAACATCGGAACCTTGGTGCCGTCCTTGGACGTGTACCAAACCTGCTGGGATTCCATGTCTTCGGTATGAATAGGCACCTTGGGCCGGAACCACAGGTCATCCTTGCCGGTGGAAACCATGTGACGGAAGGATTCCGACGGTTCCACGAACGACGTGAAACCGTAGAAGGTCTCGTCGTCCGACCATCGGCCGCTGGGCGGAGAAGCCGATCCGATGCCGGGCAATTTCAGATCCCCCAGATATTTTCCGTCCACCGAAAATTCCTTGACGCGGCTGGTGGCGTTCTCGAGATACGAAACGAACAAGCGTCCGCCCGCGGCCGAGGAACTATCGATCGGGAGCTTCGATTCGGGGACGATCTCCTTCCAGTTCTCACGCGCCGCGTGGTTGAGATCCACTCGCAGGATTCTGCGATTGGGCGCATTCCAGTTGGTTGACAGAATCAGCGAATCACCGGCGAAATCAGGATCAAACTGTGCCTCCACGTCGTTGACTATGGTCATCAACGGGCCGCCCTGCTGGATGTCTTGGACGTACACTTCGTTCTTCTTCGCGGGAACGCCTTCCGAGACCACGATCGCTAGCCACCGGCCGTCGTCGGAAAGCCCGGAGCTGATAAGCTGGCCCGCGCCGTAGCCTTTCCCGAAAATCTCTTTGTCTGTGGAACTGTCCTGCCCCATCACGTGCGAGTAGACGCGCGTTCCCTGCCCCACCGTGTAGCGGGCATAAAAATAGCCGCTCTTGTCGGGCTTGATGGAGTAGCCCATGTAGCGGCCGCGCGCCAGCGTGTCCGGCAACTGCTTGCGCGTGGCGACGTCCAGCAGGCGGATTTCGGTTTCATCTTCCCCGCCTCGCCGGATACCGAATGCCGCCAGGCTGCCGTCCTGCGAAAAGTCCATGTACTGCACCGAAGTGGTGGGGTCGCTACTGACGGCGGAGGGATTCACCAGAACTTCGTCCCGGCCCGCGTAGCCGGTCCGCATGCACAGTGACGCCCGATCTTCCGTGGCGCGCCGGCGGCTGAAGAAATAGCGGCCATTGCGAACCGCCGGCGCCCCCACGCTGTCGATCTTAAGCAAGGCGGCGAGTTGCTTTTGTAGCTCCCCGCGGCCGGGCAGCTTATCCAGATAGGCGCGCGCGAAGGTTTCTTGGGTGGCCAGCCATTGCCGCGTTTCCGGGCTATTTTGATCTTCCAGCCACCGATATGGGTCGGTGATCGTCACTCCGTGCAGGACTTCAGTCATGGGCTCCGTCTTAGTCGGCGGCGGCGTGAGCTCGGCTGCCCATACCGCGCACCCCAGCAGCGCAATAGCTGCTGTGCAAAATCTTGGCATTGCGATTCGAACCTCGTGCCTTAAGTATAACGACGCCGTATTCTACGGGCCTAGGCCAGAGAGAACGGGAATGGATTTCCGTCCTCGCGCGGCATTCGCTTCGGTGGAAAGATGCGCGCCCCCGGCACGCTCACCAGCACCGCAGCAAGGTCGGAAGCATCCGGAAGCAGCCTGATGGACGCGCCTTCAGTGCCGGCTTCGAGCTCCTGGGCCTCTGATGGTGTGACGAAACCAATCAGGTATTCGGCTCCATCGGCGGCTTTGTGAACCTCGAAACTGTGATAAGTTTTGTTCGCGAACACCGGCACTTCGGGTTGCCCGGGCGCGTAGGTGAAGCCGCGGACGCCGTTGGGCAGGCGTGTGATGGAAGAGCCTTCCTCGTCCGGCCTCAGGCTGCGCACCTGATGACGGTCGCGTAGGAGCTCCAGGTCGGCGCGCCAGGTCTCCGCCGGCGCGGGAGCATTGGATGGCGAACTCATCACCTGCGAGAATAATAAAGTAACATAAGGAATTTCCCATATGCCAGCCACACCAACCGCGCCGCCTGAACCTGCCGTTGAAGCTCTGCCAGCCGTCCCGCTTACGCTGGAAGGCGCCAGCGTACTGCATCAGATGCTGCGGATTCGCTGGACACCCTGGAGAGCCGCCGGAGCCGCCGAGCGTTCCGGCATGCTCGAAGAAGCTGCCGCTGCATTGGCTGAAATGGAAAGAAACCCTTCCGGGCAAAGCGCCGCCTTCAGCCTGCTGGGGCACAAGGGCGACCTGATTCTGATCCATTTCCGGCCATCCTTCGACGAACTCCGCCAGGTGGAATTGCGTTTGGCGCAGCTGCGGCTCTCGGATTATCTAGAGCCCACCACGTCGTACCTGTCGGTGGTGGAACTGGGTCTCTACGAATCCAGCCTCAAGACCTATCATGCGCTGGCGGATCGCGGCATTCAGCCGTTCACGCCGGAATGGAACGCGGAGATCGCGGAGGTGATGGCCCGCCAGAAGGAAGCCATGCATCCGCGGCTTTATCCGGACATCCCGCCTCACAAATATCTGTGCTTTTATCCCATGGATCGCAAACGGGGCGAACACATGAACTGGTATCGTTTGCCGATGGCCGAAAGGCAGCGGCAGATGCACGAGCATGGCATGATTGGACGGCGCTACGCAGGCGAGGTGAAGCAGATCATCTCGGGATCCATCGGATTCGACGATTGGGAATGGGGCGTGGACCTGTTCGCCGACGATCCGCTGGTGTTCAAGCGTTTGATCTACGAAATGCGTTTCGACGAAGTGAGCGCGGTATACGCGCTGTTCGGAACCTTCTACATCGGGATACGCTGCGCGGCGTCGGAATTGGGCAGATTGCTCGCGGTTTAGCGCGCCTTTTGCTGATCGGCGGCCGCCCCGGCCAGATCGCCGAGCGCGCGGCGCGCCACCGCCCGATTGCGATAGGCGTTCGCGTAGCCGGCGTCCAGGTGAATGGCGTTATCGAAATCCGCCAGGGCATGCCGGTAATCGCGCTCCAGCAAGTACGCGTAGCCACGGGCGTTATAAGCGCGCGCGAACGATGGATTCAGCCGCACGGCTTCGGTCAATTCCGCGATGGCCTCCCGATACTTCCCCGATTCCGTAAACGCGCGCCCGCGCTTGTCGAACTCCTCGGCGGACAACAGCGGTTTTTCGGGCTTAGCGATAGATGGTGCGGGCGGCGCAGCAGTGGGCTCCGTTCTCGCTACCTCCACCGGCGCCGGTTCTGGCTTGGGTGCTTCGAGCGGGATTGACTCATGGGGCGCAGCGGCCTCCACGGCCGCGGCGGCAGAGGTCGCTGGCACGGATTCCGCTTTTGCCGCCACGGGCGCAGACTGCGGCTTGGGCGCCTCGGCCGCCGTAGCGGTCTCCACAGCCGCGGGGGCAGGTGTCGCAGGCGGCGTGGGCGCAGCGGGCGCTGGGGCGCTAGCCTGTTCGGACAAGCGCGCTTCGGTCTTCTTCAATACTTCCATGGCTTCCAGGTAGTCCGGACGCAGACGGATCGCCACCTTCAGGTTGTCGCGAGCCTTCGCATATTCGCCCAGCAAATAGTAGGCGCTGCCTCGCGCAAACCATGCTTCCGGCAGCTCAGGGTCAAGTTCGATGGCCTTGGTGCGGTCCGCCAGGCCTTTCTGATGCATTCCCAACTCGTGATAGGAACCGCCGCGCGCCAGGTACGTTTCGGCGATATTGGGGCCCAGCCGCACGGCTTGCTCGCGATCCTCCAGCGCCTCCACGTTACGCCCCAGTTTCACCAGCACCGCTGCATGCGCCAGGTAGAGGTACGGATCGCGTGGCGAGATAGCCAGGGCGGCGGCGAAATCCGTGAGCGCGTGGTCATTTTCGTCCATCTTGAAAAAGGCCGCGCCGCGCAAGGTGAGAGCCCTGGCATCGCGCGGGCGAATTTCCAAGACCTTGTTGAAATCCCGGATGGCGTGCGGGTAATCCCCAATCTGACCCCAGGCGTAACCCCGGTCCAAATACGCATCCGCGAAATCCGCCTTCAGATTTATGCTTTGATCGTAGTCGTCAATCGCGTTGCTGTAGCGGCCCAGCTTGGCGTACAGGTTGCCGCGGGCTTTGATGGGTTCCGGATCGTCCAGGCGCAGCTTGATGGCTTGCGTGTAGTCCGCTAGCGCCTGGTCCATCTCGTCCAGGGCCTCGTGGACCGCGGCTCGCGCGCTATAAACCGAGGCCGTAGCTCGCTTCAATGCGATCGCGCGACTATAATCCGCCAGCGCTTCGCGCGCCTTTTTCAATTTGGCGTGGGCATCGCCGCGAAGCTGATACGCCTCGGCGTTCCCGGCATCGATGTGGAGCACTGCGTCCGCGTCTTCGAGCGCATGCGCAAAGTCGCCCAGCGAGTTACGCGCACGGCCCCGATGCAAGTAATAGAGGGTGCCGGACGGATCCGCTTCGATGGCCTCCGAGTAAGCTTTCTCCGCATCCCGCCATTGGCCCGCCTGTTCAAAACGCAAGCCTTCCTGGAACGCCTTTTGAGCCTGCTTTGGATTGGCGCCGTATAAGCATGCGGCCACCGTTATCCACAGAAGCAAACGATAACAGCGATGCATTGTGCTGTAAAATCCCAACTTAGCACAAGGGGGCAAACAAGGGCTTGGAGGAGCCGCGCTCAGGATGTCGGCGCTGTCGGGAACGTGAGCAGCGAGAAATAGGACACGAAGCGAGCCAGCGCGCTGTCGCGGTTCGAAACGCTCACCCATTTCAATAGCGACGATTCGCCGGCTTCGGAGAAGAACCCCACGCCGCCCCGGCTGAGCCGGTTGTCGCTCCAGGAACTGACCAGTTGACCATTTACCGACGTTAGGAAGTGATTGCCTTGCACGCTGACGCGGACCTGATAGTCCACGCCCGGTTCCAGAGTAAGCGGCAGCGGCAATTCGACGCGCTCCCGTTCACGCCCGTCCAATACCACGAAGCGCACCAGACCTGCATTGGGACGCGGCCCAGGCTTGGTGATCATGAGCTTGGTGCCGTAATAGTTCTTGGCGTCCGGCGCGCGAAACGCCCAATCGATGCTCTTCTGCTCGATTTGCCCCATGAACTCCATTTCGTAATTCGAGAGTCCGGTGGATTGCCGCCATAGCCGCAAGGAAGTGGGGCGAACCCGTCCAGGCTGCAGCGCCCAGTCGCCACCCATCTTCGGACCTTCCCAGTTTCCGATTCCCGCGTGAAAATCCTCGCGCATTGAGCCGGAAGCCTTGGCCTGGATCAGATTGTTGAGAAATTGTCCTACTCCGCCTTGATGCGAGACACTGGTATCCGGCAGCGCGGAAATGGCTTTCGCGCCCGCGCCAGTGCGCGGAAGTTGAGAAGCCACCAGAGCCAGGACCAGAACCGCCACCGTAACGAAGATGATCGAGCCAAATCCCGCACGCCGTTCCGGGCGCTCCTCTTTCGCTATGGCAGCACGCCAACCCGGCACGCGTGTCTCCATTCCGTACAGATCCTCGGCTTCGCGAATCGCGCGGGCGGACTTCGACATCAACTTCTGGCGATGATCATCGCAGCAGAAGTGTTTGTCCTTCAATCGGCGGAACGGACCGATCTTCTTCTTGCAAAATAGACAGGACACGGTGCGCGGTACCAAACTGGATCTAGTTTACCAAGTGGGTTCCGAGGTTTGAATGTACTAGGACGAGAATGTGGTTTAGACTAATGGGTTTGTTTCTTATTAACTTAGGGAATATACTTAGAAACCGGACCGCGAGAAAATCGCTGGAACAAAGTCCCATGGAATCATCGTAGTCCGTGGTAAGGCGGCTCGGCTTATGTCACTGACAAATCGGTTTTGGATTCCCGTCATAACCCTAAGCATTGTCATATCAGCGGGTTGTGACTTTGACGACCGCGTGGGCCCGGCCCACAGCGAGAGCCGCGCGGTAGACCTCGATCAGTCCGAAGAGGTTCGGGTCGAACTTCGAATGGGCGCGGGTGACCTCACGGTTCGGGGAGGGTCGCCCAAATTGATGGAAGGTGAATTCACGTATAATCGCCCCGTCATGCGGCCCCTGGTGCATTATGATGCCGGCGGCTTCCGGGGACATCTGCTGGTGGAGCAATCCAATCACGGGCACGTGCATAACGCCAGCAACAATCGTTGGGACCTGCGGTTGAATGACGCAAAGCCCCTGGACCTGAATGTGGAATTTGGCGCCGGCGAGGGACGGCTGGAACTCGGCAGCCTCAACCTGCGCGAAGTGGAGGTTCATATGGGCGTGGGTGAGCTGCGGCTGGATCTTCGAGGCGTGCCCAAGAACGACTATTCGGTAAACATCCGCGGCGGGGTGGGTGAAGCCACCGTTTACCTGCCGCGCGACGTCGGAATAGTGGCGGACGCCTCCGGCGGAATCGGGGGCATCAGCGTCAGAGGTCTCGAAAAAGAAGGCGGACGGTACACCAACAGCGCCTATGGCCATGCCAAGACGACAGTCCGGCTGGACATTCGCGGAGGAATCGGCTCCATCAATCTGATCGCGGATTGAAGCCCGTCGGAACTTCTCGATCAAACCTGGTCCAAGGCCCTCTCTTGGGCGCGCACCAGCTGCGATGTCGGGTCAGTGACGCCTCCGAGTAGCAATAACGAATCCACTCAAGAAAACCCTCTCGTCGCCGAAATGCAAGAAAGGAGATTCCTTTCGTATGCTCAAACAGGCTTCCCTGGTGGTAGCGCTTTGCATGCCGGTTGTCGTGGCGGATGATGCTCCCAGTGGGGGGCCTGAAGACAGGTCGCCTGTTTCATTTACGGTGAGCTTCACGGCCGGCATCACGAGCACTTTTCAACTTCCGCTGGGGGGATCGTTCGGCGCGGGTCCGGATTTTCTGGATACCATGACCGCAAGTCTGAATAACGCTTTTCGGAACGGCGACTCGCTCAGCGTATACGGCTGGAACTTAACCGACCTTTCGTCGTCGACGCCGGACTGGCAGGGCGGTCTTGGTTACAGCACGCGTCTGCTGCGCCACGGCCGCCAGTCATTAGCCCTCAGCATCGGCGCCCAGCGTTGGCTGCTGCCAAACGTCGGCGCTGGAGCCAAGGACTGGCTCGCCGTGGGAGAGCTGACTTACCGAACCCAGCTGAAGAACGTCCCTCTGTTTATCTCTGAGAACTCGTGGAGCCTGCTGAAATCCACGCTGCCGACAGGTTCAGCCATTTACACGCAGGTTTTCACCGAGCATCGCCTCTTGAAGCGCGAGAACTTTCAGCTGTTGTTGCGCCAGGGCCCGGCTCACTCCTACTCGTGGGGATTCTACGGATTGCAGGGCAATTGCGCGCTGCACTACGGAGGGTCGCTGGTGGCTATCTGGAAAGGCAGTACCCTCAGCGCCGGATATCGGCAGCAGTTCGGCCTGCAGGCCGCGGTCCCGAATGCCCACTACTGGGAATTTTCTATCACCCGCCAGCTCCTGAAGCTGGCCCGCTAGAACTGACTGACGTTCCGCACCAGCCGCTAGCACGGAACCGAAGCTAGGTCTCCTCGACCACTCCGGGGCGCGCCGGTGGCCCGGCGTGTCAGCCTTAGCCTCTCCATCTAAAGGATTTAGCCTCAAATGCCGATGGATTCCTGACGGTAGTATTTCCATTTGACTCAGGAGCTCGCGCGCTTGACGCTTCCCCAACCTTTCGTATGGATGCTATGCCTGGTGGTACTGGGCTTAGTTGTTAGCTATTTACGAAAGTCCGCCGCCGCTCCCAAGCAACCCCAATACTCCCTCGCGGGGGAAGCTCCTGAACCCGAATTTGCGGATTTGTTCGATACCGCTCCGATCGGCTACTTAGATATCGATCGCCAGGGAATCATTCATCGAATCAACCGGCAACATTGCCTCTTGCTCCAAGCCGAGCCCGGTCAATACGTCGGACACTCCTGTTCGGAGCTGATCCCTGAACCGGAGCGCACGCGCTATCGCGGCCAACTGGGCCAAAGAATGTCCGGAGAGTTGGCGCTCGCGCCTTACGAACGAGACTACGCGAGACCGGATGGAAGCACGGTGGCGGTAGAGGTTCACGAGCAATATCTATACGATGAATCCGGCCGCGTGGCGGGAATGCGCATGGCCTGCATCGACGTGAGCGCGCGCAAGAAGAGCGAGCAGGAATCCTATCAGATCGCCGCCGAGTTGCGGGCGCTGTTTCAGGCTTTCCCGGATTTCTTTTTGCACCTGGACAAAGACGGCAACGTCCTGGACTCCAAAGGCGGTCAAAGCTCGGATCCGTTTCTCGCGCCGCAGACGTTTTCCGGACGGAACATCGAGGAGATCCTGCCCCCGGACGCCATGGCACAGATCCGCGAGGCTCAGGACCGCGTGCGCAAGAGCCGCGCGATGGAAATCGCCGAGTTCACCGTCGCGAGCCCATCCGGACAGCAGTGCTACGAGGCTCGCTTGCTGCCGCTCGATTGGGAGCAGTGGATCGCCATCGTGCGGAACATCACCGGCCGGAAGACCGACGAGCAAAAGCTGAAGGAATACGCGCAAGAGCTGGAACAAAAGAACGTGGAGCTTGAAGCGGCGCTGGTGACGGCGCGTGAAGCCACGCAAATGAAGAGCCGGTTTCTGGCGAACATGAGCCACGAGATCCGCACGCCGATGAACGGCGTTCTCGGAATGACGGACTTTTTGCTGGGCACCAGCCTGAACGAGGAGCAATTGGAGTTCGCGCAGTCGATCCAGCGGTCGGCAAGGTCGCTGCTGACGCTGATCAACGACATCTTGGACCTGTCTCGAATCGAGGCCGGCAAGCTGCGGCTGGAGCGTATCGTCTTCTCACTCCAGACACTGCTCGAAGAGACCACTTCGCTTTTCGCGCTCCAGGCGCGCGCCAAGGATCTCGAGTTTGTCGCCGACTTTGCTCCCAACCTGGCAGTGACCGCCGCGGGCGACCCGGACCGCTTGCGGCAGGTGCTGATCAACCTGCTCGGAAACGCCATCAAGTTCACAGAGGCCGGAAGAATCGGGTTGATTGCGGAGCTCCTGAACCAAACCGAAGCAGGCTATGAAGCTCGTTTCACGGTGTTCGACACGGGAATCGGTATTCCGCCCGATCAGCAAACCCGAGTCTTCGAAAGCTTCACGCAAGGGGATACTTCGAGCACTCGCAAGTATGGAGGCACCGGGCTGGGCTTGGCGATCTCAAAACAACTGGTGGAGCTATTGGGCGGAGAAATTGGCCTGGAGAGCGAACCTGGGCGAGGCAGCCGGTTCTGGTTTACTGTTGCTCTCGCGAAACCGGCGGCCGGGGAAGAAATAACGCGCCCAACGCCGGTCGAGGCTCCGCGGCAAGAGGCGCGCGTTCCCGAGATACCCCGGCCAGCGGCAAACGTCGCGCCTACGCCTGCGCCACCTCTCCCTGCAAAGCCTGCCAATAAGGAACCCCGCATGGAGCGGGCACCCACTCTGGTGCTGCTCGCCGAGGACAACGAGATCAATCAGCGGATTACATTGCGATTGCTGCAGAAACTCGGCCTGCCGGCTGACGCGGTGGTCAATGGACGCGAGGCGGTGGAAGCGTTCGCCCGGAAAAATTACGATCTGGTTCTCATGGACTGCCAGATGCCCGTCATGGATGGCTTCGAGGCAACGGCCATTATCCGCAGCCGCCAGGGGACGGGACGCCGCACGCCGATATGCGCGCTCACCGCCAACGCCATGGCGGGGGACCGGGAGCGCTGTCTGGCGAGCGGAATGGACGATTACATCAGCAAGCCCGTCAGCCTCGACAAACTGCAAGCCGCCATTGAACGCTGGATTCCCAGCGCCGTGAACGGTTCCGCTGCCGGCGCATCGACGCAACCAGCTTCCGTCCGCGACTGATCTTTCAGATTTCAAGCCCCACGGACCGCATCAGGTCCAGCGCGTTGCTTCGCTCCACCACGCCTTCGCGCAGGTGATAGTCAAAATGCAGCCGGCCATTTTCCAGCGTGTCTTCGAAATGGACATTGCGGGCGCGCCCGGGGAACTCAGCGGCGATATTGGCCAGGGCCAGGTCATGCGTCGTGATTAGCCCGATGCCGCCGCGCTCCACCAGCGTTCGCACAATGGCTTCCGCGCCGATCTTGCGGTCGTGCGAATTGGTTCCGCTCAACAGTTCGTCCATCAGGAACAGGAGCGTACGTGGTCCGGAGGCGAGCGACACGATCTCCTTGAGCCGCGTAATTTCGGCGTAGAATCTGGAACGGCCGTCCTGTAACGAATCGAGAACCCGGATGGAAGCTCCCACGGCGAGCGGGGAAATTTTCAGGCGCGTTGCGCGCACAGGCGCGCCGGCCCAGGCCAGCACGGTGTTTAATCCGACCGCTCGAAGCAGCGTGCTCTTCCCGGACATGTTCGACCCGCTTACAATCAGCAGCCGCAAATCTCCGCCGATGCGCAGGTCGTTTCGAACGCACTGCGGAAGCGGCATCAGGGGATGGCCCAGGGCTTCAGCCTCAAACCATCCTCCTTCCGCCTCGGCCAGATCCGGGAATGGATCTTGGGGATGCTCGAAGCTGTAGCATGCCAGCGCGGAGAGAGCCTCAAACTCCCCGATGCCTGCAACCCACGCCGCGATATGCGCCCCTGAAATCCTCCGCCATTGTTCGATCGACATGGCGATTTGCGCGCTCCACAGCAGGGCCATGGCGATGGGGGCAAACAGAATGTTGCGCTGCCAATCCAGCATCGCCACCAGGCGGCGCAGGCGTCTTATCTCGGCGGAGGCCACCAGGCCGCCGGCCGGCAAGTTTCGATTTCAGGTCGCGGACGAGCGGCGCATCGCAAGGCTCCTTTTCGATGCGTTCGAGCAGAGTCGCAAAAAGCGCCAGATCGCGCGCCGGAGAATTGACCGCGCCGGCTACTCGCAGAGTTCGCGTGCCGAGAAAGAATCCATACGCGAGTTCCGTCAGCAAAGCCACCAGGAAGGGCGAACGCGTGGCGAAGCGCGCCATGTAGAGCCCGAACGTAACCAGCACCGCCGCGGCGAGAATCGCGGCAATGAAGCGCGCGCCGGCGGGAAACGAAACAATGGGCGCTCGGGCCCAGCGGGCCACTCCGTCCGGGTCGGCCTCGGATCGTACCGAGGCGCCCAGAACCGCCAGATCCTCTCGCAGATCCAGACGCGGCCGCAACTCGGCAATGGCTTCCTGGCGACCCGCCGCCTCTTCGCGCGAGGCCGGGCCTAGCAGCCAACCGGCTAGCGTGTCTTCCCCGGCTCGCGTTCGCGCGATACACAACAGCTCGAACAGCGAACCTTTGCCGAACAGGTCAAGATCCTCGGCGTAGACGTGCGCCGGATCGTGGAAACGCTCGCCCATTTCTCCCTTGCCGATCCAACGGTCTTCCAGACGTTCCAGGCCACGTTCATAGAACGCTACCGCGCGTTTGGCGCGCTCCAGCCGTTCGACCACGCGCGCGTGGACTCCCACCAAAACTCCTAAGACCGTCACCGGGACAGCCAGCCACCAGGGTGCGACGAAAGTCTCGCCGAAGACGAAAAACGCCAGGATCACGCCCACGATCCCGGTGAAAAGCCGGGCATTTCCGATGCGCCGGAACAGCTTCTGCTCGCGCTCCGAAAGAGCTCGGCGATCGGCCAGGCGCCTCTGGTACTCAGCCAGTGAATTCACAATGTTAGGCTAACAGCAGTGAGGCATGCGAGTGAGGCATGGAAGACCAGCCCATCCGGATTCCGATCACCGATGTGTTCGACCTGCATAGTGTTCCGCCGCCCGATGTGAAGCCCATTGTCGAGGAGTATCTGGAGGAAGCGCACCGGTTAGGTTTCAAGGCTTTGCGGATTATCCATGGGCGAGGGATCGGCGTTCAGCGGGAAATCCTAAGGTCGGTACTGGCCCGGACCGCTTTTGTCGCCAGCTTCGCCGACGCCCCAGCCGAGGCTGGCGGCTGGGGCGCTACGGTAGTAACATTGCGCTAGACCAGAACCTTGAAAAGAATGGAACTCTTTGGCGGCCCTGGCCGAATCTGTATCAACAGTCGAGGCGGATCGTCAGAATAAACTAATGTTGGATTCCCCGTCCCTTAGCGATGGCGATCTGCTTCGGCTGATCTCAGCCGGTGACGAACGAGCGTTCCTGGGGTTTTATCGGCGGCACCAGGGCTCAATCTACCGCTTTGCATTGCAAATGAGCGGAAAGCAGGAAATCGCCGAGGAAGTAACACAGGAAGTTTTTCTGTTGATTATGAGCGTGGCCAGGGAATACGATCCGAAGCGCGGCTCGGCGGCGGCGTATCTTTACGGTATCGCGCGGAACTTCGTGCTCCGGTGCCTTGAACGCGAAAAGCCCTATCTCACGGTTCTGGATGAGCCCGGTAACGACTACGCCAGCCGGATTGCGGGCGTGCACGATGTGTTGGGCGAACTGACCCGCAACGAGCGCATCGAGTCGTTGCGCAAAGCGGTTCTGGCACTGCCTCCGGCCTATCGCGAAGTAGTGGTGCTGTGCGATTTAAGCGAATTGGAATATGCGGAGGCGGCGGGCGTGTTGGGCTGCGCGATCGGAACCGTGCGGTCAAGATTGCATCGCGCGCGTGCCTTGTTGATGGAAAAGATGCGCGCAGCGGAGAGATGCCCGGCCATGAATGCCGGCGAAGGTGCGTAGCATGAGCGAAAACGAGCAAGAGATTCTGGATGGCCTCAGAGCTTTGGCGGCGGAAGAGCCGCGTGAGGCTCCCAAACACGTTGAGGCGTATTTGCTGTCGGCGTTTCGCAGGCGTGTGCGGCGTCGGCGGGTGCAGGCCTGGGGAACCGCGGCGGCTATCGGAGCCATCGCGGCGGGAGTTGCGACACTGCTTTGGCTGGCGGGGCCGATGTTAAAGCGCGCGCCGGTTCCGGCGCCAGCGCTTTCGTCCGTTGCGCCCGCGACGGATAGCGCGGCGGACGTCCGGTATGCGGTGGTCCGCACCGATGATGTAGCGTCCAGCTTCTATCCATTGCCCGAAGCGGATGCTCTGCCGCCGCTTGAAACCGCCATGGTCGTTCGCGTTCAATTGCCGCTCTCATCGCTGCAAATGATGGGATTCCCGGTGGACGAGGAAGCCGACGCCGATCCGGTTGAGGCGGACATCCTGCTGGGCCAGGATGGTTTGGCGCGGGGCGTTCGGTTGATTCAGTAGTTTCAGTTTTGGGAGGAAAGATGTCTCGATTTTATTCCGCGTTCGCATTGGTTCTCGCCGCGTCGTTGTGCGCGAGCGGGCAGCCTGGCCCCCGTCATATG
Source organism: Terriglobia bacterium (assembly GCA_963786745.1). Taxonomy (GTDB): domain Bacteria; phylum Acidobacteriota; class Terriglobia; order Bryobacterales; family Bryobacteraceae; genus Palsa-89. Next base: position 251,971 of record CAWBAE010000009.1, on the reverse strand, counting down.
GGACCTGGTGGTCCGGGCGACTTCGCGTTTCTGGGGGGCGAATTCGGCTTCGGGAAAGTAGTCACGGGAGCGCCGTACTCGGCGCAGGCAACCACGCAGTTTACTCAGACACTTGCGGATGGGACGCATATCCAGCGATCAGCTACTGCCTCTGTGGCTCGGGATAGCCAGGGACGCAGCCGCCGGGAAGAGACCCTGGCATCGATCGGCCGGCTGGCGGCGTCGGGCTCCGCGCCGAGGACCATGGTATTCATTCACGATCCGGTGGCCAGCATGAGCTATGTGCTGGATCCTAACGCCCGCACAGTCCGTCAAATGCAGATCACGTCCAACGGCGGGCATTTTCAGGGACGCGGGCGCGGCGACTCCGCATCCGGCACGACGCCGCATGCGCGGCCGGCTGCCGCTACCGAGGACCTGGGCACGCAAGTGATCGCGGGCGTCAGTGCGACCGGCAAGCGCATCACGCGCACGATTTCCGCCGGAACCGAAGGTAACGATCGCGACCTTACCGTCGTTACCGAAACCTGGTATTCGCCCGATCTTCAAATCGTGGTGATGAGCAAGAGCAGCGATCCGAGGTTCGGCGATCGCGTCTATCAACTCACCAACATCACGCGCACGGAACCGGATCCTACGCTCTTCGCGGTTCCCGCCGGATATGCCGTCCAACAGGGCCGGCCCCCGCGCGGTCAGTAGCGGAAGCTTCCGATAAGACGTCGCGCTACGATTAGGTTGTGCGCATATCACGTCTTGAAATCGGTATTCTATTTTTCCTTTGCCTCCCCATTTATGCGGGTCCGGCGTCTACTTCGGCTCTGGACTCGCTTTCTTTGGTGCATCAGTTTCGCGGCATCACGGTTTCTCCGGATGGCGGCATGGCCGCCTGGGTGGAGACCAGCCGGGGGAAAGACTCCGGTGAATCGCGCAGTGCCACGGTATGGGTGAAGGATCTGCGCGATGCGAGTACCGCTCCACGGCGCATCACGGAACCGACCGAGTCGATTTACGGGCTGGCCTGGTCGCGGGACGGCAAGCTGGCTTTTATTTCGACCGCCGATTCTTCCGAACAAGTTCAGTTGTACGTTTGCGACAAACCAGGCAGCAGCAAACCGAAGAAAATTACCAGCCTGCAAGGATATCTCGCTGATCCACAATGGTCGCCCGATGGCCGCCGTATCGCGCTGCTCTGGATCGAAGGCGCGACGCGCACGCCCGGTCCCACCGAAGCCACCAAACCGGATACCGGCGTAGTCGCGTCGAAGGTGGATGAACAGCGCATCGCGATCGTGAATTTTACTTCCAGGGACATGCGCGCCGTTACGCCCGCCGACATGTACGCGTACGAGTTTGATTGGTCGCCGGATGGCTCGGAGCTGGCTTATCTGGCCGCCCCCGGGGAGGGAGACGACAATTGGTACGTAGCCGAACTCTACGCCGTCAACGCCGACAGCGGGGCGGTGCGGCGCATCCTGAAGCCCAGCGTGCAGGCCGCGAACGTCCGGTGGTCTCCGGATGGGCAAAACATCGCTTTCATCGGCGGAATCATGAGCGATGAAGGCTCTACCGGTGGCGATATATACGCCGTGCCGTCGAGCGGGGGCGAGCCTCGTGATCTGACGCCCGGCCGCAAGTCCTCGCCGAACTGGTTCCGCTGGCTGCCGTCCTCGAAGCAGATTCTCTTTACCGAAGGCGTGGCCGGCGACACGGCGATCGGCACTTTGGATGTCGCTTCCGGAAGCACCGAAAGGCTCTGGAAAGGTGAGGAGAGCATCGCATTTTCAGGCGATCAGAGCATGAGCGCCGTGATCCGCACTTCCTGGAATCACCCTCCCGAAGTATGGGCCGGCAGGATCGGAGAGTGGCGGCAGTTAACCCACTCCAATGAAGACGCTCGTCCGGAGTGGGGCGAAGTGAAAAGCGTCGAGTGGAAGAGCGACAAGTTCGATGTTCAGGGCTGGCTGGTTTTCCCGCATCCCTACGACGCTTCGAAACGATATCCGATGATCGTGGAAGTGCACGGCGGTCCGGCGGCGGAAACGCGGCCGACCTGGCCCCGTCCGGGCCTGCCCTTGGAGCTGCTTTCTTCCCAGGGCTATTTCCTGTTCTTACCGAACCCGCGCGGCAGTTACGGGCAGGGCGAGGAGTTTACGCGCGCCAACGTGAAGGATTTCGGGTACGGGGATCTGCGCGACATCCTGGCCGGCGTGGATACGGTGGTGAAGAAATATCCGGTGGACAACCAGCGCGTCGGGCTGGCCGGCTGGAGCTACGGCGGATACATGACCATGTGGGCGGTGACGCAGACCAACCGCTTCCGCGCGGCTTTCGCGGGTGCGGGGATCTCCGATTGGCAGAGCTACTACGGCGAGAACTCGATCGATCAGTGGATGATTCCATACTTCGGGGCATCGGTGTACGACGATCCGGCAGTGTACGCGAAGAGTTCGCCGATCACTTTCATCAAGAACGTCCGCACTCCCACTTTGATCGTGGTTGGCGAGCGCGATGGGGAATGCCCGCCTCCCCAGTCCTTTGAATTCTGGCACGCGCTGAAGACTTTCGGAGTGAAGAACGAGTTCGTTCTGTATCCGGGCGAAGGCCACGGGTTTCACAAGCCGGAGGATTCCCGGGACGTGTTTGAGCGCGTCACGAAATGGTTTAACGACAACATGCCGGCTGGCGATCCGAAGTAGCGGCCCTTACAACAGAGCGTCACGACGCTCGCGTTCGAGCTGCTTTACAATTTCCCCGACCTCTTGCGCGCTGGAGCGGTGCGCGATCAGCAGCGCGTCGGGAGTGTCGACGATCACCAGATCCTTCACGCCCACCAGCGCCACCAGTTTTCCTTCCGCATCGACATAGTTGCCGGAACTCGCGTGCGCCAGAGCCTCGCCGCGCACGACATTGCCGGCCGAATCCCCCGGCGCCAACTGGTACACCGCATTCCAGCTCCCAACGTCGTTCCACCCGAAATCGTCCGTGGCGAAGCCCGAAACCTGGGGCGCGTTTTCGAGCACCGCGTAGTCGATCGAAATGTTTTCACAGCGCGGGAAGACGGTCTTCAGCTTCGACGCGAAGTTGCGATTGGCAAACGCGGGTAGACCCGCCAGCAGGGTTGCGGTCTTGGGCAGGTATTCGCGCAGGGCATCGAGGAGAACGGAAGTTTTCCAGAAGAACATGCCAGCGTTCCAATAGAAATTCCCGGCCTTCACGTAGCGGGTCGCGGTTTTGAGATCCGGCTTCTCGCGGAACCGGCGCACCTTGAGCGGCTGAAGCGATCCGGCCTGGACGTTCTTCGGAAACTCGACGTAGCCGTAGCCGGTCTCGGCCCAACGCGGCTGAATCCCCAGCACGACGATCTTGCCTTCGGCCGCGGCTTGAAACGCCGCGCGCACGAACTGGAGATAGCGGCGCGGTTTCGAGATCATGTGGTCGGACGGAAACACCCCCATCACGGCGTCCGGATCGATGGACTGCAAAATATGCGCGGCCAGCCCGATGGCCGGCGCGGTATTGCGCTGCGCAGGCTCGGCTAAAATCTGGCGCTTAGGAACTTCCGGCAACTGGCGCACAATCTCGGCGCGCAGATGGTCATTGGTGAGAATCCACAGGCGCTCGGGCGGGAGCACGGGCCGCAAACGATCCACCGTCTGCTGAATCAGGGACCGCTCTCCGAGAAAGCGGAGCACTTGTTTCGAGTGCGCGCGGCGGCTGCGCGGCCAGAAGCGCGTGCCGCGGCCTCCCGCAAGGATGAGGCCGTAATGGCGTCGGTCAGGCATCAACCCAGCGGATACCCGTGAATCAGTTTAAGCGTGCGATTCCAGCGCGTCTTGGTGAAAAAGTGCAGACTCAGGTCGACAAAGTGCCTCAAGTTGTAATCCTTGAGATCATCGGTGGGCGCGTCGTAGGACCAAAAAATAATCAGCGGCTTCCCCATGATGTTGTCGCGCGGCACCAGGCCCCAATAGCGGCTGTCCAGCGAGTTGTCGCGATTGTCGCCCATGGCGAAGTAGCTTCCAGGAGGGACCACCAGTTCGCCGTTCACGACGTCGTCGTGCAGCATCTGGTTCGCGCGGGCGGCCATTTTCGGGTCCACCGAGTAATCCAGTTCGCCCAAGGGGAAATTGTCACGATAGCTCAGATAATTATCCAGATGGATGGCGTAGGGTTCGTTCACCGCCTTGCCGTTCACGAAAACCTGCTTGTTGACCAGCTTGATATGATCGCCTGGAACGCCGATCACGCGTTTCACGTAATCCACCGTGATTAATGTGGGATGCCGGAAGACGATGATGTCGCCGCGCTTCACGTCTTGATAGGGCAGCAGGTGTTTGCTGATGGAATCCGGGGGCGAATATGCCAGCTTATCCACGATCAGGTGGTCGCCGGTGTACAAGGTGTTGTGCATCGACGACGTCGGTATGACAAAAGGCTGCGCGATGGTGGAAGTGCCGAACAGGAGGATCAGGATCGTGAGCGCCCATTCGGCGATGGAGTTGCGCTGTACCGGCGCCTTCGATTCGGCCGGTGGCGCGGCCGGTTTGGCCGCTATCTTAGTCGTTGCTGTGGTAGCCATGAATCAACCGGAAGGTGCGATTCCAGCGAGTCTTGGTGAAGAAATGCTCGCCGAGATCGACGAAATGGCGCGCCAGGCTGTTGACCGAAGAGCCTGCCAGCGCTTCGGTATTCGCGTCGTAAGACCAGTAAATAATCAGAGGCTTACCGATGATATTGCCGCGCGGAACGAAACCCCAATAGCGGCTATCGAGCGAGTTATCGCGATTGTCGCCCATGGCGAAGTAAGAATCCGGCGGCACCACCACTTCGCCATTCACTACATTGTGAGCCAGCATGTCTTGCGCCGACTGCGCCAGCATCAGGTTCGGCTCGCTGGAAGGGAAATTATCGCGAAAAGAATCGGGATAGGGATTCTTGTGGTAAACGTAAGGCTCGTTGAGCTTCACTCCGTTGCGATAGACCTGCTGATTGATGATCTTGATGTGATCGCCGGGAACGCCAATGGCCCGTTTCACAAAGGTCTGGGTGATATCCACGGGGTAGCGGAAAACGATGATGTCGCCGTGCTTGGGATTCTCGTATGGCAGGATATACTTGCTGAAACTTCCGGCCGGCGCAAAGGCGAGCTTGTCCACCAGCAGGTGATCGCCGATCAGCAGCGTATCTTCCATGGAGCCGGTGGGAATCACGAATGCCTGAACCAGCGTGGTAGTCCCGAACAGCAGCAATAAAATCGTGATGGCCCATTCCGCGATGGTCCCGCGCGGAGGTTCCGGCTGGGTTACCGGAGGAGGAGCTTGAGCCGTTTCGGCTGCCACCGCGCTCTTACCACGATCCGTAGACGGTTTCATAGTAGAGATACCTTTAGTTTATCAGCCCTGGGCTTCCGCAGCCGGAAAACTTCCGCCAGGGAAATGTAAATGTTTACTAAACCCAGCCCGCTCAATGCACCGCGAAAGTAGGCGCTATCCCAAACGTCGCGGATAGCGGGCGAGAGGCTGGCGATGGAGTTGCGGCTCCAATAGTCCATCCAGGGGAAAACGGCCAGAAACAGGCCCACTTCGAAACAAACCATGATGAAAAGGAAGGTGGCCAGCTTGTGATGCCAGGAAGTTCGGACCGGTGCGGCCTGCTCCTCGACGGAGGGCCGTTGTCCTACTGGTTGCATGCAGCCATTTCCTGGAGCGGGGCGTCATCATCCGCACAATCTTCGGTGAAACCAGGCGCGTCAGATGGAAACAACTCGCCCTGGCGCGGATAGCCAGTCCAAAGCGTCAATGGCGAATGCACGCGGACAGGCCAGAAACTGAAGCGATGCAGCGTGGTGGGTCCGTGAAGCTCCAGAGCCTTCCAGTGCTGGTCAGTCGTGTAGCCTTTATGGCTTTTCAAGCCGTACTGCGGGAATACCTCATCCCATTTGCACATACAGGCGTCGCGTTCCACTTTAGCCATAATCGACGCGGCGGCGATGCATTGCGAAAGCGCGTCGCCATGGATGAGCGCCAGCTGGGCGATGGGAAGATCCACCGTAATGGCGTCTATCAGCAGGTAATCGGGCGCGGGATTCAGCCGCTCGATGGCGCGGCGCATGGCCAGGCGCGAAGCCTGATAAATGTTGATTTGGTCGATCTCGAACGCATCGGCCGCAGCCACTGCCCAAGCGACCGCGCGCTCCCGGATGCGCCCTGCTAAGATTTCCCGGCGCTCGGCGGGCAGTTGCTTGGAATCCCGTAGTCCCCGTATGGGACGGTCCGGCGAGAGAATCACCGCAGCCGCGAAGACCGGACCAAAGAGCGCGCCTCGGCCGACTTCATCGACGCCGGCGATGCGCTCGAAACCCTGGGCGCGGGCTTCCCGTTCGTGTTTGCCCTGGCATCTCATCCAATAAAAGACCGCGCTGGGCTCGAGGAGTGGCTCGCTTACTCGCGCTCGCGGAGACGCGCTGCCTTACCCTTCAAACCGCGAAGGTAATAAAGCTTAGCACGCCGAACGCGGCCGGTACGAACGACGTCGATATGATCGACCACAGGCGCATGGATCGGGAAAATGCGCTCGACGCCCTGACCGAAACTGACCTTGCGCACGGTCACCGTCTCGCCCAGGCCTTCATTCTTGCGGGCGATCACGGTTCCTTCAAACGCTTGAAGCCGTTCTTTGTCGCCTTCCTTAATCTTGACGTGCACGCGAATGGTATCGCCAGGGCGGAATTCCGGCACTTCCGTCCGTTTATGTCTGGCGACGACTTTGGTCAATAGAGGGTTGGGCATGGTTACAATTCCTTGAATACTCTATTGTAGTAGATCCGGGCGGTTCTTTGCCGTTTTTTCCCGGGAAGCCTGGCGACGCCACTGCCGTATAGCCTCGTGATTGCCGCCCAGCAGCACGTCCGGCGCCTTCCAACCCCGAAAATCGGCCGGTCGCGTATATTGCGGGCAATCCAGGAGTTTATCCGCGCCAAAGGATTCTTTTAGCGCCGAATCCTGGTTCCCGAGCACACCGGGCAGGAGCCTGGCGACCGAATCCACCACCATGGCCGCCGCTAATTCCCCACCGCTCAATACACAGTCTCCGATCGACAGTTCTTCATCGACAAGATGTTCGGCCACGCGCTCGTCCACGCCTTCGTATCTGCCACAGATAAGGAACAACTCCTTATATTGGGAAAGGCGGCGAGCGGCTTCCTGGTCGAAGCGCTTGCCTTGGGCCGAAAGCAGGATGAGTCGCTGGGTTTCACTGCGTTCCGGCCAGATGCTTTCAACGGCTTCGAAGATGGGGCCGGGCTTGAGCAGCATGCCCTCGCCGCCCCCGAACGGGCGGTCATCCACGGTGCGATGCCGATCGTGCGTCCAGTTGCGGAGATCGTGGATGCGGATCGTAATGAGTCCGGATTCAGCGGCGTTCGGGACCACGCCGAAGCTGAACGGGCCGTCGAAGAACTCGGGGAAGATGGTGAGGATGTGGAAGACCATCAGTTCAGAGTGATGAGACCATCGGGTAAGGCCACTTCGATGCGTTTTTGCGCGACGTCAATTCGAGTGAAGATGGCCTTTACGAACGGGATCAGCAGTTCCTTGCCGTCGGGCGTGGTGGCCTCAACCAGCGGAGGCCCGCCGGTTTCCTGCCAGCCGGTCACGGTGCCGATCAGCCGGCCCTCGGCGTCCACCACCTGGCAGCCGACCAGGTCGGACTGATAATACTCATCTTCAAGGATTTCGGCGCGCTGTTCGAGCGGGATCTCGACATCCGCGCCAGCCAGCCTCTCGGCGTCCGAAATCGAATCCACACCTTTGAACTTGAAGATCAGATGATCGCCGTGCATCCAGACATTCTCGACTTCGAAGGAAGTCTGGTTGACGAAAACGGTCTTCAGGCGGTCGGGCTGGCTGGTAAACGGACGGGCGGCCAGTTCTCCCTTGTTTCCGCGCGCGCGAATGAGACGGGCGATGGTGACGAGCTTCAGATTATTCCAGGATTTCCAGCGTGAAGCGCCGGTTGAGCTTCATCCCCGCGGCTCCGAGGAGCGTGCGGATGGAGCGGGCGGTACGGCCCTGTTTTCCAATGACCTTTCCCAAGTCGCCCGGGGCGACTCGTAACTCCAACACGGTGACCTGCTCGCCCGATACTTCGCTCACGCTCACCTGGTCGGGCGAATCCACCAGCGCTTTCGCGATGTCTTCGATAAGTTGCTTCATTTTGCGGTGTTGCCTGATAGTAGTTTAGCGCTTGGGGGGTGGGGCGGCCGGTTAGGGCCTGTTTATTGGGACCGTTCTTCAAACAGCTCCGCATGATCGCAGTGGTCGCAGACGCTGACGTTCAAATGAACCGTCTGCTTCGTAACCGGGCCCCCATAGCGGTATGCCTCCACTTGGTGTGCTAGACCACTGACCTTATAGCTCCCCTTACCGCACACCCGACAAGGCCAAGTATGCGCTCCATCAGCTTTGAAACGTACGCGCGCTTTGATCTTGTCGATTAAGCGGTCCACTTCTGACGCCAAGTCCAAAGCGCTGGAGAGACGGAAGTCCTTCGCATGACGTACAACGCATTTCGCCAATAATTCGTTAACGAGGGACATGCTCGGGTCGTCCGGAGAGAGCCTCTCTAGGTTGTTGGCCTCCTCGGCGTACTCCCAAAACGGGAATCCATTGCGGCCGGATATCATAGACCAAAGCACCTTTCCAAGCGAGTAAATGTCTAACGCTGGCTTAATCTCGTTGAAATGCAAGCGCACATTGTCGTATGCCCACGGTGCCATCCAGAAGTGGCTGCCAACACGCTCGAAGGTTGTGGTTAAGCGTCGGTCATCTTGGAAAAATACGATGCCGAAGTCTCCGAGTACCAACCCGCCTGAGCTCGTCATGAATATGTTCTCCGGTTTGATATCGCGATGGATTGCGCCCTGCCTGTGAATTTCGCAGACACCCTCCACTAGAGATTTGAACGCTTGGAGAGCCGCGAGGGGGTTACCTTGATAGCGACTTAAGTTGTCGGCCAGCGTACCGTGCCGGTGGTACTCCGTTACCACGAACCGTTCAGCGACATTTGAGTGCAACAGTTTCAACACGGCCGGATGGCTCAATTTTTCGAGAACGTGTACCTCTGATTCCAACCTTCCGACGGCCTTCAGCTCCTCTTCTTTATCATCAGGCGGTATCTTGAACCGTTTCAAAGCTCCATGTTCGTTGGCGGCATCGGGCCGATTGAATTCGTCGATCGCCTGAAGCAGCGATTGAACGAATTCGTCGGAGGGTTTCCCCTCGTAACCATCAATGTTCTTAACGCACAGGCGTATCTGCGCCTTGGCTTGCGCCCGCGCCGCGACACGGTTGGGGGTCCTGCAGAGAAAAACCTCACCCTGTCCGCCCCCACCTAAGCGCTTAACCCTTTCCCACCGATCAAGATCGCTCGGCATTGACTCTCTCAGCCTTGGAGCTTCGCGATCCGTCCACGGACTTTGGGGGCCAGGTCCTGACAGACGTTCATTTCCGTTTCGGAAGGCCCAATACCGGCTTCGTCCTCGATTAGGGCCTCCTCATCCGTTTGTTCTTCATAGTGGGCGAGTACTCGCCGCACCTTCCCTTCATCCCATCCAGTTGGAAACGTGCTTTGGCTCATCATTGTTTTCCTTCAAGGCTCTGCGAAATACCGCGAGGATTTTTCGGGTCAGGTCATCAATTCTCGTCGGGTGCGTCAGGGGGTTGGAGCGCCTTCTCAACGATCCTCCTAAGCACCGGAAGGTCGTCCTGCACCGTGTTCCAGACTATTTCATCCGAGACCCGATGGTAGGAATGACGCAGGAAGTTGCCCATGCCGCGATATCCCTTCCAATCAATCTCCGGATATACCTCCGCACCGTCCATTTCTAACCGGGCCACAGCCTCGGTGATAATTTGAATTTTGCGCTCGACCGCCGCTTTGGTCTTTTCGTCTGTCTGGTATGCGAGGAAGTCAGTATCTCCGACAAATCTATTGATCTGGTCAATGCTCTCCAGAATGTCGTGGAGAGGCCTTTCACGGTCCCTAAAAGGCAACAACCGCCTCGCGCAGAGCCTGATCCTTGGCCGGTTCCTTAAGCCATTCGGGTGAGGACAGATCCACCCTTGTTCCGAGCAAATCAGCAAGGCGGTTTTCGAGCCTGGCCATGGTGAGCAAGGTGTGGCGTCTCGTTCGGTCGAAATCGGCTAAGAGGTCAACATCCGACTCTGAGGAATTGTCCCCTCTTGCCACCGACCCAAACACTGCAATACGCACGATTCCGGCAGCCTTCAGCTCTGGCTCGTGGGCGCGGAGTTTGTCGATGACCTGATCTTTGTTCATCCGCCAATCCTGGTCTTATTTTCGCTCATCTCCACCTCCATCGGAGCGGAAGCAAGAATCCGGACTAGTCTTCCCCCGGCGTCTTCCCCGGCAATCCGGCCGGATTTTCGTGTACCCGCTCCCGAAACCGGCCCTTCATTCCCATGGCCAGCGATACGCTCGACTCACCGAATTTGTCGCGCAGCTGATCCATCGTATTCAGAGCCTTGCGCCAGCGCTCGGTCTTGTCTTCAGCCAGAAGATTGAGCTGGCCCTCGCCCGATTCGAAGCTCGACGCATGCACGCCCAGCAGTCGGATCTTGGAATTGGCTTTCCGATTCCGATGGAATAGCGCGCGGATCTGCTGGAAGATTTCAGTGTCGAGCTGCGTGGCGTGATCGAGCGAGTGGGCGCGCGTGATGGTGCTGAAGTCCGAATAGCGGAGCTTGAGCTGCAGCGTGCGGGCGTGCAGCCGGTGCTCGCGCAGGCGGCGGCCCACCATCTCCGAAAGCCGCGCCAGAGTGGATTCGAGCGTGTCGAGATCCGCGGTGTCTTCGTTGAAGGTGATCTCATGGCTGATCGATTTGGGGTCGCCAGCCTCGCCCACTTCGCCGTCGAACCAGCCGCCCGCGTCCAACCCCCGCGATTTTCCGGCCAGCGCGAGCCCCCATAATCCAAAATGCTCCTCGAGAAATTCCTCGGGCAGTGCGGCCAGATCGCCGACTTTGCGGATGCCGCGGTCGTGCAGATTTTTTTCGGTCACTTTGCCGACGCCCGGGATCTTGCGGACATCCAGCGGCGCCAGAAACCGAGCTTCCTCGCCCGGCAGCACCCACAGTATCCCGTTCGGCTTGGCTTGATCGGATGCCACTTTGGCCACCAGGCGCGATGCGGCGATCCCGATCGAACAGTTGAGGTCCGTCTCGCGCTTAATGGAAGCATGCAGGCGGTGTGCGGCTGCCAGCGGACGGCCATGCAATCGCTCGGTGCCGGTGATGTCGATATAAGCTTCGTCCACGGAGGCCATTTCCACTTGCGGAGAGAAGCTCTTGAGCACGGTGTAAATCTTGCGCGAATAGTCGCGGTAGCGCTCGGGATGTCCGTCGACGAAAATGGCCTGCGGGCATAACCGAGCAGCGGTTCTCAGCGGCATGGCGGAATGCACTCCGAATTTGCGCGCCGCGTAGGACGCCGCCGAGACCACGCCGCGCTGGTCGCGCTGTCCGCCCACCACCACCGGCTTGCCGCGAAGCGAAGGATCGAAGAGTTCTTCCACCGACACGAAGAAGGCGTCCATGTCGAGGTGGAAGTAGGTCTTCATGGCGTCCATTTCGCCGCCAGCACGCGCGGCAGGCCGGCGAGATCCTGCCCGATTTCGATTTCACTCCAGCCCGGCCCCAGCATCCCGCGCGCCGGCTCTACCGAATTGTAGCCGAGTTCCAGCAGCATCCAGCCGCCCGGCCGCAGGATTCGGCGAGCGTCGGCAATGAGGCGCTCATAGATCTCGAGGCCGGTTGGTCCACCGAACAGGGCGACGTGCGGTTCGAAGTCGCGAACCTCGCGCTGGAGCACCGGCCGGTCGGCCTCGGGGACATACGGGGGATTCGAAACCAGCAGGTCTATCGAGCGGTCCGCGAAGCATTCCGCAAGGTCGCCTGCGACGAACGAAACAGGCGCTTGAAGTTTCCGGGCGTTCCGCAAAGCAACGCAGAGGGCGGCTTGCGACAAGTCGGTTCCAAAAACTCGCGCGGCGGTTTCGAGCGCTAGCGTGATCGCGATTGCGCCTGATCCCGTACCAACGTCAAGCACGATTTGGCCGGATTGAATGCGCGCCAGGCTGGCTTCGATCAAGTGCTCGGTCTCCGGCCTGGGAATCAGGACGTCGGGCGTGACGCGGAACACGCGCCCGTAGAACTCCTGCTTGCCCGTGATGTATTGCGTGGGCCTTCCGTTCAAGCGCTCGTGCAAATACCGGCCGTAGTGCAGCCACGCGACTTCGGGCAAGCCTTCTTCAGGATGCGCGTACAGATATTCGCGCTCGCGATGCAACGCGTGTCCGAGCAGGACTTCGGCCGTAAGCCGCGGCGCGCCGACGCCGCCCTCCTCCAGCAGTTTTGTACCCTGCAGGAGCGCCACTTGGATAAGCATGGCCGAATACGGCGCTAGGCTGCTTCGCCTCGATTGTAATAATCGGTGAGCGCGTTGAACAGCGGATCGAGACGCCCTTCCATGACCAGATCGAGCTGGTGCAGGGTCAGCCCGATGCGATGATCGCTGACGCGATTTTGCGGGAAATTGTAGGTGCGAATTTTCTCGCTCCGGTCGCCCGACCCCACCATGCTGCGCCGCTCTGCCCCGATCTGCTCGCGCTGTTTTTCGAGTTCCATCTCATACAAACGCGATCTGAGCACGCGCTCCGCCTTGGCGCGATTTTTGATCTGCGATTTTTCGTCCTGGCAGGAAACGATCACTCCGGTGGGCAGATGGGTGATGCGAACGGCCGAGTAAGTGGTATTCACCGATTGCCCGCCGGGCCCCGACGAACAGAACGTATCGATCCGGATATCCTTCGGATCGATCTTCACTTCCACTTCGTCAGCCTCGGGAAGCACCGCGACGGTGATGGCGGAAGTGTGAACGCGGCCCTGCTGCTCGGTCTGGGGAACGCGCTGCACGCGATGCACGCCGCTCTCATATTTGAGCCGGCTGTAAACCTTGTTGCCGCTGATCAGCGCGATTACTTCCTTCAGCCCGCCCACGGACGATTCGCTAACCGACGTCACTTCCACGCGCCACTTCTGCGATTCCGCGTAACGGCTGTACATCCGAAACACTTCGGCGGCGAACAGCGTGGCTTCGTCGCCACCCGTCCCGGCTCGGATTTCGAGCACCACGTTCTTGTCGTCGAGCGGGTCCTTGGGAATCAGCAGCAACCGCAATTCTTCCTCGAGACGGCGCAAGTCGGGCTCCAACCGTTGGATTTCATCGTTGGCCATCTGCCGCAACTCCGGATCGGGATCGGCCAGCATCTGCCGGCCTTCGTCGTAGTTGCGCTTGACCTGCTTATACTCGCGATACTTCGCCACTGTTTCTTCGAGCTCGGAACGCTCCTTCGCGATTTTGCGATAGCTGTCGCCGTCCGAAATAACGGCCGGGTCCGCCATCTGGCGCGTCAGGGTGTCGAAACGCGCTTCGATCTCGTCGAGTTTTTGAGAATATTGCATGACGGGCCTATTCGAAGGCCAAGCCGCTTAAGCGATGACCAGCTCGCCGCCCTGAGACTTTTCGAGCTGCATGGCGCCTTCCAGCGCCTCAATGGCTACGGAGGCCTGCTCGTTAGTCGGCGGCTTGGTGGTGACGCGTTGCAGCCACAAACCGGGTTTGGTCAGCACGGCCATGAGACCCTGCTGGTGCTTGGCGGCGAATCGGATCAATTCGTAGCTGACGCCCAGGATCAGCGGCAGCAGCGCGATGCGCGCCACCAGTTTCGCGAGAAATCCATCGAAAGGCAGAAACGCGTAGACCGGGATCGCGATCAGCATCACCACCACCAGGAAACTGGTTCCGCAGCGCGGATGGAAGGTAACGAACTTCTGTGCGTTCTCCACCGTCACCGGCTGTCCGGATTCGAAATTGAAAACGACTTTGTGCTCCGCGCCGTGATATTGGAACATGCGATGCATGTCCTTCATCCGCGATATGAGGTACAGGAATCCCAAAAGGATGCCGAATCGGATGACGCCATCGAGCAGGTTCACGGTAAGGCGCTGATGCGAGGAGTGCAACAAGCCGCCCAGCTTGGTGGCCAGCACCAGCGGGACAAATTTGTACATGAACAGGAACATGACCAGCGAAAACAAAAGTTGGCCGGTCATCATCCAGCCCGATAGCTCGACGGGCTTTTCGCCGGCCGGGCCCAGATCCGCCAGCGAAACGTTCAACGAAAAACGGAGCGCTTTGATGCCCAGGCCCATGGCGTGCCCCAGCGTCCCTAATCCGCGCAGGATCGGCAGCTTGAAAATCGGGTATTTCTCGGAAAGGCGCGGCAGCGGGTTCTGTTCGGTAGCGATCTCGCCGTTAGCTTTGCGAACCGCCACGCAATAGCTGTGGGGCGCGCGCATCATGACGCCTTCCATTACCGCCTGGCCGCCCACCAGCGTCTCCTCGCCGCTTTCGAGAATGGGCAGCATCTGAACGTGCGCGCTAAAGCGCAGAAAACTTCGAATGGACAAGTGGAAAAGGCTCCATTTCGATTATAACGCGAACTTTCTGAAGGTTCTAATCCGGGCGACCCGTTACAATAGGTGGCATGCAGGTTTTGTCAGCGGGCGACCATAAGTTCCTGCTCCTGGAGCTGGATCCGGAACTGGTGGCCAGCATTGCCAAGCAGGCCGGTTTTGAATACCGGATCGACGATACCGACCGGGCCTTGTACATAGATTTGGCCGCGGCCGGCCGGCAAGCGCCCTTGCTGCTGTTTGATGCCGCCGATCCCGGCAATTTGGGGTGGTTTTCGCGCTGCCAGTTTTATGTCGACGGAAAGTCGGGATCGGTATTGCAAACGCCCATCTCGCTGGCGAACCAAATCGACCGTTCGGGCCACACGTTGCGGCATTCCATCCGGCTGCAAATCGCCAAGGAATTGCCGGCTTCGTTTCGTCTTCCGGGCCGGCAGCCGGTGAACGAGCAGATGATTTATAACGTCTTGGGGCATCTGCTGAATGCGCTCATGAATACTGGCGTGGGAGTTTGCGGAGGGTCGATCGTGCGGCCTTTGGCGGGCCGGACGGAAAGCATCGGCGCGAAGAACTAGCGCGGCTTCAGAACCGAATTTAGCGATCCCTGGCGGTAGCCTTCGAGATCGATGGTGACGTAGTGAAATCCCAGGGGCTTGAAGATGGCGACGAAGGCTCGGGCCATTTCCGGCGTCAAAGCCTGGGCCAATTCATCGGGAGCCACTTCGATTCGCACCAGCTCGCCATGAAATCGAACGCGGAACTGCCGGAACCCGAGCGCGCGGATGGCTTCCTCGCCACGCTCCACGGTTTTGACTGTTTCGGGCGTCACCGGCGTACCGTAAGGAATGCGCGAACTCAGGCACGCCGAAGCCGGCCGATCCCAGGTTGAGAGACCGGCGATCCGCGATAGCTCCCGGATCTCGGCCTTGGTTAACCCCGCATCCACCAGCGGCGCTTTCACCTGATGCAGCTTTGCGGCGCCCTGGCCGGGGCGATAATCGCCCAGGTCGTCCACATTAACGCCATAAATGATGTGCTCGATGCCTCGCTCGGCGGCGACGGCGTCCAGGCGCGTGAACAGTTCGTCCTTGCAATGGAAACAGCGGTCGGGCGCATTCTTGACGTAGTCGGGATTATCAAACTCGCGCGTCTCGATATATTCATGCGGGATTCCATTGGCGCGGGAGAAATCCTCTCCGTCGCGCTTGTGCGACTCGGGAATCGAGGCCGAATCGGCGGTGATGGCTACGACGTTGTCCCCCAGCACGCGACGCGCGGCCCAGGCCAGATACGCGGAATCCGTTCCGCCGGAATACGCAACGATGACGCGCCGCATGCCGGCCAGGATTTCAAAGAGCTTCAGTTCTTTGATGGCCAGCGCGGCGGGGTCCAGCGCGGATGCGGGTTCCAGGGTCACCAAGCTCCCCATATCTTCAGTATAGGTGAGTATAAGTGGCTGGGCCGTGCGCGCGCGGCTGCTAGGATCGACTAGTGGAAGAAAAAGAAATTTACGCCGCCATCGGCCAGGACGGATTCGAGCGCCTGGTACAAGCGTTCTATCGCCAAGTGCCCTCGGACGACATCCTCGGACCGATGTATCCGGCCCACGATCTCGAAGGTTCCAAGCAACGGCTTCGGGATTTTCTCATTTACCGATTCGGCGGGCCGCCTTCGTACATCGAACAGCGCGGCCATCCCAGGCTTCGAATGCGGCACGCGCCATTCGCTATCGGGCAAGTTGCTCGCGACCGGTGGCTGCTATTGATGAATCGGGCGCTCGAGCAGGCCGCTCTTCCACTCGACGTCCGGCAGGTCCTCGAGACCTTCTTCGAAGACACTACAACCTTCCTGAAAAATGATTCTTGAGAAGAACTCAGCGAAAAAGGAGGATCGGCATGTCAGATCTGGTGAATGGGTTCGACGCTTCTATCGTGGACCAGAAGGCGTCAAAAGTTGGGCCGGCCGGGATCGATATCGCTTACCAGCGTCTTGGGAACCCGGATGCACCTGTGGTTTTACTGATCATGGGGGTCGCTGGGCAATCCATTGCGTGGCCGGACGCGTTTTGCCATGCTCTGGTTGACCGCGGCCTGCAAGTCATCCGCTTCGATAATCGAGACGTCGGGCTCTCCACGCACCTGACGGATGCCCCTGCTCCGAATTTGCCCGCGGTTCTCGCCGGCGACCTGTCGTCGGTGTCGTACACGCTGTCGGATATGGCTGCCGACGCGGTGGGGTTGCTGGACGCGCTCGGATTCGCAAAGGCGCATGTCGTCGGCGCGTCCATGGGAGGCGCGATTGCGCAAACCATGGCGATCGAGCATCCGGACCATGTCCGCTCTCTCACTTCGATGATGTCGACCACGGGCAACATGTCCGTCGGGCAGACCTCGCCGGAGGTGCTCCGCGACGTGTTCAGTGGTCCGCCCGCGGTCACGCGCGAAGAAGTTGTTCAGCGCATGCTCCGGGCTTTTCGAGCCGTCGGCTCGCCAGGATATCCGGCGGACGAGCATGAAGTGGCCACGGCATCCGGACGCGCCTACGACCGTTGCTACGATCCGATCGGAGTCGTCCGTCAGGCGGTCGCCACGGTCGCGTCCGGTGATCGGACCGCTCGGCTCCGGCATCTAAATGTCCCCACCCTCGTGATCCACGGCCTGGCGGACCGTATGTGCGACGTCAGCGGCGGGCGAGCGACGGCCGAGGCGATTCCGGGCGCGGAGCTCGTCCTGATCGAGGGCATGGGACATAACCTGCCGCCCGGATTGCGGTCCCAACTGGCAGAGCGCATCGCCGAGTTCGCGTTGCGCGCGGAAGGCCGTTGAACACCACAGATTCTTCCGCGAGGCTGAAAAATCGGCTCGGCGACTGACGCTGGTAAGATTATGGTGTGCCCTACCCCGAACATTTGATCGCTCCCATGCGCGCGGATCTCGCGCGTCACGGCGTGGACGAAGCCCGCACCCCGCAAGATGTCGACCGTTTGATCAGCCCCGAGAACGGTACCGTGCTGATGATCGTCAACTCCGTATGCGGCTGTGCGGCCGGACGCGCCCGGCCCGCCATCGGAATGGCGCTGAAACATCCGGTTCGGCCCGAGAAGGCCGGTACCGTGTTCGCCGGTGGAGACGAAGCAGCGGTGGCTCATTTGCGCGAGATTCTGGCCCCGTATCCGCCTTCTTCGCCGTCCATGGCTTTGTTCCAGAACGGCAAGCCGGTGTACATGATCCATCGCTCGGACATCGAGCGGCGGGAACCAACCGAGATCGCCCGCCTTTTGACGGACGCTTTCGATCGCTTTTGCGCCTCCACCTCGGCCGCGCGCAAGTAGCGCCCTGAGCGAACCGGTTCGGTGCGATGTCACTGAAAGACTACGAACGTAAGAGATCGTTCGATAAAACGCCCGAACCTAAGCCCGCGCCGCCGAAGTCCGCTTCGCCGGGAAATTTCTTCTGCGTCCAGCGCCACGACGCCACCCGTCTGCACTACGATTTCCGGCTGGAAGTGGAGGGCACGCTAAAGTCCTGGGCAGTGCCCAAGGGCCCCAGCCTGGAGCCGTTGTCGAAGAATCTGGCGGTGCACGTCGAAGACCATCCGCTGGATTACGGCAATTTCGAAGGCAACATTCCCAAAGGCGAATACGGCGGCGGCAGTGTCATGCTGTGGGATCGCGGCACCTACGATTTGCTGGGCGATGGTCCGGCGCTGGCGCAGATCGAGCGCGGCGATTTCAAATTCCGGCTGCACGGGGAAAAGCTGAAGGGCGAATTCGCGCTGGTGCAGATGCGCAATCGCGGCAAGGGAAACGAATGGCTGATCATCAAGAAGCGCGACGCGGATGCGCGGGCGAGTTGGAACATCGAAGACTATGCTCGCAGCGTCTCGACCGGCCGAACGCAGCAGGAAATCGCCGAGAATCTTCCCGCCGTGGCCCTTCATTCCGCGCCTGCCGCCACGAATCTCGCGAAGCTCGAAGGCGCGGTGAAATCCCCCATGCCCCACTCCATCGCGCCGATGCTCGCCACTCTCGCTTCGAAGCCGCCTTCGGGAAAGGAATGGCTTTACGAAGTGAAATGGGACGGTGTGCGGGCGGTCTGCTTCGTTGAAGACAACCAGCTCCGCATTTTTTCGCGTACTCAAAAGCGCTGCGACCAACAGTATCCGGAATTGACGGTTTTGCCGCACTCTCTCAAGGGCTCCACCGCGATCCTGGATGGCGAAATCGCGGTGCTGGATGAGAACGGCCGCTCCCGCTTCAGCCTGATCCAGCCGCGCATTTCCGTCGGCGATCCCAACAGCATCGCGCATCTGGCCCGATCCGCGCCGGCGACGCTGTTCCTCTTCGATTTGCTGTATCTCGATGGCTACGACCTGCGCGGCGTGCCTCTCGAAAACCGCAAGAAGGTTCTAGCGGAAGTGCTGACGCCCACCGATCGCATTCGGCTTTCGGATGACTTCGCCGCCACGGGCCCAGCTATGCTCGAAGCCGCGCGAGCGCTCGGATTGGAAGGGATTCTGGCCAAGCGGCGCACCAGCAAGTACGAACCGCGCCGCAGCCAGGATTGGCTGAAGATCAAAGTGGTTACCACCGGCGACTTCGTTATCGGAGGATTTACGCACGGCGAGCGCGACTACTTCAGTTCGCTGGTTTTAGGCCTTTATCAGGGAGGCAAACTGGTGCACGTCGGCCAGGCGGGAACGGGCTTCAACGACAAATCGCTCCAGGAGATTTACGGGCGCCTGGAGCCGCTGATCGTCAAGAAGAATCCCTTCTCAGGTCCGGTGAAAGCGCTGCGCGACGTCACCTGGGTGAAGCCGCAACTAGTTGCGGAAATCAAATTTCTGGAGGTGACACCGGATGGATTGCTACGCGCGCCGGTCTTCATGCACTTGAGGACTGACAAGGACCCGAAGGAGTGCGTTCGCGAAGCGCCGGAGCCTGAGACGCCGGAAGCGCCGTCGGCATCGCGCCCGGTGATCAAGCGCGATTCGCTCATCCCCGCGAAATCGCCCGCCGAGATGCAGCTCTCGATCGACGGGCACCGTCTCAAGTTCACGAATCTCAACAAGATTTTCTATCCGGGCGAGGGGATCGCCAAACGCGATCTCATTAATTATTATGACGCCGTGGCGGATCTGATCCTGCCCCACCTGCGCGACCGGCCGCTCTCATTGAAGCGTTATCCGAACGGCATCGATCAGGATTTCTTTTTCCAGAAGGAAGCGGAAGACAAAGTGCCTGACTGGGTGCGTCTCGAGCCGATCTTTTCCGAACACAACCAGGCGCCTATTCATTACATCATCTGCAACGATCGAGCCACGCTGGTGTATCTGGCCAATTTGGCATGTATCGACCACAATCCCTGGATGAGCCGGCTTGGAACGCTGGACCATCCCGACTTCGCGCTAATCGATCTCGATCCTACCGAGGGCTGCCCGTATTCGAAGATCGTCGAAGCCGCTCAGCTGGTGAAGCAGACGCTTGACTCAGTTGGTCTGGCGGGTTATCCGAAGACCACGGGCGGCGACGGAATGCACGTGTACGTTCCGCTGGAGCCGGTCTACACTTTCGAGCAGGTGCGCTCGTTTGCCGAGATTCTGTCGATCCTGGTGATCCGGCGGAATCCCGACCTGTTCACCACCCCGCGCACCGTTTCGCAACGCAAAAAAGGCAAAGTATACTTCGACTATCTTCAGATTTCGAGCGCCAAAACCATTGCCGCTCCGTACGTGCTGCGAGCTTATCCGGGCGCTCCGGTATCGACGCCGCTGGATTGGTCCGAAGTCCAGCCGGGCCTCGAACCGAAGCAGTTTAACATTCACAACGCGCTTGATCGTTTCGAAAGAGTGGGCGATCTTTTCGAGCCCGTGCTCACGAATCCGCAGAGGTTTGAAGCAGCGTTGGAGAAAGTGGCTGCGTTGGTTTAGAGCCTGCGGGGCGCTTGCCGTAGTGCCGCACCAGAGCCACGCCGGCGAAGATGATCAACATCGCGATCACCTCGCGAACGCCGATCGGCTCGCGGTAAAAAAGCCAGCCCAGAAACAAGGCCACGATCGGATTGATGTAGTTGTAGATGGTGACGATGGAGACCGGCAACTGGTCCAGCGCGTAAATGTAGGCGCTATAGCCTACGATGGATCCGAAGATGACCAGATAGACCACCGCTCCGGCGCTGCGGGGCGTCCAAACAATCGGCGGATGCTTCAGAAGCAAGGCCGGCGCCAGAAACGCGAGACCGGTGGCCAGCTGCTGCACCGCGCCGCTCACCACCGGATGCGCCTTGGTTCGATGCCGGCGCTGCAGCATCGATCCCAGGGCCCAGCCTGCGCATCCGAGCTGCAGCAGCAGGAAGCCTCGGAGCAGGGGGCCGTTGAAACCTTCACGAATCGCGCTGGGCGCCACTAAGAGCAGCGTGCCCGCAAAGCCAACCAGCATCCCGATAATGGTGGGCGCGTGGAGGCGTTCACCGCCTGGAATCACGGCGTCCACTCCAATCATCCAGAACGGCGAAGTGGTGATGAACAGGGACGCGAGGCCGCTGGGAACCCACAATTCGGCGAATACCAGACAACCGGTGCCGAGGCTGATTATGGTGACGCCGAACAAGGCCGTGTACGCCAATTCCCTGCCTGATGGCAGGTGGGTCTTCGAGAAGAATGCAATGGCGAGCAGCACGATTCCTGAAATCGTGAACCGCAGGCTCATCAGCGTGGCCGGCGGCACCGATTCGAGCGCCATTCGAATCCCGAGATAGGTGGTGCCCCAGAAAAAACAGACCGATGCCAGCGCCAAATACGCCTTGAAATGGGATGGGCCGGGCAATCATTCAGGTTAACATTGAGAGTTGATATTAACCCTCACCATCAACCCGGCGGTCGACCGCACCATGCTCGTGGATCGTCTGGTGTTCGAAGACCGCGCGTACATTCTTTCGCATAACGACGCGGCGGGCGGACGGGGCATCAACGCCTCGCGCGTGCTGCATTCTTTCGGCGCTAAGACGCTGGCCGTGGTCACATCCGGCGGCCCCAACGGAAAGCGCTTCGAAAAGCTTCTAACCAAATGGAGCTTCCCAGTCAATGTAGTGCCCATCCAGCACGACATTCGGCTCAATTTGACGATCACGGACCGCCAGGGGCTCTCGATCAAGCTGAACGAATTTGGCCCGTTGATCACGCCGGAGGAGCTGGCACGGGTCGAAAAGGCCGTCGAAAGTAATCTGGAATCGGCGTCCTGGCTGATGCTTTGCGGAAGTATCCCCCCGGCGTCTCAGCGGATTTCTATACGAAGCTGATTCACAAGGCGCGGGAGCGCAAGGTAAAGACGTTGCTCGACACCGACGGTGATGCGCTGTTGCACGGAGTGGAAGCCGGACCCACGGTGGTGAGTCCAAATCAGCCCGAGGCCGAACGCCTGCTGAACCGGGCGCTCATCACGCGCGCTCATTTCATAGAGGCAGTGACGCGCATCAAGGCCATGGGCGCCGACAGCGTGCTGCTCTCGCTCGGCAACCGGGGCGTCGTGGCGGTGGACGAAAATCAGCTGATCGAGGCCCATCCGCCCCGCATCGACGCGGTCTCGCCGCTTGGAGCGGGCGACGCGCTGGCGGCGGCGTTCGTCTGGGCCGCCATCAAGAAAAAAGACTTCGCCGAGTGCGTCCGCTGGGGCGTCGCCGCGGGCACCGCGTCGGCGAAACTGCCCGGCGTCGAGTTCCCGAACATGGAACAGACCAAAGAGATTTATAAATCCGTCGAGCTGCGCAAACTTAGCGCGATGGCCTAGGCTATTGGTCTATTGCGCGACTAATTCCTCGCGCGCAAGGCACGAGCATGACCGCTGGATCACTGTCTAGCTACGCCCTGCCGCCCAAGTGCTTTTTGAACCCGCTCCATCTCAGCGCCTATTTGATCCTGAGAGACGATTGACTCGATGATGACAGGAACGGATCGCGGAATCAGGTGAGCGACCTCTTGAAAATCGAGAATGCTCACGAAACTGAGCTGATCATGTTTGTTTCGTGAATTTACGTCGCTCACATGCACTTGCCGAAGTCGGAAAGCAAGCTTCTTGAGCATCTTGTATGCTTCGATCATCGAGGTGTCGACCTGGCGTGCATGTCCAATGTCGAAACAAAACGAGGCTAGCGGAAAAGCCTCGAAGAGCGACTCGAGTTCCCGAGTCGTTCGGCCTGCAGACTTCCGCCTATCCATGTTCTCGATGCACAATTGCGCCCCCAGGAGCTGCCACAAGGAATGATCGTGCAACGTGTCCGGGTGGACAACTATCGGCCAGCCGCGCTCGCGAATCGCGTAAAGTTCTTGAAAGATCCACTCCTCATCATCAGGGAAAAACTCGCTCGGCGCGTGGATCGAGACGTATTCGAACTTGTGAAGATCAAGCTCATCCAGCGAGCGCAACAGAGGGACGAGTTCATCCTTACGAATGGCAGAAAGCTCGACTGCCTTAACGGGCTGGTCCTGAAGAAGGTCCAACGCCTTGCGGAAATCGGCCAGGGCGAGCGCACCCGTAGAGTAGCCGAGCAGTTGCATTAAAACAGACCGTAGAGACGGGTGAGTGGTAGCAGTCCTGTCGTCTCGTCGAAGAAAAGATCCAATACGGCTTTCCGAAAGCGGTGGCTTATGTCGCGAGCCCTCTCGTAAAGAGCGTCCTGTTGACCGGCCTCAAGTACTTTAAGATGCTCGCGCTGCTCGGAATTAAGCAAGATTCCGAGAAACTCGTCGTAGGCCGTGAACAGGCTCACCGCAGTGCTTTTCATGTGCTCATGCTGCATCACGAAAGCCGCAACGATGTCCAAGGGTCTGTCAGAGAAAACTGAATACACGGCGTCGAGTATGTCGTGACGCTTACTCTCGTCGCCCCACGGAACGTCGCGAAACTCGGGGTCAAGATTGCACCGGAAACACGCAAGGAGCCCGGCGACGTATAGAAGCTTCCTGGACATTCGCAATTTAATATTTCTTATCGCCCAACCTTCTCCTGAGCGCGAACGGAACTTGTAGGCAAAATCAACAGCAAATGTGCGCCACAATCGCGCGAAGTCGTTAAGGAGAAAATGAGGTATGTGATGGTGGTCGACACTAGTGCCACGCCAGAAGCTAAGGTCCTCAAGAAGGTAGCGCTTAAGGATGTTCTTAGTAACACGCTCGATAGCCATCGAGCGGCCGACTGGCCGTGATTCTACCAACAAGAGTAAGCGGCGTGTTAGGTTCAGGTTCGTGTCATCCTCGCCGCCAATGTTATGGATCAGATCGTGGCTCGATACCATCGCCTCGAACGTCCCTTCGCGGCCAGTCCTCTCCGGCGCGAGGGCAGCAATCCTTCGCTTCGCGGCGAGAAACAGAAAATGGTGACTGGGATCCGCGATTCCATCGAGGAGGAGCATCCAATCAATGTCGCTGCCAGGAGTGAATTCTTCGCGGCCCAGCGATCCTGACACAACGACACTCGTATCATCCGAGTCCGAGTCACTCAGAACCTCTCTGAGTTTGGTTAAGGTCTCGCGCGAGAGCGTCCGAGCGACCTCGATATTGAGCCACTGCTGCCCCAGACGACGGCTCAACTCCAAAGTTGGGTAGGACTCCATGTCTGTCTGAGCTTCTATGATCGCGCACTTGGGGGAGCTCACCATTAGATAGCGACCAACTCCTCGCGGGCCCCGATCTGGCGAAGGCATCGGTCAATCCACTGCTTGGTAAGCTTCTCCTCCACACCATTCTGCGAAAGGCGTGTGCGCAGGCTCGCGAAATCCACTTCGTCCATCTGCTGATCCTGGTTGAAGCAGGAAAACACCACCCGCTCCTCGCCGGTGAGCGGATCCTTGTGGAGCTGCAAGCACTGCG
The DNA here is from genome assembly GCA_963786745.1 of Terriglobia bacterium. Classification (GTDB taxonomy): domain Bacteria; phylum Acidobacteriota; class Terriglobia; order Bryobacterales; family Bryobacteraceae; genus Palsa-89. The sequence goes on along the minus strand of CAWBAE010000009.1, from coordinate 227,555 downwards.
CGCAGATTTCCTTCATCATGCACTGCATCGGCGAATTGATGCTGGCGATGGCTTTGTGCCCCTTCTTTAGATAGGGCGCCAGCACCCCATGCCGGGCGCGCTGGACGGCGTGCATCATCCCATCCGAGCCGATCACCACCAGACGGTCCACGGAGCTGAAAGGAATCTCCGGTTCATCCAGGTCGCCGCGCGCGTAAGCCGCCATGGCGTCCACAATGTTTCCGACGAATGCCTTGTCCTGCACGCGATCCGGCGTGAACCCGGGCGCTTCATCGCAACACCAGACCACCACGTCGGCGGCCTTCTCGATTTCCTCAACCTTGTAGCGGTCGATCATCTTCTTGTAGCCGGCGAAGTAAATGGTGCGAGAACCGCTGGCCCGCAATTGCTGGCCGATCGAGAACAGCACGGCGTTGCCGAGCCCTCCCCCCACCAGCAGCACCGTCTCGCGCGAAGGCGTTTCGGTGGGCGTCCCAGTGGGCCCCATCAGAATCACCGGCTCGCCGGGCTGCAATAGAGTACACAGATCGGACGAGCCGCCCACTTCCAGCACGATGGTGGAAAGCAGGCCTTTCTCTCGATCCACCGAAGCGCCCGTGAGCGCGAGACCCTCCATCGCGAGCGTGGTCCCGTTCACGCGGGTCGCGAGCGTTTCGTAATTCTGGAGCCGGTAGAATTCGCCGGGCTGGAACGCGCGCGCGGCCATCGGCGCTCGTACCACCACTTCGACGATGGTCGGCGTTAGGCGAACCACCTTCTCAACTACCGCGCGCAGTTCATCATTCAAGCGGCTGAGAAGACCCGCCGGCGACGGAACGCTGGGCGGCTTGCGCGACAGCAGCGTAGACACTACCGGAAAACCTCGCTTGGCACTAGCCATGGCCTTGACGACGTTGCCGGCGAAGGAAGGATGCAAGTCACCGAAGAAGCTGATGCCGCGGCCATCCGGACGAACAGACGTGAGTACGCGAGCCTGGCTCGGTTTCGCGATCCGTTCCGGCTGCACCGGGTCTCCGTTCTCGTCGACGGCTTGAAACCAGCGTCCGTCCAGGAACAAATTTTCGGGATCCTCGCGGCCAAGCACGGTGTTGGGCTGCGTTCCGGCCGCGACGAGAATGGATCTCGCCGGCAAACGCACGGGCTCGCCGGTGGGTGTCATCTTGCCTCTGGCTTCGTCGAACTCGTGACGCGTCAAGTGCAGCGCGGAGGCATGCCCGTGGCGATCCACTTCAACCTCGGCCGGAGCGAGACATTCAGCGAATCGAATGCCCTCCTCGAATGCCTTGGAGACTTCCTCGTGGTTCAGCGTGTAGCTGGGCGCGTCCACCAAGCGACGCCGATACGCGATGGTGACGCCGCCCCAGGAATTCAACAGTTCAATGAGGTTCGGCCGGCGGCCTTCCCGCGCCGCAGCCCGGCGCTCGGCGCGAATGGCCCGGCCGTGCGAGAGAAACTCGTCGGCGGTTTCCATTTCTTCCTGGCTCCAGCCGTCGCGAATTTCGTGCTCGGTTTTCTCCGCCGCCAGGGTTTCATAACGCGCCAGGAGTTTCTCCACTTGCACGACGTAGTAGGCCAGCGATTCGGTGGCGGTGTCGACGGCCGTAAGTCCGCCGCCAATGACCGCAATCGGCATGCGGATCTGCAGATTCGTCACCGAATCGGCCCTAGCCGCGCCAGTCAGCTGCAGCGCCATCAGAAAATCGGAAGCCTGGCGGACGCCGCGCGCCAAGCCGTTCTTCATGGGAATGACGGTGGGACGGCCGGCTCCGGCGCACAGTGCCACATGATCGAAACCCATTTCGAACGCGCTGTCGATGGTCATCGCGCCGCCGAAGCGCACACCTCCGAACATCGAAAACGCACGCCGCCGTTCCAGCAGCAGCCGTATGACCTTCAGAAAATTCTTATCCCAGCGGACGGTAATCCCGTATTCGGCCACGCCCCCGAACCCGGCCATCACTCGGTCATCCAGCGATTCATAGATGGTCCGGATGTCTCGAATGGGCTGGAAGCGCGTTCGGTCACCCCGGGCGTTGATGCCCGCGAGATGCGGAGGCAGCGGCTCGATCTTCAAGCCATCCACGCCCACCACCGTGTGTCCTTCGTTCAGAAGATAGTGCGAAAGCGTGAAGCCGGCCGGGCCTAGGCCCACCACCAGCACGCTGTAGCCCGAGGGCGCGGCCGGGACGGGCCGCGAGAAATTCAGCGGATTCCAGCGCGTGAGCAGGCTGTAGATCTCGAAGCCCCAGGGCAGCTCCAGAACGTCCTTCAAAGTGCGCGTTTCGATTTGCGGAATGTCCACCGGATCCTGCTTCTGAAAAACGCAGGCCTTCATGCAGTCATTGCAAATGCGATGTCCCGTCGCGGCGGCCATGGGATTGTCGATAGTGACGATAGCCAGCGCGCCGATGGTATTGCCCTGCTGCTTGACCACGTTCATTTCGGAGATCTTTTCATCCAGCGGGCAACCCGCCAGCGGAACTCCGAAAATGGTCTTCTTGAACTCGCCAGTCTTTTCCTTCAAGCCAGATGAGCAGCTATCCTTCGCCTGGTTATGGCACTTGATACAGTAGTTCGCCTGATCGAGTGCGCCCTCGATAGCCATGCCATGGTCGGTAAGCCGGAATCCTTCGCGATAACGCCAGTGTTCCTTGGGGAGCTGCGTCTTGGCGATACCGTTCTGGGGAGCGACGTTTTCGAGCTGGATCAGGCGCATCGGATCCAGCTTGTGCGCCACTTTGAAGAGCGTGCCGCCGTGATTCAGCTTGATCCCTTCCGGCGACAGCGCCGCCCAAGCGGCATAGCGGATGGCGCTCTGGATGTCCTCGCCATGTTGCTCCTCGGCGTCCAGCCACTCAGATACGTGCATGAAGAAGCTGCGCTCGTAAACCGGCTCGCCGAACCGTATCTCTAACTGGCGCTTGAGCGCTGGACCGTCGATCGCGGCCGCTTGCTCTTTGGTAACTCCGCTGATGGCGCGTTTTTGGATGAATTTGCGTTTGAACGCGAAGAACGGCGCGAATTGATGGTGCCGAACCTGCAGCGCCTGGATTTCGGGCACGATGCCAAACAGCTCGCCGATAAAGTCTTCAAGATACGGGGCAAGCGCGATAATTAGCTCGGATTGGCCGGCGGGAGCCAGCGCGGCGGGATTAGCACGGGTCTGGAGCAAACGGGCGTAAAGCGCGGCGTCCGTTGCTTCCAGATGCTCGCAAAACTGGCGGTCGAGCCTTAGCAGGCCCTCGCGCGAGTACAAATCGTCAAAGGCGATGCCAAAACCCAAGTCGAACTGGTCGGAAACAGCGGGCATTCAAGTCTATGAGATGTCAGAAAGATGACGTCCGGTGCGGCGAAATTCAGCCCCGCGCGGCGTTTAGAACGCTTTATATCAACATTGTAGCAGTGTGGGTCAAAACACGCTCAGCACTCGCTAATGCGCAGGTCCCAGCCGCCGATAGGACTATTGAGGGCTTTCGATCCATGAGTGCTGTCACATCAACCAATCCCGCAACTAACCCCGGCCTTGCCGATCTGCTCCAGAACCTGACCAACACCGGGTCGGGCGCGCTGGCAGCCACCCTATCTTCTCCGACAATCGAGGCCGCGCTTGAGCAAGCTCCTCCTGGCGACTTGGTCCAGTTGAGCGACCAGGCGCTGCAACTCCAGGTAGTGGGATCGCTATTCGGAACCTCCAACACCGATGCCGGCGCCCAGACGAATTCATTGTTCAACTTCCTGGACCCCGCACTGGCTGCGTCCACGTCCTCAAATCCCTTTTCCGGGCTCGAAACGCCATCCGCCGAGGCCGCCAACGCGAATTCCTTGCTGGAATACCTGGACCCGGCATTAGCTGGGACGGCGGCTGCTAACTCAGTTGCCAGCGGCCTGTCGCCCACCGATTCCAGCGCCTTAGGCCTCAACAACCCAACGCTGGTTAATTCCCTGTTTGACCTTCAGGCTTAGGATCGAGCTCGCCGGAAGGCGATGATCTCATCAGCTGCTTTCGCGCACCCGCCGGCGCTCCGTAAGGACTCTCCGATCCGCGTGGCCGCCTGGGAATATCGCTGGTCGTCGAGGACCCGCTGCACCGATTCCCGGAGATCGGCCGGTTCCGCGTCCCGTTCAAGCACCAGTCCCGCATCAAGCTCGGCCACTCGGCCCGCGATCCAAAACTGGTCCGCGCCCTGCGGTGCCAGCACCAGGGGGACGCCGAAATAAAGCGCCTCGCTGACGCTATTCATGCCTCCATGCGTGACAAATGCGGTCGCGCGCTGGAGAATCTCAAGCTGGGGGACGTACGGCCGGACGATGAAATTGTACGGCACCGGCCCGGATGGTTGAGACCGACGCCCTACCGCGATCACGATTTTCCATGGACTGTTTCGGAACGCATCCACGCACATCGCAAAAAAGCGGGCCCGATCACCATAAATCGTCCCAAGGGAAATGTAGACCAAAGGATCGCGGCCGAGCATGTGGAATGGAAACGCGGGATCATCAGGCCGGGGACCGATTGACGCACCCAAGAACCGGAAGCGATCCAAATCGAACAGATCCGCCCTGGGCTGAAACAGGCGCGACGTGTACACCAGGTTCAGATCTCCGTAAACTTGCAGCCACTGGTCCGGAGCGAGCCTCGCGACGCCGTGGCGCTGGGCGAAAGCGGAGCAAAGCGAATTCACGCGTTCAAACCACTCACGACTCAAACCCGCATCGCTCTCCGGATTAGCGCCATAGCGCGAAACGATCTCCTGATTCACCAGAATGCTCGGAACCGAAACCACCGCGGGCAGCCCCAGCCGTTCCGCCACAAACTTTCCCCACGGACTAAAACTATCGTGTAGAATCACCGCGGGCTCGAGCGAGCGCACATGTTCCAGCTGTTCGTCGAGAACGGCGCCGCTCATGCGCAACAAAGCTTCGAGCGTGGCGGCGATCCGATCGAATGGCCCAGGCTCTTCCTCGGGTATTTCGAGCGCCCCGGGATAAGCAAAGAATTGAGCGCCGCAGGCTTCCACTGCCGTCCGAAACGCGTCCGTAGCGAAATAAACAACCTGTTCGCCCCGCCGCACCAACTCTCTCACCACCGGAAGCGTGGGATTCACATGCCCATGCGCCGGAAAACTGAAAAAGACCAACGGCTGCATTATCATCCCCAGCTTAGCGGCCGGCGCGCATTGACGACGGGCCAAATAAATCTTGACACGTGACTATTTGGTCACGTAATATCGAGGCAGATGGACGCTGTGTTCAGAGCCCTCGCGGATCCCACCCGTCGAAGCCTGCTCGACAAGCTGTTCAAAAAGGACGGCCAGACGTTGACCGCGCTGGTGGGCAAGCGGCGCATGACGCGCTTCGGCGTCATGAAGCACCTGAGGCTGCTCGAAGAAGCGGGTCTCATCGTGACCAAGCGGCAAGGGCGCGAAAAGCTGCATTTTCTGAACCCCGTCCCGATCCGGGTGATCCACGACCGCTGGGTGAGCAAATACACCGGCCCCTGGGTCGCGGCGCTGAGTGACCTTAAAAACGAACTGGAGAGAAACAACATGGAAAAAGTATTCGAAATTTATATCAAGACAACTCCGGAGCGCCTTTGGAAGGCGATCACGGACACTGAAATGCGCCGCAAATATAACTTCGGCGCCGTCGTAACGTCCAACTGGACCGCGGGCTCCCGCTATCAGGCATCGGGCAACGGCGCACCGATCTTCGAGGGCGAAAACCTGGAAGTCGATCCACCGCGCCGCCTGGTGCAGAGCTTTCGGGCGCTATGGGGGGAAGATGTGAAGAGCGAGGGAACGTCGCGTGTGACGTGGCAAATCGAGCCGGTCGGCGACTCGTGCCTGCTCAGGGTCACGCACGATCAACTCCGCGAAGACGCCAACAATCAGCTCTACGGTGGATGGCCGATGATTCTTTCCGGGATCAAGACGCTGCTCGAAACCGGCGAGATTCTCACCACTCCTGGATCGCTGCGATGGTTACAGACGACCACCGCTTGATTCAGCCGCCCGCCGATTGTCCAGGATCTTGACGAAAGACCGGCCGCGCAATTCCTCGAGCGTAAGCCCAGTCGAACACGCTTCTTCCTCCGTAAACGCCCCGCAATTGATTCCGCGCAGGAAGAAATTGAGCAATCCCTGGCCGGTCGCGGCGTCGTCGAAAACATCGCCCACCAGGGTAGCCTGCGCGGCTTTCGCGACGAAGTTGCGCAGGCGCTCGGCCGCCGGCTCGAAGCCTTGCAGGAAGAACGAGTACACCGCCGCGAAGCGTGTCGGAAGCTGGCCTGGATGTAAATCCCAGCCCTGATAGTAACCGTGCTCGAGCGACCGCTGCACGTGTTCGAAATGCAGCCGCATCGCGCGCCGCACCACCTCCGGATCTTTCCCCACCGGCATGATGTTAGTAGCGCCGTCGGAGAGCATCACGCCCCGTCCCGCCGCGCTCACCTGCATGACATGCCGCGCGAAGTCGCACGCCGGATGGGCCATGCTTTGGTATTGCGCGGTGATGTTGCAACTGGCGGTGTAGTCGTATACACCGAAGTGCAGGCCGCGGCAGCGTCCTTCCGCCGCATCCAGCAACCTGGGTATGGCTGAGCTCCCCGAAAAATCGAAAATAGACTGGGGCGTCTCGATCATCAGCTCCATTCGGAGTTTTCCCGGCCGCAGCCCCAGCCGCGTCTCGATGATCGAGAGCAGCCGCGCGAGCGTCGCTATCTGGCTAGGCAAGGTTACCTTCGGCAGGGTCACGACGAAGGTCTCGGGAACTTCGCTCGCGGAACGGATGAGCGTGGTCAGGAAGAGATCCAGGGTGCGGATGGCCCGTCCCGCCGAAACCGTGGTGAACGGCTTGATTCGGATTCCGACATAGGGTGGAAAACGCTGCTGGCCCAATCCGCGAGCCACGGCCTCCGCGGTGGAAACGGCGTGCCCATCTTCCTCGGCGTCGGGCCGGTTTCCATAACCGTCTTCGAAATCGATGCGATAGTCCTCTACCGGCTCACGCTGGAGCTTGGCCAGCATGCGCTCAAATACGCGTTCCGCGAGGCCATCCGCCTCCGCCATACCAACGGCGCGGGCGAACTCGGTCGGATTCGGCGCGTAGTTCTCTACCTGCTTCAGCGCAAGCGATCCCAACAGCCAAACCGTTTCGGGCTTGAACAGATGCGCTCCGCCATAGACCGTATGCACCGGCTGCCGTTCGGAGGCTTCGCCCGGGAACAGCTTGTCATGCGCCGCATTATCCCGCGCCAGCGGCTCGAGAACAGGATCCAGAATCTCGGGAAAGAGCGTGGTTTTCATGGCTTCTCTGCTATGGTAGTCATGAAAAGGCCCGCAGAGTGGATCGCTTCATGCAGAGAGCCATCGAGCTCTCGATGGAAAACGTACGTTTGAACGCGGGAGGACCATTCGCGGCCCTGATTGTCCGCGCCGGTTCGATCATCGCCGAAGGCGCTAATCAGGTAACCAGTACGCTTGACCCTACCGCCCATGCCGAAATCGTCGCCATCCGATCAGCTTCGAAGGCGCTCGCAAATTTCCAGCTCGCCGGCTGCGATCTTTACACCACTTGCGAACCTTGCCCGATGTGCCTGGGCGCGATCTATTGGGCGCGCCTGGACAGGATCTACTACGCCAGCACGCGCGACGATGCCGCGCAAATCGGTTTCGACGATTCGTTCATCTACGATCAGATCGCGCTCCCTCCGCCGTCGCGCCAGATCGAGATGATCCAGACCATGCGTGAACAGGCGCTCCACGCGTTTCGGGAATGGGAAAAATCGCAAACGAAGATCCGGTATTGATACGGCGCTGGCTGCCCGCGGCTTCGATGATGCTGGTCTCGGTGATCAGCTACGTGGACCGCAATACGCTGGCGTTGCTCGCGCCGACAATCTTGAAGGACACGCACCTGTCGGTGACCGCTTACGGATGGGTGGTATCGGCTTATTCCATTCTCTTCACCATCGGAAATCCGATATGGGGCAAAATACTGGATCGGATCGGATTACGGAAAGGCATGGCCGTCGCGGTTTCGCTGTGGACGTTGGCGTCGGCGTCGCATGCTTTCGCGGGCGGTTTCGGAAGCTTCGCCGCGGCGCGCGCACTGTTGGGCCTCGGGGAAGGCGCGGCCGCGCCGGGAGGCTTGCGCACCGTGGTCCAGACCCTGCCCGCATCCAGCCGGTCGCGCGGCATGGCCCTCACTTTCAGCGGCGGATCCGCGGGCGCTATTCTGACGCCATTTCTGATGACGCCGGTTGCCGCGGCCTGGGGCTGGCGAGCCGCGTTCTGGTTTACGGGATTGCTGGGCGCGATCTGGGTGCTGGGATGGTGGATACTTAGCCGCCGCGCGGATGTCCGCCGCATTGGATCGTACGAAGGTGAGCCCAAGGCCGGGGCCGCACCCAAGCCCCGCATCCGCGACCCGAAGCTGTGGGCTTATTTGCTCGCGTATTCGCTAGGCGCGCTGCCGCTCGGCTTCGTCGTGTATTCCGCCGCGCTGTATCTGAGCCGCGTGCTGGGGGCGTCGCAGAAGACTATCGGCGCGGTGTTGTGGCTGCCGCCGCTCGGCTCCGAGATCGGCGTGTTTTTCTGGGGCTGGCTGGCGGATCGAATGGCCCGCGGCGCGATCTCCCGCCTGGGCGTCGTCAGCCGACTGTTGCCTGTGGCCATGCTGCTCAGCCTCGCGCTTGCGGCCGCGGGCTGGACGCGCTCCTTCCCGGTGGTGATGGCGCACCTCTTCTTCGCCATGTTCGTCGCGTCCGCTTTCCAGATTCTGCCGCTCATTTACGGCACCGAAGTTTTCTCACGGGACTACGCGGGTTACCTCGGCGGCGTTGCATCCGGCGCTTACGGCGCGGGGCTGGCGCTGCTGATGCCCCTGTTCGGCAGGCTTTTCGACCTGCACTATTACAACGTGGCGTTCACTTTGGCGGCCGTGTGCCCGGTGGCGGGCTATTTCTGCTGGAAGACCATCACCGATTGACCAGCTTCGCTTCGATGTAACCGGACGGCTCATCGATCGGCAAGAACACCTCATTCGGATTGTCGAGTCCGAAAGGCGCGAGATCCACCAGCAGCGCATGTTTGTTGGGCATCGCAAGCTGGATCTCGGTCACGTCCGGAAAGCTTTTCAGCACCTGCTTTCCGATGGCGTAAAGGGTGTGCTGCACCGAGCGGCTGTCGTGTGCGGCGAAGGTATCGATAATCGTCCGCCGTATCGCCTCCCAACGTGCGTTGAATTCGGCGCTCGGCGACGCATATTTCCAGGTCGCGCGAACCGCCGTCGCAAAAATCCGATCGCTCGTTTCCCTCAATGTCGTGTAAGGATCGTGAATGTAGCCTTCAAACCCCGATCCAGCGCTTTTGAGGATAACCAGATCGTCGATCCCGGCTTCCACCGTAACCCCCTCGCGGGTGCCGATCACCATAGCCGTGCGCTTCTGGCTCTCGCGCGTGAACGCGGCCGCGGCGATTCGCGACCAAAGATGCTCGATCATGTCGACCCGCACCTGGCTCACCTGAGGGTTGTTGTCGAGAAAATGACGGATCAGCGTTTGCGCGAAATCCTCGATCGCCAGGATGTCGTGTTTACGCGCCAGCGCGTAAACGGTGTTTTTAATGGTGTCAGTGGGAAGAATCCGGCTGTTGTCGCCCTGTTCGTAACAGCTCGCGAAATCACCGCGGAATAGGATCTCGAACGTGATCTCTTTCAAGCGGTGCTGCGGCTCGTTTCGCTCCAGCTTCAGCAATCGGACACGCGATTTTCCGTAGGTGTCTGACGCAAGAATGGGATCAAGTGCCTCGGTAGGTGGTGTATCCATAAGGACTCAGCAAAAGAGGAATGTGATGATGGGCGGCCGGGTCTCGCACTACGAATTGCACGCTGATTTCGGGATAGAAGCATTCCCGGCCCTCGAAATAATCGCCGACGTAGAAGGTAAGTCTGTAAAGACCTTCTTCGAGCGGCTGATCGCTTCCGAGCAACTGGGCTATGCGCCCGCTGGCATCGGTCCGGCCTTCGCCCTCCGGGAACCAGTCGCCACCGAGCGAAGGGCGCTCCAGCACTACGCGCAGCCCGCGCGCAGGCTGACCCAACGCGGTATCGAGAACGTGCGTGCTGATTCCGTTCATAGCGGGAAGAGCTTCTTCAAGCGCAGGAGCGTTATTTTATTTTGTTCCTCGGCCGCCGCGCGTAACTCCTGTTCTGGCGAGTTGTCCAGACGGGACCGTAGGTTTTCCAGCATCTCTTCCGCTGTCTTTCCGGTCGCGCAGATGATGAAGATGAATCCGAACTTGGCCGCGTACTCCTGGTTGGCCTCTTCGAAAGCGGTAGCAACGGCAGCCGGCGCGCGGCTCATTCCGGATTGCTCCTGCGCCGCCCAAGCCGCTGGCGCCGTATGCACGGCTGCTTTTCGTTCGCCGATCCGCGGATGCGTGCGGAAAGCCTCCAGCCAGTCGGCGGGATACAGACCGCGCCAAATCTCCGTCGCCGCCCGCGACAAACGATCGAAACTCGCGAAGGGGCGACGCTGCGCCATCGCCCGCGCCCACGCCTTGGAACCGCAGCACTGCAGAAGTTCCTCTTCGGCACGATAGCGCGGCAAGCGATTCAGTTCAGCCAACGTCATAAGATCAGGCTCTCGAGAAATTCCCCGAGCAGATTCGACGAAACGCGCCGCCGGTAGTCGGAGGTCGAACGGATGTCGGTGATGGGCGCGATTTCCGCGGCGATTTTCGTTTTCGCCTCAGATATAACGGCCGGCGAGATAGACCGGCCCGCGAGCAAGCGTTCGGTTTCAAAGCACCGCATCGGCGTGGGAGCGACGCTGGCAAGGGCGATCCGAATGCGCTTTATGGAACCACCGGAGACCTCGGCGAGACCGGCCAGGGCCACTTTCGCGATGGCTTGCGCGCGGCGCGTCCCCACTTTCCGCAGATATTGAAGGCTGCCGGAGCTGGTGCGCGGCAATCGGAGATGACCGATGATTTCATTCGCGGCCATCAAGTTAGTCTTGTAGCCAGTGTGAAACGCGGCGTAAGAGACCCAGCGAGATCCGCCCGACGAGAGCAGTTCAAGCTCGGCGTCGTAAACCAAGAGCGCGGGCGGCGAATCGGCCGCGGGTGACCCGTTGGCAATGTTTCCGGCGAGCGTCCCTCGGTTCTGCGTGGCCACTGCCCCGGTCCAGCCCGCTGCGCGAACCAGCAGCGGAAATTCACTCGCGAGCAAGGCGTGACGCCTGATTTCGCTGTATGTTACCAGCGCGCCCAACGTCACGTGGCCGTCCGTTACTGTAATTCCGCCCAGTTCCGGAATCCCGCGCAAACTCACCAGCTTACGATAAGGAAGCTTGCCCGCTTCGAAAAGTACGCCCAGGTCGGTTGCGCCCGCGAGCGGCCTGCGCTGATCCGCCACCAATGCGAGCGCCTCGCTTAAGCTCCCGGGCGCGACCAGATCGTACTCCGGAACGTAGGCTCTCATGCCAGGCTCGCTTGCCGCACCGCGTCGAATATTTTTTGATAACCGGTGCAGCGGCACAGATTCCCCGCCAGCGCCTCGCGAATCTCGGCGTCGCTGGGGTGCGGACGCCGTTCGAGAAGCTGATAGGACGCCAGGATCATCCCCGGCGTGCAGATACCGCATTGCGCTCCGCCCGCAAGCGTGAAGGCCTCCTGCAGAGGATGCATGCGCCCGTTCTTCGCCAAGCCTTCGATGGTGGTAACCTCGCAGCCGGCCGCTTCGAGCACCGGCACCAGACAGCTATTCACCAGCTCGCCGTCCAGCAAAACCGAACATGCGCCGCACTCACCCTCCCCGCACCCTTCCTTGGTTCCGGTTAGCCCCAAACGCTCGCGCAACACGTCCAGCAGGCGCTCCATCGGATACGCCTCGATTCGTTGCGCCTGACCGTTCACTCGCAGCTCGATCGCGACCTTAGCCAACCGGCGCCTCTAACGCATTCATCAACATTTCCGGCATCAGCGGGATCTCATTCACAGCCACGCCGACGGCATTCTCGATGGCGTTCAAAACGGCGGGCGCCGGGCCATCGATAGGAAGCTCGCCGATTCCCTTCGCGCCCATCGGACCATACTCGTAGGGAATTTCCTCGAAATAGACGCGAATGCGCGGCACATCCACCGAAGTGGGCATGATGTAGTTGGTCATCTGGCCGTTCGCCATGCGGCCATTCTGCCACACCACGTTTTCGAAGAGAGCGTAGCCGATACCCTGCGCGACGCCGCCTTCTATTTGCCCGGCCGCAAGTACGGGATGGATCACGCGCCCCACTTCCTGCAGCGCGACGAAATCGTTCACGCCGATCTCGAACGTATCGGTATCCACGGCCACTTCGGCCACATAGACCGCCCACGCAAACGCACCATAAGCGTCGCCGCGATACAACTCGTCGTCCCAGTAAATTCCAGGCGGAGCCTGGTATTGGCTGAAGGATTTCAGCGTTCCGAATTTGGCGATGTATCGGGCGCAGGCATCCAGGAATTCCGCTCTAGTGTGGTTCGCGCCGAGCGGCCCCGCCTTGTTCAGCGTCTGCTTCAAACCGATCGCGGCCGACTCCAACAGTTTTCCAACCACCATGCAAGTGCGCGAAGCCACCGTAGGACCGCTATTCGGCACCTCATTCGTGTTCGGCTGCGCCACGTCCACGTCGGCATAGTCGATTCCCAGTGTTTCCGCCACGATCTGCGAAAGTATCGTGTTCGTTCCCTGCCCGATTTCGGTGCTGGATACCAGAATTTGCACTCGGCCCTCCGGCGTGGCCTCCAGACCGGCGATCGATTGCAGGTAGCGCTCGCCCGAGCCTGTGAATCCGGCGCCATGCATGAAGGACGCAAATCCGATTCCGCGCTTGATCCGCGACGTCAGGTTTTCGCGCGTGAAAGCCCGGGACTTCGCGTGATAATCCGACAGCTCCAGCGCCCGGTCGAGCAGTTTGTCGAGATCGATGGGCTCGCGGATTTCCTGGCCTGTTGCGGTCGTGTCGCCGCGATGCAGAAAATTACGGCGACGGAATTCATCGGGCGCGAGGCCGGCCGCCCGCGCGGTCTTATCCATGTGCCGCTCCAGCGCGAAGATGCTCTGCGGAGCTCCGAATCCTCGAAACGCCCCATGCGGCGGCGCGTTGGTCGCGACAGCTTGGCTACGAATACGAACGTTCGGGCAACGATACGGCCCGGCGGCGTGAATGGTCCCGCGCGAGAGCACTACCAACGACAGAGTAGCGTAAGCGCCGCCATCGATGACAAACTCGATGTCCATTGCCAGCAGCTTGCCGTCGCGCGAAACCGCGGATTTGATGCGCGTGCGCGAAGGGTGCCGCTTGGTAGTGGCAGTCATGTCCTCCGCGCGGTCGTAAATCAGCTTTACCGGCCGGCCGGATTTCCACGCCAACAGCGCCGCGTGCCCCGCGATGATGGATGGATATTCCTCCTTGCCCCCGAATCCGCCGCCGGTCTCCATTTGGATTACGCGAATTTTCTCGGGAGGCAACGGAAAGGCTTTGAGCAGCGCCTTGTGGATGTAGTAGGGACATTGCATCGATCCCCAAATGGTCACGCCGTCTTCGCGATTGGCGGTCGCGATAACTCCGTTAGTCTCGATGTAGAGCTGCTCCTGCGCGCCGGTCCGGTACTCGCCCTCCACGATGTGCGCCGCCTCTCGCCAGGCCGCATCTACATCGCCTTTCTCGACGATAAAACTCTTGAAAACGTTATCGGCGCCCCAGATCACGTGCTTCTTCGATAGCGCATCCTCGATGGTGTAAATCGCGGGAGCAGGTTCGATATCAAGGAGCACTGCGGTGCGCGCCTTTTCGGTCAGATACTTGTCCGGATGCGCCAGCAGCACCACCGGCTCCTCGGGATGATTGACGAAGTCGGCCGCTAAATGTGGCTGGTCCGGCGTGATCAGGTCGACCACGTTCTCCCCTGGAATATCCTTCGCCGTGACAATCGTGAATTCGTCCCAGGGAAGATCGCCAGTGAACTCGATGCCGCGAATATATCCGCGCGCTACGTGGCTTCGGACCGTGACGCCGTGCAGCATTCCAGGGAACGAGAGATCGTCGACGTACCTGGCTTCGCCGGTGACCTTCTCGCGGCCTTCCTTGCGGGGAACCGGATGGCCGACGGTCTGGAACATATGCCTCTACTCTACAATCTTGCCGAATACGCGCAGACGGCTGATGCCCCCATCCGGATAAATATTCAGCCGGACGTGCGTGGCGGCTCCGGCGGCCTTCAGCTCGTTCTCAAAAACGCGCACCGCATCGGGCGCCAGCTTCGTCGCATGCACTATTTCAGCCCATGGAATTCGTCCGGTAATCAGGTCTTCGGTGAGCGCAGCCGGGGCATCGCAGGAATCGATGGAACAGGCATCCGGGTAGTTGCCCTTGTAGTGCTGGGTTTCCACCGCGATTCGCCAAATATTCGCCCGCGTTCCCAGCTTTACAATGATCCAGTCATAGCCCGGCCCCCTGCGGCGTCGCGTCTCCCAGCCTCCACCCATGTTGGGGGACCGTCCCGGCATGATCAGGTTGTGCCGTGGACCGAAGAACTCGTCGCTGGACGCGAGCGCGCGCCCGCCGCTCAACACGGACGCGACATCCAGCGGCTCCCCGGACGCCGCCAGCTTGGCGAAATCGGGCGTCGCGTCGCCATACACACGCAGCCGCGCCACGCCGCCGTCGGGAAAAATATTCAAACGAACGTGCGTCGCGGGACTGGCGTTCTCGAGATCGAACAGGTTGTGATCGCCGCCCTCCAGGCGAACTTTGCCGATCGCCGGCTTCCAGTCGGCTTCCCTGGGGCTGAGTATGACGTTGGCGAGGTCCAGTGAACAATGCGAGGGAAAATTGCCGACGAAAAAGCTGGTGTCCACGTCGACGGTGCGGATCACGCCCGGGATCCCAAGCCGTATAACGCACCAATCGTGGCCCGGCGTGCGCTTGCGGATTGACTCCCAGCCGTCCATCCATTTGCCGCGATCCGTATACTTGCCCGGAATGAAAACGGGATCGGCGGCTTTCAGCAGATCCTCCTTGGGCGCGAAGAACTCGTCGCTCGCGGCCAGTGCAGCGCCGCCTACGAGTTCCGACGCCAGATCGATCAAACCCGCGAGCATTGCACCCCTTTCGCCTCGGCCGGGAACGCGCCTTGGTCGTAAACCTTCTCACCTCGAACAAACGTCATTTCTACAGCCCCTTCCAATATTGCACCGGCGTATGGCGTGATTGCATGGCGATGTTGCAGGCGCGTTGGATCGATCTGGCGCTTTCGCTCCGGATCGAAGACCACCAGGTCCGCGTCATTGCCCACGCGGATCGCGCCCTTGCAATGATCGAGCCCCGCTAGCTTCGCCGGCTTCTCGCTCATCCAGCGCGCTACGTCGGTGATCGGGATGCCGCGCCGCCGGGACTCGGTCCATACGATGGACAGACCCAGCTCGAGAGAAGCGAGCCCTCCCCAAGCTTCCAGAAAATTCCCCTGCGCGCGCGTCTTCATGTCAGGCGGGCAAGGCGAGTGATCGGTTGCGATGAAATCGATATCGCCCTCTGCGAGCGCTTGCCATAGCCGTTCACGATTCGCCTTCGCCCGGATCGGGGGCGCGCATTTACAGAGCGTCGCTCCATCCGCAATGTCTTCGGCCGCAAAGTACAGGTAATGCGGGCAGGTTTCCACGGTGATCGGAAAGCCTTCGGCGCGCGCAGCCACGAGATCCGCCAGCGCCTCTACCGAGGAGAGATGCACGATGTGCACCCGGCATCTGTACTTGCGGCTTAATTCGATCATCAGGCGAACAGCTTCCACTTCGGCGGCGTCCGGCCGGGACTCAAGATAGCTGGAATAGCTTCGCCAATCCAGCCCTGCTTGCGCCAATCGCCCGGTTGCTTCTTCGATGGGACCAGGTAGCTCGGCATGCACGAGCAAGGGAAGCCCGGTTTCCGCCACGATGGGCATGGCGGCTTCTAACTGCGCGCGATCCACCATGGTGAATCCGTCGATTCCAGGGTGAACCAGAAAGCATTTGTAGCCGAGCACTCCCGCGGCAGCCAGCGGCGCGATGTGTTCCCGGTTGTCCGCCACTACCCCGCCCCAGAACCCGTAGTCCACCCCGCATTGGTCGCGGGCTGCATCTTGCTTCAAACGCAGATTCTCAACCGTGGTGGTCGCCGGCAGATTGTTGAGCGGCATGTCCACCAGCGTGGTATATCCGCCGGCCGCCGCGGCGCGGGTCGCCGTGCGGAAGCCTTCCCATTCGGTCCGGCCCGGCTCGTTGATATGGACGTGAGTGTCCACCAAACCCGGCAGCACGAAGCGATCACCAACGTCCAAAAGCTCCGCGGATTCCGGAGCTGTATCGAACGGCCGTATCGCCGCAATCCGGCCATCGCGAATCTCGATTGCCGCGGCTTCGATGCGGCCCGGAAAAACCACGCGGCGTGAGCGAACTAGAACCACCGGCCCGTCGGCGCCTTTTGTATAGTGGCGATCATGTTTCCTCCCTCGCGAGCGTTCGGGCCGCGGCGGGCGCGCTCTGCATCAGCGTCAGGTAAATCGCGCCTGCCACCAAGAATCCCACAAACCAGGCGTAATCGTACAGCCAGCGAGCCCATGAGACCACCAGCCCCAGAAGCGCCACTACAATCCCGGATCCGAGCGCAATCAAAGCCCGATAATTCACCCCGCCCGCATACTCGTAGACGCCTTGCCGGCGATACAGATCGTCGACATTGAGGTCGCAACGGCGCACGATGAAATAGTCGGCGATCATCACTCCCGCGATGGGGCCGAGCAATCCCGAGTAGCCCACCAGCCATCCGAAAATGTACGCGCTAAAGTCGCCCAGCAGCTTCCAGGGCATCATCAGGATGCCCACCACACCCGTGATGAAACCGCCGGTGCGGAACGAAATTCGGCGCGGGTTCAGGTTCGAGAAATCGTTGGACGGCGACACCACGTTGGCCGCGACGTTGGTGTTCAAGGTCGCGATCAGCAGGGCGATCAGCGCGATGAACGCCACAACCGGCTGCTGAAAACGTCCCAGCAAAGCCACCGGGTCCCAGATCGCTTCACCGAACAAAACCACGGAAGCCGAAGTGACCGCAACGCCGATAAAAGAATACAGCGTCATCGCGGCGGGCAACCCCAGCGCCTGCCCCAGCATCTGATCCTTCTGCGATTTTGCGTAGCGCGTGAAGTCCGGAATATTGAGCGCCACTGTGGCCCAGAATCCCACCATTCCGGTGAGCGATGGAATGAAGAAATGCAGGAATTGCGCGGTAGTTTTGAACTTGCTCGGCGCGCTCAGCACCGGGCCGAATCCACCCGCCTTCGACGTGATCCACCACAGCAGCAGCAAGCCTACGGCCAGCATGAACGGCGCGCCGATGCCTTCCAGGAATTTGATGGTATCGATGCCCCGATAAATCACGTAAATGTTCAAGGCCCAGAAGGCAAAGAAACAGATCCAGATTCCCGCGGGAAATCCGCGCCATTGCGGCCACAGGATCTGCAGCATGGAATTGATCGCCTGCCCGCCGATCCAGGTCTGAATTCCAAACCATCCACAGGCCACCAGGGCCCGCAGTACGGCCGGCACATTCGCGCCGATCACACCGAACGAAGCGCGCACCAATACCGGAAACGGGATCCCGTAGCGCGTGCCTGCATGCGCGTTCAGCAGCATCGGGACCAGCACGATCAGATTGCCGAGCAGAATGGTGAAAATGGCCTGCCACCAGCTCATGCCTCCCGCAATCAAGCCCGACGCCAGCATGTAGGTGGGAATGCAAACGCTCATCGCCACCCACAGCGATACGTAGTTGTACAGCCCCCAGGTTCGCCGCTCCATGGGGATCGGAGCGAGGTCCTGGTTGAATAATGCAGGGTCGTGCGAGGGGGCCAAGGGTACCGGATCATGATACATCGAATTGCAACGCTACATGTTTTTGAACCTTGAAATAGGGGTTAACCCTAATTGGCCGTACCGGGTTGACGGGATATCCTCAAATTGCGTGGAGCGCTTGAATGAAATGAAGATAACTATGCGACAGTATGATGCCTTACTAAGAAAACGGGCCCAGCTTTCGAACGCCATCTGGCACCTGAGATTGTGGCATGATGAGCACGGTCAGGACCTGATTGAGTACGCGCTGATGGCGGGTTTTGTTGCGGTTGCGGCCGGCGCGATCATGCCGGGCGTGGCCAGCAGCATCAGCAAGATTTTCAGCAAAATCTCGAGCGTCATGACTGCGGCTTCAACGCAGAGCTAACCAGGCGACCGGGCGGAGCTTATTTCCACGCTCCGCCGCGCGCCGCCCGCTTCAGATATTGCCCCCGGCCGGCCTTTCCCAGGAACTGGCCCCGGTCCACGATCACTTCGCCGCGCGACATCACGGTGCGCACGTTGCCCTTGACGAGGAACCCCTCGAACATGGAATAGTCCACGCGCATGTGATGCGTTTTTGCGCTGATGGTGTATTCGGCTTGCGGGTCCCAGAGCACGATGTCGGCGTCGCTTCCCGGGGCTAGCACGCCTTTTCTCGGGTACATGCCGAAGATGCGGGCCGGCGTAGCGGAAACCAGCTCCACGAAGCGGTTCAGCGTAAGTTTGCCCTGGTTCACGCCGTGATGGTGGATCAGCTGCAGCCGGTTTTCTATCCCCGGGCCGCCGTTGGGAATCTTGGTAAAGTCGTCTTTGCCAAGAATCTTCTGATCCTCGAAACAGAACGGGCAGTGATCCGTCGAGACCACTTGCAAATGATCGTCCCGTAAACCGTCCCAGAGTTTGGGCAGATTGCTCTTGTCGCGAAGCGGAGGCGTGAACACGTATTTCGCGCTTTCGAAACCCGGCCGCTGCATCTCATCGATCGACAGCAACAGGTATTGCGGGCAGGTCTCGGCAAAAGCCGGCAGACCGCGAGAGCGCGCGTCCCGCACCTCGTTCAAAGCGGCCTCCGACGAGAGATGCACGATGTATACGGGGACGCCGGCGATCTCGGCCATGGCGATGGCGCGGTGGACCGCTTCCGCCTCGGCCGTGACCGGACGAGTGAGGGCGTGATAAATGGGCGCCTTTCTTCCCTCCGCCAGGGCGCGCTGCACGATCACGTCGATCACCCCCCCGTTCTCGGCATGCATGCAGATCAGCGCGCCGTTCTTGGCGGTCTGCGAGAGCGCGCGGAAAATGGTGGCGTCGTCCACCATCAGCACATTTGGATAAGCCATGAAGAGCTTGAAGCTCGCCACGCCCTCCCGCACCATGTCGTCCATGTCTTCGAGACCGGCGCCGCCGAGATCGGTGACGATCATGTGCAGGCCATAATCAATCACGGCGCGGCCCTCGGCCTTCTTCCACCAGGTATCCAGCGCGTCGCGCATGCGCGTTCCGCGCGCCTGGATCGCGAAATCCACGATGGTGGTAGTTCCGCCGAAAGCCGCCGCGCGGGTTCCAGTTTCGAAATCGTCGCTGGAAGTGGTGCCGCCGAAGGGCATGTCGAGATGCGTATGCGCATCGATACCGCCCGGCATGACCCAAAGACCGCTAGCGTCGATCACCCGGTCGGCTGTGCTGGACGGAATGGCAGGGCGAATTTCCGTGATCCGCTCCCCCTCCACCAAAACGTCCGCCGGAGCGCTCGCATCCGCGTTCACCACCGTGCCGTTCCGGATCAACGTGCTCATTCGCAATCGCCTTTCTTCCCGAGCGCCGCCATGCGCTGCTCCCAAGATTCCGGAGGGCGGCCGGTGGACACCTGTTCCATGCTGATGCAACCGTCCACCGGGCACACCAGCGCGCAGAGATTGCACCCGACGCACTCGTCTTCGTCCACGCGTGGGATGCGCGCCAGCGGCGTGGCATAGGGGCCATTTTCCCCCGCCGCGCCATCCAGTTTGGCGATCGGAGTAACGGTGATCTTGCGCCGGCTCTCCGCTTCCACCTGCGCGGGCGTCCGATGGCCGCCGCCGTTTTCGACGACCGCGCGATCCAGATGGATGCATTGATGCGCTCCGTCCCAGCAGGCCGTGTAGCACAGGTCGCAGCCGATGCATTTTTCCGGATGAATGCGCGCCACGATCTTGTAATTCAAATCGAGATTCTTCCACTCCACCACCCGCGGCAAACTCAAGCCGCGAAAGTCTTCCAGCGTCCGGAACCCTTTCGAGTCCATCCAATTGCTTAAGCCATCCAGCATGTCTTCGACGATACGGAATCCGTAATGCATGGCGGCGGTGCAAACCTGCAGCGTGCCGGCGCCCAGCAGGATGAACTCGGCCGCGTCCCGCCAGTCCGAGATGCCCCCGATTCCCGAAATCGGCAGCGCGGGATCGGCCGCAATCTGCTGGATCATATGCAGCGCGATCGGCTTCACCGCCGGCCCGCAATAGCCGCCGTGTGACGACTTGCCGCCCACATCCGGACGCGGCGTGAGAGTATCGAGATCGATTCCGGTGATCGAGTTAATGGTGTTGATGGCCGACAAACCATCCGCCCCGCCGCGCTTGGCCGCCCGAGCCACGCTGCGGATATCGGAAATATTGGGCGTCAGCTTCACCAGCACCGGAGTGCGGGCAGCTTCCTTCACCCAGCCCGTGATCAGCTCGGTGTACTCGGGCACTTGCCCCACCGCGCTGCCCATCCCGCGTTCGCTCATGCCGTGCGGGCAGCCGAAGTTGAGCTCCAGCCCATCCGCGCCCGCGTCTTCGGCCTGCCGGACGATGGCGTGCCAGGCTTCGCGCTTCGACTCCACCATCAGCGATGCGATCACCGCGTGTTTCGGATAGCGCTTCTTCACTTCGCTGATCTCGCGCAGATTTACATCCAGGGGCCGGTCCGTGATCAGCTCGATGTTGTTCAAGCCCATCATCCGCTGGCGGCCCCAATCCACCGACGAGTATCGCGACGAAACATTCACGATCGGTTCGCCCAGCGTCTTCCACACCGCGCCGCCCCAGCCCGCGTCGAATGCGCGCATCACCTGCTCGCCGCAATTAGCCGGCGGCCCGGATGCCAGCCAGAACGGATTCGGGCAGCGGATCTTGCCCGCGAATACGGTGGTTAGGTCAGCCATTCGCCTCATCCAGCCAATTCGCGATCGCCGCGCCTGCCCGTTTACCCGCCGCCACGGCGTCCACCACCTCGCGCCCGCCGTTGACGCAATCGCCGCCCGCATAGTAGAGCGGGTTCGCGGTCCGGCCGGTTTCCGGATTCACCGCCACGCTTCCGTCCCGCACCTGGATTCCGCGGAATTTCGACAGCAGGTTGAGCAGCCGCGATTGCCCGGTCGCCTCGATCACCATGTCGCAGTCGATGAGAAAGTTCGATCCCGCCACCGGCTCCGGCCTGCGGCGTCCGGATGCATCGGGAGCGCCCAGCGCCATTCTCACGCATTCCACCGCGGCGGCGCGGCGAGCGTCCGAGCCCGCGCGAATCGCCACCGGCTGGGTCTGGAACCGGAACACCACTCCTTCGATCTTCGAATGCTCATATTCGAACGAGAACGCGGGCATCTCGCGCTCGCTGCGCCGATAGAGCATCGATACCTCGTCGGCGCCCAGGCGCTTAGCGGCGTTGGCGGCGTCGATGGCGGTGTTGCCGCCGCCGATCACCACCACTTTGCGGCCCACCGGAATAGTCTGGGCCGTTTTGTAGTCGGCAATGAACCGCAGCGCATCCACCACTCCGTCCAGATCCTCGCCGGAAATCCCCAGCGGCTCGGTAGCCCCCAGTCCAACCGCGATGAAAATCGCCGCGTACTCGCGCTCCAAATCCTCTAGCGGAAGATCCGCGCCCACCGTGGCGTCGAACCGGAACTCGACGCCCATCGATTTCACCAGTTCCGCTTCCCGCAGGCTGTCGCCCGGACGGAGTTTATACTCGGCCACTCCATAGGTGTTCAGCCCTCCAGGCAGCGGCCGGCTTTCGAAAATCGTGACGCCGAAGCCGCGCCTTCTCAGTTCCGCCGCGCAGGCTAGCGACGCCGGTCCCGCTCCGACGCATGCCACTTTGGCTGATTTTGTTGCGGCGCCCAAGGATGGCAGCCGCGCGCCCGAGCCATAAAAATAATCCATCGCGTGGCGCTGCAAACGCCCGATCTCGATGGGCTGCCGATTGTAGCGGTGGAGCACGCAGGCGCCCTCGCACAGCACTTCCACCGGGCATACGCGCGAACAGCTTGCGCCTAAAATGTTCGCGTCCAGAATGGTTAGCGCGGAGCCGCGCAGATTGGCGGTCGCGATCTTTTGAATAAAGCGCGGGACGTCAATATGAGTTGGACAAGCCGACGTGCACGGCGCGTCGAAGCAATACAGGCAGCGAGCGGCCTCCACCAGCGCAGCCTGCGCATCCAGGGGCGGATGAATCTCCGCGAATCGCCGGCCGATTTCGTCGCTCGCCAACAGCGCCATGCCTGTACTTTACCAGCACGCCGCAGGGGAACATTAGAACTGGCGCGGGGAATGGGCGAGATGGACCTATGGCTCGCTCTGATCCGGCAAAGGCGCGGCCGGGGTGACCGCGCGCGAGTTGAACACGATGGCCTGGACCAACGGATCGTCGAGCAAGTCAGTCATGTCGATCACCATCCAGACCCATTCGCCATTTTGATCGCGCACGCGGCATTGACATGTGCCGGAGCTGGCGCGGCCGCTGGCCACGCCTTCAAAAACTTCGTGGACGCGATCTCGATCATCGGGATGCATGAAAAGGAGCACGGACTGTCCTACAACCTCCCCGTCCGAGTGACCGAACGCGGAATGGATCATTCGCAGGAACACCATTTCGGGCGTTACCAGCAGTATCCCCTCCTGATTTTTCTTCAAAAGGGCCTCGAAAATATGAATGTTCGCGTGAACGGTTTCTTCGAGCCGTTGGAGGCGGCGAATCTCGTCTTCCTGAATCGAAATCCGATCGAGAAGATAGCGAACTAACTCGTCTTCGGGCGGCTCGGGGAGAACGCACGCCTCGTGAAGGTTTCCAGCGTTTGGTTCAAACATAGTCTTTCGAAGATTGCGCAGCGGTGAAAACGTCGATTTGTTTCAGCAGCGTGCTCTGCGGCGGCAACACCGGAAGCACGCACCAGTTGGCCGAAACCGGAATCAGAACGCTGCGCTGGCCAAGCTCCACCGTGCTTTCCAGCCGGATGTCGGCGAATTGCCGGACCTCCGCGCGCACTTCTTCCAACCGCTCGGTTCTCGTAAGAACCGCCAGCAGCGTCGGCCCCTGCCAGCGAAACAACTGGGCGCGCAAGGCTAGATTCTTCCTGAAATGTTTGGCTGCCTTCGCCAGAACCTGATCGCCCACCGCGTAGCCGAAACGGGCGTTAACCGCCTGGACGCGGTTAATCACGGCCACCAGGAGAAATTTACCCTCCGGCGAGTCCAGCGCGGCCTGGATCGCCTTGGCGGCCTCTCTTTTGCTGGGAAGTTCCGTGGCCACGTCCACGTCCGAAGACAATACTCCCGCCGCGCCATCCGTTCCCTGCAACTCCGTCTGAAGACATTCCAGCGTTTTCTTACCCTCTACCTTTTGCCTTTGGGCTTCGTCCTGAACCGCCTTCAAACATTCGCCCAGCCTGACTTTGAGGACCTTTATGTCCTCCACCTGGCTGGCGCTCGTAATGGATTTTTCGATTTCCGCCAGCTTCGCAACCGATGTCTCTTGATCAGCGCTCAGGGTGATCACGGTCTGGGCCAGCATCGAGATCATCTTTTGGAGTTCGATGGCCTGCTGGCGCACGAACTTGCTGGTGCGCTGGTTATAGTCCTCCATGGCGCGCAGGGCCCCACCCACCACCAGATGCAAGTCCGAAACCAGGGTCTCCGAGTTGACGCGGTTTGTGAACTGGCCGATGTCCTCGCGAAAGCGCTGGAAGTCGGCTTTGTCTCCTTCCACTGCATGCAGCGCAATGGCCTGTAGAAACAGATCTATGATGCGGGGATACGGATTCTCCTCCTCGTGCGGATGGCTCTCTCTCGATAGAAAGCTTCGGAACGAACTCCTCGACTGCATTACAGACATGGCTTTCCTTTGGGCGCGGCTGGCGGCAGTCCGCATCCCTGCTCTTCTCATCGGACAAAGTGGAAGGGTCTTGAATGGAATAAGCCGCATGTCCGCCAGATGCTATTCTCGGGGAGTAGGCGTTTGCATGAGTTGGCGAACCAGTTTCTGGAGATTGGCCTGCCCGCTCGTCTTTCTCAGCGCCGTCTACGCCTTTCAACATCCTTTCCGTCAATATCCTGGCGTCGAGTACTATTCCTTCGAGCTGACTCCCGACTGGCAGGAAAAAACCGAGTGGGCGTTTGCGCGCCTGATGTACCCGCCCGGCCCGAATGACGGCTATCGAGGCCGCTTCGACGGCGACTGGAGACAGGGCCTGTCTCTTTGGACTCAGGATTATCCCCGCGCAGACCGCCATTTTTCCGAGGCCGTCCGCCGCCTTACCCGCCTGCATGTCCGCTCCGTCGAGCAACCGGTGAGCCTCGAAGACGGAGACGACGTCTACAACTGGCCCTGGCTATACGCCGTGCAAGTGGGCGAATGGGGCTTAACGCCGGCCCAGGCTAAGGTGCTCCGCGATTATCTCCTGCGTGGCGGCTTCTTCATGGCCGACGATTTTCACGGAAACTACGAGTGGCAGATGTTCGAGCAGAGAATCCGCTACGTTTTCCCGGACCGTCCCATCGTGGATATCCCGGATGACGATCCGATCTTCCATACCGTGTTCGATCTTAACGACAAGTTTCAGGTTCCGGGCGCCGAGCATCTCTACGCCGGCGCCAAGAATCCCGAGGACGGCGGCATCGGCGCGCACTGGCGAGGCATCTACGACGACAAGGGCCGCGTCATGGTGGCGATTTCCTACAACTCCGATCTCGGCGACGCCTGGGAGTGGGCCGATAGCCCGCGCTATCCGGAAAAGTTCTCGGGCCTGGCGATTCGCATCGGCGTGAACTACATCGTTTACGCCATGACCCACTAAAAGCCGGCTTAAGGCCGCGTGAGTTCGTCCTGGCGGGCGCGCATTTCCGCTTGCGCCTCGCGATGCACTTCCCCGATCTTCGCGCCCGTGGCCACCGAATCGATAAATCCCACGATCACAAGCGGCAGCGTAACCACGCCCCAGAGGATCAGCGTGAAGCGCCGCGCCATGGCTTGTTGCACTCCAAATAGCGTAAGGCCCAGCGTGGACAAAACCTGAAAGAAGCCGACATTGCCGGGCGCTTGCGGCGCCGCCGAACCCAGCCGCAGCAGCACCATCAGAGCAGCGGCCCCCTTCCAGGAACCTTCATCCAACCCATAGGCCTGCATCACCGCGTAGATCGGAATCACCTGCATCAGCAAATGCGGAACGCTGACCATGAAAGAAAAATAAAGAAAACGGGAATGGCCGATGCGATGCAAATCTTCGATGAACACGTGCGCCCAGGAGAACATGCGCGCGTCCAGGAGCGCGTCCAGCGTCTGCTCGCGCCAATACATCGCCACCGCCAGCACGCCCGCGCAAACCAAAATCAAGAGGCCCAGGAAAATGCTGGCGTCCGTAACCAGGCCCAGGGCCCGCGCCTGACCGTGGCTAAGAGGAAAATGCCGCAAGTAGCGGAGCGAGTAGAACAGGCCCGCGATCAGCAGAACGCCGTCGAAGATCCGCTCGATCAGCGCCGACGCCAGAGTCACCGAAATCGGAATCTCGCTCCAGCGAGTCAGCAGGAAACATCGGATCAGCTCGCCGGCCCGCAACGGCAGCACCTCGTTGGCGAACAGCCCCACGAAGATGGCGCGCGTGGAATTGGCCACGGAAGCCGCTCCCACTGGACGCAGCAACAGGCTCCAGCGCCAGCCTTGGATCACGTAGGCCGCCAAATCGGCCGCCACTCCCACCGCCACCCAGCGCCAGTCCAGCTCGCGGATTTCTTCCCAAAGCTCGGTCCAGCTGACGCCGTGCAGCGCCCATGCCAGGCACGCCAGCGAGACCAGCAGCGTAACCAGGGTGAAAATTCGGGTTCTCAGCCGGGTATCCGGCGCGGGCGGGACCATATTACCCGATCACCATCATAACGTCCCTGCTCATCAGTGGTTACTCAAGAACCGTGGCCTCGAAAAGCCAGCACGGCGTTCAATCCGCCGAACGCGAACGAGTTCGAAAGCGCGAACTCCACTTGCGCCCGCCGCGCTGCATTCGGGACAACGTCCAGATCGCAGGCCGGGTCTGGCTCGTTGTAGTTTGCGGTGGGCGGCAGCAGCCCGTCCTCGAGAGCCAGCAGCGTGGCGACCGCTTCGATGGCGCCGGCCGCCCCTAGTGTGTGGCCGTGCATCGATTTGGTGGAGCTGACGGCCAGCCGATCCGCGTGCCGCGCCGAAGACGGTCCGGATGGCCGTAGTTTCAGTGGCGTCGTTGGCCTGCGTCGCGGTTCCATGCGCGTTGATATAGGAGATCTGATCCGGAGAAATTCCGGCGTCCGCCAGGGCCCCCCGCATGGCCCGCGCCGCTCCATCGGGCGACGGCTGGGTGATGTGAAACGCGTCCGACGACATTCCGAAGCCAACGATCTCGCCATAAATCCTGGCCCCGCGCAAGCGCGCGTCTTCCAGCGTCTCGAGCACCAGCATGGCGCCCGCATCGCCCAGAATTAAGCCGTGCCGGTCGCGCGAAAAAGGACGGCAGGTATCGGGCGAAACCACGCGCATCGCTTCCCAAGCCTTCAGAAAACCCAGGCTGAATACGGCTTCGCTTCCGCCCGCGATGGCCAGGCGCGCCGCGCCGGACCGGACCATCCAGAACGCCTGCCCAATGGCGTGATTCGAGGACGAGCAAGCCGTCGACACCGTATAGGTGGGCCCCACGATCCCGGTCTCAAGCGAAATCCTGCTGGCCGCGGCGTTCTCCATGGTGCGGGGGATGGTCAGCGGATTCACGCGCGGGATGTTTTTCTGATACAGGTTGACGAACCCCTCGTCCTCGGTGGTCTGGCCGCCCACGCAGGAACCGGTCACGATGGCCGTCCGCTCGCGCAGCTCGTCCGTCCATTGAATCCCGGCCTCCGCGATGGCCTCCCGCGCGGCAATCACGCCGTATTGCGCGAACCGGTCCAGCAGCCCGATTTCTTTCTCGGCGAAATACCGGGCCGGATCGTAGCCGCGCACCTCCGCCCCGTTTTGAAATCGAAGCAGGCTTCGATCGACGGATTCCAGCGGGCCGATGCCCGGCCGCCCTTCCACCAGCGCCTTCCAGAAATCGGAACAATTGTGCCCGAGCGCCGAAATAACGCCCCGGCCGGTCACCACCACGCGGCTCGGCATTGGGTGCTGGCCCTAGGCTCTTACCGCCGCCTGCCCCCCGTGTTCCTGGTCGAGCAGCTTGGCGATTCCATCCACGACATCGCGAACCGAGCGGATGCTTTGCGCGGCATCGTCCGGAATATTGATATTGAACTCGCTCTCGACAGCGAACAGAATATTGATGCCGTCCAACGAATCAATGCCCAGCTCGGAGAAGGTGCTGTCGGCCGTAACCTTGTCCTCGGGAAGATGCTGCGCGGTGGCGATAATTCGCCGGACTCGGTCGGTCAGATCTTGGTTGGACATAGGATTTCGCTCACCTTTTCGAAGTGGAAGCCTTGCTCCATCAATTTTGGCAGAACTGCGCGCACAGTTTCGAGCGTTACCCGGATGTCCGGCTTGGCCGCCAAGCCGCGCCCGTCATGCAGGCACAGAATCGCGCCATTTTCCGCGCCTGCCAATATCCGCGAGATCACGCGCCGCGCCGGCTGTTTCCAGTCCAGCCCGATGGTGGTCCACATCACTCCCGTGAGGCCCAGACGTTGCTGAGCTTCCCGCAATCCAAACCAGCGGACGCCGTACGGCGCGCGGAAGTATTTCGGCCGGATGCCGGTGACGCTTTCGATGGTCTCCTCCGCGCGCCCCAGCTCTTGCCGGATAAACTCGCGAGATTTCGAATACAGCATCGGATGCGTGTCGGTGTGGTTCCCGATCTCGTGCCCCCGATTCGCGACTTGCCGCGCGATTTCGGGCAGACGCCGGACGTTCGCTCCGCACTGAAAGAATGTCGCGGCCGCTCCGTAGCCCGCCAGAATTTCCAGCAGTTCGGGCGTGGATTCGCTCGGCCCGTCATCGAACGTAAGCGCGATGGCGCGGCGCGTCCGCACGCCCCGATACACCGATGGCGCAAGAATCGACGACGCCGGAAACCGCACCGCATAAGCCAGGCCCGCCGACGCTCCCACCGCTGCCCCGCCGAAGCTCTCAAACAAACGAAGCCATTCCATCAAGGGTGCTGGGCACCATCATTGCATCACTGGAAGCACGACGCTGGACGGATGAGCCTTCGAACGGTACACATGCTGCTCCGCTTTCTGATAGTCCGTTTGCCGGGCCAGGAAGATATTGTCGACGAACTTCTGAGGGTTCCGGTCATACAGCGGGAACCAACTGCTTTGCACCTGCACCATGATGCGATGTCCCTTGAGAAACGCATGGTCATTAGTATGCAGATCGATGCGATACTTAGTCACCTCGGACGGCACGATCGCCGCCGGATGTTCGAAGCTGTCCCGGTAGCGGCCCCGCAGGATTTCATCGGCGATCATCAGCTCGAAGCCCGCCAGCTTCGAGTCTTCCGGGTAAGATTGGGGATAAACGTCGATCAGCTTCACTACCCAGTCGCTGTCGGTGCCGGTGGTGGAAGCAAAAAGATCCGCGAGTATATCGCCGGCGATTCTGACGTCTTCTCTTAGAGGCTCGGTCTGCCAGGCCAGCACGTCCGGCCGGTTCTCGACGAATCGCTGATCTTCCACCAGCCACGTGGGCCAGCCGCCGCCGGGGTACGTTGGGCTGATGGGCCGGTGCCGATACGGGACCGGATGCGCCGGGTCAGAAACATAGCTATCAAAATGTTCGCCTTCTTCCGCCGGAGGCTCGAAAGACAGCTTGCCGTCCGAGCGAAAGTAGATGTTGGCGGGCTTGGCGGTACGGGGCGGCCACGAATCGTATTTCTCCCAGCGGTTCGCGCCGGTCTCGAACACCATGGCTTTCGGAAAGTCGCGAGTGCCTTTATCTTTGAGCCAATAGGCGAACCACGGCGCTTCGATCCGGGCGCGGAAATACTTGCTGGTGCTGCTGTCGAAGTGGATCTCGCCCA
This sequence comes from Terriglobia bacterium, assembly GCA_963786745.1. GTDB lineage: Bacteria > Acidobacteriota > Terriglobia > Bryobacterales > Bryobacteraceae > Palsa-89. The sequence continues at coordinate 198,376 of CAWBAE010000009.1, read as the reverse complement.
GCTTGCTGCCGTCGCTGCGCGCCCAGCCGCCATGATTCCACGGACCCGCCACCAGATAGTTCAGTTGATTGGGGCCTTTGTTTTCGAATAGCTCGAAGATCTTGAGCGGGCCGTAGAAATCTTCCTGATCCCACCAGCCGCCCACGTTCAGATTGGGAACCTGCGGTGAACCGATGTATCGCCGAAAAGCCTGCTTCTGCCAGAACTCGTCATAGTTGGGATGCGCCACGAAATCATTCCAGGTAGGCAGCTTGTTGTGGAAGTATTTTTCGTTGACGTTGGAAAGCGCTCCCAAATTTAAATACCACTGAAACGTGTCGGCGCGGTCGAAATCGAAATCGGTGTTGGCATCCTTGGAAGTTTCCATCATCGCGGCGTATTCGAATCCGTAGCTGAGCCGGAATGCCCCGTTGTGATGGAAATCGTCGCCGAGAAACATATCGGCGGGCGAGGCCTGCTCGGAAGCAGCCTTCAACGCCGGGTGCGGTTCCAGCAGCGCCATGGCCGTGAGCCAACCGCCGTAGGAGATGCCCAGGATACCGACGCGGCCGTTGTTCCCCGGAATATTGTGGAGCATCCATTCGATAGTGTCGTAGGCATCCGTGCCTTCGTCGATGGCTTTGGGCTGGTTCCGCGGGCGCACCGGGCGCTGCATCACGAACTGCCCTTCCGAGCTGAAGCGGCCGCGAATATCCTGAAACGCGAAGATGTAGCCATCCGCCACCAGGTGCGCATAGCGGGCCAGCAGCGTCTTTTGCTGGTTGGGCGCGCCATACGGAGTCCGTTCGAACAGAATCGGAAGAGATGCGGCAGCGTCCACCGGCCGAAATATCACGGTGTGCAGCTTGACGCCGTCGCGCATGGGAACCATAACCTCCTGTTTGGTAAAGGAGTCGGCAAATGCGGTAGATAACGACAGCGCCAGCAGCAGAATCGCGGATCGCATGGGAAGTTTGCGGATAAGTATGCAGCGCGACCCTCGGTTTGTCAAGCTCGCACTCTTCACTTCTTGTAGTTGAGGCTTGGGAACCAATCCGCGCCCCGGCCTTCGGGGGTGAAGTCGAGCAGATTCCACAGCGGCCAGGCCATGTCGATGTGCCGCTCGTTTTGTCCCCGCTCGCTGGGAAGAAACAGCAGCTCGGTGTTGTAGAAGTGATGAATTTTTCCGCCGCGCCGCACGAACACGTTCAGCGACGGCATTTGTCCTCGCTCGGCCGTTTCTCCGTGATAGTCGTGGTTGTAAGTGTTCCGGGCGGAGGAAAGCAATCGCAGGTTGTTCCACCCCCGCCCTTGGGCGAAATCGCGCAGACGGCCGATCGGAGATTTGGCCACCACCGCGAGGTTCGCGCGCTGCTCGAAATGCGGCGCCGCGCCGTTCAGGCTGTCGATAAACGATGTGCACATGGGGCACGCCTGCTTCATCTCCGGGCCGAACATAAAGCTATAGAGCACCAGCGTATTCAGGCCGTCGCGAAAAAGATCCGAAAACGTGACGCCTTCTTCAAACACGTAGTCTTCGGGAATCGGGCCGCCCACCGGCAGTCTGCGCCGCATGGCCGCAACCTTCTCTACCTGCCTTCTAAGATCCTGCTCGGCGGCAAGCAGTTTGTTTCGGACGGCGCGGTATCGGGCGGACTCGCCCGGAAATCGCTTGGAGTGCGTACGCTTGGCTGCCATTTTGGGTTCTCCTGACAAATGCAGTATAGCTTCAACGGTCCGGACAGAATGATAAGCTTATTTGGAACAACCGGGCGATATGGCGAACAGGTTCGGCACGGACATTTTGATCCAGGCGGAAGACCCCAAGGGCGCGGCGCTTTTCTATGTCCACCAGCTCGGGTTCGAGATCACCGACGAGACCCCCAACATGATCAGCCTGCACGGCGAACACATCAATTTATTTGTCGAAAGAGGCCCGGTGCTCGGCGGGGTACTCGAAGTCACGGTCGACAGCGTCGTAGAAGCCAAAGCCCGCCTGGTGAAGAGCGGTTGCGAGATCGTGAAGGACGAGCCGGATTTTCCCAGATGCTACGTCAAGGATCCGTACGGCTTGATTTACAACCTGACGGAATAAAAGAGGTCTTAATGGAACAAACCCGTCGCGATTTTCTGATAGCGGCCGCCGGCCTGGCAGTCGCGGCCGAATCGGCCCTCGCCGCCGGCGATACGCGAAACGACTTTTCGAAGTACGACGGCCTGGGTCTGGCCGAACTGGTCAAAACTAAGCAAATCACTCCGCTCGAGTTGGTGGATGAAGTAGCTCGCCGTATCGAGCGCGTGAACTCGAAGCTCAACGCGGTGCTCACCAAGAACTTCGACTTCGAAAAAGCACGCACCCGCGCGAAGTCCGGCGTAGGCAGCGGACCGTTCGCCGGCGTGCCGGTGATGCTCAAGAATCTCACCGATTATAAGGACGCGCACATCGATTCCGGCTCCCGGATGATGGCGCGCTACTTGGCCAAGAACAACTATCCCGCCGAGAAAAGCTCTCCCCTGGTGGACGCGATGGAGCAATCCGGGATGATCGTCACCGGCATCACCAACGCTCCCGAGTTCGGATTGATCGACACCACCGAGCCGATCCTGCACGGCGCGACGCATAATCCCTGGAACCTCGGCAGGACTTCGGGCGGTTCGAGCGGCGGGACTGCCGCGGCGGTCGCTTCCGGAATCGTGCCGCTGGCGCATGGTAACGACGGTGGCGGGTCCATCCGCATTCCCTCCTGCCAGTGCGGAGTATTCGGCCTGAAGCCCACGCGCGGGCGCGAGCTCGGCAACGGTCTCCCGCCCGGCATGAACGACGCCCTCAACATCTCTTCAGATCTGTGTCTCAGCCGCTCGGTGCGCGACACCGCTGCGTTCCTGAACGTGGTCGAGAAGAAGAACAACCCGAAGCTCCAGCCGGTGGGCTACGTCACGGGCCCGTCGAAGAAGCGTCTCAAGATCGCCTTGGTTCTCGACACTCTGCAGGGCAAGAAGCCGGATCCCGCGGTCGAAAAAGCCATCCGCTCGGTAGCCAAACTCTGCGACGGGCTGGGCCACCACGTCACAGAATCGAAGCTCGACATCGACGGTCCGGAGTTCATCGACGCTTTTATCGGATTCTGGGCCAGCGACACCATTTCGCTGGAAGCCCAGGTCTCGAAGCTGCTCGGCCCGGATGTGAAACCCTCCGACGTTCTCGAGCCTTGGACTCTCGGCCTGATCGAAATGGCCAAAACGCGCGGCCCCAAGGCCTGCGTTGAGCGCGCCGTCAAAAACTTCGTCGACACCAGCGCGCGCATGGAAAAGATGTTCCAGACTTACGACGTAATCCTCTCGCCCGTGATGCGGCTGCCTCCGTATCCGCTGGGTGATCACGCCCCCACGGTGGAGTTCAAAACGCTCTTGCCGCGCGTGCTGGATGTGGTCGGCTACACGCCCCTGCACAACGCAGTAGGCTCGACGGCCATGTCGGTGCCGCTCGAATGGACCTCGGACGGCTTGCCCATCGGCAGCCAGTTCGCGGCCTGGAGAGGCGGCGAGACGACCCTACTTCCCCTGGCCTACGAACTAGAGGCGGCCCATCCCTGGGCGGGGAAGCACCCGGGCGTCTACGCCGGGTGAAGCGGCCCGTTGGGACGAAGCTGATCCCTCACTAGATCGGCAATTCGACTTCGATTTCTGTTCGTACTGCTGTCGGAGACGCGACATGTTCGCTACTCTCCCACCACAACTGAATAGCTTCGGTCGCTCGTCGCGTCAATTCGTCAACTGACTTTCCCGTTACCAGAATTGCAGGCAGTTCAGGAACGTGTGCGCTATACCCAGTCTCATCACCTTCGATCAGCAAGGAGTATTTTCTCGTCATTCTGGACTCTCTTTAAGTTTAGTCTGTCTGACAATCGCCTTGTAGGTGCCAGGCCGCACATCGTCGCCTAGCTTGCCCGACACCACCGTGACTCGACCATCCCTGTGTCGGAACACCCTGTGATCGCCCTTCGTCCGGGCGTGCAGCCATCCAGCCTTCTCCAGCTCCCTGATTACTTGGCGGACCTTGAGCGGCACACCAATCAGGATACGGTTTGGGCCTCGATAAAACCACTGGATTACAATTAGGGTTTACCGGAATTGCCGGTCTTTGGGCCTAACGACTATTCTTTTCCGATGCCTGCTTTGAGACTCGACAGTTGGCCGGTTCCACGCACTTCGGTGAAACCGGGCCAACTCGCCCGGACGGTTTCCTTGGTCTGGTGGCTGCGCCGGTCGATGCAGAGATTCAGCAATTCCGTTCGGACATAAGCGAGTTCGACCACGCTGTTGGGTAGCAGCCAGGCTGTGTTTAGAGCGCTCTGGCCCATCGCCGCGCGAAGCGAGGGAGTTTTATAGACGCCCTCCATCGCGGTCTCCATCTTCTTGAATTGCTCGTCGGAAGGAGACGGCAGGTCCGTGACGAACCGAATGCCATCCAATTTCCCGGCGCTGTCGAAGAAGAACAGCAGGCGAACCGGAATTCCTCCGATATCGGCGCCGCTGATCTCCACGGTCGCGATGCCGCGCGAGCCGAATCGCCGGCCCGTGAGATCGCCTGTCAGAAGCTTGGCTTCACCGGGAAACGCTTTCAGAAGCTGGCTCTGCGTCATTCCCCAACGCGCTTGTGACCATCCCTCGATCTCCGTTCCTATCGGATTTGCGGGCGCAGGACGGGCAGGCGCGGCTGGTTTCGGGACCGCAGCCACCGGAGGCGCACTGACCGGAGCCTCGGCAACTGTATGAGCCGGGATGGCGGGAGTAGAAACAACCGGAGGCGCGGCGACCGCGGGAGACGGAACGCTTGGAGCAATTACAGGAGAACTCGGCCGCGCGATCCCCGGCGCGCAGCCGATGCGCACGCGGGATCCGCTGTCCGCATCCGCGATGTGGACAATGCACGAAACGCTGTCCGTGGATGCCGAAATCGAATTCCCGATTCCATCGAAACTGGTGCTGAACCGGACCCCGGCCTTCTCCATCTGCTGCTCCAGGCGTTCGGTCGCCTCGGCTAAGGCGAGCGAATCGTGATAGGAAAGATCCAGTGATGAGCTTGAAGCCGTGCCTGCGATGCTGCTTGCTCCCGGAAGCATGGCCAGCCAGTCCGGCAGGGCCATCCGCTGCTCGGCGCGGACCGCGAGCCAGGGCGTCACCAGGACCAGGAGGGTCCGAATTCTCTGCATCGCTCGAATAATCGGCCGCCCGCCGGCGAAAGATTAGGGATGCTTCACGCCAGCCGGGCGAGGATTTCTCTAGGAGTGGCGCGAGCCCAGGTTTCGTTGACTTGAACGCTGAAACGGTCGTTCCGCGGCGTCGAGAGGATAAGGCCCGCGTCCGAGGCCCGTCGCTGAAAAGCTTCGGCGTTGCCCCCTTTTACCTGCAGATAAAAGATATTGGTACCGTTCGGAACACGCGTCACTTCGAAACGAGAGTCGGCCTGAAGAGAGGTGATCACTTGCTCGGAAATGGCGACGGCCTTGGCATAGCGCTCGGGAAAGCCCTCGAAGAAGTGCAGCGCCACCGCGGCGAATGGCCACACCTGGCTGAGTCCGTTGCCGAACATGCGGCGCGGATGATACAAATTCTCGAGCAGGCTCTTGGGACCTGCCAGGATGGCTCCGCTGGCGGCGTTGAAATACTTGTACATGGAAATGTAGACAGTATCGAAGAGCGCCGCGTATTCGCGCACCGGAACGCCGCTGTAGGCGGAGGCGAGATAGAGCCTGGCGCCATCCAGGTGAAGATTGATCTTGCGTTCCCTGGCCCATCGGGAAACGCGCTTCATTTCCCCGAGGTCGAAAGCCTCCCCCGTTTTGCGGCGAACGGGAGTCTCGATCTGGATCGCGCCGATGGGCACGGAGACGCGGCCGGAAGCGCTACGCTCGGCCTCGCGCTCCAGGTCTTCGACGGTGAAGGTGGCTTGGTCGCGCGCCAGAGGAATAAGATTCAGGCCGCTGAGCGTTTGACAGCAATCCCCGCAGTCGTTGAACAGATGGCACTCGTGCTGAACCACCACGCGGCGCTTCTCGCCTGCCAGTAAACGAACGGCTAGATGGTTGGCGAGAGTGCCGGTGGAGAGCCATACCGCGGTCTCCTTACCGAGAGCGGCGGCCACGGATTGTTCGAGCTTTGCAACCACGCCTCCGCGCGAATAACTATCGGCCTCGATGCCCGCGGAAAGCTTTTGGAGCAGCGCCGAGTATTCCGCGGGCGTATGGTGTATGCCGTCGCCATTCGCTTGGACCGGGAGCGTGGGCGCATCCGTGGCCGCGGAAGCAGCGGCGGCAGCGAGAATCGGGGCGGCGAGAAATGTCCGGCGTTGCATATGACGCCGAGGGTATCATGTTCGCGCGTCCAAGGCCGGAGCATGGCTCCAGGTCATCTTGCTTTTATCGATTCGATAGTCGTCCCCCTGGAAAACACGACCGTCTGCACATGATTCCCTGGCTAACCAAGCGTGGCAGCCATCGTACCGTTCAAGATCTCGCGCTGGTCCGCCGGCGACAGCTCATCCAAAAGCGCGGTAAAGACGGCATTGGTCCAGCCAAAGCCTGCTTCGTTCGTATGGTAGCCGTAGCGAAGTCCGCCGTCCACATCGTCGCTTCGGCGCACGACATCGTATTTCTCTTCGAGATAATGATGCCGCCTGAATTCCTGTTCCACCATCGTCAAGAATCGTTTCGCAATCCGGTCCGCATCCGCTTTGTACCCGTAACGGCGCAAGCCCTGGACCGCTATCCACTGCAGCGGCGCCCATCCCAAAGGAGCGTCCCATTGGTCGCCGCTTCGAAATTCGCTGGTTTGTAGGCCGCCCGCCCGTTCGAAGCGGTGCAGGTTTCCGGCCACGCTAGCGGCCTGATCCGGACTTGCGATTCCAGTCCACAAGGGATAGAAAGTGGTGAGGAACGGATAGTGCCGGCCGCGCTGGTGAGCGAAGTTGAAGTCGCCGTAAAGGCCGGTTTTTTCGTCGAACATCAAACGGTTGATTCGCGCGGCGCGCTCCGCGGCTCGCTCACGCCAGGCCTCGGCCCCGCATCCCGGTTCCAGCAAGCTGTTGATCTCCGCCATTTGCATTTCCATCAGGTAGAGCAGTGAGTTCAGGCAAACAGGGTTGTAATGAATGATGTCGATACTGAACGGACCAAACCGGTTTGAAGGATCGAAGCCGGATTCGCGCATGGATCGGTCGCCCTTATAAAACAGGGGCGTGAACCGGTCTTCCGCCGCGACGTAGTACTGGGAAACATCGTAGTCGGTGACTTTGTGGCGCCGGAAGTACGCGCGAATGAGCTGATAGTCGGTCTTGCCCCGCGCGTCGACCTCCGATGCCAGAGCTTCCGACGCCGGTCCATTTCCGGTGTCGAAATAGCGCGACAATCCGGTCTCCGCCGTCAAGTGCGGCTCGGTTGTCCAAAAACGATAGTAATTCTCGATCCAGGGCCTGGCATCTTCCAGCCACTTGCGATCCTGGGTCCGGCGGTAAACCGACAGCACCATCGACGCAAGAAACGGAGGCTGGGAGCGCGTCAAATAGTATGTGCGATTCGCGTTAAGCACTTTTCCGTATTCGCGAACTTCATACAGCGCATTGTTGGCCAGGTCCTGAGCGAGGCCGAGCACTCCATCGCGAAGCAAGCCCATTTGGATGAAGAAGCTATCCCATCCATACATTTCGTTGAAACGGCCGCCCGGAACGACGTATGGCCATGGCAAGTACAGCAAACCTGGCTCACGAATTTGTTCCGGGTTGGATGGCAATATGCGGAGCTCGATCTTCTGAAAGTCGGCCGGCTGCATCTGTTCACGCAGACGGCCCTCGATAGCTGAGATATCTTCGCCCGTGGCGACATAAACGAGACGCCGTGCGCCCGGCGGGCCTGGGGACTTGGGATCTTCGGCGGCGATGGCAAGGTTTGCATGGGAGCGGGTCAAAACGCTCCAGTTGTTCTTTATATAGTCGAGAATGGACATTCGGGCGGCACGAGACGCGCCGTGATAGTAGACGCCGAAAAGCCCGGTAGTGGCACGGCGATCAACCAGTTTGGTTTCACTCAGAACTTCGTTACCTCCGCTATCTTGCTACAAACACATCGCCATCGTTGCTTGAAATTCTTACCTCCTGGAGGGCGGATCTAAGCAAAACTTAGAGAGCCCGCATCCGCGTGAGACGATCTAAGCAATTGAAATTAAAGTAAGTCGTTGGGTGGCAACCAACTGGCAACGAGAAGATGCGAGAGGTTCGAATGCCGCTCTTTTGGGAAGCGTTCAAATCGCTATTCCGTTCCTTCTTTGAATGGTTCGGGGAATTGGGCCTGTTTTGCGCTCGCGTTGCGCGAGCCAGCTTTAGCGCGCCCTTCGAGGGCCGCGAGTTGATCCGCCAAATGGATTCGATCGGATCGAAATCCCTTCCGCTGGTGGCCCTCGCCGGAGCCGCCACTGGCGTGGTTCTTTCGCTTCAAACCCGCGATAGCCTGGTCCGATTCGGTGCAAAGGCCATGCTTCCCGCGATCATCGTATTCTCCATCATTAAGGAAAGCGGCCCGGTGATCACGGCATTGATTGTGAGCGGGCGTGTGGGCGCCGGCATCGGCGCCGAATTAGGGTCCATGAGAGTCACCGAGCAGATCGACGCCATGGAAGTTTCGGCTGTAAACCCCTATCAGTTTCTGGCCTCCACTCGTGTTCTGGCATGTTTGTTCATGCTGCCGTTGCTGACCGTCTTGGCGGACGTCTCCGGCATCTTTCTTGGATGGGTATCTTCCACCTTGCGCGAGCCCATCACGTTTCGGCTATTTCTCCACAGTGGCCTGAATGACGCGGCGCTCAGCGATTTCCTCCCACCTACCTTTAAGACCGCCGTATTCGGCCTGATTATTGGCTTCGTCTCCTGCTTCCAAGGGATGCGGACGCGAGGGGGTACGGCGGGCGTCGGCCGGTCCGCCACCAGTTCCGTCGTGCTTTCGTCGCTGTTCATCATCCTTGCCGACGTGATCCTGGTGCGAATCATCGAGGTGCTTTTCCCGTCATGAGCGCCCGCACAAGAACCATAAGTATTGAGGCGGACAGGACCACACAGTCCCTGGTCGTAAGCGATCTGCACAAATCCTTCGGTTCCCAAAAAGTTCTGAACGGCATCCAGCTCACCGCGGAACGCGGTCAAACCGTGGTGGTGCTCGGAAAAAGCGGCACTGGCAAGAGCGTTCTATTGAAACTCATTGTCGGATTGCAGCGGCCCGACTCGGGCTCCATCCGGATTCATGGGCAGGAGATTACCGGTCTTGAGTTGAACCGCTTGAACGAGCTCCGAAAGAAAATCGGGTTCTTGTTTCAGGAGGCCGCCTTATACGATTCGTTAACCGTCGCGGGAAACGTCGACTTTCCGTTGAGCCGGCACACCAGGCTGTCCGAAGCTGAACGCCGCGAACGCGTCCGCGCGCTGCTAGCGAGCGTGGGAATGGAGCGGGATTTAAACAAGATGCCTTCCGATATTTCCGGCGGGATGCAAAAACGAGTTGGCCTCGCCAGGGCTTTGGCGCTGGATCCGGATATTCTGCTTTTCGACGAGCCCACCTCGGGTCTCGATCCGATCACGGCTGCTGAAATCGGCGCCCTCATCGTGAAACTCAAGCAGGAAAGAAACCTGACGTCCGTCGTCGTCACGCACGACATTCACGGCGCGAGATCCATTGCCGACCACCTGGTTCTCTTGAACCAGGGAAAGGTCGTGATTGACGGGACGTTTTCTCAGTTGGAACAGAGCTTGGATCCGTTCGTCGTCCAATTCCTCAAGGACGCTGCTTAGGGAGGCGTTATGTCGCAAGCATTCCGGCTTGGCCTGTTCATTGTCGCTGCACTGACGGCGCTGGTGGTCGGTGTCTTTCTCATTGGCAGCCGCGAATCTCTCTTCCAATCCACCTACCGCCTCAAGGCCGAATTCCAGAACGTGGCCGGCCTCGCTGACGGCGCCGACGTGCGCGTGGGAGGCCTGCATCAAGGCAGCGTAAAACACATCCAGCTTCCGAATCGGCCCGACGGTAAGGTAATGGTCACCATGAACCTCGACAAAGCTACCCGCGAGGTCTTGAAGAAGGATTCTGTCGCATCCATCAAGTCCGACGGTTTGGTTGGCGATAAGTACATCGAGATTTCGTTCGGCTCGGATGGCGCCCCTGCCTTGAAGGATGGCGACACCATCGGGAGCCAGCCTCCACTGGACATATCGAACCTGGTGAAAAAGGCGGATCAGCTTCTGGATGCGGCCAAGGGCGCGGTGACAGACCTGGACGGGACCGCCAGCAATCTGCAATCGATCAGCGCCAAGATCAACAATGGCAAAGGAACAGTTGGCGCGCTCATCAACGACAAAACGATCTACCAAAAGGCCACTGCCGGGGCGACTGCTCTCGATGAAGATATGGAGGCCCTCAAAAGTAACTTCCTGCTGCGTGGCTTCTTTAAGAATCGCGGGTATAAGGACGTTTCGGAACTTACTAAGAACGCCATCTCGCATCTTCCGCCCGGTGAGCCGGTGAAGACTTTCGAGTATGACGGCCAGAAGCTATTCAATCAGCAAGCCAAGCTCAAAGACGAGAGAGCGTTAAAAGAAGCCGGCGACTATCTGCAGTCGAATCCCTTCGGTTTGGCAGTGCTGGTTGTATCCACGGGGATGAAGGGCGAAACGGATAAGGACCGGGTACTTTCCGAAGGCCGGGCTGCTTCGATGCGCGATTATCTGGCCAAGAACTTCCGATTGGATGATACGCGCATCAGAACCCTGGGTCTTGGCAAAACCAGCGACATCGGCGACAACGGAAAGGCGGAGATCCTGGTATATGGCCCTGCGGCCGGAGGCAACGAATCCGCCACAAAAAGCAAAGGAACCAGATAGCGCGGCCGCTTAATCCCGAGCTCTACGGCCGCGCGCGCCGGCGTTCAGTTTGGCTTCCATTTGACGGTCACACTCTGCTCTTGCCTTCCGCCGCGCGAACGGACCACGGAACCATCCGATCCAAAAGTCCGTCGCGCAGGATCAGCGTATGGAACAATACCGCAGCCATGTGCGCAAGAAAGGCCAGGAACAAAAGATACGCGAGAATCGTGTGCGTTTCACGCAGCGTGGCGTAGAGCTCCGGCCTCGCCGGCAGAATAGGCGGCAGGTGCACCGCTCCGAACATTACGATCGGGTAGTGGCCTGCCGACAGCATGGCCCAACCCACCAGCGGTAGCGCGAAGAACAAGGTATACAGCAGCCCTTCGGAGGCCTTCACCACGAAGCGCTCCTGCTGCGCCATGGCGGGCGGAAAGTCTGGGGCCTTCGTCAACAACCTGGTGGTCAGCCGGAGGACCGCCAGCAGCAGGATCAGGATGCCCAGCGGACGATGGATGGTCACAAGCATGTGGTAGTCACCCAACGAGGCCACCATGGACACGCCGATGAACAGCATCGCGAGAAGGCAGGCGGCCATCAGCCAGTGCAGGATCCGGGACGGGAGCGCGAATTGAATGGGGCTCTTTGTAAACGTGGACATGGTTACTTTTCAACCTCCGCCGTTGAAATTGCGCTGGGCTCTTTGTGCTCCCCTTCGCGACGCGTAAAGGACTGCGAATACGCCGCCGACCGCGCGCTCAGCAGCGGGTCGTCCGAGGGCGATATCCCATCCGGCAGCACCAGCGGATCGAAATTGATATCGCGCGTCGGGCTGGTGGCTTCGCTCTCGATGGTGTTGATAGTCAGCGTGCCTGCGTCGATCTGTTTCCTGTCCGGAGGCCACGCCGCAGTCGCGTCCGCTGTCGAATCGCCTGGCTGGCCTATGCTGAGCATCAAATGCCAACCGCAGCGGCTTGGCATGCAGCTGGGCGATCAGTCCATCGAACAAATAGTTCTTGCCGGTTGGCGTCGCGCTGTTCCCCCCAAACGTTTGATCCGGCGTGACCCACCAACGGACCGGAGTGGACTCGCCTTGGGCATTGACGAAACGGAAGGCGTTCAGGGCGTAGTAGGGGCTGTCGCCGAATCCGGACGAGAACGGATGCTTGCCGATCATTTGCAGCGCCGCGGCCGTTTCCGGGTGCTTGGCCAGAAAAGCGCTCATAGCGCGTGGTATGTTTTTTCCCGTGGCCGGGTCCGGGGAGGACGCCACCAGGAACTCGTTGAACGCCTGCGGTGTATTGACTACGAATACCGGGATGTTGACCATGGCCGTACGCCACTCTTGTCCGTCCGACTGTTTGAACAGAATCGCCAGGCTTCGTATAGTTTGCGGCGTGTCGTCGGCATAAGGTTTTCCGCCTGCTAGGGCAAACCGTCCTACGATCGGTACGCGCCCGGGCAGGAAGACCTGCGCCTTGGAGATCGCTTGTCCCTGACCATTGCTCTCGAAGTAACCGGTAACGCAGACCCCTTTGGCATGATTGCGCCGAAATCCGGAATGCACACCGTCCACGTATTCAAACGTGTTGATAATCGCCGCCGGCGTCAGCTTGTGCGGTGTGAACCAACCGCCCGCATATGCAAAGAGCCCCGCACTCACCACCAGCGCGCCGGCAATTGCAGTGAGCCGCCCGGCCAAACCTGCTCCTCGCAACGGCGCGGCGGGCGTCTGAGAAATTTGATCTGATGCAGTGCTATTCATACCTCTCCTTAATGCGCAAGGTGGCCCAGCCTCAAGCGCGTTCAGAGCCCGAGTTCGCTCAAGCCGGGATGATCGTCCGGCCGCCGGCCCAGCGGCCAGTGGAACTTCCGGTCGCGTTCGGCAATGGGAAGATCGTTGATGCAGGCGTACCGCATCCGGTTAAGACCGTGCTCGTCATACTCCCAGTTCTCATTGCCATAGGAACGAAACCAATTACCCGAATCGTCCCGCCACTCGTACGCGAAACGAACCGCGATGTGATCTCCCGTGAACGCCCACAGTTCTTTGATCAGCCGATATTCCAGCTCCTTTGCCCACTTACGCTTCAGGAATTCGATGATGGCCGCACGCCCGGCGGGGAACTCGGCCCGATTTCGCCAGCGCGAATCCACCGAATACCCCGAGGCTACTTTCTCCGGATCCCGCGAGTTCCACGAATCCTCAGCCATCCGGACTTTCTGGATGGCTGTCTCGCGAGTGAACGGCGGCAGAGGCGGCCGGTTGATGGAAGCAGAGCTTGCTTGCGGAGTGGGCAGTGTGTTTGTCGTTGTCTCAGTCATGATGGGAATGAAATCCTCGTTCGCTGAGGCAAGCGCAGCTTCCGTGCCAATCCATTGCGCTACCCGGCCATCTGGAATCAATGAGTTCCTGACGGCAATGGGTGACGGGTCTGTCCTTGGAGCGTCGCCGTGACGAACCAACCGTCGGCGGTCCGACGCGGCGAACCCAACCTTAAGGAATTACTGCGGCACCAGAGGGTTCCGTCACCCCAACAGATATGTGGCAAAGTCGTGCTTTAGCAACGGCAAATGCGCGTACCCCTGATTGGCTTATCGATGTTCGAATCTCGGGTCGACGGAGCTCCGCGGATCTGGGAGGCCACCGCGCTGGCCCTGATCTCCGGCTACGTGGACTCCTTCGTATTGTCCAGCTACGGAGCGTACGCGTCGTTTATGAGTGGTAATACGACCAAGACAGGCCTGCAGGCGGGGCACGGCAAGCTCGCGGAAGCAGGGCACAACCTGCTGCCTATTCCGCTGTTCGTCCTGGGCGTCTTTATCGGAACGCTGCTTGCGCACCAAAGCCTCCGCCACGAGTTTCGGCGGCAACTGTGGATTGTCGCAGGCCTGCTGGCCGCCGGCGTCGCCGTCGTGTACTTCTCAGCGCCCGCGTGGTTGTGCATCGCGGTCCTCAGTGTGGCGATGGGGATCATGAATACGGCGGTCACTCGCCTGGGCGGCCAGCATTTGAGTGTCGGGTTCGTGACGGGCGATTTGAACAGCCTGGCTCAGCACCTTGCGTCGGCTGTGAGGCACGAGCCTGTGCTTCAGGCGGAAGGTTCTTGGGATACCCATTGGAGGCGTGCAGGTGTGCTTACGGGAGTCTGGGGAACGTTCCTGCTGGGAGCAGGGTTCGGAGGGGCGCTGACGCCCCGATTCGGCGCCGCTGCATTAGTGCCGCCGCTGGTTGTGTTGCTCGGATTCGCAGCCGAGTCGCGCTAGGGGCATTTGCTGGCCGCATGAGTCACCTCGGGCGCTCACCCGGGTCTGGAAGGCTCTTGAAAAAGCCGGTGGCCGGCGATACAAAAACAAATGAGTTCGAAAAAGATACCAGGCGCCCGGTGGGCTGCTCCCCGGCGGTGTCGAGTTCCCTGAGTTGAAACTGCATCAGTCCGATATCCACTACCTCTCCAGTTACCCCAGAAATCTGCACGCGGTCTCCCACCCGGATGTGCAACTTGCCGACCAGCAGAAAATAGCCGACTACCGCCAGGATCACATTCTGCATCGCAACCGCGATGCCGGCGGACAAAAGCCCTAGGAACGTCGCCATGGAACTCAGGTCGAAGGCGAACGCGAATAGGACGATCAGGATCAAGGCCAGCCACAATAGCAGTCGCTGTCCGATCAGGATGGTGCGCCGGCTGTTCGCATCGTGGACATGGATGGCCGTGAATTTCCGTGATGCAACTCCGGCGCCCAACAGGAACGCAATCGCGGCCGCCAGCGCAGCCAGCGCGAAGATTAGCTTTTTCCAGGCATCTTCATATTGGCTGGCGATTGAGGCGCGCCAGTTAGTCAAGTGAGTCTCATAGACCGTGAGCAAAACCCTTTGTTTGGCAAGCGCGGCTATGGCAGGAGATAATTTCGTCGCTTCCGCCGTAAGAGCCTTTAACCGGGCCTCCTGTTTTTGCAACGCACTGACATCCGACGCTTCCACGGAGCCGGCCAACAGCTCGGGATTGCGCAGCGCCTCCGTCAGAGGCTTGGACAACGGCGTTTGCAGGGCATGCGAGGTCTGAAGCAGGTTGTCCGTCAGCCGGATCGCCTCATCCACAGTGCGGCGCCTTTTCGCCACACTCGAGACGCCGGAAATAAGGCCGAGAATGCCGGATGTCGCCGGCCTGTCGGCAGCCGAGGTTAAGGTCCGCGGGAGAGCCCCGGAAGCAGCGCCGCTGGACGATGCTTCGGGGACGGTTCTCTCCAGGCTTTCCGCGAAAGCCTCCAGGTCCGCCGCTTGAGCCGGTCTCGCATCGGTTGCCCTGGCGAAGTCAAGCAGATTCTGGACGCTTGTCGAGATCGCCTCCAGAAGTTCCAGGCGGCTCTGTGTGTCGGCTATCTCCGCATCCAGTTGATTGCGATCCGCCACGCGCGTCCCGGAGCGCGTTTTCTTGAGCGCATCGAGATCCGCCGATGCCTGTCGAATCTCGGTTTCTGACTGCGCTTCCATCGCCTGCAAGTGTTGAAAGTCAGCGCCTAAGGCGGCGCTCGGTCCGCTTGGATCTGGCACAGCAGTTGGCGTCGCCTCGAACTCCGCTACAGCCTTAGCGAACTCAAACGAAAACCGGACCACCTGCGTGCCCACCGCTCGGCTATCTTCCAGAAACAGGAGATCCGCCGGTTCAGTCGCCATCTGCTGTTCGGCCGACAGGTGACGATACCAATCGATCGTTTCGATCAGGAATCCCAACACCTGCTGCTTCGCTGGAAGAGTGTGCGAGCTCTCCGGCGGGCTATCGGCGGCAAGTATGCCCTGGACGACTACGACCAGGCAGATGGCTGCAATTGGGGAGCGAATCGGCATAGTGATCGGTTCATTGCAAGATGAAGCCCAATATATCGCGCGGGCGGCCATTCGACCGGCCATGCTCTTCCCCGGCGACGTTCCGATCGCAGTCTGAATCGTTCCGGAACGAACGGAATCCAATAACAATATGCCCAGCCCCATCGCCGGTCTCCACCACGTTACTGCAATCGCTTCCGATCCTCAAACAAACCTGGACTTTTACACCGAAGTCCTGGGACTGCGTTTCGTCAAGCGCACGGTCAACTTTGACGATCCAGGGACCTATCACTTCTACTTCGGCGACGATGCCGGCTCGCCCGGTACCATCCTCACCTTTTTCCCTTGGCCTCACGGCGCTCGCGGCCACGCCGGCGCCGGCGAAGTCGTCAGGACTGCCTTCAGCGTTCCAGCCGCGTCGCTCGAATATTGGCATGAAAGGCTTACAGACCAAGGTCTCTTGGTCGAGCGCACTGGAAAACGGTTCGACGAACAGGTGCTGACTTTTTCGGATCCGGACGGCATGCACATTGAAATCGTGGCCCACGCCGATGCCGGCGCCCCAAATGCTCCGCGTTTTGCCTCGGTTCCTCCGGAGCATGCCATTCGCGGCTTTTTCGGCGTAACGCTGCTCGAGCAGAACGCCGCCCGAACCGCCGCCATCCTCAACGTCATGGGATTTCAGAAAATCCGCGAAGAAGGGAACCGCTTGCGCTTCTCAGCCCTTGGCCGTGCGCTGGGAAACCATATCGATTTACTCATCGATCCCAATGCGAAGTTCGGACGTTCCGGAGCCGGCTCGGTGCATCACATAGCCTTTCGCGCCACCGACGATGCCGCGCAGCATGAGTGGCGTCGGGAAATCGCGAAGCATCTCGACGTCACGCCCATTCTGGATCGCACGTATTTTCATTCCATTTACTTCCGTGAGCCGGGCGGCGTGCTCTTTGAAATCGCCACCGACCCGCCCGGGTTTACTTTTGACGAACCGATCGAATCTCTCGGCGAGGAGCTTCGCATTCCTCAATGGCTGGAACCCAAGCGTAGCTTTATCGAAGCGAGACTCCCTCCCGTCACGCTGCATAAGAACCTTCCGCCCATCGAGCTTGAGACCGAGGCGGGGGCCACAGTATGAACAACGATCCCCACCAGGATGCCTCCGTTCGACATTTCGGAAAACCTCTGAGCGAGGCCGCCGGGGCGGTGATCCTTTTGCACGGCCGCGGCGGCTCGGCGGACGACATACTGTCGCTCGCCCGCGAACTTTATCTTCCGGAGCTGGCGTACCTGGCCCCACAAGCAGCCGGCAACAGTTGGTACCCCAACTCGTTTCTCGTGCCCATCGCCCAGAATGAACCCTGGCTCGCATCCGCGCTTCGCAAAGTGGAAGCGACTCTCGAAACAGCCAACCGCGCAGGCATCTCCGCGGACCGAATTGTCATGGCAGGCTTCTCTCAGGGAGCTTGCCTGGCTACCGAGTTCGTAGCCAGACATCCGCGGCGATATGCCGGATTGATTGCATTCACCGGAGGCCTCATCGGCCCGCTGGGAGCGGACTTAACGCATACCGGCGATCTGGCCGGAACGCCGGCGTTTTTTGGCTCCGGCGACCCTGACCCGCACGTTCCCTGGCAGCGGGTTGAGCAGTCTGCAAGAATTCTGGCCGAAATGGGAGCGGCGGTCACATCCCGGCGCTATCCAAACCTCCCTCATACGATTTCCGGTGAGGAGATTGACATAGCCAAGAATCTTATTCTCGACGCGTACGCCGGACCGCGAACCGCCCCACTGGTTGGGTCTCGATAGACGCCGCACTCCCCGTAGATTCGGAGCCGACAGATGGATTTCCGGGGCTGAAGCCAGTGTGGAATAATCGTTCATCATGCGTCCTCATACAATTACTCGCCGCGCCTGCCTGCGTGCAGCCGCAGCGGCGGTTGGCGTTGCAGGACTTGGATCGACGGAGGGAAATTTCCGTCACGCGCTAGGATTGCAGCTTTACACGGTGCGCAACATCATCGCGGGCCGTGAGGACGAAACATTGCGGCGCATCGCCGAGATCGGTTACTCGGAGGTGGAAACGGCCGGTGGTTCTATCGACACGCTCGCGCCGATTTTTGCCAAGTACAATCTCAAGCCGATCAGCAGCCATCTGGATGAGTTGTCGATTTCAGATAATTCCCCGGCCGAATATAAGGGGCCGCCGCTAGACCAGTTGATCGCGGCAGCGAAGCGGCACGGCGTCGAGTATCTTGTATTCCCCTATCTGCCCCCATCCCAGCGCGACGGGCTGGATGGTTACAAACGTCTGGCCGAAAAATTGAACCGCACGGGTGAACAGGTTCGTGCGGCTGGTTTGATATTCTGCTACCACAATCACGCGTTTGAGTTCGGAGGAACTCAAGGCCAGAGGCCGATTGACATATACAAATCCAATCTCGATAGGGATCTCGTCAAGTTCGAGATCGATGTTTTTTGGGTCAGCGTCACAGGGAATGATCCAGTGGCGATCCTGAAGGAGTTCGCGGGGCAAGTTCCGCTGGTGCATCTGAAGGACAAGGCTCGCGGAACGCCGGTTCGATACGACGAGAGAGTGACGAAAGAAAGCTTCCAGGAAGTGGGGTCCGGAGCGCTCGATTTTTCCGCGATTCTACGCAGCGCCGCGGCTGCCGGCGCCAAGCACTACTTCGTCGAACAGGACCAGACGCCTGGAGATCCAATTGCGAGCATTCGCAAAAGCTATGAGTTCTTGCGCAGCGTAAAGGTGTAATTCGGTTTCAGGGTTAGTTTCGAGACTGCTAGGAGGCGAGAATACAGATGCCTTATTCGGATTAGGCTGTTCTCTTCAGGTTATGAACCCACTTCTGAAAATCTCGCTTTAATCCCGGTTCTTTGACGAAAAACTCCCTTAGGAAATCGCGCCGTTGGTATAACGATCCTGGGCCATAGACTGGCGGGTGAAGTGGATCCGCAAGGCTTAAAACGCTCATGGAAAACTGCGCCACAGATGAGGAGTGTTCCGAGCTACCCCGCATCCACGACTGCAACACGCGCCGAAACCGGGCGTGCGTCGCCGGAGTGTACCCTCTCCGGAATATGTTGTGCGCTTCGCGCTCGATGCGTTGCCTTTGGGTCGACTCTAAGTGCTCCGGGAGGCGAACGCTGCTTTTGTGCCAAGTCCAGCGTGGGCGGTCGGGCAGCTGCAGAACCTCTTCGGCCTGCCGGGCAAGCAGTTGCTTGGATATCCGTCTCAGTTCACGCTGGCCAAACGCCTTGACGCGGGGTCGGTTCTTTCGATCCGCATGCGGATACTCGCCGCCCTCGACTCGGTCGTGTGCGTACGAATCCTTTTTCTTCTGCTGCGGCGTTTTGACGCGGGCCATCCTAGTGAATAGCTTAGCCCGAACAACCAATGTTTTCCTATAGGTGAAACTGCTGAATGGTACTGGGGGTGCGCTCACAGCCCCTCCTGGCTGCCGGGCGGAAGTATCCACCGAACCAGCTAAAATACAAAGGTGACCGTCCCCAAAATGCTGAAGGAGAAAATCGATGAAACATCTTGTCGGACTTCTCGTTCTCATAGCCGCTGCGCCGGCTTACCCTGAATCAGCTGCACTGCCACGGCAGAATGGCTGGCTCGACATTGCCGACTGCTCCCAAATCAGCGGGTGGGCGTGGGACGCAGCGCAGCCCTCCGAGCGTCTTCAAATTAACCTGTATGACGGCAGCGTTCACGGTTCGCCGCTCGCGACGATCCCTGCCGAGAACTATCGTCTCGATCTTCAGCAGGCCGGCATCGGCGATGGTTCCCACGCATTTTACCTGGCCACGCCGGCAAGCCTGAAAGACGGACGCACACACGCCGTCGTCGCGGCCATTGCCGGCACGGACAGCCCGATAAAGATTGCCGCCAATACGCTGAGCTGTCCCGCCGACGCGACCGGCTATCGCTATTACTTCTCGGACAACCTGACCGCACCGTCGCCTGACAATTGGATTACTACCGGGAATGCGACTATCGCGGGAAGCCTGACATCGGCGTCGGCCTCCGGAGCTGCGCTCATTTCGCGCGTGGCTGTTCCCGATGGCAGCAGCGACTACGAAGTTCGCGCATCGCTGAATCTTAAGGAATCCGGCGGCGTTTACACCATTTATCTCCACGCGTCGTCCGATGCGCTGGCCGGCCCGGCAGCCGCGGGGAGCTACTACGCCGTCGAGCTTCAGAATCCAACCTTCACCGAAAAAGGCTGCAGCGCGACACTTTCGATATCCAAGCGGTCGAGCGAAACCGTGACAGATTTACATTCGGAGACGGTTGCCTGTCGAGACGGCATGGCGCTGCGCGCAGTCTCTGCGAGTGATGGCCGCATCGGCCTGTGGATTGACTATTCAAAGCTGACGACGATTGAGGACTCTGAGGTCGCGGCCGGCCAGCCGGGAATCGGTGTACGCGGCGCTCCAGCGGCCAACTCGCTAGGCGCTGTCTCCCTCGGACAACTGGACCGTCTTGCACCCGGCCCTCTGGAGCCCGGTGATGTTCAGGTTTCCTCTTCCGCCAGCCGTATAGAGCTCAACTGGCCGCGGATCACGGACGACCCCGACGGCGTTGGCATGGGAATCTACACGATCTCGCGCGACGGCGAGGTGGTGGCGAAGGTGTCGCGCGCGCATCCAACTTATGTGGACGAGAACGTAAAGCCGGGCGCAGTCTACACCTACGAGATTGCGGCGTACGATATGCACTTGAACCGGACCAGCACTTTCCTGACCGTCGCAGCCGGAACCATCGCTGCCAAGTAGCAGCTCGATGAGGCACGGAAGCCGTGTCTTGCCACAACATTTCGCCAGCAGTACCCGCCGCTCGCCCTTTTGGTATGCTCTCGACATGTCGAAAATCATTGGTTTGATCGCTTTCACGGCCATGGTCTCGTTCGGCCAGGTTCCGGCCGCCACTTGGGCCGCCCCAGTACGGCATCCGCGCGAATGTCGTATATGGCACTTGGAGCGGCTACGAGGCGAAACTCGACGTCTATCAGCGCAGAGGCGTGACCACGCCGCAACCGACCCTGATCTTTATCCATGGAGGCGGTTGGGTGCTCGGGACCAAGGAATCCGCCGTGATGTCGTTCCTGCCATGGCTTGAAATGGGATGGAACGTGGTCAACGTCGAATACCGGCTTTCGCACGTCGCGCTCGCGCCGGCCGCCGTCGAGGATTGTCTGTGCGCATTGAAGTTTGTCGTCGCGCACGCTAAGGATTACAATGTCGACACCTCGCGGATCGTCACCAGCGGCGAGTCCGCCGGGGGCCACCTGGCGCTCACCACCGGAATGATCCCGGACTCCGCGGGATTGGACCTGCAGTGTCCCGGCATCAACTTCCAGGGACGCGGCGCGGGAATTCCGAAAGTCGCCGCCATCGTGAACTGGTACGGCATCGCCGATCTTAACGACATGCTTAGCGGACCGAACGAGCGCGCGTACGCCGTGGAATGGTTCGCCGACCTGCCGAATCGCGAGGAGCTCGCCCGAAAACTTTCGCCGCTCACTTACGTCAGAAAGGGATTGCCGCCCATAATGAGTATTCAGGGCGATGCCGATCCCATCGTTCCGTATTCGAATTCCACGCGTCTGCGCGATGCGCTGACCGCCGCTGGAGTGCCGAATGAGCTGGTGACCATCCCCGGCGGAGGGCACGGCAATTTCAAGGCGGATGAACGTGTGCGGGCGTTTAACTCGATCCGCGCGTTCCTGGAGAAGAACCACATTTCGCAGTAGGGAGCGGACTGAATCTGGCGACACGCATAGGTTTTAATAGATCGCTCGCGCGCAGCTCAATTCGGACCTTGAGTTGGCGGTGAATCTAAGCGGCTGTCGGCCACTTGGCCCAAGTTTAGTCAGGGCCGTACAGCTCGGTCGACCAGGCGTGTCACGACGGCAAACAGGAGACCCGCCGTAAGCCCGCACATAAGCACGCCGGTCACGGCTTCGACAGAGCCCAAGCTCCGCCACGTCGTGGGGAGGACAAGAACACCGTCGCCGACCGTGGAATAGCTGGCCATCGAGAAGTCAAAAGCGAAAGCCCAACCGGGAAAACACATCCAGCGATAAAATGCCGCCCACACCAGAATCTGCGCGATGTGTAGCCCGATCATCAGGCTGGTGACCCGAACCATGAGTACGGTGGAGCGCAGCAGGCTGAGCCGGTGCTCGCGAGCGAGGTATGCAAGGCCCCAGTGGATCAACGCAGCCATTCCAGCGCACTGAATCCATAGGCTGAGCGCTACCAGAACGGCTGCGGCAATCGCTTGGCGGACAAAGTCCATTGCTGTGCTCTCACTTCATCGTAGGCGAAGTCGAAAGATTCATAGGTCGGTTTTTCGGAGGCTTCGCGAATACAGTCGGCATCCAGCATGGCTTCGCTAACCCACAGCCATACCGCCACTGGCCTTGGGATCGTTTTTGCGAACGATGAAGGCGAGCAGAAACATTATGCTCGCCGCGATGGTCAGCACCCAGGAAAATATCGATGTAAGCGAGTGTCTCTACTTGTCCTCCCATAGCTCGGTAAAGCAGACCGTAGGCCCGCTTGGGCGCGTCGGCAACGCTCGAGCCGGAGTGCACCAGTCGCAGGCTCAAAGCTTTGACCTGGTTCTGAACAGACCGATCGAACCGAGTGGTATGCTGCGACAGCACCACCTGGTGAACTTGCGCGCGCCGCGCCAACAGCGTCGTGACCATGGAGGTTCCCACGCTGCTGCCGATATTGCGCATGAAGTTGATGATGCCGGCCACGCTATTGGCTTTTTCGGCGGGCATCCCGATGTAGCCCGCCATGGTTACGGGAACAAACAGAAGGCCGAGGCCCACGGATTGAATCAAACGCAGCACGGTAGCCGACTGGAAACTGATCAACGTATCCAGCTGCACTGTGGAGACATACATCCCGATCGCCAGCGCCAGCCAGCCCGCGGCGATGATGTATTTGGCTGGATATTTTCCGGCCAGCACGCCCACGATGGGCATCAGCGCTAGTACCACCGCGCCGCCGCCCGACAGAACCAGCCCGGCATTTTCCGCCGTGTATCCCAAGACGGTCTGGAGAAATTGCGGCATCGTCACCAGTGCGCCGAATAGCAGAACGCCGAAAATAAACATCATGAGGTTGGCAGTCGCGAAGTTGAAGTTCTTGAACAGATGCACGTCGATGATGGGCGTCTTATGACGCCACTCCCAAATAACCAGACCAACCAGACAGACCACCGAGACGATCACCAGGCGGGTGATAAACGGGGAGCCGAACCAATCGTCTTCCTGTCCCTTATCGAGCACCACTTGCAGCGCTCCCACGCCCAAAGCAAGCAGCGAGATACCAATAAAGTCGACGCTCACGCCCGCCCTCTTCGTTCGCCGCAGGAATGGCGGATCTTCTACCAGACGCATGACTAACAATGTCGCCAGATATTCCGACGGGCAGGTTGATGAAGAAGATCCAGCGCCATGAATAGTTATCGGTTATCCATCCGCCCAGTGTCGGTCCGATGGTGGGCGCCATGATCGCTGTGATTCCGTAGAGCGCAAACGCGAGGCCCCGCTTCTCCGGCGGGAACGTATCGGCGAGGATGGCCTGCGCCATGGGCTGGAGTCCGCCGCCACCGGCACCCTGGATAACGCGAAACAGGAGCAGCATGTTCAGGCTGGTGGCGCTGCCGCAGAGGACCGAAGCCACTGTAAATATGAAAATGCAGACGATGAAGAAGCGTTTTCGGCCGAAGAGGCTGGCCAGCCAGCCGCTGATCGGAAGGACGATGGCATTGGACACCAAATACGACGTGAGCACCCAAGTGCTCTCGTCGTTGCTCGAACCGAGGCCCCCCGCCATGTATGGCAAAGCCACATTGGCGATGCTGGTGTCGAGCACCTCCATGAACGCGGCCATCGCGACCACCACGCCGATGAGCCAGGGATTGAATTTCGGCCGCCACGGAGGAAGCGCTCTGGCGCCGAGAGCACGTCGGCGCTACTCGGACATAGACTTTCGGCTCCACGGACATGCCGGGTCTCAGCCGGTGGTCATCGTTTTGGTTGGGATCGATATCGATCCGGACGGGGAGGCGCTGCACTACCTTCACGAAATTTCCCGTGGCATTTTCCGGCGGTAGCAAGCTGAGCAGCGAACCGCTGGCGCCACCGATACCGGTGACTCTACCTTTGTATTCACGGCCGTAAGCATCCACGCTAAACGTGACTCGCTGGCCCGCTTTCATATGGCGTAACTGGGCTTCCTTGAAATCCGCCGTGACCCAGATGTCATCCAAAGGCACAACTGCCATCAACTCCTGGCCCGGTGAGACGTTGCTGCCTACCTCGACGCTCTTCTTTTCGATGATGCCGCTTACCGGCGCGACAATCGTGCAGTAGCTGAGATTCAGCCGGGCCTGGTCGACGGCAGCGCGCTTTTGAAGCACCTGGGCTTCGGACGTTTTGGCGCGCGCCTGGCTGATGGCAACCTGTTGCGGCGCGGTTAACGCGGCTTGGATGGAAGCATCCGCCTGCTCGATGCGGGCATTGGCCTGGTCCACGGCGCTCTGCGCGACGCGGATATTGTCCTCGGCTTCGGCGACCGCTGCCCGGCGTGCGTCTACGGTCGCGTTCGCGGAGTTGGCGTTGTTAACCGCCGTATCGTAGATCTGCTGCGAAATTTCATCCTTGTCCACCAGCATTTTGTACCGAACCACATCGTCCGCAATCCTCTTGTGTGTTGCCTCGGCTTCGCGCACATTGGCCTGGGCGGTAATCAGACGCGACCGGGCCGCGCTCAACTGGCGCTGGGCGCCCAGCAACGCCGCTACCGCGTCCACTTTGCCGGAACGCGTCGAGGTCAACTGGCTGCTGGTGGTGGTCGAGGTAACGGGTACATCGGTGCGATAGCCCTGGTAGCTTGCCTCGGCGGCGGCCAGATCCGCCTCGGCTTGAGCGAGCGCGACGGTGTAGTCCTTGGGATCGATACGGGCCAACACGTCGCCGGCTTTCACGTAACGCTCATTGTCGACGGGCACATCCACGACGTAGCCGTTGATCCGCGCGCTGATCGCGTTGATGTTCCCATCGACTTGAGCGTCATCAGTGTCTTCGTACGCGCTGAAATACTTCCAGGCGTAGTAAGAGCCGGCGGCCACGGCGGCCAAGGCGATCAGCAACACAATCGCGCGAACGAGCGTTCTGCGTCCTCTGCGTGGCGGCTTGGGGCGGCAGGGAATCGGCTGGCCGCGTGCTTGCGGCTGGGCTTCTCGGTTGCTTCTGCTGTGTGACATCAGCCATCGCTACTTTACCTCCATGAATTTCTGAATCCGTTGCTCGGTGGACCCCAGGGCGCGCGCGAGTTCGACCTTCGACAGGTTGTGGGCATACAGGGCGGCAATCAAGTTGTCGTTGGCGACGGCAACCGACCCCTGGGCCTGCACAACCTCAATGGTGTCGGTGACTCCGGACGCGAAGCGGTCCTGGGCCTGCGTCAGGGTCTGGTTCGCGAGGTCGAGATTGCTCCTGGCGACTGCTACCTGGTCGGCGGCCGACTGGATGTCCAGCAAAGCCGCCCGCACTTGATAATCGATCTGGCCGCGAAGATCGGCCAGCTCATCCTGGCGCTGCTTCAACGCCGCCCGGGCTTGAATGATGTCGCCGCTGATTCGGCCACCGTCGAAAATATTGAATTTCGCGAAGGCTTGAAACGTGAACGTTCCGTGGGAATTGTTGAGCGTCGTTCCGACATCGCCGTAATCCGCGGCAACGCCCAGGTTCGGATAGCGCTCGCGCGCGAGCGGCACTGACGGAATCCTCGGCGGCGCGCACGGAGGCTTGGGCGCTCTGGAAATCCGCGCGCTGTTCGTAAGCTGTGCGCAGAGCCTGATCCGGGGTCATCGCCGCCAGCGGCGAGTAGGGTTCTGTGATCGGCGATCGTCAAACTGTTGGCCCGGACGGCAGGCCGATCACCCGTCCCAAGAGCCAGCTTGTCTTTGGCGACCTGATTTTTCTGCGCGATCAGTTGCTGTTGTTCCTGCTGCAGCTCGACGTGAGCCCGAAGCACATCAATCGCCGCCGTCGTCCCGGCGCGTTTCTGGTCGGCGGTGCGGTCGTAGATGGCCTGGTCGGTTTCCACCTGCGCCCGTAAGGCTTGCACCCGGGAAGAACCGGCGATCACCAGCAGGTAGGCGTTGGCCACGGACTGCACCACTAAATCGTGAGCGTCTTTGAACGATAGTTGAGCGGCGCGCTCGCCCTCTTGGGCGGCACGATAGCTCTTGCGGAGGCTGTAATCAAAGACGCTAAAGGAGGCATAAGCGCGCGCATCGGTATAGTCGAACGGGCCGACGATCGCCGGACTCGAAAAGCTGCCAATGTGGAAGTTGATCCCGTTGGTTTGCAGGTCTATTTGCTGGACGTTCTCGCTTACCTCCCCGGTCACTTGCGGCAGGAGCGCGCTCAGGGACCGCAGCCGCTCGCCGCGCGCGGATTCGCTCACCTGTCCACTGACTAGCAGACCGAGGTTAGTTCGCAGGCCGCGATCGATCGCATCGCGAAGTGTCAGCGAGAGGGGAGTGGGAGAAGCTACCCCCGTCGGAACGCTGCCTTGAAACTGAACTTGTTGTCCCAGAGCTTGTTGGCAAAAGACGGCTGAACCGGCGAACAGGGCTATGCAAGCACCCATAAGCCAGCAAACCCATCCCCTGCCCATTCGGACGCGAGCAACGAGATTACCGCCGTCATCTACGGCGACGATGTTCATCGGCTTAAATCCGCCTTCCGGTCGGCAATAATTCGCTTGGCCTCAGCGAGTCTGATCATGATGGCTCCCATGTTTCGGCATACGGTCGGCTGCGAGCACTATTCAGCGATTGCTCACACTTGCACGCGCAACTGGCGTACCACAGCGAAGCTATAGAAACGAAAGACAGAGCGGGTGACCGTTGCACACTATTGTTAGCGGATCGACTCAGCGGGTAGACACGACCCAATTCAGTTCCCCCGGTGGCTCTGGCCCTGTCAACCGTCAACACCCCGACACTGACTGCCGTCACCTCGCGCTTATGTCCCGTGTAACTTCGAGATACTGCACGAAAGTCCACACTACGACTTGGAAGCAGCGCAACCTGGTGGGGGTTGGTCCGTGAAATGCTTTTGGTTAGGGCCGGAAATGCCCATCACCCCGAGAATTGACGCCATCCTCCGGCACGGATCGGCTTCCGGAGCATGGGCATTCGTTAAATGAGCGAAGACACGCTTAAGGTCGATCTGATCGTCATCGGTGGCGGGCCGGCGGGAGTCGTCGGGGCCACCACCGCCGCCTCGATGGGCAAGCAGGTAGCGTTGGTGGAATCTCGCGCCGAGTTGGGCGGTGCGGGCGCGAATACCGGGACGGTTCCCAGCAAGACGCTGCGCGAAACTGCCCTCGCGCTGTCGGGTGTGCGGTCCCGGGGTCTGTACGGAGTAGATTTATCGCTCCGGCGCGAAGCGACAGTCGCCGACTTTCTTCGCCACGAACAGCAGGTAAAAGCCGGATTGAACCAAACGCTCTCGCAGCGCATGGATGCGTGGAATACCGTGGTTCACCGCGGCAGCGCGGCTTTCGTCGACTCGCACACAGTGCGTGTCGACGGCGACAATCCCATTTCACTCCAAGGCGACTACATTTTGGTCGCGACAGGATCCGCGCCGGCTCGCCCGCCTGGTTTCCCGTTCGGATGCCGCGAGATCTACGACTCGGATACGATCCTCGAGCTCGATCTTCTCCCGGAAACGATGGCAGTGGTGGGTGCGGGCGTGATTGGCAGCGAGTACGCGTCCACCTTCGCCGCCCTGGGCGCCGAGGTTCATTTGATTGACGGGCGCAATGCTCTCCTTCCGTTTCTGGATGCTGAACTTTCCCGCGCTTTGACAGCCGCCATGGAGAAGAACGGAATTCGTTTTCATTGGGGCGCACGGCCCCGCTCCTATTGCCAGGAGGAGTCGGGAAAAGTAATGCTCACTCTTGAGTCGGGTGATCAGTTGAGCGTGGATGCGGTTCTCGTCGCCAGCGGCAGGAAGAGCAATACGGAAACCCTGAATCTCGCTGCGACAGGAGTAACCGTTGGCGATCGGGGCATCATTCCGGTCGACGCCAATTACCGGACCAACGTTCCTCACATCTTTGCCGCCGGAGATGTAATCGGGTTTCCCGCGCTCGCTTCCACCAGCATGCAGCAGGCCCGGTACGCGGTACGCGCGGCTTTCAATGCGGCCGAATTGGCGCAGCGCTCCCGCTTCCTTCCCACTGGCGTTTACACGATCCCCGAAGTCAGCATGGCCGGCGAGACGGAAGAGGCTCTCGAACGGGCCGGCGTCGAATACGTCGCAGGCCGCGCACCGTATGCCCGTAGCGCGCGGGGCCGAATTATCGGCGACACGGACGGTTTTTTGAAGCTACTCTTTCGACGGTCCGATCTCCGACTGCTGGGTGTCCACGCGATAGGGGAGCAAGCCACGGAACTGGTTCATGTCGGAATGATTGCGTTGATGACCAATGCTTCGGCGGACCTTTTCGACGAGGCCTGTTTCAACATTCCCACTCTCGGCGCGCTCTATAAAGTCGCGGCCTTTGAGGCCTCTCTCGCGGCCAGGCGTTAGTCATCAATTCCAGAGAGAAGCTGAACGGCGTGCTAACCGGAGCTTAGCGGATGGCGAAGGCACTTTTTGAAGACCCGAGCGGCCCTTGAGAGGGCGTTCTAAATCATTGATTAATTAGCTAAGTTGTTGGAGGCGCGGGCCGGAGTCGAACCGGCGAATAAAGGTTTTGCAGACCTCTGCCTTACCACTTGGCTACCGCGCCTGAAGGGTGAGCGACCTGGCAGGGCTTCCTTTCGCACCATACCGCGAGCCCAGCGGCGAAGTCAATTCCCCCGACGGCTCCTTCGCCGCCACGCTCCCGGCGCCAGGCACCACCGGCAGCACCACCCGCGACGCATACATCGCGCCGTGATAAACCGTCTGCGACGCCTTCACCAGCGCAGTCTCATCCGCCACTGCACGGCCCGTGTTCGGATTGCGGTCGAACCGTGGAAAATTGCTGCTCGATATCTCCACCCGGATCGAGTGCCCCTTCAGGAAGACATTGCTGGTTACGCCTGCATCGATCGTCAGAGGATAAACTTCGCCCGCCCGCGCCAGCTCCACTTTGTCCAGTCCCCGCCGATAGCGGATCCTGAGCACGCCGTCCGTCAGATTGCGCGCCTCCCCGTTCGGAAACACGTCCACCAGCTTGGCGGTGAAATCCGTATCCGGCGCCGACGTCGAGGCGTACAACTCCACTTGCACCGGCCCGGTCACTTCCAGGTCCTGCTTCAATGGCGCGCTGGTATACACCAGCACATCCGCCCGCTTCTCCACCGGACGCTGATCCATCGGGCCCCACGCAAAAATTTTCGGATCGCAGCATACCGCTCCGCCGTGCGTGGGCACGGGATTGCGCGGATCGTAAGTAAACCGGTCTTCCCGGGCTTTCTTCGACGCCTTCCATTCCAGCTTCCCATCGCCCGACAAACTGTTCGCGTGCCCCCTGCTCGAAAAGTACATCGGCGTATTGCGCGCCCGCGCCAGCGGCCATTCCTGTTCGTCGCGCCAGCGGTTGGCGCCCATCACGAAAATGTGCACCGGCGCTTCGTCCACTTCCGACCGCACTTGATGCCAGGTCTCCGGCGCGTAGCGCGTCGATTCATCCGGCGATCCCTTCAGCCAGCGGTCAAACCACTCGATCTGGTACGCGCGAATCGGCGCCGAAGAGTCGTCGCCGAAATTGATTCCGGCAAACGGAACCGACATGTTGTGCGCCCACGGACCGATCATGATCCGGTGCTTCTGATCCGACCGGCTGCCCGCTCTGTGCAGCGCCGAAAACGCCTCCAGGTCGCTTTCGGCGAAACTGTCGTACCATCCGCCCACCGTGAAAACCGGCACGCGTACTTGCTCGATCCGGGCCTGCACGCTCTGTTGCTTCCAAAACGAATCGTAAGTCGGATGATTCACGACGGTTTGAAAAAGTTCCAGCGTCTGGCGCGCCGCCGCGCGGTCGGAAGTCCGCAGCGGCAGGTGCCCGATGTAGTCGCTGAACTTCGGCGTGGCCGTTCCCGGCAAGTTGAGATTTTCCGATAACCACATCAGCCGATGCCCCAGCCGCATCGCTCCGCCCCGCGAATAATAGCGGTCAAAGTAATCATCCGATCCAGAAACCACTGGAAAGATGGCTTTGAGATGCGGATTGTCGAGCAGCGCCACCTGCCATTGCGCGATGCCCAAATACGACCCGCCGATCATCCCCACCTTGCCGTTCGACCAGGCTTGCGCGGCGATCCAGTTCAGCGTGTCGTAACCATCCGGGCCCTCTTGCCGCAGCGAGTCAAACACGCCTTCCGAATCGTAGCGTCCGCGAACGTCCTGAATCATCACCGCATAGCCGTGATTGAGGAATGACCCGTATCCCGGCGGCAGGTCGCCGCCTTTCCCATACGGCGTCCGCAGCAGCACAGTCGGATACCGAAGATTCCCGGAAGGCTTGAAAACATTGGCGTCCAAATGCACTCCGTCGCGCATCGGAACGCGCACATGCAGCCATTTCGAGAATGGAGCCGGCACGGCGGCCTGCACAATAGCCGCGCACAAAAACAAGAGTGAAGTGGTTTTCCCCACGGCAATGACGCGAATACACGGTTAACGCTTATGATAGCAAGCCGTCAGCGCGCCCCAATACAGGCGTGCCACGCGCGTGGGCGCATGCTGCTCGCGAATGTATTCGCCGGCGCGCCGGCCGATCACCCGGGCATCCTCCGTGAATCGCGCCAGCCAGAGCATGTATGCGCCCAGCATTTCCTCTTCCAGCACGCCTTCATCCACCCGGATGCACGCCGGATCGGGAAAACGCGACGTCTCCATTCCGTTGTTCATCATCACTGGTTTGCCGATGCCCATCAGCCGGATGGAAATTCCCGAAGTTTCCCCCGCCGCCGGATAGCGCAGGTTGATGCACGCGTCGGAAGCTGCGGCATAGCGCCAGAATTCGGGCTCCTCGGTGAACCCCACGCGCCGTACATCCGGGAGACGTCGGAGCACCGGCTCGAGCGCGCGCTCAAGGTCGGAAGAAACGAAATCGCCCGCCACCAGCAGCGCCATCCGCGCCCCGCGCCGCGCCCGCTCGAAGGCCCGCAGGACGCTCGCCAATCGCTTCGACTCTCGCAAATGCCCGAATACCGCGAATAGAAACGTGTTTCCTGGGACGCCCAGCCGATCCCGCAACCGGATCACGTCGGATGCGGCCGGCGGCTCGGCGGGCGCGCTGAACAAGTGCGGGATTTCGTAAATCAGCGCGTCCGGCGCGTGGTTCCGAACCATCGCCGCCGCTCGCGGATTGTGGACGATCAGCGCGCGCGACCGCTCCGCCACGCGCTTGAGCATCGGATATCGAAAGTAAGCCGGGTCCGCCGCCGAGCGCGCCCGCCGCTTCCACAGGTCGCGCGCCAGGTCCTCGCCCCAGCCTCCATAGTTATAAATGAACTCGGCGATGTACTCGCGCTCGCTCAACGTGCCGAGCAAAAAATGATGCAGCACGGCGTCGTGCAGCACCACCACCCCCGGCTCTTCGAGCGCGCGCTTGTAGATCTCGCGATGCAGCTGGTTGTTGCCGAGGTGATAAAGCGCGACATCGGCGTTCCGCGCGTTCACTTCCACGCGGCCCAGCGGCTGGAGCGCGGCCAGCAGCGCGGCCGAGTAATCCGCGATGCCCGTGCGCTCGGGCGGCAGCGGCGAGAAGAATCCGAGCTTCACTCTTTTCTCCGGGGTCCGAACAGCGCCGTACCCACCCGGACCATAGTCGCGCCTTCCTCGATGGCCACTTCCAAATCGTGCGACATCCCCATCGAGAGCTGCGCCAGCTTGTGTTCGGCCGCAAGCTCACGCAGCCGCGCGAAATAGGGCCGCGACTTCTCCGCGTCATCCGACCAGGGCGGCATCGTCATCAATCCCAAAAGCCTCAGGTTCGGCAGATCCCGGATCGCCTCCGCCAGCGCGCCGATCTCGCCCGGCGCCGCGCCAGCCTTGGCATCTTCCTCCGACAGCTTCACTTCGATCATCACGTCCAACGGTGTGGCTTCCTCGTTCAGACGCCGCGCCAGCTTCACCGAATCCACGGTCTCGATCACTTGAAAAATCTCGGCCGCTTTCTTCGACTTGTTGGATTGCAGATGCCCGATCAAGTGGAAGCGCGCCTCGCCGCAACCCGCCAGCGCGGTGTGCTTCTCATCGAACTCCTGCACGTAGTTCTCGCCGAACTCGCGTAATCCCAGCTGGTAGGCTTCTTCGATCACCGAGGCCGGGAATTTCTTAGTGACCGCGATCAACAAAATATCCGAACGCGGGCGGCCTGCGCGCGCGGCCGCATCCCCAATTCTGTTTTCAACCTGCTCTAATTTTTCGCGGAGCACCGGACGATTACTAGTAATAGAGTAGCGCAGGCCTCTGCCGCCAACCCTCGAAGCCGTTCCCTTCGCGCACCCACATAGTGACTGATCTTCGCCCGACCATCCAGAGTTTTCTGCTCGCCTGCCTCGAGCCCGCGCTGTCGGAGCCGGGCGAAGAAACGCTCGCGTTATCGACAGACAATTTCGTGCTGGAAACGCACGGCCAGTCGCTCAGCCTGCAAGCCTGGGACGATCGGCGCAACCTGGTGCGGCGTGTAATCGGAATCGAGCAGCAAACCCGCGGCAAGCTGGTGCTCAAGATTCAGCGCTTCGCCAAGCGTCCCGGCACGCTGGCATTAATCGATCTCGCGCGGCCGAGCGGCCAAGATGTCGGCATCCAAACCCGCCGTCTCGAATTTCGCGACCGCTTCCGCCTGTTCCTGCGCCGCCAGTTCCCCGGATTCCAGCTGGCCTCGCTCACCACCGAACCCGATCTCGAACACAGCCTCTCGCCCGCCTATCCCAGAGCGCTGTTGCGCCGGGGTAAATCCGCCTGGGCCGCCATCGGCGCGTCACCCGATCCGTTTCACGCGGAAGGCGTGCTCACTTTCGGGTTGATCTGGCTGGATTATCTGCGCCGCCGCGAGCCTCGCCTCACCATCCAGGGCCTGGTCCTCTATCTCCCGGCCGGGCTCGAGAAGACCACCTGCTTGCGCCTGCTATTCCTCGATTCTTCCGCCGCCCGCTATGCCGCGTTCGTCTACGGCGATGACGGCGAAGAATCCGCAATCGATCTCGCCGATTACGGCAACCTCGACACGCGCCTGGACCCCTGCGCGAACAGCCCGCCGCCGCGCCTCAGCCCGATGCTGGATGCGATCTCAGAAACCGAGGATGTCGAAACCGTCGGCCGTTCCGATGGCGAACAGAGCCTGCGCATCCATGGAATGGAGTTCGCGCGCACCGTTCAGGGTGAGCTGCTGTTCGGCCTCGTTCGAAAGCGCGTGGCTCATCCCGGAAACACCAGGGAAGTCCAGCGTCTCGCCGCCGATCTCAGCCGGCTCCGCTCCGCCGGCGCAACCGATCGATTCAATCCGCTGTACTTGAGAAATCCCGAGGCCTGGCTCGAATCCCAGGTTCGAAACAGCATCGAGCAGCTGGACGCCCGGTTCCTCGCCGCGCCGGTCTACGGCCAGGTG
This sequence comes from Terriglobia bacterium, assembly GCA_963786745.1. Lineage (GTDB taxonomy): Bacteria > Acidobacteriota > Terriglobia > Bryobacterales > Bryobacteraceae > Palsa-89. The sequence continues at coordinate 164,993 of CAWBAE010000009.1, read as the reverse complement.
CCCGCCTTCGCGGCCGCCGACCGCGGCGTACTGGACCTGCTGGCGGTCGAGCGTGGCGGAAGGCTGGCGGTGATCGAGCTGAAAGCGTCCGAAGACGTGCACTTGCCCCTCCAAGCCCTGGATTACTGGATGCGCGTGAAGTGGCATCTCGACCGTGGCGAGTTCAGCCGGAAAGGCTATTTCCCCGGCATCCAGCTGCCCAACCAGCCGCCCCGTCTGCTGCTGGTCTCGCCGGCGCTGGATTTTCATCCTTCGAATGAGACGGTTTTGCGCTATTTCTCGCCGGCGGTTCCGGTGGAGCGGGTCGGTGTGGGTTTAGAATGGCGTAAGGAGCTTAAAATAATGTTGCGCTCCTGACCCCGTCATGTCTATCCAGGTTTTTCAAAACATCAAAGAAGCCATCGCCAGCCTGAATCCCGACGAAATACGGCGTCACACCGAACGCCCGGTGCGCTTGTTCCTGTACGCTCATTCGGATCACGATTACCGGCAAATGGAAGACTTCTTCGCCCCCGCCGGGCTCTCGGAAGCCAAGCGCTATGAACTTCGAAACCTGATCCATCGCGCCTCCGAGGGATTTTCTCCCGACGCAGGCAACGACCTGGAGTTTTCGTTTGAAGATTCCCCCACCGGCAATTTCCCGGCGCTCAAGAATGTCTTCGCCTTCCATCCCGGCAATCCCGCTCGAAGCGTATCAGAGGTCTTAAGGCGGCGGCCCGATCTTGCGATCCCTTTGGCCATGCACATTCTCCCCTTTCGCCAGGAGGTCTCGCGGAGGATCGTCAAGAAAGTCTCGCGCGAAAATGCGCTGTTCGCCCTGGCTACCGCCCTGCCCGATATCATTCCGTTCATTTCCCTGCCCTGGGCGGTTGGCGAGTTTGCATCCGACACCGCCGTGCTCACCGCCAATCAGATTCGGATGGCCTTCCTGCTGGCCGCCGCGAGCGATCGCGACTTTGGATATCGCGAACAGCGCAGCGAGATTGCCACCGTGGTGCTGGGCGCGTTTGGCTGGCGGGCTCTGGCCCGCGAACTGGTCGGCAAGATTCCTCTGGGCGGTGGCTTGATCCCCAAGGCCGCCATCGCATATGCCGGAACCCGCGTGGTAGGCCTGTCGCTCGAACGCTTCTATCGGATCGGCGCGATGTACACTCGCGAAGAACGCCGGCTGGCCTATGAAGAATCGCTCGAACGCGGCAAAACCATCGCCTCTTCCCTGCTCAACGGCCTCCAGCGCAAACTGCCCGGCCGAGCGTAAATCAAAAAGTACGTTAGGCGCGATCCAGGTTTCTATAAACCGCTTCCACGTTGGCGCTCAGCCGGTCCTCGAGCGCCGTTCGCGGGCCCAGGTACACGCTGAACCGTTTCAGATTCTCATCCACGTAGCTTCCATAGCCACCGGCTTTCAACGTCTTGAGCGACGAAACCGTAATGGACTTCTGCAGCTGCGCGAGCGGCTTGCCGGATTTCTTCGCCGCCTCCACCAGCCCCGTCAGTTCCTCGATGTAGTTCCGCATCTGAAGCATGCGCTGGTGATCCTTCTGCACCATCCCATGCCCGGGCAGAATCCAGTCCGCCGCCAGTTGGCTGGTCGAGTTGATGGTGCCCGGCCAATCCCTCGGATAGCCGTCGCCGATGTTCGGCAGAAAGCCGATAACCATGTCGCCGGTCGCAACCGCCCGCTTCTGCGGACAGAACACGATTACGTCGCCGGCCGTGTGCGCCCGTCCGTGAAACTCGATATGGAGATCGTGCGCGCTGTCCTTGATCACGTGCGAATCGGTAAAGGTAATGTCCGGCAGTTCCGGAGTGTAGCTCCGCATCTCGGCCTGATAGGCGCCCGCCAGCCGGATCTGCTCCTTATAAAACTCCCGATCCGCCGGCGCAGTGGCCTTGGACAAGCGCGCCTGCAAGCCGTCGATAATCTGCGGCACTCCGTCGAGCGATTCCTTCAGCCGATTGCGGCCGTCTTTCGCCAGGATCTGCTTGGTCATTTCGCTGGCGATGATCTTCACCCCGGTCCCGTTGGCGCGATAGGCCGGATCGCCCTGAGTATGATCCCAATGGAAATGCGTATTCACCAGGTAGCGCACCGGCTTGGGGGTGATCTCTTCGCGGATCTGCGTGATCAGCGCGCTCGCGGCCGACGGTTTCGAGTGCGCATCCACCACCAGCACATCCTGCGAGTTCACGAAAATCGCGGCGTTGCAGTTGGTGAGCGCCTGGCGATGCGCTAGCGCGCAATAGACTCCGTCCGCCACTTTCTGGATATCGAACAGACGACCGCTGGCCGCCGGCGCTTGCGCTCGCGCCACCGCGGCCCGGAAGAATCCCATCTCGAGCACCGATGCGCCGGCCAATGTAGCCTGCAGTGCGCGCTGGAAGAAATCGCGGCGGGAATGAGGATGATGGTGAGCCACGCTGGGCAGTATACACCGAACTCTAGCTCGCGGACAGCGCGGCCGTCAGAGCATCTAACATCTTGCTCCAACCCTCTTCGATTCCTTTGGCATGCTCCTCCGGAACGCCTTCCTGCGTCATCGTCAGGATGCAGCCAGCTCCATCCTGCGCGATCTCCACCACCACACGGCTAAACAGCGGCGAGAATTGCGGCATGCCGAAAGTGAATACCAAACGGCGCGGCCGGTCGATCTCGACATATTCGCCCAGGCCCGTATAGTCCACCCCATCGCGCCGATCGGTGATGGTCCACTTCCCCCCGACGCGCGCGTCCATCAGCGTGCTGTTGGTTTCGCTGGTGGGCGAAGTGAACAGCCACTTGCTCGCCACGCGCGGATCGATCCACGCATCGAACACGCGCTCGGCCGGAGCGTCGAAGCGCCGCGTGATGCGAACGAAGTTAGTCATTATGTTTGTCCACCTTTCAGCAATTCATCCAGAGCGTCCAGTTTCATGCTCCAGAACCGTTCGTAGAACTGCAGCCACCGGTCGGCCGACGCAAGCGGCGCGGGATCGATCCGGCAAACGTGCGACCGTCCCTGAATTTCCCGCCGCACCAGCCCCGCGCCCTCCAGCACGCGCACGTGCTTCGATGCCGCCGCGAACGACATCCGGAAGGGAGCGGCGAGTTCGCTGATATTTCGCTCGCCCCCCGCGAGACTGCGCAGCATTGCCCGTCGCGTCGAATCAGCCAGCGCCTGGAACACGGCATCCAGGGCGGGAGCTTGTGAAACCATATGGTTTAATTATCCACAAAGCCGTTCGATTGTCAACCATTTGGTTTAATACTTGGGCCGAATTACGGAAACCGGCGTGATGGACCGGGAATCCAAGGCATTAGCCAGGGTAGGGTGGATGCTAAGCTTGGGTTCATAAGGAGAGCCGATGTTCCTTCGGATAACCATTCTTGCGGTCGTGATCATCGCGCTCGCGTCGGCCGACACGTTGACGCTGAGCAGCGGACAGGTGGTGCGCGGTCAATATGTTGGCGGCGATGCCCGGCATGTCAAATTCGCGGTCGCCGATCGCGTGGAAACCTATTCGGTAGACGAGGTCGAGAGCCTTCAATTCGGCTCGTGGCAAAAGCTCAACAGCGATGCCGATCGCAATCCGGCTCCGAACCCTGCTCCGAATCCCGCTCCCGATCCGGCGCAACCCGTCGCCCCGCCCACCGCATCGTTGACCACTCAGGCGCCGGCATCCCCCGCCCCAACCCCAACGCCATCGCCCGCCCCAGCGCCGACGGTCCCCTCCGTGCAGATTCCCAGCGGCACAACTCTGACCGTGCGCATGATCGACGCCATCGATTCTGACCAATCCCACCTCGGCCAGACATATCGCGCCAGCCTGGATGCATCCGTCCTCGTGGATGGCCAGACCATGATTTCCCGCGGAGCGGACGCCACCGTCCGGCTGGTGGAGGACCAGGAGTCCGGAAAGTTCGAAGGCCGGACCGTCCTGACCGTAGTGCTCACCCAGGTGATGCTCGATGGCCGCATGATTGATATCACCACCGGCAACGTGACGCAAGCCAGCGGATCGCGCGGATCGAAAACCGCCAAGGTCGTCGGAGGCGCAACCGCTCTGGGCGCGATCGTGGGAGCCTTAGCGGGCGGCGGAAAAGGCGCGGCCATCGGCGCGGGTTCGGGCGCAGCGGTTGGTACCGGCGTCCAGCTTGCCACCCATGGCGAGCGCGTTCGCATCCCCTCCGAAACGCGGCTGAATTTCACCCTCCGCCAACCCATACAATTATGATTCGACTGTCTCTGGCCCTGTTTCTGGGTTCGTTTTTCACGTTTGCCACTAATATGCTTGCCGCCGAACAACACCTGACCGAGGGCGCCGCCGCGAGTCCCGTCCGCGTGATCATCTATGAAGACCTACAGTGCCCCGATTGCGCCGACTTCCGCACCATGCTCGACACCCAACTTCTGCCTCGCTTCGCCGGAACCGTTCGTTTCGAACATCACGACTTTCCGCTGGCCAAGCACGCTTGGGCTCGTAAAGCCGCTATCGCCGCCCGGTTTTTCGACGAAACGAAGCCAGGAACCGGTTTGGCCTTTCGCAAGTACACCTTAGGGCATCTTAGCGAGATTACCGCCGATAACTTCAATGAACGCCTGGGCGCGTTCGCCAAGGAACACGGCGTCGATCCCGCCAAGGCCCTGGCTTCGTTAAACGACGAGAAACTGGCCGCCCTGGTCGAAAAGGACTACCAGGAAGGCTTGGCGCGCGGCGTAGCCCATACCCCCACGGTGCTGGTTAACGGCATCCCGTTCATTGAAACCTTCCAGTTCGAAGATGTAGCCAAGGCAATCGAAACCCAGCTCGCTGCATCTAAGTGACTATGAGGTGCAACAGCGGGTTTGAAACCCGATTGTATTGGACTGATGGTACTGATAGAGTAAATGTAGTCTCGCGTTCGAAGGTTGGAAGGAGTTCATTGAGGACAATAGTCTTATCGATTTTGGCGACTGTAGTTGTGGTTGGCTTTGGGAGTGCGGAACCTGGCAGACCCCCGGTCCCCGAAGATGAGATGGTCAGCCGATATGTCGGCGCAACCCAGGCCCAGCAGGATAGCCTGCGAGGGGGTACGCAAGAGATCGACATCGACGCCGCCGTCCCGGAATTACGAAAGCAGGGCAAGCTGCATGCCCTCAGAAGCATCACCAAGTTGGGTAAGATCACCTTTCACGTGCTCGGCTTCACCGGGGATAACACCGTAAAGACGGAAGTGATCGCGCGCTATCTTAAAGCCGAAGTGGATGCCGCCGAAGAGGGGGCGAATCGCTCGATCACGCCTGAGAACTACAAGTTCAAGTACAAGCGCGCCGACGAATTGCATGGCCGCCAGGTGTACGTTCTGCATGTGACGCCCCGGTTTAAAAAAGTCGGCCTTTTCAAGGGCGAGGTCTGGTTGGATGCCGAGACCTATATGCCGGTCCGGGAGTCCGGATCGTTCGTGAAAAGCCCGTCGATCTTCCTGAAGAAGGTGCAGTTCGTTCGCGAATACGATCTTCAAAATGGGGTCTCGATCCCCGAACGCCTTGAAAGCAAGGCGGATGTGCGGTTCATCGGTCCGGTGGAACTGAACATCCATTACGCCGGCTTTTTGAAGGACGACCAGGACGCGGACACCGCCGCCGCGTCAGATCAGCAGTGAACAGTCAACGGGTGCTTGCGGCTCGAAGGCTGGCGTGTAATCCTCTGGAGAGGGCCAACCGATGAGAACTCTATTTCTGAATCCGCCTTCGTTTGAAGGCTTTGATGGGGGCGCGGGCTCCCGCTGGCCGGCTTCCCGCGAGATCGAATCTTATTGGTACCCGGTGTGGCTGGCTTATCCGGCCGGAATGCTTCCGGACAGCAAATTAGTGGACGGTCCGCCGCACAAGGTCACCATCCAACAAACCGTGGCCATGGCCAACGATTTTGAGCTCATGGTTCTCTTCACCTCCAGCCCCGGATTCAACGTGGATGTGAAGATCGCCGAGATGATGAAGGACACCAATCCTAAGATGAAGGTCGCCTTCGTCGGACCTCCGGTCACGGTTGAACCGGATAAGTCGCTCATGGCCTCCAAAGCGATCGATTTCGTGGTGCGCCGCGAGTTTGACCACCAGATCGCAAACTACGCCAAGGGAACCCCGCTCTCGGAACTTCCCGGTGTCAGCTATTGGAAGGACGGCGCCATCGTCCACAATCCGGAAGGCGGCGTCATCGAGAATCTGGATGAGCTGCCCTGGGTCACCAAGGTTTATAAGCGCGATCTCGACTTCCGCAACTACAACGTCCCATTTCTGCTGAACCCGTTCATTTCCTTTTACACCACGCGCGGCTGCCCGGCCATGTGCACTTTCTGTCTGTGGCCGCAAACGCACTCCGGCCACCGCTGGCGTCTGCGCTCCTCCGATGATGTCGCCGCCGAGTGCAAGTACACGCTCGAAAATTTCCCGGGCTTGAAAGAAATCTTCTTCGACGACGACACGTTCAACTACCGCAAGGCGCGCGCCATCGAGCTTTCAAAAAAGCTGGGCCCGATGAACTTCACCTGGAGCTGCACCTCGCGCGTCACCACCGACTATGAAACCCTCAAGGCCATGAAGGACGCGGGCTGCCGCCTTCTGATCGTGGGTTACGAATCCGGCGAAGAACAGATCCTGCGAAACATCAAGAAGGGCGCCACCATCGACATGGCGATGCGCTTCACCGAGAACTGCCACAAGCTCGGCCTGGTGATCCACGGGGATTTCATCGTCGGCCTGCCCGGCGAAACGCGCCAGAGCGTGCGCAAGACCATCGAGTTCGCCAAGAAACTGGATGTCGAAACCATCCAGGTTTCGCTCGGCCACGCCTTCCCCGGCACCGAGTTCTACGAGCACGCGAAAGCCAACGGACTCGTCACCATCGATGGCATGGCGGACACGGGCGGCCATCAACTCCCCAACGCCGTCTATCCCGGATTCGATCGCGGCGAGCTGATGGAATGGGTGGACCGCTTCTATTCGGAATACTACTTCCGCCCCAAGGCCGCCTGGCGCGTCGTTAAAAAAGCAATCCTGAATAACGATCTGCCCCGCTTGTACAAGGAAGCGCGCGAGTACCTGTTCATCAGCAATCAGCGCAAGAAGTTCGTCAAGGAGCAGAAAGAATCCGCCGCCGAGCTGCAAGGGGTTGGAGAAAGAGCCTCCTAACTGGCGGCCCGCCGGAGAATCCCAGACGAGGAATGCCGCGCGTCGATCTCAAAACCAAACTGCTTACGATTTTCGTAGTGGTCACTAACGTTCTCGGAAATTTCTTCTTGTCCTGGGGAATGAAGCATCAAACCTCGGAACTCGGGATTTCCCCGCTGACCTACATCCGTTTGATTTTCAGCCCTTGGGCTTTCCTCGGAACCGTCTTGCTGATCCTGTGGCTGCTCTCGCGCATGACACTGCTCGGCTGGGCGGATTTGAGTTATGTTCTGCCGGTGACGTCCATCGGATATGTGCTCACCGCAGTGCTGGGCCGATTTTTTCTGGACGAAAAGATCACCCCGCTACGCTGGGCCGGAACCGTGCTGATCGTCATCGGCATCGTTTTCGTGGGGCTCACCCGCCCCGACACCACCACGGAGCCTGTCGCATGAACTGGCTCATGGTCGCGATCATTGTCGGGTGCACGGCGCTGGGCGATCTCCTGCAGAGCTTCGAAATGAAACGGAACGTCGTCCCGGTGGAAGATTTGCGGCCCGGCCGGCTCGCGGGAATGCTGGCCGGTCTCGCGCGACGCAAGTTTCTAGTGCTGGCGGTCTTCCTGATGGCGATATCGTTCTTCGCGTTCATCAAGCTTTTATCGATCGCCGATCTGAGTTTCGCCGTTCCGGTCACCGCCGCAAGCGTTGTCCTGGAGACGATACTCGCCAAGCTGGTGCTCGGTGAAAGCGTCACCCGATTGCGCTGGGCCGGCGCGCTGTTCGTGGCCGCCGGAGTGGCGCTGCTCGCAATGTGATCTGGATTCCCATCGCCCTCGCGTGCGTTGCCGCCGGCTATCAGATTTTCGCGCTGGTGGCCGCGCTACTGCACGACCGCACCCGGCCCGCTCCCGCGCGCCCTGTGGGCGTCTCGATCCTCAAGCCGGTATACGGCAGCGATGCGGGCTTTTACGAAGCCATCCGCTCGCACGCCGTTCAGCAATATCCTGAGTTCGAAATCCTGTTCGGCGCCAGCCGCGCGGAGGACCCTTCGCGCCAGGCCGTCGAACAGTTGATCCGCGAGTTCCCTTCCGTCCGGATCCGCTGGGTGCACTGCTCTCAAGAAGCGCCCAATGCAAAAGTCGGAATCCTGATGGATCTTGCGAAGCAAGCTCTTTACCCTCTTGTCATCGTCAATGACAGCGATATCAGCGTACCGCCGGGCTACCTGAGCGACGTTACCGCGCCGCTCCAGGATCCCAACGTCGGCCTGGTCACATGCCTCTACCGGGCCGAAGCGCGGGACTGGCCCAGCCGCTTTGAAGCGCTCGGCATCGCGACCGATTTCGCGCCCAGCACGCTGGTTGCACCGCTGGTAGGCGTGTCGGAATTCGGGCTCGGCTCGACTCTGGCCTTCCGCCGCGCCGATCTCGACGCGATCGGCGGTTTCGCCGCTGTTGCCGATTATCTGGCCGACGATTATCAGCTCGGCCGCAAGATCCACTTGCTCGGCCGGAAGAATCTCATCTCGAATGTCGTGGTCAGCACGCGGCTCACGGCGGGTTGCTGGAGCGCCGCCTGGCGGCATCAGTTAAGATGGGCGCGCACCATCCGTTGCTCCCGCCCCGGTGGTTATGCCGGATTACCCGTCACCTTCGCGACCTTGTGGGCAGTGGTAGCGGCCCTCTCGGGCGCCTGGTGGACCGCTCTCGCGCTGCTCGGGATTCGATTCGCCATGGCGTTCACCGCCGGTTGGCTGGTGCTCCGCAGCCCGGATGTCTGGAAGTATTGCTACCTGATCCCGCTGCGCGATCTTTGGGGAGTGGCGGTCTGGGCCGCGGCTCTGTTCGGCAACACGGTGGAATGGCGCGGCCGCCGCTTGCGTCTGGATCGCCAGGGCCGCATTCGAGCTTGAGAGCGCGGTTGCTATAATAGATTTCGCGCGCCCGTAGCTCAGTTGGATAGAGCGTCTGGCTACGAACCAGAAGGTCGGCTGTTCGAGTCAGCCCGGGCGCACCATAGGATCAAAAATCCAGGGGACTCGCCGTCATGGCCGTATCAGTTCAGCACTGTGATCCTGCCCAGTCGACATGCCGGCCCTGCTCTCAGGGCTGATACCCGTCCGCCATCCATTTGGCGAAGAGCTCAATCCGCGATTGCGGCCAGGGACCTTCTCCTCTCGGCGGCGGGGGCGGCATCATGGCCCCGCCGATGCCACGAATCCGGTCGTAAATGGCAGCGGCGTGTGCTTTCACCTCGTCATAACTTGCGAGATTGAACCCCTTGCTCATGCCGCGAATGTCTACTTCCGTGAAGAGCGGGCGAATGTCCGCTTGAAAGCTTGTCTGCTTCGTCATAATTTAAGGAACCTCAAAGACGCTACGCCGAAACCAACGTTGCCTCAGATCTGTATTCCTGATCGGCTTCCTGGTTTTTGCCCACGAGGCGAAGAGCGGCAGCGGCGACGTGTTCCGCCGTGAAGCCCAGATGAGTAAGAACGTCCTGGCCAGGCGCCGACGCGCCAAAACGCTCCACACCAATAACCGTACCCTCGTCGCCCGCCCAGCGATGCCATCCTACCGGCGAACCGGCCTCCACTGTGACGCGCTTCTTGATGGTTCGCGGAAGGACGCTTTCACGGTAAGAGGCCTCCTGGGCATCGAACAGGCTCCAGCTCGGCATACTGACTACGCGTGCCTTCACTCCGAAATTCTTCAGCTTTTCCCGCGCCTGCACGCAGAGACTGACCTCGGAGCCGGTGCCGATGAGGATCACATCCGGAGAACCGCCTTCGGCGTCCGCGAGCACATAGGCGCCGCGTGCGACACCGGGATCTTTCGCGCCGCTGCGGTCAAGATGCGGGACTGCCTGCCGCGTGAGCACGAACAGCGTCGGTCCGTTATGTTGAACTGCAAAAGCCCACGCCTCCACGGTTTCGTTCCCGTCAGCAGGTCGGATGACGGTAAGCCCCGGAAGTGCGCGCAAGCCGGCGAGGTGCTCGATTGGCTGATGGGTCGGACCATCCTCTCCGAGTCCGATGCTGTCGTGCGTAAACACGTACATCAATTTGAGATCACTCAAGGCTCCCAGGCGGATGGCAGGCTTCATGTAGTCGGAAAACGTGAAAAACGTCGCACTGAAGGGAAGCAGACCGCCGTGCGCGGCCATCCCATTCACGGCGGCTCCCATGGCGTGCTCGCGAACACCGAAAGCGATGTTCCGCCCGGCATAGCTCCACTCCCCTCCCACTGCACCCAGCGTTCCAGGCCCCGATACTTCACGCGATTGGAAATCTCCCAGGCCCTTGAGGGCCGTCCTGGTGGACGGGTTCAGGTCCGCTGATCCGCCGATCAGGTTGGGGATGTGTTTGGCCAGAGCATTCATCGCTTCACCGCCCGCGGCGCGAGTTGCCATCGGTTTATCGGTGGGCTTGTATTTGGGGAGATCGGCGCCCCAGTTTTCGGGAAGCTGGCCGCTAACGATGCTCTCGAACTCGGCGGCTTCCTTTGGAAACGCCTGCTTGTATGCGTCGAACTTCTTCCGCCACTCGTCCTCCAATTGGGCGCCACGAGGAACCGCCTGACGGAAAAATTCAACCGAGTCCTGGGGCAGGTAGAACTTCTCCATGCTTGGCCACCCCAGGGCTTTCTTGGTGGCTAGTAATTCGTCTTCTCCCAGCGGATCCCCGTGCGCGGTGAAATTGTCTTGTTTGTGCGGGCTGCCATAGCCGATGTGAGTTCGGGCCAGGATTAACGATGGCCTTTGTTCCTCGGCCTGGGCTTCGCGAATTGCGGACGCTACGTCTTCGGTGTCATTGCCATCCGGAACCACGCGAGTGTGCCACCCATCCGCTTCGAAGCGTTTCGCCACATCCTCGGTAAAATCGATCTCGGTTGCTCCGGCGAGCGAAATGTGATTCATGTCGTACAGATAAATAAGCTTCCCCAGACACAGATGTCCGGCAATTGAAGCAGCTTCCTGGCTGACGCCCTCCATCAGATCACCATCGCCGCACTCCACGTACGTGTAGTGGTCGACGATCTTATGTCCGGGCCGGTTATAACGCGCCGCGAGCCAGGCCTCGGCAATCGCCAGGCCCACGCCGTTGGCGAATCCTTGCCCAAGTGGTCCCGTGGTGACCTCGACGCCGGGCGCCAGCCCACGCTCGGGGTGACCCGCCGCTTTGCTCCCCCATTTTCTGAAAGTTTTGATTTCCTCGAGAGGCAGGTCGTAACCGGAAAGGTACAGCAGGCTGTACAACAGCATCGACCCATGTCCCCCGGACAATACGAAACGATCGCGGTTGAACCACTGCGGGTTCCGGGGATTATGCTTGAGAAACTGCGTCCAAAGAGTAAAGGCCATAGCAGCAGCGCCCATTGGCATGCCGGGATGACCGGCGTTCGCGTTCTGGACAGCGTCGGCCGACAGTATTCGGACCGTGTTGATACACAGTTCTTCCAGCTCTCTGTTCGCCTTCACACTCATATTTTGCCTCCAGCGGCGTGCAAGAGCAATCGCGGAACCATTTAGATCGACCCGCGTTCTCAAGTTCTTGGATGGTACAGTCCGCTGACGAAAGTCGAATCGCCGACGCAGAGACAAACGAAACGGTCAATGGAAGACCCAATTCGCCGCGAGCCTTCAGTGCAGCTTCCGAACGGAATTCGCCGTGCAGGCAAGATATCCGAGGAGGTGAGATGAAGACGTTACAGCAGATTCTGGCCGAGGCTAATCAGCAGAAGGTGGCGGTAGGGCATTTCAATATCTCTGATCTCGTAGCGCTGAAGGCGGTGTACTTAGCAGCTCGCGAACTCAATGTGCCAGTTCTTGTTGGTGTGTCAGAGGGCGAGCGCGATTTCATCGGCGTCCACCAGATTGCCGCGTTGGTCCGCGGCATTCGGGAACAGGACGGCTTTCCCATATACCTGAATGCCGACCACACTCATTCGATCGAGAAGGCCCGCGAGGCTGCTCAAGCCGGTTTCGACTCGGTGGTGTTCGATTGCTCCGAATTGCCGTTCGAAGAGAATGTGGCTAAGACGAAGCAGGCGGTGACCGAGATGAAAGCGATCCACGCCTCCATCCTGGTGGAGGGCGAACTTGGTTTCATCGGCAGTTCTTCTTCAATTCACGACAAGATCCCCGAAAACATGAGCCCGATGACCACGCCTGAACAAGCCAGCGAGTTCGTCCGGCGTACCGGTGTGGATGTGCTCGCGCCGGCGGTAGGGAACATGCACGGGATGCTCAAGAGCATGGTGGAGGGCAAAACCAAGAAGCATGTGGATCCGGCGCGGATCGCCGCGATCAAGCGCGCTACCGGAAAACCTCTCACTCTGCATGGAGGATCCGGTACGGACGACCAGGGGTTTCTGGACGCGATTGAAGCTGGAATCACAATCGTCCACATCAACACGGAATTGCGGGTTGCGTGGCGCCGCGGATTGGAGTCCGCGCTGGCGAAGAAGCCGGATGAAGTGGTCCCCTACAAGCTGCTGCCGGACGTGGTCGAATCAGTCAGACAGGTCGCGTATTCGCGCCTCCGGCTATTTAACACGTCCCTCAAGGGCGCTGCAGCGCACTAATCGAACTGGTTCTCTAAATAGAAAGTCCGTCGCACAATCCGACTAAGGAGGCAGCATGGCAGTCATCACGGAAATCGCGCCGAATGTCTTTCGCATCTCGGTCTTTGCTCCAGCGGCCAATTTGCAGTTCAATCATTTTCTGGTGAAGGACGACGAGCCTTTGCTCTACCACACGGGGTTGCGCGGATTCCACGCGGAAATTCGCGAGGCCGTTTCAAAGCTCATCAACGTTTCCGATTTGCGCCACATCGGCTACAGCCATTTCGAGTCGGACGAGTGCGGATCGCTCAATGAGTGGCTGGCCTCCGCGCCCAATGCTGATGTGATCTGCAGCCAGGTTGGAGCCTTCGTGAACGTGAACGACTTCATCGGCCGGGAGGCGCGCGCCCTCCCCGATGGCGGGACCTTTGCGACCGGGAAGTACCGTTTTCGATATTGCCAGACTCCCCATTTGCCCCACGGCTGGGACGCCGGCGCGCTTTTCGAGGAAACGCAGCAAACGCTGTTCTGTTCGGACCTGTTCCATCATGTCGGCGACGTCGAAGCGCTCACCTCCGCCGATGTCGCTGGCCGCTCGCATCAGTCGTTGAAGGATTATCAGTCGGGCATCCTCGCGGCCTATGTGCCCTACACGCCGCTCACCGCGCAGAACTTGAAGAAACTGGCGGACCTAAAGCCCAAAACGCTCGCCATCATGCATGGCTCCAGCTTCACGGGCGACGGCGCCCAGGCGCTGGATGACCTCAACGTGGCGTTACGCGACCTCTTCGGCCCGCAGAAGTAGAGGCGGAATCTCCGATCACCTTTCATTTTGGCGGATTGGGCGGGAGAGCTCCCGAGGCATCGGCATCCTGGACAGAGGTTTAGTGCCTGCTTATGGCGGCTCACTCCGAGTCGGGCGCGGCTCGAACCGAGCAGCGCGATCCGTCGTGCCGGATGTACGGTACGCCGACAACTCGCTCAAGTGGATTGGCAAAGACGGCGCATGTTGTCAAACCACTCGCGGCGACGCTTTTCGTGACGAACTGTGACCGCTTGTGTCGCAGGGTTTCCACTATCCTCACTTTTTTTCAAATCGCGCATGACGACGAGATTTTGGCCCATCGCTCTCAACTCGTTGAAGGCAGGTCTCATTGGAACATGTTGGGCCGTTCGATAACGTTTGGTCTGTCCGTTGCCATTTTCCGAGATGGGTTCGATGGTGCAAGTCCCTAAGGGGATCCACTATCGACGATCGATAACGAGAAGTCGGCGTTCTATTTATCGGCTCACCAGCCGACGCCTGCCTATCCTGATCGATCTAGGGAAGAAACGGAGACACCAATGAATAAGACAGTCCTTATCACCGGCACTTCTTCAGGCTACGGCAAGGCGACAGCGGAGCTGTTCCTCGACCGGGGCTGGAATGTCGTAGCAACCATGCGCCAACCGAAGCCGGATATCTTCGGCTCGCAAAGTGATCGCCTGAAAGTGGTCCCGCTCGACGTCACTAATTCCGGGAGCGTTAATAAAGCCATTGGCGAAGCCATTTCCACATTTAGGACGATCGACGTGCTAGTCAACAACGCGGGGATCGGCATCGTCGGCGCCTTCGAGGCTACCCCGATAGCCACCGTGCGTGAAGTGTTCGAGACCAATACCTTCGGTGTGATGGCGATGACGCATGCAGTACTGCCCCTGTTTCGCGAACTGAGGTGTGGTGTGGTGGTCAACGTGACCTCGAGCGTGACCCTGGCCCGGATGCCGCTGGCCGCTGCCTACACCGCGAGCAAAGCGGCCATCGAAGGATTCACCGGGTCGCTGGCGTTCGAGGCGGAGTGGTTCAACGTGCGCGTGAAACTGGTTGAGCCGGGCTATGCCCCGTCGACGCGGTTCGCGAGTAATGGCGCATCCCGCATGCAAGGATTGATTCCCGAGGCCTACGCCCCGTTCGCGGAATCGATTTTCGCGGCATTCGCGCAACCGGTTGCGGTGACAACCGAGGCCGACGTGGCCGAGGCGATATGGCGGGCTGCGAACGACAAGACGGGACAACTCCGATTCCCGGCGGGTGCCGATGCGCTGGCGCTGGCTCAGTCGAGGTAAGTGACCCACTTGGCTAACCCTCGGGGATCTCAGGCATCGCTCCTGCTCTAGACGACAAATGTACCTGCGCCGAAAAGACGCGGCTGTGCGGCAGTCGGTCGTATAACGACCTATTGTCCAAAGTGGTTTAAGCCAAGCTGCGCGTACTGTCGGGCACTCGGCAGTTATGCGTTCATCCGCGACGGCGAACGTAGCCCTTCGTTCTCACGCGGCGTTTCCTCCGATTGTCAGAGATGATGACGCTCTCCGCTCTACGTACCCGGCGCACGATCTTCCGCTAGTCAGGCCGATCAATTTCCATGCTGATCTGGTTCGCCAGACGAATAGTCAATCCGTCAATCTGACGAAGCAAAGGGACGAATGTTGCGCCCTGCTCTGAGAGTAACAATCGCGATTCGTCCACGCGACACGATTCTCCTATCTGCCCCAGAAGTGCGGAAGAGTCCGCTGGCACAGGCCTTTCTTGCGGCGTCTTGCCCTCCATTCGATCCGCTATATTCTCGAGCAACTGAGCGGAGCACTCATCATACGTCTGAAGGGAGGCAATCACCGCCTCCGGCAGTTCGAAGCCCGGCAATTGTAGACGGTACTTGAGGGATGCACCCCGCATCAGGAAGAGCGCCCGCAATTGGGGTTGCCACCTGCGGATGCGGTCACGCAAAGCCAGGTCGCGACGCCGCGAGGGGCCGAATTCGAGAAGAACTCCATCGGCAAGTGATCTTGCGCTATCGAATTTTGTATTGATCGTATCGCGAAGGGCAGCGGTGCGCCGGATCGCCGAGCGGATGTCCGATGAAACTGGTTCCCGTGCAAGCTGAGCTAACAGACGCAAAGTGGTAATAAAAACTCTCCTCATCTCGACACTCGCCGAGGCGCCCCAGAGTTGATCGAATATCAACCACATCATCAACAGGCCCAGGAAGACGCCGGCGACGCGGTCCCTTGCCACGGAGAGCGACGTCTCCCTGGCGAACTTCTGATTTATGTTGATCACGTAGAACACCGCGCCAAGTTGCAGCCCGAAGAATGATAGCCGAGGGCTGGACGTCATGAACCACGCGGCCAGCGCCGTGACGAGCACGAAAAACACCGTGAATCCCGCAATCGAATCGACGTACGGCAGAATGAACATCTGGGCGCCCATGCCGATTACAAGGCCACCCACCACGAAGCCCGCGAAACGCAGAACTTGCCTCTGTCGAGACGTGCCGATGGTCGAGACCGCGGTCAAGAAACAGGTCAGCATCACCGGTATGGCCATACCCGGCCAGTCGATGGCGTTATAGATGACGTAACACGCGCACACTGCAAAGCATCCTTTCAGCGCGAACCTGAAGTGCTCCGAATTGGTGAACGCGTCGGCGGCGATAAGCTTTGATCTGGGCGTCTCTTCTGAAGGCGCTTGATACTCATCGATGGATCGAGAACCTGCAAATGCTTGGGGGATTAGCGCGATTGTGTTCTCCATTTCGCGCAACAACGGCACACGATGCGGTTCGGCTTCTGTGTTCACCTGAATCGAACCCGGAATTCGCCGGGACAGCAGATCGCTACGGATGCTCGCGACGGCCGCCGCCAAGTTCCGCAAATGCTCCTGATCAAAGATGGAAGGCTCAAAACTGAGCTGGGTTAGCGCTGTCGCAATATCCACCAGCGTTCCAACCAGCGCTACAACGCCGCTCATCTCGGCCCTGTACTGGGGCGAATAATCCGACCGCGACAAAGCGCGCCGCAATGCTGAAGTTCCAAGCATGCCCAACCGGATGACCTTTTCTTCGGTAGCCTGATCCATCGAGCGACGTTCCGCATAGCAAATCAACACGCCGTGAACCGCGGCCAGACGATCGGCGACGGGCACAACGATATCGTCTCCGGGCCGCACACGTCTAAAGACCAGCTCCACTCCGGAAGTAACAACCACTGCTATGAAGGCCACCAACAAAAGGTCAAGAGTACTTTCGACGTTGGCTTCGGCTGATGCGTGCCGCTCCCAAATGGTAACGGCGATGGAAATCACCAACGCGAATGCCACAAAAGCTCCGTAGTTGGTTACTACCCTGAGCGCATAGAAGGCCAGGAAAAGCGAACCGATGTTCCAAAGAAAGTGAAGAAGCGGGACGCTGATGACAAATTGGACGGAGACTAATACGTACGCGACAGCGCTGGCGGCAAGAAAGAGTACCGTTCCCGCCGAGCTCAGAGTGGCTCGAGGGCTTTCGCGCGAAATGAGCAGTGCATAGATGCCGCCTAGAAACGCGTAAGGAATGCGAAACGTGTTGCAGATAATCATGACCAGAGTGACAGCGAGAACCATGCGCGCCACTGTCAGCGGCCCGGCCTGGATACGGAGCGAGTTCATGTTTAAGGAATTCCCAAAGCCACGTCAATGGCCGGCGGTACGTCCGGTAGGTCTTGCGCGAGAGTGCCCACCTCAACGTCCTCGAATCACGACAACCGCTGACTCGCTCACTCGAAACAAGTCCTCGGGAGGGTTTTCCACACGCACGCGAACCGGGAAGCGAGTGGCCAGGTGCACCCAGTTCAGGGTTCTCTGCACATCCGGAAGGACCGCTCCCATACGGCCCACCACGTCTGCATCCGGAGTCACCCCGAAGCCGATGCTGTCCACCACGCCCGTGAAACGGACATCTGGTTTGGACATCACATAGACCTCGGCGCGCATTCCGGGAGCGATGTGCTGCAGCTGGCCTTCACGAAAGTTGGCGACCGCCCACCACGTGCGCGCGTCGATCAGTGTGAACACCTGCTGGCCGATGTGTGCGTAGGCGCCTTCTGAAATCGTCAGATTCGTGACGCGAGCCGCAAACGGCGCATAGACCCGGCAGTTGTTGAGATTGTAGCGGGCTGTCTCTACAGCCGAGGCTCTTGCGCCGCGCTGGTTGACCAATGGTTCGAGCGTGGTCACCGCATTCTGTGCCTGTTCGTGCTGGGCCTTGCTCTGCACCAGCATGGCCCGGGAGCGTTGCTGCTGAGCCAACGTGGACTGCAATCCCGCCTGCGCCAGCCGGAGTTGAGATTCCGCCTGCTTCAGAGCTTGAGCCTCCGCAATCTCCGAAGTCCTCGCCCGATCCACTTGATCCACAGTGACAAACTGCTTGACCAGCAAAGGCTCAATTCGATGCAGGTTATTATTCGCATAGGTCCACTCCGCTTTGGCGCGGCTGACGCCCTGTTCGGCGTTTGCCACGTCGGCCCGCGCCTGATCCACCGCCGCCGCCGATCGAGTCACGTCGGCCTCTGTGCCTTGAATATTTGCCTGGGAAACGGAAACCGCGCTCACCAGCGCCGCGATTCTTCGCCGCTCATCCGAGATCTGTCCTTCGAGAGCCGCCTGCTCTGAAACTGCGTTCTCCAGAGCGTAGCGATAAGGCCGGTCATCGATTTCGTAAAGCAGGTCCCCTTGCTTCACGAACTGGTTGTCGCGCACATTCAGACGCAGGATCGGACCCTCCACCTGAGGCGCAATTCCGATGAAATTGGCGAGTATCTCGGCATCGTCGGTTCGTGGATAGGAGTTCACGTGATACAGCACCATAAGCCCCAGCGCCACTGCGCCAATCACGATAGCAGCGCTCAGCACGCCTCCGAGCACCTTTCCAATTTTCGTATCGGCGCTCAGGTTTCGTATCGATGTTGGACGTCATCAGGATTTTCCTCCTTATCGAAATAACGCGAGCCAAAGCGCGAAACTAAAGAGCGCCGTCAGGCTCGGATAGGTCAAAACTGGAAGCGCGATCACAATATGAAGGCGCAACAGGAGCCATCGAGCGGCCGCCGTGAGCACCAGGCCCAACGCCAGGCACACAAGCCAGGCCGGAAAGAACGACCCAAGAACATCGAAAGAAGGAGCCCGCCCGCAACCCGTCAAGAACAACGCCGCGAGCATTAACTCACACCCCAAAATGCGCCGACATCCATTAGTGCTCATGGCCGTCCTGGTTTCCTTGCGTGTTGGATTGGATCGAGTCGCCGGAACGGAACGCCAGATCTGCCAGGGTGGTTAGCACCTGCGTCCGCGCCAGGATGTCTGCCGAGCGGGCCTGGGCGAGAACCTTCTGGGCCGCGGTGACGTCCAACAGGTTGCGAACACCGTAATTGTAGGATTCAAGAGCGGCGGCATAGGACTGGGTGGCGGAGTCCAGCAGCGCGGTGGCGGCCTCGCGCTGGCGAAAGGCGGTGTTCAAATTCGAATAGGCGGTCCAAACTTCGTCCTCGATGCTATCGCGCGCAGCGCTGACCTGCGACTCGGCCCCGCGGATCTCGGCTTCCGCCTGCATCAGGCGGCTTCGACGCGCGCCTCCGTCAAACACGGTCCAGTTCAAGCTTAGGGCCAGCTCCGCCGGTTAAGTCGGCTGTATGTCCCTGACGCAACGTTTGCTGCTGCAGGTAAAGCGATTGAGCGCTCGGGTTGGCTCTGAAATTCAAGCTGGGATAGTACGCAGCCCGCGCCTCCTTCCGCTGCGCCTCCGCCAAGCGGATGCCGGCCACCTCAGCCTGGAGGTCTGGCCGCTGGTCGAGAGCGCGATAAATCGCCTGCTCGACGGTCTCGCCGATCGACTCGGGAGTAGGCACTTCGCTCAGCGGCTCGACGCGAATCATTGTGGCGGCAGGAGCTCCCAAAGCTGTAGCTAAATCACCCCGGGCGGTTTCCTCCGCGCCTAACACCGCCTGCAGATCATATTGCGATTGCGCGGTCGCGCTGCGCGCCTCCAGAACGTCGGGCAGAGTTGCCAAACCATTCCGTAGCCGCTCCTCCGCGGCTTGTTGCACCGCCTCCGCATTGGCCAAACTTGCTCTTGCGGCGGTGTCCTGAGCTGACGCATTCAGCAGGCGATAATAGGCCTGCTGAACCTGAAAGATGAGTTTCCGGTGAACGTCGTTAAAACCGAAGTTCGCTGCCAATACTCGCGCGCTCTCCGCCTTCGATTCGGCCGCGACGGGCCCCGAAGTCAAAGATTGTGTAATTGAGATCCAGTGACGCCTGAACCGCCGGATCGGTGTGGCGGTAGAACCGGCGTGCCAAGCGGAATCTCCTCGCGATCCACTCCCGAGAGCGCCACAGCCGATAAGGTCGGATATAGTTCGCTGCGTGCGATTCCGAGGGCTGCCCCCTGGGCGACGGCGTTTTCCCAAGCGACACGAGTCTCGGGATTGTGGGCTTCAGCCAGATCGATCAATTCCGCTAAGGAATAGGCTTTGTCGGGCTCGATCGGAAAAGCCGGTTGACGAAGCACGCTTCCCATCGTTTGTGATTCGCCGTTCGTCGGAGGTATGCCACGGGCGATCGGGCGACGCCGGCGGACTTTGAGCGAAGACGGGAATGGCAGCCATCAGAATCACGAAGGGCAATCGTCGTCCGCTCTTCGAGAGCTCTCAAGCACCACTCCGTTTGACACCTGCGATGCTCTGGACCAATTGATATTGCTCTTCGTTACGAATCACGGCATTCGAGCAGCAGCCGTCTCAGCGGCTGCTCTCTGTCGAGAAGAGCAAATCACGCTCCACTCGTAAGTACTGAGTCCGGAATTCAGTTGTTTCGTCATGAGGCCTCAGTGGTCAGGCCGATCGATACAGAATGCACCGCGAAAAGCAGTCGGCAACTGGCATCGACTCAGCCTGCGCCAGGGGCTGACGGCTGGACGTGAGCGCCGTCAGAGCCACTGCGACCAAGATCAATATGCGGAGTCGGCAGTTCGTCAGTGACTCTGCCCGCGGCGACATCGTGAACCAATCTTTACGCTGTCAACCGGAGCACCCGACGCAGTCGGCATCTGAGCGCTTATTGTTCGTGCGCTACCAGTGGCACAGACTCGCGTTGGCAAACCGAATCTGCGCCGGCTAAACGGGACGGACTACGTTGTCACCGGCGCACTTCTGATCCGTTTACGAGCATCGAGATGCGCGAACAATCGACAGCGTTCAAGACTCCCGCCGCAACGAGACGGCAGTTGGCCATCTTCGGGAGGCCACCGTCCTTCAGGCAGCAGCGTCCTGTGCAGCCCGCTGGACTTCCTTGATGAGACCGGTCTCCACGTCGAAAATAAAACCCCGCACAGGAACTTCTTTGGCGATCCACGGATGTGATCTGACCTTCTTGATCTGTTCCCGTGTGTTCTGTTCAGGGTCCTTGTAAGAGAAGAAGCGCATCGGAGCGGGCGACGCGTCGCCGGTTAAAGCAGTGAGTTTCGCGTTCAGCTCATCGTCCGTGAATGTCGTGAATCCGCAGCCGGTGTGATTGAGGAGCATGATCTCCTTCGTTCCGAGGACACGGGTGGAAACGACCAGCTCTCCGAGCACATCTTCGGTTACCGCCGGCCCGCCGGTTCGGATAACGTCGAGATCGGCATGCGGCAGCCCCAGGATTTCAGGGAGGTCTGAAAGTCTGGGATCCATGCAGGTTACAACTGCGATTTTGGGGGCTGGATGCGCCCCCAGTTTTCGATCGTACTTCTTAGCATACGTCTGGTTCGCTTTTAGCGCTTTGTCGATAAGACTCATCGTAAATCTCCTTATTGGGTACTGTAAGTTGGCCGGAAGAACACCCGTTCGGGGCAACCCCTGACCACGTGAATCACTTGCAAGTGCGGGGCCTTCGAGGCAGCACGCCTGGGTCTAAACTTGCCGCCGCTACAGCATGGAAGACGCTCGCCGGTTTCAGGACAGCCGGTACGGCAGTTGGCGAATATCCGACGCGGCATTTGGTCGGATGTCGATCCGTGTTTTGCTTCACAGATCGATGACGACATCACGAATCGGCTGTGAGCAGCAAACGAGAATATTGCCTTCAGCGGGTTTGTCGAGCGGCTCTGGTCCGTAGGCCACCGCTCCCGAAACCAAACCGCTCTCACAACTGTGACACACACCAGCTCCGGCACGCCCAGCGGACCGGAACGTCGCACGCTTCGGCCAGTTCGAGAATGCTCTGGTAGACCGATGCGTTCCAGTGTGCGGCGATGCCGCTTCGCGCGAACGACACCAGCGACCCGGTGTTGGTATCGCCCTCGGGTGGATGCGGATTTCGTGTTACCGCGCCGACCACACCAGGACTCTTCGACTCACTGCCGTTGAAGATCTCGATGTGAATCCGTTCCGGCGGGACGCCATAGCCCGCAAGTGCCGCCTTCATATCCGCCATAAAGGCAGCCGGTCCACAAAGGTAAACGTCCGCTTCTCGCGGGATGCCGACCTCTTCGAGCACCGATCGCGACAAATGGCCGGCGGCATCGAAATCCTCGCCCAACTTGTCGGACGAGGCCGGTTTGCTGTAGCAGACATAGCTTCGGCCGTGCGGGAAGGCGAGCATCAGGCGGCGGACTTCGGCGGCAAAGGGATGATGTTCGCGATCGCGAGCTGCGTGGAGCCATAAGACTTGCCGGGCCGACCGCGGCCGCCGCCAACGCATGGAGCATCGCCAGCACCGGTGTCGCCCCGATCCCGGCGCTGAGGAGGACCACCGGCCGCTCTCCGGCTTGCAGAATGAAGCTGCCGCGAGGGGAACTGACGTCGAGAGCATCGCCAACTCGTACACGATCCCGCAGCCACGTTCCAGCCACACCGCCCGGCTCGATCTTCACGCTGATTCGATAGCGCTCGGCCGAGAGAGGACCCGAGAGCGAGTAACTGCGAAAAATCGGCGCCCCTCCGGCGGCCGGCTGAAGCCGAAGGACGATGTACTGGCCCGGCCGAGCCGCCGGCAGCGGCTGACCGTCCAGACTTTGCATCGTCACCGAGAGGACGTCCGCAGACTCCCGATCAATCGACGTCACCGCGAGCCGGTGAAATCCTGGTGCGGCTGGATGCGCGGCTGCTTCCGGCATGAGACCTGCGTTTCCACCGGTTGAGCTCTGCAGCAATGCCTCGAACGACCCGTGCCACCCCGGCGAAAGCGCCTCGATTCGCAATGCACGTTCCAGCAGCTCGTGCGGATGATTCGGGAAGTAGAGAAGCGCATTGATCTCAGCGACCGTCATTCGCTCCTTGGCCTCCCCCACCTTCACGATTTCGTCGCCCGCGCCCACTTCGCCTTCCTCAAGAACGCGGAAGTAGAATCCAGGACGGCCACTGGAGGTCAGCAGCGCCGCCATCCGGGGCTCGTTCATCCGAATGCCAACGCGATAGCAGGTAACTCGGGGTTGCGTGACTTCGAAGAGTGCGCTCCCGATCCGATACCGGTCGCCGATGCACACCGCATCATCGGGCAAGCCTTCGATTGTGAAATTTTCGCCGAATTGTCCGAAGGACTTCGGATCGCCCAGGTCGGGCCTCTTGAGTTGCTCCTGCCAATAACGATACGACTCGATCTGGTACACAAAGACGGCGCGCTGTTCACCTCCGTGTCCCTCCAGATCTCCCTGACCGTCTCCGTCCAGATTCAGCCGGCCGACCCGACACCGGCCATGCACTGGATTTTTCCAGATTCCGGTGTGCACGGTGCGACCCTTCCACTCGATGTCGCGTGGGAGACCGACGTTCACTGACAATAGCCGAGCCATAGATCCAAGTTAGCCATTTCACAGGCACCGGCCGTCTTGACCACGGCCGCCGGACGCCAGCGTCGTCTGTTCGATTCGTAGCGGCTAAGCAGCTTTCCGGGCTGCGAGCAATTCCATCAGTGCCTTGGCCGCGGCAGTCGACGAAGCCGGATTCTGGCCGGTCACCACTCGGCCGTCAACCACCGCGAAGGGCGCCCAGTCGGCTGCCTTCTCGTAGATGCCGCCGATTCTCTTCAGCTCGTCTTCAACCAGGAAAGGCACGACGTGGGTCAAATTGACCGCGGCTTCTTCGCCGTTGGTAAAACCGGTTACACGTTTTCCTTTGACGAGAGGCTCGCCCTGATACATTACGCGATGGAAGACAGCCGGCGAATGACAGACAGCAGCCACGGGCTTGCCTGAGTTGTAGAAGGACTCGATCAACGCGATGGAATCGGGGTTGTCGGCGAGATCCCACATTGGACCGTGGCCTCCCACGTAAAATATGGTGTCGAAATCTTCCGATTTCATGTCGGAGAGCTTCGCTGTCTGAGACAGTTGCTTCTGTGCCGCCGCATCCTGCTTAAACCGTGTCATCGCGGGAGTTTGATTCTCCGGCAAGTCGCTCTTTGGATCAATCGGGGGCTGTCCTCCTTGGGGCGAAGCCAGCGTCAGTTCGACACCGGCGTCCCGGAAGACAAAATAGGGGGCCGCGAATTCCTCCAGCCAGAAGCCGGTCTTGCGGCCAGTGTCGCCCAACCGATCATGCGACGTCAACACCATCAGTATTTTCATGTTCGTTCTCCTTTGATGTTTTCCTTCAATCCGCGTCCCGGCAGCCGCCGATTACTATGCAATTGGTTCGCCGCGATCCAGCGCGCAAGCCGTTCAGTAATACCCTTGGTTGTCCCGCGCAACACTCACTTTTCCCGCGTAACGCCGCGAGATGAAGACGAAATAAATCGTCGCCAGCACGAAGCCTACGGGCCACCAGAAAGATGCGAGAAGCAAGGACTTGGGGCCCGACGCGAGGCTGTAAGCGGTCAATGAATTCTCCGGCGCAAGCGTCGAATAAAGCATCACGGGAAAGAAAGCCGCGCTTCCGGTGACCAGCAGGCCGATCAAGAGCAAATTGGATCCCACGAAAGCTCGCCTTTCCAGGCCCTTCGTGAGGCCCGAAAATAGAGCGCAAGCCGCGGCGATGATCAAAAGCAATCCGATCCAGCAGATGGGGCGCTCGATCGCATCCTGCGCCAAACTGGGGCGAACTTTCCACGATTCCAGCGTGATTGCGACAAAGAGCGGAACAACTGCCATCCAAAGACGCTTGGCCCATTGTGCGCATCGATCATGCACCGGTCCTTCTGTTTTGAACGTGAGGTAGGTGGCGCCGTGAGCCGCCAGCACCGCAACGGTGAAGACGGCAACCGAGACGGTGTACCAATCGAGCAAGCCAACATAGCCGCGCGTCATGAAATCGGTGAAAAAGGCCATCGAGAAGTTGCCCTGGGCGTCGAGCGGGACACCGCGCACCAGATTGCCCGCGGCGGCTCCGAAGAGAATGGCCAGCAGAAAGTTGGAGAACGCGAAAATGAAGTCCCACAATCCCTGCCAGAGCGGATCATTGATGTGTCCTCGAACTTCAATCGCGATGCCGCGCAGAATCAAACCCCATAAGATGAGCATCAGGGCCAGGTAGTAGCCCGCAAAGGCCGACGCTATTAGGCGCGGGAATACTGCAAGCAGGGTGCCCCCGAAGCCGACCAGCCACACTTCATGCCAAGACCACAGCGGCCCGATCGAGGCGATCACCTGCCGTCGCTCGTCGGGCGTTCTGGCGACAAAGTGTTGCAGCATTCCTGCGCCAAAATTCCGCCCATCCAGCACCACATAGAGGACCAACATTAAACTGATGATGGCGTACCAGGTGGCAATCATACGAACGATTCCTTTCCATTAACGGGCTGTTGCGCGGCTTCAGGAACCCGCGCCTCTTGAGGATCGGCAGCCCGTTCACCCTCCGGACCTTGGCCAATCTGGCGTCCGGCCAATAAGAGAAACAGCACGCCTAGCACGAAATAGAGGCCGACAAATCCGATCAGCGTGAAAATTGTGTCTCCGTCGCTGACTACCTTGCTATAGCCATCCCGCGTGTGAAAGAGGCCGTAGACTAGCCACGGTTGTCGTCCGAGCTCGGTGGTCATCCATCCAATCGTGTTGGCGATATACGGAAAGGGTAGGGCCAGCATCAGAACCCAGAGGAGCCACGTGCTGGTTCCGAGCCGGCCGCGCCAATTCTGGAAGGCAGCGTAGCTCATGAGAACTATAAAAATCGTGCCGAGTGTGATCATGATGTGGAACGAGTAGTACAACAGCTCCAAATTATCCGGCCAATCTTCGGCCGGATACTCGTCGAGCCCGTGAACGAAGCTCTGAAATGTGCCGTAGGCGAGAAAGCTGAGTGCACCGGGCACTTCGATGGGATTGTCCAGCCGGTGCGCGGCGATGTTGGGCTGTCCGATAACAGCGACGCCGGCATCACGACCGCCCTTAAACCTACCTTCCATCGCAGCGAGCGTTACCGGCTGGTATCTGCCGACCATCTTGGCCTGCTGGTCCCCGGCTGGAAAGGCAACCAGAACGGACGCGATCAGTGCAGTCAGCGTTCCCGTCCGCAGATAAAGTCGCGCCTGGGTTGGATGCAGCTTTCGCAGCATATAGAACGCCCCGATAGCAGTGACGACGAAGGATCCGGTTACTAGAGCGGCCATTTGGTTGTGGAGAAACTGCACCCAGGCCCAGGGATTCAGCAAAAAGGCTCTGGCGCTAACGATGCCGAGCGAGCCATCGGACTGAACCTGGTAGCCGGCAGGATGCTGCATGAAGGCGTTTGTGACCAAGATGAAGAAGCCGGAGAGCCAACTTCCCAGCGCTACGCCCACCGCAGCCAGGAAATGATAGCGCGGACCCAAGCGTTTTTCGCCCCAGATAAGCGCTCCGATAAATGCGCTCTCGAGAAAGAAAGCGAACATCCCCTCCATCGCCAGAGTCTGGCCGATCACGCCACCCGCATAGCGCGAAAAGCCCGCCCAGTTGGTTCCGAACTGAAACTCCATGGGAATGCCGGTGACGACTCCCACGGCGAAATTCAGCCCGAAGATCTTAGCCCAGAACCGGGCGGCTTGGTTGTATTTCTCGTCGCCGGTGCGCAGCGCTCGCCACTTCCAATGAACCAGGAACCAAGCCAACCCCATGGTTAGCTGTGGGAACAGGTAGTGGTAGGTGAGAGTGAAGCCAAACTGGATTCGACTCCACAACGCGGGATCGGAGAGATTCGAGTTCATCCTGAAGATCCTCTTTGCCGGTCAGAATTCAGCCCATAGTGTTGGACGCAACTCGCATGCCACGACGAAATTATAGAAAACGAAAGACTGAAGTAGAAACCGTGGCACACTGTTGTTCGCGGGCCGACTCAGCGGGTCGACGGGATCTGACCTTCACCCACGGCCGATAGACCATGACAGCGGATCACCGAACTACTCGCGTAACCTCCTTGGACCACTCACGTACGGATTGCCCCGTTCGTAGAAGCGCAGCCTGCGATCCACGTTGCGCGTCAAACCGATGCGCACACTTTTGCCGATAGCGCCCGTTTTCCGCCGGCTGGTCGCGAGCCAGAGTGGACCGGCGGCGCACAGATCCACGCCATCCTGCCTGAAGTCAATTTGCATCGCTCGAGTGAGCCGTCCTGGTCCCCGGGCTGAGTCGAGCAAACCTCCCCGTTTCTGAAGCGTTGCATCAGATCGATTCCCTCGAGTGGTTCGAGGGCACGCAAGAGGACTCCCGCCCCGACTCCGGCCGCCTCGCTCGTCACATTGAGCATGAACGATGACCCGTAGGTGAAATATACGTAAGCGTGCCCTGGCCCACGAAACAGTGAGGCATTGCGCCGCGTCTCTCCACGGAATGCATGACCGGCGGAATCACCGACCGGATAGGCCTCCGTCTCGACGATGCGCCCGCTGAGCCTGCCATTATCGGTGTCATGAACCACTACTTTGCCAATCAGGTAGCGCGCCAACTGCACAGTATCCGTCGGGAGTTCGGCTCGGCGGAGACGTCGAAGACGACCAAGGGGAATCGTCTCGCCTGCGCGTTTCATCTCTCTGCGCGCTACTCGGGAGCGCCGGCTCCGTCCGAAAGCGGCTGGAGTTCGCCGAGCATTGTGGGGATGAGCTCCGAAACGGTCGGGTGAATGTGCATGGCCCGTTGAATGACCGTATACGGCGCTTTGGCATACATCACGTCCAGGATCGAGTGAATGGCCTCGTCGCCGCCGGTTCCAAGGATGGCCGCTCCCAGGATTTCGTGGGTCTGGGCATCCACGATGATCTTCATGAACCCCTGCGTCTCGCCCTTCTCAACGGCGCGACCAACCTTCGTCATCGGCCGCCGCCCAATCAGCGCGCGGCGACCGCTTTTGCGAACTTCTTCTTCAGTCAAGCCTGCACGGCAGAGCGGAGGATCAATGTACACGGCATAGGCGTTAATGCGATCGCTGACTTTGCGCGGGTCATTATCCAGAAGATTCGCGCCGACGATTTCAGCATCATTGAAGGCTGTGTGTGTAAATGCGCCTTTTCCGTTGCAATCCCCTAACGCCCAGATTCCCGGGACGCTGGTGCGTAACTGATCATCCACGACAATATACCCGCGCTTATCGACGGCGACACCTGCCTCTGTGAGCCCGAGGTCGTCCGTATTTGGGCGGCGTCCCATCGCCAGCAGGACATGTGACCCGCTTACCTCGGGATCGCCAGTGTCGCATTCGACGTGAGCGAGAATCTCCTCGCCGCGCTTCGAAAAGCCAATGCAAGTTGCGTTCAGCCGAACCTGGATGCCGTCGTGCTCGAGGATCTCCCGGATGGCGGTCGAAACATCCTCATCCTCGGGCCGAGCCAGGCGCGGCGCTCTCCCGATAATGGTGACTTCACTCCCAAACCTGCGGTACATTTGCGCGAATTCCAGGCCGATGTAGCCGCCGCCTATGATGATCAGGTGACGCGGAAGAAAGTCGACGTCCATGATGGAGCTGTTGGTCAGATAAGGGACTTCTTCGATACCCGGCATCTGAGGCACCGTTGCACGGCCGCCCACGTTGATGAATATCCGATCCGCCGTGAGCCTCTCCGAGCCGACGCTCAGCTCTTTTGCGGACTCGAACCGAGCGTGTCCCTGGTACACGGTGCAGTTCGTCATACCTCTCAGCCAGCCCTCGACGCCGGTTCTCGACTGCCCCGAAATCGCGTCCTTCCTCGATTTGACGAGCTTCATGTCGACGCTCACCGGGCCATTGTTAACTATTCCGAAATCGGCTGCGCGGCGAACCATGTGGGCCGCATATGCGCTGGCGACCATGGTCTTCGTGGGTACGCAGCCGGTGTTGACACACGTGCCGCCGAATAATTTGCGCTCAATGATGGCAACCTTCATTCCCGACCCAGCCAGGCGCTCGGCCAGGAACGGACCAGCCTGACCGGTTCCGATGATAATCGCGTCGTAGGTCTTGGTCATTGAACTCCTTTGTTCGGCGGGCTGGGTACCCCACGGCGAAGGCTCAAAATGATCGTGTCCACCGTTTTTCGGCCGCATCTGCTGTCTGCGGGAATGGCGATTGCACGTGCGGGGCCGCGGTTCCCGTTACTGCACCCGTTGCCTTCGAGGCCTTAGATTACGGCGGTGAACAAATTCGGACGCCGTTCATCTCTGTCAACAGTCAGCTGTCGGTGTCGGACGGAAGGCTTTCCCGGCTTTCCGCGCAATGGGTGAGCCCTGCGACACACGGTTAACTCTATGATTTCGAGAACGTTGCCATTCCCGTCCGACAAGTGCGTTGTGGCTCTTGGAGTGCACCTCTCAACGCCCATAGAACCTCACCACCTAAGGGGTCTCAAATATGAACGCCACCACCGATTTTCAAACCTTCGAAGCGAAAAGCCTCGCCCCCAGCTTGGCCCACCTGGAGACGCGCGAGGCGCTGATCGATGAGGTTTGGCGCGGCCTGCTAAAACGTCCACGATCCCTGGTTCCGTGGATGCTCTACGATTCCGAGGGCTCACGTCTTTTCGAGTGCATCACAACACTGCCGGAGTATTATCCCACGCGAACGGAGCGCGGCATTTTGGCGCGCTATGCCGAAGCGATTATCACAGCGACCGGTTCTGCCTGCTCTCGCCCCTTGCGCCTGCTGGAACTGGGAGCGGGGACTGCCGCCAAGACAGGTATTCTGCTCAGAGCCGCAACGCGCTTGCGAAATGAAGTAACTTACATTCCGGTTGATGTCTCGCCGGATGCACTGGATGCGGCGTGCGAAAGCATCGGCGGCCTGCTGCCGGACGTCGAGCTACAGCCGATGGTGGCGAACTACGTCACTCACCCGCCGAAGCTGGAACGGTTCAACGGGACCACGCTTGCTGTGTACATTGGTTCGAACATCGGCAACTTCTCGCCGAATGAGGCTCGCGCCATTCTTCGCAATCTGAGATCTCAGCTCAGAGCCGGCGATGGGCTGCTGCTAGGTACGGATATGGTGAAAAACGAGGCGATTCTCGTGCGGGCATATGACGATAAAGCGGGCGTCACCGCGGCGTTCAATTTGAACATCCTGCATCGCCTCAACCGGGAACTTGGTGCGAATTTTGATACCAGCCGCTTCCGTCATAGGGCGCGCTGGAATCGCGTGGAGTCGCGCATGGAGATGCATCTGGAGAGCACGCGCAATCAACGCGTAAATATCCCGGCCGCGCAACTTAATGTTCAATTCGCAGCCCTGGAAACCATTCATACCGAGAACAGCTACAAGTTCACCCATAATACGCTAGGCGCCTTGTTGGATGATGCGGGCTTTGCGCTCGAGAGACCTGGACGGATCCGCGACAGTGGTATGCGCTTACGCTCTCGGGCCTTCAGTAATCGCAGTCGGAGAAAATCGGGACGGCAGAGTTCCGAGCCCTTCTGCATCAACATGGGCGGTTGGGGCCCAGGTACCTGACTAAACCGCTTTTACACCCGTGTTCCATCATGGAAGGCCGACGAGCCCCGCCTCAATGCGGCGTCATGCGATCCGCTGAACCCATTGGCTGCGCCACGCCGGCGCCTCGAAAGGATCCGCGAAATACTGCGTCTCGTGCACAACCTTACCGTTGCGGAACTCCATAATGCTCACTGTGTACGCTGGCCGCCCCTGGTAGGTGATTGTGTATTCGGTGACCCAGAGGTCGCCTGTTCCGAGAATTCGCTTGACGTTGAAACCCGCCGGCTTGCCTGGATGATGACTCCGCAAGGCCTGCAAATTGCTTCGCCCGAAAATTCGTTCGCCTGACTGCGGATAATCGCAAATGGCATCGTCAGCGTAAATATCGTGTTCCGCGTTTGCATCGCCGGCGGCCGACGCCTGCCAGTGTCTGTTCAGAGCTTCCCGTATTTGTTCGTCTTGCATGAGCATCTCCCTTGTGGAATCAAACCTGCGCCCTCTCAATAGTTCGCGGCGGCACGGCGCTGTTCGTTCGGCAACTGCCGGATGGTACGCGGCCCCAGGGATCGGCGTGTTTCAATTCCGAGCTTTCGCATCTTATAAATCAGCGTAGTTCGCGGTAATCCAAGTCGATTCGCCGCTCCGTCCTGCCCTCCGATCTGCCAGCCGGTTTGCTTCAATGTTTCCAGGATATGCTCCCGATCGGCATCGGCAAGCGAGCGTGAAACGTTCTCCGAGCTCTGCTTCACCGTCTGCTTCAAGTCCAGCGGCAGCCGCAGCACCGATCCAGGCGAAAAGAGCACCGCGCGCTCGATGCAATTCTGTAGTTCACGAACATTACCCGGCCAGTCGTGCGCTTTTAGGACCGCCATCACTTCATCGGGAATCAAATCGATGGGCTTGTTGAGGCTGGCGGCAAATTTTGCCACGAAGTACTCCGTCAGCGCCGGGATGTCCTGAACGCGCTCACGCAACGGAGGCAGGCAGATTGGAATTACGTTCAACCGATAGAACAGGTCTGCACGAAACAGTTTCTTGCTCACGAGTTGCTCGAGATCCTGGTTGGTCGCCGCCACCACCCGCACGTTGACCCGGACGGTCTGGGCGCTACCCAAGCGCTCGAACTCCCGCTCTTGCAGGACGCGTAGGAGCTTGGGCTGAAGTTCCAACGGCATGTCGCCAATCTCGTCCAGAAAGAGCGTGCCCCCATCCGCCATCTGAAATCGCCCTTTGGTTTGTGTGCACGCGCCCGTGAACGCGCCTCTTTCGTGGCCGAACAGTTCGCTCTCCAGCAGCGCGCTCGGAATCGCTGCGCAGTTGAGCGCCACGAAACGCTGGTTACGGCGAGGACTAGCCGCATGAATGGCTCGCGCAATCAATTCTTTTCCGGTTCCCGTTTCGCCCTGAATCGAGCACGCTGCAGTCCACCGGCGCAACCATGTTTATCTGGTCGAGCAAAGTCCGGAATTTCGGACTGGACCCGATCAAATCTAAAGTAGCCATCGTTTTACTCCTTGCTCGCTTGCGTTAGTAAAGCTTCGTCAGAACCGCTTGAATTACTTCCAGCAGGCCCAAAGCATCGAACGGTTTATATAAAAATTCAAGTGCGCCCCCGTCGAAGGCTTTCCGTTGTGTCTCGGCGCTATAGCGGCCCGATATAAAGATCACCGGCAACTCCGGACGCTCCAGCCGGATGCGGCGCTGCACCTCAATCCCGTCCATCCCAGGCATGCGAACGTCGGTGATCACGCAAGTCGCCGCGGCTAGCGCTCCCGACCGCAGGAACTCCTCCCCCGACGAGAACATTACAGGTGCGTAGCCGGCTGATTCTATCAGGCTCTCCATGGACTCTCGCACGCGAGGATCATCGTCCACGGCCACCACGATCTTTCTTTCAACGTTTGCCATTACAAGAACATCTCCGACTACACTTCGAGGATAGTGGCAAGAGTCGAAGGCGACAATTATAGGTTTATTTACGCAGGCAAAAATGGTCCGGCGGAGAAGGTTTTTGGTGGACCGAGGCTTCGGGTTAACCCAGGGTGATAGAGACCCACAAACTTTGGAGACTACCGCGGCAGCGGCGCAGGGATGCGGAGTACTGATGGCTTGCGGAAAGACCGTCTATTTCTGCCGAGGGTTGGTCAGAGCCGACTGGATTATTTTGAGAAGGTTCGCGGCATCGAAGGGTTTATATAGAACATCGACGGCGCCTTCGTCGATAGCTGTCTGTCGAACTTCAGCATTATGGTGCGCCGATATTAGGATCACCGGCAACGTCGGACGTTCGAGCCTGATGCGGCGCTGCAACTCAATACCATCCATTCCGGGCATCCGAACGTCGGTAATCACACAGGTCGCCACTGCCAGCGTTCCCGATTGCAGGAATTCTTCGGCAGACGAGAACACTACAGGCGCGTATCCGGCTGATTCTAGTAAACTTTTTATGGACTCTCGAACTCGAAAGTCGTCATCCACCGCCGCCACGATCGGTATTACGTCGGTTTCCATTGTGGAGAGTATCCCCAGTACACCAATGCTACCGGCAACGTCGCAGGATGGCTATTATAGGTTTATTTAGACAGTTCCAGCGGCTCGGGCGATTCCGAGTTTGTCGGCCATTCTTACCAGCTCCGCCAGCGATTTCGCGGCCATCTTTCGCATGATCTGTCCCCGGTGAACCCCAATTGTGATCTCGCTGGTACCCAGGTCGGCGCCAGTCTGCTTGTTGGCGAAGCCGGCCACCACGAAGGGAAGGACTTCCCGTTCGCGAGGCGTGAGAAGGTTGTAGCGCCTTTGCAATTCGGCCAGTTCCGATCTCTTTCTGCCGCGCGATTCGATCCTGATCGATGGCGGCGTGAATCGCTCGAAGCAGTTCCTGATCGTCGAACGGTTTTGGAAGGAACTCGATCGCCCCAGCCTTGATGGCGCGCACGGAAGAAGGGATATCGCCGTGACCTGAGATGAAGACAATCGGCGGAGTATCTCCGGCTAACAACTGCTGCTGGAGTTCCAGTCCGCTGGTTCCCGGAAGTTGCAAGTCCAGGACAAGGCATGCGGGGGCATCCGGCCTTTCGAATTCCAGAAATTCCGCACGCCGAGCCGAAGACAGCCACTCGAAGCCCTACCGAGGAAATGAGGCTGGACAGCGCTTCCCGTACACGATGGTCGTCATCCACCACGAAGACAACGGGGCTCTCGGAGTTCATGACGCTACGCCCGGACGGGAAGAGTAAAAGAGAAGGTGGTTCCTGACGCCTTCACCGGATGCGGCCCACAGCCGGCCTTGATGCGCATCGATGATGGAGCGGCAAATCGCCAACCCCATGCCCATTCCGTTGTCTTTCGTCGTAAAAAAAGCTTCGAAGATTCTGTCCGGATCCTTCAGGCCAGTGCCGGAATCCCGCACCTCCACCAAGACCGTTTCCGGGCTGGGCTGTTTGGAACAAATGAAGAGTTTTTTGGGACGATCCGCGACCGGGTCCATGGCCTCGATTGCGTTGAGAAGCAGGTTGAAAACCACTTGCTGCAACTGCACGCGATCACCCGCCACGGGCGCCAAATCCTGGCCCAGGTCCGTCTCCACGGCGACGCGCTTTCTCGCCGTCTCGCCAGCCAGGAGGTGGAGCACTTCGCCGATGACCTCATTCAGATCGAGCTCGATTTTCTCGACGGCTGCCTGCTTGAAGAGAGCGCGGATGCGCCGCACCACCTCTCCGGCTTCCTTACCGTCACGAACAATCCTTTCGGCGGCTTCCTGCGCTTTGGCCATCCCTGGAGGCTGGGCCGCGAGCCAGCGCAGACAGGCCTGACCGTTCGTTACCACGGCCGCCAGAGGCTGGTTAACTTCGTGTGCGATAGCGGCGGCAAATTCGCCAACCGTAGCCGTCTGGATCGCTCGCGACAATTGCGCCTGGCTACCGCGCAGGGCTTCCTCTATATTCTTCCGGTCATCGATATCGATCAGTAATCCGTACCAGCGAACTACTCCGCCTCCACTGTCACGCGCGGCCTGGCCCAGCGCCTGAAACCATCGGTAGACGCCATCGGACCGGCGGAACCGGCATTGAACTTCGAGCGGCTGGCCGGTTGCGACAGCATGCGCCCACGCTTGCGCCGTCGGCTCTGCATCATCCGGGTGGAGAAGGTTCTTCCAGCCGAGCTGCGCCCAAGCGCCGGCGCTGGTGCCAGTGTAGTCCAGTATCCGCTGGTTCAAGTAGTTCAGTTCGCCGTCCGGAGCCGCGCACCAAACCAAACCGGGGATCGTCTCGATGATCAGGCTGAGATCGCGCTCGCTCGCCCGCAGGGCTTCCTCAACCTGCTTCCGCTCGCTGATGTCGCGAATGAAGCCCGTAAACACCTGATGACCGTTATTGCTGATTTCCCCGAACGAAACCTCAACGGGAAACTCTTCTCCATTTTTGCGAAGCGCAGTCAACTCGGTGCCTTGCCAGTTTATGTGCCGATGACTGGTTTCCTGGTAGCGCTTGAGGCCCGCCTTGTGCAAGTCCCGCAGGTATTCCGGCATCAGTATTGTCAGCGGTTGCCCAATCAACTCCGATGGTTCGTAACCGAAGGTTTTTGTGGTTGCGTGATTGGCAAAAAGGATGTCGCCTCTGTGATCGATGCTCACCACGGCATCGCTCGCCGTTTCGACAACCACGCGATGGAATTCTTCCCGGGTTCGAACTTGCGCCTCCAGCCCATCCAGTATCACCCCGACCTCAACCCGGGTCAGCTCACGCAATCTTGATTCCGCCTTTTCGCGCGCGTTAATTTCCGATTTCAGGTCGTCGATCGTCCCCAGGGTCTGATATGCCAGGGAAGCGAACTGCCCTAGAACGCTCATGAGCCGCTGATCTTCCGCATCGAACCTGCGACGATCACTGTGCATCATCGCCCATATCGTGCCGACGGCTTTGCCTCGGACGTAAAACGGAACCAGTAAGCACTCCTCCGCCGCGGGCGAGACAGGCAGCAAATAGGGGTAACGTCGCTCGAAGTGTCGGAACAACAGAGGACAATTGCGATCAAGTACGTCTCCGCAGGGACCGAAATCGCGCGGCGTCCCGCCGCCGACGTGCTCTTTCCACATGCCCTTGATAGCTGGCCAATAGAATCGGCGCCCTTCATGGTCCGGGGTTGCGCCGTCCGATGTCAGTAAACTGAGACCTGATGAGTCGGCGTCGGTGACACGCAGGATCGTCTCCGCCAATATTTCAAGTATGCTGTGCCGCGTCTCGGCTAACGCGCTGGCGAGCGCTACGAGCGCGGCATTCTCTTTGGCGTGATCGGGCGGGCGTGAAGGGCGCAGCTGCAGCTCCTCCGTACAGAGGATCGACTCCAATGAAGCCGCGTCTTCTGGAATAGAACTCGCCGGAGGAACGTCATTTTTCGATTTGGCGGTTCCGGTCACGTTTTCGCCTCCATGAAGTGCCGGCTGCGCACGCCTCGGGACTTTCGCGGCCATGCCCGCCGGCAAGGCCGCCATAGTGGCAGTGGAGACGCCGCGAGCTTCGCGGGTTGAATTGCCAGCGCTAGGGTTTTTCCGAGCCGACACTGAGCGCAAGTACACAACCATTATATGCGTTAAGCACACCACGTAATGTTTCGCTGCGATGCTCGAATTGGCGTCTCCTCAACAGCTCGCGGCGGCATGGCACTGTTCATCCGCCAACTGCCGGATGGGGCGCGCCCCCAGGGATCGGCGTGTCTCAATTCCGAGCTTTCGCATCTTGTAAATCAGCGTGGTGCGCGGCAAGCCAAGCCGATTGGCCGCTCCGTCCTGCCCGCCGATCAACCAGTTGGCTTGCTTCAATGTTTCCAGGATATGCTCCCGATCGGCATCGGCGAGCGTGCGTGCAGCGCTCTCCGAGCTTTGCTTCACCGTTTGCTTCAAGTCCAGCGGCAGACGCAGCACCGAACCTGGGGAAAAAAGCATCGCGCGCTCGATGCAATTCTGTAGTTCACGAACATTACCTGGCCAGCTGTGCGCTTTGAGGACCTCCACCACTTCATCGGGAATCGAGTCGATGGTCTTATTGAGGCGGGCGGCAAATTTTGCTACGAAGAACTGCGTCAGCGGCAGGATGTCCTGAACGCGCTCCCGCAGCGGCGGCAGGCAGATTGGAATTACGTTCAACCGGTAGAACAGGTCTGCACGAAACAGCTTCTTAGTCACCAGTTGCCCGAGATCCTGGTTGGTCGCCGCCACCACCCGCACGTTGACTCGGACGGTTTGGTTGCTACCCAATCGCTCGAACTCCCGCTCTTGCAAGGCGCGTAGAAGCTTGGGCTGAAGTTCCAACGGCATGTCGCCAATCTCGTCCAGAAAGAGCGTGCCCCCATCGGCCATCTGAAATCGCCCCTTGGTTTGTGTGCACGCGCCCGTGAAAGCGCCTCTTTCGTGGCCGAACAGTTCGCTCTCTAGCAGCGCGCTCGGAATCGCTGCGCAGTTGAGGGCAACGAAACGCTGGTTACGGCGAAGGCCAGCCTCATGAATGGCTCGCGCAATCAGTTCTTTTCCGGTGCCCGTTTCGCCCTGGATCAAAACAGCGCAGTCCACTGGCGCTACCCTCTCCACTTCTGTCAGCACTGCCCGGAATTTCGGACTAGAACCGATCAAGTCTAAAGTAGTCATAACGTACTCTCCATGAACATGAGATTTGTCCCGCGTTTTACTTTGATCAAAACCGGCGTGCGCTTGCTCCAACGACGGTGCCCGCGTCGCGCTCCGCTAAATGAGTGTGTTCATTGCCTTACCTTTTGTGCTCGCGGCCTGAGTTGATTCATGACCCGTCCGAAGAAGTCGATCAGTTTTTCAGGCGTTTCGAAGCCCGTGCTTTGTCCGGACATTACGTGCTCTGCTCGCCCGGCGAAACGGATTGACCCTGGTTCTGTGGGGTCTCGAAACTGGACGACAAAGACCAGATCCGGCAAGTTCTTCGGCGACGGATAGGGCTTCACGATTTCTTCTTTTATCCTTCTTGGCATCTTGGTCACCCTTGCCGTTGAGCACATGCTCAGAATAAAGCTGAAGCCCGGTTCAATCCATAGAAGGACCGTGGAGCTTCCGTGGAACTCCTGGTTGAACCATCGTGGAACTTCCGTGGAATTTTCGTGAAATTTCCGTGGACATTTGGTTACCATAAAGACTGGCAATCGAGGGCCATTAGGGCACAGTGGCGTTAAGGGCAATCTTTGCATTCCCACCGTTTCGACTCGACGCCGCGAACGAACAACTTTGGCGCGATTCCAACCTGGTGGAGCTCAGACCGAAGACATTTGCGGTTTTGCTCTACCTCGTGCAGAATGCTCAGCGGTTGGTGACCAAACGGGAACTGCTCGACAGCCTCTGGGCCGGCGCGATCGTAAGCGATGAATTGCTTAGAGGATACATCCGAGAACTGCGCGACGCGCTGGGAGACGATGCCAAGAAACCCCTTTACATTGAGACGGTTCCGACGCGTGGATATCGCTTCCTGCCTTCGGTAAACGACGAGTCCTCCGTTCAGCCGCCGTCGGAGCCTAAGCCTGCGAAAGCACCACGGCAAGTGCGGGTGGGGATCCTTCATTCCCTGACTGGCGCCATGGCGTTGACAGAAAGCCCCGTGGTTGACGCCACTCTGCTGGCGATCGAGGAAATCAATCAGCGCGGCGGGATTCTAGGCCGTGAAATTGAGCCCGTAGTGATCGACGGCGCCTCGGATGAACGAGCGTTCGCCCGTCAGGCTGCAGCCCTGATCGGGGAGGCGAAGGTTTGCGCGATATTTGGTTGCTGGACTTCCTCCAGCCGCAAGTCGGTGCTCCCAATCGTGGAGCAGCGGGATCATCTGCTGATTTATCCCACGCAGTACGAAGGCATGGAACAGTGCTCCCATATCTTCTACACGGGCGCCGCGCCTAATCAGCAAATCATTCCCGCAGTTAGCTGGACGGTAGGCTTCCTTCGAAAAAAACGCTTCTTTCTGGTGGGCTGGAACTCAGTCTATTCGCGGGCGGCGAATGCGATCATCCGAGACGAAGTGGAAGCCTCCGGCGGCGAGATCGTTGGAGAAGAATATGTGCTCCCCGATAGCACCGAGGTAACTCGAGTGGTTCGTACGATCGCTCAAACTGAGCCCGATCTCATTTTCAATTCGCTGGTCGGCGATATGAATCTGTTCTACACGCGCCTGCTGCGCGCCGCGGGAATCACCCCCAGAGAATCCCGACCGTTTATTTCAGTGTCAGCGAAATCGAGTTGCAGAGTCTGTCAGCGGCAGAAATCGTGGGTGACTATGCCTCTTGGAACTACTTTCAGAGTCTGGACCGGCCGGAGAACCATGCGTTTGTAAAGAGGTTTCGTTCTCGCTATGGCCGCCAACGCGTCGTTGCCGATACAATGGAAGCGGGATATTTGGGAGTGCACCTCTGGGCACAAGCCGCGCACGCTGCCGATTCTGATGACGCGGCGGCGATCCGCCGGGCGCTGCCGAACCAGAGCTTTGAAGCTCCTGGTGGGCGTGTTCGAATTGATGCAGAGAATCAACACACCTGGAAGACGATGCGGTTGGGTAGGATCGTCGAGGGTGGGCAGTTCGAAATCGTGTGGAGCTCCGAAAAGCCAATTCGCCCGGAGCCCTATCCAAGCTCACGTTCTCCAGCTGCCTGGACAGAATTTCTGAATAAACTATACAAGACCTGGGGTGGGAACTGGACTAAATCGCAGAGCGCCATTTCCTAGGTTAACGACAGCCATTCAGCGGAATGATGGTGGCTTGGAGGTTGCTATGGTTGAACACTTTGTCGGCCGCGTGGCCGAATTGTGGCGCTATCCCGTGAAGTCAATGCTGGGTGAGCGGAGAAACCAGCTGCCGATTACGCCGCGCGGGGCTCTGGGGGATCGGGCGTGGGCTCTTCGTGAGACTGCGACAGGACGGATCGCCAGCGCAAAGAGGTTCCCGCAGTTGCTCGCACTCCATGCCTGGTATGAGGTGGAACCGACATTCGCGGCGCCTGGACGCATCCAGATCAGTTTGCCGGACGGGCGTACGATCTGCCCGGACGATCCGGACGCCTCTCGGATCGTCTCGGATTTCCTCGGACACAGCGTGCGCCTGGAGAATCAACCGGCCAGTGACGAAAAGACGGGCATCGATCGCGCCACAGTGTTCGGCGATGTTCCCGTGAGCAGCATGAAAGCGGACTGGACCCCCGAATCCATGCCCGACTATTTCCAACTGATGACCGGTACGTTCTTTGAGATCGGAGCAGTGTATTTACTGGCCAGCGGCTCCGTGGACCACCTGCGAAAGCTCCAGGGGGGTACGGCGCAGATTGACCGGCGACGGTTCCGGCCGAACATCTACATCGAGTCGGAGGCTGAAAGCGGTGGCTTTGTCGAGGACTCCTGGCTGGGCGGCGCGCTCAACCTAGGCGGAGCGGTCAGGGTCGAGGGTTTCCAGCCTACGCTGTGGTGCGTAACCTCAACGCTCGCCCAACAAGATCTCCCGCGCGACTTGAGTATACTTCGGACCACCGCGCAGCACCATCGTGGCTGTCTCGGGGTCTACGCGACCGTGACCAGGTCAGGGTTGCTCCAAGTCGGAGATGTGGCGTACCTCTTGAATCAAGGGACCGATGCAGCGCGGTCCATGTCTGAGTCCGCCTGATCGCGCCGTCACGCTGAATTCGGACGTCACGCGGCCCGCACCTCCGAAGCTACGGTCGCCGGTTTCACAATAGGATCATTCCACCCGTCCGCCGGCGTGATTCTCTGATGCACCTCCGCCGGACCCCATGCGCCGGGCTCATACTCATACACGGGAGTGCCGGCCCGCAGCACTGGATCAACGATGCGCCACGCTTCTTCGACGTAGTCCTCGCGCGCAAAGAGGGTCGCATCCCCCTCCATCGCATCGCCGAGCACGCGCTCGTATGCATCCATCTCGTTCGCGCTCCCGTGATCGAGCGCGACCAGCTCTACCGGCTCGCCGGACAATTCGCCGTCGGGCGATTTCACCATCATGCCGTGCGCAATGGTTACGTCCGGACTGATCCGGAAGCGAAAATGATTCGGTTGGATGCCGCTTTCGCCGCGGAAGATCTCGGGCGGACGCCGCAGCCGGATCATCAACTCGGTGCACGTGACCGGCATGCTTTTCCCGGCCCGGATGTAAAAAGGAACGCCTTGCCAGCGCCAGGAGTTGATCCCGAGCCGCAGCGCCACGAAAGTCTCCGTCTTGGAATCCGCAGCGACGCCCTTCTCCGATCGATAGCCTCGAAACTGGCCGCGCACTACATCGTCCGCTTTCAGAGGCTCGATCGCCCGCAGCACCTTCACTTTCTCATCCCGGATGGACTCGCTGTCGGTCCTGACCGGAGGCTCCATGGCGATGTTCGCGAGCACCTGAAACAGATGGTTCTGCACGACGTCGCGGATCGTGCCGGTCTCATCGTAAAAAGCCCCGCGGCCTTGAATTCCGAAATCCTCCGCCATCGTGATCTGCACATCTTCAACTTGGGTGCGGTTCAAGAGCGGATCGAGGAACGAGTTCGCAAACCGCGCATAGAACATGCTGTTCACCGGCCGTTTGCCGAGGTAGTGGTCGATGCGAAAGATGGACCTTTCATCGAAGGCCCCCAGCAGAATTCGATTCAGCGCCCGCGCCGAGGCGAGATCGGTTCCGAACGGCTTCTCCACGATCACGCGCGCGCCCTTCGCCGCGCCGGCCTTGCCG
This sequence comes from Terriglobia bacterium, assembly GCA_963786745.1. Classification (GTDB taxonomy): domain Bacteria; phylum Acidobacteriota; class Terriglobia; order Bryobacterales; family Bryobacteraceae; genus Palsa-89. Next base: position 123,945 of record CAWBAE010000009.1, on the reverse strand, counting down.
AGTTGCTCCACAACCAGTCCGAACAGTACGGGCGGAATCGCCAGATAGTGGGCCGGATGCTCGGAGACGCCGAGCTGCTGCCGGATTGCCTGAAACGTGGCCGGGTCCTCATAGTCGCCGTCGACATAGCGCAGCAGGGACAAGAGTTTTTCGAAGGCGGCGCGATCCACGCCGCCGTGCTTCTCGATGCTGTCGGCGGCCCGCGCGCGAAGCTGGTCGAGATTCCAACCCTGTTTTGCAACGCCGATCACGGGCACATTGAGATTGCCGCGTTTCACCATCGCGTGGAGCGACGGGAAAATCTTCTTGTACGCGAGATCGCCGGTCGCACCGAAGAAAACGAAGGCGTCCGAATGGAGATTATTCATGGTATTTCCTTTCTACGCAGACTTTTTCGCCGGGACCTTTCCTAACTGCCCGACGTAATATCCAAGGCGGGTTTCAGCATCGCCTGGTTTGTGAAAACCCTGCTGCATCAGCTGGCTGATTCTTTCCTGAGCGGCCGGCCGTTTCACCGAAGCAAGGAACGCATCCCATTCGGGCGCGATCTCCACGTCAGGCGGCAAGCTCGCAACGTCAACCAGCCGCTTGGTTTCCCGGATGGCGTCCTTATCGAAGCTGGCGAGGCGGGTAGCGAGCGCCTCGACAAATCCATCCAGTTCGGAATCGGGCAACGAACGATTCACGTAACCGTAGCGCTCGGCCAGGTCACCGGGTATGTCGTCCGCGCCCAGAAGGACCTCGAGAGCACGCCCTCTGCCCATAAGACGTGGCAGGCGCGCCATGGGCCCGCCGCCGGGTACGAGAGCGGCGCCCACTTCCCACTGCGACAGGATAGCCTTCTCGCGGCTGGCAAACCGCATGTCGCTGGCCAGCGCGAGTTCGCTCCCGACTCCAGTCGCGCGCCCTCGAATCATGGCGATGGAGACAACGGGCGCACGGCTGATGCGCACCAGCATGTCCGGTAGTTGCTGCAGTCCCGTTGGTCCGGGAGGAAGGCTGGTCGTATCTTCCGGTTTCGCGAGGAAATCGTAGTGAGTCAGGAAGAAGCCTTCGACAGCGCTGTCAAACACCACCACCTTCAGCGACTGGTCGGTTTCGAGCGCCGTGACAATCTCGTTCAATTGCGGAATGCTCTCCGGACCGAAGATATTGAGCGGCGGATGATCGAACGTAACTCGCCAGTACATCGGCGAGCGCTTTGCAAGCCGGATCCGTTTGGTTTTTCCTTGCATGCCGTTTCGGGGTTCCATGGTCATTCCTTTCAATCGCGACCTCTCATCAAGCCGATTTCACACGACCACTCACTGGATGAGAAGCAACGGGAGGGCCATAGCTAAGGCTTTGAAAACTCTGGGCTAGCAGAAAACAGTCGGTGACGACGTCCGCAATCGGAGTCGGCAGTGCGACTCGATGGTTACAGCTCGATGGTTACTGAAGGACTAGCGGTGGGTTGTTCTGCGGCGCGGCGTCCAGGGTCTGTCCCGACGATACGCCGGCTACGATATCATTGTTCCGGGCAGTTGGCGACTGGTGTTCAGTCAGGCAAGTCGACTGGACGCCGGGCCATGTTACTTATCCGTAACCGCGTAAGGAGGCTGTATCCATGTGGATGAAAACCAGTGTCGCAAATGGGTTCAGTACTGGACTTTCGGTCGCTATGGCGCTATTCGGAACAATTGAAGCGGGCCGGGCTCAAACTGCCAGCCCGAATCCGGTAACGTTCGCCAAAGACGTGGCGCCGATCCTTCAGCAAAAATGCCAGACTTGCCATCGTACGGGGAGCATCGGACCGATGCCGCTGCTGACCTACACCGACGCCCGGCCCTGGGCCCGCGCGATCAAGCAGCAAGTGGTGCAACGCAACATGCCGCCCTGGTACATCGATCGCACGGTGGGCATCCAGAAATTCAAGAATGATGCCTCGCTAAGCGACCAGGAAATCGCGATCATTTCTGAGTGGGTGGATGCTGGCGCGCCGATGGGCAACGCCGCCGACATGCCCAAGCCTCGCGTGTTCGACGATAGTGACCGGTGGCATATCGGCAAGCCGGACGTGATTGTCACTTTGCCCAAGGATGTGATGGTGAAGGCCAAGCAGGCCGATCAATGGCTGGATTTGCCGACCGAAGACCTGGGTTTGAAGACCGACCGCTACATCGCCGCCATGGAGATCAAGCCGATCCGAGGCGTCAAGGTGCTCCATCATGTGGAATCCTCACTGGTGGATCCAGAAGAAGCGGGGGCGCTGCAAGGCAAGATCCATCTTGAAGAATACGCGGTCGGAAAGTTTGGCGATACGTTTCCGGATGGAACCGGAATGCTGCTGAGACCGGGCTCGAAAATCATGGCGAACGTGCACGTGCACGCCGACGGCGAGGACACGCCCATGAATATCGCGGTAGGGTTGCGCCTGTATCCCGAAGGCGTGGTGCCGAAGCATGTGGCGCACGCGCAGCAACTGGGATCGGCGAGCGAACTGGACATCCGGCCGAACACCAAGAACGTCCGCGCGGATGGATATACGGTACTGACCAAGCCCGCCGTCATCACCGCTTTCCAACCTCACATGCACAATCGCGGCCAGGCGCAATGCCTGGAACTGATGTACCCGCCCGTGAGCAACGGCGGCGACCGTCCGCTTGGAATGCGGACCGAGATTGTGAGCTGTGTTGACCGGTTCAAGTTTAACTGGCATGTGGTTTACGAGTACGCCGACGACGTGGCGCCCATCGTTCCAGCGGGCACCATCCTGCACGTGATTTCGATCTACGACAACACCGGCGGAAACCAGTTCAATCCCGATCCGACCAATTGGGTGGGATGGGGGAACCGCACCATCGACGAGATGGGCTTCTCCTGGATCAACTGGTATTACCTGACCGACGACGAGTACAAACAAGCGGTCGCGGATCGCGCCAAGACAACATCGAAGAGCACTGCTTCTTTACAGTAGGATGAAGCGGATTTTCAAAGGCCAGTTGATCCTGGCGGCGGTGTGGTTCGCCGCCGGTACGGCTTCCTTGCATTTACGAGCTCAGGGGATCAAGGATCAACTTCCCCCCCAACTTCCGGTGGCGCGCCAAAGCGGCGACAGCGTGCAACCGGTGTTCGAAGGCTGGCAGCGGAATTCCGACGGAACGATAAATATGTGGTTCGGCTATTTCAACCGGAACCGGCGAGAGATCGTGGACGTTCCCATCGGTCCCGCCAATAACTTCAACACTACGGCGGATAGCGGGCAGCCGACGCATTTTTACACGCGGCGCAACCGGTACGTATTCAAGGTCACCTTGCCGAAAGACTGGGGTATCGACCAGAAGTTGATCTGGAGCGTTACCGCGCACGGCGAAACCTGTACGGCCATCGGCTGGCTCGAGCCGGAATGGGAAACCGACGACGGCGTGCGGCAGATGAACGCCGGAGGCGCCGGTTTGGCCCCGCCCGCCGACCCTCCTAACACCGCGCCCAAGATCACGTCCGGAAGTCCGGACCAGACCGCGAAAATCGGCCAGCCCGTCAAACTGACGGTGGCGGCGGCCGACGACGGCATTCCCGTGACTCGCGGCCGGGGGCATGGCGGATTGTCGTTCAAATGGATCCAGTATCGCGGCCCGGGCCTTGTTACTCTCGATCCGGAAACCACGCCAGTCACTGGAAAAGCGGCCGAAAGCAGCACGCTGGCGACGTTTTCAGCGCCCGGAGTCTACTGGGTCCAGGCGGTCGCCAGTGACGGGCTGCTCGAAGCGGTACATACAATAAAAATCACGGTGGAATAAGCTCCGTAGACTGACGAAATATGGCCAACTTAGAACTCTTTCAGGGCGACATAGCGCTTATCAGTGGCGCGAATAAGGGCATCGGTTACGAGATCGCGCGCGGCCTGGGCGCGAAGAAAATCACAGTGCTGGTGGGTGCGCGCGATGAATCCCGCGGCCACGCGGCCACCGAAAAGTTGAAGGCCGATGGCGCGGATGCGCGTTTTATAAAACTGGATGTAACCAACCACGAAATGATCCGGCGCGCGGCGGATTGGATCGAAAAGGAATTCGGCCGGCTGGATATTTTGGTGAACAACGCGGGTATCGGCGAATGGGGAGCGAAGCCGAGCGGCGCCGACCTGGCTCGAGTACGCGAGATCTACGAGACGAACTTCTTCGGGCCCATCGCGCTGACCCAGGCGATGCTGCCGCTGCTGCGCAAATCGAAGCACGGGCGCGTGGTGAACGTATCGAGCAGCCTGGGCTCGCTCACGCTCGCCAGCCAGCCCGATTCCCCCCTGGCTCAGTTCGTGATTTTGGGCTACAACACGTCGAAGACCGCCTTGAACAGCATGACGGTGCAGTTCGCCAACGAACTGAAGGACACACCGATAAAAGTGAACGCGATTTGTCCGGGTTACTGCGCCACCGACCTCAACGGCAACAGCGGCCCGCGCACGGCGGCGCAGGGAGCGGTTGCGGCCATCGAATACGCCACCATCGGCGAGGATGGACCCACGGGCGGGTATTTCAACGACCAAGGGCGAGTGCCCTGGTAGTCCGCCCTTGAATCGATGAGCCAATCCAACTCACCTCGCTCTTACAATCAGTAGGCGGCGAGCTGGCGCTTCAAACGATCCGGAGAAAGATGACAATAGATCGGCGAGAAGTGTTGCTGCGGGACAGCATCGCCACTTTGGCTGAAAGCGATGTACGGTTCTTTATCCGTATTCCATGCCGCCCAAGTTGGAAGACCCGGCCCGTTCGGGTCTCCGGACTTTGCGAAGTTGGTCCAGTAAGACTGCACGATTTCGGAGAGCTTCCGGTCCGTCGAATCGAATGGCAGCCAGTTGAAGGTGCGGGATTTAAAGGTTCCGAAGACGTAAGGGATCTCCAAAGAATGGAATGCGCCCAGCGTTGACTGACCTCTTCCTGGAACCGAACGATCGAACCTATATACGAAAGCGCGCCGCCCGACGGTGGTTGTCAGCGCAGCTTCAGCCCCGCTGGGGCAAGCCCCTATAATGTCGTTGCTCGCCTGGTCTAAACCGGCGTCGCCATGGATGACAATCATACCCATGTACGTTGCCACCGTAAGGTCCGTCCAACTTCCGTAGAGCGGACGCGCTGTGTCCGCAAACAGCTTGATCTGTTGGCCCAGGCTCGTCTTGCTGGCCGGCTGCGGTGAACTTTTGGCAGCAGCGGCTCCGGCCACCCGGAACGCGCTGAACTCCCTCGCATTTACGCCGACGAGCAGGTTCACGCGTTGGATCGTCCCAAAAGCGAATGCTCTTGCGGGGGATTGCGGAAGCACCCAGCCATCCACGATGGACGCGTTGGCATCGTAACCCTTGAACTCGGAGGCGATCAGCCGGCCTTCAATCCGCGCGATCTCGGTAGCCGGCAGTTTTCTGAGGATTTCGAGTTCGGCCCCTGGCCGTCCGCCAGCCTCCTTGCCAACGGCCGCTCCCAGCGCCTGCATGCGCGTAAGATTTTGCGCCGGTCCGAGCCCGAAAGCCGGCCCACTTTCCGCGATCACCCTGCGAAACAAGTGAGTCGTCAGAGGCGAGGCCATGAGCGTTACCGCATCTATCGACCCCGCGGATTCGCCGAAGAGCGTCACGTTTGCAGGGTCGCCGCCGAACTCGGATATATTCCGCTGCACCCACTCGAGCGCCGCAATCTGGTCCAGCAGCCCATAATTGCCGGAGCTGTGATGGGGAGATTCCGCGGTCAGCTCAGGATGCGCGAAGAATCCCATGGCCCCTAGACGGTAGTTGATTGTGACCACAATCACGCCGCGGGACGCCAGCGAGCGGCCAGCGTAGCCGCTCTCCGCGCCGTTGCCGGACACGTTGCTGCCGCCGTGCACCCACAGCATGACAGGAAGATGGGCGGAGGGTTGTAGCTGGCCAGACCATACGTTCAGATACAGACAATCCTCAGATGGGTCCACCGGCTGCCGTGCATATTTCACTCCGTAGGCCGCTGCCAGCGGCTCAAGGAAGGTGTCGTCGCCCGCCAGGGACTGCATGCATGGGTGGGACGGCTTGGTCGCGTCGCGTATTCCCGTCCACGCGGCCACGGGCTGCGGCGGCCGCCAGCGCAGAGATCCTATGGGAGGACTGGCGAAAGGAATTCCTTCAAAGACGACGATATTGTCTTCGAGCTTCCCGGCGAGAGCCCCGCTCGCCAGATGGACAATTGGCCCGGCGGGCCCGGCGGCTGGCGGCTTTTCAGCAGCCGCAATCAGCGCGGAAAGCGCTAGACAGAGACAGATTGATCGCATTAGTTAAGTGCCCACTGGAAAAGGTGCGCCGGCGTAACTCGGGAGTCTAGTTGCATACGCAAACTACTTCGCCAGTGTATCGCGCTTCGGTTGCCGTGAAGGGCGACCGGCAGGATTCTCAAATTGCCACTAGCCGCTTCAATCTCTATTTGCTTCCATCGGATGACCGTTGAATCTCCGCATCAGGCCGCAAGCGGACCCGCTCGTAGATCTTTGAAGCTCGCTTGAACCACTTCTCCTGGCCCGCCAGGTTGGTCGGCTTGAGGAAACGGCAAAAAGCAAGAGGCGCCCGCAAAAACGCCTGGCAGGTCGTTTCCGCGAGGGCATCCAGCCTGGCTCGGGCCAGACCCGCGGAAGCGTCTGTGGTCTGCCGCTCGTATCCGAATTCCTCCATGTAATTACCGGCGACAGCTTCGATCGCCGACACCTGCCATGGTTCGAGCTGCGCGCGCCATAACGCCACCCGCGCAGGTGTCATCTTTTCATACGATCGGTGGTGCGGACGGCGCTGATCCAACTCGGCTGGATCAGGCTCCAGGAGCGCGCTCTGGTATTCGATTCCGATGTGGTTACAAAGCCGGCGAAGCTGCTGTTCCGGCTGGGCGACCAAGTCCTCGTACTTAACCAAAAGATAATTGTCTCGAGATGACGCCATGCAAGCCCCGGCGTTTAAAAGGCGCCACGTGCGCGCTCCTACCAGTACGCTCCGGCTGGCCCACGGCATTTGTGTCAGAGAGCAAACCGCCGCTCGGGGATCGCGGATCAAATGGATATGCTGCAACCGGGAAACCAGTCGCAGAGGGTTTCGACGGCGAGGGCGTGCCGAGGCGTCTTTTCGCCGGCGTACGGCTTGCCGCGGGAATCGGCATAGGCCTGAAGAAGCTCCGAACAGGGCGCGCCAGCTTACACCTTCGCTCATCAGGCGTTCGCGCAGAAACGCGCCATCCATTCCCATCCTTCGAACCGGCTCGGTAGCCGAATATGCCGCAACGATCCGCTCACGATTCCGGGGATTGGCAGGGTCCCCGAAAGAGTGCCGCCGCGCATAGACGCGGGCGAAATAGTGCGTCTCACCGCTCACTGCGAGCTGAGAATGGCGGGTGAGAGTCACCCGAAGAAGCGTGGTTCCGCTGCGCGGGGCGCCCACGATAAAACGGGAGCGCGCGTTCCCTCCCGGTGAACGCTCCCGTGCTGTATCGGGTTCATCGCCACTCACCGCACGGTCCAAAGCGCGGCATAGCTCCGGCATCTCGACGGCAATGGGTACGATGCCGGCAGGATCCGAAGCAAGATACATCACGAAGAGACATAGGGTGAAGAGCAATTCTACTCCAAGCGCTTCTGGCGTTGAATGTGACTGCGCGAGGGAACAACGGATTCTGAGCGACTATTTCATAGTTTGTTGGTTGGTCATCTTTATCGAGACGGGTGAGCTTTGCCTGCTCATCTCCGCCTTTAATCGCCAGGTGAAATACTGGCGGGCGGCGCCCGTCTGCTGTGGAACCCGCTAACGCGGTTCCAGGGGATGCGTCATGTCCTCCGGACGTACCCACTCGTCGAACTGCTGGCCTGTCAAATAGCCCAATTTGAGCGCGGCGTCGCGAAGCGTCAGTTCCTCGTGATAAGCCTTGAGCGAAATCTGAGCCGCCTTCTCGTAGCCGATGTGCGGATTGAGAGCAGTCACCAGCATGAGCGAATTGTCGAGATGCGCGTGAATGCGTTTCTCATTCGGCTGGATACCCTTGGCGCAGCGATCGTTAAACGAACGCGCGCCCTCAGCCAGCAATTGGATCGATTGCAGGACATTGTGGAGAATGATGGGCTTGTAGACGTTCAACTGGAAGTTTCCTTGGGAACCGGCGAAAGCCACCGCGTGATCGTTGCCGAACACCTCCACCGCCACCATGGTCAGCGCCTCGCATTGGGTCGGATTGACTTTGCCCGGCATAATCGAGGAGCCGGGCTCGTTTTCCGGAATCCGCAGCTCGGCGAATCCGGCCCGCGGACCGCAGGCGTACCAACGCACGTCGTTGGCGATCTTCATTAGGGCGCCGGCCAGCGTGCGAAGAGCGGCGCTCACGTTCACCATGGCGTCGTGCGCGGAGAGCGCCGCGAATTTGTTCGGCGCGGAGACAAACGCTTTGCCCGTCTCCTCGGCGATTTTGCGCGCCGCCGCCTCGCCGAAGCGAGGATCGGCGTTCAGCCCGGTGCCCACCGCCGTTCCGCCGATCGCCAGCGCATAAACGCCCGGCAGCATCGCATGGATCGCGTCCACTGCCTGATCGAGCTGCGCCACCCAGCCCGAAATCAGCTGCCCCAACGTTAACGGCGTCGCGTCCTGAAGGTGCGTGCGGCCCACCATGACGATGTGCGAGAACGCCTGGGACTTCGCGGCCAGCGTGTCGCGGAGCTGGTGGATCGCTGGAACCAGGACATTCTCCAGCTCCTCGACGGTCGCAATATGCATCGTAGTGGGGAACGTGTCGTTGGACGACTGGCTGTGGTTCACGTCATCGTTGGGATGGATCGGCTTCTTCGAACCCACCACTCCGCCGGCGATCTGGATGGCGCGATTTGCGATCACCTCATTGGCGTTCATGTTGGTCTGAGTTCCCGATCCGGTCTGGAACACCACCAGCGGAAACTCGCCGTCCAGCTTCCCGTCGATCACCTCCTGGGCCGCCCGTACAATCAAATCGACCTTGTCGCGCGACAACTGGCCCAGATCGCCGTTAGCCAGCGCGGCGCATTTCTTGAGGATGCCGAGCGCCCGGATCACCGGCCGGCCCCACCTGTAGCGCTCCACGCCGATCGGGAAGTTGTGATGGGACCTCTCCGTTTGTGCGCCCCACAAATGGTTCGCCGGAACTTCCACGTTTCCTAGCGAGTCTTCTTCCACCCGAAACTTATCCGTGTCCACGGGGGCAGTCATAAGCTTTCTCCTCTCGCATGCATGCGCCCGTTGGCTTATGCATTCCTCGGCCCATTTGCGATGTCTGTCCTGCCAATCCAGCGGGCAACCCCAGGGAGAAAGCGATTCGGGGACGATGCCCACGTGATTTGACAGCATGTGTCAATGCGTGGTCACACGCTGTCCTGTCAGCCCGGCGGAGAGCTGTTAATCGATGACTCTTTCATTGGCGTGAGAATTGCAGATTTGCGCACGGGAATCGTTAAATGAGTACTTCTAACCAAGTCACCGAAGTCCACCCCGACGTCGTGCTCATCGGAGCCGGAATCATGAGCGCAACCCTGGCGGTGATCCTGAAAGAACTGCAGCCGGATCTTAAGATCGCGATTTTCGAGAAGCTCGAAAACGCTGCCGAGGAAAGCTCCAACGCCTGGAACAATGCCGGGACCGGGCACGCGGCGTTGTGCGAGCTGAACTATACGCCCGAGAGAAGCGACGGAACCATCGACATATCCAAGGCCCTGGGAGTCAATGGAGAGTTCGATCTGTCCCGCCAGTTCTGGTCCTATCTGGTGAAGAACGGCGCGATCCAGGATCCTCAGTCCTTTATTCATCCGGTGCCGCATTGCAGTTTTGTCCGCGGATCAGAGAATGTCGCATTTCTCAAAAAACGGTTCCAGGCGCTCTCCGCTCATCACGCTTATCAAGGGATGGAATACTCCGACGACCGAAAGCAAATCGAGGAGTGGGTTCCCCTGGTCATGGAAGGCCGCGATCCGTCAGAGAAAGTGGCCGCGACGCGGATGCGGATCGGCACGGACGTGGACTACGGAGCTCTCACCGACGATCTCCTCAGTTCCTTGAAAGGCAAGGAAGGATTCTCGGTTTGCTTTTCTAATCGGGTGCAGGACCTCCGCAGAGACGGTGATCTGTGGACAGTGCGCGTAAGAGATGAGAGGACCGGCGGCAGCCGGGATGTGCAGGCCAAGTTTGTGTTCATTGGCGCGGGCGGCGGATCATTGCCGCTGCTGCAAAAATCCGGAATTCCCGAAGGCCGCGGTTACGGCGGCTTTCCGGTGAGCGGGATCTGGCTGCGCTCGGACAATCCGGCGCTGGCCGCGCGCCACGATGCCAAAGTGTACGGCAAAGCGTCGGTCGGGTCGCCTCCCATGTCGGTGCCGCACCTCGATCGGCGTCACGTGGACGGCAAGCTTTCTCTACTGTTCGGCCCCTACGCGGGATTTTCCACGAAGTTTCTCAAGCACGGATCGTATCTCGATCTCTTCGGCTCCATCGACCCTGAAAACATTTTGCCGATGCTGGCGGTCGGCAAGGACAACGCCGCGCTGGAAAAGTATTTGATCGGGCAGGTGATCGAGTCTTCCGAGCAGCGCTTCGCCGCTTTGCGCGAGTATTTTCCAAACGCTCAAGAGGAAGATTGGAAAGTTGAAGTGGCGGGACAGCGCGTCCAAATCATCAAGAAGGATCCGGCGCAAGGGGGCATTCTGGAATTCGGCACGGAACTTGTCACCGCGGCGGACCGATCCCTTGTCGCCATGTTGGGCGCGTCCCCAGGAGCCTCCACGGCGGTGTGGGTCATGATTCAGGTGGTGGAGCGATGCTTTGGAAAGGAACTGAAGGGCGCCGCCTGGATGAACAAGATGCAGGAAATGATTCCGTCGTACGGACATTCGCTGGCCGGCGACGCCGAGCTTTTGCGGAAGGTACGGGCCGAGACTGCGGCCGTGTTACACATTACCAATTTATGATCAGAGCATATCAACTCTATACCGGACAGGACGGACATTCCCACGTCATTCAGGGAAGCATTGCGGGCAACGAAGTAATCGGCGCGGATTCGATTCTCTATGAAGAATCCGCTCCGCACGCTTCGCTCGATTGGCATAACGCGCCGACTACGCAGTACGTTATAACGCTGGCGGGCGTCTTGGAATTCGTGACGCGCGGCGGCGAGAAGTTCACTGTCAACCCGGGCGAAATCCTGGTGGCGCTCGATACCACCGGGTCCGGGCACAAATGGCGCCTGGTGAACGATCAGCCTTGGAAAAGGGCCTACGTTGCATTCAAAGCAGGCACCAAGATCGACTTTCGCGCCGACAACTCGCATTAAAACTTCGGGTCACTGCGTTTATTTCTTCTCGGATTTGCGCGCGCCGCCCATGATGTCCGTCATCGCGTAATTGCCCTCATGGCAGGCGTACTCGAAGATCGGGCCCTTGGCCGACAGAAAAGGAAACTCCACGGTCCACTTGGCCGTAAAGGTAGTGGGATCGTCGATAGTGGCTCGATATAGGATGGTATCCGCGCTGATTCGCCTGAAACGTTCGATCACGTGCAGATTCTTCGAGGATCTCGCGTCCGCCACTTCCTCATAGATGGCGCCCTTGTCCGGGAAATTAGTGGTGTCCACCACCAGGGTGTCGCCTTCCCAATGGCCGACGGAATCCCCCAGCCACTGCCGGACGCTGGACGGGCGGTGCGTTGCGTTCATCCGGATTACCCGAACATCGTGCACCATCTCGATCATGATCATGATGGTGTCGGGAGTTTGCACGATCTGATAGTTGTTGTTGTAGAGCACCGGCAGCATGGGCGGACCGGATGTGGATCCAAATCCCAGCAGGCAGCGCTCGGATAACGGGCGATCCTTTATGCTGTCGTACTTTTCATAGTCCGCGGCCTTCTCGCGCTTGGCCTGCTCGGTTAGCGCCGGAACTTTTCCATCCGGCGGATCCACGATGAGCGACGTTCGCTTGACGCCGTTGACGCGCGCGAGCTCGGATCCTCGATCGATAAACAACAGGTTGTACGCCCCGGTCCCCGCCGATCCCGCGGCCGCGAGCAGCGGGCCCTCGGACTTGCCATCCTCGGCCTTCAGATCGGCCGCCGCTTTTTTCTCGAATGCCGCGGCTTCGGCATCCGGCAGAGTGGCCTTCCCGGCCAACTCGGCGGGCCGCTCCAGCGGCGTCAGCGTGACGTTCGTCCAAATGCCCTGGAGATCCGGCTTGCCATCTGGCGTGCGCGGAAGCGCCTTCTTCCCTGCCCCGCTCGGAACCTGGCCAGCTGCTGAGAACACTAGCAAACACAGCGACGCAAGAGCGCGATGGCTCATCAGATCCGCGCTCCGTTTCTGAGAATGGACGCTCGGCCGATCTGCGCGATGGACGGCGTCCCGCACTGCCGCATGGTCAGAGACAACTCGGCGCGATAAATATCCAGCACCTTCTCGACGCCTGCCTGCCCGAATGCCGAGAGGCCATAAATGTACGGCCGGCCGATTCCCACCGCACGTGCCCCAATGGCCAGCGCCTTGTAAACATCCGAGCCGCGGCGAAACCCTCCGTCAACGAATACAGGGAACTGCGGACCCACGGCGTCCACCACTTCGGGAAGTATATCGATGGTGCCCCGGCCGGTTTCGGTGGCGCGGCCTCCGTGGTTTGACACCACTACGCCATCGGCGCCATGGTCGCGCGCGAGCTTGGCGTCCTCGGCCGTGTCGATGCCTTTCAGCACCAGCTTCATCCTGGTCATTTTCTTCAGCCGGTCCACGTAGCTCCAGGTCGCGCCCGGAGGATTCATGTCGCCCGAAAGGCCCACGAACATCGGCTTGCCCTGGTTGCGACGCAAGGTCGCGCCGGTTTTAGGAGAGCTGGCGTGACAAACCATGCAATCCCTCTGGTCGGTCCGAAAGAATCGTGTGGCGGTTTCGGTGTTGCGCCCGGCCAGCAGATCGATGGTCCAGGCCAGCACCGGGCATCCGGCGTCCTCCACCCGCTTCACCATTTTCTCGGTGTCTTCCCAGGTGGTCGGCATGTAGAGCTGATACCAGGGCGGCGTGCCCAGCGCCTTGGCGACCTCTTCCACCGGGAACGATGTAACAGTGGAAAGCATCTGCATGGTCTTCTTCGCTTTGGCCGCCCGCGCAGAGGCGAGCTCGCCTTCCGGATGAAACGCCTTCTGGCTGCCGACGGCGCTGATATAAACCGGCGTTTCCCACTTTGCTGCCGAAAACGTCAACTCTGAGATCGGCCTCCGCGACGTCCACCAGGCGGCGCGCGCGCAGCTGGTAGTGATCGAAAGCTTCGCGATTCATATGCAGCGTCTTGTCGTCGTCCACGCCCGTACTCAAATATCCCCAGTGCGCCGGCGGAAGCGCTTTGCGGGACAGCGGCTCGAAATCCATCACGTCCACTGCGTCCTTGGGGTTCGTGATCGCGGAGAGGGAGTCCTCGGCCCAGGCTCGGGCGGCCAGGGGACTGGCGGCTAGGAAACGCAAAAACCGGCGGCGGTCGGAAGTCATTGCTCCATTCTATCCATGCTCATCGCCCTGCGCTCGCTTTCGGCGGCGCGATTGCCGTTATCCTGGAGGGTGGATTCACGAGAAAAATGCTAAACCTTTTGATCCCGATTCTGTTCTTCTTTGGAACCTCCGCGGGCGATTCGACCTTGGAATTCGAAAACGCCTGGGTGCGCATCGTGCGGGTACATTACGCCGCGCACGAAAAGACCAGCTATCACGATCATCCTTCCACGCCAACAGTCTATGTCTACACTACCGACGGCGGACGCCTGCGCATCCTGCACGATGACAAAGAAGAGCCGGTGATCCGGCCGGTGGTAAAGGCCGGCGGTATCCGGTTCAACCGCGGCGCGATGGAGCATCATCAGGTGGAGGAAATGGACGGCGTGGCGAGCGAGTATCTCAGGCTGGAGCTGAAAATCGCGCCGGTCGACCTGCCGGAACAGGATGTCCGCCGCGCCCCGGACGATTCGACGCCCTACGAAAGCGGCATGCTGCGCATTCTGCGCGTAACCTGTCCGGCCAATTCGGCCTGCCCGCCGTCCGCGCATCCCGAGGATCCTGCGGTGGAGGTGATCGGCGCACGCTTCCGCTGGGTGTCGCCGAACGACCCCGGCTATTCGAACGCATCGGACGCGCCTGTACGGATCGTGCGGGTGGAGCTGAAATCCAAACCGGCGGAGTAAACGCGAGGTTACTTGGACCGGATGGAAGAAATTGCCAGCATATTTTCCTCAGCTACCTGAGGCGAGGCCTGGGTTGAAAACCCGACGCCGTGTAGTGTCCCGAGGGTCAGTTCGAGCGGATGCGCATAGTGCCAGGAAATGCTCCGGCACGAACCAGCGTCCGCACCACCGGGAACATTTATCCAGATTCACGGTGACGAACCAGCCCAGGATCGGGTCCAGAACGCTGGACTGGATAAAGCCATACAGCGCATGATTTTTCACGCTAATGGAGAGCGGCAGTCCGGGGCCCAGGGGGTCATCGCAAAGGAGCGTCACGGCCTTCGGAGAAATCTCCTCAAGATTGGCGATGGTCTCGCGCGTTTGGCCGAAATGGTCTTCATAGAGTACTTTGACGAGCTCTGAGCACTGATAGGTTTGATCCATCGACAGCGGCATCACTAAGATAGGTGCACCTCCGCAGCCAATCGTTTCGCGCCATGCCTCCTAAAGTGGAGAATACAGCATGACCATCCAGTTTCGGCGAGCCAGCCTGCCGAGGGAGCTTCGGAGCCTGGTGATTTTCGATCACAAGGCGTTTCACGACTATCCGGCGGACTGGTTCGAGCCGGACGCTTGGAAAGCTTGCGATCCCTGGTGGATGCTCGTCGGCGGAAGAAAGGCCGGTTGCTGCGCCTTCGAACGGCATGTGGATTTTCAGGGGGACGTGCGCGCGGACGGGAGAAACCCGCGCAATCGCGGATCCCTGTACATCGTCAGCACCGGCATCTTGCCGGCCTATCGAGGGCTGGGCCTCGGCAGCGTACTAAAAGACTGGCAGGTCATGTTCGCGCGCCGGCATGGGTTTGACCGGATCGTCACCAACACGCGCAAGAGCAACCAAGCCATGCTCCGGTTGAACAAGAAATTCGGCTTCCAGGTTCTTCGAACTACGCCGGACTATTACGAAGATCCGCGTGAAGCTACCGTGGTAATGGAGCTGTGCCTTGCAGAAACGATAACACGGCACTAACGCGGCGGAAACGAACGTTGTTTACCATCCTCGTTCATCTGCACCAACGTGATCCGGAATGCGCCCAGCTCGCCTCGGAAGAAGGTGGTCTCTTTCCGGTTCGTCCCGCAGATTCGGTACGCATAGTCGGCGCCATCGAGAACCGACGGGATGGACAGGCTCACTCCGCTGGGCAGGATGGATTTCATATTCCCGCCGATCATGTTCACGATCTCGCCCAGCGCATCCCGAACATCGTCGTTCATCTCGATCGGCTCTGCGATCTTCATCAGGCGAGCGGTGAAAGCGAAGGCCTGCGCCTGATTGCACTCCAGAATCACGGCGCCTTGCCAGGTCCCGGCCAAAAAAATCGCGGCGGTAACGGCGTCCGCCTTCCCCACGTGTTCCTCGAGAGACTGTTCCACCGGGTAGTCCAGCATGGTCTGGAACACATCCTGAGCAATCTGAGCAATGGGCGCGTCATAAGTGGATCCGTCGAAAATGCTGGGCATGCTTGTTCCTTAGGGCGCCTGGTAAAAAGCCGCCTGACCGATCAGTTTCCTGGCGAACTGGTCATCCAGGTTGAGGGTGCTTTCCGCGGTTCCGAGCAGCAGCAGCCCCTGGTGATAGAGAGCGCCGCGCAGCTCCGCGAGAATTCGCCTCTTGGTTTCCATGTCGAAATAGATGAGCACGTTGCGGCAGAAAATCAGATCGAACGGCCCCAGTGTGCGCATGCTCATCCGTAGATCAAACGGCTGGAATTCCACCATGCGGCGGAGTTCATCCTTGATCTGCCATTCGAGACCAACGCGATGGAAGTACTTGACTAGATACTTGGCCGGCAAGCCGCGATTCACTTCGATCTGCAGATAGCGCCCCGCGCGGGCGCGGTCTAAAATCTGATTGTTCAGGTCGGTTCCAAGGATGCGG
This sequence comes from Terriglobia bacterium, assembly GCA_963786745.1. Taxonomy (GTDB): domain Bacteria; phylum Acidobacteriota; class Terriglobia; order Bryobacterales; family Bryobacteraceae; genus Palsa-89. The sequence continues at coordinate 107,833 of CAWBAE010000009.1, read as the reverse complement.
ATTTTCCAGGCGCCGAGGCCCATCTCGACCAGCATGATGGCCAGACTGTAGGCCTCCTGCCCGCTAGACGCGGCGGCTGACCAAAAGTTCAGTATTCGAACAGTCTTGCGGGCTTCGATCAATTCCGGCAGGACGGTTTTTTGCAGAGCCTCGAAAACCGTGGCATCGCGGAAAAACAGAGTCTCGTTGGTGGTCATGGCTTCGACCACCTGCTGCCGCAACGGCAACCCATTCACGGCCTTCAACAACGCGCACAAATCGTTCAAGCTTCCGAGCTCATTCTTCTTAACGATGGGCATGAGGCGCGACTCGAGCAGGTAAAGCTTGGTCTCGTCCAGAACAATGCCCGATTCCTTGTAAACCTGGGTTTGCAGGTACGCGTAATTCTCGGGCGTGATTTCGGCCGCCGGTTTGTTTTTTTGCGCCAGGGTGGTTTCCATGCGGACTCGAACTCAGAGTTGCTTTAGTATCTCCGGGACCACGCGTTTCAGGTCCACCACGTAGTCGGCCAGGCCGGCGTTGACCACCGCTCCGGGCATGCCCCACACCACGCTGCTGGGTTCATCCTGCGCAATTACGCACGCGCCTTTGGGTTGCAAATCCTCGACGCCGCGCAGCCCATCCTGCCCCATTCCGGTCAAGACCACCGCGATAGCCGCGCCGCCGTAAACCTCGCCGACAGACCGGAAGAGCACGTCCACCGCGGGACGGCAGGAGTTCTCGGGCGGTTCCTGATTGAGCGTCGCGCTGATCCGCTCGCCGGACTTGCGCACGCGCATGTGGTAGTTGCCAGCCGCAATCAGGACTTTACCGGGTTCCACGATGCTTCCGTCGCGGGCTTCTTCGACGCGCAGCGGGGTGTACGAATCCAGGCGCTCGGCCAGCAAGCGGGTAAATAGCGGCGGCATGTGCTGTACGATCAGGATCGGCACCCGAAGGTTGCCGGGAAACATCGGCATGATTTCCGCCAGCGCGTTCGGGCCGCCCGTGGAGACGCCGATACATACCACTCGGCGGGCGGGTTTGGCGCCTTTGAACCGCGAAGCGGCCGGCGGTTTGATCGCGGGAGCCGAGGCGGCCGCGGCCGGTTGGGAGTCCAGGTGGAAAAACTGCTTGATTTTAGGGATCAGGTCAGACCGGAGGCTGCTCATCGATCGATCCAGGGAACCGATGTTGGCGGCCTTGGTTACATAGTCGTTGGCTCCCAGGGTCAGGGCGTCGATGGTCGCCGCGGCGCCCCGCTCGGTCAGAGTGCTGAACATAATCACGTGCAGTCGCGGATAAAGCTTGCGGATGCGGCGCAGCGCCTCCAGGCCGTCCATTTCCGGCATTTCGATGTCCAGCGTAACCACGTCCGGATTGACCTGGGGAATGCGCTCCAGGGCCATCACTCCGTTCGACGCCGAACCAACTACTTCGAGCTGCGGGTCCTCTTCGAGAGCGTGCGCAACCAGGCGGCGAATCACCACCGAGTCATCCACCACCAGCACGCGGATCCGGCTGCGCAGGGGCGCGGTCCGTTTGACAGGCGCCGCCATGTTATCCGAGCACTCCCATCACCCGCAGCTTCCCCTCGATGATATCGGGCGTAAAGGGTTTCATGACATATTCGTTGGCGCCCGCTTCAAGAGCTTTCACCATCTGGTCGACCTCCGTTTCCGTGGTCACCATCATCAAGGGCGCGGTCGCATAACGGGGATTGGCGCGCAGGCGCTTCACGAACTCGAGCCCATCCATATTCGGCATATTCCAATCCACTAATAAGAGAGCCAGATCGGGAGCCTCCCGCTCGAGCAGGTCCAGGGCGTCTTGTCCATCGGCGGCGGTCGAGACTTCGTAGCCGAGATTGGTCAGGCTGCGCGTCAGGATCATGCGCATGGCCCTGGAGTCGTCGACTACCAGCGCTTTCTGCATAGTGGAATCGTTTCCTTTCCGAGGCCGCCGGAAGCTTCCCGGTCGGATCTGAGACCGGCCGGGTTCCCGAAATCCGAAACCTCGCCCCAAGTGAGGTTCTAGATTTTGAACGTCTGCACCAGTCCCTGGAGCTCGGCCGCCATTTCGCTGAGAGCCTTGGCGGCGGCCTGCGTGTCGTTGGCGCCCGAAGTGGTGCTGCGCGCAGCCTCGGCGACGCCGGAGATGTTCTTGGCTATCTGCTCGGACCCGCCGGCCGCGTCCGCAACGTTGCGGCCGATCTCGTTCGTGGTGGCGGTCTGCTCTTCCACCGCCGAAGCGATGGTGTTCGAAATATCGTTGATCTGATTGATAATGGCGCTGATTTCCGCGATGGCCTTCACCGCTCCCGTGGTATCGCCCTGGATGGCTTCGATCTTCTGCCCGATCTCTTCGGTGGCTTTGGCGGTCTCCTTGGCGAGTTCTTTCACTTCGTTCGCCACCACCGCGAACCCCTTGCCCGCTTCCCCGGCGCGCGCGGCTTCGATGGTGGCGTTCAGCGCTAGCAGATTGGTTTGCTGCGCGATGGAGGTGATGACCTTGATTACCTTGCCGATTTCGATGCTGGAGTCGCCCAGCTTGGTGATGATCTGATTGGTGCTCTCGGCTACCGCCACCGCGTTCTTGGCCACTCGCGCGCTTTCGTTGGCGCTCTTCGAGATTTCCCGGATAGAAGCCACCATTTGCTCGCTGCCCGCCGCCACCACCGCGACATTTTTCGAGACCTCTTCGCTGGCCGAGGAAACCACGTTGGCTTGCGTGGCCGTCTCCTCCGCGTTGCCCGCCAGCTGATGGCTGATGGCGGTCAGCTCTTCGGAGGACGCGCCCACCGAACGGGCGTTATCGGCGATCTGCTGGATGCTGTGCCGCAAGGTCTTGAAGAAGTTCGTAAGACCTTCGCCCATCTGCCCCACCGAGTCGCTGCCGCTGACCGCGATCTCCTGCGTGAGATCTCCCTGGGCGGCTGCCGCCACAACCTTCAAAATGCTTTCTACTTTCCGCTGCAGTTCTTCCGCCGTGTGCGCAACCTCAACCTTCAACTTGGCTTGTTCGGTGACATCGGAGGAGTACTGCACTATCTTAAAGGGCTTGCCGTTGAGATCCAGAATGGGGTTGTAGGAGGCGTGAATCCAGAATTCCTTCCCGCCCTTGCCGAGGCGCTTGGACTCCGACGCTTGATATTCGCCCCGGTTCAACTTGACCCAGAACTCGCGATACTCCGCGCTCTCCCGGTAGGCATCATTCACGAACATGCTGTGATGCCGGCCCTTGATTTCGTCCAGCGTGTAGCCCACGATCTTGAGGAAGTTATCATTGGCCGCCATGATGGTCCCGTCCATCTGGAACTCGACGGTCGCCAGGGACTTGCCAATGGCGGACACCTGAGCGGCATAGTCGGCGTTGATCAGCTTCTGGGCGCTGACGTCGGTGGCGTACTCGATCACCTTGAACGGCTTCCCGGTGAGATCCAGGATTGGATTGTAGGAGGCCTGAGTCCAGACTTCCTTTCCGCCCTTGCCGATGCGCTTGTATTCGCCCGCCTGGTATTCGCCCCGATTCAGCCTGGCCCAAAATTCCTTGTGCTCGGCGGAATGGCGAAACGCTTCGTCCATGAAAATGGTGTGGGGACGGCCCTTGATTTCATCCAACGTGTACCCGAACGCTTTGAGGAAATTATCGTTGGCCGTGATGACGGTTCCGTCCATCTGGAACTCGATCACCGCTTGCGACCTTCCAATAGCGGCGATCTGCCCGGAATAATTGACGTCGATGGCCTCCCAGTTGACGACCGTCCCCATGTATTCTCCGGAGTCGTCCACAATGGCGTTCGCGTTGAGATCCAGGATCAAGTCCCCCAGCTTGATTTCGGCGTGGGCGGGCAGGTTCTTCGGGTCCCCCAGCCGACGCCGGATTTCCTTGGCTCGCGAACCGTGGAAGCGATCGATGCTGGTTCCGATCAGTTCCGCATGAGAAACGCCGAACAGTTTCTCGAGCGTCGTACCCATTTCCTTAAGCGTGGAGGCGGCCTTCCGATTCATGTAGACCAGGTTCAAGTCCCGGTCCGCGATGAGAACGTTGGTGCCCAAGCTGTCGAGCGCTCGCGGCAGGCTCTTGAGGACCGGGGCTGCCGCGGCCCCCGCAGCCGGCTGGCGGTGCGTCGATTTTGAACGAACATTGGAACTGACAATAGTGTTTTTCACGATTCCTCGGCTAGCGGCGCGATCACCGCGTTAATTTTCATTGACCGTTTCCCGGGAAACCCCAGGGAGCGAATGCGCCGGCCAAATGCGCAGCGGCGCGATTCGAAATGCTTTTGCTCAATCGGACGCCTTTGGATGCAACACCCGCTCGGTGTTCAGCACCAGCAGCAGACGGTCGTCCAGCTTGTAAACTCCGTCGATCAGCTCCCTCTGCTCGCGCCGCATGGTCTCCGGAGGCGGTTCGTAGCTCGACGGCGGAGGCTCCACCACGTCTCCGATCTCGTCCACCAGTAAACTCACCGCGCCCTCTTCAGACCGCACCACCATGTTCATCGGCGTACGGCCGGGCGGACGCGGTTCAAGCTTCAGCGTGCGCCTGAGGTCGACCGCGGTGACAATCTGTCCGCGCAGGTTGATCAATCCTTCGATCACCGCAGGCGCCAGCGGCACCCGGGTCATCTCCTGATAGCGGAGCACTTCCTGCACCTTGAGAACTTCCACCCCGAAGAAGAGGTCTCCCACGTGGAAGGTCGAATACTGGCGGCTCGATTCAGCGCCGGGTCTCAAGCTTGGTTTTCCTTGGTTCGCCATCGGTTCTATACCTCCTGAACGGCCCTGGTTTCTTCCAAAATTTCAGCGGGGGCAGCGTGATCGAGCGCGTGCGCGAGCCGATCCACCGAGCGCAGCATCGCCGTTCCGTCAAACTTGCCGAGATATTCGGCAAAGCGGCCGTCTTGTTGGGGAGCGCCCCCATTTTCGACCCGGCCGGCCAGCGCCACTACCGGAATCTTCGACAACTCGGGCTGTTGGCCGATCGAGTCGAGCAGTTCAAACACGCCCCGGTCCGCGAGGTCGAGCGCGGCGACGATTACATCCACTGCCTCTTTACCTAATTGATCCAGCGCCTGAGAGGCGCTGGCGGCTTCGATCACCCGATGGCCGGCCATTTCGAGATTGTTCCTCAGCAGCCCGCGCGTGAAGCTGGAGGTCTCGGCTACCATCACGGTGGACCTCGAAGCGTCGCCCACACGCGCCTGGAACCAGTTTTCATCCACTCGCTGGATGACCCAGTGCAGATCCAGGAAGTCGGTGATCTTCTGGCCCACCACCGCCGACCCCAACACCCCCGACCGCCGGCTGGTCTGCTTCACCGTAATCGCGTCCTCGACGATGTCCAGGATCTGATCCACCAATAAGCCCACGCGCCGTCCCCCGTCGGCGAACACGATGGCCTGCACGGGATCCTCAAGCGGTTTGATATCCGCGGCTCCGGGTTCGGCCAGCTCGACGCCGAGATGGATCAGGGGCAGAATCTGCTCGCGATATTGCACCACCATTTTTCCGGCCGCGTATTCGATCTTCGATCGCGGGAATTCCTCCAGGCGCGCCACCAGAGATAAAGGCACGGCCAGACGATCCAAAGCGCCGGCGCGAAACAGCAGCAGGGACTGGCGTTCGCTTCCGAGCGCCGCCTGCTCGACCGCGCCTTCGCCCGCGGCCGGGGAGCGCGACTCCCCCATCACCCCGGAAAGACGGGCAATCCCCAGCACGTCCAGAATCAGCGCTACCCGGCCGTCGCCCATGATGGTCGCGCCGGCGTAGCAGTCCACGCTCTTCAATTGCTTGCCGAGGGGTTTAACCACGATCTCCTGGGTATCGTTGATTCCATCCACCACCAGCCCGAAGCGGCGGTCTTCGGCCTGCAGCACCACGATATTGACTACGTCCCGCTGGTTGCGCGCGTCGGCGGACTCTAGATCGAGCAGCTCGTTCATGTAAGCCAGCGGCAGCAATCGGCCCCGGCGCCGGTACACCGGGGTTCCGTGAATGCGCTGGATTTGTTTTCTGGCGGCCTCGCCTTCCAGACGCACCAGCTCGAGCAAACTCACCTGCGGGATCACAAACCGCTCCCCGGCGCTGGTCACCACCAGGCCCGGAATGATAGCCAGGGTGAGCGGGATTTTAATCTTTACCGTGACGCCTTGCCCGGGCTTGCTGGCCAGATCCACGGTTCCCCCGATCTTTTCGATGTTGGTCTTGACGACGTCCATGCCCACGCCGCGGCCGGAAATGCTCGAAACCTTCTGGGCGGTGGAGAAGCCCGGTAGAAACGCCAGATTCACCAGATCGCGCGGCTGCATATGTTCCACTTGTTCGGCCCGCATCAGCCCTTTTTGAATGACGCTGCGCTTGATCTTCTCCGGGTCGATCCCCGCGCCATCGTCGGCGATCTCGATGTTCACGCTGCCGCCTTCGTGGTAGGCGCGCAGCATCAGCTTTCCCTGGGCCGGCTTGCCGGCGCGCACGCGAACGTCCGGCTTCTCGATGCCGTGATCGCAGGAGTTGCGGACGATGTGCGTCAACGGATCCTTGATGGCTTCGATGATGGTTTTATCGAGTTCGGTGCCCTCGCCGTCCATCTCCAGGCTGATCTGCTTGCCGCAGGAGTTCGCCAGATCGCGAACCACGCGCGGCAGCTTGCCCCACACCATGCCGATGGGCTGCATACGAGTCTTCATGACGCTGCCCTGCAGCTCGGTGGTGATGAGGTTGAGCCGCTGGCTGGTGGCGTTGAGCGTGGCGTCGTCCTGGCGGCTGGTGTATTGCAGAATCTGGTTGCGCGCCAGCACCAGCTCTCCCACCAGGTTCATGAGCTTATCGAGCATCCCCACATCCACCCGGATGGTGGACTCGGCAATGGACCCGCCGATCTTTTGGGCGGCGGCAATTTCGCCCTCGACGCTGCCCTTCGGTTCCGCATTCGCGTCTTCCGTTTTTGAAACCAGCGGCTCGGACCCGGCTTCCGGCTGTGCGCCCGTGGGCGGAGCGGCGGAGGGCGCGGCGCTTGGCGTCGCTTTGGGAACCGAGGCGCGGGCGGCCTGCTCCTGGCGCTCGAGCAGGCCCGCATACATTTCGCCGCTTTCCCGCGAGGTCGCCTCGATGCTGGTCAGTTCGGCCTTTACCGCGTCCACCGTCTCGAGGATCAGCGAGACCAACTCCAGAGTCAGTTCCCGCTCTCCGTTGCGGACCTGGCTGAAGATGTTTTCGGCGTGATGCGTGATGCTTTCGAGAACGCTAAATCCGAGAAAACCGCAGGTGCCCTTAATGGTGTGGATGGTACGGAAGATGCTGGCCAGCAGCGGCGCGTCGCCGGGGTGCTGCTCGAGCTCTACCATCTCGCGATCCAGGCGGCTCAGGTTCTCACTGCTTTCGATCACGAACTCTTTGACGATGTCGAGGTCTTCCACGCAGCGTGCCTACGGGATTTCTATCGGCGGATTCATGGCCGGTTCCGTCGACTAAATCTACTTAGGCCTTGCTATTCCTGGAAGGGCAATAGTGCACGCTACGAAGTCGCCGATATGTCCGAAGAAGAATCGCGATCCGGCATCGGGAATTAATATCGGGAACTAGCATGGACACAACCTCGGCGGACCTGCAAGCAGCTACTTTGACTTCCATCGATCTGGACGCCATGGCGCGCAGCCGGCTCCAGCTGCTCGATTCGCTAAAGGAAGGGATTTATCGGATCGACCAGCATGGCATGTGCGTCTTCATGAATCGCGCGGCCGGCAGCATGCTCGGTTATGGACTGGGTGAAGCGCGCGGGCAACAGATGCACGAGCTGCATCACCCCTGCCTCTGTTGCGTGGATGGGTGCCTGCCGACGCCGGCGGCGGATTGTCCCATCCACGGAGGCCCGCTTGCATCCAGCCACCTCAACCGCCGGGACATCTTCCACCGGCGCGACGGCACGTCCTTCCCGGCGGAGTGGAGTTTTCATCCGCTTTGCGATGGCAACGTCTATAGCGGAGCCATGATCAACTTCAGCGACATCACGGGGCGTTTGAAGGACGAGCGGCGGCTGCAGTTGCAAATCGACGTCAGCCGTATTCTGGGCGCTGCCGCCGCGGTCGAAACAGCAGTGCCGGAGATCTTGCGGTCGATCTGCGACGGCCTGGATCTCGATGGCGCGTGGTTCTTTGAAATCGCGCAGCCGGCCAGGAACATCGTCCTGGCGGACAGCTGGCGCTGGTCGGACCACGGCCCCGCGCTCGCGCCCGATCTGGAACTAGCCCGCCGGATCGCCGTTTCCGGCGCTCCGCTCTGGATCTCGGATTGGACCGAAGCTAACCGCTCGGGCGATCTCACCTACCGCTCCGGCTTCGGGATTCCGCTTGCTCTGGGCGGCCGGGCTATCGGAGTCATGGAATTCGCCAGTCGCGAGGCGCGCGCCGAAGATCCGGATGTTCTGAAGACCATGCTGCTGCTCGGCGACGCCATCGCGCAATTCGTGGAGCGCAGGCGCGCCGAACTGGCGCACGGCCGCCTGATCGCGATCCTGGAGGCCACCACGGCGTTCGCCGGCGTGGCAATTGATCTCCAGGGCGAGATCCTTTCAGTCAATGCGGCGGTGGAGCAGATTTTCGGTTACCTGCCCGCGGAGCTGCTGGGACGGTCGTTGACCTGCGTGATACCGGACTACCGGCGTGACTTGCGCGAGAGCGGCTGGAGCTTGGAACCAGGCGCGGGGCCGGTCACGGAACCAACTTCCCGCCGAATCCGGTCCGGCGGCATCCACAAATGCGGGCGGGCTGTGCCGCTCGAGCTGTCGCTCGGCGAGTGCGCCGAGAACGGGCGGCGCATATTGACCTTCATCATCGCCGACACCACCGAGCGCGACGCCGCCGAGGAAGCGCTGCGCAGCCAGACGCAGCTCGTGCAGCTGATCGTGTCCAGCATGGGCGACGGCGTGATCGTGGCGGATGAGAATTACGAGTTTCTGGTGGTGAACCCCGCCGCGGAACGCATGGTGCCTCCGGTGCGCGGGAAGAAATCGCTGCTCGACACGCGCCCGGCGCTGGATGGTCCGGAGCCTTTTGTATTTCATGCGGACGGAGTAACGCCCTATGGGTGGAACGACATTCCCATTGTGCGGGCGATCCGGGGCGAAAGCATCGACAAAGCGGAAATACTGCTGCGCTCGCCCGCCCATCCGGAAGGAACCTGGCTCAGCGAGACCGCCCGGCCGCTCTTGGACTCCTCCGGAAGGCTGCGCGGGGGCGTCGTAATCTCGCGCGATATTACGGAGCAAAAAGCTTCGGCGGAAAGGCTCCGCCACGCCAAGGAGGAAGCCGAGTCCGCCAACCGGGCCAAGAGCGAGTTTCTTTCGCGCATGAGCCATGAGCTCAGGACGCCCATGAACGCGATTCTGGGCTTCGCCCAATTGCTCGAGATGGACCCGCTCACCGAAGAACAGATGGACGGCGTTACGCGGCTGCTGAAGGCCGGCCGGCACCTGCTGACGCTGATCAACGAGATTCTGGATTTGTCGAGAATCGAAGCCGGGCGGCTGAATTTGAAAATGGACCGGGTGGATCCGCACGACCTGTTGCCTGCGGCGTTCGAACTGATGCGCCCGTTGATGGCGCAGCGCAACATCCGCCTGATCGAACCACCCCGGAACGAGGGGGGCTGCGCAATCCACGGGGATCCGCAGCGGCTGATGCAGGTTCTTTTGAACCTGCTGTCCAACGCGGTGAAATACAACCGGGAAGACGGCAGCGTGACGGTCTCGTTGTCGCGCCATTCCTCAACCTCTCCAGGTGGGCCGCCGCCAGGCCAACTGCGCATCAGCATTGGGGACACGGGCACGGGCATCGCGGCCGGGGATCTGAAGAAGCTGTTCGTTCCCTTCGAACGGCTGGCCGCGGACCGGGGCGCCATCGAGGGCACCGGCCTCGGCTTGGCTCTTTCCAAACACCTGGTCCAATTGATGCACGGCGGGATGGGCGTCGAAAGCACGCTGGGAGAAGGTTCTACTTTCTGGGTGGACATGCCCCTGCATCGGGACCAGGTGGAGGCCCCCGGCGCGCCGGCCGGTCTCGCCTCTCCGAGCGCCGGCGTCACGCACCCCAGCAGTGTGCTCTACATCGAAAGCAACCCGGCGAATATCGCGCTGGTAGAGACTGTGCTAAACCGGCTTCCCGGCTTCAGCCTTATGTTCGCGGCCGACGGCCGGCTGGGCCTGGACCTTGCGCGGAAGCAGATTCCAGAACTGATTCTGCTGGGAGCGCCGCTGGCGGACATGCCGCCCGTGGAGGTGCTGCGCGAGCTGCAGGGAGACGAGAAGACCAGCCGCATCCCCGTGGTGGCGGTCAGTTCCGACGTCACCGAAGCCACCCGCAACGCGCTGATCGAGGCCGGGGCGCGCGCCTTCATCACCCAGCCGATCGGCGTCCGAGTATTTTTGGATGTCATCACAGAAATCATTTCGCACGAGGTGGCCGCCTGAAATCCGCCGATGAGAAATTAGGGGATGCTCGTGTGAATCTCAAACCGATATACACTGCCAAAATATTGATGATCGACGATGAAGAGAATAACCTCATCGTGGCGGAGCGGTTTTTGCGGCAGGCCGGTTACACGGATATCCACGCCACCACCGATTCCCGCATGACGCTGGCTTTGTACCAGCGCCTCTCACCGGATATCGTTCTTCTGGATTTGAAAATGCCCGAACCGGATGGATACGACCTGCTGGAGCAGTTAGCCGCCTTCCGGCCGCCCAACGGAGAGTATGTGCCGGTTCTGATTCTGACAGCGGATATCAGTCCTGGTACAAAGCTGAAGACGCTGGCGATGGGCGCCAATGACTTCCTGACCAAGCCGTTCGAGCGCGGAGATCTGCTGCTGCACACCCGCAACCTGCTCGAAACCAGGTTTCTCTATCGCCAGTTGGAGTCGGCCACGGCCGAATTAGAGGAACTCCGAGGGCGCGCGGAGCGGGCCGAGAAGGCTTGCGAATTGATGGGCATACAGGTGCCCGATGCGGCCGAATATCTTGAGGCGCTGGGCGTCAGCCGAGTATAGAGGATAGGTTTCAAGCCCAGTAGGGCATGCTTCAGCTTGCCAAGAAGGAAGTTCCGCCTGCGGTTCTAACCCCCGCCCAGGCGCACCAGTACTTTTTAATCCTTCATCGCCCCACTGCCTCATGTATCCTTATCTAAGGCTTCCCAAATGCCAGTCCCGCAGCCACATCGCCTGCTGATCGTGGATGACGATCCATCGATTCACAAGTTGGTTGAAGCCATGCTGGCGGGCACGGCCTGGGCCGTGAAAACCGCGTTTGGCGGTGAAGAAGCCCTGGCGGATTTGGAAACCCATTCCTACGACCTAATGCTCACCGACATCCTGATGCCTGGCATGGACGGGCTGGAACTTCTCGGCCGGCTCCGCGCCCGCCATCCGGATGTTCCGGTGGTCATGATGACGGTCAAGAACACGCCGGATCATATCCTGGGATCCCTGCGGCGCGAAGCCTCGGCGTTCATCAGCAAGCCTTTCTCGCGCGATATGCTGATGGCCACTCTGGAGGGCGTATTGTCGTCGCCGATGGCCGAGGACGACATTAAAATCCTGTCCGACAAGCCGAACTGGATTTCGCTGCAGATCCGCTGCCGGATCGAAACGGCTGAACGTTTGACTCAGTTTGTGCGCGAACTGCCTGCCGATCTCGAGCCCGACCGGCGCGAACAGATCGCCACCGCTTTCCGTGAACTGCTCATGAACGCCGTGGAGCACGGCGGCCATCTGGATCCGGAGAAAACCGTGGACCTGAGTTATATCCGCACAGCGCGCTGCATCGTCTATTATCTGCGCGATCCGGGCGAAGGTTTCTCGATGGACGCGCTGGCGCACGCAGCGGTCGCCAACGCTCCGGATGAGCCCTTCCGGCATGCGGAATTGCGGGCTGAAATGGGTATTCGCCCGGGCGGTTTCGGGCTGCTGATGACCAAGAGCTTCGCCGACGAGCTCATTTATAGCGCCAAGGGAAACGAAGTGATCTTTATCAAGTATCTGTAAGGCGAAAAGAGAGGGACACTCTATGAACGCAGTGATCACGAATGGTGGCGCGGAGGAGAATCAGAACCTCCCGCCAGACCCGTCATTCCAAACCGGGGAATCGCAGCCGCATACCCCGCCCGCGGCCCACGATGCCGTGGAACCCACCGGAAACGTCGACAAGATTCGCGATATTCTGTTCGGCTCGAACATGCGCGACTACGAGCAGCGCTTTGCCCGGCTCGAAGAAGCGCTGAGGAAAGAATCGTCGGATCTGCGCGAGAGCTCGCGCCGCCACCTGGAGTCGCTGGAGGCGTTCGTGCACAAAGAATTCGCCGCCCTGGAAGCGCGTCTTAACTCGGAGCGCGACGAGCGTTCGGAGAGCCATTCGCGTTTGGCGGCGGATCTGTCCGCCACCTCCGCTTCGATCTTCAAAAAGATCGGCGAAAACGAAAATCACGAGGCGCAAGCCAAGCGTGAAATCCGCAACGATCTGCTGCAACAATCCAAGGAGCTGACCGACGCCATCCGCAACAAGGGCGAGGAGCTGATCGCGCTGCTGGAGCGCCGGGCGCAAGAGCTGCAGCACGCCAAGACGGATCGCGCCGCGCTGGCCGGGCTGTTCAATGAAGTGGCGCTGCGGCTCACCGATCAGTTCAAGGTGACGGGCGCCGACTAGGACGGCCGGTCCTCGGACACATGCCCATCGATGGTGCAGCCAAGCGCCCGGCCTCGCCGGGTCAATCCGGCCCGGGTCAACCTGGACCGGGTCAAGCTGGAGACGAGCAGCCGCTGGCAGAGCTGCGCGCCATTCTCCTAGGCCCGGATCGCGCCGCCTGGGAATCGTTGCGGCAGCGGCTGGACAATCCATCCCGCCGCGCCGAAGACGTCGCCGGAGTTCTGGCCGAAGCCGTGCGGTTGCGTTCGCACCCGGATGCCAAGCTGCGCCGGGCGCTGCAGCCGCTGCTCGAAGAGGCGCTGCAACTCTCCGTCCAGTCGAATCCGCGCATGCTGGCCGACGCCCTGTTCCCCATTTTCGGCAAGGCCATCCGCAAAGCCATCACGTCCGAGCTGGATGGGATGCTGCAATCGCTCAGCCAGACCCTGGAGCAAAGCTTTTCCTGGCGCAGCTTCGAGTGGCGCTGGGAGTCCATCCGGACCGGGAAGCCTTACGCGGAAATCGTCGTTTTGCGCAGTTTGTTGTATCGAGTGGAACAGGTTTTTCTGATTCATCGCAGTTCCGGCTTGCTATTGCAGCATGTGGCCGCCCCATCGTCCGGAGCTCCGGCCGACACCGCTCCCGCTGACACCAAAGATCCGGAAATGATCTCGGGGATGCTCACCGCCATCCAGGACTTCGTGCGCGATTCGGTGAGCGGCGCAGAGACCGAAAATCTCGAAACCATTCGCATGGGCGAGGTGGGCGTGGTGCTGGCTTACGGCCCGGACGCGATTCTGGCCGGTTTCGTGCGCGGCGTGGCCCCGCGCAAGCTGGGGCGCGTTTTTCAGGATACGCTGGACGCCATCGAGCAGAAAAAAGCCGAAGCCCTGCGCACGTTTTCGGGCGACACCTCAGGGTTCAATAGCTGCCGCCCGCAGTTGGAGAAGTTGCTGCTCGGGCAGGCGCGGCCGGATAAACCCAAGCCGATTTCCTGGGGCGCGCGCGCTCTCCTGTTCGGATTGCCGGTGCTGCTAGTAGCCGCCCTCGCCGGCTGGTGGATTTATACCAACGCCATGGACCGCCGCTGGACCAATTTCGCGCAGCGCCTGGAAAGCGAGCCCGGCATCGTGCTGACGCATGCCGAAAAACGCGGCGCCAGGTTCTACTTTTCCGGACTGCACGATCCTCTGGCGCCACCCCCCGCGTCGCTTTTGCCGGCCAACCTGGATCCCGGCAAAGTCGATTTCCGCTTCCAGGAATACTATTCGCTGGTTCCGCGCTTCGCCGAGCAGCGCCAATTAGTGGATTTGAAGGATGGCCTCGAAAAGCGCGCGTTCCGCTTCCCAACCGGTCACGCCGAGATCCCGCCGGAACAGCGCTTTCTGCTGGAGGACGTGGCTTCCCAGATGCTCTCGCTCATCCAGGCCGCCGGCGCTCTGGGCAAGACCCCTCAGATCGAAGTGCGCGGCAATCACGATCCGGTGGGCACGGAACGGTTCAACGCCACGCTGTCCCGGTCGCGCGCCGAGAACGTTCGGGCCGCGCTGGTTACCTTGGGAGTTCCGGCCGCCCGTTTGACCGCCGTACCGGAAGACCTCGAGAAAGAAACTTGCTCCGCCGTCAAGGAAGAAGAACGGATGTTCTGCCGCAGCGCGTCATTTCGAGTGACCCTCCACTAGCTCACTCGGCGTCCATGTTGAAAAAGAAAATCTGCATGGTGGGTGAATTTGGCGTCGGCAAGACCAGTCTGGTGCGCCGCTTTGTCGACAGCATGTTCGATGAGCGCTATCTTTCCACCGTGGGGGTCAAGATCGATCGCAAGGATGTCACTGTCGGATCCGAATCCCTCACCCTGATGCTCTGGGATCTGGCGGGCGAGGACGGCGTCGCACCGCTCAACACTTCGCATCTTCGCGGCGCGTCCGGCTACATCCTGGTGGTGGATGGCTGCCGCGCGATGTCGCTCGCCAAGGCGGTGGAACTGCAGCAGCGCATCACCGAGCAGTTGGGCCCGCTGCCGTTCGTGCTGGTGCTGAACAAGGCGGACCTCCGCGATCAGTGGGAAGTCCAAGAAGCAGCCCTGGCGGAACATCAATGGACTACGTTTGAAACCAGCGCCAAGGCCGGCAGCGGCGTGGAGGAAATGTTCCTGGGGCTGGCGCGGAAGCTGATCCTATGAACGTGCTGGGGGCGCTCGGTTATGTGATGTTCGAACGAAGCGTCGCGGGGCCGTTCCAGATCGCGGGGCCGGCGCCGGAGTGGCTGCCGGCCGGGCCGCTGGAGGAAGTTTTTCCATTTCTCGAAGTCTTTCTTCCGGATGCCGAGGAATTCTGGGCTGAGGACGACGGCTGCTCCGCGCTGTACTCCGACATATGGGCGCAGGATGGCCGGCACTTCTGCGCCATCGCCATCCGTGCGGAACGCCCAGTCCTGCTTATCGAAAACGCGGAGCAGCGGTTTCAGCAAGCGCAAAGCTTTGTCCAGTATGCGCACGAGGCGTCGCTCGCGCGGGACCAGATCGCCAAGCTCGGCCGCGAACTGGAACGCGCCACCCAGGCCAAGAGCGAGTTCCTCGCGCACATGAGCCATGAGATCCGTACACCCATGAACGGACTCCTGGGAATGGCGGAATTGCTGTCCGAAACCGAACTCAACGAAGAGCAGCGCGAGTACGTACGTATCTTCCGCCGCGCGGGCGACAATCTTCTGAATATCGTCAACGATATCCTGGACTTCTCCAAAGTCGAAGCCGGCGAGATCGAGCTGGATGAAATCCGGTTTAACCTCACGGAGGTTCTCGAGGAAGCGGTGGAGATCGCCGCCGTACAGGCGCACGCCAAGGGTCTAGAAATCAGCAGCCAGATCCAACCCGGCGTGCCCACGCTTCTAATGGGCGATTCCAACCGTCTCCGACAAATCCTGGTGAACCTGCTCGGCAACGCTGTTAAGTTCACCGAGCGCGGCGGGGTCTCGGTGCTGGTGGAACTGGGTCCGGATCAAAGCGGGCCGGCAGCCCTGCATTTTTCGGTGGTCGACACCGGAATCGGAATTCCAGCCGACCGCTTGTCGGCCATCTTCGAAAGTTTCTCGCAGGCCGACCGAAGCACTACGCGTAAGTACGGAGGCACCGGCCTGGGCTTGACGATCTCGAAGCGTTTCGTGGAGTTAATGGGCGGGAAAATCTGGGCAGAAAGCATTCTCGGCTTTGGAAGCACGCTGCATTTCACGGCCAGGTTCTCGGCCGCGCCCGCCGAGGAGGGAGTGAAAAAACCGGTCCAGAACGCGCCAGTGGTGCTGCATACCCGGGCCCTGCGGATTCTTCTGGCCGACGATTCCGAGCACAACCGTTTTCTCATCCGCGGCTATCTCAAGGACTCCGCTTGCCTCATCGACGAGGTGGAGAACGGCGCTCAGGCGCTCGATCAGTTCAAGGAACACGCCTACGACGCGGTGCTCATGGACACCGAAATGCCGGTTCTCGATGGATACTCGGCCACCCGTGCGATACGCGCGCTCGAACGGGAACGCGCCGCCACGCCGACGCCGATCTTCGCCATCACCGCGCACGCATTTCGAGAAGCCCGGGATCGCAGCATGGAAGCCGGCTGCACGGATCATCTGACCAAGCCCCTTAAGAAGGCTACCCTGCTCGAAGCCATCGGCAAGTTTGTTAAGTTTGTGCGGTCCGCGCCCTCCATCGATCGGATTGAAGTTTCGGTGGAAGAATGGCTCAAACCGGTAGTGGGCGATTATCTCGAAAAGTGCCGCGCTGATGTCGCCTTGCTGCGAGCGGCGCTGGAACGCGGCGATCACGCTCAGATTCGCATGCTAGGCCATCAAATGGCGGGGACGGGCGGCGGGTACGGCTTCGAGCCGATCACAGAAATCGGCGGCGCGCTGGAGGAGTCGGCTCTGGCCGGGGATACGCCCAGGCTGCGGGCGAGCATCGAAGATCTGGATCGCTATTTGAACAGCGTGCAAGTGGAGTAGCCGGGCGGGTAACATCGCTATTACCTCACGGGGCAAGAATTTTGGAACTTCTAAATTTCTGCATCTGAAGTACAATAAACGATTGCGGGTAGGGTTGCGGCATCCTTGCGGTTCATGTTTATCCTCAAGGCTGGCCGGGATCAATAGTCGCCCCAATTGAAAGAACACCCAGATGCATTCTGCGGCCAGATTTATCTGTTTATTCTACCTTTCACTCGCGGTCTCATCGGGCCAGGTCAATGTGCTAACGGCCGGCTACGACACGGATCGGACCAACTCCAATAACAGCGAAACCATTCTCAATCCAACCAGCGTGAACCTGCTCAGCTTCGGCAAGCTGGGCACGCTCCCGGTGGACGGCGAGATCTACGCGCAGCCGTTATACGTCAGCGGCGTAACCATAGCCGGCCAGGTCCACAACGTCGTCTACACCGTGACGATGCACAATAGCGTCTACGCGTTCGATGCCGATTCGTTTACGTCCACCGCTCCGCTCTGGACCGTGAATCTGGGCCCGTCCGTCCCACCTTCGACGCTTAACTTTACGGATGTGGATGTCGAGGTCGGCATCCTGGGCACGCCGGTGATTGATCTCGGCAGGCAGGCGATCTTTTTGGTCTCCGACACGTTGGAGAACGGCAATCCCACCTTCCGCCTGCACGCACTGTCCCTGACCGATGGGCACGAGATCGAGAGGGGGCCGGTAGTGATCAAAGCATCCGTACCGGGCACGGGTGACGGCGGGAAGACCGTCGAGTTCAACGCCCAGGACCTGCTCCAAAGGCCGGGACTGGCGCTGCTGAACCAACAGTTGTTTGTGGGTTTCGGCTCGCATGGGGATGATAATCCCTGGCATGGTTGGATGTTTTCGTACGATGCATCCAATCTGCAGCATCAGCTGGCGATCTTCTGCACCACGCCGAACGGGATGGGCTCCTCAGTCTGGCAGGCCGGACGCGCTCCGGCGATCGACTTCGGCGGCGGGACCGGCACTAAGGTCACGGGCGGATCGGGACGCGTTCCAATCATCCAAAACGATGCGAGCCTGTATTTTGCCACCGGAAACGGGGATTACGATGGCGTCACCAATTTCGGAGAAACGATTCTCCGGATGTCGCCCACCGATCTGTCGATCATGGACTGGTACACCCCGGACAACTTTGCCGATTTGACCAGCAACGACTGGGATCTGGGCTCGGGCGGCGTCATTCTAGTACCCGGAACGAACCTGCTGGTAACAGCTGGGAAGAGCGGCAACGTATATCTGGCGCCCCGTACTGGAATGGGGCATACAGCCTCCGCTAATTCCACCACGGTGCAGAGCTTCAACGTGAATAACGTGGGCATATGGAATATCGCGCTGTGGAATAACCAGAGCGGCCCCACGGTGTACGTTGCGGATCCGTTCGGCGGGCCGCTGCTGGCTTACCAGATCGCAAACGGATTGATCAACACCACGATCCAGTCACAAACCCCCACTTTTCCGACTACGTACTCCGGGATCGCCATTTCGTCTGATCGGGGCCGGGATGGGACCGGCATCCTTTGGCTAACTACGGGCGATTACACGCAAACTCCCGCGCCAGGCGTGGTGAACGCCTTCGACGCGAATGATTTGACCCAGCTCTACTGGAGCAGCACAACCATTCCCGAACGGGACGCGCCCGGGCTCTTCGCGAAGTTTGCCACACCCACGGTGGCGAACGGAAAGCTGTACGTGCCCACCTTTTCGAACCAATTAGTGGTCTACGGGCTGCTTCCGAACCCGATCTCGCTGTCAAGAGAACAAGCGCACTAGATTGCGGGCCATCCGGTTCGCGCGGGGGTATAGTAGTAGCAATGAACGCGCGACGGTACTGGGCTCTGTGCTTGTTTGCAGCGGCGCCGCTGGTTGCCCAAACCACTCTAAGTTTCGAATTTTTCCGCGACCGCGTTCAGCCCGTCTTTCTCGCTAAGCGCCCCGGCCACGCGCGCTGTATCGAATGCCACGACAACCAGACTCCGCGCCTTCAGGAACTGTCCCCCGGGGCGACTACCTGGGACGAAGAGCAATCCCGAAAAAACTTCGACGCATGGAAGCAACTCGTGGTGCCTGGAAATCCGACTGCCAGCCGCATGCTTATGCATCCGCTGGCGGTGGAAGCTGGCGGAGATCCTTTTCACGCCGGCGGCAAACATTGGAAATCGCAGAGTGATCCCGAGTGGCAAACGCTGGCCGCATGGGTCACCGGAGGCGCTCCCGCGGCGTCCGCGGCCGCCAATACTGCCG
Organism: Terriglobia bacterium; assembly: GCA_963786745.1. Lineage (GTDB taxonomy): Bacteria > Acidobacteriota > Terriglobia > Bryobacterales > Bryobacteraceae > Palsa-89. Next base: position 88,917 of record CAWBAE010000009.1, on the reverse strand, counting down.
CGCTGGATTTCGACTACTATCTCAAGAACATCCAGCCCGTATTCTTGAAGGCGCGCCAACCCAATGAGGGTACCGGCAATGCCTGCGCGAGCTGCCACACTCGAGTGGCATCGCGCCTGCGTCTGCAGCCGTTGACGCCAGGCGCCACCGCCTGGAGCATGGAACAATCTCGCGCTAATTTTCAGATCGTCGCGGCGCTGGTGACGCCGGGCGATCCGGACCACAGCCGGTTACTGCTTCATCCGCTGGCGGTGAGCGCAGGCGGCGATCCGACGCACACCGGCGGAAAATTCTGGCCCTCCCGCGACAATCCGGAATGGAAGATGATCGCGGCCTGGGTCCACGGAGAGAAGGCCCCATGAGGAGAGAAAGCCCAATGAAACACAGCATTCTCGCGGTAGTGTTCGTAGTTCTGCCCCTGGGCGCCCAGCTGCGCCCGCGCGTCATTCAGACCAATTCCGCGGGCGACAACGTCCACGTGATCGACCCGGCGACGAATCAGGTGGTCGGCACCATCGAAGGCATCGACGTTTCGCATGGCACCGTGATCGCGCCCGGGGGCGCGCGTATCTACATCACGGAAGAACCAACCCGAACGATGGATGTCGTGGACAGCAAGACCCTGCGGATCATCAAGAAAGTTCCACTCAGCGGACGGCCGAACAATCTGGCGGTCACTTCGGACGGACGCAAGGTTTACGTCGGCATCGCACAGTCGCCCGGAGCGGTGGACGTGATCGATACCGAGACTCTCGCGCGCGTCAAATCGATCCCGGTCCAAGGGGCCATTCACAACGTTTTCATCACGCCGGACAGCAAGTACGCGGTGTCCGGTTCGGTGGTCACGGGTATCATAACCGCGATCGACACCTCCACCGATACCATCGCGTGGTTCTGGAAAGAGACCGCCGGAATTCGTCCCATGCTCTTCACAACCAATCCGGATGGATCCACGAAAGAGATGATCTTTCAGTTATCCAATTTCCACGGTTTTGTAGTGGCGGACTTCAACACGCGCACGGAACTCCGCCGGGTAACGCTTCCGGATATTCCGGGTCAGGAGCGGGTGATCGACGGCATCCAGGGCGCGCCCGCCCACGGTCTGGTTCTGTCCCATGACGGGAAGACGCTGTGGTCCACCAGCAAGTACTACGATTATGCAGCCGCGTATTCGCTGCCGGATTACAAACTGCTGAAGATCGTGAAGGTGGGCTCGCATCCGGAATGGATGACGATTCCGCCCGGCGGCAAGGACCTCTATGTCGGCTGCGCCGGCACCGACTCCACGGATGTGATCGACCTGGCCAAGATGGAGATGATTAAGCGCATTCCAGTCGGAAGCGTTCCCAAGCGCAATACCAGCGGATTAATCGAGACCGAATAACGAACTACACTGGCCGGAATAGCAGCAGATCCAGGCTGAAGGTCACTCGCATCGCTTCGGCTGGGCGAGCCTGCATGGGCCGGTAAATCGAGTGCAGCACATCGCGAACCGCGGCAGCATTGAGATCGGCCGCGGTGGTGGCGCGGCGCTGGCCGATTAGCGTAAAGTCGCGCCCGAACGTCTCGATGGTTCGGGCTACTCGATCGCGGCCGGCGCCGCGAAGTTCTATCAGATCGTCCGGCGCGGGAAGCGCCAACAGCAAGCGCCCGTCGTCGCGCAGCACCCGCCGGAATTCGGGCGCATTCATGCGCGCCGTGATCGACAGGACCGTCGAGAACGAGCGATCGGCGTACGGAAGGAAGCGGTCGGCATTGGCCACGATCCACTCGCATCCGGGATAGCGGCGCGCAGCCAGATCCACGGCCGGAATCGAAATGTCGACGCCATGCGCATCGAAACCGGCGGCGCGGGCGAGGCTGCCGAGATAGAAGCCGTCGCCGCATCCGGCATCCAGAACTACATCGCTCCCGGAAGCGGCCAGCATCTCCGAAATAGCCTGCAGCAAGGGTTGGGTGACGCCAAGATCGTGCAATCGACGGCGGGCGCGTACTGCTGCTTGGCTGTCGCCGGGCTGCCTGGATCGACGATCCTGGGGCTGCAGCAGATTGATGTATCCGCTGCGCGCGACGTCGAACGAATGGCCGCGCGGGCAGACCACCCGCCGGTCTTCGCGCACGAGACCCAGTTGACAGTTGTGAACGGGACAAAGCAGCATTGAATCGATGCTACTCAGTATCCTCGATCAATCGCCCATCTCGGAAGGCTCCACCGGCGCCGATGCCTTGCGCAACACGCTGGACCTGGCGCGTCTCGGGGACGAACTCGGGTATTCGCGGTACTGGGTGGCGGAGCACCATGGCACTCCCATGCTGGCATGCGCGAGCCCGGAGGTGATGATCGCTTCGATCGGTTCGATCACCCAGAGGATACGGGTGGGCAGCGGCGGAGTAATGCTGCCGCACTACAGCCCGCTCAAAGTGGCCGAGACGTTTAGCATCCTGAGCGCACTGTTTCCGGGCCGCGTGGACCTCGGCATCGGACGCGCGCCTGGTACCGACCATGCCACGGCATTCGCCCTTCAGCGGGACCGCCGCCAGCCCGCTCCCGACGATTTTCCGCACCAGCTTGGCGAGTTGCTCGGGTATCTCGAAAATCGATTGCCTGCCGGGCATCCTTTCGCGGCGCTGTCGGCGCTGCCCGGACGTCCTTACACGCCGGATGTCTGGCTGCTGGGGTCTTCTCCGCAGAGCGCCCTGTGGGCCGCCGATACCGGCCTGCCATATGTTTTCGCCGATTTCATCAATCCGGAAGGCGCGACGTATGCGGCGCTTTATCGGGACCGGTTCTGTGCGTCCGAGACCCTGGCCAAGCCTCATACAATGGTGGCCAGCTGGGTGATTTGCGCCGAGACCGATGAAGAAGCGCAGCGCATCGCATCCAGCGCGCGAATGACGCGAGCGTTGTTGAACGAGGGGCAACTGATCCCGGTACCGCCCATCGATAAGGCTCTTCGCTTTCTGGCGGAACGAGGGCCTAGCCCGGATACGGTGGCGCGCCCGCGCCGCGCGATTATCGGCTCTCCCGCAGGGGTAAAAAAGGGGATCGAAGACGTGGCGGCTCTTTACGGCGCGGACGAAGTGATGATCGTCAGCATCACTTACGAACATTCCGCGCGCCGCCGATCCTACCAGCTGATCGCCGAAGCATTCGGCCTGGATCGAACCGGCTAATTCGTTAGCCGCCGGTTTTGCTCCAGCAGGGCGCGGCCTGAGGACGTAATTGCAACCACCAGGCGCCCTCCCTCTTGCTTTGTGGTTATGAGCCCTCGATCATTGGCGTCTTCTCAGACCGGAAGCCTGGGGCATGAGGTGAGCCAAGCGTCCATGGCCTCGGCGTGCTTCCTATTTGAGCCCAAATCGCAGCAGTACGTTCAATCCGAAAGCGAAAATGCCCGCGCCGAGCAACACGCACACGGGCAGCGTCAAAACCCAAGCGAGCAGGAGATTTCGCAGGGTGTCCATCTGCAAACCGGAGCGGTTTGCGGCCATGGTGCCTGCCACGCCCGAGGACAACACGTGGGTGGTGCTGACAGGCAGGCCCAAATTATCGGCGGCGAGAATGGTGAACATCGCCACCAGTTCGGCGGATGCTCCCTGCGCATAGGTGAGATGCTCCTTGCCGATCTTTTCGCCCACGGTGACGACAATTCGCTTCCAACCGATCATGGTGCCGAGACCTAGCGCGATGGCAACCGCAAATTTCACCCAGGTGGGAATGAATTTGGTCACTTTGTCCATGTTGGTTTTCAGGGCCTTCACGGATTTCTGCTCGGCGGGATCTTCTAGTTTGTGCTGTTTGAGCAGCTTGCCCATGGTTTCAGAGGTGAGATAAAGATCACTCCGCAGAATCTTGCGCTGATCGCCGCTCAGCTGGCTGAGTTCGGTCTTGCCGGTCAGGATTTCAGAGATTTCGCGGCATTTGGTTCCGACGGCAGCGAAGGTTCGATCGGTCACTTTGCCGGTGGTCTTCAAGTACGCCGAGAGCTCGTCGGCCGCCACTTGATATCCCGCCATGGCAACGCCGGGTGCATGGCGGTCCATCTGGAACGATATCGTTTCGGTGGTGGCCGTGAGATCCGTGATCGCGTGCTGGCCCGTTCCGAGATCCACCGCGAACGACAGCGGCAAAATGCCGACCAGGATCAACATGATCAGGCCCATGCCTTTTTGACCATCGTTGGAACCGTGAGCGAAGCTGACGCCCGTGCAGGTTAGTATCAGTAACCCGCGAATCCACAAAGGTGGCGCCTTATCTTTTTCGGGAGCGGTATAAAGCTCCGGACGTTTGATTAGCGCTTTGCATAGTAAAAGGACAAGCGCAGCGCCGCAGAAGCCCACGATGGGAGAGACCAGCAGCGACATGCCCACTTCGCTGGCCTTGGCCCAGTTGATGCCTTCGCCAAACTCGCCCGCGCCCGATATCCAGGAATTCGCGAGTCCCACGCCCATGATGGCACCCACCAGCGTGTGCGAACTGGAGGCCGGAAGGCCAAAATACCAAGTCCCCAGGTTCCAGATGATGGCCGAAATCAGGAGGGCGAAGACCATCGCGAATCCAGCGGAGGACCCGACATTAAGGACCAGTTCGACGGGCAGCAGCGCGAGCACTCCGAAGGCTACGGCGCCGCTGGAAGTTAGAACACCGATCAGATTCCAGCAGCCGGACCATATTACAGCGACCCAGGGCTTCAGGGAATGAGTGTAAATGACAGTGGCAACTGCATTGGCTGTATCGTGAAAACCGTTGACGAACTCAAAGCTAAGGGCCATGCCCAAAGCCAGCAAGAGAAATAACCCGCTTCCAATGCTGACCGATTGTCCAAAAAGTTCCATCCATCCTCCCGTGTAAACAATCTCAGAGTCTACGCCACGAAGATGTCAGAATGATTACAGAAAGTGTCGTTTCAGAGACGTTTCGCGAAGCAAGCTCGCATCAACGCTCCGGTACCTATCAGCATCAGGGCAAAAGACATAAGGAACCCCACAAACAATGGCAGCAGGACCGCGCCGCGCCAGAGGTAGCTTCGATTGGCGAACCAGGCCGCCAGGCTGTACGTACCCCAAAAAGCAAAGATCAGCGAACCGAGGAAGATTCGCAAAAAGGCCCCAATCACCGCAACCAGGGCTTCGGTGAAGCTCAGCCGGGGCTTAAAGGTATGGGGGATGGCCATGCGGTCATACTCGGATCGATCCATGTCCTCGTGGCTCAGTTGGGCCAGCGGGAACAAAAACCCCCGTGCTCTCGCCATCCATGCGGTATGCATCGTTTCCCTGACAATAGGATCGCACGCATCTTGCTGCATGTACTATCTTTTCGGCAGATTAGCCGGCGTGCTGCAGGACTTTATGCCGGCTGGGCCCCTGGAAGAGGAACCTCGCGACCTGGAGGGCCTGGTCGACGCGCGTCTGGCGCTGGGCGAAGGCGTCTATCTCGGATTTTGAAAAAACGAAGCCATCCTGGGCGGGATCGTAGGGAATTCCTTTGTGCTCATGGAATTTGAGGACTGCGGCGGCGTCGCGGAGATCGCGGCGCTCGCGTTCGCGGCGGTCGGATTGGATCTCGCGGAGGTGATCGAGGGTTTTGTGGAACTGGCGGGAGAGGCGCTGACCGTGGAGACCGAGGGTGGCAAGGGCGCGGTGGGCGTCGACGATGTCGAATGCGATGCGCGCCTCCTCGGAAGGCGGGTTGGCGGCGCGGTGGAGGAGGGCGGCCTCAAGGAGGGGGATCCGATTGGTGCGCCAGGCGGTCGGCGAGCTCCTGGACGAGTTGGGTTTCGGTGGGGGTAGCGGGTTTGTATTCATCGAGGAACTGGCGGCGGTGTTGTTCGTACGCGCCAGGGTCTTCGGAAGGCAGGACGGCTGTTCGGGCCGTGAGGCCGTGGGCGAGGGCGTTGAGCGACGAACGCTGTTTGCCGGCTTCGGAGCGCGGGCCGGTGGAATGCTGGGAGTTGGCGCGATTGACGGATGCAGGGGACATGTTGGGAACCTCGCCACATAGATAGCACGGCGCATCGGCCGCGCGGACCGCCCGCGTTTGGACATGGTTGACGGTGAAGGCAATCTGGGCGGCGCCGGCGCGTGATGCAGCCATCGGCCCGGCGGCTCTATCCTGTGCTTTCCGCTAATCTACGACGACCACCCGTGGCGGTTCGCATTTTCCCGCTATAATGCGTACAGGTGCGTACACAATCGAAGGAACCCATCACGGTAGGTATACGAGAGTTTCGCGAAAACTTGGCGACGTATTTACTGGAAAGCGAGGCCCCCGTCGCCATCACGCGGCATGGAGATACGATCGGGTACTTTATCCCTGCGCGCCACAAGCGCTCCGAGGCGGAACGGATTGCGCTTAAGGAAGCTGCCGCGCAACTTGACGCGCTGTTGGCGGCGAAAGGCGTGTCCGAAGACGAGTTGGTAGCCGATTTCAAGCGCTGGCGCGCCGCCAAGCGCAAATGATCGCGTGGCGAGGACTGGTGCTGGACGCTAACATATTGATTCGGGCCGTATTGGGCCAGCGCGTGCGCTATTTGCTCGAAACGTACGAGGATTCGACTCGCTTCTACACTCCGGACGTCTGCCTTGAAGACGCGCGGGAATATCTTCCGCAGTTGCTCGTCATCGGGGGCAGCGACCCCCAGGCTGGAATGGCCGTACTCCAACAAATTGAGTTGCTGGTCCAAGCCGTGGATCAAGCACTCTATGTGGATTTCGAGCAGCTTGCGCGGGATCGAATTGCCGCGCGCGATGCCGACGACTGGCCCGTGGTTGCACTTGCACTAACGCTGCGGATGCCGGTCTGGACGGAGGATCGCGATTTTTTCGGCAGCGGCTTAGCCACCTGGACCACAGATCGAGTGGAGTTGTACCTGCGGGGCCACGATGAATAGCAGCGCGCAATCTCAAGAGGGATACGATTGATGTCCTCCGGCGCTTGAGGATTCGTTAGCAAGGTCTGAAATCACGGTAAACTGCTCCGTCCAGATTGCGTCCGATCTTATGGCGGTGGGACGCGGCGGGCGGCGGCGTTGAGCAGGAGCCGCGGCGGATTAGTCGGCGTGCTGGAGGACTTTATGCCGGCTGGTGAGTTCGCCGTCCTTGCTCTTTAGTTCGCTAAAGACCAGGGTGGACAGGATCGTTAGCGCCCCCAGGAAGAAGAAAGCAGAGTGGATGCCGTGAATCATGGCCGGCGGGCTGGAAAGAAAACGGTCGGGGATAAAGAACGCGGCCGCCAGCGACGCCGTCGCCACGCCGAAGCTCATGGACATCTGCTGCATGGTGCTGGCAATGGTGCTCGCGCTGCTGGTTTGCGGTCCCGTGACGTCGGCGTAGACTAGCGTGTTCATGCTGGTATATTGCAGCGAGCTGAAGAATCCGAAGCAGAAGGCTTGCGCGACGATTAACCAGATCGGCGTCCTCACCCCAATGTCGGCGAAGAAAAAAATGAGCATGCCCAGGATCAAGGTGTTCGAAACCAACACGCCGCGATAGCCGAAGCGCGCCAGAATTCGCGGCATGGTCATCTTCAGGCTCATGGCGGAAATGGCCTGGGGCATCATCAGCAGGCCGGATTGAATGGGAGTGAATCCCAGGCCGACCTGGTACAGCAGCGGGAGCAGGAACGGGATTCCGCCGATGCCCAAGCGGGTGAAGAAGCTGCCGCTCACCGACGCGCGAAATGTGCGAATTCGAAACAGGCTCAGGTCGAGCAATGGGAACGCGGTGCGGGTGGCGTGCAGTCCGTAGCCGGCCAGCAGCGCCAGGGAGATCGCCAGCAGTCCCAGGATTTCGGTAACGCTCAGCGTGTGTTCCCCGAACACCTCCAGCACATAGGACAGCAGCGCGATTCCGGACCCAAACAGGATCAGGCCGAGCATGTCGAGAGGGTTGGACTCTTCGCGGTAGTCCGGTAGATGCAGATAAACCATGCACAATCCGGCCAGGCCGATCGGAATGTTCACGAAAAAAATGATTCTCCACTGCAAATAGCCGACGATAAGGCCGCCGGCTATGGGCCCGAGCATGGGACCGATCAGCCCCGGGATCGCGACGAAGCTCATGGCGCGGATCAGTTCGGACTTAGCGAACGTCCTTACGATGGTGAGGCGTCCTACCGGCACCATCATGGCCCCTCCGCAGCCTTGCAATACGCGGCACGCCACCAGCACGTGGATGTTGCTCGAGATGCCGCATAGGAACGAACCCAGCGTGAAGATGCCGATCGCGGACGCGAACACGCGGCGGGTTCCGAATCGATCCGCCATCCAGCCGCTGATCGGAATGAAGACCGCGAGGCTCAATGTATAGCTGGAGAGCACCGCCTTTATGCTGAGCGGGACTACCTTGAGCGCCTCCGCCATCGCGGGAGCCGCTGTATTGAGGATGGTGGTGTCGAGCGATTCCATGAAGAACGCGACTGCGACGAGCCACGGTAACAGTCGCTTGCTGGATTCGCTCACTTCCACAAGTTCAAAGGTAGCAGGCTGATTGGAAATAGAATCGAGGTTAACCTTGCTCAGGGGCGGCGCGGGGGGCCCGCAACAGGGATGCGAGGATGGCGACAATCAAGGCGAATATCGCGAGTTTCAGGTACACATCCTGATATCCGGCCGCGAGGTTGCCGGCTTCGCGGGCGTGGTCGAGAATGCCTTCAAAATAACCTGGCACCAGGAATCCGCAAACGCCCCAAGCCAGGAACAGAAGGCCGTAGTTCCCACCGACGTTGCTAGGACCGTAATAATCGGCCGAGAAAGCCGGCATCAAGGCCAGATAGCCTCCATAGGCGAAGGCCGCCAGGCACAAGCCGATGATCACGCCCCAGAATCCGCTGGCGGAGCGTAAGAATCCCAGGCAAGCCACAACCGAGACCGCGCTCATCGCGAGCAGGGTGAACTTTCTGCCAATACGATCGGAAATAGTCCCCCAGCTCAACCTGCCGCCCGCATTGAAAAGTCCCATGAGTCCTACCGCGACGCCCGCCGACATGGGTGCGCCGGCATGCGAGACTTCCTGGATGAACGGCGAGGCTTGGCCGATTGCGGTGAGGCCCACCGACGTTCCCAGCAGGTAAATGACCCACAGAGCGTAAAACTGCCAGGTGCTTAGCATCTGGCCGGCCGACAGTTCCCGTGTGGCGCTGCGTCCGGCGGGAGGGTTCCAGCCGTCAGGCTTCCATCCGGGCGGCGGGACCCGAAAAAGCTGGGCCGATCCGACGATCGAAATCGTGAAGATGGCCGCCATCACCAGGAACGTGCGCGGGATGGTCTCATGCAGGGCCGTGGGATTTTTTCCGATTAAAGCCTCGATCAGCGGGCTCCAGAATAGCGGGCTGACACCGGACCCGAGGACCGCCAGCCCCACCATCATGCCGCGCTTATCGGGGAACCACTTCACCAGGTTCGCGATCGGGGTGACGTACACAAATCCGCTGCCGAGGCCGGCCAGGACCCCGTAGACCAGCACCAATCCGAAGACGGTTCCGCCGAAAAACGCCGCTAAAATACAGCCCAACACCAGCATCGATCCGCCCACGGTAGCGACCAGGCGGGCGCCCTTGCGATCCTGCCACAAGCCGCCGATGACGGAGCCGATCGCGACCATAACCAGCTGGTATCGATACGGCGCGATGGTTTGGGTTTTAGACCAGCCGTAGAGTATGGTGAGGGGTCCGCGAAAAACGGACCAGGAATAAACCACGGCGAGCATCATCTGCATGAAGACCGCGATCACGGCGTGGCGGGCTCGGCTGGCGGGAACGGTGGCCAGGGATGCGGCGGCTTGAGCCATCGCACAATCTTGACATATTAGAGGGCGTCTACGCCTTGCGGCGTGGAAACTCTTCCACATGAAACTCGCCCTTGCGGCCGAAATAGATCACCTTCTTGCCGGTTAGAAACGCCCAGTAGCCGATCACCCCGGCGGCGGTTGTGCGCTTCACGAACTCGGGATAACGGATGGCATCCGCCTGGGCGGCTCGAATCGCTGAGACAATCCCGGAGGGCGAGTACTCTTCCGCGATCGGCGCTAGAGCAACCGTCATCTTCTCAGAGTGGGGCATAGAATCCAGCATGTAGAACGTCTCTTCGCCTTTCGCCAGATCGGCGAAATACGATTCGACTCCGGCGTCCAGGAGTCTGCGCACCACCTCCGGAAACACCAGCTTGCCCGCTTGGGACTCCTCCATTACTGCGTGTATCACGTTCGTATTCATAACTCTTCCTCCAGCGCTTGAGGGCGGCCGCCCGTGCCTTTCGAGACGGTCACACCCCGAACTGGCGCAGATGATGGTCAAGATGTTTGTACATTAAGATCGCCCACTCCTCCGGCGTCATCTTCCCAAAGAAACTATGCGGATTCCTTGTACAGCCTGCCGCCCCTCCCGCCGCAAACTTGTCAATCAGTCGCGATAACCGGTCCCGTTCCTTGTCCAAATCTCGTTCGTCCGCTACAACGAGGCTCTTGGCCGTCGGCGAATTCTTCCGTAGCGGGTCTTCGTTCCGAAACACCATCGGCTTCACCAGCCGCCCCATCAGACGTGCGGGTAGCGCTCCCTTTTCGGGCACCACTTCTCCCACCGCCCACTGCATGCTCACCGAGCAATGCGCCAGCATCTGCGCCGCGGTCATCTTGCCCCAGCGCCTCTCGCTTTGCGGCTCCAATTGTCTCAGCCGAGTCTTTACCTGATTCGCCACTGTCGCATCGAACAGGTTCTGCATTGATCACATGCCTCCTTTGAATGAGAGTAACCCGGAGCCGATGTCGGAAAGGGAATTTTCCGCGGTTCACCGATTGAACCGATTGAATATCCGATAGGGGCAGTTTTACAGACAGCCGCAAAATAGCCGGACGCCGCCCGAGCGGAGAGAACCCAGGAGGTCTACGACGCGCTTCGAATGTCTACGAGAAGAGGTGGCCTCAATCCCGGCTGCTCCAACTGCAAGTATCGCCGCGCTTGGGTGGCGGCGGGGGTGGACGCGGGAGCCACGGGTACGGGCTGGTTCTCGAATGGTGCCAAACTACACAAGCTTGATTCGACCACTGCTGTTCCGATTTCAGGTCCCGTTTGTAGGCGGAGCGGTCACCGCACTGAAGCTCCGCCCGCTCCATAAAGAACCAAGCCATGTACAGTTGCGGCTCGGAATAACTTACAAGCTGCAATGTTTTCGTTAACAGCGCAATGCCCTCGTCAATAAGGACCGATGCCATGCCCTTCAGAGCCGCTTTATGGGAGGGGTCTAGCTCCAAAACCCTGGTGTATTGCTGAACTGCCAGTTCCGACCAATGCGAATCGCAATCTGAACCAAGACACATCGTCTCGTATGCCGACGCTAAGTAAAAGTGCCCAACCGTCGATTGCGGATCGAGAGACACGACGTGCTGCAGGTGCTGGATGGCTTCCTCAATGGCGCCTCTGTCATAAGCCGCCATCCCAGAACGTAGCTCGGATGTCACATCCGAGGTTTGGCAATACAGCGGCAGGATCAGGGTGCAAGAAATCAGGGTTAAGACTCGAACTCCAACGCCTTTCCCTTGAGACCCGTCCACATCTCAGTTGGACACCGGAACCGACAAAGCAGTTCCTCTGTTGGGTAGCGAATACAAAGCAAACGACACAATGCCGACGCACAACGGCCTAGGCGTAGACGTGTCCGAAAATCCAGACGAGCCCAAGATCCGGCTCCAGGAAGCTTTCCGACGCGCTGAACTGGTACTCTTGACGGCGCACCTCGGAGTGATTTCCGCCTTACATCCGTCACCCGAGCTGAGAGAACTTCCCCCACTGCGGCACTAGACCAGTATCCCGAGTGGGTACACAAGGTGCTACGCATCATCGTCTTCGCCGCGCTCCTTGCCCCGCTGGCCTCGGGGCCGGCCGACGCCCAGGATTCCGATCCCGCTTACAAGGCTCTGCAGCAAGCCTACGACGCGCTTCGCCAGAAGAACTACGACCAGGCGATTGCGGGCTTCGAGCTGGCCATCAGCGCCGCGCCCAACCGTGCTTCCATCCGCCAGGATCTGGCCTATACGCTGCTGAAGGTCGGCGAAAACGAGGCCGCGCGCGACCAGTTCGCCGAAGCGATGCGTCTCGACCCCGCGGACGAGCATGTGGCGCTCGAATATGCGTTCCTTTGTTACGAGACCAAGCAGCCAGCGGAGGCGCGCCGAACTTTCGATCGCATCCGCAAGCACGGGAATCCGACTGCCGAACGGGCTTTTCAGAATATCGACAGGCCGCTCGCCGAGGGCATCGCGCGCTGGCAAGAAGCGGTCGAAATATCGCCGGACAACTTTAGCGCCCACCAGGAACTGGCCAGATTGGCCGAGGAGCGCGATGAGCTCGAGCTGGCCGCCGAGCATTATCAAAAGGCCTGGCAGCTGAAACCGGAAGAACGGTCCTTGATGCTGGATCTGGGTCGGGTTTGGAAGCTGGAAGGTCGTATCGAGGAGGCAGGGTTCGTCCTGCTGGCGGCTTCGCGCGGAGGCCAGCCGCGAGTAGCCGAGCGGGCGCGGGAGCTGCTCCCGTCGCGATATCCATATGTGTACGAATTCGAGAAAGCGCTGGAGCTCGATCCGAAAAATTATGAGCTGCGGCGGGAATTTGCTTACTTGCTGCTGCAGATGGATAAAAAAGAAGATGCCGAGAAGCAGTTTCAGATTCTGCATGAGACCGCGCCTGACGATCTGCTCTCAACCGCTCAGCTCGGTTTTCTTCGCTTGAAGCGCAACGATTACGCGGGCGCGCAGCCGCTGCTCGATCAGGTGCTGAAAGGCGATGACGAGGAACTGGCGGATCGCGTGCGCGTGGCGCTCAAGATGCCCCAAAGATTGCGGCATCGCGGATCTTCGGCGCAGCGCACATCGGACGAAGCCAAGGCGCTGGCCGACAAAAGCATGCAGGCCGGCTATATGAAGGACGCGCTGAAGTACCTGACCATCGCGCAGGAAAACGATCCACTGGATTTCGACGTGATGCTGAAGCTGGGCTGGGTGTACAACATCCTGAAGGACGACCGCGAAGCCGTGAAATGGTTTGAGCTGGCGAGCAAGAGTCCGGATCCCAAAGTCGCGAGAGAAGCCCGCGATGCCTATCACAATCTCGAGCCGGAATTCGCGCTGTTCAAGACCACGGCGTGGATCTATCCGTTCTTCTCCACACGCTGGCATGATGCTTTCGGATACGGGCAGGTGAAGACCGAATTGAAATTGGGCAAATTCCCGATTCATCCTTACGTGTCCACGCGGTTCATCGGCGACACGCGCGAGACTACAGGCTCGACGCTGAGCAACCCCATTCCGCAATATCTGTCGGAGGACTCCTTCATTTTTGGCGTGGGAGTTTCCACCACGCCGTGGCGAGGGATGGTGGGCTGGTTCGAAGCGGGCGAGGCGGTGAAATATCTTCCCGACCGCACCGACGTGGGCGCGATGATCCCGGACTATCGCGGCGGAGTGGCGTACGCCAAAGGATTCGGCCACATGATCAACGGCGCGCGAGGGTGGTTCTTCGAGACCAACGAAGACGGCGTGTTTGTCAGCCGCTTCCAAAACGATTTCCTGCTCTATTCGCAGAATCGCGCGGGGTACACCTTCGCGCCGATCGATTCGCTCAACGGGCTGCAGACCCAGCTCTATTGGAACGGCAACGGCACCGTGGACCGCCTGCATGAATACTGGGCCAATTTTGTGGAATCCGGACCCGGACTGCGGTTCCGCTTTCGAGCGTTGCCGAAATCGATGCTGCTTTCCGTGAATTTCGTGCGCGGGGTTTATACCGTCAACGAAGACAATCCGCGGCGTCCCAACTACTTCGATCTGAGAGCGGGATTCTGGTATGCCTTTACGCATTAAGCTCGCGGTTCTGGTTCCTCTGGCGGCTCTCATGCTTCCGGCGGCGACGTACACTTATCATGTCGCGGGCGACGATGCCGGCTCGTGGCCGCAAATTCTTTCGTCTATCGGCCTGACGCGCGCCGCGGGTGGTCCGGCGAATCTGTTCATCGTTCGGACAGTTGCCCCGGGCTCGATACCGCAATGGATCCAAAGAATCGAGCAAGGCGGCGTGGTGATCCTGGAGGGCGAGAGCGATCTCGCGGCGGCGCTCGGTTTCAAGCCGGGCGAGAAGCACGTGGTCGTAAGGAGTATCGTGGACCAGCATGCGCCCAAGCTAGGAATCGTGTGGGAGACCGCCACGGAGATTCCCGTCTTCGATCTGCCCGAGGACGCGCGGTTGATCGCTTACGAACGATGGGAACATGCTCCGGTGATCGCGGCGGTGAAGCGCGGCTCGGGCGCGGCGCTGTGGATCGCCACGCAGCCCGGCAAGGAAGGCTACGAACGCTATCCTTATTTACCGCAAGCTCTGAATGATCTCGGTGTCGAGGCGCCGTTCCGCACCCAACGGCTGTGGGCCTTCTTCGATGGATCTTATCGTTCCCGCGTGGACTTGGGTTACTTTGCCCAGCGCTGGCGCAAGGCGGGAATCGGCGCGCTGCACGTGGCGGGCTGGCACTATTACGAGCAGAATCCGGAGAGCGATGCATACTTGCGCCGCTTGATAGAAGCCTGCCATCGCAACGCGATTCTGGTATACATCTGGCTGGAGCTGCCGCACGTGAGCGAGCAATTCTGGGCGGACCATCCGGAGTGGCGCGAAAAAACGGCGATCCTGCAGGACGCGGAGCTGGATTGGCGCAAGCTCATGAATCTGACCAATCGGGATTGCTTCCGGGCGGTGACCAGGGGCGTGAACGGACTGATCCAGCGGTTCGACTGGGATGGCGTGAACCTGGCCGAGCTTTACTTTGAATCGCTCGAAGGCGCGTCCAATCCGGCGCGCTTCACTCCCATGAACGCCGATGTGCGGGACGAATTCCGGCGGTCGCAAGGTTACGATCCGCTCGAAATCTTCCAGGCGCCCCAGATGGATTCCGCGCGGCTAAAGGCGTTTCTGGATTATCGTGCCGATCTGGCGCGCCGACAGCAGGAGGAATGGATCGGCAACATCGAAACCGTTCGCGCCGCCAAGCCCGATCTCGATTTCGTGCTCACGCACGTGGACGATCGCTTCGATACGCGCATGCGCGACTTAATCGGCGCAGACGCAGCGCGCGTTCTTCCGCTGCTCGATCAACATGACTTCACGTTTCTCATCGAAGATCCCGCGACGATTTGGAATCTGGGGCCCCAGCGCTACGCCAAGATCGCCGAGAAATACCAGCCGCTCACCAAACACAATGACAAGCTCGCGATCGACATCAACATCGTAGAACGCTACCAGGACGTGTATCCCACCAAGCAGCAGACCGGCACCGAACTTTTCGAGCTGGTGCATCAGGCGGCCAAAGCCTTCCCGCGGGTAGCGCTCTATTTCGAGAATTCGATTCTAGCGCCCGATCTAGGCCTGCTCGCGTCCGCGGCTGCCAATGTTGATCAGTTTGAGCAAAACGGTTCGCGGCTGATCGTCGATTCGCGCTACGGCGTGGGGGTTCCGTGGCAAGGCCCGGCGCTGCTGAATGGACGCCCGTGGCCGGTTCGGGATGATCGGACGTTGTGGGTCCCGGCCGGTTCGAACGTGATCGAGCCCGCGCAAAAGGAGGGGCCATTCCGTATCCTCGACTTCAACGGGAACCTCGGCTCGGCCAGCGCGTCAGCCTCCGGCATTCGCATTTCGTATCAAAGTAACGGGCCGGCCCTGGCGATCCTGAATGTGCAGCCGAGCAAGCTCGATATCGACGGCGCGGCGGTTGAACCGCGGACTCTAGCCGCCGGTTCTAGCTTTCTGCTGCGGCTGCCGCGCGGGCAGCACATCGTTCAGATCGAAGCGAATTCGCCGCCTAAGCTTACGGACGTCCCGGAAGCTGGGCCGGAAGCGAGGAAGGCCTCTCAACGCGCCCCGTCTGCGCCTGTCCAACGCTGACATGGTAGGTATCGAGGATAGTGCCGAGCGTCTGCTCCAGCCCAATGCGCGCATTGCTGTAGCTCACCAGCGCTGCGATCTCAGATGACTGCGCCGCGCTCAGATCCCGCTCTTGTTGAATCACGTTAAAGGGAACCGACGCGCCCAGGCTCAGTTTCTTCTGCTCGGCGGAAAGCAGTTGCTCGTCGAGGACGCGGTTCTTCACGGCCGCTTCATAACGAGCTCTGGATTGACGCACCGCCACCACCGCGTTTTGAATATCCACGCCCAGCTGGTTAAGATCCTTCTGATATTCGAGCTGAGTTTGCCGAAGCTGCAGTTGGTCGATACCGTAATCGGCTTGCGCCTGCCGATTTTGGAGCGGCGCGGCGATAAACCCGCCGATGCGTTGCGTAGGAAAATTGCGGCGGAAAAGCTGGGCCAGCGCGTTGCCCATCCCGCCGACGAAGTATGGGTCGGCCTTCTCCACAGTGCCTTCGAGGTTCACGGTATGCGGCACGCCCGCCAACGCCGCGACGCTTTCGCCGCCGAATACCTCGGAGGTCGGCAAAATCCCGTTCTTCGTGCCCAAGGCTGAAACCTCGGAGGCCTTCTCGTTGGCTCTCTCGGCAGCCAGGTCGCTGCGATTCGCGAGCGCTTTTTGCATCAGATCCGGAAGCGGCGCGAGATCGTCGCGTTCGGCCATGATGATGTGATCGACCGGCACGATGCGCGCGCCGGCCAGAACGGGATCGGCCAGCCCGGTCCGGCTGATCAGATTCTTGAGCTGCAGCTCCTGCTGTTGGAGGGTGATTTCGGAATCCACGAGATCCTTGCCGGCGGTAGCCATCTGGGCTTCGGCAGTGGTGACGTCCAAGGGAGTCAGCGAGCCGATCTCCACTTGGCGCTGATTGTCCCGGTAAAGCGTCTGAGCGAGCTCGAGCGCGCTCTGTTTGGCTTTTTGGTCCTCATAGTCAGCGACCAGGCCGTAGTACAGATTGAGAACCTGCGCAACGGTCGCGATCACCTGCGACCTGAAATTCATGTCGGATATACTCCGGTTCATCTTGGCAACCGTGATTGTGCGCGCGTTCACCGCGACTCCGAATCCACGCAGGAGATTCTGCTGGAACGAAAAGGACAGGCTGGGCGCGACCGACGGATTCAGGACATCGGTGGGCGCATTCTCGTTCAAGTAGTGTTCGGTATAACTGACCGAAACGCTGCCGCCGATGAGAAACCCCTGCTGATAGGATCCGCTGTAGACACGCGTGTTCGAAACCAAAACCGGGGTGATACTCTGGACCACGTCAAACTCGGGCGTGGTCTTGTGGCTGAAGGTGTTGGCTTCCTGGATGGAGGGGTCCAGAGTTTGGGTAATCGGACCCACCTGCGAAATGGTGGCGTTGGAGGTGCCGCTGGCCGCGCCATTGCTTCCGCTCAAGCTCACCCCGGCCGCGGCCTGGCTACCCGCGATACCTTGTCCGCTGGCCACCGAACCGGCCTGGGCGGCTCCGCTCGGAACGCCCGGCAACGCGCCGCCGGCCTGCGCCCGCTCGATCTGCCATAGCGAGGCGATCGGATTGTAGCGTGCCACTTCGATATCGATGTTGTTCTCCAAAGCCAGAGCGATCGCATCCTGCGCGCTTAAGTACAGTATTCCGGCTCGAACCAGATCGCCCAGGCGGCTCGAATTGGTCAACCGGACCGCTGGAACTTCGGGAGCGAGATAGGGACGAATGACCACCGGCGCCGAAGGGCGGATCGGCTCGATGGCAGGCTGTTGCGCCCAGGCGAAGGGGCCAGCGAACGTGCCGCACAACCCGATCGCGATCGCCTTACGCATGGTATCGCTCATTGGCGCGCTCCCCCCGGCAGCTCCGCCGGAAGCTGGGAAGGACGCGAGATACGTCCCGCGAGCGCCTCATCGAGCGAAACGCTATTGGCTTCCAGCGTGGTTCCCAAAGCCTCGTCCAAAGCGATACGGGCGTGACTGTAATTCGCCATGGCCTGGCCTTCG
Organism: Terriglobia bacterium; assembly: GCA_963786745.1. Lineage (GTDB taxonomy): Bacteria > Acidobacteriota > Terriglobia > Bryobacterales > Bryobacteraceae > Palsa-89. The sequence goes on along the minus strand of CAWBAE010000009.1, from coordinate 71,002 downwards.
GAGTTGACGGCGTTGGCAAGATCGCGCTGGTCCTGGATCACTTGGAAGACCGTGCCCGCGCCAAGCTGATATTTCTTCTGATCCGCGTCCAGGGTCTGTTGCTCGAGATCCCGGGACTTGATCGCGGCTTCGTATCTCACGCGAGCTTGCTGCAAGCCTATCACCGCGTTTTGAACGTCCACGCGAACCTGATTGATATTCTTCTGCAGGTTTAATTCGTTTTGACGAATTTCGATCAGGCTGGTCACATAGTCCGATTGAGCGGCGCGGTTGCGCAGCGGAATGTTCAGCGACAAGCCGGCCGAATAGCTTGGGTAATTTCGCCGAAAGATCTGCGCCAGCAGGTTGGCGTAGTTGCCCGCGAGATAAGGCACGCCGGCTTCGAGCGCCCCCAGCGTGGTGAGGTCGCCGCTCAAAGCGTTGTTGGTTAGCTCCGCGAAAGCCTGCAGCGTGGGTTTCAGAGAGTTCTTGATCCCCACCAGGTTCAGCTGATTGCTTTCGATGTTGATCCGGCTTTGCTCAATCTCGTTCCGCTTGACCAGCGCCTGGCGCACCAGCTCATCGGTGGCAGGCAGATCGTCTTTGGCGGGAACGTTGAGACTATCCAAAGGGATCACATGCACTTCGGCCAGCGTGGGGCTGGCCACGCCGTTGCGGCTCAAAGCATTCTTCAGAATGGTCTCCTGCTGCAGCAGATTGGTTTCCGAAATCACCAGATCCTGCTGGCTCGCATAGAGCTGCGCTTCGGCTCGCGTAACTTCAATCTCGGCCAACGCGCCGATGGCGACCTGGCGCTTGTTGTCATCCAGAAGCTGTTGCGCGGTGGTTAGGGCCTGACGGCGCGCGCGCACGTCTTCGAGGAAGCTGACCAGGTCCCAATACAAATTGAGAACCGCCGCGACGGTGGTGATCACCTGCTGCTTGAATTGAAGGTCGGTTACTTTCAGATTGTTCTTCTGGACGCGGATGTTTCGTCCATTCACCGCGGCCCCGAAGCCCTGCAGCAGATTCTGGGTGATCTGGAGGTCGAGGTCGCCGGTGGTGTATGGATTCAAACTGAAGAGCTGGCTATTGACTCTGTTGTACTGGCTGAAATACGTGAATTGTGCCGTCAAGCCGAACACCCAGGTCTGGGCGTATTGCGCTTCATACGTGCGGGTGTCCTGAATCAGGGCGGTGTTGCCGGTCAGGATGGTATTGCTTTGAGGAATGGTGGCGTGCTGGAAATTCGCCAGGCCGAGCACGGTGGGGTCGAGCGATGGAATGGCGGGGCCAAGCTGGGTGACGATTCCGCCGCCGGAGCTGACACCGTTTCCAGCCGCGTTCGCGGTCGCGCCGCCGATATTCAAACTGACGCCCTGCAGGCTGACGCTCTGCGGTCCCGGCGCGACGCCCAACCCTACGCTCCGCAGCGCGCCGCCGCCCTGCGCGCGCCGCAGGACTTCACGCGCCAATAGCGGCCCGTAGCGTTGGACCTCCACATCGAGATTATTCTCAATCGCCAGCGCGACCACGTCCCCCGCCGAGACATACAGGTTGCCCGACCTTATCAGCGACTCCAGCCGCGGCGAATTGGTCAGATTAATGGGGGGCACCGAGCGCGGCCGGTAAGGATTCAGGAGCCATCCCGCGTGCCCGGTGGCCGGGTCGATCCGGATCGCGCTTTGAGCGCCCGCCGGCGCCTCCAGCAACAGTCCCGCGCACAAGAGAGAAAGAACACTTCGGAGTGATGTCATCACAGTTGTTTTAGAACCTATTGGAGACCTTCGCCCATCATAACGAGAACGCAACAGCCGGGTATCAGGTTCCCTGGAACACGCTACCATTTGAAATGTCACATCAGGAGGAATCGATGAAGAAATCGTGTTGCTGTTTGTTCGCCTTTCTGCTGCTGGCGAATATTGCCTCGGCAGGCGAGAAGAAATTGATGCACTGCTTCGCGTTCACGCCGTTGAAAAGCGCCACGCAGGCCGATTGGTCGGCATTCTACAAAGCCACCGACGATCTTCCCAAAAAGATCAAGGGCGTTTCCCGCGTGTGGTACGGAAAGCTGGCGAGTCCGTTTGATGCTGAGGGAATGTCCCGCTCATTCGCAGTATGCATGGAGATGACGGACCGGGCCGCGCGCGAAAGTTATGGGGACGATCCCGCGCATGCGGCATGGACCAAGATCTATTCCAAGGTTCGCGACGAGCCTACCACCACGTTCGACATCCTAGGCCAGTGACGGCGGACCAGCGCGATCGAGCAGCATCAGCTGCGCGGCGTCCAGAATGCGCTGTACCGGTTCGCGCCGGTAAGCCCAGCGCGGGTCCGGCTCCGGAGGATTGACCACCATGGTGGCATTCGCCTCGAATAGCAGGATCTCGCCGGCGGCGTTCAAACCGAAGTCGATCCCGGCATATTCGAGTGCGAGCGTCTGTTGAATTTCGCGGAGCGCCGCTATCCCCGCGGGGCCGACCACGCCGGGCATGTTCTCGAGAAATTCCGCATCCTCCGCGCGATGCTCGGGATGGTCGGACATGTCGGCGGTGAAATAGTGAATTTTCCAATCACTCGAAATCGCGACGTGCAGCGGGTAGAGCGCTCCGTCGATCATCATCACCCGGTATTTGCGGACTTTGCCATCCTCGCCGCGCGCGTCCAGATATTGCATGACAGTCAATTCCCTGCCCGGCAGCTCGGCCAGCGCGCCCGGGAGCTCCGGCGCGCTTTCGACACGAAGAAAATGGCGGCCGGTGTGAAACCCAGGCGTTCGAAGCAACAGCGGGAATTGGAGACCATGCCGGTGGAGGGTAGCTTCGGCATCGGGCCGCACGAGAAGCTCGCGTTCCAGGGTAACGGTGACGGGCGCTACCACCCCTTTTATACGCGCCAGCCGCTCGGCATTCATGGCGCGGCCGGTGGCCAGCACCGCTGCGGGAGAGTTGATGACCGGCGCTGTACCAACGGCCAGCACTGCTTTGGCGGCTTCGAGCGCCGGCCTCGAAAGGTCGGCATCTCCGATGGCGTTCATTACAACTTGATGCGGCGGCAGCGGCCGGCCGGACTTGAAGTACTCGGGAAACGCCACGAACGTTTCGAAAATGCGGTCGTTGAGAAAAGTGCGGGTGGGTATGTTCCCTCCCAACGAGGAGACCAATAAGAGCAGCGACACCGGCGGTCCTGAGCCTCGATACGGCAAAGCCCGGACGGCATGTTCCTCGAACCCCTTGCGGCGGTGCAACGCCGCGCCTGCTTCATCCCCCAACTCCGCGAGAACATAGGACAAGCCTTGATGTGCCTCCGCATGGTTCGGTTCCAATCGCAGGGCGGCCTCGTAGCGCTCCCTGGCCTGCTCGAATTCGCCATTCTCGCGCAGAGCGTTGGCGAGATTCACCAGGCTCATGGGATCTTCCGGATGCTTTGCGGCCGCTTCTCGAAAGGCGGTGCGGGCGGCGGTTCGATATCCGGTGGAGTGCAGCAGCGTGCCCAGGTTGTTCAACGCTCCGCGGTGCGAGGGAGCGCGGCCCAGCACATCCAGGAACGAGTCTCTCGCTTCCGATGTCCGGCCGAGCTCCGAAAGTAAGCAGGCCCGGTCGAAGCGTAATTCTATCGCCTCGGAATCGGTCACCCCTGTTTCCAGCCTGGTTTCGATGTCTTTTAATGCGTCCTCCCGCAACCGGCGCGGCCGCTCGTGGTCGAGCGATCCCTCTCCGGGCGGTTTCGTGAGTGCCATGCTTTATGGTTCGGGGCTGGCTTAATTCTAGCTCGACGACCCGCCCGGACAGTAACGGTCAAATTGAAACCTGTCCAGCATAAGTAACGTCCTAAGAATCGCATACGGAATACGCTCATTTGACGGGCGTATTTCTTTCAAATAAGGGGTTGTGAAAAGTGAAACGTATCAGCCGTTACTTTCCGTTGCTGGCGGTGCTGGCGCTAGGTGTTCCTTTTGCGAGCGCCCAGACTGCGTTCGATGTCAATCTCGGTTTCGGCAGCTATACAGATTCCGCAAACGGAGCTGGCCTGGATAACGCTTCGTCCCTGAATGCCTTTGGAGCCTGTACGCCCGGATCCAGCGATAGCTTTTGCCAAGCTACTCCCGGCCTGAATGGATTCTTTCTCGGATTCGGGGGAGATCTGATGGTCGACAAGCATTTTGGCGTGGGTTTTCAGGCCAATCTCCAGCCGACCCGGAGTGATTATGGTCCTCTGGAATACCGGCAGACTTTCTACCATGTCGATGGAATATACGCTCCGATTAACCACAAGCGCGCGGTACTGCAGCTCGAAGGAGGAATCGGGGGTGCGAAAACGAGCTTTTCGTTCAACCAGAGCGAGTGCGTTGGAACGGTGGTTTGCACTTCGCAGTCCGAGCCCGTGGGAAACACTAATCATTTCCTCATCCACGCTGGAGTTGGAGTTCAAATTTTCCTGACGGAGCATATTTTCGTGCGCCCGCAGTTCGATTACTACTACATCCCAAACTTCACCGATCAGTTCGGGCGCGATTCGGTGCCGGGCGGCTCGGTCTGGGTCGGCTATAGCTTTGGCAGCCGCGAATAGGGCCGCAAAGTCTGAAATCCGGTAGTATTGGACCAAGTGAATGTGAAACGATGCTTGGCCGTTGCTATCGGAATGGCTGCCTTTACGGCGGGATTCTGCGCGTTGAGGGCGCAAGAAAGCGCCCAGCGCTCGGTATGGGATGGCGTTTACACCCGGCAACAGGCGGAGCGCGGCGCGCCGAAATACAAAGAACATTGCGCCCTGTGCCACGGCGAAAATCTGGAGGGTGACGAGGAAGATCCGCCGCTTTCCGGCCCGCTCTTCATGACCAACTGGGATGGGCTGCCCTTGGGCGATTTATTCGTGCGAATTCGCCGGGACATGCCGCTGAACTGGAAGGTCGGCAAGTTGAATCCGGATGTTTGCGCGGACATACTTGCCTACATGCTGAACATCAACGGATTTCCGTCGGGCGGCACGGAATTGCCGCACGCGCCCGAAGTACTCAGTCAAATCCGGTTTGAGCTGGCCAAGCCGGCCAAACGTCCTTAGATCGGGCCTCAGCTTTATGCGTGCAACATCCTGAGGACAGCCCTGAGCGCCAGGAACTGCATCAGGAGCGCCAATCCCATGCTCACGGGCATCACCGTTACTATTATTAGAAGCTCCACGCGGCTTATTTGAGCACGCAGACTTCCATCACCAAGTTATTCATTTGTTAGATCCGTCATTTACGACAGTGTCGGGTCACGGATGGGCTGTCAGGGGAACGACACCAGTCGGAAGACTCCGGAAGCCTGCGCGCCAAGCTATACTATCGGACTGGCGGAATGGCCGGGTCCAGCGAATCTGCGAGAACATGAGAGGAAGGAGTTCGAAATGAATCGTCGATTTCTAGAAGTGGCGCTTACGGCAACTCTCGGATTGGTGTTACACGCACAGGGGCAGACGCCCCCCTCCAGCGCAGATCCCTATGCGCATAACCCGGACGCAGGTAAGCTCCAGTTCCCGCTCGCGGCGCCGGCCGGTAAGGACTCCGGCGCGATCACGACTCCGCCTCCCGGCGCCGTGAATCAGGGAATCCTCGATCCGGCCAAATGGAAATACGGGCCGAACTACGACGCTCCACCGAACTCCCAAATCTGGAATCCGGTGATGATCAAAATGATGAAGGGCGAGAAAGTCACCGGCGGGACGGTATTCAGTTCCGATAGCCCGGAAACCTATTGCGCGATGGCCAATGCGGGCTATGACTTCATTTGGACCGAGATGCAGCACGATTCGCGCGACTGGGAAGCGGTGGGCCGGATGTGGAAGGCCTGCCCGCACGCGAAAGCCGTCCCAGGCGTGCGCGTGGCTTACACCGATGAACGGGAAATTCAGCATGCCATGGATCTGGGCGCGCTGGTAATCGTGATTCCCACGGTCCGGTCGGTCGAAGAAGGCAAAGCAGCGCGGGACTGGACCATGTTTCCGCCGCTCGGGAAGCGGAGCCTCGGCGGCGGACAGGCCTTTGATCCCGACATGTGGGGCAGCGTTCCGGGCGGGTATCGCAATACGATCAACCAGAATGTGGTGCTGATCGAGATGATCGAAACGCTGGATGGAGCGAGAGACGCGCGCGAAATCGCCGGAATTCCGGGCGTCACCGCGATTTTCGCGGCCAGCGGAGATTTGGGAAATTTTTCCGGCTTCAAGCAAGGCACGCCCGATTACGAGCGGCTGATCAACATCGTGCACGACGCGGCGCTGGGCGCGGGCAAGCGGCTGTGCGGCCCGTTTGCGTGGCGGGACCGGCCTGATTTCACGTGTTTCCAAAATGCCAGTGAGACGGCTGCAATCGCGCGTGGCGTGGCCGCTGAACTCGGGCCGCTGAAGGATACGCAGGGCAAGCCCGAGGTTGGACCTTACGCCCCGAAAAAGTAGCGCCGCTCTCCTATTTTTGGAGTATTGTTAGAGTCAACGGTCGAATCTGGCCAGGAGGTGCGCCGTGTCGCAGCAGATCACCCGCCGGGAGACATTTAGACGAGGATGGGCCGCTACCAGCGTGCTCGCGCTGGCGCCCGGATGGGCGACGTCCGCGCTGGCTGAAGACGCAGCAGACGTGCCGTTCACGGACCTTCCGCCTAACTTCAATCCGGGGGCCAATCCGAACGCCCCCACCCGGGTCCTGGATATCCGGAAAATCGACGGGCCGTATACGCCGAAAGATCAATTCTTCGCGGTGCAACACATGGACCGGCCGGAGATCGATCCCGCGGCGTACCGGCTGAAGCTTACGGGCTTGGTGAACAAACCTGCCGAGTTTACGCTGGCCGATCTGCAGGCGATGCGTTCCACCGAAACCGCCGCGGGCTACGAATGCTCCGGCAATAGTCCTAGATCGGTCGAAGGGCTGTCGTCGTGCGGTTTGTTCAAGGGCGTGCGCTTGAGCGATGTGTTGAAGCACGTGGGAGTGGATTCCAAGGCGCGCGAGGTGGTCTTCTTCGGCACGGACCGGGGGCCGCAGGAGGTGGTCTTCCGGCAGCAGACATTTAAAGTGGACCAGCAATTCGGCCGGAGCATCACGCTCGAAAATGCCATGAAACCCGCGCCGCTGCTGGCGTACGCGCTGAACGGCGAGCCATTGACGCGCGGACAGGGATTCCCGGTGCGTCTGATCATGCCGGGATGGTACGGGGTGTGCAACGTGAAGTGGCTGAGCGAAGTGCACCTGCAAGAAGACCGCTATCTGGGTAACTACCAGGCGCGCTGGTACCGGTCCGTGGTAGGCGTGGGCGGAACGGGTGAAGACAACGATCCCGGAACGCAGTGGGTTGAGACAGAGATCACGCGGATGCACTTGAAATCCGTAATCGCGCGGGTGCGCAAGAAAGGCGGCGCGCACGAAATTGCCGGGTTTGTATTGAACGATGGTTCGCCGCTGAAGTCTGTGGAAGTGCAGATCGACAACGGGCCGTGGCAGAAAGCCACGCTGGCATCCACCAACACGCAGTACTCCTGGAAGCTGTTCAGCTATCGTTGGGAGAGCGCCACGGCGGGTGAGCATACGCTGGTTTCGCGGGCCATCGATGCGGAGGGCAACGTGCAGCCCACGTCGGAGGAATTGAAGCGGAAGAAAACATTCCTTCAGGACAACTCCCAGTATCCGCGCAAGGTCATGATCAGTTAGTACCCTGGGCCGCCGAGCCACGGCGGCGAATCTGTGGGATTCTGACTTACATGCGATTCGCCTGCGTGTTCTGCTTTTCGGCGATGGCCGGCGCCACGCTATTCGCCAGTGACGCCTATCCGCCGCCGCGCTTCACCGATCCCGAGAGAGTAAGGAAGCTCGAATCCGGGCTTCCGGACGTCGACCCGATCTTTCGCCGCTACGTCGCCGAGAGGAAGATTCCGGGCATGGTGTGGGGCGTCGTCATTGACGGACGGCTGGCGCATGTCGAGTCGGCCGGCGTCCGGGATCGCTCCTCGAACGCGCCTGTCACGCCGGCCACTGTCTTTCGCATCGCCTCGATGACCAAGAGCTTCACCGTTCTCGCGATCCTAAAGCTGCGCGACGAGGGCAAGTTATCGCTCGAAGATCCGGTATCGAAATGGATTCCCGAGTTCGCCGGCATGGAGCTGCCGACGCGCGACACCGCGCCAATTCGGGTTCGGCAGCTGCTCAGCCACAGCGCCGGCTTCCCGGAAGACAATCCCTGGGGCGACCAGCAGCTCAGCGCCACCGACGCCGATCTCACCGGGTGGCTGCGCCGCGGGATTCCGTTCTCCACGCCTCCCGGCACGCGCTACGAATACTCGAATTACGCTTTCGGCTTACTGGGCCGCATCGTCACCAAAGCGTCCGGGGTGCAATACGAGAAATACGTACAGACCGAGATTCTGGCGAAGCTTCATATGGACGCATCCACGTTTGATCCGTCCCAGGTGGCTCCGGGAAATCGCGCGGTGGGTTATCGCCTCCAGCCGGATGGAACGTATCTTGAGGAGCCGGCGCTGCCTGACGGCATTTTCGATTCCGCGGGCGCGCTGCTTACCAATGCCACTGATCTTGGGAAATACGTGGCTTATCATCTGGCGGCGTGGCCGCCGCGCGACGACCCGGAAGCGGGCCCGGTGCGCCGCAGCTCGGTTCGCGAAATGAGCCACATGTGGACTCCATCCAATCTGACCGTGGGGCGATCCGGCGGCGTGTTGCAGGCGGCCGAAACGGGCTATGGGTTCGGGCTTCGCGTCGCCACCGATTGCCGCTTCGAACGCATCATCGCGCACGGAGGCGGCCTTCCGGGCTTTGGCTCTTACATGGCTTGGCTCCCCGATTACGGCGTTGGAATTTTTGCCATGGCCAACATGACTTACGTCGGCCCGGCGGAGCCCACCAGCCAGGCGTGGGATGTCCTGCTGAAAACGGGCGGCCTGCAGAAGCGCGAGCTGCCGGCGTCGCCCATTCTATCCGAAATGCGCGGCCACATCCTGAATCTCTGGAAGTCCTGGAATGATGCGGAAGCCAAGCAGATCTCCTCCATGAACTTGTTCCTGGACGCTCCGGTGGCCCAGCAGCGCGCCGAGATCCAGAAGCTGCAGGATCAGGTGGGCGAATGCACGGCGGCCTCACCCGTGATCGCCGAAAACTGGCTGCGGGGTCAGTTCAATCTGACCTGTGCGAAAGGCACCGTAGGCGTATTCTTCACGCTCTCGCCGACCCAGCCGCCCAAGGTGCAGCACCTTGCGTTCCGTAAGATCGACTCCCCGAGCGTTCGAATGGTGGCTCCAACCGGCGCGCCAGCCGGGATCGCCTGCTCCGAATAGCCATCACCATCCGATTACGTAGCTGTCTCCGGTGGGGCTGACGCCGCCCATCAGCACGTTCGTGCGTGGATTAACAATGATCGCCTTTACCGAGCCGACGCCCTTTACGTCGCGAATGTCCAGATTGTGACCGAGCGCCGCCAGCCCTTCGAGTACGGACTTTGGCAACGAAGCCGGGACCATCAATTTGCCGGCGATGATGTGCGGATAATAGGACGATTCGAAATTGCTGCTAATCACCGCGGGCGTTTCGAGCGCCTGCTGCACGTTCATCCCGAAGTCCACCACATTCAGAAAGAACTGCAGCTGCGTCTGGGGCTGCGTGTCGGAGCCCGGAGTTCCGAACGCCATGTACGGCTTCCCGTTCTTCACGGCCAGCGCCGGGTTGATGGTCTGGCGAGTCCGCTTGCCGGGCACGAGCGCGTTGGTCTTGCTTGGATCCAGATAAAAATACGCCATGCGATTGTTCAGAAAATAACCGGCGTTCTCAACCACCATTCCGCTGCCGAACAAGCTCAGCAGGCTGGAGGTGATCGACACCATGTTGCGATCCTTGTCGACCACCGCCAGGTACGTGGTCAATCCCAGAGTATCTTCGGGCGCCGGTCCGATTGATCCTGGAACACCGCGGGGCGCTGCGTAAGCCTGGCCGCCGGTCGCGGTAGGCTGCCGCGGATTGCCGGGCGCGGGCTCGCCCTCGATAGCGTGCAACGGATCGATCATCGCGCGCCGGGCGGCCGCGTACTCTTTGGACAGCAGCTCATGGATCGGGATCGGCGGCACGAACTTCGGATCCCCGACATATTTGTTCCGGTCCGCGAAGGACAACTTCAAAGCCTCGGTCACCAGGTGCAGATACGGCGCGCTGTTGTGTCCCATGTAGCGGAGATTGAAACCCTCCAGGATGTTCAGCGCCTCCAGCATCACCATCCCCTGCGAATTAGGCGGGCATTCGTAGACATCCACGCCGCGATAGTTGACCTGGATGGGGGCGTCCTCGAAAGCCTTATAACTGGCGAGGTCCTGCTCGGTGATCAAACCTCCGTTCGCCCGCATGTACGCGACTGTCGCTTTCGCTATCTCGCCCTGATAGAATGCCCGGCTGCCTTGCGCGCCGATCATGCGTAGCGTGGCCGCAAGCTCCTGCTGCACCACCCGGTCGCCCATTTCGAGCGGCTGGCCGTCGCGGAACCAGATCCTGGTTGTGGTTGGAAATTTCGCCAGCGTCTTCTTTGCGCTCTTGAGCGAGTTCGCGAGGTGCTCAGTGACTGGGAAACCGTGATCGGCCAGTTCTATCGCCGGAGCCAGGACTTCGGCGAGAGACTTGGTGCCGTACTTCCGCACCGCCAGCTCGGCTCCGCCCACCGAACCGGGGACGCTGACCGACAGAGGCCCATCGATAGGAATCCCGCCCTTGGATTTATAAAGATCGATGGTCGCGGCCATGGGCGCGAATCCGGTGGCGTTGATGAACTTGACCTCGTTCGTCTTAGCGAGATAGATCATGATGAACATGTCGCTGCCGATGCCGGTCATCATCGGCTCCACCAGCCCCTGCGCGGCCCAAGTGGCTATGGCGGCGTCCACCGCGTTTCCGCCGTTCTTCAGCACGCGAATCCCGGCTTCGGAGGCCAGCGGATGTCCGGACGCGACCATGCCGTTGTCCGACATCACCACCGGACGCCAGGTTGAGGTTTGCGCCCGCAGGGACGGGAGCAGGATCAGCGCGACGGCGAGCAAGCTTTTTTTCACAGGGACTCCTTCCGCTCAAACGATTCTATATCAGCGCGCCTTGCGGGCGGATAATGAAGAATCCGCTCAAGCTATAATGATCAGAATATTCGGGCGCTTGGATGCTCGAAGGAGGATCGATCTCGTGAAGGCCGGTAGTCGCGGCAAAGCGCTTCTGGCCAGAGCCACGGCCTTACTGGTTCTTTTGGCGATCCCTCAGTTCGCTCAGGAAACGCCGCGGCCGCCTTCCACGCCCGACACCATCGAGCGCGGCCACATGTACTTCTCGGGCAATTGCGGGATTTGCCATGGCGCGGATGCCCAGGGCGGAGACAAAGGCCCGAACCTCACCACTTCTCAGTTCAAGCACGGCGCGACGGACGCCGACCTCTTCCGCTCCATTACGCGCGGCGTTCCGGGAACCATCATGCCGGCCAACAATCTCCCGCCGGAACAAGTTTGGGCGATCGTGGCGTTTCTGCGTTCGACGGTGGTGGCGGCTCGCGCAGCGACCGGCGGAAATAAAGAGGCCGGCGAAAAGTACTTCTGGAGCGCGGGCAAATGCGGGAATTGCCACATGGTGAATGGCAAAGGCGGCGTACTGGGGCCGGATCTATCCCAGATCGGCTCCGCACGTACGCTGGAATATCTCACCACGAAGCTGCGCGATCCCAACAAAGAGGTGACCACTGGCTTGCGCGAGCCGAATGCCGACTACGTGGTGCCGATCGCCAACTCGATCGTGACGGTGGTGACAAGCAGTGGGCAACGGATCACGGGCGTGGCGAAAAACGAGGATACGTTTTCCCTTCAGATGATCGGCTCCGACAATGAGATCCACATCTTCATGAAGAAAGATCTGAAGGATGTGATTCACGAGCAGAAATCGCCCATGCCTGCTTATACGAACCAGGAGCTGAGCGAGGCGTCGCTCAAGGATCTGCTGGCCTATCTGGCCACTCTCGAATGAGGAAGCAATGACGATCATCAAACATGCGATTCTCTGCATAGTCATTTTCGCGGGTGTTGAAACGCTCTGGCCGCAAGCCGCTTCCGACGATCCGGCCAACTGGCTGACCTACTCAGGAAACTACGCGGGCTGGCGGCACAGCGGGCTCGATCAGATCAACGCGTCGAACGTCAGCGGTCTTTTGCCGCAATGGGTTTTTCAGATCGGCGATCTCGGAAAGTTCGAGACTACGCCGATCGTGGTGAACGGCGTGATGTACGGCACCGGGCAGAACGATCGCGCCTTCGCCCTGGACGCTCGCACAGGTAAAGCCATCTGGCGATACGCGCGCAATCTCCCGCAAGACATCCGCGCCTGCTGCGGGAGCGTGAATCGCGGATTCGCCATCCAAGGCAATAAGCTGTTCATGGCCACGCTGGACGCGCACGTCATCGCCATGGATGCCCGCTCCGGCAACATTCTGTGGGACGTGAAAGCGGCGGACTACGCCGAAGGCTACAGTTTCACGATGGCGCCGCTGCTGGTGAAGGATAAGGTGATCGTCGGCATTGCAGGCGGCGAATATCCTATTCGAGGTTTCATCGATGCTTACGACGCCGCGACGGGGAAGCGAGCCTGGCGCTTCTACACGATTCCCGGGCCCGGTGAAGCGGGCAACAATACGTGGTCTGGAGATTCTTGGAAAGTGGGTGGAGCAGGCGCGTGGGTGACCGGATCGTACGACCCTCAACTCAACCTGCTCTACTGGCCCACCGGAAATCCCGCGCCGAGCAATTATGGAGGGCAACGCGAGGGCGACAATCGCTACAGCAATTCAATGCTGGCTCTCGATCCCGACACGGGAACGCTCAAATGGTACTTCCAATTTTCACCGCACGACATGTACGATTACGACGCGACGCAAACGCCGGTGCTGATCGACGGGATGTGGAACGGCCAGCCCCGCAAGCTGCTGGTGCAGGCCAATCGCAACGCGTTCTTCTATGTGCTGGATCGAGTGACCGGCCAATTCCTGCTGGCGAAGCCGTTCGCGCAGCAGACCTGGGCGAAAGGCCTCAGCGCGGATGGCAAGCCGATCCCGAATCCGGCTGCGATGCCAAAGCCGGAAGGTACGAAGGTCTGTCCGGGATGGTCTGGCGGCGTCAATTGGAATCCGTCCTCCTATAGTCCGCTGACCAAGCTTTTCTACGTGAATGCGCGCGAAGGGTCCTGCGGGATCTTCGGCGCCAAGGAAGAGACGCCGGTGAACGGCCGTTTCTTCTACGGCAGCACTTTCGGCCCTCCGCCCAACGAGAAGGACTGGGGCGTTGTGCGCGCGATCAATCCGCTGAGTGGCGATATTAAATGGGAATTCAAGATGTATTCCGCCGGCTGGGGCGGAATGCTTTCGACCGCCGGGGGATTGGTTTTCTTCGGAGACAACGAAGGCAACTTCCTGGCGTTGAACGCCGCCACGGGAGAACACCTGTGGCATTTCCAGATGGGATCGCCGGTCTTCGCCGCGCCCATGAGCTATGCGCTCGACGGGAGACAGTACGTGGTCATTCCCGCCGGCAGCGCGCTGTTCGCGTTCGCGCTGCCCGGCGGAGGACGTTGACGCGCATTTCGCTTCACTGCTCGAAGAACACCACCGCATTGGAGATGCCGGATCCGGCCGCGATGTATAGACTGCTGTAGACCGCGCCGGTGGGAAGCTTGACATTGATTTGTTGCAGACCCGCTATCTCACCAGGGGCATCGCCCGCGTACATGATGGAATTCTTGCCCACTGGCGTGTATGGCGTCTCGAAGCCAGTCCCCAAGAACACCTGGATCGGCAGCACCGGCGTTGAGGCGGTAGTCGCGAACGTTCCGTCTACCGGCGCCGGCGTCATCGGCCCCACGCCCGTGACGAACAGCGAGATGATGGAGCCTTGTTTCGCTGGATTGGTGGGCGAGTTTTGCGTGGCGTCCTGATTCAAGATGAGGCCAGCTCCCCCAGACTCAAAAATTCCCGGCACAGAAGAAACGATCCATATTGTTGAGGCTGAAAGATCCGCGGCGATGGCCGGGTTTTGCACCTCGAATGTAGCGGTGCCGAGATTAGACGATGTGTTCATCATCGCGGTGAACGGCACCACTGCGTTTATCTGGTTCTCGGAAGCGTAGAGAATCGGTGCGGCGACACCGTTGATCAGCACTTGCAGCCCATTGAGATTCGACGGCACGTCTCCAGCGGAATTGAGTTGATAGGACACAGGTTGGTTTGGTCCGATCGAGAGCCCGAATATCGACACGATTTCCCCCGGGCTGATGTAGTCCGGCTGGCCAAAGCTGGCGGCATTCACAATGGATGTAATCAGAGGTCCCGCCGGGGGCTGCGACGGAATGTTGAAATTGTGAGCTTCGAAAAAATTCGTCGTATCGAGCAACAGAGCCTCCCCGGGCGCGGTGAGAGCTAAGAGTTCCGGCTGGCCATCATATACCAGGTAGGTGCCATAAAGCTGCTCACTTCCGTCAGCGGAAATGTGTTTGAGATAGGCAGCTGTTGAATTAGTAATGGGGAGAGTTGGCTGCTGTGCGTCCGGCGTGGTGACCACCCCGCCGTCTTCGTTCGAACCGGCCACCCAGATCGTTCCATCAGAGGCTGGGGCCAAAGAGCTGGGGAAACTTGAGTCGCCGTCACCCAAGTAAGTGAAGTAGATTCGCGCGCCATTCTTCCCGTCGAATTTGGCAAGGAAGCCTTGAGAGTACGATGTCTCAAACGCTCCCGGGCTAACGGGGAGGTTCTCGGATCCCGATCCATCGACGTAAACGTTGCCAGCGGAATCCACCGCTACGGCCGTTGGTATTGGGTGGTAGCTCCCGCCGAAGAGCAACGAGAAATCCAGCGTGGAGAGACTTGGGTCCAGCTTGGCCACGAAATCATTCACGCCTTGGAGCGAGTCCGTGCTGGGGCTGTAGAACGCTCTTGGCGTCAGGGGAAAGTCTGTTGAGACGGTGTATCCCGCAGCATAGAAGTTCCCGGATACATCCATAGTCAGGCTGGTCAGCAGATCCTGATTCGAGCCTCCGATCAGCGTCGAATGGACGATTGTATTGGTGCCCGGGTCCCATTCGAAGACGTATCCATCCAAGCTGACGTTGGGGCGGGCTGAAAGGTAAGCTCCTGGGGTGGTGGGAAATGCTGTTCCGTCGGTAGTGCCACCGAAGACCAATTTCCCGCCGGGCGCGAGCAAGATGGCGCTGACGGTGCTGACGCCTGGATCTCCCGGAAAGCCGAACTCGTCGCTGAAGACTAAACTGGAGCCGTCCGCCGACAATTCGAGAATGAAAAAGTTACCTCCGAAGCCCGCAGGCGGCAACCCCGCCATGGTGCCCGTGGACGGGAAGTCGGCAGAGCTGGAATTCGCCAGCACGAACAGGTTTCCTGAAGAGTCAACGCCCACCGGAGTCAGATAGTCATCCTGGGACCCCTCCAGGTACGTGGCATACAGAATGGTGGAACCGTCGGCGGAGATTTTTATGGCGAAACCGTGTTGGCAGAGGACCGTAAATGGCGCGCTAGTGCCGTTATTGACGGTTCCGCACGTGCCGCCGTTGAACTTGGTTTGAAAAGCGCCTGGTGTGACCGGCACAATGTCACTTATTACGGACCCAACCAGATATGCATTTCCCTGCCCATCCTGGACGACGCCGTTTACTTCCATCATCCACGCTGGTTGTGCCGCGCGAGCGGGGAAGCCGGCGATCATCAGGAGCGACGTCGAGACCAGCCCGCAAAGCCGCAGATAGCCCCGGTGCATGTGTCGGAAAGCTCCACGACTCGGCGGAGCGGCCCCCTGGGTGGGGTAAATATGTTGTTTACTTTCGCTGTAATTACCAGCGAAATTCCAAATCATCACCCCTTTTGGGGCAAGCATGTTCCTGATTACAGCAATCGGGCTGCCAACCGTTCGCGTTGCCCGGCGGAGGACGTTGACGCGGTCTAGCGTGTGTTGTAGCCTCTGGCTGTGGACCGGAGCAATCAGCCAACCACGTGGCAGCGCTGGGTTCGGCGGCCGCAGCGCGTCTGGTTGCGAAGGGCGCTGTTTCAGGCGCACTTATGGTGCGGCATCGCCGCCGGCCTTTACGTCTTCATGATCAGCGTAACGGGCAGCGTGCTGGTTTATCAGAACGAGCTTTATCGAGCTGCGACGCCCGAGCCAATAGTCTCGCGAAGTTCCGCCGCACGACTGTCCGACGACCAGCTTAGGGCAGCCGTTATCCGCCTGTATCCTGGCTATCGGGTTGTGAATATCGCCCGCTCGGCGAATCCCGATGAAGCGGTGATTGTCCGGTTGCGGCGTGGCGACGACAACAAGCATCGGCTAATCGATCCGCGCAGCGGCGTCGATCTCGGCGATTCGGTTCCAACCGGCATCCGACTCATTTCACAACTCACCGATCTGCACGACAATCTGTTCGCCGGAACCACCGGCCGGAGAGTGAACGGCCTGGGCGCGATCGCCTTGCTGGCGCTGGCCCTGACGGGCTTGGCGATCTGGTGGCCGGGCATCAAGACCTGGCGGCGCAGCCTGAGCCTGCATCGCGGCGTGGGATGGAAGCGCTGGATCTGGCACTTGCACAGCATGATCGGCTTCTGGAGTTTTGGATTTTTTTTCGTTTTTGCGGTGAGCGGCATCTATCTCAGCTTTCCGCAGCCGTTTCAGGACCTCGCCGACCGTCTCGAGCCGCTCACCGCCGCGAATGCCGGGATACGCATCGGCGACCACGTTACGTATTGGCTCGCGTTCCTGCATTTCGGCCGCATTAACGGCATCGGGATTCCTTGCGGCGGCCCCGGGTTCTGCGATCAGGCCACGAAGGCTACCTGGGCGCTATTCGGACTGGCCCCCGCGGTCATGTTCGTGACCGGGGCGATCCTGTGGTGGAATCGTGTGCTGCGCGCCCGGATTGTATCGCGCAAAAAACTGGATGCGGTTTAGGAGCCTGGATATACTGGAACCATGGCATGCTGCAGCGCAGACGTCACAACCGCATGACTCGTCAAACACTCGTAGTAGCCTTCCTAGCGGTTTCTTCTGTTCTACCAGCCGCTGCGCAATCGCGTGCCTCGGAAGTGGGCGGACGCCCCGACTTCGAGGGCATCTGGAACTCCGCGACGGCCACTCCGCTGGAGCGTCCGGCGCAGCTCAAAGACAAGGAGTTCTTCACGCCGGAAGAAGTCGCGGATTGGGAGCGCAAAGCAGCCACCCGAAGGCAGGATCCAAAACCGGATGCAGCCAGGGGCTTCGTCAGTTACAACGCTCTCTTCTATGAAACCGGCCTCACGTTGCTCCCGAGCCACCGGACCTCTATCATCACCGATCCTCCGGATGGAAGGATTCCCCCGCTGACGCCGGCCGCTTCCGCCGAAAAGAACCGGCGCATGGAGTTGCTTCGTCATCCGCACGGTCCCAGAGACCTCGGTCTTCAGGACCAATGCATCGTGTTTCCCACTGCCTCCGCCCCGATGCGGCCGTATATCTACAACAGCAATTCTCAAATTATCCAGACCGGCAACGAAGTGATGATCAATACCGAAATGATCCACGATACGAGAATCATTCGGCTGGACCGCAAGGCTCACCTTCCCACCAGCGTGCGGCTCTGGCTGGGCGATTCCATCGGGCACTGGGAAGGCGGCACGCTGGTGGTGGACACCGCGAACTTCAAGGACGGCGGCGGCTATTTCGGCGACGCGGGCGGCATGTTCGGCACCGATCGAAATCTGCACGTCGTGGAACGCTTCAGCCTGGTGGATGCGAATACGATTCTGTATCGATTCGAAGTGGACGACCCCACTGCGTATACGCGGCCATGGAAGGGCGAACTCACCTGGACCCGATCGACCGGGCCGATTTTCGAATACGCCTGCCATGAGGGCAACTATGCGCTGCCGGATCTGCTGAACGGCGAACGGGTCGCCGAACACGCCCCGCCGAAATAGCTGATCAGGATTTCGCTACTTCGCCGGCCAAAACGGTTCGGCCGTGGCTATGAACTCCACCGGCACTTCAGTGACGAAGCCCTTCAACCAGCGGGCGCAATCCTCCATGCCCGCTTGCTCGGAGGGAATGTGGCCGAGTATGATCAGCGCTTTGCGCCGGCCTTCCGCGGCCGCATCCGCGCCGTATTCGATGGTCTCCCATTCCAGGCCTTCGCCCATCACCAGCACCTCGACATCGGCGCGCTGCAGCATGTGACGCTCGGCCGGAAATCCTGGATAGCCAGGATTGAGCGCGAGCCTGGTCACCCGCAGGGCCGGATCGCCCACCACGCGCAGAGTACGGATTCCGAGCCGGTCTTTAATGCTGGCGGCCAGGTTCTCAAGCGTAGTCTCGGGGATGACGAAAAGGTTCGCGCTACCCGGCTTCAGGAATTTCTCCCAGCCGAGCGCGCGAATCATGCCGGTCATGATGCCGTCGGGTATACGGGCATGCCAATGATCGTGAAAGCGCCAGATCACCAAATGATGCTCGGCGATGAACGCCCGCTTGGCGGCCAGGACGGCGTCGTTCTCGCGGGCAAGATCGGCGGTCTCATCCAGGTGGCCGTAGAAGGTCGGCTCGTGAGTGATGATCAGGTTGTCTCCGGCCGCGGCCGCGCGCCGCAGCACATCGTACGTGGCCATCATGGTTGTCGCAATGCCGGTAACAGGCGTGTCCGGGTCGCCGGCTTTGAAGGTGTCGACCGTGGGAGTGCGCCAGGGCACCCCGACGTTCTTCTGAATGCGTTCGATGACCTGCCGGGCGGTCAGGTGGGCGGCCGGCGTGTTTTGAGCGCAGGCCGAGGCATCGAGCAGCGCGCCCAGCGAGCATGCGACGAGTAGAGTCCGAATCAAGACCTGATCGTATCAGGTTAATCGTTACTACTCTACGGTAAGAGCGATCAATTCCGCCGGGTGATTCGGCGCGCCCACGGGTACGACGATATACTGCTTGTCGTTGAGCATGTACGTCATCGGGATGCCGCTTTGATTGGCCGGGAGAAGAAATTCGGAGACGATCGCACCAGATTGCTTGTCGTACGCCCGGAACATCGGCCCACCGGCGCCCCGGCCCGCCGCGAACAGACCTGAACCTTCGCCCGCGAAGACCAACGTCTTGGTCACGATGATGCCGGGCCGGTCCTGGCGTCCAGTTTTTGGAATCGTGACGCCTTTCAGCGCGGGGTGATTCTTAACGAAATCCGGCGTATCGGCATTCGGGACCATCCATAGTTGCTCGCCCGTTTTGAGATCCAGCGCGGTGATCCGGCCCCATGGTGGTTTGGTGAGAGGCAGTCCCTGGACTTCACCATAGCCGCCTCCGAACGAACAATACTTCAATTTAGCGACGGTGGTGAACCCCGGCTCGCATTCACGCAGCGCGGCGACCATCGGCAGCGTGATAGAACTGACGTAAAGAATTCCAGTCTCCGGATCCGCGGCGCCGCCTTGCCAATTCGAACCGCCCACCAGGCCCGGCACCATCATCGTTCCCTTGGTCCCTTTGGGATCGTTGACCGAGGGAGGCGTAAAGACCGGTCCGATTCTATATTGCGACAGGACTTTCAGCGCTTCCGCTTTGAGTTCGGGCGTAAAATCGATCACATCATCGGGGCCGATGCCTTGCCGGTCGAACGGCGGCGGCTTGGTCGGAATGGGTTGCGTCGGAGATGACTTCTCGCCCGGAACATCGGACTGCGGAACAGGACGCTCTTCGATCGGCCAGACGGGCTGCCCCGTCACTCGATCAAACACGTACGTGAACGCCTGCTTGGTAACTTGCGCGACGGCCTTGATGTTCTTGCCGCCTACGGTGATGTCGAGCAGGATGGGGGGAGCGGGAACGTCATAGTCCCAAAGACCGTGATGCACCAATTGGTAATGCCAGATGCGCTTTCCAGTTTTCGCGTCCAGACAGACCAGGCTGTCGGCGAACAAATCGTTACCGGGCCGATGGCCTCCGTATGTATCGATGGTCGGAGTTTCCACCGGCAGATAAACGTACCCGAGCGCGAGGTCGGCCGACATCGGCGCCCAAACACCGACATTCCCGCCGTTCTCAAGAGAATCATCTTCCCAGGTTTCACTTCCCGGCTCTCCGCGCAGCGGCACAGTGTGAAAAATCCAGAGTCGTTTTCCGGTATGAACGTCGTAGCCTCGCACGGCGCCAGGCGTTGGTTTGCGGATGCTGGGCGTCCCGAAATTCGCGCCCACCACGATCACGTCGCCCACCACCATGGCCGGCGAGTTCAGCCCAATCACGCCGTCTTCCGTTACCGGCCGCTCCAGGCCCTGGTTGAGATCGACGATCCCGTCTTGGCCGAATGTGGAAATCGGGCGGCCATTCTTGGCGTCCAGAGCGATCAGGCGATAGCCCTGCGTAACGTGCAGAATGCGCGCTTCCTTGCCGTCGCTCCAGTACGCGACACCCCGTCCCGACGCCGAACGCAAGGGGGACTTCAACCCGCGTTCGCCTTCGTCGTAACGGTAGATCCACAGCGTTTCACCCGTGGATCCGTTAATCGCCACGACATCGCGCCGCGCGCCAGCCGTATCGTACAAGACGCCGCCAACCATGATGGGCGTGCCCTGCAGGTTGAAATCCGGCTTCTGGCCCAGATTGTCGGATCGCCAGCGCCAGGCGATGTGCAGATCCTTGACGTTGTTTTTATTGATTTGATCGAGCGCCGAATATTTCGTGCTGCCGGCATCTCCGCCGTAATACTTCCACTGCCCGTCCAGCGCGCCGGTTTGCGCGCTCAGCGGAATCACTAATCCGCTGAAGAGAATCAGCCAGGCATTCTTGCCCATAAGCACCCTTCCATTTACGCTCTTTGCAGAACCTCAGTCTCCGGCGACTTCTTCGTGCAGTGTAGAAGCTGGGCTAGCGGTCAGCCTCCGCCCGCGATCCGCGATTCGCTCGATGACCACATACAAAACCGGAACAATGAAAACGGCCAGGATCGTCGCGGCGTTCATTCCCCCGAACACCGCCGTGCCGAGGGAACGCCGGGAGGCCGCGCCCGCTCCTGTGGCAAGCATCAGCGGGAGCACGCCGAAAATAAATGCGAAGGATGTCATCAGGATCGGCCGCAGCCTCAGTTCGGCCGCCTGCATCGCCGCCTCTCGCAAGGTGAGGCCCTGATCGCGCCGTGCGCGCGCAAACTCCACGATCAGAATCGCGTTCTTGGCCGCTAAACCGATCAATGTCACGATACCGATCTGCGTGTAAATATCGTACGGATAAGACCGCAGCCAGACAGCCGCCAGCGCTCCAAACAATCCTAGCGGCAGCGCCATGAGCACGGCGAACGGAATGGACCAGCTCTCGTACAAAGCCGCCAGGAATAGAAACACCAGCACGCCCGCAAAGCCGAATATGACGCCTTCGTGCCCCTGCGCCTGCTTTTCCTCGAAGGTGGTTCCGGTCCATTCATATCCGTACTCGGAAGACAGCGTGGATGCGGACACTGCTTCCATGGCCGTGCTGGCCTGGCCGCTGCTGAACCCGGGAGCAGGCGATCCAAGAATTTGAATAGCGCGGTAGCGGTTATATCGATAAATCACGTCCGGGCCGGAGCTGGCGTGAATGCTGGCGAGCGTTCCGAGCGGCACCATGTTGCCGTCGTTGGATCGAACGTAGAAGCGATTGATGTCCTTGGGACCGGTGCGAAACTCGGGGTCGGCTTGCACCACCACCTGCCAGGTATGACCGAACGTATTGAAGTCGTTCACGTACAATCCGCCCAGAAATGTTTGCAAGCCGTTGTAAGCTTCCGTCACCGGGATGTTCATCGTTTGTACTTTGTCGAGATTCATATCGACCTTGTACTGAGGCACGCTGGCATGGAATGTGTTCTGCACATCCACCAGATCTTTTCGCTTCTGGGTGGCGGCGATCAACTCATCGGCTTCCCGAGCCAGCGCGTTAATGTCGCCGCCGGCTCGATCCTCCAGCACATACTGGAATCCGCCGGTGGGGCTCAGACCCATGATGGGAGGCATCCCAAAGGACGAAATGGCGGCCTCAGGCACCTTCGAAAACTCCTGGTCCGCTCGAGCCAAGATCCCTTCAATCTGCTCGTCTTTAGACGTACGTTCATCCCACGGTTTCAGACGCGCGAATAAAGTGGAGGCGTTTGAGCTGATGGTGCGAGTGGCGATGTCGGTGCCGCCGAGCGTTAATACTCCTTCCACGCCCGGGATCTTCATCACCATGTCTTCCACTTTTCGCGAAACGATGTTGGTACGTTCGTAAGAAGCGCCATCGGGAAGATGGATGGAAACGAAAAAGGCGCCCTGGTCTTCATCCGGCAAAAAGCCGGCAGGCAGCGCCCGATACAATAATCCTCCCATCGCCCAGAAAACCAGCAGGCCCGCCAGCGCGAAGGCTGATTTCCTGATTAGCGCGCCTACGCCCGAGAGGTATCGATTTCTAGTCCAATCGAAGGCGCGATTGAAAACTCCGAACGATCTCGACAGAATGCTGTGAGTTTCCTTCTTAGGGCGCAGAAGAATCGCGCTCAGCGCCGGGCTGAGCGAAAGAGCGTTGAAGGCCGACAGAAGCACCGACGCGGCAATGGTGAGCGCGAACTGTTTGTAGATCTCGCCGCTGATTCCTCCGAGAAACGCCACCGGTATGAAAACCGCCGCCAGGATGCAGGCGATCGCGACCACGGGCGCCGACACCTCTTGCATGGCGAGAATGGTGGCCTCGCGCGAGCCCATCCCGTGGTCGATATTTCGCTGAACTGCTTCGACCACCACGATGGCGTCGTCCACCACAATCCCGATGGCCAGAACAAGCCCGAACATGGTGGTGATGTTGATGGAGAACCCGAGCAGCGGAAACAGGGCGAAGGTGCCCATCAGCGCCACCGGTACTGTCAACAATGGAATCAGGGTGGCGCGCCAGTTCTGGAGGAAAATAAAAACGACCAGAATCACCAGCGCGATCGCCAGGAACAGGGTCTTCACCACGTCCCGAATCGCGGCGTGCACGAACATCGTTGAATTGTAGGGAACCCGGTAATCGATGCCTGCCGGGAAGTGTTTCTTGGCTTGCGCGAGATAGGAGGTGATGCGATCCACCGTGGCCACGGCGTTGGCTCCGGGCGCCAGATAGATGATCAAGTTGGCCGTATCGCGGCCATCCATCCGATTGAAACCGCTATAGGACTGGGCGCCCAGCTCGACGCGCCCTACATCGCGAATACGAAGCAGGGAGGCGTCCGGCTCCGCGCGAATCACGATGTCTTCAAACTGATGCGGATCCACCAGCCGCCCGGGCGCGCTGACGGGATATAGAAAATCCGTGCCTTTAGGCGACGGAGGCTGGCCAAAAGCTCCGGCCGGATTCTGGCGGTTCTGCGCCTGAATGGCGTTGCTGACGTCGGTAGAGGTGATGCCAAACTTCGCCATCTTGTCCGGGTTCACCCACACTCGCATCGAATACAGCGCGTTGAAACCTAAGCGGGCTTGGCCGACGCCTTCCAGGCTCCCGATTTGGTTGAGCAGATTGATTTGGACGTAGTTGGTTAAGAACAGCGCGTCGTAGCGATTGTCGGGCGATAAAAGAGCGATGGCGATCAGAAATGCGCTGGATACCTTGGTCACCGCCACTCCCTGCTTTTGCACATCCGCGGGCAGGCGGGGCAGCGCGACATTCACGCGATTCTGCGTTTGAACGGCGGCAATGTCCGGATTCGTTCCCAGGTCGAAGGTGACTTGAATATTCAACGATCCGTCGTTGCCGCTGGTGGAGAGAAAGTACAGCATGTGATCGAGCCCGGCCAGCTGCTCTTCGATGGGCTGAGCGATGGTCTTCTCGATGTCTTCCGAATTTCCGCCGAGGTAATTGGCGGTGATCTGTATTACGGGGGGCACCACTTCCGGATAAGTCGCGACCGGCAGCGCGGGAATGGCGGCGCTGCCGAGAATGACAATCACGATAGCGATCACCATCGCGAAAACGGGGTGATCTATAAAAAAGCGGGCCATGCGCTAATTCCCAGGATTCCAAGGCGACGGCTGCGCCAGAACGCCGGGCTGCACCTTCAATTGACCTTCCACAATAACGCGGTCGCCGGCCTTCAGCCCTTGCGTTATAACCCACAACTCGCCCACGCGATCGCCTGTCGTGACTCCTCGGGCTTCCACCCGGTTCCCGGGGCCTACTGTGTACACCGTCGAGATATTTTGCAGTTGCTGAACCGCTCTTTGAGGCACTGCCAGAGCGTTCTTCCTTTCATCCAACTGGATGCGGACACGCCCGAACTGGCCCGGCAGCAATGTTCGGCGAGGATTAGGAAAGGTAGCTTGAATCTCGAGCGTTCCGGTTTTCGGATCGATGTAGTTCAGCGCGTTTACAACGTGACCTTTGGATAAATACTCGGAACCATCGGACAACACCAGGGTGAGCGGCAGTTCGCTGGGGGGTTTCTGCTCGCCGCGCTTGGCCCAGGACAAGTACTCCGTTTCGGTCACCTTGAAGCGAACCCACATCGGATCCAGCGGAACGATGGTGGTGAGGGGGGAAGCCGAGTTGGGCGTAACCAGACCGCCCACGGGCAACATGGAGTCGCCAATGCGGCCGCTGATGGGAGCGCGGATAGTCGCATACTGCAGGTTCAACTCGGCGGTGCGAAGCGCGCCCTTCAGCGATTCCACCTTGCCTTCGCTGGAGGCGATCTGCGTGCGAGTGGAAAGCTTGGCTTGTTCGACATTCGCCCGCGCGGCTCGCAGATTGGCGTCGGCTGCAGCGAGAGACGCGACCGCCGCATCCAGGTCCTGTTGCGACGCCGCATTCTCGTCCACCAGCGGCTTCACTCGCTCGTAGTCCTGTTTGGCCTTGATCTGGTTGGCCTGGGCGGTTGCAAGAGCCGCTTCGGCCTGCAGTAGCGAAACCTGCTGCTGGGCGTATTCGAGATCAGCCTCGCTCTGCCGGACATTGCCTTGCGCTTGCGTCAAACCGGCTTCGTAGGGCCTGACGTCCAGGACATAGAGAACCTGTCCGGCCTCAACTTCCGAACCCGGCTCAAACAGCCACTTCTCGATGTACCCCTCCACGCGCCCGCGCACTTCAACGGAGTTGCGCACGTAGGTCTGGGCGGCGAAGTCCGAAAAAACTGGAATGTTTTGCGGCTGAATCTCCAGAGTCATCACCGGAACGCCGGGCGCCTCGTTCGCGCGAACCTTGCGTTCGCCCGATGTACAGGCGCACATTCCTGCGATGACCAATGTTAGCGTGGCGGCCAAAAAAACAGCGGCCACCCGATTAGCGGAGTGGCGGCGCGGCGCCACTTCGGAATTCCGCGCCATATTCGTTGATTTTAGGGCTATGGTCACCGTAGGTGATGTTGTCTTGGCAGGTTCGTAGCAGGGTTAGCGGTATATCCTTCCGCCGAACCAGCGTTTGGCGGCAGACCCTGCCCCGGACATTCGAGGAAGCTCGGCGGCGCTTAACCGGATATCGGGAGTTGCGTCTTATACTTAACCTGCTTCAGCGCGACGCTGGACTGGATATTTCCGACGCCCGGAATCTTGGCGACGAAATCCGTCAGCAGTTTCTGAAACTCTTCCAGATCCGCAACCACGATCCGTATCAAGTAGTCGGCCGAACCGGTCATCAGATAACATTCCATGATTTCGGAGCGTCCGGCGATCGCGTTTTCAAACAGTCGCAGCGCGGGTTCGATTTGTTTTTCAAGCCGCACCTGCACAAAGACATTGACGCCCAGACCCACGGCGTGCGGATCGAGCAGCGTGACATAACGGCTGATATAGCCGTCCCGCTCCAGCGCTTTCACGCGAGCGAGACAAGGCGACGGCGACAGGTTCACCGTATCGGCGAGATCCACGTTCGCAATTCTGGCATTATCTTGAAGCGTGGCTAGGATCTTGAGATCGATAGAATCGAGTCTCCCGGTACGCGTATTATTCTGCGAGCTCGATGTCTTCAGAAGCGATACTCTCCAGACTGATTTCCGCGCGGATCCTGCAGCGGCAATGGCGCAAGCATTCGGTGTGGTTTCAATCCGCCGGTCATCGTTTTGTGTTGATGAGGATGTCTTTTAAACGGGCGCTATCTCGCTCCAGTTCTCCCTGCCCTGGAGGAAACTTGTTCACTTGGAACATGAACGCGACTATGTCCACGTACTGTTGCCGGCTCAGCCTGCCCGGACTGTCGGCCGGCATGGTGGTTCGAATCAGCTCATACAGGTCGTCCACGGTTTTGCCGTTCCACTTTTCGAGGAATGCATCTCCGGCCAAGGCGGGCGAGTTCTCTCCACCCGCGAGATTTTCCGAATGGCAGCGCGAGCACTCTTCCTGATAGACGGCCTGTCCGCGTTTGGCTTGCGGGTCCGTGTAGACGCCATCGTTTACCGACCGGGAAGGCGGGTGGTCGCCTTGGGCCTGCAGCACCCACGCGGCCAGCGGCATGAGCCCCAACAAGAGAACCGGCGAAATCCCGGGGCGAATTTTCCAGACGCTACGCCGAATCTGCTTCACTCAAAAGTCTCTTCCTATATACACTACGCCTTCGGCGACGAAAGTCGATTGTTTTCTTGGCGTCGATCGGTTCGGGCAACAAAAGCTTCTGCCGCGTTGTGGACCGCTTGCAGCATGCAATGCCGCAATCGGCAAATGTGGCTATGGCTCCAGGTTCCGGGCCTTAGGCGCGGCTTGCCGGCGGTACAACCCCGGCGCCGGCGTTTAGAATAACCCGGAAGCCCTCATCCAAGCGCTTCTTCAGCTCGCTCTCGCCGCCTAAGACGGGGTAACCGCAAATGACATTCTTCGATTTACAAGCTTTCAAGACCTTCTGAATTACAGCTTCGTCCTCGGGCGGAGGAAGCGGGGCGGCCGGTCCGACACCCAGGGAAACTCCCAGATCACTGGGGCCGAGGAATATGGCTCCAATGCCGGGAACATCCAGAATCTCGTCGATATGATTGGCCCCTTCGACGGATTCAATCATAAGCATTATGAA
Source organism: Terriglobia bacterium (assembly GCA_963786745.1). Taxonomy (GTDB): domain Bacteria; phylum Acidobacteriota; class Terriglobia; order Bryobacterales; family Bryobacteraceae; genus Palsa-89. Next base: position 44,002 of record CAWBAE010000009.1, on the reverse strand, counting down.
CAGCTCGCCGTCCGGATTGAGCGGCCAAACGTCGGCGCGCTGCAGGTACTCCGACTGCGGGATACCCCAATACTTCATGACCCGGCCGGGACCCCACCCGCGCTGGCCGATGGGTTCCGGATGTTTGGCGCCCTTCTGCGGCGGGTAACGGACGGCGCGAATAGCCTTGGTCGCCTCCGCCTTCGATTCGATGTGCGAGAAAATCACGCCGAAGGAGCCCGAGTCCAGAACCTGCTTGACGGACCAGCGGAAGTCTTCATCGCCGTCCTGGGGCAGCCGCACAATGGGAGCGGTTTCAAGCACGCCGTTGGCATCCCGCTTCTTGCCCAAATCCTCGAGCGTCTTCTGCAGATGGTCTATCAGATAGGGACCATGCTCCAAATCGATAAACGCCCAATCGTTGGGCGTGAGCACAGCTTTGCCTTGCTCCAGCTTCGCGATCAGCGGATTCAAGCGCAGCTTACGGGGCTCAGCCGTTAACAAAGAGGCGGCCGGCAGTCCGCAGGCCAGGAGGCGACCTGCTGCCGACAGCGCGTCGCGCCGCGAGGGTTCCACTGGAAGATTGGATTTCATAGTGCCGTCATTCTACGCCTTCAAAAGCGAGCCTGTCTACTGTTAGAACTGTCAGCCCGTGCCGGCAAGATTCTATTGCACCGGCCGCTGGGTAAGCTCGATGCGCAGACCAGGGGGCGCCTCGACAAAAGCGAACCGCAGCGGCCCATAATCGCGGGGCTCGCTCAAAATGACGGCGCCCTTGTTTCGTAGTTCGACGACCTTGGCGTCGACATTTTCGGGACGCCATCCCAAATGGTCGATCCCGCTGAACTTCGGCCGGTCAGAATGAGCGGGCTCCTGAGAAGATTGCACCAACACCCAAACCTTGCCGTAACGAAGTCCCTCCGCCTGGTTCCTCAGCCTGCCGCGTTCGCCGCCGAACATCTTTTCAAGCCATCGTAAAGTAGCGTCGGGGTCGGGAACATTGATCCGAACGTAGCGGACATCGGGCGGACCAGAGTCCTCGATCAACTCGAACTGGATGCCCCACGGGTCCTGGACCAGCGCCATTTTGTACCAGTCGCCCGCATCTGTTTGAGGACTTCGGATGACCGCGCCGGCCTGCTTCAACTCCGCCAACTTGGGCGCGAAATCGGGAACTGAGATGCTGAAATCGATGCGGTTGACGGCGTCTTTCGGAGTTTGGCCGTTTCCATTGGGACGGAGGAATGCCAGGATGGTCTTACCGTAGGTGACCCGATCCGGCGTCGCCCCAGGAATGCCGCCGAGATGAGCGGCGTACCAAGCCGCCGCAGCAGGGGGATCGGCGGACACCGCATGCACGTGATCGAAGGGCATGCTGGGCTGGGCGATAGCCGCCCCAGCACCCTGCAGGCAGACAAGTATTACCGCTTTGAGACAGCTATCTCTGATTTTGTTCGCCGTTGCTGCTGGGTGGGTGATACCAGGAGTTAAAGTCAGCGTCCAGCTTCTTTTCGCGCGCGTTGAAGTCCTTCACCTCTTCACCGTGGGTCTGCAGGCAGTCCATGCACTCCTTGCCGCTGGCCACCTGGCCTTCGGTAGAGAGGCCGCGGTCCTGCATCAGCTTTCGAAGCAGATCGGCAGTGGGAGGCTGAGCCTTGAAGAAATCCGAGTAGTTGATGCCGTTGGCGACCGTGAGCGCCGTCCATCCGCGCTCGTCCTTGGCATCCAGCTTGGCGCCATGGTCGACCAGATATTGGACCACCAGATTGGCGCCGCGGTAGGCCGCGCCATGCAGGGCCGTTTCCCCGTACATGTTGGTGGCGTTGACATCATTTCCATGCTCGGCGCAGAGCTTAACCGCTTCGAGCACTTCTTCTTCCTGGCCCAGCAGCGAACCGCCATCCTCGCCGGGATTCCAGAGCATAAGACCGGAAGCCACCATCAGGGGCGTGGTCTTGTCGGCGGACGGAATGGTTGCGTCGGCGCCCGCGGCCAGCAGCACCTTCATCACTTCTACGTCGGTGTTCTTCGCCGCGAGAAAGAAGGCCGTTGCGCCCAGCCGGTTCAGCCTGTTCCGCTGGCCGTCCTTCATTCCGTTCTTGGTCATGCGAGCGTTGAGAATGGCTCCCTTCGCGATCATTTTCTTGATGACCTCGATACTGTCCAGACTCCCGGTTGGAATGGGCCCGGGCGTCCCGAATCCGAGGTTAGGCCTCCGCTCCCGTACCGCCTGATGCAGGGCGTTCCAGCCCGCGCCCGCGAGGTTCGGATCGGCACCCTTATCGAGCAGGAAATTCGCGAGTTCCCAATGCGCGTTCGCCGACGCGATCACCAGCGCGCTCTCGCCATCGGATACCGTGTCATTGACGTTCGCGCCCGCCTCGAGCAGCGCCTTGGCAGCAGCCAACTGACCTTCTCGCACCGCAAATATAAAGGCCGTGAACCCGGTGGGAGGAGGACTGGTGAACATCACGCCTGAATCCGCGTTCCGGCCGACGGATCGAGTGGGATTGCTGGTGCGAGCCTTTACGTCGGCACCGAACTCAACCAGCATCCGAATTGCGTCGGCATTGTTCTTTCCGGCCGCCCACATTAGGGCCGTTTCGCCCCGGAAGCTATCCCGGGCATTGACGTTCGCGCCGTGCACCAGCAGCGTTTTGATGGCATCCACTTTACCTGTCCGCGCGGCAGTCATGAGGACGGTTTCGCCTTCCGGCATGGAGGTGTTGGGATCGGCTCCGGCTTTCAAGAGCCGGTCGATGATGGCCGCGTTTCCGTTCTGAGCGGCCAGCGACAACGGCTGGACTCCATAACGATTCGCGGCTTTCACGTTCGCGCCGGAACTCAGCAGCAGATCAACCATCTCCAGGTCGTCGCGATGCACCGCCCAATCGAGCGCCGTGGTGCCGTCGGCAGTGGCAGCGTTGGCATCCGCGCCGGGAGCCTTTCAGCAGCGACTGCACCGCCTGATTGTCGGCCTTCTTGGCTGCCTCTACCAGAGCTACACTGCCCTGGCTGGCGTTCAGCGATACGACCGCCAACAGCCCAATCATCCACCAGCGATTGCTACTCATTCCGAGCCCTCCTCGAAAGCCCCGACCTCGATTACAGCTCAGCCAAACGTCCGGTGCTGTCGCCGATCTTGTCCTCTTCCACGCCCACTTTGTCCAGCAGCGCTCAAACCCGCGTTCATGAACGGCGTGTTCAGCGCATAGAGCAGGTGCCGCCCGCCCTTCATCTTCCCGCAGCCGCCCCCCGCGATCGTTACCGGCATGTTGATCGGCGTGTGGTGGTCTCCGTCTCCCATCCCCGCTCCATACACCAGGATCGCGTGATCCAGCAACGTCCCGTCGCCGTCCGGCGTGTTCTGCATCTTCTCGATCAGGTGCGCATAAATCGACATATGATACGCGTTGATCTTGGTCTTCTGCCCGATTTGATGCGGTTCGTTCTGGTGATGCGACACCGTGTGGTGCCCCTCCGGCACTCCGATCCACGGATACGACCGGTAGCTCGACTCCCGCGTGATCTGCATACAGCTCACCCGCGTGATGTCTCCCTGATAAGCCAGATGCAGCATGTCCACCAGCAGCTTCACGTGCTCGTCGAACTCTTCCGGTATCCCCGCCGGCTGCGTCACCGACGGCAGCGGCGTGCTGGCGTTGCTCTTCTCCGACTTCTGAATCCGCGTCTCGATCTCCCGGATCGAATCCAGATAATCGCCCACCATCCGCCGGTCGCTGATCCCCAGCCGCTTCTCCAATCGCGTCATGTCTTCGCCGATCGAATCCAGAATGCTGCGGTCCTTCTTCATCTGCGCCAAGCGCGCCGACACGCTCCCGCCGTCTCCAAACAGCCGCTCGAACACCACCCGCGGATCCCGCTCGTGCGGCAGCGGCGTACTGGCCGTCCTCCAGGACGTCGAATTCAGATACGCGCAGCTATACCCGTTCTCGCAGTTGCCCACCTGGAAGTTCGATTCCGTGGTCAGCTCCAGCGACCGCAGGGGCGTGTCCACGCCCAGCTTGTCCGCCGCATACTGATCGATGGTCTTGCCCGCCAGAATGTCCGAGCCTTCCGTCCGCTTCGCCAGCACTCCGTTCAGCCAGCCCGCATGCGCCCGCGTATGCACTCCACCGCCTTCTTTCGGGCTGATCACGCCCAGGTTGCTCAACCCGCTCACCACCGTCACATGCTCCCGGAACGGCTCCAGCGGCTTCAGGATCGGCGTGTACTCGAAGCTCGTCCCTCCCTCGCCCGCCGGATGGAAGTTCGGCAGATACATTCCGTTCGGCACGTAGAAGAAGCCCAGCCGCATGGGCGCCTTCATGACCGCCGCCGCTCCCAGCGCCGGTACCATTGCATCCAAAAACGGCAGCGCGATCGTCGTCCCTATGCCGCGCAAAAACGTGCGCCGCGCCAATGCCTGCTTGGTGATGATCATTGCCCTATTCTCCTTGCTGTCTCCGCTGAAATGATATGCGAACTAGCCACCACTCCGGGTTTGTCCGTCTGTCCGGGCGGATCAACTCTTCTCATCTGAAATGGGTAGCTCTCGATAATTCCTAAGATTATGGACTGCATACGATAATCGTCCGCCGATGCATCCTTCACGACCTTGCGGACCGAAGGCATATCGTAGTACTCAAGACCGCGCCCCAGGGCGTAGGTCATCAGCTTCTGAGCCACGGTATTAACAAATCGTTCGGGGTGAAGCACCAAAGCGGTCCTGAGCTCGGTCACTCCGCTGAACTTCGTACCGTCGGGCAACGCGCCGGACGTGTCGATGGGATTGAAGGACTCGTCCACAGTTCGCCACCTTCCGATCGCATCGAAGTTCTCGAGCGCAAACCCTGCCGGATCGATCATGGAGTGACAGGTAGCGCAAGGTTCGTGGCCGCGATGTTGCGCCATTCTTTCCCGCAACGTCGTAACCTTGGCCTGCGTCTTCTGATCGGGCAAGGCCGGGACGTTGGCCGGCGGATCGGGAGGAGGAGTTCCAAGAATCTCCTTCAATATCCACTTTCCGCGAAGAACCGGGGAGGTTCGATTCGGATGCGACGTGATGGTAAGGATGCTTCCCTGCCCCAGCAAGCCGCGCCTGGGACTGTCGTCAGGAAGCTCGACGCGCCGGAAATCGCTTCCTTGGACATTCGGAATTCCATAGTGCTCCGCTACCCGCTGATTCAGAAAAGTGTAGTTAGCGGTGAGCAACTCCAGGGTGGGACGATTTTCACGCACGATGCTGTCGAAAAAGAGCTCGGTCTCACGCAGCAGCCCCATCCGCAGGGTTTCATCATAGGCCAGCGAATAAGGATCGCCGGGGTTCTTGAGATCTATGTTTCGGAGCTCCAGCCACTGACCTGCGAAATTGGTGGTCAGCGTTTCGGAACGTGGGTCCCTCAGCATGCGGTGGACTTCCCGCTCCAGCACCGCATGGGTGTTCAGGCTCCCGTTCTCCGCCGCTTTCAACAGTTCCTCATCGGGAATGCTGCTCCACAGGAAGAACGAAAGACGCGAGGCCAGTTCCAGGTCGCTGATGCGATAAATAAACGGCGCTCCGTTGGCCGCTTGGATGTTTCGCGCCGACATGGGAGGATCGGCCTCAATGCGGAACAAAAACTCAGGGCTGACTAACAACCGCCGCAGAGCCAGCTCAATACCCGCCTCGAAGGTTCCGCCGTCCTTGCGCCCGTCGTTGTAGAAATTCATCAAGACTTGCACATCTTCGTCGCGCACCGGACCACGATACGCACGATGCGCCAGCTTGGACAAAATCGTTTTCGCGCAGCCGGCTTCTTGAGAAGCTTCGGTCGGGTAACAAACGAAGATTTGCTTTCGGCTGGGAGTTTCGCCCGGCCCTTTGTCGTCGTAGGGTCCGCGAATGGTTATGCCCGCGACGTCCGGCATGGGACCGCCAGGACCGCCGTCGTTCCCGGAAATGCGGGGATTCGGGAAAGGCTCGCGCACCTGCTCAACCAGATCCGCTGGTTTCCTGAAGAACGTCACGGCCACGTCGTGCGGGCCGCCGGTTACGTGTACGCGCGCCGAGGTCTTTCCGTCAACGTCGTACATAGTGACGCGGTCTACCGACTTCTGCGGCGTCAGAGTGATCAGTTTGACTTGTTCGCCATCGATACTGATCTCGAGCTTGTGCTCCTCATAGAGACGCCGGGCCCCGGCCAGGTCTACCTTGATCTCATAGTCGGCGTCCCGTGGGAACAAGTGATTTACCAAGATACCGCCGCGCGTTCCAAACGGAAGACCCTCGACGCGGTCATGCTGCTGCATGTCCGGCGCCACCCGGTAGGACTTCGAATCCACCGCCGGCAAGGCGCTCCCGATGGCCATGCGGCTGATGGTTTTGGCGGCCGACAGATAGCGCTCCATCAGAGATTGCGACATCCGAAGAGTGCCCGCCATGTTGTCGAATCCGTTGCTCGAATCGTCGGCCGGAAGCAGATCCGCTGCTTTGACATTGAGCGCCAGCATGTCGCGGATAGAGTTCTGATATTCGGTGCGATTGAGACGATGGAATATCTCGGTGCGCCCCGGATCGGGATGCGCGGCCGCTACTTGATCCAACTGATCCTGGACCCAAAACCGAAATGCGTCGTAAGTCTTCTCGTCGGGCCGCGGCATGCGCGCCGGCGGCATCAAGCCGGCGCGAAGCTTGGTGACAACTTTCTCCCAAGCTACGGGGTTCTCGCCCACGTTGGCATCATTGAGCGTGTCCAGCGCCAAGCCGCCGCTCTTCAAGTGCTGATTGTGACATCCCACACAATAGCGGTTAAGCAGAGCGCGCTGTGACGAGACCGGGGGCTTGCTGGCCGTCTGCTCCTGCGGGTGACCCGCCCACGCGGTCGAAAGACCCAACGAGACAACGACACAATGAACGACTTTGTTCCTGATCATCACGCCCTCAACACTCCGCCCTTAAGTGCTTGGAAGCAAAGTCGGCGCTTGTCAAAACAGCGGCATTTGCCCCAACATTAATATTACGTCTCCGGGGGAAGTCCTGCCAACTGTCAAAACTAACAGCGATTTTGGCCGACCACTCCATTTCGAACTGCGAACCGCACCAACTCTGCATTGGTCTTAACATGTAACTGCTCCATCATCTTATACTTGTGAAAAGCTACCGTACGCGGAGTTACATTCAGGGCCGAGGCTACCTCTTTCATGGAACGCCCCTCGGCGAGCAATTGCAATACCTCTCGCTGCCGCGAAGTCAGAGCCGGCAAAGAACGAGTGAACTCGCGAAACGAACCCACCACGTCGGCCAGCAAGGCGCTGATATATGAGCGGCCTTTCATCGCTTGCCGAATAGCCTTTTTCAGCTCCGCCGGCGCAGAGCTTCTCAGCACATAGCCCACTGCGCCGATTCGAAGAGCCTCCGCTACCACCCTGGGCTCGGTGTTGGTGGTAACAAAAATCAGCTTAACGGACGGTAAAAGCGCAGTCAGACGCCGGCCTGCCTCAAGACCGCTGAGTATCGGCATCGTGACATCCAACAAGACAACCTCCGGTTTCAAGCGGCTGCATTGAGCCACCAATTTCTGGCCGTTGCTAACCGTGCCTACAATTTCGAACTCGGGCTCAAGCAGCGCGCGAAACGCTTCGAGCACCAGCGCTTCACCATCCGCAATTAATATTCTCGGGCGCTCCATTATCCTGCGACTCAGCAGACATTTGCCTTCCTCACACCTAGGCGCCCACTCGCTCATCTCTCGAGTCGCCCCAGGAGATCGCGTCAGAGTGATGGCATGCATACCTCTTCAGGCACTCAGCTACCTGGGGCCGGCAGATCCGGCCGTCATCGGCCAGCGCGGCGATCGCGGCAATAACGATGTTCACGCCGTCCACCTCGAAAAAGCTCCGCAGCGCGGCCCGGGTGTCGCTGCGTCCGAAGCCATCCGTTCCCAACGTTACGTAGCGCCTGGGAACCCAGGTCCGGATCAAATCTGGAACCGCGCGCACATAGTCGTTCGCGGCGATGATGGGCCCCTCGGTGGAACTCAGGCATTGCTCCACCCAGCTCGTTTTCGGCTCTTCCGACGGGTGCAGGCGATTCCAGCGCTCGATTTCCAATCCCTCGCGCCGCAATTCGGTAAAACTGGTCACGCTCCAGACGTCGGCGGCGATATTCCAGTCGCGTTCCAGCATTTCGGCGGCCGCCAGCGCTTCCCGCAGGATCGTTCCGGCTCCCAATAACTGAACCCGCAATGACGAGGTCCCCTCGGCTAAGCTGCTCGGCCGAACGAGATACATCCCGCGCACGATTCCCTCCTCCGCGCCGGCGGGCATGGAAGGATGCACGTAGTTCTCGTTCATGGTGGTCAGATAATAGAACACGTCCTCCTGGGACTCCAGCATGTCCCGCAAACCGTGGTCCAGGATCACGCCGATTTCATATGCGAAGCAAGGGTCGTAGGCCCGGCAGTTCGGAATCGTGGAGGCGATCAAATGGCTGGTTCCGTCCTGATGCTGCAGCCCCTCGCCGGACAGAGTGGTGCGGCCCGCGGTGGCGCCGATCAGGAATCCGCGAGAGCGGGAATCCGCCGCCGCCCAAATCATGTCGCCCACGCGCTGGAAGCCGAAGATGGAATAGAATATATACACCGGCACCATGGGGATACCGTGATGGGTATACGCGGTGCCGGCCGCGATCCAGGACGAGAGCGCGCCCGCTTCGCTGATTCCTTCTTCCAGAATCTGGCCATCTCGCGATTCCTTGTAAAACAGAAAATCGCTGCTATCCTCGGGCTCATACAACTGGCCGCAGTGCGAGTAGATCCCGGCCTGCCGGAACAGTGATTGCATGCCGAAGGTGCGGGCTTCATCGGCGATGATGGGCACAAACCGCTTGCCCAACGAGCTCTTGAGCAGGTTGGTGAGCATTCTCACGAACCCGACCGTGGTGGACATCTCACGGTCTTCCTGCAGGAAGGCAAACCCGGCGAACTTGCTTCGAGCGGGCACTTCGACGCTCTGCGCTTTCAGAGCGCGTTGGGGAACATAGCCGCCCAGGATCCTGCGGCGTTCCTGGAGGTACTCCATTTCCGGACTATCGGGAGCCGGACGGTAGAACCGCGCCGTGCTGATGTCTTCATCCGACAATGGCAGCTCGAAGCGATCACGGAAGTAATGCAAAGCCTCCTTGTCCAGCTTCTTCTGCTGATGAGCGGACATGCGGCCCTCAGCCCAGCGGCCCAATCCATAGCCCTTCTTGGTTTGCGCCAACACCACCGTGGGATGCCCGCGATGCCGGACGGCCGCGTCGAAGGCGGCATAAATCTTCACAGGATCGTGACCGCCGCGGCCCAGATTATCGATCTGAGCGTCCGACATGCTGGAAGTAAGCTCGGCTAATTCCGGATATTTGTTAAAAAAGCGCTCTCGATTGAACCGGCCGTCGTTCGCGCCATAACTCTGCAACTCGCCATCCACGGTCTCATGCAGTCTGCGCAGAATCAGATTTTGAGTATCGCGGGCGAACAATTCGTCCCAATCGGATCCCCACAGCACTTTGATCACATTCCAGCCCGCGCCGGCGAACATACGCTCCAGCTCTTGCACGATCGAACTGTTGCCCCGGACCGGGCCGTCCAGGCGCTGCAGATTACAGTTGACGACAAAGATGAGATTGTCGAGGTTCTCTCGGGCGGCCAACGCGAGGCCGGCGATCGATTCGGGCTCATCCATCTCTCCATCGCCCAAGAACGCCCAAACCCTGCGCTCCGATTCCGGCATCAGGCCACGATGCTCCAGATAGCGCATGAATCTGGCTTGGTACACCGCGGTGAGCGCGCCGATTCCCATGGACCCGGTGGGAAACTGCCAAAATTCCGGCATCAGCCAGGGATGCGGGTAGGACGAAAGCCCCTTCCCACCCACCTCGCGGCGGAAGTTGCACAGGTTCTCTTCGGTGAGCCGGCCTTCGAGGAACGCACGGGCGTAGATGCCGGGCGCCGAATGCGGCTGGAAAAATACAAGGTCTGAGTTACGTGCAGCGCCGGACCCCGAAGCGTCTCCATGAAAAAAATGATTCAGGCCGACTTCGAAAAGATCGGCCACCGACGCATAACTGGCCAAATGGCCGCCCAGTTCGCTGCTCTCTTTATTCGCTCGAACCACCATGGCCAGCGCATTCCAACGAACCATGGCGGTGATCTTGCGCTCTAATTCAAGATCCCCCGGGTAGCCCGGCTGAGCGGACGGAGGGATGGTGTTGCCGTATGGTGTGTTCAGTAGCCTGTTTAACTCGATGCCGCGGGAACGGGCATGTGTAAGCAAATCCTGCATGATCTGGTCACACCGCGCCAGGCCCCGATATTGCAGCACGGAATCGAAGGCTTCCAACCACTCTTGAGTTTCGGTTGGATCCGTGTCAGGCAGACCGTTGCGGTGGGCCGTCTGCCGGGATAGCGCCGCCGCAAAGTCACTTTGGGCCATATTCGTCGATTCTAATGGTCGTCTCGCCGTAGATGATTTTTTCTTTGCTGAATAGAATCCCCGGAAACAATACATCATATTGCAGGTATAAGGTTTGGCGGCACATGATGCCTTGGTTCATGAGATTGTCGCACCCTTATCCAGCGGGCATGCTAATCCGTCGAGGAGTTCTTTAGAATTTTCGGTTTCTGCAGGCTCAGGAAACGGAAACGATCATTTGGCGGGACCGGGGTTCACTACAATGTCGAAGTCGTAAGAAGTTTCCAATGCACCGTCGCTTGCCACGGCGCGCAGACGATAGTTGCCGGGAACGGTGAACGAAACCGTAGTGGTGGAAGTGACAGGCTTCCCATAGACAGGCGGTAGCACCGGCGGAATGAAACGAACCGGTCCGGGCCCGCGATACAGAATCCATTTGACTCCCAAGCCCGGGCCGCGCATCAACTGCGGGGGAATGATGTTGGGTATGCCGGTGAGCTCCTCTTGCTGGGGCTTGGGCTTGGGTGTTTCTTCCACCTTGCGCCTCTGAGCTTTAGGCTTGGGAAGGCCGTCGTCCGTGGCGTTGACGGTAAGCGTAGCCGTATTCGGAAGGGTAATCGTGGCGGGACCGCTGCCCGTAATGGTTGGCGCTTCGTTGGACCAATCCACGACCCCACTGCCGGCGTTCTCGGAAATGGTGCCATTGTCCATTTGCCAAGCTGGATTTAAGGAAGCCTTCGCGTAATCGGTGTGCCCGTGCGTTACCAGAGTCCACACCAGCTTCTGATCCTGACCCCAGTCCTTGCCCACTTTCACCGTGAATACAAACATGTGCCGGCGCGCATAAAAGTGTGTCGGCTGGCCACGATCCACTCCGCCGAGGTCAAATGAATTGTTCGGGCCGATCGGCACGTCGATCTGCTCCTCGTAATTCCGGTTCATATACCCGAAGTAAAACGTATATGTACCATCCGTATTCTGCTTCCATCCTTCAAATGCGGGCTGGACGTCCTGGCCACTTCGGTACTGAATTCCGGAGTTCGGATCGTGCACTTGCGCATTCGATAGGGCCGAACCGATTAATAAAATCGCGCCGGCTACGGGAAGAAGCAATAAACGGTTGGTCATGGTTATGCCTTTCAGACTTTGATGACAGCCATGGCGGGAAGGGGGCGTCCAGATTGGCCGGCCCCCTTTCCGAGCCTCGAAAACGCCTTACTCGCCACCACCACCCTCGGCGGCCAAGGTAGCCTTTTCTTTGTCCTTTTCTCTGCGCTCAAGCAGCGCTTGTTTGAACTCCTCGGGGGACATCTCGTAGTAGCTCACCCAGGCGAAGCTCATATCGTCGACCGTCCTCTGGCCAAAGCCGACCCAATTGTCGGAATCGGGGTTGGCTTTGTTGCCGATCGTGTTGTCGTGCCAGCTGATGACATGCAGGACCGTTCCGGCAGGCAGCAGCGGCTGCACATCGTCTTTGTACAGGTAAACGACGTGCCATCCGAAATTGTATTTGTTGATGCAGCTCAGAGTTTCGACTTTATCGGAATACACGCCGCCGCCGGGATAGATAGCTTCCAGGCACATCCCCTTGCCGCGATAGTGCATGTGCGCCTGATACGAAACGACGCGCGTCGGCTTGGTGAGGGTCCGATACCGGTCCGTGCGAATATTGTCCGTGTTGGGCGGGAGATCGAGATCCGTAACGTATCCCATGTTCTCGGTGATCAGGACGTGGGCCGGCTTATATCCCCTGGGATAAAACTTCAGCGCCAGCGCAACGTTCATGGGAGTCTCTTCCCCGATGGCATGCAGGTGAAGATTGAAATCGATCTTGGTCCCGGCTTTAATCAGGCGGGCCGAGCCGTCCGGAAAGAGGTCGCCATTCTTTCCGACCGCGTATTCATTGAGAAAAGTTCCTTGAATGCCGCCATCGCCCGCCAAGCCCTCTGAACCCTCAGGCGCGATCATGCTGGTAGCCGCGTGATGAACCACTCGAAAACCCCTGAGCGGCTTGGTCTCGACGCCCTTGAGCCAGCGGTCTTCCGTCAGATGCGGATCCACGATGACGTCCTTCCATTGATCCGGCGCCTTGGCTGCCACGATCTCATCCTTTGGCATGGGGATGATCATGTCCGGCTCGCCAATGTGCCACGGCAACTTGTCTTGGAAGACCAGCGGCGGGGGCATGTCGGCGGGATTGCCCTTCGGCGAGCCTTCGTCAACCCATTTCACGATGGTCGCGATGTCGGCGTCCGACAGCGAAATGTCGTTCTTGAAATCGTGGATGCCGACGTTCTTGTCGATGAACCATGGCGGCATCTGGCGCTGCGAAACATTTTGCTTCATGGATCGCGCCCAGGGACGTGCGTCCTCATACGTCAAAAGGGACATCGGGGCGATCGAGCCCGGCCGGTGGCAGTTTTGACAGGAGCGCTGAAGAATTGGCGCAACGTCTTTGGTGAATGTGACTTCGCCTGGGCTGGCTGCTTTATTGGTCTGGGCCAGCATGCATCCGCTCACCGCAATGAGTAGCGTTGGTAACGCCACTAGGTTCGATTTCCGACGGAGGATCGTCATAACTTAGCTCCTTTGGCAAGGTATACGGCATAACAATATCTTATTGTAAGTATGCCGGGGTGGCAACAGCACGGGATGCTGACTTTCCGGGACCCGGCAGTCCAAGACATAATGTAATGCTGACAACTATTTACAAAACCGCTTAATCTCCCTTTTCAGGGCCAGCCCGGATCCGATGCTACTTGATCTCAAAGCCTTCTGCTACCTTTTCGCGGTGTGCGGCATGACAGCCGCCGCAAGTCTTCATCAAAGCCTGGGAGGCGGAGGCGATCCCTTCGTCGTTCTTGCCGTCCGCCGCGACCTTAAGTTCTTCGGCCGCTTTAGCGCCGGCGCTCAACGCGCCCGACGCGGTTTCATCGTGGCGCGCATCCCAAAACGTTTTGGCCTCTGCATAAACGGAGCCGAACTTCTCGGCGTCTTTTGCGACTCCGGCATAGTCCTTCGCCGTGCTATCCTTCCGCAGACTCCCAGCCGTCGCGCCGGCCTCTTTCATCAGTTTGACGTAGGATTCCGGCGCCTTTTCGGCGGCCCACAAGCTGAGCGCGACGCCGAGAGCGGCACAGGTTAAAATTGCCGATTTGAAACGCATAGATACTCTCCTGACGCTGCCTAAAAGGTGTACTTCAAGGCGCCTTGAAATTCACGCGAGTCGATAATGGTGCTGCTGATCAAGCCTGTGAGGCCAGGAACGCCGACGTACTGGAATGGCTGGCCCCAGATGGGGTGGTTGGCGATATTGAAACACTCGGCGCGAAATTCGAGGCGCTGGCGCTCGGTAATCGTGAAATGCTTGATGAGCGACGCATCCATCTCGACGATGCCCGGCCCAGTGACAGTGTCGCGGCCCGCATTGCCGTAGCTATACGGAGTCTGGTTCACGAAGGCAGCCGTATTGAACCAATCCTTTTGGGTATGAATCCCTGGGCCGTTATTGGGATTGATCCCGGTAGCGTTCGGGAAACAAGCAGCGGGGTCATCGCCGAGCGTGCCGCCGTTTTGGAAAGTCGCTTCGGAAATGCAATTGGGGCTGAATGGCAGTCCGCTCTGCAGGGTGAGGATTCCGCCGGCCTGCCATCCGCCCAGGATCGCGTCCACGAAGCGGTTGGCGTTCGTGAGATAACGCCGTCCCTTTCCAACCGGGATCTCATACAGGAACGATGTCGCCAGCCGCTGCCGGAAATCGAACGAGGACAGACCGCGAACATCCGACGGATCCCCTGGATTCCTTGCGTCGTTGGATGCGATGATCACGCGCAGCGAACTGCCGTTGTCAATCGCTTTGCCGTAGCTATAGGAGCTGAGGACGGTGAAGCCATTCGTAAATCGCTGCTGGAACTTGGCTTGCAGCGAATCGTAGGTGGCGTGAACCTGATCGTGAAGGTCTTGAATTCCGCCGCCGAACTGAGGGAACGGCTGGCGCGGAGTTTGGGGACCGGGTCCGGGAGGCGCAGTGTCATAACTGCTGATCATCGGCAAATACATGCTGGAGGACCCTACGTAGTTCACTTCGAAAGAAGCATTGCGATATAGCTCGCGCTGAATACCAAACGACCACTCATAAGATCGAGCCGTCGGCTCGTTGCGCTCGGTGGCCGAAGTAAACGAAGGCAGCGCGGGCGCGGGATACGGGTTTGCCAAAGTAAGAGTTGGCTGAACCGGGCCGCCCTTGTCTTCCTGAATTAAGCTCCAGGGGATGTTCCGGTCAGGCTCGACAAAACCGTTTCCGATATCGTGGGCGAAAAAGAGTCCGCCTCCGGCGCGCAAGACAGTCTTCGAATTCAAACTATAAGCGAGGCCCGCCCGGGGCCCGAAGTTCAGCGGGTCATTATTGAACTCGTTATTGCATGTGCCGTTGCTAACGACTTGAATACCGGGAGGCCCTACAAATCCCTGGCCGCCTCGATACGGGTCGCCAGTACCGGCGCGGCAGATGACCGGAGTTACTGAATTGTCCCATTTGAAATAAACGGTGGTGAGGTTATCAAACTTACTAACCGGCGGGGTTTGGTCCTCCCACCGCAGCCCATAAGTAATCGTCAGCTTTGGCGTGACCTTCCATGTGTCTTCGGCGTAGGCGGCAAAGTAATTCCAGCGGAGGTTAAAGACCTGCGCTCCGAACAGACCGGTGTCGAGCTCGATGTCTCCCAACAGGAGATCCGCAAAGGCGTTAGCCGTAGACGGAGCGGTTATTCCCGCCGGGGTCGTGTACTGACCACTAAAATCATAGGTGCCGGAACCATATGTGTTATTGAGCCCGTTGAATCGATACCGACCGTATTCTCCGCCGAACTTGAAGCTGTGCTTACCGACGATCCACGAAAAATTGTCCTTCATGTTTCCGTGCGCGTCATAATTCTCCGCGCTCTGAATTTCGCCGCCCAACGCGAGTCCGCTAACGCCGAAACCGGGAACGCCCCAATCGAACGGAACGTTGGTGGGGTAAACCGACGGACTAAAACCAACCTCGGCGACGACGTCATTCTTATTGGAATTGTAGGTAGGGAGAACGTCGGAAAGGTAGTTGAAGGCAATCCGGAAATCATTGACCTTGTTCGGGCTTATGATCCAGGTATTTCCTAGCATGCCCTGGTCCGCATGCGAACTCGTGATCTGACCTTGGCCCGCGAACGAACCCGGAACGGCCTGATATTCGCTGGAGTGCGTGTAGCGGAACATCCAGGTCATGTTGGTGTTCTGCACGTAGTCGATTCGCCCGCCTTCAAAGTCGTTGTTAGTGGGCTGGATTAGGGCTGTCAGATAGTTGATGGGCCCCGGGTTATTGACCCCGCCGACGTTCGGCAGCGGAACATAGTTCGCGAGGAACGCCTTCGATATCGGGCTGATTTCCTGGGAAGGGATGACATTGTTCTGGAAAGGGCTGGACGAGACGACGCCAGTAGCAGCTCCGTTCGTGTAGCTGTAAACTCTGGTATTGGGATCGTATAACTGATTGAGCCCCGTGAAGATGCCATTATCCTCGTTCTGGGTCGGGACGGTCTCTGCCTTGGTGATCGATTTGCGCTCGCGCGTTCCTTCGTAGTCGCCGAAGAAGAACAACTTATTCTTCTTGATCGGCCCGCCCACGTCGGCGCCGAACTGATTGCGCTTGAAAGGCGGTATAGCGGCGGTGGGGTTGTCAAAGTAATTCTTGGCGTCCAGATCGGCGTTGCGTATGAATTCGAATAAAGCTCCGTGTATGTCATTCGACCCGCTCTTCGTGGTCACGTTTACCTGAGTGAGGTTGTGGCCATACTCCGCCGGAAGCACACCGGTCTCCACTTTGAATTCCTGAATCCCGTCGAGCGAAGGTAGGTAGATATAGGCGTTGTAGTTGACGTCAGTGTTGTCTTCGCCGTCCAGTGAATAGTAATTGAAATACGCTCGCTGGCCGCCCGCGCTGACGGTGAAGGCACCCCTGGTGCCGCCCTCGCGGCTGGATGCGACCTCATTGACCGGCGTATTGGTACTGACGCCTGGCGTCAGGGCTGTAAGAGAAAGAAAATTGCGGCCGTTCAACGGCAGATCCTCGACGCGCTTCTGTTCAACCACGGTACCGACCGTGGCGTCTTCCGTTTGCAGGACCGGCGCTCCGGCTTCGACATTTACAGTGGTGGATACATTACCCGGGTTCAGCGTCGTATCAATGCGAGCGACCTGCGCAACCTGGAGTTCGAGGTTGTTGCGGACTTCGGCGTTGAAGCCCTCTTTCTCGATTTTCAGGCTGTAGGCGCCCGGTGTCAGGGCAGAAAAGTCATAAATGCCGGACGTGTTGGTTTTGGCGGTACGAACCGCGCCCGTGCCATTATTGGTGACGGTTACAGTGGCATCTCCGATCACGGCTCCGCTGGAGTCACTGACCGTACCCGTGATTTCTCCGGTAGGCGTCTGACCGAAGACGACCAGCCCGAAGAGTAAAAACAGAACTGTGAAAGTCTGTATTCTCGCGACAACGTTGCGCATGTGATTGAGCATTCTTGGCTTCTCCCCCAACCGCTTACTGGACGGTGTTGATAAGTATATGTAACGTATGGCAGCACTGGATTTCGTATTGTTTACAACAGATGACGCGCGCCGATTCTTTGTGCTGTCATCAGTATTGGGCGCGGCATCTGATGCTGGGTTTTCTAAGGCCCCCGCAAATCGAGCCGCCGGTGACACCCAAAATCCACCTCCGGCAGGTGTCATCAAGAATAGTTCTTGCACCCGGAATCGCGGCGGTCGGCGGCGGAGGCGTGCTTTCGTCTTCTGCCGAAACGGCCTTGCGGGGCGCTCGTGCTGCGATGAGTAAGTGAGCTGGATTAGTCCAGCGTAAGAGCGACAAACTCGGCCGGCTTGCCCACCGCGCCCACTGCAACAACAATGTACTGCTTGCCGTGATACATGTAAGTCATCGGGACGCCGCTCTGATTCTCGGGCAGATTGAACTCGGAGATAATCGCGCCAGTCTTCTTGTCGTAGGCGCGGAATTTGGAGCCGCCCATTCCCGGAGGAGTCGCAAACAGGCCCGAGCCTTCGCCGGCGAATAGCAGCGTCTTGGTTACCAACAGTCCGGCGTGTTCATAATTGCCGGTGGGCGGGATATTGACGCCCTTCAGCGCGGGATGGTTCTTGATCCATTCCGGCGTGTCGCTGTTCGGCACCATCCAGATGTGCTCGCCCGTATTCAGATCGATGGCCGTGATGCGGCCGTAGGGCGGCTTCAACAGGGGCAGCCCTTGCGGCCCGAACATGCGCGGCCCGGGAGTCTGGCCAGCCGCGGGCCGAGACATTTGCCCTCCCCAAACGCTGGTGCCGGACGAAACGTAGAGAATTCCGGTTTCCGGATCCGCCGCTCCGCCTTGCCAATTGGCGCCGCCGGTGGCGTTGGGAACCTTCAATAACCCCTTCTTGCCATCCGTTCCCGGAGGCATGGGCGGCGAGAAGACGCCGCCGAGCTTGTAATCGGAAACCATCTTCACCGCTTCCGCCCGTAGCTCGGGCGTAAAGTCGATGAGGCCATTCACGGTGACTTCCTGGACATCAAACGGCGCGGGTTTAGTAGGGAACGGCTGGGTGGGAGAGGTCTTTTCGCCCGGCATCACAGATTGCTCGACGGGGCGCTCCACAATCGGCCAGACCGGCTGGCCGGTTACGCGATCGAAGACGTAGGTAAACGCTTGCTTAGTGACTTGCGCGACAGCTTTGATTTTCTTGCCGCCCACGGTGATGTCCAGCAGGATCGGCGGCGCGACCGTGTCGTAGTCCCAGATCCCGTGGTGCACCAGCTGAAAATGCCAGACTCGTTTTCCGGTCTTGGCGTCGAGACACACCAGGCTATCGGCAAATAGATCGTTGCCGGGACGGTCGCCACCATAAAAATCGTTGGTGGGAGTTTCCACCGGAAGGTAAACATAACCGAGCTCGAGGTCGGCCGACATCGTGGTCCATACTCCGGTGTTGCCGGTGTAACTCCACGAATCCTTCTCCCAGGTTTCGTTTCCAAACTCGCCGGGCAGAGGGATGGTGTGGAAGATCCATTCCCGCTTACCGGTTTGGATGTTGTAGCCGCGAACAAAGGCCGCGATGTTTGCCTTGGTGGGTGAAGTAGCCAAAAGCGCCGCGCCCACCACCGCGATATTCCCGATGACGATGGGCGGCGAACTGGATCCGATCAGACCATCCTTGGGAGCCGGCCTGTCCAGCCCCTGATAAAGGTCAACCACGCCCTCGTCGCCAAAACCAGGAACGGGCCGTCCAGTCTTCGCGTCCAGCTCGATCAGATGATAACCGGCGGTGATGTACAAAATGCGCTCGCTGCCGTTACCGTCCGTCCAGTATGCGACTCCGCGGTGGTTCTGGCGCGGGCCCACTTCTCCGCGATGGCCCTCGTCGTAGCGGTACATCCACAAGGTTTCGCCGGTGCCGGGTTCGATGGCCACTACATCGCGCCGGGTGCCGACGGTGGTGTAGAGCACTCCGTTCACCATGAGCGGAGTGGCTTCCAGGTTGTATTCGGGCCGCGTGCCGAAGTTATCGGCCTTCCATCGCCAGGCGATCTTCAGGTCCTTTACGTTTTCCTTATTGATCTGATCGAGCGGCGAATACTTCGTGCTGGCCGCATTACCGCCGTAGTATCGCCATTCGCCTGATGCTTCGGCGGGAGGAGCCGCCGAGGACCTGGTCGAATATCCGAGCGCCATAATCGCGAGGGCTGTAACTCCGGTCCAGGCGGCGGCTCTGGGTCGTAATGTATTACTCATGCTGGTTCCTGCTCCGTGGAGGCTTGGCGATACTTTCAAATAACGCGATGATAGCCTCAAACATTGGAGTGTAACTCATGTTTCGGTCAAACTAATACTACTGTCAAAACTGACAGGGCCGAAAGGTATGTTATGATCGCCCACGAACAGGAGCTGATCGACTTTCGAGCTCCGAAACAATGCGATTTCTCCGGTTGACAACGCTCCTCCTGGTTGGTTTTGGACTCGCGCAGCAGGGCAGGACGCAAGAAGTAATCACCAAGGTGAAGAGGTCGCCGCCGCACCTGAGCGGCCAGGGACACGAATACTCCGCATGGTATTTGCTCAAATCGGATCCTGCCCCGGCCGGCTACTTTGTCTCGGACTCCGATCTGAAACTCGAAGGACCCGGTTCCTGCGGGGCCAACGCACAGTGCCTGGAAGGCGAACGCACCCAATTGACCAGCACTTGGCTGTTTAGGATCCAAGGCGCCGGGAACGCCAGTTCCCCGTATGTCGCCGTCCTCACGACTAAGTATCGAAAAATCGGCGCGGAAGTCAGGTACACGATGACTGCTCGAACCGCCGAGAGATTCAGCAGCCGGGGCGGTTACTTCGGTTGCTTCAATGCGCTCGACGCGGCCAAAGTACCGGAGAGTGACGGGCCGTGGTGTTCGCTATCCGCTCGTCCGCCGAAACCCGGTTATCGCATCAAATCGGCCAGCTTCAGTCTCCAGGGAGATCGTTCCTGCGCGGGAAACGACTTTGATCGGGAAATTGAAGAACCGGACGCCGAATGCCGGCTGAGCGCTCGAAGTGAAACTCAAGTAACTTGGCAGTTCCGAATGCTGGGTCATACGGAAGGCCCTACAAACACCGCTGATAAGAGCTTCGGTAAGCTGGTGACAATCTACGAGAAAATCCAGTAACTCTGACCCACCTCTAAGTGGAGTCTCGTGCCATAGAGTTTGAATGATACCGCACAATGTGCTTTACAAGAGCCAGATAGTGATATACACTACCGTCAGGTTGGAAGATCTCTGCCCCTTGTCGGGTATGAAATAGCGTGGCTTGTCAAAATCAGATCTTAGGCCCAAGTCGGCTCGACTCAATCGACTGGAAAATTCTGTCTGAGCTTCAGCAGAATGCTCGGATTCCCAACGTCGAGTTGGCGGATCGAGTCAGCCTTTCGCCTTCACCGTGCCTGGCCCGCGTGAAAGCTCTCGAGCGGAATGGATTCGTCAGCCGCTACGTGACGCTGCTGGACCCAGCGGCAGTAGGGATGGGCGTCAACATTTTTGTGCAGGTGCGGCTGGAGCGGCAAGTAGGCCCATGTCTCACCGCGTTTGAGAATGCCGTGGCTGCGCGGCCCGAAATCATGGAATGCTACTTGATGACCGGAACCGCGGATTATCTGCTGCGGATTGTAGTGCCGGATTTGGAGGCCTATCAGAGGCTGCTGACTGAGTTCGTGGCCAAGATTCCGGGGGTGGGCAGCATACAATCGAGCGTCTCGCTAAAACAGGTGAAGTATAAAACCGCGCTGCCTCTTTCCGATGAACGTCAGC
The DNA here is from genome assembly GCA_963786745.1 of Terriglobia bacterium. GTDB lineage: Bacteria > Acidobacteriota > Terriglobia > Bryobacterales > Bryobacteraceae > Palsa-89. Next base: position 23,226 of record CAWBAE010000009.1, on the reverse strand, counting down.
CTTCGTGATGGTTTCGGACGGCTTCCGCCTCGGCGATGGCTTTGTCCATTTGCGCAGGTTTGTTCTTTTTGCGCGCCGCGGTTAAGTTGGTCTGACGGGTTGTCTCGGAACTCACGCTGAACATCGAAATCAGCTGGTTCAGATTGCGGCTCTCGCAGCTGGGACACGCCGGCACGATCGAGTTGCGGACGAGAAGCTCAAAGCTCTCTCCGCAATCCAAGCATTCATATTCAAGCAAGGGCACGCTAACGCTCCTCTATCGCGCATTTTACTTCATCGCGCATTTTACTTCATTGCGTCGCGGGCGATCTTCAGAGCGTTGGCGGTTCCGGCCGATAGCCCTCCGCCCGCGTTGCCGATCTCCAAATACTTCCATCCCTCTTTGATCCTTCTCGGGATGTCCTGAGGCTGCGGATTGATTCCGCAGGCGACGTTGTGCGCCAGGCATGCTTTCAAGATTTTCTGAAACGCTTCTTCTACCTCGGGCGAATTTTGCGGCACGCCCATGGAGTACGACAGGTCCGCGCCGGCGCCCGGCCAGAGCACGCCGACACCCGGAACGGACGCGATCTCGTCAACGTTTTTCAGCCCCTCAGTGGTCTCGATCATGATGATCGAGATCAGGTCGCCCTGCGGATTGAGAGGCCAGAGGTCGGCGTGCCGCACATAGTCTTCGGTATTGAGACCCCAGAACCATGGCCCGTTCATGGGAGCGAAGCCGCGTAATCCGAGCGGCTCGAAATATTTCGCCCCTCTGCGCTGGGGATAGCGCATGCCGCGCACGGCCATCAACGCCTGCTCCTTATTGTCGACGCCATTGAAGGCGACGCCCATCAATCCGGCATCCAGGCCCTGCTTGGTTACCCACAGCGAGGATTCGCGTCCGTACGGAGGGAATCGAGCGATGGGCGCGACCGGGATTTGCCCGTTGCCCTTTTTCAGAATCCCAGCCCGGTCCACCATCTCGTTCAAGAAGACGTAAATCTTATCGATGTCAATCGGCCCGTGTTCCATTTCAAGCCGGACGAAGTCGATATCGGCGCGGGAGAGCGCGTGGGCGTTGTCGATCGAATAATCGCCGCTCCCGACGCCCACCACCACTTTGCCTTGCGAAAGCTTCTCGATGATCGGATTGAGATGTTGCGCGGACGCGACATTGGCGGCCAGCGTCAAGCCGGCTATGGTACAGGCGATCGCAAGCGCGCGGCTCCAGGCCAAACGATAGTTGAATGACATAGTTGCTCCTTTTAGAACGGCCAATTCTATCGCACTTTCCGCGGCAGCGGATTCCAAACGGCTCTCAAACGCCGGCGGCCCATCTGCGTTGGAAAGCGAGCACGGAATTGCTTCCCGCGGCGGTTTATTGTCGAAAGAAAGCATCGAATGCTGTCTAAGCTCCTGTAAACTATAGGTGATCAGGACGTTCAGCCGCCCGATCATAGCGGAGACAGCAAGGAGAATAGGGCAATGATCATCACCAAGCAGGCATTGGCGCGGCGCACGTTTTTGCGCGGCATAGGGACGACGATCGCGCTGCCGTTTTTGGATGCAATGGTACCGGCGCTGGGAGCGGCGGCGGTCATGAAGGCGCCCATGCGGCTGGGCTTCTTCTACGTGCCGAACGGAATGTATCTGCCGAACTTCCATCCGGCGGGCGAGGGAGGGACGAGCTTCGAGTACACGCCGATCCTGAAGCCGCTGGAGCCGTTCCGGGAGCATGTGACGGTGGTGAGCGGGTTGAGCAACCTGGGCGTGATCAGCCCGAAAGAAGGCGGTGGAGTGCATACGCGGGCGCATGCGGGCTGGCTGAACGGAGTGCTGGCGAAGCGGACGGAAGGCTCGGACATTCTGGCGGGCAAGACCATCGATCAGTATGCGGCGGACAAGCTGGGCGTGGACACGCCCCTGCGGTCGCTGGAGCTGACCACGGAATCGAACTTCCAGGTGGGCAACTGCGAGAACGGGTATAGCTGCGCGTATCTGAATTCGACGTCCTGGAGGACGGCCAGTACGCCGCTGCCGCACGAGCGGGATCCGCGGGTGGTGTTCGAGCGGCTGTTTGGAGACGGCGGGAGCGTGTCGGCGCGCTTGGCGCAGATGAAGAAGGACCGCAGCATTCTGGATTCGATCGGCGAAGACATGACGCGATTGGAGAAGCGGCTGGGGATCAGCGACCGGCGGATGGTGGGCGATTATCTGGATTCGATCCGGGAGATCGAGACGCGGATTCAGAAGTCGGAGAAGAGCAACGCCAGCACGCCGCTGCCGTCGGTGACGCAGCCGGCGGGGATACCGGAAGAGTTCGACGAGCACGTGAAGCTGCTGGTGGACATGCTGCACCTGGCTTATCAGGGAGACATCACGCGGGTGAGCTGTATGCAGATCACGCGGGAGTCGAGCTACCGGTCGTATCCGTGGGTGGGAGTGCCGGAGGGGCACCACACGGTGTCGCATCACCAGAACGAACCGCATCTGATCGGGCAGAACACCAAGATCAACGCGTATCATATGTCGATTTATGCGCACCTGATCGAGAAGATGAAGAACACGCCGGACGGCGACGGGACGTTGCTGGATCACGCGATCCTGGTGCATGGAGCGGGGATGGGAGACGGAGACCACCACACGCCGATCAACATGCCGGTAACGATCGCGGGGGGCGGCTGCGGGAAGATGAAGGGCGGGCGGCACCTGGTGTATGCGCTGAACACGCCGTTCATGAACGCGGGTTTGAGCCTGCTGGACAAAGTGGGCGTGGAAGAGGACAAGATCGGCGACAGCACCGGACGTTTGGCTGAGCTGTAATCGCTATTTCTCGCCTTTGTACGGCATCGTGTCGCGCGGACCCTCGGCTATAATGGCGCGCATGACTCGGATGTGCACGATCCTGGTTTTTCTGGCCGCGCTGGCAGAAGGCCAGAGCATGAACATGCAGCAGATCGCTCAGGCGTTGGGCGTGAGCTGCGAATACTGCCATTCCGCGCCGCCAGGCAGCGATCAGCCGGAGCCCAAGAAGGAAATTGCGCGCGTGATGATGGCGATGACGCGCGATCTCAACACCAAGGTTCAGCAGGCCACCGGCAAGCCAGCGAATGAAGCCACGCGCGTCGAATGCATGACCTGTCATCGCGGCGTCGCGATCCCAAAGCCTCTCTCCGCGATCATCGTGCAGACCGTCGGCGAGAAGGGCGGAGCAGCCGCGGCCGAGCAATATCGCGAGTTACGGAAGCAATATTATGGCCGGGACGCTTACGACTTCAGCGAGGACTCGCTTATCGAAATCGCCCAGCGGGTGGTGGAGGCCAAGCCGAACGATGCCATCGCGCTGCTGCGGATGAACCTGGATTTCAATCCGCAATCGGCCAAGAGCTACGCACTGATCGGTTTTGCGTACACCCGTAAGCTAGATAGCCCGGCGGCCATAACGAACCTGGAGAAGTCCCTGGAACTCGATCCGGCCAACGGAATGGTGCGCGGCCTGCTCGATCAGTTGCAGGAGGATCGCCGCCGCAAGCAGTTGCAGCAATAGCGTTCCGCTCAAGAAACGCTCCGTTTAGATCTCCGATACAATCTGTTTCCAGGAGTCCAAATTGCGCTCACTGGTTCTGTTCTTACTGATTAGTATCGCCTACGGCGAAGACGGTTCGGCCATATACAAGCAGCGTTGCGCCGGATGCCACGACAACGGCATGGGACGCGCGCCCCGGCCGGATGCTTTAAAGCTGATGTCGCCCGAAAGCGTCCAAGGCGCTCTCGCCAACGGCATGATGATGATTCAGGGCGTCACCATGACCACCGCGGAAATCCGTTCTGTGGCGGAGTTCGTGACGGCCAAGCAGTTCGGCGGAGACGCGCTTCCGAAACAAGCGTTCTGCAACGGCACGAAACCCTGGCCGGCCGATCCACTGGCTGGGCCGCATTGGAATGGATGGGGCGCGGATCCGGACAATCACCGTTTTCAACCTGCCGCGATGGCAGGATTAACAGCCCAGGATGTGCCCAAGCTGAAATTGGCCTGGGCATTCGGGATTCCCGGCACGCTGCGAGCGTACGGGCAACCGACTGTCGCCGGGGGGCGCGTGTTCATCGGCACCGGGATCCGCAGGGTGTTTTCGCTGGATGCCGCCACCGGCTGCGTGCTTTGGATGTTGGACGCGGACAGCAGCGTTCGGACCGCTATCACGATCGGGCGCGCCGGGGCGCGCTGGGCCGCGTTCTTCGGCGATCAGAGCGGACAGGCATACGCTGTCGATGCAGCCAGCGGCGCGCTGATCTGGAAGACGCGCGTCGAAAGCTATCCCGGCGCTTTGGTTACCGGGGCGCCGGTGCTGTATGCAGGCCGTTTGTACGTCCCGGTATCTTCGGGCGAAGAGATATTGGGAGCGGCTCCGGCCTCCGAGTGCTGCAAGTTTCGCGGAAGTCTCTCGGCGCTGGATGCGGGCAGCGGCAAAGTGATCTGGAAAAGCTACACCATTCCGGAAGAACCGCACCCCGTACGCAAAAACAGCCGCGGCGTCGAGCAGTGGGGACCGTCGGGAGCGGGAGTGTGGTCGGCGCCCACCGTCGATCCCAAGCGCCATGCGATCTATGTCACCACCGGCGATTCCTATTCCGATCCCGTAGCGCGCACCAGTGACGCATTTGTGGCGTTCGATCTCGATTCGGGGCGGATTCTGTGGTCCCGGCAAATCACCCAGGGCGATGCGTTCAACGCCGCTTGCGGCGGGCCGGCCGGCGGCAATTGCCCGGAGGCAAACGGGCCGGATGTGGATTTCGGTTCTTCCGCCATGTTGGTTAACCTCGCGAACGGCAAGCGAGCCTTGATCGCCGGTCAGAAATCAGGCGTGGTGAATGCCGTGGATCCGGATCAGCAAGGCGAAGTGCTGTGGCAGACGCGCATCGGCAAGGGTGGAATGGCGGGGGGAGTGGAGTGGGGAACGGCGGCGGACGATCGGAATGTGTACGTCGCCTTGTCCGATGTGGATCACCACAGGCCAGCCGGAGGCGTTCCCGCCAACAAAACGGTTTTCGGAGGGCGCGCGGAGTACGATCCAGCGGCGGGAGGGGGCATGTTCGCGTTGAACGCCGCCACCGGCCAACGCGTGTGGCAGACTCCGCCGCCTCCATGTGGAGACCGGAAAGGCTGCAGCCCGGCTCAGTCCGCGGCGGTGACCGTAATACCAGGCGTGGTTTTCTCCGGCGACCTGGGCGGCCGCCTGCACGCGTACTCGACCCAGGATGGAACCATTCTGTGGGAGGTTGAAACCGCCCGCGACTTCGATACCGTGGACGGAGTGAAAGCGAACGGCGGAGCGATGGACGGACCTGGCCCGGTGATCGTGGGTGGAATGCTGTACGTGAACTCCGGCTACGGATTCAACGGCGGCATGCCGGGCAACGTGCTGCTGGCGTTCTCGGTGGACGGCCAAATGAAAGCGCGCTGAGAGAGAATAGGATCAAGCATGCCGGCGCCCACCGAGAAAGAAGTTGACCTTAAACGAACGTACGACGCCGTGATTGTCGGCTCCGGCGCGGCCGGCGGCATGGCCGCGCATGTTCTTACCTCGCACGGCATGAAAGTACTGCTGCTCGAAGCCGGCAAGAAGCTCGACATCGAACAAAGAACTGAAATCGATGGAGTGGCCCTACGACCATCCCCGCCGCGGCGAGCATGCCGCCCGATTCGCACGCGCTCACCCACAACGAATACACCATCCGCAAGCCGCCCTACGCCAAGGGACTGCCGTACAAGCACGTCTACTCCTACGTGGAAGGTTGGACCGGCTCGGACTACGCCAAGAACATCGTCGTGGATGAGAAAGACCATCCCTACACCGGCATCGAATTACGCCTGGGTGCGCGCGCGCTGCCTGGGCGGCAAAACCAACATCTGGGGACGCCTGGCGCTGCGGCTTTCCGATTACGATTTCAAAGCTGCCTCGCGCGACGGATACGGCGAAGATTGGCCCATTTCCTACGCCGATATCGCGCCGTATTACGACAAGGTGGACCTGTATCTCGGCATCTCCGGGCACAAGGAAAATCTGCCGTACCTGCCCGATAGCATCTTCCAGCGATCCACGCGCCTGAATCACGGCGGAAGTGAAGCTGCGCGAGAGCCTGGCTGGAATGGGCCGCGTGCTGACCCCCTATCGCGCCGGCGTGACCACCGACGGTCTGAAGCACAACAAATACCGCAGCCGGTGTTTCGGGCGCGGCGCCTGCGACCGGCACGTCGGCGGCTGCGATATCCACGCGGCGTTCGATTCGCCCACCGGCCTGATCTATCCCGCGCATGGACACCGGCAACCTTACGCTGCGAACGAATTCCACCGTCTACGAAGTGCTGGTCGACAAGAACACCGGCAAAGCGCGGGGCGTGGCGTTCATCGATACCGATACCGGCAAGCATTACGAGGCCAAGGCGAAGGTCAGTGCTGCTGGCCGCGTCGACGCTGGAATCCGCGCGCCTGATGCTGCTTTCGAAATCGCGACTGCTATCCGAACGGCATCGGCAATTCCAGCGGCCACGTGGGCCACAATTTCTGCGAGCACGTGATGGGGCCGCGCGTCACCGGCCTGGTGAAGGAACTGGTTGGCAAGCCGCGCACCCTGGATGATGGGCGCCCGGGCGGCTTCTATGTGCCGCGCTTCCGCAACCTGGCCGACCGTCAGTCCGAACTTCATCCGCGGCTACGGATTCGAAGGCGACAGCGGAACCCACATGTTTCCGGATCACGCGTATTCCACGCCCGGCTTCGGCTCCGCGTATAAGAAGAAAGTGCGCGATTACGCGGGCGCTTTTATCAGCATGGGCGGATTCGGCGAAGTGCTGCCGCGCTACGAAAACTACGTGGATATCGACCCCAATGTGAAAGACCGCTGGGGCATCCCGGTTCTGCGCTTCCATTATCACGTTCAGCGATAACGAGAAAAAGATGGCCGCCGACATGGCGGATTCGGCGCGGGAGATGTTCGAAGCGGCCGGTATCGAGGTGATCGGCGTCGACCGCGACATCCTGACCGAAGGCTGGTCCATTCACGAACTCGGAACCGCGCGCATGGGCAACGACCCGAAGACATCGGTGGTGAACCAATTCCAGCAGTCGCACGACGTGCCCAATCTGCATGGTGGTGGATGGCAGCAGCCACGTGAGCGCGTCCTGCCAGAATCCTACCTGGACCATCATGGCGCTGTGCTGGCGCTCCTGCGACCATCTGGCCGATCAAATCCGGAAAGGTGAGGTTTGATATGTCGAGCGATATCGAACGCCGGGAATTATTCAAGATCGCGGCCGCAACTGCGTTCGCGGCGAAGTTCGGCGTGGCGCAGGAGCAGCAGCGCTTCTTTACGCCGCAGGAGTTCGCCGTCGTCGACGAATTGACCGAGATCATTATTCCGGCGGATGATCATTCGCCGGGCGCGCGCGCCGCGGCAGTGGCGGGTTATATCGACGCGCGGCTGGCGGAGTCGCTGGATGCCGAGAAGAAGGACCATTGGCGCAAGGGTGTAGAACTGGTGAATCACGCGAGTCTTGAGATGCACGGAAAGGCTTTTATGGAGAGCTCTTCGGCCGAGCGCACCGCGGTGGTCGAGCGCATGTCTCAAAACGAAGACGAGCCCAAGAGCCCTGAAGAGAAGTTTTTCGAGGAACTGAAGCAAGCCACTGTTCACGCCTACTACACATCCAAAATCGGCATCCACCAGGAGATGGAGTACAAGGGCAACGTTCTGTTAAACGAATTCGTTGGGACCGAGCTTCCTTGAAGCTCCGAGTTGCCTTAAGCGTTCACGAACCGCCGCACTCGCTCCGAGCAAGACACCCATTCGACATTGTTGCCGAATACTTTCCGGATTCGATCCACCAGCGCGCTGAGACCTTCGAGACCGAGGCCCGTACCCTGTGTGTAGAGCGACTGCCAGTGCGTGAGAAGCATCACCGGATGGTCCGAATCGATTAGCTCTCGAATTCGGCCCGAGCGGCCGTCCGCCGAAAGCATCCGGTCGATATTGCTCTGGATGAACTGACGCCGTTCGCTAACGGGATGATACTGGCTCCAGAGAATATCGGGGGCATTGGCGGGAACGCTTACCACCGTTTGATCGCGATCGGGAGCCTTATATTCCACCGACAGCTTGCGCGGAGCCTCGAAACCGATGCTGTACAGGAAATACCACGTCAGCTTGCGCTGAAACACCTTCCACTGCGCGTCGGCGAGCGCTTGCGCGTATTTCTGTTCCACGTCGATGCCGGAATCCCAAGGCGACGTGATGCCGGTGGCGGGCAGCCCGACGTTCTGGAGAATCTGGAATGCCAGCGTGAAGTACTCGGTCACTTCCTCCAGCGACGCCCGCGTCATCCAGGCGTCTTCAAAGATGTGCTGGTAATCGCCCTTCTTGAGATCGTAGGCCTTCAGATGCGTGAGGAACTCGGGTGTGATATCGAAACGCGGCGCGATCCGTTCCCGCATGATTTTCAGATAAGCTTGCAGGTTTTCCTGCGGGACGCGTTTCAGGGATTGGTCGATGCGGCCCAGGCAGCTCGGCATCGGAATGACTGTGATTTTCCCCCGCAGATCCAATCGCTCGAAGGTATCCGCCACGCGCGCGACGAACTCGGGGGGAACCAGGTACGGCGTTTCGTATCCGGGAATTTCGTAGAACAGCGGATCCACGGGCGAACCGTCGTCGACGATGAGCGAAAAGGGAATCTTCCCCGGCGCGGTTTGTGCCAGAGCGCCCGCGGCCGCAACCGAGAGAGCCGCGGCTTTGAGCGCGGAGCGGCGCGTCACAGCCGGTTCCTCAGAGAGCATGATTATTGAGCCTTAGCAGGCCTGATTTACCGGCCGCCGCGAGCCGCAGCGGGCGGCAGCGTTCCGCCTTCGGCCAGGATCTTCATGTTCTCGAGCGCCCGCGTGAACAGCGCGGTCTTTTGCGCCTTGTCCTTTTCACGGGCGGCGTCGTCCGCCAGCATCGAGTTATCGAAGAACAACGTGTAAACCAGCTTCGACGTAGTTGCGGTCAACGGCCTGGCTTCCAGCGTACCGTGATAGAGATTGTACGGCCGCCCGGCCTTCACGGTCTGGGTGTAGGTGTAGGAGAGTTCGGTTTTTCCGACCAGCACCTCGCCCGCAACCGAACGCACAGCGCCGAATTCACCGTCCTTGCCTGAGACGATGGTGCAAGGAATCCGGAACCATTCGCCGATATCGCAGAACTTGCCGACGCGCTTCCACACTTCGGCGGCGGGCCGGTTGACGGTGATTTCGAGAGGAATCGAAATGTAGGTCGGATTGGCGACCACAGTGCTGGCCTCAGCACTCGACGATGTCTGTGCGCTGGCGGCTTGCGCCAGACCGACGGCCGCGAGCACACAGCCGGCTGCTACTTTACTAAAGTGATTGTGCATGATTCCTCCCTAACGATCTCGCCTTCGGGCGCTGACGCACATCTTGGCACAGGCAGGCGGTGGGAATCAACCCGATGGATGGTGGAAGGCGCTAGAATCGGTAGTGCTCGATAACCCAGTGGAGGACTAACAGGATGCTGAAGAGAACCGCGGCCACGCTTGCCGGCGGATTGACCCTGGCTGCGGGAACAGCCCTGCTGGGTCAGTCCACCCCCCCGGCCGTTGTTTCGGGTCCGGTGGGGCCCAGCCCCTACAACGTGATCCGCTACTGGCACAAGCCTTTTTCGGAACCGGGCTTCGCTTTCGGCGGTAACTCGGGCGTCTTCGCCGAATCGCCCGACCGCATTTTCATCGCGCAGCGCGGCGAAACCCGCCTTCCGGATCCGCTTCCGGACGGATACACCGGTTTCGCGGGCTCGATCGGGATCAACGTGCTCAGCGCCGTCGACCGGCGCGTCATGAAAAAACACTTTCTATACACGCTGGATGCCGAAGGCAAGGTGCGCGAGCATTGGTCGCAATGGGACCATCTCTTCGCCGATGCGAAGGGTCCGGGACCGCACCGCATCCGCATCAGCCCCTACGATCCCGAGCATCGAGTCTGGGTTGTCGACGAGACCTATGATGTCATCTACGCCTTTTCGAACGATGGAAGCAAGCTGCTGAAGACGCTCGGCGAAAAGGGCGTCCCGGGCACGGACGGCACGCATTTCGGCAGGCCTCAGGATATCGCTTTTCTCCCCGACGGCCGATTCCTGATCGCCGACGGTCTCGATAACCACCGCGTCATGATTTTGGATCGCGACCTGAAGTACATCGGCGAGTTCGGCGGCCACGGCAAGGGCCCCGGGCAGTTCAACGGCGTGCACGCCATCGGCATCGGCCCGGAAGGACGCGTCTTCGTGCTGGACCGCTCGGGAGGCCGCATCAACGTGTTCCGGACCACCGCCGACCCCGCGAAATTCGACTTTGTGGATGCGTTCACCGGCTTCTCGCTGCCGCTCGACATCATCGTCAACGACGATTGCATCTGGGTCACGGATCTAAGCCCGCTGCGCTTCAACAAGCTGGATTTCAAAGGCAATCATCTATACACCTGGATGGTGCCGAGGGATTTGCCCGACGGTTATATCGAAGTGCACACCTTCTCGGTTGATTCGAAGGGCAACCTGTACGGTGGCGACAATCAGTACGGCCGCACGCAGAAATTCGTGCCGAAGCGGGATGCGGATCCGGCGCTGCTAATCCGCCCGCCATGGCGCGCGAAATCGTGAGCCGGCGGTAATCCCGGGTTTCGGGCGCATACCGATTAGAGGGCGGGTGAGAAAATGAAGTATGTCCTCACCACTCGTGCCCAGCGCGCTCGACGCCGCGACCCAGGCGTTTCCGATCCTCACCTCCGCGCAAATCGATCGAATTCGTCCGTTGGGCCGTTTGCGGAACGTGGAGCGTGGCGAAATCCTGTTCGAGCCGGATGACTCGGGAACTCCATTTTTCGTTGTGCTCTCCGGAAACATGGAAATTGTGCAGCCCAGCCTGGAGGGGGAGCGTCCGGTGGCGACGCATGGCCCCGGAGAATTCACCGGCGAGATGACGATGATCTCGGGACAGCGGAGCCTCGTGCGCGGACGCGTGACCGCGGCCGGCGAGTTTCTGGAGCTGGACGGAAATGCGCTGCGAACGCTGGTGGGCAAGGATGCGGAGCTAAGCGAGATCTTTTTGCGCGCGTTTATTCTGCGCCGCCTTGAACTCATTCGCCGGGGCTACGGAAATATCATCCTGTTGGGGTCGCGGCATTCCGCGCAGACGCTGCGACTGCGAGAGTTTCTGAGCCGCAATGGCTATCCCTACACCTATGTCGACCTGGATACCGATCGCACGTCGCAGGAGCTGCTAGACCGTTTCGAAGTGCAGGCGTCAGAAGTGCCGGTGGTGATCTGCCATGGACGTAGCGTGCTACGCAGCCCGTCCATCCAGGAGCTGGCGAATTGCCTGGGTTTCAACAGCAGCATTGATGGCGCTGAGATCCGGGATCTGATCATCGTGGGAGCGGGCCCGGCGGGTCTTGCGGCAGCGGTCTACGCGGCCTCGGAAGGTCTGGATGTTCTGCTGATCGAGACCAGCGCGCCGGGCGGCCAGGCGGGATCCAGCTCGAAGATCGAAAACTATCTCGGCTTCCCGACCGGAATTTCCGGACAGGAGCTGGCCTCGCGCGCCAGTACCCAGGCACAGAAGTTCGGGGCAAGCATGGTGATTGCCCGCAGCGTCGCGCGGCTAGATTGCGGCCGGCATCCTTTTGAGGTTGTGCTCGACAGCGGGGAAGCACTGGCGGCCCGCGTGGTCGTGATCGCGACGGGAGCGCAATACAACAAGCCGCGGCTGGCGAATCTCGAAAAGTTCGAAGGCAAGGGGATTTACTACGGGGCAACGTACATCGAGGCTCAGTTGTGCGGAGGCGACCAGGTTGCGGTGGTGGGTGGCGGAAACTCGGCCGGGCAGGCGGCGGTGTTCTTATCGCAGACCGCGCAGATGGTGCACATGCTGGTGCGTTCGGGCGAATTGTCGAGCAGCATGTCGCGATACCTGATCCAACGGATCACGGAGAATCCGCGTATTGAACTGCATGTCAATACCGAGGTGGTGGCTCTCGAAGGCGCCGAGCGGTTGGAGCGCGTGGCCTGGCGGGACAAACTTTCGGGTGAGGTTACGACTCACGACATCCAACACTTGTTCGTCATGGCGGGCGCTTCGCCTCGCACCGACTGGTTGCGGGGCTGCCTGGCGATGGATGAGAAGGGGTTCATTCTGACGGGCCGCGATATTAATTTAACCGAGGCTCCGGACGGCAGCCCGCGTTGGCCGCTCTCGCGCGCGCCTCAAATGCTCGAAACCAGCCTTCCCGGCGTATTCGCGGTCGGAGACGTGCGGGCAGGCAACGTGAAGCGCGTGGCATCCGCGGTCGGCGAGGGCGCCATCAGTATTCATTTGGTTCATCAAGCGCTGGCTGAGCTGTAACGCCGGGCATGAAAAAGTGGCGGTTCAACGTCTAGGCTTGCGCTGGCGGCTACGTTTCAGGTCGTCGATCATAGCAAGTTGCGAGAGTTGCTCCCGCATGTCTGCGCCCGGTTCCGGGCCGCGTCGCCGCGATCCGGCCGCTTCGGGCTTGGGCTGGAAGATGGCTTCAATCGGCCGCCGAAAGAGCCGCGAGATATCGAAAGCAAGCAACAGGCTGGGGCCGTGCTTTCCTGTCTCAATGGAGTTCACCGTCTGTCGCGACACCGCAAGGTGCGCCGCCAACTCCGCTTGAGACCAGTTACGCTCGCAGCGCAAAACTCGTAGACGATTCTTCATAGCGTAGGCCGGTGCGCCGGTACGAGTCTTGGAAGCCGGACAGGTAACGTCGCCGGCCCGTCAAAAGTCGAGTCTTAGCGAAAGTTGCCCCACTCGATTGCCGCCGTTTTCGGCGGATTGGACGGTCTGCGTGATCCCGAACGTGCTGGGCGAGGAGATGTCCATGGACTGCGGCTGCAGGAAGTTCGGATGGTTCAGAAGATTCGTGTAGGTAGCCTCGAAACGCATCCGCAAACGCTCATGGAGCGCGAAGACCTTAGATAGTCCGGCCGACAGCACGTTTGTATCCGGACCGACGCAAGTCCCGACACCCGCGTTTCCGATGCGCCCGGCGCCTTGGGGCGTCACAACGAACGAGTTTAAGTTGAACCAGCCGGTGTTCGGGCCGGGATTCGACAGGTTGCAAGGTCCTATCTGATCGGGCCTTATAACCGTGCCGCGATAAAGTTCGTTCAGGTTAGCAGCGCTGTCCGCGGGGTTGCTGTCGACGGCAGTCATGAAAGGCCCGGTCTGGGAAAGAAAGATCGCACTGAGCTGCCAGCCGCCCAGAACTCCATTCACGAAACTATTGGAGTTCGCCAGGAAAGTTCTGCCATGGCCGAACGGAAGTTGATAAAGCCCGGTCATCAACAGACGCTGGCGCCGCGGTCCTGGATCGTTGCCGCGGTCGTCTTTCAGCGCGAATTGATCGTTGACTAAGTAATTCGATGTGAAATTGCCCGCTTCGGTACCGTAGCCGGTTGGAGCGTCAGCCAGGTTGGATAGATTTTTGCCCCAATCATAGGTCGCCTGGAAGTAGAATCCCCCAGCCATCCTGTGCGAAAGTTGCAGTTCCATGTCCTGGAAGTTCGAGAACCCCAGGTTTTCCATCGAAACCAGCAGGCCGTACTGGGGATAAGGTTTGATGCAGGGTCCAGCGACGCTCGCGTGGCATTGATTCAAATCCACGTTCACCGACAGGTTGTATGTGTTTTCTCCGATGTAGCTGATGCGGCTAGTCCAGCTATTCCAGAATTGCCGTTCAATAGTTACGTTCCACTGAGCGGAGGTGCCGTCTTTGTAATGTTCATTCTGCACCTCGGTAATACTCTGCGTGCCGACTACGGACGGGTTGGTTGCGCCACCGGGGAAGCCGGTAGCTGGGAACTGGTAGAGCGCCTGACCGTTGTTGAAGGAGTTCACATAATTTGGTCCTGCAGTGACGGCGACGCCGGTCATCATATAGGCGTCCCAACCGAGGTTAGGAACCGTGAAGAGCCCTAGCCCGGCCCGGAACACGGTTTTGTCGTTGCCAAAAGGCCGCCATGCGACGCCGGCGCGTGGATCAAAATCATGATAGTCCGTATAGCGGAGCCAGGTGGGAAAGCCAGCCTGGCTGGCAGTCTCCACCGGGGAACACGGGAAAGCTGGGTTTGGAAGCGGGCTGATGGAGCACGCGTTGATGGCATACAAAACCAGGGGCGAAGGAGGAAGCTTCTGTAGGGCGATGTCGGGTATGACCAAGCCGCCATTGGCCGGATTGAAATTGGCAATGTTGCCGTTTATCTCCGAGAACGGCGGTTGCACTTCCCAGCGCAAGCCATAGCTCAAGGTCAGGCTCTTTGAGATGTGCCATTCATCCTGCGCATAGATGGCGAAGTGCTTGGATTTTTGCGAAAGGTACGGCCCGGTTATAAACTGTTGATCCGTCGCAGGCAGGCCGAGCAGAAGTTCCGAGAATGCATTTCCGGTAAACCCGCCCAGGAAGGTGAATGCACCGAACTCGTCGGAATAGCCGAAATCGTCGATCACGTCATACTGCACTTGTGAAAGTGAAGCGCCGAATTTAAACGAGTGCTTCCCTTTAAGCCAGGAGACATTGTCATTGTATTGGGTCACTTTTGAGTCTCGAGGCCCGATGGAGTCATGACCTATATTGGTGAAGCCTGTTCCAGAGCTGAAATTGAAGCCAGGGAAGGCGCCCGTCGTACCGGCGCGGGCCAGATCCAGCCCCGTCAAACCCAGGTCAGCGACGACCTGCGCGCCCTGATAAGGGAAGCTTGAGGTTGTGCTGAGGCGGCTCAATCCAAACCGGAACTCGTTGACGACGTGCGGAGTGATGGTGTAGTTGTCGGAAATAATCAGGTTCTTGTCGTATTCGTCGTTGGTGATCGGCGGCAACAATTGGGCGGTCGCCGGCTGGCCACCGAACCCACTGCCCGTAAGCACCTGCGAGGGGATATTCTTCCAACTCCATCGCCCGAAGAGCAGATTCTTGCTGGTGATGTATTGATCGAACCGGAGGTCGTATCCGTTGGTCTCGTTGGCCAAGGGCAGCAGCGACCTATAGTCGCCCGTGGTTGAACCGGAGTTAAAGTTCGGCAGTGGAATGTACTTGGCAAATAACTTCTGAGCAACCGAGTTGAGGCAGTCCACCTGGTTGGGCTGGGAGCACGCCGGGATGGTGTTGTTCGGATATGGCGCGCCTGTGTAGGGGTCAATGGTGGGAGGGCCGGGTACGCCATTGAGATTGCCCGCGATCATAGCAGCGGTGGGGACGTTATCGATGATCAACTGCGAGCCTGGATGGCGGTTCAATTCCGTGTCGATGAAGAAAAACGTCTTATCGTGCCCGTTGTAAAGGTGCGGAATCACGACAGGGCCGCTTAAGCTGCCTCCGAAGGTATTCCAAACTTTAGCCTGTTTCTCGTCCGACCCGTATACGGTGGCATCCAAGGCGCGATTCTGAAGGTATTCGAAGGCGCTTCCGTGATACGTATTGCCGCCGCTCTTGGTAGTGACTGTAACGTCCCCCGTGGTGGCGAACTCGGCGTTATTGCTGATGGCGGACACCTTGAACTCGCCCAGCATCTCGGCGGACGGAAACATATTGCTGGCGGGCGCATTCAAGAAGATATTCACGCTGGATGTGCCGTCCACGGTGTAGTCGACCTGAAACGGCTGCGAGCCCGTGAGCCCGATGTTTCCGTATTGATCCTGCTGGACGTTTGCGGATGCGACGATCGCCCCGAGCGGACTAGTAGACGCACCGCGATAATTCGCAGGCAATTCCGTCACTTCCTTGCTGGTCATCGTATTGACGATAGTCGCGTTCTCCGTGTTGATGACCGCGGCCTCGGCGTTCACCTCCACCGTTTGCTGTACGGAGGCCAAACCCATATTCATATCCACGCGCCGCTCCTGGCGCGCATCGAGCGAAACCTCATTTACCTTGGTGGTGGCAAACCCGGGCTTGACCGCTGAAATCGTATACCGGCCGGCCGGCACGTTGATCAATTGGTATTGCCCGGCGCTGTTTGTGGTCGCGGTGCGAACGCTATTGTCATCGAGATTGGTGAGCGTGATCACCGCTCCTCCAATGACGCTGCCGGATTGATCCTGCACAGTGCCTACGAAGGTTCCAAAAGTGGACTGGGCGAACGCGGAGGAAACCGCGAGCAGAATCAGACCGACCAGCAGCAATTGCTTGCTTTGCAGCAAGCGTAACGAAAAACGCATGACACTCTCCTCACTAAACATGAACTCAAAACGTCGCTAGCACAGAATCGTCAGGGCCATGTGCGAGGTAAAACGCGCCCGTCGGCCTCCAAAAAACCTTAAGGACGCTCGCCGCTGCACTTCGTGGTTCGTGGCTGGAACTAAAGAGCTTACGTCCCAGGACATAAACAAGTCATATGAAAGTCATAAAGATTTGGTGAAAGGAACGGCGATGCGATCCCAATGCCCTGATATCCGGTTGGGATAGCCATGTATCTGATCGGATAGCGATTAGGGGCCCCAATCGCGAATCGCGCCGACGGGCCGAAGTGCGCTCACCGGCTCGATTGGCCGCATCCTTTCAGTTGCTTGCCGGGCTGGCTGCGTGTAAAGTCTTGCCTGGCATCCGAATTGCCCTGGGAAGCGCACTAATAGAGTAAACTCGTCGGGGATACAACTATGAGTGGGTTATTTCACCACGTTGTTCCGCAGTTGCTCTCCGTCTGCGGCTGAGGAGTCAAGTGATGAACCAATCGGGGAGAAGCTCTGGAATGGCAGTTCCACGCGGACTGTATGCGGTCCTTGGTTCAGCCATGCTGTTATGCTTCGCGGAAGCCTCCGGGCAGGCACAGTCCCTGATGACGCGGCATGTGCGCCCAGCGATCACAAACGGCCAGGCACAGTTCTTGAATCCGCTGCCGGCTACTCAGTCCTTGCGTATCGATATCGTTTTGCCCCTCCGCGATCAGGCCGGTTTGGAAGAATTCCTGCGAGAAGTCTATGATCCTTTCAGCCCCTTCTACAGGCACTTCCTGACGGTGCCGGAGTTCACTGCCCGGTTCGGTCCCAGCCAAGAAGATTACGATGCCGTGGCCCAATACGCCACATCGAATGGCCTTACGGCGGTGGGCGGGTCTCGCGACGGCATGGACCTGCAGCTTGAAGGCACGGTAGCTAGCATCGAGAACGCCTTCCATGTGCGCATGGGCGTCTACCAGCACCCCACCGAGAGCCACACATTCTATGCGCCGGATCGAGAGCCCACGGTGAACCTGCCGTTCCCGCTGTGGCATATCTCTGGCTTGGACAACTTTTCGATACCTCAGCCAATGCTCAAGCGCAAAAAGTCGGGCGACGTATCCAATGCCACTAGCGGCTCCGGTCCCTCGAATTCCTATTTAGGCAGCGATTTGAGGGCGGCCTACTATGGCGGGACGGCGCTCACCGGGACCGGCCAGACGGTTGGTTTGTTGGAGTACTACGGATATGACATCGCCGACGTGAACACCTACTTCACCAATGCGAAGCAAACCAACAGCGTCCCGATCGTCGGCGTAGCCACGGATAAGACCAGCCTGAGCTGTCTCTATTCAAAAGGCTGTGACGACACAGAGCAGACCATCGACATCACTCAAGCGATCTCCATGGCGCCGGGCCTGGCGTCGCTCTATGTATATGTGGGATCCACAGACACCGCTATTTTTAGCTCCATGTCGACGCACTCTCCGCTGAGCGCTCAATTGAGCTCGTCTTGGACCTGGAGTCCGGCAGACCCCAGCACTGACGATCCCTACTTCGAAAAGTTCGCGGCTCAGGGACAGAATCTGTTTCAAGCCGCCGGGGATAGCGGCATGTATACCTCGTCTTCCCAAGCCGTGTACCCGGCGGATGATGCGCATGTCACTTCGGTGGGAGGCACGGATTTACAGACCACGGGCCCGGGAGGTGCCTGGGTTTCTGAAACGGTTTGGATCTACGGTGGCGGAGGCTATTTTACTCCCGGCGCCATTCCGATCCCCTCCTGGCAGCAGCTTACGGGCGTGATCACTCCGCTGAATCAGGGATCCACCACTTTGCGAAACTCCCCGGACGTCGCGGCGGAAGCCAATTTTGACTTCTACGTATGCGCCGATCAAACCACCTGCACGGCCAACGAATACGGGGGGACCAGCTTTGCGGCGCCCATGTGGGCCGGCTATTTGGCGCTGGCCAATCAGCAGTCGGTTGCCGACGGCCATTCGACGCTGGGCTTTATCAATCCAACCATTTATCAGATTGGTCTGGGGTCGGGCTTTGACTCCGATTTCCACGACATCACCGTCGGGAGTAACGGCTATACGGCGGAAATCGGTTACGATCTGGCGAGCGGCTGGGGCAGCCCGAACGGGGCCGGCCTCATCAACGCATTGACTGGAGCTTCGACTTCCGCTTACTTCGACATTTCCGCATCACCTACGTCCCTTACGCTGCTGCGGGGCGGCAATAGCGCATCGACGGTGACTACCGCCGTCTTCAACGGTTTTGACTCGTCGATCACCCTATCTGCTTCTGGCCTGCCGGCGGGCATAACCGCGACCTTCAATCCCGCGTCTATCGCCTCGCCGGGCTCTGGCGCAGCATCCATGACCCTGTCGGCGGCCCTGACCGCGGGCGTTGGTACGTACACGATCACGGTCACCGGTACGTCGGGGAGTATGCAGGACTCGGCCAGCCTTACTCTGACTGTTCCGCCCATCGCCGTCTCCGTAGCGCCAACGATCGCTACGCTAGCCCCTGGCCAGACACAGCAATTCGTCGCCACCGTGACCAATACCACCAATACTGCCGTGACCTGGTCGCTCAGCCCCAACGTCGGAACCATTTCGCCGGCGGGGCTTTACACGTCACCTGCCACGATCAGCGCGCAGCAGGCTGTGACCGTCACCGCGACCAGCGTCGCCGATCCGACCAAGGCGAGTTCGGCGATGGTCGTGCTGATTCCTCCGGCGAGTTGGAACAAGTCAGCTTGGACTAACCGGAAGACCATAACCATCAGCAGCACGATGGTGTCGGGTTCCTCGAACCTGGCGAACTTCCCGGTGCTGGTATCGGTGACGGACCCCAACCTGAGGACCGTGGCCAACGGCGGAGGAGTGGCGAACGTCAGCGGCAACGACATCCTGTTCACGGCCTCCGACGGCGCTACCCAACTGGCGGATGAGATCGAAAGCTATAATCCCGCCACCGGCCAGCTGATCGCCTGGGTGAACGTGCCCGTGCTATCGCCCGCCTCCGATACGGTGCTGTATGTGTACTACGGCAACCCGGGGGCGGCCAATCAGCAGAACCCGGCCGGAGTGTGGGACGCGAACTACGAAGCGGTGTGGCACCTGTCCAACGGGACCACTCTGTCAGGGAACGATTCCACAGCCAACGCCAACAATGCGGTGGCATTGAACGGCACTGCCGCCGCGGCGGGTGAGATCGACGGGGCGGCCAGCTTCAACGGGACTTCCAACTACATTCTGGTGTCCAACAGCGCCAGCCTGAACGGCTGGTCCCAACAGACCGTTTCGGTGTGGGTCAACGCGCAGACCGGCATGCCCACCTACTCGCGGCTGATCGAGAAGGGCGCCAACGACGAATGGACTCTGTCGTTCGTCAACAACGAGCTTACGCTGGAGAACCTGGGGACCAACAGCGTGGCTCTGATCACCAGCCTGGCGGTGGCCGACGGCACCTGGCACAAGATCGACGCCACCATGGACAACAACAGTCGCGCCATCGCCATTTACGTGGACGGAGTGTTGAACGTTTCCGGCGTCTCGGCCACTTCGGCGCCCGCCACCACCAACAATCTCTTCCTCGGCCAGTACGGGGGCGGTGGATATTATTATCACGGATTGATGGACGAAGTCCGGATCTCGAAGATTCTGCGTTCCGCGGCTTGGATCGCCACCGAGTTCAACAATGAAAGCTCCCCCGCCACCTTCCTCTCGGAAGGCACGCAGCAGAACTCAGGAGCCGTGACTGCGCCGGTCTTCAGTCCGGCTGGCGGGACCTACACCTCGGCCCAGACCTTGACCCTCAGCAGCACCACGCCGGGAGCCTCGATCCGCTACACCACCGACGGCAGCACGCCCTCTGAGACGGCCGGCACTTTGTACAGCGGGCCGATCACGGTCAGCGCCGCGCTCACCGTGAATGCCATCGCCTACGAGAGCGGGATGCTCGACAGCGCGGTATCCAGCGCATCCTACACGATTACCGGATTGAACTGGTTCAACCTGGGTTGGAACAACCGGAAAGCCATCACGATCCACCACACCCAGGTGTCGGGTTCCTCGAATCTGGCGAACTTCCCGGTGTTGGTATCGGTGACGGACCCCAACCTGAGGACCGTCGCCAACGGCGGAGGAGTGGCGAACGTCAGCGGCAACGACATCCTGTTCACGGCCTCCGACGGCGCTACCCAACTGGCGGATGAGATCGAAAGCTATAATCCCGCCACCGGCCAGCTGATCGCCTGGGTGAACGTGCCCGTGCTATCGCCCGCCTCCGATACGGTGCTGTATGTGTACTACGGCAACCCGGGAGCGGCCAATCAGCAGAATCCGGCCGGGGTGTGGGATGCGAACTACGAAGCGGTGTGGCATCTGCCCAACGGCACGACACTATCCGCCAACGATTCCACCGCCAACGCCAACAACGCGGTGGCGTTGAACGGCACTGCCGCCGCTGCCGGTGAGATCGGCGGGGCCGCCAGCTTCAACGGGACCTCCAACTACATCCTGGTGTCCAACACCGCCAGCCTGAACGGCTGGTCCCAGCAGACCGTTTCGGTGTGGGTCAACGCCCAAACCAACATGCCCACCTACTCGCGGCTGATCGAGAAAGGCGCCAACGACGAATGGACTCTGTCGTTCGTCAACAATCAGCTTACGCTCGAGAACCTGGGGACCAACAGCGTGGCCATCATCACCAGCCTGGCGGTAGCCGACGGCACCTGGCATAAGATCGACGCCACCATGGACAACAACAGCCGGGCCATCGCCATTTACGTGGACGGAGTGTTGAACGTTTCCGGCGTCTCGGCCACTTCGGCGCCCGCCACCACCAACAATCTCTTCCTCGGCCAGTACGGGGGCGGTGGATATTATTATCACGGATTGATGGACGAAGTCCGGATCTCGAAGATTCTGCGTTCCGCGGCTTGGATCGCCACCGAGTTCAACAATGAAAGCTCCCCCGCCACCTTCCTCTCGGAAGGCACGCAGCAGAACTCAGGAGCCGTGACTGCGCCGGTCTTCAGTCCGGCTGGCGGGACCTACACCTCGGCCCAGACCTTGACCCTCAGCAGCACCACGCCGGGAGCCTCGATCCGCTACACCACCGACGGCAGCACGCCCTCTGAGACGGCCGGCACTTTGTACAGCGGGCCGATCACGGTCAGCGCCGCGCTCACCGTGAATGCCATCGCCTACGAGAGCGGGATGCTCGACAGCGCGGTATCCAGCGCATCCTACACGATTACCGGATTGAACTGGTTCAACCTGGGTTGGAACAACCGGAAAGCCATCACGATCCACCACACCCAGGTGTCGGGTTCCTCGAATCTGGCGAACTTCCCGGTGTTGGTATCGGTGACGGACCCCAACCTGAGGACCGTCGCCAACGGCGGAGGAGTGGCGAACGTCAGCGGCAACGACATCCTGTTCACGGCCTCCGACGGCGCTACCCAACTGGCGGATGAGATCGAAAGCTATAATCCCGCCACCGGCCAGCTGATCGCCTGGGTGAACGTGCCCGTGCTATCGCCCGCCTCCGATACGGTGCTGTATGTGTACTACGGCAACCCGGGGGCGGCCAATCAGCAGAACCCGGCCGGAGTGTGGGACGCGAACTACGAAGCGGTGTGGCACCTGTCCAACGGGACCACTCTGTCAGGGAACGATTCCACAGCCAACGCCAACAATGCGGTGGCATTGAACGGCACTGCCGCCGCGGCGGGTGAGATCGACGGGGCGGCCAGCTTCAACGGGACTTCCAACTACATTCTGGTGTCCAACAGCGCCAGCCTGAACGGCTGGTCCCAACAGACCGTTTCGGTGTGGGTCAACGCGCAGACCGGCATGCCCACCTACTCGCGGCTGATCGAGAAGGGCGCCAACGACGAATGGACTCTGTCGTTCGTCAACAACGAGCTTACGCTGGAGAACCTGGGGACCAACAGCGTGGCTCTGATCACCAGCCTGGCGGTGGCCGACGGCACCTGGCACAAGATCGACGCCACCATGGACAACAACAGTCGCGCCATCGCCATCTACGTGGACGGGGCGTTAAACGTTTCCGGCGTCTCGGCCACTTCGGCGCCCGCCACCACCAACAATCTCTTCCTCGGCCAGTACGGGGGCGGTGGATATTATTATCACGGATTGATGGACGAAGTCCGGATCTCGAAGATTCTGCGTTCCGCGGCTTGGATCGCCACCGAGTTCAACAATGAAAGCTCCCCTTCCACCTTCCTCTCCGAAGGCACGCAGCAGAACTCGGGAGCCGTGACGGCGCCGATGTTCAGCCCCGCTGGCGGGACCTACACCTCGGCCCAGACCTTGACCCTCAGCAGCACCACGCCGGGAGCCTCGATCCGCTACACCACCGACGGCAGCACGCCCTCTGAGACGGCCGGCACTTTGTACAGCGGACCGATCACGGTCAGTGCCGCGCTCACCGTGAATGCGATCGCCTACGAGAGCGGGATGCTCGACAGCGCGGTATCCAGCGCCTCTTACACGATTACCGGATTGAACTGGTTCAACCTGGGTTGGAACAACCGGAAAGCCATCACGATCCACCACACCCAGGTGTCGGGTTCCTCGAATCTGGCGAACTTCCCGGTGTTGGTATCGGTGACGGACCCCAACCTGAGGACCGTCGCCAACGGCGGAGGAGTGGCGAACGTCAGCGGCAACGACATCCTGTTCACGGCCTCCGACGGCGCTACCCAGCTGGCGGATGAGATCGAAAGCTACAATCCCGCCACCGGCCAGCTGATCGCCTGGGTGAACGTGCCCGTGCTATCGCCCGCCTCCGACACGGTGCTGTATCTGTACTACGGAAACCCGGGGGCGGCCAATCAGCAGAACCCGGCCGGGGTGTGGGATGCGAACTACGAAGCGGTGTGGCATCTGCCCAACGGCACGACACTATCCGCCAACGATTCCACCGC
>CAWBAE010000008.1:0-865508 GCA_963786745.1 Terriglobia bacterium | reverse complement strand
TGTGCTTTCGGCAAGCTTGCGTCAGCCGAGAAGTTCGACCACGGGTGGAAAGTTATGTGATCCGATTTAGCGCTGCGCAGGTATGTCCGGCGTAATGTATGCCAACGGTTTGTCAGGTGACCAGGCATCCTTCTTCCCCGCCATCTTGTTCAGGAAGGGTGCTCCAACAATGCGGACGAACGGCCCCGCCCTACCCGTCCAGTTTTGGCCGAATGGCCGGGGTGCGTAACCAGCAACAGTGCCGACGACGAGGGGCATTCCGTCTTCGAAGATGTCGCACACTCCGATGTCGACGCACGGGAAGATATGCTCTTCATCCACGAATACGCGATCGACAATGTGCTCGATGATGTGTTCGGTCACAACTGGATGCGACCCGCCAAGCCATCGAAAAGCGATCTTACGCGACAGCTTTTCACCACACTTCGCCTCAGCCAGCTGAATCAGATCCTCTATTGTGCCTGCTACGAAAGCCGTGAACTCTTCGCGATTCATACACGCTCACCGCAGAAGCCAGAGTGGACCTGCGCCAGAATGCGGCGTACTGAGGTTCGTCCGATGTTCAACCGCCGGGCGATTTCGGCTTTGGTGACACCGGCGCGATACAGCTTCCGCATCTCGGCGGCATGGAGGCCCGCGGTCTTCGGCCGGCCGAGTTGTTTACCGTTCTGCCGGGCTTGAGCCAAGCCGGCCCGAGTACGTTCGCGCAGAATCTCGCGCTCGAACTCGGCGAAAATAGCGAGCAGCCCAGCCATGGCGCGACCGGCCGGTGTGGTTAGGTCCAGGGCTTCGGTCAGCGAGACAAAGCCGACACCAAGGTCCTCCAGTTCCTGCAGCGTCGCCAGAAGATCCGTCACGGACCGGCCCCAGCGATCCAATCTCCACACCAGAACGGCGTCGATCTCGCGGCGGCGCGCCGCTTCCATGAGCTGCTTGCGAGCGTGTCGCTCGGTCGCTCCGGAGCCGACCTCCCGGATCTGCAGGGCAAGAGTCCAGCCCCGCCGCGCAACATACTCCCGCAGCGCGCGCGTTTGCATCGGCAGAGTTTGCTGATCATTGGTGGATACACGGGCGTATAGACCGACCCGAAACATTTTCCCTGGTCTTCGTCGCTGGCCGAAAACGTTCCCGGATTTTGCGTTGCGCACGGTCTGTTTTACAGGCATTTCGAGAGATCCGATCCGCATGGCCGAAGACGATCCTTTCCGGCCATCCCGAATTATCGTACTCCAATGCGCGCCGGTGTCTCAGCGTAATTCCACGGCATCCATGCCGCTGGGTTGGATGCCAGCTCGCTGGGATGCTTCTGCAGCTCACTGAGGTAGTCGAACGGATTGGCGCCGACGAGCTCACAAGTGTGGATCAGACTCATGAACAGATCGCCGGCTTCGGCGCCGTGCAGGGTTCGATAAAACAACGCGTTCTTGCGATGCAGCACCGCGCGTTTTAGCGCACGTTCGCAAACATTATTGTCCAGCGGTGCGCCGGCATCCCGCAGAAACGCCGTCAGCCCTTTCCAGTGGCGCAGCAAATAAGTGATGGCTTTGCCCAGACCCGAGTTTGGTTCCACTTGCTTCAGTGCAAACTGCGCTGCCAGCCACTGGTGTAGTTGCTGCATCACGGGGCCGCTGTGTTGCTGATGAAACCGTAGACGCACCGCTGGCGAAAGCTTTCCCGCGCGCGCCTCCGCATCATATCTATATACGTCGCCCAACGTCTCCAGAACATAGCGGCATTGTTCTGGGAAGTTTGCGGACACCTCGATGAACTGGCGGCGACCGTGCGCCATGCAGTTGGCCAGCAAGATCTCAGCGCCATCGCTCAGTTTCGGCGTGTTGCGCGACAAGGCATCACACATCTGAATGGGCGCGCCAAGCTCCGCTACGCGGTGTTGCAATACGTCGCGCAGATTTTCCCCAGCGTGCTGACGCCCGGTAAAGTACAACGCGATCCGCTGCCCTTGCTTCGTCGACACAATGCCGGAAGTAAACACACCGGTGCGTTCATCGGACGGCTCACGCGCCAGACGCAGCACGCGCATACTAGTGTCGTCGTTGTGCAGAACTTCACCTTGCGCCGCCTGCCGGATGAGTTCGTCACGTGCCGCTTTTATTAGCTCTGCAGCTTCTTCCACAATCTCCCACTGCGTGGAAGCAGGTAACGGAATCCCCAGTAAATGTTCCAGCTTTTCCAAGCGATAAAACGGCATTCCGCTGCCGTACTTCAGCAGCGCGATCATGGCCGCCGTGGTCTCGTCGTATTTTTCGGTGCCGACGCCTTCCGGTTCTGGCGCGTTGAACACTTCCCCGCACAGGTTGCAGCGCAGACGATCCAGCTCGTACACAGTTGCGGCTAAAGGCGCTTGTCCCACGATTCTCACCAGCGTCCGCGGTTCTTTCTGCGGATAGACTTTGCCTTTTTCACAGCCTGGGCAGGAGTCGCCGGCGTGTAGCTCCGGATGCGGAACGGCGACTCTCTTCGCACCGGTGTAAGAAGAGGCTCCGTTGCGCCCGTGACCGGGAGCAGGCTCCGAATCATTTTCGGTCGCGGGCGTTTTCGGCCGCTCCAAAACATCCTTGGTCTTTTCTGTCGTGCGTGGCTTGGGGAGCATCCCGGCCAGCGCATGCAGCGCGCTCTTGAGCTTTTCGCTTTCCGACTCACTCAGCGGCGCCTGCGTGCCGCGATCGATGATCTGGTCCAGCTCTTCCAGATTCACCTCCAACCGCGGGCGTTTCATGTACTAAGCAACTCCCGGAACTTGGCGTTCAGCGGCAAGCCCAGCATCTGCTTCGCCGGCCGCGTCGGTTCGAAGCTAGGCGCGCGATGCCCGCGGCCCGCAGTCGTGCCGAGCACCTGCCAGTTAGCCGCGCGATAACAAGTTCCACGAAAACGCGAGGTGTCCACGAAGGTTTCCAACCAGTAAATAGGATGCGCGTACAGCCGCTGCCAGTCCTGCGGAACCAGCTTGGCCATGCGCCCCAAAATGTGCGATGCCAGATGCTCCACTCGCACCCACGGCAGAATCAGAAAGCGCGTGTTGTAGGCCAGCAAGTGCACGTTGCGCTCGCGCGCTTCGTCACTCCAGCCCAAGAATCGGTCGCGTACCTTTAAGTGACGCGGCGCGCTTTGCCAGGCCAGGCACGCGATCGCTTGCCTGTTGGCTTTCACCAGATACTTTAGATGCTCGCCCACCGGCTGCTCATAACCCAAGTAATGATACTGCTCCATCAGGCTGTTGAACAACGGCTCGTCCGGCGTGCGACGCACTTGTATAAACTCCAGCGGAGTGATGCTCGCCAGCGGCCCACACACCGGACGGTTGTCAGCGATCACAGGCTCGGGGCGTTCGCGCTCTGCTAACCGATTCCGCACAACGCGCCGCACCGGCGGCAACTGGATCTCACCCGCGCGATCCAGCATCAGTAGCAATCCACGGCAGAGCATGTCGCGCAACGCGCCGTTGGCTTGCTTCCACTGCCAGGCTTCACACAGTTGCCGCGACAGCTTCCAGCGGCTCAGCTCCGGTTGATCTCGAATCAGTTTCCGGATGAAGAGAATCGCCTCGCCGGTAATCTCTCGGCTTCGGTAGCGATGGGTGGCCATCTCATCCGCAGTGTGCCAGAAATCGTTTCGGAACGCAAGTAGAAAATGACCGGCCTACACTTTGCGCCACACCGGAGCCGCATCGATATCCGGATTGCCGGCCGCCAGCAGCACCTGCGCTTGATGCACGCGCAGCGCCTGTGCCGGTTCCTCGCTCTGCGGCCACCAGCGGAAGCGCCCTTTGGACAGGCGCTTGGTCGCCAGCCAGAACCCCTGCCCGTCGTACACCAAGACTTTGATCGAGGTCGCCCGCCGGCTGCGGAACACAAACAGGCAGCCCGAAAATGGATCGGCATTCAGTTTTGCGCGGCACAACTCAGCCAATGAGTCCATGCCCTTGCGGAAGTCGACCGCTTCCACCGCCACCAGTATCCGCATCTGCGGCGTGATCTGTAGCATGCTCTACGTCGTCGCAAACGCGCGAATCAGCTCGGCCAGTTGGCTCGTCGCGATGGCCTTCAATTCCAACCGCAACTTGCCTCCCCGCGGCGATTCTACTTCCACCAGGCAACTGGTCGCACCAGAAGAACCGGATGCGAGCAGTTCCACGAATGCCGGCATGGCATTCACTCTCCGTTTCGGTGGCGACCTGCGAGCTGTTGGCCGCCGCTGTGGCTGGAGTCGCTCGGTCCACTTCCGCAAGCTCGGCTTATCCACATCCAGCGCTCGCGCCGTGGCATCCACCCCATCGCGCTGGACCAGTTCCACGGCCGCTGCCCACAACTCTTCCGGCAGCCTCGACCGCACCGCATGCGTGCTTCGCCACTCCGCAAATCGCCGTCGTGCCTGCTCCACCTCTTCCCGATAATGCGCCGTTTCCTGTGCCATCCGCCGGGGCCTCCCGCCCTTGCACACCGTATCAGCTACCGCTGACTGCAGTCACGCAGGCTTACCGGAAACTCACGATGATCAGAAGCTCGAAGCTGGAAAGCATTTTCTGGAAGCGCATGAGACGCCGTTCGTCCTTGGCTTCGATCAGCTCGTGCGCCAGGGATGCCGCAGTGGTGAACCGGACGCGGAAACCCTTCTGGCAAGCGGCCAGTCCGAGGGCCAGCGCAATGTGCGTTTTCCCGGTGCCAGAGTTTCCCAACGCCAGAACGTTCTCCTTGCGCTCGATGAACTCACAGCGGGCCAGATCCAGCACCAGCGCCTTATTTAAGGATGGGATCGCCAGGAAGTCGAAACTGTCCAGGCTCTTCACCACGTCGAACTTGGCTTGCCGGATGCGACGTTCCGTGGCCCGCCGATCGCGGTCCAGCAGTTCCAGTTCGCTCAATCGCAGCAGGTAACGCGGAAAGTCCACGCCCTCGGCGGCACACTGCTGCGCGACTTTGTCGTACTCGCGCAGAAACGTCGGTAGCCGCAGCGTTTTCAGATGATGATCGAGCAGGACCTGGGGCGTGTCCATTAACCAGCTCCTTGGTTCAGCAGAGTCAGGTAATCGGAGGCTGCGGTGGTTGCCACCTGGGCTGACGGCAAGTGTGGATAGTTCTCCAGATCCAGCCGCGCCGGCCGCTGCTCGATCCGGCATAGCAGCAGGTGCTTGACGGCATCGAAAGAGATCGTACCCATTCGCAGAGCATCGTCGATCGCCCGTGCTACCTCCGCGAGGGGGAACGTCTCCAGGAGCCGCAGCGTCTGCACGTACTCGCGTTTGCCCTTCTTGCGCAACCGCGCTTCCATCAAACGGCGCAGTTGCGCGAAGCCCTCCGGCAGAATCCACCCGGCTAGTGGAGCGGCCTGGTCCAGCGCATTCGGTTTCTGCTCCAGCAGCGCCAGGTAGTGCAGCGGATCGAAGATCATGTCTTCGCGTTCATAGCTCCGCGGGTGACGCGCAATCACTTCGCTCGCCGCGCAGATCACGACTTCATGCACGAACCCTTTCACCAGCACTTCGCGATGTCCCCACTCCACCGGCACCGAGTAATCATTGGTGCGATAGCGTACCAACGCCATCGACGTCACACGCGTCGAGCGCTTGTCGCAGGCTTCGTACGATGCTGCCGGCAAAGGCAGGAGCCTCTCCCGGTCTTTTTCGAAACGCTCACCAATGGTCTGCTGCTGTCCCCGCAGTTTGCGCTCGCGTCGCTTCTGGCATTGGACCAGCAGATGCGCGTTGAACTGCTCCCAGGTGGCGTATCGCGGGATCGGCACCATGAAGTTCCGCCGCGCGTATCCTACCAGCCCTTCCACCTTCCCCTTGTCGTTGCCCTTGCCCGGGCGTCCGAACTTTTCTGCGAACAGGTAATGGCTCTGCAGTTCGGTGAACGCTTGGGTTTTCATCCGCGTCCCATCGCCCAGAATCCGCGCCACCGCAATCTTGCTGTTGTCGTACAGCATCGTGCGCGGGACTCCGCCGAAGTACGCGAAGGCGTGGTTGTGGCCTTCCAGGAATGCTTCCGTCGTCTCGGCCGGAAAGGCCATCACGAAGCAGTCATCGGACTGCGGCAGGTCCACCACCAGGTAGTGCGCCTTGCGCTTCACTCCCTCGATCACCGCCATCGCTTCGCCGAAGTCGGCCTGCGCGTCCCCTGGCGGATGTTCCAGCGGCACAAACATCTCACGCTGGCTCAGCTTCCTGAGCCGCACGTAGTCCTTCACGATCGTATAGCCGCCCGTGTAACTGTGTTCATCGCGTAGCCGCTCGAAGATCCGCTTGGCCGTGTGCCGCTGCTTCTTGCCTTCGGCCTTGTCTTGTTCCAGGATCTGATCGATGGTTCCCACCCAGGCGTCCAGCTTCGGTCGGCGTACGGGCTGCTGCCGCCGGTAGCCCGGCGGCACCGAGTAGCGCAGCATCTTCCGAACCGTCTCGCGAGCCAGCCCGAACTGCCGCGCCGCCTCTCGTTCGCTCATCTTATCGACGACCACCGCTCGCCGAACCCTCGCATACAGCTCCACTGTGTACACCTCTCCGGTGTTCCACAAAACACATCTCTATGGGAATGTTCGATGGAACCAGTCTCCGGTTGGCCTGGTTTTGCTCCGCCCGGCAACGCCGCTCACGCGGCGTTTACCGGTCTATTTTGACTCCGGCGCTTATAGTCATCACGGTTCTCCCCCTCTTAAATACCAAAGACCGAACCAAATCCGATAGCTGCGGCGCGCCCCGCAAACGGGAGCGGGCCAGTCAAACGGAACTATCGAAACTGTCCGGCGATCAGCTCGTTCGCTCTTTCGGGCGGTCTCTCCGCCGAGCAACTCCGAAAGGGACCTATCGTTTCCGAACAGTTCAGAGGCTCCGTAGAAATGCGAGCAGCGCCTCGTTCGTGGCATCACGGACCACGGTTTGCTCCTCCAGAGGGAGACTCTACTACAGTGGTCCATGTCGGGTATTTTCCCGTATAGCAGTCTACCAGCGCATCGTTTGGCTACCTTCAGGGTGCAGCGATGGCAAGTGCGGGTGCGCCGATGGTGAATTTGCGCCGAGTCTCAGAGCAACTCAGGGAGTGGCGTGTGAAATGGCAACTTCCGGTTGCCGACAATACGTCCGCAATCGGAAAGCCGACCGCCTTAACGCCAGTCGTCGATCACGTAGGCATCGGCCCGATTGAACCCGTCCGCATGCGGACGTTGCATCGCGACACGTTGCATGGTCACTCGATAACCGTGGGAGCGCAAGAGCCGGTAGGCATCTTCGCGAGCCAGGTTCACGCCAGCCTCTACAGTCGCTCCGCGCGAGGATGCAAACGCTTCGCAAGCATCCAGCAACTTGTCGAAACGTTCACCGGCTCCGGCACCACCGCGGGCCGCACCAAACTTGACGTAACAAGTTGTTTCGCCGCCCTCCGATCCGGGTCCGTTCAGGCACACTGCGAAAGCATCGAGAACACCGCGCGTGTATGTCAACACGACGTCGCCGGCGCGCTGCGCAAGTACTGCGCGGATCTCACCAGCCAGATCGAGTCCCTTATCGATCTTGTGGGTGAGTTTCCCGCAGGCCTGGATGGTCTGTTCGCGCTGGCTTTTGGTAAAGGCCGATAGCAACGCAGGCGCATGCGTAGGTTTAGCCTGTGACGCTGGGTTAGCCTCCGGTGTGCGCGTCATGATCGCGGTTAGATAGCGCGGCCAGTAGCCGAACTTCTGGTACAAACCCACGTGCTTGGCGCTTTGCGGGAACGTGAACAGCCCGGTGTGCCGCACGCCCCATCGGTCGAAAATCGTCATAGTGGCTTCGAGCAGCCGCTGCGCCACGCCGCGATCCCAGTATTCCGGCAGCACAGTCAGGGGTCCGAAGAACCCGAACGATCCCCAGCGCGTGGCCACGTTCGACCCGATCAGGCGGCCACCTTCGCGCGCCGCGATCACCTTGACGTGGGTCGAGCGCCAGCGCGGCGCCATCAAATTGCGGTCGCCCATGAAGTCGAGGGGATTAGGCAATCCCAGAAACGTTCCGAACGCCAGCCGGACATTACGGCCCGCCTCCTCGAGTTCACTCTGTTTGAGCAGACCAACTTTGATGGGCCGATTCGTCGACATTGCTCTTACGTCTCCTGTGTTAACCCCGCGATCGCATTAAGTTTCGAGATGTGCAAATTAGATTAGTTTAGCCGATCAAGGGCGGATGGCGCCTGGATGATGGCGCATCCGGAAGTTGGCCGCGCTGGTCTCGGCGGCGCTACAATCATTCTGCCGGGCGAAACGGAAGCGGCACTGCGGGGACGCAACCATTCTGAGGGATAGTCCGGTGGGCTCATCGAGACGATGAAAAGGGGCGCGCAGCCTTCGCTTGCGCCCTCTTCCAAGAACCACATCGGATCGGTAGACCCCGATGCCTTGAAAATCCCCGCCCGAAGGGCGGAATACTCACTAATGGAGAGCGCCCTCTCTCCATTTCACGCTGAACCAACACAGATCCCGTAGAGTACTTGGATATCGATGTGACGGATTACTTCGACCCTGGCGAATACTTCGGTGAGGAATACGGTAACGAATGACGGGAGATGTTGACCGCATGATTCGTCGAGCAAGAGAAACGTCCCGCGTTGACCAGCTTATACGTCACTAGGACTGAAGGCTGCAGGAGATGGGCTCGTGCTCCAACGAATGATGCGGATTCTGGCGAAGACACCCGGATTCACGCTGGTCGCGGTGGCGCTGCTGGGTGCGGGAATCGGGGCGAATGCGGTCATTTTCGGCGCGCTGGACGCGGTTTTGTTGCGCCCGTTACCGGTGAACCATCCCGAAGAGTTAGTACGCATGGTCCAAAAGACGCCGCAGCTCGGGACGCGCAGCAGTTTCGAATATTCGTTCTATGAGGCGCTGCGCGACCATTCAACCACGCTTGCCGCAGTTTTCGGGGAAGAAGAAATGCGGGTGGCGATGAACGAGCCGCGCCCGGCCGAGCAGATTCAGTTGAGCCTGGTGACACCCGAGTACTTCGACGTGGTCGGGGTTTCCGCGCTTATCGGCCGCACGCTTACTGCCGAGGACGCGAGAGAAAATCCCGGCATTATTCCGGCCGTGCTCAGCTACGGATTCTGGCGCAGGCGGTTCGATGGCGATCCGGGCGCGATCGGCGGCACCCTCACGCTGAACGGCCCCAAGTTCACGATTGTCGGGGTGATGCCGCGCGAATTCAACGGCACATCGCTCGACACCTCGCCCGACGTGCGCCTTCCGCTGCACGTCGTGCCGCTGATGTTCGATGGAGCAGAAACGCAGCGCGATCGATCTCACTGATTTTCTTGCAGGAGTGCATTGATTCAGTTGTTGTGGTCATTCGTTTCTCCTGACCGGGCTGCCGTCGTGAGCAATCGTCACTCCGCTTGGAAGAAACAGCAAGGCAATTCTCGTTTACGCTCGCCGGAGGCCACTGTTCCCTTTTTTAATGGACCCGACAAAACGCGCGCTATTGGCAACTCGGCTCAGGGCCTGACCGCCCTCAATGCAGTGGTATCCGGTAAAGATTGCGTCCAAGGCGCGTCTCTGCGTAAACGTAAGTCGAAGGGTCGGGCCCAGGTAATGCGTCCTCCCGCTGGATCTGGCGCAAGCCCGGCAGCTTGGCCCCCTCGATCCCGCTAGCGGGCAAGTCCGGCAACTGGCGGCCGTGCGGAATCGGGACCACGATTGTCTTTCCGGCGATCGGCACGAAAAACAACCTTCCGTCAGCGGACCATCCCGGCTCGCAATAGCCGGTGCAGATTTTTCGCGTCGGCCCGCCATCCACGGGGAGCGCGAGCATATCCGGCAATGGTTCCGAGGCGCCGCCTGCCCGGCTGGCGACGATCCACGAGCCATCCGGTGAGACGGCTTGCAGGTCGATTATAGGCGTACTGAAGACTCGCTGGCGCCCGCTGCCGCCCTCGTTGATACGAACAGCGAAGTTCTGCGTCGCCCCCAGCTCGCGGAAAATCAGCTCTCCCGGTGCGCCAAAAAACGCTTGATCGCCATCGCGCGTAATCAGCCGGGGAGGTGGGCGGCGATCGAAAGCAGCCAGCCAGATTTCAGAGTCTGCGCCTCGCCATCCTCTTGAGAATAGGGCCTCCTTGCCGTCGCGCGAAATCTGATATGAGGTCAGAGATACTCCAGGCAGCAGGCGGTCAATTGTTCCGGAAGCTAGATCCACTGAATACAGGTCGTCGGAGGCGGACTGGGGCCGGTGATATAGTCCCGATAAGTGCCTCTTATCGGGCTGGTATTTTTGGGTGTTCTTTCAGGCAGTCTTCTCGTGGTACAGCCATTCGTGAACTGCACGCTACGGGCCCGGGAGCAAAGAGTCCGCACTCGCAACCATGCGGCTCCAAGGACCGGTGTGGATCTCGACTCATCTCGATCTAAATTCAATCGAGTTGTGTAGTGTAGCTAAGTTACTGCAAACACCTGCTCTGCCTGATATCATTTGGCGCCTGCTGTCAGATCGGCGGCAGTTTAAGTTTCAGTTCCGTTTTGATTTCCCGTCGAGCTTCGGGACACTCTCCCGGCTACCAGCCAATCAGCATCATCCTGAGATCGAGCACGCTGTAGCCTGAAGTTGATTGAAGCCTCGATGTGGTTCAAGTAGAACTTAGACTTGAACTGCGGAAATGCTCACTGTGATGAGCGACCGCAACAGAAACGAACTGCTTTAAAATCAATCATCTCGCTCGCGCATGGCAGCCAGCTCACCGGCTCAGCTTCAAGGAGATTCATGGGAGGCTCGTCCATCATCGAGTTTCAGCTCTCATTGGAATTTGAAAACAGCAACGAATTCAACCCTGCGAGCCGGCAGAATTCGGCTATCGAGTGGTCGCTGCAAGTCTAACACCCAAAGAAGGTTACGGCGCAACGTCGGGTTCGCTGAGAGTGGCGCATCATCGAATTTCGCGCCCTATATAATATAGTATTAATCAGTATCAGTCGCGCGCGCGTGAGCAGCGTGCAGGCCTTTCACACGAACAACTGCGTGTGTGGCACGGACAAATCTGTCAGGCATTACCGACCGCAGTTGTTCACGAGCGCGATCGCCCGCTTGATGCAAGCCGAAATCTGTATATCCAACTGTCGACAAGCGTATCCCTCACCCGTTTTACTTCCAGAGCCTTATCCTTGCCGGAGTTTGCCAGTCGTTGCCGCTGTATCAGCCACTTTTCAAACTGGCGGACGCGCTCGTTGACCTCTTCCGAACTCCAAACCTGCGTGGTGCCAGTGCGAGCTCGAGTAGTCAATCCTAGCTGGTTCAAGAGCGCCGCAATTTGTCTACGTTTATTCCGAACTCCCGCCCTGCGAAGCGCGTGGTAACCCACGTAGATCCTCTCCGTCAGATCGTCTTGAAGTCGCGCAGTTCCTCCGCCTTGAACAGAACTGTCCCGGCCGAGCAACTTCGGAGGCGCAAAAAGCTCACGATGTCGGGAAGGCTCCGCTCGGCCAAGTATTTGCTCAACTACACAGTTGACATCAAA
Source organism: Terriglobia bacterium (assembly GCA_963786745.1). GTDB lineage: Bacteria > Acidobacteriota > Terriglobia > Bryobacterales > Bryobacteraceae > Palsa-89. The sequence goes on along the minus strand of CAWBAE010000008.1, from coordinate 854,028 downwards.
ACCAACGAGGTAAGTAGGCGCGTGATCTTTCAGAAAGCGAATCACTTCGCGCTGATCGGGAATCTCTATCCTGCCAACCTTGAGCATGGTCAGCCAAATCACCTCCGCAATGTGCTCCAGCATGACGCGTTCTGGCCCACCAGGCATTTCGGCTGCGATCGCCACGAGATAACGCGCCACGCCAGCCGTTTCTCTCAACTTCAGTAGCCGCGGCTTCCGCGCCACTTGGCCGAGGATCCACGACAAGAATGGCGCGGTCTCCTGTTGCGATATCCGTTGTCGAGGAATAATCAGCTGATGGATCACTGTGTATCAATTTTCATCCCCCCGACGGGGGCATGAGGCATCCCAAAAAAGCACCGTCATCTCCCTCGTCGAGAAAAACCACGTGGTTCAAACTTAGACGATTCGGATTCACTAGATGGACTCCACACCGCGGCAAACCAGAGGCACCGCACTCACGGTCTGCGCCGCCACCTCCGTCCATGATAAGCTGCCTACCGAGCAAATCTGGAACGGGCCATTGCCGCAAGGAGGCGGATTCGAAAAAATGGCTCGACGAAGGTATCAGAAGCCCACGCCCGAGAAGCGTGGGAAGCAGTGGACGATTCTCGTCCGCGAGGACGTTGTTGAAAATGGGCAGAGGACGCGGAAGCTTAGACGGGCCCCCCTCGGACCATCGACCCTTACCAGGGCCGAAGCCGAGCGAGCGCGAGACGAGTACCTGGACGACATCAATCAGGCTCAGGTCGGCATCGGTGGGGCGATCCTGTTCCGGGACTTCGCTCGGATCTATGAACGGAACGTTCTGGCAACTCTTGCCAGCACCACCAGAGACCGGAGCAAGAGTGTGCTAAAGAATCATCTCAATCGCGAGTTTGGCGACCGGATGCTTCGGGAGATTACGCTGGAAGGCCTACAAGGCTATTTCACCAAGCTGCAAGCGGGCGATTTGTCTCCCGAAAGTATCGACAAGATTCGCGATGTTTTGTCGGGGGTGCTGGGAACGGCTGTGGATTACGGTCGGCTGAGCACGAACCCCTGCGCGAAGATCCGATTGAAGAAACGGCGGCTAAGCAAGCCGAAGCCGTTCATTCGGGTCGACCAGTTCTATGCTCTGTTGGGGTTGATTGCAGAACCCTACGCGACGATGGTCTATGTGGCGGTATTTACGGCACTGAGGGTCAGCGAACTGGCGGGGTTGATGTGGCGCAACGTGCACGCTGACTCAATCACCGTTGAGCAGCGCTACAGCCGGGGGGATTGGGATGAACCGAAGTCAGAGGCCAGCCGAGCGACCATTGCAGTGGACGAGCACGTGATCGAAAGAATCCGTGGGCTCAAATCAATCGAGGTCGTAGTTCGGGCAGGCAGGGCTCGGAGGCGCTATCAGGCCGTGAAGTCGGATGCGCCAGACGCATTGGTCTTTCAATCCGTGAAGACCGGAGCGCCAATGCGAGACAACAGCATTCTGTCTCGCCACATTAAGCCGGCGGCGAGGCAGTTGGGCATCGGCTGGGTGAATTGGCAAGTGTTGAGGCGTTCCTGTGCGACCTGGCTTGACCAGGCGCATGTAAACGTCAAGGACGCCCAAGGCTTGATGCGGCACAGCCGGGCAAGCACCACGCAGGATGTCTACCAGCAAGTGGTACCAGAAGCTCAACGCAAAGCAGTGCGGAAGTTGACAGCGTTCGTCAGACAGTCAGTTAGGGAGACAGCTCTAGTGCAGTAAGATGTGGTTCAAGTGCAACCAAATGCAACCAAACTTAGATAGGCCGGCTTGTAAGTGCTTGAAAATGGTGGCCAGGGACGGAATCGAACCGCCGACGCCAGCCTTTTCAGGGCTGCGCTCTACCAACTGAGCTACCTGGCCGGGAACAACCTCAGAATTAAATTCTAACAGACGGGCATGCCGGCCGACACTATACCTGCTGCAGTTCGGCCAGCTTCACGCCTGTCTCTTTCTCGACGTCGGCGTGCAGGCTGTTGCCATGCGCATCCATGGTCACTATGGCCGCGAAGTCTTTCACCCGAAGGTGCCACATTGCTTCCGGAATTCCGAACTGCATCCAATGCACGCCTAGCACCTTCTCCACCGTGCGCGCATAAAATTGCGCCGCGCCGCCGATCGCGTTCAAATACACCGCTCCGGACTTCTGCAGCGCGGCCGAGGTCTTCGCGCCCATGCCGCCCTTGCCGATGACCGCCCGGACGCCGTATTTTTCGATCACGGTCGCCTGATACGGCTCTTCGCGGCTGCTAGTGGTCGGGCCGGCCGCTTTCACCTTCCATTCTCCGCCTTCCTTCAGCATCACGGGCCCGCAGTGGTACAGAACCGCGCCAGTCAAATCCACCGGCGGCGCGTTCTTCATGAGATGCGCGTGAACCGCATCGCGCCCGGTGAAAACCTCGCCCGAAACCAGCACCACGTCGCCCACGCGCAAGGATCGCACGGATTCTTCTGAAAGCGGAGCCGTCAAAATCACTTCGCGCCCCGTGAGCGGGAAGCCTTCGCCTTGCGCCATGCGCGCAACTGCGCGCTCCGGATCGCGATAAAGCCAGCGCGTAATTGCGCCGCTCAATGCATTCAGGCGCACGCCCAGCCGGCGGAAAGCCCAGCAATCGTAAGCCACCGAGACGAAAAAGCTCGCGGGCAAACGATTGGCGGCCGCGACCTTGCATCCGATCAGCGACACCGCGCCGCCGAAGCCCATCGCCCCTACGCCGATACGGTTGGCTTCTTCCATCACTTCGGCTTCGAGCTTGGCCAGCTGGGGCACGGGATTCGAGTCATCCAGCGTTCGAAAAAGCTGGTTCTTCGCCAGCACGTATCCGTGGGCGCGATCGCTTCCGATGCACACGCCCACCGCTCCCGGCGCGCAGCCTTGTCCTTGCGCCTGCCACACTGCGTGCAAAATGCATTTGCGCACGCCTTCCAAATTCCGGTCCGCGCGGCCCAAATGTTCCAACTGGCACGGCAATGAATATTGGATGTTCTTGTTCTCGCACCCGCCGCCCTTGAGGATCAGCTTCACCTCAATGTCGTCTTCTTCCCATTGTTCGAAATGGATCACGGGCGTCTCTGCGCCCAGATTGTCGCCGGTGTTCTCGCCGGTCAGCGAATCGACGGAATTCGGCCGCAGCTTGCCGCGCCGCGTAGCCTCCGCGACAGCTTCATGAATTACGCGCTTGATATGAATCTGATTCACGCCCACGGGAGTGTGCACCATGAACGTCGGCATGCCCGTATCCTGGCAGATGGGTCCGACATCCTGTTGCGCCATGTCGATATTGGTGGCAATGATCCCGAGCGCCTGCGCCGATTGCGTGCCGGGAAGCTCGGATTCCACCGCCATCCCCATGGCCGCGCGCACGTCCGGCGGCAGATTGGTGGACGTCTGAGTGATTAGTTCGATCAAACTGTCTTTTAGATGTTGCATGGGAACTCTTGCTCGATCATAGCAGCGGCGGCGGATCTGTTCAGGGCTTCGATTCCGCGGCGCGCATCCGAAAGGAGAAGCCGTCCACATGGTACAGGACTTGGCCTGGCGACGAGGGGACCGCGCGAATCCTGCCGGCGCGAACCGCCTCGAAAGCAGCCACCAGACGGGGGAGCGCCGACGGAGGCGCTGTTGGAATATTGTGGGCGCCCAGCACCATCTTGATCCCAGGTAGCGCGGCCAGCCGCCGGATCGAGGCGTCATAGGCGTCGAGATCCGTCTCCGAACGATAGATCCAGATCGTGCCGGGATAGAAGGTGTCGCCGGTGAACAGCAGACCATGGGCGCGATCGAGCAGCGAGATGGCATCGGGCGTATGCCCAGGCGTAGCGATGACCTCCAATGATCGTCCCCCCAAATCAATGCGATCGCCATCGTGTACATACGACGTGATCTTCCATGGACGGGTGGCATAAGTCTTCCGGTCAAAGCCTCTCGGCAAGCTACCGCAAATCTGATCGGCCGCGATTTCGGCTTGGGCAGCGTCGGCCGAACCAAGCGCGTTCTTGCGCGTGAAGCTGGTATCCATGGCGAGGATGTTGTCGAACTGCCAGTTGCCGCCGACATGATCGTTATGCGTGTGCGAGTTCAGCACTACGATCGGCAGCTTCGTTAACTCCGCCGTAACCTTCCGCACGTCGCCGATTCCCATGCCGGTGTCGAATAACAAAGCCTGCTTGTCGCCGGCCACCAAATATCCGATGGTCTCTTCAGCCTGATGCGGTTCGTATATGGCGAAAACGGCGGGCTCAACCTCGTAGACTTCAAACCAGGGATCGCTTAGCAGCACCCGGTGCAAGCTTTTGTATTCCGCCCGCGGCAGCGCGCGGCACCACTCCGGGATTTCCGCCTGCGCGAACAGGGCGGGTGTGTAAAGAGCTAAGCAGATGAGCCCGGCGCGCAACACGGCAATGTCATGATCTCACAGGGCTGGTGCGCCAGGCCCGCGACCGACTATCCTGGTAGAAGCAGTTCGCTGTGGCTTTCGAAATCATTCTCTTCGGGTTTCTGGCTATCGTCCTGGGCGGCTGCTCGGCTTATTTTGTGATGCGGCGGAGGCATCGATGCCCCCACAATAGTCCGTTGTGCAGGCGCGACCGGCCTTGCATAGCCTGCTACCGCGAGATGTTTCAGTCTCGCGAGGGAGAGCCCGACTCCGAGCACAATCCCTGATTGGTTCAGGTCATCCGCTTGGGGGCGTTTCGTCGTCTCTTCTTCGGTCGATCCGATTCTTCAGAGGCAGCAAGGCGCGCAACGTGAAGAGATTCAACACCGCCAGAATGATCGCAACTTCATAGCGATCCATCGCCACGGCCGCACCGATCACGGCGGCGTTCCAGACGCTGGCCGCGGTGGCGCTGCCATGCACGTTGATACCCTGTTTCAGAATTGCGCCCGCGCCGATAAAGCCGATGCCTGTAATGAGCCCTTGCAGCACCCTGGATTGGTCGGCGGTATTCGGATGGCTGCCGAGAATCAGCAGGAAGCCGCAACTGGCCATTCCGACGATGGGGAATGTGCGCACGCCGGTGCTATGCGCTTCCCGCTCCCGATCCCAGCCGATCGCCACCGTCAAGAGATAAGTGATTCCGATTTGTTCGAGGATCTTCCAGGTCTCGGGCGCAAGCAGGGATGAGACTGACATGTCAGGGACGGGACATCATTTTTCTTCCGCGGGCGTGGATGTCGCCGGCCCCATGCCCACAATCTCCAGCGTCACTTCTTCGTCCTTCGCGCCGTCGTAGTGAATCTGCTTGCCGAAATGCGTTACTACGCTGCCCGCCGGTATGGGCGTGGTGCTGTCGGGCTGGTATTTCGGCCCCGTGCCCACCCACCAGGTCCCGGACAGCACGGTGATGAAGCGGTCATTGGGGTGAAAATGCGGACGGCTCATGTGGTTGGGATGCCACTTTGTGAGAACTATATACATTCCCGGTTTAGAAGGGTCCCCGGCAATGATCGCCTGGGCCGCGCCGCCGCCTTCTTTCCACTTAATATCTTTCGGCAATTGGATCGAGATGGCGGCCGGATTGAGATCCGCAGTTGCGGCCGATGCCAGGGCCAGCACCGCAAACATTGAGCAATATCGAATTACGGAAGATCCAAACATGCTTCCTCCTGTCCGAACTCATAATACAGCAGGCTGCGCGGCTCCGGTTTATTCATCCGTGACGCAGCCCAGGCTGGCGCTCTTCACCATGCGGATGTATTTCGCCAGAGTGCCTCGCTTGGCTTTGTAGGGCGGCATGCGCCAACGGCCTTTGCGCGCCTCCAGCTCCGCATCGGAAATCTCCACGGCGATGACGTTTCGTTCCGCGTCGATCGTAATTCGATCGCCCGATTGAAGCAGCGCGATCGGCCCACCCTCCTGGGCCTCCGGCGTAATGTGCGCGACGATGAACCCGTGCGACCCGCCCGAAAAGCGGCCGTCCGTGATCAGCGCGACATCCTTTCCGAGCCCTGCTCCCACGATCGCCGAAGTGGGTGTCAGCATTTCAGGCATGCCCGGTCCACCCTTGGGGCCTTCGTAGCGGATCACCACCACGTCGCCCTTGTGAATCTCACTGCGTTCCAGCGCATGCAGCATGTCTTCCTCGGAATCGTAGACCTTGGCGGGTCCAGAAAAGCGCACGCCTTCCTTTCCGGTGATTTTCGCAACCGCTCCCTCGGGAGCCAGATTGCCCTTGAGAATCTGAATATGGCCGGTGGCCTTCAACGGCTGCGCGCGCGGGCGCACGATCTGTTGGCCGGCCTTCAATCCCGGCAGATCCTTTACGTTCTCGCGCAGTGTCTTTCCCGTGACGGTGACGCAATCGCCATTGAGAAGCCCCTCTTCGAGCAGCATTTTGATCACGGCGGGAACGCCGCCCACCGCGTGCAGGTCCTCCATGACGTAAGATCCGCTGGGCTTGAAATCCGCCAGCAGCGGAACCCGGTCGCTGACGCGCTGGAAATCGTCGATGCCCAGTGATACATTCACCGCGCGCGCCATGGCGATCAAATGCAGCACGGCGTTCGTCGATCCGCCCAGAACCGTGACCAGCGTCATGGCATTTTCGAAAGCCGGCCGGGTCATGATGTCGGACGGCTTTAGATCCATTTCCAGAAGATTTTTGATCGCCGCGCCGGCCTGAAAGCACTCCTGGAGTTTCAACGGATCCTCGGCCGGCGTCGAAGAGCTGTAGGGCAGCGACATGCCCAGAACTTCGATCGCCGACGCCATCGTGTTCGCCGTGTACATACCTCCGCAAGCGCCCGCGCCAGGGCAGGCGTGCAGCACGATTTGCTCGCGTTGAGGCTCGTCGATTCTTCCCGACAGAAACTCGCCGTAGCTTTGGAACGCCGAAACGATGTCCAGTTTCTGGCCGCCCGCCGAACCCGCGCGAATAGTTCCTCCGTAAATCATGAGAGCCGGACGATTCAGCCGGGCCATGGCCATGATGCATCCGGGCATGTTCTTGTCGCACCCAGGGATCGAGATGTTGGCGTCGTACCACTGGGCGCTCATCACGGTTTCGATCGAATCCGCAATGAGGTCGCGAGATTGCAGCGAAAAGCTCATGCCGTCGGTTCCCATCGAAATGCCGTCGCTGACGCCGATGGTGTTGAAGCGCAAGCCGACCAGTCCCGCGGCCGCGACACCCTCTTTCACCCTCTCGGCGAGTTTGAGAAGGTGCATGTTGCACGGGTTGCCTTCAAACCAGACGCTCGATATGCCGACCTGCGGCTTGCTCAGATCCTCGGTCCGAAGGCCTAGCGCGTGCAGCATCGCTTGCGACGCTCCTTGCGATTTCGGCTGTGTAATCTGCGAACTGAATTTATTCAGCTTATTCGTCATCAACATCAATCTTCCTACACTTTGGTCTGCTTCCAGGTACCGCGCCGGAACAGGAAAACGCTCAACAGCGCCAGCAACGTGTCCGAGATTACCACCGACACAAAGATCCCGCGTGGCCCCAGGCCGGTACGGAACGCCAGCACCCACGCCACCGGAATCTGGCACAGCCAAAAACAAATCAGGTTCAGAATGGTGGGAGTGACGGTATCGCCGGCGCCGTTGAAAGCCGCGGTTGCCACCATACCCCAGGCGTAAGACAAATACCCGAAGCTGAGCAGCCGCAATCCGCTCACGGCCAGCGGAACCACGGATGGGTCCTTGGTGAACACGCCTATGATCGGCTCGGCGAAGGTGATGAACACCAGGCCGACGCTCCCGAGCAACAGCATGTTGTAGAAACCCGTCCGCCAGACGGATCGTTCGGCGCGATCCGGCTTGCCCGCACCGAGATTCTGGCCCACCAGCGTGGCCGCCGCGTTGCTCATGCCCCAGGACGGCAGGATGGCGAAAATAATGATCCGGATCGCGAGCGTGTTCGCGGCCACCGCCGCGCTGCCGAAGCTGGCCATGATGCGCACCACGCCGATCCAGCTAGCCATTTGAACCATGTACTGGAAGATTGCGCTCAGCGAAAGCCGCACCAGCCGGAACATCACCGCCAGATCCAGACGAACTTGGGCGGCATGCACCCGCAGCCGGCTGCGCCCGGAACTGAGAATCCACAGCTGGAACAAGACGCCCACGCCGCGCCCGATGGTGGTCCCCACCGCCGAGCCGGTCACGCCCAAACGCGGAAACGGACCGATCCCGAAGATCAGACAGGGATTAATGCAAATGTTCACGATGTTCGCGATCCAAAGCGCGCGCATCGCAGTGGCTGCGTCGCCCGCGCCGCGAAAGACGGCGTTGATCAGGAACAGCAGGAAAATGGTGGCGCTGCCGCCGAAGATCATGCGCGTGTATCCCGACCCGGTGCGAATCACGTCGTCTGAAGCGCCCATCACGCGCAGCAGATCCGGCGCGAAATAAGATCCCGATGCGGCGGCCGCTCCGGCCAGCAGCAATCCCACGGCAATGGCCTGCACCGCCACGACGCCGGCGGCCTGCTGGTCTTTCTCGCCCACGCGGCGAGCCACCAGCGCCGTCGCGCCCATGCCCAGGCCAAGCGCGATCACGTACACCAGCGTGAGCCCAGTCTCGGTTAACCCCACGGTGGTTATCGCATCGGCACCGAGATGCGCTACCCAGAACACGTCTACCACGCCGAATAGGGACTCCATGCACATCTCGAGAACCATGGGCACGGCCAGCAGCACGATGGCGCGGCCGATGCTGCCTTCCGTGAAGTCCCGGCTCGACCCCATTAACGCTTCGCGCAGCGAAGACCAGAATCCGGGCGCGCGCGTTTCGATCTGGCTTGCGCCTATGCGAGTTTCCATGAGAATTGAAAAACCCTTTCTGCTCGCGCGGCTGCTCGGGAGTTCCCGATGCGCGCGGCGTCAACTGATTAGGAATGTCCAGGGGGATCGGACGTCAGTTTTTGAAAATGGGGCTTTTCACGGTCTGATACCTCAATGCAACTTAAGGTTTCTAAATTATAGCGCAGCTTATTCGCGGATGTCGCGGTGCGTCTCTTTCACTTTGAATCCGGCGCGCGATAGGCGTTTGCGGATCTCGGCTGCGATCATCACCGAGCGATGATGGCCGCCGGTGCACCCGAACGCGATAGTCAGATAGCTCTTGCCTTCGCGGATGTAGTGCGGGATCAGGTAGACCAGCAATTCCGAGATGCGGTCGATGAACTCGACGGTTTGCGGAAAGGAACTGATATAACGGGCGACGCTGGGGTGGCGTCCGGTGAGCTTCTTGAATTGCGGGATGTAGTTGGGATTGGGAAGGAAGCGCACATCGAACACCAGGTCGCTGTCCGCGGGAACGCCGTGCCGGTAGCCGAAGCTGGTGATGTCGATCCGGATTTGGGATTCCTCGCGGCCATTCCTGAATTTGTCTTCGATGACATCTCTGAGTTCGTGCACGTTGAACTTAGTGGTGTTGACGATATGATCGGCCACCTTGCGGATCGGCGCCAGGCGCTCGCGCTCGGTTCGGATGCTCTTCAGCACGGAGGTGTCGATGCCTAAGGGATGCGGCCGCCGCGTTTCGCTGAATCGCCTCGCCAGGGTCGCGTCGTCGGCTTCGAGATAAAGCAGCGTGGCGGGAACGCGACGCCGCAGCCGCTTGAAGATCGCGGGAAATCGATTTAAACTCTGGCCTTCCCGGATGTCGATTCCCAGGGCCGCGCGTCGGACGTGGGGAGCATCCTTGGCCAGGTCGGCAAACTTGGGCAGCAATTCCACCGGCAGATTGTCCACCGCATAGTAACCCAGGTCTTCCAGCGCCTTGAGAACCGTGGCTTTGCCCGCGCCGCTCAGGCCGGTGACCATGACCAGTTCAATGCCCTGCTTTTGGGAATCTCGCGCGACGGTCTTGGCCACTAGCTTTCGATCAGATCAAAATGGCCGTCCGGACGCCGCATGAGCACAGTGACTCGATCGGTTTGCGCATCCCGGTAGACCATGTAATCCTGGGAGGCTTCCATCTCGAGCATGGCCTCTTCCAGCGTCATGGGTTTCTTGCCATCGCCGTGGTTAACGCGAAAAACCTTCTTGGCGCTCCGCTTTTGGCTGGATGGCGCGAGCGCGGCGGCGTTTCTTCCGCCTCGGGATCGAGCCGGCGGCGCGACGGGCTGTAGGGCGGCCGATTCCTTGCCCGGCTGACGGTTTGCATCGCGGCGCTTGGTGCGGATTTTGAGCGTCTGCTTTTCGAGCCGATCCAGCGCCTCGTACGCCGCAACCGTCAAGTCGCTGTTTGTTCCCACGCCTATGAAGCTATGTTCCCAGGCATTCACTGTGATTTCCACCTTGTGTAAAAATCGTTCCTGCGCGAGGATTACGTGGGCCTCCTTTTCGCCTCGCCGGTCCAGGGTCTTAGAAAGCTTCTGGAGCTTGGTCTCGAACTTGGAGCGCTGCTTGGGGGGAAATACGTCGTGCCTGCCGGTGTAGCTGATTTTCATCCTGCGCACCTCTCTTTAAAGAGAAGTTTCCTATTCACGAACCCGCCGCTGATGAGTAGACGGAATCTTCATGTCTTCCCTGTATTTCGCAACCGTTCTCCGGGTGACGTCAATCCCCTCGGACTTCAGGCGCGCGGTAATCTGCTCGTCGGTGAGCGGGTGCTGCGTGTCTTCTTCCTCAATCATTTTCTTAACTCTTCGTTTTAGGATCAGAAGCGGCGTGGCGCTGCCGGCTGAGCCCTGCACTGCTTCCGAGAAGAAATAGCGCAGCTCGAACACGCCCTGCGGAGTGTCCGCGTATTTGCTCGCCACCGCGCGGCTTACGGTGGAGGGATGCACGCCGATTTCCTCGGCCACTTCCTTGATCATCATGGGCTTGAGCTGGTCGATTCCCCGCTCCAGGAAATCCAGTTGCCGCCGCACGATGGATTGGCAAACCTTGAGAATGGTCTGCTTGCGCTGCTCGATGTTTTTGATGAGCTGCAGAGCGGCGGCGTAACGATCCTTGACGTAATTCCGAATCTCCTTGCTCGGTTCCTGGTCGCGATCGAGCATCTTGCGGTATTGCGCGTTCAGGCGGAGCTGCGGCAAGTCGTCGTCATTCAACTGGATGATGTATTCGTCGCCTTCCTTGAAGATGTAAACATCCGGCTCTACCTGCCGCGCGCCGGGCCCGGAATATCGCAGACCGGGATACGGATCCAGATGCCGGATCACATCCAGCGCGATTTGAACATGCTCGCTCGGCCGGCCCAGCACCTTGGCCAGTTCCTTCAGCTGCCGCGTCTCCACCAGCTTGAGATGGTTTGCCACGATGCAATATGCCAGACCGTCGCTGCCGCTGCGGCTCTCCAGTTGCAGCAGGAGACATTCGCGCACGTCGCGCGCTCCGACGCCAGCCGGGTCCAGCGATTGAACGATGCGCAGCGCCTGGCTTACTTCCTCTGGCGTATGCTGGCCGGAATCCGCAATCTCTTCGAGAGTCGCGGTGAGGTAACCGTTCTCATCCAGATTTCCAATGATATTCGCCGCCGCGTCGCGAACCTCGTCCGACATCACCAGCACGCTCAATTGCCGATGCAGATGATCTCCCAGCGTTACCGGCGAGGAGAGGAATGTTTCAAAGGAAGGCTTCTCGACGGATTCAGACGCCGGACTCTTGTACCCCGGATCCAGGTATTCATCGAAGAACGAGCCGAAGTCGATTTCGTCGAACGGGTCCTTGTCGGTCTTTTGTTCAGCGGCGTCAGCTTCGGGAGCCGGCGCAGCGGCCGTTCCGTCGGAGGACGCCACGACATTGCCATCGGGTTCAAATCCAACGGCGGACGGCTCGGCAGCTTCGGCGGCCTCGGCCTGCATATCGGGCTCCGGCGCGGCGGCTCCGTTGACGGTTTCAAGAATCGTTTGATCGGAGGGCTCAGAAGTGCGTTCAGCCTCCAAAATCGCCTGAACCTCTTCCGGAGTCAGCTCCTCGATGCCGTCGGCAGCTTCCTCCAGCACCGGGTTCTCGGAGATTTCCTGCGTAATCATGTCTTTCAACTCCAGGCGATTCAGCTGGAGGACCGTAACCATTTGAACCAGCCCTGGCGTCAGAATCTGCTTCTGAGAGACCTTCAGTTGCAGTCTGGGTGAAAGCATGGACATCTGTAGCCATCATATCACTCAGTTGCGGCCGGTGATCCGGGCAAAATATTCAAATTGCGTGTCTATGGAATCCCTGTGATATGTGTAAGATACGAAAGTACACGGCCACCAGGGACGTGGCTCCACAACCGGATCGGAATAAAATGGCTCGAAAAATGCTAGAGCGCGGAAAACTGCAGCTAGCTTACCCGGCGCTCTGCGCCGACGGTTGCGGCGGCCGAATAGGCTAACGGTGAGGCCGGCCGGCGAACCACGGCATCTTGGCGAGTGGCCAGCCATGCCGTGAGGCCCCGCTCCACGGCGGTCACGAACGCGCTCAAAACCAGCGGGTCCATGGTCGCATTGAAATCGCGGAAGAAGTTGATATATTCGCCGCCCGGCAACGGGACCCGCAGTTGCCAGATCCGGTTCGCGCCAGGCGAGGTTAATTCTTCAAACACCGCGTTGTCGATGCTCATCCGGACGCCTTGGAACCCGAACTCGGCGCTTCCAGCGCAGATGCGCGTCCAGCATTCCTCTAAGTCCTGAGCCTCCGCCAGGGAGGTTTGAAAGTCAATCAAACGAGCTTCGGCGTCAATAATCCGCCGAAATTTTCCTCCTAGGAACATTTTGCCAGCCATCACAAACTCCGCATATTCAAGATGTCGAATACCGATCCACGCCGCGGCGCAGAACCCAATCACAATCAGCCCCGCCAGTCGGTTGTGGAGGGCGCTCACAACCAAAGCGAGTATCGCCACCAGCCCGCACAGTCCGTAGATCGTGAGCACTGCGTTTCGGGGGCTTAAGCCGCGCTCCAGCAGCTTATGATGGATATGTCCGCGGTCAGCTTGAAATATCGGCCGATTGCGAAGGTAGCGCCGGACTACCGAGAGCACCACGTCCAGCAGCGGGATCGATACTGCCAGCAGCGGGCCGGTGAGAGCGACCAAGGTAACGGACTTTTCGCTCCAAAGCGCCCCACAGCACCCCAGCAGAAAACCGATCAGCAAACTGCCGCTATCGCCCAGGAAGATCGACGCCGGGTTGAAATTGTAGCGCAGAAATCCAAGCAGGCACCCGGCCAGCGGCATGGTAACCAGGACCAAGGGGAGATTCTGCTGCGTCAGAGCCGCCAGCAGCATGGTGATAGTGGCTACAAAGCCCACTCCCGCCGCCAGTCCATCCATGCCGTCGATCAGGTTGAAGGCGTTAGTACAGCCGACTAGCCAAATCACCGTGATCACAAAGCTGAGCCAGTGCCACGCCGGTAAGCCGGGTAGCAGGTGAATATCCACGTGGATGCCGCTGACATACGCGAGACATGCGGCCGCTACGATGCCGATCAACTTTTGCTGAGCGTTCAATCCGATCAGGTCGTCCAAAACGCCCGTGAGAAACACCACCAAGCCGACTGCCGTTAATTCTAGGATTTGGGGAAGGGCCCCGTGCAGAACTTTGGTGTAAGTGAAGGGTAGAGCCAGAGCGATACCGAACGTCAAAATATACGCCAGGACGATGGCAATGCCGCCCACTCTGGGTATAGGTCCAGAATGCTTTTTGCGAATACCGTCCGGGTGATCCAGGAAGCCCAGCTTCCCAATGGTGTCGCGGACTAAAGGCGTCAACAGCAACGCCAGTGCAACCGAAAGAACACCCAGCGTTAGGATTAGAAACACAACGTGTACCCTTTCAATTCCCGTGTGCTAAGGAAACGCTTCCCGACTCGCCGCGCACGACGCTGGACTTCGAGGGCCTAGCCTACGTCCACGATCTACCGCCGAGACTTAGCTTACTCTATTTGAATTCAGAATTGCACTTAATTGTAGGTGTAACGGGTCCTAAACCGTACTAGTACCCTTAGCAAGATGAGCAGGGACCGGTACCTAGTTACTATCCGATCGACATCGGTCCTACTCTCACAAACACCCGTCACTGTTGAAGTTACTTGGGAGTATACCACGGGTAATGAAAGGCCTAGAGCGCGACTAATCGAAATGAAACTTACGGCGCACTCTTGGCAATTTGAGGCGGCAGGCTGTAAGGGATTTCTAACACCACATCCACGTCCACTGCCAGGCCGTCTCGGGTGGCAGGTTTGAATTCCCAGGCAGCTAAATCCTGGAGGACCGCCTGCTGTAAGGCCGGGCTCAAATTCCTCAGCAGAACGACCCCGTCGATCTTGCCTTCTCGGGTGATGACGGCCGCCATTTGCACGCGAAGTTCGGTGCGGGCGCCCGGCAGCACGGGCTCCACGGACTCAAATTTGCGCAAGGGAACGGGTGCCCGGACGAAAGGGGTGTCGCCAGGCCGCGACTGGCGCTCGGCGAACCAGAGAATCCAATCCCCGGAATACGGGGCGAAATTCTCGATGGGCACCACCATGGTGTAAACGTTGCGTCCTCGAAAGCGGGCGTCAATGGCGCTCGGTATGGTGCGGGATGCCGGACGCAGGGGGACCGACAGCGTGGAAATGGGTATTCCCCGCAGCTTATCAGCGTACAGCACCGCTTTGCGATTCGGGGTGACGTGGGGCGCATCGGCCGGCTTGCTGTGGTCTTCTCGAATGGTCAGATCGGGAACGGTTAAGCCGCTAACGGCCGCGCCGCTGGCGGGTTCACCGACATTAGGGGCGCGGGAGAATTGACCCGGACGAGCGCCATCCGGCAGTGGTCCATTCAGTTTGTCGGTGGGATGTAAGCCCGCGATGGCGATGTCTGTCTGGGCATTTCCAGCGTTATTGGCGGGCCCTGGAGGAGCATTAGAGGGAGGCGGAGCGCCCTTCGACATCGCTGCGGCGCCCAACCCATCCGGCAGCACCATTCTTGTGCTGGGCGGGCCGGTGATATTGGCATCCGGCACGGGAAGCTCAGTTTCGGACGTCGGCATCGGCAAGCGACTGGGCTGTTTCGACGGAGCTGGAGGCACGAAGGCTTTGCGCGGTTTTGGAATCTCGATGGGCTGGCTGGTCTCGTTATGCGCGCGGTTCACGTCGGCATTCGGCGTAGGCGGCGTCAGATTGGCCTGTTCGGCTTTCGCGCCGTCTGACTTTGGCAGTGGCTTCGGTTCCGGAGGAGGCGGGGCGGGCGCCGGAATCGCCATCGCGGCTCGCAGAATGACGTTGGGAGCGGGAAGATCCCGGTGGATCTCCACTTTCGGAATGGGACGCCAGATAAACTGCTGGGTGGATTTCGCCTTCGGAGCGGTGGCGATGAGCGTATTTTTGGACAACTCCCTGGCCCTGGGGACCGGAGATGTTCCCACCCGCACCGCGGCTCGAACATCCGGCAGAACCTTGCGATAGTTATACCAAACGATCTTGTGCTCTTCCGGCCGGACGAGTTGGTCGTAAACCGGCCGTTGGGAGCTCAGTACGCGGTAGCCGGGTATCAAACCAAGAGCGGCGAGGATCAGGCCGTGCAGAACTCCTGAACCAAGGAACGACGCCGGGCGAAGCTGATAGCCCGGGGGCCCCGATGGCGCGGCAGGAAGATTGGTTCTAACTTTTACTTTCAAAGCCATGCCAGGTTGATCCGGAACCGGAATCCCGCGACCATACCCCTCTATCGGGCGAACTAATCTTGCGGCCTAGGGCGAACCTCGGCCCGAACTTGCCTAAGCGCGGCTTGCCTAAGCGCGGAAGGATGAGCACGCTGGCTGCACGACACTGCCTCTCGCAGGATAACAAAGTCGCCTCACCCCGATCCAACTCGAACCGTTACAGCCTGCCTCTAGCGCTGTGGCGCGAGAGCCGCATCGAGCGCCTGTTTTCGTTCGGGCGAGACGGAAAAGACGCCGTCTGGAAACTTACGATAGCTCAGCAACTGGTCGTAGATCATAGTCTCGCCGTTGACGTTGAGGGCCAGTCCGGCGAGATATTGCAGGCGAAGGTTCCCATCCCGGTTGATCTGGGCGCCTTGAAGCCAGGGCGTCAGGTCTCGAGCTCGGCCGGCGTAAGTGGTGAGCAGCGCCATGCCGGATTGGAATCCGACGTCCTTGAGAGATCTGGCGGCGGCCGGGTTCGCGGCCAGGCGCTGCTCGATGGCGTCCACGTCGATTTTGGAGTCGTCCGCGGGACCGAACATCACGATGTCGTAGCCGCCTCCGCCGTTCTCGTTGGCCCAAATGGTCCCGTTCGGAAAGACCGCAAAGAAGGTGGCGATCTCGCTCTTCACCGTATCGAGGTCGGACTCATACAGCGGAACCCATTGCGTGACGACACCTCCGGGATTCAAATGCTTTTTCACCAACTCGAAATATTCCTTCGAGTAAAGCGTGGCGCTGCCTTTGACCCAGGGGTGAATCGGATCCGAAGTGATGATGTCGAACCTTTCCGGAGCGGTGAGGATGTAGTGGCGCGCGTCGTCATAGATGATCCGGGCGCGCGCATTGTCGAACACGTCGTAGTTTTCAGAACGGAAGAAGATGGTGGCGATGGGAGGAACCAGCCGCTCCATTTCGCAGACGACGATGCGTTGAATCTCGGGATAGAGCGTGAACGAGCCCGCGGTGACGCCGGCGCCGAATCCCACCACCAGAACCGAGCGAGGCCGGCGATGAAACAGCGCCGGGACGTGACCGAGCATGCGCTGGAGACGCATGTCATAGGGCTCAGTGGATGCTTCCACTTTGCCGCTGACGTGAAACTGCAGCGCGCCGTCGTCCCACTGCGAAATCGCGATGGAGGAGTTGAGGCCTTCGCCGGTGTAGAGGATGCGGGCGCGTCCGGACGACGTCAGTACGCGGCGTCCATAGGCGATCAGCATGGCCGGCACCGGGGCCACGGTCCAGACCAGCCAAGCCATCGCCAGCGACGACGCCGCCAGCGCGGCCCACCCCGGACGGCTGCGCGAGCGCCACGCCGCTGAAACCAGAACCGCGAAGCCTCCTATAGCAGCCAGCGTAATGAGCACACGCTCGCTTCGGCCGGTGCCGATATGAGGAATCAGCAGCAGGCTAAACGTCAAAGCCCCTAGGATTGCACCCGCAGTGTTGGCTGCATAAATGCCACCGACGGCACGGCCGGTATCGTCACCGGGCGACGCCACTGCCGCCAGCGCCAGCGGAAAACTAGCTCCCCAAAGCAGGGCGGGGGGCAAGACGGCCCACAAGCACCGAACCAGATCGACTTGGAACGTCATGATCGGACTAGTCGACAACAGCGGGTTTACCGGCCAGTAGGGCAAGGACCGGGCCAGCATGAAAGCCGTCCAGGCAATCGCGGCGGCCACCAGCATTTGGCAATACCCAATGGCGAGAGCGCGATGCCGCAATTGACGTGAAAGTATGGCCCCGACGCCGCTGCCTACTCCGATGCCGACCAGGAAGACCGCGAGAATG
This sequence comes from Terriglobia bacterium, assembly GCA_963786745.1. GTDB lineage: Bacteria > Acidobacteriota > Terriglobia > Bryobacterales > Bryobacteraceae > Palsa-89. Next base: position 836,654 of record CAWBAE010000008.1, on the reverse strand, counting down.
ATGGAGAAAGTGTATACGGTGGCGCCTAAAAGCAATCCAAGGATGCGGGTCCAAACCACTTCGGCGCCCAGCGCGGAGGCGCCCGAGCATGCAATCGCAAAATAGGCCGGCCAAAGGGCTTGCTCCGGCTGCCAAGCGCGGGATTGCGAGATTTCAGCGTCACCGGGGTGCGAGGTTCGCCTGGCCAGCGCGAGGCTAGTCACCGCTACGGCTATGTTAATGGCGGCAGCCACGTAGGTCGCGACAGCCATATCGAAAACCCGCAACAGGTAGAATCCAGCCAGCAGGCATCCGAAGACGGCGCCAGCCGTGTTTCCGCCATACAACAAGCCGACATAGGACACGCCCTCCGGGGAGGCTTCGATCCAGCGGGCGGCGGCGGGCAGCGATGCTCCCATGAGCGCGGTGGGAGGAATCAGGCACGCGGCGCATACCATCGCCCGCAGCAGGACGGCCGGAAATCCGTGCCCCACCGCGGAGGTGTACAACCGGTCGACGAAAGGCATTCCGAAAAGCGCGGCCAGGCCGCACAGGCCGATTCCAAACTCGATCCAGGCATAAATTCTCAGGGGATGATGCCGCCCGGAAACCCAGCGCGGCAAACCGAAGCTGCCGAGACAAAGACCACCCATGAAGGTCGCAAGCAGGACGCCCAGTGAGACAGCCGTTGAACCAATCACCAGCTGCAGAAGCTGATACCAGACGATTTCGTAGATCAGCGCCGAACAACCGCTCGCGGCGAACAAAAGCAGTAACACAGGGAACAAACGGCGGGTTGCATTCTGATTACCGACGGCAGGCATGCGATTGCGGATGGGGTCTGTGGCATCATACCTCACCCTTCGAGTATCGAGACGGAATATCGTCAGTGTCGAAATATTGGCGAGAGTCTGTCTACGGATTGCCAGCCAGCGGGGCCGGCAGAGGAGTGCAGAAAACTCAAGGAGCTGGCCGGGAAGGATCTCAAGTGGGGGAAATTAAAGAAGAGAAGTCGGGAGGGTGCGAGCGGGGATCAAAAGCGGAGATCGACCTTGGCTCCTTGAGTTATGCATTAATTTCATTCGCGTGGATTAAGAGCAAGCGCACTTCCAAAGGTGCAAGCGGTTCATTTCCATGGAGAGCCTCAATGGGGGCTAGAAAAAATTACCGAATCGGCACGTATCGATGGAAAATCGGGAATTCGCGGGTCGAATTGGATGGCGACGCCCCGGCGTCATCAAAGCGTTAACAGAAGCTATAACCGTCGAGGACTAACCCCGGGCTATTCCTGGGGTCGAGCTACGCCCGGTCGCGCCAACCGAGGAAGCGACGCCCCAGAGGCTGCGGCGGATGAGGAACCCACCGAGACCAAAGCTTCCGAATTGTAGGAGTCCGGCCCCGAGATATCGATGAGATTGTCACCGGCGGTCACGCCTGCAGGTATCACAATGTTCACCTGATACAGCCCGACGAATCCCGGGGCCGAGCCGGCAAATCGCACTGTGGCCGCAGTCCCACCAATCGCGGCGGTGATCTTATTGTTAGTGGTGCTCAGCTGCTTCAACGGCGCCGCGGCGCCATCCGAGACGAACGGTGAGACATCTCCCAAGCCAGCCATGAACACTGCGACAGTTTCGCCGATTTGAGCTGGATTGGAAGGAGTTACAAGCGTGCCGTCGGGGTGTTCGACAGCGCCATAGCCGATCCCGTCCGCCTGCTGCGTGAAAATGCCGGGAGTGGTCCTGTTCAAGTATGCCGTCACTATATTCGACGCGCTCCCGTTGTTGATCACTTGAATAGTGGCCACCTCGTTATAAACCTCGTTGGGAACGATCACCGCCAGCTGGGTGGCGCTGACGTAGTAAATGGGAGCGGCGATGTTGTCGATCAAAACCTGAACGTGGTCCAGCTCATTTGGAAACGGAACCGTGGAAGCGGTTTGAAGCGTAGCGGGCCCAAGATTCGTACCCGTCAGAGTAATGTACTCGCCGCGTGAAATTCCGGCCGTGAAGGGCGCGTAGCTGGCGGAATTCGCCACGCCGGTCGGATTCAGGTAGACGCCGGTACCGCTGAAGCTGGGCGCCTGCAAGGCCACGGAAATGCCGGGGTAGGGGCCGATCCCGACTCCGATTTGCGTGCCGCCGGCGCCGGAAACGAACTGACTGGAGAGAAACGAATCCTTGTAGCTTCCGCCTGAACTGGTGCCGTAAGAGTCAGAGTACGTGTATCCGGAGACTGACACTCCGCCGTTCTGGATTCTCTGGTGTCCCAGAATCACCCCGTTGTTCGCAGTGAACGATCCGTAATAGCTGCTGAGGACGGCTTCCCCGCTATTGACGAATTGCGAGTCGTCAACCTGAATCCCGGCTGTGTAATATAGGCCTCCGAAAGAAGAGCTTCCGGAGCTTCCGGAACCTCCGGTGCGCACTCCCACCAGCATGTCGAAATTCAGCGGCGAGCCGCCAAAAACGAAGCTGCCATCCGGCGTGGAGTACAGGTATTCGGGGCCTCGAATCATCGCGGTGGTGCTGTCGGGAAACGCCACCGCAAACGCGCCATGGCTGGCGACATAGTTCACTCCCTTTATGGACTGGCTGGAGGATGTAGAGCTAGTGGAGTAAACTGCAAGGCCCACCGTACCGATCGCGCCCGCGCCGTTCGAAGTCAGCTGGAGCATCGCCCCGAACGGGGTTCCCGTCAACGGGTCGCCGAGATACGCGATCGAATAAGAGCCTTGCAACGTTCCAACGGCTTGCGTGGATAGAGGCGCGGCGATGAAAATGTCGTTGGCGCCGCTCTCGGTCGCGCTTCCGACAAACACGCCATTTGCGCTTACCAATCCATATGTCGGGCTGGTTAAGAGCGGATTGGTAATAAATCCATAGCCGTTCGCCGCGATGCTATATGTCCCGGTGGCCGTGTAGGCTCCTGCCAGAGTGGCGCCGAGGTCGAACTCCATGGCGTTGATCGTATAGCTACCGTTGCTGAAGTTTATGGTTCCGTATAACGTGTCGGCGTTAGTCAACGAAAAAGTCACTTCGCGGAAATAATACATTCCATTGAGCAGGCCGTTGCCGCTGTTATCCCAGACCTGAGCGGTGACCGGCCAGATAGCGGCCAAGAGAAGCAGACCCGTTCGGATAATCCTCATTTGCGTGACAGAACCCCTAGCTGTGCGTTTCGTTGCGGCTGATCGATGCACTTCGAATATTTCATAGCCCTAAGCTTCCGAGGAACCTCCGGGCGAATAACCAGACTACCTCGATCTCGAAGCCGACGCCAAGACACCGAGCGGAATGAGCATTTTGAGCACAGCTGGGCCGGAACGGCCCGCCAAGAAACTAGTAACGAGACCGGCATTGAAACCGTCGGAGATTGTTATACTGGGACCTTGTCGCTAAGTCAGATTGCATGAAGTACTTCGCACTTATTTTCCTATTCCTGGGGGCCGCGTTCGCCCAAGATTTTTTGACCGGCCAATCGGCGCGCATCACCATCGGACAGGTTACGTTCACGTCGCAGGACAACCTGGCCCCATCGCAATATCAACTGGGAGCCGTGGGTGGCCTGGCCTACATCAACAACACGCTGTTCGTGGTGGACTCCAATCACATCCAAGCGTTCCCGGTGGACAATCGGGTACTGATCTATAACAACATCTCCCAATTCATGATCCCGCCCACGGCCGCCATCCCGCAGGGAACCCGCTGCCCGCTGTGCATCGGCACGCCGGACGTGGGGGGAGCGAGCGTGGTGGTGGGCGAACCGGATTTCGTCACCACCGTGCCCAACGGAAACCTGGCGGACCGCGTTACCCAGAACGGGTTGCGAACACCGTCAGCGGTTGCGAGCGATGGACAGCATCTGGTGATTGCGGATTCCGACAACGACCGTGTGCTCATCTGGAACACGATCCCGACCACCAACTTCGCGAATGCAGACATCGTTCTGGGCCAGCCCGATTTCGTCACCTTTAATCCGCCGACCACGGTGACGGCCTCCAGCCTTCGCGGGCCGCAGGGAGTCTGGATTCAAGGTACCCGGCTCTTCGTAGCCGACACAGGGAACTCCCGCATCCTGGTTTGGAACGAGATCCCGACCACCAACAACCAGGCCGCCGACTACGTGCTGGGGGAACCGAATCTTACAACTGCCCCGCCTATCACGACTCTTGACATTACACCGACGGCCAACAATCTTTTCAATCCGGTGTCGGTAACCTCCGACGGTACACGGCTCTACGTCGCGGACCTGGGGCATTGCCGGGTTTTGATCTGGAATTCCATTCCGACCCAAACCAACCAGGCGGCCGACGTCGTCATCGGCCAGCCCGACATGGTCAGCGAAGCCGCCGACGCGGAGAACAACGTTCTAGGCACTTGCGTCACGAACGGAACTGACAGCGACGGCTACCCCACTTATCCTTCCGGTTGCACCACGGTTTGTCCCGCGGTTCCGAACGGAAACGACGCCGACGGCAATCCGACCTATCCCGCACGCTGCAACAAGACCCTGGATCTTCCGCGCTTCGCTTTGTCGGACGGGCAGCGCCTGTTCATCGCGGACGGAGGAAACGACCGCGTTATGGTATACGAGAACATCCCCACCCAGAACGGCGTGGCGGCGGATATTATCCTCGGCCAGCCGGACGACGTCAGCGATGTCGTCGGGGGCGACACCACGGCCACCACGCCCGGCGCAAATGTGCTCCTGTCGGCGCCCAACACAGTCCGCACTCCGATGTCGCTGGCCTGGGACGGCACAAATCTATACGTCGCGGACCCATACGATGACCGCGTGCTCGCGTTTACGCCGGGGATTTCCAATGTGCCGGTAAATGGAGTTTTGAACGCCGCCAGCCTGACCGTGTATGCCATCGGCACCATCGAATTCGGGGGCTCGGCCACGGCCAAGGATACCGTCACGATCACGTTCACCAACGCCAACGTCTCGCCCAATACCACCAACAGCTATACGTACACCGTAACCGCCAACGACACCCTGGCAACCATCATCCAGGCCCTGGTATCGGAGATTAATGGAACCACGAACGGGATGCCGGATCCAAACGTGGTTGCAACGCCGGATATCGCCGCCAACGACCTTATCGTGACGGCCCGTGTCGCGGGACCGAATGGCGACAATATCCAATACGCCACCAGCACTTCTAGCGGCGCCACTGAAACCCTGACGCCGGTTGGCACAGGTCTCAGCGGAGGGTTGAATCCTTCCGAAGTTGCTCCCTCCACTCTGGTTACGATCACCGGCACCAACCTCAGCGACAATACCGTTGCGGGCACTCCCGACTCGAACGGTTACTATCCCAGCACCCTGGGCGGCGTGCAGGTATATATAGACGGCATTCGAGCGCCGCTGCTGTATGTCTCGCCTACCCAGATCAATACCCAGATTCCGCTGGAGGTGAACGGGTCTAATGGCCTGAGTTCGTTCGTGCGGACGGTCCACAACGACGGCAGCGTCACCGCGACCACGGCGATCGCGGTTCCCGTGGTTCCTGAGAATCCCGGCATTTTCGCCGAATCTGGAAACGATCCGCGCACCGCGATTGCTTTCCACCACAGCACCAACGCCATCGCGCTGGTTTCCGTCGACGGGACCATCACAGCCCAGGACGTGTGTTCGATCACCATCCAAAACCGGTCTTACACCTATACGGTGCAGCCCACAGACTCTCTTGCCACCGTTCGCGACGGGTTGATCGCGCTGATCAACTCCAATTCTTCCGAGCAGGTGGTCGCCTCGCCGAGCGGACAGTATACGCGCATCGTCCTGACGGCAAAGGTGGCCGGTCCGCAAGGCAATGGAATTGTGGTCCAGGCCAACAGCGGCACGGGAGTGGTCCTCACGGCGCTTAATAACCCCACCTGCTGCGCCAGTTCGGGACCGGGTACACGCCTTACGCAAGACAATCCCGGCGTGCCCGGCGAGATCTTCGCGGTGTATGCCACCGGCATCGGGCTGGTCACGCTGGGGGATGGAACGAATCCCGTGGGCGCAACCGGCCAGATTTACAATGGGCCCGAAATGAATGTGGCCGAGACCGTCGTGGATAACGCGCAGATCGGCACCACCACGGCGAATGTCGTCAACGCATTCCTTAAGCCCGGGCTGATCGGCGTGTACGAAGTGGACATTCAGATCCCAACCAGTCAACCCACCGACCCGAGCGCGCAGTTGTTCATCGCGCAGAACGTCTTCACCAGCAACATCGTGGTAATCCCCGTGGTGTCCCCGACGAATGCGGGCATCCCCACGGTGACCGGTGTATCTCCGAACACGGGGCCCGAGGCGGGCGGTACGGCGGTAACGATTAAGGGCACCAACTTCGCCGCGGGCGCGACGGTGACGTTTGGCGGAGTAGTGGCGACCAATATCGTCGTAGTGAATAACACCACCATCACCTGCACCACTCCCGCGGGAAGCGCCGGGGCCGTGTCGGTAACGGTGTCGGTCAGTTCGCAGATCGGAAGCCTGGCCGACGGCTTCACTTATCAGTAAGAATCGCGATCGGCCGATCGGGCACGCGCCAGAAGTAACCCGTCCTTCTGGGCGATTGAGATGCGTGCGAAAATTGGTTCACTGAAGAGATCGCTCCGTGATTAGTGTCATCATCCCCGCCTACAACGTCGCGAGCTTCATCCGGGAGGCAGTGGACTCGGCGCTTGCCCAAACCTACCGGGACATTGAAGTGATCGTGGTGGATGACGGATCCACCGACGGCTCCGTTGACACGTTGCAGGATCTCGCCGACCCCCGCTTGCGAGTAATTCGCGAACTCCACGCCGGCTCGGCCGCCGCCCGCAACACCGGCTTGCGGATCGCTTCGGGACAACTGGTCGCGTTCCTGGACGCGGACGATCGCTGGATGAGGGAGAATCTGGAGCGCCAGTCTGCTTTTCTGGGGAGCCATCCGGACGTGGACCTAACTTTCGGCCACTCGTTGGTCGTCGACGAAGAAGGCCGCTCACTGGGCTTCAAGTGCTCCTCATACGCCGGTGTCTTGAGTCTCTCGGAACTGCTGCGCACCAACGAGATCGGCAACGGCTCCTGCCTGCTGCTGCGCCGCGAAGCCCTGGACCGTGCGGGCTGGTTCAACACCAAGCTAGCGGCCTGCGTGGATATCGACGTCTGGATGCGCGTGGCTACTCTTCGGCCGTCCAACGTGGCAGCCATTCCAGAGGTGCTCACTTTCTACCGGCGTCGAAAGGGCCAGATCTCGGGTGATTGGCGGCGCATGGAAGCGGCCTACCTGCAGGTGCTCGAAGGCTTGCGGAGGTTGGCTCCGCTGGAGGTTCAGCGCGAAGAAAACAGGAGCCGCGCGGGCCGGTATCGCTACTACGCTCGCCTGGCCCGTGAGGCTGGTGAACCCGGGACGGCCGCGCGGCTGCTGGCCACCGCGTTTTGCTGGGCGCCCTTCTGGCTGGTGGCCGATTCCAGGACCTGGCTGATCGGCTTGGCGGTACTCTGCCAACTTCTGTTGCCCCGCCCTCTGTACTCACGGGTGCTCCGCTGGGGGCAACGGCTGCTTCGACCCCTGCTCTCGTGACCGGCTATCGCATCGATTTCTTCTGCGGGCGCTCCCAGGAGCCCTGGTCGCCGCGCTCGGTGAGCACGGGTATCGGCGGAAGCCAGGAAGCGCTTATTGCCATGGCGGCGGCCTTGCGGAAACTGGGCCATACGGTCCGGGTCTTCAATTCATGCGAGGCCGACCGGGGCGAGTACGATGGCGTCGTCTACGACCACTACAGCGCATTTGAACGCCAGCCGCCCGCCGACCTGGTGGTGGTCTTCCGTTGGCCCTGGCTGGCGAAGCACCTGCCGCCGCGCGTTCCAAGCTATCTGTGGCTGGAGGACATGGCGGATCCACAGGCTGTCGCGCAGGCAGCCGAGCGCTATCAAAAGATTATCGTGCTGAGCCGCTTTCACCGCCGGCACTATTCCGCGCTTCCCGAAGCGAAGTTCTTCTACAGCCGCAACGGCATTCATCCCGAACATTTCGATCAGGCGGTGGATCGCGATCCGTACAAAGTGGTTTACGGATCCAGTTATGATCGCGGGCTGGTTCAGCTGCTGGAGGCCTGGCCTCGGATTCAGGCGCAGATACCGGAAGCCGACCTGACGGTGTTCTACGGATTTCAGTCCGCGCGGGCGCGATCCTTTGAATTGATTCGCCGGTCCTGGAGGACCTATCGCAGTCGCAACCCGATTTCATTTTGGCGCTATCGCCGTTCGATGGAGGCGAGCATGCGCCAGGCGAACGCGCGTCATCTGGGGCGAATCGGCCATCTGGATGTCGCGCGCCAGTTTCTATCCGCCGGGATCTGGGCCTATCCCACACACTTTTCCGAGACTAGCTGTATTACAGCCATGAAAGCCCAGGCGGCGGGCGCGCTGCCGGTGGTGATCCCTTCCGGAGCAGTGGATGAAACCGTCGAATTCGGGGCCAAGACCTCCACCAACGCCAGCGATTACCCCGGCCGCCGCCTCCCTGCGCGGGTGTACGAAGAATGGGAGGCGCTGCTGATATCCAATCTGCGGGATCCGGCAAAAGTTCAGCCGCTGCGCGCCCGCATGATGGCCGCCGCCCGAGAGCGTTTTGCCTGGGAGACGGTGGCTCGCGAGTGGAACGCGGAATTCCATCGCGTCCTGGGCGGATTAAGCGGACCAGGAGGCTAAAATGGAAATCCGTGTTTAGACCGAGTCCCAAGGCGACGCTGCGTGCCGCGATGTGGAGCAGGTTCACTGACGCCGGCCGGCGGACGCCTCACAAGCGAGTCCGGAGCGTGGCCACCCGCCAGCTTCTCCAAGCGCTCTCGGGCTGGGACGGGCCGGAGGGTTCGCTTCATCCCCGTTGCTTTCTCGGTTCCCCAGGTATGAACACCCTGGAGGCTCAGAGCTATCGGGATTATGCGCTGCGGCTCGCAGAGCAACCCGCCGAACCGTTGATCCAAGAAGACAATTTGGATGGAGACGCACTGGAGCTGGCCTTTGCGTACACCATCTTGGGTGATGCGCGGTTCCGGGAGGTATCGCTGGCGCAGGTCGACCGAATCCTGAAAGCCGATACCTGGGTCTGGCATAAGGGCTTGCGGATCGACTTACACTCCGCGATGCTAACGTCCTCCCTGGCGCTCGTCCATGACCTTCTTTATGAGGATTTGAGCGAGCCACAGCGCGACACGATCGTTTCCGGATTGTTGAAAAGAGACCTCGCTCACTACGAGAAGATAGTCGAGTCAGGTTCGGAATGGTGGACCGCCTGCCAGATGAATTGGCAGGCAGTTGTGCACGGGCACATCGGCATAGCAGCGCTCGCCATTTGTGAGCGGCTGCCGAATTGGCGACGGGTTATCGCGGCTGCCACGTCCGGCGTGCTGGGCTTCCTCGATGGGCAGCCCGTAGACGGATCCAATCGAGAAGGCCTGCAATACTGGCATTTCGGAATCGGCGAGGCTGTTTGGTTCGGACTCGCCCTACGGACCGCCAGCCGCGGCGCGGTTAATTTGCTCTCGCACCGGTATCTGCAGGTCACTGGTGAGTTCGCCCGCCATATGTCCACGCCGGACGGATGTTTTGATTTTGAAGACTGCTGCAACTTTCGGGCGGACGACTGGCTGATTGCCGCGTTGTCTCGCGAGTCCGAGAGCCCGTCCTTGCGCGCCATGGTCGCGCCTTTCGACTTCGACCACCGGCCATTTCGAAAGGTATCCGCGCCGGCCCGCGCCATGCGTCATATCGTGGCGCTGGAACCCGCGTTACCGAAGAAAGAGCGGCCCGAGCGAACGGACGAAGGACCATCGCGGTACTTCGAGGGTAGTTCGACCATCTGCATGCGCAGCGATTGGGGCCCGGACGCAACTTTCGTCGCGTTCCATGCCGGGAAGACCAGGTCGCCGCATTGCCATCTTGATACCGGTTCATTTATTATGGGCAGCCATGGTGAACGTCTGATACCGGATGCCGGTTTCTGGCCCTACGGCCAGGGCTTCTTTGACTACCGTGGAACTCGCTGGGATTTCGATGGCGCTGCATCCGTTGGACATAACGTGCTGCTGGTCGACGGGAGCGGCCCTCGCTATGCCGGCGAATCACGCGGACATCTTCAGTCCGTGGAGCTCGCCGCGGACTGCGACCGCATTGTGTGCGACCTGTCATCGGCCTACGGGCGAACCGTCCGCCGCTACGTGAGGTATTTTGCGTTCCTGCGGCCCAATATTGTGGTGCTGTTGGATGATGTGGAGGGCCGCGGGCCACGCTACTACAAGTGCAACTTCCAAATCGGCGGTTCGGCGAAGTTGGGCGAGAGCAGGGTCGATATCCGTAACGGACGCGCAGCGGCGGCGGTGGTGTTCTGCAACCTAGACAAGCAGCGCGGATACAGGATGACGGAGGAAACCAGAGCATCCTACTACAGTCCTTCGGTGGACGACCATACCGGCCAACCTTCAGCGATCAGAACCTTCTCGGTCGGAAGCCTGCATCGCGAGGGCAAATGGCTGCTTGGCGCCGTTGTGTTTATCGGGCAGGCGAGCAGTCTCGCAGAACATCGGTATGATGTTCAGTTTTCCATGGACTCACGGAATGCGGCCCGGTTCGCCTGCTCGTTTGAGGACAGCCGCTGGGAGGTTATGATCGACCTGCGCTCCCGAGCGATAAAGGCAGGTACCGTTTAAATGCTGACCCGCCGCTATCCACCTCGTTCAAGGATCGTCACCTGGCCATGATCCGGACACTCTTAGAATTGCTATCCAATTTCATTAAAATACACTATCCGGTTTACGGCTTCGGATTACTGCGGCTATTGCTGGTTTTATTCGGATCGGTTCTGCTGCTGGCGTTCTTCGAGTGGCGATTTAAGACGCTCACGCGCTTCCGGAACGAGAAATCGACAGCGCTTAATCTGGCGGTTGCACGCGTCGCCGTGGCCGCCACACTGCTCTGCCAAGTACACCTTCAGGAGATTCTGCTTAATGCGTCGATCGACCCGGCGCTTAGTATTCCTTTTAGGGTTTGGGGCAGACTGTTCGCGCACCTGCAGGTTCCTCCCGCCGGCATCACGGCAATCTATTGGATTTTTCTAGTGAGCGCGCTGTTGATGCTGATCGGCCTTTTTGGCCGAGTCGCGGCGGCCGTCGCGGCTGTCAGCGCCACCTACTTGTTTTCCCTCCTCTTCATAAATGGCAAGGTCGACCACAATTATCATCACCTGATCTTTTTTTGCATATTATGCGCTTTGTTTCCCTCGAGTGACACCTTATCGCTCGATGCCGTTTTCGCCGCGTGGCGAGACGCCGATGCTGGGGCACTGCGCCGGAGCAAGCCGAGCCTGGCGTACGGTTACGCGATGCGGTGCATGTGGATTTTCATTGGTTTCGCATATTACTTTCCAGGCCTCTGGAAATTCAGCCGTGCCTGGATTTACTGGCTTTCGGGGAACAGTCTGCGTGATTACATCGCGCTCTCCGGAGATTGGGTTCCATGGACTCCCCTCCAGCTTTGGATCTTCCAGCATCGTCTGCTGGCGTCTCTAGGAGACATCCTAGTGGTCTGTTTCGAACTCGGGTTTATCTTTCTGATTCTTTTTCCGCGATTGCGGCCCTTCGCCGGATTATTGGGGCTCGTCTTCCATAACGCGACTTACCTGATGCTGAGAATCCAATTTATCGCGCTGCAGTCCTGCTACTTTATTTTTTTTGATTGGACAGCGATCTTCTCGTGGATCGGCCGCAAGTTCACGATCGGACACGCCACGGTCTTTTACGATCCTCATTGCAAACTTTGCCGCCGAACCGCCGGCACGCTGGCCATATTCGACTGGACAGACAGTTTAAGGTTTGTGCCCAACCCGGGAGCCCTCTATTTTTCAGTCACGGCCAAGAATGCGCCTGCCAAGCTTGGTTACGAAGGATATAAGCTGATCGCCGAACGGGTGCCGCTGCTCTGGCTGGCCCGCCCTTTCATGGGGCTTCCGGGCATTCAGCAATTCGGCACGGCGATTTATAGCCGAATAGCCGGCTCGCGCGCCTGTTCGATCCTCGACAAGACTGAGGCCGCCGGAGAGAACGTGGCACCCGCTAAAACGCCTGCTATCGCCTACGCCGTACCCCTGGCGGCGCTCGGCATCATGATGATCTTCGGCGTGCTCCACGTGATCGATATGTGGCCGCTCAGTTGCTTTCCGACATTTGACGGGCGGCCCTCGGACACCACGGTTCAATTGTGCATTCGGACGGTTGACGCCGCGAACGTGACACAGGATTGGAATGTGACCTCTGATCCCAGGCTGCGGGTGGTCTATCGGCACTGGCGGTGGCTGGCAGAGCAGGGCATGGGCTCCAGCGCATCCGCTCGCCCGAAAGCCGCGGCGGTGGTGAACCTGTGGTTGAAATACCATCCCGAACTGGACGTCAGAAACGTCATCTTGTTTCTGGATACCTACCAGATGCGGCCGCTGGAGGGGCGCCGGATTCGGGTGGCGCGGGAAAAAAACTGGGAATTCGCCTTCTAGCGGCCGAAAATAAAGCGCGCGCGGCGGGGATCCGCGCCACCGTTCAACACGCCATCGTGCACCCAGATGACGGTGGGGGCCGAGGAATTGCTCCAGTCGCCCGCCACGGTCACGCGATGCCCCAGCGCCGCCAGCGCATCCGTTGTCGATCTTGGAATCCGGCCTTCCAGATTCAGCCTTCCCGGCACGAACTCGTGGCCGGCGAAGGAACTGTAGAAGTGCTCGGTCTGGAAGCGCGGAGCTTCGACGGCCGCTTGCGGCGACATGCCGAAATCCAGGAGGTTCAGCAAAACCTGCAGCAACGCCTGATCCTGATTGTCGCCGCCAGGCGTGGACATGATCAATTCCAATTGTCCGGCGCGAGTGACCAGCGTTGGGCTCAATGTGACGCGCGGCCGCTTCCCGGGCTGCAGTTGATTAGGATGGCCCGGCGTCATGACAAACGATTGCAGGCGCGTGGAAAGCGGGATCCCGGTGTCGCCCATAATGACGGACGGCAGCCATGCTCCGCTGGGCGTGGCGTTGAAAGCGTTGCCCATCCGGTCCACCACGTTTACGCAAGTGGTGTCATTCACCGGGACAGCCACGTTCGCCGTGGTAGGCAGTGTCGGACCCGTGCCGATGTTTCCAGGACGATGTTCCATGGAAGCATGTTTTGGATCGATCAGTTTCCGCCGCTCGGCCGCATATTCCTTGGATAGCAGAATCTCTTCCGGAATCTTGCTGAATTTGGGATCTCCATAATATTCATCCCGGTCCGCGAACGCGAGCTTAACCGCTTCCACCAGAGTGTGAAGGTACTCGGGACTGTTGTGCCCCATGGATTTCAAATCGAAGCCTTCGAGAATATTGAGAGCTTCGATCATCACAGGACCCTGCGTCCAGAAGCCGGGCTTGTAGACTTCATAGCCGCGATAGGTGCCCATCTTGGGCTGCTCGGCGTCGGCGTGAAAATTCGCGAGGTCTTCGTAGCTGATCAACCCGCCGTCTTTCTCGGACGCTTCGGCGATTCGCTTGGCAATGGAACCTTTGTAGAACAGGTCGCGAACCGCCTGGAGCTTCTTGTCTCGCTTGCCCTTGGCCTTCTTCTCCGCCTCGGCCAGTTCCCTATAGGTCTTGGCGAGCATCGGCTCGCGAAAGATCTCGCCCACCGGCGTGGCCGCGCCTTGCGGGTAGAAGAACTTCATGGAATCCGGCCACAGCGCCATAATGCTCTCGTAACTTCGGCTGCCCAGCATGCCGCCGAACTCTTCCGGCATCGGAAATCCCTGATCGGCGTACTCGATGGCGGGCGCGGCCACTTCGGCGAAGGATTTGGTCCCGTATTTTTCGAGCGCCAGGATCAATCCGTCAAATACGCCAGGGGTGATGGCGGAGAGAACGCCCTGGCCGGGCACGGGCGGCATGTGGACGGCATCTTCCCAGGGCTCCGGCCGGCGGTGTTCGTAGTATTCGACCGTTGCCTTGGCCGGGGCGACGCCCACGCCGCTGATCGCGATGGGCGGCTGTCCGGCCATCTTGATGAGCAGCGGCATTTCGCCGCCGATCCCGAAGCGGCTCATTTCTGTTACGCTGGCGGCCAGGACGCTCGCAACGCCCGCATCCACCGCGTTGCCGCCTTGGGTGAGGATTCGGTATCCGGCTTCGACCTCGAAATTGTTGGCCGCGCCCACCATCTCATGGATGCCGCGCACCGGCGGAAACATGGTGGGAGGGCCTTGCGCCAGAAGACAGCCGCACGCCCCGGCCGCTGCCGCGACGCTCGCGAAGAACCGGAACCGGGTAGGTCGGATTTTCATCGCTTTATTTTCGCACTGTCCAGCATCCGCCGGTACTTGCGCAGAAGCTCGAAGATCACTACGCCGCCCGCGGTGGCGACATTAAGCGAATGCTTGCGGCCCAGCATCGGAATCCGCACGTAGGTATCGCAAAGGTCGATCAGTTCCGGACGGAGACCATCCACTTCATGCCCGAACAGAACGCACACCGGGAAGCGCGGCTGCCAATCGAACAGGTCCACAGCCGGCGCGCGGGTCTCGATCACGGCAATCTCGCAGCCCTGGTGGCGCAGCTGCTCGATCAGCGCCCGAGGCTCGGCCGCGTATTCCCAAGCCACGGTCTCCTCAGCACCCAGGGCGGTCTTCTTGATGGCCGGCTTCTTGGACGGCTGGCCGGTGATTCCGCACAGGTACAGCTTCTCGCAGCCGCCTGCGTCCGCGGTCCGGAAAAACGCGCCAACGTTATAGAGGCTGCGAACGTTGTCGAGCAGGATAGAGACCGGAATGGTCTTGATCCCGTCGTAGGGCGCGGCAACTTCGGTGGCGAGATACGGGAGCCGGTCCGCCATGCGCTCTCAGGCGCGCGCTGTCTTGGCCCGGTCTTCGGCGACCCAAAGGTTCAAATGATCCAGGCTCCTCAAGAAGGGCTTCAATCCATTCCAAAGCAGACCGGCCGCGAGCACGGACGCCGTCACCGAGACCACCAGCAGCGAATAATTCACGGCGGCGTCGCGCTTGAACAGATACTGGGTACAGATGGCGACGGCGCTGGGGCCGATCCCGAGGCCGATCAGATTCAGGATGAACAAGTAAACCGCCGAGGCTTGGCCGCGCATCAGCGGAGGCATCATCTGCTGAATAGCCGCCGCGGAAATGCCGAAGGGAGCGGCCGCGAATACGCAAGTGGGAGCCAGCCAAATCACCGCCCAGGTGGCGTTGGGCGCGAGGTACAGGAGGAACTGAAAGGGAATCCAGAGGAACGCGATGATAACGCCCAGCAGCATATTGGCTTGCAGGGTGCCCCGGGCGCGCACAGCATCCGCCAGCCGCCCGGCTCCCACGATCCCGAGCACGCCAAAAATCGCGACCATCGAGCCGTAGACTAAGCCGATCCGCGGAATGTCCCAGTGGAAATCGCGGCGGAAGTATTCCGGCACCCACGCCGCCGCTCCGTAGGAGATGAGGGACAGCAATCCAAACCCGACGTTATGACAGAAGAACGTCCGCTTGTTTTTAAGAATGTAAGCGAAGGATTCGGACGCCGAAGTGGTTTGGGTAGCCGTCGAAAGGCCACGGCGCAGAGGCTCCTTTACCGTAAGCAGCAATAGCGTGGCAATCAGTCCCGGCACTCCGACCGCCAGAAAGATCACCTGCCAGGGCCGGACGCCGCCCACCAGCGGAAGCATCCACAATTGTTTGGCGGACGCGAATCGCACCACGATTCCGCCCAACAGGAACGACAGGCCCGAACCGATATAAATGCCCATCGAATAAACGCTGATGGCGGTGGATAGCTTCTCTTTCGGAAAATAATCGGTGATGATCGAATAGGCCGACGGGGAAAGTGCCGCTTCGCCCACACCCACGCCCATCCGCCAGAACAACATCTGGGCGAAACTTCTGGCTAGCCCGCACATCGAAGTGAACGCGCTCCAGGCGATCAGCCCGAAGGCGATGATACCTCGCCGGCTGCGCTTGTCGGCCAAGCGCCCCAGCGGAATGCCGCAAAACGTATAAAACATCGCAAAAACGAAGCCTTGCAATAGGCTGACCTGCGTGTCCGAGATTCCGAGATCACGGCGAAGCGGTCCCACGATTAAAGAGAAAATTTGCCGGTCAATAAACGAAAAGACGTACATCAGGGTGAGCACGCCCACGACGTACCAGGCGTAGCGGGGCGCGGCGTAGGGCGGGTCGGTGCGCACCGGAGCGGGGGAGCGAACGGGCTGCATGGCCATGGTACGCAATTCTATCGCACGGCGAAGCAGCCTAGTAGATCTCGAAGCAGAATACTTTGTTGTCGCCGTTCGGAGTGAGCAGGTACTCGCCGTTCTCGAGCGGCTCGTCGGCTTCGATCCGATACAGGTGATTGTTAAGAGGTTTCACAGTCAAGTGCAGCGCGCGACCGCGCCGGCGTCCGGAATTCATCGAGACTTCACGGTTCCCGCCCTTGACATCCGCGCGGTAGAGTTCGAAACGTTCGGGAGATATGTTGCGGGCATCGATGATAAAGATCGGTTCGGCCAGCGGCGTGCGCGCCGACGATGCGGATCCGGAAATGGTGAAGCTGAGGTCGCTCTTGTGATTTTCCGCCCGCGCCTCGCCCACTTCGGTTTCCACCAGATTCGACGCGTGCAGCAGGTATGGAATGTCGGGCTTGGGCGGGATGGGTCCGGTGTATTTCTCGGCGCAGTTCAGCCATCCGGCGGTTAGCGAACACAAGAGAATAGTTTTCCAGTACATCACAAAACCTCTAGCCTCTAGTTTCCCGCCAGGCGGTTAGGTGATGCAAATTCCGCCGTCCACCGGGATCACGGTGCCGTTCACGTATGCGCCGGCGCGCGAGGCCAGGTAGATTGCCGCGCCGGCCATATCCTCCGGGCTGCCGATCCGCCGCATGGGGCATTGCTTTTCGAGAGTCGTCTGGAAGTTTTCGAGCATCCACTTGGTCATTTGGCTCTCAAAAGGACCGGGAGCGATCGCGTTGACCGTGATGTTCCGGCCGCCCAGCTTCACCGCCAAATCCCGGGTCATGTGATGGACCGCGGCCTTGCTCACCGGATAGGCGAAGTTCTCGGCGACGAACGGGACTTTGAGGCCATCGATGGAACCCACATTGATGACGCGCGCGGGATCGGATGGGCTGGCGGCATTATCGAGCAGCGGCAGTAGGTCGCGCGTCAGGAAGAAAATGGACTTGACGTTGGTGTTCATCACCTTGTCCCAGCCGCTCTCCGGGAAATCCGCCAGAGGTGCGCCCCAGGCCGCGCCCGCGTTATTCACCAGGATGTGCAAGCGCGGTTCGCGGGCAGCCAGCTCCTTGGCAAGGGCCGCGCAACCTGCGACCGTGGAAACATCGGCCGGCAGAGAAATGCATTCTCCGGCCACGCTCAATTGCCGGGCTGTCTCATCACAGACTTCTTTCTTTCGTGATGAGATATAGACCTTGGCGCCGGCTTCGAGAAACCCGCGCGCAATCATCAGGCCGATGCCGCGCGAGCCTCCGGTTACCAGCGCGACTTTGCCTTTGATCGAAAACAGGTTCGGCACATCGATTTCTTCTTGTGGTTGCATGTTCTGAAGTTGGGAATCCAGCTCCGCTAGCTTAACAAATTGGGCGAACCTGGTTATGTCGGCAGACGCCCGGACTGATCTAACCGAAAATTTGAACTTCCAGTCCGGAAGTGAAATACTGCTGCTATGCTTCTGCGTGCATTGATCGGCCTGCTCGCGTTCGGCGTCAGCCTGCTGGCTCAGAATGCCCCGGATTGGACTCAGCCCTTCCCGCCCTACCGCGTCATCGGGAACATCTACTACGTCGGCAGCCGTGGACTGGCCTCCTATCTGATCACCACTCCGCAAGGGGCCATCCTGATCAACAGCAGCCTAGAGGCCTCCGTCCCACTGATTCGCGCGAGCATCGAAAAGCTTGGGTTCAAATTCAGCGACGTCAAGATTCTGCTGATCAGCCACGCCCATTTCGACCATTGCGCGGGCAGTTTCCAGGTTAAGGAATTGACCGGAGCGAAATATATGGTGATGGACGCCGACGTGCCCCTGGTGGAATCCGGCGGCAAGGGCGATTTTCAGTACGGCGCCACAGCCAGCGCTCTTTTTAAGCCCGTCAAGGTGGATCGTGTGCTGCATGACGGCGACCAGGTCCGGCTGGGCGATGCGGTCCTGGTGGCGCATCTCACGCCCGGCCACACCAAGGGCTGCACCACCTGGACCATGCAGGTGCGCGAGCGAGGCGTCACCTACAACGTGGTGATCGTGGGCAGCCCCAATGTGAATGCCGGATACAAGCTGGTGAACAATTCGTTGTATCCGGGGATCGCACAGGACTACGAGCGGATGTTTCGCGTCTTGAAGGCGCTGCCGTGCGATGTATTCCTGGGAGCTCACGCCAATTACTACGGAATGGAAGCCAAGTTCGCCCGCATGAAAGAAGGTGCGGCCAATCCCTTTATCGATCCGGATGGGTACAAGAAATACATCAGCGACAAGGAAGCCGACTTCCGCGCCGAGCTTAAAAAGCAATCGGAATCTGCTCGATAGCGCAGTGCTTGACTCCGTCAACCTCCGTATAATTGTTTGTGGAGCTTCGTTCGCTTTTCCGCGCGCGTGCCTCGGCACCGCTTCTTGAACGTGCCGCCGCTTTTCTCGAAAGCCAGGTGCGGGCCTCCGAAGTCCTGGTCGTGGCTCCGAAGCGCGCCGCCGCGGACGAACTGGCGCTCAATACGTTCGAGCAGGGCGCACAGGGCTTGCATGCGTTCACGCTCACGCAATTGGCGGTGAGTCTGGCGTTCCAGGAGATGGGACGGCGATCGCTCGTCCCGATCAGTCTGTTGGGGATTGAGGCGCTTTCAGCGCGCATCGCCCACGCGGCGTTGCAGGCCAAGCAGCTCTCGTACTTTTCGCCGGTCGCCCAAACTCCCGGGTTTTCCCGCGCGCTTGCCAGGACCATTACCGAGCTTCGGCTGCAAGGCATCGGCGCGCTTGGGCTGGCGGAGAGCGGCGCGCGGGGAGCGGATCTCGCCCGTCTGATGCTGCTTTATGAACAAGAACTCGAGCAGCGATCCATCGCGGACCTCCCGCTCATTCTTCAATTCGCGCGCGAAGAGGCGCGACGCGGCCTGCACCGGTTGTGCGGCCTTCCGCTGGTTCTGCTGGATCTCAACGTTGAAACCGCCAGCCACGAAAAACTGCTCGCGGCCATAGCTGACAAATCTCCGGCCGTGATCGCTACGGCGATCAGCGGTGACGATCGCAGTCTTCGCGCTCTCGAATCCATTCTGGATACCAAGGCGCAGGACCTTGACTCGGGCGCAGCCGCGAAGACGCTCGATCGCGTGCGTGCCTGGCTATTTTCAAAGGACCCTCCGCCGGTGCACCCGCCGGATTCCAGCTTGTTTTTCTCCGCGCCGGGGGAAAGCCTGGAGTGCGTGGAAATCGCCCGCCGCATCCGCGCCCTGGCCGCCGATGGCCTGCCTTTTGACCGGGCCGCCATTCTGCTCCGCAACGTCGAGCAATATCAGCCGCTGGTCGAAGAAGCTTTGCGGCGCGCCGCGGTTCCGGGCTACTTCAGCCGCGGGGTCGCGCGGCCCGATCCGGCCGGCCGCGCTTTTCTCGCGTTGCTGGCCTGCGCGGGCGATGGATGTTCGGCCTCCCGCTTCGCTGAATATTTGTCACTCGGGCAACTCCCGCCGCTGGACGCAGCCGGCGCTCCGAAAACACCTGAGCCGCTCTGGATTCCTCCCGACGATGAGATTCTCGGAAGCGCCGAGCCGCGGCCGGTCCCCGAAACCGAGCATGAAATCGTGACCGAGGATTCCTTGCTGAGCGTGCCGATCGGATGGGAGCAGCTCCTGGTGGACGCGGCGGTGATCGGCGGCCACGCTCGCTGGAAGCGCCGTCTCGGCGGCCTGCGGCAGGAATTGCAGACGCAATTGCAGGTAACCGAGAAAGATGACCAGACCCGCCGGCCGCACATCGAGCGCCGCATCCGGCAGCTCGAACGTCTGGAACATTTCGCGCTCCCCCTGATTGATATCCTCGACTCCCTGCCCCGGGCCGCGAACTGGGGCCAATGGCTGGAAGCCTTGTCCGATCTTGCGCGCAATTCCCTCCGCCGTCCGGAATCCGTGCTGGCCGTCTTGAGCGAGCTTGAACCTATGGGCGAAGTAGGGCCGGCATCGCTCGACGAAGTTTTCGATGTTCTCTCGGAAAAGCTGGGAAAGCTGCGCGCGGAGCCGCCCCGGAATCGTTATGGCAGCGTGTTCGTGGGCTCGATCGACGAAGCTCGGGGGCGCTCCTTTGACGCCGTGTTTCTGCCGGGCCTGGCCGAGGGGCTGTTCCCGCGCCGCGCGCTCGAAGATCCGCTGTTGCTGGACGTGCACCGCGCCGCCGTGTCCAAGGCTTTGGACCAACAGGACCAACGCGTAGCGCGCGAGCGCATGCTGCTTCGGTCGGCCGCCGCCGCGGCCTCGGCCAGCTTGACGGTCTCCTACCCGCGCATGGACGTGGTGCAGGCTCGCCCGCGCGTGCCGTCGTTTTACGCTCTGGAAGTGATTCGCGCGGCGGAAGGCCGCTTGCCGTCCCTGCGCGAATTCGAAAAGCGCGCTACCGCGAGCGCGCCCGCGCGCCTGGATTGGCCGGCGCCCGCTGATCCACGCGTCGCCATCGATGACGCCGAGTACGATCTGGCTGCGCTCCAGGCATCGCTTCGGTTGCCGCGCGCCGAGGCCAAAAGTAGCAGCCGATACTTGATGGAGACCAACGAAAGCCTGGCGCGATCCCTGCGCACGCGCGGACGCCGCTGGCGCAATCGCTGGTCTGCATCCGATGGATTGGTGGATCCCGATGGCGAGACTCTCGCGATTCTCGGCGCGCATCGGTTCAAAAATCGCAGCTACTCGCCCTCCGCGCTGCAGCAGTTTTCGGCCTGTCCCTACCGCTTCCTGCTCTCGGCGATTTTTCAATTTCGCCCGCAGGAAACTCCCGTACCGCTCGAACAAATGGACCCGCTCACGCGCGGGGCGCTGTTCCACGCCGTGCAGTTCGAGCTATATCAGGAGCTCAGCCGCAACCTACGCCTGCCCATCACGCCCGAACGCTTGCCCGCAACTCTGGATCTCGCCGACCGCGTGCTCGACGCCGTGGCGGCGCGGTTCGAAGACGACCTTGCACCGGCCATCCCGCGCGTCTGGAGCACGGAAGTGGAGGATCTGCGGACCGACCTGCGCGGCTGGATTCAACAAGTCGCAATGACCCGCACGGAATGGCTGCCGCTGCATTTCGAATTCGCCTTCGGGCTTGCGGAAGGCCGCCGCAGGGATCCAGCCAGCGTCAAGGAGGAAGCGGCGATTCTGGACGGCGTGCGTCTGCGCGGGTCCATCGACTTGATCGAGCGGCATCAAACGCGCGGCGCGCTGCGCGTCACGGACCACAAGACCGGGAAAGCGCCGCAGAACCGTCCACAGTATGTCGGCGGCGGAGCGATCCTTCAGCCCTTGCTTTACGCATTGGCCGCCGAGCAGTTGCTGGGGCAGCCAGTAGAATCCGGAGGACTCTTCTTCTGCACGCAACGCGGCGATTTCTCCGAGTTCAGCATTCCGGTGAATGACGACTCGCGCGGCCGGCTAATGCGCGTGCTCAAAACCGTGGAGCGATTCGTTGCGGAAGGCTTCTTTCCTGCCGCGCCGCAGCGTGGAGCCTGCAAACTTTGCGACTACCGTCCCGTATGCGGACCTTATGAAGAGCAGCGCGCCCAGCGAAAATTGCCGGAGCGCATCGAGCCGCTGGTCGAGATCCGGAATCTGCCATGACGCCGTCCGTAGAAACCAGCATCGACGACCGCGCCGCACGCGAGCGCATTCGCACTTCACTGGCAGAAAGCCTGTTGGTGGAGGCTTCCGCCGGAACCGGCAAAACCACCGAGCTGGCGGCCCGCGTGGTGAGCGTTCTTCGAAGCGGCGCGACTACCATCGACCGGATTGTCGCGGTGACGTTCACGAACAAGGCCGCGGGTGAATTGAAACTCAGGCTGCGGCAGGAGCTGGATCGCGCCCGCGAGTCCAGTGACACTCCGCAGGCGCGCCTCCATATTGAACAGGCGCTCGAGCATCTGGAAGAGGCGTCTATCGGAACCATACACTCGTTCTGCGCGCAAATCCTGCGCGAGCGGCCGGTTGAAGCCGTGGTGGATCCGGCTTTTGAAGAACTTTCCGAGCAGCAGGCTTCGCGAATCTTTGAACGCGCCTTCCGCGCGTGGATTCAGAATCGCCTGGGCGAAGGCGCTCCCGGCCTGCGTCGAGCGCTCTTGCGCCTGGCTTGGCGCGATTCGTGGGAAAACAGCCCGCCCGTCGAACAGCTTCAGTATGCCGCCTGGAAACTAATCGAATGGCGCGATCATCCGGCTCCGTGGCGCCGGGTCGCTTTTGACCGGGACGCGCAAGTGGACCAGCTCATCGCTCAGGTAAAGCTGATCGCCGAAGCCGCCCAGCGCTGCCGCAAGAGCGGCGATAATCTGGTTCGATCTTTGCGGCCGGCCCAGGCGCTCATGACCTGGATCGAACGTGCCGAGGCGGCCACGCGCTCGCGCGACCACGATACGCTCGAAACGTTCCTCGTCAAGCTGCTCCGCGATCTCAAGCGGAACACGCAAAAAGGCTCGGGATTCTTCGCCGAGGGAGTACCGCGCGAGCAAGTAGTCGGCGCGCGCGACGTCTTGTTGGCCAATTTGGAAACCTTCCAGCGCGCAGCCGACGCGGATCTCGCCAGCACGCTGCGCGCCGAGATGTGGGAGGTGGTGACGCGCTATGACGGCCTGAAGCAGCGGGCCGGCAAACTGGATTTCGTCGACCTACTGCTGCTGGCGCGAAACCTGGTTCGCGACAACGCCGAAGTGCGGCGCTATCTGCAAAATCGTTTCAGTCACATTTTCATCGATGAATTTCAGGACACGGATCCGCTGCAGGCCGAGATTCTTCTGCTGCTCGCATCCGACGATCCGGCGCAATCGGACTGGCTGGCGGTATCGCCCAAGGCCGGAAAGCTGTTCGTCGTAGGCGATCCCAAGCAGTCTGTTTATAAGTTTCGCCGGGCCGATGTGGTGCTGTACCGCGGCATTCGCGATGCGCTGGCGTCGCGCGGCGTGGGCGTGGTCGAGCTCACCACCAGCTTCAGAGCATTGCGCCCGATTCAGGAATGCGTCAACGCCGCTTTTTATCCCGAGATGCAGGACGACAGCGCGGCGGGCCAGGCCGGGTACTCTCCGCTTCACGGAGACACGCCGCCTATCGACGGGCAGCCCAGCATCGTCGCCCTGCCTGCACCGAAACCGTATGGGAGCACGCGCATCTCGAAGGCCGCGATCAATGAATGCCTGCCCGGAACGATTGTCGCGTTCCTCGAATGGCTGATTCGCGAAAGCGGTTGGAAGGTGCGCGATCCGGACCAGCCCGATCAGCTTGTGTCCGTCCAATACCGTCACGTCTGCATTCTTTTTCGCCGCTTCACGAATCTCGGCGAGGACATCACGCGCGGCTATGTTCGCAATCTGGAAGCGCGCGAGATTCCGCACTTGCTGGTGGGGTCGAAATCGTTTCACAGCCGCGAGGAAGTAGAGACGCTGCGAGCCGCGCTGAACGCGATCGAGTGGCCCGAAGACGAGCTGTCGGTCTTCGCGACGCTCAAAGGCTCGCTGTTCGCTCTTTCGGACGAAATGCTGCTGCGGTTTCGGCACCTGGCCGGGCGATTGCATCCCTTCCGCGCCATCCCCGAGAATCTTCCAGCCAGCCTGGTCCCGGTTTCAGACGCGCTGCTGTTGCTCGCTGAGCTCAATCGCGCACGCAACCGGCGGCCCATCGCCGACACCCTGCATTCGCTGCTGGAAGCGACGCGCGCGCACGCCGGATTTGCCTTGCGCCCCGCCGGACACCAGGTGCTCGCCAATGTATATCGCGCGGCTGATCTCGCCCGGAGCTTCGAACTCTCGGGCGGGATTTCGTTCCGCGGCTTCGTGGAGGAGCTGGAGACGCAAGCGGGCAAGGCCGAATCGGCCGAAGCGCCCGTTATGGAAGAAGGCGCCGAGGGAGTGCGCATGATGACCGTTCACTCCGCCAAGGGTCTCGAGTTTCCGGTGGTGATTCTCGCCGATATTACGGCCAATCTTGCTCCGGGCGATCCGGATCGATATGTCGACGCCCGCGCGCGGCTGTGCGCCACGCGTTTACTCCGATGCTCGCCCTGGGAACTGCGCGACCACGAAGATCAGGAACGCCTGCGCGAGCGAGCCGAGGGTGTGCGCGTGGCTTACGTCGCGGCCACGCGCGCCCGCGATCTGCTGGTGGTCCCTTCCGTCGGCGACGAAGAGCTGGACGGCTGGGTGGGGCCGTTGAACAAGACCATCTATCCGCCGCACGATCAATATCGTGAGGCCGCCATAGCGCCGGGATGTCCCGAATTCGGTGACGCGTCTGTAATTGACCGGCCGTTCTTCACATCCGAAGAAACGTCCGTGAAGCCCGGTCAGCATGCACCCGCCCACGGCCCGCACTCAGTAGTCTGGTGGGATCCGCGCGCGCTCAAGCTCGCCGCGCCGGCCAATCTTGGGCTCCGGCAGGAAGAAATCCTGACGGCGGATCCGGGTGGCGCCGAATCTCGAAGCCTGGCTGACTATCGCGCTTGGCAGACGAAGCGCGGCCAGGCGACCGCTACCGCAGCCATCAAAAAGTTCGACATTTTCACCGCCACCGAATCAGCCGAACGTCCGGAGGACTTCAAAGTGGATGTGACCGTGCATGCGGTGGCGAGACCCTTCGGCCGTCCGGCGGGGCCGCGCTTTGGAACACTGGTGCACGCGGTGCTACGCGATGCGCCGCTCGATGCCGACGCTTCCACGCTCAGGGCCATCGCGGAAATGCACGGCCGAGTGCTGGGCGCCGTTCCCGAGGAAATCGATCACGCCGTCCAGGCTGCCCTCGGGGCCTTGAGCCATCCATTGCTGGCCCGAGCGCGCGTGGCCGAACGCCGTCACCGCGAGCTACCTGTCATGTTGAAGCTCGCTCACCGGAAAACGCTGGAAGGCGTGATCGACCTCGCTTTTGAAAGAGACCGGCGCTGGTTTATCGTCGACTTCAAGACCGACGCCGACATTTCAGTGAATCGCGTGCGCTATGAACGGCAACTGCAGTGGTACGCTTTGGCGTTGGCGCGTCTGAACAACGCCCCGGTGGAGGCGCACCTGCTGAGTATCTAGCAGTGGGGCGGACGCCCTCGTCCACGCCGGACCCCAGGTCCGGCTCTTCCATCACACAAGAAAAGGAGGCCGACGTGGGCGTCGGCCGCAGTCCTGGGGGACCGCCCCACTTCTGCCACCAGCAGTGACTTAGCTAACTGGCAGCGGTTCCAACTCGCCGTCGCTATCGCCCAGCGCTTCGATTTTCACGCCCATCCGGTCGAGCAGCGTGAGGTGCAGATTGTTCATGGGCGTTTCCGCCGGATAACGAATGTGGCCCGGCTTCATTCCACCGCCCGCAATCAACACCGGCAGATCGCCGTGCTCGTGCTGGTTGCCGTCGCTCAGCCCGCTCCCGTAAACCAGCAGCGTATGATCCAGCAGCGTTCCCTCGCCGTCCGGCGTGGCCTTCATTTTGCCGACCAAGTAAGCCAGTTGCTCCACGTGGTAGGTGTTGATACGCGCCACTTTTTCGATCAACTCCGGATTTCCCCGATGATGCGTGAGCGGATGGTGCGCGTCCGAAATCCCGAGTTCGCGGTAAGTGCGGGTGCTGCCCTCGCGGCCGAGCATGAATGTGGAGACGCGCGTCAGGCCGGTTTGAAAGGCTGCCAGCATCAGGTCAAACATCAGCTTGGCGTAGTCGTCGAATGCGGCCGGCACGCCGTCGGGCCGGTCCAGCGTGGGCGTGATTTCGAGGTTGTCTTTTTCCGTCATTTCGATGCGCCGCTCGATCTCCCGGACGGAGGAAAGATATTCGTCCATCTTGCGGCGGTCGGTAGGTCCCAACTGCCCGCTTAACCGATGCGCGTCATCCAAAACGAAATCCAGAATGCTTTTCTCATCCCGCTGCCGCCGCGCTCGAGCATCCGCGCTCTCGGCATGTGAACCGAATAGGCGTTCGAACACGGCCCGGGGATTAATCTCGGGCGGCATGGGCGTGGAAGGCGTGCGCCAGGAGATGGTGTTGCTGTAAGCGCAGCTATAATCGGAGTCGCAATGGCCCGCCATGCGGCCGTCCTCGCAGGCCAACTCGAGCGATGGAAAGCGGCAGGCCTGTCCGATGCTTTGCGCCGCTACCTGATCCACCGAAACTCCGGCTTGGATGTCGGCGCCCCCGGTCTTTTTGGGATGTACGCCGGTGAGATACGTGGCGGCAGCGCGCGCATGATCGCCCGGGCCATCGCCCATTGCGCGGCCGGTGTTCTGCGTGAGGCCGGAGAGGAGCAGCAGATTCTCGCGATAAGCCGCCAACGGACGGAGCGTGCCCGGCAGATCCATAAGCGGACCCTCGCCGGCGGGCGTCCACTCGCTCATGATGATGCCGTTCGGAACGTAGACGAAGGCCAGGCGCAGCTGCTTCGCCGCGCCGGTAGACGCGAAAGCGGGGCACATGGCATCCAGAAAAGGCAGCGCGATGCCCGCGCCTAAGCCGCGCAGGACGGTGCGGCGGGAAAGTTCTCTCATTGCGCCGAGGCCCCCGCGAATTTTTCGCCGCGCCGCATCTCAAAGGCTGGGCTGGCGGCAATAGCCCGTACCAAACTCGAGAATCTGTAGTTATCCGCGGCGATCCGGCTCACGATTGATTTTACCGTGACCAGATCCTCGGGCAGTAAGCCCCGGCCGAGGGCGTATGTGAGCAGCTTCCCGGCGAGGCACCTGGCAAACGCGTCCTTATCCTGAAGCAGAAGAGCCTTCAGACCGTCCGGGCCGCTGAAGGACTGGCCCCTCGGGAGTGTTCCCGTGGCGTCCACCGGGAAATTGCCGTCGTGCGTGCGCCAGTGGCCGATCGCGTCGTAATTCTCAAGCCCGAAACCCAGCGGGTCCATACGCGCGTGGCACGCGCGACAAGCCGGATTTGCGCGATGCTGCTCCAGTTGCTGCCTGAGGCTGGCCGAAGCGCCGATGGCCTTCTCGTCCAGGTTCGGAACGTTGGGCGGAGGTGGAGGCGGCGGCGTGTTCAAAATATTTTCGAGAACCCACTTGCCCCTGAGCACCGGTGAGGTGCGCGCCGGATAAGACGAAACCGTGAGGACGGCGGCCTGTGTGAGAATGCCGCCGCGATGAGACCCGGGCGGAAGCACGACGCGCCGGAATTCGTTTCCTTCGACGCTTGGAATACCATAGAAATTCGCCAGGCGCTCGTTCAGGAACGTGTAATCGGCGTCGAGGAAGTCCAGAATACTTCGGTCTTCCTCGATCACGGACTCGAAAAACAGAGCGCTTTCCTGCTGCATGTCGCGGCGCAGATCGTCGTCGAACATGGGGAACCGGATCGGATCCGGCCGGATGCTTTCGAGGTTGCGGGTTTCCAGCCACTGGCCGCCGAAGCTTTCCGCGAGAGCCTTGGCTTTGGGATCCGCCAGCATGCGGTGAATTTGCGTGTCGAGGACTTCGGGCGAGGGTAGACGGCCGCTCGCCGCAAGCTGGAAAAGCTCTTCGTCCGGCAAGCTGCTCCACAAAAAATAAGAGAGCCGCGTGGCGAGTTCGAACCCGTCCAGGTTATGAGTCGCTGGATTGGCATCGCTCTCGATCCGGAACAGGAAGCGCGGCGAGACGAGCATGGCTTCGAGAGCCACGCGCATGCCTTGTTCGAGGCTTTCGCCCTGTTGTCGGGCTGTTTCGACAAAGCGCGCAAGATCATCCACCTCTTGCGCGGTGACCGGCCGGCGGTAGGCCCGTCTTGCCAATGCCGCTAGATCGGTGCGCGCGCATTCCAGCGTGTGATGGCCAGGCGCGTGACCGCAGGGAAACACACGAAGGTAACTTTCTGATAGCGGAGGCGCGACGGGATTATAAGGGCCTCTGATCTCGAGATAAGAGATGCCCGGCTGAACCGGCGGTTTACCGTCCTTGGTTTCCTCTTCGGTTGCGGCCAGGGCAGGCGGATTCGATCCGCCCGCCAAATCCAAGCTGACGATGTGCGTTCCGAAAGGCGCGTGGACACGAATCTCGGCCGTGCGGCGATCATCCAGCTTGGTTTCGATGGCCACTGGTCCGAGCGTTTTATCGTCGAGCGAAATCGTCACCTGGCTGGTATCGGGTTTGCCCCGCACCCCGATCGAGAAATCGTAGTCTCCTTCAGCCGGGAACTGGTTCGAGATCCGAAGCCCCGGGCTCTTGCCAGGGAGCATGTTCTCGGAGCGCGAATAACGCTGAAAGCCGGGCTTGGGAAGCGCGCCGGAGGGGATGGCGATGGCCGCGATTTTCTCGGCGGCGGCGAGATATTTATCCATCAGCACAGGCGAAAGAGAAAGCACGTCGCCGATGTTGTCGAAGCCATACCCCGAGTCATCGGCTGGAAAATCGGCAGCGGGGTGAAAATCGACCGCCAGGAGATCCCGGATGGTGTTGTCGTACTCGTAGCGGTTGAGACGTCGCTGGGTGACGCGGCCTGGGTCGGGTTTCTGCTGCCGGGCCGGCGGTTCGGCCGCAAAAACCACGGCCATCACTAGCGCGAAGATGAAAAGGATCCTCAATGTTTCAGGCTTTCCCTCTGCTGGCTCTTAGTTTACCCGCATAAGGTGTATAATCGCGAGCCAGAGGTGGCTATGCGAACTCAGTTGTTGGCTTTGCTGCTCTTGACGACGCTTGCGTTGGGCGCTTTCCAAACCGTTCCCAGGTGTACTTCGGTGGAACCGGACACAGGCAAAAAGGGTGATGTAGTCACTGCCAAGGGTGAGAATCTGAATAAAAACTCAATGGGCGAGCTGTATCTGACGGACGGCAAGAATGATACCAAGGTAGAAATCGCCAATCAGTCCGACGCGGAGATCAAGTTCAAGGTGCCAGATATAAAGCCCGGCCGGTATCATTTGCTCACTCTGTCGGCGAATAAACTCTCGATGATCGAGCAGCCGGTGGTGCTCACCGTGGAATAGACATCCGCGATCATGACGGCAACAGCATGTAGGTCACTAGACCCACGGCTGAAAGGCGCTTCTCGGTATCGAATAGATCCACGCGCAGCACGCACAGCAGCTTGCCCGCTCTGAGAACATAGGCTCGCGCTCGAACTTTGGAGCCGACGATAGGCCGAAGATAGTTGACCTTCAGTTCCGTGGTGGTGGCGTTTCGGTGCGCCTTGTAGGCGTGGATCAGGGCGTGCCAGGCCGCCTCGTCGGCCACCGACGCGATCAGCCCGCCGTGCAGAACGCCTTGGCTGTTCATGTATTCCTCGCGAATCGGGCAGTCCACCGTGACGCCGTCGCTGTGCTTTCGAACCACCCGAAGCGCGAGGTTGTTCTCGAAGGGCATTTGGATATGATAGCCTGCTCATGCCCGAAGGGCGACTTCCGTTCAGAAGTCGACCCGCAACGCGAGTTGTCCCGTACGATTGCCTCCCTGACCCTGGGGCAGTGCAGCCTGCAGGACGCCAAAGCTGGCAGGGTTCCCGACGTTCAGCGCGGGCGGCGCAAAATTGGTGTGGTTCAGGACGTTGGTAAACGTCGCTTCGAAGCGAACATGCATGCCGTTCCCCAATGTTGAAGCGTTTGGCCAGGCCCGCATCCACGTCGATCATGCCGGGCCCCTGCAAAATCCCGACTCCGCAATTCCCGAACCGTCCGGCGTTGGTGGGCGGCAGAGCGAAAGCATTCAGGTTGAAGAAGTTTTGATTGGTCTGGCCGGCGTAAGGATTTCCTACGCAATCCGGACGCGCAATCGGCCCCGCCGGTGCTCCGCTCGATCATATCGGTGTTGGATTGATCGTCGGCCGCCGGCATGGTAGGCGTCAGCCACTGGCCCGTCTGCATGGTCGTGACCGTGCTCAGGGTCCAGCCTCCAATGATTGGATTCAAGAATCCCGGTCCCTCGAAAGTTTGTCCCTTTCCGAACGGCAGTTGGTAGGTGCCGGTCAGCATGAAGCGCTGGCGCGGCATCCCCACCACGTTGCCGCGGTCGTATTTTATGTCATAAGCATTGGCAATCTCCACGGCGTAGGGCTCTTCGCCGGCGTACGCGGTTGGGGCATCACTGCCTTGGGCGTCGCTGATATTTTTCGCGAAAGTGTAATTCGCCTGGAACGTGAGCCCATGCGACACTCTATGGGTCAATTCCGCGATACCCGCCTGATAGCTTTGGTTGCCGATGCTTTCCGACTCCATCAACAGAAGCCAGTTCTGGAAGGGCGCGCGGGGATCGACCACTGAGTATCCGTTGTTCGGAATGGCGTAGGGGGTAGTGCTCGCCGGAATTTGGTTCCGGTCTATGGTGATGGGAAGATGGTAGGAGCCTTGGCCGGTGTAGCTCAACCGAATCACCGTGTTGGCTGTCAATTCCCGTTCCATGGTCAAATTCCATTGCGCTGACGAAGGATCCTTCCAGTGCGGGTTGTTTGCCTCCTCGAAATCGCCGCCGCCTAAAGTTGCCGGTGCGCCCGGAGGAGACGTTTGCGGAAACTGGAACGCCGCAACACCGTTCGTGACGGAATTGTTGTAGGTGAGCAGATCCGAGAGGGCGATGATGCCGCTGTTGAAAGACGTGGGGCCCAGCGTCGTCATGGTATAGATGCCAAAGCCGGCGCGAATAACCGTCTTGTTGTTGTTGAACGGCCGGTAGGCTATGCTCACGCGTGGGTCGAAATCACGCCAGTTCCAATCCCGCAAGGCCTTGAGGAATCCCCGCCTGGCTGGCCGTCTCGATGTTCGAACACGGGAGCAACGGGCTCTTATTCGGAAGCGCACATGCGTTGAATCCTTGAAGAAATCCCGTGTAGATCTGCTGGTAGGTAGGATCGTTGGCGATGAACTTATAGAATTTGTCCGGAACGACGACGGTCAAGTTGTTCCCGCTCGTGAGATAGGTCGCTATATCGCCATTGGTTTCCTGAAAAGGCGGAAGCAGTTCCCACCGTAATCCGAAATTGACCGTGAGATGGCTATTCACCTGCCAGGTGTCTTGACCGTACACACCCCATTGCGTGGTGACGTGCATTCATTTGCGGGCCCGTGACCGCGAAATATGACGGGTTCGGCATGCCCAGCAGAAAATCGCCGATGGAATAGCCCGTGAGCGAACCGCTGAAGGTGAAGTTGCCATAGTCGTCGGACGGGAGGAAGTACATCAGGGCGTTGTAATGCTCTCTGCGGACATCCAGCCCCAAATCGAAGCGTATGCTTGCCCATGATGCGAGTGAGATTGTCGGTGAATTGGGTGTTCCCCGAAATGGTTTGTCCAACCCGGTCCTGCCCGATCGAGGTGACCGTGCCGTCCGAGAAATTGAAGGTCGGGAAAGCATCGCACGTTGGGATGCGAGGCAAGGTTTACCGCATGATCGAAGATCAGCCCCAGCTGAGAAATGGCCTGGGCCCCCTGGATCGGGAAGGTGTCGTTCTCGTTGTAATTTGTGAACCCGAAACGAAATTCGTTCAGCAAACGCGGGGTAATCGAATAGTTGTAGGAAACCACCAGGCTACGGTTCCGCTCGTTCGCTCCGTCACTCGGCAGAAAATTATTCGCGGGCAAAACGGTGCCGGCGCTATTATACTCGGTGTAAAAGGCGTTCTTGAAGCTATACCGGACATAGAGCTGCTGTTTGGCGGTAATGTTATGGTCGAGTCTGAGATCGAAGCCATTGGAATTCGATGGGTTCGGTACCAGAGTTTGATAATTGTAGGATGGGTTCAGTACGCCCAAGTTCGCGTTCGGCAGGGGATAGTAATTCAGTAAGCTCTGCGCCACCGGATTGATACAAGCCTGGCAAGAGCCGGCCGGTATCGTGTTGTTCGGAAAAGGAGCGCCGGTGAACGGATTCATCACCGGACCGGCCCCCAGACCAGCCACCAGACCGTTCAAATTCCCGCTTCTCTCCGCTGCCGTCGGAACCAGAAGCTGCTCCGGGTAGGACTGGGTTCTTCGGTTTCCCTCATAGTCCACGAAGAAAAAGGTTTTGTCGCGCCCGTGATAGAGCCTCGGAATTGTTACGGGACCGCCCAGGCTGCCGCCGAAAGTATTAAAGGTCCGCGGCGCCTTGAAGGAGAAATTCAGAACGGTGGCGTCCAGGCCGCTATCCTGAAAATACTCAAATCGCGCTGCCATGCAATTGATTGGTTCCGCTCTTAGTGATGAAGGTCACGTCGCCGATCTGGGCAAATTCTGCGTTGTTGTTGAAGGCCGTTATTTTCATCTCGGCGATGTTTTCCATGGAAGGGTAGGCGTCCTGCAGCGCGCCGTTGAAACGCACGCTGGCGGTCGAAATTCCATCCACCGAAAAACCGGTCTGCGCCGAGGTCGCGCCGCCGACCGCGAATATTCCCTTGCGAGTCCCTCGTTACCTCGGGAGATACGGCCAAAGCCGCGAGCGGGCTGGACGACACGCTTCGGGAGTTGATCGGCAGTTGAGTTATGTCGCTGTTCTCCCTGGAATCGCTCAGCGTGGCGTTTTCGGTATTCACGACCGCGGCGGTTGCGGCCACTTCCACGATCTGCGTCTGAGCCGCCACAGACAAACTGACATCCACGCGCAAAGTTTGGCGGGCGGTCAATTCCAACTGGTTGACAATGGCGCCGGTAAATCCTTCCTTGGCCGCCCGAATGGAGTAGTGACCGGGCTTGAGATTCTCGAACGAGAAGTTTCCGCTTCCATCGCTGGTTGCCACGGCGTTGGTGTTCTCGTCCAGGCTGTGCAACGTGATCTCGGCTCCGGGAAGCGCTGCGCCGCTTTGATCGAGCGTACTCCCACGCACGGCCCCGAAAGTGGACTGTGCTCTAGCGGACGAGCCCGCGAGAAACACCAAAACAGCGAATACACTTGTGGCTTTCCAAGATTTGTTCATCTTTAGTCCTCCGCGAATCTGGTTACAACTACCCGTTCGCGCGGACAAGGCGTGCCCGGATTAAATGAGCATAAGGCACGCACCGTTAAAAAGTCATAAACGGTGCGTAAACGGTGCGATTGAAGAGATGAGTGGACTCGATAGAAATTAATTATTAGCGCAAGTCAGGATAAATGCGCTCACGAATTCTGGGCGACGCGGAGCACAGCCTCTTCGAGATCATCCAGCGCTCCGGCGAAGAAGTGGTCCGCCGCTTCCACCCAAATCAATTGTTTGGGCCCACTCAGATTTTGGAAGTAGGCGTCCATCGCCGGAACCGGGCCGAACTCATCGTGCGTGCTCTGGATGAAAAATCGCGGGACCGTGCATAAGTCTGACCCAACGCCGCCGTCAAGGCTCGCGGGGTAGCCGGCCGCGATCAATCGAGTAGCTTCCGCGAACTCGCATCCGAGTTTGAGAATGATTCTCGACCCAAACGAAAAGCCGGCCAGCGAAAACGGCAATTCCGGATATCGCGACCGCAGATAATCGAGCGCCGCGCGCGCATCTTCAGCCTCGCCGATTCCCTCGTCGTAGCCACCTTCGCTGCGATTGACGCCGCGATAATTGAAGCGCAGCGCCACCGCGCCCGCCCGCCTGATTCCGCGCGCCATCCGGTACACCACCTTGTTATGCATGGTGCCGCCGTATTGCGGATGCGGATGACAAATCAGCGCCGCTTCGCGAGGGGTTTGATCGTCCGGTTCTTCCAGGAGCGCTTCCAGTTTCCCGGCTGGCCCATCCAGAAGCAGCGATTCGATGCGACGCGGCATCAGTTGGTGCGGTAGTTGGTGAACTGCATGTCGATGCCGAAATCGTGCCCGCGGAGCAGGGCGATTACTTCTTGCAAGGCGTCTCGATCCTTACCGGATACCCGCACCAGGTCACCCTGGATGGAAGCCTGCACCTTCTTCTTGCTGTCCTTGATGGCTTTAACGATATCGCGCGCCTTCTCGATCGGAATTCCCTGCTGCAGAGTGATCTCCTGCCGCACTGTGGACGCGGCGGCATCCGTGACGGCCCCGAAGGTCAAGCCCTTCAGCGGAACCTTGCGTTTAATCAGTTTTTGCTCGAGAACCTCGGCCACGGCTTTCAACTTAAATTCGTCCTGACTGGAGAGCAGGATCTTGTGATCCTTTTCGTTCAGTTGAATCTCGGACTTCGAATTCTTGAGATCGTAGCGGGTCTGGATTTCCTTGAGCGCTTGCTGGATAGCGTTGTTCACTTCCGCCAGATCGATCTTGGATACGACGTCGAAGGTGTTGTCGGGCATGGTTCAATGACCCAATGCTATCAGGACCCGCTCGGTAATTTCCTGGATCATCGCGGGCATCGCGGCGTCGAGCGCCACGGTGACGGCCGCGCGAACGCGTTCGGCGTCAATGGCCGGAATCGGGGTCGGCGGCGCGTGCATGGCCGCATCATGCGGGGGCTCGGTGACGGCTGTGGAAGCTAGCGCCTCCGTTAATAAGCCGCGCGCCAGTTGTGCTTGCTTGATCAGCGGATCGATGGTCGCAAGGAGCTTCGAGGCTTCGAACGGCTTCTTCAGAATCGCATCGCAGCCGGCTCGCTTGGCTTCTTCCTCGTCAAACGGCTCCAGCAATCCGGCCGTGAGGACTACGCGCATGTAGCGCAGACGCGAGTTGTTCTTCACGTAGCGGCACAGCTCGATGCCGGATTTGGCAGGCAGGAAAACGTCGGCCAGGATCAGATCGGGATCGACATCCGCCAGCCGCGCGAGTGCCGCATCGCCGTCCGTCAGCGTGACAACTTCAAAACCCTCGTCGCGCAGGATGCTTTCGCCCATGCGCTGTGCGTGCGGGCTGTCATCCGCCAGCAAGATGCGGCTCATCCGGATTAGTTCGAGCTGGCCGGTTGCGCCGCTGCTCCAGGTGTCCCGGCAGGTGTCCCAGCTGGCGGCGCTACCGCGGGAACGGGCTTCTGCTTCTTGTCTTTCTTCTTTTTCTTGCCCTTGGCAGAATCGGCGGAAGCGGCCTGAGCCTGCTGAGCCGATGCGGCGGAACCGGACGCCGGCGTCCCCGTTGCAGCTTGCGCCGCGCCTGGAGTTGCTTGCCCCGTTCCGGAAGCAGCCTGCGGCGCACCGGAGGCAGCGGGACTAGCGGCGCCGCCCGCGGGTGGATTTTCACGGGCGTCCTTGTTGGTATCAAGCGCGGAAGGTCCGTTCACCGTAGTGGCGGTCACATCTCCGTTGAATCCCGGCGCAGCGGTGGCGGGTTGCGGGATCAGCACCGGCACCGGCGGCCGCAAAGTTGTCATGGCGGGACTTCCCGAGCGCGCCGCCGTGCTCATGTCCGGCCCGCGCCGGAGTATATCCGTGGCGCGGCTTAACATGCCCGCCTTCTTCAGGTTTTCCTGCTCGTACTTCATGCGAGCCACCGCGGCCGGATCCGCTTCGGGCACCGGCAATTCCATTTCCTTCAGCTTTTGCTTGGCATCGTCGGCGTAAGCGCTGAGCGGGTAGTCGCGAACGATGCTGGCAAACGCCTCGCCTTCCTGCTTCCGAAAGCGATTTCCCAGTTTCTCGTAAGCTTCTCCCATCTCCCACAGGGACGCGTCGGCTTTGCTATACAGCGGATACTGCTCCACCACGTGCCTCAACCGCGCAGCCGCGGCCTGATTGTCGCCCCGGCTGAAATAAAACGTTCCCACTTGGAATTCGGTTTCCCCCAGAGCTTCCTGAATGTTGCGCAACAGCTGCTGGGTGGCGGGCACGTAAGAGCTGTTAGGAAACTGCACGATTAGCTGCCGGCATTCGTCCTCGGCCCGTAACGCCTGGTTCGGGTCGCGGTCGGTTTTGTCCATCTGCTTGTAGTGGATCATGCAGATTTTCTGCTGGGATTCGGCCGCTTCCTCCATGGTGGGATAAAACAAGATGAAGTCTTTGTATTCGGCTTCGGCTTGCGCCAGGCCGGCTGAGCCGCCTTCGCGAAACCAACTGTCGGCCACCGCCAGCTTGGCCTTGGCCATGAACTCGCTTTGGTCGTAGGTGTTGATCAGAGTGTTCAGGGTGATTCTGGCAACTTCATAGCGGCCATGCTCGATGTCATTGATCGCCCGGTCGAAGAGCACTTTATCGGGCTGCTGGGTATCCTTGGAAATCGGGTTGTCGTACTTCTTGCGATGGAATCCGCAGGAAGTTAGAACAGCCGCCATCAAAATGACAATTGAAATATTTCGAACCATAGTTATCCACCACGCTAGCCTACCAAAGTCCTACCTGGCCTACCACCCTAAATCAAACCCGGACGAGCGTGCCTTCCCGCGCCGCCCGCTGCAAATCCACAAAAGCCTGCCCGGCGTTCGGGGTGTGAAATACAGACGACCCTGCTACCAATAATTCACAGCCGGCACGGGTTATCTCCGCGGCGTTTTCCAGCCCCACCCCGCCATCGATTTCGATCGTGAAATTCAGCCCTAACTCCTTGCGCCGCCACGCCAAAGCCTCAATCTTTCGAAGTGCGTTGGGGATGAAAGTCTGCCCTCCCGCCCCCGGATTGACACTCATGATCAGCACCTCATCGACCATATCGAGCACTTCGCTCAACGTCGCGATGGGCGTGGCTGGATTCAGCACCACCCCCGCCTGAGCCCCCTCGCTTCGAATCAAGCGGAGGGTGCGGTCCAGATGCGGGCAAGCCTCCTGGTGTACCAGCACCCGGTTCGCTCCCGCGCGGATGAATTGGGGCGCGTAAGTATCGGCGTCCGAAATCATAAGGTGAGTCTCGAGCGTCAGCCGGGTGAACTTACGGATTGATTCGACCACCGGAATCCCGATGCTGATGTTCTGGACGAAATGGCCGTCCATGACGTCCACATGCAGCGTGGTCGCCCCGGCTTTTTCGACCTTGCTGATCTCCTCGCCGAGGCGCGCAAAATCAGCCGCGAGAATAGATGGAAGGATCTCTACCATCGGAATTATGTTGATGATAGCACAGCGGTAAAGAACCCATCCCCGGGCTCCAGCCCAGGTAGGCGCTGGGTGATTTTCCAGGCGCCTGGGATGGCCTTGATCACCTGCTGGTTCTCTTCCTCTTCGAGCGAGCAGGTGGCATAGACCAGCCGCCCGCCGGGCTTAAGATGCGGAAGCGCGTTGCGGACCAGAGACACCTGTTTGCGATGGAGCGCGATCAAATCGGCGGGCGTAAGCCGCCACTTGATCTCGGGGTTTCGCCCTAGAGTGCCGGTTCCCGAACAGGGCGCGTCCACCAGAATGCGATCGAAGCTGGCGCGGAAGGGCAGCGGAAAGGTCCCGTCGGCCACCACTAACCGGAGCCGGCAGTCGAGCCCCTGGAGCTGCTCGAGCCGATGCCAGTGCAGATCGCAAGCGACTGTGCGGGCGCCCAGGGCGATGGCCTGGGCGGTCTTGTTGCCCGGAGCGGCGCACAAGTCGAGAAACGTCATGCCGGGTTCGAGATCGAGCATCGGCACTACGGATTGGGCGCCGATGTCTTGAATCCGGCCGGTGCTGGCGACATAAGTCTCGGCGGGCTGGAGAGATGCCATCGCGATCTTGCGCGCGACCTCGGGCCCGAACTGGCGCTCCCATTTGTCGATCAACCACTCGGGCAGCGACAATTCGATAGCGCGATCCGGCCACGCCACCGGTTGACGGTCCACTTTGCGGAGAACGGCATTGACCAGCCCGGCAGCGGATGCTCTGCGCGCTCGCTTGACCAGCTCGACGCTCTCGGAAACGGCGGCATGCGGCGGGATTCGATCCAGATAGCGCAGCTGATAGACACCCATTCGCAGCGCCAACCGTACCTCAATATCCAGCCGGCCTGGGGCCAGCCGAGCGATCAGATGATCGAGCTGGGCCTGATAGCGCAGGCATCCGAAAACGATTTCGGAGGCGAGACCCGCGTCGCGGGTTTCGAGTTTCGCCGACAGATCCACCAGGAGATCGCCGGCATATCCCCCGTAGTGTACTTTGAGAAGCACTTCATAGGCAACCTGACGCGCGGGGGAGACCAAATTCCATTTTAGTATTGCTCTATGATAAGTCCATGGCCGTTGAGGAAGAACTTCAAGAACACAGCGAGCATGCCCAGAGTCCCTTCGATAAACGCGTTGCCGCAACCATGGCGGTGCTTGCGGCAATCCTGGCGATTGTCTCGGTGCTGGGTCAAATCATGACCACCGAGGAGCTGCTGAATCAGCAGAAGGCTTCCGATCAATGGTCGTACTATCAAGCGAAATCCATCCGGCGCTACCAGTCCGAGGTGGCGCGAGACATCTTCTCGGGCATGAAACTTGACGAACAGAAAGCGCAGTATTCGAAGAATGTCGAGAAGTACCGCAAGGACGACGAAGAAATCCAGAATCAGGCCAAGGAACTAGAGCACGAAAGCCATCTGCACGGAGACAAGGCGTTGCGGCTCCACTTCGGCGAAGTGTTCGTGGAGATTTCGATCGTTTTCGCGTCGCTCGCGATCCTGACCAAACGCTCCGTCTTTTGGTATACCTCCATCGCCGGGGGCGTGCTGGGCGCAGTGATCGGGGCCACTAGTTATTTCGTAACGTAGCATCGGAAAAAGCAGAAGGCCGTCCAGAACCGGGCAACTGCCCAGCCTGAGCGGCCTTCGCGAAACCATCGATTTGCGGTCTACTTACCGGTGTCCGCCACCGTGGCCACCACCACCGCCGTGGCCGCCGAAGCCACCACCACCGCGGGCGAAACCACCACCGCCACGGGCGAAACCACCGCCGCCACGGGCGAAGCCACCGCCGCCACGGGCGAAGCCACCGCCGCGGCCGTAACCGCCACCATACCCACGTCCGCCATAACCATAACCTCCGCCGTAGTATCCGCGTCCGCCACCATAGTAGCCTCCCCAACCGCCCCAATAGCCACCATAATATGGATAGCCATAGGCGTAGGGATAAGCGTATGGGTAACCGTAGGGATAACCGTAAGCGTATGGGTATGCATACGGGTACGCAGGCGCAACGCCGACACCCACCCCGAAACCAACGGCGGCATTCGCATGCGTCGGCGTGATAAACGCCAACATGGCCGCAAGCGCAAGCATCGGAATACCTAATTTCTTCAACATACTCGTACCACCCTTCTGGGAGGTCCTCCCCCCTTCCCACTGATTAGATGCATGGGGGGCGATTGTTGGTTCCATTACGTTATTTTCAGGAACTTACGGGCCACTATAGTACGTCGGCGAAACCGCGCTTCAGATGACGGAAAAACAACCCGCCCAGGATGAACGCCGAGGCGGCGTAGGCGGTCACGATGAGCAGTTCGTGCAGATTCGGGACTCGATAGGACAGCAGGCGCTCCCGATAGGCTCGTACCAGATAGGACAGCGGATTCAGCCGCAGCAAGAAGCGAAGATTCGCCGGGAAGCGCTGCTCGTCGATCATGATCGGGGTGGTCCAAAACCACAACGTCAGCACCACCGAAATTACTTGCGCGGTGTCCCGCAAATACACCTGCAAGCTGGAAACAATCCATCCGATCCCGACCGCGAACAGCCCGATGAGCAACATATAAATGGGCAGCGACAACATCCACAGGCTGAAGTGCCCCAAATAAAATCCGACGATCGCCACCGCCAGCGCCAGCGCCAGCAGGTGATTGATCAGCGAAGACAGAAAAATTGAGACCGGGACAATTTCGGCCGGCAGGACAGTTTTCGTGATCAGGTTGGCATTGTCCAGCAGGGAAGAGGCCGAACGCGTGACGGTCTCCTGAAACAGCAGCCAAGGAAGAATGCCGCAAAACAGAAACAGGGAATAGCGCTGCGTCACTTCGTTCGA
Organism: Terriglobia bacterium; assembly: GCA_963786745.1. Lineage (GTDB taxonomy): Bacteria > Acidobacteriota > Terriglobia > Bryobacterales > Bryobacteraceae > Palsa-89. Next base: position 796,802 of record CAWBAE010000008.1, on the reverse strand, counting down.
AGGCAGGCTCATCTTCAGGCAAACCTCGAAGACGAACACCCAGCTCACCAGCATCACCAGCGGCTGGATCACGCCCCACAGCCAGCCCGCCACCGAACCGATGAAGCGCTGCTCAAAGTCGCGACGCACCAGTTGAAAGAGCACCGTGCGCCGATAAATCAAGTTCTGGACGAAATGCCGCCCCGGAATTGCCATTCGACTCAGGTTACTATAGGAGCGCATGGAGGCGGGTATGCAGGCGTGCTTTCTATCGTCGCCGGCGCCTGTTGAGTCGAACCCCCTGCGCATCGTCGAGGTTCCGAAGCCGAGCCCGTCGAGCGGCCAGGTGCTGGTTCGCGTGAGCGCCTGCGGCATATGCCGGACCGATCTGCATGTCGTCGAAGGCGAGCTGCCGCCGCGCAAGTCTCCAATCACGCCGGGCCACCAGGTGGTGGGAATTATCGAAGCGGCCGGCCCGAGCGAGAATCGCTACGCGATTGGAACACGGGTGGGCGTCGCATGGCTACACTCCACCGACGGCATTTGCGAATACTGCAGGGCTGGAAAAGAAAACCTCTGCGACCATCCCAGCTTCACCGGCTACACCGTGGACGGAGGCTATGCGGAATACTGTCTGGCGGATGCCGATTTCGTCTATCCGATTCCGGACGGGTTCGACGATCTCAAGGCGGCGCCGCTGTTGTGCGCGGGCATCATCGGATTCCGGTCACTGCGGCTGTCGGGGATCGGGCGCGGCGGCCGGCTGGGATTGTACGGTTTTGGAGCCGCGGCGCATGTCGCCATCCAGGTGGCGCGATATTGGGGCGCCGAAGTGTATGCGTGCACCCGGGACGCGCGGCATCAGAAGCTCGCATTGGAACTGGGCGCCGCATGGGCTGGCGGGACGATAGACGATCCGCCGGCCAAGCTCGATAGCGCGATCGTTTTCGCGCCCGCCGGCGAGATCGTGCCCGCGGCGCTCAAAGCACTGAAGAAGGGCGGAACGCTCGCGCTGGGCGGCATCCACATGAGCGAGATTCCCGCGCTCAACTACGACTGGTTGTATGAGGAGCGCGTGGTGCGCAGCGTAGCGAACAATACGCGCCAGGATGGACACGATTTCCTGCGCATCGCCGCGGAAATCCCGATCCACGTCGAGACCGAGATTTTTTCGTTGCGAGAGGCGAATCGGGCGCTGAGCGCGCTCAAGAACGACGCGATTCGCGGCGCGGCGGTGCTGAAAATCCGCTGACTCCGGGCCAAATGCCAATTACTTTGCCGCGCAGGACGAAACTACACGCAGCAGGCCTCCGATGTCGGAATTGTCTATCAGGTAGTTCGGAGAACGATCTTTGCTTCGGAATCGTACGCGGTACGTTGCACAATCCTTTCCAAGACGGTCCTTGAAGACTGTGTCTAACTGGGGATTTTTAGGGTAACGGACTCCGACGAGATTCTTCTCGTCCTCAAGCATCTCGAACGGTTGCGCCCATGGCCCTAGAACGTCGAAGCGATAGCCAACCGCCAGTTTAGCGCTGTTCCCGGCGTGCCAGAGCTGGGCACGCATGGCCTTCCAAGTTCTGCCGTTCAGAAGTGAATGTAGTGCTACTCTCGCGTTCGGTCCCAGAGTCGCTTGTAACATTGCGCGATCGCTTTTCTCCCACGCGAGAATCAAGTTATGCATTGGATATCGCGGGTCGGGGTATCGCCGGTCAGAGATTCCGCAGCCCTGATCGATTGCTTCACTCCATCGGCTCACATAGGACGTCAGACCCAACGACAGAGCAACGGAAGAATCTGCGCCAACAGACACGTCGCTGAAGTTGGGATCGCCACACATTTCGCGGAGCCGGGGAAATGCGGCAGGGCCTCTTATCTTGGCGTACGCGAGTAGCAACCAAGACGCGTTGTAGTGGAATTCGGAGTCAGGGCCGCGCGTCTCAATTGAATCAATCGCGGTTTCTAGGTAGGGAAGTGCTACAGAGCCCAAACTTACCAGCGCTCGCGCAGCAGCTCGGTCTTGTAAAGCCGAAGCAATAAAATCTCCGCACGTACCTGCTGTTACTTCTTGACGATCATTCTGGTAGGTTAAGAATCTAATCAGATCGGAAGCAGTCTGGTCTTTCGTTTGGCCTGCGGCGCTTCCCCGGAGCAGGAGGAAAATGAACATGAGGATTGGAGCACTCCTAGAACCGAGTTTTGGTCGGAACGGCCCAATCATAGTTAGGTACCGACTATCTTAGGACGAATGTGATGGTTGCATTAACTATTGAGACGGCCAACATTGCGTGAAATCACTCAGCCTGCTATCCCCGAGCCCATGATTAGTTGATTCCTAAAGCTTAACTGCTGGCAAACCGCGTGCACTCGCAACGGATGAAAGGCGGTGTGTCATGCAGGGCTTTCGGAACATCCTTTTTCCCGTCGACATGTCGGACAACTGTACCGCTGCGGTTCCTTTTGTCGAAGCCATGGCCAAAAAATTCCAGGCCGAGGTGACATTGCTCCATGTTTTGGAACTGCCACAGGCTTATTTCACGGATTGGTGCGGCTACCTGACGCCGGTGGATACCCAGGCTATCTCCGATTCGCGCCAGAACGAGTTCGACGGCTATTTGAGGAACCGGTTCACGGGTTTAAAGGTGGATCGCGTCGTGTTGGAAGGTGAGCCGTCGCAGGCCATCGTCAAATTCGCCGAGGAGCGCGCCGCGGACTTAATCATGCTCCCGACCTATGGCTATGGCGTTTTTCGCCGCCTTCTGCTGGGTTCCGTGACCGCCAAGGTATTGCACGAGGCGCTATGCCCGGTGTGGACCGCGGTGCATGTCGAAGATAAACCGGCCGTCAACGTCTCGGCGGAGCGCATCATGTGCGCCGTGGATCTGACCAAGAGCAGCATCGGAACCATGCGTTTTGCGGCGCAGCTCGCCAAGGAGTTCGCCGCCAAGCTCTGGCTGGTGCATGCCGTGCCCGGTGCGGAAGCGGGCGAACAGAAGTACTTTGACGCCGACCTGCAGGTGTTCCTCGAGGGCGAAGCGCGTAAGACCATTGCAAAAATGCAGGAAGCCGAAGGGATCACCGCGCAACTCTGCCTGGGGACGGGCGAGGTCGCCAATGTGGTCCGGGAAGCCGCGTTGCATCATGAGGCAGACCTGGTGGTGATCGGCCGCGGCCACGCCACGCGCTTGCTGGGACCGCTCCGGACCAACGTCCATTCGGTGATTCGAAAATCGCCTTGCCCGGTGATCAGCGTTTGAGGGCTCTTAATCCACGCGCTACTCCAAATGATAAAGCTCGTCGTAGCCCGCCTCACCGATCCGCTTCATCCCCCAGGCGGCCGGGCGCAGGTAAATGTCCTGGGCGTTCGGATCCCCCCGGTTGATCACCAGATATCGAATGCCTCGCGCCTTTAGCTCGTCGGCGGCTTCTCGCCGCAAGTCCACGCGCACTTCTTGATGAAGCTGGCGCGGCGCGCCTCCGAGCTGGACCCATTTACCATTCGCATCCAAGGTCTCCAGTCGAATCTGGCTATTGGTATAGTCGCCCGAGCACTCGATCCTCACATCATCGATAGTCTCGAGGCCGCCGAAGTCGATAGCTACGTAGTCTCCCGGCGCGGCCGTTTGCCAGGTCCGCCAGCGCGTCGCCAGGCTGTTGTCGAACGCGAGCTGAACGTCCCAGGGATTCGGCCGCGCGGACAAGCGCCATTCGGGCGCCCGCGCAATCTCGCGGCCGCGGGCGTAAACGCGGAACTCGTTTATGCTCCACATCTCCAATCCGCCGGCGAAAGTCTGAACCACCCGGATCTTCTTTACCGGGCGCGCTTGAAACGGAAAATCCAGGACTGTCGTGGGTCGATATCCGGAAATGATGGGAGTCCACAGAATATCCCCGATCAGCTCGTTCGGTGCGCTCAGATACCGGACCAGCAAGCGGCGCGTGGTGTAGGCCTCCGACGTCGCGCCGAACGTGAAGACAGATTCGCCCTTGGGAACCTTATTCTCAATCAGCCGGTCAGTAGCGTACCCGGGCGCAAAATGCAGGAGATAGGATTCCTCCGAATCGAGGCGCAGCGCTGCCCGAACGGGAATACCGTCGATATGCCAGGCCGACGGCGCGCAATAGAGCCCGACGATGGAGGGCCAGGACAGAACCGCATGGGCGATCATCACGCCAAACAGCACGCCGGGCCAGCGGGCCAGCGTTAGCGCCAGTGCCAGCGAGAAAAACGGCAGAGTCGGAATAAGGAATCGTGTCCCGATGTTATCCAGGTAAGGCAGCGCGAAAATAGCGCTGGCCAACAGCAATCGACGGCCCTCCGGGAATCGCAGGCTGAGCAACGCCAGCGGGGCCAGAAGGAATACGGGCCCAAGCAAACCTCCCAGCTTGGTGCCGCGAAAGGTGACCTCCAACGGAATCTGACGCCGGTCCCTTAAGCCGTAGTCTCGTAATGCAGCCTGATAATCGTGCTCGAAAGCGACATGCACCCAGCGATTCGGAAAAATCCGGTTGGCGAAAGGCGCGACGGGATTCTGAACCCATATCCAGTTCTTGATAAACCAGGGCGCGGTCATAAGCGCGATCATGGCCGCCATGGTCAACAAGGGGCGCAGGATGTTCCGGCGTTTGTCGTCCGAGCGCCGCAGTTTCCATCCCACAAATCCGAAAGCATAAAGCGGCGCGAGAAACGCCGTATATTTCACCGCGACGGCGAACCCGGCTAGGATTCCGATCAGGATCAAGAGGCGGTTGTCGCGCTGCTCGTCCCAGATCCGCAGCAGATAGTACATCGCGAAGAGGGTCGCAGCCAGCGCCACATCGTTGTAGGCGCTCGCGCCATCCACGCCAACCACCGGCGCCGCGTAAACCAACACGGCTGCCCCGATGCCCGCCAGCGGAAACCCGAATCGCCGCGCATAGCCGAATATCAGCCCCGGCAAGGTCGCGAGAAAAGCTAGATGCACCAGTGCCGTTGAGGAATGCTTTCCAAAGGCGTACGCCATCAGAAAAAGTAATTCCATTCCCTGCGAAATATTGAAGTAGATGCTGGTCGGCACCCGCGCGAAGCCATGTGCGCGGTTGTATTGGTCCACCACCGCCAGGTGATAGGCCGTGCCATCCGGACTGATCTCGGGCGCCAGCGCCCAGACGAAGTAGACCAGCGTGAAGACGCTGAAAATCAAGAGCGCGCTCCAACGCCACAATTTCGGCAGAACCAGACGCGGCTGCTCTTCCGCCGGAGGCTGCTTGGACCGTACTGCCCAGGCGATGGAGAGCACGGCGAGAGCGATGTAAACTCCTTTTCGCGCGAGATGAGTGGCCGCCAGCAGGAACAGGATCGCGCTGAGGCACGCCGCTCCAGCTGGGAATTTCAAGAACAGGGCTTCGCTCGGCGTGAGCCGGATTTTCAGAAGCCGGAAGAGCGCGACACCCAATGAAAACGCGGTGGCAACGGTCAGGGATGCGCCGAACAGAATGTGCAGTACGACCCGCGCGGCCGCCACTAGTGCGTGTCCGAGCTTCCGGGGTCCGCGATTTCGATGGTTTTCACAGCCAAGCCGAGATCGCGCAGGTCACCGCCCACGCGCATTGTCCGATCGACATGCACCCCCACCGTGACCTCCTTCGCGCCGGGCGGCGTCTGGATCGGCATCTTCAAAATAGTGGGATGGTTGCAATCGTGGATTTGCCAGCGCGGGTACGCTTTCCCATCCACCGTTACCCAGGTATTGATCGGCTGCTTCTCTACCTGGATCGGCGAACAATAGATCTCCATCCGGAGTTCGCCCTTGCCGCCCTCGGGCACACCCACGCGAACGGAGGCTTCTTTCGGCATCCAGCGGTAGTCGCCTTCCGAACTGTACCAGGAGTTATCGAGTAGCGTGTCCATGGGCGGATGACCCAAATCGATACGCCGTGGCGTGTCCATGTGCAGCAACACGGAATTGTAGAGCCTGGTGATTTCCTGAAGCTGGCCGTCTTCCACGTCGTAGACTACTACGCGATCCCGGGCCAGCTCTGTGCGGACTTTTGCTTCCGGCATCGTATAGTTCGAAAGATCGCCGAGTTCGGGAGCGGGCGGAATCTTCTTCGCCGCTTGGGGCGTCAGGTACACTTCGTTGGCCCCGACTAAACGAAACGGATGATCGTATACGCCGTCCCAGAACAGCGACGGCTCAACTCCCTCCAGAAGGATGGTCTTATCAGGATCCAGTTGATGCGCCGCCCGCACTCCCAGGACCAGCTTCTTGACGCGCGCGGTGTGCCACCAAACGTTCTGGGAGGATCGGCGCGCGTTCTGGATCGAGCAGGTCAAGTAAATTACAAGCGACAGCAGCGTGAGCACGCGATAGAGCGTGCTCCGTTTGAGGCCGACCACAATCGCGTAAGCCCCCAGCAGCGCCAGGCCGAGCGTGGGGACCGTCAGGTAGTAGTCGGTAACGTGATCGCGAATCGGAAGAAACGGGCCCAGCGCGATCAGAAACCAGCCCGCGCAAAAAAGCGGAAGGCGGTCGGATTGGCCGAGCCTCCATCCCACGAAGCCCACTAGAGCCAGAGAGAGCAGCCAGGTCATGTAGATGGCCACGCCGTGAAATTGCGGCCAGTAGTAAGAGGCGTCCCGGGGTCCAAGCACGATAATCCAGTAGCGCAGCAGCGTTGAGAACATGGAAGCATCCACGTGCAGCGTGTAGATGCGGTCCGCGGCTCTGGTTTGAACGGCTCGGTCGATAATAGCGAAAGCCACCGAGGGCAGAATCAGGAAGGCGGTTTGCTTGACGAACTTTCTCGCGAACAAAACCACGTACAGCAAGGCGATCAGCGGATACACCACGTTGATTTCGAGCACTCCAAAACCAACCAGAAAACTGACCCACTGCAGGGCGTTGAATCTCCAGTCCCCGGTTTGGGTGTAGCGGATCAAAGCGTAGAAGCTGAGCAGGAAAATGAAGCTCGCGAGAACCTCGTTGTACGTCGAGGTCCAGGTGAGTGGCCAAGCCAGCACACCGTTCGCAACCCATAGGATTGGCGCCCAGAAGCCCGCCCAGGTGGATTTCGTGAGCGCACGAGCAGTCATGCCGAGAAGGGCGATGTTTCCGAGCTCCGTAGCATACACGGCGATGCGGCTAGGCAAAGCGTTCAGGCCGAACAGGGAGTAGAAGCCCATGAAGAAGGCTCGCTCGCTCAACGGCCGGATGGTGCCCTGCGCCATGGGTGCGAACAGGGCGTGCAGCAAATCAGACCAGTTATAGACCTGATGGCGCAGGCTCAACCAGGCAAAATCGTCCTCCATGAACCAGGCCCGGAGCGTGTATTTGTAGAGCAGGGCGAAGAAGACCATGCCGGCCAGGACGGCCAGCGCCAGGAACGGGAAGCGCCGGTGCTTCGGCGAGGTCTCGGAAATTGCGGAAGGGGCCGTCGCCATGGCCATCAGGGATCGTTCGGACAAGAACGAGTTTTATGATAGCGCAGAGCGCGCCGGCGACGGTGTCAGACGATGATTCAGGGAGCTTTCTGGCCGTACAGACGCCGATACACTTCCGCGTTCCGCAACACGCTCTGGACGTAGATCCGGGTTTCAGCGAACGGAATGCTTTCGACAAATTCCGCCGGCTCGTGATAAGTTCCAGCGCCCATCCAGCCGGTCACGCGCGATTTGCCGGCGTTGTAGGAAGCTAGCGTGGCTTCCCATTTGCCCTGCAATTGATCGAGGAGCGCCTTCAAATAGTAAGTGCCGATCTTCAAGTTGGTATCCGGACTGTACAGCATGTTGGTCCGGAAGCCGCGCATCTTTAGCTGCCGGCTCACCTGGCGTCCGGTGGAGGGCAGCACCTGAGTGAGCCCGCGCGCGTTCGCTCGGGACGTCGCCTTGGGGTTAAATTCCGATTCCTGCCGGATCAGCGCGGCCACCAGATAGGGGTCCAGCGAAAGCGCGCGGCAGTCTTCTTCGAGCTGGCGGCGATATGGCATGGGAAACGCCAACTGCCAGAACTTGGGCGGAGCGTTTTCGATCGGCAGCGACAAATAGCCCGGCGCGAAATGCTTGATGTAGCGGATACCGAGGTCCGGCGACTCTCGCTGGCTGGCGAATTGCGCCAGCTCCAACGCCATCACCTGTGGCTGACCATCGGCCCTCGCGCCGAAGCGAAGCTCGGCCTCCGCTAGGTCATCCAGGCCCGCGCTGGCCAGCAGATGAGCTCGCTCGATACGTTGCCGCGTGAGCGGGGTAGCTTCAAAACTCCCGGCTTTCGACTCCTGGAAGCGCACCACGGTCAGAAACTGCACAGTCTCCTGAGAACGCGCCGCGGTTGCGATGGCGGGCAACAGCAAGCGCTCGCGCGCCAGCGTGGCGTAGTAGTAATTGGGGTACGCGCGGTTGATCTGTTCGTAATAGGCTCTGGCCGGAGCCCAATCAGATCGGGATTCCGCGATCCTCCCCAGAAAGTACAACGCCGGGCTGACCTGCTCGGACTGCGGGTAGCGCTGCAATTGCTCGCGCAGCATGTTTTCCGACCGCGCGGGATCGCGCAGGTACTCGGCCCACGCGACTTTCCAATGGCACTGCGCCGATTCCGCACTGTTAGGGAATGACGCCATGCAGGTACGGTTGAGTTGCTCGGCAGCGTCCGCCTGGTTGTGGGCGGAATAGTAATTGGCGGACGCGATTAATCCCTGGAGATACCAGGGCGATTGCGGTAACGACGACGCCATCCGGTCCAGCGTCGATTTCATATCGTCGATGCGTTCCAGACGGCGTTGGCACTGCAGCAGATAATACAGCCGCTCGGATTCTGGTTCCGGCGTCGCGGCCTGGAAGGAGCCGAGATATTCGGCCGCGGGTTTGTTATCGCGGGCGAAGTAGCGGGCGGCGCCAATGCGAACCCGCGCCAGGTCGAGATCGGGGCCGCTCAATTGCGGAAGCAGCGCGGTCAGCTCCTTCACCGCGCGCGCATAGTCTCCGCCGTCTACCAGCTTTAGGCCGCGAACCAGGAGAACGTGCGGCGCGGGCGCTAGAAACCGGGCCAGGGCGGCCTCGGCGTCGGATGCTTCCTTTGCCAATGGCTGCTCGCTATAGATTTTCAGGTAATGCTCTCCCGCGGCGGATGCATTCCCGGCAGCCTCATAGGCTTGCGCGAGCAACAGTTCGCCGTCTGTCCCGGGCAGATCCTTGCGATGCTGCTCCACCAATGCCACGGCCTTGGCAGCCTCGTTGTTATCGAGGTAGACATGCGCCTGGAGAGCGACTGCCTTTCCGACCAGCGGCGACGCGGGTGTAAACGTCCAGACCGGCACCAAAAGTTTCTCCACGTCGGGGTAATCCCGCAGCTCCGACTGCGCTACCGCACTCAAGTACGCAATGTGATCGGCTAGCTGCGGCAGGCCCTTGCTGGCTTCATTCAAGTGACGCAGCGCATCGCCGAATTGACGCTGGTCGATTTCGGTGGCGCCGAGCAACAACAGCGCCAGCGAGCCGTTCCGGTCGTTTTTGTGCAAGGCGGCGAAACGAACCACAGCCGCACGGGTTCGGGCATTCGGGGTTTTGCGATAATTCGCCGCCAGGGCCTCGAGCGATTGCGCGCACGCACCGGTGGCCACTAGGCAAGCGAGCGCGATCAGGCGTCGCAGGCTATGCCATCGGACCGGGATATTTGGGACCAAGCAGTGCGGCATCGTCGTTTGCCAGTGTTCTAACCAGTTCCGTATGGAGATAATCCCCCATGCCGGGAGACCGGGCTATAAAATCTCGTTGAAAGACTTCCCGAGCGGAATCGATCTCTGTCTTTAGAGACGTATAGAGATCATGTCCGGCACGGCCATTTTTCACGTTTTCAGATTGATAAAGCCTAATCTCCGCCGCCCGGACGCGCGCAAAACGCTGGGCTCTTAAATGTAGATCCTGGTCTGGCGGAACCGCCGCGATGTTTACCAGCACGCGCGTGGATTTATCAGCGGGAGGCTCCACCAACCCCCCGGCCACCGTGGTCAATAGCTCCAAGGCGTCGGATTGCAGCTTGCCTTGTTCCGTGTCGGCATACAGTACTGCGAGGACGCGGCCATGGGAAGTGACCGGAAAAAGGTAGAACTTGCTTTCCGTTGCCTCGCCCAATCTGGATGCGAGTTCGTCGGACATCTCGCCGGAGGTGCGCATAGCGACCACCGAGTCTTGGGTCTCGACGCAGGCTCGAAAAGCGGCAGCGTCCGAGAGCGGGATATCGCGTAGGCCCCCAGCGTCCAAGCCCCGGGCAGCGTCCAGGCGCAGCCCCGTTCCTTGAACAAGAAACACCGCCGAGCGATCCGAAAACGTTTGCGCGGCCGAGACCAGGATATCCGCCCAAGGATCGCCGCTCCCGGCCGAGCGAAAACGTCGAACCGCGTGATTAAGCGTTGTAATTTCGGCTGAATCGCGCGAGGACAGCGCTCGTTCCAAGCGCTCGAAAGTCCGCTCGGCGGCCTCCAATTGTTCGCGAAGGCTCTCCTGGGCGGCACCAAGAAGCGCGCTAATGCGATCGTTCATGTGCGGGACGCTAATACCATTCTATCGGAGTACGGGCCCAGGAACTCCAATTGAGCATGGACTTCGGAGGCGGGCCGTGTCATTTGCCCCAGGTTAGCCGGCGAACATCACGGAACCTCATGTTTTCAATGAGTTTGTGATCGGCGAGCGACTTGCAGCCAATCTTCGCGAGGTGCACATGTCCTGGCGAACCGAACGGCCGGTCTATGTTAACCGGCTGCCGCCCTGTAATCACGAGTGCCCGGCCGGCGAGAACATCCAGGCATGGTTCCGGCTGGCTCAGGCGGGCCGCTACGAAGAGGCCTGGAGATCGCTGGTGGAGAACAATCCGCTGCCCGCCATTATGGGGCGCGTCTGCTATCATCCCTGCGAGACGGCCTGCAATCGCGCGCAGTTCGACCAGGCGGTCAACATCCATGCCGTGGAGCGCTTCCTGGGCGACCAGGCTATTCTGCACGGCTGGCAATTCGAGGTTGCGCCCACATCCGGCAAACATGTGCTAGTGGTGGGCGCAGGGCCGTCGGGTCTGTCGGCGGCGTATCATCTGTCGCGTTTCGGACACAAGGTCACAATCCAGGACGCTGGAGCGCAGGCGGGCGGCATGATGCGTTTCGGCATTCCCAAATACCGCCTGCCTCGGGATATCCTGAACGCGGAAATCGAGCGCATCGTCAATCTGGGGGTCACGATCCGGCTCAACAGCCGCATGGACGACCTTGCACGCGTCCTTGAAAGCCATGAATTTGACGCAGTTTTTCTGGCGGTGGGCGCGCACGTGTCGAAACACGCGGACATTCCCTCTAGTGACGCGAGCCGGATCCTGGACGCCCTTGCTGTTTTACGGAGCGTGGACGCGGGCGATCCACCTCAGTTGGGCCGGCGAGTTCTGATTTACGGCGGCGGCAATACGGCGCTGGACGCGGCCAGGACCGTCAAGCGGTTGGGCGCTGCTGAAACTCTAATCGTTTACCGGCGCACCCGTGAAAGAATGCCCGCGCATGATTTCGAAGTTCGCGAAGCCATCGAGGAAGGCGTTCAGTTCAGATGGCTCAGCACCATCAAGCAGGCGGGCGGCACTCGTTTCACGGTCGAGAAGATGCGCCTGGACGAGACAGGCTATCCGCAGCCCACCGGAGAATTCGAAACCATCGCGGGCGATTCCCTGATCCTGGCGCTAGGCCAGGATACGGACCTGAGCTTCCTTGAACGCGTCCCCGGGATCGAAATCTGCGATGGGGTGGTGAAGGTGAGCCCGCAAATGATGACCGGTCATCCCGGCTTGTTCGCGGGCGGCGACATGGTGCCGGCCGAGCGCACGGTAACGGTTGCGGTGGGTCACGGCAAGAAAGCAGCGCGAAATATCGATGCCTGGCTGCGCGGCGCGGCCTACCATCCCGCGCCGCGTCCGGAGTTGGCCGGCTTCGGGAAACTTAACACCTGGAGCTACGCCAAAGCCGCCCCCAACGAGCAGCCTGTTCTCGATGCGGCCGCCCGCGAGTTCACGTTCGATGAGGTCTTGGGCGGCTTGGACGAAGCCCATGCGCTGCTCGAAGCGCACCGTTGTCTTTCCTGCGGCAATTGCTTCGAATGCGACCGCTGCTACGATGCTTGTCCGGACAACGCGGTGATCAAACCGGGTGAGGGAGAACGCTACCGATTCGATTACGAGACGTGCCAGGGCTGCGGGCTGTGCGCGCAGGAATGCCCCTGCGGCGCGATTGAGATGGTGCCGGAACCCGCGTAATACGTCAATCGAACTCGCGCTTGGGCGCGGCCTGCTCTGGGCCGACGCGGCCCGGCACGATGTCCGCCATATAGTAGTTCTCTCCACGCACCGGGCAGCCGGCCATCCGTCGCAACATCGCGAGTTGGCCGGTGTGCGTCAATGCATCCGCGATTCCGCCCTGAAAGAGCTTTCCGGGATCGGCGTGTATCTTCTGGCCGGATGCCAAATAGCCATCCAGGGATTCCACGGCGGCAAAGAATCGGCTGACCTCCGCCGCCCACGGGAGAGGTTCGGACGCGTGAAAGCGCGGATTGCCGGAGACGATCGAGAGACCCCAATCCATCAGGTCGCCCATGTGCGCCAGGATTTCCGCCGGCGTCCGGGTAGTTTCGGAGGCGCGAAATCCGGCGAACGTATCCGGCGCATCCCGCAAAATTTTGCCGGTTCGATAGGCGAACGTCGCTACGATATGACGAAGTAATTGACGGCTTGCGTCGATACTGGTCTGCTGCGCGGCGGTTTCCATAAGACTAGGGTACAACTCCAAAAAGGGGCCACGCTCGCGCCAATTTCTTGGCGATGCCGCGATTCCGGCGTCGCTTCCACTGAGGATTCAATCAATTGAGCATTGGGCCAGTAAGTTGCAAACTGCTCGACGAGGATCATCATTGGCTACTCCACAAGCGGCCCTTTCCGACCAATCCCGCCAGCGATCCGGGGGCCAGAGAACGCAGCGTCTGGATCTGTCTCTGTTGGCCGGGGTCGCGATTGCGCTCGGCGCCACCATCGCAGGAATTTATTCCACCGGCGTATCCTTCGCTTATTTCTTTCAACCCACCGGAGTGCTGATTGTCTTAGGGGGCACGCTGGGCGTCATTCTGGTGACGACTCCGCGGGATTCGCTGCTGCACTCCTTGCGCCGCGTGGCGGAGCTGCTTTCGCGGACGGAAATGAACCGGGAGGCGCTGCTGGAGGAGATGGTCGGCTATGCGCGAACCGCCCGGCGCAAGGGTGTCCTGGCCCTGGAACCCTCGATACCGATAGCCTCGGACAGGTTTCTCGGCAAGGGACTCCAATTGGTGATCGATCTTACCGGCCGCGCCGAGCTCCAGTCGATTCTGGAAACGGATCTGCGTATGACGGAACGGCACGGCGAGGCGGACGCCAAGGCGCTTGAAGTGGCCGGAGGATTTGCCCCCACCATCGGGATCATCGGCACGGTGGTGGGGCTCATCGACGTGCTTCGGCAGTTCTCAAAGGTTCAATCGGTAGGGTACGGCGTCGGCACGGCGTTTGTGTCCACCATCTACGGTCTGGCGCTGGCGAATCTGGTGCTGCTTCCCGCCGCGCACCGCATCCGGGCTCGCGTCGCCGAGAATTTCGAGACCCAGGAAATGATTCTCGAAGGGGTGCTGTCCATTGTGGATTCGGTGCATCCTTCCCTGCTTCGGATGCGGCTGGAGTCGTTTGTAAGGCGGACTGATCTTAAGCACGAGCGAGCCAAGGGCACAACGCATGGACCGTAGACCCAAGTACCTCCAATCCGAACACGGCGGCCGGGACCGCTGGCTCATCAGCTATGCGGATGTTCTGACGGTCCTGCTGATCTTGTTCATGGCAAGGGCGGCCGAACCGGGACCGGCCGGTCCGCCCGCGCACTCGCCTGAACTGGCGGCTGTTTCGCCCCCGCCAATATCACCTGCCCGCGAGAAGCTGGTTCAAGCCGCCGAAAAACTTCAGCAGCATGGCCTGGACCTGAGGCTGGACCCGCGCGGGCTGATTATCACGCTACCGCAGGCCGTCCTCTTTGAATCCGGCGAGGATCGCATCAACAACTCCGCGCTGCCGATCATTTCCGAGATCGCCGACGTATTGCGCGAAGGCGTCAACAAAGCGGAGCTGGCGGGACATGCGGACACGGTCCCGATCCACAATCGGCGCTTCAAGAACAACTGGGAACTATCCGCCGCGCGAAGCCTCAGCCTTCTGAATCTGCTCGCCACCCGGTATGGCATCGACGAATCGCGCCTCTCGGTTTCAAGCTTCGGATCCCATCAGCCGAAAGGTTCGAACGACAGCGCGGCGGGCCGCGCGGAGAACCGCCGCGTGGAGATTCTCATTCTGAACGAACCCGCCCAAACGGCAGTTGTAAAGTAGTCTCATGATCCTGCGCCTTGCTTCCGCGACGTTCGCCTTCCTGTTCCCGGTGCTGGCCCAGACTTCCGCGGCCGCGCTGAGCTGCCCGGAAAAGTTGACCGTTACGGAAACGGCTGCGCCGGTTGAAGGCTGGAAGGCCGCGGACGGCAAATCCGAACACGCCTTCGAACGCGTTTCCATCTACAACGGAACCGCCGGCGGCCAGGAGTACGATCTGGCGCCGGACACTCAGAGCCAGGCGTCCACGCGCGTCACTCAAACCTGGAAGTTGAAAGACTACCGCAGCATGAACCTATTTCTGAGGTGCCGTTACCACGATACGGCGATGGTGTTGTACAAAGACATCCCCGCGGGGCTGCAGGTCTGCACTTTCACTTTTACATCCGAGAGAAAAGGCGACTTTCTCGGGAAATCCGCGCTGACCTGCCGTTGAGACTTTTGCCAGCCGTCCCTATTTGATGGTCACGTTGACGGTATTCGAGGTTTCACCGCCCGCCATCAGCACGATGTTGACGGAGCCAGCGCCTTCCAGCCCTCGGGACAGCGGGCCAATGTTGATTTGATCGAGACCCGGATACTGGCTCTGCGCTCCAAACGACAGCACCGGCACGCCCGCGCCATCCACCGTCACTTGAACTCCGTCGGCGTTGCGAACTCCGGTGGCGTAAAGCTCCAGGTAAACCTGTCCCGAACTCACGTTAATCGGCAGAGGAATGATGTTATTCGAAGGATCCAGCTGGTACACCTGCGAAAAAGTCTGGCTTCCATCCGCCGCGACAGTGACAACCACGGCGGCTGCCAAAGCCCCTGAGTTCAACGCAAAGACTCCGGGCGAGACGCTACCGATTTGGACGCTTTGAGACGAAAGTGCTCCGCTTCCGGAGGCGACCGTAATGCTAGCGGTCCCTAGAGCCGCGGTGGCGGGCATCACGTAGTTTACCTGCGTCGGAGAAACGTAGTAGAGCGCCGCGAGTTGCGAAACGCCGGAGGCATCTTTGACCGACACCGTGGTTCCTAGCAGATTCGTGAGCAGCTGGCTGGAGGAGGCAGCCAAGGTGCCCGTAGCCAGGTTCGCGCCGACGGCAGTTACGATCGAACCGGTGGCAAACTGGGGCAGCGCTTGAAAACTCGCGCCGGACTCGTTAATCAATGACACCGTTCCGGAGTTCATCAGAACCGTAATGGAGTCGCCGTCCTGATTGGCTGTAACCAAGTCGAGTAATCCATCCCCGTTTAGGTCCACCGCCACCACCTTGCGCGGATTCACGCCCGTGGCGAAAGTATAGGCCGTGGATTGAAACGTGCCGTCGCCATTTCCGAGCAGGACAGTGACGGTGTTGGCGTTGTCAAACTGCCCTTTGCTGACGCTGGTGGGAACGAACGACAGGTAAACCAAATCGAGTTTTCCGTCGCCGCTTAGGTCCACCAAAGGTCCGCCTGCGCCATCCGAGACCATCGATAGCAGCTTCGGCTGCTGAAATGTTCCATCTCCTTTTCCCAGCAACACCGTTGCCGCGCCGGTGTTGTCAAAGGCGACCAGATCCAGGTTGCCGTCGCCGTTCAGATCACCGCCGGCGTCCTGATTGAAGAACGATGGTCCGGACGAGAGCAACGATTGCACTTGAAATAGACAACCTCCTCGCCCGATAAAAAGCGTGCTTCCTACGGCCACATCCGGCTTGCCGTCGTTATTGAAATCGCCGACGAACGGCGTCCCCACCGCGTTGCCGCTGATCTCGCCCGGCGCTCCGAACATTCCGTTCCCTTCGCCCACGATACACGCCGCGTTGGACGCTTGCGGTATGTCGTTGGCGCCCGTCGTGAAAACGTCGACCGGCCCGTTACCGGTAAAGTCCGCTACGGCCAGGCGGCTGTAAGTGGGAGGAAAGTTCGACGGCTCGAAGGTGAAATTGCCGTCGCCCTTACCCAGCAGGACGGTGAAACTGCCGAGATCCTCGGCGAACAGGCAAGGCGTCGCGAAAGGACAACTTCCGTTCGTGCCGATGACCAGGTCTAATATCCCATCGTTATTCACCTGAGCGGCCACTACTTGGCCTGGAGCGGGTATCCCTATGGTCGTAATCGGCGCTGAAAATGTTCCGTCGCCATTGCCCAGCAAAACCACGATCGAGCCGTTGTAGAGCGCAACCGCCAGGTCCATCTTTCCATCGCTATTGAAGTCCCCGGACACCACATCCTGGACGTCGGCCCCCATTGGGATATCCGTGCGATTGAAGGATAGAGTTTGAGCGAATCCGGATGAAACCAGGCAGAAAATCAGGGAGCTATAGCTTAAGCGAGGCAGAGCTGGCATCGTGGGCGTCTACTCCTTTCCTAAGCATAGACGCCGAAACCGCCATCCGTTAAACTACTCAGCCAAGAAAACGAGCATAATAGGTAAAATGTCTACCATGACACGCAACGTTGCGATTGTTACCCTACTTACGCTCCTGGCGGGCTGCGGTCTGAATGCCGCACCCACCAGCTGCGAATCGCTGGCTAAGCTCGCTCTTCCCAATACGACCATTAAGACCGCCGAGTCAGTTCCGGCGGGCACGTTCAAACCACCGCAAGGTCCCGCGATTCCGGACTTGCCGGCTTTTTGCCGGGTGGCGGGCGTCATCAAACCGGCGGAGGATTCCAACATCCAATTTGAAGCTTGGCTCCCGATCTCGGGCTGGAACGGCAAATTCCAGGGCATCGGCAACGGCGGCTTCGCGGGATCCATCAGCTACGGCGCGTTGGGGGCGGCTCTGACGCACGGCTACGCGTCCGCTTCGACAGACACCGGTCATGAAGCCGGCGCGACGGATGCAAGCTGGGCGTTGAATCATCCGCAGAAGATTGTCGATTTTGGTTATCGCGCGGTGCACGAAACCACCGAGAAGGGTAAAGCTCTGGTGCGCGCGTTCTACGGCGATGCACCCCGGCATTCGTACTTCAGTTCGTGTTCGAACGGCGGCCGTCAGGCGCTTATGGAAGCCCAGCGGTACCCGGCGGATTACGAGGGAATCGTGGCCGGCGCGCCGGCGGCGTTCTGGACGCATCTGCTGATGGCGGCCCTCTGGGACATGAACGCGACCGCCGATCCAGCCAGCTATATTCCGGCCGCGAAGATGTCGGTAGTGGAAGCCGGCGCGGTGGCCGCGTGCGATGCACTGGACGGCGTGAAGGACGGCGTGATCGACGATCCGACGCAATGCCATTTCACTCCCTCTACGCTGCTTTGCAAGGGACCGGATTCCAACACCTGCCTTACGCAGCCGCAGGTCACGGCGCTCGAAAAGATTTATGCGGGAGTGAAAAACGCCAAGGGTGAGCAGGTCTTTCCGGGGTTCTCACCCGGAGGCGAGGGCGGCATGAACGGCTGGGGCGGTTGGGTAGCCGGCGGGGCGCAAGGCAAGAGCCTGCAGTTTGCGTTCGGCATCAATTTCTTCCAGGACATGCTGTATAGCGATGCGAACTGGGATTACCATAAGTTCGACGTCGACCACGACGTGAAACTCGCGGACGATAGCCTGGGCCGCATCCTGAACGCAGCGGACCCGGATCTAAAGCATTTCAAGGATCGGGGCGGAAAGCTCATCCTGTATCACGGCTGGAGCGACGCTGCCATTCCGCCGACCGCCACCATTCAGTACTATCACCGGGTGGAATCCAAGATGGGCGCCGGCAACACCGAATCGTTCGTCCGGCTGTTCATGGTGCCGGGAATGCAGCACTGCGGCGGCGGACCGGGGCCCAGCAACTTCGGCCAGGGCGTCGTAACCGGCGGCGATCCGCAGCATGACGTCAATGCGGCTATCGAGCATTGGGTCGAGCAGGGTACCGCGCCCGAGCAAATCATCGCCACCAAATACAAAGGCGCGTCGCCTTCGAGCGGTGTCGTGCGTACTCGTCCGCTGTGCAAATATCCGTTAGTGGCGCATTGGAATGGAACGGGCAGCAGCGACGATGCCGCCAACTTCAGTTGCGTGGCGGCGACAAACACTCGCGCGTCCAAGTGACCGCGCTCTGAATCTGACCGTCCGAATGCTCCTGATCGCGGCGGCGCTGGCTCAATTTAGTTGCCGCCCGCATCAGGACCGGCTGGCATTTCAGGTTAAGGTTTCCGATCTCCGGCGGCCAGCCAATGCGCTGGCGAAAGGAAAAGGCCCGGACGATCTGGTGGAGGTCACTCTTCCAGGACAGCTTCGCAGACCGCCTGTCCCGCTGCCTCTGGTTTCGCGGCGCGACGCGGATTGGAGCACTCCCGAACGCGCGGCAGCCTCGGTTGTGTCGGCCAGCCTGGCGGGCGACGTTTCCTGGATCGCCGAGAATTTCGTGCGCGCCGAACGGGAGAAAATTCGCGAGCGGCTTTCCGATCCGGCGATCGCGAGCCAGACGTTCGCCTTCTTCCGCAATATGGGCAAAGTGGAGATGACCGGTTGGGCGGAAGTGCAGGTATACAGGGTAATCTTCCTCATCGGGCAGGATGAGGACGGAGACGCGACCGTCGCAACGGTCACGCTTTCAAAAACCGACGCCGGCTGGAGACAGACCAACGCGCTGGCCGAAGACGATACTTTCGAAGTAGTCTGGACGGCGCTCCACACCGGCGGCGTACGCTAGCCCGGCCTTCAAAAACTCCCGGCCATAAAATTCGTAATACCTATTGAACAATCGTGCTACCCGTGATAGTATCACGATTGTTCGATTAGTAGCACGAACAAAACATGGCCGCGTACGCGTCATCGAGAGGCTTTGTCGCGTTTTTGTTTCTCCCGGCAGCCTTCCTCTGGGCCCTGGCGGCGGGCAGTCTCTCGGGCGTTCTAAAAGACCCCAGCGGCGCGGTGATTCCCGGAGTAAAGCTCAAGCTTGTGAACGGCGCGCTGAAGGCTGAGTTCACGTCCGCCTCCGACCCGCGCGGCTTCTATACCTTCCCGTCCCTACCAGTGGGGCACTACGATCTGACGATCGAAGCGACTGGATTCCAGACACAAAAGAAGACTAATATCGCCATCGACGCCGACGCTGCGGTGACACTGGACGCCACGCTGCAGGTAGGGCAGCCATCGGAAGCGGTCACCGTCAGCGCTACCGAAACCAACGTCCAAACCCAGGTGGACACCGTCGCCACTCATTTAGGCGAGTTGGTGGACAGCGCCCAGATCGAAGCCATTCCGCTGAACGGCCGCAGCTACACGGACCTGCTTGCCATTCAGCCGGGCGTGAGTCCGGTGACCACCCTGACTCCCACCTCCGTCATCATGGCGGGGGTGACAGGCACCATCAATCCATCCGGTGACGCGAATCCCGGAGATGTTTCCATTGATGGACAACGCGAATCCTCCAACGGATTCATGGTGAACGCGATCGACGTGCAGGAGCACATGAACGGCGGGACCTCGGTCATCCCGAACCTCGACTCCATTCAGCAGTTTCGCGTTCTCACCAACAATTTCGACACCGAATACGGCAATTACAACGGCGGAATGATCAATGTGATCACGAAATCCGGCAGCAATTCGATTCACGGCGATGCTTTCGAATTTCTCAGGAACACCGATTTGGACGCCAGAGGCTACTTCGACCCGACGCGCGGCACTTTCCGGCAGAACCAGTACGGTGGAACCGTGGGCGGGCCCATTCTGAAGGACAAGCTCTTCTTCTTCCTGGACTATCAGGGAACCCGCACGGTGCAAGGCATTTCGTCGCCTCTCACAACCGTGCTCTCGTTGGCCGAACGTAACGGCAACTTCAGTGACGCGGCGAGCACGCTGACAGGAACGGTGAGCGGACCAAACATCGCAAAGCTGCTCACCAGCGAATTAGGCTATCCGGTTTCGGTGGGCGAACCCTACTACACGCCTGGATGCAATAATTCGTCCGGATGTGTGCTGCCGAACGCCATTATCCCGATGAGCGCCTGGTCCTCGCCCGCGCAGCGCCTGCTGCAATACATTCCCGCGCCGAATAATGGCACGAATCTATTTTCAACTTCCGCCTATCCGGAGACCGTACAGGACAACAAGGCCGGCGGGCGCATCGATGCGAATACGCGCCTGGGCGGCATCTTCGGGTATTATTTCGTCGACAACTACCAATTGGACAATCCTTATCCGGGCGGCCAGGGCGGCGCGAGCATTCCCGGCTTTGACGCCCTGACCGTCGGACAGGCGCAGGAAATCACACTCGGGGATACGAAGATCCTGGGCGCCACCATGGTTAATGAATTTCACGCCGGCTTCTTGCGAAACGTGAACAACATTGGCCAGCCGCACGGAGGCCTGGGCGTATCGCTTCAATCCCAGGGCTTCGTCACCGGCACTGCCAACGGCGGCATCCTGGTGCAGGCGCCTCGGTTTGAAGGCGTGGAGAACATCGTGTTCCCCTCTTTCGTCATGGGCGTCCCGATTACCAACGTCGACCAGTGGAACAACACGCTGTACCTGAGCGATTCCATATCCAAAGTGATCGGGACCCATACGCTGAAATTCGGCGGACAATTTCACAACGATCAAGTCAACGAAAACCCTAACGCCACCTTTAACGGAACCTTCAATATAGACGGAACGGAAACAGGCAACCCGTTCGCCGACTTTCTATTGGGCTTCCCGAGCAACTTCACGCAGACCACCGGGCAGCATTTCTACCTGCGCAACCACTATGCCGCCGCATTCGTTGAGGACAGCTGGCGAATACGTCCCAACCTGACGATGAACTACGGTTTGCGCTGGGATCTGATCGAGCCCTGGTCGGAAAAATACGGCAACATTCAGACCGTGGTTCCGGGCGAGCAATCGGTGCTCTATCCCAACGCGCTGCCCGGATTGGTGGTTCCGGGCGACCCCGGGATTCCTCCCACTTTATCGCCGGCCAAGTATCGCAACTTCGCTCCGCGGATCGGCCTGGCCTATGCCCCGAAATTCGAGAACGGCATTCTGAAGAAGATTTTAGGCGACTCCGGCGAGAGCAGCATCCGAGCCAGCTATGGAATCTTTTACACCGCCTTCCCGGGGCTTACGGCGGGAGTCATGTATGGCGTCCCTCCCTTCGGATATAACTATCTGAGCCCCGCGCCTCCGCTTTTTGCCACTCCGTTCGTGAGCGCCGGGACCGGCGTCGAGACCACGGACCCGTTTCCTCTAAACTTTCCGCCACATAACGTTTCCGTCAAGAATCCATTCACCGGATTCGATTTCGCGGCGGTTACTCCTATTAGCGCGGACCCTTATTTTTATTACCGTAACAGCGTCCCTTACACGGAGAACTTCATGTTCTCCATCCAGCGCCAGATCACCCAGAATGCATTGCTTACGGTCAGCTACGCGGGCAACCAAGGCCATCACCTCTTGGTTTTGCTGCCCGTCAACCTAGGCAATCCGGCCTTGTGCCTGAGCTTGAGCCAGCCGAGCGAGGTCGTTCCCGGCAGCGCTACCTGCGGGCCGTTCGGCGAGGATTCCCCCTACACATCCGCATCGGGAAAGTTCTACCAAGGGACGCGAGTGGGCCTGGGGTCGAACTTTGGGTCGACGACGGCGCAGAAGACCATCGGCAATTCCAACTTCAACGCCCTCGAGGTCACCTTCCGCCTGAATCTCGGCAGACGAGCCACGCTGCGGGCGGGCTACACGTTTTCGAAGTCGATTGACGACGCCTCGAATCTGGGCGAGCAGATCAACCCATTCGACGAGCGCCTGACGCGCGTCATCTCGTCCTGGGACATGACCCACAACTTCGTCGCCACCTACACTTACGCGCTGCCCTTCGACCGCTACTTCGGACGCGGCCGCCTGACCGAAGGATGGAGCATCTCGGGCACGACGCGTTTCGCCACTGGATTTCCAGTAACGCTGTTCGACGATTCGGACCGGTCACTTCTCGGGACGCTGGGCAATGGCGTAAACAATGAATTGCTGGACACGCCCCAAATGACGTCGGGGACGCTTGAGATTAATACGAATCCGCGCAACGGCCAGCCCGCGTTCAATACCAGCCTATTCGCACCGGAGACGCTGGGAGTCCTGGGCAATGCTCCCCGCCGCATGTTCCATGGCCCCGGAATCGAGAATTTCGACGTGCAGCTCAGCAAAGCCATTCGGATAACGGAATCGAAGTCGTTCGATATCCGAATGGAAGCGTTCAACATCTTCAATCACGCGCAGTTTTATGGTCCAGCGTCAGTGGGCGGCGAAGTCAACGATTCTAACTTCGGACAAATCGTCAGTGCGGCCGCGCCCAGGCTGCTGCAGGCCGCGATCAAGTTTCACTTCTAATACGGCGGCGTTCAGTAGTGAAATTTGTAGCGGAACTCAACGTAGATCTGTCGCGGGTCGTTATAGTGGAATCCGCCGAAGGTCAGGCTGTTGTCGAGCAGCACCCGTCGATCCGCCACATTCAGCCCGGTCACCGAAATCCTGTATTTGTCCTTCTCCCCAAAACTCTTGCCCAACGAAATATCGAACGTGGTGTGCTGGGGCAGATAATTTCCCGGATACTCCGCATCCGGCATCCCGTTCGTGAATCCCGAGCCGTAATACACATTGGTCGAAGCAAACACCTGCCAGGGAAGGCTGGAATTGACGCCCACGTTCAACGTGTTTCTCTGGTCGTGATCCACCGGCGAATATCCGGGCGGGATGGCAACCGGGCAATCCGGCGTCACTGGAACAGGGCAGACCACGCCACCGGTGATGGGCGCTGTCGCCTGTGCGATCTGATTTGAGTAGGCCAGGTGTACTTGAGCGCGGCGCCACAGGCGTGGAGAACGCAAGGTGGTTTCCCAGCCTTGAATCAAGGCGCCCGCCCAGGTGATCGGCCAGAAGATATTTGATTCGCCGATATTGTTGTGATCCAGCCAATTGGAAGCGCGGGTTTGAAAGCTGTCTTCCTCCAGCACCCAGCCGCGAAAAGGAATCGAAACGCCGAATTGATATTCGTGATCGCGCTCTCCTCGCAGAGGCGCGAACGTCAAAGTCTGGCTGGTGGCTAAATTGAGCAATGGCCCGGTGGCGGTTAACAGCGGAGGGGCTTGATAAAAGTCCCCGTAGAATGCATGAAACACCCAATTTATCTTCGGGACTCGGATGGCAATTCCGTAACGTGGGTCCGTCGCATTCTCAATCACGGCCGGCTGGGTTCCTCCGCTCACCGAGCCGGAGTCGAAATGCGATTCCCGGAGGCCGGCGATCAGCGTCAGCCATGAGGTGACCTTATAGCGATCGCTGATAAACTCTTCGATCAAACCTCCGGTTACCGCGGCGGAAGAAGGGCCGAAGTTCTGGCAGTCCGGCGCGCAATCCGTAAAAACGTTATTAAAGAAGTTGCTCTGATGCTGCGTGAATCCGTACACGCCCACTTGAATGTCGTTGTTCTTGACGGCGCTGATGTTCAAACTCGCTTGCGCTCCACCGTAGTTGGCGGTTTGATCCACGGTCGAGATCACCGGCACATCGTTCGGAGAGGCGTTATAGCTGGCCTGGTTGTAGTGATAGAACGGCGAAACCGTCAGCAGCAGGTTTGGGCTAAAGGTGTGAACCCAGGAGAAAGTGAGGTAGCCGTCGGGTTCCCGTTCGCTATCGTGCAGCCCGTAACTGGGGTAAACCTGGTTTCCGGAGGAGTTCGGATTCGGATCGACGGGAATCTGATAATAGTCTCGCCTCAACGAAGCAACCAGCCGGAATTGATTGGTGGGGTTGGCGTTAAAAATGAAAGACGCGAATCCCCCGAAGCCGTTCTCGGCGTCGTGAACCACCTGCCCGATGGGAGGCTGCAGGCCGTAGTCGCTGCGGTTCGCGTTCAGGCTGGCGTAATAGGCGAAACGCTGGGTATGCCCCCCGAAACTGATTTGATCGTTAGTCTGATACCAATTGCCGAAAGAAGCGACCAGTTCCGCCTCATTGTCCCGTTCGAACCCGGTGCGTGGCACGATATTGAATATCCCGTAGGTGCGGTCCCCGTATTCCGCATCGTAGCTGCCGCGCTGGACCTCGAGGTAGTCGATGTCCTTGGGATCGATTTGGGGGCCGAGGTTGGTGGCGATATTGGTGTTGGGTATGGGTACCCCGTCAATCAGCCAATCCACCTGATGGCCGCCGCGCATGTGCAACATGTCGTGAGTTACGTACGCGCCGGGAGTGTAGTCGGTGATCATCGCCAGGCTATTGGTGCGGTCGGCGCCGGGAGTCTGCGCGATGTCCTCCCGATCCACGAGAGTTGTGGGCGTGACGGAATCCATGTTGACCGTCGCGGCCTGGCCGACTACAACGGCGGTTTCATTCAGGGCCGCAAGGGCCAGTTGAAAGTGGAGAATCGGAGAAGATCCGGACGTGACCGTGAGGGTCTGTTCCGAAGTCTCAAATTTGGACTGACTCACCGTGATCTTGTAGTCGCCGACCGGTACGGTGTTGAATAAAAAATTGCCGTTATCGTCCGACTGCGCGGTTTGGGAGAAATCCGACGTAGTGGCTTGCAGCTTAACCTCGGCTCCGGACACCGGCCGGTGCTGCGGGTCGTGCACGACGCCCTGTATCTTTCCGAAAATTGCCGCGGGCACGAGCGGGCCAAAGGTCAAAAGGAAGAACAGCAACGCAGCAGGGCGAGGAATTCCAGCGAGCAGTTTCACCTAGACCATGAAACATGATTTCGGCGGCGTTGTCGCGTGGCAAATTGTCGCAGCCCTTTACCGCGCCGCCTTTTAGTGAGCTGCTTTGGCCGGAGTTCCTGTCCCGATGGCCACTGTATGCGCGGTCAGCTTGGCCCCGGTCTTCGCGGCGTGGATCACGACGCGGTCGCCAACCTTGATGTCGGCCTTCTGGATGGGCTGCTCGCTCTTTGCGAAGGTTGTCTTCGAGTCAAGAGCGACTTCCACTGTTTTGCCGTCAGTAGTTTTGACGGTTATGGACGCGTCCGAAATCGCGGCGACGGTCCCGATCACGTGTTCCAGCCCACCGTGGGCGATCGCCAACCCCGATAAAAGCGACAGCGCGAGGACGGCTGCCAGGACGCTCTTAGTGATGCTGCCGTTAGTGATGATGGTGCGGTTCTTGTACATGTATTTGGCCTCCATTTAAAAACTCTTTCTCTTCCTGCTCTTCCTTCAATTCGTCCGGACTTTTCGGATTCATTTGCTCCATCTCTTCCATCTCCCGCGCGCTGAGACTCGGAAGATGCCGAATAAAACGGACTAGTTTCCAGGAATCCTGTTCGTCTCCGCCCGGCGTACCCCAGGCCGGCATGCCGCTCAGGCGGATGCCGTTCTCGATGATATAGAACAGTTCGCCGTCGGTCATCTGTTGGGTGCTCGGCTCGCGCATGTCCGGCGCGGGCGGGTACATCTGCTTGCCCATAATCGTGTTCCCGCTGCCGTCGTTCCCGTGACAGGTAGCGCAATGATCGGCCCAATGCGCGCGGGCCTCCGCCAGAACTTCGGGGGAATCGCTCACCGGATTGGTTCGCGACCGGGCGGCGGCGGGGATGGCCAGCTTCCTGGCTTCGGTGGCGAGAACGGTCTCGGCCAGCGTGGGCTGAGCCCGCGCACTGAAACCGTCGGCCCGGGTTTTCAAAAACACCCAGCCGGCCACGGACGCCAGCACGGGAAACGCAACCAAACCGATCAGGAACCACTTCCATCGCATCCTTATTCACCTTACAACGCAATCAATGCGCCGGAGGAAACTTTCCGAGTTTTCGCTGCAGCGATCGCCGATGAATCCCGAGCAGACGGGCAGCATGCGAAATATTCCCCGCGCAATCGGAGATCACGCGCTGCATGTGCTCCCATTCCACTCTCGCCAGCGTCGGCACCGTTTCCGGCATCTCGGGCGCCTCCGCGGGCGCCGAACGAAGATGCTCGTACACACCCAGAATTTGATCCGCATCCGCGGGTTTGCTCAGATAGTAGTCCGCCCCGAGTTTGGTGGCGGAAATCGCGGTGGGAATGCTGCCGTAGCCGGTGAGCATGATGATGGTCATCGACGAATCGATGGCGCGCAACTCGGGAACCACGTCCAGTCCGCTCATTCCTGGCATCCGTAAATCCACCAGCACCAGATCCGGGCTGCGCTCGCGGGCGAATTGCAAGGCCTCCGGTCCGCTAGCCGCGACGCCGGCTTCCCAGTTTCGCTGTTCGAATGCTCTCGCCAGGCGAGCGCGGAACGTTTCGTCATCATCCACGATCAGAACCAAAGGCGCGTCCTCAAAGGGGGGCATGCGCGTCCCCGCGATTCTGTCCGAGCGGCAAGAGCAGCGTCGCCACGGTCCCCTGTCCGGCCCTGGATTCGAAGGACAGGCGCCCACCCAATCTTTCGGCGAAGGTACGGACCAGGAAGGTCCCTAATCCCATGCCGTGGCCGGGCTCTTTGGTGGTGAAAAAAGGTTCGGCGATGCGGCGCAGCACGGTTTCCGGCATCCCGTGCCCTTGGTCGCGGATGGATATAGCCAGCTCCGCGTCTTTTTCCGAAGCGCGAACAATTACGGGCCGCTCTTCGCGATTGGCGTCGATGGCATTCTGCACCAGAGCGGCAATGGACTGCAGCGTGGCTTGCTCCGGCAGAACGGCGGTGAGGTCTTCGTCCGACACTTCCACCACCACCAGGCTCCGATGTCCTTCAGGAAGCTGCTCCACCACTTCATTCAGAAGATCGGTGACGCGGACCTTACGCGCGATTTCTCCGAGCGGTTCGGCGCCCTGCACGCTCATCCGTTCCAGGATGCGCCGGCAGCGCTCCACTTCCGACCGAATCAGGCGCGCGTCGTCCAGCACGGCATCGTTTCCGGAAAGCGTGGTGGCATATCGTTCCAACTCCTTCGCAACCACGGCGATGGTCCCTAGCGGCGTTCCCAGCTCGTGCGCCGCTCCGGCCGCCAGCGTTACCAGCGACGCCAGCCGCTCATGCTTGGCCACTTGTTCCTGCAGGTCCAGCACCTCGCGCTCGCGCCGCCGCAAAGCGTCCGAAATTTTGCCGGTAAAAAAAGTGATCAGCACCACTCCCGCGACGAACGCAACCCACATGCCCACCAGGTGCGGTGACAGGCGGTTGTCGGAGGTGTGGGCCTGCAGAGCGGCTAGCGGAATGTGAAAGAAGAACAGGAGCCCGAAACAGGCCGTGGCCAGCGCCCCCAGCGCCCGCGTCCAGACTTTGCGGAGAGCCACCGCGGAGAGCGTGATTTGAACCAGGTACAGCAAGCTGAACGGATTATTCGGGCCTCCGGTCAGGCCCAGCATGGCGGTGAGACAGAGCGTGTCGAGAACAAATACCGCTCCTAAGGTTTCGTCGGGAAACCGCGCGGAGACATCGCGTGTCTTGCCGAGCCAGATATTGCTGGCCAGGACCACCGCCAGTGGCGCCAGCGTCCATAGCAGCGGAAATTCGAGCTGGAACGCGTAGAAGGTGCCCAGGACGATCGCGGCTTCTCCGGCCACGATGCCGTAGCGCAGCCGCACCACCCATGGAAGAGCGGCTTGCGCGGCGTTCCCCCCCTGCGGCGCCTGTTGGTCAGACCACATCTCTGCCTATCGTACGTCAACCGTTCCCAGGGCCACCTGCGGCAATTTGCCACACCAATTCGCCCGCTGGCCACCGGGAGCGCGCCTCTTGACGCCCTCCCGGGATATAATTCAATCGAATGGATGTGTACGAGGAAGTAGTGCGGCTGCGCCGGCTTGGCCAGAAGTGCGCCTTGGCTACGATCGTGGAAGTGAACGGATCCATTCCGAGCTATGAAAGCGCCAAGCTGCTGGTGCGGGAGGATGGATCCATGGTGGGAACCATCGGCGGCGGCTGCGTGGAAGCGGAAGTCTGGAATGCCGCGCGCGAAGTGATGGAAACCGAACGCGCCCGGCACATGAATTTCACGCTCGGCCAGGACGCGGCGTACGATAACGGGCTTATCTGTGGCGGCCAATTGAGCGTCTTTGTCGAGCCGGTGGTTCCCCAGCCCAAGGCTTTTATTTTCGGCGCCGGGCACATCTCGAAGAGCATCTCGAAAGTTGCCACGCTGGCGGGATTCGCCACCATTGTGATCGACAACCGTGAATCCTACGCCAATCGCGAGCGGTTTCCCGAAGCCGAGGACGTGTTCGCCGAGGAGTACGAGGACGTCTTCCCCAAGCTGCCGATCCGCGACACCAGCTATCTGATCATCGTCACCCGAGGGCATCGCGACGATATGCGCGTGCTGCGGTGGGCGGCCCAAACCAACGCCAAGTATATCGCCATGATCGGCAGCAGGCGTAAGGTAATCGGAGTAGTGAAGGAACTGGAGAAGGAAGGCTTCCCCAGATCCGCCTTCGAGCGAATCTTCGCGCCGATGGGCTTGGAGATCGGCGCCATTACGCCGGAAGAAATCGCCGTCTCGGTGGTGGCTGAAATGATCGCCCTGCGGCGCGTTCCGGAATCCGAGTGGCGCAATGTGGCGAAGTCCATTTTCGCGACGGAAACGTCGCGAGCAGTCCTAAAGTGAACCCGTGTACGCCGATTGCCGCCGTCATTCTATCCGGCGGGGCTTCCCGCCGGATGGGGACTCCGAAAGCGCTGCTTCGTTTTCACAATGAAACTTTCCTTGACCGGCTGATCCGGCTTTTCTCCGCGGCCGCGAACCCCGTGATCGTGGTGGTTGGCGAGCACGCGTCGGTGATCCGCTCCGGGATTGAGCGAGCGTCCCAGGCCGTGTTCGCCGTCAATCCGGACCCCGAACGCGGGATGCTCAGCTCGCTGCAGATTGGTCTGCGAGCAGTGCCCCATCACGTCTCCGCCGCGATGTTCATGCCGGTGGATCATCCGCATCTTGAAGCCGCCACCATCCAGGCGCTGCTGTCGCGTTTTGAGGAGACCGGCGCTCCCGTTACTGTGCCCACTTACGCCGGCGTGCACGGCCATCCGGTATGCATCACACGCACCGTGATCGACCAGCTTTTGGCGCTTTCTCCAAACGCCATGGCCAGCGACGTGATCCATCGATACATCAGCCAGACGTCGTATATCGAGGTTGCGGACCCGGCCGTGGTTTCCGATATCGATGATCCCGTTGCGTATGCGGAATTGCTGGCATCGCACCCGCCGGCGTCGCCATGAAGGCCCTGCGGCGGGGTTTATTCATCGCGTTGCTGGTGGTGATCGCCATTGGCCTGGCGGCGCCCCAATTCCGCGCGAACCAGCTGCGTCCGCGCATCCAGGCCGGCCTTGAAGCCGCGCTCAAACGGCCCGTCCATATCATCGGCGACGTCCATCTCAGCTTTTTCACCGGCCCTGGCTTCACCGTGGAACGCGTTTTGATCGAGGATGATCCGGCCGCCGGAATTGAGCCCTTCGCCAACGTCGAATCGCTGCGCGCGCGCCTGCGCCTCAGCAGTCTCTTGCGCGGCAAGCTGGTCTTCTCCAGCCTGTATCTCGATTCGCCCAGCGTGAACCTGGTCAAGATGCCGTCCGGCGCGTGGAATATCGAGCCGCTCCTAAGTCACAGCTCGCCGGGCGCCGGGAGCGCCGGCAATTCCGCACGGCGCCTGGTGGTACCGGACATTCAGATCAGCGGAGGCCGGCTGAATTTCAAGTTCGGCGATACCAAGTCCGTCTTCTACATCAGCAGCGCCGACGTGGACGTATATCCGAACGAGAGCGGCGACGTGGTGATTCGCTTTTCCGGCGCTCCGGCCCGCACGGATCGCGGCTTTCAGTCCTTCGGCGAGATCAGCGCGCGAGGACTGCTGCGCTCCGTTCCGGAAGGCGAGATGCGCCTCAACATGGGGCTGCGGTTGGAGCGGACCGCCATTCCCGAGCTGGTCCGGTTGTTCAATGGCCGCGATTTCGGAATGCACGGCTTCGCCATCGCGGACGCGCAGCTGGACGGGCCGCTCTCGAAGCTGGCGATTGCGGGCAACGTCAATATTAACGACATTCATCGCTGGGATCTGATGCCGGCCAAAGGCGACGGTTGGACGCTGCACTACCGGGGCGTGCTCAACCTGCCAGGACATCAACTCGACCTGGCCACCGTTGCGCCGGAAGGCCACCTTCAGCCTGTTTCGGTCAGTCTCCATCTGGCGGATTATCTCGGCGCGGCCAAATGGAATGCGAACGTCCTGTTTCATGACCTGCCTGCCGCTTCGCTGGTCGAGACGGCCCGGCATATGGGCGCGCCGCTCCCGGCCGGGGTCCAAGTGGACGGCCGGGTGAACGGCGCCATCGGTTATTCCAATGAACACGGCCTGCTGGGCGAGGTGTCACTGGAGAACGCCTCTCTAAAATTTCCCAACGCCGGTTCCGCCGAATTCGAGTCCGCGCTCGTTTCCATCAAGAACAATACGATCGTCCTGGCGCCGGTGGAGATGCGCTCGGACCGCGGCTCTTCGGCCGAGATTGAGGGGGAGTACGCTCTCGACAACAGCCACGCCGCGCTTAAGATCTCGACGCATCAGTTCGCCGCCACACGCATCCAGTCCGGTGCCGAAACCGTGGGCGCATCTTCCGTTCCCCTGCTGGACTTGCTGCGGCAGGGCGCCTGGAAAGGTTGGATCGCGTTCGAGCGCAGTGATGATGGCGCCGGCGCATGGTCGGGCGAGTACGACCTGCAAAACGCCGTGCTGGACGTTCCTGGCCTGGCCTCCCCGGTGCGCTTCCAGTCCGCCTCCGTCCGGATGGGCGAAGGCCGGATTCAAATTTCCCGTATCCACGCGCGAATCGGCGCGATGCGTTTGGAAGGCGAGTATCACTACGATCCGGACGCCCGCAGGCCGCATCATCTGCGGATCGCATCCCCGGAAGTTCGGCTTGGCGATCTGGAGCGGCTGATGCTGCCGACTTTGCGCCATGACCAAGCGGGCTTCTTTGCGCGCACTTTCCGGCTCCGTGGCGCGCCTGTTCCGAATTGGCTGAAGGAACGCCTGGTGGACGCGTCCTTCAATGTCGGCAGCGTGCTGATCGGCGAAACGCCCATCGGAGCGCTCCAAGCTCACCTGCTTTGGGATGGGCCCAGCCTGGTGCTGTCCGACATCACCTGTGGCCTGGATCGGATGAGCGCCTCCGCTACCCTTACGTTGAGCCTGGATCAGGCGGATCCCAATTACAAACTGACCGGCAACATCGAGAATCTGGACTACCGCAATGGACAGCTGGACGTAGATGGGGATCTCGAAACCAGGGGAATCGGGCAGGACCTGCTTCTCAACATCAAATCGGAAGGAACGTTTGAGGGCCGCGGGATTGCGTTGAACCCCGAAACCTTGATGCGCGAGATTACCGGTTCTTATCAGATCGCCCCAGTCTCCGGAATCCCGCGCCTCCAGCTCACGAATGTGCAAGCTCTGCAAGGCGCGGACACGCTGTTGGGACAGGGGACCAGCCAACCCGACGGCCATCTGATTCTGGAGATGACTAGCGGCCGCCGTCAAGTGCATCTCACCGGAATGCTCCTGCCTATTCATCTCGAACCGATTGCCGGGCGATAATGCGGAGGCTCTTTTCCATCGCACTGCTTTCCGCGAGCATCGGATTCGCGCAGACTTACGACCTGGTGATCCGCAACGGCCACATTATTGACGGAACCGGCTCACCCTGGTATTCGGGCGACCTCGCCATCCAAGACGGACGCATTGCCGCGATCGGCGAGATCCCGCAATCCGGCGCCCGGCGGACTATCGACGCGCATGGCCTGACCGTTGCCCCCGGATTCATCGACATGTTGGGTCAATCCGAGCTGTCCATTCTCGTGAATCCGCACCTGCCGTCGAAAATCTACCAGGGCATCACCACCGAGATCACCGGTGAAGGCAGTTCCGTGGCGCCTCTTAGCGAATCGATGGCACGCGCGGATGGAACCGGCTATTCTCATTTCGGAGTCACGCCGGACTGGCGAACTTTCCGCCAGTATTTCGCCCGGCTGGAAAAGCAGGGGATCGGAATCAATCTGGCCAGTTACGTGGGCGCAACCACGGTGCGTCGGGTGGTTCTGGGCGATGACGATCGCGCGCCCACCGCCGGCGAACTCGATCGGATGAAGCAGCTGGTGCGGGAAGCGATGCGCGACGGCGCGATGGGGCTGTCCACCTCCCTGCAATATGCGCCGGCCATGTATGCGAGCACGGAAGAACTGATCGCTCTGGCGTCGGAGAGCGCCAAGCTGGGTGGCATCTACGCGACGCACATGCGTAGCGAAGGCGACGCCATCATTCCGGCGATCGATGAAGTGATCCGCATCGCGCGGGAAGCCAGGACGCCGGCCGAGATCTGGCATCTAAAGGCCGCGGGCAAGCGGAATTGGGGCCGCATGCCGGAGATCGTCGGGCATATCGAGAAGGCGCGCCAGGAAGGCCTGGATATCACGGCCGACACTTACGCCTACACGGCTTGGTTCAATAGCTTCTCGGCGTTCATTCCACCCTGGGCGCACGACGGCGGCGATGCCAAATTGATCGAGCGGCTTAAGAATCCGGCCATGCGCGCACGTATCCGCAAGGATTTCGAGGCTCCGAATCCGCAATGGGATAACGAGTGGCAGGAAATTCCCGGGCCGGAGTCGATTCTGGTCAGCGTAGTGCAGAACCCGAAGTTGGTACCGTTGCAGGGGAAAACCATCGCCGAGATCGCGAAGCTGTGGAACAAAGATGCGATCGACACGATTTTCGATTTGCTGATCGAAGATAGCGCGTACACCTCGGTGGCGGTGTTCGGGATGTCGGAGCCGGACGTCGCTCTGGCGCTGCGCCAGCCGTGGGTATCGATCTGCAACGATTCGCAAGGCACCGCGCCCGACGGCTTGCTGGGCCGCGAGCATCCCCATCCACGCGCCTACGGGACGTTCCCGCACATCCTGAGCAAATACGTGCGCACCGAACATACTCTTAAGCTGGAAGAAGCCATTCGGAAGTTCAGTGCGCTGCCCGCGCAACGCATGCACCTCACCGATCGCGGAGTGCTGAAAAAAGGCCTGTGGGCCGATATCGTGATCTTCGACCCGGCCACCATCCGCGATAAGGCGACCTTCGACAATCCGAATCAGCTATCCGAGGGAATCGAATTCGCGCTGGTCAATGGCGTGCCGGTGATCGAAGCCGGCCATCCGACCAATGCCCTGCCCGGGAAGGTGTTGCGCGGCCCGGCCTATCAGCCGTAGGCAGCGCCTATTGATACAGCCGGCGCTCGCGGCGCATAAACGCCGGGACTTCCAGGTCATCCAGCGCGACCTGAGGTGTCGTCTCCTCCGGCATGGACGGCGGTTCCGGCAGCGATGGCTCCTTGAAGAACGACACGCTCATGGCGGGTTCCATGGCGGGAGGCGGAGGCGGCGCGGGTTCCGGCATTAGCGTTTCCGGCATTCCCACGCGGCGCGCCAGCTGCGGAAGATTGTCCCGCTGGAAACCGGTGGCGATCACCGTGATCTTCACCTCGTCCTTCAGCGCTTCATTCAGAACCACGCCGAAGTTGATCTGCGCGTCCTCATTGGCGGTGGCCTGGCGGATCAGGGAGCAGGCTTCGTTGACGTCGTGCAGGCTGAGTTTGCTTGATCCGGTGATATTGATCAGCACGCCGCGCGCGCCCCGGACGCCGCCTTCTTCCATGAGCGGAGAACTGATGGCCTGCCGCGCCGCTTCGATGGACGCGTTCTCGCCCTTGGCCGACGCGGTGCCCATCATGGCGTAGCCCATCCCCAGCATGATGGCGCGAATGTCGGAGAAATCGCGATTGATCAAGCCCGGCGTGGTGATGATGTCGCTGATCCCCTGCACCGCCTGGCGCAAAATGTCGTCCGCGGTTTTGAACGCTTCAAAGAAGCTGGTTCCGCGCGGCACCAGCTCCAGCAGCCGGTCATTCGGAACGGTGATCACGGTATCCACCGTGCCGCCGATGTCGGACAGGCCGCGATCGGCTTGCTTCATGCGGCGCGGTCCTTCGAACGCGAAAGGCTTGGTGACAACCGCCACCGTGAGCGCGCCCAGTTCCTTTGCGAGCGAAGCCACCACGGGCGCGGCGCCCGTGCCCGTTCCGCCGCCCAGGCCGGCAGTCACAAAGACCATGTCGGCGCCCTCCAGAACCTCGATGATGCGTTCGGTGTCCTCGAGCGCGGCTTGCTTGCCGATGGAGGGATCCGATCCCGCGCCCAGGCCGTTGGTTACCTTGGCGCCGATCGCCAGCTTATTGGGAACGGGCGAAGCGGTGAGCGCCTGAATGTCGGTGTTGAGAATGTGAAACTCGACGCCCGCCAGGCCTTCGTTCATCATGCGTGCCACCGCATTCGAACCGCCGCCTCCCACGCCAACTACCTTGATCCGGGTCCCGAGTAAGTTCTCATCCTGGATAGCAAACTTGATTCCATCCGTTATTGCGTCCATTCGAATCCTCCTTCTGAG
Source organism: Terriglobia bacterium (assembly GCA_963786745.1). Taxonomy (GTDB): domain Bacteria; phylum Acidobacteriota; class Terriglobia; order Bryobacterales; family Bryobacteraceae; genus Palsa-89. Next base: position 762,104 of record CAWBAE010000008.1, on the reverse strand, counting down.
CCAAAAGCGAGTCTACTCATCGAAACAGCATCCCCATCAATCCGGGAGATTTGCGCCGGTGCCCCCGGGAAGTTTTTAAACGCGCCGAATATTTCGCGAGACCGGCGCAGGTGGTCCACAGCGGGTTTGCGAGATCGGACGGAAGATCCTCGATACCCGCGGGCAGCGCGTTACGTGCCGGACAATTCAGCACGCGCTCGGCCATGTCGCACATGCCGTTCAGCATCGCGCCGCCGCCCGCAAGCACCACCCCTTCCAGCAGCTTTTGTTCCATGTGCGTGGTCACCAGCTCCGCTCCGATATGGATAAACAGCTCTTCGGCGCGCGCTTCCAGGATTTCGTTCAATTGCTTGCGGGGCGCTTCCCGCGCGGCGCGGCCGTCCGGAGACGGAACCTCGATATAGCTATTGTCGGAAGTGAGCCCCAGGATTGCGCAGCCGTACTCCAGCTTCAGCCGCTCGGCGTCGTCGTACTGCACGGTCAGCCCGACCGCCACATCGCGCGTGAAATGATCCGCGGAAATGCCGACGTTGCGCGCCGCCAGTAGGGCCTCGCCGTCGTACACTACTATTCCGCTCGAATGCATGCCGATATCCACCACCGCCACGCCGCGGTCGCGCTCCTCGGCGGAAATGGCCGCGTAGGCCGTCGCCACCGGCTCGAAAACGGTTTCTTCCACTGCATAAGAAGCCTGGTGCACCGCGTTCACGATGGCGTCGTGTTCCTGCTCGGAGATCGTTACGATGTGGACGTTGGCTTCCAGCCGCGAGCATATCGATCCCCTCGGATAGCGTTTTCCGGAGCGGCCATCCAGCGTAAAATCCTGCGGAAACAATTGCAGGATCATGCGATCCTCTTCGAGGCGCACCAGCTCGGCGCGTTGGACCGCGTAGGCCATGTCTTCGAGCGTAACCGCGCGCGGCCGCCCGAACTCGTACAAGCCCCGCACGTTGTGGCCGTCGATACTGCTGCCGCCCACCCCCACCACGATCGCGTCCACCGCCACTTTCGCTTCGAACTCCGCTCGCTGCACGGCTGCCTGGACGCTGGCGGTCAAGGCCGGCTGATCCGCCACTCTCCCCCTATGCCACCCCGTGGAAGCGACTTCGCCATGGCCGAGATAGCGCAAGCGGCCGCCCTCCAGCGACAGAATCACGCAGCGCGTGGAGGCGCTTCCCAAATCGAGCCCGACCGCGATGGGAGGCCGCTTATCGGACATCCTTCGGCTCCTCCAATCCTGTGATCCGGTCATCCAGCCGTAAGTCGAACGTGGATGCCTGCGGCATGCGATGGTGAATGTCCGGATAGTGAACCAGAAAATTCCTCAATCGCGAAGAGAAATTACGGTCGCCCAGCATCAGCGACACGGAATGCCCCTGCACCTGCTCTGAAATCCTCAAGCTGTCCAGATCGGTGGCGTCCACCTCGGAGACTTTATCCCCGAGATCCCCGAGATCCTTCAAAAGTTGCTGCATCCTGCGGACGCGCCGGACCCGTTTGTCGGCGCTTTCCCCCAGCGGCACGCCCGTCAGCAACGGCAGCCGAAAGGGCGCCTTGAGCGGCGGCTCCAGGATTGCCCCTTCTTCGTCGATCAGCGCCCAGCGAGCCATGCCATCGGTCGGCACCCGGATGAAGGCCACCGGACTGCGCTCCTGGACATTCACCACGATGCGGTTCGGCCAGATGCGTTGGATGGATGCGTCGTGCACCCAACTGACGTTCAGCAGAGCTTTCCTTCTATCCGCCATCGGAAAATCAAAAAGACTGCGGCCGTAATCCGGATCGAAAAGCCGCAGGATTCGTGCACGGGAAGCATACCGGACTCCGTGCAATTCCAGATTCGGGCTCTCCATTCCGTAATCCGCCGGACCCGGCAGAAAGAATCGGGGATCTCGCGTCAGGAATTGTTGCAACCGCTCGGACGCCGAAATACCGCCCACTAGCACCAGGCACATCACCACGGCGATCAAGCCGTAGCGAACGATAGTCCTGACCGGCAGCGCGCGGCTTTTCTTGGCGGAATCCTTCGCCATCTACGCCGCCTCCCGGAGTTTCGCGAGCACCCGATCGCCCACCTGCCAAACGTTACCCGCGCCCAACGTCAATATAAGATCCCGATCCCGCGCCTGCCCAGCCACTGCGTCCGCAGTGCGCTCCACGGTGCCGGTATATTCCACCGCGCGATGCCCGCAATCCCGAATCCGCTCGGCCAGCACGCGCGCCGTGATCCCCTCGATAGGCGGCTCCGAAGCGGCGTAAATATCCAGCACGAACACCATATCAGCCTGATGAAAACTCTTTGCGAACTCGTCCATTAAATGCTGCGTGCGCGTGTAGCGATGCGGCTGGAAAACCGCCATGGATGCGGCCGAAATTGCAGAGCCGCGCGGCCGCCAGCGTGGCGCGAATCTCGGTGGGATGATGACCGTAGTCGTCGATGACGGTGACCCCGCGCGCCTCGCCCCGGGTTTGAAATCGACGTTCGACGCCGGTGTATTGCTCGATAGCCGACCGAATCGTTTCGAGCGGCACCTCCAGCTCCAGCCCCACCGCAATGGCAGCCGTGGCGTTGAGTACGTTGTGGATCCCTGGAACGCGCAGGTGGAATTCGCCCAGATCGCGTCCGTGCGCGCGCACCTGAAAACGGCTCTCAAAATGGCCACAATTGGCGCTCGAAATGTGCAACGCCGCCTGATTGCTCAATCCATAAGTGATGCTGCGCCGGTTGGCCGAAGGTAGTAGCTGCTGGATGTTCTCATCGTCCAGGCACAGGATGGCGACGCCGTAAAATGGCACCTTCTGGATGAACTCGAGGAACGCCTGGCGAATTTCGACGATGGACGGATAATGGTCCAGATGCTCGCGGTCGATGTTCGTCACCACCGCGACGATGGGGCTGAGCTTCAAAAACGACCCGTCGCTTTCGTCCGACTCCACCACCAGGAAATCGCTTTGCCCTACGCGCGCATTGGACCCGCCCATGGACGCGGCCTTGCCTCCCACCACCACCGTGGGATCGAGCCCGGCGACGTTTAGCACCGTGGCGGTCATCGACGTCGTCGTGGTTTTGCCGTGGCTGCCGGCGATCGCGATCCCGTATTTCAGGCGCATCAATTCGGCCAGCAGATCGCCGCGCGGAATCACTGGAATCTGCATCCGGCGCGCTTCCTGCACTTCCGGGTTCTCGGAATCCACGGCCGAACTCACCACGATGGCTTTCGCTCCGGCAATATTCGCCGTCGCATGGCCTTCGTGGATCGTGGCGCCGAGCGAGGCCAGACGTTCTGTGATCGGGCTGAGCTTCAGGTCCGACCCGCTGATCTGGTAACCCAGATTAAGCAGCACCTCGGCGATTCCGCTCATGCCGATCCCGCCGATGCCGACGAAGTGCAGGTGCTGTTTCTTGAAAAACATTTTTAATATGTATTGTTTCGGCTTTCGGGCTCAATGTCAACGTGCAGCGTGCTCTCCACCACGTCGGCAGCCCTGCGCGCGGCGTCCGGATGCGCGAACGCGCGGGCCCGCTGCCCCATCCGCGTCAGCAATTCCGGTTGCGGCCGCAGCTTGCCCACTTCCTCGAACAGGCGTCCACCGTCCATCTCCGGGTCCAGCACCAGCTGCGCCGCGCCCGCGTGGACGAACGCTTCGGCGTTGCGAAGTTGATGCTCATCGGCAGGCGGTTGGAAGCGGAACCAGGATGGATGGCTTCCCCGCGGCCGCCAGTTCCGCCACCGCGCCCGCTCCCGCGCGGCAGATCACCAGGTCGGCCTTTCGAAACGCGGCCGGCATATCCTCGATAAACGGAACAATCTCGCCCTCCACGCCGCTTTCGGAGAACTTGCGCGCCAGCCCCTCGTACGCGGCCGTTCCGGTTTGATGGATGAACCGCACCGGCACCTGATTCTCTTTGAAATAACGCCAGCTCCCGGCCGCCGCCTGATTCAACGTTCGCGAGCCCTGGCTGCCGCCGGTGATCAATATCGTGAGCTTCTGCTCGCGCGGTTTGGGGGGAATCGCAAAGAACTCGGCGCGAACCGGCAGACCGGTGACTTCGCTTTTGCCTGGCGGGAAGAATCGGGCCGCCTGCGGAAAGCTGAGCAGCGCGCGCCTCACGAAACGGCCCACCTGGCGGTTGGTCAGCCCTGGCACGGCATTCGGCTCCATCACGATCAACGGCAGACGTTTCCACACCGCTGCCAGCACCACCGGACCGGCCGCGTAACCGCCCATGCTGAAGACCGATGCTGGCTGGTATCTACGCATGATGGAAAACACCCGGCCGACGCTGAGCGGAAGCTGGATCAGAGTACGAAGCGTGCGCACAAAACCCACGCGCTTCAGTCCGCCGATCTCGATAAATTCCAGCGGAAAGTTTTCGGCCGGCACCAGCCTGGCTTCGAAACCGGTGCGGGTGCCCACGAAAATGCACTGGTGCCCGCGCGCTCTCAATTCGCGCGCCACCGCGAGCGCGGGAACCACGTGCCCGCCTGTACCGCCCCCGGCCATCAGGATGGTTGCCATGACCGCGCTTACACCGCATGTTCGCTTACGCTCAAAAGCATTCCCAGGCAGATCAGCGTGCTCAGCAGTGAGCTGCCGCCGAAGCTGATCATAGGCAGCGGGATTCCCTTGGTGGGCCCCATGCCCAGCACCACGCTCATGTTGATCAACGCCTGAATCACAATGGACGAAGTCAGGCCTAGAGCCAGGATAGCGGCCGAAGTGATCCTCGGTGAGCCAGCAAAGTTGCAGCCCGCGCCACAGAATCACCATGAATCCGGCCAGCAGCGCGGCGCAGCCGAACAATCCCAATTCCTCGCCCACCACCGCGTAAATGAAATCCGTGTGCGCTTCCGGAAGATACAGGATCTTCTGTTTGCCTTGCATCAGGCCCAGCCCCAGCACTCCGCCGCTCCCTACCGCGATTTTGGACTGCCGAACCTGATACCCCGTATCGCGAGTGGTGACGGACTCACTGACATATTTCTTGATCCGCTCGTCGGGATCGAAGTAGCTGATCACCGTGTAATCCGGATCGAAAAACCCGATGATCCGCGCCATGCGATACGGCTTGGACGCGACGAAGGCCAGCGAGACCAGCAGCCCCGCCACCAGCGCCGCAGCCACAAACTTGCGTTCCAGTCCGGCCACGTAGAAAACGATAGCCGCGGGGAGAACCAGCACGATCGCCGTGCCTAAATCTCCGAATCCGACGCAGGCCGCCAGCACCGCCAATGCCATCACAGCCGCCATCATCGTCCGACGGGAATTGATGGCGTCTTGCTTCTGGGTGACGAAGTACGCGAGAAAGAGGATCAACGCGGGCTTTGCGAATTCAGAGGGCTGCAAGGTTCCCACGCCCGCCAGCCGAAACCAGCGGTGCGCCTTGGTGTCCAGGAAATAAACCAGGATCTGCAGGAACAGAACCACGCCCAGCGATCCGAACGCCCAGCCCGCGCTTTGCAGCCGGTGATAATCGCGACGCTTGAAAAACATCAGCGCTACGAATGAGCCCACCGCCCAAACCAGTTGGTGACCCGCATAGTGGAAACTGAACTGGAATTTCGGGTTGAGCTCCGCCACCACCGACGAGGCGCTGTAAACCATGACGATGCCGAACGTCACCATGACCACAATGGTCGAAAACAAAAGCCAGTCCGTCTTCAATCGCTGAGCCACTATGAATTTCCTCCGGCCAGTGCATGGACAAGTTCCTTGAACACCCGGCCGCGGTGTTCGATAGCTTTCAAACTGATCGAAGCTGGCGCAGGCCGGCGCGAGCAACACGGTGTCGCCGGGCCGCGCGGAGTGGTAGGCCTGGTCGACGGCCGCCGCCAGCGTTCCGCAGTCCAGGATGGGCACGCCGCTGTCGCCGAGATGCCGGGCGATCTTGGACGCCGCTGCGCCGATCAGCAACGCCGCCCGCGCCTTGGCCCGCAGGGGCTCGCGCAGCGCGGTATAGTCGCTGTCTTTGTCTTTGCCGCCTAGGATAATCCAGAGCCCGCCCGGAAAAGCGTCGATGGCCTTGAGCGTGGCATCCACGCTGGTGGCCTTCGAATCGTTGTAATAGGCGACACCATTCAACTCGCGAACCAACTCAAGGCGATGCTCCACTGGCGAGAATGTCGCCGCGGCTTTCGCGATTTGCGACGAGCCCGCTCCGACACGTTGCGCGATCAGCGCGGCGGCCATCACATTTTCGTAATTGTGCCGGCCGCGGAGGCGGAGGTCTCGCACGTTCAGAAGGCGCTCGCCTCCCAAAAGAATCTCGTTCTTTGTCCAGCCACGCTCCCGTCACCGGGCGGGTGCCGCTGAACCAGACTGTGTGGGCCGAGCGTGCGCTTAGCAAAGCCGGCCGTCACCGGATCGTCCGCATTGAGAACGGCGAGGTCCCCGGCGCGCTGCGTTTCGAACAACCGCGCCTTCGCGTTGAGCGTAGTTTTCAAAAGTGTGGTGACGGTCCAGATGATTCTGCGTAACGTTCAGGCAGGCTGCGATCGGCGCATGAAAGCTCTGCATGGTTTCGAGCTGGAAGCTCGAAAGCTCCAGAACATTCCATTGATCCTGACGCGATGTTTCGACCATTGCAGTAGGCGGCGTTCCGATGTTTCCGCCCACCTGGCAAGCGATGCCCGCCTCGCGCAGTATGTGCCCGGTCAAAGCAGGTAGTAGTGGTTTTGCCGTTGGTGCCAGTGACGCCGATATTACCGCCCTGGAGCAAGGGCGCGGCCAATTCGAGTTCGCCGATCACGGGTACGCCGCGCTCGCGCATGCTTTCGAGAATCGCCAGATCCGCCGGAACACCGGGCGAGATCACCACCAGATCCGGCAGCCCGAAGGATTCTTCCACTTGCGGCTGAACCGGGACGCCGAGCACCGGCGCGTGGGGCTTTTCATCCACGGCGCGCACCTCGGCGCCGCGCGCCAGCAGCAGTTGCACCGCGGCGGTTCCGGATTTCGCCATCCCCACTACCACCACTTTTTTACCCGCCAGATCCTCCATATCACCGCAGCTTCAACGTTGTCAGCGCGAACAGCGCCATTACCAATCCCGCGATCCAAAAGCGCGTGATGATTTTCGATTCCGGCCATCCCAGCGCTTCAAAATGATGGTGGATCGGCGCCATCTTGAAAATCCGTTTTCTTGCGCAGCTTGTAGCTCCCCACCTGCAGGATCACCGAGAGCGCTTCGATCACGTAAACGCCGCCGATGAACAGCAGCAGAATTTCCTGCTTGATCAAAACCGCTACCACGCCCAGCGCTCCGCCCAAGGCGAGCGACCCCACATCGCCCATGAAGATTTCGGCCGGATGCGCGTTGTACCAAAGAAATCCGAGCGAAGCTCCCACCATGGATCCGCAGAACACGGTCAGCTCCGACGCGCCCGGCAAGCGCGCCAGATCGAGATATTCGGCGAAGCGCGCATGCCCGGTGACATAGGTCAGCACCGTCATGGCGCCCGAAGCGATGATCATCAGTCCGATCGCCAGGCCGTCCAGCCCGTCGGTGAGATTCACCGCGTCCGACGATCCCACGATCACCAGCACCATGAATGCGTAGAATCCGACGAAGGCCAGCGGATATGTGTAGCGATTGTGCGTGAGCGAATCGATCAGCAGATCCGGCTTGAAGGACTTGAAGAATGGCACATTGATGCTGGTGGAATACGCTTTGTGCGCGTGCAGGGTCAGCAGCGCGAAACCCACAATCAGCGCCGCGATTACCTGCAACCCGAACTTTTGCTTCACCGTCAAGCCCAGATTCTGCTTGCGCCGGATCTTGGCGTAATCGTCCCAAAAGCCGATCAGGCCGAAGCTCAATAATCCGAAGACGGCCATCCACACGTAGGGATTCGATAGATCCGCCCACAACAGCGTCGGCACCACGATCGAGATGATGATGAGAATCCCGCCCATGGTGGGAGTGCCGGCCTTTTTCGCGTGCGATTTCGGGCCGTCCTCGCGAATGTATTGGCCGATCTGGAATTCGCGCAGTTTCGCGATCAGCCATGGTCCCAGCACGATGCAGAGAAACAGCGCCGTCAGGCTCGCAAACGCGGTCCGGAACGTGGAGTACCCGAACACGCGAAAAGGCGTGTAGACGCGAAACAACCTGACGTAGAACAGCCAGTAGAGCATTTAGTTCGGCCGGGCGAGAAACCTCTCCAGGGCGCGCTCGACGTGCGTGCCACGCGAGCCCTTGAACAAAATCACGTCGCCCGGTTGGGCGAGCAATCGCAGACGGTCCCCGGCGGCCTCGGGGTCGGGGAAAAAAAACGCGGCGTCGACTGGCTGGCCTGATTCCCGGGCTGCGTCCACTAGGAAACTTGCCGCGCCGCGTATCCCTACAAGCACATCAATCCCGCATTGCGCGACGTAAGAACCTACTTCGCGATGCAGGGTCTCGGACCAACGGCCGAGTTCGAGCATCTCCCCCAGCACGGCGATGCGCCGCTTGCCTGGCGTTTCCCGGAGCACGTCCAGCATCGCGCGCGCCGCATCGGGATTGGAGTTGTAGCAATCGTTTAAAATCAAAACGCCGTCGCGCTGGAACCGCTCGCCGCGCATCGAGCCCGGCGCCAGCTGGCGAACCACGCCCGTGAGCTGTTCGGGATGGATGCCGAAGATTCCGGCCACCGCGATGCCCGCCAGCAGATTCAAAACATTGTGGCGTCCCACCAGCGGGCTCTCGAATTCCACGCCGCCCACGCTGAAGCGCAGGCCGCGCTCGCTATAATGCACGTTCTCGGCCCGGACATCGGCGCCCTCGCTCAGCCCGAAAGTAATACTGCGGCCCGGATGCACGGCCCTAAAACCGGCCACCAGCGGATCGTCGACGTTCAGAACCGCGATTCCATCCGAAGGCAACGTTTCGATCAGTTCGCGCTTGGCCAGCGCCACACCTTCAATGGAATCGAAAGCTTCGACGTGCGCGTGTCCCACGTTCGTCACCACCCCGATCCTCGGCCGCGCGATGGCCGACAAGTCGCGGATCTCTCCGGCGTGATTCATGGCCAGTTCAAGCACCGCCGCTTGCGCTTCTTGGGGTAGCCGCAAAACGGAGAGTGGAACGCCCACGTGGTTGTTAAGATTCCCGATGGTCTTGCCTACTCGCATGCTGACCGCCAGCATGGCCGCAATGATGTCTTTCGTGGACGTCTTGCCCGCGCTGCCGGTCACCCCGATCACTTCCCCGCCCCAGCGGTCGCGCGCCCAGCGGGCCAAGGTCTGGAGAGCCACCAGGGCGTCCGGAACAAGCAGAACCGGAGCGTGCGGGGATCGAATCTCCGCGACACTCGTGGCGACGGCCGCCGCCGCTCCTTTTCGAAGCGCTTCCTCCACGTATGCATTGCCATCGTGATTGGGTCCTCGTAGTGCGAAAAATAAATCTCCGGGTGCGACGCTGCGAGAGTCCACGCTCCACCCGGAGATCGGAGCGTCGCTCTCAACGGTCAATCCCAGCGCTTGTGCAATGTCCTTTAGTCCAAACTCCATAAACCGCCCATACAGCATCGCGCGCGTTCTCGGCGCGCTTTCCGTCGGCATTTGCAATTGACCGCTCACCCCCTAAACTCCCCTACCTAGCGCCACTGTCTGGCTTCCCATATCCAAGTTCCCGCAATACGGCCCGAGCCGCTTCCCGGTCGTCAAAATGTATGACGCGATCCGCAAGAACTTGGTACGGCTCATGTCCTTTGCCCGCCAAAATCACCAGATCGCCGGGGCCGGCTTCCCGTATCGCGGCACGAATCGCCTTTTCGCGGTCCGGTTCCACGATATGCGGTGTGTCGAACCGCCGCAGACCCACCAGCGCGTCGTTCATGATCGCGATGGGATCTTCGGACCGCGGATTGTCGGACGTGAGCACCACGAAATCGCTGGCTTCTCCCGCGGCCATGCCCATCAGCGGGCGCTTGGATCGATCCCGGTCGCCCCCGCAACCGAATAACGTGATCACACGCTGAGGATGCAACTCGCGCGCCACCGCGATGACGTTCCGCAGCGCATCATCGGTATGCGCATAGTCCACCACCACCAGATAGGGCTGGCCTTCATCCACTCTCTCGAACCGCCCCGGCACCTGGCGGCATTGGGCGATTCCGGCCGCGATCGTCTTCCAATCCAGCCCATAGCTCAGTGCCGCGCCTGACGCGGCAAGAATGTTATACGCGTTGATCTTTCCCATCAGCGGCGACGCCAGGCGCACTTTTTCGCCCTGATACTCCACCGTGAAATGCAAGCCGCCGAAATCCGTCTCCAGTTCGGATGCCTTCAGATCCGCCTGGTTTCCGAAACCGTAGCGCAAGGTTTGGCCTGGCGCGTCCAGCTCCGCGCCGCGCGGATCGTCGGCATTCACAATCGCCCAGCGCGGCGGCGTAGCTCCTTCGGGCGCGAACAGCAGACGCTTGGCCGCGAAATAATTCTCCATTGTTCCGTGAAAGTCGAGATGATCGCGCGTGAGGTTGGTGAATACGGCGGTATGGAATGTCAGGCCGTACACGCGCCCCAGCGCCAGGGCGTGGGATGAAACTTCCATCGTCGCGTGCGTACCGCCGACTTGTTCCAGAGCATGCAGTAGCCGGTAGAGATCCAGCGACTCGGGCGTGGTGTTGACAGCCGGTAGCGTGCGCCCCGCCAGCCGGTATTCAATGGTCCCCACCAGCGCGGTGGTTTTGCCGGCCGCCTGCAGAATGGCGTCGATCAGGAACGTCGTGGTGGTTTTGCCGTTCGTGCCAGTGACGCCAGTCAAATAAACCCTCTCGTCCGGTTCCCCGTAAAACGTACGCGCCGCCAGGGCCAAAGCCTGACGGCCGTGCCGCACTTCGATCCAGACTCCCGGGAATCCTTCCGGCGCCGGAAGCTCGCTCACCACCGCAACCGCGCCTAGATCGAGCGCTGCTTGCGCGAACCGGCGCCCGTCCGCGCGGGCTCCCGGAAAGGCGAAGAACAAGTATCCCGGCTGGACCTTCCGGGAATCGTATTCCAACCCCGTCACTTCGATTCCGGCGAGACTCCCGGCCAGGACATTCACGAGCCCGGCGCGCTCGAGTATCCGTCCCAGGGTCATCGGGTTCCGCTAGCGGCCAAATTGAATCCGTACCGGCTCGCCCAGCGGCAGGGGAGCGCCGGGTTCCGGAATTTGTCCGCGCGCGATCCCACTGCCGGAGAATTCCACGCGAACTCCCAGCGCGGCCGATTCTTCGATTACATCGCGCACGGTCTTGCCTTCAAAATTCGGCGCCCGCGGCCCCGCCCATGCGGGGGTTGGGTCCGTTCCTCCATGCGAAAAGAAAGCCCGCTGGTCCAGCGCGTCGGGCGCGGAAGCCACCAGTCGGTCTTTGGCGGCATCCGCGCTTTCCGCGTTGACCAGCGGGGGAGGGGCGGAAGAACCCAGGCCGGCGATCGCGACGTCGTCTTCATCGGACGAATCGCTTTTAGATGGATCGCCGCTGTTGGGGGACAACATCTCGGGCAAGTCTTTTGGAACGTCTCTCAGGCGCAGCGCGGCTTCGGCCACTTCACGGAATACGGGCGCGGATGTGGGAGCGCCATAACCCTGTTTTCCCTCGGTATGGTAAATCGTTACCGCCACCACGATGGCCGGATTCGTCACCGGCGCGAACCCCATGAAAGACGCGTTGTAGAAGTGCGTGTACTTGCGGGATTGATAGTCGTAAATCATAGCGGTGCCGGTCTTGCCGCCGGCCGTGTAGCCCAGCAGCCGCGCGTAGCGATGCCCGGTGCCGTAGGGCTTGATCACCACGCCTTCCATCATGCCGCGCATCGTAATGGCCGTCTCCGGCCGCAACACGCGAACCGGCTTGGCCACCGGTGCGTCCAGCGTAAGCCGCGGCCGGACCAGAAATCCGCCGCTCGCAACCACCGAGCACGCTTGCGCCAACTGCAGCGCCGTCACGCCGATCTCGTGGCCCATCGCGACCGAACCGATCGACGTCTTTTCCCAATGCCGCAAAGGCCGAACTATGCCGCCGGATTCCCCGGGTAGCGGAATCCCGGTCCTCTTCCCGAAGCCGAATTTGCGGACGTACTCGTACAAATGCTCCTGGCCCACCTTGAGCCCGATATTGATCGCGCCGATATTGCTCGATCGCGCCAGCACATCTTCCATCGACAGCACGCCATAGCGATGGTCGTCGTGGATGGTGCGGCCGAACAGCGTGATCTGGCCTCCGCCGCAGTTGATCATCGAATCCGGGCGCAAATTGGTGGTCTCGAGCGCCGCCGAAAGCGTGATCACTTTGAACACTGATCCCGGCTCGAACGGAGCGGTGATCGCCAGATTCTCCCGCGCCGCGAGATCCCGGGGCTGGGGCGGCAGATTGGGATCGTAGGTCGGATAATTGGCGTACGCTAAAATGTCCCCGGTGCGCGGGTCCATGGCCACCACGCTGCCGGATTTCGCGTGATGCTCCTCGACGGCCTTCTGCAGTTCGCGCTCGGCTATGAACTGAATGCTGGAGTCGATAGTCAGGTGGATATCTTGACCCGGCTGCGGCTCAGTGGCCATCTTGGATGCAAAGCCGCGTTTCTGGACGTCCGCGGTCAGGAGGATTTCGCCGGGATGCCCCTGCAGTTGGTCGTTCAGGTTTTGCTCGATGCCGGCGTTGCCGTTCTCTTCAAAATCCACGCCGCCGATGACGTGCGCGGCCAGCGTCTTGTTGGGATAGAAGCGCTGGCTTTCGGTGCGGAACTCGATCCAATCCAGCTTCAGGTCCCGCAGACGCCGCGCTTCGTCGGGAGTGATCTTGCGCTTCACCCACAGAAAACCCCGCCGGGCCTCCACCGCGGCCTGCATCTTCCCCAGCAGGTCTCGCGCATCGATGCTTAGGATTTTTGAAAGAATGTCGGAAGCCACCGCGACATCCGAGATGCGCAGAGGATCGACGCATACCGATTCCACCGGCAGGCTCATCGCCAGCCGCTGGCCGTTCCGGTCTAGAATAGTGCCGCGCGGCGCCCGGACTTCCACCGTCCGCTGCTGCTGCTGGAGCGCGAGCCGCTTAAAATCGCCGTGCTGGACCACCGAGAGCTGAATCAGGCGTGCGACGATGAGCGCGGCCCACACGAAGGCGAGCCTCGCCAAGATATGTACCCGTCTGGTCGCCAGTCGATCCATCACACGTCACCCCGCCACACGCCATCCAACGACACCCGCTATTTCTTCGCGAGAATTTGGTCCGATTTGTTCTCGAGATACACCACGCTGTCGGGCGCCGGGTCCACGAAGCGCTGCATCCGGGCCAGTTCTTCCAGCCTCGCCGGGCTCACCAGCCGGCTTTCTTGCAATTCGAGCGCCGCGCGATTCAACTCCAGCCGCTCCCGTTCCTGCCGCAGCGCTTCCATCCGGTAGCCGGCCATCAGTTGATACAGCGTCGGAAGCAGCAGGCTGATCACCAGCGTCGCCAATAGAAACGAATAGCCGATCATCCGCCAGCAGGCCTTGCGCGCGGCCGGATCCGCTTCCCTCACCACCCCGGTGTTGACGATGCGCTTCACATAGAAGTACACGTCTTCATTCGGAAACGAGGGGACCTCATAGGACTCTTCCGCTTCGAGCGCATGTGTCCGCGCTGACACGGGGTCCATGCTCTTCGCCGCCGTAAATCGATCGAAAAAAGTTGCCAGGGTTGCCATTGATCTCGTTTTCGCTATCTCATCTCCACCGCCCGGAGCTTTGCGCTGCGGGAGGGAGGGTTATCTTTTATTTCTTCCGGTGATGGCCTGATCACGTGTTTGGTGAGCAGGTTCACTTTGCCTGCGCGCGCCAATTGCTGAAAGCTCTGCTTTACTTTGCGGTCTTCGAGCGACATGAACGAAATGATGACGATTCGCCCGCCGCTCTTCACTAAATCCGGAGCGGCCGAGAGCAGCCGGTCCAGTTCGCCCTGCTCGTCGTTCACCGCCATCCGCAACGCCATGAAGGATTGCGTGGCCGGATGTATTTTGCTCGTTCGGGGCACGGCCACTTCGATCACGCGCGACAGTCGCTGTGTCGTGTGGATCGGCCGCGCCCGAACGATTGCTCTGCTGATTCTCCGCGACCTCCTTTCCTCGCCGAGTTGATAAATCAAGTCGGCGAGCTCTTTTTCTTTTGAAAAATTCACAATGTCCGCAGCCGTCTGCCCCCGGCTCCGGTCTAATCTCATGTCCAACGGGCCGTCCGCCATCAAGGAAAACCCGCGTTCGCCCGAAGTCAGCTGATAGCGGCTGACGCCCAGATCCGCAAGCAACCCATCCACTCGCTCGACCCCGTTTTGGGCCAGCGCCGAGCCGAGTTCGCCGAACGTTCCGTGGTGATACCGGATCCGATCCGCCCGGTGGGCCGTGTTGCTTTTCGCCATATCGAGCGATTCCGCATCCCGGTCGTTCGCAATCACGAACCCGCCCTTCAGCCGCTCGGCGATCGCACCGGTATGACCACCCAATCCCGCAGTCGCGTCCAGGTAAACGCCGCTCGGCCGAACGCCCAGATACTCTAGGCACTCGCCGAGCATTACCGGAACGTGCATACATATCCGTTACTTGAAGCCTTTCAACTTGGCCGCTTTCAAGTTGTCGGCCAGCTTCTCCCGCGCCTGCCGCTTGCGAGCTTCGTATTCCGCGTTCGAATAGACGTTGATCGCGCTTTGCGTACAATCCAGGCGCACTTCCTGGTTCTCGAGAGCCAGCGCCCGCCTGAGATCGGTAGGGAGCGTGATGCGGCCTTGCGGGTCGATCTTCGCCTCCGCGCCGTAATCGTTGCTGACGAAGGCCAGCGCCTCCGCCGCATCCGGATCTTCGGCGGCCAGCTGCTCCAGCACGATTTCGTTTCCCTTCCAGATCGAAATCGGGTAGATTCGAGCTATGCGGTTGTCGGTGCTGGTCACAAAAAGCTTCTCATCTCCAAACGCACCCAGGAATGTTTGCACGTCCACCGGAAGCTTGAGCCTCCCTTTGTCGTCGACGTGGGCCGAAAAGAACCCGCGAGGGGGTTCCACGGGCATCGTTTTGGGCTGATCTTCCACGTTGGTCCACTTTTGACCACTTTGGGCCTTGAAAGATTTTTACATGAGTCTCCGAGGGAATGCAAGAACTTTCTGTAATTACCACTGGCCTGAGAACGGTTTACGTGTGAACCACTAGCTCTGGTGCCTAAAGTGCAACAGAGCCCTGCCTGTCCGACGCCTCGTTCCGCGGGAAGCGAAGGATTTGGCTATCTTGCGCCGCGACGAGCAGTAAGAACGCCGGTTTTGAGTTGAAAACGGACGCCCTCGCGCCGCTGGAGGAACCTGATCACTTCAAAAAGGTTAACCGCGCGCGGATTGCCTCCAGGCCCGAGCATTCGCATGAGGCTCTTGGAGGGGATGCGCGTGACCTCGGCCAATTTCGTAAAGCCGACGGTCGCGTTGATGTAATCGCGGAGGATCGCCTTCGCCTTGGCCATATCGCCCGCAAGCATCAATTCCACTCCCTCGCACAAAAGCTCTCTACGAAACCTTGGGTCGCGTTCAACTCGCGCCAAAATGGTCTCTTTGAAATCACGAGTCAGAGCCATGGCCATTCTCTTTTTTCCGCTCTTTATAGTCCTGCCAGCTCGCAAGAGCAGCGGCGATATCCTATTGCTGGCGTTTCTTTGTGCCTCCGCCGAGCAAAACCACTAAGAACTCGCCGTCCTTGTCGAAGTAAATTCTTGAACACGCCGGACCCGACGCCCTTCACGCTCGAAAAGTTGCCGCCAGCCAGGCGAGCCAAGGCGACCGCCACTTTTGCTGCCGCTTGCGGGTCTAGGTCATCAAACCAGCCACCGTAAGAACTGCGGTCCCAGCGGTCAAGAAACTCTCGTATCTCGATCATTTGTTATAGTAACACATACGTTACCACTACACTTTAGCCTAGGATCTATTCCTTCAGCGGGATGCCGAGAGCCTTCATCTTGCGATAAAGGTTGCTGCGTTCGAGACCCAGTATTTCGGCCGTCTTGCTGACGTTGCCGCGGGTCTCGTCTAGAGTTTTCAAAATATACTCGCGTTCGGCCGCCGCCCGGACCTCGTGCAAGCTTCCGAATCGCTCGGGAACGCGCTCGAATACCGCCCGCTTGGCGGGATTCAGGGGAACGTGCCGCGCGTCGATCCGGGCCTGGGGATTCATGATGACGATGCGCTCCATCAGGTTCCGCAGCTCCCGGACATTGCCCGGCCAGCGATGCTCCTGAAGCACTCCATAGGCCTCCGGAGTCAATTCCTTGGGCTTGCGGCCATAGGCCAGCGTGAATTCGTTCAGGAAGTGATCCGCCAGCAGCGAGATATCCTCAATGCGCTCGCGCAGCGGCGGGACATAAAACGGAATCACATTGAGCCGGTAGAACAAATCCTCGCGAAAGTTTCCGCGCTCGATCTCAACTTCCAGGTTCTTATTGGTGGCGGCCACCACCCGCACATCCACCTGAATGGATGTCGCTGCGCCCAGAGGCTCGAAACGCTGCTCGTCCAGCGACCGCAGGACCTTGGCCTGCGTCTTCAGGCTCATATCGCCCACTTCATCAAGAAACAGAGTGCCCCCGTCCGCCTTCTGAAGCTTGCCGGTTTTCTCTTCGAGCGCGCCCGCGAAGCTGCCCTTACGGTGTCCGAACAACTCGCTTTCGATCAATTCCTCGGGAATCGCCGCACAATTGACCTCGATGAACGGCTCGGACGCGCGCGCGCTGCTCGAATGAATCGCGTGCGCCACCAGTTCCTTGCCGGTTCCACTCTCGCCGTAGATCAGCACGCGGCCGTTGGTGGCGGCCATCAGAGCGAGCTGCTGGCGCAGAGCCTTCATTGGAACGCTTTCACCGATGATCTGGAGCTGCTCGCGGCCGTTTTCCTTGAAGCGCTCCACCTCGCGCTCCAGGCGGCGCTGCTGCAGGGCGTTCTTCACCACTACCATCACTTTCTCGATGGTCAGAGGCTTCTCAATGAAGTCGAACGCGCCGAGCTTGGTCGCTTTGACTGCCGTCTCGATGGTCCCGTGTCCGGAAACAATCACCACCACGGGACGATTCGCGAACGGGATTTCCTGTAGGCGCGCCAGCGTCTCGAGCCCGTCCATGCCCGGCAGCCAGACATCCAGCAGCACAATATCGTAGGAGGCACGGGCGATTTCGTCGCAGCACTCCTCGCCCGTCGAAACGGCGTGAGTCTGATAACCCTCGTCCTCGAGCACGCCCGCGAGGGACTGCCGGATCAGCGGTTCGTCGTCGACAATCAGGATCCGGGACGCCTTCACAGCCGGCTCTCGACGGCGGAAATCTCGTTTGCCCGGGCATCCCCTTCCCGGGCATCCTTGTCGGCGCTCAGAGTGGGCAGATCCACGATGAAGCGCGCTCCCGCCGGCTGGTTATCTTCCACGCGAATGCTGGCCGCATGATCCGCCAGAATACGATTGACGATGGCCAGGCCGAGCCCGGTGCCGCGGCCCTTGGTGGAAAAATACGGCAGGAACAGTTTTTCCTTGTCCTCGCGAGAGACGCCGCATCCGGTGTCGGCCACGATCAGCTCTACTGAGTCGGCGTCGGTTCCCCGGGTCGAGATGTAGAGCTGCTTAAACAGGGCCTCTTGCATGGCCTCGGCCGCGTTATCCACCAGGTTCACCACCACGCGCTTAAAATGCTCGTTGTCGATGTTGACCAGGGGCAGGTCCGCCGCCAGGTCTTTTTGCACGTGAATGCCATCCAGGCGTCCGTCAAATACCGACAGCGCGGTCTCCACCACCTGATTCAGATCAGATGGGACCGGGTGCGCGGCGGGAAAACGGGTAAACTGCGAGAACTCGTCCACCAGCGCTTTGAGTGTTTCCACTTCCCGCGCGATAATGACCGAGCATTCCAGAAGAATGCGCCGCGTTTCCAAGGTCGGCTCGCCGCGCTCCAGTTGCCGCCCGATCCTATCGGCGCACAGAGCGATGGGCGTCAGCGGATTCTTGATTTCGTGCGCGACGCGCCGCGCCACTTCGTGCCAGGCCGCGGCTTTCTGCGCGCGCAGCAGCTCGCTGGTGTCTTCGACCACCAGCACGAAACCCGAACTGCGCTGCGCGTCGAGAGCGGCCACCGTGAGCGCCAGATGCAGCAAGTTGCGCTCGGCTTTATATTCCAGTTGCGTGCCCGCCACGCCGGTGCGGCGCGCCCGGTTCATCAGATAGCGGATCTCCGCGGTGTCTTCCCGCGAAAACAGGTCGCTCAGCCGGGACGCCCGCGCCACCTGCTCTTCGGGAAAAATCCCCATCAGCGCCCGGTTGACGCGCTGGATCCGGCCGTCCGACGTCAGCGAGATGACGCCGGTGGGAATGCTTTCAAGAATCGCTTCGGTGAATCGACGCCGCGCTTCCAGCTCCTTGCTGTTGGTTTCGAGCGCGTCCGCCATTTCGTTGAAGCCTTTTACCAGCGTGGCCATTTCATCGATAGCCATCACGTGCAGGCGATAACCCAGATTTCCCTTGCGGATCTGTTCGGCCGCCTTGAGCAGCGCGGTGATGGGCGTGCTGATCTGTCCCGCCATATAACGCGCGATCCAGGTTGCAAAGAACAGAATGAACAGCGTAATGAGGCTGAGCAGCAACAGGTACATGCTGCGAAAGGCCTTCCGGTCCGCCGCCAGATGGTTGTATTCGGAAACGTAACCGTCGATCTCGCGCTGCTTGGCGGCCAGATCCACCGGCATCCGCGCCAGCAGCGTGAGCGTGCCGCGCGCGGTTTGCACTTTGGTTGTTACCAGGCCACCGTCGCGTTCCCGAACCTGCGGCGCCGAGCAAAGCACCCGCCCATCGATGTCGGCCCGCTCGATCTGGTTGGCCATGCAGAAGTGCGCATAGAAATCCGCGCTTTGAGCCGAGGGTTGGGAGGCCAGCCATTGCGCCTGCGCGGTCAGCTTGTCATTCATCTCGGCGCGCAGGGCGTTGGCAACCTGAATCAAGTCGATATTGACATTCTGAGCCGGCCGGCTGAACCACTTGTCCAGGTTGTAGTTGAGAATGTAAACGCTCCAGAGCACCAGGAAAAATACCGGGAGGACACTGAGCGCGAGCGCTCCGCCGATGAGTTTCGACTTGATGTGCGATCCGGGACGATTGCTCTGCCTCTCGATGTACAGCTTCACGCCCGTTCGGAAGAGGATGAATCCCAGCGTGACCGTGAGAATAAAGATCAGCGTCGAGAGCGCCCAGAAGAGGTAAGTTTGCTGGATGCTCGGCGACGGACCGAACCGGCCCAGGGTGAAAGAACCTTGCCACACCATGAGCGCCACTAGGATGGCGAGCAAGACGATGCCCGAGCCGAACATCAGACGCTTGTGCATGACCCTGTAGGAATTATAGAGGGTGGCAGATCCACGGTGGGACCGGCGGCGTCAAAAGTTGACTCGGAGCGATCCGATCAAATTTTCAAGCCCGAAGCTCGCCGGATGGAAGCACCAAACACAAATACAATGTTTGCATCATCTTGACCCATCAAAAGGATTAAATCTCACGAATTTAGCTTTTCAGATCCTATCCTTGGAATCGCCAGGCTTCAAATCTACTGGAAAGCGTAGGCCCGGCTACTGACACCCAAGCGTAAGTGGTTGGCAGGAAAGAAACATTCCTGGCGAAACCGAAACGTAACGAATGGTTACGTAGATGCTAGGTAGCGGGGCTTAAGGGATTCTACAGCCAGACTCCGGCAATCCGGTAGAGGGGTTTTCGAGGGTCTGGGGCTTCAAAGGAGAACACATGAAATCAAGGGACCGGCTGCTTCTTATCATCGCCGTGATGCTGTTGGGGATAGTAGGGACCAGTTTCGCACAGAGCACCAGCGGCAACATCACAGGTACGGTGTACGACGTCAGCGGCGCGGTTGTGCCGAACGCAACAGTTATCGCGCATAATGATGCCACCGGAGTTGAGACCCGGACGGTTTCGACATCCGCCGGTGAATACCGCATCGCTAATCTGCTCGCTGGAACTTACAGCCTCACCGTGACGGCTGCGGGATTCTCAAAGGCGGAACTCAAAGAAGTGCAGGTTGAACTGAACGTTACCACCACCAACAACATCACCCTACAGGTCGGGAAGAGCGCCGAGACTGTGGAAGTGAGCGCCGCCGAGGTTTCGATTGATACAACCACGGCGCAGCTTCAGAATACATTCACATCCCAGCAGATGATGGATATCCCTAATGCTTCCAGCGGTTCCGGAGTGATTAACCTCTCCCTGCTGGCGCCGGGCGTTGCCACCAGCGGCGGTATCGGCGTAGGCACCGGCCCCAGCGTTGGCGGCCAACGTCCGCGCAATAACAGCTTCACCATTGAGGGCATCGACAATAACGATGGCAGCGTCACCGGTCCGGTGGTGGCCGTGCCCAACGATGCCGTGGCGGAATTCACTTTCCTGCAGAATCAGTTCACGGCGGACTTCGGCCACTCCTCAGGCGGCCAGTTCAATGAAGTGGTGAAGAGCGGAACCAATCAGTTTCACGGCTCAGGCTTCGAGTATTTCATAAACAGAGACCTTCTGGCTGGAGACAACCTGAATGCCGTGGAAGGCATCCCACTGCATCCTCGCTTCGACGACAATCGCTTCGGCGGCACCTTCGGCGGTCCGATCAAGAAAAACAAGTTGTTCTTCTTCGTCGACTACGAATACAACCCGATTGGAACTATTGGTTCCACCGGAACGGTTTGCGCACCTACGGCCTCCGGTTACGCCACGATACAAAGCATCCCTGGGATTAACCAAAATAACTTGACTCAGTTGCAGAAATACGTCGGCACCGCTGCAGCGGCCACCACTCCCGGGGCCTGCGGCGACAGCGCCTATCCCGTTGTTGGACCCGGAAATGAGAGCGCCAACGGGCCGAGCCCCACCGGCGTATCGATACCGATCGGATTGGTCCCGGTAACCTCGCCTGCGTTCACCAATAACGAATTTGGCGTCGGATCCGTCGATTACAATATCTCGGACACGGATTCCCTCCGCGGCCGATTCATTCTGAACCGCACGGGCAGCATCGATACGACTGGTTTCCCCTCGGTTTTCTACATCACCGTGCCCACCAACGCGTATCTTGCGACCTTGTCGGAGTACCACACCTTCACCCCCTCACTCGTCAATGAGTTCAGGCTGGGCTACAACCGGCTTTCCAGCGCCACTCCAGTCAACAACAACATCAAGTTCCCGGGATTGGACTCGTTCCCGAATATCGACATTTTCGAACTTGGCGGTGTGAATAACACATTCGGCCCCGATCCGAACGCGCCGCAGAGCGGGATTCAGAATCAATACCAATTGACCGACAACGTCTCCTGGACAAAAGGCGCGCACACCTTCAAATTCGGATTTGATGGCTGGAAGCAGATCTCACCCCAAACCTTCACGCAGCGTTCCCGCGGAGACTACGAATGGTCCTATCTCTCGGACTATCTGTTCGACAACGTTCCGGACTACCTTGCGGAACGCACCGTCGGCGGCTCGAAATATTACGGAGACCGGATTATGACGGGTATCTTCGCGACCGATATCTGGAAGTTGCGGCCGAACCTGACCGTGAACCTGGGCGTGCGCTACGAATACCAGACCATCCCCTACTCCGAACGGCTCCAGACCGAAAATGCGATTGCCAACGTCCCGGGTTTGATCGCCTTCAACGAACCGCAACCTCAGTCAAACGGAATCATGCCGCGCATCGGCATCGCGTACTCACCCGGCACCAGCGGCAAAACTTCCATTCGCGCCGGCTTCGGCATGTTCTATGACGTACTCTACGATAACCAGGGACTGCTCACGCTGCCTCCGGAAGCCAACCACACGATAGACTGTCCTGGAGAGCCATCCTGCCCGACATCGAACTTCCTGGCCAGCGGGGCCATTTTGCCGAACGTTAGCGCGGGAACGCTGACCGCCGCCCAGGCGATCGGCGAAACCAGCGGCTATGTCCCGAATGGAACCAGGCCGGAGACGATCTCCTGGAACATCGGCATCCAGCACGTGTTCCATAACAACTACACCTTTGAGAGCCGCTATGTGGGCACGCACAGCGTGCACCTGTCGGTTCAGATTCGCTTGAATGAACAGCCCACGGTGAATGCCGCTAACGCGCTGCCGGTTTATCTGAGCGCCCCAGGCCAAGCCACGCTGAATGCGCTGACGAACGCGTACGATAACGCGGGCAATGGGGCGAACGGCAATGCATGCGTATCGCCCACGATAACGAACTGCTTGCTCAACCTTTACAACAACGGCGGCTTCTTGAAGCCCTCTTTCTTGAACGCCGGTTTTGATGGAGCTTTTATCACCGCCTACGAGCCCTGGGGAAATTCGATTTACCACGGCTGGCAAAATTCTTTGCAACGGCGTTTCTCGAACGGGCTGCAGTTCGGTGCGGCTTACACCTGGAGCCATGCGATTGACGATTCCACCGCCGACGTGTTCAGCACTTACCTGACGCCGCGCCGCCCGGAGGACTCCACCGACCTGGCGCTTGACCGCTCCAGTTCCGGGCTGGACCATCGGCAGCGCTTCACCTTACAGGGGCTGTACGATCTTCCTTTCTTCAAGCAGTCCCCCAACTGGTTCATGAAGAACGTGGTGGGTAACTGGGAATTTGTGCCCGTTTATACCTACCAGACCGGCACGTTGTACGACGTCCAGAGCGGCATAGACGCCAACCTGAACGGTGATTCAGCCGGCGACCGCTCTTTTGTCAACCCCGCCGGAACGGTGAACACGGGCACCGGTGTGACGGCTTTGACGAACAGCGCCGGTGACACCGTGGCATACCTGGCCGACAATCCTAACGCCCGCTACATCCAAGGCGGACCTGGCACGCTGCCCAACGGAGGCCGAAACACCGGGCACCTGAACCCCATCGACGACGTCGACATGACCATCGCCAAGAGCTTCAACATCACCGAGAGCAAGAAGATCCAGTTCTCGGCGCGGTTCATCAACATCTTCAACCACCCGCAGTATATCGGCGGCTTCATCAGCGACGTAGCGCCGATCGGGTTTACGGGTGAGACGGTACACGATTTCCTGGAACCTCAGTCGGGAATCTTCGGGCAACCGTCTCAGGCGTTCTCCAGCAACCCGCGGCAACTGCAACTCGCGCTCAAGTTTATCTTCTGAAACTGAGCGGAAGTTAGCCGGCAGTCTCAAGGGGAGCCTTCGGGCTCCCCTTTTTATTTCTTGCCTAGCGCCGCGCCGTCGTTGAATGCGAAGTATCCCTTGCGCGCCCGGACTTTCAACCCTCCCCGGCGCAATCTTACCTGCAGCTTGCGATAGGAGCCGTCGCGCGCGGGATTCAGCGGAACGTAGCCCAGCGCGTACTGGGTCCGCAACTCGTCTTCGATCATCCGAAAGATTTCCGATAGCGGTGTCTTCTTTCCGGCTTCAAACATCCGTCCTCCGGTGGGCTCCGCCAGACTCTTGAGGAACGAACATCCGGAAAAACCGGATTCATAACAAATCCCATACACCACCGTGTCGTGCTCCTGCACGGTTTGAATGGCTTCGTCGAGATGCATCCGGCTCCCGTTGTCGAGCCCGTCGGAAATGATCACCATGGCTTTGCGGCCCGTAACGTCGATCAGCTTGTTGGTAGCGGTTTGGTAGACGGCATCGTAGAGCAGGGTGCCCGGCATGGGCTGGCCGAGAGCCGGCAGCCCGCGGAACGGAATGGCACGCACCCGATCCAGCGCCTCCTCCAGGCGCGCGGTGGAAGAGGTGAAGTCCTGCCACAGAATCAGCGTGCTCGAGAATCCCAGCAGCATGGCTCTGTCGGACTTCCGCAGAACCGACTTCAGGAAAGCCGCCGCCGCGTCTTTCTCGTCCCGGATCACCCAGCGGACGCTGCCGCTGACGTCCACCAGCAAGGCCACTGTGAGCGGCAGGTCGGTATCCCGCGCGAAGTAGCGCAAGTTCTGACGCCGGCCGTTCTCGAAAATCTCGAAATCGTCTTTCCCGAGATCCTGAACCAACGCTCCCCGCTTGTCGGACACCGTGCAGAGGACGTTTACAACGTTCACGTCCACTTTGATGGGGGCTTCCGGCTGCCCTAGCGCAGGGATCAAAACCGCGAAAAAGATCAAAGTGGGGCGAAGCATCCCGGCTTTTCACCATTCTAGCGACTGCCGGGATTGATTTATGAAAGGAATCGCATTCTATCCCCATTCGTAGATCAGTGGCCGGTGGGGACCGGCCGCAAAAGGGGAATCCGTGCTCACAAACAGACTGAAAGGCGTCGCCTTGGCGATCGCCCTTGCAGCCGCCATTCCGGCGCAAAATCTGCTCATCAACGGGAGTTTTGAGCAGGGCCCCAATCCAGGGTCTTACACTAATGAGCCGATGGGCTCAACCGTGATCACAGGCTGGACTGTGTCGGTAGGTAACATTGATTACGTCGGCTCGCTTTGGATGGCCTCGGACGGATCGAGGAGCATCGACCTCGAAGGAAGCGCGGGAACCTGCGTTCTTTATACCAACTGCCCGGGCGGGATCGCACAATCCTTTGCCACCGTCGTGGGCCAGCAGTATACGGTTACGTTCGACCTGGCTGGGAACATCTTCGGGGCCCCTGTGGTCAAGACCATCCTCTTTTCGGCCGCCGGCCAATCCCAGAGCTACACTTTCGACACCACCGGCTTCAGCGCCGGAAACATGGGGTGGGCGGAGGTGACATGGAACTTCACCGCGAATGACACCACCACTACGCTGGAGTTCGATAGCGCCGACACGCCACCAACGGGATGGGGGCCGGTGATCGATAACGTCGTAGTCGTTCCCAGCGTCGGCGGACCCGTCATCTCAGCCAACGGAGTTGTTAATGGCGCGAGCTTCCAACCTGGAATCTCGCCGAACGCTTGGGCTAGCATCGAGGGGACCAACCTGACCACCTTCACCGATACCTGGGACAACTTCATTGTCGACGGCCAGCTTCCCACCATGGTGGATGACGTGACGGTGACAGTTGGCGGTCAATCGGCGTTTCCGTATTACATCAGCTCGGGGCAGATCAACTTTGTGGTTCCGGATGTCGCGCCCGGGCCGCAGGACGTGATCATCACAAATTCCGCTGGATCGAGCGCTGCGTTTAGCGCGATGGTGAGCCCGTTCGGGCCGGCTTTCTTCGCTTGGCCGAACAATCAGGTCGTGGCCACGCGGCAGGATTTCACTTACGCGGCCCAAGCCGGCACTTTCCCAGGCCTCACCACGGTTCCCGCCGCGCCGGGCGACGTGATAATTCTCTGGGGAACTGGTTTTGGCCCCACCACTCCGGCGGCGCCCACTGGAGTGGAGATACCAAGCGACCAGCTCTACTCATCCAGCACGCTCCCAACCATCACCATCAACAACGTGAACGCGACCGTGTACGGAGCGGCGCTGGCGCCGGGATATGCCGCGCTCTTCCAAGTTGCGATCCAGGTGCCCGCGTCGCTGGCCGATGGCGACTGGCCGGTGCTGGCGAGCATCGGGGGCGTCACATCACCTGTCGGGCTGGTCCTGACGGTACAGCAGTAGAAGCTAAGGTAACCGGCGCCCGCCGGCTTATTCTTTCATCAAGCTCGCGGCCATCTCTGCTCCGACGGTTCCCGGCTCCACGGCCAAAACCGAAACGCCATGCTCCCGCAACTCGTCGGCTAGGATCTCCGTGAACCGAATGAGGGCGGCTTTGGCGGTGACATAGGCGGACAAGTACGGAAAGTTCGCCGCTCCCGCTCCGCTGGCAATATTGACGATGCGGCCCCGCCGGCGATCGATCATTCCCGGAATCACCGCGTTCGAGCAGAGCATCGGACCCCGCAGGTTTACTTCGATATTTCTCCACCAGTCATTGGAGTTGATTTCCCAGGTGGGGCCGACCGGCGCAGCAACGCCCGCGCTATTGACGAGCACATCGATAGGGCCGAGTGTGTCTTCGGCCACTGAAACCATATTGCGAACCGCCCCTTCGTCGGTCACATCCGTTGGAATCGCTAGAGCTTCGGCACCGGCCGCACGCAGGGAGACAGCCGTGGCTTCGAGTTCGTGTCTTCCGCGAGAAGCCACCGCCACCCGCATACCGTTCCTGGCGAGGGCCAGCGCGAAGGCTCGACCCACTCCCCGGCCTCCGCCCGTAACGAGCGCTACCTGATGCATACCTTATTGCGCGAAAATCCCTTTCGGCAAAGGCGACGGATCGCCTGAGAGGATCACCGGCGCCCAGTACAAAAAATTGCCGGTGTCCGGATTTTTCAGCAATTCGAGCTCGGCCAGCCGCAAGGCTTCCACCCGGCTGCGGCCGGCGCTCAGCTCTCGGTAGAAGCGTTCCATAAGCGCCTGCTCGGGAGCGTCCGCCACTTTCCAGAGCGGCGCGACAAACGTCCGGGCGCCCGCGATAGCCGCCGCTCGCCGCATGCCGTAAACACCTTCGCCGGAGGTAGCCACGCCGCCGGCCATCTGGCATTGCGAGAGGACCAGCAAAGCGGTGCCGTCGAGATCGATAGTTTGAAGCTCCAGCGCCGTCAGCCAGCCGTCTTGCGTTGAAACGCCGCCGCGTCCGTAGGCTTCCTCCAAAACAATCGCCGACAGGCTCATGACGCGCGAGGCTGGATCGAGACTCGACACCGCACAGCCAGGACTGCCCGGATCGGCTTTGCAATCTTCGGTGCCTCGCACAATGCCGTGGCCGACGATGTGCAGCAAAGCCGGACTATGCAGCTGCTTCAGGCGCTGCTCGGTGGCTTCGCCTTCGCCGAGCAATTGCGCGCGCGGGATCACGCTCTGCAGTTTGCGCGCTTCCGCCTCGGCGCCCTCCAGGCGCTCCAATCTGTCGGCACGGAAGACGCTTGCCACCAGCCCGCGAGCAACCGGCCGGCCTGCTCCTGCGCCGGGGCTGAGGGCGATAACGGGCGGTCCCGCGGGAACGTCCTGCCTCCCGCTGTCCGCTAGATCCCGGCCCGCCAGAATATGATCCAGCGCATAGCGTTCCACCAGGAATCGCCCGCGCGGATCGGAGAGCGCCCCAAAAGGAACCAGCGTGAGCATCCCATCCGGCGCGATCCGCAGGCGATGCGCATCCTTCGCCAGGGATAGCCACGGCTCCAGCGGTTCCAGCACCCTCCGCGATAATTCCCGCCGGGCGTCGTCCGCGGTGCCTTCCAGCGCTTTCGCGTTTTGACTCTCGCGGCGTCCCACGGCGATGCTCCAGTCGTTGGCTGCCTCAAACAGATCGCGCACGGCGGAATCGATGGGTGCCGCCGGGCCCAGGTCCACCCAGCTCACTTCTCTGGCGCGATCGAGCAGGAACGCTCCATAATGCCTGCCAGACTGGGTGCGGCCTGGACGGCTGATCGGCTGGTAGCCGACGAACTCTATGAATAGCTCATCCGGGCCGAGATTCGCCCGCATGTCTTCCACGCGAACCGGTGTGACAACCGCACCGAATTGAGGCGAGTCGCGGCTCAGCGAAGCCTCCAGTACATTGCGGCGCTGCTGAAGAATCTGCAACGCGGCCAGCCCCTGCCGGCCGAGTTCCGCGGTCCATTTGGTACGCAGATCCTGCAGTAATCGCTCGTAGCGGCCCTCCAGTTCGGTATCTTCGAGCGAGCACGCTCCCGCCACGGCCGGCTTCAAGTCGCGATACCCGAGCGCGATCGTAAGTGAGGACTGGCATTCGAGCATCGCTTCCCATTCGTTGAAACGCTTCCGAAGTCCGGGGTCGGAACTGGCGGCCAGCCTTTCCCGCCAGCCGCGCACTTGATCGAGCACCCGGCCTTTGCGCCGCGCCACCGCTTCGAAAGCCAGCGCGCGGGCTTCGGGAATTTGGTCCCCTGCCCTTTGTTGAAACGCGATCAGAGCGGGAATCGGATCCTCCAGGTTTTGGAGAAACGTGACCTTGTTGCTTTCCGACCCGACGTTCAGAATGTCGGTTAGAAGCCGGTCGTTGATTTCAAAGCTGCTGCGATAAAGCGGCGCGGCCGCTCGATATTTTCCTTCCTCGTCGTAAAGCGCCGCCAGGCGCTCCGTGTACCGGGCCGCATCGGGATGGTTGGGGCCGTGCGTCTCGCTCACCACCGCGATGGCTTCGCCGAAGCGGCGCTCGGCTTCCGCATACTCGCGCGCGCCTTGATGAATTAGCGCCAGCTCGGCGAGCGCGTCAGCATAGACGGGATGCTTGGTTCCAAGCCCCTGCTCGGTCACTTCAAGTGCCGTCTGAATCGTTTTCCGCGCCGCTGGAAGGTCGCCGCGTTTTCGCTGTGCCTCACCCAGAGCGATTAGCGTGTTGGCATATTCAAACGCCGGATGATCGGGTGTGGCCGCATAAATGTCCGCGGCTTCCTGCAATAGCTTTTCGCCTTCCGCTGGATTTGCGGAGGACACCAAACGCCCGTAGTTCCTAAGGATCGCCGCCACTTGCACGTGCTTGGGGCCGTAAAGTTTCCGGCGCACTTCGAGCGCGGCCTGGTAGTCGGCGGCCGCCGCCGCGGGATTTCCGAGCGCCGCGTAAAGCACAGCTCGATTGTTCAGCATGTGCGCGTACATAGGGTGCTGATCGCCGAGTTGCTTTTTCATGAGCGGCTCGGCCTCGTTGTATGCTTTTTCCGAGGCCGGGTAGTTGCCGATCTCCATTTCGAGGTTGGCAAAGCCCATCACGCTGGTCCCATAGATGGGGTGCTTCACGCCGGGATTCTGGCGCAGCACATCCAGAGCGAGCTTGAAGTCAGCCTCGGCTTTTCGATATTTCCCCAGGCGCTGGTCGTTGCCGGCGATGTTGACCATCAGCGTTCCGTATTCGGCTCGGGGATTCCTCGGATCTAGCTGAGATTCGTAGATCGCCCGCGCCTTCTCGAACGTGGACGCCGACATTTCGTATTCGCCGCGAGCGCTATAAATCGACCCCAGCGTCTCCAGCGTTTCGGCCAGCACTGGATCCTTGGCATCCAGCACGCGCGTCCGAATGGCCACGGCTTCCTCCGCCCGGGTTCGCGCCTCCTCGAGCTTGCGGGTGTCCCGGCAGAAGAGCGCAAGATCGTTCAAGCTCTCGGCGTACTCCTCGGTATCCGGCCCAACCTTGGTCCGTCGAATCTCCAGCCCTTGCCTCAACAGAAACTCCCCGTCTTTGAAGTTCCCGGAGACATAGTACAGATACCCGAGCCGGTCCAGGCTCTTCCCGGATTGTTGCGGGGTCGTAGCGGCGTCGACGGCCAGCTTCGCAACACGGATTCCTTCGGCTAAATCGCCTTTGAGATAAGCCGCTTCGAGTTGTTTGTCGAGCGTTTCCCAATCCGCGCGCGCCGCGGGTTGAGCGAATGCGCCGGAAGAAAGGAGAGCAATGGCGATCAGCGCGTTAACGCTTCCCATTGCCGCCGCTTCCGAGACGGGCCAAGTTCGCATCAACCGCCTTGCGATCTTGGGACGTATCCGAACCGAAGGCGGCCAGCGCATCCCGATAAAGAACATTGGCCTTAGCAACATCGCCGCGCAACTCCGCCAGAACGCCGAGATTGTTCAACGTTCTCGCGAACAGTGGACCGTCCGCGATTTTAGCGCGAGCGGCGTTTAGTTGCACCTCCGCCTGCTCGTAATCGCTTCGAAGTAGGTACAGAACGCCCAGGCTATTGAGCGTCGCGGCCTGTTCGGCCGGACTTTGGGCCGGTGGATCAGGGAAGCTCGCGACCGCCGATCGATAATCTTTTTCAGCCGAGGCCTCATCGCCGGCCTGGTAGTCGAGCGCACCCAGCCGCTCCAAGATCTTGCGCTCAGCCCCGGCCGGGGTGGCCACGGAATCCGCCCAGGTAAGCGCATTGCGCGCCATCTCACGAGCCTTCGCTGGATCCCCGCTTTCGGCCAACCGGTTAATCTCGTCGAGGACGGCACTCAGATATACGGAACGCTGGGCGCGCACGCGATCGTGCTTCTCAACTGATTGCCCGTCAGTGACACTTCCTCGCGCGCGGTCACGGAAGACTGTGGTCACCTGCAGCCGAGCGATCGGTTGGGTCGAATTTGCCCCGCGCAAAACTTCGATCACCGCGCCTTTCGTCAATCCATCCAACGAACCCAAACTGATAGTCACCTGGCGATCTTCCACCGAAAGGATCGTGCCTGTGGGTTGAGGTGCGCGGCTGTCCGTATCCGCGCCGCGAAAGACTGGCACAGCACCGTTCTCGCCTGATCCAGGGTGCAAGTCCGCCGCCAGCAGGGTCGGCCTTCCCGTTTCAAAATCCAGGCTGGGCACAGGCGCTTGAACGTTTGCGGCTGTTCCGGGAGTGGGGTTTCGCCCCGAGGAGAGCGACTTCCATGAATAGATGCCGACGACGGCCAGCGCCGCCGCAACGGAACCGATCGCGATGGCCCTGGCCTTGTGAGGAAATCGCAACACCTTCGCCGGAGTTTCAGGGGCCCGAGCTGCAGCTGGGCGGGCAAGCGCCTCACGAAACGCAGGATTCTGAAGGCTGGTTTCCACCGCGCCTTGCGCCACCAGGGCGTCGAACAAGTCCTCGTTATCGAGCGCCGCCTGCGCAAGTTGTCTCTGTGCCGGGGGAGAAAGGCTCGCACCGAGATAAGGCCGCAGCGTGTCGGATGGTTCAGCCAGCAGCGACGCCTTTGCTACACCTTGAAAAGTCAATTCTTCGAACAGCTCCGGATGATCGAGCGCCGCTTGCGCGAGCTCCCGAGCCTGCTCAGGGCTCAGGCTCCCTTCGATGAATCGATCGACCTGGCCTTCGCTCGAGTCAGCCATCGGTTCGTATCCCAAGTTGAGTACGCCTGCGAACGCGCTGCGCGAGGGTCTTAATCCCGCGGCTGACCCAGGTGGCCACGGTGTTCTCGTTGGTGCCCAAGCGAACCGCTATTTCTTCGTATTTGAGACCCTCCGCCCGCATCTTCAGGACCGCTCTATATTCCGGCTCCAAGGCGGGAAGGCATTCCACCACGATTTGCTGCATCTCCTTCTGAATCAGCATATCGAGTTGGTCCGGAGCCGGATCGGCGCGATCCAATGCACCCATGGGTCTGTAGGATCCCTCGGAATCCGAACCGCTGAGCAGCACCTCGCGGCGGTTGCTGGCTCGATTGTGCTCCTCTCGTACTACGAAGGTCAGCACTCCGTGCAGCCACGCCAGCAGTTGATCGAGAGGCCATTCCGGAACCGGGCAATCCGGCGGAAGCTGCTCGCTGAAGTAGTACTCGATGGCGACTTGGGAAATCGGGTTTCTGAGCGAGCGCGCTAAAGCTTCCTGCGCGGCGCTCTCGCCATCGCGTGAGCCGAGCCACCGGGCTCTGGATACCAGCACACTGTGCAGGCGGCGATAATCGTGACGGGTATCGCTCATCGGCGCCAAGCAGGACACGCCCCCCGTGTCGGGCCCGCTAGTCTCACCCTCCATCTGAGACCTATTCTCTCTAATCCAGGTTCGCGTTGCAAAAGCACAGCATTGCCGACGAAACGTCGGAAGAGTTTGCAGCCGGGGCATCGGGACAGTCATGTTTCCTACTGATCAAATGCGGCCAACAGGCAAAAGCTTTCCAGTATGCTTGCGGTTTTGCGTGCAGAAGCAAAGCAGGACATCCGATACGTTAGTAGGTGAAATTACACAAGTCTTACAAAGCTCTGGAGCAATTCAGGTTAGCCTGAATTAGCACTTATACAATTTAATGACAACAATTCAGGCAGTGGCAGATTTGCGCCGGGAATTCGTTCGC
The DNA here is from genome assembly GCA_963786745.1 of Terriglobia bacterium. GTDB lineage: Bacteria > Acidobacteriota > Terriglobia > Bryobacterales > Bryobacteraceae > Palsa-89. The sequence goes on along the minus strand of CAWBAE010000008.1, from coordinate 730,415 downwards.
CGCGGCTGGGATAAGAAGGCAACCACCCGCATCCTGTGCGAGCTATTGATTCACGCTGGCATCGCGGTGGCGGGCATCCTCATTTTTATGCAGTTTACGAACCCTATTGTGCGAGCGCTGGGGATCCTGATATCGGCTTTCGGATGCATGGGTGTCGGGACCAATACCCACACTTCCACGCACTATGGGACCAGCGATAAGCGCTGGGTGAACGAACTGCTCAGTTATCTTGGATACCCGATGTTCGACGGCCTGTCGGCCACCTACTGGTGGCACAAACACGTAGTGCTGCACCATCCCTCGCCGAACGTCGTAGGGGTGGACACGGATTCCGATCTTTTACCTTGGTTCGCAATTACGGCGGACGAAGTCCACGCCAGCTCGGGCTTCCGCCGTTTCTATCATGAGCGCCTGCAATTCTGGCTGTTTCCACTGGCGCTAGCGGTGAATTGTTTCAGCATCCAGATGGCCGGATGGTCGCACGTGCTGCGAATGCTCCGCCAGTCCAAAACGCGAAAAACCGCCCATTGGATCGATCTGGGCGCATTGCTTCTGCACTACGCGCTTTGGATCGGCCTGCCGCTGCTGTTTTGGCCCTGGTCTGCGGTGATCGCATTTTATCTGCTAAGAACAGTACTGCTCGGATACGCGATGTACGCTATTCTGGCACCCGGACATTTTCCAGCCGAGGCGCAGCGGACCAGCGAGGAGGCCCGGCGCGGCACGGACTTTTTCACGGTCCAAACCGCGGGAACAGTGAGTTTCCGGACTGGCTGGCTGGGCCGGTTTCTATGCTCGGGTCTCGAGTATCAGGTTGAGCACCATCTGTTTCCGAATATCAGCCACGTGCATTATCCGGAGATCAGCGTGGTGGTGCAGGAGTTCTGCGCCGACCATGGGCTGTCCTATCGCTCGTACAGTTGGGGTATGGCTTTGTGGAAGAGCTGGGCGGTACTGCGGCTACCGCAGCAGGTGGTTGGGAGCGCACCGGTGCCGGAATCTTCGCTCGTGTCCTGAACTCGGTCTAGCGGTCTTGCGCCTCAAGCTTTTCGATGTTCCGATTAATATCGGCGGCATCCGGCGCTTTGGGCGCGAGTTCTAGATATTTCTTCAGATGTTCCACCGCGCCGTGGCGATCGCCCTCCGCCGCCAGCACGGACCCGAGCAAGACTTCAGCGCGCGGAATCTCATGATTCGTGTCGAGATCAATGGCGCGGCGAGCGCTTTTCTCGGCTGCGGGAAAGCGCTTGAGATTGTAGTTCGCAACGCCGTCGTAAAAATAGATGGAAGGAAATTCCACCGGATTCGTAGCCATGGCGCGCTCGGCCAGGTTGGCCGCGTCCTCGGTCCGTTTCTCTTCTAAATCCAGCCTGGTCAGCTCCACGTAGGGCTTGATGTATTTGGGATCGGCCTGGATCGCGTGTTCCCAAGCCGCGCGAGCCTTTTCATGGTCCGATTGCTGCAGCAGCACTGCGCCGAGATCAGTCCAGGCGCCGGCGTAATCCGGATAGATTTCGACGGCGCGCTCGAAGTGTTTTTGCGCAGCGGCCCATTTCTGATCCGTCATGTCGGCGACGCCCTTGCCGTAAGCTTTCTGGGCCTGCTCCGGCGCTTTCAGAGCGGTCATGGACACCAGCGAGCCCTCGTTATCGCCGATCCGTTTCAACACCACCACGCCACCTTGGCGCAAAGTGGCCTGGACAGTGCGATAACCCTTCAATCGAATCGTGACCGAGCACATATCTGCGGTCGCGGGATCGTAGGGACGGGCGCGCCAGTTGACGACGTACTCGATGGTTCCATCTCCGAACGACGTCACAATCTGGCAGTCAGGTGCGAGTGTAACCGCCAGCGAGGGAATGATCTGAGGCGTCCCGGGCAGCGGACTGCCGTCTTCCGTCGCGATTTTCGCGTGGTATCTGTTCTGAGCCGCGGCCGCCAGCACAAGTCCAAAAGCCAGCGCGGCCCCGCGCAACATGAATCTTGATTTCATACCGTTCGCTTTCATCGGTTTGACGCGCCGTCCCAAGACTGGGTTCCTGGCAGCTACTGTACCGCGATCGTCATTCTGCTGGGGAAAGCGGGCAACGGGCTAAGGCTGAATGACTAGAAATCCGGTTTCCACGCGGTCATCCGCGATCCGGTTCCACATGACGCGCGCTTTGCCAACCGCGATGGCGTGTTGAAACTGGACCTCTTGCCCGCTGTGCAACGCAGCGTAGGCATGCACCGCGCGGAAGCCGCTCTTGCTATAGTCCAGCAGCTGGCCGGTGATTTCCTGGCGCGAGGGATCGTCGAAGAACAACTTCAACTGTCCGCTGCCGCGGTAGCGGCGCTCAGTACGTCGATCAGCAGGGCTGGACATGTTTCTTGAGGCGGTCCGTTCGCTAGGAAACGCAGGACGGGCGCACAGCCTCCCTTCCGTACAACTTCAGTTTACGGCTTAACGTTCGGCGCGAGATGCCCAACAGCTCCGCGGCTCGTTGCTGGTGACCGTTGGTTTGCGCCAACACCCGTAGAATCATGGTTTTCTCCATGCCATCCAGGCTGGCGCCGGCGCTTGGTAGAGTGACGGTGGACGCGGTCTCCCGCCGTGACCTGGCATGCGGAAGCACCAGATCCCCGGCCGTGATTTCAGAATCGCGAGCCAGCACCGCCGCCTTGGTGACGACGTTTCTGAGCTCGCGCACATTTCCGGGCCAGGCATGCGATTCGAGCATACTCACGGCTTCGCCCGAAAAGATTGCTCGCGGATTGGATTGTTTCAGAAAATGTTCGGCCAGCGGAATGATATCTTCCGGCCTTTCCCTGAGCGGAGGCACTCGCAAACAAACTTGCCCCAGCCGGTGATACAGGTCTCCGCGGAACTTGCCGCAATCCACCATCTCTTCCAGATCCTGATTGGTGGCGGCGACAATCCGGACGTCCACGCTCACCTTGCGGACGCCGCCCAGCCGATAGTACGCCACGCCGTCCAAAACCCGCAGCAGCTTCACCTGCATGCGGGGTTCCAGCTCTCCCACTTCGTCGAGAAACAGAGTGCCGTGGTTGGCCAGCTCGAAAAGGCCTTGTTTGGCGCTGTCGGCGCCGCTAAAGGCTCCCTTTTCATATCCGAACAGTTCGCTCTCCACCAGATGCTCGGGCAGCGCCGCACAGCTGACATCCACCCAGGGCTTCGAGCACCGCAGCGAATAGTGATGCACCGCGCGGGCGATCAATTCCTTGCCGGAGCCGCTCTCGCCTGTAATGAGAACCGCGGCGTTGGTCTGAGCCAGGCGTTCCACCAGCTCGAGCAACTGCTGCATGGCGGGGCTCGAAACGATGGCCTGCATTCCGAGATAGGTTGTCACCGGTGCACCCATTGCAAGCTAAATCGCTGTTCGGCGGTTTCGCGATAACTTTGCATAGTACTAAGGTTCAACAAACCAGGGACGTTGGGCGTACCGGCCGCGCGCAAATACCGAGGCGGTGGGCGGGCAGGCCAAAGCGTCCTCTCCCAAGAAGACATTTTGTCCAAGTCTCCTATCGTTCCAAGCCGTATTCGCCGATTAATCAAGTGGATAGACCAGATAGGCATTGGCAGCGAACCTGCAACACCCGGTCCTCAAGCAAGCAGCGGGCGGATAAGGAAAAATGTCAATCGTCGCAAAAATCTACGTATCCTTTGTGGTGCTCACAGGCGCAATTGTGGCGGCCTGGCAACTGAGCCATTGGGAATCGGACAGCCTGGTCCGCTTCGGCTGCTATTTCCTGCTTGCGATCATCGCGTCCCGCTTGAAAGTGGCTCTGCCCGGCATCGGTTCCCTGTCGGTGGTGTTCATTTTCATTCTGTTCGGAATCGTGGAACTGAAGCCGGCCGAAGCGCTTTGCCTCGGATGCGGCGCCATCCTGGTCCAGTGCTATTGGCACTACCGGCAGCGTCCCAAGTGGCATCAGGCGTTATTCAACATTTTCAACACCGCGAACGCCATCGCGGCCTCCAGTTACGCGTATCATTCGGCGGTGATTCGCCGCGGTGCTTTCGATGTCGCTTTGACCATCCTGGTGGCCTCTGTCGTATTCTTCGCGATGAATACGTTCCCGGTGGCGCTGGTGATTTCGCTCACCGAACGCAAATCACTTCGCCAGGTATGGCGTGAATGCTACTTCTGGTCGTTTCCGTATTACATTCTGGGGGCCGTGGTGGTGGGCGCAACCAGCGCCGTGAATCACTACCTGGGCTGGCAGACCGCGCTGCTCGCCATTCCGGTGGTGTTTTTCATCTACCGTTCGTATTACCTGTACATGGGCCGGATGGAAGACGAAAAGAAACACGCCGAAGAGATGGCTTCGCTGCACCTGCGAACCATCGAAGCCCTGGCGCTGGCCATCGAGGCAAAGGACCACACCACCCACGACCATTTGCAGCGCGTCCAGATCTACGCGGTGGAGGTGGGCCGAGAACTTGGCCTGGACAGCGCGACATTGGAGGCGCTGCGCGCCGCCGCTTTGTTGCACGACATCGGCAAGCTGGCGGTGCCGGAGCACATTATATCGAAGCCCGGGAAACTGACCCGCGAAGAATTCGAGAAGATGAAGATCCACCCGGTGGTGGGCGCCGAGATCCTGGAGCGCGTCCGGTTCCCTTATCCGGTAACGCCCATCGTCCGCTCGCACCACGAAAAATGGGATGGCTCGGGCTACCCGGACGGTTTGAAAGGCGAGGAGATCCCGATCGGCGCACGCATCCTGGCGGCCGTGGATTGCCTGGACGCGCTGGCATCGGACCGGCAGTACCGGCGGGCGCTGCCGCTGCGGGAAGCCATGCTGAAGGTGGCGGCGGAATCGGGCAGCAGTTTCGATCCGAAAGTGGTGGATATTCTGCGCCGCAGGTACGCGGATCTGGAATCATCGGCGCAGGCCAATTGCGTGGAGAAAGCCAAGCTGTCGACCGACCTGAAGATCGAGCGCGGCCTGGAGCCGGCCACCGGCTTTGAGACTACCCGGCGCTCCGCAACTGTCTCCGCCGAGAAGTCGGTCGACTTTCTCACCTCCATTGCGGCCGCTCGCCAGGAGGTGTTGAATCTGTTTGAGCTGGCACAGGATTTGGGTAATTCCCTGAGCCTGAACGAGACCTTGTCCCTGCTCGCGATCCGGTTGAAGAAAATGATTCCTTACGACTCGCTGGCAATCTATGTCTTGCGGGACGAGAAGCTGCGCGCCGAGTATGTCAGCGGCGACAACCTGCGGCTCTTCTCGTCGCTCGAGATTCCGCTGGGCCAGGGGCTTTCGGGCTGGGTGGCGGAAAACCGCAAACCAATTCTCAACGGCAATCCGTCGGTGGAACCCGGTTACCTCGATGACGAGACCAAGTTCACCACCATGCGCAGCGCGCTGTCGGTCCCGCTCATCGGGTTGAACGGAACGGTGAGCGTGCTGACGCTCTATCACAATGAGCGCGACGCTTTCAGCAACGATCATTTGCGTATCATGCTGGCGATCGTTCCCAAAGTGGCGCTTTCGATCGAGAACGCGCTCAAGTATCAGCAAGCCACCAGTTCGGCTTCCACCGACTACATGACTGATCTGCCGAACGCGCGCTCGCTGTTCCTGCATCTGGACGGCGAACTGGCTCGCTGCCGGCGCTTGAACACGCCGCTGGTGGTGCTGGTGTGCGACATGAACGGCTTCAAACAGGTCAACGACAAGTACGGGCATTTGGAAGGCAACAAAGTGTTGCATCGCGTGGCCATGAAGCTGAAGGAAAGCTGCCGCGAATACGACTATGTGGCGCGCATGGGCGGAGACGAATTCGTGCTGGTTCTGCCCGGGCTGACCGCGGACCAGATCCCGCAAAAGGTTCAACGCTTGCGGGCCATCACTTCCGAAGCCGGCCACGACGTGTGCGGAACCGACACGTTGTCGCTCAGCGTGGGTCCGGCCATTTTCCCGGAAGATGGGGTAGACGCGGATCAGTTGCTGAGCGAAGCCGATCGCCGGATGTACATAGCCAAGCAGAAAGAAAAGCTCAGCCTGGTGGGCCCGACTCGTGGATTTGCATTCGAGCCTACCGGTACCTGGTAGACGACCGATGTTTGCTCTGGTTCTAAGGCACGCCCGACGCATCCTGTTAACCGTCCTGCTGGGAGGATTGTTGGGAGCCACTCTGGTTCGCCTGGGGCCGGGCTTCGGCGCGGACGAACGCGAGCTCGACAGCCGCTTAAACCAGGAGAGCATCCAGGCCATCCGGGCAGAGCGGGCCGCCGACAACAATATCGCGCGCTTCTATCTTCGCTACCTCGCGGGTCTCGCTCACGGAGACTTGGGATTCTCAAGATCGTTGAACCGGCCGGCGGCGGAGCTGTTGAAGGAACGCTTGCCCCTGACGCTGGTTTCGCTCGGGTACGGTGTTCTGGGCGGCGTGGCGATGGGCCTGGGCCTGGCCCTGCTCACGGTCTGGTGGCGCATTCCGGGATCGGATCTTTTGCCCGCCGTGCTGAGCGGGTTGTGCCTGGCGGTGCCGGCGGCGGTGATCGCGCTGGTTTTCGTCTGGATGGGCGCGCCGCCTCGCTGGGCCATCGCGCTGGTGGTGTTTCCGCAGGTCTACCGCTACTCCAAGAATCTTCTATCGGACGCCTGCCAATCGCCCCACGTTCTGCTGGCGCAGGCCAAGGGACTCGGCAGCCTTCGCGTGCTGTTCGCTCACGTGGCGCTTCCGGCCGTTCCTCAATTGGCGGCGCTGGCCGGGATCTCGGTGAGCCTGGCATTCGGCGCATCCATTCCGATTGAAGCGATCTCCGACACGCCCGGCATCGGACAGCTGGCTTGGAGAGCTGCGCTCGACCGCGATCTGCCCTTGCTGGTGGACATTACGGTCCTGATCGCGCTGATGACCATGGTCGTAAATACCCTGGCGGACCTGGCGCTGGCGGCGAGGAGAGCCCCGGTATGACGCGAGTGCAAAAGACGGCGCTCGTGCTGCTGGGCGTGGTAGCGCTGGCCTCCCTGCTGGCCGGATGGATCGCGCCGTCTTCCTACTCGGAACAGTTCCGCGATGCCATCAGCGCGCCCCCGTCCGCGCGGTTCCTGCTCGGGACGGATGAATTGGGGCGGGACCGTTTCGCGCGGCTGCTGTACGGAACGCGGGTATCGCTGCTATTGGCGCCGGCGGCGGCGCTGCTCTCGACGCTGATCGCGGCCGTGGTGGGAGCGAGCGCGGGCTGCGCGGGCGGCCGCTGGGAGCGGACGGTGACCATGGGAATCGATCTGTTTCTGTCTTTGCCCTGGCTATTCCTGCTGCTGGCGGTGCGGGCCTTGCTGCCGCTCAATACTTCTCCGGTCACCTCGGCAATCATCACCTTCGCTCTGCTGGGATGCCTGGGCTGGGCGACGCCCGCGCGCGTGATTCGCGCCGGCACGCGCACGCTGGTCAACTCGGACTTTCTGGTGCAGGCGCGGGCCAGCGGAATCTCGAGCGCGAGACTGTTCTGGCGTCACTTGCTTCCCAACCTGCGCCCGATTTTGCTCGCCCAATTCTGGATTTCGATTCCGTTATTTATCCTGAGCGAAGCCAATCTGGGATTGCTCGGCCTCGGGGTCGCGGAACCTTTGCCGTCCTGGGGAGCCTTGTTGCGCGAACTCGAGAACTATACGGCCGTGCTCCAAAATCCGTGGATGCTGGCGCCGGTGGTGTTGCTGGTGGCGGTGGTGTGCTGCCTGCAATTGTTGCTTCGCACGGAGGATCGTATTCAATGTTGAGACACGCGCTGGTAATCCCGGCCATGCTGGCCTGTGCGGCGCTCGGGGCGCAAGCGTCCGGCGAGCTGCGCTTCTCGCTGCGGACAGAGCCTAAGACTTTCAATCCGCTGCTGGTGGAGGACGAGTCTTCAGAAGCCATTCGCTACCTCACGGGCGGCGTGTTGATCCGGCTGAATCGCTACACCCAGGAACTCGAAGGCGAGCTGGCCACCAAGTGGACGGTATCTGAAAATGGGCGCCGCATCGATTTTGAATTGCGCCCCAACGTTCAGTTTTCCGATGGCACGCCGTTCAGTTGCGAGGACGTAGCTTTCACCATTCGACAGTTGATGGATCCGGCGCTGCATTCGCCCACGGGCGATTCGTTCCGTACCGTCCCCGGCGCGGTGGAAACCAGCTGCGTGGGCGCGAGGGCCATGGCCCGTTTTCCGGGACCGGTAGCGGCGCTGGCCTCGCAATTCGATCAGGTTGCGATTCTTTCCGCTCATTCTCCGCGCAAGGAAGCCGCTGTCTTGGGGCCGTTCGAAGTGGGCGAATACAAACCCGGCGCCTATGTGCTGCTACGCCGCAATGCGAACTATTGGAAGCACGACGCCCAAGGGCGTAAGCTGCCGTACCTCGACACGATCCGGCTGGACATTCAACAAAATCGCGAATTGGAGCTGTTGCGGTTCCGGCGCGGCGAGCTGGACATCGTCAACAAGCTGGATCCGGATATGTACGAGCGGTTGTCGGCGGAAATGCCGCGCGCGGCGGTGGACGCCGGCCCATCGCTCGACATGGAGCTGGTCTTCTTCAATCAAGTAGCCGCGGCGCCGCTGCCGGATTACAAACGCCGCTGGTTCCGCTCCACCGAGTTCCGGCGCGCAATCTCGGAGGCGATCCATCGCGACGACATCGTCCGGGTGGTGTATCACGGGCGCGCGCAGGCGGCAGCCGGCCCGGTGTCCGCCGCCAATCAATTCTGGTTCAATTCCGCCTTGAAGCCTCCGGTCTATTCGGCCGCGGGAGCGCTGGATCGTTTGCAGCACGATGGTTTCCACCGCCAGGGCGACGCCTTGTTCGATCGCGAAGGGCATAAGGTGGAATTTTCCATGATCACCAATTCCGGCAACAAGCTGCACGAACGGATGCTGGCTCTAATCCAGCAGGACCTGGCCAAGATCGGAATTCAAATGAATGTGGTGATTCTCGATTTTCCTTCCTTGATCGAGCGGATCACGCGCAGCTTCAACTACGAATCCGTCCTGATGGCGCTCACGAACGTGGGCCTGGACCCGAACGATCAGATGAACCTCTGGCTGAGCTCGGCGGAGAACCATCAGTGGAATCCGAACCAGAAGACGCCGGAGACGGCTTGGGAAGCCCAGCTCGACAAGCTCATGCAGGCGCAGACGGCGGTGCAGGATACTAAAAAACGCAAGTTGTATTTCGATCAGGCGCAGCAGATCGTCGCGGATCAGGCTCCCATGATCTTCCTGGTAAGCCCGAATGCGCTCGCGGCCGTATCGCCGAATCTGAAAAACGTGACGCCGGCTCGCCTGCACCCCCAGATCTATTGGAATGCGGAACGTTTAAGCGTCACGGGGGCGTATACGAGCCAAAAATGACGCCGCTTCTCAAAGCGCGGCTTTCAGTGGACTATCCGAACAAGCCCGGCGTCCTGCAGGACGTCGACCTGGAGTTGGGCGATGGCGAAATCCTGGGCCTGGTGGGCGAGAGCGGATCGGGCAAGAGCACCATTGCTCTGGCGTTGTTGCGTCTGCTCGATCATAAGGGCGGCGTAATTCGCGGCGAGGTCCGGTTCGGCGGGCGCGATTTGCTGCGGCTTCCCGAACGCGAAATGCGCAAGGTGCGCGGCCGGGAAATCGCGCTGGTTCTGCAGAGCCCGCTGGCTTCGCTCAACCCATCGTTGAAAATCGGCACGCAATTTTCGGAAGCGTGGCGGGCTCATAGCTCGAGCGGCGATTGGAAGCAGCGGGCCCTCGAGCTCTTCGAGCTGGTCAGCCTTCCCGCGGAAGAAAACTTCCTAGCTCGCTATCCTCGCGAGCTCAGCGTCGGACAGGCGCAACGGGTGCTGATTGCCATGGCGATCCTCCACAAGCCGCGATTGCTGATCGCGGATGAACCGACCAGCGCCCTGGATGCCATAACTCAATCGGAGATCCTGGCATTGTTCCAGCGCTTGAACCGGGAACTGGGGATGGCGATGCTGTTCATTTCGCACGACCTGCTGGCGGTGGCGTCGCTGTGCGGTCGCCTGGCCATTCTGCAGCAGGGCCGCGTGGCCGAGTGCGGGCCGACCGCGCAGTTGTTTCGGGATCCTCGAACCGAAGACACGCGCGCGCTGCTCGAGGCGGTGTTGCGCAACTCCTCCGTGGCAGCCGGGCTCATGGCCGATGGGTCGTCATTAATTCGGCGTTAGGACTGGTGTTCTTCCGATTCGGTTTGTTCCACCAGCCGATCCACCGCCAGGGCATACAGCGCCATTTTTCCATCGCGATCGCTCTGAAAGAATACCCGCTGGCTATTCGGCGAGAAAATCGGCGAGACCGAGCGCGGATCGCTGGCGCGGTGCTCGCATAGCGTCAGCTCTCGTTTGACCGAGCGCACCAGCAATAGAACATAGGGCGAGGCTTTGCTCCCGCTCGCGCCGACGAACACGCTCGAATCGCCGTTGTGGCTGAACGTTACAAACTGGCTGGTATTGGAAATGAAGCTGTCGGTGTTGCTGTCGGGAATATGTTCGCGCAGATTGTTGAGCTGTTTTCGATCGGTGGGAAGGTTCAAATACAGCACCGACCGGCCGTCGCTCGACCATAGCGCATTCGCCAGACCGCCCGGCGCCAGGCGCAGACGGCGATTGTCGGTCCCGTCAAAATTCACCAGCCACAACTCCTCGGCGCCTCTGCGGTACAACACGCCGGCGCGCCGCGGACGCGGCATGGGATCGGAGATCGGCTCGGGGGATTCGAGCAAAGTCTGGGCGATCCCCGTATGCAGGGTGATCAGCCGCAGACGGCTGAGCCCGGGCTTTTGCTCGATGAGCGCGGCGTAGCGGCCATCCTCCGTGAGGCTGAGTCCGGGGCCGGGCTCAAAACCGTCGGCCGCGCGGTAGACTTCACGGGACCGGAGGTTCGAAAGGACGGTCAGGAACAATAAGCCGCCGTCGAGGAAGCCCACGCTGCGTTCATCCGCCGATAAGGTGAGCGAGCCGGCCTCGAGGTGGGCAGCGTCGGTCAGGGCCCGGGATTGGCCGGATCTCAAATCCATGTGGTAGCCCTGCACGCTGCCGGAAAGATCGCTCGAGAAAATCAAAAAATCACCGCGGCGGGAAACCGCGCGGCCGGTATAGGCGGGAAGCCGGCTTTGATGCGCCGGATCGGTGAGACGGAAAATCTGGAACTCAGTGGCGGCGTCCGCATAGCGCCGCATTTCGGAAGGAATCACCTGCCCCCGGCCGGCGGCGTAACCAACCCCGGCCGCGGCGAAAGAGCAAACAAATCCCCGACGGCTGAGAAGCAAAGCTGTTACCGGTGGCTGGTCTGGTAGTGTTCTTTGAGCAGGTCCAGGCCGAAGTCGCCGTCGAAGTCGCGCCACACGCTATGAATGTGATTGGCATTATCCTGCGTGTCGTCGAACTCGATCAGAAACTTCGGAGACTGTATACGGTAATAATGAGGCTGGCGCGGTTCCTCGCCGCCCGCCCAGGCGAAATACAGGTTATTGCCGGCGCTCTTCACCTCGGCCAGCCGCGCTTCGGCCATTTCAGCGGGCACGTTGTTCGCGTACTCCTCCAACAGATTCTGAAGCAGCTCTCGCTGCTGCGCGTTGAGCTTGGACACCGCGATGCCGCTCGGCTGGCCCTTGAGCGCCGCCTGGCGCGATGCTTCGGTCAGAATTTCCTTGGGCGCTTCCTGGCTCACAACCGCGGTTTTCTTTTGTTCGGCGCTGAGCGATTTAATGAAGTCGCGTCCGAGATCGTCCTCCCGCGCCAGAACGCGCAAGCCTTTGCGCGGGCCCTCCAGCACCTCCGCCGGATTCGCGCCGAAGAAGCTGGGGCCATCCTCCACCTTGCCGTTCGTGATGGTGAAGTTCTGGCTCAGATGATGCCCTTCCACGCGATAGCCCCAAGTGCCGCTGTCTGAAGGCGATCCGAAAATGGTGAAGAAGTAGCCTTCAGGATCGCGCCGCGGGCCCTTGCCGTTTTCGAGCAGCCGCAGCACCTCATCCAGACTCATGATGGTGGAGGCTTTGATGTATCCGCGCTGGCTGAGGCCGGCCGCGAGCAGCGCGTGGGCGAGCTGTTTCTGCGTGGGCGTCATCTCGCGCAGTGGAAGTCCCTTGCGCTCTTTCGGAATGTAATGCCACAGGAAGCGCTCTTCATCCTGAAACTGGAAGGTCGCCTGGGCTCGCTGTTCCGGTGTCAACGATGCAAGGAATGCAGTGGCGGCATCCGCCATGACGGAAGCAGACCGGATCCGGGTATACGCGGAAGTCAGCAGGATCAGGCCGATTGCGATCGCGGCCAATCGAAAAGCCATCGTTTTATTTGTCTTCACGGTAAGGCTCCTCCCCCGTGGGTACCGGCGGACACTCCTAGCTTATATCAGAAAGCGGGGAATCTGTTGGCGTGAGGCGCTTAGAAACCGAGATCGGTTTGGGCGTGCGTAGGCAAAGACATCGCCGAGCGCGCCAGGAACGGATAGGGATTCACCGGAGTGCCGCCCATTCGCACTTCGTAATGCAGATGCGGCGAAGTGACGCGGCCGCTGGCGCCCGATCGGCCGATGATGTCGCCGCGCCGGACCTCTTGCCCGGGCACGACGTCGAAGCTGGACAGGTGTCCGTAGTAAGTCTGGATGCCGTTGCCATGGTCGATGATGATCAGCCGGCCATAACCGCTGGACCACTCGGTCTCGACGATAATCCCATCCGCGGCGGCGCGCACGGGCGTTCCCATCGACGCCGAGAGATCGACACCCGTGTGAATCGCACCCTCACCCGAAAACGGATCTGTTCTAACCCCGAATGGGCTCATCAATCTCCCCTCCACCGGCCACAAGCTGGGACGTACATGGGTCTGCCATTGCTTGGGGTAGTTCCGGTACACAGCGGAAAGGGATGCGGATTGGAGAAAATTGTATTCGCTGAGCGACTCCCGGAAGTTGGGAGTTAACGCCACGCCGCTCGCGACATCGGAGGACGTTTCCGGTCTGCGCTTCAAGCCATAGGCCACGGAAATCTCAGAGGCGAAGGTTTCGAGCGTCGCCAGCTGTTCGTTCTTCTGGTGGTTGACGTTTTCGAGTTCTTGATACTTGGCGCGCAGGGACTCCACTTCGGAGCGCAGCGTATTGTAATGCGCCACCTTCCAGCTCATCCTTAAGTAGCTGGAAAGAAACACGCACATCGTCAGGCATCCGACCAGCGTAAAAGCGAAAGCAGCATAGATCGCCTTATGCGGAATGTGGATGCGGCGCAACCGCCCGTGTAGCGAGTGGGCTAAGACAACCACAAAGTAAGGCTGGTGTGGCATGGATCTCCTAGGATTAAATCGGCACGACCCAGTAACTGCAACAGACGCGGTGGGCCGTAGGCCGGAGAGTACCAACTGGAGTAAACACTCCAGAACTGAAGACGAAGGCTAAGAATACTTCATGTTAAGAAGGCATGTCAAGGCGAGGATCTGTAATGCGTATTACTAAAGAGCTAAGATGCCCCGGCTCCGCCCTTACGCCGGACATCGATATTGAGGCGTTTAATCTTCTGATTAAGAGTGGAGAGAGGGATGCTTAGTTTCTCGGCCGCATCGGTCTGGCTCCAATTGGCGGCATCCAGGGCTTCGATGATCTTGCGGCGTTCGAATTCTGCGACCACCTCGAATAAAGACGCATCGGCGGGAAGCGTGCCGCTTTCATCCCGGCGGATACGAATGCCGGCTGCTTGCAGGATTGAATCCGGGAGCACGTCAACCGGGACAGTGGCCTGGGAGGCTAGCACGACGGCTCGCTCGACTACATTCTCGAGCTCCCGGACGTTACCCGGCCAGTTGTAGTCCATCAAAAGCTGGAGGGCATCGTTCTCGAAACGCAGCAGACTCCGCCGCTCCGAGTCCAGGAACTTTTCGTTCTCCCGGCTGAACTTAACAAAGAAGTGCTCCACCAGGCGAGGAATGTCTTCTTTTCGTTCCCGAAGAGGCGGCAAAGCCAGGTTGATTACGTTCAGACGATAGTACAGATCTTCGCGGAACTTGCCTTCGTCCACTAATTTCTTTAGATCCGCGTTAGTGGCCGCAATGATGCGGACATCCACCCGGATGGTTTCGGTAGATCCCACCGGCATGAACTCGCGTTCCTGAATCACCCGCAAGAGCTTCGCCTGGGTTTCGGGGCTAATGGTGCCGATTTCGTCGAAGAAAATCGAGCCCTTGTTGGCGGCCTCGAAATAGCCTTTGCGAGCGGCGATGGCGCTGGTGAACGCGCCTTTCACATGCCCGAACAGCGCCGATTCCATCAACTCGGCGGGCACGGAGCCGCTGTTGACCGGGACAAAGGGCTGGTCGGCGCGAGTGGAATTGGCATGAATCGCTTTGGCGATCAGTTCCTTGCCGGTGCCGGTTTCGCCGGTGATCAGGATGGTGGCGCGGCTGGGCGCCACCTGAGTCACGAGGTCCAGGATGCGAATCATGCGGTCGTTCTTGCCGATGATGTTCGGGAAACTATACTGCTGTTTGAACGCGCGTTTGAGCTGGGTGTTCTCGCGCTCCAGACGCGTGTGGGCGATCATGCGGCCGATTTCGATCAGCAGTTTTTCGTTGTCCCAGGGCTTGGAGAAATAGTCGTTCGCGCCGGTCTTGAGGGCCTGCACCGCAACCTCCACCGAGCCGTAGGCGGTGATCATGAAGATGGGCGTCTCGGTATCGCGCTCGCGCACCTCGCGCAGCACGTCCATGCCGGAGCGGTCCGGCATCATCAAGTCCAGAAGAATCAGATCGTAGTTGCCGGCTTCGGCCTTGCGCAGGCCTTCTTCGGCGTTCTCGGCCAGATCCACGGAGTAACCGTCCAGGCTCAGCAGCGTTTCCAGACTCTCGCGGATGTCGATCTCGTCGTCGATCACGAGAATACGTCTGGGCAGGGATGCAACAGGTTCATCAGGGGGCAGGATATCAGGCATGCACCGGCTTTCTTGCCAAGGGGACTTCAACATGGAAGCGAGAGCCACCTCCCAGACGGCTCTCTACTTCTATGTTGCCCCCATGCTCACGAACGATGCCGTAGGTGACGGCCAGTCCGAGGCCGGTTCCCTTGCGGGCGCCCTTGGTGGTGAAGAACGGATCGTAGATTCGGGCCAGGTGCTCGGGGGCGATGCCCTGGCCGTTGTCGGCAATATCGATGCGCGCGAAACCATCCTCGCTCCAGCTCCGGATGGTCAAAACGCCGCCGGATTCCATGGCGTCGCGCGCATTCAGGAACAGATTCAGGAAAACCTGCTGCAGCTTGCCCGCGTTCCCTTTGACGGGCGGCAATGCCGTCGCCAGATCGAGCTTGGTTTCAATCCCGGACTTCTTCAACTGATGGTCAATCAGGCCCAAGGTGTCCTGAATGACGCGGTTCAGGTCCACTTCCAAGAAGTCGGTAGTGGAGGTTCGAGAGAAACTGAGCAGGGAGTTCACGATTTCGCTGGCGCGGAACGTCTGCTTGGCGATCTTATCGAGGAGCTTGGATTTCTGGTCGTCACCGGAGATCTGCTTGGCCAGCATCTGAGCGTAGGTGGAGATCACCGCGAGCGGTGTATTCACTTCATGCGCCACGCCGGCCGCCAGCAGTCCGATGGAGCTGAGTTTATCGGCCTGCACCAAGCGCCGCTCCAGCTCGTCGCGGTCCGTAACGTCGTCGAAGATGATCAGGCGGCCGATCTGCTGCAAGTCCTTCGAGACCAGCGGCGCGATGGCCAGATTCAGAATGTGCGTGGAAGGCTGCGACGCGCCGTTGCGGCTCCCGTTCGAGCCGGCCGGAGACTTGAGTACGAACTTGTAGATGTTCTGCACACCCGCATTGCCGCGGGCCAACTGGAATTTTTCGCATAGCTCGGCCGGAAACAGATCGGATAGCCGCCGGCCCACCGCGTTCTGGCGGGGAGTCCCAGTCAACCGCTCGATCTGAGTGTTCCAACTCTCCACCCGGTCATCCAAGTCCGCCGCCAGGATACCGACGTTGATGGACTCGACGATATTCTCGCTGAACTCCTTGAGGCGCTCGTACTCATCGACCTTGAGCTGGAGCGAGCGGTACAGACGCGCGTTTTCAATGGCGATACTAATGGACCCGGAGAGCGTGGTCAGGAGCTCGACGTCGTCGCTCGACAGAAAGTCGCCTTTATCGGTACGGCTCAGCCCCAGGTAGGCAATGGTCCGGCCGCGCGCCGAGCAAGCGAAGTAATAAGTCAGATCCAGCTCAGCGATGGTGGCGCGCACCGGAACGGGCCATTCGTGCGATACCACATCCAGCAAGTGGCGGGTCCGTTCGAAAAATAGATAGGGTTTGTCGGGACGCGAGCTGAGGAAGCTTAAATCCAGTTCCTGGCCAGGCTTCTGGCTGCGCTCCTTGCGATTCCCCATGGTCATGTGCAGCCGAAAGCTCTCGTCGCTCTCGCCGGCGAGGAAAAACGCCACATGCTGAATGGACAAGGTGTGCAGCAGACGCTCGGCCACGGAGCGCAGCATTTCGTCCAGGTTGGTTTCCGAACCCAGCTCACGCGCGAATTCAATCAGCGTCCGGCGATAGTCGTAACGGTCCTTATAAAAGAAATAGCGATCCAGCTGTTCCTGTAACCAGTCGCGGATGGGCTGGAAAATAAATGTCGCGAACAGAATGAGGCCGACTATGGCGGCCGGACTGATGTCCTCCGGGCGCGTGAACGAGAAAATCAGGCCATAGAAGATGCCCAGGACCAGCAAAGTCGCGAGCGTGTAGACGTAACCCTGCTGAAAGATGATGTCCACATCCATCAGCCGGTAGCGCAAGATGGCGTAGGCCCAGGTGATGGGGACCAGCATCAAAAACAAAACCGCCATTTTCTCGTAGTGGCCGGGCAGGAACCCCAGAATATAGGGGATCGCATAGATGGCCGTGAACGGGACAATTCCCACTAATGTCCCATTGCGAAGGTATTTGAGCTGACGCCGCACCAGCGGATCGTCAATGTGGGGAGACTTCAAAGTCAGGACCAGCGCGCCCATCAAATAGACCGCGCACAGATAGATCAACTCGCCCCGGTCGAGAAACCAGCTGACTTCCACCGGCGAGGCGGCTACTCGCAGCATCCCCTTGGCCACCAGAACGTAGACCAGCAGCAGAAAGACCCCTGGGACGTAAGTCGCGATAATGCCGGCGCGGCTGGAGAGCCACTTGGCGCGCTCGGGGAACACCAGGCAGAAGTGCAGAAAGATGGTGGACGTAAGGACCCAGGCCGCCACATTGCCCCAATAAATCACCTGATCGAAAGCGCTGAGCTTGCCCGTGTAGTGGAAACAAAATAGAACGAACGAAGCCAGGCAGAGAACGTAGAAATGCACCGATCGGGGAGCGCTGACGCGCCGGTAGTAAACAAACAGGCCGATCAGCAGGTACAGAACGCCCACCGCGTACTGGTAGTAAACCGCCCGATCCGGAACGTTCTCTCCGACAATCACCTGGGCAGGCAGTTGCACGCTGCCGCGCAGCAGTTCGTAGCGGGCCTGCCGCCAGGAGCCGATCAGCTGCAGAACCTGTGGAACATCCGCGCTCCTGTGAATCTTGTGCCCGGAGATTTCGAGCAGCATGTCACCGGGCCGAATGCCGGCGTTGTCGGCTTCGCCATCCGGCGTCACGTGCAACGCCTCCACCAGGTTGTCGCCATTGGGGGCGGAACGATCCACCCAGATCACGCCATCGTCCGGAAGTTTGTCGATCTTCTGGTGGCGGAAGTTGACAACAGCGCAGGACACCGCTGCCACGGTGAGAATGAACAGCAGCGCGCTGACGAACTGGGTTTTGAGATCCCTCAAGCGACGGTCCCCGCGCGATTCAATTCGAACACACTCGCACTCTGATTAGCGCTTGCCTTTGGAGCACTTCGAATGCCACCCAGTGAAGCTATTCTAAGCCATGAGAATACAGTATTTCTCGCTGGGTTACAAATCTGACCGGGATTGGGATTCGATTTTTGGGATATGCCACTACAGGAAAGTGTATGCTACTAAAAAGCATAACCCGTTCTACCTCCTGGTAGTACGAAATACTATTGACAAGGCATTCGGTTCGGCTTAACATCTTGTTGCTGGTTTTAGACTTGTGAACGTAACAGGCTTCTAAGGTGTAACGGTCTGCGTATGACCTTGTTCCAAATCGGGGAAAAGGTTGTCTATCCTAACCACGGGATTGGGACCGTGGAGAACATCAGCACCCGTTTTTTTGGCGCTCAGAACGAGCGTTTTTACCTGCTGCGCCTCACTTACAAGAGCATGACCGTAATGGTTCCGTTCTCGCACGTCCAGGAGATCGGGCTGCGGCGCGTCACCAGAAACGGCGAATTGGCGCGGGTATTGTCCTCCCTGGGTGAAGAACAGCCCCGGATGAAGGGTGACTGGAAGGACCGTTTCAAGGAAAACTCGGATAAGATGCGGCACGGCAGCTTACTCGAGATTGCCGAGGTACTGAAGACTCTGCTGATGCTTCAAACCGGGAAGCCTTTATCCTTCCGTGAAAAGAAGATGTTAGACCGGGCCAGGCACATGCTGATCACCGAAATCTCGATCGCTCGAGGCCTGGGAGAACTGGAAGCGGAAGATCTCCTCCAAAGAACGTTAGCCAAAGCAGCTCTGGCCTTGCCCGCGCCGCTATAGGCCGCCATCCTAGGTAAGAAACCCTACAACCTGTCCGGCAATACGCACGATTCCAGGCCCCGCTGAGGGTTTCGCCCTGTAGTATTTTCCCCTGACGCAACCTTAAGATAGGAACGGGTTATTAGGTCCCGCATGAACTGCAGGTACTGTCACAACACGCTTACCCCTCTTCGCAGCCTTACCGACGGCGAATTCTGCTGCGACGAGCATCGGATTGCGTACGAGTGGGAGGCAGCCAACACGCTAGACCCGAAGGCGATCCTGGCGGACGGAGAGCCGGCCGCGCCGCAAATGGCGATGTCTCAGGATGCGGAAATCCCGGTGGTCGCCGAGCCGGTTCAGGAGACGGCAGGGGCGAAAGAAGCCGTCGAGGCAACTCCGCAAGAAGATTCGGCCTGGTATAAGGAACAGGTGGCCGGGGCGCCACTCAATCCGCTCACCCAGGCCGTCAATACATGGCGCTGGCTAACGGCTGTATGGAAGAACGCACCGTTCGAGCTGAAGGTGATCACGCTGTTGTTGCCGGTGCTGGTGGCGGTGGCAATCACCCCATCCAAACCGCGACCCATCGCTGCTCCCGAGGCCGGGCTCAAGATGCGCCAAATGGTGGATCAAAAGTGGAAGTACGTGCAGCAGAACATCTCGAATCGGGCCGCGATAGCTTTCACCGATGATTTCCGGTCCGGCCTGGACGCCTGGAACAGCCACTCGAAGCTGACCCGAAGCTGGTCCTACGACGCGGCTGGTTTCGTGGAGCCGGGTCCGCTAGCCATCTTTAAGCCGACCGCGGACTTGTCGGATTACCGCTTCGAGTTTCTGGGCGAAATCGATCATCGGGCCATGGGGTTTGCGTTCCGCGCCAAGAATCTGGACAACTACTACGCGGTGAAGTTCGTTACCGTGCAGCCGGGCCCGCTGCCGGTGGTCCACATCCTGCGCTACGCGGTGATCAACGGTAGAGAAGGCCCGCGCGTCGAGAAGCCGCTGCCGCTGACCACTCGCGCGGACATGTTCTACCGGGTGGCGGTGGACGTAAGGGGCGGCGATTTCACCATCCTGGTCCAGGACCAAGTGGTCGACTTTTGGTCCGACAATCGTTTACGGCAGGGCGGCGTCGGTTTCTTCTGTGACCGCGGCGAGCGGGCGCGGCTGCGCTGGGTGGAAGTGACGCACCAGTACGACGCGCTCGGGAAACTATGCGCATTCCTTGCGCCCTATAGCATCGAAGAGTCCAACTAAGACGGAACTGAAAACATATGAGCGACGACAAGACCAGATTATCGACAGGCGGCGCCGACCCGGGTGCGAAAGCGGCTTCCCTGGCCAAAGCTGTTTCTCTTCACATGGAAGGCAAGCTCGAGGAGGCGCTCGAAGAAATCGCCGGCGCGCAGGCGGGCGGCGACGAGAGTCTGGCTATCTTTGCGGCCAAGGCGCAGATCCAATTTGAACTCGAGCGCTACGAGGAAGCTTCCCAAAGCTACGCCAAGGTGCTGAGCATGAATCCGCGGCACGCGGGCGGGAACTTGAACATGGCGGCGTGTCTCGAAAGATTGGGGCGCTGGCAAGAGGCGGCGGAGTTTTTCGAGAAGGCCGCTCTCGCGGGGCCCGATCAGCGCGAGCCGCGTCTGGGCATGGCAATCTCGCTGCTGCATCTGGACAAGCCGGAAGCAGCCGCCGAAGCCTTCGATCAGGTGCTCGAAATGAAGCCGGACGATCCCACCGCGTTGTTCGGACGCGCGGTAACGCTCCAGCTGCGCAAGCAGTTCGAAGAGGCGGCCCGAATCTACGAGTCGCTGCTCTCGGGCAATGTGAATCCCGAGGAATGTCTGGTAAACCTGGTCAATATCAGCCTGGCGAACAAGGATTACCCGAAGATCGGCGAGTACTCGGAGCGGTTGCTGCTGCTGCGCCCGAATTCCGAAACCGCTCTCGAAGGGCTGGCCAGCTGCGCGTTCCATTCCAACGATTACAGCGCGGCGTTGCGCTTTTGCGCCCGGCTTACCGAATATACGCCCGACAGTTTCGATCGCTGGTTCAATCTCGGCATCGCCCACCACAAGACCGGAAATCTGGAGGATGCCGCCAAGGCTTACGGCGAAGCGGTACGGATCCGTCCGGATGCCAAACAGGCGCATGTCAACCTGGGCGTGGTCTATCAGGAGTCCGGCGATTGGGACCAAGCCCGCGCAGCCTATGAGCAAGCGCTGCAGATTGCGCCCGAACTGGTGGAGGTGCAGTACAATCTCGGCGCGGTTCTCGAAAAGCAGGGCGCGACCGAGGAAGCCGAGCGGATTTACACCAAATTGCTGGCCCGGAATGGCGATTTCGAGGACGGCTGGTTTCGTCTCGGATTTTCGCGCCTTCAGCGCAGCGATTTCCGGGGCGCCGTGGAATCCTTCCACTCCTGCGTTCACAAACGCCCGGATTGGCCGGAGGCGCAATTAAACCTGGGCATCGCGTGCTGGAACCTCGGGGATCTGGAGGGCGCGTCCAAGGCGTTCGAGGCCTTGCTGGCGCTCAATTCCTCTTCGCCCGAAGCCTTGCGGGCCCTGGCGGCTTTGGCTGTGGAGCAGAATAACTTCGACCAGGCGTTGCAGTATCAGGCCGGTTTGATAGACCTGGGCGAACGCAGCCCGGAACTGTTCTACAACACCGGGTTGCTGCTGCAGAAGTCGGGGCAACTGGAAGATGCGGCGCGCTTATACCGCGAAGCGCTGGACCAGAGAGAGCAATTCCCGGAGGCCCTGTTGAATCTCGGCCATGTGCTCAAAACCATGGGCAAGCAAGATGAAGCGCGGGACTGCTGGAAACGGGCGCTGGAGCAAAAGCCCGAACTTTCGGAAACGTATTTTGAGTCTTCCGCGGCTTCTCGCCAATAAAGCGGCCTAAGGCCATATCAAAAGCGCCAGAAACAAGCCTAGCCACAACACCGTCAGAAAATGCCAGTAGAGAGCCGCGACGGCGATGCGGCCGCGCAGGCGCGCAAAATGCCGGCGAGAGGCCGTGAGGATTTGCGGCGCGCGAGCTAGTAGATAGCAAAGCGCCAGCATCCCTCCGAGCAGGTGCAAGCCGTGCGCGACCGTCAGAACATAAAAGAGAGAACTGTGCGGATTGTGGCGCAAATATAGCCCCTGGACGGCGAGCTCCCGCAGGGCCAGGATCTGCGACGCCAGGAAAGCCAAGCCGATGCCTAGGGTAACGGCGACCCAGCTTACATAGCGCCTTCGATGGGAACCCTCCACGACGCTGCGCGCGGTCTCGAGCGTCCACCCGCTGGCCAGGATCAGGGCCGTGCTAACCCACAGCAGGCTGGGAACGCGGATGTGCTGCCAACCGATGGGTGAGCGCGAGCGCGCGTAATAGGCGACGCCCACGGTGACGAACAACATGGATACCGAGACCAGGACCAGGCGCATCGCGAGCAGTCCCGCGCCGGGAACGTAGTTCGGATCGGAGTTGCCTTCGTCGCCATCGCCGCCTCCGCCGTGGTCCGGACCGAGATCGCGGGGACCGCCGCCGTTAGAATCGGCCAGTTTCTTTTCCTCGGTATCAAGCACCGGGGGCATAGTTCTAAGATAAACCGCCTGGGCGGCGACAGCGAGTTTTCGTTTGGCCAACCGGAAGGCGGGGTTTGACAGTTCCCTGCCCCATTCGGTAAGCTAAAGTGACCGAAAAGCTCCAAGGGAGAAGGTCTGTCTTTATGAAAACCCAGATTCCGTCCGAGGGTGAAATCGTGCGTCAATGGCACGTACTGGACGCCCAAGATCAAGTGCTTGGACGGCTTGCGAGCCAGGCCGCTCAGATCCTGATGGGCAAGCACAAGCCCACCTACACGACATTCTTGGACACCGGCGATCATGTGATCGTCATCAACGCCCAAAAAGTCCGGCTTACCGGACGCAAAGATGCGCAGAAGCTCTATCGCCGGCATACCGGTTACCCGGGCGGGCTGACCGAGGTCGGCGCGGTGAAGATGCGGGCCACGCGCCCGGCGAAAATGGTGGAGCAGGCGATCGCCGGAATGCTCCCCAAAACGAAACTCGGCAAGCAGATGTACCGCAAGCTGAAAGTTTACGCCGGCGATAAGCATCCGCACCAGGCCCAGAAGCCGGTGTCGCTGGCATTGTCGTAAGCAAGCTGACGAAGAAAGGTATTTGAGTGGCAGGATTGGTACAGTATCTCGGAACGGGCCGCAGGAAGACGTCGGTGGCGCGCATTTTCCTGCGATCGGGCAAAGGCCTGATTACGGTAAACGGCCGGGCGTTGGAGAACTATTTCGCCAACGAGTCGTCACGCGCCATGGTGCGGCAGCCGCTGCTGGCGGCGGAAATGGCCGACAAGTTCGATATTCTCATTCTGGCCGACGGCGGCGGCCCCACCGGACAGGCGGGAGCGGCGCGGCTGGGTATCGCCCGCGCGCTGATCGAATTTAATTCCGAACTGCGGCCGAAGCTGAAGCAACTCGGCTTGCTGACGCGCGACCCGCGCGCGCACGAGCGCAAGAAGTACGGTCAAAAGGGCGCGCGCAAGCGGTTCCAGTTCTCCAAACGCTAGCGCACCGATTTTCCCGGCGCGTAGAAACGGCCGGTTTCCTCTCTCGCACGCAAATTCCGCTTTGGACCGCGTGCGCGGCCGAGACTGGGCGAAATCGTAACTGGTAAGACTTAAGGAGGCAGTTTGCCGTCAATTTCCATGAAGGAATTGCTCGAAGCAGGCGTTCATTTCGGGCACCAGACCAAGCGCTGGAATCCAAAGATGAAAGAGTACATCTTTGGCGAACGCAACGGAATCTACATCATCGATCTGCAAAAGACGCTGAAACTTTTCAAGGACGCCATGCGCTACATGGCCGAAGCGGCGGCGCAAGGCAAAACCGTGCTGTTTGTCGGCACCAAGCGGCAGGCCCAGGAGGCCATCGCCGAAGAGGCCACGCGCTGCAGCCAGTATTACGTCAACCAGCGCTGGCTGGGCGGCCTGCTGACCAACATGATGACCGTGCAGAAATCCATCAAGCGCCTCAAGGAACTGGACGCCATGGCGGCGGACGGGGCCTATGCCGGACGCGCCAAGAAGGAAACCAGCCGCCTGGATCGCGAGCGCAAACACCTGCAGCAGAACCTGGCGGGCATCAAGGAAATGAGCGGTCTTCCGGACGTACTGTTCGTGGTGGATTCGAACAAAGAAGCCATCGCGGTCAAGGAAGCGCGCAAGCTGGGGATTCCGGTGGTGGCGGTGGTGGACACCAATTGCGATCCGGATGAAGTGGACTACGTGATTCCCGGCAACGACGACGCCCTGCGCGCCATCCGGCTGTTCACGACCAAAGTGGCCGACGCGGTGATAGAAGGCCGGGCGCTGGCCACCGAGCAGGATTTCGCGGCGGAGAAGATCATCACCGACGAAACGCCCGCGGAAGAAATTCCGGAATACACGCAGTTCGACCCGCAGCAGCTCGACCAGCTCATGTCGGAAGGGCTCACGGAGGACGATCTTCCGTCCATCTCCCTGCCGCGCAAGAGCGTGGCATCGGAGACGCCCGAGGAAGTGGGCAGCACTTCGAAGACGGGCGAATAACAGGCCTCGGAGCGCCGCGGCGGACTAACCCGGCGCGCCGCCGAAACCAATGAACGAAGGAATGAACCAAAGAACTGGAACCATGGAGATCAGCGCGAAACTGGTGAAAGAACTCCGCGACCGCACCGCCGCGGGAATGATGGAGTGTAAGAGCGCCCTGGCGGAAGCAAACGGCAACCTGGCCGAGGCCGAGATCATTCTGCGCAAGCGCGGTATCGCTTCGGCTTCGAAGAAGGCTACCCGCACCACGCGGCAGGGCGTGGTGGGAAGCTACATCCATGCCGGCTCGCAGTTGGGCGTTCTGGTGGAAGTGAATTGCGAATCCGATTTCGTGGCGCGCACCGACGACTTCCAGCAGCTGGTGAAGGATCTGGCCATGCAGGTGGCCGCCGCCGACCCGCAATTCATCCGCAAAGAAGACGTTACTGCGGAAGCCGTCGCCAAAGAACGCGACATCCAGCGGGCGCGGGCGCTGCAGGAAGGCAAGCCTGAGAAGATGGTGGACAAGATCGTGGACGGGCGGATGAATAAATTCTACGAAGAGGTCTGCCTGTACGACCAGCCCTTCATCCGCGAGAACTCCACCACGGTGGGCGATTTGATCAAGGCGATGATCACCAAGGTGGGCGAGAATATTTCGGTTTCGCGTTTCGTGCGTTTTAAGGTAGGCGAGGCGGCGCTAATCGAGGAGACAGCCGAGAAATCGCCCCCGGAGGCGTGAGGCGGCCCAGCTTCCTCCCAGCCGTGGCCGGCGGATTCCCGCGTGAAAATGGCCCATTACCAGAGAATCGTGCTCAAGCTAAGCGGCGAGGTGCTAGCCGGCGGCGGCTCCTTCGGCATTAATCCGGAGCGAGTTCACAGCCTGACGGCGGAGATCGCCGAAGTGGCCAGGACCGGCGTTCAGATCGGGCTGGTGGTGGGGGGCGGCAATTTCTTCCGCGGAACCGCGGCAGCCTCCATGGATATGGAGCGCGTGGCGGCCGATCACATGGGCATGCTGGCCACGGTCATTAACGCCTTGGCCCTGCAGGACGCACTGGAGAAAGCCGGAGCGCCCACCCGCGTGATGACCGCGATTCAGATGCACCAGGTGGCCGAACCCTACATTCGCCGCCGGGCCATTCGCCATTTCGAAAAAGGCCGCATCGTGATCTTCGCGGCCGGCACGTCCAATCCGTATTTTTCCACCGATACGGCCGCCACTCTGCGGGCGCTCGAAATCCACGCCGACGTGATCGCGAAAGGCACGCGCGTGGACGGCGTATACGACAAAGATCCGCTGCGCCACCCGGACGCGGTGCTGTATACCGAAGTAACCTACAACGAGGTGCTGTCCAAGTCGCTGGCGGTGCTGGACGCCTCGGCGGTGGCGATGTGCCGCGACAACCGGCTTCCGATTCGGGTTTTCAATCTCAACGTGTTCGGAAATATAATGCGTATGTCGATGGGCGAGCCCATCGGAACGATCATTCACTAGACATCATGCAGTTTAACGACACGATATGAAAAACGAACCTAACGCAACACCAGCCGCCGCGACCTTTCAGAATGTCCGGGAAGTCGAGGCCAGTTCCAAGACGCGGATGGAGAAAGTGCTCTCGGGCCTGCAACACGAAATGTCGGGTGTTCGCACGGGACGGGCTTCGGTGGGTCTGCTGGACAACGTGCGGGCGGATTACTATGGAACCCTCACGCCGCTCAACCAGCTGGCGACCCTGCACGTCCCCGAGCCCACCCTGATCACGGTGCAGCCCTGGGACGTTTCGCAAATCGGCATTATCGAGAAGGCCATTCGCGCCGCCGATCTGGGCCTGAACCCTTCGAACGACGGCAAGCTGATCCGGGTTCCCATTCCGCCTCTTACCGAAGAGCGCCGCAAAGACCTGGTCAAGAAGCTGCATCACATCGCGGAAGAGCACCGCGTGGCGATGCGCAACATCCGCCGCGACGGGAATGAGAGCGTCAAGAAGCTGCTCAAGGACAAACTCATCAGCGAGGACGAAGACCGGCGCGCCCATGACGAAATCCAGAAGCTTACCGACGCTCACATGCAGAAACTGGACCAGGCGGCCAAAGCCAAGGAAAAGGAAATTCTGGAGTTTAGGTAAGCTGGCTTAAGCGGAGGCTACGTAGCCGCGCGGGAAGCGCGCATCGTTCTTCACGTCCTCGATCTGCCGCACGTGGCGCTCGCAGTGCGCGGCGAACAAGAGCAGCCACTGATAGCAGTCCAAAACGCCCAGGATCGGATGCGGCAGGGAGTGCCGGCGCAGATCGGCTTGGGTGACGGCGGCGAAGCGCAGGGTGCGCTCGCGGGCGGCCTCGAACTGGCGCATGGACTCGTCGAAATCAGGCCAGCGCCCATTGGGCATCATCGCCGCGGGCCCCTGCACCCGCCGCTCGCGGGAAGGAATTCTTTCCAATATCATCCGGTCTTTCATCTGCCTGTCCGTGCCCGCCGGGTCCGTCTCGGAGCTCGAAACAGGCGGCGTCTGGACCGCTGCCTGCACCAACTTGAAGACGCTGGATTCGATTACCGTCAGGTGTTCCACGCAATCGGCGATCGACCAGCAATCCGCGGCGGGCCGGAAGCTGCGCTGCGCCTCGGACAGCCCCTCCACCGCCATGATCAGCCGTTCGCGGCTTTCCGCCAGATGCCGGAGAACAAATTCCCGTTCCTCTTTTTCCACCCCACCCCCTTACGCAAAATCTCTCTGCGCCAAATCTCCCTGATGATGCGCTACTCTCCGCCGCCGCTTATCGCGGGATGCACAGGATTTGATTCCTGAATACGCACGCCGGCGGCGCGTTCGCTGGGATACTGCAGCAGCAAGGTTCCAGCCCGATCCGTCTCGAGTTCCCGCAGCTCCTCGTCATCGGTCTCGACCAGATATTTGCGCAGCGCCTTCAATCCTATCACCAAGACCGTCCCGCCTTCCGTCGAAAACCGCAAGGGACTCCGTCCCGGCAAAACGCTCGCGTCTCCGATCAGGATGGGCTTCGGATTCTGGTTATTCCCCACGGCCTGGTTGAGCACGGTGATCCGGCCGTGCTGAAAAACCTGGGCTTCGCCGTGATACAGCCCGAACCAAATGGCGTCGTCTTCCCAGTTGGATCGGATGAAGAGCGCGCCCGAATGCGGGTTGTGATAGAGCACCGGAAGCTGAAAGTAGCTCAAGCCGGGTTGATACGGATTGGCCCACAGAAATTCGTAGGGCGCTCCCACGGTTCCTTGCAGCATGAAGCGGTCCTGGATCAGCCAGCCTTGCAGAAATTGGTTCTCGAGAGCGTTGTTGTCATACGCCACCATGGCCAGGCCGGCCGCCCGCGCCAGCGCCGCATGGTCGACATCCGGCTGCCCGGCGCCGGTGTACACGGGAATGCGGTACTCGTTTTCCGGGGCTTGGAGCGGCGCCGGATAATTCCCCAGGATCTGGAATTTCGGAAGCTCCCGGAAGTACTCGGGAGCGTCCTCCCGCAGTTCGATTTTCAGATTGTCCCGGATGGCGTGCAGGATTTCGAGCAAGGGATAAAGCTCCTCGGGAGCCGGTGTGAGGCTGCCGTCCGCCAACTTGGGCGCTACTTGGACGCGCCACCACTCGCGCACCGTCTCCCGCAAACCGCTCTCTTCGGCGTGCGCCTGGTCATCCGCGATCGCGATCCAGGCGAAGACTCGATCCCTGCGGCCAGCCAAGGTGTCGGCGGGCGTAAGATCGGCCAGGCGGCGAATCTTCGTGGCCAGCGCCTTGGACCGGGCCGGCCCAAGCTGGGATTGGCACCAGTCGTATACCAGCGCCAGCTGGCGGACATCCGTTCCCGTGCCGAGCGCCCACTCGACGGCCAGCCGGGCGGGCGCTTCATCGCCGGTGACGGCCGCATATAGACCCAGCTGAAAGCCCGGCTCCGGCAGCTCGGCGGCGGATCGGACCAAGAGCGAGAACTGCCGCCAGCGCATGGAATCGCGGTCGCGCTCGCGCTTCAGGAGCCTGAGCCTTTGGGCGCTGAGCAATAGGCGGGGATGGTCATTGTAGACTCGATAGTCCTCCTCCACCGTCTGAGAGAAAAGAGGCGAGGCAATCAGAAGGCAGAGAGGCAACGCGGAGGAATGCATCGAGCTCAAAGGCGACGGAACCCTCATTGTGTCACACTGACACACCGGCAGCACCTTGCGGCCCCAAGCAGCGGTAGGCAGCGCTTCCTAACCCCTTAATAATGCAGGCCGATTGCATGGCGCGCGGCGTGCAACTGAGGAACCGAATTGATGAAGTGACCTTTGAAACCTGCCCTCCCGTTGCAACCGGCGGATCGGGGGGTTGGGGCGGGCTGGTGAACGGCGTGCTTGCGGGAACCGGCGATACAAGTTTTAGCCGCTCTTGCCTCTCTTCGGCAAGTTGCAACGGAGGGTTTTTTTAGGTCGCTTCAAAGCTGTATCGCAGTTCACGCATTGGGATGTGGTATCGGTCGCGTTCGGCGTTCGGTCGAGGAAAGAAGGACGCGGGCCTCGGCGGAATGGGATTCAATCCGGCTAAACGTGCCGACGCCAGATTTCGAGCCCGTAGGGGGCAAACCGCACCGGAACCGGCGGCTTCCGATAGTCCTCACCAGCCGGGTCCCCGGTGCGGCTTCTTTTGGATCACTTTACTGTAATACAAGAAATCAAACAATTCAAGGATCAAATGTACTCTAGTACTTGGAGCGCATCGGCCTGAGTTCCCTTATAATCAGAGCAAGGCTTCCTATGTACTGGCGGGTTTTTTTTGGTATTCTCCTGGCTCTTTCCTTGACCGCGCAAACGCAGCCGCCGGCCGCGGGGAACGCAGCAGCTTCCTCCGTCGCGCCGTCTAATCAGAATGCGGCGCCCCCCATCAAGGTGCAGGTGAACGAAGTCATCGTGCCCGTGACGGTGACCGACGAAAAGGGGCGGTTTGTCTCGGATCTCGATCAGAAGGATTTCCAGATCTTCGATCAGGGCAAGGAACAGACCATCCAGTTCTTCACGCGCGAGCGCAGCCAGCCCGTGGTGGTGGGTTTCCTGATCGACGTTTCGAACGCCAGCCGTCTGCACTGGAAGAACTACCTGGACGCGGCGGTTGAATTGGTGCAGAACCTGGTGCCCGGCGACAATCCCAAATACAGCGGTTATGTGATCTCGTTTGCGAACGACGCCGAACTGGTGCAGGACACCACCACCGATCCGGAACCGATGGTACAGAAACTCAACAAACTCAAGCCCAGCGGCGGGTCGGCCCTGTATGACGCCATCTACATGGCCTGCACCAGCCGCAAATTGATCCAGGGCGAGCCCATCGAGCCGCGCCGCGTGCTGGTGATCATCGGCGACGGGCATGACAACGCCAGCAAGAAGACGCTCGAGGAAGCGCTCGAGATCGCGCAGCGCAACTTGGTGACCATCTATGGCGTGAGCACGGTGGGGTTCGGCTTCACGGGCGAGGATGAGGCGAATCTGGTCCGGCTGGCGGAAGAAACCGGAGGCCGGGTACTCTATCCGCTGCAAGGTATTTATAACGACGTATCCGGTTATCTTTCGACGCCCTCGGACGACGGCAATTACGCGCTGCATGTGGGAACCGGAGGGTACGCGTCGGCGCTGGCCAACGGACTGTACAGATCTGTCGAGGCGGTGGCGGGCGAGGTGAGCACGCAGTACATCATCCGCTATATTCCGAACTTCACTGACGACAGGAAGCAGTTCCGGGTGATCAACGTGAAAGTGAACCTGGCTAACGTGAAGGTACGGGCACGCAGGGGGTATTATCCATTCGCGCCTTGACCCGATTGCGGGGCGCTCAAGATTGTGCCGATAAGAGGAGTGAGCCCCAGCAGGTAAATCCATGAGCGCTTCCGCGGCAATCCAAACGCGTACGGGCAGGTATGCAATCCTGCAGGTGGAATTGCCGGGCCAGGGACTGTTGAACCTGGGA
This sequence comes from Terriglobia bacterium, assembly GCA_963786745.1. Taxonomy (GTDB): domain Bacteria; phylum Acidobacteriota; class Terriglobia; order Bryobacterales; family Bryobacteraceae; genus Palsa-89. Next base: position 700,283 of record CAWBAE010000008.1, on the reverse strand, counting down.
GTGCTGTTGCAGGACCCTGAAACAGATCGGCTGTATTTGCGGGTCCGGCGCGATTTGGATTCACTGGTCGAGGGGCAGGATCACGACGTGCTTTCGGCGCTCGGGAACGATCTGGCGTCTCAGGCCAGCGAGATGGGCGCGGAGAAACTCTTCGAATATCTCGAAGACGGCTTGTCAAACACCGTTCGAATCACGGATCGCGAGCCGGCGCTGGTGGACCAATTCGACCGCACCTTGGACCGGCTCTATCGCCGTCACGTCCCGAGCAAAGTGCTTGAGTTCCGCACGCATCTGCCGCTGTATTCGTTGCGCGCGGCCGCGGGCCGATTTCTCGACAACGAAGAAATTATCGCGGACGGCTGGATCGAGACTCCCGAAAATCTAAAGACCCTGTACCCCGACATGTTTGTCGCGAAGGTGGTGGGGCATTCCATGGAGCCCGTGATTCCGGATGGGAGCCTGTGCGTGTTCCGGACCGGGGTCACCGGGAGCCGCGCGAACCGGCTGGTGCTGGCCGAAGACCGCAACGGGCCGGCCTACGCGGTGAAGCGCTACAAAAGCGAAAAGCTTGCCAGCGAAGCAGGCTGGCGGCACGGGCGGATACGCCTGGAATCGCTGAACCCGGATTACCCCTCCTGGGACCTCGATCCGGATGAGGATAAATACCGTATCCTGGCCGAGTTCGTGCGCGTTCTGGAATGATTCAGCTCTGCGCCGCCAATTGCCGCACCACGTAAGGCAGGATTCCGCCGTTGCGGTAGTAAGCCGCTTCCATAGGAGTATCGATCCGGACCACGGCCTCGAAGGTTTTCTCGACGCCTTGATCGGTGACGGCTGTGACTCGCGCGCGTGCGCCCGAAGAAAGCGCGGTGGCAATGCCCTGGATCGAGTAGCGCTCGAATCCGGTCAATCCGAGAGACTCGCGGCTTTCGCCCGGGAGAAACTGCATCGGCAGCACGCCCATCCCCACCAGGTTCGAGCGATGAATTCTTTCGAAGCTCTCCGCGATCACCGCCTTTACGCCCAGTAGCAAAGTGCCCTTCGCGGCCCAGTCCCGCGAGGAGCCTGACCCGTATTCCTTGCCCGCGATGATCAGGAGCGGCGTGCCCTCCTGTTGATAGCGGACGGAGGCGTCGTAGATGAATAGTTTCTCGCCGGTCGGAATGTAGGTGGTCCAGCCGCCTTCGGTGCCTGGAGCGAGCAGGTTGCGAAGACGAATATTCGCCAGCGTTCCGCGCACCATGACTTCGTGATTGCCGCGCCGCGCCCCGTAGGAATTGAAATCGCCGGGCTTCACTCCCAGCCCGATCAGATACTTGCCCGCCGGGCTGTCGGCCGGGATGTTGCCAGCCGGCGAGATATGATCGGTGGTCACTGAATCGCCCAGCATCGCGAGCACGCGCAGCCCGTCGAAGTCGTGCACGGAGGTCTTCGGGTCCACCATATTTTCGAAATACGGCGGCTTGCGGATATAGGTGGAACGGTCGCTCCAGTCGTATAAATCTCCGGCCGGAACCTTGACGCTGTTCCAGCGTTCGTCGCCCTGAAAGACTTCGGCGTACTGCTTCTGGAACATTTCGCTGCGGACCGAGCGCTTCACCACCGCTGCGATTTCTTCCGGACTGGGCCAGATGTCCCTGAGATAAACGTTCTTTCCGTCAGTGTCCACGCCCAGCGGATCGTTCTGGAGATCCACGTCCACGCGCCCGGCGAGCGCGTACGCGACTACCAGGGGCGGCGAGGCCAGGTAGTTGGCTCGCACCAGCGAATTGATGCGACCCTCGAAATTGCGATTGCCGCTCAACACGGCCGCCACCACCAGCTTTTCTTTTTGCACGGCTTCGGCCACCGGCTCGGGGAGCGGCCCGCTGTTGCCGATGCAGGTGGTGCATCCGTATCCGACCAGGTTGAAGCGCAGCTTCTCGAGATAGGGCGTCAAGCCGGCGTCATCGAGATAATCGGAGACCACTTTCGATCCCGGCGCGAGGCTGGATTTCACCCACGGCTGGGTCTTCAGGCCTTTCTCGACGGCTTTCTTCGCGAGCAGCCCCGCCGCCACCATCACCGAGGGATTCGAGGTGTTGGTGCAACTGGTGATCGCGGCGATCACTACCGAGCCATCCTGAATGGTGGCTTTCGATCCATTGGAAGCGATTTCGGCGGTATGGGGCGCGCCCGTCAACGTGGCCAGGAAGTTTTTCTTAACGTCCGGCAGATTGATGCGGTCCTGGGGACGCTTGGGACCAGCCAGCGATGGAACCACGGTCGAAAGATCCAGCTCCAGGGTATCCGAGTATTCGGGCTCCGGCGAATCTTCGGAAAGGAACAAGCCCTGCGCCTTGGCGTAAGCTTCCACCAGCGCGATCAGCTCCGGCGGGCGATTGGACAACCGCAGATAATCGAGCGTCTGGTGATCGATGGGAAAGAATCCGATGGTGGCGCCATATTCGGGCGCCATGTTGCCAATGGTGGCGCGGTCCGCCAATGGCAGTGCGGCCACGCCCGCGCCGAAGAACTCGACGAACTTTCCGACTACGCCCTTCTTGCGCAGCATCTGCGTGACGGTCAGGACCAAGTCGGTTGCGGTGGATCCCGCGGGCAATCGGCCGCGCAGCTTGAACCCGACAACTTCGGGCAGCAGCATCGAAATCGGCTGGCCCAGCATGCAGGCTTCCGCTTCAATGCCGCCCACGCCCCAGCCCACCACGCCCAGGCCGTTGATCATGGTGGTGTGCGAATCCGTGCCCATCAGGGTGTCGGGATAAGCCAGCGAGGGCGTCTCGCGGCGGTCCGTGAAAACGACCGGAGCGAGGTATTCGAGATTCACCTGATGCACGATGCCGGTGTCGGGCGGCACGACTCGAAAATCCTGAAAGGCCTTTTGACCCCAGCGCAGGAAGGCGTAGCGCTCCTGGTTGCGCTGAAATTCGAGCAGCGCGTTAAAGGCGAACGCACCAGCCGTGCCGAATTGGTCTACCTGCACCGAGTGATCGATCACCAGATCGACAGGAATCAGAGGATTCGCTCGTTTCGGATCGGAGCCCATGTCGCGCAACGCGTCGCGCATGGCTCCCAGATCCACCACGCAGGGAACGCCCGTAAAATCCTGCAACAACACGCGGGCGGGGCGAAAGTTGATCTCCTGGCTGGGCGCCCCGATCTTCCATTTCGCGACATACTCGATGTCGGACGCCTTCACCGTGCGGTCATCTTCACAGCGAAGTAAATTTTCGAGCAGGATTTTGATCGAATACGGAACACGGGAAATGTTCGCGACACCGGCTTTTTCGAGCGATTCTAGCGCGTAATACCGGAACTGGCTGCCGCCGGCGGTGAGGACGGAGGCGGCGCCGAAACTGTTCAATTGTGGCATCGACTTTATTGTAGTGTGCTGGCGCGGCAGTGTCTGAAATCTGAGTCGAGGTCCACGAATTCGATGCCGCTACCGCTCCCAGGAATCGCGGTGTTTGTGCCAAGCGATTATTCCAGCCACCACCTGCCTAGGGAGGCCGAGCTTGTCAGCAATCTCCGGGGCATGTAGCCCTTCGTCCGATAAACGCCGAATGGTTGCCCGCTGCTTATCTGACGCTACGCTTGCAGGCCTCTTACGCCCGCTGCTGCATGGCCACTTTACGGCGTCGCCCTCTCGTACGCTTCGCTGTCGGCATCGCAGGTCATAGATCAAATGGCAAGGCTCGCACATGGCCCTCAAGTGAGATTTATCGTCACACCTAGTGTTATGGCAGAGATGCGCTACGGTAAAACGGATTTTGACCTTTCGTTTGCGTCTCCGATGTTGAGGCCATGTGTGATTGATTTCTTCGCACCGACCGCGATGTTTTTCGCATTCACCACGGCACTCGCATTGCTCTTGACCGAGTGCGTTTGTCGATCGGTTAAGTATCTCAGCCCTAATCTGTGGCCAGTTTTGCGGGTAGTCGCTCGCTCTTATCGCCATTGAGTCAATCAGGTAGGGAGTCTATCACGTCCTCAATTGCGCGATGTCCCCGCCTACATATACTCGGGCACGGCGATGCCGAGCACGCCCAGCGTGCGCTCCAGCTGAGCGCGGAAATAATCCGTCATCCACAGCAGGAAGGTTCGTTTTTCCGGATTCTCTTCGGTCAGCACCGGATAGCTGTGATAGAAATTGTTGAACGCCTGCGCCAGCTGGAACGCGTACTTGGCCACGTGGGCGGGCTCGCCCGAAGCGATGGCGCGTTCGATGGCCGAATCGGATTTCGAGGCGATCAGCAGCAGCTGCCAGAAGTCCTCAAACGCGAGCTGGCGATCGAGCGCGGCGCGGTCAAGTTCGTTCGCGAAATCCGGAAGCTGGCCGCCGCGCTCGGCCAGCTTCCGCAAGATATTGCGGGCGCGGACCGCCGTGTATTGCACGTAGGGCCCGGTATCGCCGTCGAAGCTCAGCGCTTCCTGAAAATCGAAGGCGATAACGGAATTGCGGGTGTATTTCAGCATGAAGTAACGCAAAGCGCCGACCGCGATCTGGGTCGCGATGGTCCGGCGCTCGGCTTCGGCTGATTCGGGGTGTCTCGAATCCACCTCAGCGCGGGCTTCCTCGATCAGCTTGTCGATGAGATCGTCGGCCTTCACGCCCAGGCCCTTGCGTCCGGAAACTTCCACGTGCGCGCGCTTCTTGTCTTCTTCAGAGAGCTCGATGCCGAGCCCGGCGCATGTGCGCGGAGACAGCGCCACCATTTCGTAGGAGAAGTGAATGGAGCGGTCAGCTTGTTCGTTGTACCCGAGCGCGCGCAATCCCGCGACGACCACGTCCTGCAGGTAGGATTGGCGGGAGTCGATGACGTTGTAGACCCAGTGGGCGTGGCCGAAGAGACGGGTCGGCGGTTGCGGTTTGTCGGTTGTGACGTACACTGTGTGCCGGTCGTATATGCCCAACTGCACATAGTAAAAATCCTTTCCGAGCAAACCAAACTTCCACAGTTGATAGGCGATGTCCTTGCCCACATATGTGACTGTGCCGTTGGAGCGCACGATGACCTTGCTCTCTTCGGTGTCCTCGTTGGTCTGTTCCTTGAAGGCGCTCGCGGGCATCACCCAGCAATCTTTGTTCTTGCCTTCGGTCTCGAAATAAATGGCCTGTCGTTCCTTTAACAGCTCGAATGCGGTCTCCCAGAACTTGAGATGTAGAATTTCACTTTCGCGTGGCAACACATCATAGTAAATGCCCAGGCGCTGCATCGTCCTGATATGAAACATCACAATCGCGTGAGAGACAAGTTCCGCCACGTGCGCCTGGTCGCCCTCGCCGGTCTCGATCGCATGTAGGACACTGTGTCGCCATGCGAGGTCCTCGGGATGTTCCTTAAAGTGGGCGGAGATTCTCGCGTAGAGATCCCAGCAGTAATTATCGAAGCGTACCGCAGTGTCGGTCACTAGGCCCATGATGTCGTCTGGGGATTTGTGTTCGAGATAGTGAAACCCGGCCACTACGTCGGCCACCTGCACGCCCGTATTGTCGATGTAATTCTGCACTTCCGCCGTGCGGCCCCGCGACCGGAGCATCCGGACGAACGTGTCGCCCAGGACCGCGTTCCGCAAATGCCCGATGTGCGCGGCTTTGTTGGGGTTGATGTTGGTGTGCTCGACGATGATCTTGCCCGGAACGCTCTCAGGCGTCTGATCCGATCCGCGCAGCGCGCCCAGCGCGTACGCGCCACGATCCAGCCGGACGTTGATATAGCCGTTGCCCGCCACTTCGAACGCCGAAACTCCTTCGATGAGGCCGAGATCCGCCACGATCTGGCCGGCGATCGCTTTGGGCGCCTGTTTGAGCTGGCGCGCCAGATGAAACGCAACGGGAATGGCGAGCTCGCCGAAGGAGGTCTGCTTGGGCTGCTCCAGCGTGGCGCCGGCCTCGACGCCGTAACGGGACTGCACGTGACTAGCCACGCGCTCGGAAATCTTTTTCTCGATGAAATGGAACACTCGCTACCAGTATGCAAGAGGGCGGCCGGGAACCGCACGCTATAATGAAGCGTGCCGAAGGTGACCATTGACGGGAAGACTGTGGAGTTTGAATCGGGCAAGCTGCCCTATCAGGAGCACGGCAAACCCGCATCCCTTCTGGACGTCTGCCTCAATTTTGGAATCCACCTGGAGCATGCCTGCGGAGGAAACTGCGCCTGCACTACCTGCCACGTGATCGTAACGAAAGGAAAGGACAATCTTTCCGAAGCTGATGACGATGAGTTGGATCGGCTGGACATGGCTGCCGGTCTCACGCTCCAATCGCGCCTCGGCTGCCAGTGCGTGGTTACCGGCGACGTGGAAGTGGAGATCCCCTCCTGGAATCGCAACTACGTGAGCGAAGGCGGCGGGTCCATGAACCTGGGCGACGCGATTCCAGCCGGTAAAAGATAGCTAACGCTTCAGCCACAAATCCAGAAACTTGTCGGCCAGGTCCTGCGGAATATCCGCCGTCACGTCGGCGCGGGACTGTTGCTGCGTCACCTGGATGGAGTCGTAGAGTTTCAAAAGTTCCGGATGATTCTCCGGCGTGTTCAAGCGCCCGAAACCAACTACGCCCTTGACCATGTCGTGCACGAACTTGGCGTCGCGTTCGCTTTTGCAGACTACGTCCACCTTCAAATTGAGACCTTTGCCCAGGTCCATCCCGAGAATCGCGGTATCCACGGATCTGAGGACCTGGAGCAGCGTCGCAAGATTGCTGTTTTCGGGGACACTCAGGTTCAGGCCTCCGAGACCGCCCGTTAATGCGGCGTAAATCTGGTCGCCGGGCGGTAACTGACGCAGCAAGTCGCGCAAGGCTGGCGGCAAGCCGCGCCCCGAATGGCCATGATCGACGATGTCGCGCAGCTCCGCGGCCGGCCCGGCCAGAAACGTGGAATTATTCAGGAACAGCATGGAACCCTGCTCGTTCCCGAACATCCGATGGTTTTTGTAGATGACCGGAGCGGCGCCATTCGACTGCAGCCGCGCCTCGATTCCTGTGACGTCGAATTTCCCTCGCGCCATCCACAAACTGCGCTTGCCGTTCGAACAGGACAGCAGCTCGGAAAGATCCTTGCGCGGATCCGCGCCGGTCTTGTCGATGAATTCCTGGAGTTGCGGCAAGACCGCGCCGGTCACCAGCCGGTGATAGACGGGCGTGTCGCGGATCGCTTCCACGTTGGCGCCCACCACGAAAATCGAGTCCGCCGGCGCCAGCGATTCCAGGGTGGAATCAAGGTGGAGAAGACCGGGATTTCCTCGGTTACAGGAAGTCAGGGCCAGGCACAGCGCCGCCGCCGCGAGCAGCCGCATCAGAAATCTCTCCGGGAAAAAACGAATATAGCCAGGCCCAGCACAAAGGCCGCAAAGAGCCCCGAAGTCCAGATCGGCATGAAACCGCTGAAGGTGTGGCTTGAGATGGCGTCGAGCGTCATCTTGCCGATGTCGTAAACTTTTGGCAGCGCATAGTACAGCGTTCTCCAGAGCTGGCGGGAAAATTCTGACGACAGCAGACGCAGCATCATGCTGGTCTGCGCCAGGACCGCGCTCATGATCATCAACGCCACGCTGACCATGGTGGACAACGCGGCGCTCTCGAACAGCACACCGATCAGCACCACCACCGAGAGCAGCACGGCGAAAATGAAGATGGTGGTGGCGATCGAAATCAGAAACGTCGGCGACCAGATGCGCGTTTTTATTCCAAGAATGATCCATACGCCCAGCACCAGATAAATCACGTTGCAGGAGATCACCAGCACGTTGCCCGCGAAGCGGCCCAGTAAAATATGGGTGCGGGAGACAGGTTTCGAGAGCAGCAGCTCAATCCGGCCCGGCTCGAGCACGCTCGGAATGAGACCCGCCGAAGCGAACACCGACAGAAACATCCCCCAGGTGTAAAGAAACGAGGCGATCCCTCCGTAGACGCCGCGCACCACGCGATCCACATCCGTCATCCGTTCCGCCGTCTGGCCGAACAACGAGAGCGTGGCCATGCCGCCTTCCACCAGGTCGATCCTCAGCAGGAACAGGAAGAACAGGATCATGACTGTGGAAAGGCCGAACAAGCCCCAGAAAATCTTGCGCGCGAAGGCCTCGCGGAAGGTGTCACGAATCAATGCGACGGTAATCACGAAGGGCTCATTTCTGCACCGTGCGAACAAAGACTTCTTCGAGCGTGCTGGTGGTGGGGATCAGCGCCTCAATATCGCAATGCTGGGCGCGGGCCAGATCCAAGGCCTCGTTCACCGACTCGCGGGAGGCGAACTGAAGATCCACCAGGCCATCGCGCGCGGATAAAGACGTGGCCCGCGCACGCAGCTCATCCACCAGATTGTCGGGAGGTTTGGCCACCGTCAACCGATATCCCTTGCCGGCGGTAAGCTCGGACATCGTGCCGCTGAGCGCGACCTTGCCCTTGTCGAGGATGGCCACTGCGCGGCAAAACGTCTCCACTTCGGCCAACAGGTGCGAGTTGATGAATACCGTGACGCCCTGTTGTTCGAAGCGCGTTAGAATCTCGCGGATCTGGCGGCGCCCCACCGGATCGACGCCATCGGTGGGCTCATCGAGAACCAGCAGGGTGGGCGAATGGATGAGCGCCTGCGCCAGCCCCAGGCGCTGCAGCATGCCCTTCGAATACTTGCCCAGCCGGAAGGCGCCCCACTCGGCCAGGCCCACCAGCTCGAGCAGCTCGGGAATCAGCTTCTTCCTGCGCGCGGACTCCACGCCCGAAAGAGCGGCGTAGAAGTCCAGCATGCCGGCGCCGGTAAAGTACGTGGGAAAGCGGTGGTTTTCAGGCAGATACCCGACCGGAAGCCGGGCGGCAGGTTCGCGGGCATCGCGGCCGAAAATTAGAGCATTGCCGGAGGTGGGATGCACCGCCGACAGCAGCAACTTGACGAAGGTGGTCTTGCCCGCTCCGTTCGGGCCCAGGAGTCCGAAAATGGCGCCGCGGGGCACGCGCAGAGAGATGTCGTTTACCGCCTTCACTTCGCGCCGGGTCCAACGGGAGCGATAGATTTTCGTGAGACCGTTGGTCTCGATGGCGTACTCGGATTGCCCTTCCTTGTCGGATTGCACTCCCCTTAGGATACGCGGGAAGGGTGGCATTTTGTTCCCCGCGCCGGCCGGCCAGCGAGCCGAGGCCTCGGATCGGGCAAAAATCGCGCGCAAATGTCATAGAATTAAAGAGAACCAACCCAAATGCCCGCTCAAACCCTCGCCAATCCGCTGCTGCGGATTACCTTTGAAATCCCTTTTGATCAGATTCGCGCCGAACATGTGGAGCCCGCTATCGGGGAGCTGCTGCGGGACGCGCGGGAGCGGGTGGATCGGATCGCGGCGGACGTGACGCCGCGCACCTTTGCGAATACCATGGAGCCGCTGGATGGTCTCACCGAACAGCTGGATTATGCGATCGGGATCGTGCGGCACCTGGAGTCCGTTGCGACCACGCCTGAACTGCGCGCCGCCTACAACGCCGCGCAGCCGGAAGTAAGCTCGTTCTATTCATCGCTGCCGCTCAACGAAGCCTTGTGGCGCGCCGTACAGTCCTATGCCAAGACCGATGAAGCCCGGCATTTGACAGGCGCTCGCAAACGATTCCTGGAAAAAACCATCGACAGTTTTCGCCGGCACGGAGCGGAGCTGGACGCGGCCGGGAAGAAACGGATCGCCGAGATCGATTTCGAGCTCTCCAAGCAGACCATCCGATTTTCGGAAAACGTTCTGGATTCGATCAATGAGTTCGTGCTGGTGATCGAAGACGAGGGAAAATTGCGAGGGCTGCCGGAAAGCGCGCTAGCCATGGCGCGGGCCAGCGCGGCGTCCAAGGGATTGGCGGAACCGTCCTGGCGTTTCACGCTGCAGGGCCCCAGCTACGTGGCCGTGATGACCTATCTCGACGATCCGGAAATCCGCCGGACGGTCTACGAAGCTTTCGTCAACCGGGCCGTCGACGAGAAGCACGACAACCGCCCGGTGATGCGGCGCATTCTCGAATTACGCCAGGAGAAAGCCGCGCTTTTGGGGTACCGCGATTTTGCCGACCTGGTTCTCGAAGATCGCATGGCGCACACGGGACAACGCGCCCAGGAATTCCTGGAAAATCTGGAGCGCCAGACCGAGACCCGATTCAAGAGCGAAAATCAGCACCTAGCGGCATTTGCCGGGCGAGAACTGGATCCCTGGGATATCTCTTATTCCGCCGAGAAGCTGCGCGCGTCGCTTTATAACTTCGACGAGGAAGCGCTGCGGCCCTATTTCCCAATGGCGAGCGTAGTGCAGGGGCTGTTTGGCATCGTGGAGCGGCTCTACGGTATCCGGGTAGTGGAAAAACCGGGTGCGCCGGTATGGGATCCCGAGGTGAAATACTACGAAATCCACGACGAGAATCGCCCGGGGGGCCAAACGCTGCTGGGAGCGTTCTATGCCGATTGGTATCCGCGGGAGAACAAGCGCGGGGGCGCCTGGATGGACTCTTTCATCACGGGCATCGCTTTGGAACGGCATTTCGAGCCCCACGCCGCGCTCATTTGCGGAAACCTGACTCCGCCCGTTGAGGATCGCCCCTCGCTCCTCACGCATCGCGAAGTGCAAACCATTTTTCACGAGTTCGGACACTTGCTGCACCATTGCCTGAGCCAGGTGGAAGTACGGAGCCTGGCGGGCGCCAACGTGGCTTGGGATTTCGTGGAGCTGCCCTCCCAGATCATGGAGAACTGGTGCTGGGAGCGCGACGCGCTGGATCTGTTCGCGCGCCACTATCAGACCGGCGAGCCGATTCCCGAGGAACTGTTTCAAAAGATGCGCCGGGCGCGCTGCTTCCGCGCCGCCAACATGCAAATGCGGCAACTTGGCCTCGGCATTGTGGACTTGAAGCTGCATCGCGAGTATGCCAAGCGGCCGTCCGGCGATTTGCTCGAGTACGCGCGCGGCATCCTGCAGCAATTTTCGCCGGCCAAGCTCAGGGAACGCTACGCCATGATCGCCAGCTTCACTCATCTGTTCGCCAGCCCGGTAGGATACGGAGCGGGCTACTATTCCTACAAGTGGGCGGAGGTTTTAGATGCCGACGCCTTCACCATGTTTCAGGACCATGGCATCTTCAGCCGGGACGTCGGGACGCGTTTCCGCCAGAATATCTTGTCCCGTGGCAACAGCGAAGATCCCGCCGTGTTGTATCGAAGCTTCATGGGCCGCGATCCCGATCCGAACGCGCTGCTGGAACGATCCGGCTTGTTGGTGAAGCAGGGCGCGTCATAACAAATGAGAGCTCGGGAAGCGGCGGCGAACTTCTGTAAATTCTGGTAAAGTAGGCGCAGTGCGAACCGTGTTCGTAGCGGCTCTTGCCTTGGGCTGCTGGGCTGCTTCCGTCGGCGATCAAGAATTCAACGGCCCCTGGGACATCGCTGTCAACGGCGTTTCGTCACCTTCGCGAGGCTGGTGGTTGGAGGTGTCTGGCGCGGGGACGGGCGCCCTCAAGGGAAAGTTTGCGGGCGCGCCGGTAGGCGTTCTGGACGATATTCCCAAGCTTTCTATTTCAGATGGAGAACTTCGGTTCGCCCTGGACGGCCGGTTCCGGCGGGACCGCAACGTCGAAAAGGGGCTGTACTGGGCGCGTTTGGAAGACGGCAAGCTGAGGGGCACCTTTGAGATTGAAGGCGATCCCTCCTCTTATTTGGAATGGACCGGGGTTCGCGCGCCACTGCTTCCCGACAAAGATGACTTTTCGTGGAAAAGAAGCGACCCCGTGGTGCTTTTCGACGGGCATGATTTAACCGGATGGCAGGCCCTTCCTTTGGCGCCGGCCGGACGTCCTCCGTACTGGGTGGTGAAGGAGGGCGTGCTCACCGACACCGGGGGCACCAGCAATCTGGTTTCCGACCGTAAGTTCTTCAATTTCGCGGTGGATGTCGAATACCGGGTTCCCCCGCACGGGAACAGCGGAATCGCACTGCGGGGGCGTTACGAAATACAGATCGCCGATGATATCGACCGGCCTCCTTCGGTCCGCGCCAGCGGCGCGATTCTGGGCCGCATTGCGCCGATCCTGAACGCGAGCAAGTTCTCGGGCGAATGGCAGACGCTGACAGCGCGCCTGGTGGGACGACAGGTTACGGTGATTTTGAACGGCGCAAAAGTGATCGATCGACAGACCATCGAAGGGCCCACCGCAATCGCACTCGATTCGAACGAGGCGGAGCCCGGGCCGCTGGTGCTGCAGGGAGATCGCGGCCAGGTGGAATTCCGGAAGATCGTGGTTTATCCACTCGTCAAGCGGCCTTGAGCGCGGCCAAGCTAGCGCGCTTTTACCGGGTCCGCGGGCGAGTGCAAGGCGTCGGCTTCCGATATTTCGTGGAGCACGCGGCGCAAACGCTGGGAGTCACCGGATGGGTGCGCAACTCGGACGACGGGTACGTGGAAGTCTACGCGGCCGGCAGCGCGGAGCAACTCGCGGACCTGGCCGGGCTGCTGTGGAAAGGACCACGCTGGGCGGAAGTGCGCGGCGTGGACGAATCCGAGGCAGCACTAGAAAAGCATTCGGGTTTTAGCGTACGGCAATGACTCTGGCGGCGGTTCAACTCAGCAAGCGAGCGGCGTCTTTGGCGAAATAGGTCAGCATGAAATCCGCGCCTGCGCGGCGGATGGACGTCAGCGACTCCAGGATGGTCCGGTCCCGATCCAGCCAGCCTCTTTCGATAGCCGCCATCAGCATGCTGAATTCGCCGCTCACCTGATAAGCGCCCAGGGGAGCGTCGAAGCGGTCGCGTGCCTGGCGGATGATGTCGAGATACGGCATGGCGGGCTTCACCATGATCATGTCCGCGCCCTCTTCCAGATCCAGCTCGATTTCCCGCATCGCTTCGCGCGCATTGGCCGGATCCATCTGGTAACTGCGCCGGTCCCCGAACTGCGGCGTCGATTCTGCCGCCTCGCGGAAAGGTCCGTAAAAGACGGAGGCGAACTTGGCGGCGTAGGCGAGAATAGGCGTATTCGAGAAGCCCGCATGATCCAGGGCTGCGCGGATGGCTGCGACACGGCCGTCCATCATGTCGCTGGGCGCCACGATGTCGGCTCCGGCTCGCGCGTGCGATACAGCCGCCTTGGCTAGCCATTCGAGCGTGGGATCGTTCTGTACTTCTCCGTCCACCACCAGGCCGCAGTGGCCGTGGCTGGTGTACTCGCAGTTGCAGACGTCGGTGAGCACCAGCAGCTTCGGCAACTCGCGCTTTATCGCACGCACCGCTTGTTGCACGATGCCATCGTCGGCGTAAGCGCCGGATGCCAGCTCGTCCTTGGTCTCGGGAATCCCGAACAGGATCACGCCACCGATCGCGAGCTTTTGCGCCTCCGCGCATTCCGTAACCAGTTGATCCACCGAGAGCTGGCAATTACCGGGCATCGAGCTGATTTCGCGGCGCACGCCTTCGCCGGGGCAGGCGAACAGCGGAAGGATGAAATCGCCCGGATCCAGTACGGTTTCGCGAACCAAGCGGCGCAAAGGCTCGCTCGAGCGGTTGCGCCGCATGCGATGAATCGGGAATGCCATGGCTCGGGGCGGGCCTCAACTTTCCTGAACGGTGACGGCTTTCAGTTGGTCGCCCTGTTTGATTTTGTTCACCACATCCTGACCTTCGAGCACCTGTCCGAACACGGTATGTTTGCCATCCAGCCAGTCGGTGACCACGTGCGTCACGAAGAACTGGCTGCCGTTGGTATTCGGCCCCGCGTTCGCCATGGACAGCGAACCGACTTTGTGTTTGTGGGGATTATTTTTAGTTTCATCTTCGAACCGGTAACCCGGCCCGCCGCTGCCGCTCGCAGTAGGATCGCCGCCCTGTACCATGAAGTCCGCAATCACGCGATGAAAAATCGTCCCATCGTAAAATCCCTCGCGCGCCAGAAAAACGAAATTGTTCACGGTCTTGGGCGCATCCTTCGCGAACAGTTCGCAGACGATCTTTCCTTTGGATGTGTCGAGCGTCGCGGAGTACTTGCCCGCGGGATTGATCGTCATGGGCGGCGGGGCCGCGTATTGTTTGGACATAACTTCAGTGTATCCGGTGTCATTCCGACATGATGTAACCGCGCGCGGCCAGCCGCTTGCCCGAAGCCAGGTGGTCCGCCTCGGACATGGCGTCCACGCCCGCCGCGTCGATCCAGCGATTGTAGAAATTGAACAGGCCGCACACCATGATCGCGTCGTAGATGGCCTGATCCGTCCAGCCGGCGTCATGCAAACGGTCGATGTCGCTCTGATCGATCCCGGATGGATTGCAATTCACCTTTTCGACGTAACCGAGCAATGCGCGTTCCGCCTCCTGGATCGGAGCGATTCTATAATTCTCGATCACCGCGTCCACCAGTTTTCGATCACCCAAAAGTTCCGCCGCGACCGCGGCGTGGCTCTGGATTCAAAACGGACACTGGTTCAACTGGGACGTGAATGCGGCGATCAACTCCCGAAATCCGGCGCTCAGCGGCGAAGGTCCGCGCATCACGGCCTGCGAAAACTTCTCCAGGTGCCGGGTCGCCTCAGGCTTGTACGCGAACATGTGCATTATGCCGGGAACGGCCGCGCCAATCGACACCATGGCGCGAATCGAATCGGCATAGGCGCCCGAGGCTTTGGAATTACTTTCAACTTCGCGAAGATACATCGGCTTCACAAACGCAGGTCCCTGCCGGTCATTTCCTTGGGCTGTTTCTCACCCAGGAATCCTAAAATCGTAGGTGAGATGTCCTGCAATGCGCCGCCGGAACGTAACAGCCGGCTGGTATCATCCACCAGAATGAACGGCACGGGATTGGTCGTGTGGTAGGTATGCGGACCTTTGGTGACAGGGTCGATCATGGTCTCCGCGTTGCCGTGATCGGCGGTGATGATCCATGCGCCGCCGGAGCGCTGCAGAGCCGCGTAAATCTGGCCCAACCCGGCATCCACCGCTTCCACTGCAAGCACGGTGGGCGCCATCTTGCCCGAATGGCCCACCATGTCCGCGTTCGCGTAATTCATCACGATCACATCGAAGCCGCGCTGGTCGATCGCCTTGACCACCGCTTCAGTGATTCCGGCCGCGCTCATTTCCGGCTTCAGATCGTACGTGGCCACTTTGGGAGACGGCACCAGTTCGCGGCTCTCGCCCGGATACGCGTTCTCGTTGCCTCCGTTGAAGAAATAAGTGACGTGCGCATACTTTTCCGTTTCGGCCACGCGCAGGTTTTTCCAGTTCAACTGCGCCATGACGTCCGCCAGAATGTTGTTCGGATGCTCGCGCGGCAGCATGAACGGGATGCCGAAAGACTTGTCGTACTGGGTCATGGTGGTGAAGTGCAGGTTCTTCGGCGCGAGCTTTCGGGACGGCTTCTCCAACGAGGGGTCCGTAAGCGCGGAAGTCATTTCGCGCCCGCGATCCGCGCGGAAGTTGAAAAAGATGCAGGCGTCATCGTCGCGGATCAGCCCCACCGGATGTTGGCGCGCATCCACGATGGTGACGGGCTCGACGAACTCATCGGTGATGCCCCGTTCGTAGGAACGCTTCACCGCGGCGACCGGGTCGGTGACCTTCTCTCCGTTTCCAAGCACCATCGCGCCGAACGCGCGCTCGATGCGGTCCCAACGCTTGTCGCGGTCCATGGCGTAGTAGCGTCCGGAGACGGTCGAGATTTTCCCCACGCCGATCTCGCGCAGCTCCTTTTGCAGTTGCTCGATGTAACCGGCGCCGCTCTCGGGCGGCGTGTCGCGCCCGTCCATAAAGCAGTGCACGAATACTTGCTCGACGCCTTCCTGTTTCGCCATCTTCAAGAGCGCGTAGAGGTGCGTGAGCAGCGAATGAACGCCGCCGTCACTGCATAATCCCATCAAGTGCAGGCGGTGGCCGCGGGCGTGTTTCATGGCGTCCAGCAAAACCGCATTGCGGAAAAACTCGCCCGAAACGATCATCAAGTCGATGCGCGTGACGTCCATATGGATGACGCGGCCGGCGCCGATGTTCAGATGCCCAACTTCGCTATTGCCCATCTGCCCTTCAGGCAATCCGACCGAGGGTCCCGAGGTCCGGACCAGTGTGTTCGGGTACTCGCGCAAGAGGACATCGTAGGTGGGCTTGCGCGCGGCGGCAATCGCGTTGCCTTCGAGTACGGGCGAGAATCCCCAGCCGTCCAGAATGGTCAGGACCAGCGGCTTCTTTTGGCCTTTCATTATTGGCGGAACGCCTTCCGGCCTGCGAACTGCGCGCTGTCACCGAGCTCCTCTTCAATCCGCAAGAGCTGGTTATATTTCGCGATGCGATCGGTGCGGCTGGCTGATCCGGTCTTAATCTGCCCGGCGCGAGTCCCCACCGCCCAGTCCGCTATAAAGGCATCTTCGGTTTCGCCGGACCGGTGCGAGACAACGCTGGTGTAATTCGCGCGATCCGCCATCTCCATCGCCTCCAGAGTTTCGGTCAGGGTTCCGATCTGGTTCACCTTGATCAGAATCGAATTCGCGATTCCTCGCTCGATCCCCTCGGCGAAAATTTTGGTGTTAGTTACGAATATATCGTCTCCCACCAACTGAATCTTTTTCCCCAAGGCGTCGGTTAAAAGCTTCCAGCCGTCCCAATCGTTTTCGGCCATGCCGTCCTCGAGACTGATCGATGGGGTATTGCTCCACCCATTTCACCCAGAATTTCACCATCTGGTCTGAGCTGCGCTGGCTCTTGTCGGATTTCTTGAAGATGTACTTGCCGGTTTTCTCGTCGTAGAACTCGCTGGCCGCCGGATCGATTGCAATGCTGATTTCGGTTCCCGGCTTATAGCCGGCCTTGGTGATACCCTCCAGAACCACTTCGAGAGCTTCTTCGTTGGATTTGAGATTGGGAGCGAATCCGCCTTCATCCCCCACCGAGGTGGAATAGCCGCGCTTCTTGAGCACGCTTTTCAGGGTGTGGAACACTTCAGCGCCCATGCGGAGCGCTTCCGAGAATTTCTTCGCGCCGTGCGGGGCGATCATGAATTCCTGCGGGTCCACCGAATTGTCGGCGTGCACTCCGCCGTTCAGGATGTTCATCTGCGGCACGGGCAGTAAATTCGCCCCGATACCTCCGAGATAGCGATAGAGCGGCGTCATCTGCGATTGTGCGGAGGCGCGCGCGGCTGCCATCGAGACCGCCAGGATTGCGTTGGCGCCCAGCTTGCCTTTGTTGGGGGTGCCGTCGAGTTCGATCATCTTGTGGTCGATCGCGGCTTGGTCTTCGGCCTGCATCCCCGTGACGGCCGGCGCGATCTTCTTCAGAATATTCTGGACGGCTTTGCGAGTCCCTTTTCCCTGGTAGCGCTTGGGATCCGCATCGCGGAGTTCCACCGCTTCGTGCTCGCCGGTGGAAGCTCCGGACGGTACGGCGGCGCGGCCCAAAGTACCGTCGGCCAGAAGCACATCTGCTTCCACCGTGGGATTGCCCCGCGAGTCGAGGATCTCGCGGCCAACAACCTTGACGATTTCCATATCCCTCATTCTACGGGAGGAACGGGCTGCCTGCCGGATCGCTCAGAAAGTCAGCACAGCTTTTCCGAGAATTTTGCGGTTAGCGAGATCGCGCAGCGCCGCGGGCGCCGCCGCCAACGGATACTCAACCGGACGCGGCGGCCGAATTTTCCCTTCGCCATACAACGCGCTGATGGCTTTCTGCGCGATGTCAAAATACTCTGGATGCGCTTGCGCGTAACCGCCCCACAGAGCGCCCACGATCGAGATGTTTTTTAGAAGAATGCGATTCGCGGCGATGGTCGGGATGCGCCCGCTGGCGAAGCCGATCACCAGCAGCCGTCCGCCCGAGGCGATGCACTTAGTGGAGAGATCGAAGACGTCGCCGCCGACGGGATCGTAGATTACATCCGCGCCGCGTCCGCCTGTGAGCTGCTTCACTTGATCCACCCAGCCCGCGTCGCTGTAATCCAGGCCGTGTTCGGCTCCCTGCGCCTTCGCGAACGCTACTTTTTCGGAACCGCCCGCCGTCGCGATTACACGTGCTCCCATCGCCCGGCCCAATTGAATCGCGGACACGCCCACTCCGCTGGCTCCGGCGTGAACCAGCAGCCATTCGCCGGATCGCAACGCCGCCCGTTCGCGCAACGCGAAATAGGATGTGTGATAGACCAATGGCAGCGCGGCTGCTTCCGAAAAACCCATGCCGTCCGGCATGCGGAACGTGCGAGGCAAGCGTCCGATGGTGTATTCGGCGAACCCGCCACCCTCGGTGAGCGAAAGCACGCGATCACCCGGCGCAAACGCGGTCACGCCCGGGCCGACCGCATCCACGATGCCCGACACTTCGGCGCCCGGCGTAAAAGGAAACGGCGGCTTTACCTGGTACTTGCCCTGCACTTGCAGAATGTCGAAAAAATTCAGACCGGCCGCGTGATTGCGGATGCGGACCTGATTCGGCCCCGGATCGGGCGGCGGGATGTCATCCAGCGGCATCGTCTCCGGTTCGCCATAAGCATGCACACACCAGGCTTTCATGGCCTCAACGCTCTCGCTTTCAGTCCTAATTCGGACGGCAACATTCCGTACGCTCCTTCTACCCACTCGCATAGCAATGGACGAGTGTCGCGCGGATCGATGATATCCTCCACGCCAAACGCCTCCGCGGTGCGCAGCGGCGAGCGGAACCGGTTCAGATTCTCTTCGATCTCGCGACGCCGCGCGTCAGGATCGGGCGAAGATTCAATGTCGCGCTTGTAGGCAGCTTGCACGCCGCCTTCGATCGGCAAAGACCCCCAATCGCCCGAGGGCCAGGCGTAGCGCAGATTCAGTGATTGGGCGTTGCCGTGGCCCGCTCCCGCAACGCCGTAACAGCGGCGAATCAGAATCGAAATCCACGGGACCGTGGCTTGATAGACGGCGATCAAAGCCCGCGAGCCCGCGCGAATGGTGCCGGCGCGCTCAGCCGCGCTGCCAATTAAGAAGCCGGGATTGTCCACAAAATTGACCACCGGAATGTGGAACGTGTCGCAGATGTCCACCAGCCGGATCAGTTTGTCGCAGGCCGCGGCATTCGGTGCGCCGCCTCCATGACGGGGGTCGTTGGCCATCACTCCCACCGGGTAGCCGTTCAGGCGGGCTAGTCCGCTGACCAGAGGACGGCCATAGTAATAACCGATTTCGAAGAACGAATCGCGGTCGAAGACCGCGGCCAGTATCCCGCGAACATCGTAGGCGCGCCGGCGATCGCGCGGAATCGCCGAGATAAGCGCTTCCTCGCGGCGGTTCGGATCGTCATCGGGCGTCCGGCGAAGCGGCGCTTGCCAGACGCTGGAAGGGAGGTACGCGAGAAAGCGGCGAATGCTCTCGAAGGCTTCTTCTTCAGTTGCCACTTCGTTATCCACGGCGCCGCTGCCACGCGCATGGATTTCGTAACCGCCCAGTTCTTCCTTCGAAACTTTCTGGCCGACGCCGCGCTCGACAACCGGCGGCCCGGCCACGAAGAGCTGGCTGGATCCACGCACCATCAACGAAAAATGCGAAGTGACCACGCGCACCGCGCCCAGTCCCGCCACCGGCCCCAGGCACGCGCCCACCACCGGCACTTCGCCCAGCATCGCGGTGATGTGATCCCAGGCGGGATTCGCGGGCACGTAGGTTCGGCCGATCTGTTCGATGGTTTTGACGCTTCCGCCGCCGCCCGTGCCGTCCACCAGCCGAACCATCGGAATGCGCAAGCCGCGCGCCAGTTTCTCGCCGTGGCCCATCTTGTTGCCGACGGATGCATCCGCCGCGCCGCCCCGCACGGTGAAATCGTCGCCGCCCACTACGACGCGCCGTGCATCGATGCGGCCGGTTCCAACTACGAAATTGGAGGGCGTGAAAGCGGAGAGCTGGCCGCTCTCGTCATAAGTGGCGCGGCCCGTGAGCGCGCCGATTTCGTGGAACGATCCGGGGTCGAGCAGCTTCTCGATCCGCTCGCGGACCGTCAGGCGGCCGGCTTTATGTTGCCGCTCGATATTCGCCGCGCCACCCATTTCGCGCGCGATCGCTTCGCGGCGTCGAATCTCGTCAATCTCCGGTTGCCAGCTCACTGGTACATTGTACGCGGAGCAGCTCCGCGCTCAGCCCTTGGCCTTCTTCACTTCCTCCACCAGCGCCGGCACCACTTCGAACAGATCGCCCACGATTCCGTAATCCGCCACCTCGAAGATGGGAGCGTTCGCGTCCTTATTGATGGCCACGATGGTCTTCGCGCCCTTCATGCCCACCAGATGCTGGATCGCGCCGGAGATTCCGACCGCCATGTACACCTTCGGCGAAACGGTTTGCCCGGAGCTGCCCACCTGGCGCTCCATCGGCAGCCAGCCGCTATCGCAGATCGGCCGCGAGGCCGCCAGCTCCGCGCCCAGCGCCTTGGCGAGTTCCTCGACAATCGGGATGTTTTCCTTTTCCTTGATCCCGCGGCCCACCGAGACGATGATGTCGGCCGCTGTCAAATCCACGGCGCGCGCCGATTCGCGGAATGGCTCGAGCGGTTTGGCGCGTATTTGATCAGCGCTCGAGCGTCGGCGCGAAATTCTCCACCGCCGCGGATCCCGGCTGGAGTTGGTCCGCGCGAAAGGCGCCCGCTTGAATGGACGCGAAATGCGGCGCCGCTCCGGTCGGCTTCACATCCGCGTTCAGTTTGCCCTGAAAGAGCTGGCGAACAAAAACCGGAGCTCCCGCTTCGATGCGAAACCCGATGCCGTCGCTGATCAGCACCTGGCCGAACCGCGTGGCCAACTTCGGCGCGAAGTCGCGCACCTGGTAGGTGTGCGGAAACAGGACCAGCGACGGCGCGGCGTGGCGGATCAATTGCTCGATCGCCGCGGTGAAACCATCCGCCGTGTATGCGCCCAACAGCGCGTGATCCACGGCATAGACTTTATCCAGCTTCTTCGTCGCGAGTTCGCCCGCGAGCCCGGCGACGCCGGATCCAATCACCGCCGCCGCAGCCGTCTGACCGGTTTGCGCGGCAAGCTGCTGCGCCGCCGCCAGCGTCTCCCACGACATCCGGTTCCAAGCGCCGGCGCGCTGCTCCATCACTACCAGAACGCTGCCGCTCATATTACCCGCACCTCGAACTTGAGTTTCTCCACCAGCTTGGCCGCGGCTTCTTTTGCGCTGCCGTCCAGCATCTGCGTCTGCTTGGTTCGCTGCGGGAGATACACCTTCTCGATCGCAACCTTGGCCGTCGCAGCCACGCCAAGCTCAGCCGCCGTGAGCCGTTTCACTTCTTTGCTCTTGGCTTTCTTGATTCCCATCAGAGTGGCGTAGCGCAGCTTGTTGATGCCGGATTGAATCGTCAGCACGGCGGGCAGCGGCATTTCCACATTCTGGAACCAGCCATCCTCAAGCTCGCGCTTCACGCGGATGCCCGCACCGTTGTCCTCCACCGCCATGATGATGGTGGCGTGCGGCAGCCCGAGCATTTCGGCCAGAACTACGCCGGTTTGCCCGTATCCCAGGTCGTCCGATTGCAAGCCCGTAAGGATCAGATCCGGTTTCTCCGGACCGGCCGCCTTCGCCAGCATTCCGGCGATGCCCAGCGTATCGAAGGCCGTCAGGTTCTCTTCTTCGATGTGGATGGCGCGGTCAGCGCCCTTGGCCAATGCCTCGCGGATGGTCTGCGAGGCGCGCGCCGGTCCCGCGCATAGGGCGATCACTTCGCCGCCGTGCTTTTCCTTCAGCTGCAGAGCCTCTTCGAGCGCGTAAGCATCCGGCTCATTGATCTCGAAACTGAGATCGTTCTCTTGAATCCAGCGCCCGCTAGCGTCGATGCGCAGCTGCGAGTCGCGAACAGGAACCTGCTTGATGGAAACGATAATTTTCATGGAATGCGGAAGGTCGTCAGCCTAAAAATCGCTTGAAGATGAGGCACCCGTTGGTGCCGCCAAAACCAAAAGAATTCGAGAGTGCGTAGTCGATCTGCATGGGCCGCGCCTGATTGGGCACGTAGTCGAGATCGCACTCGGGATCAGGAAACTCATAGTTGATGGTGGGCGGGGCGATTTGATCGCGCAGCGCCAGCACAGTGATGCCGGCTTCCAATCCGCCCGCGCCGCCCAGCAGATGACCGGTCATCGATTTCGTGGAGCTCACCGCCAGCTTGTAGGCGTGTTCGCAAAAAGCGCGCTTAAGCGCCAGCGTCTCGATCTTGTCGCCGACGTCGGTGGAGGTGCCGTGCGCGTTTACATAATCCACCTGATGCGGCTCGATCCCGGCATCCTTTAGCGCGTTGCGCATGACGCGAAACGCGCCGTCGCCGTCTTCGGACGGGCTGGTGATGTGGTGCGCATCTCCGCTCATGCCGTAGCCGACGATCTCGGCCAGGATGTTAGCGCCACGCCGTTTCGCGCATTTCGAACTCCTCGATCACCAGCATGCCCGAACCCTCGCCCACTACGAATCCGTCGCGCTGGGCGTCCCACGGCCGCGAAGCTTTTTCAGGTTCCCCGTTGCGATGCGACAAGGCGCGCATGGCTGCAAATCCCCCGACGCTCATGGGAGTGATGGCGGCTTCGGCGCCGCCGCAAATCATGGCGTCCGCGTCGCCCCGCTGGATGATCTTGAACGAATCGCCGATCGAGTGCGCGCTCGAGGTGCAGGCGGTCGCGGTGGCCGAGTTCGGCCCCTTGGCGCCGGTCCGAATAGAAACGTAGCCGGACGCCAGGTTGATGATGGTGGCCGGAATGAAAAACGGAGAAATGCGGCTGGGACCGCGCTCCAGCAGAATCTTGTGCTCGCGTTCGATTACTTCGAATCCGCCGATCCCGCTGCCGATAAAAACGCCGATCCGCTCGGCATTGTGCGCGTCGATTCGCAAACCGGATTGAGCCATCGCGAATTCGGAGGCCGCGATGCCGAATTGAATGAACCGGCCCATCTTCTTGATCTCTTTGCGCTCCACATAGAGGCTGGGATTAAAATTCTTAACTTCACCCGCGATTTGACAACTGAAAGCGCTGGGATCGAATTGCTCAATGCGAGAGATGCCGTTCTGTCCCTCCCGAAGCGCTTGCCAGCTCAACTCGGTGCCAATGCCGAGCGGGCTGACCAAACCGACACCCGTTACTACAACTCTGCGCGACAAATCTCGCTCCGAGCCAACTATTTCTTCTTCTTCGCTTCGATGTAGTCGATGGCGTCCTTCACCGTGGCGATCTTTTCGGCGTCTTCGTCGGGTATGTCGATATCGAACGCCTCTTCAAATGCCATCACCAACTCCACGATATCGAGCGAATCCGCGCCAAGATCATCCACGAAGGAGGCCGTGTTATCCACTTGACTTTCATCCACACCGAGCTGCTCCACGATGATCTGCTTCACTCTCTGTTCAACCGACATGAATCCTCCCAAGATGTCTGCAAACTCATTGATTCTAGCGATGATGGCGGCGTCCCGCAAGTCACGCCAATTGGAGGGCTCTCTCGCACTCCGATCCGCTCGCGGTCTGACCCGATAGAATCAGAGCAATGCGGCGCGTATTCCCGTACCTCTCAACGATTGTATCCCAATCCATCGCGAACGCCGGGGACGACGCCCAGTGAGCCGGTTCGTCTACCTGCACGGCTTCGCCAGCAGCCCCGCTTCGAAGAAGGCCCAATTCTTCCGGGAGCGTTTCGCCGAACTGGGCATGGGACTCGAAATTCAGGATTTGGCGGAAGGAAACTTCACCGGGCTCACCATCACGGGCCAACTGCGGGTGATCGAACGCGCGGTGCGGGGCGAAGCGGTGACGCTGATCGGATCCAGCATGGGCGGATACCTGGCCTCTCTTTACGCAGCGCGGCATCCTGATGAAGTGGAGAGGCTGGTGCTGCTGGCGCCAGCGTTTTGTTTTCAAAAACGCTGGATGGAAACCCACGGATTCGCCGCGCTGGAACAATGGAGACACACGGGCTTTCTGGATATCTTTCACTATGGCGAAGGCCGGGCCGTACCGCTAAGCTATCAGCTCATTGACGACGCGGCTCAGTACGAGGATTACCCGAACTGTCCACAGCCAACTCTAATTTTTCACGGGATCAACGATACGGTGGTGCCGTCCGATTATTCCGTCGAGTTCGCCATGATGCATCCCAACGCGACGCTAAAACTCTTCAACTCCGGCCACGAACTCGTCGACGTGCTGGACGACATGTGGATCGAGACCGAGCGGTTCTGTTTCGGGACGCCGCCAATCCGCTAGACGCTCACCCACGCTCGGCCTCGCGCGCTTTCGGCGACCTTCTCAAGCAGCTGCATCCCACGCAATCCATCCTCGAACGTTGGATAATCGACCGGTGCCGAGGCGTCCGCCACCTTCGCGTAGAACCGCTTAAAGACCTGCTTATGCGTATCGTTGTAACCCTCCGCGTGTCCGCCCGGGAGATCGGCGTAACCGGCGGCTTCCGGATAAAGCAGCGACGGATCCTTGATCAGCAGCCCATTGGGCGCATCGCGATGGCCGATCCACAATTCGTTGGGACGTTCCTGGTTCCACGAAACGCCGGCCTTGGTCCCATAGATCCCGATCGCAAACATATTCTTGCGTCCTGCTGACATCTGGCTCACCGTGAATGCCCCTCGCGCCCGCTGGCCCAAATGCAACAGCACCGCGCCGAAGTCCTCCGTGTCGATCGGGACGGAATCGAATTTTTCCGGCTGCAGCAGCTTCCCGGCGAAGGTCTCGACGCTGCCCTTGGGTTTCCTGCGCGTGCCGTGAAACGTCGCCAAGTCCGCGCAGAGTTCGGAGATCCTGAGACCGGTGACGTGCTCGATCAAATCCATCCAATGCGATCCTATATCGCCCATTGCGCGCAGGACACCGTTCGCTTTCGAATCCACGCGCCAATTCCAGTCCGTGTCGTAAAGCAGCCAATCCTGCGAATACGTGCCCTGCACTATCAGGATGTCGCCCAGATCACCGTGCTCAACCATGCGGCGGATCTGCTGCACCAGCGGGTAGTAGCGCAAGTTGTGCTGGATGCAGTTCGCGAGCCTGGTATTAGCCGCCAGTTCCACCAGGTCGTTCGCCTCCGCCACCGACAAGGCGAATGGCTTTTCGCACAACACGTTTTTCCCGGCCGCCAGGGCCGCTTTGCACATTGGATGATGCAGCGCGTTCGGCGTCAGGACGTGCACGGCATCGATGCCGGGATCTTCAATCAAGTCCCGGTAGTTTCCTGTCGTCCTATCGACACCGATGCTCCGGCCGAACTCGCGCGCCCGCGCTTCGTTGGATCCGGCCACCGCCGCGATTTCGACGTTACCCAGCCGGCGAATGTTTTCCGCGTGCACCTTGCCCATGAAGCCCGTGCCGATTAGTGCCGTCCTAAGTGTTTTCATAGAGTTTTTTCTGGCGATTGAGCCCGCGTTGAAGCTGATAAACTGAGATTGTACCGGAATGCTCGTCCGTATCAGATTTGGCGCAGGACCCAAAATAAAGCAAAAGCAACGCAAGAACCAACATCTCGCGCTCACTCTGGCCGCTTTATTGACCCCTGCCGCGGTAATGGCCGCCGTTCTAGCGCTGTGGAGACTGGCTGCGGACCTCAAAGCCACCGGCCAATTTCCAATCTCCGACGGACTGTTCTCGCACTGGCAGGTTTGGCTGGGCGCCGCAGCGACTCTCCAGCTCGGAGCGTTGGCTCTCGATCGATACGGAAAAGCGGAAGCTGTGCTCCCGAAATCGGTAGAAGAACCGGAACATAAACTCGCCAATTTCTAGCGTCGATCGGTGTTGACTTTCGCCACACCGTGTCGGCAATCGAACGCACACAAAACCAGGATCGCCCCAGCGTCTCCGCGTTAAGCCTTATAGAAACAGCACTTCGTTCCTGCCGGATGATTACGGAAACTTTGGCAGGCCTCATGCATCTAGTTGGGCGTGAGACCGGAGATGCCGCTTATGAGAGCTGTAACGATGAGGGCCGCACCGACACTAGAGAGTGGGGGGGTTAGAACAATGTCCGTGGCTGCCGTAACCTTTTCGACATTCAGCGGCAAGATGCAGGAACTGTTTGAACAATCCGCGAGGTCGGCGCGCGTGTTGTTCGACGACCAGCTCCCGAATATTTTTGTCGCGTTCCTTACGCCTGCGTCCATGGTCGCCTTAGTACTAGGACTATGGCGATTCACCGCAGATGCGGGGTGGACTGGAACATTCGTCATCGGCAGCGGTTTCTTCTCGCACTGGCAAGTCTGGATCGCCGTGGCTGTTGTGCTCAAATGCATCGCCTCCTGGGGAAGCGTGAGCCGTTCGGGCGCTCCGAAAATATCGGAATAAGACTGATGCTTCTGATATTCTGAGGGGAGGCTGGGTCTCTCTCCTCATGTCCTTTCGCAGCAGAACCCGAACTCAGGGAATGTTTTATGTTCCCGGCTTTCCTCCGGGTGTGAAGTGGCTGCTCATCAGCAACGTCGCGATCTTTGTCATCGGATTCTTCGCAGGGAAGCTGCAATTGGATCCGTTCGGAGATTTTCGACTAACGCCTGCAAACGTTCTAAAGGAAGGTCGCGTGTGGCAACTGGTCACATATATGTTCCTGCACGCGAACGTCACCCACATCCTTTTCAATATGCTCGTACTCTGGATGTTCGGCGCCGATCTTGAGGGGGCTTGGGGGACGCGCCGTTTCCTCCGGTTTTATTTCTTCTGCGGAGTCGGCGCCGGTATCTGCGTAGTTCTAGCAAACTATTTGCTGCCATTGGGTAACCCGTTTCTGCCAACCCTCGGAAGCTCGGGTGCAATCTACGGCATCCTCATGGCTTACGCAATGCTCTACCCAACCCGTACCATGCTGTTCGCATTTTTGTTTCCCATTCAGGTGAAGTATTTCGTGATGATCATTGGCGCAATCGCGTTTCTGGGCTCCTTTCAGGTCAATACAGGCGTCAGCGAGTTCGCTCATCTGGGTGGATTATTGTTCGGCTACGTATACTTCAAGACGCCTAACTTTCGATTCGACCTAGCCGGGCCCGTCCGCCACCAGTACAGCGAATGGAAGCTTCGCCGCGCCAAGAAGAAGTTCCAGGTCTATCTGCGGAAGCAGGGCTCCGGCCGCGACCCACGCGTGCATTAGCGGGTTTACTATATAAGGTAGTGGAAGGTAGAACCTTCCTTCGGAATGGTCCTATGAAAGCCTTGAACATTCTTACCGCCGCAGCCTTGGTGTTTCTGCTGTTCGGAATTCGGACCCAGACTGTTTCGGCCCAGAACCCCACGTCCGAACCATCCGAAACGGTCGCCAGGCCGAGGAAAAAGGATCCTGCTCCGGACGCATCCACGACCGCGCCCAACGTTCCGGACGCATCGTCGACCGCGCCCAGCGCTCCGGATACGCCCAACCCTCCGGACGAACCCAAGATTCCATCTAAGTTCAGCACCAAGGGCAAGGACGTTCCCGAGGGTTCGCCGACCTTCCGCAGCGATGTGACCACGGTGCAAGTGGAAGTGGCTGTGCTCGATAACAAGGGCCACTTCATCCCCAACATCAAGAAAGATTATTTTCGGGTGCTGGAAGACAACGTGCCCCAGCAGATCAGCACCTTCAACACTAATAGCGACGCGCCGATGACGGTTGCGATCGTGGTGGAGTTCAACGCGGCGATCCAGAGGATCTACTCGGAAGGCTGGTTTGAGACCTTGAATGCAGTCTACGGCTTCGCCCAGACATTGAAACCGGACGATTATTTCGCAGTCGTGGCCTACGATTTGCGCACGGAAATCCTGTCCGATTTCACAACCGACCGCCAGAAGACCTATGAAGCCATGCAACGTCTGCGGATCGCGGGCTTCTCGGAATCGTGTATGTACGACGCAGTGGCCGACATGGCGGAGCGCATGAGCAATATCGAGGGCCGCAAAGCCATTCTTCTGGTCGCGTCTGGCCTCGACACCTTCAGTAAGCTCACCTATGATAAGGCCCGCAAACAGATTCAGGAAGCCGGCGTCCCCATTTACTCCATCAGCCTGCTCCAGGCCTTGCGGATCATGGCCGACGCTTCTATGGGCGCATCGCGGCGCATGGATTTCCTGCAGGCCGACAATACGCTGAACACCTTCGCGCGCGAATCCGGCGGCCAAGCCTTTTTCCCGCGTTTCATCCAGGAGTACCCGTCCATCTTCAAGTCCCTATCGGACGCGCTTCGCAATCAATACTCCATCGCATATCAGCCTTCCAACCAGGCCAAGGACGGAAAGTACCGAAAACTGAAAGTGGAACTGGTCGATCCGGCCAACGGCAACCCGTTGCGGATCACGGATGAGAAGGGCAAGCCGATGAAATATTCGATCGTCGCCAAGGCGGGTTACACGGCGCCGCACGAAGTTGAATAGATCGCAATCGGGTTACACATCTCACGCCTGACAGTCAAGCTCTGAATCTTGCGCAGTTTGAAGCCGGTAGAGATTCGTTGACAGTGGATTTCAACTCTGTTAATTTCGATGAGTCTTGGGGCTGACAACTGGTTCTTCAAATAATCTCTGTGGACGCATTCTCCTCGTCGATGACAACTCACTTGGTCTGGCCGCTCGCCGCAGCGTGCTGGAAGAGCTGGGTCACAAAGTAATCACATGCAACGCTCCGCACGACGCTTTGGAAATGTGCGGGAAACAACGGTTCGATGTGGTCGTAACCGACTACAAGATGCCGAAGATGAACGGTCTGGAGTTCATCGGACGTCTCAAGAAGCTGCATCCGCAGATCGCCGTCATTCTGATTTCGGGATTCACCGACACGCTGGGCCTGAACGAAGCGAACACGGGAGCCGACATCGTGATGCAAAAGAACTCGCACGAGGTCAGCCATCTGATTCGGTCCGTAAACCGCCTGCTCCGCCAGCTCCAGCCGGGCAAGAAGCCCCCGGCGTCGCAGCCCCCCGGGAAGAACAGCAAGCGCAAAAGCCGATAATCGCGCGTTCGTTCGCGCTAAAGTAGAGATGAATGCATTTCCGCCGCGCGCTGATCGCGATCGCCTTGGGCTCGACGCTTTTTGCCGCGACCGTTCGTCCCAGCCGTTCTAGAGACGTCCGGAAAACTCCCGAGTCCGCCAATCCCGTGGTCCGAAAATGGATGCGGACTATGAGCGTGCGCGACAAGATCGCGCAATTGATCATAGTGCCTATCTATGGCGAGCCGATGAACGTCCGCTCCGCCACGTTTCGTAAATACGAACACCTGGTGCGGGATCTGCACGTGGGCGGAGTGATCGTCACCGGCCACATTCAGAACGGAGCCGTGCGCAATGCCGAACCTTACGCCACCGCGGCCATGCTCAATCGGCTTCAGAAGATGGCGCGCCTTCCGCTGCTGGTGGCCGCCGATTTTGAGCGCGGCGCTTCCATGCGGGTGGCTTCCACTACGGCCTGGCCCTACAGCATGGCGTTTGCCGCCGCCAAGGATCTTCCGGATGTGACCTACGAAGGCGCGGAAACCGCCCGTGAGGCTCGGGCGATGGGCGTCAACTGGCTGTTCGCTCCCGTCGCCGACGTTAACAACAATCCCGATAATCCGATCATCAACATCCGCTCCTTCGGCGAAAACCCCGCGGAAGTCGGCAGCTTCGTCGGCGCTTTTATTAGTGGTGCGCATTCCGACAAAGCCAATCCCGTGCTGGTAACCGTCAAGCACTTTCCGGGGCATGGCGATACCGCCGCCGACAGTCATATCGGGCTGGCACGGCTGGAAGCTTCCCGCGAAAGAATCGAAGCGGTAGAGCTCACGCCTTTTCGCGCCGCGATCGCCGATGGCGTGGACGCGGTGATGACCGCGCATCTGGCCGTCCCCGCGCTCGATCCGGCGAATCAGCCCGCCACGGTCTCTTCTAAGATCGTTTCCGATCTTCTGCGCACCGAACTGAATTTTCATGGGATCGTCGTCACTGACGCCATGGACATGCAAGGCCTGACTTCGATGTTCAACACCGGAGAAGCTTCCGTGCGCGCCATCGAAGCCGGCACCGACGTGCTGCTTATGCCCAGCCGCGCCGAGGATGCCATCAATGGCGTGCTGGCCGCGGTCCAAAGCGGGCGAATCCGGCGTCAGCGAATCGATGAGAGCGTCGCGCGGGTGCTGCAAGCGAAAGTTGGGCTGGGTTTGAGCCGCAAACGAGCCGTGAATCTGGAGGGCATCGCGGTGGCCGTCGATCCTCCCGAAGCCGAGGAGCACGCGCAACAGGTCACCGATCGCGCCTTAACATTAGTAAAAGACCAGAAGGACGCACTCCCGCTGCGCAATCCCGACAGCATCTGCCTGATTGTTCTGGCCGAGAACCGGCGCGGCCAGCAAGGTCAAAAGCTGATCGAAGAAGTGAAGAAGCGCGCGCCCGGCATGACTACCATTCTGGTGGACCCGCTCACCAGCAAAGCCGATCTGGCCGATATCAGCGCGAAAGCCGCCGGCTTCTCGCAGGTGGTGGTGGCCGCCTACGTCACCGTCAGCGCGTATCGCGGTAATGTCGCGCTGGCTGGAAACTACCCGGATTTCCTGAACGGCTTGATCGCGGGTAAGACTCCCGTCACGCTGGTGGCGCTTGGGAATCCCTACCTGGTTCGCAGCTTTCCCAACGTCAGCGCTTATCTGACCACTTACAGCCCCACGCTGACGGCCGAGGTCTCTCTCGCCAAAGCCCTCTTTGGAGAGATTCCCATCGGCGGACGACTGCCGGTAACCATTCCGGACATCGCCAAATATGGACAGGGAATCCAGCTTCCGGCAACACACACACAATAGAGAGGTTTCATTCCATGCTTGAAATTACGTGGCTGGGCCATGCCACTTTTCAGTTGCGCCTCAAGACCGGCGAAGTTTTTATCATGGATCCCTGGATCGAAGGCAATCCCATGTACCCCAAAGGCCACGAGATCCAGCGCGCCGACGCCATCCTGATTTCGCACGCCCATTTCGATCACATTCACGACGCGGTGCCGCTCGCCAAGAAGTTCAAGCCCAAGGTAGTGGCGATTTTCGAGACCTGCGTTTGGCTCTCTTCAAAAGGCGTCGAGAATTGCAGCGGCATGAATAAGGGCGGCACGCAGTCCGTTGGACCGCTGAAGGTCACCATGACGCATGCAGTGCACAGCTGCGGCATCCAGGATGGCGATCAAATCCTGTACGGCGGCGAGGCCGCGGGCTACGTGCTCCACTTTCCGGATGGCCGCACACTCTACTTCGCCGGCGACACCAATGTCTTCTCCGACATGCAATTGATCGAAAAGCTGTATCGCCCGGATCTCGCGTTCCTTCCGATCGGGGATTTCTACACCATGGGCCCGCACGAAGCCGCGCTCGCCTGCCGCCTGTTGAACGCCAAGAAGGTGATCCCCATGCACTTTGGGACGTTCCCCGCGCTCACCGGTCATCCGCGCGAACTGGCGGAGTTGCTGAAAGGCTTCCCGCAAACTGAAATCTGGCCGCTCGATATCGGCAAGCCCGTCGAATGGTGAATTCGCGGGCATGCGATACCATGAAGTTGAATGCGGTTGTTACTGGTCGATGACGACGCCGAACTCTCGGCGCTGATTCAAGAGTTCCTGGAGCGCGAAGGTTTCTCGGTGGATTGCGCGCTGGAAGGCCGCAGCGGCCTGGAGCAAGCGCAACAAGGCGGCTATGACCTGGTGATCCTGGATGTCATGCTTCCCGGCCTGGACGGTTTCCAGATTCTTAAGCGATTGCGTCTCACCAGCCGCGTTCCGGTTTTGATGCTCACCGCGCGCGGGGAAGATGTAGATCGCATCGTGGGGCTTGAGCTGGGCGCCGACGATTATCTTCCCAAGCCATTCAATCCGCGCGAGCTCGCGGCGCGTGTCAAGGCCATTCTGCGGCGCACCGAAGCCCGAGCCGCTCGCGGGCGCATCGAGGTGAACGGCGTCGCGCTGGATCCAGGCACCCGCGCGGTGACACGTGACGGCAAGCCGGTGGAAGTTACCACTCTGGAGTTCGACATCCTGGAACAGCTCATGCGTAACGCCGGCCACGTGGTTTCGCGCGACGGCTTGATGGAAAGCTTATACAATCGCAAGGCCACACCCTTCGACCGTTCCATCGACATGCACGTCAGCCACCTGCGAAAAAAGCTGGAAGGCTCCAGCCCGCTGATCAAGACCATCCGCGGCGCAGGTTACCAGTTCTGCCAAAGCCCTGAGACGCACAACCCGGAGGCCCAAAGTCCTGAAGATGGAGTGGCCACCGGATGAGGTCGCTGTTCGCCAAGACGCTGCTCTGGTTTCTCGCTACCACTGCGGTGGCGATCGGCGGGATCATTCTCGCCACCGCGCTCAGTTTTAATTCGTCGTCACCGCGCGCGCCCCTGGGCATGCTCTTGAACGTACAGGTAGCCGAAGCCCGGCGCGCCTACGAAACCGGCGGCCGCGAGGCATTGGGCGCGGTGCTTTCGAAATTTCAGCAGATCACCCAGATGCAGGTGGTCTTCACGGATGCGCAAGGCACGGATCTGCTCACCGGCAAGCCTCGTCCGGAGTTGTTGCGAAGACCGCGACGCAGCCGCTGGCGTCTTCCGCTGTCGCTGGGTACCGGTCCGCCCATCCTGGCGCGGCCGGATCCCAGCCGCCAATACTGGCTGTTTCTGATCAACCCTCGCAGCAATTGGACGTTCTTCCTGCAGCCGCAGCACGCCTGGATCTTCGCGCTGGTCATACTGCTGTGCTATGGATTTGCTTACCATCTCACGTCGCCGGTGCGGCGGCTGCGCGCCACGGTGGATTGTTTTGGCCGCGGAGATTTTTCCGCCCGCGCCGTCACCAACCGCAGCGACGAACTGGGCCAGCTCGCCAAAAGCTTTAATCACATGGCGGACCGCATCCAGACGCTGCTGGCCGCCGAACATCGGCTGCTGCTCGACATCTCGCACGAGCTCCGAAGCCCGCTGGCTCGGCTGGGCGTCGCCATCGAGCTGGCCCGTTCCGGCGAGGATCGCGAGCACATGCTCAACCGGATTCAGAAAGAGGCCGATCGCCTCAATGAGCTGGTGGCGGAATTGCTGGAAGTGACCCGCGCCGAAGCCGATCCGTCCAGGCGAAAAACCGAAACAGTCCGGCTGGATGAGCTGCTGGCGGATCTGGTCTACGATTCGCTGCTCGAAGCCAAAGCGAAGGACTGCACATTGCTATTGAAAGCGCCCGCCGCCGTCGCTTTGCCTGGCGACGAGGAGTTGATCCGCCGCGCCGCCGAGAACGTGATCCGCAATGCGATCCGCTACGCTCCCAGAGCCACGCCCATCGAGATTGAGTTGCGCGAGATAGACAACATCGCGAAGATCTCCGTTCGAGATTACGGCCCGGGCGTTCCCGAAGAGGCGGTCCTGCGGATTTTTGATCCGTTCTACCGCGTGGATCCCGATCGTAACCGGGCCAGCGGCGGCGTAGGCTTGGGCCTCGCGATCGCCCGGCGGTCGGTGGAGCTGCATAATGGCAAGCTCCAGGCTCAGAACGCCAATCCAGGATTGCTGGTCACCATCGAACTGCCTCTGGCTGCCGAAAAGGAAATTCCCGCCGCTCCTCCGCCCCCGACGCCTACTCCGGTTTCAGCAGCTTGATGGTGGACGGCAGTTCGAACAGATCGTCGGTGATTTTCTTGTCGCTCAGTTCGACGGAATCCGAAAAGATCTCGTAAATCTTCTCCCCGTTCCGGTCGCGCTCTATGGCAAACGGCCATTGGACTCCGTTGCCCACGTCGCGATACTTAGTGAACAGCGTAATTTCCTCGTTCCGGTCTTTGGTCTTCGGATCGCGCCGGTAAAAAACCTGCCGAACCGGCAGCTTCGTGATCTGATGAAAATAGACCGTGGTGACGCGATTGTCGGCGTCCGTGATATCCACAATCTCGACGGGCGAGTTTTCGAGCACATCCGCGCCTCGGGATTCGAACGTCATGCCGGCCTCATGCAGGCGCACTCGGAGGATATAGAACACATCCCGGAGCGTTGTTTCCTTGTAACGATCGAAAGTCTCGGTTGGAAGCGGCCGCGCTCCGCGGAAGGTGATGTCCCACCCCTCCTTTTCGGTAAACAGGACGCCGTAGTCCTGCTTCTTCCCGAAATTTTCCCGCTCGCGCTGGGCCAGCTCATGCGCGGTGTCGCTGACATTGGAGTAGTAGCGCGTATAAATCTTGGCGATGCTCAGCCCCGATATCCGCTCCCGATAAAACGAATAGGCGCGGCCCGATTCCACGCGGTTTTCCATGTGCAGGAACTGGTCGGCTCCCAGAGCCTGCACGCATTCGTTCACCAAGCGCTGGCCGCGCTCAAGCGACGTCTCGGCGTGCAGCGAAAGCGCGCAGGCCGCGATCAAGAGCAATCGCTTCATGGCTTTTTGCTCAGCTCCTCCGCGGTCAGGCCGGAATTGATTTTGTATTCCTGGATCTTAACGTCGGCGAACTTCTTTCCGCCCTGCATCACCGTCCATTGAAACGGGAGACGCAGCCCGTCCACATCCCGCCAGTCCGAGAAAGTCTGTTCGATGGAACCCGCACCGCCCGCTCCATTCTCTTGATAGGACAGCTTGAGCGGTACGCCGGTTGTCTCATCCAATTGAAGCTCCACCCTCGGCCCGTTCTTGGACGAAATTTCGACCACGCCCTCGCCCACGGAATTCACCACGCGATCCGGATCGCGATCGCTCAGCATCAAGCGCGCAATCTCGCGGAATATCTCGCCCCGCACCTGTCGCAGAACCGCCGGAGACAGGTTCTGCACGCCTTGCATCCCTTTCAGCCATCCCCCATTGCCGTCCGAATAAATCCACTGCTTGCCGAACGGCAGCTCGATCTCCTGCCGCATCGAACCGGACGCCAGATAGGAGTTGGTTTGCTTGACGTTCATCACGGGACCACCCGGGCTCTGAACCTCGACCTCGGCATGGTATTCGAGATCCTTCACCGCCGCAAGCTTCTCCGCCCCGCCCAGCGCCTTCTGCGCGAGTTGCAATTCCTGCTTGCCCTTCGCAAGGCTGGCCGCATCGGCCTTCGCGCTGGTTTGCTTCGGTTCCGGAATGCTGAGATCGAGCGGCTGGACCGGCAATCCCAGCGCGCTCAGCGGAGTTCCGAACGCGCTTGGATTTCCCACCGCCACGAAAGTGAGCTCCTCCGGCTTGAAATGTTCCTTCGCCACGCGGAGGACGTCGGCCTTAGTCACCGCTCCAATGGCTTTCTGATACTGAAAAATGAAATCTTTGGGATAGCCGTAGTATTGATACTGCACCACCCGATTCAGCGTTCTGCTCGGCCGATCGAAGAAGAACACGAAGCCGTTAAGCACCGTATCCTTGGCCGTTTGCAATTCCTGATCGGTAACTTCACTGGTTCGAATCTTGTCCAATTCTTCGCGGACGGCCTTCAAAGTATCCACCGTGTGCGCCGATTGCGTGCTTCCGCTGATGTGAAAAAGTCCGGGATGATCGTACTGCGCGCTCCACGACGAACCGATGCTGTACGCCCAGCCGTGCTCGGTACGCACGCTTCGAAACAAACGGCTCGAAAAACCCCCGCCCAGGATTTCCGCCGCCACTTCCAGGGCCGGATAATCCTTGTCGCGCAGCTCGCCTCCGAGATGGCCGACGTCAAAGAACGTTTGGGTCACATCGGTTTTGGCCGCCAGAAAAACGCCCGGCGCCGGTTTGGCGCTTACCTTGGGAAACTCCGGAACCGCGGGCTCGGTCGCTTTCCAGTCGGCGAAGATCTGCTCCAGCTCGGCCTGCATCTCGGGCGCCGAAAAATCGCCGTGAATCTGCAGCAGGATATTGGACGGGAAATAGTAGCGATGGTAGAAGTCCACCAGGTCCTGCCGCTGGATGTGGTCGATATCGGAATATTCGATTCGCCACCCATACGGAGTATCGCGGCCGTATAGGATATCGCGGTACTCGCGTTCCGCCAGACCATGCGCGTCGTCATTGCGCCTTGAAATTTCGCTGCGGATCTGCGTCTTTGCGAGATCCACTTTATCCTCGCGGAATTGCGCCGAGCTCAAAAACTCCTTGAAGATCCGCAGCACCTGGCCGGTGTTCTCCTTGAGACACGAGAAAGACAACATCCCCGACGTTTCCCCAATCGAGCTCTCCACCGACGCCGCGACATTCTCAAGTTCGACATCCACTTGATCGCCGGTCTTCGACGTCGTGCCTCCCGAACGCAGCACCTCTCCGGTGATCTGGGCCAGGCCGCGCTTGTCCGCCGGGTCGAACAAATTGCCGGTTCGAATCAGCGCCGATCCGCCGACCAGAGGCAGCTCGTGATCCTCCAGCAGGAAAACTTTGAGGCCGTTCGAAAGCGTCACCTCGACGGGCACGGGCGGCCGGATGGGCGGCAGCGGCGCGAATTTCAGATCCTTATAGGACGGAAGATTCGGAATGGTTCCGCGGTGCACTTCGGTTTGGGCCAGCAGCGCTCCGGCTAGCAAAATCGGTGCGATGAGCAGCCTCATTTCGCTTCCCCTTTCGGACCGCGCGCGGCTCCGCCCGCCGGACGGGCGGTATAGGCCACGGTGCGGCCTTCCGGAACCAGGTATTCCCGCGCCACGCGCTGCACATCGTCCGCCGTAACCTTGGCGATGTCGTCGATCCCTGTAAACATCTTGCGCCAGTCCCCGTAGTTGACGTGATAGTAAGTCAGCTCCTGCGCCATTCCGGCGTTGCTATCCAGCCGGCGGATTAACGACGCTCGCACTTTCGTCTTGATGCGATTCAAAGTGGCATCGCTCACTTTTTCGGCCTTCAGCTGTTCGATGATCTGATAGCAGGCCTTCTCGTTCTCATCCACGCTGTGGCCACGATTCGGGACCAGGAAAAACAGGAACAGCGCCGGATACTTGCCGCCTGGAAACGTGGGGTCCGCGAATGCAGCCAGGGCGATCTTCTGGTCGCGAACCAGTTCGGTATAGAGCAAGCCGGTTCGATCGCCCGCCAGAATATCGCCTAGCACGTCGAACACCGGGTCATCTTTGTCGTTTTGATTCGGCCGCTTGTAGGCGATCGCCATGAAAGGTTGGGCGGGCGACTCCACCTGCACGCGCTTTTCGCCCTTCTGAACAGGTTCTAC
Organism: Terriglobia bacterium; assembly: GCA_963786745.1. Taxonomy (GTDB): domain Bacteria; phylum Acidobacteriota; class Terriglobia; order Bryobacterales; family Bryobacteraceae; genus Palsa-89. The sequence goes on along the minus strand of CAWBAE010000008.1, from coordinate 663,249 downwards.
GGTGCGCGGCCCGCTTGGTAGCGGACCGGACGGCAGGATCGAGAAATACTTGTCCGCCAGACGCCGGCATTCTTTGGGATCCACATCGCCCGCGATGCTGATGGTGATGTTCGCCGGCACATAGTATTTTTTGTAGAACTGGATGGCCTCCGGCAGCCGGAAGTTTTCGATATCGCTGGCCCAGCCGCCCGGCATGTTGTGGTATGGGTGCGCCTCGAACGCAGTTGCCACCAGCGCCTCTACCAGCATTCCCTGCGCGCTCGATTCCACGCGCATGCGGCGCTCTTCCCGCACCACGTCCCGCTCCTTGTAAAACTCGCGGAACACCGGGTCGTAGAAACGCTGCGATTCCAGCAGAAACCACAGCTCCAGGCGATTGCGCGGAAAGTTGTAAAAGTAGTTGGTCGAATCCTCGCCCGTGCTTGCATTCAAGCCCACCCCGCCGTTTTCCTCGATCAGCTGCGGATACGCATTCGGAATCACGAAACTGTTGGCCTTGTCCATGGCGGCCTTGAGCTGCTGTTCCAGCTCGGCAACTTTCTTCGGATCGGCCTTGGCGCCCTTGTTGCGCTCCGCGTCGTAAAGATCGTAGACATGCTCCACGGCGTCCATGGCCAGGCGCTCCAGCTCGTAATTCTTGGTGCCGATGGTCTCGGTTCCCTTGAAGGCCATGTGCTCGAACATGTGCGCGATGCCGGTTTCGCCTCCGGGATCGTCCACCGAACCGGCGTTGACATAGGAATGGAACGAGACCACCGGCGCCTCATGCCGCTCGAAGATGATGAAGTGCAGTCCATTGCCGAGCGTGAACTCGGTGACGCGCTTTTCGAAATCCTGCAAGGACTGCGCGGGCGCGAGGAAGGAACACAATACCAGCGAAAAAGAAAGCGAAACAATACGAATTTTCATGCGGTTTCTTCTATTGTAACGGCCCCCAGGCGGGCGCCGTTTCAAGAATCGCTAGCGAGGCTCGACGCGCATTCGCATCCCGTGCTTGGTGCGCAGCGTAATCAGCGGCAGCGGCTCCACGCGCTGGCCGGGATCCAGCCGCAATTTCCATTTCTGAGCCAGGGCCGCGATCAGCAGAATGCCCTCCATCCACGCGAATCGCTCGCCGATGCAGACCCGCGAGCCCCCGCCAAACGGGAAATAGGAGAACTTGGGCCGCTCGTCGCGGGCTTCCGGCGTCCAACGCTCCGGGTCGAAGCGCTCGGGATCGGGAAACCAGCGCGGGTCGCGCTGCGTCACGTACGGGCTGGCGATGCAGATCGATCCGCCCGCGATCTGAACTCCGTTCAACTCGAACGCCGCCTTAGCCATCCGGCCAATGGCCCACGCGGGCGGATACAGGCGCATCGCTTCCGCGAGCACCATTTCGGTAAAACGCAAGCTTGGGAGATCCTCGAAAGCAGGCGCGCGGCCCTCCAGCACGGAGTCGATTTCCTCATGCAACCGCCGTTCGCAATCCGGATTCTGCGACAGCAGGTACCAGGTCCACGTCAGCGCGTTGGCCGTGGTTTCATGGCCTGCCAGAAACAAGGTCAGCGCTTCATCGCGAACCTGTTGGTCCGTCATGTGGCCGCCATGGTCCTCATCGTCCTGCGATAACAGCAGCATGGAAAGCAGGTCGCCCGAATCTTCACCGCTCGCGCGCCGCTGGCGAATGATCCCGTAGATGGTTTCATCCAGGCGGTTGCGGGCTTGTTCGAACCGCCGCATGGCCGGCAGCGGGAGCTTTTCAACATACTCGGCGAACGGCATCAGCAGCATGCGGAACATCTTTAGCACCGTGGTCAGGGCCGCGCCGATCTGGGAAGCCTCGGATTCCACGTCGGCGCTGAATAAAGTCTTGCCAACCACGGCCAGCGTCAGCCGCATCATTTCCTTGGATATGTCCAGGGTTTCGCCCGCCGTCCAGCGTTGGCGGCAACGGACCGCGTATTCAGACATCACCGCGGCATATGCGGCCAGCCGGTCCCGATGAAACGCGGGCTGGACCAGGCGGCGCTGCCGCAGGTGAAACTGGCCTTCGCTCGTGAGCAGGCCTTCCCCGAGCAATATCCTGGCGCGTTGCAGAGCGCGGCTCTTGATGAAATTCGACTGCTGCGTCACCAATACTTCGCGCACCAGGTCCGGATGATTGATCAAATAAACGTGGAAGCCTCCCAGCCGGAAGTACGGAAGGTCGCCGTATTCGCGCGCGATTCCCATCAGGAATTGGATCGGCTTGGCGCGGAACGCCGGCAGATGGCCCACCACGGGAAAGTTCCAGGGGCCACGCGGTTTCGGAGTGGAAACGAGCATACGACTTATTTACCAGCCTAACAACTAAACAGTCGGCACCCGACTAGAATGGAAATTGGCTTTCCTCTTCGTCCACGTCTCGCGCAGCATTCTGATCAGCGCTAGCTTGGCCGTGGCGGCCGTCGGCGTGGTTCATTTTCTGCGATGGCCGAAAATGGAGCCGGTGGTTACCGCCCTCGCGGCCAAGGGCGAGAAACTGCCCGAATTCGCGAATGCGGGCGATTGGGACACCTGGCTCTATACTCGCGACCTGCAGATCCGCAGCCAGGCCGAAAGAGGCGTCGAGGATTCCGTCAGCGCTTTGATTCTCTTCGGGAGTTCCTTCACATCCCTGCCTGCGATCCCGAGCGCCAGGGCGGCGGCTACTCCGGCTGGGAATCTAACTCCCGCGGCCAACGCACGGATCGACGCTTTCATCAAGGCGCTGGACGAGCGCGACGACGAGCGGTTTCTCACGGTGCTCGATTTCCTGCGCCGCAGGCGCGTCACCGAAGAAGAGCTGCGGGATTTTCTGGCCGGCATCGTGCGGCGTCTGGCGCTGGAGCACACCGGCGAAGAACACCTGCACGAATACTCCACCAGCGCTTTGCTGCTGGTTGACTTCGCGATCGAAGATACGCTGCGCGCGATGAAGACCAAGGGCAGCGCGCCCCAGCACGTGCGCCGCATCGCGGTGATCAGCGGCGGCCTGGATTTCGCGGGCTCTCCGGACAACTTCGATTTTTATCAGCCCCAGGCCACCACTCCTTTCGCGGTTCTCGAAGCAGCGCTGCGGCTGAACCTGGCGCAGCCCGGCGAAGCCCAGGTGACGGTGTTCGAGTTGAGCCCGTTTGCGCTGGCGCACTTGCGCTCGTCGGCCGCGAAAGCGCGCGCGGGAGGACACTACGTGCTGCAGCTTCCCCGCCGGTCGTCGGACGGCTGGAACGCTTCGGCTATTTCTTACTGGACCCATTTCGGCGATCTGATCGGCGTCGCCGCGCCCGCGCTTTCAGTTCCAACGGAATTGCGCGGCATCGAGAACCGGGCTGTGGCCATCAAACCGCAGATGGTGGCGCGCGTCAGCGCGGAAGACATGAATGTCGTGACGCAAACCGCCGAGAGCCCGGGGGGCCCAGGCTTCGATCTGGTGGTCGCGCTGCATTCGCTCGCGAGCTTTGACCGGATCGAGCAGACGCTGGCGCTCGAAAGCATCGCCGAAATGATGAACCCGGGCGGGCTTTTTCTGGTGGACGCTCCGTTGACTGCGCTGGCGCCGCCCGAACTTCAGCCTCTGGGCGTACAGCATGTCTCTTTCACGGATCGCGGCGAAGGCCACGATATCGCGGCTTACCAGCGCAAATAGCTACTGCGGCGCCATCATCCGGCGCACCACTTTAGTAACCACGCTGCGGGGGCTAACGCGCAGGGACTGCATCATCAGTTTGTTCTGAAGTCCCGGGATGACAATGGTCTTGCCGGCCATCAAGCCGCGGTAACCGGCTTCGGCGACGGCGCGCGCCGTCATCATCTTTTTGCCCTTCACCAATCCCGAGTCCTGCATCTTTCCGCGCTCCTGGAATTCGGTGGCCGTGGGTCCCGGACAAAGAACGGTAACCGTCACGCCGGTCCCTTCCAACTCGTCGGCGATCGCTTCCGAAAAGGAAAGAACAAACGCTTTGGTGGCGTAGTAAAGCGACATCCATGGGCCGGGTTGAAACGCGGCCGTCGATGCAACATTCAGTATCCGGCCGGAGCGCGCCGCAATCATATCCCGAACATAGAGCTTGGTCAGGATCACCAGCGCGGTCATATTGAGCTGCATCATATTCAGCTCTTGGGACATGCGGGTATCCGCGAACTTGCCGAAAACGCCGAAACCCGCGTTGTTCACTAATACATCCACTTTGGGAGCCAGGCGATGAATCTCTTCCGGCGCGTCAGCGAGCGAGAGATCTTTAGCGATCACGCGGGCCGAGGCCGGCTTCAAATCGGCGGCGAGTTTTTCCAGGCGCGCCTGATCGCGAGCCACCAGAATCAAATCGTACCCGGCGTTCGCGAACACTCGGGCCAATTCGAGTCCGATGCCCGCCGATGCGCCCGTGATCAGGGCCGACGGCATATGGTCACCAGCGCCTGCGCTTCGGCGGAACGGCCCTCGCCGATGGGCCCCACTTTTTCGGCCGTCTTGAATTTCACCGAAATCCTATCGACCTCGAGTTCCAGCGTCGCGGCCAGCTTCTCGCGGATGGCCGCGCGAAAATCCTTCAGCTTGGGACGCTCCAGAATCACCGTGGAATCGACGTTCACGATTTCATAGCCTCGCTGGCTCAGCAAATCGCGCGTATGCCGCAGAAAGTGCAGACTGTCGGCGTCTTTCCAGGCCGGGTCGGAATCCGGGAAATGCATTCCGATATCGCCCAGAGCGGCCGCGCCCAACAATGCGTCGGTGATGGCATGGGACAGAACGTCGGCATCCGAATGGCCCTCAAATCCAAACTCACACGGCACCTGGACGCCGCCCAGAATCAACTTGCGGCCCGGCGTGATGCGGTGCACATCCCAGCCCTGCCCCATTCTGAGATCGCTCAAGACGGTACCCGGGCGGCCATTTCCTCGGCCAGGAATAATCGGGCCAGGTCCATGTCCGACGGTTTGGTGATTTTGATATTGCGGTCGCTGCCGGGAACCACGCTCACTTCCACTTGATCCAGCCGCTCCACCAGGCTAGACTCGTCGGTTCCGGCGAAGCTATCGTCGCGCGCTTTCGCGAACGCCTGTTTGAGCAAATCGAATCGGAACACCTGCGGAGTTTGCGCCAGAATCAGCCGCTCGCGCGGGATGGTCTGGCGAATCTTGTTGCGATGCACCTGCTTCACCGTGTCCACCGGGACGATGCCCACGATCGCGGCGCCGCATTCAGCCGCCTCCGCGAAAACTTTCTCGAGCAGCGCATGTTCAATGAATGGACGCACGGCATCGTGGACTGCCACCAGCTCGACGTCATCGGGCAAAGTCCGCAGTGCGTTCTCAACCGACTCCTGCCGGCTGTCGCCGCCTTCCACCAGGCGCACCGGCGTGCTGAATCTCTCAATGGCCAGCAGATCGCGCACCCATTCCAGATCGTCGGCTCTGAGCGCCACCACGATGTCCCTTACCGACGGCGAGGAGACGAATTTGCGTATCGTGTGCAGCAGGATGGGAGAACCATCCAGCAGCATGAACTGTTTCCGGCTGGTGCCGGCTTTTTCGGGGACGGTGCGACCCATTCGGGTCCCCAGTCCCGCGGCGGGGAGAATTACCGAAACTTTCATGAAGAAAACCTGCTAACCGGCTCCGACACCGGAACCGCGAGTTTCGGCAGGCTGCGACGGGGGAGCGGTGTGTTCTCGAGAAGAGCCATGTGGCCGTTCCGCTGCGCCGCCCTTGTCATGCACGGCATGCACCCGATCGTCGAATCTGCCAAAAATCATTTTACCGGCTGTGGTCTGCAAAACGCTGGTCACGGAAATATCGATGGTGCGGGAGATCATCTTCTTGGCATTGTCCACCACCACCATGGTCCCGTCGTCCAAGTAGGCCACGCCCTGGTTGTATTCCTTGCCTTCCTTCAGAATGAACACCCGCATCGTTTCGCCCGGCAGCACGATGGGCTTGAGCGCGTTGGCCAGCTCGTTGATATTGAGAACCTGCACGCCGTGCAGTTGCGCGACCTTATTTAGATTGAAGTCATTGGTCACGATTTTGCAGTTGTAGACCTTCGCCAGTTCGATCAGCTTCATGTCCACTTCGGGCACGTTGGGGAAGTCGTCTTCGACAATCTGGACGTTGAGCTGCGGCATTTTCTGGATGCGCTGCAGGACGTCCAACCCGCGCCGGCCACGGTTGCGCTTCAGGGAGTCGGAGGAATCTGCCACCAGTTGCAGCTCTCGCAGCACGAACTGCGGGATCACCAGGGCGCCGTCGAGAAAACCCGTCTCCACGATGTCGGCGATGCGGCCGTCGATCACCACGCTGGTATCCAGGATTTTGAAGGATTGGCTGGCGGTCTGTTCCCCGCCGAAAAGCCCGCCCAGTGCGCCGAGGTTCAACATGTCGCCCTTGCTGGCGCCTACCGCCAGGCCGACGTAGGCCATCCACAGCAGCAGCAGAATCTCGATGAACGAGAGGGTGGTTGAACCGGCCGGAAAAGCGCGGCCCAGGATTAAAGAAATAAGGAAGGCTCCGGTGATTCCGAGCAGTGATCCAAAAGCGGCCCCGAACAGCCGTTTCAACGTGATTTTCCGAACCTGGATTTCAAAGAGAACGATGGCCAGGCCAAAGCCCAACCCCGCCGCGGCGGCGAAACCGTCCGGCAAGTCGAAGGGATGCAGGTACCATCCCGCTGCAGCCAGCAACGCGATGAACAAGCACCGAATTATGAGCAGACTGATCACGAAACCACCCCCAAACGAGCGGATTCTGAACTATTAACGCGACCCTTCGGTTACCAGGGTGCCCTTGAGTATAACACCGAAAATGAACAGATGTTGGAATCTCTAAGTCAATGTTTGGAAGGAGGGAAAAGAGGTTGGGAGCGGCCGCTACGCTGAGGAATCCAAGAGGAACTAAAGTGCCTTCGCGAGCTCTTCGGCGAAAGCGCTGTGGGGACCTTGGGGACCGTTCTGATTAGGGCGCTTGTGCTTTTTGCCTCCACGTTCGCGCCGGGGACCGGCGGGGCCGGCTGGACCGGACGGAGTTCGATTCACTTGGCCGCTGGGCGCGAGCCCTTGTCCCCTCGATTTAGGAGGCTGCGCCTGATTAGCTCTGAGCAGCCGGTCTTCCAGGGGAGCGCGGTCGAAACGACGAATGATCAGGTTCATCTCTTCCGAATTGGGGGTGTCGATGAACGCGAATCCCTTGGATTCCTGCGTTTCGGGATTGCGAATTACTTTGACGTCGTCGTGTACAAGGTTTTCTGCGGTCAGCCAAGACTTGATATCGTCTTTGGTCACCCACACAGGTAAATTTCCGAGGAAGACAGTAAAGCTCATTCTAGGGTTTGGTGGCTCCGTAGTCAGGGTTTTGGCGTTTCGCGGATGGGATCCATGAAAAGCTAATCTATGTTAGCACAGGCCGTAACGCCCGGCAAACGGAAAATTTGCGTAAAGTACTGGGTTTCAAGGGCTAGACCGAGCCCGCATTCGATGGAACAACCCGGCCCCCCACGCCGTTATGCTAAATTATAGGGAAAGGCAGAACTCCATGAATCGATCAACGCTTATCAGTGCAGTGAGCTTTTCGTTTTTGGCCTGCGGTGTCATCTGGGCAGGCGAGCCGACCTCGGCCCCACCGACATTCACGAAGGATGTGGCGCCCATTCTCTACAAAAATTGCGTGAGCTGTCATCGTACGGGCGAGATCGCTCCCATGGCGCTGCTCACTTACCAAGAGGCGCGGCCCTGGGCCAAGTCGATTCGTGAAAAGGTCACGGAGGGATTGATGCCCCCGTGGCATGCCACGCAGCCCAAAGGCACGTTTTTGAACGACCGGCGCCTTAGCGATCTCGACAAGGACACCTTGGTCCATTGGGTGGACGCGGGCGCGCCACAGGGCGACCCCAAGGATCTGCCGCCGCAGCCTGAGTTCGCCGAAGGCTGGCAGATCGGCACTCCGGACGTGGTGCTCACCATGCCGAAGCCGTTCAAGGTGACCGCCGCCGGCACGATCGCGTATCAGTATTTCACCGTTCCGACGAACTTCACCGAGGACAAGTGGGTGCAAGCCATCGAAGTCCGGCCGGGCACTCGCAGCGTGGTCCATCACGTTCTGGTTTTCGAGCGCGTAAAAGGGGTGCGGCCTCCTCCGCCGGCGTTCCTTGCGGTGATCCCGAAGCTGCCTCCTCCCACCGACCCGAATGACCACAGTCAGGAAGGCCAGCTGGGCCCCGGTACGCTGATCGCGACCACGGCTCCAGGCACGAACGCGATGATCTACGAACCCGGGCAGGCCATGAAGGTTTCCGCGGGTTCTGAGCTGATCTTCCAGGTGCATTACACCGCCAACGGCAAGGAAGCCACGGACCAGAGCAGCGTCGGCATGGTTTTCGCCAAAGAGCCGCCCAAGCAGGAAATTCACAACAGCGCGTTCCTCAACTTTATGTTGAAGCTGCCTCCGGGCTCCGACAACCAGGCCGTGGATTCGGCCATCGAGTTCACTCAGGACGTGCACATCACGGCTTTGTTCCCGCACACTCACCTGCGGGGCAAGAGCTGGAATTACCGGCTTATTTATCCGGACGGCCGGTCGGAAGTAGTGCTGACGGTTCCGCGATACGATTTCAACTGGCAGACCTACTACTTGTTCGCCAAGCCGCTCGTGGTTCCGAAGGGATCGCGCCTGGAAGCCACGGCGCACTACGACAACTCGGTGAACAACCCGTCCAACCCCGATCCCAAGGTCGAGGTGCACTGGGGCGACCAGACCTGGCAGGAGATGCAGTACTCCGGTATCTCTTACTACGTCGATCATCCGGATGCAAAGTTAAGCGCTCAGAAGTAGTCGGTTTCCCATCGGCCCAATCTGCGGTCTTCAGCCGCTGAAGACCGCTAGCAGGGTCATGGCTCATGACAGCCTCAACTCGCATCTTGGGCGGTCTGGCCTCGACCATAGTTGCGACGCTGGTCGTTTGCATCTGGACACAGCCAAACGTCGCGGCCGACTCGCCGTCTTTGTGCGCCGCCTACATTCGTCCGGGAAATAATGGTCCGCTGCTTACATTGTTTCCAGCGGACGGGCCTCAAGTTATGATTCCGCTGCCTGGTGGCCTGCCCGGAAGTCTCACCCTGAATGCCTTTGGTCCGGACGGAAAGACAGTTTACGTGCAAAAGGCCGACCTCTCGTTCGAAGGCATCACCAAGATTGAATTCAAACCGGCTCGCCAGAGTTTGGTTCCTGGATCGGCCGGACTGGGCACAATCTGGCACCTGACCGTTTCCCGGTCGGGAGGCCAGATTTTCCTTTCGGGTATCGACAAGGACCGAAGTGGCTGCGGCACCTTCCGGATTGACCTGGATACCGGCACTTTCCGGACGATCTTGGTCGGCGCGTACCCCGACTGCGGCGGGGGTGGCGGAGCCATATCCCCGGATGGCAAACATATCCTCAGTCATGAAGGGCAGGAACTCAGCGTGAGGGACCTGGAGACCGGCTCGAGCGAGGTCATCCACGGGGTTCCTGGCGGACCGAGTCAATACGATGTTACTTGGCCATATAGGGCCACCTGGTCACCAGACGGCCAGTGGATCAGCACTGTCCTCGGTGATCGAGTAATCTTGATCGACGCTTCTAACACCTCCACGCGCAGGAACCTAGGACGAGCTAGTGTTCCAGTGATGTGGTCTCAGAACTCGAAATACCTCCTGCTGCCGGCGCCGCAGCTACGGTGTGCTCCGTCCCTTTACTTTGAGGGCTTGCAGTCGCTCGACGTGCAGACTGGAAAACGGAGCGTCATTAAGAGCTCTCGCTGCGAGGTTGGCCCGGGTTGGTTTGGTTGGGTTGACCTCAAAGCCGTCCGGTAGGTAGACCTACTACGTCTTCGCGAAGCCGCTGGTGATGCATAAGGGTTCGCCCTCGAAGCGACCGCGGACTACGGCAATTTGGTGAACAATCCGTTATCCGTGATCCGAAGGTCGAGGTGCGCTGGGGCGATCAGACCTGGCAGGAGATGTAGTATTCCGGGATCACGTATTACGTGGATCATCCCGCTGCTGCCGCCAAGGTATCCGCTCAGAAGTAACTACTCGCCACCGCCCGCTGTGGCCCTCTTAGCCATGGCGGGCATACCTAAAGCACGTAGGACTTCAGCCCGGATCGGCGCGGTATGGTTGTTGATGGCTATGGCGCCGTAGTCTGGTCCGCATGTCGTTCGCAATGGGCGCTTCCCCTGGAGTATCAACCAGCTTAGCGATCGCGTCGGCGACATCCTGCGGTTTCGTGCTCTGCTCGGAAGCAAAGAATTTCGAGAAAGTGTCCGCGAAAATCGTCCTGATCTCGGAGATGCTTCCGTATCCCTCCCCGCGCGAACCATCGGCCGGCCCGGGGCTGTTGGCCAGGAGATTGGTGGGGAAAGGTCCCGGCTCAACGATGACCGATTCGATACCGAGTTCACTCAGCTCGTAGTGCAGCACTTCGGCGTAGGCTTCCAGAGCGAATTTGCTGGCGCAGTAGAAGGCGCAAGCGGGGAACAGTACCCGGCCCACTATCGAGCTGACATGAATGATCAGCCCTTGTCCGCGTTGCCGCATGCGCGGAAGCACCGCCCGGCACATCCGAACAGGACCAAAAAAGTTCACGTCCATCTGCTGCTGAACCTGAGCGTCGGTAAAGCCTTCCGTGATGCCAATCGCCATATGCCCGGCGTTGTTAATCAAGACGTCCAGTCGGCCTGCCTCCTCGATGACAGCCTCGACCGCGGCGCTCACCGATTCCGGTTTCGTGACATCCAGATCGATCACGCGAACTGGAATGTTAGCCAGAGCCGCAGCCGCCTCGCGATTCTTAGAGGCCGTCTCCCGCATCGATGCGTAGACCGAATGTCCGGCGCGCGCCAGCGTCTCCGCCGCCAGCCTGCCGATACCAGAACTGCTCCCGGTGATCAGAACTACATTAGCGTTCGGGTTCTGAGACATCCTGACCTCCTTATTGCGAAAGCGGGCAAAGAAAAACGCCCGGCCGCTAGGACCGGGCGTTCGTCAAACCACTTCTCCTGTTACTGCAGCGGGCTCTTGGCCGACTTCGGCCACAGCACGCCTTCGGACGATTTCGATACCGGACCCAGGCCTTTGTACACAAACTTCTGTACGCGCTGGCCTCGATAGGTTTCGGTAGTAAAGATGTTGCCCTTCGAGTCCGTCGCGATGCTGTGCACCGCGTAGAACTCACCCGGCTGGCGTCCGCCGTCGCCGAAGCTGGCTAGCACTTCGAGCGATTCGCGATCCAGAATGTGAACCTGTTCGTTCGCCCCGTCGGCGAGATACAGGTACTTCTGCTGGGGGTCCTTCGAGAACGCCACATCCCACACCGCGCCGTCACCTAGCGTGTCTTTAAATAGGACCTTCTCCTTCACGAACGTCCCGTCGGCTTTGAAAACCTGAAGCCGGTCGTTCACGCGGTCGCAAACGTACAGCAGGCCGTCATTCGAAAGATCGGCGCAATGCACGGGATTGCGGAACTGCTGGGCAATGGGAGCATCCGGCGTATACGGACCCAGGTTGGTGTCGTCAGGCTTGTGGCCGTAGGCGCCCCAATAGCGCTTGAATTCACCGGTATCAGCGTCGAACACGATTACGCGCTTATTGCCATAGCCGTCCGCCACGTATACTTCGTTGGCTTTAGGATCGACGAAAATCTTGGCGGGCAAGCCCAGGTTGGCGGTGTCGTTGCTGCCATGGCTCTGGCCGGCCTTCCCGATTTGCATCAGGAATTTGCCTTCCTGCGTAAACTTCATGATCATGCTGTCGTGATAGAGAGGCGGTGCGCCAGGACCGCGCCTGCCGCCGCCTTCCTCCTCGGGAGGTGCGACGCCGCGGCCTGCTTCGCCGCGCCCGCGCCCAGCGGCTCCAGGAGGCGGTCCGCCGCGGCCATTGCCGCCGATCCAGACGTTACCCTTATAATCCACCGTGATGCCATGGTTTGAGTTCGGCCATACGTAACCGTCCCCATCCTGGCCGCCCCAGCTTGCCAGCAGATTGCCGGCTTCATCGAACTCCAGCACCGGAGGCGCGGGCTGGCAGCATTCCGATTCCACCTTGCCCCGTTGCCGTTTTGCGCCGGGAGGATTGGCCACGCCGTAATCTTCCATCGCCTCAAGTGAGCCCTGGCGATGAATAATCCAGATATGATCCTTCGAATCGACCGATACGCCGATGGTGTTGCCCATCAGCCAATGGTTCGGCAGGGGCTTCGGCCACATCGGGTCTACTTCAAATTTAGGCGCTTGTTCACCGTTGGCTTGAACCACGGCTCTCTTCCCCAGAAGATGAGACGCTACCGCGAGTGCAACAAGGACCGCGAGAAACATTGCTCCAACATAGAGATGCCGCTTCATGGGACTTCTCCTCCCTTTCATCGATGGTACGCTATTATACACGATTGAGGCTCACGCAACTAGCCAATTTGCGCACGGGCCGCAAAGCCAGACACGCACTTCGATCATGTCAACCAGATTTACCACATTCTGCATCGCTTCGGCCGTGGCCGCGCTTGCCATGGCGTTGCCATTCACGGCGTCGGGTCATGAAATCCCGAACGATGTAACCATTCAGGCGTTTCTGAAGCCGGATGGCGATCGCCTGCGCCTGTTGGTTCGCGTACCGTTCTCCACCATGCGCGACATCCAATTTCCCGAACGCGGCCCCGGCTACCTGGACCTGGATCGAATCGGCCCGTACCTTCCGGATGCCGCCAATCTCTGGATTTCCGAATTCATCAAGATATACGAAGGCGACAAGCTTTTGCCGAAACCCAGTGTGGCCGCCACGCAGCTCTCGCTCGAAGGCGACCGCTCTTTCGTGACGTACCAACAGGCCCTGGCGCATGTCACCGGCCCCAAGCTGCCGTCCGACACCAACGTGGTTTGGAACCAGGTTTTCTTCGATGTGTTATTGGAATACCCGATTCAGTCGGACCGATCGTTGTTCTCAATTGACTCCACGCTGGCCCGCCTGGGCGTCCGCACAGTCACCGTGCTTCGCTTCCTTCCGCCCGGCGGCGCCGTTCGCGCGTTCGAGTTCCCCGGCGACCCGGGCCTGCTGCGCCTCGATCCCCGCTGGTATCAGGCCGCGCTGAATTTCGTGCATCTGGGATTCCTGCACATTCTGGATGGCACCGATCACCTTTTGTTCCTGTTCTGCCTGGTGATCCCGTTCCGCAGCTTCCGCGCGCTGATCCCGATTGTCACGTCCTTCACCGTCGCGCATTCCATCACCCTCATTGCCTCCGCTTACAATCTCGCGCCCAGCGCGCTCTGGTTTCCGCCGCTGATCGAAACCCTGATCGCCGCGTCGATCGTTTATATGGCGCTCGAAAATATCGTCGGAACCGCGACCGTGCATCGGCGCTGGATGATCACGTTTGGGTTCGGCCTGGTGCACGGATTCGGCTTTTCGTTCGCGCTCCGCGAGACTCTGCAATTCGCCGGCGCTCACATGCTGACGTCGCTGCTGTCGTTCAACATCGGCGTGGAATTGGGACAGCTTCTCGTGCTCGTCCTGTTGATTCCAATGCTGGACGGCCTGTTCCGCTACGTCGTGAAAGAGCGCATGGGCATCATCATCCTGTCGGCGCTGGTGGCGCACACCGCCTGGCACTGGATGATCGACCGCGGGGCCGTCCTGAGCCAGTTCCGCTTCGAGTGGCCGGAGTTCAACGCGGTGTTCCTGCTGAGCCTGCTGCATTGGACGATGGCGATCGTAATTCTCGCGGGCCTGTTCTGGCTGGTGCGCCTGCTCCTTCGCGCCCGCGCCGGACGAGCCGTGGAAGCCAAGGCCGCGCGCACGGATTGAAGGGCGCGACGCCGGTGCCGTCGAGATGTTGATGCCGACCCCGAAACTCATCGTGATGGTCCTTCTGGCGGCCTCGTTCATTTGTATCGGTGCGGCCTGGCTCTTCACAGTGTTGGCGCACGCCAAAGTCATCAGATCAGGCGCGTTGAAGGACGTTTCTAAATTTAGCCGATGGTCTCAAGTGGTACGGGCATACCCGGCAGCGTATCCTAGTGGCCGCTTGCTGTTCTGGAGATCTCTATTCCAGACGTTGGGATTATGCCTCTTCATCGCGATGGCGACAACCCTCTTCGTGTGGGCCATGGCGTCAAATAATCGCTGAGCACCACCTGAGCCGCGGCCAGCGTGCAGCCCGCCATCTTAGTCCCGCGAAACGAACCCCGCCCAAGCGCGTCTACGATGCGACTGTGTAATATTCCATCATGCCCTGCTTGTTCCTGATCCTCGTTCTAGCGTTCCCGCGCGTCGCCCTGGCGGTGCTCTATTTCTTCACCACCTACCTGGATCGCGTCTTTCATAATAATTTCCTGATGCTGGTGCTCGGATTTTTATTCCTGCCGCTCACCACGCTGGCTTATTCGTGGATGTTCCACAATGGCATACCGCTTGAGGGTATTAATTTGGCCTGGTTGTTGCTCGCGGTGATACTTGATCTCGGGCTGGTGGGTGGCGGCTACCACCGTCATCGGAACGCTTGACAGGTCTTGCGCCGTGGTACACTGGGCGAGTCGATATCTCCGCCATGCATATGTATCTTATTGATTCTAAAGCCTCAGTTCAACTAGACCGGTTATCTCTTTAGTTTTCAGCAGCTTCCAAATTTAAGAGTTCGCCCCCAGAGCGACAGCTATACCAAACAAGGAGCAGACTCCGTGAAGGATATTCTTTTGGTTGCAGGTTTGATGGTGCTTCCCAGCAGCGTTAGTTTCAGGCAGCAGAACGCGACAGCGTCGATAAATGCAGGCGATCCCCGGTTGCGGCGGCTCGAAGAGTTCTTCGCCAAGCGGGATTGCCCCTTGCGCGCGGCGGCGGCCGATTTTTTGATCGCGGCGGATCAGAACGCGCTGGACTGGCGTTTGTTACCCAGCATCTCGATGGTTGAATCGAGCGGGGGGAAGGATTATCGGAACAATAACGTTTTTGGATGGAATTCCTGCCGAGACGGCTTCTCGTCGGTTCGCGCGGGCATTCATTTTGTTGCGGCGCAACTGGCCCAATCCAAACGCTACCGTCACAAGAGTCTGGATATGAAGCTGCAGACCTATAATCCGAATCCGGATTATCCCCACAAAGTGAAAGCCGTCATGCGCGCGCTCGCGCCCGCCCCTAATTCAAAACTGATGGCGCAGAAAAACTGACCCCTACAATCCCATCCGCTCCAGCTTGCGATAGAGCGTTTTCCGCTCGATGCCCAGGATCTTCGCCGCGCGGCTCTTGTTGCCTCCGGTAGCGGACAAAACCCGGCGGATCTGATCGGACTCGACATCCGCCAGCGCCTCGCTCGAGTTGTCGCGGGGTTCGGTGAGCTCGATGGCTTCGTGGACGGCTGCGTCGTCAATCTTGCCTTGCGGGGCTAGGATCGTGAGCCGCTCCAGCATGTGCTGCAACTGGCGCACGTTTCCAGGCCAGCTATAGTTTTCGAGCGCCCGCAATCCCGATTCCGTCAGCCGCGCCTGCTGGCCGTAGCGTTCGTTGTACTTCTTTAGGAAATAGTGCGCCAGCAGCGGCACATCGCCGTGACGATCCACCAGCGGAGGAAGAACGATGCGCACCACGTTCAGCCGATACCACAGGTCTTCTCGGAATTTTCCGGCCTCCACCATCTTCTGCAGATCGCGATTGGTGGCGGCGACTACCCGAACGTCCACCTTCTTGCCGCGGGCCGAACCAAGCGGCCGGATTTCTTTCTCCTGGAGGAATCGCAGCAAATTGAGCTGAAAGCCCAATTCGAGATCGCCGATTTCGTCCAAAAATACCGTCCCGTTATTGGCCGCTTCGAAGACGCCCATCCGGTCCCGATCAGCGCCGGTGTAAGCGCCTTTCAGCGCGCCGAACAATTCGCTTTCGATCAATGACGGCGCGATGGAGCCGCAATCCACCGGCACGAAGGCCTGCTGCGCCCGCTTGCTGTTGTTGTGGACCATCCGCGCCACCATTTCCTTGCCGGTGCCGGTTTCGCCTTCGATCAATACGGTCGCGTTGGTGGGCGCCACCAGCGAAATGGTTTTGTAAATATCCACCATTTTCGACGAGCTGCCGATCATTTCGCTTTCGGGCAGATCGTCGATTGCGGAATCCTTCTCGTCTTCCTGCGCGCCCAGCGTCGCCTCGGCGCGCTTCACGGTATCCAGCATGCGGTCCAGCTCGAACGGCTTGGCGATATAATCGAACGCGCCGCCCTGCGTGGCTTTCATGACCGTTTCCATGGTGCCGCGCGCGGTCATCAGGATCACGGCGCATTGCGGATTCTTCTCGCGAGCCGTGGCCAGCACGTCCAGGCCGGTTCGCTCGTCCACGTAAATATCGGAAATTACGATCGGATAAGCGTCCTTATGGAGACACTCCAAGGCCTCGCGCGTGGAAGACACCGCGTCCACGGCGTAGCCCTCCAGCTCAAGAAATGTCGTTATGGTGGTTCTTACGGATGAATCGTCTTCTACAACCAACAAACGTTGCACGGCATCAGTTCCTAGTTTCTAGACTGACACAGTGGGGGGCTGAGACGCACGCGAGCCAGCCGGCAACACAACTGTAAAGCACGATCCATGCCCGGGCGCGCTGGTCACTTCCATCTTGCCGGCGTGATAGCGCACGATTTGTTCGACGATCGATAACCCGATTCCCGTTCCCGCTTCTCCGGACGCTTCCGCGCGCTTGGTTCGATAGAATTTCTGGAAAATCTGGCGCAATTCCTTGGCGTCCATGCCGATGCCTTGGTCCTGCACCGAAAGCCGCAGCCGGTCGCCCTGAACCCGGCAGGCCACGGTGACCCGGGTTTGTGGCTCGGAATATTTCACCGCGTTCGAGAGCAGGTTAAAAACGGCGTATTCCATCAGCTCGCGGTCGCCTTCCACCGCGCCTTCGAGATCCTCGATGTCAATCTGAATTCGCTTTCGATCCGCCAGCGGCCCGGCGCGCTGCAGGCACGCCTCCACGATCTGGCGCACCGAAAACGGCTCGCGCTTCAGTTCCATCTGCCCGTCGGACAGGCGTTCGACATCCAGGAAGGTTTGGATCATGCGCGCCAGGCGCTTGGATTCCTGGTTGATCATGTCGGCGATCTGTTTGCGCTTCTCCTCGGTCAGGTTGTACCGGCCCATCAGCTCGCTGGAACCCTGGATGGCTGTCAGCGGCGTTCGCATCTCGTGGGTGACGAAATGAATAGCCTGCTGGTAGCGCTGGCGGTCGGTTTCGGACTTGCGAAGCTGCCGACGCACCACGAAATGCTGGTAACTGGCCGCCACCGAGCAGGCCAGCCACGCCGAAGCCAGTGTCGCTGAGTATGGAAACACGACGCCGTGAATGAAAAAGAAGTACGGCGTTAAGTGCGCGGCGATCAGCAGCGCTCCCCCGCTCAGGTAGGCGGGCCAGCCCGACAGGAAAGCGAATATTAAACCGGCCGCCGCGCCGATCAGCAGGCACAGCGCGGGCACGGAAAGATCCGAAGCGCTGGTCAGAAATTGCCCGCGCTCCAGCGTCTCAAAAAGCTGCGCATGTACGCCGACACCCGGCCCTTCCCCCCAGGGCGTCTTGACGCGGTCCCGCACCGCCGTCATGGACGTCACGCCCAAGAATACCGTTTTGCCGGCCAGCGCATCGGCGAGCTGCGGCTTCTGCTGCAGCTCGATCAAAGAGATTTGCGGAACAGATTCTTCGCTGAATAAAACTCGCAGTAACCGGCTGCCTTCGCTGGTTCGGGGCGCGGGAATCACTTCGCTTCCGATTTGCAGGTCCTCGGGCGATTCGATGATTCGTCCGCCGTGCGTCAACCGGAAGGCCTCTAAAGCCAGCGCCCAATACCGCTTCGATGCAGTTCGCTCCTCGAGCGCGATCTCGCGGGTAGTGCCGTCCGGCGATAGCTCGTCGCCCTTATCGTGCCCGACGCCGGCCGCGTGGCGCACGAAGCGAGGCAGCGGGTCCTGCCACTGTCCGTTCGCTAAATCGGTCTCCAAGACCAGATTCGTGGTCTTCTCCATCGCCAGCTCCAGGCGCGCATCGTCGACCTCGTCGGTGGGGTCCGTCAGAATCAGATCGATGGCAACCGCCTTGGGATGAACCGGCGCAAGCAGCTCCAGAGCCGACTCGAGCATGGGCCGGTATTTTTGCACTCCGCCCAGGGCTTTGAGCGACGCGTCATCAATCGCCAGAATCACCGAGTGAGGGGTTGCACGCGGGGCGGGATGCAGGCGGAACATCCAGTCGTAAGCCGCATCGTCGATCTGGGTGGCTAGCGCGGTCCACCCGAAAACAATCGCCACGGCCAGAGCCGCCGCCAGGATCGCGACGTAGCCGAAGGTTTGTTTATTCAGTGCTGGCCTATTTGCCGACAACCTTTTCAATCTCGTCGGGCTCCTTGGCGAGCGCCGCGCTCAGAACCTTGGCGCCATTTTCGGTCACCAGCACGACATCTTCAATCCGCACGCCGATGCTTTCCTCGGCGACGTAGATTCCCGGCTCGATCGTAACCACCATGCCGGCTTCGAGCGGCCCATCGATATTGGGGTCGTGCACATCGATCCCCACCTGGTGGCCGATCCCGTGAACGAAGTATTTTCCGAGGCCGACGCCGTGCAGATCCTTGCCGTGCGCGTCCATATAATCTTTCGCGAGCTTGGTCAGCGTGTCGCCTGGGCCGCTCAGGCGCGCGCCCGGTTTCACGGCGGCGATCGCGGCCTTTTGCGCGGCCAGCACCAATTCATAGATCTCGCGCTGGCGCGCCGAGAACTTTCCGCCAATGGGCAGCGTGCGAGTGATGTCGCTCGCGTAGCCGTCGCATTCCGCCGCGGCGTCGATCACCACTACTTCTCCGCGATCCATTTGCCGCTGGTTGGATGAATAATGCAGCACGGTGCTGTTCGGTCCGGAGCCTACGATGGTGGAATAGGCCGGCCCTTCGCACCCGCTTTCGAGGAACGTATCCTCATAGGCCGCCGCGATCTGGTATTCGCGCGCGCCAGGCGAGATGCGCTTCCACGCCGCCCGATGCGCCGCGATGCTGACGTCGGTGGCATGCTGGATGGCCGCAAGCTCGGCCGCGGATTTCTTCACCCGCAGCTTGGTAATCTCCGGGACGGCATCGGAGATCTCGCGAAACGGGTAGCGAGTCTCCAGGCCTTGCGTGGAGGGCTGGTTCAGTGCCGCGTAAAGGTTCTCGTGCGCTTCCAGAGCCTTGTCCAATTCGGCCTCGAATTTCTCGATCGGCAGAACCTGCTCGAATCCCGTGACACTTCGGACGCCTGCATCTTCAGCCGACCAGCGCCGGCCCTGGTAGCGTTCCAGGCGCTCATTGTGGCGCGGCAGGAAGAGGATTTCCTGGGTGGGGGTCATCAACAGCCGAGCGCCGGGTTCGCTCCAGCCGGTGAGGTAGTAGAAATTCGCGTCCGGCGGAGCCCGAAAGACTTCGTCCCGTCCCTCCGTGCGGGCGAACAGCACCAAGACGCCATCCACGGATTTACGCAGATTCTCGCGCCGCACCCGGTACTCCTCCGGCGGAAACTTAGCGAGCGCCAACGTGGCCATGAGCAGCAGCACAGCCGGCAGTTTGCGCGCCATGTCCAAACTTTAGCAAAGTGGGGCGGACGCCCTCGTCTCACTGGCAAGGGCACCGCCCCACTGTGGTGTTTCGCTATTTGCCGGACAGTTAGAAGCCCGAGCTCGCGCTCTGGCCTCTGGGCGCCTTCAATTTCGGCGTCGCGAGATACCCTACGATCTCGTTCTTCTTCACCTGATTGATCACGATTTCATACGGCTGCCGGTTTCCCGACACGTACAGCTGCACCGGCTCGTTGATGGTCCGGTCCTTCTTCTCCACGATCTTGTCATCGGCAAACACGGCCAGCGTAAAGCGGCTCTGTTTGGGATCGGCCTTCTTCAGTTCCAGCCGGATATCCCCTACCTTTTGTGGCGATTTCGTCTTGGTAAGGTCGAACTCGAAGTAGTTGCGTTCGCCCAGCTCTTTCAACGCCGCCAATTGCTTGCCATTGGTGGCGATGTCGCCGCTCATGACTCCCATATCCCCTATCGCGCGCTTCAGCTCCGTGCCTGTCTTTTCGACATCGCTCGAGACCTGATCCAGCTTGACGCTGGTATCGGCCAGCTTAGTGCTGGTGTCCGCAAGCTTGGAACTTGTATCCTGCAGCTTCGCGCTGGTATCCTGCTTCAAATCGGAAAGCTGGTTCACCACGTCCTGATGCTTCTGCTCCAGGGCCTGCGCCAGCTGAGAACTATTGCGCTTCAGCTCCGAACGGGTCTGCCGGAGCGTCGCGTCGGTGGCGCCCTGCAGCTGGTCCCGAAGTTCGGTAAGGCGCTGCTGGTCGACATCGAAACCAGCCGAGGTTGAGTCGCTGAGCCTGGCGATTTGGGACTGCATGGATCCCTGGATGCGGGTCATCTCGCCGGCCAGCCTGTCGTTCTTCACAAGTTGATAGACATTTCCGGCTAAGGCGAGCACCATCCCCACAAACAACAGCCAAAGAATGCCGGTGTGAGAGCGCGTTCGCGGGCTTTCGGACGGCTGGTCGAATTCATTTGCGGACATAAGTAATCTCCTTTTTCACTGCTGCGCCGGCGGTTGGTAACTCATCCCGGCCTTGGCCGGTCTAATTGCAAAGCGATGCCCAGTCGGTTTCAGTGGGCAAAGTTACTTTGAATTCTCACTGTATGCAATGGGATAGCATTTGCAAGGCTGGAAACAGCTATTCGTACCATGTGAAATGTTTACCTGGAGACACGATTATTCTCCAGGCCGGCGTTGTTAAATGCCATAATTCAAGCACCCATCGGGTTTTCGCTCGAATTTGAGGAGCCTGACGAGGTCCCCAGCGCTGTTACCGCTGGCTGCGAGCCTCCGACCATGGATCACCTCACTACTCCTTTGCGAGAACGATCTTTCCTGCTCCGCTATGGTTGCGCTCTGGCCAGCGTTGCGCTCGCAACCTGGGTACGGCTGCTTTTAGACCCCGTGCTCGGCGACCAGTTTCCATTTGCCACATTCTTCTTCGCCGTCTTGGCGACAGCCTGGTATGGGGGGATGCGGCCGGCGCTGATAGCGGTAGCTGTCGGCGCGATTCTCGCGGATTACTTTTTGGTCCCGCCACGCGGGAGCTTCGCGTTCGCGGGCCCCGCCCAGTATGTGGGCCTGGGGTTGTATCTAAGTACGGGTACCGGCATCGCGATCCTGGGCGGTGCGATGGAGGCCGCGCGCCGCCGCAGCCTTCACACGCTTGATCAAGCGCGGAAGTCCCTCGCGCAATCCGAGGAACGCTTTCATTTCACTCTGCATTCCTCGGGCATGGGCTTGTGGAGCGTGGACATTGCGTCGAACCGCCTGGAAGTGGACGAGAACTGCTCGGCGCTCTTCGGCTTGCAGATCGGCCACTTTCCGGGGACTGTCGAAGAATGCCTCGCGCTGCTGCATCCCGAGGACCGCGAACGCATTCGGCAAGAGGTAGCCACCTCGGTTGCCACGGGCGCGGCCTATAGTACGGAGTTCCGCGTCATCTGGCCGGACGGCGGTGTACATTTCCTGGCTAGCCGCGGGAAAGTGTACGGCCAAGGGGAGGGGCCGGGCAGCCTCGCTGGCATCCTTTGGGACGTAACAGACCGCTGGCAAGCGGAACAGAGCCTGCGCGCCGCCGCGAAGAAGCTCGTAGCGGAGGCAAAGTTCCGGGAGTTACTGGAAGCGGCGCCGGATGCCGTGGTGGTGGTGAATGCAAAAGGCGTCATCGTCCTGATCAACACGCAGGTCGAGATCCAGTTCGGATACACGCGCGGCGAGCTGATCGGGCAAACCATCGAAATGCTGGTTCCGAAACGCTTCCGGGACGAACATCCGGGGCATCGGACTGCATTCTTCTCCGATCCTCGGGTGCGGCCCATGGGAGCAGGTTTGGAGCTTTACGCGTTGCGCAAGGACGGATCGGAGTTCCCGGTCGAGATCAGCCTGAGCCCGCTCGAGACCGAAGAGGAAGGTTCGTTGGTTTCGAGCACCATTCGCGACATCACGGAACGAAAGCGCGTCGAACAGGGCCGTGAGCAACTGGCTTCCATCGTGGACTACTCGGACGACGCCATCATCGGCAAGTCCCTGGACGGCGTTATCGTCAATTGGAACAAAGGGGCGGAGCGGCTATACGGATATACAGCCCACGAGGTCCTGGGAAAACCGATTTCCATCCTGCTTCCGCCGGACCGCCCGGACGAGTTGCTCGAAATCTTTACCAGGCTCCAGAAAGGAGAGATCGTCAATGAGGAAACCGTCCGGCGGCGCAAAGACGGCTCTTTGATTGACGTCGCGCTCACCGTTTCCCCAATTCGAGATTCCCGCGGCCAGGTAACCGGGGCCTCCGCCATCGCGCGCGATATCAGCGAGCGCAAGCGGGCCGAGGCCAAGTTTCGAGGCCTGCTCGAAGCGGCGCCGGATGCCGTGGTGGTGGTGAATCAGGAAGGCAAGATCGTCCTGGTGAATACCCAGGTGGAAAAACTCTTTGGATACGCTCGATCAGAGCTGCTGGCACAGTCCATTGAAATCCTGGTGCCGGAACGTTTCCGGGATAAGCATCCCGGGCATCGCTCGGGATTTTTCGGCAACCCGCGGGTTCGGAGTATGGGTGTTGGGTTGGAGCTGTTCGCGCTGCGCAAGGACGGCTCGGAGTTTCCGGTGGAGATCAGCCTGAGCCCGCTCGAAACCGGGGAAGGCGTGCTGGTTTCGAGCGCCATCCGCGACATCACCGAACGCCGCGCGGTGGAGGCCGAGCTGCGGAACAGCCGGGCCGTGCTGCAGGGACTTTTCGAATCCTTGCCCGGACTCTTCCTGGTCATCGATCCGGATTTCAAGATTATCTCCGTAAGCGACGCTCTTCTCCAGGCAATGATGACCAAACGCGAGGAAGTCCTCGGCCGCAGCCTCTTTGATGTCTTCCCGGATCAAGCCGGCACTACGACGATTTCCAACTGGCGCGTATCGCTCGAACGCGTCCGCCAAACCGGCGCTCCTGACACCATGGCCATCCAGAGGTACGACTTCCAAACGCCCGATGGCGTCATCGAAGAACGTTATTGGAGTCCGATGAACTCCCCGGTGCTCGGAGCCAGCGGCCGGGTCGAGTATTTCATCCATCGCGTGGTGGACGTTACCGAGTTCGTGCGGCGAAAATCGCACTCCGCGAGCAAGGCCATGGCGCCGCTCACCCTCACGGAGCAGATGGAAGCTGAGATTCTCCGCAATTCGGCCGAGCTTGAAGCCACCAACCGGAAGCTTTTCGACACAAATTTGCAGCTCCTGCAAGCCAAGGCGGACGCCGAGGCGGCCAACCGAGCCAAGAGCGCGTTCCTATCCGCCATGTCTCACGAAATCCGAACCCCGATGAACTCCATCCTGGGTTACGCCCAGCTGATGCTGCGCGATCCGGACCTCGGAACAGAAGCGAAAACCAACGTCAAAATCATATGGCGCAGCGGCGAACATCTGCTGGCCCTCATCGATGATGTTCTGGACATGTCCAAGATCGAGGCTGGCCGCACGGAACTCAAGCTCGCAACGTTTAATCTCTCTACGCTCCTGAACGATCTGGCGGCCATGTTCCGGCTGCGCGCCGGAGCGAAGGCGTTGCGATTCGAGATGTCGGCCGATGGTGAAGCGCTTTCCTATGTGCTTGCCGACGAGGGCAAGATACGCCAGGTGCTGATCAATCTGATTGGGAACGCGGTCAAGTTCACCCAGCGCGGCCTGATCCGGCTGCACGTCAATTTACAGCCGCGCGCAGACGCCGGGCTTTGGCTCTCCGCGCGCGTTCAGGATACCGGGCCGGGCATAACAATGGATGACCAAAGGAAATTGTTCGAGCCGTTTACTCAAATCGCGAGCAGCGCGGACAGCTTGAAAGGGACGGGCCTCGGGCTGGCCATCAGCCGCAGGTTCGCGCGCCTGATGGGCGGCGATATCTCGGTTACAAGCGACCCGGGCGCGGGGTCGGTTTTCCTGTTCGAGATCCCCATCGAGCGCGGAGACGCCGGAGTGGCCGTCAAGCGTAGCGCTCTGCGCCGCGTCTCGACCATACGACCGGGGCAGGAACCTCCCAAAATTCTGGTGGTTGACGATCAGCCCGAGAATCGGGATTGGCTGATCAAACTGCTAGGCAGCATCGGATTTTCAGTACGAGGCGCGCAAGATGGCGAGGAAGCTATTCGAACCTGGGACAGCTGGCGTCCCCAGCTTATCCTGATGGACGTGCATATGCCGGTTATGGACGGGTTGGAGGCCACTCGCAGGATCAAGCAGGATCCTCGCGGAAACGATACGGCCATCATTGTTCTCACAGCCAGCGCCATGGATGACAGCCGTCGGGCCGTGGCCCAAAGCGGAGCCGACGCTTTCGTCGCTAAACCCTGCCGCGAGGACGATCTGCTCGATCAGATGCGAGCCCTTCTGAACATTGAGTACGATTACAAGGAATCAGACGAGGCAGAAGACCCTTTGACGCCGAGGCTGCGCATGGATAAGCTTATGGAGCTGCCGCAGGATCTAATCGAGGAGATCCTCGACGCCACTTTAGCGGGTAACAAGAAACTCCTGGACAAGCTGATCATCAAGGTCGCCGAAACCGGGGCCGATCAGACCGCCCGGGCCCTGCGGGAGCTGGCCGACAGATACGAATACGACGCGCTAACGCGGTTGATGGAGGAAGCGTGCCGCCCATGACCGAGCAATTCAAACATAAAGGCGGCATCATGGTGGTGGATGACAATCCTGCCAACCTGAAGCTGCTCGAAGAAATGCTTCTGCAGCGCGGGATCGAAGTGCGCTCGTTTCCGCGCGGCCGGCTGGCGCTGGCGGCCGCCGAAAGGAAACCACCGGACCTGATTCTCCTGGACATCAACATGCCGGAGATGAACGGTCTCGAGGTGTGCGAGCGTCTTAAGTCGAACGACCAGCTTCGAGACATCCCGGTCATTTTCCTGAGCGCCCTTACCGACACCGAAGATAAAGTGAAAGCGTTTCGTTCCGGCGCGGTGGACTATATCTCCAAGCCTTTCCAATTCGAGGAAGTCCACGCCCGCGTGGAAACGCACCTGCATCTGCACGCGCTCCAGCGCGAGCTAAAGCTGCAGAACGAACGCCTGGAGCAAGCCGTGGCGGACCGGACGCGGGAACTGGCTGAGGCCAACCAGCGCCTGACCATTCTGGATCGCTCCAAGAGCGATTTCCTGAACCTCATCTCGCACGAATTCCGCACGCCGCTCAATGGGCTGCTGGGCGTGGGCGAGCTTCTTTGGGAGCAAATGCCTTCCACCCAGGAGATCCGCGAACTCGAAGAGATGTATCATCGATCGCGCGAGAGAATTCTCTCGATCCTCGAGGATGCGCTGCTGCTGGCGGAGATCGACGTGCATGGCCAGCAATTCGGGCCCGCGCTGGTCCCGTTAGGCTCGCTGCTGGATCGCGCAATTCAGAACACCAGTGAGTTCGCTGAATCCCGCCGGGTGAAACTTCCTGTGCCCAACGCCGACCCGAGCCTGGTGCTGGGAGACCGGGAATTGCTCGAAAGAGCGTTCCACACCCTGCTCGCCACCGCCGTTAAGTTCTCGAAAACCGGTCAAACCGTGGGGCTCGATCTGGAAACTTCTGCGGATCTTCTGAGGGTAAGCATCGAGGGTCATGGCAAGCTGATCCCAGCCGCGGCTTTGGACAAATTCTTCGATGTCTTCTCGATCAGTGAAAGCGGCACGGGAGGCGGGGATTTGGGATTGGGCCCGGCGGTGGCCTATCGCATCCTGGCGCTGTTCGGAGCTTCGGTCAGCGTCGCTAATTTGGATTCCCCAGGCATCCGGCTGACCGTGTCACTCAAGAATGCCGCTCAGGGCGCCTAGCGTGGCCTTGCGTTCGTGCCGGAAGCGGGCATATACTGGACGTTTCATGCTGTGCCGCGTCGTTAATTCGTTTCGATTCTGGTTCGGGTATCACACCTGAATCGAGCGGCGCTGGCGTAAGCGATTAGAATCACAACCGGCCCGCTCGAAAGAGTGGGTTTTTTATTTTAGGAGAGGCATTTTAAGGAGACGCCATGATCATCTCGATGAAACTCCACTCGAGCCAAGAAGAAATCGACCAGGTGTGCGAGCGAATCCGGGATTTTGGCTACAAGATCCACGCCATCGAGGGCGAAGAGCGCGTAGTGATCGCGGTGGTGGGCGTGGGCGATGTCACCGCCTGCCTGGAATCGGTGGAGGCCATGCCTCAGGTGGAGAAGGCCGTGCGCATTTCAGCGCCGTACAAGTTCGTCAGCAAAGAGTTTCACACCGAGCGCTCGCGCATCCGCGTCAATGGGTGCGAGATCGGCGGCGACGAGTTCATCGTGATGGCCGGCCCGTGTTCAGTGGAGAGCGAGAAACAGATTATGCAGGCGGCCGAGGGGGTGGCCCGGTCCGGGGCGCGGCTGTTGCGCGGCGGCGCGTTCAAGCCGCGCACCTCGCCCTACGATTTTCAGGGGCTGGAAAAGGAGGGGCTGAAGCTGCTCGCCAAAGCCAAGCTGGCCACGGGCCTGGCCATCATCACTGAAGTGATGAGTGACCGGGATGTCGATCTGGTGGCCGAATACGCGGATGTGATGCAGATTGGCGCGCGCAACATGCAGAACTTCGCGCTGCTGAAAACGCTGGGCAAGTGCGGCCGCCCGGTGCTGTTGAAGCGGGGCCTCAGCTCCACCGTCAAGGAACTGCTGATGTCGGCGGAATACGTGGTTGCGCACGGCAATCCCAACGTGATTCTGTGCGAGCGCGGCATTCGAACCTTTGAGACCGTCACCCGCAACACCTGCGACATCGCCGCGGTGGCCGCATTGAATGAGCTTTCTCATTTGCCCGTGGTTCTCGATCCGAGCCATGCCACCGGCAAGCGCAGCCTGGTTCCGGCGCTCTCCCGCGCTGCGGTGGCCATCGGATCGGACGGCTTGCTGGTGGAGGTGCATCCGACGCCCGAAAAGGCCATGAGCGACGGAGCGCAGTCCCTGGATCTGGCCCAGTTCGAGAAAATGATGCAGGAATTGCGGCCTTACATCGACCTCTGGAAAGAGGCGCGCCTGACGCCGGCCGCGATGGCGGTGTAACCTGCCCCTAGTGCCCTTCCGATTTCACGCCTGGCAACTGGTGGTCGTTTTGAGCGCGGCTTGCGTGGCTGCCGTCGGCGGGCTGCGTTGGTATGGGACGCGGGTCGAATCAGCGCCGGCCGAGCTGGTCTCCTATCTGCCCATCGCGAACGCGAGCGTGGTTTACATCGATGTGGATGCCATCCGCCGGTCTGGAGTGTTGAACATTCTGGCCGGCTCCAAAGCCGCCGAGGAGATCGAATATAAGCAATTCGTCGATGCAACCGAGTTCGACTACCGGCGGGATTTGGACGCCGTAGCTGCGGCCTTCAAGGACAATGAAACCTTCTTCGTTCTGCGCGGAAGGTTTCAGTGGAAGCGTCTCACCGAATATGCGCGCGCACAGGGCGGCAGATGCGATCGGGGCTACTGCGTAGTCGCCGGAAGCCGTCCCAACCGGCGTATTTCGTTCCGCGCTCTGAAGCCGGATGTGCTGGCGATGGCCGTCAGCGCGGACGAAACCGCCGCGAATCAGATTGCCGCCAGGCCTGGAAAATTGGGCCTGCTGGCACCGGCCCAGCCGGTCTGGGCGTTGTTGCCGGTGGTCGCGCTGAAGGACTCCGATGCCGTGCCGGACAGCGCCAAGCCCTATTTCGCCGCGCTTCGCAAGACAGAGCAGGTCTTGTTCGCGATGGGAGGGGATCGCGATCACCTGGAACTGACTCTGGACGCTACTTGCCGCGATCCTCAGGCCGCCTCCACTTTGCTGGTGGATCTTGAAAGCGCCACCAGCGCGCTGCGCACCTGGATGGCCCAGGAGCGCAAGACCCAGGATCCGGCGGAACTCAGCGGACTCCTGTTGTCGGGAAGTTTTCGAAGGGAAGACCGGCGAGTGTATGGAAGATGGCCGGTACCGCGCGCGTTCCTGGACGCCCTCGCGGGGGAATCCTACTAATCGAGAAGGTGGACGAATATGGAAAAGCGCACTCTGGGCAAGACCGGGATGGAAGTTACCATGCTCGGGTTCGGCGCCGCGGAAATTGGTTATCGCGGAGTCCCGTCGGACACAGTCGGCCGGCTGATCAACGGCGCGTTGGACGCGGGGCTGAACATCATCGACACCGCCGAATGTTATCCCGACAGCGAGGAGAAGATCGGCCAGAGCGCGGCCGGACGGCGGAACGAATATTTTCTGTTCACCAAGTGCGGGCACGAGAGCGATGGCGATCACTGGAATCCGAAAAGGATGGCGGACCAGATCGACCGCGGCCTGAAACGGCTGGCTACCGATCGCGTGGATCTGCTGCAATTGCACAGCTGCACCGAAGCCCAGTTGCGCCAGGGCGACGTGATTGACGTGATCCGGCGCGCGCGCGATGCCGGTAAGACACGCTTCATCGGTTATAGCGGAGACGGCGCTGCCGCCATGCATGCGGTGGAATCCGGCGCTTTCGACACCCTGCAAATCTCGGTCAGCATCGCGGACCAGGAGAGCATCGGCGGCGCAGTGCCGGCCGCGAAGGCCAAGGGCATGGGAGTGATCGCCAAACGTCCCATCGCGAACGCCATCTGGAAGGAAACGTCCAAGCCGGACGCCTACTATCAGGCCTACTGGGATCGGCTCCACGCGCTGGATTATGACTTCCTCAAGGGTGACCTGCCGCACGCCATCTCCATCGCTCTGCGATTCACGCTTTCGGTGGACGGCGTTCACACCGCCATCGTCGGAACCACGCAGCCCGGCCGGTGGCGCGAGAACGCGGAGCTGTTGCGCGACGGAGCGCTGGAACCCTCCGAATTCCAGGCTATTCGGTCGCGCTGGAAGTCTGTCGCAAGGCCGGATTGGGTGGGTCAGATCTGAATTGTGTTATATTGACTACCTGCGGGTTTTGTGTTTCGCTTTTTCAACCTCTTTCAAGAAGTGACAGGAGATCGTTTATGAACCTTCGACCGCTCCACGACCGCGTGCTCGTCCGCCGTGTGGAGGAAACCGAATCCATACGGAACGGCATCATCATTCCCGATAGCGCCAAAGAGAAGCCTCAGCAGGCCGAAGTGGTGGCCGTCGGGAACGGCAAGCTTCTGGATGGAGGCGAGCGCGCGGAGTTGGACGTCAAGGCCGGCGATCGTATTCTCTTCGGCAAATATTCGGGCTCGGATATCAGAATCGAGGGCCAGGAATATCTGATTCTTCGGGAAGATGAGATTTTGGGAGTGCTCGGAAAATGAACAAGCTAGTCTGTCTGGCGTTCGTCGCTCTTGCGAGCGTCGGTGCCGCATCCGCCCAATTAAAGGTGGGAGTTCTCAATTCGCAAAAAGCATTGATCGAGACGGATGACATCAAGAAAGCTCAGAAAGATCTCGAAACCAAATACAAGCCTCGGCAGGATCAGATGACCCAGCTCGAAAAAGAGCTCCAGGACATTCAGGCGCAGCTTCAGAGCGGCCGGTTGAACCAGATTGGCGAGCAGGAATTGCAGGCGCAAGGGCAAAGAAAGCAGCGTCAATTGCAGCGCGTCCAGCAGGACTTGCAGGAAGATGTCGAGCGCGAGCGCACCGACATCCTGCAGAAAGCCGGCACTCGCATGCAAGAGGTGGTGAAGAAACTGGCGGAGGAAAAAGGCCTGGATCTGGTGCTGGACAGCGCCAACACGCATTTCTTCAAGGCCAGCCTGGAAATCACCGCGGACGCGGTGGCCGCTTACAACAAAGCCTATCCGGTAAAATAAACGTAGGATGTCCAGCAGCTATCTGGAAGCCTACGGAGCTTCCGAAGAGCATCGCGTCCGTCGAATTAAGCTGGCCAAGAACATTGCGATCGTCGTGGCGGGCGTCCTGATTGTGGCTCTGATTCTTTACAGCGTCTTAAAGAATCGATCCGAAGAACAACAAGTCAAAACATTTGTGGCTCTGATGCGCGCCCAGGATTACCGCGGCGCTTATAGTTTGTGGGGCTGCACCGACGCTCATCCCTGCCCGGATTATTCGTTCGCGAAATTCATGGATGACTGGGGCCCCAAGAGCGCCCACGCCAACCAATCCTCGGCCCATATCGGATATTCGCAATCCTGCGGCTCGGGCGTGGTGATCCGGCTGGATTATTCGGGCTCGGAAGAGCCGGTTACGCTTTCGGTGGAGCGCGGCACCAAAGTTGTCGGATTCGCGCCCTGGGAAGAGTGCCCGGGCACCAAGCACCTGCGGATCGGTGCCTGGTTGCGAAGCCTCTTCAATCACCAGAGCTAGGGAACCACCACCACCTTGCCGAATTGTTCCTTGTTCTCCAGGCGCTGGTGCGCGGCGGCCAGTTCCGCCAGCGGATAAACCCGATCCACCACCGGCTTCAGCTTTCCTCGGAATATAAATTTGAGCACGCGGTGCAGTTCGCCCAGGGTTCCCATGAACGATCCGATGTAGGCCTGGTGCTTGGTGAACAACGGCCGCAGATCGAGCTTGACGTCGTACCCGGTGGTGATTCCGCAGGTAACCAGCCGTCCGCCGGCGGCCAGACTCTCGGTGCTCTTGGTCCAGGTGGCCGCGCCGACGTGCTCGAACACGACATCCACGCCGCGCTTTTCGGTGATCTTTTTCACTTCGGCCGAAATGTCCTGCGCGTAGTGGTCGATGACGTAATCCGCGCCCAGGGCTTTCGCCTTGGCCATCTTGGCTTCGCCGCCCGCGGTGGCGATCACCCGGCACTGGAACATTTTCGCCACCTGGATGGCGGCCATTCCCACACCGCTCGATGCCGCCAGAACCAGAACGTCGTCGCCCGCTTCGAGCCCCGCGCGCGCGAACAGCATGTGCCAGGCAGTCAGGAACACCAGCGGCGCAGCGGCGGCTTCCTCAAAGCTCAGGCTGTCGGGGATCGGAATCACGGCGTACTCAGGCGCCACCATGTATTCGCAGTCGCCTCCTGAAACCCCGCTGCCGAACAACGTATATTGCCGGCATTGGTTATCACGGCCTGACAGGCAGTATTCGCACTGGCGGCAGCTTACACCGGGCGCGAGCAGCACGCGCTGCCCTGGCTTGACGCGCCAGCACAGTTCGCCCACTCCGGATACCACCCCGGATATATCGCTGCCCAAGATATGCGGCAGGGTCTTCACTTTGGGCATTCCCTGGCGGATCCAGAGATCGAGATGGTTGAGCGCGCAGGCCTTCACCTCGATGAGAACTTCGGTGGCTTTCGGCACGGGGACCGGGATGTCTTCGTACTTCAGGACTTCCGGTCCGCCGTATTCGTGAATTCTGACAGCTTTCATATAAGTTTCCTATGATACCGCGACCGCTGGAGGCGAAGCTGGAAGGACGCGAGAAACGGTCTTAGCAAGCCAAGACGGGCCTTTGGAGCCGCTGGCACGGCATTCGAGACACCCTGGGCTCGGATCAATCAGGAACCCCTGGGAACGGCCTGGAAACTAGCCGGAAGCTGGAACTGGGGCCAGTTGAGGCCCCAGCCGACACCATTTGCCTGAGTTTACAGGTCCCCTTGTTTTTAGCAAGGGCGATGTATGGGAGAAATCAGATTCGACGGAAACGCAACCGTCAAAACCTGTTTGTGATTCAGATGATAGGGCCACGGGAGTTGCGAGTCAAGGGAAAAAGGGCCTGACTGCGATTCACCCGTAAACAATTTATAAACAAAGGCTTATCTAGGAAGTCGCCTGCTGAAATGATGTGGGAAACTCTGTGGAAGTTGTTGCCCGGATAGCGGTCTTGGTTTCTAAGGTGGAGAAATCCGAGGAGTTATTTGCCGCCGAGATGAAGCGTCGTCATCGCGTTCTGAGCATCCGAATAACCAAACTTGCGTGCCAGAATGCGAATCAGGGCGAAAGCCAGGCCGGAAACGACGCAAAAGCCAATCACCACGCCCGCCAACATGAAGATACCAACCAGAATCTGGGCCATGGTCTGGGGCCGGACAATTAGCGGCATGGGCTGATTCCAGGCCACCGAGCCGGCATAGTTCACTTGCGATAGAAGTTCTAGCGCGGCTGTTGATTTTTTCCCGGCCCGGCTGGCCGGCGGGACAACAATAGCAACCAGAGGGCCGCTCCGCTTGACGTCGACATTCGGAATATCCTCAAA
This sequence comes from Terriglobia bacterium, assembly GCA_963786745.1. Taxonomy (GTDB): domain Bacteria; phylum Acidobacteriota; class Terriglobia; order Bryobacterales; family Bryobacteraceae; genus Palsa-89. The sequence continues at coordinate 631,034 of CAWBAE010000008.1, read as the reverse complement.
ATGCGTGACCTGCTGGCGGGCCATCTGCGGCGTCGGAAAGGCGAAAATCACCAGCGCCTGGTCCCCGCCGGGAGCCTTATAAAGGGCGAATTCGCCTTCGGTTCCGAAAGGGAAGGCAACCGTGGATTCGGGGATCTGAGGCGCGTTCGTCCGCAAACCCACCGGACCGACAATATGGCGTTCGGAATGCGGAATCAGGCCCTTGGCCGGCAAATAAGTGCTGAGCGTGGGAACGGCCGAGTGAGAAGGGCTGGGAAGCGCGGCGAAAGCCAGCTTTTGAAGGTCTTTGGGGCAGTTTCCACGGCAGGAGATCACATAATTGCCGATCAGGTAGGTGCTGGCGCGGGGCTCCCTCGCAGGCTCGAGCGATGCGGCGTATGCGCCGGTGGTATCTCTGAATTTCTCCGCCCGCACTTGAAAACGGCCGTAATCCGCGTCTTCCGCGCCTTCGAGGCCTAGCTCGCCGAGCAGCTCGGCCCGATCCTCCGCAGCAACGTTCACCACGGTTGCGGATTTGAGCTGATATTTGCCCAGCTTTTGCGGCCAGATTCCCGCGCTGGCCGAGCAGGCGAAAACGAGAGCGAGGGCTAGGCTCCGTGGCATTTCTTGTACTTTTTGCCGCTTCCGCATGGGCAAGGATCGTTGCGCCCGGCTTTCTTTTCGGAAACGGCTTGTTTCTTCTCGACAGATCCGGAGGAGCCGCCCGCGAATTGCAGATCCGCCATTTCCTTGTCCTTCTTGCGCTGGATATTGCGGGTGAAGTCCTCGACCACCGATTGCGCGGCGCGGCGTTGGTCCGTGCTCGCGGCCACCAGGGCTGCGTCGTCCTCTTCTTCCTCTTCTTCGTCCTCGCCGTCGGGAGAGAACGGCAACGCGGGCCGCGGGCGTCCGGATCCTCCCGAATCCCCTGGCCCTCCCAACTCGCCGCCAGGACCGGAGCTCCCCGGCTCGCGAGTAGTTATCTGCAGGAAGAACAGATGACGGATGGTCTCGTCCTCGATGCGATCCATCATGTCCTGGAAAAGCGCGAAGGATTCTTTCTTGTATTCGATCAGCGGGTCCTTCTGTCCGTAGCCCCGCAGACCGATGCCTTCCTTCAAGTGATCCATCGACAATAAGTGATCTTTCCACTGGTTGTCGATGACGTTGAGCATGATGATGCGCTCGGCCTCGCGCATATTATCAGGGCCGATCAGTTCTTCCTTCTCCTGATAACGGCGCGCCAACAGCGCGTTGATATGGTCTTCGATCTCCGGCCGCGTGAATCCGGCCAGTTCCTCCGGGTTGATCTTTACGCCGAAGGCCGTCAACACATCCGCCTGGAAACCCACCAGGTCGAACGAGCTGGGATGCGCTCGCTCGGGGCATCGAATATCCACGAACGCAGCGATGATGCCTTCGATGATCTCGGTGATCCGTTCCTTCTGATCCTTGCCTTCGAGCAGAGCCCGCCGCATCCCGTAAACGGCCTGGCGCTGCTTGTTCATGACATCGTCGTATTCGATGAGATGTTTGCGGGCGGCGAAGTTTTGCGCTTCCACGGCCTTTTGCGCGGCCGCGATGCGCTTGCTGATCATGCCGGACTCGATGGGGACATCCTCTTCCATGCCGAGCCGCAGCATGAGTTTCTGCATGCGCTCGCCGCCGAAGATCCGCATCAGGTCGTCCTGGAGCGAAAGATAGAAGCGCGAGCTGCCCGGGTCGCCCTGGCGTCCGGCGCGTCCGCGGAGCTGATTGTCGATGCGGCGGGACTCATGCCGCTCCGTGCCGAGCACGTGTAATCCGCCCAGCTCCACCACTTCGTCGTGTTCCACCGACGTCTCGTCCTTGTAGCGAGTGAAGAGAGCGTCCCACTCCTGGCGCTCCGGCGTTCCCACCGCGGCGGTTTGCAGCGCGTCCGGATCCTTGTTCTGTTTCTTCAGGTGCTCTTTAGTCAGAAACTCGGGATTGCCGCCCAGCAGAATGTCGGTGCCGCGGCCGGCCATGTTGGTGGAAACGGTGATGGCGCCTTTCCGTCCGGCCTGCGCGACGATGAAGGCTTCGCGCTCGTGGTTCTTAGCGTTCAAGACCTCGTGCTCGACGCCCATCTTCTTCAGCAGGCTGGAGAGCTTTTCCGACTTTTCGACTGAGATGGTGCCCACCAGCACGGGCTGCTTTCTATCGTAAAATTCCTTGATTTCCTTGGCGGCGTTACGGTATTTCTCTTCGAGCGTCCGATAAACGACGTCCTGATGTTCCTTGCGGACCATGTTGCGATTGGTCGGGGTGACGACCACTTCGAGCTTATAGGTCTTCTCGAATTCCGCCGCTTCCGTTTCGGCCGTGCCGGTCATCCCGGCCAGCTTCTTATACAGGCGGAAATAATTCTGGAACGTGATGGTGGCGAGCGTCTGGTTCTCGCGCTCGATTTTCACCATCTCCTTGGCTTCGATGGCCTGGTGCAAACCGTCGCTCCAGCGGCGGCCCGGCATCACGCGGCCGGTGAACTCGTCGACGATGATCACCTGGCCTTCCTGCACCAGATAATCCTTGTCGCGAAGAAACAGCACGTGAGCTTTGAGCGCCTGTTGCACGTGGTGGAGGATGGTCCAGTTTTCCGGCTGGTACAGATTCCCGCAGCCCAGCAGCTTCTCCACTTTCGCGATGCCTTCTTCGGTGAGCGCGGCGCTGCGATGCTTCTCGTCCACCGTGTAGTCGCCGGTGGTGTAGCTCTCGCCGGGCTCCTTGCCCTTGATTTCTTCTCCGCGCACCAGCTTGGGAATAATCCGATTGATCTTGTAATATTTGTCGGTGGATTCTTCACTGGGCCCGGAGATGATCAGCGGGGTTCTGGCTTCGTCGATCAGGATCGAGTCCACTTCGTCGACGATCGCGAAGTTATGTCCGCGCTGCACGCAGTCCTCGATACGAAACTTCATGTTGTCGCGCAGGTAGTCGAACCCGTATTCGTTGTTGGTCCCGTAGGTGATGTCGCAGTTGTAGCTCTGGCGGCGCTCGTCGTCATCCAGGTCATGCACGATGACGCCCACCGACATGCCCAGGAACTTGTAGATGCGCCCCATCCACTCGGAATCGCGCTTGGCCAGGTAATCGTTGACGGTGACCACGTGTACGCCCTTGCCTTCGAGCGCGTTGAGGTACACCGGCAAGGTGGCCACCAGCGTCTTGCCTTCACCGGTTCGCATTTCGGCGATCTTGCCGCGGTGCAGAACCACGCCGCCGATCAACTGGACATCGAAGTGCCGCATGTTGAGGACCCGGCGGCCCACTTCCCGGCACACGGCGAAGGATTCGATCAGCAGATCGTCGAGCGGCTCCCCATTTTCGATCCGCTGCTTGAATTCCTGCGTTTTCGCTGCCAGCTCGGTATCGGAGAGCTTCTGCAGCTCGGGCTCCCGATCGTTGATGGCCGCGATGAGCGGACGCATCTTCTTGATGTCGCGTTCGTTCTTCGTCCCGAAAAGTTTTGCAAGGATCGGATCAAGCATCGAGGGCCTATTACCATTTTATACGGATCTCACGATTTTGCCGCAGACTATCATCAGCCGGGTTATGATCGACCATGATGACCCTTCCAGAACCTTGGTTGCGGGGACCGGTGAGCGGTGTAGATCCTTTAGTTGCACCGGTACTCCACTGTTTCGAACATGCGCGCGAGGACCTGGCGCGGTACACCGAAGGCCTCTCCACGGAGCAGATCTGGGCCAGTCCGCACCGCCTTGCGTCGGTGGGGTTTCACATCCGGCATATCGCCGGCAGCACCACCCGCCTGATGACCTACCTCCAAGGGAACCAGCTTACGGAGGCTCAGCTGGCTTCGATCGATTGGGAGGCCGAGCCTGGAACGCCGCGCAAGGAGCTGCTCCGGGATCTCGGCGAATCGTTCCAGCGGGCCGAGGAAATCCTGCGCGAACTGCGCGCCGACAAACTTTGGGAGCCCCGCGACGTAGGCCGCAAAAGATTGCCCTCCACGGTAATCGGCTTGCTGTTTCACATCGCCGAACACACGCAGCGGCATGTCGGACAAGCCATCAGCGCCGCGAAGGTAGTCCGCGCGGCCCAACGAACCCGGTAGTGCGCGCTAGTTCAGCCCTTTCTTAGCCAGGAACTCGACCAGATCCACCACCCGCATCGAATAACCCCACTCGTTGTCGTACCAGGCCAGCACCTTCACCAGATCACCGTCCAGCACCTTGGTCATCTGCGCGTCGACGATCGCACTGGCTGGATTGTGAAGCATGTCGGTGGACACCACCGGGTCTTCTGTGTACGCGAGAATGCCCTTCAAGGGTCCGTTGGCGGCGTCTTCCAGAGCTTTGTTCACTTCTTCGGTGGTGGTGTTTTTGGACAGCAGCGCAACCAGATCGACGACGGAAACGTCGGGCGTGGGAACGCGCATCGAATAGCCGTCCAGCTTTCCCTTGAGCTCCGGCATCACCAGGCCCATGGCTTTCGCTGCGCCCGTGGTGGTGGGGATCATGTTCACCGCCGCCGCCCGCGCGCGCCTCAGATCCTTGTGCGGAAAATCGAGCACGTTCTGATCGTTGGTATAGCTATGAATCGTGGTCATCGAGCCTTTGGCGATGCCGAACTTCTCGTGCAGCACCTTCACCACCGGCGCCAGGCAGTTGGTGGTGCAGGAGGCATTGGAGATGATGCGGTGCTTGGCCGGATCGTACATATTGTCGTTGACGCCCAGCACGATGGTGACATCCTCGTTCGTGGCCGGAGCGGAGATGATCACCTTCTTGACGCTGCCGCGCAAGTGCTTGGCGGCATCCTTTGCATTGGTGAACTTACCCGTGGATTCGATCACTATCTGAGCGCCCAGCGACGGCCAGTCGAGCTCGGCCGGATCCTTGATGGCGAAGATCTTGATGCGGTGTCCGCCAACGACGATGGCATCGGCTTCCGCTTTCACGTCGACATGCAGGGTGCCGAGAATGGAGTCGTACTTGAGCAAATGCGCCAGCGTCTTGGTGTCGGTAAGATCGTTGGCGGCGACAAATTCGATGTTCCGGTTATCGAGAGCCGCGCGCACCACGTTGCGTCCGATGCGGCCGAAGCCGTTTATTCCGACTTTGATGGGCATACAGTCTTAGTTTATTCATTTCTGGTTTCGGGGGTGATCCGCGCGACGGATTGTAAGTGTGCATGAGACAAACGAGTGGACGCAACTCCCAGATTGTTAATATCTAGGAGGGTAATGGGTGGCAATTAAATCGGCCGGCGCGGCTCAACCTCCAACCAGGAGAACCAGAAAGGATTTTCAGCGACTTGCTGAACTTCGGGCTGGTGAGGCCTCTTCTCTTGTCAAGGTCGGTAAACAACAGGGAGCGTACTACCTGGGTGGATTCGCTGTAGAATGCGCTCTTAAAGCCTGTATTGCCAAGAAGACGAAACGCCATGATTTTCCGGCGGACGCAAAATATGCATACAAAGTTTACACGCACAACTTGGAAGAGCTCTTAAAGCTCGCTCATCTCGACGCGGAGCTTGACAGACAGGTGAGGTCAAGTCCACAACTCGCGATCAATTGGGCGGTCGTTAGCCAATGGAACGTGGATAGCAGATATGAGACGACGGGGCTGAATGGCAAGGATATGGTAGCTGCCGTAAACTCGTCGGAGGGAGTATTGCAATGGATCAAACTGTTCTGGTAAAGAACGACCTCAACATTGGGGCGCAGGTTCTGGAAGCGCTCAGCCGGGTAAGGTTCCCTTTAACGCTTAGTGAATGGATTTACGTGCCCGAGCTTGAAGAATGGCATATGATCCTGGCGACCCCCTGGTATGACAGCAAGGGCCTTCGTACAACCTATCGGGTGCTTGTTGCCGCCCTCGAAGCCGCTGGAATTTACGAGCAGGTGCCGATGAGGAGAGTTGTTATCAAGAGCCCAAGTGATCCGATTGTGAAGGCGCTCCAACAAGAGGTCAAGGAACAGAAACAAGGAACCGCTCACATCCTCAAGCATGGCAACAAGTACACATTCATCTTCCCGGCGGCCTTCCCGTTGGCGGGCACGGGCGGACCAGTGCCGGCTGTCAGGTTCTCAAATACCGAGGATTTAAGAGCATTCCTTGCAGGGGAACTGCACCTTAAGTCCAGTTCAATTGAAGACGCGTTTGAAGATTTAACGCGTGGCGGATCTGCATCTGTATTTCCAGTGACGCTAAGCTCGCGGGACTTGAAAAGACTGGGCCTCGCTTGAACCCTTTAGTCGCGGCCAACCTTCACTAAGGGCGAGCCTTGGATCAGCCGGAGCTCACAGCCTCCCGGCTATTCGAATTGGACAGGAGGCTGAGCGGTGCTTCCGCCGAGGTTCGCGTAAGCTTCGTTGATCTTGGTTACCTTCGATCCGGTGAAGGTGATAAACGTGATCTTGCCGGGAGGGTCGCCGTAAATCCAATCCTCGGTCTCGGCGCCCTCTTTGGTTTCGCTGCGCTCCTTATGGCGCGGCTTGCCCAAAGCCAGCAAAACCTGATCGCGATTCATCCCCAAAATCACTTTGTTGGATTTGATGGCGTTCTGAACCGGCTCCGGAAGGGTATCGACGTAGTTCTCTGTAGCGGACTCCTTGTCAAAAACCAGGACCGGCGCCAGGATTTTCTTAATGTCATCGGCTTTCAAGGCCGGAACGGGCTGGCCAAATAATAGCGCCAGGGTGGTCCCGCTGGGAGCGCTGGTTTGCTGGGTGTTCACCTGGCTGACGCCCCCCGACACGGGGCCCGCCATCCCGACTTGCACGTGATCGCGCCAATTGCCTTTGCCCTTCATGCCGCCGTTGATCACAAAGACGATCTTGTCGTCTTCGATTGAAATGTGCGTGATCTGGACCAAATCCCCCAGTCGCGCGGCGGGTCCGTACTGCTGGCCGATTCGAGCCCATAGATCCTTATCCCACAGGCCGGTGCTTTGAAAGGGCAGCGGCTTGGGCGAGCGCGGCAGAAACGCCTTGACAGTGGCGTACTCGGCCATCAGCCCGCGCAGAATTTCGACGCGTCCGTCTTCGGTTAGCTTCTTGCCGTTATCGCCGGCATAAACAGGGGCGAGAAAGCAAGCGGCGGCGGGGAGCAAGAACTTAACGGCCGTCCTTTTAGAAATCACGACGCCTCCCGCAACAGAAACGCTTCTTGAGGCTGAATGGGCGCTCGATGCAGAAAGAACAGCAGCGCCACGATGATCGCGCTGGTAAGCAAGCCGCCTTCCGGCCCATAGGCGCCTCCACTCCAGAGCGGCCCTATCTTCCACTGAAGGGCGTACCCTGTAATGTCCATTGTAAACCCGCTCAGGTTCGCGCCGAATAACGGCAGCGTCCAGTTCCAGCCGAAATGCAGGCCGATGGGCAGCCACAAATCCCCGCTGCGAAGAAACGCATAGCCCAAAACCACGCCCCACAGGATGGTGTTCAGCAGTGCTAGGGCCGTAAAGTTCTGATTGCGGGAGTGAGCCAATCCGAACACCACGCCCATCGGAAGGATGGTCGCAAAAGGACCTATGGCATGCACCAGGACCTGAAACGCGTAGCCGCGAAAGAGCATTTCTTCCCCGACCGCGCCGAACAGAAGAACCAGAGAAACGAACAGGACGCTGGGCCATTGCAGGCGCTGGTCAGGGATGGGCTCCAAGTCCGCCGCGCGCATCAGAATGGGGCCCAGCATAACCACCAGCGCGGCGCCCAGGCCTCCTCCGATTCCCACGAGAAGATTGCGGCGCGACGCAGCGGTCCAGTTCAGGCCGATGTCGGCGAGCTGGCCGCGCTCATAAATCCGAAGCGCGATCGCATTGGCCACGGCGGCGGCCGAGAAAGTTCCCAGAGCCGCCAGCACCAGCAGCGGGACGCCGAAGAACGCCATTACATTTGGAAAAATGAAATAGCCCAGAATCGCGATGAGAGCGAACACTCCAACGCGCAGGATTACGCCGAGGTGCTTGTTGGTTGCTACGGGAGTCACGCGGTATCCCCATATTACGCGAAGATCGCGCTAGGCGAACAAAGAGATGCCTGCGATGCCGGCCGCGCCCGCCTGGATACAGAGCGGCGCGTTTTCCGCAGTGAGGCCGCCCAGCGCGTAGACCGGGAGCCGCACGCTGTGCGTGGCTTCGCGAAGCGCCGGCAATCCGATGGGCTGAACGGTTTTGGTGGGGCTGAGGAACACGGGACCGTAGACTGCGAAATCCGCGCCTTCCCGCTCCGCCGCGGCCAATTCGTCCAGAGTGTGGCAGGAGACGCCTACGAGAAAACCGGGAGGTGTGATTGCCCGAATCACGCTGGGAGCGATCGACCGGGCCGGTAAATGCGCACCCTGCGCTCCGCACGCCAGCGCGATGTCGACTCGAGTGTTCACCAGAACCCGGGCGCCGCCGATTCGGACGGCCCGGCGCACCAGATCCGCCAGCGCGCGCCCCGGTAGCTCCTTGGCGCGAATCTGGATCATCTCCACGCCGCCCGCCGTCGCTCGTGCGGCCACATCCAGCGAATCCGTAATGCAATAGCGCTTCACAGAATTCGCAAGCCGGTCTGTGGAAATTCGATCACCCACTCCTTCACGTTTCCGAATTTATCAAGCGTGCCGCGGTCCAGTTCCACGGCGATGTCGTCTGCGAACTCCAGCCGCACGCGATCCGGCTTTTCGACGGTTCTGAGCAGCGCCGCGGGAATCTGATTCAGGCCCGGCCGGCCGTTGCGGGGAGCAATGGAGAGCGCGTCCGGCCGGATGCACAGCGAAACATGATCGCCGATCAGGCGGCTGGGGAAATACGGACCCGCCAGCTCGAAGTCCCGATAGCGAAGCCGGCTCAGGTTGCGGCCCGGATCGAGGCCGAGGATCTCCACAGGGAGCAGGTTGAACACGCCCAGAAGCTTTGCCACGGCGACGTTCGCGGGCTGATCGAGAACCTTCCGGGGCGCAGCGGATTGCACTACCCGGCCCTCGCGCAGCACGATCATTTCATCCCCCAGCTCGAGGCATTCTTCAAAATCGTGGGTGACCAGCAGCATCGGAATTCCGAATTCCTCGCGCACCTGGCGAAGCGCGGCGTACAGCTCGGCTTTGAGCGGCGCATCCAGACCGCGCGTGGGCTCGTCGAGCAACATCAAGCGCGGCGCGGCGAGCAATGCCCGAGCGATGGAGCAGCGCTGCTTCTGGCCGCCGGATAGCTGGTAGGGACGCCGCCCGGATACTTCCGTCAAGTGGAACTTCTCCAGCATTTCATTCACTTTTCGGTGACGCTCCAGCCGGGGGATTTGCTCGACCGCGAATTCCAGATTCTTGCGCAGCGTCATGTGGGGGAACAGCGCGTAGTTCTGAAAGACGTAGCCGCAGTGACGGGCGCGGGGCGCTAGATGAACTCCGGCGTCACCATCGAAGAGAATCTGGTCATCCAACAGAATGCGGCCCTGGTCGGGACGCACGAATCCGGCGATGGAGTCGAGCGTAAGGGTCTTGCCCGAGCCGCTGGGCCCGAACAAAACCGTGAATCCGCGGGCGGCCTGGAATTCGATGTCGAGCGAGAAACCGGCGGACTCGTGCCCGGGCGCAAACTGCTTGCGAATTCGCGCCTGGATCATAAAGCGGTCTGGCGCGGGCCGAACGGATTGGTGGTAAGACGATTGGCGAGGCTCAGGATTACGAGCGCGACGGCGGAAACGATCAGCACCAACACCCGCGCCAGCCTGCCATTTCCGGCGTCCACGGCGTCGAAGATCGCGACCGCGACAGTTTGGGTGCGGCCGGGGATATTGCCGGCGATCATGAGCGTCACGCCGAAATCGCCCAAGGAGCGCGCGAAGGCCAGCGCCGCAGCGGCGAGAATCGAGCGGCGCACCAGCGGCAAAGTGACGCGCCAGAACAGCCGCAATTCAGACGCGCCCAGATTCCGGGCTGCGCGTTCGTAGGACCGGTCCACGCTCTCAAAAGCCGCCCGCGCCGACTTCACCAGCAGCGGCGTCGAGTGAAACAGCGCCGCCACCACCGCTGCCTGCCAGGAAAAAACCAGCGGCGCTCCGAAGAGCCACTCGTACACGTGTCCCACGGGGCTGTTGCGACCCAGCACTACCAGGAGGTAATAGCCAAGCACCGTGGGCGGCAACACCAGAGGCAGCGTCACCAGCGCATCTAGAACTTCTTTGCCGCGGAATTGCCGATTCGCCAGCGTCCACGCCATCCACAAGCCGATCCCGAGAGCAATAGCCGTGGAAATGCACGCCACGCGCAGGCTGAGCCACAGCGGGAACCAATCGATGGGCATGGAAATATCTCATGGTAGCGCAGGCTTCGCGGCCCTAAGCTTTCAGAGGAAATTGCCGAAGGATAATTGGAGATATCCGCTTGAGCATCGATGGCCTTTTCGTACGAAGGGCTCTTCCGCGAGCCTTGCTGGGTCTGGCGCTGGGAGCGTTGCTGGGGTTAGCTCACGTACAGTTTGGGCTGGGTCTTGTGTTCCTGGTGGGCCTCAGCGCTTTGTCCGCGATCCTGCCGATCGGCCTGGGGCTGGCGCGTTTCCCCATCGCGCTGGCGATCTGGCTGGGACAGTATTCCGTGTTCTGGCTGCGCGTGATGGCGCCCGCGCGGTCCAACTTCGAAAACGCAGGAATCCTATATATTATCAATGGGATCCAGGTATACATGCCGGCCATCGCCATACTCTCTGGAACCTATCTCGGGATGTTGGTGGAAAAAAATCGGAGAGCTTCCGAAGACGCCAAACCTAGCCCGCCCGCTCCGCTGCTATAATACGGACAGATGTTTGCTTTTCCTCCGCGCTCGCGGATGAAGATCTCCGGCCTCCCCTATCGTTGCCTTACAGGAACCCTCACCGTCGGCGTTGTTCCTTCATGTATCTAAGCCCTATTTGAATGAAACTTAGCGTTCAGATCACCCGCGGCATCGAATCCCTTTTCGGAACCCGCGACGAGAATATTCAGGTACTCGAAAAAGGGCTGCACGTCACCGCCAGTTTGATGAACGATTCACTTGAAATCGAAGGCGACGAGCCCAATGTCATTCGCGCCGCCAGCATTCTCGAGGATTATGTCGCGCTGGTGAAAGAGGGGCAAGCTTTCGCGAACGGCGATTTGAACAGTTATCTGCGCGTGGTCACCGAGGACCCCGAAGTGACGCTGCGGAGCCTGGTGCACAGCGGCCGGCAACGGAACTTCGGTAAGAAAACCCTGGCGCCCAAGACCGTCAATCAGCGGCGCTACGTCGAGGCCATCGAACGGCACGATCTGGTGTTTGGAATCGGCCCGGCCGGCACCGGCAAGACCTATCTCGCGGTGGCGATGGCTGTGTCCGCGCTGGTGAACAAGCGGGTGAGCCGGATCGTATTGACGCGCCCCGCGGTGGAGGCGGGCGAGCGGCTGGGATTCCTGCCCGGCAATCTCCAGGAAAAAGTGGATCCCTACTTGCGGCCTTTGTACGACGCCCTGTATGACATGCTGGAAGCCGAGAAGGTGGAGAAGTTTCTGGAACGGGCGGTTATCGAAGTGGCGCCCATCGCGTTCATGCGCGGACGCACCTTGAACGACAGCTTCATCATTTTGGATGAAGCGCAGAACAGCACCGCCGAGCAGATGAAAATGGTGCTCACGCGGCAAGGCTTCAACTCCAAAATGGTAGTCACCGGCGATCTGACGCAGATTGACTTGCCGCAAGGCAAGCGCAGCGGGCTCACGCACGCGAGCGAAGTGCTGCGCGGAGTGGAGGGCATCAGCTTTGTGCACTTCGACGAACGCGATGTGGTGCGCCACAGCCTGGTGCAGAGGATCGTCAGAGCCTACGAACGCTACGAGGAGCTGGCCGGAAATACCCGCCAACTCGATCTGAAGCTGGGTGAGCCCTCTTCCGAAACGGCCGCCGCCGGCGCGCCGCACTTCCCGGTTTCGCACACGGAAACCTCCGGGCTGCCGTTGGCCTGAGGGCCTATGTCAGGCGAGCGCCAGCCCGATTTGCTCCAGACTGACCTGCTTTTCCGGATCGCCACGCCGCGCCTGGCGCGCCGCGGGGTGCGGGCGTTCGCCGAGCGGCTCTCGTCGGAAGTGGCGGGCGGGCGTTCATTCTGCTGCCTGATCACCGGCGACGACGAATTGCGGCGCCTGAATCGCGACTTCCGCAAAAAAGACAGCGCCACCGACGTCCTGGCTTTCCCTTCCGCCGATCCGAACGGTTTTCTGGGCGAGATTGCAATTTCTTACCAGCGCGCGCGCCGGCAGGCCACGGAGTATCGCCTCCCAGTTCACCGTGAAATCGAGATCCTGATGCTGCACGGAGTCCTGCATTTACTCGGCATGGATCACGAAACAGACCGCGGCCGGATGGCTCGCGCGGAAGCCAAGTGGCGGGACGCGCTGGGGCTGCCGAGCGGTTTGATCGGGCGGGTGCGGACGTGACCTGGTTCGCGCTGGCGGCGGCCGTGCTGTGCGCCCTGCTGCTCTGTCTGATCACCGTGGTTCAGATTCTTTACATGGAATCCGTGCGGTTGCGCGCGCGCGACTTGCCGGCCCTGCAATTGTTCAAGGAAACTTTGGAAGATCGCATCGGGGTGAAGGGTGAGCGCGGCATCCTGGCCTTTTCGATCATCAAGCACACCGCGCTACTGCTGCTTGGCCTGTGCTTTCTGGCTACCCGCTTCGGGGACGTGAGCGCACCCTGGGAGAGCTTATTCGCGGCCGCTTTTTTTGCCTGGCTCACGATGCTCGGAACCACCTACATCCTCGCACAAGTGCTTTATCGAAGGACCAGCGGACGCTGGCTGCTTCCATTGGCGCCGATACTCCGGTTGTGCGCGCTGGCGGTGCAGCCGCTCACCGCTGCGCTGGGCTTTTTCCAGTCCCTGGTGGAAATGTCCGACGCCTCGCCGTCCAGCGAGGAAATCCACGCCAGCGGTGATATCGAGGCCCTGATCAGCGCCGGCGAGGAAGAAGGAATCATCGAGAAAGATGACCGGAAACTGATCGAATCGGTGGTGGCGTTCGGCGACAAGACCGTCCGCGAAGTCATGACCCCGCGGCCCAAGATCGTCGCCATCGACGCCGGCCGGTCCCTCGAGGATCTGCGCGAGCTGGTGATCCACGAGCAGTATTCCCGCATTCCGGTATACGAAGACAACATCGATAACATCGTGGGGTTCGTGCACGTGCGCGATATGTTCGAGCTGGATGAGGCCAGCCGCCAGGGCAGGCTGGTGCGGGAGTTGGCGCGCCCCATCCGCTTCGTGCCGGAAACCAAGCCCGTGAGCGATCTGCTGCGCGAGATGCAGCAGGACGGCGCTCACATGGTGGTGGCCATCGACGAGTATGGCAATGTGGCCGGTCTCGCGACGATGGAGGATCTGGTGGAAGAAATTCTGGGCGAGATTCGCGACGAGCATGAGCCGGAGCGGGATGTCCAGAAGGAATCCGAAGGGACCTTCGTGGTAACCGGCAGCCTGGACGTGGATCGTTTGCAGGACCTGCTCGGGTTCCGGCCGGCCGAAGACACCGAGTCCACCACCATCGGCGGCCTGGTGACGGAATGGCTGGGGCATGTTCCGCGCGTGGGCGAGACGGTGGAACGCGCCGGAATCCGAATCGAGGTTCTGGCCGGCGACGAACTCAAGGTGGAACAGGTGCGCGTTTCGAAAGTCGAGCCGGCCGCGCTGTCCCAGAGCCGCCCATGAGCCCCGCCGCCCCGGGATTCCGCTCCGGTTTCGTATCCATCCTGGGACGCCCCAACGCCGGGAAATCCACGCTGCTCAACGCACTGGTGGGCGGAAAGCTAGCCATCGTTTCCGAGAGGCCGCAAACCACGCGCACTTCCATCGAGGGCGTTCTCAACCTGGATGGCGCGCAGATTATTTTCATCGATACCCCGGGCATCCATAAATCCGATACGCTGCTGAATCGCCACATGATGGAAACTGTGCGGTCGGCATTGGCGGACGGCCCGGACGTGCTGCTCTACCTGGCGGATGCGCTGACGCCATTCGGAGAAGAAGACGAAAAAGCGCTGGACGCCATTCGCAACGCGTCCGCGCCCGCTCTGCTGCTGCTCACCAAGATCGATCGGCTGGGCGACAAGAGGCTGCTGCTGCCACTGATCACCCGATACCAGGCCGTCCGTGAGTTCGCCGAGTACCTTCCGGTGTCATCCGTGACTGGAGAGGGTCTCGATCAACTCCGCGCCGCGATTCTGGCGCGGCTGCCGGAAGGGCCTGCTTATTTTCCGCCCGAATATATTACCAGCCAGCCCGAGCGCTTCCTGGCCGCCGAGATCGTTCGCGAGAAGATCCTGAAAGAAACCCGCCAGGAGATTCCGCACTCGGTGGCCGTTCTGGTGGATCAGTGGATCGAAAAGCGCGGACTTCTGAAGATCTCCGCCACCATCTACGTCGAACGCGCCGGACAAAAAGCCATCGTCATCGGCTCCAAGGGGGCCATGCTCAAGAAAATCGGCACCCTCGCCCGGGAAGAAATGGAAGCCCGGTTCGGACGCAAGATCTTTCTGGAGCTATTCGTCAAAGTCCAAAAAGATTGGCGTGAAAATGAAGAATTTTTGAAAAGCATTGACTGGAGAGGCATGCGAGGCGAGAATTGAACTCGGAGCGAACCGATTGATAATCAGATTTCTGTCCGTGGCGCTGATAGCGGGCTTGGTAGTAATGCCGCTGCTGGCGCAAAAGCACGTAACCGACGACGAACTTACCGATAATGTCCGGGTCAGGCTGGCCAACGACTCCGACGTCGGCGGAATGAATATCGGCGTCGAGGTGCATCAGGGCGCCGTTACGCTGACCGGCAAGGTGAGAAACGATAAACAGCGCATTAAAGCCGAGAAAGTAGCCAAGAAAGTGAAAGGCGTTACCACGGTTACAAACCAACTGGTAGTCAGTCCTGATTAGCGTGGCCCGTGTCAATAGAAGAGTGTAAATTCGCCGCCGACTCCAGAGGTCGGGTTTAAGATTGCAATTACCTGAGCGGAGGATACGGCAACGCTGGGAAGCGACCGGAGCGCCGACTCAGGGGCCGGAATGGCGAGGGCGGCGCAAGCCGCCCCGCACCGCCGCCATTCTGGCGCGAAAGCGATAAATCCTGGGAGCGCGAGGGCAAAGCCCTCGCACTTAAGAAAAGCCTCCTTCCTTATTGACTCACTGCCATCGATACAACCTTCGCCGCGGATTCCTCCAGCGGTGCGTCATCGAATGTCAGATACGCCTTATCGTCGGTGAGCCAGTCGTCGTTTTTCTCCACCAGCAACATGCCAATCAGCCGCAGGCACGCAGCGGGATTGGGGAAGATTCCCACCACACGGGTGCGGCGCCGGATCTCCAGATTGAGCCGCTCCAGTGGATTGGTCGAACTGATGCGCACGCGGTGCGGCTGGGGATAGTGCAAGTAGCTCAGCACGTCATCGATGCCGGCCTCGAAAATCTCCATCGCCTTGGCGAAGCGCGACTGAAATTGCCGCACTAGATCGGCTGCTTTCGTTTTGGCGCTCTTCTCGTCGCGCTGTACGAATACCGCCTTCATGGCTTCGCTCACTTCGCCCTGGCTGCGCTTGGGCACGTGCACCAGCACGTTGCGATAGAAGTGCACCTTGCAGCGCTGCCATTCCACCTTCAACACCTTGCGCACCGCGTTTTTCAATCCCGTGTGTGCGTCCGAGATCACCAGCTTCACCCCGTGTAGGCCCCGCTCCTTCAGGCCCTTGAAAAACTCCGCCCAGCCCTCTTCCGATTCCGCCGCGATCACGTCGAAGCCCAGCACCTCGCGGCGGCCCTGCAGATTGGCCCCCGTGGCGATCACCACCGCCATCGATTCCACCCGATCATCCACGCGCACTTTCTCATACAGCGCGTCCACCCACACGTAACGGATTTCGCCCAGCGGACCCTCGCGGAACTTGCGCACCTTCTCGTCCAGTGCCGCGCATAGCTGGCTCACTTGTCCCGCCGATACGCCCGCGATGCCGAGTTCCCCCAGCACCGCTTCGATCTTGCGCGTCGAAACACCCTTCACCACCGCTTCCTGGATCACGCTGATCAGCGCCTGCTCGCTGCGCTTGCGGTGTTCGATAAAACTTGGCACATAGCCACCCTCGCGCACCTTGGGCACCTGCAACTGCATGGTCCCCAGCCGCGTGTCCCAACGCCGATCCCGGTATCCGTTGCGATGCGTGGTCCGCTGCTCGGTCCTCTCATGCGCCTCGGCTCCCACCTGGCTGGCGACTTCCGCCTCCATCAGGAATCCGGTAATCAACTCCGCCATCGTTCGCAACGGGTCTTCGGCCTCCGCCGCCCGCTCAACCAGCTTGTCCGCCAGCTCGTCTCGGTTTATTCTGTCCTTGGCCATCCGCCGTTTGCTCCTTTTGTGAAAGTCGGGATACTTCCACTGGAGCCAGCGGCGGCTGGCCTGTCAAGGCCCTAATTTACACCCTCGATTTTACGCGGCCTTAGCGTGCGGGACTTGCGGCTTAATACCTCATTCCAGGGCATTTACTTTTCTTGACAGTGACCCGGTAACCCTCCTGACAGAGTTGTCGCCAAATGAAGGGATGAGATTGCGCGCTATCTTCGTGTCCCTGGCGGCTTTGTTCGCTCAGGCAGCCTTATTTGGTCAGGCTCCGGCGGCGGCCTCGAAGGTAGTGTCGGGCGAAGTAAGCAGCATTGATTCGTCCGCCAAGCAGTTTAAGGTGAAGGCCGACGACGGCGCAATCTACACCATCGCGCCCCAAGCCAACGCAATTTTCGAACGGCTCCCGCTGGGTGAGACCGATCAAAAGAAAGCCGTTCGAATCGCTTTTCCCGACGTCACCGCAGGTGACCGGTTTCTGGCGCGCGGGCCCCTGGACCCGGCCACCAACACCGTCACCGTCCGAACGGTCCTGATCATGACTAAGGCGGATGTCGCGCAGAAGCAGCGCCAGGATCAATCCGATTGGCAGAAGCGCGGGATTACGGGTATTGTCGCCAGCGTCAATCCGGCAAGCAAGGAAATTACCATCACTACTCGGGGCCGCGATAGCAAGACGGTGGTTCTGGACGCATCCGGCGCTGGTTTCCGCCGCTATGCGCTCGACTCAGTTCGTTTCGCCGACGCCAAGCCCAGTTCGATCGCCGAGGTCCAAGTGGGCGACACCGTGCGCGCGCTTGGCGACAAGAGCGAGGATGGCGCGCGCTTCAAGGCGCAAGAGGTAGTGGCGGGAGGTTTTGAGACCATCGCCGCGACCGTAATCTCCGTGGATCCCGCCAGCGGCGAAGTGCGGGTCAGTGATTTGCAAACCAAGAAACCGGTTACCGTCCGAACGAACGCGGCTTCGATGTTGCGCCGGCTGGACGAAAGAACCGCAACCTTCCTCGCGCGGCGATTGCGTCCGGACTTGGCCGGCGCGGGTGGGCGCGGCGGCGGCGCGGCGGCCCCGGAAAGGCCGGCGGGTGGCGCTCCCGAGGGGCGCGGCCAGGAGGGCGGCGGTTTGCGCGGAGCATTTAGCGGACCTGGCGGCGGATCGGGCGGCGGTGGAAATTTCGATCTCCAGCAGGTCCTGGAACGCTCTCCGCAGTTGTCGCTGCCGGATTTGAAGAAAGGCGACGCGGTTATTATTTCGAGCGCCAAGGGCGCAGACAACTCCTCGGTCACGGCGATTTCCCTGGTAGCGGGCGTGGAACCGTTTCTCCAGGCCGCTCCCAAGAGCGGCGGGCAAGTCAACTTGGGATCGTGGAATCTTGAAGCCGGTGTGCCGGAGCAGCAATAGCGCGTCGCGCATCCGCTAGTCATTCAACAAAACGATGAAAATGTGGAGAAACAAATGGCTGTTGTCGGCGCTAGGGGTCGCGCTGCTTTCCCCGGCATACGGCCAGCAAATCAGCGACACTCTGCACGGCGTGATCTCGGACGAATCGGGCGCGGTAGTCCCGGGCGCGAAGATTACGGTTTCGAATCCCTCCGGCCCGGTCAAATCCGTGATCTCGGGCAATGATGGCACGTACTCGATCACCGGCCTTGGCCAAGGCCGTTATTCGGTGCAAGTGACCTCGCCGGGTTTGGTGCAATCCCAGCCGGCCGCGGTCGAGTTCACGGGACCGCTCCAGACCCTGGACTCCAACATTCAATTGCGCGTGGCGCTCGAAAAACAGGAAGTGACGGTGGTTGAAAACCCCGGACCCACCGTCAGCGTCGATCCGTCGCAGAACGCCGGCGCGCTGGTCCTGCGCGGTGCGGATCTAGACGCGCTTTCCGACGACCCCGACGATCTCCAGTCCGACTTGCAGGCGCTGGCCGGGCCGTCCGCCGGACCGAGCGGCGGGCAAATCTACATCGATGGATTTAGCGCCGGCACGCTGCCCAACAAGGATTCGATTCGCGAGATCCGCATCAATCAGAACCCGTTCTCCGCCGAATACGACAAGCTGGGCTACGGCCGCATCGAAATCTTCACCAAGCCCGGCACCGACAAATTTCGCGGGACGGTCTTTACGAATTTCGGCGACGACATCTTCAATTCCCGCAATCCCTACGCGGCCGAAAAGCCGCCCTTTCTGCTGCAGGATTTCGGCGGCAATGTGAGCGGGCCGATCAGCAAGAAAGCGTCGTTCTTCCTGGACGTGGATGACCGCGAGATTCACAACGGCAACATCATCAACGCCGTTACGCTGGATTCCAACACGTTCGCCATTACACCCTTCAACAGCGTCTTCGTAGCACCCCAGAATCGGCTGCGCATCAGCCCTCGCATTGATTATCAACTGAGCAAGAACAACACGCTCACTGTGCGATATGCCTACACCCGAAACAACGCCGACGATCAGGGAATCGGCACCCTGAACCTGATTACGCGCGGTTATGAAAGTCTCGTCACCGATCAAACGGTGCAGGCCACCGAGACGGCGGTGTTGAGCAGCACCGTGATCAACGAGACCAGGTTTCAGTACTATCATCAGGACACCGGTCTTACCTCCAACAGCACGGCTCCGTCCTTGATCGTCGCGGGCGCGTTCACTGGCGGCGGCGCGCAGCTCGGCAACTCCACCGACCTCGAAAATCACTACGAACTGCAGAATTACACCTCCATCGCCAAAGGCGTGCATAGCTGGAAATTCGGAGTGCGGGTGCGCGCGGACACCATCTACAATATGTCCCCGACCAATTTCGGCGGAAGCTTCACCTTCGTCGGCGGTTCCGCCCCAATTCTAAATGGCGATATGCCGGCCGTTCCCGGCGCGGACTGCAATGTCGCCACTCCGAACCCCGCCGCGTGCGAGACCATTACTTCCATCCAGCGTTATCAGCGCGCGGTGCTCGGATTGCCGGGGGGCGTGCCCACGCAATTTACCATTAACGCGGGCAACCCTTTGACCAGCGTGCTCCAGTCCGACGTGGGAGCCTTCGTGGGTGACGACTGGCGCACACAGCCGAATCTGACGCTGAGCCTCGGACTGCGCTACGAAACGCAAACCAATATTCATGATTGGAACGACTGGGCGCCGCGCTTCGGTATCGCCTGGGCGCCCGGCCAGAGCAAGAACAATCCGCGCACCAAGACGGTATTCCGCGGCGGATTTGGAATGTTCTATGATCGGTTCGCCGAGACCAATGTTCTAACCGCTGAGCGCTATAACGGCATCACTCAGCAGGAGTACATCGTCACGAATCCCACGTTCTATCCGACCATTCCTTCGCTTTCGGAGATACAGCAAATCGGCGCAACCAGCCAGACGATTTATCAAATCGACTCGCACCTGCGGGCGCCCTATATCATGCAGGGAGCAGCCACCGTGGAGCGCCAGTTGCCGCGCAATACCACCTTGTCGGTCTCCTATCTGCGATCGCACGGTTTGCATGAGTTGCGGGAGGAAGACATCAACGCTCCGGCGCCCGGCACCTACACGGGACCCGGAACGGGCGTGTTCCCATATTGTCCGGAGCCATCTTCCGCCACCTGCAAAACCGGGCCGATTCTGGATATGCAGTCCACCGGATTGTTTAACCAATACCAGGTGATCACCAACGTTCGCTCGCAGGTCACCAGCAATATTTCGATGAATGGTTTTTATATGTACGGGCGAGCGTACAGCAACACGGACGGCCTGGGCACCATTCCGGCGAGTCCCTACAGCATGGCCGGTGAATACGGACCCTCCTCGCTGGATGTGCGCAATCGCGGCTTGATCGCCGGCTCCATCGCCACCAAGTGGGGCATCCGTCTGTCGCCGTTTATCGTGATGAATTCGGGCGCTCCCTTCAACATCTCTTCGGGAACCGATCCGTTCGGAACAACTCTGTTCACTTCCCGGCCCGGCATCACCACCGACGCGAGCATTCCCGGCGTAATCGATACTCGCTATGGGCTCCTGGATGCGAACCCCTACCTGCCGGATGGGCAGGTGAAACCGGGCGAGGAATTACTCCCGCGAAACTTTGGCCGCAGCCCCGGCAATATCAGCATTAATCTGCGGGTAGCAAAAACGTTCGGCTTCGGAGCGGCGCGCGAAAGGTCCGCGAATGGTAACAACGGCGGAGGCGGAGGACGTGGCCCCGGGGGCGGAGGCCCGCGCGGTCCAGGCGGCCGGGGTGGGTTCGGGGGATTTGGCGGCCCCGGATTCGGTCCCGGCGACACGATGACCAATCGGCGTTACAACTTGACGTTGTCGGTGCAGGCCCGCAATCTGCTGAATCACGTCAACCCCGGCCCGATCAACGGCATCCTGACTTCGCCTTTATTCGGTGAATCCAACACGCTGGCCGGAGGCTTTGGAGCGTTCGCAGAACCCGGCAACAACCGGCGCTTCGAGTTACAGGCCCGATTTACGTTCTAAACTCCCGGTGTCATCAACTGCTAAACTGAATCAAAACCATGGCGATTAGCAAGGAGCTGCTCGACATCCTGGTCTGCCCGTTGTGCAAGGGGGATCTGGAGTTGAAGCCCGATCAGAGTGGCTTGAAGTGCGTGCAATGCAAGCGCGTATACCCGATTCGTGACGACATTCCCGTGATGCTGATCGACGAAGCCAAGATCGAAGACTAGCGGGCCTTCTAAGAATGGAAAACGTGTTGGAGCGCCTGCAGCCTTCCGCGCGGGTGGCAATCGTTCGCCTGCGTTCGCTAGGCGATTGCGTATTGACCACGCCGGCCATCTCGCTGCTAAAGCAGGCGCGGGCCGATCTCCGGATTGCCGTTGTCGCGGAGGCTGCTTTCGCGCCGCTGTTCGAGGGCAATCCCGATATCGAGCAGATCCTTCCCCCGCGCGCGGCCGAGATTTCCGGATGGCGTCCTCAACTGGCTCTGAATCTTCACGGCGGTGGAACCAGCGCCTGGCTTACGCTGGCTTCGCGCGCGAAAATTCGAGCAGGGTTCGGACACTTCCGTTTCCGCCCGATCTACAACGTCAGAATTCCAAGAGCGCAGGAAATTCTGGGCGTCCAACGTACCGTGCACACCGCCGAACACCTCGCTTCCGCGATGTTCTTCCTGGGCGTGCCGCAAAGCGAAATACCTCGCGCGAGCCTGTTTGCGAACCCCCAGCCGCGGAAAAACGCGTACGCCGTCCTGCACCCTAAGGCGTCGGCCGCGGACAAGACTTGGGACGCCGCGAACTTTCTGGCCGTCGCGGCGGCCCTCCAGCAGCTTGGGCTCGAACCGGTGTTCATCGCCGGCCCCGGCGAGGATCTCGGAGAATTCGGCCAGTACGCCACCATCGCGGGCGCGACGCTCGGCCAGGTGAAGTCGCTTCTCGCGAGCGCGAGCCTGTTCATTGGAAACGATAGCGGCCCCGCGCATATGGCCGCGGCGTTCGGGCTGCCGGTGGTGGCGCTGTTCGGCTCCTCGAAGCCGGACATCTGGCGTCCCTGGCGCACCGAATCCGTGGTGTTGACGGGCCCCAGGGGAATCAACTCCATCGGGGTGCCGGAGGTTTCCGGGGCTATCCAGCGCCTGCTGGTTTCACGACCTCTGGTTTCACAACCGCTGGTTTCGCAATCTAAATGAAACGCCTGCTCCGCTTCGTCCGTCCGTATTCCGCGCCGCTGCTGTTCTCGGTATTCCTGATGGCCATCGTGGGCGCGGGCCAGGGCTTCATGGCGGTTTTGATCGGACCGGTATTCGACCGCGTGCTGAAGCCCGACTCGCCCGATTCGCTGGTGCCGCTGTTCACCATCCCCGGCTTCCACCACACCGTCTTCCTGCAGGATGTTCTCCCCGGTGACATTCATAACGTTTGGACCATGGTCGCGGTCGCGATCCTCGGCACCTTCCTATTGAAGGGCGTGTGCGACTACCTGGGAAATTATTTCATCAACTATGTCGGGTTTTCGGCCGTCACCGACCTTCGTCAAAAGGTGTTCGATCGCGTGCTTCGCCAGGACGCCCACTTTTTCGAGTCGAACTCCACCGGCCGCGTGATGTCGTCCATCATGAACGATCTCGAAAAGATCCAGGTGGCCACTTCGCACATGCTGGCGGACTGGCTGCGTCAATCCTTCTCGGTGATATTCCTGTTGTTCGTCGTGATCCAGAAGGACTGGCGTTTGGGCATCGTCAGCCTCACGCTGCTGCCGTTCGTGCTGGTGCCCACCATGCGCATCGGGCGCTGGATCCGCCGCACCACTCGCCGCGCGCAGGATGACGCCGCCGAGCTGAACCAGATCCTGCAGGAGACCATCAGCGGCCATCAGGTAGTAAAGTCGTTCGGCGCGGAGGATGTGGAGTCCAACCGTTTTCGACTGGCGGCAAACCATCTCAAAGCCAGCAACCTCCGCTACGTGGCCCAGCAGGCGCTTTCCTCGCCTCTCATCGAATTCTTCGGCGCCATCACCATCGTGGGTTTGCTCACCTATGCGCGGACGCAGATCAAGACCGGGACATTAACCGCCGGAGAGTTCACCAGTTTCGTGATCGCGCTGTTGATGCTCTATGAGCCGGTGAAGAGGCTCACCGGCATCCACAACATTTTCCAGCAGGCCGCGGGCGCGTCGCAGAAAGTATTTGAGTACCTGGATCGCGACCAGCAGATTCGGCGAAAAGCCCGGCGCGGTGAAGTTGAGCAAATTCCAACACTGTCGTGCTGCTCGATCACGTCGGATTTCTGTTATTCGAACGCCGCCAACGGCTTCACGCTCTCGGACGTTCATTTGGAAGTGAACGCGGGGGAAGTGGTCGCACTGGTAGGCCCCAGCGGCGCCGGCAAAACCACGCTGGCCAATCTGGTGCCCCGTTATTACGATGTCACGGCGGGCTCCATCCGCGTTGACGACAAGGACATTCGCGACATCCAGCTGGCTTCACTGCGCGCCAAAATCGGCATGGTGGCGCAGGAAACGTTTCTCTTCAACGATACGGTGGCCAACAACATTCGATACGGCCGCCCAATGCCAAGGACGATGAGATTCGCAAAGCCGCCCAAAACGCGCTGGCAGACGAGTTCATCGAGCGCATGCCGCAGGGCTATGACACGGTGATCGGCGAGCGCGGCATCAAGCTGAGCGGCGGCCAAAGGCAACGGCTGGCCATCGCGCGGGCGTTGCTCAAGAACGCCCCCATTCTGATTCTGGACGAAGCTACTTCGCATCTCGATTCGGAATCGGAAATCCTGGTGCAGCGCGCGCTCCAGACCCTCATGGCCAATCGCACGGTTATCGTGATCGCGCATCGGCTGTCCACCATCCGCCGCGCCGACAAGATCGTGGTAATGGATGCGGGACGCATTTCGGAAGTGGGTACGCATGAGGAACTGGTCAACCATGGCGGAATCTACCAGCGGCTGCATGCGCTCCAGTTCCTCCAGGCCGACCCCCTTATGAATCCATGACGGCACATTCATGAGCGCGCCCATCCGCAGCATGACCGGCTTCGCGCGCCTGCACAAAACCACCGAGCACGGAGATATTACCGTCAGCCTCAAGAGCGTCAACCATCGCGGCCTGGATTTGCATTTTCATCTTCCCGGGGAGCTAGATCCGCACGAAGCCGCGATGCGCGCCGCCATCAAGCGCGCGGTGCTCAGGGGGCATGTGGATATCCGCTGCGCGCTGGTTCGTCCGGGAGACCAATTGCCCGGCGGGCTGAACGTCCCGTTGTTCCACTCTTACCTGACAGCTTTTCGACAGGCCGCGGCCGAGGCAGGCCTGGACGCGCAACCCGACTTGAATCGCATTTTCCTGTATCCGGGAATGTTCGGCGCGGCCGAAGAGCAGGAAACCGACGCGTCTATCGAAAGCGCGGTCATAGCGGCGATCGAGGAAGCGCTGCAGGTGCTTAATCAATTTCGCGCGCGGGAAGGCGCGGAACTGGTCCGGTTCCTGCGCGAGCAGAATCGAGCGGTTCGCGGGCAAGCCCAGGAAATGGAGCAAATTCGTTCGAAAGCCATTCCCGCCTTTCAAGAACGGCTGCTCGAAAGACTCCGCGAACTGCTGGCGAACTCAGTGGTGGATCCGCAGCGGCTCGCTCAGGAAGCCGCTATCCTGGCGGACCGCAGCGACATCGGCGAGGAGATCGAGCGCCTGAAGATCCACTCCAAGCAACTGGATGAGACTCTGGATGCGGGCGGCGAAGTGGGCAAGAAGATCGATTTTTTGCTGCAGGAGATGAACCGCGAATCGAATACCATTCTGTCCAAGACCAACGGAATCGGGCCCCTGGGACTGCGCATCACGGACCTCGCTCTGGCCGCCAAAGGCTGCATCGACAAGATCCGCGAGCAAGCCCTCAATCTTGAATAAGACCACTTGAATGATTTCAGTCTTCATCATCTCCGCTCCGTCCGGATCCGGAAAATCCACGCTGGTGCACCGGCTGCTCAAAACCGTTCCGGGGCTCACTTTTTCGATTTCTTATACCACCCGCAAGCCCCGGGCGGGCGAAATCGACGGCGTGGATTACAATTTCATCTCCCGGCAGGACTTTGAGGCTCGCCTGGGGCGCGGCGAATTCCTGGAATTTGCTGAGGTTTTTGACAACTATTACGGCACGAATCGGGTCAGCTTCGAACGGGCCGCGGAGCAGCGCCGGGACCTGGTACTCGACATCGATGTCCAGGGTGCGAGACAATTGAGGGTAGCGATTCCGGAGGCGATTAGTATATTTGTGCTTCCGCCATCCCGGGAGATTCTTGAGCAGCGGCTGCGAGCGCGATCGCAAGACAGCGAAGAAGTGATCCAGCGCCGCTTGAAGGGCGCCGCCGAAGAGGTTCGGAACTATACGCAGTACGATTTTGTCCTGATCAATCGGGAGATCGAGGCCTCCACCGCGAGGCTGGTGTCCATCGTGGAAGCAGAACGGCAGCGCAAGGCCAGGATGGAAGAAGAGGCCCGGCCCATCCTCGAGAGTTTTGGTATTAATTTGAAAAGCTAGTTTCGGTATTAATTTGAAAAGCTGAGGTGCAATAGATATGGCTGAGAGATTGAAGAACAACGCGATGTACGCGATTCCCGATGATGTCGAGCACAGCACGTACCGCTTCATCATCGTGGCCGCCAAGCGCGCGCGGCAATTGCAGAATGGAGCGCGCCCGTTTCTCCCAACCACTTCGAAGAAACCGACCGTGACTTCCATGGAAGAGGTCCGGCGGGGTTTGGTAAAGTACACCGATCCGCTGCGCGTGGCCGCTGAGGAACTCGCGCTGGCGGAGTAAGGCGGCAGGGTGAACGCTATTTTGGGCGTCGGCGGAGGAATCGCCGCGTACAAATCCGCCGAACTGGCTCGAGCGCTGATGGAGCGCGGGCTGCGCGTCCAGGCGATCCTCACCGGCAGCGCTCAGAAGTTCATCACGCCCCTGACATTCGCCGCGCTTACCGGCCGCAAGGTAATCACCGATTTATTCTCGTCCGGAAGCTCGGAAGAAACGCTGTCCAGCGCCATCCAGCACATCGCGGTCGCGCAAGAGAACGACATCCTGGTGATAGCGCCCGCCACGGCCGATCTCGTGGCCAAACTCGCGCATGGCCTGGCCGACGATTTCCTGACCACCACTTATCTCGCTTTCACCGGCCCCGTGGTGCTGGCCCCCGCCATGAACAGCAATATGTGGATGCATTCCGCCACGCAAGCCAATCTTCTGATCCTGAAGCAGCGCGGCCACCAGATCATTGAGCCGGAGGATGGCATTCTGGCGTGCGGGATGACCGGCCCTGGAAGACTGGCGGAGCCCGAGACCATCGCCGGGATCGTGGCCGGCATTGTCGCGAATCCAGGTTCCGGCCGCCGCGATCTCGAGGGTGAAACCGTGCTGGTCACCGCTGGGCCGACCCAAGAGCCGCTCGATCCGGTTCGCTTCGTCTCCAATCGTTCCAGCGGCAAGATGGGCTATGCGCTGGCCGAAGCAGCCGCTCAGCGGGGCGCGCGCGTGATTCTGATTTCCGGACCCGTTCACATCCCCGAGCCCCGCGGCGTTCAGGTGGTTCACGTTCGAACCGCGCTCGAAATGCGCGAGGCCGTGATGGAGCATCTGAATAACGCCAGCATCGTAGTCAAATCCGCCGCCGTTGCCGATTACCATCTGTCCAAGGTCCCGCAGCACAAGCTCAAGAAAACGGCTACGCGCATGTCTCTGGAGCTCGACCCCACGCCGGACATCCTGGCCGAGCTGGGTCGAAAGAAAGGCGACCGCTTGCTGATCGGGTTCGCGGCCGAAACCGAGAATCTGGTTCAAAGCGCGCGGGCCAAGCTGGAATCGAAAAACTGCGACATGGTGGTGGCCAACCTGGTGAATCAGGATGGCACCGGTTTTGAGGCGGATCAAAATGAGGTGCTGCTGGTTTTGCGCACCGGCGAAACTATCCCCATCGATCGCGCGCCCAAGCGTGAGATCGCCGACCGCATCTTCGACCAGGTTCTGAAACTACGGCTGGCGCTGCACGCGGCTCAATGACCCAGGACGAAATCCGCCGGCGCATCGAGTTCTACCAGGATCTCGGCATCAAAACCTTGTATCGCCAGCCGGCGCCTGAGCCGGCGTTCTTGAGCGCGCCGGTACCGGCTCCCGCGATCGTCCAACCCGTAGTGCCCTCGCTCGAGCCCGCCAATGACAGCCTGCTGAAAATCCTGGAAGATATCGGCGAGTGCCGGCGCTGCCGTTTGCATGAGGGACGCAACAAGCTGGTATTCGGAACCGGCAACGAGCACGCCAAACTGGTGTTCGTGGGCGAAGGCCCGGGCGCGGATGAAGATGCACAAGGTCTGCCGTTCGTGGGACGCGCCGGACAGCTGCTCACGCAAATGATCGAAGGGACCGCCTCCAAGGAAGGCATCCCGCTGCATCGCCCGGACGTCTACATCTGCAACGTGGTCAAGTGCCGGCCTCCGGAAAATCGAACGCCGCAACCGGACGAAATGGAAATTTGCGGTCAATTTCTTTCCCGCCAGCTTCAGACGATCCGGCCCAAGGCCATTTGCGCGCTCGGTTCCACGGCTGCCAAAGCCATCCTCGGGACCAAGGAAGGGGTCACGCGGTTGCGCGGAAAATGGCAGAAGTGGCGCGACATCCCCGTCATGGTCACCTATCATCCCTCGTATCTGCTGCGGCCCTATAATCAGAACGCGAAAAAAGAGGCCTGGGAGGATCTGAAGATGGTCCTGCACTATGTCTACGACTAGCGGCGGCGGACGTCCCAAGGGACTCTTCATCACTCTCGAAGGTCCGGACGGCAGCGGAAAAAGCACGCAGGCGCGGTTGCTCGCCGAACGCTTGCGGCGCGAAGGCCATCCGGTGCTCGAATCGGTGGAACCGGGCGGAACGCGCATCGGCCAACAAATCCGCCGCATTCTTCTCGACCCTGCTTACTCCGAGCTTCGCCCCACCGCGGAGCTTCTGCTGATGTTCGCCGCCCGTGCCCAGAATGTCGAGGAGGCCATACTGCCCGCGCTCGAACAAGGACAAATCGTGGTGTCCGATCGCTTCACGGACTCTTCCATCGCCTATCAGGGCGCGGGCCGCGGCTTGGGCTGGGAAACGGTCCTGGAGGTCGACCGCATCGCCTGCCGGGGATTGAAGCCCGACCTGACGCTCTGCATCGACATCGATACCGAAGCCGGCCTGGCGCGCGCTCATTCGCGTAATCGCAACGAAACCGCGAAGAGCGAATCGCGGCTGGATGAGCAGGCGCTGGAATTCCATCAGAAAGCCCGCGACGCTTATCACGAACTGGCCCGTCGGGAACCCCGGCGTTTCCGTTTGATCGATGGCAGCGGCGCTCCCGAGGCGGTGGCCGAGCAAGTCTGGAGCGAAGTGGCGAAGCTAATGCGGACTCCGCCGGCTCGCCCTAGCTCATCAGTTTCCTCTCGCTGATTCTATCCAGTTCCACCACCAAGGTTCCTTTCTCGTCCACGCGGAACGCCGGCGTGAACCTCGCGCCCCAGACGATCTCATCGTGCCGGTAGGAATACTGGGAGTGCACCACCTGGCTGAACGTGTCGTCAAATCCCTGCATCAGAATTAGAAGCTCAGCGGTCAATTTCGCCAGATCCTGCGGGCTCTTTCCTAGCAATGGGCTGGCCGCGTCGATGGGATGCACAACCGTCCAGGTCAGCGGGAAGAAAAGGATCTGCGGCCGCTCCAACGCCAGCTCCACGAAGTCGCGCTTGAGCTGGCCATCCACATTCTCCACTGTCATCAACAGCATGCGCGCCTCCACGTTCATTAGCGTGTTTCTGCGCGCGTTCGCGACTCGAAACTGCAGGCTGGTGCCGTCCTGGTAGGGTGCAATCAACGCTCGATCGCTAAACTGAATGCGCGCGGATGGTTTGGAAAATCGCCCGTAGAGCAATCCCGTGGCCAGCGCAAACACCATCAGGCCGGTAGCAGCTTCGATCGCAGACACAGTATTGGCCCCGTTGCCTGTTGGATAAACATTTCCATAACCCACCGTGGTGAGAGTATGCACGCTGAAGAAGAACGCGTTGAGGAAAGCGCTCAACTCCGGCTCGGTTCCCCGCAGATGCTCCAGGCCGACCGCAAGGTAGGCCAACGAGAAAGCTAGATTGATGGACAGAAACACGGCCAGCACGATCGCCAGAAACCGGGGCCAGGTGGTGTCGATCAGGTGCAGGTAGAGATTGGCGTCGCGCCACCGCAGCCCCGTCCGTTGAACATTGAACGAACCGTCCTTGTTGATGGTCCGGCGCAGTTCTCCGGTGAACTGGGTTGTTAAGCCTGGATCGAAGGATTCTTTCCGCATGGGAAAGACTCAGAATAACCCAGCGGCACGCCGCCTGAGGCGAAGCGCTGAAAGTTTGGGGGGGCTCGCGGCATTGCCTCGGTAGGAAATCCATTAAGGAGATCCGTTCAGGAGAGCATCATGAAATTGC
This sequence comes from Terriglobia bacterium, assembly GCA_963786745.1. Classification (GTDB taxonomy): domain Bacteria; phylum Acidobacteriota; class Terriglobia; order Bryobacterales; family Bryobacteraceae; genus Palsa-89. The sequence continues at coordinate 601,765 of CAWBAE010000008.1, read as the reverse complement.
CTGCCACTACTTTGTTTGCGCTGCTCGCCGCTGTGGCGTGCTGCGCCATGTTTTCGATTCGCAGCATCTCTGCCGAAGTCCGGCGCGCCGGTGAATATCGCATCAGCGGACCCTATGTTCACGAAAATCTTGCGGTCTTCCTGATTCACGGCCAAAACCGTCCCGTCCATGGTCTGATTACGCTGGAACAGGCGCTGGCGGAACACAAAGTCGTCGTTTATGAGACCCGCAATGTCAACGAACTCGCCATCGAGAACGTTTCGGGCGAAGACATCTTCATCGAATCGGGCGATATCGTCAAGGGCGGCGCTCAGGACCGCACGCTGAAGGATGATTTTATTCTTCCGACCAAATCCGGCCGCGTGAATATCAGCGCCTTCTGCGTGGAGCACGGCCGCTGGACTCGCCGGGGCGAGGAATCCGTCGCGACTTTCAACTCCGCCGCGGACGCCGTGGCTACCAAGAAACTCAAGCTGGCGGTAAAGATGAATAGCGACCAGCGCGAGGTGTGGGATCAAGTAGCGGCGGCCCAAGCCAGCATCTCGAGTTCCCTGCGCTCGGATGTGCGCGCCGCGGCTGCGCCCACCAGTTTACCGATGACCCTGCGGACGCCGGCCGTTCAGAAATCGATCGAAGGCTACCTGGCCGAACTAAAGGGCCTGGTGGGCGGCAAGAACGATGTGATCGGCTACGCTTTCGCCGTAAATGGACAGGTGAACAGCGCCGATGTCTACGCTTCGCATGATCTGTTCGCCGCGCTTTGGCCGAAGTTGCTGCGGGCAAGCGCGGTGGAGGCTGTGTCCGAGTTCCAGGCCGGCAAGCGATTTGCACCCGCCACGGTTGCCTCGGTAGCGGCCGCGTTGCAAGATGCCGAATCCGGCCAAGCCTCGGCGCGCGAGATCACCGATCACGTCAGTCTGGTGGTCAGAGAGACGCCGCGGAACATCCTCTTCGAAACGCGCGATCACGCGCGGAACGGCCAATGGGTACATCGCAACTATCTGACGAAGTAGCCGGAATGTTACCTTGATGGCATAGCGCTTGAGGTCAAACGAATGTGCCGCAACATCAAAACGCTCTTCAACTTCGATCCGCCTGTCACTGAGGAAGAAGTTCGAGCCGCCTCCCTTCAGTTCGTCCGCAAGATCAGCGGCTTTCAAAAGCCCTCGAAGGCCAACGAGACCGCGTTTCTGGGGGCGGTAGAGGAGATAGCCGATGTCTCGGCCCGGCTTCTGCATTCGCTCGAAACCACCGCGCCGCCGAAGAATCGGGAGGAAGAAGCCGCCAGGCTGAAAGCCCGCTCGATTGAAAGGTTCGGGGAAAGATCAGGCGCTTGAAGCCCGCGGACATTGCTACAAGGCTCTCCCGGCTTGCGAAGCTCTGTCTGGCTCTGCCGGGGGCGGAACGGCGCGACATGGCAGGCCACGCCGCGTTCCTGGTCCGGAAAAAGACGTTCGTCTATTTCTTAAACAACCATCACGGCGACGGCATCGTTTCCATCGCGTGTAAAGCGCTGCCGGGCGATAACACCGCCCTTGCGGCCGCTCAAGCGGACCGCTTCTACTTGCCGTCCTACATCGGGCCCAGAGGTTGGGTCGCGCTGCGGCTGGACGCGGGAAAAGTGGATTGGGACGAAGTCGGAGAGTTAGTGCGATTGAGCTATAGCCTGATCGCTCCCAAGAGTCTGCGCAGGCTGGTCAAGCCGTCCGAGTAGGCGAAAAAATGGCCGCCCACCCGGGCGGCCGCAATGAGACCAAGATCTACGTTAACGAAAATGGCTAGCGCTTGGTAGTTTGCTCTTGTTCCACTCGCGGGTCCGTGGACTGCAGGCGGGCCCACTCGTCAGCTTGCTTCATCGCTTCATCCTTCGAGATGCCGTAGCGTTCCTGGATGCGTCCGATGAGCTGATCCTTCTTGCCGGCAACTTGTTCCCAGTCGTTATCGGTCAGCTTGCCCCATTTCTCGCGGGCGTGACCTTTGAACTGTTTCCAGTTGCCTTCGATTCTGTCCCAATTCATGTTTGGCTTACTCCTTCGCGTTTGGACGTTGCACGCCGGCGTCCATCCCTAACCCGTTGAAGACGGGCTGCTATCTTTCCTGTAACGAAGTAAGCCTTACCATTCTCATTGCGGCAGCGTGAAGCGAAACGTAGCTCCCTTGCCCGCTTCAGACTCTACCCAAATCGCGCCGCCATGTTGTTCGATGATGCGTTTCGAAACAGCCAGGCCCAGTCCGGTCCCGGGAACCTCGCGCCCATGCAGCCGCTTGAAGACGCCGAATATTTGGTGGTGATAAAGCGGATCGATCCCGATGCCGTTGTCGCGGACTGAGAAAGTGGCGCCTTCTTCCGACTGGCTGGCGGAAACGTGGATCTGGGGCGTCCCCGGCGCTCGAAACTTGATCGCATTCGCGATCAACTCATGGAACAAGCGCCCCAGCCGTTCAAAATGGAACATCACGGAGGGCAGTGGATCGTGCGTGATTTGAACGCCGCTTTCGCGTAGCGAGTCTTCCATATTCATGAGCACCGCTCCAAGCACCGCGTCCGCGTCCACCAAGGTCTCCGGCTGATCGACCGGCCCGAGATACATCGAGTAAGTCACTAGATCCGCCAGCAGGCGTTCGCTGCGCTCTACCGCGTCGGCAATGTAGCCCAGGAATTCCCGGCGGTCCGCGTCGCTCTGCGATCCGTGGCGGACTTCCAGCAATTGCGTATAACTCCTGACCATGCGGAGCGGTTCCCGCAAGTCATGCGAGACCGCGTAGGCGAACTGACGCATCTCGTCCCAGTGGCGGATCTTTTCGTCGCGAAGCTGATCGCGCAACTCGGCGATCTCAGCCAGCAATTTCTCCGCATCGGAGGCGCCGGGGGTAGTGCTCTCTTCAGGTGCGGACATGAGGGAGGCCTTTGCCACAGATTACTATAGAACCGCGCTCGAAATTACCAGCGCTGCGTGCGGGCACACAGGGCTCAGCCGGACGTGCCCACGCACGTGGGGTGGCCGCAGTTGCAGATGATATCGGCCGTTTCCGCTTCCCCTTCGCAGTATGTGCTGCAATACTTGCTTCCCGTCCGCGCCCCGCACCGGCAGCTTGGATGCGCGCACTTTTCTTTGGTCTCTTGTGCTTCCATGGGTTGTTTCTCCTTTCAACTCGCCCGGCTCTTCGCGTTCCTTTGCGATACGGATTTGCTCGCGCCTTTACGGCCGGCGCCCGCTCGCCCCGCGATTTCGTAGTGCTCAACCGTTTGGGCCGCGCCGATAATCGCCGAGTCAAGCAGCGGCTCGGACAAGTCTTCTTCCATGCTAGCCGCTCCCTCTGCAACCAGCCCTTTCATCGTTTCGCAGGATTGCTCTTGGCCTTGGCGTCCAACAACTGGAAGGCCTGTTCTAATCGCTCCACGTGCCCTCGGGTCCGTTCCAGATGATCCTCGAAGGCCTGCTTCAGGTCTTCGTTGGAAGAGGCCCTTGGCCAACTTGGGAAGCACCTTCACAAGTTGCTTCTCGGCGTCATATAGGTCTTGCACCTGGTCAATCAGTAGTTCTCGAACGGAGTCCATCTTTTGCGTTCCTTTCCTTCTGTGATTGCGCAGGCTACCCGCGCGACGCCGGCGGGAAATGCTTGAACATGTCGTCCACCGACTTTTCAAGCTTCTTTTCGTTCTTATCCGGCTTCTCGGAAAGGGTCTCGCTGCTGGTGCCGCGCCAGATCAGCTTTTTCGATTGACTATCGAAAATATCGATCATCAGCGTTCCCACCGGGACGTCCTGCACCGTCGTGGTGGCCAGTCCATCGCCAAAGCCCTGCCAGCCCCATCCTCCGCCGAAGCCGTCGTAAAACGTCTGCAGGTTTTCCTCGTTGTGAGTGGCGCCGACCGCGGCCACGCTGGCGTTGCCGCCGGATGGAACCCGGGCCCATCCCTTGGCCGATAACTGGCCGTCTACGTCCCGCATAATGCGATCCTGCCAGAGCGAGTCGCCCGCCTTGACGCTGATCCAGGAGTAGGTCCGGTATCGGCCAAAGTCGGTCGAATGACTGTAATCGGTCTTGATTGCCGCGAGCAGGGCGGCCGCTCCGAAGATCGTCAAAATCGCGGAAGGCAAAAAATGCTTTTTCATGCTGGTCTCCTTACGTTGTCGTCGCGGTTCGCGCGTTGCTTTTCGCAACCCACCGTTTGACAACCAACCGGCATAGTGTGTTTCCAAAGACAGAACAGAAACGGTTACAAGCGTGGCGGCAATTCAGGTAGGGACGGCGATGGAGTCATGACAGATCGCGAGGATTTCGCCTGCCAGCACAATCCAATCGTCCAGGCGCATCGGTTTCGCTCTATAAAGGCGGGCGCCCAGACGCTGAACCTCCACTTCGTCCAGCGGGCTGACAAAACTGCTCAGCGCTATGACATTCAAATGCGCCAGCGCGGGTTCTTCCTTGATGGCCTTCAACACCACTTTCCCGTCCGTCTTCGGCAAATTGAGATCCAGCACGATGACGCACGGCTCCGGATCGGTGGCGAGCGTTCGCTGCGCCTCGACAAACGAGATGGCCGCCTCGCCATCCCGAAGCAACTCCAGCTGGTATTCTTCGTGGTGCTGATCCAGGGCGAAACGAAGCAGAACTACGTCCCCTGGATTATCTTCGACGACGAGGATTCTGGCCGGGTTTGTTCGCATCCCTGTGGTAGACGCGTCGCGTGACAGTTTGTTACCTCAGATAAACAATTTATAAACGCGCTTCCGAGCGGCGCGGTAGAATCGTGACCATGTCCAACATCGCTCTCCAATCATGCGCGAGCGTTGAGGGGCGGCTCCGGACGCTTTACACGCTCCTGGCGGCCGTGTGCCGGGCGGCGGGCGCCGAGGAAATTTACCAGGCCGCTCTTGCGGGCTTGCTGGAGGCGACCATGGCCCGGGGCGCGGCCGTGCTGCTATTCGACGACGCTGGATCGATCGTCTTCAAGGCTGCTCGCGGTCTTTCGGTCGAATATCAAACAGAGGCCGTGGAGCACTCGCCCTGGGAGCGCGGAGCGCGCGGCGCGCAGCCCTCGGTTGTATCCGATGTCTCGCTCGACGAACGCTGCTCCACGCGCCGGGAGCGCCTACTTCGGGAAGGCATTCGGGCCTTCACTAGCGTGCCGCTCGCGGCTAATTCGGGCGTCTTGGGCGAGCTCGTGTTGTACTACGCCGAGCCGCGGGAATCCACGGCCGATGAGTTGGAAATCGCCGCCGCGATCGCGGCTTCAGTGGCGCTGGCCATCGAAAACAAACGCGCTGAGCAACTTGTGGATGCGGGCCTGCACCTGGCGGCGATCGTGGAAAGCTCGGAAGACGCCATCGTCGGCAAGAACCTAAACGGGATTATCACCAGCTGGAACCAGGGCGCTGAGCGGATCTTCGGATATACCGCTGCGGAAGCCATTGGCCAGCCCGTCTCGATCCTGGCGGCGCCTGATCGCCTGGATGAGATGCCCGAAATCCTTTCGAAGATACGGCGAGGCGAGCGCGCGGAGCATTACGACACACGCCGGCGAAAAAAAGACGGGCAAATCATCGATGTCGCGCTCAGCGTTTCGCCGGTTCGTAATTCGGCCGGGCAAATCGTGGGGGCGTCCAAGATCGCCCGGGATATCACGGAGCGCGTGCGCGCGGACCAGGAGCGTACGGTGCTGCTGTCGCGGGAGCAGGACGCCCGCCAAACCGCGGAACTGCTCAATCACGTCGCCCTCCGGCTGTCCGCGCAACTGGATCTCGCGAAACTGCTCCACGAGACCACCGAAATTGCCGCCACGCTGGTTGGCGCGGAGCTCAGTTCGTTCTTTCGCCACGCCGGTAAAGGACCGGATGATTCCTACGTTCTATACGCTCTTGCGGGTGTTCCGCGGGAGGAATTCCAGGGCTTCCCGGCGCCTCGGCACGTCGATCTCTTTGGACCAACTTTCCGCGGGGAAGGCGTGCTGCGCTGCGACGATGTGACCCTGGATCCCCGGTATGGCCAGAGCCCGCCGCACCTGGGGATGCCGAAACAGGACTTTGCCGTTCGCAGCTATCTGGCGGTCCCGGTGAAAGCGCGCTCGGGCGAAGTTCTGGGCGGCCTGTTTTTCGGCCATTCCGCGCCGGGTAAATTCAGCGAGGCTCACGAAGCCATCATTGCGGGAATTGCCGCTCAGACCGCCATCGCAATGGATAACGCGCGTTTGTTCGAGCAGGCCCAGTGGGTGCAGACCGAACTCACGCGATCGATCGAAGAGCTGCGGCGAGCCAATCAGGATCTGGAGGCTTTCGCGTACTCCGCAAGCCATGACTTGCAGGAGCCGTTGCGCACATTGTCGATATCGGCCGAAATCATCCAACGGAATTGGGGACACCAGCTGGACGCCGGGGCGGCCGGCTTTTTGGGGAACATTCTGACCGCCGCCAACCGAATGAGCGTTCTCCTAAAAGATTTACTCGCGTACACGAAAGCCACGAAATATGAAGAAGGCCCCCTGCCCGAAGTCGACTCGCAGTCCGTCGTTGCCAATGTTCTCGAAGACCTGCGCGGGTCCATCGAGGATGCTGGGGCAACCGTCAGCGTCGCGGAATTGCCGAAGGTTGCGATCCATGAGATCCGGCTGGCGCAAGTGTTTCAAAACCTAATCGCCAACGCCATCAAGTACCGCGGCAAAGGCGATGTGCGCGTCTCGGTTACCGCCCAAGAGCAGAACGGCTGGTGCGTGTTCTCGGTGATCGACAACGGAATTGGGATTGACCCGCAGTATGCCGACAGAATCTTCGGCCTGTTTAAGCGCCTGCATGGCCGCGATGAGTACCCGGGCAGCGGTGTCGGTTTGGCGATCTGCCAGCGAGTGGTGGAGCAGTATGGCGGCCGCATTTGGGTTGAGCGGTCTGCGCCTGGCGAGGGATCCACTTTCTGCTTCTCCATTCCCTCGCGCATCCGATAACGCCGCGCGGTTGATCTTTCCCCGCTCCGGGAGGTATGATGGCCGCGTTTCATCTGTACAGTTTCCAGGATTCAATGGAAAGGAGGTATGGTTATGCCCAGCGTTAAAATCTGTCTTTTCTTTGCGGCTGCCGGAGCCCTGCTTGCCCAGCATGAATATACTCAGACGGACGCGGAGATCGGCGCGCGGGTGTATGTCGCCAATTGCATTTATTGTCACGGCCCGGACGGCGACCAGATCCCTGGCATCAATCTGGCGCGCGGCAAGTTCAAACGCGCGGTCTCCGATGACGACCTGGTCCAGATCATCGAAAAGGGCATTCCGGGCACGGGTATGCCCGCTCAAACCATGCCGGAGCCTCAGATCCGGACCATCGTGGCCTACTTGCGATCGCTGGCCGCCCTGCCTCCCAGCGAACTTCCCGCCGGAGGAGACGCCACCAGGGGCCACGCCATCTTCGACGGCAAGGGCGGATGCCTGAATTGCCATCGTGTGAGAGACAACGGCTCCCGGCTCGGCCCGGACCTCAGCGATATCGGCGGGCTGCGCCGCGTGGCGGATCTCGAAAAGTCCCTCGCGGATCCCAACGCGGAAATTCTTCCTCAGAATCGATTCTTCAAAGTGGTGACCAGGGACGGATCGACAGTAACTGGAAGAATTCTCAATCAGGACACCTTTACCGTGGAGCTGATCGATTCGCGCCAGCGGCTTCTTTCTTTTTCGAAACCGGATCTGCGTGAGTTCACTCCCATCGACAAATCGCCCATGCCTTCCTATAAGGACAAACTTAGTTCCGCGGAAATGGCGGACCTTCTCACTTACTTAGTCAGCTTGAAAGGCCACTAACTCGCCATGTTTCGATCAGCCATGTTTCGACCAGCTCTGTTGCTTCTTTGCGCCGCCGGAGTTCTTCCGGCCCAGGTTACCTTCGATCGTCTGCTTGGCGCGGCCAAGGAGCCTCAAAACTGGCTCACCTACTCCGGGACCATGCAGAGCCAGCGCTATAGCGAGCTCACTCAGGTCTCGCCCGCGAACGTCAAGAACCTGGAACTGCAATGGATGTTCCAGGCGCATTCGCTCGAGAAGTACGAGGCCACGCCGCTAGTGGTTGACGGCGTGATGTACACCATCCAGGATCCGGACGATGTGGTGGCCCTCGACGCAGTCACCGGGCGCGTCTTCTGGATGTATTCCTACACGCCCAACAAAGATGCGCGCCCGTGCTGCGGACGCTTGAGCCGGGGGGTCGCGATTCTCGGTGACACGCTCTTCCTAGGCACCATCGACGCCCGCCTGATCGCTCTGGATGCCAAGAACGGGAAGCCGTTGTGGAATATCTCGGTGGGAGATCCGGCGGCCGGTTATGCGATCACGCACGCTCCGCTCATCATCAAGGACAAAGTGATCGTGGGCGTGGCTGGCGGGGAATACGGCATTCGCGGCTACATCGCCGCCTACGATGTCCGAACCGGCAAGGAGGACTGGCGTTTCTATACCATTCCAGGCGCCGGTGAGCCCGGCAATGATTCCTGGAAGAGCGATGCCTGGCAGCATGGTGGCGCCTCGATATGGGTGACCGGCTCCTACGATGCGGATCTCAACCTGACTTACTGGGGCATCGGAAACCCCGGCCCGGATTGGAATGGCGACGTGCGCGGCGGCGACAATCTTTACAGCGATTGCGTGGTCGCCTTAGACGCGGATACCGGCAAATTGAAATGGTATTACCAATTCTCGCCACACGACGAATTCGACTACGATTCGGTGCAGGTCCCGGTACTGGTGGACGCCGAGTGGCAGGGCAAACCGCGCAAGCTCATGATGTGGGCCAATCGCAACGGCCTCTTTTATGTTCTGGACCGGACCAGCGGTCAGTTCCTGCTCGGCAAACCTTTCGCCAAAGTGACCTGGATGAACGGCTTCGACGAGCGCGGGCGTCCCATGAAGGTTCCGAGCGCGGCCTCCAGCCGCTTGGGCACGCTGATCTTTCCCGGCAACCAGGGCGCGACCAACTGGTACAACCCATCCTACAGCCCGCGCACCGGGCTGTTCTACATTCCTACCTGGGACGACTATTCGTCGCTGTTCGTGAAACAGGACGCCGAGTTCACCGAAGGCCAGACCTTTGGCGGCGGAGGCCCGCGAAATACCACCGCGCCGGTAGTGACCGGGGCGTTCAACTATCGCAAGGAAGGCGATCCGTACGGCGCCGTCCGCGCCATTGATCCCGCCACTGGGGAGCGCAAGTGGGAATTCAAGATGGCCGATGTCACCGATGCGGGCATCCTGACCACGGCTTCCGATCTGCTTTTCAGCGGCGGGCGGGAAGGCTACTTCTTCGCTCTGGACGCCCGCAACGGGAGCCTGCTGTGGAAGACCACCGTGGGCGGACGCGTAACTTCGGGACCGATGACTTACTCGGTGAACGGGCGGCAATACGTGGCGGTATGCGCCGGCAACTCGCTGTTCGTTTATGCTCTGCGGCAATAGCGCCTCAAACGCCGATATCTTCGTTCCATAACGCGGGATTCTCGCGGATGAACGCGGTCATGATTCGGATGCACTCTTCATCCTGCGCAATTTCCAATCGGACGCCCTGGCTGCGCAGATAGTCTTCCGCTCCAAGGAAGGTTTGGTTCTCTCCGATGATCACTCGCGGAATTCGATAGAGCACAATCGCGCCGCTGCACATCGGGCACGGGGAGAGCGTGGTGTATAGCGTGCTGTTCCGGTAAATCTTGGCGGGTAAACGTCCGGCGTCGCGAAGACAGTTCATCTCGCCATGGTCGATCGGGCTGCCGGCCTGGACTCTGCGATTGTGTCCCCGGCCGATGATCTTGCCTTCGTGCACCAAAACAGAGCCGATCGGAATGCCGCCTTCAGACAGGCTCTTCTTCGCCTGCTCGATGGCCGCCTGCAAATACGAATCTTTGGTCAAGTTCACCCTTTGCCAAGCTAAAATCAATGTACTCGAAGCTTCATTGTGTATGCCAACACTGGCTTTCTGGAACGTGAACGGAAGCGTGTCCCCGGCACGCGTTGCCGCTCTGGCGAGAGAGTGGGATGTGGATATTCTGATCCTCGCCGAGAATGAGAACGCCGTCCCTGCGATCCTAAGGGAATTAAATCGTGACGCTACTCGCTTTTACTTTTCGGATATTGGCCAGTCTGACCGGTTGACGATCCTGACGCGCTTCCTCCCCGACCCATCCATTTTGATACGCGACAGTCCTGGCGTGTCGATTCGAAACTATCACATGCCGCTCAGTGACAGTTTCCTGCTCGTCGCGGTTCATCTGGCGAGCAAGCTTCGGCGAAGGACCGAAGATCAAATCCTCGCGACCACGCGGCTGGCACGTTTTATTCGGGAGGCTGAAGAGAACGTGGGGCACAAGCGCACGATTGTCATCGGCGAGCTCAATATGAATCCTTTTGAAGCCGGGATGGTTGGTTCAGAGGGACTCCACGGGATTATGGACCGGCGAATCGCCTCAGAGATTTCAAGGATCGTGCAAGGGGAGCTTTGCGGATTCTCTTACAACCCGATGTGGACTATGCTTGGGGATCTTGGGCCATCGCCCCCAGGAACATACTTCTACAACTCCAGCACTGAGCTAAACTACTTCTGGAATATGTTCGACCAAGTGCTAGTGCGACGCTGCTAGGCTCGCTCTCAGCAGACGGCGTAGGCATCGTCACTGAGATCGAGGGAGCGACGCTCTTAACCGATCGAGGCCGTCCCGACCGGAGCAAAGGCTCCGACCATTTTCCGATTGTCTGTCGCCTGAGCGAAATCGAGGAAAACGTAAATGCCTAAGAGCCTGTGGGGTAATCTCTCCAAACTCGAAAGGGTACGAAGCCCAAAGTCTTTGCTCGACGAACAAGCGAGCGTTCTCACCGACGCTACCGATGGCGTGTTGGTTGGAAAGGTCGAGAATTCCAATTTTGAAACGACCAACGCCTTCCGATACGATCTGGACGTAGTGGTTCCTACGCTGAACCACTACACGTACACGCTTCTCAGCATTCAGTACCCCCTCGATCTTTATCCTGTGCAGATTAATTCTCGGACGCCGATAAGGCAAGTCGATTGCCAGAACGAAGAGGAGCTTGAGCGAGGCATTGCTTCGATACTTTCCTCCGCCGAGGTTCGGAAGATACTTTCCCGGCTCATCTCTCAGGCCAGCTAAACCCTCGCCGGGCACACTCGCACGTATTCTGGTAAACGTGGGACGTGGCCACGCGACCGCGCCCGAAGAAGAGCCCGCCCCGAAAGAAAGCCCTCGCCAAGCCCCGCGCCAGGAAACCGAAACCGGTCGCCAAAAAGCGGACCGCTCCCCGCCCTCCAGCCCCGCTCGATTTGAGTAAGTTTCCCCAGGAATCCATCGTTGCGGACACGCGCACGCTATGCCTCAAATGCGTATGGGATGTCTTCACGCGCCATCTGGGGCTCGCGCCAAGAACGGCGCTTTTGGAGATCCAGCGCTACGCTCCTTCGCTCGACGAACTCACCCCCCCTGCGCCGGCGCGGCCCTATTTCGTTCCCGACGCCTTGAAACCGCATTGTCCCTATTGCGGATCGCCTTCCAAATGGCACGCCCGTATGTCGAGCTATCGCATCGAGAGCGGCAAAACCACCGACGCCTTGCGCCGCGAACTCGTAAAGTCCCTGCCGAAGACCGGCCACCAGTTTACCGTTCTCGAGCAAAAGGCCACGCACCAGCATGCCTTCTTCGAGTGGATGGAAAAGATCAGCGAAAACCTTGATCTGGATGACCCGGGCTGGCTGCGCGAGGTGTCCCTGCACTATCTCAGCCGCAAGGAACCCAAGGTCGATTGGCGAGACCTGTTCGGGCAAACCGGCTCGATCCGGCGTTCCCGGCAACTCGAAACCGCTTGGGAAGCAGCCGCCGGACGCCTGATTCTCGGACCCCGCCTGTTCGACGAATTGCTGCTGGTCCAATACCTGATCAGCCGTTCACACCGCGCGGGCGGACTGACGCTCGAAGGCCGTTACACGCTTCCCGAATTGTGGAGGCGGCTGCGGAATTCCGGGTATCTCCGGGCCGTCGACGTGCATGCGGGGAATCCATCGGATGCATTGGAGCAGCTGCTCGCCTACCTCGGCGGCGGGGAAGGCTCGGTCCGTTTCTATTACATCCTGGATCGCCGCGACTTTCTCCAAACCGCTCGTCAACTCAAAATTAGAAAAGCTTAAGCAGAACGGCGGCAGTAATCCTTCCGCGAGGCGGGTTTAATCTTATACTAGGATGCGTAGTTGAATTTCGGGCGGTAGGACCGAAAGGATGCAACACATGAAAACTCAGAGCACAATTCTTTGTCAAACCCTGCGCCAATCGCTGGCCCTGTTACTTTCCGTGCTGCTGATTCCGCTGGCCCAATTGGATCTGGCCGCGCAAGCAGCCTACGCCCCTCTGGAGGCGGTGCAACTCGACCAGCTGGTCGCGCCGATCGCTCTCTATCCGGACTCGCTGGTGGCTCAAATCCTGACCGCTTCCACGTACCCGGACCAGGTGGCGCAGGCCGATAGTTGGTCGCAGGCGAACATCGGGTTGCCGCCCGACCAGCGCGCGGGGATCGCGAACGGCATGGCCTGGGATCCGAGCATCAAAGCCCTCACCGCGTTTCCCTCTGTTCTCGACAATCTGGCGCGCAACACCGCGTGGACTTCGCAGCTCGGAAACGCCTACTACAACCAGCCCAGCGACGTGATGAACGCGGTGCAAGCCATGCGGTTTCAGGCGCAGCAGGCGGGCACGCTGGTTTCAACGGCGCAGCAGCGGGTATATGCAGACAATGGCCAGATCCTGATCGCGCCGGTGAATCCGGGATTGGTTTACGTTCCTTACTACAATCCTTGGCGGGTGTGGGGAGGGTTGTTCGTCGCCTACCCGGGATATTACGTGCTGCCGCCTCCTCCCGGCCTGGTTCTGGGATTGGGAATTGGCTTCGCGGTGGGAATCTCGGTAGGACTCTTTGCGCACTACGGCTGGGGTTGGGGCGCTTGGGCCCCGAACTGGGGCGGCGGCGTGGTTCTCTACAATCACGGCGCTTATTACTCCCATAGCGTGTCGGTCTACAATCACGGACATTTTGGCGGCTACAACCGAGGCGTCTTCGAACATGCAGGCCGCGGCGTGCCGGGCGGCTTTCATGCCCCTGGGGCAAGAGCTAACTTCGCGCACGCGGAAGGCGCTCGAGGCGTAGGCGGGGCGCGAGCGGGCGGGGCGCGTCCTGGTGGAGTGGCTGGCGCTCGAGCTGGCGGAGCGCGACCGGGCGGAGCACCCGCTGCTCGGGCTGGTGGCGCGCGACCGGGCGGAGCACCCGCTGCTCGGGCTGGCGGAGCGCGACCGGGCGGAGCACCCGCTGCTCGGGCTGGTGGCGCGCGACCGGGCGGAGCACCCGCTGCGCGAGCCGGCGGAGCACGTCCTGGTGGAGCATCCGCCGCTCGTCCAGGTGGAGCTGCTGCTCGTCCCGCCGGTGGAGGCGGAGCTCGTCCCTCTGGTGGCGGCGCCCGACCTGCTGGTGGAGGCGGCCATGCCGCGCCGGCCGCGCATGCGGCCCCGGCCGGACATGCCGGAGGCGGCGGAGGCGGAGCTCATCACAAGTAAGCTGAACCGGGACGGTCACCCCGTGGCCGTCCCTGCTTAGTAGTAACAGGACAATTCGCGCGCGCAGGCGTCCCTAGGCGCGGCCCCGGTGATATACAATCACCCAATGGCCCGAACATCCTCCCTGGCCGCCCGTTGCGCTTTCCTGTTCTCGCTATGCCCCATCGGCCTGGCGTTTCAATCACCCGCCGATACCACGCGCGCGGTCCCGGTGCACCTTCGGAACGAACTTGCCGCTAACACCATCGTTCCGCAAGCGCACTTGCGCGTCGACTCTTCTCTGGTGCTCATCCCTGTTCACGTAACCACTCCGGACGGTTTCTCAGTCACGGATTTGACGAAAGAGAATTTCTCGCTGGCGGAAGACAACATCCAGCAGAACATCACCCATTTTTCCAAGGATGACGCGCCGCTGTCGGTCGGGATCGTGTTCGACTCGAGCGGCAGCATGCGCAATAAAATGCTGAAGTCCTCGGAAGCCGTCGCGACATTCTTCAAGACCGCCAACGCGGACGACGAGTTCTTCCTGGTGGAGTTCAATGAGCGCCCCAAGCTTCTGGTTCCGTTCACTCCGGATTCGGACGAAATCTACCGCCGCGCCGCGCGGATCAAGCCGTTCGGCCGAACCTCGCTGCTGGACGCGATCCATCTGGCCATGGTCCAGATGAAAAAGGCGCGCAACTTCCGCAAAGCCATCGTGGTCCTCTCCGATGGGGGCGACAATCGCAGTCGGTTCACCTTCAGCGAAATCAAGAATGCGATGCTCGAAACCGACGTTCAGCTGTTCGCCATGGGCATCTTCGATGAGAACGCGCGCCGGCAGACCGCGGAAGAGCAGAATGGGCCGCGGCTGCTGGATGAGCTGGCCGAACAAACCGGAGGGCGGCTTTACAGCGTGGAGAACCTGGATGACCTCGAATCCATCAGCGCGCGCATCAGCCAGGAATTACGCAACCAGTACGTGCTGGGCTACTCGCCGAGCAACAACTCCCGCGACGGGAAATACCGCCAGGTCAGATTGAAGCTGGAAGCTCCGGCCGAAATGCCGAAGCTGAGAACGAATTACCGGCACGGCTACTACGCGCCCGAAGAGTAACGCCGGTCAGGTAGGAATCAACTCGCGCGAGTCTTCAGGCTGGATGCTCTCCTGACGCCGCGACTTACGCAGGCGGTCGAGCGAGAGATAAACCACCGGCGTCGTGTAGAGAGTGAGCAGCTGGCTGACGATGAGCCCGCCGATAATCGTGATCCCCAGCGGACGGCGCAGCTCGCTGCCCTGGCCTTGTCCGAAGGCGAGCGGCACGGCGCCCAGCAGCGCGCACATGGTGGTCATCAGAATCGGACGGAAACGCAGCAGGCAGGCCTGATAGATCGCATCCCGGGGACCCAGGCCTTCATTGCGCTCGGCGGCCAGGGCGAAGTCGATCATCATGATGGCGTTCTTCTTCACGATGCCGATGAGAAGAATGATTCCGATGATGGCGATGATGGTTAGTTCCGTGTGCCACAAATACAGGGCCAGCAGCGCGCCCACTCCGGCCGACGGGAGCGTAGACAGGATGGTGATGGGATGAATGTAGCTTTCGTAGAGCATGCCCAGCACGATGTAGACGGTAACCAGCGCGGCCAGAATCAGGATGGGCTCGTTACGCAGGCTTTGCTCATAGGCCTGCGCGGTCCCGGCGAAGAAAGTGTGAATCGAATCTGGCAGCCCCACTTTACGGGCGGCGGCGTTGATTGCGTCCACGGCCTGGCCCAGCGCCACATCCGGAGCGAGATTGAAAGAGAGAGTCACGGCCGGAAAAAGTCCCTGATGCGCGATGGACAGAGGCGCGTTGGAGGGACCGAAGCGCGCAAACGCGTTCAGAGGAACCTGCGAGCCGCTGGGTGATTGCACGTAAACCTGCTTCAGGAATTGCGGGTCCTGCCAAAACTGCGGCGCCACTTCCATGATCACGTGATACTGATTCAACTGGCCGTACAGGGTGGCCACCTGGCGCTGTCCAAAGGCGTCATACAGCGTGTTGTCTATAAGCTGGGAGGAGATGGAAAAACGGGCAGCGGTGTCGCGGTCGTAATTCACCATGGCTTCCAGGCCGTTGATCTGCTGATCTGAGTTGACATCGCTGATCAGCCGGACCTTGCGCAAGGCTTCGAGCATGGGACGCCCGTACACGGTCAAGTCCTGCACGTTGTCGCCCTGCATGGTGAATTGATAAGTGGCCCCGCTGCTCCGGCCGCCCACGCGCACGTCTTGCGCGGCCTGCAAATACAGCGTTCCGCCGCGGATCACGGAAAGTTTGGGACGTAATCGTTCGATGACGTCGTACACGGATACGTTGCGTTCGCCAATCGGCTTCAACTGGATGTTGACGCGCGCCTGGTTGGTGGTGCCGCTTCCGAAGCCGCCGCTGCCTCCGGTTGATCCCGTGACGGTGTCCACGGCGGGATCCGCCTGGATGATATCGAGCATTCTTAGGAGGCTGGCTTGCATGGCTTGAAAGGAGGTGTCCTGATCCGCCAGGACCATGCCCTGCATGCGGCCGTTGTCCTGCTGCGGAAAGAAACCTTTGGGGACGTGCACGAACATGAAAACATTCAGCGCGATGGTAGCCGCTAACACGCCCAAAGTAATCGCCGGGTGGCGCAGCACGCCCCGAAGCGTCCGGCCGTAGCCCCTGACGATGCCCTGAAACACGCGCTCGTGCATTCGATACAGCCAGCCATGCGATTCGTGCTCTCTCAATAAATGCGCGCACATCATGGGCGTGGTGGTGAGGGAAACCAGCATCGAAATGGCGATAGCCACGGACAAGACCACGGAGAATTCGCGGAACAGACGCCCCACGATGCCGCCCATCAATAAAAGCGGAATGAACACGGCGATCAGCGAGACGCTGATGGTGAAGACCGTGGGACCGATCTCCTGCGCCCCGCGTAGAGCGGCCGCGAAGGGTTTCATTCCTTGTTCCAGATGGCGGGTAACGTTCTCGATCACCACGATGGCGTCATCCACCACGAAACCGGTGGAGATGGTGAGAGCCATGAGCGATAGATTGTCCAGGCTGTATCCGAACAGGTACATGACGCCGAAAGTCGCCACCAGCGATACCGGGACCACCACGCTGGGAATAAAGGTCGTGCGCCAGCTCTTCAGGAAAAAGAACACCACCAGGATGACCAGCATGATGGAAACGATCAGGGACTTCTGAACGGTTTGCACCGACGCGCGGATGGTGGTGCTCTGGTCCTGAGTATTGTGCATCTGGATGGAGTGAGGAATGGCGGCCTCGAGCTGCGGCAAAGCTTCCCGGATATGATCGACGGTATCGATGATATTCGCCCCCGGCTGGCGGTTGACCGTAACGATCACGGAAGGCTTGCCGTTGGCGTATCCCGCATTGCGAAGATCCTCCACCGAATCGTTAACCTGGGCGACGTCGGAGAGCCGCACCGCGCGACCCTGGCTATAGGCCACCAGCAAAGGCCGATAGTCGGCGGCCTTGAACATCTGATCGTTGGCGCCGATTTCCCAGGTGTGAAAGCCGTCTGAGAAGTGCCCTTTGGGGACGTTCGCGACGGAGGTGTTCAGAACGCTACGGACCTGTTCCAAGCTGATACCGTATTTATTGAGGGCCATCGGATTCAGCTCCACGCGCACGCTCGGGAGAGCCGACCCCTGCACATATACCTGACCCACACCTTTGATCTGCGACAGCTTCTGCGCAATCACGGTGGAGGCGGCGTCGTACATCTGGCCCCTATCCAGCACGTCGGAAGTCAGCGCGACCTGGAAGATAGGCGCGTCGGCCGGATTGAACTTGCGATAACTGGGGTTGTTAGGCAGGTTCGAGGGTAAATAACCCCGCGCGGCGTTGATGGCCGCTTCCACATCGCGCGCCGCGGAGTTGATGTCCCGGTTCAAATCGAATTGCAAGACGATGCCGGTGCCGCCCAGGCTGCTGCTGGAGGTCATTTCGCTGATGGCCGCGATACGGCCGAATTGGCGTTCGAGCGGCGTGGCCACAGCGGAAGCCATGGTCTCGGGGCTGGCCCCCGGCAGACCGGCGTTCACGCCGATGGTCGGAAAATCAACCTGCGGCAGCGGCGACACAGGCAGCAGCCGGTAGGCGACCACGCCGGCCAGGGCGATGGCGATGGTCAGCAAAGACGTGGCCACCGGCCGGTGGACGAACGTTCTCGAGATGTTGAACTGCCTAGTCACCAGGTACCATTTCGGGCTCGAGCCCTTCGTCGATTCGGTGGCTCATTCCGAATCGCGCCGCCAGCCGGTCAAACCACAGGTAGATGACCGGCGTAGTGTAGAGCGTCAGCAACTGGCTGAAAATGAGCCCGCCAACCATCGTAATTCCCAACGGCTTCCGGAGTTCGGATCCGACGCCGCTCCCGAGCGCCAGGGGCAGGCCGCCCAACAGCGCCGCCATGGTGGTCATCATGATGGGGCGAAAGCGCAATAAGCAAGCTTGGTAGATGGCTTCCCGCGGCGCCATGCCATCTTTGCGTTCGGCCTCCAGCGCGAAGTCGATCATCATGATTCCGTTCTTCTTCACAATGCCGATGAGCAGGATGATGCCGATCAGCGCAATCACGCTGAAATCGTTCTTGCAGATGTAAAGCGCCGCCAGAGCGCCCACGCCGGCCGAGGGCAGCGTCGACAAGATGGTGATGGGATGAATGTAGCTTTCATACAGGACGCCCAGAACGATGTAAACCGTGATCAGGGCAGCCAAAATCAGAATGGGCTCGTTGGCGAGCGATGCCTGGAAAGCTTCCGCCGTCCCTTGAAACGCACCCTGAATGCTGGCCGGCATGTGCAGGTCTTCCTTCACCTTGTTAATGTCGTCCACCGCGTCGCCGAGTGAAGCGCCGGGCGCCAGATTAAACGACAGCGTAACCACCGGAAACTGGCCCTGGTGATTCACGGTGATCGGAACGGAAGTTTGCTCGACGTGAGTGAAAGCGCTGAGCGGCACTTGACCGCCATTCGTGAAGACCTGGGAAGAAGCCGTCGGCCCGGCGCCAAAACCCACGCTGGAGGCAGCGGCGCCGCCCACCGCGGTGGTGACGCCCACTGTCTGGCCGGCGGTTAACGCCGCCACCGAGGCGCTGGAGGGTCCGAATCCGGCGGTGTTGGTAGATCCTCCCGAAACCGCGCCGTAAGCGCCGACAGCGGAACTCGCGTTCGAGCGGATAAAAAGATTCCGCAAATCAGCGGGATTGTTGTTAAAACCGGGCTTCACTTCGAGCACCACGTGATACTGGTTCAACTGCGTGAACATGGTCGAGACCTGCCGCTGGCCGTAAGCGTCGTCCAGGGTGTTGTCTATGGTGGTGGGCGTGATGCCGAGCCGCGAAGCCGTGTCGCGATCGAAAACCATGCTGACACGCAGGCCGTTCACCTGCTGGTCGCTGGCGACGTCGCGAAGTTCCGGAAGTTTTTGGAGCCGGTCCAGCATTTGCGGAACGAAGGTGTTCAGCTCATCGGCGTTGGGATCCTCCAAGGTGTATTGGAACTGCGTGCGGCTGACGCGGTCCTCCACCGTGAGATCCTGGACCGGTTGCATGAAGAGCGTGATTCCGGGAACCTGGGTCAGCGAGGACTGTAAACGCCGGATCACGTCGCTCGCGGACACCTTTCTTACCTCGAGGGGCTTCAGGTTGATCTGGATGCGCCCGTTGTTCAGCGTCAGGTTGGTTCCATCGATCCCTATGAACGAGGAGATACTCTCTACCGCGGGATCTTCGAGAATCACCTTCCCCAGCGCCTCCTGACGTTCCGCCATGGCTCGAAAGGAGATGGTCTGTTCGGCTTCGGAGACACCCTGGATCACGCCCGTGTCCTGGATGGGAAAGAAGCCCTTGGGAATCTTGATGAACATGACCACCGTCAACACCAGGGTGGCGACGGCCACCAGCAGGGTCATGGGCTGGTGGCGAAGAACCCAGGTCAGCGTCTTGCCATAGAGGGCGATCACGGCTTCGAATCCGCGCTCCGAAATGCGATAGAACCAGCCCTGCTGGGAGGCCGGCTTGTGTTTCAGGATCCTGGCGCACATCATGGGCGTGAGCGTCAGTGATACCACCGCGGAAACCAGGATGGTGACGGCCAGCGTGACGGCGAATTCGCGGAACAGGCGGCCCACGATGTCGCCCATGAAGAGCAGCGGGATCAGCACCGCAATCAGCGAAACCGTCAGCGACACAATGGTGAACCCGATCTGCTCGGAGCCCATCAACGCGGCTTGCAGCGGCCGGTGCCCTTCCTCGATATAGCGCGAGATGTTTTCGATCATCACGATGGCGTCATCCACCACGAAGCCGGTGGAAATCGTGAGGGCCATCAACGAAAGATTGTTCAGGCTGTAACCCAGCAGGTACATGACGCCGAATGTGCCCACGAGCGAGAGCGGCACAGCCACGCTGGGAATAATGGTGGCGGAAAGGTTGCGCAGGAACAGGAAAATCACCATCACCACCAGCCCGACGGTGAGCATGAGTTCAAATTGGACGTCCTCCACAGAGGCGCGGATGGTAGTGGTGCGGTCCGTCAGAATCTTGACGCCCACCGACTGCGGCAATGAAGTCTGGAGCTGCGGAAGCAGGGTCTTGATGCGGTCGACGACGGCGATGATATTCGCGCCCGGCTGCCGCTGGATATTCACGATAACCGCGCGGGTATCGTTCATCCACGCTGCCTGCCGGCTATTTTCGATGTCGTCGATGATGTCGGCAACGTTGGAGAGCCGCACTGGCGCGCCGTTGCGATAGGCAACGATCATGGGCGCATAGTCTGCGCTCGAAAGCAACTGGTCGTTGGCGCCGATCTGGTAATCCTGATGCGGACCGTCGAAGTTACCCTTGGCCTGATTCACGTTGGCGGCGGTGATGGCGTTGCGGACGTCTTCCAGATTCAGACCGTAATACGCGAGCGCCGTGGGATTGGCCTGGATGCGAACCGCGGGCTTTTGGCCGCCGCTGATGCTTACCAGGCCGACGCCGGGTAACTGGGAAATTTTCGGCACCAGGCGCGTGTCAGCCAGGTCCTCTACCTTGAAGAGCGGGAGGGCGTCCGAAGTGAGCGCCAGCGTAAGGATGGGAGTGTCAGCTGGGTTCACCTTGGCGTAGATCGGAGGCGTGGGAAGATCAGCCGGCAGATAGGTGCCCGAGGAATTGATGGATTGCTGGACCTCTTGCTCGGCGACGTCGATATTCAGGCTGAGGTTGAATTCAAGCGTGATGACGGAACTACCGTCGGAACTTGTCGAGGTCATCTGCTGCAGGCCCGGGACTTGGCCGAGCTGCCGCTCGAGCGGCGCGGTGACAGACGACGCCATGACATCCGGGCTACCGCCAGGATAGAAAGTGATGACCTGAATAGTCGGGTAGTCGACTTCGGGAAGCGCGGATACCGGCAGTTGTTTATAAGCGACGCCGCCGACCAGCAGAATGCCGGTCATCAGAAGCGAAGTCGCCACCGGCCGGATAATAAACGTCCGGGACGGGTTCATGAATTACCCTTCGAATGCCTCCCGCCGCCCGATCTGCCGCCGGGAGACTTTCCGCCTCCACCGTTCTGAAAACTTCCGGCGCCCGCTGCCGCGCTCTGGGATTTCCCCGCAGCGGCTTTTCCGCCCGCCGGTTGTCCTGTAGGGATCTCCACGTTGACCTGGCCGTTATCTTCCAGCCTGTCCACACCCACGGTGACAACCGTGTCGCCGGACTGCAGACCGGAAACGATTTCGGTCTGGTCGCCTTCGGTAGCGCCTACCGTAATGGGGCGAACCGTCACGCGTTGATTCGGCTGCACCAGCCACACATAAGCGCCGGCTGTATTCCGCTGGATTCCAGAGTTCGGGAGTACGGTGACCCCGTGTTTCTCGTCTACTAAAAGCCGGGCGTTGACGAACTGGCTGGGAAACAGCTTGTTGTCGGGGTTGGCGAAGGTCGCCCTGAGCCGCAGCGTTCCGGTGGTCGGATCGATTTGATTGTCGATGGTTTCCAAGCTCCCGTCGCCGAGCTTGTTCTTGTTCTCACGATCCCAGGCTTCTACAGGCAACGCCTGGCCCTGGTGCAGCTTCGCCTCAACGGGCGGAAGCTGATCCTCCGCCACAGTGAAAATCACGCTGATCGGATCGAGCTGCGTAATCACTACCAAACCGTTCGTATCCGTGGCGTGAACGATATTTCCGGGATCCACCAGCCTGAGACCCACGCGGCCCGTGATCGGAGATCCGATGTGACAATACACCAGGTTCAATTTGGCATTGTCGATCTGGGCAACATCGGTCTTGATAGTCCCGTCGTATTGCGTTACCAAAGCCTCCTGGGTGGCGAGCTGCTGTTGCGGAATGGCGTCCTGCTTATACAGAACCTGATAGCGATCTAGATCGAGGTGGGCATTCTTCAGCAGCGCTTGATCATGCACCAGCTGTCCCTCGGCCTGCTCGAGCTGGACCTGGTAGGGCCGCGGGTCGATTTCCACTAAAGGATCGCCTTGGCGAACCAGCTGGCCTTCCTTGAAGTGAACCTCCATCAGCTGGCCATCCACCCGGCTCTTCACAGTGACGGTGTAGATAGGCGTGACCGCTCCAAGACCCGTAATGTAAACCCGAATGTTGCCCTTTTGTGCCTTGGCCCCAACTACTTGCGTGACTCCGCCTCGTCCGCCTCGACCACGCCCACGTCCTCTGCCTCCCGTCGGCTGCGCCGGCGCGGAAGTCAAGAGCGGCTTGATTTGCGGCCAATAGTGATAAATGGCGAACCCGGCCCCAGCCAGCACGACCAGCCAAACCCATTTGCCCCAAGACTTTTTCGGCCGCTTCTCGCGGATCTCCGGCAAAGCTGGTTGCGGGGCAGTCTTTAAGGCTGTCGTGGTGGAGTGATCCATGAACTCTTGATAAACTAACGACGCAGATAGGCTGTTCGTTACAGTTATACCTTAATGTTTAGCGTGAGGAGTGGGCGACTAGCCCGAAAGAGCCAGAGGCGACTTCCGACAAAGGACCCGGTTCTGTAAAAAAACGCAAAAACGAACCCAGACCCAGCGTTTAGCCTTCCGACCCGCCGTCCAAAATTATTGAGCCAAACTTATATGATCCATAGAGTTGCGCTGCTTATTGCGATCGCGGCCGCTGGGTGTTTCCCGGCTGAGGCGCAAAGCGCAGAGCCGACCTGGACGGAATTGCCCTCGTCAGGCTTTACGTTCGTTTCATTCGCCGAGACCCAGGCGCCGGACGCCGCGCCTCCCTATGGGTTCGTTTTGCCGGATCCGGTTCAACCGCGGGGTGGATGGTCGGTGACCTGCAATGCCCGCGAGAACCCGAACGTCGACCTGTATCATTACGATACTGGGCGGCAAATCTGGATCGGCCCGCTAGCTGGCCCGGTCTACCGGTCGCCGACGGACTCCTTCGACAGTTCATTCGGCACGGGATGGAAGGGAATCGCGGCTCAACTTTCGTTCTCCGGCAGGGGCAGCGCCTATAACGGCAATACGATCGCTGAAGCGGTCTTCTTTCACAACGAACCGTGCTACCGCGCGGCCAGCGAATTCGGATTCTTCCGCTATGTCCGGGGGCTGCCTGGCGACGAAACCATCTACTTCTACTACGAGATCAATGCCAACTGCACACCCTCGGGGAAATGCAGGGTTCATGGCACGGATCAAATTCTGAGCGACCAGCAAGTAGCGATCGCGTTACCTGGGACGCCGGCCAGTAATAGCGCGGGTGGCGGGGACTGGTTGTACATGGCTTCGTTGGTTAGCGAAGGCGCCCAATGGCGGATTCAGATTGTGGATCCCTATACATTGGCGGACGCGGTTTCGCCGCTCACTTTGGACGTGCAGGCTTTCTTCGACGCCACGGCCGCGGAATACTACGGCCAAGGAGCCAGCGGATACATCACCGCTACGTCGACGCGCAGCGGGCTGGTTCCCTACTCCGGCGAAACGCCGGTCATGAAGGTCGCCAAGATCCTGGCCCTGCAGTGAGGTTGACTCATCTTCCGGTGTATTTGGGTTTACGCTTTTCGTGAAACGCCGCAATTCCCTCTTTGACGTCGTCAGTGTAGTTGATTACCAGCGTCGCCATGGCGGCGTCTTCGAGCGCATTGTCGAGCGTCATGGAAAGCTGTTTGTACATCATGCGTTTGGCGATTCGGATGGCCAGCGGCGGACCATCGGCCAGCCTCTCGGCCCAGGCGCGGGCCGTGGACATTAGCTCGGCATCCGGCACAACCTCGGTCACTAACCCTAGCGACGCGGCTTCTTTCGCACTGTAGACTTCCGACAGCAGCGACATCTTCAGGGCCCGATCGAGCGGCAGAAATCGCGGGAAGAAAAACGCGCCGCCTTCATCCGGCAGCAGGCCGAAACGCAGTGAAGTGTCGCCGAATTTCGCGCTCTCCGCCGCGATGCGGAAATCGCAGGCGAGAGCCAGCGTCAGCCCACCCGCGACGGCCGCGCCGTTCACCGCCGCGATCACCGGCTTGTCGAAGCGCTGCAGGAATTTGACCAATTCGTGCATGTTCTCGCGCATCTCCAGCATGGATTCGAAGCGATGGCCGCGATAGCGGGCGGGATATTGAAAGTCGCGGCTGACGTCGCCGCCCGAGCAGAAACCGCGGCCGGCGCCGGTCAGGATTACGGCGCGAATGGCGTCATCGTCGCGAGCATCCGCAAGCGCCGCCAGAAGCTCATGCACCATCTTCTCCGAGTAGGCGTTGAGCTTGGCCGGGCGATTCAATGTGAGGACAGCGACGGGTCCTTCTTTTTCGCGCAGAATCTCTTGGAAAGTCATAGGCCATCATCGTAGCAGCCGCGCTGATACCATTCCAGAGTGGAACGCCTGCCGCGAATTGCGCCATTTTTCTTGATGACAGCCGCAATCCTGGGCGCGCCGCCGTCGCGTCCTTATGACGTCGAGCACTACGATGTTAAAATTACGCCGGACATTCCGGCGAAGCAGCTCACCGGTGAAGTGACCTTTCGGTATCACTCGCAGATCGACGGTCTGGCGTCGCTCGAACTGGACGCGGGATCACTGCATGTCACGGCGGCGGTGGAGGACTACATGAGCCAGCCGTTCGAGCGCCAGGGTCCGCTGCTGGTGGTCCGGCTCGTAAAACCCGCGAGGATCGGCGAGGAACGCACACTCACCGTTCGTTACGAAGCCCAGCCCGCCAACGGCCTGGCTTTTTTCCCAGGTCAAGTTTACACCGCGTTTTTCACCAGCCACTGGATGGTGGCGGACGACCGGCCGGAGGATCGCGCGACGCTGCATCTCAGCATTTCGGTTCCTCAAAGCGTTAAGGTCGCGGCCAGCGGCCGGCTGGTGAGCACGCATCGGGATGGACCGCGCAACGTTTTCGAGTGGAAGCAGGATGCCGAAGTTCCGCCGTTTACGTTCGGATTCGCCGCCGGCGATTTCGAGGAGCAAACCCAGCAATCCGGCCCCGTGAAGCTGCGCTACCTGGGTCCAGGAGGCGACCGCGATCTGTCGAAAACGATGGAAGGCACGCGGCAGGCTCTCAAGTTCCTGGAAGAAAAAACCGGCCACGCGTATCCCGAGAAAACCTACACGCAGGCGCTGGTGAGCGGAAACCCGATGCAGGAAATGGCGGAGTTGACGCTGCTGCCGGCTGTATATGGCGAGACGCTGGCGGCGCATCCCGACGATCTTTGGTTGCTCGCGCACGAACTTGCGCATCAGTGGTACGGCATCGGAATCGCATGCCGGGACTGGTCGGATTTCTGGCTCAACGAAGGTTTCGCGACGTTTTTCGCTGATGTATTCCTGGAACAGCAGTTCGGCCGCGAACGCTACCAGCAGGAGATTGAAAAATCACGCCAGGTCTACGAAAAATTGAAGGCGGAAGGCAAGGATCGGGCGCTGAGCTTCCACGATTGGACTACGGCCGATCAAGCCAGCGGTCAGATTCCTTATCAGAAAGGGGCGTGGGTTCTGCATCTGCTGCGGCAACACATGGGCGAGGACCCCTTTTGGCGCGGCCTGCGCGTTTATACCAAGGATCATTGGGGCGGCCAGGTGACCAGCCAGGACTTCCAGAAATCGTTGGAGGCCGCATCGGCAACGTCGCTCAAAGATTTCTTCGATACCTGGGTGTATCACTAAATCACTGCTGAATCGGGATCGAGATGCCCGTCTGGGTTTGAAGACCGGCGATTTGCGCCACTACCGCCGCATTGCCCGTCGGAAGGCTCGAGGGCATCGTTACATTGAACTGGTAGAGTCCCGGCGTCACCAAACCGGCGAAGCCCACGCTGGCCGCAACGGTTCCGATCGTAACCTGGACGGAATTCGTCGGCAGTGGGACCGCGGCAGTCAGAAGATCGGCGGTGGGAGATGGAGGATTGGTGGGGCCGAATCCGGTGGCGTAAAGCTCAATAATCTCGCCCGGCGCGGCTGGTTTCGTGGTGGTCACGACAGTTCCGTCTAAGTGCACGGCGGCCACGAGAGCGCCGTCGTCGATGGTAAAGAACGCCGGAGCGTACTGCTGTTTCTGCGCGGCGAAGCTGTTGCTGGCTTCGCCGGCCGCGGTCACCTGGACCTGGACCGAGCCGGTCGTTTTGTCATCCGGAGCGAGCACGTTGATCTGAGTGGGGCTGATGTACTCGACGTATGCCGCGACGCCGTCGATGGTCACCGATACGCCGTGGAGCGAAGTGGGCAGCAGGCCATTCACGAAATCGGAGCCTTGCCACTCCTGGGTGCTCTGCGACAAATTGGTCCCATAGATCGTAACCCAGGTGGCCGATGCGAAGCCTGGCTGGTAGTCCGCGCCATTGCCAACCGCCGTGAGATTGCCGGCGGGCTGCGTGCCCTGGACAACCAGCGTGATGGGGACGACGGCCGGACTTCCCGCTGCGCCCGCGGCGATGATTTGCAGATTGCTGGTGTGACTTCCCGCCGCGAGATTCGCTGGATTGACCGAGACCGTCAGGGTGCCCGGGGCTGCGCCGGATGCTGGAGCAAGGCTCACCCAAAAATCCGGGTCCGATGCAGTCCAGGCGATCGTGCCCGATCCCGCATTGGTGATCGAAAGATTCTGGGAGGCCGGAACAGCGCCGCTGAACGTGTATTTGAAGGTCAGGCTGGATGGCGATACGGCCAGCATCGGCGGCTGCGCCGTCACCGTGAACGTGACAGCGATGGACACAGGGCTATTAGATGCGCCCGACGCGGATATCTGAATGTTGCCGGTATAGGGGCCGGCGCTCAAGCCCGCCGGCGACACGGTTATGGTCAGCGTGGAGGGCGCCGTGCCGGAGGCTGGTGAAACACTGAGCCAGGAGGCGCTGGCCGTTGCGGTGAAGTTAAGTGTGCCGGTTCCACTATTGGTGACCTGGATGGTCTGCGATCCTGGAACCGCGCCGCCCGCAGTGTAGGCGAATTGCAAACTGGTGGCCGACACGGCGATGGTAGATGGCGAAGTGACTAGCAATGTCATAGCATCGCTTCCCGCCGCGGCCTGCACGGAGAGGGTGATAAGGCCGGAATACGTGGCCGGGAGGTTTGCCGAAATCGATGTGTTGCTCCAAGACGATACTTGCAATGGAGTACCGGTTGTGGATCCGGCCGGAGTGGCGAGGACCAAACAGCCCTGGCACTGCTGGTTCCCGAAGCCGGAGCCGGTAACGGTGATCATGCCGCCTGAAACCACTTCTTTCCCGGGCACGCTGGCGAGCGGGCCGACCGAAATAATGACGGTAGAAACTTTGCACCGCGCTGCCGAGTAATATCCCAACGCCTCGGCCAGCGTTCCACAATTGATGGTGCCGGCCGACGTGCTCGTGATCACGAAATCACCGGTCCCGGCAATAAAATCGTCGAAGAATATCGTGCCCGTGTCGCCGCCGGGCAGCAGCGCCACGGTTCCCCATTCCACCTGGGTCACGTCCGTAAGATACTGATCCGCGCTATTCACTACCGCGAAGAATAAACCGCCATTGGTGGTCAGATACGGATCGGTGGCGGGCGTCCCTCCGATGGACTTCCAATCCGTCGTGCCGGCCAGGAAGGATCGAACAATCTCGCCGGTCTCCTGAGATGTGTCGGTGACATTGGCAATTCCGGGAGCATTGCAGGCGAATACGCCGAGGCTCGTGTTGGTGAAGTCTGCCGGATCGATGTGGCAGTAGGGAACAATCCGAGTGTTGGTGGAGTCCTGGGAAACGAAATTCAACGAAGCGCTGGTCAGCGAAACCAGCCCGTCACTGGCATTGGTAAGCGCGGTGGTGGCTTCCAGGCTGGCCTGCCAGTTGCCGGCGTTGCCGATCACTGCGATCGCGTTGACGCCATGCAGATCGTCTATATGCTGATTCCAGGTGGCCAGGTTATACAAAAACGAGCTGCCCGAGATCAGCTCGGCGCTTTGGGTGCCCACTGGGAGAGTAGCGGCATAATTCTCCGCCACGAACGAACCGAAGTTCGGTACGGCGATCAGGACCAGATCGCGTACCAGCGTCGGGGACGGAGGCGCGAGGGTTTCACCGGGCTGCAGTCCCGCAAGATACGCCCGCGCGATCAATCCGCCCAGGCTATGCGCCACCAGATCGATTTGGGGGACCTGCGTGCCGTCGTCATACTTGATGGAGTTCAGGAACGTGCCCAGGTCGTTGCCCAGGCCCTCCACGGTCTGGCCTGGGTCTTCGAGACAGTTATCGAAAAGATAGACCACGGGCGCGCCATCGGAGGCCAGATACTGAGCGAGATTGCCGAATGTTTCCGACGAGCTGGTCGCCACGGTGCAGGAGTTGGTGAAACCGACTTCCCATCCATTCAAGAGCACCACCGGGGGGCGGGTCGCATTGGACGGCACTGGCGTCAGGGGGTCAAGCTGGATATCGAGCGTTGCCGAGCGTTGCTCCCCTGCCGCGCTGGTGGCTGCGAGCTCGATGGTGTATTCGCCAGGCTTAGCTCTGAGCGACGCGGCGATCAGGATCTGATCGTGCGCGCGATTCGGAGAGACCACGATTCCGGTTGTTCCTGCGCCGGTGATGCTGACCTGGCGCGTCTTAGCGTTGAGCAGAAAATCGAGCGTTTCGGGCGCTGCGGCGATTTGAATGGGCAAACCGGGCTGAAGCTGATAACGGGTCTGCTGAACCGCCAGGGGCGCGCCCGAGAGCAATGCCGACGCAAATGCCGCGATTGCGGCGGCGCGTCCGATGCTGCCGCACATCCTCAACATTGAACTTAGACGAAATGCGCAGCGAAAACGCGCAACTTAATTCATTGGAGGGCCGCACGGCCGCCCCGGTTACACTCAAAATTCGCCTGTCCGGGGTCGTGACGTCCGTTGAGTCAGCGTAAAGGCTACGATGAAACAGGAGAAAAACATGGCAGGTCTCGATTGGGCTCAGTGTCCGGTAGTAGAGAGCGTGCCGGGCAAACGTAGCGGTGCATGGGTATTCCGCGGCACGCGGACACCTGTTTCGGTTGTGTTTGACAATCTCGAAGTGGGAGCTTCGATCAACGAGATTATGGATTGGTTCCATTTGACACATGAACAGGTGGTGGCAGTGATCGAATTTGCGGCGCGAAGCCTTGACGCGCCTGTCCCGATGCAGCCTCTCGCTCCGACTGTCGAGGCTCATTCTCTTCGATAATGGCACCCCTGCGCCGCTTCGGCATACTGATAGCGGCAGCGGAAGATGCGGGCTTTGAGATTTTGTTGACGACCGACAAAAATATTAGGCATCAGCAAAACCTGAAAGGCAGAAAGATCTCCTTTGTTGTAATAGGCAGCCAACAATGGCCCACGTTGCGCCGTTACGTTGAGCGGGTTGCTGCCGCGGTGAATGCGGCCACACCCGGCAGCCACACTGAAGTTGATATATTCCCTTCGGGTAAATCGACTCGTTCCCCCTACCGCGTCTCCCGCCTCAATCCCAGTTCTTGATTTTTGGCCATAGTTCCTTGAGCGGTTGCTTCAGGCCGGTACAGTAGAAAACGTCAAAATGCCGGTATGGCATGGAGTACGGATGATAGACCGTGGCCGCTTTCTTCACGTGGGCGAATATGGCCTCGAGCTTGGCCTGGCGATCGTCCATCACGATCATGCTCTCTCCGGTGTAATCTCGGGGGCCCCAGAGGAAGTAATTCTGATGGCCGCTGATGGCTTTTGGCAGGCCGAAGTTCGGGCCGAAATGGTCTATCGCGCCGGCTTCGCCGTAGTTCTGGCCGAAAATCGCGGTCTTGGCCCGCACATCGGCGGGAAGGCGGTTGTACACTCCGGCGACGGTGGCCGCCATTTCTTCCCAACCGAACTGATCGGCAAAAATCTGCGGCAACGGCCCTAGTTGGTTGTTCTCAATGCGGGGCTGTTCCAAGTGCAACGCCTGGGAATAGCGGATGTAGGTTTCGGGTGGCAACAATGGGATGGCGATCGGCGCAAGTACGACGCCGAACCCGGCCACCAATGCCGGGTATGCGATGCGGGCCCACGTCCAGCGAGGCGGCGCCAGCCACTTTTCGAATTGCACGCTTCCGGCGGCCAGCAGAAGAGGAAAGGCCGGAAATAAGTAATAGATGCGAGGGCTCGCGACCACGATGATCCCCGCGGTTACCAACCACGCCAGCCCCAGAGCGCGAAACTGTTTTCCCTGCTGCGTGAAAAGATAGCGCCACAGGCCGGCGAGCCAGACGGGCGCGCTCAGCGGGAGCATCGCCAAAGCCTCCTGGGCGAAAAAACTCAGCGGGGTCAGCGCGACGTCGCGGCCGCTACGGCGGATGTTGGCCTGGATTTCGAGGAACGGGAAATGGTGTTGGATGTTCCAGAGGAGATTAGGCACGAAAATCAGGAACGCGATGAAACCGGCGCCCAAGAGCCAGGGAGTGTAAAGCACGCGGCGTTCTCGTGTCAGCAAAAGACCGGCCACCAAACTGAAGCCGAAGATCAGCATCGAGTGTTTGTTCTCTAATCCGATTCCGGCCGGGACGCCGAACCACAGCCAAAGCTTATAGTTCTCTGTCTTGATGATTCGAATGAGCAGGTAAGCGCAGCCCATCCAGAAGAGCGGCTCAAAACTGTTCATGGATAGAAAACCGTCCACCCCGACGATCCCCGGCGCCGCCAGAGCGGTTAGTGCGGCGAAGCCTTGCGCGAACCGGCCACCGCCTAATTCCCGCGCGATCGCGGCGGTCAAAAGGACTTCAGCCGCTCCGGCCAGCGCGGGAAGTAATCGCAGGGCCGGAAGCGAAGTGCCGATCGTCAACCCGACCAGCTTTACGACCAGCGCTATCAAAGGAGGCTGATCGACATAGCCCCAATCCAGGTGGTCGCCACAGGCTAAATAATACAGTTCGTCGACGAAGTAGCCGTAGTGGCGTCCGGCGTAGAGATGGACGCCCAGTTTGATCGCCGCCAGCAGCCAGACCGTGGCTCCCAGGTCAAGAAACGATCCGGCCCGCTGTCGCTCTGGTGTCAAATCACTCATACGCAGCCGAATGCCATGCCGGTTCCCTTTTGGATCTCCATGCTAAAGTCCCCTGCAGATTAGCCGATGGATACTTGACAATAACACACTAACATTTGATAATAGATTTAGGCTAAATAACGAACCCGGAAAGCTATGCCGGAGGATAGAGGCAAGATGAGTAAAATCATAGGGATAGACTTGGGAACGACCAATTCGGTCGTCTCGGTGATGGAAGGTGGTCAGGCTGTTGTGATCCCCAACCAGGAAGGTGGAAGAACCACGCCGTCGGTGGTGGGCTTCACCAAGAGCGGGGAACGTCTGGTGGGCCAGGTGGCCAAGCGCCAGTCGGTTACGAATCCCGAGAATACGGTGTATTCGATCAAGCGCTTCATGGGCCGCCGCTTCACGGAAGTAAGCGAAGAAATGAAGCTGGTCCCATATAAAGTGGTTCCGGGCGACAACGGCGACGCGCGGGTGGAGATCAACGGCAAGAAATATTCGCCGCCGGAAATCTCGGCCATGATTCTCGGAAAACTCAAGGAGTCGGCGGAAGCCTACCTGGGCGAGAAAGTCACCAAGGCTGTGATCACGGTTCCGGCCTATTTCAACGATACGCAGCGCCAGGCGACCAAGGACGCGGGGCAAATCGCCGGCCTGGAGGTGATGCGAATCATCAACGAGCCGACTGCCGCGGCGCTGGCCTACGGTCTCGATAAAAAAAAGAACGAGACCATCGCCGTTTACGACTTTGGCGGCGGAACCTTCGACATTTCAATTCTGGAAGTGGGCGACGGCGTGGTGGAGGTAAAGTCCACCAACGGCGACACGCACCTGGGCGGCGACAACATCGACCAGCGGATCATCGATTGGCTGATTCAGGAGTTTAAGAAAGAATCGGGCGTCGATGTTTCCAAAGATCAGATGGCGCTGCAGAGACTGAAAGAAGCCGCCGAGAAGGCCAAGATCGAGCTTTCGACCGTGCTCGAAACCGAAATCAACCTGCCGTTCCTGACGGCGGACGCGAGCGGCCCCAAGCACATGAACGTGAAGCTGACGCGGGCGCGCCTGGAACAGATGGTGGCGGATATTCTGGATCGGGCCATCGGACCCTGCAAGCAGGCGCTGGCGGATGCGGGCGTCACACCGGCGCAGATTGACGAAGTGGTGCTGGTGGGCGGATCGACACGCATGCCGAAAGTGCAGCAGCAGGTGCGCGATCTGTTCAACAAAGAGCCGAACAAGAGCGTGAATCCGGACGAAGTGGTGGCGGTAGGCGCTGCGGTGCAGGGTGGCGTGCTGGGCGGCGAAGTGAAGGACGTTCTGCTGTTAGACGTCACGCCGCTGTCGCTCGGAATCGAAACGTTGGGCGGCGTCTTCACGCGGCTCATTGAGCGCAACACCACCATTCCGACGCGCAAGAGCGAGATTTTCTCCACCGCGTCCGATAGCCAGACGTCGGTTGAGATCAAGGTCTACCAGGGCGAACGCGCCATGGCGGGCGATAACAAGCTGCTGGGCGTATTTCAACTGGTGGGCATTCCTCCGGCCCCGCGCGGAATTCCGCAAGTGGAAGTTACCTTTGACATCGACGCCAACGGAATCCTGAACGTCACGGCCAAGGACAAGGCCACCAACAACGAGCAAAAGATCACCATCACTTCTTCTTCCGGATTGAGCAAGGAAGAAGTGGAAAAGATGGCCCACGACGCCGAATCGCATGTCTCTGACGACCGTAAGAAGAAGGAAGAGATCGAATCGCGCAATCGGGCCGACGCGATGGTCTACAACATCGAGAAGATGCTGAAGGAGCATCGCGACAAAGTCAGCGCCGGCGACGCCAAGGCGGTGGAAGACGCGCTCGAAGAGACCAAGAAAGCGATGTCCGAGGGCGGGATCGATAAGATCAATCAGGCCACCTCGAAGCTCGAGACTGCGAGCCACAAGCTGGCGGAAGCGATGTACAAGGCTTCCAGCCAGGCCGGTGGTCCTCCGCCGGGAGGTCCGGGCGCGGACGGAGCCGCTGGTGGCCCCGGCGCCGCGGGCGAAGCCAAGCCCAAGGACAACGTCGTGGATGCGGAGTTTGTAGACGTAGAAGACAAGAAGTAAGACGGTTGTTTCGCTCCCTGGTTCTCGGCTGCCGGACTTGAAAACCGCTGAGCTGGGAATCAGGGAGCAATGGAATTTCCAATGCCCGCCGCAAGCAAACAAGATTTTTATCAGGTGCTAGGTGTCGCTCGCGACGCGAAAGCGGACGAGATCCGCAAGACATATCGCAAGCTGGCGCGGAAGTACCATCCGGACTTGAATCCGGGCGACAAAGCCGCCGAGGAACGTTTCAAAAAGGTGCAGGAAGCCTACGACGTTCTAAGCGATGCCAAGAAGCGGCAGGTTTACGATCAGTACGGTTTCTATTCCGACAACATCCCGCCGGGCGGACCTGGCCCGGGCGGACCGGCTCAAGAACCCGAGATGGGGTTCGGAGGGTTCGATTTCTCGGAATTCATGAACCAGGCGGGCGGCGCGCATCCTGGCGCCGGAGCAGCGGGAGGCGCCGGCGCCGGAGCATTCCGGGACATATTCAGCCAGTTCTTCAGCAGCCGCAAGGGCGATCGCGCGGCGGCTGCGCCCGAGAAGGGATCGGATCTCGAATACGGTCTTAACATCGATTTTTGGGAATCCATCCGCGGAACGCAGGTGCGGCTCAACATCGTCCGGCAAGAGGTGTGCGAGACCTGCGGGGGAAGCGGAGCGACGGGCAGTTCATCGACAGTCTGCCCGGAATGCGACGGCACCGGGAACGTCACCCAAATGGCCGGAGCGATGAAATTCAGCCTCACTTGTCCGCGCTGCGACGGCAAGGGAAGGCTGCGCAATGTTTGCCCAACCTGCCATGGAGACGGCCGGCTCTCGAAACCGGATTCCGTGGAAGTGCGGATTCCGCCGGGCGCCCAGGCCGGTTCGCGGTTGCGGGTCGCGGGGAAAGGCAACGCGGGAAGGAACGGCGCAGGGCCCGGCGATCTGTATATCACGGTTCGGGTGGAGCCGCATCCGTTCTTCACGCGCGAGGGCGACGACATCCATATTCAGGTGCCGATCACGGTGTCCGAGGCCGGTCTCGGCGCGAAGATCGAAGTGCCGACCATCGACGGACGGGCCCTGCTGAAGGTGCCGCAGGGGACGCAGAACTCGCAGAAATTCCGCTTGCGCGAGAAGGGTGTCACCAACACGCGCAAGAGCACGCGCGGCGATGAGATCGTCGAGGTGGTCATTCAGGCGCCCAAGGTGAATGACGAACGCACCAAGGAATTGCTGCGCGAATTGTCGCAGGTGAGCGCCGAAGACCCGCGCAAGGAAATGTGGAGTAAAGTGTGATGGCCAGAGCGCGATCCAAAGCCGCATACATGATTTCCGCGGTGGCGGAGCAGTATCAAATTCATCCGCAGACGCTGCGCTTGTACGAGCGCGAAGGGCTGCTGGCGCCTTCCCGCAGCGAAGGCAATACGCGCCTCTATACCGACGACGATCTGGAGCGCCTGGAAGTGATTCTAAAGCTGACGCGCGACCTGGGCGTCAACTTGGCGGGCGTGGAGATCATTCTGAACATGCGCGAAAAGATGGGCGCGATGCAACGGCAGATCGAAGAGTTCGTGACTACGCTCAACCAAGAGCTCGCGCACCAGGCGCGCCAATCCCCGGCTGAATCCAAGCGATCCCTGATCCCGGTTGTGCAGATGCGCACGACCTCCGTGGTCGAAATCCCGGGCGCCAAGAAAAAGAAACCCAAAGCCAACTGAGTTTCAGCGGATGCAGTGAAACACGAACTCGTGTTTTTCATCCTTGAAGCGCACCAGCTCGCGCAATTGCTCGTGTTCGGCCAGCCACTTTCTGCCTTCGGGAGCGCCGGCGACTAATTCATACGCGGTCTCTTCCATCCACAGGGGTTTGTTCTGGCTGTGCGCATACTCGAGATCGTGTTCCAACGCGCCCAGGTCGATCCGGTCTAAATCGATCCACGCCGCTTGCATGTTGAAGTAGCTGATGGTCCAGAGATCCGGATGAAAGCGATGGTACACAATCGCGCTGCCGGGCGGCCATTTATCGTGCTGGGCCAGCGCGAAGCGAAGCGGGGCGTTGGACTCCGGGCGCGACTCAGGGTACACCAGGAACACAAAATTCCCCAACAGCAGCACGGCGGCGAATAAGAACCCGGCGCGCTGGCCTCGGCCCGGACCAGCGAGCGCCGCGGTTAGCAGCCAGATCAGCGGG
The DNA here is from genome assembly GCA_963786745.1 of Terriglobia bacterium. GTDB lineage: Bacteria > Acidobacteriota > Terriglobia > Bryobacterales > Bryobacteraceae > Palsa-89. The sequence goes on along the minus strand of CAWBAE010000008.1, from coordinate 566,466 downwards.
GGCAGATAGAACAGCCGGTAAAACGTATTCTGGGGCATCCAGAAGAAGAGGAACGCGACATACAGGCCGAGCCAGAGAATCCAGGAAGCCGGCGGCGACGGCCAGCGCAAGGGCGGCACACGCCATACCGAGAAAAAGAAAGCGATCAGGGCGCACGCTAGCAGCACGCAGGCGGCAACTGACAGCGGGTCGCGCACCAGGTCGGCTGCGCGTCCCCCGAAAAAAAGACGCAGCGTTCCGCGCAACGTATAGCCCGCGTCGAGCAGAGGATGGAAGGAAAATCCGGAATCCGGGGCGTGCGATGTGAGCCATTGGAGGAACGCTCCGGGTGCGCCATTCGGAAATACGCATCGATAGGCCCATGCGTAGGCGGCCGCGACGGGCGCTAAAGCAGCAACGCAGTAGGCCGCGATCGCCATGCGGGACGCCCGTCGCTTCACGAGCAGCACGCACGCGACTGGAAGAAAGAAGATCGCTAATTCATGGAATAGCATCGCGCCGGCGCTCGAGAGACCGGCCAGCCAGGTCATCCGCGAGCCCTCCAGCACCAGGTAAGCGCAAAGCAACAGGCAAATGGCGGGGATGTAAGCATTGGCGTCGGTGGCGAACTTCCACCAGGTGGCCGAAAACCCGAACATCCATGCCGCGGCCAGACTTTGTTCGCTGGACCATCCCTTGAGAAGCAAACACCGGTACAACAAGATCACGGCCAGGCCCGCGATTAAGCAGTTGGCCGTTTGCATCAGGTAGACGGCGCGGATGGGCAGACCCATCCAATGGCTGAGACGATACAGCCAGGCTCCCCAAAGTTCGTAAATCAGATGGCTGGGTTGCAGCAGGGCCGAGGCCGGAAGGCCTTTTTCGATATCGATTGCGAACGCGATCCCATCCCAATAGAAATTGCGCGTGGGGAAGGCCAGATAGGCGGCCAGCGGGAGAAGCAGCAATGCACGCGCGCGCACTACTCAGTCTGACGTCAGTGAGCCTTTTCGAGGTACGTACCCAGAGTGGCGTCCACGTATACAGAATAATCGCTGGCCGCGGCCGATTCGCCCCAGATCACTCGCCAGGTGAGGTCGGGAAGGCGAGCGGATTTTCCTTCGTTGGTACCCATGGAACGCCGACACACCTCGGGTTGATGACAATATATGGTACGCTTGCGCATATTTCCCAACACATTCTGAAAAAAGGGCGGAACACGAAATCATGAGCGGTTTCGCGAAGCTTCTAATTGTTGTTGTATTACCTATGACTTTTTCCGCCTGTTTACGGGCAGATTCGTTAACCCTTACCACTTTTGACTATCCCGGCGGGTCGGAGACCTACCTGTACGGGATTAACGGCAACGATCAAATGGTTGGAGCATCGCCCGCGGCAGGTGACCTGGCCGGTACCACAAACCTCTTCGTTACAAACCCACAGGGTACAATTTTATCCAGCTGGTCATACTCACTTTCTCAACGCCAGGAAGTGACAGAAGGGCCCTACGGCATCGATAACACCGGTCGTGTTGCGGCTTCCTACGTCGACGCCTCAAATGGCGAAACTTTTGTGCCGTATTTTCGTGCGGCCGACGGGACTTTTACTCCTCTGCCCTTTCCAAGCGGGGCGGCCCCGGCGGCCATGAACAATGACGGGAGTTTAGTATATGCCGACAGTCAGAATCTATACTTCCCTAACGGCGGCGGCACATATACAACTGTGCCTCTTCCCGACTTTGGAAGCGGTGCCTCTGTAACTGTCACCGGCTACGACGATTACGGCGACGTTACAGGATTCGTCACGCTGGGTTTCGCGCCAGCTTTTTCGTTCTTCCGCGATTCCTCCGGCAATTACACTACTTTCAGTTTCCCAGGCTCGGGTGCTACCGAGGCTCAAGGGATGAACAATCTGGGGGAGGTGGTTGGATTCTACTACAACGACACCGGCGGAATTAACGGATTCATCTGGAGCGCGGCGGGAGGCTTCACTACCGTTGTCTATCCGGGCGCTCAAGATACGGTCCTGGCCGGAATCAGCGACGACGGCACGGTCGACGGAGGCTATGCCCTTCCAGACGGCAACTACAACGGCCTGATCGGCACCGAAACCGTTGCGACGCCTGAGCCCAAGTCTGCTGGGACAGTTGCCATCGGGCTCCTAATCGCCGCGATCGTCTATTCCAGGCGACGCGGGCGGCTCGCATTTCGTGAATTGAAAGAACGCACCTCAGTGCGCCTTTTCGAGGTACGTCCCTAGCGTGGCGTCCACGTAAACCGAATAGTCGCTGGCCGCGGCCGATTCGCCCCAGATCACTCGCCAGGTCAGATCCGGAAACCGATTGGTCTGCTCCAGGACAAAAGAGATGGGCATGTCGGGATGCTTCTTGATGTAGTCCTGGCTTTTAGCGGCGGCGGTGTCGAAAGCCTGATCGGAATCCACTTTAATGGCCATGGTTGAAAATGGGACGGCGGCGCCGCGGGGACCTGAGTAAGACTCCAGTTGTCCGGCAAATACGCCTTCGTGCAGGTTGCCTTGCGCTTCCACCGAAGAGTAGGTGTAAGAACGAGACTGCGCTTTCGAGGGCGATACGAAGACCGCTTCCCAAGCTCCCGCCGTGCCCTTCCCGGACTTCACCTGGGCCAGGTTAATGCTGCGTAACTGGAGCGGCTGCGCGTCGGTGGCCCAGCCCCGGGCCTGCGGATACATCCTTTGGAAAGCCTGACGGCCGGTGAGCGGAACAGCCGGTTTCTCGGGCGGCTTGGCGGCTTCGGTTTTGGGAGATTCCGAGCACCCGCCCAGCAGCAGTGCGGAAATCAGGGGCCAGTAGGCCCAATTGGAACGCGACATCTCTTTATTCTCGCATTGCGGCTCGTTTTTGCCATTGACGTCTGTCTCTGAATTGAGATAACATCTCCATTCAGAGAATGACGACGCTATCGAACACGCTGGACCGGCAGATCGCGCGACGTCTCGCCGGCTTGCGCTCGGAGCGGGGATGGACGCTCGAAACCCTGGCCGATCGGACGGGCATCAGCCGCGCGAGCTTGTCGCGTCTCGAACGCTGCGAGCTCAGCCCGACCGCCACCATGCTCAGCACCTTGTGCGGGCAGTACGGCTGGACGCTCTCGCGCCTGATGGCCGAGGCGGAGAACGGACCGCCTTCGCTGGTTCGCGCGAAGGAACAGGTCACCTGGAAAGATCCCGGGACAGGCTACGTGCGTCGCGTGGTGTCGCCTCCGCATCCGCACCTGAAGGGAGAACTGGTGGAGGTTTCTCTGCCCGCGGGAGCGTCCATCTCCTATGACAGCTCACCGGTCCCGGGCCTGGAACACCATCTATGGATGCTGGAAGGCGTGCTGGTTCTCGAGATCGAAGGGACGTCGCTGCGGCTGGAGAAGGGCGATTGCGCGCGTTATGTCCTCACCGGCGCGTCGCGGTTCGAGTGCCGCGGCAAGCATCCGGCCAGGTATCTGGTGGCGCTGGCGCACCCGTGAAGCAATGATGATGCCTGGCGATTCCATTCGGATTGAATACTGGCGGCCGGATCCGGGGAGCGCGGCCGAAGATATCGAGATGCTGGGCCAGGTTCTGCATGCGTGCGTGCATGGCGGAGCGACCGTGAGCTTCGTTCTGCCATTTTCCGAAGAAGAGGCGCAGGCGTTCTGGCGCGATAAGATCCTGCCCGCGGCTCAGGCCGGCGACTGCCTGGTTCTGGTGGCGAGACGGGCGGAGCGACTTGTCGGGACCGTGCAGCTGGATTTAGCTACGCCTCCGAACCAGCCGCATCGCGCGGAGGTACGGAAACTTCTGGTGCATCCGGAGGCGCGCCGCCTGGGGATCGCGCGAGCGCTGATGGTCGCAATCGAGGAGCAGGCGCGCCGGAATAGGAGAAGCCTGCTCACCTTGGATACCACCAGCGGCGATTTCGCCGAGCCGCTGTATTTGTCAATGGGCTATAGCAAGGTGGGAGAGATTCCCCGCTATTCGCGCCGTCCGGGCTCGTCGCGCCTGGAGGCCACCAGCGTGATGTACAAAGAGTTGGAGCAGCGCTAACCGCGTCATAACCCTGCTTGAGATGAGCGGGGCTATAATGTCGGCATAGGACGGGGCTCCATGAATTTCAATCTGCTTTTCCGCTGGTCGCTTCCGTTGGCGTTATCCGTCAATCTAATCGCTCAAGGTCACCCGACGGCTCCCGGATCACCGTCGTCGCCAGGCATGCCGGGCGGCGCCTCCACGGGCGCCTCATCATCACCCCTGGGGTCTTCGAGATCATCTAACTTTCCCGATCAATCCGCGCTGCCGCTGTATTTGTCGGGCAAAGTAGTGATGGAAGACGGGACGCCGCCGCCCGAGCCGGTGGTGATCCAGCTATTCTGTAAGGTCTACCCCCGTCCACTGGCGTATACCGACAGCAAAGGCAACTTCAGCGCCAATGTCACCGACAAAATCGACAAGCAAGTGATGATGATCGATGATTCGGATCCATATAGCCAAGCGCCGGGTATCGGTTCACCCACCGGCGGGAATCCGCTGGGGTCTTCGAACATGGGCAACCGCGACCTGATAGGCTGCACGCTGCAGGCATCGCTCGCGGGTTTCCGCTCCACCACCATCGACGTGGGGATGCACCAGGCGCTGGATAATCCCGACGTCGGCACGCTGTTTCTGCACCGGATGGCGAACACCGAAGGCCTCACCATCAGCGCCACCAGCGCGCTGGCTCCCAAGGACGCCAGGAAAGCGCTGGAAAAGGCGCGCAACGATGAACTGAAGTCGAAGTGGCCGGAGGCGGAGAAGGAACTCCAGAAAGCCGTGACGATTTATCCGAAGTATGCCGCGGCGTGGCTGGAGCTCGGGAATGTGCAGCAAAAGCAAGGCCAGCGGGACGCCGCTCAAAAATCGTATAACCAGGCGCTGGCCGCGGATCCGAAGTTCGTCAGCCCATGGATGCAACTCGCCTTGATGGACGCCGGCCAGCAGAAATGGAAGGAGGTGGCCGACGATACGGATCGGCTGCTCCGGCTCAATCCCGTGGACTTTCCGCTAGCCTGGACTTACAACGCTCTGGCCAATTACAACCTGACGAAAATGGATCTGGCGGAGAAGAGCGCGCGGGAAGGCCTGTCGCGCGATTCGGCCCATCATTACCCCACCAACAGCCACGTGCTCGGGCTGGTCCTGGCTCAAAAGCACGATTATCCCGGCTCCATCCAGAATCTCCGGGACTACCTGCATTACGCCCCGAACGCCCCCGATTCCGCCGAGGTGAAAAAGCAACTCGACGAACTCGAAAAGGCGGCCGGTCCGGAAGCTACCAACCAGTAGCAGATCAGTACCACCCAGTACCGTCTAAGCTCCGAGTACTGTTGTTCGGGGTCTTCGTTAAAGTAAAAACTGGATCAGTAGAGTATCCATGGAAAGAACCGACCTCGATCAGTGGAGGGCCAGAGAAGTAGCGCGTTTACTGACGCTGGTTGAAACCCAGCGGCGCTACTACCAGGAGATCGTCGCTTCCATCCCGGTTGGGTTGCTGGTTCTATCTTCAGACCTGGCAATCATTCTGGCGAACGCCGCGATCCGCACTATTTTCGGATGGACCAGCGGCGAGTCCATGCGGCGCAGGCTGGATGCCTGGCTGCCCGGGTGGTTATTGGACCGGATCGAGGAAGTACTAAAGACCGGCGTACCTCAACTCAACCTGATGCTCGAGACCGAAGGTGAGCAACGACGGAGAGTTCGGGTCGGGATTCTCGCGATCCGCAATTGGGATGATGACAGCGCGCGCGAGGCCCTGCTTACCATTGAAGATCTAACCGGGCTGGAAGTACTGAGCACGGAGGCGGTTTCGAGCGTGGAACCAGTTGCGGCTACGCCACCTGTGGTTGAGCCCGGCCTGGCCGCCTCCAGACTCGTCGACACTCTGGACGCGGCGATCTGGGCGCTGAAAATCACGAGCCAGGAATTCATTTATGTGAGCCAGCAAGCCGAGCACCTGCTGGGATTCCCGGCGAACCAATGGAAGGACCACGCGGACTTTTGGTCGGAACGGATCCATCCGGCGGATCGCGATCGGGTGCTCGCATCCTACCAACGCGCCATCGAGCGGAAGGAAGCTTTCATCGAAGAGTTCCGCGCGCTCAAAGCCGACGGCCGGCTGGTTTGGCTGCGGGAGACTGCGCGGCTGCTTTTCGACGGAGAGGGCAACCCGGAGTTTGTGGTGGGCATCACGCTGGACGTGACGGAGCGGCGCCTGCTGGAACGTCAACTGGCGCAATCGGAACGGGTGGAGGCGGTGACCAAGCTGGCCAGCCGCATGGCGCACGATCTGAACAATATGCTCATGATCCTCACCGGCTACGGCGAGGAGCTGCTCAGCGGTTTGCCGGCGGCCAGTTCGTTGCGCTCGGACGTTCAAGAAGTCCTCGGGGCGGCCGAACGCATGAGCGGCTTGACCAGCCAGCTGCTGGCCTTCGCGCGGCGACAGAGCGTGACATTGGAACCCTTGGCGATCGAATCCGCACTGAGCGGGCTGGCGATTCGCCTGGCTGCCGCCGCCGGTCCGGATGTCCTGCTGGAGTTGAAGCCATCTTCGGAAAGAAACTATGTCCAGGCCGATCTCGGGCAGTTGGAGCAGGTGCTGGCCGCATTGGTGAAGCACGTCGCGCGGGACATGCCGGCCGGGGCAAGCATCAGCCTGGCGACGTCCCGGGTTGCGATTCGCGAACAGCCGGCCGGACTTGCCGCGACGCTTCGGCGAGCGGAATACGTCGCGATTTCTGTCACTGCGCCGCGCCGAACGGCTAACGGCGAAGCGCATCCGGTGTCCTTCGAAAGCTTCCTCAACGGTAAGAATCCAGCGGATGATTCATCCGCGCTCTCGCGAGCTTACGGAATGGTGCGGCAATGGGGAGGCGATCTGGCCGCGCTCAACGATCCCGTCGAGCAGCCCGGTTTCCGCGTCTATCTCGAGCGCATGGAGATTGCCCCGGCCGAAATTCCCGCAACCGTGGTGGAACCAGAGGTTGTCGCGACGCCGGAGCCGGTGATCGACACGATCCTGGTGGTGGAAGATGAAGCGGGAATCCGCGCTCTGGTCCGCAAAATCCTGCAGCGCCAGGGCTACCAGGTGATCGAAGCGGCCAACGGCGAGGAAGCGCTGCTCAAATGCCAGGAGAACGGCGCACACATTAATCTGGTGATCACCGATATGCTGATGCCTCGGATGGGCGGGCGCGAGTTGGTGGAGCGTTTACGCGAGAATGAGCACGACCTGAAAGTGCTCTTCGTTTCCGGCTATACGGATGACGCCGCGGTTTACGCCCGCGATCTTCCGCCGGGTACAGGATTCCTGCAGAAACCGTTCACGCTGGGGTCGCTGCTTGAAAAGGTGAAGGAAATCCTGGCAGCGAAGTAATGCGTCACTTCGCGTACATTTTGGAATATCCGAGCTGCTGTTTCACGATATCGCGGGGGTAGGAAATCTCCACTTTCTCGATCTTGCCATTGACCTCGCCGCCGGCAGTCAATTCGGGGTTGATGCCGACCCAATAGGTTGGCAGGTCGAGTTTCTCATATCTCTGGATCACCTGATCGCGCAAGGCCGGATCGAAGTGCACGCCGTACTTGTCGATCAAGGCCTTGATGGCATCGTAATCGCCTTCGGCCTTGATGCGCATCAATTCAGCCAGAAGCTGGCCCACGCCCTGGCGCATTTTTTCAAAATCCACAATCGCGAAATAGGTTTTTCCGCCACGCGACTCTTCCACGATGGCGCTGGTCTTATCGCGGATGTAGTTGACGATGAGCTGGCGGTCGCGCTCGTGATCCTCTTCCAGCGCGTCGCCCTTGGGATTGCGGCGAAGCTGCGTGAGAACCGTTCGCACGGCGTCATAGTACATGGCCTTGGCCACGTCGGGATTGGAGATCAGTCCGAGCTCCTTGAGCTTGGGATCCCAGATGTTCCAGAGCGCCATGAGATCGGCGCGAGCTTCTTCCAGCGTCGAATAATACTCTTTGAGGTAGTAGGCCGGTTCCTTAGTTAATTTGGGGTTGAGCTTCCCCGAACCGTGACCGATGATCTCGTGCAGAGCGGTCATCAGGTCTTCGGCTTCGTCGCCGTATTTCTTGACGATGTCGAACTCTTCCTTCGAAGCCGCGAATTCCTGGAGCGACTTGGTGCCTTCGGCGTGCGAAAACGCGCGAGAACTGCCGGTAAACAGAAAGCTCTTGCTGCCGTACTTTTCGTGGATTCGGGTTTTCGTTCGGCAGGTTGTCGCCGACCGTGGTCACGTGAAAATCGCCGGTCTCGATCAGCGCCTCCACCGCGCGGGCGAGCGGCGGCTTTACGCCCTGTTTCTTATACTGCCCGGCCCAGGGGGCGCGATCCTCGAAGTACTGCGCGTTGGCGCCGATTTTCGCCATCATGGAATTCACGCGATTATCGATGACCGTGACGAAGGCCTGCGAACTGCCCTTGACGCCGCGCGCATCCCGGTACACTTCGATGAATCCGTTGTCGAAATCGACGGCGGCGTTGTTCTGAACCCAGTCGATGCCGAAGCGGATCCAATCCTTCGGATCGCCGGTCTGGTAGAAGCGAATCAGGTCCCGAATGACTTTCGCCTGGGACGGATCGGCCACTTCCGCGGCCTTTTCGAAATACGAATTCGCCTTGGACAGGTATTCGGCATAAAGGCCGGGCGGAATCTTATGATCCGGCGTGCCGGCCCGGTATACCTGTTCCTCCAGACGCCCGTTCACTTTAACCAGGCGGGAGTTCAAAGGATAGCGCTCGGCGAATTTCGAAAGATCGGCGAGAGTGAGGCCCGCGTAGTAGGTGTTGGAACTGGCCTGCAGGATATCGAGGCCTCCCCGCGGGGTCTTGGCGGTAACCAGCGGCTCGAAATTCGGATCGAATAATGACGGCTTCAGCTCGTCGATCTCTTTGAGAAAGGCAGCTTCGGTAAAAATCTTCGAACCGCTTCGAATCGCAGCCAGGCCGGCATCGCGCAGTTCTTCGAAAGTGAAGTCGGGGAGGAACTTTTGCGCGGTGGTCTCGTTGTGGTTACCTCGATTTCCCCAGAACAGCTTGGTGAACGCCAGGATCTTTGCGTAGGCCGGCTTGTTCACGCCTTGGGGATTGGCCACGATCATCTCTAGCACGCGCTTCTGGCGGAGCCCGAAACGCGAACATTGATCGTAGAAGATGGGATCGATGGCAATCGCGGCTTCCGAAAGCCAATATGCTAGCGCTTTTTGGTTCGGCTGAAGGTCGCGGAAGCTGGCGGCCTCGAGCTGGAGGAATCCCGTGGAGCCTACTCGATCGGCGAGAGGGCTGGACTGCTGGGACCATGCCGGCGAGGAAGCAAGGGCGGTCAACAACAGGAAACGATAAAGCCGGAAATTACCAAAAGACAAACGACTCTTCCTCGCAGATCAGCAAGAGAGGGGCGCCGCCGGTGGAGATTTTGACCGCGTGAGCGATCACCTCCTGGCCGCCTTCCGACTCAACGCATTTATTGAGGTCCTCGATCGAAGAAAAATGCATTTCGGCGATGCGATAGGCCGTCACCCTGCCCTGCATCGAACTCTTCACCTTGGTGAGAACCATCCGCGTAATGCCCTTGAGCTTCTTTTCAGCCAAGGGGATGTGCTCGTCTACGTAGACCTTCTCAAAAGCCTCTTCGTCCTGAGGACGGGGATAGATGGCGACGACCTTCACTCCGTGAGTTCCCATGCGGACCGATCAATAATGTTACCATCCCGAGCCGGTCGGCTGACTAGTCCAGGCGCTCGCTGATCTCTTGCGGGGCGGGCGCGTGGGCAGGCGCGCGTTTCCGCGCCAGTTCGTCGAAGACCTCGCCGAACGCCGGGACGCTCCGGCGCAGCGTATCGAAATCGCCCTTCGGAATCAAGAGCACCTCCATGGCAGTCCTGGCCTGGATGGTGGCGTTGCGGGTCTTGTCGGAGAGCAGCGCCATTTCTCCGAAGTAGTCGCCGGCATGCAAGGTCGCGAGCGTGGTCTTCGATCCGTTGTTCTCCTTGATGACGTCGCATTCGCCTTTTTCGATTACGTACACGTTGTCGCCTAGATCGCCTTGATGAAAGATGACGTCGCCAGGCTCGAAATGTTGGTTCTTGATCTCGGATTCCTGCTCCATGCGGGTTTGCGCGAGGTCCGCGGGGAACAGCAAGTGAACGAACCAGTCCATCGAAATTCGGAACTTGGATTTGATGCCCGGGATCTTCATCAAATAGATAGTTCGCCAAAGCAGCCACGCCAGGACGCCCGACAGCTTAACGCCGAAAATCTGCGCCACGGCCGAGCCGTGCCCGAGGGAGCCGAGCGTTCCCAGCCCCTCGAATGCGAATCCTGCGCGCTTGCCTCCGCGAATGGCCGCGACGATATTGATGGCGCAGGTGGTGGCCTCTCGAGTCGCGTGCTGCGCGGTGGGCGGAACATCTTTTCCGGAGACGGTTTTGATGGCCGCGCAGTCGCCCAATGCCCACACCTGGCCTTCGTAGCCGATCAATTCCAGGCCGCTGGTTACCAGGAGGCTGCCTTTTTCCTTGGCGCAGTCGAGCTTCGCCAGAACCGGAATCGCGACCGAGGGCACGGTGGAAATGATGGTCTTCGAAGGAATCTCGACGCCGGATTTCAAGATCGCTTTTTCGGAAGTGGCGGCTACCAGGCGATCCTTGAGAATGATTTCCACGCCGCGCTTCCTCAAGATTTTTTGAGCAAACAGGGCCAGCGGCTCGGCCATCTCCTGCAGAATACGGTCGCGCGAGTGCACCAGAACGCAGCGGATGGTTTCGTTGCGAAGGCGGAGGTAATGCTTCTTGACGCCGCGCACGAAATTGTTCAGTTCGGCGATCACCTCCACGCCGGAGAATCCGCCGCCGCCCACCACAAAAGTGAGCAGCTTGCGCCGAAGGTCCTCGTCTTCCTCGACGTCGGCTTCCTCCAGAACATGGATTAAATGATTGCGCAGCGCAATCGCGTCCGCCAGAGTACGGAACGGCATGGCGTTTTCGAGCATGCCCGGCATCCCGTAGAAATTGGTGATTTCCCCTAGCGCGATTACTAGGTAGTCATAAGGTATTTTTTTCGGCCGAGGGCGGAAACCGGGGCTGACCGTCACCACGCGGTTAACCAGGTCGATGTCTTCGACCTCGCGCATCACCAGATTGGTTCGGGGGCACAGGCGGCGAATGGGCGCCACGACGTTGGTCAGGCCTATGGATCCTGAAATGACCTCCGGGAGCATGGGCTGATAAACCCAATAGTTCTCGCGATTCACCAGGCAAATGTCGGCTTCTTCGGGGCGCAGCATGCGTTCCAGGCAGCGCGCGGTGTAAGCGCCGCCGAAACCTCCGCCCAGGATGACAATCTGCTTGCGAGCCGGGCTCATGAAATTGCGTCCAAGGGGAAGTATAAGGCGGGTCGGAAAGAAGAGCAAAGAGTTGACACGGGAAATTCATTAGCGCCCTCCCCGTGGAATGGGCTACAATGCTCCGTCAGGGAAGAGCGCGACCGTTGTCTCGAGTCGCTGCCGTCACTGACCCCCGGCAGTGTCCCCAGAGAGGGTGATTCATGTCCACAGGCGCCCAACCCGGGCAGGCAGTACCAGGAAATATCGACCAGGTATGCATCAATACCATTCGGACGCTGGCGATGGATGCGGTCCAGCAGGCCAACTCCGGGCATCCGGGCACGCCCATGGCGATGGCGCCCGTGATCTACACCTTGTGGCAGCAGTTCCTGCGCTTTGATCCCGACGATCCGATCTGGCCCAATCGCGACCGGTTCGTGCTGTCGATGGGACACGCGTCCATGCTGCTGTACTCGATGCTGCACTTGAGCCAGGTGAAAGCGGTGGATCCCGAGTATGAGACTCTGGGCAGGCTGAGCGTCACGCTGGAAGATGTCAAGAACTTCCGGCAGCTCAACAGCAAGTGTCCGGGGCACCCGGAATATCGCTGGACGTCGGGGATCGAAACCACCACCGGGCCGCTGGGACAAGGCGTGGCCACCAGCGTGGGCATGGCGATCGCTTCGCGCATGGATGTCGCAATACTTCAACCAGCCGGGCTTCGACATGATCGACTACAATGTTTATGCGATGTGCGGAGACGGCTGCATGATGGAAGGCGTGAGCGGCGAAGCGGCTTCCATCGCGGGCCACTTGAAGCTTTCGAATCTGTGCTGGATTTACGACAGCAACCACATCACCATCGAAGGCAACACGGCGCTGGCCTATAGCGATGACGTGGCCACGCGCTTCATCGGATATGGCTGGAACGTTACGCGGGTGGGCGACGCCAACGATCCCGAAATGCTGGCGCGCGCGATCCGCACCTTTGAAGCCACGCCGGACCGGCCCACGCTGATCATCGTGGACAGCCACATCGCTTACGGCGCGCCGCATAAGCAGGACACCAGCGCCGCGCATGGCGAACCGCTGGGCGAGGAAGAGATCCGGCTGACCAAACGCAACTACGGCTGGCCGGAAGACGCCAAGTTCCTGGTGCCGGACGGCGTGTACGAGCAGTTCCAGGAATTGATCGGAAAGCGCGGCCACGGAGCTCGCGAAGCCTGGATGGCGAAGTTCGAAGAGTATCAAAAGGCAGTTTCCGAAGCTTGGCGCGGCAGCTGCAGCAAATGCAAAAGCGCACTCTGCCGGAAGGATGGGACGCCGATATTCCAGTGTTTCCGGCGGATCCGAAAGGCGTGGCCGGGCGGGACGCTTCGGACAAAGTGGAGAATGCCATCGCCAAGCGGGTGCCGTGGCTGATCGGCGGCTCGGCCGATCTTGCGCCATCCACCAAAACGCGCCTGACCTTCGACGGGGCGGGTGATTTCGAAGCGGGGAATTACGGCGGGCGCAACTTCCACTTCGGCATCCGCGAGCACGCCATGGGCTCTATCCTGAACGGCATGTCGCTTTCGAAACTACGGCCATTCGGTTCCGGGTTCCTGATTTTTAGCGACTACATGCGCGCGCCGATCCGCCTGAGCGCGCTGATGGAAATCCCGGTGATTTTCATCTTCACTCACGATTCCATCGGGGTGGGCGAAGATGGCCCCACGCACCAGCCGGTGGAACAGCTGATTTCCCTGCGCGCGATTCCCGGCCTGACCACCTTGCGCCCCGGGGATGCCAACGAAGTGGCGGAGGCCTGGCGACTGATCATGCAGTTCAAGCACGAGCCGGTGTGCCTGATTCTTTCGCGGCAGAACATGCCCACGCTGGACCGCACCAAGTACGCGCGCCGCTTCCGGTCTGGCCAAGGGCGCCTATGTGCTGGCCGACGCCAAGGGCGGCGCTCCGGACGTGATCCTGATCGGAACCGGCAGCGAGGTGGGCTTGTGCGTGGATGCCTACGAAAAGCTGACGGCGGAAGGAATCAAGGCGCGCGTGGTCAGCATGCCATCCTGGGAATTTTCGATCATCAGCCGGAGGAATATCGCGACAGCGTTCTGCCGCCCGGCGTGCAAGGCGCGCGTTTCGGTGGAGCAGGCATCCACGTTCGGCTGGGATCGCTATGCCGGACGCCGGATCGGCATGCAAACTTTCGGCGCTTCGGCTCCGCTTAAAGAACTGCAGAAGAAGTTCGGGTTCACGCCCGATGCCGTTGTGGCGGCGGCCAAAGAAGAGATCGCGAAAGCGAAATAGACATGCGCACGGCAATAGGCTGCGATCGCGATCGTAAGGCAAAATTTACTAATGAAGATCGGCACGTTCGCCGATTGGGGAAGGTACGCGCGCTGGAATCGCGATTTGGAAGTTAAACCGGATCTGAACCGCGTCACCAAGAGAGCGGTCTAATGTTACAAGGGAGGCAATAACCATGAGTGTCCCGACAACGGTGGAACGAACTGCCACGAAGACCGCGAATCCCCTGGAGGAACTGGCCAAGTACGGGCAATCCTGCTGGCTGGACTACATCCGGCGCAGTCTGCTGACCAGCGGTGAGCTGAAACGTCTGATCGAACAGGACGGCGTGGGCGGCGTTACTTCGAACCCGGCTATCTTCGAAAAGGCCATCACCGGCAGCACCGATTATGCGGAAGCTTTGCTGGAATTGCAGAAGCGCAAAGAGCTGGATGCGATGGGGATCTACGAGATCATGGCCATCGAGGACATCCAGGGCGCAGCCGATACGATGCGTCCGGTGTATGACCGGACGAAGAAGCGCGACGGCTACGTAAGCTTCGAGGTGTCTCCATTCCTGGCCAAGGATACCGAGGGAACGATCAAGGATGCGCGGCGGCTGTGGAAAGCGGTGAATCGGCCCAACCTGATGGTGAAGGTTCCGGCCACGCTGGAAGGGATCCCCGCGATCCAGACGCTCATCAGCGAAGGCATGAACATCAATGTCACGTTGCTGTTCGCGCAAGACATGTACGAAAAGGTGGCGCAGGCGTACATCGCCGGGTTGAAGACGTATGTGGGTTCGGGCGGAGATCCCAGCCATGTGGCCAGCGTGGCCAGCTTTTTCATCAGCCGCATCGACAGCATGGTGGACGGAATCGTCAAGGCCAAGCTCAAGACCGAGCCCGACGCGAAGAAGCAGGCTCTGCTCCGCAGCCTGGCGGGCAACATCGCGATCGCCAACGCCAAGCTTACCTACCAGCGGTACAAGGAAATCTTCTCGGGCGAGTGGGAGATCCTGGCCAAGAAGGGCGCGCAGACGCAGCGGCTGCTGTGGGCCAGCACCAGCACCAAGGATCCCAGTTATCCGGACACTTTGTACGTGGATGAATTGATCGGACGCGACACGGTGAATACCATGCCTCCGGCCACGGTGGACGCTTTCCGCGATCACGGCCACGCCAAGGCGAGCCTGGAAGCGGATCTCGACACCGCGCACGATCATATGGAGACGCTGGAAGCGGTCGGGATCTCGATGAAGAAGGTGACCGATGATCTGGTCACCCAGGCAGTGAAGCTGTTCGCCGAGCCCTTCGACAAGCTGCTGAGCGCTGTGGACGCGAAGTGCAAATACGCCTCCGCGGCGGAAGTGGATGCGCAAACCTACACGCTGCCGGAAGCAATCCAGGCGCAGTTTCAGGACGCGCTGGACGATTGGAAAATGGCCGGGAAGGTGCGGCGCCTGTGGGCGCGCGACGCCTCGCTATGGACCGGCACGGACGAAGGCAGCTGGCTGGGATGGCTCGGCATCACCGAAGATCAGCTGGCTCATAAGCAGCATTTAGAAGATGTCGCGGCCGACATAAAATCCGCCGGATTCAAGCAAGCTTTGCTGCTCGGAATGGGCGGATCCAGCTTGTGCCCGGAAGTCTTCCGAATGACGTTCGGGAAGCAGGACGGCTATCCGCAGCTGCTGGTGCTGGACTCCACGGATCCGGCCCAGGTGAAGTCCTTCGCCGACCAGGTAGACTTCTCCAACACGATTTTCATCGTCTCGAGCAAATCCGGCACAACGCTGGAACCCAACATCTTCAAGCAGTATTTCTACGAGCGCGTTAAGCAAGCGGTGGGCGCGGACAAGGCCGGGAGCCGTTTCATCGCCGTCACCGATCCCGGCTCGAAATTCGAACAGGTGGCGCGGGCGGACGGGTTCCGGCATATCTTCCACGGCGTGCCCAGCATCGGCGGACGCTACTCGGCGCTGTCGGATTTCGGGATGGTGCCGGCGGCGGTGATGGGGATCGACGCGCCGAGATTTCTCGATCGCGCGGATGTGATGGCTATAGCCTGCTCATCCTGCCTGCCCGCGGATAAGAATCCGGGCGTCCAGTTGGGCTTGATCCTGGGCGTGGCGGCGCGCAACGGGCGGGACAAGGTTACGCTCATCGCGTCTCCCGCGATATCGGACTTCGGGGCGTGGCTGGAGCAGCTGCTGGCCGAATCCACGGGCAAAGATGGAAAAGGCCTGATTCCGGTGGATCGCGAGGCGCTGGGAGCGCCGGCGTTCTATGGGAACGATCGGGTATTCGCCTACATTCGCCTGGAAAAGGGCGCCGATCCGGCGCAGGACCAGGCCGTCGAAGCGCTGGCGAAGGCCGGGCATCCGGTGGTGCGCATCGCGCTGGCCGACACCTACAACCTCGGCCAGGAAATGTTCCGCTGGGAAATCGCCACTGCGGTGGCGGGCTCGGTGATCGGCATCAACGCCTTCAATCAACCGGATGTGGAAGCCAGCAAGATCGCCACGCGCAAGCTGACCACCGAGTACGAGAAGACCGGATCGCTGCCGCCGGAATCGCCCATTCTTTCCGATGGCGGCATTGATCTCTATACCGACGGAGCGAATGCCAAGGCGCTTGCCGAAGGGTCCGGCGGAGACAAGACGCTGAACGGCTACATTCGCGCTCATTTGAACCGGCTGAAGGCCGGTGATTACTTCGCGCTCTTGGGGTATATCCAGATGAATGCGCCGCATGAAAAGGCGCTGCAGAGCGCCCGCACAGCGGTTCGCGATAAGAAGCGCGTGGCCACCTGCCTTGGATTCGGCCCCAGGTTCTTGCATTCCACCGGCCAGGCTTACAAGGGCGGCCCCAACTCGGGAGTGTTTCTGCAGGTGACCTGCGATGACAAGGCGGATCTTCCGGTGCCCGGCCAAAAGTACACCTTTGGCGTGGTGAAGGCGGCGCAGGCGCGCGGCGATTTCCAGGTGCTGGCCGAGCGTGGCCGGCGGGCCCTGCGAGTGCATTTGAAGGACGTCGAAAAAGGTTTGGCAACGCTTCAAGCCGCGATCGAAAAAGCATTATCGTAATAGACCCCGGCGCATGATTCGTCGGAAAGGCGCCGCGCACCAAGCTGTTGAGAACGACGAACGGGAAAGGGAGCTATGCAACTTGGGATGATCGGTTTGGGACGAATGGGCGGGAACATGGTGCGGCGATTGATGCGCCACGGGCATCAGTGCGTTGTGTTCGACCTGAATCCGGAGAACGTAAAAGCGCTGGCGGGCGAGGGCGCGAGCGGCGGGACCTCGATGGAGGATTTCGTCAAGAAGCTCTCGAAGCCCCGGGCCGCATGGGTGATGGTGCCGGCGGGCGCGGCTACCGAAAGCACCGTACTGAAGCTGGCCGGATTAATGGAACCGGGCGACACCATCATCGACGGCGGGAACTCCTACTTCAAGGACGATATTCGGCGCTCCAAGATCCTGAAGGAGAAAGGCATCCACTATCTGGATGTCGGAACCAGCGGCGGCGTCTGGGGAATCGACCGCGGGTACTGCATGATGATCGGCGGCTCCAAGGAATCGGCCGTTCGTCTGGATCCCATCTTCAAGACCCTGGCGCCGGGCGTCGGCGAGGTTCCGCCCACGGCCGGACGGACAAACAAGAAGAGCACCGCCGAGGACGGCTACCTGTACTGCGGTACCTCGGGCGCGGGACACTTCGTGAAAATGGTCCACAACGGTATCGAGTACGGGCTGATGCAAGCCTATGCCGAGGGTTTCGACATTATGAGAAGCGCGGATTCCAAGGAAGTGGCTGAGGATCATCGCTTCACGTTCGACTTGCCGGACATCGCCGAGCTCTGGCGGCGCGGCAGCGTGGTGGGATCCTGGCTGCTGGATCTTACCGCCATGGCGCTGACCGAAGATCCCGAGCTTTCGCGCTTCACCGGGAACGTGCAGGATTCGGGCGAGGGGCGCTGGACCATCATGGCCGCCATCGAGGAAGCGGTGCCCTGCGAGGTGCTGTCCGCTTCGCTGTACACGCGCTTTCGCTCGCGCCAGGATCACACGTTCGCCGAAAAAATGTTGTCGGGAATGCGCAACAAGTTTGGCGGGCACGTGGAGCGCGCTGCCGGGGGTTGAGTACCGCATCGCAATAGGGAGAAAGGTGGAAAATGCAGATCGCAGAAGAAATTGCCGCATCTGGAGGTCACACGGGGCCTGGACGACTGGCCGATCCGTGCGTAATGGTGATTTTTGGCGCTTCCGGCGACTTGACGAAGCGCAAGCTGATTCCGGCGCTCTACAATCTCGCCAAAGACAACCTGCTGTCCAAGGAGTTCGCGCTGGTTGGAGTGGCTCGCAACGAGATGACCACCGAGCAATTCCGGGACATGATTGGCAAGGAGATCGGCGATTTCGCCACAACCAAGGTGGATCCGGACCTGTGGCATTGGTTTGCCCGACGGATTTACTATATCTCGGGCGACTTCGACGATCCGAAGGTCTATGAAGAACTGGCCCGGATGCTGGGCGAAGTGGACAAGGAGCACGGAACCCGGGGCAATTACTTCTACTATCTGGCCACGTCCCCGGGCTTCTTCGGCACGGTGATAAAACAGCTCGGCGCGGCCGGGCTGGTGTCGGAAGAGCACGGCTGGCGGCGCGTGATTATCGAGAAGCCGTTCGGACGCGATTACGAATCGGCGTGCAACCTGAACAGGGAGATCCGGGGGGTCCTGGACGAAAAGCAGATTTACCGCATCGACCATTATCTCGGCAAAGAAACCGTGCAGAACATATTGGTTTTTCGTTTTGCCAACGGAATCTTCGAGCCTATCTGGAACCGGCGCTACATCGATCACATCCAGATCACGGTGGGTGAAACGGTGGGCGTGGAGCAGCGCGGCATGTATTACGACAAGGCCGGGACGCTGCGCGACATGGTGCCCAACCATATTTTCCAGCTCATTTCGCTGACGGCCATGGAGCCTCCGGTTTCTTTCGACGCCGACGTCGTACGCGACGAGCAGGCCAAGATTCTGCGTGCGCTGCAGCCGATGAACGACGAAGAGGTTCTCACC
Organism: Terriglobia bacterium; assembly: GCA_963786745.1. Taxonomy (GTDB): domain Bacteria; phylum Acidobacteriota; class Terriglobia; order Bryobacterales; family Bryobacteraceae; genus Palsa-89. The sequence goes on along the minus strand of CAWBAE010000008.1, from coordinate 547,735 downwards.
CGCACGGTACGCGGACAGTACGGCGAAGGGATCGTCAAAGGGGCCAAGGTGGCGCCTTACCGCTCCGAGCCGATGGTGGCGCCGGATTCGCGCACCGAAACCTTCGTTGCCATGAAGCTGTTCATCGATAACTGGCGCTGGGCCGACGTACCGTTCTACTTGCGCACGGGAAAGTCTTTGCCCAAGCGCACCACTGAGATCGTGATCCAGTTCAAGCGCGCTCCCTTCGTGCTGTTCCGCAAGACGGCCGTGGATCGCCTGGAGCCCAACCGCCTGATCCTGCACCTGCAGCCCGACGAAGGTATTTCGCTCTCCTTCGGCGCGAAGATCCCGGGGCCGGTGGTGCAAATCGGCGCGGTGGACATGAATTTCAACTACACCGACTATTTCAACGCTACACCGCAGACCGGCTACGAGCGTCTGCTGTACGATTGCATGCTGGGCGACGCAACGCTGTTCCAGAGATCAGACATGGTGGAGACGTCCTGGCATGTGGTGGCGCCCATCCTGGATGTTTGGGAAGCGCTGCCGCCGCGCCGTTTTCCCAACTACGCGGCGGGAACCTGGGGACCGCCGGAGGCCGACGAACTGCTGGCCAGGGATCACCGTCACTGGAGAAATGAATGATCCTGGCGGGGGACATCGGCGGCACCAACACGCGGCTGGCGTTCTTCGAGGGAGCTCCGGAACATCTGACGCCTGTGGTGCTGGAAGTTTTCCCGAACAAGGGTGAGAAGAGCCTGGATGCGATCGTGTCCAAGTTTCTCGCCAAGCATCATTTGAGCGCGGAAGCGGCTTGCTTCGGAATCGCGGGGGCGGTGCGGGACGGGTACGTCGAAGCCACCAACCTGCCCTGGACGGTGAGCGCAAAGCAGGTGTCGGCGGAGACCGGCGTACAGGACGTGCAGTTGATCAATGATCTCGAAGCCAACGCGCACGGCATCGCGATGCTGGAGGAGACGGACTTCGTGGTGCTCAACGCCGGATCGCCGAGCCACTCTGGAAATCGCGCCCTGATTTCGGCCGGCACCGGACTGGGGGAAGCGGGGCTGCTGGCCGAAGGCGGAGGCAGCTATCGCCCTTTTCCTTCCGAAGGCGGCCACGTGGATTTCGCGCCGCGCAATGAGCTGGAACTGGACCTGCTCCGTTATCTGATGGGGCGCTTCGAACACGTCAGCTACGAACGGGTTTTGTCCGGGCCGGGGCTACACAATGTTTACGAATTTCTGCGCGATACCGGCCGCGGCGAAGAACCGCCCTGGCTGGCCGAGCAGATCGCGCAGGGTGACGCTTCCGCGGCGATCTCGAAATCGGCGCTCGAGGGCACGTCCGAAATCTGCGTCCAGGCGCTCGACATTTTCGTGTCCATCTACGGCGCGGAGGCGGGCAACCTGGCTCTTAAGTTCGTAGCCACGGGCGGAACGTTCGTGGGCGGCGGGATTGCCCCCAAGATCCTGCGGAAGCTGAGCAGCACCGCATTTATGAAGGCCTTCCAGGCCAAGGGCCGCATCAGCTCGCTGCTGAAGGATATTCCGGTACGGGTGATCACCAACGACAAGACGGCGCTGCTGGGAGCGGGCCGCGTCGCGGCCTTAGCGTCGGCCGGCAAGCTGGCGCACAAGACTTCTTAGCAATCCTCTTCTGGCGACCCTCAAGCAACAAAAGGGCTCGTGTTTCCACGAGCCCTTGAATCAACGTGTTGAAAGCAGCTGTTAGTTATCGGTGTCCGGCAGCGCGTACGCGATGTACTCGCCCGAATAGTTGCCGCCGCTGACGGAGACGATGATGTACTGCTTGCCGCCCGCCTGGTAGGTCATGGGCGATCCGCTTTGAGCCGCCGGCATCCACACCGCACCCACTTCCTTGCCGGTGGCCTTGTCGTAGGCGCGCAGCATCGCGCCGCGCGGATGGGTTACCGATGTGATCACACTATCGCCCAGAACCACAAGCGTCTTGGTTACCAGCAATCCGACGCTGCCGCCCTGGCCGGTGTTGCCGATGTTGAGGCCCTTGAGCGCCGGGTTGTTCCGGACGTTATCGGGTGTCTCGCCGTAGGGGACTTGCCACTGAATGTCTCCTTTATCGAGATTGATCGCTGAGATTACGCCGTAGGGCGGTTTCACCAGGGACAAACCATCCACGCTCAAACCATATACCGGCGGCGCGGCGGCGCGGCCCCCAGCCGCAGGCGCCGGCGGAGGAGTTGGCGCTCGCTTGGGTTGCGGAGCATCGGCGGCGCTGCCGAAGCCCGGGCCTTCGATCGGACGGAAATTCTGATCTTGCCGGCCAGCCACGTAATGGATATCCGAAAAGCCCGGCGGGGGCGTACGGAGGGAAATCGGGGTAACGGCGGATTGATTCGCCTGCGCATAAACGATGTGCGTTTCCGGATCGTAGCCGGCGCCCGGCCAGTTGGTGCCGCCGCTGGCATTGCCGAGATTTAATCCGCCCAGCCATTTGCCGTTGGGATCACCGACAACAGGAGGCGTAAACATTCCTTCAGCTCGATAGCGCGAGACGATATCCTTCGCTTGCGCGCGCATTTCTGGGGTGAAATCGATCAAGTCGTCCGGGATCTTAATGAAGTTGCGAGCGTAGGCCGGCGGCTTGGTGGGGAAAGGTTGAGTTTTGGCAGTCTTTTCCCCGGGTACGTCGGACTGCGCCACGGGCCGCTCCTCGATGGGCCACACGGGTTTGCCGGTGACGCGATCGAAGACGTACAGGAACGCCTCTTTGCTCGGCAGCGCGACTGCTTTGATGGCTCTGCCATTCACATTGATGTCGGCCAGGATCGGCGCGGACGACAGATCATAGTCCCAAATAGGATGGTGCACGATCTGGAAGTGCCACTTACGCTGGCCGGTCTTCAGATCCACGCAGACCAGGCTCTCGCCGTACAGGTTGTCGCCCGGCCGCTCGCCCCCGTAATAATCGGAGGTGGGAGATTCCACCGGCAGGTAAACCAGCCCGAGGTCTTCATCGACCGTCATTTGGGTCCAAACACCGGTATTTCCGTTGGTGGCCCAGGAGCCGTTCTCCCAGGTCTCGTTGCCGAATTCGCCGGGCTTGGGAATCGTATTGAACGTCCACAAGAGCTTGCCGCTGTGGATATCATAGGCGCGTACCAATCCCTTGGTGTTGTTATGCGTGACGACGGTCATGCCTTCTTTGAATGACGAACCGACGATCACTACGTCCTTGACCACCAGGGGAGTGGAATGCAGGCCGGCCTCGCCGGTCTCCAGATCGATTTGCTCGCCCTTGCCGGTGACCATCCCGACCTTGAGATCGACGATGCCTTCTTTTCCGAAGGAGCTGATCTCCTGGCCGGTATGGGCGTTCAGCTCGACCAGACGGTAGCCGGTGGTGACATAAATGACCCGGTCATCACCGCGGCCATCGGTCCAAAAAGCCACGCCGCGGCCGGACAGCTGGCGCGGTGCGATGGCGGCGCGAGTTCCTTCGCGCATGCTGTGCGCCCAGTTCAACTCGCCGGTCTTGCCGTCCAGCGAGATCACGGACCGGCGGGTCCCGGCCGTTACGTACAGCGTGCCGTTGATCGCCAGCGGAGTGCCTTCCAGCTTATATTCCGGACGAGTGCCGAGATTGTCGGTCTTGAATCGCCAGGCCACTTCCAGCTTGTTGAAGTTGGAGGGATTGATCTGATCGAGGGGCGAGTACTTGGTGCCCTTCTCGTCGGCGGTGTAATACGGCCAGTCGCCTTTCTTGGTGGAAGGCGTATAACCGTTGCCTTGACCGGAGGCGCTCACGGTAATCCATCCCACTGCAGTGACGACCGCCAGGGCCGCCACGAACAGGGTTCTTCCCTTGGTATTATTGTGCATAATCCTCATTTCCTTCTAAACTTTTCGCTATTCGGTCTGGGGCAGACTGAACGCGAGATATTCTCCCGAGTAAGCGCCGCCGCTGACGGCGATCACGATATATTGCTTGCCGCCCGCCTGGTAGGTCATGGGCGATCCGCTTTGGGGCGCCGGCATCCAGACTGCGCCCACTTCCTTGCCGGTCGCTTTATCATAGGCGCGCAACATCGCTCCGCGCGGGTGACCGATGGAGGTCACTTGATTGTCGCCGAGAATAACCAGGGTCTTGGTGACCAGCAATCCCACGCTGCCATTCTGACCGAGATTTCCCAGGTTCATGCCCTTGAGCGCGGGGTTATTGGCAACATTGTCGGGGGTCTGGCCGAACGGGACCTGCCATTGAAGGTCTCCGCGATCCAGGTTGATAGCCGAAATTACGCCATAGGGCGGCTTCATGATGGGAAGGCCCTGGACATTCAGGCCATAAGCCGGAGCTGGCGCGCCGGGGCGCGGAGGCGTCGCAGGCCGGCCAACGGTCTTGGCAAGCGGCGAATCGGCGGCTGTACCGAATCCAGGCCCTAATGCCTCGCGGAAGGGTTGATCGTTTCTTCCAGCGAAATAGTTCATGTCCGAAAACCCCTGCGGCGGCTTGCGGAGCGATAGGCCGGCGGCGGAGGAATTCGCAGCCTGGGCATACACGATGTGTGTTTCCGGGTCGTAACCGGCTCCTGGCCAATTGGTGCCGCCACCGGCGTTACCGACGTTGATCGCGCCCAGCATACCGTTCGGATCTCCGACCAGCGGAGGATTGAACATGCCCGCCACGCGGTAACGAGCCAGGATGTCCTTGGCCTCCGCGCGCATCTCCGGCGTGAAATCAATCAGATCATCCGGCACTTTGAGATAGTTCCGGGCATAAGCAGGCGGCTTGGTGGGGAAGGGCTGCGTGGGCGAGGTCTTCTCGCCGGGCACGTCGGACTGCTGCACGGGGCGCTCTTCCATCGGCCATACCGGCTGGCCGGTCACGCGGTCAAACACATATAGGTACGCTTCCTTGGTGGGAAGCGCCACTGCCTTGATGGCCTTGCCATTGACGTTGATGTCGGCCAGGATCGGGGCGGAAGAAAGATCGAAGTCCCAGATGGGGTGATGCACGATCTGGTAATGCCACTTGCGCACGCCGGTTCTCAAATCGACGCAGACCAGGCTATCGCCGAACAAGTTATTCCCGGGGCGATGGCCGCCGTAGTAATCCGAAGTGGGATCTTCCACCGGCAGGTAGACCAAACCCAGGTCTTCGTCCACGGTCATCTGGGTCCAGACGCCGGTATTGCCGTTTTGCGCCCAGGAACCGTTCTCCCAGGTTTCGTTGCCGAATTCGCCGGGTTTCGGGATGGTGTTGAAGGTCCACAGAAGTTTGCCGGTACGAACGTCGAACGCACGCACCATTCCCTTGGTGTTATTGTGCGTGACCGGGGTCATGCCCTCTTTGAAGGACGAGCCGACAATGGCCACATCCTTGACAATGAGCGGCGTGGAATGCAGGCCCGCTTCGCCGGTTTCGAGATCGATCTGCTGGCCGCTGCCGGTGATCATCCCGACTTTGAGATCCACCAGGCCATCTTTGCCAAAGCTGGTGATGATGGCGCCCGTATGCGCATTGAGCTCCACGAGACGATAGCCGGTGGTAACGAAGACCACTCGATCATCGCCCCTGCCATCCGTCCAATAGGAAACGCCGCGTCCGGACAACTGGCGCGGGGCAATCGCGGCGCGGTTACCCTCGCGGAAGCTGAAGGCCCAATTCAGTTCTCCGGTCTTGCCATCCAGCGAAATGACGGAGCGCCGCGTTCCAGCAGTCACGAAAAGATTGCCGTTGATCGCTACGGGCGTGCCCTCCAGCTTATATTCCGGACGGGGCCCAAAGTTGTCGGTCTTGACGCGCCAGGCGACTTCCAGCTTGTCGAAATTGGAGGCGTTGATTTGATCGAGCGGTGAGTACTTGGTGCCCTTCAGATCCGCCGTGTAGTAGGGCCAATCGCCCTTTTGCGTGGATGGCAGTCCGGGACCTTGGCCGGAAGCATTGATCGCGATCCAGAGCGTTCCGAGCACAACTGACGACGCGGTCAACAGGAGAACGTTTCTTCCGTTCGTATTCCTTGGCATGGCTCTCTCCTTAACTCTGACGTTGCCGGCCCCCTCCGCACGTGGGTGAGGGATGCGCCCTCCGAAGGCCGGGCTAGTGGTTCCTCATTTCGGCTTCGCAGCGTCTATCTTAATCTCTTTTAGAACCTCAGTCTGCTGCGGCAGGTCGGTCTTGCCGGCTGGGAACTGATTAACGCTAAGCACGTAGGCGAGAATCTGGGTGTTCATCTCGCGGCTGAGACTGCCCGGCCGATTCTGCGGCATAGTAGTGCGAATTCTCTCAAACAGGTCACCCAGCGTCAGGCCATTCCAATTCGACAGGAACTCCCCACCCGCCAAAGCCGGCGCCGATTCGCCGCCCATGAGCGTATCGCCATGGCAGGATGAGCATTTATCGTTGTAGGCCGCCTGGCCTTGCTTGGCTTGAGCGTCCGTGTAAACGCCATCCCATACGGAACGCGACGCTTGAGCGCGCAGAGCGGAAAACTGAAATCCAATGACCGTCAGCGCCACCAGCGCAACAGTCGTGATCTTGACCTTCATGTCACCTCACTTACAGATATATGACTATATCAAAGATTCATGCTAAAGGCGTTTTGCCGCTAGTAGCGGTTACTTCGCAAAAAATTAGTCGGACGGCAGCGAAAAAGCGATGTACTCGCCCGAATAGGCGCCGCCGCTGACCGCAACTATAATGTATTGCTTGCCATTCAGCATATAGGTCATGGGCGATCCGGTCTGTGGCGCGGGCATCCAAACCGCTCCCACTTGCTGGCCGGTGGATTTGTCGTAAGCGCGCAGCATCGCGCCGCGCGGATGCTCGGGTGTCGTGGTGATCTGGCCATCGCCTGCGACTACCAATGTTTTCGTGACCAGCGTGCCGACGTTATAGTCCGCTTGGCCGGTTTTCGGGATGTTGAGTCCTTTGAGTGCCGGGTTATTGCGAATCGAATCGGGCGTGTCTCCATGCGGCACCTGCCAGAGGATTTCACCTTTGTCGAGATTAATGGCCGAGATGGTGCCATAGGGCGGCTTGATTAGGGGAAGTCCCTTGACACCCAGAAGCGCGTAAATATTGGGACCTCGTTCGGCCGGGGGAGCCGGAGCGGCGGGAGGTGTGGCCGCCTGGGTGGAGCGGGGCGAATCAGCACCCGCGTTCTCGCCGGGGCCGCGCGCGATCTGCACTTTTTGCCCGGCCATGCCCATGACGTACCTCATGTCGGAAACCTCCTTCGGAGCGGGAACAACTCCGATGGGAACCAGGCAGGCGTTGCACGCAAATACGTAGACCGTGTGGGTCTCGGGATCGTAGGAGCCGCCGGGCCAGTTTGTGCCACCGGCCGCAGTGCCGAGGGTAAGCGTCGAATACGGACCATTGATATTGCTCTCAACCGGCGGCGTGAACACCGGGCCGATCTTGAATTTCGAGACATTGGTCAAGGCTTGGTCGTGCAATTGGGGAGTGAAATCGATCAAGACATCGGGAGTGACGCCGTTGCGGGAATAAGCCGGCGGCTTGGTAGGGAACGGCTGGGTGGGAGCGTACCACTCGCCGGGGACGCTGCCTTTTTCAACCGGTTTCTCTTCGATCGGCCAGACCGGCTGCCCGGTTACACGATCGAACACATATAAGAAGCCCTGTTTGGTGGGCACTGCGACTGCCTTGATGCCCTTCCCATTCACATTAATGTCGGCCAGCAGCGGCGCGGAGGAAATGTCCATGTCCCACAGCGGGTGGTGCACCAACTGGTAGTGCCACTTGCGCTTTCCGGTTTTCAAATCCACCGCGACCAGGCTCTCGCCAAACAAGTTGTTACCCGGCCGGTGGCCGCCGTAATAATCGCCGGTGGGCGATTCGACAGGCAGATAAACTAACCCGAGCTGCTCGTCAACGGTGATCTGGCTCCAGACGCCCGTATTTCCGGTATATTCTGCTGAGCCGTTTTCCCAGGTGTCGTACCCGAATTCGCCCTTCATGGGAATGGTATGGAAGGTCCAAAGGCGCTTGCCGGTCCGCGCGTCGAAGCCGCGGGCGTAGCCTTTGTTATTACGCATGCTCTTGGGAGTCATGCCTTCGCGGAAGGACGCGCCGATCAGGATGGTATCCTTCGCGACCACGGGCGCCGACTGAATGCCGATTTCGCCATGAACCAGATCCGGCACCCACTCCCCTTTGTCGTTCCAAGCCGAGATGGTCTGGTCGTCATCGAGTTTCAGATCCACCATGCCGCCTTTGCCGAAGGAAGGGATCAGTGCGCCGGTTTTGGCATCCAGCCCTATCAGGCGAAAGCCGGGAGTAATGTAGAAAATTCGCTCATCCTTGCCGTCCGTCCAATAGGCGAGACCGCGCCCGGATAGTTGGCGGGGAGCGGCCGCGCCACGCTCGCCTTCGTGCTCGCCGTGCACCCAGAGCAGTTCGCCGGTGGCGGCATCGAGAGCGATGGCCGCGCGCCTGGATCCCGCAGTGGCGTAAACCACGCCGTTGACCATCAGCGGCGTGCCCTCCAGCTTGTATTCCGGACGGTTGCCGATGCTGTCGGTCTTGAAGCGCCAGGCCACTTCGAGCTTATTGAAATTGGATGCGTTGATTTGATCCAGCGGACGGTATCGGCTGCCGGCGAGATCGGCATTGTAGCTTGGCCAATCCTCATTCCTGGGCCGGGATTGACCGGACGCTCCCGGCATAATCCACATGATTCCGACCACTATTGCAACGCCTGCCAGAAACGGGCTGGCCGACCTATTAACGCTGCTCTGATACATGCTTTTCTCCTGACCTAGTGTTCTACAATGATATCGCTCATGGGTCGCCTGCGCGAGTCTGCGTAGGCGCCTTAAGAAATCGAGCAGCCGCCCTAGGGCGTCGCCTAAAACTCGATCTTCATGCTGAGCTGGATCTGGCGAGGCAACTCGTTCAGGGGAGCCACGGCGGGAAATCCCGATTGCACCCCTTGCCGGCCGTAGGTCGCGATCCCGAACGTCGACGTCAGCGGGTTGGTGAAGAACACATCCGGGTTACCCAGATTGGCGTGATTGAACGCGTTGAACAGCTCAGCGCGAAACCGAAGCCGTCCGCCTTCGCCCAGCCAGCGCACCGGAAAATACCGCGCTACTGCGAGATCCACGTTGTAGAACCCCGGGCCGATGAATGCATTGCGTCCTTCGTTGCCAAGCGTGCTGGGCGCCGCTTCGCTGAAATCCGCGGCGTTGAGCAGCAGCTCTCCGCCCGCCACCGGCACGGGATTCGCCAGCAGCGTCGCGTTGGGATTGATGATATTCACACGATTGTTCAGGATCTGGCCGCCCCCCTGCACCACATTCGACGTTCCCAACACCGTGTAGGGAAATCCGGAGCGAAATGCCGCAATTTCCGAGACCATCCAGTTGCGAAACGGCAGGCCCCATCTTGAATTCGCAAAGGGCGCAGGGAGATTCCAGTAGGAAAACACCACGAAATTGTGGCGCTGATCGTAGTCAGAATCGCCCCGATCCGCCTGCGGGTTGAATTGTTCGGAAAACGCCGAACGTCCGTTGGATCCGCCCGTGGTCTGGATACTGGTGAACGACAGATTGAAAAAATCGCCGATCAACGGGTCGCTTTGATTGTCGATGCTGTGACTCCAGGTGTACGATCCTTGAACGATACCCTGGCTGAACCGGTATTTCACCAGGGCGGTTAGAGCGTTGTAGTTCGAGAATCCTTGATTGGCCCGGTAGGCGATGTCCGTCAGATCCGGATTGTAGCGGCCAGTGGGCGTCGAAAAATCCCGGTTGATGATATCGGTCGTGATTAATTTGCTGCCGTAGCTTCCCAGGCCGTTGACTTCCGCGGTGAAGTTGTCGGTGATCCGATGTTGTATACCTGCGAAGTAGCTCTTCACATATGGGCTGCGGAGCTTGGGGTCGACCAGAGTCAGGTCGGGAAAAGTGTTCGGGAGAGACTGGCCCTCAAAGGTTGCCAGCTCGGTCGAAACCGGCGCGAGATAGTTCACCCGGCCTCCGGGCAGAGTAAGCAATGGAAGGATCAAGTTATTGTCGCGGACGTTCTCCCACAGGTTATCGAAAGGCCGATCATAAAACGTCCCAAACCCGCCGCGTAAGAGGGTTCGGCCCGTGCCAAAGAGATCGTAGGAAGCGCCTGTCCGGATCGCAAAATCGCCTTTATCCGACCCGAAGATCTGCTCATTGCCAGTGCCGGTAGGCAGTGAAAGGGTCGCGCCTACGAGCTGCTGCGCCAAAGTGGAGCCGGGACCGAGCTGAATGAGCTCATCTTTGGTCGCGCCCACGTTTTCAGGGCCTCCGTAAAACTCGTACCGTACTCCGTAATTGACGGTGAGCCGCGAGGTTAACTTATACGTGTCCTCGGCGAACAGATAAGACTGCGTGTATCGATAACTCCGATCGAAATCCGGCTCCTGAATGCTCGGCAGGGCCGCCCGGTCAATGGCGGCGCGGAAGTACGCTGGGCTGTCCAGGGCGAACGTAACGATGTTGTTGAAGAGATATTCCCCGCCTTGCCCGGCGGTCAGGAACCCGTTCGAAGAACGCAGCAGAAGACCGGCGCCAGTGGTTACGATGTGCCGGCCGTGCGTCCAGATCACATTGTCGAGCAACTCCCAGCTTTTATTGTCATTCTTGTACGCGTAGAAAGCGGGGCTGCCGGGCAACGTGAGCCCGCTCTGAGGCTGCCCGCCGACAAAGTACACATCGCTGGTGGTGAGCGTTGGAATCTCGGGGTGAGGCCTGTTCCAGTGCAGGTTGTCATCGCTCACGCTGAATCTGGCTTCATTGGTCAATGCCGGACGGAAGGAGTGGGTCTCGCTGGCGCCCAGAGCGTAGGTGTATTCATGTAGAGACGAAGTAAAGCCTTGGTACGGACTCCAAATGAAATCCGGCTGAGCCAGTTGATTGATGAGCAGCCGGGTGGTGGCGTGATCCTTGCCGTCCGGCGTGTTGTAGTCGAATCGCTGAATGGCCTGCGTGCGGTTGATCGCCACCGGGGCGGACAGCGTCATTTGCGTGGTCAACCCAGTTCCACCCGCCGGCGCCGGGGTTGGAAATTCGGTCAGCAATTGGCGAGCCAGCGAACCCGGCTGCGTGAACTGCGCGACGAAGGATGGCGACGGGAATAAGAATGTGTAAGGAGCCTGCTGGCTGCCGCTTCGAAAATAGTCATAGGCGCTCGAAAAGAACAGGCGATTGTGTAGAATCGGGCCTCCGACCACGAATCCAGGTTCGGACTCATGGTCCGGCGAGCGCGGAAGTCCCTGGTAATTATTGCGAAAGGCATTGGCATTCAGGGCATCGTTCTGAAGATAGAAGTAGGCCGCGCCGTGGAACGAATCGCTACCCGCCCGCGTGATCGCGTTGGCTATGAATCCCGACGTTCTCCCGTACTCGGCGGAGAAGTTGTTAACGGAAACACGATATTCCTGGATCGCCTCCGGCGCGAGCGTGGTGAGAGGTCCGGTGATCAGGTAGTTATTGTTTTCGACACCATCCAGGAGATAGTTAGAAGACGATGGCCGCTGGCCATTGATGGATAGCCCCAGGCCGCGGCCCGTGGCGGCATCGGAAGTGACGCCCGGCAGAGTCACCAGCATCGCGTAAACGTCGCGGCCGGAAAGCGGAAGATTGTTGATCTCGTCGGAATCGATCACTTCCGATACCGTGGATTCGAGCGCTTCCCGGCGGCCCTTCTGCGCTTCGAATGATCCGGATTTGCTGGGGTCCACATCCGGGCCGTAGAAAGTCACGATGGTTTTCGTTCCGGGCAGGAAGACGCTCTTATATTCGCCGGATTCCCAGACATCGTTGAGCGGGCGCAGACGGAAGTCGAGCTCCACTCGCGCGGCCACGGTCAGTTCCAATTCCTGCACCTCCTGCGCTTGATAGTTTGGCGCGGTGACCCGGACTTGATACAAGCCGGGCGACAAGAGAGGAAGATAGTAGTATCCAGACGGATCGCTAGCGGATGCGCCGGCCAGATTGCTGACCGAACTCGAATAGAGGACGGTGGCGCCGGCGATGGGACGGCCCGTGACAGAGTCAAGCAACTTGCCCGAAATAAGGCCCTGCGTGGTTTGGGAAACAGCGGCGCAAGCGCCTACGAGAGCCAAAGCGAGCGCCCGGAATGTGGGAATTCTGGTCACAGCTCTAAAGCGGCCAGGTGGGACTGACGTAGTAAGATGCAGGTTAACATGAAGAAGAAGTGGAGACACTTGGCTCTCTGCATCATCCTGGCGGCCGGGAGCACGCTGGGGGCATGGTCGCTGAGCGATCTCCGTTTCTTTCAAATTCTCAACCTCAAGGCCTATGACGCACATTTTGTCGCGCGCGACATCTTAGGAAAACGCCCGACGATATCTAACATCGTCCTTTTGCTGGACGACCAGAAGGCCCGGGACAGCTTTCCGGAACTGAAGATGTTTTGGCACCAGCACTATGCCAACGTGATCCGCGCCGCGGGCGCAGCGGGAGCTAAGGTGATTGGCCTAGATCTGGCGTTCGGGGTCCCGGTGGACAAATGGCAGCCGGACTTTGACCGCATGCTAGGAGAAGCGGTGGGGGGATCTCCGGTGCCGGTAGTCTGCGCCTTGGCTTCGGACCTGGATAGCAATCCGGATGCACAAAGAATTCCCATCAACATGATCTCCGCGGCTCTGGGACTGGACGGCTTCGTCAACCTGACCATCGATGACGATGATTTCGTCCGCAGGCAAGAACTGATTGAGGCGCCGGCCAAGAATCCCGCCGATCCTCCGCCGCTTCGCTCGCTGGCGTTGCGCGTCGCAGAGAAAGCCGTCGGTACGGATGCCGAATTCCAGCACGGAAAGCTGATATTCGCCGGCCAGCCGATCCCGATTTCACGGGACCGATCCATATATATCAATTTTGCGGGACCGCCGGGCACATTTCCGAGCGTATCCATGGCAGATTTTGAAGCCGCGGCCAAGGCGGGAAAGCTGGACCAGTTGCGCAACTGGGTGAACGGGAAAATCGTGCTGCTTGGAACGGACTCCCGCGACGATCGCCGCGATACGCCGTTCTTCACGCTCTTCAGCGGCGACAAATGGAGCACGCCCGGGGTCGAGATCCATGCCAACACGATCCGCACGCTGCTGGAGCGAAGGTTCCTGAGGCCGGTTGCGCCGTGGGTGGTATGGCTGGCGATGTTTCTGGCCACCGGCATCACGGTGTGGATCGCCACCGAGCTGGCTGCCGGACGCGCGGTGGCATTCGTGCTGCTTGAGATTGCCGTAATTCTGGCGGTTACTCATCTGTTGTTCGAGAACGGCCTCATTCTGTCGACTTCGGAAGTTCTGCTGGCGACGTCGCTCTGCCTGATCGCATCGGTGGTTTATCGCTTCTCCACCGAACAGAAGGGCCGCAACCTCTATCACCGCGCCGTGTCGTTGTTCGTGGGCAAACAGCTAGCGGCCTCGCTCGAAGAGACGGAGGCTATCGGCCTTTCGGGAAAACGGATGGAGATGACCATCCTGTTCACGGATATTCGCGGATTCACGGCTTTCACCGAGGAGGTTTGCGAAAAGGACGGACCGGAGGAAGTGGTCAAGCTGCTCAATGAATACATGGCAATGATGGTGGGGATCATCGTGGCGTATCACGGCCATGTGAACAAGTTCATCGGCGACGGAATCCTGGCGATTTTTTGCGATGACGACGAGGGCGCCGAACCGGGCGATCATGCGATCCGGGCGGTTAGCTGCGCCACTCGAATGGTGACGGCGAAGAGCCGCTTTCAGACCGGCTCGGGGATCCATACCGGTCCCGCCGTGGTGGGAAACGTCGGTTCAGCCGATAAAATGGAATATACAGTGTTAGGCGACACCGTGAATCTTGCGTCGCGTCTCGAAAGCCTGAATAAGGAACACCATACGAAACTGCTCATGACGGGCGCGACCGAAACCCGGCTTGGAACCCGCGTGGAGACGGTGCGTCTCGGCGAGGTTCCCGTTCGCGGCAAAGCGCAGCTGATCGAGTTATACACGGTGGCGTCGCTGGTTCCGAAAGCCGTGGTGAATGCGTAAGCGAATTCTAATCTGGGCGGCCTCGGCATCGCTTGTAGCGGCGGCAGCGTTCGCCGACACGAAAGAAGAGCCGGTGGGACTGGTTCTGTCCGCGGGGGGCGGGAAGGTGCTGCGCGCGGATACGGAAACGCCGCTGGCTGCACGCCCCGGAGATCTGTTGTTTTCGGGCGACGGCTTGAGGACCGATACCGGATCCGCCTCCTTTCTGTTCTGCCCGGCCAGGGCGATCGACACCTTGGGTCCGTCAGGCGAGGTGCGGTTCGATCCTAAGCAGCCAAAGGTGAAATCCGGCAAGATTTCCGAGCAGCCGGCGCGCGCTTGCACGCTACCGCAAACCTTGCGAGTGGCGGTAGCCAGCCAGCAGCACTACGGCGTGAGCATGACGCGGGGGCTTAACCAGCCGGAGGTTCCGCCCACCCCGCACGATAAGCTGGCCGCCGATGTACAAACCGAGATCGCGCCGTTCGATGCCGCACTTAAGACCGATCCGAAAGATCAGGCCGCGCTGGTCTCAGAAGCCGCGGTCTTTGAGAATCATAATCTGGCCTCCAATGCGCTCGAGATGTACAACAAAATTCGCGAGCAGTGGCCGGACGCGGTGTGGGTGAAGAGCAAGATATTCGACCTGGAGCAAACCCTGGCCAATCAGGCTTCAGCAGCCACCGCGGCCGCGACCGCCGGCGGAAAAACCTACGCGTTGCTGGTGGGCATTTCGAAATACGCCAAGCCCGAGCTGTCGCTGCAATTCGCGAACGCAGACGCCAATACGTTCGGACAACTACTCGAGAGCCCGCGTGGAGGCAGCCTGTCGCCCGACAATGTTCTGCTGCTGACCGATGAGAAGGCCACCACAGCCGCGGTTCGCAACGGATTCCAGGATTTCCTGAAGCGCCGCGCGGGCAAGAGCGACACGGTTATCATCCTGGTGGCCAGCCACGGCACCGTGGACGGCAAGAACGCCTACATCCTTACCTACGATTCCGATCCGCAAGACCTGAACAGTACGGCGCTGCCGATGTCGGAGCTGCAGTCGCTGTTCGAGGATCAACTGAGCAAGGTCGGCAGAGTCCTGATGTTCGTCGATGTGTGCAAGGCTGGAACCATCGGGACCATCAAGAGCGACACAGTCAACTCGCAAGTGGAGAACTTCAAGAATGTGGACGGAGAGCTGCTCGCGATGATGTCCGGACGCCGGCGGGAACTTTCGATGGAAGGTCCGGAATTCGGCGGCGGGCACGGGGCGTTCAGCTATTTCGTGCTGAAGGGTCTGGAAGGCGCGGCGGATGAGAATGGCGACGGCATCGTGGATGGGAATGAGCTGATTCGCTACGTTACCAGCAATGTTCCCAGGGCTACGGGGGACAAACAGCATCCCACCGACATCAGTCCAGGGAATGTGGACATCAAACTGTCGGACACCCGTAAGCCGGGAATCACACTGGCGCACTGGCGGGTGATCCTGGATTCGCGCAGCGGCGATCCGAAGTATCTGGCATCCGCTTCCGCCGCGGGCGCCAGCCTGGACGATCAGGCTTCCGATGACGTGGACCGCTTCACGGGGGCGATCGGAGCCGGCCGCATCCTGCCGGATCAGCAGGACAATGCTTTTGATGCCTTGCGAAAGCTGAAGAATGAACTGAATCCGGACCAATACCAGGAGCGCAGGAACCAGCTTCAGATTGCGCTCGAAAATAAGGCGCAGGAAGTGCTGCTGCGCTACCTGGAGGGCGACGAGACGCCGCAAACACAACAGGAATTCGAGGGCGGAGCGCGCTACATGGAAGCGGCACGGCGTTTGACTGAGGAGTCGCTGTATCTGGAGGGCCGTCAGGATTTCTTTCAAGGACGCGCTCTGTTGTACGACAAGAAGTTCCCGGAAGCGGCGCAACTGCTGGAGCAATCCGTGCGCATCGATCCGGACGGCGCCTACGGATTCAACGCCCTGGGCATCGCCTATCTGGAGCAAGCCCAATACCAGAAAGCTATTCCGGCCTTTCGGGATGCGGTCCGGCGCGCCCAGCATTGGTCCTACCCGCTGCATAACGTGGCCCTGGCTTACGTCGAAACGGGCGACTATCGGTCGGCCATTCGGGCTTATCAGGAAGCGATACGGCTTGCGCCGCGGTACAGCTACTTGCCGTACAACCTCGGTCTGGTCTATCAGCGGCTGAATCGGCGCAAGGATGCGGAGGCTTCTTATCGCAAAGCCTCCGAGCTCGCGCCGAATTCCGCCGAGCCCTACAACGCGCTGGGCACTCTCAAGGCCTCCGAGGGCAAGCGTAACGACGCCGAGCAGCTATATCGCGAAGCGCTCCAGAAGAATTCGAATCTGCTGCCCGCACGCCACAATCTGGCGCTGCTGCTGGCAGGTGAGCCGGCGCGCCAGCAAGAGGCGATCGATCTTTGGCGCGAGAATCTTCGGCAATCGCCGGACTATCTTCCTTCTCGGCTGAGCTTGGCCGGCTTGCTCGCGGATCGGGGCGACAACGCGGCGGCGATCGAGGAATATCGGAAAGTGCTCGCGGCCAAACCGGACTACTTCGCCGCGCGGCTGGCGCTTGCGGGCTTGCTGGCAAAATCAGGTGATGTCGAGAACGCTCTGGTTGAGTTGCGGAGGGTCTCGACGCTCGATCCGCAGAATCTCAATGTCCTCGAACAGGTCGGCGATCTCGAGGCTGGGCGCAAGCATACTTCGGATGCCCAGGCAGCCTATCAGGCAGCGCTCGACCTCAAGCCCGAGCGCGCGGATCGCAAACGGATCGCCAACAAGTTGAATTCGCTGAGGTAAGGCGAGCGGGGCCAACAAAAAGAGAAGCGCCCGCCCTTTGGGAACGGGCGCTCTCCTCCACGGCCACAGTTCCTTTCAGCAAGGGTGCGGCCTCAATATTTTAGACTCTCGATGTGCGTAACCTGTTACGCCAGTTTACGTAAGATTAGACTCAGCGCTTGTTGCCGGCAGTAGCCCCCGCCGCCTTGGATGGAGCGGCCCCGTTTTCAGCGCGGGAGATATCGATACCGCCTTTAAAGTAGGCGCCGTCCTCGATCACGATTCCGGCTGTCTTGATGTCGCCCACGATCGTGGCGCCGGCGCGCAGCTCGATGCGCCCCTGAGCTTCCACGTTGCCGCGAACGGTTCCGAACACGACGATTTCTTCCGCCTTAATATCCGCTTTCACGTTACTTTCAGGACCAATGGTCAACCGACTCCGCAGTTCCAGCTTTCCTTCCAGGCTGCCTTCCAGACAAAGCTCTTCGTCGCTCCATATTTCCCCGATAATCTTCATCGACTTGCCTAAAACTGTCGGCCTCGAAGAATTGCCGTTGCTAGTTGGAGTGGGCCGGGGCGTCGGGGGAGTCTGCTCCGGCTGATTCTGGTTCGCTTGTACTTCACCAGGTTTTCCCCACATGTTTTGTATATGAATGCTCGCGGCATGTTACTCACGCCGCGCCGATTCTCCTTTGAAAGATTGGGCGCGCCGCTTTCGGCTGGTCCCGTCTACCTTTGTAACCGATCCACGCTTCGCTGGCTAGTGTTTTCTCTGAAAAAACGAGACCTTATCGACGTCCGCATCCACCAGCACGTCAAAGAAACCGATCATCATCTCTTCCCAACTCTGTTCACCGAAACGCACTTCCGCCCCGGGATCGGGATTGCTCGGATTGTTTCGCGAATTGTCGAATGCGGCTTCCCACCGCAACCGAGTGCCTGCGCGAAGCAGACGCGGCTGGGCCAGCCGATAGTCGATCTGCCAGTGGAAATCGTACTTGGTCACCTTTAGTAACGTTTCCACCGCGCCCTTCGGCCCGACGATTTGATATTCGAACGCCTTGCCGCGCAGATGCATATGCGGGAGCATGCCGACGAGAAGCGCAGCGTTGGGCAAGGTGCCCGAGACGGAGACGTGATAATCGGGGTCTCCCGGAGGAATCACGAACCTGTCGTTTTCCATTTGCAGCGTCAGAACAGCCTGCTTGGGCGGCGTTTTGGAGAAAGCCATGCCGATACTGGTGCGATCGGACGAAGCCGCGCCGTTGGCTGTGTAGTGGGTTTGGAGCACCAAGTCGGACCCTGCCTTGATTTTCTTCGCGACGCCGGGCGGCCATGCTTCGAAAGAGTTTCCAGGCGTGTAGACCATGAGAATATCGCTGGTGGTGAAACTCTTGGGATTGGGCCGATGATCTGCCGTGGCCGGCAGCGCGAAAGTAATGCCGCGCGGGCTGTCGGAGAGCCACTGGGACCCAGGTTCGCGAACATAGACCACGGCGTGGTGGACCGTCGCGCGATTACCGGGTCGCACTTCCACGCGCTCAACCCACTGGTCTTCGGCGAAATGCATCGGCAGGATCACGTACTGATATTCGATGGCGCCTCTGGCCGGAATAGAAAATTTCGGCCCTTCGAAAACCAGATCCGGTTTCCCGATGTTCCATCCTTCCGGCCACTCGCGCGGCCGTGGAGCGTCCCGCGGGTTACCCTCGGCCGCGCCTGAGTCCGCCCAATTCGCCAGAGTCTCGATCTCGGCGCTCGAAAGCGAGCGATCATTCGCGAAGTGGCCGTATTTCGGATCGGCGAACCAGGGCGGCATTTTCCGCGCGACCACAGCGTCGCGGATGGCCTTGGCCCAGGGCCGTGTTTGCGCGTAAGTGAGGAACGGCATGGGTGCGATTTCCCCGGCGCGATGGCATTCCTGGCAGCGATTCTGAAGGATGGGCAGGACGTCCTTATAGAAGACCGGCTGTGCCGCGCCCACCGGCAGCGCCGCAGCCAGGACCGCCGCGGATCTAGCGAGCCAGCGACGCCACGTACTTATCGCGACATTGTTTGGAACAGAAATGAAAGGTTTGACCCCCGACGGTTTCCTGGATGGACGTCGCGACGGAAATATACGTTCCGCAAGACGGATCTTTCTTGAGCTCCCCGGTCAAGGGAATCTGCGGCGAAGACGGCGGGCGAGATTGGGCGCCGGCGTTGGGGTTCATCATTTCGCCCATGCCCTTGACCACGATCCGCATCACCGCCCTTACTACTGAAATCAAAACGACGGTGAAAATGAGGTAGAAGATAACCCGGAACATTTGCCGACTTGCCTACTTCAATTTTAGCGGAAGCAGGCCGCCCGAGCACGTCCGGACGCCCTATTCCTCTTTGGTGGCTGCTTTGCGCGCCGCGTCAATGCGGGCTTGTGCATGCCGGACGGCGATCAGCGCTCCCGCAATGTCCACGCCCAGCCCCGGGCTGATGATCTCGTCCTGCGCGCGCTTCAAGTCCTTTTCGGCCTGGGTGACGTCAATTTCCTGGCCCTTCTCGGCGATGTCGCTCAAAACGCGAACGACGTTGTCGTGAATCTCCAGAAAACCGCCGCGGATCGCAAAGCTGAAGCGATGATCCCCGGCTGTTGTGTAGGTCATCGCGCCGATGCCCAGCTCCGATAGCAGGGAGGCGTGATCCGGCAGCACACCGATGTATCCCTCCTTCGCCGGAATTTGAGCGCGAATGGCCTTCTCGCGTGCCAGCAAACGCTCGGGAGTTGCAATCTCGATGTCGAAGGTGTCCGCCACGAATCAGGCCTCGCCCTGCTTCTTGAGCTCTTCCGCCTTTTTCTTAACGTCCTCGATGTCGCCTTGCATGTAGAAGGCCTGCTCCGGAAGATCGTCGTGTTTGCCGTCGACAACTTCCTTGAAACTCCGAACGGTCTCGGCCAGCGGCACGTACTTGCCTTTGAAGCCAGTGAACTGCTCGGCGACGTGGAACGGTTGCGAGAGGAAGCGCTGGATACGCCGGGCGCGCCCCACAATCGCCTTATCTTCATCGGACAATTCGTCGATGCCTAAAATAGCGATGATGTCCTGCAGATCCTTGTAGCGTTGCAGAATCTGCTTCACCTGTTGCGCGACGGCGTAATGCTCTTCGCCCACAATGCGCGCATCTAGAATTCGAGAAGAGGATGCCAGCGGATCCACTGCGGGGTAGATGCCCTGCTCCACCAGGCTGCGCGTCAGGTTCGTGGTGGCGTCCAGGTGCGCGAAGGTCGTGGCGGGCGCGGGATCGGTATAGTCGTCGGCCGGCACATAAATGGCCTGCACCGACGTAATGGAGCCTTTCTTGGTCGACGTGATGCGCTCCTGCAACTCGCCCATTTCCGTGGCCAGGTTGGGCTGATAGCCCACCGCCGATGGCATGCGGCCGAGCAGCGCCGAGACCTCGGAGCCGGCTTGAGTGAAGCGGAAGATATTATCGATGAAAAGCAGAACGTCCTGGCTTTCCTCATCGCGAAAATACTCGGCCACGGTGAGGCCGCTGAGGCCCACGCGCAGGCGCGCACCGGGCGGCTCGGTCATCTGCCCGTAGATCAGCGCCACTTTGGACTTGGTGTAGTCATGCGGATCCAGCACGCCGGATTCCTGCATTTCCATCCACAGGTCGTTGCCTTCGCGCGTGCGCTCGCCCACGCCCGCGAATACCGAGACTCCGCCGTGCTTGAGCGCGATGTTATTGATCAACTCCATGATGACGACGGTTTTGCCGACGCCCGCGCCGCCGAACAGCCCGATTTTTCCGCCGCGCAAGTAAGGTTCCAGCAGATCGATCACCTTGATGCCGGTCTCGAACATCTGGAGCTCAGTGGCTTGCTCCTCAAACGCCGGCGCCGGGCGATGGATGGACCATTTGGTCTTGGTATTAACGGGCCCCATGTTGTCCACCGGCTGGCCGATGACGTTCAACACCCGGCCCAGCGTCTCTTTACCCACCGGGACCTCGACGGGATGGCCTAGGCTGACGGCTTTCATGCCGCGCACCATGCCGTCGGTGGGCTGCAGCGCGATGGTGCGCACGCGGCCCTCACCGATGTGCTGCGCCACTTCCACCATTACGTCAATGGGCGTGGGCGCGACGAAGCCTTCGCTGGTGATATGAATAGCGGTGTTGATCACCGGAATCTGGCTCTCGGGGAACTGAATGTCCACGGCCGGGCCGGAAATCTGAATGACTTTGCCTTCCACCAGGGCTGCGGTAGTAGTTGTCGTTGGCATAAATTACTCCAAAGCGGAGGAGCCGCTCACGATCTCGATAATCTCTCGGGTAATGCTGGCTTGCCGCACGCGGTTCATCTTCAGCGTCAGCGCATCGATCACATCGGCGGCATTGGAGCTGGCTGCTTCCATCGCGGCCATGCGGGCGGCGTGTTCGGCCGCGCTCGATTCAAGCAGCGCGCGGAAAATCTGCGCCTCGATGTAGCGCGGAAGCAGCGCTTCGAGCAGCATGTTGGGGGGCTCCTCGTAAATGTAGTCGATCTGTTCCTGCTTTTGGGGAAGCTCCACCGGAAGGATGCGCGTCACCACCAGCCGCGACGCCATCAGGCTCTTGAAATTGTTCAGCGCCAGATATACCGCATCAATCTCGGCCTTTTTGAAACGCTCGATCACTTTCCGGGCGATCTCGAGCGCATCCTCGTAGCGCGCCGCTTTCTGAAACAGCGTGGTGTATTCGCCGGTGATGCTGCGATGCCGTTTCTTAAAAAAATCGCGGCCTTTGCGCCCGATCAGTTCCAGTTGCACTTCCGCGTCTGAATGATCCTGTATGAACTTCTG
This sequence comes from Terriglobia bacterium, assembly GCA_963786745.1. Classification (GTDB taxonomy): domain Bacteria; phylum Acidobacteriota; class Terriglobia; order Bryobacterales; family Bryobacteraceae; genus Palsa-89. The sequence continues at coordinate 526,125 of CAWBAE010000008.1, read as the reverse complement.
CGCGGAACGAATCACATTCGAGTTGAACGCTCCCGCCAGACCACGATCGGCCGTGACCACCAAAAGCTGGATCCGCTTTTCCGGACGCACTACCAGCAGATCCACCTGCTCGCCCTGGCTCTGCTCCTGGGCGGCCAGCGCCACATTCGCCAGCATTCGCCGGATGATCTGCGCATACGGACGGGCCGCCAGGACCCGGTCCTGCGCGCGCCGCAGCTTGGCCGCCGAAACCACTTTCATGGCTTTGGTGATCTGCTGCGTGTTCTTAACCGAGCGAATTCGCCGGCGGAGATCGATCAGGCTGGGCATGGATCTTAGACCGCGGCAGCCGTTTCCTTATGCTGAGCCACGAAGCGCTGCTTGAATTCCTTCAGCAGTGAGTTGATCTTGGCCTTGAGCTGATCGTCCATGGCCTTCTTCTCGCGCAGTTCCTGCAGCAAGCCGGCTTGGCTGGTATCGAGATACTTGTACAGCTCCCCTTCAAATGGACGGATCTGCTCCACCGGCAGGTCATCCAGCATGCCGTTCGTCCCCGCGTAAACGATCAAAACTTGCTTTTCCACCGGAAGAGGCTGGTATTGCGGTTGCTTCAGAACCTCCACCAGGCGCTTGCCGCGATTCAACTGGTTCTGCGATGCTTTGTCGAGCTCCGATCCGAACAGCGCAAAAGCCGCCAGGTCGCGATACTGGGCCAGATCCAGCCGGAGCGAGCCGGCCACCTGCCGCATAGCTTTAATCTGCGCGCTCCCTCCCACGCGGCTCACCGAAAGACCTACGTCGATGGCGGGACGGATGTTGGAGTTAAACAAATCGGCCAGCAGAAAGATCTGGCCGTCGGTGATCGAGATCACATTGGTGGGGATGTAGGCCGAAATGTCGCCGGCCTGGGTTTCGATAATCGGCAGGGCTGTCAGAGAACCGCCGCCTTTGGCGTCGTTCAGCTTGGCGGCGCGTTCCAGCAGCCGGCTGTGAAGGTAAAAAACGTCGCCGGGGTACGCTTCACGACCGGGCGGGCGGCGCAGCAGCAACGAAATCTCGCGATACGCCGCGGCGTGCTTCGAAAGATCGTCATAGATCAACAAGCCGTGTCGCTTGCTGTCACGAAAATACTCGCCCATCGCGCAACCGGCGTAAGGCGCGATGTACTGCATCGGTGCGGGATCGGAAGCAGTGGCTGCCACCACGATGGTGTACTCCATTGCGCCGAAGTCTTCGAGGGTTTTGACCACCTGCGCCACGGTGGAGCGCTTCTGTCCGATGGCGACGTAGATGCAAATCATGTCGCCGCCCTTTTGATTGATGATCGTATCGAGAGCCACCGCGGTCTTGCCGGTCTGGCGGTCACCGATGATCAACTCGCGCTGGCCGCGGCCGATCGGAATCATGGAATCGATGGCCTTGATCCCGGTTTGCAGCGGTTCCTTCACCGAACGGCGATCCACCACGCCCGGCGCGATGGCTTCAATGGGACGGGATTCCGAGCTCGTGATCGGGCCTTTACCGTCGATGGGATGTCCGAGCGCGTTCACCACGCGTCCGATCATTCCTTCCCCCACCGGCACGGACATGAGATGGCCGGTGCGCCGCACTTCGTCGCCTTCCTTGATCTCCTGATATTCGCCCAGCAGCACGGCGCCTACCTGGTCTTCCTCCAGGTTGAGCGCGATGCCCGTGACGTCGTGCGGAAATTCGATCATTTCCCCGGCCATCACGTTCTCCAGGCCGTAGACACGGGCGATTCCATCGCCCACCGAAATCACCGATCCGGTTTCAGCGACGTTGACGGTCTTCTCGTAGTGCTCAATTTCGTCACGCAACACGCGCGCGATTTCATCTGCTTGGATTTGAGCCATGTTTGATCCCCACCTTTTATTCAGCGGACGGTTCTGTCAGCTTGCGGCGCAGTTGCTGAAGCTGGCCGCGAACCGACCCGTCATACACCGTAGATCCGATTCGCGCCACTACACCGCCCAGCAAGTCTGCATTCACGGCGAAGCGCAGGCGCATGCGCTTCCCGGTGAGCCGCGACAATGCCGACTCCATTTCCGAACTCCTGCGCTGGTCGAGCGGCGCGGCGGAGGTAACTTCGGCCCGTACCACGCCCCGGCGCGCATCCAAATGTTGATCGAACGCATCCCGCATTTCGTCGATCATCCTGATGCGGCGGTGATCGATCAGTACGAATACGAAGTTCCGGATCAGCTTCGACACCGGGATTTCAGCCATTAGCTTGCCGACCACCGCGCGTTTTCGCGAGGTCTGGATGGCCGGCGTCTCAAGCGCCGTGCGCAATTCCTGGGACCCGGAGATCATCTGCGCCACCGAGCTCAGTTGCGCCACCGCATCCTCGGGCTTCAGGGGCGACGCCGGGTCCAGCACAACATCCACCAGGGCGCTCGCGTAACGGTTGGCGACAGCGGAAGCCATTTCTAAGCCTCGTTCCTCACGCTCGCACGCCCAGCGTCGCCTGATGACTCAGATCGCCGAGGAAGGCGTCCACCAGGCCGTCCTGAGCGTCCTTGGTGACGCGAGACCGGATGCGCTGTTCCGCCAGCTGGAGCGCCAGCTCAGCCGAATATTTTCTTAATTCATCCCGCGACGCGCGTGTCATCAACACGATCTCCTGTTCGCCCTGAGCCTGCAATCTTTGGAGATGGTGTTCGGTTTCGCGTTGGATGCGCTGGCCCTCGGCGGCCATTTCGGAGCGGGCGACGCCACGCAAATTGTCGATCTCATTTTGGATGCCCGCCAGACGCAGCTCCAAGCTGGTGGCCCGGGCGTGCGCGTCTTTCAGCGCCTTGGTTCCATCCGCGATGCCCCGCAGGATTTCCTTCGATCGGCCGTCGAAGAATGCCGGCGCGTGTTTGCCGATCAGGTAGCCGAGGCCTCCGGCGAGGATTACGAAATTAACCCACTTCCACCAGATCCAGGGATCGCCTTGCTCGGTCTTGGCCTCGGATCCCGCTGCTTCCTGGGGCAGAATACCGGGCGCCAATACCATTCCCAGCGCCAGGACCAACGCCGCGCGGCGCATCAGGCGGTCTTCCTTCCGAGAAGTGACTGCGCGATCTGTTCCGCCAGGCCATCCGCGGTGGCGGCAAGCTCGCGTTTCGCCGCCGCGGTTTCCGCAGCCAGCTTCTGGCGGGCCTGGTGTACCAATTCATGCGATTGATGACGCGCCTGATCCAATTGGCTGGCTTGCGCGGTCATCCATTCGCGCCGTGCCGCTTCCTGCTCCTGATAGATCTCCTCGCGCGCCTTGCGGAGCTGGGCTTCGATGGCGGCCGCGGTTTGTTCCGCCTTAGCCATTAAAGCTTCTGCGTTCTTCAGCGCGCCGGAACTGGCTTCACGGCGCTGCGCTAATATTTTTTCGAGCGGCCCGAAGAACATCCACCGCAGGTAGATCAGAACGATCAGCAGCAGGACAATGGTCGGTATGGCCTTTAGCAGTAATTCGCCCAGCGACTGTAAGGTTGCTTCCATGAATGTCTAGAAGGAAAGGTTTAGAGTCCGAGACGGCGTTCGCACCCCTAGACGCAACGCGCCCGAAACCGGTATCCTAAGCCGTTACCGTAACATAGTTGTTGCGATGAATTCAAGGCGTGGAACAGCGATTTTTTCTGGGGTTTCGCGTTGTTCACATCGCACAAACCCCCTCTTAGTAGAATACCCTTTCGAGCACAAGGAGGCAGCATGGCCGAAAAAATTCCACAGACGTACGCGAACCACACTCGGACGCACCCGCCGTTCCACTTTTTTCTGTTACCGGGCGCGCTGGTGCTATTGATCCTCACGATCGTGAATGTCGTGCGGAACCCGGACCTGCTGGCGTCCTGGATACTCTTGCTGATCGGAGTAATGTGGCCAGTGGCGATGTTCTTGATCCGGACGAATCCGCTTCGCGTGCAGGATCGGCTGATCCGGCTGGAAGAGCAACTGCGCTGCGAGGAATTGCTTTCCGATGAACTGCTGGAGCGCGCGGGCGAGGTGACCGAATCGCAATGGACGGCCCTGCGCTTTGCGTCGGACGAGGAATTTCCAGGCTTGTTGGAGAAAGCTGTCAGCAGCCAGATGAAGAGCAAGGATATCAAGAAGGCCATCGTGAGCTGGCGGGCGGACACGTTCCGGGTCTGAGCCGTCCCTAAGGCTGATACCGCTTCCCTTCCAGGAACTTGTAACGAAAAAACACTTGCCCTCGTCGAGAAATCGAAGCACACTGAAAACTGGACACTTGTGCGCGGAGGTGGAATGAAACTGAGCGAAGCTGTCGCTTGGGAACCGTCTGAGCGATGGACCACGGCGGACGCCGGCGAATTATACGACGTCGCTAGCTGGGGCAAGGGCTATTTCTCGGTCGGATCGAACGGCCATCTGTGGGTCCATCCCAGCAAGGATCCCGCGCGCGGCATCGACCTGCGGGAACTGGTGGAGAAGCTGGAGCTGCGCGGGATTTCGCTTCCGATCCTGATCCGCTTCGCCGAAATTCTCAAACACCGGCTCGGCGAGCTGCACCAGGCGTTTCAGAATTCGATCAGTGAGCACGGCTACAAGGGCAGCTATTGCTGCGTGTATCCGATCAAGGTGAATCAGCAGCGCCAGGTGGTGGAAGAAGTTTTCAAGTACGGCCGACCTTATCACTTCGGATTGGAGGCCGGTTCGAAACCTGAGTTGCTCGCGGTGCTGGCGATTGCCGACAACGACACTCCCATCATCTGCAACGGCTTCAAGGACGACGAATATATCGAGATGGTCATGCTGGCGAAAAAGATCGGCCGGCAAATCATTCCGGTGGTGGAGAAGTTCACGGAGCTCGACTTGATCGTGAAGCATTCCCAGCGCGTCGGCGTGCGGCCTGTGATCGGGCTGCGCCTGAAGTTGGCCGCCAGAGGCTCCGGACGCTGGAAGTCCTCGGGCGGATATCGCTCGAAATTCGGACTGACGGTGAGCGAGGCTTTGCAGGCCCTGGAACAGATGAAAGCCGTGGGCCTCGAAGATTGCATCGAGCTGCTGCACTTCCACCTGGGCAGCCAGATCACGAATATCCGGCAGATAAAGGCCGCCGTGAACGAAGCCGGGCGCATCTATGTCGAATTGAAGCGCGCTGGCGCGGGACTGAAATACCTGGACGTCGGCGGGGGCCTCGGAATCGATTACGACGGCTCGCAAACCGATTTCGAATCCAGCGTGAATTACACGCTGCAGGAATACGCCAACGACGTCGTGTACCACATTCAAAGCGTTTGCGACGAGGCTGAGGTCCCGCATCCGATCATCATCTCGGAAAGCGGCCGGGCCATCGCCGCTTATCACAGCGCCCTGGTTTTCAATGTTCTGGGCGTAAGCGGATTCGGTGACGATTCCTTTGGTCCGGTTCCCGAGGATGCCGAGCAGCCACTGATCGACTTGCAGGAAACATCCAAATCGCTAAGCTCGAAAAATCTGCTCGAGAGCTTTCACGACGCGCAGCAGGCGCTGGACTCCGCGCTGAATCTGTTCAGCCTTGGGTATCTGCCTCTGGCGCAGCGCAGCCAGGCCGAGACATTATATTGGGCCATCTGCCGCCGCATTCATCGCATGGCTAAGGAGCTCGAATTTTTCCCGGAAGAGCTGGAGGGCTTGGACGGGATGCTTTCTGACACCTACTTTTGTAATTTCTCGCTGTTCCAGAGCATTCCGGATAGTTGGGCAGTTAAGCAGCTTTTCCCCATCATGCCCATTCACCGGCTGAACGAGTTGCCCACGCGCAGCGCCGTGTTGGGCGATATTTCTTGCGACTCCGACGGCAAGATCGACCAGTTTATCGATCGCCGCGATGTGAAGCGGACGCTGCCGCTGCATCCTTTTAACGGCGAGCCCTATATCCTGGGCGCATTTCTGGTGGGCGCCTATCAGGAAATCCTGGGCGACCTGCATAATCTTTTCGGCGACACCAATGCGGTGCATGTCAGCCTGAGCGACAACGGCGATGTGATCCTCGACACCGTAATCCGCGGCGACACGGTGCGCGAAGTGCTGGATTACGTCCAGTTCAGCTCCAAGACTCTGCTGGAGGAATTCCGGCGCGACGTGGAGACGGCGCTGCGGGAGGGCAAGATCGGATACGAAGAGTCCGGCCGGCTGCTTCGGTTTTATGAAGACGGGCTGAACGGGTATACGTATCTGGAGCAGTAGTTGTCCGCGGACAACTTGCGGGTGGTTCTGGTTTCTACCCGAAATCCCCTGAACATCGGCGCGGCGGCTCGCGCCATGAACAACTTTGGATTTGGCCGCTTGCGCCTGGTGAATCCTTACCAGGTCGCGTTTCGCGAGGCCAAGTCGGCGGTGCATGCCGGCGAGATTCTCGAGAATGCGGAAGAATATACGACGCTTGCGGAGGCGATCGCCGATTGCAGCCTGGTAGTGGGAACCACTTCGCTGGGGCATCGCGAGCTGCAGCATCCCCTGCGGTCGATCCAATATGGCGCGCGTCAAATTCGTAAGCAGCTGGGCTCGGATCGCGTAGCGCTTCTGTTCGGCTCGGAGAAATTCGGCCTTTCGAACGACGATCTAAGTTACTGCGAGTGGTTGGTTCGCATCGGGACGAAAGATTCGATGAACCTGGGGCAGGCCGTGGCAGTGTGCTTGTACGAGCTGACCAGGAGCTCCGTTGCGGCCAAGCCCGAAAGACGCAAGCGCGCCGGCGCGTCCGATCTGGATCGCATGACCGCTCTTTTGACCGAAGTTCTGAACGAATCCGGATACGTTCAATCCAGTGGCGTTGAGACAAAGATCCGGCGTTTGGTACGCAGGCTGGACTTGCCCGCGCATGACGCCGATGTTTGGTTGGGAATTTTCCGGCAGATCCATTGGAAGCTCGGGCGCAAGCGCGAATGATATCCTGATGGACGGATCTCTGGAGGCCCAATGACGAAGGTTCAACTCGAATACGATCTCATTCGGCCTCTGACCGACGCGGACGCCGGCGGCGTTGCCGACGCACATAGCTGGTACGGGATCCTGCGCGTCGAAACCGTGCCTTCGTTAGACAAACTGAAGGTGGAATACGACGCTTCCCGGTTGACGGAAAAGGATGTCGAGGCGGTGCTGCATCGCTTTCGGCTGCCGATCCAGCGAAAATGGGCCGTACCCTAAGATCGTTCCTTAAGAGAAGATCGATGCTGAGGCTGCTGGCGAGCGGGCTACTGGTCGGATTGCTGCTCTGGGCCGGCGGGCCCGGGTTTCGTTCCCCCGAGCTTCTGAATGAGCACTTCCACAAGCATGGCGCGGAGTTCGGCCACATCGACAAGCGTGAATATCTGCGGCTCGCCCAGGAATTGAGAGACGCGCCACCCGGCGGCCCGATTCTCGAATCCCGGCGTCGTAACGGAGAGTTCAGCCGGTTCGACAAGCGGCATGGCTATTTTGGCGCCTACAATCCGGACCGCACCATCCGCACGTTTTTCATTCCCAACGACGGCGTGCGCTACTTTGAACGGCAAGCCCGCCGGTCATATTGAAGGAGCGCGCACGATGACGGACGAAGAAATGGCGGCGTACCTGAACGAAAATGGCTACCCCGCACACATCGTTCAGGCCGGACGGGCTGGATTGATCGAGCGCTGGCGGAAATTCGTCGAAGAGGTGGAGCGAGGTTACAAATTGGGCCTCGAAGACTACCGCAATGACCTGGATCTTCGCGGAATTATCGCCATGGTTGGGCTGGATAACGAGGTTCAAGAGCTCGATCGGCGCTTCGAAGCCATGCTTACCGATCGGGATAAGCGGGTGTGGGAAAGCCTTGCCGGCAATCCTTTTTGGGACTTCGGATATCCACGGAACGCATCGGCAAGACTTCTGGAAGATATTAATAATGAGGGGCTTAACTCACAAGTTCCCTAATCTCAATTGACATTGAGTAGATCTCGGCCGGAACCTGTGGTAACCTGCGAATAATGTCGCAAATCGGACATCTGCGCTTGCTCGAAGCCGAGAGCATTCACATCATGCGAGAGGTTGCCTCCGAATTTCAGCGGCCGGTGATGCTGTATTCGATCGGCAAGGATTCGTCCTGCTTGCTGCGCCTGGCGCAGAAGGCTTTCCATCCGGGCTCCATTCCCTTTCCGTTGTTGCACATCGACACCACCTACAAATTCCGCGAGATGATCGAGTTTCGGGACTGGTACACGAAAAAAGTGGGCGCTAAGCTGATCGTGCATACCAATCGCGAGGCGATTGAGGATGGAGCGAATCCCTTTCGTCTAGGCACGCAACGCTGCTGCGGGTTGCTGAAGACCAAGGCGCTGCTGGACGGCCTGCGCGCCGGCGGATTCGATGCGGCTATCGGGGGAGCGCGGCGCGATGAAGAGAAATCCCGGGCGAAGGAACGGATCTTTTCGTTTCGGGATGCGAACGGACAGTGGGATCCGAAGAATCAACGCCCGGAATTGTGGAATCTTTTTAACTCTCGTATCGATCCCGGCGAAAGCCTGCGGGTGTTTCCGCTGTCCAACTGGACCGAAATGGATGTGTGGCAATACATCCACGTAGAGAACATTCCGATCGTGCCTATGTATTTCGCGCAGGAACGCGAGATGCTGGTGCGCGGCGAATCATTGATCCCGCTGGAGCAGCCCTTCATTCCTCTGCTGCCGGGTGAAAAACCGCAGATGGTTCGCTGCCGGATGCGGTCGCTCGGGTGCAGCCCCTGCACGGGAGCCATTCGATCGGACGCGGATACAGTCCCGAAAATCATCGAGGAGCTGGTTTCATTCCGCCGATCGGAGCGCGAGAATCGCGTGATCGATCACGATCAGGAAGGCTCCATGGAAATGAAAAAGCGGGAGGGCTATTTTTGATGGTAGTGGCCATCGATCGCGAACCCGCTTTTTCCATCGAAGAGTTTTTGGCCCAGGAGCAGGCCAAGGATCTGCTGCGATTCACCACCGCCGGCAGCGTGGACGATGGTAAATCCACGCTGATCGGCAGGCTGCTTTATGATTCGCAAAACGTCTACGAGGATCAGATTAAGGCGGTGACGAAAGCTTCGGTCAACCGGTCCGCGGGCGCGATCGATTTTTCGCTGTTGACCGATGGATTGCGCGCCGAGCGCGAGCAAGGCATCACCATCGACGTCGCGTATCGCTACTTCGCCACGGCCCGGCGCAAATTTATAATCGCCGACACGCCCGGCCACGAGCAATACACGCGCAACATGGCGACGGGCGCTTCCACAGCCGATCTCGCGATCATTCTGATCGACGCCCGCAATGGCGTGCTGCCGCAGTCACGCCGCCACGGGTATATCGCATCGCTGCTGGGAATTCCGAATTTCGTCGTGGCGGTGAACAAAATGGATCTGGTGGATTACCGCGAAGACGTTTTTCGCGGAATCGAAGCCGAATATCGCGAGTTCCTGGGGCGTCTGAGCGCGCCGCACGTCTACTTCCTGCCGATCAGCGCCCTGGCCGGGGACAACGTGGTGTCCCGCAGCCATCGGATGCCCTGGTTCCACCAACCCAGCCTGCTCGAATTTCTCGAAACGGTTCCGGTCCAGCACCGCACCCGCTCCAGCGCGTTCCGCTTTCCCGTGCAGCGCGTCATTCGTCCGGACCAGGGTTTCCGGGGATACGCCGGTCAGATAGCATCCGGGACCATCCGGCCCGGCGACGCGGTAGTGGCGTTTCCTTCCGGGCGGCGATCGCGCGTAAAAAGTATCGAAACCTTCGATGGGCGGCTGGATGAATCCGCCGCGCCGATGTCGGTCACGCTGACGCTCGAAGATGAAATCGACATCAGCCGGGGAGACATGATCGCGTCCGCGCATCAGCCGCCGGAAGTGGCGCGGCAGTTCGACGCCACCGTGGTCTGGATGCATGAGCAGCCGCTCGATCCGGGCCGTGCTTATTGGCTCAAACATACCGCGCAGACGATACCGGCCGAAATCAAGTCAACGCGGCATCGGATCAATATCACCACGCTCGATCGCGAGCCCGCCGCGACGCTGGGGCTGAATGAAATCGGAGTGCTGCGGATTGAGGCCAGCCGACCAATCTATTTCGATTCGTACGCTCACAACCGCGGCACCGGCAGCTTCATTTTGATCGATCCGGCGAACAACGCCACCGTGGCTGCGGGCATGATTCTCGCGCCCGTCTCGCGCGAGCAAACCCGGCCGCGGCCGCAACAGATGACCGAGCAGGGGGATCGCGTTACGCCCGTGGAACGCATCGCCCGCTATCGGCATTCCGGCGCGACAGTATCCTTGGGTTCGAGGATCCAGCTCGCCTGGCTGCTGGAGCGGAAGCTGTTCGATCGCGGCTGTGCCGTTTCCATCCTGGAGCGGGCCGACGACAGCGTGCTCGAGATCCTTCAGAAGGCGGGCCTGCTGGTGTTGCTGGTATCCGACCGAGCCGCGGATTGGCCATTGCCGGCGGACAACGCGGAGGCGGCGCAGTGGATTGAAGCGATGCTCGAAGAGACGGGCGTGCTGCTGCCGGAAGAGTCGCTTACCGGCGGGGAAGGAATCTAGCAGTGCCCTTGGATCAAAAAATCGGCGAGGCGGCGGACCTGATTCGCGATGTGCTGCGGGCGAACGACCAGCCGGTCTGCGTCACATGCAGCTTTCAAACCGAATGCATGGCCCTGGTGGATCTCGTAATCGCCGAGAAGCCCGATATCCCAGTGCTGTTCCTCGAAACTGGCTACCACTTTCCCGAAACCTACGCGTACCGGGATCAAATGGCTGCGCGGATGCATCTCAACCTTGTGAACCTGAGCGCAAAGATGACCGTTGCCGAGCAGGAATCGCAATTCGGAATCTTGAATCAGACTGCGCCGGACCGATGCTGCGCCATGCGCAAGGTTGAGCCATTGTTCGCCGGGCTAGACCCCTACGGCGTATGGTTCACCGCTTTGCGGCGCGAACAGTCGCCTACGCGCGCGAATCTCCAACCGGTGGATGATTTTCGCTTGCCGAGCGGCAAACACATGATCAAGGTATCGCCGCTGGCGTCCTGGACTAACGCGGACGTTTGGGCCTATCTGAAACAGCGCGGCATTCCGGTGCTGCCTCTGTACGATCAAGGCTATACCAGCATCGGATGCGCCCCCTGCACCACGCCTCCGCTGGATCCTGAGAACCTCCGTTCCGGCCGCTGGGCCGGGCGGAAACTCGAGTGCGGCATCCACATTTCAAGCGAGTAACCGAATGGAGATCGCTCTCGGGTTCATTATTGCGGTTGCGATCGGCATCACCGGGGTCGGCGCGGGCGTCATTACCGCGCCGGTTTTGATTCTGTTCATGCACGTGCCTCCGATACGCGCGGTCGGGACGGCGCTCGCATTCAGCGTGGCGGTGAAGCTGCTGGTGGTGCCGATGCAGATTTTTCGCAAGCAGGTGGATTTCAAGGTGCTCGGTTATCTGCTGGCCGGCGGACTTCCCGGGGTTCTGGCCGGATCGATTCTGCTCGCAAAGCTGAATAATAGGGGCACGCAAGGAATTCTTTACGCGGCGCTCGGTTTCACGGTCGTCATCATGGCGGGCATGAATCTGTATCGCATCTGGCTCCGGCCCCTGTCCGTTGGAACCCGAGATTACTCCCGCTGGCTGCCGGCGCTGGCGGTGCCGATTGGCGCGGAGGTCGGCTTTTCCTCAGCGGGGGCGGGCGCGCTCGGCTCGCTGCTATTGCTGTGGCTGACGCCACTCACGCCGGCGCGCGTAGTAGGCACCGATCTCTTCTTCGGCTTATGCCTGTCGCTGGTCGGCAGCGGTTTCCAATTGACAGCGGGTAATTATGAGGGCCAGATCCTGGCCCGGCTGGTGATTGGCGGCGTGGTAGGCGCTTTCGCCGGAACCTACCTCGCCGCTATCACTCCCCAAAAGGCTTTCCGCGTGGTGCTTTCGCTGTGGCTTATTTCGCTCGGCATCCAACTATGCTGGAGCGGCGTGCATCAGTGGCGTTGAAGCTTTCTCTAGCGGGGCAGCTTCGCGCCTAAGATTTCGATCGGTTCGATGGATGGCGGTTTGGAGAACAGTTCGGGGGCTTGCGCCATCAGCGCTTTAGCGATAGGACCGTTGAGATGGGCTTGCCGGCCGCTCTCATCGGCGAACGCGTCGAATACGCCAAAAGTGGACGGCCCTAGCCGCAGAGCGAACCATATGGGCGTGGTGGTTTCTTGATTCGCTAACGCCAGACCGGTTTCGAGGAACTTAGCGACGTCGTTTTCCTTGCCGCTCTTGGCTTCCAATCGAGCGAACAATGCGACTTTATACATTTCGTTTTCTCCTTGCGTGAATTGATTTCCGCAGTACCAAGATAGCCCCGTGGCGTTCGATTGACCATTGGCAAGGTCGCCATAAATGATATTATCTTTGCCATGAAGGTCGACGTCCTCACGTTGGATGGTGTTTTTGACACGGGATTGGCGACGGTGCTGGATGCCTTTCAGACCGCCAACGAACTGGCCGAGATTTCCGGCTTCGCCTCGCCGCGATTCGAAGTCTCGATCGTGGGAGTGCGAAAGGGGGTGAAAACATCGCAAGGCCTGACCGTTCCAGTCGCTCGCGCCTCCGAGCAGCGTGTAGCGGATTGGGTGGTGGTTCCCGCCATCGGATTCAAGATGCCGGGTCCTCTCGAAGCCGCGCTTGCAAGATCCGATGTGACTGACGCGGCTAAGATGCTGCGCGCATGGGCGAACGGTGGGGCATGCCTGGCGGCCGCCTGCATTGGGACATTCGTCCTGGCAGAATCAGGATTGCTGGATGACCACCACTCCACTACCACCTGGTGGCTGGCTCCGCTATTTCGCCAAAGATATCCGAGAGTGCGCCTTGAAGAATCGCACATGATCGTAAAATCCGGAAAATTCATCACCGCCGGGGCGGCTCTAAGTCACATGGACCTGGCGTTATGGCTGATCCGGCAAAAAAGTCCGAGGCTGGCCGCGCTGACGGCAAAGTATCTGGTTGTCGACTCACGGCCGTCACAATCCGCCTATATCCTGACGGACCATCTAACGCACTCCGATCCGCTGGTGGAGCGGTTCGAGCATTGGGCGCGAAGCAGGCTCAGGCAGGGATTTTCTCTCGACGATGCCGCAGCTGCTTCCGGATCCAGCAAGAGAACACTGGCGCGCCGCATGCAAGCCGTGCTTGGAAGATCACCGTTGACTTATTTTCAGGATCTACGGGTGGAGCGTTCGGTGCACCTTTTGAAGACGACCGATCAGACCGTTGATGATATCGCCAATAGAGTTGGATACGCCGATGGCGTAACTCTCAGGACTCTTCTCCGGCGTCGCCTGGGACAAGGCGTTAAGGAAATCAGAAGGGGTTCTCGTTAGAACCATCCAGCTTCTTTTCGCATCTAACCTCTAGGCGGTGCGGATGTGAGCAGTCCAGGCTTTGATTGGGCGGTAAATTCTTTGGGGGTTTCTGGAAGGAACTCGCTATCTTGGCTTAAATCCAAACGCGGACAACAACTTACGCTTTGGATCGTACTTGTAACCTTCCTCGTCACGGCGTTCAGCGTTGAATTCCGAACATCCTGGTTCGAATCAAGGCTATTTCGAGAAGCTGACCGCCATATAAACTACCATTTAGCCGCCGGCCCGAGTAACGCAATCCATTACCCGCCTGCTGGCCCGTACGATTGGGCGCTCGGTTACGCGCGCATGCCGGCGATCCTGAATCGTCTCCAATCCGAGGGCTATCGCGTCGAGGCGCAGGCCCGAGATTCGGAATTGTATTCGCTACTTTCGAGCACCAGCCTGTATCCCGTTTACCGCCAGAAGGCCCAAGCGGGGTTGCGCATTACCGGCAGGAACGGCAATGATCTTTATTCTTTTGACCGTCCCACGCGCGTATACCGGCACTACTCGGATATCCCTCCGCTGGTGGTGCAATCTTTGCTGTTTATTGAAAACCGCCATATGCTGGACGCGAAGTATCCTGACCGCAATCCGGCCGTCGAGTGGGACCGTCTCACAAAAGCGTTGGTGGATTATGGATTGCATGCCGTGGATTCCCACCACAGCGTGATCGGCGGCAGCACGTTGGCGACGCAACTCGAAAAGCTGCGGCATTCTCCGGGCGGACGAACTCACTCGGCTGTCGAGAAGCTCCGGCAAATGACGTCGGCAAGTCTCGCCGCTTATCAAGCCGGGACGGGTACGCTGGAGTCGCAACGCGAGATCGTTCGAGACTATATGAATTCGATCCCGCTCGCCGCAAGCGCCGGTTATGGCGACGTCGAAGGCTTGGGCGACGGATTGTGGGCCTGGTACGGAACCGATGTCTCGGAGGCGAATCGGCTGCTTTCCGCCCGCGAGGAGACACTCGACAACTCCGAGATGATGGAGCGGGCGCGCGTCTATCGCGAGTCGCTTTCGCTGTTGTTGGCCCTCCGGGCGCCACACTTTTATCTGGTGGAGCATCCGAAAGCTCTCGAATCGCAGACGGATCGGTATCTGCGGGCCTTGGCCGGGCGGAATGTTATCTCGAAGCGCCTACGCGACCTGGCCTTGCGGCAGCGCACCCAGCCGCTCCGCGCCGCGCCATCGGAACTGCGCGAGGATTTCGTAGAAAACAAAGCTCCCAACTCCATTCGAGTGTCGCTGCTGCCGTTGCTTGGCGTTCCGAGCACCTATGAGCTGGACCGGCTTGACCTCACCGTGAAGACCACGATCGACCAACCGGCCCAGCAATCCATCACGCAGTTTATTGAAGGGCTCGCCGACAAGACCAAAGCCAATGCTGCCGGTTTGGATCAATACCGTTTGCTCGAGGCAGAGCGATCCGAGCAAGGTGGTCTACAGCGTAACCCTATATGAGCGCGCGCTCGGCGCAAACCTGTTGCGAGTGCAGACCGACAATCTCAATCAGCCCCTGAACATTAACCAAGACACGCGGCTGGAGCTGGGTTCCACGGCGAAGTTGAGGACGCTGATCAACTACCTCGAAATCGTGAGTGAACTGCATCAGCAGTACGCCGGCCAATCCGCCGCCGAGCTTCGCAAGGTGAACATCTTCCCGGAGGATTATCTCACCCAATGGGCGGTGCAATATCTCGCAACGGCGCCAAATCGGAACCTGGAGCCGATGCTCCAGGCGGCGCTCCAACGCAAGTACTCCGGCAGCAACGGCGAGTCGTTCTTCACCGGCGGCGGCCTTCACCACTTCGATAACTTCGAGACCTGGGAGAACGGCTCCAACATGACGGTGAGCCTCGCATTTCAGAATTCCGTGAATCTGGTTTTCATCCGCGTGATGCGCGACATCGTGAATTACTATCGGTTCCGCGTCCCGGGCGCGTCGCCCGAGGTTTTGGACAATTGGGACGACCCCGCGCGCCAAAACTATCTGGCACGATTCGCCGATGAGGAAGGGCGGCTGTACGAGTCGCGGTTCTATCAGAAATATCGCGATCTGACACCGGATCAGTCGCTCCACGCGCTGTTCCATGGAACGCAGCAGTTGACTCCTCTGCGCGCGGCTGTTATTTTCCGTTCGATTCGGCCATCGGCTGGGCTGGCCGAATTCACCGCATTTCTCAACTCGAGTTTGCCGAAAGCTGCGATGACGAAGGCGAATCCGGCCGAACTTTACGAGAAGTTTGGCCCGGACAAGTTCAACCTCGCGGACCGAGGGTACCTGGCGCACGTGCATCCTCTGGAACTGTGGTTGCTGAACTATCGGGAGCAGCATCCGCGTGCGCCTTTGCGCGAGATCCTGGCGAACAGCGCGACTGAACGCCAGAACGTCTATTGGTGGTTGTTCAAGACCGAACATAAGGAAGCGCAAGACGGCCGGATACGTACGCTGCTGGAGCAGGACGCGTTCAAGGAGATTTACAAAGCTTGGAAGCGCCAGGGCTACCCCTTCGATTCGTTGGTGCCGTCGTACGCAACTACTATCGGCGTGTCAGGAGATACACCGGCTGCGCTCGCCGATCTGATGGGCATTCTGGTCAATGATGGCGTCCGAAATCCCACACTCAAAATCGATCAGCTTCACTTTGGTGAAGGTACCCCGACCGAGACCGTGGTCATTCCCAAAGTAGCGCAGGGCAAACCGGTAATCTCCCCCCTGATTGCCGCCCTGGTGCGCAAGGAATTGATCGGTGTAGTAGAGAACGGCACTGGCCGGAGGACGCACGGAGGAATCGTTCTTCCAGGAGGACGCGTGGTGCCGGTAGGAGGCAAGACCGGCACCGGGGACAACCGTCTGGAAAGCTTCTCGGCGCATGGTTCTGTGATCGGCTCGAAAGTAACCAGCCGCACCGCGACATTTGTTTTTATGATCGGCGACCGTTATTACGGCACCATCCTGGCTTTTGTCCCCGGGCCGAAGGCAGCGTCCTACGGATTTACCAGCGCTTTGGCGGTGCAGATCTTCAAGGATCTCATCCCGCAATGGAAGACGCTGCTTGCGCCGCCCATCCACACTCCGGAGCGTTCGCCCTTGATGGCCAGTGCCCGTTAGGCCGATTTCAGGCTTCGGCTTTGCGAGTAGCGGCCGCGAGATTGGTCTTAAGGTATGCCAGCGTGAGCGCCCAGGCCTCGGCCGCCGCGTCCTTGTGATAGCTGGCGCGGGCGTCGCAGAAGAACCCGTGATCGGCGTCCGAAAACTCGACATTCGTGTACGACTTTCCGGCCGATCGCAATGCTCCCGTCACCGCCTGGATTTGTTCCGGGCCGATGTGCTGGTCGCGGCCACCCCAAAAGAGCAGGATCGGCGCTTTCAGATCAGGTAGCCGCTCCAGGAGGCCGGGAAAATACGGGTTGGGCGCGATACCGCCCCCGTAGTAAGAAATCGCGCAATCGAGCGGCACTGTAAGCGCGGCCAGGCACGCCGCGCGGCCGCCCATGCAATATCCGATCGCGCCCGTCCGATGCCCTGGCGCCTCGGCGCGCAGCCAATCGAAGGCCGCTCGAATATCCGCCTCTATGCCCGCTTCGGTAAGCCCCTGGAAGTGCGGCATCACGGCTGAGAAATCGGTATAGCTGCCTTCAAAGCCAGAACCGGTGCGATGAAAGAGCTCCGGCGCGATGGCCAGATAACCTTCTCGCGCGAATCGAGTCGTGACATCCCGAATGTGGGCGTTCACGCCGAACGCTTCCTGAAATACCAGCAGGCCGGCAGTAGGCTTGCCACCAGGACGCGCGACAAAGGACTGCATGGCCGTGCCGTCACTAACTGTGAGCGAGATGTGTTCCGTCTGAACGTTCATAGGCAACCAATACTCCTTTCTTGCATCCAAGTAGGAGGGTGTTTGCCGAACACCCCATTCTCTACCGACAAGCAGATGATAACATTGGAGAAACGCTAAATGGCTGTTTCCACCACCATTGTCCCGCCGGTATCGCGCCTGGTCGCGACGGATCTCCTGCAGCTGATCGGCAACACGCCGCTGATCCGCATGGAGCGAATCGCGGAGGATCTCGCGGGCGTAGAGATTTACGGCAAAGCCGAGTTTTTTAATCCTGGCGGATCGGTGAAAGATCGGGCGGCGCTGAACATGCTATTAGACGGCGAACGCACCGGCAAGCTGACCCCGGACAAAGTGATCCTGGACGCCACCAGCGGGAACACGGGAATCGCTTACGCGATGATCGCGGCGTACCGGGGCTACAAAGTTAAGCTTTGCCTTCCCAAGAACGCCTCTTTGGAGCGCAAGCACGTTTTGCAGGCCTACGGCGCGGAGATGGTTTTCAGCGATCCGGGCGAGGGGTCGGACGGGGCTATTCGTCTGTGCCGGGAAATCTATCAGGCCGATCCGGATCGCTACTTTTATCCGGACCAATACAACAATCCGGCCAATTGGCAGGCGCACTACAACGGCACGGCGCTGGAGATTATGGCGCAGACCGACGGGCGCATCACTCACTTCGTGGCCTGCATGGGAACCAGCGGCACCTTTATGGGCAACTCGCGCCGCTTTCGGAAGGATCTGCCGCGCGTGAAGTGCATCTCGGCCCAGCCATCCTCGGGTTTCCACGGCCTGGAAGGTCTGAAGCATATGCCGACGGCGATCGTTCCCGGGATTTACGATCCTGAGATCGCCGACGAGAATATCTGGATCGAGACCGAGGACGCGTATCGGATGTGCCGGCGCCTGGCTCGCGAAGAAGCGCTGCTGGTGGGGATTTCTTCGGGCGCGAACCTGGTGGCCGCGCGCGCGGTGGGGCGGAAATTAGCGGAAGCCGGCAAACCGGGGGTGATCGTGACCGTTCTCTGCGACGGGGCGTACAAATACTTAAGCGAATCTTTTTGGCATGATTCGGATTGAAAAGCAGGCCTGGGATAGCATGGTCTCGCATGCAGAAAAAACGTTCCCCAAGGAGTGCTGCGGCGTGATGCTGGGGTCGGACGGCGTGGTACGCGAAGCCGTGCCGGTGCCAAACAGCTACACGGGCCCGCAAGAGGATTTTTTCGTAATGGATCCCCAGGATCTCCATCGCGCGGACCAGCGGGCGCGAGCCGCCGACATGGAAGTGCTGGGTATATTTCACTCGCATCCGGATTGCGACGCCTATTTTTCCAAGCGCGATCTGGAGAACTCCTGCTCCTGGTTCTCCTACGTGGTGCTATCTATAAAGAACGGGCGCTTCGATCACGCCAATAGCTACCGGCCTGACTTTGACCAGAAAGAAGCTCCCAAGGAAGAATTAACTTATGGCTAAGATTTTGATTCCCACGCCGCTGCGCCAGTTCGCCGGCAAGCATGACTCGGTGGAACTCAAGGGCGCAACGGTGGGCGACGTGCTGAAGTCGCTGACCAGCGAGTACGCCGAATTGCGGCGGCATCTCTACAACGATGAAGGCAAGCTGCGGAGTTTCGTGAATGTGTACGTCAACGATGACGACATCCGCTATTTGAACAAAGAAGCCACGCCGTTGAAGGACGGCGACACGGTCTCGATCGTTCCCAGCATCGCGGGCGGGTCGGCCGGCGTGGCTGCGCCGCCGGCGAGCCTCTCGAAGGACGAGATCCTGCGCTACAGCCGCCACTTGATCATGCCGGAAGTGGGCATGGATGGGCAGTTGAAGCTAAAGAGCGCAAAAGTAGCGCTGATCGGAACCGGGCGGGTTGGGAGCGCCGCTGGGCATGTATCTCGCGGCGGCGGGCGTTGGGCGGATCGGACTGGTGGATTTCGATGTGGTGGATTTCACCAATCTGCAGCGGCAGGTGATCCACGGAACCAAGGACGTCGGGCGGAAGAAGCTGGACTCGGCGGCCGAGACGATGCTCGACATTAATCCGTTTGTGGAGATCGATCGTTATGAAGTCGCGCTCACGAGCGAGAACGCGCTCGATATTCTCAAGGACTACGACCTGGTGGTGGATGGCACCGACAATTTTCCGACGCGCTACTTGGTAAACGATGCGTGCGTCTTGCTCGGCAAGCCGAACGTGTATGGATCGATCTTCCGCTTCGAGGGCCAGGCGACGGTGTTCGCGTATCCCGGCGGGCCCTGCTATCGCTGTTTGTATCCCGAGCCGCCACCTCCGGGCCTGGTTCCGAGCTGCGCGGAAGGCGGCGTATTGGGAATTTTGCCGGGAGTGATCGGGCTGATCCAGGCTACCGAAACGGTGAAGCTGATCCTGGGCACGGGCGAGCCGCTGGTGGGACGCTTGCTACTCTACGACGCGCTGGCCATGCGTTTCCGCGAGCTGAAGCTGCGCCGGAATCCCGAGTGCCCGGTGTGCGGCGATCATCCGACCATTCATAAGCTGATCGATTATCAGGAATTCTGCGGGATTCCGAATCAGGCGCACGAGCCCGCGCCTATGGCCGGCGACATCGATCCGGTGGAAGTAAAAGCGAAGATCGATCGCGGAGACAACTTCGTGTTGATCGACGTGCGGGAGCCGCACGAATATCAGATCTGCCGAATTCCCTACGCCAAGCTGATTCCGCTGGGAGACTTGCCCAAGCGAATCAACGAACTCGACTCAGCCGACGAAATCGTGGCTCACTGCAAGAGCGGCGTACGCAGCGCGAAGGCTGTGGATTTTCTTAAGCAGGCCGGCTTCCGCAAGGTCCGCAACATGAAGGGCGGAATTCTGGCGTGGAGCGACAAAGTGGACCCGAGCGTCCCCAAGTACTGATTATTTGTCTTTTTCAGCTGCGGGCTGCTCGGCCGCAGGCTTGGCGTCTTCGCTGATTTTGTGGTGGTCGTTGTGGAAGTTCGCCCATTCGCCTTGTTGAGGAGGCTGCAGCATCACGCCGCCTTCTTCGCATCCGATGCTGAACAGGGAAAAGACGATAACCGCAGTCGCCGCTAGAATCCGCATACTTCGTTACTCTAGCATGCCTGCGCTGTTCACTGCCGCGAGCCAATGTCGACGTGGCAAACGCCATCTGAGCAGTACCAGATATCCGTGGAGCCCCCGACCGTTACCTGCAGTTCAGTCAGCTTCGAGGCTGGGCAGTTTTCGTCGCATGGGTCTTTGGGATCCACTGGACAGGTTTGGTCGTGATAGCAATAAACCGCTCTCTTTTGACCAGCGATAGGGGGCTGCTTGACAAAGGAATCCTTGTTGTTGATGGTGTCGAAAGTCACGGTGCCGTTGGACTGAGTAGACCCAACCGTGCCAGAAATTCTTACACCCCCGTTGTTGTCTTTGACTAACTCGACAATGGTCCAGGTATCGCTCAGAGGCGGATACGTAAGCAGCGCTATCTGCGGCCCGCCTAGCTTTTGACGGATGTATTCCAACCCGAACGTCCGGGCATCGGAATTTGCGAGGACTAATTCATTGGTGGTTGACGGCTCCGAAGGCCAACTGTACGTCGGTGAGATAGACACTTTCAGCGATCCTCCAACCACGCGAATCCCTGAACCCGAACCCGGCCCTCCGAACAGGCCACGCAAACCCAAAACGGTGTCAAGCAGGAACTTTCCGCCGGTGGTCTGGACAAACTGGTTCGCCGACAGATACACCAATGCCAGCGCCACGAGGGCGCCGGCCAGAAACACAAGCACATTACGAATCATCGAGTCTCCCTCCGGCGAGCCTGCTCGACTACCTGATTCCGCTCAGATCTCGATCGGACACGATTTCCAGCATTTCCGATCGCCTGGCAAAAAGCTGGTAACTATCGGTTCCATAATTATGCTTGAAACTCGAAAGGATGTCTCGAATTTTTTGCGTGGAGACCCTCGCTTCAGCCACGGAACCGTTTCCCAGATAACTTCTGGCGGTGATCCATAGACTCACTAGCTCTGATTCCTTTAAAGCCGCATCTTTAAAGAATTGGCCGGCTTCCTCCGCGAGCGATCTCGCCGGCCCCCACTGCCTCAGTTGGAGCAGCGCGCGTGCTTTGGACAGTTTCGCTTCTGCGACGTTGACCGGACCCTGATCTCCGGCCTGCGCCAGAAGATAGTTGCAAATAGCCAACGCCCTGGTGGCCTGACCGGTGTGCGTCAGGTTCTCCGCGACTATTAATTGAAGGTCCCAGTTCTCGGCGCTAGCGCCCGCGCCCTCCGGCAAAGCTTTCTGGGCAACCAGTAGCGCTTCCTTAAACTTTCCTTGGCTCCTGAGGAGCGCCGCCTGAAGGCGAACTAAGCCTAACTTTGCGTGGCTGTCGGTTCTCCAAGTGGCGTTGGGAACCGCGTCAACGGCCCGAATTGCTTCATCGATGCGGCCCAGCCTCCGGAGCGCTTCGGCCATTAGCAGGGCTTCTTCGGACATATAGTAAGCCCTAATTTGGTCCCCTGGCATTGCTTCCGCGATGCGGTAGGCGGCAGTGAAGTGATCCAGGGCGGCCGGATAGTCCTCCGTCCAGGAAAGTGCGCTTCCAACTGCTTCCTGCGCTTGAAGTAATTCGGTGGCGCTGCCGAGACCGTTAGCGACCTCAAGGGCCTGCCGGGCGTGTTGCAGCGATTCTGCAAACAGACCGAGGAAAGACTTCGCCTTGGAGAGGAGTACTTGACATTGGAACGACTCCTGCGCGAAACCAAAGGTCCGGTAGTAATCGTAAGCGGGCGCTGCGAGATCGATGGTTCGTTGCTGCCAGTGCCGCGTTTCCTGGCGCTCGGCTAGAGCCGCCAAGCTGAGTTGACTGAGGGCCAGCAGGCGGGGCCACTGGTTTCTCTGAGCCTCGTCGCGCGCTCTTTCCAGTATGCTCTCAGCTTGTTTTGCGTCCCGGTAGGTCCACGAATTACCCAGCCTAAGCCGGGCGTCAGTCGCCCAATAGGCAACGCCATTCTCCTCCGCGAGACGGATGGCGTCGCTCGCGACCTTGCCCGCCAGTTCGTCATGGTCCGCTCCAAACTCGATGGCGCTGAGCCGAGAAAGAGCACGAACCCGCAGCGCTACGCTTTGCATTTTCTCGGCGGCGTCGAGCGACTGCTGGAAGTAGTTGCGAGCTTCCTGCTCGTGGCCGGAACCTAGCTTGCTGGCAACATAGCTCCGCTGATAATCGACCTCAGCCGCACCTTCGAGATTGATTTTCGTCGCGTAAAGTTCAGCGGCCCTGGCAAAGTCGGAGTCGGCATCCTTCTGTTTGCCTTGGCGGCTCTCTAGAATTCCCCTCTTCAGAAATGGAGTAGGAGAGTAGGGATCAAGAAGCGCGGCCTGGCTGTAGCGCTGCATCGCGTCGCCGATTTTACCGGCTCGTTCGTCGGCTCGGCCTAAGTCAACCAATCCGCCGGCACGCTCGCTTGGCGCCGTCACCGAACCTAGTAACTTTTCGTAGTCCTTGACCGCGGCGCTCGAGTCCGGCCGTATCGTATCGCGCACGGCACGAACGTAGGTCCGCTGTGCTGAAGAAAGCTGGCTGGCCAGCTCTTCCTTGATCCGGTTCACTTCCCGCTGAGCTTCCCCGGTTGAATCCAATTCGTTGAACGCGTCGGCGAGGCGAGCGTGAGCCAGAGCAAAGTCGGGATCGAGCTTGACAGCTTCGTCCAGGAGCCTGGTCGCCGTCAAATAATTGCCGTTATGAAACGCTTCGGTAGCGTCCCGATAAAAGGTTTGCGCGGCTTCCGGCACCCGGTGTGCCGTCAAATTTCTCCGCAGATCCAGCCCAGCGACCGCTGCCGCCACCAGCCCGACGCACAACGACGCGATACCGAGCCTGCGCCGGGTCAGGCGGTTTGCAAGTAATGCGCGCGGGTTCGTTTTACTATCTGAAAGCGGGCGCAGGGCCGCCGCCAGCTCGGTGGCTGACCGAAACCGCTGCTCTGGCTCATACTCCAGGCACTTCTCGATTACAGTGTCCCAATGGCGCGGCAGGCCTGGTTGAATCGATGAGGCGGAGGGCGGGCGTTTGGCGCGGCGAACCGCGGCGGCCATCGGCGTTGAAGCTTCAAACGGCAATTTGCCGGTGACCATTTCATACAACACGACGCCGAACGCATAGATGTCGGTGGCCGGGCTCACCTTCCCGCCTTCGAATTGCTCTGGCGCCATGTAGTCGGGAGTGCCCATGATTGCTCCCGCGAGCGTCAATGGGGTGCGCTCTTTTTCCGCTTTGTCGGCGGTCTCCGGGCGCCGAGCCAAGCCCAGATCCATCACTACAGCCCGGGCCACGCCGTTGTGCGTGGTAAGCATCACGTTGCGCGACTTGAAATCCCGGTGGACTATGCCGGCGCTGTGAATCGCTTCCAGGCCCTGGCACAGTTGTAGAGCGATGGGCTCGGCGGTCCGCCACGGCAATGGATCCGGATGGCCTATCCGGTCGGCTAGCGTCGCGCCTTCCAGAAACTCCATGGTCAAGAATGCTAATGCTGGTCGATTGGCATCGGCCGGAAGGGTGAAAAGCTCGTAAATCCGGCAGACGTAAGGGCTGGTAACCATGCGCGCGAGTTGCACCTCCTGCTTGAAGCGCCGAAGAAGCGAGCCGTCGCTGCGCGCGTCCTTGCGGATGGTCTTAAGAGCCACTCGCCCAATCTCCGAATCTTCAGCTTCGTAAACCTCGCCCATGCCCCCGCGCCCCAGCATCCGGATGATGCGAAACCGTTGCAGTATCAGATCACCCTCGTTGAATGTCGACTGCGGGGCGGGGAATAACGCTTGCGGCCTGACAGGCGTCTGGGAGATCGATTGAGTCGGCTCCGATTGTGCAGCCAGCAAGGCTTGGAGCCGGTCAGCCATAACCGCGCCTTCTTCTGCCCGAACTCTAGCCAGCAGATGAGTGCGGAGTGGAGGGGACAACTGGAGCGCCTCCCCGAGCAGTTGCTCAATGCGCGAACATTGTTCGGGGGTCAGGTTCATGACGCGAGCTCGATTCGCAGCCACAACCGCGCCATTATGCAATCCCGTTTAGCGGCCTTGGAAGATACGACCAAAATAGCGCAATTCGACGGGGCGCGCTGGCTTAGTCTCTAGGGCGGGAGATTCGATCGTCAACTTATATCGGCGACTTCGCAATCGTCAGGGTTTGGGAGCTGACCCGCCGCCTGTCGCAACCCGCTCCGGGCGCACCACTGTGCCCGACGTCAGCGAGTCCGGCGGATTCAGGATCATCCAGTCAGTCGGCCGGATGCCCGATAGAACCTCAACTTCCGTCCCATAGTCCTTCCCGAGGATGACCCGCATCAGCTCCACTTTGTTTCCGTCCCGCACCACGCCGATTCGGAGCCCCTCGCTGCGGAACAGGATCGCGCCCACCGGCACGATTACCGACGGCACGCCCGCCGGTATCGTGAGATGCACTTCCGCGTAAGCGCCCGGACGCAGCTCGCCGGTCGGATTATCGACATCCACTTCCGTCAGCAGCGTGCGCGTGCCCGCGTCCATGGCTTCTGCAGTCCTGACCAGCTTGCCGCGAAAGCGGCGGCCGGGAAATTCCGCCAGCGTCAATTCCGCCGGAATTCCGGGAACGGCGGATTGCGAATAGATCTCGGGTACGTTCGTGAATACCCGCAGCTTGGCTACCGACGCGATGTGAAACAGCTCCTGCGCCTGACCCCCATTGCCGGAATTAATTAGCATTCCGATGTCCGTGTTCCGGGCCGTGATCACACCATCGAACGGGGCGCGCACCGTCTTGAAGCCCTGCATCTCTTCCAGCCGCCCGAGATTCGCCTCCGCGGACCCGATGTTGCTGCGCGAAGCAGCTATGGCTTTCTCCAGCGCTTCGAGGTTGGCAACCTGGGCCTGATACTGCGCCTGATACTGGTCGTTCTCCTGCCGCGACACCGCGCCCCGGGCCACCAGATTCTTCCACCGGTCGGCGGTAACACGCGCGAGCTCCTCATTGGCCTTGCCCTGCTGCAGATTGGCCTCCGCCTGCGCGAGCGCGGCCTGCGACTGTTCGAGCGCAGCCTTGGCTTGGCGAACCTGCTGATCCAACTCCGGCGCGTCGATTTCCGCCAGCACTTGGCCGGCCTTCACGCGCGCGCCAATGTCGCTGTACCACTGCTTCAAGTAGCCGCTGGCGCGGGCATAAATAGGCGAATCGATGAATGCTTGAATGTTGCCCGGCAAAACGACTTCATTTTGCAAAGCTCCCAGCCTGGGATGAGCCACGCTAACACTTGGTACGGCCAATTCCTGAGTTTCCTGCTTCACTGCGGCGGCGGTCTTGATCCGGGCATCGATGCCCCAGATGATCACCGCGCCCAGGATCAGCGCCGTAACGACCAACATCAGCGTCCATTTGAGCGCACGCGGCAACCCGCCCGATTTGCGGGCCTCGACTGGATGCCTGGTTGGACTGGTTTCAATCATGTCAGAGGGCTAACTTCTAGGATCGTTCGCGAAGCGCCTTCGATGCAACAGGCTGAATACGGTGGGAACAAAAAACAGAGTGGCGATGGTCGCGAAAATCAGGCCTCCGATCACCGCTCGGCCAAGCGGCGCGTTCTGTTCGCCGCCCTCACCCATTCCGAGCGCCATGGGAACCATTCCGATAATCATGGCCAGCGCAGTCATCAAAACGGGCCGGAAACGCGTGAATCCAGCCTCGATCGCGGCCAACTCCGGATCGCCTTGCGCGGCCAGATGCTCTTTCGCGAAGCTGATGACCAGGATGCTGTTGGCGGTGGCGACGCCGACGCTCATAATCGCGCCCATCAACGCCGGAACGCTCAAAGTGGTCCTTAAAACGAACAGCGAAATGATAATTCCCGCCATGGCCGCGGGCAAAGCCGTAAGAATGATAAACGGATCCAGCCAGGATTGAAAATTCACCACGATCAACAGGTAAACCAAAACCACGGCCAGCGCCAGGCCCGACAACAGACCCTGGAAGGATGTCCGCATGGTTTCGATTTGGCCGCGCACTATGAGTTGCGAGCCGCGCGGCAGATCCTTGCGATTGGCGTCAACGATGCGGTTGATGTCGTTCGCGACCGCCGCCGAGGTCCCGATCCTGCACCGATCCGAAAATATCGATGGCGCGCTGAATATTGTAATGGGACACCAACGCCAGGCCGGCCGCGCGGTGCGTGCTCACGACGTCGTTCAAAATCTCCTGCCGGCGACCCTCCGTGATCGGGATATTTCCGAGATCGCTCAAAGACGAGACCGCGTACTGCGGAGTCTGCGCAACGACGCTGTAAGTGACGCCGGTCTTCTGATCCAGCCAGAACGACGGCGTGGTCTGAAAGCTTCCGCTTAGCGAGATGAGAACATTGTTCGCCACGTTGAGCTGGGTGAATCCGCTTTCGATGGCTTTGGTGCGATCCACGTCGATTTGAATTCGCGGCTGATCGAACAACTGGTGCACACGCAGGTCCACCGCGCCGGGCACATTCCGCAGCTGGCCCAGCAGCCGGGTGGCGAACGCATGATTAGCGATCACATTGGGGCCGGACACTTGAATGTCGATGGGCGCTGGCAATCCGAAATTGAGAATCTGGCTGATTATATCGGCGGGGAGGAAGTAAAAGGAGACCCCCGGAAACTCGCGCGGCAGCCGTTCACGAATTTCATGAACGTATTCGCTGCTGGGACGATGGCCGGGCTTCAAAGTGACGAGCACGTCGGCGTCCATGGTACCGATCGGGGCCGAGTTGCTGTACGCCATATTGATGGAGCTGTACGGCAACCCGATGTTGTCAACAATGCTGGATAATTCAGACGCTGGAATGAGGCGCGTGATGGCCGACTCGATCGTATCTCCCAGCCGCGCGGTCTCCTCAATCCGGGTTCCAGTCTTGGCGCGGAAGTGCAGATTGAACTGGCCGGCGTCGGTGGTCGGAAAGAAATCCTGACCAAGCCAGGGGAGCAGTAGAAAAGTTGCCCCGCAAAAGGCCAGAAAAACAGGCAGGAACACTGCCCGCCGTCGTACACAGGCGGTCAGTGTGTTTTGATAGGCCCGGCGCATCGCATCGAAACGCCGCTCGAAACCGCGCTGGAAGCGCGCCGCAAGATTCCACGCGGCCGGCTCTCCCGCATGATGCAGATGCACCTTGAGCAAGTACATCGCGAGCGTCGGCACCAGCGTCCGGGAAAGAACGTAGGATGCAAGCATCGCGAAAACCACCGCCTCGGCCAGCGGAACGAACAGGTACCGCGCTACGCCGGTCAGAAAGAACATGGGCAGGAACACGATACAAATGCACAAGGTGGATACCAGCGCCGGAAGCGCGATCTGCGCCGCGCCATCCAGGATGCCGGTGTGCAGATCCTTGCCCTGGTCGAAGTTTCGATCGATATTCTCAATCGTCACGGTGGCGTCGTCGACCAAAATTCCAACCGCCAGCGCCAGCCCGCCCAAGGTCATGATGTTGATCGATTCACCCAGCGCGCTCAGGACGCAGATCGAGGTGAGGATCGAGAGCGGAATGGAGATGGCGATGATCAGCGTGCTGCGCCAGCTTCCCAGGAATAACAGGATCATTACGGCCGTCAGGCAGGCCGCGATGATGGCCTCCCGAACCACGCCATTCACCGCCGCGCGGACGAAAATGGATTGATCAGAGATGGGTTCAATTTTGAGCTCCTTCGGCAGCGTGGCGGCGATCTGCGGCAGCATATCCCGAACCTGCTTGACGATGTCGAGTGTCGACGAGGTGCCGATCTTCATGATGGTCAGCAAGGTGCTGCGCTGGCCGTTGCGCCGGACGATATTGGTTTGCGGAGCGAACCCATCGCGCACATGCCCCACGTCGTGGACGTAGATCGTTGTGTTACCCACCGCTTTGACGGGAAGGTCGTTGAGCTCCTGGACGGTGGTCGGGCTGGCGTTGAGACCGACATCGTATTCATACTGCCCGATCTTCGAAGTCCCGGTGGGAAGAATCAGGTTCTGGGTGTTGACGGCATCGACGATGTCGGAGGCCGACAGTCCTTTGGCTTGCAGCAGAGCGGGCTGAAGATCGATCATCACTTGCCGCTGCTTCCCTCCGTAGGGCCAGGGAATGGCCGCGCCCGCGACGGTCACCAATTGCGTGCGGACGGCGTTGGCGGCGTAATCGAACAATTGCTGCTCCGACAGTCCTTCTCCCGAGAGCGCCAGTTGCAAAATCGGAACGCTGGAAGCGCTGTACAGAATTTGGAGAGCCGGCACGGTTCCCGGCGGCATCTGCCGGACATTCGCGCCCGCGGCGGCCGTCAATTGCGCCATGGCGACGTCCACCTTCGCGCCGGGGTGGAAGAAGATTTTGGTGATGCTGCGGCCATCCACCGTCTGCGATTCACTGTGCTCGATGTCCGCCACCGCGGTGGTAAGAAAGCGCTCGTATTGGGATCCGATGCGCTCTTCCATTTCCTCCGCGCTCAATCCGTTGTAGTTCCACAGCGACGCGACCACGGGGATATTGACGTTGGGAAAAATGTCCACCGAGGTTCGCAGGATCACCAGCGGGCTGATCAACAGGATCAGCAGCGCCAATACAATAAACGTATAGGGCCGATTGAGAGCGATCTTAACTATCCACACGGATTTTGTTCCTTTTGACCGGGCTACTTACTAATTGGCGGAGGAAGAGGGATTCGAACCCCCGAGCGAGTTACCCCGCTAACGGTTTTCAAGACCGCCGCCTTCAACCACTCGGCCATTCCTCCACTTCCAATCTAGCGGACGACGGCGGCGGCACGCAATTTGCCGCCGAATCTGTCGTCCTACGGCAGGAGCAAAAGCATAAGTTACACTGAAAACCTATTTGCATGAACCCTGATTGGGATGCTATCCGGCGGGAGTTCCCCTCGCTCGCCAACTGGACTTACTTGAACACCGCGACCTTCGGCCAGATGCCGCGGCGCGCCACACAGGCGGCCGCCCAACACTTCGCGCGCCGGGACGAACGGGCTTGTTGGGATTTTCTCACCTGGTTCGACGATATGGAGCGTGTGCGCGCCAAGGTCGGGAGGCTGATTGGCTGTGCTGCGACGGATGTCGCGTTCATTCCCAATGCGTCGACGGCGCTGGGCATTCTTCTGAGCGGCATGGACTGGCGAAAGGGCGATCGCATCCTCACGCTGGAGCACGAATTCCCGAATAATATCTACGCCCCCGTTATGTTGGAGCGGTTCGGCGTGGAGGTAATCGAGTGCCCCTGGGAGCGCCTATACGAATCGGTGCGCCCGAACACTCGTCTAGTGGCGATCAGCTCGGTGAACTACAACACCGGCTTCGCGCCGCCGCTGGCCGAGTTGGCCGCCTTTCTTCGCGCGCGAGGCGTGCTTCTGTTCGTGGATGGAACCCAAAGCGTGGGCGCGCTGCGTTTGGACGTAAGCCGGATCCAGCCGGATCTGCTGGCCGTGCACGCCTACAAGTGGATGCTCTCGCCGAACGGCGCCGGGTTCCTGTACGTTCGGCCGGAGGTACGCGCCTGGCTGCGGCCCAACGCGATCGGGTGGCGCAGCCATAAGGATTGGCGCAATGTGGACAATCTTCATCATGGCATTCCGGAACTTCCCGACGGCGCGGAGAAATACGAAGGCGGCTCGGTGCCGTTCGCGCTGCTCTATGCCATGGAAGCTTCCATCGATTTGATGCTGGAAGCGGGGCCCGATGCAATTGAGGAACGAGTGCTGGGCCTGGCCGGAAAAACGCGCGACATTTTGCGCGGGTTGGGCGCTCGCGTGGAAGACTACGCATCCTCGATCGTCGCCGCGCGATTCGAGGACCGCGATGTATCGGCGCTGGCCCGCGCGCTCAAGGAACAACGCGTCCTGGTGGCTGCCCGGCGCGGCCATTTGCGAGTTTCGCCGCATTTCTACAACAACGAGGAGGATCTTGGCAGGCTGCGGGAAGCGCTGGCCGCTCTGCTCTGATTACCAGCCGGTTTTCGTCATCCGGTTCAGGATTTCTTCGCTGTACTGATTCATTTGGGCGGGTTTTCTCTTGCGCGGCGCCGGTATGATGGCCGCCAGGCGAGCTGCCTGCTCGCGGCCGATCGCGGACGCCGGCACGTGGTAATAAAATTCGGAAGATGCCTCAGCGCCGTAGACGCCAGGGCCCCATTCGATAACGTTCAAATACAGCTCCAGGATGCGATTCTTCGTGAGCATCCATTCGACCAGCGGCACAACCGAGGATTCAACCGCCTTGCGGATCAGCGAACGCTCGGTGGTGAGAAACAGATTCTTGACCAGCTGCTGGGTGATAGTGGATCCACCGCGTCCCAGTCTCTGATTCTTCAAATCATCATCCAACACTTTGTGCATCTCAATCCAGTCGAAGCCGTGATGCACAAAAAACCTTCCGTCCTCGGCCGAGATCACGGCGTGTTGAAGATTGGGAGAGATGCGGCGCAATGGGACAAACTGAAAGCGCTTGGTGTAGGGACGATGCGCCAGCATGGCCTCCAAATGGCGCTGGATCTGAACCATCGTAGTGGGCGGGTTGATCCAACGAAGAGACAGCACGCACAGGCCCACCCCCAGATAGATCGCGATAGCGGAGCCGATAACACTGACGATGATTCTGCGCGCTAAGCTGCCACGCGGGCGCGTGCGGCGGCTTGAAGATCGCGAGGCTGGCACCCGCTTCCCGGATGATCGCTGAACCACTTCCTTCTAATTTCGCATGCCGGAGGCGTCGCGGTTGGGTTGCTATGATCGAACTTCGAACATGACCACTGTCTCTCATCTGGAATGCAGCGTATGCGGGAAAAAGCGCGAAGCCGGTCAGGTCCACAATCTATGTGAATGCGGCGGGCCGCTATTGGTCCGCTACGATCTTGCAAGTGCCCGCACGGCATGGAACCGCGACGATATCGTGAAGGGCCCGTCGAGTATGTGGCGCTATGCTCCCGTTCTGCCGGTGCGCAATGCTGAGTCCATCGTTTCCCTGGGCGAAGGCATGACGCCATTGATCCGGACCAAAAGGCTGGGCGCGCATTTGGGCGCGGCGAATCTTTGGGTGAAAGATGAGGGGTTGAACCCCACCGGGTCCTTCAAGGCGCGCGGTCTCTCGTGCGCGGTTTCGATGTGCGTGGAGCTCGGCATTCGGAAACTGGCGATACCGACCGCCGGAAACGCAGGCAGCGCGCTGGCCGCGTATGCCGCCGCAGCCGGAATCGAAGCCCACATTTTCATGCCGCGGGACGTGCCCCAGGCGAACTACATTGACTCCCGCGCGTTCGGCGCGCATGTGACGCTGGTCGACGGGCTGATCAGTGACTGCGGGCGCATCGTGGCGGAGCGCAAGAACGCTGAGGGTTGGTTCGACGTGAGCACGCTCAAGGAGCCGTATCGCATCGAAGGCAAGAAGACCATGGGTTACGAAGTGGCCGAGCAGCTTGGCTGGACGCTGCCCGACGCGATTTTTTATCCCGCCGGCGGCGGCGTCGGCCTGATCGGTATGTGGAAAGCATTCGAAGAGATGGAAGCGTTGGGATGGATTTCGAGCCAACGGCCCAAAATGATCGCGGTGCAGGCGGAAGGCTGCCAGCCGGTGGTGCGCGCTTTCGAACAAGGCGAATCGAAGAGCCAGTTTTGGGAAAACGCGCACACCGTGGCCGCCGGTTTGCGCGTTCCCAAGCCGCTCGGCGACGCACTGATGCTGGACGCGATTCGTAAGAGCGGCGGCGTCGCCATCGCGGTCAGCGACCAGGAACTGCTGGACGCCAGCCTGGAACTGGGCGCGCACGAAGGGATTTTCGCGGCTCCTGAAGGTGGCGCTTGCGTGGCCGCTTTGCGCAAGCTGCTCAAATCCGGCTTCCTGACGCCGGACCAGCGGATTGTGCTCTTCAACACCGGTTCCGGCTTGAAATATCTGGAAGCATTTTCCACGCGATTTCCGCGGCCGGTTGCTTCCGCGCACGACAAACTGGGCGGCCTCATTACACCGCGCTAGACTCCGGCCCGCCGATTTTTGACACAGTGCCGTAGTTTTGGCAAACTAAAAGGGTGAATTCGGAGTCAGTCTTTCCCCTCGGTGTTTGCCCTGCTTTCGCTTTCGGGTCCCCGGTCGTAAATCTGCCTCTGTAGCAATGAAGTCAAGGAGCTTTCAATGAAACTTTTCGTAGGGAACCTGCCGTATTCGGCAACCGAAGCCGACATCACAGATTTCTTCTCGCAGGCGGGAGTCAGCATAGACAGTGTCAACGTAATGCGGGATCGATTTACCGGAGAGGCCCGCGGGTTCGGATTTGTCGAAATCAATGATGACAGCGCGGCCAATCGCGCAGTCGAGGCATGCAACGGCCGCGACCTGATGGGCCGGGCCCTGGTTGTCAACGAAGCACGCCCCATGGTTCCTCGCGAGGGGCGCGGCGGTGGCGGTGGTGGAGACCGCGGCGGGCGGCGAGAAGGTGGCGGTGGACGCCGCGGCCGATAAGCTCGACTAACTTTCCAGAATCCGGGCAATCGCGTCCGGATCGTTCGGCGTAACCACCGGCCGATTGCCGAATTGCGCCTTCAACATCCTTCCTTCGGGATCCTGCAGCTGGCCGGTGTGATAACGGTAGATATAGTCAGGATCCTTCAAGACATTTCCTGTCAGCACCGCAACCACGTCGTCCTGCTGGTGAATTGTTCCTGACGCTGTGAGCTTTCGTATTCCGGCCAAGGTTGCCGCGGAAGCGGGCTCGCAACCGATTCCGCAGCGTCCGATGATTGCCTTGGCGTCGGCAATCTCCTGCTCGCTCACTTTCTCGACTACTCCGTTCGAGGCCGTAACTTCGTGAAGAGCTTTCGGCCAGGACACGGGATCGCCGATGCGAATCGCCGTGGCCAGCGTCTTCGGATCCGGAACGCTCGCGAATTCGCCGCCCGCGCGAACGAAATCGTAGAACGGCGCAGCGCCCTCGGCTTGGATGACGGCTAGCCGGGGCATGCGGTGCATGAATCCGAAGTCGCGCAATTCGCGCAGCGCTTTTCCGAAGGCCGAGGCGTTGCCGAGGTTACCGCCGGGCAGCACGATCCAGTCCGGCGGACTCCAATCGCGCTGGTCCAGCATTTCGAAGATGATGCTTTTCTGCCCTTCGATGCGGAAGGGATTGATCGAGTTCAGCAGATAAATGCCCATGCGATCGGCCAGCGTCCGCACCAGCGCCAGGATTTGGTCGAAGTTGGCTTCCACTTCGAGGGTCCTGGCGCCATACTCCAGGGCTTGCGCGAGTTTTCCGTAGGAGATGTTGCCGTGCGGCAGGAAGACGATCGAGTCGAGACCAGCCGCGCTCGCGTACGCCGCCATGGATGCCGACGTGTTGCCTGTCGATACACATGCCACGCGTTTGCGCCCTAGCCGCAAAGCTTGCGTTACCCCGCACGTCATGCCATTGTCCTTGAACGATCCGGTTGGATTGAATCCCTGATGTTTGAACGTGAGGCGATCCAACCCTCCGTAGTCGGCCGCGCGCGGGGCGTCCAAAATCGGCGTGTTGCCTTCGCGCAGCGACACTGCCAGATGATGATGGCCGTCAAAGGGCAGCAGCTCCCGATAACGCCACACCCCGCTTTGGTCGAGACGCTGGTTCGACATGCGCCGTTCACGCCAGGTCTTCTTCCACACGCCCGGATCGAGCTTGGTCTCCGTGAATGTTACTTCCAGCAATCCACCGCAGTTCGGGCAATTATAAATGGCCTCCGTGAGCGCAAAACGCGCGCGGCATCTCTGCTCAAAGCAGGCCAACTCCGCTAGCATGATTAAAGTATCCACGATATGCTCGCCGTTCGTCTCGAAAACCGCGCCGTCTCCGTGCGAAACGAAAGTCCGCCGCGCCGGGCACCCGGCTTCGCTCTGATCCGCATGCTATTCGCGGGTATCTGCAACACCGACCTGGAGCTCCAGCGGGGCTATTACGGGTTTCATGGCACGCCCGGACACGAGTTCGTCGGCGAAGTAGTGGAAGCGGACAACAGATCTTGGATCGGCGAGCGCGTGGCGGGGGAGATCAACTTGGCATGCGGCCGATGCGACTGGTGCGCGCGGGGATTAGGCCGGCACTGCGCGACACGCAAAGTGTTGGGCATCCTGAAACATCCCGGGGCCTTCCGCGAATTGTTGACGCTGCCCGAGCGAAACCTGCACCGGGTCCCGGCCAAGATCGCCAGCGAGCATGCGGTCTTTATCGAACCGCTGGCCGCTGCCTGCGAGATCCTGGATCAAGCCCGCATCCCCCGCGGCGCAACCGTCGCCGTGCTCGGAGATGGCAAGCTGGGATTGTTGATAGGCCAGGTTCTGAAGGCGCACGGCGCGGACGTTCATCAATACGGGCGGCATAAAGAGAAGCTGCGGATCGCCGCGGATCGGGGAATCGATACGAGAATCATTCGAAAGGAAACGCCCAGAGCCGCGTACCAGTGGGTGGTGGATGCCACCGGATCGAGCGATGGTCTCGGGCAAGCGATCCGGATGACCCAGCCGCGGGGCACGGTGATCTTGAAGTCCACGATGCACGGCCTGGTGCGTGTGGACACCGCTCCGGTGATCGTCAACGAGATCACGCTGGTGGGTTCGCGCTGTGGGCGATTCGAGCCGGCCATGCGGTTGCTGGAAAGCGGCCGTGTCGAAGTCCAATCCCTGATCTCGGAAGTGCTTCCGCTCCAACGTGCCAGAGAAGCTTTTCGGCAAGCTGCCGCGCCGGGCGTGCTGAAGGTGTTGCTCCATGCTTAAGAGACTCTCGTTGGTGTTGGTATGCTGCGCGGTAGCTCTAGCGCAGACGCCGCAGTACGGCTATCAGGTGGTTCGCGTGTATCATCACGACCGGAACGCTTTCACGCAGGGGCTCGAGTTTCGCGCGGGCTTTTTGTACGAGGGCACCGGCCTGAACGGCCAATCAACGCTGCGGAAAGAGAAACTCGAAACCGGCGAAGTGCTACAGGAGATTCAACTCGACCCGCAGTATTTCGGCGAAGGCATCACGGTTTTTAATCAACAGATCCTGGAATTGACGTGGCGCTCTCAAGCAGGCTTCGTGTATGACCAATCCACGTTCCGCCGTTTGCGATCCTTCAACTATCCCGGCGAAGGCTGGGGCCTGGCCAACGACGGCCAGCAGATTTACATGAGCGACGGCACGCCACAGATCCGCATCTGGGATCCGGTGACCTTGCAAGAGAAACGCCGCATCACGGTTCACGATGGCGCCAAACAAATTACGTACTTGAATGAGCTCGAATACGTGCAAGGCGAAATCTACGCCAATGTCTGGCAGACGGATCGCATCGCGCGGATCTCGCCGGCCGACGGCCGCGTAGTCGGGTGGATAGATCTTGCGGGACTCACCAGCGAGGCCGATCGCCTGGAAAACGGCGCGGTGCTGAACGGAATCGCTTACGACATCCTCGGTAACCGCCTGTTCGTCACCGGGAAGCTCTGGCCGAAATTATTCGAGATCAAACTGGTTCCGAAGAACGTCCACCGCAAATAGCTCTCTTAGCGAAACAGGCGGCGCAGCCTGTCTTTGAGCCTGGCATACCAGGAGCGCGCCTGCGGAGCTCGTTGCGGCGTGGCGGCTGCCGCTGATTTCGTCGGTTCGGCCTGAACGTGCGGTGCGAAAGGTTCTTTGTGGACCATCCGGATACGGAACCCTTCGAACGAGTAGGTCTTCCGTTGCATCTGTCCGTTGCCATCCTCCAGAATGAGCGAAAAGCTGGGAACGCCATTCGCGCGGCTCACTTCCACCGGAAAGTGACCGGTCACGTTGCGTTCGATGTAGGCGGTCTCATAGCGACGATGTTTGTGGCTCCAGACGAAAACACGGAAGCTGTCGAACTCGTACGGCTCCAGGCCCTTGGTGATCGTGGTCCACAGCCAATCGTTCTTGACCGTGTCACCCTCCTTCGATTGCCCCAACGCAAAATACGACGTGATGCGATGCCCCTCGGCATACTGGGCAACTTCATCGGGGATGGCCATGCTGAGCATGCGGGTCAGCACCCACCCCACTTTGGCATCGGCTGTGCGGATCAGGCTCCAATCGTCCATCGGGATGGACGCCGCGGGTTTCTCCGGCGTAGGCGCTTGGGGCGTCGCTGGGCTCAAAGCCTGCGCGCGTGGGATGGAAAGGGCCAGCCAGTTGTCCGGCGGCTTAGGCGGCGGCAGTGGCGGGGGCGGTCCGATCCGCGCCTGTGATTTGGTCTGCGTTTGCCGACGTCGCCGTGGTGGAACCGCTTTCGAGGTCACGGACGGCGCGGAAATCGGCGATGCCTGGTTGCGAGGCATCAGCTTGTGGCCGATCACATCCACTTTTGCATTCTCCGGAACCTGCCAGAAGCTGGGAGAAGTGCGATTCGGCTCCGTGTGGACGTTGAGTAACTCGAAAACCGTCGCGGAGCCTTGGGACGGATACTGTGACGCGCTTTCGGCCATCTGGCGAAGATCCGCCATCTGTTCGGGAGTGAGGAGCTGGCGCATGTCAGCCCAGGCTTCGACGCCGTGGTCCGTCCGAACCTTCACCAACCGATGCCTGTATTCCAGGATCTCGAGCTTCTCGCCGTGCTTGACCGTTGCGGCAACTGGGGATTTGGCCGAGAGATCCTGGCGGAGGCCCAGGCTGGTGGGGCCAACGTACGCCTCGCCGATCGAGAGGGTCCGCGTTGTTGGAGGACCGCAAGAAACCAGAAATACCGCGAGGAGACCGGTTGCAACGCGAGGGAATGTCACGAGCCGCAGCTTCTGTTGCTAGTGTAAACAGTAATGGCTGATGAAGCAACGCGATCGGAAATTGAATTCTACTGCCCGAGCTGCAACGCGCCGGTGACGGACCCGCTGGCGTGCGGGGATTGCGCGGCCATCATCTGCCGGCGCTGCGGCACGCCGCTCGAGCGCGTAGATGATCTCGGAATCGGCTAAGGCACCCAGGTGCGCAGGAATTTCACGGGGCCGGTTGGCTCTAGCATGAAGGGGCTGGAACCGGGCGGAACCAGCCACGCCTCGCCTTCCTGGAACGGCTGGGATCCGATGGACCCCAGCCCGCTTACGAAGATCAGAATGTGAAAGCGGTCGGACGCCGGAACATATCGAATGGGGGCGGTGATCCGCGCTAGCTCGGTGTGGAAGTACGGGCAATCGATCGGCAGCATCACCGATTTGGCATTGGCCGGGTCGGTGATCGCCACCTGCATCGCCTTGTCGAGATGCAGCTCGCGCGGCCGGCCGTAGTCGAATAGCCGATAGGTGATATCGGAGTGCTGCTGGATTTCGCAGATTGCGAGCCCCGCGCCGATGGCATGCACGGTGCCGGCGGGAACGAAGAAAGCGTCGCCGGCCTCAACGTCCAGCCAGTTGAGCAAACCCTCGATTTCTCCGCTTAGAGCGGATTCGCGCAACCGCTCAGGGCTGATCTTTTCCCGAAAACCAAGTGCGATCTGTGCTCCGGGATCCGCGCGCAGCACGTACCACATCTCGGTTTTGCCGAGAGATTCTTCGTGCGCGGCCGCGAAGCTGTCGTTGGGATGCACCTGGACCGAGAGCCGTCCGGTAGTAAAAACAAATTTCACCAACAGCGGCAGATCGGCCTCAAACCACACCTCGCCGATCTTCTTCCCGGTACTCGGATACCAGGGCGAGAGATCCTCAGCGCCCCAGACCTTTTCCAGAAATCTTGTCGGAAGACGAAACGGAACGCTACTCGGCACGGATGAAACGCTCGATCCGGTCGAGACCGCGCTCCAGTTCTGTCATCGACGTTGCGTAGGAGATGCGAATGTGCTCGCGCGTGCCGAAGGCTTCTCCTGGAACCACGGCGACGTGGGCGTCCGCAAGCAGACGCTCGGAGAACTGCATGGCCGACGTAATGCCGTGGCGAAACCCCACCGCAATGTTCGGATAAGCGTAGAAGGCGCCTTTCGGTTCCGCGATGCGAACACCCGGTATCGCGCGCAGCCGCTTTACGACGTAATCGCGCCGCTTGCGATATTCGGCCAGCATGACCCCAATCGAATCCTGCGGGCCGCGCAACGCTTCGATCGCGGCTTTCTGCGAGATCGACGTGGGATTGGAAGTGGTATGGCTTTGTAGCTTCAGCATGGCGTCAATGAGAGGCTTGGGCGCGAGAGCGAAACCGATGCGCCATCCGGTCATCGCGTAGGTCTTCGACAGCGATCCCGCCACCACCACGTTGTCCTTCGCGTCCGGCATGGAAGCGATAGAGAAAGGCTCGTCGTCATAAAGGAACCGGCAGTAGCATTCATCCGTCATTAGCCGGATCCCGTGCTTTCGAGCCAAATGATAGATCCGCTCGAACTCCGCGCGGTCCAGCACCGCGCCGCTGGGATTGTTCGGCGAGTTGATGATCAGGAGCTTGGTCTTGGGCGTGATGTGCGGCTCAATGGCTTGGGCCGTCAACCGGAACCCGTCGTCCTCGTCCGTTTCTACGAACGCGCAACGTCCGCCGGCGTAGGTCACCACGTCCTTATAGGTGACCCAATAAGGAACGGGAATGATCACCTCATCGCCCTCGCCGATCAGCGCCTGCATCAGGTTGAAGATGGCGTGCTTGCCCCCCACCGTCACCATGCACTCGCCCGGCGCGTAGCTGGTTCCGTAGTCGTCTTGATGGCGATCGCAGATGGCTTTCTTTAGATCCGCGGTGCCACCGGCGGGCGTGTACTTGGTGAAGTTGGCCGCAATCGCGGCAACCGCTGCCTGCTTGACGTTGTCGGGCGTCGGGAAATCCGGTTCCCCCGCGCCAAAATCGACCACGTCGATCCCTTCCCTGCGAAGGCGGTCGGCTTCGGCCGCGACCTTCATCGTGGACGACTCGCTGATCCGCGAAATCCGCTCGGCTAAATCCAGAGTTACTTGCATGAAAGGCGTCATTCCTTGAATACCGTCAGGGCGCTCCGTGTTCTTCCAGCAGTCTTTTTCTTAGTTTACCTTCTACGGACGGCGGCACGAGACCCGAAATATTCCCGCCCAGCCGGATCACTTCCTTCACCAGGCGCGAGCTGATGAATGAGTGCGCTTCGCCCGCCATCAGAAATACGGTTTCGATTTCCGGCCCCAGCCGGCGGTTCATGAGCGCCATCTGGAGTTCGTACTCGTAGTCCGACACCGCGCGGATGCCCCTCAGAATAACGCTGGCGCCGCGCTGGCCCGCATAGTGCACCAGCAACCCGTCAAAAGAAGCCACTTCCACGTTCTTAAAACAGGTGACCACTTCCTTGAGCATTTCCGCGCGCTCCTCCACCGAGAAGAGCGCCTGCTTCTCGTCGTGCCGCAGGACGGCGACAATCAGCCTGTCGAACAGAGCCGAGCCGCGCTCGATCAAATCCAAATGGCCGTTCGTAATCGGATCGAAGGACCCGGGATAAATGGCCACCACCGTCGTGGGTTTCTGTCTCAAGGTTTTCCTAGCGCCATCCTGGCATCGGTGGGCTAGTGTATCAGATTTCCCGGACGCCTCGTTTCCGTCGGGAAATGCTAAAAGAGAAACAATGTCACCTGTCACGGAACGGCCCCCGGTGCTCGAGACCACCACGCCGGCTCATCTCTTCGCTCCCTTCCAGATTCGCGACGTGCGTCTGCGGAATCGCATCGGCGTCTCGCCGATGTGTGAATATTCGAGCAGCGACGGCTATGCGAACGATTGGCACTTTGTCCACCTTGGCAGCAGGGCAGTGGGCGGAGCAGCCGTTGTATTTACGGAGGCGGCCGCAGTGCTTCCGGAGGGCCGGATCAGCCCGCAAGATCTGGGCATTTGGACGGACGATCACATTCCCGTTCTGGCCCGAATCTTCCGCTTTATCGAAGAGCATGGCGCGGTTCCCGCCATGCAACTGGCGCACGCGGGCCGCAAGGCCAGCACGGAAGTGCCGTGGAAAGGCATGCACGCGCTGGACATATCCGACGGAGGCTGGCGGCCGATCCTGGCTCCTAGTCCAGTGCCCTTCTCCGATAAATCTCCTCAACCGCAGATGTTGGATGAAAAGGGTATCGCGCACGTTACGCGCGCGTTCGCCGATGCCGCTCGCCGGGCGCGCGAGGCCGGCGCGAAGATTGTCGAAATCCACTCCGCGCACGGTTATTTGCTGCACGAGTTTCTTTCACCGCTCAGCAATTTTCGAAATGATCGTTACGGCGGCTCCTTCGAAAACCGCACGCGAATGCTGCGCGAGGTGGTGGAGGCGATACGGCAAGTCTGGCCGGCCAGCCTGCCGCTCTTTGTGCGCATCTCGTCCACTGATTGGGTGGAGGGTGGCTGGACGGGAGATGATTCGGTTCAGTTAGCCCGGCAACTCGGACCGCTGGGCGTCGATCTGATCGATTGTTCCTCAGGCGCCAACGTGCCCCACATAAAACTGCCGCTGGGGCCCGGATATCAGGTCCCGTTCGCGGAACGCGTTCGCAAGGAAAGCGGCCTTCTGACTGCTGCGGTCGGATTGATCACCGCGCCGACACAGGCCGATCATATCGTTCGAACCGGACAGGCCGATCTGGTGTTTCTGGCGCGCGAATTGTTGCGCGATCCCTATTGGCCGCTCCGCGCCGCCGACGAGTTGCATCAAGAAGGGCCGTGGCCGAAGCAATACTTGCGGGCCAAGCGGACCTAGAGCAGCATTAAGACTCGATTCCCATCTGCGACAAGCGATAGCGCAGCGCATTGCGCGTTAATCCCAGCAGGCGCGCGGCCTGGCTCTTATTTCCGTTCGCGCGGCGCAGGGCTTCGCGAAGGATTGACTGCTCGAACTGATCCAACGTCATGCCTTCCGGCAGAAAATTGTCGACGCTGGGAGCGCGCGTCTGGGGCGCGGTGTCGAGCTTGATGTCGGCCGCGGCCAGCACGGGATTCGACGCCAGCACCATACTCCGCTCGATCACATTCTCGAGTTCCCGCACATTGCCGGGCCACTGATACTCGAGCAGACGCTGGATGGCCCCGTCAGAGATCGACTCCACCGGGCTCCCGAGGTCCTTCCGCAGCTTCTTCACGAAATGCTGCGCCAGAAACGGTATGTCCTCCTTGCGATCGCGCAACGGGGGGATATTGAGAGGCAAAACGTTCAAACGGTAATACAAATCCTCCCGAAAAGTTCCCTGCTCCAGGGCCGCGCGCAAATCGACGTTGGTGGCGGCCAGAACTCGCACGTCGATATGGCGCGTCTTATTGCTTCCCAAGCGCTCAAATTCACGCTCCTGCAGGATGCGCAGCAGCTTCACCTGGATGGATCCGGGGACATCCCCGATCTCGTCCAAAAAAACCGTGCCCGTGTCGGCTTGTTCGAATTTCCCCATCTTGCTGGCCGCGGCGCCGGTGAAGGCGCCTTTTTCGTAACCGAACAGCTCGCTCTCCATCAGATTCTCGGGCAGCGCCGTGCAATTAATTTTGACGAACGGGCGATCCGCGCGCGGCGAATGATGATGAATGGCGCGGGCGATCATGTCTTTTCCAACTCCGCTTTCTCCGCACAGCAGCACCGTGGCGCGGGTGGGTGCGACACGAGTGATGGTGGCGAAGATTTCGCGCATGGCATCGCTGCGCCCCACGATATTGTCGAATTCATAGCGCTGGCTCAGTTCGGCGCGCAATTCGCGATTCTCGTCGCGCAGCGTTCTCAGTTCGAGCGCCTTCGCTACCACGGTCATGAGATGGTCGAGCGAAAACGGCTTCGGCAGGAAATCCACCGCTCCGGCCTTCATCGCTTCGACGGCGTTCTCGATGCTGCCGAACGCGGTCATCACGATCACCGGGGTGTGCGAATCCTGGCGGCGAAGAGTAGTGAGCAGTTCGAGACCGCTGAGTCCCGGCAATCGCAGATCCGTCAGAATAAGATCGGCCCGGTCAACCAGCTTCAGCGCTTCTTCGGAGCTGCCGGCCTGTTCCACCTCGAAACCGGCGGTCTTTAATTGCAGTTCGATCACCCGCCGCAGTTTTTCTTCATCCTCAACCACTAAGACCGTGGCTTTCATTGGCCGTTCTCTCCAGCCGCCTCGCCGAAGGGCAGAAAAACTCGAAACGTGCTGCCTACGCCCGGTTCGCTATCCACCGAGACTTTGCCGCCGTGCTCATCGATGATTTTTGCAACGATCGCCAACCCCAGTCCGACGCCCGTGGCCTTGGTGGTGAAAAAAGGATTGAAGATATTCTCCATGTGTTTCGGCTCGATGCCGGATCCGCGATCGATAATTCCGATTTCGACCGTTCCGTCCAGGCGTCGCGTGTTTACCGTCACGCTGCCGCCGGGCCGGCTGGCTTGAGCCGCGTTCAGCAGCAAGTTGTACACAACCCGCTCTACAAATTGCCCGTCCAGAAGGAAGGGCGGAATATCGGGCGAGTAGTTCTTGTAGATCGAAACCTCGAGCGGCGGCGTGTGTGTCTGGACGTCGGCCACGGCTCGGTCAATGATCTGAGTCAAGTCGGTTTCCTCTAATCGCAGCGCCAGGGGCCGCGCGAAATCCAAAAAACGCGTGACCAGCGAATTGGTGCGGTCCACTTCCGACGAAATGAAGCCGGCCATCTCGCGCGCCACGGCCAGGTCGGAATCTACGTTCTTCAACAGCATCTCAGCCGACGTTTTCATCGTGCTCAGAGGATTGCGCAACTCGTGCGCGAGCCCCGCTGATAGCTGGCCCAGGGCGGCCAGGCGCTCGGTTCGCCGAATAGCCGCTTCGGCCTCCCGTAAATTGCGGTTGGCCTCCGCCAGTTGTTCGGCCGCCGTTTGGTATTTCCGGGTTTCCACGCGCGTTGCCTCGGATAGTTGGTGAGCCAAAAATCCGCTCAACGCCATCACCGACACGCGCAATACAAGTTCGGCGATTTGGTCCGGAGGAATGTATTGATCGGGCGTGAGGCGAAACCAAAACGAGAGATATGCTCCGCACGCGATTCCGCTGGTGATTATGGTACCGAGCACGCCAAAGCTGGTGGCGGCAGAGATCACCGGAAGCACTAACACCCAGTAATAGCTGCTCTGAATTCCATCCGTCTGGCCAATGAGCAGCCAGCACAGGATCAGCTTTACCGTATAGGACAGGCTGCGTCCCTTGATCGAATTCAGGTTCAATTTCGGCTCGATGATCTGGCATAAGCCTAACGCGCAGAGAAACGTGATTGTGAAGGCGCTCTGGTCCGGGCCAAAGGCCATCAAACCGCCAAACAGCACTGCCCAAACGATGTCCTGCGGTCGAACAATCTGCCAGAATCCGCCGCGATGCTCCACGCTGTCATCTTATCCCGTGTTTGTGACACAATAGTTTTACACGCGTCTCGCATGCCTAACCTGACACCCCCAGCTATACCGGGCCCGCGTCTCCCTCGTTGGACGACTCCGCTGCGCCTCCAGACCAGAATTCCTTCGCGGACATACTTTCCGAATTCGAACAGGAGCATCACGGCGCCGCCCGCGGCCAGGCCATCGAAGGCAAAGTGGTGTCCATTACGCCCGACGCCGTGGTTGTCGACATCGGACGCAAACTGGATGGCACGCTGCCACTGGAGCTGTTTCGCCTCCCGGATGGCAAGCTCTCGGTCAAGATTGGCGATCAGCTCTTCGTCAACATCACGGGCAACGACGGCGAAGCCTACACTCTCTCGACGGTGAAAGTGGAGCGCCCCAGGGACTGGAGCGCGCTCGAGCGCGCGTTCGCGGAAAAGCTTTCGATCGCCGGCGTCGTTACCGAAGTGGTGAAGGGTGGCCTGCGCGTGGATGTGGGCGCGAAAGCCTTCCTGCCGGCCTCGCGCAGCGGCACGAAGGACCCGGCCGAAATGCTGAAGCTGGTAGGCCAGGAAATCCAGTGCCGGATCATCAAGCTGGATACAGCCAGCGAGGATGTCGTGGTGGACCGCCGCGCCGTGCTCGAAGAGGAAGAAGCCCGCTCTCGCGAGAAAAGGCTGGCGGAACTCCAGGAAGGCGCAACCATGCGCGGCGTGGTTCGTAGCCTCACCGATTTCGGGGCGTTCGTCGATTTGGGCGGGGTGGATGGATTGCTGCACGTCAGCGACATGGCCTGGCATCGCGTTGCCAAGCCATCGGAAATCGTGTCGCCGGGCGATTCGATCGAAGTCAAGATTCTCAAAATCCAGCCCGGGAACCGCCGCATTTCACTCGGCTTGAAGCAACTGGCGCCGGATCCCTGGACGCTGGCCGCGGAGCGCTTTCAGGTTTCCGAGCGCGTGCAGGGCAAAGTATCCCGATTGGCGGATTTCGGCGCGTTCGTCGAACTCATGCCGGGAGTAGACGGCTTGATCCATGTCTCGGAGATGTCCTGGTCGAAGAAGATCAAGAAGCCCAGCGATCTGCTGAAGACCGGCGAGATGGTGGAAGTAATTGTTCTGGGAGTGAACCCCGGCGAGCGCCGCATTTCTCTGGGCTTGAAGCAGGCTCTGGGCGATCCCTGGGAAGACGCCGCCAAGAAGTATGCACCCGGAACGGTTGTCGAAGGCCCCATCACGAACCTGACGAATTTTGGCTGCTTCGTCGACCTTGGCAGCGGTATCGAGGGCATGATCCACATTTCGGACATCACGCGCGAGAAACGTTTGAATCATCCGCGGGAAGCCGT
The DNA here is from genome assembly GCA_963786745.1 of Terriglobia bacterium. Classification (GTDB taxonomy): domain Bacteria; phylum Acidobacteriota; class Terriglobia; order Bryobacterales; family Bryobacteraceae; genus Palsa-89. Next base: position 481,353 of record CAWBAE010000008.1, on the reverse strand, counting down.
CGCGGCCGGTCAGAACGTGCGCGCGGTGGTGCTGGAATTCGACAAGGAACGCCGTCAGATCAAGCTCGGTATCAAGCAACTGGAGCCGACTTCGATAGACGAATACGTGGGTGAGCACCAGGTGGGCGAGATCGTGACCGGGCGCATCGTCGAGGTCAGTGGTGGTAAAGCCAAGGTGGAACTTGGCGACGGGGTCCTCGCGGCCTGCCGGTTGGCGGAGGAACCCGCAGCCCCGGCACCCGCCGCAGCCGCCCCAGCCGCTGATCTTTATTCGCTAACTGCCATGTTATCAGCGAAATGGAAGCAGGGCGTGAGCGCCTCGAAAGCCGCCGGCCCGGAGCCCGCCCGCGCCGGACAGATCCGGACTTTTCGGATCGTGAGCCTGGATCCGGCTACCAAAAAGATCCAGCTCGAACTGGCGGGCTGAGCTCGCTCCGGCAACCCGGCTTGCGCTTTAAAAGCGCCGTGACCTTTTCAGCTACACTCCGTCTATCAAAGTGTTGCAGGCAACAGTGGCCCAGGCGGCCGTTAGAATGGACGAACCCGACCTGATTCGGGCGGCGCAGCAAGGCGATCAGCGCGCGTTCGAGCAATTGGTGCGCCTGCACGATCAGAACGTTCTCCGGCTGGCTTTGAATATGCTTCGGTCGCCTGAGGACGCCCGGGACATTTATCAGGAGGCGTTCCTGCGGGTGTACAAGAACCTGCACTCCTTTCGTTTCGATTGCAGCTTCCATACCTGGCTGTATCGGATCGTGACGAACCTGTGCCTGGATGCGCTGCGGAAGCGCAAGGTAAGGCGCGAGGAGACGACGGTGGTGGAAACCAGCGAGGGCCCGCTCGATCGCATGGATTCGTTCGAGGAAGCGCGGGTGGATGGCGATCCCGAGCGGCAGTTCCTGAGCCGCGAGCTGGAAAAGAAAATTCAGGAAAGCCTGGGCGAGCTGACGCCCCGCGAGCGCGTTGTGTTTGAAATGCGGCATTATCAGGGCCTGCGGCTGAAGATGATCGGTGAGGTATTGGGCACCTCCGAAGAGGCAGCCAAGAACTGTCTGTTCCGGGCTACCCAAAAAATGCGGAATGCGTTAGGAGATTTTGTATGAAGTGCGAAGAAGCTATCAAGAACCTGCCGCTTTTTTTGTACGGCGAACTGTCTTTTGAGGAAGAAGAGCGGCTGGAAACGCATATCGACGAATGCCCGGATTGCCGCGGCGCGCTGGCCCGGAGCAAGGCGCTGTTCAAATCCGTGGACGCCGCCGAGACCATTCCGAGCCAAGCGCTGCTCGATCAATGCCGCGCGGATCTGCATGTGCGGCTGGCGCGCGTGGAACCGGAACGCGCCGGGTTCTGGAGCAAGCTGCGCGATGGCTTCACGGTCCGTTTCCATTTTGCGGGTTTCGCGCAGGCAGGCGGCGCGGTGGCCATGCTTATTTTAGGTTTCGTGGCGGCGCGCCTGACGCCCGCCAGCCTGCTGAATCCCTGGCAGTCGGCCGGCATCGTGGAACCGGTCACGTCGCGAGTCCGGTATGTAGAGCCGGGAGCGTCCGGACACGTGCAGATCGTGGTGGACGAGACCCGGCAGCGCGTACTCTCCGGCCGCGTGGAGGACCAAGCCATTCAACGCTTGCTGCTGACGGCCGCCAAGGATTCCTCGGATCCCGGATTACGGGTGGAGTCCGTGGATCTGCTGAAAAACCGCTCGCAGTCGAGCGAAGTGCGCCAGGCGCTGCTCTACGCGCTCCAGCATGATTCCAATGCCGGCGTCCGATTGAAAGCCCTGGATGGCCTGAAGGATTTCGCCGAGGATCCGGAAACCCGGCAAGCACTCACGCAGGTTCTTTTGAAGGACAATAATCCAGGCGTGCGGACACAGGTGATTGACCTCCTGATTCCGCATCACAATAATGCCATGGTGGGCGCGTTGCAGGAATTGATGATGAAGGAAGACAACGATTATATTCGTATGCGCTGTCAAAACGCTCTGCGCGAAATGAACGCGTCCGTGGAAACCTATTAGACGCTCATGCAGCAGTTGGTTCTCATTTCGTTGATGATCGCCGCCGCGGCGCCGGCGGGCCTAGCCGCGCAAAATGCTCCGGCTATTACGCGCGAGGGCCGGTACTGGGTGCGCACCATCAGCGGCGTGATCCCGGTTGCGCCGTCCGCCGGGCGCTTTCGCCTGGACACGGTGGGCAACGTAGCGCTGCGGGGCGAAGCAGGCCAGAGCGCTTCCTACACCCTCAAGACGCGGGTGCAGGCCCGCGATGCCCGTGAGGCCGAGAACCTGCTGCGTTCATTGGAGCTGAAAAGCCGGACCGAAGGGGAGTGGACGTACTTCGTCGTAAGCCCGCCCGGCAATATGGCGGAAGCTCCGGAGCTTTCGCTTTCCGTTCCCCGGCGCTTGCGGCAGGTCCGGATCGATACGCGCGGCGGCAGCGTGCAAGCCAAAGATCTGGATGGTGAACTGGAGGCGCGTTCGGCGGGCGGCAGAATCGATGTGGATCTGATCCGCGGCCGCGCGGAAGTGAGAACCGGCGGCGGGGACATTGAGGTTGGCTCTGTCGGCGGCCCGCTGCGGTGTTACTCGGGTGGTGGGGCGATTCGCGTAGTGAGCACGGGCCGCGAATGCTGGGTGGACACGGCGGGCGGCGAGATTGTGGTGCGCGAGGCCAAGGGAACCGTGCATGCCACCACCGCGGGCGGCAATATTCGAGTGGACCGGGCGGACGGGCCGGTATTCGCCCGCACCGCCGCCGGATTGATCCAGGTCCAGCAGGCCTCGGGCGAAGTAACCGCCGAAAGCTCGGGTGGAGCGATCCAGGTGGGCGCCGCGAACGGCGTCCGTTGCGACTCGGCGGCCGGCGCCATCTGGCTGCGCAACGTAGCCGGCTCTCTGCGCGCTTCCACCAGCGCCGGCAGCATCCTGACGGAACTACTGGCCGGCAACCGCATCCAGGATTCAACCTTGAGCACCAATGCGGGAGACATTACCGTCTTCATTGCGTCCAATCTGCCGTTGACGGTTCTAGCGAGGAATGAATCGGGCAGCGCGGCCGGGCGCATCGTTTCCGATTTTCCGGAAATCCGTGTGCGGCCAGTGGCTCAGGCCGGCGCGAACCCGGTGATCGCCGAAGGCTCGCTCAACGGGGGCGGTCCGGTTCTGCGCATTAACGTGATCGGCGGGACCATTTACCTTCGGCGCCAGAAATAACTTTCAAAAGAGGCTGTTTATGAGGAGACTGATTGCGGGCGTGACGTTGTTGGCGGGCGGGCTTTGGGCCCAGCCGCTGGTCTTTTTCCAAGGGCCGGGAGCATCGCAGATCTACGAATACCACGCCGGCATGCCCGGCGGGACGTATTTGGGAGTGAACCTGGAGGAAGTGGACGCGAGCCGCGCCAAGGAATTGAAGCTCAAAGAGACCTACGGCGTCGAGATCACGCGCGTGGAGGAGGGCAGTCCGGCTGAGAAGGCCGGGATCAAGCCCAATGATGTGGTGCTCGAATACAATGGCCAGCGCGTGGAAGGCATGGAGCAGTTTGGTCGGATGGTGCACGAAACCCCCGCCGGCCGCGAAGTGAAACTGATGATTAGCCGGGGCGGCGTCACGCAGACCATTACGGCTACACTTGCGACCCGCAAGACCAAAGCGCCGGGCTGGAACGCGTCCCCGCACGATTTCCCGTTGCCCGCCATCCATGTTCCTGACATTCCCCAGATATTCACCACCTTGCGCAGTCCGATGCTGGGCGTCGAGGCGGAATCGCTCGGCACTCAATTGGCAAACTACTTTGGCGTCAAGGAAGGCGTGCTGGTGAGATCCGTGGTCAGCGACACGGCCGCCGAGCGCGCCGGAATCCGGGCCGGCGATGTGATCACGAAAGTGGATGGGACCACCGTGACCACGCCCAACGAAGTGTCTAGCGCCGTGCGTACGGCCAGTTCCAAAAAATCGTTCACCGTCGACTTAGTGCGGGATCACAAAGACCTTTCGGTAAGCGTAAGCATTGACGACGGACACTAGAAACCTCTAGGATGCGTTTACGCTGGAGCCGTTCAGCGCCAGTGCGTACACTTTGAGCAGAAGCTCCACTTCTCTGCGGGGGATGTTCAATGCGGCGGCAATCTTCTCCGTCGGCTCACCCCGGCGCGACATACGAATCACTTGGGTGCGCTTGTTAAGATTCAGGCTGGGTTTCGTCGGCGCCGGAGCGACGGCGACGCCGGCCCGGTCTTCGGCGTCTTGAAGACGGGCGCTCAGATCGTCCAATTTGACCTTGAGACTCTGGCCTAGGGAGGGTTCGGGGCCGCGAGACCCGCGCAGCCGGAACTTCATACGGCTCAGTTCCCTTTCGAGCGACGCGAAGTAAAGCAGGCCCCCGATGGAAGCGGCGGCGAGCAGAACCAAGGGCGCGAGCGGTATGAGGTAGCGCTCCAGCATCTTTAATTTAGCGTTCGGAGGCGCTCCTGACGGCTGATGACCTCTTTGATTCGGATCCCAAAGTTTCCTTCCACCACCACCACTTCCCCCCTGGCGATCACGCAATTGTTCACAATTACTTCCACCGGCTCGGATACGGCCCGGTTCAATTCCACGATTGAGCCGGTGGTCAGCTTCATGACGTCCTTCAGAGGCAGCTGGGCGCGTCCGAAAGAAACGCTCACCGGCAATTCAACATCCAGCAGCAGGTCGATGGAGTTGGGTTTGTTCGAAACAGCGGGAGGCTTGGCCGCGAGCTCGCGGCCGGTGGCAGGCAGATCTGTTGAAAGGTCCGCGGCAGCCAGGCTGGCCCACGAAGAGCTGAATGCAACCAGCAGCGGGACGGCCACCCCCCCGAACATTACTTGCACCGAACTGCAGGCCACGCCTGCCGAGGAAGGCGGTGGAAACTCGCGGCCTCCGCTCGACGAAACTTCCTTCCCTACCCGCGCGGATGCCGCGCTCGCCGCGCCTGAAAGCGCCTGGGTTACGATCTCAAGATAGGTGCCACGGACGGTTTCCGGGTCTGGGTCTTCGATCCCGGCGCCATGCAAGGCTTGTTGCCCAATTTCCCGCCAGGTCTCCGCAGCCGCTCCAATCCAAATCTGCGAGTCCGGACCGAGACTATACGTCTGCTCCCACCATACGAACTTATCCGGACCCGTTTCGAGCTCTTCCTCGGAGAGGTCGTGGGCGGCCAGGGCCGTCTTGGGCGCTTCCCCCGCCATCGATTCAATGGCCCGGGTCAAATGCGCAGCTAATTCCTCGATCAGCCAGGCCGGGGCTGCCGGAGGATGATCCGGCAAATCAGGCGCCCCTTTCCACCGGCCAGCGCTTCTCAAGATAAGAGCGCAGCCTCAGAATCGCTTGTGATTTGAGTTGCGAAACTCGGGACTCATGCAGATTGACGATCTTCGCAATTTCGCGCAACGTCAGCTCTTCGTGGTAGTAGAGACTGATTACCGTGCGCTCCGTGCGCGGCATTTTTTCGATGGCCGAGGCCAGTAATCGTTGCAATTCGGATCTTTCAACCACGCGCGAAGGCCAATTCTCTTCATCGTCAGAAATGTACTTCAGAAGGCTGCGCCCATCCCCCTCCGGCGACACGGTCTCCAAGCTTCCCATATTGACACCGCGAATGGCCACCAGCCACTCGTGATATTCCTCGAGAGAAATCCGCAACTCGTGCGCAATCTCTTCTTCCGCCGGCGCCCGATGGACGCGATGCTCCACTTCCGCGATGGCCGCCTCGATTTGCTTGGTGCGCTTGCGCTGCTGGCGCGGCGCCCAGTCCAGGCCGCGCAAGCTATCCAGAATCGCGCCGCGGATCTTGTACTCGGCGTAAGTCTTCAGTTTGACGTTGTGCGTCGGATCGAAGCGGTCGATAGCCGCGATCAGCCCAATGGTTCCGGTGGAGATGAGGTCGTCCAGATTCACGCTCTCCGGGAGGCGTTCGTGGATCCGCCGCGCGATCAAGCGGACCTGGGGCAGGTGTTCGAGGATCAGACGCTCGCGGTCCTCGGCGCTGTTCTCTTGTCCCTGGTATTTCCTGACCGCGCGGCGAGGTGAGGAACTCTTGGCGGTGCTGGGTGCGTTCATGCGGCCGCCACTCCCGCGCTGGCTCCCGCGGCAGCCCCGGATTTAGGCAGCGCGTCGAGCATGGCGTCGAGAAACAGCTCCTTGGTCGCCGGCTCCAGATCTTCGGGAATTCTTTGACCGCGCGAGACAAAGGAAACCGGTATTCCCATGCGGACGCTCTGGCTCACGATCGGCCCCAGGGTTCCGGTCTCATCCAGTCGCGTACAAAGGAGCTTGTTCGGCTTAAACCAGGAATATTGTTCCGCGATTCGTTTCAAATCGCTGGCCCGCATGGAGGCCGGAAGAACCAGATGCGTGTCGATGCCGGGGTGCGTGGAGAGAAAACCGGCCAGATCTTCTTGGCCGTCCATTTCGGCCTGGCTTAGCCCCGGCGTGTCAATCAGGATTAGATGTTTCCGGCTATGCTCCTCGATGGCTTGCGCCAGCGCTGCGGTGGTCTCGAGTACCTGGCAACCCACCCCCAGAATCGCGGCATAGGATCGTAATTCGTCGGCCGCCGCCACGCGATACGTATCCATGCTCAGGATGTGCAGCGGCTTCCGCGAAGCCACTCCGAATTGGACGGCCAGCTTCACTAGCGCCGACGTTTTGCCGGCGCCCGGCGGCCCGATCAGCGCCACGATCCGCGAGGCTTCACCGGCGCAGCCCAAATCCGCGTTGACGGAAATCAGGCGAGCGAGCTCCGAGCGCAGCGCGCGCCCGCTGAAGTTCGATCCGATCTTACTGACTATTTCATAGGCCAGATCCGCGTCCAGTTCGGCGTCCGCCAACGTGGCGAACGCCCCGGAAAGATTCGGGTCCGATGCGATTCCCGCCAAGCCGCTTCCGGAACGCGCCAGTGAACGAGCCAGACGCTCGACCTGATGTTTCAGATCTGAAATGTCGCGCGATAATTTATCGGCTTGCGGCGCGGCGGCCGATGTTGATCGGCTGGTCTCAATCGCCTCGCTCGGCGGCTTCGACGTCTCCGCGCAGACCACCACCTCGTAGGCGCCCAGTTGTTGCGCTTCGCCGTGGCTGCGCTTGGAATTCACCAGCATGGCCTCTGGCCCCATCTCGCGCCGCGCCAGGCTGAGAGCTTCCTCGATACTATCCGCGAAAAATGATTTCAGTTTCATGGCCTACCGCTTACACCCGTGCTTTCCCTTAGGCGACCGCGCCGAGCGACACAATCCTGTTTCCTGGCGGTACCTCGTTATGGGATAGTACCGTCAGATTCGGAGCAATACTCTCCGTGATTTGGCGCACGAAGAACCGGCTTCCCGAGCTAGTCAGCAAAACCGTTGCGCTATCCGGTGAGCCACAACACTTCTTGATGCGTTCTTGTATTTCTCGCACACGCTGGGGTGAAAGCGTCATATGACTGGAGTTCTCGGTGTGTTCCACCGCCGATTCAACCAATTGTTCTAACGCGGGATCAAGCAAATACGCGGGCAAGTCGCCCGAGGAATCCACCAGCGGCTTCACCACCTGACGCCGGATGGCCTGGCGTACATATTCCGTCAGCAAAATAGTGTTCTTTGTAATTGGCGCCGCCTCGCCTAAGGCCTCCAGAATGCTTACAGCGTCCCGGATGGATACCCGTTCCCGCAGGAGGTTTTGTAGAACTTTCTGCACCACCGCCAAGGAGAGCAATTTTGGAACCAAATCTTCAACAACCTTGGGGTTGTCTTCGGCTACGCGATCCAGCACCTTCTTGGCATCCTGACGAGAAAATAATTCGTGCGCGTATCGCCGCACCACTTCTCCGAGATGCGTACCTAGGATACTGACGGTATCGACGATCGTGTAACCGGCATGCCGCGCCTTATCGACGTTTTCGGGCGCGATCCACATCGCAGTGATGCCGAACGCCGGTTCGCGAGTGGGTATGCCCTCAATGGGCTCGGTCTTGTCATCGGATCGTATCGCCAGCTCGCATCCATGGGCTATTTCGTAGCGGGCGACCTCGACGCCCTTCATCGAAATCATGTACTCGCGGGCTTTCAGAGTCAGGTTATCGGTGACGCGGACCGGAGGAAGTATATAGCCTAGCTCCGTGACCAGTTGCCTGCGGATACTGGCGATCCGTTTAAGCAGCGGCGAGTTTTGCGCTCCTTCCACAAGATGAACCAGACCCAGGCCAACCTCCACCGCGAGCGGCTCCACTCGCAACAGCCCTTCCAGATTCTCGCGGGGCGGCGCAACAGGTGGCGCCTTCGCTTTTTCGGACGCGCCAGTTTTTTGCCGCAGCCGCCAAGCCATCGTACCGACGCCCGCCCCCAGGACCAGGAAGGGAACTTTGGGAAGCCCGGGGAACGCCGCCATCGCAATCAGCACGCCGGAAGCGAGAAACAGCGGCTGCGGGTTGCTGAATACCTGCTTCTGGACGTCCACTCCTAGTTTGGAATCCGAGCTGGTGCGGGTGACAATCAGGCCTCCCGAAATGGAAATCATCAGGGCTGGGATCACTGTCACCAGACCGTCCCCGATGGTAAGCACGGTGTAAGTGGCCAGCGCCCGCTTGAGATCCAGCCCGTGCTGCAAAACTCCGATCAAAAAGCCGGCGATGATATTGATGGCCGTAATGATGATGGACGCCACGGCATCCCGCTGCGTGAACCGCGATGCGCCGTCCATGGCGCCGTAGAATTCGGCTTCGCTGGCCAGGTTCTTGCGCCGGGCGCGCGCCTCGCCGTCGTCGATCAGGCCGGCATTGAGATCTGAATCGATGGACATCTGCTTGCCGGGCATGGCGTCCAGGGTGAAGCGCGCGGTCACTTCCGAAATGCGGACGGCGCCGTGGTTAATCACCACATACTGAATGGCGATCAGAACCAGGAAGATCACTGCTCCGATGATGTAGTTGCCCCCGACCACGAAGGCTCCAAAGGCCTGGATCACTTCGCCCGCCGCCGAGGTTCCCGTGTTGCCATTGAGCAGAATCAAGCGGGCCGACGAGATGTTCAAAGCCAGCCGAAACAAGGTCATCAAAAGAAGCGTGGTGGGAAACACGCTGAACTCCACCGGTTTGGTGATGTAGAGCGACACCAGCAGCACGATCAAGGACATGGTGATGTTGGCCGATATCAGAATGTCCAGCAGAAATGGAGGCAGCGGCGTAATCATGGCCAGGACGATACCCAGCACCGCGATGGGCACCGCGAACTCCCGCCAGTTTACGGTTCTCGCCGGGGCCGTCGCGGCCGTCACCGCCGCTTTCTTGACCGGAGCGGGCGTCCGCTGGCGAGGGGCCGAGACTCGCGCGCCGGCCATTTATTTGCGCCTCGGATTCATGAGCTTGAAAATGTAGGCCAGCACTTCCGCCACGGCCCGGTAGAGATGCGGCGGAATTTCCTGGCCGACCTCTGCGGACTTGTACAGGGCCTGCGCCAAAGGCTGGTTTTCAACAATGGGCACCTCGTGATCGATCGCGATCTGGCGAATACGCAACGCCAGGTAATTTCTCCCCTTGGCCAGCACGCGCGGCGCGGCCATGCTATCCAGTTCATAGCGGATGGCCACCGAATAGTGCGTCGGATTCACGATGACGGCCGTCGCATTCGGGATCTCCTTCATCATGTTGCGGCGCGCCAGGTCTCGCTGGATGCGGCGAACCCGAGCCTTGATCTGGGGATCGCCCTCGGTTTCCTTCAGCTCGTCCCGGACCTCCTGCTTGGTCATTCGCAGCGACTGGCTGTGCCGGCGCTGCACACGCACGAAGTCCGCGATTCCGATCAACAGGAATAGTGCAGCCGCCTTCCACAGAAAGCTTTCCAGGGAACTGGCCAGCAGCGCCACAGCCGGGCCAAGACTTTGCCGCGCCAAGCCGGCATAGGCCGCCAGGTTTTGCTCCGCGACCATCGCCACCGCCAATGCCAACAGCGGCAAGAAAATTAGCGCCTGAAGAAAAGATGCCGAGTTTTGCGAGAACAGGTTCCGTATTTTCGTGAGCGGATCGAGCCGCTTTATGTCTGGAAGAAGTTTTTGCGGGGAGAGCCCCAGTCGCGTCGTCGCCATCTGGCCGGCTAACGCCACTCCCCAAAGACATATGCCCATCCAGATCAAGGGTTGAAACAGATGCCCGACCGACTGACGATAGAGAATCCGGATGTTGTTCTGGCTAGGTTCGACACGAAAGGCCGCACCCAGGAAGTGGCGCGCCACCTCGCGCGCCCGCTCGAGGAAGCCCGCGCCGCCGGCCGATAGCAATGCCGCAAACGTCAAGAACTGCAGCGCGGCCAAGAACTCGCGGCTGGACGGAAATTGACCTTCCTTGCGAGCCTTGTCCAGCTTTCGTTTGGTCGGCTTTTCGGTGCGCTGCCCTTGGTCCGGCATGTCAGTGGTTTAACAGCCGCGCGAGCGTGATGAACGTGGCCGCTCCAACTTTCTCGAAAACCCTTGGAAACAACGTGATCACCGTGGCGAGAAAGGCGAGAGAAACCAGCATCTTCACGGGGAAAGCCAGCGAAAGAACCTGCAGGTGCGTGTGCAGCCGGCCGAGCACCCCGAAGGTGATGTCCAGCAAGAGCACCAGCGCCAGCACCGGCATCGCCAGTTGAAGACCGGTCGAGAAGATTGCCGATCCGAGCCGGGTGACCGCTTCCACACCCGCCCCAGTCAGCGAGTAAGTTCCGCTTGGAATCGACGCCAGGCTCGCTGCCAGCACGCGTACCACCTGACGGTCGAAACCGAACGTAAAGAACAAGCAGCCGGCCATCAGCTGCGACATAAGTTGCAGAGAGGTGGTGTCGGCCTGCGTGTTCGGATCTACCGTGGAGGCGAAGGAATAGCCCGCCTGCAAACCGATGATTTGGGCCGCCAGCTGCACGCCCTCCAGAAGAAATGTGACTGCTACTCCGATCGTCAGGCCGAAAGCGGCTTCCGCCAGGACCCAGCCCGCTAGGCGGCCTAGCGCGAGGCCTTGCATGTCGGGAGCCGGCCAGGCCGGGAACAGCGCGACTGTGATCGCCAATGCCAGCACGATGCGGCTCGCGTCGGGACCCGCCGAGATTCCTGGAATGGGTACCAGCGCGATGGCGCCCGATACACGCGCTAGCACCAGCAGGAACCCGCAAACCGTGGCCAGGTTGATGCTTAGATCAGCGTGCATATCGGCTGAAATCCCCAAACATCGCGGTGGTGAAAGAAATCAGCCGGGCGGTCATCCAGGGCAGCAATATCAACAACCCGACCAGGAATGCAGTGAGCCGCGGAACGGCCCCGAAACTGGGGTCCTGGATGGAGGTCAATACCTGCAGCAGACTGACGACGATTCCAACCGCGAGCCCGATCAGCAAAATCGGAAACGCCAGCCAAAAGGTTGCCAGCAACGTGTGCCGAAAGATTTCGACCACCAATTCCGGGGTCACGTTGAGTAAAAGCTCCTGATCAGCGATCCCACCACCAGATTCCAGCCATCCACCAGCACGAATAGCAGGATCTTGAAGGGCGCCGACACGATCACGGGGGGCAACTGCATCATCCCCAGCGAGATCGTGACCGAAGCAACCACCAGATCGATCACCAGAAACGGCAGAAACAGAATTGCGCCGATCTGAAACCCTGCCTTGAGTTCTGACAGAACGTAGGCTGGCGCCAAAACGCCCAACCCTAGATCAGATGGCCGCTGCGGCGCCGGGGTATGCGAGATATCCAGAAAAAGCCGCACATCTTTTTCGCGGACATATTTCACCAGGAAAGCTTTCAGCGGCTCCGATCCGTCATCCAAAGCCTGTTGCCAGGTTACTTTTCCGTCTTCGAGAGGCTCCCATCCCTTGTGGTACATTTCCGTGACTATGGGCTGCATGATCAAAAGGGTTAGGAACATCGCCAGACCGATCAGCACTTGATTGGAAGGCGTGGCTTGAGTTCCGAGCGCCTGCCGGAGAAAATGCAGCACCACGGTGAGCCGCAGGAACGGCGTGAGGCACATGATCACCGCCGGCAGGATGGTCAACAGCGTGAGCAGAACGATGATCTGCATGGGCACGCTGAGCGTAGCCGAGCCCTTGGCCTCAATCAGAGACACCCCCGCGCCCAGGTTCTGGGCCCCCACCTTCATCCACCCCAGCCAGGCAAGACTCAAGAGCAAGCGGAACAACCGCAGCTTCATTCGATCCCCTGAGCCTGGCGCGCAATCGCCCGGGCGCAATCGGCCAAAACCTGAATACCTTGCGGATGCACGGCCAGGATCAGCTCTTGCCCTCCGGCCCGGACGACGTGCAGGGAGTGCTGCGGCGTTAAGGCCAGCTTTCCGACCAGTTCCAGGGGACCGCGGCCCAAGCGGCCAGCCGAGATCCCCAGGCTTATCCCGTTCCTTTTCCGCAATAGCCGCAGCGCCAGCCACAAAAGCCCGAATACCAGGGCTATGGCGGCCGATTGTTTTAAGATGTCCATCCGGGTTGCCTCATTCCTCCAGGCTGAAATCCGTAATACGCACACCCACCGAGCCCTCGATGATCACGATTTCTCCGTAGCCGATCAGCGTTCCGCCGATTAGGATGTCAATGTTGTCGCCGGCAGAGCGGGCGATACGGATCACGCTGTCCGGGTGCAGATCTAGAATCTGGGCGATCGTCATCACCCGGCGTCCCAGCTCGACCTCGACTTCCAGCGGGACGTCGGTAACTTCTGCGACCTGCTCCAAGGGCGTCATTACTAGGTGTTGATCAGGTTGATGGTGTCTTGGCTAAGCTGGTCAACCGTGGTCACCACCTTGGAATTCGCCTCGTAACCGCGCTGGTAAATGATCAGATTGGTGAATTCGGTGGCGATATCAACAGTCGAGGACTCCACCGCGCCTCCTTGTACCGTTCCGCGGCCGCCGGTACCCGGGAGGCCCACCGCCGGAAGCGACGAGAGCGCGCTCAGCTCGTAGTTGTTATCTCCCACCGCGAGCAAGGAATCCGGATTTCGAACGGTTGCCATGGCGAGTTGGCCTACCACGGTCTGGTTGCCATTCGAGAACTGCGCCAGCACTTGCCCCCCATCGGCCACAGCGACGCTGACCAATTGGGCGGCCGCCGAGCCGTCTTGCGATTCGGCCGAAATCGACGAGGCCTGCGCGTATTGAGTGATGCGCGGGGTGGTCCCGTTGAATAGATTCCAGTTGATGGCGAGGTCCGATGCACCATCGGCTAACCCTGTTACCGCCAATTGCGGCGGCGCCGTTCCGGCTGCCGGCGACACCAGGTTCCCGTTGGAGTCGAAGTTAATGCTGCCGGTGAGAGGAGTGGCGGGAGGATTTGCGACGTCGGCATCGGGAACGGACAGCGAATAGTCCCATTGTCCGGCGACCGTCGGATCCATCGTAAAGGTGGCCGTGACGACGTGAGAATTGCCGAGCGAGTCATAGATCGTGACGGAGGTTGCAAAGGTTCCGCTGGAGCTCCCCGGAGTGGCGGCCGCGTCCAGGTTCAGGTCGAATGAAATATTCTGGGTCGCAACCGGGGCTTGTACCGTTCCGGTCGGGATGGTGATGTTTCCCGGGGGTGCGTTGGTATTGAGGACTCCGTCGGTTTGTGTCCAGCCTTGCACCGCTTCGCCCGTCGCGGTTTCCAGGTTTCCGTTTGCGTCCACCTGAAAGTTTCCGGCCCGGGTATATTCAGTGGATCCCTGGGGCCCCTGAATGACGAAGAAGCCTTGCCCTTGAATGGCCGCATCCAGAGTTCCACCGGTAGTCTGGACGGCGCCCTGCGTGAATTCGCGCGTAGTGAGTGGCGTGCCGACCCCGAACCCGACCTGAGTTTCGCCCAGGCCGGCGCCGAGCGATTCGGTCACCAGATCGTGGAATGATACTTCACTGGCTTTATACCCGATGGTATTGAGGTTCGCTAGATTGTTGCCGACCACATCAATCGCGGTCGAGCAAGCGGACAGCGCCGAAAGCGCCGTGGAAAATGATGTGAACATAGATCTCCTTATGGCTGTGTGGTCGCGGGCGTGCCCGTGGTCTGGCCGGTTCCGCCGGATGCGTTAGCGTCAGCGGTCAGAATGGAGTTGATGCTGTTTAGGTCCTGCACCATCGTTAGTTGCTGTTGCACCGAACTGAACTGCGCCAACTCTGACACGAATTGGGTCCCGTCCTGTGGCTGCGTGGGGTCTTGGTTTTGCAATTGCGCCACCAGCAATTGCAAGAACGTTGACTCGGTATCGGAGGCACTGAGAGCCGAGGTGCCCGATTGAGAGCTAGACGACGTTGGAGCAGACGACTGTGGTGCAGTGGTTGCGCTCGGGACGCTATTCGAAGTGGTAGGGGTCATGTGCTTTCGGTCCTCGCGTTTTCGTTGGAGAATGTTTCTTCCAACTGCGCCACCCATTTTGGTTGTTGGCGCTGATTCCAGGGATTCTTTTCCTGTTGTTTCTGCTGTTGTCCGGACCCGGAGCCGGAATACGACGGCTGGCCTTGGCCGCCTGAAGATCCAGGCTGCGACGGCGTGGCCGTTGTCAGGCGTCCTGCGACGGGAGTCCAGGCCTCGGTTCTGTAGCCTTTGTTCTCCAAGCGGCCAACCAGATCGCCTAAGTCGGCCTGCAACGATTTGGCCAAATCCGGATCGTCGGTCCGAACGGCGATGTGGATCTGTCCGGCCCGTTCCCGAAGTTGCACATCCACATTGGCTGAATCATCGCCTGTCAATCTTAAAGAGATATCTCTCGCCGGTTGTGGGCCAATGGCGCTATTTGGTGGAATGTTGGTTACGATTTTCTCCCCGGTGGGCCGATCCGCCATGCCCTGGTCATCCTCGGAATCAGGCGAACTAATCGCGGCTGCTTCGGTGTGCGGAGCCGCGAACGGAGCAATCGAGGAGCTATCAAAGCTCTGCGAGACCGTGCCACCGACGCCTGTGCTAGCCGCCGCGGGAAGTGGCGTGCCGCGGCTGCCCGCTGCGTCTGGTTGGTTGCTCTTTGCGCTCGTCGCTCCGCGCTCAGGGGCGGTCTGTTCTCCCTCGAGCGCTCGGGGAAGTACGCCAGGCCCCGGTCGTGGCAGATCATTGTCCTTGGTTTTCTCGGTGGGCGGCGGTACCCCTTGTGGCGTGGCCGGCGTCGGATCGAGTGAGTATCCTGCCTCCACGGCGCCTGACGCAGCAGACGCAGAAGCAGGGTCCGTCGCCGTTTCGCCGCAACGGTCAGCAGCATTTTCGGCGGGCGCCGTCGCCTGCAGGACCAGCTTGCCATCAGCGCGTGTCACTAACTCTTCATCGCGCGGGGAAGCGGGCGCGTTGGCGGCCTCCGGAAACGGCGGTGTTTCCTCTTCCGATACCGAAGCAATCGTCCCGAACGTGACTGCGCTGGACCGCCCGGCCTCAGTGGTGGCCTCTGAGCCCGAGCTCTGCGACCGGGGGACGCCCATATTGCCACGGACCTGGCTAGAATCGCCGGGAAGCGGATTGACTGGAGCCTTTCCATTCGGTGTCAGCGCCGTAACCGGATCGAACGGTGAACCCGGAGCCAACTTCGGGGCGCTATTGGCAGGCAAGGAAACCGCCCTTCCGGGCTCGGGCGAACGGACAGGGTTTTCAGTTTGCAGCTGCTGGTCTGCTTGTGGCTCCGGCTCTTTGCCTGCGGCCGTACCCAGGGGATTGGCTGTAAGTCGAAGCTCGAAGGCAGTTGTCCCTCGCAACCTGCTTCCTTCCGTTGGAACAATGCCGCCGGCCGTACCTCCACTGTTGTGTGGGAGACCGGCTGCATTGACTTCGCCGCCTAGTGGCCGAACTCCAACGAGGTTGACAGGTTCTTGATCCGGGCCTTCTTGATCCTGGCTATCACGGCGCAGCGGAACGTTAACTTCGGCCTGGTGTGAACTTGAAGCGTTCCAGGCGAGCGGAAGTCCGCTAAAAGCTATCGTTTGCTGCCGGGCAGGTTGGACCCGGCTGAAGCTGGCCTCCGTTTTGGCATGGCTCCCGGTTCTACCGGCCAAGCTGGGTGTCTTTTTCGAGACCGGCCAACTGGACTGGTTAGCGTTTTGTGTAAGTCTCGGAACTCCGAACAGGTTATGTTGGTGGTTTTGAACAGCGTCACTCGATAGCAAACTCAAACCAATCAACTGGGCATCGGGTGTCTCCACGGGAGAGGTTTGGCGCGCCGGGACGATGTTGTTCAATATGTCATTCAGCAGAGAGACAAAGCCGCCGGCATCGCCAGGAACTTTAGGAGCCAATGTTGCAGCTGACGATAATGCCGACACGGACGCGCTCGGAGCGGACTGCGGCAGCTGGGCGGCCTCTGACATGGCGACATTCACGTTGCCGAGGAAAGCATCCCACATGCCATCCTAATTGTTCAAAGGCTCAGAACTTTAGCGGACAGCGTCGCGATATGAAATTGGCACGAATCCCATTCCGGCATTTTCTTGCCGGGCGAACCATTCTCCAAACGGCCTTATCGTCGCGCCCGGCCTATGTATGAAAGGATCTTGCCAGCGGCCACTGAATTGCTTTTAGCGCCACAGGTGACACGCTCGTAATGGATCCACTGATCAGCGCCGCAGCCAGCGGAATGCGGGCACGCATTGAGAGCCTGGACATGTTAGGGAACAATATCGCAAACACATCTGCGCCCGGGTTTAAAGCCGACCGTGAATTTTACGGACTCTATGCGTCTGAGGAAGCGGCCGATTCTCCTCCTGGAACTACACCCACTTCACTTCCGGTAATAGAGCGACAGTGGACTGATTTCGCGCAGGGATCCTTAACACCCACCAACAGCCCACTAGATTTAGCTCTCAGCGGCAAGGGGTTTTTCGTGGCTAATTCTCCCACCGGCCCAGTTTATACACGGAACGGAAATTTTCAGTTGTCGCCTCAGGGCCAACTGCAGACGCTCGATGGCTTCGCGATTCAGGACCAGGCTGGAAAACCGATCACCGTCGACAGCGCCAAAACCGTGGAGATCGGATCGGACGGCACTGTCCGGCAGGATGGCCAGGACCTTTCACAGATAGCCGTAGTAAACTTCAAGGACCCCTCGGCGCTCTCCAAGCGCGGCAATACTTATTTCCAAACGGACCTCTCCGCGATGCCGCCCGCGCCGACCGCCGGCACGCAGGTTCAACAAGGAAGGCTGGAGGCTGCAAACTCTCAACCGGCCGAGTCCGCCGTGCGCCTCGTGACCATCCTGCGCCAGTTTGAAACTCTGCAAAAGGCCTTGACGATCGGTTGGGACATGAATCGCCGCGCCATCGAAGACGTCGCCAAGGTTACTTCGTAAATGCCGGCCCTCAGCGCCCCAATGCAGATCAGGAGTAAAAGCAGATGATTCGAGCACTCTATAGCGCGGCCAGCGGAATGAACGCGCAGCAGACTAACATCGACGACATCGCCAACAACCTGGCGAACGCCAACACGAATGGCTTCAAAATGCGCAGGACCCAGTTCCAGGACTTGCTCTATCAAAGCTACCTCCAGCCCGGTACGGCTTCCGGCTCGCAAAGCATCGTGCCGAGCGGTCTGCAGATCGGACTGGGCACGCGGCCGGCGTCCAACGAAATTATTTTCACGCAGGGTAATTTCCAGGAGACCGACAATCCCCTGGACTTAGTCATTCAGGGCAAAGGTTTTTTTCAAGTTCAGTTGCCGAACGGGCAATTGGCTTATACGCGGGACGGCGGTTTTCAGCTCGATAGCAACGGCAACATCGTAGACTCCAGCGGCTACCCCATCTCCCCTTCGATTACCATTCCCTCGCAGGCGCAAAGCGTAACCATCGCCACCGATGGAACGGTCAGCTATACGCAGCCCGGCCAGACCACCGCACAGGTGGCCGGTCAGATCCAACTCGCGAATTTCGCGAACCCCGCGGGATTGAGCAGCATTGGCCAAAATCTGATGCAGCAAACGGACGCGTCCGGGGCGCCTACGGTTGGGATTCCGGGCGGGCAGGAGGGCAACGGCACCTTGATGCAGGGTTACGTGGAAGGATCCAACGTGAGCGTCGTCGAGGAGTTCATCAACATGATCGTCAGTCAGCGGGCTTACGAATCCTGTTCCAAAGTGGTTCAAACCGCGGATCAGATGTACCAGATGGTCAATAATATCGCCCCATGAGAGTCACCCTCACTTTGATTGCTTTCGCGTCCCTGGCCCGGGCTGGCTGTATCGAAGTTTCCACGAGCCGGATTGTCGCGCGCGACCTTTTCGAAGCCGTGCCGCTCTTTCGGGCGCTCGAACCGGATGCAGTGATTGGATTTGCGCCGATGCCGGGACTGCAAAGGATCCTTTCGGCGCAGGAACTCTTAGGATTTGCGCGCCATCAGGACCTCGCGCCTGACAGTGGAACGGTTCTTCCGAGTGTCTGCGTAGTGCGCCTGGCGCGGCCCATCTCCTCAGCCGATTTGAAGGCGGCTCTGATCGCTTCGCTGGGGGTAGCCAACGCAACCATAGACCTGCTCGAGTTCAGTAACCAGCCGGTTGCTCCCGGCCCTCTGGAGTTCCCCCTGTCTGGATTGAGTAAGCCCCCCGCCGACACTCCGGAGTCTCCCGTGATTTGGAGAGGAAGGGCGATCTACGACGGCCGGCAGGGCATGAGCATCTGGGCCAAAGTCCGGATCACGGTCGAGGCTCGGTGTCTGGTGGCAGCGCAAGCGATTCCGTGGGGGGCTCTCATACGCTCGGAGCAAGTCCGGGAAGGGGCCGCGGGCAGATTTCCATTCTCGGCGGCGGCCCTCGATTCGCCGCAGCAAGTGGTCGGCATGATCGCGCGCCGGAACATTGCGGCCGGACAAATAATTAGGGCGAGCGCGCTCGAGAAACCCCGTGAAGTAAATCAGGGCGACTATATTCGGGTGAAGGTAGTGGACGGCTTGGCGTTAATATCCTTTGAAGCCGTGGCCGGGTCGTCCGGCAGAATCGGCGACACGGTTGTCGTACACAATCCATCCAGCGGCAGAAACTTCCGCGCCGTGGTCGAGGGCCAGGGACAGGTGCGTGTGCAATCTTCTCCCGGTGCATGAAATGAAGCTATTCCTCTTTGGCGCTCTAGGCATGCTTTCAATCCTGGCCGCGGCATCGCTCGCAAAGAAGCCGCCCGAGAAGCCGGCCCCGCAGCTTTCCCCCCTCGAGCAGTACGTGCAAGAGGTTAAACAGCGATCTCAGAAGGCCTCCAATACCTCTCCGGGTTCGCTCTTCTCCGCCACCGGACGTCTGGCGGACGGCGTTAGGGACGTACGCGCGAGCCAGATCTACGATTTGGTCACCATCGTTGTCTTGGACAATTCCTCAGCTGTCTCCACGGGGACCACAAACACCCAGCGGAAGTCCAGCGCACAATCCTCCATCACGTCCCTGCTAGGGCCGAAGAGCGCCACTGGCGCGCTGGCCAATCTGGCGAATACCAGTGGAAATCAGCAACTGCAAGGCCAGGGCACTACCAGCCGGGGCACAACTCTCTCGACCACGGTAACCGTCACCGTCACGGACGTTCTGCCCAACGGGAATCTGGTGGTGCAGGGACAGAAAGAGATACTGGTGAATTCCGAGCGCCAGCTGATCACCGTGCGCGGGATCGTGCGGCCCGACGATCTCAGTTCCGTCAATTCCGTGCCATCCGATCGAGTGGCGCGGATGGAGATTCTGGTGAATGGGAAAGGCGTGGTGAATGACGCGGTCAAGCGGCCCTTCATTCTGTATAGGCTGCTGCTGGGGCTGCTGCCATTTTAAAAGCTATGCGATTTCGTTTGCTTCCCATCCTGCTCCTGTTCGCCGCGCCGCTTAGGGCCGCTCCCCTCGGAATCCGGCTTAAAGACCTGGTTGGAGTGGAGGGCATCCGGGACAACCAATTGGTCGGCTACGGCCTGGTGGTTGGGCTGAATGGAACGGGTGACAAAAACACCACCATATTTTCAACCCAAAGTCTCGCGAATCTGCTGCAGAGAATGGGCGTCACGGTTTCACCGACCGCAGTTCTGGTCAGAAACACGGCGGCGGTTCTCGTCACCGCGGATTTGCCGCCCTTTGCCCAACCCGGCACCCGGATCGACATAACGGTGGCCGCGATCGGCGATGCGAACAATTTGCGTGGCGGCCTGCTGGTATTGACGCCGCTCAAGGCTTCTGACGGCCAGGTCTACGCCGCCGCCCAGGGTTCCGTGGTGACCGGGGGGTTTATTGCAGGCCGCGGGGGCAACAGCCAGACAGTCAACCACCCCACGGCTGGATTGGTGCCGAACGGCGCGATCGTCGAAAAACCAGCGCCCTCGGTCGAACCCACAGTTCGCGTCCGGCTGCAATTGAAACAGGCCGACTCCACCACCGCAGCTCGGATTTCGAGCGTGATCAACGCAAAATTCGGAAGCGACACCTCGCATCCCGCGCAGGCCGAAAACCCTGCCATGGTCTCGGTGGAAATGCCGGCCGCATTCCACGGCAAGGCGGTCGAGTTCATGGGGGAACTCGAAAATCTGCTAGTAGAACCGGACCGTCCGGCAAAGGTCGTGATCAACGAACGCACCGGCACCATCGTGCTGGGTAAAGACGTCCGGATCGCTCCGGTCGCCATCCTGCACGGCACCCTGACGGTTGAAATCCAAACTAGCTTGAATGTTTCCCAGCCGGCCCCGCTCTCTAACGGCCAGACCACCGTTACGCCCGAGGTCAATGTCGCCGCCAAGGAAGAGAAGGCGCGCAACGTCGTGCTAAAGCAGGGCGCCAGCGTCGAGGAATTGGTGCGCGCGCTGATGGCCATTGGTTCGACGCCGCGGGACATCATCGCGATCCTCGAAGGTTTGAAGGCCGCCGGCGCGCTGGAGGCTGAGCTGGAGGTAATTTAATATGCCCGTCCAAACTATAACCGCTGCTTTACCGATGCAACCCGCCGCGCTGTCCGGCGCGTCTTCGAAAGACAGCCCCGCTAAACTGCGTCAGGCCGCCACGGATTTTGAAGCGCTTTTGCTGGGCCAGATGTTGAAGTCGGCCAGGGAGGCCGGTGGAACCGGACTAACCGGGAATGGCGACGAGGACGAAGCGAATTCCAGCCTGCTCGAGCTGGGAGAGCAGCAATTTGCACAAGCCATGGCGAGCAGCGGAGCGCTGGGCATCGCTAAGATGGTGTTGACAGGATTAACCAATCATGCGGATCGATGACGTCAACCGCGCGGCTGTCGCGCAAAGCGCGGAGAAAACCGATCAGGCCGCTCAAAAACGGGGGCCGGAGAAGGATAGCGCTGCAGTCGCGGGCGCCGATCAAGCTGACGTATCTCAGCTTGCGCAAGCCTTGACCTTCGGCGACCCGCAGCGGCTGGAACAACTTCGTCTATCGGTGCAGGCTGGCAATTACGAGGTTTCGCCGGATGCGGTCGCCAAGTCGATCGTCAAATATCACACGTCGGATTGATCGCGCGGGCATTCCGCGGCTGACAATGTGAGGAGTTCGGCCGAGAACACCCTTACAGTTGCGCGCATTGGGTCCAAGCCTCCAGCAGCGTAGACAGCAGCCGTTCTGCTTCGAGCAACGGAGGCTCGCATTGTTCGGCGTTGGCCTTGATCAGAAGCCGCTCAACGTAGGCGTAGATTGCCGCCAGGTTCTTACTCAGGCCGCCTCCGGCTTCGTGGTTCAACGAGAGCGAAAGTTCGATGACGATGGTGAGCGCCTTGGTGATGGCGCGCGAGCGGGCGCGAATGTCTTTCGCGCGCAGATACCGCCGGGCCGATGCGATCGAGTCCAGCGCGCCTTGATACAGCAATAGAATCAGCTTCAAGGGGGTGGCTTCGCGAACTTCGTTCTCGAAGTACGTTTTATATCCGTTAACGCCCATTCTTAAACTACGCATCGGCGGAATCGGACTTTGTCTCCGAAGAGTTTCCCAGGTCCTGTGCTAACCGCAAGAGATATTCCGGAGGGATTTGCAGCACTACTTCGTGCGTTTCCGGGTCTTCTATGCGGATGACCGGCCGGCGGGTCTGGCTGTCCACTGAGAAAACAATCTGGTTACCGCCCAGCAGACCGCTCTCATTCACTGACTTGCCGGCTTGGACCAGTTGCCGGCGCTGAGCTATATCCTGTGAGGATACTCCTGTTGCTTGCGGCGACAGGACATCGGCTGTTGTTACAGCAGATATTTCCATCTCAAACCTCTCGAAAGGCACATCCGCCTTTGATCCTGCTTATCGTCGAATATTCAAAAGGTATGAGCGGAAGAAATAAAAAATCAGGCGAGATTCAGAACGTCCCGGGTGGTTCCCGTGCTTTGCTCGATCTTCTTCTGCAGCAACATGATCGCGTAGATGAGCTGCTCCGGCCGGGGCGGGCAGCCCGGAACGTAAACGTCCACCGGTATCACCTGATTCACGGGAATCAACGCATAGTTGCTGAAAACGCCCGTGGATGTCGCACAGGCTCCCATCGAGATTACCCACTTCGGCTCCGGCATCTGTTCGTACAAGCGCCGTATCACCGGCGCCATCTTGCTCGAAACCCGCCCGGCGATGATCATTAGATCCGATTGCCGCGGCGAACCTCGCATCACTTCGGCGCCAAACCGGGAGATATCGAAGCGCGACCCGATCATGGACATCATCTCGATGGCGCAACAAGCCAGCCCGAACGACATCGGCCAGATGGAGTTCTTGCGCCCCCAATTGATGGCTTTGTCAAGAGTGGTGGTCAGAATGCCTTCCGAACCATGCGGCGCATCTTCTTTGTCCAGGCGCGCGAACAATTCACTCGGCAGACTCAGTTGAAACTTAGGCTCTTCATCCACGATCCTATTATCACATGCAGGAGCTACCAGCCGGCGAAGCGATTCACGATCCGATGGACCATCCGCCGGACCAGGCCGCGCTCGAGCAAGCCGCCAAAATGTGGGGCGTCGAGACGGACTTTTGGGACGTTTGGGGCAACCACCGGCATGCCTCCATCGAAGCGCAGACGGCTATTCTCCAATCGCTCGGCGTGGATGCGCGCGCCGGCGCCACGCTCGAGCGGGCCATCCAGCAGCGCTCGGCGAAGCACTGGGATTCTCCGCTTCCACCGGTCGTAGTTTTGACCTCGGACCGAACTCCGCACCAGATCGCCGTATCCCTGCCGGAAGACCAATCCTCGTCGCAGGTGCTTCTCGAAATTCGATTGGAACACGGGGAACAGTTCAATACCGCGCTTGATTTGGCGCAAATCCCCGTTGCCGACACCGTCACCCGCCAGGACCGGCGCATGGCCCGCAAATGGCTCCCCTTACCGGATGATTTGCCGCTCGGCTATCACCAACTCGCCATCAAGATTCGGGGCGAGGCTTTGGCGCGCTCGCGCCTCATCGTTTGCCCCGGCCGGGCCTACCAGCCGGCCTGGCTCGAGACGGGCCATGCGGCCGGAATCGCAATCAGCCTTTACGGTCTTCGATCTCAAAGAAATTGGGGTTGCGGCGACACCACCGATCTGAAACTCTTCATCGACTGGGCAGCCCAGCGAGCCGGAGCGAGCTTCGTAGCGCTCAATCCTCTGCACGCCATCGCAAACCGGCAGCCTTTCAACACCAGTCCCTACCTTCCTAACTCCACCTATTTCCGCAATTCGATTTATCTGGACGTCGAAGCCATTGAGGATTTTCGAGCGTCGCCCCGAGCGGTGGCTCAACTTCAGTCTTCCGCCGTGCAGAAGGAATTGCGGGCGCTGCGCGGTTCCGAATTCGTCGAGTACGAGCGCGTCCACCGCGTAAAGTTGCGCTTTTTGAAACACCTCTTCAGCGCCTTCCTGACCGAATGGGAACAGCATACAGCGCGAGCTCGCTCACTCGCGGACTTCATCGAGCGCGAAGGCGATCTGCTCCACCGCTTCGCGGTTCACTCGGCTCTCGACGAGTCCATCCACCGGCGCTGCCCGGAAATATGGGCCTGGCAGTCCTGGCCGGAACATTATCAGGACCCTGGCTCCGCCGCCACCCGCGCATTCGCCCGCAAACACTGGCGCCGAGTTCTGTTCCACAAGTACCTGCAATGGCAGCTCGACATCCAACTGGCCTCCGCCCAAAAGCACGCTATTGAACGGGGCCTCCGAATCGGCTTGTATCACGACCTGGCTCTGGCGACGGACCGTTTTGGATCGGATCTCTGGGCGCACCGCGCCTTCTTCGTCTCGGGCTGCCGCGTGGGAGCGCCGCCGGATGGCTTCTCGCCGAAGGGTCAAGACTGGGCCTTCCCGCCGCCCAATTCCGAGCAACATTATCAGGATGGTTATCGGTTATTCTCCGAGTCCATCCGCAAGAACTGCCGGCACGGGGGCGCGCTGCGCATCGATCATGTGATGCGTTTTTTTCATCTCTATTGGATCCCGGACCAATTGGACGCTTCCGAAGGCACCTACGTGCGCGACCGCTTCGAGGACTTGTTCGCCATCCTAGCGCTCGAGAGCGTTCGTGCAAACGTGCTGCTCATCGGCGAGGACCTGGGTACTGTCCCGGACGAAATCCGCGAGGCCCTCCGCCGCTTTGGAATCCTAAGCTATCGGTTGTTGTATTTCGAGCAGGAAAACGGCCGATTCAGATTGCCCGCGGAGTATCCCCGCGACGCTCTCGTCTCGGCCACCACTCACGATCTGCCGACGCTAGCCGGCTTTTGGATGGGACGCGACATCGAAGTTCGCCGCAGCGCGGGCTTGCTGCCCGAAGATGCCACCTATCAGCGCATGCTGGCCGATCGCTCCGCCGAAAAACAAAAGCTGCTGGACCTCCTGGTGCACTTGCGGCTGTTGCCCGATTGGTTCCCGCGCAATGCGGCCGACGTGCCCGAGCTCACCGGCGAGCTGCACAACGCCGTGATCGGCTTTCTCGCGTCCACGCCCTCGAAGCTGATGCTGCTGAACCAGGAAGATCTGCTCAAGCAGGCTGACCAGCAGAATTTGCCGGGTAGCACGCTCGAATATCCCAACTGGCGGCGCAAGATGGCCTGTACGGTGGAGGAACTGTGGTCGTCGGAGGAGGTGCGAGCCTTCACTAATATGTTTCGGTCCTGGCTGGAACGAACTGGCCGGCTGGCGACGCCGAAGGCTACATGAAGTAGTCTTTGACTTTGTCCAGAATGCTCTTCTCGTGCGGCTCATTTTCCGCCGGCAGCGTTTCCCGAAGCTGCTCGAAGAGCCTTCTCTGCTCGCGCGTCAGCTTGCTTGGAACCCGTACGTCAATGTGCACGAAGAGGTCCCCGCGGCCTCCGCCTTGCAGGCGCGGCATTCCCAGGTTCTTCAGCCGCACGTAAGCTCCGCTTTGCGCTCCTTCGGGGATTTTGACGGTTTCGAGGCCATCGAAAGTCAGCAGGTTGATTTCAGTTCCCAGCGCGGCCTGCGCAAGGTTAATGGGAACGGTGCAATGCAGCTCATCATTCTTGCGCTCAAAGATCGGATGTTCCTTCACCTTGATGACCACGTACAGGTCGCCGGGCGGCCCGCTGTTCAGGCCGGACTGCCCTTCCTGCCCCAGCTTCAGGTGCGTGCCGGTATCCACTCCGGGTGGAATGGTAACTTTCAGCTTTCGTTCGGTGCGCACCTGGCGCTCGCCATGGCACTCGGTGCAAGGCCGGCGAACAATCTGGCCGCGGCCTCCGCATTGCCCGCAGGTGCGGCGGATCTGCAGGAAGCTTTGCTGGTAGATCACCTCGCCGCGTCCGTGGCACATCGGGCAGGTAACCAAACCGTCGTTCTTTTCGGCGCCCGATCCCTGACAGCGGGAGCACAGGTCCAGCCGCGGCACCTGGATGTCCACGCTCAATCCGCGAATTGAGTCCTCGAGCGAGATCTCGAGATCGTAGCGCAGGTCGTCGCCCCGCTGGGCGCGGCTGCGGCCACCGGCTCGCCGTCCTCCGCCGAACAGGTCGCTGAACATGTCGCCCAGGATGTCGCTGAAGTCCGTAAAGGCGGCCGGATCGAAACCGGCATTCGCGCCCATCCCTTGCAGGCCCTGATGGCCGTAGCGATTATAGGCCGCGCGTTTTTGCGGATCACTGAGGACGCTGTAAGCCTCCGCGGCCTCTTTGAACTTCTCCTCCGCGCTGGCGTCATCGGGGTTGCGGTCCGGATGATACTTCAGGGCCAGTTTCCTGTACGCGGTCTTGAGACCGGGCTCATCGATCTCTCGGGCCACGCCTAAGACTTCGTAATAATCGCGTTTCGTCACGTTCATTTCTTTTTAATCGCAACCTTGACCATAGCCGGCCGCAGCGAACGATTTCGAAAGTTGTACCCCCGTTGGTACTCTTCGAGGATGGTATGGTCCTCCACCTGGTCGGTCTCCACCATGTCGACGGCATGATGCAGATGTGGGTCGAATTTCTGCCCTTTGGAAGTGATCGGCTCTAAGCCCAGCTTCTTTAACGCTTCCCATAAACGCTGGTAAATCAGGTCCATCCCACGGGCGTAGGTTTTGTCGGCGGTTTCGGTCTTCAAAGCCCGCTCGAAGTCGTCTAGAATCGGCAGGATAGCTCGTACGCTCTCCGCATTGGCGTATTCCGCGACATCGGCGCGCTCGCGCTCCGCCCGGCGGCGAAAGTTATCGAATTCGGCTTGCCTCCGCAGGAGCCGGTCCGTCAGGTCATTCTTCTCTTCGAGCAGATGGTCCCGCTCGGCCGTGACCGTTTCGAGCGTGGCAGCGGCGGCCAGTTCCTCGGCGGAGCGGCCCTCCGGATTCTTGGACTCTTCGCTCGACTCGACGGTGGATTCTTTGCCTTCCATACTTTCAGTTTATAAGCTGGATCCAAATCGCCGGATGCTTATACCGGCAGACTCCGGAACGCTTGTCCCATGTGATACACCGCGGAGATGGCTTTTCCATAGTTCATGCGCATGGGGCCGAGCACGGCGATCTTGGCCGACAAGCCTCCGTTCAACGGAATCGACAATCCGATCAGAGACAACTCCCGCATGCTCGGATGCGCGTCGGCGAGACCCACCTGAACGGCCAGTTCGCCGGCCGGCTGTTCGAGGAACCGGTCCAAAAGTTGCAGCATTCGCTTTTTCTCTTCCAGCGTGTGAAAGAGCTCTCGCAGCATCTCCCGCGTCAAATGCAGATCCAGACTCACCAGGTTGCTCGCGCCGCCGATGTGAATCTCGGGTGCCAGTTCGATATCCAGCAAGCCTTTGGAGTAAAGCAGGGTCAGCTTCTTGAGCAGCGCGTCATACGCCGCGCTGTGCTGCTCAAAGCGCCGCTTCAGCTCGGCGTGGATGTCCGCGAGAGTCCATCCGCTGAAGTTACGGTTGATGTAATTGCGAATGGACAACAATTCATGCTGCGTTACCGCTTCATCCAGCGAAACCGCGCGATTGCGCACCATGCGGTCACGCGTCACCACCACCATCAGAACGCGATTGTCCGCCAGACCGATCAGTTCGATTTGATCCAGCGTCTGGCTGGAAGTGGGAATCGCCGCGGTGATGCCCATCCCCAGCGTCATTTCCGTAAGCATTCGGGACGACCGTTCCATGCGAGCTTCCATCGTGCCCATCTGGCTTAGCTCCGCGCGCACGCGCTGCACATTCGCGATTAGTATTCTTCCCGGCGCCAGCGACTGAACATAACTGCGGAAGGCTTTCTCGGTGGGAACCCGGCCCGCGGAAGTGTGCGGCTGCGACAGGTAACCCTCCTCGCACAGGTCCGACATTACGTTCCTTACCGTCGCCGCGCTCAGCCTATCTTTGCGATGCCGCGAAACTGTACGCGAGGCTACAGGCTCTCCGGTCTGGATATAACATTCCACGATGGAATGCAGAATCTCCTGTTCGCGAGGGGTCATGAATGATCGCTTGCCCACTATACTGAAGTTACACCCAACTTCCTAATTATTGATTATAAAGGGCTTCGATACTCCCGGTCAACGGGCTTGTGCGAAAACCGCGAATGACCGCGTTAGAGTGGTAGGAACGCTATGCAAACCAGAGTTAGCACGGCCGCGGAGATCCTCGAAGAGAAGATTCGGACCCGCCGGGCGCGTGTTGGAATCATCGGTTTAGGCTATGTCGGCCTGCCGCTGGCGGTGGAGTTCGCCAAGGCCGGGTTCCGGGTCACCGGCATCGACGTCCAACCCGAGAAGGTCGCGAAACTGAACGCCGGCGAATCCTACGTGCAGGACGTCCCGTCGGAAACGCTGCGCCCGCTGGTCGAAGCGGGAACGCTTAGCGCCACCTTGGACTTCTCCGTGGTCGCCGACCTCGACACCATCAACATCGCGGTACCCACCCCGCTGCGCAAGACCAAGGATCCCGACATGAGCTACATCGTGTCGGCCTGCCAGGAGATCGCGAAGCATTTCGGGCCGGGCAAATTAGTGATTCTCGAATCCACGACTTATCCCGGCACCACCGACGAACTGGTTCTGCCCATGCTGGAACGGCCCGGTCTGGCGGTGGGCGAGCATTTCTTCCTGTGCTTTTCGCCCGAGCGCGTCGATCCTGGAAATCCGAAATACCAGACCGCGAATATACCGAAAGTGGTCGGGGGCATTACCGATGCGTGTACGAAGATCGGGGCGCTGTTCTACTCGCAGGCGCTCCAGCAGGTGGTCCCGGTCAGTTCCACCAGTGTGGCCGAAATGGTGAAGCTGCTCGAGAACACCTTCCGCATGATCAACATCGGATTGGTGAACGAAATGGCCCTGATGTGCGACCGCATGGGCATCAACGTCTGGGAGGTGATCGACGCCGCCGCCACCAAGCCGTTCGGCTTCATGCCCTTCTATCCGGGCCCCGGCCTGGGCGGGCATTGCATACCCATCGATCCGTTCTATCTTTCCTGGAAAACCAAGCAAGCGGGCATCGAGGCTCGCTTCATCGAGCTGGCGGGATATATCAACGGGCAGATGCCGCACTTCGTTCTGGACAAGATCCAGAATGCGCTGAACGACCATCGGAAGCCGCTCAAAGGATCGCACGTGCATATTCTGGGAGTGGCGTATAAACGCGACATCGACGATGTTCGCGAATCGCCCGCGCTCGACATTATTCTGCTGCTGGAGCGCCGCGGAGCCCGCGTCACTTACAGCGATCCGTTCGTTCCCAGCGTTCGCCTGGATGGCCACGAACTGCGCGCTGAGGACCCGGCCGCGATGTCCGCCCAGGCCGACTGCGTGGTCATCGTGACCGATCACCACAGTTTCGACTACCCGGCCTTGGTCGCGAGCGCCCGCCTGATCGTGGATACTCGAAACGCCTTGAAGAAACATCCCTCCGAGAAAGTGGTGCGGCTCTAGTTCTTCCCGAACGTCCAGCATGCTAGCATCTATGGGATGAGGGTGCCGGTTTGCTCGACTTCCTGAAGCCGCCCGTCGCCGCTTTCAATGACTTCTTTGTGCTAGCCGGGCGGGCGCTCCGCAACGTCGTCCGTTCTCCGCACTATCCCGACGACATTGCTCTTCAGATGGATATCATCGGAGTCGGCAGCCTGCCCATCGTCATCCTCACCGGATTCTTCAGCGGCCTGGTGATCACGATGCAAATGTCGCGAGCGCTGTCGCAGTACGGCGCTACCGACCAGGTGGGCCAGATCGTCTCCATCACTCTGGTGCGTGAGCTCGGCCCCGTGCTGACGGCGCTGCTGGTGGCGGGGCGCAACGCCTCCGGCATCGCCAGCGAGCTGGGTTCGATGAAAGTCACCGAGCAAATCGACGCCATGCGTGCGCTCGGCACCGATCCGATCCAGAAACTGGTGACCCCCCGCATGATCGCGATGGGCGTCATGCTGCCGATGCTCACCATCATCGCGGACTTCGTGGGCATTCTGGGCGGTTATATCATCGCGTATCTCTCACTCGGCCTCACGACTTCGCAGTATTGGACCGGCGCCTATCAGGCGCTCGCGTACAACGACATCGTACAAGGTTTGCTCAAGCCCTTTGTATTCTCTTTCATCATCTCCCTGGTCGGCTGCTTCTGCGGCCTCCGAACTGTCGGGGGCACGCAGGGAGTGGGCCGCTCCACCACCGAGGCTGTGGTGGTGGCTTCGGTCTGGGTGTTTGTGGTCACCTCTTTGCTAACGCGAATTTTCGTCAACCTCCACTGATGACTCCCGCCACTCCATCCACCGCCGACAGCCTCCTGCGCTTCGAGAATGTGGAAGTATTGTTCGACGAAGTAATGGCGCTTGAATGCATGTCGTTTCACATGAGCGCCGGAGAGACGCGCGTGGTGCTGGGCGCGGCGGGTAGTGGAAAAACTGTGCTGCTCAAGACCGCCTTGGGCCTCATCCGGCCCGATTCGGGACACGTGTATCTGCTGGGCCGGGACATCACTGATCTCAATGAACGCCAGCTCATCGATGTCCGCAGCAAGGTGGGCGTGCTGTTCCAGGAGGGCGGATTATTCGATTCCATCACCGTGGCCGAGAACGTCGCCTATCCGTTGTTGAACCAAAAAACCCAGACCGTTCCCGCCAGCGAGGTGGACACTCGCGTCACCGACGCACTGCGGTTCGTCGAACTCGAGCATACTCTCGAGAAATTCCCCAGCGAGCTTTCGGGCGGCATGCGCCGCCGCGTGGGCATCGCGCGCGCGGTGGTCACCGAACCGCCGCTGGTGCTCTATGACTCACCCACCGCGGGTCTCGATCCGATTACCGCCACCACTATCATGGCGTTGATCGCAAAGGAACGCGATTCCGAGAATACCGCTAACCTAATCGTTACGCAGCGCTATCAGGACGGACAACTCATGGCCAATTTTCGATACAATCGCACCAGTGGGCATCTCGAGCCGGTTTCCGGCAATGGGGGCGAGACCAATCACAACTCAAATCCAACGCGCACGATCTTCATGGTCATGAAAGAGGGTCGTCTGGTCTTTGAAGGCGCGCAAGCGGATCTGGAAGCCTCCGACGATCCCTACATCAGTAAATTCGTGGCGAAGCACTCCTAACCCATGCCTATACAGACCAAGGCCAAATGGGCTCGCTTGAAGGTAGGGATCCTTGCCCTCGTGGCGATGGCGATTCTCGCCATCCTCATCTTCCTGATCACCGGCCATACGAACATCTTCGAATCGAACGCGTATCTCTACACCTATATGGCGGATGCCGCGGCTCTCACCACTGCGGCGCCGGTGAATCTGGACGGCATTCCCGTCGGCAAGGTTCAGGCCATCACGCTCTCCGGCCTCAAGGACCCGCAAAAGCTGGTGCGCATCGAGATGCAGGTCCCCGAGCACGTATTGAAAGATGTTCCGGTTGACTCCATTTCCGAGATCAGCTCCGCCAACGTGCTCGGCAGCAAGTACATCAATATCAAGTCCGGCAAGAGCGAATCGACGGTTCACAACGGGCAGGAGATTGCCAGCATCAACACCGGTGAACTCCAGGATCTGGTGCAGCAGGGATTCGGCGTGTTGAATTCGCTGCAAGACACGGTGCAGCGCGTGGACAAGATCGTCGGACTGGTGGAATCCGGCCAAGGCAGCATCGGCAAATTGCTGGTGGACGAAACGCTATACAACCACTTTCTGGCCATCGTCGATGAAGTGAAGCAACTCGCGGACGTGCTAAATAGCGACCGGGGTACGCTAGGAAAACTCCTGTTCGATAGCGACGTCTACGATGATCTGAAAAAGACCATGAACCGGGCCGACAGTTTGCTGGAAGGGCTCCAGCAAGGCCAGGGGACGGCCGGCAAACTGCTCAAGGATCCTGCGTTGTACGACGAAATGCAGAAGACCTTGGCGGATGTGCACCACATTGTTAAGGATCTCGACGAAGGCAAGGGAACCGCCGGGAAGCTGTTGAAGAGCGACGAACTGCACAAGCAATTGGTGGATACCCTGTCGAAGGTCGACCTGATCATCGACAAGATCAATTCAGGCCAGGGCACCATCGGGCAGCTGTTGGTTAACCAGCAGTTGTACGATAATCTGAACGGCGCGACGCGCGAGATGCATTTGCTGATGAAGGATTTTCGCGCGAACCCGAAGAAGTTCCTGCGTATCAAACTCGCCGTCTTTTGAAATTTCTGATTCCTAACGCCGACGACTTCGGGTTCACCCGCGACGTCAACGACGGCATTGTGCACGCACATCGTCACGGCATTCTCACTGCCACGACGCTGATGGCGACGGGCGAAGCATTCGATCACGCGGTGGAGCTGGCGCGAGAGAATCCCAGCTTGGATGTAGGCGTGCACTTGGTTCTGGTGGGAAGCGCGGGGTACCCGGAAACCGTCGCGCGGTTGCTGGGCTCGCTGGCGTTGGGCAGGATCAACATCCACGACGAACTGACACGCCAGGTACAGAAGGTGTTGGACGCAGGCATCCAGCCCACGCATCTCGATACGCACAAGCACACGCATCTATGGCCGTCGGTGCTGGAAGCCGTAGCCCAAGTGTCGGAGGAATTCCGGATTCCGTGGGTCCGCCGGCCGTTCGGCAATCCATTCGACGGGACTCTGGCGCGGCACGGTTGCCGGACCACAGATCACTTCGCGGGATTTCGACTGACAGGCCGCTACGGCGCGCCCGAGCTGGCGGATCTAATCCGGCGGTTGCCGGAGGGAATCACGGAATTCATGTGCCATCCCGGATTCTGCACGGACGAACTCCGCACCGCCCGCACGCGCCTGAAGGCCAGCCGCCAGCGGGAACTCGAGGCGCTAACCAGCCCGGAAGTCCGGGCAGCGATCGAAGAATCTGGCGTCCAGCTGACCTGCTACCGGTGAGCTAAGCTAGCTCCCATGCAGCCATGCTGTGACACGTTCGAGGCGCATACGAAGGAGTCGCGCCCGGATGGGTTCCGTGTCTATGTGTCGCTCTGGATGGTTCCGTATGTGGTGCGGCTGGTTAAATTGGTCTGCCAAATCGACGGGCAGCCTGCTCGATCTGTGAGCATTCACTTTTGCCCTTGGTGCGGTCGCGACTTAGAAACCAACCGACCAGTTCAAGAGCCATCGCAGTAGCGTTGAGCCATCCCTGAACTGGTTGCGTCGCCGTGGTGTCTAATTCGCAGTGATCCGACTCCGTTGGACCGATCCGCAGGCGGACGATCCAACCACCCCGGTCGATTGGCGCATCCCCAGCCTGGTGATCGCAACCCTTTTTCTCAACTTCGCGTTTTGGTATGCCCCCAACCAAAATTATCCCCTTATAGGCCACGCCTCAGCCTATTCTTCCATTGCGACCGCACTGTTAATGGCCGCGCTCTTTTACTTCGGCCCTGCCGCCCTGTGCCAACGGCGTCGGCATTCGTTACTCGAAGTAGCAGCCGGTTCCCTCGGATCCGTTTTCGCGTATGCATTCCGCTTGAACTGCATTCTCTTCCTCACTGTCTGGATTGCCCAGGTCGTTGGTGTGATTGTCTTCTTGTGTCCGACATGGGCACGCTTGAACCCGGCTGGGCCCGTCAAGCAAGGTCTCCTGGCTGCGGTATTGGTCCTCTTTTTGTTCGCAACGGGTTTGCAGGGTCTTCGGGCCAATGCCCGATTGGCCTGGTTCACGAACAGACTCGCGGTTGCGATACTCATCGCCGCGTTCATTCGTGTCCGTCACGGTCTACCGTCAGCTTGGCAGGCAAACTCGTACTGGAACACGATAGATGCGTGGCGGCACTTTTCCATCTTGTGCGCTTACGCTGCACCGCTGTGATTGTTTGCAGCCGGTTTCGGTCGGCGTTGTCGTACGCGCAAGGAGGTCGCTCTGATTGGCGCCTGCGGCGTGGCCCTGCCAATTGCGGCGGGCCTTTACGCCGCCGCTATAACGCCAGCGGCGGGGCACGCGCGGAGCTTCTATAACATCGCCGTCGCGCTTTGGAGCGGGGATTCGATGCGCTACCTCGGGACAAAAATGACCCTGGCAGCGATCACGCTTTTCGGTACCGTCCGATTCAGCGCCGCCGCCCTCGCCGAGGCCTTGCCGGCGCTCACGGGAAACAGGGTCCTTCGATACGGGTTGCTCGGGCTACTCATGTGCGTGATCGTTGTGCTTTCAATCCTGCTCGACAATTTCTCCCTGGATGTCAGTGGATTGATGGATTGTGTCGTCGCGGCGTTCGCGGCCCTCGCCGGCATCCTGACCGCCGATGCCATCGCAACCCGCAGCACCGCCCCACCGCACCACTTCGATTGGGGCGGAATCGCCGCGTTCGCCCTCGGATTTCTGGCGCAATTCAGTTTGCCGTTTTTGATCGCCTGGTTCCCAGAAACCTTTTGGCACCCGTTTCTCCTCCCCACGTACGCCATCAGCCTAACCACCTGCCTCCTCGGCCGCGCGCTCCCAAAGCTCTTCGCGCGTAGCCAACCACCACCCAATCCTGTATAATGAAATTGTCGAACCGAAGCAGTGGGCGAAAGCCCACTTTTTTATTGCTATATGCCTGTTGCCAGCAAAGAAGAAGCCGTCGCCAGGATCGCCGAGATCGCTCAGCGCGTGGGCGAGTCCGAAGGCATCGAGATCGTCGATGTCGAATTCCTGGGCGCCGGCCGCGGCCGGGTGCTCCGCATCTTTATAGACCGGCCGCAGGGCGTCTCTCACGCCGATTGCGAATTTATTTCGCAGCAGGTAGGAACTATTTTGGATGTCGAGGACGTCATACCAGGCGACAGCTATACGCTCGAGGTCAGCTCACCGGGGCTGGAACGTAAGTTGATCAAAGCAACGGATTTCGAGAGATTTGTGGGGCGAAAAGCAAAAGTAGTACTGCGGGAGCCGGTCGAGGATAAGCGCCGCTGGGAAGGCGTCCTGGCCGGTATTTCGGAAGGGATGGTCGCTCTGGAGCCGAGCGCCGGCAAGCTCATCCACTTCCCACTCACGCAGATCCAAAAAGCCAACCTGAAGTTTGAGTGGTAAGCAACCCCCGGACAGTTTGAAGAGGACAAAGTGGGAACTATCTATCAGTCCATTGAGATTTTGAGTAAAGAGAAGGGTATCGACCCTCAGATCGTCATCGACGCGGTGAAGGACGCCATGCTGGTGGCTGCCCGCAAGCACTTCCGCACCACCGAAGACATGGTGGCGGATTTCAACGATCAAACCGGCGCGCTGGAAATTTACGGAGTGAGAAGAGTGGTGGAGGCCGTCGAAGACCCCCAAAAGGAAATCTCGCTCGCGGACGCTCAGCGCATCGATCCGTCTTTGCAGCTCGAATCCGAACTTCGCATTCCCAAACCCACGGACGCGCTGGGCCGCATTTCCGCGCAAACCGCCAAGCAAGTGATTTTGCAGAAAGTGCGCGAGGCGGAACGCGAGACCATTTACTCGGAGTATTCCGGACGCGTCGGAGAACTGGTAAATTG
This sequence comes from Terriglobia bacterium, assembly GCA_963786745.1. Lineage (GTDB taxonomy): Bacteria > Acidobacteriota > Terriglobia > Bryobacterales > Bryobacteraceae > Palsa-89. The sequence goes on along the minus strand of CAWBAE010000008.1, from coordinate 446,132 downwards.
CTCCATCAAGCGCGTCGAGGGTCCGGATCTGATGGTGGACGTCGGCAAAACCGAAGCGCGGCTGCCTAAGAAAGAGCAGAGCAAGCTCGAAAATTTCAGCGTGGGCGACCGCTGCCGCTGCGTGATCCGCAGCGTCGAGAAGGCCGGCAAGAACGCGGGCGTTATTGTGTCTCGCGCCGCTCCGGAGCTGGTGGCGCGCCTGTTCGAACAAGAAGTCCCCGAGATTTACGACAACACCGTGATCATCAAAGGCTGCGCGCGGGAAGCCGGCGAGCGAACCAAAATCGCGGTCTTCAGCCGGGATCGCGACGTGGATTGCGTGGGAGCCTGCGTGGGCATGAAGGGCATGCGCGTGCAGTCCATTATCCGCGAGCTGCGCGGAGAGAAAATCGACATCATTGAATACTCCGACGATCCGGTGGCGTTTGCCACGCACGCTCTCAGCCCGGCGAAGATAACGCGCGTATCTATCATCGACCCCGCGGAAAAGCACATGGAAGTGATCGTCGACGATACCCAGCTTTCCCTCGCTATCGGAAAGAAAGGCCAGAACGTCCGGCTGGCGGCCAAGTTGCTTGGCTGGAAGATCGACATCAAGAGCGAAGAGGAGAAGCGCCAGGAAGTGGAGTCCGCCATGGCGGCGCTGGCGCCCGCCGGAGCGCCGGTCTCTATTCTCATCGACCATGGCATGAGCGAGGAAATCGCCGAAGCGCTGATCGAAGCGGGCGTCGGCACGGTTGAGAAGCTGGGCTCCATGACGCCGGAAGAATTGGAAGTGATTCCGGGGATCGGCCCCGCCATCGTCGAAAAGATTTTAGTTGCGGTGAACGCCTATTACGCTCCTTTTGAGCAGAGCGCGGAAACCGGCGAGCCCGCCGAGGAGCCGGTGGCCGCGGCGTCTCCCGATGCCGGCGATCCAGCGGATGCATCTAATTTGGCGGCAGCGCCGGAAATCGCGGCCGCGCCCGACGCCTCCGCAAAATCTTCAGATTCCAAAACTGAATTTGATACCATAGAGAACTCGGAGGAGGTCAGCTAACCGCCCGCCAACACGGGTGTTGCAGTATTTATGAGCAAAATTCGCATCAACGAGCTGGCAAGGCAACTCGAGATTCCGTCTCACGCCATCCTCGAAATGCTTCCCGACCTGGGAGTAACAGAAAAGAAGACTCACTCCAGCTCGGTGGACGAGCCGGTTGCGGAGCTGATCCGGAAGCGCCTCTTTGGCGAGGAAGATGAGGCGTCCCAGACGCGCGTGGCCAGCAAACTCTTTACTGATGCAGAGGAGCCTCCCTCTGTCCACGACATACCCGCCCCCGCGCGACCCGTCAGCGAACCAATAGCCGCCGCACCCAGTGCGCCGCCCTCGGCGCCGGCCGAGCACGCGCCATCGGCCGACGCCGCAAGCGCCGTGGCAGTTGAAGAACCGCCGCGCTCGAAGCCTGCGCCGATCCGGCCGCCCCTGGCCGCCGGCGGCGTCACCGCTCCGTTGCATCCTCCGTTGCGCACCGGTCCTGTGCCGGCGCGTCCGGTACCGGCACCTCCCCGGCCTGGACAGATTCTCTCCGGGCCCCGTCAACCTTTGCCGGCTTCCACTCCGCCGGCCATGCCGATGCCCGTCGCATCCAGCCTGGCTCCGAGCCCGGCTGCGCCCGTGGCTCGCCCGTCGCCGGCTCCTCCGGCGGCCATCGTCGAAACTGCGCCCGGCGCCCCATCCATGCCCTTGCGGTCGCCTGGACCTGCGCGTCCGAACCTCGCCGGACAGCCCGCCGCGCGCCCGGTAGTTCCTCCGCGCCCCGACATGGTGGCGCGGTTACAGCAGACTCGTCCTATGCCGGGCCAGAGCCAGCCGGCTCCTCCGCGGCCTGGGATGCCCACCCGCAGCGCCACGCCGGTGCCCGGCCAGCCGATCTATCGCGGGCCTATTCGCCCGGGACAACCGGTTATGCGCGGTCCAGGCATGGGACCGGGAGCGGGCGCGCCTGGAGGGCTGCGCCGTCCCCGCACCCTGCATCCCACTTCGCCTTTGCGCGCCGAGCCGGCTACTCCGATCCCCACCGAGCAACAGCGCCGCCATCAGGCCAAACCGGCCGGGCGGGATCGCCATCGGGACCAGGAACAAGAAGAGGGTCGGCTGCGGATGCCGATCTCGCGGCGAGATCAGCAGCCCATCGCTCCGCCGCCGATTGATCGCGAAATCACGGTCTCGGAAGGCATCACGGTTAAAGAGCTTTCCGAAAAACTCGGCATCAAAGCCAACCTGGTGATCAAGAAGCTGGTGGAAAAGAAAATCTTCGCCACCATCAACCAGAACCTGGATACCAAGATGGCGGAGGAAATCGCCCGCGAGTTCGGGGCTTCCACCAACAAGGTCAGCTACGAAGAGGAAAACACTCAAGAGATCGAACTCACGGAAGAGACCGCCGACCGCGTCCGGCGCGCTCCGGTGGTCACGATCATGGGCCACGTCGATCATGGCAAAACATCGCTGCTGGACGCTATCCGTCTCACCAATGTGGCCGACCGCGAGGCCGGCGGCATCACCCAGCACATCGGCGCGTACCACATCGAAAGAAACGGCCGAAAGATCGTATTCATCGATACACCCGGCCATGAAGCGTTCACCCGGATGCGTGCTCGCGGCGCGAAGGTCACCGACATCGTGGTCCTGGTGGTGGCGGCCGACGACGGCGTGATGCCCCAGACGCTGGAAGCCATGGATCATGCCAAGGCGGCCGGCGTGCCGATCATCGTGGCCATCAACAAAATCGATAAAGGCGACGCCCAGCCCGAACGCATCAAGCAGCAACTGGCGGACCGGGGTCTGCTGGCGGAGGATTGGGGCGGAGAAACCGTGATGGTTCCGGTTTCCGCAAGGGCCAAGACCAATCTCGACCTTCTTCTGGAAATGATTCTGCTGGTGGCCGACATGCTGGACCTCAAGGCCAATCCGGATCGCCCCGCCGTCGGCACGGTGCTTGAAGCGCAGCTCGATCGCGGGCGCGGGCCCGTGGCCACCGTCATCGTCCGCAACGGCACGCTGCACGTGGGCGATTCCTTTATCTGCGGTTCCGTTTTCAGCAAGGTGCGCGCTATGTTCGATGACCGCGGCCAGCCCTTGCGTGAAGCCGAACCGTCCATGCCGGTGGAAGTTCTCGGCCTGGATGCCCTGCCCGAAGTGGGCGATACGTTCCAGGTGGTCACCGACACCGCCAAGGCGAAGCAGATCGTCATCTATCGCGAATCGAAGGCCCGCGACGCGGCCATGGCCAAGACCAAGCGCATCACGCTGGAACAACTGCATCAACAGTTGAAGGAAGGCGAGGTCAAGGAGCTCAATATCATCCTGAAGACGGATGTGAGCGGCACCGCCGAGGTTCTCAGCGACATGATGCAGAAGCTCTCGAACGACAAGGTTCGTATTCGGGTGCTGCACTCCGGTGTCGGCGCCATCAACGAAAGCGATGTGCTGCTGGCATCCACTTCAAACGCCATCATCGTGGGCTTCAATGTGCGGCCGGAGAGAAGCGCCCTAGCCGTGGCGGAGCAGGAGAAGGTCGACATCCGCCTGCACACCATCATTTACGAGCTTACCGACGAGCTGAAGCGGGCCATGACCGGGATGCTGGAGCCGGTGTTCAAGGAAGTCTACCTGGGCCGGGCGGAAGTTCGCGAAGTGTTCCGCATCAGCAAGGTCGGCAACGTGGCCGGCTGCATGGTGATCGACGGGTCTATTCGGCGGGATAGCGAGACTCGGATCTTGCGGGACAACGTGGTTGTGTTCACCGGCAAGATCGAATCGCTGCGGCGCTTCAAGAACGATGCCAGCGAGGTCAAGACCGGGTTCGAGTGCGGCGTGACGGTCAGAAATTTCTCGGATATCAAACCCGGCGACATCATCGAAGCTTTCGCGACGGAGCGAGTGGCCGCCGAGGCGCTGGCGTGAGGCTCGATGCCGACCGTCGGCGTACTCACGCTTGAACTTCACCTGGATGACTCGCATTCCCTGAAGGACAAACGCCACACCGTAAAGGGTCTCAAAGACCGCCTTCGTAACAAATTCAACGTCGCCGTGGCTGAGATCGATTATCAGGATCTCTGGCAGCGCGCGCTCATTTCCGCGGTCACAGTTTCGAGCGACCATACCCGGGCCGAACAGACCCTGCAATCGGTGGAACGCGAAGCGGCATCCATGCTAGGCGGCCTGCTGGTGGCTACAACCGTAGAGTGGATTGAATGATAGCGTGGATTGAATGATAGCGTGGATTGCATGACGGATCATCGCACAGAGCGGATCTCTGAGGCGCTGCGCGAAGAACTGAGCGAATTGGTCAGCTATGAGCTCACCGATCCGCGCATCGCGCTGGCCAGCGTCACCGACGTCCAAGTGTCGCCCGACAAGAAGCACGCCATCGTGCGCATTGGCGTTCCTCCAGACGGCGACAAGCAACAAACGCTGGCCGCCCTGGCGCATGCCAGCACCTTCCTGCGCAAAGAACTGGCGCTCAGGTTGGGGCTGTTCCGGGTCCCGGAGCTGCATTTTGAGTCCGATATCGCAACCGAGCTCGGCGGCCGGATGGACTACTTGCTAAAACGCGTCAAAAAAGGCCGCCCGCGGGAGTGATAAGGCCTTATTTATAAATGGTTTGTAGGCGCGCCCCGATCGGCCATTCCGGTCCCCGCCGACAGTAAATTCGTCCAAAACTTGACAGTGAGCCGTGCACCAAGCCCTACTATATCTAAGGGCCTAGTTGGGCGGCCCGCACAAGCTTAACTCTCGCGTTTCCTTTGCGGGACCGAAAACAGGTGTAAATGCGAATGGCTTCAATGAACAGCAGATTCTTAGATGCCTGCCGCCGCCGGCCGACCGATGTACGGCCCGTGTGGTTTATGCGGCAGGCCGGACGTTACATGAAACAGTATCGGGATATCCGAGCCAAAACCGGTATCCTGGACATCTGCAAGCGGCCCGATCTGGCCGCCCAGGTCACCTTGCAACCGGTCGAGATCCTGGATGTCGACGCAGCCATCATCTTCGCCGATCTGCTCCTTCCGGTTGAGCCGATGGGTCTTAAGTTGAAATTTGTGAGCGGCGAAGGCCCGGCGATCGACAATCCGGTCCGAACTTCGGATGATGTCGACTCCCTCTCCATCTCGAACACGGATGATCTCGGATATGTTGGGGAAGCCATCCAGGTAGTGGTTCGGCAGCTGGCCGGCCGAGTGCCTGTCATAGGCTTCGTTGGCGCTCCATTTACGCTGGCAAGTTACATGATCGAGGGTGGCCCGTCCCGCAACTTCATCCGCACCAAGCAGATGATGTACCAGGACGAAACGCTTTGGCGGCGCTTGATGGGCAAGCTGGTGGACGTGTTGGGCCCGTTCGCGCTGGCTCAAGTAACTGCGGGGGCACGCGCCATCCAGGTTTTCGACAGTTGGGTGGGTGCGCTCGGCCCGGACGATTACGTGCGCTATGTTGCGCCATACTCAAGGGCGCTCATTGAGCGGATTCGCACAGCGAGCGTCCCTGTCATCCACTTTGGCACTGGCGCGGCCGGCTTTTTCCGCGAATTGCACGCGGCGGGCGGCGACGTCATGGGCGTGGATTGGCGCATCAATATCGACCAGGCCTGGATGGACATCAGCTACCGTTCCGCGGTCCAGGGCAATCTCGATCCGGCGGTGCTCTTCGCCCCCTTGCCGGAGCTGAAGATGCGTATCCATGAGCTTCTGAAGCGCACCGGCACGCGGCCGGGCCACATCTTCAACCTGGGGCACGGCATACTACCTGAGACTCCGGTTGATCACGTCCGGGCCGCTGTGGATTTCGTTCGGGAATTCAAAATGCAGTAGTTTTTGCCATGGCCCACAAGGTTTTGATCGTCGGCGGAGGGATCTCAGGCCTGTCGGCTGCGTACTATCTATCGAAGGCCGGAATCCGGCCGACCTTAATCGAAAAGGCCCCGCAGCCGGGCGGAGTGATCCAGACCACCGTTCGCGACGGCTGCATCCTCGAAGCTGGCCCCGATGGTTTCATGGCCGCGAAACCCTGGGCCATGGATCTTATCCGCGAGCTTGGCTTGGCGGACCAGATCATGGGCTCTAACGACCATTCCCGAGTCACCTACATCGTCAAGCACGGCAAGCTGGTGCCACTTCCGGATGGGCTGATGATGATGGTCCCGACCAAAATCATGCCTCTGGTGGCCACCCGTCTGTTCAGCTGGCCGGCCAAGATTCGCATGGGCCTGGACCTTTTTCGGGGGCCCAAAGGGCCGCAGCCGGATCGTTCAGTTTACGATTTCCTGATGGATCACTACGGCCACGAATGCATCGACTACCTGGCCGAGCCTTTGCTCGCGGGCGTTTATGGCGGCGACCCCAGGCAAATGAGCGTGAACAGCGTGCTCGCCCGCTTCGTCGAGATCGAGTCCAAATACGGGAGTTTGACGCGTGGCGTGCTGGCCGCGCCGAAGCCTCCCAAAACTTCCGGACCAAAATCATTCCTCTGGACGCTGAAGCGGGGCCTCGGCCACCTGATCGAGGCGCTCGAGCCTAGCGCGGATATCCTGCATGCGACGGTGGAAACCGTGGAGCGCGACGGCGAAGGGTTCCGAGTGCGCGCAAACGGGGACTGGCTGGACGCCGAGCAGGTAGTGGTGGCCACGCCCGCCGGCGATGGCGGAAAGCTGCTGAAGACAACCAACGCAGAACTGGCGGATCTGCTGGCCGCCATCCCCTATACCTCCTCGATCACGCTGGCGCTCGGCTACCGCAAAGACACTTTCGACCATCCGTTGAACGGCCACGGATTCCTGGTACCGAAGCTCGAGCGCAAATATCTCATGGGCTGCACCTGGGTCGGCAATAAATTTAACAACCGCGTCCCCGACGATATGGTCCTGCTGCGATGCTTTATAGGCGGCGATGGCCTGGCCTTGAGCGATGGCTCGCTGGTTGAGAACGCTCGCGCTGAATTGCGCGGCATCATGGGACTTCAGGCCGAGCCGGTCTTCTCCAGCATCGCTCGCTGGCCGAACGCGATGGCGCAATACACCGTGGGACATCAAAAGCGCGTCGAACGAATGGAAGCCATTCTCGGAACCATCCCTAACCTGTATTTGGCCGGAAACGCTTATCGCGGAATTGGAATTCCGGACTGCGTGAAGATGGGCAAAGAAGCCGCCCAACGCATCACTTCCGCATGTACACCCGAGCTGCGGCCGGCGTAACTTCGATGCGGTCCACGCCATGGGCAAGCGCGAACGGCTCATCGATCTTCGCGTTGGGGTAGAGCGGCAGAAGAAAAGTGTTGATCAAAAAATCGAGCGACGCGCCGCTCACCGCCAGGCCGCCGATTTCGACGCGCGTCACATGCACGGTCGCGCGGCCGCGCGCGGACTGAATCTCAACCGAAGCCACTACGCGCTTCTCCCCCTGAATCAGCTTCGCGATCAGCCAGTTGGTCTGTTCTCCGGCGCCGTGGCGGAGTTTGAGAAAATCCACCAGCGCTTCGCCCGTCGCGGTTCCGTTGCCGAGCTGAAGCTTTGGTTGCCGCAGGCCTTCGGGAACCACTTCACGCGCCTGGACCCGCGCAAAGGCATTCAACTCGGCGGCAGTGAACACGAACACCGCGCCGGGCTTTGCCCTCCCGCTTTCGATCAATTCAATTTTTCGGTCGGCTTGGACGGCCAGTGAGTCCGCGGCGGGCGCAATCGCGGCAGTCATCGCAATCGCAGCCATTATCCGAAGCGTCAAGGATTCACCCACCGTTTCCACAGCCGGGCGATCCCTTGCGAAGGGCGCGGGAAGCCTTCCACCATCCACAAATCGTATTTGAGCTGATTGGCATGCAGGACCATCCGTTTCCCGTCCGGATTCAAGCTCACGCCGCCGAGATAAAGCGACCCGGGAAGCGGCAGCGTGACGCCGGTTCCTTCGCGTCCCGTGTCGACGTTGACGGGAACCACCTGCCAGTGCCGATCCTGGCTGCGGCGGACCACGTAGAAGGTCTTGCCGTCATGGCTGAAATCGCCGCCGGCCGAATGTCCAGTGAGCAGATGGCTGCTCTTGCCATCCGGAGAAATCAGCCGCACCCCCGCGATGGACGCGCCGGCAATCCAGCGCCCATCCGGCGACCAGCGCAGGCCCAGAAAGAAATTCAGGTCTTCGTCAGCCAGCACCGGGGACGGCGAACCGCCGCTAGCGGCCACACGCATCAATCGGAGCTGTCCTTCCACGCGCTCCACAAACGCGATGGAATTGCCATCGGGCGACCAATCCAGGCCGATAATCTCGCCGGACGGCTCGTCAAATACCTTCACCGACCGCCCGCCTCCGGCCATGATGGTGAAGAGACTGCCTTGGTCGGCGTAGGCGATGCGCCCTCCATCCGGAGAAAAGCGGGGCGTCCCCATGCTCTGCGGCCCCTTGGAGGATCGGGCCAGCAGCAGCGGACGTCCGCCGTCGGCCGCGCAGGTCCAGATCTCACTGCGCGCGCCGTAATTGCGAATATAGACCAGGGCATCGCCGCGGGGCGACCAACTCGGATAGGTGTCCTGGAGGGAACTCGCCACCAGCGGGTGTTCCATCTTTCCGTCCAGCGAGGCTTCGACGATCGAGTAGTTTGCCACGCCGGTGGAGTAGATCAGTCTTCCGCCATCCGGGCTCAATGTGGACTGCTGGAATACCTCGGGCGTGCTAAACAGCCAGCGGCTCTCGCCGCCCGCGCTGTCGACGATCTGTATTGAATCCCGGTCGTCCACAACCAGGTGCCGGTTGTCGGGGAACCAGGCGATAGATCGCGCGGGGCCGTGCACCGCCACTGTGTGGTACTTGCCCGCCGGGTATTGCACCACGCACAGCTGAGATCGCTCCGACGTCCCGCACGGAATCGCCAACTTCGAGCCATCCGGCGAAAAAACCAACAGACTCTCGGCTGCGCCGGTCTCCTGCGGGACGGAAATTCCAGGGACCGGCTTCAGTGCGGCGCCCGGCGGAGCGCTGGATAGAAATTCAGTGCGCGGTTCCGCGCCGGACGGCGCAACGTCGTGCGTCGTGAGAAAAGCTTTCCCGTCCGGGGAAATGGCGAATCCGCCGTCCAAGTCCTCCAGGACCTTCTGCGGCTTCTCGCCGGCGACACTAACGGACCAGAGACCGCTCTGGTAGGTGGCGTAGTAGATGCGGGAGCCATCGGGCGACCATCTCACGGTCTGGACACGCGGCACGCCTTCCACCAGCACCGTGGGAACAGCCGCGTCGAGCGACCGCAGCATGATCTGTTGGAAGCGGTCCGAGAACGGATCTTCCGCCGTATCCCGCACATAGGCCACTGCCTTGCCATCCGGCGAGAAGACCGGATGAGATGCCGGTTCGGGATCGTTCGCCACCGGCGTGTAGCGCGGATGGATCTCGAACGTATTTGCGCCGCGGCCGGTCCAAAATCCCAAGCCCGCCGCCAGCGCGAGCAGCCCGGCGATCCATGGCCACGCGTTCCAGCGCCGGGGACCCTTCGGTTTGAGCGCGGGAACGCTCTCGATCGCCCTGACCCTGCTCGCCGACGCCGTTTCCGGCAAACGATCTCGAATGGTGCGAACCTCCTGGAAGAGATCGCGCGTACTCTCGTAACGCTGATTGGGCTCCTTCGCCAGACATCGTTCGATCACCCACCGCAGTGGAGCCGGGACCGCCTCCGGCAGCGGTTCCGGATCCTCGCGCAAAATGGCCGTCATCATCTCGACGCCGGTCTCGCGCGCGAACGCGCGCTTGCCTCCGGCCATTTCGTAAAGCACCAGTCCGAACGAGAATTGATCCGACCGTGCATCCACGGGCTGGCCCCTCACCTGTTCCGGGCTCATATAGGCGACCGTGCCCAGGATCACCCCGGGCTGTGTCGCGGTGATCAATAAGCTGGCCGTATTCTCCGCGCCGCCCAGCTCCGGCCGCATCATCTTGGCGAGACCGAAGTCCAGAATTTTCACACGGCCATCGCGAGTTACCAGAATGTTGGCGGGCTTCAGATCCCGATGGACGATCCCCGCCGCGTGCGCCGCGGCCAGCCCATCTGCGATCTGAGTCGCCAGATCCAGCAGCTTTTGCAAGGGCTGCGCGGGCACGGGAAGGGGTTCGCCATCGATCAGCTCGCTGACGATGTAGTTGTCGCCGACATCATAGATGGCGACAATATTCGGATGATTCAGCGCCGCCACGGCCCGGGCTTCCGCCTCGAATCTGGAGCGGTCTCCCTGCGGCGGCAGCAGCTTCAGCGCGACGCTGCGGTTCAGCCGCGAATCGTGCGCCTTATAAACCTCGCCCATCCCGCCCGCTCCGAGCAGCTCCACGATCCGGTAAGGGCCCAGCTGGGCGCCGGCTTCAAGAGACATCGTATATTCATTTGGAAGATAGCACGCGGGGTCGGCTCGCCTGTTAGAATCACCTGAAGGGAGATCCAATGAAAATAACCTACCTGGCAGTTGTTGCTATGACCGGCGGCTTACTCCAGGGCGCGACCGCGCCCGAGCGGCTGGAGGCCGCAGCCGATATGATGACCGAAATCATGTCCGCTCCGGACAAAGGGATTCCGCAGGATCTATTGAGTAAAGCGGAGTGCATTGTAATCGTGCCCGGCGTCAAGAAGGGCGCGTTCATCGTTGGCGCCAAGTACGGCAAGGGCTTCATGCTGTGCCGGAAAGAGGGCGGAGTGGGTTGGTCCGCGCCCGCCGCGATCCGAGTGGAAGGCGGCAGTTTCGGATTCCAGATCGGCGGGTCGGAGACGGACGTCGTCATGCTGGTGAACAGCAAGCCTGGCGTCAAGAAGCTGCTTTCGAGCAAGTTCACTCTGGGCGCGGATGCTTCCGTCGCGGGCGGACCGGTGGGCCGGGATTCTTCGGCTGAAACGGATGCCCAGCTGCACGCCGAAATTCTGACTTACTCGCGCTCGCGCGGTGCGTTCGCCGGACTATCGCTGGAAGGCGCTACCTTGCGGCCGGATGACGACTGGAACAAAGAGCTGTATGGCAAGGAAATGTCCAATCGAGACATCGTCCTGGGCAATACGCCGCCACCGCCCGCCGCGCACAGGCTGCGCGCGCTCCTCAACAAATATTCAAGCCGTAAGTAGGTCGGGCGTCAGCTCGATCCACCCGTCCGGCGGGATCGCTTCGGGCGGCGCGCTGCCCTGGCTGACGGCGATTTGAAATGCCAGTGGACCCGCAATGTCCAGGATTCGGAGCGGAACGCGCGCTTCGAACACGCGGCCTTGCGCGAATTCGACGGACGGGTCGGTAAGCAGCGCGATAGTTCGCTCCGACGTGCGCAATTCGATCTTTGTAATTTGCGGAGTGCCTTCGAAATCCAGGCGCAGATAGAGATTCTCTTTGTCTACGCCGTAATACAGTTCGCGCGCCAGCGTACGCTCGCCGTGCATGGCGCCCGATCGGGTGTCCAGCCGAAGATGGCCCGCGCCCATCCACTCAAAGTACGATGTCACTTCGCCGTCGATCTCCGGATGAATCGGATTGACCGGACAACATGAGGATCGTGATACTCCGTGGTCAGGATGGGGCGCGACAATTCCTCGGGCGGCGGCAACTGCAGCAGACGATAGACGCTGGTCAAATGCTCGCGATATAACTCGTCGAACTCGCGCCGGTTCTCCGATTTATGCTCCGGCCCATACCACCAGCACCAATCGCTTCCTTCTGCAATCAGCAACTCCTCGAAGGCCATTCGCCGGCTCTCTTCCGGCACGCTGGCAGCTACTTCATCGAACGTCTGGCGCGCGCGCAGCAGGTATTCCCAGGCCTGGTTGTCTTCTTGATCGCCGATCCACACATCGAAATTGGCGTTGATCCAGGAGCCGGGGAAAATCCGATCGATCTCGCGCGGCTGATCCACCCGCAGGGCATCCGCAACCGTCAGCGCGGCCATTTCGGATGACTCGCTGATCCTGCGATACAGCTCACGAAGAAACGGCCGGCCGTTCTGAAAATAGTATTCCCAGGCGTTCTCTCCATCGAGAATGATCGGAACCAGCACATTTTCGCCGTTCGCCGCCAGCGGCCGCGCGTTCGCGAGGATCAGCTCCAGGAAATGACCGGCGGCTTCCACCGAGTCCATTCTGGAATAGACAAAACCCACCTGATCGCTCAGGAAATGATCGCGGAAGATCATCCGCAGCCGGTGTCCCTGCTGCTTCCAGAGATACGAGCGATAGGTAACTTCCGCCCCCGGGGTTTGCTGCAGCGTCTGGCCCAACACGCCGTTATCGCTGGCGGCCCATTCGAAACCAGCCTCGGCCGCCAGCGACAGCGCCTCATCGGACACCGAACCTTCGGACGGCCATAGCCCCACAGGCGCGCGGCCGAACTCTCGCTCGATGAATTCTCGCGCGGCCCGCAGCTGATGCAGCGCGTCGCCAGGATAACGGAAGCGGGTTGGCAGCGGAATACCGGGATGCGAGACTCCCGCGATGTCCGAATCGCAAATCAGGGGCAGGATGGGATGGTAAAACGGCGTAGTTGAGATTTCGATCTGGCCGCGACCCGCGAACTCCCGATACACCGGGATCACCCGCGCCAGGATCTCCCGTTCCTTTCGAGCCATCAGCGCTTGATCGTCCGGAGAATAGGACCTTTCCTTCGCGAGAAGCGCTCGAACCCCGGGATCATGCTCCTGGAACTCTTCGTCAAACCAGGCCAGCTGCGAGAGCACTTGCAGGTCGCGAAAATCCTGAGCGCTGAACAACTGGCGCGCTTTTTGAGGATTCGCGCCCAACCGTTGCCAAGCGTCGTACAGCTCTCCGTAACGCGGATAGCGATAAATCATGCGGCCAGCATTTGCTTGGAAGAAATACTTGAGCACGAACTCCCGCTCGGCTTCACTTAGCGCCTCGGCCGGCTTGATGGCGCACGCGAGAAATGGATCGGCCGCGTTCCCGGAAGCGTAATCTTCGATCTGTAGCACCATCGACGGGACCAGATTGAAGGTCTGATGGACATCGGGAAATTCGTCCAGGATCTTGACCATGCCGTAGTAGTCCTTGAGCGCGTGGAAGCGCGTCCAAGGCATACGGTATTGTCCGGTCACCAGGTCCTTATAAAGCGGCTGGTGCATGTGCCAGACGAAACAGAGATTGATCATGAATCGGAAGGCGCGGACTACCTCACGAACAAGCTGCGGACCGGCGCCGGCGGATCCGTCCCGCGGATGGCCCTCCACAGGATGTCGTTCAATTCATCATCGTCGTTCAGATCCGCCTCTTCGAAATTCATGCGGGCGGAACGGGCCGCGGTGGGCGAATTACCTGGATTTTTGTTGTCCAGCGGTATGCGGGGCTTCTCGCTTTGATACGCCGTCAGCACGGGCGTCTTCGAGAAGGCGTTGATCATGGGCGTCGCTCCGGCGTCGAAATGCGTCATGGGCCTGAGATGCAGGATCAGCTCCATGGTGCGCAGCATGGAGGTGGTGTTGTACATGGTGCTGTCGACCTTGCCGGTGTGCGTGTAGGCGGAAAGCAGGTACGCGGGAGAACGGTGCGAATCGATATGATCCGGGCCGTTTTGCGCGTCGTCTTCCACGACGAAAATCGCGGTGCTTCCCCAGAAACGGCTGCGAGACAGCGCTTCCACGATAATCCCCAGCGCGTAATCGTTATCGGCGAAGGAAGAAAGCGGCGCGATTTTGCCGGGCGCGGTCCCGAAGGTATGGTCATTGCCCAGCCGCATGGTCATCAGGTTGGGCATGACGCCGGTCCTTTCGAAATCGGCCAGATCCGCCAGGAACACCTTGGCCCGTTCGACATCGGGATAGTCGAGATCGAAGTCGCGGTACTTCATGTTCGTGACTTTTGCCAGCACCGGGTCGCGCACGGTTTCAATCTGTATGCCGTCCGGGCCGGCCACGGGCTTGTTTTCCGTCCAGTAGCCGTAATTGCGGATGGAAAGGCCGCGCGCCGCGGCATTCGTCCAAATAAAACCGGCGGGGGGATAGGCCGCAGGTTCGCCGCCCTCGTAATCGTAGTGATTGCGGCGATTGGCGTAGCTGTTGGGCCACATCTTCTGGACGTAATCGTTCGCGATCGCGGAGGTCGACCAGTTATGTCCGTCGGCGCTGACGTCGGCGTTGACATAAAAATTGTCGAAGAGAACGAATTCCCGCGCCAGCTTGTAATGATTCGGGCCGGCTTTCTCGTTGAACAGGCACAGGGACGGATCGCTGGCGCCTTTTCCGATCTCGCCCAGCACCTGATCGTAGCTGCGATTTTCTTTCACGATGTATAGGACGTGCTGGATTGCGGCCGGAATGCCTTCGGGGACTTCCTCCAGCTTTTGGTCGTTGTAGGGCGAGTTGGCGATCACTTCCCGCGTATAGCTCCTCAACTTGTCCTCGTCGAACGGCGGAATGAAGGACGCCGAACCTTTTTGAATGCTGGCGACGTATTGGTCGGTTCGTTCGCCCTCATAGTTGCGCGCTGCGCGCATAGTGGGATTCGGGCCGTGGGGATTGGCGTAGCTGCGCGATCCTTTTCCGTTCAAGATCACCAGCCGCCCATCCGCCAGCACTTTTGCAGCGGTGGGATACCATCCGGTGGGAATGAATCCGAGCACGTGGCTGCGCGCTTCCGTCACATCCACCACTCCGGCCGCGTTCGCATCCGAACACACCACATACAAACGGCTCTGATCCGGGCTGAGCGCCAGCGCGCTGGGCGTCATGCCCAGAGGATGATTCGGCGAAGTGGACACGTTGATGGTCTCCACCACCCGCATGTCGCCGTTTTCCGCCACTCCGATGGAGTAGACATTGTTGGTATTCGCGGCGGAAACAAAGATGCGCGCTTTGAAGTTGACATCCTGACCCTCCTCCGACTGAGTGGCGCGATCGCGCCAAACCATGTCGGTGGGATGCGCGCCCAGGCGCACAGTCTGCAAGGGTTCGCCGTTCACGGTCTGATGATGGGTTAGCGTCCCATCCGCCCAACTGGTCACGAAAAACGACTGGCCATCGGGATGAAACAGGATGCGATAGGGCCGGCGTCCGGTTCTGAAGCGGTCCGTGACGAGGCCGGACTGCGGATTCATCACCAGAATCCGGTCGTGATAAAGATCGGCGGCGTACAGCAGATGGCCGTCCGGAGAAACGGCGAGGTCTCCGATGAAGTCAGCATAGGTCCGCTCCGATGGTTTCACTAGCTCATAGGTCTTGGTGGGCGCGAGCGTCCCGTCTTCGCCGAAAGAGAACTCGAAAATGGACGCCCGCGACCCGCCGCTCACCCACAGCGTGCGGCCGTTCGGCGAAAGCGCCAGGCCGAGCCAGGCGTCGCTCACGGGAGTGCGGCCCACCACGTGCCCGTCCTTGGTATCGAGAACGCTGATGGAAGGCGGGTTGTAGCCCCCGTTGAGCACGATCAAAAAGCGTCCGTCCTTTGAAAGGACTGAGGCCATCGGCAGCGTATCTAATCCCACTTGCGTTCCAGCAGGCTTGACGCGCCAACCGCTGTTCAGCAGGAAGCTGCCATCCGGCAAAATCCCGACTTGTTCGCGAGGAACGGGCTGGGACGTGGAAACGGCCGCGATCGCGACCACGAGCGCCGCCAAAACAATCCGGCGAACCGCGAGAAAATTCTTATTCATTCGGAAAACCTCTGCGCGATAGGAAAGCGGCGTCCGATGCCGAACGCCTTGGTGGTTACTTTCAGGCCGGGAGCAGCCTGTTGGCGCTTATATTCATTACGGTCCACTTTGTTGACGATATCCCGCACCAGTGTAATCGGTAGATGCAACGAATCCGCGATCCGCTTGGGCGACTCGTTGTTTTCAACGTAGCCGCGCAGGATCTGATCGAGAATCTCATACTCAGGCAGCGAATCGCTGTCTTTCTGATTCGGCCGCAACTCGGCCGAGGGTGCCTTGACGAATACATTTTCCGGGATGGCGTTGGGGTGGCGCTGATTGGCGACGCGCGAAAGCGAATAGACCAGGGTCTTGGGAACATCCGAGATCACCGCCAGCCCGCCGCACATGTCTCCGTATAGAGTGCAATAGCCCACCGCAAGTTCGCTCTTATTTCCGGTGGTAAGCACCAGGGCGCCCCATTTATTCGAGAGCGCCATCAACGTCAGGCCGCGCAACCGCGACTGAAGATTCTCCTCGGTCACTCCCACGCCGTCGCTCCCAAAAACCGGTTGGAGTGCGCCTCGGCAGGCTTCATATTGATCCCGAATGGAAACAACTTCGAAGCGGATGCCCAAATTCCGAGCGAGCTCTCGCGCGTCCGTCAGGCTGTGCTCGGAGGAATACGGGCCGGGCATTCCGATTCCAGTAACGTTTTCGCGGCCGACCGCATCCGCCGCGATGGCCGCCGTCAGCGACGAATCAATGCCTCCGCTCAGACCGATGATTACCCGCTCGAAGCCGCACTTGCGAATGTAGTCGCGCGTTCCCAGCACCAGCGCCTGATACGCCGCATCGCACTCGTCGGGATGATTCTCGTGGCGATCGCCCGAGAGCGCGTCCGAATCCAGCAAGACCAGGTCTTCCTCGAAGGAGGCCGCGGCGGCGATCACACGGCCATCCGCATCCATGGCGAAACTGCTTCCATCGAAAACGAGCTGATCGTTGCCGCCGACTAGGTTGACATAAACGATGGGGATCTTGAAATGATGCGCGGTGGCGGCGAAGATTTCGCGGCGCTGTGCACGCTTGCCCATGTGATAGGGCGACGCATTGATGCTGATCAGAATGTGCGCGCCGCTCTGGGCCAGCTCCTCCACCGGATCACGCGCATAGAGACGGCGCTCCCAATACTGCTTGTCGTTCCAGGCATCCTCACAAACGGTCAGCGCGGTGGTGACGCCATCGAGCGCCAGCGGATACTGCTTGGGCGCTGGCTCGAAATATCGCTTTTCGTCGAATACGTCGTAGCTCGGCAGCAGCATCTTGTGTTGCCGCATGACCACGCTGCCGGATTTGAGCACGGCGGCCGTGTTGTAGATCGGATTCCCGGAAGACGATCCGGTGGGAGTGACGGTCCCGCAGATGATCGCAAGATTCAGGCCGGCGGCCTCGGCGGCTAGCTGTTCGAGATGCTGTTCGACGCCTTCGAGAAAGCTTTCCTTTTCGAGCAAGTCCCGAGGAGGATAGCCGGTCAAGGTGAGTTCGGGAAAGACCGCCACATGCGCGCCGGCGTCCGCGGCACGCCGGGCGAAAGTGAGGATTTTTTCGGCGTTCCCGCAAAGGTCGCCAACGGTAGTGTTGATTTGCGCGAGGGCGATCTTCATGGAGAAAAGACCATTGTAGCGGGCGGCGGGTTACAAGATAGGAGATACCGGGTCAGGCCAGCCTGCTCAGTCCAACAGGTGCCCCAGCTTTTGCTTTTTCGTCCGCAAATACCCTTCCGTGGATTCGTGCGGCGCGACAATGCACGGGATGCGTTCGGCCACTCGAATGCCCGCGTTTTCAAGCGCAGCGATTTTGTCGGGATTATTCGATAGCAGGCGCACGCTCCTCACGTTGAAATAGCGGATAATATCGGCCGGCATCTGGTAATCGCGCAGATCCGCTTTGAAACCAAGCTGCTCGTTGGCTTCCACCGTATCCGCGCCGCCATCCTGCAGCTCATAAGCGCGCAGCTTATTGAGCAATCCGATTCCGCGGCCTTCCTGGTGCTCGTAAATCACCATGCCGCGGCCTTCCTCGGCGATGAGATTGAGCGAAAGCTCCAGCTGCGATCGGCAATCGCAGCGCAAGCTGTGAAAAACATCGCCGGTCAGGCATTGCGAGTGGATCCGGACCAGCGGGGGATCAGCAGCGGACGAAAGTTCGCCCATCCTCAGCACCACGCACTCTTCTATCTGGCCGTTATACATGCCTTCGAAGCCGTAGATGCGGAAATGCCCGAATCGGCTGGGAAAATTCGCTTCGGCGACCTTGGTAAGCATGCTGGGGAATTGCTTTCATTATAATGATCGTAAGGCCCGCAATGCTGGAACAGCAACAATTAGTGACTGCTCTGTTGTTGCGTGTCGCGGTAGCGGCCTCGTTGGCGAGCATTCTTTCGCGCTTCCCGGCTTTCCAGCGGATGCTGATGCGGGAGGATCGCACGTTGCTGCAGCGCATCAAGCTGGGGCTGGCTTGCGCCGCTCCTTACGCCGCCAGCGTGGCTACTCGCGTTTTGAACGTCAACTACCAGGCGGTGGATTTGGGTCTCGAAGGCAGCCTGGTGGCGGGCATGGTGGGCGGCTACGTCACGGGGCTGCTGGCTGGCGTTCTGATTTCGATTCCCGCGTTCTTCTCTCCGAATGCCGAGCTGATGTCCATGCCGATATTCGCCGGCGTCGGCGTACTGGGAGGATTGCTGCGCGACATCGCCCCGGAAAAGGAAGACGTCTGGCGATTTTCGCCGCTGTTCAGCCTGAAGCCGGAGCGCTTGCGGCAGCGCACCTATCAGCTCCGGCTGATGTTCCAGCTGGGCTGCCTGCTCACCATCATTTTCACGGAATTGCTGCGTGTTTCTGTAGCGCACGTGTTCAGCAAGAACGGCGTTTTCCTGGCGGACATCTGGCGCGAATCGCACCCCACTACGGCCATCGCGGTCTACGCGAGTTCGGTGTTCGCGGTAATGCTGCCGCTCAAGATCTGGAACAATACGCGCAACGAGAAAAAGCTCGAGGCCCAGCAGTTGCGCTTGAACGAGGCTCGCCTGGCGGCGCTCACCAGCCAGATCAATCCTCACTTTTTGTTCAATACGCTGAATTCGGTATCGTCCTTGATTCGTACCAATCCCGACCAGGCGCGCAGCGTGGTCTACCGGCTGTCCAGCATTCTCCGCAGGCTGCTGCGCAAGACCGATAATCTCACGCCCTTGCGCGAGGAACTGGCTTTTATCGATAATTACATGACTATCGAGATGGTGCGGTTCGGCGAGAAGCTCCAGTTCGTCAAGGAAATAGACCCGGAGACGCTGGACCATCTGGTGCCCAGCATGATGTTGCAGCCCATCATCGAGAACAGCATCCGGCATGGGTTGAGCAGCAAGGTGGACGGCGGCGTGATCCGGGTGCGAAGCTCGCTCTCCGGCAACCGCCTGCTGATCGTAGTGGAGGACGACGGTGTTGGAATCGCGGAAACCAAGCTGGCCACGCTGTTCGAACAGGGCATCGGCGTCAGCAACGTGAATGAGCGTTTGAAGGTGCTGTTCGGCCCGGATTACCGCATGTGGATCGACAGCAAACCAGGTGAGGGGACCCGCACCGGCATTGAGATTCCGGAGGTCCACGTGGCCGGCGAGATAGAGCAGGAGATGACCACTGCGGGCTGAAGCGGGAAACCTGGGCGTGTTTGACAGCGTCTTAGCCAACAGTGAACGCCGTTCGCGGTTACAATTTGTTACGTTGTGTCGTTAGGGGAAAGTGGCTTTGAACATCTGATGGTCGGACGTCTTTTACTAATAACAGGCTTGATATCCAGCTTCCTGGTTGCGGATCCACCGCCTCCCGCCGGCGCCACCGTGCAGGCTATTGCACCTGTCGAGGCTGGTTATCGCGAGATGTACGACCTCAATTTCGACCAGGCGCACAAGACCTTCACCGAATGGGAGCGCCAGCATCCCGCCGATCCGCTCGGCCCGGCCTCGAACGCGGCCGCTTATCTTTTCGCCGAATTCGACCGGCTCCGGATTCTGCAGTCCGAGTTTTTTGTGCAGGACAGTATTTTCAGACACCGGCCCAAGGTGACTGCGGATCCCGCGGTGTATCGCGAGTTCGACCAGGAGCTGTCGAAGGCTGAGAAGCTGGCCGACAATCTTCTAGGCCAAACGCCCCAGCAAGCCGATGCCATGTTCGCCAAAATCATGGCGCTCGGCCTGAGAGCCGATTACCTCTCGCTGATCGAGCAGCGCAATTTGGACTCGCTGAAGATCGTGAAGAACGGCCGCGCGATCGCCGAGAAGCTTTTGTCCATTGAGCCGTCTTACTACGACGCCTATCTGGCGATCGGCGTGGAGAACTATCTGCTCAGCCTCAAGGCCGCGCCGCTGCGCTGGTTCCTGGAGATGAATGGCGCGCAAGCCGACAAGGGGCGCGGCATCCAGGATCTTCGCCTAACGGCGGAAAAAGGCCACTACCTGCGCCCGTACGCGCGGCTGCTGCTGGCCGTCGCCGCGCTGCGCGACAAAGATCATTCCCAAGCCCGCGAGATCCTGTCCGACTTGACCCACGAATTCCCCCATAATCGCCTGTACGTCGAAGAGTTGGCCCGGCTTCAGTAGAATACCTAAAAGGGGTTAAAGCTCCGCCGACATGACCATCGCCTCCGCCGCCAGCGCGTTTCCGCCGCATCAGTACGACCAGCGCGTGCTGTTAACAGCGCTACAGCGAAAATGGGGACCCAAAGTGGACAATCCCGTCTTCCTGGAGCGCTTGCAGGCCCGCGTGGGCGTGGACAAGCGCCACCTCGCGCTGCCTATCGAGGAATACGCCGAACTGAAAACCTGGGGTCAGGCCAACGACCATTGGATCCGGGTGGCGCAGGAAATCGGCCAGCAGGCGCTTTGTTGCGCGCTCAGCCGGGCGGGTCTCGCGGCGCAGGATCTGGGAGCGCTGTTCTTCGTGTCCATCACGGGCATCGCGTGTCCGTCCATCGACGGGCGGCTGGTCAACCGGATGGGCCTGTCCCTGCACATCAAGCGCACGCCCATCTTCGGGCTGGGCTGCGTGGCCGGCGCGGTTGGCCTCTCGCGCGCCGCCGACTACGTGCTGGCCTATCCCGATCAGGTGGCCGCCGTTCTGGCCGTGGAGCTTTGCTCGCTGACATTGCAGCAGGAAGATATTTCGGTGGCCAACATGATCTCGTCGGGCTTGTTCGGAGATGGGGCTGCCGCCGTGCTGGTTTGTGGCGCAGGGCGAAGCGCGGAAGGCCCCCGGATCCTGGCGACGCGTTCGATATTCTATCCCAATTCGGAGCGGGTCTTGGGCTGGGACATTTCCGAAAAAGGCTTCAAAATGGTGCTGGCGCGGGAGCTACCGGAGATCGTCGAGAAGCACCTGGCCGAGGGCGTGGATGCGTTTCTCGAAGAGCATGGCCTCATCCGGGCGGATCTCGGAAGTTGGGTGCTGCATACCGGCGGTCCGCGCGTGCTCGAAGCCACCGGCGCCGCGCTCGGCTTGTCCGAGGACGACATGGCGGCATCCTGGGATTGCCTGCGCCGGCACGGCAACCTTTCTTCCGCATCCGTGCTGGCGGTACTCGAAGAAGTGATGTTGAAACGGCGTCCTCCGGCGGGAACCTATGGTTTGCTGGCCGCGATGGGACCGGGATTTTCCGCCGAGCTGGTTTTGCTGAGGTGGTAGTTGAGCGTGACTCCCCTTACGACTGACGTGCTGGTGGTGGGCGGCGGGCCGGCCGGCCTGGCGGCCGCGATCGCGGCGCGTCTGAAGGGACTCGACGTAGTGGTGACGGATGCCGCGCGGCCGCCTATCGACAAAGCTTGCGGCGAAGGCCTGATGCCGGATTCGATCGCCGCATTGCGCCGGCTGGGGATTTCCATCGGCCCGGAGCACGGTTTCCCGATCCGCGGGATCCGCTTTCTTGGCGATGACGCTTCCACCGAAGCGAGCTTTCCCTCCGGATCCGGCTTCGGGATGCGGCGCACGCGGCTGCATCAGATTCTCGCGGATCGCGCCGTGGAGCTGGGCGTGAAGATCCGCTGGGGCGCTCCGGCGCCGGACAATTTCCGGGATGCGCCCTGCCGTTGGATGGTGGGCGCCGACGGCCAGCATTCTCGCGTGCGGCGCGCGGCGGGCCTGGACTCCGCGCGACGCAAATCCATGCGCTACGGCTTTCGCCGGCACTATCGGCTGGCTCCCTGGACCGACTATATCGAAGTGCACTGGGGCCCCGGTTTTCAAGTCTACGTAACGCCCGTCGCCCGGGATGAAGTATGCATCGCGCTGCTATGCCGCGACCGCCGCCTGCGTTTGGACGACGCCCTGCCGCACTTCGGACCGCTCCAGCGCAGGCTGTCCAGAATCGCTTGTTCGACATCCGAACGGGGCGCGGTAACCGGCTCGCGGCGTTTGCGGCGGGTTTATCGGGACCGCACCGTGCTGATCGGCGATGCATCCGGGTCCGTGGATGCGATCACCGGGGAAGGGCTGTGTCTTTCGTTTCGCCAAGCCATCGCACTCGCGGAGGCCATGCACTCCGGAGATCTGGCGTCCTATCAAGCCGAGCATCGCCGCATCTTCCGGCGTCCCATGCTCATGGGCGACTTGATGCTATCGCTGGACCGCTGTTCGTGGCTGCGCCGTCCCGCGCTGCGAGCGCTGGCCTGGGAGCCGGCCATTTTCGCCAAGCTGCTGGCGGTCCATGTCGGCATCCCATCCCCGGCAGCGGTTGAACCTTGACCTTTCGAATCTTGACCCACCGAACCTTGACGAGGCTAGTGGCAGCCCTGCTCTCGAGCGCGGCGATGGCCGCCTGCGCTGAGACCGCGATTGACCTGGATCCGTCGAAGACCGAGATCAACTTTACCCTGCACGACATGATCCATAAGGTGCATGGATCCTTCCAGCTTAAGCGCGGAAGCTTGCATTTCGATCCCGACAATGGAAAAGCCTCCGGCGAGATCGTGATCGACGTCGCCAGCGGCGAAAGCGGCAGCCGTTTCCGCGACCGGAGGATGCACAGGGACGTCCTCGAAAGCGAAAGGTATCCCGAGGCGATCTTTACGCCCGATACAGTGCAAGGCAAGCTGGAGCCGCAAGGGCAATCCGCGCTGGACGTGCATGGGGTCCTGAGGATTCACGGCAGCGATCACGAGTTAACGCTGCACTTTCTGGTGGACGGCGCCGCCGGCCAGTATACCGGGTCCACCACTTTCAGCATCCCCTACGTCGAATGGGGCATGAAGAACCCCAGCATGTTCCTGTTGAAGGTGGATACTGTCGTCGCAGTCAATATTGTGGTGACGGCATCCGCGCACCCTTGAACCCGTCTTAGGCTTGCGCGGGCAGCGCCCAGTCGGCCGGCACCTGGCCTTCCGGAAGCAATTCGCCTTTTTCCAAATGACGGGCCTTAGACGCAAAGCGCGCGGCATGCGGGTCGTGCGTCACCATCACGATGGTCTTGTGAAACTCTTTGTTCAAGCGCGAGAGCAGGGTCAGGACATCCTGGGCGGACGCGGCGTCCAGATTGCCGGTTGGCTCGTCGGCAAGAATCAGATCGGGGTCCGTCACGATGGCGCGCGCGATCGCCACGCGCTGCTCCTGGCCCCCGGAGAGTTGCCGAGGCAGGTGATGCAGACGGTCGCCCAGACCCACCAGGTTCAGGGCTGTGGTGGCGTGCTCTTCTCGTTCACGCTTGTTCAAATTGGTGAGCTTCAGCGGGAGCTCGACGTTTTCGATCGCGGTGAGAACTGGGATCAAATTGAACGATTGAAAAACGAAACCGATGTGCTCGTTGCGCCAATGCGCGATGGCGCGTTCGCTGAGTGAGCGGAGGCTTTGGCCGAGCACCAGGATTTCGCCGCTCGACGCGCGATCCATGGCGGCGATCAGGTATAACAAGGTGGATTTGCCGGAGCCCGAGGGTCCCATCAGCGCGACGAATTCGCCGCGCGAGATCGTGATGTCCACGTCTTTCAGAGCGTAGACGTGAAATTCGTCCCGGATATACTCTTTGGTCAGTTGATGCGTCTCGATTACGATTTCGGTCATAGTCAGGCTTGTTTGGAACGCACTTTCTGCCCGTCTTTCAAGTCGGACGGAGGATTCACAATCAGGTCTTCGCCGCCGATCAACCCTTGGTCCACCTGGACGCCTTGCGACGTGGTCCCGTTCACCTTCACGGCTCTTCTCAGCGCCTTCCCATCCACCACCACGAACACGGCGTTCTCGCGGACAGCGGAAGGGGGAACGGTCACCATGGGTTTCGCTTGCTGCTCGGCGGCTCCGGGTTTGTCGGGCGAGTAAAACGCGACGCTGGCGTTCATCTCGGGGCGCAGATAACCATCCGGGCTCAGGACCTTCACTTTTACCTGCACGGTGGCTTTCTGGCGGTTGGCTTCCGGCGAGACCTCGCGGATGAAGCCCTCATACTTGCGGTCGGGAAAAGCATCGGTCGTGACGATACCCGGCTGCTTGGAACCCAGCTTGGCGAAATCGTTTTGATTGATATCCAGCTCGACTTCCAGATCATTCAGATCGGCCAGCGAGACCACATAACCCTTGGCGCCTTTATCGCCGACGAATCCGGTGGTGACGAACTCGCCCATTTCCACGTTGCGTTCGAGAATGGTGCCATCGATGGGCGCGCGGATCACGGTGTTGTCGAGTTCCACCTGCGCGTAGTCGAGCGCGCCCTTGGCCTGCTCCACCTGGCCGCGCATTGCGTCGATTTCCTCCTGGCGCGGACCGAGCCGGACCAGTTCGTAGGCGCGCTCCAGCGAAGCGACCTTGGCGACCGCGGAATCGTAGCGCGCCTGCGCATCGTCCAAGGCCTGCTTCGAAAGGACCTTGTCCCGCACCAGGTCGCGGGTGCGGTCCAGCGTGACGCGGGCATTCTCCTGATCGGCGCGCGCCTGCTCAAGGTCCGCTTTAGCCTTGGCGATTTCTTCCGGCCGCGAACCATGCTCGGCCTCCGCCAGATGAGCTTTGAGCGTTTCGAGGTTGCCTTGCGATTCGAGCACGTGGGCGCGATACTCGTCGTCTTCCAGGCGCACCAGCACCTGGCCGGATTTCACCTTGTCGCCCTTATCCACGCCGATCCACGCGACCTTTCCGATCACTTTTGCAGCCAGTTCGATTTTGTGCGCGGCGACGATATAGCCGGTGGCGTTCAGGATCACATTGCCCTGCCCTCCGGGCAGCAGCGAAACGGCGTGAACGCGCACGATTTCCACTTCGGTGGCCGCGTTCAGCTTGCCATAGATGAACCGCGCCGCGCCCAGAGCGAGGAAAAGAACGATGCCGACGATGATCCAGCGGGCCGCCCAAGGCGAGGGCTCCTGGCTGCGCTTCTTGGACCGGTCGATCCGCAGACCCTTGAGTTCGCTTTCCATCAGATCTCCCGCAGAGCTGTCAGGATCTCCTTTCTGGCCGCCATGCGGGCCGGGAAGACGCCGCCGAGCGCTCCCATCACTAGCGCGAACAATACTCCGATCAGCATGATCTCCGGGCTCACTCGGAAATTGAACGCGATTTCGCTAAAGGTGACGAAGCTCCCGATGCCGGTGGTTATATTGTTCAGCGGCAGAACCAGCAGACAGCCCAGCAGCCCGCCCAGCACGGAAAGGCACACCGATTCAATGAGAAAGCTGAACAGAATGCTGCCGCGCGAAAATCCCAGCACGCGCAGAGTCCCGATCTCGCGGCCCCGCCGCGCGACAGCCGCGTACATGGTGTTCATGGCGGCGAAACTGCTGCCCACCGCCATGATGATGGAGATGAAAACTCCCAGGATACTGCAGAACCGCCCCGGAATTGGTCTGCGCCTCGTAGTAGGATTTCTCGGTCTGCGCGAGCACGCCGAGCCGCCGGTCGTCATTGAGCGAATTCATCAAAGCCGGAACGGTGGCGGCGTCGGTGGCGCGAATCAAGACCGAGCTGAGCCCGTCGGCGCGGTTGAAATCGGAACTGGTCTGATTGAGATCGCCGAAGATCTCGCTGTTCACCGACGACCGGCCTCCGTCCATGACGCCGACCACTTCCCATTCGCCGCGGCCGAACCGCAGTTTCTTGCCCAGTTGCGCGCCGGGATAGCGCTTGGCGATCGATTTTCCAACCACCACTTCGCGCTGGCCTGCCCGGAACCAGCGCCCGTCCTGGATCTTCAAATCGTCCCGCATCTTGATTCCCATGGGAAGGATGCCGCGCAGCGTCAGGTTCATGCCGTCCGGACTGTCGACGCTAGGAAGATTGATTACGGTCACCATCTCGAGCGACGCCATTGGCTGGTCGCCATCGCGCGCAATGCCGGCTTCGGACTTCAGATCCTGGAATACCTCACGTGTAATCGCGCTGCTCAACTCGGCCGTCGATCCTTTACGCATCACAAGAATCTGCAGCGGATTGCCGGAAGACTCGAACGCAGTCCGAAGTCCGTTCACCAGGGCCAACACTGCGAGCAGCACGGCCACCGTGAGAGCGATTCCAAGCGCGGTCATGATGGTAGTGGTCTTCCTGACCACCAGATTGCGCAGATTGTAAGAAATCGGAATCGCCATGGACTAACCCGCGTAGCGCAGAGAATCGAGAATGCTGGTCCGGGAGGCGCTCCAGGCCGGCAGCAAAGAACTGAAAATGCCAATGAACAATGCCACGCCCAGCGACAGCAGACCGATCAGCGGGGTCACCGACAGCGTGCGAATGGCGGGCATGAAATCCCCGCCCGGACTCTTCGCCACCACGGCGCACATCCCCGCCGCCAGCAGGCATCCCAACGCGCCGCCGATGATCGAAATAATGGCCGACTCGCCCAGCACGATCCCGAGAATGGTTCCGGGCGTGAACCCCAGCGTCTTCAGGATTCCCACTTCACGAATTCGCTCGCGAACCGACATCGAGATGGTATTCCCGGACACCAGCAGGATGGTGAAAGTGACCGCGCCGCAGATCGCCATGATGAAAATACGCAGGTTGCCGAGGAACGAGAGGAAGCTGAGCTGGAACGCCTTTTCAGACTCGGTTCGGGTGGGGAAGGGAGAGCTTTCAAACTGGCTGTCGATCGCGGCGGCGATGCGCGGAACGTCAGCCGCGCTGTCGGCCTGAACCAGAAACGCGCCCACCATGTCCTGCTCTGCGCTGCCGGCGCCCAAAGCTTCGCGCAGGTATTCGCGATTGAAATACAGCATCGATACCTTATCAGGCTCGTCGAAGATCCCGACCACTTTGAGTTCCAGCGTGACCGGGAAAATGTCGCCGACGATAGTGATGCGGTCGCCCAAGTGGAAGTTCATCTCGTTCGCCAAGGTATGGGTGACAATGGCGCCGGTTCGCTCGCGCTGAAACGCTATCTTTTGCTCGTCGGGAAGCTGGAACTCGGGATTGACGTTGAACAGGTGGTCGGGCTCGGACCCGAAGCGCGGAAACATGTTTTTCGGATCGCGCGCGTCTTTATAAACGCCGCCGAACCACTGCCACACCATGATGTCATGCACGCCCGGAATCTGACGGATCTTGTCACGGTAATAAATGGGGATGGGCTGCGTCAGCGACACGCGATGCCGGGTAACCAGCCGAAGCGCCTGCGCGGGCGTCGCCTCCCCGTAAAACATGGCGCGGTACATGCTGATCAGCATGCACAGAATGCACAACGAGACCGCGATGCTGGCGATGGTCAG
This sequence comes from Terriglobia bacterium, assembly GCA_963786745.1. GTDB lineage: Bacteria > Acidobacteriota > Terriglobia > Bryobacterales > Bryobacteraceae > Palsa-89. The sequence goes on along the minus strand of CAWBAE010000008.1, from coordinate 418,796 downwards.
AGCGCTGCGGCGTCGATTGCGTACACTGTTCTTGAAGATCAACCCCAAATAACGGAACATGGCAATTGTCTCCTCAAGCTTACCAGCCAGGTCCAGCACTAGAGAACGGAGATCGGCGAGTATCCCCACGTTTCCCGGCTTGAACCTGTAACTCCATTTTACAAGTACGATGCCCACCGACGAGTTGTTCATGCGCGAAGCGATCAACCTGGCCCTGCAAGCCCAGGAGCATGGGGAGGTTCCGGTGGGGGCGGTAGTAGTGCTGGACGGCGAGGTGCGCGGGCGGGGATTCAATTCGCCGATTCGCTTGTCGGATCCTACCGCCCATGCCGAGATTCTGGCGCTACGCGAGGCGGCGCGCGAAATCCGGAACTACCGGCTCGAATCGGCGACGTTGTACGTTACCCTGGAGCCTTGCGCGATGTGCGCCGGAGCGCTGGTGGCCGCACGGGTCCGGCGTCTGGTGTTCGGTTCCCGCGATCTGCGATTTGGCGCGGTGCGCAGCAAGTTCCGGCTGGCGGATTCCGACTTGCTGAATCATCGGGTGGAGATCGAAGAGGGAATCCTGGCGGCCGAGTGTCTGGAGCTGGTCAAGAGTTTCTTTCAGCAGCGCCGGTAAACGGGTGCGAATTTCAGCGCGCGTGCGCACTTATTCTGCATGAAAACTCTGTTGGTAACGCTCTCGCTGCTGGCTTGCTCCTGGGCCGCTCCGGCCTCAAAACTCACCCAATCCCACAGCCAGGGCAAGTTCAGCGACGCGGAAATCGAAGCCACCATCAAGGCTAAGCTATTGAAATCGAAGATCGGCAAAGATGGATTTCAGGTGCACGTCAAGGACGGCGTGGCCACCTGGACGGGCTCAACCAGCATCATGCAGCACAAAGGCGCGGCCACTCGCATGGCCAAGACGGCCGGCGCCTCGCGGGTGGTGAACAACATTAAAGTCTCCGAGGCGGACGCCGCAAAAGCACGCGGAAACCTGACCGGCGCACCCCGGCGAGCGGAAGTGAAAACGAACTGAAAACCGGCCCCGCCGCCCCATGCTAAACTGGTGTTTCCAAACCCAAGGAAGCACCAAAAATGAGATCTTTCGCCATCGCTATTCTGTTCGGTGGATTGTTGTGCGGCCAAGCCCCACAGGCGCCCCCGGAGCCGCAGCCGGTTCAAATCGCTCCCGGTACTCCAGCCGTCAAGCCCCCGCCACAGCCGGCGCCCGCCGCCGCGCCTGCCCCGATCGCTCCCGATACCGTGGTGATCGAAGTGGCTGGTCAAAAGTTCACCGCCGCGGAACTCGACAAGCTGATTGCCGGTCTGCCCCCACAGCTCCAGCAAACCGCTCGCATGCAGCCGCAGATTTTGAGCCAGCTATTCTTCTACAAGAAGCTGGCGGCGGAAGCTGAGAAGGACGGCCTTGAAAAGCAGTCGCCCTACAAAGAAGCGCTCGAGATCAACCGCCTTCAAGTTTTGGCGCAGGCCGAACTTACCAGCCACCAGAATTCTCTGACCATCTCCGACGCGGACAAGGAAAAATACTACAAAGAGCATCCGGAAAAGTACAAGGAAGCCAAGGTGCGAGCCATTTTTGTTGCATTTAACCCCACCGGTAAGCCCGCGCCGGACGGCAAAAAAGTGGTCACCGAAGCCGAAGCCAAAGCCAAGATCGACGATCTTCGAAAGCAGATTGTGGCGGGCGGGGACTTTGGCAAGCTGGCGAGGGAAAACTCCGACGATTCCTCATCCGCGGCCAAGGATGGCGACTTCGGCGTGATCAAGCCCAACAGCACATATCCACAACCGGTGAAGACCGCGGTATTTGCGTTGAAGGCCGGGGAAATCAGCCAGCCGATCCGCCAGCCCAGCGGCTTCTATCTGCTGCGTTTGGACGCATTGGATGTGCAGCCTTACAACGAAGTTTTCCCGCAGATCGCCACCGACCTCCGGCAGGAACTTTTCAACGATTGGGTAAAGGGCTTGCAGGCTGAGTACAAGGTGAAAGTTGAAAACCCGGCATATTTTACGCCCCGATCGCCCGCGCAATTGCAGCAAGTCCGTTAGGGCGCTCAGCCGGAGTCTGCCGCCGCTCGAAGGCCGCCCCGTTCGAATCCGCTTTCTACCGGCGCTGACGGCCGGAAGCTGCAAGCTTTATTCCAACCGGTCCTACGGGCAGCCGGTCTACGCCGCTACCTACATACGCAAACGCGTCATCGTCCTGGACCAGGAGCTGGAGCGCAGTTCCACCGAATTCTCCCGCATTCTCACGCACGAGCTGTTTCATTTTGCTTGGGTCCGGCTTGGAAACCCTGGCCGCCGCGCTTTCGAATCGCTTTTGCTGGAGGAATGGAAGCAGCGCGCCCGCGGCGAACTCGGATGGTCCGCGGAGTCCCGAAAATCCCGGGTATTCCTCGCTTCGCCGCCTTCCCGCGATGCCGACAAATGGCGCGACTACGCCTGCGAAAGCTTTTGCGACACGGCCGCGTGGCTCTACTCGGGCGTCCGGCGTCATTCCGAATTCACTTTGGCCCCCAGACACCGGGCGCGGCGGGCGCGCTGGTTTCAGGCTACCTTTCAGGACGCCGGAATACCGATATAATTAAGAAAAAGGAAAGAGATGCCTTCGTCCAAAATCCTCTCCGCCGCCCTCGTGTCCGCGGCTTTAGCCGCCATCGGTTTGAATACTGCGTGCTCGGATGCCATAACCGCCAAGGCGGCCGTCAAGGAAGGCAAGGATCGCAAGCTAGCGCCTCCTTTCACGCTGAAAGACGCCAATGGCGACTCGGTCCAGTTCGCGACCTACAAAGGCAAAGTGGTGCTGCTGGATTTCTGGGCCACCTGGTGCGCGCCCTGCAAGGTCGAGATTCCGTGGTTCATGGAGTTCGAGCAGCAGTTCAAGGATCGAGGATTCGCCGTGGTGGGCGTTTCCATGGATGAAGACGGCTGGAGCGTGGTGAAACCCTATGTCCAGCAGCTAAAAATCAACTACCGGATTCTCTTGGGTAACGATCAGGTTGGGCAGCTTTATGGCGGCGTGGATTCCCTGCCCACTACCTTTCTGATCGACCGGCAGGGCAAGATCGCTTCCATTCACGTGGGTCTGGGACAAGGAAAAGAGGACTTTAGGAATGACATCATCAAGCTGCTGGAGACCTCTCACGCCGCTGCTGGCGCTCCTTCTCGCGGCACCCTGCTTGCGAGCGCAAAATAGCGACGTTCTCACCCTCGCGACACCGGACCGGCTGACCATCAAGCGCGGCGCCACGGGCGAGGTCCGGCTGAAAGCCGAACTGCGGCCCGGCTTCCACGTCAACAGCAATACCCCCGCCGACGAGTTCCTGATTCCGTTGAGACTGACCTGGGCCAAGGAACCGCTGGATGTGGAGCAGATCATTTTTCCCAAGCCCCAATCGGAGAAGTACGATTTCTCGCCGAATCCGGTGTCAGTATTCAGCGGGAATTTCGAGATTATTACGCGCTTCAAAGCTTCCGCCTCCGCCAAGCCGGGCATGGCCATTCTGACCGGCAAGCTACGCTATCAGGCCTGCAATAACAAAGAGTGTCTGGCGCCGCGAACTTTGGATGTCCGGGTGACGGCCGACCTTCAGTAGCCGCGTTACTCGTTCAGGGTGAAGGAAGCCAGCGCGAGACTCAATATCCCGCGAAGCTGATCGAGACCGAAATCGGCCGGAAAACCCAGCCGCTCGGCCAGGAACCGGTCGCGCAGCATGCCTTCCAGCATCCCCATCAGCGCGGAGCGGACCGCTTGGGGATGCACCTGGGGCAGAAGCAAGCCGGCCGCCTGCATTTCATTGAGGACGCCGTCCACCAGTTGTACAAAGGATAGGAAGCCTTCCGTCAGCGCCACCATGTGGCCCTCTTTGCGGATCCGGCGGCCTTCCAGCAGCATCAGAAGCTTCAGCTCCGGATCGCGTTCCAGGTTCTGGAGCACGCATCCGGACATGATTCTTAATTTCTCTCGCGGCGAACTGACGTCCGCCACGGCCGCGCGCGCCTCTTCGGTGATCTGAATCCAGCCTTCGGTAAAGATCGCCTCCAGCAGCCCGGCTTTGCTGCCGAAGTGCTTCATGAGCTGGGATTCGCTGGTTCCGGCTTGCCGCGCGATGGCGGACGTGCTGGTATGCTCGTAGCCGCGGTTGGCAAACAGCGTCTTGCCGATCCGGAGAAAACGTTCGTGGGTGGATCCGGCTACAGCTTTTCCGCGCAGAGGTAATGGCGCCGCTGACACGCTTACAGCATATCCGAAATATTCACTTGGTGCAGGTGAAACTCGCCGCGTCGTTCGGGTCGCCGGAGCCCTTGTAGCGCGCCACCTCGGGATAGGCGCACAGCGGACGTTGCAGCGCGATCCCCTTGGCAGGACTGTTGTCGACGTATTTGGTGGCGATGATTTTTGTCGGCGCGACGCCCTTATCCACCCATCGGTCGAGCGAACTCACGATGTCATGATCGGCGTCCATCTGCGATTCGGGCGCCGGGCCTGAAGTTCCGAAAGCGGTTGCTCCCGGGCCGCCCGCGCAATGATACAAGCCCGGCACCAGGAAGGCGCGAAAGTATTCCTGCGTATGATCCAAGCCTTTGTCGGCGGCGGCCACTTTCTCGTAGTAATCGATTCCGTTCTGCGCCGGAATCAGCGGATCGGCCGCGCCGTGGTAATAGATCAGCTTGTGCCCAAGCTTGCGAAACTCCGAGAGATTCGGATCGGTGGCGTTGGTGATCGGCCCCAGCTTCTCGTCGGCGGTTTGAAGGTCATGATCGAAATCGAAGGTGCGGAATTCCCATTGGGGATTGCGGAAAATGGCATAGCGCCAAAAATCCGAAGAGCTGACGCCGGAGGTAGCGGTGCGATTGATCACCATCTGCCCGCCGTTTTTGCCCCAGCCTAGTTCCCCGCCCGGGTACAAACCGGGATACAGCTTCTGTCCGGTGCGCGGATTGATCGGTCCGCTGTAAATCTTTTCCACCGCTCCCACTTGCGCGGCCGTCAGACAATTGGAGCTATCGCCCGCCTTGCACAGGAGTTTCTTCGGATCGAAGTGACAGCGCATGGGATCGCTGACAATGCCATCCGCAATTCCGTCCCCGGCATCGCACACCGCGAGTACTGCATCCTGAATGAGCTGCAGCTTTTCTTGCGATAGATTGGTCTCGGCCGTCCCGGTCGCTACGCCGTTCCAGACCTCGCTGGCCATCTGGCGAGTCCAGAAATTCGCCGCATCCCCGGCCACGATTCCGTCATAATCGGCCGGGAAACGCTGTGCTTCCATCAGACCTTGCTTGCCGCCGGTGGAGCAGCCCGCGTAATAGGAATGTTTGGCGGTCTGGCCGTAAAAGGCGTCGATGATCGATTTCGCCGCCGTAGTGGTCAGGTGCAGACCGCGATAGCTGTAGTCGATCAGGCGCTCGCGATTGTCCAGCCAGATCTTGGACTCGGCGGTGTTGTGGCCGGTGTCGGTGCTGGCGGTCGCGTATCCCTGGCGCAACGCTGTTGCCATGGCGGCGAAGCTGATCGTCCCGGCCAGGCCTCCATTACCCACGCCTTCGAACTTCCCGTTCCAGTTCGACGCCGGAAGCCAGACCTCGAAATGGATCACCGAGGCATCGGTGGGTTTTAAAATTCCATGCACCTCGCAGAACGCCGGTAGATTTTCGATTGCTTTCCCCTGCGGCGGCGTAAACGCGCCGGCTGGAATAGCTTTGGCGAGCGTAATTGTTGCCTTCGGTAAGCCGACGCCGACCATGGATTCGCAGGTAGCGGCCAGCGCGGCCGATCCGCAGAACGCGATAACCACGAAGGAATTCAGAGCGCGCTGCATGGCGGTCCTCCTTATTATTTGGTGCTGGGTTCCATTGTAGCCGTGACAACGCTGAAAGTGGATCGGGCCGCAAAACTGCTACAAATGAGACGAAATGAACATTCGCAAAGAAGATGTGCTGGAGTACCATGCCTCCGCGCCGGCCGGAAAGATTTCGATCACTCCCACCAAGCCTACCTATACCCAGCGCGACCTCAGCCTGGCGTACACCCCGGGAGTTGCCATCCCATGTCTCGAGATCGAGCGCGAGCCCAATCTGGCTTATCGCTACACCGCCAAAGGGAACCTGGTGGCGGTGGTGACTAACGGCAGCGCGGTCCTCGGACTGGGCAATATCGGCCCACTGGCGGGCAAGCCGGTGATGGAAGGCAAAGGCGTATTGTTCAAACGCTTCGCCGACATCGATGTCTTCGATCTCGAACTTGCCGCCAGCGATCCGCGCGATGTGATTCGAGCTTGCCAGATGATCGAGCCCACCTTCGGCGCCATCAATCTCGAGGATATCCGGGCGCCCGATTGTTTCGTGATCGAGGAAGAACTGCGCCGGACCATGCGAATCCCTGTGTTTCATGACGACCAGCACGGCACCGCGATCATCGTCGGAGCTGCGTTGATCAACGCGCTGATTCTGGTCAACAAGAAAATCGGCGAAGTGAAAGCCGTCTGCAGCGGCGCGGGCGCGGCCTCGCTGGCCTGCACCGAACACGCTATTCATCTCGGGATGAAACGCGAGAACATCCTCATGTGCGATATCGCGGGGGTGGTCTATGAAGGCCGCGTCGAGGAAATGAATCCCTACAAGGCACGCTACGCCCGCAAGACCGAACTCAGGACCCTGGCGGAGGCCCTGCGCGGCGCCGACGTCTTCATCGGGCTCTCGGTGGGAAACACGATGACGGCGGACATGGTGCTGGCGATGGCGGAACGCCCCATCATTTTCGCGCTGGCGAATCCGGACCCCGAGATTCCCTACGACCTGGTGAAGAAAACCCGGCCGGATGCCATCGTGGCGACGGGACGGTCCGACTATCCGAATCAAGTGAACAACTTGCTCGGCTTTCCGTTCATCTTCCGCGGCGCGCTGGACGTCCGGGCCACCACCATCAACAAATCCATGGAGCTGGCCGCCACGCATGCTCTGGCGGAACTGGCGCGCGAGGAAGTGCCGGAGTCCGTCAGCCGCACCTATGGTCTCGAACGTCTGGAGTTTGGGCCGGAATACATCATTCCCAAACCGTTTGACCCGCGCGTGCTGCTGCGCGAATCATCCGCCGTGGCCAAGGCAGCCATGGATAGCGGCGTGGCGCAGGAGCGCGTGGATCTGGACGACTATCGCGAGCAGCTGGAACGGCGCTTGAGCAAGGTGCATGGCGTGATGCGCATCATGATCAACAAATCGCAGCAGCAGCCCAAGCGCGTCGTCTTTCCGGAAGGCGCGGAGATCAAGATTCTGCGCGCGGCTCAGATTCTGATCGATGAAAAGATCGCCGTTCCTATCCTGCTGGGAAAAGAAGCGGTGATCCGGGAGCGAATCGCGAATCTGCATCTTACGCTGGACTCGGCGTTGATCGTAGATCCGGCTATTTCGCCTCAGCAGGGCCGCTACGCCGAGGAACTGTATCGCCTGCGACAGCGCAAGGGCGTAACCCGCCGGGAAGCCCAAGAGCTGATTCTGGACCACACCTATTTCGGGTCCATCATGGTTTCCACCGGCGATGCGGATGCGCTGGTGGGCGGCCTCACCATGCACTACAACGAAACCATTCGTCCGGGGCTCGAGGTGATTCCGCTGCGCCCCGGACTCCAGCGCGTTTCGGGCCTCTATCTTATGATTACCGCGCAGGGTATTTACTTTTTTGCCGACACCACCGTGAACATCGAGCCGTCAGCGGAGGATCTGGCGGAAATCGCCATATCGGCGGCCGAAACCGCCCAGCGCTTCAACGTCAAGCCGCGCGTGGCGCTCCTGTCGTTCTCCAATTTCGGGAGCACGCGGCATCCGCTGGCCGACAAAGTCCGCAAAGCCGTGGAACTGGTGAAACAACGCAGTCCCTCTCTGATGGTGGATGGAGAGATGCAGGCCGACACGGCGGTTGCGCCCGACATCATCGAGCAAACGTATCCCTTCAGCACGCTCAAGGGCGGCGCCAACGTTCTGGTCTTTCCGAATCTCGAATCGGGAAACGTGGCTTACAAGTTACTCGCTCGCCTGGGCGGCGCGGAAGCCGTGGGTCCGATTTTGATGGGGCTTTCGAAACCCGTTCACGTGCTCCAGCGCGGCGCCGAAGTGAACGAGATCGTCAACGTGGCGGCTATCGCGGTGGTGGACGCGCAGGAAGCCGAGCGGCGCGCGGCGGCGAGTTAAGGCTCCGCGATTACCTGCGCGTGGTGTTTCTTTCGCAGCGGAACTTCCTGCAGGAAAAGGTTCACGGCAACCGCCACCACCATCAGGACCGAACCGATCACAAAAATTTGATGCAAGCCCTGGTATAAGGCTTGACGCACGTTACCCAGCAGCTGACGAATCAGCATCAGGTCGGCGGGTTTCACGCCTGAGGAACTTAAGGCCGCTTGCCGCATCTGCAATGGGTTGTTCAGCAACGCCAGCACACGCGGGGGCGTTCCAGCCGGCACGTTTTGAGCAAAGCTGTCGTGATATTTCCGCAAAAGAATCGATCCATAGGTGGCCACACCGACGGTTCCGCCGATCGACCGGAAAAATTGAACCGACGCCGTGGCCGCGCCCATCTTGTCCGGCGGAGCGACGTTCTGCACCGCGAGCGTGTAGATCGGCATGACGGATCCCATGCCGAGCCCGGCGATGATCATGTTACGAATCACCTGCCATTGCGCCGTGCTCTGATCCATGGAAGCCATCAAAAATACTCCGGCGGCCATCAGCGTCACGCCCACGAAAACCATGATCCGGTATTTTCCCGTGCGCCCGACGATGTTGCCGGACGCGATGCTGGCCACCACAAACCCCAGCATCAGCGGCGTCAATAGCGATCCGGATCGTGTGGCCGTCACGCCCAGCACTCCCTGCATGAAAAGCGGGATATAAATGATAACGCCGAACATCGCGATTCCCAGGAGAAACACGGCAAGCGTGGCGACGGAAATGATTCGATTCTGATAGAGCGACAGCGGGATTATCGGTTCGACAGCGCGCGTCTCGGAGAATAGAAATGCAACCAGCATCACCGCCGCGAGAGCCAACAGCAAGACGACACGTTCGGAGCCCCAGCCATAATCCGTCACCCAGGTGAGCGCCAGCAGCAGCGGGACCAGGCAACAGGTGAGCGAAAGCGCACCCGGCCAATCGATCTTTCGCCGGACTCCGTGCGGGCGGAAGTAGGGGAACTCGACCAGAATGGCGGTCGCCGCGATGATACCTACGGGAAGATTCACGTAAAAGGTCCAGCGCCAGGAGAATTGGTCGGTGATCCAACCACCGAGAGTGGGGCCGAAGATGGAAGCCAAGCCAAACATGCTGGCGAACAGCCCTTGATACTTGGCGCGCTGAGCCGGCGGGAAAATATCGCCGATGATGGTGAACAGCAGCCCCATCGCGATGCCCGCCCCGAGCCCCTGGATGCCCCGAAACAGGATGAGCTGCGACATCCCGTCGCCGGGCAGCCAATGAACTTCACCCGCCGCGCCGCAAAAAGCCGAGGCCGTCACAAACAGAACGTTACCGGTCAAGAAAAACCATTTCCGCCCATAGATATCGGAAAGTTTGGCGAAAATTGGAACCGCGATGGTGGAAGTAAGCAGATACGCGGTGGTGACCCAGGGATAGCGGTCGAACCCGTTCAAGGACGCAATAATGCGCGGCTCGGACGTACCCACGATGGTTTGATCGAGCGCCGCCAGCAGCAATGTGAGCAGCAGGCCGGTCATCGTCCCGGCCAGTTGCCGCCGGGATAGATTATGGAGACCAGGCCGGCTGGCTTCCGCCAAAGTGGACATTTAATCCATTCTAGCTGGTTGCGCGGCGAGAAACAGCGGCCGAGGTGTCTCGCGGCTATCCCAGGAATCCGATGTTTTGCGTGCTGAAGTTCACCAGGTTGGGAAATACGGTTGCCAGCGCATTGGATGGAATCCCGAACCATGCGCACAGCGTGGCGCCGTATTGATCGACGGAGGTGGTGGGAATCCAGCGGCCGCGTACGTCGGCATCGTCCGGCCCGGCCAGCTCGAAGGTTGGAAACTTGCCGAAAATCTGCCCGCCCTGCACCGCGCCGCCCAGCACCAGATGATGACTTCCCCAGGCGTGATCACTGCCGTCCTCGGTGGTCGGCTGGAACGTACGGCTGAAGTCGGACTCGGTGAACGTGGTGACGTTTTGTGCCACTCCCAGCTCCTGGGTGGCATCGTAGAAGGCCGCCAGGGCGGGACTCAGTTGCGGATACAGATTGTTGTGGGTCTCGAGCTCCGTGGCGTGCGTGTCAAAGCCTCCCAGCGAACAGAAGAAAATCTGCCGGCGCATTCCGAGATAGGACTGCACCTGGATAATCTGGGCCACCTGCTGGAGCTGTTCGCCGATGCTGGTCTTGGGAAATTGGGTTTTGAGCGTGGTGGATTTCGCGAGAGCCGCCGAGAGCGCGGACGCATCGCTGATACTATTGGACACGGTATTGTTCGCCGCTTGCACCAGGGAAACGCCGGTATCGGTGGTGAGCAAGATCTGGAGCGCGCTCAAACGCGCCTGAGACGCCGATGAGCTGTTGAATCCCGAGAGTTGCAGCGATTGACCGGGCGCCAGCGCCGCGGGCTGCGTCTGTGCTCCCGCGCCTTCCAGAGAATTTCCGGCCACCGACAAGAAGGTAGGAAATTTCGACGAGTTGAAATTTTGCGACGCGATGTAATCGGCGGCGCGGCCCGCCCAACCGGTGGGACTGTTGCCCTGGGCAATCGACGTCTGCCATTGCCCCTGCTGATCGGCGTGGGAAAAAAGATTGAGTGGAATGGACGCTTGCTGGCTTTGATATTGAGCGCGCGTGAGCGGCTGGACCAAAGAACCGACGTTCGCAACCACGGCCAGTTCCTTGGTCGAAAACAGACTCGCCACCTCCGCCAGCTTGGCGTGGAAAGCATAGGGCGCATTCGAAACGCTGTAAACGGTGGGCGTTAGATTGCTGCCCGAAAGTGCCAGGCTGCCGCGGATGGAAGTGTAAGCCTGGTAGTTGGTGTCGTCCATGGGGATGACAGTGTTGTTCGAATCGTTGCCGCCGAACAGAAATACGCAAACCAGCGCGCGATAATCGCCGCCGCTCTGAGCCAGCGCCGGCAGCAAGCCGAAGGGACGAAGCGCCAGCGATCCAACCGAAGCCGCGCCGATACTGACAAATCCACGTCGTGAAAGCATATTCCGACTCCCTATTGAATAATCTGGTAGTCGCCCGAGGTGAGAACGACGTAGAGCGCCGCTTGCGCTTTGGATTTCGCGGTGGTGACCGCGTTTACGGCATCGGTGGCGGCCTGCTCGAGGGCGGCCGGTATGGAGCCGTGCAGGAAAACGGAACTGACGTAGCTGAGCAGCGGGCCGGCTTCCTCAGCCTGGTTCACAAAAGGCGTGAGATCGAAAGTGGTGCTCTTGTCGAGCGTCCCATACAGGATCGCATTGACGATATCGGCGCGATCCGCCGCTGTCTGGGTCGAATAGATCTGAAACTCGGGCGCAAAGAGCCCTTGGGCGGTGCGGTATTGAGGGGAGAAGTAGCTGAACACGCTGGGGGAATGGAACAGGTTCTCGCCCATTTCGGCCGCCCGGTTGTAAATGGCGCTGTTCGCGCCCAGGGTGGCGTTTAATCCGCGCAGAAGATTGGCCATGAAGAGAATTGGTTCTCGCATATGCCCGAAACTGGGGTTCACCGTGGCGCTGGGCTCATCCCCCGCGCGCGCTTCGGGATCCGTGAGAATCGCCGTGATGACGGCCTCCAGATTTCCGGCGGTTCCGCTGCCGTCATTGCTGAAGACGCTGGAAACGCGCTGGATGTATTGCGGGCTCGGATTGCTGGTAACGAGGTGCTGAATCAGCTGGCGGGAAACGAACGGCGCCATGCTGGTGTTTTGCATCAACGCGTTCAGCAGGCTCTCGAGGTCCTGCCCGGCTGTCTGGCCGGCGGGCACGACGATGTTGTTAAAAATCACCTTCGAGGTGGTGTCGTGATTTCCTTCCACCGCGAACATCGTGCCGAAATAGTATGCCGGATTATTGTTCTTTGCCGTGGCTCCGGGAGCCGTCGGATAGGTCCATCCCGTGAGTACCTTCGCCATGTTGGTGACTACCGATTGATTGAAAGTAGGGACCGGATTGTTGCCTGGCTCCACCACCGCGCTGCCGTCCGGGTTCAACTGGGTGAGGCCGAGCGTGAACAGCTGCATGAGTTCGCGCGCATAGTTTTCATTGGCTGCCGTGCCTTTCGCGGCGTTTCCCTTATTGTTGTTGGCCATGTTCAGATAGCGGCCCATGGCCGGGCTCACAGTCACGGCGCGAATCAGATCTTTGTAGTTCCCGAACGCGTGGTCGCGAAAGATTCTCCAATAAGGCGGGTAAGCATAGGCGGGCGAAACGCCGGAGGTGGCGGAAACCACCCAGATCTGGCTTAACGCGAAGGCCACGCGCTGGCGGAGCTGATCCTGACCGCTCAGGGTGTTCTGGAAAAAGGCGGCCTGCACCGGCCCCAAGTCGTTATTCGACTTGCCGGCCGAATCGAGGATCGGTTGGTCCGGCAGATCCGAGGTCGGCACCGAGAACTGCCCGTCTAACCACTTAGTAACGCCCATTTGTTGAAGCTGCAGAATCGAAGCGGGCGTCGGGCCCCAGGTGGCTTGATCCAGGAAGCGCGCGGCTGCGCCACTCGTCATTACATCCGGTGCGGATTGAGCAAAGCCGGAGCTGGCGCAGACTGCCAGGATCGCTAGCGGGCAGGATAACTTCATGGTAGACCTCGCCTTGTGACCTCTATTCCAGAAACACAGATCGGCTCAAAGAGTGTCGGATCTTATGACGATTTTTGCATCGCATTGATTTCATTGCGGCGTTTCGGGGCCTCGCTTTTGGGTGTCACCCAACCGTAAGAAATGTCTGTCATACTATCCTTATTCGTTTTAGGGAAGTCCGATAGAATCCGGCGGCCGCGACTCGGAAGCCGCCTTTTAAAAAGTCCTGGGTATCGCGCGCTACTGGGAGCGAATGAAGCCAGCGGTGCAGATTTATTTGGATGGGAGGAAAGCCATACATGGGTCTGTTAAGACGCAGTCTAAAGCACATCATCTGCTCGATTTTGTTCCTGAGTCTTGCACTTCAGGCTCCCGTGCACGCGCAGCAGATTTTGGGAGGCATTACCGGTACCGTCATGGATTCTTCGGGAGCCGCGGTGCCGAATGCGACAGTGAAAGCGACCAACGTAGCCACTAATCTCGAGGTGACTGAACACTCGGATAGCAATGGCAACTATGTGATCCAGAATCTCCCGGCCGGCACCTATAAGCTCGAATTCACCAAGGAAGGATTCCAAACCGAATCGCACACCGAGGTCCTGGTAAACGCCAACCGGACCACCACCGTGGATGGGAGCCTCACAGTCGGCCAAGTCAGCACCACGGTGGAAGTGGCCGCGACGCCGCTGATGAATCAGGTGGACACTACCAACGGCTATGTGGTTGACCAACTGACGATTGAGAACACGCCGCTCGGCACCGGAAGCTTCACGCAGCTCGCCATCCTGGCCCCTGGCGTTCATGCGGACTTCCTGGCCGGCGCCGGGAGCAATGCGGGCCTCGGCAATCAGGCGATCTTCGCCAACGGGCAACGGGATACCAGCAACAGCTTTTCGCTAAACGGCATCAGCACCAATAACCTTTTCAATGGGAATTCCACCAGCCAGGTGGGAGAGAATCGCTTCGTTTTGAACACCGGTGAGAACTTCGGCCCGGGCGGTGGAATCCAAACCAGCACATCGGTCTATGACGCAATCGGGCAGGCTCTGCCAACGCCGCCGGCTGAGGCCATCCAGGAGATCGCGGTCAATGCCGCCATGTACGACGCCACCCAGGGCGCCAACAGCGGAGCTCACATTAGCGTAATAACCAAATCCGGCACCAACGCGCTGCACGGACAGATATACGAGAAGTTCCAGAACAGCGTCATGAACGCGGCCCCGTTCTTCTACAACGCCTCGCCGGCCATCACGCAAAAGGACCCCTTCCTGAACCGCAACCAATTCGGAGCGACACTGGGCGGCCCAATCAAGAAAGACAAGCTATTCTACTTTCTGTCGTATCAGGGCGTGCGCATTGCCGACGCGGCGGATTCATTGAAAACCGCCACGGTGCCGTTGGGTCTCACCGATGATCGGAGCTCGCAAGGCATCATTAACGCCATCCAATCGACTTATGGACAAACAATTACCGCCACGCCAGATCAGCCCGCAGGCGCTGGCGATGCTGCAGGCCAAGCTTCCCGGCGGTAAGTTTCTGATCCCCAGCGCCCAGATCACCAATCCCAACGCGGCCCTCGCATTGGGATACGATGTCGTGGAGCAAGGACCCAACGCACAATCCACCGTCGATCAGGGCATTGCCAACATCGATTACGTGCGTGAGCGACCGCGATCGATTGTCGGCCAAGTATTACGTCCAGAACAATCCCACCACGAACCCGTTCGGAGCGGTGGGATCGCTGCTTGGATTCCCTCAGCAGATTGAGGGCGGAAGCCAGGTTGGGTCCATCAATAACACGGTCATCCTCACGCCCAGCCTGACTTGGGAGCAGCGCGCCGGATTCACGCGTTTGCGAGCCTACTCCTCCACCGGGCAGCCGTTCAAACCCAGCGACTTTGGAATCAATCTGTTGGGCTCCAATATATTCCCCCAAATCACTTTGGGAACCGCCGATCCGACCCTGGCCAATGAATTGCAATTCGGCCCGGGCCCTAGTTTCGGTAATGCGGGGATGTTCCAGAATCAGTGGGAATACGGAAGCACGCTGCATTGGGTAAAGGGTCGCCATACTCTCACCTTCGGCGGACTGTGGGACCACACGCAACTCAACATCATCAACCGCAACACGTCAACCGATAACATCTCCTTCTAATACCTTCCTCGATTTCGTGGAGGGCAATGTGCGCACCGGCAGCGACAGTACCGCGTTCTCGGGCTCCGCCAATCGCTACTACCGATCGGACACGGTGGGTGCGTTTGTGAACGACAACTACAAAGTCCGCAGCAATCTCACCATAACGCTCGGACTGCGCTGGGACTACGATGGCGGGCTCTCGGAAAAATACGGGAAGCTGACCGCATTCAACGGCAACCTCTATTCGTATAACGCCGCCACGGACACCATCACCGGCTCGGGACTCGAAATCGCGGGGAACAACCCAACTTTCGGCACAGCCGGCGCGAGCAACACCTTGCTCAGGAACTGTCAGTGCGGGTTTGCGCCACGCATCGGCGTCGCATGGAGCCCGCTTTCGAAACTAACGGTCCGTAGCGGATTCGGAATTTACTATGATCGCGGAGAGTTCTTCAGCTACCTATCGCCCAGCGCCGGCGGCGGCTTCAACGGACCGTTCGGCGTTACGCTTGCCCCGCCGTTCGTTCAGCCTATCGTGGCGCAGACAGGCGCGACGCTTGCGGCCCCGTTTGGCACCACCCCTCCGCCAGCGCCGGCCGGCAGCGCGGCAGCCTTCCAAGCGCTGCTCCCGAACATTGCACAGACTGAATCAGGCAATTTCCCGGCCGGGAACCTGTTCGGCCCGTTCCTGTTCGGCGGCTACGATACAAATAACAAGCTGCCGTACACGGAAAATTGGACCTTCGACCTCCAATATCAGGCATCCAACAGCTGGCTCTTCAGCGCCGCCTATGTCGGCAATCATGGCGTGCACGAAGTGCTTCCGATTCCGTTTAATCAGGCGCAACATCGCCACACCTCAACATCCGATCAACGGCCAGATCTATTCCTACGGCGGCGTAAGCCCGAATTACAACCTCGATCTGGAACCGATATCGACCAGTGAGTACGCAGGCAATGCTCCCATTCGCGTGCCTTACATCGGCTACGACATGAACTCGGTGCTCTACAAAGCCGAGGGTATTTCCAACTACAACGCGCTTCAGCTTCAGGTTCGTAAGCGGCTGTCGTTCGGTTTGCAGTTGACCGGAACCTACACTTGGTCCCACGCCTTGGATCAGCAAAGCGGATTAGGCCTCTTCTTTACCGGGAACAATCCGCTGACTCCGAAGTCCAGCTACGCCTCCGCCGATTTCGATCAGACCCACGTGTTCCTGATCAATTATAGTTACGCCTTCCCGAAAGTGACGTCGAACAAAGTGCTCGGGCGCTTTTTGAACGGGTGGGTCCTGGGCGGACAAACTGTGGCCCAAAGCGGGCAGCCATATAGCATCTACGACTATTCGGGCTCGGTGGCCAGCCTGTACTACGGAACTTCAAACTACATCGGCAACCCAATCGTTCCGTTAAAACCCGGTGTCACCGCGCAACAGGCCCAATTGCAGGGCACGACGGGCGTGAACGCAGGGAAACCAGTGCTGAACGTGAACGACTTTGCGCCGCAATTTGTTGCACCGGGCCAGAGCGGCGTTCCGCCCTGCGATGCGTCGGGATGCGATCTTTACGAATCGCTCTATGGAAATTCCGGCCGAAACATTTTCCGCGCCCCTTTCCAGGTGCGCTTCGATATGACCATCGGCAAAGAATTCGCGTTTATGCGAACGCTACCGGCTGCGGTTTAATTTTGACGCGTTCAACGTTTTCAATCACCCCGATTTCGACGCGCCGAACAACGACGTAGACTTCTTCCCCAATTATTCAGGGCCACCCCAGTTCCCGCCGGCGGGCAGTCTGGGGATCATCCAGCACACCATCGGCAGCTCACGCTTCCTCCAGCTATCGGCGCACTTGTCGTTCTAACGAGCCGGGAGTTCATCCGCGTGCTACGGACGGAAAATGCAACGGGTCTCTCAGGTTCTGCAGCTCCCGGTAATAATAAATCGCCGAGGGTTGCTTGCCCTTGAACTTCAGCGCCTTCAGAAAGTCGATTTCTTCTTCAGTCGCGTCGCCGCTTAGAGACGCATCCTCCAGGAATTGCGCAAGCCCGGGTTGGACGGCGGAGGGTTTATGTTCCTGTTCGGCAAACTCAAATCGCTTCAAACCGCCCACCTCAAGACGACGGCTTAACACAACCTCGATGGCAAAGGTCTTGAGGTCGATGTCCCAGGACTCGATCATCGGGTCCAGGAGCGAGACGCAGTTTTCGTCAGAAATGTTGAAGATATCAGTGGCGGTTCCTTGCGCGACATCCAGAAGCTTTTGGGTGACCAGGCGCTCGAGTTCTCCGAATGGTTCCTTTTCGAAAATCCGGCGCAGTTCTCTTTGCCTGACAGGATCGCATTTACGCAGAATCAGCTCACGGCACTCCTTGAAGAGAGGCCGGGGAGGCTCCGTCACTTTCTTCTTCAGCTCCTCTTTGCGCTGCTCGTCGGCCAGATTCGATAGTTCGCCGACGGGGAGCTTCAGAATCCTGCCGATCTTCTCGTAAATGTCACTGCGGCCGGGTGCCGGCGGCGCCTTTTTGCGAGCCAGAAGCTGCGAAATGTAGGATTCCGTGACCTCTGCGGCTGCGGCGAGGTCCTTCTGATCGAGGCCAAGTTCCTCTAAACGCTGCCGGATCAATAGGGAAACGTCCACTGAATGTTTCTATCTCCCGCACTTAACCAAAAATAGTCAATGCTCGAATATGATCTTGGCATAAGTTGACTTGACAAGCAAGCTTACTTAACTGATAATAGTTAATGTCTGAGCGCTACTGCCCACTCGCGGATCATCTGAACTAAGTCAGGCGATCTGATCCCCATTCCTTAGGTCAGCGTTGAAAACCGAGGAGGTTGCAGTGTCCAATTCCTGGCTTATAGCCCCAATCCTTAGCGTGCTGTTGGGTGGCGCCATGCTTAGCGCGGAAGACTTCGGGAGCTATCGGGGATTGCAATTCGGCATGACACTGGCCGCGGCAGCGAAGCAGACCGGCACGAACCCTTCGGACGCGAAACTGATTCACCAGCGGCCGGCCGTGATCCAGGAACTGGAGTGGCAAATCGATCCTCCCGCCTTCAACGACCGCGCCAAAGCGGACCCGGTGAAGAACGTGCGGCTGTCCTTTTTGAACGGCGAGCTTTTTCGCATGGTGGTCGCTTATGACCGGCACCGGGTGGAGGGGATGACTCCGGAAGACATGATCCTGGGGATTTCCGCAAGCTACGGCGTGCCCACGAGGCCAGCGATCCAGATCGCATACCACAGCGACTATGCCGAAATCGCGCCGCTCATCGCGCGGTGGGAAAATTCCGACTACTCCTGCAATCTGGTCCGGAGCGGCGATCATTCCAGCTTCGCGATGATCCTATATTCAAAACGGCTGGACGCAGAAGCGCAAACCGCCGCCCTCCAGGCCGTCCGGATCGAGGAACAAGAAGCGCCGCAGCGAGAGATTGCCGAGCGGGAAAAGCAAGCCGAGGCCGAGCGCCTGGTTCTGGATACCGCCCGGTCCGTGAACAAACCAAATTTCCGTCCCTGAGGAGACTAAACATGAAGATGATTCGACCCCTATACGACCGCATCGTGGTGAAGCGCATCGAGGAACAAGAAACCACGCGTAACGGCATCATTATCCCCGATTCCGCCAAGGAAAAGCCGCAGGAAGGCGAAGTCATCGCCGTCGGCCACGGCAAACGCCTGGAGGACGGCAACCTGGCCGCCCTCGATGTCAAAGCCGGCGACCGCATTCTTTTTGGGAAATATTCCGGCAGCGAAACGCAATTTGATGGCACGGAATACATCATCATGCGCGAAGACGACGTCCTCGGCGTGCTAGACATGGCCGGGCGGAGCACCAAGAAAGCCGGCTAATTCAAATCATTCACAAGGAAACCATCTATGGCAAAACAAATTATTTATAGCGATCATTCGCGCCAAGCGATCCTGCGCGGCGTCAACCAGCTCGCCGAAGCAGTAAAGGTCACGCTGGGCCCCAAGGGACGCAATGTCGTCCTCGAGAAGAAGTTCGGCGGCCCGACCATCACCAAAGACGGCGTGACGGTGGCGAAAGAGATCGAGCTGAAGGATCCGCTCGAGAACATGGGCGCCCAGATGGTGCGCGAGGTCGCGTCGAAGACCTCCGACGTGGCCGGCGACGGCACCACGACGGCCACGATTCTGGCCCAGGCGATTTTCCGCGAAGGCGTCAAAGCCGTGACGGCGGGCGCGAATCCGATGGCCATCAAGCGCGGCATCGACAAGGCCGTCGAAGTGGCCGTTGAAGAGATCAAGAAGCTTTCGAAGCCCGTCTCCGGCGACATGATCGCGCAGGTGGGCCGCATTTCCGCCAACAGCGATTCCACCATCGGCGACGTCATCGCCGAAGCCATGAAGAAGGTGGGCAAGGACGGCGTGATCACGGTGGAGGAATCGAAGACCATGACCACCGAGCTCGCGACCGTGGACGGCATGCAATTCGATCGCGGCTATCTCTCGCCGTACTTTGTGACCGACCCCGAGCGCATGGAATGCGTTCTCGAAGATCCCTATATCCTGATCCACGAAAAGAAGATCGGCAGCATGAAGGACATCCTTCCGCTTCTCGAGCAGATCGCCCGCGCCGGCAAGCCGCTCCTGCTGATCTCCGAAGAAGTGGAAGGCGAAGCGCTGGCGACGCTGGTGGTCAACAAGCTGCGCGGAACGCTCAATGTTTGCGCGGTGAAAGCGCCGGGTTTCGGCGACCGCCGCAAAGCGATGCTGGACGATATCGCGATCCTGACGGGCGGCAAAGCCATCATGGAAGAGACTGGCATCAAGCTCGAAGGCGTTACGCTCGAAGATCTGGGGCGCGCCAAACGCGTCACCGTGGATAAGGACAACACCACCATCATCGACGGCGCCGGAAAGCAGAAGGAACATCGAAGGCCGAATCAAGCAGCTTCGGACCCAGGTGGAAGAGACCACTTCCGATTACGATCGCGAGAAACTGCAGGAGCGGCTGGCGAAGCTGGCCGGCGGCGTGGCGATCATCAAAGTGGGCGCGGCCACCGAGACCGAGATGAAGGAAAAGAAAGCGCGCGTAGAGGACGCTCTGCATGCCACGCGCGCGGCGGTGGAAGAAGGCATCGTACCGGGCGGCGGCGTGGCGCTGCTGCGGGCATCTATCGCGCTCGAAAAGCTGAAGCTCGAAGGCGACGAACAGTTCGGCGTTAACATCGTTCGGCGCGCTTGCGAAGAGCCGATTCGCCAGATCGTGCTAAACGGCGGGATCGAAGGCGCCATTGTGGTCGAGAAGATCAAGACGCAGGACGACGCAAACTTCGGCTTCAACGCTACTACCGACCAGTATGAGGATCTGGTGAAAGCCGGCGTGATCGATCCTACGAAAGTGACTCGCACGGCTCTGCAGAACGCGTCTTCCATCGCGTCGCTGATGCTTACGACGGAAGCGATGATCTGTTCGGCTCCAGAGGAAGAAGTAGAAGCATAGCGAAGGAGCGAATCCATGCAATTCCTTCTTACAGGGTTTACTCCCGGTGCGGAATTCCGGGTGTACGAATTCCAGGGCGTCGAAGAGGATCGAACGCGGACCGAGTTCGCGGTCAGGACCGATCTTTCGTTGCTTCGGAGATATGGAATCCGCATGCAGGAGCTCCCGCTTTTATGCCGGGGGCTTCTGGAGCGCCGGGATATTACGGCCGAAGAGCACACCCTGACCTTCACGGAAGAAGAGATGCGCATCCACGCGGTCAATTGTGCGGCGGAGCGAGACGCGGCTAAACTGAAGAAGTCAGCGCGTCGGCCTCCCTCCAGCTGACGCCTGCGGAGAGGGCTGGTATGGACAAGCGACTGGCAAAACGGCACAAGCGGCAAGTTGCCCGCGCAAAACAGCACGTCAAGCTATCGGAACCGGACGTACGGACGCCCGAACAGATCAAGGCCGCTCGCGAGGCCAGCCGTGCTCCGGCGGCGCGCGGCAACGAATCGAACGCTCCTGGCGCCGCGCCCTCCTTTCGAGGCAGCCGTCCACCATCGACGGGCAGCGCGGCAAAGACTGACGGTTGACACTCTAGAAAGAACCCATGCTGGCTCCCCATTGTCCGAATTGCAGATCTGTCGATTTCAGAGGCGTGGGCGTGCGAAACGGCGTCGAGCAGGCGCTCCACTGGATTCTCTTGCCCTACCGATGTTCCCTTTGCGGACGCCACTTCTTCCTGTTTCGATGGATGGCTCCCGCGGAAGGAACAGCCTAAGAGCGAGCCCCTGCGCCGATCGGCGATGACCTGGCGCGAATACCACGAGTCTACGAAGCACACCGCTGAGGCCCTGCGTCGATCCCGGCACGTTCTCGATTGGGCGAACATGCCCGATCCCTTCCGGCATTACGAGGGCGTACCGGTGCTGGATCTTCCCTCGGACCCGCCCGGCCTCGGCATCCCGGCTCCGGATGGACCGGCCTTTCTATCGCAGCTTCTGTTTCATTCCGCCGCGATTAGCGCGTCGAAGCTGGTTCCATCCACCGGGTACCGTTATGCGCTGCGGGTGAATCCATCGTCCGGCAATCTGCATCCCACCGAATTCCATTTCATCACGCGCGGATTAACGGGTTGGCCGGATGGTTTGTATCACTACCGTCCGTCCTCGCATATGGCGGAGCAGCGCGCGGCCGGCGATCTCAAGCTGAACCTGGCCGACGCCGCGCCGCTCACATTCATCCTGACCAGCATTGCGTGGCGCGAGGCCTGGAAGTATCGCGACCGGGCCTATCGATACTGTTTGCACGATATCGGGCACGCCTGGCAATCGCTGGCGCTCGCGGCCCGGGCGATGGGATGCGAAAGTTTCGCAACCAGCCATTTTCCGGATGACCAAGTGTCGCAAGGCTGCCGCTTCGGTGAGGACGAGTGGCCGATGTTGATCGTCGAACTGCGCGGCGCGGCGATTCCAGTGTCGGAGCCGACCGCCTCTGAAACTTTTTGGTACGGCGGGACCGCGAATCAGCTCTCTCATGAAATAACGGCTTACCCGCGGATCGATGCGATTCACGCGGCCACGAAACTCGGCCACGACGGCAGGCCCGCCGAAGCAGCCCCCGCAGGCTCTGGCGAGATCAAGCTCCCAACTCCAGCAATCTCTTCACGCGCCTTTGGCGAAGTGGCCCGTACTCGCCGGTCGGCGCTCGATTTCGTGGGAGGGTCGCAATCAATTTCGCAAGCGCAACTATCGGCCATTCTCGCCGACGCGGTCCAGCCCCTCCACGCCGATTTCGGGGCCGAATGCTTCGTTCAGCTTTATCTATATGCTCATCGCGTCGGGGGCTTGGAACCCGGCTTATACCGATTCTGGCCTGAGACAGCCGACTTGGAGCTGCTCAAGCGCGGCGATCAGCGCGTCGCCGCCGCCGGCCTAAGCCTCGGCCAGGACCTGGCGGGCAACGCCTGCGTGGCGTTTTCGATGATCGCCGGCATCGACCGCGCCGTTCGCGCTTATGGCAACCGCGGCTACCGCTACGTGCATTTCGAAGCGGGCGCCATCGGCCAACGCCTGTATCTCGCCGCCGAAGCGCTGGGCCTGGGCGCGACGGGAATCGGCGCATTCTTCGATGACGAAGTGCACCGCTACCTCGACATAAAGCCGGAACAAGGCCAAGTGATCTACCATTTCGCGATCGGCTACCCGATTCCCGATCCCAGAGTCGGGCTCTGATAGAATCGGCAACATGCAACGTCTGCTCTCCCGCGCTCTTCCACTGATTTTTTCCTGGACGCTGGTTGTTTCGGCCCAGGACGCCGGTCTCGCGCTCAGGACTTCGGTGGGATACAACACCCAGAAAGCCAGCCTGCCCCTTAGCGATCAACAGCGCAAGCAGGCGGACGATCTCGGACGTCAGGCGCAGCAGGCGACACAGGCCGGCAATTACGGCGACGCCATGCGCGACTATTTTGAGGGCATCGCCATCATGCACAACGTGGCGTGGACGCCGGCGTACGAATTGGCGGCGTCGCTGCACGGGTCGCTGGATCACGCCATGATCGAGCCGGGCCGGGCAGTAACGGTGATGCTGACCCCGTATTTCAAAACAGACCACGCAACGGGAGCGGTGACAGCTTCCGTCTTCCTGGTTCCCGCCAAAGGAACCGCGGAGGAAAGCCAGAGCCTGGCTTCCGGTTTGAAGCTGGATCCAGCGGCGCTTCCGTTCACCGCGCACGTGAAGCTGCCCGGCGCTCTGACCGGAGATTTCAACCTGGAAGTGCGTCTGGCGGCGGATGGCGAAGCAGCGTCC
Source organism: Terriglobia bacterium (assembly GCA_963786745.1). Taxonomy (GTDB): domain Bacteria; phylum Acidobacteriota; class Terriglobia; order Bryobacterales; family Bryobacteraceae; genus Palsa-89. Next base: position 395,620 of record CAWBAE010000008.1, on the reverse strand, counting down.
GCGGACACGCGCAGCGCCCTGGTGAAGAGCCTGCCGGTCCACGTGGAGTCCCTATCGGATGCAGCCGCGCGATTGCGGAGCCGGCTGGCGAAAAGCAAGCAAGAATTCGCGCCGATCGCGACCGCCGCATACGCGCTGGCGCTCTATGAGCAGGCCGACAAGAGCGAAGTGAATCCCACTCATTTCAATTTTCAGCAAGAATTTGCAAACGCCAATGCGATTATCGATGCCGTTGACCAGGGTCGCGATCCGTTCGCCGGAAAACGCGGCGATTCCAGGCGTGCTTATCGATCTGCTGTCGACAACACGCTGCAGCCGTACCGGATTCTGATTCCAGCGTCCTATGACGGCTCGAAACCGACGCCGCTGCTGGTGGCCCTGCACGGGATGGGCGGCGACGAAAACAGCATGTTCGACGGTTATCACGAAGCGCTCAAACGCGAGGCCGAGCGAGTGGGCTTCCTGGTTGTATGCCCGAAAGGACGGGACAATGCGTCCATGTATCGCGGGAGCGCCGAGCAGGATGTAATGGACGTGATCGCGCAAGTGGAGCGGGACTATCGCGTCGATAGGAAGCGTGTTTATCTGATGGGACACTCCATGGGCGGATATGGAACCTGGAGCGTCGCCATCGATCATCCTGACGTGTTCGCGGCCCTGGGACCGATCTCGGGCGGCGGCGATACGAACGCTTTGGCGAAGATTCGAAATATCCCGGCATATGTGGTGCATGGCGACAACGACAAAACGGTGAACGTGATTCAATCACGCCGCATGGTGGAAGCCGGCAAGCAGCTGGGGATGAACATAACGTACGTCGAAGTTCCCGGAGGGAGCCACATCAGCGTGGCCGAACCGAGCTTCGCTTCGATGCTGGATTTCTTCGTGAATCAGGCCAGGCAGGGCGGAGATTCGGCCGTCAAGACGCAGTAACGGCGGGAGCGGGAGCGCAGCGGATGACGCCGGCGGATTCCAGCTTCTCGATCTCTTCCGGAGCGGCGTCCAGCAATTCGCGCAGAATTTCGCGCGTGTGCTGGCCCAGGCGCGGCGCGGCCCCGCCCACCGATCCCGGAGTGGCCGAGAACTTGACCGGAAGTCCGGTGATGGTGCGGAATCCGTCGATGGCTTCTTCCAACTGCGGAAACATTCCCCGAAAAACCGCTTGCGGGTCCCGAACCACCTCATCGATATTCTTTACCGGCGAGGCGGCGACACCGCAGGCGCTCAATCTCTCGAACCAGTTTTGAGCGGTGTCCGTTTGGAAAATGCCGCTCAGCATGGGCTCGAGCACATCGCGATTTTTAACGCGCAGCGCGTTCGTTTTGTAATCAGGATGATCGGTCAACTCGGGCCGTCCGATGGCCTGGCAGAAAGCGGCCCAAAGTTTCTCGCTGCCAACCGCCACGGCCAGCTCGCGATCCTTGGTGGGAAATGTTCGATAGGGCACGATGGTGGAAAACGACGTTCCGCGCGGTCGCGGCAGAACGCCGGACCCTTCGTAGCTCGCGAAAACGGACGCCATCGCGGAAATCATGGAATCGTACATGGACACATCCACGTGCTGGCCGGCGCCGGTGAGATCGCGCGCCCGCAGAGCCATGAGAATGCCGATCAACGCGAACATACCGGCGGTAATGTCGGCCACCGAATGTCCGCAGCGGACCTGCTCGCCGTTCACGGTGCCGGTGACGCTGATCAGGCCGGATGAAGCTTGCAGAATCAAATCCATCGCGGATTGATCGCGCGCGGGCCCGTTCAGCCCGTAGCCAGAAACCGAGCAATAGACCAGCCGCGGATTGCGGGCGCTAGCCTGCTTGTAGCCGAGACCCAGGCGATCCAAGGTGCCGGGCCGGAAATTCTCGAGCACCACGTCCATCCGCTCCAGCATCTTCAGGACGAGCTCGACACCTTCCGGGCGTTTGAGATTCACGGAGATACTGCGTTTGCCCGAGTTCATCCCCAGGAAGAAACTGGCCTCGCCGTCGTTAAAGGGCGGTCCCCAGCCGCGGCCGATATCGCCGCCCTCGGGCGTTTCGAGCTTATAAACGGTAGCGCCGTAATCGGCGAGCAGAAGCGTGCAATAAGGGCCCGCGAGCGCGTGCGAGAAGTCGAGGACCCGCAATCCGTCGAGTGGTTGTGTCAACCCAGTATTTTAACGCGGAAAGCCGAAATATCTCTAACCCGCAGATTGTGCGTTCATTTCTGGCTACCGTTTGAGATAGAGGACAATGAGATCATGAACGGCATTCAGTACCTGACTGATGAGAACGGCCGCAAGGTTGCCGTTCAAATCGACATAAGAAAGCATCGGGCGCTGTGGGAAGACATTGAGGATGTGCTTGTGTCTCGATCGAGGCGGCATGAAAAACGGATCCCGCTAGACAAAGTAAAAGCGAGCCTCGCTAAGAGCGGCAAACTCGCACGTGACTAGCTATCGCGTCGCATTGGCGGCAAGCGCGGAGAAGGAGCTACGCGAACTTCCATCGAAGTTGGCTGCCCGCGTTGTTTCGCGTCTCGAACATTTGGCCGATGTTCCGCGGCCTTCGGGCTGCAAGAAATTGAAGGGCGGCGATTGCGAATGGCGTATCCGCGTGGGCGACTACCGTATTGTCTATGAGATTGACGATGCCGCAAAAACTGTCGACGTGACCCGAATCGCGCATCGTCGCGAGGTCTACGAGTAGAAAGGGCCCAGGCCAGCCGGAGCTAAAGCTGCTCCTCCACCAGGAACTGCTCGTATTTTCCGTCCGGCATCACATAGATGTTCAGCAATACGGTCTTCTTCTCGTATTGCGCGCGATAGTTGCGATGCTTCATGCCGCCGCGCAGGTTTTCGCCCAGCAGCGTGAGGCCCTTCAACAGCCCCAGAGCGGTCAGAGAGCTTTTATAATCCTCAAGCGCAGCCGCGGTGAAATAGGAATTTGCATTGTCGGTGAATTGCGCCCGGTTTATTTCGCCGCGTTGCAGGCCTTCTAGAATCGCGCGGGTCTCACTGGTGTCCTTCTCCGCGGCCGACGGCGATGGCTGCTCCGGCAAGAAGACCAGTGTCGCGATTCTCTGAGAAAGCGGACCGATCAAATTTATGGCGTCTTCATTGGACAGAACGATGACTGCGCCGCTACGCGTGGGGTACAGCGTATTTTGAGCCAGGAAGCCCGAAACTTCGCCGCCATGCGAGATGGTCGGCATGTTTCGATACGATCCGATCTGAAGGCCCAGAGCATATCCGGTCAGATCGCCATTATTCAGCGTCACAGGCCGGGTGAACTCTTCGTATGATTTCGCGGACAGTATCCTCTTTTGGAGCAAGGCAATGTCCCAGAGCGCCAGATCGGACGGCGTCATGCAAAGTTCGCCCGCGGCGAAGTACCAACCGCTCGCTTCGCGCCCCACGGGCCGCGGCGGGCCCAACGCAAAGCGCGTATAGGCGCTCGCATCCGTCGGACTGGTCTCGCTGCAATCGCCCGCCGAGTGAATGCCCAGCGGCTCGAAGATCTTCGCGCGGAGAAATGCGACCAGCTTCTGGCCGGACGCTTTCTCGAAAATCTCGCCCGCCAAAACGTAATTCGTATTGCTGTACTGCCACCGGGTTCCGGGATCGAAGTTGAGCGGTTTTTTCGCGAAGCGGTCCAGGATCGCCTGGGGCGTGGTAGGCCTGGTCCATTCGGGGATGAGGTAGTCCTGCGGCGCGTAGTCTTCGTAGCCGGAGGTATGCGAGAGCAATTGCCGAATTGTGATTTCGTTCGCGCGCGTCAGGTCCGGGAAGTATTTCGAAACCTTGTCGTCGAGCGAAAGCTTGTGCTGTTCCTGGGCAAGCAAAATCGCGGCGGCGGTGAACTCCTTGCTGATGGACCCGACCGCATAGCGCGTGTGGACGTCCGCGGCGCGATCGGCTTCAATGTTCGCTTTCCCGAATGCGCCCGCGAAAATGACTTGATCGTGGTTGATGACGGCCACGGAAACACTAGGCGCGCCGGCGGCCTTTAGAGCGTCATCGATGGCCTGCGTGATTTTGGAATCGAGCGCAGGCTGAGCAAGCAGCAACAGCGGGGACAAGAAGACCAGCGATAGAATTCGCATAGTTCCCGATTATAGGAAAATCTACGGCCGGATCATGTAGTCCGGCCAGCAGATATCCGGCTGGTCGCCGATCGAAAACCTTTGGCCGCTGTTGTTGCCCGACGGCGGCGCGAAGCGTGGGTCCAGGATCCTGGCGATTTGATCGCGCGCGCCTTCCAGATGCGCTCTGGTTTCGCGGTCGGAAGCTTTCGAAATTGCGGCCGCGATGGACGCGTCCAGCGCCTTCAAATCGGCGCGGTAGAAGGGTCGCTCATCCGCGCTGCCGACAGAGAAACCTCGAAATCCTCCTTGGTTCCCCGAAGCTCCGTTCAACTTGTTGTTCACCAGATCGAGATAGGAGTGCTGCAGATTCCGCCGGTAGGCGTCGATTTTGACGCGTGGCGAATCCAGCTCTTTCCAAATCCCCTTGCGGACATCCGCCAGGAATTCGGTGGCCCCGTATGCCCCTGCTCCATCAATCGCCTCCTGCTCCACGATCCGCGCAAAGCGTGATCCGCTCATCAGGCTGCTCAAGACGATGGTCTGCGCGTTACGAATTCGGCTGAGCGCGCCGAAGGGTTCGATGCGCCGCAGGATTTCTGGATCGATAACCCAGGTAGGCGTGGCGAACGCATTTTCATTCAGAAATTTAACGGCATCCGCCTGGCGCGCTTTGGCCACCGGGCTGTAGAGAACGCCCTCTTGCCCCACATATTTCTCCTGAGAGTTGAAGCCGCCCACGATCGCGGCGACGTGCTCCAGCTCGGTGGTCCACTGCCCCAGCAATCGGCTATACAGCTCCTCAAGATCCTCGTAGGGCTCGCCCGTTTTGGTGGTGGTTGCCGGAAGCAGCATTTTAACCACACGCTGGAGATTCTTGATGCCCAGCGCGGTGGATTTCAAGGCGTCGGCGTCGCCCACGGCCTCGGTCAGCTCGCCCGGATCGGAGCCGCCCGAGCCGGCGGTTGAGAATCGATACCAGGGCGTCTTATCCTGCTCGCGCGCCCACTGATCCAGCGTCGCCTTTTCGGCATCCGTGGTGGCCGCGTCGCGGATCGGCTTGTAACCCCACGTCGTGGCCCATACATCGTAAGGACCAATGCCGGGGATGAGATCGGCCACGTCCACTTTGTCTTCCGGCTGCGCGACGTAGTTGAAGCGCGCGTAATCCATGATGGACGGCGTGTGTCCCATCTTCTTCAGCCAGTCACGATCGCGCATTTTTTCCTGCGGATACATCGAGCTGGCTTTCATGTTGTGCTGCAAGCCGAGCGTATGGCCGACCTCATGCGCCAGCACCATTTCGAGCAGCCGGCCCATCAGTTCGTCCGGCAACGGGAGCTTCTGCGCGCGCGGATCCAGCGGGCCCACCTGCAGGAAATACCAGTCGCGCTGCAGGTTCATGATGTTGTGATAAAACTGGACGTCGGCGTTGAGGATTTCGCCAGTGCGCGGATCGCTGATGTGCGGGCCGGATGCGTTCTCAATGGTGGAAGGCAGCCAGCGGACCACCGAATAGCGAATGTCCTCCGGGCTGAACTCCGGATCTTCCTCGGGCGTGGGCGCGAGCTTCGCCACGATGGCGTTCTTGAATCCGGCCGCTTCGAAAGCCTTCTGCCAGTCTTCGATGGCGCGCTTCATCCAGGGCACCCACTTGGCCGGGGTGGCAGGGTCGATGTAATAGACGATCGGCTTGACGGGCTCGGAGAGCTGCGCCGTGGGGTCTCTCTTTTCCAGGCGCCAGCGGGTGATGTAGCGGCGGCGGGGCGCACGCTGCTCGTCGCGGCCGTAATCCATTTGATCCACCCAGAAGAAGCCCACGCGTTCGTCGAACAGGCGCGGCATCATCGGATTCTCGGGCAGCTTGACCATGCTGTGATGCAGAACCACGGTGGCGCTGCCGGGCCGCATGCCCGCGCCCTGGAACGGATTCACCGGCCCGTTGTTCTCGCCCGGAGGCGGTGCGGTTTTGGTATAGGTGATGGAAGCTTCGGCCTCGATATTCTCCGGATACGGCGAGATCCGCTCGATGTAAGAGCGCGAGGAATCCATGCTGCTCGCGCTCAGCCGCCGGCGCGCGCTGAATTCATAAATATCGGTAGTGAAAAGGCGATTCACCTCGATCACGGCCGACGATTTGTCCTCGCTGAAGGCCGCCACCGGAAAACTCATGACAATCGCGTTATTGTTGGCATCCCTGACGGCCTGCGCGATGGGGGTCTTTGGATCGGCCACCACTTCGTAGTTTTTCGTTCGCAGGAAAACCTTGTTCTCGTTGAGCTCCCAATACACCACGCGGCTGGACAGCTCCTGGCCGCCATATCCGACGCCCAGGGTAGTCTTCGCGATCTGTGTGTTCCACAAAAACTCCTTGCCGAATTCGCTTTTGGGGATTTCGTAGAAATAGCGATCCTTGACCTGATGTACCGTGAATACGCCTTTCTTCGATTTGGCGTCTTTGGTAATCACTTTGTCATAGGGTTCCGGCTCCTGGGAATTTCTGCCGGATCCGGGCCGTTGCGGGCCATTGGTCGCTGCGGCCGCCGGTGCGGTTTCGGGCTGCTGCGGTTCCGGTTGCGCGTAGGCGATGGGCAAAGCGCAGAAGGATAGCAAGAGAGCCAGGGTTGTTCGGTTCATCGTCTCTCCTTGGATGTGACCTTATCTTAGCAACGCAACCCAATTGCTGCGACCAAACCGGGTCGGCGAGCGTCCATTGCCTATGGAAACGCGACAGTTAGGCAAAAGCGGCTTCGAGGTTCCGATACTCTGCTTCGGGACGGGCACCTTCGGCGGTGGAAATGAGTTCTTCAAGGCTTGGGGGAGCAGCGACGTTGCGGAAGCCACGCGCCTCATCGATATCTGTATGAGCGCGGGCGTTAATTTCTTCGACACCGCGGACATTTATTCCCAGGGGCTTTCGGAACAGATTCTCGGCCAAGCCATCCAGCACCTGCCGCGCGAGAGCGTGCTCATATCCACCAAGGGCACCTTTCCGTTCGGGGAAGGGCCCAACAACAGCGGCTCATCCCGGTATCATCTGACGCAGCAGATCGAAGGCAGCCTGAAGCGGCTGAAGACGGATTACATCGACATCTATCACATGCACGGCTTCGACGCTTTGACGCCCGTTGAAGAGACGCTCTACACGTTGGACCAGGCTGTGCGCGACGGTAAGCTGCGGTACATCGCCGCGTCGAACTTCTCCGGGTGGCACATGCAGAAGTCGCTCGGCATCAGCGAGCGCTACGGCTGGGCCAGGTATGCGGCGCATCAGGTTTATTACTCGCTGGTGGGGCGCGAGTACGAGTGGGAACTGATGCCGCAGGCGCTGGCCGAGGGCGTTGGAGCGCTGGTGTGGAGTCCGCTCGGTTGGGGCCGGCTGACGGGCAAGATCCGACGCGGCCAGCCGCTGCCGGAGAAGAGCCGCTTGCCTAAAACTGCCGAGCTCGGGCCGCCGGTTGACAACGAGTATCTCTATCGAGTGGTGGACGCGCTGGATGCGGTCGCGGCAGAAACCGGCAAGACGGTGCCTCAACTGGCTTTGAACTGGCTGCTCAGGAAGCCGACCGTTTCAAGCGTCATCATTGGCGCACGCAATGAGCAGCAACTGCGCGACAACCTGGCCGCGACGAGCTTCGCGCTTACGCCGGAGCAAGTGTCGAAGCTGGATGAAGCTAGCCAGACGACTGTGGCGTATCCGTATTGGCACCAGCGCCAGTTCGCTAAGCGCAATCCGCCGCCGCCGTCCTATCGATAACTAGGGCTTCGGGTGGTGGGTGAAAAAAGACCACATCAGGCTGGTGGCCGGGACATCGTTGCGGCTGAAGCGTGTTCCGGGCCAGATGTGATGCCCGCCCAAAATCGCATACAGCGCCACGCCGGCGCCGTTCCGGCATCCTGAGTAAGCTTCGACGCGCGCCTGGTCGGATTCTTCGCGCCGTGGGGTGGGCGAGCAGCCGTCCTGCTTCACCCAGAAAGCTGTGGTGGCCGAAACGGAGGAGTCCGATCGGTGCGAGCCCGCTTGAAACGGCGTCGTGCCTCCGTCAAACGGGACCAGGTGATCGGCTGTGCCGTGAAAGACAATAACCGAAACGGGATTGGAAGGGTGGCAATCGATATCCTGCGCGCCTTCGACGGGAGCGATCGCGGCCACCTTGTTGGCTAGCTCGCACCCCAGACGATACGACAGCATGCCGCCGTTTGAGATACCGGTGGCGAAGATACGCTTCCGGTCCACTGCGTAGTCTCGTTCGAGTTTGCCGATCAAGGCATCGATGAACCCCACATCGTCCACGCGATTCTCCATTGCGTAGCCGCAGCAGGCGCCTGCATTCCAGGTCGGCAATCGCCCGGTGCCTTTTGGATAAACGGCGAGGAATGTCTCGGTGTCCGCCAGCGCGCTCATCCCGGACATTCGTTCGATGCTTTCGGGGCTTTGCGTCGCGCCGTGGAGCACCAGGACCAGCGGCAGGGGCGCACGGCCATCGTAGGAAAGCGGGAAATGAACGAAATACTGCCGCGTGAGGCCGCCAACTTCAAGAGTGTTGTACCGGTTGGCGGCTCGCTCCGCCCGGGCCTCAAGCCGGCGACATGCTGTTGCCGGGATCAGACCCAGCACTAGCACCGAAACAGCCCAGCCTCGATATGCCGATCCCATCCAGCCCGATCATAACCGAAGATTTCTGTCGCGGAAATGGGCCGTCCAGCCTCACCGTTCTAAGTAAGGCGTTCAGTGCGCTGCAACCGCAACTCAAGCTTTCTCCGCCACTTGCCGATAGTTCCGAGAGTGCCCGACACAGCCAACTCCGGCGTACCGCAACCCGAAGCCCTGGCGATTCAGCAGGATACCGATATCGCCTACCGTGCGTTGCCGGCCATCTGGGCCAGCATGGTGGCCGTGCAATTGGTGCTTCTGGCCGGAACGTTCTTCAAGGACCGCCCGCTGCCGGTGTCGATATTCGCGTTTGCGTCCTTGTCCGCCCTGGTGGGGCGTCTCTTCCTGGTCTTGCGAAAAGACGAAATTTACGCCCACAATCCGAAGCATTGGCGAGTGGGTTTTTGCGCCTGCCTGACGGTATTCTCGGGCTCCTGGGGCGGCCTGTCCGCGTACGGCTTTATGACTTATGGGCATCTGAACTGGAACTCGGTGATCCTGACCTTTTGCCTGTTGGGTCTGAGCGCGGGCGCTCTGGTGTCGCTCACCCCCAAGCCGCTCTATCTCAATTGGTATTTGCTTCCGCTCCTGTTGCCGGCCATCATCGCGAACCTATGGAGCGAGGACAACGGATACATCGTCGCATTGATGCTGACAATATATGCCGGCTTCCTGCTGGTTCAAGGCAGGCAGTTGAGCGCACAATACCGCAAAGCTTTCGAGTACCGCTGTCTGCTTGAATCGGCCAAGAAAATGGCGGAGTCCGCCAACGAAGCCAAGAGCAGCTTCCTGGCTAACATAAGCCACGAGCTGCGCACGCCGATGAACGGCATCATCGGCATGACCGAACTGGCGCTCGATACCGAACTATCCGCCGAGCAGCGGGATCTGCTGGACACAGCCCGCAACTCCGCGTTGTCGCTGCTGAGAGTGGTCAACGACGTCCTGGATTTCTCGAAAATCGAGGCGCGCAGCGTGAGTCTGGAGCGCTCTCAGTTTGACCCGCGCAAGCTGGTGGCGGAAACGGTGCAGCCGTTCGTCACGGAGGCGCGCCAGAAGGCGCTGGACCTGACCTACGAGATTGCGCTTCGTGTTCCCGATCAAGTAACCGGCGATCCTGTCAGGCTGCGCCAGATTCTAATCAATCTGGTCGGAAACGCGGTTAAGTTCACTGCCACCGGCGGCGTTCAAATCCGCGTGGGCGCGGATGCGATCAGCGAGCGTGACGTGCGCTTGCATTTCGCCGTTAAGGATTCCGGAATCGGAGTGGCTAAAGAGAAGCAGGAAGTCATTTTTTCAGCGTTCTCGCAAGCCGACGAGTCCATGACCCGAAGATATGGCGGTACCGGATTGGGGCTGACCATCTCCGCGCGCCTGGTGCAGCTGATGAATGGGAACATCTGGCTCGAAAGCGAACCGGGCCAGGGCAGTACATTCCATTTCACGGCTTGTTTCGGGCTTACACCCAATTCGGGAACGGACCTGGATCCCTCGGGCGCCGTGGAAGCGGGCTCAAGCCCGGTAGGGCTCGCGAGTCACGGTTGATCAAAAAATCCCCGGAACTGGAGTATCTCCAGTGTTTCTTTCCAATTCCTGACGACGGCGCTGTGGCGGCGATGCTCAACGCCCGCCAAAAACTTGCACCCCCTTTGTACACTTCTACAGGAACACGCGTGGGCGCACCAAAACATGCAGGCGATCATTCCAGGAGTCAATTTCCCGAAGCCGGGCTCCTGCTGGCTCTCCGCTCCGGGCGAGCGCGATCCAGCCTTCTTCCCTTCCTTTGCCCGGATATCGCTGGCGATCCAGGCCGTGCTCCGCGAACGGGTTCCAGCGTCGTACTTTCAGCCTCTGGACAGCTTTCGCGATGTGAAACGGGCCTATCCGATGCTGGTTTATCAAGCCGCCCGCCCTTTTCGCGGACGGCTGCGCAGCGAACTCACGTATGACGTCCTGAACCCCCAGACGCTGGACACTTTGTTACGTGGAGCCAAACCCGGCCTGCTGGAGTTGCTCGGCCAGACCGAGGCGAGATTGAGCCGCGCCGGCTGGAGGGAACTGGCGGATCAGTACCATCCCAAGCGAGTGGCCCAAATCCTGGAAACGGTTCACAAGCTTAGCAAGAGCCGGAAGTGCTTGCATCTTCTAGTTCGCTCCGAGAGTGTATTGCTGGACGCGCTGGTGGAATTGGGAGGGCTGGGTAAGCTGGCCGGGAAACAGCAGTTTCGAAGAGTCGCCGGATTTGAAAAGAAGTGGGCCTTTCAGCTAAGGAGGCTTTATCCGGGAACCGATTTCTTGTGGTTGGCGCCGGTCTTGCTGGATGCCGCAACCGGGGCCCTGACGGCATCTCATGAAGACGCGACTGATGAGGAGCGCCTCGTGGGCGATTTCAGCGGATAAGAGCTATTCCACGCCTATTCGACAAAACCCAGGGGCCGGAGCGTCTTGGCGGGTTCCGGATCCTCGAATGCCGCCCCGGCTATGGTGGCTTTCTGACGGCCCCGTTCCAATGCGACCCCATAGGGCGCGTCCACAAATTTGAACGTCTCGCGCAGTTTTTCGAGGTCGAGTGAGGTGCCGGCCCGAAGCCCGGTGTCATGCAGGAACGCCGCCGCGAATTGGGGGTCGTTGATCGGTATGGCGATCACTTTGGTGTTCTTCCAGTTCAACTTCGACATCCGGCGCGCGGCTGCGTCGCAATGCATACATTCCGGATTGTAGAAAAAGAGAAAGATATTGCCTTGCTGCAACGAAGAGGTCTGGCCGTCCACAACAATCGAATCCGGAGCTTTAAGGCCGGTCTGTCGGGTTAAATTCACGCCAAACGAAACGCCAGCGAATACTACCACGATGCCCAGAATCACCAGTGCGGCGCGCAGATTCTCGGAGTGGCGCGCCCACCATCCCGCCACCACTGCCATGAGGAGCATGACGCCGTCGCCTATAAAAAATCCGGGGCCGATGGTCCGCTTCACCAACGGGAAGCAGCTGCATTCCTTGCCCACCAGCGTGCTGTAGTTCGCACCGATGTAGAGCATGAAGGCGATCAGCAACAGCCCGATCAACAAGCTTCCCCAGCGACGGAACCGGGGTACCAGGATCAGCACGGCGCCCAGGGTCTCGCCGATCCCCACCGCCAGCGCTCCCGGAAGCGCCAAAGCGGCCGGCATGCGCAGCTCGGTCAGGAACTGGGACCACCAAAATGGATCGGATAGCTTCCAAGCGCCGGAAGCGAAAAAGAGGATGGCTAGAAGGAGAGCGGCCACGCCGCTGACTACCCTTTTCCAGCCTGGCAGGTCGAAGGCAGCGGCATGCAGCCCGAGCTGGGCTGGATCCGCCGTGCTGTCAGTCATACTACCTCTAGTTTAAACGACTTCCGGCTAGCCCGGCGGATCGGGGGATTCAAAGAACCCCCGGGCGGCCTCGATTGTTTGTGCAATGTCCCGGTCGCTATGGGCCGCCGAAACGAAGCCAGCCTCGAACTGTGAAGGCGCCAGGTACACCCCGTGATTGAGCATCCAGTGGAAAAACCGGCCAAAACGCGCCGTGTCGGAACGCTTGGCCGTCTGCCAATCCGTAACCGGGCCGGGAGTAAAGAAGAACGTGAACATAGAGCCCACGCGATTGACCGTAATCCCGGGCGGGGGGTTCGAAGCGAGCCTCGCCGTGTGGATTTCCAGAACCGTATAGACCTCGGGATGGGCTTTCAGGTAGCGCAGCATGGCGATTCCGGCGCTGACCGCCAGGGGATTTCCGGAGAGCGTCCCGGCCTGGTAAACCGGGCCAAGCGGGGCCACCTGGCGCATGATGTCGGCTCTTCCTCCGTAAGCGGCAATCGGCAGACCCCCGCCGATGATCTTGCCGAGCGTGGTGAGATCCGGCTGGATTCCGAAGAGTTGTTGCGCGCCTCCCAGGGCCACGCGAAAACCGGTCATCACTTCGTCGAAAATGAGCAGCGCGCCGTGCTGGGAGGTGATCCGGCGCAGCGCTTCGAGAAATCCCGGGCTCGGCGGGACGCACCCCATGTTGCCAACCACGGGTTCCACGATCACGGCGGCAATCTGATCGCCCCGCTCTCGAAACGCAGCTTCAACAGCCTCGATCGAATTGAAGGGCAGCGCCAGAGTGGTGGCGGCAAAGCCGGCGGGAACTCCGGCGGTGTCAGCGATTCCGAGCGTCGCCATGCCGGACCCGGCCTTTACCAGCAGCGAATCCACATGGCCGTGATAGCAGCCTTCGAATTTGATGCTAAGGTCGCGCTTGGTGAAGCCCCGGGCAGCGCGCAAGGCGCTCATCGTGGCTTCGGTCCCGGAGTTAACCAGGCGCACCATTTCGATGGATGGAACACAATCGGCAATCAACTCCGCTAGCTCGGTCTCGCGCTCGGTGGGCGCGCCAAAGCTGGTCCCGATCTCCAGGGTTTCGCGGAGCGCCTGGAGCACGGGCGGAAAGCGATGGCCCATGATCAGTGGCCCCCAGGAGCCGACGTAGTCGATGTATTCATTTCCATCCACGTCGTAGATCCGCGATCCCTCGCCGCGCGCGATGAAAGGCGGCGTGCCACCCACGCCCCGAAATGCCCGGACCGGCGAATTGACGCCGCCCGGAATCAGTTTTTGAGCGCGAGCGAAAAGGTTTTCAGAGGTATTGTGCTTCATGCGGGATCAGACATATTTTACGCTAGCGTTCGACGATGACGCGCTGATCTTTGTGGTCTAATGCAAAGCGATGAGCCAAAAGATAACGCGACGCGAGATAAGCCTGATTGCCGCCGGCCTGGGCGCCGTGTCGGCTTCCGCTCAATCCGACAAGCCCGGCACCAGCATTCATCAGGAGGTCGACTTTCCCACGACTCCGGCGCGCATCTACGAGATTCTGCTGGACGCGAAACAGTTCAGCGCCTTCACGAAGGATACGGCCGAGGTCCGCCCGGAGCCCGGGGCAGCGTTCAAACTGTTCGGCGGCCGCATCACTGGACGCAACGTTGAATTGGTTCCCAATCAAAGAATCGTTCAGGCGTGGCGCTCGGCTGCCTGGCCGGCGGGCGAATACACCATCGTGAGGTTTGAGCTGGTCGCACACACCAACCGAACCAGGGTGATATTGGACCACGCGGGCTTTACGGAAGATAAATGGGAAGGCTTAAGCGACGGGTGGCGAAGCCACTACTGGGAGCCTCTTCGCGCGTACTTGAAGGCCTGAATCGATCCGAGTTCGATGAGTCGCATCCTCTGGGCCGCCATCCTCGCTTCTGAGCTCGCGGTCTTCTATCGGAAAATTCTGCTTTCGCCTTCCCGATTTGCAATCCCCTACGATTTCCGCGAGTTTCATTTCCCGAGGGTTGCATGGATCGCAGATTCGTTGGCACACGGCCAGTGGCCCTGGTGGGACCCGTATACGTATTGCGGCCTGCCGCTTTTCGCGACAATCCAGGCCCAGGTTTTCTATCCCCCCACGCTGCTCACGGCGGCAATCAGCAATCTGTTCGGCGGCGGTCAACTTTTGTTTCTGCTGGAGCTGCAGGCTCTATTTCACATTCTTTTTGCCGGCCTGTGCGCGTGCTTCTTCCTGCAGAGGATCGGGCTAGGCCCATGGCCGGCGCTGATCGGCGCAACAATTTTTCAACTCGGCCCGTACTTTGATTCGCAGCTCCAACATCTGGGAGCCGTGGATGCCGCGGCTTGGCTGCCGGCCGCATGTCTGTGCGCGCTCAACTTACAGGCGGGCCGGCCTCTCAGATGGACCGGCGCGCTCGCATTGACGTGGGCGATGTCCTTGCTGGCCGGATTCCCGTCCGCCGCTGCGCCGGTCCTGATCGCGTCCGGGCTAATCGCGCTCGCTGTTGGTCGGGGTGCCCGGACAATAACGGCGCTGCGCTTCGGAATGGCGCTGGTTCTGGCCTCCGCAATCGCATCCATCCAATTCATCCCAGCTACTCAGCTGGCGCGACAGAGCGTGGCTCGTTTCCGCGCGGATGAGTTGAACAATAGCTCTGGTATGCCGCTCCAGGCGCTCGCGTCCCTGATCGCTCCGGATTTCTATCACATCTTTGAGCCTGCCCGATATGTGCTTCCGTGGAATCCGACATTCTTATATTTGTACTGTGGCGTGCCTGCTTTGCTGCTCATGCTGTATGCATTCATCGCGCGCCGCCCGCGGGAGCTGGCCGTTGGCCGCTATCGATTGATCTTGCTGCTCCTCACCGTGGTATTTGGGTTTCTGATGCTGGGATCCTCCGTTCCAGTAGGCAGCCTCGTGATGCCGGCATTGCTCAAGCTGACAAACTACGCGGTCTATGCCGAATTTATGATGGCAGGCTTCGTGTTTGGGATCGCCTGTCTCGCGGCGTTGGGCGCCGCGGCGCTTTTCAAGACGCCGTGGCAGAATGCACTCGCGCTGTTGGTGATCGCGGCCGATCTGATTTATGCCGGATCTGGAACAATGTTCAACACGGTTGCCACTCTGCAGGATCCAGGGATCGGCCGCGATCAGTTTGACGGGAGTCCGGCTTTGCTGAGCCGCGTTCGCGCGGAGTTGAACGGAACCGTGCCACCCTACCGGTTGGACACAGTGAATGACTCCCTGGCGTGGGCGGACGGCGCGCCTCTGCTGGGCATCCCTACGAGTAACGGGGACGATCCGATGGCGCTTTCCAACTACTTGCGCGTCCGTTCGCTGTTCTCCAAAGAAGTGACGCGCTCGGGGCGCTATTACCCGGTCGCGACGCCCGATTCCCGCTGGCTGGATTATCTGAACGTGCGCGTGCTGCTCTCCCGCACTCCCATCGAGACAAACGGGCACTGGCGCAAGCTCGCGGATGTTCCCGGCAGAATGCTGTACGTTAACGACCATGTTCTGCCTCGATTCTTCTTTGCGCGCGAGACACTAACGGCGGATTCCTCGGATGCAGCCTTCCAAATGATGCGCTCACCCGGGTTCGACCCGGCACGACCGCGGTGCTGGAGGCGCCTGTCCGGATGCCGACATGCGCTGACGGCAAGGTGATCGTAGTTTCCTATACGGACAACGCTGTCGCTCTCGAAACCAACGCGACGGACAACTGCCTGCTGGTCTCGTCCGAAGTTTACTATCCGGGCTGGCGGGCCTGGACGGATGAACAAGCCACCAAAATATTACGCGTGAACTCGTCCTTTCGCGGCGTCCAGGTTCCGCGAGGCCGACATCGGATTTTTATGCGATTCAAGCCGGAATGGCTGTTGCCGATGTCGCTGTTCAGCGGGCTCTCGTTAATGGTTGCACTGACGTTGTGCTGGTGGAAGCCGGCATAGACAACAGGGGCGGTTCAGCCGGCCGATCGAGAAGATCTTCCATGCTGGCAAAGCCCTGGCCGGAAGCCTCGTCCGGGTAATAGTGCAAACGGGGACGATTGCATTTACAGGCGATCTCCCCGGTCCACCGCTTCTGTTTCTCTTCGGCGAGCTGTTTAAGAGCCCGATTCAAATTGTGTGTCGTCACTTCCGGGGCGATGTTAGCGAGCGCCCAGGGCCTGGGGTCAAACTCGCGCCCATGCGCTCGGAAATAGAGCAGCGCGTCCACCAACTCACGCTGCGCAATCAATCGCCCAGTTTGCGGAGTGAAATGCGTTAGGGGAATACCGATGTGATTCGAGAACGCGACGCCCGGGACTCCCGCGAAGAACCCTTCGAACAGCGCGCGATTGCCACCTTCCTGCCTGGAGAGCAGAAGGTTGACCTTGGATTGGTTCAGAACCCGGTTGACGCCGGCCGGTTCAAGGTCTTCGAATATTGTTACTTGATCCGCGCAGCGGTGTTTCCGGATCATCGACAGAATCGCTTCCCGGTCGGTATCGCGCGCGCTGTTAAGCGCGACGAAGGCGACACGAAAGGACGGATCGTTGATGCGTTGAAGCGCGCGCAGCATGAGGTGATGGCCTTTCAAGTGCGTCCATCGAGCGACCATGACTGCATCGAACTTCTTTTCGCAGCCTTCCAACGGGCGGAAGATGCGCGGATCCACCCAATCTCCCGGGCCGGCAGGCACGGGTCGGAGATTGACGCCGAGGCGCTCGAGAAACTGATGGTCGGCTCGGCAGGGGGACAGTACGACAATGGGGTGATCGCGGAAAATACAGAATGATAGCAGCTTCGGATGCGCGTAGGCCGACCAGCTCGGCTCCAGAATCAAGGCGTAGCGTTCGAGAATCGGGAGCATCCTGGCGCTACGGCGGAAGGAATCCAAACGCTCCGTGTTTTTGAGCAGGAGCGCGCCTTTTTCGACCACGCGGCCATCTTCATATTGCGGGGCTTTCAGCACCAGGCCCGCTCCGCGTGCGGCCTTCAAGTCGGGCTCCTGGACGCGCGCCGGCCGAGCAGCGACAGTCTCCACCAGACCATCCGGCGCGACGGCTCGCTTCAGAGCCAGTTCGATCAGCCGGTTGAGCCGGATGGAGATAGCGCCACTCAATCCGGTCCGCAGCAAAATACGGTGGGACTGGCACAAAAGCGAAAGCGACCACGGCGGCGCCAATTTCCAGAGTGGAATCGAGAGCGCGAAACAAAAGACGGACCCGCAGAACGCCGCCCAGGGACGGAAAAACACATCGGACACCCGAATGCGGAACGCGTAAGCGAGACGGCAAATCAGAGTCATCCAGCTCTTCCGATTACGTGAGTGCCCTTAGAATGTATCATGCTCTCGTGTACGCCCGGTTCCTGGCTTTACCGGCGCGCGACGCTCTCGTGGCTATCCAATCCGGTGCTTGCGCGGCAGTTGCCGCGGCCGTATCGTTTCTTCGCCCGCTGTTGCCCCGTGCTGGGAAATATTCCATTAGGAGCCGAGATGCTGCTGCGAGGAATCATCGCAATCGAACGGCGCATCTCGCGAGAGGACGGAATCATCCCTCTCGAAATCGGAGATGTCACCGCATTTTTGGATCTTCGGGACCCGCGCTTTCTCCAAGTGCCGCGGGAGTTGGCTAGGATCCCGCCCGTCCTGGCGCAATTACTGCGTCCCGGAGACACCTTCATCGATGTCGGCGCCAACCACGGCGCATATTCGATCTCAGCCGCGCGGCTCATTGGACCGGAGGGGTTGGTCATCTCGATAGATCCTCAGCCGAGGCTGGCCGGGTTGCTCCGAAAACTGCTCGCTAACGGCCCTTCACGATTCGAGGTTCATCAAATTGCATGCGGCGACCGTTCGCGTGAAACCGAGTTCTATATTCCCTGGGCGACGTCCGGCTCCGCCGGAGTGTTCCGCGAATTCTCGGGGCGCTCTAGCCATAAGACCATTCGAGTTGAGGTTCGCCCTTTGGACGACGTGATCGGCGAGCGCCGGCTCCCAGGAAGAATCGTAATCAAATTGGACGTGGAGGGAAGCGAATTGGCTTTTCTTCAAGGCGCCCGGCGACTCATCGAAGCAGCCGCGCCGGTTTTATTGATCGAGATCAATCCTAGGGCCATGCGGGCCGCCGGAACATCGAAAACCAACTTGGTCCAGACCTTGCTGGATCTGGGCTATGACCGGTTCACCCCACTTGAGGATCCAGGGTCCGCACAGCGCCTCACATCCGAAATCCCGGGTGGCGACTTCATTATGTTGCCGATTGGCGAGTTGCTGGAAGATCACTCCAGAACAAAAACCTGAATCGAGGAACCATCCACGCCGCCGCGATACACGCGCTCGGTGGCTTTTTGGAAGTCCGATGCCTTCGCCGTCGTGATATCCAGAAACTGTTGAGGATTCCGATCCGTTAGCGGGAACCAGGAGCTTTGGATCTGCACCATGATGCGATGCCCGGTGCGGAAAGTGTGGCAGACGTCCGGCATCTTAAACTCAATTCGCGCGCGTTTGCCGGGAGTGAAAGGCTCGGGCTTCGAGAAGCTGTTTCGAAACTTGCCTCGGAACGGCTCGCCGCGCACCAGTTGCTGATATCCAGCCATATGAACCCCGGCCGGGTTGGGCGTCGGATCGGGAAAATCGTTCGGATAGACGTCGATCAATTTCACATCGAAATCTGAATCCGTGCCAGTGGTGGACACCGAGAGCAGCGAAGTGATCGGCCCGGCCACGGTGACGTCGTGATCAAGAGGTTCAGTCTGGTATACCAGCACGTCCGGCCGGCGCGCGGCGAAACGCTGATCGTGAGTCATGTAATTACCCGGCATGCCCGGGCCGATTTCGGCCATCACGGGCACGGGCTTGTCGGGATCGCTGATGTATTCATCGAAGCCGGATGCGGCGGGAGCATTGGTAGCGAGGCGGCCGGCGGCATCCAGATAGAAATGTTTCTGGACGGCTTGCTTCGGAGGCCAGGAGTCGAACCGGAGCCACTGATTCGTGCCCGTCTCGAATAGCCAAGCCTTGGGAGTAGCGGCGTCGGGTTTGGCGCGCAGCCCATCGCCCTTGGCTTTGAGGTGCTCCATGAAAAAAGCCAGCTCGATATGCTCGCGGTAGAATTCGCCGGTCTTCGAAGCAAAATCGAGGTTGCCCAGCTTCTCACCTTCTCCTCGCGACCATCCTCCGTGCAGCCACGGCCCCATGACCAACGTATCGGGAGCAGTTGGACCATTGTGATCCAGGGCCGAGAAAAGTTTGAGCGGGCCCGCCAGATCCTCGGCGTCGAACCATCCGCCCACGAACATCACCGCCGGGCGCACGTCCTTCATATATTGCGCGAACGCACGCGTTCGCCAGAACTCATCGTAGGTGGAGTGCTTCAGATTGTCGTTCCAATACTCGTTGCGATTCTTCAAATAAAGCTCGTTACTGTTCGAGAGCGGACCCATGCGCAGGTAGAAGTCATATTCGTCCGGGGTTCCGAAATCGAAAGCCACGCTCTCCTGTGGGCGCGACGGATCCGGGCCGCGCGGTTTGAAGCTGGTATAAAAGCCGAAGTTTGCGGCCAGGAAGAACGCGCCGTTGTGATAGGCATCGTCGCCGTTGCCGACATCGCCCATGGGCGCTTGCGGAGACACGGCCTTCAGCGCCGGATGGGAATTCATCAGGCTGAATACGGCGTAGAAGCCGTTGTAAGAGATGCCCCAGATGCCGACCTTGCCGTTATTATTGGGGACGTTTTTCACCAGCCAATCGATGGTGTCGTAGGTGTCGGTGCTTTCGTCGGTGTCCTTCGGTCCGTCCAGGCGCGGTTTGTGCGCGGGCATGTCAATGAACGTGCCTTCGGAGAGATAGCGGCCGCGCACATCCTGATAAACGACGATCAAGCCCTCCTTGGTGAACAGGTCCGACGGACCGACGAAATTGCGGTAGTTGTCGATTCCGTAGGGCGCAACTGAATACGGCGTGCGCTGCATGATCATCGGATACGTTTGCGAAGTATCCTTCGGCGCGTAAACGGTGGTGAAGAGCTTCACGCCGTCTCGCATCGGGATGCGGTAATCGTACTTCGTATAATGCGCGCGTGTGTATTCCAGTTCCTTGCGCGCAATCTCCTGCGGCGTCAGCTGGGGTTGCGCGAATGATACCGCGGAACCTGCTATGAAAATAAGGGCGGCTAATTTCGGGAGCGTCATCGGTCGCATGATAACAAACCCCATTGTGTTCTCAGGCCACAGCCACGGGGCTCGCGATGCGCCTGGATGCGTCGATGCCGCCATAGATCACGGCTCCCGCGAGACACAGCGCGGATGTTACGAAGAACGGAACGTTCCAGCCGTATCCCTTGACCAGATAGGCCAGCAACGGCGGAGAGATGGCGCCTCCAATGTTGCCGCACATATTCATGACGGACGCCGTGGACCCGGCGAAATCCCCCGCGATGTCGAGCGGAATCGCCCAGGACACGCCGACGGTCAGCTCCAGGCCGCCGAACGCCAGGCAGCTGAACGCGACGCAGGCTTTCGGATCGCTGGTCAGCGTCGCGGGCAGAATCCCGACGGCGGCGATTAAGAAGCCCGCGATGCCGACCAATCGTCGCGCGCTCGTTAAGCTTGCGCCGCGACGGAGCAGCGTGTCGGAGAACCAGCCGCCCGCAAGATCGCCCAATGTCCCGGCCAGCAGCGGCAAGCTGGCGTAGAATCCCATTTCCTTCAAGGTGAATCCGCGGAAAACTTTGAGATAAGTGGGGAACCAATCCAGGTAAACGGCCAGCGCGTATTGATAGCAGAAGTACATCAGCGAGAGCGACCAGAGCGTCCGGCTGGAAAGGATCTGCCGCCACGGAACTTTTGCCCCGGCGCGCAGCAGCGGTCCACCGGTGCCTTTGTGAATCAATTCGCGCTCGGCGGGATTGACGCCGCGATGCTCCTCGGGCGTGTCGCGATAATAGCCGAGCCATGCCGCGGCCCATAATAATCCCAAACCGCCCAAAACGAAAAACGGCATGCGCCAGCCGTACCGAGCCATCAGGAAAACCACCAGCGGCGGAGTAAACGCGGCGCCCAGACGAGAGCCCGCATGCGTGATGCCTTGCGCGAAGCCTCGCTCCGCCACCAGCATCCAGCGCGAGAGCGATCGGGTGGCCACCGGGAACGCGCCCGCTTCTCCCATTCCGAACACAAACCGGATCACCACCATCGACGCGGTGTTCCAAGCCGCCGATGTGAGCGAGGTGAGGGCGCTCCAGCAGGTCACCATCAGGGCAAGCGCGCGGCGCGGGCCGATTTTGTCGCCGAACCAGGCGGCGGGCATTTGGAACAGCGTAAATCCCCAGCGGAAACTGGAAAAAATCCAGCCCATGGTGATCAACGAAAAACCCAGTTCCTTTTGGATCACCGGCGCGGCCGAGGAAATTACTGTGCGATCCATGTAGGTGATCATGTAGATCGCGACGGTCATCCCGAGCACTATGTGACGCGTCTGCGTGGGACGGCTGGGCGCAGAAAGAGGAGCGGTCACGCCCGGCTCTGCATGACGGCATCCGAATGCATCGGCCGCGCAGCTTCGGTCAGGTAATCTAGAGCCGCCGCCACGCCGCTGGAAGCGCGCGGAATGCCCGCGAGATCCAGCCCCATCTCGACGCCGCTGAGCGTTCCCGCCAGCATCAGATCGTTGAAGTCTCCAAGGTGGCCGATGCGAAAAACTTTGCCCTGCAGCTTTCCGAGGCCGTTGCCGAGCGACATATTGAAATGGTCGAGGATGATCTTACGCAGCTCATCCGCGTTGTGGGACGCCGGCAAGAGAACGGCAGTCAGCGAGCTGCTGTACTCGGCGGGATTGAGACAGAGCACTTCCAGGCCCCAGGCCCGCACTGCGCGCCGCGTGGCTTCCGCGTGGCGGTCATGCCGGGCGAAGACGTTCCCCAGGCCTTCTTCCTCGAGCATTCGCAGCGATTCCCGAAGCCCGAACAGCAGGTTCGTCGCGGGAGTGTAGGGAAAGAAGCCGGTTTTGTTGGCCGCCAGCATGGCCTGCCAATCCCAATAGGATCTGGCGAACCCCGCGGATTTTGAAGACCCCAGCGCCTTCTCGCTGACGGCATTAAAGCTCAGGCCCGGCGGCAGCATGAGACCCTTCTGCGACCCAGCGACGGTAACGTCCACGCCCCATTCGTCGTGCCGGTAGTCGATCGAAGCTAGCGAAGAAATCGTGTCGACCATCAGCAGCGCGGGATGCCCGGCGCGATCAATGGCCTTACGAATCTCCGGCACGCGGCTGGTGATGCCCGTGGAAGTTTCGTTGTGCACCAGCATCACGGCTTTGATCCGATGCGAACGGTCTTCGCCGAGCAGCGATTCAGCCGCGGCGGGATCGGCGCCGTGCCTCCAGTCCCCGGGAACAACCCGCACATCCAGGCCGAGCTTTACCGCCATGTCCCGCCACAACGAAGCAAAGTGGCCGGTCTCGAAAATCAGCACCTGATCGCCGGGCGACAACGTGTTGACTAGAGCAGCTTCCCAAGCGCCGGTGCCGGAAGCGGGAAAGATGACGATGGAGCCGGTGGTGCGGAAAACCGATTTCAATCCTTGCAGAAGCTCGATGCCCAGGCGGCCAAATTCCGGTCCGCGATGATCGATGGTGGGGCGCTCAATCGCGCGCAGGATCCGATCCGGCACGTTGGTTGGCCCGGGAATCTGCAGGAAATGACGGCCGCGGGGAATCGACATGGTCAACTAATCCAATCTATCAGCACTGTCACTGGCATTCCCGGTGCACCGCGCGGATGGCGCGCTCCAGCCCGTCCTTGTGCACCACCACACTTATGGTTAGTTCGCTCGACCCCTGCGCGATGGCAATAATATTGACGTCTTCGCGCGAGATGGCGCTGAAGATGCGGCCCGCCAGGCCTGGCGTTCCGTGCATCCCGACGCCCACCACTGCCAACAGACCGACGTTCTCGTCCACTTCGATGGGCTTAAGATAGCCATGCGTGAGTTCCAGCGCGAGGTCTGATTCGAGCGATTTCATGGCCGCGCCCAGCTCCTCCTTGCGAACCAGAAAACAGAAGCTCTGCCGGTAGCTGGAACTGGTTAGCGCCAGCACTTCCGCGTTCGCGTCCGCCAAAGCTTCGAGCGCTCTGGCCATCAATCGGGTACCGCTCACCGCCGCGCTGGCGGGTTCGACGGAAACCAGCGCGACGTTAGCCATGGACGTGACGGCGCGCGGCCCGGGCGGCGCATCGATGGTGGGAACGATCCGCGTACCGGGATGCTCCAGGTGGAAGCTGTTCTTGCTCCATACCGGAATCTGATGTTCGACCAACGGCGCGAGCGTGCGCGGATGCAAAACCTTGGCTCCGTTGTAGGCCAGTTCGGCTGCTTCGCTGTAGGTAACCGCGTCCAGGACCCGGGCGTCCTTCACGGAGCGCGGGTCCGCGCTCATGATGCCGTCCACGTCGGTCCAGATCCAAAGTTCGGAGGCATCCAGCGCGGCGGCGAGAATGGACGCGGAAAAGTCCGATCCGCCGCGGCCCAGCGTGGTGGGACGGCCGTCCACCGTGGCGCCGTTGAAGCCGGTGACGATCGGGAGAATTCCAGCTTCGAGCAGTGGCCGGATGATTTGATCGGCCCGCTTGCGCGTCTCGGCCATCAAAGGCGTCGCGTTGCCGAAAACCGCGTCCGTGACGATCACGTCCGCGCCGTTGATGGCTCGCGCCGGCACGCCGCTCGATTCCAGATACTCGGAGATGATTAGTGCTGACAACCGCTCGCCCATCGCGCCGGCCTCATCCACCGAGCGCGGCGGCCGCTCACCCAGCATCCGCATGCCGTGCGCGATGCGCTGAAAATCGGCAATGAGCGCCTGGATGCCTGATAAAGTGCGCTGGCGCGGTTCGCCGGTCAGCAATTGATCGCAGGCTTCTTGATGACGCTGGGACAGCCGCTCGATATTAGCCGCGACCCCAGCCTCGTCGCCGGCCTCGGCGTGGCGTAGCGTGCTCAGCAGCAGGTCGGTGACGCCGGACATCGCGGAAACCACCGCGACCACCGGCCTCGCCTTCTTCTGATCGGTCAAGATCTTAGCCGCAACGCGCATGCGGTCGGCGGAGCCCATGCTGGTCCCGCCGAATTTCATCACAAGCAGATTGGTCATCTTGGAATTAATGTGTTCGTTCTTTCCCGTTCGAGGTCCGATCGCGAATGATTTTGAGCAGCGCCTCTTCCACCTCGTCAATCGACAGACCGGTGCTATCCAAGTAGACCGCATCCGGAGCCTGAACCAAAGGAGATTCGGGACGCGTCCGGTCGCGCTGGTCGCGTTCGCGAATCTGTTCGGCCACCACGTCCGCGGGCAGCGCGGATTCGATGGAGCGCCGCTCGGCGCGAACGTCCGGCTGGGCGTCCAGAAATATTTTTACCGTGGCGTCGGGGAAAACCACCGAGCCGATGTCGCGCCCTTCCATTACCACCGAAGAACGCTCCGCGAACTCGCGCTGTTTGGCCACTAGGGCGCGCCGCACCGCCGGGACGCGCGAAATTTCAGACGCGGCTTGGGAGATCTCCGGAACGCGAATGGCCGTGCTCACATCTTCGCCGTTAAGCCGGACCCCCTCGCTGGTGGGCGTAAATTCGATATGAGCCTCAATGGCAAGCTGCTCTAGCCGGTGCATGTCCGACAGGGAAACTCCGGCGCGCATGGCCCATAACGCCACCGCTCGATACATGGCGCCGGTATCGACGTACAGGTATCCAAGTTTGGCGGCGATGCGCCGCGCCAGCGTGCTCTTACCGGCTCCCGCCGGACCGTCGATCGCCACCGTGATGCGTTTGCTCAAATATCATGAAAGCACATGCAAGAGGAAACTTTCCGCGCGCTCGAGCGCGGCGCAACCCTCATCACCGCGAGCCCGCGGCTGGCGAGAGCGATCACGGATGCTTTTCACAGTCACCAGCGCGAGCTCGGCCGGCCGGCGTGGAAGCGGCCCGACATCCTGCCGATGGATGCTTTTCTCGATCGTGCCTGGGGCGATTGGCTATGGCGCGGCGCCGCCGGCCCGAACCTTACCCTGCTCAAACCGCTGCAGGAACAGGTGCTGTGGGAAACAGTGATTCGGGACTCGCCGGCAGGCGATTCGCTATTGCAGATTTCTGAAACGGCCCGAAGCGCCATGCACGCCTGGAGGCTGGCGCAAGCGTATCACCTGCCCGTGGACGGCCGCTTCGAAGCTTCCGACGATTGCGCAGCGTTCCATGGATGGTCGCGCGATTTCGAAAAGCGCTGCTCCACGAATGGCTGGCTGGAGCACGCGCGCCTAAGTGATTTTCTAGCCGCCCGCTTCGCTTCGGGCGAGATCCCCCGGCCCGCGGCCGCGTTCCGTGCGGGTTTCGACGAACTGACTCCCCAGCAGCGGGATTTTTTCACCGCGCTGGGGAATCCGCCCGAGATCGAAATCCCGGGATTCGAGGCGGCGGTCGATCAGCGCAGCTTGCCGGATGCAACCGAGGAAATCCGGCACGCAGCGCAATGGGCTCGGGATCTGCTGGAGCGCGAGCCTGAGACGCAGATCGGCATCATCGTCCCCAATCTGAACCGGCTGCGGCTGAAGGTGCAGCGGATTTTTCAAACGGTTCTCAATCCCGGTGGAGAATTCGATGACCCCGAAGGTTCGTTCCACGTTTCTCTCGGACCTGCCCTTGCTGATTATCCGCTGGTGCACGCGGCTCTGCTCATGCTGGAGTTCGCGCTCGAAGGGCTGGATCTGTCTCGCGCGGGCGTATTGCTGCGGACGCCATTCCTGGCGGGTGCCGAAACTGAGCGGGGCGATCGAGCGCTCCTCGACGCGAAACTGCGCCGCGAAGGAGTGTGGGACCTGAGCGTCCCCGGGCTTCGGAACGCCGCGGAAGGTTGTCCCAAGCTCCGCGAATCCTTGCGGCGTTTTGAGAAGGCGCTTGAAAATCCTTCCGAAGAGCGGGCACCCAGCGGCTGGGCCGCGCATTTTTTGAAGCTGCTCGAAGCGCTCGGCTGGCCCGGCGACCGGACGCTCAACCGGCGCGAGTATCAAGTGGTGCGGGAGTGGCGGGGATTGTTGGCGGACTTCGCCCTGCTCGATCGCATTGTCCCGCGCATGAATTCCGGCGCCGCATTCCAGCGATTGCGGGAAGCCGCCGGGTCCAGCGTGTTCCAGGTGGAGAACGAAGGCGCGAATGTCCAGATTCTGGGCATGCTGGAGGCGTCCGGCCTGCGCTTCGAGCATGTATGGATCATGGGGCTCGACGACGAAACGTTGCCCGCGCCCGCGAATCCCGATCCTTTTCTTCCACTCACGCTGCAGCGGGAATTCCACCTTCCACACGCGTCCGCGGCCAGAGAGCTCGAGTTCGCGAAGGATCTGCTTGGGCGGCTGCAATCGAGCGCTCTCGACGTAGTGCTCAGTTATCCCGAACAGGATGGCGATCGCCAGCTCTCCCCCAGCCGGCTCCTGAACGGGGAGTGGCGGGCCTCCGAGAATGATTTGTCGCCGTCGGCGAAATGGATTGCTCAAATGCGAGCCGGCCTGCGATTTGAGGAAATACAGGACGCTTACGGTCCGGACATATCTGGCACTTCCACCGTTTCCGGCGGTACGTCGCTGTTCAAAGACATGGCCGCTTGCCCCTTCCGCGCGTTCGCCAAGCATCGGCTGCGTGCGAAGCCTCTCGAGAGCAGCCGGCTGGGATTGCGGTATCTGGACCGCGGTAACGGAGTTCACAAGGCGCTGGAATTTATCTGGAGCGAGCTTGGGTCGCACGGGCGTTTAATCGAATTGTGCGACGGCGAACTAGTTCAGCTGGTGAAGGCATGCGTATCGCAAGCGATGACTTTTCTGCCGCCCGGCATCGGACGGAAACTGGAACAGCGGCGCGTCGAGAAACTTTTGCCTCGAGTGGCTGGCCATCGAAAAGACCCGCGATCCGTTCGTCGCGCGCAAGCCGGAACAGGAGCGGCTGGCTGCCATCGGCGGATTGCAGGTTAGAACGCGCATAGACCGCGTCGACGAATTGCCGGACGGCCGCGAGATCGTGCTCGATTACAAAACCGGTCAAACGAAATCGAACGTCTGGGATACCGACCGTCCGGATGAGCCGCAGGTTCCGTTGTATTGCGCCACCAGTGACCGGCCAGTGGCGGGCGCCGCGATCGTGGTAATCCGGACCGGTGAATTGAGCATTCGCGGCCTGACTGCTTCGAATATTCGTTTACCGGACATGCGCCGGATGCGGATGACGGAGCCGCTCGAGTTCGCCGCGCAAGTGGCCGCGTGGAAGCAAGCGCTCGAAAAGCTTGCCGCGGAATACCAGGCCGGCCGCGCCGAAGTAGATCCGAAAGAGGGCGCTTGCGA
Organism: Terriglobia bacterium; assembly: GCA_963786745.1. Lineage (GTDB taxonomy): Bacteria > Acidobacteriota > Terriglobia > Bryobacterales > Bryobacteraceae > Palsa-89. Next base: position 368,210 of record CAWBAE010000008.1, on the reverse strand, counting down.
GCATTGCGGCTTGTGGGCTTTGTGCCGCATCCGGGAGTTCGAACATGCTGGCCGATGATGCAGCGCGCGAGCGAGCGCTGGAGGCTTCGACCTCCTTCATCGTGCAGGCGCCGGCCGGATCGGGCAAGACCGAGCTCCTGATCCAGCGTTATCTCCGGCTCCTCGAGACCGTGGAATCTCCCGGCGCCGTGGTGGCGATCACGTTCACGCGCAAGGCCGCGGCCGAAATGCGGGCACGCGTGGTCGAGGCGCTACAGAACGCCGCCGCCGGGATCGAACCGGCCGCTGCGCATCAGCGGATCACGTTTGAAATCGCGCGGCGGGTTCTCGAAACCGGACGTCGTCTGGATTGGCAGCTGCTCGATAATCCGGCGCAGCTAAGCATCCACACCATTGACGCGTTGTGCGCGTCCATCACCCGCCGGATGCCGTGGCTCTCGCGCTTCGGCGCGATGCCGGAATTTTCCGAGAAAGCCGCGGATCTGTATCACCAGGCCGCGCAAAATACTCTGCGGCACGTCGAACACGATCACCAGGCGCTGGGCGATCTGCTGCTGCATCTGGACAACGATTTCTACGCGGCCGAGCGCCTGATCGTGGAAATGCTGGCGCGGCGCGATCAATGGCTGCGGCATACTGGGGTCCAGCCGGATTTCAAGGCAGTGCGCAAAGAGCTGGAACAATCGCTGAAGCGCTTGATTCTCAACCATCTGACCAACTTGCGCGCGGCATTCGATTCGGACCTGGCGGCGGAAGTCGCGCTTCTCAAGCCGCTCGCCGAATTCCCCGGTGCGCGCGTGGAGGACTTAGAGTGCTGGCGATCGATCGCCGATTTCCTGCTGACTAAGGATGGCGGCTGGCGCAAGCGGGCGGACACCAGGATGGGATTTGACCGGAATCATCCTCTGAAACAGCGTTGTGACCAAATGCTGGCGGGGCTGCAACGCAATGAAGATCTGCGTTTAGTGCTAGAGAGCTTTCGCGAATTGCCCGCACCACGTTTTTCCGATTCGCAATGGCAAGCCTTGGAGGCGGCCGTTGAGGTGCTCACGTTGGCCGTGGCCGAACTGCAGCTGGTTTGTCGCGAACGGCGGCGCGTCGATTTTCCGGAGCTCACGATTGGCGCTTCCCGGGCGCTGGGAGATCCGGATTCGCCCTCCGATCTCGCGTTGGCACTGGGTCATCGGATTCAGCATATCCTCGTGGACGAGTTTCAGGACACCTCTCAAACGCAGTTCGAGCTGCTCGAAAAGCTCACGAAGGGCTGGGATCCCGGCGACGGCCGGACTCTATTTCTGGTTGGCGATCCGATGCAATCCATCTATCGCTTTCGGCAGGCGGATGTCGGATTGTTCTTGAAGGCCCGCCTGGAAGGCATCGGGGCCGTGCGCCTGGAGCCACTGACCCTCAGCGTCAACTTCCGATCCCAGCCGGAGATCGTGGCCTGGGTGAACGACGCGTTCCTAGCGATTCTTCCGCCACAGGATGACATGGAAGCCGGGGCCGTTTCATACGTTGCCAGCGTTGCGGGTAGAGCCGAGGGGCCCGGACGTGTGGACGTCCACGCGATGCTGGATGCCCGGGAGGAAGCCCGGCGTGTCCTGGAACTGCTGCAATCAGAAAAGCGCGGAAAGACTGCGATTCTGGTTCGCGCCCGCGCGCATCTTGGCGTCATCGTCGGGCTTCTGAAGCGCCACGGCATTCCGTTTCAAGCGGTGGAGATCGACGCGCTGAACGAGCGCGCGGTAGTGGAGGATTTGCTGGCGCTCACGCAGGCGCTCCTGCATCCGGCCGATCGGGTTTCCTGGCTCGCCGTTCTGCGCGCCCCGTGGTGCGGCCTAAATCTGCACGATTTGTATGCGCTGACAGGGGAAAATCGCGAGGCCACCATTTGGGATTTGTTGCGCCGCCGCGAAAACGGTTTGAGCCAGGATGGCGCGACCCGAGTGCAGCGGATTCTTCCGATCCTCGAACGCGCGCTGGCCGAGCGCGGACGCCAGTCCCTGCGGAATTGGGTGGAAGGCGTCTGGATGCGCCTGGGCGGCCCGGCCTGCGTGGATGAAACCGCCATCGAGGACGCGTCGGCATTTCTCGATTTGTTGGAAGGCCTGGAAGAGGGATCCGATCTCGCCGACTTCGAATGGTTTCGCGAGCAGGTGAACGAATTGTTCGCCCAACCCGAAGCCGGAGACGGGATCGAGATCATGACCATCCATAAGGCGAAAGGCCTGGAGTTCGATACGGTAATTCTTCCTGGCCTCGATTCCACCGCTGGCCAAGACAAGCAGCAATTGCTGCTGTGCGTGGAACAGCGTGGCCAGATGCTGATGGCCCCGGTTTCAGAATCCGGTGGCGATAAGGATCAAATTTACGAATTTCTGGCGCGCGTGGAGCGCCGCAGGTCAGAGCAGGAAACCGCGCGATTGCTGTATGTGGCGGCCACTCGCGCGCGTTCCAGCTTGCATCTGATCGGATCGCTTCGCCACAAAGATGACGGGTCCAGCATGGACCCGCAGTCCGGATCGTTTCTGAAGCTGCTATGGGAACGGGTCCAAGAGCGCTTCGCGAACGTTTCGCCTGCGGGGGCGACGGCGGTTGCGGCTCCGATACCAATGCTGTGGCGCGCACCAGCCAATTGGAGCATACCGGATCCGCCCGCGCCTGCGCCCGGGAGGTTGCGGGCAGCTGAAGCTGCTCAGGAAATAGAATGGGCCGGCGTCGCCACCCGCCACGCCGGCACGGCTCTGCACCAATTCCTGCAGAGGATTGCAATGGAGGGCCTGGTGGCGTGGACCGCGGGCAAAGTCCGCTCCGAGCGACAGCGATTTCAGGCCGTGCTCGCGAATCTCGGAGTTCCGCCAGGAGAGCTGCGCGAAGCCGCGGCGCGCGTCGAAGCCGGCCTTCTAGCGACGCTGAATGATCCGCGAGGGCGCTGGATATTGGAGGCGCATCGCGATGCACAATGCGAATGGCCGTTGGCTGGCGTCATCGGCGGCGTCCTGCAGGAGACGGTCATCGACAGAACGTTCATCGACGAAAGCGGCGTGCGCTGGATCATCGACTATAAAAGCAGCGAGCCCGGCGGCCTGGATCCCGAATCATTTCTGGACAGCGAAAAGCTGGGTTACCAGGAGCAACTAGAGCGCTACGCGCGTTTGCTCAGCCACAGCGACGAGCGCATCATCCGATTGGGGCTTTATTTCCCGTTATTCGGCGGATGGCGCGAGTGGGGCGCGGCCACCGTCTTGCGCAAGCAGGCATCGCTATTCGAGCTTTAGCCGAATCGTATGCTAAGATGATTTTACCGACGTGTTTTCCCACCTTCGGGGACGTAGTTCAGTTGGTTAGAACGCCGGCCTGTCACGTCGGAGGTCGCGGGTTCGAGCCCCGTCGTCCCCGCCATTCTTTGGGTCATGCCACACGAAGTCTGGCACTGGCTCGTGACTTGGTCCTCGCCTTGACCTGAATTTCGATATCCCGGCCAAGCAGCAGCAGGAAGCGCATCAGCCGCTCGATTGAAAAGCCGGATAGCTTTCCCTGTTTCAGCGCCGAGACCTTGGGCTGATCGATCCCGAGAATCGCCCCCGCCTGGCTTTGGGTGAGCCGCCGCCGCTGGATCTCTGCGATAACCTTTGCCGCCAACTCGGCTTTGGCCAACAGGTCATCCGCCTGGGGAAGGCTTAGGTCCGCAAACACGTTCCCGGAACTCGACGCGGATTCTCGATTGGGCATCTTCATTCTCCTTACTTCCCGGCCAGCTTGCGTGCAAGCTGGAGCCGTTGGCGGATCAAATCTAATTCTCGTTGCGGAGTCGCGATTCCCAACGTCGCCTTCTTCTGGAAAGCATGCCGCACGTAAACCGCTTCCCCAAACTGTGCCACATACACGGCACGATAGCTTCCACCCCGGTCGTCCGCACGCACCTGCCAAACCGTCTCGGCAAAACCGCGCAGCATCTTCGCACTTTCATGCTTCTGCGCAATCTGCGCCTGGTACAAAGCAAACCCGAGCTTCTGCCGAACCGCGGGCGGAAATCCCGTCAACCGATCCAGCGAGTCGCCCACACCAACCTACGTGGTTGTTCAGCCCCCTTCGGCACTACATACATCTTATGCCAAAACTGGCATAAGCCGCCATTCTTTCGCCGTCATTCACTCTGCGGACTTAACCGTAGTTTCGAGCGGATCAAAGTCTCCACCTGCCGCCAAACCACGGGATCGGATTCGATCTCGATATGCGGCTTCATGAAAACCCGGGCGAACCAGGGATATCCTTCGCAGCTGACTTGTCGGGACTTGTAGTCGGATCGAAAATTTCCCAGAATCTCGGTGCGCGAAGCGTCTGCGGCCAGAATCTTCGATCGCCCGTGTATCAGGCCCGCCGATTGATAAAAATTGATGGCTTGAAGAACGTTGGCCGGGATCCTGGCATCGTCTTCACCCGGCTTTTGCACGCTATCCACCTGAACGGTGAGCAGCACCGGGATTCCATCGCCGGCCAGAGCGCGCGCCAGAGTTACGGTCTCCGAGCCTCCCCAACTATGCCCAAAGATTGCGATCCGTGCGTCGCGCCTCTCTTCGGCTGACAAGCTTCCGCTATTGTCCGTGTCGAGGAGCCGCAGGATCTCGTGGAGGGCCTGGCCACCGCGGCGATTCTCATACATCCTGACCTGCAAGATCGATGGGTAAGCTTCGCTGAGGCGCTTGGCGAGTTGGACTTCGTTATGGATCGCGTCATTTCGGCCGACGAAGCCGCCCATAAAACCGACCAGAATCGCGGACGGCGCGGACGTTGGAGTCAGCTTCTCGGCGCCCGGAGATGGAACTGAGGAAAGGATGGAAAGCAGGACAAAAACAGAAACGATTTTCCACTGCGAATGCATGTAAAACTACCAGGCCGGCTGAGCGCTGGCCTGAATCAATTCTACTCAATCGCTGGGCAGACCGTCGTTCGATCCCAATTCGCTGACCAGGGTGGCGGGCGGAAGAGTCCCGTCGGCGTCGGCCAGACGGCTGGGATTAAAATGCGATCCCTGCACCCAAGCAACTGCCAGGCCCACTCCCACGGCTGGATGCAGCACCGCCAATGAAGCCAGGCCCACGGCATACCGCTTGGATTTGATCAGAGATTCAAATACGCCGCGCACCGGGCGGCTGCGGGGGATGCTGCCTGGAACCTGAGCGATCTCGAAACTCGACAATTCAAGATTGGGATGCTTTTTGCCGTAGCTCACCAGGGACTTGGCCGCTTGCTTCGGCGTCATGATTCCAAAATCGGATGTAAGGCTGCGGTGGATGGCCTTCGGATAGTAAGTGTTGATCACCTGGCGCGCGAAGTCCGCGCAGTTGCGGGACAGGATGTGAAAATGATTCCTGTTCGCGCCGGAATTGAGCGCTTGGATCAACGCGTCGTCCTGCGCCTCGGTGGTCTCGATCCCGAACGTATAAATTTTGCGGTCGTACGCCTCGCCCACCAGTTGCGTCCAATCTCCCTTCGGTGTGCTTCCATCTTCGGCATCTGGCACGATCGCCTCGAGGTGCTTTCGGCGATAGCTGTCGCGTAGCGCTGCGGCTTCCTCCGGTGTTGCGGACGACGGAACCTGGTCGGCGGTTTCCACCGCGTAGAGATACGGGATCAGCGGAATCGCGATCCAGTCGTACCCGCCAACCCGGTGATAGCGGCTGAGCACCACGCCCTGTTCCCCGGGATTGCAGCGCCGCAAAGAAAGCGGAGTCTCCGCGCAAACGCGCGAGAGATAAATAGCCGCGTGCCCGGTGGGCGTCATTCCGCCGAACGCGCCATACGGCTCTTCGAGCAGCAAGGTTACATCGGCCTGGGCCGCCACTGCAAACCCCATCAACAACGCCGTGCGAATGATCCAACTTCTCACTGTCGCTCTCCGACTTAGAGGGAAGCAGTTGCCCTTCCACACGCAAATGCTTGATTTCAAACGGCTGGTTCTGGCGGCAGGGTTGACATTTTGCCACCTTGTGGCAATCTGTACACGGTTTCAAGAGAGCGCTAAGCGTGACATCGGCGCACGGGTGTGCGCGCCCCTCACAACCGCTCACTCGAAACTTTTTTCGATGTAAACCCGCATTCCGCCGAACCAGTCTAAACGTGCGGATGGAGAAGGCACTTTTATCCGAATCGGAGCCCGCACCGCTAGGACTTGTTGGTTCGCTGGACAATTTTGAAGCCGTGGTTGAGCGCCATCGTCCACGTATCTTCCGGTTCATTCTGGCGTCGCTCCGAAACCGGGAATCGGCCGAGAACCTGACGCAGGACTGCTTCGTCAGGGCCTACCAGGCGAGGGATCAGTTTCGCGGCGCTTCGAGGACGGGCACCTGGTTGATGCAAATCGCCGCCAATCTGATCCGCAGCCACGAAGCCAGCGAGCGCTTGAAATTCTGGAGGCGCACCTTGCGCGCGGATGTCGATCTTTCGGACGCCGGAGACTGGATCGCGGACCGGCAGATGTCTCCGGAGCAAGTCGCGCTGGCCAAGCAGCAAGTGGAACGAATCTGGAAAGCCGCGAGCCGATTATCCGGAAAACAACGTACCGTGTTTCTGCTTCGCTTCGTGGAGGACATGGAGCTGCTCGAAATCGTGGCGGTCACGGGTATGAAGGAAGGAACGGTGAAGACGCACTTATTTCGGGCGCTGAAATCGGTACGGGCCGCACTGGAGGAGAAATTGAAATGAGCCGACATCTGTCTTCACGGCAGATTTCCGGATGCCTGATCGGCACGGCCGACGCATTCGGACATCCGCACGCGCTGGAATGCGCCGCCTGCCGCGCGGAAATCGAAGCTCTCGCGAGGCCGCTGGCGTGGTTTCGAGCTTCCGCCCGCCACTGGAGCGAACGGCAAATGCTTGACGCCATCGATACGGCTCCGGCGCTTTCGACCGCATCGGATTCGCTCAATCGCGCCTGGTATTCCGCTGGAGTTTACTCGGCGCTGGCCCATTGCGCCGCGGCGGCGTTGCTGCTCGCTCTGGGATCGGTGAAACCGGTGCAGAGATTGGTCCGCGAAACCGCGACTGTGATCGCGCCGGACTTGAAACCGTACCTGCCTGAAAAGAAATCGATGCGCGGCGGAGGCGGCGGTGGAACGCGGTCGCTTCTCGAAGCCAGCCAGGGCAAGCTGCCGAAGATCGCGCCCAGGCAGTTCACGCCTCCGCGGGTCGATCCGATACAGAATCCGAAGCTGCCCATGCCGCCGACCATCCTATCCGACCTGACGCCTCCTGACCTCCATCTGCCGATTCTCGGCGATCCGCTTGGCAATAGCGGCCTGTTTTCCGACGGAACGGGCCGGGGCGGAGGGATCGGCAGCGGCCTTGACGGCGGAGTTGGGCCTGGGAAAGGGCCGGGCGCAGGTCCCGGTTCGGACGGCGGATTCAACGCGGGGGTGTATCGAGCGGGCGGCGGAGTTTCAGCTCCGTCGGTGGTCTTCAAGGTAGAGCCCGAATATTCCGAAGAAGCACGCAAGGCCAAGTTCCAGGGAACGGTGGTTCTGCAATTGGTAGTGGATAGGCACGGGCTGCCGGGCCAGATTCGGATACTGCGCCCGCTTGGCCTTGGCCTGGATCAAAAGGCGATGGAGGCCGTCGCCAAGTGGCGATTCAAGCCTGGGATGAAGGACGGCAAACCGGTGGCGGTGATTGCCGTGATCGAAGTCAACTTCCGGCTATTGTGAGCTCCCCCGGCCTTTCAAGCCGTTCTGGCTACCCGGCTCAATTCGTTTTGCCAGCCCCGTCCTTCCACGATTGCAATCGTTCGCTTGGTCTTAAACTCGTGCCGGTGAAATCGAAATGCAAATCCGTGGTCGTCCACTCTGGACACAACGCCGCTGCAAATAAATTGCAGGGGCACGCGTCCGTCGAGCAACACCGGCCATTCAATGGACGCTTTGATCCGTTTACCAACCTTCGGGCGCTCGGCGGATAGTATGTATGCGGAGTTGGAATTCATGTTCGCAAGCTCGCCCGGATACTCGGCCTCGTTCTTTCCGTCCACCGATTGATGTCGCGCGGCTGCCGACAGCGGATAGCGTGGGGTCTTTCGCCGGTCCTCCATCCCTTTTCCCCAATCTGCCGTTTCCATGGACATCTCCTCTCGCTTAAATGCCTGTACATCCGAAGGCGATCGTGCCGCAAAGGGGACCAAGACGAACCCCGCAGGACCGATGCTGCTCGGATGTACATTACTTCGTGACGTCTAAGAGCTCGGCGTTTCAGCCGAAACTGGGAAACAGCATGGTTTCGAGCAAACAATTTACCGCGCGCCAGATCCGGCGTAGAGCTGGAAGGGTCCCCAGTAATACGGCTTACTGTAGGGGCTCCCCGCGTCACGAAGCAGACTGAGCTGGGCGGTTCGCAAGGCATCCTCCGGCGGCCTGCCCCGCGTGAGATCGCCATACATTCGTAACATCAGCCGGGAAGTGGATTCGTCATCGACATCCCAGAGCCCGGCGATCACATTGTGCGCGCCGGCCTGCAGAAACGCCCAGGTGAGCCCGACCAAACCTTCGCCCGAATACGCACGAGCGCCGGCGCTACGACAGGACGAGAGAGTCACCAGGCGGGCTTCCAGAGGAACCTGCATGATTTCGCGGGCGGTGAGCGCGTATGTATTTCCCTGGCGCGAAAGGATCAACGCGGAATCGAGCGGGCTGGCCCGATTAGCCGTGGCGTGGGCGGCGAAATGAATGAACGAAAAATGCGCTGGGCCGGACTGGCGGTAAATGGAGGGTTGCGACTTGGCGCCTTCGTAAACTAATTTGTTTGAATCTGAAAAGAGAGCGGCAATGGTGTCCACTTCCTTTCGAGCATTCGGTAAACGGGGGAACTCTTCGCCGGGTGATTCCGGATCGCCGATCGCCAGCAGGCTCGCCCGCCGCGGTTTCTGGGACGCGTGAGATGACGCGTGAAAACTCGACATCAGCGTGAGCGACGGCGTCACCGAGAGCGTGACGTCGTTGATCCAATATTTCCCCCGATCGGCCGGCGCGGGCAGCGTCGCAAAATTCAAAGAGTGCAGCGCCCCATCGGGAACAATAACCACGTGGGATCCCTGGGGCGTAAGCTCGCGAACCGGACCGAGCAGGATCTCGGATAGCCTAAGTCCGGCCGGATTTTGCGATTCCACCGGATCTCTGAGATCTTCGATCACAGTGCGGTAGCTTTCCACCAGAGTGCGAATCTCTTTTTCCGCCGGTAGCGTGAAAACCTGAATGCCGCGCGGCCTAATGGCCCAGACATAGGACTGTTTCGGCCCAAGCCAGTACGACAGGAAGATCCGCTGAGAGGATCGGGCCAGTTCCTGAAGCCGGGCAGCGCTTAGACGCGTTTGCGCCACCGAGTTCGACACTCGCTCCTTGAGGATGCGGGCGCGGCTTGATTCCACTACTTCGAGCGCGCGGGCGACCTCCCCGCGCTCGACCAGGAAATCGACATAGCTCCTATAAAACCGAACCAGGCTCGAAAGGTACGATAGTTTGTAGTCTTCTTTCGTAAGCCCTGCCTGGCCCTTTTCGATGACCGCGATGGCGGATTGGAATTGAGCCTCCGCTTTCCGCGCAGCGCCGGTTTCCATGTAGAGTTTTGCGAGGCCCTCCTGCGCCTGGAGCGCCGGGGTAGGATCTTCAGAGGGGGAATTTAGAATTGCAAGAAAGAGTTCTTCCGCATGCGCGAACTGTTTCCGCGCTGCGGCAATTTCGGCGGCATTCAGCTGGTTATAAAGCTGCTTTACGCTGTCCTTGAGATCGCGGTGGATAGCGGACGATTCGTTGTTGTATCGCTCCGCGGCATCCAGTTGTCCGATCTGAAGACTGGCTGCCGCCAGATTTGCCAGCCATATCCCGCTGCCGGCCCGGTCCTTGCTCTCTCGCGCGATCGCGAGCGCACGCTGATTCCGGTCGATGGCCGCCGCGAAATCTCCCGCATCCACTAGCGCCAGGGCGCTGTCACCCAGCCAGTTTTGTTCATTCCGCAGGTCGCCCACCTTGGCAAATCGCGCGGTGGCGTCGTCGAAGGCTGCCAGCGCTTTTTCGGAATCGCCCAGGCCGTAATAGCATCCACCGAGATTGCCGATGGTTTGAGCGGCCGCTTTGCTCGCGCCCAAACGGACGAACTGATCGTAGGCGCGCTGCAACCAATAGATGGCCCCTTCGAATCGGAATCTCTCGAAGAACAAGTACCCGAGATTGCCCATCAGCCGGGCTTCCAGATAGGGATCGCCCAGGCGGGTTGCAACTTGCAAGCCGTGACGCAAGGTGGCTTCGGCATCGTCGAAGCGGCCGCGTTCCACCAGCAGCGTGCTCTGGCGCAACTCCACTTCAGCCACCGTATCCGGAGACGCACCCGACTCGGCCAGGCTATGGGCTTCGCTCAAAGACTTCTCGGCTGGCTCGAATTCCGAAAGAAGGTACTGGGCCCAACCTTGATGCATTCGCCGCCGGGCCTCGAGTTCCGCATTGGGTGGAAGATCCGGAGAGTCCAACAGCTTGAGGGCGGCATCCGGCTGCTGGCTTCCCAAGAGCGTTTCGGCTTTAAGAATTCGCAATCTCCAGCACCATTCCTGAGAGGAACCGCAGCTGTTTAGTGCCGAATCCTCAATCGACAGCGCTTGCTTCAAGTCGCCTTGCCGCTCCAGCCGCTGGGCCGTCTTATATTGAGCTTCCAGCCATTGAATCGGCGCCGTACGGCAGGCTGCCAAACTGAGCAGGAGAGGAAACGTGCTCAGGATGAATAAGGTTGGCCGCGAACGATTCCCCCGGACGCGCTGACCGAGCCTTGTACTGGGCAGCCCAAATCCACCCGGAGCATGGTCAACTGTCGCGCGGTCGGGTAGCAGAAAAACTCTCCAAGATGAACGGTACCAAACTGCGGCAACTTGAAACGCAGCGGGACTCCGGGCTCGCCTGCCGATTTGGATTCCGTGAGAGCCAGGCAGAATCCCAGAACGTTGGCCCCTTGCCCACCCGCCCGCAGCGGGACCGGATTGCCGTCTTGACCGCGCAACGACAAGGGCTGCAGCATGTTCCGCTCTTGATCGCTGGCGAGGGCTTTTTGGAGGCCCGTCCAGGATGCGTGCTCCGGCCGGCAAAAATACTCCGGAGCAACCTCCAGCCGTTCGAAGTAAACATTTCCGATGCGCAGCCCTTCGAAATGGCTGCCGATCGGCACGATGTAGTTTTCCGCGGGCAGATCGGAGCCTTCCTGGCGCTCGCCGGGATAATTCGACGTAAGCCGCGCCACCATGCGGTCGCAAGTGACCACATCCAGAAGGTTGAACTTCTCCACTACGGATAGCGACAGCGTTTCAGAAAAACCCTCGTGCGCCTCCGTGCCGATCACCTGGGTATAGGCTGCGCCGAAAGACAGGATTTCCTTGTAACGAAACGCCTCCGCGCGCGCCGAGCCGAAGCCGCCCTCACTCGGCAGAGCCGACGCCGCCTGCACCGGAATGATGTCGTGGAAGGGGTGAACAATTTGGCCCGCCACACCGAAGGCATCCGCCTGGAAAATGTACCTCTTCGATTGGATCCCCTTTTGCACGGAAAGCTCCTATCTAATCGAGTTTGAGAACAAGAATGTATCGAGCCAGCTCAGCTTCCGGTTTACCCGCTTCTGAGGCATTGCGAATAACTACAGTATATCGGCCGGAAGGCAGAACCGGCCGCGGCATCAGGATTTGAATGGGCTTGCCCGGCGGAGGCGCCGGCAGCCGCACGCTGAACTTCGTGGATCCCGATTCATCCAGCACGGAACACTCGTAAGCCGCGAAGGAACCCTCCCAGGTTGGGTCCATGTAAATAGCGTAAAAATGGGCGCCTTCTGGAACCTCCAGCGGGCGCACATCGCCTCGCGAAATAGGAGGCAAAACATTGCTCGCCACCGGCTGCGGCGATAGGACGTCGTGTAATTGGCTGCGCAATCCGGGAATCACCACCATGGCCTGATAGCCAGTGGCAATCGCCAGCGCCACCGCGGCCAGCGCAGGCGCAGCCACTCCCCAGGGGCGCTGCCAGAACCACGCCCACACGGATGGCTTCTCCTGCACGGGCCGGCGCGTTTCAGCGGGAATTCGGACGGCCGACGCGCGTTCCTCCAGAAAAACAGCTTTGGCATTCTCTTCAAACATCGCGCCCACGCGTAATTCGCGCGCGCACTCCGAACAATCGAAGAAGTGCTGCTCGAACTCCTCGGCCTCGGAGGGAGACAGCTGGCCGAGCAAATATCGTTCGGCCGCTCCAGCGCTAACCGCCTCCGTATGGTTCATCCGTCATCGCCCCCTCTCGGCATGCTTTCCTTCCCGCGGGCCGGTTTATTTGAGCATCGCATCGAATCCCTTCTTTCGAACGGTCTCCCGGAACCGTTCCTTGGCGCGATGCACCAGGACGCGCAGGTAGTCGCCATCCACTTTGAAGCGCTTGCAGATTTCGGAGCGCTCGTCTTCCTCGAGGAAAACCATTCTCAAGATGGTCCGATCCTTCTCCGGCATGTCGGAGAGGATGTCCCGCACGGCCCGCTTGCGCTCCTCCGTCACCAGATCGGCGTCGAACCTCACGCGCAGGTCCGGAGGATCGATGGGTTCCTCGTTGTCCTGCCGGTGCGTGAACTCCGAACGCAGCACTTCCAGCATCACGTTGTTACAGACTGCCTGCACGAAACCGCCGAAACGTTCCGGATACTCAATGGTTTTGCCGGATTGCAAGTACTTGATCACGCGCACGAAGGTCTCCTGCCGGATCTCATCGATCAGATGCGCCGTGCGCACCTTGTTCCTCAGTTTCAACCAGATGATGTTGCTGAAATACGCGAAGAAGTGCTGCTCGGTTTGCGCATCTCCGTGCTTGAGACGCGCCAGGTAATCGGCATCGAAGGCCGCGAATTCCAATGAGGCTCCAGTCAAAGTAAGCGTACTAGAAAAGCGCTGGGGCCTCAATATGACCGGGCGTAGTCCACCAGAAATCGTGCGTGTTCTATTGCATCGGAGTGTGGTCGATTGTTTCGATTTCATGAAGCAATGGGTCTTAGCCCGCGGCCCCAGCCTGACAGGACCTCGCTCTATAGTGAAAAGCGGCTTCCGAGCGTTTCACTTTTTCGGGGCAGAATACACTTCTAGCCCGCCACCGGAACGGCGGCATCGCGGTTCATTTTCCGGATTCTCTAGGTGGATTACTCGCCGGGCTTGAGTCCAGGACGCTCCACCAGCTCGATCTTCGCGCCGGCCGGTCCAGCCACGTAGGAGAAGTTAATGGTGGGACCATGCGGGAGCGGCAGGGCGCGCGGTTCGGTTAAAACGGTGACGCCTTTTTCACGCAAGCCGTCGATGGTCTTCGCCAGCGGGCCTTCGGAGCGCCAACCGATGTGGTCGATAGCGTGGCCCTCGCTCGGCTCGGCGTCGCCCTTCTGCACCAGGATCCACATGTCGCTGAAGCCGGGCGCGCTGTATTTAATCGCATCGATGCGCCCTTTGAGTTTGGTGCGCTCTCCGCCGAATTTCGCCAGCAGCCAGGTGAAAACCTCATCCGGATTCGGTCCGCGCATATGGATGTGATGTAACCCCAGCAATTCCGGGTCCTGTACCACTTCGATGCGCGTGCCCCACGGATCTTCCACGAACCCGAGCTTGAAGAGGCCGGGGATATCGCGCGCCGGCGTAACGATCTTCACTCCCCCAGCTTCGAACTCCTTCATCTTCGCGTCCAGGTCCGCGAACGAGAAGCCCACGTGATCGATGGCGCTCCCGCTGGACGGCTTGGCATCTTTTTTCGGGAGAAACAAGAGTCGCGTGCTGCCGTACATCAGCCGGTTCGGCGCTTCCGTGATCCGCTTTCCGCCGAAGTATTTCTCGTACCAATTCGCGGCAGCCGCGGGATCCGGAACGTTCAAATGGATGTGGTCGTAGGGAAACGTCTGCGCCGGAGCGGAGCCGGCGAAAGGTCCCAGGCCGAAGGCCGCCAAAACAGCGGAAAGCATGACTCGTCGCATCAATAAACTCCTTCCAGAAACGGGCCGGGGATGCCGGACCGAGTCCCAGTCTAACGTAAACGCAAGCTAGAAAGATTTACATCCGACCTCGCCCTCAGGGAATTCAAATTTCTTTCTAATCGCTGATTCCCAAGGGCGCTAGATCGTAGCAATTTATTGGCAGTCTAATTGCACCGACACCCCGGGGAGTATCGAAGATGCCAATAACATCCATAGTTGCCCTGGTGATTGTAGGAGTGGTCTTGTGGCTTCTTAATGCCTACGCTCCGGTTGGAGCGGGCATAAAGAAAATCGCAAATGTCGTTCTGGGGCTGATCGTGGTCGGGATCCTGCTGTGGCTCATCAACACTTATATTCCGATGGCGGGCAGCATCAAGGGGATTTTGAACATTGTCGTGGTGATTGCCACCTGCGTGGGAGTGCTCCAGGCCGTCGGCTTGTGGACTGACGTAGTCACCATGTGGAATAACATGTGGAGCAACGTTAAGAACCACCGGACCGATCCGGAAGTAAATAGCCAGAAAAGCGCGCCGCATGACGAAACCGAGCAACCGCATCCCAGCGAGCAGCCCGACTCTAATGACAAGCCCGAGACGCGCTTAGTAACGCCATACCGCGATTAGGCTCGGCTGCGCATCGACCTTCCATCCGGATAGCTAAAATTGAAGCTTCCGGTTAAGGAGGGTTTCTATGCGCAGGTTTAAGCTTGCCACGTTCGGCGCGGCCTCTTTGTGTGCTGGCGTTCTGGCCCAGGGTCCCATACCGGGCGATCACATGAAAGTGCCGCCCGCTCGGGTTCCTTCCCTTTACATGAGCGCCGCCGACGCTCAGGCCGGCCTCAATAAGGTTGATCCTAAATTGATCGCGTCGCCCACCGGGGGTTCCGTGAGCGTCGCCCCGGGCGTAAACTGCGTGGTTCGCCGCCGGGTCAGCGGTCCGCAGTACGCCATCACGCACACGCGGGATTTAGAGTACATCATTGTCACCAAAGGCAGCGGCACCATGATTACGGGCGGCACGCTGATTCCTCCGACCATCGATCGCGACATTTACCCGAATCCCAACCCGAACGCGACCATCCGCAGCGCAACCGGAATCAAGAACGGCCTGGCGCGGAAAATCGGCGTAGGCGACATCATCGTGAACCCGCCCGGCACGCCGCACTGGTTGAGCGAAATCAATGGCGCGATTGAATATGTCGAGATACGCGTCCCGAACGTCGATCCCGCACCTGGGATCGAGCGCGCGGAAGTGGCGCCCGCGGCCAAATAGAGGCGCGGTTTACTTCAGCGCGATAACCTTGCTGGTATCCACTCGATAGATCAGGTAACGGATGGGCCCGTCCAACTGGCTGAACATGTGTGGCGTGCCCGCGGGAATGATCACGACATCCCCCACAGCGACGCGCCGGCTCTCGCCGCCCTGGATGCTTTTGCCGCGCCAGCCCGGCCCGATGGTGCGGCTCTCCTTGGTCCGCTCAGAATCCACCAGCGCTCCGCCCGTCACCAGCATCCCGCCACCTTCCAGGACGTAGTAGATCTCATCTATTTTGTCGTGCACCAGGGCGCTTTGGTCGGCGCTGGTCCGCTGCACCATGGCGACGCCGAGATAGTGCCCGCCCGTATCCACCACGCGAACCGGACTGTCGATGAGCGGAGCATCCTGGCGCGGCGCGCTCTTCAACGCCTGGACCATCTGTGCCGAGGTCACGTACGTCGCAGCCGCACTGGTGGCCTTGGGTGTCTCCTGAGCCTGAGCGTAGACTCCCGCGCCAACGACTGCAAAAAGCACCCCTAAATATAGTTTGGACATGCCGTCTTCCTTTCTACGAAGAGACGTCGTTAGTGTTTGCGAAGGCTGAACCCATTGGTCGGGCCGCCGGGATTTGAACCCGGGACCTCTTGCACCCCAAGCAAGCGCGCTAGCCAGGCTGCGCCACGGCCCGAACTCATTCATTCTAACGCACCCCGGTCTGACGCACCTCGTTCGAACGCTGTAATATGTCGGGATGGGCCAGGAAATCAAATGCCGGGTCGATTTCGGCAAGGAATCATCCACCGGCAAAGCACTGCTCGAGACTTCCGAACTGGTCTTTCGCGGTGATTTCCGGCTGAAGATCCCCTTCCCCAGCATCCGCGATATGAAGGTAACGTCCGGGCGCCTGGCCGTGCAATTTGGAGACGGCTCGGCCATCTTTCATCTCGGCGAAGCGGCTGAAAAATGGGCCTCGAAGATTCGGAATCCGCCCAGCCGGCTGGACAAGCTCGGCGTTAAGCCTGGAACAAAGGTGCGCTTAGTCGGTCGCCACGCCGCGGATTTTCGCAGCGAGCTGACCGGCCGCGGCGCTGTCACCAGCCGGCCCAAAGCGGATGTGGTCTTTATAGCGGTTTCCAATAAGGAAGAACTCGTCGAGCTGGCCTATCACGCCGACGGCCCGATCTGGGTTGTGTACCCAAAGGGCATCGAAGCGATAACTCAGAACGACGTGATCACGGCCGGCCGTGCCGCGGGCCTGATCGACATCAAGGTCTGCGGATTCTCAGCCACCCATACGGCGCTGAAGTTTACCCCGCGCCGCTAATTCCCCAGCGGATAGCTGCCCAGCACTCGCAGGAAATCCGCCAATTCCCTAAGATGACCCAGAGCTTTTTGGACGCGCGGCTCGTCCTGACTGCCCAGGAAATCGAGATAGAACAAATACTCCCAGGGCTTGCCGTGCAAAGGGCGCGATTCGATTTTGGTCAGGCTCAAATCTCTAAGCGCGAAGGCGCTCAAGGCGCGAAACAAGGCGCCGGGAATGTTGCGGGTGGTAAACACCAGCGATGTCTTCGAGGGCCGCTGGATGGCTGGTTGCCGGGGTAATCGCTTAGCCGAATAGAGCAGAAAGAAGCGTGTGAAATTGTGGCGATCGTCTTCGATGGAGCGGCGCAGGATCTTCGCGCCGTAGATGGACGCGGCCACGCGGGAACCAATCGCGGCGGAATCGGGCTCTCCGCCGGCCATCACCATTTTCACAGCGCCGGCGGTGTCATAGAACGAAGTCCGTTCCATCTTCGGATGCTCGGCAAAAAATCGCAGACATTGATTCAAGGCCACCGGGTGAGAATAGACTTTCCGAATATCCTTGAACCGCACGCCCGGCGGCGCAATGAGGTTGTGCACGATCCGGACATTGGTTTCAGCTGCGATCCGCACGTCAAAATTCAGCAGGTGATCGTAGTTTTCGTGCACCGATCCAGCCAGCGTATTCTCGATCGGGATGACGCCGGCGTCGATCTTGCCGTTCCGCAGAGCCTGAAAGACCTGTTCGAATCTCTGATAGGGGACTACTTCGACTCCATCGCCCAGCAATTGACGCGCTGCTTCCTGGCTGAACGCTCCCAGTTCACCCTGCATTCCGGCGCGACGGTGCTTTGAGGTTGCCAGTTTCGCTCGTCGGATCATAGATCCTGTTGGGCTGCTAAATTCACGACTCCGCTGGAATAGCGCTTGGATTTGCCGGAAATTGTGTGATTCTTTCGAAACCGGCCGCCGCAAACCCCTTGGTCCCCTACAACATCGGGCCTCAAAACACGAAGAAACATTCTGGAGTTCCCCTCTTGTTCGGAAAACCGAACAAAACTGGTTTTTCGCCTTGCTCTTTAGATCCCCGGCCGTTATAATTCGAGCCTGAAAACCCAGCGCCACGCCCCTCGGGACGCGCAGGCATCATAGCATGGAGGACCCTGGACAGAAACTAAGGCGAGTCAGGGAACGGCTCAACTTACGCGTTCGCGATGTTGAACAGGCCAGCCTGAAGATCGCGGACAAATATCGCAACGACGAATTCGCGGTCCTGATCAACCGGGTTTCGGAAATCGAGAACCGCGGCCTGGTTCCAACCCTCTATAAGCTTTACTCGCTGTGCGCGATCTATCGCCTGGATTTCCTGGAGGTGCTGGAATGGTACGGAATCTCGCTGAACGCCTTGCCCGCCGACAGCATGCTGGCGGAAGTTCCCAGTACGCATCCGGTTTATTTTCAAGCATCTAAACAGGGTGAGGTATTGCTGCCCCTATCTTTGGATCCGGGCCTCGATCTGCGCCGGACCACCTATCTCAGCCGCATGATTCAGCGCTGGGGTCGGTTGCCCCTGCTGTTCCTCGAAACTCTGGGGCTCAAGGAGCAGCGCTATGCCTTCATTGGCACCGAAGACTGGTTCATGTTTCCGCTGCTGCAGCCGGGAACCTTCATCATGATCGACGAGACTGCCCGCCGCGTGACCAACACTGGCTGGACCACCGAATTCGAGCGCCCCATCTATTTCCTGGAGCATCGGCAAGGTTACGCCTGCGGATGGTGTAACTTGACGAACGATAAGCTCATCTTGCAGCCTCACCCGGCTTCGGCGTGCGAGCCGCAGATCTACTCATACCCGACCGATATCGACGTTATCGGCCAGGTGTCGGGGATCGCGATGCGTCTCGACCAGGGCCGGCGGCGGCGCTCGCGTTCCTGAGTATCTCGAGAAGCGCACTCAAATCAGCGACATACAGCTGTTTTTCAACCTTCTTGGCCGACGCAGGCACCAGGCTTCGATAGGGCGCCAACTTCGCCCAGGTTTTCAGGACGGTGTGCCGATCTTCGGATATTCCGGAAAAGTAGAGTTCCAGATCGGCTTTTTGTTGCTCCAGGTTAAACGTTAGCCATTCGTCAAACGCCTGTCTGTGGCTCTTTCTAAGCGCCAGATTCGCCTGCTCTTCGCCAAATAAAAGGGCCAGCCCGTGGTGTTCGTACCGCCCGTTGTTGGGATTGCGCAGCCCGGCAAGATAGACCAACTTCCCGAACAAAGAAGGGATTTGCGAAAGCGTATTTCTCCAAAGATCGGAGGCCGCGCCCCGGTTCAGGGGGGAGGTGCTTTCTGTGCCGCGCATCGAATACCTCGAATGATACACCTAAACGCCCCGGAACGGAATCCTCATTGTTACTAGCGATGGCGCGCTTCGCGCTGTTCTGGTTTCCGAAATAGTCTAGGCCTTTTTCCCGTTGGCCGGTAATCGCCCTTACTCTAGCTCCGAGTTTCCCGCTCGATTTTAGATAACCAAAGGAGATTACTACCCATGCTTAAAAGGCTATTGTTGATGGCCGGACTGACATTCGCGTTTATCGCCACGGTCTCGGCGGACTTCCCCACTCCCGATTGCGACCCCTGCCAACAATTTACTGCTCGCTAAACGATGTCTTTGCTCCAAGGGAGCCGAGCGGGCCAATGTTAAGCTGGTGAAGATCACTGGCGACGCGGCTTATGCATCGGTTCCCCTTCGAGCAGCAATTCCTTCTGGTTCTACAGACTGCCGCTACCATCGCGCTGTGTGTACGCTTTTTGTGGACGGGGTTGTATCGCGTTTACGTTTACTTCTTCGTTTATCTGCTTCTGCTGGTCGTGCAAACTGTCGTCCTCGGTTTGGTCCCTTATCACACCAATGCATATCGAGATGCTTTTCTCGCCACGGAAGGATCGATAGCCTGCTCCTACGCCCTGATTGTGTTGGAGCTTTACTCGATTGTTCTGCAAAATCTGGCAGGTATTGCCAGCGCGTCGCGCCGCTATATCAAGATCGCGCTCGGCCTCGCCATCGCCTTGTCGGCGCTGCTTTTAGCGTTTGAGAAAACTCCCGGCTCCAGAGTGGCGCGTTTTCTTATATTTGAACGCGTGACGGTTTCGAGCCTGGTGGCGTTCGTAGTCCTGATCAGCCTTTTCTTGCTGTACTATCCCATTCACTTAAGCCGTAACGTGATAGTCTACTCGATCGGCTACGCCTTTTATTTTCTGATGAAGGCCGCTGCGCTGTTCATTGGCAACGTGAATAATCAGTGGATGCGCGAGTTCGACAATCTGCGCATCGTGGCCGCTACGCTGTGTCTGCTGTTCTGGACGGTGATGCTGAATCGACAGGGCGAGAAGGGAACGATGACGCTGGGCCACTATTGGCAGCCCGAAGAGGAAGCGCGCGTACTTTCCCGGCTCGAAGACATAAATAGCACGCTGCTTCGCTCCGGACGTAAATAAATTGGCCGGTTTTCGAAGATACTTAGAAAAGTACGCCGACAACAAAGGTTGATTTGTTCCAAAAACTCGGATATGCTAGCTGGGGTGAAGAGGACGCTTTTCCAATGCTCATGATAACTGTTGCCGGCGCTGTCCTGGCCCTCGCGTCGGGCTTTGGCTGGCTGTTCTGGAAATTAAGCGCCAGATCCGGCACCCGGCCGGTGGACGCGGCGTGGCTGGAAGCCTTTTCAGTCGCAAACTACGCCCCCATGGAGCGTCTATTAGATCAGACGGACTTCACGTTCCTTGAATCGCAGCCGGGATATGATGCTCGAGTCGCCAAGACGCTCTTAGCCCAGCGCCGCAGAATTTTTAGCGGCTATTTAAGCCTGCTGATTCGAGACTTTAATCGGTTGCACGCGTTCGCCCGATGGATGCTGGTTTATTCTCCGTCCGACCGGCCGGCATTTGCGCAAGCGCTTTGGCGTCAATATGTGTCGTTTTATTGGACAGTCTGCGGGTTAAAGTGCAAGCTGGCTTTTTATCCCTGGGGTTGGACCGCGCTGGATGTCCCCCGGCTCTTTCACACGCTCGATCAAATGGGCAACGAAGTGAGAGAAGCCTTTCGGCGCGCCCAGAGCGTGGCCGCTTAGCAGGCTGCGAAGAACAGATCAGCTTGAACAAATGCGTTTCATGAGTTCGGCCGCTTCTTTGCGCGGCAAAAACTCTTTTTCGGCTTCCTTAAACTCGCGCGTATGCACGCAGCGGCGCGCGCCACGGTGCTCCACCGGGAACCTCAAGTGCAGCATTTCGTGAAACAAAACATATTCCACCGCCAGGCGCGGTACGGACTTGCGATCCATCAAGCTGCTCAGGATGATGGCGTTGTGGGAAGGATCATAATGGCCGAGCAGAACGCGGGAGGGTCGCCGGCTCCAGCCGAGTAGCGGACGCGCCATCAGGCCGTGGAAGTAGCGCAGGTTCAAGTCCTCGAAAATCTCATCCAGGTCATAGCAGGCGCCCTTGCCTCCGGAGACGAATTTCCGCCCGCGAGCCTGCTGAACGAGCTGCAGGCTGCGGCGCATCTCCTTCCGATTCAAATAGCGCCGGTAACGCTCGGCCTGCACTTTTGGAACCGGCCGGCGCACGAGCTTACAAAGGAGAATGTGCGCCAGCGCCTCGATAACTCCGGTGGGAGCGCCTTCCAAAACATCGGTGATGCGAACGTGCATCCCAGCGGCGTCCCATCGAACCAAACTGTTGGCATTGGCGTACTTACGAAATTCCACGCGCACCGCGGGGACGGGCGTGCGGGGTTTCAATTCGGAAAACACGCGGCCGAAGATCTGTTCGGGAGTTTCGAAGAAAATCGCGCTCTCGAGCCCCACTCCATCAGAATACATCGCTTCGGCAAAAACTCGACAAGCACGGTATAAAAGGACTGTATGAGTTTGCGCCGGCATGATCGCGTCGAGGAGGGGGTCACGGTGCAGGTGATGTGGAAGGATCGCTACGGGCATGACCGGCTAGTAAGCGGCCGAACAATAGATGTCTCTCGGGATGGACTGCGTCTCCAGTTGAAGGAGCGGCTCGAGGAGGGCATTTACGTCAACTTTCGAGCGGACGCTCTGAAGCTGCACGGGACCGCCTCCGTCCGATGGTGCACGCGGGAGGGCTCTAAGTACGTGGCCGGATTGCAGTTCAGCGGGGGTCTGCAATGGAAAGGGGCGGCGGCCCCGAAGGATCCCGAAACGGCCGGCTAATAGAAACTCCTGATTTACTGTATAGAAGTTTTTTCTCGATTTCCTCTACGAATCCAGAAGCGCTCGGTATATGATCATTAACTATGCCGCTTCGTAGATTTTTGCTGTTGTTGCTGCTGCCGGCGCTGTCGCTGGCGCAGGCGGTCTCGCAATCCACGGAGGCCAGGCTCGGCAACTTGGAAGCGGCCGTGAAGTCGGCTCAAAGCGCCGGCGACAACGCCTGGATGCTGACCAGCGCGGCGCTGGTTTTAATGATGACCGGCCCGGGCCTGGCGCTCTTCTACGGCGGCCTGGTCCGGCGCAAGAATGTACTCGGCACCATGATGCACAGCTTCATCTTGATGGCTGTGATTACGGTGCTGTGGGCCATTGTCGGATACAGTCTCGCGTTCGGCGAGGGCTGGCCGATGATCGGGGATCTGCGGTATATGTTCCTGAACGGCGTTGGAAGCGCGCCGAATCCGGATTACGCCGCGACCATTCCACACCAAACCTACATGATCTACCAGCTCATGTTCGCGATCATTACCCCAGCGCTCATCTCCGGAGCCTTCGCCGAGCGAATGAAATTCAGCGCCATGCTGCTGTTTTCGGTGCTGTGGGCGCTGATCGTCTATTTTCCTCTGGCGCACATGGTTTGGGGCAAAGGCGGATTTCTCAACGCAGCTTTGGGCGGGAAGGTTCCCTGCTTCGATTTTGCCGGAGGCACGGTGGTCCACATCAGTTCCGGAGTCTCGGCGCTGGTTTGCGCGTTGTATCTGGGCAAGCGCAAAGGCTACGGCTCCGAGCCCATGAAGCCGCACAGCATCGTGCTCAGCGTGATCGGTGCGTGCCTTTTGTGGGTGGGCTGGTTCGGTTTCAACGCGGGCAGCGCGGTGGCTGCTTCATCCCTGGCCACCAGCGCCTTCGTCGCCACGCATTTCGCCACTGCCGCCGCGGTGCTGGGCTGGATGCTGGCGGAGTGGATGCGCAACGGCAAGCCGAGCGTGCTGGGCGCGATCTCGGGCGCGGTGGCGGGCCTGGTTGCCATTACACCTGCTTCCGGATTCGTCAAACCTTTTCCGGCGCTGTTGATCGGCTTCCTGGCCGGGATCATCTGCTTCCTGATGGTCACGGTGGTCAAAAGCAAGTTCGGCTATGACGACACTTTGGACGCTTTCGGCGTGCATGGCGCCGGCGGTACGGTGGGCGCGATCCTCACCGGCGTGTTCGCCACCAACGCCATCAATGACGGCTTCAAGGACGCCAGCGGCAAGCTGCTCCCGCTCGGAATGGTGGATGGCAACACTGGCCAGATTCTGAATCAGACCATCGGCGTTCTGATCTCCTGGGGCATGGCGATCGTGGGAACCTTGATCATCCTGAAGATCTGCGACGTACTCTTGGGTGTCCGGGTGTCGCCCGAGGATGAGCTGGAAGGCCTGGACATCAGTATGCACGGCGAAGAGGGTTATAATCTCGAAGCGTAGCCGCAAAGATCAAACCTGCCATGAAAAAAATAGAAGCCATCATCCAGCCCCACAAGCTGGAAGACGTCAAGGAAGCGCTGAAGGCCATTGGGATCGATGGCATGACCATTTCCGAAGTTCGCGGGCATGGCCGTCAGAAGGGACACAAAGAGGTCTATCGCGGCATGGAATACCAGGTGGATCTGCTGCCCAAGGTAAAACTGGAGCTGGTAGTGGCCGATCAGCGCGCCGACGAGGTGATCCAGACCGTGGTGAACAGCGCCCGAACGGGTAAGATCGGCGATGGAAAGGTCTTCGTTTATGAGGTGGCGGAGGCGATCCGCATCCGGAACGATGACCGCGGCGAAGGCGCTCTCTGAAGAGCAAAATGCTGTTGCCATATTGAAAACATCTCGTAAACTTCGCTTCCCCAGCCCTGTTTGAAACATTATCCTATTGACCGGCGGCGTTGTCCCAGAGTAAATTAAGTGACTGGCAATGGAAGAAAACCACTCCCACGAACCTGCGGTGGATGTGCCCCCTACGCGGCGTTCTTTCTACATCCTGCTTATCAACGGCATCATGGGCCTGATCACGGCGGCTCTGGCCATCCCGGCGGCCATCTATCTCCTGTTTCCCCCTAAGGCGCGGAAAACGAGCGCCTGGGTGAAGACAGCGGATTTATCCACCATTCCGGCCGGAAAGCCCACCGAGATTTCGTTCCAACGGAGCCGCGCCGATGGCTGGCAAGTGGTGACGGAAAAAGCGACTGCCTGGGTGGTGAAGCAGCCCGACAACCAAGTGATCGCGTTCACGCCTAATTGCACGCACCTGGGATGCGCGTACCACTGGGATGATTCTTCCCACACTTTCCTCTGTCCCTGCCATACGTCGGCATTCTCAATCGACGGCAAGGTGCTGGGCGGCCCGGCTCCGCGCCCGCTGGACCGTTATGCCGTCAAAGTGGAGAGCGGAGTGATCGAAATCGGCCCCGCGGAGCCCCATGCGTAAAATTATCGACTGGCTGGAGAATCGCACCGGCATCGAAACCGCAATCAAGACTTTCCTGTACGAGGACATTCCGGCCTCGAGCGGCTGGCATCAGATCATCGGAAGCACCGCCGTCTTCTTCTTTGTGATCCAGGTTTTCACCGGTGGCCTGCTGGCGTTTAACTTCGCCGCCACTCCCGGGGATTCGTACAACAGCGTCCGGTACATCATGCTGGAGCTGACCGGCGGCAAACTGATCCGCGGCCTGCATCACTGGGGCGCCAGCATGATGCTCATCATCGTGGTGCTGCACATGCTGCAGGTGTTCATCTACGGCGCGTATAAGAAGCCGCGCGAGGCCACCTGGATGGTGGGCGTAGTATTGCTTCTCATCGTGCTGGTGTTCGGACTGACGGGCTATCTGCTTCCCTGGGACAATCGCGCGTATTGGGGCACTGTGGTGACTACGCAAATCACGGGCTCGGCTCCGGTTCTGGGACCGTATTTGACGCGCTTACTTGGGAGCGAATCCGGCGTCAGCCGTGTCACGTTCTCGCGCTTTTATGCGCTGCACACTATTCTTTTGCCTCCGCTCGTGATCATCCTGATCGGAATTCACATCTTTCTGGTTCGCAAACATGGGGTCGCTCCGGCCGAGGGCGATACCGCTCCGCGCAAGAAATTTTTCCCGGGACAGGTGTTTAAGGATACGATCGGCGTGGCCATAGCGTTTATCATTCTGTTCGTATTGGCCGTGGTCGCCGACGCGCCGTTAGGCAAACTCGCCGATCCTACAGATACGTCGTTCACTCCGCGGCCGGAATGGTATTTCCTGTTCCTGTTCCAGACGATCAAGTTCTTCAAGGGGCCGCTCGAAGTGTTGGGCGCGGTGGTTCTGCCGGGCGTGGCGGTGCTCACATTGTTCCTGGTTCCGTTTATCGACCGGGGTCCCATGGTGCGGCTCGGAAAACGAGGCTTCGCCATCGCGGCGGTTTTCCTGGCGGCGCTGGCCTGGACCGGCTTGACCACGGCGGCCGTCATGACTACGCCGCCCAATCCGGAAGAAAACGGACTGGTGGTTACGGCGGAAAACGAAACAGGCCTCCAACCCTGGCAGCAGCTTTCTCCCTTGGAACTGGAAGGGCTGGTTTACTACCGCAAGCAGAATTGCAAGGCATGTCATCCGGGCGCGGGCAAGAACGGCGTGGGCCCGGACCTTACTCGGATGCCGGCCGACCATCGCAACGCGACCTGGCTGATTCCCCACTTTAAGGATCCCGCCAAGGTGGTGCCCAGCAGCGCGATGCCGCCGGTTCAGCTCACGGATCCCCAACTGAACGCTCTTTCGGCCTTCGTGATGAAGCTGACGCCCGAGAATGAGTCGCTGATTCAAGCTGCGCCGGATTACGTGGTCCAGGGCGCGCTAGTGTATCAGGCCAATCATTGCGGGACCTGTCATCAGGTGGCCGGCGTGGGAATGAAGCTGGGACCGGCGCTTGACGGAGTGGCCCAGCGCCACGACCGGGCCTGGATGGAGAAGCACTTCCTGGATCCTCAGGGCACTTCCAGGGGCACCATCATGCCTCCTTACAAGTTCAGTCCCGAAGATCTGGACGCCCTCTGCAAGTATCTGCTGCAGCTACCGAAGCAGAGCTGAGCTTCACTCTTCCGGATCGTCCGGAAGCACGCGGCTCATCCATTCCAGGTAGGCATCGGCCCCGGCTGTGATGGGGAGCGCTATCACCTCGGGCACTTCGTAAGAGTGCAGCTTTTCGATCTGGGCGCGCACCGAATTAAACAGGCCGCGGCTGGACTTGATCACCAGCAGCGTCTCCTGCTGGTCTTCGATGGCATCCTTCCAGCGATAGATGCTCCGCATCGCGGGCAGCATGTTCACGCAAGCCGCCAGGCGTTTTTCCACTAAAGCGCGCGCGATTCGTTCCGCTTCCTCGGGGGAAGCGCAGGCGCTCAAGACAACAATTTTATCGGTCATCGTAGCTTTCTTCGATCATTCCTCTGGACCTTTCGCCAAAACAGGATTATAAACAAATGTAGGACTCATTCCATTGCGAATCAAAAACGCTATCCGCCGGGTTGTCTTCCTGATCGTCTTTGCACTGGTGGGCGCTTACGGATACTACTCGTTGCGCAGCCCTCAAGGGATTCCCGCGCTGCGCCAAAGATGGGGCGAGATCCGGCAGATGGAAGAACAGAACGCGGCGCTCGAGCGCGAGAACGATTACCGCAGCGCCCGCATCAAGAAACTGCAGCAGAATCCGTCCGAGCAGGAACTGGAGATCCGCAAGAAGCTGAAGCTGCTGCGTCCGGGCGAGACCTCTTTCATTTTGCCGGAGCAGACTAATCATGATCAGACCGGTCATCCGGACAAGCCGCATGATGATTCAACGGCCCCGCCCCAGCCCCCAGCCCAGGATTAGTGCGCAGAGCTTCGCTGATGAACCGCTTGGCTTTGCGGACCGCTTGAACCAAATTATCGCCTTGGGCTAACGCAGCTGTGATCGCGGCCGAATACGTACAGCCGGTGCCGTGCGTGTGCCGGGTATCGATCCGATCCGCCGGGAATTCGAGGAATACGTTGCCGCCCAGCAGGACGTCGGTTGCGCATCCGTTCAAGTGGCCGCCTTTCACCAGCACCGCGGACGCGCCCAGGTCGCGCAGCTTTTCCGCCGCCGCGCGCATGCCCGCGAGGTCGCGCACTTCTTTCCCCGTGAAGGCCTCGGCTTCTTCCAGATTGGGCGTGAAAAGGAACGCGCGCGGAAGCAAGAGCTTTTTCAATGCATCCACGGCGTCCGGCGCAAGCAGGCGCGCGCCATGTTTGCTGACCATCACCGGATCCACCACCAAGGGGAACGAAAACCCGGCCGCGAGATCCGCGACGGTTTCGATAATCTCGCGATTCCCCAGCGCTCCGGTCTTGGCCGCGTGCGGCGGAATATCGCTGATTACCGCGCGAATTTGCCGGGCTACCAGTTCGGCCGAGACGCACTCGACGTGCTGCACGCCCAAGGTGTTTTGAACGGTCAGGAGCGACACCACCGCTTCGCCGTAAACGCCGAACTGATGGAAGGTCTTCAGGTCGGCCTGAATCCCCGCGCCACCGCTCGGATCGGACCCGGCGATCGTCATTGCAACCGGCTGGGCGCGGATGGAGCGATCCATACCGCGAGTGTGGCACAAACCGTACAATGGACAAATGACCCGTCGCGCACTCCTTCTGATCCCCCTGTTTGCCCAGATGTTTGCCTGTGTATCCTTCGGCGCCGTCACTCGCGTGGAGTTAACCCAACGCGGCGAGGTTTTGCAGGGCGCTTCGTTCGGCTCGGCGGGTGCATATGAACGGCTGGTGGGGAAGGCGTATTTCGCCGTGGATCCCAAGCTTCCCGCCAACCGCATCATCGCTGACATCGATCTCGCGCCGCGCAACGCGGAAGGCAAGGTGGAGTTCGCCGCCGATCTGTACATCCTGCGGCCGCGCGACGCGGCGCGTGGCAACGGAACGGCCATGGTCGAGATTTCGAACCGCGGCGGTAAAGCGATGTTGAACACCTTCGACCTGGCGTCGGGATCCACTGACCCGCACTCCGATGCCGAATTCGGCGATCGCTTTCTGCTGGAACAGGGCTTCACGCTGGTGTGGATCGGCTGGGAGTTCGACGTGCCCGCGAACGCGGACCTGCTGCATCTTTATGCTCCCATTGCCACCAATAACGGCCAACCGATCACGGGCGTGGTGCGGTCCGAGTGGGAAGGCGGCAAGCGCGTGGAAACCATTTCGCTGGGGGATCGGAGCCAGATCGCCTATCCGGTGGCGGACGAGCGCGCGGCGGAGAATAGGATGTTCGTGCGCGACACGGTGGCCGGCGAACGGCGTCCCATCGCGCGCGCCAAATGGAAATTCTCGGATGCCCGGCACGTGACTCTGGAAGGCGGATTCGCTCCCGGTAAGATTTACGAAGTGGTCTATCTGGCCAAGGACCCGGTGCTGGTGGGCCTGGGCCCGACGGCTATGCGCGACTTCACGTCGTTTCTGAAGTACGGAGGCGCGGACACCGCGCTCGGCGACGCACATCAAACCACCAAGCGCGCGCTGGGATTCGGCATTTCGCAAAGCGGCCGGTTTCTGCGCACGTATCTCTATGACGGTTTCAATCAGGACGAAAAAAGCCGTCGCGTTTTCGACGGCGTTTGGGCGCACGTGGCCGGCGCCGGGCGTGGTTCCTTCAACGCCCGCTTCGCGCAACCCTCCCGCGATGGGCACCCGTTCATGAACGTTGAGTATCCTTCCGACCTTCCGCCCTTCACCGATAACGACGGGCTGCTGGCCAAGGCGGTAAAGGACAACGTGGTGCCTAAGATTTTCTACAGCAACGGGTCGTATGAATATTGGGGCCGAGCAGCGTCGTTGATTCACACCACCCCCGACGGGAAGCAGGACGCGCCCATCGCGAAGGACACTCGAATATATTTTTTCACCGGATCACAGCACGGCACAGGATCCCTTCCGCCGCGCGAAGTGGAAGCGCAGAATCCGTCGAGCGTGAACGATTATCGGACGTCGATGCGAGCTCTGCTGGTGGCGATGCAAGCCTGGATCAAGGACGACAAGGAACCTCCCGCGTCCGAATATCCGCGCATCGGCAAGGATCAATTGGTGTCGCTGGGCGCGTACGCGTTCCCGAAGATCCCCGGCGTGCAGATTCCGCGGATCAAGCGCGAGGCCTATCGGCTGGACTTCTCCGTGGAACCGCCTAAGATGGGCGCGCCATTCCCCACATTCATACCTCAGGTTGGCGCGGACGGCAATGAAACGTCCGGGATCAAGATGCCGGAAGCCGCCGTGCCGCTGGCTTCCAACGTGGGCTGGAATCTGCGCGCCAAAAGCATGGGCGCGCCCGACGAGCTGTACGACATGGTTGGATCCTGGATTCCGTTTCCGGTGAGCAAGGCGGAGCGCGAGCGCCGCATGGACCCCCGCCCGGCCATCGACGAACGCTATCCCAGCAAGCAGGCCTACCTTCAGCAGATCACCGCCGCTGCGCAAAAGCTCGTGCAGGCCGGATACCTTCTGGACGGCGATGTCGCGAAAGTCCGCGATCGCGCCGCGAAGGAATGGGATTACGTTCTAAGGTCGAATTGATGGGTCCCAATTCAGCGCAGGGCGAGCCGAAGCTTCCAATTCCCGGCGTAAAGAATCTGATCGCGGTGGGATCGGGCAAAGGCGGCGTGGGAAAGACCACGGTCGTCGGTGAATCTGGCCATCGCGCTGGCGCGGCTGGCCACTATCGCGTGGGCTTGCTGGACGCGGACGTCTACGGCCCAAACGTACCGCTGATGATGGGAGTGCGGGCAAACTCCGCACGCCATCGGCGAGCGCATTCAACCGCTCGAAAAAAACGGCGTGCGGATCATGTCCATGGGTTTTCTGAATCCCGGCGACAAACCGCTGGTGTGGCGCGGCCCGATGCTGCACAGCGTGATCCAGCAGTTTCTGCGCGGCGTGGATTGGGGCGAACTGGATTACCTGATCATCGATCTGCCGCCCGGAACCGGCGACGTGCAGCTCTCGCTGATTCAGACCGCGCCGCTGACCGGAGCGGTGGTGGTGACCACGCCGTCCGATGTTTCGCTCGAAGACGCGCGCAAGGCCATCCATATGTTCCAGCAGGTGCGCGTGCCGATTCTGGGCATGGTGGAGAACATGAGCTACCTCGAATGCCCGCATTGCAAGGAGCGCATCGACGTGTTCAGCCATGGCGGCGGTAAGCGGACGGCCGAAAAGATGAACGTTCCGTTTCTCGGGGAGCTGGCTCTCGATCCGGCGGTGCGCGTGGGCGGGGATTCTGGCAGCCCGGTGACGCTTGGTGATGGCGGCGCGCCCTTTGTCGCGATTGCGCGGGAAGTGGAGCGCCGGGCGGCCGAGGAATCGCGCAAGCAGGGTCCGTCGATCAAAATCGAAGATTAGCGGCGCCAGCTCGAGCGGATGAAATCGCGGTTCATTCGTCGCGATCACTTCCAGCTTGATCTCCTTCGGGCACACCGCCTCGCATTCGCCGATGTTGGTGCAGCTTCCGAAATCCTCCCGATTCATTGCCGCACCATGCGCAAGCGCGCGCTGATCCCGCTCCGGCTGGCCTTGCGGCAGCAGGCCGAGGTGCGAGATCTTGGCGCCCGTGAACAGCGCGGCCGACGCATTCGGACAGGCCGCCACGCACGCGCCGCAGCCGATGCAGGCGGCCGCATCCATGGCGCTGATCGGCGCATCTTTCGGAACCAGAATCGCGTTGCCGTCCGGCGCGCTGCCGGTCGGAACGCTGATGTAGCCGCCCGCTGCGATGATGCGGTCGAACGCGCTGCGGTCCACCACCAGATCCTTGATCACCGGAAACGCTTTGGCGCGCCACGGCTCCAGACACAGCTCCTGGCCATCCTTGAAATGACGCATGCGTGAGCTGGCACACCGTGGTGCCGGGCAGCGGACCGTGCGCGACGCCATTGATCATGAAGCCGCACGATGCCGCAAATTCCTTCGCGGCAATCGTGCTCGAAGGCGATCGGCTCTTCGCCCTTGAGCAATCAGCTCCTCATTCACGACATCCAGCATTTCCAGCATCGACATGTCGCGGATTGACGTTCGTTGAGCCTCATAGCGGACCATCTTGCCGGAGGCTGCGCCTGCGTTCTTCTGCCGCCAGATATGGAGGATCAGGCGCATCTATTTGTAGCTCCGCTGGCTGGGATGGACGTACTCGAACGTGCAGCGGCTCCTTGTGCAGCGCCGGCTGGCGATCCGGCCCCTTGATACTCCCACGCCGCGACGTAGCGAGAATTCGTCATCGTCGCGCTGCGCTTCGCCATCCGGCGTCTGATACTCCTCGCGGAAGTGGCCGCCGCAGGATTCATTGCGTTCGAGCGCGTCGAGGCACATCAGTTCCGCCAATTCGAAGAAATCCGCGACCCGTCCGGCCTTTTCGAGCGATTGATTCAGATCCTCCGCCGCTGCCGATCACCTGACGTTCTCGCCAGATATTGCTCGCGCAGCTCGCGAATCTTGCCCAATGCGCATGCTCCAGGCCCTGCGGCGTTGCGCGACATCCCGCAGTAGTCCCACATGATCTTTGCCGAGCTCGCGGTGAAACGAATCCACGGTCCGGTTGCCCTTGATCGCAAGCAGCCGCTTGGTCAGCGCTCGACGCCGGCTCTCGGCGCGCTCGAAATTCCGGATGGTTCGTATCCACCTTTTCGAGCTTGCCGTGCGCGATGTAGTCGCCGATGGTGTAGGGCAGGATGAAATAGCCGTCGGACAAGCCCTTGCATCAGCGCGCTGGCGCCCAGGCGATTGGCGCCGTGATCGGAGAAGTTCGCTTCGCCGATCGACGAATAGCCCGGGGATGGTGCGTCATCAGGTTGTAATCCACCCACAGACCGCCCATGGTGTAGTGGATGGCCGGATAGATGCGCATCGGAACCTTGTAGGGATCCTCGTCGGTGATGCGCTCGTACATCTCGAACAGATTGCCGTAGCGTTCGCGAATCACGTCGACGCCCAGGCGATTTGATCGCGTCGGCGAAATCGAGATAGACGCCCAGGCCGGTTTCGCCGACGCCGCGGCCTTCGTCGCAAACCGCCTTGGCATTGCGCGAAGCGACATCGCGGGGAACCAGGTTGCCGAAGCTCGGATAACGGCGCTCCAGATAGTAGTCGCGCTCGTCTTCCGGGATCTGGTTAGGCGGACGCTTGTCGCCCGGCTTCAAGGGCACCCATATGCGGCCGTCGTTGCGCAGCGATTCGCTCATCAACGTGAGTTTGGATTGATAATCGCCGGACACCGGGATGCAGGTCGGATGAATCTGCGTGAAACAAGGATTGGCGAAAGCGGCGCCGCGTTTATAAGCGCGCCAGATGGCGGTGCAATTGGAACCTTTGGCGTTGGTCGAAAGATAGTAGACGTTGCCGTAGCCGCCGGTGCCGAGAACCACCGCGTCGGCCGAATGCGACTCGATTTTTCCGGTAACCAGGTTGCGGGCCACGATGCCGCGGGCCTGGCCGT
This sequence comes from Terriglobia bacterium, assembly GCA_963786745.1. Taxonomy (GTDB): domain Bacteria; phylum Acidobacteriota; class Terriglobia; order Bryobacterales; family Bryobacteraceae; genus Palsa-89. Next base: position 335,908 of record CAWBAE010000008.1, on the reverse strand, counting down.
TGATCACCACCAGGTCGAGCATTTCGGTGCGCGGGAACATTTTGACCTGCCCGGCATCGATCTGCCGTTCCAGCGCCTGGTACGCGCCCAGCAGAAGCTGCTGGCCGGTTTGGCCGCGAGCGTAGAAAGTGCGGGAAACCTGCGCGCCACCGAAGGACCGATTCGCCAACGTGCCGCCGTATTCGCGCGCGAACGGCACGCCTTGCGCGACGCATTGATCGATGATGTCCACGCTGATCTGCGCGAGGCGATAAACGTTGGCTTCGCGGGACCGGAAGTCGCCGCCTTTCACCGTGTCATAGAACAGGCGGAAAATGCTGTCGCCGTCGCCATGGTAATTCTTAGCGGCATTGATTCCGCCTTGCGCGGCGATGCTATGAGCGCGGCGCGGAGAATCCTGGAAGCAAAAACATTTGACGTTATAGCCCAGTTCCCCGAGCGTGGCCGCAGCCGAAGCGCCGGCCAATCCCGAACCGACCACGATCACCGTATGCTTGCGCTTGTTGGCCGGGTTCACCAGCTTCATCTCGAAGCGGGCCTGATCCCATAGCTTTTCGATGGGCCCCGAAGGAACGCGCGAAATGAGCTGCATTATCGCACCAGCCCCGCCAGCACCGCGACCGGAATAGAGATGTTTCCAGCAGCGATCAGGATGGCAACCGCGGCCGCGGCGCGCTTCAAAAGAGGCGTAAAGCGAGGGTGATAAAAGCCGAGCGATTGAAACATGCTCCACAAGCCATGGTAGAGGTGCATGCAAAGCAGCAACATCGCCAGGATATAAAACGCGGAGACCGGAATCAGGCTGAAGCTGGCAATCACGTTCGCATACACATTGCCTTCCTGAAAATGCGGATTCACGGATCCAAAAGTGAAATCGAGCAAGTGGTAGATCACGAAAGCCAGGATGATAGGGCCGCTCCAGTACATGGTCCTGGACGCATAGGAGGATTGGGTGGGCTTCCACCGGACATATCCGATCGGGCGGGCGTTCACCTTCCGGCCGAGCAGCGCGAAAGAAGACCAGATGTGCAGGCCAACCATGGCCAGCAGCACGGCGCGCACCGTCCACAGCAGCGCGGGCATGGAGCGCAGGAACGCGGCGTAATTATTCAGCTTCTCCGGTCCTTCGTAGATCTGCAGGTTGCCGATGAGGTGGCCCACTACAAACAGGAACAGAATGGCCCCGCTGGCCGCCATTACGGCCTTCTTTCCAACGGTGGATGTGTAAAAACGGTCTGCTACGGCTTCGGCCAAGTGAATTGGTCCCTCGGTTTCTTAATGAATGACTCCGTGGAGGTGACCCTCGGTGGTTTAATCAGCCAAGAAGGTTCCTGTTCTTAGAATACTACCGGGGAGGAGCTTCGGAGCCGCCGCGTTTGCGATTAAAAAATAGATAGACGGCGTAGGCCGCCAGGACCACGCCCGCGCCGGCGGATGCCAGCTTCAAATGATGTTCCACCAGCGCCAGGATCTCCGGCCAGCGTTGGCCAAAGTGATAGCCGATGAATAGGAACGTGCTGACCCAACACAGCGCGCCGGTATAGGCGAAGGCCGCGAAGGAGCGCAGTTCAATCTTCGATGTTCCGGCAACGATGGCGGTGAAATGCCGGACGCCGGGAATGAAATAGCCGACCAGCAGCGCCCAATGGCCTATGCGGTCAAACCAGTCATGCACGCGGCGGATGTGTTCGTCTTTGATTCGCAGCAGCCGCCCGAGGCGGGAGTGCAGAAACTTCCAGCCGAGAGTCCGGCCGATGATGTAGCTGCCCGTAATGCCCGACATGCTGCCGGCGAGGGCGCTGGCGAAGGCCGGAACCAGCCGCAAGTGGCCTTGAAAGACCAGAAATCCGCAGCCGGCCAGCAGGAACTCATCTGGAACCGGCAGGCCGATGATGCCGAACACCAGCAAGCCGAAGATGGCGAAATAGCCGTAGTGCGTGACCCACTGGAGAACGGAGCTTTCCAATAAGCGAGGATAGCGGATTTGCGGTTGTAAGACTCAGCCAGCTGGATTAGCTGGCGGATTTTCGGGCTTCGCGCGGGACCACCGAGAAGAACTCGATGAAGCGCTTCTTGGAGTCCGGTGGCTGCGTCGCGACCGGCTTCTGTTCGAACATCGCGTGGGCCAGCGCGGTGAATTGTTTGCCGAGCTCGCCGCTCGATTCCACCCAACGGCCAGCCGTGAGGGCCCGCTGCACGCCCTGGTAGTCGTTCGGGAATGTCATATAAATAGGCAGACCGAGCAGCTGTTCAATCTGGGCGGGCGTGATGAGCGGCCGTTTTTGACAACGGTTCAGAAGGACGCAAACACGCTCGGCCAAGTCCACTTGCTTCAGATAAAGGTACTTTTCGCGAGCCAGGTGCAAGGACGGAATCTCCGGAGTACACACCAGAAAGATCCGTTTGGACTCGTGCATGATTTCGAGCGAGTATTTCTCAAGATTGCCGGAAAGATCGAAGCACAGCGCGGCGTAGTTGCGCCGCATGAACTCCATCAGGTGCCGGATCTGGGTTGGTTCCAAGCGGAAGTCCGGGTTCAGTTTACCGGCGTGCAACACATCCAGCTGGTCGAGCGAAGTGACCATGGTGGGCCACAAGCTTTCATCCATTTCGAGCGCGTGTTCGGCGGCGTGCGTCACACAATACGTGTTGTCCAGCTTCAGCATGAACCGCTGCATTCCGGAATTGAGATCGAAATCCGAGAGCAGCACGTTAGTGTTGGGCAGGCGCGACATGGCCACGGCTGCATTCAACGCCAGCGTGGACGTTCCAACTCCCGCCTTGGCGGGCAGGAAACTGAATACCTGCGTGGTGGCTTCGATGGCCGGGGGCCGCTGCTGCACCGTATCCTTGATTCGCAGGAGCGTGTCGGTAACCGTTTGCCGTTCGAACGGGAGGGAGACGAACTCGCGGATGCCGGCGCGCATCACGTCCAGCAAAATTTGAGGATCGCAAAAGCGGCTGATCGCCACGATCTGCACGCCGGGAACGTTCTTTTCCACCTCCCGCGCAACCTCGATGGCCTTCGCGGTGGATTCCGTACTAACGAAGATCACGTGCGGGGCGTGCGCGCGAATGACGCGCAGCATCTCCAGCGTGTTCGGATAACGCTCCAGCGTCCGGGTGATGCTCACGACGCCGATTTCCGTCAGAATCGCTTCCAACCGCTCGTTTAAATCGACATCGGGACAAATGATTATGCCACGCAACATCACGACACTCCTGTATCTAAGCCTAAGGCGTTAGGACGATGACAACAATTGGTCCTTGGTACTAGTTGGTGCCAACCTTAGACCTTAGGTCTCACTCAAGTATGGTTCCAGGACTAAGATAAAACCCTTAGGGCGTCAAATCCGATATTTCCCAGCGCCCATGTAACTCAACTAACGGCATTTCCGCCGGTTATCATGAGAGTATGAGGCTATGTCCGCTGCTGTGGCTGGTGACCTGTTTCGGTCTCCAGGCGCAGATCATCCCTTTTGAGTCAAATGGGCTACACTACCAGACCCTGACCAAGGGTGGTGTGACGGTGATGTTCGCGTATCTGCCGTCGCACTTGAAGGAGTATTCGATCATTCAGGTTTCCGTTTCAAACGGCTCGCCGATTTCCTGGATGGTAAAGCCGGAGGACTTTGCTTATCGCGGACCGGACGGCGGCATTCTGCATGCTTCACCCGCGCTCACCGTGGTGGAGTCGCTACTGGCCAAAGCCAGCCGGGGCGATGTGGTAAAGCTGGTGACCACATATGAGGCCGGGGTGTTCGGAAACCCCAATATGCAGACCACCAACGGGTTCGAATCCCGCCGGCAGAGCGCGCTGGCTTTCGGAGTTTCTTCGCGGATAAAGGCAGGCGCGGCCGCATCCGCGATTGCGTTGGTGCCGACCAAGCTCCTGGCAGGACAATCCACCGACGGGGCGGTCTTTTTTCCCAACGGCTCCAAGCCTCTCGGTCCGGGAACTCTGATGGTGCGCGAGGCTGCGGAATCGTTCGAATTCCCGTTCGCGGGTGAGCCGGCGAGCTCCAAATAGACCGTGGCCCGCTATCGGCGCCATCTCTGGTAGCCTTATTCAACGAGGAGCTAAATTATGAGCCCTGCCATTGCCCAAGATATCCGGTCCACCAATCAGCTTTTCGAACAGATCGTGGCCCAGAGGGATTTCGACGCTCTGGACCGCGTGTATACGCGCGATGCGCGCATCCTGCCGCCCGGCGCGGAGATGATCGCCGGACGCGAAAACATCAAGAATTTCTGGCGGGCCGCCATCGATCAGATGGGAGTTAGCGCGGCCAAGCTCGAAACGGTGGAGTTCGAACCGGCGGGTGAAACCGGGTTCGAAATCGGCCGCGGCAGACTGGAATTCGCCAGCGGCGCGCCGGCGCTGGATGTGAAGTACGTGGTCGTGTGGCAACGCGAAGACGGTGCCTGGAAATGGCGCGTCGACATTTGGAATACCCTAAGTTAAGGGAAAGGCGGCTATGCGACTTGTTTCTCTGACATTGCTCTGTTCAAGCCTGGTGCTGGCCGGTTCCGTGCGCGAGCGGGACTTCACTTTCGAGTACCAGGCGACGCTCAAGGATCTGCCGGCCGGCGCTCAAAAAGTGGAGCTTTGGATTCCGGTTCCACACGACGATGCGTATCAGCGGATCGTGAACCTGCATGTCGATACGCCTTATCCGTACAAGATCTCGACCGGCGATCAAGGCATCACGATTCTGCATCTTCAACTCGACCACCCCAAGCAAACTAACGTTCCCGTCACGCTGACGTTTCAGGCCACTCGGCGGGAACGCATTCAACCGCTGGTGGACGTGGCCGCGAAAACCGGGGCCGCGCCTCCATCCGATCTGGCGCGCTGGCTTAAGCCGGACCGTCTGGTTCCGATCGACGGCCAGATCCGGACCTGGGCGCAGGAAGTGGTGGACGCCGCGCACGCGCACACCGATCTCGAGATGGCGAGGGCGATTTACAATCACGTGGTGGCCACCGTCAAATATGACAAGACTGGAAAGGGCTGGGGACGCGGCGACATCTACTACGCCTGCGACGCGCGCCGCGGAAACTGTACCGACTTTCACGCCATCTTCATCGGCTACGCCCGCGCCATGGGCATTCCCGCGCGATTCGCCATCGGGTTTCCGCTTGCCGGCCGACCGGGGCCAGGGCCAGATCACCGGGTATCATTGCTGGGCCGAGTTTTACGCCAAGGGCATCGGCTGGGTGCCGGTGGATGCGTCCGAGGCGGCCAAGAATCCCGACAAACGCCAGTATTTCTTCGGCGCGCACGACGAGAATCGAGTGGAGTTTTCGAAAGGGCGCGACGTCGTTCTGAATCCCCGGCAGCGGGGCGAGCCGCTGAATTACTTCGTTTATCCGTATGCGGAAGTGGATGGCAAGGAATACACAGCCATCGACACGCGTTACTCCTACCATGACGTCGCCGCCGGCGCGGTGGCCGCGCGTTAGCTGCGTAAGACGCGATTATTCGAGGTCCCAAGCGGGGCTGAGCGAAGCATGTTTGGTCTGCTCTACCAGATTTAGCAAGTGGGAGGCGTTAATCGGCTTGGAAATGTAACCATTCATGCCGGCTGCCAGGCACCGGTCCCGGTCACCAGCCATGGCGTGCGCTGTCAAGGCCAGCACCGGTATGTGTTTATTCTTAATTCTCTCGCCTGTGCGAATCGCCCTGGTCGCCTCGTATCCATCCATCCCTGGCATCTGCACGTCCATTAGAACCATGTCGAACGTGTCATCCCGTAGCGCGTCCAAGGCCTCTCTGCCGTTCGCAACGATCACCACTGTGTGACCGCTTTTCTCCAAAACTCGGGCGGTCAGCCGTTGGTTGACGACATTATCTTCCGCCAGCAGAATACGCGACCTCAATGCCTCCGGCGTCACGCGGGTTGAAATCGGAGAGAGCGTACCCGACCGTTCGTTTTCGCCGGCCGATGGGCCTTTCAGCGCCCGTTCCACCGCGGCGCGCAGTTCGGCCCGGCGAATGGGCTTCATCAAATGGGCCGAAATTCCCAGTTCGCGGCAGCGCTCGAGATCGCCGCGCTTCTCACCGGACGTGAGCATCATGATCACGACTTCGGCCAGGCCGGGCGTGTGCTTGATTCGATTCGCGAGATCGAAACCGTCCATCTCCGGCATGTGAACGTCGGTGACCACCAATGGGAAAGGGTCGCCATGCTCGAACGCCCGCAGCAGATGCGACAGGCCCTCTTCAGCGCCCGCAGCTTCGGTCGGCTGCATCCCCCAAGACCAGAACGTTTCCGTGAGAATCCGCCGGTTGGTGAAATTGTCGTCCACCACTAACACCCGCGTTCCCGCCAACGGCATTTCTCCAGGAGACTCGGGCGGCGCTTGGCTGGCCGCTCCCAGGCAAATCGTGAAATGGAAGTTGCTTCCGCGGCCCGGCTCGCTCTCCACCCAGATCTTTCCATTCATCGCTTCCACCAGGCGCGAAGAAATGGTCAACCCCAAACCCGTTCCGCCGAATCGTCGCGTTGTAGAGCTGTCGGCCTGAGAAAATGCTTCGAATATAAGTTTCTGTTTTTCCGGCGGAACCCCGATGCCCGTATCACTCACGGTAAAGCGCAGCCGCAGTTTGTCGCCGTCCTGTGCTTCGCGAGCAACCTCCAGAGCAACCTGGCCGCGCTCCGTGAACTTGATGGCATTCCCCACCAGATTAACCAGGATCTGGCGGAGGCGCGCGGAATCTCCGATGACAAAGCTCGGAACATCCGGCTTGATGTCGCAAAGCAACTCCAGGTCCTTCTCGTGAGCCCTGAATGCCAGGGTCTTCATGGCCTCCTCAACGCTGTCGTGTAACGGGAAGCTGGTGGGATCCAGTTCCAGCTTCCCGGCCTCCACTTTCGAGAAGTCCAGAATATCGTTGATGATGGTCAGCAGCGATTCCGCGGAAATCTTGGCTGTAGTGAGATACTCGCGCTGTTCAAACGTCAGATCCGTGTCCAGCGCCAGGTCGGTCATTCCAATCACGCCGTTCATGGGCGTTCGGATTTCGTGGCTCATGGACGCCAGAAACTCGCTCTTCGCGCGGTTGGCGCTCTCGGCTGCCTCTTGAGCGCGCTTTCGCTCAGTGATGTCCGTCATCACGCCCACCAGCTCCTTGGTTTTTCCGTTTCCGGTAATCAGGCGAATCGAAGTTCCAAGCCACACCACTTCTCCGCTGGCGCAGATCACTCGATGCTCGAAACGCTGGGGCCCGCGATTCTGCGCGGCGGCGGCGCAGCAAGAGCGCGTCTGTTCGCGATCGTCGGGATGGATGTGGTCGAATAGAAAACTGCCGTTGGCCAGCCAGCGCTCCACCGGATAGCCCAGGAGTTCCTCGGCTTCGTGATTGACGAAGCTGAATGCCGAAGAATCGACGCTCCAGCGCCAGAGGATGACTTGCACAGCCTCCACCAGCTGCCGGTAGCGCTGTTCACTCGAGCTCAGTTCCAGGGATTGCGCGGAGAACCGCCGATCGAGCAAAGATGTCAGGATGGTCAGGCCCAGAACCATGATCGTGACGATCACGATCCCGGCGATGCCCAGATCGGAAATTTCCACCGAGTGCGTCAGGTCCGGAGCCGAATCCATGCGGGTGAACGTGACTGCGGCCATGCCTGTGTAATGCATGACCGGGATGGCCGCGCCCATCAGGATCGCGCTTGCCACCTTGCGCCAGGCCATGCTGTTGGTTTCATCCCGCAAGTGGAAGGTCAGCCACAACGCTATCAGCGAGATGACAATAGCAAGGACAACCGACAGAATCACCAGGCCGGTGGAATATCGGCACATGGCGGGCAGGCGCATCGCCTCCATGCCGATATAATGCATCGCCGCGATTCCGGTTCCCATCAGGATGCCGCCCACCGCGGTGCGAAGCGGAAGCATCACGTTGCGGCTGGCGATGAACAACGCCACTCCGGCTGCCAGGATAGCCGCAAAGAGCGATACCAAAACCGTCGGCCAATGATAGAGGACCGGCACCGGGAGGCTGTAGGCCAGCATCCCGACATAGTGCATCGACCAAATGCCCAGCCCCATGGCCGACGCGCCGCCCGTCACCCAAAAGAAACGAATTCGGCCCCGCGCGGCGGTTACCCGTCCTGCGAGATCGAGCGCCGCGTAGGAAGCCAGGATCGCGATCACCACAGACAAGGCGACCAGGCGGTAATCGTAAGAACCGGCCAGAATCGCACCTGTGGGCATCGCTCCACACTCATCGACCGGAACTTAAGGCCGCATTAGCTGAGCAGTGCTGGATTGAGTGTGACTTACAGGGCGTCCAACTCGCGGCGCGCGCGATCCAGAATCTCCTGGATTCGTCCGGTGCGCGCGGAATCGCCGCCGCTGTGTTTCATGGCGCGGAAGGCCGACTTCATGAGCGCGCCCAAGGGTCCAGCGATCATCGCCGTTCCAGGGCCCATCCATTGCGCCCAATCGCCCCAGTGCGAAGCGCGGCGCCAGATCTCGTCGATGGCCTCGCGCTCGCGCTCCACTTCCTGCCGGCCGAGGTTGGTGAGCTGATATAGCTTCTTGCCGTCTTTCGGCTCGGGGACGATCAAGCCTTCGTCCTCGAGCTGCTGGAGCGTCGGGTACAGCGTGCCGGCGCTCATCCGATAGCTGCCTCCCGAACGGGCCTCCAGCTCCTTCATGAGCTCGTATCCGTTCTTCGGGCCGTCGGAGAGCAAGGATAGGATTGCCAGCCTCACTTCGCCCGCGCCGAAGAACCGGCCGCGGCGAGTCCATGGCGGGTAAGTCCAAGCGCCCCAATTACCTGGGTCGTTCCAGCCCCAATTGCTTTGTGACATGATGCCTCCTCAAGATATAGCTTGAGATAGTGTCTCTAGTTGTATCTTACGATATATCTTAGCGCTTCGTGATCGGTTTCGTCTATTACCCGGCCGGATATCCCGCGTGATGTCGATTTCCGGCGTCCCGGTTCGTTATAGAGGCGCAAGATGCAAAACCCCAAAAGGAGAAACCAAATGAGAATTCGATATTGTCTGATCGCGGGGCTGCTGGCTTCCGCGGCTTTCGCGGCTGGTTCGAAGTCCGATGCCTCGGCCGCTGGTCCCGCCGCGTACGCGCGCCTGAAAACACTAGCCGGGGAGTGGGAGGCGAACAGCGATCAAGGCAAAGCGCACCTCAACCTGGAGCTGATCGCCGGCGGTACCGCCCTGGTGGAGCGAGAGAGCGCGGACAAAATGCCGTCTATGGAAACCGTGTATCACCTGGATGGCGCACGTCTGCTGTTGACCCACTACTGCATGGCCGGGAATCAGCCGCGCCTGCAAGCCGCGACCTTCAACCCGGACAAAGGCGAACTGCAGTTTCGCTTCCTGGACGTCACCAATCTGGCGACGCCCGGAGCCGGCCACATGCACGATATGCTCATTCGTTTCATCGATAACAACCACTTCGAAACGGAGTGGCAGTTTTTCGAAAACGGAAAACCGAAGTTCACCGAGAAAGCGCTGTACACTCGCGTAAGATAGAAGAAAATCAATGCCACAATACATGCTTTTGCTTCATAGCGACCCCTCCGCCTGGATGACCATGGGGCCGGAGGAAATGCAGAAGGCCACCGAGAAATTCGCGGCCTGGACCAAAAAGCCGTTTACCCGGGACGGCAAGCGGCTGGCGGATGAGCCGGGCAAGCTGCTGAGGCCTGGACAGAAGCGCGCCACCGACGGGCCGTATAGCGAAACCAAGGAAGTGCTGGGCGGCTATTACACCATCGAAGCCGCCAGCTATGACGAGGCGGTGAAGCTGGCGCTGGATCATCCGACGCTCGAATACGGCGGCACCATTGAAATACGGCACGTCTACGGAACCTAGTCAGGAACGTGAAACCGGCTTGCTGCTGGAGCATCTTTTCCGGCGGCAAGCCGGTCGAATGGTGGCGCACTTCACCCGGCTTCTGGGCCCCGGCCATCTGGAACTGGCGGAAGAGACGGTGCAGGAGGCCATGCTGCGCGCGCTGCAGACCTGGCCCTATCAAGGCGTTCCGGAGAACGCCGAGGCGTGGCTGTACCGGGTGGCGCACAATGCCGCCATCGACGCGGTGCGGCGCGGCCGGATTCTGGATCAAAAGCGAATCGAGATGGATCTGGTGGAGGCGGCTGCCGCGACGCCGGACAATCCAGACCTCGAGGAGCAGCTTCGCGATGATGAACTCCGGATGATCTGCATGTGCTGTCATCCCGAGCTCTCGCGCGAAGCGAGCGTGGCGCTGAGCCTGAAGACTGTGGGCGGATTCAGCGTGCGGGAAATCGCGCGGGCGTTTCTCGCTGAGGAATCCTCCATCGCGCAGCGGCTGGTGCGGGCCAAGCGGCAGATCCGCGAAACCGGCCTGACGCTGGATATGCCGCGCGGGCCGGACCTTCAGAGCCGCCGTGACGCGGTGCTCGAGGTCATCTATTTCATTTTCAACGAAGGCTATGCGGCGCACGAAGGCGAGGAACTGATCCGCCAGGACCTTTGCGCGGAAGCTTTGCGGCTGGGGGACTTGGTGGCCGGATCGTCGCTGGCCGCGCCGCGCGCGGACGCTCTGGTCGCGCTGATGGCGTTGCATGCCGCTCGCCTGGCGGCGCGGGTGGACGAATCCGGAAATCTGGTGGTGCTGGATTCGCAGGATCGCGGCCGCTGGGACCAGCGCATGATCGCGGTCGGGTTCCGGTATATTGAGCGGTCCATGCGGGGCGAAGAAGTTTCCGAATATCACGTGCAGGCGGCCATCGCCGCCACGCACGCGCGGGCATCGGTTTCCGCGTCGACGGATTGGCCGCTGATCCTGACTCTCTACGACCAACTGCTGGCGATGAATCCGTCGCCGGTGGTGGCGCTGAATCGCGCAGTGGCGGTGGCGAAGGTACATGGTGCGGCCGCGGGGCTAGCGGCGATCGAGGGATTGGAGCGCGATCCGAAGCTAAACGACTACTATTTGTTCCTGGCCGTGCGCGGGCATTTGCTGCTGGAGCTGGGCCGGCGATCGGATGCGGCGCGGCATTTCCGGGATGCGCTGGAGCGCCCGTGCTCGGAGCCGGAGCGGAGGTTCTTACGGCGGAAGCTGGCAGAGTGCGAGGGCGATGGCGGGATCGGGTGAAGTCCCTGGCGTGGCGATCCACGCTCGTGGTCCTTCGCCGATCCATCTAACGTAGAACAAGGCTGGGAATAAACCGGGTCCGAAGCGTTGGGAGGGCGAGTTTCTAATGGGTTTCTATTCCGCATTGCGGACGTTTTCTGGAATTGGCGGTTTGCTTCTCCTAACGGCGACCAGCCGAGCCGAAACTCCGATGGACTGTGTGAGCGAGATTGCGATGCCGAATGTTACTGGAGAGATAATGACGGACATTCCTGCAACGGTCGAACTGCAAATATTGATTGGGATGGATGGAAGGGCGCGGAAAATCGAATACGGCACAGCCAACCCTCGCCTTCGGATTGTGCTGGGCAGGTACTTCAAAGGCAAAGCGCGCTACATTCCGGCGTGCGCAGGTAAGACAATTGGCTTTACCGTTCGGTACATCGTCGAAGGCAATAAGACGCAGTTCCCCGTCTCCGAGGTCCGGTTCAGGCCGCCCAAAGAATTCCTTGTGGTGTGCCATCCAATAGAGCCGTCCTTGGATCCGTTCCCGAAGGTTCCGCCCAAATAGGCGGCGAAAGCGCAGCCCGGTACCTCCGCGACGCCGGAGCGGCCGTGCTCGGAGCCGGAGCGGAGGTTCTTACGGCGGAAGCTGGCCGAGTGTGAGGGCGGTTCTTGGATCTCGCGGCGAAGCTATCATCTACACTTTAGGTATAGGCCCACGGCGCCAAGGAAACCGATGGAACAGAATCTCGATCAGGAACGCAGGCAAGCCCACGCGCTGCTCGATATGCTGCCCGCCGAAAAACTGAACGCCGTTCGGAGTCTGCTCGAGGTTATGGTGCACCCTGGGGATGGGTCGCTTTCGCACTCGCTAGCTCTGGCTCCCGTCGAAGAGGAAGAGATCTCGGCCGAGACGGCCGCGGCTCTGGATCGCGCCCGTGCTTCGCTCGCGCGAGGCGAAGGTGTTCCGCACGAAGAGATCCTTTGTGAGTTCGGCCGGACGAAGTAAGCGATCCGGATGGCCGATGAGACCGCGCCGGAACGGATCGAAGCCATCTGGTCCCCGGAGGCCCGCGCCGATCTCCGAGCCATCGGCCGCGAGGCGTATCGCTAAGTGGGCGAAGCGTAGCGCTCCCGACGCCACCGCGATCTCGCTATCTGTTTGGCTTATCGTATTCGGAGTCCGGAAGCGCCGCTTCCTGCGGCGGCTGCTGGAGGAGTATGAGGGTAAGCTCAAGCGCAATCGTGCATGATAGGCTGAGGCGGAGAGGGACCAATGATTGCTCTTTGGGCCTTGCTAATCGGAATGCAGTCCGCTGGCCGCAGCGAGCCCGCGAAATCCCTGCCGACTCTCAGCGTATGCGACGTGTTGGCGGACGATCCCACGCGGCTCAACGGCAAAGTGATAAGAGTGCGTGGCCTTCTAGGCGGATCCGGCGAGGGTACGTGGCTCAGTGCAGAATGCAAATCACATCTCGTAACCAAGGGGCTCACATGGGGGAGCGACCTTTCCGTTAGTGTGGATGCCTCCGACGAAAATGTTGCGCGGTCGTGGGAACGCATGGGGCAGAAGTTGAAGCTGTTACGCGCGGACTGGGTGCACGACAGGATCAGGGTCACGATCTTTGGACGTCTTAGAACACGGGGGTCGATGGAGGACGAAGTTGTTCAAATGCCCTATGGTCTGGCCCATGCGGGGTTCGGGCATATGGGCGGGTCTGCAGCCGAGATCATCGTCATATCCATTGAAGACGTAACAGTTGAGCGACGGACTACCCACGGCGACCCGTGAGCAGCGTGAGGCGATCACCCTTCGCTTTCGGCTGAACATCTGGCGATCTTTCTCCTTAGCGTGACCAGAGGTGGTAGCCTGCCGTGGGCTGTAAGGTGCCTTTGGGTGATCGGGGCAGCGTGCATGTTCGTCGGTTGGTCGCTATTTCTGCGTATGGTGATCGAGTTAAACAAGGTTCTTCCGCCCTCGAAGAGATTCTCTCTCTTCGAGCTTCGTATGCATATTAATGAGGTCAGGGAATCGCATGAGGGCAGATTTCCAGTAAGCAAGCTCCGAACTGGTTGGTTCCTGTTGACAGTGACCGGCGCATTGGCTGTAGCGCTCGGGATTCTCCTCGGGATCCGGCCTAGTCATTGACGGGCGCAGTAAATGCGCTTCACCGCTGCTCCTGCTTGCGGTTCCCACCCTACGCGACTTAAGGTAGTTAGATCGTCTCTCGATGAAGGAGTCGCACATGCGAAAGTGTTCCCTCGCGCTGCTGCTTTCGGCCGCCTGTCTTTCCGCGCAGCCCAAGGCCTCGCCTGAAAAAGAGGCCGGCATGAAGGCCGATCTCGCCGGCCAGATCGACGGCATGAAGAAGCAGGCGCAGGTCATGGTCGACAGCGTCTTCAGTTTCGGCGAGCTGGGCTTCCAGGAATTCGAGACCTCGAAGTATCTCACCGGCATTCTGGAGAAAGAAGGCTTCAAGGTGGAGCGCGGCGTCGCCGGGATTCCCACCGCCTGGGTGGCGACCTGGGGAGAGGGCAAGCCGGTGATCTCGCTGGGCTCCGACATCGACGATATTCCGCAAGCTTCGCAGAAGCCGGGCGTGGCCTGGCACGAGCCGATGATCGAGGGCGCGCCGGGTCATGGCGAAGGGCACAACTCCGGCGTGCCGCTCAATATTATCGCCGCGCTCGCGGTGAAGAAGATCATGGAGCGCGAGCACCTGAAGGGCACCATCCAGCTTTGGCCGGGCGTGGCGGAGGAGGTGCTCGGCACCAAGGCCTATTATCGTGCGGCGGGTCTGTTCAAGGATGTCGACGTCTGCTGTTCACGCATGTGGGCGCGAATCTGGGTGTCGCTTACGGGCCAGGCGGGCAGCAACGGGCTGGTGTCGGTGGAATATATGTTCAAGGGCGAGAGCGCGCATGCGGCCGGCGCGCCCCTGGCGCGGCAGAAGCGCGCTGGACGCGGTGGAACTGATGGACGTCGGCTGGAATTTCCGCCGCGAGCATCTGCGCCTGGCCACGCGCATCCATTACGTGATCACCAACGGCGGCGATCAGCCGAATGTGGTGCCCCCGAACGCCGCGGTCTGGTATTACTTCCGCGAGGCCGACTACGAGCACATCATGAACCTGTGGCGCATCGGCGACAACATGGCGAAGGCCGCCACGCTGATGACCGATACCACCTATACGTCGCGCCTGCTCGGCAGCGCCTGGCCGGGTTATTTCAACAAACCGATCGCGGAAGCCATGCACGCGAATATCAAGAAGGTGGGGCTGCCGCAATGGTCGGAAGCGGATCAGACGCTGGCCAAGGCCTTGCAGAGCGAGCTGAAAGTTCCGGTCAAGGGGCTGGCGAGCAAAGTGTCCGAGCTTCGCGCGCCGCAAGTCCGAAACCGGCGACGATGACGAAGGCGGCGTCGGCCCCATGGGCGGCGGGTCGGACGATATCGGCGACATTTCCTGGGTCGTGCCCACGGTCACGCTGCAGCTACCCGTCGAATATTCCCGGCGGTCCGGGGCACAACTGGGCGAATGGAATTTCGATGGCGACGCCGATCGCGCACAAAGGCGTGGTCGCGGGCGCCAAGGTGCAGGCCATGACCATGCTCGATATTCTGCTGCATCCGGAACTGGTCGAAAAGGCCTGGGACTACTTCAACAATGTCGCAGACCAAGGCTGAGGAATACCACAGCTTCCTTCGCCCCGGCGATCAGCCGGCCATCTGGCTGAACCAGAAAACCATGGAGCACTACCGGCCGAAGATGAAAGCGTTCTATTACGATCCGTCGAAGTACGATACTTATCTGGATCAGTTGGGGATCAAGTATCCGACAGTGAAACCCGCCAGCAACTAGTAGGGCGGGCACTCTTGCTCGCAGACGAGGGTAGCTCGCGGACGAGGGTAGCTCGCGGACGAGAGTAGCTCGCAGACGAGGGTAGCCCGAGGCCAACGCCCACGTCGGCCTCTTCTCTTAGGTCGTTACAGAGCCGGACCAGGGGGTCCGGCTTTTCCATCGGAGAGATGAAGGCTGCTCAAGCTAGTCAGCCGACTGACGACGCCGACACCCGTCATAACCCCTTTCGAGAAACCTTGGTGCAGCCATTTCGACGGAATGCCTACTATACGTCCGCGTGGACTTGCTCAGTGTCACGGCCGGTCTGTTGCGGCGGCTTTCAAAATTGCGGCGCTAGCCAAACGCACCTCCGATAGATCATCGGCGATTCCAGCCTGGAACAGCGGGATTCCGACGCGAAGGGCATCTAAAACTCCGATCGCAATGGAAGCGTACTGCTTGGGAGTGCGGCCAGAGGAGGCAGAGTACGTCGCCGGGTCTCGCGATGCGCTTCTCGCCGAACCAGCCATTTCGGACAACAGGCTAAAGGCCAGGACCCTCTCGTTGATAACTTCATCTCTGCCAAAGGTCCTGCCGACCGGAATCAGGCGCACACCGATTTTGCCTACCTGTAGCGCGTGTACGAGCCAGGCTGCCACCGGAATCGTCGCCTCGTATAGCGTCCCTTGGTGAAGAACTCTTTGGATCAACTCGCCCCACACATCCTCACCTAGTGCGATCTGCCCCAGCAACGAGCCGACTTCCTCTGCGCTGCCATAAGCGTCCCGGAGTTGGCCCCAGGCAACGTCCGCCATAGATTGGTTGGGTTCCACCTGCACAATACTTCTGTCTTCCAGCGTGTCGGGCGTGTTCCCTTCAGATTGCAGAGCATTCCGTTTATCAGCCTTGTGCGGCTTCTCGGCCGGTTGACTCCGTTTCGTAGCAGCGGCATTAGCCTTGCTTTTCGCGGCACCTTTTACAGCAGATCCACTGCGTTTCTCGGCGACATTACCTGCCTTCCTGGTCGCAGAAACCTCCTTCGCGGGAGCAGTTTTCTTTCGCTTGCCAGTCGCTTTCTTGGCGGCGGCATTACGATTAGTCGCGTCCTTCATGGCCGTAGAATACCTCAACCTCCAGATATGTGAGCTTACGGCGACACCGGCTCCTGTGCCACATGGACATAGAACGGCCTAATGGTAAATGTATGTCTCGCTCGTCGTCCCGCGTCCGGTTGTACGTAGTCCGCGATACGCCTGGTTGCCGCCGTCTCATAGGCCAGAATTACAGCACCCTACCGCCGCTTGGCCTTCACGACAATCGGCGTCCCCGCGAATCCAAACCGCTTCCGCAACTGATTGATCAGAAATCGCTCGCTCGAAAAGTGCAGCGCCTTCGCCTTGTCGGTAAACGCGATGAACATGGGCGGCCGAACAGAAGCTTGCGTCATATACCGAACCTTAATGTCCCGATCGAATTCCAGCATCTCGACAAACCGGTTCAGCTCGCCCGTGGTCACGCGCTTCGATGCCGACGCAAACCCATCCCGGATCAGCCCGAACAGCCGCTTCACACCCGATCCGTTTCGCGCCGAAACAAACGCAATGGGCGCGTAGTCCAGGAACTTCAGATCATCGCGCACGGTCTCGGCAAAAGCCTTCTGATCGCGCGAGCGGCTGAGATCCCATTTATTAACGCACAGGATCACCGCTCTGCCCTCCTCATGCGCATAGCCCGCGATGGTCGCGTCCAGCCCGACCATTCCTTCGCTCGCATCCAGCACCACCACCACCACATTCGCCATTCGAATATGACGCCGGGCCATCACCACGCTCAGCTTTTCGGCCATCTCCTTGGTTTTGCCTTTGCGCCGGATTCCCGCCGTATCCACGAAAACATATTCGACGCCGTCCCGTACCACGCTTTCATCCACCGCGTCCCGTGTCGTCCCCGCTACCGGCGAAACAATCGATCGCTCCTCGCCCACCAGTGCGTTCAGCAGCGTGGATTTTCCGACGTTCGGCCGTCCGATGATCGCTACCTTGATCACTTGGCGCTCCGCCACTGGAGTCTCTGGTTCCACGCTCCGAGGGAAGTTCGCCGTAACGTGCTCCAGGAGATCGTCCAGGCCCAGCCGGTGCTCGGCGGAAACTGGAAAAAGATCCGGGAAGCCGAGCGAATGGAACTCCGGCGCAAGATCCTCCCGCGCCACGGTGTCGATCTTGTTCACCGCCACGGTCACGGGCTTCGCCAGTTTCCGCAGCATCTTAGCTAGATCCCGGTCCGAGCCCGTGATTTCCGTTCGCCCGTCGATCAGAAAGATAATCTGCGCCGCGCGATTGAGCGCCACGCCCGCCTGCTTCAGGACCTCGGCCGGAATCAACTGCGCGTCATGCGGTACGATCCCGCCGGTGTCAATCAGCTCGAAGGGCTTCCCGCGATAATCCGCCTGCCCGTGAATGCGGTCCCGCGTGATGCCCGGCTCATCCCCCACAATCGAGCGCCGCTGGCCCAGGATGGCGTTAAACAAAGTCGACTTCCCGACGTTCGGCCGGCCCACAATCACAACCACCGGCAGCGCTTCGTTCGTGGCCGGAGGGTCTGGGCGTGCGACCATGGAAGTTACCAATGCCACCCGAAGTCTTGAGCCATATCCACGATCATAGCGAAGTGCCTCTGCACAACCAGTCCATTCGCAACATCGCCATCGTTGCGCACGTCGATCACGGCAAAACCACGCTGGTGGACGCGATGCTGAAACAAAGCGGCATCTTTCGCGACAACGAGCAGGTAGCCGACCGAGTGATGGATTCAAACGAGCTGGAACGCGAGCGCGGCATCACCATTCTCGCCAAGACCACCGGCGTCCGCTACCACGGCGTGAAGATCAATATCGTGGATACGCCCGGCCACAGCGATTTCGGCGGGGAGGTAGAGCGCGCGCTCAAGATGGTGGACGGCGTGATGCTCCTGGTGGATGCGAGCGAAGGCCCGCTTCCGCAAACCCGCTACGTCCTGACGAAAGCGCTCGAAGCCAAGCTCCCGCCCATCCTGGTGATCAACAAAATCGACCGCGCGGACGCCCGCATCCAGGAAGTGCTTAACGAAGTCTACGATCTTTTTATCGATCTCGACGCCGTCGAGGATCAGCTCGATTTCCCGGTTATCTACACCAACGCCAGGGCCGGTATCGCCAAGCTTACGCCGGAGGACGAAACCTCCACCGATCTGCGCCCGCTCTTCGAAGCCATTCTCACCCACATTCCGCCGCCCGCCGGCGACCCCGACGCAGTGCTGCAGTTGCTGGTGGCCAACCTGGATTACAGCGAATATCTCGGCCGCCTGGCGATTGCGCGCGTCTTCTCCGGCATCCTGAAACACGGCGACGAAGTCGCGATCGCGAAGTTGGACCACTCCCTCCAAACCACGCGTATCACCAAGCTCTATTCGTTTGAAGGCTTGAAGCGCGTGGATGAAACCATCGGCTACCCGGGCGACATTCTGGCCATCGCGGGCGTCGAAGGCATTACGATCGGCGAGACCATCACCAGCGTCGAGAATCCCAAGCCCCTGCCGCACGTCCAGATCGACGAGCCGACCATCGCGATGACGTTTACCATCAACACGTCGCCGTTCTCGGGCCGAGAAGGCCATTTCGTCACCTCGCGCAACCTGCGCGACCGCTTGGATAAAGAACTGCTCACCAACGTATCCATCCGCGTGGAAGAAGCGGGCGGCCCGGACGCATTCAAAGTGATGGGCCGCGGCGAGCTGCAGCTGGCCATCCTGATCGAAATGATGCGCCGCGAGGGATTCGAGCTGATGGTGGGCAAGCCGGAGATCCTCACCCGCACCATCAATGGCAAACTTCACGAGCCCGTGGAGCTGCTGGTTATCGATTGTCCCGAAGCATTCGTCGGCGTGGTCATCGAAAAGCTGGGCGGACGCAAAGGTAAGATGGTCAAAATGGTCAACCATGGCTCCGGCCGCGTTCGACTTGAATTCCACGTGCCTTCGCGCGGCTTGATCGGGCTGCGCAGCGAAATGCTCACCGATACGCGCGGCACCGCGATCATGAATTCGCTGTTCCACGGCTACATCGATTGGCAGGGCGAGATTCCCACGCGCCCCACCGGTTCGCTGGTAGCCGATCGTCGCCGGAAAAACCACCGGCTACGCCATTTTCAATCTCCAGGAACGCGGCGAGATCTTCGTGACGCCCGGCACGGAGGTTTACGAAGGCATGATCGTGGGCGAAAACGCGCGCGATGCGGACCTGAACGTGAACATCGTCAAGGAAAAGAAGCTCACCAACATGCGCGCGTCGACAGCCGACGAAGCCATCCGCCTGGTCCCTCCGCGCATCCTGAATCTGGAGCAGGCCATCGAATTCATCCGCGACGACGAATTCGTGGAAGTGACCCCGCAGTCCATCCGCCTGCGGAAGAAAATTCTCAAAGCCAACCAGCGCTAGATCGAACCAAGCAATAAGCCACATCAGGATGCACTTATCCTACTCGCGTTGATCGCCCAATCCGAAGCGGACTTTCAACTTGATCGCTGGCTCTCGCAGGCTTAAGCGGCGTTATTGTGGGGCAGGCGCCCTCGCCTGCGCCGGACCCCAGGTCCGGCTGCTGCCATCAAGCGAAAAGATTGACCCGGCAAGGGCATCGGCCGTGGCCCATTCTCGTCCGCGACCAAGGGGCGACCGCCCTACGTTGCCTAGCCCAGCCTGGCACGTAACAATTCATTCACCGCTGCGGGATTCGCCTGCCCCTTGCTGGCTTTCATCACTTGCCCCACCAGAAACCCGAGCACGGCCGTCTTGCCCGATTTATATTGCTCCACCTGTTTCGGGTTCCCTGCGATCACTTCATCCACGATCTTCCCCAGCGCGCCGGTGTCGCTGATCTGACGCAACCCTTCGCGTTCGATGATTTCCTCGGGCGATTGCCCGGTCTCGTACATCTTGGCGAGAATCTCCTTGGCCATCTTGCCGCTGATCTCGCCTACTTTGATCTTCCGCATCAGCGCGCCCGTCCGCTCCGGGGTAATCTTCTCGAACGCACCCTCGAGCGCCATCAGATCGCCGGTTACCCAATTGGCAGCCGCGGCGAAATCTCCTGAAACCTTCGCGGCTGCTTCGAAATATTCGCTGATGGCGCGCGTCGCGGTCAGCACTTGCGCATCGTACTCGCGCAACCCGTAGCTTTCAACGAAACGCTTCCGCTTCTCGGCGGGAAGCTCCGGCATCGCCTCGCGCACGCGTTCCAGCCACTCCTCGCTGACGCGTAACGGAACCAGGTCCGGCTCCGGGAAATACCGGTAATCGTGCGCGTGCTCCTTGCTGCGCATCCCAACCGTCTCGCCGGTCTCGGCGTTATACAGCCGCGTCTCCTGCTCCACTTTCCCGCCGCTCTCGATCAGCGCCACCTGCCGCGCGATCTCGTAATCCAGCGCCAGCTTCGCGAACCGGAACGAATTCAGATTCTTGACCTCTGCCTTGGTCCCAAACTTCTCCGCGCCCTTCAAACGCACCGAAACATTCGCGTCGCAGCGCAGTTGGCCCTTTTCCATGTCGCACTCCGAAACGCCCACGTACTGCATCGCGAGCTTGAGTTCAGTGAGATACGCATGCGCTTCGTCGGAGGACCGCAGATCCGGCTCGCTCACAATTTCGATCAACGGCGTGCCGCTGCGGTTCAAGTCCACATAGGTGTAACGCTCGGAGTCCTTGAAACCGTCGTGGATGCTCTTGCCCGCATCGTCTTCCAGGTGCACCCGCGTCACGCCGATGCGCTTTTTCTCGCCGCCGACCTCGATTTCCAGCCACCCGTGCTCCGCCAGCGGCTGATCATACTGCGAAATCTGGTAGCCCTTCGGCAGATCCGGATAAAAATAATTCTTGCGCGCGAATCTCGAAAACGGATTCACCCGGCACTTCATCGCGAGCGACGCTTCAATGGCCATCTCCACCGCGCGCAGATTCAACACCGGCAGCGCGCCGGGCAGCCCCAAACAAACCGCGCAAACATTGGTGTTCGGAGGCGCGCCGAAACCGGTGGGGCAGCCGCAAAAAATCTTGGTGCGGGTGTTGAGCTGGACATGCACCTCCAACCCGATCACCGGCTCATATTTAGCAATCTCTTCCGGCGTCGCGATCGCCGAAACGCTAGAGGACATGCTTCATTATAGAAAGCCCGCCCGGACCCGCGCCCTTACTGCAACGCGGCCAGCCAGGTGATCACCAAGCTCTCGAGCGCGATGCGGTGATCGGACCAGCTATGGTCGGTTGCCACGTGCGTGGTCGTCACCTGATGCCCGCCTTTCGCCTCGATCGCGTGCACCAGCGCGTCCGCTTGCGGCGCCAGGCCATCGTCCGCGGTCAAAACCAGAAGAGGCACTTGGGCCAGTCCGGCAGCGGCATTTTCCATCCGAAACGCCTGGGCATGCGCGTGTACTTCGTCGGCCATCGTCTCGGCCGTCACGCCCGCCAGCGACTCCATGTTATCGGCCATTTCAGCCACTTGTTGTTTGCGTGGTAGCTCGTCTATTCGGCCCATGTCGCCCGCGGAGATGAGGATTGCGCCAACCAGCCCGTGATCGTGCGCCGCGGTCATCGCCACCACCCAGCCGCCCATGCTGTGCCCGGCCATGGCGATGCGCCGCGTATCGATTCCCAATTGAGAAGCCGTGGCGGGGACGCGGATGTAAGCGAGCACCGCATCGGCGTCATCCAGCGTTTGCGCGAGTCGGAAAACACCCGGGCTGCCCCACGAGCCGCGATAGTTGAATGTAACCGCGTTCCATCCCGCGCGCCGGACGGCCTGCGCGAGATCCAGATTCTTTTCGTTCCCTGGCAAGCCGTGGCAGATTATCAGCGTGGGATGCGGCCCCGCTCCCGATGCCTGATAGATCAATCCATTAATAAGCAGCCCGTGACTGGGAATATGCAGCACGGTCATCTTGGCGGGATGCGCCGCGTCCACCGGCGGGTCGGTAAAGATCGCCGGCGGAACGGATTGACCGAAGGCTGCAGCCGATGCCGCGAAAAACGCCGCGCAGCTGAGTAATCTGGCTAGAAACATGAAGGCTGCGGGAATAATAACACGGAGTCCACGTCAACCCGGCTGCTTCTGCCCCGCCAGCGACGCCGTACCCATCAACCCGCCCAGCCCCATCGTTTCCACCGCCGACGACGGCACGATCACCATCGAGCCTTTTTCCTTGATGGCCTCGTACAACATGTTCATCGCCCGAAGGTGCAAGGCCACCGGGTTGTTCACGTAGACCTGCGAAGCCTCCGAGAACTTCATCGATATCTCGGTTTCGGCCGTGCCGAGAATAATGCGCGCCTGCCGCTCCCGCTCCGCCTGCGCCTGTCGCGACATGGCGTCTTCCAGCGCCTGCGGAATGTGAACATCCCGAATTTCAACCGACTGCACGGTGATCCCCCACGGATTCGTCTTCTCGTCCAGGATCCGCTGCAATTCCTTGCCGAGCATCTCGCGCTCCGTGATCATCTGCGCCAGATCATGCCGCCCAATCGACTCCCGCAGCGCCGTCTGCGCGCTCATCGTTATGGCGTGATCGAAATTAACAACCTCAAGAATGGATTTCTCCGCGTTCCACACCAGCCAGAAGATAATCGCGTCCACGCTCACCGGCACCGTGTCGCGCGTCAATGCCGATTCAGCCTTCACGTCCGTCACCCGAACCCGCTGGTCGATGTACAAGCTCACCGAATCAATCACCGGAACGATCATAAAAATCCCCGGACCGCGCAGCCCGATATAGCGACCCAGGCGCAGCACCGCCGCCTTCTGCCATTGCTCGGCGACTTTAAGCGCGAACAGGAAATAGAACCCGATCAGGAACCCGGCCACCATCCAGGCCGGCTGCTTGTATACGATACCCGGGCCCACTCCCGCCGCCACCGAAATCAGAAATACCGCGCGGCCAATGCTGCTGATCTGGCCCATGGCAGGCGCGCCCGCCTCGCCGCCGTCGCGTCGCATTATCGTTCGAAGTGGCATATTCAGTTCCTCGTTCCTTGCTTCTAGCTTTGTTCCTTCTGCAATTCGGTGAAATAGTCCACCAGCTCCCGCAATCCGATTCCTTCGGCCCCAGCCCGCGCCAGCAGCTCTCCGGCCAGTTGCCCGATGCGGCGCCGTCGCTCCAGTTCATTGGGTTGGACCTTCTGTTCCGTCACGAACGTTCCGGTTCCCTGCTGGGTCGCCAGCACTTCCCGAATCTCCAGTTCCCGATAGGCCCGCACCACCGTGTTCGGATTGATGGATAAATCCACGGCGAGCTGCCGGACCGTGGGCAGCTGATCCCCCGCCTTCAAAGTTCCCGCCGAGATCCCGCCCAGCACCTGATCGATGATCTGCCGGTACACTGGAACTCCGCTTCTCAAATCCAGCTTGAATTCGAACCTACGCTCGGATTTCGTGGCTGCGGCCATCTCTATTTGCTAGTGTACTAGTGTTATAATACACTGTCAAGGAGAAAAGCAACTTAGTCCGTAAACTTCCGGTTTCGGGAGCCGTTTAATGGATAGAGGTACTGCACCCTGATGAAGGAGACGTCGCCCTTCTTCGCTCCGGCGCTGTTTGCGCTACTGATGACGCTCGCGGGCGTCTCAACCGCCAAGTCAGCGAAAAAACCGCCCAACGAGGCCGCCCAGCAAGCCAGGCTATTCCAGAGAAAGCTCAATAAAGAGGATCAAGTGCTGCACGCGCTGGATCGCCTGACTTTCGGTCCCCGCCCCGGGGACGTTCGGCTGGTCACGAAGATGGGCGTGAAGCGCTGGATCGATCTTCAGCTTCATCCCGAACGAATTCGCGAGAACCCGGATCTCGAAGCTAAACTCCAGCCACTGGAATCGTTGCGGATGACCAGCATGGAGGTAGTGCGCCACTATCCGTCGCGCCAGATGATTCTGGCGATCGCGCAGGGTCGCCAGCCCATGCCCGATGATCCCCTGCTGCGCGCCACGGTGGAACGCATTATCGCGCGCTATCAAATCCGCAAAGGCGAGGAAGGTAACGGAAAGCCCGCGCCGGATCCGGAAACGGACATGCAGCCCGTCCGAACGCTCGCCGACATTTTGGAACCCCTTGAACTCCAGGCCTTACGTAGCGGCTCTCCGGATCGGAAACGCGCGCTGCTCGAAACCATGCCGCCGGACAAGCTGGAAGAAATGCTGATTGCCATGCCGCGCCCGCAGCGGCAGCAGTTGTTCGGCCTTGCGCCCGTCCCTGTTCAACGTCTGATCCTTCTGATGAACGCTCCGCAGCAAGTGGTCGCCTACGATCTGCTGGAATCGAAACTCCTGCGTGCAGCCGAGAGCAACCGTCAGCTCGCCGAAGAATTGGACGATTTCTGGTTCAACCATTTCAACGTGAATTACGACAAAGGCGCGGACCGGTTTCAGCTCCCCGCCTACGAGCGGGACGCCATCCGCCCGTACGTTCTCGGCAAATTCCGGGACTTGCTCGAAGCCACGGCGAAGAGCCCCGCCATGCTCTTCTACCTGGACAATTTCCAGTCGGTGCGTCCGGATATCGACGCCAACAATGCGAAAAGAAAAGTAAAGCGCGGCTTGAATGAAAATTACGGCCGCGAGCTGATGGAACTGCATACTCTCGGCGTGAATGGCGGCTATACGCAGGAAGATGTCACCGAAGTAGCGCGCTGTTTCACGGGTTGGACCATCGATGAACCTCGGCGCGGCGGCGGTTTCACCTACAACGACAAATGGCACGACAAGGGCGAAAAGATCGTGCTCGGCCAGGTGATCCCGGCGGGAGGCGGCATGGACGACGGCGAGAAGGTGCTGGATATATTGGCGCACCATCCGTCCACCGCTCATTTCATTTCCAAGGAATTGGCCGAGCGATTCATTGCTGACAATCCACCCGAAGCCTTGGTGAACCGCATGGCCCAAACCTTCCTCGCCACCGATGGAGACATCCGGGAAGTAATGAAAACCATGCTCACCGCGAAGGAATTTTGGTCACAAGGAGCGTATCGCGCCAAGGTGAAAACGCCTTTCGAGATGGTAGTGAGTTCGGTGCGCGCGCTCGGCGCGAACGTTTCAGACGCCTGGACGCTGGCCAATCAGGTCGGCACTCTGGGCGAGCCGCTTTATCGCAAGCAGGAACCCACCGGTTATTCGAACCTCAATTCGGATTGGGTGAATTCCAGCGCCTTGCTCGCCCGCATGAACTTCGCGTTGCAACTGGCCGGGAATCACGTGCAGGGCACCCAGGTGGATGTATCGCGCTTCGGCAACGATCCCATCGGGGTGGAGAAGCTGCTGCTCTTCCGCAATGCCTCACCGCAAACCCGGGCCGCGATCCAAAGGGCGTTGGACGAAAAGAAGAACACGCCGGCCCTGGTCGCCGGCCTGGTGATCGGTTCACCTGATTTCCAAAGAAGGTAGGATCTTGACATGGCGTCACGGCGAGTATTTCTAAAAAGTTCGGCTCTCGCGATCTTCGGCGTCGGTTCCATGCCGGGCTGGCTGTCGCGCTCGGTCTTCGCCGCCGAAAGCTCCACCCGGCGCAAGAAAATCCTGGTCGCGGTCTTCCAGCGCGGCGCTGTGGACGGCCTCAACATGGTGGTGCCTTTCGGCGAGGAGCGCTATTACGACCTGCGCCCCTCGCTAGCGATCCCGAAGCCCGACGGCACGCCGCAATCCGCCGTGGATCTGGACGGCTTCTTCGGCTTGCATCCCTCGCTTGCGCCGCTGAAGCCGATCTTCCATGCCGAGCGGCTTGCGATTGTGGATGCCGTTGGCTCGCCCGATCCCACGCGCTCGCATTTCGACGCGCAGGATTACATGGAGTCCGGCACGCCGGGCATGAAGGCCACCACGGACGGTTGGATGAATCGCGCTCTGCCGAAAACAACCGGTCCCGTTTCGCCGGTGCGCGCCGTGAGCCTGGGATCCAGTTTGTCTCGAACCTTGCGCGGCAGGAACGACGCCGTTGCAGTCAACAACCTCAACGATTTTCAAGTCCGCGATACGCGCGGCGCGGCCACTTTCGAGAGCATGTACGACAACACGCTGGACACCGTGCTGCATGGCACCGGAAAAGAAACGTTCAGCGCGGTGAAGATCATGCAGTCGATTCAGAAGCAGAGCTACACCCCCGCCAACGGAGCAAAATACTCCGGTGGTGGACTCGGTGGTAGCTTGCAGCAGATCGCCCGTTTGATTAAGGCCGATGTGGGCCTCGAAGTCGCGTTCGCCGATGTTGGCGGCTGGGACACGCACGTCAACGAAGTGGGCGCGAATCCATCCGTCGGGCAGCTGGCGAACAATCTGACGCAGTTCTCGCAATCGCTGGCCGCGTTCTATCAGGACCTTGGCGATCGTATGGCGGACGTCACGCTGGTCACGATGTCCGAGTTTGGCCGCACCGCGCGCGAAAATGGCAATCGCGGCACCGATCATGGCCACGCCAACGTAATGTTCGTGATGGGCGGTGACGTCCGCGGCGGCAAAGTGTATGGCGATTGGCCCGGTCTCGCGGATGAGCAGCTCTACGAGGGCCGCGATCTCGCGCTCACCACCGATTTTCGCGACGTGCTCGGCGAGCTGGTGGCCGTGCATCTGGGAAATCCAAACCTGAAGGCTGTATTTCCCGGCTACGAGAATCCGAAATTCCGCGGCCTGATCGCCTGACGCTTAGTTGTTCTTTTGCCAGATGAAGTCGGATTTCAAACCCGCGCCCGACTCGTAGATTTCAGTCAAACCTGCTTTGGATGCGAGGGCCTCGACCCGCTCTTTTGAAGGAATCCCAACTAAAGGCATGAGCCTGCGCGCGGCCGCCAGCCAGGCAGGAAACATAAAGTCGCTGTAGATCAAGTATCCTCCGGGGCGCAACACGCGGATCATTTCCGAAAAGGCCTGCTCCCAACGCGGGATGTGATGCGTGGACATGCTGCTGGCCACGATATCGAATTCGGCGTCGCGAAACCCCAGTTTCGTCGCGTCCATCACCTCGAAGCGAGGCCGAGGGTTCGCGCGGGCGGCCCGAGCCGCTTCAATCTGCTTAGGATCTACATCGATCCCGGTTACGTCCAAGCCGGATGTCCGAGCGATTTCGCGGGCCGTCGCGCCTACGCCGCAGCCAACGTCCAAATATCGCCAACCGGCCCGGGAATCGATCCGGTCCAGCAGGAGCCGCGCGCGCTGCGCCACCTGAGCGGCATGCCCTGGACGATTGACGAAGCGCTTCTCGAAGGCCGTCATCCGCATCTGAATCTCCGCCCTTCAGCCCGGGATACGAAGCTCGGAGTTGGAATGTTCCCAATCTATATCTGCATCGTGAATTCCGCCCCGCCGCCCGGGCGGTTGCCCGCCGTTACCGATCCTCCGTTTTGCTCGACAATGGATTGCACAACGTAAAGTCCAAGCCCGGAGATAATCGATTTAGTCGACACTCGCGGTTGAAAAATCCGCGGCAGCAGCTCGGGAGAAATTCCAGGGCCGTCGTCGCTTACCACGATGGTGTTCCCACGCGCCTCGATACGGATGTTCTTCGCGCCGGCTTGCGCCGAGTTCAGGAACAGATTCACCAGCACACGCTCCCACTGCGCGGCCTCGCCCTTGAGCTGAAATTCGGCGTCGATCTGGTGCACGATGTCCATCTTCGGCCGGCTGGCGCATTCCAGATAGTCCTGGCAAAACTGCGCGGCGTTGTCGATCACCGGGATCAGCTCGGCGGCCGTGCCGTCGGTTTCGAGAATGCCGTGCACGATGCGGTAGCCGCGGTCTGCGCTGCGCCGTAGCGTCTGCGCCAGCTTCTCCCACTTGGGATCCGTCCCCAGCACCTCCGCGCTCTCCGCAATAGTCTGAAAAACATTGTTCAGATCGTGAATCAAACCTTCCAGCGTAAGATCGGCAACAGCCATAGCGATTCAACCCGTGACTCGATGTAGTGTATCGAAAAACTCCGGAAAAGACACGCGTGCCGATTCGGCGTCGTCCATCGTCGATGGCCCGTCCGCGGCGAGAGCCGCCACCGAAAACGCCATCGCGATCCGATGATCACCCATCGAATCGAGTTCGGCCGCGTGAAAATGTTGTTTGCCCGGTATCTCAAACCCGTCGCCTTGTATCGTCATCGTGAGCCCCATGCGCCGGAAGTTTTCCGCGATGGTGGCAATGCGATCGGTCTCCTTCACGCGAAGTTCGCCTGCGTCGCGCACCACCAGGCCTTCCGCGCTGGCCGCGCCCAATACCGCCAGCACTGGGATCTCGTCGATGAGCGCCGCGGTCCGCGCCTTCTCGAGCAGGCCGCCGCGGATGGCCGAGTTTTTCACCTGCACATCGCCGATCAGCTCGCCGCCCGCGCTCGAAATGTCGAGAATCTTGATTTGAGCGCCCATCTCGGACAAGAAATCGAGCAGAGCCGAGCGCGTGGGATTCAGTCCCACGCCGTGAATCGTAAGCTCCGCTTCCGGAACGATGAGAGCCGCCACCAGAAAGAACGCAGCTGAGGAAAGATCCCCCGGAACGCGCAGTTCGCGGCCCTCCAGACGCTGCCGTCCGGTGACAGTGATCGCGCGCCCCTGGGTTTCGACATCCGCTCCAAATTCGCGCAGCGCCAGCTCCGTGTGATCGCGCGTGCGCATCGGTTCGTGCACCGTGGTCCGGCCTTCGGCAAAAAGGCCGGCCAATAAGACGCAGCTCTTCACCTGCGCACTCGGCACCGGAAGCGTGTAGTCGATCGGATTCAGCTTGGTTCCAAGGATCGTGAGCGGTGGAAAGCGATCCTCCCTGGCTTCGATGCGCGCGCCCATTTGCGCCAGCGGCTGCATGATCCGGTCCATTGGCCGCCGGGACAGCGATTCGTCGCCGCCGATGCGCGTTACAAACGGCTGCGCGGCGAGAATCCCCGACAGCATGCGGATGGTGGATCCGGAATTCCCCGCGTCCAGCATTTCCGAAGCCGCTCTAAGACCGTCCAGCCCGCGCCCTTCAATCCTCACCACTCCTGCGCCCGATTCGATCCCGGCTCCCAAGGCCCGCACGCACCCTAGCGTGGATTGACAATCCGCGCCGCTCGAATAATTGGCGATCCGGCTGGTTCCTTCCGCGATCGCCGCAAGCATCGCGTAGCGGTGAGAGATTGATTTATCGCCGGGGAGTTCAACGGAACCGTGCACCGAGTGAGCCGGGCGGATTTGCTCGCGCATTGAAATAAGAGTTAGTGTAGCTGAATAGGAAGGAAGCCGGATCTATGCAACCTGATCGTATGCAAGAAGTCAGCAGACGAAATTGGATCAAAGGCTCGGCCGCACTCGCGGCCGCGGCCGCGGCCGGACCTCTGGCCGTCGCGCAAAAGCCCAAAGACCTGGTGATCTCGAGCGCCAACGGACTCCAGGCCTGTAAAAAAGCCATGGAAGTTGTCCAGTCGGGC
This sequence comes from Terriglobia bacterium, assembly GCA_963786745.1. Classification (GTDB taxonomy): domain Bacteria; phylum Acidobacteriota; class Terriglobia; order Bryobacterales; family Bryobacteraceae; genus Palsa-89. Next base: position 306,526 of record CAWBAE010000008.1, on the reverse strand, counting down.
GGCGATACGCTGGACGCCGTGATCGCCGGCGTGAACATCGTCGAGCTGGATCCCAACGATCACACCGTCGGCTACGGCGGCCTTCCGAACGAAGAAGGCGTGGTCGAGCTTGACGCCAGCGTTATGCACGGCCCCACGCGCCGCTGCGGATCGGTGGCCTCTATCCAAGGCTGCAAGACACCTTCGAAAATCGCCAAGCTGGTGATGACCGAAACCGACCACATCATGCTGGTGGGCGAAGGCGCATCCAAGTTTGCCCAGGAAATGGGATTCCCGGCCGAGGATTTGCTGGTGCCGGATTCGCGCATGGCGTGGCTGGTATGGAAGCGATCCATGCGCGATAAGAACGGCCACACCAATTGGTCCAGCGAAGTGGATAGCGGCAAAGCCACCGCCGAGCTTCGCCGGATGTTCCCGGAGGCCAGCGAAAAAACCCTGGCCTGGGCCATGGATGTGGCCATTCATCCTCCTACCGGCACCATCAACTGCCTGGCCCTGAATTCGAAGGGCGAGATTTCCGGAACCACCACCACCAGCGGATTGGCCTGGAAAATCGCCGGCCGCGTGGGCGACTCGCCCATTATCGGCGCCGGCCTGTACGTCGATCAGGACGTCGGCGCTGCCGGTTCCACCGGGCGCGGCGAAGAGAACATTCGCGTGGCCGGTGCGCACTCGATCGTCGAGAACATGCGCCACGGCATGACTCCGAAGGAAGCCTGCCTGGATGTCTTAAAGCGAATCTCGCGCAACTTCAACGACGATAAATCGCGTCTGGCCCAGTTCGATATCAATTTCTACGCGCTGCGCAAAGACGGGCTTTACGCCGGAGCCTCGCTATGGAACGGGAGAACCGGCCCAAACGGCCAGCGCCGCGTGCCGCAGTTCGCCGTGAACGACGGCGGCGAGAGCCGCCACGAACCGTGCGTGCATTTGTACGAACGCACCGCCTGATTTCGCGCACTACCGGATTTCGACGATGCGCTCCCCTGCCTTCAAAGACCTTTCTAATATCGGCCAAGCGCGCTCGAATGCTTCGAGCAGAACGGGAGTGCGGCAATTTCCAAGCCGAACCCAAATAAACTGAATATTTACGTTCGGCCGGCTTAAGAGGTATAGAAAGTCTTCGTCCTTGCTAATGACGGTTTGCTCGTTGGCACTGGCGTACCTGCAAAGCTCGGCGTCGGTAGCCTCGGCAAGCCCTGCGTCTAACACGTGTTCGCAGTCCAAACCCTTATTGCGGAAATAGGCAACTAGCGCGGCCGGCAGTTGGTTATCAACCAGGAACTTCACGAAGCCTGAATCACGATGTGATCGGTTTGGTGGGCGGCGTAGTCAATAGCAGCCAGGATGTCCTCGCGCTCAAGGAATGGGTAATCCTTCAGAATTTCATCAAAGGAGGCCCCGGACCCCAGGAGTTCCAGCACATCGGCGACGCGAAGACGGTGGCCACGGATGCAGGGACGCCCCCCGCACTTGCCTTCCTCCACCGTAATTCGCTTAAGGCGTTCCAAGTTCATAATTGCCTGCTTCCTTCAACGTACGTGGTATTCGGCGCAAAGACAAGCCCGGTCAGCCCGGAAACGTCGCCCGCAGTGCGTTCACCGCCGCGCCGATCACCGCTACTTCATCGCCGCCCGGCACCACCTCGAAAACATAGCCCTGCAGCGGGCTCATCTTCACCATCTCGTTTACATTCTGGTTGAGCAAATTCAGATCCAGATACCTGGCATTGAAGCCGGTGATAAAGAATTTGCCCGGGCCGGCCAGGTGGATTGAACTGGCCGTTGCTGCCGCCAACGCTCGATGCCATATCTTCACGAATCCCAGGCAGCGCGGATCGCCCGCGTGAGCGTTCTCGAAAACCTCGGCCGGTTCCATGTCCAAAAAGCGCAGTCGCATGGCGCGTTCGCCCATGAACCCCTCCAGATGCCCCACGCCCCCGCATCCGCAGAATTGTTCCCGCGGATCGAGCGAGACCACCACGTGCCCGCCCTCCCAGATTCCTTCGCGCCACGGATAAATTCCGAATCCGATCCCGTGCCCCAGCGTCCATACGCGGGTCAGCTTATCGAGATGGCCGCGCGTGGCGGCCAGACCGGCAGCCACTGCGTCGGCATCGTTAAAGAGGGACACCGGCGCAACCAGGCCGGCCTCACCCAGCGCTTTCGCGACCAGGTGGCACATCGGAATGCCCTTGAGCTGGCGCAGATTGGGCGACTCCTCCACAGCGCCGTCGCGAATGATGCCCGGCAACCCGATTCCAATTGCGTCCGGAACATCGTCTCCAGCCACGGCCAGAATTTCCCGCGCCAGGCATCCGGCGATTTCAGCGGGGGGCAAGCTGAACAGCGACTCATTCCCGGATTCTTCGTCACGCACGCGCAGTTCGCCGATCAGGCGCTGCCCTTCCACTAGGCCGGTGGTGATGTGTTCCGCCGTAGCGACTCCGATGGCACGCCGCACAAACCTCCTTAGAACTTCGCCAGCTTGTTCAAGCCGTTAAAGGCCGCTGCTTTGTAACACTCGGCCAGAGTGGGATAGTTGAAAACCGTTTCGATAAAATACTCCACCGTTCCGCCCAGGATCATCGCCGCTTGCCCGATATGCAACAACTCCGCTGCACCCTCCCCGATAATATGGACGCCCAGGATCGCCTTTGTTTCACGATGAAATATGAGCTTTAATCGGCCCGTGGTGTCTCCCCGAATTTGGCCGCGCGCGATCTCGCGATAATACGCCACGCCCACTTCGTACGGAACATCATCGTCGGTGAGCTGTTCTTCGGTCTTTCCTATAAAGGAGATCTCTGGAATCGTATAAATCCCGTACGGGTAACTGGCCGGATTGGAGATCAGCTCTTTCCCGAACGCATGCGCGGCGGCGATACGGCCTTGTTCCATCGAGACCGACGCCAGGCTCGGAAAGCCGATGACATCGCCCACCGCGTAGATGTGCGGTTGCACGGTCCGGTAATCTTTGTCCACCTTGATGCGCCCGCGCGCATCCGCCTCCACACCCGCGGCCGCGAGGTTTAGCTCGTCCACGTTTCCCTGTCGGCCCACCGCGTAGAGCAGCGCATCGGCGGTCAGCTTCTTGTTGCTCTCCATGTTGGCCACCACGGATCCGTCCGGCGTCTCCTCCACGCTCGAGACTTCCTCGTTGAGCCGCAGCGTGACCCGGCGGTCCCGCAGATTGTAGGACAACGCCTCCACCATCTCCGCATCGGCGAATTCGAGCAGCCGCGGCCTTTTCTCCACCAGGATCACCCGCACGCCCAGCGTCGCGAACATGCACGTATATTCAACGCCGATCACCCCGCCGCCCACCACCATCAAAGTTCTGGGAATCTCCGGCATTTCCAGAATCTGATCGCTGTCGATGATGTTTCTTCCATTGAGCCGTACTTTGGCCGAATCCGCCGGCTTGGTGCCGGTGGCGATCACGATGGATTCCGCGCAGCAGGTCTGTTCACCGCGCGCGCTCACCACCCGCACGGTTCGCGGATCGACGAAGGTGGCCACGCCGCTGAGCAGCTCGATATTGTTCCGCGACAGTTGCGCCTGGATGACGTCCACCTCGGTCTTAATCACGTGCTGGACCCGGAACGCCAGATCCTGCATCGTAATCTTCTCTTTCACCCGATAATTGACCCCATAGACGTTCTGGTAGTTATAGCCCGAAAGATGTAGTACTGCCTCGCGGATAGTTTTGCTCGGGATGGTACCCGTCGAGACGCAGACACCTCCCACAACATCGCGTCGCTCGATAACGACGACGCGCTTTCCCATCTTGGAGCCCTGAATCGCGGCGCGCTGGCCGGCTGGGCCGGAACCGATTACTATTAGGTCGTAGCTTTGCACGTGAATTCTAATTTACCGCACGATCGGCGAAAAACAGTATGAAGCTTACATTACAAATTCAGAGTGTCAAAACTCGCGAAGTGTGCAAGTTTTACCCGAACGTCACTCTGACGCCATCGAACTAAGCTCCTTTCTATCAAATACTTACGTGTTCGGCTTGGAACGTGCTATCGTAGGCCAGAGGAGAAAAGGTCGACTATGACACTTCGTTATGCCCCCGCGTTCCTAGCCGCTCTAACAGTACTATCGGTTGGCAGCACCAGTTGCGCCACTAAAAAGCATGTCCGCGAGGCCATCGCGCCGGTACAAAATCAGGTTAACCAGACCCAAGCCCAGGTCACGACACTGCAAAAACAGTCGGACGAGAACAAACAGGCCATTGGTGACCTTGACCGGCAGGTAGCCACCGCCGACGAGAAGGCCACCGACGCTGGAAGGAAAGCAGCCGAAGCCGCGGAAGCGGCCGCGAAAGCCAACAGCGCGGCGCAGGAAGCTGCCCAGCGCGCCGACACAGCCAACTCCGCTGCCCAGCAGGCCCAGCAGGGCGTATCTCGGCTGGATACCTCCTTCCAGAACATCAATAACTATAAGTTGATTACCACTGAACAGGTGCACTTCGGTCTGAATAAGACGGTTCTGTCGAAGGAAGAGACCGCGAAATTGGACGATACCATCCAGAAGGTTTCCGGCATGAAGAATTATGTGATCGAAGTGGAAGGTTATGCCGATCGGACCGGCGATCGGGCCTACAACCGTGAACTGAGCCGTAAACGTGCCGAAGCGGTGGTGCATTATCTTGCGGTGGAGCACAACATTCCTCTCCGCTCCATCCGGGAATTGGGCGCCGGAAGCGATTTTCCGGACGCGGACAATAAGACCCGCGAGGCCCGCAAGGAGAATCGCCGCGTGGACATCAAGATCTACCAGCTCGACCTGAACGGCGAAACCACTGCCTCGGCGCAATCCTCGCTGAATGAACTTCCTCCTCAGCGGTAACCCTCCTCCCAGTCTTTCAAGCGTGCTCGCGGCGGTTCCTATCGCCGCGAGCTTCCACTTCTAGCGCAGACTCTTCTCCAAATTGCGAGCCAGCAGTTCGGCGCGCTCGGCTAGACGTTTTGCCGCCGGCAAGTCGGCGCCCCGCGTAGTCTCGGCCTGACGGATAAAGTTTCGGATTTCATCCATATCAGCGCGCTGCTGTTGGGTCAGCTGCCGGTTACCGATGGCGCGCAAACTGGTTTGCGTTCGCTCCAGGCTCTGATCGAGATCGGCGTTCAACTGGCGTTGTTGCTCAGGCGTAAGCATCGGCGCCAGTTGAGGCGCTGGAGCGGGGGTCGCAACCGGACCGGGAGCCGCTGGCGCTGGAGCAACTGGCCGAGCCGGATGGGGCTGGGGCGCGGGTTGCGCTGGAGGAGCAGGAGCCGGCTGGGGCGCCGCCTGCACGGCCTGTACCGGGGGCTCCGCTGGAGTCTGGACGGGAGGCTGGGCCACGGGAGCGGCGGATTGAGCGGGAGTTTCGATTGGTGGCGCTGGAGGCGGCGGAGTCCGCTCCGACGTGGTGCTTACGTTCGGAACCGGCAGCGGGGGCGCGACATCGGCCGCCCGCCTATTCCCGCAAGACCATTCCACGATAAGCATCACCCCGGTCATCGCAAAAACCCACGGAAGCCGGCGCATTGAGCTGCGGTGCAAGAAGGAGTAGCGGGGGAACAAGATCAAGAGCCACCCATCGCGGAAAATACGCTACCCCGGTAGTCTACCATTCCCGGAAAGCGCAGGCGAAAGGTTGTGCCTTTCCCGCGCTCGCTCACAAAGTCGATAGTCCCGCTGTGCATTTGAACAACGCGAAAAGTGGTGGCTAAACCAATGCCCGAGCCGCTTTCCTTGGTGGTGAAGTATAGATTGAAAACGCGGTCCTGAATTTCAGGCGCAATGCCGGGGCCCGCGTCGGTGATGGTAAGCTCGCAATCCTCGCCATCCCGGACGGTGCGGGCGGTCAGCTTTCCGCCGTCCCGCATAGCCTCGATGCCATTGTTCACGATGTTCAAAATCGCCTGCTTCAGCAGGTCGGCGTCACCATTGATGATCATTCTGTCCTCGAGCGCGGATTCGAGTTGAATGTGCTTGGTTTCGGCCTCCGGCGCCACCAGGGCGAGAACCTGCTCCACCAGCTGATTCAGATCGATCGCCCGGGCGTGCAGATCGATCGGCTTGTTGAAGTTCAGAAAGGTCTTGACCACCGTGTCCAGCCTGCGGATCTCTTCGGCGATGACATCCACTTCCGGCTCCTGGCCGCCGACCTTGTTCTTCAAAACCTCCAGGTGCAGAGCCATCGCATTCAACGGATTCTTGATCTCGTGAGCCACTCCGCTGGTTAGCCGGCTGAGGGCGGCCAGCCTCGAAGACAAATCCAGTTGCCGCTCCAGCTGCCGGCGGCTCTCGACGTCCCGCAGCGTAATCAGAGTGCCGATTTCCTCTTCGCCGGGGCCCTTTTGAAGCGGCTGCACGCTGGCCAGGAGTTTCAGCGGACCGGCGCCGTCGCGCAGGATACTGACCGGCTGGTCTCGCACGGCTTGCCGCTCGCGCAGCGCCGACCCGATCACGCCTAGCGGCGTACCGGGCGGAAACAGCTCATCCACCCCGCGGCCCAGCATTTCCTCATGCGTCCATCCCAGAGTTGGGCCCAGCACTCGTTCCGCCGGTTCGCCGGCCATAATCAGCTTGCCGGCCGGGTCGAACAGCAGGACGGCTTCCTCCAGCCTCTGCAATAGCTGTTCGATATTGCTGCGCAATTCCGACGCGTCCTGCTTGGCTCCACGAAATTGTTCACCCAGGACATTGAGTTTCGCGCGCACATCCGCGAACTCGGGCGATTCCAGCTGGGATGACGGCGCGCTCGCCTCGAATCGGCCCGAAAGAATGGAGTCGATGGTTCGGCTCATACGCCCCAGTGGCGCGAGAACGATGTTGGGCAAGACCGAACCGAGGAAGATTCCGATCAACAGCGATGATCCGAACGCTGCCGCGAGATTCGCCAGCGCCGGCTCCACGTCGTTTCGAACGAAGTCCGACCGGATCACAACCTGCACCCCGAAAAACGTTCGATTCTGGACGCCCAGCGTGCGCGTGGTTCCGTAATCCTCGCTGCGGTTCAGCAAACGCCACAGATTCACCAGCCAATAGTTTTTCTCGAGGTCGCTAAGATACTGGGCCGCCCCGGGCGTGGTGCCCACGGATCTGGGGTCGGAGGCGGCCAGCACTTTGCCTTTTTCATCGGTGATGCGAATGGCCAGCACCAGCTTGGCGTTGGCGAGCATGCGCTCCAGCATCGCCGTGACAGTCGGATCGGTGCGGATGACCGCCGTCCAGCTTTCTTCCAACTGGTCCATCGAAGCAGCGGGTAGAGTAATGCCGGGCCGGTTCAATCGGGTTAAGAGCGTTCCATTCACTTCGTCGGCAACCACGTCCGCTCGCTCAAAAGCCGAGCGGAAGGACAGGCGCGTGAAGTCATACAGGTAGAGCGCGGACATCGCGCAGACCACCAAAACCACCAGGACCACGAACGCGATCCGGAGCCTGGCCTTCAGAGACATCTACATACCCGAACCGGCTTCGGCTTCAGCCGCGCCGTATTCCTTGAGTTTGTTGAACAGAGTTTTCAGGCTGATTCCCAGGATTTCGGCGGCGCGCGTCTTGTTGTTTTTGGTGTGCTGCAGCGTGAGCTGGATGAGGGCCTTTTCGGCCTCGCCCACGGTGGTTCCAACCGGCAGCCGCACGGCGTCCGGTTCCAGCACCTGCGCCGCGGCGCGCGAGCCGGCCGGCACGCCGAAATCGTGCGGCAGATGGTGCTGGGTGATGGTCCCCTCTCCGGACACGATCACCGCGCGCTCCAAAACGTTGCGCAGCTCCCGAACGTTGCCCGGCCAAGAATAGCGCTCGAATTGCTCCATCACCGCCGGATGCACATCCACCACGCGGGTTTCATGCTTGCGATTGAGCATCTCGATCAGAGTGCTGGTGAGCAACGGAAGATCGCCCTCGCGCTGGCGCAAAGGAGGCAGCGCGATTTGAAACACGTTCAGCCGGTAGTATAGATCTTCTCTCAGTTCGCCCTTCTTCAGGGCTTCTTCCACCACTTTGTTGGTGGATGCGACCACCCGGACGTCCACGGATATTTCGCTCTTTCCGCCCAGCCGGCGCACGCAGGAATCTTCCAGCACTCGCAGGAGCTTCGCTTGCGTGCCTACTTGCATCTCCGCCAACTCATCCAGCAGCAAAGTTCCATGCTGCGCCAGTTCGAAGCACCCGGCTCTCCGCTCCACCGCCCCCGTGAAGGCGCCTTTTTCATGACCGAACAGCTCGCTCTCCATCAGCGTTTCCGGCAGCGCGGCGCAATTGATCGCAACGAACGGCCCGGAGCGGCGCGGGCTGAGATGATGAATGGCGCGCGCCACCAGTTCCTTGCCGGTGCCGCTTTCGCCCACCACCAGAGCGGCCGCCTTGGACGGGGCCACCTGCTGGATCAGCGAGAAAACCTGCTGCATCGCGGGACAGGCGCCCACCAGATCCCCCAGCACCCCTTGGTACTGGAGCCGGCGCTGCAGACGCTCCGCTTCCTCGCTCAGACGGCTTTGCGCCGCGGCGCGTTCCAGCAGCACCTTCAGCACGCTCGGCTGGATCGGCTTTTCGAGAAACCAGAAAGCTCCCAACTCATACATGGTCTGAACCGCGGTTTCGATATTTCCGAACGCCGTCAGAACAATGGTGGGAGGCATGGTTCCTTGCGTCGCCAAGCGCTTCAGAAGCTCGAAACCGTCCAGGCGGGGCATCATCAGATCCGTCACTAGAACGTGAACCGGCGCCTGGCTGAGCTTGTCGAGAGCTTCCTGTCCGTCCGCGGCAGTATCCACCGCCATGCCCCAGGACTGGATCATCTTAGACAGGCCCGCTCGCTGGTTCTCTTCATCATCCGCCACAAGAACGCGAATCTGAGGCGAGGTAGCAACGTTTCCCATGCGTTTTAATTGTATCCGGTAGTTATCTAATTTACTAAGCGGCTAGGTCAGGCGGTGACGGGCAAGGACTTAGTCTTGGACTCTGACGTTTGCTCCGCAGGCGGGAGCCATTTGCGGATGGCGGGCAAGGCCGCCGCGGCAGCTTGCTCGCCCAGTTCGATGAGCTTTCTGGCGCTGGCAAAAGAATCCCAAGTCATGTTGGCTACGGTGGGAGCGATCACGACATTGGAATAGCGCCGCCAGCTGGCTTCCGTTCTCGAGCTCATCACTTGAAAACAGCGGCTCACCACCGAAAACATGTTGCCGTAGTCCTCGATGCCGTCGTTGTTGGGGATCGCGACGGAGATAACCCGGTCAACGCCCATCTGACACAGCGGCTCGGCCGGCACCTCCATCGAGACGAACCCGTCCACCAGTAGACGCCCCTGGTAACGCAAAGGCTGGAACAGCCCAGGATAGGCGCAGCTGGCGCGGATCGGAAGTATCACATCCCCCTTGTCATGGAAAATAACCGGTTTGCCGCGCGCCAGATCGGTGGCTACAATCGCCAGCGGAATTCGCATCTGTTCAAAGTGGTTGGCCTTCAACAGCCGCGCCAGGAACGTGACCATCCGATCGTTGCCTGCCAGGCCGCGCAGATTCGGAGTCCAGCGCGCCACGTCGCGAAAACTCATCGACAGCGCCACCTTTTGGATCTCGTCGGCCGACGACCCGCTGGCCCACGCCGCCGCAACAATCGCACCCGAGCTTACTCCCGCAATGGCATCGATGCGGATATTATTCTTCTCCAAAGTCCGCAACACGCCTATGTGGGCTATTCCGCGCGCGAAACCGCCGCCGAGTGCCAGACCGATGCGCGGGCCGCCTGGCTTTCGCTGACCGCTTCGCATCCAATTTTGAGCAGTTCGCCACCATCCCGGCATCGTCTTCATTCCGGCGTCCATCGCGCTGCCTCCACGTCACGTATCATGTTTATGTACGTGATACCCAAAATATATCGATGCAAATCAGCGGCCAAATTGGTCGGATTGCCAATTCTTCTCTTTGTAATATATGTTACACCATTTCAAGCCCAAAGAGAGCTTTCGGGTGTGGCGAAAGCCAAATTGGCGCTGGACCGGCTGAATGTCGTCGCCAGCGTGCTCATGATCGCCGCGCATCCGGATGACGAAAATACGGCACTCCTGGCATATTTGGCGCGCGGGCGCAAGGTTCGCACCGGCTATCTCTCTCTGACGCGAGGCGAGGGCGGCCAAAATCTGATCGGCCCCGAGCAGGGGGACGAACTTGGACTGATCCGGACCGAGGAGCTTCTGGCCGCGCGCAGAATCGACGGCGCGGAGCAGTTTTTCACGCGGGCTATCGATTTTGGCTTTACCAAGACGCCGCAGGAAACTTTCGAGAAGTGGGGGCACGAAAAAATCCTGAACGACGTGGTGTGGGTGGTTCGACGCTTTCGTCCGGATGTCATCATTCTGCGGTTCACTGGAACGCCGCGCGACGGGCATGGCCAGCATCAAGTATCGGCGATCCTTGGAAAGGAAGCCTTCACTGCGGCCGCGGACCCCCAGCGTTTTCCCGAACAGTTGCGCTGGGTGGAACCCTGGCAGGCGCGGCGATTGATGTGGAACGGCTTCGCGTTCAACCGCGAGCAGGAACAGGAACTCGACAAAGAGACGAATAAAATCGTGCTGGACGCGGGTGATTATGACCCGGTGCTCGGTTATTCCTACACCGAGATCGCAGGCATGTCCCGCAGCATGCATCGCAGCCAGGGCATGGGCACCGAGGAGCGCAAAGGCTCTAATAAGAACTACCTGATACCAGTGGCGGGCGAACCGGCCAAGCATGACCTCTTCGATGGAATCGACACCACCTGGAACCGATTCCAGGGCGGCGCGGCCATAGGCGAAGTGCTTAGCGAAACCGTGCGCGCATTCGATCTCACCAATCCGGCCAGGAGCGTTCCAGCTCTGCTCGCCGCGCAAAAATTGATCGCTGAGTTGCATCCGGCCGAATTGCACCAGCCCATGGTGGAATTGAAGCGCCGCGAACTCGAAGAGACCATCGCGCTGTGCGCCGGGCTTTGGCTGGACGCCACCGCGGACAAGTTCGCGGTGGTTCCTGGCGGAGTGCTGAAACTGAGCGCCACGGCGCTGAATCGCGAACGGCTGGCGGCCAGTGTGGATTCGATCGATGTGGATGGCATAGCGACAGCGTCCACGGAGGGCTCCGACGCGCTGCTCGCTTTCAACACACCCAAGGTTTATCCGCTGGATATCGCGGTTTCCAGAACGGAACCGCTGTCGCAGCCCTATTGGCTGCGCGAACCGAAGCAGGGCGATACCTACACGGTGCCCAACCAAACCGAAATCGGGTTACCCGAGAATCCGCCGCTGCTGCGCGCTCATTTTCATCTGCGAATAGAGGGCAGCCCGGTGGAAATCGTCCGCCCGGTGATTTATCGCTATGTGGAGCGCGCGCAGGGCGAATTGACGCGAGCCATCGTGGTGGAACCGCCGGTGGCATTGCAGTGGTCCGGAGCGATGCTGCTGTTTCCGAACTCGGCCGCAAAAAGCGTGGAGCTGCAAGTTCGATCGAACATTCCCAGCGCGACGGGCGCCATCACGGTGGAAGCGCCGTCCGGTTGGCATGCCACGCCGGAGTCCCAAGGTTTTGGATTGTCGGGGATCGGCCAGGAAGCGCCGGTATCGTTCCGTCTCGCGCCCACCGAGCAGGATTCGAAGGGCACATTCGATGCGCTGGCGAACCTCGGCAAGAATCAAACCGTCTCGGTTGGGATGGAAACGATCAGCTATCCGCACATTCCTCCACAGGTGCTATTTCCGCCCGCGCGAACAAAACTTGTGAGAAGCGACGTCCGGCTGCTGGCAAAGAGCATCGGATACGTAATGGGTGCCGGCGATGAAGTTCCCTCGGCGCTGCGTCAGATGGGCGCGGAAGTGACGCTGCTTGGCGCGGACGATCTCTCGCGCGGCGATCTGGCGCATTTCGACGCCATCGTAACCGGCGTGCGAGCCTATAACACCCGCCCGGATCTTCGCGCGAACCAGGAACGCTTGCTGGAATATGTTCGGAACGGTGGAACCCTGGTGGTTCAGTACAACACTCCCGAAGGCTTCGGTCCGGGCGCTGGCGCCGGCCGGGGCGGACGTGGTGGGCGCGGGCCCGCCAACCCCGCGCCCGAGCCCTCGGTGCTGGATCACATAGGCCCGTATCCGATCGCCACTGGCCGAGAACGAGTCACGGTGGAGGACGCTGCCGTGAAATTGCCGGATCCCGCCAGCCCTCTGCTCCACAACCCCAACGAGATCACTGCTCGGGATTTCGAAGGCTGGGTGCAGGAGCGCGGCCTCAATTTCGCTTCCCAGTGGGATTCGCATTATCAGCCGCTTTTTGAAACTCACGATCCCGGCGAGAAGCCGCTATTGGGCGGCACTCTCTGCACGCGCTATGGAAAAGGCGCCTACATATTCACAGCGTTCTCCTGGTTCCGCGAGCTGCCGGCAGGAGTGCCGGGCGCGTTTCGTATTTTCGCCAATCTGCTGAGCGCCGGAAAGACGCTGTGAGCGGCCGGGCGAAGCGCAAGCCTGAGAATCCCGAAGAACCTCCGCCTTTTCTCGGAAGCTGGCGTAACGTATACGTCTTCGTGGTATGCTACGTGGCGGTCCTGATCGCCGCGTTCTATCTTTTCTCGCTGGCCGTCCGCCCATGAGACCGCTGGACTGGCTGGTGATGTTTGCGTGGCTGGCATTCATTGTCAGCTACGGCCTGTATCGCGGGCGCGGCAGCAGCACCGTAAACAAGTTCCTGCTGGCCGGAAAAACCATGCCGTGGTACGCCATGGGGCTCTCCATCATGGCCACCCAGGCCAGCGCCATCACTTTCATCTCCACCACCGGCCAAAGCTACACCGACGGCATGCGCTTCGTGCAATTCTACTTTGGATTGCCGCTGGCGATGGTGATCCTGTGCGCCACCGCGGTGCCCATCTTCGCGCGCGCCAAGGTCTACACCGCGTACGAGTATCTCGAGCAACGCTTCGATGCCAAAACCAGAGCGCTGGTGAGCGCGATCTTTCTAATCCAGCGCGGATTGGCCGCGGGCCTCTCGCTCTACGCGCCGTCCGTGGTGCTGTCCATCGTGCTCGGCTGGCCGGATCGGCTGACCGCGGTGATTATGGGCGCGCTCATTGTCACCTACACGGCGGTGGGAGGCATCAAAGCCGTCACCTGGGCCGATGTCCCGCAGATGATGCTGATCCTATGCGGCCTGGTGATCGCCTTGGTGATGGCCGTTCATCTGCTGCCGGGCGGCGTGTCGTTTCGAGACGCCGTTTCGCTCGCGGGCGCAACCGGACGGCTCCAGGCGGTTACCTTTCACTTCGATTGGAACGACCGCTACAACGTGTGGAGCGGGTTGATCGGAGGGATGTTCCTGGCGCTGGCCTATTTCGGCTGCGACCAATCGCAAGTGCAGCGCTATCTTACAGGAAAATCCGTGGAACAGAGCCGTCTCAGCCTGATTTTCAATGCGCTGGCGAAAATCCCGATGCAGTTTTTCATCTTGTTCATCGGCGCGATGGTGTTTGTGTTTTTCATTTTCGAGCGTCCACCGCTGCTGTTTCAGCCAGTGGAATTAAACCATCTTCGCGCCGACGCCCGCCTGGCTCCCATCGAGCAGCGTTACAACCAGGCATTCGCCCTTCGCAAGCAGGCCGCCGAGCAATACCTTAGCGCGGATCGGAGCGGCGACAAACCGGCGCGATCCCAAAGCATCCGCCAATTTCAAAACGCCGAGCACGAGTTGAACGACGCGCACGCGGCCGGCGAGAAACTGGTGGGCAAGGATTTTCACGATACCAATTACATTTTTCTGTCCTTCGTCACCAGGTACCTGCCGGCCGGCCTGGTGGGCCTGATTATCGCCGTGATCTTCTCGGCTGCCATGTCGTCCACGTCGGGCGAGATTAATTCATTGGCCACGGTGGCTGTGATCGATATCTACCGGCGGCACATCCGGCGGCACGCCACGGATCATCATTACCTGCTGGCATCGCGCGTGGCCACGGTATTCTGGGGGCTTTGGGCGGTGGCCTTCGCGCAATACGGAAGAAACTTCGGCGCTCTCATCGAAGCGGTGAACGTAGTGGGATCGCTGTTCTATGGAGGATTGCTGGGCGTATTCGTGCTGGCGTTCTTTTTCAAAAGCGTGGGCGCGAACGGCGCGTTTTTCGGAGTGATCGCGGGCGAGGCCGCCATTTTCGCCGCCAACCTGTTCACCAACATTTCGTTCCTTTGGTACAACGTGATCGGATGCGTGGCGGTGGTGGGGACGGCGCTGCTGGTTTCGCGCGCTTTTGATCGTCGCCGACAGGAGACAAGCTGAAAGCATGTGCCACAGTAGGGCATGCTTTCAGCTTGCCCAGTTTCAAGTTTCTTTGCGCCAGGCCTGCTGCAGCTTTTCGGCGAAGGGCGATGCCGCCGGCGCAACGGGCGGGGGCTCGGGAACCGACGGTAACGGAGCGGACGGTAACGACAGCGCCGGGGCGTCCGAGGCTTCTTCCAGATACTTGGCCTTCTTCAAAACGGCACGATCCAGCGACGCACTATAACCGGTCCAGCAACCCTCGACATGCCGGTCCTTGGCCACCAGCGACCGCATGCACTCCATCTTCGAATCCAGATTGTCCAGATGATGCAGCAGCATGGCTTCGGGAAAGAGCGGCGTCTTGGGTGACCCGAACTCCAGCTCGCCGTGATGGCTGACGATGAGATGCTCAACCAGCACGCGCAGCTTGGGTGGAAAATCGGGTAGCCTTTCGAGCTTCTCATGCAGCATGCGCAATCCGATGATGATGTGGCCCAGCAATTGGCCCTCGGTGCTGTAGCTGACGCTGCGATCGTAGGTCAGCTCGGCCACCTTGCCGACGTCGTGCAGAATTGCGCCAGTGAGCAGCAGGTCCACATCGACATAGCCGTAATGCGCCGCGGTCATCCGGCTCAGATGGCAGACCGAAAGCACATGCTCGATCAAGCCACCCAGAAAAGCGTGATGCACGTGCTTGGCGGCCGGCGCGGTACGGTACATTTTAGCCAGCGGCTCATCGTCCAGGAAAGCTTCGAGCAGCGCGCGCAAGTGCGGATTGGCCATGCCGGAGACGATGCCGCGCAGTTCGGCGAACATCTCCACCGGGTCGCGTTCGGAAGCCGGAAAATAATCCTTGAAATCCACTTCCGAATCGGCCACGCGCGCCATTTTATGAACGGTCAGTTGCGGCCGATTCTGAAAGATCTGGAGCAGTCCTTTGACCTTCACGAAATCGTCGCGATCGAAGGTGTCGATCACCTCCGCGACGTTATCCCACATCTTGGCGTCCAGTTCGCCCGTGCGGTCGCCCAGCAGCATGGAAAGGTACGGATCGCCCGATTTCTTTTGCCGCACGTCCTTCACGTGAACCAGAAAGGTGGTGGTGAAGGTCTGGTTCGGCTTGAGATCGGCCACGTACTGCGGTTTCATGAATTACTGAGAACTGCTGGTGCCGCCGGTGGATGTTCCGGGCACCGGAACCGTCCATAAAAGCCGTTTGTGCTTGATCCTGCTTGCGACCTGGCTTTTCTTGACCGTTTCGGGCTTCAACTGCGGCGCCTCGCCCCAGGATGTGTCCTTCCCCGGCGCGGCGCCGGTATCGATCCAATCCGATTTGATCTGGAGATAAGCCTCCTGGCGCAGCTTGGTGAGATATTCGCGGATGGCGGGCTGCAAGCGCGGGGCGAAGATCTTGTCCATCACCTCGTTCTCCACTTCCGCCAGCTCGGCTTGCCCGGCTTTCTGATGTTCCTCGACGCGCAAAATAAGAAAGCCGTTCCTCACTCGGATAGGATCGGTGATGAAGCCCTTGGGCTGATCCCAGACCTTCTCTTCGACTGTGGGATCCAGCTGCCCCTTGGTGTAGGGGGGAAGCTCGCCCATGCCCTTGGCCGAAACCGAATCGGAATTGTCACGGGCCAATTCCGCGAAACGCTCTCCCCGGCGGGCGCGGGCCACCAGATCCTTGGCCTTCTTCTCCGCCGCAGCGACGCCGGTGTCGTCTTTTCCCTCGGTGGAAATCAGGATTTCACGAATGAACAGCTTCTCCTCGCGGACGAACTCCGATTTGTGCTCGTTGTAGTATTTTTCGAGCTCTTCATGCTTTACGCTGACTTTGTCGCTTACCTCTTCGCGGATCACGCGCTGCGTAACCAAGGACTTTTTCATCTGGTCCTTGAAATCCTCAAAGGACATTCCGCTTTGTTCCTTCACCCAGTCATGAAACTTGTCCGGATCGGCGATGCCGGATTCGGTCTGCATGGCGGCCACGCGCTTGGCCACGTCGGAGTCCACCTTGATGTCGAGATCCTTGGCTTTTTGAACTAACAGGAGCTGGTCGATACGATCGCGCAGCAGGTCCTTTTCTTTTTCGGCTAATTTTTGTTCCACCACCGCGCCGCTGACGCCGGATTGGCGAAGCTCGCCGATCAGGTCGCGCCGGGCGCGATCCAAGTCCCCTCTGCTGACAATATCCCCGTTGCACTTGGCGATGATCTCCTCGACGGTTGAGATTTCAGCGGCAAACATGGCCGTGACAAAGCCGGGCGCTGTCGCAAGAACCAGGAAAGTTACCAGGGATTTCATATATCCATTATCTACAATCAGGGCGTGGCTGGCCGGGCTCGGTGGTAGTCCGCTGAATCTGCTTGCCTGCGACTTTTGGCAGCAACTAAAGACACAACTCAGCGGGAGCATCCTGGAGATTCATTGGAAAGTGCTTCTCGTTTCTCGGGCGAAAGACGGGATCGATTCAATATGGATCTCTGTTCTTTCTGGAGCGTCGGCAACGTGATTCGAACACATGCTATTGCGTCCCAAACGTCGCCAGTCCAACGGTTCACGGCCAAATAATAGGTTTGGAGAATCCCAACGCCGTCGGGGCCAACTTTGTCAGATCCCCGCCATGCTTGAAACGTATAGAATTCCGGCGCCCACCTATACTTCCAAGGCCCGATCTGAACCGAGGATCCATTTTCGCCGAGAGCGGGAAGTGCGTCACGCACGAGCTTACGCGCGGTAGCCCCGCTAATCGTGCGGGACTGCGCCGACAAGACGAAACTAAACGTCAGAAAGAACGCAAGCTGGAAAAAGAGGCGCTTCATGTGACAATCACCGCGCTGCTCATAAACGTCAAAGGGCCGAACTCCGAAGAATCCGGCCCTAACTTAGGTTGTTCGCAGTTTGATCATCGCCCGCAATGGCGAACTCAGTCAAGGCTTTTAGTGGGTCACCAGGTCATGCTGGCCTGTGAATCGCCAGCCTGCCAGTCGATTGTTAAACTGAGGACGGGGGAACACTAGAAAGCGATGGCGACGCCAACCAGCTTCGAAACTTCGGTGGAAATCGCGCCTTCGCGGGAAGACCTCATTCGGGCTTATCGCGCGATGTACACGGCGCGCCGGCTGGACGACCGTGAGATCCTGCTGAAGCGGCAGAACCGGATCTTTTTCCAAATCAGCGGAGCGGGACACGAAGCGGTGCAAGCAGCGGCGGGCCTGGCGCTTCGAGCCGGGCACGACTGGTTTTATCCCTACTACCGGGACCGCGCTCTCAGCGTGATGCTGGGCGTAACGGCCGAACAGATGCTGCTAGGGTCGGTGGGCGCCGCCGAAGACCCGGCGTCCGGCGGAAGGCAGATGCCTTCGCATTGGAGTTCCCGGGAGTTGAACATCGTATCCGGATCGTCGCCCACCGGAACGCAGTTTCTGCAGGCTGTAGGATGCGCGCAGGCGTATCGTTATCTCGACCCGGAATCGGATGAGGTGACTCTGGTTTGCGGGGGCGAAGGCGCCACCAGCGAGGGTGAATTCTGGGAATCGATCAATGCAGCGTGCCTCGAAAAGCTGCCGGTGATTTTTCTGATCGAAGACAACGGATACGCCATCTCGGTGCCCGTGGAGCGACAGACCGCCGGCGGAAACATCGCCCAGGCGCTGGCCGGTTTCTCGGAGTTAAAGCGCCTGGAGGTGGACGGGACGGATTTTCTGGCGTCCTACCAGGCCCTGGCGGAAGCCGCGGCGTACACGCGGGCCCGCATGGGACCGGCTCTGGTGCATGCGGCGGTCACCCGGCCTTATTCGCATTCGCTTTCTGACGACGAGCGGCTTTATAAGACCCGGGCCGAGCGGGAGAGCGAAGAAGCGCGCGATCCCTTGCTCAAGTTTCCAGCCTGGCTGGTATCGGAAGGAATTCTTGACCGTCAGAGCCTGCAGGTGATGCTGCACGAAGTGGATCAGGAAATCCAACAGGCCACCGACCGGGCTCTGCGCGCCGATCCGCCCGCCAAAGAATCCGCGCTGCTGCATCTGTATTCGGACCGCGTCGACCCGACTTCGGCGGAATTCGACACCGAGCCCGAATTCAGCGGCGATCCCCGCACCATGGTGGACGAGATCAATCTCACGCTGCATGAAGAGATGCGCCGCGATCCGCGCACCATCGTGTTCGGCGAGGATGTGGCCGATTGCAGCCGGGAAGCCAGCCTCAAGGAAGTGAAAGGCAAGGGCGGCGTCTTCAAGGCCACGGCGGGATTACAGATCGAGTTCGGGTCTGAACGCTGCTTCAACAGTCCATTAGCCGAGGCAGCTATCATCGGCCGCGCCACCGGTCTCGCGACGCGCGGGCTGAAGCCCATCCCCGAAATCCAATTCTTCGACTACATCTGGCCCGCCATGATGCAGATCCGCGATGAGCTGGCTACGCTGCGCTGGCGGTCCAACAACACCTTCAGCGCGCCCATGGTGATTCGCGTCGCGATCGGCGGATACTTGAACGGCGGCGCGATTTACCATAGCCAGTGCGGCGAAGTGATTTTTACCCACATTCCAGGCTTGCGCGTGGTGATGCCGTCGAACGCGCTGGACGCTTGCGGATTGCTTCGGACCGCCATCCGCTCGGACGATCCGGTATTGTTCCTGGAACACAAACGCCTGTACCGCGAGCCCTACAATCGATCGCAGCATCCCGGGCCCGAGTACACCATTCCGTTCGGAAAAGCGAAGGTGGTGAAGAGCGGCCACAGCCTGACCGTGGTGACATACGGGGCGCTGGTGCAGAAGACCCTGCAAGCCGCGCTGCAAATCGAGCAGCGTTATCCCGAAAAATCGGTTGAAGTGATCGATCTGCGTTCGCTTTCGCCTTATGACTGGCCGGCCATCCGGGCCTCGGTGGAGAAAACCAGCCGAGTGATCCTGGCCTACGAGGATAGCCTGTCGTGGGGCTACGGAGCGGAGCTGGCTGCTCGAATCGCCGATGAGCTTTTCGAGTATCTGGACGCGCCGGTGGGACGCGTGGCGGCGCTTGACACCTGGGTCGGGTATCACCCGCAGCTCGAATCCGAGATTCTGCCGCAAGTGGAAAATCTGGTTACAGAAGCCGAGCGGCTGATCAATTTCTAGCTGGAACTAGAAACCGAGCGTGAGCGTAGCTTCAATCTGATTCCGCTGCGAGCGCGCCGTAACGCCCTCAAAAGTAGGATCGAACCAGCGCGTGTAGCGGACTTCCGGTATGACGCGGATGCCGAACGGATCGATCAACTGGAAGCCGGCGCCGACCACCGCTCCGGGAGAAGTCTTGTGCGTCGGAACAGTGGAGACGTTGGTGCAACAGGTGGTGTTGCCGGAAGCGTCGGTGGCTGAAACCGAGGTTCGAAAATCGATGGCGTCGCGAAAAGCGCCTCCACCGTCGATAAACCAGCGCGCGCCGGGGACGTGCCGTCCCTTGCTGTAATACCGCACCAGGACTGGAATGTCGATCGCGCGGTTGCGCGTATCCTCCTGTGTGCTCGTGGAGGAAGAGGTGGGGGTAAGGACGCCGTTCAGAGAAGTGGTTGTAGTGGTGGTGACCGTAGTAGTCAGCGTGTAGCCCATCTTTCGGAGGTAGCCGCCGATAGCGACGGCGAAACGATCCGTGACCGCGACCTGGACGGTTGCGCCATAGCCGATCCGCGAGGATACGCTGCTGGAGTCGTAGGCGGTGCTGACGGTGGTGGAATTGGTGACAGTGTTGGAACCGCCGGATACCAGGCTGAGCCCGACGACGGAGAGGGTGGCGCCGGCTGAAAATCGGCGCACATAGGTGTTTGCGCTATTACCGGACTGGTCAGGAGAGGTGGAAGAAGAAGTCCCGCTGGGGGCCTGGGGGGCAGGGGGCTGAGCGCCGGTATCCTGGGCGCAAAGCAGGCTGGCGCCGCACAGGAACACAGTTAGGATGTAGGCTTTCGATTGCATATATATGTTTTTAACCTTAGCAGCGTAGGACGTCCGCCGCGCCGCCCTCGGGTACCGCGGGATGGGGCTCTCTTATTGGATCACAAGTGGCGCGGATGCGCCAGAAAGAGGCAAAGAATCAGGAGAATTCCCTGAGGATGCCGGCCGGTACGACGGTAGCGCGCCCGGCGAAATCGGCGTGGCTTGGATCGGCTATGTCACGGCGACTGCCGTCCAGAATGAGAGTGCTTTATTTCTTCGCGACGCCGGCGGGAACACCGCCGCAAGGACTATCCGCACTTACACTTCGCCGGAGACCCGGCCGGTAGCTTTGGGCAATCTGTGCGATCAATTCGGCGTCCGCTGCGTTCGCAGAATGCACAAAAAAGTTTGCGCATCCCGCGTCTGGGAACGTGACCGTGACGCGGCTAGTGGTTCCGCCATTGCCGTCCGGCTGCCTGCGATTCGCGGTCCACACTCTTGCCCCTTCTATGAGATGTTCCTCGAAAGAAACCGCGTCCTTAGGATTGGCGTAGGCACCGGCATACCAGCCGATATCGTATTGAATGATCAGCTTCCCATCTAGTGAGCTGAAGTGGCCCTCCAATGTATCGAGCCCACCGCCCCCATGATGCTTGAATCCAGGTGGTATTTTCACCTCTCCACGGGCCCAGGAAAATGTGCGCGATTGTTCGTCCCACATTAGACCTTCTGGGTGCGAGGACTGTCGGCATGAGGTCCCAATCAAGGAACCGATGATCAGCAGGACGCACGTTATTCTCATGGAAGCTCACAGCTGTGGACACCCATCGAAGCTGAAATGTTCCGGGCGCAGCCGGCCTGGAAGGCCGCTATTCAAAAAGCCCCGGACATCTTGCGATGCCGGGGCTTTGATTTAATTGGGCGACGTCCTACTCTCCCACCCACTCGCGCGGGCAGTACCATCGGGGCTGCAGGGCTTAACTTCCGTGTTCGGGATGGGAACGGGTGGGACCCCTGCGCTACAATCACCCAAAACTTGAACTCTTCGCTCGCTCGGAATCGCGGCTCATCGCCGACGTTCCCCGAGAGCGAGAGGAATCTTGGATATTGATGGGCAACACGGAGCGACTTAGTAAGTCACAGCTAATGTCTACAGTAAGTTTATGGTCAAGCCGAACGGGCTATTAGTAACGGTCAGCTCAACGTATTACTACGCTTACACATCCGTCCTATCAACGTGGTAGTCTTCCACGGCCCTTATTAGGGAGTTACCCCTTGGGAGATCTCATCTCGAGGAAGGTTTCGCGCTTATATGCATTCAGCGCTTATCCTGACCCAACTTCGCTACCCAGCTATGCCACTGGCGTGACAACTGGATCACAAGAGGTTGGTTCATCCCGGTCCTCTCGTACTAAGGACAAGCCCTCTCAAATCTCCTGCGCCCACATCAGATAGGGACCGAACTGTCTCGCGACGTTCTGAACCCAGTTCACGTACCGCTTTAATAGGCGAACAGCCTAACCCTTGGGAGCTTCTACACCCCCAGGATGCGATGAACCGACATCGAGGTGCCAAACCGGAGCGTCGATGTGAACTCTTGACTCCGATCAGCCTGTTATCCCCGGCGTACCTTTTATCCGTTGAGCGATGGCCCTTCCATACAGAACCACCGGATCACTAAATCCTGCTTTCGCACCTGCTTGACTTGTTGGTCTCGCAGTCAACCTGGTATATGCTTTTGCACTCGTCCGCTGATTTCCAAACAGCGTGAACCAAGCTTCGAGCGCCTCCGTTACAATTTAGGAGGCGACCGCCCCAGTCAAACTACCCGCCTACCAATGTCCTTCACCCGGATAACGGGAGTAAGTTAGAATCACAGAATGCTCAGGGTGGTATCTCACGGTTGGCTCCCCCGAAACCGAGATTCCGGGCTCAAAGCCTCCCACCTATTCTGCGCAGAGCACCCCATAATTCATTGATAGGGTATAGTAAAGGTGCACGGGGTCTTTCCGTCTTGATGCGGGCATCCGGCGTCTTCACCGGAACCACAAGTTCGCCGGGCAAGTTGTCAAGACAGTCTTCAGATCGTTACGCGATTCGTGCAGGTCGGAACTTACCCGACAAGGAATTTCGCTACCTTAGGACCGTTATAGTTACGGCCGCCGTTCACTGGGGCTTCAGTTCAAAGCTTCGCCTTGCGGCTAACCTCTCCCTTTAACCTTCCAGCACCGGGCACGCGTCAGCCCCTATACGTCGTTTTATTGACTTAGCAGAGACCTGTGTTTTTGTTAAACAGTCGCCTGAAGCTATTCACTGCGGCCCCTCTTGCGAAGGGCACTCCTTATCCCTAAGTTACGGAGCTATATTGCCTAGTTCCTGAACAACCCATCACCCGAGCGCCTGAGAATACTCTTCTCGTCCACATGTGTCTGTTTGTGGTACGGGCACCTAACTCTCCCACGAGGATTTTCCCGGCAGACGAACCGGCGGGTTTACCTATCCGGCTCTCGCTTGGCCCAGGATTGAAACCATTGCGCACCTGGACTTCTGCGCTGCGTCCCCCCGCTTTCGACGAGTTTTGGTGGTCACGGAATGTTAACCGTGTGTCCATCAGCTACGCCTTTCGGCCTCACCTTAGGCCCCGACTAACCCTGAGCGGATTAACCTTTCTCAGGAAACCTTAGACTTGCGGCGACCAGGGTTCTCACCTGGTTTATCGCTACTTATGCTGGCAGAGTCACTTCCTAATCGTCCAGCGCTCCTCACGGTACGCCTTCACTCAATCAAGAACGCTCTCCTACCACCCTGATGCTTGCGCATCGGATCCATAACTTCGGTATCATGCTTGAGCCCCGTTGGATTGTCGGCACCGGGTTCCTCGACCAGTGAGCTATTACGCTTTCTTTAAAGGATGGCTGCTTCTAAGCCAACCTCCTGGCTGTCTGAGGCGCCCGACTTCCTTTCCCACTTAGCATGAATTTAGGGACCTTAGTTGATGGTCTGGGCTCTTCCCCTTTTGACTATGAAGCTTAGCCCCCACAGTCTGACTCCCGCGGTACTCATTACCGGCATTCGAAGTTTGGTTGAATTCGGTAACCTGGGAAGGCCCCTAGTTCATCCAGATCTCTACCACCGGTACGGACCCCGCGAGGCTAGCCCTAAAGCTATTTCGGAGAGAACGAGCTATCACGGAATTTGATTAGCCTTTCACCCCTACCCTCAGCTCATCCAAGCTGTTTTCAACCAACACTGGTTCGGACCTCCAGTCGCTGTTACACGACCTTCATCCTGGCCAAGGGTAGATCATCCCGCTTCGCGTCTAATCCCAGCGACTGAACGCCCTATTCAGACTCGCTTTCGCTGCGGCTCGCTTTCGCTTAACCTTGCCACTGAGATTAACTAGCCAGCTCATTATTCAATAGGCACGATGTCAGGCATTCCGGTTCCTTGCGGTTCCGGCATAGCCCTCCAACTGCTTGTAAGCATGCGGTTTCAGGTACTATTTCACTCCCCTAGCAGGGGTTCTTTTCACCTTTCCCTCACGGTACTAGTTCACTATCGGTCGCAAGTGAGTATTTAGCCTTACCGGATGGTCCCGGTAGATTCTCGCAGGGTTCCACGTGTCCCGCGATACTTAGGAGCCACTCGAAGCTAGGATTGCATTTTCATATACGGGGCTGTCACCCTCTATGGCCGGCCTTTCCAGACCGTTCTATTAACACTTCCCTATAACCTCTTTACACTAAGTGAACGCTGGCGGGTTTCCCCGTCAATGCCCACTTAATGTTTGTGGTCCTGCAACCCCAGGCTCTCCTTTCGAATCGCCTGGTTTAGGCTTTTCCGATTTCGCTCGCCACTACTATCGGAATCACGGTTGTTTTCTCTTCCTCTGGGTACTGAGATGGTTCACTTCCCCAGGTTCGCTTCGCACCCCTATGTATTCAGAATGCGATAACTGTTGTTTGAACAGTTGGGTTTCCCCATTCGGACATCCCCGGATCACAGCTTGCTTGCAACTCCCCGAGGCTTTTCGCAGCTGGCCACGTCCTTCATCGCCTACTTGCGCCAAGGCATCCACACGCATGCTCTTAGTAGCTTGACCATAAAACTTACTCTAGACACTGTTTCCTGAACCGCTCTGGATCTGAAATACGATCCAACGCGGCTCACTGTCACTTACATTTAATACTAGCGCTCTCACTCCGTATATTGGCTGCACGGAGTGAACTTATGCTAAAACTTGTGTTGCCCATCAATATTCAATTGTCAAAGAACCTAACACCTGGATTTAGGTGCTAGGGGCGAAGTGTCATCAACACTCCGCTCCTAGAACCTAAAAACGTTGGTGGGCCTGGGTAGACTCGAACTACCGACCTCACCCTTATCAGGGGTGCGCTCTAGCCACCTGAGCTACAGGCCCGTATCGGACGCTCCAATGATTGGTGGAGCTGGTCGGGATCGAACCGGCGGCCTCCTGAATGCAAATCAGGCGCTCTCCCAGCTGAGCTACAGCCCCTAAACTTCGCTCCCGGGATCCCCGCTCTTACGCGGGAACCCCGACAGCGTATTTCTTATCGAGGCCGATTGGACGCGGCCGCCCGGCGCCAGGCCGGAACGGCAAAATAAGTCGCAGAACTCTAAGTGGAGATCCGAGACGAACATTAATTGCAGACTGATTTGTCGAGCAAATCAGGTGGACTGGAAAGGCTGCCACTTACTCGGCCCCGAAAGGCTTTTCTGTGACTCCAGCCACTTTCTCTCTTAGAAAGGAGGTGATCCAGCCGCAGGTTCTCCTACGGCTACCTTGTTACGACTTCACCCCAATCATGAGTCATACCTTGGGCCGCTGCCTCCCTTGCGGGTTAGCATACAGACTTCTAGTACAACCCACTTTCGTGATGTGACGGGCGGTGTGTACAAGGCCCGGGAACGTATTCACGCTATCGTTCTGATATAGCATTACTAGCGATTCCAGCTTCATGCAGGCGAGTTGCAGCCTGCAATCCGAACTGAGGACGGTTTTTGGCGATTAGCTCCCCCTTGCGGGTTGGCAGCGCTTTGTACCGCCCATTGTAGCACGTGTGTGGCCCTGGACATAAAGGCCATGATGACTTGACGTCATCCCCACCTTCCTCCAGCTTATCGCTGGCGGTCTCCTGCGAGTTGCGCCTTGCGGCATGCCAACACAGGACAAGGGTTGCGCTCGTTGCGGGACTTAACCCAACATCTCACGACACGAGCTGACGACAGCCATGCAGCACCTCGACTCCAGTCCCTTGCGGGAAGTCCCTGTTTCCAAGGATTGTCCGAAGCCGTTCGAGCCCAGGTAAGGTTCTTCGCGTTGCGTCGAATTAAACCACATGCTCCACCGCTTGTGCGGGCCCCCGTCAATTCCTTTGAGTTTCAGCCTTGCGACCGTACTCCCCAGGCGGCATACTTAACGCGTTAGCTCCGGCACGAACCGAATGAACGGCTCACACCAAGTATGCATCGTTTAGGGCGTGGACTACCAGGGTATCTAATCCTGTTTGCTACCCACGCTTTCGTGTCTCAGCGTCAGTGATGGTCCAGAAAGCCGTCTACACCGCAGGTGTTCCTCCTGATATCTACGCATTTCACCGCTACACCAGGAATTCCGCTTTCCTCTCCCATACTCAAGCCCTCCAGTTTCCCGCGCACCCTCCCAGTTAAGCCGGGAGATTTCACACGGAACTTAGAGAACCGCCTACACACTCTTTACGCCCAGTAATTCCGAACAACGCTTGCTGCCTACGTATTACCGCGGCTGCTGGCACGTAGTTAGCCGCAGCTTCTTCTCCGGGTACCGTCATTATCGTTCCCGTCGAAAGAGCTTTACACCCCGAAGGGCTTCATCGCTCACGCGGCGTCGCTGCATCAGAGTTTCCTCCATTGTGCAAGATTCCCCACTGCTGCCTCCCGTAGGAGTCTGGCCCGTGTTTCAGTGCCAGTGTGGCCGTGTGCCCTCTCAGGCCGGCTACCGATCATTGCCTTGGTAGGCCATTACCCTACCAACTAGCTAATCGGCCGCGGACTCCTCTCTCAGCGCGTCGTTTTTTGAGGACGACGCTTTCCCTTTGCAGGCTTATGCGGTATTAGCCCCGGTTTCCCAGGGTTATTCCCCACTAAGAGGTAGATGATCCACGTGTTACTCACCCGTACGCCACTTTACTCATGGATTGCTCCACTTTCTCGTGCGACTTGCATGTGTTAAGCGCGCCGCCAGCGTTGATTCTGAGCCGGGATCAAACTCTCGTTTGATCTTGTGAGACTTCGGCCTGACCTAAAAATCCGGCCAGACCAATATCGCCTCGGTTTGACTCAAAGTTCTGACGAACATTACTTTTGCGTCCAACCAGATTGTCAAAGATCTGCGCAGCCAACCCGGCGATCCCCACCTTTTCAGGCGAGAAAAACCAAATCGACCACCCGGCCTCGAAAGCCGTTTTTGGCGCAAGCGATGCCTGAATCCGCAATCCAGCTTGCACCAGAATTCTTGGGAACCTTAAGAACTACCTGACAGGAGTTGAGGCTTTACTGCTTCTGCTGCCTGCCGTAGAAAAAATTCGCTTTCGTCAGCTTAGCAAAGTTCCTGGCTCATGGCAACTTCCCATTCTCAGGACTCCGCTTTCAAACTGCAAAAGGCGACCTCAACCAGAATAACAGAGCTATTCCATTCTGGCAACGGGGAAGTTAAAAAAAATTTGGCCGACGCCAAAACAGCTCATAATGCGTGACTTCCTTCATCCTCTCCTGCCCTAAGGCATATCTGCCGATAGATTTCTGGAGGAGTCCCGAATGCCTGGGGCTCAAATACACCCACATGCCCACCACAAAAGTTCTTGTCGCCGACGATCATGGCGTCGTCCGCAAAGGTCTGCGTTTCCTGCTCCAGACCGATCCGTCCATCGAAGTAGTGGGCGAAGCCGCCGACGGCCGCGAAGCAGTAAGGCTCACCGAGGAGCTGTCGCCCGACGTGGTGGTGATGGACATTACCATGCCGCAGCTCAACGGTATCGACGCTGCGTCCCAAATCGTAAAGCGCGCGCCCGAGGTCAGCATTATCATCCTGAGCATGCATTGCGACGAAACCTTCCTAGTGCGGGCCCTGGCTGCCGGCGCCCAGGGCTATCTACTCAAGGATTGCGCGGAAGCGGATCTGTTGCAGGCCGTCCGCGCGGTCGCGTCCAAGCGGCTGTTCTTCAGCCCCACCATCACCCAGACCTTGCTCGAGGATTACATGCGACAGATGCAGAGCGAGGGGCTGGACGATTCCTATGACCTGCTCACCGATCGCGAGAAAGAAGTCCTGCAGCTTCTAGCCGAGGGAAAATCGAATAAGGAAGCCGCCGGGTTGCTGAGCGTGAGCCTCTATACTGTGGAAACCCATCGCAGCCGGCTCATGCAGAAGTTGAATCTGCACAGCACCGCCGACATTGTGCTTTACGCGGTGCGCAAGCGCATCATTCAGTAGCCCCGCTATCATCGACAACAGCCGCCTTGCTGTCAGACGCCAGCGGCAAAGTCACCCGGATGCGCGTTCCTTGTCCGGGCTTCGAGTCGATCGACATTTTCCCGCTCAGCTCCCGTACCCGCTCCGCCATGCCGAGCAATCCCAGCCCGTAGACCACGCTGCCATGCTGATCGAACCCGACGCCATCGTCCTCCACCGCGACCGCCAGTTGCCCTTTACCCTCGTCTACCTGGACGCGAATGTTCTTGGCGCGTGCATGCCGCGCGCAGTTGGTGAGGCCTTCCTGCACGATGCGATATAAATACGTACGATGGCGATCCGACAGGTCTTTCAAGTCCCCGCCGACTTCCAGTTGGATGGGCGTATTGTAGCGCCGCGAAAATTCGCGCGTCTGCCATTCGAGCGCCGGACCCAGCCCCAATAAGTCCAGCATGGCGGGACGCAGCCCCATGGCGATATCGCGCGTGGTCCGGAGAGTGCTTTCGGCCAGCTTCTTGGCCTGATCGAGATGTGGCCCGAAATCGGCGCCTTGGGACGCCGCGATTCGCTCCATGTTGCCGAGTTCCATTCGCAGCGCCGTCAGCAACTGCCCGATTTCATCGTGAAGTTCGCGAGACAGAGCCTTGCGCTCCTGCTCCTGGGAGGAGACCAGTTGCTGCGATAAATGGCGTAGACGTTCCTCGGCCTGCTGGGTTGCGGCTTGCTGCCGCTCCGTATCCTTTTCGAGCGACGAGATGCGGAAGATGCTGGCGCCGGCAATCACCGCGCCCAGCACCAGCGCGGTCAAGATGGTTTCCCAAATGTCGGTTTGCAGGTTCTGCACGGATTGATTGAGCGCCCGTCGGCGGGACTCGAAGTTTTCCTCGTTTAGCCGCTTCAACTCTTCTGCCACCGCGAACACGACCATGCTCTGCGAGCCGAAACCGTCATCCACGAAGCCGCCTCTGGCAGCCGAGTCGGGAGCGCTTTGGAATTCCACCTGAACGGTGTTCAGATAAGCCTGTAACGCGCCTTCCAACCTCTCGAATGCTTTGCTGTCTTGTTCGTGCCCCAGGAATCGCAACTGGTCCAGGTTGATCTCCGTTTTCGCCCGCAGCTCCGTGAAACGAGCTGAGTAAATCGGAGGGGAGACTCTTGGCTCGAGCAGACGGTCTCGCCGCAGCACCGCGACGCGGGAGGTATCGTCGCGGATGGATTCCACCAGGCTTTCGATGTGCCGGTAGTTGTCCTCCACCGATAAAATCTGTTCGTGGATGCTGCGGGTTTCCTGGATATTGGCGACACCGGACAAGCCGATGACCAGCAATAGAAAACCGAGCCCGAATACCGAGACCGGCCAAATACTTTGAGGCGCTGTTCTCACCTTATTCCAATTCCTTAGGCGCGCTTAGTTTCCACTACTCTATCGGCAGGATTGCGATATTCCGTTAACTGCCTGAAAATATTGATCATCGGACAACACTCGGCGCGATCACCTTCCCGCTGAGTATGCTTTCGACGCAGGGCTGGATCTGAACAGCCATCCCTCCTTGAAGCTCGCGAATGAAAGTTCGCGAGCTGTCTTTTTTGCGAACTTCCATTCCGCTGGTCCGTAGTTGACTGCATGGGAAACCTTGCCGCTGATCTCCGTCACGCCTTTCGTTTCCTGCTGAAGAGCCCCAGGTTCACGGGCATCGCGATCGCCGCCCTGGTACTCGGGATTGGCGCGAACACCGCTATCTTCTCGGTGGTCGACAGCATATTGCTGCGGCCGCTGCCGTACTCCGAACCGGATCGGATCATGCGCATCGCGCGGGGCTTTCCGAACGGCCGCAGCGATTCTATCTCCGTCCCCAAGTTCATGGCCTGGAAGAAAAGCAACGGGGCATTCGACGCCATGGCGCTTTATGACTTCTCCGGGCCGGGGCTGAATCTGGGCGCAGGCGAACATCCGGAACAAGTGAAGGGAATCCACGTATCCGCGGAGTATTTCGGCGTTTTTGGAGTCAAACCGGCGCTCGGCCGGACTTTTCTTCCCCAGGAGGATCTGCCCGGCGGTTTCAAATCCACGATCATCAGCTACGACCTTTGGAAAACGCGCCTCGCCGGCGACCCGTCAGCGATCGGAGAGCCTTTAATCCTGGGCGGAGAACCGTACACCGTGGTTGGCATCCTGCCGCCCAGCTTCCATTCCGAGCCGTCCGCCGAAGTGTTCCTGCCGATGCAAGCCGATCCGAACAGCAGTAATCAGGGCAACTATCTTTTGGCCGCTGGACGATTGAAACCCGGGGTTTCGATCGCGGCTGCCCGGGCGAATATGAAGATGGCGGGTGAGCAGTTCCGCCAAGCCAATCCCAAGTGGATGGACAAAACCGAAACCGTCACGGTGCTCCCGCTGGCGGACGACCTGGTAGGGAATGTCCGGCCGGCTTTGTTGATTCTATTGGGCGCGGTTGGCTTCGTTTTGCTGATTGCATGCGCAAACGTCGCCAACCTGCTGCTGGCCCGTGCCGCCAGCAGGCAGAAGGAAATGGCCATTCGCACCGCTTTGGGCGCCAGCCGATGGAGGCTATTTCGCCAGTTGTTCAGCGAAAGCGTCCTACTGTCGGCAATCAGCGGCGTGCTCGGCTTGGTGGTCGGCGCTTGGGGCGTTCGTGTGCTGCTGGCGATGAGTCCCGGGGATCTTCCACGTATCAGCCAGGAAAGTCACGCCGCTTCGCTGATCACGCTCCTGGATTGGCGCATGCTCCTCTTCACGCTTGCGATTTCATTCGCGACGGGAATCATTTTCGGACTTTTCCCGGCCCTGTATATCTCGCGGATGGATGTAAACTCGGTGCTCAAGGAAGCTAGCGGACGCTCCGGCACGGGACTCCGGCATAATCGAGCGCGAGGCCTGCTGGTGGCCAGCGAAATGGCACTCGCGGTGATCCTGCTCGTTGGCGCGGCGCTGATGATCCGCACATTCGTGGGATTGCGCGCGGTTCAGCCGGGCTTCAATCCACACGGCGTCATCACGATGCAAACGTCGCTGACCGGCGGTCACTATGACACAACCGCCAAAGTGGAGGGCATGATTCGCCAGGTAGTGCAGAAGGTGGAAGCCTTGCCGGGAGTGCAGGCCGCGGCTGCAACCGTCATGCTGCCGGTGGAAGGCATCGGCGTGGACCTGCCGTTTTTGATCGAGGGCCAGCCACCCAAAGACGGCGGCGCATATAATGGCGACGAACAATGGCGCTTCGTGACGCCGCACTACTTCAGTGCGCTCGGAATCAGCCTCGTGCGCGGGCGCGTATTTGATGATCGCGATAGCGTCCAGGCCGAGCACGTCGTGATCATCAATCAGGCCATGGCAAAGAAATACTGGCCCAAGCAAGATCCTCTCGGACAGCGCGTAACCATCGGTGGCAAGGCGCTGGGCCCCGATTTTGAGGAGCCGATCCGCCAGGTTGTCGGGATCGTCGGCAATGTCCGGGAGATCGGGTTGGGCAACGGCGATCAGCCGGCCATGTACGTCCCTGAGGCGCAAGTCACGGATCCGATTACCAGGCTGGCCAACAACGTAATCCCATTAAGCTGGGCCGTGCGAACCAGCCTGGATCCGGCCACGCTCAGCGGCGCGATCCGACAGCAATTCCTGGCAGTGGACGGACAACTGCCGGTGTCGAAAATCCGGACCATGGAGCAGGTGCTCTCTGAATCGACGGCGCGCCAGAATTTCAACATGCTGTTGCTATCAATCTTCGCGGGCCTGGCCTTGCTCCTGGCAGCGATCGGAATTTACGGACTGATGTCGTATACCGTGGAGCAGCGCTTACAGGAGATAGGCATCCGCGTGGCGCTGGGAGCGGGCTCGGGCGACATGCTGCGCTTGGTGATCGGCCAAGGCATGAAACTGGCAGTGATCGGGTTGGCGCTGGGCTTGGCGGCGGCCTTCGGACTGGCGCGGCTTTTGTCGAGTCTTCTCTTTGGCGTCAAGACCACCGATCCGCTCACCTACGCGATCGTCGCCGTGGTGCTCGCGTCGGTGGCGCTGATGGCGTGCCTAATCCCGGCTCATCGCGCTTCCAAAATCGATCCACTGGCCGCTCTGCATTACGAATAAACTCGCGCGGCAGGCGCCTTGCGTTGCGGATGAAGGCTCGATAGGCTTAGGTCGATCAGTCTTCATCGGCGCAAGGAGGCTTGCATGTTCAAACCAGCTTACGTTGCCTGCATCGCGGTGATCGGCGCCTGCGCGCAACCCACCCCTCCACCCGGCACTCCTCCCGGCGGCGTGCTGCAGGGGCCCGCGATTTACAAGCTCGAAGACGCTCTGCTCGAATGGCCGCTTCCAGCATCGGAGCGCGCTTATGGCGCGATCGACGGCAAGCATCTGCACGAATATGTGGAGGACTTGGCGGCCATCTCGCGGCATTATCGCGATTCAGGCCATCCGCAATTCTGGGGCAGAATCATCGGCACGTCCGCCGACGCCGAGACAGCGCAATGGATGATCGCGAAGTTTAACAAGCTCGGCCTATCGGATGTGCATCTTCAGCCGTTCGACCTGCCTCCGCAGTGGATGCCGCAGTCCTGGGATGTGACTGCCACCGGCGCGGGCGAGGCGTTGCATCTCGAATCGGCGCAGCCGGCCTATCAAACGCCCGCCACTCCGGCCGGGGGCTTGGATCTTGAAGCGGCGTATGTCGGGACCGGCAGCGAAGCCGACTACATCGGGCGTGACGTCCGCGGCAAAGCCGTCTTCATCTTCAGCATGCCGCTTCCGGGCTCCTGGCGTCACACTGCCACGGCCGAGGATGCGGTCCGGCGCGCGGAGCGGAAAGGCGCGGCCGCGATTTTCGCCGTGATCGCGCTGCCTGGAAACATACGCACGCAGCTTTATCCCACCCGCACCAACGTTCCTACGTTCTCGATGGGGATGAACGATGGCTACGCGATGCGGGACCTGATCGGGAAAGGCGGCGCGGGCCAGCCTCCGCACGTCAAGGTGCGGCTGGATGTCGATATGACTCCCAACCTGAAATCAGGAACGGTGTGGGGCACGCTGCCGGGCACGACCGACGAGACGATCTACATCATCGCCCACCGCGACGGCTGGTTCGAATCCGGGACCGACAACGCTTCCGGCGTCGCCACCATGGTGGGCCTGGCGGAATATTTCGCCGGCATTCCGAAGGAGAAGCGCCGCCGCACCATCATCTTTCTGGGGCACACCGGCCATCACAACGGCGCGAACATGAGCGGGACCTGGCTGCTGGGGCATCGCGACGAAGCGTTCGCGAAAACAGCTCTGCTCATCAACTGCGAACATACCGCTACGCTCCAGACCTACCTGCTGGGCGAAGATATCCGGAAAGCGAATACTTACACCGGCATGCTTTGGTACGCCGGCGGTCCACGCCGCGAGAAACTGCAGGACATCGCCGTGAAAGCATTCCACGAATTCGGTGTCGTTACCTACGCGACGCCGGAGCGCGCCGCTCCGGGAGGAGAAATGAGCGGACTCTGGCCGTACGTGGCCGGCGTCCAGGCTTCCGATTACAACGTGTTCTTCCATTCCGACCACGAAGGCCCGGACACAGTGCCGTGGACCGGCCTCGAATCGATCACTCGGGCCTATGCCAAGATCATCGACGGCGTGAATACGCTGGACCTTTCCGACCTGGTCCGGCCGCCGGAGCCGCCCAGCGGGGTGATCGCGCCCCTCGCCCCGAAGACCACATCCAGCCGCTAGCTCTATGTAATACAAAGGTTTACAGTTTCCTAAATACCGAACAAAACTGCGCTTTCTGGCGTATACTCGGATACAAGCCTATGAGTTTCTTATCGAAGCAGTTCATCGATGTTATTCAGTGGACCGAACCCGAGGATGGTATTCTGGCTTACCGTTATCCCATGGAGGACATGGAGATCCAGAACGGGGGCAAGCTGACGGTTCGTGACTCCCAGATGGCCGTGTTCGTAAATGAGGGCCGCATTGCCGACGTTTTCGGCCCGGGGCTCTACACGCTCACCACCCAGACGCTCCCAATCCTAACTTACATAATGAATTGGGATAAAGCGTTCAAGTCGCCGTTCAAGTCGGACGTTTATTATTTCTCCACCCGGCTTCAGACCAACCAGCGCTGGGGCACTGCCACGCCGATCACGATTCGCGACAAGGAATTCGGCGCGGTGCGGATGCGCGGCTACGGGATTTATTCGTACAAAATTGCGGATCCGAAAGTTTTTTACCAAAAGATCAGCGGCACGCGCGACATCTATCACGTCGGCGATCTCGAAGGGCAGCTACGCAATACCATCGTCGCGCGGATGACTGACACATTCGCGCAAAGCTCGGTCCCGTTCCTCGACATGGCGGCGAACCAGGGCGCTCTCGGCGAGAAAATCGCGGAGAACATGAAGCCTGCTTTCGCGGAGTTCGGCCTGTCGCTCGAAACTTTCGTGGTCGAGAACATTTCGCTGCCGGACGAATTGCAGCAACTGCTGGATCAGCGCATCGGCATGACCATGATCGGCGACATGGGCAAGTACACGCAGTTCCAAGTGGCGCAATCGTTGCCGGTGGCGGCGGCCAACGAGGGCGGCACGGCCGGTATCGGCGTAGGCTTAGGCGCGGGTCTTACGATGGCGCAAAGCATGATGAACGCGATCAAACCGGGAGAAGCGCCACCCGCCGGACCAGCGCAGGCGACTCCGAGCGGCGGCCCCGCTGCACCAGCCGCGCCCGTGGCCGCTACCAAGTTCTGTGTGAACTGCGGAAAAGGAATTCCGAGGAGCGCGAAATTCTGCCCTGAGTGCGGCAGCGCTCAATAACCTGATGGGCGGTCTTGAATGGATCGTGGAAGCGCACGGGTGCGACCGAGGCGCGCTTACCGATGTCGCGCGCCTGCAGGATCTTTTCGCTCGGCTGGTGGGCGCTCTCGATTTGCATCCGATCGGCAAGTCCAGCTGGCATCAGTTTCCGAACACGGGGGGCATCACGGGCGTGAGCCTGCTATCGGAATCGCATCTAGCCTGCCACACGTTCCCTGAATACGGTTCGCTGTGCCTTAATTTGTTCTGCTGCCGGCCCCGCGAATCGACCGATTTCGAAGCTTTGCTTAAACAGGAATTTGGAGCGGCCAGCGTTTCGGTTCGCAAGTTTGACCGCCCGTACCAACCCGAGCCGCTTTCCCAAATATGAGCGCTCCGGTCGCGAACTGCCCCAATTGCGGCGCTCCGGTGACGTTCCGCTGGTCGAGCGCGGTGCAGACCACCTGCGAGTTCTGCCATTCGATTCTGGTGCGCACCGATGTCGATTTGAAAAAGGTGGGCGAAGTGGCGGACCTGCCCGCCGACGCATCGCCCATCCAGATCGGAACCGAAGGCGTTTATCAGAACAAAGGCTTCGTAGTGGTGGGCCGCATCATCTACGAATACGAACAAGGCGGCTGGAACGAGTGGCATGTCGTTTATAACGATGGATCGAGCGGCTGGCTCTCTGATGCCCAGCTTGAATACGATCTTTCGTCGCTGAACAGTCCCCCGCAGCCTCTGCCCGCAACCACTAGCAAAGGCCAGACGTTCCAGTGGCAGAATAAAACGTACGAAGTCACATCCCTTACCAAGGCCCACTACAAGGGCGTGCAAGGCGAACTACCCTTCGAATATTGGGACAAGAAGGATCTGCTGTTCGCCGACCTGCGCAGCACTACCGGCGATTTCGCGACCATCGATTACAGCGAGCAACCGCCGCTGTTATTTCTCGGCCGCGCGGTGGATTTCGACGATCTGCATTTCAAGAACCTGCGCCTGTTTGAAGGCTGGTCCTGATTGAGCACAAGATCATGAGCACGACGCTGGTAACCCCGCCGCTGGTCAAGGCCAAGTCGCTCTCGTGCCCGAATTGCGGCGGCCCGGTGGAACTGCGAGGGTTCGCCCACACGCTGTCGGTGGTTTGCCCGCAGTGCCTCAGTGTGCTGGACACAAGCACGCCCGAGGTACAGATCCTCCAGACCTTTCAGGGCAAAGAACGCATTCAACCGAAGATTCCGCTGGGAACACGCGGCAAGCTCGACGGAGTGAGCTACCAGGTGATCGGATTCCAGCAACGATCGGTTTTATCGGAGGGAGATTTCTTTTGCTGGGATGAGTACCTGCTCTTCAATCCTTACCAGGGTTTCCGGTATCTCACCGAATACGAGGGCCACTGGAACTTCGTCCAGGTGCAAAGCGCGATCCCGGAGCGGACCAGATCCGGCGGGCGAATCGCCCAGCGCTTTCTAGGAACAAATTATCTGGCTTTCGACGCCATGCAGGCGCAGACCTCCTACGTGGTCGGCGAGTTTCCCTGGCGAGTACAGGTGGGCGATTGGGCCGCGTGCGAGGATTTCATCTCGCCGCCTTACATGCTGTCGTCCGAATCCACCGACGGCGAAGTTACCTGGTCCATCGGCGAGTACACCGAAGGCGCGAAGATCTGGCAGGCGTTCCAACTGCCCGGTTCGCCTCCGGCCAAATCCGGCATCTTCGCGAACCAGCCGTCGCCCTATCGCGGAGGGAGCGGATCGGCCTGGCGAACCTGGCTTTGGCTCAACGTGGCGCTGTTTGCGCTCATGCTATTTTTCACCATGTTCAAAGCCAATCGCGACGTGTTCAAGAACGAATACATCTACGTGCCGGGAGGAAGCGCAGCGGCATTCGTCACTCCCAGCTT
Organism: Terriglobia bacterium; assembly: GCA_963786745.1. Lineage (GTDB taxonomy): Bacteria > Acidobacteriota > Terriglobia > Bryobacterales > Bryobacteraceae > Palsa-89. The sequence continues at coordinate 270,182 of CAWBAE010000008.1, read as the reverse complement.
CGAACTGACCGGCCGCGAATCGAATGTCGAACTGGCGGTCTACACCGATCTCAACAACAACTGGGCTTACTTTAGTTTCGCGCTCATCAATGAGGAGACCGGCCAGGCATTCGACTTCGCCCGCGAGGTGAGTTATTATCACGACTCGGACGGATCCGAGGGCAGCCGTGACAACACCGTCATCGTACCGGGCGTTCCTTCCGGAAGATACTATCTTAGGATCGAGCCCGAGATGGGAAAGAGCTTGTCTGACTTGCGCTACCGAATCGATGTACGCCGGGACGTTCCCAATTACACGTTTTTTCTGATCGCGGCGGGACTTTTGCTGATCCCTCCGATCTTCAAGACCATCCGGTCGGCGAGATTCGAGGGCCAGCGCTGGAGCCAAAGCGACTACGCTCCCATGGTTTCCAAAGCCGTTTCCTGAATCGTTAACGTCGGAGGTGACGATTGAACAATCCACTGTTCTTGCTGTACGGCGTCCTTCTAATCGGCTTGACCGGCGTGGCTGAGTTTCGCGGCTGGAGTTTGACCAGCGTGAACCAGCAGAAGGTCCTTCCCAAATCGATTCGCGATAACCCTGGCGCGTATCGCTCCACCTACGGCGGCGTTTCCCGCTACATCGGAGGCAAATAGTTTATGAACAACCTGCTGAACGCGGTGGCCTACTCGCTCCTCGGTATCGTCATCTTCGTGGTCGCGTTCTTTCTTATCGACAAATTCACGCCTTTTCATCTTTGGAAGGAAATCGTCGAGGACAAGAACGTCGCGCTCGCGATCCTGATCGGCGCGATGTCGATCGGCATCTGCATTATTATTGCCGCCGCGGTTCACTAGCGTGCCAGTCGCGCTCTTCCTATCGGTCTTTCTGATCGCGGCCTGCGGGCTGATCTACGAACTGATCGCCGGCACGTTGGCCAGCTATCTGCTCGGCGACTCGGTTTTCCAGTTCTCGACCATCATCGGCTGCTACCTCTTTGCGATGGGAATCGGGAGCTATCTCTCGCGCTTCCTCCGGCGCGGATTGGTGGGGCAGTTCGTGTCCATAGAATTGATGGTCGGATTGGTGGGCGGGTTCTCGTCCTCGCTTCTATTTCTCGCCTTCGCTTATACCGAGGCGTTTCGGCTGGTGCTCTACGTGGTTGTGATACTGGTTGGGACGCTGGTGGGGCTCGAGATTCCGCTGCTGATGCGGATCCTCAAGGAACGCTTCCAGTTCCGCGAGCTTATCTCCCACGTCCTGACGTTCGATTATTTGGGTGCGCTGGGCGCTTCGCTGCTGTTCCCCATTCTGCTGGTTCCGAAGCTGGGGCTGGTTCGCTCGGCGTTGGTGTTCGGAATTTTGAACGCGGGTGTGGCGCTTTGGTCGACCTTCATCTTTCGCGATCAGCTTCCCGCCTCCCGATCGTTACGCGCGGGATGCGTGGTGGTGCTGGCCTGTCTGGGCGCCGGAACGGTCTTCGCCGATCGAATCTCGTCCGCAGCCGATAACAGCCTTTACGCCGACGACGTGATCTTCAGCCGCCAGACGCGCTATCAGCGCATCGTGCTCACGCGCTGGAAGGATGACTTGCGGCTGTTCCTCAATTCCCATTTGCAATTCAGCTCGCGCGATGAATATCGCTACCACGAAGCGCTGGTGCATCCGGGATTAGCCGCGCTCCCGGGAGCGCGCCGCGTGCTGGTGCTGGGCGGAGGCGACGGGTTGGCGATTCGGGAAATCCTGAAGTATCCGAGCGTCGAGAACATAACCCAAGTGGAGCTGGATCCCGAGATGACGCAGCTTTTCTCCAAGCACGTGGTTTTGTCGGCTCTGAACCAGCATTCGTTAACTTCGCCGCGCGTGCACGTCATCAACGATGACGCGTTTCGCTGGCTGGCCGAGGTGCCTGATCGCTTCGATTTCATCGTGGTCGATTTTCCCGACCCCACCAGCTACTCGCTGGGCAAGCTTTTCACCACGACATTCTATCGTCTGGCCGCGAAGCATCTGTCGGCCGGGGGTCTGATGGTGGTGCAGAGCACTTCGCCGTTGTTTGCACGGCAATCCTACTGGTGCATCGTCGAAACGGTGAAGCAGGCGGGCCTGCTGACGTATCCCTATCACTTGTATGTTCCATCCTTCGGAGAATGGGGTTACGTGATCGGTAGCCTGACGCCGTTCGAGCCGCCGCATGAGCTTCCATCCGGACTGCGCTTTCTGTCGGCACGCAACGTCGGTGAGTTGTTCGTATTTCCTACCGACATGGAACCCGTACCGGCGGAGGCGAACCGGCTAAACGATCAGATACTGGTCCGGTATTACGAGCGCGAATGGCGGGACATCGCACGCTAGATCGCCGCGAATTCCTGGCCGCCGCGCCGGCGCTCATCGGGCTGGGCCGCAAGACAGACCGGCCGATCACCGGCGGCTTCGTCAACGATTCCTTCCCGATGGGACACCGTTTGCGAGATCGCGCGCCATTCCGCTCACCGTCGCGGCAGATCCGCATTCCTCTGGTGATCGTCGGCGGCGGGATGGCGGGCCTGAACGCCGCCTGGTATCTCGACAAACGCGGCTTCACCGATTTCGTTTTGCTGGAGATGGAACCGCAGGCGGGCGGGAATTCGCGCTGGGGCCAGAACAATATCTCAAAGTTCCCCTGGGCCGCGCATTACGTGCCTGTTCCGGCCAAGGGCGAATCGCTGGCGCGCGAATTGTTTGAGGAACTCGGCGTGCTGCGAGACGGCAAATGGGACGAGCTGGCGCTGTGTTTCGATCCTCAGGAGCGGCTGTTCATATATGGCCGCTGGCAGGAAGGCATTGAGCCGGAGAACGCAACGCCCCGAGAGGTCGAGCAGTACAAGCGATTCGCCGAGAGAATGGGCGAGTTCCGCGCCACCGGTCGATTCACGGTTCCCATGGAACGCGGCGCGGAGCCGTCGCCGCTGGATCGCATGTCCATGGCAGACTGGATGGCTCGGGAGGGTTTCGACGCCGCGACGCTGCGCTGGTACATAGACTATGCGTGCCGCGACGACTATGGCGCGCTGGCTCGCGATACGTCGGCGTGGGCAGGCGTCCAATATTTCGCCTCGCGCGATCCGGAGGAGAAAGGTCCGCTGACGTGGCCGGAGGGAAACGGCTGGATCGCCGGAAAGCTGATTGCCAAGCTGGAGCGCTATGTTAAGGCTGGTTCGTTGGTCTATCGAATCGCCTGCGATCGCAGTCAGACGCGCGTGTTCACCGAGAACGCAGAATATATCACCGATGCGGTGATATTCGCGGCGCCCACGTTCCTAGCGCCTTACCTAATCGAGGGCGCGCCGCGAGCCGAAGGCTTCCAATACTCGCCGTGGCTCACCGCAAATCTGACGATCGACCGAATGCCCGATCAAAAAGGCGCCGAGCCGGCCTGGGACAACGTTATCTACGATTCACCCACTTTGGGCTACGTCAACGCGACGCATATGAGCTTGGCCACTCACGTCGAGCGCACGGTGTGGACTTTCTACTGGTCGCTGGCCGAGCATACGCCCGCGGAGTCACGCGCGTTGCTGCTTGCGAAAGACTGGAATTATTGGAAAGAGGCGATTCTGAATGATCTGGCGCGGGCACATTCTGACATCCGGCAATGCGTGTCGCACCTGGACATCATGCGAATCGGCCACGCCATGGCGCGCCCGTCACCCGGCTTCGTTTTTTCGGACGCGCGCGAACGTTGGCTCAAGCCGCTCGGCAACATCTTCTTCGCGAATTCCGACTTGAGCGGATTTTCCATTTTCGAAGAAGCCCAATACCGGGGCGTGGCGGCGGCTCGATCCGCGCTGGCGCGATTGGGCCGCCGTTAACAGTGGGGTGCGTGACGCCACTCACATCTAGGAGCCGCGGCCGCCAAGTTCAACAATTCGAGGCAGCCCACATTGGCCCTCTTCGTGCGTGAGACACGCAGCGGAGAGGTGTTTTATGACCACCTTGGATCGTTGTTTGGAACTTTTAAATCATTCTGGAGTTTGGTATTCGCATACCGGCCATCCCCTGGCGTTCACCGCCTTGGAAGTGGCGGCGGCGGAGAGACTGTCCCCGCACAAATTGGCCAAAACCGTCGTCTATGTTTGCGACTCCGGCTACGGCATGGCCGTCTTGCCGGCGGATTGCCTGGTTGACAGAGAAGCTCCCAGCGGTTTCTTAAATGTTCCTTCCGTTCGTCTCGCCACCGAGTGCGAGCTGGGCCAGCTTTTCCCGGGCTGCGAACTGGGGGCCATGCCGCCCTTCGGTAGCCTGTTCCACATGCCTGTGATTGTGGACTCCGAGGTTGCCAAACAGGAATTCATCGCATTCAGCGCCGGTACTCACAGAGATGTGATCCACATGGGGTACGCCGATTTTGCCGATTTGACGGATCCCACGGTTTCCAGCTTCTCGCTGAGCGCGGTGGAGCAGGAGGCCTAGAACCCTACATCCCGGCATCTTCCGCCTGTATCCTGGTGTTGAATGCCACGCATTCACATTTTGGGCGGAGGATTGGCCGGCTGCGAGGCGGCCTGGCAGGTCGCGCGCGCGGGCATGGACTGTACGCTTTTTGAAATGCGGCCCGTCCGATCCACGGCGGCGCACAAAACCGACTGGCTGGCCGAGTTGGTTTGCAGCAATTCACTCAAGAGCGAATCCGGAAATTCCGCGCCGTGGCTGCTCAAGGAAGAGTTGCGCCGGCTCGATTCGCTGCTCCTTCGTGCCGCTCAAACCGCTCGTGTTCCAGGCGGCCATGCTTTGACGGTGAACCGGGAAATTTTCGCCCAGGAAGTCACCACGGCGATAGAAGGCAACCCGCACATCGAGCTGCGGCGGGAGGAAGCGGCATCCATCGCGCCGGACGCGATCAGCATCGTCGCCACCGGACCGCTCACCAGCGACGCGCTGGCGGAAGAAATCGGTCGCTTCACTGGCGCAGAGCGACTGTTCTTCTACGATTCGATCAGCCCCATCGTCGACGCCGAAACAATCGATCTCTCGATCGCCTTCCGCGCTTCGCGCTATGGCAAATCGCTGGACGGCACGGACGATTATCTGAATTGCCCGTTCGACCGCGCTCAGTATGAAGCCTTCATCGACGCAGTACTTTCCGCCGAAGCGGTTCCAGCGCACATTCCTGAAGATCGAACGCCGTTCTTCGAGGCCTGTCTGCCTATCGAAGAGATCGCACGGCGCGGACGCGACACCTTGCGCTTCGGCCCGATGAAGCCAATGGGGTTGATCGATCCGCGCACCGGCCGGCGGCCCTACGCGGTGGTGCAGCTTCGCCAGGAAAACCTGCGGGCATCCAGCTACAACCTGGTCGGATTCCAAAATCACATGCGCTTCCGCGAACAACAGCGCGTGCTGCGAATGATTCCAGGTCTCGAACATGCCGAATTCCTGCGCTACGGGCAGATCCATCGCAATACCTATATCAATGGGCCGGCGTTGCTCACTCCCACGCTTCAACTTCGCGCCGAGCCGCGCATTTTTTTCGCGGGACAGATATCGGGCGTAGAGGGCTACGTGGAATCCATCGCCACTGGCTTGACCGCCGGAAGACACGCAGCGGAACTCGCGCTGGGCGAGCCGGTTCGGCCATTCCCGCGGGAAACCGCTATCGGATCGCTGTGCGCTTACGTATCCGGTGCGGACCCACGTCACTATCAGCCCGCGAACATCACTTTCGATCTCTTACCGCAGCTCGACGATGAGACACGGCAACGGTTGCGGCACGATAAACCCGCCCGCCACGCCGAAGTCTGCCGCCGCGCATTGAACAAGCTGGACGAATACCGGTCCGTCTATGCCTGAGCTGGCCGAACACATCCGCCAGTATCTTGAGGAGCTGCGGCGTCAGAATGTTTCCGAGCACACGCTGCGCAACTACGCTTCGGATCTGGATCAGTTTCTCGTGTATTTCACCGTTCCCGAAAAGCCCGCGCCCACGCCCGATCAGTTCGATGTACTGGCGATGCGCGAATGGCTAGGCCATTTGTATAAGCAGCGCCTGACGGCGGTGAGCATGCGGCGGAAGCTCGCGGCCGTCCGTTCGTTCTTCAAATACCTGATGCGGGAGAGTGTGGTTCCGACCAACGTCGCGCGGCTGGTCCGAACGCCCAAAGCGCCGAAATCGCTGCCTTCCGTGATGACCGCCGAGCAAACCAACACGCTGGTGGACGGCATTCCAGCCACGGCAGATAAGATGGAGCGGCCTCATCCGGCGCGCGATCTCGCGATCTTCGAGCTGTTGTACGGGTGCGGACTTCGCATCAGCGAGCTGGTGGGTTTAAATCTGGACGATTTCGATTTCGGCGAAAACTGGATTCGCGTGCGCGGCAAGGGACGGAAAGAACGGCAGGTCCCGTTCGCGACCAAAGCAGCGGCAGCTCTGGACCGCTATCGCGCCGCACGCAGCCCCGCCGAACCGGGCGAACGCGCGCTGTTCCTGAATCATCGCGGGCAGCGGCTGACGGACCGGGGAGCGCGCGGGATCGTAAAATTCTACGCGCAAGCGATCACGGGCGATTCGTCCATTCATCCGCACAGCCTGCGCCACGCCTATGCAACGCATCTGCTGAGCGACGGCGCGGATCTGCGCGCCATCCAGGAACTGCTCGGCCACGCTCAGCTCTCCACCACTCAGAAATATACGCAAGTGTCGCTCACGGACTTGATGGCCGTATACGACAAAGCCCATCCCAAGGCCTGAATCGCGGTGGTAATCTAGCTGGCTAGGGGGAAACAACATATGGCTGCGCTAGAAATAGGGCTGGCGATAGACGAAGCGAAATTGGGCGCTTTCATGGGCAAGATGGTGGGCGAATTGGGCGCCGCCATGCAAGTAGCTCTCGTTCTCGTCGGAGACCGGCTCGGACTCTACAAAGCAATGGCTGGGGCAGGCCCGATTACCTCTTCACAACTCGCCGCGAAGACCGGCACCGATGAACGCTACGTGCGTGAGTGGCTGAATGCCAACGCCGCGGGCGAATTCCTGGCATACGATCCGCAGGCGAAAACCTACACGCTTCCGAACGAGCACGCCATGGCCTTGGCGATGGAAGACAGTCCATTCTTTCTGGCCGGCGCGTTCGACATCATCGCCGCCATGGTGAAGGACGAACCGAAAATCACGGAGGCGTTCCGCACCGGTGCGGGCGTGGGCTGGCACGAGCATTGCTCGGAGCTGTTCCGCGGCACCGAGCGCTTTTTCCGCCCCGGCTATTCTGCCCATCTGGTCTCGTCCTGGATCCCGTCGCTCAGCGGAGTTCAGGGCAAGCTGGAACGCGGCGGCCGCGTCGCCGATGTCGGATGCGGCCACGGCGCATCCACCATCCTGATGGCCAAAGCCTACCCGAACAGCACTTTCGTCGGCTATGACTATCACGGTGGATCGGTGGAATTCGCGCGCCACTCCGCGGAAAAGGCCGGTGTAGCGGATCGCGTCACGTTCGACGTCGCCAGCGCCAAGGATTTTCCTGGATCCGGCTTCGATCTGGTTACTTTTTTCGATTGCCTGCACGATATGGGCGATCCCGCGGGCGCGTCGCGCCACGTGCGCCAGTCACTCGCGCCGGACGGGGCCTGGATGATCGTGGAGCCGTTCGCGCACGATCAAGTGGAGAAGAACCTCAACCCGGTTGGCCGAATGTACTTCTGCGCTTCCACGATGCTTTGTACGCCCGGATCGAAGGCTCAGGAGGTCGGCCTGGCGCTGGGAGCCCAGGCGGGCGAGGCCCGTCTGCGCGAGGTGATCTTGAGCGGCGGGTTCACCAGCTGCCGCCGCGCGTCGGAGACTCCGTTCAATATCGTGCTGGAAGCGCGCGCGTAACGCGGGCCTCTAGCGGCGGCCGAACAGCCACAGGATCAACGATAAAAGTCCGCTGATCACGAGCGACGTCACGATCGGAAAATAGAACACCGAGTGTTTTCCGCGAACCACAATGTCGCCGGGAAGACGGCCCAGACGTATCGGTAGCCTCGCACCCAGCGAAACGATGACGCCCAGCATCACGATCACCAGCCCGGCAACGATCAACGTGCGTCCCAAATTCACGGCTAACGCCCCTTCAGGTCGCTGTAGCTGGGAAGGCCCGGCAATCCGCGCGCGTTCATCACCGCGCGCAACACCGCCTGCGACATTATATCGGCGGCGATTGCGCCGATGATTCCGTGATCCGCTCGCGTCTGGATTGCACCGGTGGCGACGGCAAAGATCGTGTCGCCATCGTACGGCGTGTGCACGGGATTGATGGCGCGCGCTAGTCCGTCGTGTGCCATCTGCGCCATTTTCGTGGCTTGCGCCTTGTCGAATTGGACGTTGGTGGCCACTACGCCGATGGTGGTGTTGGTACCCGACGATAACACTACGCCTCGGCCTTCGCGCCATTGCTGCATCGAATCGAGAAATCCCGAACCATCCGGCTTGCGCGCTCCAGCGATGATTTTGCCGGTCTTGGGATCGATCACATCGCCGACCGCGTTCACCGCGACGATCGCAGCCACCACGATTCCCGTATTGCCCACGCGAACGCTGGCGGTTCCGAGCCCGGACTTCATTGCGGATTTCATCCCGAACATTTTGCCGATGGTCGCGCCCGCACCCGCTCCGACATTGCCTTCCTCCACTTTCCCGGAGGTGGCCGCCTGGCACGCCTTATATCCCGATTCCGCTGTTGGCCGGATCTTCGGATCACCGTGGTCCAAGTCAAACAGAATGGCCGCGGGGACAATCGGCACCACGGCCTTGCCTAGATGAAAACCCAAGCCACGTTCTTCGAGAAAGCGCATCGCGCCGTCCGCGGTAGCCAATCCAAAGGCGCTTCCGCCGGAGAGCATGATCGCCTGCACTTGCTGCACGCTGTTCACCGGGTTAAGCAGGTCGGTATCGCGCGTCCCCGGAGCCGAACCGCGCACATCCACGCCCGCCGTCGCGCCCTTCTCAAAGATAAGAACGGTGCACCCGGTGGGCTTGCGCGTTTCCGTGAAGTGCCCCACCTTGATGCCTTCGACATCCGTGATGCCACCCGCGCCGCTCGTCTCGGAAGCCTGCAAGGGGAAAAAAGCCGCACCGGCTGTAATGCCCGCCAGCGCTTTGCCAAATTCACGTCGTTTCATGCCTCACTCCGTCCCAAGCGTCATGATGTCCCAAGCAGCCGCATCGCAGCCAGCGCCATGGCCTTCGAACCCTCCACCAGATGGTCCACGCGGCAATGTTCGTCCGGCTGGTGCGACAAATCCAGCATACCGGGTCCATAGGCGATGCATTGATCCACCAGGCCCAGGCGCATCACGTGTTTTTGATCGTACGTGCCGGGGCTCGCGATGAGCGGCGGCTCCGAGCCGAGCACGTCGCGCACCGCTCCTGCCATGGTCGTCACCAGCCGGCAGCCTGCGTCGGTCTGGATCGGCAGCACGGTCATCAGATCCCGCGTCCGATAGCGGAATTCCGGATCCGCGCCGGCCAAGCTCTCGAGAATATCGAGAATCTCTTCCCGGACCTGCTCGATGGGCTCTTCGATCAAGAACCGCCGGTCCAGAATCGCCTCGCAGCGGTCGGCGACGCAGGGAGTCTGCAAGCCTCCGCCCGGTTGGCCACCCGAAATCGAATTCACGTTAATACTCGCGCAGCGCGCTTCCGGAGGCTCCACCGGCATCTCAGTCACGCGCAGGCTCAGCGCGGGCTTGAGTTCGTGTTCGATGACGGAGAGCAAGTCCGTCATTTTACTGATGGCGCTCACGCCCAGAAAAGGCATGCTGCCGTGCGCGATGCGGCCGAGCATGGCCACTTCCACCCAGTACACGCCGCGATGCCCCAGGCAAACGCGATCCACGTTCAGCGGCTCGGTAATGATGACGAAATCGGTGCGATCGCGGCTGACGAATCCCCGCTCCGCGAGATACGCCATGCCCGCGAATCCGCCGCTTTCCTCATCCACGGTTCCGCTTTGTTCCACGGCTCCGCACAGACGCACTCCCGCGCGCCGGATGGCTTCCACGGCGAAGATGGACGCCGCGATGCCCGCCTTTTGATCCGTTGCGCCGCGGCCGTAGATCTTGCCGTCGCGGACGACGCTGACGAAAGGATCCACGGTCCAGCCGTTCCCCACCGGAACCACGTCGAAGTGCCCGTTGAAATGCAGCAGCGGCCGGGCGGGCGTACCCCGCAGCCTTCCGATCACGTTCAGGCGCGGATGTCTCGGGGTATGTTCCGGACGGCCTTCGGCGGCGACAATCTCGACGTCGTAACCGAACTCGGCCAGCCGCTCACCCAGCCATTCCGCGCATGCGGCGTAATTCTCGCCCGGCGGATTCACGGTGGGTATCGAAATCAGGCCTCGCAGAAACGCGACCATTTCTCCGGCCATCGATTCCACGCGTTCAAGCACGGCCTGCTCCTGAACATTTTTCGGCCCGGAATCACTCACGCGAATCCAGTTTATCTTGCCGCGATTTATCTTGCCGCGCCGCAGTGTGCCGGGTTACAGTCATTTCGGGTGGAGTCATGAGTCTGAACAAGTATCGAGAGAAGCGTAACTTCGATGTAACGTCGGAGCCGCGCGGCGATGGGCGTTCAAAGCCAGCTCAGCGAAAAGCGCTGCTATATGTAGTCCAAAAGCATCAGGCCTCGCATCTCCACTACGATTTCCGCCTGGAATGGAGCGGCGTATTGCTCTCGTGGGCGATTCCCAAAGGCCCATCCCTCGATCCGTCGGTGAAACGCCTGGCTGCCCCGGTGGAAGCCCATCCCGTCGAATACGGCAGCTTCGAAGGCGTGATTCCGGAGGGCGAGTATGGCGGCGGGACGGTCCTGCTGTGGGATCGCGGAACCTGGAAGCCGGAAGTTCCCGATGTGGATGAAGCTTTGCGTAGAGGCGAGCTGAAGTTCTCTCTGAAAGGCAAGAAGCTGCGTGGATCTTGGGTGCTGGTTCGAACCAGGCTCGGATATGCAGGATCCAAGAAGCCGCAGTGGCTGCTCATCAAGCATCGCGACGAGTATGCCTCCACCGAAGACATCCTCGCCGCAGAGCCCCGCTCGGTGGCTTCCAAGCGCCTGATGGCCGAGATCGCGGGCGCCGAACATGGCGACGTAGCAAAGGCAGCCAAGGGCGATCCAGCGGAGAAACGGCGACGGTGAAGGACCGCATACCCTTTCGCGTCCACCCCATGCTGGCCACTCTGGTTCGCGAGCCTTTCAATCAGCCTGGCTGGGTTTACGAGGAGAAATACGACGGCTATCGAATCCTGGCCTATAAGGAGGGCGATCGCGTGACGCTGCTTTCGCGGAACGCCAAAGATCGTACCGAATCGTTTTCAGGCGTCGCCGCCGCCGTGAGCAAACTTCCGGCTCGGACGCTACTGCTCGACGGCGAAGTGGTGGCTTTCGATCGTCGCGAGGTTTCTCGCTTTCAGCTTCTTCAGAACTTAAAATCCGAACCGGAATACGCGGCGTTTGACTGTCTGTATCGGGACGGCCGCGATCTCCGGCGTGAGCCGCTGACCATCCGTCGCGCCGCGCTGGAGAAAAGCATCGGAGACAAATCGACGGTGATCTTTCTCTCGAGGAGATTAGCCAAGAGCGGCCTAGAAGCGTTTCGAGCGGCCCAGCGGAAGGGCTTCGAAGGCGTGGTTGCAAAGGACTCCTCCGCTCACTACATCGAAGGACGCTCGCGCTCCTGGCTCAAATTCAAGGTGCATCAGGAGGACGAATTCGTCGTCGTCGGCTTCACCGCGCCGGCGGGATCCCGTCAGCATTTCGGAGCATTGCTCGTGGGCGCTTACGAACATGGCAAACTGCGCTATGCCGGCAAAGTCGGCACCGGTTTCTCGCGGGATTCGCTGGCGGCGCTCTACCGCAAGCTGCATCCGCTGATCCGGGCGAAGCCTGCGATGGGCGACCCTCCGCGCGAAAGAAATGTTACTTACGTCGCGCCACGCCTGGTAGCTCAAATTGCGTACGAGGAGTGGACCGACGATCGCAAACTTCGCCAGCCTGTATTTCTCGGACTGCGAGATGACAAGCGTCCCCAGGACGTAACTTTGCCCGAGGCGAAATGAATCTCGATAAGCTCCTTTCGCATCCCGACAAAATCTTCTGGCCGGAGGACGGCTATACCAAGCTCGATCTCGCGCGTTTCTACGAAGCCGTCTTTCCACGTCTCAAGCCTTATGTAGCAGACCGGATGTTGTCGCTGGAGCGCTGCCCGGACGGCATGAGCGGCCAATGTTTCTATCAAAAGGAAGCGCCCAAGGGGTTGCCTTCCGACACGCCCATTCAACTCATCGAACATGAAAAGAAGAATGTTCGATACGTAGTGGGCGGCGCGCTAGATACTCAAATCGCGCTGGTGAATCTCGGATGCATTCCGGTGCACGTGTGGGCTAGCCGCGCCGGCCATCCCCACCAGCCGGATTGGATGGTATTCGATCTGGATCCGACCTCGGGCAAATTCGCGGACGCTGCTCAGGCCGGGTTGGCGATGAAAACCGGGCTGGACGAGCTCGGCCTGGTGTCGTTTCCGAAGACGTCCGGAAGCCGGGGCTTGCACGTTTTCGTGCCGTTGCGGGCGGGTATCGATTTTGACGAGGTGCTGCCCTTTGCCAAGGAATTCTCGGAACGCGTTGCGGCGGCTCATCCGAAGGACCTCACCATGGAACAGCGGATTAGTGCGCGCGGGAAGCGGGTGTATCTGGATCCATTTCGAAACGGATTCGGCGCGACGGTGGTGACGCCTTATTCGGTCCGCCGTCGCGAGAAGGCGCCGTTCTCGATGCCGCTGGCCTGGGCGGAGGTGAAGACGTCGCTCGATCCCGCGAGTTTCAATCTGGGCAACTACGAAAAATGGCTGAAAGCGCCGGATCCCTGGACTGATTTCTTCAAGCATCGCCAGTCGATTAAAGCCGCGGCGAAAGCGCTGCCGAGGCTCTAGCTCACGACTCTTTTTCGAAACGTGCGGCTGCCCAGGATCAGCGAGCCGATCACGCTGACGCCCAGCGCGATCAGAATCCAGGTGAGGCCGAGCGTGGGGATGCTGTGGCCGCCAATAACGGGCACCATGGCGTAGCGCAGGCCCTCCGCCGCGTAGGTGAGGGGATTAAAGAGCGTCGCGATCTGGAACCAGCGGATGTGATCTAGCGCGCCCCAGGGATAGTACGTGCATCCGGTGAACAGCAGCGGCGTGAAAATCAGCGTGAACATCAGGCTGATCTGTTCCGGTTTGATCACCGTACCCATCACTAATCCGAAACTGGCGCCCACGCATGCCGTGAGGACGATCATCCCGATCAGAATGCCGATACGGTCGTCCCGGACGGCGTAACGGTCACCCAAAATCCACCAGGCCAGCGGGAAAATCACGCTGCCTGCGATAACGCCTCGCATCGCGGCGAACAGAACCTTCTCGATCGCTACCAGGCCGACCGGCAGCGGCGCGAGCAGCCGGTCATCGATTTCGCGCGCGAACCCGAGATCCAGCACCAGAGGCAGCGTGACACCCTGCATGGATGCAACTAGGGCCGTTAGTCCGACAATGCCAGGCAGCATGATGGCAACGAAAGCGCCCGCCGCCAGGCCGATGCCCGGCAATACCTTGCCGAAAATGAACAGGAAGAACAGCGGCTGCATCAGCGCCTGGAGCAAAAATGAAACGAACTCGCGGCCGGTCACCGTGAGATCCCGATGGAGCATCGCGAGAAATGCCGTGGCGGCGAGTGAAAATCGCGATCGCGGTGGCGTCATCTGAGATGCCTCCCCGTCAAATAAATGAACACCTCTTCGAGCGACGCCTGCTTCAAATGCAGATCGCGGACTTCGCCCCCGGAGGTTAGGACGGATTGCGCTGCCGCGCCCACCAACGAAGCGGCGCTTTCCGAATAAAGCCGATACGTCACGATATCCGGCTCTTCCTCGGATTCTTCCGCCACCTGCTCAACCTTGCTGACCCCGGCGAGCCTTCCCAGCAAATCCTGAAGGTGCGCCGGGTTCGCGGTGGAGACGCGAAGCTCCAGCGCGTTGCCGCCCGGAATCATTTTTTTCAATTCAGCGGAGGTGTCGTTGACCAGGATCTTTCCGAGATCCATGATCGCGATTCGTCCGCATAGCTTGTCGGCTTCTTCCATATCGTGCGTGGTGAGCAGAATCGTGAGGCCTTGCTGATTCAGCTCCCGAATCCGGTCCCACAGGAACAAACGCGACTGCGGATCCAGATTGTTGGTGGGTTCATCCAGAAAGAGAACATCCGGCGAGTGCATCAGCGCCCTCGCGATCATCAGTCTTTGCGCCATGCCGCCGGAGTAGCGATTCACCTTCTCGTTCTTGCGCTCGCCGAGCCCGAGCTCGTTGAGCAACTGGTCGGCCAGCGCTTCGCGTTCCTTCCGGCCCACGCTATGATACGCCGCATGGAAGGTGAGAATCTCGCGGACCTTCAAGCTGCGGTCCAGATTGCTTTGCTGCGGAACCACGGCGATGCGCTGCTTAACGTCGATGGGATCGCGCGTGACGTCGACGCCCATGATCGAAGCTGAGCCGGAGGTGGGAATCACGTTGGTGGTAAGCACGCCGATGGTAGTCGTTTTTCCCGCGCCGTTGGGGCCCAGCAATCCGAAGATCTCGCCGCGCTGGACCTCGAACGAGACGCCGTCGACGGCATTGCCCTTCGACTTGGGATAGCGCTTCACCAGATCGCGCACTCCGATCGCAGGGGTATTGTTGGCGGAAGCCATCAGACCGATTGAACAATCTTACCGTAGCTGATTCAGAAAACCGGAACTGCTCGGTTGACCCGAATCATACACGGTATATTCGGCCTGCAGAAGGCCGGCATCCACCAGTCGAACGGTGGCCAGCGCGTTGTTTCCGGCCAGCACCAGCACCATGCGCCTCGCATCCAGCGGATTGGCTGCCACCAGCGCCAGCGCCTCGGTTTCAGAGGCGTGGTCGACGCCTTGGACGCGGAATGAGCCGCCTTCGGAATTGAGTCCCAGCTTCGCTTGCCAGGCCGCCAATGCGGAATTGGTTTCCGGGCGTCCGACGAAGATCACATCATGCGCGCGCAGCTCGTTTTCGGTGACTTCGAAATCCTTTCGAATCGGCACGGCGCTCTCGAACGAATCCAGGTACTGCTTCTGAAGCTGCTCGGCGGCGTACCGATTCGCGCCGGCCTCGGTCACCGTTCCATACACCAGAATGGCCGTTGCGAGATGGCGGACGATGTCGGAAGCGAGATAGCGCGGGCCCCCCGGATCGCGGGGCGGGCTGAACTCAATGCCGGCCGCGTCTAGGAACATCCGCGCGGTCACGGTTTGGGTGGTGTGGGCCGCGTAGAAATCCGTCATCAGCGAGAGAAATCGCTGATTTCCCATTTGACGCCGCAGTTGATCGAGAAACAAGACGCCCATATGCGTCTGCGCGGCGGCGCGCACTATCGCGTTCGGCTGGGCCGCGCTGGCGGATCGATACCGCGCCCAATGCACCGCGAGGGCTCTGGCCAGATCTTTCGACCGCAGATCGTCGAAATAGGCCGCCGAGCCGGCGGTGAACCAGCGGTCCGCATCGGAGGCGGGCAGCAGCCAACCTTTCCATAATTGATCAGTCGAAAAAGATTCTCCGCTCTCCTGCCGGGGGGCAGTCGGTTTGGGGTCTGCGGCCGCGTGCGGGATCGAGCCCGCTTCCCGCGCCTCGATCATGCGGTAACCGGAAGCGTAGACGCCGTCGTTGCCCGAGTATGCTTCCTTTTCCCAACGCGACGGCACCCACTCGCGCTGATTGGGCTTGCCGAAATCAGCCCAAAGCATCATCCTCGAAGCCATATCCGCGGTGACCACTTTCGCATCCAGGGTACTCGAGCTCACGAGCGGCGCCGTGCGAAAGGCGAGGAACGCGAACTGCTCGTCGATGTCGCCGTTATGTTCGCGGTATAGCTGCAGCCATTTCAAATCGCGAGGCTGCGGAACGTAAGGAATGTTTACCGGCAAGCTGTGCGGATCCGGCTGGTATTCCAGGCGAACATTCAGATCCTTGACGTTGTTGTTGCTCCAGTAGAATCCGTTCGTTCCGCCGAACCAGTCATCCTTCGAGCTGCGATACAGGCGGGATTTGTAGGTCCCGAGCTCGAGCATCGCGATTTCATTGGTCTTGGCGTCGCCCATCAGCCACTCGTTGCTATAAAGGCCATTGTTTTTGGAGCTCAGGTGTTCCACCACCTGGTCGATGTTGTCGCTGTATTGGATGGCATGGCGCGCGCGAAACGCGACGGGCGTGCCCTGGCGGTTGAACGGCGTTTGCCGGATGGTGGTCTCTGTCAAAACAATGCCTGCATCGTTTTGATACCAGTCCGTGCCGCTTTCGATACCGCCCGGATAGCTCTGGATCAGCATGCGATGCCCGGCGGCGGGCTTGATATCGAGCAGGACGTTGGTCTGTTCGGCCAGAGTCAGCGGCCACCAGGTCACGTGGCCGATCACCATGCGGCCGTCCCGCGTAGCTTTTCCCGTGGCCGCGAAAGCGCTGCAATGATCGGTGACCGATGGGGCACGTGTGCGGTCGGAAGACAAAGGCGATTCGAGTTGCAGGCCATCCAGGCCGGAGGGCGTGATTCGAAGCGCGTCCTCCAACACCTCGAGTTCCACCGTGGTATTCACCACCACCAGATCCGTCAGATCCAGGCGATGGCCGGCCCAGGTTGCACCGGCATCGGACGCGCCTTCCGCGATGCCCTTCATTTCGTCCAGGATCTCCTGGTCGAATCCGCGCAAGAAGAGATTCGCGGCGGTCGCGCGCGCCAGATCCCAGCTCAGCTTCTTGCCTTGTCCCTCCAATTCGGCTTCCGCTCGCCGCATGTACTCCACGATCTCTTTGGCCATCAAACGGCCGTGCTGGTAGCCGCGCTCGTAGGGCCGCCCCTCGATGTGCAAATAGATCCAGCCACCGTACGGATAACGGTAGGCGGGCCCGTAACTGGTGACGGCCGCGCCAACGGGCCAATTCCCGGACGGCGATGTTTTGTCGATGCTGACACCCGCGAACCAGGCCGTGCCCTGGAACGCGCCGCCGTTGCCGGCCGAGAGCAGAATGCTGTCCTGGGCGCGCGTGGCGATGAAGCGCAGATGCACCTTGGTCCAATCGCGCGTTCCACCCACGGATTCCGAATGCACGTCGAACGGCATGGACGCCATGCTGATCGCCGCGCCGATCGCGATGGGCGTGCGGTCCAGATCGCGGACCTCCAGCTGATCGGTTCGAATCCAGCCGCTCAGCTCGTAATGTTCGCCGATGGTAAGAGCGATAGGAGCGGAACGCACGCTGGCATCCCCGCCGGCACCCGGCTTGACACGGAGGGATTTGCGGCTCTGGTAAGTGATCGACGGATCGGCGGCGGCATCGCCGCGCAGCGCGGTCCAGCCGCTAGCGGAGTTTTCAAAGGAGCTTTGGAATAGGGGCGAGGCTGCAGGAAGCTGGACCAGCATCGCGAACAGGAGCACCAACGGGCGCATGCACCTATTATCGCGTTCCCGGCTACTTTTGCGTTTGCATCTGCGCCAGAGCCCGCGACGCCAGCCGATAGTCGCTATACGTCTCGTCGTCGGTTGAATTCTGGTTGAATCCCAAGGCGGACGCCTTCACTTGCATGCTGAAATGCTTTGGCAGCCAAAGACCGACGGCCACGGGCTCCTGCTCCAGCAGGAATCGCGTTCCTTTTTCGACCCTCGCAAGAAAGCCGAAGAAGCTAACCGGCTTGACCACCTCGGCCTGAACCTTTACCCATTGGCGGTCGCGTTTGTCGATCCAAAGCCTGCCGGTCATCCCCGTTAGCACCTTGGTCTCGCGACTGGTCGGCTGATAGCCGGGCTTCGGTTTCGCTTCGAGCACCCAGCAATCGTGTCCGTTCACCACTTCTTCGCCCACCAGCCGAAAGTCAAATGCATCCACCATCCCCTTCAGCATGGTCTCGTTCTGGCGGCCTTCCTTCTGGTACTTCCACAAACGACGGTTCCGCTCTCCTTCTAACTCGTGCTGCCGTTTTTCAATGGCGCGGCCGACCTGACGGGCTTCTTCCGCCTGGGCGCCGGGCGAGAGCGGCTGGTCGTTCACCGCGATGAGGCGATTGTACGGTGACCCGTCGATCATCAGGACACGCTCGGTCTTGACCACGGGTTTTCCGTCCTTTTTGCTTTCGACATCGCGTTCAACGAAAGAATAGTTGGGGGTTTGGCTCCAATCCGTCTCGATCGCTTGGACGGACCGGCGAATCAGATCCGGCACGTTCGGCGGAGGAACAGCGGCCGAAAGAGTGAGTGCCAATGCGGCGGCGAATCCTGCTTTTGCGAGCATGCCAACCGGATCCAGCGCAAGCCGCGTGCCAAGGCATAACTCGCTGATTTCATTAAGGCTTTAAGCCCCGAAGTCCGTAATTCTTGCGATGTTGGAGACAGCGGGCGAGTTGTTTTTATAGGCCGAACTGGAGATCCAGCGTAATCGGAAAATGGTCCGAAGCGTGAACATCGCGTAACACCCGGGCATCTTCGCACAGAACGGGCCCGCGCACGAAAACCCAATCCAGCGCGCCGATGATCACGTGGGTTCGGACGCGCCGGTCGCCCCAGGAATTCCGATATCCGGCTTGCTTCAGCCGATCAATGAGCGGCGAGTTCCGGCTCTTCGTGTTGAAATCCCCGGCCACGATCACAGCGGTTTCGGGCGGGTATCGTTCGGCATCCGCCAAAACCTCATTGAGTTGGAGCAACCGGCCGTTTTCGCTGCCGCGGCTTTCCAAATGCAGGTTGTACACCACCACTTTTTTACTGCCATTGTCCAGCTCGCTGATCTGCGCGATTCTGCCGCCTTCCCGGCGCTGCAAGATAGGCAGGGATGAGATCAGCAGGGGGCGCGGCTTCCAGAATCCGGATTGATGCGCGAAACGTAAAATGCGGGTGTTAAGAATCGGCCAGGTGGTGAGAATAGCCTGGCCATGATATGCCGGACCGTTTCCGATGCTCTGGCTCAGCTCCTGAAACTCCGGTGCGAACGAGTAGTTCATGCGGAAAGCCTGGGCCAACTCGAGTGCAATGTCCTTGCCCCCGGTGCGCCGCGCGCTCAAATCCACTTCCTGAAAAATACAAAGATCGGGCTTGGCCGCGCGCATCTCCGCTTCGATGCCGTCCAGGTTCTGGCCGCGCTCGATGTTCCAGTTGAGCAGCCTGGCGCTGGCCCGAAATCCGGGCGCGCGCGAATAACTGCCCGTGCGAATTCGAGTCAAGGGATCTTGCGGCGGTGGATCACCCGCGGCTGCGGCCAAAGCCATTGAAAGCGCTACCACGGGGCACGTTTTGAGAATCATGAACGCGGGCGGGAAACTCTCGCCTTCTTTAGTTTATACTGGAGGGGAATCGCGGCCGGTTTCCATCTCCAGCCACAGGAAAGATCTAAGCACCTTCAGGAACCTAGCATGACCATTGTATTGACCGTAATTCACGTAATCGTTTGTTTCTTCTTGGCAATCGTAGTGCTGTTGCAAAGCGGCAAGGCCGCCGATCTGGCCGGCGCGTTTGGTGGAATGGGCTCCCAAACCGCCTTCGGCCCGCGCGGGTCCGCCACGGTTCTTTCGAAGGCGACCACCATCGCGGCCGCTATTTTTATGCTGACATCGCTGACGCTGTCGGTGCTGGCGACACGGCATGCGGGATCCACGGGTAGCGTTCTCGAAAACCAGAAAGCGCCAGCCAAGTCGGCTCCCGCGCAGCCGGGCAAGCCCAATCCGAATGGAATCGCGCTCCCGGTTCCAGCTCCGGCACCGTCGGCACCAGCCCCTGCTGCGCCGGCTAATAAAAAGTAAAGCGAGCTTCGACAATGCGGAGGTGGCGGAATTGGCAGACGCACTAGCTTGAGGTGCTAGCGGGAGCAATCCCGTGGGGGTTCAAGTCCCCCCCCCGCACCAGATACTAACCAGCGCTTGCAATGACTTGCAGGCGCTTTTTCTTTGTGTGCTCAGCCGACGGCTCTCAGAATTTTCCATGCGCAGTTCGAAAGGACGAAATTCGAGAGCCTGCTCCAGTGGTTCATCAAACTTTAACGCTTCAGCAATACCGTACTCATTCCACTGGAAGACACTGGCAGGTTGAGGCAACTGTTTCTCACTTCGCTTGTATTCGTGGCATGTGTTCAATGGACCACCGATCTCTATGCTACGGAACCGCTGAGTAATCCCTGTGACCGCCCGGCGGTTGGAAGCACCGTCGCGGAGCCTCAAGATTTGCGCAGCCAGGACGGAATATTAAAGGTTGATCTGGCCATTTACAACTCAACCGAGCCTGACGGATCAACACGCTACTGCTACATTGACGGGAACGGAAACCAAGCGCCCAATCTCAGGCTAAAGCCCGGCGATCTTCTCGTGCTGCATCTAAGGAACCGTCTGGCGATCCAGGATCGTTCCCATGCTCCGAAAGACCACATGCATGCTCACTTGAATGCGAGCAAGAGCAGTGATCCTTGCCTTAGCGGCGCGATGACGGCCATTTCAACGAACCTTCATTTTCATGGCCTGACCATTCCAGCGGTTTGCCACCAGGACGACGTTCTAAAGACGTCCATCAGTCCGCGAGATCCTCCTTTCGAGTATCGGTTTCGAATTCCGGCGGACGAGCCTCCGGGATTGCATTGGTATCATCCCCACATTCACGGATTCAGCAAGGTGCAGGTTCTAGGCGGTGCATCGGGAGCGCTCATCGTGGAAGGAATCGAGCGCGCCAATAAAGAAGTAGCTGGTTTTCCGGAACGAGTCCTGATTATTCGGGACCAGGACCTGCTCAACCCGAATGCGCCGCCTTCCAAGTCGGAACCTGTGGTGCCCAAAATGCTGCTGGATCGTGACGGCGACGCTGCCAATAACGGCACGGGCTTTGGTAAGCCAGCGAAAGATCTCTCGATCAATTATGTACCCGTTCCTTATCCTGACTATCCGCCTGCTTCGATCTCGATGAAGCCGGGTGCGCGCGAGCTATGGCGCGTCTTGAACGCTTCTGCGATTACCTATCTGAATCTGGAGGTCCTCTTCAATCGTGCCGCGCAGCCGCTTGGTCTGGTGGGGCTGGACGGCGTGCCGCTAAATCAGAACGGAACATCGGGCAATTTGATTGCATGGCAAAACCACCTCGCGATACCACCCGGATCTCGAATGGAATTCATCGTCAAGGGACCTCCCGCAGGCGTGCAGGGACTGCTGGTGACGAGAAGCGTGGATACGGGACCGGGTGGAGAGAACGATCCAAACCGGGCTCTCGCCACCATCAGAGCCTCGGAAGACGCGCCCGAATTGCGATCCAAGCTAGCAAGCTCCGTCGAACCACTGCCTGCGTCTTCGGTTGCATGGTTAGGAAATGTTACACCGGTGCGGACGCGGAAACTGTACTTCTCCGAAAAGCTAACTGATCCTAAAAGCCCCACTAGCGCAACTGAGTTTTATATTACGGTCGATGGCAAGACCCCGGCGATGTTCGATCCTCAATCGGGCTTGCCGGACATTGTCGCGACGCAGGGAACCGTGGAGGATTGGGTCATCGAGAACCGGTCGAATGAATTGCACGCATTTCACATTCATCAACTGCATTTCCTCTTGCTCGATTATCTAGGCAGACCCGTCAATGAGCCGTTCCTTCGCGACACCGTAAATGTCCCGTATTACAAAGACAACATGTTGGTATATCCCAGCGTCAGGTTGCGAATGGATTTTCGCGACCCTGACGCCGCCGGAACATACGTCTATCATTGCCATCTCCTGGAACACGAGGACGGGGGAATGATGGGGGTCATCCGCGTTGAAGCTGCAGGCAGCGCGAAGACTCCCTGAACCTCTTCACGGTAATTCTAAATTCACGGCCGTCACGCGAAAGTCATCGAAGACAAATTCAGTGTGCATATTTCGCGGATATAGTGTTGTGTCACTGCTCTTAGAGCAGCGAAACGAAAAGGAGAATGTATGTCGGGTAAACGAGTTGCCTGCAACGCCTTGCATCGCCTACGCGTGGGGATGGCACCCCTTGCACTTTTTCCGCTTATAGTCGGGACTTCGACTCTGAACGGTCAGACGACAGGAGACAACAACACCAGCACGCCCATCAAGCACGTCCTCGTGATCATCGGTGAGAACCGCAGCTTTGACCATGTGTTTGCAACCTATGTGCCTCAGCACGGCGAAGTCTGGAACCTGCTCTCCGAGGGAATCATAAATGCGGACGGCACTCCGGGACCTAACTTTTCCCAGTTCGAGCAAAAGGTGGCCACGGATCAGGCGCCCGACACGTTTCTGTTGACTCCCTCGACGCAAGCGTTTCCAAGCAACATTCTGCCGGCTCCGCTGGTGGGTGGGGCCAAAGATTCTTATGTGCCGGGCGACAGCATAAGCGTTGCTCAGGCGTCCGAAATCGGGCTGCCTACGAGTTACTACCAATATTTAATCTCCGGCGGTACGGGACAAGCCTCCAAGACGCCGGACACGCGGATCACTAACGTCAATTCGCTTCCACCCGGCCCTTTTCAATTGACGAATGGTTCGACATTTACTTACAACTCTTACGCCGCCAGCCCGGTTCATCGCTTCTACCAGATGTGGCAACAGATGGACTGCAGCGCCTCCCAAGCTTACTTTGAGAATCCTTCGGGATGCGACGGCAAGTTATTCCCCTGGGTAGAAACCACGGTGGGCGCAGGTACTAACGGCGCCACTCAAGCGGCAACCTTCAGCACTGGATACTCGGCCGGGGCGACAACAACAGGCGAAGGGTCCACGGCCATGGGATTTTACAATGTGCAAAACGGCGACGCCCCTATCTTCAAGGCTATGGCCGACAATTACGCGATGAGTGATAATTTTCACCAGTCCGTCATGGGTGGCACCGGAGCGAACCACATCATGTTCGGGCATGGCGATCTGATCTGGTTCAGCGATGGAAATGGCAATCCTGCCACTCCACCTCACAACGTCATAGTAGACACAGGGACGGCCAACGCAGGTACCGTGGATGAAATTGAAAATCCGAATCCGGCTCCGGGCACGAATAACTGGTACGCCGAGGACGGTTATGGGAATGGCGGATACGGTTCAGCCGCTTCCGGCGGCGGATCCTACACCAACTGCTCAGACGTGAGCCAGCCTGGTGTGGCTCCGATTGTGAACTACCTTCAGGCTCTTGCCACTCCCATCAATCCGAACTGTGAAGCGGGTCGCTACTATTTGCTGAACAATTACAACCCCGGTTACTTCGGAGACGGCAGCAACGCATACACGGACACCAACGCGAACAACACCCCGTTCACGATTCCGCCTTCGTCCGTGCCGAGCATTGCCGACTCGCTCCTCGCCGCGGGCATTTCGTGGAAGTATTACGGCGACCAATGGAACAACTACGTGGGCGACAAATACCAGCTCAACTATGCGGCACAGGGCGCCAACAGCGACGAGTATTGCAACATTTGCAATCCATTCCAATACGACACGTCCATCATGGCCAACGCGGATGTCCGGACCGCACACATTCAGGATTTGGCGAATCTGTACTCCGATATCCAGAATGGAACCCTGCCGGCGGTTTCTATCACCAAGCCGAGCGGCCTGGTGGACGGCCACCCATCGTCCTCTAAACTGAACCTCTTTGAAGGCTACGTCCTCAAAATTGTGGACGCGGTTCAGGCCAACCCAGCTGTTTGGGCCGACACCGCGATCTTCGTTACTTTCGACGAAGGCGGCGGGTATTACGATTCGGGTTATGTTCAGCCGCTCGACTATTTCGGCGATGGCACGCGGATTCCGCTGATGGTTGTGTCTCCCTATACCAAGGCCGGACATATCTCGCACGACTATGCCGACCACGTCTCCATTCTCAAATTTATCGAGAGGAACTGGTACTTGGGACCCGTTTCATCGCGCAGCCGGGACAATCTCCCCAATCCCACTGTGAGCACCGCCAACCCCTATGTGCCGAATAATTCCCCGGCGATCAGCGATCTTTTCGACCTGTTCACCTTCGGGACGGTTCGTGAACTCGGCGTCGAAAAGGATAAGCGTCAGTAACCGGTTCGATACTTTTTAAGAGCGGGCCCCGACGCCGACAAACCGGCTTCGGGGCTCATTTCTTTGTGTAAGGGCTACTGCCCTCTCTCTTTCATAATGCCCGCCAATGCTCGCATGCGCTCCGCATCCGCCGGTGTCTTCGCCGTAGTCGCGTCGTTTTCGAGGCTCGCCGCGATGGCCATCAGATCCGCGCCTCCTTTGCGGTCTTCCGCGATCCCGGCGTTCAAAGCGGCAATCCGCGATGGCGCGAGTGCGCCGCTGCGGGCCAACTGGTCGATGTAGGCGCGCGCTGTTACAAAATTCGCCGGCCAGCTGATTTTGGGCTGGTTCTGGACGTTCAACTCGTCAAAATGCACCTGACTGGCGGCGTTGATCTCGTTTTGCGTAATGAACTTGCTCGGCGCCAGCTTGAAAACGTCCACACCGCGCGCGATCTCCGAACCATAGATGTACCCGTTGTACCAGTAAGCGGACCAGTAGCCGCCCAAACCGCGCTTTGTCCCGTCCAAAGGTCCGCGATCGAAATATGCGATCTCGAAAGGGTGCGCGGCATCGGTGAAATCCATCACCGAGACGCCGCCCTGATACCAGGCCTGTACCAAGATGTCACGGCCTGGAATCGGAATCAGCGATCCATTGTGGGCCACGCAATTCTCGAGTTCAGTCTGGGCGGCCGGCATTTTGTAGTACCCGGCGAGTTTCAGCTTTCCCTCGGAGAGCTCGAAGATGGCATCGGCGCCCCAGTTCATCGGATCGGTCGCACGACATCGGGGTTGTCCGCCGCCGCCCCACTCGTCGGTGAATAATACCTTGGTACCGGCATTGTTGAACGTGGCGGAATGCCAATAGGAGTAGTTCGGGTCGCTAACGGCAGCAACGCGGACTGGGTTGAGCGGATCGTGTATGTCCAGCAGGATTCCATTTCCTGAACACGCCCCGGCGGCCAGTCCGGCTGCGGCGAACACCGTGATGTCGTGGCACTGGTCCGTAGCCTCGGTGGTCTGCGTGCCTTGGCCGTGGTTGCCGCGCTTCCAGAGGCCATTGATGGCTCCGGTTTGGGCATCCTTAAAGATGCGGGGACGCGCGACGATCTTCGCCAACTCCGGATGCGCCAGCGGCACCTGGATGATATCGATGCTGAATAAGGACGTGTTGGGATCGGCCGAGGGATCTTTTCCATCCGAACATCCGGCCAGCTCCTGCGCCTGCCGAACAAGGCCGGTGCCGGAGATATAAATATATACGTTGTTCTTATCTTTGGGGTCAATCACCAGCGTATGCGTGTGGGAGCCGCGGCAACTCTGCACTGCCGCCACTTGCCTCGGATTCGAAAGGTCGCTGATATCGAAGATTCGGACGCCGCGGAACCGGTCCGGATTAGGAGGCGGGAGCGGGCGCTGCCTGTGCTCCGGCTCAACTCCGGGAACCTTGGGCGCTGGAGGCGGCAGCGGGGGTGGGACGTAGCCGGCCGGGACAGGCACACCCTGGGTCCCGCAGTCCAGCCGTCCGTTGAGCGCCTCCGCCGACATGAAGAGGAGATGGCCGTACACGGACACATCTCCCTGGCCGCCGGGGCACATCAGCGACGCGCGCAGCTTGACTTGCGCCGGGTTGTCGATGTCGTAAAAATTAATCCCGTTGTAGTTGCCTACAAAAACGTGGTTGCCGCTGAAGGCCAGATCCGAGTTCGTGGAGCCGTATGTAACTATGGGAGGTTTTGGAGGCTCGCCCGGCTCCGGCTCTTCATGTTCAGGCGGCGGAGCCACGTTGGGAACAAAACTGCCGGCGGCGAAGCCGGGAGGCTTGGGAAGGGAGGCGACCTTCACCAATCCGAAGGCCGCTTCGCCGGCGTCGTACAATCCGGGCTTGAGCCCCACGCGGGGATCGCTCGATGGCGCGCGCGGATTAGAAGGCGCCGACAGACGCCCCGGAGCAGGCGCGCTGCTTTGACCCGCGCCGAGCACAGGGAAAAAAGCAGACAGCGCGATTGAGACGGCCAGAGTGCGCCGCGAATGCCGTGAAGCTCGTTCTTCGATCATTTCTTCTCCTTGAGGAGCATGCCCTGCATAATTTTGATTTCCGCGCGCTGTGTGTTATCGATATCGGTTGCAAAGTCGAACAGGACGGCATCCTGGCCGGCACCAGGCGTGTTGAAGAGATCCCGCACCATAACCAGGGCGCCCGTGTGGTGTTGAATCATGCCGGTCAAGAACAAGTGATCAAATGTCGGGCCGGCGGCCTGTTCCAGGGCCTTCATCTGCTTGGGAGTCAGCATGCCCGGCATCAACGGCATGGAACCCATCTTTCCTTGCCCCATATGGTCTTGGTCCATGTGGCCATGCTGCATGGTCGCCGGGAAACCGCGATCTTCCAGCCACTGCTGCATGTATTTGATCTCGTCAGACTGCGAGATGCTGATGCGCTTACCCAGCGCCTGGAGGTCCGGGTTGCGGGTTCGCGTGCGAAGCATTGCAGTCATATCCACTGCCTGTGAATGATGCATGATCATCCCTTGCATGAAGTCGACGTCGGCCGCCGCAGGCCTTTGGACTGGAATGACGGCAGTGTCGGGCGAAAGGACCTTGCTGCTTTGCCCAGGCGCGCCCGGTTGCACGATGGGCGCCGGGGTATCCGATTGGCCCCAGGCTGCACCCGCGCCCAGGCAAAGCACGGCGACGGAAGTAACCCGTCTCAGACCTGTCATCACGGCGCCTCCTGACTGAAACACACAGCCTGTGGGATAACGCTACCAAGCATCCCAACAATAACATCGAGTTATCATTGTAGTTTAAGCGACCTTCAGTGCCTATCAGTTCACCAAGCCGGGCGCTTTTGCTTTTTATAGCATTCTCCCGTTTGTTCGCGCAGCCGGAAAGGATTGTGGTCGACAGTGTTGCCGATCTTCAGGCGTGCGTGAACCAGCCTGCTGGCCCGCCGCTAGTCTGCGCATTGCGCAGTTCCACGTCGCCCTATGCGATTTCCGGCGCTGCTTTGACTATTCGCCGCTCAGACACCACCATTGAGGGATCCGTCGAAGCTGGTCAAGACCCGCCCACCTTGAAGCGCATGGATCCAGCGCTAAGGAAAATGATCGTAGTTCAAAAAGGCGCTTACAACGTCACCCTAAGAAATCTGCAGATCGATGGCAATAGCTCCATTGTTCCGGAGATCGGAATCCAGGACCTGTCGGTGGAAGGAAGCTACGTCACGGTGGACGATAACCATTTCGGCGATTCGGCTTCCATCGGCCTGTTTTTCAATGCGCCGCACTTTACGCTCCGCCACAACACGTTCGGCAAACTGATCGCGAACGGAGCCAGCCATTCCGCGCCCGGCCTGAGGCCCAGCCGGACCGCGATCCTGAGTTGGGGGCCAAACGCGCTTCAGTTCGCGATCGAATCGAACGAGATTTCCGATTACAACGGCGCCATCGCCATCAGCGATGCGCCCGGCGGAACGGACCCCGCTCGGGCAAGCGTCATTGCGCATAACACTCTGTACCACAACGCAACCTGTGTGCCGAATTGCGGCGGCGGCCAGATCTACGTGTCCGGGAAAACCACCAACCTCAAGATTACTGACAACACCATCAATGGCGGATGGGCCGAGGCTTCGGTGAACCGGGCGACGCTCGAGAGTTATGGCATCGAGATCGACGGAGCGTCGTACATCTATGTCGGGTCGAACGAGATCTTCAACAACTCGCTTTCCGGGATGTGGATCGCAAACGGCGCCAACCACGTTACGAGCGAGAATGACACGGTCTACAACAACGGCCTGGACGGTGTCCAGATAGCCGGCAACGGCCGCCTGGCGTTGGTATCCGCAGTCTCGATCCTGGGGCTGACATCGCGACAGAATGATCAAAACCGGAACCCGCGGGCCCCCTTTCCGGGCTTGCCGCGATTCTGGGGCATTATGATCCAGAACCGAGACGCCAGCCAGGATTTGTGCATCCAGAGTGACAGCAATCTGGACGCGAATGCCAGGGGAGCGGTCTATTCAGAGAGCCCCTACTCCCGCTCCGCGTCCTGCCCGCGACCTTACAACTAGTACGCAGGTTCACCTGTGGTTTCGCGGCGGGCCTTAAATTGCCTCATTAAAGGTCGTGATGCCACCAAATCACCCTAAACAGCTGAGAAGTGGGGCTCGTTCCTCAACAGCCCAGGGTGAGGCCACGCTGACAACCAGAAAGGACACTCTATGAAGCGATTGATAGCAGCACCATTGATGGCCGCGCTCTGCGCTGGAATGGTACTCGCACAAAAACCGGCGCCTACGGCCAAAGCGGCCGAAACTGAACTCAAGCAAATCGAAAACCGTTGGACAGACGCGCAGAAGACCAGGAACGTAGCGGTACTGCGGGATATTCTCGCCGATAACTGGGTGGGGATTGGCTGGGACGGCGGGATATCGGACAAGGCCAAGGTTCTCGCGGACGTGAAATCGCCCGGTAATTCTTTGGACAGCATCCAAATGGGCCCTATGCAGGTTCGGGTCTTCGGTGACACCGCCATTGTGACCGGAAGCGATGTCGAAAAAGGCAAGGAATACGGCCGAGATTCCAGCGGAAGATATATTTGGACCGATGTGTTCGTAAAGCAGAACGGCAAGTGGAGAGCGGTGGCGTCGCAATCCGCCAAAGTTCCCACCGAGCAGGCGTCCTCCGAGTAACCGGCCGTTACATGTTAAGATCCATGCGTGGAAAACCGGACTGAGCCGAAAACGCCCGGCCAATGGATTCGCTACCTGGTCGTGGCCGTAATCGCCCTCTTTCTGGTCTGGTGGATGCTGCGGTTGTACGTTTTGTGAAACCAGGCCGCGGCGTGACCATTCGTAAACAAATATGACCAGTTCGGATTGCAAGAGGCGGGCCCTTATTCCAGGGCTCGCTTTGCTGCTATCGTCCATGTCTTTTGCGCAAAGCTACACCGCCGAACGAGCGTCCGATCACGGAGTCCCCATCGTGCGCCTCACGGATTCCGTGCATGGCGTGGAAGTCTTGATCGCGCCGTCCGTCGGCAATACAGCCTATCGGATGAAGGTACACGGCAAGGACATTCTGTACTTCCCGTTTGATGACATCTCCCAGTATCCGAATGGCCGGCTCGGCGGGATTCCGTTCCTCGCGCCATGGGCGGATCTGCTGGACGAACAGGCCTTCTGGGCAAACGGCAAAAGGTATGGTTTCAATATGACCCTCGGCAACGTCCGGGGCGAGAGGCCGATCCACGGCCTGCTCACTTACTCGCCGCTCTGGCAGGTAACGGAAGTGGCAGCGGACGCGCGATCGGCGCATGTTTCGAGCCGGTTGGAATTCTGGAAATATCCGGACCTGATGGCACAATGGCCGTTCGCGCATGATTACCAGGTGACCTACAGTTTGGCCGATGGCGTCCTCGAAGTGAAAACCACCATCACCAATTTGAGCGCGGATCGAATGCCGGTGGCTATCGGTTTTCATCCTTTCTTTCAAATTCCCGACATCCCGCGCGATGAGTGGACTGCGCATCTCGCCGCCCGAGTCCACGTGGTGGCGGATGAGCACCAGATTCCCACCGGCGAAATGCGGCCGTTGGACATTCCCAACCCGCTGCTGCTCCGTGGTCAGACTTTGGATGACGGTTTCACAGACCTGGAGCGCGATGCGGATGGCCGCGCGCACTTCTCGATCGAATCCGGCGGCAAAACGGTGGAGATTCTATTTGGCCCCAGGTACCAGGTCGCCACCATTTATCTGCCCGCGCCGCCGCCTGGAGAGACCCGAGAATTCATTTGCTTTGAGCCCTTGGCCGCGATCATCAGCGGCGTCAACCTGGCGCATGCAGGCAAATATCCCGACTTGCAGAGCGTGCCCGCCGGCGGAACCTGGACCGAAAGTTTCTGGATCCGGGCCAGCGGAATCTAAGGCGCTCTTCGGATCCACTCCTGTCCCTGCATGCCAAAATGGAGCGATGCAGTTAGCCCTCAGCGTTCGTCATTCTAAAGAAATCGGCGGGCGGAGAGAATCGCTAGAAATTCCTAGGAGAAAAATCATGAAGAAAACCATCGTGAGTGCGCTTGCCGGGTTGCTTGCGCTACCGGCCATTACGTTCGCTCAGGTACCGCCGAACCCGCCGCCCTTGCCGGCAGGTTTGGCCCCGAACTATGCTTTCGATATCCCCGCGAAAGACATTGACCTGGTTCAGAAAAATACTCCGGGAGGCGACCGGCAGCTGCGCGTCGTGGACATGGGCAAGTACAACCTGGGCGTTGGGATTATCCATCGTGGCCCCACAAATGACAAGCCTGGAGACCCGATCCACGTTCTTTATCACTACTACACGCCAGAGGTCTACATCATCCAGTCCGGCGGCGGTGTTCTCACAACCGGAGGAGTGATCGACGATAGGAAGGACAGCACCAGCGTTCCCAACGTCATGAATGGTCCCAGCGGAGTTGGAATCGCCGGCAGGGGCGCGTACAGCCGCAGGGTGGGACCGGGCGACATCATCATCATCCCCAATGGCGTGGCCCATGGCTGGAGCCAGATCACCGATCACGTGGATTACTTGAGCGTTCTCCGACCCCGACCGCGTGTTGCCGGCCGGATGGGTTTACCCGCTGCTGCTGAAGAACGTTCCGGAAGAAGTCAAGACGAAATAAAACAGCCTTTTTACGAACGGCGGAAGAAATGAGACCTATTTCTTCTTGCCTTTCTTTCCGGGTTCGGGCCCGACACGCCGGATAGTGACGCTGATCAGTTTTACCGGATCGACAGGCTTATCGTCATGCGCGGGTGCGCGGCTGATTTCGGATACGACGTCCTGTCCGTCCACTACCTCTCCGAAGATGGTGTACTTGCCGTCCCAGCGCGGCACAGTGTCGTTAGTAATGAAGAACTGGCAGCCACCCGAATCCGGATTGCCATTGTTGGCGACAGCCAATTTGCCGGCGTGATTGAACCTGAGGCCGGGGAGAAACTCGTCGGGGATAGTGACGCCGCCGTTGTAGGAGCCGGTGCCCGTCGGATCCCCCGCCTGAATCACTTCGTCTCGAAGAACGCGATGAAAAGTGATGTTGTTGTAGAGCGGCCGCTTCACCATCGCGCCCGTTCGCGGGTCTCGCCATGCCTTGGCGCCCTCGGCCAGTTCGACAAAGTTCTGCACCGCGATGGGAGTGTCTTTTTCGTAAAGTTTGGCCGTAATGAAGCCTTGGGAAGTGTTAAAGATCGCATACAGGCCGGGTTTAAGGGCTGGTTCGGCGGATGGGGCTTGGGCCCAGGCGAAGGTTGCGGTCAATACGAAAGCAGCTACAAGCTTCATCGGGTCAAGCAGCTCATTTTATCATCCTGAGTAAAATTCCTCACAACCACAGGAGCTAACAGCGGATTTCGGCCCTGGATGCCCTCCCTGCCACCACCTTCGCGCCGGAAATGTGGCAGACGGCGTGCTTATTCATGCAATGAAAGGCGGTTCCCATGTGGGCTCCTCACAAGATACTTTTCCCGGTTGACCTGTCGGATAGTTGCACGGCGACAGCTCCTTTCGTGGAAGCCATGGCGAAGAAATACAACGCGGAGGTCACGCTGCTGCATGTGCTCGAAGTGTCTTCGAGAGTAATTGCGGATTGTTACGGAGTCTCAGTGCCGGTGATGGATACCGCGGCGGTCTGGCAGGCTGAAGCCGAGCAGGCCAAGGCCTATCTAACCGGTAAGTTTCAGGGCCTCCAGGTCGAACGCGAAGTGGTGGAGGGGGACGCCGCCCATGCTATCGACGAATACGCGCGCGAAAAGGGCGTGGACTTGATCATGATGCCCACCCACGGATACGGGATATTTCGCACGCTGCTGCTGGGTTCGGTAACCGCCAAAGTGCTGCATGATTCGCTCTGCCCGGTTTGGACCGGTGTGCACGTCGAAGACGCGCCGGCGGTCTCCCCCGAATTCAAGACCATTATGGCAGCCGTGGATCGGACTGAAGACAGCATCGCAACCATGCGGCTCGCGTGCCGCCTGGCGAACGACAACCATGCGGAGCTCTTCCTGGTGCATGCGGTCCCTGGAAGCGAAGTAGCGCCGGAGAAGTATTTCGACGCGGATTTCCGCCACTATCTGGAACAAGACGCGAGAGTGACCATCGCACAGTTGCAGGAAACCGCCGGCGTCTCCGCGCCGCTGTGCCTGGGAGCGGGTAAGGTATCGCACGTGGTCAGGGACTCAGCGCTCGGCCACAGCGCCGATCTGGTGGTGATCGGACGCGGGCTGGCCACTCACACACTGGGACGCCTGCGCAGTAACGTGTACTCCATCATTCGGGAAGCGCCCTGTCCCGTGATTAGTGTGTAGGGTTTCGACAAGCGAGGTGATCGCATGCTGCCTTTCCACAAGATTGTATTTCCGGTTGATTATTCCGCGCCCTGTGTGGCTGTGATTCCATACGTGCAGGAAATGGCCTGCCACTTCTCGGCAGAGCTGACGGTGTGTCATGCTTACGCCCCGCTCACCGCGATCATACAGGGCGAAGTGCTGGCCACCGATCCAAACCTGCAGGCCAAGACTCAAGCCCTGGAAGAGGACCGGCTACGCCAGTTCGCTTGTTGGAACTTTCCTGGCCAGCGGCTCGAATCCATCGTGCAATTGGGAGAGCCCGGCAGCGTGATCGACCAAGTGCTCCAGGATCAACGGGCCGACCTGGTGATGCTGGCGACGCGCGGCCATGGCCCTATGCGCCGCTTCTTGATGGGGTCCGTCACGGCCAAAGTGCTGCACGACTCGATCGCCGCGGTGTGGACCGGCGTCGGAGCTGCGTTGTCGGATCATTCCGCGAGAATTCCGTACCGGTCCATCGTCTGCGCGCTGGACAACAGCGACGAAGCCGAGGCGGTCTTGCGCGCGGCCGTCTCCATCAGTTCGGCGTATGGAGCGCAACTTTGGATTGTGCACGTAGTCCCGATGCCGCCTACCGACCCGGATGTGGATCTCCGGGATTACAGCAAGCAATTCACGGAAGCTTCGTTAAGCCGGTTGCGGGAGCTGAAGAGCCGGCTGGGAGTTGACGCGCCGCACGCTGTCCTCGATGGGCTGTTGCCCGACGGCATTCACCAGGAAATTGTAAGGCGGAACGCCGATCTGCTGATCACCGGACGTGGCCATTCGATCGGAACTTTCAGCCGCGTCTGGTCCCATCTGTATTCGATTATTCGCGACTCTCCCTGTCCGGTGCTGAGCGTCTAAGCGTTTTGGTGCGATGCGCACACGCTGATCACCGGACAAGGAGCCTCGCGGATGATCTGGTAGGCGCTGCTCCGCAAACGGCCAAAACGTTTTTGGATCACGCCGCGCCCGGCTATGAGGATGTCGGCCGAGTGGGCGATGGCTGCCTGGTGCACCACGCGGGCCACGCTGTCTCCTTCCACGCATACTTCAAAATTCGTGCCGGCTTGCGCTTGCAATTCGCCCATCCGTCCGCGCGCGACGTTCAAGAGGAACTCCTGAAGGCTCGGACTGCCTTCGCATCCCTCCGCGCCGGGAACGCCGTGCGCCAGCCATAGCTCCAGCTTTTGATCGCACGCAAATTCCTTGGCCCATTGGAGCGTGGGAAGATCCCGCGGATCGTCATCGAGCGCGCACACTGCCCGTTTCCACTGGTTGGGAGGATGGGCCGCGAGCTCCTCGGCGTGCACACCGGTCCACACCGGCACGTCTGTATCGTGCAGCACTTTCGCCGTTACGGATCCGAGCAGCAGGCGTCGAAAGCGGCCATGTCCGCTGGTAGGCATCATGATCAGATCGGCGGCGGATTCCCGGGCATACTCGACAATCAAGGTCGCGGGATCGCCCTCGTCCGATTGCACCTTCACACGGGTATCAGGAAACTCGCGAGCGACAAAGCGCTCCAGCTCCACCCTGCCCTGTTCCCGCAATCCCTCCGCACCGATAAGAGCCGCCCAGGCGGCCTGCTCCGGGGGGCCGACAACTGCAGTTACAGGCAGATCGACCACGTGCAGCACCGTCAGCTCGGCGTCAAATCGTTCAGCCATGGCCCGAACCGAAGGCGCTGCTGAGGCGCTACGCGCGGAAAGATCAACCGGAAAGAGAATGCGCTGGAATTTAATCATGATTCATCTCTCCCGAGCAGGCTGCCTTTGCATAGGCTGCGCGATTCGACGCTCAACGCCGGCTTGATCTGCGATCTATCGCGCTGGGTTAAACACATCGGGGCGCCTCTAGCCTCGCAAGTTGCCTCTCTGCCTCCCAGATATTGCAAACCACTGGCCAAGTCTCTTGGAGGGAATTGGTTAGATTCGTGCCCAAGTTTTCATGGAGGGGAACATGACTGAAACCAAACTGGCGTTAGAGCCGCTACGGAAAGAAGACATCTCAGAATTGCTCTACGCGGCCGGACCCTGCATCACAATGCTGTTGCCTCCCTATCGGCCTGGGGAGTCGCGCGAGGCGGCGGAGGCCTTTCTAAGAACAAACCTTCCCGCGGCCGCTAAGAAACTGGCTGCTCGCCGGGTTTCGGAGGCTCTGATCACCGAGCTGCTCGAACCGCTGCGCCAGTTGTCGCACGACAAAGAATTGGCAGCGGGGTCAAATTCGGCCCGCGTGCTATTTCGCTCGCCGGGTATATTTAGCCGATTTGAGCTGCCGGTTCCGCCTTCACTTACGCGGGCCTGCACCGTGGGAGGCTGTTTTTGGATTCGCCCGATGCTCGGGCCCCTGGAATTGCCGTCGAACATATATGTCCTCGAAGTGACCAAGAAGGCTGTAGCGTTACTGGCCTGTGGACTGACCAGCGTTGCCCAAGTGGCGCTGCCCGCTGGAACGCCCCAGACGCTGGATGCTTTCCTGGGATTTGATGCGCCGGATCACGATCTCATGAACCGGTCGGCGGCTGGGCCGTCCATGGGGGCGATGCACGGAGTGCAGTTCGGTACGGGCGCCGGACGCGAGACCGAGCATGCTCACCTGCACGATTTCTATCGGGCCGCGGATCGAGGCGTGAGCGGAGTTCTGCGCTCCACTGGCGCGCCTTTGGTGCTGGCGGGAGTGGACGAAGACGTAGCGATCTACCGCTCTGTCAGCGCCTGTCCAAATCTCTTGGAGGAAAGCATCCATGGGAGTCCGAGCGGCGCAATGACCACAGCTCAAATATTACGTAATGCGCACGACATCGCTTTCTTCGACTGCCAGCGCCGGGCGGCGTTCAAAATGGCGGAGTCGAAAGAGCGCTTGGCGCCGGCGCGCTATTCCAACAACCTTTCCGAAATCTTGCGGGCTGCCGTGGAAGGCCGCGTGAGCGACCTCTATCTGGATGAGAATGCGGAACAGATGGGAGATTTCGACGGCAAACTCTTCGGCGGCCGCACTAGCTGGAACGACGAAGATCTGCTGAACGTCGCGGCCATAGAGACGCTGCGGCGGAGCGGAGTTGTGTTCTCACTGCCCAGCCACTTGATGACCAGCCCCGCCGCGGCGGCCTTTCGCTTTTCGAGGACCCAGCCATGAAGATTCTAGCTGCTCCAGCCGTGAAGATTCTAGTTGCTGTGGATTCGTCGGATGCGAGCCGGATCGCGGCGTGTGAGGTGGCGGCGCGGCCGTGGCCGGCGGGTACCACGGTGCAAGTGGTCAGCGTCGTCCAGCCAGTCTATGATGGCGCCCCGGAGGTGGACCAGGTCCTGCGGCAGTCCGCCGAACAGACCGTTCAATGCGCCGCGGAGCATTTCAAACGGGCCGGCTTCGAAGTTCGTACTGCAGTGCTTACGGGCGATCCAAAGGGAGTCATCGTGAGCGAAGCGGCCGAGTGGCAGGCCGACTTCATCGTCCTCGGATCCCACCACGCCGGCGTCGGCATGCAGTTTCTGTTGGGCAGCGTCGCTAGAGCCGTGGCACATATGGCGGCTTGCTCGGTGGAGATCGTGCGGGCAACGTCGGACTCCGGGCCGCTTCGAGTTTTGCTGGCCACCGACGGATCCGAGTGCTCGAATGCGGCCGTCCGATCCGTGGCCGAGCGTCCCTGGCCCCCCGGCGCAGCCTTTCGGATTCTGAGCGTTGTGGAACCCTCGGCGCCGTTGCTTCGTCCGCCTTACTTCAGCCCGGAAACGATGGAGAAGCTGCGCGGCAAAGACATGCAGCGCGCGCAGGACGCGGTTTCTTCCGCGGAGACCATTCTGTTTGAAGCGGGATGGGAAACCAGCAGCACCGTCGCGGTTCCCGCGGCCACGCCCAAGGAGCTAATCCTGAACGAAGCGAGGGACTGGGGCGCGGGCCTGATTGTGGTCGGCTCGCACGGCCGGAGGGGTGTGAATCGGTTCCTGTTGGGCAGCGTCTCGGAAGCGGTGGCCTTGCACGCCGATTGCGCGGTTGAAATCATACGCCGTCCTCACAACTGACCGGGCCGTGGCACGGTACCACGAATGTATGCGTGGTTTTCTCTGTTTGCCGGCCCTGCTGTTTTGCCCGGCCTTGTTCGCGCAAGACCCCGGCCAGGCGCATCACTTGCGCCTTTTCCATACGCATACGGGCGAACGTCTGGACGTCATTTACCGCGTAGGCCAGGAGTACGTTCCGGAAGCTCTTAATCAGCTGGATCATTTCCTGCGGGATCACCGCACCGGCGACGTGCATCACTATGATCCAAGGTTGTTCGATCTGCTCAGCGATTTGACAGCTTCCGTGAGCCGCGCGGGCGCGGAGCTGCAGGTGATCTGCGGCTACCGCACGCCCTGGAGCAACGAGTTTCTCCGCGCAACCACGGTCGGTGTCGCGCTTCACAGCTTGCATATGGAAGCGGAAGCTATCGACATCCGGTTGCCGGGCTTGAAGACCTCCGCGCTACGGGATGCGGCTTTGGCGCTGCACCGCGGCGGCGTTGGATATTACGCGAAGTCGGATTTCGTTCACGTGGATGTAGGCCGCGTGCGCCGCTGGTAACGAGCGGCGCTATTCCAGATATCTTTTTTCAAGAAGTTTTTCGATAATCCGGCGCGCATCCGCCTCGGGGCTTTTTGCATCTAGAACGACATCCGGCGCGGCGGGCGCCTCGTAAGGTTCCTGGAGCCCAGGTACGTTCGCGGCTGCGCCGGTTGCAGCGCTGCGATAGATACCCTTCGGATCCCGCGCCATGCAAGTCTCCAAGGGCACATCCACAAAAACCTCCAGGAATCGGCTGATTTGACGCCGCGCGCGGTCCCGGAAGGCGCGCCGGTTCGCTGTCGCGTCGAAGATCACCGCGACGCCATGCTCTACCAGAAGAGCGCCCACATACGCCAGCTGCTGATAGAACGTATCGCGCGCCTCCGCCTTATATTCGTTTTCGTTGGCGAAGGCTTTGCGGAGAACATCGGACTCCAGCACCGCGACGTCCACGCCTCGCTCGGTGAGCTGGGTTTTCAGCGCCGCCGCGAGGGTGGACTTTCCGGACGCCGGAAGCCCGGTGACCCAAACAGCGAACGCTGCCATCCTAGGTTCCACAGTAGGCGTTGACCTGGCGCGGATCAAAACGGTGTTCTTCCAGCACGGTCAGTATGAAAGCCAGCAACTTCGCTCGCGTAGCCTCATCCAGGGACGGATACCATACCGGACTCGCCAGCACTAATGCCCGAAACACGAAGAAGGGCGCCGCGACCTCCAGGATCTCGCGGTCTCCCGCCTTTTCGAGGTAGCGGTCCCAGAAGCGGAGAAACAAGTCCTCGAATATCCCTTCCAGCTTGCCCGAGCGCTGCAGCGAGAAGAAAACATAGTTCAAAGTAATGCACGTAACGTCGTCGGCCGGATCGCCGTATTCGCCGCGCGAGCGATCCAGCACGCGAAAGTCGGCCCCGGATGCGAACAAAATGTTCCAGGGATGAAAATCCCCGTGGATTCGCCGCAGCCGGTAGGTGCGATTCTTAAGACGCCAGCGCCAGGCTACGGCGCGATGCTCTATCTGTTCGAGAACGGCGGACGTGAATAACGAGTGCTCCGGATAAGAGTCCGTCAATCCCATGATGCACTCGCCATCACCCACCAGTTCGCGATTGCGGCGGACGTACAAGGCTGGATCGTTACCGCGCTCGGCGTGGATCTCGATCAGGTAATCGCAAAGCGCGTCGGCGCGGGTGATATCGAGATCGGCGAGCCGGCCGGCGTCGCTCAATCGCTCCAGATCCGAAGCGTAGGGCCGGCCTTCGGCGTATTCGGTCAGGAGGCAGAACTCCTCGACGCCGCCCAGCGAGATCAGGCGGCCCTCAGCCTGGAAACCACCCACGTCCAGCGCTCGCACGTGGCGCGGGAGGCGATTAAAAGCCTTATACGACCACAGCAGGATGCGGGCGCGGTCCGCCATGTGCTCGTGCCCGAACGATCCCGGGCCCATGCTATGCAGCACGGCGCTGGCTCTATGGCCGCCCGCAAGCTCGTAGTCCACGCGGATTGGCACCCCATATCCAAATCCTTTGCCCTCTTCAGGCTGGCCCAGACGCTGCAGGCCGAGCACCCGGAGATCCTTCCCAAGCGCCGACGCCAAGTAACGCTCAACGGTATCGCGTTGGAAGTGCGGGGCTTCACTCATGGGTGGTTGCGTCAAGTTCGACAGAGCCGCTGGATTTCATTGGAAAACCATGTCCAAGCCCGGCGAACCAATTGCACTCATTGTAATTCGGCATAGCCCCAAGCTATAGAAAACGAGGCACGCAATGAAAGTTCGCGAAGTCATGACGAAGAATGCGATATTCTGCGGTCCGGAATCGACGCTGGAGGAAGCGTCCTTTCTCATGCAGAAGCACAATTGTGGCTTTCTTCCCGTGGTGGGAGACGGCGGCAACTTGATTGGAGTGGTTACGGACCGCGATATGTGCATCGCGCTAGGCGCCCGCAACCGCAAACCGTCCGACCTGCGCGTGCGGGACGTGATGCCGCGCAAGCTCTTTAAGTGCATGGAAGGAGACGATGTCAATTCCGCTCTAAAGACCTTGCGCGATGCCACGATCCGGCGGATCCCCGTGGTGGATCGCGAGAGCGTGCTGGTTGGAGTTATCTCGATCGATGACATCGTTCTCAATGCGCGCGAACTCTTGCTCGACAAGAAAGTTTCCTACGGAGCAGTTGCAAATGCCTACAACGCTATTCGCAGCCGGCCGCTTCTCGCCAACAAGGCCGGTGTTACTGTTTCGTTCAAGTACTGAGAGCGTTAAAAAAGGGGCGTTCCAGACGCCCCCTTGTTTGTTCGGTATTTCTCATTCGCAGTGATTACGCGGCCACCCCGATCTTCTTCGCGGGTTTATCCTTCTCTTCCTTCTTCTTGGGCGCGAACACAGTCAACATGCCGTTTTCGACGTTCGCTGTCACTGAGCCCAGCTCAATCGGAGTCGTGAGACCGAATTCCCGATACAGCGATTTTGTGCCGAATTCGCTGTAGAAGACACCTTCTTCGGTCTTCTCTTCCTCTCTCTCGGTTTCGCCCTGAATCAGGATTTCATTGGCCTGGGCGGTGACCTTCAGATCCTTGGCTTCAAATCCCGGAACACCAACCTTGATCTTGTACTCGCCCTCTGTCTCGGCAAGTTCGGCCTGCGGCACCCAGAACAAGTCGTGCTCGGCCCTAACCCAGTCTTCCACATCGAATCCGGGCGCTCCGCCTCTGCGCTCGAAAAATTCGAAAGCCCGTTGTCGGATCTTGTCGAACGTAGCTTTGATTTCCGCCAAAACCGGCACAGCGGCCGGCTTGTTCTCGTCCACTTGGAGAACATTAACATTTGCCATATGCTTACCTCCTTAACGGTCTTGGCTAACGATGCTGAAGAATGCATTTGTTGGCCCACCGCAAATTGGTCTGAAGGTTCTAAGGGGGTTCTCATTAGCTGCGTGACGAAACGCAGCCAATGAGCGTTTTCACACAAACTCCCGGCTATTACTTGGCTTGGATCTCACGAAGATAGCGAGCCAGATTGTCGATTCGCACGCGGCCGAGATCCTGGTCCCGGGTCACCTGAGAAAAGATCGGTCCCCAAACGGGCATGCCCTTCGTCCCGTGACCGCTGGGCAGCGCTTCTCCGCCGGAAATGATTCCACTCACTCGCGCCAACGGAAAAACCCCTCCATTGCGGACCGCGATTCGCGTCAGGTCGGGCGGAGCAACCTTGAGCCAGAACGCCATCGGCCCATGTCCCTTGGCGTCTTCACCGTGGCAGGCAGCGCAATAGGCCTTGTAGAGGTCGTCTCCTCGAATGGAGACAATCAAGGACTGCTCGCCTGGACGGGGCGCCAGCTTCCCGTCCTGTGTTTCCGTGGCGGCGGTAATCAGCAACGCGCCACTAATCGCAATGCAAAAAATCAAACCACCCAACATTTTTCCGCTCATAACGCCCTCTGTCAGAGCAACTGGAGGACCCAATTCCAAGGCAACGGAACGCCAGAGCAAGCCGCTGATTTTGCTGAGCTAAGCGGTGCGGAGCTTCAATCCATTTCGCCCCGCGGATTCAGCTGGGCCTTGAGCGCTGCAACGGTGACGGGTTTGGTGAGGTACTCGTCGAAACCGGCTTCGAGCGCCCGTTCCCGGTCGCCTTGCATCGCGAACGCGGTCAGGGCCACCACCCGCATGCTCCGAAGCGAGGGATCGCTTCGAATTTCACGTAAAACCGCGTAGCCGTCCATCTCGGGCATCTGAATGTCGAGCAACACCAAATCGGGCAGCATCTGGCGGATTTTCTCCAGCGCCTCTCGCCCGTCGGCCGCCTCGATCACCGAACTTGCGAGACCGCCCAAGCCCTCCCGCACGAGCTCGCGGCCGGCGGGATTGTCGTCTGCCACCAGCACGCGTTTCCCGTCCGACGGACGCCGCAAGCGGCGTAGTTCCCGCAACAGCTCTTGACGCCATCCCGCGCCTTTTGCGATCACCTGTGCCTGCTGAGCAGCCAGCGTGTCGCGCTCCCGCTGGCTAAGGTCTTTGACGGTAATCACCAATACCGGCAGCCGGCTCAATTTCTGATCCGCCCGGATGTCGCCCAGCACCTCAAAACCGTTACGGCCGGGGAGCAACAGATCCAGCACCACCGCATCCACGCGCGAAGTAGCTAGAATTTGCGACGCCTCCGCCGCAAAGCCGGCGGTCAGCGGCGTGTAGCCTTCGTTAATCAGGGTATGCGACAAAAGCTCGCGCGTCTCCGGATCGTCATCCACAATCAAGACTCGCAATGCGCCGTCGGGTTGTAATACCCGGCGCACTGCCCGCATCAGAGCTTCGCCGGTGAACGGCTTGGTCAGCGACTCGGCGGCGCCCAAAGCTGCGCCCATCTTGCGTTCATCCGACACTGAGGCAATAATCACGGGAATCAAACGCGTATCGGGTGAGCTCTTCAGCTCATGTAATGTTTCCCAGCCGCTCTTTCCGAGCATCTCCAGGTCCAGCAACGCGAGATCGGGTCGGAGCTCCCTGGCTTTGCGAAGCGCTTCGGCGCCCGAGCCGGCAGTCTCCACGCGGAACCCTTCCACCTCAAATTGCTGCAGTATTTCTTCGCGCCACGACGTCGAGTGGCTGGCCACCAACAATAACGGCGACGCTCGATCCCCAGATATGGCCCCGGCGTCTGCCTGCTTCTCCGGTTGGCTGACGCGGAGCGTGAAAAAGAAACGGCTGCCTCTGCCCAGCTCGCTCTCCACCCAAATTCTGCCGCCATGATGCTCCACCAGCCGTTTCGTGATCGCCAGTCCCAGGCCCGTCCCCTCGCGCACGCCTTTGGTGGTGGCGCTAACTTGCCGGAAGCTCTCGAAGATCTCTTGCTGGTCCTCCAGCCCGATCCCGATGCCCGTATCGCCAACCTGGATGCGGACCGACCCTTCGGCCATCGACGATTCAATCCAAACCCGGCCGCCGGATGGTGTGAACTTGATCGCATTGCTGAGCAGATTGTAGAGAATTTCCTTGAAACGCAGACGATCCGCGTGCAGCGCAAGCTGGGTGTCGAGATCGCTGTCCAGGCTGATGCCTTTTGTGGCGGCCAAGGGCCGGATACTGGTGAGAACCTCGGCCGCGGCGACCGCCATGGGAAACTCCTCTAACCGCAGTTCCAGACGCCCCGCTTCGATCTTCGAAAGATCCAGAACGTCATTGATCAACGCCAGCAGATGGCTGGCATCGTGCTGGATGTGCGCTAAGAAGCGCTTCTGCTTGTCATTCAACGGGCCGGCGTTTTGCTCCGAAAGCAATTCCGAGAAGCCGAGAATGGTATTCAAGGGAGTGCGCAGCTCGTGACTCATACTGGCCAGGAACTCGCTCTTCAACCGATTGGCGCGCTCCACTTCCTGGTTCCTCACGGAAAGCTCTTGATTGGCCGCGGCCAGCTCCGATGAGCGCCGCTCCAGGTTCTGATTCAGCACTCGAATCTTTTCTTCAACTCCGCGCCTCTGGCTGACATCGCGGAGCACGCACATCACATGGCCTTCCTCGGGTCCTTCCGTGAGAGGGCTGAGATTGATGTCGACCGCGAACTCGGTACCGTCCTTACGGACCGCGTATAGATCCAAACCGGCGCCCATGGGCCGGCGCACCGGATGAGCGCCGTAATGGGCCCGATGAGCGAAATGGCCGCCGCGAAAGCGTTCCGGCAGCAGCGTCTCCACCTGCAATCCGACTAATTCCCCGCGCGAGCGTTGAAAGAGCCGCTCCGCCTCCGTATTCACCAGGACAATACGGCCCCGCGGATCGACCTCCAGAATCGCATCCGGCGCGGCCTCGAGGAGCAGCGAGAAGCGCTGGCCCGCCACCGCTCGCTCTCGAGCCGCGCGTTCACTTTCCATCAGTTCGCCCCGCTTCCGCTCGGCTTCGCGCAACTCGGTGAGATCGGCAAGCACCGTAAGACTGCCGCCGCTGCTCGCGATCGGGGCCGTCCAGACGCTTACCGGCACACGCGCGCCGTCCTTGCGGATGCGAACCGATTCAACTCCGTGCTGGGGGTCAGAACGCAGCTGGTTTGCCGCCTGCAACGGTTCGGGCTCGGGAAGAAGAGTCGGCGGAACTTGGCCCAAGACTTCCTCTTCCTTCCAGCCGAACATCCGCTCCGCGCTTTCGTTCCAAAGCGTTACGCGGCCTTCCGTGTCGACGGCGATGATCGCCAACGGAGAGGCCTTAATGATTGCTTCCAGCACAGTTGGGTCTAACACTCTATCCTACCGAAGGCACGGAAGTGCAGGCATTTCAGGCTCCATTCGCGATTCTTCGGCTAAGATGGAGATATCCAAGCCCACTTATGCTGCCTTTGATAAAACTGGTGGCCATCGATGACACGCCCGCCAACCTGGAGCTCTTGAGCGAAGCCTTACAGCAGGAAGGCCTTAGCATCTTCACCTCCTCGGACGCCGAAGAAGGCCTCGACCTGGTCTTCCAGGAACATCCGCAAATCGTGCTGCTGGATTTGGTGATGCCCAAGCTCACCGGCTTGGAAGTGTTGGAACGCATTGTGGAGTTCGATCCGGCCATTGACGTGATCCTGATGACCGCGCACTACACCACGGAAACCGCGGTGGAGGCCATCCAAAAAGGCGCCAGCGATTACTTGAACAAGCCGATATCGATCCCTGCGCTGCGCAGCCGTGTGGAGAAACTGCTGGCGGATGCCCGCCAGCGGCAGCGCGCCATGGCTCTGGACGGCGAGCTGGTGGAAACATCGCGCTTTGAAGGGATGATCGGGCGCAGTCCGCTGATGTGGGATCTGTTCGCGCGCATCCGCCGCGTCGCGCCGCACTATCGATCCGCCCTTATCACCGGACCCACCGGCACCGGCAAGGACCTGGTGGCCAAGGCTCTGCATAATCTAAGCCCGGCCAATTCAGGCCGTTTCGTTACCTGTAACTGTTCGGCGGTGGTGGAAACGCTGTTTGAAAGCGAACTGTTCGGGTATGTGAAGGGCGCGTTTACCGGCGCGGCCTCCGACAAAATGGGTC
This sequence comes from Terriglobia bacterium, assembly GCA_963786745.1. GTDB lineage: Bacteria > Acidobacteriota > Terriglobia > Bryobacterales > Bryobacteraceae > Palsa-89. The sequence continues at coordinate 226,225 of CAWBAE010000008.1, read as the reverse complement.
TGATGGAATTCGCTCACGGCGGTACGTTGTTTCTGGACGAGATTGGCGACATGCCGCTCAGCACGCAGGCCAAGCTGCTCAGGGCCCTCCAGAATCAGGAAGTGACGCGAGTGGGTTCCGTGACGCCCCGCAAGGTGGATGTGCGCGTGATCGCGGCCACCAATCGGGATGTCCAGGATCTGATTGCGCAAAAGCAATTTCGCGAGGATTTGTACTATCGATTGGCCATGGTGGAGCTCGAAACCCCCGCATTGGCTGACCGGCGCGAGGACCTTCCATTGCTCGAGAGATTTCTCCTGGACCGGTTTGCCACGCAATTCAGCAAGGACATCCGCGGCCTCACGCGCCGGGCGCAGATCGTTCTGGCGCGGCATTCCTGGCCGGGCAATATCCGGGAGCTCGAAAACGCGCTCGGCCACGCCTGCATGATGGCCATGGGCGACATGATCGATGTCGAGGATCTGCCCGCATCGCTTCGCAACAGCCACGCTGTGGAAGCGGCTGCCGGCGTCCAGGCGTCCGAACCGAATCACGCCGGCGTTTCCTTCGACGACCACGAGAAGGGCCTGCTCGCCGATGCGTTGGAGCGCGCCGGCGGTAACCAGTCCGAAGCCGCCAGACTGCTGCGTATCAGCCGCGACCGGCTGCGCTACAAGATGGCGAAATATAACCTGCGTTAGCGCCGCACTGCCGGCCGAATCGTGCGAGAAGGTGCCGAATGACCAAGACTCAAGAGGATTTGTCCCAGCGCATCCGGTCTCTCGAGCGGGAGCTCCAAACTGCCCTCGAGGAAAAAGAGCGAATGTTCCGTTATCGCTGGGAGCATGGGAAAGCCAGGTTCGAGGGAGAGGCCCTGGCCCGGCACCATGAACTAAAACTTTGGCTGCCGTATTACGTCCTGCATTCCCGATTCTTCGTGCTGGTGACCGCGCCCGTGATTTACGTCGGTTTCGTTCCGTTTCTGCTGCTCGATCTGTTCCTGTTGCTTTTTCAAGGCGTCTGCTTCCCGATCTATGGAATTCCCAAGGTCAGGCGGTCGGACTATGTCATCTTCGATCGAGGCGCGCTCAGGTATTTAAACCTTCTGGAGCGCTTCAACTGCATTTACTGCTCGTATGCAAACGGGCTATGCGCATTCCTGGCCGAGGTGGCGGCTCGCACCGAACAGCACTGGTGCCCCATCAAGCATGCCCGCCGGCTCCGCGCGCCTCACTCCCGCTACTCGCACTTCTTCGATTATGGCGACGCCGAGCAATACCGGCGGCAAGTAGAAACGGTGCGCAACGATTTCGTGGACGTCCGGAGTTTGACCGCGGTTCGGCCCGATCCGAAAGCGAAGTGATCCGCGGATCTTATCCGTTGGATTGTTGATCGGAATCGATAAGCTCGTAACGGGCGCGGACGGCCTGTCCAAGATCCGATACGACATCCGGCTTGCCCGAGGCCAGGTAGTCGTCTTCAATCTGCCGTATGGTCTTCGCCAGAGGATAGTCGCCAAAGACCCCCGCGATCCAGCGCGAAAAGTCGCTCCGGCGTAGATGGCCGTCTAGCGCCTTTAAGTTCGATTGCTCCAGGATGGACACGAATTCCCGAAGCGTTCGCGCCTGTTCTCCGCTGGGTGCGCCGTCACGCCAGAAAACGAACGCGTGTCCCTCCGAGACCGGCAGATCGACGTACTTCGCCAGGTGCCGGACGTGCGGTGTCAGGCGCGGCGCCAGCCGTATTCGACGCACCTCGCCTCCCGCCTCCTGCGTGACAGGCAGGGCCACTGCCTCGCCGATCACCAGGCCCTCGAACACCCCGGCCCATTCGCCTTCACTTTTGGATCCGACGCATGAGCGGCACAGCTCGCGTAGCGCGTGCACCTCCAGCGGATCGGACTCGCGCGTCACGATTACTGCCTCACACGTCGCCAGCAGCTCGCGGGGCAGCTTGGACGCTCGATAGGTCACCAGCGTATACCCGCCGGCCTTGAAGTCCACTAGATTCGGAAGCTGAGGATTGTCCAAAAAATAATGCGCTTCATCCACGACAATCCGATGGGGCAGGCCAGTGTGGCGCCGGAGTGTCGCCAGAGCCGGCAGAACGCTGTGCATGTACGCAAGCTTTTCCCGCTGGGAAGTATGCGACAGATCGACCACGATGCTGACGTCGGCGTGACGCAGGGCGTGCAGGAATTCCCGGGGGCCGGGGAGCGGATACGCGCCGCCGAAAACTACCACTCCAGGCAGGGCTTCGAGCGAAGTGTAATCTCCTTCCGGATCGAGAATGCAAAGGCTGTAGCCGTACAGAATCAACTGTTCACACAGCAGCCCCGTCACCCAGGATTTTCCCGTCTTCGGATCTCCCGCCACCAGCACGCTGCGCCCCCGGATTGCCAGAGCCAGCGGCCTCCCGTCGTCGGCATGCCCCAGCACCAGATGACGCCGCGTCTCGACTGGCTCGGGAATCCTGCGGCCCTGCGCGAGTTTACGGATGTAGCCGGCAACGGCGGAGGGACCATCGCCGGGGAGGACGTAGTCGGCGGATGCCTTCAAGAATTCGCTGCCCCAGGCGACCGCGACGCCTACCTCCGAGGAGCGGAGCAGCTCGTGGTCGTTCTCCGCGTCTCCGATTGCGACCGTGTTGTGCGCGGACAAGCGCAGGATCGTGAGCGCCTCGCGCAAACCAGTCGCTTTACTGACGGCCTGGGGCAAAACCATCACGCGGCTGCGGTTGAATAGAAGCACCAGCGGCAGCTCCAGCCTTTGCAGGATCGCGAGAATTCGCGGAGCCGCGGAACTTTCCGCGTCGATGATGGATTGCCCAACTTCAAAGGCAATGCCTTGACGCCGAAGTTCCTCGATCAGAACCGGGGGCGGGGGCGGCGCCAGAACCTTGGTATATCCGCTATCGGGGAACTCGACCACGGCGCCATTCTCGGCCACCATCCCGTCCACGAAGTACAGATCCCCGGCAACGCGGCGCAAATCCTCGAGAATCCGGCCGGTCACCAGCAGCACGATAATGCCTTGTGCGCGAACTTCGGCGATGGCTTGCCTAACGTTCGGATCCAGGACATCGTTCCGCGCTATAGTGCCATCGAAATCCAGAGCCAGCGCCGAGAATTTCACGACGACCGGACCCTCTTACACCGTTTCACAACGATTCGAGGGCACGTTTCGTTCCAAAGCGCCCGGTCGTGAGATGGCCTTACTGTTTGCGCGTCAGAACGGACAATTCCGGGGGAAGAGGTTTGCCGCCGGCGTATCCCACCGAAGTCGTTTCAAACGAGTCCGGACCCTTGACCTCGATCACGCCTTCATGCGCGTGCGCATCCACTTTCGGATCGAAGTTCGTGCCCCCGAAAAACGCTAGCTTGATCTCGCCGGGCTTCCCGGTCTTTTCGAACTTCATCACGGGAGCGTTTTGCAGCGCGCAATAATGCGTCATGAGCATAGTGTTTCCGTCCATGTGGTAGACCGAGATCATCTCGTTCGGCTGTCCGGCATTGTAGGTCTCGGTGACAATGCTGCCCGCCGCTGAGATCTTAAAGCTGATCACGGATGTGCCGCCTCCGTGGTGGCCCGGACCGCCCACGCGATTCCAATCGCCCGCCAGCGTCTTGATGTACTCGAACGCGGATTTGTCGTTGAAAACAACAGTCGCCGGATTGACGGTCTTGCCCTCCGTGGAAGGGTCACCGGCCCAAGCGACAAAAGCGAGCCCGAGGCTCGAAGCCAGAATCAGGAAGTTCTTCATAGCGTTCCTCCAGGGGAAGACAGACGTCAGACTAGATAAACACTATCAAGACCCTACCGTGGTGTCAATCCCGCCAGACGCCAGTCAGACGCCGCTCGGGGTGTACTGGCGCACGATCAGCCTGTAAGATACGAACGCCAGATACATCAGCGGGAGCCCAAGCAGTGGCCCTTTCCAGTCGCCGGCGCGGCTGGAATTGGCCATCCATATCGCGATGTCCGAGCCGACCAGATAGTAGGGGAAGGCCCACAGCAGCCAGGTTTGCCACACCTTCAAAAGGGACGCCCCCTGGACTATGGAAACGATGCCGGAAACGAACAGCGTGTTGGCCGCGAAGTACACCGCCGCGGCCAGGGGCAGCAAGAACGCATCATTCTGCTCAGATCGCCAGCGCGCTGCCAAGTGATAGGAATAATAGGCCAGCGCGATGCTCGCGCACAGGTTCGACATGTTGAATGCTACCTGCCGAAGAGACGGCCGTTTCTGCGCTTTCCAGATACACTGCACCATTGCGCTACACGCGGCAATCAGCACGGTCTGCCCGAATCCCAGTTCCACGATCCCGAGCAACAAGAGTAGAAAGCCTGGCGAATAGGTGCCTTCTACTCCCGGCAACCTTACTTTCATGCTGGAAGCGATTAACGCCAGAACAAGGAATGTAAGAAACCGCGCCGGCTCCACCGTCTCCCACGAAGTCGCTGCCAGAATGAGGGTCGCTAAGCCCAGGGTGATGACAAAGTCTACATACAGGCTAGCTTTGCCGCTCAGTTTAGTTCTCCCCGAAGATCGTGATCGCGGAGGCGTCGTCTGTTTGGTTTCCGCTGCCCCAGATCAGGGAAGACCCCCAAATCAGCGACGATCCCCAAATCAGCGAGGAACCCGAGACGGTCGAACTCCCCCAAATCAAGGAACTGCCCCAGATCAACGAGTTGGCCTGGAGGACCGAAGAGCCCCAGATCAGCGAGCTTCCCCAGATCAACGAACTGCCCCAAATCGAGGATGGGCTTCCAGACAAATACACGTTGCCGTTGCTGTTCGGCACGGCGGTTGGAGACATGGCCGATCCGTTGGCTTCGTCGGTATCGCTCAAGGCAGCCGGAATGTACAGATAGCCGGCCCCGACGGTGAATATGTCGTTTTGGCTGGTGTAGACGATTCCGGTGGTTGGATCGGTCGCGGTGCTGGTACCCTGCGGGAGCTTCGTCGCGGTTTTCATCAACCGCGCTTTCACCGTGTCCGGCGACACGCCCGGTTCTTGCTGGATGATCAAAGCAGCCGCGCCGCTCACCATCGGCGTCGCCATGCTGGTGCCGCTCAATTCGTAGTAGTTCCCGATCTGCTGGCTCGATCCGAGCATGTACGCGCCCAAGGGAACTTCGTTCTGGGGATAGTTGACGTCGAGGTACGATCCCGGCTGCCGAATAGAAAAGATGTCGTTGCCTGGCGCCACCAGATCCGGTTTGACCACATGGTCGAGCAGGGTCGGGCCCTTAGAGCTGTAGCTGGTGATTTTGTCGTCCGACCGCGCGAGCGTTTCCACAGTGTTCATGGCTCCCACGGTGATCACGTAAGGATCGTTGCCGGGCGCGCTAATCGTGGCGTAACCCTGGGTGCCCTCGGAATTGTCTCGGCCATCGTTGCCGGCCGCCACCACCACCACGATTCCGGCCTTCCACGCTGCCTCCACTGCCTGGCAAAGAGGATCTACCGTGTACGAGGAATAAACCGGACGGCCGAGCGATAAGTTCACCACCCCAATGTTGTAGGTCGATTGCAGTTGGATGGCGCGCTCGAGCGCGGCGATCACCGAACTATCGCTGCCTTCGCCCGTTCCATCCAGGACGCGGAGGTTAACCAAGTTCGCGGCCGGCGCGATTCCTCGGATCGTGTAAGTATCGTTCCAGCCGGTTGACTTCGCTCCGTTACCCGCCAGGATCCCGGCTACGTGAGTGCCGTGGCCGTAGGCGTCGGACGTGGTCGAGTCGCCGGGCACGAAGCTTTGGCTGTATACCACACGGCCGGATCCACCCCGCGCAACAGCCGCTGTGCTCGCGGCGCTCGCGGCCGTGGAGTTACCTCCCTGGCCCTGGAGGTCGGCGTTCACGTTGTTGGTGGTCGAAATGCCGCTATCGATAAGCGCCACTCCAATGCCTGCTCCATTCAAGCTGATGGAGGAAGTGGGCGTTGAGACGCCCAAGGCGGTCATCCAGCCATAGTCCGGGCCGCCGCTAAACGCCGTCGCGCGCAGCTTATGATCGGGCGCAATCATCTCAACTTCCGGATCCGCGGCCAACAGGTCCACGTCCTTTGTGCTGACGGTGAACACGGAAGATCGGATCACCGAGAGTTCGCCCTTATGCTGGGCGCCCCTGGCCAGGAATCTCTTGAGCCCGGCTTGATCGGGGCTCGGCTTGAAACGAACGATGACGTCCACGGTGCCTTTTTCGGAATTGACAACGGCTCCCCGCAGGTCAAGGTGAGACTGCTGGGCGAATCCGGAACAGCTCAGAACCAACAACGTCGCCGCCGAACGTAGGCGCATATTCATCGCAGGTCGCTTCATGATGCTCCGGTAAAGGCACGCGTCACACCACAGTTCTAAAGTTGCTATCTAATAGATTCAAAAGGTTATAGCCAAGCCGCGAGGCGCTGCAAGCGACACAATGTCTCGGATTTGAGAGACACTTTGACTAAGGTCGCGTGTCTCGGTACCGGACCTTTCGACTCACCGGTCTAGTACCAACGCGAGAAGCGGGTGGGGTCCACTAAATCGCGGCTAGCGCGGATGCGGCTCGTTAAAGCTGGCCCGGAAATCTGATATAGTATCCAGCCATGAGCCGGACATTCGTCGCGCGTATTTCCGCTGGCGCTCTTTTCCTGGTCGGGTGCTGGATCGCTTATACCCAAACGCAAGGCAAGGCGCCGCCCGAGCTGACTCTGAATCAGGTGAAGGACGATCTGTACGAGATTGAAGGCGACGGCGGCAACGTCGCCGTGTATGTGACCAACGAAGGCGTCATCCTGGTTGACGACAAATTCGATCAGGACCACGAGCACATCGTCGCGAAGGTGAAGAGCGTCACCAGCCAGCCGATCAAATACATCCTCACCACGCATCATCATGCCGATCACAGCGGCGGAAACGCTAAGTTCATGCCCACGGCCGAGATCATCTCCACCGCCAACGCGCGCGCGAATATTGTCGAGCATAAACAAGCCAACGCGCCGCCCGGTATGACGCCGGCGCCGGTCATCTTCACTGACGAAACCGCCGGTTTTCCTGGGCGGCAAGGAAGTTCGCGCGAATTACTTCGGCCGCGGCCACACCAACGGCGACGCGGTGATTTATTTCCCGGCGCTGCGGACCCTCCACACCGGCGACCTGATGGCCGGCAACACGCCGCTGATCGATTATCCGGGCGGCGGCAGCCTGGTCGAATGGACCAAGACGCTGGACGGCGCGCTGCAAGCTCGATTTCGACACCGTAATCCCGGGCCACGGCCCGGTGACGACCAAGGCCGGCCTGATGACGTATCGCAACAATGTGGAGAAGCTGCGCAACCGCGCGCACGGCCCTGATTCGGGAGGGCAAGAGCCAGGAAGAAGTCGGCAAGGTTATGATGGCCGAGTACGGATGGGCCGCGAACAGCCTGCAGATGCAATGGAGCTTGCCGGGCATGATGACGGAGCTCAAGTAGCTCGCCTGCCGAAAGGCAGCGAACATCTTCCCTGGTTGTTGCTGCTGGTGGCGGCGAGCGGATGCTCCGCCCTGATCTATGAAGTGGTCTGGTATCAGCTGCTCCCGCTGGCCATCGGATCGACGTCGGTTTCGCTGGGCTTCCTGCTGGCCGCTTTCATGGGCGGCCTGTGCATCGGGAGCTTGTGGTTGCCCCGCGTTCTTCCCGCCTGGCATCCGCTGCGTGTGTATGCCTTGCTCGACCTCGGCATCGCAATCCTGGCGATCGCGGTTCGATTTGCTCTTCCGCTTTTGAATCGCATTTATATCGCGGGCGCGGAACATGGCCTGCCCGGAATGCTGCTGCGCGGTTCGCTGGCGGGAATCTGCCTGCTTCCACCGACGATCCTGATGGGCGCTTCATTTCCGGTGATCATCCGCTGGGTGGAAACAACGCGCAGCCATGTAAGCTGGTGGGGATTTCTGTACGGCGCGAATACGGCCGGCGCGGTATCTGGCTGCCTCTTCGCCGGTTTCTATCTGCTGCGCGTGTACGATATGCCGACGGCCACGTACGTCGCGGCGCTAATCAATTTGGTTGTCGCATTGGCGAGCCTGGCGCTTGCCCGAATAGCGCCGGAGCCATTTGGCGCGCGGGCGGAAACCATGGAAACCTCGGCTGCCATGGCTTCCAGCAGCTGGCCCGTCTATCTGACCATCGCGCTGTCGGGCGCTTGCGCTCTCGGTGCAGAAGTGGTCTGGACGCGCTTGCTCAGCATGTTGCTGCTCGGCACTGTCTACGTGTTCTCCATTATTCTCGCGGTCTTCCTGGTTGGCCTCGCGATCGGCAGCCTGGCTGGTTCGTGGCTCCTCAAGCGCCTGGATGCGCGCGCCGCGCTCGGCTGGAGCCAGATGCTTCTGACCCTTACCATCGCCTGGACTGCGTACAGCATCGTCCACATCCTGCCGTACTGGCACGACGGAGTGCTGGTCACCACCAACGCCTGGAGCATGTACGCTCTGGATTTGAACCGTTGTCTGCTCGCGATTCTGCCCGCCCCGCTGCTCTGGGGCGCGAGCTTTCCGCTGGCTTGCGCGGCCGTGTCCGGGCGCGGTGGAGATCCTGGAATCGTAGCCGGCCAGGTTTACGCCACCAACACCGCGGGCGGGATCGCGGGCGCGCTGTTGATGAGCCTGGTCCTGATCCCGGGATCGGCTCCCAGCAATCGCAACGCTGGCTCATGATCGCGTCCGCCGTGGCCGGATGCTTTGCGCTTGCGCCGCTGTTGAAGAGCTCCAGGGTTGCAGCGCTGGGGATGCTGGCCTCTCTGGCCGTGGTCGGTTTCCTGGTCCGGCGGGTCGATCCCATCCCTGGCGATCTCATTGCTTATGGCCGCCGCATGGCCGTAAACGCGGGATCTTCCACCACGCTTTACGCGGCCGAAGGCCGAAATTCCTCGCTCGCGATCACGCGCTGGGGCGGCAGCACTATCTACATCAACGTCAACGGGCACGTGGAGGCCACCACCGAGCTCTTCGACATGACGCTGCAGCGCATGGTGGGACATCTCCCCGCGCTGCTGCATCCGAATCCAAAGTCAGTGCTCGGCATCGGTTTCGGCGCGGGAGTTTCCGCCGGAACGTTCACTCGCTATCCGGGCATCCAGAAAATCACCATCTGCGAAATCGAGCCGCTGATTCCGCCCGCGTCCACGCGATTTTTCGCCGCGCAAAATTACGAAGTGGCGAAGAATCCGAAAACACACATCGTGTTCGACGACGCCCGCCACTATCTGATGACCACCGCGGAGAAATTCGACGTCATCGCGTCCGATCCGCTGGATGTCTTCATCAAAGGCACCGCCGCGCTTTACTCAAGAGAATATTTCGAATCCGTCAAGCGGCACCTGAATCCGGGCGGAATGTTCACGCTTTACGTGCCTCTCTACGAAACCGACGAAACCACCATCCGAAGTGAACTGGCCACGTTTTTCGACGCATTTCCGAATGGCACGCTGTGGGCCAACACGCGCGACGGCCTGGGTTACGACATGGTGTTCCTGGGCCAGGTCGAGCCGCTCAAAATCAACATGGATGAAGTGCTCGGAAGAATCAAGGATCCAAGCTACGCGCTAGTCCAGCAGTCGCTGGCCGATATCGAGATACGTTCTCTCAACGACCTTTTCTCCACTTACACGGGCAACGCCGCGGACATGCGGCCCTGGACCAAAGGCGCGCCAATCAACACAGATCGGGATTTGCGCCTGTCGTACCTCGCCGGATGGGGAATCAATTCTCAGCTCGAGGATACGCTGTACCGCAAGATGTTGGCATACAGGCATCCGCCGGTTGCGATATTTCAAGGATCGTCGGCGCTGGTCGATCCGCTGATGGCCGCGCTCTCGAGCATGCCGAATTAGGCGTCAGGTCAGCCGCCGGGCCAGCTCCTCCACCACCGCGTCGGCTTTAGCCTCGATCTCCGCCTGGGTCTGATCCTGGATCGGATGCGGCACGTAGACGGCGTCGAACTCGGGACGTCCCAGCGCGGCGGCTTGCGCGCGCGCGGCGGTCATGAATTCATGCGTCGCCACCGGCACCGACGCGATCCCCATATTTTCCAGCTTCAGCGTATCGTGCAAACTGCACGTTGTGCAGGACCCTCAATCGGCCAGGCCTTCGATCACCGCGTCGGCGCTGTCGGATCTTCTCGATCACACCGGCCGGCGCCGGCTTGGCAAAGGTCGGCTTCATCACGCGAATGACGTTCGCGACGCTGTAGCGCTCCGTCAAACGATAGCTCGATGCGGTCGAGAAAGATGCTGCCGCCAGGCTTCTAGATATCCAGCAGCGCGATGGTCTTGCCTTCCAGCGTCGTCGAGCCGCGGCGCGGCCTGTGCAGCATGCGGCGCGGTCTCATTCAGCGGATTTACCATTCGGATGGGCATGTGGACCTTCCAATCGGATACGTCACCATTTGGCTCCCGCGCGGGCCAGTGGACCAGCTTCCAAGCACCGCGGAAAACTTCCCGGCCGTTCCGCCCGCGACGACGATCTTGATCGCCTCCGGCGCGCGGAACTTCTGGTAGCACGGCTCGCCATCGATGCGTGATCTCTTTGTACATCCCGCGCTGCTGGACGCCTTCGCCCGGCTCGCCGCCATCATAGCAGCGCAACGGCACGCCGGTATTCTCGAACAGAAAATCGCGCACATTCTGTTTGCTGAACCCGTCGCGATGAATAGTGCGGACATGTTCCGGACCCAGCACCACAACGGCCTCGAATCCCATGCAGTTGCGATAGTTCCAAACCGATGGCGAGAGCGTAGCTGATCGATTTCAACACTCCGCGGGCAGTGCGCGCGTTATGTTCGCTCACTCCGTGCGGCGGTTCGGCCGCGAACAATGAAACCGCGCTCTGCCCACGCGCCAGCCCGTGCTCGACGTGCAACGGCTCCCAGGGATTCTCTTCTTCGTTCTCGGCGATGCAGATAGGAAAACTTGCCGGGATTCCCAAGCGCCGACATGTCGATGCCATCCGGACGCGCTCCGCCGAGATTCAGCAGGATCAACTGGAGCGCCCGCCCCAGCGTGCTATTGGCGCGCGCCACGTTGCTGAACACGTTCTGGCGCGAGTGAAACCCCAGCTCGCCACGCACCGGCCCATTAACGATGATCAAAGGCGCGGCAAAATGCGTGGTCGCTTGCACGCCGTGCGCGTTGAATCGCTCATCGGAGACCGCGCGCATCAGCGGAATCAGCACGCGCATCATTCCGGGCACGCATCCCGCCATCACCGCGTTGGCAGCGATTTTTTCCACCGTGGCCTCGCCGTAGCAGGGCGGAATGCGCGCGATCACTTCATCCGGCTCTCGTGCGCCGGCCGCCGCCAGCATCTTCTCGACGCGGTCCAGCGTGGGCGGGACTACCGGCAGTGCGTCGCCGAAAACGCGATAGCAGTATTCATTGACATCCTCACCTTCAGCCACGTCGATCACCGACGCCTTCGCGCCGCGCGGAGAATGCAGATTCAGCGCCGCGGCGCTCGCGTCATCTGTCTGCGCTTCAAGATGCCGCGACGTGCATCCCGGCTTGCTGGCAGGCGCGCCGTCGAACGGACTCGCCACCGGCGCATGCCCGAACAACCCGGCAATCTCGTTCAGCGCCTGCTTGTCGAACCCGGGTTCCTGCCTCACGATTCGGTCGTTTTCATCCAGCACATAAAGCGTCGGAACAGTGACCACCTGGAAGCGCTTCGAAAGCTCCAGCCCCGGATCGCGCTCGATCGGAAATCGAACTTCCATCTGGCGCACGAAATCGGTAGTCGTGTCTTCGGCGTCCTGAGAAATGCCTGTGACCGGAGTCCGATCGCGAGCCAGGGTGTTCAAGTACGGCGTGATCAGCCGGCAGGTAGGGCAGTCGGTTTGAAGAATCGCAACTAGGCGAAGACCGGGCATGGCTATCTGATGAGCAGCGCTATCATTCCGGCGCGAGTTTCACTAGCGGGATCGTAATGCTCTTCTGCTCCCCATCTGCAACGGTGATCAACGGCACTGACTTTCGATACTTCTCCAAGAGCAAGTCCGGCCGCATGATCAACACCCAGTTTGAAGCGTCAAGTGTGAAAACGCGATAGGAGCCGGGCGGTACAGATCGGAAGGTAAATCTCCCTGCCCCGTCCGGCTCGTGAGCTTGGGGGATCGATTCTACGTCCGGGACGTCGCCGTTTTCAGGCAGTAACGCGAGGTACATCGCCGACAACCTGCCGGGGGTCCCTTCCACACCGATGGAGACGCGCGCCCCGTGCGGACTCAGCGTAATGGTCATGTCGGTCGTTCCCGGCTCGACGTCGAATTGCCGGCCCGCTATCGGCTTTCCGGCAACTTGCACGTCCTTTACGTACCAATCCTCCGGGAGGCCCTGTAGCATATAGACGCCTTTGCTCTCGAATAGATTTGTCTGAAACCTACCGCCGCTGTCCAGCTTGAGAGGTTGTCCGCCGAAATTCAAGTTCAGTTTCGAAAAGTCTATCGGTTCCTGACCATCTACGCCAACCCGCCCGCTGATTTCATATCCCGCTGCCAGTACGAGTTCCAGTCCGGTGACGTCCTTCTCCAATTCGAGCATGAGGGGTTTTGAGATCTTCCCGGTCTTCTTATCCCTGGCGGTCAGGATGTACTTCCCCGGCAGGGCGGCGATCTTGAAACCGCCGTCTTCCTCCGAGGTTCCTCCTTGAATGACGGGCGACGAATGAAACGCCAACCTGTCAACGCGCTCAAGGCTCACGGACTGCATGCGCTCCTCGGGCGTTGGCTTGATGTGTCCGCTGACCGTCACAGGCTGCTGAATCTTGAGACGAACATCATTCAAGCGAATTGTTGCGCCAGCAGCGACTGCTACTTGCTGAGCCCGCTCGATATCGGTGGCGTCAGGATAAAGGACGATCCCGCCGGTTGCCGGCCAGCGGTAGCGTGTTTTGGCGCCGGAGGTTTGGATGACGTCGTTGCTGTTGTATTCCAGCGCAACATAGTGTTCTCCGGGTTCTACGTCTGCCATTCGGTATTCGCCGCGATCATCCGCGATCGCTGCCGAATCGCCCTCGTAGAACTCCTTCTCTCCAGGCAACCTCACTTTGTCTTCAGTGCGAACAATCGCACCGCGGACAGGGTCGCCATACTGGTCTAAGACACGTCCGGCTATCACGCCTAGCGGCAGCATCTCCACGGTTACGACGGTCTCTGCACCAGCCCGAACCTCAACCATCTTGCCCATCGCGCTTCCAGGCATGCGATAGCCTTTGCGAGTGACGGTCAGAAGATAGCTGCCGGGCGAATCCGCCCGCGCCGTAAAGGTGCCTCCCGCGTCGGTCCGGCCTGGAAGTGTATCACTTTCTTCGTGACTCAGAGCCACGTTCGCGCCGGCGATCGGGCTTCCCGTTACGCTATTGACGACCCGCACCTTAAGCCCATTGCCGGGCTCCGTCTGCGCAGTCATCTTCCAGAGGGCGAGGGAGGCGAAAATGAGCGAGGCTCTCATCATCGTGGCTTGTCACCGCCGAGTACGATCACGAGTTTCCTCGTCTCCGGCGATTCGTCGATCCTCATTTTCCAATTCATGATCGGCTTGCCGTCCAAAGTAACGCTCTGAACACCCAGCTTGGTGATCGATTCATCGAAGCCAAGCGTGTATTCGCCGGGGATCAATAAAATGGAAAATCGTCGATCTTTGTCTGGCTGTCCCATCTCCATAGGCATCACCGTAATCCGCTCAGTACGATTGAAGTAAATCGCACCCAGATTCAGATCGGCTGCGCCGGTCCCTTCCAACCGGAACTCCCCCTCGATCTTAGGAACTGGCCTCAGCAAGATGTCGACCGAGTCCACATCCGAGCCGTGGACTTCGACTGTAGTAGAGCCAAAAAGAGCGGCGCTGCCCCTGGCCTCTTCAGCCATCTTCCGAAACAACTCCGGGTTTTGATTAGGAAGCTGAGCGAGGTTGCCAAGCCTCGCACTATTCAAACCTTGGGTCTCAGCCGAAATCGTATAGGTTCCCGGACCGACATCCGAGATCTCGAACTTGCCTCCCTCGCCGTCGGCGTTGTGGCCGCCTTCGCCGGTCCGCCCCATGATCCACATTGTCACCCGCTCAGCAAAAACTCCGGACTCAGTATGCAATGTGCCACGGACCGTGGCGGGCCGAGCGGGCTTCAAGACGAAATCGATCCCACTCGTTAGCGAGCCTACCTTTACGGGAACCTCAGCCGGTTTTTCGGAACCGCCGTAGTAGGAACTCGCGATTGTCAACGGAGTTGGATCCAATTCACTCTCTCTTCCGCCGCGATACGTCGCACGAAGCCGGTAAGTGCCAGGATTAAGACCAGACAGTCGGTATTCCCCCAAGTCGTCACTGGTCGCCGAGCCGACTACCTCGAGCTGGCCACCGCGAGTTCGCGAAGCCAGAGCTTCGATGGTGGCTGATTGCAAGGCCTGCCCAAGTCCATCCACGATCCTACCGGCAATCACTCCCTGTGGGAGCAGTTGGACCGATAATTCCTTTTGCGCGACGAAATCCGAGCGCTCCACCTTGTATATTCGATCCGTAAACCCGTCGCGGTGCACTATTAGCGTATAATCGCCGGGCTCGAGGTTGAGAAATCGGAAGCGGCCGTCGCCGTCGGTAATCTCGTCCAATTGGGCATTGGGTGTCAGTACCTTGATGAACGTGCGTCGAACCGCTTCGTTCGTTTCTGTGCTGACCACTCGGCCGAAAATGCCCGTGGTTGATTGCGAATTGGTTGCGGCCTGCTGCGGCGCGCCAGAGAACGCTAAGCACAACGCGATCAACGCAATTATCACTATTTGACTAGGTTATCGCAAACAAACACCCAGCGTCGTTACCACTTATCAATATAAATCGGCTTCTCCGGCGGCTTTCCCTCGCACCAATAGCCGTCGAAATTCGTAATGCCCGCTAGCTCGGTGAGCACTTCTTCATCGATCCACTCGCGGCCCGTGCAGGTGCGCGGCTCCCGGCCGACAATGGCCAGCGTGGCGTCCGACATAATCTCAGGCGTCCGCCATTGCGATTTGTCAGCCATCCCCAAGTTGATGGACGCCTGGCTTTCAATGATCGTCCGCGGCCACAGCGTGTTGCCCGCGATGTTGTCTTTTAAATGCTCGGCTGCCAGCCCGATGGCGACGCGCGCCATGCCCAGCTTCGAAATCATATACGCCACCCGCCCCGGCGACGGCTTGTTCGATAGCCGCGGGCACATGTTCAGCACGTGGCCCCATTGCTGTTTAACCATGTGCGGGAGCGCGTAGTAACACGCTACATAGGCGGCCCGTACATTGATGCTCACCATGAGATCGAAACGCTTCGGAGGCGTTTCAAGAATAGGCTGCGTCCAGATCGCGCCCGCATTGTTGATCAGAATGTCCACCCGGCCCAACTCGGCGACGGTGCGGTCGATCATATTCTTGATCGCTTCTTCGCTGCGCACATCGGTCGGAATGGCCAGGGCGCGGCGGCCCAGCGCGCGAATCGCGTCGGCGGTTTCGTGAATGCTGCCGGGAAGCCGGTCGGTGGAGTGCTCGCTTTTCGCGGCCACCACCACGTCGGCGCCTTCCTGGGCCAGGCGAAGAGCCAGCGCCTTACCGATCCCGCGGCTCGCGCCTGTAACCACCGCGACGCGGCCGTGGAGGTCGGGATGTAGCACGGAGTTCGAATCGGGCATGACTACAGTCTGGCATGACTTGTTCTATTCTGAGAGCAAGTCAGCCGCCGGAGGATAGTCGAATTGAAGCCTCGCTGGTTCGCCTGCCTGTTATGGCTCTGCTTCTCCGCCCAAGCTTCGCCTGCTTCCCAGTGGCGGCTGGCGCGCAGCGAACACTTCGAGATCTATTCGCAGTCCGGCGATGAAACCGCTCGATCCGCGCTGGCCTGGTTCGAACAGCTTCGCGGATTCTTCCTCCAGCAGGACATCCTCCCGCTGCGCCAGCTGCCGGCGGTACGCGTGATCGTGTTCGGATCCCGCCAGGAATACGAGCCGTATCGATTGCGCGCCACCTCGGATGCTTATTACGTAGGCTCCGAGGGGCGCGACTACATTTTGATGGCGGCATCCGGACTCGGGGAGTTCGCAGTGGCGGCTCACGAATACACGCATTTCGTTCTGCACGCGGCCGGATACCGTCTTCCGCCCTGGCTCAGCGAAGGTTTAGGCGAAGTTTTTTCGACGGCGCGCATCAGCGAACGCGGCTGCGATCTGGGCGGCGATCTCGCGGCGCGCTTTCAGACCTTGAGACGCCGGACCTGGATTCCGATCCAAGACTTGCTGGCGCTCACGCCGGAATCACCCGAGCGGCAGAATCGCGAGGGGAATGCGGTGTTTTATGCCGAGAGTTGGGCGCTGGCCGACCTTTTGGTTTTCTCGCCCGCCTACGCGCCGCGCTTTCCGCAGTTGATCGCCGCACTGAACTCGGGGGTGAACAGCCTGGAAGCAATCAACAACATATACGGCAAGTCTTCCGATGCCGTCGCAACTGACTTGCGCGCCTGGGTGTATCAAACCAAGCGCGCCACCAGGCGGTTCCCGGGAGTCTTGCCGGCTAAACCCGCCACGGAGATTTCCAGCGTCTCGCCCGGCGATGCTCAATTTTTCCTAGCCGAAGCGCTGCTCGCCGGCGGTGATTTGGATCGCTCGGAAGCTTTATATCGGGATCTGGCGCGCGAATCGCCCGCGTCGGCCGGCGTATGGGCGGCGCTCGGCGCGATCGAACTGCGGCGGGGAAACAGCGAAGCGGCGCGGGGCAATTGGAAGCGGGCCATCGAACTGGGTATTGAGGATCCGGTGCTGTGTTATCGCTACGCGGTGCTCGGGAGCAATCTCGGCCTGCCTCCCGATGAGATCCGGCCGGCGCTGGAGCGCGCCGTGGCGTCGCGGCCGGACTTCGATGACGCCCGCTACATGCTGGCTCTCCTCGAAAAGAACCAGGGCCGCTTCGACGCGGCCGTGATCGAGCTACAAGCCATGCATGACGTCGGCCCGTCCCGCGCTTATGGCTATTGGAGCGCGCTGGCGTATTCGCTCAACGAGCTAGGCCGGCGAGAGGAAGCCGTGGACGCCGCGCGACAAGCCGCCGATCACGCGGCCAGCCCCAGCGAGCGGGCCAATGCCAACACGCTGGCGTACATCGCACGCACGGATCTGGCCGTGCGGTTCGCCCGCGACGCGAACGGCCGCACGCATTTGGAAACCACGCGAATCCCGCATGCCACCGCCAATTTCAATCCGTTCATCGAACCCGGCGACGACCTGAGGCGCATCGAAGGCACGCTGCGGGAGGTCGATTGCGCCGGTGAACACACGCGTCTTCGCGTGGCCACTTCAGACGGCTTGCTGATGCTGACGATTCTGGATGCCTCGCGAGTCCAGATGCGCAATGCTCCGCCCGACTTCGTGTGCGGCCCGCAAGCCGACGCCCCGCCCGTAACGGTCGAATATGCTGCTTCCCAAAAAGGCTCCGGCGCGGACGGCCTGCTGCGCGGGATGGAATTCAAGCCGCGTTAACGTGGCGCAAGAACGCAGACTGCCCCTCCGGGAGTGAGCTAGAATCCATGCATGCGAAACGTCGTGCTGGGTCTTGGTATCAGCCTGGATGGTTATATCGCGCGCCTCGATGACTCCGTGGATTTCCTCTTCATGCCCAAGGATTATTCGATGGCGGAATTCATGGCTTCGATGGACACTCTGATTATGGGCCGGAAGACTTTAGATGCCGCACTCAAGCTGGGCGGAACCTTCGACGGATCCATGCCAGCCTACGTCTTCTCGAGATCCAAAACGCCTGGCGAACGCGATGGCGTAATCTTCGTCAATCAGACGCCCGCAAGGTTAATTGCACAGCTCCGCAAACGCAAGGGCAAGGACATCTGGCTGATGGGAGGCGGGGAAATTGCCCGCGCGTTTCTCAAAGCGGATCTGGTCGACGAACTCTATCTGGGAGTGGTCCCGATCCTGCTCGGCGAAGGCATCCCGCTGTTCCCCAGCGGCTTCCCGCAGCGCAATTTCACGCTGGTTGAGAACAAGACCTTCTCGAAGGGGCTGATCTCGCTCAAGTACAAACGCGCGCGCTCGAAATCGAAACCAAGATCGTAATCCTCGGGCGCGCTCAGTAGGGCGCTTTTCCTTCCCATGCGCCGCGTAGAAACGCTAGCGCGGTGGAGACGAATGCCTCGCTGCGGTCGCCGAAGATCGGCCCGTGCCCGCCGTTGGGAACAATCCAGAGATTCGATCTAGGAATGGCGCTGAACATTTCCACGGCCAGGCTGACCGGGTAGAACGGGTCATGATCGCCGTGCACGATCAGCGTTCTGGCCTTGATGGTGGCCAACTGCGGCGGCGTGAGGCTCATGTCTTCGTAGCTGTCTTTAAAAGTGTTGGCTTGTTTCCATAACGCTCGAATCTGGTCGTCGCCCTGTCGGTGACGCTGCCGCATCACTTCCCATTCCGCCTCGGGTTGATTGAACGGCGAGACAGTGCGCATGATGGCGCGCGCCTGCTCGGGGAAATATTGCGCCACGCTCACCAGCACCATCGCTTCCACGCGATCCGGCTGCATGGCGGCCATCTGCAGCAGCGTTTGACCTCCGGCGCTCAGTCCGATGCCTTTGCAGCGCTGGATATTCAACGCGTCCATCAGCGCCAGCATGTCCTCGGCGGACCGCCGCAGCGTATACGCTCCGGTTGGATTGGTGGTACGGCCGTGCCCACGCATGTCCGGAATGATGGATCGGAATCCGTCGGGGGGGCTCTTGAGGATTTGCCCCCAATCGGCGCCGGCGCCGAGGAAACCATGCAGCAACAAAAGCGGCTCGTTTTGCCCATAGGTCTCGTAATACATTTCCATTCCGTTGACCGTGGAGGTGTGCGAAGCGCCGGATGCCGGGGAGATTTGCGAAGCCATAATCTACTGCTATAGTATCGCGGGCGGCGCCGCGCCTAGGGCCTGTTATGCTGGCTGGTTGGGTGATGAGGCGGACACGCCGGCATTTGAAAATATGCGTGATTTCGGTCGCAGCCGGGCTATCCGCATGCTCGTCGCGCGTTCCCGTATATGCTCCTCCCGCCCAGTTCGTGATGCCGGAGGGTAGCGATCCGCGGCCCGAAGTCCGGTTAATCAGAATGAACAGCCTGGACGCGAAGCTCGCCATTCTGGAGGGGGTGGCTGACGCCGGAATCGGCGAGGAGCGCAAGTGGACGGCCGGCCAGGCGCGCTTCCAGTTTCGCGTGGCGAGCTTGGCCGGGAGTGACCTGTACTTCCGCTATGCTGTGGCTGAGGTTACGTTTACCCAGACGGGACCCGTGCGCATCAGCATTGACGTCAACGGAAAGCCGTTCGATTCGTTCGTCAGGACCACGCCCGGCGAAGGCGAATACAGGCATCCGGCGGATGGGATCGTGGCCCGTCCATTCGACCCGCTGATCGTGACCCTCCGGATTGATCCGCCCTTTATCGCTAAGGGAGACAATGCGAAGCTCGGACTCCTGCTGAACGTGATCGGGTTTGTGCCGCGCGGCGGCCGGCCGTGACGGAAGCGGCTTCCATCCTCTTCGCGGCGGCGATCACTTACTGCGCATGCCTGTGCGCCGGCCTGACCTTGCTGCGCGTGCTCAAGCTCAACCTGGCACGTTCCGAAGAGCGATTCCTGGGTTTCCTGGCCGGCGCTGGAATTCTAAGTTTGCTCACGTTTGGGCTGGCCGTGGCCCATCTGGCCGACACCAGCGTCTTTCTCGCCCTGGCGTTCTTATGCATCGCCACTTCCTATTGGACCGGACGCGTGCGCGGCGTCGTCAAACCCGCTCTTCAGCCGGTTCCCGTTCGCTGGCGCGTTCTTTTTTGGATCTTGTTCGCCGCCTACGTTTTCATTTATCTGCCCAACGCGGCCGCGCCCGAAGTAAGCTCTGACGGTGTGGCGTATCACGTTGGATTGATCGCGCGTTATTACCAACTCCATTCCTATCAGCCGCTCACCACCAGCCTGTACGCGGATCTCTCGCAGGGCATCGAAATGCTCTTCCTGTTCGCGTTTGCGCTGGCCACCGGATTGGGACGCCAGTCGGCCGCGGCCATGGTGCATTTTCTATTCCTGATCTCGCTGGCATTCGGGATGATCGCCTACGGAAGGCGCTTCGGCATGCCAAGAGCGGGCGTCGCCGGCGCTCTATTGTTTTTCATGACCCCGGTGGTGGGCAAAAGCGGAACTTCGGCCTATAACGACGTAGCCGTGGCCGCGATCTTATTCGGATTGTTTTACACGCTCGAACTCTGGGCCGAACAGCGCAGGGAACAGCTGTTGGTAATCGCGGGGCTTCTGGCGGGCTTCGCCTATGCCGCGAAGTACACGGCGTTTCTCGCGATTCCGTTCGCGATCTGCTGCGTCCTCTTCCACTCCCGGAGGGACAAGGCTGGGGCAATTCGGGCAGTTGCCATAACGGCCGCCTGCGCGTTCGTCCTCATAGCGCCCTGGATGATCAAGGACTGGATCGTGGTGGGTAACCCGGTAGCGCCGTTCTTCAATGCTGTTTTCCGCAATCCTTATATGTATCCGCTGATCGAATCGGAATATCGCTACAGCATGGCGCGCTTCAACCAAGTAGCGTACCGGGATATTCCCATGGAGATCTGCGTCAGGGGCTACAAACTGATCGGGCTCCTGGGGCCTCTCTTTCTCCTGAGCCCGCTGGCTCTCCTGGCGCTCCGAAACGGGCGCGGAAGAAAGTTGCTGCTGGCCACCTTGGTTTTCGGCGCCACGTATTTCACGAATACGGAAACACGCTTCCTGATTCCCGCGCTCCCCTTCTTCACGCTGGCTCTGGCGATGTCGGTGGGGGGACGCGCTATCGCGCTCGCTCTGGTGCTGGTACACGCGCTGCTTTCCTGGCCGGCCGTCACCGCGCTTTATAGCTCGCAATATGCCTGGCGCATTGCGAATATTCCCTGGCGTCAGGCTTTTTTAAGGCCCGATGAAATCTCGTATTTATCGAAGAATATCGGGGACGATTACGACATCGGCAGGCTGATCGATCAGTACGTACCCGCCGGGGAGAAGATATTATCGTTCTCCGATCCGTTAGCGCGTTCCTATATGCATCACGATGTCATCGTGGCCTATGAATCCGCTTGGGGAAGAAGACTGGCCGACTCGGTATTGGCGGCGCAAGCTGAATTTTCGGCTCCGCGCTGGCGGACGGATTACAGATTTTCCGCGCGGCCCATTCGACAAATCCGGCTGGTGGAGATTGCGCCCGCCGATCAAAGGCGCTGGGGTGTAAACGAGCTGCGGTTCTTCCGGGCCGGCCGCGAGATCGACCGCAGCCCCGCATGGAAGCTCAGCGCCTGGCCGAATCCTTGGGATGTCCAACTGGCGTTTGACCATAACCCCGTGACGCGCTGGTCCACCTGGGAGAGTTTTCGGCCCGGCATGCATATCGAAGTTGACTTCGGCGCGCCAGTCGAGATCGATGAAGTGAGCTCACTATCGCAGCCGCTCGAATACAAAATCCGCGCGGATATCGAAGAATTGAGCGGCGGGGGATGGCGCGCCATCCCGGCGACGGGTCATAACGCGATGCTTCCCGTGCCCGAAGGTCTCCGACGAGCGGCCATCAGCTATTTGAAGTCCAATGGCGTCCACTGGCTGGTGTCGGGCAGCGGCAATTGGGCCTTCCAGGATTTTCTGATGAATCGCGTTCAATGGGGCATCACGCCGGTTGCGCACTCGCGCGAGCACGTTTTATACCGGCTGGATTGAACCACTGGAATCGCAGCTACGCAAAAAAAGCCGGGCACTGGTTAGGTGCCCGGCGAGGAGCACCTCGGGCGGTCCCTGGTCGGGCCGCCGTTGGTCGTGGAGGAGCTTAGTCAGGCCAGCAGGCCGCCATGCCCGAGGCAGGCGATCTCCCAGCCGGAAACACGGTACCGCGCCAGCATCGCGGGCAGAAGTAAATCCACAACGTTGGGTTTTGCGGAACGGAAGCAGCCTGGAGCCGAGACAATAGGAATGTCATCCTTGTAGCCCAGCAGCAGTAGATTTCCGGGTTCCACCGGCGCGAGGAAGCGCTCGATGTGACAGCCCGCATTCACCATCGCCCGTCCCACCACATCTTCCGGACCGGCCGGAGCAGTGGTGGAGGCAATCAATACGCAGGTCGGTTTGGCGCGCAACAAGTGTTGCAGCGATCGCGAGGCCGCGCCCTCTTCCTCAAGTGACGAAAGCACGAAGCTGGAGCTGGTTCCCAACCGCTCCAAGCGCTGTCGCATGATGTTTTCAAACAACTGGCGGGCTCGTTCCCCGGCCAGCGGGTCTGTATATAGGACGGCTACCGCGGGTGATCGAATAGGCCGGGCCTGCAGTATGGGTCCGCGCTCTTTAATGATCGATACCACGGCGTCCAACTGCGGCTGCGTCACAGCGAACGGTATGCTCTTCACCGCGGCCACGCGCTGTCCGGCTCGTGCGTATGCAAAATTCAGGGACGTTGCGATCGCCATGCTGGCCGCGCAGTTGATCTGCTTCAGAAGTTCATCGTCCACCAGCAAGCAGCATGCTTCGGTGGTAAACAGATTAGCTCTCCCGCCGGCGGCGAGCCGAATTTCGAGCGATCCACAACCGATCTCGCTCGCTACCTGCATGACAGCATCGTCCTCGCCTACTTCTCCTTCTTCGAGCTCGGTGACCCAGACTTCGTTCATCCCTTCGGTCGCGAGCATCTTGGCATCTTCTTCACTGATGACATGGCCTTTCGCCAAAAGTTTCTTTCCGCCGGCCCGGAAGATCGTGCAGCACAGGATGCGACCCGTGGACTGCTTTACATCGATAGTTTGAGCACGCATTCCCGCGTCCCATCCTTTGCAACTGAGTCAATATTGCAAATTATATACGCAGATTAGTTATAAACCTAGTAAAAACTCTCAGGTCTATCACCGTTTTGGTTTGACGGCGAATTACGAAGCACGAAGCGGGGAATATTGCCGGACCAATGCGACGATCTTCAGCGGCGGGAGCTTGTACTATTCCGAGTGGTCAGGTCGCGACGCTTTTAAGAAATCTTATGGAAAAATTCTTGCGCCTAAGTAAGGCGAACAGTATTGCCCTAGCTGATTTGTTGAATTCCTATTTCCGCAACCAGCCGGGTGCCGAGCGGAACGCCCGCGATCAGCTTTTCTATTACTCCGGGAACGGCGCCGGGCGCGATCACGACCTCGGGGATTCCCTGATCGATCGCGCTCGAAGCGGCCTCCAGCTTCGCACGCATGCCGCCTTCAGCCACGCCGCTTTCAATCAACGTTCGACAATCATTGATAGAAAGTGTCGGATATATAGCGTTAGTTTTTCCTCTAACGCCGCTGACGTCGGTGAGGAAGAACAACTTATCGGCTCGGAATGCGACTGCCACTGACGCGGCCATCTGATCGCCATTGACATTATAAAAACGTCCCTGGCGATCTCCCGCCACGCACGCAATGACAGGAAGATGGTCGCTCTCAGTCAGCAATGCCAGCAGTCGCCCGTCTGACCGAACGGGTTTGCCGACGGACCCGAGTTCTTCGGCGAGCGGTTCAGCTTCCGTGAGGAGCGCATCCATGCCCGTGAGCCCGACGGCCATCGCTCCGGCTGCGATAAACGAAGCCACCAATTTCTGATTTACTGTACCTGCTAGTACGTTCAGTACTGCGTCCATCACTGCTGGCGTGGAAACGCGCAGCCCGTTCACGAACCGGCTCTCGACGCCGCGCTCGGCCAGGAAGCCGGTCATCTGTTTGCCGCCGCCGTGGACCACCACGACGTTCGATCCGCTCTTCACGGCGCTTGCAATTTCACCGGCGATGCGGTCGCGCGATTCCGCGGAATCCAGCAAAGCGCCGCCGATCTTAATCAGGACCCTCACAGCAAGCCGGCCGTTTCCTCGAAACCGAGAGCCAGATTCATGTTTTGGATGGCCTGCCCCGCGGCTCCCTTGACCAGATTATCTATGACGCTCACCACCACGCCGCGTCCCGTGGCTGGATCGAATCTCAGGCCGAGGTCGCAGTAATTGGTGCGATCCACGTTGTGGATCTCCGGGACAACGCCCAGCGGATAAACCCGTACGAACGGCTCGGACGCGTAGCGCCGGGTATAGATGCCTAACAATTCGTCGGCGCTCGAAACAGAGCGGGCGCGGAAATAGATGGTTTCGAGAATGCCGCGGTGGATGGGCAGCAGGTGCGCCGTGAAGCTGAGTTCGGCCTCCTCCAGGCCCGACACCATCAGGACCTCCGGGACATGCCGATGGTCCAGGATCGAGTAGGCCGAGAAATTATCGCTGACTTCGCCAAAGCTGGTTTTGAGGCTGGGCTTGCGTCCCGCGCCGCTCACGCCTGATTTGGCGTCGCAGACGATTCCCGCGCTTCGATCCACCACCCCGCTCGCTACCAGCGGCTGGAGGGCCAGGTTGGCCGCTGTAGGATAGCAACCCGGATTCGCAATCAACCGCGCGCCCTGGATGCGCTGGCGGCAATGTTCAGGAAGCCCGTAGACGGCTTCTTGAAACAGCTCCGGCGCGGCGTGCTTGGCTTTGTACCAGCGCGCGTACGTTTCCGGATTGCCCAGGCGAAAAGCTCCGCTGAGATCCACCACGCGCGCACCGGCGGAGAGCATGCCGGGCACAAGTTCCATGGAGGCTTCGGCCGGCGTCGCGAGAAATACCAGCGCGAGCCCCTCGGCTTGCACTGCCTCCGGGGTGCACGGAATACGCGCGGGCTGCTTCGATCCGATGGGCGCCGGCGAGGGCTCCGAATCACTCCGATGCTCCAGCAGGACGGCCTCAACGTGCGGATGATGGGCCAGCAGACGGACCAACTCCATGCCGCTGTAGCCGTTGAACCCGGCGATCCCGACCCGAACAGACTGAGAATAATTATTCACGTGTATGAATGATTATACCTCGCTAGCCGTTTGACGAGGTTGACAGTCTCGTCGATTAAGCATAAGCTCGACACAACCAAATCAAGAGCCTCGTCGCAGTGCCGTAAGTGCAGGGCGTTCCTCTTCCTTTCGAGGATAGATCGGAGAACGCCCATGGACGACACCTCTTCCCCCGCGGTTGACATCGGTTTAGCTGAAGCCATGCGCGAGATGGATTCCGCGAAGGCGGTCCTGAGCGAGAAGAAGTTGGAATTCGAACGGGCCCTGCATGCCATGAATCAAGCCTCCGAAGCGTACCATCGCGCAGTCAAGGCCTTTAACGCCGCTTGTCAATCCAAGTGATCGCGACTCTCGGTGGAGAGCAGCAGCACGCTGACCAGCGCGCACGCCACGCCCAGCCCTTGCAGCGCCGTGATGGATTCGTGCAGGATCAGCGGCGCGAACAAAACCACCACCAGCGGATACATCGCCGCGAGCGGCATGACGATGGAGGCCTTTCCGCCCGCGCGCATGGCTGCCAGCAGAAACCCTGCGCCCAGCGCGTTGAAGACTCCATTCGCCAGCGCCCACATGATCGATTTCGGAGGATAAGTGAAGAGCGAGGACCCGTGATAGAGGAACGGCTGCAGCACCAGGAAGCCCACCACTGACCAGATGAGAGCGGATTCAGCCGAGATGTAGTTCGTGGTCAGCTTCTGAAATATTCCCAGGATTCCCCAGAAGAGCAAGACCAGCAGCGAAAATCCAAGCCACGCCGAAAGGGCCACGTGCATCAGAGTGTGAAGATCACCATGGCGGCGATCGCGAACAGGACCCCAACCAGTTGGAGGCGCGTCAGCCGCTCCTTGAGGAAAATGATGGCGAGCAAAACGGTCACTATCGGGTACAGGCCGGTGGCCGTGGTGATTACAGCCGTATTGCCGCCCGTGCTGAAAGCCGCGAAAAGCGCGATGCTGCCGGCCGCCAGCAGGATACCCGCGGCTATTCCATAGCCCACTCCCTTGCGATTCATTTCCAGACGGAATCGCATGGCGACCAGGACAACGAACCCCACCAGCAGGAAACCGAACGCCGCTAGAAATTGCATGCTGTCCGGTGGCAGCTGCTCGGATCCGAATTTCGCGCTGAACGCCCAGCAGCTCCAGCTCAACACCGCGGCCATCGAATACAGGAACCACCTGGTCCGGAAGTTCTTCAGCATTTTTTCTTTATCCCGTAAGTATAGACGGTGAGGCGGAGT
Source organism: Terriglobia bacterium (assembly GCA_963786745.1). GTDB lineage: Bacteria > Acidobacteriota > Terriglobia > Bryobacterales > Bryobacteraceae > Palsa-89. The sequence continues at coordinate 200,099 of CAWBAE010000008.1, read as the reverse complement.
TCTGAAGGCGCGGCGACGGCGGGATCGGATACAGTAGTGAGTTGAAATCCGCTCAGCTGGTCGCGCCACGCACCATCGAAGTTCGGGAGATGCCGGAGCCCCGCGATCCCGGCCCCGGCGAGATTCTGGTGAAGCTCCGCTCGGTGGGGATTTGCGGCAGCGACATGCATTGGTATCTCGAAGGCAGCATTTATGGGCTCCAGGCGGTCTATCCTCAGGTGCTGGGCCATGAGCCGGCCGGAGAAGTGGTGGCGATCGGCCCGGGCGTCCATGAGCTGAAGCCGGGCGATCGCGTCTCCATCGAACCGACAGTAAGCTGCGGCCGGTGCGAATGGTGCGGACGCGGCCAGTACAACAACTGCGCCAATTCCCAATTCATGGGTTCGCCGCAACTCCCTGGCCTGTTGCGCGAATACGCCGTCATTCCGGCGCACAATGCCACCGTGGTTCCCGAAAGCTTCAGCTACACGCAAGCGTCGCTGATCGAACCGCTGGCGGTGATCATGCACATGCTGGAGTTGATCGAAATCCGGACGGGCGATACCGTCGCGGTGTTGGGATCCGGGCCGATCGGGCTGCTGGCCGCGGCGGTGGCGCGACATCGCGGAGCGTCGCGGTTGTTCATGGCGGATAAACTGCCGCACAGGCTGCGTATGGCTCGGGATCTGGGAGCGGCCGCGGCAGTGCCCATCGAACAATTCGGGCAATTGATTCTGGATGAAACGCGCGGCAGGGGCGTGGACATTGCGATCGACGCGGCCGGCGCGGATCAAACCATCAACACCGCGCTGGCGGTGACGCGCGTGGGCGGCGCGTGTGTGATGATCGGGATCCCCAATCATTCGCCGGTCAGCGTGGATCTCTTCAGCCTGCAAGCCAAGGAGCTTCGATTTCAACCGGTGAAGCGATCCAATCACCGCTCGGAGCCGGCCATCGAACTGTTGGCCGCCGGAGCCATTCCGGAAGCGATCGTAACGCATCGCGTCGCTATCGAACAGGCGCCCGGCGGGTTTGAGATGCTGGCGGACTATCGGGACGGCATCGGGAAACTGGCTATCGAATTCCCCGACCTTTAGAATAAGTATTTGCGGGTCTAACCTATGCCAACCAAGCGCATCGGCATTCTCACCGGCGGCGGCGACGTTCCCGGACTGAATTCGGTCATCAAGGAAGTCACCTATCGCGCCACGGAAAACAATTGCGAAGTGTTCGGCATTCGCCGGGGTTGGGAGGGTTTAACCGGCCTGAACGTCGAGGATCGCGAAAGCCGCGAGCATTATGTGCTGCCGCTCACGCGCGATAACACGCGCACTATCGATCGCTACGGCGGCACTGTGCTGCACAGCAGCCGGACCAATCCTTCGAAAATGCCCGAGCTGCCAGGTTTTCTAAAGGACACGGGCTTTCCGAAAACGGAGGTTACGCGCGGCGGCAAGACCTCGACGGTTTTCGACCTTACCAAACACGTGCTCGCGAACATCCAAGCGCTGGGGCTCGATTCGCTGATTGCCATCGGCGGCGACGACACCTTGAGCTACGCAGCCAAATTGCACGCGCAAGGCATGAAAGTGATCGCGGTTCCCAAGACCATGGACAACGACGTCCACAACACCGAATACTGCATCGGCTTCTCAACCGCCATCACGCGCGCCACCGACGCCGTCAGCCGCCAGAGAACCACGGTGGGCTCGCACGAGCGCATTGGGATTTTCCGGGTCTTTGGCCGGGATGCCGGATTCACTTCGCTGTATACCGCCTTCGTATCGTCCCTGCGCTGCTGCATCCCGGAGTATAAGGTGGATCTCGAAAAGCTGATCGATCTGCTGATGACCGACAAGCGCCGCAACCCCAGCAACTACTGTTTGGTGATCCTTTCCGAAGGCGCCGAATGGGAAGGCTACCAAGTGAAGGAGTACGGCGAGCCGGATGCCTACGGCCATCGCAAGAAGCAGAACGTGGCGGAAGCGCTGAGCGACGAGATTCACGGACGAACCAAGGAAGAGACCATCGTGAGTGATCTGACCTACGATCTGCGCAGCGGCGCGCCGGATTTCGTGGACAAACTGATCGCATCCACCTTCGGAACCATGGCGCTCGAGGCCGTGCTGGCGAATCAAAGCGGGCTCATGTCGGCGCTGGTGAACGGATGCTATCAGATGGCGCCGATTCCAGCGGCGTCGCTGGGCCCACGCAAAGTGGACGTTGCCAACATGTACAACACGGAACGTTACCGGCCGAATTATGCGAATAAGACCGGGCTCCCGATTTTCCTGACGCGGGGCTGACGGCCTGGCTTTGATGGGATGGAAGAAATGGTTCGGGAAACCCGCCGCGCCCCCGCTCCAGGAGATCATCCGGCACTTCAACGACGCGGCCTCGGATGAGGAAAATTTCCCTTCCAGCATCGATCCGCGCATCTACCATGTGAAGTTGATTCTCGAGCACTTTGGCGATTTAGCCGGCCGGCGAGTTCTGGATGTCGGTTGCGGCAAGGGCCGCTTCGCGCGCGTGCTCAAGGAACGCTATCCGGAGGCTTCCATCATCGCCTTTGATCTGGCCGAGGCGATGCTGCGGCGCGTGCCTGCCGGCATATATGCCTGCGGCGGATCGATGACTCGATTGCCCTTTCGTACCGGCAGCTTCGATCGAGTCTATGCAACGGAATCGCTCGAACACGCCGTGGACATTGAAGCGGCGGTAACCGAAATCTGCCGCGTGGCCAAACCCGGCGCGCGGATCGTTATCATCGACAAAAATCAAGCGCAGTGGGGACGTCTGAAGACGCCGCATTGGGAAAAATGGCTGGGGCGAAAAGAACTGCAGCGGATGCTATCAAAGCATTGCCGAAACGTTTCGAGCCGGCCGATTTCGTATTGGGAAGACATCGCGCCGGACGGCCTGTTTCTGGCCTGGCTGGCGGAAAAGTAGCTTACTCGATCGAACGCGCCAATTGCAACACGCCGCTTCGCGTCTTGCGCTCGCGTTTAGCACGATCCATCTCGCGGTCGGCGCAAGAGAGCAGGCTGTCGATATCGGTTCCGTTCTCGGGGAAGCAAGCCACGCCCACGCTGATCTCGGCGGTCACCTCGCCGCACAGCTCCCGGCTGGCGGCGCGGATCATTTTATCCAGCGATTCGATTCTGGCGGCCAGCTCGCCCGGATGCGCATCCGCCAGCAACACCGCGAACTGGTCCCGGCCCATCTTGGCGACATAGTCCGAACTGCGGCAGTTGTTTTGCAGGATGGCGGCCACGCGCTTCAGGAATGCATTGCTGGTCTGATGTCCGAACGAATCGTCGATCTGCTTGAGGCCGTCCAGGCTGCATGCCAAGACGGCTAAGCGCTTGCCTTCAAGAGCGCAGCGGTCCAGTTCTTTCAGCAGGTAGGCATTAAGAGATTCCGCGTTCGGAAGCCCGGTGAGCTCGTCGATGCTCGATTGCGGCGGCTTGAGTTCGGACTTGCCGGCATTCTCGAGCGCCTTCGCGATCCGGTTGCTGATCGCGGACAACACCCGCAAATGGTCGGTGTTGTAGGCATCTTTTTCCGCTTTGTACAGCGTGAGCGCGCCCATGACATGTTCGGCGCCCTGGCGCAAAGGAATGGATAAGGCGGAGCTCAAAACGCTGAACTTGCTGGGGTCGTTCAGGTATCCGGGTTCAACCGACGGATTTCCATTCACGATCGGCTTGCCGTTTTCCACTACCCAGCCGGAGAGCCCCTGCCCCACTGGAATCTCGAGCGATGCAAAAGTGCGGCTGTTTTCACCGCTCACGTAGCTGGGCTTGAGAAGATCTCCGTGCCGGATATAGAACGCCACGCAATCGTAGGGCACAACTTGTTTCAGCCTCTGCGCGAGCAGCGACAAAATCTCCTGCGCCCGCAACGATCCGCCCAGATCCTCGGTCAGGTCCATCACCGCCTGCATTTCCTGAAGGGCGAAAGCCACGGATGTGGCCCGGCTCTTGGCCTGCTCCGGCGTAGACGCGACCGTGGCCCGGTTCTTTTCGTACCCGGCGTCCGGAGCGTCGCCGCGGCTGACCACGATGTCCCTTCTGAGGCGGCTGGTATTCAAAGGCGTGTTTTGCGCGAGCGCCTCAAAGTCACGATAGTGATGTTGGAGCAGCTCGATCACGTTCGGGTCGAAATGCTTGCCGGACATGGACGCCACATAGTTCATGGCTTCGTCGAGCGGAAGCGCGCGGCGGTATTGGCGATCGCTTGCGAGCGCGTCCAGACAATCCACCGCCGACAGAATGCGGGCGCCGATCGGGATTTTTTCCCCATGCAGCCCATCCGGGTAGCCGCTTCCGTCCCACTTCTCATGGTGCGAGCGGACGATCGGCGAGACCGGATAGGGGAACGAAACCTGTTCCAGGATCTCCGCGCCCACGATGGTGTGGATCTTCATCTTCTCGAACTCTTCCGGCGTGAGCTTGCCGGGCTTCGAAATGATGTAATCCGGCACCGCCAGCTTGCCGATGTCGTGCAGGATGGAGGCGGCCTGCAGCGCGTGCGTCGCGCCTTCATCCAGGCCCAGATGCTTGGCCAGTTCCAACGAGTAGACCTGGACGCGGCGCAGATGCTCGCCGGTGCATTCGTCCTTGGCTTCGATGGCCATGGCCAGCGCCTCGATGGTTCTCAGGTGCAGCGACGCCATATTTTCCGCGTGAGACTTTTCCTGCTCGAGCTTGGCAAAATACAACTGGAACGAACGATAAACCACATACAGCAGCGGGAGCAGCGCCAGCGTAAGGGTCCAGCCCAGGCGCAGGATGGCCATGTGCACAATTTCGGCCAGCGAGACGCCCACCAGATAGTACAAGAACAGCCAGTTGGACAAGCCCTTCCACACCGTAACGATGCTTAGACCTTCCGAGACCGAGATGGCGCTCGAAAGGGCGATGGTATTCACCACGAAATACATTATGCCGGCGAGCGTAAGGCGCAACAATTCGCCAACCGGCAAAGTAACGAACCAGGGCTGTCGAAAGACCCAGCCGCTGGACAATACGGCAATACTGATAGAGGCGACGTTGAAGCACAGGTATTTCAACTGCGGAGATTTCCCGCGGCTTTTCTCGTGCCAGTAAGTTTGCGCCGCCATGCCCAGAATGGCGACCAGAAGCACTTCGGGCACCTGCAGTTCCAGCAGCCCCAGCATATACAAGACATAGTTCGCGGAAAGGTGACCGCGTACGCCGGGGAACGGAACGTTCATCCGCGAGCACAGCACCGCCAGGACCGCATAGATGGCGAAGCGCGCGGGATGCTCGGGAGTCCAGCCGCGCAAGGTAAGCGCAACCGCCAGGAGTGCGGCAAGATCGACGACACTCAAAAACACGATCACTGGGACCGGCGTTCTCTTGCGTTGATCTTCCACTTCAGTTCTTCCTCGGGGCGAGGCCCGCCGCGCTTAATCCCACAAACAAAAGACGATCCGCTTGTTTTTCGGCCTCCGAAATTTCCCCTATTACCAACCCGATCATGGATCTACTGCTAACTCTTGGGACACCTACTGATCGGCTTGCGGGCTAAGGACCTTTATGCATGTACTTGGTTCCAAAAAGGCGGGTTACGGGCTCGTCTAGGGCTTTTACTAGTCCGGTCACTCAGCGCGCAGGGCGGCCGCCGGACTGACGCGGAGGGCCTTCCAGGCGGGCGCCAGGCTGGCGATGACGGCTACGACAAGAACCACCAGACACGTTCCAGCGAAGGTCGCGAGATCCATCGCCCGGATGCCGAACAGCAGACCGGAAATAAGCCTGACCCCCGCGAAAGCCAGCAGGATGCCGATGCCTATACCGATGGCCGCAAGCTGGATCCCGCGGCCGACGATCAGTTTCAGGATGTCGCCAGGCTGCGCCCCCAGCGCCGTTCGCACTCCCAGCTCGTTAGTGCGCTGGGTGACAGAGTAGGCCATCACGCCATAGAGCCCCAACGCCACAAGCCACAGAGCCAGACCGGCGAAAATGCTCAGCAAGCGCGTTCGGAAACGCTGCTCGGCCACCGATCCCTCCACCAGCTCCTGCATCGTTCTGACGTTGAATACCGGCAGGTCCGGATCGAGGTCGCGCACTTGCTGGCGCACCGCGGAGGTCATCAAAGCCGGGTCGGATGTGGTTCGTATGGCCAGGGCCATGGCGCCCTCGGCGAAATTCATGACTTCGGGCGGAAGTTGCAGATAGTGGTAATAGGTCTCCGGGCTGGTGTCAGAATCCAGCCCGGCGGTCTTGACGTTACCTACTACGCCGATGATGGTGGACCATTGATTGTCGTCCACTCCGGAGAGGATGCGACGGCCGATCGGGTCTTGGTCGGGCCAATAGCGCTGGGCCGCCAGCTGGTTGATGATGACCACCTTCGGGGTTCGCGCATCGTCGGAACGGTTGAACAGACGTCCCTTGAGGAGCGGAATGCCAAGCGCGCTGAAATAGTCGCCGCTGGCCGCGCGCAGCTTGGCTCTGGGCTGATCCGCGGATTTGGTTTGCGGCTGGCCCTCAATCTGAAAGTTCAAGCTGACGTCTCGCCCGCTCAAAGGCAGATACTGGCATACTCCGGCGGCCTGCACGCCCGGCAGCTTCTGTACGCGTTCCACCAGTCTTTGATAGAACTGACCGACCTTGGCCCCCGGATAGCGCGCCTCGGCGAGGGAGAGTTGCATGGTTAGGACATGATCCGTGCGGAAGCCGGGGTTCACATCCTGCAAACGGGAGAAACTGCGAATCAGCAGACTGGCTCCGATGAGCAGCACGACACAGGAAGCCACCTCGGAAACCACCAGCATGTCTCGCATGCGGCTGCGGCTGCGATGACCGCTGGTGCTGCGTCCGCTGGTCTTGAGAATTGAATTCACGTCGGCGCGAATGCCGGCCAGCGCGGGAGCGAGTCCGAATAGCAGGCCAGTGAAGATCGATATCGATAGCGTAAAAGCCAGCACACGCCAGTCCAGCGAAATCTCGTGCGCGCGCGGAAGATCCACGGGCGCCAGCTTAACCAGGGCGGAAGTGGCCCACGCAGCTAGAGCCACGCCCAGGAGCCCTCCGATCACCGCCAGCAGAACACTCTCGGTGAGCAACTGGCGCATGATCCGGCTGGGTTTCGCTCCCAGCGACACACGCACCGCGATCTCCTTCTCCCGATCGCCGGCCCGGACCAGCAGGAGGTTCGCCACATTCGCGCAGGCGATCAGCAGTACGAAAGCCACGGCGCCGAACAAGGTCCAGAGGGTGGGACCTACATCGCCCACGATTTGTTCCTCGATCGGAATCAGCTCCACGCCGCGGCCTGCCTCGAGATCCGGGTTGGCCTCCGCGATGCGCAGCGCGATCGCCTGCATGGCGAGCTCCGCCTGTTTCCGGGTCACTCCCGGGCGCAGGTGCGCGAGCACTGTCAAAGAGCGATATCCGCGCATCGGCGGCGCCAACTGCTTCGGGTCCGGCGTGTAAGGGATCCAGATTTCGGAGGAAGTCTCGCCGAGGCGGAATCCGGCCGGCGCGATTCCTACAATCGTGTAGCTTCTTCCATCCAGCGAGAGCGCCGAGCCCAGCACGTTCGGATTGCCGCCAAAGCGGCGGCGCCAAAAGCCCTCGCTCAAAATCGCAACGGAATTCTTGGACGGCTGATCTTCGTCCGACGCGAACCAGCGTCCGTGCAGCGCCTGCGCGCCCAGTACCTGGAAGATGCTGGGCGAGACGCTGGCCGTCTGAACCCGCTCCGGCAATTCGCCTCCGCTTAATACGGCGGGCTGTATCTTAAACGCACCGATTTGGTCGAACACGCGGTTCTGTTCGACGAAATCGCGATAATTGAGCGGCGAGATAAATTGCCGCCGGAGGCCCTTGTTGAGTTGATTGGCCCATAAGACGAACAAGTTCGAGGCGTCTTTGTATGGTAGGGGACGAATCAGGACGGCGTTGATGACATTGAAAATCGCGCTATTGGCGCCAATCCCCAGAGTCAGCGTAGCCAGGGCGACGGTGGTGGCGAGGGGGGTTCTGAAGAAGCTACGGAATCCATAGTGCAGATCCTGTGCTAACTCTCGCATGATGCTTCTAAGATTACAGATCTCGGATACCGAAATACAAAAACCGCGGCCTCGCGAAAAACGAAGCCACGGTTTCCGAGTACTCGAACTTCCTCAGTCTTCCAGACGTCAACGGCTATGCCATTCGCCGGGAAGAACGAGGATCCTGCTATGGGGTGACTAGCTGCCCCAGCCAGCGCTACCGGCCTTAACTTTCGTCTTGGTCTTCATGTTGAGGTCCCTCCTTGATTTCTTAGTATTTCGACTGACGGACCCTAGAGATGCAACTGCAATGCCAAGCGTACTACAACCTCGGACTCTTCCGTACTAAGGCCAGTTAAATGATTGATAAGATTGATAGTAATGCATCGGTTAGAGGCGCGGCCGGAAGGGTCTGGAAGTCCCTGATAAGGCGTTTCCCCTATCTGATCGGATAGCGGCCCTATCCCGCCGGATAGGGTGTCTTGCTTAGTAAGCGCCCGGATCAAGGTCCAGTCTACCAGACCGTACCAAATGGCAGACGCGCGGCGGGAAGTGATCCGGTATACTCATACAACGGAAATGCTGGAGCTGGCTGAACTCGAAGTGATTGCCGGCCCGCTTAAGGGCAGCAGTATTCCACTGTCGTCCGACGAGGTGTCGATCGGGCGGGAGCCCACCAATCTGGTTTCGCTATTGGACGCGTCGGTTTCGCGCCGGCATTGCCTGATCCGCCGGGATGCCGACCAGTTTCGGATTCAGGATCTGAACAGCCGCAACAGCACTTTTGTGAACGGCGTTCCGGTCACCGAGCGGATTCTGGAGTCGGGAGACGAGATCAAGGTCGGGAATTCGTTATTCGTCTTTGTGCTTCCGGAATCCGAGCCCGCCGGCAACGTTTCAAGCTCGGTGGAATTCGACAAGACTGACACGGGCGCCGGATCCACGATAATTCTGCGCAAACAGGATGCCCGCTATCTGCGGGACCTGGACAAAATCCAGCCCACCGGGCGCATGGTTCGGGATCTCAACGCGCTGCTGAAAATCAGCAAGACAGTGAGCTCGGTGCGCGGCCTGGCGGCGCTCCAAAAGCAGGTGCTCGAGCTGGTGTTCGAAGTTGCGCCGGCTGATCGCGCGGCCATTCTGCTGTGCGATCGAAACGCGGAAGATTATAGTTCCGTGTTCGGATGGGATCGGCGCAGCGGCCCCAATCAAGCCGTGCAGGTGAGCCGGACCATCGTCTCTCAGGTTCTTTCGGAAGGCGTGGCGGTTCTGTGCAACGACCTGGCGGGCACCCAGGCCTTCTCCGATACGGCCAGTGTAGTGTCCCGGCAGATTCGCAGCGTGCTGGCGGTTCCACTCGAAGTATTCGATCGCGTATTGGGCGTCATCTATCTGGATTCGAGCGATCCGGAGGCGCGCTTCGATGAAGATCACCTGCAGCTTCTGACCGGCATCGGCAGCATCGCCGCGCCGGCGCTCGACAATGCGCGACGCATGGAGGGACTGGAAGAAGAGAATCGCCGCCTGCAGGCCGAGATCAGCGTGGAACACAACATGGTGGGCGAGAGCCCGCGCATGCGCGAGGTGTTTCAGTTCATCAATCGCGTGGCGTCGAAAGACTCCACGGTTCTGCTTTTCGGCGAGAGCGGAACCGGTAAGGAACTGGTGGCCCGGGCGATTCATCGCAATAGCGGGCGGGCGCACAAGCCCTGCATGGCCATCAATTGCGCGGCGCTGGCCGAGAGTTTGCTCGAAAGCGAGCTGTTCGGCCACGAGAAAGGCGCCTTCACGGGGGCCATCGCTCAGAAGAAAGGAAAGCTCGAGATCGCCGAGGGCGGAACGGTTTTCCTGGACGAGATCGGCGAACTGGCGCCGCTGTTGCAGGCGAAACTTTTGCGCGTCTTGCAGGAACGCGAGTTCGAGCGAGTGGGCGGAACCCGAACCATCAAGCTGGATGTGCGGCTGATTGCCGCAACCAACCGCGAACTGGAAGAAGAGGTGAAGAAAGGACGCTTCCGGGAGGATCTGTTCTACCGTCTGAACGTGGTGTCGATGCGCATGCCGGCTTTGCGGGAACGGCGCGAGGACATCTCGCTTCTGGCGAACTACTTTGTCGCCAAGTACTCGAAGCGCGCCAATCGAAACGTCCTGGGAATTGCGCCGCCGGCGCGGGCGTTCCTGGTGAATTACGATTGGCCGGGCAACGTGCGCGAGTTGGAGAATGCCATCGAACGGGCCGTGGTGCTGGGTTCATCCGATCTGATTCTTCCCGAAGACCTGCCCGAAGTGATTCTCGAGCGGGCCGAGCCGGCTGGAACCGACGTGAACGCCTTTCACGACGGCGTTCGGGACGCGAAGAAACAGCTCATCCTCAATGCCGTCGAACACGCCAACGGCAACTACACCGAAGCCGCGCACCTGCTGGGGCTGCATCCTAACTATCTGCACCGTCTGATCCGCAATTTGAACCTGAGGCCGCTGCTTCGGCATGCGGCCGGCGATTCATAATTTGGCGGCGCGCGATTCCTCCGGCTCGGCCTCGAACGCGGGATCCGGTCCGGTGATGAGCCGCGCGCCGCGATCGTAGGTCAGATACAAAAATCCCCAGTGCACGAACACCAGGACGCGATTCGAAAACTCCACCAAATACATCAGGTGGACGAACAGCCAAACCAGCCAGGCCAGCAAGCCGGAGATATGAATTTTGCCGATCTCAGCCACCGCGGCCGCGCGTCCGATAACGGCTAGGTTGCCCTTGTCGAAATAATGAAACGGGGGAAGCGTGCCGCCCTTGAGGCGCGCAGCGATCAGCTTAGCGACGTATCCGCCGCCTTGCATGGCCACCTGCGCGACGCCCGGCAGCAGCTTTCCGTTGTCCTCGAAGCGGGCCAGATCCCCGATGACGAAAATTTCGGGATGCGCCGGCAGGCTACAGTCCGAGTTCACGATCACCCGGCCAGCGCGGTCGAGCTGGGCTCCGGCCCGATGCACCAGAACTTCGCCGAACGAAGATGCCCGAACCCCAGCGGACCAGACGATGGTGCGCGCGGCGATGCGCTCGGTTCCCGAAGCGGTCTTCACGTTGACGCCGCCCGGGTCGATTCCGGTTACCATGGCGTTCACTCTGGGAGTGACTCCCAGCCGGATCAACGATGCCTGTGCCTTGGCGGAGAGGTCCGGCGTGTAGGCGGGAAGGATGCGCGGTCCGCCTTCGAGCAGCATGATGACCGCCTCTTCCGGATGAATGGACCGGAAGTCGCGACGCAATGTATCATGGGCGATTTCGCCCAGCGCCCCGGCTAGTTCCACACCCGTTGGACCTCCGCCCACCATCACGAATGTCAGCCATTCCCTCCGCTTCACCGGATCGTGCTCGCGCTCGGCCGCTTCGAACGCATACAGGATCTTGCTGCGAATCTCGGTGGCTTCTTCGATGCTCTTTAGGCCGGGCGCCGCCTGCTTCCATTCCTCATGGCCGAAGTAGTAGTCGCCGGAACCGGCGGCCACGATCAACGTGTCGTACTCTATCTCGCCGTCCGCAAGGATCACAAGCCGCCGCTGGGTGTCCAGATCGACGGCGTCGCCCAGCAGCACTTGTGTGTTCTTTTGATGCCGAAGAACGGCGCGCAGCGGCGATGCCACTTCTCCCGGCGAGAGCGAGCCGGTGGCTACCTGATAGAGCAGCGGCTGGAAGAGGTGGAAATTGCGGCGGTCCAGAAGCGTGAGCTGCACGGGAGCGCGCTTCAGCGCCTTCGCGGCGTACAGCCCGCCAAAGCCGCCCCCGATAATGACGACCCGATGCTGGGCCTCCATGTCGCCTCCGCTTAGCGTACGCGTATTAGATGTCATGATCACTAGGATGGCTTCAGCATGAAATATCGAAAGCTCGGCAAGACCGGGTTAGAAGTAAGTGAGATCGGATACGGCGCGTGGGGCATCGGCGGAAAACTCTGGCAGGGCGGAGCGGACGAAGAGTCGCATCGAGCTCTGCGCCTGGCCATCGAGCTGGGGATCAATTTTATTGATACCGCGTTGGTTTATGGCGACGGGCACAGTGAAAGGCTGGTGGGCAAGGCGGTCCGCGACGCCAAGCGCAGGGTGCACGTAGCCACGAAGATTCCTCCTAAGAATCGGCTGTGGCCGGCCCGGCCCGGAATCGATATCGAAAATGTGTTCCCGTACGACTACATCATCCGATCCACGGATGACAGCCTGCGCAACCTCAAGCTGGATACGGTGGACCTGCAGCAGTTGCATGTCTGGAATCCCGAATGGATGGAGCGCGACGAATGGAAACGCGCGTTCGAGGAGCTGAAGACGGCCGGGAAAGTGCGGGCCGTGGGCGTTTCCATCAACGATCACGAGCCGGATTCGGCGCTGGAGCTGGTGCGGTCCGGGTTGATCGATGCCGTGCAGGTTATTTACAACATTTTCGATCAAAACCCGGAGAAGAATCTGTTTCCGCTCGCGGCGAAGATGAACGTCGGGGTGCTGGCGCGCGTGCCGTTCGACGAAGGCAGCCTGACCGGGACGATCACGGAAGAAACGGTTTTCGATCCGCAGGATTTCAGGGCAACCTATTTTCGGGGCGACCGGAAGAAGCAGGTGGTGGAGCATGTCCGCGCGCTCGAAGCGGATCTCGCGGGAGCGGCGGGCACGCTGGCGGAAACGGCGCTGCGGTTTTCGATCGCGCCGCCCGCTGTTTCGACGGTCATCCCGGGGATGCGAAGCGTGCGCAACGTAGAGAGAAACGCGGCGGTTTCGGGCCGGGAGCCGCTGACCCCGGGGGTTCTTGAGATCTTGAAACAGCACGCCTGGGATCGGAACTTCTACCGCTGAAAAGGGACGCGAGTGCGTTGCACGCTATGCTGGAGGGCACCATGAATCGAGATACAGCGCTCAAGATCGTGTTGGCGTTGGTGGGAGTGATATTTCTGTTGTTAGCCTATCCTATGATCGTGTTTGTGCGGCAGGACGCTTCCTTATCGATGATGTTCAGCCTGTATGTCACGCTGGGCGTTTTCTTGCTGCTCGCGATCCGCAACCCATCGGCGAATCGCAGCCTGATCGCTTTTACGGCCTGGTCCAGCCTCGCTCATGCCGCGCTTATGGGCACTCAGGCCATGGAGAACATGGTTGCGCGCGGAGAACTCTGGGGCGTGGCGGTCCTGGTGGTCATCGGCGTGGCCTTGATTGCGCTCGCTCCTCGAAAACAGCTTGCCGCGACGGCGTCTCGGAGCAGCAGCGCATATCAGCCAGGTTGAACTCTGCAGGTTGAACTCTGAACTCTGCCAGAATACTCATATGCGTTTTACGCTCCGCCGAGCCGTTCCGGAGGATACGCCCGCGCTGATCGACCTGATCCAGCAGTCCGTCCGCGAGCTGCAACGGTTCGATTACTCCAGCGAGCAAATCGAAGCGGCGCTCAAGAAAGTCTTCGGTGTGGATAGCCAGCTGATCGCGGATGGAACATACTTCGCAGTCACGCCGGATGATAGCAGCCTGATTGTGGGCTGCGGCGGTTGGAGCCGGCGGCGCACCCTCTACGGCGGAGACCAGTGGTTTGGCCGGGAAGATTCACTGATGGATCCCGCGTATGACGCCGCGAAGATCCGGGCATTCTTTGTGCATCCGGACTGGAGCCGGCGCGGCATTGGATCCATGATCCTGCGAGCCTCGGAAGCGGCAGCGCTGGAGGCAGGTTTCAAGCGCCTGGAAATGGGCGCCACCCTAACCGGCGTGCCGCTCTACGCGGCGCACGGCTACGAGCAGCGCGAGCGAACCGACGTTCCGCTTGGCAACGGCGTGATGCTGCCAATTATCCGCATGGAGAAGGCCATCGATTTGGAAGAGGCTGGACGCTTACGGCTTCACGCGGACGTATAGGCGGCCCGCCGCCCAGACTATCCTCCGTCCAAGGTCGGGCAAAAGGAGGCGGCATGACAGATTCAAAATACATCGCGGGATTGATCGGGCCTACGATTATGGCGGTGAGCGTATCGGAAGCGATGCATCTTCCGATCTGGGAAACCAATATCGCTCCCGTCACTTATCTCAATGGCTCTCTATTATTTGTCGCCGGCTTGGCGATCATCCGGGCTCACAATCGTTGGACTTGGGGCTGGCCCGTGCTGGTAAGTCTAGTTGGCTGGGTCGCCCTGTTGGGTGGTCTGTTCCGGATGTTTGCTCCAGAAGCGCGGCAGGCCAGTCAAAATAGTTTCACCTACGCGGGGCTGGCGCTGCTTTGCGCGTTGGGAGCTCTCCTGACATTCAAAGCTTATCGGCGCGAGGGAAGCCCTGTGGCGAGTTGATAGCCTCTCCCCCGGCGCTAGGTTACGCTGGAAATAATGCTGGGCCGTCTGCCGCTTCTCGTTTTAGCCAGCCTTCCGGCGTTCGCTCAGACGCCGTGCGAGGGCACGCCCGCTTACACGCCGTGCGAGTTCGTATTTGAACTTTCATCCGCGGAACTGGCGGCGCATCCGAATCCTTACGCGAGTGTGCGGCTCCGAGCGGAATTCCGGTCGCCCAGTTTTCGCACCTATCTGATGCCCGCTTATTGGGACGGGGGCGGCAAGATGATCCTGCGTTTTACGCCCACCGAAGCCGGCGGGTGGGTTTACCGCACATCCAGCAATCTCGCGAGCCTCGAAGGTAAGCAAGGCTCGTTTCAAGCGGCGGCCTCGGAAGCGCCAGGATTCGTCAAGCCCGCTAATTTTCACCACTGGGCCACTGACAATAAACAGCCGCATTTGTGGATGGGCTACATCGCCGACCGCTTTGCATTTGACAGCAGCGCGGACTTCGAGCAGAAGCTGAACGAAGCCGCAGCCAATAAATTCACGCACTTTCGAGGATCGATTCTCGGCAACGCGGGCGACCGCGCGCGCGTATATCTGAGCCCGGACCAGCCGAACCAGGCGTACTTCGACGAACTCGACCGGCGCGTCCTCGCAATCCACAAACGCGGCCTCACGGCCGACCTAATTTTGGCCTCCGACCCCGGCTACCTGACGGCATTGTTTCCCGATTGGCAGGCGCGCGAGCGATTCGTGCGCTATATCGTGGCTCGCTACGCTCCGCTGAACGTCACCTGGCAAGGGGTGGAAGATTTCGAGGATTATCCCGACGGACGCGCGCTGCTGAAAGAAGTGGGGACGGATCTTCAGAAGCTGGATCCGTACCAGCATCCGCGATCCACGAACGCCAAGATTACATCGTCGCCGCTGCTCGCGGATGGCTGGATGAACTTCGTCATCGAAGCGTCGCCCGATGACGTGATCGGCTCGGTGGAGCATCAGTTCTACCAGGTTCCCTTCGTGGGGGTCACGGATGCCGGGCATCTTTGGAATGCCACCATGGATGGCGAATACCCCGAGTTTCGCGGCCCCGAAGCGGCGCTCTGCCTGCACTGGTTCGATTTCATTTCCGATACGCGGCATTGGGAATTGGAGCCGTATTTCGATGTCGACGGAGCGCGCACCGTGGCGCTCGATGACACCGAATACGTCAACTACATCGAACACCCTGGCCCTCCGATCGAACTTTCGGTCGAAAAGCACGGCTACGACGTCATGTGGTTCAACCCTTCCAGCGGCGAATATGTCGATCAAAAGAAATATAAAGGCGAGCACTTCACCGGCCAGGCGCCGGACTCCAGCCATCCCTGGGTCTTGCTGGTAGCGCGAGAAGGCCGCAAGGAATCGATGCTGAAATCCGTCAAGTTCGATTCGCGTGAAGTTCCATTGGTGCAGGAGATCGAGAGCAACATCCAGAAAGTACCGTACACCATCGCCGAGCCTCCTGGAGACACGCTACCCGCCGGGAAACCGGTGCGTTTTGCGGTGAAGCTAACGCGGGAGACGCGCGCGACACGCTCTATGATGTACCTGTGGACCGCCGAGGTTCCCACCGAGAACCAAGGCTTCCGCGTGATCGGGACCGGCGCGCCCGCTAACTTCGTGATTCCGGAGTCTATCGCAAACAGCTTCCCGGCGGTTCTCACCATTCACCTGACCGCGCTGAACGCGAACGGCAAAGCGTACTCGATGGACCGCGTTTACCAGCTAACCAAGTGATCAACCCAGTGATCCTTTCGATCGACACCACGTCGGAATTCGGGAGTATCGCTTTGACCGAGCAGGATCGCGTCGTGGAAGAAGTTCTGCTGCATTCTCCGGATGGGTTCGGTCACATTCTGTTCCAGCATCTGGAGCAGATGCTGGCGCGGCACGGCGTCGGCGTGAACGAGATGGAGTGCTTCGCGGCTGCCTCCGGTCCTGGTTCTTTCACCGGCGTTCGCGTCGGACTGGCGGCTGTGAAGGGATTGGCGGAGGCGGCCGGAAAGAAAGTGGTAGCGGTTTCGAATCTGCGGGCGCTGGCCTATTTCGGATCGGCAGCATTGCGCGCGGTGGTGCTGGACGCGCGCCGGGGCGAGGTTTATGGAGCGGTATATAACAACCGGCTGGAAGTTGTCATCCCGGAAGCAGTGCTGAAATTTTCCGATTGGCTCAAGACGCTGCCGGCCTCGAGCTACGAATTCGTCTCCACTGATTTCTCGCCGTTCCAGGGCCACGTGGATCCGGCCATCCCGGTCGTGACGGCCCCGCGCGCGCTGGCCGCCGCCGTTGGAAGCATCGCCTGGAGCGAATTCGCCGCCGGACGGGCCGGCGATCCCGAAGAGATCGACGCGAACTATGTGCGCCGATCGGACGCCGAGCTGTTCTGGAAAGAGAATTGACGGAAGGCGTCGCGTGGAATAATGGACCGTTGACAGATCAAATCGTCATTCTGATTCCGCTGTTCAACGATTGGGAAGCCGCCGGGCTGCTGCTGGACGATCTGGACCGCGCGTTCACCGGCTATTCCGCGGCAGCGGAGGTGTTGATCGTCGACGATGGATCGAGCGAAGCTGCGCCGCCGGGGTTCGCGCGAAAATCCTTCGCGGCCCTGCGATCCGTCGACATTCTCCGGCTTCGCAGGAACTTGGGCCATCAACGCGCCATCGCGGTGGGGCTGGTTTACATCTACCAGAACCGGCCTTGCCGCGCCGTGGTCGTGATGGATGGCGATGGCGAGGACCGGCCTCAGGATATCCGCCTGTTGCTGGAGCGGTTCGAAGAGGAGCAACGGCGGTCGATTGTGTTCGCGGCGCGCAGCAAGCGCCTCGAGAGCGCTCCGTTCCGGGTTCTTTATCGCTTATACCGCGTGATCCACAGACTCTTGACGGGCGACCCGGTTCGCGTAGGCAATTTCAGTGTGGTGCCTTTCGAGAGCCTGGCCGAGCTGGCCGTGGTCCCCGAGATCTGGAATCACTACGCCGCGGCGGTGATCCGCTGCCGTATCCGTTACACGTCGATTCCAATTGAACGCGGAAAGCGCGCAGCCGGCCAGTCGAAGATGAATTTCATCGGCCTCTTGCTGCACGGGCTGAGCGCGTTTTTTGTGTACGGCGACATTGTGGGAGCGCGGCTGCTGGTTGCGATCGCGGTTGCGCTGGTCATCGAGGTGGTGGCGATCGGTATCGCCATCGGAGTTCGCTTCACAGCCAGCCCCAGCATTCCCAGCCTGGCCGTGTATCTGGCGGGATTGCTGGGCATCATCCTGCTGCAAGCTATACCGATCGCGCTGATTCTGGTATTCAGCGTGATCGGCAGCCGGATGAACATTGGCTTCCTGCCGATCCGCGATTGCCCGTATTTTGTGCGGAGCGTCCAAAAAATCTTCCCGCCGGCCTGAACGCGGATCTACCAGATTTGTATGTCATCCGCGAACGGATTCGTAGCGCCGCAGTTCGGACAGCGGTAAGTGCGGAGGCCGTAGAACTTCCGGCGGACCAATGCCTCGCCTATCAGAGAGGTTGCCGGACAGCCGGTGCCACATCGAATGCAGACGTTGGCCCAGGTCTGAGTGTCGATTGGGCACGCTATGTCGCCAAAGTAGAATGCCCAGCCGTAGACGCTACCGCGAGTTCCTAGTATCCGATCGATTCGTCTGGATCCCCAAGCGTAGAGGAACAGTGACCACTCATAACCCGCGCCAAGCAACAGCAATCGGCGCGGCGCCGGGCGGACAGCGTTGCGGCGATTCAAGAACGAAAGCGATGAGCAGATCAATCTCGTGGCCACGTGGCGTAGACCGGTGGCGCGCTCGATCAGCTTCGCCGTTTGTTCGGCCCCAGTGAAGGCATTTACTTGCCCCCCTCCACTCGCCAGCCATCCGTAGAGCCTGTCTGTGACGGTGCAAGCGTCGGGTACCGCGACGAACAATGCGCCACTGGGGAGGATCACCCGGCCGATTTCGTGGCGTGAGCAGTCAAGATTATCGAAGTGTTCCAGACTGTGATTGGATATGATGGCCGCGAAAGTGCGATCGGCGAAGGGCAGCCTGGCAACGTCTCCCTGAACAAACTTCGGCCGCGCCGAGCGTTCTCTGGGAACCTCCCGGTCGAACCTTACGACGGTTGCGGAGGTGACGTTCGATGGAAAAGTGCCCTCGGCGCACCCAAGATCGAGAACCAGAGCGCCGGCTTCCAAATGTCTCAGAATCTCGTGCATCGGCTGAACCCAAGTCCGACAAGAGTGTAGCTTAAACGAGCGCCGATGATTTAGGAACCCGCGTCTGCCTTTCTTCCAGCCGGCCGGCGGTTCATAATACTCTTTGCCCTCCTTCTTGCGACGCGCAAGCAATGCCGCTTACTGGACCGTGCCGTCCATTCTGGCGGTCATCCTTTATTGGCCGGGCCTGACAGCCTGGTTTCAGAAGGACGATTTCGCCTGGCTGCAATTGCTGCGAATCGCCCGCCAGTCCCAGGGATTCCGGTGGGCGTTGTTCGCTCCGCTGGCACAGGGCACCATCCGAACGTTAAGCGAGCGCGCCTTTTTTCTTTCCTTCTTTGCTCTTTTCGGAATGAACCCGCTGCCGTATCGCCTCTGGATTTTTCTGACTTTCGCCGCGGGCTTGGTGCTGATCGCTTCGCTCTGCACGAAGCTGACGGGATCGCGCGCGGCAGGACTTTGGGCTGCCGTCATTTGGACCGTGAATGGCTGCATGGGCGCGGCCATGTCCTGGACGGCCATCTACTACGAACTTCTATGCGCGGTGTTCCTGATGGCGAGCCTATGGCTGCTGGTGCGTTACGCGGAAACAAGCCAGATTCGATTCTACGTGGCCCAATGGATCACTTTTCTGATCGGCTTCGGGGTGCTGGAATTGAACGTCGTCTATCCGGCGATTGCAGCCGCATTCGCGCTGTGCCGCGCGCCGCGGATTCTCGGAAAGTTGTTGCCGATGTTTCTGGCTTCGGCGATCTATACGGCCATCCACACCGCGGCAGTCCCGCTTCCATCGGCGGGCGTTTACAAACTGCATTGGGATTCGAGCGTCTTCTCCACTTTCTGGACCTATTGGAAGTGGACGCTCGGGCCCAATCGGCTGATCTTCTTTAAAATTTATCCGTCGCCCTTCCGGTCGTTTCTTACCATCGCGCTGATGGCCGGGTTGCTCGGATTCCTGGCCTGGAAATCATGGCGCCGCGAGTGGATCACAGCTTTCTTCGCCGGCTGGTATCTGATCGTGCTGGGGCCGCTGCTGCCCTTGCGCGATCACATCGACGAGTCCTATCTGACGATACCGCTGGTCGGATTTGCGATGTGGGGCGCATGGGCCTTGGTTTGCGGTTGGCGGGCTGGTGTGTTGTCAAAGTGCGCGGCCATTCTGCTGCTGACCATTTATCTTTGTGTTTCCATTCCGGTGGCGCGGCTAGTGGCCCAATCGTTCTACGATCGGAGCCAGCAGATACGAAGCCTGCTGCTGGGGGTGGACGCGCGAACCCGCGGCAGCCAAGACAAGCTGATCCTTCTCAAAGGAGTGAATTCGGAAATGTTCTGGTCGGCGGTGTACTTCCGGCCATTTCCGCTATTCGGACTGGACGAGGTGTATCTGCTGCCCGATAACGAATCGGAAATCGTCCCGCCGGTGCCTTCCGCCTGGAGGGAGAGCTTCTACGCCGACCCGAACCGCGTGCG
This sequence comes from Terriglobia bacterium, assembly GCA_963786745.1. Lineage (GTDB taxonomy): Bacteria > Acidobacteriota > Terriglobia > Bryobacterales > Bryobacteraceae > Palsa-89. The sequence continues at coordinate 180,071 of CAWBAE010000008.1, read as the reverse complement.
GGACGCGCTGAAGGAAAATCGAGCGATCGTGCTGGACGTAGCGGGTGGCGAGGTCCGCGACATCACAGTTCAGCAAGCATCGCGCTTTAGATAAAATATCCTTCGTTCGCTGTTGGTAGGAAGCGGGATGAAGAACTTTGAGTGTTTTTTAGATGTCATCGTTTTGGGCTCCAATCAACCAACTCTTAGCGGACTACCTGTTGTCCGGCAATAGTTGATGTGGAATATACTGAGCTGATGCGGAAACGGGTTTTCGGTCCGGCGTTCACCGTGGCCGTGCTGCTAACGGGGATCGCGGCTGGCCGGGCAATTGGCCAAACTGAGCGCCCAGCCGCTTATTCGGGTCCGCGCGCGTCCGATGGAAAACCGGATCTGAACGGCATTTGGCAGGTGCTGAACACGGCCGATTGGGATCTTCAAGCGCACGCGGCCGGGCCTTCGCCGGTAGTGGTTCTGGGCGCAGTGGGAGCCGAACCACCGGGGTTGAGCGTGGTGGAAGGCGGCGACATTCCGTATCAGCCCTGGGCGGCGGCAAAGAAGAAAGAGAATGCCGCGCACTGGCTGACTTCAGATCCCGAAATCAAGTGCTATCTTCCCGGAGTGCCGCGCGCCACCTATCAGCCCTACCCGTTTCAGATTGTCCAGACGCCCGGCTATGTGCTGATCGCGTACCAGTTCGCCAGCGCCAGCCGTTCGATCCCGATCGGGCCGAAGAAGGAGGCTCCGGTGGACTCCTGGATGGGAGATTCCTATGGCCGCTGGGATGGAGACACGCTGGTGGTGGATGCGTCGAGCTTTACGGATCAAACCTGGTTTGACCGCGCCGGTGATTTCCACAGCGATGCATTGCACGTGGTGGAGCGTTATACGCCGGTTAACCGCGATGTCCTGATGTACGAAGCGACCATCGAAGATCCCAAGGTCTTCTCGCGTCCCTGGAAGATCAGTATGCCGCTATACCGCCACATGGAAAAGAACGCTCAACTCCTGGAATTCAAGTGCGTTGAGTTCGTGGAGGAATTGATGTATGGGCCGCTGCGCAAGAAGACGGCCCAGTAGTCCTTGCCATAACCAGACTGGCCCAAAACGGTCATTTTCCAGTTGAAGAAACGCGCGGAACCAACTAGACTGCGAACATGCGCTTGAGCGAGGCTGACTTCGAATATCTGATTCACACGCTCTCGGAGGCGCGGTTTAGGGCGGCTGAAATTGCGGTTTCGGTTCGCGCGCGGGTGGGCGTAGACCATAAATTGGCACAACTTGGGAACATAGCCGTTTCGAGAATCGAAGGCGTGTTGGGAGATATTCGAAAGCTCGCGCTCGAACAAGAGGGGGGACGTTCCAGGATCGTTGCAACGCCCGAGCGGAAGGCCGCAATAGTACTACCAGAACCAAACCCACAATTGCCGGCGTCGGGATTTACCCTCCCGAGCGGACTGGGCCCGGATCACTGGCTGCATGGTTTTCTAAAGGACCTGCTCGCGCAGATTCGGGTTTCGAATGGAATTACATTTGAAGGCGCGGAAAAGCTTCTGCAACAACGCAAGGCGATTTTTCTGAAGGACGCTGAGATCGCCCGCAGAATGGTGCGAACCTATCCCCAATTGTTCGGCGAGAGTTCCAATCAGACGACGGGGACCTAACGTAAATGGTTGACTCGATAAATTACGACGCGAAGGAATTCAACGCCCTGACGCGCAGGGCTTCCGATCTGCTGCTGGATACCATGGATATTCCGAGGCTCCTCCGGACGCGATTGGGGGCGGAACATCAGGTTGTGGGTTCGGCGGATGAAATGTTGCGAAGCCTCGAAACCTTCGTGCACGAATTGCGGTTGTTCCATGGCCCGGTTGACATGAACCCCGCCGAAGACACCTGACTGAAGGCAACGATGGAGCGTCGGCAGCGCGTGCGAGAAGGCAGCACGCCGGCCGGCGGCATCCCGGCACCTGGACTGTAATCACAAATAGCACGACTGGAGCAATATTATGGTTAATCACACTTTGGACGAAGAAAAGGCTCTCTCTCAATACCAAGCGTTGATGAAGTCGGAGCATTGGCTGGCGACCTACGTCCGGGATCTTCTGAGTGCGCACGATCTGGCGGCGGGCATCGATTTCAACACCGCCAGCCAGCTACTCTCGGCCGAAAAGGAGCAGTTCGAAAAGGACCTGTCGGTGGCGCGGCGCATGCTGCGTATTTACGGGAACAAAGTTTTGTCGGACTCCTCGGCTCACGCCGCGGACTGAGTCTCCCCGAGGCGGCATCTTGCGGTTCACGCCCTGGAAGTGTGCCTTCCGTTGAATGCGCCTGGTCATTTCGAAGCCTGATTTGGCGAAGCTGCCAGTGGCTCCCCGGCCGGCCTGCCGCTAAAAGTAACGCGGGCGCCATAAGAGACATACTTGCCTACCAGCGTCAGCTCGCCCAAGGCCTGCATCACCTCGAGAGGATCATGATCGTTCTTGAATCGTGATCGCAGAGCCTGCCGGTTGTTGAAGCGTGCCTGCATGTAATCGCATTTCCAATCGTTGGTCGCGCAGGCCACCAACGCCCGGCCGGGATTAGCGGGATGCGGCGGAACAATGGATCCTTTGTCCACGAAAACCAGAAGTGGCGTGGATGTATTGTTGGCGATAATGGCCCCGTCGCGCAGAGCCTGATTATCTAGAGCTACAAGCTGGCTAACCGTAAGGTCCGGCATCACCAGCTCGAGCATTTTCTCGAAAGGATTGCTGAAGATGTCGAGGAACGCCTGAAAGTTATATTTGTGATTCCGGGCGATCGCGGTGGACCCGTCGAAGAACGGAATCGCGCCGGTTAGAACGGGGCCGAGCGCTCGCAGCAAATTCACGGTCGTGTTTCTGAGACCGACTAGTTCCTCGCGCTCCAGGCTGGAGCGAACACTCCGATATTGATCCGCCGGCAAGGGTGCAGTCAATCCCGCTCCTTCGGGCAATTTGAAATAAACACCGGCCAGCTGCAGATCGTAGCCGGCGTTATTGCCGAGGTACACGACTACGCCATAGTAGAGCTTCGCGATTCGCGCCCCGAAGTTGTCGGAGACGACATTTTTCGATAGGACCTTCCAGGCAACGTCCACTTGCGGCGAGTTGCTGGGGCCGGCGCTGATTGGATTGGCGGCGGCGAGACTGAACGGGAGCAACTCCTGAAGTACCGTGCCGGTTGGGGGTATCGGAACTTGCGGATGGGCGGGGTCCGCGCAAGTGGTGCCGGCGGGGTACAGCTTGAGCAGCAGGAAGTTTTCGCCCAGCGGCGCGGCCTGATCCGCAACTAAAGACCCGGTCCAAAAGCCGGCCTGGCTCGAATCCGCACTGGAGATGGAAACTTTGCTGCCCTGCGGTTCCGCGGTGGCGCACTGCAGAGTATAGGCGCTGGGTGGCTTGGACGCGTCGCGTTTGATCACGATCTTAAATGCGCTGCCTGGCGAACCGGCGCAAGGCGTCACGGTGTAGAGCTGATCGTCAGTGGCGCAAGCGGGACTCCCCGTCGAAGCTGGAATCACCAAGCCGGCCAACATGCCGAGATAGAGCAGGCCTCGCCTGGAAAAGCCACGCATTTGCCGAAAGCTTAGCATTCGGCGGTGGGCTGAAATCGAATATTAGTCTGCGATGGCCAGCCGGATCGCGCGCAACTCATGGTAGATGCGGGGCCATCCAGGCCTGGCCCGAAATCCTTAAGATCTGTGACCGAACGGCCGGCTAACGCGTCGAAGTCTCGCTCGACGGCGGAATCAGGCCCTTCAGCCGCATATAAGTCACGATGTTGCCGTAGTGCTCATCGGCGTGCGCGGTATTGAAGTCGAGCACCGTTACTTTAGGGGCATCGCGGCCAAGGAACTTCACCAGCGTTCCCGCGGATGCGTCGGTGAGGCCGTCGTAAACTTTATCGCAGTACGCGAAGGCTTCCTGGAGTGACGCTACCAGATCCGCCTTGGTGGTCTTGTTTTTCTCCACGCCCGGCCCCATATCCACTTTGCCCGTAGCCATGGAACAGAAAATATATTGCGCGTCCGCTACATGTCCGACAATCTGCCCGAAGGTTCGGACGTCCGGTGTGGGCCGGAATGAATAGTTGGCCTCCGGCATTTTCTCGGCGGCCTTGATGACGTTGCTCTTCACGATGCTGTAAATTGCTTTTGTGCCGGCGCTGATCGGATTCGCCGGAGCGGGCGAGGATTGCGCAAGCAAGGCGCCAATCGTGGCCGGCATTAGAGCGATGAGAGATACAAGTCGATTCATGGACAAGGGAGCCTCCGTTCCTTACAACCATACAAGTATAGCGACGCACCGTGATAGATTGTTGTTCGGTGCCAATCACATCGCGCTACGAAACGCTGCTGCTTACTAGCCCGGAAGAACATCTGCTGGTGATTACGCTCAATCGCGAGGAGCGCAGCAACGCGCTGAATACGCAAATGGGCCTGGACTTGTTGGATCTATTCGGCGCATTCTACACCGACCTCGGAGGCGTCCGGTGCATCATTCTTACCGGCGCGGGGAAGAAAGCGTTCTGCGCGGGAGCCGATCTGAAAGAACGCAATAACATGACCAACGCGAGCTGGTTCGCGCAGCACGCCGTATTCGAGCAGCACGTGCGGGCCATGCTGAATTGCCCGATTCCCTGTATCGCCGCAGTGAACGGCGCGGCTTTTGGCGGCGGAATGGAGATGGCTCTGGCGGCCGATTTTATCTATGCGGCGAAATCCGCCAGGTTCGCGTTGCCGGAGACCAGTCTCGGCATTATGCCGGGCGCGGCCGGTACACAGAATCTTCCCAGGGCTTGCGGCGTACGCCGAGCCAAGGAGATTATCCTCACGGCCGAGCGCTTCACGGCTCAACAGGCCTTCGAGTGGGGCATCGTCAATCAGCTCTCGGAAGACGAGAATCTGATGACCGACACGCTGGCCACCGCGAGGAAAATTGCGGGCAACGGGCCGCTGGCGGTGCGGCAAGCCAAGAAGTCGGTCGGTTTTGCGGGTGGAGCGGATCTGGGCGCCGGATACGCATTTGAGATCGAGGCCTACAATCGTCTGGTTCCAACACACGATCGCCTGGAAGGAATCCGCGCCTTCAACGAAAAGCGGAAACCCGAGTTCAAGGGAGAATAGACGGGCGCGCGCATGCAAGATTTCCCGATAGCCGTTCCCGAAGCCCTGAACTTTCGACGGGCGGAAACCGTTGTCGAGAGCTGTTGCCGGCGGGCGGGTTTGATACAGGGAATGAAAACCACGCTGGCCAACCATCCGGGCAGCACGCATTGGCACTATAAGCGGGCTTCTCAATCGGGGACGCTCGAGATAACTGTTTGGCCCTCCGAGCGCCGTGTTTGGATGACAGTGCAGGACGGCCGTAGAGCGGAATGGATCACCGAGATGCTCCCGGTCCTCGCGGCAGAGTTGGAACAGGCGTTGAAGCGAAGGCAGCCGAGATGAGCGATATGCAACGAGATGTGGTGGTCTGCGAAGTGGGACCGCGGGATGGGCTGCAGATCGCGCGCCACATCATGCCGACCCAGGCCAAGCTCGAATGGATCGCCGCGGAAGCGAACGCGGGGGTTCCCGAAATCGAGGTGTGCTCTTTCGTCCCGCCCAAACTGTTGCCGCAATTCGCGGACGCGGACGACGTGACAGCGGGAGCGCTAAAAATTCCCGGCCTTATGGTGTCGGCGTTGGTTCCCAATCGGATGGGGGCTGAGCGGGCATTCGAAGCGGGCGTGCATAAGGTCAACTATGTGCTTTCCGCGTCGGAGAGCCACAATCTCAGGAACGTCCGCCGGTCCACGCATGACTCCCTGGAGGATTTTCGCCGCATCGTCGAACTGCGCAACACCAACCTGGAATGGCGGCGCATTCAACTCTGCGGCGGTGTTTCCACGGCTTTCGGCTGCACTATTGAGGGCGCGGTGGCCGAGGACGCGGTAGTCCGGCTGGCGGAGAAATACGTCGAATATGGCGCGGACAAGTTGAGCATCGCCGACACCGTGGGCTACGCGAACCCTACGCAGGTTCGGCGGATGTTTACCCGGCTGCGCGGGATCCTGGGAGAAATCGAACTGATCGGCCACTTCCACGATACGCGCGGCATGGGCCTCGCGAATGTGTACGCAGCGCTCGAGGCGGGTGTTCGAAGCTTCGATGCGTCGCTAGGCGGAATGGGCGGCTGTCCTTTTGCTCCTGGAGCGACGGGCAACATCGTCACCGAGGATCTGGTGTTTCTGCTGGAAGCGGGTGGCCTGCGGACCGGCATCCAGCTTGATCGCCTGCTGGAGGTTCGTAAGATCGTCCACCGGGCGCTGCCGGACGAGCCACTGCACGGCGGCGTTCCCAAAGCCGGATTACCGCTGGGATTTCAGCCGGGAACCGCTTAGAAAGTGATTGGAAGAATGTCATGAGAAACGATCTCAATCTCAGCGACCTGGCTCCGTTGCGCCGGGACGCTCTCAAGCTCCTGGGCTACGGCGCATTAGCCGCAATCTCACCGTCCGTCGGATTCGGGAAGCAAGCCATCATCCGCACGCTCCTCAGCGACGTTTCGCCGTCGGCGCTGGCCTCGGGCGTTACTCTATTCCACGAACATCTCTCGATCGATTTGCCGCGGGTGGGGCCGCCGCCTGCCACGCCTCCACCGCCTGCCGCCACTTCGGATGTCGATCTGATGATCCGCGAGGTCAATACGGCAGGCCGCGAGGGAGTGGTTTGTATTGTGGACGGCGGGCATCCTGACATGGGGCGCAATCTCGACAACCTGAAGAGAATCGCCGGCAATACCAACGTGCGTATCGTCGCCGGCGGCGGCTATTACATGCAGCGCACGTATCCGCCCGAAATCGCGACTCAAAGCGAGGATCAGACCGCGGACGCGCTGGTTCGAGAGGTGTATCGGGATGGATTGGGCGCGCTGGGCGAGATCGGCGAGGCGTCCAATGGGGCCGAACTCACCGCGGATGAGCGCAAGGTGTTTCGCGCGATCGGGAAAGTTCATCTTCGAACCAACCTGCCGATCTTCACGCACAACGCATATGGCACCGGGCCGATGGTGCCGCGCGAGGCCGGGCTGCGCCAGCTGGATGTTCTGGAATCGGTAGGCGTAAAGCCCCAGCATGTCGCTATCGGACACGCATGCTGTCTCGATGATCCATCCGCGGACATCATCAAGCAGATCGCCAGGCGCGGCGCGTTTGTCGGTTTTGACCGGGTGACCGGCGGGTTCGTGCCGGACGACAAAAAGGTAAGGATGATTCTGGCGTTCCTCGAAGCCGGCCACGCCGACCGGTTGCTGCTTTGCTCGGATTTCACGGGACGGCGAACGGCGGCTCGCCCCGGCTACGGCAACACGGTCACGGTTTTTCTTCCGAAGTTGCGGCAAGCCGGCGTGCCCGAGAATACATTGCACGCGATTACGGTGGATAACCCGAGGCGCTTTTTGGCGTTCACGCCAAAGCATGTGCATCCAAGGCAGTCCTGATGCGATATGCTGGTTCGCGATAGCGATAGGAGTTTGAACGTGCCACTGCTCTCACCGGATCGAAATTTAACGCGCCGCGAGGCGCTCGAACTTCTTGGGATCGGCGTGACGGCTTCTTTGGCGCCACGGTCCGCGCTGGCCGCGGACGCGCCCCAATTTCCGAAAGGCGCGATCATCCGCACCATCCTAAAGGATCTGCCGCCGGAGGCGCTGGCGGGAGGCGCGACGCTGTTCCATGAGCACTTGTCGCTGGCTCCTGGTTTCATGCCGAAGTGGATCGCTCTCGCAAGAAGAGGCGTCGCCTCGACGACTCCACCACCGCCTCCAGCCGCGGCGCAGCATGACCAGCCTTTCTTCATGGAAGATCTCGATCTCATGACCGAGGAGGTTCGCATCGCCGCCAAGGAGGGAGTGGCCTGCCTGGTGGACGGCGGGCATCCCGACATGGGCCGGGATTTCAATTTCCTGAAGCAAATCTCCATCAAATCCGGCATGCCAATCGTGGCCGGCTGCGGATATTACACGGACCCCTTCTATCCGCCGGAAATCGCAACCTGGAGCGTGGAGAAGATTGTGGAAGAACTTGTCGGGCAAGCCACCGCCCAGCCGGTCGGCGCGTTCGGAGAAATCGGAAGCTGGGACGATATCACAGACACCGAGCGGAAGGTGTTCCGGGCGGTCGGATTGGCGCACCTGCAGACCAATCTGCCGATCTTTACTCATACCGGGATACCGGGCAAGTCAGCGATGGAGCAACTCGACATCCTGGAATCGGCGGGCGTCAAGCCGGACCGGATCGTCATTGGACACTTGGGCAATCTTGTGGATCCGAAAGTGGAAGTACAGAAGGCCATCTGCAAGCGCGGCGCGTTTATCGGCTTCGACCGCCAGGGCAGCGCCGGAGATGCACGCCAGGTGCCCATGGTGGTTTCGCTGATCGAGGCAGGCTATGCCGGCAATCTGATGTTCTCGTCCGATCTTTCGGGCGCGAATCAGCTCAAACACAATGGCGGCACGGGTTACGCGAAAACGGTGACTGTATGGGCGCCCAAACTGCGCGAAGCGGGCGTGAAAGACGAGACGCTGCACGGAATTCTGGTGGACAATCCGCGGCGCTTCCTCGCGTTTATTCCGAAAACTCCGCGGGCGTCTTAGCTCGAAATCGCGAAACGGTAGAATCGCGCGCCGCAGGAGCGGCAGCGAAAAGGGCTAAGCAAGAACAGGGCTACCAGGAAATCCAGAACGCGACGACGCCTGGAACGGCGGGCGTATTGCAACCCGCACTTCGCGCACACAACGTGACGGCGGCCAGGGTAGCCCCGAAAGTGCTGCTTCGGTTCGAGGGCCGGGCCCGGGTCTTGACGCACCAATAAATCGCGCATCGTAGGTCTTTCGCGAAGGAGTGCGAACAGTCTACAATTTTTGAGATTCGCTGACTAGTCTCGAGGTTTCAAATTCCATCGGGGATGCGCCAACTGTTACGGTTACGTGAATATTGTCTTTCAACCTGCGCTAACGTTCAGCGGGATCTTTGGCGATTTCTCCGATGTACGCGACGGTGTCGCCTTTTTTCATGGAAGGCAGCGCGGCAACATACACAATCGCTCCGGCGACGGGCGAAATCACATCCTCCAGCTTGTTGCCGAAGTAGTCCGTCACGTAACCCAGGCGCGTGCCCTTGTCGACATGCGCCTCGGGCACCACCAGCGGGTAGAAAACGCCGCCATGTTCACTACTGGCGACGGCCGGGCCGCTTAACCAGAGCGGATGCTCAACGGGTGTCACCTTTCCGGGCAGCATCTTGAGATGTCGCATAACATTCCGGGAGCCTTCCACCAACGCATCCACATCCTCAGCGAGCGTGGTTCCCGCATGGCCGGCTTCCACCGCGATAGCGGCCTTGCCGACATTGCTGGTGTAACGGGAGAGCGTCATGCTGGCTGGGCGCGGATCGGACGGCCGCGCGAGCTGGATAATAATGTGGTCAAAACCGAAGGCTAGCACCATGCCGCGCGTTACGCCGTCGCGCTGGCTGTTGCCGGTGTCGGCCCAATACGAATATTTGCGCATGTTCTCATCCAGATCGCCGCCGTGGAAATCGATCAGGTAGTCGCATTTTTCGATCACCTGCTTGTTGATGGCCCAGGACGCTCGTTCCGTTTGCGTTCCATCCGGCTTCCCCGGATAAAAGCGGTTCATGTTCTTGCCATCCACGGGATTGAGATGCGGCGTCTTCTGATTGAAGGACGCGAGATTCACCAGCGGGACGATGATCAACGCGCCGGCCAGTTCCGACGGCTCGGCCGATTGCGCCATTTTCTCCAAAGCGATGATGGACGCATACTCGGTTCCGTGCGAGCCCGCGACCAGCGCCAGCGTGGGTCCTGGCTTCGCGCCATTCACTACGATGACCGGGATGCCGGCGGCGGGATCCACACCAGCGGGCACCTCGATCATGCCGGTAGCCTTCGCGCCCGGCCCTGCTTTTGCCGTGCCCACCGTAATCTCGGCGGCCGATATCGTTCCACAGATTGCAACCAGCAAGACAAAAAGGCGCATGGAAAGCTCCTCTCGGGATGGCCTTAATCGATCGGGTTGGTGGCGAAGATGGAAAGCTCCGTGGTGAAGCCGCGGTCGTCCATCTCCAGAATCGATTTCACTGCGTGCGCGATCTCTTCGCCGCGCAGCTTGCTCTCATTCACTTTTCGCGCGAATCCCGCGTTGGCCGCAAAGTTCGTCAGCACCTCGCTGGGATTCACGAGCATCACGCGGATGTTGTATTTCCGGAGCTCGCCCCGCCAGCACTCGGTCATGCCGCGCAGCGCGAACTTGCTGGCGTAGTAAGCGGTACCGTTCGGCGCGCCGCGCAGGCCGGCGGTGGAAGAGATGTTAATGATATTCCCACTCTTCCGTTGAACGAAGTGTTTCGCGGCTTCACGCGCCATCAGCATCGCTCCGGTGACATTGGTGGCTATAACTGCCTCGAAACTGGCGCGATCGAAATCGACTAGGTTCTTGAATATGCCGAACCCGGCGTTGTTCACCAGGATGTCGAGGTCGCCGAATTTGGCCAGGACTTCTTTGTAGGTGCGCAGTACGTCCGGTTCGTTCGACACGTCCGCCTGCACCGGAAGCGCACCCAGCTCGGCGGCGGCCTTATCCAAACGGCCTTTATCGCGGCCGGTTATCGCAACGCGCGCTCCGCTTCCGGCGAGCGTGTGGGCAATCGAGTAACCGATTCCCGCACTCCCGCCCGTAATCAACGCAACAGCATTTTTGAGATTCACAAGGAAGAGTCTACCAATTCCAAGATTGACGCTCGCGCGCGCGATGTGCTACTAATGAACCTTCCTGAGGTGCTCGCCTGAAACGGCGGGTGAAAAGGGAAGCGGGTGAAAATCCCGCACGGTCGCGCCACTGTGAGCAGCGAGCGGGCCGGCATTCAATAACCACTGTTCCTACGGGAGCGGGAAGGTTGCCGGTTTCGCGATGACCTGCAAGTCAGGAGACCTGCCTCGGGCAACGGCGCTTGCGCCGCGCTTCGCTTGAGAGCGGATTGCAACCAGCCCGATTTTATCCGGGCGCCCGCAACCTCAATCCGAAAGTGACGGCCCAAGCAGAAAGAGAGGCGCGCAACCTCGCCTATGCTTACCGTCGTCATCGGCGGCGCACGGAGCGGCAAGAGCCGTTTCGCGCAGTCGCTTTGCGTCCAATTTCCCCGGGTCATTTACATCGCGACCGCCCGCGCAGAAGATGAGGAGATGCGCGCGCGCATTGCGCGGCATCGCGCCGACCGTCCTTCTCATTGGCAGACCATCGAAGAGCCGCTCGCGATCGCGGACGCGGCAGTATCATGCGTTTCGGATTGCGACGTCTTTCTCCTGGACTGCCTCACCGTCTGGCTAAGCAATCTTTGCTTCGCCCGCGCCGGCGAATCCGAGGCAGCTTTGCACCGGGCGGCCTCGACGGAACTCGATCGGCTAGCGGCTGTCTCCCGGCAGACTGGCATCGTGGTGGTCACGAACGAAGTGGGCTGTGGCCTGGTTCCCGATTCAGCTCTCGGCCGTCTGTTTCGCGACCTGCAAGGCTGGGTCAATCAGGACGTCGCGCGCGCCGCCGACGATGTGTACCAGGTAGTGGCCGGCATCCCCGTCGCGATCAAAAGGAGCCATCCATGAGAGCACGCCACGCACTGCCGTTGCTACTCTCGATGTTGTGGCTGCCCGGGGCGAGTGGCGAGACCGGCGCATCCCTCAGCGGGACGGTGCGGGATCCGCAGTCTCGCGCGGTTCCCGGCGCGACGCTCTCGCTCTTTTCACGAACCGGCGGCGCAAGTTGGAATACCGCCAGCAACGCTTCCGGGGCCTATCGGATAGAGCGATTGCCGGCCGGAGATTACATCTTGCGCGCAGAGGCGCCCGGGTTTGCGACTTTCGTTTCCCCGGCGGTGCATGTCGGCGCGGCGTCCGATCAGTCCTTCGACGTCAGTTTGCCGCTGGCAGCGGTTCGGGACGAAGTGGTCGTGACGGCATCCAGTACGCCGCAAACGCCCGCCGAAGTCTCGAAGGCTACCACTGTTATCGATCACAACGAAGCCGACGATCGCGACAGCATAGCGCTCTCAGATGCCGTGGATCTCGTGCCCGGCATGCGCGTCCAGCAATTGGGCGGGCCGGGCGCCCTCACTACTTTTCAGATCCGCGGCCTGCGCTCCGAAGATAGCGCGGTTCTAGTGGATGGTTTGCGGCTCCGCGATGCTTCGGCCACGCAGGCTGATGCCTCGGGATTGATTGAGGATCTGTTGTTTACCGATACGGACCGCATCGAAGTGCTGCGCGGCTCCGGATCGTCGCTCTACGGGACGAACGCCATCGGAGGTGTCGTCAACGTGATCAGTGACGAGGGCGGCGGACGCACGCACGGCAATTTGCTGCTCGAGGGCGGTTCCCTGGGCTCGTTTCGGACCCGCATGCAAGTAGCGGGCGGCTGGAAGCACGACTGGGTCGCCTACAGCCTGGGCGTTTCCGAATACTACGTGGCCAACGGAGTGAATGGCGATGCTCCGTTTCGAGATACCAACGTGCAAGGGCGCGTTACGTTTCATCTCTCGCCATCGATGCGCCTGGTGGCGCGGCTGTACGCTGGAAATTCATTCGGCAAGCTCTACTCCAGCCCCGATGTGGTCGGCAGCCCGTCGGGAAACGGCATTCTCAACGCGGTGCCGCTTCCCATCACTTTGCTGCACCTTTACGAGCAAGGCGTGCCGCTTGCGCAACTGAATACGGGCGATGCCACTTTCATTCCAGCGCCCGACAATCCCGACTCCACGCGGGCCGCGCGTTACATCACCGGCGCGCTAATCCTTAGCGGCGAACCTTCCGCTGCGCTCAGCTACGCGGTGAGCTACCAGATTGTGGCGAACGGCCGGCGCTATGACGACGGGCCGGCGGGCATCGGGTATCAGCCGACGGGCAACACGCGGTCACTGTACGACGGACGTATTCAAACCGCGAACGCCCACGCCGACTACCGGCTGGGAAGCCACAATCTGATCACCGCGGGCTACGAGTTCGAGAGCGAAAGCTATGCGAACGACAACGTCGAGTTTTTCGACGCCGCGGCGTTCTCGGCCACTCAGGTTACCCAGCTCAGTCATTCTGTCTATGTGCAGGATCAGTTGCGCCTGCTGGGCGATCGCCTGCAGATCAGCGGGGGATTTCGCGCCCAGTTTTTCTCCCTGGACGCTCCAGCATTTGTGCCGGAGGCATCGGCGCCCTATCAGGGAATCTCTTTCCCGGCTCCGCCGCCCGCCTACACCGGCGATGGATCAATCGCGTATTTCTTCCACGGCACCGGCACCAAGCTGCGGGCGCATGTCGGGCGCGGCTATCGCGCTCCTTCCCTGTTTGAACGATTCGGCACCGGCTTCGACCCTACGTTCGGCTACTCTGTCTATGGAGATCCGCGTTTGAAACCGGAACATTCCATCGGGGCCGACGGAGGCGTGGATCAGATGTTCTGGCACGATCGCGTAAAGACTTCGGCGACATATTTCTATACTTCGCTCCAGGACGTCATCAACTTCGACACCACCGGGCTCATCAATCCCGCCACCGATCCCTATGGCCGATACATCGGGTACATCAACACGCGCGGCGGTATTTCGCGCGGTGTGGAGCTGAGCGCCGCCGTCTCGCCCACCCGCTCCCTCCGCATTTCATCGGCTTATACTTACGTGGATGCGATCGAGCGGACGCCCATCGTCAGCGACATTCTGCAGACGTTCATCGTTCCGAAGAATCAGTTTTCGATCCTGGCCACGGAACGCGTGACGTCGCGTCTGCTGCTGACCTTCGACACGCTGGCGTCCAGCGATTATCTTGCGCCGGTGTACGGAACCGTGATCACGCAGGTATTTCGCTTCGGCGGAATTCACAAAGTGAACGTGGGGGCGAGCTATCGGCTGCCGCTGTCGGAATACCAGGCGCTCCACTTCTTCGTCCGGGCGGACAATCTGTTGGGGCAATCGTACTTTGAGAGCGGATTTCCCACCGCCGGGCGGACGGGCATGGGCGGGATGCAATGGGAATTCTAGCGTTCGTAAAACGCCGGTGTGTTGCTCCGCTCGCACTGCTAGGGTGCGCGGCGGTGGCTGCGGCCGCGACGTACCCGCAGCGAATCATCTCCACGTCGCCCAGCGTCACTGAGATTCTATACGGCGTGGGAGCATTTGACCGCGTTGTGGCGGTTTCCGAATATTGCACGTATCCTCCCGCAGTGAAGACGCTTCCGCGTGTTGGAAAATGGGCGGACAGCAACTTGGAGGAGATAGTCACGCTGCGTCCAGACCTAGTCATCCTCAGCGCCGCGCAAGCCCCGTTCCTCGAAGATCATCTGCGAGATTTAAGAATCCATTTCCTCCATGTTCCGGATCGGACCCTCGATGATGTATTCGCCGCCATCGAACTGATCGGCAACGCCACGGGACACGCGGCGCAGGCTCGCGAGCTTTCCGCGCGCGTGCATACGCGCCTCGATATTGTCCGGGCCCGCACCCGAAACCTTCCGCGCCGCCGAGTGCTGCTGATTGTGGATCGAACTCCCGGAACGCTGCACGACCTTTATGCGGTGACGAAGGGCGGCTTCCTGGCGGATCTGATCGAGATCGCGGGCGGTGAGTGCGTGGCGGCGCCCGCCAAGGTCGGGTATGGCAAAATCAGCGAGGAAGCCGTCGTGGATTTGAAGCCGCAGATCATAATCGATTTCGTCCACGGCACCAGCAGCCGGCTGGGAGAGAATGCCCGCGCCGTTTGGGGCGACCTGCCGGAGGTGGAAGCAGTGCGCAACGGCCAGGTATATCCGGTGAACAACGAGTTTCTCCCGCACCCCTCGCAGTTCGTCGCCGACACAGCCGAACTTTTCGCCGGCATCATCCATCCGGAGGCGGCGCATTGATCGAGGTACGCGGCGCGCGCTTCGCATATCCATCCGGCCCTCCGGTGATCCGGGGCGTTGCTCTTACGCTCGAAAGAGGCGCCATGGCGGCGATGATCGGCCCGAACGGTTGTGGAAAATCGACTCTGGTTCGGCTGATGGCCGGGCTGCTGAAACCCTCGGATGGCCAAATCCTGCTGGAAGGGCATCCATTGAACGCGCCCGGCGCGATGGAGCGCACGCGCAAGATCGCGTACGTCCCGCAAGCCACCGCGAGGGCGTTTCCTTTTACTGCATTTGAAGTAGTGCTTACCGGCCGGAGCCCTTACTTATCGCGCTACGCTTTTGAAGGCCGTCGCGATGCGGAGCAGGCATTGGAGGCGATGGAAGCCGTGGGCGTGGCGCAGCTGGCCGGGCGCCGCATCACCGAGCTTTCGAGTGGCGAGCGCCAACTGGTTTCGCTCGCCCGCGCGCTGGCGCAGCAGCCGGCCTGCATCCTGCTCGACGAACCGGCCGCGTCGCTGGATCTGAAGCACCGCGCCGCGCTTATCCGGACGCTGGCCGATCTTCAGGCTCGCCGGGGATTGACCGTGCTGCTGGTCACCCACGATCTGTCTTTGCTGGATCCGCATTTCGATGTGATTTTCGCCTTGCGGGACGGCGTGCTGGCCGCCGCGGGACCACCGCGAGAGATTCTGCATGAGTCCGTTCTCGCGGATGTATTCGGCGACCAACACGTGCGGGTCTGGCGCGCCGAAGGCCAGACATTCGTCTGGTCGGAGGTTTGAATGGCAGCATCCGCCGCGTCCGTGACGCTGCTGCCCGGCCGCATGCCGAAGGCGTCGCTCATACGCGCGCTCATCATTCTTCTGCTAGTGCTTGCGGCCGCCACCGTGATCGCTCTCTGGGCCGGCTACCAGCGTCTGGATCTCAACGCGCTTCGTCACGATGAAACCGCGCGCGCCGTGTTCTTTCGCTTGCGGCTTCCGCGTGTGCTGCTGGCGGCCGTGATCGGCTCCACGTTGGCATTGGTGGGCGCTGCCTTACAGGCTTTATTTCGAAATCCCTTGGCCGACCCGTTCACGCTGGGCGTTTCGGGGGGCGGCGCGCTGGGCGCGAGCATCGCGATCGCTCTGGGCTGGGGCGCGCGCGTGGCGGGCGTGCCAATCGTATTTCTGGTGGCTTTCGCCGGCTCGGCGGCGTCGATCCTGGTGGTTTATAACATCGCCCGAACCGGAACCATGGTGGTGCCGGGCGCGCTGCTGCTGGCGGGCGTGGTGTGTAATCTGACGGCGGGCGCGGGAGTGCTCACCATCCAGTATTACGCGGACGAGAATCGCGGGCTGCAAATCCTGCGCTGGCTGATTGGAAGTTTGGACGCGGTCGGGTTTGACACGACCAATCAAATGCTGATCTTTCTCGTCCCCGGCTGGATCGCTTTGCTGGCCTTCAGCCGCGATCTGCACCTGCTGGCCATGGATGAAGATACGGCCGCCAGCCTGGGTGTGAATGTGCGCCGCTCCGAGCTGTGCATTTATGCGCTTTCCTCGCTGCTGGTGGGTGTGACGGTGGCGGTGGGCGGCAGCATCGGATTCGTCGGCTTGATCGTCCCACACATGGTCCGGCTGCTGTTTGGACAAGATGTGCGAATCGTGATGCCGTGCTCGTTCTTGCTTGGCGCCGCGTTTCTGATGCTCGCCGACGCGGTGGCGCGAACGGCACTGGGACAAACCGAGCTCCCCGTGGGCGCGGTGACCGGAATTCTCGGCGGTCCGCTGTTCTTGTGGCTGATGCGCCGCGAGCAGCGTTATTCGGCGATGCAGAGCTGAGCATGAGCCAAGATTTTCCAAGACGGATCGTGTGCCTCACCGAGGAAACCACCGAAACGTTGTATCTTCTGGGCCAGGATCATCGCATCGTGGGAGTGTCCGGTTACACGGCGCGCCCTCCCGAAGCGCGCCAAAAGCCCAAGGTTTCGGCCTTTATCAACGCCAAGTTCGACAAGATCATGGAACTGCGGCCGGACCTGGTGCTGGCTTTCTCCGATCTTCAATCCGAGATCGTGCGGGAGCTGCTGGTTCGCGGGTTGAATGTACTGGCTTTCAATCAGCGCAGCATCGAAGAAATAAAAGACATGCTGATCACTCTGGGCCGGATCACGGGCGTGCCTGAAAAAGGGGAAGCGCTGGTCGATGAGCTGGAACGGGGTCTGCAATCCATTGCCCGATCCGCCGCGGGATTCTCGCGCAGGCCGCGGGTCTTCTTTGAGGAATGGAACGATCCCCTGATTAGCGGCATTCGCTGGGTGGAAGAGCTGATCGAAATCGCGGGCGGAGAGCCGGTGTTTCCGGAGTTGCGCGACGGACGTGCAGCCAAGGAACGAACCGTCGATCCAGCCGCCGTCGCTCAACGCGATCCGGAAGTCGTGATCGCTTCGTGGTGCGGGCGCAAGGTCAATAAAGATACCATCCGATCCCGGCCGGGCTGGAGCGCTATTTCCGCTGTTCGCGATCGGCATATTTACGAGATCAAATCCACCTACATCCTGCAGCCGGGCCCCGCGTCGCTCACCGAGGGGGTGCGTCAATTGCACGCGATCCTGGCCCATTCCGTTGGAGCCGCAGTGCCGGAGGAACTGGCCCCCGCGGAACGAATGGATCCGGACCTTTCACCGGCATGTCTTTAGAATCGCGATTAGCGGCGTTGCTCGAACGGATCGAACCAGTGGATTTGTCGTGGGTCGATCGCGCCCGCGCCCGGCAGTTGCAACTCACCAAACCGCCTGGCAGCTTGGGGCGTCTCGAAGAAATTGCCAACCGGATCGCGGCCATCCAGGCCACTTTGTCGCCGTCGCTCGACGGTGCGAGGATCGTTCTGTTCGCTTCGGACCACGGCGTCTGCGAGGAAGGAGTGAATCCGTTTCCGCAGGCCGTCACGGCCCAGATGGTCGCGAATTTCTTGCGCGGGGGAGCGGGCATCAACGCCCTCGCCAAGGTCGCGGGAGCGGATCTCGAAATTGTGGACGTCGGTGTGGCGACAGAGATTCCGGTCACGGATGGTCTCATACGACGGGCGGTGGCGCGAGGCACGAAAAATTTCTGTCGCGCAGCAGCCATGTCGCGCGAAGAAGCTCTCGCCGCGATCTTCGTCGGTGCGGAGCGCGCCGATCAAGCGGCCACGGATGGCTACCGCCTGCTCGGAATGGGAGAAATGGGCATCGGCAACACCACATCGGCGAGCGCCATGGCAGCCGCGCTAACGGGCCTTCCCCCGGCTTCTGTAATCGGCCGCGGAACCGGAGCCGACCAGGCCGGTATGGCGCGCAAACTTTCGGCCGTAAAGCGCGCTCTGGCGCTGCATCGCGATCACCTGCGTGATCCGCTGGACATCCTGGCGCACCTGGGCGGATTCGAGATTGCGGCCATGTGCGGCTTCTGCTTCGGGGCTGCGTCGCATCGCTGCGCGATTCTGGTCGATGGCTTCATCGCCGGCGCTGCGGCCGCCGTCGCGGTCACCGCGAAGCCGGAGGTACGAGACTATCTGATCGCCGCCCATCGTTCCACCGAGCCGGGGCACGCGCCGCTACTGGATCGCATCGGTCACGCACCGCTGCTGGATTTGGAGATGCGCCTGGGCGAAGGCACCGGCGCGGCGCTGGCGATCCCGATCATCCGCGCCGCCGTCCGCGCATTCACGGACATGGCGACGTTTCAATCCGCCGGTGTGTCGGAAGCCGGATCGGAATCAAGGTGATCCGCCAATTCCGCGCCGCGGTGGCCTTCCTCACTCGAATCCCGATGGGTTCGCGCGGAGCCTTCAACGCGGAAGATGTGGGCGCATCGGCCCGCTGGTTTCCGATCGTCGGCGCGTTGGTCGGCGGCTTCTCGGTCGCAGGCCTGCTGGTCTTCCGTCGCATCTTTCCGCCGCTCATCACCAGCGCGTTAGTGGTAACCATCGGCGCACTGATCACCGGCGCTTTGCATCTCGACGGACTGGCCGATACAGCCGACGGCCTGGGCGGCGGCCGCACGCCGGAAGATTCGCTGCGCATCATGCGCGACCACGCGGTGGGTTCGTATGGCGCTGTCGCGCTGATGCTGGACCTGGTGTTGAGAGTCGCGGCGATCTCTGCCATGGTGGGCCGCGCCGACGCCTGGCGTTATCTGATCCTCGCTCCCGCGCTGGGACGCTGGTCGTCGGTCCTGCTGAGCGCTACGCTCCCGTATGCCCGGCGTCTCGAAGAAACGCCTTCGAAGGGGGCGGTGGCCGGGTTGATGCGTAAACGCGAACTCGTGATCTCCAGCATCTGCGCGGTTTTGATCGCGGCAGCCATAGCCCAGTGGCGCGCGATCATCTCTTGCTCGCTGGTCCTCGCGATCACGGCGCTATGGGGATGGTTCTGCACGCGACGCATCCACGGCGTTACGGGCGACACACTGGGCGCGGCGGTGGAAATCTCGGAGATCGCGGTTCTACTGCTGGCTGTTCCGCTTTCCTAAACAGACTTAGTAGCGCCAACTCTTCAAATCCGCGCCGGGCGGAGCCGTCTTCTCGATCCGCTCCATGATCTTCGGCAGATACATGGTGTTGTAGTGCAACCGCGAGTAGGCGTTGGGCAGCGTCGGATCGCCGTTCCAGCAGTGCTCCGCGCGGTCGCCATATTTCACTTCGCCCTCGTAAGGCGGATTTGTCGTGCTTTTGAGAAAATCCTCGATGTAGTAGACTGCGTCGTTGAGAAAATAAGTGTCCGCGCTGCCTACGTAAATGTGGATCTTGCCTCGAAGCTTCGGGCCCAGCGTGGCCCAATCCCGTTGCAGAATGTGGCTTAAATCGTAATGATCCCGCCAGTACGCGGCCACCTCCGGATTGATATCTCCGGTAACCTTGTCGAAAATCGTCGCCGGATAACCGTCGCCCCCGACCGGCGAAAACACGGCTTGCCAGATATCCCACTGCTCTCCGGAACGGCCGTGGGTTCCTAAAGCCAGCTCCATGTAATTGGCGTCCTGCTGCGTCGCCAGAACGTGCCCAAGATAGTCGCGCAAGGCCGGCTGCGGAACTTGTTTATGCGCGCCCTCGATGAAGTACGCATTCTTGTCTTTGTAAATATCGACCACCGTATAGGCGCGAAAATCCACCGGATCCGGGCACGCGGCAAAAGCTCCGTTGTAGTGATCCGGGTAGAACATCTGGGCCGCCAGCGCTTCCCAGCCGCCAGTCGAGCCGCCATACAGAAACCGCGCCCAGCCTTGGCCGATTCCTCGAAATTGTTTCTCGATGTAGGGAATCAGTTCGGTCTCGATGGTGTCGCCGTAAGGCCCAAGATTGGCGGAATTCACCGCGTAAGAGTCGTCGTAGTAGGGATTGGCGTGTTGGATTTCGATCACCAGAAACCTTGGAAATCCTGGCGAGATCCATTGTTGATAGAACTTGTAAGCTTCCTCCTGTTGAATACGGTTGTAGCCCGCCAGATGGAACCGATCGCTGTAATCCGGCTTGAGGTTCGGATCGGGCGGCTCGGTGCGGAAGCCCTCGATGGTGTCGGGGAAATGTCCGTGAAAGACGGCCAGCGGAAAATGCGCCTCGGGATGTTCGTCGAAACCTTCCGGCACTAGAATGTGAGCGCCCAGATACATCGGACGGCCCCAGAACGCGCTGAGCAACTCGCTCTTGATCTTGATGTGGCGGATGTATTTGGTGTCCTTCGGTTCCGGAATGGGCGGGATTTCTTGATCCAGCACAATCCGAATGGGCGCGGAATTGCCTGCGGCCAGCGTGAGCTTTGTGGGTTTGCTGATCAAATTGCCGGGCGCGAGATTCCAATGCTGTCCTTCGCCCCGATCCATAGGCAGCTTCACCGTGTGGCCATCCGAGCGATGGAACGTTTCGTAACGATGCAGCACGGCCTGCACGTAGTATTCGCCGGGCTTCAAGTCGGCCAGGCTCCGCACCGGATATCCGAACGCGTGCTCATCCACCATGGCCGCGTGGCCCGGTTCCAGCCCGTCCACATCCACGCCGAAAATCATCTGGGTACCCGGCATGTCGTTCACCTGCAGCCGCGGCTCGGCGGACGGATTGGTCGAGATCACCAGCAGCAGGCGTCCGTCAATCGGCGCGGCGCTGCGCTCCTTCGGGAAGGAAATCGAAAAGCGCGGGGCGGCCAGCGCCGGCGCGGCGAGAACAACTGCCAGAAATATCGCGAATCGTGCACTCATATGGGTAGTTTAAGTGCATTTCGAACCCCGCGCTACCTCAGAATGAGAATTGCAACCGTGCGCTCACGCTGCGCGGAGGACCGATCGCGGTTCCCGAAAAAAGGCCCGCAAAATCGATCACATTGATCTCGTTCGTCAGATTCGTGGCGTCGATCTGAAAACGCACCGGATACTTTTCGCTCTTGCTCAAAATTATCCCGAGCGAAGCATTCAACGAAAACAGCGGCCGGGGGCGGTAGTTCGAAAAGTTCACGCGATTGAGAATCGCCTGGCCATACTGCTGCTCGGCTTCCTGGTAGGTGCCCTCGAAATCGATCGGCAGGCCGCTGTCGTAATTGCCTCCCATAGCGGTCCAGATTCTGGATGTAATGTCGTAGCGGAACCGCGCCCGCACCGTATTGCGCTGGTCTTGCGAGACCGGAAACACGCCGCTGGTCGCACTAATCGCCTGCGCCGCATCGTCGCCGATGAACAGGCCGCCGGTAACCGGAAAATATCCATTCCCGCGCAGATTGCTCCAACTGGCGTAGCCCGAGAAAGGTCCCCAGCGCGGAAGATCCAGCTTGGCCTCGACTCCATAAATGTTCGCGAGCGCAAAGGTGATCGGAAAGCTTACGCCCGTATTCAGCAGCAGATCGTCATCGGGATAGTTGTGATACCTGCGCCAGAAAAAGTTTCCGTTGAACTTAACCTTGCCGAGGAACCCGCGGCCAAAACCGGCCTGATAATAGTTCCCGCGCGCCGGCTGCACGGGTAGCCGGAGCACCTGATCGCTCAAGCTGGTGACGGCCGGAGAACTCGAAACCAGGATATTCTCGAACGGCGGCGTCTGAAAAATTCTGTCGTAAGACGCGCGAAAAACAATCTTCGCCCAGGGCCAATAGTAAGCGATACCAACTCGCGGGCTCCAGCCCACCTGGTTCACCAGCAGGTCGTAATGGTCGAACCGGATGCCGGCGCTGAGCGTGAGATTCTTCCAGTGCAGCTCATCCTGGCCGAACACGCCCTGCTCCCGATCGGCTGCGTGGCCATAAAAGTTGAAGGACGCTGGAGTATCCGGATCAAACAACGCCGGATTGGTGATCAGATAACTCAGCGCTTCTTCGATGGATGCATAATCCGACTCCACACCGAATTTGAACTCGTTGATTCCGGCGTGGACGGATATGGTCCCCTTCACGTACTCTTCGTGATAGCCGCGATCCTGGCTGGCGATCATGGGCGTCGCGAGATCGTTCGACCATAAGCCCGCGGTGAGATCGCGCGTCATGGCGTGAAAGTCGCCCAAGACGTTTGACGAGAAGATGTGGCTGTAAGAGAACTGCGCAGCCGTCTCGAAGCTATCCCGATCCTGCCGCTGCCCGGCTTGCTCCTGCACGATTTCGTCGGGCACCAAGAACCTCGACTGCTCGCGCCGGATTACGATCCCGATGCGATCTTTGTCCGTCAGGTCGCGCTCGTAGTGCCCCATGAAATCCACCAGCGTGCCGTGATTGGTGTAATTCTGGAGCACCGGCGGATCGAGGTAACGATCCGTGGTGGTGGCTGACCCGCTCATCGTCAGCGTATTCAAACCCCAGCCGTACTGCCCCTCCAGGTAGCTTCCGGCGGTGTCGAAGCTACCTCCCGATTCGACGGCTTTCCCGTGGAATCCTGGCCGCTTGTCGCGCTGGGTCTCCACCTCCACCACCCCGCCCAGCTTTCTGCCGTACTCGGCCGGAAATCCGGCAGTGTAGACGCTCATTTCCTGCACATTGCCCGCGTCGAAATCCGGGACGAACGCGACCGATCGATTCTCAGTAAGCGGCAGACCATCCACTACGTATTGCACCTGGTACTCTTCCGCGCGCGGATGCAGGATTCCGTTGGCTTCAAACAGCCAGCCGGGCTCCTGATTGACCAGCTCTGCAATCGACCGTCCCGGCATGGACGTCAGCCGGTCCTCAATGGTCGAGCTTCCTATTCGCTGGGCCGACGATGTGTCGCCGGTATCGATCAAGGTCTGGCTGTCGGTGACCGTCACGCTGGATTGCACCTGCTCCACCGCCAGCACCACGTCCAGAAGCTTCGGAATGGCTGAATGGATATCCACCAGTTGGGAGGCAGGCGAGAGACCCGCATGCGTGACCTTCACCAGATAAAGCCCGTAGGGAAGCCGCTTCGCCACGATGCGGCCGTCGCCATCGGAATCGAACACGCGCCGGTATTGATTGGCTTCGCTCGAGATCTCGGCTTGCGACTCCACCGGCAGCCCGCTCGAATCCTTCACGGTCAGCCGCAGCTCCCCGGTATCAGGTTGGCCGAAGAGCCTAAGTGATACAAACAACGGGAGAATAAGCTTCCGGGAGGCCGATCGCATGGGGCGTTCACTTCCAATATTCCTTTCGTCCCCCTTTTGTTCAGGCTTTTTTTGCCGCGCCTTCAAAAAAACTGTGAACAAGACGATCCGGTACGGAATATATAATTGGAGTCAAGTTTAAAGGGATGGCGGCGCATCAATCAGACTCGGCTGTGGGATTGCCTTTTGGTGCGTCGGCGGCGTCCCAGCGGTCCCCCTCGGCGGCTGAACAGGAAATCATCCAGCTGTTCGATCAACTGCGCGACCGGCTGCTGCGCTACACCCTGTCGTTCGGCCTTCCCACTGAGGATGGCGAGGAGATCATTCAAGAGGTTTTCCTTTCACTCTTCCAGCATGTGCAGCGGCGCAAGCCCAGGCATAACCTGCGGGGATGGGTGTTCCGGGTGGCTCATAATCTGGCTCTGAAACGGCGCATGGCGAACCAGAAAGACCTCCGGAGCGCCGGGGATTCGAACAGTGCGTTGGCGGCCCAGTTCGAATCCGCCAATCCCGAGGAGCAAGCCATCCATTTTCAAAGGCAGCAGCGCTTGCTGGCGGTTCTCCGCGCTCTGCCGGAGCAGGACCAATACTGCCTGCACCTGCGCGCCGAGGGTCTGGTGTATCGGGAAATCGCGGAGGTTCTCCGGATCTCTCCCGCGGCTGTATCCGTTTCGCTGGGACGCTCCCTCGCACGCCTCAGCCGGGCGGACGGAGGTTAATCATGCTTTCTGATCATTCTCATTTGTCGGACGAAGAACTGGTTCTTGCCGCGGACGGTGAATTGAGTTCCTGGCGCGCGGCCAGGGCTCGCGCGCATTTGGCGGCCTGCTGGAGCTGCCGCGCCCGCATGCGGGGGATGGAAGAGACGATTGCTGGATTCGTTCAAGCGCGTGCGCATCTCAACGAGTGTCTGCCGCCGGCTGCCGGGGCGCGGGCTCGATTGAAGGTTGAACTAGAGGCGCTGGCGCAAAACGCCAACGAGCGGCAGCCTCGGCATTGGATGGTCGCCGGACGCTCTGCCGCGGCGGCTTTGGCGGCCGGCCTCCTGATTCTTGTAGTGGCACGGTTCTGGCCCGCGCCCACGCGCTTAGCCCGCGCGATCCCGCAATCGAACCTGACTCCCGGAGCCGTGCGTCCGGTTCTTAAAGATCAGATCTGCAGTGACGATACTCGAAACGCTTCGGCGATGGTTCCCGCGACCCTGCGCCAAAAAGTCTTTGAAGAATATGGCATCCGAAACGCCGAGCCGAGCGCCTATGAAGTGGATTACCTGATCACGCCGGAACTGGGCGGATCCGATGACATCCAGAATCTTTGGCCGGAGCCTTACTCCAGAACCGTCTGGAACGCCCACGTGAAAGACGCTCTGGAAGAGCATCTTCACCGGCTGGTCTGTTCGGGGCAACTGGACCTCGCCACCGCGCAGCAGGACATTTCCAGGGACTGGATTGGCGCGTACAAGAAATACTTCCACACGGACCGGCCTATATCGGCAGGCTCGTCGTTTTCCTCCGGGGAACTTCGCCGCGAATAGCCTTCACGCCTTGCGCATATGTTCGGCGATCAGGTTGATCGCCCTGCGCGCGGAAAGCGCCGCGCCCTCCTGCCAGCCGATCACGTGCGTGGTGTGATCTCCAGCGAAGAAAATCCGTTCGTCGGGGACTAGAAATTCCTTGTACGGGCCGCTGTAGTATGCCCCCTCGGTATTTTCCCGTTCTCCCTGACCCCTGCTCACCCAGGAGCCTTCGTTGTAGGGAATCTTCCCCCAGCAAACATACATCGGCTTGGTTAGTTCCTGGCCGCGCCCGGGATGCAGCTTCTCAACCGCCGCGCGGGAGGCGGCGAGCTTTGCATCTATCGACAGCGGAACGAATTCACGCGGTTCCACGCTGTATCCGGAAATCACGATGCCCTTCTCCGAGAAAATTCGGGCGCTGGGATACCACACCAGGCCGATATTTCCCGTACCGAGCCAGGAAATGCCGCCATAGATATTATTCTCCTGCTCCCAAAACCGCCTGGATTCCCAAGCGATCTTGAATGCCGAGTCATAGGTCACCTGATCCATCGCTGCGCGAACTCGCGGCGCAAAATCGTTGCTGATCTTTTTGGCAATGTGCAGCGGCAGCGCGCAAATGCAGTACGACGCTTCCAGCGTCTGCTCGACGCCCCGCTCCTTATACACGATCCTTACTCCAGTCGAGGTCTTGCGAATCTCCTGCACCGGGCAGCCGTATTTCACAACCTTGCCCAGACGTTGCGCGAACGCGTAAGGAATACGATCCATGCCGCCCACCGGCTGGAACATGGTGGCTTGCATGTCGAAACTTTCTTCGAACATCATGCTGCGCCAGAAGGAAGCATCCAGCAGCGCATGCATCGGGAGCGGATCTCGAATCGCCTCCGTCTGATCGGCGGCGCCCGGCATCTGCTTCGCGCCTGACCGCAGCGACCCTTGATAGGTGTGGTCCGGTTTCAGATCTCCGTAGGTTTCGAGAAAATCCAGCATCCGCTCGCGATCCTGCGGCGTCAGCTGCTGATCGAGCGAGCCCTGCTGGATGGCTTTCGCCAGCAGCTCGGAGACATGCCCGCGCGTGTCGTTGATAGCTTGCCGCTGCTCGAGAGGCCGGCCGCCAAAGGCGTTGTCGTTCTCAAGGAACGTGCTGCGCGACGTGTTCACTTCCACTTCCAGCGGCACGCCCAGCTCCTTGCAATAACCCAGCATAGTCTGGTGAATGGATGGCAGGCGCGCCGGACCGGCGTTGAAATAATGCCCTTCGTCGAAATCGCAAAGTTGCGAGGTTCCATCCGTGAACTCGATCTTGGTGCCGCGCCGGACGCTCCAGTTTCGGCCACCCGGACGCTCGCGTGCTTCGATCACCGTGCAGTCGAACCCCGCTTTTCCGAGCTCGTAGGCGGAAACCAATCCGGAAATTCCGCCTCCCAGAATCGCGACCTTGGTTCCCTTGCCCGTCGCCGGAGTGACGTGCAACGCTTCGGGAACGGCTGGCGGCGCCGCCAGCAATCCCATGGATCGCATGATGGAAAACGCCGCGCCATACCCTCCGGCCCGGCCCACGCGCATGACCAATTCCCGTCTTGTCATAAATCACTCCTTGAGTTGTCGAGATAAGTTGGTCGGGACTCACGCGACGACTTGGGTAGTCCGCGGGGAAGTTTTGGCTACTTCCGGGCCAGCTTCTGGGGTGGCAAGACTTTGCGGGAGTTGGCCTGATGCTAGCACGGGCCGCCACAACGCCGCAAGCGCCCTACCGGCAGCGTTGGATTCCGTCTACTCGTCGCGCAACGCCACCATCGGATCCACTTTCGCTGCGCGCTGCGCGGGAATCCATCCGGACGCCAAGGCAACGGCGGCCAGAACGCCCATTGCCGCCACCAGCGTCATAGGATCGGCCGGCTTGAGCCCGAAGAGTTTGCTCTGGACGAACCGTGCGCAGGCCAGGCTGGCCGGAACTCCGATCGCGAGGCCGATGGCAATCAGCAGCGCCGTCTCACTCAAAATCATTCGGATCACGCTGCCACCCTCCGCGCCCAGCGCCATGCGGATGCCGATTTCGTTGGTGCGGCGCGCCACGCCGTAAGAAAGCACGCCATAAAGCCCGATCGCGGCCAGCAGCAACGCCAGCCCTCCAAACGCGGCGGAAAGCTGCGCGATGAGACGCCGCTGGAGCAAGTTCTCATCGAGCAGCGCTTGCATGGTTCTGGGATGCTCGACGCGAATGGCCGGGTCAAACGACAGAATCGTTTTGCGCGCCGCCTCGAGCACGGGTCCCGCATCGCTCATGGTTCGAATCTCATAGTTCATGAATGGAGAGTACCCTCCCAGGGGTTGCCGCGCGGACAGATAAAAGCGCCGGTCCACTGCACGGGTCAGGCCGTTCTCGCGCGAGTCGCGCGCCACGCCCACAATGCTGAAGGTCTTGCGATTATCGGGAAATTCATCCGTCACGTGCCTGCCGATGGGGTTGGATGCACCGAAATAGAACTTTGCGAAGGCCTCATTCACCACGCACACCGATTCAGAGCCGGCTACGTCCTGCGGGCCGATGTCGCGGCCTAGCAGCATCGGAATGCCGATGTCCGTGAAATATCCAGGACCGACTCCGTCAAACCGGCTGGCCCGGTCG
Organism: Terriglobia bacterium; assembly: GCA_963786745.1. Taxonomy (GTDB): domain Bacteria; phylum Acidobacteriota; class Terriglobia; order Bryobacterales; family Bryobacteraceae; genus Palsa-89. Next base: position 152,449 of record CAWBAE010000008.1, on the reverse strand, counting down.
TCATCCTTTTTCGACGTGTAGCCTTCCACGCTGATCATGTCGCCGGATTCGCTGCCGCTGAACAGGCCGTTTTGGGAGTACGTCACCGCTCGAACGCCCGGAATGAGAGCCAGCCGGTCGCGCAGGTTTTCATAGGCCAGCGGGAGTTTATCGCCCGAGTAACCGGCCGACAGCAGATCCACGCGAACCAGCGCGAGGCGGTCCCGCGAGTATCCCAGCTCGATGTTTTCCAGGTTTCGCAGCGTGCGCACGAACCAGCCGGCGCCGATCAGGAGCATGGCCGAAATAGCGATCTGGCCGATGACGAGAATCTTTCCGAGGCCAATGCGCGAGCTCGATCCAGTGAGGCCGCGGCCGGCTTCCTTGAGAGTGCGGCTGACGTTCACGCGAGTCGACTGCCAGGCGGGGGCCAGCCCGAAAATAAGGCCGGTGAGCAGACAGATACCGGTGGTGAACAGCAGGGTTTTGAAGTCCGGGCTAACGTCGAGGGTCAGGGATTCGGAACCCTCCGAAACCATCCGCACCAGCAGCTTCACTCCCGCCGCCGCGAACAACGCACCGGCCAAGCCGCCGGCCGCGGCCAGCACCAAACTTTCAACCAGAAATTGACGCACCACGCGAGCGCGTCCGGCGCCCAACGCCAGGCGTATCCCGATTTCCTTTTGACGGGCTGTAGCGCGCGCCAGCAGCAGATTGGCCACGTTGGCGCAGGCAATCAGAAGCACCAGCCCAACCACACCCATGAGGACGTACAGGGGGTCGGCAAAATCGCCCCGCAAGCTGGAGACGCCGTTACCAGCGTCGTGCAGCTTCAAAAACTGTTTCAGGATGCGGGGCTGGCTGGCGACAAGCTTGGAGAATTCCTCCGCCACTATTTGTTTGAAAACCACATCCACGTTCGCCTGAGCCTGCTGGCGCGAGGCACCCGGCTTGAGGCGGCCGATCACTTGGAGCCACATCACCTTTTCGGCGACGTGAGCAGGATCGTCTTGGAGCCACATGCGGCCAGGCATCAAAAGCGGCTGCATGTCCAGCGGAACCCACGCGTCGGGCGCAGCGCCGATTTGTTCGCCGTGAAAACTCGGGCGCGCCACTCCGATCACTGTCAGATCGGCCTTGCCCACCCGAATGTGTGCGCCAAGGGCGGAAAACGCCCCTCCGAAACGGCTTTGCCAATAGCTGTAGTTCAGGACCGCGTAAGGCGCCGATCCGGGTCCGTGTTCGTCCTCGGCTGAAAACACGCGGCCCGCCAGTGCGCTCGCTCCCAGGACGCGGAAGTAATTGCCGCTCACCAGCCGCGTATGGATCTCTTCCGGCGCCGCGCCATTGACGCTGGCGTTCAGCCGGTCCATGCTGCTCTCGGCGGCCAAAACTCCCGAGAATGCCTCGGTTCGGTCGCGCAGACCTTCGAACTCGCGCGTCGAAAGAATGGCGCGCTCCCCGGTGTCGAACCCGCTGTTAACGCCCGAAAAAGTGGGATCGCTCAGCGCCACCAGCTCCCTGGGATTGCTCACCGGCAGCAGCTTCAGAATCACGGAATCGATCAGGCTGAAGATTGCCGTGTTCGCGCCTATGCCCAGCGCCAGCGAGAGCACCGCCACGGTCGAATAGCCAGGACTCTTGACGAGCATGCGGACGCCGTACGCGATATCCCGGCGCAGATCCTGAAGACCAGCCATGGCGATTGGACGCGAACTCCAGCATCTCGGTTAGCTAAGTCGATCTCATGCCCATTGTACCGGGGCCTGTGTCCGATGTATCATGGATTTTACGAATGCCTTCGCATAGCGCATCCGCATGTTCGCCGCGAATCGCCCCGGATTCGACGCCTGCGGCCAGCTTGCGCGCAACCGGCATTCTCAGCCTAAATCTGCTTGCGCTGGGCCTCCTTACCGGCCCCGCCTGAGGCTGACTCAAACCGATTTTGAGAAGGCCACCGGCGGGGCAGCCACCCGGTGGCCTTTTTCTATTTCTGAATCTGAATTTTCGAGGAGATAACGATGGCGTCAAACAAAGTGGCGATATTCGATACTACGCTGCGAGACGGTGAGCAGGCGGCCGGAACGCGGCTGGGTCGGCGCGAGAAGCTGGCGTTGGCCGGACAGCTGGCGCGCCTGAACGTGGATATCATCGAGGCCGGCTATCCCAATTCCTCGCCCGGGGATTTCGAGGCCGTGCGCGAGATCGCGGAACAAATCGACGGCCCCGTCATCTGCGCCCTCTCGCGCGTGGTCCCCGAAGATATCCACGCCTGCGGAAAGGCGCTGGCCCGCGCTCGAAAGCCGCGCATCCACACCGGAATCGGCGCGTCGGATATCCACGTGATGGGCAAATTTCGGGACGACCGGTATGGCCGCACGCTGGCCGAGAAGCGCGTAAACATCCTGCGCATGGCGGTGGATGCAGTGAAGCTGGCCAAGAGCTACGTCGGCGACGTCGAGTTCTATGCCGAAGACGCCGGCCGATCCGATCTTGACTACCTTTGCGAAATGATCGAGGCTGTCATCGACGCCGGCGCCACCGTGGTCAACATCCCCGACACCACCGGCTACACTGTGCCCGAGCAGTATGGCGCGCTGATCCGCCGAATCCGCGATACGGTACCTAATATCGGTCGCGCCACCATCAGCGTGCATTGCCACGATGACCTTGGCCTCGCGGTATCGAACAGCCTGGCGGGCGTGCAGAACGGCGCGCGCCAGGTGGAAGCCACCATCAACGGCATCGGCGAAAGAGCCGGCAACGCGTCGCTCGAAGAGATCGTCATGGCGTTGCGCACGCGCCGCGATTATTTCGGATTGGACACCGGCGTCGATGCCCGCGAGTTCCACCGCACCAGCCGCATGGTGGCCGATATGCTCAGCATCCCCGTTCCACCCAACAAAGCCGTGGTCGGAGCGAACGCTTTTGCGCACAGCTCCGGCATCCATGTGGACGGGTTCCTCAAGGATCGTCAAACCTACGAGATCATGCTCCCCGGAGACGTCGGCCTGGAAGAGAGCCGCGTCGTGCTGACCGCCCGCACCGGCCGCGCCGGTTTGCGTGACCGGCTGGAGAAACTCAGCTACCGGCTTTCCGTTGAAGAATTGAACCAGGCCTATCAGCGATTTCTCGCCGTCGCCGACAAAAAGCAGGAGGTGTTCGACGAAGATCTGATCGCCATTGTGCACGATGAGCTGCGTCCCGCTGAAGAGACTTACCAGCTCGAATATCTGCAAATCTATAGCGGTACTTCCGCGATTCCAACCGCCACAGTGCGTGTGCGAATCCGCGATGAATCGGGCGTCGTGGAAACGCGCATGGCCGCATCCATCGGCGACGGTCCCGTGGACGCCGTGTACAAAGCGGTTTGCGCGGCCACCAACAGCGCGGCCCCGCTGATCAGCTATGAGATACGATCCGTGACCAGCGGCACCGAAGCGCTGGGAGAAGCCACCGTGCACCTTGGCCAGGGGGATTGCAAAGTGATCGGGCGGGGCGCGTCCACTGACGTGATCGAAGCCAGCGCGCGCGCCTATATCGACGGGCTCAATAAGCTGAGCACTCTCAGCCGACGTCCGCTGGTCGCTCTACCGATGCCGTAGCCCGCCGCGATATGCTGGATTGCCATGCCTGAAGACGTTATCCTTACATCGCTCGAAGACCGCGTCGCCTTCCTGACGTTCAACCGGCCGGATCGCATGAACGCACTGAGCCCAGACTTGCTCACCAAAGCCATCGAAACGCTGGCGCACTGGGAGGAAGATCCCAAAGTTGCCGTGGTAGTGGTGACCGGCGCGGGGCGGGCGTTCTGCGCCGGCGGCGACATCGGCGGAATGGCGCGGGAGAACGCCGAGCCGCGCCCGCTCGAGGAGCGTATTGACTGGCTGCGTCGCGCCCAGCGCCTCTCCGCCCTGCTCTATCAGATGCCCAAAGTGACCATCGCCAGCGTGAACGGATTCGCCATGGGCGCGGGTTTGGGTGTGTGCCTGGCCTGTGATCTGCGAATTGCGTCGGACCAGGCGAAATTCGGAACCGCTTACGCCAAGGTCGGATTCGGCGGCGACTTCGGCGTCACCTGGTTGCTGACGCAATACGCCGGAGCGCCCAAGGCTAAGGAATTGCTATTCACGGCGGACACATTCGACGCGGCCGAAGCGCTTCGCCTGGGCCTTTTGAATCGCGTGGTTCCGGCCGAATTGCTAGCCGCGGAAACTCGCAGCCTGGCTGCGCGCCTGGCCGCCGGACCGCTAGTCAGCTATCGCTACATGAAAGCCAACGTGAATCTGGCAACCACCGTAGACTTCCGCACCATGCTGGATCGAGAGCCGGAGACGCACTTACGCTGCGGCCAAACCGAAGATCACAAGGAAGGCGTGCAATCGTTCCTCGAAAAACGCGCGCCTAATTTCCGCGGACGCTAGGATTCCAGCACAGCGTCAAACAACCGGCGCAGCAACTCAGCCAGCCGCGGCTCCGAGATTCTTCGAGGATCGTAGGCATGCTCTAATACCAGGCCGTTCAGCAGCGCTTCGAGCGCAACCTTTCTCGATTCCTTGGCCTTTCCGCTGCCCTGGATGCTCGCGGGCATCAGTTGGTTGATGGTTGCCAGATTCAAGGACGCGCGGATGCGGCGATGCGTGGCGGCCAGCCTGGCTCGTAAGCGCGGATGCCGCACGGCGAACAGCTTGAATTCCAGCGTCAGCATTACCCAATTGGGATCCCAGGCCCGTCCGACGTAAAACTCGCGCAAGGCCTCCAGGCGCGCTTGCGGAGTGGCGGCGCGTTCGGCGATGGCGCGCATCTCTTCCACCCGCTGGAACGATTCTTGTTCGAGCAAAGCGAAGAATAATTCCTCCTTGCTTTCGAAGTGCGCGTAGAATGCGCCGCGCGTGTGTCCGGTGGACGCCGCGATCTCCTCGATCCGGGCCGCTTCGAAGCCGTCCCGCGCGAAGATCCGGCGGGCCGATCCGAGCAAAGCCTTGCGGGTGGCATCGGTCCGCTGCTGGTGCTTGTTGAGGCGCGCGACTGCTGTGGCCATCGGCTCCATTATATACATTCGCGCATGTATTTATGCTAAATTCGTGGATGTGATCCACAGGAACGTGCTGTTGGCGCTGCTGAGCTCGGCCGCGGCCTGGGCGCAGCTTCCCGGAGTATCCGCGGGCCCGGCCGGTTCCAGCCGCGCTCTTCCGCTCTCCCCTTCGGGCCGCGAAAACGTAACCGGCATCGTCTCCGTCCAGCAATCCGCCACTTCGGGCGGCGCGGAAACCATCAACAGTTCCATCCAAGTGGGCGGCGGATTCCAGGGCAGCGTTCCGGGTGCCGACGTTCCCCCGGGCGCGATTTCTCTCAGCTTGGGCGAGGCCGTGCGCCGCGGCCTGGAGACCAACCTGGGCGCCCTGACAGCCAATTTCTCCGTGCGGACGGCGGGTGCGCAACGCGCCCAGCAGTTGAGCTATCTGCTGCCGAACATCTCAGTCAGCGCCTCCGAAACCGACACCCAAATCAATTTGGCCGCCTACGGTTTCAAGTTCAACGTGCCGCCCGGACTGAATTTCTCGATTCCCTCGGTGGTAGGTCCGTTCAGTTATTCCCAGGCGCAGGGAAATTTCAGCACCACGGTTTGGGATCCGGTGCAAAGACGCAACTGGCAGGCATCGAAAGATATGCAGCGCGCGGCCGTCTTGTCCGCGAAGGATGCCCGCGAGCTTGTGGTGCTGGCCGTGGCGGGAACTTATCTTCAATTGCTGGCCACAGCGGCTCGGGTGGAGTCGCAGCGCGCGCAGGTGGATAACGCTCGGGCTGTCAATAAGCAAGCCGAGGTACGAAAAACCGCGGGCACGAACGCCCGAATCGATGTCGTCCGGACTCTGGTTGAACTTGAAACTCAGCAGCAAAGATTGAACGCGCTACAGTCGGATGTGCGCAAGCAGAAGATCGGCTTGGCCCGCCTGATCGGCCTGCCGCTCGATCGCGAGTTGAGCTTGAGCGAGGCTCTCGGCTTTCCGCCGCTGGCCGTCCCGGACGCTGCTTCCGAGATTCAACATGCTTTCGCGAGCCGTCCGGATTTAAAAGCGGCGCAGGCGCAAGTAGAAGCCGCGCAGCGAGTGGTGTCGGCCGCGCGTGCCGAGCGCTTGCCGTCCGCGTCCATCAACGGCGACTATGGCGTGTCGGGGCCCAATCCAGCTTCCACGCACGGCGTTTTCTCGGTCACGGGCTCGGTGAACGTGCCAATCTGGCTGGGTGGGCGCGTGAAGGCCGACGTCGAACAGGCCGAAGTCGCACTGGCGCAGCGCAAGGCCGAACTCGCCGACCAGCAGGGCGAAGTGGAGCAGGAAGTGCGCACCTCGCTGATCGAACTCGAAACCGCTGTCGGACAGGTGCGATTGGCGGAGCAGAATCGCGGATACGCCGGCGAGACCCTGCGCGAGGCGCGCGACCGCTTCGGCTTGGGCGTCGCCACCACCGTCGAAGTGGTGCAGGCGGAGGAACAGGTCGCCAGCGCCGAGAGTGATTACTTATCCAGCCTGTACTCGTTCGAATTAGCGCGCGTCGCCTTGGCCCGGGCCAGGGGCGAAGCAGAGAAGGAGTTGCCGGATCTTCTGAAAGTGACCCAGCCATGACGACCAAAGAGAGCGTCCAGCAAACTCAGACGGAATCGAAACCTGCCGCTTCGAACAAGCGGGGCCGCCGCCGCGCGTTCACCATTTTCTTTCTGGTTCTGCTGGCGGCCGCCCTGGGCGGTTTGTATTTTTACCTTCAATCGGAAAAGTTTGAAACCACCGACGACGCGCAGGTGGATACGCACGTGAGCATCATCAGCGCGCGCGTGGACGGCACCATCCTGCGCGTCTATGTGGATGAGAACCAGATCGTGAAACTCGGCGAACCATTGGTGGACCTGGACCCCCGCGACTTTCAGGTCAGCCTGGACCAGGCTCGGGCCCAGGTGGCGCAGGCCAGAAGCATGGTGACTGCGCAGCAGCCCAACGTCCCCATCGCGCAAGTGGAAAGCTCCACGAATATTTCAGGCGCCGAGGCCGACGTCACCAATGCCGAAGCCGCCGTTGCAGCGGCCGAGCGGGATCGCGACGCCGCCGCCGCCAAACTCACCGAAGCCCAGGCCAACAACGCGCGCGCGCAGGCCGATCTGTCGCGCTACAAAATCCTGATCGCGAACGAAGAGGTTTCAAAACAGGAGTACGATCAGATCGCCGCTACAGCCGCTGCTCAGACCGCCAATGTGGAGGCCAGCCATGCCTCCGTGGAATCGGCCGCGCGGCTGGTGGATCAAAAACGCGCGCAACTCGCGCAAGTGCACACCCGTCTGCTTCAGTACCGTCAAACCGCTACGCAGCAGGTAGCCATCCGGCAGGCCACTGTGGAATCGCAGCAGGCCAACGCTTTGGGCGCGCAATCGCAAGTGGAGCAGGCCGAATTGAAATTGAGCTACACCAAGGTCGTCGCGCCCGTGGGAGGCATCGTCCTGAAGCGATCCGCCGAGGTCGGGATGCACGTCGCTGCGGGTCAACAGCTTCTCACCATCGCCCAGATTGGCGATGTGTACGTTACCGCGAACTTCAAAGAGACGCAGCTCCGGAACATCAAGCCAGGCCAGTCGGCTACTATACACGTGGATGCCCTGAAGCAGGATTTCGAAGGATACGTCGAAAACCTGGGAGGCGGCACTGGCGCGCTGGCCAGCGTCCTGCCTCCGGAAAACGCTACTGGAAACTTTGTGAAGGTGGTGCAGCGCATCCCGGTGCGCCTGCGCTTTAAACCCAATCAGAACGGCCTCGATCGCCTGCGGCCGGGCATGTCGGTGGAACCGAAGGTACGGATCGAGGCTCCGAAGTAAGGAATGACGCATGGCGGATCAACCCTCCGATAGCCGATCTACCTGGAAGCCTTCCTATAATCCATATCTGGTTACCCTGACGGTAACGCTGGCGACGTTCATGGAAGTGCTGGATTCCTCCATCGCCAACGTTTCGCTGCCGCACATCGGAGGATCGCTGGGCGCCACATACGAAGAGGCCACCTGGGTTCTCACCAGCTACCTGGTTTCCGCCGCTATCGTGTTGCCTGTATCGGGCTGGTTATCCACTGTCATGGGACGCAAGCGCTTCTACATGACGTGCGTCGCGCTGTTCACCATCTCTTCCTTCCTGTGCGGAATCTCGCAAAGCCTGCCGATGCTGATCATCGCGCGCATCATGCAGGGAGCGGGCGGAGGAGGATTGCAGCCTTCCGAACAGGCCATTCTGGCCGACACGTTTTCGATCGAACGCCGCGGCATGGCTTTCGCCCTTTACGGCATGACGGTGGTGGTGGCGCCCGCGGTCGGGCCCACGCTGGGCGGCTGGATCACCGACAATTTCAACTGGCACTGGATCTTTTTCATCAACATTCCGGTGGGCATTCTCTCGCTGTTTCTGACGTCCCGCATCGTGGAAGACCCGCCCTGGCTCAAGGAAGAAAAGAAGTCCGGCATTCGGATTGACTACATCGGCCTCGCGCTCATCGTGCTGGGTGTCTCTACCTGCCAGTTCGTGCTCGACAAAGGGCAGGAAGCCGATTGGTTTTCTTCCCGGCTGGTGCTTACCTGCTTCTGCGTCGGAGTCCCCACTCTGATCGCGTTCTTTCTCTGGGAGTGGTATCACGACCACCCGATTGTGGATGTGCGGTTGCTCAAGAACCGCAATTTCGGAACGGCCGTTTTCTTTTCATTCATCTTGGGAATGACGTTGTTCGGCTCCACGGTGCTGATCCCGGAATTCCTACAAAGCAGCCTCGGATACACGGCCGAGCGCGCCGGGATGGCTTTGTCGCCCGCCGGGTTTTTGCTTATGCTGATGATGCCCATCGCCGGACGCCTGACCGGCAGCAAGATAGACCCGCGAATCCTGATAGCTATCGGCTTCCTGGGTACGGCTGTGACGCTCAATCGCATGACCATTCTCAATCTGCAAATTGATTTCCAGACCATCGTGCTGCTGCGCATGGCGCAGGTCATCTTCATGCCTCTTATTTTCGTGCCCATCAGCACATTGAACTATGTCGGCGTGCCGCGCGAGAAGAACAATCAGGTGGCAGGGCTTTCGAACTTCGCGCGCAATATGGGAGGAAGCATCGGCACTTCGCTGCTCACCACTTTTCTAGCGCGCCAGAATCAAACCCAGCAAGTGAACTTCGCGTCCCACACCAGCCACGGCGACCGCCCCTTCGCCCAGATGCTGAACGGGCTGACGGCCATGTTTACCGCGCAAGGTTACGACGCCGTCACGGCCGCGCGCAAAGCGCTAGCGATGGCCTATCTCACGGTGCAACAGCAAGCCAACACGGTCGGCATCGACAACGCCTTTTGGATCATGTCGCTGCTTATTCTTTGCCTGGTGCCGCTTCCGTTTATCATGCGGCGTCCCAAGCCGGGCCAAACCCGGTTGGCCGCGCACTAGACAAATCGCCCGCTACCGGCGCGCGTAGATCTCGATCCACTGGCCGCGCCGGCCCCAACGATGGATTGGTACCAGGCCGAAGCGCCCGCGAACTTCGCCCGCATCCATCTGCCGTCCGTATTCGTAATAACGCTCTAGAAATCGCGTGACGATGGGCCATCGCATTATGCCCCAGTTCGGCTCCCAGGTCCGCGAGTAAAGGACCAGGACCTGCACGTCCTTGGGATCGAGAGCCGACAATGTTGAGTAACGGAAGTCCGATGTTTCAGCAGCCGACATTTTCCGATCGACATAACCGAACGCCGGATTGCGAAGCGCCGCCGTGAGCGGCCAGGCGGTATGGACAGTCTCACGCGGATACGTATGCTCGAGAAACTGCGCCGCGTCGCGATGCAGGCGCACGAAATCGACCATCGCAAGATTGTTCTCGTACGGGAATGGAAATGGCGGATTCACGAACAGGCCCAGCAGCAGCCCAGCGGCGACGGTCGCCATGCTGGCTCTGCGCCACATCGGACGGAGCGCGGTCCATGCCGCGCCCATGGCGATGTACAGCAACGGAATTACGGGCAAGAGATAGCGTTCCAGCTCCGCGCCGCCCAGCACGCTCACCATCACTGTATGGGCGGCCACGAACGCCCAAACGATTCGCCACGCCCGGCCGGAATAGACGGCCGTTCTTCGCCAGGCGAATAGAATCGCGAGCGAACCGGCCCATCGGAAATCGGCAAGAAATAGATAGTAGAAGCGCCGGACCAGCGACAGCGAAGCTCGCACCGGGTTGAGGGCGTATCCGAGATTGTAGTGCGTGAAGCCCGCATCGCCGAAAAGCTGGCCCGTGCCGCGCCAGAGATAGAAAAACCACACAGCCAGCGCGGCGAAGGGCGCGAGATAATACGAGGCCGGCCGAGGCCGGCGCTCGAACAGCAGCGCCCCCGCGAATAGCAAAGGCAGAAGCGCACCGGTCTCTTTGGCGAGCACGAGGGCGGTGCACGCCAGGGCCGCGAGCCCGTGCCGATCCTTAAAAAAGAGGATGAGCGCGACTAGCGTGAACAGCATTGCGGGCATGTCGAGCTGCGCCATCATGGCTTGCATGTAGAACAGCGGATCGACGACCAGCAATAGCGCGGGAACAAACGCGACAAACCCGGCTGCGGGGATCAGCCGATTCGAAAGCAGGTAGGTCGCGATCACCGCGCAGCTCGCCAGTGCCAGCATCGCCGCGCGCGTGGCCGGAATGGAATACCCGAATATTCGCCAAGTCAGAGCCAGGTACGCCATCACCTCCGGTGGATGCGCGTTGGGAACGGTGGAGTGCGGGATCCAGGCGCCATCGCGGAGAATATCGAGCGTCGCTGGAACGAATTGGCCCAGTTCATCCCAGAAATAGGGGAGCGAAATAAGAGATGCATGAGCCAGGAAGACAATGAGAACGCAGGCTGCGACGAAGAGCCAGTTGGTTTTCGCCGCGCCGCGCTCCGCGATCACTGGATTGCGCTTTTTTGGCTATGCGGCTCCAGCTTGATTTCCCCGAACGTCGCCTCGTATTGCGAAATGTTTTGCGTCAGGACGTTCAACAGCGCCTTGGCCTGTTGGGGACTCAGATACACGCCCTGAAAATTGTGGATCATGACGTTATCAGGAGCGGATTGGTTCACCGTGCCGAACATGAGGAAGAAATCCCAGAGGTTCACGCGAATCTGCACGCTGTTCGCATAGCTTTCGCGATAGTCCGGCGTATTCACCAACTGAAGTCTCGGCGGGGCTTGTGGGGTCGTCATAGACACAACTATAGTGACATACGCCGGGCCGCTTCCTGCTAGTCGCTGCGATCCAGAAAGTGCAGATACAGGATCGCGAAAACCACGCCCCCCATCAGCACCGCGCCGGCGCCTATCAGCAGCGCGGATTTTTCCCAGCTGCGCCCGGTCATGAGAGCGAACATCAGCGCCCCGCACGCTCCCGCCGCCAGGCCGAACAGAGATCCAACCAGCGATTGGTCGAACGCATGTTTGTCGTGCGGATGATACTGCTTCAGGAAGTTTGTCATTCGAATGAGAGATCCTTTCGCCTCTACTCAGGTAGACGTCTCTCGCAGGCTATGTGGTGCGGATGTAACGGCCGGGTAACGGCGACCGCTACTGCGCGGCAGCTTTCTTCTGTTCCGCAAGCGTACTGCGGAAAACTGCCTCGTTGATGTCGATCTCCTTGCGGTAGCCTTCCGGATCAATAAAAGGATTCGAGCCCTTGCCGAGTCTCGCGTATTTCGCCTCCATCCCGTACATGCCCGGGTGCGAGGCAAGCGGCACATCGCAATGCAAAGACCGCATGATCTTGTACGTCCGCGCGAAGTCGTCGGCGATCTGCGGATAATCGGCGTTGTTCACCAGTTTCACGCCCGGATTCACGCCCATGCTGCCGATGATCACCACGTCATATGACTTGCCGCCGTCCTTTACCTTAGTGGTCCAAGTAGTGCAGCCTTTGGTATGTCCGGGAGTGAGATGCGCCACTAGTGTCGTGCCGCCGAGCGTCACTTTATCGCCGTCGTGCAGGACGCGGTCGATCGGATGCGGCTTGCCTCCCGGCGTCATTTTCTGGAGCGCCGGAACATCCTCCGCCATGGCCATTACCTGCGCGCCAGTCAGCTCCTTCACCAGCGCATCGCCTTCCATGTGATCGGCGTGCGCGTGGCTGCCCAACAGAATCTTGATGTCCGTGAAACGGAATCCAAGCTTTTCGACGGATGCACGAATTACTGGCACTGTGGCTTCAAAATCGCTATTGATCAGAATGTCGCCGGCGGGAGTGACAATCAGATAGGAGCCGAGCGCGTGAGGGCCGACAAAGTAGATGTTGCCAATCACCTTGTGCGGCGGAAACGGATCGTTCACATGATCCCGGGGGCCAAGATTCCGGGCGATCAGCTCTTCCGGCGTCTTCGGAACCGGGTCTTCGGCGGTAAGCTGCGTGGCGCTAAATCCGCCCAGGACGAGAAGCAGAAGCAGGGTATCGGTTCGCATGGTAAAGGAAGCATATCATCCCCCAGTGGGGCATGCTTCAGCTTGCCCAGAGATTTTTTCAGCAGCCAGCTAGGCCTCTTCCAGGACCTGAGCGGGGGCGTCCGGAAGAAGCTGCTCCGGCCGGCCCGCCGGGAATACAAATCGCCCCGCAATCGCGGCCGCTCCCAGCGCCGCAGCTGCCATGAAGAAGGCCGCGGAATAACCAAAGTGGCTGGCGACGCCGCCCGCGGCGAAAGAGCTGATGCCAACGAAAAGGTCGTAGAACGCGCTCAATACACCGACGGCTGAGCCGCGTTCGCGCTGCGGAGTCTGCTTGAGCACCGTGGACGCCACTGAGGACCAGGGAAACGAGAATCCAAATCCGAGCAGCGCGGCAGCGCACACCGCCACAGCAGGCGAAGGTCCCAGCGCGATGACGATCAACCCCACCGCCATTAAAACCAAGCCGCCATAGTAGGTGATGCGCGGGTGAATCCGGTCCGGCAGGCTGCCTAAGAAGAATCGGGACAGCAGGATCATGCCGGCGTAAGCCGAGAACGCCGCGGCTCCGGAGTTTCCGTGCGACGCGAGAAACAGAATGAGAAAACCCGCGATCACCGGATAATGTACGTTCACGAATCCCACCGCGATGCCGGGAGTGATCAACGATGGCGGCAGCCAGCGGCGTCGCGCGAGATGCGGCGCCGGCTGGTAATCCTCGGGAACGCGCATCAGGATCAGGACCCCTAATACGGCGGTGATCACCTGCATCGCGGCCGCGCGTTCAAACGAGCCTAACCAGGCGCCCACCAGCGGACCGGCCGAGATTCCTCCCCAAATTCCACTGCTCACATAGCCCAGCGATTGCGCGCTCCTGTGGATGCCCGCAACCTCCACCGCCCAGGCCGCCGCCCCCGTATAGAGGCACGCCTCGCCGAAGCCTTGCAGAATGCGCGCCACATAGATTCCGCCAATTCCGAAAGGCAGGAAGTAAGCCGCTCCCGCCAGCCCGCAGCTCACCAGGCCGGCGAGAAAAGCTATCTTGCGTCCCCGCCGGTCAGCCAAGGGGCCGGAAAAGAATCGGCTGGCCAGCGCCACGAACGAGAAAATGCCGATCACCAGACCGACGGTTTCGTCCGAACCTCCCAGATCGTTTTTTACGTGCGGCCCCAGCTCCGGCAGCACGGTTCCGATTCCGAGGAATCCGAGAAATGTCGCTAAGACGAGAGACCAGAAACGCGCCCCCAACCCACCCGCGAAAAACTTCATTATTAATTGATTTTACCTTGACGTGGGATTCCGCTAGTGCGAGCAACTGGCGGTTTCGCGCGCTTCGAGATACGCTTCGAGCGCCAGCAGACCCGCCGGAGAACCGACCTCGTAAAAGCGCTCCGCTACCCGGAAGCCCGCCAACTTGCCTTGCAGACTTAAATCTCGAAAAAGATCCGCCAAATCGAACTTTTCCGCGGTGACCCCTTCCAGGACTGCCCGGCGCATCGCGGATAGGCCGTAGTCGATGTATTGCATCGCGGCACCGCCCTGCTTGTCGTACAGAACCACCCGCCCGTCTTCGTAAACGGCGTTGCTCCGGTCCCAGCGGCCTTCATTGCGAAGCACGGTCATCAGCGCGGGCTTCCCGCTTTCTAGGAACGCGTTCCAGACGGGAGCGAACACAATCGGCAGGAAAGAATCGCCATAGATCACGAGAAACGATTCTTGCAGCACTCCCTGCTCCAGCGCCAGCCGCAATGCGCCGCCGGTCCCGCGCAACGTTTCGCCCTCATCGACATAGCGAATCCAACCAACCGGCTGGGGTTCGGAATCCCAGTAGCGCCGGATCATTTGGCCCTGGTGACCGATCGCATACACCACCTCGGTCACGCCTTGCGCCGCCAGCCAATGTAGCTGATGGTAAGCGAAAGGCCGCCCGCGAACGGGCAGCAGCGTCTTCGGGCAGTGGTCCGTCAGCGGACGCATGCGCGTTCCCAGGCCGCCCGCCAGAATGACGCATTGCATAGGGCTACTCCCTGGCCAGGAGCTTCGAGCCTTCGTGATCGAACGCGAAACGGACCTCGCGCAAGCCTTCCCGTTTCATGGCGCGCCGCAGCGCATCGCGGTCATCGGCATAGAACAATAGGAACCCTCCACCGCCCGCGCCCACCAGTTTTCCGCCGATCGCGCCGTTCTCGCGGCCGACCTCGTACCAGCGATTGATCCCTTCGTTCGAAGTCCCGGGTGATCGATCTTTCTTGTGCAGCCAATGTTCATGCATCAGCTCGCCGAAGCGACGGGTATTGCCCTGCTCGAGCGCCAGCTTAATACACAGACCCAGCTGCTTAGTGAAATGCAGATTTTCGAGCAGCACCGCATCTCCCAATTCCGAGCGAAGCCGTTGATCGTCCAGCACGCCGGAGGCATTGCGTGAGTAACCGGTGAAGAACATCAACAAATGCTCTTCGAGATCATACAGGGTGCTGTTGCTGATGTTGAGCGGGCTGACGTTGACTTGTCCGTCTTCCTGAAATTCGAAGCAGGCCAGGCCCCCGTACGCCGCGATGTATTGATCTTGCTTTCCGACTGAATTCTGTAAGATCTCGATCTCGATCTTAGCGGCCTCTTCCGCCACCACACCCGGGTCGACGTACTTGCGTTTCATGGCGTGCACGGCGCGCAGCAAGCCCACCGTGAACGCCCCCGAAGATCCGAGACCGGTGCCTGCGGGAATATCCGCCATGCTGACAATCTCGATCGGTGCCGGAACTTCGTGGAGCCGCAGCACTTCCCGAATCAGTGGATGCCGGATGTCGTCGATCTGGAAAGCGTGTTCGAGCGAGGAGTACTTCAGGAAGTAACCGCCGCTGAACGTTTCGTTGATCCCGACGTAAATATGCTTGTTCACCGCGGCAGAGATGACGAAGCCGCCGAAGCGTTCGTAGTAAGAGGGCAGATCGGTGCCACCACCGCCGATCGAAATACGGAGTGGTGTGCGCGTAATAATCATGCGGTCAAAGCGTCCAACCTATTGATCGGCAAGGTGAAGCTAACTCTATAGCCCGCCGGTTTCCAGGCTGGCAGAATGTAGAAACGATGCGATTTCCACGTTCCAGCGGTATTCTGCTGCATCCCATCTCCCTACCCGGCCCCTTCGGCATCGGCGACCTGGGACCCCAGGCTCATGCTTTCATCGATTTCCTGGGCGAAACCGGGCAGTCCCTTTGGCAATTTCTGCCTCTCGGTCCCACCGGATTCGGGGATTCGCCCTACCAGTGCTTCTCGGCCAGAGCCGGCAATCCGCTGCTGATCAGTCCGGAGCGGCTGGTCGAAAAGGGCTGGCTGGCGTCCTCGGCGCTCGGGAGCGTTCCGAGCTTCCCCAGCGAGCAGGTGGACTACGGGCGCGTGATTCCCTGGAAGACCGCGCTGCTCGAATCGGCGGCGCGGGGGTTCTTCGAACGCGCCTCCGCTCGCGATCGCGCGACCTTCGAAGCGTTCTCGAAAGCGAATCGCGACTGGCTGGACGATTTCGCGCTATTCATGGCGCTTAAGCGCGAACATGACGGCGCGATGTGGAACCGCTGGGAGGCGCCCATCCGGCGGCGCGAGGTCCTGGCTCTGAATATCTGCCGTGAGAGGCTAACGGGGCCGATCCAAATAGAGAAATACCTCCAATTTGCCTTCTTCACCCAGTGGCGCGACCTGCGGGAGCACGCGCGAACCCGCGGAGTTCGTCTAATGGGCGATCTGCCGATCTACGTCGCGCACGACAGCTCCGATGTCTGGGCGAATCCGCAATTCTTCGAGCTCGACGTGGCCGGCAATCCCACGGTTGTCGCGGGCGTTCCGCCGGATTACTTCAGCGCGACCGGGCAGCTTTGGGGCAATCCGATTTATCGCTGGGATGCGATGGCGTCGGACGGCTTCGCGTGGTGGCTGGATCGGCTGCGCGCTGCGTTGGATACGGTGGACATGCTCCGGCTCGACCACTTCCGCGGGTTCGAAGCGTATTGGGAAGTTCCGGCGTCGGAGACAACCGCCGTCAAGGGCCGCTGGGTGAAAGCGCCGGGAATAGAGCTGTTCCGGGCGGCTCGCAACGCGCTCGGCGAACTTCCGCTGGTGGCCGAGAACCTGGGAGTGATCACCCCGGAAGTAGAGGCTCTGAGGGCCGCATTCGGACTGCCCGGAATGACCGTGGTTCAATTCGCGTTCGGCAGCGATCCGCAGGCGCCCACGTTTCGGCCCCATAACTACCCGCGCGAAGTGGTGGCCTATACGGCCACGCACGATTGCGATACAACCGTCGGCTGGTGGACCAGCCAGGGCCGGGGCGAGAGCACTCGCTCAGAAGACGATATCCGGCGCGAACGCGACTTCGCGCGCCGATACCTCAATACGGACGGAAGCGAGATCCATTGGGTGTTCATTCGAACGCTGCTCGCCTCGGTTGCCGACACGGTCCTGATCCCGATGCAGGACCTGCTGGGATTGGGAACGGAGGCGCGAATGAATCAGCCGGCCACGCTGGGGGGTAACTGGCGCTGGCGATATAGCTCGGAAATGCTGACGACAGAAATTCGGGAGCGGCTAAGGGGGCTCACGCACTTGTACGATCGCTGATAGTATGATCGGGACAGTATGGACTGGAAAATTGGACGCCGCGACTTCTGCTGGTCCGCGGCATTGCTCCTGCCGAGTTTATCCATGAGAATCTTCGCCGCACAAACTTCCGTGAAAGCGCTGGTCTTCGATACTTTCGGTACGGTGGTGGATTGGCGAGGATCCATCATCGCGGAGGGTTCCGCGTGGGGCAAGGCCCGGGGCGTCAATGTGGATTGGGGCAAGTTCGCGGATCGCTGGCGCAGCGGCTACGGTCCATCGATGAACAAGGTTCGCACCGGCGAACTTCCGTGGACCAAACTGGACGCGCTGCATCGCGCCATCCTGGAAGACATCCTGAAGGAGTTCGGTATTACGGGGCTCACCGAAGAAGAGAAAGATCATTGGAACCGGGTCTGGCATGGGCTGAAGCCTTGGCCGGATTCGGTCGCCGGGCTGACGCGCCTGAAGCAGAAGTACATCATCGCTCCGCTATCAAACGGCAATGTCTCGCTGCTGCTGGACATGGCCAAAAACGCGGGCTTGCCGTGGGATACCATCCTCTCGGCTGAGCTAGCCAAGCACTACAAACCCGACCGGGAGGTCTACTCACGGCGGCGGAGTTGCTCAGCTTGAAGCCCGACGAAGTTATGATGTGCGCCGCGCATGTCGGCGATCTCAAAGCGGCGCATGGCTGCGGGCTTCGCACCGCGTTCATCTATCGACCGAATGAATACGGGCCAGGCGGAAAGGCCGATCACGCGCGTCCGGGCGATTTCGATTTCGTGTCCAACGACATTTTGGATCTGGCATCGCAATTGGGAGCTTAGCGCAAGGCGGCCCGAACCAGAATCCCGACTTTCTCCCAGGTAGGCACTCGGATACGGCGCGACAGCACGTCAAAATTCGATTGTTCGATGCGATCCAGCAATCGGCGGTAGATTTCTATCAGCGCCCACAGCGATGGCCGGCTGCGGGCGTTGACCAGCTCGATCAGAGGCCGGGATTCGGTGTAATATCCGCGCGCCCGTTCGGCCTCAAAGCGCATCAAACGGATGAAAGCGTCGTCCCGTTTTTCGAGATCGGCGCTGAATCGAAGAATATCTTCGGCGGGAATATAGATGCGGCGGTTCTCGCTGTCTTCGCTGACGTCGCGCAGAATATTGGTCAATTGAAACGCGATCCCGCACTTTCCGCCAGCTTCAGCGCATCCGGCGATTCAAAGCCGAAGATGTGGATGGTGGTGAGCCCCACCACGCTGGCCACCTGATAACAGTAGCGGTAGAGTTCGTCGAACGTTTGGATCTGGCGCGGCTTGGTGTCGGAGCTCACGCCCTCGATCATCTCGTAGAAGTATTGGTGCGGAATCTCGTAGCGCTTCACGGTATCGTGGAAGGCTGGCCACAGGGGGTTGTCGGCGTCCCCCTGACCGGCGAGCACGAGATCCATTTCGCGGCGCCATTGCTCGATCGCTTGAGCGGACATCTCCACCGCCTTCGCTGATGTCGTCGCAATAGCGCATGAACGCGTAGATGGCGCACATGGCGTTGCGCTGCTCCCGGGAGAGCAGCACAAACGAATAGTAGAAATTGCGTGCGCGCGGGCGCGCCATGCGGCGGCAGTAGGCGTAGGACGCCTCGAGGTCAGCCATGCGTTCATGCACGTGCGAACGCGATGTGGGCCAGTGAACGCAGCAGCAGCCCGGCGCGTTCCACCTTGGAAATGGCCGGGCGCGGCGGCCAGCACGTTGTAATCCTGCTGCTCGATCTTGTCCAGCACGCGCATGCCGCCCCGGCTGAACAAGTCCAGATCGAAGGCCAGCCGCCGGTCCACCATTTTGATGAGCGGCAGCCCTTGGTGAAACAGTTTGCGCGCTTCGTCCACAGCTCGCGCATCGCCGCGCGGAACGCCGCGTTGAACTTGCGCGCGGCCAGATCCTCGACGCGTATACCCGTGGCGTCGCCAGCACATCGAGCGGGATATAGACGCGATCCTTCTCGAAATCGACCGTCACGTCCTGCCAGAAATTGGCGAGTTGCAGAGCGGTGCAAGTGGCGTCGGACAGGCGCTGGCGTTCCGCATCGGAGTAGCCGCAGAGATACAGCACCAGCCGGCCCACCGGATTGGCGGAATAACGGCAATAGCCGAACAGCTCTTCCCAAGTCGGGTAGCGCGTCACCGTCTGATCCTGCTCGAAGGCGCGGATCAGATCGGCGAACGGCTGGCTGCGGAAATCGATATTGGTGCACGGTGCCTTGCGAGCGCCACGAATACCGGATGCGTGGCGTCTGCCCGCATACATGGCTTCCAGTTCGCTGCCGCCACCAGGCCAGCAGCCGCAGGCTCTCGGCGCGATCGCCGATCTCGTCGCCCAGATCGTCGGCCCAGCGGCAGTAAGCGTAGACGTTGTAGAAATCCTGATGCAGCCGCTTGGGCAGCAGGAAGCTGACCACGTGAAATTCTCGTAGTGATGGGTGGCCAGCCAGCGCGTGTAGCTCGGCTTCGGCGCGGTGTCGTTTGCGTGCTAATTTCCGTGTCGAGCGCCTCCGGCGCGAGTGAACGATAGCGTCCTTCGGGCGCGCAGCAAGTGCGCACTCACGGAATGATGGCCGTCTTCAGATGGCCGTTGTGGCTCATCAGGTGGCGCATCACTTCCAGCAGATTGGCGAGCGGCTCCTCGCGGTTCACGAAGTCGCGCGAGCGTGATGTCGCCGCGGTCGACCAGGTCCAGCGCCTTGCGGATGTACGCGGGCGTGTGATGGAAGCTGGCCTTGCAGGTGATTTCGGAGTAATGCAGCAGGTGGTATCGAGCTCACGCGGCTGTCGTTGGGGCAGCCGCCGAAGAAGTTGACCGTGCCGCCGCGCCGCACCATATCGAGCGGCCAATGCCCAGGTCTCCGGCTTGCCCACGGCTTCCATGGCGATATCGGCGCCGCGGCCGCCGGTCAGACTCGCGCACCGCTTCGCACGGTATTCGTATGCTCGTCGGCGACGCACCAGTTCGTCGGCGCCCATGGCGGCCGCGCGATCCAGTTGCGTCTGGCGCCGGCCGATGGCGATCACGCGGCACCCGTACAGGCTTTGGCCAGGCGCACGAACATCAGGCCGATGGGTCCCAGGCCCGATACCGCGATGGTGTCGCCCGGCCGCGGATGCGGTCTCTTCCAAGCCCGCGCAGCACGCAGGCCAGCGGCTCGACCAAGCGCCGCGTCCTGATAACTCACATGCGCCGGGAATCTCGTACGTGTTGCGCTCCACGATTCGCGCCGGAATGCGGATGTACTCGGCGTAAGCGCCGTTGTTGAACAGCAGATCCTCGCACAGGTTCTGCAAGCCGCGCCGGCAGAAGAAGCATTCCTCGCAAGGCGCCGAATTGGCCGCCACCACGCGCTGGCCCACGCGAAAGTCCTTGTACATCCTCGCCCACGGCCACGACATCGCCGGCCAATTCGTGCCCGAACACGGCGGGCGGCACGATCATGCGCGCGTGATAACCGCGGCGGAATACCTTGACGTCGGTGCCGCATGTCAGCGCCGCTGCACCCGTACCAGGATGTCGCCGTCGTCGATCTTGGGAACGGACACCGGCTCTACCTGCAAGTGCTCCTTGCCATAGAGCACGGCAGCCATCATCTGCGTGTTCACTGATGTCCACCTCTGTGGCTGAACGATAATTTTCAATGATTCAGGTCCGGGATGCAATGCCAAATCGAATCCTGAACGGATTTTAATCAAGCGGAAACCGGTGGGAAATCAGTTCTTCCACCGGCAATGCGCCGCTGAACACCAGTTCCGCCGATTCTTTCTGCAAGTCCACGGAAGCGCTGTAGCACCCGAAAAGCGTGCGCTCGCCGACGCAGATCGTCCGCGCCGGAAACCTCGATGCGCTCCTGTTGCGGATGTTTGCGCGAACAGCAGGATGCGGCGCCCGGACGCGAGATAGCGCATCGCCTGCTCCACGATGCCGGGAGCCGATGCCGCCACGATCACCAGAGTCCGCGCCGCGTCCCTCGGTCAGCTGCATGATCTCGCTCCAGCAAACCGGGGTCGCGCGGATCCAATGCTGCAGCCGCGCCAAACCGGCGGGCCAGCTCGCGCCGATCGGCATGGCGTCGGTCGCCAGCAATGGTTGCGCCCGTACGCCTCACGCAGCATGGTGAACAGCAGGCCGATCGGCCCCTGGCCCAGGATCACCACGACGTCTTCGGGCTTGCGGATCGCACTGCACCACGGCCTTTCAGGCAGGTGTTCACCGGCTCGACGAAGCTGGCGCGATCGAAGGAAACGCCCTCCGGAATTTTCTCCACGCCGCGCTCGACGATCCAGTCCATCACCCGCACGTACTGCGAAAATCCGCCGCCGGCCGGCTCAAACCCGGCCGTGACCCCGACCTTCTTGTAAACCGGGCACTGCGCGTAGAGCTTGCGGCTGGCAATAGAAGCATTCGAGACACGGGATGTGGTGAAAGACGATTACGCGGTCGCCGGCCGAGTAATCCGCGAACGCCTGTCGCCGGCAGCGGCCACCACGCCGGCTGTTTCATGGCCATAGATGCGCGGCGGCGCCAGCAGGTTGTATTCGATTTTCTTGAGATCGGTGTGGCAGATCCCGCAGCTTTCCACGCGAATCAGGATCTCGCCCGGGCCGATCTCCGGCGTCGGGACTTGCTCCACCGAGACGATGCTCTGGCCCGTATATACGGCAGCGCGCATGGTGGCGGGAGCGGTCAGGATTCAGAATCGAGAATCGGCAATGAATTCTCCCAGTGACTCGGGCGGCCAGTGCTGCAGGCGGTCCAAGCGCACAGCTCCGGGAAAACGGTCTCGGATGGCGCTAATGCGGCCGTTAAAATTTTAGCGCGGCGAAGTGGCCGTCGGCATCGCGCATCAGGTTGAAATTCAAGCGGAAAGCTCTGGTCGGCGGGTCGGTTACCACGCGGATGACGTAAAACGGAATGTTCCACTGCTGGGCGCGGGCCGCCACCGCTGCCGCCTCCATCTCCACGGCGTCCGCGCCGGTCTTGCGCAAGTTCGTCCTTTTCGGCGGCTGTTGAGCCACGCGATCGATGGAGAGCAGCTTCCCGCTCTGTCGGACTGAACACGCCGGCGGGCCATCACGCGGCTCGCTCCCCGGCGATCAGCACTTCCGTGGCGACGAAAATATCGCTCAGATTCAGCGCCGGATCCAGAGCTCCACAAAATCCCATACTCACGATCCCTTCCGATCTCGGCATGCTCCGCGGCTACGTCCACAGCCCGCCAGCCAGCTTCGGGCCAGGTCCATTCGCCACCAGCAGGATCGGCTTTCCGTGCAACACGCGCGCTCCGCGCGAAGTCCAGCAGGCCAGCCCAGCCGGGCGACTTCAACCGCATGGCGAAGCAATCCCGTCAAATTCGCCGGGCTTCGGCGGCGACGAATACCAACAATCAGACGTAACCGTTCGCCCGAAACCATTCCACCGCGCGTTTCAGCGCGCCTTCCACCGGGCCGGGATCGAAATCCCAACTCGCGCTTCGCCTTGTCGGCGAAACGAACACCTTCTTTCGCGCCATTCGGACCGCATCCAGCGGAACGCGCGGCTCCTGCCCGGTCAGGTTGGCCCAACCGGTGCTCGCCACCCCCGCCGCATATGCCACGGCGTAGGGGATGCGCCAGCGCGGCGCGGCGCCCCCGCTGGCGGCCGCCAAGCTTATCCAGAATCTGCGGCAGCGTCAAATTCTCCCATCCCAGGATGTAGCGCTCACCGGCGCGGCCGCGCTCGCAAGCCAGCAGGTGGCCCTTCGGCGACATCCCGCACATCCACCACATTCAATCCGGTATCGATAAAGGCGGGCATGTCCCCTCTCAAAAAATCCAGTACGATCTTGCCGGTGGGCGTGGGCTTAAAATCGTGATCGCCGATGGGCGCCGTGGGATTCACAATCACCACCGGCAATCCGGAGCGGGCGAATCAAGAGCGCCACCTGCTCGGCCAGAAACTTCGAGCGTTTGTAGGCGCCCGTCATTTCTTCCAGACGAATCGCCACAATCTTCGTTCCCCGCCATCCGCGGGAATTCCGATGCAGCCCACTGTGCTGGTGTAGACCACGCGATCCACTCCGGCATTCGCGGGCCGCCTCCAGCAGATTGCGCGTGCCCTCGACGTTCGAGTGGTAAAGCTCGCTCTCGTCCTTCGCCCAGAGCCGGTAGTCGGCGGCGACGTGAAAAACCACGTCCGCAACCGGCGAGCCGCGCGTTCCAACGAAGCCGGCGTCGCGCAGGTCGCCGGTGACCACCTCCACATCCAGTTCGCGAACTTTGCTGGACGGCCGGACGAGCGCCCGCACTTTTTGCCCGCGCGCGAGCAGCTTCCGCGCCACGTGCCAGCCGAGGAAACCGGTCGCGCCAGTCACCAGCGTCGGCTTCACTGCAACTTACTTCTTATCGGAACGCCCAAGTCATCATCTTGAAGCTGTCGGCCAGGCTGGCGTTAATGCCCAGCGCGGCGGAGGGCTCGAAGCCGCAATGCACCATGCAATGCTCGCAGCGCGGATCGTTGCCGGCTCCGTAGCTTTCCCACGGCGTCTTGGTCATCAGCTCCTCGAAGGTCTTATAGTGGCCGTCGGTGATCAGGTAGCACGGACCTTTCCAGCCCTTGATGTTGTAAGTCGGATTGCCCCAGGCGGTGCAGGGAAGTCGCGCTCGCCCTTCAGGAATTCCAGATACAGTCGGCGTGCTGAACAACGGGAAGCGCTGCGGCCAGCCGTGTCGATGTCTTTGAACTTTTCGTGGATGTCGTCGCGCGTCATGAAGATCTCGCGATCGTTGACGGCCGAATATCCGTAGGCCGGCGAGATGGTGTGGCCGTCCAGGTTGAACTGCGCCAGGTACTCGAACAGCTCCTCGATCTCGTTCATGTCGGTCTCTTTGTAGACGGTGGTGTTGGTGCACACCATGAAACCGGCCGCCTTGGCCGCCGGATGCCCTCGATGGCCTCGCGGAAAACGCCTTCGCGCTCCACGGCAGATGTCGTGGTTCTTCTCCATGCCGTCCAGGTGCACGTTGAAGAAGAACGCTTGTCGGCCGGCTTGAATTCCTTGCAGGCGCTTCGCGATGAACATGCCGTTGGTGCACAGGTAAATGTTCTTGTTGCGCTCCAGGATGCTTGGCGGCCAGCTCGCCGATCTGCGGATACATCATGGGCTCGCCGCCGCAGATGGAAACCATGGGCGCGCCGCATTCATCCACCGCAGCCAGGCATTCTTCGAGCGGCACGCGCTCGGTGATGGTGGATTCGTACTCGCGGATGCGGCCGCAGCCGGTGCAGGTGAGATTGCAGGCGTGCAGCGGCTCCAGCATCATCACCAGCGGGAAGCGCTTGTTGATCATGGGATGCGGCTTGCGCGGAGCGTCGGTATGGCGTGCAGAGATGCGGAACGGATTGGCAGCGTCCGGCGTCGGCGATCAGCGGTCTTCTGCCACTCCGGCCGCGGGCGGATCTTGTTCTGGCAATGTATCCGGCCATGCCGGCGGTCATCGAAAGGGGAATCTCATTAGTTTTGTCCTGCGGAAGCCGAGTCTTGGTCTTCACGAAAGTATTCAGAGCCAGCAGCGGGAAAGAATTGCGGTACAAGTGGTAGCTCAGGTAGAAGACTTGCGGGAATCCGGTGCCGGTGGCCAGTTCCTCGTCCCAGCTTCCGTCGCTGTTCTGCGTTCGGAGCAGGTATTCGATGCCGTGCTGCACGCTGATGCTGTTCGTGTCGCCGCCGGCCATCAGGCCCAGAATGGCCCAGGCGGTTTGCGACGGCGTGCTGGCCGCGGGCACAAAGCAGCCTTGTTTGTAGCTGGCGCAGCTTTCGCCCCAGCCGCCGTCGGCATTCTGAATGGAGCGCAGCCATTCGAGCGCCGCGCTGGACATAGGCTTCGCGGTCGCTGACGCCGGCCGCCGCCAAGCCGCGCAGCGCGAAACAGTGCCGTAAATGTAAGCCACGCCCCAGCGGCCGTACCAGCTTCCATCCGGCTTCCTGATTGCGCATCAGGTAATCGATGCCCTTTACGAACTGCAGGGATGCGACCGATCATGCCCGTAGCGCGCACAAAGCCTCCAGCACGCGGCCGGTGATATCGGGGCAGGTGGGATCGAGCATGGCGTTGTGGTCGGCGAAAGGCACGTAGCTGAGAAACCGCCAGTTGTTGTCGACGTCGAAGGCCGCCCAGCCGCCGTCTTTGGACTGCATGTCGCAGCAGCCATTGCACGGCGCGCTCGCTACAGGCTTGCTGCGCCGGGTCCGCTGGACGCCTGCGAGCGGCTCAACGCCAGCAAGACCATGGCGGTGTCGTCGATATCCGGATAAAACTCGTTGGCGTATTCGAAATACCAGCCGGAAGGTTCCGTGTTGGGACGCTTCACGGACCAGTCGCCCTTGCGCCGGACTTCCTTGGTGAGCAGCCAGTCCGCGCAGTGTCGCAAGGCATCGCCGGGGCGGTTCGCTCGATTCGCCCACCGCGAAGGCCGCGATGGCGGTGTCCCAAACCGGCGAGAAGCAAGGCTGGAAGAAGAACCGCTCGCCGTCGTCGACCATCAGCGCGTCGAACTGCTTTTCGAGCTTCCACGCGATCGGGATGATCGGCCGGATAGCCGAGCACATCCAGCGCCATGATGGCGTACATCATGGGCGGATAGATGGCGCCCAGGCCGTCGGTGTAGCGGGTACGTTCCAGCATCCATTTCTCGGCTGTTTCGAATGGCGCTTGCGGCGGACAGCCTTCGAGCCGTGCTTTTCCCAGAATTTCAGCACCTGGTCCAGCCGCAGGAAGACGATTGCGCCAGGTGAAGCTCTCGCGCGAGCGCGCGAAATTCCGGGCTGACCGCCGGCGCAGGAACAGCTCTTCCAGGTTGAATCCTGCCGGGCACCGGACGGCGCGGGTTGCGAGGAATGCACGATCGAGAGCGAAACCACGATGGCGCGCGTCCAGGACGACATCTGGTAGATGAACTTCCCGAGCAGCATGACTTCAGGGGGAATGGAGGGGCAATGCTCGCGCGGATACAGATCGAACAGGCTGAGATTGATCTTGACGTAGCTGTTGGCCGCCTGAATGCCGCCCAGCGCCAGGATGCGCTCCCGTGCGCGCGCCAGACGCGGGATCGTCGTAGTCGAGACCGGCCACTTTCAGCGCGAAATAGGCCTTTACCGTGGCGCTGATTTCCGACGGTCCCTCGGGATAAATATTGAAGCCGCCATCGCGGCAACTGGCGCGCCAGAATGGAGCCACGGCTTTGTCGATCAGCGGACGCGTGGGCGGATTCCAGACGCCGTTTTCGGGCGGATGCAGCCAAAGCTGCAGCAGAATGTAGTCCGATTCGAGGGTGGTGTCGGCGGTGAGTTCGGCGCACCAATAACCTGGTTCGTGCTGGGTGCGCAGGAAATAATCCGGCCGCGCCGCGCTGCCTTCGCGGTACTGGCCAGCAGTGTTTCTGCAAGCTGCAGTTGCGGCGTCATACGCGCGCGATAGTGAGCCAACCGGAGCGCCGACCGCTCCAGGTCCGAAGGGAGATGGAACCGCACGTCCTCTTCCTTCAGTTCCATCTCTTCCATGAAATCGAACCCAAACTTGGTTTCGAGCGACTGGATCAGTTCCTCTACCAGGTTCTCGGGCGCCGATGCCCCGGCTGTGACCGCTACCGTGTGTACGTTCTTCAGCCACTCGGGATTAACTTCGCGGCTGTCGTCCACCAGATAAGCCGGCACGCCTTCGTTTTCACAGACTTCCACCAAGCGCCGGGAATTCGAGCTGTTCTGCGATCCCACCACCAACAGGACCTCCGTCAGCGGCACTACTGCTTTGACGCCCAATTGGCGATTTTCTGTTGCGTAACAAATATCCTGTGTTTTCGGGCCTTTAATCGCCGGAAACCGCTCTTTCAGCCGTTCCACGATGTCGCGAGTTTCATCCAAGCTGAGCGTGGTTTGGGTCAAATAAGCAATCTTCTGAGGATCTTTCACGGTCAGCCGATCGACGTCGGCCACCGAGGACACCAGTTTGGTGGATTCCGGGGCTTCACCCAAAGTTCCGATTACTTCGTCGTGACCCGAGTGACCGATCAAGACGATGGTGTAATCCTGGCGAGCGAACCGCACCGCTTCCAAGTGGACCTTGGTCACCAGCGGGCAAGTGGCATCAATCACTTGCAGGTTACGCTCCTTAGCCTCCTCGCGTACGGCGGGGGAAACGCCGTGAGCGCTGAAAATCACTCGTGCGCCGGATGGAACTTCGCCGAGCTCTTCCACAAATATCGCTCCTGCTTGGCGCAGTTCATCCACGACGTGGCGGTTGTGCACGATTTCCTTGCGGACGTAAACCGGTGCGCCGTAGAGATTTAGAACAATCTTGACGACGTCGATAGCACGCACAACCCCGGCGCAAAAACCGCGGGGACGCAAGAGGATGATTTTCTTTACGGAACTCCCGTCCCTAACCTCGCCCATGTTTAATAATTATAGCAGTCATCCCAATGTGACAGGAAGGGTTACACCTAACCCGCCTGGTACTTTTTGGCAAGCCCGAAATTCCGCTGGTCGGACACCTACAATGACAGGCATGGAACAGCGCAAACTTGGATCGCAAGGACTAACGGTATCCCAAATCGCGTGGGTTGAAAAGGGGCATGAACCCGATTAACGGCCGGCCGGTCAACCTTGGCGGTTCGGCACAGGGCAATGCGGAATCCTCGCTGGATGCTATCGGGAAAGTGATCGCATTCTTGCGGCAGAGTCTGCCGGCCACGGCCACGCCTTAAAGGCTTTCGTTTTTCACCACCAGCTTGGACTCGACCAGCGCCAGCAGCGCATCTTCTTCCTCCACCTGAACCCCGATCTTCAGCCAATACAGCTCCACAGACTCGTTCAGCAGCTGCTCAGCGGCGCGCTCCGGCAGGTTCATAGCGTCTTTTTCGGTACAAAGCAGAACGCTGGTTCCGTACATTCGCGCCTGCGCGGCCAGACGCTGCAGCTCCATGCAACTGTAACTGTGATGATCTTCGAAATTCCAGGTGAACACCGGCTGGATGCGAAGACGTTTCAGGCTGCTCCAGAAACTGGCCGGGTTCCCTAAACCGCAGAACGCGGCCGCTCCGTGCTCGGGCGGATGGGCCGGCCGTCCGGTTCGATGATTCACCCAATAGCGCGGCTCGAACCTGGCGCGGAATATGGGCGCGTGGAGGTTGAGCGAGCGCAGCTCCCGGCGCAGGCCGACGTATTCGCGTTCGCACGCGGCGCGCATGACCACCAGAACATCGGCGCGGGCCAGCGCGGCCGGGGGTTCCCGCAATCCCCCCAGCGGAAATACGGCATGTCCGGCGAACGGATTCAGAGCGTCGATCAGCACGATATCCAGATCGCGGCGGAGCCTGCGGTGCTGGAATCCATCGTCCAGGAAAAATATATCCGGGTGGTGAATTTCTTCCACCATTCGGCCGGTGGACCAGCGATTGGCGCCGATTCCGACGTGAGCGTGGCCGGAGTTTACATAAAGCTGCGCCTCATCGCCGGTCAGGCTTACCGGCACGGACTCGCCGGCCTCGATCACGATGGTGGGCTCGATGGATCTGCGGCGATAACCGCGCGTCAAAATCGCCGGCTGGCGGCCGCGCTCATGCATCCGGTCTGTCAGGTACTCCACCAGGGGAGTTTTTCCAGCGCCACCCAGGCTGATTCCGCCCACGCTGACCACCGGTGTTTGCAGGCGGCGCGCACGCGCCAGATCACGCCGCTGCCCGATCTTTCCCGCGGCGGTCCACAATTGCGCCAAGGGCCACAACAGCGGCGTAGCCAAACCGCGCGGCTTGCCGGACGGAACAACTTGATCGTGCCATCTCAAGATTTCGGCGGCCGCGGCGGCGGTGACTCCGCGATGCCTGGCGGCGAGTTCGGAAGCGCGATCGCCGAGATTCTGCCGCATCTCCGGATGATCGATCAGTTTCCGGAGCGCGGGAGCCAATTCGGCGGCGCTCGAAATCTCAAAAAGCGCGTGATGCTCGCGAAACTCCGCTGCAATGGATGCGAAGTTCTCAAGATGCGGGCCAGTGATGATCGGGCGGCCGAACGACGCGGGCTCCAATACGTTATGTCCGCCGCGGCGCGCCAGAGTGCCGCCCATAAAGACGACGTCGGCAAGGTGAAACAGACCCGCCAGCTCGCCGATCGAATCGAGCAGCACTACGCACGGAAGAGCCAAGCCGGGCTTCCACTTGTTCTTGGAGCGCCGCAAATAACGGATGCCGGAGGCGCGCAGCCGCTGCTCGACGTCGTCGAATCGTTCCGGTTTTCGTGGCGCCAGAATCAGTAGCACGCCTGGATGGGACTGCGCCAGATCGGCATAGGCGCGCAGCACCGCTTCGTCCTCATCGAGGTCCGCTGGCGCCGCCGGCGGCATGGTGCTGGCGGCGATCCACACCGTCGCCGGGCGCAGTTTCTCCAGCAACTCGCGAATCACTCGCGGCGGGTCTTGCCGGCACCGGCGCGGCGTCGTACTTCAAATTTCCGAGCGCGCGCACCTTGGTTTCCGGCGCGCCAGTCTGGATGTATCGCTTTCGATCCAGCTCGCTCTGCGTCAAAATCGCATCCGGCCGGGACAGAGCGGCTGGCGAAAGAAGAAACGCCAGCGGCGATAGCGTGGAAGAGCGCGAGTCAGAGATCCGGCCGTTGACGATGACGAAGGCGCAGCCCGCGCGTTTCGCCTCGCGATAAAGCACCGGCCAGATCTCGGTTTCGAGAATCACCACGCGGCCGGCCGGATGCGCCTTAGCACGCGGCGAACCGCGAAAGCGTAGTCGATGGGCGCAAAGAAAATTCCGTCGACCAGTCCCTTGAGCTTGTCCTGGGCAACCGCGCGGCCGGCTACGGTGCCGATGGAAACATACAGCGGGATGCCTGGGCTGCGCTCCCGCAGCTCGGCGATTAAGCCCGCTGCCGAGATCACCTCACCCACCGAAACAGCATGCAACCAAATGCAGCCGGGCGGCGTCGCCGGAAACGAACCGGGTCCCGATCCCAGCCGTTCGGCGAAACGGCGCAAATAAGCCGGATCGCGAACGCAGCGGTAAACGAAATAGAATACAACTAGCGGGAACGCGACAACGCGGCATGCCCAGTAAAGGATAACGATGAAAGCATTTTGTATTTGCCTGATCGCGTTCATGCCCGCGGCCCTGCTGTTCGCCGACAAAAAGAACGACGGCAAGTTTTCACCCGGGCCGGCTTCCTCTTATCCGGCCAAGCAGACCAACGATAAAGTGACCATGGCGGTGGTCGCCTACGATACAGAAGAACTGGCTCACGCTGCATTTGGAAAATTGGATCCGAACCAGTACGGCATTTTGCCCGTTTTGGTCATCATCCAGAATGACACGGACCAGGCGCTGAAGTTAGACCATATCGAAGTGGAGTACACCGGCGTGGATGGGCGACACTTGGAAAACACGCCGGCTTCGGATGTGCAGACGCTGGGCGGGACTTCGCGGCCCGGGGTGCCCGTGGCAACTCCCATACCATTGCACAAGAAGCACAAGAATCCGTTGGATGTATGGGAGATCGACGGACGCAGCTTCGCGGCCAAGCTGTTGCCAGCTCACGAATCGGCCAATGGCTTTTTCTATTTCCAGACCACCCATCGGCCGGGATCGAAGTTCTACCTGACCGGGATCAAGAAGGCGTCCACCGGCGAAGACATTTTGTATTTCGAGATCTCGCTGGATAAACAGCCCTGAGCAGTGTCGAAAAAGAGCTATTTCTTATCCGCGGGAGCGGCCGCGGGCTCGGCCGGCAGAACCTTGGCCGTCTTGATGCTATCGAGCTGCGGGAAATTCTTGTCGAGATAAGGCTTGCCTTGCGACGCCAGCAGGCCCTGGTCGGGACCGCGGGGCGCGTCGCCGTAGCCGGTGTAGAGCTTATCCACCACGTCCATGCCTTCCACCACCTCGCCAAATGGCGCGAAGCCCTGGCTGTCCAGGAAGCTGTTGTCTTTAAAGTTGATGAAGAACTGCGTGCTGCGCGTATTCGGGCCGGCCGTGGCGAACGTGATGGTGCCGCGCTTATTGCTGCCCTTCACCGGATCGTCCTTGATATTGGCGTGTTCCCAGGCTGCCGCGATTTTCGGATTGCCTGAAATGCCGAATTGCGCCATGAAATTGGGGATGGCGCGGAAAAAGGCGACGTCTGTGAAGAAGCCATTGCGCACCAGATTATAGAAACGATCCGCGCCGAGAGGCGCCCAATCCCGATGTACCTCGATTACAAACTCGCCCTTGGTGGTGATGAACCGGGCCTTGAACGTCTCCGGCGCCTTGGCGTGAAGCGAGGCCGGGTTTAACAAAGAAGCAGCGGGGCGGGCAGCGCTCTTCGAAGCGCTCTTCGATGCGGGAGCTTTCGAGGCCGGCGTCTGGGCCAGCAGGCAAGAACACAGGATCGTACTTAGAAAGAGTGCCTTCATGTAGCACGATTATACTGAAACTTCCACGGCAAGGGGCGAAATCGCTCCACTCAGGTAAGCTGGATCTGGAGGCAGGCATGGCTTCGCGGCGCGCTCTATTCTTGCTGATCGCAGCGGTGGTGATCTTCCTGGCCGGATTCGTGCCGATGTGGATGAAGGCGCGCGACCAATCCAGCGGTCGCGAGAAAGCCGAACAAGCTCTGACCGTGGAGCGGATGGTGAAGGAT
The DNA here is from genome assembly GCA_963786745.1 of Terriglobia bacterium. Taxonomy (GTDB): domain Bacteria; phylum Acidobacteriota; class Terriglobia; order Bryobacterales; family Bryobacteraceae; genus Palsa-89. The sequence goes on along the minus strand of CAWBAE010000008.1, from coordinate 120,721 downwards.
CTCGGTTCGTCGGCCATTGACGCTCGGCGGGGCGAATACGAGGCCGCGCGCCGGGAAGCCAGCGCATTTTTCACCGATGCGCGCGTGGAGATCGACAAGGGCGATCGATCTGCGCTTACTCCGGCCGAGCGCAACAGCCTCTCGCCGTTGCTTGCCCCGCGCGACGAGCTGATCACATTGCTGGCGCGAAGCGATCCCGCTTCGGCGGACCGTCTTTCGAATCTATATGTGGCCGTTCGGAAGGCGCTGGGCGTTTAGACCAGCACGGTGAAAGCGGTTTCGGTCCGGGTAACGGGCCTGTATAGCGTGTCGCGCTCGGCAGGCTCGCGCCCCGCCTGGCGAATCAGCCGCAATAATTCAGTTCGGCGCAAGCCTTGGCTGGTGGTAGCACCCGCATCGTGGTAGATCTTCTCTTCCACCACCGTGCCGTCCAGATCGTCCGCGCCGAATCGCTGGGCGATTTGCGCGATCTCGGGCGTCATCATGATCCAGTAAGCCTTGATGTGATCGATGTTATCCAGCATCAGGCGCGATACCGCGATCATTTTGAGATCCAGGAACCCGCTGGTGGTGCTGACATGCTCGAGCGCGGTGTTAGCAGGATGGAACGCCAGTGGAATAAAAGTCTGGAAGCCGCCGGTCGAGTCCTGCAGCTCGCGCAGCTTTATCAGATGATCCACGCGATCCTCTTCGTTCTCGATGTGGCCGTAGAGCATGGTGCAGTTGGATTTCAAACCGAGCTGGTGCGCAGTGCGCGCCACCTCGATCCACTGCGAGCCGTCGATTTTGTGATCGCAAATGATCCGCCGGACGCGATCGTGAAAAATCTCGGCGCCGCCGCCGGGCAAAGAGTCAACGCCCGCGTCCATCAAGCGCTGTAACGTTTCCCGGATCGAGATTTTGGTGCGCTGCGCCAGGTACGCCACTTCCACCATCGTGAAGGCTTTCAGATGAACGTCCGGGAAGCGCTGCTTTAAGCCGCGCAGCATCTCGCAATACCAATCCAGCGTCAGTTCGGGATGTAATCCGCCCACGATGTGGAACTCGGTGACCGCCTCGGACCAGCCTTCGCCTGCCCGATGCCAGACTTCTTCGAGCGACCAGGTGTAGGCTTTGGGATCCTTCGCCCGCTTGCCGAAGGCGCACAGTTTGCAGCTGGCCACGCACACATCGGTGGGATTGATGTGACGGTTCACGTTGAACCAGGTGACGTTGCCGTGCTTGGCCTCGCGCACCAGGTTAGCCATGTAGCCGACCGAAAGAATATCGTTGGTGCGATACAGCGCCACGCCATCCGCGTAGTCAAGACGCGCGCCGGCCTGCACTTTCTCGAGGATCGGCCGCAAGCGCGGGTCTTCGATCGCGATTTCCATAGGTTATGCCCGGACGCCGAGGATAAAGATATCGGCGGCCCAAAACAAGAAGAATAACACGCTGACGTAGCCGTTCACGTTGAAGAAGGCGGCGTCCACGCGGGACAAATCGTTGGCTTTAACCAAGCTATGTTCGTAAAGCAGCAGGGCCAGGACCGCTGCAATGCCCGCCAGGCTGAGCCAGCCGAGCGCGAATGTGATAGAAAGCGCGATCAGGCAGACGATCATGGCGAGGTGCAGCAGCCTCGCGATCCACAACGCGCCGGCGATGCCGAACCGGCGAGGCAGGCTGAATAGCCCGGCTCCAACGTCGAACTCATAGTCCTGGCAGGAGTAAATCACGTCGAACCCGGCGGTCCAAAAAGTGACCGCGGCGGTGAGCCACAGAATCCTCGGATCGAGCGACCCGGTGACGGCGATCCAGGCCGCCGCCGGCGCGATCCCCAGTGAAAATCCCAGGATCAAATGGGAAAATGCGGTAAAGCGCTTGGTGAACGAATAAAAGAAGATGATCGCCAGGGCTAAAGGCGCCAGCTTCAGGCAGAGGGGATTCAGCGCGCGCGCCGCCAACAAGAAAACCAGTATCGACACCAGGACGAACGCCCATGCGAATCCGGCGCCCAAAGTTCCGGAAGGCAGGTGACGCATTCGGGTGCGGGGATTCCGGGCATCGATGTCGGCGTCCAAGATGCGATTAAAGGTCATCGCGGCGGATCGTGCCCCCACCATAGCCACCACGATCCAGAGAAGCTTCATGCCGAACACCGGCCAAGCCAGATGAATTTCGCGAAACGCCAGCAACGCGCCGGTGAGGGCGAACGGCAAGGCGAAGACGGAGTGCTCGAACTTGATCATTTCCAAAGTGAGCCGCAACCGCTTCCAAAATGCCATGCCAGTTCGATCCTGCTATCGATTCGCTACCATTCTAATGCATGCGGTGGATCTTCTTGATTTCGTTGATTGTCCTTCTGGCAAGTTGCCGGCGCGAAACGCCACAGCAAACGGCTGAGGATTTCGCCTTGCGGGACATCACATTGCCGCACGGCCAAATTATTAAAGCCGAAACCATGATCGACGCCCGCGATCGGTTGCGCGGGATGATGTATCGCACTTCGCTCGCCCCCGATCACGGCATGCTGTTCGTGCATGAAAAGCCCGGGCTGTACTCCTACTGGATGTATCAGATGCGGATTCCGCTCGACACCATCTGGCTCGACAGCAGCCACCGCATCGTGGAAATCGACGAGAATCTGCCGCCTTGCCTTACCCAGGCCAGCCGGTGCCCGCATTTCGGAGGTACCCAGATTTCGGAATACGAGATCCAACTGGGCGGCGGCATGGCCAAGAAGTATGGACTCCAGTTGGGGCAAACCATCCAGTGGTGATGGCCGCAAGCTCTGCTAACCTCAAGTTGGAATGGATCAAGATCAACTGCGGGGGTTGCTGGAAGGCGTGCGTTCGGGCGCGATGGACATCGACGCGGCCCTCGATCAGATGCGTCACCTGCCGTTCGAGGATCTCGGCTTCGCCAAGCTGGACCATCACCGGAATCTTCGCCACGGCCTCACGGAGGTGATCTTTGGTAAAGGGAAAACGCCCAGGCAAGTGATCGAGATTGCCACGCGGCTGCTTGAAAAATCCCAGAACCTGCTTATTACGCGATCCGATGCGGCCATCGCGGAGGAGCTGCGCGGAGTCTTCCCGGAAACCGAATATTTTCCCTCTTCGGGGGTGGTTCGGGTCTGGCGGGATCGCACCATTCGGGGCAAAGGCAAAATGGCCGTGGTGTGCGCCGGCACTAGTGACATCCCGGTGGCGGAAGAGGCGCAGGTCACCGCCGAGGCGATGGGGAACGAGGTGGACGCGATCCACGACGTCGGGGTCGCCGGTATTCACCGGTTGATGGCTTCGAGCGAGCGGCTGATGGCAGCCCGGGTTGTGGTGGTAGTGGCGGGAATGGAAGGGGCGCTGCCGAGCGTGGTAGGCGGAATGGTATCGGCGCCGGTGGTGGCCGTGCCGACCAGCGTTGGTTACGGGGCCAGTTTCAATGGCTTGGCCGCGCTGCTGGGAATGTTGAACAGTTGCGCCAGCAATGTGGCGGTGGTGAACATCGACAACGGATTTGGCGCAGGCTACGTCGCCAGTTTAATAAACCGCTTATAACCCGCCAGTGAGCGATAAAAGACTACGCCACAGCGGCGCTAAGCCGCGCTCCGGATTCTTCCGCGTACACGTAGAATCCGAACATGGGCTGTGCTTCCCCTCTGCTCCAGCGGCTCATCTTCCAGTTGACACGCACAAATCTGATATCCGGCCTGGCAGCCAGATTGAGCAGAATGGAATAAACACCGCAATAGAATTTAGGTGGAAAGACAGCCAGGGGCTGGAAACCCCACTTCTCACCGTCTGAAGAGCCCCAGACATGCACTTCCAGGCTCTCCTGCTCAATAATTCTCGTGATCTCGAGGGTTAGGACTAGCAACTTCCCTCGCTTGGGGCCAAGATCGAAGTCCGGTCCAGTGCCGTCTGCTCGTGCGATGCTTTCAGGCAACAGAAAAGTTTGCAGCATAATTTCCTCCATCCGGGGAACATGCCGGAACCACTGTTTGCTACCGGGCAGTTTTACAAACTGGGTAACTAAAGCTTTTGAAGGCGGCGGCCCGCCTCTTCCAGAGTCTCATACCTTTTACAAAAACAAAAGCGAATTAATGAATTACCCTGCTTGGGATCGGAAAAAAAACTTGACCCCGGCACAGCGGCGACGCCCGCCTCTTGAATCATGTGCCGGACGAAAGCGTGATCGTCCTGAAATCCAAAATCGCGAACGTCGGTCATGATGTAATACGCTCCGTCGGGACGATAACAATGAAAGCCAGCGCGCTCCAGAAGCCCCAGCAATAAATCCCGCCGGCCTTGGTAATCGGCAGCCAGCTTTTGATAATAGGAATCCGGCATATTCATCGCCCTGACACCCGCTTGTTGCAAAGGCGTGGCCGCTCCGACGGTTAAGAAGTCATGCACCTTTCGAATAGAATCCGTCAGATCCGGCGCAGCCAATACCCAGCCGACCCGCCACCCGGTAACCGAGTAGGTTTTGCTCATGCTATTCACTAGAATGCTGCGTTCCCGCATTCCCGGAAATGTAGCGATCGGATGGTGAGACGCTCCTTCATACAAAATGTGTTCATAGATTTCGTCAGAAATTGCGAGCGCGTCGAATTCCTGACAAAGGTCTGCGATAAGCTTCAATTCTTGCCGCGCAAAAACTTTTCCGGTGGGGTTGTTGGGCGAGTTGAGGATGATCGCTTTGGTGCGTTTCGAGAATGCGCGGCGCAATTCGTCGGGATCGAACGTCCAGTCCGGCGGGCGCAGCGTCACCAGTTTGCGCTCGGCCTCGCAGAGCAGCGTATCGGGACCGTAATTTTCATAGTACGGCTCGAATACGATCACTTCATCGCCCGGGTTCGTCACGGCGAGCATGGAAGCGATCATTCCTTCGGTGGCTCCGCAGCAAACCGTAATTTCTCTCTCCGGATCGTAATTTAGGTCGTACCACTTCCGATACTTCGCGGCGATCGCGTCGCGAAACGGCTTGGCGCCCCAGGTGATCGCGTACTGGTTGAAGTCCTGGTCGATGGCCTCCTTGGCGGCGTTCTTGATCTCCTCCGACGCCGCGAAATCGGGAAAGCCCTGGGCCAGATTCACGGCTTGGACTTCCACCGCAAGCCGCGTCATCTCGCGGATGACGGATTCAGTGAACTGGGAAGTCCGATTGCTTCGGAAGCGTGGCCGCCGATCGGCGATCTCAACCGGGCGGACCAAAGTTTTCAGAGCCGGGGGATTCATAAGAAGAGCCTACCACCGCCCCGGCGAAACCGCCGCCCGCGCGCCGCTTCGCGGGTTTTGCGGCAAGTAACTGAACTGTCATGGAGTTTCCGGCTTTTCAAATTGACAATGCCACGGCAAGTTGTTATCTAGTAGTTGGTCTGGCGCTTCTCACTCGCGCCTTCGAATGCTTAGTTCCCGTCACCGCGGCGGGGAGGATAAACAATGATTACTTTTCCGGGTCGAGTCTTGTTCGTCGGTTTTGGAGCGGTGGCGCGCTGTACGCTGCCCATTCTGGTCGAACACCTGAGCATCGACCCCAAGCGCATCACCATCATGGACTTTGACCCAAACGAAGCCGCGCTGAAACCCTGGATCGAGCAGGGCATGACGTTCGTGAAGGATCGCGTGACGCCGGAAAACCTTGGAAGCCTGCTGGGACGGCACGTCTCGGAGGGAGATCTCCTGATCGACCTGGCGTGGAATATCGATTGTTGCGAGATCGTGCAGTGGTGTCATGACAGGGGCGTCCTGTATGTGAACACGTCGGTGGAGCTTTGGGATCCCTACGCCGGTTCCGCCAACAAACATCCCACTGAGCGAACCCTGTACTGGCGTCACATGAAGCTGCGGCGGATGATCTCCGCGTGGAGTCAGCCCGGACCGACGGCGGTGCTGGAACACGGAGCGAACCCCGGCCTGATCAGCCATTTCACCAAGTACGCGCTGCTTGAGATCGCGCACCGGTCGCTCTCGGACAAAAAATTCAGCGGAGCTCAAGCCGAGAAGATCGCGCACCACGCCAAGTCGCAAAACTTCAACCATCTGGCCCACCAACTCGGCGTCAAAGTGATTCACTGTAGCGAGCGCGACACCCAGATTACCGATCAGCCGAAACAGGTGGACGAGTTCGTAAATACCTGGAGCGTAGAGGGCTTCCGGGAAGAAGGGACCACCACGGCCGAGATGGGCTGGGGCACGCATGAGAAAGAACTGCCCGCCTTGGCGTTTGAACATCCCGACGGCCCCAAGAGCCAAATCTGCCTGGCGCGGATGGGCATCAACACTTACGTGGCGACATGGGTACCGCCGGATCACAACGTCATCGGCATGATCGTGCGGCACGGCGAAGCGTTCACCATCACCGAAAAGCTCACGGTTTGGGAGGACGGCAAGGCGATCTATCGGCCCACGGTTCACTATGCTTATTGCCCGTGCGACTCCGCCATTGCTTCGCTCTACGAGCTGCGCGGTTACGACTATCGGCTGCAATCGAAAATCCGCATCATGACCGACGAGATCATCAGCGGCACCGATATTCTGGGAGCGCTGGTGATGGGGCATCCGTACCAATCCTGGTGGTGCGGAACCGATCTGGATATCGAGGAATCGCGCCGCTTAGTCCCGCACCAGAACTCAACCACCATGCAGGTGGCCATCTCGGTTGTCGCGGCCTGCCTGTGGATGGTGGAAAACCCGAGCCGGGGCGTGTGCGTGCCGGACGACTTGCCGCATGAATATGTGCTGGGCATCAGCAAGCCCTACTTGGGCAAGTTCGTTTCCGTTGCGTCCGACTGGACGCCGCTGAAGCACTATTCCAACTTCTTCAGCGGATATAACCAGCCGCAGCTCGACATGTCGGACCCGTGGCAGTTCAAGAATTTCCTGATCACGGAAGGCGACGGCATTTGAAGCCATGGACCAGAAGAAACTTCTGCAACAGGCCAGAAAGCACGGCACTCCCCTGGTTGTGGTGGACCATAAAGTGCTTCGGGAAAACTACTACCAATTCCGAAAGTACCTGCCGCGCGTGGAAGTCTACTATGCGGTGAAGGCGAACAGCGACCCCGCCATCGTCCAAACGTTCTACGATGCCGGCGCCAGTTTTGACGTCGCCAGCATGGCGGAGTTTCTAAACGTTCACGAAAAGATCGAGCATCTTCCGGCGAAACAGCGGCAGGATTTCATTTGGGATCGCGTGATTTATGCCAACCCGATCAAGGCGAATGAAACGCTGGAGGAATTGGACCGGTACAAACCGCTAGTGACTTACGACAACCCCGAAGAGGTGATCAAGATCGCGCGCCATGCGCCGCACTCCGGTCTGGTGCTACGGTTGCGCGTCCCCAACACCGGGTCGGTGGTGGAGCTATCGAGCAAGTTCGGCGCCTCGCCGGGCGAGGCCGTGGACCTGATCGCGTTCGCACACAACAACAAGCTGGAGGTGGAGGGGCTGAGCTTCCACGTCGGCAGCCAGTGCACCAACCCGCAGAACTACAGCCAGTCCCTGAACCTGGCCGCGGGAATTTTCGCGGAGGCCAAGGCGCGCGGCTTCAATCTCAAGCTCCTAGACATTGGCGGTGGTTTCCCCGCGCACTACGACGATACGGTTCCACCCTTCCGGAAACTCGCGAAGATGATCAACGCCGAATTGGACCGGCTGTTCCCCGAACCGATCGAGATCCTGGCCGAGCCGGGGCGGTTCCTGGTGGCATCGGCAGCCACCGCGATCGCTCAGATTACCGGCAAAGCCGTCCGCGAGGGAAAGCTTTGCTACTACATTAATGACGGCGTGTATCAAACCTATAGCGGAATGATTTTCGATCACGCCCAGTACCACTTGAAGAGTTTCAAGAAAGGCCCCAAGCAGATCTGCTCGGTCTTCGGTCCCACGTGCGACGCCCTGGATACCATCGGCCTGGCCGAGGAGCTTCCGGACCTGGAGATTGGCGAACTGGTGTACTCAGAAAACATCGGCGCGTATTCCGCGGCCAGCAGCACCTATTTCAACGGCTTTCCCCCGGCCAAGGTCGTGCATGTGAACCAGTGATGAGGGTAACTCTTCACATGGTTTCAAGCCTGGATGGAATCATCGCCAAGAAGGACAACAGTGTTTCGTGGCTCGACAGTTCCGGAGATGCCTACGAAAAAGGGGTTTCGGACGACACTGGCGCGGAGCTGGTGGAGGCGATCGACTGCTTTGTGCTCGGTTCCCGCACCTACGAGCACGCGCTCCAACTCGGCTGGCCATACGGCGATACTCCCACCGTCGTGATCACAAGCAGAGAGCTGCCGTCCACGAGGAAGAACGTTGAGTTTTATTCAGGCGATCTCAAGAGACTGGTTGATGAGATTCTCACGCCGCGATACGAAAACATCTGGCTGGTTGGAGGGGCGATGCTGTGCCAGAGTTTTCTCAGCCTCGGCCTGGTGGATGAAATCAGATTGTCGATTATCCCTGTTTTATTGGGTGACGGGCTACGCCTGTTTAACGACTCAGTTACCGAGCAGAGCTGGCGTCGAAAGGACGTAGTCGCTTTCAAGACCGGTATTGTTGAATTGTTGTATCGGCTGCCAATCCAGTAACTTCCAGCCCTCGTCTCCAAGAAGCCGTCTCGGACGCCACGGAACAAGTTTGGCCGGGAATCCGTTATCGGTGTAGAGATTATTTTTGAAAATGACGATCATACCAGCGGAGCCGAGGGCTCACTATTCCTGCTGGTCTCATTTTCCTGGGACTGGCGCAATGGAGGTTTCGTGGCGAAAAGTCTCAAGATAATTGTCATTTTGTGCCTGCTCTGCTCTCTTACCGCCTTGCTGGCCGAGCGGTTTCCGTTGTGGGAGCGGCTGCTGCAGCACTACGGAAGCAAAACCGACGACACACCGGTCCCCTCGATGAAAATGGGCAGCCACATGCAGATGTCGCTCCAGGGCAAGCCGCAAGCGGGAGATAAACAATGCGCCCAGCGGATTGTCGCGGCCGCTCGAAGCGTGGTTGCGCATTACTCCGATGTGAACACCGCGCTTCGAGACGGGTATAAGCCGTTTCATCCGACCGGCAAAATGGGCGAAGAGGTCCACTACACCAGCTATCGCTACCACCGGCTGGAGCAGCGTCACGTTAACTACGATCATCCGGGATCGATACTGTATAAACGCACGCCGGAGGGCATGCAGGCCGTGGGCGTCATGTACACGGCCCCGCAGGATTCGACGCCGGAACAGCTGAATACAGTGGCTCCGCTAAGCATCGCCACCTGGCACCGGCATGTAGACTTCTGCGGCGGACCGCGAAGCTTGTCACCGGAAGAGCTCTTTGGGCCGCATGCGAAGTTTGGCCCGCAAGGGAGTATCCACACTGAAGAGGCCTGCAAAGATGCGCACGGGCTTTGGATTCCAGTGGTCTTCGGATGGATGACGCATGTCTACCCCGACGCGAAATCCCCCGACAGCGTATGGGCGGGAATGGACATGCATATGGATGCCAACACCGACGACGAAGAAACGAAGGCGAGAGAATAGCCACCCGCGGCGGAGGACGCCGCCGATACTACTTCGGTTGTGGGACGATCCTGAGATACGGCTTCGGCGACTTCCAGCCGCCCGGGTACTTCTGCCTGGCTTCTTCTTCCGTCACCGCCGGCAGGATGATCACGTCGTCGCCATGTTTCCAATTCACCGGCGTGGCAACTTTGTGCCGGGCCGTGAGCTGGATGGAATCCAGTACACGCAGCACCTCGTCAAAATTGCGTCCGGTGCTCATGGGGTAGCTAAGCATCAGCTTAATTTTTTTATCCGGCCCGATGACAAACACCGTGCGCACGGTGGCGTTGCCCGCTGGGGTGCGGCCCTCGGATGTATTTCCGGCGTCGGCCGGCAGCATGTCATAGAGCTTCGCGATGTTCAGCTCCGGGTCGCCGATCATCGGATAGTTCACTTTGTGGCCCTGCGTCTCCTCGATGTCCGCTTTCCATTGGCTGTGGCGGCCCACGGGATCGACGCTCAGCCCGATAATCTTGCAGCTTCGCTTGGCGAATTCCGGTTCGAGCCCGGCCATGTAACCCAATTCCGTGGTGCAGACGGGAGTAAAGTCTTTCGGGTGGGAAAAGAGGATCGCCCAACCATCGCCGATCCATTCGTGGAACTTGATATTGCCTTGTGTGGTCTCCGCGGAAAAATTGGGTGCTTCATCATTTATGCGCAAGCTCATGGTTGCCTCCAGAAAAAGATCGCCCAACGATTCGGAACGCTCGATAAGTATAGCGCAGGGACTCCGGCCAAGGCCGTGATTGAACCCGTGATGGCTAGCGGCAGTGGGTCAAGTATGCGCTTTTGAAACACAGGGAGGCTTCCGCAAGGATCATGAATCCGGCGGGACGCTCGTGGGCTTGGCGCGCCGAAGTAGGCGCGGGAGAGCAATAAGGGTCGCGCCATAGACAAAAAGCGAAACAAACAAGGTCGCCGACTGCCCCAGGCCAAAATCTTCGAGGATCAACTTGATCGCCCCGAAAGCCATCCAGGGGTATAGGAGCCAGATGAGTTCCCGCAGGCGCCACCGCGACCCCAGCCACGCTAGCGCAATCGCTACCCCGGAGATCACCACTGTCCGTAATATGCTGCTTAGCGGCAATGAAAGCCGCGAGGTTATCCCGGATCCAGTTGCGAGCCCGACTAAACTCCAACAAAGGAGCCCGGTCACAATGACCGATGGCGCACGCTCGGGCCATGAGAGTGCCTTCGCCGGGCGCAGCCACAAGATCAAGAGGTACGCTAGCGCGGCTGAGATTCCCACCAGAGCTGCCGAAGCTGCCGGAGGCGGCCAATTCAGCAGACCTGAGGTCACCGCCGCAGCCGCGAAATAGAGCGCGCCATGGACTCGCAGCATGTTTCTGCCACGCCTCTCGCCGAACCATGTCGTCAGCAGCGCCAAAGACGAGCACAGCACTGCGAGTGGCAAACCGGTCGCCAGCAGCCCGCTGCCGACTAAAGCCAGCAGAATAGCGAACGTGGCGTAGGCGTGGTAATTGCGATCGAGCCCGCGCGTATGGGCCATGCCAGAGATCCCATAGCAAGCCGCGGCGGCGGCAAGACAACCTGCGCCGACCACCAGCGCAGCCGCGCCCGTTCCGGGCATCAACCGCAATGTGCTGCCGATCGCCAGGACGACGATGGTCACCAGTTGCCCGATCTCGAACCAGCCGATGCCAAGCCCACGCGCCAATGTGCGAATGGCGGCGCTCGCCAAGAAAACAGCAACCAGTGCCCATTGGAACGCCAACACCGCAGGAAGTGGAATCGGGGCGTAGCCCTCCGGAAGCCCTTGCGGCCGGGTGAGCAGATAGACCAGCAGGAACGCACAGAAGTCGGCCGCGAGCGCGATGATCCAGCGCGCGCCCAACGCGCGATCGCGGCAAGCCACGTACTCCACAGAGACCGCGGCGATCGCCACTGCGACCGAGAATGGCAGCGGATTGAGCGTCGCCACGATTAATGCGACGGCGGTGGCCGAGCCCGCCAGTGCTACTATCCCGGCCAGCGCCGACAAGTCGCGTCGCCAGGCCAAGGTCTGCCCCAACACAATAAACCCCGCCAGGATAGCGGCAGCGGCGGACGGCGTGAGGGTGTGAAACCGGATGGTGGCTTCCCAGAGTAACGGTCCGAGAATGGCGGAAGCCGTGAGACCCGGCAAAGAAGCCACCCAGCGGTTGGCCAGGCTAGGTCGCCGCGAGGCCATCAGCCAGCCACAGGCATATAAGACCCCAATGAGCGTGCCAGCCAGGTGCGGTAGAAGACTCGCCTCGGTAATGGCGCGCAGCAGGTAGGCGCCTGCAATACCCAGCAGCACCTGCCCGAGGCCGACTAGCAGCCTGGACGAAACTTCGCCGGCGCTGGGCTCAATGCCGGGCGTGTGCAACTCACTGCTGAACTCCGCGGGCAATCCAACACTTTGAGACCTGAGTTCCAGCGCTTCCACGCGCCGCCGCAGATCTTGGATGGCCAGGGTCAACTCCTCGATTTGATAGGTGGTTTCCTCGACCGGAGGCCCATCCATGGCGCCCTCCTCACACCGCTACCTCGCGCTTCGGCCAGGGCGGCAGCAGTTTTATCAGTCCGTAAAGAATGACGAGCGGCAACAGAGTGAGTACGATGGCCGCCAATAGTCCCTCCCGCGTAGCGAAGCCCATCTTGTAGCTGGTGTATCCCAGGAAGCTCTTCGAGAAGAGCTGGCCCCCGATGACGACGTTCCAGCGCATGGCGAAAATTCCCACCAGGGTGAGCGACCCGGCGACAGCGTACACTGCCTTGCGCGCCCCGGCGCGCAGCTTCCAGAATTGGGTCAACCCCAGCAGCGCGATCGGCAGGAGCGTGCCCAGGAAGATCTGAAGAACGATCTGCGAGAAGTACAGCCGGGTGTGAACCATGAAGTCCAGCGCGCGCAGCGATTCATCAGCTTCATAGATGCGGTGGACCAGGTCCAGCATTTCGAGCGAAAAATCAATGATGAACGCATAGAGCAAGTAACGTGCGATGGTATCCACGCAGCGCATGTCGATTGGTGTCCGGCGTAATGCCGAGGTCAGCATGTACAGCAATAGGACCACGGCAATGCCGGAAACGATGGCGGAGAAGATGAAGACCACCGGCATCAGCGGGCTGGACCACCAGGGATTTGCCTTCACCGAGCCGAATATGAAGCCCACATAGCCGTGCAACAGGAAGGCGGAAGGAATGCCGATCAGCGTGATGAAGTAGCCCACTTTGTCATCCACTCGCAGGGCCGCAGGACTCAGGTTGCGCGATCCCAGCGTCAGCACACTGTAGATCCACCTTGCGACGCCGCGGCTGGACTCGGCCTTGGCCACGATGTCCTTGCGGTAATCCAGCCAAATCTCCATCAACAGGACCACCATGAGATACCACAGGTAAACAAAACCAAACATCGCCATGGCAGAAGAGCGGTGCGGAGTTAAGTACATCTCAAACGATCTCTCGGGATGTCCGAGGTGGAGTTGTAACGGCAGCGGCGACACCAACAGAAACGCCAACGCGGTCAGCAGCGCCAGCCGGTAAGTGGGCTTCACGGCCTCCACCTTGAAGACGCGCTCCAAGGAGGCCAGAATAAACGCGCCGGCTACCAGCCCGGTAAGGTACGGGTACAAGACGATCAAGATGCTCCATTGCAGCTCGATCTCGTTCGGGTAGATGTAGCCTTGGACGGCCGGCAGAAGAGGTCCCATGCATCTCCTCCTTATCGAACCGATCCGTCCAGGTCCTTGTAGAACACTTTGGCGCCCGTCGCCATGTGCGGCTTCAGCACCTGCACACTGTGGGTTCGCAAGAACTCATGAATCGGATCTTTAGGATTCTTCAAATCAGCCAGCACCCGCGCCTGAGTCGGGCAAGCTTCGCAACACGCGGTGGTCAGGCCCTGCGTAATGCGGTGATAGCAAAGAGTGCACTTGTCGGCGGTATTCTTCTTGGGATTCAAGAAGCGGCAACCATAAGGACAGGCTTGGATGCAATAACGGCAACCGAGGCAATACTTCTCATCCACCAGCACGACACCGTCGGGCGTGACGAAGGTGGCGCCTACCGGGCACACCTGCACGCAAGGTGAATCCGCGCAATGGTTGCACAGCTTGGGGATGAAAAAGGTCTTGCCGCCGTCTTTGTAGATGTCAGGAAAACCGTCATGGCCGCCGTTGGGCGAGTCCACTATTGGATGTTCCAGGTGGTAATCGTCGATGTGATACCGCTCGATCCAGGTGCGGAAATAACCAGGCGGCACGTCGTTTTCGGCCTCGCACGCGCGGACGCAATTACCGCAGCCGATGCACTTGCCGGGATCGATGAGCATCGCCCACCAGTGCTTGGTCCTGTCGTAGTTGGGCGAGGCGTCGGGTGTCCCAGCCAGCACGTGATCCCACGCAATGGCGGCCGCGGAAGTCAGAAGAATGAACTTGCCGGATTTGACCAACAGTTCGCGCCGTGTCATGTCCATGACTACCCTCCCCCCGCGTTCAGTGGATTGTGGGGTTGGTGGCAGCTGTTGCAGGGCAAGCCGCCGGAATGCTCGGCCGAGACGACTTGCGGGAAAGACTTGGGCTTGGAAGAGTTGGCCTCGTGGCAGCGCACGCACAAAACAGCCGGGTCAGGCAGCTTTGGGACCACGGTTCCTGGATCCTCCGCATGGTTTGCCAGGGGACCGTGGCAGGCTTCGCAAGCCACGCCAGCGTGTTTGCTTTTACTTTTCGTCTCGGCCACATCGGAATGGCAGGCCTCGCAGACTGCGTGTCCCGCGAACTTGATCGGACGGGCGCGGATGTCCTCCATGGCGCCTGGACGAAAATGCCCGTACTTGCCAAAATCCGCTGGGATAACCACTCGCCGGACGAGTAAGAATGCGGTCACCCCCAGAGCCAAGATCACCAGCACACGGATCAGGTGCTCGGTGCTCCGCAGGAAGCCCTTCATGGCGGGGAGACATGCAATTGGCAAGCCTCAGGGCGCATTGGGCACAAAGCGCGTGCAATCAATGCTCCAGAGAAAGGGGGCCTTTACGGAGGCAAGCAGAGGTGGGTGACTTCACGCGGCAGGCGGCGTCAGGTTCCGCCGCTATCGGCTTGAGCAAACCTCCCCGCGCAGGGATTTAGTGCCTCTGGGAGCTGCGAAAGACCGGCCCGGTTGGATGGCAAGTCGAGGGGGATCCTCGCGCCTACGCGGGAACCTTTAGCTTCTTCACCAGAACTTTAGAATTCCGTCCGCTATGGTCGTATTTCTCCCGGCGGGCGGGCGGGAGATCGTCGGGCGTGCCCTCGACAAATCCACCCTTCGATTGGAAATAAGTAAACGCCTGCGTCGATAGCGCGATCAATTCATCCAGGCCGGTCTCGCGTGCTTTATTCTCGACGAACTGGATCAGCTTTCGCGCGATGCCCTGGTTCTCGTGCGACGGATCCACATACAGGCTGGCCAGCTCGCCCTTTTGCTGCGCCGAATAAACGTGCAGCGCCACGCACGCCACCGGGTTCCTGTCGATTTCGAAGATGAAGTAATCCGCCAGGTCCCTCTCAATCTCCGCGCGAGTCCGGCGCACCAGCTCTCCAGCCTCCACTCCCTTCTTGGTCAGCATATGAATGGCCCGGATATCTTTCTTCTTGGCCGGACGGATTTGTTCATACTCGTTGGCGTAGATCAGCGTGCCGATGCCTTCGTTCGAGAACACTTCCGACAGCAGCCCCTCGTCTTCGCGCCCGTTGATAATGTGGACGCGCTGCACACCCGCGGCGCAGGCCGCCGCCGCGTGGCGGGCCTTCGAAAGCATTTCGCCCACGAATCCGCCCCCCGAGGACTGTATAAGTTTCTGCAGGTCCCCCGCCAGCATCTGGCGAATGAGTTCGCCGTTGTAAAACAACCCATCCTGCGCGGTCATGAAAATCAGCTTGGTGGCCTTTAGCGCTTCCGCCAGCGCGAGCGCGATGCTGTCGGAGTTGACCCGATAGGTCTTGCCGTCGCCATCCACGCCGAGCGGTGGAAAAACGGGGACGATGCCCTGATTGAGCAAGGTCTGAAGCAGCTCCGTGTCGACGCGCTCCACCTTCCCTGTGAACAGATGGTCGACACCCTGGATAATCCCCTGCGGGTGCGCGATGATCGCATTGGTATAGGCGGCGCGCAGGTCGTGCGCGGAGAGGCCTTCCAGGATCTCGTGGGTGAGACGGTTCGCGGCGTCCATGGCCAGTTGCAAGGTCGGCTCATCCGTCACGCCGGTGCCATCCAGGTTGGACGGCTGGACGCTCTGCCGCTCGGCCAGCGCCTCAATCTGCACGGATGCGCCATGCACCAGCACCACACGGATGTTCAAGGAACGCAGCACCGCGACATCCAGAAGGATGTTGGCGAAGTTCTCGTCGGTAACGATAACTCCATCCACCGCGATGATGAATGTCTTCTCGCGGAATTGCGGAATGTATTGAAGAATCCCGCGCAGGTCGGTCAGTTTCACGGTAGCACCTAGGGGAGGATTTCCATCTGCTTCGCCACACGGGATAGGATCTCGGTGGCACGGTCCAGCATTTCGCGCGTGTGCGTCGCGGTGACGATGGTTCGCACCCGCGCTCTGCCTTCGGGAACGGTGGGATAACCGATCCCGGTGGCCAGCAATCCATTTTCGAACAGTTGCGCGGAAAACGCGTGCGCCGTTCTTGCTTCGCCCACCATCACGGGCGTGATGGGCGTCTCGCTATCGCCGGTATCGAAACCGGCGCTCCGCAAAGCAGCTTTGAAGTAGCGCGTGTTGTCCCACATTCTTTCCATTCGCTCCGGTTCCTGTTCGAGAATATCGAAAGCCGCGAGACATGCTGCCGGAACCGCGGGAGGATGCGAGGTGGAGAACAGAAACGGCCGGGCCCGCTGATACAGGAAGTCGATCAAGTCCCGGCTGCCGCACACATACCCGCCCAGCACGCCGATCGCTTTCGATAGGGTGCCCACCTGCACGTCCACGCGCCCGTGCAATCCGAAATGATCCACCGTGCCGCGGCCGTTGCGGCCCAGCACGCCCGAGGAATGCGCATCATCGATCATCATGATGGCGCCGTGGCGCTCCGCGCTTTCGACCAAGGCTGGTAGCGGGCCGATATCGCCGTCCATCGAGAACACGCCGTCCGAGATCAGCAGCTTGCGCCCCGGCGATCCAGCTAGGCCGGCCAGAATCTTGTCGGCGGCGTTCGTGTCCTTATGCGGAAAGACGTGGATCTTGGCTTTCGACAATCGGCAGCCATCAATGATGCTGGCGTGATTGAGAGCGTCCGAGACGATGTGATCGTCCGCGCCCAGGATCGCCGAGACCGTACCCGCGTTGGCCGCAAAACCCGACTGAAAGACCACGCAGGCTTCGGTATGCTTGAACTGAGCGATGCGCTGTTCCAGCTCCATGTGCAAGCTCATGGTTCCGGAAATCGTGCGGACCGCGCCCGTGCCGGCGCCATACTTCTTGGTGGCTTCCACCGCGGCCTCAACCAGTTTCGGATGATCCGCCAGCCCGAGGTAGTTGTTGCTGGCGAGATTAATCACCGCTCTTCCATCGAAACGCGCGATCGGCTCGCAGGCCGTTTCGAGCACGCGCAAGCGCTGATACGTCCCTTCCCTTCGCCAGTTTTGGAGCTGTTCGTGCAAATACGAAAGGACGTTAGCGCTGCTCATCTAAGTTCATCGTAACGTGTCGGAAGCATACTGGAAGAATGTCACGAGTCTTTTTGATCGATACCGATACGGCCTCCGACGACGCCGTCGCGCTCATCATGGCTCTGCGTGCGCCGGATGTGGAAGTGGCGGCGATCACCGTCGTGTCGGGCAACGTTCCACTGGATCAAGCCACGCAGAATGCCCTCTACACGGTTCAGCTGTGCGGCTCCAGCGTTCCGGTGCATCCAGGCGCGGCGCGGCCGCTGATCCGAGAGCCGCGCGACGCCCAATGGTTCCACGGCCGCGACGGTTTGGGCGATCAAGGCTACGGGCCGCCGAAGCGCAAGCCGGACGCGAAGCCGGCCGTCGACGCCATCCTCGACATCGTGGCGGCCAATCCGGGAATCGTGCTGGTGACGCTGGGCCCGCTGACCAACATCGCGCTGGCCGTGGCGCATTCCTCCGCTTTAGTCTCGAATGTGAGCCGCTGCGTCATCATGGGCGGAAATCCATGCTGCGAGGGCAACGTCACTCCGGCCGCCGAATTCAACATGTGGGTGGACCCGGAAGCGGCCCGCATCGTGCTGGCCTCCGGCCTGCCCATTGAACTGGTGGGCTGGCACCTGTGCCGCGGCGAAGCGAACCTCAACACTCGCGACATCGAGCACGTGCTGAGTTTCGGGACCGACCTTGGGAACTTCGCCATCCAGAGCAATCGCACCGCGATGGAAGCGAACCGGCTGCAGACCGGCGAGATCGGGATCTGCCTGCCCGATCCCACTGCGATGGGGATCGCGCTCGATCCGTCTCTGTGCACAGTGAGCAGCCGCCACTATGTGGATGTCGAGACTGCGAGCGAGTTGACGCTTGGGATGACGGTGGTGGATCGGCTGAACGTGGCGGGCGACGAGAGAAATCGCGCCGCCTGGAGCCGGTTGGTGACCAAAGGTCCGAACGCGAGCGTGTGCTGGGAAATGGACGTTCCGCGCTGGAAGCAGATGCTATATAAAGCTCTGCTCTGACTCAGGAGCGCTTTCTTAGCCTGTAATCTTCCACATCCGGCATCTTGATCAGCTTGCACATCTCGAACAGACGCGAACGCGCGCGCATCCCGATCCGCTCTTCCAGGAAATATTTGCTGTGCAGATCTTCCTGCAGGCCCGAACCTCGCTGGTCGCCGGCTTCCGGATCTCTCAAATTCGTGGTGGCGATAGTGGCGCGCCGGTTATTGCACCGCTGCGTGATGATGGACGTCACCGTATCCTCTACCCAATCCGTAACGCGATGCGCGCCCAGATCGTCCAGCACCAGGATCTCCGCCTCCAGCGCCGAGCGGTACGCTTCGCGGTCCATGGTGCCGGACGCCGCGTCGTACCCGCTGCGAATGTGATTCAGCAGCGCCTGGAAATCGTAGAACACTCCTTCATGGCCTTTTGCGATCAGGCCCCGCAAAGCGGCCACCGCCAGATGCGTCTTACCGGTTCCGGGCGCACCGATAAATAGCAGGCCCGGCTTGGGAACACCCGGATACTCGCGCACGTAAGCGCGCACGTTGAGCATCACGCCGGCCAGATCGCGGCCCCCGATGGGATTGTTGTGGGGCAATACGAAGTTGTCCACCGATGAGTTGCGATAGAGCGGCGGGATGTTGGCCCGTTCCTCAATCCGCGCCTCGCGGCCGGCATTCGCGCAGCTGCATTTCTCGGCGCCCGAAATCCCTTCGCGCTCCACGATCTTCCAGCCCGAGCCGCCGCAAATCGCGCACGTTTCGATCGCGTTCATATTCTGAGCTCCAGGCACGGTCCGAGCTACAGTTTAGCGCGGCTTTCTAAGTATCGCCAGGATGAACCAGTCGAACCGAAGCTAACCCTGCTCGTAGAGCCACGCCGGGTAGCGGGTTGCCACCGGGTTTATTTTCTGGCCAACCAGGTAGACGCAGTCTTCCCGCAGCCGCGTGAGCGATTTAAACGAGCGGATCGCTTTCGTGATCCACTTGTATACGCCGGGTCTTTCGCCATACGCCGTCGTGTCAATGTACTGAAGGGCGAAGCCTGAATCCGCAAGCAGGAGAAGCAGCTCCTTGGGCGTATATTCCCGGGCGTGCCGGGTCTCCGGCAACAGGCTAGGGACTACGTATTTGCTGAACAGGTTCGGGTGGATTCCAAACAGGATCGACCTCAACGCCCGCAACGACACCGCATTCGGCGTGGTGAGCACCAGCGTACCGTGCGGTTTTAGAACGCGGTTGATTTCGCTCATCATGTGCATGGGGTCCCGGTCCAGATGCTCCAGCAATTCGCAGCAGATGATCGTGTCGAAGTACTCGTCGGCGTAAGGATACCGGTCTACTTCGCAGTTGAACAAATCGACGGTGCAATGGAACTGTTCGCCGTCGTTGGCGGTCACGCTGGAACGCTGCCACCCGCCCGCGCTCCCCATGTAAGCGCCTCTCACCTCGCCGTAGCCAAGCAGCCCTCGCAAAGCGGGCGTGATCTGCATGTAGCAGCCGAGCTCCAGAATCCTCTTGTTTGCGTCTCCGCGCGGAATCAATCCCACGGTTCGAACCAGACGCGTGGAATGCACGGCGAAATAGCCGCCCGCCGACGAGCTCGAATCCACCCAGCGCGACACATAGCTCAGGATGGAGGCATCCGTCAGGGCTGGAGCCTCGCTATAAGCCAGGCCATTACTTCGAGCGACGCTTTCCCCGGCGGTCTTCTTCGGCTGCTGCGCATACCGCTCAAGAAAGCTTACGTAGCGCGCAGCCACATTGCTCCAGGAGCATTCCTCGGTAACCCAGCGCTTGGCCTGCTCACCAATCTGAACTGCATCGGCCGGGCTGTCGAGAAGCCATTTCAGACATTCGGTGATGACCCGCATTTGATGACGGTCGCGCGGAATCTTCGCGCAGACGTCGTCCGGCAGTTCATGCGCCGCGCCTATATCCGATACGATCACCGGTCTCGCCAGGCTGAAAGCGCGCATCATCGTGCCGGAAGTCTCGCCGAACGTCGTGAGCCGAAGATTCAGGACTACGTTACAGGCGCTCAGGTACCCGTCGAAATCCTCGAGCGTCTGAAACCCCCGCACCAGCACTCGATCCGTGAGCCCCAGGTGGCGAATTCCCGCTTCGAGAGGAACCTGAGGATGTTGTAGTCCAAGAATCAGGAGGTGCGCCCCAGGCACGGCGTCGGCAAGCTCCTTGAACATGAGCAGGCAATCCCAAATCTGCTTGTCGGGCCGTTGATAACCGAATATGCCGACGAGAGGAGTTTCGGCGTCCAGGCCAAGCTTCTCGCGGTACTGCCGGGAATCGATGGCCTGCAGGCTCACTCCGTGAGGCACCACGCCGATCGGGCCGCAAAATCCCTTCAGCCTGACCAGGCGTTCGGCATAATGGCTGTGCACGATGCAGGCCCGGCTGTGGTCCAGCAGGCGCCGCAGCATCAGGAACTCATGCGGCTGCGGGATCTCGATGGGAAGATGCCTGCTCGTGATGCGGCTGACGTCGCCGCCGAAAAGCTCGTACAGCACCTCATCCAGATAACCCTGGTCATTGCCCCTGCTGAGCGTGAGGGATTTGACCAGGTAGTGCACGCTGGCTTCGTGGATGACCACTACTCCCGGGTGATCCAGCGCCGTTTCGTAGATGCCGGCGTGAAACGAATTGTTCCCAATCTGATATACCAGATGGTCGAATTTGTCAGGATCGAAAACGATGGGAGGCTTCTCGTAAACAGTGAGCGAGACTAGTTTCCCGAGCTCGGAGGCCAAAGATGCGCCGTAATCCGCCGTTCCAGTCTGCGAGGGCGGCAGCGGCGTGAAGAGGGCTAAGCGCGGCTTCTTCAAGACCCTTCGCGCTCCGCGGCCAGGCTGCGCCCCAGCACGGCGTAGTCCTGCGGTCCATAGAGCAGGAGGTTCAGCCGGCTGGCGAGTTCGAGCTCGCGAAAGGGTAGGTGCTCGGATTCCGGCCGGGGATTCACTTCAAAGCGATGTATCACGCGCAGGCCGCAATACTCGAAGAGAAACTCCATCAGCGGCAGCGGGATCGGACGATGATGGGTGGGATCGATCCAGAATTGCTCGGCCGCCATCAAAAGATTGCCCGGGTGGGGCGTCTCAATTAAAAAAACACCGCCCGGTTTCAACGTCCTGGCGATCTGGTGGACCAGGTTTAAAACATATTCGAAGGGGCAGTGCTCCAGCACGTGAAACGCGCTCACCACTGCGAAGGATTGATCCTCCGTGGATTGCAGGAATTCGAGAGCATCCGCTTCGGTGACGTCGAACCCGCTTTCCCGGCTGCGCTCGATCGCCGCGTGGTTCGAATCCACGCCCACGGCCTGGTAGCCCGCGTCGCGGGCCAGCCGGAGCCAGCCGCCCCGCCCGCAGCCGATGTCCAGCCAGGTTCCAGCTGGAAGCGGCGGATCGAGATTGCCGATAACGGAACGGTACATCTCCAGCCGATTGGTGTCAGCTTGCACGCTGGACTGGAATCGACCCTGCAGCTCGAAAAAGAAGCTCTTGGAGTCAATCGGAGATCGTCGGCCTGAGCCTCCTTGGGGATCCCGCGGCTTATCCGGCTCGGGGGCGTGAGCCTCCGTTCGAGTAGCCTTCAAGAACCGTATCTCCCGCTCCAGCTTCTCCAGCCGATCCGCCATGGCCAAAAAGGTCCGGAATTTATGATCTTCCAGCGAACAGATGCGATTCAAAACCGCTGTTGTCGCCTCATTGAATTGCCGGATCTGGGGGGTGTACCAGAACAGTATCCGTTGCCCGATGCTGACCAAAAGCTTGGCGACCTGGCCATGAAATGTATTCGGCAGCTGAGGCACGTTTCCAACCAGGCCACGCGCGGAGTAGGCGGCGTTATAAGCGCTGTGCAGCTGGGTGAGATCGTTCGACCATTCCTCCAACACCTGGGGGGCCTGGTAGGATGCTTCCTGCTCGCGAACCCTCTTGTGGATCGCCGAAACTACTTCAAGAACTTTGATGTTAGGCATGCTTCAGGCGCCTTAGGTGCGAACTTCAGCGGAAGTACATAGGATACAAGTCTAAATCATGAGACATTGCGGCTGAGGCGGGCATGCGCGCCTGACACGGTCTTACGAACTTCGGCCGGCGATTCGGTTGCCTGCGAGATCACTCTCTGGAGGAACTCATTGAGCGCGTTCTCGTGGGAATGCATCGCAAACTTTGCCGCGGTCTCAACCGAAACCGTCCGTTCCGCCAAATCGCGGGCGGCCCGAGAGTTCAGCAATTCCACCCACTCTTTGGGGTCATCGAGAAACACCACCGCCGGATCATCCACCAGCGGGAGCCCGCGCCCGGCATGTTTGTTGGCCAGCACCGGGATTCGGTTGTAAGCGGCTTCCACCAGCTTCACCGACACGCCTCCCCCCGAAAATGCCGGACAGATCAACAAGTCGCAGCTCGACCAAATTTGTTCTGTCGGCTCGACCACGCCGTGCCCTACGATCCGCCGGTCTCCGCGCGCCGCGTCCTCACTTCCGTATCCGAATAAATGCAGCCGCATGGGCGCCTTGACGTGAGGCAGAACTTCCTTGGTAAACCAGCGCAAGCCCAGTTGGTTCGGCCACCATCCGAAATTGCCTACGTAGCCGATATCGAGGACCGGGCCGGCCTTCTTCCGGGTCTGATACGCGGGGTCGTGATCGAACAGAGGAGGAATCACGGCCGACCGCAGGTTTTTACAATGCCGGGACGCGTAGGCTGCGTCTTCACTCGATAAGAAAATGACATTTGCAGTTAGGCGCATGCCTTCGAGCTCGAAATCCCGCAGGCGTTGCGAGTCGCTGCGGAGCCACCCCAGAAGAGGACGGTAGGGCCAGCCGAGGCTCTGAATCTGCGAGTAGAACAGCAGATGCTCGATGTTATGCGCCACAAGAATTCGCGGAATGGACAGCGGCAAGTACTCTGAAATCCACAGCAGGTCCGAACCGTTCAGAATCACGGCGTCCCAGTGCTGGCTTCGAATCCGCTTTTGCACTTCGTCCCGGAACTCCCGAGAGCGGAGAAAATCTGCTTTGGAGGGAAGCTCGGACACGGAAGACTTGAGTAAACTGGTGGCCTGAGCCAGGCGGTGCCATTTGCGGGGTTGAGCCCTCACCGGAATGCAATGGATTTGAGCCTGAAAGGAAGGCGAAGCCAGCAGCCTAAGCAAACCCCGGGTCACGGTTGCCGCTCCATTACGCTCAACTTCCGGATTCACGATCGACAGCACCAGAATGTGCAGGCGCTCGGGATCGTTCTCGCCGGCAATTGACGATTCTCTCACTTCAGTTGCTGCGGTCTGCGGCCGATCCACGGTCATGCAATGATAACTCTTTCTTGGTCCGTTTGCGCCCGCCAATCCAGCGCGCGCCGCATTGCGGGGTACCAGTACTGCTGAAGCGTGGCATTCGAGGTAGGCCTTTATCAATCCAGGGTTTAACCGTTGTTTCTCTCGGAAATGATCTGAAGTTCTTGTTAAGAAGGCCTGCGCCGCCATTAATCGAGGTTGTGATACACTCGCGACTTCGCCGAGCGATAATTTCGCCCGCAGCATGGACTTTCTCAACAATCCCCCTCGCGCGCTCCGATTAGCGGCCATCGCCGGGCCCGCCCTGGCGCTGTGGATGCTTATGTTTGTCGTGCTACCACCGGATTTGCCGTTTTCGAACGATCAGAATGCGTATGTGGGTGGCGCCGCCGCTTTGCGAGCCGGGCACGGCTATCGCTTCGAGCAATATATCGACCTCCCTCGGATCGGCATGTACCCACCCGGATACTCAGTCTGGCTGGCCCTTTTTTGGAAGAACGGGCAGCCGATTTCGGTGAATTCGTATCGCCTGGAAATGGCCAACTTGATCGCAGCCGGGGGCGCGCTCTTCGGGCTGGCTGCTTGCCTTTTCCTCAGCGAATTGCCGGCGGGGGTCGGCTCGGCAATCCTGATGCTGTTCGGAACGTCTGTCATTTTCACTCAATTGACGGCCTGGCTCATGCCGGATGTTCTTTTCACCGCCGGCACCTGCGCGCTGGCGCTGCTGATCGCCAGGTACAATCCGGACCGTCGGAAACTCTCGCTATGGTGGTTCGCCGCTGGACTGTTGGCTGGCGCGCTCTGCGTGGTAAAGGCGGTGGCCATCGCGTACCTGGCCGGATTGGGCGTCTACGGACTGCTCAAAGGCGATCTTCGGCGCCTCTCTCGTCTAGCCTATTTTGCGCTTCCCGCATGTTTAGCGATGGCATGGCTTTTGTTCCGCAAAGGTATCCCAACCTATTTGACCGCCGTACGCATTTCGGATTTGGGGGGAGTTGGACCTCTTTTGCTCAACTCGATCAAGACCGCCGTCCTCTATTGCTCCGGCCGTTGGCTAGTAGCGGACTTGCTCAATGTCCCGGACCGGTTGAGCGGCGCGCATGCGTTCGTGGGATTATCAGCTTTCGGCGAAGCGCTGGCGTATTTGCTGGGGCTCGGGCTATTTGCGCTGCCCATCGCACTCGGGATCCGCAAAAGCCTGAAGGAATCGAAAGAGCAGGTCGCCTTGTTCGTCGTTGGCGCATACTCTCTTTTGATATTTCTGTGGCCTTTTTACGACGGCGCGCGTTTCGGGATCCCGATGATTCCGTTTCTCCTCAACCTGCTTTGGCGTGGCTTGCCTTCGAGGGTCGCTCAAGCTGTTTTTGCGACGATTCTAGTGGTGAACATCCCGGGAAACGCATGGCTTTCCTACAAAACCATTCGCAGCCAGGAAATGGCGGCCCCCGGAAACCTGGCGGAACTGCGGCAGGCCGCGGCCTGGATCAACGCAAGCGCGGGGACAGGCGCTCGCGTGACTGCGGGACGCGATGTCCCGCTGAGCCACTTGTACGAGTATCTGGGCCGCAGGATGCTGGCGAATCTCGGCCCAAATAACGCAATGAACTATCTGGACGCATTTCCCGTCGCGCAGGACAATCAGCGGGCCGATTACTGGATTATGGACGTTGCCTTTTATCCACCCTTCGAAATCGAGAAGCAGTACCAGATTCAGCGCCGTTTTGGAAAGTGGACCATATTATCGCCGCGCCGATAGCAGGAAGATTGTTAAACCGCCTGCGGTCCGGGGCCGGCTTGCGTTCGGAATTCGTATTGATGGATCTCGATTGCCGCCTTGCCCTCTTCGCAGCGGACCACGCGGCCGCGGGCAACCAGCTTCAGGCCCACTTTGCTGTTCAGTTGCGCCGGCCAGCTGATGGACACTTCCAGCCGCCTTCCGGGAAGCAAGTATTGATCGGTGGTGAAGAGCACGCCGTTGCTGCTCATGTTGATGGTCCGGCCGACCCCGGTCTCTTCGGCGCTCTTACGGTTGATCAGCTTGAACCGCACTTCCCGTTCGATCGGAAACCGATCCGCGCCCCGACGATCGCTCTTTTCCTTTTCCGTTTTCACGCCTGCCCCCAGCATCATGTTTTGCTCGATTCCTTTTTCCTGCACCACCAGATTGCTATAGGGGCGGGAGGGCAACAATAGCAGAGACTTACTAATTTAGGGTAGTACCGCGCGTTTTAGGGTTAGTACCTTAGGGAAGGCTATTGCTCTTCAGGATGTTGCCGACGGCGGCGGATCTCTTCCAGCCGCTCCGCGATCCGTTCCTCTGCGCCGCGCCGGGTCGGCTCGTAAAACCTTGTCCCGATTAGGGATTCAGGCAGACACTGCATGTCGGGCAGGGAGTCCTCGAATTTATGCGCATGCTGGTATCCGGCGCCATAACCCCATTGCTTCATCGCACAGGTGGGAGCGTTACGCAAATGCAGCGGCACGGGCTCCGCCCGATGGCTCTCGACGGTTTCCATGACCCGGTTCAGCGCCCGATATGACGCATCCGACTTTGGAGCCGCGGCAAGATAGATGGCGGCCTGCGCCAGGGCCAGGTCGCCCTCCGGGATTCCTAGAAAATGCACGGCTTGCATGGCCGCCATGGACTGTTCGAGCGCCCCGGGGTCTGCCAGACCTATATCCTCGATCGCCATCCTCACCAGCCGGCGGGCAATATATAGCCGATCCTCTCCGGCTTCCAGCATCCGGCCAAGCCAGTAAAGCGAAGCGTCCACATCGGATGAGCGAACCGATTTGTGCAGCGCTGAAATGACGTTGAAATGCTCCTCGCCGGCTTTATCGTAAAGCAGCATCTTGCGTTGCAGCGAGTCTTCGATCGCTTCCGGCGTGAGTTGGCCGTCTTGCGCGGCCGCGGCGGCCAGTTCCAGCACATTGTAGGCAGTGCGCGCGTCCCCATTCGCGTAAATCGCGATCTGGCGCAAGAGGTCTTCGGTTGCGCTCACTTGCATCAAAGGCAACGCGCGCCGCAGCAGGGTGATGATTTCATCCTCGGCCAGCGGCTTCAGCAGGTAGACTTTGGTGCGGGAGAGCAGCGCCGAGATCACTTCGAACGAAGGGTTTTCCGTGGTGGCGCCGATCAGAATAATGTCGCCCTTTTCGACGTAAGGCAGAAAGGCATCCTGCTGCGCTTTGTTGAAGCGATGGATCTCGTCGATGAAGATCAAAGTGCGGCGGCCGGACCGGCGATTGCGCTCGGCGTCGGCCATCACGGCTTTGATCTCCTTTATTCCGCTGAGCACCGCGCTAAACGGGATGAAATCGCAGTGCGTCAGGCGCGCAATGATACGCGCCAGCGTAGTCTTGCCCACGCCTGGCGGTCCCCACAAGATGATGGAGCTCAGCCGGTCGCGCTCGATCTGGACGCGCAACGGCTTGCCGGGCCCGAGGATATGCTGCTGTCCGACGAAATCCTCGAGCGTGCCGGGCCGCATTCGTTCGGCCAGCGGACGGCCGGGATCGTCTGCGTGGCTCGCCAGCGGATCCGGTTCGAAGAGGCTCATCCAGCCAGCATCCGTTGTTTCCGCGCGGTGTAAAGGGCGATCCCGGCGGCCAGCGCGGCGTTAAGCGACTCGACGCCCGTGGTTGGAATCCGAACGCCAGTTGCCCTAGCGCGCAGACGTTCGCTGACGCCGCGGCCCTCGCTGCCGACGATGATCGCGCACTTTTCGGTGAAGTTCGCTTCGCCTAGTTCCGTACCCCCGTGCGGCATCAGCGCGAATAAATTCAGCTTGCGTTGTTCCGCGGCCGCCAGCACCAGCTGCGGATCCATGGCCGGGACCAAGGGAACGCGGAAGGCCGACCCGGCCGAGGCTCGCAAGCATTTCGGATTGTAGGGGCTCACCGTGCCCTTCAGAAACGCGACACCGGTGGCGCCGAAAGCCTCCGCCGCCCGCAATACCGCGCCGGCGTTGCCGGGGTCCTGCAAGCCGTCCAGGATCACGGCTAGAGACCGGCCGCGCAGCAGCTGCTCGATGGTCCACTTGGGCGGGCGCACCAGCGCCATCACCCCCTGGCTCGATTCGGTGGCCGAAATCTCCCGGAACAGTTCGTCCGCGAGAACCGTGACTTTGATCCTCGCTATTCCACGTACGTGGCTCTCGACGGTTGAACGGACGGACTCGGCGGCGAACACAGCCGCTATTTCGCAATCGCTTCGAAGGGCTTCTTCCAGCAGATGAAAGCTTTCGGCAATCGCGAAGCCATCGTCGGTGGTTGAGCCGCGCTGAACCGCCTTCCGGACTTCTTTGAGCAATGGATTTCGCGGGCTTGTTAGCGTTGGCATAAAGTAGATTCAGAAGGCGGCCAGCTTCGCCAGCCAAATCTATCATGAAATGGATCGTTGCGATAGCGCTACTCGTTGTGACCCTCGGGGGGCTCGCTTTCGCGCTGACAAAAGTAACAAAAGTGGCGGGAGAAATCCGCAGACAGTCCACCATCGACGAGGTTCAGCCCGCCGATGCGATCATCGTGCTGGGCGCGGCCGAGTATCGCGGCAAACCTTCGCCGGTGCTCGAAGCGCGGTTGAATCACGCGCTGTTCCTGTATTTAGAGCAGATGGCGCCGCGCATCATCACTACGGGCGGCGCGGGCGGCGATCCGGTTTTTACGGAAGGATCGGTCGGCCGCGCGTATCTTACACATCACGGCGTCCCGCCCGAGGCGATCGTGGTGGAGCGGGAGGGTGAAAGCACCGCCCAAAGCGTTGCGGCCGTGGTTGAGATCATGCGGCGCATGAATCTCAAGTCAGCCATTGTGGTGAGTGACGGATACCACATCTTTCGGGTAAAGAAGATGCTCGAATCAAGCGGGTTGAAGGTTTACGGGTCGCCGCGCCCGTCCGCCCCGCCGGACCGCTGGCAATACATCCGTCAGGCGGTCGGATATATTATCTGGCGCGCCGGGATCACTATATAGAACTGCAATCAAATAGTCATGCGCCCGTTCCGTTTTTGCGTTAGAATAACAACATCCGGTTTAGGCGACGTTGGCCGGCCGGTTTATCCCAGGAGGGTCTTAAGGATGAAGCGTCTGCTTGTTGCGTTAATCTTATGTGCGTGCGCGTTTGGTGCACCCAGCTTGTACGAATTCACTCTTAACTCAATCGATGGTCAGCCCGCCCCGCTCGCGGCATACAAGGGCAAAGTGCTCCTGCTCGTCAACGTAGCCAGCAAGTGCGGCTTCACCCCGCAATATACCGCCCTCGAAGCTCTGTACGAAAAGTACAAGAGCGAGGGCCTGGTCGTGATCGGATTTCCGGCCAACAATTTCATGTCCCAAGAGCCGGGCAGCGATGCGGAGATCAAAGATTTCTGTTCACGCACCTACAGTGTGAAGTTTCCGATGTACTCCAAGATCTCGGTTAAGGGAGACGACAAGGCGCCGCTCTATCATTTCCTCACCGAGAAAGCTACCGATCCGAATAACAGCGGTGAGATCAAGTGGAATTTCACCAAGTTCCTGGTCGCACGGGATGGCACGATCCTGGCCCGCTTCGAACCGGCCGTGAAGCCCGATTCGCCGCAGGTAATTGCTGCCATCGAGCAGGCGCTAAAGCAGTAAAACGGTTGCGCTAATTTAATCATCGATTTCTCCTACCCAGTTGATCCGGGATTGCCCGGTTTTCGTAGGAAGAAATAGATGAGCCCTAGCACTAAGAGGCAGTTAGTCCTATCTGAAACGTTTAGGCCTAACCATTTGTGCTCGTTTCTGTTCCGGTTGTTGGATAAAAATTACCCACTCAACACCACGTTAGATTTGGTTGGGTACGTTGAATCCAAAAGAGAAAGCCAGTTGCTCAGCGGGCGGCTCATGGTTGGCCTATGAGTTGCTACGATCGAGTACCTCGCCTCTCTCGCGGGAAGGCTGCTGGTGGGAATTTCAGGTCAAACATGAACATCGAACGTCGATCGAAGGCGCGATACCCGATAGAGCTTGCCGTAAGCTACCAGACTCTGGACGACATACAGGGAGTTTCGGGCAGCGGGCGGAGCGTCAACATGAGCAGTTGCGGCCTGCTGGTCGCTTGCCAAAGCCGTTTCGCGCTTGGGACGCTATTGAAAGTTACCCTGGAATGGCCGTCCTTGCTGGACGGCGTCACGCCACTCCAGTTCGTGACGGTCGGGCGGGTGGCGCGGGCCAGCGATTCAACCTTTGCCATGACTTTCGAGCACTACCAGTTCCGAACCATGCGACGAAAGAACAACGCTCTGGGCGTCTTGGAAGCGGCTGCAGATGTGTCCGGACAATCCAGCGCACATCAAAACGCTTCCGCGTCCGGCCACGGCGCGGCCGCCGGTATTACTTTGCGCCGAACTGGCTAGTTTCAGCGGAGTTTCCCGGAACAGGCATCAGCGCACCCTCGCGCATGTGATATTCGGTGTCACTGTTCATGTGAACCGCCCGCACGATGTAGCCGTCCTCAGTGAGCTCATTGTAAACGGCGCTGGCATTCTCGATTCCTTTCGCCAGATAGAGGATTCCGGGCGCTTCGACCGAGCGCCATAGGTATAGGCAGAATGGTTCGCTGCCGTGGTTTGCCACGAGTCTCCATCGTCGACCCGGCTTTAAAACTTTAGCCCGGTTCGTCTCAAACCTCGGGAACCCAGGCCGTCGACAGCCCTGCTGCTTCAGCCGAACTCTGCCGATATGGGGCTGGAGAATCCATGCTGCCCATTGAATCCTCAACCAGCGAACCGAATACTCCTCCCCCGGCAACTTCGGAACAGGAAAAGCCCGCCGCTCAAGACGCGGAGAACAAGCGGCTATCGCGGATCTACATCGCGACCATACTTGCCGCGGGATTGCTGATAGCGGCCGGCTACGTCGGTAGCCGGGTATTTGCGAGCAAATCCCACCCGCCGGCTCCGCGGCCGGAGACCACTTCCAATCGGCCGGCTGCCGCCGTCACTGCTGCTTCCGGGGAGAAAGCAAAAAATCCGGCCCAGCCCGCCGAGACTCCGGCTGCAGACCCCAAATCCTCGTCTGCCCAAGCGCCCGCAGTCGCTCCTTCCGCGCACGAATCCACGTCTGCAGATGACGAAGGCCTGGCCACCCCCCAGCACGGCGAAAGGTATCTACAAGTTGCCGCGCTGAGCGCTTCAACCGTTCAGAAGTATGTTTCCCAGCTGCGGAATTCTCAGTTGGAAGCGGTTGCGGCACGGGGCCCAAGACCTGGGATCACGCGGGTCCTGGTCGGCCCGTTCTCAGACCGCGAGTCGCTCGAATCCGTGCGAGCGCGCCTCCTGACCATGGGAGTCAGCCCGTTCGTTCGCTCATACTAAACGTCCGAGCGCTAAACTCAGGCACTCATCTCAGGCACTAAGCTTAGGATGTGCGGACCATCATTGAGCCTTTCCGGATCAAGAGCGTCGAACCGCTGCGCCGGACCACGCCAGCCGAGCGCGAGCAATTCTTAATCGAAGCCGGTTACAACCTTTTTCAAATCCGAGCCCGCGATATTTTGATCGACCTGCTGACGGACTCAGGCACCAGCGCCATGTCCACCGAACAGTGGGCGGCCATGATGCGCGGTGACGAGTCTTACGCGGGCAGCGAGAGTTTCTACCGTTTCGAGGCGGCCGTCAGGGCGCTCACCGGCTTCCGGCACATCATCCCCACCCATCAGGGCCGCGCGGCCGAGCGGATTCTGTTCTCGATCCTGTGCAAACCGGGCCACAGCGTACCGAACAATACACACTTCGATACCACCCGCGCCAACATTGAATTCAACGGCGCTCGCGCCATCGATCTGCCCGTTGCGGCCTCCGCCGACACCCAGGCGAGGATTCCTTTCAAAGGCAACCTGGATGTGCAGGCTCTTGAACAACTGATTGAAGCCGAGGGAGCTTCGAACATCCCGGTGGTTATGATCACCGTCACCAACAATTCGGGCGGCGGACAGCCAGTCTCCATGGCTAACATAAGAGCGGTTCGCGAGGTGACGGCGCGGAATGGAATCCCTCTGTATCTGGACGCCTGCCGGTTCGCCGAGAACGCCTGGTTTATTAAGCGCGACGAACCCGGTTATGCGCATCTCAGCGCGCGCGAAATTGCCCGCGAAATGTTCTCGCTCGCGGATGGATGCACTTTCTCGGCTAAGAAGGACGCCTTCGCGAACATCGGCGGCTTCCTCTGCACGAACGATCAACGTCTGGCCGAGCAGGAGACCAATCTGCTCATCCTCACCGAGGGCTTCCCCACTTACGGCGGCCTGGCTGGGCGGGATCTCGAAGCCATCGCCGTGGGCCTCGAAGAAGTGCTGCAGCCCGAATATCTCGAATACCGAATCGCTTCCACCGCGTATCTCGGCAGGCACATCGCGGATCACGGCGTGCCGATCGTCGAGCCTCCCGGCGGCCACGCCATCTACATCGATGCCGGCCGCATGCTTCCGCACATTCCCAGCCATCAATTTCCGGGGCAGGCGCTGGCGGTGGAATTGTATCGGCACGCCGGGGTCCGTTCGGTGGAGATTGGCGCGGTCATGTTCGGCGCCGAGGCCCGGCACCAGTTGCTGCGGCTCGCGATTCCGCGCCGCGTCTACACGCAAAGCCACATCGATTATCTAGTGGAGGCGATCCTCGAGGTGAGCGCGCGCCGAAGCGAGATCCGTGGATTTGAAATCGTCTCCGAGCCGCGCTTCCTGCGGCACTTCACGGCTCGGTTTCGCCCGCTGCCATAGCCCTGTACCGTGGCCCCGGCCAGTTCTCCGTTGGGTGGATTACTAAGGTGATTAAGGCCAGGACCTTAGGGCAACACTCGATATTTCTTATTGTTGCTCCGGCCGTTCCAGTAGTTTGGGCCATAGGTGTGTCGAAATGGCCGACGCTCCGGCCCACGCCTGACGGTCCACACACGCCGGACGGTTTACACGCTGGAAGGTAAGAGGAGAAGCGGGTTATCGCGATGAAGAGAAACATGGTTCCGTTGCTCGGGATTGCGTTCGTGGTGGCTATCATTTCGACCGGGGTTTTTTACGGTCTGTTTGCCGGCAAGCTGAAAAGCTCATCCGCCGATGTCGGGGAACAGCCCGTGGTGGTAGCAGCGCGGGATCTTCAGCGCGGGGCGGTTCTCGAAGCGGCCGATCTTCAAGTATCGCGGGTCAAGGGCAGTTTGAGCGGGTCCTTTTCAAAACCGGACCAGGCAGTGGGCGGCACTCTGCTGGCTTCGCTCAAGCAAAATGAGCCGCTGCTCGAGGAGCGCGTGGTAACGAAAGACCCGCAGCCGGGCCAGTCGCGTGGCGGTGTTCCCCAGGGAATGCGGGCGATCTCGATGCGCGTGTCGGACTCGGAGGGGCTGATCGGGCTGCTCCGGCCGGGCGCCCGGGTGGATGTCCAGGCCATGCTGGATCGCAACGGATCGCTGCAGCTCCGCACGGTTCTTCAGAACGTGGAAGTTCTGGCGCTGAATTCGCAAGCTGTCTCGGTGCCGGGAATTGCAGGTCCGGTTTTCAACCTGACGGTGCTGACCGACGCCGACGCAACCGACCTGGCGGCGCTGGTGGATTCCGGTTCTCACGTCCGGGTGGCGCTACGAAATCCGTTAGATTTTGGGACCGCTCCGCGACGGTCCATGGCGCTGGCGGGCGCGTTTCAGTCCGGCGGCGCATCGCTCGAGCAAACCTCTGAAACCAGCAATCGCATTTCGGCGACCGGCCACAACAATCCGGGCCAGAAAGCGTCCTCCGTTTCGGCGGAACCGGCCCTCGAGATACGTGTACAGGTGCTGGACGCAAGCCGCGCGGCCATGGCCGAGCTCGGTTCCGAGTTAGCCGGGTCCAAAACAGGCGATTCGCTGCGCGTGGATGCATTTCCCTCCGTGGCCGCGGCCGATGCGCTGCTCAAAAGTCTGGCCGCGAAGCACGAGGTGGATGTCGTTTCGGTCCGCAAGTACGACGCCGCGCTGGGCGGTTCCGTCAGTTTTCGCGCTGGTTCGGGCTACTGCCGTCTCAGAGTTGAATTCGTTCCCCAGACCGGCCCCGGCGGGAAGGTGAAGCTGCGCGTGGCGCCGGAAATTCATGTCGGGAACGCGGATGAAATGGAGACCAACAAGTACCAAGCCGATTTACCGGCCAACGGGAGCTTTCTGATCAAAGGAATCCTGGAGGGAGGGGATGGCGCGGCTCTAGAGAAGCTTTTCCCGGGACATTCGTGGAGCGGCCGCGCGCTCGCGATCTTCGTGACGGCTGGAACCGCCAAGCCGGCCTCGGCTACGGTTGCTCAGGGTAGCCGGGGGCGGTAGGTGCTGGCCCTTTCTTCGATCCTGGTGTTCTTGACCACCTTCCTGGCCGCCGGCCTGGCGGTCCTGATCGCGTGGTTCGCGATCGAAAGAATGGGGGCGGAAGCGCGCGCCGAGGACGTCTCCGAACATTTGCTGGACGCGAGCCCCCGCTTGCTCAAGGACGAAAGCCTCAGCAGCATTTCGCCCTGGGCGAAGGTGCTGGAACGTTCGGATCTGATCCGCATCATGCAGCGGCATCTGCTGCAAGCCGGCCTCACCTGGTCGGTGGGACGGATCACGCTGGTGATGCTGCTCTCGGCCAGCGTCGCGCAGGCCGTCACCATGCAGTTTGACTGGATGCCGGAATGGGCGGATCTTCTGATCGCGGCGGGCGTGGCCTCGGTGCCCTACCTTTACATTCTGCAGCGCCGCGCCAAGCGTTTTCGAGAGTTCGAACTCAATTTTCCGGACGCCCTGGATTCACTGGCCCGTTCGCTCAGGGCAGGCCATCCTTTCGCCGGCGCGCTGGAAATAGTGGCCGAGGAATGCGAGCCTCCGGTGGCCATGGAGTTGCATCAGACCGCGCTCGAAGGGAATCTGGGCACGTCCTGGCAGGATGCGCTCCACAACCTGGCCGAGCGCGTGCCGCTGCTCGAAGTGAGCATGTTCGCCTCGGCTGTCGAGCTGCAAAGCCGCACCGGGGGCAAGCTCAACGAAGTGCTGTTGAAGCTGGCGGAGAACATGCGCGAAGCCTCGGCTCTCAAAGGCGAGGTGCAAGCCTTGGCCGCTCACGGCAAGCTTACCGGGATGGTCCTGACCATCCTGCCGCTAGCCATTTGCGCGGTGATGATGGTGGTCAATCCATCCTATCTGGGGATTCTGGTGCACCATCCCTTGGGAAAATACCTGATATCCGGCGCGGTGATCTGTTTGCTGGCAGCCCATTTCGTCATTCGCCGGGTGGTGGACATAAAAGTATGAGTGAACTGGGGCTGGCCGCGGGCTTCTTCGCGTTTGTGCTTACCGCCGTGCTGGGGGCGGGATACTTGTTCGAGCGGCTGTTCTCGCGCCGCGGCGCCGAAGTTTCGGACGGGCTGTCCGGGGAGCCCAAGATCCCTTCCTCGGGCGCCTTCCTGCTGGACGTGTTCCGTTCCATCGGCGAGAATTTCCCGGGTGCCAGGAACGAGAGTAATCCTTCCCGCCGGCGCCTGGCGGCGGCGGGATATGGGTGGCCGTCGGCGCTTCCGGTTTTTTATGGCATCAAGTGCGGAAGCGCGTTGTTCCTGGCGGGCGTGCTCGGGATCCTGGCGCTAGTGTACCACGGCGACGCGGATTCGTCGTTCCTGCCGATGCTGTGCGGATTGGGTTTGGGATTCTTGATTCCGGACCGCATTCTGGCTTCCCGCCAGCGCGCCCGCGCCCGCAGGCTGCGCAGCGCCATACCGCCGGGCATGGATTTGATGGTGCTTGGAATGGAAGCCGGACAGTCGCTCGATCAGTCCATCGCGGATGCCAGCCGCAGCCTCAAGCGCACGCATCCGGACTTGAGCGCGGAACTGGCGCAGCTCTATCTCGAACTAAAAACCGGCGGTAGCCGCGTGGATTCCTTCCGCGGTTTCGGCGCCCGCAACAAGGAACCGGAGTTGCGAAAAATGGCCAACCTGCTGGTGGATAGCGACCGGTTCGGCGCCAGCATTGGTCCGGCGCTGCGCTCGCACGCCAAGTACCTGCGTACGCGCTTCCGGCAGCAGGCGCAGGAGAAGGCCAGGAAGGTCGGGGTTAAACTGATTTTCCCGGTGTTCTTCCTGATTTTCCCCTCGGTGCTGCTGGTGACGCTCGGGCCGGCCTGCATCATGATGTTCCAGCAGTTGAAAAACCTCATGAAATGAGACGCCGCCGGGCGTCAATGAGTAGGATGAAAGCATGCTGAGAGTAGCCGCGCTGCTCATAGCCGGCGCAGTGGCGTCGGCCGGCCAGTACAAAGCGGATCGAGCCGCCGCGCCACCCTCCGAGATAGCGCCCGCGATTCAACAGGTTCTCGAGGCCGATGGGTTTCAAATCAGCCGCGACGGCCAGCCTTATTGCGAGATCTGGTTTCGAGGCAATGTGCCTTCAATCGCGGGGGCGGCGGCGCGGAACGTCACGCTTCCGTCCATTCCCCAAGGCACGCTGGTGGGCGTGATCCGATTCGATGCAGGCGGATTGGACCGTCGCGGCCAGGCGATTCAGGCGGGCGTATATACGCTGCGGTACGGGGTGATGCCGATGAACGGCACGCATGAAGGGGCCGCTCCGCGGCGCGATTTCCTGCTGCTCGCGCCGGCCGCCGATGACCGGGATCCCAATGCCACGCCCGGGTTCGACGCCCTGGTCAGCCTCAGCCGGAAGGCATCCCACACCGCCCACCCGGCGGTACTGAGTGTTTGGAAAGCCGCAAGCGATGCGCCGGGCTTCAGCCGGCAAGGCGATGATTGGGTGCTTGAGACCAAGCTCGGCGATACACCGATTGCGGTCATTCTGATCGGAACCGCGAGTTTTTGAGCAACGCTTCCTTCCGGCCTCGCCATAGTCCAAAACCGGCCACTAGAAACCACCGCTTCGTCCGATAAGGAACAACGGGGAGGCGGTGCAAGATCTTGGACGTTCTGATAGTAGACGACTCGGCTGCGATCCGTAAGATCCTGCAGCGAGTGCTGCGTCAAGCGGAGATACCGATCGGCGCTGTATACGAAGCCGGGGATGGCGCCGAGGCGCTGGAGATTTTGAAGAACCAGACCGTGGGTTTGATTTTGTCGGACATCAACATGCCCAACATGGATGGGCTGGAATTCCTGACTCGCGTGCGGGCGGTGGAGAGCTGGGCGAAGCTGCCTATTCTCATGGTAAGCACCGAGGGCGCGCACGCGAAGGTGCTCGAAGCAGTGGAGCGCGGGGCTTCCGGGTACGTAAGAAAACCATTCACCGCCGAACAGATCAAGGAAAAACTGAACGGGCTGATCTGAGCCAATTGGCCTGGCCGGCCTGAGATCGAGAGAGATAAGCGCGCGAGGAATATCGGCATGCTCGAGACTAAACCAACAGAACCGCAAATGACCCAGCCCGAACTGGTGCATGCGATCCGGACCTCGACCGAGGAGGTCTTCGGCACCATGCTGAGCCTCAAGGTGGAAGCGGGCGAGGTGTTCGTCGAAAAGGAAGAAGCCACGCCCGCGTCCGGCGTGGTTTCGATCGTGGGCCTGGCGGGCGCGTGGCTTGGGTCGGGGAGTTTATCCTGTTCAGCGCAGTGCGCCTGCAAGCTGGCGTCGCAGTTCCTGTCGGCGGAATACGCGGCCGTAACCGAGGACGTGCTGGATTCGGTGGCGGAAATCACCAACATGATCATCGGCAATGTGAAGACCCAGCTCGAGGAGCGCTTGGGAAGTATGGGGCTGAGCACTCCCACCGTGATCTATGGCCGCAATTTCCAGACCCGCGGCGCGCGCAATCAGGAATGGACCGTAGTGCCATTCAAGTTGGACGGGGATTGCTTTCATGTCCAAATATGCCTGGTGCCCAACCCGGACGCGAGCCAGCGCGGAGGGCGGGCGTTTCCGATTCCGCACGTTCAAAATTTGAGTTAAGGCCGAGGGGACGGGTGCCAAGGGAGACGAGCATGGAAACGATGACGGCGATCGAGCAGGCCAGCCTGCAAAAAGTGGATCAGCGGGCGGGCAAGTACCTGACCTTCGGATTGGGCCACGAAGAGTTCGCGATACAGGTCCTGAGAGTGCGGGAGATCATGGGCGTTCAGGAGATTACCGCAGTTCCGCAGATGCCCGGACACGTAAAGGGCGTGATCAATCTCAGGGGTAAGGTGATTCCGGTGCTGGACCTGCGTCTGAAGTTTGGGTTGCCGGAAATCGAATATACGCAGCGGACCTGCATTATCGTGGCGCAGATCCAGAGCGACGCCGGAAGCCTGCTGATCGGCGTTATTGTGGACGCCGTATCGGAGGTGCTCACGTTGCAGAGCGGCGAGATCGAAGACACTCCCGACTTCGGCGGCGGCGTCGCCACTCCTTAGCTGCTCGGGATGGCCAAGGTCAAGGGCAAAGTGAAAATCCTGCTGGACATCGACAAGGTGCTGGCAGTGGAAGGCCTGGCGTCGTTTTAATACCGGATCGTTTTAGTAGAGGAGCGCCGAGCGATGTCGTCACAATCTGAACAGTCCTCCGCCGGAGTTGGCGACGTCAATATTGCGGCGCCGCCCCCGGTCAATCCGCTGGCGAACGACCCCGAGCTGTTGGGCGACTTCATCCTGGAATCCCGGGAACATTTGACCTCGATCGAGCTGCAATTGCTGACGCTGGACCAGGATCCGGTGAACGCCGAGGCG
The DNA here is from genome assembly GCA_963786745.1 of Terriglobia bacterium. GTDB lineage: Bacteria > Acidobacteriota > Terriglobia > Bryobacterales > Bryobacteraceae > Palsa-89. The sequence continues at coordinate 82,581 of CAWBAE010000008.1, read as the reverse complement.
ATTCACGCGGTTTTCCGGGGATTTCACACCATCAAGGGAATGGCCGGCTTTCTCGATTTAAATGCCGTGCGGGAAGTGGCGCACGAGGTGGAGACCATTCTCGATCTGGCCCGGAACGCGCAGCTCGCGATTACACCGCTGGTAATCGACCGGGTGCTCGAAAGCAAGGACTACCTCAACCGCTGGATGTCGGAGCTGGAAGCCACGCTTCAATCCGGGAAGGCGCCTTCGGTTGCGGATCCAGGGGCGCTGGTGGCGGCGATCCGGCAACTTTCAAGCCCTGTGGAAACACCGGCGGATCGAAGTGGGCTGGGCGGGAAATTTTTGCTGGCGGCCGAGGGGGCGCCCGAATCAGCGAATTCCGGGCTCCTCGATCTGGCCCGCGAGGTGGCCGCATCGATTGCCGACTCCGGGCCTTCCGCTCCCGCCGCGGAGTCTGTTTCCGCGCTCGCCGCGGAAGGCGTGGAAGCCGGACGCGCTCCGGAGGGGCGCGCCGCGAACGCCCGATCCATCAAAGTGGATACGGCCAAGCTCGACTACCTGGTGGACATGGTGGGCGAGATGGTAATCGCGCAATCGCTGGTGAAGCACGACCCGGACCTCGGCACGGCGCAGAAGCCGCGGCTGGCTCGCAATCTCTCGCAGCTGGCCCGCATCACCGACGAAGTGCAGCGCACGGCCATGTCCATGCGGATGATTCCGGTGGGACAGCTCTTCCAGAAGACCGCGCGATTGGTCAGGGATTTGTCGCGCAAGGCGGCCAAGAAGGTGGATCTGGAGCTGAGCGGAGAAGAAACCGAGCTCGACCGCAACATTGTGGAGGAGCTGGCCGATCCTTTGATGCACATGGTGCGCAACGCGGTGGATCACGGAATAGAGAACGCCGGCGAGCGCGCCAGCTCGTGCAAGCCGGCTGCGGCGAAAGTGACGCTCAGGGCCGGCCACCAGGCGGGCCACATCGTCATCCAGATGAGTGACGACGGGCGCGGTTTGGATCGCAAAAAAATCCTCAAAAAAGCGCGCGCGGCGGGCTTGGTGGAGCCGGACGCGCAGCCTTCCGAGAGCGAGATTTTCAATCTCATTTTTCATCCTGGATTGTCGACGGCCGAAAAGATCACCGATGTTTCAGGACGCGGTGTCGGCATGGATGTGGTCCGCAAGCAGGTGCAGAAGCTGCGGGGACGCATCGAGGTGCAATCCACCCCGGGCCAGGGTACCACGTTTCTGATGAAACTGCCGTTGACGCTCGCGATTATTGACGGCCTGGTGGTGGGGGTGGGGGACCAGCGCTACATCGTTCCGATCTTCGCGGTGCGGGAAATGTTGAAGCCGGCCGAAGACGCGATTTCAACCATCCAGGGCCGCCAGGAAATGGCCATGGTGCGCGGGGCTCTGCTTCCGTTGATCCGCCTGCACCAGCGTTTCAGCGTGCGGCCGCGATTCGAAAATCCGTGGGAATGTCTGCTGATCGTGTCCGAGAGCCGCGGCAAGCAGTTCTGCCTGATGGTGGACGAATTGATCGGCAAGCAGGAGGTGGTGATCAAGAGCCTGGGCGAGACCATGAGCAATATAGCCGGCGTGGCGGGCGGCGCAATCCTGGGCGATGGACGAGTGGGGCTGATCCTGGATCTGGAAGGGCTGTTCGGCGGCCAGGGCCGCCGTGAGTGATGCGGCATGAGTGAAACAGGCCATCCGGGCGAAGCTGCGCTCGCTCTGAAGCCCGAAGAGTTTCACCAAATTCGCAAACTGGCTCACGAACGCTTCGGCCTGGATCTCAAGCCGGGCAAAGAGGCCCTGGTGGCGGCGCGCCTGGCTAAGAAGCTGCGCCAGCGTGGGTTTCAAACGTTTACCGAGTATTACCGCCACGTGCTTTCCGATTCCAGCGGCGAAGCCTTAATCGAACTGATTGACTCGCTCACCACCAACCACACCAGCTTCCTGCGCGAACGCGCTCATTTCGAGTTCCTAGCCGAGGCCGCGCTGCAGGAATTCCACAAGGTCCGCAGGCTGGAAATCTGGAGCGCCGCCTGTTCGAGCGGGGAAGAACCTTATTCGATTGCAATGTATGTAGCGGACGCCCTGGGCGTCGGGCCGGCGGGCCAGCGCGAATTCCGGATTCTGGCAACCGACATCTCGACGCGGGTTCTGGCCGTCGCCAAGCGCGGCGTTTATCCCGCCGAACGATTCGGCGAAGTACCCGAGGCCTGGCGCAAGATGTTCCTGCTGCGGGGCGAGGGCGAGTGCCGGGGATTCTTGAAGGTGAAACCGGGATTGGCGCAGCGAATCGAGTTCGAGCGGCTTAACTTGATCGAGCGGTTCGACGGCCGGCGGCTCTTTCATTTCATTTTTTGCCGGAACGTGATGATGTATTTCGACAAACCCACGCAACAAAGCATCGTGCAGCGGCTGAGCGCCTGCCTGGAACCCGGAGGGTACCTGTTCGTGGGACATTCCGAGTCGCTCAACGGAGTAGAGCACGGGTTGCGCTATGTCCAGCCCGCCACTTATCGAAGAGAAAAGCAGCTGAACGCCTTGAAGGTGTGGGCTTGAAATCTTTGGTGGTGGGCATTTCCGATTGCAAGGTCACCCGCGACGAGGACGCCGTGCTGATTACCTACGCGCTGGGCTCGTGCATTGCGGTGGCCTGCTACGATCCGGCGTCCAAAGTGGCGGGATTGCTGCACTACATGCTGCCGGAGGCCTCTCTGGACGCCGAGAAAGCGCGGCAGAACCCCTGCATGTTTGCCGATACCGGAATCGCGCGGCTGGTGGAAGCGATCCAGAGAGCCGGCGGAGTTCCGAGGCGCATGAAAGTACGGCTGGCCGGCGGCGCGCAGGTGCTGGACAATCACGGGACCTTTCAGATCGGCAAGCGCAACTACCTGGCGGCGCGCAAGATTCTTTGGAAAGCGGGAATCCTGATTGCCGCGGAAGCGGTGGGGGGCGAGGTGGCGCGAACCGCGCGCATCGAGGTGGCGACGGGCCGAATGTGGATCCGCGAGGGAGGCGGGGTGGAGCGAGAAATGGATACGCACGGGCGGGTGAAGAGCCAACTGGAAGAGAAGGAGCGCAATGCCGTACTCTGTGCTGATCGTCGATGATTCGCCGGTGATGCGAAGCTTCATCCGGCGGGTGATGACTCTGTCCGGCTTTGAGGTGGGCGAATGCCTGGAGGCCGCCGACGGAGAGGAGGCCTTGGCCCGCTTGCGCGATCACGGCGGGATCGATGTAATCCTGACCGACATCAACATGCCGAAGATGAATGGCGAGCAACTGCTCGAGCAGCTCAGCAGCGAAGGAACGCTGCGCAAAGTGCCCACTCTGGTTATCTCCACCGACGCCACCAAGGATCGAATCCTGAGGATGATCTCGCTCGGAGCCGAGGGTTACATGGCCAAGCCGTTCTCCCCGGAAGCCTTGAGAGAAGAGCTGGAGCGAATTCTAGGAGAACGAAATGCCGGAAAAACTTGAGCAATCCAGCGTCGCGGAGCAGCCCGGAGATCTAGCAGCCGTCCTGGACGAGGTGGTGGCGGAAGTGCTGGCCACCATGTTTTTCTCCGACGCCGAGCCTTGCCTCTGCGATCACAATTGGCTGCACTCGGGGATTTCGGCCCAGCTTCGATTCGAAGGAACGCACTTCGGCGAAGCGCTCCTGACTGTCTCGCACCCGGCGGCTCAATCCATCGCCGCGGGGTTTCTGGGCCTCGATCCTGAGGAAACCACGGAGGCGCTCTGCGCCCACGTCATTCTGGAGCTGGCCAACATTCTATGCGGCGCGGTGCTGAGCCGGCTCTGGCCGGAATCGAAGCTGACGCTGAGCGCTCCGGTTCCCGAGACCTGGCTGGCCGGCATCGATAACGCCGCGCACCGCTGTTTCAACCTGCCGGAAGGCGCGCTGGCTTTCTTTATTCGCCTCCAGGGAGCCAATCCTTGACCGGGGGCCGAAAAATCAAGGTACTGATCGTGGATGATTCGGCGATCGTCCGCAAGCTCCTGGCGGAAGCGCTGGCGTCCGAGCCCGATATCGAAGTGGTGGGAACCGCGCCGGATCCATTCGTGGCGCGGGAAAAAATCCTTAGCCTGAGCCCGGACGTCCTCACTCTGGACATCGAGATGCCGCGTATGGACGGCCTGACATTCCTCAAGAAACTGATGCGCTTCCATCCCATGCCGGTGATCGTCATCAGCTCTCTGGCGCAGAGTTCCAGCGGCGCGGCGATCGAAGCCTTGCAATGCGGGGCGGTGGAGGTTCTGGGCAAACCGGGCGGCCCTTACTCGGTAGGAGAGATGAAGCAGGATTTGCCGCACAAGATCCGCGCCGCAGCCGCGGCCCGGCTTCGCAGGGTGGCTCCCGAATCGCCTGGTCCGGAAAAACCGCGCTGCATCTCCGCGGACAGCCCGCCGGACCCGAGAACCGTGATCGCCATCGGCGCTTCCACCGGTGGAACCGAGGCCATCCGGCAAGTGCTGGCCGAAATGCCCGAGAACAGCCCCGGGATTGTCGTGGTCCAGCATATCCCGCCGGTATTCTCTTTCGCGTTCGCGAATCGTTTGAACGACGTCTGCCGGATCCGCGTGAAGGAGGCATCGAATGGCGATGTGGTAGCGCCGGGACTGGCGCTGATCGCGCCCGGAGACTTCCACATGACGCTTAGGAAAAAGGGCCAAGGATACTCGGTAGCGGTGGAAGGCGGGCCGCGCGTGTGCTATCAGCGGCCGTCGGTGGACGTCCTGTTCAACTCCGTTAGCGAAGCGGCCGGGGAGCACGCCGTCGGCGCCCTGCTGACCGGCATGGGAGCGGATGGCGCTGAAGGAATGCTCAAGATGAAGCGGGCCGGCGCGCGCACCATCGCGCAGGACGAAGCCAGCTCGGTGGTGTTCGGTATGCCGCGCGAGGCGATCCAACTGGGCGCCGTCGACCAGGTTCTGCCGCTCAATCGCATCGCGCGGGAGCTCACGGCTCTGAGCGCCGCTGTACACTAACTTCTTGAACCCCGAAGAATTCCGCAGGTTCGGACATCAGCTTATCGATTGGATCGCGGACTACCGCACGCGCGTAGCTGAGTTCCCCGTGATGGCCCGTACTGCGCCCGGTGACATCCGGGCGCTCCTGCCCGCGCAGGCGCCCGAACACGCGGAACCCTTCGAAGCAATTCTAAGCGACCTGGACGCCATCATCCTCCCGGGCTTGTCGCACTGGCAGAGCCCGAACTTCTTCGGCTATTTTCCATCCAACGGACTGCCGGCCAGCGTGCTGGCGGACTACGTGAGCACCGGCCTCGGGGTGATCGGCCTGTCCTGGCAGTCCAGCCCCGCGCTCACGGAACTCGAAGAAGTGGTCACGGACTGGATGCGGCAAATGACCGGTCTTTCCGACGCATGGAGCGGCGTCATCCAGGACACTGCGTCGGCGTGCACGCTAGTGGCGCTGCTGTGCGCCAGAGAAGCGTCCACCGGATATGGGTTGGACCGCGGCGGATTGCAGAGCGAGCGTCAGCCGCTGGTGGTGTACTGTTCCGCGCAAAGCCACAGCTCGGTGGAGAAGGCCGCGCTGCTGGCCGGCTTCGGACGCGAGAACGTGCGGGCGATCGCGACGGACGAAGCTTACGCGATGCTGCCGGATGGCCTCGAAGAGCTGCTGGAGCGCGATTTAGCGGCCGGCCTGACGCCGTGCGCCGTAGTGGCCACCACGGGCACCACCACTTCCACCGCGTTCGATCCGGTGGAGGCGATCGGCCGCATCGCAGCGCGGCACGGAATGTGGCTGCACGTGGACGCGGCCATGGCCGGCTCCGCAATGATTCTTCCCGAATGCCGTTGGATGTGGCAGGGCGTCGAGATGGCGGACTCGGTGGTGCTAAATCCGCACAAATGGCTGGGCGCGGCGTTCGATTGCTCGCTCTACTACGTGCGAAATCCGGAGCATCTGGTGCGGGTGATGTCGACCAATCCAAGCTACCTGCGATCCGCGGCCGACGCGCAAGTCAAGAATTTCCGCGATTGGGGCTTGCCGCTGGGCCGCCGTTTTCGAGCGCTGAAGCTATGGTTCCTGATTCGCGAACAAGGCGTGGAAGGCCTGCGGGCGCGGCTCCGGCGCGACCTGGCGAACGCCCGGTGGCTGGAAGCGGAGCTGCGCGCTGCAAGCAATTGGCGCGTTCTGACGCCGGTTCCCCTGCAAACGGTGTGCGTGCGTCACGAGCCGCCGGGGGTAACCGGCGAGGCGCTGGACCGGCATACGCTGGCGTGGGTGGACCGCATCAACCGCTCCGGCGCCGCATATCTGACGCCCGCTATTCTCGACGGCCGATGGATGGTGCGAGTATCCATCGGGGCGGCCGCCACCGAGCGCGAGCATGTCGAAGCGCTGTGGAAACTAATGCGGCGGGAAGCCGAGGCCGGTCTTCAATAGAACCAGATGATGTCCCCGGCGAACATGAACTGGCTGTGGCGATTGCCTCCATCGTAGGCGGCCACTTCAAAGGAATGTTCCCAGCGCAACTCCGGCCGCAGCAGGATGGTGGAGCCGATCCAGTGATTCCAGGAAATGCCGTCTTCCACGTAACGCGTCTTGTATCCGGTGCGTTGGCCGCGCATATCGTCGAAATACTCGTTGCGGAAACTGATGAAGTTCTTTTTGTCCAACTGGCGGCTAGTGTAGTTGACGGTGGACCATTCCGGAGCATAACAGGTGAGATCGCCAGGATTACACCAAGCGCCATTTGCTCCCAGGATTAGTAAGCTGGCCGCCGCCGGATTGAATATATTGGGCGTATCTCTCTCGTACTGATACCAGGCCTCAGTGTCGGTGTGCCATTTCTCGTTGATTTTGTGGTACCAGGTTAGGTAATACGCGTCCAGGTTGTTATACGCGTACTTACCGCTGTTCAGCGAGTTGGCGCACGCGTAGATGTTGTCCTGACCGGCCCGCCAAGTTAAGCCCGCGCAGGCATTCACAGTCCACTGCGCGCTTGGTTTCCAGGCGGCCGTTTCGCAGCCAGGCGAAAGCCCTAATTGAACGGTCCAGTGGTCGGAAAGCTTGATGGTGGCGTTGGCGCCAGTCTGGGTATAACAATCGTACGTGTAAGTCAGCGAATGAGTGTAAGTGTAGTTATTCGGCGCTAACTGCGCTTCAATATCCGGCAGTGAAATATATCTTCCCAGCCGCAGAATCATTCCGTCCGCTACATGCGGGAAATAGAAGTCCAGGTAGAACATCACGGGATCGTATCCGTATTGATTTCCCAGCGTTCCATCCGGCTTGATATGCAGAAGCTGCTGGCTGAAATAGCCGTCGGCCGTGGTGAATCGATAATCCAAGCCGTACAAATTCGTGAATCGAAACCCCCAATCGAAGTGATCCTTTTGCACGGTGTCTGGCTGGCGCTCGATATACAAAGTGAATTGATCCAATTGAATGGAGTTGGGGATCTGCGGATAAGCAGCGGGAGCGTTCGCGTATTTTCCACCCACCGATTGCGTGGAGGTGCTGAAGTTGAGTCCCGCGTTTGCCCAGCCGTAAATCTGGATCTTGGATTTCTTCCACCAATCGCCATGCGGACCGGCCCACAGCGCGGTCATCAGCGGGCCGGACTGCGTCCAAGGCTGGCCGATATTGACGGTGCCGCCGATGGGCCAGACCGTGAAAGGAAAAGGCGGATCCGATTCCGGCGCGGGATCCCCGCGGAACTTGGGAGCTTCTCCCGAGTCGGGGCCGGCATGCCAGTCATCCCAATAGGCGCGTCCGAACGCCTTCCAGAAGCTGTACTTTGCGGCCGGCGTGGGCGCAGCCGCATTGCCAGGCGGCTGCTGCGGATCCGCATTCGAATCGTCCGCGGACTCGCTACTTGCCGAATCTGCGGACGGCTGCGAAGTCTGATCCTGGGCGTCTGCCATTCGAGGCGCCGCCAAAGCGATCAAAGCGACTGCCGCGAGAGCCAGACGCGGTCCGGCTATCTTCGCCGTCCTGCCAGCTTGAAATTGTGTTCGTGTTTCCATTTCTGAATGTGCTGACCTTGGTTCCGGCTGCTTGAAATTTAGGAGTTCGAGAGTTTCGGCGGGCGGAATGAATTGGATGTAGCCGGTTTCCACGGCCCTCTGTTTCCAGGTGTTCAGTATTTGTTGCACGCGCTGACGCATGAGCCCGTAACGCTCGGCGATGTCCGGGCAGTTCCATCCGAGCACGAAGTACAGTTGGGCGAATTTCCATTGGAGATCAGGCCGGTCATGCTTCAAGAAGGTGGGCGTTTGGGCGGGGAAGCTAACACGATTCTCGCGTACTGCGCGGCGCAATTCATCCAGACTCATTTCCTCAAGGTGATGGGAGATCGACATCCTTTGCGCGGCGCCCGCGACGAAGCCGGCCTCCAGGATGAGTATCCGGCATGGCCCGTTAACAAGGCATAAACAGAAGGTGAGGAGCTTATGGCGATGCCAGCTTCGCGAACCTACATGAGCGCTACGCGGCTACATCCTGCGGGGCATAACGAAAAAAGGCGGCCTGAACAAGGCCGCCCCAAGGCTGGAGAAATGACACCTCCACCAATCTCTATGGATTCGCTTTAGCTACAGCCGCTGGTCCCGCCGCAGTTTTCGCATTTGTAGCAGCTTCCGTTGCGGGTCATCAGGCCGCCGCATTCCGAGCACAGCGGCGAGTCGCTGATGGCCGGCGTGAACGCGAGCGATTGCTGCGGCTCGGGCTCGGTCGGGCGCAACACCGGGGCATTGCCCGCTTCGGTGACGGCGTACTCGGGACCTAGGAACTTCGTGCCCATCCAGCGGAAGATGTAATCCATGATGGACTTCGCGTAGGGCACCTGCGGATTGCCGGTCCAGCCGCTCGGCTCAAAACGGACGTGGCTGAACTTGTCCACGAAAAACTTCAGCGGCACGCCGTATTGCAGCGCGTAGCTGATGCTGGTGGCGAAGCTGTCCATCAGGCCGCTAATCGTGGAGCCTTCCTTGGCCATCGAGATGAACACTTCACCGGGCGTTCCGTCTTCGTACATCCCGACTGTGATGTAGCCTTCGTGCCCGCCGATCGAAAACTTGTGCGTCACGGATTGCCGTTCGGCGGGAAGCTTGTGCCGAACCGGACGATAAACAATCTTCTCCGTAACTACGGGAGCCGGCGTGGCAGCCACGGTGGCTTTCTTTTCGCCCTTACCGGTGCCGGAGCTGAGCGGCTGCACTTTCTTCGATCCATCGCGATAGATGGCCACGGCCTTCAGGCCCAGACGCCAGCTCTCCATGTAGGCGTCCATAACCTCTTCAACAGTGGATTCCTCGGGCATGTTGATGGTCTTCGAGATGGCGCCCGAAATGAACGGCTGGACAGCGGCCATCATGCGCACGTGGCCCATGTAATGAATGGACCGCTTGCCGTTTTGCGGCCGGAAGCTGCAATCGAACACCGCGAGATGTTCGTCTTTGAGCGCGGGCGCATCCTCGATGGTACCGGTGGCGTCGATGTGGCTGACGATCACTTCCACTTCCTCGGGACTGTAGCCGAGTTTGATCAGAGCCTGCGGGACCGTATTGTTGACGATCTTTATAATTCCGCCGCCGACCAGCTTCTTGTATTTCACCAGCGCCAGATCGGGCTCGATGCCGGTGGTGTCGCAATCCATCATGAAGCCGATGGTGCCGGTGGGCGCGAGCACGGTGGTCTGGGCGTTGCGGAAACCCGCGCGCTCTCCTAGCGCGTAGGCATCGTTCCAGCAATCCACCGCGGCCTGGAAAAGCTCGGGCGGAACGCGCTTGCTGTCGACACCGCTGACGGCTTTTCCGTGCATCAAAATCACATCCAGGAACGATTCTTCGTTGACGGCGTAGCCGGCGCACGGGCCCACGCCCTCGGCGATACGCGCGCTGGTCAGATAAGCCTGGCCGCACATGACGGCGGTGATGGCGGCGGCCCAGTCGCGGCCTTGCGGGCTGTCGTAGGGGATGCCCAACGACATCAGCAGCGCGCCCAGGTTGGCGTAGCCCAAGCCGAGCGGCCGGAAATCGTGCGAGTTCTTGGCAATCTTCTCGGTCGGATAACTGGCGCTGTCGACGATGATCTCCTGCGCCAGCGTCATCGTATCGCAGGCATGCCGGAACGCTTCCACATCGAACTCGCCGCCGGGTCCCACAAATTTCATGAGGTTCAAGGACGACAGATTGCAGGCCGAATCGTCCAGGAACATATATTCCGAGCAGGGATTCGACGCATTGATGCGCGCGGTGGTCTTGGATGTGTGCCAGCGATTGATGGTGGTGTCGAATTGCATTCCGGGATCGCCGCACTGATGCGTGGCTTCGGCGATCTGGCGCAGCAGGTCCTTGGCGCTGTAGCGCTGCTTGGGCTGGCCGTCGGCCACCGAGCGAGTCCACCAGTCGCCGCCCGAGCCGACCGCCTGCATGAACTGGTCCGTCACGCGCACGGAGTTGTTGGCGTTCTGGAAAAAGATAGAGCTATAAGCTTCGCCGTCGAGCGAGGAATCGTAACCGGCCTCGATCAGCATGTGAGCCTTCTTCTCTTCCTTGGCCTTGCACCAGATGAAGTCTTCCACATCCGGATGATCGATGTTCAGGATCACCATCTTGGCGGCGCGGCGCGTCTTGCCACCACTTTTGATCACGCCCGCGAACGCGTCGAAACCCTTCATGAAACTGAGCGGACCGGAGGCACACCCACCTCCGGCCAGCCCAGCGTCTTCTTCTCGCAGCGGAGAAAGATTGGTGCCGGTTCCCGAGCCCCACTTGAACAGCATGCCCTCGGTCTTGGCGAGATCGAGAATGGATTCGAGCGAATCTTTCACCGAGTTGATGAAGCAAGCCGAGCATTGCGGGCGCGATTCGCCCTTCTTCAGCTTTACGACGCTCTCGGTGGCTTCGTCATAGTAGAAGCCGTATCCACGCGCTTCCAGGTTCACGCCCACATTGAACCAGACCGGCGAATTGAAGCATGCCTTTTGCGTGAGCATCAGGTGCGCGAGTTCGTAGCGGAAATTCTCGGCGTCTTCGTTGGTCTTGAAATAACGGCCGTTGCGGCCCCAATCCGCGATGGTATCCACCACGCGATGCACCAACTGCCGTACGCTGGCTTCCCGGTCCGGCGATCCCATCCGGCCGTGAAAATATTTGCTGACGACGATATTCGTGGCGGTTTGGGACCAATCGGCCGGGACCTCTACATCGTTCTGTTCGAAGATGATGGCGCCTTTGTCATTGGCAATGACGGCAGTGCGCAATTCCCAGGCGATCTCGTCGTACGGCGACTGGCCGGGCTCCAGCTTTTGGGTGAAGTACTTCGGAAAACTGATGCCCTTCCGTTCGGTAACCGGCAGGGCTTTCTTGCTGGTGGTCTGCATGTCCGGAATCCTGGCCAATGCTACGCCTAGTTGTCCCATCTCTATTTTATCTCCTGTTTACTTAATGCTTACTTTTGCGGCTGTCTGCAATCATGCCCCAATATATAGTGGGTCGTCAAGAACTATAACTACAGATGGTGCAGAGACTTACGGACGTGTTACAAAATTGGCGGTTACTCGTCCGAACAAACGTTCTTCCCGATGTTGTTTGCGGACCGTTTTACTCCCGGCGCGGTCTCGATGCAATGCGCGGCCGTCTTGTAGCCGCTGATTACATTGCCCTCGATAGTAATATTGCGCGCCGGCGCGGGACGCTCGCCGCCCTTTGCCAGATAGATGCCGCTTTCGAGCAAGCCGGGCTCGGCCGGAATGTTCAGGCAGCCGAACTTGGCATTGGTCTGGTCGCAATGCGCGGTATTCAGGCGCGTCATGCGGTTATTCAGTATCCGGTGGCCTTCGCCCAGCACGAAGATGCCGCCGAACTTCATCCCTTCCAGATGATTGTTCTCGATCAGGATATTCTCGGACCGCATCGCCGGGCTGGCGTTATTCAGAGCGATGCCGAAGTTGCCGAACGGGTAATCCTCGGGCCCGCCGCGATTGACGCAAATGTTCGATCGAACGATGCCGTCGTGAAAGCCATCCAGGTCTATGCATTTGCCGTCCACTTCCTCGAAGCGGTTGGATTCGTACACGCTCTGGTAGACGTTGCCCGCGGTATCGATGCCCACCGGCGTGCCGGCGCCTTCGACGTCCACTTCAGCAGCCGGCATGCCGATCTGCTGGCCCGTGTTGCCCAACACACCGATGCCGCCGGCATCGCCCAGCTGGATCGCGTCGCGTCCGATCTCGAAGAAGCGGTTACCTGAAATCTTTCCGGCGTGATTGATCGGGCCCACTGAACAGGAATGCGTCCAGACACCGTTCCCCCAGATGCTGCTGAAGGTTGAATCGGCGACGGTAAAAGAATCGACGCCTTCTTCGAGCAGGATTCCTCCGGACGTGTTATTGCGGCCTTTCGCGTTACGCGAGCCGCTGTCCTTAACCGACAAATGATGCAGCAGAATATCCCGCGAATGATTTACCAGAACGGCAAAGCTTGCGATGTTGACGAAGTCAACGCGATCGATTTCCAGTCCCGCTGCGTCTTCGATGAGGATGCCATTATTCGGAAACACTCCAGCGAAGCTCTCGCTATTGCATTTGGGCAGACCCCTCGGCTTTTCGAGCGCGGCGCGGTTTCCGTCAACGGCGAAGTTGACGAACTTGATCCGGCGGCAATTCTTGCAGCTCAGGATCGCGCGCCCCTGAAAGGAGTCCGATGCGCGCAAGGTGCTTCCATTTCCGGCGATGGTGAGATCGTGCGCGCCATCGGGCAGGCGCAGCTCGGACGCGACCACGGTTACGCCGGGAGGCAGATGAAAAGTTCCGGTGCTTGGAATAGCCAGCGCGACCAGCAGCGCCAGCAGGCTACTTCTGCTCCAGAATGAACGTCGGCGCCACGCCCGAGAGCGTTGAGAATCCGGATGGCCCGACGGCGGTAAGCCAGCTCGAGCAACCTTGCACTTTACCCAGGTAAGAATGCGGATGCACGTCCACGCGCATCTTCTGCATTTCTAAATGGCCGTATTGCAGCACCGGGAAGACGTCCAGCACGGGATCAACCGCCTCCTGGGCAACATATGGATTACGGAGCGCGGTTCGGAGCGCCTTTTCCCAGGCGGCCTGATCCACCTCGGAGCCGCGGAATGAGCTTTGATCCGTGCCGTCGTCATTGGGCCGCAGCACCAGCTTCTGGCGATTGTTCAGAATGAAATCCGGCAAATTTACCAGCTTTTTCTTATAGCGGGTCTTGGTTTCCCGAACCACGCGGGTCCACGGCAGCAGCTCGCTTAAAGCCCTGCGCTCTTCGGCGGGAAAACCGGAAGTGATTTCTTCGTCGGTGAGGAGATCGAACAGCGCCTTCTTCTGCGCCAGTTCAGAACGGAAGCTGTTCACGATGCACACCGCGCGATCCTGATAAGCGCGGAGCACCGGATGCGTGAGATCAAAGCGAACCAGAAATTCCTGAACCTTGATGCGGCGGAAGATCAGTTCGATCGAAAATTCGCCGTGCGCCAGGACGCCATTCCGGTATTCCAGCTGGTCCGGTGAAACCACTTGCACCGTGTGACCCTCGCGCCGGAACAACTGCGCGATCAGGGCGCTTTCTCCCGATTCGGCGGTTTGAAACGGCTGCCGAAATTCCAGAATTGCGATATTCGGCTTCTTCTGCTGGCCGCCCCATTCCTTATAAGCCTTGAGAATTCCTTGCAGCAGATACTTGGTTCCTGGGAGTTTCTCCAGGTGGTAGCGTTTGCGTAGCTCTTTCACCGGCGGCGCGTCATAGAATATGTCCGACAACGCCTCGCCGTACGCGACGCCGGTGGGTGTATCGGGAATATAACGAGCAAAACGGAGCGTGCCGTTGTTGAGATGCGTGTCAATCAGCGAAGTAACCGAAAGAGCAGAATAACCGGGATCCACCGCGGCCAGCATTTTTTCGGCGGGCAGCAATTCCATGCGCGAAAGCAGCGCCGGACTGCCGATCGCCATCTTCTCGATCCGTCCGATGGCCTTCGAAAAAGAATCCACAGCCTTGACCAAACCGGCGTACTGCCTGCGCGTGATAAAATGCGGACGCAGGACTGGAGACACGGGCCTCCCGCCGACGGCCAAATTGTGCGCCTTCATGCGTTCGTGGAGTTCGTGTGCCCAGGACAGATCCTTGTATGGATCGCCTTCGAGCATTTTGTGGTAGCGGGCTATCGCCTCGCCCAACTGAGTCATTTCGCTTCCGACGTCTTTCTAAATCCAGTATCGCACGGGGTATCCGGAAAAGTGAAGCAAGGACGCTTTTGGCTTGCAGTTTAATGGTTTAGTTTCTTATATTTAAGGGGAAATTGTCATGTTAACTAAGATTACCCTCCTGGGCCTGCTTTGGGCCGGCTCCGGACTCGCGGACGAAGGGATGTGGCTCTTCGATCATTTCCCCAAGGACGAAGTCCAGCGCAAGTACGGCTTTGAGGTGACCGACGATTTCCTCACTCATTTAGAGCGCGCTTCGGTGCGGTTCAACAACGGCGGATCTGGATCTTTCGTCTCCGCGCGCGGCCTGCTCTTCACCAACCACCACGTCGGGCAGGATTGCATCGAGAAGCTAAGCTCGGCTGACCACGATTACATGGCGAACGGGTTTCAATCCGGCAACGAAGCCGGCGAGAGAATGTGCCCGGACCTGGAAGTGGATGAACTGCTCAGCACCGCGGATGTGACCACCCGTGTTAACGAAGGCGTTCGCCCGGATACTGCCGCGGCGGATGCCAATCGGATGCGGAAGGCCACCATCGCGCGCATAGAAAAGGATTGCGGGACCGCGGACCGCCGCTGCGACGTGGTGTCGCTTTATTCCGGCGCCCAATACAGCCTATATCAATACAAAAAATATACGGATGTGCGTCTGGTATTTGCGCCGGAATACGACATCGCGCAGTTCGGTGGCGATCCGGACAATTTCACGTATCCGCGTTACTGCCTGGACTTCGCGTTCTTCCGCGCGTACGAAGGCGGCAAGCCCGCGTCGACACCGGACTATCTGACGTGGAGTCACGCAGGGGTAAAGGATGGAGAGCTGACGTTCGTCTCCGGAAATCCAGGCTCAACCGGCCGATTGCAGACCATCGCGCAACTGGAATTCAGCCGCGACGTGTCTTATCCGTTAATTCTCGAAATGCTGCACGAACGGATCACCCGGCTTTTGTCGTTCAGCGCCATCAGCGCCGAAAACAAGCGCGTGGCGCAGGATTATCTGGATGAGGATCAAAACAGCTACAAGGCGCTCACCGGCTTCGAGCAGGGCCTTCGCGATCCCGAATTGATGCGGCTCAAACGCGAGCAGGAGCAGAAGCTGCGCTCCACCATCGCCGCCGACCCCGCGCTCGAAAAGAAGTTCGGCAAAACGTGGGACCAGCTGGCGGCCGCCTACAAGGAATACACAACGTTCTTCAAGCCATACTATTTGACCGAGGTTGCGCCGGACGAATCGAAAGCGTTCTCGATCGCCCGTGAAGTGCTGCGCTACGCCGAGGAGACGCGCAAGCCGAACGCCGAGCGGCTCACCGGCTATCAGGACGCAAACCTCTCAGCGCTCGAGCAGGCCATGTATTCGCCGGCTCCCTTGAGCCCCGCCCTGGAAGAGATCGTGCTGGCTACCGGTCTTGGCTTTCTCGAGCAGGGGCTGGGTGCGGGCGACCCTATCGTGAAGGCGGCGCTGGAGGGCCGGACGCCCGCTCAGGCCGCGCATCAGTACATCGCCTCGACCAAGATCTTCGATGTGGAGGAGCGTAAACGTCTGGCCCACGATCCTGCCGCTCTCGAGAAAAGTCAGGACGGGTTGATCCGGCTGGCGAGAATCCTGGATGCGCCGGCGCGCAAGTATCGCAAGCAGTTCGACGACAAGGTCCAAGCCGTGATTACCGCAAGCGCCTCCAAGATTGCGCAAGCGCGCTTTGCGGTGTACGGGGCGAATGTCTATCCGGACGCGACTTTCACGCCGCGGCTATCCTACGGCCCGGTGAAGGGCTACACCAATGCAGCCGGGCGACCGATTCCGTTCGCCACTACTTTTCAGGGCCTGTTTGAGCGAGCCACCGGGGAAGATCCTTTCAAGCTGCCGCCGGACTGGGTGAAGGCCAAGGAGTCGCTCGATCTCAATACTTATTTCGATTTCGTGACCACGGCCGATACGCATGGCGGCAACTCCGGCAGCCCCACCGTCAACGAACGCGGAGAGCTGATCGGAATTCTATTCGACGGCAATCTGGAGGGTCTGGCGAATCGCTATGTTTATACGGACGAGCGGGCGCGTTCGGTGCACGTGGCCAGCAACGCCATTATCGAGGGCCTCGAGAAGGTGTATCACGCGGGTGGATTGCTTCGAGAGCTGGGATTCTAGGAAGCGACGGTTTGGCGCTCGGGCTGAGCTGGCGGCGCGCTGGGCTCAGGATCGTCGTGCGATAGGAACTCCGCTCGATTGCGGCCCAGTTTCTTAGCGAGGTAGAGCGCCTGATCCGCTTTACGGATTAAGCTTTCCGGGGTCCAGGCTTCGCCGCAGCGGGCTGTAGTGACGCCGAAGCTGGCGGTGATGCTGAGGGCGGCATCCGGAAGCGGCATTTCGGTTTGAGAAAGCTGCTTGCGTAGCCGTTCGGCTTGATTATAGCTGGCCAGCTCGTCGCAACCGGGCAACAGAATCAAAAACTCCTCGCCGCCGTAACGGCCGATGGAATCATATTCGCGCATTGCGTTCTGCATTCGACGGGCGGTCTCGCGGAGCACCGCATCGCCGGCTTCGTGGCCGTGCGTGTCGTTGACGCTCTTAAAATGATCGATATCCACGATCACCACGCCGAGCGGGTTGTGCTCGCGGCTGGAGCGAGCGAGCTCGCGGCTTAGGATCTCGAGGATGGAGCTGCGATTCCACAAACGGGTAAGGAAATCGCGAGTGGCCTGCTCGCGCAACGCTTCCCTGGCCGCCAGAAGTTCGGCTTGCAGATCCACCAGGCGCGTGCCGGCCCGCAGCCGGACGTGCAGCTCGTGCTGATCGAAGGGCTTGGTGATGTAGTCGTCAGCGCCGGCTTCCATGCCTTCGATCAGATCTTCTTTTTGGCTTTTGGAGGTGAGCAGCAGCGTATAGGTGTAGGGCTCGCGAGCCCATTGGCGGATGCGGCGGCACACCTCCGGACCCGTCAGGCCCGGCATCATCCAGTCCAGGATGGCGACTACCGGAGCGTCCTTGCGCTCGAGAGCTGCTAGGGCCTCTAGTCCGTCGCAAGCGACCACGACTTCATAGCCCCACTTGCGAAGCGTCGCTTCCAGCAAGTGACGTGAAACAATGCTGTCATCCGCGATCAGTATCTTCACTGCTTCCCCGTAAAGGCGCTTGACTCAGATTCCAATCATTGAGTTGCTGCCTACCGTATCTCATCGGACGGAGTACGTATCGACGTTAGGCCCGGAGGGGACAAATGCGGTGGGTTAATCGCTTAGTACTACAGTAGAACGGGGCTTAGAACTTTAACATTAACCGCCGCATGGACGTGCGAAAAGGGCCGCCTCGCGCTATGCCGGCCCTTTTATGACGAGAACGGATTCTAAACTCTCTAGAAGCTGAACCGGGCGCCGACCTGGACCGCGCGGGGTCCGCCCGAACCGAAGGTCTGGAAAGCTCGTTGGGTCGGCTGGCCGAAGCCATAGGTTTGACTTCCGCAGCTGGTGAAAGCTCCGCGCTCCAACGTACAACCGGGCGCCAGCGTATCCAGCGTGAAGTTGTACCCGGACAGATTGGCGACGTTAAACGCGTTGAACATTTCGCCCAGGATCGACAACTTGTATCGTTCTTTGAAAGTGAAAACCTTGGTCAAGCGAAAATCCTGGGACAGCGTTGGATCACCGAACTGGTAATCCGGGGGAAGCACCAGAGTCGGGATCGTGTTTCCCTTGGAGTCTTTGGTTCCTGCATAGGTGGCATTGAAGTTGGTGACAGCCTGGGTCAGGGCGGCCTTGCCGCAGGAGACGCCCGCGCAGCTAAAGGGCAGTCCGGGAAGGGCCTGGGCCTCGGCGCTGTTGATATCCGTCCCGACCAGAGAGATAGTGCCGATGTAAGGTTCCACGGGCGTGCGGCTGATGATGGACGAGTTCAGGCTGAACGTGAAGCCCCACGGAAGATTTGCGGTGAACTGGAAGCCCAGGTTTTGGCGCGGAATGGAAGGTCCATAGCCCTCACCGTAATTGAGTTGGTTCCAGGCCGTTTCAGCATTCAGATTCTGGTACGCATAGTTGACGGCAAACAAATAGCGATGCGAAAGGCGCTTCTGCACTTTCACCAGCAGGCCCTCATACACTGAGCGGCCTTCGTCGGTCCACTGGGTGATGGATCCGTTGGAGCATTCTACGCCGACGGTGAACCGTTGCGCAGCCGTGCAAGCTGGAATCACCGGATCCTGCACGCCATTGTTGTAGCGCTCAAACAGGTTCATATCAATTTCGCCCAAGCTGACATTCTCGCCCTGGCGGCGCGCCCAATCGGCGGTTATAACGATGTCGTGGCCGAGTTCATGCTGCACTCCGAGCGAGGTTTGATAACTGCGCGCCAGCGGGAAACTGCCAGGAGGGTAGATCTCGACGCCGGTCTTGGCGATATCTACGTTGGTTTCCGTATAGGGTCCGCTGCTGGGGGGCGTCCCGAACAATCCCTGAATGGCAGGCAATTGCTGATTCAGGATGTTCATGAACTGTCCCACCGTCATGTTGGTAAGCGCGCTCAAGGGAATCGGCGCACCGACCGCGAGCGGCGCTCCGCCCGCGCTGAAATTGACGATGCCCGGATAAATATTGGTGAACGCACTGGGGCTCAAGGTCAGCCGCCCATCGCCTACCGGCCCGATCACCGCCGGCTCGCGCAATTTGTAGTAGCCCGGAGTGCTATCCCAATAGATTCCGCCGCCTCCGCGGATTACGGTCTTGTTGTTCTTGAAGGGGCTCCAGGCGAAACCGAAGGCCGGTTGGAATTCCCTCAAATTGTTCGCTGTGGGCGCAAGATTATTGGCGCCGTAAATAGGCGCCAGGAAGGCGGGTTTCGCCAGATCGGAATTGTAGAAGCCAGTCTGAGCATTCCAGCCGAGACCGTAATTGACGGTCAAACTCTTGGTGACCTTCCAGGTGTCCTGGAAGTACGCTCGATACTGATTGTAGTTTCTGTTCTCACCATTATCGTAGGGCGCGGGAGTGGATACGCTTCCCACGCCAATCCCGGTAAAGATACCGGTTGGAAGGGCGAGAAGCGGCAGATTCAGGACATCGGCGTCGGATTTGATGACCGTGGGAAGAGTCGGGAAAAGAAGGTTGAATAGCCCGGCCCCGAGAACCGGCTGCAGCGTGTTGCGCGTGTATTCAGGTCCAAACGCCCCGATGCAGGCGGGCGTGCAGAAGCCCCAAAGCCCATTCGACCGCGTAGGGTTGGCGTCCCCCCCGAATTTCAGCCGGTGGGAGCCTTTCTGCCAGCTCAAACCCTCGACGATCTCGAAGCGGCGCGTGTTTCTGGCCTGCGGCGCATTCACATTCGGCCCGATCGCGGCGTTGCCGAACGCAAAATTCGTGCCCAGAATGGTCAACAACTCCGGCAGAGTGCTGCCGATGCACGGATAGACGCACTGCGAGGGAAGCGCTTGAAGATTGTGGTTGGCCCAGTAGTTGTATTGGAACCGGATATCGTTCACTATATTCGGTGTCAGGGTACTGGTGAGACCGATAATGCTCTGGTCCGCCCAATTGGTGTTGGTAACCCAGTTGGAAGGATCGCCGTTCGAGAACACATCTCCGAACCCGTCGTTACCATCGTGGGAATAGCGCAAAAAGAGGCTGTTCTTGTCGTTGATGCGATAGTCCATGCGAAAGCTGATCTGCTTGTCGACGTAAGGGCTGCTGTAGGTACCAGCCAGGAGCGCGAGTGACGGCTGATTACCTTGCACAGTGAGGGCCTGAACCTGGGTTAAGTACTCGTAGTTAAAAAAGAAGAACAACCGGTCCTTTTTAATGGGGCCGCCCAGAGAAGCGCCGGGATTCTTGCGGGCGAAGAACGGACTGGGATCGATGGTGCTCCGTTCCAGGGCCGGATAAGCAGCCATGTTGTGATCCCGGTAGTAGAAATAGGCGCTGCCGTGAAAATCGTTGCTGCCCGAACGGGTCACCACGTTAATAGCGCCGCCCGCCGTGATCGGCGTGGATAAATCGAAGTTCACCGAGGAAAGCTGAAATTCCTGCACTGTCTCCTGGGAGAAATTCATGGAGGAGATTCCGCCCGCCGTGTCGATGTTATCGGAAACGTTTCCGCCGTCCACGCTAAACGCGGTGCGGTTGCCCGCGCCCAGGATGCTCACTGTAAACAGAGTGTTGAACTGAGCCGTGGAACCTGGGGTAATGGTGACGCCCGGCTCCAGCGCCGCCAATTGCATGTACTGCCGGCCATTCGATGGCAGGTCGGCGATGTCGTTTTGCGTAACCACGCCTTGGACCGCATGGCTGTCGTAGTTGATCGCGGCCGCCGCGCCCTCAACCGTCACCACTTCCTTGGTCCCGCCCAGCGTCATGGGCATGTTTACCGTAACCGTGGCGCCGGCTTGCAGCGTGGCGTCGCGTTCCAAGGTCCGAAAACCCGTCGCTTCGGCCCGAACTACATATTCGCCGGGATTCAGCGCCGGAGCGCTGAACAGACCCTCGGCATTGGTTGTAGCCGTACGGCTAAAGCCGGTGGCCTTGTTCGTGATGGTGACGTTAACGTTGGGAATGATACTACCGGTTTCATCGGTTACCACGCCGGTAATGATCCCGGTCGGCGTTTGGGCAGAAACCTCCAACGCACAGACAGACGCGAGCAACATCAACGCGGAAATTACTCTTAACATGTAAACCCCTCTTCAAAAAGACTGCAAGACAGTATTGCCTCAATTCTCGGCGAAAATCAGAGCGCTGTCAAGAAACAATCCGACCGACCGGTAGGTCTCGATGTCGGCTTAAGAAGGTTTTGTATGGGTTTAATCTGTCGGGCTGCGTGTTCTAATACTAAGTCACATTGTTACATTATGTTGAAG
Source organism: Terriglobia bacterium (assembly GCA_963786745.1). GTDB lineage: Bacteria > Acidobacteriota > Terriglobia > Bryobacterales > Bryobacteraceae > Palsa-89. Next base: position 61,544 of record CAWBAE010000008.1, on the reverse strand, counting down.
ACTTACTAAGCGACAGGTTGGGAGAAAAATCGAGGTGTAACGGTTACCCGCCTGATCATCCGATTTTGGATCTTGCTACGAGATCTAATCTACCGAGCGTTCGGTCGATATCGGCCTCCGACGTGCGCGGGTTTATGGTACAAGTCCGCAATACGGTTTGACCCCGCAAAGTGGTGGAGGTGATTAAAGCGAAGCCTTCGTCGAGCAGGGCTTGAACGAATGCGAGATGCGCCGCATCGCCGGCGGCCGCGTAGCGAAAGCAGACGACGGCCATCTGAGCCGGTGTCACGATCTCCCAGCCGGGCATCCGGCGAAGCCGGGCCTCGGTGAACTCAGCCAGCGCGAAGCCGCGTTCAATGGCGGCGCGAAAAGATGCCATTCCGAAAACCTTGATGGACATCCACAGCTTCAGGGCGCGGAAGCTGCGCGTAAGCTGGAACCCGTGATCGGTGAAGTTGAATTCAGCGAGATCGTGCTGGGTGTCTTTGAGATATTCGGGAAGAACCAGGAAAGTCTCGCGCAGTTGGGCCTGCTGGCGCAGCAGGACGCAACCGATTTCAAACGGCTGAAACAGCCACTTGTGGGGATCCAGCGTGATCGAATCCGCAAATTCGAGGCCGCCCAGCAATACGCGGCCGCGTCGCGAAAGTACGGCCGCCGCGCCGTACGCGCCATCCACGTGCAGCCAAAGGCCCTGCTCGCGGCACAAAGCCGAGATTTCGGGCAGCGGATCGATGGCTCCCGTATTGGTTGTGCCCGCGCTGGCGATGACACAGAAAGGCCTCCGGCCGGCCGCGCGATCCCGCTGGATGGACGCCGCCAGTTCGCCGATCGGAAGACGAAAGCCGGCGTCCGAGCGCAACCGGCGGGAATTCTCCGCGGGAATTCCAATCAGGCGCAAGGCTTTTTCGAGCGATGAGTGCGCCTGATCGGAAAAGTAGACGATCGCGTTTTCGATGCGGTCTTTGAGCGCCACGTGCCGCGCTACCGCGAGAGCCGTGAGATTCGCCATGGAGCCACCGCTCACAAACAGGCCGCCCGCGGTTTCAGGGAGGCCGCAAGCCTCGCGCAGCCAATCCAGCGTCACCAGTTCCACGGCGGCCGGACCCGAGCCGCTAATCCATGTTCCGGCAAAGACGTTGTATCCGGAGGCCAGCGCATCGGCCATGGCGCTCACAAAGTTACCGGGGCCGGGCACGTAGGCGAAAAAACGCGGATGATTGACGTGCATGGTGTTCCGCAAGACGTCCCGCTCCACCTGGGCGAGAACAGTTTCAAACTCGGTTCCTTGCTCGGGAGCGGGCTCCTGCAGGGAAGGGAGCAAAACCGCGGGATCGGCTTTGGCGCCCACGCGTTGGTCCGGAAGCGTTTGCAGATGTTCCACCAGCGCGTCGACGACGCGATAGCCGATTTCGCGCATCCGCTCGGGCGAGAACTCCAGCTTGGGGTTCACGGATTCAAGGACGCTCTTCGGATGGCTTCTTCCATCTCGGCTTTCGAGAAGGCGGTGCTTATAAACAATTCCTGCCGCGCGCCCGCGCTCAATGCGATGGCCTTCCATCCGTTCGTGGTGGGCACCGTTACGCGAACGCGAACGGCGCCTTTGGCGTCCCGCACCGGACGGATGACGCCAGGGATTATGGAGCGGATGGCGGGATTCTGATCGAGCAAGCGCTCGAGAAAAGCGCGCAGGCCGTCCACGATGCTGTGTTCGATTTTCAGCCGGCCCTCGGCCTTGCGCAGTCTCATTTGAAACGCTTCTTGTATTGGAAATCTATGCCGAACGCGCCATTCTCGTCCCGCAGCGCCACCACCGACCAGCGCTTGTTCAGATCATATTCGATGCGCACGATCTGCTGGTTGGTTACCGCCAGATTGGTAATGTAGGTGAGCGTAACATCGGCGGAAACCTGCTGCTCGAACGTAAGCCTCGCTTGGGGAACAGAGGTGATGTCGGTGAGCTGAGGATCGATTTTGATATGACCGACGCCGAAAAGCTTCTCCAGCCGGCTGGAGGGCGCGATCGCTTGTCCCAGCAAGGGGTTGCTTCCGGTGGCGAGGTAGGCGGTGTCGGAGGAGGTCGCATTGGTCGTTCGCACTCCGGAGGTGCCGGAGGGCGACCGCCCCACGGCCAGCAGCGCAATGATCTCGTTGGCTTCCAAGGGAGGATCGGAGCGGTAAGAGAAGTTCAGTTTATTTAACGATCCAGCGAAGCTGATATCCACCGCGATGCCGCGCACCCTGGTCTCCAGATCCATATCGATGACGGGCTCAATCCTGGCGGGATTATAGAAATTTACGTCGCCGCGATTGATGCTGTACTTGTTTCCGAAAAACTCGATTTGTCCGGAGCTGACGCTGATGCCGCCGAGGATCACGGGACGGTCCGGAGTTCCGCGGACGCGCAGGTTCACGTTGGCTTGAATATTGCGGGTGAGCGAGGTCTCCACCTCCAGGCTGGGCGCGCTGACCACTCGAACATCGAACTGGATTCCGCGCAGGTACTCGTTGGGGGTCAGGGGTTCCGAGACCGGCTTGGCGGTGGACGCCAGCAAGGAACCCACGTCGGTCCGGGGATTGAACACGGTGCGCATCACGGTGACGGAGCCGGAGACAACGCTGTTATCGGACGTACCCACCAGCCCCAGCGCCGCGTTCACGGTGAGGCTGACGCCATCCTGAGAGCGGTAACGGACGGTCTCGGCGGTAACTTGAATCCCGTATACCAGCGCGGCGCCGCGGAATCCCACAAAGCTCCCGTTTTCGAAGGTGATCTTGCCGCCGCCCGTAACCGCGGTGAGATTCTGGACCGTGGCGCGGTTGGTGTCGAACAGGATCAGCCCGTTGGCATTATCCACGCCGTTCGAGAAATCCTTGAGGAACAGCGAAGCCTTTTGCAGCTCCAGCCGGCCTTGGACGTCCGGCTCTGTCAGCGTGCCCCGCACCCTTACGCCGATCACGGATTCGCCGGATGCCAGCAGATCCGGATTGAAGATTTGGAGAATGGAAAGGTTGATGCGCCCCTGCGCGTTCACATCCCAGGGGGTCTTGGAATCCAATGCCAGGCGGCCGGACACGGTCAGCGTAGTTTCCTTGGCGGTAAAGCTGGCGCTGCGAATTTCGACGGCTTTCGGCGTGGCTTCGATGAGCACGGGCTCGGCGTTGTGTAACACCAGATCCTGGGCCTGAGCGCCGGCCATGGGATGCGCGCTCGGCAGCGCGTTCAGCTGCACCGTGCCGAGGGCGATTTCGGCCTTCCAGGCGGCCGGATTGTCCAACGGACCCGCTACCGTCACCTGTCCCTGCAGGAAGCCGTCAAAAGGCAGATCCTTGCGCGCATGAGGCTCCGGCGCTAGGTCATGCAGGGCCGCAAAAGGAACACGCGGAATTTCGATTCGCGCCTGCCCAGGATAACCGCCCTCCAGCCGCCATTCGCCGCCGCCATGCATTTGAATTCCGCCGAGATTCACCGTCACCCCCAGCGTCAGGACGGGCAGCCGCGTGTTCGCGGTCAGCTCGAGATTTCCATACGGCCGTCCGTCCACCAAAGCATCGCGCAACCCTACGCGGCCGTTCAAAGAGGTGAGGTCAAAGACGCCGTTCACGATTTTCGCGGAGCCGGTGGTCCTCAGCTCAACTTCTCCTCCCAAGCCCTGCCGGAAATCCTGCACGTGCTGGATTCGCGAGAGATTCAGCCGGTTTCCGGCGATCTCAAAACGCAGCGAGCCATCGCTCCAGGAATGGGCGGTGTGATTATAAGCGCCGCTTGCCGTAATACGGCCCGGACCACTGCGGAGTTCGGCATTCGAAACCTCCAGCGCAGTGGCGGTGAACGTCACGTCCGCGCGCGCACTTTCGAAATGCTCCCCGTAGGCGGTAATATTCTGCGCTTCCAGATTGGCGGACGCCAGCGGAGATTCGAAAGTGCCCGACACGTGCACGGTACCGGAAGCGGATCCGGTGACCGGCTGACTGATTCCATTTTGGTCCGCCAGCGTCTTGATATCGGCGCGGCTTACCGACAGCAGCGCCGAGACGCTGCTCGAGTCCTCGAGACGCCAGCCGCGCAGGCTGACACGCCCCTGGCCTTCGAGGCGCATTTTGCCTTGCTCGATCGCCAAGGTGCGGAACTCGGCGGAAGACGGGTCGATATCGAACGCGGCGTTGAAATGGTCAAACTCGCGCTCGCCCAAAGCGAACCGTCCGATGTCGGCCGTCCCGGAAATCCTGGGGCTCGCCAGCGGGCCCGAAACCGTTCCGTCGAATTTTATCGCGCCGCCTTGAAGAGTGATCGGCAGTTGTTCGGGCGGCGTTTGGTCGAACAGCGGGAAGAGCGGAAGAAAATCGTTCAAATTGTTTGAGGCCAGGTGGGCCGCCAACCGCTCTCCCAGCGTTCCGGAGGCAATCAAGTGGCTGGATCCGAGGTCCAGATGGGAAGCTCCCAGCTGAATTTTGCCGGCGCTCTGATCGTAGTCGACGGCTACCACGCCATCGAGCGGCACGCTCCCGGGACCGGGGGCAATATCGAACTGGACACCGATCTTGATGCCGTTGAAGCGCGCGTGGCCGAAAAACCCGCTGAAATGCAAGGGCCCGCTGAGGATGCCGTTCAGCTCCCCGGAATCCCGGCCGTCGGACTGCGCGAGGGACCGGAGCGGCAAATCCTGGATCGCTCCGTCCAGAGCCAGGCGGTTAAAATTCAGCAGCTCGGCCGATCCGCGAAAATGGCCGCCCAACGCCGCAAGGTCCAAATCCTGGAGCCGCGCTTTCGAAGGAGTAACCTCCACGCGCGACGCCAACGCCGCATTTTGCAAAACGACGTTGTTGTGCACATAACCGAGGTCGCGGCCGGTCAGCCGGCCCTCGAATTTGTAGTCGAAAGGACTGCTCGCGGCGGTCGCCCGGCCTTCGAACGAAAGCTCTCCGGCGGGCTCCAGCGGGAGGCCAAAAATCCGCTTCAACTCTTTGATGCCGGCCGTGGCGCGCAGGTCGAGCATCCCGCGCGGATGCGAAAAATCACGGATCGCGCCGCTGGCGTGAACCTTCCAATCCGCGGCCCAGAGACTGGTATCCAGCACTTCGATCGCGTTGTGCTCCAGCGCCAGCTTGCTTGAGAACCCGAAGGCCAGAGGGCCTTGAATTCGAGCCGAAGAGACGCGCATTTCACGAGCAGAGATTGCCGACAAATAGCGCGGGCCTGATTTTTCGTAGACCACCGAGGCCTCGATCGCTTCCGCCCCGAGATCGACCGGGAACCGCTGGAAATTATAGTCAATCATCCCGCCGCGCGCTTCGAAGTGCTGCACTTTGAGGTTCAGCACTTGATCCGCCCAATTGCCCCGGCGTCGTCCAGCGAGCGGCGATGGAATGTTAGTGGCGCCGTCGGGCGCGACGGTGACGTACAACTGGGGCTTGGTGATGCGCAGCGACGCGATGTCCACCTGCTTCTTCAGGGCGGAAATGATCTTCAATCCGATTTGAATCTTGTCCGCTCGAAAAAGCGGCGGCGCGGAGGCGGGCTCCAACCCATGTAAAGTGAACGGCGTTACTTCCGCGGTCAGCGCACGCCAGTCATAATCGAACCGCCCGATCTCGACCCGGCCCCCGGTGGCTTGCTCGGCCACCGACACAATTCTCTCGCGCACCTTGTTCTTGAACCAGTTGGATTGCACTACCACGACGAATGCGCCGCTGGCCGCCAACATAACCATCAGCAGGCTCACGACAGCGGCTGCGGCGATCTTAAAGGCGCGTTTCACTGGAGCGCCTCATCATGATATCGGATGGCGACCTGCAGCCGTGAGTCAGCCAGCCAGCGGTCCAGGCTCTCATCGATGCGCTGCTGGGTAAGAGTCTCGATAATCTGAGAGCGCACCTCGCTTAGCTCCGGCTCGGGTTTGCCGCCCTTCTGCAAATTGGCCAGTTGTTGCTGGTAGTAGGCCCGCACTTCCGATTCCGCGATCTGGATGCCGGGGCGAAAGCGGTAGTCGATAAATCGCAGGACGGTCAGCTCCCACAGCAGGCGTTCCTTCAGATCCGCTTCGCTGATGCGGTAGCGCCGCAGCGCGTCCTGATATTCCGCCGCGGTGGCGTAACCGGATTTGACATCCTGCAAGGAGGCCTCGGCATCCGACATGACAGGCAGCGGATAGTGGCTGAACGCCATATCCCGCTTGATGAGGGTCTGCTCGATCAAACGATCCGCCGCTTTTTTTCTCTGGTCGGCGGAAAGATCGATCGGCTCGTGGTTCAGAAAAGCGGTGACGCGTACTTCCAGATCGATCTGCCCTTCGGTGATCACTTGATTGCCGACGGAAATCGCGATCCGGTCGATGATCTCGGCCGAAATCAGAATCGGCAGGCCGGAAACGGCCATCCAGAATAGGGCCAGATGCCGGCGTGCGCCGGTCATTAAAACGCCTGCCCCAGCGAAAAATGGAATTGAAACACATTGATCCGCTGCGTGGTTTGTTTTCCGCCGCCAAACAGCAACTGGTTCTCTGTGCCTGAAAAACCGAAGAACCGCGGTGAATTGGGGCTGAGCGAAAGATCCAGCCGGACGGGCCCGATGGGGGTCCGGTAGCGAATGCCGAAACCGAAAGCCTGCACCGCATAGTCAAAGTCCGTGAGATCGCGTTGGGTAAATCGCAGGCTGATCTTATTGACGGCCGAATAAACGTTGCCCATGTCGTTGAACAGCACGCCGCCGAGGTTGTCGCCGATCAGGGGAAAGCGCAGCTCCACGGTATTCACGAACAGCGCATTGCCGCCGATCGGAAACCCGGTTATCGGGTCGCGAGGACCGGCCTGAAAATCCGGGAAAGCCCGGTCTGAAAACGCGCCGCCGCCGAACAAACGCTCCGCCAGCGGGATTTCGGGAAGGCCGGCGTAGCGTTCGATCATTCCGAAGTTGGTGGATCGAGCCAGAACCAGATCCTTAGTCAGGGGATAATATGTGGAATTTTGGGCCACCACGCGGCCGAATCCGGTTTGCGATCCAAGCAGGTTGGTCGCCAGCGCTAAATCCAATGTATTGTACATTCCGCGGTGAGGATCCAGTGGATCGTCGCGGCGGTCCTGGATAAAAGTGGTGGAGACGAACCCCACCCGGACAGGTTGCGATAACAGAGGAATGAGTTCGGGCTCGACCAGAGGTCTGCCGAGCACGTTGACCTTTCGAAATGTGAGGCGATATTGCACGGTGAAGGCGCGCGTCAGCTTGTCGCTCAATTGAACCGATCCCTCCTCGCGGCGGGACGAGAAGGTGCGAATATCGTGCGAGCGGTCGAATAACCCGGTGAATTGAAGGCTCAACTTGGGATTGCCCTTGAACTGCGGCGCCAGGTACGTGCCCAGGGCGCGCTGCTCGAGCGTGGAAACTAGCGTCTGAAGGCCGATGGTATGGCCCAGCCCGAGAAAGTCCAGACGGCTGATTCCAAATGATATGCGCGGGCTGAATCCCGTGGTTCCAGCCGGAGAATCGAGCGTCGTGGTGCCTCCGCCGATCCGTCCGATTTCCGCGCCGAACCCGTAGGTTGTGGAGTAGCGCCCGGCTTCCTCCATCGAATACAGGACGTACTTATCAGGTTCCTCCCCGTCCGGATTCTGCAGAGCGGCGTCCGCTCTGGCGAAAATGCCGAGATCGTAGAGCCGTCTTTGGCTGCCGGTGATTTTGTCGCGTGAAAGCGGATCGCCGGGCTGAAGGTCGATGCGCTGCCGCACCAGATCCTCCCGCGTTCGCGTGAGGCCGCTGATCAAAACATTGCGGACGAACTCGCGGCGGCCGGGTGTGACGCTGAACCTGAGATTCACATAATCAGGCTCACGCGCCGGCTCGGAGGTGAACTCGAAGGCCGCTTCCGGGTAGCCCAGGTTGTAGTAATAGTCCAGAATGCTGTCGCGATCCGATGCGACGTTCAGATCGCTATAGGGCTGCCCGGCCGTGGAATGCAGAATCAATAGCAACGCCGCCCGGTCCGTATCCGAGACGCCTTCCAAATCCAGAGTCGACACGAACCATTGCGCTCCTTCCTTGATCTCGATGAAAAGAGCGATCTGCCCCGTTTTGCCGCGGAAGTCATCGACCTCCTTGGACGTCACTTCGATGTCCTGAAAACCGTTGGCGCGGTAAACTTCGCGGATGGAGTTCAGGTCTCTCTCCAGGGTAGCCCGGCTATAACGGCCATGCCGATAGCGAATGAAGGTAGCCGGAATAATGGACATGCGCTCGCGCAGGGTTGCGAAGTCGAAATAGTGATTCCCCTCGATCTCGAGCTTGACGATTTTGTGCGCCGGTCCTCGATCGACGATGTAATCAATGAACTGCTCGCCGGTGGGCAAGGACGCGGTGTTGTAGGTCACTTGCGCGTCAAAATATCCCTGGGACTGGAAGTAAGACGCCAGATCGCGCGTGCCTTCCTCCAGCAAGTCCCTATCCACTGAACGCTCCTCGTAGATCGGCAGCAGGGATCGCAGCGTTCCCTGGGAGACCTTGGCGTTGCGCACCTGCACCTGAACCAGAGGTCCGAGATTAAACTCGAGTTCCGGCGTGACCGTGTTGGTGTCGGGATGATAGTCCAGCTTCACCAGGGTCACTTTGGCGAGCAGATGGTCATGCTTGGGATACCAGGCGCGAATATTGTCCACCCCGGAGCGCAGACGGTTCTCGGTCAGCGATTGCCAGCCCAGCAACCCCCGGAAGCGCTTCCAGCCCGCGGATAGCACCAGTTTATCGATCGGGCGTTCAGTTTCGCCGGTGGCTTTGAGCCCGTCGAACTTGGCGCGCCGGCCCGGAACGATGGCGTAATCAATCTTGACCTCCTGGGTGCCTGCATCGAACGCCACGGCCGGTTGGACGGTGGCGTTATAAAAGCCGTTCCGCCGCAGCTCATCCACGATGCTGTCCACAGCCTTATTCGCTTGACCGTCAACGTACTCCGCGCCCAACTGCAGCTTGGTGGCGATGATCAACTGCGCTTCGTTGGGCGGTTCCGAAACGCCGGTCAGGCCGACGTTGCCGATGAAATACCGGGGTTTGGTGATGATGGTCAGGTCCACGCCCGAGGCGGAGGGCTTGGCGTCGATGGAGATGTCGGCGTACTCCCCGGTCTCATAGAGGCGTTGAATGGCGTCTCGCACATCCGAGCCGCGCAGTTCCTGCCCGGGATGCAGCGGGAGCATGGCCATCAATTGCTCGAAAGTGAGGGGCTGCCGTTCAGGATCGAATTTTATGACGGCAATCGGCTTGCCCTCGTACTCTTCGGGAAGCGCGCTCAAGGTCCTCGTGCCTAGCGCGAGAAGCATGGGCACACCGACCCACCAGCCCAGCCGGGTCGACACTAGGGTCCATCTTAGCGCAACGGCTGATACCATCTGGGTGTATGACTCCGCGGTTTTTCGAGCGTTACTCGCGGCAGATTCTGTTCTCCGGCATCGGCGAAACGGGGCAGCAAAGCTTGTTAGACGCCCGCGTGGCCGTGCTGGGTTGCGGCGCTTTGGGCAGCTTCCAGGCGGGCGCGCTGGCGCGGGCGGGAATCGGCTACCTGCGCATCATAGACCGGGATTACGTCGAGTTGAGCAACTTGCAGAGGCAATGGCTGTTCGATGAGAGCGATGCCGAACAAGGCCTTCCCAAGGCGATTGCGGCTGCCCGGCATCTGGCGGCGGCGAATAGCGACATTCAGATTGAGCCCCTGGTGGCCGATCTCACTCCATCGAACGTGGCGGAGCTTTTGGGCGGGGTGCAGCTGATTTTGGACGGCTCCGACAACTTCGAGGCCCGTTATCTGCTCAACGACTATTGCGTCAGCCAGGGCGTCCCGTGGATCTACGGCGCCGCGGTGGGAAGCTACGGAATCTCGATGCCGGTGATGCCAGGCTCAACCGCCTGCCTGCGCTGCATTTATCCCGAGCCTCCCGCGGGCGCGCAGCCGACCTGCGAAACCGCGGGAGTGCTGGGGCCGGTCACCGCTCTGATCGCGAGCCTGCAGGTCAGCGAGGCTTTGAAGATGCTGTGCGGAGCGGAGCCGTCGCGCAGAATCACCACGGTGGACGTTTGGTCGGGCGAGATTCGTCAGGTGTCGCAGCCGGGCCCGGGGGAGGATTGTCCAGCCTGCGCCCGGCGCGAGTTCCCGCATCTCGCCGGGGAGAAGCACGCGCCCATCAGCTTGTGCGGCCAAAACGCGGTACAGATCCATGAGCGCTCCCGGCCGCTCGATCTCGAAGATCTGGCGGCGCGCCTGTCGCCGCTCGGCACGGTGCGGTCCAATGACTTCGCTCTGCGCTTCGAGACTCCGCCTTATAAACTGATGGTTTTCCCGGACGGCCGGGCCATCATAAAAGGGACCACGGATATCGGTGTTGCACGCAGCCTGTACGCACGCTACGTCGGCGCGTGAGAGAGAAGAAATGCGATCGAGCTGCGGGAGCCGGGACTAAGGCCTTCCTTGCCTTGGCGGGCGCGTCGGCGCTAGGCTGGAAGTGGAAAGGCGCGAAACTATGCGTCGAATGCTGTTGTTTTTGGCCCTTGCCTCACTTTCTCTTCCGCTCTACGCGCAGCGGGGAGGCCATGGAGGCGGGGGAGGCGCGCGCGGCGGCGGAGGAGGAATGCGGGGTGGAGGCATCTCGCGCGGCGCAGGCTCGTTCGGGGCCCGTTCCGGAGCGGGATTCAGCGGCTTCCGTGGCGGCATCGGACGACAGCCCGTCTTTCGAGGCAATTACGGTTACCGGGGCTACTCGCGTTTCGGTAACTTCGGGTACTATCCCGGCTTTTATGGAGGCTACGGCTACGGATACGGGGGCCTGGGATGGTACGATCCGTTCTTCTATAGCGATTACGACGATAGCTATTCGTCTCCCTATCCGTATGGGTATTCGGATTCAGGCTACGGGGATGGCGGGTATGGTTCCAGCGGGCCGCCGGTCGTAATCGTCCAGAATCCGACGTACGCGCCGCCTCCGCCTCCGGCGCCCGTGATGCGCTATCCACCGGGCCCTCAACTACCGGGAGCGCAACAACAAGCTGGATCGCCTCTGTTTTTGGTCGCGTTTCAGGATGGAGTGATTCGGGCCGTGCTGGCGTATTGGGTGGATGGCGCCACGCTCCACTACGTGACGATGGATCACGAACAGAAGCAAGCGCCGCTCTCGTCGGTTGACCGGCCCCTGAGCGAACGGCTGAACGGCGAACGCAACGTCCAATTCAGCTTGCCGCGCTAAGACTTCCGCAATACCGCAAAGAGGGACTGCCCGAACGGGGGCGGCGTGCTCTGCTCCAGGCGGGAAAAGACGGGCGCCACCAAACGATCGAAAACGTCGATCTGCATTTGTGAAAGCGCGGAGCGGCGCAGAATGTGGGAATTAAACCACCAGGCGAAAAATCCGGCTAGATTCGCGTAGTGAACCTTCTGGAGATCCAGGCCGGCCAGGAAAGCCAGCCGGGCGATGTCGGCGCGCCAATAACGGCGGTAGTGGCCGAGGTTGCGGTCTACCGCGCCATAGAGCGCCGGAAACGCCGGAACCCACAGCACAATCACACCACGCGGTTCCAGAATCGAGGCCATCCTCACCAGAGCGTCGGCGTCGTCCTCAATATGCTCCAGAACGTTCACGCACAGGCACGAATCCGGGCGAAATCTCGCGAGTCCGGAGAAGAGATCGCTGCCGGTGTCGCCCACGAAGGTGTGCAGATTTTGTTGCCGGGGATAGCGGCGTTGGAGGCGCTCAATGCAATCTGGCTCGATATCCAAGGCGACCACCAGGTCGCGGTCCAGCAGCTTTTCTGTGAAATTACCCAGCCCGCAGCCGATCTCCACCACGCGCCGCCCGAGTTCGGGTGTGATCAGCCGGCTTTGCCACGCCAGATAATTTCTAGCGCCGGCCATTCGCTCCTGATCTTCTAGCGAGTAAGTGCGACTATGAGCGGGGTGCAGCCCGGTTGGCAACTGTTTCGAAAAACCTCTGTATTCAGGATAGCGATCTTATGGGTTTGCGATCTTATGGCCTCGCGGCGGTTTGATAGGGCGTCAGCCTGGGTGGATGAAAATCCGGCTCCAGGAGCCAGACGGTGCGGCCGGAATAGTAGTGCAGGAGTTTCTCATTCTCCTCGTGGCCGAGGTCACGAGCCCACACCACGCGGGCGGCATCGATGTCAGCCGCGTTGTGGACCCATTCCTCGAAGGTGTGCTGCGGCCAGTAGCGCACGAACACCAGTTGCCTTCCAGGCGCTTGGGACAAACGCTGGTTCACCGCGATTCTCCCCTCCGGATCGCCGTGATTGATCGCATCCCAAGTTTCGTATTGGCCCATCGCGGCGATAAGTTCCTCATCGCGGGAAACGTGCAGGCCGTACCAGAAAAGAAAATGGGCGGCGCACAAAAATAAAACCAAGCGGGCGGCATCCTGTCCGCAGGCAACGCCGCGAATCTGGATACGGCTGAGGCGCTCCAGTCCTTTGACGCTCAACAAGACGAACAGGCAGGCCAGCGCCGCGACGTAGTGCGAGTAGAAGTAAGGATAGAGGTTGGTTCCCAAGCTGAAAATGAGTATGGTCAGCAGAGCCCATAGAAACCGGTATTCACCCAGCAGCAGGAAGAAGAACGGCAGCGCCAGGTACAGCGCGGGAAGCAGGAAGAACCGATAAAAGCGCGCTCGCGACGCCCATCGCTCCCAGAAGCTGGCCCACGTGTCGGTGGATTCTCCATGCACAGCCGATTGCGCTTCATAGTCCAGCTCCTGCTCGCGTGTCATGGCGCGGTGCGGCGTCGGATTGGGCTGGATGGTGAACGTGGCCGGCACGCCGTATTGATCGCGGCTGACCATATAGGGCATAGTTAATACGCTTCCGGTCACGGCGCGATTTTGCAGAAGCATGAGACCGAAGGCCGGCAGCGCCGTGAGCGCGGCCACTGGCGCAAGCATCGCGAGCCTGCGGAGTTCGGCCGCGCGGCCGAGCATCGGCATAAGGAACAAGAGCACGCTCAGCGCCAGGAAAATGGTTTCATAAGGGCGGCTCAAGAGTTGAATGCCGAGGCCCAATCCCAGCAGAGCAGCGGCGCGGCGCGGAGCTTCGCCGTTCAGGCGGGGCAAAGATCCGAACACCAGGCAGCCCGCGCACGCGGACACCGCGCCGCCCCAATAGCTGTTCATCCATTGGCTCAGCGGTCCGAATTCAGCCACTGCCGCCAGACCGCCGATGAACGCCCATCCGGGCGTAGTCCAGGCGCGCAGCATCCAGTAACAGAGCGTGCACAAAGCGCCCACGGACAGCGCCACGCCCGCCCAGGGATGGCCGAACAGCGTCCATCCGAGGGCGATCGCAAGCCCCTGCCCCAGCGGAAAAATTGAGCTGTAAGTCGGCTGTTGCAGCACGAAAAATGTTTCGAAGAACTGGCTGTAGGGATGCGACGGATTCGCCAAACGAAGATGCCGGATCGTATCGGCCAGAAGCAGGTAGCTGAAATCGTCCGAAACGCCGGGCGAAGGGACTGGATACTCGGGAATTAGGGCCAGGCGCAACACGATCGGAAGCAATGTCAGGACCAGCATGCACCAGCCGGTTCTCCCGGCTAAGTTGCGTGCCCAGGCTTCAATCCGCGTGCGGGATCCCAGGGCGAGAAGCACCAGCAGCGCTGTCAACGCCAGCTCGATGAAGTCCGCCGCGCCGAATCCGATGGGATTGCGCAGAGGCACGAACGTGCGGAGCGCATGGAAGATATACATCGCTAGCGGACCTGCTCAAACCGCAGCGGCGGTGGCGCTTTCTTGGGCGTCGGAGGCGGTGGAGCAGCAGCGGGAGCGGGCGGCGGCGGTTCCGGCTTATACGGGCTCAGCCTGGGCGGCGTGGCGTCGGGCTCCAGCAGCCATACTGCGCGATCCGGATAGTACCGGCGCAGCTTTTCATCCTCCGCCGCGCCCATATCGCGGGCCCACACGATACGCGAACGGTCAATGTCGGCGGCGTTATAAACCCACTCGTCCTGGAAAATATGCTGGGGCCAGTAGCGGACAAACAGCAGCAGGTTTCCCGGTATTTTCGCGAGCTGCTCCCGGACCAGAATCCGGCGCTCTGGATTCCGCTGATTGATGGCGTCCCACGTCTCGTAGCGCCGCATCGCCATCGAAATACCGGAGTCTGGAAACAAGTTCAAGCCGTACCAGAAGAGAAAATGAGCGGCGCACAGGAAGATGACAATTCTGCCCGCCTCCGGGCTCAAGCGGCTTAATTGGCGGAGGCTTATCACGCTCACGAGAATAAACAGGCAGGTGACCGCGGCCACGTAATGGAACTGAAAGGCCGGAAAGAAATTCACTCCCAGGGCGAACATTAGCAGCGCAAGCAAAACCCACGCGAATCGATACTCGCGGATCGCACTGAAGAACGCAGGCAGCGCTACGTACAGCGGCGCAAGGAAGAAGAACCTGTAGAATCGCACCCGGTATTCCAGGCGCGCCAGAAACGTGCCGATTGTCTCCGGGCCCGGGGCGCGAAACGACATTTGCGCGCGGTATTGCAACTCCTGTTGCGGAGTGAGCTCGCGGTGCGGGCTCGGATTGGCCTGAAAGGTTAGCGACGCCGGGACGCCGTATTGATACTGGCTCAGCATTTCGGGCAGCGTAAACCAATTGCCGGTCACTTGTTTGTTCTGCGCGAACGTGATGGCGATCGCCGGCAAAACCACAGCCGCCGCTACCAGCGCGACGGGCGCCAGCCTCCGCAATTCCACACGCGAGCGGAAGGCAGGAACGAAACACAGAATCACGGCGGCGAATAGAAAGATCGATTCATACGGCCGAATCAGCAGATGCAGCCCTAGCCCGAGACCGAGCCAGACCGCATCCAGCCAACGAACTTGTTCACGCAAGCGCGGCAGCGCTCCGAAGACCAGGCATCCGGCGCACGCGGCCGCGGACCCTCCCCAATAGCTGTTCATCCATTGATTGAGCGGGCCGAATTCGGCCACCGCCAGCAGTCCGCCAAGGAACGCCCATGCGGGCGTGGTCCAGGCGCGCAGCATCCAATAACAAAGCGCGCAGAACGCGGCTGTCGACAGAACCACTCCGGCCCACGGAACGCCGAAGATGGTCCATCCGAACGCCAGCGGCAATCCCTGGCCGATGGTGTAAATCGAGCTGTAGGTCGGCTCCTGCAGGATGAAGAACGTTTCGAAAAATTGATGCAGCGCGTGCGGCGGATTCGCGAACCGGAAGTGCCGCACGGTGTCGGCCACAAACAGATGGCCGAATTCGTCGTAAATGTCGGGCGTGGGAACGGGATGCGAGGGCAACAGGATCAACCGCAGTGCAATCGGCAGGGCGGCCAGGAGCAACATGCACCAGCCCGTTTTGGACGAGAGTCTCCTAACGTAAGGCTCCAGCCATGGCCGTGACACCAGGGCCAACGAAACCAAAACCACTGCCAGGAACAGCTCGATAAAGTCGCTCGCGCCGAAGCCGATCGGGTTGCGAAGCGGCAGGAACGAGCGAGCGAGATCCAGCGGAGACATGAAATCCTATTTTCCGATTGTGCCGGTTGCTACCATAAACCCTGGTTCATGATTCTTGTTCCCGCCAGTCCGGAGGAGTTGGCCAGCCAACTAGCGGATGCAAGCGTCCGGCAGCAATCCATCACCATCCGTGGAAACTCGACTAAGGATCGCATGGGCGGCCCGGTCGCCGAATCGGATCTGACCATTTCCACCACTGCGCTGAATCGCGTTCTACGGTATGAACCGAACGACCTGACCATCAGCGTCGAGGCCGGATTGCGCTGGAGCGAGCTGACCCGCATCCTGGCGGAGCATCGGCAGATGATCCCGCTCGATCCGCCGTTCGCGGCCGACGCCACGGTGGGAGGAGTCCTGGCGACAAACTCCAGTGGTCCGCGACGCCGCTTATACGGAACGGCGCGCGACATGGTGATCGGCGTGACCTTCGCGACGCTCGAAGGCCAGCTGATCCGAAGCGGCGGCATGGTGGTGAAGAACGTCGCGGGTCTGGACATGGCAAAGCTCATGATCGGATCTTTCGGTACGCTGGCAGTGCTGGCGGTGGTGAATTTCAGGCTCCATCCGGCGCCACACGGAACCTGTACGTTCATCCAGGAATTCGTGCGGTCCACCGAGGCGATCGCCGCGCGCGACCGCGTTTTGAAGAGCCCGCTGCAGCCCGCCGCGATCGACATCCTGAAATCGCAAGACGGATATGATCTGATTATCCAGGCAGGCGGGAGCCCGGCGGTGCTGGACCGTTATTCGCGCGAGTTGACCGCGTTCCGCGCCGTTTCGGTCGACGAAGAAGAAGCGACCTGGAGCAAGCTGCGCGAGTTTACGCCGCGGTTCCTGGCCGAGCATGAGGACGGCGCGGTGCTGCGCGTCTCCTGTGCATTGTCCGAGGTTGGAACCGTGCTCGAATTCCTGCCGGCGCCGGCCATTGCGCGGGCAGGCACGGGCGTGTGCTATGGTTATTTCGCGCAGGCGGCGGACGTTCGTCACCCGCCGCAAGACAAAAGCGTGCTCGAGTTCGCTCGCCAGCGTGTTCGCGAAAGCGCCGAACTGTGGCCTCATCCGGGAACCGACTTTGCGATGATGCAGAAAATTAAGCAAATGTTCGACCCGCGCGGCCTCCTCAATCGCGGAAGGCTGTATGGCCGCATCTGAGCCCATCGCCGTTGACCGGCCCCAGCAAAAAGATCTGGACCGCTGCGTGCACTGCGGCCTGTGCCTGAACGCCTGCCCCACCTATCGCGAGCTGCGCGTGGAAATGGATTCGCCGCGCGGCCGGATCTACCAGATGGCCCTGGTTTCAACCGGCGCCGCGCCGATCAGCCCCTCCTATATCGAGCACATCGATTTATGCCTGGCCTGCCGCGGCTGCGAGACCGCTTGTCCATCCGGCGTTAGATATGGACGGTTGGTGGAGGCGGCCCGCGCGGAGATCGAGAGCAGCCTGCGGAGGCCCTGGCACACCCGCTGGCTGCGGGGCTTCTTCTTCCGCCGGCTGCTGCCCTCGCGGATGAACCTCGGCATCCTGGGCGCTGCGCTTTACCTATACCAGGCCAGCGGCCTGCAGTGGATCGTGCGCGTCCTTGGATTTCTTCCATCCAGGCTGCGCGACGTCGAAGCCCTCACCCCGGACGTGGAGGCTCCATTCTTCTTTTCCTACTATGGAAAAGTTCTTCCCGCCAAGGCCCCGCAACGCTACCGGGTGGCATTTCTTGGCGGATGCATCGCGAACATCGCGTTCGCGCGCCTGAACGAAGCCACCGTGCGAGTATTACAAAGAAACGGCTGCGAAGTCTCGATCCCGGAAACGCAGACCTGTTGTGGCGCGCTGCACGTTCATGCCGGGCTACCCGAGCAAGCCCGCGCGCTGGCCCGGCGCAATATCGACGCGCTTCTCAACGGTAACTTCGACGCGATCATCACCAACGCCGCGGGATGCGGATCGACGCTGAAGGAATACGGCGAGCTTCTCGAACACGATCCGGAATATGCGGAGAAAGCCCGCCGATTCTCCGCGCGCATGAAAGACGTAAACGAGTTCCTGGCGTCCATCGAATTGGCGGACGGCATGAGCCCGCTTCCCATTACCGTAACCTATCAGGATTCCTGCCACCTGGCTCACGGCCAGCGCGTGCGCTCCGCTCCGCGGAAACTGCTCGGGTCGGTGCCCGGTTTGCAGCTTCGCGAAATGGCGTTATCGGACCTGTGCTGCGGCAGCGCGGGCATCTACAACATCGCCCACACCAGCATGTCCCTGGCGCTGCTGCGGAAGAAAATGGACGCCGTTAACGCCACCGGCGCGCAGGCCATCGTCACCGCGAATCCCGGTTGCATGCTGCAACTCGAAGTGGGTGTCCAGAAGTTCGGCGGGGGCCAGAGGGTGGCTCACGTCGTAGAGATTCTGGACGAAGCCTATCGCAAACCGGCTAAGACTTAATGTCCTGAGTAAGAAATTCGTTGAATTGGTATTGGACGCCCGACCAAAGACATCAGAAATACGTTGAATAATGGACTTATTGTTAGCGCTGCGATAGGCAGTCTGGGCTCCCATAGCCGCGATTTGGATCCTGCCATATCCCTCCACCAAATGGACTGAGGCGCGTGAAGTCGAGAAACTCGGGCGCAGAAGCCCTCGGATTGACGCTCCCCGCCGCTTGCATCCAAGGCGGGCTATAAGGTGCGCGCTCCCCGACTCCAGACCATCCGCAGACCAGGTGATCTTTCTCGCACCTCCAGGCAGCGTTCATGGGGCCGGGCTCCTCGCCTATCATCATAGCGCACACAACAAACGATGAAGCGCCTGGTAATTCAACGAATTTGCAACTCAGGACACTGGTCGGACCTTGAGGGCCCGGAGCTGGTCAAGCGTTCCGTTGAACCGGTTCAGATCCACGAATCCCTCGACACCGGAAGCGGTACCTTTGCCGGTGTGTTGCCAGAAAGTCCACGCATTCCATGGCTTCGGTATTGAGGGCGCCGGCGCGCACGTATAGTCGGCCAGCCAAACCGGAAATCGAGCCAGGAGAGGCGAATTCCCGAGCACTTCGGTTGCGAATGCCGGGCTGAGGTAAACCACCGGGGTCGCGCTCAGGCTCTGTTCCACGGTCTGCAGCCATTCCACGGCCAGCGGCGCGCGATCCGCACGGGGAATATCAGCCCACCTGGCCGGATCTTCCAGATCCAGGACAGGAGGCAAATCGCCCGCCGGAGCTTGGGCTATCGTGCGAAGAAACAAATTCGCTTGTGACGTGACCGGATCGGCAGGCTGGAACAAATGATACGCGCCGCGAACGATCCCGGCGTCGGCTGAGGCTCGCCAATTCCGCTCGAATCTCTCATCGGCGTGGGACGCGCCCTCGGTGGCCTTGATAAAGCAGAAGTCGATTCCGGAGGCGCAAACGGCCGCCCAATCTACGTCCAGTTGAAAATGGGAAACGTCGATGCCGGCGGGATTCTCGCTAAGCACGCCCTACCTTAGCACGCCCATTTTGTCGAACGGCCAGTATATAAAGACGGCTTTTCCGTAAATATAGCCGCGCGGGACCATGCCCCAGGAGCGGCTGTCGTTGGACGAACTGCGGTGATCGCCCAGCACGAAAAATTCGTCCGCCGGCACCGTTTCGGCGGGCATCGAATTCTGATCGCGAAACTCGGCCGGAACGTAGTCTTCCACCAACGGACGTCCGTTCACGATCACCGTCCCGCTGTCTACCTCCAGCCGATCGCCTGGAACCCCGATGACACGCTTGATGTAGGACTTAGTGGGATCGCCGGGGAACCAGAAAACCACCGTGTCGCCCCGGTTAATGTTCTCGAAGTGAAACCGGTAGGTGAATTTGTTGATGAAAATTCGCTCTTGATCGTCCAGCGTGGGCATCATGCTGGTGCCTTCTACTTTCACCGGCTGGTACAGGAATAAAATGACGATTACCGCCAGAACCACGGAGAAAAGCAAGTCGCGCAACCAGTGCATCAAAGCGCCGGCAAGCGACCGTTTAGGGGCGGGAGGCGGGCTCGTTACTGGAACCGTACCCGTTTGGTCCATCATTTTACGCGCAGACACCCCCATTTTGACACCCGGAGCAAGCGGGTGGCAAGCCAGCCAATCCGCCTAACCGTTAACAAAAACCGTAGTCTAAAGGACGGATGGAAGCGGAAGCCGGCGGCGCCGTGGAACGCGCGCGGTCGGGTGACAACGACGCGTTTCGGCTGCTGGTGGAACAGCATGGCCGCGCCGTCTTCCGGCTGGCTTATCGAATCACGGCGAATGAAGAGGACGCCGAGGACGTGGTGCAGGAGACTTTCTTGAGGGCTTATCGCCAAATCGACCGGTACGAAGCGCGCTCCAGCTTCTCCACCTGGCTGTATCGCATCGCCTCCAACTGCTCGCTGGACCTGATTCGCAAGCGCAAGCATCGCGAATATAAGCGCGAGCGCGGCCCGGACCCGGATCAGGATATCCTGCACTCCATCCCGGCGCCCGCCCCTGGGCCCGATCGGGAGCTGTACAGCAGCCAGATTTCCGAATCGGTCCAGGCGGCGCTCGGCGAACTCAGCGCGCAGGAACGAACGGCGTTCGTGCTCCGGCACTTCGAGGGCATGTCGATCGACGAGATCGGCCTGACACTCGGAACCGGAACTAATGCGACCAAACACAGTATCTTTCGAGCGGTTCAAAAGCTTCGGCGAAGTTTGGAGCCGCTAGTGAGCCCAGCCCGATGAATCACATAACTGAAGACCAGTTGGTGCTTTTTTATTACGGCGAGCCGTCGGATGCGGCCGCTATTGAGGAACATCTGGCAGGCTGCGAGGCTTGCCGCGCCGAACTCCGGGCTCTGCAGCTGGTGCTGAACAGCGTCGATTCCGCGCCGGTTCCCGAACGTCCGGCGGACTACGGCGCAGCGCTTTGGAAGCGGATTGAGCCGGGCTTGCGAGCGCGGCGGCGAAGAGCGATTCGGCGGTGGTGGATCTGGACGCCCGTGATGGCCGCCTTATTGATGGGCGCGTTCCTGGCGGGAAGCCTGTGGCAGCGCGGGGGCGCGCCCGCGGTAGCAAAGAACCAAACCAAACAGCAGATTCGCGAGCGCATCCTGTTGGTCGCGGTGGGCGATCACCTGGAGCGGTCCCAGATGGTGCTGGCAGAGCTCGATAACGCGCCGGACGGCAAGGGCAAGGTCGATATCTCTGATGAGCGCCGGATGGCCGAGGATCTTCTGGACGACAATCGCCTCTATCGCCAGACCGCGCGAACAACCGGGGATAACTCAGTGGCCAGCGTGCTGGACGACCTGGAGCGCGTGCTGCTCGAGATCGCGCACAGCCCCTCGGAAATCTCCAGCGAGCAGCTGGAGGACCTTCGGCAGCAGATCGAAAGCCGGGGCCTGTTGTTCAAAGTGCGCGTGCTCGGCTCCGACGCGCGCAATCAGGAAAGTCAACCCGTGCCCGAAAAGAACAAGAATTCGAAAAAGTTGTAGGAAAGATCAACATGCGGATATTTTTCACACTCACTATCGGGATCTTCACCGCGCTGCTCACGTTGGCGCAGCAGCCGCCTGAACCTCCCCAGGCCCCGATCGCGCCGCTAGCTCCCCTTGCACCATTAGCTCCGATCGCTCCGCTTCCACCGATGCCGCCCATGGTGTTTGATTTCCCGCCGGGCTTCGCGGAGCTTCCCATGCTCGCTTTTCAGGACTCCCAGCGTGCGGCTGAACGTGAGGCGCGGCGGGCGCAGGAGCAACTCCGCCGACTGCAGGAAGGCGCTTCTGAAAGCTATTCGCGCGGCAAGAGCTACCTGGATCGGAAGGAGTACGACCGCGCCATCGACGCGTTCAATCGTGTGATTGACGGCAAGGGTCCGCGCGCCGAGGGTGCTTTTTACTGGCGGGCGTACGCGCAGAACAAGCTGGGGCATCGTGATGAGGCGCTGGCGAGTTTGGACGAGCTGCAAAAGAGCTATCCAAGCAGCCGCTGGCTGGACGACGCCAAGGCCTTGCAGGTGGAGATTCGATCGCAAAGCGGCCGGCCGGTTTCGCCTGAATCCGCCACCGATGAGGATTTGAAACTGCTGGCGCTGAACAGCCTCATGAATACGGATCCGGAGCGCAGCCTGCCGATGCTCGAAAAGCTGCTGAAGAGCAGCAATTCGCCCAAGCTCAAGGAACGCGCCCTGTTTGTGCTGGCGCAGAGCCAGTCCGCGGCCGCGCGCAATGTGTTGGCCGGCATCGCGAAAGGCGGCTCCAACCCGGATCTGCAGTCCAAGGCGATCGAATATCTGGGGATCTCGGGCGGCCGCGACAGCCTGCTAGTTCTCGTCGATATCTACAAGAGCTCCAGCGACGCGCAGGTGAAGCGCTCCATCCTCAACAGCTTCATGGCCGCCGGCAGCCGCGATAACTTGCTGACCGTGGCGAAGTCGGAATCGAATCCTGAATTGAAGCTTCACGCCATCGAGTTGCTGGGCGCGGCGGGCGGATCGGCCGATCTCGCCCAACTCTACTCCGCGGAATCGACGCCCGAGGTGAAGCGCGCCATTATCCAGGGGCTCTTCATTTCCGGTAACGCCGACAAACTGATCGAACTCGCCAAGGGCGAGAAAGACGACAATCTGCGCCACTTTGCCATCAATCAATTAGGCGTGATGGGGCGCAGCAAAACCGGGACGGCGCTGGCCTCCCTGTACGCGCAGGAAACCAACGCCGACAACAAGAAGGCCATCATCAACGCTCTGTTCGTGCAGGGCAATGCCGCCGCGATGGTTGAAATCGCACGCAAGGAAACCGACTTGAATCAGAAGAAGCTGATCATCAGCCAGCTAGCGGTGATGCATTCCAAAGAGGCGACCGACTATCTGATGGAGATCCTGAACAAATGAAACTGGCCGTCTGTTTCGCCGCCGCGATTCCGTTGCTCGCGCAACAGCCGCGAATTTCAAACGCCCGCCTGGAGACGCGCCCGGTCTCGGGGAGCCTGGAATCAACGCTTCGGGCAATCCTCGGCGGGCAATCTTCGCACGCCTGGGTCGGATATGCTGAACCGATTATTCCGGGCGACCGTCAGAGCTGCTGCTGGAATAGCGGTGGCGGATGTTTCCTGGAACACCACGGAAGCGATCCAGGAGTGACCGTCGCCGGACCTCAAACTGTGAAGCTCGAAGGCCCAACCCACCTGGTGGTGCTCTTTCGAGTGGAAAACCATCAAATCGGCAAGGTCCGCACTTTCACGCCGGAGTGCGATCTGGATGTCGGAGGATTGCCGTTCATCTGGCTGACCGGAGTCACGGCGCCGGAAAGCATCCAGTGGCTGCTGTCCATGGCTAAGAGCTCGGATGCCGCGAACGGTGCGATCTCGGCCATCGCGCTGCATGCCGATCCATCGGCAGACCGGGCGCTCGAAGAACTCACGGCTCCCAGCCAGCCCGAAAAGCTGCGGCGTCAAGCCGTCTTCTGGCTGGGAAGCGCGAGGGGACGGCGCGGATTCGAAATCGTCAGCCGTCTCGTTCGCGAAGATCCCAGCGACAAGATCCGAGAGCATGCCATCTTTGCGCTCACCGAAAGCAAGCAGCCGGAAGCGTTCGGCATCGTGGTTGCCGTGGCGCATAACGACCATAGCCCGCGCGTTCGCGGCCAGGCTCTTTTCTGGCTGGCGCAAAAGGCGGGACAGAAGCTGGCCGAATCCGCCGTTAGCGACGCGCTAGCGAACGACCCCGAGACTGAGGTGAAAAAGAAAGCGGTGTTCGCGCTCACTCAAATGCCGAACGGCGACGGCGTTCCAATGTTGATCCAAATCGCACGCAACAACCGCAATCCCGAAGTTCGAAAGCAGGCCGTGTTCTGGCTGGGCCAGAGCCAGGATGCCCGCGCGTTGGGGTTCATCGAGGATGTCCTGAAGTAATTCGTGCGCGGTTCATCCAAATAGGCCCACGCCACTGCCAGCGAGAAGAAAATCAGGCCTGAGGTTCCGGCGCGGACCGGATTAGGGTCAATGCCGCCGGTGACGTTTCCATACCACGCGAGTGTGAGCAGGGCGACGCCGGCCCAGAATGCCCAGGTTCCAACCCAGGTCTCAGCCTTCGTCGCGGAGACATAGAGTCGTTGCGGGCAGCGAGTTCCAGAGTCCCAGCCCAAATGCTGCGCCCAGCCCCAGATCGTATCCATCAGCAATCTGTGACTATACGGGACATCACCCAGGAATCGATTCGCCGTCACCCCGGGCGCGATCCCAATGTGTTCAAGACCTGCGATCAGGAAAACGAACAACACGAAATCCGCGAGCAGCGAGGCCAGCGTCCATGTGCCGAGTGAAATCCTCGGCTCGATACGCTTACCCGCCAATCCGATCGCCAGGTGACCAACCAACATGGAACCCGGCTATTCGCCGATCCCGTGCTTTTCTCGCAGCACGCGCAGCGTCTCGCGAGCCTCTGTTTCCTGGCGGGCATACCTGCGCGCGCCCTCGAAATCATGATTGGCGATGGCGTGCACCATGCGCTCTATCAGCGTCTCCGTGCGTTCTTGCGCCTCCGCGATTTCGCTGTCGGTAAACGCCCCAGCATAGTGCGCCTCCCAGGGAACGCCCGCTGGCCGCATTTTTACACGGTCCGGCAGTGTGCGGCCGCGGATGGAAGGGTCGGTGCTCAACTTTGCGATCCATTCGGAGCTCGCTCCGATCAGCAGTCCCGAAAACTCCGCGAGGCGCGAATCGAAAATAAGCCAAGCCGCGTTTCTCTCCGGCTGCCTCGATGAACGCGTTAACCATCTCATCCTCAAAAAACGCGCGGTGATCGCGCGGATACAGCCGGAGTAAAGCTCGATACACCACCTGACGCCTCCTTCATCCTGAGCCGCGCCGCCGCCGCGCGCGTCAATTGCCGCATTCGATCCAGTTCCAGGTCCAGTTGCGTTCGCCCCGCTAACGTCAGCCGGTAGGCCTGTTTGTCTCGGGACGTATCCTCTTGCTTGAAACGCTCGATCCACGCGTCTTCCAGAAGCCTTCGGAGCGCCCCATATAATGTACCGGTGCTCAATCGCACCCGGCCTCCGCTCAGCGTTTCGATGTCCTTGATCAGCGCGTAGCCGTGGCGGGGCTGGTCCACCAGGCTGGTCAGAATCAGCAGAACCGGCTCGGTCAGCGGGCCGTCGTTATGGTCTCCGTCAGGTTGTCTAACGACATGTCGCATGACGACTAGTGTAAGCAGTCCAAAGCGCCGTTGTCAAGCCGCCGGGAGTAAAATCAAGGCGTGAAACTCACGCTTCTGCTGCCATTCCTCGCCTTCTATGCCGCGGCGCAAACCGGCCCGCAATTCAGCCCCGCCAACATGGACCCCACCGCCGACCCCTGCGTCAACTTCTACCAATACGCGTGTGGAGCCTGGGTGGCGAAGAACCCGATCCCGCCGGATCAATCCACCTGGAGCGTGGCCAGCGAGTTGCAAGAGCGGAATCGCGAGATCCTGCGCAGCATTCTCGATAAAGCCTCGGTGAATAGCCCCAAGCGCAGCGCCTCCGAGCAGAAAATCGGCGATTTTTATGCCTCCTGCATGGATGAACCGGCCGCCGAGAAGCTGGGCGCCCGGCCTTTAAAGCCGGAACTCGATCGGATCAGCGCCCTGGAGAACAAGGCTGCTCTGGTAAACGAAATAGCCCGGCTGCACTTGATCGGCGTGAACGTGCTATTCCGCTTCTCCTCGGGCGCGGACCTGAACAATTCCAAAATGAACATCGCGGACGCCGATCAAGGCGGCTTGGGCCTCCCGGATCGCGACTACTATTTGAAAGACGACCCGCATTCGGTCGAATTGCGCCGGCAATACGTCGCGCACGTGCAGAAGATGATGGAGCTTCTGGGCGACGCATCCGCGGTCGCCGCCGCCGAAGCCCAGGCCATCCTGCGCCTGGAAACGGCCTTGGCCAGAGTCTCACTGGACCGCGTTTCCCGCCGCGATCCCAACAAAATGAATCACAAGATGCCCGCCGCGGACCTTAGCACCTTGTGCCCTCTGATCGATTGGACGAAATACTTCCGAGGCGTCAACGCGCCCGCATTCAAGGAGTTGAACATCTCCGTTCCAGACTTTTTCAAGGGTCTCGATGCGACGATTGCGCAAACCAGCCTGGATGATCTCAAAGCCTACTTCCGCTGGCACCTGGTTCACAGCGAAGCCGAGTTTCTCTCCCCGCCCTTCGTCAGCGAAAATTTCCATTTCTACGGCCAAACCCTGACGGGCGCGAAGGAGAATCAGCCCCGCTGGAAGCGCTGCGTCTCGGCCGTCGACGGCGATCTGGGTTTTGCGCTGGGCCAAAAGTACGTGGATGAAACCTTCGGCTCGGAAGGAAAAGCGCAAACGCTCCGCATCGTCGAGCAAATTGAGAAGGCCATGGGCGAAGACATCCAGTCGCTTTCCTGGATGACGCCCGCCACCAAGCAAGAGGCGCTGGTGAAGCTGCGCGCGGTAGCGAATAAGATCGGCTATCCGGACCACCCTATCGACTACTCGACGGTCAAAATCGTGCGGGGCGATCTGGTGGGCGATGACGAACGCGCCACCGAGTTCGAGGTCCGCCGGGAACTGAATAAGATCGGAAAGCCGGTGGACCGTTCGGAATGGAGCATGACGCCGCAAACCGTGAACGCTTACTACAGCCCACTCGAGAACAACATCAATTTCCCCGCCGGGATTCTCCAGCCGCCCTTCTTTGACAAGCGCCTGGACGCGGCGGTGAACTACGGCGCCATGGGATCCATCGTCGGCCACGAACTCACGCACGGTTTCGACGATCAGGGCCGGCGTTTCGATCCAGAAGGGAATCTGAAGGACTGGTGGACCCCTGAGGACGCGAAAGAGTTCGAAAAACGCGCCCAGTGTTTCATCGACGAATACTCGTCGTTCAAAGCCGTTGACGATGTTCACGTCAATGGAAAACTGACTCTCGGCGAGAACACGGCCGACAACGGCGGCCTGCGGCTCGCGTTTATCGCGCTCATGCATTCGCTCGAATCAAAGCCCCAGCCAAAAATCGACGGATTCACGGCGGAACAGCGGTTTTTCCTGGCTTATGGGCAAAATTGGTGCCAGAACACCCGGCCCGAGATCGCACGGCTGCGGGCCCAGATCGATCCTCATTCCCCCTCCCCGGATCGCGCCAACGGCGTGGTTCAAAATATGCCCGAATTCCAGCAGGCGTTCGCCTGTAAAGTGGGCCAGCCCATGGTCCGGGCGCCGGCTTGCCGGGTCTGGTAGCCCGGGTCACCAGCTTGTAACCATTGGCGTCGGCGCCGGTATTCATTCACGTGTACGAGGCCACAGACAACAGCCTGATGCGGGCCGTCCAGGAGGGCGACCTGGGGGCGCTGGCGATTCTGTTCGAGCGCCACCATCGGCCGTTGTTTAACTACTTCGCGCAGGTAAGCGGAAATCGCGACTTTAGCGAAGACCTGGTCCAGGACGTCTTCTTTCGAATGCTGAAGTACCGGCAGTCTTATAAGCCGGACCGTCCGTTTACTGCCTGGATGTACCAGATCGCGCGAAATGCACGCGTGGACACCATCCGGAAGCGGAAGTTCGAAGTGGGCCTGGGGGAAAAAGAATTTCCAAGTGGGAACCTTATGGACGAGAATCTGAAACGCAAACAGGAGCTCTCGCTCCTGAAACGGGCCATCGATCGGCTGCCGCAGGAAAAAAGAGAGCTGCTGGTGCTTAGCCGCTTTCAGAACCTGAAATACGAGGAAATCGCGGCCATCCTGGACTGCAGCGTCGGAGCCGTTAAGGTACGGGTGTATCGCGCCGTGCAGGCCCTGGGGCAGATCTATTCTGAGTTGGCCGGAGAAAGGGCGTCATGAACTGCGAAGAAGCCAGATTGCAATTCGTCGATTACTGGCGCGGCACTCTCGAAGGCGAGGATGAGTTTCAAGCTCATCTGGCGTCTTGCGAACGATGCCGCGCCGAAGCTGAGAATCTGAAGGATCTGTGGGGCTCGCTGGGAGCGTTGCCGGAAGAAGATCCAAGCCTGGCGTTGCGCTCCCGCTTCTACGATTCCCTGCGCGCCTGGAGGCTGCATGAGGCTGAAAGCCGCCGGGGCTTTTGGCGATCGCCGCATCCCGCCTGGCAGGCGATCGCCGCCGTGCTGCTCGTCGCGATCGGCGTGGGCGCGGGGCTTCTGATGCGCGGGCGCGATTCATCCGAACTCTCGCAATTACGCGGGGAGGTATACAACATGCGTCAACTCGTGGCTCTTTCCCTGCTCCAGCAGCAGGGCGCCAGCGACCGTCTGCGGGGCGTCAGCTATGCCTATCGCTTCGAGCAGAATGACCCTCAGGTTCTTTCCGCGTTGCTCACCACGGTGGATCACGATCCGAGCGTGGATGTGCGGCTCTCGGCGGTGGACGCGCTGCGAAACTTCACTAACAGTTCCGTGGGCCGCCGGGGGCTGGAACAGGCGCTGGCCAAGCAGAATTCGCCGCTGGTTCAGATTTCAATCCTGGATCAGATTGTTGAGCTGCGCGATAAGGCCGCGGCACCGGCTATTCAATCGTTAATAACGGGTCTGGATCTGAATCCGGAAGTGAGGCAGCGCGCGCAATGGGCGTTGAAACAACTGCAATGAAGACGATCCTGTTGCTGGCTGGAACGCTCTCCCTGGCTTACGGCGTCGATCTCCAGGAGCGGGAAACGATTCGCCAGACCTTTCCCGCCGCCGCGCGTATCGAGGTCGACAATGTGAACGGCCGGATTCATGTCACCGGATACAACGGCAATGAGATCCGGATGACGGCCGAAAAAACCATCCGCGCCGAATCCGAGGACCGCTTGGGCGCGGCCAAGCGGGAAGTCACTCTGGATACGCATCGATCCGGCGATACGCTCGCTATCTACGTGGATGGACCCTTTCGCTGCCACTGCGGCGATGGCGGCCATGGGGTCCACGATAACGGGCAGCATGGCTATACCGTGACATACGATTTTGATCTGCAGGTGCCCGCGGCCACCCTGCTTCGTCTCGCGACCATCAATCACGGGGATATCCAGATCGAAAACATCGCGGGAGATTTCGACCTGAGCAACGTGAACGCCGGCATCGAAATGCGCGACGTCGCCGGTTCCGGCCGCGCCCATACCGTCAACGGAAGAATAACGGCTTCGTTCGCGAAAAACCCGGCCAAAGCGACTTCGTTCAAGACCATAAACGGAAGCATCGAAGCAACCTTCCAGGCCAATCTCTCCGCCGACGTGCGGGGGAAAACCTTCAACGGCGAGGCCTACACGGATTTCGACAGCACTGCGCTGCCGAGAGTCAGCCCCGTGTCCGAGCGGCAAGACGGAAAGTTTGTCTACCGCTCCGATCGCTCCACGGGCCTGCGCATCGCGAATGGCGGGCCGGAATTAAGTTTCGATACGCTCAACGGCAGCATACGCATTATTAAGCGAGGACAGTAGTCATGAAAAAGCTGGTTATTCTTGTATCATTTTTCTGCGCAGCGGGAGCCTGGGGCCAGGACGCCCAACCTGACCGCGTGACGGTTCCGTTCAGCGATCCGTCACGCCCGAAATCGCTGCACGCGTCGCTCATCAACGGCAGCATCACGGTGAAGGGCTACGATGGCAAGGACGCGATTGTGGAAGCGCGGTCCGAACCTGGCCGGCGGCATAGGGATCGGCCGGACCGGTCCGACGGGCTGCGCCGCATCGACACCAGCGCCACCGGTCTCACTGTCGAAGAAGCGGACAACGTCATCACCGTGGGAACGCGCATGGTCAGTGAGAATACCAGCCTGGTCATCCAGGTGCCTACGGATACATCCGTCAAGCTGCATTCCGTCAACGGCGGGGACATCATTGTCGACCATATCGTCGGCGACGTCGAGATCGACAATACCAATGGAAACGCTACCGCGACCCACATTTCCGGCGCCGCCGTGGTGCATGCGCTCAACGGGAAGGTGCTGGTCTCGCTGGACAAAGTTACCGCCGACAAGCCCATGTCCTTCAGTTCCCTGAACGGCGATATCGATGTGACTTTGCCCGCCAGCATCAAAGCGCGGCTGAAGCTCAAGACCGACAACGGCGAAATCTATAGCGACCTGGATATTACGCCGGACCCTGGAGCGAGAAAGCCCGTGCTCCAGGAGAACAATTCCGGAAAAGGTAAATACCGGGTGCAATTCGATCGCACCATGTACGGGTTGCTCAACGGCGGCGGCCCCGAGATCCAGCTCACCACCTTCAACGGAAACATCTACATTCGAAAACCGAAGTAGGCAGCCGGGCGGTGCTAGACTGCTGGAAAATGGTCCGGCCGCCCGATCCCCGATTGCTGAACTATCTTTCGTCTTATGACCGGCACATTTCAAGCCTGGCTCTGGCGCTCCGGGAAGTAGTTTTGGAGGAAGCGCCGGAGGCGATCGAATCGCTGGTGAAAGCCTACGCGGTCACAATCGCTTTCTCCTTCACCGGCAAGCCTCTCAAGGATGGCTTCTGCTACGTAGTCAGCTACAGCAGCAAGGTGAATCTGGGCTTCAATCGCGGCGCCCAGCTCCCGGACCCGAACCGGGTCCTGACCGGGGCCGGTAAGCTGAATCGCCACATCACCATCCCGGACGAGAAGTATTTGAGCCGTCCGCACTTACGGCGCTACATCCGGGCGGCCATGGAGCTTGCAGGCCGCCGCTGATTCCAGGCAATTTTACCTCCAAACCGCCTGCTCGCCGACTTGAAACCGCCGTTCGCCGATCTCCCATCGAACTGACGCTCCTGCGCTGCTATTCTCATATCGTGGGTACGGGCGATCAATTCGAAAACGACCTTCGGGCCAAGATCAATAGAGACGTTCATGATCGCATCCAGGAGAAGATGGAGCGCGTGCATGACCGGATGAGCAGGCGCCACCACCACTCGGGCAGTTCGGGGATCGTGATTGGCGGAATCATTGTCGTAATCGGCCTTCTGATCCTGCTGGACAACCTTGGGATCGTCCGGGTTCACGATCTCTGGCGGTATTGGCCGGTCTTGCTGATCGTTTTTGGCGTTGCCAAGATTTTGGACGCGCACGCTACGGCCGGATATCTGTGGGGAGGCGTGATTGCACTCATCGGCGCCCTGTTCCTGCTCGATAATCTCGACATCGTCGTCTTTAACCCGGAGCTGATTTGGCCGCTTCTGCTGATCGCTTTCGGACTAAGCATGCTGTTCCGCTCACTGGACCGCAAAAGGTACCTGGCAACGCCGGCGACCGGGCCGATTGACGCCGGATCGAGCTGTAACGCGTACGCCGTCTTCGGCGGCAGTAAGCGCAGGGTCGACACCCCGGATTTCCGGGGCGGCGATGCCGTCGCGGTGTTTGGAGGCGTCGAATTCGACCTTCGGGGCGCCAGCATGACCGCCGACCAGGCGGTGATCGACGTCAACGTGGTTTGCGGTGGCCTGGAAGTTCGTGTTCCCGAGAGCTGGACCATCATCAATCGGGCCATGACCATCTTCGGCGGCGTGGAGGACAAAACCGCTCAATCCAAGCTGGAGCCGAATACCAAGTCGCCGCATTTGGTAATCACCGGCTCGGTGGTCTTCGGCGGCATCAGCCTGCGCAACTAACCGGGCCAATCTCTTATGCATCCCTTGCTTGCCAGCAGAGGCAGGATCACCCTTTACCTGCTCGTCTGGCTTCCGCTGGCAGGAATGCTGGGCTACCTGCTCTCGGTCACTGGCCGGCTCCCGTTGCTCGAGGCGGAATCCCTGACGGTTCCCCTCTGCCTGGTTTATGCGTTCGTCTGTCTGTCGCCCTGGTATCTGTGCCGGGTGCTGCCTTTGGGGCCGTCCCACCTGTCCAAGCTGCTGCTGGACCATACTGCCGCGGCCGTTGTTGCTGCGCTGGTTTGGATTGTGCTCGCGGATCTCTATGCGCTCCTGCTGGGGCGCTATTATTTCCCGCAGTTGAACCAGCGCTTCAGCCCCCAGCTTCCACTATTGTTCGGCATCGGTATGCTGCTGTACCTGCTGGCGGTCGCGCTGCACTATGTTCTGCTGTCGCTAGAAACATCCAAGGAAGCGGAGACTCGCGAGCAGGAAGCCCGCACTCTGGCGCGCGAGGCGGAGCTGAAGGCCCTCAAAGCGCAGATCAACCCCCATTTTCTCTTCAACAGTCTCAACTCGATCAGCGCGCTCGCCACCGTGGACGGCGTGCGCGCCCGCGAGATGTGCATCAAGTTATCCGATTTTCTTCGCAACACGCTGAGCCTGGGTGAAAAACCCAGCATCTCGCTCAAGGAGGAGCTGGCGCTCGCCAAGTCCTATCTGGATGTCGAACAGGTGCGCTTCGGCTCGAGGCTCCGGACGGAGGTTCATGCCGACCCGAAGTGTTTTCGCTGCATCGTTCCGCCCCTGTTTCTGCAACCCTTGGTCGAGAACGCGGTGAAGCACGGGATCGCAGGACTGGTGGACGGAGGCACCATACGCCTGGAAGTCGCTTGCGAAGACGGCCGGCTGCGCGTGAAGCTGGAAAACGAATTCGACCCGGACGCGCCTCCATCGGAACGGCGCGGCCTGGGTCTCGGGAACGTCCGGGGCCGGCTGAAAGCCCTCTACGAACAGGAGGCCCGGTTGGACGTCCGTGCCGTGGGCCATCAGTTCATCATCGAAGTGGAGCTGCCCTGCGCCGCGCACGAGTAGCATGCTCACGCAAGTAAGATGGAAATGGACATGACCAGTTCCCTGGCCGCCGGTTCCAAGATTGCTCATTATCGGGTGCTTTCCGAGCTCGGGCAGGGCGGCATGGGAGCGGTCTATCTGGCCGACGACACGCGGCTCGGACGGAGGGTCGCGCTGAAGATTCTGCCGCCCGAAGTCAGCGCCGATCCGGATCGCATGCAGCGCTTCATCCAGGAAGCCAAACTGGCCTCGTCGCTCACCCATCCGAACATCGCCTACATTTACGAAATAGGCCAGGACCAAGACTATTGGTATCTGGCGATGGAGTACGTGGAAGGCCGCCCGCTGAGCGCGCGAATCGAAGAAGGACCTCTCAACATCCAGGACATCGTCCACATCGGCAGCCAGGTGGCGGATGCTCTGGATGATGCGCACTCCAAGGGAATCGTGCATCGGGACATCAAGCCGGGCAATCTGATGCTGACGCCGCGGGGTCACGTGAAGGTGCTGGATTTCGGCCTGGCGAAGCTGCAGCACACCACTACGAAAGATGAAACCCAGGTGCTGACCAGCGCTGGCATGGTGATGGGAACGGCCGCATACATGAGCCCTGAGCAGGCCTTGGGCGGCGACGTGGATCACCGTACCGACCTTTTCAGCCTGGGCGTGGTGCTTTACGAGATGGCCGCCGGCAAGCTGCCGTTCTCCGGCGCCAACGCGCACCAGACCATCGCCCGAATACTTCAGAGCCAGCCGGATGCGGTGGCACGCTTCAACTACGAAGCGCCGGAGGACCTGGATCGCGTAATCCGGAAATGCCTTGAAAAGGACCGCGCGCGCCGCTACCAATCGGCTCGGGAGCTGCTGGTCGATTTGAAGAATCTGGAACGCGACTCGGCTTCGCGCGCGGCCGCGGCGTCGCCCGTCATGGAGGGACAGCCCCTTCGAGCGGTGATCGTGGATGACGAGGAATTGGCGCGCGGCCTATTGCGCGAATACCTGAAGTCGAACCCCGGCATCGAGGTTATTGCGGAATGCTCCAACGGATTCGAGGCCGTGAAAGCCATCTCTGAGCACAAACCGGACCTGGTTTTTCTGGACGTCCAGATGCCCAAGCTGGATGGTTTCGAGGTCCTGGAACTGATCGATCGGGAGGTCGCGGTGATCTTCGTGACCGCCTACGATCAATACGCCATGAAGGCTTTCGACGCCCACGCCGTGGATTACCTGCTGAAGCCGTTCAACCTGGAGCGATTCGAAAAAGCGGTGGAGCGCGCACGCCAGCGATTGGGGAGGCAGATGCCGGCCCCCGCCGAACTCGCCCGGGAAGCCCGCGCGCCGCAGCAAGCCCTGCACAGAATCGTGGTGAAAGACGGCGCGCGCGTTCACATCATCCCGGTGGAGGCGCTGGATTACGCCGAAGCCCAGGACGACTATGTGTCGTTGCATAGCCAGAACAAAAGCTATCTCAAGCAGCAAACTATTTCCAGCCTCGAGGCCGCTCTGGATCCCCAAAAATTCGTCCGTATCCACCGCTCGTTTTTGGTAAACCTGGAAAGGGTAGCCAAGATCGAACCGTACGCCAAGGATAGCCGCGTCGCGGTGTTATCCGATGGAACGCAGCTTCCGGTGAGCCGGGCCGGATATGACCGCTTGAAAGCCTTGCTGGGCGAACGATTCTAGATGGGTCGAGTCAACTAGCCAGCGGCGTTTTCGTCCGCCAGTGAACATCGGTGACGCCGGCTTCCCGCAATGCGCGCCGGTCCGCGACAATCGTCAGCCGGGCCCGGGCCGTGCCATTGAAGGAACGAATGGGCGCGGTCCAGATGGCGGCTTCAATCTCGTGCCCCCGGTGATGCAGGATCGGGCCGTCGTCCTTGAACGGCAGCCGGAAGCCCATCACTTCCTCGCGCTTCCAGCCGAGCAGCCCTTCGGCCGCCGCGTTCCAGTAGGTCACTGCGCCGTTCATGTTCACCGCGAAAGTAGCCAGCGGGGAGGCGTCGAACACTGCGTGCGCGGCCTGGGAAAGCACGCCGGACCCGGTGCTGCGGTCCACCACCTTCTCGTTGGCCTCCACTAGTCGAAGACACGCCCTGGTGCTGATGCGATCCCGGCTCGAAATCCTCAAAATGAACGCTGCGAGCATGCATAAGCCGGCAATCAGGAAGTCCGACCAATCGTCCAGGTGCCGAATGCCGTGAAATACGATACCGGAGTCCTTCAGGACGCGCAGCGCCTCGTAAATCGCGATCATGCCCAGCAGCCCGGTCAGCACCTTGTCCAGCCGGTTTTGTTGCCGGCCGGTGAGACGAAGACACCACAGGATGGTCAACAGACAGAGGCAGAGCGCGATCGCCATCAGCGGATTTGCTCGGAAGATTTGCACCAGATACATATGAGTGTCGTGAGTCTCTCTGCCGTTGCAATCCAATGATCGGACTTTCCCTGAGCAAATTCAGAGTGGAAACCCTCTAGTTGGCTTTACGAGTCACCCTAATACCGCATAGGGTGACCGCCCTACCCTTAGTAACCGGGCCAGCCGACGCGCTTCCAAATCACGGGCGTTAGAATGAGGGTATGTCTGATGTACTCCGCATTGCCGATCGAGAATTCCAATCACGCCTGTTCGTCGGCACGGGAAAGTATCGAAGCTTCCAGGAAATGGCGCGCTGCCACGCGGCCTCGGGATCCGAAGTGGTCACAGTCGCGGTCCGGCGCGTCAACCTGACCGACAAATCGAAGGAATCGATGATCGATTACATCGACCGGTCGAAGATGTTCATCCTCCCCAACACCGCGGGCTGCTATACCGCCGACGAAGCCGTGCGGACAGCCCGGCTGGGCCGCGAAGTGGGTCTTTCGAATTGGGTGAAGTTGGAAGTGATCGGCGATCAGAAAACACTTTTCCCCGACAATGCGGGGCTGCTCGAAGCCACGCGCATACTGGCGAAAGAAGGTTTCGTCGTTCTGCCCTACACCAACGACGATCTAGTGAACGCCCGCAAGCTGATCGACGCCGGAGCGGCGGCTGTGATGCCGCTCGGCGCTCCCATCGGCTCCGGCCTGGGGATCCAGAACGCCACCAATCTCCGGATTCTGCGCGAGACCATCACCGAAGTACCGCTCATCGTAGACGCCGGAGTGGGCACCGCCTCCGACGCCGCTATCGCCCTGGAGCTGGGATTCGACGGGATACTTATGAACACCGCCATCGCGGAAGCCGAGGACGCAGAGAAAATGGCAACCGCGATGAAGCTGGCGGTGGAAGCCGGCCGTCTGGCTCATCTGGCGGGCCGGATGCCGAAGAAGCTGTACGCCAGCGCGAGCAGTCCGCTCGCCGGCGTGGTCCGGTAAATCGCGAATCGTAGAGTACAATCGGGGTTCATGACCCACACGCAACTCTTCATCAATGGCGCCTGGACGGATAGCCTGACTGGCGCGACCCTGGACGTTCTGAATCCGGCCACCGGGCAAGCCATCGGCACCGTCTCGCACGCGCAGCATTCCGATCTCGACCTGGCGCTCGAAGCCGCCGAACGGGGCTTTCATGCCTGGCGGAGAATCTCGGCGTTCGAGCGGTCTAAAATCATGCGAAAGGCCGCCGACCTGGTTCGTTCCAGGCTGGACGCGATCGCGCGAACGCTTACCACCGAGCAAGGCAAGCCGCTGGCGGAAGCAAAAACCGAAATTCTGATCGGCGCCGACGTGATCGATTGGTTCGCCGAGGAAGGCCGGCGCACTTATGGGCGTGTCATTCCGGCCCGCGCCGAAGGCGTGTACCAACTGGTGGTCAAGGAACCCGTGGGTCCCGTGGCGGCATTCTCGCCCTGGAATTTCCCCATCAACCAGGCGGTTCGCAAGATCAGCATCGCCCTTGCTGCCGGATGCTCCGTCATTTTGAAAGGGCCGGAAGAAACGCCCGGACCTTGCGCGGCGCTGGTTAGCGCGTTCGCGGATGCGGGAGTGGTTCCGGGAGCGGTGAATCTGGTGTTCGGCGTGCCGTCGGACATTTCCGAGTACCTGATCCCGCATCCTGTCATCCGCAAGATCTCGTTCACCGGATCGACGGCCGTCGGAAAACGGCTCGCCGCTCTCGCGGGTCTCCACATGAAGCGTACCACCATGGAGTTGGGCGGCCACGCGCCGGTGATTATCTTCGACGACGCCGATCTCGACGTTGCAACCAAAGTGATGGTGGCCAGCAAATATCGCAACGCCGGACAGGTGTGCATTTCACCCACCCGCTTTCTGATTCAGAAGAAAGTGTACGACTCGTTTGTTGACAAATTCATTACGGCCAGCAATAACGTGAGAGTGGGTGACGGCTTGGAAACCGGCACTACCATGGGCCCCCTGGCGCACGAAAGAAGATTGGAAGCCATGCGGGGCTTCGTTTCGGACGCGGTGGATAAAGGCGCGAAAATCGAAACGGGCGGCGGCCGGATCGGAGACAAAGGCTATTTCTTTTCGCCCACGGTCTTGACCCAGGCGTCCCAAAATAGCCGCGTGATGAACGATGAGCCGTTCGGCCCGGTATCCGTCATGGTTCCTTTTTCCGACTTCGACGAGGCGGTCACGGAAGCCAATCGGCTGCCCTACGGCCTAGCCGCGTATGCGTGGACAAAATCCGCCAAAACCGCCAACCTGATCGGTGCGGCAGTCGAAACTGGCATGGTTTCGATTAATCATCTGGGTCTGGCGCTGCCCGAAGTTCCGTTCGGGGGAGTTAAGGATTCCGGTTACGGATCGGAAGGCGGATCCGAGGCGATGGACGCCTACTTGAACAGCAAGTTCATTACTCAGGCTGGACTATAGCGTCACGACTTACTGGTATCCCCGCTCAATCTCGCGCAGCATCTGGGCGAGATCGCCGGTGGGGAATGAGTACTCCGTCGCAAGGCGCACCGCCGTTCGCTTAGTCTCTGGATCGACGGCGGATCGGCTCACAAGAGCTTCCCGAAGCGCTCTCCGGACCCATTCGCCAACCGTTATGCGTTCTCGTTTGGCCAGACGCTCAATGTCTAGCATCTCCTGATCCGAAAGCACCACCTGCAGACGCTTACTCATACTCGAAGTGTCGCACCGGGCACATGCGGACATTACAGCGTTCGGGTCACCTTGCTCAAGGTCCTGGGCTGGTCAGGATTCAGGCCTTTCGCGGCTGCCAGCGTGGCGGCGAACAATTGCGCCGGGATGATATAGGGGATGGGCGTGTAAAGCTCATCGAGAGAGACGGGCAACGTTAGCGCTTGGTCGCCCAATGCCGCCGCCTCCGGATTGCCCGGGTCCGTGATAAGCAGCGTCTCGGCTTTGAGCTGCCCCAGCTTCTCGATCATCTCTTTCAGGCCAGGCCACGTGACGCCGCGGGGCGCGAAGAGAAACGCTGGGAACGAAGCATCCACCATCGCAATGGGACCGTGCAACAGGTCCGCGCTCGAGAATCGTTCCGCAACCACGTAACAGGTTTCCATGAGCTTCAGCGCAAACTCGAAGGCATTCGCGTAGTTCAGTCCGCGCCCCACCACCACGGCGTGGTTCATCGCACGGTATTCATCCGCGCGGCGCTTGATTTCAGGCTCCAGCGTGAGGGCCCGATTCACCCATTCGGGCAGCCGCTCCAGATCGCCCAAAGCGATGGGCGCGCCCAGCGCATAGGCAATCAGATATAGCACCAGCAACTGGCCGGTGTAGGTCTTGGTGGCGGCGACGCTTTGTTCGCGGCCCGCATGCACCAGGAAGGTGTGCTCCGCGATCTTCGCCAGGGTGCTGGACGCTTCATTGGTGATACCGATGGTCCGCGCTCCGTGTTCCCGCGCACGTTCC
Source organism: Terriglobia bacterium (assembly GCA_963786745.1). GTDB lineage: Bacteria > Acidobacteriota > Terriglobia > Bryobacterales > Bryobacteraceae > Palsa-89. The sequence goes on along the minus strand of CAWBAE010000008.1, from coordinate 23,588 downwards.
AGCACCAGGTTGGTATCGGTGGATTCACCGGACTGCGAAATCGCAATCACCAGAACGCCATCAAAGCGGAACGGAGCGTTATACAAGGTGAAGATGGACGGAGCAGCTAGAGTTACCGGAATGCCGGTGGTGATTTCCAGCAGATAACGGCCGAACTGCGCCGCATTGTCGGACGTCCCCCGGGCAGCCAGCATGATGAGGCGCGGCTGCTCGCGGCCGAGCAGAGAGCGCATTTGCTCGATGGGCGTCCGCTCGGCCGCCAGCGTCCGTTCCAGCGCCGACGGCTGTTCGTGGATTTCGTCCAGCATCTTGGACATCGGTTTGAGCATACCAGGGTAACCGCTCCGCGCCCACAATACCTGGATGAGCGCACCGGCGGAGGTACAATGGACGGCAGACTGCTGCAAGTAGGCCAGTGTAGAGCGGCCCAAGGAGATCCAATGAACTTTCGACTTTTCACCTGTGTGGGCGCCCTGGTGTCGCTGCTCGCGCTGCCCCTCCCGGGTCAAACGTCCGCCTCTGCGCCAAAGGCGAAAAGCACGCCGGCCCCGCGCAACGCCGATGGCCACCCGGATATCGAGGGAGTCTGGACTAACGCTACGTTAACGCCCATGCAGCGGCCTGCCAAGTTCAAGGACAAAGCCACCGTCAGCGATGCCGAAGCCGCCGCCTACGAGAAGAATGATCTCGAAACCAACGATATCGACAAGAAAGACGCCCCGCTGCTTGCGGCCGCCGGTTCAGCCGAAACAGGCGGTTATAACAACTTATTTATCGATCGCGGCTCTCAACTGGCCAGAGTGGATGGCGTGAAGCGAACGGCGCTGATTATAGATCCGCCGGATGGCAAGGTCCCTCCCATGACCGATGAAGCCCGCAAAAGAATTGCCGGAATGATCAAGAGTTATGACCGCTACGACAGCGTGAAAGAGCGGCCGCTCTCGGAAAGGTGCATCCTGGGATTCGGCTCCACTTCCGGGCCGCCCATGCTTCCGGTGCTTTACAACAACAACTACCAGATCGTCCAGACCGGGGACACGGTGATGATTTTGGTGGAAATGGTGCACGACACCCGCATCATTCGGATGAACGGACAACACGCTCCTCCCACCGTTCGCCAATGGCTGGGCGATTCCATAGGCCACTGGGAAGGCGACACGCTGGTGGTGGATACCACCAATTTCACGGACCAGACCAGGTTTTATGGATCCACCGATCACCTGCACGTGATCGAGCGCTTCAAGCGCGTCGATGCCGGCACCATTCTTTACCGCGCCACCATTGAGGATCCCACAACGTTCACCAAAGCATGGACCATCGAATATCCATTTCTCGCGACGGCCGGCCCGGTATACGAATACGCCTGCCACGAAGGAAACTACGCCATGCCGGATATCATGGGCGGAGCCCGTAAGAAGGACACAGAATCGCCTAAGTAGGCCAATCGCGAGGCCTTTGGTCTGTAACCCAAGCCCCGCGCCGTGCGTATCAACCTTAAGTGAGACCCATGCGGACCGCGTTTCTTCTTCTCTGCGGAAGCCTGCTCATGGCCGCGCCCGGCGATGACGATCTGGTCTTCAAGAGCGACGTGTCTCTGGCGCGGGTGGACGCCCAAGTGCTGGACGAGGGCAATCGCGCGGTCACCCATCTGCGCGCCGAGGATTTCATCCTGCGTGAAGACGGGCGCGTCCTGCCCATCAAGGGTTTCGCCAGCGAAAACATGCCCGTGGACGTTCTTTTTCTCCTGGACGTCAGCGCCAGCATGCGGCCGCATGTCCAGCGGATCGCGGATGCGTCCGGCCAGGCGCTGACGGTGCTCGGCAAGGATGATCGCATGGGCATTATGGTTTTCGATCGCGCCACGCGCGTGCGGCTGCCGTTCAGCAGCGATCGCCAGGATGTGCAGCGCGAATTTGACCGCCTGCTTCGCCAGGAGCGCTTCAACGGCGGCACCGATATTACCGCCGCGATGCTGGATGCAGCGGACTATATGCGGCAGCACGGACGGCGGGATGCGCGCCGCGCCATCGTGATCCTCACCGACGATCAAACCGAATTCGATCGGGACGATCGGGGGGTGTCGCGCGCGTTGGCGCACGCCGATACCGTGATGTGCGCGCTGATCGCGCCCGACGCTATGGCCGGCCGCTATGGAGGCCAGCGCCGCGGCGGGTATGGCGGAGGTTCGCCGATCGGGCTGGGAGGCGGGTTGGGCGGCATCATCTTCGGCCGTAACCGTTACCCGGGCGGCGGGGGCGGGGGCGCGGGCGGTCCGCACACCCAGTCGGCGGGAACGGCTGAAATCGCCCGCGATTCGGGCGGCGACAGCATGTCGGTGGACGATGCCTCGGCTCTCGAAGAAACGCTCTCCAGAATCCGCAAGCGTTATGCCCTGTATTTCAATCTTCCGGAAGGCGCGCGCGCCGGGCAGGAACGGAACATCCAGGTGGACCTGGCAGCGTCGGCGCGGCAACGTTATCCCGTCGCGGAGATCCGCTACCGGCGCGTCTACCTGTCGCCCGACGGCGGCGCGGACGCCACTCCAACCATGGTTACACGAGCGCCCCGCGATGGATCAGGATCGTCCGCTCCCCCGCCGGATGCCGATGCGTCCAGCACCGCCACGCCCACCACAACACGCCATCGCGTAGCGGTGAATCAAGACGGCTCGCCGGTGGCCGGTCCCGACGGTCATTAACCGCCGGCCTACTTCGCCTCGGGCGGCTCGGCGGCTTCTTTCTCTCTTTCTTAGGTGGTGGATCAACCGTGACGTTGGTCGCCAGCAAGCTCAGATCCACGTCCTCGGCGGCTTCAATCGTGATCGGAGTTTCCAGGTCGATCGCGGCAGGCTTGATGGGTTTGTTGTCCTTTAGAAATTTCGTTTTGCCGGAACGGTGGATCGTGACCATCTGGTTCTCTTCGGTCTCGATCACGATTTCCTTTTTGTTCAGCTCTTTCAACTTGCCGTGAAATGTTCCAGCCACGCCCTTGTAGGCTCCAAGGGTCGCTGGCGAGGTGGTGTACCGGCCGCGCCGAACATACTGGCCTTGCACCAGCAGCGGAAACATAATCACCAGCAAAACCGTAAGAGACTTTCGCATAATGCCGTTAGTTTCATACTACATCGAGTGAAAGGCAATTTCGAGGCTTATTCTCACCGCCACCGGTTTGTCGTCCTTTTTCGCGGGAGCGAACCGCCATTGTTCCACCGCGTCCACCGCGCTTTGGTCGACATCTTTGTCCAGACCCTTGATCACGCGCAGATTCTTCGGCTCCCCTTTCGAAGTGACCACCAGCCCGATGGTGACCGTTCCGTCCACCCGTATTCCCCGCGTGGTGGAGTAGCGCGGGGGAACCTGCTTAATGATGCGTGGCGGAGTGATGCCGGGGCCCATATCGTACACCGGCTCATCGTCTTCGCCGGCCACTAGCAGCAGCACGGACGCGGCGAGGATCAGCGCAAGACTGCGAAGGAATGCACGCCTTTTGCCGGGCAGAATGAGTGGAGAGACGCGGATGGCTGGGCGGCGGTTACATCGCTTATAAGCGCGTAAAGTCTTGTAATTCTTCGCAACCTATTCGCTCAATCCGGGTAGGCCATCGAGATAAACTGTGATGGGAGACGGGACACGATGGACATGCGCGGAAAAGTAGTGCTAATCACCGGAGCCACGTCCGGCATCGGCGGCGTTGCGGCTGAAACACTCGCGGGAATTGGCGCGCGCATCGCGCTGATCGCGCGCGACCGGACGCGCGGCGAAGCGGAACTGACGCGGCTGCGGGATAAGGCTCCGGGCGCGGCGCATTGCGTCTACTATGCCGATTTGTCCCTGATTCCAGAAACGAAACGCGTGGCCGCCCAAATTGCTTCCGAGGAACCGCGTATTGACGTGCTGATCAACAACGCTGGAGCGCTATTCAATCACCGGACCGTGACCGCCGACGGCCTGGAGATGACCTTCGCCACCAATCACATGTCTTACTTCGTCCTGACGCATGGGCTCCGCGATCGGCTGATCGCCTCCTCGCCCGCCAGGATCATCAACACTTCGTCGGACGCTCACAAAGGAGCCAAGCTGGACTTCGACGATCTGCAATCGGCCAAACAATACGGCGGCTTTAAGGTTTACGGACGCTCCAAACTGGCGAACATCCTCTTCACTCGCGAACTCGCGCGCCGCCTGGCGGGAACCGGCGTGACCGCGAATTGCCTGCTCCCCGGCTTTGTTGCGACACGCTTTGGCGATCAAAGCGGCGGAGCGCTTTCGTTCATGGTCCGGATCGCGAAGACATTTGCCATCTCTCCGGAAAAGGGCGCCGAAACCATCCTCTACCTGGCTTCTTCGGACGAAGCGGCAGGCGTGACCGGCGAGTACTTCTATAAGAACCGCGTCGCGAAGCCCACGGAGGAGGCTCGGGATGACGACTCCGCGAAGCAGCTCTGGCAGGCCAGCGAAAAGCTGGCCGGGATTACCTACTGATTCCACGCCCGACTAGCGTAAATGCGGAAAACCGACGCGCAGCCCATCCATCAGGCCGGTGGCTAATTCTTGCGGAAAAGTCTGGTAGCCGCTCAGGTATTTGCCGGGACTGATGAGACCGCCCATCGGGCGGGATAGGGAGATCAGTTCCAGTTCCGCGTAAACCCCGCCTTCCGTTTGTTCAAATCGCCAATACTGATTCAAACGCCACAAGTATCCATATTCGTCTTCGGGGGCAAGCTCCTGATCGAAAGTCTTCTTTCGATTGGGATGCCGCACTTCGCCGATGTGCGTGGAGGGGGCGACGATATACGCGCGAGGGGGATCGGCGGCAGCGACCAAAGTGTAGTCGGCTGAAATTTGGGCGTTCAGCACGATGGATGTAACCTGCTTCTTGGAGAGCCGCAGGAAGGCCTCGAAATGATTGTCATTCCGTTTGACGAGCCGTGATTCGATCACCTGCTCTTTGAAGAAATTCTTGTAGTCCGCGTAATTGAGCAGCATGTCACGGACACGTTCGAGCGTGGCGCCTTCTAGAAAGATGCTGGCGATCCAATCCTGGACGAGGCCATCGGGAACCTGGATCTCCTTGCCCTGATCCAGCGTCTTTTGGGGCACGATCATTGTCTGGCCCAGCCACACCAGGCTTTTCTCCTTGGGGTGCTGGCCTATCCAGAGGTAATCATCGCGACCGGTCCGGGTCTTAAAGCCTTCCTCGGTGACCTTCACGTAGCGATCGAACGCGGCGGCGGTCTCCGGTTTCAGATCAGCGGCCCGGGATAAAGAGATCGTGCTAAGGAGAAAGGGGAAAACGGACAGAAAGCGCAGGTAGGTCACTACTTCCAATATAAGACCGCGTTCGCGGCTACGGCTTTTCTTCGCGCACCAGCGAACGGAGTTTCTCGATTCCCTTGCGGTCGAATCGCCGCCAGGCAGCGGCGATCTTTTCCCGCTCGGCGTCCGATCCTTTACCGGCCAGAGCGCGTTCGCGGCTGATGCCTTGCAGCTTGAACTTCAATACGAGCTTCTCGTCGTCGTCCAGATCCGCACGGGAGGCGATCTCCTCCCAATCCGGCAATGTCACCGGATCGATTCTTTGCTCGCCGGCGGTCACGGATTCGAGCAGAGCCTTCATGTCTTCTGCAAATGCAGGGATGGTCTTCGGTTCCTCCGGCGCCGGTTCGACGCGTGCGGCGATCGTGTTTTCTATCCTGAGCCAGGCGGGCGGCGGAGGCAGCTCATCAATTCGCGCGACCCAATGGCTTCCGTCCCATTTCATCCCGTTGGCCGGAAAGAATTCCCGGCAAACCTGATTGAACTGCGTTTCCTTGAAGCGCCCCAGGACAATCGAATCACCCGCGGCCAGTCTCTTTACGGCGTTGAGCAGCGCGTGTTCGATACCGAAACCAAAAGCCCGGCAGCTCAGGACGAAGATGGGGATCTCGATTCGATCAGCGTGCAAGTCAACCCGCATGATGCCGACCACGCCCATGCCGCCGAACTTGTCGGCGGCCTCCGCCTGGATGATCGCGCATAGCGAACCCATGCCATCGGCGAGCTCGCGCTCCGTGGTCCGGCTGCCGCAAATATTGAACTGGTTCGTTCGATTGATCAGCTCCGCGGCGCGCTTCAAACCCGAGCGCGTGACTTCCTGGATCTTCACCGACAGCTCCAGCGCGGCAAACGCGGCCGGCTCATCTTCGATCGGGCCCGATGGACGCGGCTGCCCGCCGAGGAATTGCTCCCGCTGCGCGCGCTCGTGGTAAAGCTTGGTGCGATCTTCTTCCGGATTCGGCGGCAAGGTGTTACGCCAGCACGACAGGAACTGCCACGTCGCGGCGTCGGTTGCATCCAGCGCAAGGATATCGGGAAAGGCGTTCCGCATGCGCTCCAGCTCATCCTGCCGGTCGTCGATGAATACAAAATCCTTGGTCTTCAGGTTGAGATCATCGCGAATCGCCGCCATGTTCGCCGTCTTGGCGTCCCAATTAATGCGCGGCGCAACGAAGTCGTCGGATTGGAGCGTCGCGCCCGACCAATGCACGTTCTTCGCGTCGTTCTTGGAAATGATGGACAGCAGCACGCCCCTGCGCCGCAGCTCCTTAAGCGTGGCTTGCCGATCCAGGTAATGGCTGACCGGTCCTTCTCCGATTACGCCGTCCCAAAGCGTGTCGTCGAGATCGCACACCACGGCTTTCTTATTCGCCAGGAATGAATTCGCGTAGATGGCGTGGAAATACGGGCCGTAGCCCAGTTCCACTCCCAGCCGGGTGGGATGAAAAGAGTGGCTGTGGAAGTATACACGGCCCAGTTCCTGCGTGCTCATGCCGGCGCGCAACCCATCTTCGTCAAGCAGTTTCACGCGCGATCCATTTCGATCACCGATGTATCGGGCCAGACCCTGGTTGATAATGCGCCGAGCGCGATTTCGGTTGCGCCACGAGAAAAGACGCTTTGCCAGCCCCGAAACGGCGCCGGTCAGTTGAATGGATCCGGAGGTGTTGTTAACGTAGATGGGACAGTCCAGCTGCCCTGCCAGCGTATCCAGGGTGCGGAATAGTTGTTCCAGCATGGCGTTGGCATGGCTGATTGTTTTTGCTTCGGACCATAACCCGCTTTCCGGCTTCAACAGTATTTCGTACTCCGGCAGGAACTTGTGGCTGAACGGGCTGAAGAACACCAGATCAAACTCGTCAGGAGCGAAAGCCCGGATTCGATTTCTCAACACCGGCTGGACGCGTTCATTAATCAGCGTCGTCCGGATGCCGATCCCGGCGCGCAGGCAGGGGCCCAGGATGGCAGCGATGGTTTCAAATTGAAGGCAATCGCCAATGAAGAGAATCCGCCGTTGTCGCAGGGTCGGCAGCGCCAGGAACGACGCGGCCTGGTCCAGATCCGCCGCAAGAAGCCAAATGGCTTTGCCGGAGACGCCTTCGCCGGACCCCGTGGAGTTCAACATTTCGATCCAGGAGGCCCGCACTAGCTGGACGGCCTTGTCCGGTTTATAGTCGTCCGGCACGCCTTCCGCAGACAAATCGCTCACCAGCCTGGAATGAACCAGGCCGGCGAACAATTCCAGGAATAATGGATCGCTGGTTTCGAAGCGTGCGATGAGAAGATCGATCGCAGTCAGGATTTGCGACCGTCCCCATTCCTCCAGGTCTTCGAAGGGCAATGGAATTTTCCAGGTGGCACAAGATTCGTCCCGCACGGCCAGATATAGGGCGCGCCCGAACTGAGCCCGATTCCGGCGCAAGGCCGCCGCCAAATCCTTGCGGCCTCGACCGTCCGCCCCGAGGATCGTCATCGGTCCCCGCCTGATACCTCGGCAGTCAAAGGGCACACCTGTAGAACGGAACCCACAAAGTACTAGAGTCGAGAATTCTCAGCCCAACTGGAATACGGTGAACACCTGATTCCGTGTGCCGTGTCGACCTGACAGGTCCGCAGTGAGGGCCGATCTATAAGAAAAGTCAGCGAGGTTCCCGGACGGGCGGCGACTTCTACTATCATGAAAGGTTCGTGCTAACTTGAAACCGGGTATGGTTAAAAGCCTCACTATATCAGTGATTTAACCATATGTCTTGACGTATCAATATTTGTCATGATAATTTGGGGGTGCAAGCGGAGAGCAGTTTCATGTCCCAGACCCGCGAGAAATTCGCCACCCAGGTCAATTCCGACATCCTGGCGGCCGTGCGTGCGCTCGCCGACAAGGAAGGCCGCCAGCTTCAGGCGCTCGTGGACGAGGCTTTCGCCGACCTAATCGAGAAGCGCAAGAAGGCCACGCCGCGCGCGCACGTCATGGGCGCCTATCTCGCCAGCCACGAAAAATACGGCCCTCTTTACAAAAAGCTCGCTGAATGACGGACTACCTCACGGTGGCCGAAGTGCTGGCCATGCATGCCGACCAGATCGAACGCTATGGCGGCGCCCACGGCATCAGGGATCAAGGGCTGCTGGAAGCCGCCCTCTACCGGCCGCAGACCGGCTATTACGCCGACCTGATCGAGGAAGCCGCCGCGCTCTGGGAAAGCCTCGCGCAGAACCATGCCTTCATCGACGGCAACAAGCGCACGGCTTTCGCCGCCACGTATACCTTTCTCGCCATCAACGGCGCGCGGCTCACGGCCGATGCGGAGGAGACCTACGCTTTCGTTGCCGCGCTCTACGAAGCCAACCAGTTCAGCTTCGACCAGCTTGTCCCCTGGCTGCGCGATCACGTGAAGCAAGAGACGCCTTAAAAGTCCGATCGGGTCAGTTCGTTGAATCGTGCTAACTTGAAACCGTGCGGGCGTGGCGGAATCGGCAGACGCATCGGACTTAAGCGTAAACTTGAGTGCTCGCCGGGAAACCGGCGGTGCAGAACTGCTCAAATTCGGGGAACCCTGTGAAATGGCGATCCCGAGCCAAGTCCGGCCCGAAAAGGCCGGGAAGGTGTAGAGACTAGACGGGCAGCACCTGATATCCCGGAACCGTCCGGGACATGGTGAAGGGATAGTCCAGACCCCAAACCCTGCGGCAAGACAGCAGGGGCGGCGAAAGCCGTAGACGAGTAAGAAAATCCGTTGGACCGCAAGGTCCGTGAGGGTTCAAGTCCCTCCGCCCGCACCACACGCCAGTTGGTCGTTCAGATGTGGACGTAAGGCCGGATCATCGGAAGAGTGGAGATGGCCCGGCAGGGCGTCGTTGGAGTTGCGTGGCGCCGACGCTTCGTTCATACTTGATCAAGATGCGGACGCTCGAAGAAGCGGTCCGTTCATCTTAAACCTCGTCACAGAGGGAGAAATATCATGCCCCCTATTGCACACCGCACGATGCCGTTTAGCCTGCTGGCCGCCGCCTTAATTTAAGTCGGCAGTTCGTCGGGCTTTTCGCCCATCGTCTCAAACAAAACCAGTGGAGAGTCCTCCGCGCACTTTCTGAGGCTGGAGGACCGGTGTGCGTACAAATAGGGGAATATTTTGAGACAGCATAGTCGTGGCCGTAAAAGCGCACAGTTTATAGATCCAGAATTCGTTGAAGCTTTGTACGAGGACAAGTCAAGCCACTCGTCTTCTGACCGTCAAGCCGAAAGGAAAACCCAGCAGTTCTGTCGGCAGGTGCAGCGGGCGCTGAATCTCGCGCTCGCGGACCGGAATGTTGGCGATGGCATAGATGATCTTTTCGTCGAGGAGGTTGTTCCGGCCCCGGACTGCGGGCACCTCCTCGTGCATGTGGTTATCCCGGCCGGGCTGTCTGTTGTCGATGCGATGGCTGCACTTGGACGCGAGGCTCCAGGACTCCGCTCGGAAGTAACCTCAGCAATAAGTCGGAAACGGGCACCCGGGTTGTGTTTTATTCCGGCTTATCAGGATGGGGGTTGCGATGAGTGAAACGTCAATGCCCGCAATTCGGAAGTGGCTCGCTGCACCAATGGGGCACGAGGTTTCGGAGGCGCTAGAGCGCCTCCGGCGCGCCCCAGATGTACAACAGATCGCGGTAATGCCCGATGTGCATCTGGCTGCCGATGTTTGTATTGGCGTCGTTGTTGCCACGTCGCACCTCATCTATCCACAGGCAGTGGGAGGTGACATTGGGTGTGGCATGCTTGCCGTTGCCCTCGATGTTGACTCAACTGCCTTGCATGCTCCTCAGGTCGCCGGCCAAGTCCTGGCTGAACTTGGCCATGCTGTGCCTGCCCGCAGGCGAAATCGACGCCTGATCATTCCTCAGCCGGAGGGCGTGGCAAACGATAGACTCAGCCATCCGGTCCTGGACTCCGTCCGTCGAAAGGAGGGCGAGACGGAGTTCGCAACACTTGGAAGCGGTAATCATTTCGTGGAAATTCAGGCGGACGAGGACGCCCGACTTTGGCTAATGGTGCATAGTGGTTCGAGGGCTCTAGGGCAAGCGATCCGAGATTATCACTTGACACGTGCGCAGCCTGTAGACAACCGACTTCGCGCGCTTGATGCGAAATCCGACTGGGGCGTAGACTATCTTCACGACGCGTCCTGCGCCCGACGTTTCGCGGATGCATCGCGGAGGGCAATCGCCGAAGAGGTTGGCCGAGTTCTAGACAGGAAGCTGGGAGCGCATGTCGATTGGAACACGGTCATCACGACCGACCATAATCACGTGTCGCTCGAACAGCACGGCGGGAGCGGTCTTTGGGTTCATCGAAAGGGTGCAATGTCGGCTCGGCTGGGCGAGAGTGGAGTCCTTCCAGGGTCAATGGGCAGTCTGAGCTTCCACGTTGAGGGTCGGGGCTGCGAAGAAGCATTGTGTTCGAGCGCCCACGGCGCGGGCCGGGTGCTGAGCCGGACGGCAGCTCGACGGCAAGTGACCGAGCGGGCCCTCCGCAAGGAGATGGAGGGAATTTGGTACGACTCCCGCAAGACGGATGGCCTCCGTGATGAGGCACCATCCGCTTACAAAGACATACGCGCGGTGTTGAGGGCTCAGAAAGACATGGTGAAGGTCACCCGTACCCTTAGGCCGGTGCTCAACTACAAAGGCCTGTGAGCGTGGACCTAGGGTTGTCACTGCACAAGTCTTCATAGTCGACAAAGCATGCTGTCGTCTCGCGTCCGCTGAGGCGTCACTATGCCGAAATGCCCAAGCCGGAAACTTGCCTGCCCTGGATAGAAGCGGATCGGGTGAGAGGTGTTTGAAACGTGGGGGGCAACCCCCGTGTGGGTTCAAGTCCCCGGGCACCAAATAACTTGGTGACACGGCGCTTACTTCTTTTGAGTTTCTCGCTCCTCTTTGCGCGCGCCGCCTAAAATGTCCACCAGCGCATAGTTGCCTTCGTGGCAGGCGTACTCGTAGATTGGCCCGGAGGTGGCAACGAACGGGTACTCGATGGTCCATGGCTGCGAGAACGTTGTGGCATCCTCGATGGTGGCGCGATAGAGAATCGTGTTGGCGTCTACCCGCCTAAATCGCTCGATGACGTGGAGATTCTTCGACGATCCGCGAAAGACCACTTGATCGTTGAAATTGGTAGTGTCCACCACCAGGGTGTCGCCTTCCCAATGTCCCACTGAGTCGCCCAGCCATTTGCGGACATTGGAGGGATCATGGCTCGCGTTCATCCGGATAATGCGCACATCGTGGATCATCTCCACGTCGATCATCACCACGTCTGCGGTCTGGATGATCTGATAGTTGTTGTTATAAAGAACCGGCAGCATGGGCGGCCCGGAACTGGATCCGAAGCTGAGCAGGCAGCGCTCCGACAAGGGCCGGTCTTTGGCGGAGTCCGCGCCGCCGCGCCGCATGGATCGAAAACGCTCCCGGGCTTCGGCCGTCAGCGGGGGCACCTTGCCGTCCGGCGGGTCGATCACCAGCGACGTGCGCTTCACTCCATCCACGCGAGCCATCTCCGATCCGCGATCGATAAACAGGGCATTGTAGCCGCCGGTTTCACCGGATCCAGCCCTGCGATGGAAATCGCTGTCGGACTTTCCGTCCCCGGCCGCTACTTCATCCTGCTGCTTCTTTTCCCATGCGGCGGCTTCGGCATCGCTGACGGTTGCCTTCCCGGCGAAAGCGGCAGGACGATCGAGCGGCGTGAGGGTTGCATTGGTCCAGATGCCTTGAAGATCCGGGTGTCCGTCCGCGGCGCGCGGAACGCGCGATTGGCCGGCGGTGCTTTGAGCGGGCAGCGGCGCGACCATGGCGGCCAGGAATAAACAAGCCAGAAAAAGACGATTCATCAGGATAGCCATTTTCCTTGAGGATCTCACAACTTTGGTCCGCGCAGTCAGCGGCCGGCTAGATTCTGTGGAAGCTTTTAAGGATGTCGCGCGTGGAGTAACGCAGCGCGATCGGCCGGCCGTGCGGGCAGCTCATGGGACACTCAGTGGCGGCCAGCTGATTGAGCAGCCATTCCATCTTGGTGTGATCCAGGCGCATGTTGATCTTAATGGCGGCGCGGCAGGCGATACTCGCGGCCATGGCGCGGCGCAGATCGCCCAGTGACGCTTTGCGCAGTTCGCCTTCGGCGATTTCCAGGATCTCGAATACCAGCTTTTCGATGTCAGCTGGTCCCACGCCGGCCGGCGCGCCTTTCACCGCAATGGTGCGAGTACCGAACGGCTCGGAGTCGAACCCCGCGCGGTCCAGCTCGTCGGCGATGCGGGCGTACTCGATTTGCTGTGCCGCGGAGATCTCGAGCAGGATGGGCATCAGGAGCTGCTGGCGCTCCACCCGGCCCTCGGCTTGCTGCCGCAGCACCTGTTCGAACAGAATTCGCTCGTGGGCCACGTGCTGGTCTATGATCCACAGACCGTCGCGGCCGGCCGCGATGATGAAGCTGTCATGAATCTGGCCAAGCGGCCGGAGGTCGGAAAGCATGGCCAGGCCTTGCGGGGTTTCGGGCGCGGTGTCGAGCAAAGGGCCGTGGGTTTCGGGAACACGCGGCGATATGGCCGGCTGGATATCGGTGAAGTCAAAGCGCGGCGAGGTTGCCGCCGTACTGCGTAGCGTGAAGACCGGCAGGTCTTCCGGACGCTCCTGGGCGCTTCGACCCACATCCGGAATGGGTTCAAAGCGCTGGTTCTCGATGCGCTGCGTAAAATCGGAGAACGGAAGGTCGGCGGCCGGCTGCGGAGCGGTGGAAACCGGGATGGCAGACACGGGGCGAGCAGCGATCAGACGATCCCGTATGGAATCGCGCACAAAATCATGCACGAAGGTCGCATGCCGGAACCGCACCTCGGTCTTGGCGGGATGAATATTGACGTCCACCTCTTCGCAGTCGCAATCGATAAATAGAAGAGCGAAAGGATAGCACGCCGGCGGCATCAGGTTGTGATAAGCGGCCGAGAGCGCGTGCAGCAGCAGGCGGTCCCGAATCAGACGGCCATTGACGAACAGGAAGATCGAATTGCGGTTCAGCTTTTGGATTTGCGGCGCGGAGATGAATCCGCGCAGTGCGAAGACGCGGCTCGCGCGTTCGGCGGCGTCGACGACGTCGAGTTCGCGTTCCACGAAGCCGAGGTCGATCAAATCCGCCAGAGTCTGGCTGCCGAAAACCTGATACAAGCGCTCCTGCAACGTTTCCACGGGGCTGACGTCAAGCAGGTGGTTCGCGCCGTGCCGTAATTGAAACGACTTTTTGGGATGCGCCAGGCTGTAATGCGTGGCGAGCGAGGCGATGTGCGCCAGTTCGGTCTGGTCCGAGCGCAGGAACTTCTTGCGCGCGGGCACGTTGAAGAACAGATCGCGCACCGTGATGGTGGTGCCGGGCGGGCCTGGAAATTCGTCGCAACGGAGCAGCTTCCCACCTGAAAACTCGATGGCCGCGCCGGTGGTTTCTTCCTCGCAGCGCGTTTCAAGTACGAGCCTGGAGACGGAAGCGATGGATGGAAGCGCCTCGCCTCGAAAGCCGAGCGTTGCGATGGAAACCAGATCGCGGACGTCGCTCAGTTTACTGGTGGCATGGCGCTCGAAGGCCAGCAGAGCGTCATCGCGCAGCATTCCGCAGCCGTTGTCGGCGATGCGAATGAGATGCCGTCCGCCGCTCTCCACCTGAATGCGAAGATCGGTGGCGCCGGCATCGAGCGAATTTTCGAGCAATTCCTTGACGACGGATGCTGGGCGCTCCACCACCTCTCCGGCGGCGATTTTGTTGGCAACCGCGTCGGAAAGGACCCGTACTCTGCCCATGAAACAGGACTACCCGCTCATCGAGTTGAGGAACTCGGCGTTGCTGCGGGTCTTGCCGAGCTTGTCGAGCAGCAATTCCATGCTCTCGGACGGCGACAGCGGATTCAGCACCCGGCGCAGCACAAAGATGCGATTGAGTTCTTCTTTGGGAACCAGCAGCTCTTCCTTGCGCGTTCCGCTCTTGGTGATGTCGATAGCCGGAAAAACGCGTTTGTCCATCAGTTTGCGATCCAGATGGATTTCCATGTTACCGGTACCCTTGAACTCTTCGAAAATGACGTCGTCCATGCGGCTGCCGGTGTCGATCAGCGCCGATGCGACGATGGTGAGCGATCCGCCTTCTTCGATATTGCGGGCCGCGCCGAAGAAGCGCTTGGGGCGCTGAAGCGCGTTCGAATCCACGCCGCCCGATAGAACCTTGCCGGAGGGCGGGACCACGGTGTTGTAAGCGCGGGCCAGGCGCGTGATGGAATCGAGCAGGATCACGACGTCGCGCTTGTGCTCCACCAGGCGTTTGGCTTTTTCAATCACCATTTCCGCCACTTGCACGTGGCGCGAGGCGGGTTCGTCGAAGGTGGAGCTGATCACTTCGCCCTTCACCGAGCGCTGCATGTCGGTGACTTCTTCCGGACGCTCGTCGATCAGCAGGACAATGAGTGAGACTTCCGGATGGTTGGTCGTGATGGAATTCGCGATGGATTGCAGCAGCATCGTTTTGCCGGTCCGGGGTGCGGCCACGATCAGGCCGCGCTGGCCCTTTCCGATGGGCGTGAGCAAATCCATCACTCGTCCGGAATAGTTATCGCGGGCGGTTTCGAGCTTCAGCCGTTCGTCGGGATAGAGCGGCGTGAGGTTGTCGAAGAAGATCTTGTTGCGGGCTTCCTCGGGCGGCTCGAAATTGATCGCGTCCACCTTGATGAGCGCGAAATAGCGTTCGCCTTCCTTCGGCGGCCGAATCTGTCCTGAGATCGTGTCACCGGTCCTCAGATCGAAGCGGCGGATCTGCGACGGAGAGACGTACACATCATCGGGGCCGGGCAAATAGTTATATTCGGGCGCGCGCAGGAAGCCGAACCCGTCCGGCAGGCATTCGAGAACGCCTTCGGAGAAAATGAGCCCGCTCTTTTCCGCTTGCGTCTGGAGGATCTTGAAGATCAGCTCCTGCTTGCGAAGCCCGGCGGTTCCGGTGACGCCCAGGTCTTTGGCGATCTGGTTGAGCTTCTGGATACTCATATCCTTGAGCTCCACCAGATCCAGGGTGGCGCCGTTCTTTTGACCTTGCCCCGCGCCCGCGCCATGGTGGCGCTTGCGCTGGCCGGGCTGTTGAGCGCCGGCGCCGGGCTCTTCCGCTTTCACGCCGGCAGCGTCAGATGTCTTGTCCGCCGCGGGCTTTGGGTCGGCGGCTTTGCCGTCATCCGCCGCCTCAACTTGGGATTCTGGTTTTGGATCCGTAGTGGTGGGAGCAGCTACTGCTGCTGGTTCTTGGTTGTCAATATCGCTTGCCAAATTTCCCTCGCTCCCCGGCACTGGATGGCCGAGAACGGCAGGGGGCTGCCCGCAGTTTGATTCCGGATTGCCGTCACCTGCTGCCGTTGTTTTGTTTGAGTCTTCAGCTTGTCTGTCTTAGTGGCGATCACGATGTATCGCCGGTTATGGAACTCCAGCCAATCCCTGAGTTCCAGGTCCTTATCCGTCCAGCCTCGGCGCGCGTCGAGGATCAGGAAACAAAGTGCCAACGAATTGCGATGTAAGAGGTATTGTTCTATCAGCCGCTTCCACTCACTCACAATTTCCACCGGAACCCGGGCGAACCCGTATCCCGGAAGATCGACGAAGTGGAATTGTCCGTCCACCCGATAAAAATTCACTAACTGCGTACAGCCGGGCCGCGCGCTGGTAAACGCCAAGCCTTTCTGGCCGGTGAGGCAGTTGAGCAAAGTCGATTTGCCCACATTACTTCTTCCCAGAAACGCCACCTCCGGGAGAGTCTCCACCGGAAACTGATCCGGGCGGGCCGCGCTGGTTACAAATTCGGCGTCCATCAGGCCCCTGCAGGCGCTGGAACCCTCAACCGCGGCATGGATGCGCATCGGCCTGAAAGTCCAGAAAGCGCCTAGTAAGAAATCCGTTCTTCTATCGGTCCGCGCACCAACTCGACCGGCGGCGTGGTGGCCGCGAGCGGTAGCGCAACGATCTCCCGTTCCAGAGCGAACTTCAACACTTCGTCCATGGAGGTAACAAAGTGGAGTTTCATTTCCTTGCGGACATTCTCTGGAATATCGGGCAGGTCTTTCTCATTATCCTTCGGCAGAACAATTTCGTAAATGCCCTGGCGGTGGGCCGCCAGAAGTTTTTCCTTGAGCCCGCCGATGGGCAGAACCCGGCCGCGCACGGTAATTTCGCCCGTCATGGCCAGATCGCATCGCACCGGTATGCCGGTCAAGGCGCTGCAGATGCTGGTGGCAATGGTGATGCCGGCGGAGGGTCCGTCTTTGGGAATCGCGCCCTCCGGCACGTGCACGTGAATATCCAGGTTGCGGTAGAAATCGCGCTGCAGCCCCAGCAATTGGGCACGTGACCGCACATAGCTCATGGCGGCATGCGCGGATTCCTGCATCACATCGCCGAGCTTCCCGGTGGTTTGCAGCTTTCCTTTGCCTTCCATGACGGCGGCTTCGGTGGTCAGGATCGATCCGCCCACTTCGGTCCAGGCCAAGCCGACCGTTGCGCCGACTTCGTTCTTCTGGTCGGCCTGCGTGTCGCGGAACTTGATCGGTCCCAGGTACTCGCTCACCGTGGTTGAGTTGAGCTCCACCTTATCGGGCTTCTTGCCGTCAGAACGCTTCGACTCGCCCTGCGCGTTCACCACCGTTCGCGCGATCTTGCGGCAGACGTTTCCGATCTCGCGTTCCAGATTTCGAACCCCGGCTTCGCGGGTGTAGGACTGAATCAAGCTCTGGATGCCGCCGTCGGCGAACTGAATGCTATCCAGATTCACGCCGGTCTGCTTCATCTGTTTGGGAACCAGGAAGCGCTTCGCGATTTCCAGCTTCTCGAGTTCGGTGTAACCCGACAGCCGGATCACTTCCATGCGATCCTGCAGCGCGGGCGGGACGGTGTGCAGAACGTTGGCCGTGGCGATGAAGAACACCTGGCTCAAGTCATACTCGACGTCCAGGTAATGATCCATGAACATGTAATTCTGCTCGGGATCGAGAACTTCAAGCAGCGCCGCCGACGGATCGCCGCGGAAATCCATGGACATCTTATCCACTTCATCCAGCATGAACACGGGATTGCGCGTGCCGGCCTTCTTCATCATCTGCAGAATTTGTCCGGGCAGCGCGCCGATGTAGGTGCGTCGATGGCCGCGGATCTCAGCCTCATCCCGAACGCCGCCGAGCGACAGCCGGACGAATTTCCGTCCGGTGGCCTTGGCGATAGACATGCCGAGCGAAGTCTTACCCACGCCCGGGGGCCCGACGAAGCAGAGAATGGAGCCTTTCGGATTCTGAACCAGGCGGCGGACCGCCAGGAACTCGAGAATTCGCTCTTTGATTTTCTCGAGGCCGTAGTGGTCGGACTCGAGCACCTGCTGGGCGAACTTCAGGTCACGAATTTCCTTAGATTTTTTCTTCCACGGCACCGCCAGCAGCCAGTCCAGATAATTGCGCGAGACGGTGGACTCGGCGGACATGGGCGGCATGTTCTCCAGCCGCTTCAATTCCGACATGGCCTTCTCGTGCGCGTCCTTGGTCATGCCCGCGGTTTCTATCTTGCGCTTCAGCTCGTCGAATTCGCTCTTTTCGCCTCGCCCAAGTTCCTTCTGGATGGCCTTGATCTTCTCGTTGAGGTAATACTCTTTCTGGGCCTTTTCCATCTGGCGCTTCACCCGCCCCTGGATGGTGCGGTCGACATTGAGCTTTTCGATCTCGATGTCGAGCATTTCGGCGACGCGCGTAAGCCGGTCCACGGGATCGAAGATTTCGAGCAGCTCCTGTTTCTCTTCGATGGTGAGCTGCAGATTGGCGCCCACGGTGTCCGCCAGCTTACCGGGCTCATCCACGCGGATGGCCGCGATCATGGTCTCGTAATTGAGGTTCTGACTCAGCTTGACGTATTGCTCGAACAGCCCGGTGACGCGGCTGACCAGGGCTTCCAGCTGCGCGCCGGTCTCTACCTTGAAATTGAATGTTTTGACGGACGCTCGAAAATAACCCTCGTCCTCGCTGACCGAGACGATTTTGCCGCGCTCGACGCCTTCCACCAGGACTTTGATATTTCCATCCGGCAGCTTGAGACTCTGGACGATATTGGCGACGGTCCCGACGCTAAAAATCTCGTCGGGACGCGGCTCATCGACGGAAGCGTCGTGTTGAGTGGCCAGGAAGATCTTCTTATCCGCCCCCAGGGCTTCTTCGAGAGCCCGGACGCTGGACTCCCGGCCCACGACAAAGGGAGTCATCATGTACGGGAAGATCACCACGTCCCGTATGGGCATCATCGGTAAGCGCTTTGTGTCGGATTTTTCTTTGGAGGTGAGCATGGAGCCTTAAGAATCCAGAATTCGGGAGCCGGAATTCAAGTTGCAGCCGGCGAGCACATTCAGGTTACTGGATTCTTCCGGACGACGGCCTAACCGGCCTTTTCGAGCAGGGCCATGTTTATCTTCTGCGTCATGACCATTTCCTTCGTGACCAGAAACTCGCGGACTTTCTTGTAAGACGGCAGATAATACATCAGATCGAGCATCAGGTCTTCGAGGATCATACGCAGACCCCGCGCCCCCACTTTTCGTTCCATCGCAAGTGACGCAATGGCCTCGAGGGCGTCGTCGCTAAACTTCAGTCTAACATTTTCGAACTCAAAAAGTTTCTGGTACTGGCGGATGATGGCGTTCTTGGGCTTGGTCAGGATTTGAACCAGGGCGTCCCTGCTCAGGTCTTCGAGCACGGCCACCACCGGCATGCGGCCGATGAACTCCGGAATGAATCCGAACTTTATAAGGTCCACGGGCTGCACATGCTCCAGCATGTCGACGTCCCGGCGGTTGGGCGTGATCCGGTGTCCGGCGTCAGTGCGATGCTGCTCCTCTTGCGTGAGAAAGCCCATGGATTTGGTGCCGACGCGCTTGGAGATCACCTTTTCGAGGCCGACGAACGCCCCGCCGCAAATGAACAGGATATTGGTGGTGTCCACCGGCGTGAATTCCTGATGAGGATGCTTGCGGCCTCCCTGCGGGGGAACGTTGGCGACGGTGCCCTCCAGTATTTTGAGCAGCGCCTGCTGCACGCCTTCGCCGGAGACATCGCGGGTTATGGACGGGTTCTCATCCTTGCGTCCGATCTTGTCAATCTCATCGATGTAGATAATGCCCTGCTGGCAGCGCTGGACATCCCAATCGGAATTCTGCAGGAGCCGGAGCACGATGTTTTCCACATCTTCGCCGACATAGCCAGCCTCGGTGAGAGTGGTTGCGTCCACGATCGCGAATGGCACATCCAGGATGCGCGCCAGGGTCTGGGCCAGCAATGTCTTGCCGGTACCGGTGGGCCCGATCAGCAGAATATTGGATTTCGAAAGCTCCACCTCGGCGCCGCGCTGCTTGTTCATCTGGATGCGCTTGTAGTGGTTATAGACAGCCACGGCGAGCTTCTTCTTGGTGGGGTCCTGACCAATGACGTACTGGTCCAGGTACTCCTTTAATTCTAATGGTTTAGGGAGCTTATGCGTGGATCCGTAGGGCTGTTCGTGCCGATCATCCTCTAGGATCGAATTGCATACGGCGATGCATTCGTCGCAAATGTAAGCTCGCGGATAGTCGTTGGGGGAGGAGATTAACTTACCGACTACATCTTGATTCTTATGACAGAAAGAACAACGTAGTGCGTCGTCGGAACCGGCACGTTTCACGGGGATCTCCGTAGACTAATATCTACACTTTCATCCAAGTAGGATGCGCCTGAAACCCCATTATAACAGAAGACGTCCAACTGTGCCCTTGAAAACTGGGATTCTCCCGGGGAAGCGAAACAGGCGATTCGAGTTTGGGTTCGTTTTGTCAAAAAGCTAAGCCTGTTCGTGTTCTGGCCCCACTGGCTTAGGCTCGGGCTCACCGGCTTCCTTTCGGGCGTGCTCGAACAGGAAGTTAAGCGTCTTGTTGGTGCGGATCTGATGCGCGATTCTTCCGATGATCCCGTCCTTTTCCAGCTTCTTACGGGTTGCGGCCACTGGCTCGCGCTGCTGCTTGGCGATGCGCTGCACCTCGTGATCCACTTCTTCCTGCGTGGTGTTAATCGACTCACGATCGGCGATTTTGTCCACCAGCAGGCTGCCCTTGACGTCATGAGCGGCCTTCGGGCGTTGATGCTCCCTGAGCTTAGCCCAGTCAATCTGAAGCTTGGTGGGGTCGACGCCGCGCTCCGCCAATGACCGGAACTGCTGCTCCAACTGCGCTTCGATCTGGCGTTCGACGTAAGCTTCGGGAACCGGAAAGTCGTGGGATTCCACCAGCTTGTCCACCAGTTCGTCCTTGGCCTTCTGTTGCGCATGATGCTCGCGCTCCTGGAAGATCGACTTCCGGATGGCCTCGCGCAATTCGTTCAAGGTGGGATAGTCGCCCAGATCCTGCGCGAACTCGTCGTTCAGTTCGGGCAGTTCCTTGGTCCGAATCATCTTGAGCTTCATGCGGAACCGGATGGTTTTTCCCGACAGACGCTCCTGGCCGTAATCGTCCGGATAGGTGACGTCGAACTCTTTCTCTTCGTCCGGGGACATCCCGGGAAGCGCTTCGGAGAAGGCCGGCAGAGTTTTCTCGTCGCCGACATGCAGCAGCATCTCTTCCTGATGAATCGGCGGATCCACGCCAGCCAGACTGTCCAGCGAGACCACGGCGTAGTCGCCGTTGACCACCGGCCGCGGATCGACGTTTACAAACTGGGCCTTCTGATCGCGGATTTCCTCTACGCGCTTGTTGATGTCCTCTTCGCTAACTTCGGGCTCGCTGTAGTGGACCAGGATGCCGCGGTACTCGCCCAACACGATTTCGGGAGCAACTTCGAATTCGGCTTTGAAGCGCAGCGGCTCGCCGTCCTTGAATTCGACATCCTTGACGTTTGGCCGCCCCACTACCTGCAGGTCTTCCTCCTGCACCTTCTTCTGAAAGTATTTAGGTAGGAGATTCTCGAGTACATCCTCGCGAACCTGTTTCGCGAACTTGGAGCGAATCAGGCTGGCGGGAGCTTTTCCGGGCCGGAAGCCGGGTAGCCGGGCCTTTTGCTGGATATTCGCGACCACCCGATCCGTCTCGCGGGTGATTTCATCAACAGGGACGCTGATCTCGAGTTCGTGCTTGCAACCTTCAAGGAGCATGGGAAGTGAATGGCGGGGAGCAAGTCCCCAACAACCATTCTACGTTCCTTCGGACCAGCTTGCCAGGTAGTGCTCCTGTTCGAGCGTGAGGCGATCGATCTTGACGCCCATCGATTCGAGCTTCATTTTCGCCACCTGCTTGTCGAGCTCCTCGGGAACCGAATAGACCTTCTTTTCGAGCGTGCCGTGATTCTTCACCATGTACTCGGCGCACAGCGCCTGATTGGCGAAGCTCATATCCATCACGGAAGCCGGATGGCCCTCAGCGGCAGCCAGATTGATGAGCCTGCCTTCACCCAGCACGTAGATCCTGCGCCCGTCACGCATGACGAACTCTTCGACGAACTCGCGCGTGGGACGGCGGCTGGACGCGAGCTTCCCGAGAGCTTCGAGATCAATCTCGACGTTGAAGTGCCCGGAATTCGCAAGAATCGCGCCATTCTTCAGTCGTTCGAAATGATCGCGGGCGATGACGTTCTTGTTGCCGGTGAGGGTGATGAAGAGATCGCCGAGGGTGGCGGCTTCATTCATGGACATGACACGATAGCCATCCATAACCGCCTCGATGGCCTTGGTGGGATCGATTTCGGTAACGATGACGTTGGCGCCGAGTCCGCGGGCGCGCATGGCGACGCCGCGGCCGCACCAGCCGTAGCCCGCCACTACAACGGTCATCCCGGCGAGCAGAACGTTGGTGGCGCGAATGATACCGTCGATGGTGCTCTGGCCGGTCCCATAGCGGTTATCGAACAGATGCTTGGTAAGAGCGTCGTTGACGGCGACGATCGGATAAGGCAGCACTTTGTCTTTGGCCATGGCGCGCAGACGGATGACGCCAGTGGTGGTCTCTTCGGTGCCGCCGATCACGTGCTCGAGCAACTCCTTGCGCTTGGTGTGCAGGATGGTGACCAGGTCCGCGCCATCGTCCATGGTGAGCTGTGGTTTGTGATCCAGCGCCGCCAGGATGTGCGAGTAGTACACGTCGTTGTTTTCGCCCTTGATGGCGAACACGGGGATGTTGTAATCACGCACCAGACTGGACGCCACGTCGTCCTGGGTGGACAAAGGATTGGACGCGCAAAGAACGATATTGGCGCCGCCATCCCTGAGCGTAATCATCAGGTTGGCGGTTTCAGTGGTCACATGCAGACAGGCCGCCACGCGGATACCGGCCAGCGGTTGCGACTTGATGAATTGTTTCCGGATGGTCTGCAGGACCGGCATCGATTGAAATGCCCATTCGATGCGGCGCTTGCCGACGTCAGCCAGCGCAAGATCCTTTACGTCACAGGCAATGGTGGTGCTGGTAGTGGACATGAATTCCTCGATTTTCAATTATGACTTAGCTAACCGCAACCGCTGCCCGGCTGCTTTCTCGAAGCGCTTCGGCCTTATCGCTGGCTTCCCATGTGAAACTCGGCTCGGTTCGTCCGAAGTGCCCAAACGCGGCGGTTTTGCGATAGATGGGCTGACGCAGCTTCAGGTGATCGATCATTCCCTTGGGCGTGAGGGGGAAATGCTCCCGAATCATTTCGACCAGTCGATGCTCTTCCAGCACGCCTGTGCCGAAAGTGTTGACCATCACGGAAACCGGCTCGGCTACTCCGATTGCGTAGGCCAACTGGACTTCACAGCGCGTGGCCAATCCCGCGGCGACCAGATTCTTGGCGACGTAGCGGGCCATGTAGCAGGCCGAGCGATCCACCTTCGTTGGATCTTTGCCCGAAAAAGCGCCGCCGCCGTGCCGGCCCATGCCGCCGTAGGTATCGACGATTATCTTGCGGCCGGTGAGGCCGGTATCGCCGTGCGGTCCGCCGATAACGAATCGGCCGGTCGGATTGATATGGTACTTGGTGGAAGAATCCACCATGTTGGAGGGAATGACGGCGTCGATGATGTGCTTCTTTACCTGGGCCCGCAGTTCTTCGGTGGAGATCTTATCGTCGTGCTGCGTAGAAACAACCACGGCGTCAATGCGTTTGGGGCGATTGCCGTCGTATTCGACGCTGACCTGGCTTTTTCCGTCGGGACGAAGGAAATCGAGCTTGTGCGCGCGCCTTACTCACTAGAAATTCGTAC
>CAWBAE010000007.1:0-69982 GCA_963786745.1 Terriglobia bacterium | reverse complement strand
ATGGTACAGTCCAAGTGTTCATAATGGCTCTTCCCAGAGGACCATTTCCATCCTACAATCGCAGTACAGATGAGAACAAGCACTTTATTCGTATCAGTGATCGCGGTATGCGCTGCCTTTTTCAACGCCCCCACGGTCCGTGGCGAAGATCGAGCCGTTGCCTACCCGGACGGTTATCGTAACTGGGCTTTCCTACACGGCTCCATCGTTCCGGGCTCGTTCGGAGCGTTTTCCAAATCACCGTGTGTGAAGCCGTGTACCAACGGCATGTTTTACTTCTACGCGAATGAACTGGCCATGCAAGGGCTGCGGACGGGCGCCTATGAGGATGGCGCAATCCTCGCGGAAGAGTTGTTGAATTCCAGATTGGAGAAAAGGGAGTTGGCGGAGAGGGACATCGTGTCCTGACGGCCGTGATGGTCATGGACCGCAGCCGCTATGCCTCTACTGGAGGTTGGGGCTTCGGTAGCTTCGACGAGGGAAGCAAGGTGAATACGCTCGATGTAAAAGCCCAGCAGGCGTGCTTTCAGTGCCACATATCCAAAAAAGATAACGGTTACGTGTTCACCCGGTACGCCGAGCGATAGGCATCGGTATGTGAAAAGGAACCCGGTCCGTTACTTTTCCACTCGCCCACCGCTCGCACAGGAAGGTCGGAGATCCGCAACGAGGAGGCCAGCTCCGGGGCGCGCGTTGGTGTAGGATGTGATCAGGTCGTCCAATCGGAGCAATCGCATGAATGTCCACCACCTAGTGCCGTCCGTGAGCCGCTGGCTCCTGTCCATGGGATGCCTCATGTTGGCAGCCGGCCTGCAGCAGCCGGTTCACGCGTCAGGCGTAGACCTCTCGAAGTTCAGGCGCATCGAGCCGCAATTCATCGCGGCGCTGGGAGACCCCGGGGCCACCTCCGGCAACGGCGCGCAGTCATGGGGCTTCTGGAACCAGGACCCGGGCCCGCGCGCTTGCAAGCTGGACCACTACCACCAATTGAAGGCGGCTGGCGGCGTGGCGCCGGCACAGTGGAAATTCGACGCTAAGGACTGGTGGCTGGAGGAACACGGCTTGATCATGGAGAAGCCGACCTTTCCGCTGCCTCCTGGGAAATACCTCGTCACGGGCGACCGCAATGTGACCACCGTGCTGACAATTCATCCCAAGGACAAGGACGGCAATCAGCGGTGGGAACTCGCCGACAGCGCGACCCTCTACGATGTCACCCATCTGGGATGCCGCTCCGCACGCTACACGCCGGAGACGGGTAACAACTCGTGTTCGCCGGAGAACGTTCGGACCACGGGTTTTCCGGTGAATCCAGGGGCGGCCATGCCTGTCGTGAACGGTTGCCGCAAGCAGGACTACTCGGTTCTCATCGTCGTTGGGCTGCCCGCCACTCACTGAGTGGCATCGTGGGGCAGACCCCCGGTCTGCAGCCGACGCCCTCGTCGGCTTCCGGCAGGTCCAGGGGGACCCCATTGGCACTGTCCGGTCCCGAAACATGCCATTCCGTTAGTGGACATCCACCCGAGTCCATCAACAAACCTCGCTCCTTCCGGTCCCGAAACATGCCATCCCGGTAGTGGACATCGACCCGATTCCATCAACAAACCTCGCTCCTCTAAATCAATCGATTAGCCGCAAGCCAAGAAGGAACCCAACTTGCCACCCATTGGATAGCCCTGGGAGGCCCCATGGATCTATGGCAAGACGTCCGCTTCGCGTTGAGAACCATGTGGAAGTCGCCGCGCATCACCGCGACGGTGTTGCTCACCTTGGCGCTCGGGATCGGCGCCAATACCGCGATCTTCAGTGTAGTGAACGCGACCCTTTTCCGGCCGCTCCCGTTTCATGATCCGGAGCAATTGGTCGTATTGCACGCCGATCTGCGGGGGCTGGGCGCACAGAGCGTCGGCTTTTCCGTTCCGGAGTTCGACGACCTGCGGGATCGCGCCGGCGTTTTCTCGGCGGTCTCGGCTGTATATCAAGGGCCGGCCAACTTGACCGGTGGTGAGCATCCCGAGCGACTGGAGAGTGGGGTGGTCAGTCCCAATTATTTCAGTATTCTCGGGGCGCGCCCGCAACTCGGCCGCCTGTTCGACCCCGGCGACACCGCGCCAGGATTCGCCGATGCCGTGGTGA
This sequence comes from Terriglobia bacterium, assembly GCA_963786745.1. Taxonomy (GTDB): domain Bacteria; phylum Acidobacteriota; class Terriglobia; order Bryobacterales; family Bryobacteraceae; genus Palsa-89. The sequence goes on along the minus strand of CAWBAE010000007.1, from coordinate 67,846 downwards.
TCACCGATGGCCTGTGGCGCCGCGAGTTCGGAGGAGAACGCTCCGTCCTCGGCCATCAAATGCGGCTCGATACCGATCTGTACACCATCGTGGGCGTACTTCCGCCGGACTTTCGGAATCCCTCATCGGCTGGCGCTGTTCCGGTGGAAGTATACGTCACCGCGGGCTTTCGCGGCGATCCGTTTCCGCCGCCGCAGCGTAGCGCGCGACTGTTGCCGGGCATCATCGGCCGGTTGAAACCGGGGATGACGCTCGCCCAGGCCCAGGCCAAGCTGGCCACCTTCAGTGATTCGCTGCGCCGCGACTATGGCAGCGACTATCCGGCCGGCTCAGGCTGGACGCTTTCCGTGACTCCGTTGAAGGAAGTCGTGGTCGGCAACACGCGGACGCTGCTGATTTCGCTCTTGCTGGCGGTGGCGTTCATTCTGTTGATCGCCTGCGTGAATGTAGCGAATCTTCTGTTGGCCAGCGCGTCCGCGCGGCAACGGGAGATCGCCGTGCGCCTGGCGTTGGGCGCGAGCCGCGCGAGAATTGTCCGGCAACTGCTCACCGAATCGGCAGTCCTGAGTCTCTTTTCGGCGGCGGCCGGCGTCGCCGTTGCGACGCTCGGTTTGCAGTCGCTGATCGCCATGTTGCCGTCGCAACTTCCGCGCCTCAACGACATTCATGTCGATGCGCGCGTGCTGGCGTTTTCTCTCACGCTCTCCTTGCTCACCACCGTGCTCTTCGGACTGGTGCTGGCGTTCCAAGCCGGAAAGGTGGAACCATCGCTTTCCGGATTGCGCGAGCGCGGCGAGTTCCGGATCGCGGCACGACAGCAAAGTCCGCCAGGTGCTCATTGGCGCGGAAGTCGCGTTGTCGTTGATGCTTTTGGTCGGCGCGGGGGTGTTGCTGCGGACGTTCTGGAATCTTCTGCAAGTGAATCCGGGGTTCAACTCGCAGCATTTGGTCGCGGGAAGCGTTTCGTTGCCGGTGCCCAATGATCCCAAGGCCGACATTTACGACAAGCTCGAAACGCGCACCGCACTCGTTCGTGAGACGGTGCGGCGCCTTCGCGCCGTGCCGGGCGTGGAGAACGCGGCGTTGTCCAGCGTGGTTCCCCTGCAGGGCGCGCTCAAGCAAAACGGATACCGCGTGGAAGGCGCATCCCGAAAGCGGCGACGCTCCCACGGCGGTTTCCGCCTCCGTGACGCCCGAATTCTTTCGGACCATCGGCGCGCCGCTGGTTCGGGGACGGGTGATTCAGGATACGGATGACACAGCAATCACCCTTGGTCGTGCTGGTCGATGAGGCCGCGGCGCGCCATTTCTGGGGCGCGCAGGATCCCCTTGGAAAGCGGATTCGTTCCGCGCGCACCACCCGCAAGGGCATCGTGCAGCCGGCGCCTTGGTTTACGGTGGTGGGCGTGGTCGGCAACGTGAAGTTGGCCAGCTTGGATGAAAAGGATGTTCCGCACGTTTACACCAGCTTGTACCAGACGCCTGGGTACCAGACGCCTGGAAGGCTGATGGGCGTGCTGGTTCGCGGCACGGGAGACCGCGCCATGCTCAGCCGTGCCGTGCCGCGCGAAATTCAGTCGGTGGATCCCAACTTGCCGGTATCGCCGATCGTAGAAATGACCGAACTGATGCGCGTCGGCGTCGGCGATCGCCGCTTCGCGGCGTCGTTGCTGGCGTGCTTCGCCGTGGTGGCGTTATTGCTGATGAGTATCGGAGTGTACGGCGTAGCGTCGTATGCGATTGTGCGCCGCGAAAAGGAAATCGGCATTCGCTCCGCGCTGGGAGCCACGCGCGGCCAATTGGTGCAAATGGTTTTGCGCGAGGGCATGGTTCCGATTCTGGCGGGGCTGGCGGTGGGAGCGGTCGGCGCCGCGCTTTCCGGCCATCTGCTGGCTGCGCTGCTGTTCGAAGTGCGCTCCACCGACGCGAGCGTCTTCGCGGCGGCGGGAGTCACGCTGGTGGCGATCGGCATTCTGGCCAACTACCTGCCGGCCCGTCGCGCGGGACGCGTGGACCCCATTACGGCCTTGCGAACCGAATAACGATGTGACACACCGGAAGTCTTGGCGCACGACGGGACGCACTCACTTGGTCCTTAAACGGCCTACTTGTTGAAGTGACGCTTCCTGAATGGCGTTAAAATTGTGGAGTATTTTGAAAGCTCCAGATTCCCACACCGTCGGGTAGTGCGAGAAAAGACAGTCCAGCCAATAGCAGCAGGGTCGCCGGGACTGGCTGGACGACGGAGACTCTTCCGTCAGACTTAGAACATCAGCTTCAGGCCGAATTGAATCTGCCGGGGCGTGGTCGCGAGAGTCGTAATCAGCCCGGCCGACGGGCTGATGGAGGTTCCCGAAAAGACCGTCGTGTTGGGCGGGCCCAGATTCGTCCGGTTGAAGAGATTGAAAAGCTCCGATCTGAATTGCAGATTGACGCGCTCGGAAACGGGAATGTTCTTGAAAACCGAGAAGTCCACATCCGCCAGGCCCGGTCCGGTGTACACTCCGCGGCCGAGGTCTCCGTAGGTTCCCACCGGCGACAGCATGAAGGCTTTGGGATTAAACCACTGCGCCTGCGTGCCCAGGATGACCGGTCCGCTGAAATCGGGATTCAAGGAGGGGCGGTCCGGGTTTCTGGTATCCCCATCGCCAGACCGGTTGGAACCGTCGAGAGGCGTGAACGGGAAACCGCTCAACAGCGTTACGATCGTGTTCACCTGCCAGCCGCCGATGAACTTGTTTTCCATCCCCGTGCTGTTCAGCCAACGCTTGCCGGCGCCGAACGGCAGTTCATAATGAGCTGAAATGCTGCCCTGGTTGGTGATGTTCAGCGCGGACGGTCCCCAGTCGAGCGACGGATTGTAACGGTCCATCACCATTTGCGCCTGGTTATTGGCCTGAGCGCCGGTTAATCCCGAGTTCATATCCAGGTTCTTCGACCAGGTGTAATTGGCGCGCAATTCCAACCCTTGCGCGAGACGCTTGGTGAGGTCTACTTGCAGCGCGTTGTATCTACTGTTTCCCTCGGTAAACCAGAAGAAACCCGCGGACACATAAGGATTGGGCCGCGTTCCCACCGGGATGTACGGGGCGCCCTGCGGTACGATGCTGGTGACGGTGGCGGGCTTGCCGGCGGAAGTTGTGCCACCGGCCGTGCAGCCATCCGGATTCGAACAGACCTCGGGGGCTATCGTATTGGGATCGATGCTGAGCAGGCCATGGGTTCCGAACGAACCCACGTACGCCAGCCGAATAGCCATGCTCTGGCTTAGCTCTTGCTGGACGGTGAAATTCCATTCCTGAACGGTGGGCGTCTTGGCGTTGGCCTGGATTCCCTGGGGTGCGTAAGTGGTGCAGGGTTGTGGAACGCCCGGGCCGCACGAAATTGGTATCTTCACGTTCGGGGTTATCGGCAGCAGTGACGGCAGAGAGCCGGTGAACGTGACCGACCCGTTATACGGGGGCAGCGCGTTCAAAAGAAAATCGAGCGCGTCGATCTCGGAATAATAGGTTCCGAATCCGGCGCGGACCGCGGTTTTTCCGTTTGAGAACGGGTCCCATGCCAGCGCAAGGCGCGGGCCGAACAGCCGCGTCGCGTTGTTGTCTGTGTACACGGAATTCGCAACCCGCGGGGCCGTCTCGAGTATGCCCGCGGCATTGGTTATATAGTTCGAGGCTCGTCCGGATTCTTCATTCCAACCCGTGTTAAATTCCTGCCGGATGCCAGCCTGAAACGTGAGATTCGGGCGCAGCTTGATCGCGTCCTGGATGTACCAGGCGCCCAGCAGGCTTCTCCAGCCGAGTTCCGCATGATCGGGAACAACTTGAAAGTTCGTCAGCGTTCCTTGCAATAACGTGGTCAAGGTGCTGAACGTAGCGACGCCCAGGCGGCGCGAGGCGGTGTCTTCATTGTCCTGGAGCCGCTGGAACCACACGCCCGCGCTGATCTGATGGATCCCCTTGTTGATACGGATGTCGTCGGTGTAGGTGAACAGATTCCTCCTGCTCCACACCCCGGCGTTGTTGTTAGCGCCCGCCGAAGTAATAGCGGAAGATCCGCTGGTGGTGGCGCCCCCGCCGACCACGATTCCACCCGGTCCTTCGCCGGTGACAAAAGACAAGTCCGCGGGAACTGAGGTCAACGGCGGCGAACCAAAGTCGAAGGCCCCGCGTGAAAACCCGGCGCGGAACGTATTGAGGATGTCCGGCGAGAAGACGTGAGTTTCTTCCACGCTGGCTACCTGAGCGCGCAGCCGGAGGGTTTGCCCGAATAGCGGATCTGCCAGCGGCGTGAGGCTGTTGCCGTCGTCAATCGTATAAGCTTCCGAAAGACTGTCGCGATTGGACAAATTGTAGTCGGCTCGCAATGTCCCGAAGTCCTCACGAACGCTCTGCTTGGGGTAATAGTAAGCCAGCTGGGTTCCGGTGGGCAGGCCGTTCACCGTCAGTTCCGGGCCATTAGGCTGCGGCCACAGGGCGAAGTACGGCAGCATCTTTGGATTCAGCTTGGCAACCGGAGTATAGACGCCTGCGCTATTCGGCAACAAGCCCATGCGCGCCTCATCATCGGGAACGACGCTGACATTGCTCAGCGCCAGGGATTGCCGGAATCCCTCGTAGTTGCCGAACAGGAACAATCGATTCTTCTTCAGAGGTCCGCCCAAAGCCGCGCCGAATTGATTCCGGCGAAACGGGGGAACAGTCCCCTGGTCGAAGATTCCGGGCTGATCCAGGTCGCTATTGCGCAGAAATTCGAACAAGGTGCCGTGCAGAGCGTTGGTGCCCGATTGAGTCACAATCAGCACCTGGCCGCCCGACCGCTTTCCATACTCGGCGCCATAAGTGTCGGTCAGCAGGTTAAACTCGCGGATCGCATCGATTCCCAGCAGTTCGCCGCTCACGCCGCCGGGCGTCACCGCAAGCTGGCTTTGTCCGGTGTATTCGATGCCGTTCAACAGGAAGAGATTGTCACCCGGCCGCCTTCCCGCCACTGTGAACGAATTTCCGTCGCTGGTGCTGGTGTTTGCGCTCTTCATCACATCGTAGTTGATCGCGCCCGGGTTGAGCGTGATCAAGTTGTCGAAGCTGCGGCCGTTCAGCGGCAGATCCTTCACGTCGCGCTCATCCACCAGTCCCGAAACTGATGCCGTGGTTGTGTTCACCACGGGAGCCTCTTCGGTAACCAGCACCTGTTGGATGAGATCCCCAACTTCAAGCCTAAGATTCACAACAGCTTCCTGGCCAACATCCAAACTGATCCCGCTTCGGATCGCAGCCTTGAAGCCAGCCTTCTCTACCTTTACTTCCTGGCGGCCCAAGGGCAACGCAACCACAATGTATTCGCCTGTTACACCCGTGGTGACCGTGCGGGTAGCCCCGGTTTCGAGGCTCTTTACCGTCACGGTGGCATCTCCCACGCCCTGGCCGGTGGAATCTTCAACTCTTCCGGAAATCGATGCGGTCACTTGCGCAAAGGCTGGCGACGCTATTAATCCGAAAGTTAAAGTAAGGGCGCATATCTGAACAGCCAGCGAGTTAGTTTTCGACGACATGGTCATGGTTCCCTCAGGGCGTCGCCGGGGGTGAGCAGGCGAATATTAGCTGCATGCAATTGCCATCCGGCCGCCGCAAGACGGTCGGGTGCAACAGTGAAGACGATTTGAAACACGTTTCGATCATTGGAAGCACACAGTTGTCTTCCTTGTCTGGGTGTAACAATTGCGAGGTACTTGAGAATAGTATACACGTCGGCTTCTTCGGGGAGTTGCCAATCGACTTCCTGGGTGCAGAATCGGACCCGCGACCCGCGCTGCGACATATTCCAGGCGAGAAACGCGCAGCAATCCACCGTGGATTCAAACCACGCCGTGAACTCCGAGGGAGCTTCCAGATCCAGGAAGAAAGCCACGCTCTGCTCCTGATCGCGGGCGAATTCCCGTACCTGCAGATCGCCGGTGTGAGCGGTAGCTTTCCAATCCACGTGCCTTGCGCTTTCCATCACCTCATAGGGGCGAATCCGGTAAAAGTCATGCCCCTGCCCGCGGCTGAAGGACGAAATCTCGCCCTGCAGGGTGACCAGAAGGTTCTCAAAGCCGGGCTTGGGATCCACCGAGGGATACACCAGCACCTCGCGTTGCAGCGGCACATCCAGACGGCGCTCGGCGAAGCCGAAAGGAAATCGAGTGGAGAGCTGAAAACGGTTCTGGCGGTAGGAACCGCGCTTGGCAAAGAAAATCTGGACCTGCGTTTCCACGCGCGCGCGGCCGGGAATCACGGGAAAATACAAGGGAGCGGAAAGACCGCTGTCGCTCAAAGCCGTGACGTGGATGCTAAACGAAGGCATCCAGATCTTGGTGTTTCGAATCACCACGCGGCCGGTCACCTGGCGGCCCGCGCATACGTGCTCCGGCACTTCGAAGTCCAATTCGAGACCGGCCAAGGTAAGCCGGCTGATGAATCCGGAGATCAGCAGCGTGGCGAGCAGGACGGCCAGAATCAGGAACAGCAGATTGTTGGCGGACGCGAACGCGGCCAGCGCGACCAGAACCCAGGTGAGCGTGAAGAGCAATCCCAGCCGCGTCACTTGCTGGCGCGGGCTAAGATCGAGCGCGGAGCGGAGGCGGGACCAGGGGCCGGGCACTCACTCTATTGTGGCGCAGGGGCGGTATGCTAACTTTGAGGGCATGGATGCGGTTGCCGGGCTAGATAGTCTTTTAGAGCCGTTAAGCCTGTGTTTGGACGCCGAGTCGGCTCAGCGTCTGGTTGCTTTCAGGATTGATCAGCCAGTGTTAGAACGTATCGAAATCCTCGGTGAGCGGGCCAACGATGGTAACCTCAGCGCTTCTGAACGATCCGAATACGAGGCGCTAATTAATGCAGCGGACTTTATCGCCATCCTCAAACTCAAAGCCCGACGTCACCTTAACCAGATTCCTCGCTAACGATGAATGCTGGAACCCGGCGATTCGTCCGGGAGAGGGCGGGGGAGCGCTGCGAGTACTGCCGGCTTCATCAGAGGCACAGCGAAATCCTGCATCACATCGACGTGGTTGCACGGCAACACGGCGGCTCGGACGAAGTTGATAATCTCGCGCTCGCATGCCATCGATGCAACCTTCATAAAGGTCCCAATCTGAGCGGGGTTGATCCATCGACGGGCGGCGTCGAGAGCCTGTTTCATCCGCGGCGCGACCAATGGCGCGAACATTTTGCCTTCCGAGGAGCATATCTTGAGGGCCTAACGCCGTCCGGGCGCGCCACCATTGAGGTTCTCGTGCTGAATGATGCCCGACGTGTCGAGCTAAGACAGGAGCTTCTTGGGCTCAGGGAGTTGACTTAATGCCTCGCGCGCGGTGGCAACGAATTCCTTGACATCGTGAGACGAGTTGTTGGTGAGCACCGGAGGCTATTGCGCCCGCTCCCGTTCGTCGATCTGCTGCAGGAAGGCCTGCGCCTCCGCGTAGCCCGGCCGCAGCTTCAACGCCTGGTTAAAGTCGGCTCGCGCCCGCACCAGATCCGATTGGTAGAGCAAATGATAGGTGCCCGCGAACAAATGGGCACGGGCGTCCAGCGGCCGCATCCGCGCGATGCGTTCGGCGATTTCGGCCGCTTCGTTGAACATCTCGAGCTGGTGATATTCCGCGGCCAGGAAATCGAGCCGCGAGTCATCGCTTGGGTTGGCGGCGATCTCTTCCTGCAGGATCTGGATGTACCAGTGGTTCTTGCGGCGTCGCGATTCCCGGTTAGACACGAAAGTGTGATCGATCCGGATATCGGTTTTATGCAGCCGTCCGCCTCCGGCTTGAATCGAGACATCGATGGTCTCGTGGACACGGCCGCGATACCGGTAGTTCGGTCGATTGGGAAAGAGCCGGACCACGTAATCCCTGGTGGACTGTTCTGAATCCGACGAATGATTATGCCGCTCCAGGAAATATCCGGCGTTTTCGTCCTGCGCGACGAGCCTTTCGATTGTGGGCGCCGCGGCCGAGTCCAGCGTCTCATCCGCGTCCAGCATCAGGATCCAGCGGCCGCTCGCGCGCGACAGGGCATGATTGCGGGCGGCCGCGAAATCGATGAACGTGAAATCGAACGGAATCACTTGCGCTGTGTAACTGGCAGCGATGGCGGGCGTCTGATCCGTCGATCCGGTGTCAACGACGATAATCTCGCCGGCCAGACCTTGCACTGAATCGAGACAGCGCGCGAGGATGCGCTCTTCGTTCTTCACGATCATGCAGAGGCTGAGCGCGTGCGGCGTGCCAGGCATTGCTGTTCCGATGATAAATGTTTAGGGGCCTGCGGACTATAAGCCGGTTTCTGTGCCGCGAACGGCGGCGATCATTCATCTGGGCCAGACATTACTGCCTGGCTCTAGCGACCTACCCGGAAGTCTAACGGAGCGGGCCGCTCCTCCTCCCCTATTTGGTCTTGCTCCGCATGGGGTTTGCCCTGCCATCCGAATTGCTCCGGACGCGGTGCGCTCTTACCGCACCATTTCACCCTTACCGAAAACTCGCGCTCCCGGCGGTATATTTTCTGTGGCACTTTCCGTGAAACCCGCTTTGAGCAAGTCCCCCCGGCCGTTAGCCGGCATGCTGCCCTGTGGAGACCGGACTTTCCTCCCGATCCGCGGTTTTCACCGCTCGTCGAGCGATCACCCGTCCAACAGGCCCACGCTTATTCTCGCAGACTCCAGCACGGCATGCGCCCGAGAAGCATACTACGAGCTTCCGATCAGCACGCCGGTTATAAACACCAGCGCTCCGCCCAGCCCCACCTGCAAGGCGGCCGAGAGCGGAGGAGTGTCCATGTAGCGATGCCGTATCCACGAGATGATTCCGAGCTCGACCACCACCACGACCACCGCGGCGACCATCGCCACGTTAAATTCCGGAATCAGAAACGGCAGCGTGTGTCCGATGCCGCCCAGCGCGGTCATGAGGCCGCAGATGAATCCTCGGGCCCACGGATGGCCGCGACCCGTCAAAGTGCCATCGTCCGATAACGCCTCGGCGAAGCCCATGCTGATGCCCGCTCCTACCGACGCGGCCAGCCCCACCACGAACGCATCCTTGCTGCTATGCGTGGCGAAGGCCGCGGCAAATACCGGAGCGAGCGTGGACACGGAGCCGTCCATCAGTCCGGCCAATCCCGGCTGCACGATTTGCAGGACGAACAGGCGGCGATTGGCTTCGTCTTCTTTGCCCTTGACGTCGGGTTTCAGCTCCTTCTTCTCCAGCTCCTCGGCGCGATGCTCGTGGCCTCGCTCTTCCTGCGCCAGATCGTCCAGCAACTGCCGAACGCTGGGATCCTGCGCGCGGGCGGCGGCCTTTTCGTAAAAGAGCCGGCTCTCCACTTCCATGACCGCGGCCTGATTACGGACCGTGTCGAGGCCCAGCGGCTGCATCAGCCAAACCGGCCTGCGATGCACAAAGCCTCGTATATCCTGGCGGCGAATCAGCGGGATGTGCTGGCCGTAGCTCTTCTGAAACAATTCGATCAGGCGGCGGCGATGCCCGGATTCTTCCTGGCGCATGCCGTCAAAGACCGCAGCGGAAGCCGGAAAGTTCTGTCGCAATCCTTCGGCGTACTCGGCGTAAACCCGTTCGTCATCTTCTTCAAGCGAGATCGCGAGCGCCAGAATCTCGCGTTCAGTCAGGCTATCGAAGCTGCGCATATCTTTACAGTATGTCGCATGATATGCCGCGCTTTACGCGCGCAAACGGATCAGAAACCACACCAGTCCCGTGACCATCAGCGCGGATGCCGACACTGGCACGGTGCGTTGCATCCACGAAAACCGGGTCACCTGCCGGACGATCAACGCGAACACCGCGATCAGCAGTAGCTCGGCAATTGCAACACCGCCGAGGAAGGCCGGGAGATGGTATCCGCTTTCGATCAGAAATAGTGAAAAGTACGCACCGTGGAATAAGCCGAGCACGCCCACCACCAGCCATCGCAGGCGGGAATTCGGCAGCAGAATAATTTCAAATGCCAGATAGGCGATGGCGAGCGCGGCTGCGGCTTCAATGAAGCGCGGCGGAAGCGCGGCCGCGACGCGCGGCGCTAGGAGGCAGGCAAGTGCCTCGGCGATCAGAAACGATGCCGTCAGCGCGAGCAGCTCGCGTCCGGTGCGCGCGGCCAGCACCAGGCTCGCGAGAAACAGCAGCGGCGCTAATCCTCCCGCGGCGCGCATAAAACCGGCCGTCGATTCGCGGACCGCAGTCTCAAATGCAGTAGGAGGGCGAAATCGCACCTCCGCCGTCGTAAAGGAAATATCGAACACCGCTTGATCGCTCTTGTCGCCGCGATACGCCCGCAGCAGGTGCACGTGATTCGGCACCGTCACGGATGCCAGGGTGCATTCGATATCCAGCGCATCCACCGGGGCGGGGAATTGGTAGTCGGCGGTGCAGACGTAGGTGTCCTGCTGGTTGGAACAGGAGGCGTTGGAGGGCTTCGCCCATGCGCCGCCGCTCTTGAAGCGTACATGCTGGAGCAGCGTGGTGTCGGGGTTATGCACGTGCGCCACTTCGTACATCGGGATTCTTAGTTCGTAATGCGCGCGGTCGCCTTCCACCTTCAGGTCGCCGGTGCTCATACTCACCATGTGCGCCGACATTGGAAGGGCGAAAAGACAAGCTGCGATCCCCCGGCGCATGTGTCAGTCCTGCTTCGTCACCAGTTGGCGCGAGCGAACGCGCTGCAACCGGACGAACAACACGCGCAGCGTTGCGATCACCGGCACGGAAAAGAACATGCCCAGAACGCCCGCAATCTGATCGCCTGCCAATACGCCGAACAACACCAGCATCGGGTTCAGCTTGACGCCGCGCCCCATCAGGTACGGCGACATCACGTAGTCCTGAAACATGCGGAAAAGAATCCAGAAGATCACATATAAGAGCGGATGGGTGTAACCCGCCAGGCCGGTCACCAGAAGGATCAGGAGCGCGGCGCCGGCCGGTCCCACCACCGGAAGGAATTCGCCGACCCCGGCGCATACGGCCAGCAGGACCGCGTAGGGCGCGCCGGATATCCCGAGGAACAGACTGTTGATCACGAAGCTCGAGCACCCGAGCAGCACCAGCGCGCGAATATAATCGCCCAGCAGGCGATTGATGTCTTCGAGGATTTCCTCGACGATCGGCCGGCGCCGCGGTTCAAACAAGCTGTCCACTGCGTTCACGCGCATTGTGCTGCCATCCTTGAGGAAGAAGAACGCGAGAATGGGGATCAGAACGACATAGACCACGTATCGCGCTCCCGAGATGATCTGTCCGCCGATGCTGCGCAAATAGGGCAGAAATTGCTGGCCGCCGGAGTTCAGCTCGCTCTGAATCGTTCCGGCGATTCTGGCCCGAGCGGGTTCGAGCCAGGAAGGCAGCGGGATCTGATCGATCCAGGAACGATTCCTGAGCAGGTCCGGTAACCGCGAGGCGAGGCTGTTGGCTTCATCCACCAGCCGCGATCCCAGCGTGAGGGCCAATCCGATAAGTGCGCCGATCAGCAGAAGATAGACAATCGCGAGAGCGAAGCCCTGCGAGACCTGTCGGGGAGTGAAGCGTTCCACCAATCCGACCAAAGGCATCAGCAGGTAGGCGAATAGCAGGGCGATCATGAAAACCACCAGCGTTTCGCGAACCAGGTAGGCCGTCGCAATCGCGAGAGCCAGCAGAAACACGGTCCAGGCCGCTCGCGCCGCGCGCGGATCGATGCCCAACATGGACTCAGCATAGCGTGATTGCGCGGGGGCGCATGTGGACGCCGCCGCGCGAATCGGTCATCATGATGGGGATGAAATTCGTGCGAGCGATCTCCCTTCCGCTGCTCTTCACCATCGCCTGGACCGCGCATGCCCAAGACGCCGCGCAGATTATCAAGACCGTCGAGAGCCCGCAAGTTCCCAATCGGCAGGGCCTCGATCCGCTATCCATGGCGCAGCTCATGGATCGGTTCCACGTGCCCGCGGTGAGCGTCGCCGTGATCCGCGATTTCAAAATCCACTGGGCCAAGGCGTGGGGCGTTGCCGACGTCCAATCCGGCGCGGCCGCGGATACCGATACGCTGTTTCAAGCCGCATCCATCAGCAAGCCGGTAGCCGCGATGGCGTCACTGAAGGCCGTGCAAGAAGGCAAATTTCGGCTCGATCAGGATATCAACACCATCCTGAAATCCTGGAAAGTACCCGCCAGCGAGTTCACCAAGAACCAACCAGTCACCCCGCGCGCTTTGATGAGCCACACCTCGGGAACCGACGACGGCTTCGGGTTCCCGGGCTATCCTCCATCCGCGCCGCTTCCCACGCTGCCCCAGATTCTGGATGGCCAGCCGCCGTCAAGTCTGCCTCCGGTCCGGTGGGCTCGTCCGCCGTTCACCGGCTACAAATACTCGGGCGGCGCGGTGCTGATCGAGCAGTTGGCTTTGACCGATGCCGTGGGCGAGCCCTTCGTGAAGCTGATGCGCGAGTGGGTGCTCGATGCGATCGGGATGACGAACAGCACTTATGAGCAGCCGCTTTCGCCGGATCGCGCCCAACACGCCGCGCGCGCTCACAATTCATCGGGGCACGCGATGGACGTGATCTGGCACGTTTATCCTGAGCTGGCGGCTGCTGGCCTCTGGACCACGCCGATGGATCTGGCGAAGTTCGCCATCGAAGTGCAGTTGTCGTTACTCGGAAAATCGAATCGCGTGCTTTCTCAGGCGATGACGCAGGAGATGGTGACGCCGGTGGGCGTGGGCCCGTACGCGGTCGGCTTCTCGATAGAAAAGGCCGGCGAAGGTTGGTATTTCGGGCATTCGGGCGGCAACTGGGGATTCAGTTGCGACCTGTATGCGCATCGCCTCAAAGGCTACGGGATTGCGGTGATGACCAACGCGGACAATGGATATCCGTTGACTCAGGAAATTCGCGCCCGCGTGGCGCGCGCCTACGCTTGGGACACGCTGGATAAACCAATCCTGCGCTAGCCCGGCATCGGTTTGGCAAAAGGCTCGGCGGGGAGCCTGAGACCGTTCGAGAAGAATGAAACGGTGTGGTAAAACCCGGTCAACGCGATCATTTCGAAAATCTGCTCGACGCTGAATGCGGCTGCGAGATCGTTCCATAGGGGATCTGAAATGTTTGCCATATCGTGCAATTCATCCACCAACCGGATCAGCAGTACTTCCTCTTTGCTCCACACCGGGTCATTGGCGTCGCCGTGCACTGTCCCGCGTTGCTGTTCGGGCGTGAGGCCGACGCGCTCGGCGAAGAAGGCGGCGTGCACACCCCACTCGTAAGAACAACCGCAGCGCGCGCAGGTGCGATCGATGACGATCTCGCGATGCCGCATCGACACGGGACCCCGATCGAGCAGGCCCCCGGCGCGGAAGCGTTCGTAGACGCGCGGCACACGCGCAAGCGTCGTGAAAAGCACGAGCGGCGGAACTCCCGGCGGCATGATCTTGTCAAACACAGCTTGCAATTCAGGCGCGAAGGGCGGCGCGACGGGGTCAACGCGGGGTGGCATAACCCAGTGTCGTCGAAAAATGTCAGAGCCTGTCAACCGAGGAGCGTTGTGCCGGGCGGAGCCATCGATCACGCGGACGGGTCTGCGTCGTTCACTGTTCTCCTATGATTCAACGCGTCGAATGCCTGGCCGATCATTTCATCTTTATCGCGCGTTATATCGGAACCGCCCGAAGTCCCCAGATTGAAGATTCTGGACGCGGCCATCATGATAGGCCGATCATAGGATGGGCATTCCGGTGACTCGAAGAAGTAATAATTGGAAGGGAGTCCGAAATGAAGCCAACCAGGGCGAAGCCTTCAGTACGGGGAAGCAATGGCACCGTACAGCTTCCTATTGCTCGTATCGCGGCACACGATCTCGATGAGGTAGCGGGCTGCCTGCGGTCCAAGCTCAAGTCGAAAAAGCCCGCGCGGATCCAGTTTGCCATCCGGGCCGAGGTCAACCGACGTCGCGATCAGGGTCGGTACTAAAATCGCGATGGCCAGCTCGCTTCCATGCTCCTGGCTAGGGCGTGCGACGCGTTGTGTTCTTGTACCGATGCTCACAGGCCCTTAGTTGTGCCCGCCATCTCGCGGCGTCGGCGACGTCATCGAACCAGCCCTCCACGAACACCTTTCGTAGCGCCGCGGCAAGCATAAATAGGCCACTTTCGAGCATCAGCTCGACATAGTAATAATCTTGCGCATTAATGCGGTTACCCGCGCCATCAAGTAAGTCGTACATCTTGCGATAGGGCGTCGACGGGACCTCGCGGCCGTGCGCGACAGTGTTGCGGAACTCATACAGTGCACCGATCACGTCACCCACTGCAACTTGGGGCTGCCTCCGCAGCGCATCCTTTGGGAAGACATAGGCGTGCAGTCCTAGAAATCCGCCCAGGCGTTCTATAAATGGCTGTTTCTCACCGGCCATGAACAACATATCCAAGGCCATCACACTCATCAGCGTGCTCAGATGCACGTTACCTGTTTGTTGCGCATGCTCCAATAGAAGGATAGGATTCTGAAGCCGCACAAGCTTCTCACTAAACGCACGCGCCACGCCCGCATAAACCACGTCGAAGTCTTGTGCCAAGCCCATCTCCTCGAGAGAAATGATGCGGCCCACAAGTGTGGAACAAAGCTCGCGTGGGCGATGGCTTCCGACATTGTCATATCCCTGTTCGGTGGCCAGGAGCTTGAGAAATATGTTCTTCGCGCCAGAAGGGCATAGGATCTGCAAAGCGGAAGCGGCATGCTCCGCCTTCTCATAAAGCTCGTCACCCTCACTCCCGTACGGGTAGTGGACCGTCTCCTTCGTCGCGCACAGCCAGTATCGGACGCTCGCCAGTTCGTTACGTTCATTCTCAGAAACGAAGCTCTTAACAATCGAGAGGTCCCATAAAATCGGTCCGAGTTCCCGGATAGAAATGTCGTTCTTGAAGCTATAAGGCTGCCTGACTGCCGAGTATTGGAGCGGCGTTGCGACTAGAACTTCAGGCATGCAATGTCCGATTATAGATAGTTCTAGTGAAATAAGGTACGAAACCATCAGCGGCCTAAGCTCTCATCACCTGGAATGAGGTGCCGCAAACTAACCATGCGTTAGTCGCGTGCGTTGCCCGCCTCTTGTATTCTGAAATCGTGCCCACCACCAGCGCCTCCCGCATGCGGCAACTCGTCGAATCCCTCCAGGAGCTCGAAGAACGCCTGCGCCAAGGCGGCGGGGCGAAGAAAATCGAAAAGCAGCATCGCGACGGCAAGCTCACCGCCCGCGAGCGGATCGCGCAGCTCACCGACCCCGGCGCCATGTTTCTCGAGATCGGACTGCTCATCGCGCATGACCGCTATGACGGCCAGGCGCCCGCCGCGGGCGTGGTCACCGGCATCGGCAAAATCGAAGGCCGCCCCGCCGTCATCGTCGCGAACGATGCCACCGTCAAAGCCGGATCCTGGTGGCCCGAAACCATCACCAAGATTCTGCGCGCGCAGGAAATCGCCATGCGAAATCGCGTGCCGATCGTGTACCTGGTCGATTCGGCCGGCGTTAATCTGCCTTACCAGGACGGCATCTTCCCAGGCCAATACGGAGCCGCTCGGATCTTCTATTACAACTCGCTGATGCGCCGCAAAATTCACGTCCCGCAGATCGCCGCCGTCATGGGACCCTGCATCGCGGGCGGGGCGTATCTTCCCGCGCTCAGCGACGTTCTCATCATGGTGGAGGGCACCAGCTTCATGGGGCTCGGCGGGCCCAATCTGGTGAAGGGCGCGGTAGGACAAACGGTGGACGCCGAATCGCTCGGGGGCGCGAAGATGCATACGTCCGCCAGCGGCGTGGCGCACTTCATGGCCAAGGACGACGCCGCATGTCTCGAATTGATCCGCCAGAAATTCCGGGCAATGCCCGAGGCCCCCGCGGCGCCGCACGGCGCGCTGCCGCCGAAGTCCGCCGAAGGTCTGTACGACCTGATGCCGTCCGATCACCGCCAGGCGTACAACGTGGAAGAAGCCATCGAGCGCATCTTCGACGGCGACGATTATTTGGAATTCCAGCCGCATTACGCGCCGGAACTGCTCTGCGCGGAGGCGAAGCTGTCCGGCCGCCCGATGGGCCTGATCGCGAACCGCCGCGGCTTCTTGAAGACCGAAAGCGGACCGCGGATTGGCGGCATCGTCTATACCGAATCGGCTCGCAAGGTCGCCTACTTCGTCGAAAACGCCGAGCGCAACGGCGTTCCGCTGATCTACCTGCAGGACGTCTCGGGATTCATGGTCGGCGTCGAGGCGGAGCGCGAAGGCATTA
Source organism: Terriglobia bacterium (assembly GCA_963786745.1). Classification (GTDB taxonomy): domain Bacteria; phylum Acidobacteriota; class Terriglobia; order Bryobacterales; family Bryobacteraceae; genus Palsa-89. The sequence continues at coordinate 51,540 of CAWBAE010000007.1, read as the reverse complement.
TTCGCGCGGGCGCAGAGATGGTGGAGACGATGGCCTGCTCCACCGTACCGAAGATCGTACTCACCATCAATCACGCGAGCGGCGCGGGATACTACGCCATGGCCGGTCAAGGCTTCGATCCGATTTTCACGTTCGGATGGCCCACGGCGCGGATCGGCGTGATGGAAGGCGATTCGGCCGTGCAAGCGGTCCACGGTCCGGAGCTTGAGAAGCTGAAGGCGGAAGACCGACCCGTCCCGGACGAGCTGAAACAGCGCATCGAGAAAACCCGCGCCGATTATGAGCGCTGGCTGGATGCGCGCTACGCCGCGGCCCGTGGTCACATGGACGCGCTCATCGATCCGCTGGAGACGCGCCGGGTGCTGGCATTCGCGCTGGAAGTGGCCGCCGCGCGCGGGCATCGCGAGCATCTCGCGCTTGAGACGCTATAATCGCGTGCCGAACCGCGAGAGAAAGCTTGTGTCCATCTTTCCGGCGATGAAGTCCGGATCGTTCATGATCTTCTGGTGCAGCGGGATGGTGGTGTAGATGCCCTCCACCACGAACATCTCGAGCGCGCGCCGCATGCGAGCGATGGCCTCGGCGCGATCGTGTCCGTAGGCGATCAGCTTGGCGACCAGTGAGTCGTAATACGGCGGAATTACGTAGTCTGTATATGCCACCGTATCCACGCGGATGCCGATATCGCCCGGCAGATTCAGGCCCGTGATGCGGCCCGGCGACGGAGCGAAGGTCTCGGGATTCTCGGCGTTGATCCGGCATTCGATGGCGTGGCCGCGCAGATGGATCGGGTCCCGAATAATCTCGCGCAAAGGATGGCCGGCGGCAATCAGGATCTGGGCCTTCACCAGATCGATCCCCGTGATTGCCTCGGTTACCGGATGCTCCACCTGAATGCGGGCGTTCACTTCAATGAAGTACAGTTCGCCGCGTTCGTCCATCAGAAACTCGATGGTGCCCGCGTTGGTATATCCGATGTGGCGCATGGCCTCGCGTAGCCGCGCAGTCATCTCTTCGCGAAGTTCCGGGCTGACGGCCGGAGACGGCGCTTCTTCCAACAGCTTTTGATGACGGCGCTGGATGGAGCACTCGCGCTCGCCCAGAATCTCGACGTGCCCATGCTCGTCGGCCAGCACTTGAAATTCGATGTGGCGCGGCGCTTCGATCAGTTTCTCCATGTAGACGTCCGGAGATGCGAAGGCGGCTTGCGCCTCCTGTTGCGCCTGCGTGAGCAGCGCGGCCATTTCGGCGGCTTCGCGAACCACGCGCATTCCGCGTCCGCCCCCTCCGGCCGACGCTTTGAGCATCACCGGATATCCAATCTGTTCGGCCGTTTCCTGCGCGTGCACGGCGTCCTTCAAGATCCCGTCCGAGCCCGGTAGAATCGGAATGCCGCACTCGCGCATCGCGGCGCGGGCGTGCTGTTTCAGCCCCATCGCGCGCGTGACATCCGGTTTGGGGCCGATGAACTTGATCTCGGAGGTCTCGCAGACCTGCGCGAAATCCGCGTTCTCGCTCAAGAATCCATAGCCCGGATGAATGGCGTCCACATTGGTGATTTCCGCGGCGCTGATTACCGAGGGAATGTCCAGGTAACTGCGGGCGCTTTTGGCCGGCCCGATGCAGACGGCTTCATCGGCGAAGCGGACGTGCAGGCTGTGCCGGTCGGCTTCCGAATACACCGCAACGGTCTTAATCCCCAGGTCTTTGCAAGCGCAGATAACGCGCACCGCGATCTCGCCGCGATTGGCGATCAGGATTTTCTCGAACATATCAGCGCGGCCGGATGGCGAACAATGCCTCTCCGTACTCGACTGCCCGTCCGTTTTCCATCAGCTTCGCGACCACGGTACCGGAAATTTCGGCTTCAATCTCATTCATCAGTTTCATCGACTCGATGATGCACAGCACCTGTCCGGGCTCCACGAAATCCCCGACTTTCACGAACGGCGGGTCGCCCGGCTTCGGCGTTTCGTAGTACGTTCCAACGATGGGGGATTTCACGATCACCTCGTTTGCATCCGGAACCGCAGGGGCCGCGCTCGAGGAAGCCTGCGACGATGACCCGACGGAGTTGGGCGGTGGCGCATAAGACGCCGTCATCTCGTGCGGAATGGTAATTTCCTGCGTGTTTCCCATGGCCCGCCGGATGCGCACGCGATTGTCGCCGCGCTGCAGTTCCAGTTCGGCGATACCACTCTCCACGACGAGCTGGATCAGCTCTCGAATTTCTTCATTTGACATTGCTAAAGAAGGATCAACTCCTTGGAAGTGGGCGTCAGTACTTCGCACCCGTTGTTAGTCACCAATACGGTGTCTTCGATGCGGATTCCTCCGAAACCGCGCACATATGCGCCCGGCTCAATCGTAATCACCATTCCGGCTTCGAGCCTGGTTCCATCGCGCTTGCCTATTCGAGGCGGTTCGTGGATCTCGAGACCCAGCCCATGGCCGGTAGAATGTACGAAAGCCTTTCCAAACCCTTCGGACTCCAGAACTTGCCGGGCCTTTCGATCCACCTGGCCGGCGGTAGCGCCGGGGCGCACGGCATCGATCGCCGCCAGTTGAGCCTGGGCCACCGCCGCATACATTTGCTTGACCTTCGGGCCCGGGCGTCCAACGAATAGCACGCGGGTCATGTCGCTCATGTAGCCATCCTGGCACGCGCCCATATCTATTAATAATAGTTCATCTTTAGCGACCAGCCGAGCCGTAGGCCGGGCATGGGGCAGGGCGCTGCGATCGCCCGCCGCGACGATCGTATCGAACGCGGCTCTTTCCGCGCCCCGGCGGCGCATCTCGAATTCGAGCTTAGCTGCTATGGACGCTTCCGAGACCCCGGGCCGGATGGAACGGATGGTGGCTTCGAACGCCTGAGAATTAGTCAGAACGCTGCGGCGGATGCGCGCGATTTCGTCCGCGGATTTAATCATCCGCAGTTTTTCCACTACGCCCGTGAGCGGTTTCAGCGTTGCGCCCAGGGGCAGCGCCTGCTTGATCCGCAAATAGACGTCGTAGGCGAGGCGCGACGCTTCGAATCCGATGCGCTTGAGCTTCTTCCGTCGAATGATTTCGAGGGCGGCCATTTCGAGCGGCCCTTTGGAAGCCACCCGTACTTTGCACGAGCATTCCTCGGACGCCTGGATGGTGAAGCGCGGATCGGTGAATAGCGTCCGGGAATTCGACGTATCCAGCAGCAGCGCGTTGTCGCCGGTGAAACCGGTCAAATAGCGGATGTTCGGGAGCGCCGAAACCAGTACCGCGTCGACTTTCAGATCGTCGAATGGAATCACGGAACCAGCAGCAGCTTTCCGGACGTCGCGCGGCTTTCGAGATCGCGCTGGGCCTGGGCGGCGTCGGCCAGTTTATACACCTTGTGGATATGAATCTTCAGCTTGCCCTCGCCGATCCAATTCAGGACATCGCCGGCGCGCCAGGCCAGCTCTTCGGGCGTCGCGACGTACTGTACGAGCGTGGGCCGTGTTAGGAACAGGGAGCCTTTCTGGCTGAGGAGCAGCGGGGCAATTTCCGGAACGGGCCCGCTGGCGTTGCCGAACGTGACCATCATTCCGCGGGGGCGCAGGCAGTCCAAGCTCTGCATAAAAGTCGCCTTGCCGACGGAGTCGTACACCACGTGCATGCCCTTTGCTTTCTCGACAAAGTTCTCCTGGGTGTAAACGATCACTTCATCCGCGCCTGCGTCTTTAGCCAGCTTGGCCTTTTGTGGGTTGCCGACGGTGCCGATCACCCGCGCGCCCAGCGCCTTGGCCATTTGGACCAGCAGCAGTCCGGTGCCGCCCGCGGCGGCGTGGATCAGGCAGGAATCGCCGGATTTCAATGGATACGTCGAGTGCGTCAGGTAATGCGCGGTCATGCCTTGCAGGATCGCGGCGGCGGCGGTATTGAAGTCGACCGCGGCTGGAATCTTGATCAATTGCGCAGCGGGTATGACGGCGTATTCGGCATACGAGCCGCGGTTCATGGCGTACACCACCCGATCGCCCACTTGCACCTGGCTGACATCCGGGCCCACCGCTTCGACGGTCCCGGCGCCCTCGCTGCCGAGCATCACCGGCGGTTCGGCCGGATAGAGCCCGATGCGGTAATAGACATCGATAAAATTCACGCCCGCCGCGGCAATCTTGACCAACGCTTGGCCTGGGCCGGGCGAGGGCTTGGGGACGTCGGCGTACTTCAGATTCTCGGGTCCTCCGTGCTTTTCGGCAAAGACAGCTTTCATAATGTTCGTGGTTTCCTTGGGCGCAGCATCCTTCGAAAATGGACGGCGCCGGCGTACAGAATCAGGTATAGCAATGTGAAAGGGAATAACACCAGCCGCGCCAGCGTGCGGACGGCGCCCGAACCGGTCAGCCCGGCGCGGAAGAGAACAAAGTGTTGGATGCTGGACCAGTGCCGGCGGTCCAGCCAGAAGTAATCGCCGTTTTCATTCAGGACCAGAACCTTTCCAGGGAGCCGGGCGGCCAGAGCCCATTTCCACTTGGTCATGATGGGTTCGGCCGAGCAGATGATTCCGACGATGGTGTAGCGATTGGCGGCGAGCTGGTTATACAATTTTTTGCGAAGCTCTGGACCGGGATAATCGTTGACCCGATAGATCTGGCCGCGGTCGGTGCGCAGGTTCTTAGGTACGCCCGCATAGCAAGTGGCGACGTCGGCTTGCATATCCGGATGGAGGCGGTTCAACGCGGCCAGCAGGTTCTCCAGCAATTCGCGGCGTCCGCTTTCGACCAGCAGTACGCGCGAAAACGGCGGGATGGCTGGGGATAGGAAATAGCGCATCGGCGAATGGCGGAACGCGCCAAGATTCCATTGTTTCATCATTCTAGCGTCCGCGTGAAGTCCCGGGAGGGCTCGAAAACCGCCGGATTCGGCCGATGAGGACTACGGTGGCGGTTTACTTTCGATTCAGCCGCCGGTCATCTATGCGTCTTGATACGAAACTGACGGTTATGGGCACGGGATTGGCCGCGGCTCCTTTGCTCATTATTGGCGTGGTCACCTGGGTGCAGAATCACAACTTCGCCGAGGCGGCCAAGCACGTGGAAATGGAAAAGGCGGTGGAGCAGGTCTATAACATGTGCGAGAACACGCAGGGCTTGCTGGCGCGAGACCTGGATTCCGCCCGCCGCCTGCTGGAGCGGGCCGGAGGGTTGCATCCACGCCCGGAAGAGCCGGTGGAATGGGAAGCCACCGATCAACTGACCAAGCAAACTAAGCGGGTGTCGCTGCCGAAAATATTTATCGGTGGCCGCTGGGTTGGAAACAACCGCGATTTTGAGGTTCGCATGCCGGTGGTGGATGAATTAAAAGATGCCACGGGCGGAACGGCCACGATATTCCAACGCATGAACGAAGCGGGCGACATGCTGCGGGTAGCCACTAGCGTGGTGGGGAAAGACGGCACACGCGCCATTGGCACTTACATAGGCGCGCGAAATCTGGCTGGCTCTCCCAACACCGTGGTGGAATCGGTTTTGCGCGGCCAGCGCTATGTCGGCCGGGCGTTCGTGGTGAACGGCTGGTACCTCACCGCGTACGAACCCACTTACGATTCCAGTCACCGGGTGAACGGCATGCTGTATGCCGGCACCCCGCAGGCAGAAGCGCTGGGGCCGTTGCGCGCCAAGATGATTCAGATCAAAGTGGGCGCTACAGGATACCTTTTTGCATTGACGGCTTCCGGCGCGGATCGCGGCCAATACATGGTGTCGAAGGGGGGCGCTCGCGATGGCGAAAATATCTGGAATTCTCACGACAGTTCCGGACATTATTTCATCCAGAATATTTGCAACCGCGCGCTTCAGCTCAAACCCGGCGAGGTGGGCATCGAACACTACCCGTGGGAGAATCCGGGAGATCCGAAGCCGGTGAATAAAGTAGCCTATTTCCGTTATTACAAGCCCTGGGACATGGTCATCGCGGTAAGCATACCGGAGGGCGAAACGGTCCAGTCGGCCGTGGCGCTTCGGGACCTGGCGAACAAGGGGGCCATGTTGGTTTCGTTCCTGGTGCTGGGTGCGGCGTTGATCGGAGCGTTTTGCTGGCGGCTGATTTCCAGAAAGCTAACCGGGCGGATCGCGAACATGGCGCATCAATTGAGGAGCTGCGCCGAGCAGCTCGCTTCGGCCTCCGGGCAAGTGGCCACCAGCAGCGGATCGCTGGCCAGCGGAGCTTCGCAAGCCGCGGCATCCACCGAGGAAATCGCAGCGTCGTTGCAGCAGGTTTTCGTCAACGCGGAGCAGAACAGCGCCGCGTGCGCCAGCGTGGAGAAGCTGGCTCGAACATCCAGCGAAGCCGCGGAAGCGGGCGTGGTGGAAATGAGTGCGGCCAACCACGCCATGGAAAAACTGGGCGCGGCCAGCCGCGAGACCCTTCAGATCGTCAAAACCATCGACCAAATCGCGTTTCAGACCAACATTCTCGCTCTGAACGCGGCCGTGGAAGCGGCCCGGGCCGGCTCGGCGGGTTTGGGCTTCGCGGTGGTGGCGGACGAAGTTCGGAAACTGGCTCAACGGTCCGCCGAGGCCGCGCGAAACACTTCCGAGAAAGTGGATGCCTCCGTGGAGCGAAGCCGTCACGCCGCCGAAAAAACCGCGGCGCTTGCATCCGGTCTCGAAAGCATCTGCGGCGGGATCAGGGAAATCAAGACGCTGGCTGGCAACGTCACATCGCTTTCAGCCGAACAGCGCATACACATCGAACAGATCCGGAGCGCCATGGATCAGGTGCAGTCGGCCATTCAAGGCACCGCGGCCAGCGCCGAACAGTCCGCCAGCGCATCCCAACAATTGAGCGCGCAGGCGGCGGAACTGAACTCGCTGGCCCGGGACATGACCGCCTTGGTCACGTAGAACGATTACGGCGTTACACGCCCCAGCGGTGATCATACGCGTGGGTGATGTCGTAGCTGACCACTTCGGAACGGATACCACTCCCTATGCAGGGCCTCTACCAGATTGGCTTGAATACGCCTAGCCGTGTGACAGTCCGTGCCAAGCTTGGCGAATTTTGCTGTGAAGCGGGAATATCCCAATATTGTTGGACGAACCGAGACAGCGCCGAGTTATACTCGGGACCCTGGGTCGCCGTGCTACCGCGTCTCGGGGCGACTTGGGCCCGCATTTCCTTCGAGCGCGAGCGATTTGCGAGCTCGATGAGACTGCCCTTGGGATCAGGAAGTGCGTCAGGATCGCTCGGCAGCAGCCGGGCAGCCACGCCGAGGTACTGCGCAAGGTTTGCTCCGTCTGCAAGCAGCCACGATTCAACCTCTCGGACCGCGACGCGGAGTAACAGATTTGGACTCCTCGGTTCGGCGAGCCAATCTCTGATCAAGTCAGGCGCACACGGATAGTGGTCCAAATCCGTCAAAACGATGAATGGCACGCCTCTCGCGGCCCGGTTCCAGCCTCCGATTGTGCTGCGCAAATAACCGAAGCCTGATCGTCCATACGTCGCCCCAACACGATAACCCCGCCCCGTGAACAGAAGTAGTTGGCGAAGCACTGCGGCACTGAGCTCGTCCTCCACTGCGAGGTTAACTGGGATCACGCTCATTAAAACAGGTCGAGCTGCAGCAGGTGCGGAGGAGCGGTTCGAGGAAGCGCGGCGTCAGCGACGCTTAGTCCCGCATCCAAGAGCGAACGCACATCGGCGTCAGAAGAAGCTAAGATGACTTCTGTGCCGTCTTTGCTCGGCGAAAGCATCAGTATCTCCTCGCCGCCTATGCCCTTGTCAGCGAGTAAGTCCCAACTGTGAGTGCTTATGAATAGCTGCCTTCGCCGCTTCCTTTGAAGCCTAGCAAATAGCGCTGGCAGCTTCTTGATAATCTCGGCGTGCAGCGACAGCTCGGGCTCTTCCAGAAGCAAGGGGGCGTCGCCTTCTAGAAGGGACCAGAATAGGCCGATCAACCTTATCGTGCCATCAGAAAATTGGTCCTCGCGCTGGCGGCCGGCATTTGGTCGCCAATGTTCATAGACAACCTCAAGATGGGGGATACCGGCCTCGTCCTTCGTGTCAGTGAGATTAGTCAGTTGAGGGACTGCCTCTCTTAAGGCCGACTCGATGCGCCGCAGCCGCGATCGCCGGGTTTTCTCGGGAGTCCTCGCGACTATTTCCAGGAAGTTCCGGCCAAAGGGGTCTTCCGCCGTCGGGCCTTGGAAAGACTCCGGATGACGCAATAGCTGGGGTACCACATGCAGATAGCGAATCGATTCGAAAAAACGGCTCATTGTACGAAAAGTCGCGTTAGCGCTGATCTGCTCCAGGTGGGTCTGCGTCAAGCGTAGTTCGTCAGCACTGTCTTGATTGTCTGGACGATCTAGCAGGAGCGAGCCGTTCTTCCACACCTTTTCATAGCTTAGGATTGGTTGACGATATCCGCGGACTTGCTGGCGGATACCGATGGCGTATTTAAATTCTGGATCGAAACCGTTCTCAGAAAGCTCAACCGTGATCTCAACGTCTGGATCCTTGCGCGCCGCGAGGCACCTCACCTTTGAGAGACCACCCCGTTCCCTTATGGCTTGCTGGAGTCCGCCGCCCGGCTTAGCCACGTCTCGAAGGAAGCGTAACGCGTCTAGAAGATTTGACTTTCCCGAGGCATTCGGTCCAATGACGAATACGCGGTCATGCAAAGCGACATCCACGGACCGGAAATTGCGCCAATTCTTAAGTGCCAGCTTGGAGATGATCATCCGGGGCTTTAATTTTAATCCTGATCCGAACGCCTTCTAGCGAGGATGATGGACCGCCGAGGCCGGCTACAAAGGCCTCAATGTCGCTGGTCGCCCGCTACACGCCCCAGCAGTAGTCTTCCACCACTTTGTCGATGCTTTCGTCCTGCTCGGTGAGCCGCATCAGCTCCAGGCGAATTGCGTCCACCAGCGCGCACCAGCTGGCTTCGATGACGTTATCCGAGACCCCCACCGTGGCCCAGCTGCGGCGGTGATCGGACCACTCCACTAATACCCGCACCTTCGCGGCGGTGCCCTTCTTCGGTTCCAGCACGCGCACTTTGTAATCCGTGAGCCGGACGTTCTTGATGTTCGGATACACGGCGGATAAGCATTGGCGCAGGCAGAGATCCAGCGCATTCATGGGGCCTTGCCCGGTGGCGGTGGCGGTATGGACGCTGTCCTGGATGCGTAGCGTCACCGTGGCGGTAGTGCCGCCGATCATGCGCGTGGTGACGTCGTAGCTCACCACTTCGAACGGATTCCAGCCCGGATGCAGGGCCTCCCGCACCAACAATTCAAATGAGCCTTCCGCGGCTTCGAGCTCGTGACCCTGGTGCTCCAGATGCTTGACGCGTTCGAGCAACTGCCGCCGTGCTTCGCCGTCCAGCCGCTCGGCCAGCCCGTGCTGCTTAAGCTTGTAGATCACGTTGCCGCGGCCCGAGAGGTCGCTCAGCAAAACGCGCTGGCGATTGCCCACCAATTCCGGCTTCACGTGTTCATACGTGGCCGAATCCTTCAGCACCGCGCTGACATGCACGCCGCCCTTGTGCGCGAACGCGCTGTGGCCGACATACGGCTGATCGTTACGCATGGGCAGGTTGGCCAGTTCCGCGACGAAGCGCGCCAGCGTCGCGAGATTCTGCAGGTTCTCGCGGCCGATGGTAGTGTGGCCGAGCTTCAACTCCAGGTTGGCGATGATCGAAACCAGGTTGGCGTTACCGCAGCGCTCGCCGTAGCCGTTGATGCAGCCCTGCACGTGCGTGCAGCCGGCCTCTACCGCGGCCAGGGTATTGGCAACGGCCACGTCGCAATCATTGTGCGTGTGAATTCCCAGCACGCCGTCGAAGCGTCTCCGAACTTCCGCCACCACCTCGATGATCCGATGCGTCAGGTTGCCGCCGTTGGTATCGCACAGACACAATATATCCGCGCCCGAGTTCTTAGCGGCCTCAAGGGTGCGGAGCGCGAAATCCGGATTGGCGTTGTAGCCGTCAAAAAAATGTTCGGCATCGTAGACTACTTCGCGGCCATGATCTTTCAGATACTTAACCGTTTCCGAGATCAGGGCGAGGTTGTCTTCTTCTTCGATGCCGAGCGCCCGGTGGACGTGCAGATCCCAGCTCTTTCCGAAAATCGATATCGTGGGCGTCTCGGCATCGAGGAGCGCCCGCACGTTGGGATCCTGCTCCACTTTGTTCTTCGAGAAGCGCGTGGAGCCGAACGCGGTGAGCCGCGAGTGCTTTAGCGTCAGCTCGCGGGCGCGTTGGAAGAACTCCTTGTCCTTGGGATTCGAGTTGGGCCAGCCGCCTTCGATGTAGTCGATTCCCAGCTCGTCCAGCTTTTGCGCGATGACGAGCTTGTCCTCCACCGAAAATGAGACGGCTTCGCCTTGCGTGCCATCCCGGAGCGTAGTATCGAAGGTTTGAATTCTCATAATCTATTTATTGACCGCGGCCGCCTGTTCTTCCGGCACCCCGGTCTCCTTCCTCTTCTTCAAGAAAGGCATCATCTGCCGCAACTCGCGGCCCACCTTTTCCACCGGCTGATCGCGCGCGGCTTCCCGCAAGGCCAGGAACTTGTGCCGGCCGGTCTTGTTCTCTTCGATCCATTGCTTGGCGAACTCGCCGGATTGAATCTCCGAGAGAATCTTCTTCATCTCCTGTCGCGTTTGCTGATTCACGATGCGCGTGCCGCGCGTGTAGTCGCCATATTCGGCCGTATCCGAAATCGAGAAGCGCATGTAGCCCAGGCCGCCTTCATAGATAAGATCGACAATCAGCTTCAATTCGTGTAGACACTCGAAATACGCGATTTCAGGCGCGTATCCGGCTTCCACCAGCGTTTCGAACCCCGCGCGAATCAGCTCGCTCACGCCGCCGCAGAGGACGGATTGCTCGCCGAACAGGTCGCTTTCGGTTTCCTCTTTGAACGTGGTTTCGATGACGCCGGCTTTAAGACAACCCAACGCCAGCGCGTACGCCAGCGCATTGTCGAGCGCCTTCCCGGAAGCGTCCTGATGCACCGCGACGAGCGCCGGCACGCCCACGCCCTCGGTAAACAGCTCACGCACGCGATGACCCGGCGCCTTGGGGGCGATCATCGAAACGTCGACGCCCGCCGGAGCGTGGATCTGGCCGAAGTGAATGTTGAACCCGTGCGCGAACATCAGAGTTTTGCCCGCCGTCAGATGGGGCGCGATTTCGGTGTTATAGAGATCGCCCTGGATATGATCCGGGACTAAAACCATCAACACGTCCGCAGCCTGGGTGGCCGCGCCGACTGGGAGCACCTTCAGCCCCGCGGCAGTGGCCTTCGCCACGCTCTGGCTTCCAGAGTGCAACCCGACCACGACGTTGACGCCGCTGTCGCGCAGGTTCAAGGCATGTGCGTGCCCTTGGCTTCCATAGCCGATGATGGCGACTGTCTTGTTTTTCAGCAGCCCGAGGTTTCCGTCTTTTTCGTAATAGCGTTTGGCCATATTGTTTTAGTGTCTGGTTTCCAATTTCTCGCTGAGCTCGTCTGAATGCGCGGCTCTCGATACCGGCGGCGACAAGCGCAGCTTCTTGGCTTCGAGCGAAACCGCGACCGTTCCCGATCGCGTGACGTCGATCTCGCCGTAGCTGCGCATCACGTCGATAAACTCGTCCAGCTTCTCCGATTCGCCGGTCACTTCCAAGGCGAAGCCTTCCGTCGATGAATCCACCACGCGCGCGCCGAAGATCTCGGCTTCTTTCAAGATGGCGGTGCGGTTGTTCAAGGCGGCACGCACGCGGATCAGGACCAGCTCCCTTTTGACCGCGCCGGGATCGGTGAGATCGGAGGCTTGCAGGACGTTGATCAGCTTGTTCATCTGCTTGATCACCTGCGCGCGCAACTGCGGCTCGATATCCACCACGATGCTCATGCGCGACAGCGTCGGGTCGAGCGTGCGGGCAACCGTCAAGCTTTCGATGTTGTAGCCGCGCGCGCTCAACACCCCGGTGATGCGCATCAAGGCGCCGGGTTTGTTCTCGACCAGGAGCGAAATAATCTGCAGCATCAGGCCTCCACCGGTTGCGGCGGTCCCAGCACCATTTCGTTGATGGCGCCGCCCGCGGGAACCATCGGGTACACGTTCTCGAATGGCGAGACGCGAATGTTCAGCAAATAGGGACCGTTCTCGCGCACCGCTTCTTCGAGCGCCGGCACCAGGTCGCTCACCTTTTCGATGGTGCGGCCAGTGAATCCGTAAGCTCCCGCGAGCTTCGCGGCGTCGGGGAACGAGTTCAGCTCCACCTGGCAAAGCCGGTTGTTATAGAACAGCTCCTGCCACTGCCGGACCATGCCCAGGTAACCGTTGTTGACCACGATAATCTTCACCGGCAGGCCGTGATTGGCGATGGTGGCGAGCTCGGGAACCGACATCTGAAATCCGCCGTCGCCGACAATCGCGAACACCAGCTTGTCCGGGCAAGCGAGCTGTGCGCCGATGGCGGCCGGCAACCCGAATCCCATCGACCCAAGCCCGCCCGAGTTGAGCCACAGCCGGGGCTGGTTGAAGCGGATAAACTGCGCCGCCCACATCTGGTGCTGGCCGACATCGGAGGCGACGATGGCGCGTCCGCCCGACAGCCGGTCGATTTCACGCATCACGTGCTGCGGCTTGATTTCGGTGGTCGAAACTTCGGGCGTCAACGGATGCTCCGCCTTCCATTCGCGAATCTGCCCCCACCAGGCCGTTCGTGCGGCCGCATTCCGCTCGCGATGCTGCGGGGCGAGTTCCTCGAGCACCTTGGTCAACTTCTGCATCACGCGCTTCACGTCGCCCACGATCGGAAGATCGGGCACCCGATTCTTGCCGATTTCCGCCGGGTCGATGTCCACATGAATCACCTTGGCGTGCGGCGCGAAGGCCGATAAGCGGCCGGTCACGCGGTCATCGAAGCGCACGCCCAGCGCGATCAGCAAGTCGGCATTGCTCATCCCCATATTGGCGGCGTAACTGCCGTGCATTCCCGGCATGCTGACGAAATTCCGATGCTCGGCCGGAAGCGCACCCAGGCCCATCAGCGTGTTCACCGTCGGAGCATCCAACAGCTCCACCAGCTCGCGCAGTTCGTCCGATGCGTTGGCCGCGATGATCCCGCCGCCCGCATACACAAACGGCCGCTTGGCATCCCACATCATTTGCGCGGCCCGCCGGATCTGCCCGGTGTGTCCTTCGGTGAAGACCCGGTATCCCGGCAAATGGATCTCGGAAACCGGCGTATAGTGCGCCTGGGCTTGGAAGACGTCTTTCGGCACATCCACTAGAACCGGTCCGGGCCGTCCGCTGGAGGCGATATAAAACGCCTCATGGATGGCTTGCGGCAATTCGGCTACTGTCTTAACGAGAAAATTGTGTTTCGTGCAGGAGCGCGTGATTCCGAACGTGTCGGCTTCCTGAAAAGCGTCGCTGCCGATCAGCTTGGTGGAGACTTGTCCGGTGAGGGCGACGATGGGGATGGAATCCATCATGGAATCCACCAGGCCCGTCACCAGGTTGGTTGCACCCGGTCCGGACGTCGCGCAGCACACGCCCACGCGGCCGGTTGAACGCGCATAACCCTCGGCTGCGAAGGCGGCGTTCTGCTCGTGCCTCACCAGGACATGCCGGATCGCATGATCATAGAAGGCGTCGTAGAGAGGCAATGTGACGCCGCCTGGATAACCGAAGATGCAGTCCACATTCTCGCGGACCAGACACTCCAGCAGAATCTGGGCGCCGGACATCAGTTTCGCTTCCGTCGCGGCTGGTCGATGCGCAATGCTTGTCGACATGGTCAATGCTTGCTCCTCGCTGAACGTCTAAACCAAAAGCTCTCTGCCTAAAATACGAAAGGCCATCGGCTGGGTTTGTGCTCCCCGCCGATGGCCTTTCGGAATTCTGTTTCCGAAGCCCTTCAGGCGGGGCCGGGTACGGCGACCTGAATAATAATGGGCAGTTGCCTCGGAAGCTGACCGTCTAGACGGATAGCCGCTACTTCCAAGCCGGGTAGGGCCGGAACTCGCTCGACTGTCCGCTCTTGACGGGTCATTGAATTCAGATTAGCTTGGTACTGTCGCAAATGCAAGAGGGTATTTGCATAAATAATGCTAATCGGTCCATTGGAAGCCCGCCGTAGTAAAGTACCAGCATGAGGGTTGCATTGAACATCTTGGGGGCTTTGCTGGCGCTCTTCGGGTTTATTTGGTTCCTGCAAGGGATCAACGTGTTGCCCGGGAGTTTCATGACTGGTCAGATGAAATGGGCCGTCTATGGTGGGATCGCGATGGTGGCTGGGGTGGGGCTGCTATTCCTCGCAAACCGAAGAAAACTCGACGGAAGAAGCTAGGAGCGGCAAATTTTGCAAATCGAACCCGACGAGTTCAGACGCCGATATGAGGAACTCTCCGACGAAGCGCTGCTGGAGATCGACCGGAAGGATCTGACCGACCTCGCGCTCAGTTATTACGACGCGGAAGTGGCCCGGCGGGGTCTTGATTCCGGCGTTGCAGCCGAGAGTGGACAGCCGAATCCGGAGATGGATCTGGTTCCGGTGGCGACGTTCCTATCGCTCACTGAAGCAAACTTCGGGCGAGACTTGCTGAGAGCCGCGGAGATCCCCGCCTATTTCGAGAATGAGCTTACCTCGACCCAGACCGGCGATGACGCGCTACGGCTGATGGTTCCGGCTTCGCTTTTGGAACAGGCCGAAGAGATTCTGGAAGCTGAGATTTCGGACGAAGAGCTTCTAGCGCAGGCCGAGGCCGCTGATCCGATCGATTTACATCCAGAAGAAGAGCGAGATTAAGCCTGCGGCAGGAACTTCCGGATTCCCATGTCGTACACCAGCCCGCCGAGCAAGCCGCCGATGATCGGTCCGACGATCGGTACCCAGAACACCGGCTTGCCGTCCGTCAGGCCATTATTCCGAAACCCGGCCATCACTGTGAACAGCCGCGGGCCGAAGTCGCGCGCCGGGTTGATCGCGTAGCCGTGCATGCCGCCGAACGCCATTCCGATTGCCACCACCACCAGGCCGATTAAAATCGGCGCGAGATTGGCGGGAGGCTGATTGCGTTCGTCGGTGATGGCGAAGATCAGCATCAACAGCAGAGCGGTGCCAATGGTCTGATCCAGCAGCCCGGCCGAGATGATGGCGGGAAAAGCCGGAAAAGTGGTGAACACCCCGGCCGTGTGATCCAGTTTCGGATCGGCGGCCATAAACGCGGGATAGTAATTCCAGAAAACCAGGCCCGCCGCCACGAACGCGCCCGCGATCTGAGCGATAGAATAAGGAATCACTTTGCGCCAGGGGAATCCGCGAAATGCGGCCAATGTGATCGTGACCGCTGGATTCAAGTGTGCGCCGGTAATTTTTCCCGCGACGTAAATTCCCATGGTGACGGCTAGTCCCCAGGCCAGCGTGATGTTGGTGTAGCCGCCGTTTACGATCTCGCCGGGAATGCCATGACCGAACAACTGCACCATTGCCACCACGCCGTCGCCGAAGAGAATCAGCACCAGGGTGCCCAGGAACTCGGCGAGCATCTCCACCGCGAGATTTTGTTTCATTGCGAAGGGTGGATTGTATCACTAACATGAAGCCCGCTTCCCGATTCGGAGGCCTGTGGCGGCATCCGGACTCCCTGAAACTCTGGACCTAGTCCAATCCAGTTTTCCCCAAAGACCGATAGGCTTTCACCTTGCTCCCCACGAGCGAAATGCCAGCCTGCTTCAGGCCTTTCTGAACGCTTTGAATGGAGCGTGCCTTGCCCTGTGAAGACCCACTGCGGCGACTGCGGAGTGTAGGCGCGCTTGGTGAGATTCCCTGCGAGGATACCTTGCATAGTTAGCAAGCGAAAGCTCTGGCCCACAACTTCGAGACCGGTGATCGTCACGGGACGGAACAATAGCTTTTCTTCAGCGCTCGACAATATGCGTGAAAAGGTCGGCATTGACTCTTCATAAAATAAGGCGGTTCATCGCTGAACTTACCGATTGTGCTTTCACTGCTGCCAAGGAAGTTCAGTGGTTTCAGCTTCGGCGTACTGATTTCATCAGCCGCTCCCAGGTTCCGTGAGCAAATAGTTCCTTTTGCTCCGGAGACAGCGCCGCTTCTTCAATGAAGAGCCGGCCCGGTTTGCCAGGACGGTACTGGTAGGGGTAGTCGGTGGAAAACAGGATGCGCTCGGGTCCAACCACTTCAAGCGTGCGTTGTAGATAGGACTGACTCCACATGCCGCTCGGCGTCACGTAGAGATTTTGCCTGAAATAGTCGGCGATAGGTCTCTGCAGATGGGTCACACGGGCCAGCGAACCGAGCCGGTCGAGATAGAAGAGCACAACTTCGCCCCAATGGCCGAGGATGATCTGCAGATCAGGAAACTTATCGAAAACCCCTGCCAGGATCAGGCGGACGCTCCTTAATCTCCCCCCGGTCGAAACCAATGACGCCCTCTTGTCCAATCGCAGACGCTGCCCACGCGGCGCGAATGTCTGCAGTCAAAAAGTGCTCTTCGATACCAATCAGTTTCGTCATGGCTTCGGCTCTCTTATTGAGGAGACCCGGGCCGCGTCCAATGGTACTCAGGGGTCTCGCAGTCCACGCAAGCCACGTCCTCTACCGGCTTACCCGTAACGGCCGCAGTAAACCAATCGAGGAATCGCACACCGTTGGTCTGACGAGTGTAGAACCTGTCCAGCACATGGGGACGTCCGCGATTGTCCAACGCATTTTTTGCCAGCACAGCGTCATAGTACCCGCCGATGATGGCTTCGTCGTGCCCCCAGCTGGTATAGGTGCGGAAATTTGGAATCTTCGCGCGGATATAGGCGTGCGCATCGTCCAAATTTGCCGGGACATCGGGGGCCTCCACTCCCATGAGCCGCATGAAAAGCGCCTGAACATCATCGTGCCTTTCGTTGTATTGGTGAAAGGTAATTTCAGGATGAAGCTCGGCCGCCCGAATATAGAGATCCTCCAATGACAGGCCGTCCATGCTCAGGTCTTCGAAGCCTCTGATCCTCTTGAAGAGATTCGCTGTCCCCCAGGATTTGAAGAGCGGCGCAAGTTTTTCGCCTACGCGATACGCGCCCCCGCCATCGGCAAAATGGGTGACCGAGGCGTCCGGATAGTGTTGAGCGACGATATGAGTGTAGATGGGCGATGCGATTGCCCCTGCGCTCCACCCCATTACGGCGACGGTCTTGGGATCCCGGTAAGTCTTGAACATCCAATCCAAGGCAGACGCTGCATTATCGTAGCCCTTATGCAGGATATTGATCTTGCCCGCAGGCTGGCCGCCCATTGCAGGTACGTCATAGGTCGTGACCGAGTCGCCGAGAAAGACATCTCCGTTGGCGGTGGGAAGATAGACGACGTATAGTCAGCGAGCGGGTTTTCCGGGTTGTCAGTGTCGAAGATCCCGCCCAGATTGCTCGGATCCTGTTCCAGGCCGGCAAAAGGCCGGTAAAACGGTTTCCCATGCAACGCACAGTTTTCGCCCGTCCAGCACGCGCCACCCCCGGAAAGGATGACGGCGAGCTTGGTGGGATCGCCTTCCCTCACCCAAAAAGAGTAGGGAGTGCCCTGTGAGCACCCAGGCGCTCCTGCTGGCAGGACATTCCGCCAAGTACGTCTAGATGATTGAACGAGTTGGTGTTGCATGACCTCGAGGTAGTTTGGCAAAATCTATGTATCAGCGCTATGGCTGAGAATGCATAATGGTCATACGTATTATGCATGGCAAGCAACTCGAAAAACTCGACTTCCGCTCACTTCGCATGCTAAAGATCCTTCTTGATACGGGGAGTGTCACGAAGGCAGGCGAGGCGCTGTTTATCAGTCAACCCGCAGCGAGCAGAGTCTTAGCTCAGCTCCGCCTTGCATTGGGAGATCCACTGCTCGTTCGAGGACGTCACGGAAATACCCTGACTCCAAGAGCTGAAGCACTACGGCCAGTTGTGGCTCGAGACGCTGGACCTCGTATCGACGTTATTCGCGAACCGCCCTTTTGATCCACGGGACTCGAACCTGAAGCTTAAGATCGCGACTACGGACAATGGTGCGGCAATCGTACTTGCTCCTCTTGCGCAGCAACTGGCGAAGTCCGCGCCGAACATCAGAATCGATATCTCGCCATGGAGTACGCAAACACTGTCACAACTGGAAGATGGGCGGCTGGATTTGGCTTTGTATTGGGAAAAGAAGCTGCCGGAGAACTTTCACCACCGAAGCCTATTCAGGGACAAGTACGCATGTCTTGTCCGTCAGAAACATCCGTTGTTAAGAAAGGTGAAGCGCGATGGCAGTTTGAATCCCAGGGAGGCTGCCGGCTATCCGCAGATCATGATGCTCTTCCCAGACGGCGACCAGTTGGTGTTCTACGATGTTCTCCAGCGGCACGGCCATACTCCGAAGCGCATCGTGATGAGCTACGCCATACTTTACCTCCGCGCCGCTCCTGCTTGCGGGTACCGACAACTTGATCCTGCTGCCGTCACGTTTAGGGGAGATCCTTGCAAAATCAGCGCCTGTCGCACTCATCCCGGTCCATGACGATGTGGATTTCGATTACCGGCTCATTTGGCATGAACGCACTCAGAAAGACGAGAGCAGAAGTTGGATACGATCGCAGATCTACAATCTGTTTCCAACCTCAACCGGGACCGCTGACGTGCGCGTGCGCAACCAGGGTACGCGAATCCGCAAGACACGCCGCTCCTGAACGGTAAGCTTCAAATCTGCACAGCGTTGCATGGACGATCCTGACCCGAGCGATAGAATAGGGAATCACTTTGCGCCAGGGAAATCCGCGAAATGCGGCCAGCGTGATGTTGGTGTAGCCACCGTTCACGATCTCGCCTGGAACGCCATGGCCGAATTGCAGCATTGCGTTTTCATTGTGGAGGGTGGGTGGTAGCACCACCGTGAAACACCATTCCCGATTCGGAGGCCTGTGGCGGCATCCGGACTTCATCAAGCTCTGGACTGGCCAGACCATCTCGGAGATCGGATCCCGGATCACGCGCGATGGCCTGCCGCTGGCCGCCGTGCTGGTGTTGAACGCCAGCCCCGCCCAAATGGGATTCATGACGGCCGTGGGCGCGGCGGCGGTGTTGCTGATGGGATTGGCGGCGGGCGGATGGGCGGACCGTATGAAGCGGCGTCCCATTCTGATCACGGCCGACCTGGCGCGAGCCGCGCTGCTGGTTTCTATCCCGGCCGCGGCATACCTCGGTCGGCTGTCGATGCCGCAGCTATACGCGGTGACTGCGCTGGCGGGATTCTGCACAGTGTTCTTCGACGTCGCCTATCAAACCTATGTGCCGGCGCTGGTCGAGCGCGCGAATCTGCTTGAAGCCAACAGCAAACTCGCGATGTCGAGCGCCGCGGCGGAAATTGCGGGGCCCGGCCTGACAGGCGTCCTGGTGCAGCTGATTACCGCGCCGATCGCTATCCTGTTCGACGCAGTGTCGTTTCTGGTCTCAGCTGCATCAGTCTGGCTGATTCGGAAGCCGGAGCCCGCGCCGGCGCCTCCGCCGGAGCACCACATCCCGCGGGAGACCCTGGCCGGGCTGCGTTTCATCTTTCGCCATCCCATGCTTCGGCCGGTGGCCTGTTTCTCGGCCACCACGTACTTCTTTTTCGGATTCATCGGTCCGCTGTACGTGCTCTACGCCATTCGCGAATTGCACTTTCCGCCCGCGCTGCTGGGCGTCCTGGTCGCGCTCGGGGGCGTCGGCTCCCTTCTAGGCGCGGCATTGGCGCCGATGGCCGCGCGGCGGTTCGGTTTGGGCCCGACCTTGATCGGTTCCATTGTGATCGTGGTGGCGTGCTACGCGATGCTGCCGCTGGCGCATGGCCCCATCGCGATGGCGGCGGCGTTCGTGGTGGTCCAGCAGCTCGGCGGCGACACTGCCTTCACCGTGTTCAACATCAATGAGGTGACGCTGCGCCAAACCGTCGCGCCGGATCATTTGCTTGGCCGCGTGAACGGCGCCATGCAACTGCTGACGCGCGGCATTTATCCGATCGGCGCGGTGATTTGCGGACTGATTTCCGAACGCGCCGGAGTGCGGGGGACCATCGCCATTGCGATGATCGGCATCGCGTTCTCGAGCCTGTGGCTAGTCATCTCGCCGCTGCGCGGATTGCGCTCCGCGCCTGCTCGCGCGTCCGTTACGATATAGGGATGCTGTCGATTTCGTTGCGCCGTACCGCGCCACCCACTGCGCTATTCGTTACTTTAATTACGATGGCGGTGGCGCAGACACGAAGTGTTACGGACGCCGATGTCCGGCGCGTCCACGCCTCGGCCCTACTGATCGATACGCACAATGACATCACCAGCCGCACGGTGGAGGGTTACGACATCGGCAAAGCGGTGAACGACGGCCACACCAACCTCAGCGCCATGAAGGAAGGCGGGCTGGGCGCGCAGTTCTTCGCGGTTTACGTTTCGGGCGAGTACGTCAAAGGCAATCGTTCCGCGCATCGGACGCTCGAAATCATCGATACCGTGCGCCACGACATTATCGGCCGCTATCCGAACGACTTCGTCCTGGCGACCTCCGCCGACGACATCGAGCGCATCCACCGGCAAGGCAAGATCGCGGCGCTGATGGGCATCGAGGGCGGGCATGCCATCGAGGATAGCTTGCGCCTGCTGCGGGATTACTACGAGCTCGGTATTCGCTACATGACGCTGACGCATTCGAACACCAACAACTGGGCGGATTCCTCCGGCGATTTCGACAAGCCCGGCATCCCGCATCACAACGGCCTGACCGACTTCGGCAAGCAGGTGGTCCGCGAAATGAACCGGCTGGGGATGATGATCGACATTTCGCACGTCGCCGATAAGACTTTTTGGGACGCGCTCAGCGTCAGCAGCGCTCCGCTGATCGCGTCGCATTCCTCCTGCCGCGCGCTGTGCGACGTGCCGCGCAACATGACCGATGAGATGATCGTGGCGCTGGCGAAGAAAGGCGGCGTGGTGCAAGTTAATTTCAACTGCGGATTTCTTTCGCAGCGCTCGGCCGATGCCGCTAAGAGCGTGCACGCGAGCACGCTGCCCGGCTCGCGCGGCGATGATGCAACGATCGCTGAATATCGCAAGAATGTTCCGCCGGCGACGCTCGCGGACGTGGTGGCGCATATCGATCACATCGTGAAGATCGCCGGGATTGGGGCGGCCGGAATCGGCAGCGATTTCGACGGCGTGTTCTGCACACCGGTGGGGCTCGAGGATGTTTCGAAGTTCCCGAATCTGACGCGCGCGCTGCTCGAAAAGGGATATTCCGCCGAGGACATCCGCAAAATCTATGGCGAGAATACTCTTCGAGTGATGCGCGCCGTGGAAGCTGAGGCGCGGAAGGAACAGAAGTAGCGGCTACTCGGCTGTAAAGACCGGCTGGCCCGCCAGCGCGATGCGGAAGCCGTATAGCGCGGGCGCAAGCAGCAGCAAAAACGTAAACGCGATCTCTTCCGAATACATCGAGAAGTTGGTGGAAAGAACGAACGCGCCGGTCACGATGGACGTGAACATCGCCACCACTTCCGCCACCAGGCCGAATCGCATCAGCGTAAATACCAACAAACCGAAAAAGATCAGGTTGACGGGCCAGGCGATGTAAGGCACTCCGGCGGTGGGCGCTTCAATGCTGGCTAGGGCGATGGTGATCACTCCTGCCGCCAGCCATTGCTTGCGCAGCAGCGTGCGCGCCAGGAAGATCAGAAATAGGATGCCGAGGGATTTATAAAGCGCATCTTGCACCTGGAAGATGCCGTACCCCACCATGGAACGTCCCGCGGAAAGCACGGCCTCGCGAACCGTGGCGCGCATCACCGGGATTCCCAAAACCTGATAGACCGCTACGCCGAGCTGCTGGATGAGCGCCAGGCCCAGCCCAACCAGAGCGCCGATCAATATATCCCGGCCGACCAGCGGATCGCGGCAATCGCCGGCGATGAAACGGCTCCACGAAATGATCGTCTGCGGCCAGCGGCGGCGCACGAACGGTTCGAAAGAAATATAGGTCACGGCCATGGTGACGCCGATGAAAACCGCGTGCATGGCGGCGGTGAAGAAGAGCTCGGCTTCGCGCACGCTGGCGACGTGGGTCCCGCCCACCAGCCACATAGCCATCCCGAGGGCAGTAGTGAGCAATCCTAACCGGACCGCGCCGCGCACGTCGCCGCGGCCCAAACGAAGGTTGTAGCGCGCGAACGGGATGGAGCAGAGCACCACAATGAGCTGCAGCGTCACGTAGACCACTTCACCGCCAGGCCTTTGATTTTCACCGGCCGCCGGCGCGGGCGACCACGGGCCGAAGGTCGCGAAGAATACCGGCCGGCCCTCAAATGCGGCCGCTTCTACTCGCAATGGCGCGCCGGGCAATTCGGCATAGCTGCCCGTCCAGGCGATGCGTTCGTCTGAAGGCACGGGGGGCGTGCGCTGAGGAGTGTCGCGATGAAATCGTGCCGGGTCGAGACCGGCGGCGTGAAAGAGCGGCTCCCAGTCGGTGGCTTTCCGCGATGTATCGGGCGAGGCGATGGCCGGAGGCACCGCCAGCAGTCCCAGCAGGCGGCCATCCGGATCGAGTACGATTTCGCGCATCCCCGGAACATCCTCGGGCGGGTCGAATCGAGAAACGCGCAGCAGATCCGACATGCTGTAGGGCGCGAGCGGCGCCGGACTGGTCCGATACCAGAACAATATGGTCGCCGGCAGCCCTTTCGCGAAACGTTCGCGCAGGGTTCCCTCTCGGTTGCGAACCAGATATTGAATCACCGGCAGCCGGTAGTTGAAGCCGTACGCGGTAGAAGCCGGGCGGTCCGGGTATCCAAGCCGCGGGAGCATCTCGGCGGCCTTGGCTGCCAGAACGTCGGGCGAATTATGGAACGGAATCGCGCCGAGCAGGCTGATGTGTTGTTCGAGCGCGGTGGCCGCCCCGAGCGCAGCGATTACGCCGGCCAGCAAGGCGACAGCCACGCGCGGCTTCAGGCCCGCCTTTTCGCCCGCCGCCGCGACCATCTGGGGCGAGGGAGTTTCGCCGGCCGCCAGCGCCGCCGCCAGCGGATCGCCGCCGGGCAGCGCGGCCAGAACCGCCATCGCCGACGGAGGCCGATGGTCGGGGTCCGGCGAGAGACATCGAAGGATGACGCTCTCAACCGCCGGATCGATATCCTTGACGATGCTGCGCGGCGTGGGAGGCATGCCTTCTTCGGTCAAGCGAATCAGCTCGGCGCGCGAAGATGCGTTGAACGGGCGCTTGCCGGTGAACATTTCGTACAGCACCACGCCCAGCGCGTAGATGTCGCTCTTGATGGAAACTTCTTTGCCTTCGAGCTGTTCCGGCGCCATATATCCGGGCGTGCCGTTGCGGGTTTCAGCGCCGTCGATCTGCCCCATGATTCCGGCCAGCCCGAAGTCGGTGATCAGGACCTGGCCGCGGCCGTCGATCATGATGTTGGAAGGTTTCAAATCGCGATGCAGCACGCCGCGATCGTGAGCCGCCGCCAGACCCGCGCAAAGTTTTCTCCCGATCTCGATGGCTTTGTCGGAAGGCAGGCGTCCGATGCGGCGCAGCAGGGAGTGCAGATCCTCGCCATCCACATATTCCATGGACAGATACGGAAAGCCTTCCACCTCGCCGAGATCGTAGACGCGGCAAACGTTGGGATGCGCCACCTGCCGCGCGATGCGAACCTCGTTGTGAAAACGGACCAGCGCCTTGGGATCGCGCGCCATCTCTTCGGGCAGGAATTTGAGCGCTACAGCTTGCCCGAGTTTCAGATCCGTGGCGCGATAAACTTCGCCCATTCCGCCGGAGCCGAGCAGGCTGATGATGCGATAGCGGTCACCCAACAGCGTGCCCGGTACGAAGCGCCCGTCTTCGGACGAATCCGAACTGTGGCTGGTGGGCCGGGGCGAAACTATGCGCGCCGCAGTGGACGCTTCGGTGGGGATCAGCGAAGCGGGCGAGCGCCCGCTGAGCGAAGCGCCGCACAAACCACAAAACCGGCTGGTGTCGGGATTCTCCGCCGAGCATTGGCCGCACTTCACCATGGACCGATTTACTCTACCATTGTCCCTCCCGCGCTCGTGTGTAAGGAAGCGGATATGCGTTCAAACGGCGAAAATCCCGGACGGGTCCGCTGAACTTTCGGACAGATCGGGTTAAGGTGCTGTTCTCCGGTCAAAATCACTTTGCGCTTGAGCCATTTCCTCGCGATTCGCAGGTCCGGCCTGCGATAGACTTGGCTATGGGATGATGCCGGCGCCGCACAAGCCGCTTTCGGCCCTTCTCTCGCAAATTCTGGTCGCCTATACTGTGGAGCTCGATTGCGAATTCGAGCGCCGCATGCTCGAAACGCAGAGCCGTAGCGCGCGCCTCTCGCTGGTCATTTGGCTTAATGTGCTGCAGTTTTTGGCCGATGGACCAGTTTCGGTTCGAACGCTCGCCTCGCGTGCGCTCACAGCCGAGGCTGGCGCCACAGCCGGGCTTGGTTGCCTCGAACGATGGGGCGTCGTTGCGCTGCAGCCCGGAAAGCGCGCCGGTTTCGGTAGCGGCCGAGGCATCCGCGCCGATTGGCCGGTTCGGCTCACGGCCAGCGGTGAAGCAGCCGTTAGAATCTGGCCCGACCTGATCCCGGAAATCGACGCCCGCTGGTCGAAACGCTTCGGCGACGACGCGACCAGGTTGCGCCGCTCGTTAGAAGCAATCGAGCACCAGATCGACCTCGAATTGCCGCAGGGCTTGCCCGTTGCGATTCTGAAGCTGCCGGAGTTCGGGCCCCGGAAATCGGCTGCGGAAGACGGCCTGCCGCTGCCCGTGCTGCTTTCCCGAGTTCTGCTCGCGTTCGCGCTCGATTTCGAACGTGAGTCCCAAACGCCGATTTCGCTATGCGCAAACGCGATCCGCGTTCTCAGTGACGAGCCCATCCCTGAAACGGAGATTCCCAAACGAACCGGCTGTTCGGAAGAGACCGCAGGCATTGGCTGGCAGCACAAGCCGTACATCATTGTTGAAAGAGACCCTGCGCGCGGCCGCGGCAAGTTCGTGCGCTTGTCCGAAGCGGGCATCCAGGCGCAGCAAGAGTATTACAGGCGCACGCGCTATATTGAGGAAAAGTGGAAGAAGCGCTTTCGCACCGCAACGAAAGAAATTCTGGAATCGCTGACGACTCTGCTGCAAAGGTGCGAACTGTCTGACGGTCTGAAACCGCCTCCCGGAACGACCCGCGCCGGCGCGCAGACACCGGCCCTAGGCCGCGTCGACGTTGGACCTGCGGCACGCCAGCGCAGGCGGGATTTGGTAATTCAGACGGAAGCATTCGTGCGCGATCCCGCTGGCACTCTGCCGCATTATCCGCTCTGGGACATGAACCGCGGCTTCGGTCCGTAACACGCGTTGCTCTCCTTGGACAGCCAGCACGAGCGCTTCCGACACGTAGATCGCACGCTTTCGGGTGAATTGTAAAACGTACAGAGGCGGCGCTGCAGATGCTCGCGCCAGAACATTCTCCGTATGGCGCGTAACTCGCCCGCAGCCGCCAAGTTCTTGTTTGCGCGTCATTCGTCGTCTTGGCCATGGCTCATCTCACTGGCTCCACGATGGGCTTGGTTATAATCAGACGGCTCGGGACAAACCCCGAGCCGCACGGGATCGTCTCGCCGATCGGCACGGCTAGCTTGGAAAGCCCGATTGGTTTAGAGGATTGCAACGGGGAAGAGAACAACATATGAACAGAGTCGCTTTTGGACTAGCTATAGCAATGTTGCTCGCCAAGAATGATGCCGGTGCTGAGCCGCGGGTAGAGAGCAATGTCACCTACGGCATGTACTCGGGCTTGGCCCTCCTGATGGATGTGTATCACCCGGGCGCTCCGAACGGATATGGCGTGGTGTTCGTCGCGGGCAGCGGGTGGAATGCACCGCTTGAATACGGCGCGCAGGGGTTGAAGGAGGAGCCGGATCAGCTAATCTATGTGAATCGTCTGGCCGATGCCGGCTATACCGTTTTCACGATTAACCACCGCGCGGCTCCGCGATTTCAGTTCCCAGCGCAGTTGGACGACGTCCAGCGCGCCGTCCGCTTTGTCCGTCATAACGCCAAAGAGTACGGGATCGATCCTAACCGCATTGGCGGTGTCGGCGGATCTTCGGGTGGCCATCTGATAAGCCTGGTTGCCATGCTGGGAGCGCCTGGGATAAGCGATGACCCGGATCCGATAAATCGCGAGCCGGCAACGCTTCAATGCCTGGTGGTGCGGGCCCCTCCGATTGACCTGAAAGTAATGAGCCACCTTAGGGAGAGCCGTGGGATACCTGCCGTGATCTCGTTCCTGGGGCTCGCTCTGCCGATTGACGATGGGTCAAACGAGAAGCTGTTTGCGGCCGCCTCGCCGATTTCACATGTGTCGCGACGGGCGCCGCCTGTGCTTCTCATCCACGGAGATGCGGATGGAACAGTTCCCTATCAACAGTCGGTTGCGATGGAAGCGGCACTGCGCGCCGTGAACGTGCCGGTAACCTTGTTACGGATTCCGGGTGGTGATCACGGTCCCGACTTTGGGGCTGCTGGTAAACCGCACCCGGAATGGCCGGACTACCTGGGGGAGATGGTGCAGTGGCTGGATCGGTACTTGAAGACGGGACCGGTAGCTACCGCCAAGTAGCCGCAATCCCATTCTGGGGTTCTGATCGGATCGTCAGAAAATCGTACAGAAGCGGCACTGTCGATGCTCGCGCCAGACCATTCTCCGTATGGCGCGTCACTCGCTCCAAGCTGTGGCGGAGGCTATGAGCGGCGCCCCGGGTCCCTCCCGCGGTCTTGTGTAAGGAAGCGGATATGCGCTCAAACGGCGGAAATCCTGGACGGGTCCGCTGAACTTTCGGACAGATCGGGTACGCCCACTAACACCAGAGCAACAATTTCGGGCATCCAAGCGCGTTTTCTCGTTACTAATCCAACCCATCTCTGCGCCATAAGCAGTTCCTTCAGCATTAGAGCCTCTGGGTGCTCGCTGGAGGAGGCATAAGGTGATTGCTCAGGCGTAAGGCGTGCCCGCCAGCGCAGCCATCAGGCCGATAGTTCCCGTGTCGACAATAGCGAGAAAGGCGGCTGTGGCTTTCTTTTTATGGCGACTCTTCAGAAAGGTTCGGTGAGCCTGGATGCGGGCCACGGTCCACATCGCCAAAAGTAGATTGGCAGCCAGATGGGCGGCGGGATCGGTAGGTTCTCGCCCGGCCTCTTCAGATAGCGCCAGCGCTACGAATTGCGCGATCTCGTCACGTATCGCCCTGGCCCGAGCCTTGAGGGTTTCGCTGCCCTCGATGGTCTCGACGAAGCGCTGGCTCGCAGCGGAAAATTCGACGTAAGGGCTCTGCTCGGCAACCAACCGATGAAAGAGCAGCCGTAGCGCCTCGATCGGCGATACGCGGGTGTCACGCTGCTGGATGGTCTTCCGCAGGATCTCGCGAATCTCCTCATCGCGATCAAAAAACATATCTTCCTTGCGCGGGAAGTGATTGAAGACCGTCATTCGCCCGACGTCCGCGGCCTCCGCAATCTCGTCCACGGTGACATTGTCAAAACCCCGCTCGTTGAAGAGCCGTGTGGCAACCTCGGAGATGGTATCTCGCATGGCGCGCCGCTTGCGGGATCGGCGGTCGGATGGCCTTGACATATTACCAGTGATACCACATTATATACTTAGTTCATAAATGTACTGAGTACATAGGGGACGATATATGAAGAGCTCACAGAACGTTGTGGTGGACAGGGGCTGGGTGCGAACTTGGGGCGCCTCGCCCCAGGCGGCTGGCGCGTCGGTGGTCGCGGTCGAGCCCTTCGCCGACGCGACTCTGCGACAGGTGGTGCGCATCAGCGGCGGCGGGCGCCGGGTACGCATTCGCTTCACCAACGAGTACGGCACCGTGCCACTCACCATCGGCGCGGCGCATGTGGGTCTGGCGGCGCCCGGCGGTGGGATTCAGGCGGGCAGCGACTGTGCCCTGACCTTTGCCGGCAGGTCCAGCGTCGCCGTCCCGGCGGGAGCGCCGATCCTCAGCGATCCGGTGGACTTGCTCCTACCGGCCCTCTCCAGGTTGTCAATCAGCCTCTACCTGCCGGGGCAGGTGAAGACCTGCACCAGCCATGGCTCGGATCTACAGCCCGGGTGGTCCATCCCGGGCGATGCCACAGCCGCCCCGAACCTGCCCGACACGGCCGTGCCCCTGCCGGCGCAGGCCCTCATCTCGGCGGTGGAGGTGCTTCCTGAGACACCGGCCACGGCCATCGTCGCACTCGGCGACTCCTTCACGGACGGCACCGGTTCGACGCCGGACGCTGACCAGCGCTGGCCCGACCTCCTGGCCGAGCGCCTCGCCGAGCGCGGCGGGCCGGCCGTCTACGTCTCCAACCAAGGTATCGGCGGCAATCGGCTGTTGAACGACGGCTTCGGCGTCTCGGCCCTGGCGCGCTTCGACCGCGACGTCCTGGCGACGCCGGGCCTCGGCTACGTGGTGGTGTTCGAAGGAGCCGACATCGCCATCTCCTTCGCCCCGCGTGATGACGACGGACCCATGGCCGACTTCTTAGCAGGTTTCCCCGGCGCGCCGGTGACAGCAGACGACGTCATCGCGGGCTACTGCCAACTCATCGCCCGGGCTCACGGGTGCGGGGTAAAGATCTACGCCGCCACCCTCGTGCCATACGGGGGCGCGGACATCTTCGCTCCAGAGGGTGAGACCGCACGCCAGGCGGTCAACGCCTGGATCCGCACCAGCGGCGCCTTCGACGGGGTGCTGGACTTCGACGCTGTCTGGCGCGACCCGGCCCGCCCCAGTCGAGTTAAGGAGGAATTTCTGGCGGACGACCACCTCCATGGCAACGACGCGGGTTACAGGGCCCTGGCGGACTCCATAGACCTGTCGCTGTTCAGGTGAGCCTCACGGGTGGATCGCGGTCGCTGACCCGCCACGGACCCGTTCGGTTTCATGGCAGTTCAATCCGTTGTGGGGCGACAGCTGTCCAGCCATCCGCACGGCATCGAAGTTGATTATCAGTAATGGCATGATGAACTACCTGGTGTATCCGCTCCACCCGGCACGCACTCGCCGCCAACGTGCTATTCGCGCGTCTGGGCGCCGGATTGAGCTAGCGACCTAAATTGCTTCCAACCCTCCGAGTTTGAATCCTCCTCACCAGCGCCGACCTCTCGAAGGCACGCCCACTACACCAGACCAACAATTTGGGGGATCCAAGCGCGTTTCTCGTTCCCGATCTCATCGGACGGCCTTCGCAGGTGTCCTGTTTCCGAGTGGGCCGCCATCCGTCCGGGACTTCTACGCCTGACCAAGCAACCGAGGACCACCCTCGGCCTTGAACATCTCGAGCGTCTCTTGATGCAGCGCTTGGGCCCTGCATAGGATTCGTTTGAACTCGGCATCGCCGCGAACCGGATCAAGCCACGGATCGGAAGCCATCTGCGGATAACAGAAGTACCCTCCATCGACGGTGCTCTTCAACACATGGGTCGCGCGGTCGATGTCGTCAAGAAAGGCGAGCTGCCGGGCCAAGTAATATTTCCCTTCCGGGTCCTTGAAGGGCCCATTCATAATCTCGTCACTTGCCTTGAGGCTGGCTTCCCGATTCCCTTCAAGCAACGCACGTAGAGAAATCATAAATACTTTGCCGAGCCGCTCCGATACGGAAGACTCCTTCTCCTTTAGGAGACTGATCGCCTCCTCTACGCGCCCGAGCATTGCCAGCCGCAGCGGACCGAAATAGCCAAAGTCGTGGCCGGCCACCTCCAGAGCGCTTTGGTAATCGCCCATCGCGAAGTAGGTATGGGTCACCGTGGTGTGAATGTTTGGATCGAGACGCCGGGCCTGGCGATCCGCTTCGAGCGACGCCTGGAGCAGACCGCCGTAGCGGCTTGCGTGGGTGAGGCCAGCAAACAACTCCGGATCAGTTTTCGAACTGCGCAGCCTCCTGAGCAAACGCCTCATCGCATCCAAAGCGTGCCCTTGGTCCACCTGGATGTTCGTGTACAGATTGTGCGCCAGCGGAAGATCGGGATTGAGCTCCAGCGCCCGCTCGATCGCACTGCGGCCTTCCACCAACTTCTCCGCCTGTCCTTCGGAAAACTTGCCTACCAGCCAGCGGACTCGCCCCAAACGAGCCCAAGCCGGTGCGTAACCGGGATCGAGCGCGACACACCGTTCATACAAGCTAATGGCGTCTGAAAACCCGCTGAATACTTTGGCAGCTTCATTCGCGCGCAGGTACAGATCGTACGCAGTAGCACTGGCCGGCGCATCGTGGGCGAGCTGCTTCCGCTCGCCCGCTGTCAACGGCAACGCGAGCGACTCGACGACGCCGCTCACCAGTGTGTCCTGCAGTTGAAAAATGTCGCGCAGCTCCACCTGCAATGCCTTCGACCAGATCAGCGTGCCACTCGGAGCCTCCACCAATTGAGTGGTGAGACGGAGGTGCGTGCCGGCGCGGAGGAGAGTTCCGGTGAGCACGGTATCGACGTCAACCTCTTTGGCGATCTCTCTCAAATCCGGGACCGCTCCGGCGAAGTGAGCCGCCGCAAGGCTCGACCGCACCACGAGCGAGCTCAAGCCGGCCAGCGCCGCCGCGATCGCGTCCGGCAGACTGAACGCCAGGAAATCAGTCTCCGGATCAGAACGGAGCATGCGAAACGGGAGCACGATCAGCCGCTTTACTCCGCGAGTCTCTACATGGGTACCCGAATCCTCCAGACGCATCACCGCGCGCAGTTCCGCGGCCATTTCATCTGCGGCAGCAAAGCGGTTCGCCGGATTCTTGTCCATTGCTCTCCGCACGATACGATCGACGGCTGAAACGGCCTGTGATCCGCTGAGCGCCGGTGGCGCTTCATACAATACCGAGTGAAAAATCTCCAGCGCCGAGTTACCCGTGAAAGCAGGTTTGCCGGCTAAAGCCTCGAAAAGAATCACGGCGACCGCGAACAGATCCGATCGTGCGTCCACCGGTCTTCCTGTCACTTGTTCGGGCGACGAGTATCGCGGTGTCCCGACGATCACTCCGTGCCCGGTCAGCGCGGTCTGTGTCTGCCCCTCGCCGGAGAGAGGCGAAACCGGCTTGGCGAGCCCGAAATCCAGCAGCTTCACGCCCTCCGTCGACAGAAACACGTTCGACGGCTTCAGATCCCGATGCACGATCGACGATTTATGCAGCGCCGCCAGCGCTGACAGGATGCTCAGCGTCACCTGCAGCGCCTCGGCCAGAGACATCGGCCCTTGCCCCAAGCGCTCGGACATCGACGCCCCTTCGAGCAGTTCCATAACCAGGAACGGCCGGCCTTCTACCTCGCCGATGTCGTAAAGGCGGCAGATATTGGGGTGGCTGACTCGCGCCGCTGCCTGCGCTTCGCGCAGAAAACGCCCCCGGCTCTCCTCGTCATTGCCTGAATCGAGGATCATTTTGAGCGCAACTGGCCGGTTCAGCCGGATGTCATGGGCGCTGTATACAATACCCATTCCGCCTTCTCCCAGTTTTCCGGTGATTGTATACGGGCCGATCCGTTCGGGAAGTGCAGACATCTCCTCAAGTGTAGTCGCACCGAATTGAGAGCGCCTCTCCCGACTGACGCCTCGGGTTTGCGTTGACGCGGCCATTTCGAGCGCTCGCAGCCGGGTCACCGACAATCGCGGCCTAACTAGGGGTGCTTCATCATGCGCGACTCTTTCAACTGACCGTTCAAGGATAGTGTCCAGATGGTCGGCAACACGTACCGAAGTCGGAGATCCAATTCCCCCCGTACCGATCGTACGAGTGGCGCGTCACTCGCCCCAAGCTCTGGCGAGGCCCTGAGCGGCACACGATGCCTATTTGCTTTGTTCAGGGTGAGCCTGCCCCTTCCATCGTCGAGCGTCCACGCTACTAAACGGGAATCGTCCGGGCCCACGATAACCCTGAGGCGCCCGGCGTGGCGTGCCTTCCCCGACATTTTTAGAAAAGATTCCGCTCGTATCTCCATAACTCTATCGAGGAGAATTTTTTTGTGCTCAACTCTCTTCAACGAATCATCGACGCGGCTGCTTCCCTTGTCCGAGCTGCTGTCACCTTGCTCGCTACCATGGTGGCGAACTCCATCTCGAACACCGGTAACCAGACTGGCGGCCAGGACAGCCCAGGCGTCGTCGCCCCGGTATCCGGACCGGCGCAACATACTGATACAATCCTACGTCTTGGGCAACGCGCGGCCCGGATTCGGGAGTCGATCATGAAGTCTGCAACGCCTCTCCTCTGCGCTCTTGTTCTTTTGGCGTTCCTACTGCCGGCCCAGGAATATAACATCATCCATAGCTGGACGGGCAACACGGGGAACTTCGAGCCGGGCAGTCCCATGCTCATGGACAGCTAGGGGAACCTTTATGGAACGTTGGCAGGCGGAGTCTTCGAGCTTTCGCCTCCATCCCAGGCGGGCGGCCAATGGACCTATCAAGTGCTCATCGACTCGACCGGACCCAGCGTACGCCTTCCCTCACATGGACTTCTCTTCGACACTGCGGGCAACCTCTACGGGGTCTCGACGAACGAAGGGACGGTGGACGGACAAGCCGTCACGGGCTATATCGCCGAGGTGTCGCCGCCCTCGACGCCGGGAGGGACGTGGACTTCGCAGATCCTCTATCTGTTCCCAGACGATCAAACCACGAGTTCCACCAATTGTGAGGCTCCGCAGTCATATCTGACCATGGACAGCAAAGGTAACCTGTACGGCACCTGTATCAACGCCGGCGTCAACGGGGTGGGTGGAGTTTACGAGCTTTCTCCCCCTACCCACGCGGGTGGACAATGGACCCAGCAACTGCTCCACAGCTGGGCGCTAGACGGCGTGGATGGCAATGGGCCCGGGCCCGAAGCGGGCCTCATTTTAGACGCCCATGGCAATCTCTACGGCACTACCGAAAACGGCGGCACGTATGACGAAGGTGTGGTTTTCGAGTTGAGCCCGAACGCGGGCGGCGAATGGGCGGAAACGATTCTCTACACCTTTGCCGTGGGCGGCCCCCTGACTCCCTATGGGGCGTTGGTGTTCGACCATCAAGGCAACCTATACACCACCACGTACAGCAGCGCTATAAGCGGTGGAAGCGGGGCAGTCATCGAGCTCTCGCCGCCTGCAAAACAGGGCTCCGAGTGGACACTGACCCAGCTTTACGCCTTTCGCGGCGGACCCACCAACGGATCTTCCCCGGCCACCGGCGTCGTCTTCGATGCCGCCGGCAATCTCTGGGGCACTACCGCCCACGGGGGCCCGTACTACTCGACCGGCCCAGCCAATACCGATGGCGTGCTCTTCGAGCTCATGCCGCAGGCGGGCGGCGGCTGGCAGGAAGTGGTCCGTCACTTTTTCGGCGGGCCGGGCGACGTTCTCGCGGTCAATTCGCCCTTGGTCATCGATAGCAAAGGCAATCTGTACGGCGGTGGCTCCGGCTGCAGCTCCACCACCTGCACCGGCATCTTCGAGTACTCGCCGTCAGCGTCGGCGTCAGCTCCGGCGCCCAGCATCGCCGCGGGGGGCGTGGTTAACGGCGCGAGCTTCGGGTCCGGATTGGTGGTCGGATCGTGGGCCACGATTGAGGGAACGAATTTCGCGTCGTCAACGGGTACGTGGGATGTCGTGAACGGAATCTTGCCAACTAACGTGAACGGCGTGACTGTCGATTTCGGGGGAAATGATGCTTATGTCTATTACGTGAAACCGACGCAGATCAATTTCATCGTTCCTGACGTGTCGGCGGGAACACAGCAGGTGACGGTGACCAACGCGGCGGGCGCCAGCCAGAGCGTCAGCGTCACGGTGGACAACTTCGCGCCCGCGTTCTTCCCGTGGCCGAACAATCAGGTGGTCGCGACATATCAGGATTTCACTTACGCGGCGGCGAGCGGAACGTTCTCGGGCGTGACCACGACACCGGCCAAGCCGGGCGACACGATCATTCTTTGGGGCACGGGTTTCGGCTCCACGACTCCGGCCTGTCCGCAGGGAATGGTCACGCCCAGCGGTACAACGTACAACACGGATAAGGTGACGGTGACGATCGATAATCTTCCGGCGACAGTTTACGGCGCGGCACTGGCACCGGGCTTCGCGGGCCTGTATCAGATAGCGATTCAGGTGCCGCCCGCGCTTGGCTCCGGGAACGGGCCGGTGGTGGCTAGCATCGGTGGGGTTTCGTCGCCGGGCGGTGTAGTCCTGACAGTCCAGTAGTAACAGCCGGGAGGCATGAATTTGGAATATCTCCCGGCGTTTCGCACCGAACAACATCGTTCGGCTCTGCCCTATGCGACATTAAAGACGATGCGAGTTTTCCTTCCCTGCCTGTTACTACTCTTATTCGGCGCCCCCAGACTCATGCTGGCTGAGGTAGACCCCTCAGAGACGACTCCGATCG
Organism: Terriglobia bacterium; assembly: GCA_963786745.1. Taxonomy (GTDB): domain Bacteria; phylum Acidobacteriota; class Terriglobia; order Bryobacterales; family Bryobacteraceae; genus Palsa-89. The sequence continues at coordinate 17,092 of CAWBAE010000007.1, read as the reverse complement.
CTCCATTTCGAATCGCTGACAACCTCTACTACGTGGGCAGCCAGGATCTTGGCAGCTACCTCGTCGTCACGCCAAAAGGAAATATCCTCATCAATGCGAACCTGGCTACCTCTCCATCGCAGATTCGCGCGAGTGTGGAGGCATTGGGCTTTCGTTGGAATGACACGAAAATCCTGCTCAACAGCCAGGCGCATTCCGATCACGTGGGTGGCGCAGCGGAAGTGATTCGCGAGACACATGCGAAGAACATGGTCATGGATGGCGACGTGAGCGTGGTTGAAACTGGCGCTCGGACAGATTTCCTATCGCCCTCACCGAACATTCTTAGATACACTCCTGTACACGTGGATCGCGTTCTCCATGACGGCGACAATGTATTGCTTGGGGGTGTCACACTGACGGCCCACAAAACTCCCGGCCACACGCGCGGATGTACCACATGGACTATGCTCTCTCACCTTCCAGGAGAGCCAAAGGAAACGATGCGGAATATCGTCATCGTGGGAGGGACGGGCTTTTGGTCGGAGTATCGCTTTGTCGCTTCACCGGGCCATCCCGTGAGCTATCCGGGCATCGTTCAGGATTTCCCGCATACCTTTGCCGTCTTGCGTTCGTTGCCGTGCGACGTATTTCTGGGAGCCCATGGTGGATACTTCGACATGCTCACGAAACTGAAGCGCTATCCCCAAGATGGTCCCCGTGTTTTTATCGACCCTGATGGTTATAAGAAGTTCGTCGCTCGCGCCCAGGAGACTTTCGAGAAGGCATTGAGCAAACAACAGACCGTCGCTGTCCATTGACGTTCCCCTGCGTCCGGTCATCTAGTCTCGGGAAACGCCGCCGGACCCTCTGAGCACTCGCACTCCGCGGAACGCCTGTCGTACCCTAAAACCTGGCACCCGAAACAAAACCCAAATATGCCCGAATCTCCCATCACTGCACGCACTCAGGATTTCGCCGCTTGGTATCAGGATGTCGTCCTGGCTGGAGACATGGCCGAGCCGGCCGAGATCGTGAAAGGCTGCATGGTCATCAAACCCAATGGCTATGCGGTCTGGGAACTGCTGCAACGCCAGCTGGACGATCGCTTCAAGGCCACTGGACATCAGAACGTCTATTTCCCGCTGCTGATTCCCCAGAGTTTTCTCCAAAAGGAAGCCGAGCATGTGGAAGGGTTCGCACCCGAATTGGCGGTGGTGACCATCGCCGGCGGCAAAGAGCTGGAAGAGCCGTACGTCATCCGGCCGACTTCGGAAACCATCATCGGCCATTTCTTCTCGCGCTGGATCCAGAGCTATCGCGATCTGCCGATGTTGCTCAATCAATGGGCCAACATCATTCGCTGGGAATTGCGAACGCGCATGTTTCTGCGCACCACCGAGTTCCTCTGGCAGGAAGGCCACACCGCGCACGCGACGCACGCTGAAGCCGTCGCCGAAGTGCTCCGCATGCTGGACGTTTACGCCGAAGTGGCGGAAGACATCATGGCCATGCCGGTGATCAAGGGACGCAAGACCCAGAGCGAAAAATTCGCGGGCGCGCTGCATAGCTACGCCATCGAAGCCATGATGCAGAATGGCCTCGCGCTGCAAGCCGGCACCAGCCACGATCTCGGCCAGAATTTCGGCAAGGCGTTCGACGTTCGCTTTCAGAACAAGGAAGGCCAGTTGGATTATGTGTGGCAAACCAGCTGGGGCGTCAGCACGCGCTTGATCGGCGGGCTCATCATGAGCCACTCGGACGACAAGGGCCTGGTGCTGCCGCCCAAGCTGGCGCCGGTGAAAACCGTGCTTGTTCCGATTTTCCGCAAAGACGACGAGCGGGCCCAGGTGCTGGAGGCGGCGCACAGGATCGCGGCAGATGTCGGGGCGAAAGTGGACGACCGGGAAGGGCAGTCGCCCGGCGCCAAGTTCTTTCATTGGGAGCGGCGCGGAGTTCCGGTGGTGCTGGAGCTTGGCCCGCGCGATCTCGCGTCTGGCCAGATGGTGCTCAAACGCCGCGATACGGGAACCAAGGAAATACTGCCGCAATCCGAAATCGCAGCCAAGGTTCCGCAGGCGCTGGAGCAGATGCAGAGCAGCCTGTACAACGCCGCCAAGCGCCGCCTGCAGGCCAACACCGTGCTCGCGAACTCGATCGAAGAAGTGGAAACTATCCTGCGCGAGGTGACCGCCGAAAAGGGCGGCGGAAAATTCGTCGCGGCGCATGTCAAGGACGATCCCGCTTCGGACGCCCGCATGAAGGAATTCAAGGCCACCATCCGCTGCATCCCATTGGCCGACGAATACGACGGCCCCGGCAAATGCATCGTCACCGGGGAGCCGGTGGATCGCCGCGCGATCATCGCCAAAGCCTACTGATGGTATACTGAATCCAGTCGAAACGGGCGGGTGTAAAAAAGTGGCGCAGACTTTCTCAAGCGTCCGCAGGTTCGGTATCCTGAGTTTCATCCTGGCGGTTTCTTGCGCGTTCGGATGCGCCGCGCCGGCAGCTCCGGATGACGAGAAGCCTACCATTGCGTCCCGTCCACAGCCCACCGCCAAGGTACCTACCGACCCCGATTTGGATCGGCGCGCCAACATCCGCATCGATACCACGCTGGTCCAGATCAATGTCACGGTTACGGACCCCCTGAATCGTTTTGTCACCGGACTCGAAAAGGAACACTTCAAACTGTTCGAAGACAAGGTCGAGCAAAAAATTCTGCAATTCTCGAGCGAGGACGCCCCGCTTTCCGTGGGCCTGGTGTTCGATACCAGCGGCAGCATGGGGTCGAAGCTCCAACAATCGCGCCGCGCGGCGGTGGAGTTTTTCAAGACCGCGAATCCGCAGGACGAGTTTTTCCTGGTGGAGTTCAACGACCGGCCGGAGCTGGTGGTTCCATTCACCGCGGATACCGAGGACATCCAGAATCGTTTGAGCTTTGCCCAATCCCGGGGCAAGACCGCGCTGCTCGACGGCGTTCTGATGGCCATGAATCACATGAAGAAAGCGCACAATCCCCGCAAGGCGATTTTGATCATCTCCGACGGCGGCGACAACAACAGCCGCTACACCGAGAGCGAAATCAAGAACGCGGTGCGGGAAGCGGATGTGCAGATCTACGGCATCGGAATCTTCGAGCCGATCGGATCGCGCGGCCGCACGCCCGAAGAAATGGGCGGCCCGGGGATGCTGAGCCAAGTGGCGGAACTCACGGGCGGGCGCAGTTATAATGTAGAGAACGTGAACGAGCTGGCGGATATTGCCGCGAAAATCGGTATCGAGCTGCGAAACCAATACGTGCTTTATTATTCTTCGAAGAACCAGACTAGGGATGGCAAATACCGGCACGTGAACGTGAAGCTGGTGCAGCCGCGCGGTCTTCCGCCGCTCAAAGCGTTTTTCCGCCTCGGGTATTATGCGCCTTCTCAGTAGTTTCTTAGTATTTTCCTCACTGGCCTGGGCGCAGAATACACAACCGCCGCCGGTGGAGGATCCGGTTTTTCGGGCAGACACGCGCCTCGTGATCCTGCCGGTCAGCGTAGCCGACAAGAGCGGAAAACTGGTCACCGATATCCCTCAAAAATCCTTCAAGGTTTTTGAGAACGGCATCGAGCAGCCCATCAAGATCTTCCGGCGCGAGGATGTGCCGGTCTCGCTCGGCATCATCATCGACAACAGCGGAAGCATGCGGGAGAAGCGGCAGAAAGTGGAGATCGCGTCCATGGATCTGGTGAAAGCCTCCAATCCGCAGGACGAGGTCTTCATCGTCAACTTCAACGATGACGCCTGGCTGGATGTCCCGTTCACCAGCGATCTCAAGCGGCTGGAGGACGGAGTGGCGAAGATCGATTCGCGCGGCGGCACCGCCATGCGCGACGCCATCAATCTGTCGCTGGATTATCTGAAGAAAGAAGGCAAGCGCCAAAAGAAAGCGCTGCTGGTGATCACGGACGGAAATGACAACGCCAGCGGAGTTTCGCTGGAGAAACTGGTCAACCGGGCGCAGCAGGATGAGGTGCTGATCTACGCGATCGGGCTTCTGAACGAGGAAGAGCGCCGCGAAGCCAAGATCGCCAAGCGCGCGCTGGATGAGTTAACGCATGACTCGGGCGGCTTGTCGTTCTATCCGAAGGGACTGGCCGAGGTGGATCAGCTCGCGCTGCAAGTGGCGCGCGAAATCCGCAATCAGTACACCATCGCCTACTCTCCAACCGTCCAGGCCATGGACGGCAGCTTTCGGCAGATCAAAGTCACGGTGAATGCCGCCGGCCACCCCGTGGTTCGGACCCGCACCGGGTACTACGCGACGCCTGAGCCGGCGGGCAAGAAAACCGTCAGTAAAAAAGATTGATGCTGCGCTTCCTGTGGCTGGCTACGCGGGGTTACCGCCTGCGTCCGTGGGACAGCCCTTATTTACGCTGGCGCATGGAGACCTATTGGGGAACGCCCGCGGAGGATATCCGTTTCGCCGATTTCTGGCGATTCGCTATTGGGCACCGGCGCGAGTTGATGCGCTTTCTCTATTGGGCCGAGCGCATGGAATAAGGTACGGGTTTACTTGCCGAAATAGGCGTCGTCCAGCGTCACCGGAGTTTCGTTCTCGATTTTCTCCATGGCTTCGCGCAGCATTTGCTGCTTTAGCTGCTTGTCGATATCGGCGCGAGCTTCCTCGAAAGTTTTCGCCTTGCGCTCCTCCACCTTGATGATGTGATAGCCGTACTTGGTCTTCACCGGATCGCTGATCTGGCCGATCGGCTGGGCGTAGACCGCGTCCTCGAACTCCTTCACCATTTGGCCCTTCGAAAACGGCGGCAGCGCTCCGCCGTTGGTCGCCGTGCCGGTGTCGTCGGATTCGGCCTTGGCCAGCGCGGCGAAGTCTCCTCCGTCGGCAAGCTTCTTGCGGATTTCCTTGGCTTTGGCCAGCGCTTCCGCATCGGTAAGATCCTTTTCGTTCGGCTTCAACGGCACTTGCGAGCCTTTGAAGCGGATCAGAATGTGATAGGCCTTCACTTGTTCGTATTGCGCTTTGTGACCGTCGTAGTAGGTGTGCGCGGCGGTATCGTCCACCTTCACCTCGCTGGCCACTTGCCGCTGCAGTTCATTCGCCAGCAACTGATCGGCTGAGATCACCAGCAGCTCCTTGGTGGTGGCGGTCTGGTCGAGTTTTCTTTTCCGGGCTTCCTGAGCCACGGCGTGTAGCTCGCCCAACTGTTTCGCCACCTGGCGCTTGTTGGGCAGGCGCTGTCCGTTCTGGCTAAGCGCTGCCAGTATTTCTTCGAATTGCGCCCGCGTGATCTTCTCTGTGCCGATGGTGATCACTACAGATTCCGGAGGGAGGGTAATCGGAGTCACGCCGGGCGGTGGAGGCGTCTCCAGCGCAGGCGTGGGCCGCGCGGACGGCTGCGCCGGGGGCGCTGGTTGCTGTGCGGCGGCGAGCGTCGCGAGGAAGGCCGTACAGGCCAGTGTGGTTCGTATTCTCATTCCGTCCCCATTGTAACCGTCCTTTCGGCCTCTCCGCCGAGGCCGCTCGAAGCGCCCGGCGTACACTGGACCCATGGCGCGGTTCGGAGGGATTGAGGCCGGGGGGACCAAGTTCGTTTGCGCGGTGGGAACCGGCCCCGGCGACCTGGATTCCGCGGAGTTCCCCACCGCCACGCCCGCTGAAACAATCCCGCGCGTAGTGGCGTTTTTTCAACCCCGCCTGCCGCTCGACGCCATCGGCATCGGCTCGTTCGGCCCGATCGACCCGAATCCCCAGTCCCCCACTTTCGGCTACATCACGTCCACGCCCAAGCTGGAGTGGAGGAATTTCGATTTCGCGGGAGCCATTCAACGGGCGCTGGATGTACCGGTCGCGTTAGACACGGATGTCAATGCAGCCGCTCTGGCGGAGTACCGTTGGGGCTCGGCGCAAGGCCTGGATGTGTTCCTGTACGTGACGATCGGCACTGGCATCGGAGGCGGAGCGATGGTGAACGGCCGCTTGTTGCGAGGACGAACGCATCCGGAAATGGGGCACATCCTGATACCGCACGATCTTGCGCTGGACCCGTTTCCCGGCAACTGCCCCTATCACGGCGATTGCCTGGAGGGGCTCGCGGCAGCGCCGGCCATCGAAGCCCGCTGGGGCCGGCCCGCGCGCAGCTTGCGGCCCGATCATCCCGCCTGGACTCTCATCTCTCGATACCTGGGCCTGGGATTGGTGAATTGGACCTTGACCCTGGATCCCCAACGCATCGTGTTGGGCGGCGGCATCATGCAGCGCGAGGAGCTGTTCCCCGCCGTACGGCTGGAACTGGCCAGGCTTTTGAACGGTTATGCCGCGCCACCGGACCTGGTGGCTCCGCAACTCAGTGTGCGCGCGGGAGTTCTGGGAGCGATCGCGCTGGCCGAGGCGCATTGCACGTTTCGGCCCCGTTTCGCGTCATAATCTATACATGCAGCCGTTTAGCTCCAGCCGCCGCAGGCGCGGTTTTTCGCTCATCGAGCTCTTGATCGTTATCGCTATCATTTTGGTGATTCTCGCCGTCGCGGTCCCCAAACTCGGCAGCGCTAAGATGAACGCGAACGAAATGGTTGTGATCCGCGAGATCCAGACCATCCACCAGGCCCAAACGCAGTACATGTCGCAGTTCGGACGATTCGCGACCACCCTGGCCGAGTTAGGTCCGCCCACCAGCGGCGGCCCCAGCCCGCAAGCCTCCGATCTGATCCCCTCCAGCCTCACCTCCGGCGAAAAAGACGGGTATCTCTTCAACATGACCGCGACGCCGCAGGGTTATACGCTCAACGTGAATCCGAAAGTTTATAACAGCACCGGCCGCCGCACGTTTTTTTCCGACCAGACCATGGCCATCCATCAAAACTGGACGGCCGAGCCCGCGAACGCCAGCAGTCCGGAACTGAAGTAACCGACGCGCGGCGCGCTCCGCGCGAATCTTGCAAAATCACAACTCTGTTAGCGAAATGCTAACAACTCGTCTAAATCATTTTTGACGAGCCATGTTCGCTCGTGGGACGCCTGTTCGCTAATGGGACACGCGGCGCTGGCTTACAACTTTTTTCCAGAAAGTTGCCAGAACGCCAAAACAAAACAGCCCTCTCGCGCGTAGAACAAAACATGGATCTCTGCAAGACGATTGAAGATTCACACGTTCGCAACGCTAACCTTTCGAAAAACGGTGCGTCCAACCTGAAAAGGAACGGCGCTTCCTCCATGAATCCGGTTGACTCGATTTCACTGAACCGAAGCGCGGCATATCCGATCACGGACGCTGCGGGCGATATCGTCAGGCATCGAGAGATCGCCGGCTTCTCACTCACCGAAAGAATCTACCCATCCGAACTGGTTTTGTCCGCGCATTGCCACGCCCAGGCGTATCTAAGCTTCGTGCTGGAGGGCGAATACGTCGAGAAGTATTCCCACCGCACCAGCATTTGCGCGGAAGGGGAAATCCGGTTCCTGCCGCCCGGAGAGTTGCACGAGAATGAATTTACCAGCCGGGTTCGAGTGCTGCTGGTGAAAATCGAGCCGGTGATTTTGCACCGCCTGGGCGACCATGCGACGGTGCTGTCAATGCCCGGGGAAGTGGTCGGGCTGACGTCCTCGTGGCTCGCGAATCGCATGCTTCGTGAATTTACGGCCGAAGACGATGTCGCGCCGCTGGCCATGGAAGGCATTCTCCTGGAGATCCTGGCCGAAAGCGCCCGCGCGATGGGCGAAAGCAATGGATCGAATGCTCCGGGATGGCTGCGGCGAGTACGCGAAGCGCTGGAAGAATCGTGTCTGGAAGCGCCCAGCCTGGCGGAGCTGGCCGCGCTCGCGGGCGTGCACCCGGTGCATCTGTCGCGCGAGTTTCGTAAACACTACCAATCCACCATAGGCGAATACATTCGCAAGCGGCGCATCGAGCACGCCTCCAATTTACTGGCGAACACGGCGACGCCGTTATCGGAAGTCGCCCTGCTGTGTGGGTTTTCGGATCAAAGCCACTTCTGCGCGATGTTCAAGTCTCATACCGGTCTTACGCCCGCGAAGTTTCGCGATTTTTCGGCGCGGGCTTAAGTTACACCCACCAAGGCGCCGTGGGTGCGTCCTTGATTACAATCTGATTCAAAAGTCCCGCGGCTTTGGCAAGCCCCTCGTCCGGGGACATCAACGTATCCTCGTGCTCGATGGATAGCACGTAGTCGTACCCATACATCCGAAGCGTGGAAACAAACTCCTTCCACCATCCGAACGAGTGACCATATCCGACGCTCCGAAAGATCCAGGCGCGATGCCGTTCGTCGGTGTACTTCTTGGTATCGAGTACGCCGGTGGTTGGGAGATTGTAATCGTAGATTTGTGTGTCTTTAGCGTGCACGTGAAAGATAGAATCGCCCAATACGCGAATGGCCTTGATCGGATCGATGCCCTGCCAGAACATGTGACTCGGATCGTAGTTGCAGCCGATGGTGTTGCCCGCGATGCCGCGAAGTTTCAACATTGTTTCCGGACTGTACACCACGAACCCGGGGTGCATCTCGATCGCGATCTTCACGCCGTGGTCTTTAGCGAACTGCGCGTGCTTGATCCAATACGGCGCGACTTTCTTTTCCCACTGCCACGCCAGAAGATCCGAGTATTCCGGCGGCCAGGGAGTGGCCACCCAATTCGGATACTTGGCTTTGTCGCTGTCGCCGGGGCATCCCGAAAAATCGATCACCACGGATACGCCTAGCTTCTCGGCCAGACGCACGGTTTTCTGGCTGATCTCCCGATTGGCCTTCGCCACGGCCGGGTTGGGATGCAGAGGATTGCCGTGGCAACTGAGCGCGCTGATGGTGAACCCTTGGTCATCGAGCTTCTGTTTGAACTCTTTCAGGGCCGCGCGATCGTTCAGCATCGCGAGCGGGCAGTGTACGGCGGAACTGTAGTTCCCGGTGCCCAACTCAACCGTGCGGATGTCCAGCGTCTTGAGCTTTTCGAAGACCTTATCGAGCGGAAATTGCGACAGCAGAACCGTGAATACGCCAATTCTCATAGATGCTCCATGATAGAACGGCTCAAGCCAGCTTGTGCTCAATTCCTAACTGCTGGCATTTCTTATAAAGATGGCTGCGCTCCAGGCCCAGCGCGCGTGCGGTGTCCGTCATTTTGTAATTGTGCTTCTTCAGTTCGGCGATCACTATTTCCCGCTCGTGGGAATTTATGCGCTCTGCCAGAGTTCCGGCACCGGTGAGCTGCGCGCCCGAATCCTCCGGCAACGCCAGCCTTACCGTGCGGCGATCCACCTTGTCCTCCGCTAAGAGAAGCAGGCGCTCCACGACGTTGCGCAGCTCCCGAACGTTTCCGGGCCAGGAGTAGCGCTGCAATTCGGCATAGGCTTCGGCGGTGATCTCGCGCTTGGGCCAGTCGTTTTGTTCGGCAACGCTGGCCGCGAAAAAGTCCACCAGGAGCGGGATATCGTCCGCGCGGTCACGCAGCGGGGGCAGGGAAATGGGGAACACGAAGATCCGATGATAGAGGTCCTGGCGAAATTCGTTCTTGCGAACCAGCTCCTCGAGATTGCGATGCGTCGCCACCAGAACACGCACGTCCACTTCGATGGTTCGATCCCCGCCGATGCGTTCCACTTCTTTCTGCTCCAGCACGCGCAGCAATTTGGCCTGCATCAGCGCGGGCATGTCACCGATCTCGTCTAGGAACAGCGTGCCTCCGTGGGCCTGCTCGAACTTGCCGAGATGCCGCCCGGTGGCGCCGGTGAAGGCTCCCTTTTCATGACCGAAGAGCTCGGATTCGATCAGCTCGCCTGGAACCGCCGCGCAGTTGAGCGTGATAAACGGGCCAGCGCGGCGCGGGCTCTTGTTGTGCAGCGTGTGCGCCACCAGCTCTTTGCCTGTGCCGGTTTCACCGAGGATGCAAACCCGTGTTTCGCTGGCGGCCACGCGATCCACCTTGGCCATCACGCTCTGCATGCTGGCCGAAGCCCAAACCAACTCATGTCTGCCCGCGCGTTGTTTCAATCGCCGGTTTTCGTCCTCAAGCCGCGCCAGCTTCACCGTGTTCTCCACCGTCATCAGGAGCTTGTCGGAGGAGAGCGGCTTCTCCAGAAAATCGATGGCGCCTAGCCGCGTGGCGCGCACCGCCATTTCGATGTTGGCCTGTCCCGAGACCATTACTACCGGTGTCTGGACTCCGGCCGCTTTCAAATCCGCCAATAGCGCAAGTCCGTCTTTACCGGGCATCACGACATCCGAAAGAATCATGTCGAAGCGCTGGGATTTCGCTAACTCGAGCGCGCGGTCGGCCTGATCGCAGACCACAGCCTCATGCCCCGCTAATCGAAACGCGCGCGCAAGCGAGGCCAGCGTGTTCGCATCGTCATCCACGATCAACAGCTTGCTCATATGCTCAATTCAATCCGAAACGTGGTTCCTTTACCGGGCTGGCTGTGAACCGTGATGGTGCCTTTATGATCGCTCACTACCGACTGCACGATGGCGAGGCCGAGCCCGGTGCCATGCTGCTTGGTGGTGTAGTAGGGCGTGAATAGCCGCTCGCATTCTTCGGCCGTGAGTCCTTCGCCGGTGTCTGAAACTTCGAGCACCAGCTTTCGATCCAGGCTGTCGGTGGAGATGGAAAGCGTTCCGCCTTGGGGCATGGCATCCAGCGCATTCAAAATCAGGTTATGCAGGGCGCGGCGAATCTGCTCCGGATCCGCCGGGACGGGCGGCAAGCCGGCATTGAGCAGCAGCTTCGCTTCGATCGGCGGCCGACCGGGCGCGTGCATCTGAGCCTCGAAGAGCTGCACCACATCCCGCACGATCCCGTTGAAATCGATGGGCTCGAGCTCCGGCGCCGGCATCTTGGCGAAATCACTGAAGCGGCCGATGATCGTTTTTAGATTCCCCAACTCGGACAACAGCGTGCTGGTGCTTTCGCGAAACACTTCTTCGAACTGATCCGGACTGGTGGCGCGGGCGCGCTGCAGGTTCTCCACCGTAATCTGCAAAGGAAAAAGCGGGTTCTTCAGCTCGTGGGCCAGCCGCCGCGCCAACTCCCGCCAGGCCGCCACGCGCTCGGCCTGAATCATGCGGTCGCGCTGCTCAGAGAGCTGTTCGGTCATGTGATTGAAATCGCGGGCAAGCTGGCCCACTTCGTCGGAGGATTTTATAGATGCGCGCGTGTCCCAGTTTCCACCCGCTACTTGCCGGACGCTGGCGGTCAATTGCCGCAACGGCCGCGTGACGCGGGAGGCGGTCCAAAAGCTGAGCAGCAAGCCCAGCAGTACGCCGGCGCTGCCCACCGCCCAGGCTGTTACCTGAATATAGGACTTCAGGCTGGCCAACTCGGCGCGGGAATTCTCCACCATCAGAATGGCGAGCAGCTGATTATCGCGGCCCAGGAGTGGAATCGCCGTGAGCGTTCGAGCGGCATCAGTGCGCGTCAGCTCTCGCGGATTTCGCCGAACTTCCTGCACCAGCGGTACCGGCGGCTTCTCGAAGTCCGTATACAGCCGAACGCGCATCCCGTCCGGGACCGGTAGCGAGGCGAGAAATTCCTGATCCAGGCGCTGGCCGCCGGCAATGTAGAGCGCTCCGTCGCCGGCTTTCAGGCTTCGCACTGTGATCAAGCCCAGCGCCGAGCCGTCGGCGAGTTCGACGCGTTTCAGAAAGACGCCCTGCGCTTTCCAATCCGACGCCTGCGTCAGCCAGCCTTCCTGGTAGCCGAACCGCGCGGGCCATTCCGCCGAACTGATAATGCGGCCGTCCGGCCCGACGATTTCGAGAAAATCGAGAGACTGTTCCCGCGCCAGCGCCTGCGCCTGATCGAAATATGGCGACGTGTCAAGGCGCGGCCTATTCAGGTTCACGGCGATCTGTTGAATTACGTCCGAGTTCACGATTGCATCGATGCGGCGTCCGACATCCGCGCCGCGCCGCTCGAATTCGCGATGGAACTGAGCCAGCAGGGTTTGGGTTCGCTGCGCGTCCTGGCGCTCGAACGATTGCGTTACCAGCGTCGAGACGATCCCGGCAACCAACCAGACGGCCACCACCACGGTTCCGGTGATGCTGAGAAAAACCTTGATCCGGAAGCTCACGGGTCCACCCACAGGTTCGCGAGCTGCAATACCGGCCCGTGATCCCGCTCGTGCACGCGCGGCGTCAGCCCGTAAACCACAGGCAGGTAAACCAGCGGAATTATGCGCTGGGTTTCGAGCAGCGTGCGCTCGCGGTCGTAAAGCGTCACCGGATTCGCGAGGTCCGGCATGGTGGCGGGCTCCGCGGCGCCCACCAGCGACGCGACGCGCTCCAATTCCGCTGCCGCGTCGGTGGATTCAAGATGCCACCGCACCAGACGAAGATTGCCGCTGACGCCGGCCGTGGGCTGCAGATTGATCCCGGCATCGCGGGCGTTCAGCGAGACCCGCTCGGCCACGGCCCTGGAAAAGGAGTCGCCCGCGGGATAGCTCAAGCTGAGAGGCCCTAAGCGTAACGCGGCAGCGGATTGACGGGCACGCGCGAGGTCGGGAGTGGTGCGAAACAGGAACGCATAGCCGCTCAGCCACTCCGGAAGCAGACTGAACGCGGCTTCTCCCCGGCGCTGTGTGAGCACATTGACGATGGGTTCACGGTCGATAGCGAGCGCGATCGCCTGCATAGCCGCGGGCGCGACTCCGGCGCCCAGCACCGCGACCAGCTCCTCGGCTGATGACGACCACAGGCGCGTGCCCTCCGGCAAAATCCGTCGCGACAAGCTGAATGGGACATCGAACAGGTCGCCGGTGGCCCGAGGGGAGCCCATGCTGATCGCGACGGAATCGAGAAACGGCCGCCCACCCCAGTAATTTTCGAAGGCAGCGAGCGTGAGTCTGCGGCCCGGTTCCCAGTTTGCGACGCGAAAGGGTCCGGTGCCGATCAAAGGATTCGTGTCGCTGCGCCTTAGGACGGCCATGCGCGGGTTCGCCAGTTCGTTCAGCAAATCCGGGATGGCGTGCTCGGACTGAATCACCAGCGCCTGGCCGCCCGCGGTAATCCGGACGTCCGGATGCCTTTTCTTCAGAGCCGCCAGCAGCGCCGGCGCAGCGCTGGGCCCGGTGAGCGGCTCGCCGTCATGGAATGTGACCTTCGCCCGCAGCGAGATTCTCCAGCGCTTGCGATCCGCGTCCGCTTGCCACGCGACTGCCAATTGGGGCTCGATTTCGCCGCGCGGCCCGAGCTTCAACAGAGTTTCGGCGATGGGCTGCGCGAGCGCCGCCGGAAAATCGGAGGGATCCAGAGTGTTGAAGGCTCCGGTAATCTCAACTGCAAGCGTGCCGCCGTAATGCGGGCGCGTAGCGCCTGGCGCGGGAGCCGGCAGGACACTATTGAGCGCAAGCCAGGCCCAGGCGGTACGCCTCATACTCTCCAGTCTTTGGGTTTCGAGTCACCAGCGTAGTCTGCCCTTTTGTTTCGGATGCCCAAAGCGCGGTCACTTGGTCGGGCAATACCAGCGGATCGCTCGCAGGCGTGGCATGTCCATCCGCGATTTCATAAATCTGGATCTGGTCGTGCGACTGATCATCGCCCGCGGCGGTGGCGATCACGGTATTCGCCTGCGCTCCACAGGGATTCTCCGTGGCGGCAATGTCGCTGCCCCACGCGTCCGTGCCGGGAAGAATGCGGCCCTCACGATCCACGATCCGGCCGCCCGCGTCCGCAAACAAATCGTCTGCCTCCGAATAGAACGGCCCGCGAAAAACATTCGATTCCATCAGATTCCGATCGACCATCCAGTGCACCGGAAGCCCCGCGTCTCCGGGCGAACAGGCCACTTTAAGAGCCGCCATAACTTCGCCCGTACAAGTTGCGCCCGGCAGGGACGCGCGGAACGCTCCTCCCAGCATTTCGATGCGTCCGCGCGGATCACGAGGCGTCGGACGCGGCGAAGAAAAAGACGCGATTCCGGCGGATGCCCACTTCCCGTCGGTCCAGCGGTAGCTTGTCACCTGGCTGGGGCTGAGCACGAGCATTTCCGCATCAGAGTCCAAAAACAGAAAATCCAGGATCGGTTCCGGCTGCCGCCAGATTGCCTTTTGCGTGATTGCGATTCGCGGCTTGGCATTGAGCGCAGGCGGAGCCTTCCAGGGCAGCATGGCCACTTGCCGGTTTTCTCCCGTGGAGATTTCCGCCACCAATAATCGCCCATGCGCGCTATCGGAGACGAATACTCGCACGCGTGGATCAGGCTGGCCCGTGGCCGCTATTTCGATCCCGGCTTTGCGCAGTTCGTCCAGAAGAGCGCCGCGGAAAGCGGACGATTCGCCCGGCGAGAGCGGTGTCAAATCCTGAAAATCGAGCGAAACGGTTGCGCCGCGCGGCAGCAGGGAGGAGATACGGCTTGCCAATTGCGCCGCTTCCGCCGGCGCCGCAGGAGTCTGCGCCATCATTGTTGCCCACCCAAACCAGAGCGCGAACGCGACGCGGAGCATCGGAAACATTATACTGTTCGCGTGTTATCCGCTCCACGATAAACTTCAACGAGATCGCTCCCAGGAGCAGCGCGCAACCGAAGCTAAGCATTAGGACCAGGAGCGTCATTGGATGCCTCCCTCCGCCGATACCGGCACAAGAGCGGCCTGATTCGGTGCGTCGTGGCGCTGCTCGCTCTCGCCAAAGATCTTCGTCAGCTCGCCGTCAACGCGGGTCACCAGTTCCACCGGATCGCCCACTTTGACCAGCTCGAATAGCTCCTCGACATCCTGATTGCGCATTCGAATGCAGCCATGTGACGCGGCTTTTCCGATGGAGCTGGGAACGTTGGTGCCGTGAATCCCATAGCCCTGATAGCCGAGGCCCATCCAGCGCGTTCCCACGGGATTGCGGGGCCCGGGTCCGACCACTTTACCCGCGTGATAGTAGGTGGGGCGCTGCACGCGGCTCGCGATATGAAAGCTTCCCGTGGGACTGGGAGTGGTCCGCTTACCCACGGCGATTGCGTAGACCTTCACTACGCGGCCATCTTCGAGCAGTGCGATCTTGCGGTCCGGAATGCTGACCACCAGCCTCCGCGTCGCCTCCTGCGCGAATCCTTCCGTGGATGCAAACGCGAGGATTGCCAGGAGTTTCATTGCTTGCATGGCCTTTTCGTTCATGCCAAGCGAAAGGCACTCTGGCTGCCAGGATGTA
Organism: Terriglobia bacterium; assembly: GCA_963786745.1. GTDB lineage: Bacteria > Acidobacteriota > Terriglobia > Bryobacterales > Bryobacteraceae > Palsa-89. The sequence continues at coordinate 1,951 of CAWBAE010000007.1, read as the reverse complement.
AATCATTGATTTGACGTTGGATCAGGCCGGCGGCGCGGGTGTCTGGCTAAACACGGCGTGTCAGCCGGAACACGCGCGTGGAAGGCTACTTCGGGCGGGCTTCCACGCAGTAGAGCTGGCCGATGGTCTGGACGTCCATGATCTCGAAGCCGGCGTTCTCGATCATTTCGATCACTCGCGGCTTCCGAAAGAAGTACACCGGACAGCCTCGGATGTATTCCAGGCGCACCTTGCGAACCGGCATGCGCCAGGTCCAGTAGCGCGGCCAGGCGGACAGGAACGTTCCACGGGTGAGCCGGCGAATGAGACGCAGGCGCTCCGGCGGGTCGGCGATGTAGTCCCAAAAACCGATGGCCAGCGTGATATCGAAGATCTGATCCGTCTGCCAGTGCAAGACATCGCTTAGAACCAGCTCGCATTGATCGGTTACGCCGCTCCGTTCCGCTAATTGGCGGGCGGCTTTGAGCATCTCAAAAGCAACATCCACGCCGGTGATATGCTCGGCGCCGCGCCTCGCCAGCTCCGCGATGAATCGGCCAGTGCCGCAGCCGATGTCGCAAATCGTCAAGCCCCGCACGTCGCCGCATTTCTCCATGACCCAGTCGAATCGCTGATAGATGTCCTTGCGAAAGATCAGGTCGAGCTTGCGGCTCACTCGGCTTTTATCCGCTCCCGTGTAAATGGCGTCGAACTCGGGGGCGATTCCGTTCCAGAACCGCGTCACCTGCGGCATGTTGTCCGGCTTCATCCGGCCGCCTTCTCCCGGTTGACGGCCGGAGGCAGGTTGACCAGGCCGCTATCGCGAAAGCTCACGAATCGATCCAGCGCCAACAAGTTTCGCAAACGCGCTTCGGTTCCTCTTAAGCCCGTGTAATGCCGCAGCCGCGATTTGAACGGTCCATTCAGTCGCGGCTGCTCGGGATCGAGCTCCCAGGGATGCACATAGCTGACGACCGGCAGTCCCTCGCGCCAGGCCCTTTCGACGCCCATGCGTGTGTACCACTCCGGCAGCATCCGCAAGTATCCGCCGCCGGCCACGGGAAGATTGGCGGCGTACTTGTAATGAAATGTGGCTAGCGGAAATTCCAGAATGGAGCCGGAAAGCGTTCTCACGAGAATGGGATGCCGGGAAGCGTGCTTGATCCCGTATAGATCGTGTTGGACCGGAAAAATACTCGAGTCGTATCGAAAACCCAGCTCGGCCAGCGCTTCGAACGCCCACAGCGACTCTTCCGTTATCGAAAAGCTGGGCGCTCGGTAGCCATACACTGGCGCGCCCGCCGCCTGCTCAATGGCGTCTTTGGCGCGTTCGGTATCTTCGCGGAATTCGTCCGGTCTAAGCTTGAATATCAACCGGTGCCAATAGGAGTGGCAAGCGGGCTCATGGCCGCGCGCGACGATCCGCCGCACCAGACCTGGGTAGCGTTCCGCCACCCAGCCCAGAATGAAGAATGTCGCCTGGACGTTCAACTCATCGAACAGATCGAGAAGGCGCGACGTGTTTCGCTCCACGCGGCTGGGATAGCTCGGCCAGGCGCAGCGATCCACGATGTCCGCAAAGGCTTGCACCTGGAAGTAGTCCTCGACATCCACCGAAATGATGCCTCGAGCGCCCATGCGAGACAGTGCCGGTTCGGCCGCGAATCTCTCACGGCATTTCCGGGGGTCATTTCCATGCCAGGCCGCGCCGGTGGGTTAGCGCGTGATACAGCCCAAAGAATGTAGCCAGGTTGATCATCGAAAAGTAAAACGGCAGCATCAATATTCGGGGCCGAAGCCGCCACAAGATCCCACATCCGGCCAGAGCATAGAACGCGATCTGAGCGGCCAGCAACACGCTGTAGGAAGGCGCCGGAAGAAGAAAGACGTTCGCGGCCAGCGCCACCGGCATCGCAAAGGGAACCAGCAGCCGGCCGAGCTTGTGAGAGAGAAAGAACAGCAACTCTAGCGG
>CAWBAE010000006.1:0-132201 GCA_963786745.1 Terriglobia bacterium | reverse complement strand
TCCATGGCGCGGACTTCTCTACTTATCCTCTGCAGCAGTTGGCCCAGCGTCTGGCGCAGGGGTTGAATCTGCAGATCGGGTCGTCGTTCAACGGCAACGAGCAATCCAACACGTCGAACACCGGATACGGCCTGGTTACGGTTACGCAGCTCATGTACATCGGGCCCACCAGCGCTCCCAATTGCTCCGCCGTGGGCGCGGCCAACTGCACCAATCACGATAGCTTCGTTTTCACCCAGCAGATTCAGTTCGGCAACGGCAATCTGGCCAGCGCTAGTACCGTTTCACTCGGATCGCCCACCGGGGCGGTCCTTAGCAACAGCGGAATCGTATCCAACTACGTCACTGACTCCAATGCCAAGCTGGGAAGCGCCGCGCAGGCCGCCATGAGCGCTCTGTGGCAAAGCAACAACGGCACGCAAACCCCGCTCACCGATGGCCAGGTGACTTACGTCGTGGAGACGTATTTCCAGTCTCCGGACCTGAGCGTCGGAAGTCTTTCGGGCAACGGGGTCTACGCGCGCTACTTCTTTTAGGAGCAACCATTCATGCCGATAAAATCCAATCATCGCGAAAAGGGTATCACCCTGATCCTGGGGACCATATCGCTGGTCTTCCTCATTCCCATGATGGGCTTGTTCGTGGACGTGGGTATTCTCTACGCCGTCAAAGCCCGCTTGCAGGGCTCGGTGGACGGCGCCGCGCTGGCCGCCGCCCGCGCGCTCAATCTGGGGCAGAGCACCGCCGCGCAGGCCACCAACGCTCAACAGAACGCGGTCAATTGGTTCTACGCCAATTTCCCGGCGGGAACCTGGGCCACCAGCAACACCCAGATGTCCACCTCCTCCGTGAGTGTTTTTGACGACCCCAACAACACCAGCCTGCGGAACGTCACCGTCACGGCCAGTACCACCGTGCCCACCTGGTTCATGCGCTTCCTCAACGTCACTTCGAACACGCTCACCGCCACCGGCAACGCTTCGCGGCGCGACGTCGTGATGATGATGGTGATGGACCGCTCCGGATCCATGAACAACAACAACGGCTGCGCCAACATGCGCGCCGCCGCTAAGATCTTCACCGGCCAGTTCGCCGCCGGACGCGACCATATCGGCATGGTCGAATTCGGAGACACGTCCTGGGTGGACAGTTCGCCCACCACCAATTTCCAGACCGTGCTGGGCTATTCGAACGCATCCGGCACCGCGAACGGGCTCATCGACACGATCAACTGCAACGATAACACCGGCACCGCCCAGGCGCTCTCGCTCGGCTACAACGAGGTGTACAAGGCCAATTATCCGGGCGCATTCAATATCCTGATGTTCTTCACCGACGGTATCCCCAACGCCCTGACGCTGAACTATCAGAACGTGATGATGTCCACCAGCGCCTGCCGGGACAGCACCAACACGCCTATCAAATCCGGCGGCAGCTTCGTGACGAATCCGCCCGCGTGGACACCCGGATGGACGCTGGGAGGCTCCAGTTACTACGCCAACATCCCCGCCGGGCCGATCGGCGTGGTGGCCGCCGATGATCCCTCCGGCAGCGGCAGCTACGGCATCCGCCAGTACGAAGGCTATTCTCAAAGCAACACCAATCACGGCACGCTTACCTCCACTGAGGCGGTTGGATGCGAGTTCACCAACGGTGCATCCATCGCGCCCGGCAAGGGCGGGGAAGAGAACTACGTAGATGACGTCCAGCTTCTTCCGCCCACCGACGTGTGGGGAAATAATCTGGTGAACAACTCCTACAATCCGCTCACCACCGACCCGAACGGCAACGTGATCCTTTCGAGCAATCCCGACACGGGAATTGCGTTGAACGGAAACAACTTGATTTTCCACCTCGCCGCCCGGAACGCCGCCGACAGCGCCGCGGCTCAGGCCAGAACCAACGCGTCCATCCCGGTGACCATTTTCGGCGTCGGGCTGGGCGGCACGTCGCAAGCCCCTCCCGGATACGATTTCATGCAGCGCATCACCAACGATCCCAACGGCGACCTTTACAACTCGCCCGCGCTCTATCCGCCCTGCTCGCAGGAGGCAACTTGCGCCAACTTCCCCAATCAGCCGCAAGGCACATTTATCTTTTCGAGCAACCCCACCGAGCTCCAGGATGTTTTCATCCGGATGGCCGGGCAAATCCTTCGCTTGTCGAAGTGAGGACTCCCATGAAAAATCCGACACTGAATCTCACGCTGATTCTCGCCGCCGCGCTGCCCGTCGCGGCCCAGAACGATCCCGGATGGCGAACCGATCCACGGCATCCCGACCTCGAGTTCCAGGTCAAATGCCGCCGCGAGACGGCCACCATCCTGTGGCGCAGCCGCTATAAGGGCGAGGTCACTCTGGAGGCTTCCGTCCGAAGCAGCACGTATGACGGCTCCGAACACGTGACCGTCGCCCCCGGAGGAACGGCAGAGACGCCGCTCGAGACCGAATACTGTTCCCCCACCGCTTTCGTCATTTCGGTACCGCGCTTCTCCATGGCTCCGCCGCCTCCGCCGCCCGCGCCGGAGGCGAACCCGGCGTCCGCCGCCGACGCCACTAAAGCGCCCGCTCCTAAACCGCCCGCGCTCGTGATCCCGCCCTATCAGCCTCCTCAAAAACTCCCCACCGTTCCGGTCGAAGCGGTGACCTCCATCCAGGTTGGGGCGGACCGGGACCAGGTGCTGCGGAAGCTCGGCCAGCCCGCTTCCGGGATCATTATCCCGGATGATAACGAGCTGCGCGAGACGCTCCGATACAACTTGCCCGACGATCAGTCCGCCGTGATTCGCCTTTCGAACGGCGTGGTGGTGGAGGTTTCGATTCCCTAGGGTCAGCGCAATACGGCGATCACTTCGATCTCGATCAGAAAGTCCGGGTGCACCAGCCGCGACACCTCGACCGCGGTGCTGGCCGGAGGGTTTTGCACATTGACATACCGGTTGCGCACTTCCCGGTAGGCCGCCAGGTTATTCAGATCCAGGAAATAGCTGTTCATCTTGAATACGTCCTGGAAGCTTGCGCCCGCGGCTTCGAGCGCGGCCTTCAGATTGCGGAACACCTGTTCCACCTGGGCCGGAAAATCTCCTTTGCCCACCACATTCCCAGCGCTGTCCAGCGCGATTTGACCGGAAATGTAAATGAACGTCCCGGCCGGAACCACGGCCACGTGCGAATAGCCCACCGGCTTCGCCAATGCCGCTGGATTGAGCAATTGCGTTTTGATTTCGTTTCCCATCGCGCTTTTCAGCATACCGTGAGGCCGTACCGTCCTAGTACGCTCTGCCTAGACTTGCCAGCCCGGATGCGGCGATAGAATGGAGCTGGGCAATGACCTGGCTTCGCAAAGTTACGCTGGCGCTGCTGCTGACGGCCGCGCTGGTCGCGCTGGTTGTAGCTGTGACCGAGCTTTGGAACTACCGTCAATGGGACTACCTGCCGCTGCACGCTCCCCACAGCACCGAGCTCGATCAGCGCGCCCAGGCGCTCGAGGATCGCATGGAGATCCTGTCCCGGCGCGTCGGCGATATGGAAATGCTGGTGTTCGTTCTGCTCGGAACCTCCGGCCTCTACGCCATCGTGTTCGTCGTCACCTCTTATCTAAGCGCCATGGGTTTTGCGCGTCAGGCCGACCGCGCGATCGCCCATATCCAGGATCAGATCGGGATCGCCCTGGGAGACCTGCGCGAGCTGCAGGAGGAAACTCAGCAGAAGCTGGAAGCCGGCCCGCCTTTGCACACGGCCAGGCCGGAAGAAGCCCGCGCCGAGAGCCGAGCCACGGTCCAGGAAATCGTCAGGGAAGTGATCCGTGAGGAGCTATCCGCTCATCCTTCGTCGCCGGAGCCATCCGCCGCGCGGCCGCCCGCCCATCCTGGAGCCCGGCTGACCGCGTTGCTGGCCAAAGCGTCCGCTTGGAATCCCGAAAACCTGGACAACCAGGCCAGGCTGGAGCTGCTCCAGCTGGAAGACGAAGCCGCGCGCCTGGATATCAGCGCCGCGCCGGAGCTTCAGCCCGCGCTGGCCGATTTGTATCGCGCCTTCGCCAGGCTGTTCGCTACGCCGGACAAAATACGCGCGCGCTTCTACCTCACCCGCGCGCTCAACCTCATCCCTCCGGATTCCGCGCTGGCCGCCGAGCTGCATTACGATCTGGCCTGCTGGCTGGCCGCCGATCGCGATTTTCCGCAAGCCATGCGCGAGTTAACGCTCGCGTTTCAACAGCAGTCCCGGGCGCTCGATGACCGCCTGGCCACCGACATCGACGAAGGCGGAAAGCTGGGCGAACTCGCGTCCACCCCTCCGTTCGACAAAGCGTTGAACGATCTGCTGCTGAACGTCAGCGTTCCGTAAGAATCGTGATCAGTTCTAAAGTCCTTGGGCGATTGCGCCGACTGGTCGGTTGTGTCGCGTTATTACGATCGCTATCAAGCCGGTGAGCACGAAGCCGTGTGGTCCGATTTGCGGGCTCTCGGAAACGGGGTTCATGAGGAACCTGTTTACTCGGACGCCCTGGCCGTGGCCCGCGAGACCATGTCGCGCGCACGCACGAATATCGAAACGCTGATCGTCCGGCTCGACGAGATTGACTACGAATTTGAGACTGCGCGCGACACTCCTCTCGCGCTTGTCCAGCAAATGGTCGAAGTCCAACGCGCCATGGCTCAACAGCTCGAAGCTCAATACCCGGTGCTTCTCGCGGATTTCAGCCGCGGCAAGCAATTTGACGAGTTATTTTCCGCTTTTGACAAGCGGCTTGCACCCGCCAGCACGCTCGATGAGCGAAGCGTCTATGCCCGAGCCCAGGAGTGGTCCCAGCACCGCATCTCCAGCCTCGAAAACTATTTGTCGGGGCCCCTGCCGGTTTCCTTACGAGCTTGGTACGAGTGCATCCAGCACGTTTCATTCATCGGGTCGCATCCATTGCTGAATCCCGTGAAACAGGAGCACCGCATATTGCAAATGACCGCCGCGAACCAAGTGGCGCTCGCCGATCCTTTGGCAATCCTGGGGCTGCCTGACGAAATTGATTACCAAAGTTGGGAAACGGTTGAGGGCTACCCAATTGCAGTGGATGAGTTCTTCAAAGCGAACATCAACCGCGATAATCGCTACTACATCGATTTCCGCGATTCGCGCGCCGATACGATCTTCAGGGACTGGCGGAACGGCTACTTTGTCGCTTACCTGCGACGCGTATTCAAATGGGGCGGGTTTCCTGGATTGGAGCGCCATCCGAATCCGCCGTTGAAGTTAATCACTGAGCTGACAGACGGCCTTATTGCAATCTGAGTGGCGCCGGACGCGCGGTCTGGCTAAAAGGTGACGCGCGGCCTGGCTAAAAGATGAAGCTGAGGCCGCCCCGCACCGCGCGCGGCGTTTGGATCAGCAGAACTCTTTGCCCGTTCTCGGAGATCGGCAGGTAGCCTTGCGCCAGCCCGTTCCGCAGCTCCGCGGTGGCTTCGAGATGCCCCGGCATGCCCGGAAATCCAGGTATGGGCTGCCGTACCCGCACGTTCAAGCCCGGCTCCTGAAACAGGTTCTGGGTCAGATAAAAGTGGGTCGGCATGATGGCGCTGTAATCCATCCATTGGTAGCCGCCGCTGATTTCGGTGCCGGTAACCGGCAGCCTGACGGATGCGCGGGCGCTGGCCCAGAAGCGCTGCGTGTCTTGCAGCTTAGACCGCAAATCGTCCGCCGTGTCAGCCGAAACCTCGGAGGACCCCAGCGTGAATGCGCCGCCGCGTCCGGCCGATGCGCCAACTTCCACCCGATCTCCCAGCGCCTGGGAAACCGAAGCCGCGAAGCCCGAGCGCTCCAGGCTGCCCGCGTCCAGAATGCTGCTGTTCGATGAAATGTCGGGCAATACATCGCCCGCCGCGAAAGCTCCATCCGCTCCGGCGACGGTTAGAGCGATATTCGACATGGTCTCTCGATACACGGTCAGGTTATAGGTGGTGTGGTTGACCTTCTTCTCGTAGCCCACCTCCATATCCTGGCTGCGCTGAAGCGCCACCCGCCCATCCAGCAGCGAGAGCCGCGGCAGGATCGAAAGCGCCGCTAAGTCGTCGTTCAGAGACGCGGAATTCGGGCCTGCTTCGCTCCCGTTCTGAATACGCTCCGGCATCAATTCGGTGGGCGAAGCTCCGGAACTGAAAGCCAGGCGAACGGTCCCCTTGCCGCCCAGATCGTAGCTCAGGCGCGCAAATTCGCTGGAATAAGTCAGGTGATCCAGGTAGCTGATCGAGTTGAGCGACGATCCGTAGTCCAGCCGCACGTTGTCGTCGATGGCGACGCTGTCATGCATCGATAACGAGATCGTTCGCAGCGCCGGCACGCCATCCGTCTGTCCCTCCAGCATCCCCAGGTCCGCGCGCGAGGGCAGGTAGAGTTGCTGTACCGTCATGGCGACCTGCGGGCTGGATCCCTGACGCCGGAAACTGGTGCGAAATCCCGCGGTCGGCATGCCGGTTCGCGAGGTGTAGCCTAAGTTCCCGCTCAGTTGAACCAGGTTGCGTCCCAGAAATGAGGTGGCCAGCGCAAACGCGGTACCGAGATCCGATTGCGAGGACGGGCCGGCCAGCGATCCCGGATCGCCTCCCGATAGAGTTAGTAGACCCTGCGTGCCGGAGAATATGCTACCGGGCACGTTGTCGCGCTCATTCGGATCGGACCCGCTCGAATCGGGCAGCATCCGCAGCACGGCGCGAGTGGCGATGGATCCTTTCAGAGTCCACTTCCAGTCGTCGCTCATGAGCGCGCCTTGCCCGGGCGCGGCGTAGACCAGCTCAATGGAGCTCAGCACGCTGGCCATGTCCACATACAGCAAACTCTGCATGCCGGGCTGCACGCCGATCCTTTGTCGAATGGCGGGCATGAAGCTGGCCAGGGTGATGCGAATCGAATAAACGTCGGGCGTCAGCGAGGAAAATCCGAAAATTCCGCGTTCGTTCGTAAGGGCCTGCTCGATTAAACGTTCGGAGTGATTAAAGAGCAGCACCGTGGCGCCCATCTGGGGCACTCCGGCATGGTCTTTGACGTAGCCGGCTATACTGCCGTTGAGTTGGGATGCGGGCGCGGAAAAGGCGGCCGGCGCGAACAGCGCTAGCGCCAGGATAAGGCTGGCCCCGGATTTGGGAGGACCGGTCAACATCCTTGTAACCGCACGACGAGCTGCGTCTCGTCCGATCACTCCTTACTTTACCGTAAAACGGGCAGTGGGAGTCAACACTGGCCAGCCACCGCGACCCGCTGTGCTGGCGGGGGTTAGAGATACTTGAGTTTTGTGGCCCGTTTTCGCATTCTGGTGGCGAGCTTGGCCGGCGTCGGCGTTTTGCTGGTTGCCCGGCCCGGCCAGGCCCAATCCACGCCGATCATTCTAATTTCCATCGATACCCTCCGGGCGGATCACCTGGAGAGCTACGGTTACCGGCGGATTCGTACGCCGAATATCGACTCGTTTGCCGAGAACGGCACCATTTTCAGCGCCATCAGCTCCCAGATTCCCCTGACGCTTCCCTCCCACACGTCGCTGTTCACTTCCATGTATCCGTTCGTCACCCGGGTCGAGGAGAATACCGAATTCGTACCCGCGGGAATGGTCACGCTGGCCACCGTTCTCCGCTCGCGAGGCTACAAGACCGCGGCGTTTATCGGCAGCGCCATCCTCGATCAGCGCTACGGCCTGGACCAGGGCTTCGACTTCTACGACAGCCCGTTTCAGCTCGGCCTGATCGCCACCGTGAACCCGAACGCCCGGGTCAGGCGGGACGGGGCGCTGGTGGCTCGCTCCGCCGAACAGTGGTTGAGCTCGAATCGCGGACCAACCGGTCTTCGCCTTCGTGCATCTTTATGACCTGCACACGCCTTATTGCCCCGGCCTGCCTCGGTCCGGCCCACCGTGGCCGGCTACGACGCCCAGCTGGAATACGTCGACCAGGTGTTGGGACGATTCCGGCAAGCGCTGGTCAAGCAGGGATGGTGGGATCGATCGCTGGTGGTGCTGCTGGCTGATCATGGAGAGAGCCTGGATGAGCACGGCGAATCGAGCCACGGCTATTTCATTTACTCAGGCACCTTGTGGGTTCCTCTGATCATCCACTGGCCTTCCCGGCCGCCCGCTCATCCGGCGCGAGTTACGGCGCCAGGCGGATTAATCGATGTGGCGCCCACCATTCTCCAGGCCATGTCGATTCCCGCGCCGCCTTCCTTTGAAGGCAGTAGCCTGCTGGGCAATGGGGGAACGGCCGGACGCCAGGTCTACAGCGAAAGCCTGTATCCGCACGATGCCTTTCGCTGGGCGCCGCTGCGAGGCCTGCGCCAGGGAGACTACCAGTACATTGAGGCACCCCGGCCGGAGCTCTACAACCTCCGCACTGATCCGCATGAACAAACCAACTTGATTCGCGAGAACACCGCGCAAGCCGGGGAGCTTCGTCTCGAGCTCGGCAAATTGCTGGCGCGCTACGCCTCGCATTCCCCTCAGCCGCCGAGTGACACCTCGCCCGAGAGCGCCGCGGTGCTGCGATCGCTCGGCTATCTTTCCGGCGGGGCGCGGCCGCTCCTGGATGAATCCGAACCCGATCCGAAGGACCGGCTGGCCGAATATCGGCTCTATGACAACGCGCTGGCGCTGCTGAACGCGGAACACTGGCAAACCGCGACATTGTATTTCCGGAAGATCGTGGCCGAGGATTCGAACAATGTCTCGGCCCGCTATTATCTCGGCGAATCTTATCTGGAAGCTCATAGGCCGGATGCGGCCTTACACGAGTGGGAGGCCGCGCTATCCGTCGATCCGAGCGATGCTCCGGCGGCCGAAGCGATCGGCGAAGTCTGGCTGGAGCGCCAGGATTACGCTAAAGCCCAACGTTACTTCGAGCGCGCCCTGGCAGCCGCATCGAATGATTACATGGCTGAGTTCAAACTGGGCGTCGCCGAGGAACATCTGGGTCTGCGGAATGACGCGCTGAAGCATCTCGAAAGCGCCTGCAAGCCGCTACGAGAATCCGCAGATTGCAAACGCGAGCTAGACGCTCTGGAGCAAAAACCGAAATAACGAGGCGGTTTACTTTACCGTGAACGTGGCGCTAGGCGTCAGGACCTGATTGTTGCCCTTGTCGAGCACCCGCATTTTCAAGGTGTATTGGCCCGGCTCCAGGCTTTGGAGCGGAAGCAGCTTCTCCACCGTGACCTGCTGCGCCGACGCGCCCGGGATGGAAGAGACTTCCTCGGTGTAATCCAGCACTGGCTTATCCGATCCGTCCTTGGTGATTTCGTATTGGATGGAGCCGTTCGGCTTGCGGGTCTTTTCGTCCCGCGTGAAGTTGTAGAACTGGGTGTAGATGCCGAGCTTCTCGTCGCGCGTGAAGGTATCGTTCATGCGCGGCCGCACCTTAGTATCGCCGATCACGAACTGCCCCGATCCGATGCTGGTGGTCGGAACCTTTTCGATCATATCCGCCAGGATCAGGCTGCTCGAGGCCAGCTTCTCTTCCTCGAAATGGGGAACGTTCAGGGCCATCGGGTAGGTGGTCATGTTTCCGCCGACGATGTCCTTGCAGACTACGTTCAGCCGGTACATTCCGGGCGCCAGCGGTATCGCCTTTTGATAGATCTCCGAGCCCTCGATCGCCTTGGCCAGCATGTTGGCCGGCACCTCGATCACGGCCGGATCTTCAAATGTGTTCACCACGCGGCCGGCGATCGAAGTGATGCGCCCGAAGATGTTCACGGTCGATTTGGCGACATTGTCTTTTTGGGTGAACTGCAGATCCTTGCGGTCGATCAGGATGGTGATCGTGGTAAGAACCGTGGAATCCGTGATGCGGATGTAGTTGGCCTGCACCTTGAAGGGCAGGGTATTGAAACGGACGCTGGAACTAACCGCAGCCTCCAGATCCTTGAATTTGACGGCGGGCGGTTTCTGCAATTTTGCGAACTGCTCGATGCGCGTCGAATTCCTGCATGCTTACCGGCAGCGGGGAATTGCCGGTGCCGAGGTGCGTTCCATCGGTGCGATTGAATCGCTGCGTTTTGTCGGACAGGCCCATCTGCTCGGCCATGGTGAGACCGGCGCCCGGAACGTACAGCAAAGCGTCTTTTTCCGACGGGTCCATGGTCATGTGATACTCGCCGCTCATGGTGGTGTCCACAAACTCGATCACGATGTTACTGCCGATGCCGTCGATATAGCGGTAGCGCCATTGCTCAAAAGGATACGTCGACGTGGTGCCGCCCCCTTCTTCGTACGGACGATCATAAGTGCCGCCGGAAGGATGCGACTCGATTTCATCGGGCGGGCCAAATGTAATGTAGATGCGGCCGCGATCCGTCTTCCATCCGGGAATGCCGGACGCGTAATGCTCATTGGCGTAAGCGATACGGCGGTAATGCTCTTCCTTGAACTCGTTTTCTTCGGTGTCCGGCGTGGGATCCCGGCGCAGCCAGAACTGCTCGATAAACTGCTCGCGCTCGTCATCGGTGTTTAACCGCTTGAAGGCTTGCCGCTCCTCGTCGGTGATGATGTAGGTGACGTCCTCGTTGAGCCACTTCTTATAGGGCGTCTCCAGTTCTTTGCGGAGTTTGGCTTCCTGCTTCTTGCGCTGCTTCTCCGTCATCGGCTTCGAGACGGTGTCGCGCGCGGCGGCAGGGGGCTTTTTATCCTTGGCGTCCGCGGTGTCGGGTGGAGCGTCCGGAGCCGGAGCCGGCGCTTGGGCAGCCGGTGGCGTGGCGGGCGGCGCTGGAGATTGAGGCGCTGCCTGGAGGAATGCAACTGCCGCGCATAGGGCAGCCGCCGAGACGCAAACGACAAACAGCTTTGTTCTCATACAATTCACCGCCCGACCCTGCTAACAGTCTAGCTCCCATTCTAGGCTCTTCCCGGGAACCGGTCAAGAGCGCCCAGGCATACACTGTGAACCGTGCGCCCACCCTTGAGCGCTAGTACGCGTTGACCGAAGAATGTGCCGGAGTACTGGAAGTCCGGGATGGAATGGCCCTAGACTGGAGGAGATGCAGTCGGTCGAGCCCATGAGCGCGAAGGTACAGGAAGCGCCTCAAAAAGTCTCGGCGGCCGCTCCGGCTTCGACCCCGCCGGCGGAACGGGGACATCTTCCGACATTGGACGCCTTGCGTGGCATTGCGGCTTTGTCGGTTTGCTGGTTCCATTTCACCAATGCCCAGTTTGCGGAGCAATTCGGGCACTATCGCGCCAGCGGCAAGTACGGCTGGCTGGGAGTTCAAATCTTTTTCGTGATCTCGGGTTTCATCATCCCGCTGTCGATGTTCCGCGCGGGTTATCGCCTCCGGTCGTTTTTCAAATTCATGCTGAAGCGGATCGCGCGACTTGACCCCCCATATCTGGTTTCGATCGTTGTCGTGGTGCTGGGGTATTGGGTTTCTTCCTGGGCGCCTGGCCACGCGCCCTACCATGTTCACTGGCCCCAGATTTTCGCTCATCTTGGTTATGTGAACGCGTTTATCGGCATGCCCTGGCTTCAGATGCCGTATTGGTCGTTAGCCGTCGAATTCCAGTACTACATTTTTGTCGGTCTGTGTTTTCCGCTGCTCGCGCTCAAGGGGAGAATTGGCCCGTGCTCATTCTCGCATTCATGGGTCTTAGCGCCTTGGTGGGGAAGAGCGAAGCGCTCCTTCCGCACTACCTGCCTTTGTTCGCGATGGGCGTCCTGGCCTTCCGCCACCGCTCCCTGAAGCCCGCCGCCTATGAGACATTCGCCGCGCTCTCTGTCGCCCTGGCGCTGGGGGTTTGGACCGGAGGCTGGTTCGCCGCGCTGGTGGGGCTCGCGACCAGCCTGGCAATCCTCTTCGTGCACGTGAACAATCGCGTCCTGAACTTCTTTGGCAGTATCAGCTATTCGCTGTACCTGATCCACGTTTTTGTGGGCAGCGTCGTGTTCGGCCTGGCGCTTCGCTGGGTGCCCAAGATAGCGCCCAAGATGCCGTGGATCAACTGGACGGTGCAGTTCGCGGCCTTGGGGATCACCATCTGCGCGGCGTACCTCTTGTACGTTTCCGTGGAACTGCCTTCTCGGCGTTTAGCGGCGAAGATCAGCTACAAGTCCGCAGCCTAAAACAGCAGCTTCATAGCAAGCTGAATCTGCCGCGATGGATAGGTGGTGCGAATGGTCCCGTAGGCCGCGTTGGTGGTCTGGGTGTTGGGTATTCCAAAGTTGGTGTGATTCAGGATATTAAAGAACTCGGACCGGAATTGCAGGTTCATGCCTTCGCGAATCCGGAAGTTCTTGTCAACGCCCAGATCCCATTGCTCGAAGCCGGGGGCGCGGAACGCATTACGGCCCAGGTCGCCGAACGGGTCGCTGGCCGGAGGGGTGGTGAACGTGTATCCGGCAAAGTAGGTATTCAGCATCTGCGCGGTGCTTTGGCTGGCCGCTGCGCCGGTATAGTTGGGCCGCAGGAATGCTTCGCCGCGATAGTCGTTGGACAGGCCGGTGACGTCGTTGGCCGTGGATGGGCCGTAGTAAACGTTGAGCGGGGTGCCGGTGTGGGCGGTATTGATGCCGGTGAGTTCCCAACCGCCCAGGATGGCGTCCACCACCGGGTTCCAGGTGGAACCAAAAGTGCGGCCTTTGCCGAAGGGAAGCTGGTAGACGACGCTGCTGACATTGTTCAGCTTGACGTCGAAGCTGGACGGCCCGCGCTCCGCCGCCAGATCGCGGATGTTTTGGGGATTGGCTTCGACGTAGCCCGAATAATATTCGAGCGCCTGTTCGGAATCCCCCAGCGCTTTGCCCCAGGTGAACGAGTTGAGGAAATAGAGCCCGCGCGCGAAGCGGTGTTCGACGCGCACCGATAGCCCGTTGTAATCGTTATCGCCGGCCGGATCCACCCAGGTGATGGGGCCAAACGTCGGGATGGGAACCCGTGCTTGAACTCCCAGTGTTTCGCCAGGCAGGTTCGGATAGGCCTGATTGTAATCGGCAAGAATGGGAAGCCGGAGGCTGTGGTTTCCGTTGTAGGCCAGTTCCACCAGCGTTCCTGCGCCGAGCTGCTGCTGCGCGGAGAAGAACCAGTTTTGTACGTACGGCCATTTGCTGTTCGAAGGAATGTAGACGACATTGGAATTGACCGGATTGAAGCTGGCGGGATTGTCTATGCCGGTGGTAAAGCTGTTCTGGGTGACCAGGAAATTCGCGGGAGGAGAGCCGCCGGCGGGAATCGACTGATTGATCACGCCGAAGAGCGCCTGGGGAGCGTTGATTCCTTCTAGCGCGCTGCCCACGCGGTTGAAGAATGCGTAGCTGATCCCGTAGCCGCCGCGGAGAACCGTATTGGGCAGCACGTTATACGCAAATCCGAGGCGCGGCCCGTAATCCCGGTAGTCGGGATGCACCAGGCTGCGGTTATACAGGCTTCCACCGGTAGCCTTGTCCATGGTGTCGGTGGTGGGATCGAAGTTCGAGTAGTTGTTGTCGCGTTCGTAGAGCGGGGTCGCGAACTCCCAGCGCAGACCAGCGTTAACCGTCAGCTTCGGAGTGACGCGAAAGTCGTCCTGAATATAAAGCGCATTGATGTGCTGCCGCAGATTGACCACCACATTGTTCCCCAGGTTGATGATGCTTGGAGTGCCGAAGATGAAGTCCGCCAGATTGTAGCTCGAGGCGTCGCTCGGGATGGAGCAACCGGCGGCCTCGCCTAAATTCGCGCAGGTGGGCTTGCTGAACTGGCCGGTATATTGGTCCTCGCCGTAAAGAGGATTGATATCCAGAATTTCCGTGCGAACAGCCATGAACTCGTAACCCACCTTCAAAGAATGACGACCCTTGATCCAGGAGTAGTTCAGCTTGGGATCGAAGGTGGTCGGATTCTGGAACTGGGGATTGCTGGTTTGACGGCCAAGCTGGGAGAATCCGCTGATGTTCTGTGAGTTCAATCCACCGGTGAGACTGGACGACGTAGGCAGCCCGGGGATGCCGTAGAGCGCTTCCATGCTGGGACCGCCCAAATCGGCCGGCTGCTTGCCGGCGAGAACATGGGAGAAACCGAAGCGGGCTTCAAAGAGCGAATTGGGAGTAACGGTCCAGGTATAGCCCGCCGACGCGTTTTGATCGATGGAGTGGATGTAACCGTTGCCGTCACCGCCGGAGGGGCCGGAGATGTCCGGCTGGTAGAACTGCAGATCCTTGCGCTGGCTCCAGCGGACAAAGGCGGTCATTTTGTCGTTGATCTGGCCATCGATCTTGGCGTCGTACTTATCCGAGTAGTCGCGAATGAGCAACAGCGCCTGGTAATCGTTGGACCGTCCGGGTCCGTTCGGAGCGGGGAGCTGGCTCAGAACCTGGGCCGCGAACGGGTTGAGGCTGGCGATCGGAATCTGGGTGTTGGCGGGGTATACGGTGCCGGTGAGCGGGTCCCTAACGGTGACGGGAAGGACTCCACTGCGGTCGTTCACGTCCGGAATCGTGTCGAGGTTAAGATATTTCTGTAATTGGCGGTAACCCTCGTAGTCGCCGAAGAAGAACAGCCTGTTCTTGATGATGGGCCCGCCGATGGTGGCTCCGAACTGGTTGCGCTGCAAGGTGGGCTCGTGGAATCCGACGGGATTGAACACGTAGCCGACCGCGTTTAAGTCGGTGTTGCGCACGAATTCGTAGGCGGTGCCATGAAACTGGTTGGTGCCGGACCGAAGGACGGCGTTGATCACGGCGCCTCCGACTCGGCCATATTCGGCGCTGTAGTTGCTCGTGATGACCTGAAACTCCGCGATGGCGTCGGGCGAAGGCTGCACCAGCTGCGAAGAATATCCCTGATTGCTGGTCCCGTTTTCGTTGTTATCCAGACCATCCAATAGAAAGTTGTTATAGGTGCTGCGCATGCCGTTAACGTTGAATGAACCCTCGCGCGGTGTGCCGGTGGGGCCAAAGGAAACGGCGATCGGAGATTTGATCACGTTAGTGGCGAGCAAAGCCAGGTCCGCGTAGTTGCGCCCGTTGAGCGGCAGGTCGACAACCGCCGTGCCGCTGATAACCTGGCTGTGATCGCTCGAGTCGGTACTGAGCGGGGACGCTGCTCCGGTTACGTTCACCGACTGCGTGACGACGCCGACCTCAAGGGTAACGTCCACGCGCTGGCGCGCCCCGACATTGACGCGGATATCCGCGGCGCTGGCTTTCGAGAAGCCGGTGGCCTCCACGCTGACCGTATATCGTCCAACCTTGACGTCGAAGAAGTCGTATTCACCGGCGTCGCTGGTGGTGGTCTTGGCCTCGATACCGGTGTCCTGGTTGGAAAGCGTGACGCTGGCTTTGGGAACCGGAGAACCCGACGGATCGCGAACGGTGCCAAGCACCTCGGAGGTTTCAAACTGAGCGAACAACGCGGATGGAATGAGAACGCACACAGCGAGAACACATGTGGCGATACGTTGGTTCATGACTTAGCCCCTCACGCAGACGAATTTAGCTCTCGGCTTGGGCGATGGTATCAAGCGACTATTTATTTTTCGTTACGGTGTTGTGACAAATTGGTGCGATGCTGGACGTGATGAATGGACTGGCTTTGATCACCGGCGCGTCGAGTGGGATTGGCGCGGCTTTCGCTGCCGGGTTGGCTGCGCGCGGACAGGATCTGGTTATGGTGGCGCGGCGCGCGGACCGGCTGGAGCAATTGGCGGAATCGCTGGAGCGCGCGCACGGCGTTCGGGCGGAGGCGCTGGCGGCTGACCTTGCGTCTGACGACGATGTCGAACGCGTCGCGCAGCGGCTTCAGTCCGCGGCGAATTTGGAATTGTTGGTGAACAACGCCGGGTTCGGATCGCGCGGCAAATTCTTCGAAACGGATGCGCGCGGCCAGGAGCAGATGCACCGGCTGCATGTGCTGGCGACGGTTCGGCTGACGCATGCGGCGCTGCCGGGGATGGTTGAGCGCGGGAAGGGCGGCATCATTAATGTATCGTCGGTGGCGGGATTCTGGCAGGCGCCCGGGAATGTGAGCTATTGCGCTACCAAATGCTGGATGAACAGCTTCACGGAAGGGCTGGCGCTGGAGCTAAGCGGAATCCGTTCGCCGGTGCGGGTGCAGGCGCTGTGCCCAGGTTACACACGCTCGGAGTTCCACGAATCGGCCGGCCTCGATCGGGCGCGGATCGGGGAAAGCCTATGGATGAGCGCCGAGGAGGTGGTGGCGGAATCGCTGCGCGGCCTCGAACGAGGGCGCACGTTTGTGATTCCAGGGTGGAAGTATAAAGCGGCGACGTTCGCTCTGAAGCATACGCCGCGCGCCTGGCTGAAGTGGAGCGCGACGCGGCAGCAGCGGCGATTGGGCCGGATCTGAAAAGCTAGTAGGTTTCGATTTCCAGTTTTTGGCGCGGGGCGATAACGTAGGGTGAGACCAGGCTTTCGTTTCCGTCACGGTCGATGGCTTTTACTCCAAAGATCGTGTCATCGATGGAGACATCTTTAAAAGTGTATTCGGTGACGTTGCCGACGAAGATCTCTCGCTCCCAGTACGGCGAAGTGGTCTTGCGCGATACGATCACGTAGCCGAGCAGATCGGGCTCGGGGTTGTCATTCTTCCAGCGTAGCGCGGCATCATAGCGGGATTTGCCGCGTCCGATGGTGGGCGTGGGCTGTCCCTTGCGCGGGCCGCTCAGGATCGGTTCGCTGGTGACGGGAGCCTTAGGCGCGAGAGCCAGGCTGGCGAGCACGGCGGCGTTCGATTGCACAACGCGGGCGGTATAGGGGACGCTGGCGTTGGCGAAAGTATCGGTGACGGTATGCTGATTCGCGTAGGTCTCGTTGGGAGTGGTGTAGCGGATGGCGGCGTAGCCTTCCTGATTGAACGGCGTGTGATCGCCGCCGCGGCCAAGGCGGTCCGAACGAAAGACCTCTTCGATGCGCAGGCCGGGCAGATAGCGCTCGCTGATGTCCTTGACGTAGCGAGCCAGCTCGCGCGATGAGGAATCGGCCGGCTCCTCGGAAAATACCTGGACGCTTCCATTGTCGATGCGGCCGTTGCCGGAGACTTCAGTGCCGATGATGTCGTTGTTGAGCACGCCGTCGATGATCTGATTTTCCTTGCGAGCCTTGGTGGCGTAGAGAGTGCTGCCCACCAAGCCCTCTTCTTCGCCGGCGAAGGCGATGAAGACGATGGTCTTCTCGAACTCATACTGGCTCATGATGCGGGCCAGCTCCATGACGGCCGCAACGCCGCTGCCATCGTCCGAGACGCCGGGCGCGATTTCGGAGTGGTTTGAAAGCGCGAACTGGGCGTCGGCGTTGGCATTGGCCGGGGCTGCGCCGCCGGTGGGCGAGCCTGGATTGGTGTGGATCAACGCCATGGAATCGTAGTGGCCGCTGATGATGAACTGGCGTTCCGGATTCAATTTGCCGGGGAGCACCGCGACTACATTGCAGACGTCGACATCGCGCACGATGCGGCCTTTCTTCTTCACGCGGTACGAATCGAAACGGACTTCCAGGCGCGGGCTGTAAGCACGGAACTGGTCATAGATCCAGCGGCGGGCAGCTCCGATACCGCGGGTGGGACTGTCATCCTCCGAGAAAAGGTCGCGAGTTTGGAAGCTCTCGAGCTTCTGCATGATTTCCGCGATGCGGTCCTGGGAAACCGACTGGACGATCTTGTCGACCGCCGGATTGACCGATTTCATTTGCGCGGTCGCAGTGGCCGCGAACGCGAGAAACAGGATCAGGCGCGGGTGTTTCATCGCAGATTCGATTTGTAGACTTTTTGGAATTTATTGCGCTGATTGTAGACCGTGAACGTTCCGTCCATTTCGGCGGTGAGCTTGAGATAGGCGCCCTGGCAGTGCTCGTCGACGTTGGCGATGAAGGGGTCGGGGGAATTGTGTTCCTTGCCGCCGTCCATGGCGTAGTGGAGCTGCCAGAGATCCTCGAGGCCGGGCGAATCCTTCACGATCTGCCAGGCATCCGGGTTGCCGCCTTTCCGCGCACCGTTGTTCATGATGGCCACGCGCGGATGTACGGCATGGACGAGCGCGGGGGAGCCGGATTGGTTCAGCCCGTGGTGCGAGGTCAGGTACACGTCCACGGTTCCGATGCGATTGTCCGGGCACATGAGGTCCAGTTCTTTATTCCAGGTGAGGTCGCCGAGATCCAGGAAGCGGAAGGTTCCGAAAGTGACCAGGACGCCGAGCGAGCGGGCGTTCTCGGTGGGGTCGGGGTCGCGCGGCGGCGAGGACGCGCAGGCGGGATTGGGCTGGCCGGCGCCTGGAAGCGGCGACTTGAGGACTTCGCCGGCGCCCGACAGCACCTTGACCTCGATTCCGCGAATGGGCAGCGTATCGCCGGGTTTGGGGACGATGTGTTCCCTTTGCGCCAGGGCTTTGATGTAGTCGCCGTAGTCTTCCTTGACGACGCGGGTATCCTCGGTGTTGGGGCCGTGATCGATGAATGTGCCGACCTTCATGAGCTGCGCCAGGCGCGGCACTCCGCCGACGTGATCGCGGTGGTAATGGGTGATGAGCAGGTAGTCAATTTGCTTGATGTGCGCGGCCTTAGCGATTTGCACGATGCGCAACGGGTCGCGATCGTCGTAGCCGCGCCAGCCGGTGTCGATCAGAAGGGACTGGCCGGACGGGCTGACGATCAGCGTGGACTGGCCGCCCTCGACATCGATGAAGTATATTTCGAGGGGTTTGGCGGCGTAGAGCGAGCTTGTACAGACGGCTAGAACCAATGCGAGGAACGTTTTTTTCATCGTATTACCAAGCTGTAATATTGCCGGAACGGACCTACAAAGAGTAACGTAAATAAGAATAGAAGATCCAGTATGCCTTATTGTTGCCAATGCGGCGAGAAGGTTGGGAGCGCGGACGTCTACTGCGCCAAGTGCGGCGCCAAGCAGCCCTCGTCCCAGCCGGTCTCGGACTACCTGCACGGGATCAGCTCCCGGACCGCCTCGCTGCTTTGCTACATCCCGATCCTGGGTTGGATTGTGGCGATCGTGGTACTGGCGTCGGCGCGTTTTCGCGAGGACACGCGAGTGCGCTTCAATGCCTTTCAAGGGCTGTACCTGTTTGTGGCGTGGCTGATTGTCGACTGGGTGCTTAGCCCGTTGTTCGGTTTCCCGCATTTGATAGGGCTAAACTTCTATAAGGTTTTCCCGGCACTGATGAAGGCGGCGATTTTCGGCGCGTGGATCTTCATGATGGTGAAGGCGTCGCAGGACGAGCTGTACAAGCTGCCGATCCTTGGGGATCTGGCGGCGAAGTCGGTGTCGGAGCAGAGGTAATTAGGTAGGACATGCTTTTAGCTTGTCCCCCTCGCGGTTCTCGAAAGCGTTTCTCAGCGGCCTCGTAGGTTATAAGCTGTTTAGATGCGAAGCTCCCTCGCCCTATTCGTCGCCTTCACCGGGATTGCAATCGGCTACGGCCAAACGCCCCGAACGGTCAAGGTTTTCATATCCGTCGACATGGAAGGCGTGGCCGGCGTGGTTTCCCCAGACCAGTTAATGCCGGGATCGTTTGAGTACGAGCGCTTCCGCAACTTCATGACCCAGGAAGCGCTGGCGGCGATAGAAGGCGCGCGCCAGGCCGGGGCCACAGAGTTCGTTGTGGCCGACGCGCACGGCAACGAGCAGAACCTGCTGATCGAGAAGTTCCCCGCCGACGTGCGCATCGTTCGCGGCGATCCGCGGCATGGAGGCATGATGGGCGGGATCGATGGAACCTTCGCCGCCGCGATGTTCGTCGGCTATCACGCATCCACGCACAACTCGCAGGGCGTGCGCGCCCACACGTTTTCCAGCGCCCGCCTGACTCGCGTCGCATTGAACGGACAGCAGGTCACGGAGGGCGCGTGGAACGCCGCGTTCGCCAGCCAGTTCGGCGTGCCGGTCATCTTTATTTCGGGCGACGACGCCGCCATCGCCGAGGTCCGCGCGGCCATCGGCAACGTCGAGGCCGCCGAAACCAAGCGGACGCTAGGCTTCCACGCGGCCGAGACCAAGACGCCCGAAGCCGCGCAGAAACTGATCCGGGAGAAAGCCGCCGCGGCGCTACGCGGGCTGGCCGGACGCAAGCCTTACAGCGTGGCGACGCCGGTGACGGTGGACATCTCGTTCAAAAGTGTCACTCCAGCCGAGGCTTTGTCGTATCTCGGGCGCGTCTTCACCCGCACCGACTCGCACAGCGTTCGCTACACCGCCAAAGACATGCTGGAAGCCAGCGACATCCTGGACTTCATGATGGCCTACCGTCTGGATCTGGAGCCTTAATTGGTCATGGCCTGATAGACCATGGTCCTGGTTTGACGCCAGATCACGTTCAGCATGGCTTGCGGACTCTGAGTCATCATCACGGCCACCAGCTTGGTTTGCGGATCCACCCAGAACAGCGGGCCGGTGATTCCGCCCCACGAGAAATCGCCCACCGAGCCCGGCATCGGATTGCGGCCGGGATCCACGCGAATGGCGAAGCCCAGGCCAAAGCTGGTGCCCATCTCCGGCACCGGGCCAAACGATCCGATCGCCATGGCGACCGGCGTATGGCGTTCCACGCCCGGCGGAAGCTGATCGGACGTCATCAGCGCGATGGTCTTCGGCGCCAGAATGCGCACGCCCTCCAGTTCGCCGCCGTTGAGCAGCATCTGGCAGAAGCGCGCATAGTCGCCCGCGCTGGATAACATTCCGCCGCCGCCGGAAAATACGTTGGGCTTTTTGGTCGCCTCCTCGAAGAGCGCGTTGGGCGCGCCGTCCGCTTTGGCGAGACGCGAGACCGCCGCTGGTTTCACCCAAAATCCGGTATCGTTCATCTTCAGCGGACCGGTGACGCGCTCTCGAACGAAGCTATCGAGATCCGTGCCGCTCACCACTTCCACCACGCGGCCCAGCACGTCGGTGGAAACGCTGTATTCCCAAAATTCGCCGGGCTGGTGCAGCAGTGGCATGCTGGCGATGGTCTTCACCATATCCTCCAGAGACTTCGCGCCGAAGATATTCGCCTTGCGGTACATCTGGTCCACCGGCGAGTTTCCGAACAAGCCGTAAGTGAGTCCCGAGGTATGGCGCATCAGATCCTGCACCGTCATGGGACGCTTCGGCGCCGCCCCGTCCGCCCCAACCTTTACGTCCTTGAACTCGGGAAGGTACTGAGCGACGGGCGCGCCAATGTCGAGCTTGTTCTCCTCCGCCAGGATCATCGCGGCCACGGTGGTAATCGGCTTCGACATGGACGCGATGCGGAATATGGCGTCCTTCTTCATGGGCGTCTCGGAAGCCCGGTCCAGATAGCCGACCGCATCGTAAGAAGCGATCTTTCCGTGTCGCACGATCAGCAGCACCGCGCCGGGCATGCGTTTGGCTTCCACATCGCCTTTGAGCACCCCCCTGGCGGTATCCAGGCGCTTCGAAGAGAATCCGACATCCTCCGGATGGGTGGCCATCGGGAGGGATTGGGCGAAGGCGGTGGCGCAAACCAGGGCGCCTGCCAGCAACATGGGCAGTTTCGATTTGTAGCGGGTCATTTGCGCTTAGTCTATCGCAAGCAGGCGCCGAGAACACTGCCACATAACATTTACGCGACTTTACGCCGCTGAGATAAACCTCTCGGTTCGCCGCCCGTCCTTGTAAGTAGAGAAAGGAAGTACTCAGCAAATGCAAGTCAGAAATAAATTGGCCGCATGCACGGCTGTGGTGGCCCTGGGCGCCGCCGGTCTGTTCGCGCAAGCCAATCCAAATCCGAGGCGCGCCGCCGATCATCAGCCGAGATTCATGCGCGTGATGGCGACCGCTCTAAACATGTCAGACGCCCAGCGTGCGCAGGCCGCCTCCCTCTTTAAGCAGGCGCGGCAATCGGCTCAGCCGGTCCGCCACCAGTTGATGGAGACCCGCGCGTCGCTCCGAGCCGCGGTTCGGGCGGGTAATGCACAACAGATCCAGCAGCTGTCGGCGACGGAGGGGTCCGAGATCGGCCAGCTTACGGCCATCAGAAGCTCCGCGTTCTCACAAGTCTTTAAAAGCTTGACGCCGGACCAGCAGCAAAAGCTGGTGGCGCTCCAGCAAGCCATGCATCCAGGACGTATGCATTCGCATCGGAGGCCCGCGGCGGGGACTGAATCCTAAAGGCTGCCTTCGTGGATTGCAGGTTTATCCGCCTGCAATCCACGCCCCGTGAAACGCGCTAGAATCGTCTTCGCCCGCGCTTGGAAATTCTACTGCTAGTTGTTTCGTCCGTTGTTTTACTGATCCTCATCGGTATTCTCTATCAAACCATCGGAACCGCCATTGACCGGCGCAGGTTTCCCCCGCCCGGTCCCATGTTCGAAGTCCAAGGCAGCCGCTTGCACCTGATCGATTCGGGCAGCGACGCTCCCGCCGTGATCTTCGAGTCCGGGATCTCGGCGTCGTGTCTTAACTGGACCGGCGTGCGAACCGAGGTTTCCGAATTCTCCCGCGCCTGCGCCTATGACCGCGCCGGGCTCGGCTGGAGCGAACGCGCATCAACTCCGCGCGTTACAACACAGATTGTCGAGGAGCTGCGCGCTCTACTCGCCGAGGCTAAAATTCCTTCACCTTTCGTACTGGTGGGCCATTCCTTCGGAGGCTTGCTGGTCGAGGCCTACGCGATCCGCTATCCGGATGAAGTTGCCGGATTGATCCTGGTAGACCCGTTGCCGGTCACAGAGTGGCTGCATCCCCCGGCACCTCACTCCCGAACGATTGCCCGCGGGGTCCGGCTGGCGCGGCGGGGAGCCCTGCTGGCTCGCATCGGCGTGGTGCGCCTGGCCCTGAGGCTGCTGTTGGCCGGCGCGCGCCGGATCCCGCAAACCATCGCCAAGGTATCGAGCGGCAGTGGCGAAACGCTGATATCCCGCCTGGTTGGAGAAGTCCGGAAAATGCCTCGCGAAACCTGGCCTATCCTCCAAGCCCATTGGAGCCAGCCGAAAGGCTTCGAAGCCATGGCCGATTACCTCGAAGCGCTTCCCGAGAGTTCGGCCCAGGCCGCTGCGCTGGGCCCCCTGCCGCGGATTCCCATCACCATTCTTTCCGCCAGCCACTCGACGTCCGAACAACTGGCAGCGCGTGACGAAATGGCTCGCCGTTCGCCAGCCGGTCGACATCTTCTGGCCGCCCACAGCGGGCACTGGATACATCTGGATCAACCGGAATTGGTGATTCAAAGCATCCGCGAGATGCTGCTCGCACTTTCTCGCAACCGTGGCAGCCCGCGTGCACTCTAAGAGAACAGAAGGCGGGTCTTTTAAATGTTGTTGAGTGCGATTATCGCGGTTTTACTAATCTTCGGGCTGTTTTTGTCGATGCTGTCCTCGTCTCCCAAGAGCGATCCAGAGTGGCATCCTGACACAGAGTCGTGAAATTTTCACACGGTGCTTATCGAATCGGCACCAGGGTGAACGTGAGAATCAGAATCACGCCCGCCACGATCCCCAGTGTCACACGATTGCCATCCAATTTACTGAAATCGTAAATCGCGGGATGCCGTAGCGCGAAGAAGAACAACAGCACCGCCCAAACCAGCCAGGTCCTCGAATAAAACACACCCAACAGGACCAGAATGAATACGAACACCCGCGAAAGTAGCTTGTGCTTTCCGCCGGCGAAGGCATAGAGAATGTGACCGCCATCCAGTTGCCCGATGGGTAGCAGATTGAGCGCGGTAGCCAGGATGCCCACCCAGGCGGCTCGCGCCACCGGATGCAATAAGATACTCGAAGAAGGCACGCCTGGAAACATCACCCATTCCAGCATCCTCTGGAGCGCGGGTACGCCGAAAACCAAATCGCCTCGCTCCGCGATTCCGGGAATCACCTTCGAATACGCGATCCCGATCACCAGCGCCGGAACCAGCATCACAAACCCAGCCAGCGGCCCCGCGATTCCGACATCGAAAAGCGCGCGCCGCGTATAAATTGGCGACCGGATGCGGATGAAAGCGCCCAGCGTGCCGATGGGTGTCGGCGCGGGCAGGAAATAAGGCAGGCTGGCGTCAATCCCGTAGTAACGGCAGGCGAAATAATGCCCAAGCTCGTGCGCCAGCAGGATGGTCATCAAGGGCAGTGAAAACGCCAACCCCTCGGCCAGCGCCAGGGGACGCGCCTGCAGCAGCGAAAATACGTTCAGGTATTGGTCCAGTTCAATAGGCTGGCCCCGTAGAAAACTCTCGCCCAACACCACGCCCACCAGTGTCGTGCTTAGGAGCGTTGCGCCCAGAAGTACGAGATGCAGCGTCCAGCGCGCAGCAGAAATTGTGCTTTGCGGAAACGTGAGCGCGGATCGCAAACCGGCGCTCAAAGGGCGGGGAACCACGACAACTCTATGCTACTGCAGCGACTGCAGCTCCTTGCCCGGTTTGAATCGCACGGCCTTGCCGGGAGGAATGGCGACTTCGGCGCCGGTCCGAGGGTTGCGTCCTATGCCGGTCTTGCGCGGACGCACATTGAAGATTCCAAAGCCGCGCAGCTCGATGCGCTCACCATGCGACAGCGCGCGCTTCATGCTTTCGAAAACCGTTTCCACGGCCATCTCGGCTTTGGTTTTCGTAATGCCGGTCTTGTTCACTACTTCATTGATGATGTCGAGCTTGATCACTTATATCTCCCCTCGGAAAGAAGTGTCGAATGCCAGCGGAATCGCCCCAGGGACCGCACCCTTTTTATCCAGGGCAGGAGCAAACTCAATGATAGGATTAGGGTTAAGCTCTTGTCAAGCGGACCGGCCGCAGACCCTTAGTCATTATCGCTGGCGACGAAAGTGCTGGATTTCAATCGTGCGCAAAAATCCCAGACTTAGCAGTTTAGCAATTGCGCTCAACGCACTGCTGTTCGCGGCCCCGCTCGCTGCCCAGGCAGTCTCCTTCCGCGCGCCGCTGAATACCACGATGGATCAAACGCTTAGCGCCGCGCTGGGTGGGATCGTAACAGCGGATTTCAATGCTGACGGAAAGCCGGATCTGGCTTATCTGATCGTTTTCGGAGGTGGTTCCTTTCCGACCGGAGGAAACCTAACCGTGTTGCTTGGAAACGGCGATGGGACGTTTCAACCCGGCTACTCCCTCACGCTCCAAGCCAGCCCGGAAGTTCTCTGGGCTGGGGATTTTAATGGGGATGGCAAAATCGACCTTGGATTCTGGTCTTACACGCCCGACGGCAACGCCAGCGTGAGTGTTCTTCCGGGTATGGGCGATGGCACGTTCGGCTCTGCGATCGTCACTTCCTTTGCGATCGATAATTTCTACCCTGGCGCCGGCGTTATGCCGGGCTCCCCGGCTTTCGCGGTGGATGTGAATCACGACGGCAAGCTCGATCTCTTAACCGGCTTTTTCGAGTTCCTCGGCCATGGCGACGGAACTTTTCACGCAGTTCAAATCTCGGAACAAGCAGTAGTGCTGGTGGTGGACCTGAACGGCGACGGCAACCTGGATCTAATCCAGCAGGGGCTGGTCGTCTCGTTTGGTAACGGCGATGGAACTTTCTCGCCCGGGATCCTGCTTCCTTTCTCCGGCTCTCCGGTTGCCGGTGACTTTAATGGCGACGGAAAAATCGACCTTGCGCTCACAAATAGCGGCACGATGAATTATCCAGGCCCGCCGGTCGAGGAGAACGATGTCAGCATAGCGCTCGGAAATGGAGATGGTTCCTTCCAAACACCGAAGGCCATTCTAGGGGCAGAGTATTACAATCGGCAACACCCGCCGATCGCCGCCGACCTCAATCGCGACGGTTCGCTCGATATTGTCGCCGGAAGCGGGATTGAGGCGGGAAACGGTGACGGAACGTTTCGATTCCCGGTGTACTTCAACGGCCCGCCGTTCGATGCGTCCAAATACCTTACGAATGGTGCAACCTCGCAACCGATCGTAGGACTGATCGCCGACTTGAGTAACGACGGGCTTCCGGACATGGTCTTCGTTTATCAGCAGTCCACGACCACCACCAACGCACTGGTTCTTTCGGTATTCGTAAATGACAGCCCGGGTTCAGGTCTGACTGTCCCTGGAGTTTCGTCGGCGGGTCTTACCTACCCGGTGGGTTATCAGTCACTCGTGACGGCATTCGGCTCGGGCCTCGCTTCGACCATGGCGTCCGCCGGACCGGGCGCATTACCGACTGACCTTGGAGGCATTCAGGTGCATCTGCGCGGAGGCGATGGCGCGGAACAGCTTGCCCTGTTGATATATGTCTCGCCCACACAGATCAACTACCTGATTCCATCGGGGATCGTGTGGCCTTTCGCATCCCTGAGCATCCAGCACGAAGGAACTCCGCTGACTGAGGAAGCCATCGCTGTTCCGGTTGGCCCCAGCGCGCCGGGCCTCTACACGCTGAATCCTGCCGGCCTCGCCGCGGCTACCGCCATTCGTGTGGCGACCGATGGAACCCAAACCAACGTTCCGGTTTTTTCGTGCTCCGCGACCGCATGCTCGGCCGTGCCGATCGATGTAACCAGCGGAACGGTTTATTTGACTCTGTATGGAACCGGGTTCACGTTGAACTACGACGGCAGCGCCCTATCGCCTCCAGGCAGCTATCCGGCCGGTTGTGAGGTCAACGGAAACAACGTTCCGACCACCTACGCTGGAGTGCAGGGTCAATTTCCAGGATTGGATCAGGTGAACCTGCAACTGCCGCCGACGCTGGCCGGAACCGGCGACACAGTGGTTCTGTGCGACTTTCGAATTATCGAATCGCCTTTCCCGCGGCGAGCATCGGTGCATATTACGATCCAGTAAATGCAAGCAGCTCGCGCCACTTAGGAGCGAGCGGCCCACTGCCTGATATAATCAAAACCGCCCCAAGCATCCTCCCCCCTCCGGGCTCGGTGAAGTCGCACGATCATCATGCCGATGGTAGTCGATAGCGAAGCTGAGTAGGTGCAAATTGGCGATTCAGTCCCCAATGCCAGCTGCCGGCCCGGGCAATCCGTATCCCGCGCCCGACTTCCAAGCCCTCTTTGAAAATGCCCCCGGGCTATACCTGGTCCTGACGCCGGATTTCCGCATCGTCGCGGTGAGCGAAGCATACCTTCGAGCCACCATGACCGCGCGGCGGGACATATTGGGCCGGCCACTCTTCGACGTTTTTCCCGACAACCCGCAAGACCCCGGCGCCACGGGCGTCTCCAATCTTCGGGCTTCGCTCGAACGAGTGAAGCAGTTTGCGAAGGCGGACGCCATGGCGGTACAGAAGTACGACATACGCCGGCCGGAATCGGAGGGAGGCGGCTTTGAAGAACGCTATTGGAGCCCCTTGAATTCTCCGGTGCTGGATTCCGATGGCAGGGTGACATTCATCATTCACCGCGTGGAAGATGTTACGGATTTCCTGCGCCTCAAGCAGGCCGGGCACGAACGGGAAAAGATGACGGAAGCGCTTCGCGTTCGCGCCGAACAGATGGAGTCCGAGGTTTTTTCCCGTTCCCAGGAGCTCGCCAAGGCTAATAACCAACTGCGTTCCGCGAACCAGGAACTGGGGCGTCTGTACGATCAGATCGCTCAGCTGATGATGCAGGCCGATGAGGAGCTCCGCGTTCACGCCGCCACGGATGGCCGCGCTGACAATCCGCCGCGGCCCATCACGCCGGAAGATATGCTGGCGCGGGTGGGCGCGCTGATTGCGGGCTACAAACGGCTGGACGAGGAGCTTCGGCACGCGCAGAAAATGGAGGCAGTGGGCCGGCTCGCCGGTGGTATCGCGCACGATTTCAACAACCTGCTCACCGTTATTCTGGGTTACGCACGGCTGGGGCAAGAAAAATTGGGCCCCGACGATCAGCTGCGCGGCAAGCTGGTGGAGATTCACCGCGCCGGCCAACAGGCTGCCCTGCTCACCCAGCAACTGCTGGCTTTCAGCCGCAAGCAGCGCACCGAGAAGCAGCCCATTCAGCTCAACGGCGTCATTGACGAAATGAAGGACATGCTGCGCCGTCTGATCGCCGAAGACATCGATCTGACATTTACCTTGGATCCCTTCTGTGGCTCGGTGCATGCCGATGTCGGCCAACTTACTCAGGTCTTGATTAATTTGGTAGTGAACTCGCGTGACGCCATGCCTCGCGGAGGCAAACTGAGTGTCGAGACGCGCCTGGTGCTGCGCGACTCCGAGTATGCCGACCATGACGGCGTTCGGCCCGCCGGCCACTACGTCGCGTTGATCGTCACCGACACGGGCGTGGGCATCGACGCGGAAACGCGGCGTCATATTTTCGAGCCGTTCTTCACCACCAAGGACGTCGGCAAGGGAACCGGCCTTGGTTTGTCCACCGTATATGGGATTGTGCTGCAACACGGCGGTTGGATTGAGCTCGCGAGCGAGCCGAATCGCGGCACGACGTTCGAGATCTACCTGCCTGCCACGGCCGCGGCGGCGGCCTCTACGTTTCAGAACGCTCAATCCGAGCGAAGCCGCAGAACCGGCACTATTCTGCTAGTGGAGGATCAAGCCGCGGTTCGATTGCTTTCCCACGATGTGCTGGTGGACGCCGGCCATACCGTGCTGGCCGCCGGCAATAGCGCAACCGCGCTCGAAACCGCTGCCGGCTATCGAGGCGACATCGATCTCCTGGTCACCGACGTCGTGATGCCGGGGATAAATGGGCTCGAACTGGCGGCGCAGTTGACCAGCTCTCGCCCCGGCCTGCGCGTTCTCTATGTCTCCGGCTATACGGATTCCGCATTACTCCGTCGCGGCGTGATCCGGGAGGAAGTGGCTCTGCTACAAAAGCCGTTCTCGCCGGAATATCTGGTGAACAAAGTCGACGAGCTATTGCAATCCCGGGATTCGCTCAGTTCCGGCAAGCGTTGATCGGTCGCCGTTCTCCGAGAAACATTTCTGCTTGAGGGTCACTTAGTTGCGGCCCCGTCCAGCGCGCGATCTCGACCGCCGGGCCATAATCTGACTTTAGGACGACTGTGTCGAGCGAGCTCAATGATTAAGATCCTGGCTATAGACGGCGGCGGCATGCGCGGCATCATTCCCGCCATGCTGCTGGCCGAAATCGAAGACCGGTCGCATCAGCCCATCGCCCGGCTCTTTGATCTGGTGGCCGGTACTTCCACCGGCGGCATTTTGGCCCTCGGCCTTACCATCCCCAAACTGCCCTCCGCGCGGCTTTACTCCGCGCGCGAATTCGTCGAAATGTACGAGCGCGAAGGCCGGCGCATCTTCTCCCGCTCCCTCTGGCACCGGCTCACTTCGTTCGACAATCTGCATCATCCCAAGTACTCTACAGCCGGCATCGAGGACGTCCTCGGCCAATATTTCGGAGAGGCTCGCCTGCGGGATGCCGCCACGCGCGTCCTGATCACCAGCTACGAAGTGGAACGCAGCTTTCCGTTCTTCTTCCGCAGCTCGAAAGCGAGGGAACGCGCGGATTACGATTTCCCGGCGCGCGACGTCGCCCGCGCTACCTCCGCCGCGCCCACTTATTTCAAACCTATGAAAATGCCGACAGGTACGATCGAAGATCACTACACGCTCATCGACGGCGGCGTCTTCGCCAACAATCCCGCCGCCTGCGCGCTGGTGGAAGCGCGGACCGCGTATCCAGAGTCCGGCGACTTCCTGATCGTCTCGCTTGGAACCGGAGAATTGAATCTCAGCCTGCCTTACGACGAAGCCAAGAGTTGGGGGCTGGCGCGCTGGGCCGCGCCGATTCTCGACGTGGTTTTTGACGGAGTCAGCCGGACTGTGGATTACCAGATGCGCCAATTGCTCCCCGAGGTTGCGGGCGAGTGCCAGCGATATTACCGCTTCCAAACTACGCTGGACGGCCATTCTCATCAGATCGACGGCGCCAGCCCGGCTCACATTGCAGCGTTGAAATCGCTAGGGGCGGATCTGATCGAAGAGCGCTCGGACCAGCTGGATGAATTGTGCGAAACGCTTACATCCGGGTCGCGAAAGGAGTGAAGTTGGTATCGTAGTCGAACTTGTCCACGCCTTCGGTTCGTTTTAGAAATCCGACGATCCAATAGGTGAGCGGAGTAGCCAGCACTTCGTAAGCCACTTTGAACAAATAGCCCGACAGGATCAGCCTCACGATCACTGAAGCGCTCATGGTCCCGCCGAACGCAATTACCATCAGCACCACAGTGTCCACCGCCTGTCCCACCACGGTCGACCCTACCGTGCGGGTCCACAGATAGCGTCCGTTGGTTAAAAGTTTCATCTTGGCGAGAGTAAACGAATTCGCGAACTCGCCGCACCAGTATGCGATCAAGCTCGCCACCACCAGCCGGGGCACCTGATGGAAAACCGTCGCGAAGGCCTCTTGATTGGGCCACTCCGGCGCAGCCGGCAACGCGACGATCACGTTCCCTAAGAGCGCCATCAGAAAGTTGGCGAGGAATCCGATCCAGATTATCCGGCGCGACCCGCCGTACCCGTAAACTTCCGTGAAGATGTCGCCGAAGATATACGTGATCGGAAACAGCAATTGCGCTCCACTCACGCGAACAGGACCGAAGGCGCAGATCTTTTGTCCGAGCAGATTCGAGATCACCAGAACGACGATGAAGATGCTGGCCAGCAGGTCATAGTATTTGAAAACTCTAGGTTCTTCGGTCAATCCCCAATTATAGGGGCAACGAGAAACAGGGACATGCGCGCGGCGTCTCATCTCGCGGCGTCTCACAAGCTAAGGTCCTCCAAGCGGCGCGACCGTTGCGAATGCTACAGTATTTGCCAGCGGAAAACGGGAAAGGGTAGGGAACATCGTATGCGGACCCTCGTGACGGTACTCCTCTCTGTGTTTGTGGTGAGCTGGGCGGCCGCCGCGCAGGACTCCTTGCGAGCCTGGCAAATGGAAAGCCAAGGCGATCCGGTGGGCGCGCGCGAGTTTCTGGAGCGCGCCGCGCAATCCAACCGTTCGGACGCGCTGGAGGCTTACGCCCAGTTCCTGGATCGGCATCACGATCCCGCCGCTCGCTCCGTCTATGAGAAGCTGGCCGCCGTGTCTGAAGGCGTGGGGCGCAGGTATGCCATTCGCCGCCTGGCGCTGCTCGATCTTTTAGCGAATGACCGGGACGCCGCGCAGCGCCATCTCGAACAATATCGCGCCGCCGGCGGCCGCGATCTCGATTTTTCGCCTACCGCCTCCGGCCCTGCACTCAAGACCGCGACCATTCCGATTCCAGGACCGCTGCGCTCCTTCGCCCGCATGGCCGCGCTCTCTCCGGAAATCGGCCCGGAGGATCTGCTGCCCGCGCTGGCCCGCAACGTGGTCACGAACGGTTATCAGGCCGGCGCCAGCAATGAGGCGTTGGAGCAGACCGAATACCTGAAGCTGGTGGTTCGCTATCTTTCTCAGGCGCGCGAGCTCGACAAGCTGGCCGGCCCGGACAAAGTGATCAAGATCGAGACCTGCGATTCGACGCAAACCGGCGAGCTGCTGCGCGTTCTGGGCTACCGCATGCGCGGCGGCTGCGGCAGCGAAGTGGTGCTCGAAACGGTGAACGCCACGCGCGCCTTCCTCACCATCGATTCCGGCTTCCCACTGGCCGAGCTCGAACAAAGCCTGCGCGTCAACCGGCCCTTCGCCTACGACTACAAGCCCACGCAAGCGCCGGTCTTATACGGCCCCGACTATTGGCTGATCGCCAAGGACCGGCAGGGCGCCGAATTCATCGACACCTTCCTCGGCGATCCTTCTTTATGCCGGCTCTATCTGGGCCTCACCAAGCTCGATCCAGCCACGGCCGAAGAGCTTCGAAAAGAGAACCCCGTCCAGAAGATTCGCGCCTATGCGCACGTGCTGGATTTCTACGGCGGCATGTTCCAGGTGCGTGACGGCAAAGCCGTGGTGCCGGGCGGCGCGCGATCGGAAAGGGTCTGGTCCGAACTGGTGGGCGTTTCGCCCGACAGGCCCGGACAGTTCTTCGAGCGCCTGGTGGCCAAGGATGACGGCTGGCTGGCCAGCTATTTCGACGCCCTATCCCGCATCACCTACAACCCGGCCAATGGACCGGTGCTGAATTATCTCACCGAGCCGGAGCGCTTGAAGCGCTTGTACGCCGCTATTCGCGGTAAAGTAACCAGCCCCGGCCCGGCCCGCCCAGTGTTCCGCTCGAATACCGACATGCTGCTGCTCACCACGCGCTTGCGCCTGGATCCGGACGGACGCCCGCACATCCCTGGAGGCCTGGAAGTGTGGCGCACGCTGTTTACCGAGCATCCCGCCGGTGGAGGTAAATACGACGCCAAGCTCAGTAAAGCCGCGCCGGCGTGGAAGGAGCCCGATGACGTCCTCGAAGCGCTGTTCGGTTTGTGCCGCAAAACTGTCGAGAACGAACCCTTGAAGATATTCATGGCCCTGAGCGACATGGATCGCCGCCGCAAGGCTCCATTGGAACCCAAGACGGTGGACCGTCTGGCCCGGGAGTACCGGCTGTTCGGCGCGCAATATCCGATTTTCGCGGAAATCCCGGAAGCCTCCGACGCGACCATAAATCAGTTCTTGGATACCGCCGCTTCCTCCAATCAGATCAAGGATCAAGCCGTTCGCGCCGACGAGATAGGCACGTTGCAAGCGCTGGTCAGTCTGTGGCAGATTTTCTGCCGGCAAGGTTCCATAGCGCCTTCCCAGGCCGACCCCGTCTTGTCGCATATCTTGACCTTGTTCTCTAAAACGAAGAATGAGCGTGAGATTTTCGAAAGCGGGCGGGAGGGCGTAAAGGTGCTCCTGGCGGCTACCCAATCGCCGGCGGGAATCTCGCCGCAGGATCGCATCATCGATCTGCTGGCGGGCGGAACTCAGGAAGAGAACTCGGACGCCCATACTCAACTGGTCGAAGACATGATTCGCATCTTCGAAGCGCAGCGGCTAGTCTCGCTCACCAACTTATTTGAACTGGCGGATCATCTCGACAGCCTGGCCAAAGGGGAGAAGGCCAATATGGCGCTCATCAATCGGATGGCGGCGCGGATTTCTGAAATCCAGCTTCCCCGCACTCCGCTGAGCCCCCTCGAAAAGACCTCCATGAGCTTCGGATATTGGTCCGAGAAGCATATCGAAGTTCAGCGAAAAGTGAACTTGCGCGCGCTGATTGACCGGGCCGCCACGGATCCGAAGAAACTCGAAGGGGTGCACGCGCTGCTGGCTCCCTTCCTGCGCGATTCGCTGATCGGACTTAATTACGCGCATTACGCGCCTCCGGGCGCGCAGGTGCTGTACACCAATCCGTTGTTCGTGCGCAGCCACGATTTCATCGGCGTGCAAGGCGCCACCCAGGCCTGGAAATCCACCGAGGTGCTGGGCTCCGGATGGCCGTCCAGCGCCGGAGGCAAACTGATCGGCTCGCTCGCCAGCCTGCCCTACGCTCTGGCGGAGGTGGAGCAGAATTTCCTGATTCCCTCCCGCGAGCAGGCGCTGATTTGGGGGGATCTGGTTCCGCAGATGATCCTGTCGGCAACCATCCAGCATTGGTGGAATGTCACGCCCGCCGAGCTGCATTGGGTAGCCTTGCACATGGATTTCGGCGAGACGCTACTGGCCGAAGGAGCGCTCAATCCCGAGCGCCGCGAGCTGGCGTTAACCGCCGTCTCCCGCTACGCCATGCCTGCGCGCGTCGAAACCATCCGCCGTCTGCTCGAAGAAGGGCGGGTAACCGCGGCGGTTCAAACCACCATGCCGTCGGAGCTCTTCTCCATGGCCCGCGACGTATTGCAACAGAACCCGCCTGACCGGGCCGCCGAGGACGAGCCGGTGGCAGCCGAGATCCGCCGCGAAGCCTCCGAAATGCCGCAGCAGTTAAACTACGAAATCATTTCGCGTCATTTCGGCACGCCCAAGCCGACACTTACGAATTCTTATGCGCCGGAGCTGCTTAATCTTCGGACTTTTCCGACAGTGATGGGCTATTCTAGCCGTATTATGGCTGAAAGCTGGGAATCCAACCTGCTTTATTACGCGGCGCTGGCCGATCAGTTGCATCTGTCTCCTGCTCAACTGAATTTGCTGGTACCCACATGGACCGAACAGACCGTGGAACGAATCTTCGCAACCCATCTGGAGGATTGGCCGGCGCTGCTGCGCTCGCTGCGGCTGGTGGGAGACGATGCGCGTCAGAAATCGCAGAAGGCGGCGGTGGCGGGAGCGGGTTTATAAAATTCCTATGGCGGGCTTGGGGGGAGGGTTTTCCGTGGGACTCATCAGGAATACGTTTTTGATCGCGGCGGGTGTCATCGGCTCGGCATCATTATTGACGCTTTTTGCCCAGGATCGTCCGACTTTCCGCGTCAAAGTGGACCTGGTGGTCCTGAGCTTCACGGTCACCGACAGCAAGGGGCACTACATCAACGGTCTGAAGCCGAGCGACTTCCGCATTACCGAAGACGGCATCGCGCAGAAGATCAACACATTCGGCGAAGGCAACAAGCCGCCGCTGCAAGTTCTGGAAGACGGAAGCACGCGGCCGTTGAATGCCGCCCTTCCGGGTGCGCCCGCGACCGAAGGATCACCCGGCGAAGTCCGCAGCGATTCCTTCGTCGGGACCAATGTGTTCGTGCTTTTTGATACCAGCAATTATATGTACCGCGGTTTCGTGTATGCCTCCGACGCGATTGCCGACTTCGTGCGCGGCCTGGACCGCAACGATTCGGTGGCCGTGTACACGTTCAGCCGCAATCTGTCGCGCGCGGCGCCCCTGACGCACGATCGCAGCGATGCGATTTTCGGCCTGCGGAAAGCGGTGGCGGGCGACGACGCGGCCCTGTACAACGGCCTGCTGCTGACGCTACGCGACGCCGCCAAGGTTCCCGGGCGCAAAGTGATTATTGTTTTCTCGAACGGGCCGGACAATGCCAGCATGGTGGCGCCCGACGATGTCCGCGCCGTCGCCGAAGACGAGGGCATCCCGATCTACGTCATCTCTACGAACGACGTCAACAAAGACCCCATGTCCAGCGCCGTTTTTAAGCGCATCTCCAATCAACACCGGCGGAAAGTCCTATTTCGCGAAAACCTGGCAGAAGCAGGTGGAGGCTTTCGAATCCATTCGCGAGGATCTGGGCAACAGCTACACCATCACCTACTATCCGCAGGCGAATCCCAACGAGAGCTTTCGCAAGATCAGCGTCGAGATCGTTTCGGATGTCGGCAAGAAATACCGCGTGCGCGCCCGGCCCGGTTATCGCCCGCGGGGCGGATTCTGAAACGCTTTACTTCCTGCTAAAATGTAAAGCGATGGCGGAAGCTACTCTTTCGAGCAAAAATCAGATCGTTATTCCGCGCGAGGCCCGTGACGCTCTGAGAGTGAAGGCGGGCGACAAGCTGCTGGTCGTGGTGCGCGACGGCATGGTGTACTTGATGCCCAAACCGAAATCTTTCGCCAAGGCCATCCGGGGGTTGGCACGCGGCACCTATCCGGACGACTATCTTCAAAAGGAACGCGACAGCTGGGACTAGCCAGCCTCGCGGGCTTTCTGCGCCGCCATAGCCGCATTGCACTGGATACGAGTATTATCATTTACTCGATTGAAGAGAATCCCCGTTACGTTGATTTGGCCGATCAGGTTTTCGCCTGGATCGAGCAACCTGGCCACTCCGCCGTAACCTCCACCGTCACGCTCACCGAGCTGCTCGTAAAGCCGCACGTCGAATCGAATCTAAAGTTGGTTGACGCGATTTACGGGTTACTGGCGCTTTATCCGAATCTTAGTTGGATTCCGGCGGATCTCGATATCGCGGCGCTGGCGGGTCGCTATAGGGCTCAGCATCGCATGCGCACGCCCGACGCCCTTCAGGCCGCCACAGCAACCCGATCTCTTGCAACAGGCGTCGTCACCAACGACCCCATCTTTGCTCGCATCGGGGCTTTCGAGACCTTGCAATTCGATTCCTTGCTTCGGGTACGATAATCCTGAGCGAATCCGATGCCGAAATCGCCGGCCAAGTCGTTTCAAGCCGTTCTCGAACGGATGAAGTCGCGCCTGAACTGGGTGGTGATCCGCATTCCGTTCGATGTCTCGCGCGTGTGGGGTAGACGGGGCCAGGTGAAAGTTCGGGGCGACATCAACGGCTTTGCGTTTCGCACCTCGCTTTTCCCCAGCGGCGAGGGCGAGCACATCCTGCTGGTCAACAAGCGCATGCAGGCCGCCGTCGGGGTGAAGGTGGGATCGGAGGCGCGTTTCCGCCTGGCGCCCGACACCGAGGTTCGCACCGTCCAATTGCCCGTCGAGCTGGCGGAGGCTTTCTCGGAGGACGCCGCGCTACGACGCTGGTTCGATCAAATGAACTATTCCGGCCGCAAGTACATTTGCGATTGGGTAACGGAAGTGAAGAGCGCCGAGGCCCGCAGACGCCGCGCCGATCAGATCACGGAGCGCATTCTATCCGTGATAGACGCCGAGCGGGAGCTGCCCCCGATTTTGCGCGTGGCCTTCGCCCGCAATCCGCTGGCCGGGGAGGGCTGGCGCCGCATGTCGCTCTCGCACCGCCGCCAACACCTGCTCGGAATCTTCGGCTACCGCAACCCGGCATCCCGCGCCCGCCGGATTGCGAAGACGCTCGAAGACGCCTGCCGGTTCGCAGAGCGCGGCAAAGAGAGCTGACGATCAGGCCAGCACTTTACTCTCAGCCGACTGCGCTTCGGCATTGATTTCAACCCGGTGCTGGGCGGGATCGTAGAAGAACTTCTCGGCTGCGATCTTGCCGCCGCGCCATTGCTGGTATGCGATTTCGTTCATGCGACGCCGTTGCCCGTCGGTGGTGGTGAATTCGAAGATCCAGTTGATGGCGGCTCGGTCGCCATCCACCAGGAATGATTCGGCGCGGATCACATGGATCTCCTTGAACGACGCCATCACCCTGCGCTCGTTGGCCAAAAGGTTCGGCAGGCCGGCGCGCGGCGGCGAATCGTTCTCCTGCATCACGGCATCCTCGGCATAAAATTCCGGGATCGCTTCCAAAAACTTGCCTTTCTCCACCAGGCTGATCAAGCCCGTCACGCGTTCCTTGATTGACATATTGTTATTTGCTCCTCTCACGATTCAATTCTGAGCCGGAACCGAGGACGGTTCGATCAGAATCGGATGAAGCGGAACAGATTCGGGCTACTGGCCGCGCACAACCAGGCTCTTGGGGGAAACGCCCAGGATGCGCCGCACATGATACGCGAGATGACTCTGATGGGCGAATCCGGTTTCGAGAGCCACCTGGCTGATCGGCATTTCGCCATCGCACAAAAGCGCTCGGGCGCGTTCCACCCGGCGTCCGATGACGTATTGATGAACCGGCTGTCCCACGGATTTGAGGAACGCATGCTTGCAGTGCGACACGCTTACGCCCGCAACCGCCGCGATGCCATTCAGCGAAAGGTCCCCGGACAGATTGTCTTCGATGTACGCCAGCACGCGCTTCAGGCTGTTTCCGGCGAAACCGCCGCTGAGAGCTCGCGACCCGCGCGACGCCGACGAATGGTGATTGAGCAAATGCACCGCCAGCGCGGTGGCCAAGCTATCCAGGTACAGCCCGCCGTTCGTATAGCCGCCTTCCATTTCGGTCTTCAGCGCCCATCCGATATTTTCGATCTGGCGATCGCGCGCCTGAAAGCGATTGACAATCTCCAGCCGGTCCGGATCGATGCCGGACTGCTCGGCGACGCTGCGCAGCAACGGCGTTGGAACGCTCATGATGAGAGCCATGTCGCTCTCTTTCAGCTCCCAGCGCGACGGGACGCCCGCCGGAAGAATGTCGACATCGCCATGCACGCTGAGGCCGCGATGGCTCTTGCCCGCGCGCGAACAGGCGATATACACGGAGCGGCCCACGTGAATCACCACCACCGGATTAGCCGCGCCAGGCGCCTCCGTGACGCCCGCGGGATCACTCTGCAGCCGGACGATTAATTCATCCCGGCTAGCGTGACGGGGCTGCGCGACAGCGTTCATCAATTCATTATCCCGCTAGCTTTGCCGGAATGCCGAAGGTCCCGTCCACTACTTCCACGAAGTTTCTTTCTTCGCGCAGGATCAGGCGCTTGCTCTGCGCCATAGCGAAATTCTCGCGCGCTTCCGGATCTGATTTCAAGCGGTTCTTGTACGTCTCGTAGGCCGCCAGGCTGTCGAACGCAATCAGGCCCCAGGCCACATCGTTGGTGCCTTCGTAGGGTAGGAAATAGCCCACCAGGCGCCCGCCGCAGCGCGGAATGATGCGCCCCCAATTTTCGGCGTATTGCTTGAACGCGTCGCGTTGAAATGGATCGATCTGGTAGCGGATGACGCAGGTTATTTTCACGGATGTCCTCCCGTTCAAAAGCTGGTTGTGCACGCCGCAGCCGGTGGCCAGCGCGGCCATGGCCGCAATGGCTTCGCGCCGCCGCATTAGTTCGGTCGGATGCACGCTGGCAGTATGCCGGTTGTCCTGCAGGAACACTTCGTTTACCATCGAAGTATGAATGTTGAAGACCAGGACACGGCTGTGTCCAGGATCGCGGCGGCCATCGGCGAACCGGCGCGCGCCCGCATGCTTTACAACCTGGTGGACGGCCAGGCGCGAACCAGCACGGAGCTGGCCATGGCGGCGAACGTAAGCCCGTCCACAGCCAGTGCGCATTTGAATCGCCTGAAAGGGGAGAATCTGGTGAAAGTGCTGGTCCAGGGCAAGCATCGTTACTACAGCTTGCAGGGGCCCAAAGTGGCGCGCATCCTGGAAGGGCTGAGCGTGCTGGCGGGCGGCACGCGCCGTAAGTTCATCCCCAACACGCCCAGCCACCTGCGTGCCGCGCGGACCTGCTACGACCATATCGCCGGCGCGCTGGGCGTCTCGCTGCATGACTCGTTCCTGGAGCGCAAATGGCTCGCGGCGAGTGCGCTAGAGTATGAGCTCACGCCCGCCGGAACAGAGGCCTTCGAGCGCTTGGGGATGGATGTGGAGGCCATGCGGGAGCTGCGCCGCCGATTCGCATATGGCTGCCTGGACTGGAGCGAGCGGCGGCCGCACGTGGGAGGGGCCCTGGGAGCCGCGCTCCTCGAGATCGCGCTGAAGCGGAAGTGGGTGACGCGGGATCTCGACACCAGAGCCTTGGGCGTAACCAGTTTTGGCAGGCGGGAACTACTGGCTCGGTTCGGCCTGGAAGCGCCTGTCCGCCGGGGTTGACAGCGACTGGCGGCATGACATACGCTGCCCACTGGCGTGTTACCAAAATGACACCAGGAAAGGCAGCCGAAAACATGCAAAGGCAGCCGAAAATCCGAAAGCACGTGCCCGTCTGGCGCAAGGCGGACCGTACCAGCCGCATCTACCGCGTGGCAGCTCAAATCATGTGCAGGCGCGGCTACGAGGCCACGTCGATGAATGAAATCGCGGACGCCGTGGGGCTCACGAAAGCCGGAATGTATTACTACATTCAGGGCAAAGAAGATCTGCTGTTCAAGATCATGAGCTTCGCCATGGACATGGTGGATCTGGATGTGATTGCGCCGGCCCGCGAGGCTCACGATGCTGAAGAGCGCCTGCGTATCCTGGTGGAGCGTCACGCCAGTCGCATACTAGAGGTTGGCGGCGCCGTCACCATTCTGTTGGATGAAATGCCATCGCTCACCGCCGCGCACCAGCGCATCATTCGGGGACGCAAGCGCGTCTATTTCGACCTGGTCCGCGGGACTTTGGAGCAGCTTGCGGCGGAAGGCAAGCTGCGCTCCGTGAATCCCGCAGTGGCGGCTTTTAGCATACTGGGAATGATTATCTGGATCTCGCGCTGGTATCATCGAGACGGCCCGGTTTCTTCCGACGACGTTCTAAAGGATGTGCTCGAAATGGCCTTAAACGGCGTTTTGAAAGAGGTAGCTCCCGCGCGGGCGCTGCCGCCGGCCGAAGCCTCGCTGGTTTGAAAGAGAGTGTAATGGAATGCTGAAGCAATCGATCATTTTTGTGTTCACGGCAGCCCTGTCGCTCGCGGCCGCGCAAGCCGCTTCGCCCGACGGACAGGCCCTCTACAAGCAACGCTGCGCGGCCTGTCATGATGCCAAGGGCCAGGCGCGCGTTCCCACCCACGAGGAAATCGGCCAGCGCACGCCTGAGTTCATCTATCGCGCGATGTTCGAAGGCGCCATGCTGACGCAGTCCATCGGGCTGACCGATGAAGAAGGCCGCGCGATCGCCCGTTACCTCACCGGCAAAGAGTTCGGCACGACCCCGGTGAGCACAGTGGGCAAGTGTGCCGCCGCGCCTGGGCCGCTGCGCCTCACCGAGACCAGCTGGAACGGCTGGGGTGACGACCCCACCAACGGGCGCTTTCAAGCGCACCCGGGTTTAACGGCCAGCGACGTTCCCAAGCTCAAGTTGAAATGGGCCTTCGGATTCGTAGACGAAACCATTCGCTCCGCGCAGCCGACGGTGATCGGGGATCGCGTGTTTATCGGTAGTTCGAGCGGCAATATTTATTCGTTGGACGCGAACTCGGGATGCTTCTACTGGATGTACGACGCGGGAGCGACGGTCCGGACCGCGATCAGCATCGGAAAAGTGTCGGGACACGACGGCTATGTGGCATTCTTCGGCGATACGCGCGCGTTCGTGCACGCCGTGGATGCAGCCACCGGGAAGGCGCTTTGGAAGGTAAAGGTAGAAACTCATGCGGCCGCCCGAGTCACCGGTGCGCCGAACTTCTACGATGGACGCCTGTACGTTCCGGTGGCGTCCTTGGAGGAAGCTTCGGCCATGTCGCCCACTTATGAATGTTGCACCTTCCGGGGCAGCCTGGTGGCGCTGGACGCGGCCTCGGGCAAGCAGATCTGGAAAAGCTATTCGGTCACCGATCCGCCGCAGAAGGTGAAAGTAAGCGCCGCGGGCTTGCAGCAATGGGGACCCGCAGGAGCGTCGATCTGGTCCTCGCCCACTATTGATGTCAAGAAAAAAGTAATCTACGCGGCCACGGGAAATTCCTATACGGACGTCGATATCAGCACCAGCAACGCGATTCTGGCGTTCGATATGAACACAGGCAGCCTGCTGTGGGCCAGCCAGGTGCTGCCGAAAGATAATTTCACCATGGGCTGCGGGCGCGGCGTGAATTGTCCCGCGCCGCTCGGGCCGGATTTTGACTTCGGCACGTCGCCGATTCTGCGCGACCTGCCGGGCGGCAAGCGAATCCTGGTTTGCGGCCAGAAGTCGGGAATTCTGTGGGGACTCGATCCCGACGCCCGCGGTAAAGTGCTTTGGCAGACGCGCCTCGGGCAGGGCAGCGCGTTGGGTGGAATTGAATGGGGACATAGCGCCGACGATCAAAACGCCTACGCGGCGGTTTCCGATCTGATCGCCCGCAACGGCGGGCACCCCGGCGGGATTCATGCCGTGAAACTCGCCACCGGCGAGAAAATCTGGAGCACTCCGGCGCCTCCTCTAGATTGCAAGCCGATGTCTAAAGGTTGCACCGGCGCGCAATCGGCGGCGATCTCAACCATGCCCGGAGCAGTGTTCTCAGGATCCGTGGACGGGCACTTCCGAGCGTATTCAACCAAAACTGGAGAAATCCTCTGGGACTTTAACACAGCACAGGAGTTTCAGACCGTCAATGGAGTGGCTGGTAAGGGCGGTTCCATCGATTCCGCCGGGCCCACCATCGCCAACGGAATGGTCTTTACCAACTCCGGATACGGCATGTGGCTGGGGATGCCCGGGAACGTTCTGCTGGCATTTTCGGTGGACGGAAAATAGCCGCTACGGGTTCATCTGAAATTTGAATACCGACGTGGTTTCGCCGTACCGCCGCGCTTCCGAGATCGCCTGAGGCGCGGCAACTTTCATATCATCCAGAAGATTCAATCCCCACCCCGAATCGAAGATCCAGAAGGAATTTGTTGGAGCCTGGGCGCATGAGCTGCGCCAATGGTTTAAACCGGCCAGGGCTTCCGCGGCGGTGGCCGACCAGCCTGGCAAGATGATGACCCGATACGGGCCGTACTTGGTTTCGAGCATGCCCGCGCACTCAGTTGGGGGTGGGGGCGGATGGTCGGCCCCCAAGTAATACGCCAGTACAATGCTGGCCTGATAGTCGGCGAACACCGGCTGGTTGGTTGGAACAGCGGCGCTGAGGTAAGCCAGCGCGCCTGTCATCCACGCCTTTCGCTGGGCTTCCGGGTTCATGTCCTGGGGATCCGGCAGCCGGTGCCGATTCCAATAGGGCGTAATCAATATTGTGAGAAGCAGGATCGGAAGCAGCTTCTGGTTTACGGCTTTTGCAATGAGAAAGCTCACTCCGGCGGTGGCAAACAACAGCAGATGAACGCAGTGCCGCGTTCCACCATAAGGGTAAAGGCCCAGGAGCGAGCCGGCGAAATCCAAAGCGAAAGGCAGGAGCAAGAAAATCCCGAAA
The DNA here is from genome assembly GCA_963786745.1 of Terriglobia bacterium. GTDB lineage: Bacteria > Acidobacteriota > Terriglobia > Bryobacterales > Bryobacteraceae > Palsa-89. The sequence goes on along the minus strand of CAWBAE010000006.1, from coordinate 89,922 downwards.
GCTGTTAGTTCGAGGCGCTTTTTGAAGACCCCGTAGATCGCCGGCCATAACACGGCTGCCAGGAATGCGAACAAAACGAAAATCCCCGCTTTGCTGGCGAACAGAAACTGAAACAAATCAACGGTTTCTTTCCGCAGGAACGCCATCGGGCTCATAACACCGGGCTTGAAGTACAGGTCGCGCAGCCAACCAGTGATAGCTTCCTGTTCCATCGGGCTGCCATGCAGTTTGGAAATATGGGTGACATACAGCCAGCCGTACATCCCCGCGGCCCCGGCTTGAAACAGCGCCCAGACTAGCCGTCCGCGCGGGGTTAAAGCACGAATCCGAAGCAGCACATAGATTCCAGCCGCGATGACGAACCAGAGCGCCGAGTAATGCGAAAGGATGGCGAGATAGAGGAACAGCGAGTAGTAAACCATCGACGATGTTCGCTGGTTTTTGAAGGCCAGCTCCAGGAAGTAAAGCGCCGCGGCCATTGAGAGCAGAAGAATGGAGTAGGCCCGGACCTCTGCGCCGAGCGCGATCAGGACGGGCGAAAACGCAGTCAGCAGCAGGGCAGCCAGGCCGCTGGCCCGCCCGAGCACTAGTGATATCCAGCGGAACGCCATCCAGCAGGTTGCGGTGCTGGCTAAAACTGACGGCAGGCGCAGCATCCATTCCGAGTGGCCGAGAAAGCGCAAATAGTACAGCAGCACGAAATAAAGAGGTGGATGCGCGTTGGTGAGGCTGGCGCGATAAGCGGCCGCCAGGCTATCTTGATTCACCAAGACGTAATGCAGCGCCTCATCCGGATTCAGAAACGTTCCGAGCGCGGCCGTTAATCGTAGCGCGAACGCCGCAATCAGCGACACCGCCACAATCACGCCCGTATGGGCGCCCACGCGTTGCTCGATAGTCTCGAATGTCACTCGCTTATAACCTTAGCTAAAGACATGAGAGGCGCGGCAGGATCGAAACGTTTCCTTCTTTTGAAGTGTCTATGGTGATAACCCGGTCGCCGCCGATGAGCAAGATTGCACTTCATCTCCTGGCAGTAGCGGCGATAGCGCTCGCCTTATTGGGCTATGGAATCGAGCATGCCAGCGTGGGCATGGCCTATTCCGATCCGATCGCCAAACTCCGCGCGCAGGATGAGGCGGTATATGCCAATATGTCGCTGCGGATCGCGAACGATGGCGGGTGGCTTACACCCAAGCTGCTGGGGCGCTATTTGTTTTCAAAACCGCCGCTCCTGACGTGGCTGGCGGCCCTTTCGCTAAAGCTACTCGGAAGGTCGCTCTTCGCTTTGCGCCTGCCATCTCTTCTGGCGGCGGTGCTTTGCACCACCATCGTCTTCTGGCTGGCGTCGCGGGCACGCTCCCTGATCGCTGGCTGGGCGGTGGCGGCTCTCTTGCTCTCGAACCCGCTGTGGCACATTTTTGCCCGGCTCTGCTACACGGATATGTTGCTGGCCGGATCGATGGCCGGCGCGCTGGCGATCCTCTATTGGGATCCGCTGCTCGAGCGCACCCGGTCGCCGTGGGGCTTTGGCGCGTGTTGCGCCGCTGGCGTGATGGTGAAGAACGCGGCGGGACTGCTTCCGATTTTTGTTCTTTTGGTCTATGCAGTATTGGTCAGCCCCGAGCGGAGGCCGAGAACGGGACGGCTTGCGTTGGCCGTCGGGATTTGCGCGCTGCTGGCCGCGCCCTGGCATATTTACCAGCTCCTGGCTCACCGGCAATGGTTCTGGGCGGATTACGTTCAAATGCAGTTGCTGGGATTCGGGTTCGATCCGCCGTCCCAGACGTCGGCCGAAAGCCAGATCGGATTTTACGCCAAGCGGTTGTTCCTGAGCGATCCAGTTCTATTCGTCCTTGTTCTGGCGGCGCTGCCGTGGCTAGTTCGCGAAGTGCGCCGCCGCACCGAAACCATGCCGGCGCTGATCTTCGCCTGGCTGTCGGTGGCGGGGGGAGCAATGCTGCTGTTCCGCTATCGCAATCTTCCGTATGCGCTGTACCTGATTCCGGCTGCCTGTCTTGCCATTTGCCTGTACTGCCCGCTGTTCTCGCCCCGATGGGCAAAGTACACCCTGGCCGTTCTAGCCGTCATCCTGGGAATAAAATGCTACGCGAGCGCACAGCCCTGGGGACTGTCACTGGGCGAGGCGGAACCGCTGCCGGCGGTTGCCACCCTACATTCCTATTACAATCTGGCGCGGCCCAACGAATTGATCCTGGTGGATTCCGATGACAACTACTATGCGATGGCCCTGCCGCTGCCGCACATCCGTTACTACTTGCTCGATCCGCGCAACCTGCCGGTCAAGTACGAGCCCTATTACGCGACGCTTGGAATCACGTTGACCGCGGATGAGTTCGAGGATCTGGGGCAACTGGAGCCGGTATATGCGTCGCGCCTGAAGACCTGGGGCCTCGACTCAGTGGAACCGATCGGCACGGCCATCGTCAGTTCCACGTGGGACGCATTGCCCCGGCTGGTGCGAGCGCATCGGGACGCCGATTTCTACGTAAGTGAAACGGACTGGCGTCTGCTGGAGCGCGAGACCCAGATCGATCAAACGCATTTAGCAGTCAACGTAGCGAACGATCGCGTATTGCTGCTGGCGCGTGACTCGCGGGGCGCTGCCCGCCACTTCCGATCCGTGCCCGCAAATTGGTAGCTTTACTCCACCGGGATCCAGCTGCTGTTTCCGAAAACCGTTTTTCCATTGACTGTTACCGAAATTGCAAAAGGCTGCGCGGGCCCCGAGGGCGCTTCCGGAGGCACTAGGAAACCGACCTCCTCGACGCCGATCAGGCCTGCGGCGGAGCGGGCGTACAAAACCGGAACGCCGGAATTGTGAATGCCCACGGCGATCGGATACGCGACCGCGCTAGGTGAAGCCGGTCCGGGCTGGTTGGTTCCGATGGGCGGATTCAACGGACCTAGTCCGGTGGTGAAGCAGCGCAGCGATTCGCCGCGGCGCGCGGGATGTTCGAGATCCACCAGGCTGCCGTCAGAGTGCAGAACGACCCCCTGGCGCGTGGAGTCCGGGCGCCTGAATTCGAAAATGCCGGGCGTCACGGGGAGAATCTGAACCTCGGTGACCGCTGTTTCTTTTCCCGCTCGCAGTCTCACCTGAGCCGTCCCGAGGGGGATGTTGAAGGGAACCTCGACGGTCACCTCGGTCTGGCCGTGGAGTTTCGAAACTGAAAATATGGGCGCTGAGACATTGTTGAACTGTACCGAGACATCGCCGATCTGTAGGGGCAGCGGCCCCGCCTGCGGATTGCTGCGCGGTTCATCCGGCGAAGGTTCGAATACGTCTCCAGTCACTTCGTTTGAATCGGCCACGCGCACGGGAATTCCGTCCAGGACGGGCGTCGAAGCGGTATCGGTTCCGGCGGTGAAGTTCTCAGCCACGATCACGGCGACGGCGCCGGGGCTCACGCCTTGGCGGGCATCGTCGCGCAGTCCGGCGCCGTTCACAACTGTCGACAGGAATGGAATTGTCGGAATCAGTTTGTAGGGCTTCAGGTCCGGATTGAAATACCAAACCTCTCGCTTGCTGAAATACCGGATGAGTTCCCGATCGCCCGCGGGATCCGTGCGATGGGCCCACACGACGGGAGATTGGTCGATATTCGCATCGTTATATATGATGGGGAAATGCAGAGAATGTCCGGGGCTGTATCTGACCAGGACCAGGTGAGAGCCGCCGCGCTTCTTCAACTCGGTCATCACGAAATGGCGCGGCGTATCGGAGCGCACCATCACGCCGGGCAGACAAAGAGCACCCGCGGACGCGACCGCCGCGGCTCCGAACGTCGCGAGAACCGTAAGCCGCGCAGCCAAAAGACCAACCGGGCGAGAGCGGAACCGCACCGTCCGCAAATACCGCAGACCTTCGACGATCAGCAGAACGAGGGCCGGATAAGCGGGGGCGAAGTAATGTGGAAAGCAAAACGGGTACAGGAAATTGGCCGCCAGCATCAACGCAATGGCGAAAAACAGAATGCGAAGCCAGGGCCGCTTCATGAGCAGCGGAAGAAGCAGCAGCGGCAGGCTGAGCACGGGTTCGATGAAAAATCGCCACAGAACTAAAAGCCGTGCGCCGGCCACTTGCCACGTGATCCCGGTTTTGTAGGCTTCCAGTTGCCACCGGAAGACGTCGCCGATTTCCTGGTAGCGATGGATGCGCGGCGCGTCCAGTATCGGAGGCTGCCAGAGAAAGGATTCGGGCATCCCGTAGAGCTTTTGCTGCAGGGCGGGCGGCAGCAGCAACGGGTCTCCGGTAACTCGCCAGTTGTAATACGCCATGCCGGCCACGGTTGCGGCCAATACGGCGGACATCGGGAGCGCCACGGTGACGATCCGAATCGCAGGATTCGCGCGGCGCGCCCGGTACAACCAGAACGCCAAGCCGATGAATATCGGGATTGCGAAGAATGCGCCTTCATAAGGCCGGCTTTCCGCGATGATCGCGAGCGCGAGGCCGCACAGCAGGCTGTTTCGGACCAGATGCTCGTGGCGGAGGATCCGTCCGATCGTGCCCAGCAGCAGCGCGCCGCCGGCGGCAGCGACCGCGCCGCCCCAGTAATTATTTATCCACGGATTGCCCACCGCGAAGGTCGCGGCCGCGATCAATCCGCCTAATAAAGCCCAGCGGGGATGCACCCAGGCCTGTAGCGCCCAGCAAGTCAAGCCGCACATCAAGCCGACGGCGAGCAGCACTCCCAGCCACGGCGTTGCGCCTAAGAGCTTCGGGAGCGCCAGGAACACGGCCGGCGCGATCGGATAGACGGACGTATAGGAGGGTTGCTGGAGAATGTAGGTCTCTTCGAAATGCGTCCACATGGGATGCATCGGGTTGGCCAGGCGGCCGGACGCAAGCGTGTCGGCGATCAGCAGATGGCCGAACTCATCCGCGATGCCCGGCTGCGGAACTGGCAGCACCGGCAGGAGAGCCAGCCGGATTACGATGGGAAGCAGCCCAGCCAGCACGACGGCTTCGTTCCTGCGATTCGCGAAGCGGCTGAATGCGCTTTCGGCCCGCTGGAAGCGCGCGCGCGCAAATCCCGGGAATGCGAAGGCGATTCCGATGCAGAGAAGCACCACGGCGGTTTGGACGATGTCCGTCCATTGAGCATCCAGGACGGCGCGGCCGATAGTGTCGAGCGTTCTGGCATGTGCGGGGGTCGCGGCGAAGCGGCTTAGGAGAACCGCGCCCAGCCAGGTGCAACCGTAGAGAGCCGCCACGCCCGAAGGCCAGTAGATCCACGGAGAATTCAGGAAACTGCGAGGTGGTTTAATAAGGGCCGGCGCGGTGGCACTCGACAAAATGTCACCTCTAGCTCAAAATCCAATATAACTACAGATAGACCCGGCCCCGCGCGAAAGGTTTCAGCGGCCGTCCACGGAGAAGGCCAGCAGGACGTTGCCGGGCAGCCCTCCCCACGCGCCGTAGCCCGAGCATACGAACAGCATGCCTCCGACGACGGCGGGGCCAGGACCGTCCATGGAGCCGCCCTTGGCCGTGAGACCGTTCACTGTCGGGAAATCGCGGGCGGTATCGAAATCCCAGATCACCGCGCCATCCTTGGCCGCGTAGGCGCGCAGGTGGCCGTCCACGGAACCGGAGAACACTGCGCCTGGGATTACGGTAACCGCGGCGGATTGCGCGGGACTGCAATTGAGCCGTTTGCCGCAGGACGCCGGGGCCGCGGCCCACGCCTTTTTTCCGGTGAGAACGTCCAGGGCGAAAAGTCCGCCGCCGCTCTTTGGATCTACCACCAGCTTCTTGCCGGTCATGAATTCCATGGCCAGGAATTTGATGTCGGAAAGCGCGGCGTACATATTCGTTCCGTCCGACGCCGAGCCCCACTGAATACCGCCGAGCTCGGAACCGTGGCCGATTCGGGTCTCCCACAGGATTGCGCCTTCATGGTCCGGATCGAGCCCACGCGCCACTCCCGACTTCTGGCTGACCAGCAGCACGCGCTTTCCGTTGGACGCCTTCACCAGAATCGGCGACGCCCCGATATCGGTGTCCGGACCCACCTGCGCGGGACAACTGGCCTTTGACGGGCCGGGCATGCAAGCCATGTTGAACACATCCGATTCGGTGAGCTGTTTCGACCACAGGATTTTGCCGGTCTTCATGTCAAAGGCCAGTACGGCGTCGCTGGTCTTGGTGCCGGGATCTGAGAAGTTGTCTCCGGTGCCGGCGTAAATCACCTGGCGCTCGACATCGATGGTGGGGGCGGACCAGATGCTTGCGCCGGAGGGTCCCCACAGTTGCGTGCCGGCCGCGCTCTTACGCGTGGGATGCGGCGTTTCGGCGATGGTGTAGGTCTTCCAGATCTGCTTGCCGGTGAGCGCATCCAGGGCCACCAGAGCGCCGCGCGCCGAGCAGCACTCGTACTTCGGATTCATGGCCGGGCCTTCCTCGGCGGCGGTGAGGGGCACGTAGACGCGGCCTTGGCTGTACTCGGGCGCGCCGACGATCTTGGCGTTCACGTGGTCATCGAGGTGGACCTTCCATAGCAGCTCGCCGCTCGCCGCATCCACGGCGTAGGCGTTGCCGCGCTGATCGCCGAAGAACGCCATCTGGCGCGTTTTCTCGCCCTTCACTGTAACTACGGTGATGGCGGTGCGGACGGGCGCCTGAGTTTCGATGGACCAATACTCACAGCCTGATCGGGCGTCCAGCGAGTAGACTTTGCGGTTGGCGCTGGGCACATAGATATGCCCGTTGATAATGGTGGGCTGCCCGTAAGCCGCGAAAGTATTCGGAAAAGCGAAAGCCCATTTCAGCTTCAATCGCGGGATTTGGGAGGCGTCCAGCCCGGCGCGCGCGGCCGGCTGGAAACGGGCGTTCGAGAGATCGGCGCCCCAGCCGTTCCAATCGGCGCCCTCGGGAAAGACGTTGACATCCGTTTGGCAGGGATTGGCCTTGGCCTGCGGAGCTGCCTGGCCGATTACCTTGCCGGTGAGGAACTCCGCCACGGCGCGCTTTTGAGGGGCGCTCAGGGCCTTGCCTTGTTCCTGCATCAGGCCCGATTCCAGGGCGCGCACGACATTCTCGGGGGACATCTCGCGCAGCGCGGTGGGGGCGGGCGCGCGGGTCTCCGACGATCGGTCATGGCACAAGGCGCAGCGCTCTTTATAGATGGCTGGGCCGTCGGGAGCCTGGGCGAATAATGGGGCGAGAACACTTATCGCCGCGAGCGTACAGAGGACGAAGCGAGTATGGTTTGTCATGAAAAAAGGGCCGACGATTGCGCGTCGGCCCTTAGATTATAGAACGCTGCTGAACTGGCTAGAACTGGAAGCGCGCTCCCACTTGGAACGCACGCGCTCCGCCCTGACCGAAGGTCTGGCCGACGCGCCCAGTGGCTTGGCCGAATTGGTAAGTCTGAGCAGGGGTCCCGGCGCAACTGCTGAAAGCGCCGTTGACTAATGAGCAGCCGGCCGCGAGAGAGTCCAGTGTGAAACTCGGGATAGGTGAAGTTCGAGATGTTGAACGCATTGAACACCTCGCCGAGGATACTCAGTCTATATTTCTCTTTATACGTGAACGTCTTGGTCAAGCGGAAATCCTGGCTGAAGATCGGGTCGCCGAACTGATAATCCTGCGGCAGAACCACCGGGCCGGGATTGGGGGCGCCTTGTAGCGCTGGGCTTACCCGCAATATTCGCGTTGTAGTTCTGAACTGCGGCTACAAGCTGCGCTTTGCTGGTTCCAGCTCCCAGTTCACTAAACGGGATTCCGGGAAGCGCTTCCGCACTGCCGGAAGGAGCAGTACCTGGCAGATCCAGGCCGGATACCACGGCGGCAACCGGGGTGCGGCTGATTATCGAGGAATTGATGCTCACCAAGAAGCCCCAAGGCAGTTGTTATGGTGCCCGAGACGTTCAGGTTCTGGTGAGCCAGATCCTGGCCCCAACTGGAGTTGTAGTTCATGTTATCCAATGGCGACCCTCCAGCCCCGGTCGAATAATCTCTCTGATACGCGTAAGAGACCAGGAACTGGACATGATGGGAAAGACGCTTGTTCACCTTCATGAGCAACCCGTTATACACCTCGCGACCCTGGCTGGTCCAGAAGGTGATGCCGCCGGTGGAGCAATTGTCGGTCGGGTTGAAGTCGGGGGTGGTGGGGCATGACGGAATGACGGGAACGGGAGTGTTACTACCCTCAAACCGAGTGTAACAGATTCTGATCCACTTCGCCCAAGGAGATGTTTTCGCCGACGCGCCGCGCATAGTCGGCCGTCAGGACCATTCCAAAAGGCAACTCGCGCTGAACGCCGATCGAAGTCTGGTAGCTGCGGGCCATCGGGTTATGGGTGGGATAGAGTTCCACGCCCTGGTGCTCGTACTGGAGCTCGTCATACGGGAAGGGCCCGCTTCTCGGGAAGTTTGAAGGAGCCAGCACTGCGGAAACGGCGGGCAGCTCGGCATTGACCAGATCCTCGAATGCTCCGACGGGCATATTGGTCAGGGCGTTAATGGGCAGAGCTGCGCCGACGGGTACGGGAACGCCGCCCGCGCTCAGGTTGTAGATACCGGGATAGATATTGGTGAACGCACTGGCGGACAACGTGTTCCTGGCTGCTCCGGGCGGTCCGAGCGCGGCCGCTTCGCGCAGCTTGTAATATCCAGGCGTGCTATCCCAATAGATGCCTGCGCCGCCACGGACCACCCACTTCTGGCTCTTTCCGGGGCTCCAGGCGAAGCCGAGGGCGGGCTGGAATTCATGCAGATTGTTGACTGTCGGTCCGAGATTACCGGGTCCCGAGCCGAGAATGGGAGCCAGGAGTTCGGGCTTAGCGAGCTGTGAATTATAAAAGCCGGTCTGTGCATTCCACGCCAAGCCATAGTTGACTGTTAGGTTAGGCCGAATCTTCCACACATCCTGGACGTAGGCTCGGAACTGGTCATAGTTTTGTTCTGGCCGTAGTCGTAAGCCGAAGGCAAGGGAACCTGTCCGACGCCGACGCCGCTGAAAATACTGGCGACCAGATTGTATACGGGAAGGTCGAGAACCTGATTGTCAGAGGTCAGTGGTCCCTTGGGAAGGTAGGGGAACAAAGCGCCAGCCAGCGATGGCGGCAGTATCGAGTTTATGAAGGTCGGGGAAACAGCGCCAACGCACATGGGCGTACAGAAACCCCACAGGCCAGCCGAATAAGTGGGATTCAGATCGCCACCGAACTTCAGACGGTGGTTGCCGAGTTGCCAGCTTAGTGAATCAACCAGTTCATACCGGCGCGTATTGCGTGCCTGGGGAGAATTCAAATTTGGACCGACGGCCGGAAGAGCTGAGCCGGGAACGAAGAACACCACGTTGGGAAGAGTACCGGCATCGCAGGGGCCGGAGCAGTCCGACGAAACGGCCGGGAGATTGTGGTTGTTCCAGTAGTTGTACTGAAATCGCAGGTCGTTGATGAGGGTCGGCGTGAAAATGGTTGTCCAGCCGAGAATGCTTTGATCCGCCCAATTGACGTTATGCGGCCAGTTGGATGGATCACCGAAGGTCAAAGCCGGGCCGAAGCCGGCGTTGCCGTCGTGCGAATAACGCACGAACAGGTTGTTCTTCGAGTTCATGTGGTAATCGAAGCGCGCGGTGATCTTCTTGGCCTCGTAAGGGCTGGCGTAGGTGCCTTGTATCAGTGCGAAGGCGGGATCGGTGGTGGTGATGCTCTGCGCCTGCACCTGGTTGAGGAATTCGTAGTTAAAGAAGAAGAACAGCTTATCCTTGATAATTGGGCCGCCCAGTGATGCGCCAGGATTGCGGCGGATAAAGAACGGACTTTCAGGGCCCACTCGATCCAGGTTGGGGTAAGCGGCCATGTTGTGATCGCGGTAGAAGAAGTAGGCGCTGCCATGCCAATCGTTGCTGCCGGAGCGGGTTACGACGTTGATGGAACCGCCGGTTTGAATGGGGCTGGAAAGATCGATATTTAATTCCGAAAGCTGGAATTCCTGGACCACTTCCTGGGTAAAGTTCATGGACTGGCCGCCGCCCGCGACGTCGATGTTGTCGGAGACGTTGCCGCCATCTACCGTCACTGCCGTCCGGAAGCCGCTGCCCAGGACGCTGACATAGAACAAAGCGTTGAACTGGCCGATGGTTCCCGTGCTGATCTGGACGCCGGGTTGAAGGGTGGCGAGCTGGATATAGTCGCGGCCGTTCGAGGGAAGATCCTCGATGGTCTGATGCTCGATGACGCCGGCGATCTCGTGCTTCTCATAGTTCATCTGGTTCGAGGCCGCTTCGACGGTGACCACTTCTTTGGTGCCGCCGAGGGTCATGGGCATGTTCACCGTTAAGGTGGCGCCCACTTGCACGGTGGCGTCGCGTTCCAGGGTTCTGAATCCGGAAGCTTCCGCTTTCACCGTGTATTCGCCGGCTGGAAGCGCGGGGGCGGAGAAATAACCATCGGCGTTGGTGGATGCCGTGCGAGTGAAGCCGGTCGTCTTGGCGGTGATGGTTACGGTTACGTTGGGGATGACGGCGCCCGACTCGTCAGCGACTGTTCCCACAATAGTACCGGAAGCAGTTTGGCCGAAAGCCAAACCACAAAAAAGCAACGATATGCCTATAAGCGCAGCAACGGCTCTGAACATGGAGACCTCTTCTTTCCGCTTTGGGAGCGAAACCTCAATCTGGTCAATTCTGTAGAAATTTCGCTAATCTGTCAAGCGCTAAGAGCATAACCGTTACTAGAACGGTCCTGGGACGGTTGTTTTGAGGCCGAAAATGTAATTTAAGCTACGCTTTTAGAGCAGAGCGCAGGTCAGTTCGTCGAAATTCCGGGGCGTTACCAGATGAAAACGCAGGCTTAGGCGGGTGAAGCCGCGCAGGGTCCGGCTCATCTCGTCGGTGGGTATTTCGGGGCTGGCGAGGAATATACTACCGGCGAAAATCCGAAAAGGAAGCACCCGGCAGTCCCGAATTACATGCCGGGGAAGCGATCGGGCCACGTTGGCGGCGACTACCCAGGGTTCCACCCGCCCGGCCGGTAGGCTTTGCTGCAAGCTGAGAGCTTGGTACAGTTCGTCGTCGGTAATTTTACCGATCTGGACCAGGTAGGCTCCGAGGCGGGTTCCGGCAGGTTGATTGGCGAGCGCGAGGTCAAGGTCGGACGGGTCGAGGAAGCCCGAGCCGGCCAGGATTTCCCCGAGCCGGCGTTTATGCTCCAGCAGGGCTGTGCGGGTGGGGTAGGCGTGTTCGGTCTTGAGCCATACCAGCGGCTGGTGGCGGATTCGGGCTGCGAGATAGGCCGAGAGGGCCCGGAGAGTAGCGGCGGAGTTGATCCAATTGCCGCAGACCGTCCGCAGTGGGACTCCCAGGGCGAAGGCGAACCCGTAGATCCTGGTACAGCAGCCGATTCTGACGGAGCTTTGAAGGATCTGGATGAGAAGGGTAGAGACAAGCAAGCCCGGATGCAGGGTGTGGCTGGCTAAACCCCAAGGGGTTCCGGCGATTCGCGCGAGAACCCAGGTGAGCAATCCGTAGAAGAACAGGAAGTTACTTAAGAGGCTGATGGGATTTCCGAGCAGTCCCTTGCGGTCACGCCAGAACCAGTACACCTGGGGCCAGCTGCCGCGCCAGCCGTGGCGCTCCCAGCTTTGTAGTCCGATGCCCGTAATCCAACGGGTACGCTGGCGAATGGCCGAGCGCATGTTTTGCGGGAAGAACTCGCGGGTGGCGACGAATCCCGCGCCCGACCCCTGCAACGGAACGAAGACCTGCGAGCACCCGAGTTTATGGAGCCGGAGGCCGTTTTCATAATCTTCCGTGAGGCATTGCGGCTCGAAGATGAGATTGTGTTCAGCGGTGGCGAGTTTCTCGAGAGCGCCGCGCGTGAATCCGGTTCCTACGCCGTTTGACGGCACAAAGCTTCCCATGAGCTTGCGGGCGGGCATGTCTTTGATCTGCCACTCCGCGAACTCGTCGCAATAGACCGCGTGCACGATTTTCGTGAAGGGCGTGCGTAACGGCAGGACGGGTATCTGGACCATTTCGAAATCGCCGGCGTAGGCATTGATGCGAGTGAACGCCTCGGGGTGAATCAGATCCTCGGCGTCATGCGTTACGACGATCTCAAAACGCGCGGCGTGGTGTTCCTCGAAGAGCAGCATGCGCTGGTAGATCCAATTCAAACAGTCGGCCTTGGAGGTTGGGCCGTCATGCGGGCAGACTGCCAGGTGAACGTGCGGGAAGCGGGTTTCGAGGTCTCGCACCGCGTCAAGCGTCGGATCGTCGTTGGGATATGCGCCGATGAAGAAGTGGTAGTGGTCGTAGTTGATGGCCGCGACGTTGTGCTCCACCATGCCGCCGATGACGGCGTGTTCGTGCCATAACGGGACGAAGATCGCGATGAGCTTCTCCGGCATGGAGAGGTCCGGTCGCATGAGTCGTGGATGGCCACGCAACCGCGCTTTGATCCAGGCCCATAAGCAGAGCATGTCCAGGGCAAGATCGTCCAGGCCGCTGATCAGGATTGCCGCCGCAGTGGGCAAGAGAACCGACGCGACCACGGCGTCGAGCGCGGGCCATCCTGATAACCCTGGGGAAGTCACCTAGTGGAATAGTGGGCATCACACTGAAACCTCTCGCGCAGGGCCGTCAAACTTCCTTGCCCGAGGTTTCATTTGGGCCTTAGAAGCCCGGAAATGCTGGACATCGACGCGGGTTCAGTGGATCATTAAGCGAATGCGAACCACCGTGCTTCTAGTACTTGCGATGGCGGCGTTTGGAGAGACTCCGGACAAGGCCAGGGCTGCCGGATCGAAAGAGGAAGCGCTGGTTGCGGCAGTCAACGGCGCTGGGCAGTGGAAGCCGTCGGATCCTACCGCGAATGCGTTGAAGCTGGCCAAGGCTTACCAGAATCTGGCCACGTTCTACGCCTCCGAAGGACGCTATCCGGAAGCCGAGAAGATTTACGAGAAGCGGCTGGAGCTGGAAGAGGACGCGCTTGGGCGGGCCAATCCCGAGATCATTCCGGCGATTCATGAAGTGGCGCGCGTTAATTTCGCGCAGATGAAATACGCGCGGGCCGAGGACCTTTTCAATCGATCGCTGCGGATTCTGGAGCGCGAGTATGGAGACGACGACGCCAAACTGGTCCCGGCCATCGAGGACGTTGCACGGGTGTTTCAAGCGGATACGAAGTACGCGGATGCCGAGAAGTGCTTGCGGCGCGCGATCGCGATTCGCGAGAAGAACGGCGGGGTGGAGAACGCGGAGCTGACTCCGGATCTGGTCCAATTGGCGCGGCTGAACGTCCTGCGACAGAATTCGGCGGCCGCGGTGGGGATCTATCAAAGGGCTTTGACGATCCAGCAGAAGACGGTTTCACCCGACAGTCCGGAATTGCTGCCGGCGTTGGACGCGCTGGCCGGTATTTCGATCGAACAGAAACAATACGCGGGCGCCGAGGCGCTGCTGCGGCAGACGCTTTCGATCCGGGAGAGCAGTTTGGGCCCGGTGCATGTGGAAGTGGCGAAGAATCTGGACCGGCTGGGCGCGCTGCTCGGCGAACAGAACAAATACGCCGATGCTGCGCGGTGCTACGAGCGATCCATGTTCATTTGGATGAAGGCGCTGGGTCAGGATAGCCCGGAGCTGACGGCGAAATATCAGAAGCTGGCGGAAGTGTACGCGGCGCTGGGCCGGCCGACGGATGCGGAGCCGCTGGTCCAGCAGGTTTTGACGGCCAGGGAAAGCGAGACGGTGGCGAGCTTGATCACGCTGGCTTCGATTTACGTCGCCAAAGATCAGCTCATGGACGCCGAACCGCTCTACAAACTGTCGCTGGCGATTTTGGATAAACGCGGCATCTTGACCAGCCGTCGGGCGGTGAACAGCCTGGACGGAAACCTGGAGCTTCTGGCGCAAACCGCGATCGACTACGTGGAGCTGCTGAAGAAGATGAAGCGCAAGTCGGAAGCGAACAAGCTGGAGGCGCGGATTCACCAGCTGACCGGTAAGACTTATGCCGCCAAGAAGCGGCCCGGGTAACCGCTAAACCGTTTTGGAAATCGCCGATTCCTGGCCGGCCTTCGCCACCGCTTCGGCCACCTGCTGAATAGCGTCGAAGGCCTGCGGAATTACAGCCGTGAGAGAAAAGAACGGATGAATCATCCCCTTGTAGCGCGTTAAGGTGACGGGCACTCCAGCGTCGCTCAGGCGCTTTGCGTAGGCTTCGCCTTCGTCGCGCAAGGGATCGCATTCAGCGGTGATGATGACTGCGGGAGGCAAACCCGAGAGATCGCGCGCCAGCAGCGGCGATGCGTGCGGGTGCCGCGCGTCCTGAGGGGCGGCAAGATACTGGTCGCGGAACCATTCCATGCTCGCCTTGGAGAGCCAGTGTCCTTCGGCGAATTCCTGATAGGAACCGGTGTCAAACGAGGAAAGATCGGTGACCGGATAGACCAGCGCCTGGAGAGCGATGGCAGGCCCGTCTTCATCGCGGCTCTTGAGCGCAACCACGGCCGCGAGGTTGCCGCCCGCGCTGTCCCCGCCGACTGAAATCCGGCGAGGATCGATGCCCAGCCGGTCCGCGTTCTGAGCTACCCAGACGGTGGCGGCGTAACTGTCCGTTACGGCGGCGGGGAACCTGTGTTCAGGCGCGAGGCGATAATCCACCGACACCACTACGGCGCCGGAGCGACGCGCAAGGGCGCTCGCCTGCACGTCGTGCGTGTCGAGATCGCAGAGCACCCATCCTCCGCCGTGAAAAAAGACCAGGGCCGGGCGGGGCGACGCTGCCGCGGGCGTATACACGCGGATTGGAATCTCGCCATCCAGGCCGGGGATGCGCAGGTTCTCGATGGCCGCAACCGGCTCCGGCGCACCGCCGATCTGGCTGGTCATGGCGCGGACCACCTCACGCGCCTGGGCCGGCGGCAGACTTTCGAGCGGAGGACCACCCTGGGCGGCCAGCATCTCCAATATCGAACGCACGTTGGGGTCGAGTTTCTCGCTTAGCATGTGCTTGTCCTTCTATTCGATTATGTTAGCTTGACTTTGGATGCTGGAGAGAGTCGAGCAGCTGGAGGCGCATCGCACCGCGCTGACGGGCCACTGCTACCGCATGCTCGGCTCCATCGTCGACGCGGACGATGCTGTCCAGGAGACGCTGATCCGGGCATGGCGGGGGTTGGAACGATTCGACGGCAGGGCGTCGCTCGGAACCTGGTTATATCGAATCGCGACCAACGTTTGTTTGGATGAGCTGGCCAGCCGGGAGCGCCGCACGCGCCCCATCGAAGAGGGCGCCGCGGGGTCGACCTCGGATGAGATGGTGGAGCGGCCGCGCACGCATTGGATTGAGCCGATCCCGGACGCCCGCGCGATTCCGGCGGACGCAGATCCAGCCAGGCTCGCGATCCTGCGGCAGAGCATTCGCCTGGCTTTCGTCGCGGCGCTCCAGCATCTGGCGCCCCGGCAACGCGCGGCGCTGCTGCTGATGGAGGTGCTGGGCTGGTCGGCAGCGGAAGTGGCGGAGACGTTGGACACGTCGGTTGCGGCGGTTAATAGCGCGCTGCAGCGGGCGCGGGCGACGATCGCCTTAAGGAACGGGAGCGATCCGGCCGCGCTGTCGGATTCACAGACGCGCATGCTGCATCGCTATGTCGCGGCGTTCGAACGCTACGACGTGGATGAGCTGGCGTCGCTGCTGCGGGAAGATGCCACGTTCTCGATGCCGCCTTACACGTTGTGGCTGAGGGGAAGGGACGGTATGCGAAACTGGCTGGCGCGCAAGGGGTCCGGCTGCCGGGGCTCGCGGCTGCTGGCGGCCGCGGCTTCGGGATCGCCCGCATTCGCGCAGTACCGGCCTAGCCCGGAGGGCGGTCACAAGGCCTGGGGCCTGATTGTGCTCGAGCTATCCGGCGACAGAATCGCGGGATGGAATTCTTTCCTGGATGTCGAGATGCTGTTCCCACGGTTTGATTTGCCGATGAACCTGCCTGTCTGACAGCGATGATTTTCGCTTCTCAGAGGCGTCTAAATATTCGAGAGGACTTGAAAACCAATGCAGCAAAAGATCACCACGTTCCTGTGGTTCGATAACAACGTTGAAGAGGCCATCCAACTCTACATTTCGATCTTTAAGGATTCGAAAATTCTCAGCACCATGCGAAACAGCGACGGAAGCGTGCTCGGCTACACTTTCCAGCTGGAAGGCCAGAAGTTCATGGCGATCAACGGAGGCCCGGTGTACAAACTCACGGAGGCCATATCGTTGTTCGTCGACTGCGAGACGCAGGAAGAAGTGGACAGCTTGTGGGCGAAGCTGACCGAGGGCGGGAAAGAGTCCCGCTGCGGATGGCTGAAGGACAAATTTGGACTGTCCTGGCAAATCATTCCTCGGGCTTTGATGCAGATGTTGCAAGACCCCGACCCTGAAAAAGCGAAGCGGGCGAGGGACGCGATGTTGCAGATGGGCAAGATCGACGTCCAAGGCTTACGGCGGGCGTACGACGGACGCTAGGGGCGATCGATCAGCATGACCGCGGGTGAATCAGCCGAAGCAATTAGAGCCAAGCGCGTTTCGGCCACCGAACTGGTGAACGAGACGTTTCAGCGGGTGGACGCCCGCAATCCAAAGATCAACGCGATTATCTGGCAGGCACGCGAACAGGCGATGGCGCGCGCGCGGCTGGCGGACGAGGCGCTCGGGAAGGGAAAGATTTGGGGGCCGCTGCACGGCGTGCCGGTCACCATAAAAGAATCGTTCGCTTATCGAGACTCGCCCAATGCATGGGGCTTGCCGCAGCTTGCGAACGCGCTCGGTCCGCGGACCGCTGTCGCGGTCGAACGGCTGGAGTCCGCGGGCGCGATCGTGATCGGAAAAACCAACGTGCCGGTGATGCTGGGGGACTGGCAAAGTTATAATCCGATCCACGGGGTCACCAACAATCCGTGGGATCTCACGCGAACCGCGGGCGGGTCGTCGGGTGGCGGCGCGGCGGCAGTGGCGGCGGGTCTGGGATGTTTGACGCTCGGCAGCGATCTTTCCGGATCCATCCGCGTTCCGGCGCATTTTTGCGGCGTGTACGGCCACAAGCCCAGCCTGGACTTGGTAAGCGCCGCGGGATTCCAGCCGGGCCCGTGGGATGGGTCGCCTGGATTGCCGATCGACCTGTCGGTGATGGGCCCCATGGCACGCAGCGCGCGCGACCTGGCGCTGGCTCTCGACGCGATCGGCGGACCGAACGGGGAAGACGCACGAGCCTGGAGCTGGCGCATGCCCGCTCCCGGGCAAAAGCGCCTCGAGGATTTTCGGATCGGCTATGTGATGGACGACGAGCTTGCGCCCGTGGCGTCCGATATCGGCAAGCTATATGAGAATGTGCTGGCCGAGCTGGGCCGGGCTGGAGCGAAGCTGGAGCGCGGCTGGCCGCAGGGCATCGATCCTAAGGCGCAGCTCGACACCTTTCTGTACCTGCTGTTCGCGTTCCTCAGCTTCGACGCGAGCAAGGAGCAGCGCCGGCATGCGCGGGCAAGTTTCGAGAAGAACCCGGACGACGTTTATTCGGCCGCGATCGCGGAGCCGCATGGGCGCTGGCTGCAGGAATCGCGACGCCGCCTCGGTTTTCGCGTGATGTGGCAGAAGTATTTCGAGACGCACGATGTTTTCCTGATGCCCACCGCATTCACCGCGGCATTTCCGCACGATCACAGCCAGCCGATGGAGCGGCGCATGATCCAGACTCCCGAAGGCGCGCGGCCGTACGTGAATTTGGGTTTTTGGACCTGTTTCGCTTCGCTGGCGGGCCTGCCTGCGACAGTTGCGCCGGTAGGGCGCACTCAGGCGGGCCTTCCAGCTGGACTCCAGATCCTTGCGCCGATGTGGGAAGACGGTACGTCGATCGAATTTGCGGCGCTGCTGGCGGAAATCGCCGGCGGGTTCGTCGAACCTCCGGAAGCGCTGCCGGGCAATCCGAAAACTTAAGGGCTACTCCCAGGTTCCAGCATCCAACCTAAGCCATCACTTGACCCACCGGCCGCCGAAACAGTTGTACAATCGAGAGCGGTCCAAATGCCATTCATCGAGAATCAGGGCGCACGTATTTACTGGGACGAGCGGAGCGTGGGCGAGCCGATCCTATTGATTATGGGGCTGGGTTATCCGTCGGACATGTGGTGGCGTGTACGTCCGGTGCTGGATAGCCGATATAGGACTATCGTGTTTGACAACCGCGGCGTGGGCCGAAGCGACATGCCGGCGGGTCCCTATCCGATCGCGACCATGGCTGCTGATGCCGTGGCGGTGCTGGATGCCGCGGGTGTCGATAGCGCGCACGTATTCGGCATCTCGATGGGCGGCATGATCGCGCAGGAGTTGGCGTTGCAATATCCGAAGCGAGTGCGATCGCTTATCTTGGGTTGCACCGCCGCCGGCGGACCCACCGCCGTGCAGGCCGAACCGGAGGTGACACAAATTCTGCTGAACCGCGGCTCGGTGACGCCCGAGCAAGCTGCGCTGGCTGCGATCCCGTATATTTACGATTCCGCCACGCCGCGTGAGCGGGTGGAAGAAGACCTGGCGATTCGCCGGCCGTGGCTGCCGCGGCCCGAGGCCTACAATGCCCAGTTACAGGGAATCCTGGGCTGGGAATCCTATAGCCGGCTGCCTCAGTTGAACGTGAAAACGCTGGTAATCCACGGCGAGACGGACCGGTTGGTGCGTTTAGGAAACGGCCAGTTAATCGCATCCAGGATTCCGGGCGCAAAGCTGGTGACGCTCGCGCACGCCAGCCACATTTTTCCAACCGACCAGATCGCGGCGTGCCATCGGGCGGTTATGGAATTTCTTCCCGCCACGCTGGCGCAGCCTCACGAGATGAGGGCGTAAAGCCAAGGTCCTTGTGCGTTCTTCGCGGCCAACAAATTCGAAGCGGGAATTGACTCTGGCCGTGCTGTTTTTGAGCGGCTGCGGGATCGCCCACGCGGACCTCCAGGATAGGTCGCAGCGCATCCCGCGCCAGGCCTTTCCCGCCAGCGCGGCCGTGGAAGGTATTATCCGAACCGACATCGGCCTGGGCCTGGGCGGCGTCGCGATTACGCTGATAAATACCGCGAATGGAGCGAAGCGCTCCACCACCACCACCGGCGACGGCGCGTTTCGATTTCTCAATGTCGCGCCTGGCCGCTACCAGCTCACCGCGGAGCGCGACGGTTTTGCGTCGTTTGAGCGAGACGAAATCGGGCTTGCGGCGGGCGACGTGTTCGGTCTGGAATTCACGATGAAGTCGGTTCCCACAGGGATGGAAGGCATGCGCGAGCTTCCCAGGCAGCCGGGGCTCGGTCCTAAACCTCCGCCAGGTCCGGTGGAACCGGTGATCTCATCCAGCTATCGCAAGTTCCTGGAGCAGCCGCCGCCCGAGACGACGGGAGACATGCTGCCGCAGCCGCCGCTCGCCACCGACGCCGAGCTTTTCGAAGTGATTCCGAATCGCTGGAATTTTCCGTTTCCCACCGAATATAAGCGCTATCCGCAGGGCGAGGTACCCTACGTCGAGGGCCACTGGTACGATCCGTTCAATCGAAATAAGTTCAAGGGCGATTATCCGATCATCGGCAACCGCACATTTCTCAATTTCAATTTGACCAGCGACACCTTCGTGGATGGCCGCCGGCTGCCGACGCCCAGCGGGCTTGGTTCCGCCAATCCCGATAGCTCGAACTTTTACGGGCGCTTCGGCCAGTACCTCATGACCGAGAATGTCGGCCTGGCCGTGACCTTGTTCCATGGCGATACATCGTTTCGGCCCATCGACTGGCAGATTAAAGTCGAACCGGTTATCAATATCAACTACCTCGCCGTCCAGGAGAACGGCATCGTCAACGTGGACCCGACCAAGGGCACCACGCGCCTGGATACGCACGTCGGGCTGCAGGAAGGCTTCGTGGAAGCGAAGATCGCGGACGTGAGCCCCAGCTACGATTTCGTTTCCGTGCGCGCGGGCATTCAATCCTTCAACAGCGATTTCCGCGGCTTCGTTTTTTCCGATCAGGAGCCGGGCGTCCGGATTTTCGGCACGCTGGATTCGAATCGATATCAGTACAACGCTGCCTATTTCGCGATGCTGGAAAAAGATACCAACAGCGGGCTGAACACGTTCGCCTACCGCCACCAGCAGGTCATGATCGCCAATATCTACCGGCAGGATTTCTTCAAGCCGGGCTACACGATTCAGGCGAGCTTCCTTTACAACAAGGACGATCCATCCTTCCAGCTGGATACGAATAACTTCATCGTGCGGCCGGCGCCGATCGGCACCGTGCAGGAGCACGCCATTCGCGCGTATTATTACGGGCTCAACGGCGACGGCCATTTCGGACGGCTGAACATTACGCACTCGTTTTATGAGGTGCTGGGACACGATACTTACAACGAGATCGCCGGGCGGCGCGTGTCCATCAACGCTCAGATGGCGGCGGTGGAATTGTCGATCGATAAGGACTGGCTGCGCTACCGGGCGTCCTTCTTCTACGCTTCCGGCGACAAGAATCCTAGGGATGGCACGGCCACCGGCTTCGATACCATTTTTGATAACCCCAACTTTGCTGGAGGCTTTTTCAGCTTCTGGGATCGCGAAGGGATTCGGCTGCTGAGCACCGGCGTGGGCCTGGTGAGCGACGGCAGCCTGGTGCCGGATCTGCGCACCAGCAAGAGCGAAGGACAGGCCAACTTCGTGAATCCCGGATTGTTTTTGTATAACGCGGGCGTGGATATCAACATCACGCCTAAACTGAAAGGTTTCGTGAACCTCAACCTGCTTCGTTTCGCCGATACGGAGCCGCTGGAGTTGTTGCTGTTCCAATCCAACATACATGCCGGGATCGGGGCCGATTCCGGGATCGGCGTGTCGTACCGGCCGCCGTTATCGGAGAACATCGTGATCACCGGCGGATTCAATGCTTTTGAGCCATTTCAGGGCTTCCGGGATATTCTGACGAATCGCATGCTATTTTCGGTATTCACCAATGTCCGCTTCCGCTTCTAAATTCGGTTGGGCGATTTTGGGCGCAGGCGCGCTCGCGCTGGTGTGCACTTTGTTGATGGCGCAGCAGGCCACCAGCCCACTGCTTCGCCAGACGGACCAGGATGCCAAGGGGAAGAGCACCGGCTGCGTGGCCTGTCACGGCCAGACCGATTCGCCCTCCATGCACACCACCGGAACGATCCGGCTGGGATGCACGGATTGCCACGGTGGAAAAGCGGACGTGATGCCGCCCGCCGGTGCGCAGAAAGGCTCGGCCGAATACGACCAGGCCAAGATCCAGGCGCATCCGAAGCCCAGCATTCCCGATCTGTGGAAGAGCTCGGCCAATCCAGTGCGGCCTTACATGGAGTGGCTGAGGGAGAGCAAAGAGTACATCCAGTTCGTCAATCCTGGCGACCTGCGAGTGGCGGCGCAGACCTGCGGGTCTTCGGGATGCCATCCTCGCGAAGTGGTCGCGGTCCGGACCAGCATGATGACCCACGGAGCGATGCTGTGGGAAGCGGCGCTCTATAACAACGGGGCTTATCCCTATAAAGACGCGCACTTCGGCGAAAGCTATTCACCCGACGGCGTGGCCGAGCGCATCACCAACTACCCTCCGCCCTCGCAAGATCTGACCAAGTATAAAGGCGTGCTCCCGCATCTCGATCCGCTGGGCCGGTGGGAAGTTTCGCAGCCCGGCAACATTCTGCGGGTGTTCGAGCGCGGCGGCGGCGAGCGTCCGGAGACGGGCATTCCGAATCCCGACGAAGATCCAGGCGCGCCGGACGTCAAGCTGAGTGATCGCGGACTGGGGACCGAGCTGCGCACGGATCCCGTCTTTTTGGGATTGCAGAAGACGCGCCTGCTGGATCCGATTCTTTCGCTGCCCGGCACCAACGATCATCCGGGCGACTACCGGGCCAGCGGCTGTACGGCCTGTCACGTGATTTACGCGAACGACCGGTCGCCCATTCATTCCGGCCCTTACGCGAAATACGGGAACCAGGCTCACAGCTCGGAAATCGACCCCACTATTCCCCACGACGAGCGCGGGCATCCGATCAAGCACGAGTTCACCCGATCTATTCCCACCAGCCAATGCATCGTGTGCCATATTCATCCCGGCACCAACATGGTCGCGTCTTACTTGGGTTACATCTGGTGGGATAACGAGACCGATGGCGAGCACATGTACCCTCCCAAGCAGCACAATCCCAGCGATGCGGAGCGTTTCCGGAGCTGGGAAGCGAATCCGGAAGCGGCCGCGGCTCGCGGGCTGTGGAAGGATCTTTCGTTTCTTGAAAACGTCGGTACACCGGAATTCAACAAGCAGCTCAAGCACACGCAATTCGCCGACTTCCACGGGCACGGCTGGGTGTTTCGCGCGGTTTACAAGCGCGACCGCAAAGGCAATCTGCTGGATGCCGAGAGCCACGTGGTGCCGCCCGACGACAAGGACAAGTTCGACAAAGCGGTGCAGCTGCGGGATATCCATCTCGAGAAAGGGATGCACTGCGAGGATTGCCATTTCGCGCAGGACAATCACGGCAACGGGAATCTCTACGGCGAGACGCGCAACGCGGTAGAGGTGGACTGCGTGGATTGCCACGGGACCATCTCGAAGAAGGCCACTCTGCGGACTTCGGCGGCGGCCGCGCCCGCCGGAGGCACGGATATGTCGCTGTTGCGAACGCCCGGGGGCCAGCGCCGGTTCTTCTGGCAGGATGGGAAGCTCTATCAGCGTTCGATGGTGGATAAGGAGCGGGAACCGTGGGAAGTGGTGCAGGTGATGGATACGATCACACCCGGGAATCCGCACTACAACGAGAAATCGCGCGTGGCGAAGACGCTGTTAAAAGATGGCCAGACCTGGGGCTCTGCGCCGAGCGATGAATCAACACTGGCGCATGCCAACAGCAGCATGACCTGCTACACCTGCCATTCTTCCTGGACCACCAGCTGTTTCGGATGCCATCTGCCGATGATTGCCAACGCCAAGAAGCCCATGCTCCATAACGAGGGCCTGACCACGCGCAACTACACCTCCTACAACTTTGAGGTGCTGCGCGACGACATCTACATGCTGGGGATCGACGGAACGGTGACCAAGCATCGCATCGCGCCCACGCGCTCCACCTGCGCGGTGGTGGTGAGTTCGCAGAATGCGAATCGCGACTGGCTGTATTACATGCAGCAAACCATTTCGTCCGAAGGTTTCAGCGGTTTCGGTTTCAGCACGTATTATCCGCACACGGTGCGCGCCACCGAGACCAAGATGTGCACCGACTGTCATGTTTCGCGCGACGGCGACAACAACGCCTGGATGGCTCAGATTCTCATGCAGGGCACCAATCTGGTGAACTTCATGGGCCGCTACGTCTACGTGGCCGAGGGATCGAAGGGCTTCGAGGCGGTTACCGTGGCGGAGCACGACGATCCGCCCGCGATCTTCGGCAGCGATCTGCAGAAGACGGTTTACTCGCACGATTACGAGGAGCTAGAAAAGCATCACGGCGAGCTGGATGAAGCCGATCATCACGCGGGCAATGTGCTGGATCTGCAGCTGCGCGGCGAGTATCTTTACGCGGCGCTGGGCAAGGGCGGATTCCGCGTGTATGACGTCGCGAATATCGACAACAAGGACTTTTCGGAAAAGATGAACACCGCGCCAGTGTCGCCGCTGGGGCAGCGCTTCTTTGTGAAGACCAAGAACGCGACTTCGGTGGGATCGCCGTCCACGCTGGCCGTCGATCCGCTCAGAACCCGCATTGCCGCGAACGAGGAGCAACCTATCGCGCTCATGTATGGGTTCCTGTACGTGACGGATCTGGAAGAAGGATTGGTGGTGATCGGCGATCCGAACTTGAAGAGCAAGCGGCCCGGCGTTCTGACGCTGCTGGATGGGGATCCGGCGAACAATTTCCTGAAACGGGCGACGGCGTTCAATCCGAACGGCATCTTGAACGGCGCGCGGCGCATCACCATCGCGGGCATTTACGCGTACATCCTGTGCGATCGAGGCCTGGTGGTGGTGAACATCGAGAATCCGCTCGTGCCGAAAGTGGAATCGGAAATTCCGCTCAAAGACGCGCAGGGCGTGGCCATCCAATTCCGCTACGCGTTCGTGGTGGATCACGATGGCCTGAAAGTTTTGGATGTCACTTCGCTGGCGCATCCCAAGCTGGTGGAAGGCGCGGCGGTGCCGCTCGAGGATGCTAAGAACATCTACGTAGCCCGGACCTACGCCTACGTCGCCGGAGGCAAGCAGGGACTGGTGATCGTGGACGTGGAGCGGCCGGAGCATCCGCGTATAGAGCAGGTGTTCGATGCCAAAGGCGAAATCAACGATACGCATGACGTGAAGCTCAGCATGACTGCGGCCAGCGCGTTCGCTTATCTGGCGGATGGAAAGAACGGCTTCCGCATCGTGCAGCTTTTCGCTCCCAACGATACGCCGAATTACCTCGGATTCAGCCCCAGGCCCACGCCCAAGCTGATCGCGACTTATCACACCCACGGCCCGGCGCTGGCGGTATCGAAGGGCATCGATCGGGACCGCGCGGTGGATGAGAGCGGCAACCAGCTGGCGGTATTCAACCGCCGGGGATCGCGTCCGTTCAATCGCCAGGAGGCCGAGCGCATGTATCTTAGGAACGGCCAACTATATACGGTGACGAACGATCCTCCGGGCCCGCCCGTGGCTACCGGGGATCGGCGGGCTTCGTCACGATAGCGGTTAGCGGCACGGTTTCGCGGCCGTTCGGCGCGAGTTTCACGGTCACGCTCTGCTTTTCAAATTTCTTTCGTAATTCAGGATCCTGCGGACCGCCCGCCTGAACGTCCTGCCAGGCGAACAGCCGGTATTCGCCCGGCGGGACTCTATCGAGATGATAGTTGCCTTTGTCGTCGGTGAATCCGAATTTGAAAAGGTCGGTGCGTCCGGCCTGCGCGCCCTCGGGAAAGAGGGTCACTCGCACGCCTGCGCCGGGATTTCCGTCGGCCAGCACAACTGACCCCTCGATGTGTCCGACGTCCGCGCCGAGAACCAGCGTCAGCGGGCCGACCTCGCCGCGGGTTAGGTCCACGTGCAGGTCGGCTGAAACTTCATCGCCCAGCCGGATCGATTTGAGGTAGAAACCTGGCGATGACATCAGGACCACCATGTAGATGTCCGGCATCACGTTTTTCAATTCAAAGCTGCCGTCGGCTTTGATCTGGGCGTGCGGCGCGCTCTGCAGCGACGGTCCTTCGGTTTGGAACGACAATCTCACGCCTTCAAGGGGCAGGGAAGGCTTACCCTCCGTTCGGACTGTGCCCTTCAAGTTCGCCGCCGGCAAGAAATCCAGCGTTCCGACATCTACGTCGGCGTCGCTAACAACCACTGGCCGCCGCGCATAGGAGCGGACCTCGTTTTCGACGCGCGTCACCCACAGAACGTAAGAACCCGGGACCACCCCGGTGAACTCGAGCGTGTCATTCGCGTGAACGATGTTCTGGCCATAACCGATGGCACTCCGATCCACAGGCCGGAGTTGGGGTGACATGGCGACGCCATCCGCGCCGGTGTATTTTGCTCGCACCGAATACCAAGCCTGGATGGTACGGATCGTGATGTCGAATCCGCTGAGCTCCGCGCCCGCCCGAAGCTCGACCAGGGCGGCATTTGCCGCGTCCGGAGCGCTGGGAAAAAAAGTGGTGGCATATCCTAAGGAAAAGCTGGGTCCGCGAACCTGCGTAGGTTGCATCGAGGTCGTCCGCATGGGCCGTCCCGACACCTGTATCCGGTAGGCGCCGGGCCGCAGGCCGAACAAACGATACTCGCCCTTGTCTTTGGTTTGAACCTGCTCGACGCTGCGAAGCTGCGGCTTGCCCCCGACATTGGCGTATTCCATGGCGTGAACCTGCAAACCGATGACTGGCTCTCCGTCTTGATCGAGCACGCGGCCGGAGATCACGCCAGTGGGAGTGAGCTTCACAACGACGCCGGCTACCTGCTCGCCGGTGGCGACCGTAATGCGCGGCATGGGCGCGCCGGGCGCTCCATTGGGCTGCGGGAAGAAGTTCGGCCGATCGGCGGAAATGGTGTATTCGCCGGGAGCGACATCGTCGATGCGGAAGCGCCCGTCCGCGCCGGTGTCGTCCGCGTAGCTGGTGCCGTGTTCGCTATCTCGAGCCCGCAGGATCACGGTGGCGCCTGGGATCCCTCTTGCGGTCAGCGTGTTCAGCACGGTTCCCTTTACGCTGGCGGCGCGAGGCTGTGGCGCGGGCTGCTGAAAGAGCCACGCCGCGGCTGTCACCAGGATCGGGATCGTCATGGCAGCTTATTCTTAGCTTGCTCCATATCTTCTGCCGAGATGAGCTTCAACTGAACCGATTCGCTTCCGTTCGGTCCTACGCTCACGGACGCGGCTTGACTCGACAGAGCTCTTCGAAAATCTACGTTATGAACCAGGCCGAGATCGACATCCGGGTCGCCCCACGCGAACACCTGATAGTCCCCGGGTGCGAGGTCCTGGAATTTAAAGTGGCCATACTGATCCGCGCTAGCGACTTTGACCAGGTCCATTCGGTTCTCGTGCTGGCCGCCGGGTCCCAGGGTGACCGGAGCTCCCGGGGCCGGCTCTCCCGAGGCCGTTTCCACCGAACCTTGAATCTGGCCTACGTCAGTGCCGAACAGGATGTTCAGCGGACCAGCGGTGGGCTGCGAGAGATTGACGCGCCCGTCCGATACGTCCTGGTCTCCGAATCGAATCGCTTTGACGTACAGGCCGGGAGCACCTGCAAGCACTTGTATGCGATAGGCGGCCGGCATCACTTGACTCAGCGTAAAGGTTCCATCGCTCGCGGTGTGAGCTTCTAGCCCGCGTCCGAAGCGTACCTGCTCGGGGTTTAGGATGACCTGCGCATTCATCTGGGCTGGCGCCGGGCCCTCAACGCTCGCCCGGCCGGAAATGTCGAAGCCGGGAGACAATGTCAGGAGCACGCTCGAATCCTGATCGGCGACATGCACCGGCTGCCGGCTCAACATCACGGCGTTGTTCTGGAAGCTCTCAGCGGTTAAGACATAACTCCCATTCACGATGGCGCGCATATCAAAACTGCCATCCGGCTGGACGCCGGCTCCGATCTCTGTACCCGGCGCGAATTCGATTTCGTCGGTTGACAGCCGGACAGCCACGTTGTGTGCCGGTTGCCCCGTCTGGCCATCCAGTACCTTACCCCGAATGTGATAGGCAGGCGTTTTGTGCAAGCGAAAGTCGATGCCGCTCAGCTGCGCGCCGGGCCCAACGTTGACGGCTGTCGCCTGTTTGAGATCGACGCCGGTTGGATAGTAGATCGCGGGATATGCCTCCTCGGGATGCGACATGCGCGTCCGCGGCGGAAGATTGGCGGGCCGCGCCGGCGCGGAGACGCGAAAATAATAGCGGCCCGCGTCCAGATTGACGAACTGAAATTCGCCGACATCGTTCGAGCGAACGGCATTGACCTGAATGAGCTGCTTTCGGCCCTCGTTATAGGACGTCAGCAGTGCCTGGACATTCGCAAGAACGATCGGCTCTCCATCTTCGTCGAGTACGCGGCCGCCCGCTTCCGCCAATGGCGTCAGCGGGACCGCGACATCGGCAACGTTTTGTTCTTCGGCGACGGTCAGGGGCTTTTCGCGGAGGCCGCGCGGCATCTGGACGGAGAATCCGTCGCGGGCGGCACCCACACTGTACAAACCCGGGTCCACCTTATCGAAATGGAAATGGCCCGCGGCGTCGGTAATCGCTTGATAAGCAAATCCGTGGTTGCCGTTATGCAAAGTAACCACCGCTTTCCGAACCGGTTCGCTGGTAATGGAATTGGTGACCACACCGTCCACGCTTCCCGGTATTGCGGACGGAGCGGGCGCGCCAACCTGCTGCGCGACGGCCATTACAGCCATCCAGGCCGAACACAGGCACGCCGCCGTAATTCTCATCACAGTTCTGGCCTTCCCGAGCCCTTTTCAGAATTGACGCTCCAAGGCGTCAATTTGTTGCCCACTCCCTTTTTATATCTTCGATGAATTGCTCGGGATTGCGGGCTTCCATGAGCACCGGCGCGGCGTTCCCCAGGGAAGGAAGCAGCACCAGACGAGTCCCGCCGGCGCGGTACATCCGCACGGTCTCTCCGTTGGCGGTCTGGAACCACCCGGAGCTGTAATGGGCGTTGGCGAAACCGTTGGCGCGGCGAACGGGACGCCAGCCAGGGTCGTCGTCGAAATTTACCACTCGAATTCGAGATACATATACACTTTCCCGCTGCAAAGTGACCGGATAAAACCGATCGTGAATCGTGAGGCTTTCGGGCGTCAGCGTGTAAGAGGGAGGGCCGGGTGCGTAGTAGAGCGCCAAAAGACCAACGGCCAGCCCCAGGATGAGTAGGGTCGGCGCCAGAACTCGAATGAAGCTGCCGCGCCGTTCAAACGTCGTGCCCGAGGGCGGCGCGCTTTGCCGGGCTGGATCCAGGGGAACAGCAGCCTGGATCGCATCGAGAAAACGCTCCGGCTCGTCCGGGCTGATAAACAAGGGTGTGGACAAAGTGGAAAGGACCACCGCGTTCGCACGGTTGGTGACGTACCAGGTGGATCTCCCAAGTTGAGATGAACGATAGACGCCGTAGTAACCGAACAGTCCTCCGCTAGCCCACAGCCGGATGAGGCCTCGAACATCTTCCGCGGTGGCGCGTCTGGCGTCGCGCACGCTCGACAGCGGTATCCGCACATCGCCAATCCATCGCCGGACAACCACTGCTCCTTCCGCGATGCGGTATCCGCGCGGAGAATACGCTGCGGCCAAAAACAGAACAAACAGGAGCGGGATCGCCAGAAAGAGGTTGTGAGCTGCGAGAATGATCGCCAAAATCACCAAACAGGGCAGCGTCGAAATGATCTTAACGGCGCTGGAGAAGTGAGCGGGGAAATCGTTGGATGGCGGCATGGAGCCGTATTCCGACTATTCGGAGAGCTGCGGAACGGTGAACTTTCCCACGGGCGGCTTTTCCTTCGACCAGTCGTGGTAGCTGTGACACTCGAAGCAGCGCGCTTCGGCCGCCTCTTTGTCGGCGTGATGGCAATCGCGGCAGACCTGGACGCCTGGGATCAGCACGTCGGCGGTCTCCTTGCTATTCGACGCTTTCGCGTGGCAAGACGCGCACGCCACCATCTGATGCGCTTCATGATCGAAATTCGAATGCGGCAGCCAGCGCGCCGTAATGTTGGACTTGGCCACCGCCGGCAGGGCCTCGTTGCCATTCGGGAAGGTTTCGAGATGGCATTCCTTGCAAGCTTTGCGCCACAGCAGGAGCTCGGAATCGGCCAGGCGCTGCGAAACCCATTCCTGCGCGTTGCGCGCGGGCGGCTGGGGCGGACGCGTGGGCAGGCGCTTATCCGGCTCGTCGACCAGCGGGATCTCGGCCGGATGCGCCGCAATGTACGCGGTCAGTTTCCCGACCACGAAATCGTAAACCACCTTGGGTTCTTTGTGCGGCACGCTCTCGCTGAAGCGGCGGTCGAACTGGAGCGTGTGGCACGCCGAGCAGTGTTCTTCATAGTTAACCGGCTGCATGTAGGACCGGTCCGACATGTTGAACGAAGCGGGAGCGGCATTCATGGACATGCCGAACGGCCAGGCCTCGCTGCCGCCGGGCGGACGATGGCAATCCGCGCATTGCATCTGTACCGGGCCATGCGGGCCGCGCAGATCTTTTTTCAAATGCACCTGGTGGCCGAATTTGATGGTCCCCGGATCGATGCGGCCGGACCGGAGCACGGCGAATTCCGGATGCGTGCGGTCGAATCCGCTGATGTTTGCCACGAATCGCGGAGGAGCGGTCTTGTCCTTTGCGGCCAGGTCGGCGTGGCATTGCGTGCAGGATTCGTCGCTGGTGCTGGCCAGCCTGAACGCGCCTTTATGCTCGACGTGGCAGCTGGAGCAAGCGGGCGAAAACGTTTGCTCGGAATGGTGGATGGGGCCGTCGTGACAGCTGAGACACGCTTGATCGGTGGCGCTGCGCTGGAAGCTGGCTTGGGACACGTGGCAAGCGCTGCATTTCGATCCGATCAGAGCGTGCGCGTGCGCCACCGGGCCGGCGTTATAGGGCTTGGGGCTTCCGGAAAGCGCGTACCAGCCCAGCCACGCGATCCCGATCACGGTGAAAATCGCGGACAGAATGCGCCGCCAGCGCGGGATGCCGCGCAGCGATTTGAAATAATTTAAATTGATCCGCTGCGCTAGCTTCTTGGTAGTGCGCGTTCGGCCCGCCATGGTTTAGTAGCGCAGCGCCATAACGGCGTGCACGCCTCCGAGGACCAGCAAAATGATGGACAGCGGGACATGTACCAACAGCCAGCCGTGCAGCCAGCGATACACGCGAATCTGGCGGCTCAGCTGGTGTTCTTCTTCACAGATGTTTTGAAGATCGTCCAGCACGCCGTGCATGGGCGCGCTCAACAGCCTGCGAAGAGATTCGAAGACTTCCGAAGACCGCAGCGGATCGGCCAGCTCGGCATGGGGCGCCTCGGGATCGGCTAAAAATGGCCGGACCTTCTGCAGATAGACCTCGCGGAATCGCGCCCGGTCCACCTGCTCGATCTCGACCAGCGTGGTAACGGCCGCGGCGGGCTCGTCGGCGGCTTCCTCGTCCATGGGGCCGCAGACGCTGGACACCAGCTTATCGGCCTCCTCGCGCAGCTGAGCGCGGACATGCGGGATCTCTTCGTAGATGGTCTCCATGGGAACGCGCTCGGTCATCACGCTGGGAACGAAATGTTGGATGGCCGCGCCGGTGATTCCGCTCGCGATCACGATGAAGAAAATGATCATCATGGCCGTCGTTAGAGGTCCGCGAAAAGCGAACCCGCTATGAAACAGGATGATCAGCAGGCTGAGCGTGCCCAGCCATATGTGGCCGCGCATCCAGGTCTGGGCCCGGCCAATGCGCCAGGTGGGGACGTGCTTGCGCGCGCCGATCAGCCCGGCGTAAAGCATCATGGCGTAGCCAGCGATTCCAAACGTGAGACCCAGGGCGCTGCCGCCGCGCGGACCGGACGGTGTCTTGACGGCATACAGGATGTAGACAATGGCGCTGACCACGGCGATCGCCACGGTGGCGATGAACCAGGGCCGGTGCGTATGATCGATCCGCATCGCGCTTACTGTCTCCGGGCCTCGGTCTCAAGCGGCGTTCCCAGCCAGCGGAAGAATTCGTTCGGTTCCACGCGATGCGCGGCGTCGTGCGGGCAGGCGTACACGCAAGTGGGTTCGGCATGCTCGGTGCACAAATCGCAGGAAGCGGCTTTCTGCTTAACCACTGCGACCTGGCGTCCGGGATTCATCGGATCGTTTTCGAGCACGTTGAACGGATGCAGGTTGATATTGCCGTACGGGCAGTTCTTAGCGCATAAACCGCAGCCGATGCACCAATTCTCGATAATCACTTCGAGCGAATTGCGGCGGCGGATGGAGCCCACCGGACACCCGATCATGCACAGCGGATCGCGGCAATGGCGGCAGGATGTAGCCACCAGATAATGGTCGAAGCGCTGGCCTTCGCGAACCAGCCGGGTCACGCCGTCGTGAGCATCGGCGCAGGCGCGCACGCAGGCGTCGCAGCGCGTGCAGCGTTCCAGATCCAGCACCAGGAGGCTCTGCGCTTCCATCAGGCCCTGGGCGAGAAACGCGTCCAAGGGCATGCTGGTGGCGGTGGTCAGGCGCTGGCGATTTTGCTCCTGGCGCTCGAACGCCAGTTGCTCCAGACTCGAGCGGACGTCTGGAAAATCGTGCATCATCTGGTTGAACTCGTCGGCGTGGATGCGAACCAGCTCCACGTGATCGAGCGCGGTGCAGGTGGCCGTGCGGCGGCCTTCGCCCAGCAGTCCGATCTCGCCGAAGTAGCCGCCCCGGCCGAGATAAGCCAGCACCAGCTCGCCTCCCGGATGCGGTTCTGAAACCTTCACGAATCCCAGGCGCACCAGATAGAAACTGTCGGCGATGTCGCCCTGGCGGCAGATGATGTCGCCCTTGGTGTAGCGGACCAGCTCCACCTTATTACGCAGCACGTCGATGAATTCCTGGGTGAGCGAGGCGAACATGGGGACGCTGCGCAAATGGTCGTCGAGCGCGCGCTTGCGATAGTTCGCATCCAACTGGGCTTTGAGCGTCTTGTTGCGCTGGATGATATCGAGCACATTGCGCAGCATCTCGAACATCACGCAATCGGTGGCCGCGCGAACGGTGGCGGAGCGCGGATACAGGCTCATGCACGTCATCTCGCCGAACAGATCCCCGGGTCCCAGCGTCGCCACGGGATTGTCATAGGGCAGATCTACGGACGCGTCGATGGGAATGCTGCGGCGCGTTCCTTCTTCGTCGCGATGCTCCTGCTGGCGCCCCACCAGGCGGCTGGAGAGCTTGCTAAAGAATCCGCTGGCGCCACCCTGGCTCTTCACATGCGCCAGCGGCGTGGAGAGAAATACGTGCGCCTGACCTTCCAGAATGTAAAACGCCGTGGAGCCGTATTCGCCTTCGCGGCAAACGATGTCGCCCTTCTTGAAATTGCGGCGAACCACGGCATTCTTGTTGAGCTCGAGGAATGTTCCGGAGACTTTCTGGAAATAGGCGAGCTGCTGCAGTTCTTCCACATCCACGGGCTCTCCCGGCAGCACAGTCTTCACGATGCTCTTGTTGGTGAGCGCGCCAGTGGGGCAGGAAACCATGCACTCGCCGCAGGAAACGCACGAGGAGTTTCCCATGGGCAGGTTATAGTCGAACGCAATGCCCGCCCAGAAGCCTTTTCCGCGACGGCCGAGCACGTTATTGTTGCGGATCTCATCGCAGCCGCGAATGCAGCGGTCGCACAGAATGCAGGCCTCGTGATCCACCGCGATCACCAGCGAAGAATTGTCCTGGCCCCGAGGAGAAAGCCGGCGCGGAAAACGCGGCTGGCTGACGCCTTCCAATCGGGCCAGCGTCTCGAGCTCGCAATCATTCGATTGACGCTGCCGCGCGCAAGGGCTGGGGTGGTCCGACATCAACAATTCCACCAAGGTCTTGCGGGCGCGCTTCACCTTGTCGGAATTGGTGGAGACAACCATACCGTTTTCAGCCGGCCGAACGCAGGATGCGGCCAGGACGCGCGCCTTCTCCACGTCCACCACGCAGACGCGGCAAACCCCCACGGGCGTCTCGTTTTGCTGATGGCACAGCGTGGGGATGGCGATGCCGTTCATGCGCGCGGCGTCGAAAACCGTGGTTCCGAGCGGCACCGTGACGGGCATGCCGTCGATCGTGAGTTGAACTTGGTCGCTCATCAGATCGCTTTCCTCATAGCAGAGGCTCTCGCATGGGGCAGACGCCCTCCGGGCAACGCCGGTCGTAAACATGCGCGTCGATCTCCGGGCGGAAGTGCTGCAGGACGGAGGTCAGAGGCGCATGAGCGAATTGGCCGAGGCCGCAGATGGAGGCGAGCTTCAATGCATCGGTCAGTTCGTCGATCAATCCCATGTCGGCGCTGGTTCCTTTGCCGTGCGTCCAGCCGGTGAGGATGTCCACCAGCTTTTGGGTTCCCATGCGGCAAGGCACGCATTTCCCGCAGGATTCGTTGCGGAAGAATCGCACAGCGTTCAACGCCATGTCGAGCATGCAGCGGCCTTCGGCGCAGATCACGATGGCGCCCGAACCAAGCATGGAGCCGATGGCGGCGAGAGATTTGAAATCCAGACGGACGTCGGCCGCCGAAGCAGGCAGGTAACCGGACGACGGCCCGGATGGCGCGAAGGCTTTCAGCTTTCTTCCGCCCACGATCCCGCCCGCCAGATTGAAAATAACTTCCGACATGGGCAGCCCCATCGGAATTTCAAAGATGCCGGGGTTGCGAACGTCCCCGCTGATGCCGACGAACTTCAATCCAGCCGCTCCGCCTTGACCCTGGGACTTATACCAGTCCACGCCGTTGATCAGAACCTGCGGAACGTTGGCGAACGTCTCGACGTTGTTGAGCGCGGTGGGCTTGTTGAATACGCCATGAGTCACCGGGAAAGGCGGCTTGTTGCGAGGTTCGGCGCGCTTGCCCTCGATGGCTTCGATCAGAGCGCTTTCCTCGCCGCAGATATATCCGCCCGGGCTGATAAAGAGCTCCAGATCAAAGCTGATATTCGAATCCAGCACCTTGGCTCCCAAGATTCCCGCTTCGTAACAGCGCTCGATCTCCTGCCGCAAGACCTCTTCCGGTCCTTCATACTCGTGCCGCAGGTACAGGATGCCTTTCTGCGCACCCGTCACCAGGCCGGCCAGGATCATGCCTTCAATCACGAGGTGCGGCAGGTTTTGAAGAATGAAACGATCTTTGATGGTGCCCGGCTCGCTCTCATCGGCGTTGCATACCACGTACTTTTCCGGGCCCGGGGCCTTACGAACGGCTTCCCACTTGATGCCGGTGGGGAATCCCGCGCCGCCCAGCCCGCTGAGGCCGCTGGCCTTTAATTTGGCGATTATGCCATCCCAGTCGCGGGTAGCAATGGCGCTCTTCAGCGCCCCATAGGGCTCCGCGTCGCGATAAGGATCGGAAGCCAGGTTGGACACGCGGCCGTCCGAGGGCATGTGCGGAAGCGTGCTGCCGCCGAGCGCCGTCAGAACCAGGGCTTCGGCCTGCGCCGCAGTGACGCCGCGATAAATATGATCGTTGACCGAGATCGCGGGCGCGCCGTCGCACTGGCCCAGGCAGGACACCTCGCCGATCTTCAGATCTTTCTCGTTCATCGATTTGAAACGTTGCTCGAGGCCGTTCTTAAGGTCGTCCGCGCCGCGCAGATGGCAGGACATATCGGTGCAGACCCGGAAACTGACCTTGGGCGGAGGCGCCAGATGGAAGTGCGGATAGAAGTCCGCGACGCCATGGATACGGAAGAGCGGCAGCTCGGTGCGCTTGGAGAGCGCTTCCAGTTGCTCGCCCGGCAGGTAGCCGTAGTGATTTTGAATGGCTCGAAGATCGTCGAAAATCAACGCTGCCTCTTTGGGTGAATACGAGGTTTCATTATAGGTGAATTCGGACCCAGTCCCAAGTACTTTTAACGCCCCGCTGAAATCGATGGTAGCGGAAGCAAAGTTCTGGTACGCTATCAGGTACGCGAACCATGAGACGCCACTTATGTTTGGCACTCGTAGCGGGTTGTTTGCTGGGGGCTGACGCTCCGGAACCGTCCAAGTACACCGGGCCCGGGTCATGCAGCTCACCGGCCTGTCACGGCGGCGTGCAGGAGCGCACCGACACTTCCGTTCGGCAAAACGAATACAGCACCTGGGTGGTGCGCGATAAGCACGCCCACGCCTACATCAACCTGACCAACCCCATTGGCACGCGGATCGCGAAGATCATGGGTCTCGGCAAGCCCGAGACCGCGTCCCGCTGCCTAGCCTGTCACGCTCTGGACGTGCCCATCGACCAGCGCGCCCGCACCTTCGATCTCACCGATGGCGTGGGCTGCGAGAATTGCCATGGGCCGGCTTCGGCCTGGCTGGGCCCGCACACCACGCGCGGGTGGAATTTCGACAAATCGCTGGGCCTGGGGATGTACAACACGCGCGACCTGGTGAAGCGCTCCGAGAAATGCTTGAGCTGTCATCTCGGCACGCCCGAAAAGACCGTGGACCATGAGCTGATCGCCGCCGGCCATCCGGATCTCTATTTCGAGCTGGATTCGTTCATGTCGGTGATGCCGGAGCATTGGAAAGAAGTGGACAAGGACCCCTGGTTCGGCGTGCGCGCGCTGGCGGTGGGGCAAGCCGTGCAGTTGCGGGAACAGCTCAAGCGCGTGGCGCGGGAATCGCAAGGCGGCATCTGGCCGGAGTACGCCGAGCTCGATTGTTTCGCCTGCCATCATAACCTGGTTGCGGCCAAGGATAGCTGGCGTCAGGAACGCGGATATGACGGGCGACGTCCGGGGAATGCGCCTTTTAATCTATCGCGCTACGTGGTCTTGCTCCACGTGATGGAAGAAGCTGACTCGGGCGGCGCCGAGCAGCTGGGATCGGAAGTCGACAAAGTTGGCACCCTGGTAACTGCCCTAGGTTCGGACCGCCGCCAGACCGCCACGGAGGCTTCAGGCGCGGCCGAAGTCGCGGAGCGCCTGGCGGTGCGATTGAACAGCATGACCTTTGATCCGGCCATGACCCTGCGCTTGATGAAGAGCATTTCGGGCGACGCCGGCATTGCGGAGCAGGGCGAGAGAGCCGCAGAACAAGCCACCATGGCGCTTGATTCGCTGTTTGTCGCCTATACGCAGACCGCCAAACTTGGAAACGACCAGCAGGTTCGGGCCGCGATCAACGGACTGTTCCAGCAGCTCGAGGATCCCTCCTTGTACAACGGTTTTCGCTTCGCCCTGGATTTAAAGAACCTGAATTCGCTGTTGCCATGAGATCTAAGTCCATTTTGCTGGCCGCCGTCGTGGTCGCCGGCTCGCTGATCTCTTCGCGAGCCACCGAGCCGCCTTTGCACAAAGCCCGCGTCACCACGACTGTGGCGGTGAATCCCGCGGTGTTGAGTTCGGCGGATGTCGCTTCCGTGGTGGAGGCCACCGCGGCGTCGGTGAATTCTGAAAGCATGGTGATCGCGGTGACGGACCGGCAAGGCGACATTCTGGCGGTCTATCAGAAGCCCGCCGCTCCGCCCACCGCTCCCGGGAATTTCAACATTCCTGCGCCGGCCGGGGAAGTAGCCGTGGCGCTGGCCAGAACCACTTCGTTCTTCAGCAACGATCAAGCGCCGCTGTCCTCCCGTACCGTGCGATTCATCAGCGGCATTCATTTTCCTCCGGGAATTCCGTTTACCAGCAACGCTCCGCTCTACGGGATCGAGAATACCAATCGCGGCTGCCGGTTCAACACCACGTTCATTCCCGGCCAGTCGGTTCCTCCATCGCGATCGATCGACGGCACGACACCCGGGTTGGGGATACTGACCGGCAAGGCGGATCTGAACGATAGCGATCCCAACGCCGTGAATCCGGGCGGTGTACCGATTTTCAAAAACGGCATCCTGGTGGGCGGCGTGGGCGTCACCGGCGTGCCGCCTCTGGTGGCGGAGTACGCTGCATTTTCGGGAGCTTTTAGCAAAGGCTTCGGTATCACGCCCGCTGCGCCAGGCGTTGTCATCATCAACGGAATCGCCGTGCCGTTCGTCAATCAGACCAGCATGCCCGCCGGCTACAGCGCCGGGGCCGCTGACGGCACTTACTCGCTGGGGCCGCTGAATAGCCCCGGACCGGACCCGGAAGGCGATCTGGTTGCTCCGCAAGCCGGCAAAGTTGGCAGCCTGACCCAGCAGGATGTCCAGCAGATCATCAATAACACGGTGGCGGAAGGGAACTTGATCCGCGCTGTGATCCGGTTGCCAATCGGATCGCGCGCCCGCTTCGCCATCGCGGTTTCAGACCTGGACGGAACATTGCTCGCGCTGCATCGCATGCCGGACGCGACTATCTTCAGCATCGATGTGGCGGTGGGGAAGTCGCGCAACGTGGTCTTTTTCAGTGGCCCGAGCCGCTTGCCGACGGACCTGCCGGGGGTCCCCATGGGGACGGCAGTGACCAACCGCACCATCGGCTTTGGCGGACAGCCTTTGTATGCGCCCGGCATTGACGGCTCCTCGCCCGGACCTTTTTTCAATCTCTACAAATTCGACACGCTGAATCCGTGCACGCAAGGGTCGCAGCCATCGAATGCGAATCAGAACGGCATCGTGTTTTTCCCCGGCAGCGTGCCGCTGTTTAAGAACGGCGTGCTGGCGGGAGGGCTGGGCGTGAGCGGCGACGGCGTGGACCAGGACGATTTCGCTACTTCGGGCGGAGCGGTCGGGTTCTCCACGCCTACCGGGATCGAGGCCGATCAGATCATCGACCAGGGCGTGCGCCTGCCGTACTTGAAATTTCCCCGCAACCCGACCGACTAATGACACGAGTAGGGCGGGTGCCCACACCCGCGCCGGACCCCCAGGTCCAGCTCTGTTCTTGAGAAAAGCAAGAGGCCGACGTGGGCGTCGGCCGCGGCCCTGGGGGACCGCCCCACTGCGGAGCTATTGGGTTGGCCCGTCGAACTTGATGGTCGAGTCCACCGAATAAACTCGCACGCCGCTATGCAGCGGGCGAAGCATCTGCAGCACGATCGCCTCGCCCCGGGTCTTCATCGAGAAGTGCGAAGTGCCCTCGTGCTCCACCGGAAATTGGCGGGCGCCGAACGGCGGAATCTGCACGTCGAAGGCGCTGGAGCAGATCGGCTTCAGCTCGCTCGCGGCGGGAGCTCTTCCGGGAAGCGAATAGAGATTCCCGGATGAGTAACACAGCCACGCCTGGACGGGCCGCTCGGTAACATTCACCAGCGAGACCAGGTTCCCGCGCATCTCATCCACGTCGCTCGAGAACCAGGGATTGCGTGTGGGAAACGCGACCTCCCGAGCAGTGCTCACGAGATGATTTTCGATCACGCATTCGCTGGCGCCGGATACCGCAACCACCGCCGAGAGTTCGGGGGAGGGAACTTTCTCGCGAATCTTGACCCAGGCTCGCCCGCTATCGCCCGTGATGTCCAGCCGGTAGGTGCCGTGTTGTCCCGCTTCGAGGCTTACGGTCGATTGTGTGAACCCGGCCAATGGGACCAGAGCGCCGGTGGCGCGGTGCGCCTCTATTTGGACCGTAACGGTCCGGTCGCCCAGGTTTTGTAAGGTGACGCTGGACCAGCAGGCGGTCCCGTAATCCAAAGACGGCAGAACGCTTTCGACGTATCGTGAGGGCTGGGAGGGTGGTGGGGAAGCCGGCTGCAAGGATGGCCGCAGCGCGTTCTGGCCTGCGACGAAGGCCGAGGGGAGAACCAGCACAAAGAGCAAGCGATGGCCCATCAATACTCTCTTCGGCCAAGGACTCCGAAACTGTACCCCTACACGGCCTGGTATTTCACCTCTTCCGTGATTTCCACCCGGATTTCCGATACCGCTCCGATCAGATTGGCCGCCCAGCGGTAGATGTTGTGCTGCTTGACCACCCGTCGCATGCGCCGCATTCGCTCCCGGCGCTCGCGCGGGCTCATCTCCAGCGCGCGCCGTATTGCGCCGGCCAGTTGATCGGTATCGTAGGGGTTCACCACCAGGGCGTCTTCGAGCTCGCGGCTCGCGCCGGCGAAGAGGCTCAAAATGAGCGCACCATCTTCATCGTCGCGCGCCGCCACGAATTCCTTGGCTACCAGGTTCATCCCGTCGTGCAGAGATGTCACGAGACAAAGGTCGGCGTGGCGATAGAGAGGCGCGATCTCTGAATGATTGTGGTGGCGTCTCAGGAACAGGATCGGCTTCCAGCGGCGCGTTTGAAATCGCGCATTGATCCGTTCGGCTTCCGCTTCCACTTCGGCGATCAGATTCCGATAGCGGTCAATTTGCGTCCGGCTGGGCGCTCCGATCTGCACAAACGTAAATCGGCCCTGATAGGATGGATTGGACTCGAGAAACCGCTCCACGCCGCGGAATCGCTCGGGGATGCCTTTGGTATAGTCCAGCCGATCGACCCCCACGCCCAGGTACTCGGCGTCGACATCCAGCTGCTTCAGCAACGCGGCCCGCCCGCCGGACACGGATGGGCCTGAGTCCTTGAAATCGATGCTGATCGGGAAAGGCCTGACCGAGGTCAAATGCCCGCCTTTGTTGACCGCGAAACGCTCCCACTCGATGCGCGATTCGAGAGTGCGATCGATAGTCTCCAGGAAATTGTTGCAATGCGACTGGATGTGGAACCCGATCAGGTCCGCTCCGAGCAAGCCCTCCAACAATTCGCGCCGCCACGGACAAATCCCGAAGGCTTCCGGATTCGGCCACGGAATATGCCAGAAAATAGCCACCCGCGCATCCGGCCGCCGTTGCTTGATGAGCCGCGGCAGCAGCGCGAAGTGGTAATCCTGCACCAGCACGGTGGGGTTCGGGACGCCGTCCAGCTCTTCGAGCAGCGCGGAGGCGAACTTGGCGTTCACTTCGCGATAAGCCTCCCAGTCGTCGGAACGAAAGATGGGACGCGTGTGCGCGATGTGGCACAGCGGCCACAGCCCTTCATTGGCGAAGCCGTAGTAATATTTTTCCTCTTCTGCTTGTGTGAGCCAGACCCGGCGAAGCGTGTATTGCGGTTCATCCGGAGGCACGGGCAGCCGGTCATGCAAATCCACCGTCTCGTGGTCGGCATCGCCGCCTCCATGAGCCACCCAAGTGCCCGCGCAGGCGCGCAGGATCGGCTCCATGGCCGTCACCAGGCCGCTAGCCGGAACGATGGTTTCGATTGCGCCTCCCTTATGCGCATGTTCGTAAGGCTCGCGATTCGAAACCACGAACAGCCGGCTATCTTCGAGTACGGAGTGCTGGTAGACACGCAGGCGCTCGGCCGTCCAAAGCGAATCGGCCGCCTCGCGCAGCCGGGCTTCTTCTTCAGCCGACGCGCGCGCCGTCCGAAGGCTGGCGGCCAGATGGGTGACCTCGTAGGTAATCGGTCTTAGCACGTCTTCCACGGGGGCATCCGGGCTGGCCAACGTGCTGGAGGCGCGCAGGTCGTGCAGCCACTGAGCCAGCCGCGAGATGGGCCGCTCCATGCTCCAGCGAACGATCAGGAGCGTGATGGCCGCGATCAACAGCATCTGGACCAGCACCGGCTCGAACCGCTCACGCCAGCGCTTCATGTTCTGCGCGTCGATGTAGGAAGCATCGTGGAATACCGCCAGCGCGCCGATCACTTCGCCGCCGCTGCGCACCGGAACGGCGTATACGTGCGTGTCTCCCTGCGGAGATTTGAAGAAGTGGCCCCAGCCGTTCCCCTGAAAGACCGTGCCGTCGAGTTCGGGCGGGTGCGGGCCTAAACGTTCAATCAGGTTCGAGGTCATCAGCAGCGGCTGATCCTTGGAATCGTAAATCGCAACACCGGCCAGCCGTTCCCGGTTGCCGAAGCGGTCCAGAATCCGCTGGAGATTTCCGTAAGCGCTGCGCGCGAGAAGGGGCTGCACCGTTTCCTGGAAGCTTTCCGCGAGCACCTGCGCGCGCTTTTCGAGCTCCGATCGGCGCGCCCGGTTCTCGGCCCGGGATTGATACATCGCGAAAAAGAACGAAACCAGCGTCACGGCGACAATCAGCGAAATGATAAGGCGAAGACTCAAGCGCATTGCCTTGTTGTTCCTTAACAAGACTTTCGAGCACGGGCGTTACCAATTGTCACCGTGACGCAGACCGAACAAGATTAAAGACTTTTCAGGATCGCGGAAGAAACGCTATCCTTCAGTGAACGAAATATTTACCTTGCTTCCGGTGCTATTTGCCTCTCGATACTCGACGGGTGAGCGGGTATCGTTATATGTATGACGCTTTCACGCTCGGGCCGCCGGCTTGAGATCGAAGATCGGGAGGTGCATCTGTGGGCGGTTCGTTTCGAAGCGTCGGAAGATCTCTTCGAACGCTGCCATCGGTGGCTGGATCCGGGTGAACGCGAGCGGGCGGCTCGGTTCCACTTCGCGCGGCACGCCCGCGCGTACATCCTGGGGCGCAGCGCGTTGCGGGCGCTAATCGGCGCATACCTAGGTTTGCAGCCGGAGACCGTCCCATTTCGTTACGGCGCCAAGGGCAAGCCCGCCGTGGATCTCGAAGCGGCCGGTTTCTCTTTCAATTTCTCTAACTCCGGACCCTTCGGGCTTTATGCCTTCACCCGAGGCTGTGAGCTGGGCGTGGACGTCGAGGAAACTCGTCCGGTGCCGGATATAGAAAACATCGCGGCGCGGTTCTTCGCCCGCGCGGAGATTGCGGACCTGATGAGCCTGCCCGAGGCGGAGCGTCCGCCGGCGTTCTTCCGATGCTGGACGCGCAAGGAGGCTTACATCAAGGCTGTTGGAGATGGCCTGTCAGTGCCGCTCGACAGTTTTCGCGTCACGCTGCTCCCAAGCGAGCCCGCGCGAATGACGCACCTGAACGGAAGCGAGGAGTCAGCGCGCGGCTGGACGCTGCAGGACGTCAGCCCGACCAGGGAGCATACGGGTGCGCTGGCTTACCAGGATCGCCCGCGCACGCTGGTGGTGAATCCGGTGCTCACGGCCGGCGAGCTGCTGAACGATCTCCCCGTGATTGCCTGACGTAATCCTGAAGTCATTCGTCAGGCTCCCGCATTCGGGATGCTTCGTCGAAGCACAGACCAGGCCAGGCCCGCCAAACCAAAGGCTGCGGACGCTAGAACAAACCAAGGCCAAAACTCATAAGGCCGGGGACCAAAAGGGTACCAATATGCGCCGAAGCTGCCCGCCACATCAGCTGCCAGCGGTAAACACAGAGCTAGACTAGCCGCTTCGCGACCGGTGATCTGTCGACGAGCGGTGACGAGGGCTGCCAGGACACAGCCTCCCGCAAACAGCAGCGCGATGAAGCCGGGCGTGTTGTGAATGTCTGGCATCGTCGCAACAAAGCGGTGACTGTTGTCGGCGTATGTGTACCAGTAGCCTTCGGCGACACGGGCGGGATTCCATAGTTGCGCAACCATTGCGGACAACCCGATTGCTCCAGCAGTTACGCCAAGTCCGCGGTTCAAGAACCAAGCGACTCCTACCACTCCGGCGAGCGAGGCTATCATGAGCTCAGTCCGATAGCCATCCTGCAATCGATACAGGGAGACAAGCTTCCGAAAGTCCTCTGACCATTCGATCTGTAGCATCGCTTCGACCGTGGCAGAGACCAGGAACGATGCTGCAACAACTATCGCAAGACGATAGGCGCCTCGCCGGGCTCGAAAGAACTGCGCGGAGGTCAGAAGGATAGCCGCCGGCCACGCGTGTTGGACAAACGTTCGATATCCTATCGCGGGCATACGGAACCAGCCAGACCAGGCCATTGGGGTTGCAGTGAGCTGCCATCCGGTATACCAATCAGACCAGAACTGCAATTGAGACAACGACAGCATAGCTCCCAGGAATATCCAGGCGAGGGTTGTCTTGGGCCTGAGAAATGCCGTTGCGAAACCAAGGAGTGTACAAAACATCGGCGGGACCATCCAGTAGGTTGCGGCCTGGGATGCGGTGGGAACTCCGCATGTGCAATGCGGAACTCCAAGTTCAACCTGATGTATACGAGAGTCTTTGGAGCGAACGGTGACCGTGAATGGGGATGGCTGGAAATTCGGCGGCGCGGGAGTAGGATAACGCTGTGATTTAGCCAACTCGCGGAGGTATACCGACATCCCACGGAACTCCCGTCCGTTCACATCGAGGAGCTCATCTCCCGAGCGGAGTTGAAAGCGATCATCTGGGTCGAATCGGTTGCCCCGTTCCCAACTTTGAAAGTGATCGCGAGCGCCGATACGATCCGTGAAGGGATCCAGCAGGAACGGCATGTAGAAATCCAGGGTCGTTTCATAATGGATCGTATCCATCGAGATCCGCCACTGGTATGCCACCGCGAGG
This sequence comes from Terriglobia bacterium, assembly GCA_963786745.1. GTDB lineage: Bacteria > Acidobacteriota > Terriglobia > Bryobacterales > Bryobacteraceae > Palsa-89. Next base: position 46,449 of record CAWBAE010000006.1, on the reverse strand, counting down.
CAGAACATGCATAGCAGGGCAAGGTATGCGATCGCGTTCGTGCGAAGGGTTTCAAGCACCGTCATGTCCGGGGCCAACTCTACTGTTGAGACACCGGAGACTTCAATAATGTGCCCGCCAAGAATTTGGAGGCGAGTCTCCTAGTTGCCCGTCCAGCACGCCACGCGTTTGTCGAGAAACGCCGAGATGCCTTCCTGCGCGTCGTGCGCCAGCGCGTTCATGGACATCACTTCCTTCGTGTACGCGTAGGCCTTGGGTTGATCGAGATCGATCTGCGCATAGTAGGCCTGCTTGCCCAGCCCCACCGTGAAGCTGCTGGCCTCGGCGATCCGGCACGCCAGCTGGCGCGTTTCGGATTCGAGCTCGGCGGCCGGGACGGCGCGGTTGATCAATCCCCATTCAGTGGCAGTCGCGGCGTCCACCAATTTGCCTGTTAGAAGCATTTCCATCGCTCGTTTGCGCCCGATAGCGCGGCTCAAGGCGACCATGGGCGTGGAGCAAAACAAACCGATCTTGACGCCCGGCGTGGCGAATTGCGCCTGGTCGCTGGCGACGGCAAGATCGCAGGTGGCCACTAGCTGGCATCCGGCCGCGGTCGCGATCCCTTGCACCTCGGCGATCACCGGCTGAGGAATCGACTGGAGCTTGGTCATTAATTCGGTGCAGACATCGAAGATGCGCCGATAGTCATTGAGCGTGCGTCCTACCATTTCGCTCAGGTCGTGCCCCGAGCTGAAGGCTTTGCCCTTCGCGGCCAGGATGATGGCGCGGACGTCCGTGTTCGTGGAGAAAGCATCCAGCGCGCGAATCAGCTCCAGCATCGTTTCGAGCGACAGTGCGTTGCGCCGGTCCGGCCGGTTGAGGGTGATGACTCCCAAGTGGCCTTCCTGGGAGGCGAGCAGATTTTGGTAGGACATTCGAGGCTCCTACTTGGAGTGTACTCAAGTCCGGAGACCGGAAGGGCCGCGAATCGGGGGACGTGCTATTCGGTATCGCCCACCTTCAATACCGCGAGGAACGCCTCCTGCGGGATCTCTACCCGGCCAACGCGCTTCATGCGCTTCTTGCCTTCCTTCTGCTTTTCAAGCAGCTTGCGTTTGCGCGATATATCGCCGCCGTAGCACTTCGCCAGCACGTTCTTGCGCATGGCCGGGATGTTCTCGCGCGCGATCACCTTGCTGCCGATCGCGGCCTGCAGCGCCACTTCAAACATCTGCCGTGGAATCAACTTTCGCAAGCGTTCGATCAGCAGCTTGCCGCGCTCATAGGCGACGTCGCGATGCACGATCATCGACAGCGCGTCCACCGGCTCGCCCGCCACCAGCACGTCCAGCTTCACCAGCGCCGAAACGCGATGCCCCGAGAAATGATAATCCAGCGACGCGTAGCCGCGCGAGGAGGATTTCAGACGGTCATAGAAATCCAGCACGATTTCGTTCAGCGGCAGCTCGTACAGCAGCAGCACGCGCCCCGTCCCGATGTATTCGAATTTCTTCTGTGTCCCGCGCTTGTCTTCAAGCAGCTTCAAGATCTCGCCCACGTACTCTTCGCGCGTGATCACCGTGGCGTCGATGATCGGCTCTTCGATCTCCTCGATTTCAGCGGGATTGGGGAATTTGTTCGGATTATCAACTTCGATCACGTTGCCGGCGAGAGTAGTTACCTTGTAACGCACGCCCGGCGCGGTGGTGATCAGATTGATTTGGAACTCGCGCTCGAGCCGTTCCTGGACGATCTCCAGATGCAGCAATCCTAGAAAGCCGCAGCGGAATCCAAAGCCGAGCGCGACGGAGTTTTCGGGCTCGAACGTGAACGCGCTGTCGTTCAGGCGCAGTTTTTCGAGCGCCTCCCGCAAACGCCCGTGCTCATGGGATTCCACCGGATATAATCCGGCGAAAACCATGGCCTTGATCTCTTCGAAACCCGGCAGCGGCTCCGTCGCGGGGTTCTCGACGCTGGTGATGGTGTCGCCGATCTGGGCGTCCGAAACCGTCTTGATATTCGCGAAAAGAAAGCCCACCTCGCCGGCCGAAAGCTCGTCGCAAGGGATCGCCTTGGGTGATTGATAGCCCAGGCCATCCACTTCGAACATGGCGCCATTCGACCACAGCTTGATCTTCTGGCCCAGGCGTATCCGGCCATCCACGATGCGCGCCAGGATGATGACGCCGCGATAAGGATCGAACCACGAATCGAAGATCAGGGCGCGCAGCGGCGCATCGGGCGAACCCTTCGGCGGAGGAACCAGGTGCACGATGGCTTCCAGCACTTCCCGGATGCCGGTGCCTTGCTTGGCGCTCACCAGCAGCGCGTCCTGGGCGGGAATCCCGATCAACTGCTCGATCTGCTCGCGAATCTTTTCCGGTTCGGCCGACGGCAGATCAATTTTGTTAATCACCGGAATAATCTCGAGATTGTGGTGCGACGCGAGATATGTGTTCGCCAGCGTTTGCGCCTCCACGCCTTGGGATGCGTCCACCACCAGCAACGCGCCTTCGCAAGCCTGCAGGCTGCGCGAAACTTCGTAGGTGAAATCGACGTGACCGGGCGTGTCGATCAAGTTGAGCTGGTAGGTTTGGCCATCTTCGGCCAGGTAATTCAAGCGGACCGCATGCGCCTTGATGGTAATGCCGCGCTCGCGCTCGAGGTCCATGGTGTCGAGCACCTGCTCCATCATTTCGCGCTGCGTAAGTGCGCCCGTGACTTCCAGCAGGCGATCCGCCAGCGTCGACTTGCCGTGATCGATGTGCGCAATGATAGAGAAGTTACGTATGAACTCGGGATCCATGCGGTAGAATGAGGACCTGAACCCGAATTATCCCATATGTCGTTGATGATCGAAGGAAAATTCGACGCGAGCGGCCTCAAGTTCGCCATTGTCGTGGCGCGTTTCAACAGCTTCATCACTGACCGGCTGCTCGTCGGCGCGCTGGATGCCCTGCAGCGCTCGGGAGCGAAGAGCGTGGATATCGAGATTGTGAAGGTGCCGGGTTCCTGGGAACTGCCGCTCGCAGTGAAAGCGCTGGCCGAGCTGAAACGCTTCGATGCGATTGTCGCCTTGGGCGCGGTGATTCGCGGAGAAACGCCCCACTTCGATCACGTCGCGAATCAAGCTGCCGCCGGCCTGGCTAGTGCGGGCCTGGAGTCCGGCGTTCCGGTAGCGTTCGGGGTTCTCACCACCAACACTGTCGAACAAGCCATCGATCGCGCGGGCGGCAAGAGCGGCAACAAGGGTTTCGATGCGGCCATGACCGCGATTGAAATGGCCGATCTGCTGCGGCGCCTGAGAAAATAAGAGCAGGCCATGCCCGCTCGTCATCGATCCCGCCAGCGCGCCTTGCAGATTCTGTATCAATGGGACATGACCAAGCAGCCGGTGGAAGAGGCGATTTCGGCGTTTTACACCACCTTGTACTCGGAGGAGCCCGACCAGCAGCCGCCGCATCACGACGCGTTCATGGAAGAGCTGGCCAAAGGCACGTCCGAAATGGCGCCGGACATCGATCACCGTATCGCGGAAAAGGCCGAAAACTGGAAAATCGAACGCATGCCCATCGTGGACCGCAACATACTGCGTCTCGCGATCTACGAGATGAGCCGCAAGGAAATCCCGGCCGCGATCGTGATAGACGAGGCATTGGAGCTGGCGCGCCAGTTCTCAGGCGAAGAATCCGTGCCGTTCATCAATGGCGTGCTGGACGCGGTGCACAGGCAGAATCCGGATCACAGTCTCCGCGCGCCGGAGGGAAGTGAGAAGTGAAGTGAGAAGTAAAGCGCGGCCGTGAACATTCTCATGGTGGCTTCGGAGGCCAACCCTTTTGCCAAAACCGGCGGGCTGGCGGACGTGATCGGCTCGCTCCCGGTGGCGCTACAGGCGCAGGGCGAAAAGGTGGCGGTGGTGATGCCCGCGTACAGGCAAAACTCCTACCCCAGTCCTCCGCGCGAAGCGTACCGCAATCTTTGGATTCCGATCGGTCCGGGTTACCCGGCCACTCTATACGAAACCACGGAGCGCAACGTTACCTTCTATTTCCTGGATTGCCCGCCGCTGTTCGACCGGGACGGAATCTATGGAACGGCGGCCGGGGATTTCCCGGACAATCATCTCCGCTTCGCCGCGCTCTCGATGGGCGCCATCGCGGTGGCGCGGTATCTGTTCCGGCCCCGCGTGATCCATTGTCATGACTGGCAGTCGGCCCTGCTGCCCGTTTATATCAGCCGGCATTTCCGCGGCGATCCCACTTTCAGCCGCGTCCCGGTGCTGCTCACTATCCACAATCTCGGCTACCAGGGCCAGTTTCCGGCCCAGGCCATGGCCGATCTCGCGCTGGACGGGCGATTGTTCAACCTGGAGCAACTCGAATTCTATGGCAAGCTCAACTTCTTGAAAGGCGGGATCGTATGGAGCGACGCCATCAGTACGGTGAGTAAGGGCTACGCCAAAGAGATCCAGACCCGCGAATACGGCTTCGGTCTGGATGGCTTGCTCCGCCGCCGAGCGCCGATCGAGGGAATCGTCAACGGCGTGGATTACGCCGAATGGGATCCTGAGCACGACCCTCGTATCGCGAAAAACTATTCGGCTGCGGACCTGGCCGGCAAACGGGAGTGCAAACGGGCGCTCTTGGCCGAATTCGGATTACCCGGCGATCCGGACCGGCCCCTGGTGGGCATGGTTTCCCGATTCGCGGCCCAGAAGGGTTTCGACCTGATTTCGGAAGTGGCGTCGCGTCTGATGGCCGAAGATCTCGCGCTGGCCGTGCTCGGCTCGGGCGATGGAGAATACGAATCCATGTTCCGATCGCTGGCCCAAACCTACCCGGACAAAATTGGACTGAGAATCGGCTACGATAACGGCGTGGCGCACCGGATCGAGGCCGGCGCTGATCTTTTTCTCATGCCCAGCCGATATGAACCGTGTGGGCTGAACCAGATTTACAGCCTGCGCTATGGTACCGTCCCGGTGGTTCGCGCCACGGGCGGCCTGGATGATACGATTGATGAGGATACAGGGTTCAAGTTCCGGGAATACTCCGGTAGTGCGTTGCTCGCCGCTATGCGTTCGGCGTTAGAAGTCTTTGACCATCGGGAACAATGGGTTGGGATGATGCGGCGGGGCATGCGGAAGGATTTTTCCTGGGAATCTTCGGCCGGGCAGTACGCCGCGCTCTACCGGCGTCTCACGGCCAGTTGAATCCTTGGAGCCGGTTACGACATCTTATGAAACGGGAGACATTAAGGCATGGCTGGTGCGAATACCATCACATTTACTGACGCGGGCTGGGACAAAGAGGTCCTGAATTCGGAGGTCCCGGTTCTGGTTGATTTCTGGGCGGAATGGTGCGGGCCCTGCCGGATGATGACGCCGACGGTAGACTCCATCGCGGCCGATTACGCGGGCCGCGTGAAGGTCGGCAAACTAAACGTGGATGAGAACGGCGCCACTGGAATGCGCTACAACGTCCGCGGGATCCCCACGCTGCTGCTTTTCAAGGGCGGGCAAGTGGTGGAACAGAAAGTCGGCGCGGTGGGAAAAACCGAAGTCCAGAAGATGCTGGATGCCCATCTGGTTCCGAACGGCGTCAAGCAACCCTCGTAACAGCAACCCTTCCACAGCCTAAAGAATATTGACCGCGCGCGCCGCGACGATGACCAGCGTGGCGAGCGAGATCAACGCCTGGATCATCATCATGATCTTGGCCCAGCGCGACACCACCGGAACGTCCGTAGGTGAGAACGCTGTGCTGGTGTTGAAAGCCAGGAAGAGGTAATCCACGAATCCTGGCCGCCAGGTCCGCCATTTCTGGCCCGACAGCAGCATCTGAGGGAAAACGAAAGCGCCATCGACATGGGCTTTCCGAAGGTCTCGCGCATTGGGGCCACCCGCGTCCAGGCGCCAATACCACGACGCAAAGATCAGAATGTTCGCCAGCCACAGTGTGGCCGCTGCCTGTAATAGAGCTTCGGGCGAGTCTTTATGCGATGCCAGCCGGCTGATCAATAATGAGAGCGACCAGACCATCGATGCCGTTATGATGCCCAGCACCAAATGGCTCAATACCCGGTTTAGCTCGCTCTTTCCAACCTGATGCGCGATGACCGTCGGGACCAGCAGCACGGAAACGATGACCACCATCAGCCAGCTCGGTCCGAAACGTAAGGGCGCCGGCAAGATCAGATTCAAACCGGCGGTAGCCAATATTGCGAGCAGCGCCGGCCAGCGCGGCTCGCTAGTCTTCAGGCCGGCCTCGGGCGCGATGAGCAGTGGATCTGTTATCGGCTCCTGCATAAGGACTATGATGAATGTAGCAGGACGCCTCCCCCTATGAAGGTCGTGCTACGAAGCTCGTCGCTTGCTTTCACGCTGTTGTCCATCGTGCTGAATGCACCGGTCAGACGCGTGCAACGTGAGAACCCGGAGCCGGCTGGCTCGCCGGACGAAAAACCTCGTTTGGTTCCCGAGGAACGCGCCCGCCCACGCGCGGAGAGCGTGTATCGCTTGCATCCACGCCCGCGCGCATAACTCGCCGCAGTCCGGAGGTCATGTGGCTTGTGGGGTGCCCATTACGCCTAACGGCCGACTGGGAAGAATACTTGTTGTGGTAGGCATGCAATTCGCGTTACAAGTAGAGAGATGGCAGCCTCGCCGGAGCTGGCGCTTGTTCGCCAAGATGAGCGCCCGGTTTCAGACGATTCGTCTGAACATTCCTTACAATCCAGCGACATGGTCCGCCTGGCGGAGCATTTGAAGCGGCTCCACCGGCTGAGCGCCTCGTGTTACGAATCGCTGGATCTCGCTTTCGAAGACCACCTCAAAACCGGCAGCCTGCTGTTCGGATTGCCTGTGGGAGTGATCCTTGAGCTGGAAGGCCAGGCGGCTTTGGTTCGGGCCTCGCGCGGATCTTTGGAGTTGCGCGCCGGAAGCGCCTTTCCGCTGGAACCGGATTCTTCCGTGGCGCTCAAGCTGGGTCTCGAAACGCACATCGTCGCGCCCATTCTGGCGGGAGCTGAATCGTTCGGTGAGTTGATCTTTGGGATCGCGGGCATCGGGATTGCCCGGTCCTTCACAGCCGCCGATAAGGAGCTGGCTGAAATGCTGGCCCGAAGCCTGGGCCGGTTCCTGTTCGATTTCCGCAATCAGTCCGAGCGCCAGCGCCGCGAGAGCCTGGCAAACGGGCGCAATCGCGTGCTCGAAATGGTGATGGAAAACCGGAGCCAGGAAGCCGTTTTGCGGGAAATCGCACAAATGGTGGAGTCGCAGCGGCCTGGAATGCTGTGTTCGCTGCTGCTGGTTAAAGACGACCTGCTGCTGTGGTCCGCGGCGCCCAGCTTCCTGCCGGAACTGATCCGCACCCTCAAGCCGGTTCGCGCGCTGCAGGACGCCTCCGATCTGTTCGCCACTGAAATGGCGCGCACCAGCTTGTTTTGGGAAGATCTCCGGCATTGCCCGATTTGGGCCGAACGCGGGCATTGGGCCGCGCAGATCGGGCTGCACGCCTGCCTGACCACGCCCATCGTTTCCACGGCGGGCGAGCTTTTAGGGGTGATCGCGCTGCACTACCAGCACGGTCAGGCCGTCCAGGATAACGACCGGGAGCTGTCGCAACTTGCCAGCCGTCTGGCAGGCCTCGCGATCGAACAGCGACGCCGGCACGACGGACTGGTTTTTCAAGCGCGGCATGATTCGCTCACCGGTCTCCCGAACCGCGTATATTTCCTGGAGCTGCTGGAAGCCGCGGTGCTGGAAGCGCGCGAGCGATTCGGCACGCTGGCGGTGCTGTTCATCGACCTCGACCGCTTCAAACAGATCAACGATACGCTCGGCCATGCCATGGGCGATCGGCTGCTCAAGGAAGTAGGGGGACGGGTGCGGCGTCTGCTCACGGAGGACGATCTGGCGGGCCGGATGGGCGGCGATGAATTCACCATCGTCTTGACGCGCCAGCCCGACGAGCAGAGCGCCATGCATGCCTCGCAGGAATTCCTGCGCGCCTTCCGCGCCCCCCATCGGATCGATGGCCATGAGCTGTTCGTTACCGCCAGCATCGGCGTGGCCATGTTCCCGAAACAGGGCGCCAACGCATCCGAGCTGCTGCGTCACGCCGACCTCGCCATGTACCACGCCAAAGATAGCGGCAAGAACGAAGTGGAGGTCTTTCTGGCCGCCGACGATGTGTCCGGCCTGGAGCGCTTGCGGCTGGAGAATGCGCTGCGCCGCGCGCTCGAAAACAACGAATTCGAACTGCTGTATCAGCCGCTGGTGAACCTGGACGGAAAGGTGGAGGGCCTGGAGGCCCTGCTCACCTGGCGTCATCCGGTGTACGGCACCATTTCACCCAAGCAATTCATTCCCATCGCCGAAGAGACCGGCCTGATCATCGAGATCGGGTCCTGGGTCATGCGCGAGGCTTGTCTCGAAGCCGCGCGCTGGGCCGCGGCCGGGTTTTCGGATACTTCGGTTTCGGTGAACGTTTCCGCGCTGCAGTTCGAGCGCCGGGATTTTGTGGACGCGGTGGCTGATGCGCTGTCGGCTAGCGGCCTCGCCTCGCGGTCGCTGGAGCTCGAACTGACCGAGAGTTATGTGATGCGGGACCTTCCGCAATCCGTTCCGCGCATGTCCCAGATCCGGGCGCTGGGCGTCAGCATCGCGATCGACGATTTCGGCACCGGCTATTCCTCGCTGAGTTATCTGAACAAGCTGCCGGTGGACTCCCTGAAGATCGACCAATCCTTCCTGCGCAGCCTGCAGGAGCCGGAAGGTTCTTTGCCGGTGGTGCAAAGCATCGTTCGGCTGGCGCACAGCATGAATCTGACGGTGGTGGCGGAGGGAGTAGAGACTCGCGCGGAACTCGATCTGGTGAAGCTGCTGGGATGCGACCGCGTGCAGGGTCACGTCTACGGGCCGGCGCTGCGCCGCGAACACGTCGCGTCACTTCTTGCGCGTAACGCGCGCGAAGCCATGCGAGCCCGCTGACACCGTCCGCTCAAACTCTGAGTGAGAGCAGCCGGCAAAGCTGCTCGAACTCCGCCTGCCACGCCGAGCGCCCTTGAGCTTTCATTTCCGGATAGATCTGCTCAAGGACGGCATAGCACCGGTTCTGAATCGACCACAAAACCAAGGGCAAAGGCAGCGTCTTCGCGTCTTCCACCGCTTCCCGGCATTTGCGCAGGGCGGGCAGGTCTCGCGGCGCCTCGTAAAACTCCTGACAGCTTTTCTCCAGATTGCGGCGCACGATCATTTCAAGCGCGTCGACATGCAAGGGCGCGTCCGCCACATGAATCTCATCCAGCAAGCCCTGGATCTCCGGAAGATCGAGCGTCGGGGCTGCCAGGGCATGCCTGAGCAGGTCGTTCAGCGCCACTTCCGCGGTGGCCTTCATCTCTTTTGGAATCGGAATGCGGCAGTCGCTCATGAACCGCACCAGCGCCGCCTGCTGAGCGTAGATCTGCCGGTAGGAAGCCTCGGATTCCGCCAGCGTCGCTCCAATCACCTCGCCCAGCACCTGGCGCTGTTCATCCCGAAAGAGATTCTTCAGCGAGTAGGTCCGGCCCTCAAAGCCCTGGTCGATGGAATGGATCGCCCCCGGGATGTCGGAACGGCTGAGCGCCTCGCGCGTGGACTTGCTCAGCTCGCGGAAGACTTCGTCGCCGGTAAACTCCGTCACGCCGCCGTGCAGATTGTGATCTCCCAGGTGCAGAACGCCGAAGATCAGCACGTCGGAGTCCTGGGTGATCTCGGAAGTGAAGCGCGCCTTGCCGAACGCCAGACGCATCTTGCCGGACTGCTTCATCCGGTAGTCTTTCGATTCCACCGAATAACAATAGATTCGCGCATTCTCGGGATATTGCTGGAACAGCGAGCTGATGGCATAGTGGGCGGCCAGCTTCGGTAGATCCACCATGGCCGGCTTGACGAACTTCCGGTAAATCTCAGCGCCGTCGCCATGCTCGGGAATATTGCTTTTTGCGAGCGCTAGCTTTTCGAGAAAACTCTGCTCCAGTTGATTGCCGAACAGCTCCTCGGCCAATTGCAGGACGCGGCCGGCGTATTGGATCACCTGCACGGTCTCGATCCCGGAGATCTCGTCGAAGAACCAGCCGCAGCTGGTGTACATCAACATCGCGTGCCGCTGCATCTCCAGCAGCTTCCAGATCGTGACGCGATCCGCCCGATGCATGTTCTTGCGGCGGAAGTTGCGAGCCGCGAAGCGCTCCCGGCTGTCCGGAAAACGGTCCAGGATGACGTGAATATAGTCGTCGCGGGCGGCCCAGGGATTCTTCAAATAGCGCGCCGCCGTGGTTTCGTAGCAGGGCGCTATTTCATCCCGCAGCCAATCCAGGGCAGCCCTGAGAGGCGCGCGCCATTCCTGATTCCAATCCGCGCGGCCGCCGGAATTACAGCCGCAGTTCGCGTTCCAGCGCCCCACGCCGTGCACGCAGCTCCAGGCCGTCCCTTCCAGTACTTCGACGTCGTGCTCGGGCGGATGCATTTCGAGGTATTCGCCGTAGTTGGTGATCCTGGCGAGCCCGCTGGCCTCGATGTGTTCGAGCGCATACGCCAGCGCCATGTCGCCGTGCGCGTGATGATGGCCGTAGGTTTCGCCGTCGGTCGCAATGTGGGCCAGCTGCGCCCAATCCCGTTGATCGGAGAATGCGTCCGTGAGACGCTGCGCGAATCGGCCACCGTCCTTGAGCAAGCCTTCGAAGGCTACCGCGCGCGAGATCGGCCCGTCATAGAAAAACAGCGCGATGGAGCGGCCCGAGGGCAGCAGCTGTCGATACGCGCGGGTGGGATCGATCCGGGATCCGGAAACATCTTCTCCGTCCACGGTTTTGGCTTGCGAAGGGGCCAGCACGCTGAATTTGACGCCGTTTTCGGCCATCAGGTCGAGCGTTTCCAGATCCACCGCTGTTTCGGGCAGCCACATGCCCTCCGGATCGCGGTTGAACCGGTGCCGGAAGTCCGCGATCCCCCATAGCACCTGAGTGCGCTTGTCGCGGGCGTTGGCAAGCGGCATGATCATGTGGTTGTAGCACTGCGCCATGGCCGAACCGTGCCCGGAAAAGCGCTTCAGGCTGGCTTTCTCAGCGGCCTGAATATCGAGGTAGGTCTCGGGCGCCTTATCGCGCAGCCAGGATAAGAGCGTGGGTCCGAAATTGAAACTGATGCCGGCGTAGTTGTTGACGATCTTAGCGATGCGGTTCTCGCCGTCCAGGATGCGCGAGGCGCCGTTCGGCGCGTAACATTCGGCCGTGATACGCTCGTTCCAATCGTGGTAAGGAAACGCCGAGTCCTGCATCTCGATCGCTTCCAGCCACGGGTTTTCTCGCGGGGGCTGATAAAAGTGTCCGTGGACGCAAAGATATCGGGTGGGATTCACGCTTTGTAGACACCGCCAGGACGGGATTGTAACGCCGCCATCGGCTTATGCAGCAGGCTTTACCACCACCGCCGTGCCGTAACACAGCACTTCGGTGACGCCCTGCATCACTTCCGTGGCGTCATAGCGCACCCCGACCACGGCGTTGGCGCCCATTTGCTCGGCATGTTCCGCCATGCGCTGGTAGGCGTGCGCCCGCGTTTCCTCACACAGCTTGGTGAACAGCGATATGTCGCCTCCAACCAGGGTTTGCAGGCTCGCGCCCACCGTTCCGAAAATGGAGCGTGAGCGGACGATGATGCCCCGTACGATCCCCAGATTGCGTTCGATATGATAACCGTCGAGCGTGAACGCGGTGGTCATCATGTGCGGCTCGACGCTGGGTGAGTGTTCTTCCATGGCTCCTCTTGGAAATCTGGTTGTAGGTCTGGATTGCGGATATGGTCAATGTTAACATCACGGCGCAAAATTCAGACGGTGGACCCGATATTCAGTTCGAAGCGCAATCTGCCGATGAGAGTCTTAGAGCGGCACGATGGCCGGACTGAAGAGAATTTAATGCCCTCTATCCAACTGATTTTGAAGCCTGGCGCCGCGGGCCGCCGTCCAAATAATAAACAAGCTGGCAAGCTGGTGTACCATTGGAGTTCGTAATCTAGCTCATGGCGTTTCAGATTCAACCGGTTAAGGAGTTTCTTGTCCGGCCGGCCCTTCCGCCCGCCATCTCCCGGATGAGCGAGCTTGCCTACAACGTGCTGTGGAGTTGGGACCATACCATTCGCTCCCTGTTCCGGCGATTGGATTCGGCATTGTGGAAGGGCTGCGGCTACAATCCGGTTCTCATGTTGGGCCGCGTTCCGCAGGCGACGCTGGAGCGCGCGGCTTCGGATCCACGATTTCTGGCGGCTTACCGGCGCGCTTGCGAACGCTACGCGAACTATCTGGAGCGCAGCGAACCGCCACAGGACCGGCTGATCGCCTATTTTTCAATGGAGTACGGGTTGGTGGAATGCATGCCGATCTACTCGGGCGGCTTGGGCGTGCTCTCCGGCGATCATTTGAAAGCATCCAGCGACGGTGAAATTCCGCTGGTGGGCGTGGGCCTGCTTTATCAAAAAGGATTTCTGCAGCAGTCCTTGAATCCGGACGGCTGGCAGCAGGAGCGCAACCCGGTTAACGACTTTTATACTTTGCCCGTCCGTCCGCTGCGCGACGAGCAGGGCCATGATCGCACCGTGTCGGTGATGCTCCCCACCGGCGAGGTTCGCATCAAGATCTGGTACATGGATATCGGCCGGGTGAAGCTGTACCTGCTCGATACCAACATCCCGGAAAACGAGCCGATCGAGCATCGCGAAATCACCGACCAGCTGTACGCCGGGGACAACGTCACTCGTATTCGTCAGGAGATCGTGCTCGGCATCGGCGGCCTGCGGGCGCTGCATTTACTGGGGCTGAAACCCACCGTGTGGCACATGAACGAAGGACATTCCGCATTCCTCGCGGTAGAGCGGATGCGCATTCTGATAGACAAGCAGGGCCTCTCTTTCGAGGAAGCCTTCGAAGCCTGCCGTTCGAATAACGTATTCACCACGCACACTTCCGTTCCGGCCGGCATCGATCTTTTCGATCCGGGCCTGATGTACGAATATTTCGGCGAGTACTGCCGCGAGAGCAGTATCCCTTTCGAGAGTTTCCTGGCGCTGGGGCGTTTCCATCCCGAAAATCAGCAGGAGCCGTTTTCAATGGCCATCGCGGCGGTGAAAACCTCGGCCTTCCGCAACGCCGTGAGCTGCATTGCATCGGCAGGTATCGCAGGAGATGTGGCAGAATCTTTGGCCCAAGTTGCCGGTCTGGGAAGTTCCCATCACTTCGGTAACCAACGGCGTGCATCTGCCCACCTGGCTGAATGGCGACCTGGCGCAACTCTACGATCAGTATCTCCAGCCCGATTGGCGAGAGCGCTACCCGGACCCCAAGATCTGGGAGCTGGTGGAAGATATTCCCAATTCGGAACTATGGGAGGTGCATCGGCGCCGCAAACGCCGTCTGGTTACCTTCGTGCGGGAACGCGCATGGCCGCGGCGGCTGTGCGCGCAAAGCCTCGCGTGCCGAACAGCGTCGCCTGTCGGACGTTCTGGACCCGAACGCCTTCACCATCGGTTTCGCGCGCCGATTCGCAACTTATAAGCGCGCCACGCTGCTGTTCCGCGACGTCGACCGCCTCAAACGCATGCTGACCAACAAGGAGCGGCCGGTGCAGATCGTGATCGCCGGCAAAGCGCATCCGAAGGACCAGCCCGGCAAGACGCTCATCCGCGAAATCGTGCAGCTTTCGCGCGACCCCGGAATTCTGGCAAGCATATCGTCTTCGTGGAAGACTACGACATGAGAGTCGCGCGCGAGATGGTGCAGGGCGTCGACCTGTGGCTCAACACCCCGCGGCGCGGCGAAGAAGCCTGCGGCACCAGCGGCATGAAGGCCGGCATCAACGGCATTCTGAACCTCAGCATTCTGGACGGCTGGTTCGATGAGGCCTATGAAATCTCCGGCGGATGGGCTATCGGCGACCGGGAACCGTACGCCGACGATCAGGACGAGATCCACGCCAGCGCCATCTACTCGCTGCTCGAAAACGAGATTGTGCCGATGTACTATCTCGACCGGGACGAGGGTGTTCCGGTGGACTGGATACGCAGAGTGAAACAGTCGCTCATGCATCTGAGTCCACAATTTAACTGCCAGCGGATGCTGAGCGAATACGCTTCCCAGCTTTATGAGCCCGCGCATCAGGCTTATCTCGACATGTCGCGCGATGGCTTCGAACCGGCGCGCGCGCGGGCGTTGTGGAACGAGGATGTCGAAAAAGTCTGGGATAGTGTGGGATTCCTGGAAGTGGGACCGGGCCCGGATACATCCGTGTTAACCGGAAGGCCGGTACCCATGCGCGCGGTGGTGGATCTCGCCGGGCTCTCACCGAACGATGTGCGCGTGGAAGCAGTGATCGGCCGGGTGGGAGTGAACGGAAATCTCGAAGAGACGCAGGTGATGAGCCTGCCTCCGGTTCAACAGCAGGGGACAGCGTACGTCTTCCAGAAGGAATTTGTGCCGCATCAAACCGGCCGGTTGGGGTATTCCCTTAGAATCAGCCCCAATCACTATGACGATCCTCTGACACGGCCTTGTAACGGGTTATTAAAATGGAGCGGGGGCTAGACGTTCTAGGGCTTTCACCCTGGTTTGGGCGACCCAGAACCGTCGCCGCCAGATTTTAGTAGCATCGAAGCTGCTTTCGTGGTACATAGTTAATAGGCGCACGCGGGACTCGTCTCCCAGCTTAGCCGGTTCCCGCCGCTATCCTCCGATAGATCCTACATTGATCGCCGTCTTTGATAGCCATGATGTGTTAGCTCCATCGCAACAGTTGCAGCGCTAGAACCACTCCAGGAGTCTATTTGACGCATGGATGATGATCGTAAATATCGACAACACGGGTATATGGATTCCGAAAGGGATTCCAAAGACCGCCGCTTCCCGGACCGGCCCAAAACCTCCGGCGGCCGTCCTCCGTTGGATGTAACGGGCCCGCGCCTCCCCCGTCTATTGCAAAACGTGGTGGCAGCTCGCTGTTTTAATTGCTCCACCGCGTTGCAAGGGGAAGTGGATTGGAAAGGGAAATGCCCGAAGTGCGGCGCTGAGTTGCATTGCTGCAAGCAATGCGCGCATTTCGAACCCTCCACCCGCTTCCAATGCTTGAAACCGATTCCGGTGCGCATCGCGGCGAAGGACCAGACCAACCAGTGCGAGCTGTTTAAGCCGCGCGTCACCGTGGCGCGCGACGCAGCCCCGGCCAATAATCATCACCCTGCCGCCCAGCCCCAACCTCCGCGGTCTCCCACCGATGCCCGCGCGGCCTTCGACAATCTGTTCAAGAAGCCAGAATAAAAATCTCCGGTTTTATCCGCTGGATTCCATGAATCGATAGGCGATCATGTGGCACACGATCATGTGCGCGTCTTCGATCCGTCCCATGTGCGGCACCGGGATCTGAATGTTGAGCTGCGCCATCGGTCCCAGCTTTCCGCCGTCGCGCCCCGTGAGCGCGATGGTCCGGCATCCGATTTCGTTGGCGTATTCCATCGCGCGCAGGACATTCGCCGAGTTGCCCGATCCGCTAATACACATCACCAGGTCGCCGGCTTGCGCGAAATTCTTCAGCTGCTCGACAAAAACGCAGTCGTAGTGAACGTCGTTCGAATAAGCCGTCAGCGTCGCCAGCGATTCCGTGAGCGCCAGAATGCGGAAGCGCGACTGGCGATCGTAGCTCGCGCCCTTCAGCATGTCGCAGGCGAAATGCGAGGCAGTGGCGGCGCTCCCTCCGTTACCGCACACGAAGATATGCCTCGAGCCATCGCGGGCCTTGCGGAACCATTGGATCGCCTGCTCTACTTGCGCCGTATCAATTTTGTCGATGGCCTCCAGCACGCCGGCCCGGTATTGTTCCGAAAAATTCATACCAGAAAGAATTCCAGTACCTTTCCAAGATAGGATTTCAACTTCGCCCGTTTCACCACCTCGTCCAGAAAACCGTGCTGCAGCAGGAATTCGCTAGTTTGAAATCCTTCCGGCAGTTTCCGCCGGATGGTCTGTTCGATCACCCGCGGACCGGCAAAGCCGATCAGCGCTCCGGGCTCCGCGATATTGAGATCCCCCAGCATGGCGAAGCTGGCCGTCACCCCGCCCGTGGTCGGATCCGTGAGCACGCTGATGTAGGGAACCCCGGCTTCATCCAGCCGCATCAGCGCCGCCGAAATCTTGGCAAGCTGCATCAGGCTGACCGCGCCCTCCTGCATGCGCGCGCCGCCGGATGCGGAAACGATGATCAGCGGAACCCGCAGCGCTAAAGATCGCTCCGCGGCTCGGGTGATGACCTCGCCCACCACCGCACCCATGCTGCCGCCCATGAACCTGGATTCGGTGGCGCAGATATGCACCGGGCGGCCGTTGAGACGGCCCCCTCCTGACACAATGGCATCCGGCAGCTCGGTGGCGGTCCGGCTGGCTTCCAGCCGCTCGCTGTAGCGCCTGGAATCCACAAAACCGAGGGGATCGGTGGAGAATAGATTCCGGTCGAATTCCTCGAACTCGCCGCCGTCGAAGAGCATCACCAGACGCGCCCGCGCTGCCACCCGCTCGTGGTACCCGCATTTCGGACAAACCTGGAGGTTGTCTTCAAGCGCCTTCCGCCAGATGATCTGTCCGCAGTGTTCGCACTTCAGCCACAAACCCTCCGTGCGGACCCGCCGTTCGCCTTCCTCGGGCTTTAGCGCAGGTTTATCTCGAGTGAACCAAGCCATTCTAAATCTTAGTGTTGCATATCGGTCGAGGCCTTAGTCAGCCCGATCCCGTACTAACGCCTCGGGTATCAGTACCATGGATCTTAGACCCGGGTCTGGTCATGATGGTACGGTGGGTAAGGAGCAATAAACCAGAATGAACGTCTCGATAATTGGTACCGGTTATGTGGGTCTAACCACGGGCGCTTGCCTGGCATTTCTCGGACATAAAGTGACCTGTATTGATTCAGATGAACGAAAGATCGCCCTTCTGCGCGACGGCAAAACACCTATCTACGAGCCGTTCTTAACCGAGCTCCTGGCGGCCGCCCAGCCGAACCTACGATTTTGCACCCAGATCGCCGGATCCGTCCAGGATGCGGACGTGATCTTCATCGCGGTTGGAACTCCGCCGTCGCCCGACGGCAGCCCGGATCTGCGGTATCTGTCACAGGCCGCGCGAGGCATCGGAGAGCATTACAAAGGCGACTTCACGGTGGTTGTGAACAAATCGACGGTGCCCATCGGAAGCGGCAATTGGGTTGGTTCGCTGGTCCGCGAATCCTTCGAGCAGCACAACGGCCGCAAGGCTAACGGTCAGTTCGCAGTGGCCTCAAATCCCGAGTTTCTGCGGGAAGGCACCGCGCTCGCCGACAGCCTTTATCCGGATCGCGTGGTGATCGGCTCCGACGATCAGCGCTCGCTCGAAACCCTGTACTCGCTGTATCGGCCTATTCTCGACCAGACCTTTGCGCCACCACCTTATCTTCCGCGACCGGAGGAAGTGGGCGCGGTGCCTCTGATTTCCACCGACCTCGCTTCCGCAGAGCTCATCAAATACGCCGCGAATGCCTTTCTGGCACTGAAGATCAGCTACATCAACGAAATCGGACAACTGGCCGAAAAAGTGGGCGCCGACATCATGCAGGTCGCCAAGGGCATTGGCTTGGACGCACGCATCGGCACACGGTTCCTGCAAGCGGGGCTCGGCTGGGGCGGATCCTGCTTCGGCAAAGACACCTCGGCGCTGGTCGCCACCGCCGCCGAGTATAACCTGACCATGCCGATCGTCGCCTCCGCGCGCGAGATCAATAAGCGCCAGCGTGAGCGCGTGGTGGATAAGCTCCTGGGCGAGCTGAAGATTCTCAAGGGCCGCACCATCGGCCTGCTGGGTCTCGCATTCAAGCCCAATACGGACGATCTCCGGGAAGCCCCGGCCATCGATATCGCGCGCAAACTGGTGGAACGAGGTTGCAAAGTGAAGGTGCATGATCCGGTGGCGCTGGAACGCTTTGCCGAAGAGCACGGAAACATCGGCGTGATCTGCTGCCAGACCGCCGAAGAAGTGGCCGACGAAGCGGACGCTCTGGTGCTGGTCACCGAGTGGCAGCAATACCGCGAGCTGGATTGGGAAGCCATGGCCAAACGCATGCGGTCGAAGATTGTTCTGGACGGACGCCACGCTTTGGATCGGGGCCGGCTGGAGCGCTTCGGCTTCCGCTATCTGGGCATGGCCAGCTAGCAGTCCTGAGCCGACCCGCATGGAACGCAGAATCCTGGGCCGCACCGGCCTGGAGGTGGGACGCCTGGGCATTTCAGCCAGCTACGGCGTCCCGTGCGCGGCGGTGGAACAAGCCTTCGAGCGCGGAGTAAATTATCTCTACTGGGGAACGTTCCGCCGCGGCGGTTTCGGCCAAGCCCTTCGGAATCTCAAACCGCGGCGCGATCGGATGGTGCTGGTCCTGCAATCCTATTCGCGCGTGGCCGCGCTGGTCGGCCCGAGCGTCGAAGTGGCGCTGCGAAGGGTGAACTTCGAGTTCGCCGACGTGCTCCTGCTGGGCTTGTGGAATCACCTTCCGCCACAGCGGATTCTAGACGCCGCCGCCAAACTCCGCGAACGCGGCCTGGTGCGCCACATCGCGGTCTCCACGCATCACCGTCCGCTGGTGGACCGGTTGGCCGCCGATCCCGGTATCGGCGTCGTGCACGTGCGCTATAACGCGGTGCATACCGGCGCCGAACGGGAAGTCTTCCCTACGCTGGCTGCTCGCGGCGCGCGGCCTGGCGCGGTGGCGTTTACGGCCACCAGTTGGCGTCAGTTGATGGATCCGAAGAAGGTTCCCGCGGGTGAAAAAGTTCCCACGGCGTCCGATTGCTACCGCTTTGTGCTTTCGAATCCTGCGGTGGATGTCTGCATGACCGGTCCCGCCAGCGCGGCTCAGGTGGAGGAAGCGTTATGCGCCCGGGACGCCGGGCCGATGAGCGAAGAAGAACTGGCGTGGATGCGAAGGGTAGGGAATCACATCCACGGAGCGTAGGGCGTGGCGGGTGGCATCACCCGCTGGCCGCCGATGTAAACCTCGCGCACCGTTCGCGCGCCGAAGAAATACGGGATCTCGCGATGGTCCGAGCAATCGTGAATGACGAAGTCGGCGAGTTTCCCAAGCTCCAGCGATCCAATCTCGCCGCCACGCCCCAGGCTGTAAGCGGCATTGATGGTCGACGCGGTAATCCCCTCGGCCGGCGTCATCTTCATCTGCGTGCACGCCAGTGAAAGCACCATCGGCATGGATGGCGTCGGCGAGGACCCCGGATTGAAATCGGTCGCCAGCACCACAGCGAGGCCGGCGTCGATCATCGCGCGCGCCGCCGGGTAGCGCGTGGAGCCAAGCGCATATACCGAGCCAGGCAGCAACACCGGCTGAACCCCCGCGGACCGCAAGGCTTGAATCCCCAGTGCGTCGGCGTGCTCCAGATGATCCGCCGTGGCCGCGCCCAGTTCCGCCGCCAGGGCGGCGCTACCGGAATTTGAAAGCTGGTCGGCGTGGATTCTCAACCCCAGGCCCAGCGAGCGCGCCGCGGATAAGACCCGGCGGCTGTCTTCGACGCTGAAAATTCCGGGCTCCGAGAAGACATCGCAGTATTCGGCCAGCTTGACGCCGGCGATGGCGGGCAGCATCTCTTCAACCACCAGGCGCACATAATCCTGGGAACGCCCGCGATACTCGTCCGGAATCTCGTGCGCGCCAAGAAAGGTCGGCACCGTGCGGAGCGGCTCAATCCGGCGAATCACCCGCAGAAGCTTCGCCTCCGCTTCCAGCGTCAGCCCGTAGCCGGACTTGGCCTCGATGGTGGTGGTGCCGCTCTCGAGGAACCAGCGCACGTATCGGGTTGTGGCGCCCAGCAAATCCTCTTCGCCGGACTCGCGTGTTGCTCGAACGGTGGAGCGTATGCCTCCTCCCGCCGCCGCAATCTCCGCGTACGATACCCCGGAAATGCGTTGCTCGAATTCGCCCGCCCGATTGCCCGCGAAAACGGGATGTGTGTGCGCGTCCACGAATCCCGGCATCGCAACACGCCCGCCGGCGTCGACGATTTTGCAGCCGCGGTCGATTCGAGCTTCTGAGCGCGGGCCCACCCACGTAATGCGCCCGTCTTCCACCAGCATCGCGCCATCTGAGATGATTGAGAGCTCGCGCATTTCGCCGCCGATGCGAGGACGCCGGTGACCGGCCAGCGTCACCAGTTGCGAGCACCCGAGAACGGCAAGTTTCACTTCTCGGGATCCATCGGCATCCGAATCCCATGCTCGTGCGCCACTTCGATTGCCTTCGGGTACCCGGCATCCGCGTGGCGGATCACGCCGAGCCCAGGGTCCGATGTCAGCACGCGCTCCAGCCTCTGGCCGCAGCGCTCGGTTCCATCCGCCACCACCACCATGCCCGCATGTTGCGCGTATCCGATTCCCACGCCGCCGCCATTGTGGATCGAAACCCAGGATGCTCCGGCCGCCGTATTCACCAGTGCATTCAGCAGCGGCCAGTCTGCGATGGCGTCGGAACCGTCCAGCATCGCTTCCGTCTCGCGATAAGGCGATGCCACCGATCCGGCATCCAGATGATCGCGCCCGATCACGATGGGCGCTTCAATTTTTCCACGGCGAACGTAATCGTTCATGGCCAGGCCGAACTCGGCGCGTTCGCCGTAGCCCAGCCAGCAGATTCGCGCCGGCAAGCCCTGGAACTGTATGCGCTCGCGCGCCAGGCGCATCCATCGCTCCAGCACGGCGTTGTGCGGAAAGAGTTCCAGCGCCAGACGGTCCGTGGTATGAATATCGGCGGGCGAGCCCGACAGCGCGGCCCAGCGGAACGGCCCGCGTCCTTCGCAGAACAGCGGCCGAATATATTCCGGCACGAATCCGGGAATTTCGAACGCGTCCGTGGCCCCGCCGCGCTGAGCCTGGGCGCGAAGGTTGTTGCCGTAATCGAACGTTACGGATCCCATGCGCTTCAGCGCGAGCATGGCGTTGACGTGTTCAGCCATCGCTTCGAGCGACCGCCGCGTGTATTCGTCGGGATTCGAGCATCTGAGCGCCAGCGCATCTTCGAGCGGCATTCCGTTCGGCACATAGCCGTTCAGAGCGTCGTGCGCGCTGGTCTGATCGGTCAGAATGTCGGGAACGATGCCGCGCCGCACCATCTCCGGAAGCACATCGGCGCAGTTCCCAACCAAGCCTACCGAGAGTGCTTTACCGCCGTGGCGCGCTTCGTTCACAAGCGCCAACGCATCGTCAAGCGTGCGAGCCATGCGATCGCAGTAACCGGTTTTCAGACGTTTCTCAATGCGCGCCGGATCGACGTCTACGCCTAGGAAACAGGCGTCGTTGAGCGTGGCTGCCAGCGGCTGCGCGCCGCCCATCCCGCCCATCCCGCCCGAGACGATCAGTTTGCCCGCGAGCGATCCTCCGAAATGCCGATTCGCCGCGGCCGCGAAAGTTTCGAACGTACCCTGCACGATTCCCTGGCTGCCGATATAGATCCACGACCCGGCGGTCATCTGGCCGTACATGATCAGGCCCAGCCGCTCCAGACGATTGAACACTTCGTAGTTCGACCAATGTCCCACCAGGTTCGAATTCGCGATCAAAACGCGCGGCGCGTCTTCGTGCGTTCGGAAGATTCCGACCGGCTTACCCGACTGCACCAGCAGCGTCTCGTCGTTTTCGAGCGACCGCAGCGAACGGACGATCGCCTCGAACGAGGGCCAGTCACGCGCCGCCCGTCCCGTGCCTCCATACACGATCAGATCGTCGGGCCGCTCGCCAACCTCGGGGTCGAGATTGTTCATGAGCATTCGGAGCGCGCCTTCCTGATGCCAGCCTTTGCAGGAAGTCTCGCGGCCCCGGGGAGCGCGAATCACGGGTCGACTGTTGCCCATCATTCGTAATCCTAACAGGGCCATGCATTCGGTGAGACATTGCCCGGGCGCGCGCCACTAGTCTGGCGTGAAAGACCAATCCCAGCCTGTCGACATAGCCGCGCGCCAGCGCGCCATTGACGCCGCCTTGAGCCAGATGGACAAGCAGTTCGGAAAAGGCGCCGTACTGCGGCTGGGCTCCCGCAACGTGCTCCCGGTTGCCGTCATCCCCAGCGGCTCAATCTCTCTCGACCTCGCGTTGGGTGTGGGCGGCCTTCCGCGGGGCAGGGTAGTGGAAGTGTTTGGGCCCGAATCCTCGGGCAAAACTACCATCGCGCTGCAGGTCATCGCGCAAGCGCAAAAGACCGGCGGGGCGGCCGCTTTCATCGACGCCGAGCACGCGCTCGATCCCGGTTACGCCCGCAATCTGGGCGTGGACGTCGATAATCTGATCGTCTCGCAGCCGGATTACGGCGAACAGGCGCTCGAGATCACTTCCGCCCTGGTCACTTCCGGCGGAATCGATGTCGTGGTGGTGGATTCGGTGGCTGCGCTGGTGCCGAAGGCGGAGCTGGATGGCGAAATGGGCGATAGCCACATGGGCCTGCACGCGCGCCTCATGTCGCAAGCGCTTCGAAAACTCACCGGCGTGGTGGCCCGCACCAACACTCTGCTCATCTTCATTAACCAGGTGCGCGAGAAAATCGGCGTTATGTTTGGCAATCCGGAAACCACCACCGGCGGGCGCGCCTTGAAATTTTATTCCTCGGTGCGGATCGAGATCCGGCGCATGGGGGCGCTCAAGGACGGCGAGAAGGTGATCGGAAACAGAACCAAGATCAAGGTGGTAAAGAACAAGGTGGCGGCTCCGTTTCGCGAAGCCGAGGTCGACATTCTTTACGGCGAAGGCGTCTCCCGCGAGAGCGATCTGCTGGACCTGGGCGTCACCCAGGAACTGGTGGAGAAGAGCGGTTCGTGGTTCAGCTTCGGCGGCGAACGCATCGGCCAGGGCCGCGAAAATGCCCGCGCTTATCTGGTGGCGAATCCCGAAATCCGCGAGCGCCTGGACGGCGAGCTGCGTCTGCGGCTGGCCTTGGGCGTCGCCGCCGGCGTCGAAGACAACCCGGAACAAGACGGTCGTCTGAACTTCACCAAGACCGCGCGGAGCGCCTAAATTCACGCTTCCAGACGATCCGATCGCTCCGGAAGGCTGTTCTATCGGGCTTCCGCTCTCCAAGTCTCGAAAAAACTGAGGAAAAACGACGATTTTGTGGTACTCTTCTCTTTACATCGCGGGCAGCATCCCGTATGATTGGTTAGAAACAATTACGTACGGTTATGTTTTATAACCGCACCGGAGATTGGGAGAACCACATAAGGAGAAGTTCATGGCAGCAGCAAAGATGACGCAGTCTCAGATGGTGAAAGAACTCGCCACCGCCACCGGAACCACCACCAAGGCGGCCAAGGAGTTCGTCACGCTATTCGCCGACATGGCCGTTCGCGAAACCAAGAAGAACGGGATGTTCGTGATCCCCGGTATTGGCCGGTTGGTTCGCGTGGATCGGAAAGCGCGCATGGGCCGCAACCCCGCTACCGGCGAGGCCATCAAGATCCCGGCCAAGAAAGTCGTAAAGTTCCGCGTCGCCAAGGCGGTTAAAGACGCGATCGTGCCCAAGAAGAAGTAACAGATACCCGCTAAAACCGAAAACCCCCGGCGAGCGCCTCGCTGGGGGTTTTTGGTTTTTGATCTCGATTCAGGTTCGCTCAGCTTGCGAGCAAAGCCAGGAAGCCCTATGCCTGCTTCTTTTCGTCGGGGTTGTGTTCGTCGGTTTTAAGAGCGTTCTTGAAGTTCTTAATACCTTCGCCTAAACCTTTTGCCACTTCGGGAATCTTCTTTCCGCCAAACAGCAGAACAGCGACCACCAAGATGACCACGAGTTCAGGAAAGCCTATCGATCGGAACATACGGCCTCCTTTATGTGCACAATCCCATTGTAGGGACTTGACTTGAAGCGCGTCAAGCCAAGCCCGGATTCAAGCCTGGTCCGAAGCTTTGCCCACCACGCAGCCACGCCCCTGCCAGCCGATCTGGGTGGCCTTGCCGTCCTCTACCAGAACCGGAACCATGCGCTGGCCGCCCGCCAGCGTCAGCATGCGCGCCAGGGCGTCGGGGTCGGCATCCACGTCGTATTCCTGGAACTCCCGGTTTTTCCATTCCAGCCACTCCCGCATTTCCTGCGTATAGGGACAGCTCCGGGATCCGTAAAGTTCAGTCTTGGGCATGGCGTCTATGCTCCAGCAGTTCGCGAATCACATGATAAACGGAAGCCTGCACTTCCTGAATACGGGGAATGTAATCGGACCCGACCACCAGGGACCAGTCCGCCAAACCGCGCCGCAGAATCTCCCCGCCGTCGTTGCCGAGCAGCCCCACCGTCAGCAGATTCCGCTTGCGGGCCTCTTCAAGAGCCAGGATGATGTTCTTCGATCCGCCGCTGGTGGAGATCCCGACGGCTACATCTTCGGGGCGGGCCTGAGCGATGAGTTGGCGGAGAAAGATCAGCTCGGTGCCGACGTCGTTCGCGAGCGCGGTGATGTTGGCCGGCTCGAGCGCCAGCGAGATGGCTGGAACCGGATGGTAGCCGGCCGGCGGAGCAACGCAGTCCAGCGCCCAGTCGTTCGCGTCCGTGGCTGAGCCGCCGTTTCCGAACAGGATTAGTTTGCCTCCGCGATCCAGCCGATCCCGAATCGCAAGCGTGACGCCGGCGATGTTTTCAGCCTGGTTTTCGGCCACGCGGGCGCGCAGTTTCGCGTCTTCGTCCACCTTCATCTTGATGGATGCGGCCACTTCCTCCAGGATGCCGCTGGTCTCCTGTTTCTCCTGGCCGAGAAAAGGATAGAGGAAGCCGGCGTCGCCAACATCCTGGCCGAGCTCGCGGTGCTCGAAGAAAACGTGCACGGTTTCCCACAGCGTGTGGTAGAGGATCTCGATCATCTCCTGGTGCTGGAAGGGATCGACCGTGGGAGTGCGGCAACAGTAGGAGCCGCGTTCACCGGGCAACGCAAAGGTCATCGCTCCGCGCGCGCCAGCGTGATCGAGAGCTTTCTCAACTTCCGGGTCGCCTTCCGGAGGGCCGAATCCCATGACCATATCTTCCACATTCAGGATCGCCGCGAGCCACGGGCCGAACAACATCGACAGATCGAGCGCCGGCAGAGCGCGTTTTCCGACAATCACCGGATGGACGAATTCCACTGACACGTGCTGTGCGTCGGTGGAGTATGCGCCGCGTCCGAACGCGAGCAGACGTCCGCCTTTCAAAAAACGGCCGGACATTTCCTGGCAAGCGAGTGCCAGACGCCGCGCCTCGCGCGAGAAAAACTGATCGTAGAGTTGGTTGCGTCCGGCGAGAGCCTGTTCGACGCGGCCGGCAAGGCTGGAACGCGCGCTCAGCATAGTAACAATTGTAAGACCCGCTGCTTGGTACTTGCGGTACAGGGTCGCGCAAAAAATTGAAATTCAATTTTTGCCGGGCAGTCTACTTGGGCATGACGGCCGAGTTGAGAAATCTTCGATGTGTTGCCCTCTTGATGCCCATTCTGCTCGGAATCAGCGTAGTTCCATTGCACGCAAGCATGCTGAAGGCCGACTACGGATCGTTCTGGACTGCTTCCGATGTTGACGACGCGAGCCAGCTCTCGCAGTCCGCGACGTTTGTCACGGTTACGTCGGACGGGCTGTCGGTGGGAATAAATCCGGATGGCGAGAGCTTCTTCGAATCGGGGTTCCTGACACAAAAATCGATGGCTGGGCCATTCGACGCCAGCCTCTGGCTGCCGGGTCCGGAGGGGTCGCGAAACGATTTCTCCAATACGTCTTCATTCTCCAGTACGTATTCGAAGAACGGCAACCTGGTGAGCTACCACGCCTCGGACATTGATCCCACGCCGCTTACCGCTACGCCCGAACCATCCACCCTGGGACTGCTCTGGCTCAGCCTAGGCTTCTTGATGCTGGTTCGCGCATTAGCTCGCGCTTGAGCTCCGCAGGTGGTGCTCCACCGCGGCCACCAGATCCTTGGTGCGGACGGGCTTGGCAAGAAAACCTTGCATGCCGCGCTCCAGGCAGCGATCCCGGTAGTCGGACGAGCAATTCGCCGTGACGGCGATGATCGGGATATCGCGATAGCCGGGCAGCGTCCGGATGTTCGCGGTGGTCTCAAATCCGTCCCAACCGGGCATCTGAAGATCCATGAGGATTAGATTGAACTGCTGTTCGGAGGCAGCTTCGAAGGCAGCCGCGCCGTCGCCCGCGCACTCGACGTCAAAGGCCTGACGGCGCAATGCGTGGCTGGCGATGGTTTGCGCCACCAGATTGTCGTCCACCACCAGGATGTTGCCGCGCAGCTTTTGGACCTCGTTCTCCACCGGGCTGGTCTCGTGAGTCACGCGCAGGCGCATGGAAACCAAAAAGGTGCTGCCTTGCCCTGGCTCGCTTTCGACCGTGAGGGACGCTTCCAACAAAGCGGCGAGCTTTTGCGCAATGGCCAGACCCAGTCCCAGGCCCTGGTAGTTACGGCCCAATCCAGTCTCGATCTGATGGAAGCCGTCAAAGACGGACTTCAGGTGATCGGGCGAAATTCCGATTCCCGTGTCGCGCACAGTGACGCTGACAGGAATGACGGATTCCTGCGTCGCTCCGGCCGACGCCCGGATCTCGACTTCGCCTTGCTTTGTGAATTTGACGGCGTTCGAAATCAAATGCCAGAGCAATTCTCGAATGCGCAGCGCGTCGCCGGAGACGGTGACCGGCAACGAGCCGTCCAAGCCGCAGATCAGCCGCAGCCCCTTGGCTTCCGCTTTGGGAGCAAACTCCGAGATCAGGCCCTGCATGGTTTCCCGCGGCGAAAATTCGCTCTCCTCGAGCCGAATGTGATTGGCGGCCAGGGCCGAAAATTGGAGCGTGGCGTTGAACATTTCGAGCAAGTTCTCGGCGCACGAGCGCGCGGCATCCACGTACTCCCGCTGCTCTTCGCCGAGATCGGTTTCGAGCAGCAGATCAGTCATGCCCAGGATGCCGCTCAGCGGCGTTCGAATCTCATGGTTGAGACTGGCCAGAAATTGGCCCTTCAGTTCGCTGAGTTGATCCATCTTGAATTGCGTGCTGCCTAACATCAAATCGGCAGCAGCACGTAGGGCTTTAGCGGTTTTCGTTGAAAACAAAAAAGAATTGGGCTCGAACGACCCTGGCCGTCCGAGCCCGATTAGAGATATCAACCTTTAGGAAAGTCTATCCTTTACCAGCGGCGGAAGCCACCGAAGCCACCTCGAAAAACGAAAGTCGGTCCCCAGAAATAAGGGTAAGGGTAGCCATACGCATAAGGGTAAGGCGGATAGTAGCCATAAGCCGGGGGCGGAGGCCCTCCGGGACCATAGGCTCCGGGACCATAGCCATATCCGTAACCCGGTCCGCCAGGCCCAGGACCGCCAGGCCCGGGACCGCGCATGGGACCTTGGCTGTAACCCTGCTGCGGCTGCGCAGCTGGCAGGAAAGCGTCATAGTTGGCGTCGATTGTGACCGGGGAATCCAGCCGGAAGGTCAGGGGCGTTTCCGGATAGACGATGGTGGGCCGGCCGCGGGTAAGCAGCACACCGATCGCGGAAACCACCAGCCCAGCCCCAGCGCCCACTCCGGCGCCCACTCCGCCGTTCACCGCCGCGCCGATGGCCGCGCCAGTGGCCGTGGTTGCGCCAATTGCGAAGGCGTCACGTCCGACCGAAGTCTGGCCGCGCCGATCCAAAAGCTTGCTCTTCACCTGGACCTGATGGCCATCCGCCAAACCGATCTCCGTGAGTTCCAGGCCGAGATGCGACACGCCGGTCACCCGTCCGGCCTTTTGCGCCTCGGAAACCACGCCGCTCACCTGTTGCCCGCGGCGCGCCACCACATAGCCGTCCACCACCAGCGGCTGAGCCAGCGTCGCGAAGAACGCATCGCCAGCCTGACTATGATCGCTCGACAGCGGCTCATTCACTCGAATGGTGACCCAAGTCCCGGCCGGAATCGTAAGCTTGCTCGGGCCAGGCTGAGGCGCACCCGCTTGGGGCTGCGGAGGAACTGGCGCTGGCGCGGGACCCTGGGCCGGGTCTACGCCCGCGTCCGGAGGAGCATCAGCCGGAGGCGGCGCTGCTTGGAACCTCCGCCATCCGGTGGAAGGCGCAGGTGACGCCGGCGTTGTATCCTGAGCCAATCCAGGAAACGAAGCCGCCAGAGAGATCGCCATCACCGAAGTAAGAATCGATATTGATTTCATGTTCGTCAAACCTCTCAAGTAGGCGGTGAAGCATCTTCGATGCCAAACCACAAACTACTGATGTTATTAGCTTTTTGGCGTAGCGCGGTTGGCCGAGGAAAACCATGCCTGGTGCATTTCGGCCACCTCCGCCCGCTAACTACCGGCATAATATCCATCCCTGGTCTGAACCTCCAGATCAGCATGCCTGGTAGCAACATGAATATGCCGATATCCCGCGCCTGCGTCCGATTTCTCGGGGCTGTAACCCAGGCTGTACTGGTTGCGCAATTCTTCCTGAATCCGATCGTAGACCTTATCGATCGGCAGATTCTTCGACACCTCGAAAAACGTGCCGCCGGTCTGGCGAGAGATTCGCTCCAGGACCTTCTTGCCGTCCGGCCGATCGTCGCGCCGTGGGTAGCCTCCACCCCCGCGCCGGCCCATGCCGCCTCCGCCGAATCCGAAATTCCCAGAGGAATCCCGGTCTGAAAAGAGAATGGAATAAACCAGAGTGTTGGCGCGTTGAGCCGACTCGACCGCGTTCGATAGAAATGATTTGCTGCCGTTGTCCTCTCCGTCGGTAAGCAAGATGATCGCTTTGCGGCCGGGTTGCTTCTTCATGAGTTCATCGGACGCCAGCAGGATCGAATCGTATAGCAATGTGCCGCCGCCTCGATGCCCGCCCCCATATCCTCCACCGCCATACCCGCCGCCACCACCGCGTCCGCCCCATTGGCCGCGCTGGCGCTGCTCTTGCGGCAGTTCGAGTTCGGACAGTGCGGTTTCAAGTTTCCTGCGAGATGACGTTAGATCCTGCAGCAGCTCCACTTCGTGATCGAAGTGAATGACGAAGGCGTGGTCTTTATCTTCGCGCAGCACCTGGTCCAGGAACCGGTAGCTGGCAGTGCGCTCTTCACCCAGCACGCGGCGCTGGCTCATGCTGGTATCCACCAGCAGTCCGAGCGTCAACGGAAGGTTGGACTCCTGGGAGAAATACCGGATCACCTGCGGGCGGCCGTCTTCGTCCAGCGTGAAGTCGTCCTTGGTCAAATCGCGTACGATCTTGCCTTGCTTGTCGCGGACGGTGGCAAAGATGTTGACCACCTGGACGTCGGCGCTGAACGTGGTCGTTTTGGAATCCTGGCTTGCTTGCTGTCCTTTGAGAAGGCGGCGAGACAGAAGCGCGGACGCTGCCGAGCACAAAACGCTGCGACGAGAAATGGAACCGGCCGGCATTTCGTTCTCTACACAAGATGTCTTCCGCTAAGCTGTGGTTACAAGTCGAATGTTGTACTTTTAAGATGTCTATATATCAATAGCTTAAGCGCATTGACGGAGGTGAGACTTTAATAGAGAGAAGGGCTTCCGGGGGGGCGCGTTTTCCAGCGCCGATGGATCCATAGCCACTGTCCGGGATGCTCGCGGATAACCGCTTCCAACACTTGATGCAGGCGCGCCGTATCCTGGACGGCGTCGCCGGTCATTTCAACCGGCGGATAGAACCGCAGGATGTAACGCCGCTCTTCCACTGACCACACGGCGAACCCGGGAATGACCACTGCGCCAGTGCGTGCCGCGATCTTGGCGAAGGCCGTGTTCGCGCAGGCGGGCGTGCCGAAAAAGTTGACGAAGACACCCTCCTCGAGCGAAGTGTTCTGGTCGATCAGAATGCCGACCGCGTCGTTATGCTGCAAGGCGCGCAGCACCGCCCGCGCTCCGTCCCACTTCTCGATCAGGTGATTGCCCGAAAGCCGCCGCAGGTGTTCCACCATCTGGTCGATGCGGGGATTGTCTAGCGGCCGGATCATGACGTGCATCGGCTCCGTCATCAAAGCGTGCGCGAAAGCGCTTAATTCCCAGTTGCCGAAGTGCGCGGTGGCTACCAAAATCCCCCGGCCGGATTTTTTCGCCTCAAGATAATTCTCCAGCCCCTCGTAACGGATCCACTGCGAGATGTTTTCGCGGTTCATGCGCGGGAATCGCGCGAACGCATACAGCAATCTGGCGATGGATTCGAAGACTTCGTTCGCGATGCCGGCACGTTCGTTCGCGGACTTATCGGGATACGCTAGTTCGAGGTTGCGCATCGCGATACGGCGCAAGCGCGGGACGGCGAGATCGAGCAGCCAGGCGTAGAATCGGGCCAAGCCGGGCGGCGCGTGGGCGATGGACCACAGCACGAATCGGGCTGCGAGGTATTGAAGGAGCGCTATTCTATCCACCCTCCGCCCAGCACCAGGTCGCCGTCATAGAAGACCGCGCCCTGGCCGGGAGTGACGGCGCGTTGCGGTTCGTCAAAGTGAACCTCGGCGCGCGAGGGATCGCCGGTGGGATAGATCGTTGCGGGCGCGGCGTGGTGCTTGTTGCGGATCTTTACCGACGCGCGCAACGGCGCCGAGATCGCCGGGACGGATATCCAGTTCGTCTCGCGAGTGCTCAGGCGGGCGCACAGCAGGTCATTATTGCCGCCGACGATCACCCGTTGCGTGGCGGGCTCTGTGGAGATCACATACAGCGGCTCGGCGGCCGCAATGCCCAGGCCGCGCCGCTGGCCGACTGTGAAATGATGCACGCCGGCGTGCTCACCCAGCACCCGTCCATCGGTGTCCAGAATCTCTCCTCGGGTTCGCTCCGTTTCAACGCCACGCTCGCGAAAGTAGGCATCGATGAAACCCGCATAGTCGCCATTTGGAACGAAGCAAATTTCCTGGCTGTCGGGCTTTTCGGCCACAGGCAATCCCAATTCGCGCGCCAGTTCCCGGACTTCGGGCTTGGTCATCCCGCCGAGAGGAAACTGCGAGCGGGCCAGTTGCTCCTGCTTCAGTCCGAACAGGAAATAGGTCTGGTCCTTGGACGCGTCCGAGCTGCGGCGCAGTTGATAACGGCCGCTGGATTGATCCTGCGTGATCTGCGCGTAATGCCCGGTGGCGATGCTTTCAGCGCCTAGCCCCGCGGCGAGATCCAGGAACTGATCGAACTTGATGAAGTTGTTGCAGAGCGTGCAGGGGATGGGCGTGCGGCCGGCCAGGTATTCGTCGATGAAGGGCCGCACCACCTGCTCTTCGAAACGATCCTCGAAATTGATGACGTAATAGGGAATGCCGAGATGCTGCGCCACCGTCCGAGCGTCGTAGACGTCGTCGAGCGAGCAGCAGCGGCCTACCGACCCGCCTTCGGGAACCAGCTCCGGCAGACGCCGCTGATTCCAGAGCTGCATCGTTAAGCCGACCACGCGCGCGCCGCTGCGCTTCAGCAATCCCGCGACGACGGAGCTATCCACGCCGCCCGACATGGCGACGGCGGTGGTGCGTTCGGAAATGATTTGCTCAGACACTGGCAGTATATGTGGGCGAAAGCTTTCGTAATTGCGCGGTGGAATCCGCGACGGCGTCGATCAAGGCGTCGACTTGTTCGCCGGTATTCGAGCGGCCCAGCGAGAATCGCAGGCTGGCGCGGGCGCGTTCGCGCGAGAGCCCCATGGCCAGCAGAACGTGCGACGGCTCAACCGCGCCGCTCGAGCAGGCCGATCCGCTGGATACCGAGAATCCTTTGAGATCGAGCGCGATGACCAGCGCCTCCCCGTCGATGCCGTCGAAATAGATATTGGTCGTGTTGGGCACGCGCCGGGACCGGTTGCCGTTGACGCCCGACGCCGGGAGGCGCGCGAGAATGCCTTGCTCCAGCCGGTCGCGCAGCGCGGCCAGACGGCGGGATTCCTCCGCGAGGTCGGCCGTGGCCGCCGCGGCAGCCGCGCCCAGGGCGATGGCGCCTGGAACATTCTCTGTGCCCGCGCGGCGCTCGCGCTCGTGACGTCCGCCGAATTGCGTGGGATGCAGGCGCGTCCCGTTTTTCACGTACAACGCTCCGACGCCTTTCGGGGCGTAGAGCTTGTGGCCGCTCATCGAATAAAGATCCACGCCGATGGTTTTGACGTTCACCGGGATGCGGCCGGCCGTTTGAACTCCATCGGTATGCATCAAAACACCGGCTTCGCGCGCAATGGCGGCAATTTCCTGGATGGGCTGAGTTGTGCCCAGCTCGTTGTTCGCATGCATCACCGAGATCAATACCGTCTCCGCGCGGAGGGCCTGGCGAACGGCCTCAGGATCGACGATACCGTCCGACCCGACTGGAAGATAGGTCACATCCACACCGTGGCGCTCCAGTTCTCGGCAAGTGTTCAGCACCGCCGGGTGCTCGATCGCGCTGGTAATCACATGCTTTTTCGAACTGGGATTGGCCTGGACTACTCCAAAGATCGCGAGATTGTCGGCCTCGGTTCCCCCGCTCAGGAACACCAGTTCCTTGGGGTCGCAACCGAGCAGGGAGGCTACCTGGCGGCGCGCGGCATCCAGGCGCTGTTTGGCCAGTTGGCCGTCCTGATGGATGCTGGACGCGTTGCCGTGTACTTCAAGTAGCGCTGGAACGAGTACTTCGAGTACAGCCGTAGATACGGGCGTAGTCGCATTGTGATCAAAGTAGAAACGCGTCACTTCAACTACAAGTTTAACAACGTTACGCGGCAGTCTTAAGCTGCTCCGTGTCCGATAACCAGATCCAGGCCCGCGGCCTCGGCGAAGGCGCGGAAGTCCCGGTCCCGGGTGAGCAGGGGAATCCCGCGATCGATGCAGGTCTGAGCGATCAGCGCATCGCCGAGGCGCGCCTTGCGGCGCTTCGCCAACACCTTCGCTCGCAGCTCGCCGGCCCGCTGCCAATAGCCCGGCTCAGTCTCGATGAGTGGAAGTTCGGAGAGGCTTCGGGAAATCTCCGCAGGCAGCTTCGGCTCACTCAATACCTCGGTGAGCACCACCGGTACCATCAGCACTTGCCGATCCTGCAAAGCCCGGTCGAGCAAATCGGCGTCCGGGCCGCCATCTCCTTGGAGGAATCCGATCCAGGTGCTGGTGTCGACCGCGATCACCGGTCGGCTTTGAGTTCCGCGATCGTGCGGGTAAAGCGAACCTTGCCCCGAAGCTGGCGCAGGCGCGCATAGGCCTCCGACGCCGCAACCAGCTGCAAGCCGGTGCGAACGGTTTGGGTGATGCCGCTGCCGGTGGCGCTCTGCGCCTTCTGGAGCAGGTCCGGCGGCACCTCGATGGTGATCTTGCGAGCGGTTTCCATGACAAGTTCACTATACCATATCGGATACCAGCATCGAGTATGGGCCGTTCACTCAGGCGCCGCCTGGAGGAACGATATGGCTTCATGTAGTGCGTGGGAATATTCACCCACCAAGGCGTGGCCGCCGGTTGGAAAGATGATGGCCCTGCCGTTGCGGACGCTGGCGGCTATAAATCTCGCCCGGCTCGCCGTGCCGAACCTGTCGTCCTCGGCGCTGATCGCGAGGACCGGACAGGCGATCTTCTCAATCGGATATCGCTGGTGCGTGGAAGCAGTCTGAACGTCGAATTGCATTCCTTCGGAGCGGAGGCTCACCGGAAGAAGGTGGTCCAGAATTTGCCGCAATCGCGTCTTTTCACTCGGCTCGGCGGAACGCACAATGGCAGCGTCGGTGCCAAGCATCATTCGGGTTATTCGGTCAGGAGCAGCCGGCATCAGTTTCAAAACCGCCCAGGCGACAAAATCGGAGTTGAAAATTGCCTTGGCGAGCGCGCCGCCATGGATGGAGGTGCCCGGCGGCAAATAATCGGAGGGGACCAGAAGCACCAGCGCCCTGCAGCGCTCCGGATGACGGAAGGCGAACTCGATGGACGACCAAGCACCGGCCGAGATGCCAACGAGGTCCACTTTGCCGACGCCAAGATGGTCAAGAAGCTGGACAAATGCGTCAGCCTGCATCGCCGTAGTAGGGCCGGCGGGGAGTGTCGATCGAAGATAGCCAAAACGAGACGGAGCGATGAGCCTATATCCTCGATCGGCCACCGCGCCGGTCATGTCCAGCGCTTGGTCAAAGCCGCCGGCAGCGCCGTGCACGGCCAGCATGGGCTCGCCTTCACCCCTTACGGCATACTCTAACGTGCCGAACGACGTCTCCAATGTTTGACTGCGGCCGGCCAGGCGGGCGCGGGCGGCAGCCATATCGCGCATAAAGAGAGCGTAGACCCCGGCAATGGTAACAACAAGAACCGCAAAAACGACAAAAAGGACTTGGCGCATGAAGGCTCATTCCTAGTTTCGCGCTTTGCTCGTAACTAGGGGAGGAGCGCAACTATAATCGAGGTGGACAACATGCGACCGGCGATTTGTTTGCTCTCTGGCGGCCTCGATTCGGCCACTTCCATGGCGGTGGCGCGGCGCGAAGGCTTCGATTGCTACGCCTTAAGCTTCGACTATGGCCAGCGGCATCGCGTGGAGCTGGAGGCGGCGGCCAGGGTCGCCAGTAGCCTAGGAGCCATGAGGCATCTGATCGTGCCGATCGATCTGCGGGTTTTCGGCGGCTCGGCGCTGACCTCCGATCTCGCCGTGCCCAAGGCGGGCTTGGGCCCGGGCATTCCGGTCACCTACGTTCCGGCGCGTAATACTATTTTCCTTTCCTTCGCGCTGGCTTGGGCGGAAGTGACCCGCGCTTCCGATATCTTCATCGGCGTGAACGCCATCGATTATTCGGGCTATCCCGACTGCCGTCCCGAGTTCACCGAAGCCTTCGAGCGCCTGGCCAATCTCGCGACCAAGGCCGGCGTGGAGGGGCGCACGCGGATGAAAATCCACACGCCCCTGATTCAGCTCTCGAAATGCGCGATCATCAGATTAGGCGCTGAGTTGGGCGTCGACTTCCGTTTGACCCACAGTTGCTACGATCCCGACGAGAATGGCCGCGCGTGTGGTCTGTGCGATTCTTGCCGGCTCCGGCTGCAGGGGTTCCGGGAAGCGGGTATCGAAGATCCCATCGAGTACATGCGTGAAAATCTCTGAAATCTTTTATTCCATTCAAGGCGAAGGCACGCTGGCGGGCGTGCCATCCGTTTTCGTGCGCACCAGCGGCTGCAATCTTCGATGCGCCTGGTGTGATACGCCCTATACGTCCTGGCAGCCGGAGGGTGAAGAGCGGTCCATTGACTCGATTGTCGAAGAGGTCGGGCGCTACCACGCTACACACGTGGTGTTGACGGGCGGGGAACCGATGATCGCCCCCGAAGTGGATGAGCTGACGCATCGCCTGGGCGGGCACCTCACCATTGAAACGGCCGGGACCACCGACGCAAACGTCCGCTGCGATCTGATGAGCATCAGTCCCAAGCTGGCTAATTCCACGCCGTACGCGCGCGATGGCGGCCGTTGGGCGCAGCAGCATGAACGCCTGCGCTATCAGCCCGAGATCCTGAAGCGGCTGATCCAGCTCTATCCGTATCAATTGAAGTTCGTGATGATGGAACGCCGTGATCTCGAGCAGGTGCGGGCCATTGTGGAAGAGATCGGCGCCGTGAAGAGCCGCGTGCTATTGATGGCCGAAGGGGTGGAAGCGAGCGTGCTCGCCGAGCGGGGCCGCTGGCTGGCCGAGGTGTCCAAGCGCGAAGGCTATCGCTACACGCCGCGGCTGCATATCGATCTGTGGGGCAACCGCAGGGGCGTATAGCTAATCGCTCAGCTCGTAGCCGTGCTCGGCAATCTGGATCCACAGCGTTTCCGATTGACGCCCATGCAGAGCGAAGATCTGGCGCACCAGGTCGCACACCTGCTCGCAGCCTTTTTCGTAGAACACCAGAATAGCCGGTCCCGCGCCGCTCAAGGCGCATCCCAGCAGACCCGGAGCGCGCAGGCGCACCATCTCCTCGAGACCCGGCACCAGCGGGTAGCGATAGGGCTGATGCAAGCGGTCCTCAAAGGCGGCTGGAAACGCGCTGGTTGTTCCGGTGGCCAGCGCGGCAATCAACAGGGCGCTGCGCTGCACATTGAAGATGACGTCCTGGCGCGAATAGCTTTCGGGCAGGACGCGCCGGGATTCGCTGGTGGGAAGAATGAAATCGGGCACTACTACGGCCACGCCGTAGTTTGCCGCCAGCTCGACGCGAACCGCGCGGGTCACGCCGCCGCCGTCAATGGCACTGGCCACGATGGAACCCAGCACGCACGCGGCAACATTGTCCGGATGCCCTTCTATACGGGCGGCCTCATCCAAAATCCGCAGCGGTTTCCAATGCAGGCCAAGCAAACGGTCTGCGATCACCACGCCCGCGATGAGCGCGGCGGCGCTGGATCCGAGCCCTTTTCCGATGGGAATGTCGTTGTCGATATCCAGGCGGATCAGCGGCAGTTTTTCGCCGACATCGCGCGCCACCGCCAGGGCCGTCTGCCAGATCAGATTGTCTTCGCTGGTTGAGATCTGATCCACATCGCGCCCACTGGCGCGGATGCTCAGGTGCCCGGCCGGCTCGAAGCGGCAAGTAAGATACACGCCCAGCGCGAGACCCAGAGCATCGAATCCGGGGCCGAGATTGGCGCTTGAAGCTGGGACGCGAACCTGCATTCGAGATCCGGTTACAGCCTCACCACGCATCCGGTCCGGCAGGATTCATAAATTGCGAGCGCCACTTCGAGCGCGCGATAACCATCCTCGCCGCTCGAGCACGGCGCGCGGCCGGTGGAGATGGCTTCTCCGAAATCTCGAAACTGCCGCTCAAAGGGAGCTATGGGCGTGCCCATAGGGTCGGATGCTCCCGAAGCGATGTCGTACGCGAGCGGCGGGGGATCTCCGGAATCGTTCTCTAGGTGCCAGGTTATCAGTTTGTCTCCCGACAGAACCGCGGTGCCTTTGGTGCCATGGATCTCGATACGGTCACTATACCCGGGCCAGAACGCGGTTCCGGCTTGCAGCACTCCAGTTGCGCCGGACGAAAACTTCATCACGGCCGATACCACGTCTTCCGATTCGATCCTGTGCCGCGCCCCCAGCTGCCAGTATCCGAATACTTCCGAGATACCGCCGATGAGCCATAGCAAAACATCCACCTGATGGATGGCCTGGGTGATCAGCGCACCGCCGCCCTCCACGGCCCAGCTTCCCTTGATGGGGCGCGAATAATATGCGTCGGACCGATACCACTTCACGTAAGCATCTGCCTGGACGATCCTGCCGAGCCGTCCGGACTGGATGGCGCGGCGTAGAAACTGAATGGAGTCATCAAAGCGGCGCTGGCTCACGACTCCCAGCACGATGCCGGCGCCGCGCGCGGTGTCGATCATCTTTCGCGCGGTTTCGAGATCGGTGGCCATGGGTTTCTGCACCTGCAGGTGTTTCTTTGCGTCGGCGCACAGCTCGACCGGCTGGAAACGGAAATTCGGGAAGGTGCAAACATCCACGTAATCCACGTTCGGGTGACGGCACAGCTCCTGGTAGGTGGGGACGAATTCGCAGCCGTAGCGGGCCGCGAAGGCGCGGCCGTTCTCAGGCGTGAAGTCCGTGCAGGCCGTTACTTGATAGCCGATGTTGGCGTAGGCCTGCGCATGTTTGTGCGAGACCGCTCCGGTTCCGATGATGCCAACGCGCATTCAGGTTAAGAGTATTGTGGCATGAGGAAGGGCCTGACGTTTCCCGCGGGCGCGCTTCGCCGACTTTCAGCCGATCAGCGCCAGTACCTTCGCGCGAACCTCCGCAAGTTCGTCCGCCGAGATCTTGCCTTTCCTAGACGCCCGCCGCTTCCGCCAGTCGAAACTCTTGATTTGATCCGCCAAGACCGCGCTAGACTTCGCCCCGCGGATCGCGACCTCGAAAGGATAACTCTTGATTTGCGTGGTCATCGGGCAACCCACCATCAAACCGGTTTTCCCGTTGTAGGCGGCCGGGCTTAGAACAACCGCTGGCCGGTGTTCCGCCTGCTCGTGTCCAGCTTGCGGATCGAAACTGACCCAAACCATGTCACCAGCGTCGGGCACATAGCCGTGCGCCACTACAATGCCTCTTTACCGACCGGTCCGCCAAAATCGACTTCTGCATGCACGTTCTCGCGCGTAATTCCTTTCACGAGCGTGGCCAGGTCATATTCCTTTCGCCGCGTGGGTTCTATCAAGATCCGGCCGGATTCCTCCCGCACGTCGACGGGCTCGTCGAGTTCTAAGCGCGCCGCTCGCATAATTGGCGCCGGAATTCTCAGCGCGGCGCTGTTACCCCACTTTTTCACAACTGATTTCATGTTTCTCCCTAGCATTCAACATGGCACGGCTTCGGCCCATGTGGCAACATTCTAGACACATCCAGGCACCCCCGACTTAGCTGCTTGATCTCACGTCCGGCGTGCGGACGTGCTCGGGGCGAAATCCGAGCCCGATCACGCGCGCTGGAATTCGGCGCAAAATCGGGAACCGGTTGAGGAGCTGGAACGCCAGGGGAAGCCGGACCATCCGGGTTTGTTTCGCGAGCGCCGGGCCGAGCACGCGCTTATGGGCGAAGACTTGCAGCCCTTGGGTCATGCGGGTAGGAAACTCGCGACGGCGTTGGACTTCACGCAGCAGTTCGTCGCTCACCGGGCCGCCCGAGAGCGGCCGCGCCAGAATATTCGCCGCGGCGACGGCGTCCTGAATCGCGAGATTGATTCCCACGCCGCCCACGGGCGACATCGCGTGCGCCGCGTCGCCGATCGACAGGAGACCGGCGCGCGACCAGGATCGCAAACGATTGACCGACACGGACAGCAGCTTGATGTCGTCCCAATCTTTCAGTTCGTCCACGCGTCCTTTGAAGAAAGGCGCCACCTCCACGAGGTCCTTGCGGAAGGATGCCAGCCCCCGTTCGCGTATCGCGTCGAATGCTCCCTTCGAAATCACGTAGGCGCACTGCCAATAGTCGCCGCGATTGATGGTCACCAGGATCCGACCCGAGCGGACGCGTCCGAGAGTCTGTTCCGGATCGTTCGGCCGGCGCGAAATCCGCATCCAGAGCACGTCGATCGGGGCTCCCAGGTCGATCACTTCGAGCCCGGCCTTCTCGCGGACCAGGGATCGCCGGCCGTCCGCTGCGACGGTTAAGTGCGCTCGCACGTCCAGCGAACCCTGGGGCGCATTGACGTGCACGCCGACCACGCGGCCGTTTTCTTCTATCAGGCCGACGGCTTCGGATTCCACGCGCAGGTGAAATCCCGGGTACTGCTGCGCTTGTTCGGCGATGAAGTTGAGGAAGTCCCACTGCGGCATCAGCCCGACGAATTTCGCGTGGGTGGGAAGATGCGAACAGTCGGCAATGGTTACCTGGAAGTCCTCGATCTGCGCGCCGATTTCGGTTAGCTCCTGGTGCGGCCGGCGGAGAAACTCGTCCAGAATGCCGAGCTCATACATCAGCTCCAGCGTGGAGGGATGGATGGTGTCGCCGCGAAAATCGCGCAGGAAATCGGCGTGCTTTTCGAGCACCACCACATCGACGCCTGCGCGGGCCAGCAGAAAGCCCAGCATCATGCCGGCGGGTCCGCCGCCCGCTATCGAGCAACGCGTCTCGATTGCGATCAAGGTTGGATTGTCTGGCGGCATGGGCTGGCGTGTCTCCGTTGCTTTGACTATAGCCTCAAGGATTTCGTATCAGTTTTCCACGGAGTTATAGTGCGGACTATACCCGTGCCTCTAGCGCTAGATTTGACATAACGTCCAGAATACTGTACGTTATATGCAATACGGTAAACTTACATGGACGTTATGACAAAAGGTCAACCATCTTCGCGAACACCCATACCGGTGGCCCGCGCTCTGCGCAAGCTGGGGCACGATATTCGTGATGCCCGGCGGCGGCGGCGTATTCCCGTCGCAATTTTGGCGGCGCGGGCCTCGATCAGCCGAATGACCCTAAACAAGGTCGAGAAGGGTGATCCCGGCGTCTCGGCCGGGACATACGCGACTGTTCTCTTTACGCTTGGAATGGCTGACCGGCTGGCCGATGTCGCTGATCCACGGCAGGACACTGTCGGGCTTGAACTCGAAGAAGAGCGCCTGCCAGAGCGAATTCGGCTCTCGCACCGGCAGAAATCCTCCAAGCCAGAAAAGACGAGTGCGCAGTAATGGAGAAAGAAGTCATCGTCTATGTGGACCTGCAAGGAACACCTGTCCTAGTCGGGCGGTTGTGGACGCGCACGCGCAAGGACAGGGAGAGTGCCACCTTCGAGTACGACAAGCGCTGGCTCGCTCATCCTGAGCGTTTCTCCCTTGAGCCGGCCATGAAACTTGGGCCAGGTCCATTTCACACCCCCTCCGACAAACCGCTTTTCGGCGCGATCGGCGACTCTGCTCCAGATCGATGGGGGCGGGTTTTGATGGGCCGGGCCGAACGGCGTCGAGCTGAGCGCGCAGGAGAGACACCGGGCACTCTTCGCGAAACCGATTACCTGCTGATGGTGGATGACGAAGCCCGCCTGGGCGCGCTGCGTTTTGCCGAGCGGGAGGGTGGGCCATTTCTGGCTGAATATGGCCCGACGAAGATCCCACCGTTGATCGAACTGCCAAGACTGCTTTCAGCCGCCGAACGCGCTTTGAGTGACACTGACACGGACGAGGATTTGCGTTTGCTCCTGGCGCCGGGATCATCGCTTGGGGGCGCCCGTCCGAAGGCCTCGGTTCGGGACCGCGATGGACATCTCGCGATCGCCAAGTTTCCGAACAAGGGAGATGAGGTGAACACCGTCCTATGGGAGGCTGTGGCCCTGACGCTCGCACAGAACTCGGGCATCGCCGTTTCCTCATGGCGGATTGAGACAGTGGCCGAAAAGCCCGTACTCTTGCTCCGGCGTTTTGATCGCGACGGCGGAGCGCGTGTGCCGTTCCTCTCGGCAATGAGTATGCTCGACGCGAAGGACAATGAAGCCCGCAGTTACCTGGAATTCGTGGATGTTCTTCGTCAGCATGGCGCAGCGCCAAGAGAGGACATGCACGCATTGTGGCGGCGAATTGTATTCAGCATCCTGATATCAAACACCGACGATCATCTGCGCAATCACGGGTTTCTCTGGGCCGGTCCGGCAGGATGGCGCTTGTCACCGGCCTATGACCTCAATCCCGTGCCCACGGACATTAAACCGCGCGTTCTCACCACCGCGATCGATCTTGAAGACGGGACGGCTTCGCTTAGGTTGGCGTTCGAAGTCGCTCCGTATTTCGAACTGGATTCGGATGAGGCGCGTGCCATCGCGGCCCAAATTGGACAGGCGGTCGCGAAGTGGCGAAAGGTGGCGCTCAAAGTTGGCCTGACAGCGACAGAGACCAATCGCATGGCGTCGGCGTTCGAGCATGCTGATCTGAATGATGCACGGGCTGGTGTCGCGCGCATGGAAAGAATGAAGAAATGAGGAAACAGGGCCCCATGGTCAGACGCCATGGAGGCAAAATCCACGAGCTTCGTGCCGGGATGCTCTTCTACATTCCGCCCCGTTACTTGGACGCGTCTTCTCGGCGCGCATATGCTTCCAAAAACTCCTTCGCCCGCTGCTCGATCTCGGTGTCGAGACCAAGCTTGAAATGCTTGTTCTGTGAGTCGACGAGGCGAAGGAGTAGATTGTGCGCCAGAATCACGGCGTTCTTTGCATGTTCGCGCTGCGGCCCTTCATCGAAGCCGATTGATCCATCCGCCCTCTGCTTCAGCCGCGTCGGGACCGACGCGACAGTCGTGTGCGTTTGAAGCGTAGGTTGATAAAACGCGTCGTAAGAGAGTTCTGCATACCCCTTCGCCACAAGGCTGGCCATCGATGCCGTGTCCAGTTTGGTCCACGAAGGCTGGGGCCTTTTCTTCTGGCACGTTTTGCAGATCTCTTCGAGATACTGATCCTTTACCCTCTCGTAATCGCTCTTGATCCGGTCGATCATTTCTTGCGGCGGTTGCTTCGCGACATTCGAAATCTTCTTCAGGTGATTGTAGGCTTTGCGCCTGTGAACAAAATGAAAGTCCATAAACAGGGCGCCCTTGTCCACATTATTCAAGAGATATGCCGACGTGACGGCACGCTCATACATGCTCCTGAGGATTTTCAGGGCACCGACGCCGTATCCGTTGCCCGCCAGCTGCAGTATTTCGTTGAACTCTTCGACGAAGATGCGGCCAAGATAGAATCCCATGCGCACCGCAGATTGGTCCGTCACTCCGGCTCTGATAAACACCGTGTGGCAGGTGTCGAGCAGATCGCCCGCGTGCGCTTCGGATTCGACTGAAGAAAATACTTCCATTCGACCGGAATGCCAAACCCTGTGGGCACTCGGCCTTTTCGCGACTTGGGTTGATACGTTTTTCCCGGCGGCTTGGATTCGGGCACATCCCCCCCGACGCTCTTTGTCATTCTCACTTAGCGAACGTTGAAATTCTCGTCAGCCTGCGACGCGACGAGTGTCACTTGCCGCGAGACTTCGCGGAGGCACGCTTCATTGATTTACGGACCCGCGCGGCAACAAACTCCGCGAAAGGCTCGATTTTCATGTCAATGCTGGCTCCATCCAGCGCCGCCAGATATGCATCACGATCCTCGACCCGGATGACAGTCCATGGGTAGCCGCCCGACGCCAACATTGCATTCATTAAGAAACCGGCCGCGCTATACTCTCTGTCGGGCTGGTACAAAATATCGGTCAGGTCACTGAGACAATTACGATGGACAGCTATCATACGGAAGGCTGCACGAATGAGAAGGACAACACCCAGCGCCGTGAGCGGGCACCGAATGTTCCGACTGCGAACCAGGAGGTCCTGCAGGTTGATGCGCCAATGCCCTCAGCCGGCGTGATATTATCCTGAAAGTTTGATTGAGGCCGCTGTTATGAACCCCGTTC
Organism: Terriglobia bacterium; assembly: GCA_963786745.1. Classification (GTDB taxonomy): domain Bacteria; phylum Acidobacteriota; class Terriglobia; order Bryobacterales; family Bryobacteraceae; genus Palsa-89. The sequence continues at coordinate 3,552 of CAWBAE010000006.1, read as the reverse complement.
CGATGGTCCCGTTCAAGCGATGGCTCTTTCTGGCCGCGACGATCGCAGCAAGCGCCGCCGCGCTCAGTGCCGGGTGCACACAGACGGATAGGACCTTCAAAGTAGATGTTCCGTTGGACGGCGGCCGTACCATTGGTGCCTCTCAGATCGAAGGGGCAATTGACATCGAGTTGAACATCCCGGCGAATCAAACGAATCCTCTGACACCGGTAGCCCTTGAGGGTCGCAACAGCGGCGCGCTGGCCACCAATGGCGAACCACCTCGCCCTCCTACCGGGCCGTGGATCTGGGAGGCAAAGTTCCCTACCGGCGACCCGAAACGTCCTTACGAGTACAAACGCCTTGACGGACCTACGGTGCAGAAGATCTACGACAAGGATTGTCCCGGCAGTCCCGCGATGGATTTCTCCAATACCGCTCCGCCGAGCTCTCACGCCAAGCTGGCGAAAGCCGCGGCTCAAACCGCCGGCGCCGCGTCGGGGCACGCATCGCACTTGATCGATTTTGCTGATTTCAACGGGGACGGAAACATTGACGTGGTTTTAGCGGCCAGTGGGTCGGTAACAGTTCAACTGAATGACGCGACACTCAACGCCATCGCGGTGAACCAGTACAACGTCGACGCCGATAACCCCTTCGTCATCGCCGCCGACGTCAACGGCGACGGCTACCCCGATCTGGTCCTCACTGATACGGGCGGTTCAACAGCAAGCGACGCCAGCGGCGGCCTTTGGGTCCTTTTGAATAATAAAGACGGCACTTTTGGCGTGCCTGTGCAGTATCCGGCCGGACCAGGACCCTTTTACGTTTTCGCCGCCGACGTGAATAGCGATGGAAAACTCGATCTTGTGGCCTCTGACTCGTACACCGCGAACATCGCCATCCTCATTGGAAACGGGGATGGGACGTTTAAAGCTGCGACCCTGATACCCGCCGGCGAATCGCCGGGAGCGCTTGTCGCTGCGGATTTCAACAATGACGGGAATGTGGACCTCGCTGCGATCGACGGTAAGGCATCTACCATCCTGCTTTTCATCGGGAACGGAGACGGCACGTTTCAACAGCCCACTAGCACCCCCGGCGGTCTCTCATTTGGCGATCTCGTATTCGCGGATTTCAACAACGACGGCTATATCGATTTGACGGCGGCTTATGCGGGCAGCAATGACGCGATCATGTTCCTCAACAACGGCACTGGAGGTTTCACTCCCTCCGCATCCTTTCTATTGGGAGGAAACCCACTCGCGTTGGATTTCTCAGAGCCGACTGCGGCAGGCTTTTTCTTGTTCAGCACCGATATCAACACGCTTCAGACGGTGGTTACTCCCGGCAATGCGAATGGCACGCTGCTCGCACCTCAACTTTGGCCCACCATGGGCATCGGGGCTACCGCGCTTGCCACAGGAGATATAAACGGGGACGGGCTGTCGGATGCCGTGATAACTGATCGAGTCGACTATATCGCGTCTGTGCTTCTGAACGCGGGGAACGAAAATTTCAACGCGCCGGTTACATATAGCCTGGTGACTTCGGCGGATGCAACGCCCTCCCCCACCGCCGCGGCCCTAGTGGCCTTGCGGCCGGGCGCGAAGCCGGACCTTGTCGTCGCGGACAAAGGGGCGCTGAATGGCGTCAACGCAGGCGGCGTGTTGAGGCTTCTGAACAGCGGCAACGGCACCTTCGGAACGGCTGCCAGTTTTCCAGCCGGGGCGAATCCTAGCGGCATGATTGTTACCGACCTGAACGGTGACGGCAATCCGGACGTGGCTGTATCCGACATGGGGTCCAGTGCAGGCGGCGTTTCCGTTTTGCTGGGCGATGGGCAGGGGAACTTCTCAGCGCCGGTTTCCTATCTGTCGGGCCAGTCGGGACTGGCCATTGCCTCGGCCGACGTAAATGGCGACGGCAAGCCCGATTTGATCGCCGGCATCACAACTGCGTCGAGCCAGAATCCATTCAATACTAGTTGGTCCATCACCGTTCTGTTGAACGCGGGTGACGGAACGTTCAACGCGCTCGCGCCGGTCACCGCGTCGAATGGCTTGGCTGCGATCGTGGCGGGCGACTTCAATGGCGATGGCAAGGTCGATCTGGCGTTGATCGGGGACACCATCCAAATTCTGCTGGGAAATGGTGATGGCACATTCAAGACCGGCGTGTCGCCCAGCACGGAAGCAGGAGCAAACCAGGCCGTTACTGCGGATATGAACGGCGATGGCAATCTCGATCTGGTGGTGGCCCACTGTTGCGGCCTAGCTGACGACACCTACCTGCTCGGCAATGGCGATGGCACGTTTCAGCCTGAGGTTCATTTCTTGTCGGGATCTTTCCCCACAGCGTTAGCGCTCGCGAATTGGAATGGAGGTAGCCTCCCCGATGTCGCCATTGCGGACGACGCAGTATATCCAATCTTCTACATCAATGAGGAAGCGCCAGGCGGAGCTTTGTTGGCTGTCCGGAACTGGTTCGGTCCGACCGTCGTCTCCGCCGCGAGTTTCCAGGCGATTCCCGTCGCGCCGCAATCGATCGCAACCGCGGTGGGCAGCGACCTCGCTACCAAGACGGCTCTGAATCAAGACGCCACTCCGCCCGCTGCACTCGGCGGCACTACGGTTCAGATTACCGATTTCTTGGGCAATACGCAGACCGCGCCCCTGTTTTACGTCTCTCCGAAACAGGTCAATTTCGAGGTGCCATCCGGCTTGGCTACCGGGCCCTCAAGCGTGCAGATAACCGCCTCTGATGGGACGGTAAGCACGAGCGAGGCGTTCGTCCAGCCTGTCTCGCCCGGAATCTTCATGCTAGACGGTGCAGGTTTGGCGGCCGGAGTCGTGATTCAAGTTTCGGGAACAACACAAACTACTATTAGTGTGTATCAAGTTGTAAATGGGACTGTCGTTCCGAACCCCATCAATCTTGGACCGTCAACCAACCAAAACACTCTAGTCTTGTTCGGAACGGGGTTCCGCAACGCCGCCTCCGGCACCGTGAGTGTGACCTTCAATGGCGTTCCCGGCGTCGTCCAATATGCCGGCGCTCAGGGCACATTCGTTGGTTTGGATCAGGCAAACGTCGTAATTCCGCAGAACGAGGGACTGCACGGCGACATTGTCGTAGCCTTCAGCGTCGCGGGCGCGGCGGCTAATAGCGTGCATCTTACCTTTCAATGAAGGTCGCGTCCTGATCCAAAGCAATTGCCATTATATTGGGGCCCCACATCCGAGGCTTAGCATCGGAATTTCACTTTCTCCTCGCCTACGCGGAGTTACTCCGAGCCAAGGGTGATGAGCCTTCCATGGCATACGGGGGTGTTACCGGACGATTCGATAGAGCTGAGTTTTGTCGGGCACTTAAAAAGGATAGGTCGCCGCCAATTTCGCTCTAACGCTCCTCGGAGTGCGGCCTGGCTAACTTTGGTTAACTCAGGATTTGCCTCGATGTTTCTCCCGATGAATGATCACGACCGCAGCCCGGTTAGGAGAAACGCAATGAATACCGAATCGGAACAGAACGCATCGGCACCGGAGGTCTCAGCCTGTTATGAATCATTGA
>CAWBAE010000005.1:0-74787 GCA_963786745.1 Terriglobia bacterium | reverse complement strand
CCCAATTCTCCTGGCGATGAAACAGATGGTATTCGAAAATATTGAAGACGGTCTGGCGGGGGCCTTCGGCGAACAGCCGAATCACGGGGGCAAAGGCGGCCAGCACACCCAGGACGAAAGCCGCGCCTTTCCGCAGGCGGCTGCCCGCGTGATTCGAGATCAGCATCCAAATCAGAAGAACCGGAGCCACCGGAGCGGTGAGCAGGGAGGATGCCGCGGCCGCACCGCTCAACAGGCCCACGCAAGCGGACGCTACGGCGCTCTTTCGATCGACGCTCCAGACCGCGACGCGAAATGCCGCCACCGTCAGGAACAGGCACAAGCCATAGGCCTGCGCGACCGCGCCGTAGGTGAAAATCTGAATGTTCAAGCCGGCCATCAGAGCGGCAACGACGGCCGCGCCTAGGCGCCAGTTGGGGATCGGGAAGCGCGCCAGCAGAAAGTCCGCGGTCAGAAGAATGGAAGCAGCGGTCATGACGGCGGCTACCGCATGGGGCGTTCGCCAGCCTTCGGAAAAGACCGACATCCACAGCGCGTTCCAATAAGCGTTCAGAGGCGTCTGGGGGAACAGGAAGTCGAGATAAGGCCGGCTGCCGTGTTTAATCAGCTGTGCGGTCAGCAGGTGGAAGCCTTCATCGGAAGCGAACGCCCGTGTCTGGGAATAAACTGCGAGAGCCGCCCCTAGCAGCGCAACAACGCCCAAAACCATGGCGAACGCGCCACGGCTCCGAGCGCTGGATGGAAGATTGTTCTCAGCGAGCACAGCTTTCATCTTGCCTGATGAGAACGGCTTTGTGCATCGGATGGCGGTGGTAAACTGGTGTCGCGCCGATAAAGAGTGGAATCGGCGGGATGTTGGTTGAAGAATGAAGCGCTATCGCAGCGTGTTGGGATGGTCCGCCGGATTCGCCCTGCTGTTGGGCACGGTGTATGCGCAGCGCGAGTTTCGCGTTTATCGCAGCATGGAGCCCTACGATGACGTCCAGCTGCCCGCCGATTATCAGGAAAAAACCGAGTGGATTTTTGCGCGATTGATGTATCCGCAGCATCCGCATGCCCGCTTCGGCCGTTACTACGGCTACCGGGGCTCCTTCAACTGGCTGGAGGGAGGCACCAGCTGGTCGCAGGATTATCCCCGGGCGGACCGGCACTTCGCGATGGCGCTGCGGCGCCTCACCAGGGTGAACGTGCGTTCGGTGGAGCAACCGGTCAACCTGGATGACGGAGACGACGTCTACAACTGGCCGTGGCTTGCCGCCGGCGAGATGGGCGACTGGAAACTGACCGTGGCGCAAGCCAAGAAACTGCGCGACTATCTTCTGCGCGGCGGATTCCTGATGCTGGACGATTTTTGGGGCACCGAGGAGTGGGACCGCTTTGAAGAAAGCATGCGACTGGTCTTTCCGGACCGTGAGATCGTGGAAATCGACGGGACCGATTCCATTTTCCACACAGTTTACGATCTGGATGACCGCTATCAGGTTCCCGGCGAATGGGCCCTCAGGCGAGGCACTACATATCGAAACGACGGCTCAGTGGCGCACTGGCGGGGAATCTACGATGACCGGGGCCGCCTGATGGTGGCCATGGATTTCAACTCCGATGTCGGCGATTCCTGGGAGTGGGCCGACGATCCCGAGTATCCGGAAAAATATTCAGCGCTGGGAATCCGCATCGGCGTGGATTACGTGATCTATTCGATGACGCACTGAGCCCGCGGACGGCTTAGCGCAAGTTGAACTTCTTCATTTTGTAGCGCAGCGTGTCGCGGGTGACGCCCAGCAGCACCGCCGCGCGGGTTTGATTGCCGCCTGCCTTCTCGAGCGCTTTCTTCACCAGGTTTTTCTCCGATTCCTCCAGGCTCACTTCAAAAGGCGCTTCCGGATCGCGCAGTTCCGAACCGAGCGCCGCTTCGCCCAACCCCACCAGGGAAGGCTTGCCGGCGTTGCTCATTTGCAGGCTGGAGGCTTGTATCCAATCGGCCTCTTCGAGCACCATGCCGCGCTCGATGACATTGCGAAGCTCGCGCACGTTGCCGGGCCAATCGCCGGCCAGCAATAAGGCGGCCGCTGCGTGCGAGAGGCCTTTGATATCGCGCTTGAACTTGGTGTTGTAGAGGCGAACGAAATGTTCGGCCAAGGGGATGATATCCTCCTTGCGCTCCCGGAGGGGCGGCAAACATACCTGGATGACGTTGAGCCGATAATACAGATCCAGCCGGAACTTCCCTTCTTCGATGGCGTCGGTAAGCTTGCGGTTGGTGGCAGCCACCACGCGCACGTCCACCTGGATATCCCGCACGCCGCCCAGGCGCCGGAAGGTTTGCTCTTCAATCACCCGCAGCAGCTTGGCTTGTAAAACGACAGGCATCTCGCCGATCTCGTCCAGAAAAATGGTACCGCCCGAGGCCACTTCGAGAATCCCCGCCTTGGGAGCGCGCGCATCCGTGAACGCGCCCTTCTCGTAGCCGAACAGTTCGCTCTCCAGCAGCGTTTCCGGAATAGCCGCGCAGTTGAGCGCGACGAAGGGACCTTCGCTGCGCCGCCCATAATGATGGATGAACTGGGCCAGCACATCCTTGCCGGTGCCGCTGTCGCCCTCGAGCAGGATCGTGGAGACTTCGCTTTGCGCGACGCGGCGGGCGAACTTCAGGGCCTGCTTCATGGCGCCTGAAACCGCCACAATTTTGAAACTGCCCAGGCCGACACTATCATCGGATTCAGCTTCCGGCGCGGCCGGGCGGCTGGCCGAGCCCGCTTCATTCACAGCGCGTCCAAACACAATGACGGCGCCGGAAACCGCGCCCAGATGATCGCGAATAGGCGAGATGCTGCCGTTAATGGGACGTTGCTCCCCGCCGCGTGAGACCAGCAGAGCGCCGGCGGGCAGCTCGCCGAGCGCGCCCTCCGCAAGAACCCGCCACAACGGAGTGTTCAACCGCTCTCCGCTGGCGCTGTCGACCAGCTGGAAAACGTCCTCGATGGTCTTTCCAATGGCCTGGTCGGCCGGCCAACCGCTCCAGGCCTCCGCCGCCGGATTGAACACCGTGATGATTTCGTTCTTGTCGATCGAAATTACGCCTTCCGCCACCGCGCGGAGCGTGGAAGCCAGTAGCCTTTCTTTTTCCTTGAATTTCAAATCCTCGCGATGCTTATGCAAAGCAATTTCGATGCTGGCATGCAGCTCCGCTTCCTGAAACGGCTTCGCGATGTAGCCGAGGGGCTCGGCGGCCTTGGCTCGCGAAACGGTGGCGCTATCGGCATGCGCGGTCAGGTAGACCACCGGAATGTTGAAGCGCTGGCGCAGTATGGTCGCAGTTTCCGTTCCATCCATGGAGCCTTTGATCCGAATATCCATGAGCGCCAGGTCCGGGCGAGTGGCTTCCGCCTGGGCGATGGCGTCGGCGCCGGTTGAAACCGAGGCCGTGACGGTGTAGCCGAGGTCGGTGAGGATATCCCGGAGATCCTCCGCGGTAATGCGCTCATCTTCAACGATCAAAATTCGTGACGACATGCAATATTAGGTTCCACCCGGCTAAGCCGCTGCGGTAAAAGTAAGCTCGACTTTGGTGCCGGCCTCGGATTCCAACCGGAGGGTCGCTCCCAGTTGCTCAGCCAGCGTTCGCACCAATCGCAATCCTAAAGAGCGCGCGGTCATCCAGTCGATGCCCGCGCTCAGTCCAATTCCGTTATCTTCCACCACCAGCTTGGACATGTTCTCCAAGCGCTCGCGCAGCACGATGCGAATTTCACCCTGGCGGCCCTCGGGAAACGCGTATTTGAGCGAGTTTGAGACCAGCTCGTTGATGATCAGGCCGCAAGGAACGGCGGCATCCAGATTCAGGTACAGCTTGTCCAGGTCGGTGCGAAGTTGAATACGGTCGGCCGGCACACCATAGGACTGGAACAAGTGCGACGCCAGCTGCCGGATGTAGTCGGGAAAGTCGATCCGCGCGAGGTCGTTGGATTGATACAGGCTCTCGTGCAGCAGCGCCATGGAATGAATGCGATTCTGGCTTTCCACGAACATCTTGCGGGCGTCCGGATCAACCGCGGCGCGGGATTGCAGACCGAGCAGGCTGGAAACCACCTGCAAATTGTTCTTCACCCGATGGTGGATCTCCTTGAGAAGCGCCTCCTTCTCGCGCAACGCCGCCCGGATCAGTTCCTCGGCCGCGATGCGATCCGTCACATCGCGCAGAATCGCGGTATACATGGTCCGGCCGTTCACGATCACCTTGGATATGGAAGCTTCAGCCGGAAACTCGGTGCCATCTTTGCGGCGGCCTCGAATCTCGCTGCGCTCGCCCATGCGCCGGGCCGTTACGCCGGAATGATCGAAATCGCGAATGTGCTGGCGATGAACCTGCAGACGAGGCTGGGGGAGCAGAACGTCGAGCGGGAGCCCGGTTACGTCGCGGGCCGCGTATCCGAAGATTCGTTCAGCGCCCTGATTGAAGAGGATAATCCTCTGCTGCTCATCCACCGAAATGATGGCATCGTCGGCAAGGTCGAGAATCTTGGCTAACGGATCGGGTGACGTCAATAATTCCTGCCTGGTCGGCGCCGGCCGCGACGGACCAGCTCCCATCGATGTCGTCCCGGCCGGGAAAACACGCCTTCTATGCTATCGTCCAAACCTGGCGGCCAGCCTAGCCCTGTTTGGATACACCCAGTCTAGCGGATCACTCCAACTCGCGCCTATAGGAAGCCGCGGGAGAACGCTGCAACCGCTAGCTTTTCAATCTCGCATCCTGGTGATATCTCCCTGGTGATATCCCTAGCAGACAGCGCGTTCTCAAAATGATATGACAAGGGGACATCCCCGGAAGCGACGTGGCAGACTGGAGCGATGGACCTGTTGCTCAATCCGGTGGAGGCGCGAGTGCTGGGCGCACTATTGGAGAAAGAAATCACCACTCCGGAGTACTACCCGTTGTCGCTCAACGCTCTGGTCAACGCGTGCAATCAGAAGTCGAACCGCGACCCGGTGGTGAATTTTGAACAGGCTGAAGTGGAACAGGCGCTGCAGCTGCTGCGCGCAAAGGGACTGCTGATTACCTCCACCGGCGCGGGCAGCCGGGTGCCCAAGTTCGGGCATCGCATCGCCGAAAAGTTGAACCTGGGCCGCAGGGAACTAGCTGTGCTGTGCGAATTGATGCTGCGCGGGCCTCAAACGCTGGGTGAGCTGCGAACGCGGGCCGAGCGCATGCATCCCTTTGACGATCTCGCCGAAGTATTGAGCGTGATCGAAAGGCAGCCGGAACTGATCACCAAGCTGCCGCGCCGGCCGGGCGAGAAGGAAGCCCGGTATGCGCATTTGCTCTCGGGGCCTCCAGCGGCCGTGGAGGAAGCGGAGCCGGAAGCTTCGACGCACGGCCGCGGGGATCGAATGGGCGCGCTCGAAGCCGAGGTGGCTCAGCTGCGTTCGGAACTGGAAGATTTGAAGCTCCAGTTCGCGGGGTTTCGGAAACAGTTTGAGTGAAACGTTGGCGACGGACCGCCGCGGCCCGGACCTTTTTGGGAGCGGCGCGGCGGCCCATGCGCTCGAGCGCTATGCGCTTTTCTCGCTCGGAAGGGGGAACTTGCTCAGGGGTGGGCGGATCGGCACCACCTTGGGCGCCAGGCTGCTCGAAACGTTCTTAACAGGCCCGTGAAAGTAGTCATTGACGGGGAACAGCGCGTATGGCTCCAATTCACGGAAAACCCGCCCTAGCTTCTGTTCGATCCGATAGACGGCATGAAAGAAGTTGCCGCGGTCCATCCTGAGTTTCCGGCAGCACAGTTTCCAGTCAGCGCCCATCAGGAAGTGATAACGGAAAATGCGATGTTCGAATTCCGTCAGCGTTCTCTTGCTTACCAGGCAGAAATCGGCAGTAAATTCCTCGTCCTTGCGGCCCCAAGCGCCTCGCCGATCCTTCCCAGGCATCGGATCCAGGGTCACTTTGCTCATATGTTTTTCTCTGGCCATGCACTCCCGAAAACGTTGCCAGCATGCGCGAAAAATTGCTCTTAGCACGCAGTTGCATGGGTGCGTCGTCTTGTTGCGGCCGATCCGCAGCCCCAAGCCCACACAAGTGTTGCACTTGGGCGCGGCAAGGGCCAGCGTCTCTGATCGTGTCCACTCCATTTTGTCTCTCTTCCTTAGGAACTCGGAAAGGCAACCGAGTCGTTTGATGGTGTGATTTCAGTCTCAATGCGCTGACGGAGTACGTCAACGCAAAAAAGCATCGCTGATAGGGAAGAAATCGTTCCTCGCCCAAGGAGAGAATCGAGCAAAGGCAATGCGGTCTTTTGGTTATATACGTTCCGTTAAGGCCGGCACTACTAAAGTGTATGGCTCGCAATGATATCGAACCTCTTACTCTTCGAGGAGCCTATTTCAAACTGAAATACGAGGAGCCCCATTGACCTTCCAGGACGCCCAGCTCAAGCTGCTGGCCTACGTCCGGGGTCGCATCCAAAGCGGCGAATTCACCGAAAGAAGATTGGCCCGCTTGATTGGCATCTCCCAGCCGCATGCCCATAACGTGCTGAAAGGCGCCCGAAATCTCTCCCCCGAGGTTTTCGATTCGATATTAAAATACTTGGCAATTATCCCATCAGAGCACGTATGTTAGCTACAATGGTATCGGCGTGACAGGCCAGCCACCATATCGTGGGCTCTGTTGACAAGTAACTACTCCACGCTGTATGGATAAATTCGTTGACGACCCACTATATACTGTGTCAGCATTGCAGATAGTCACTTAGCCACCTTTAGGGGTGGTAGACTTGACTCAGCAGTTTTTCTAAGGGTTTTCCCCGGAGGCTCATCCAAGTTCCGATGGCTCCGGGGCGGTAGGTTTGGTTGGTAGCCGCTCCCATCGTAAGATAAATCCCCATTGAAAAGCAAGCCCGTAGTGTGCCCGGAAGGGCAAGAAAGAGAGCTATCGATGGCGATCTCCCATCAGTACACAATCGTTTGTGATGACGTAAGACAAGAAAATACCGGGAAGTTTATCATTCTCGGCATGTACATGGGCAACATCACAGTTACCCAGCTACCCTTCGCACTTCCAACGCTGGCGTTTTTCCAACTGCTTCAGGCAGACCGGCTCGGGTCGTATACTATCCGGGTTCAGGTCCAAAATGTCGAGTCCGGACGCGTGCTGGCGCAAGCGGTGGTCATAATGGAAGTCAACCAAGCACCGAACGGACTGCCAGCTACCGTTTTGAATGTCCCCAAATTTGCCAATGTAGTATTCGACCGGGCCGGGGCATACAGCCTGAACGTCATGATTGAGGGACAGGTAAATCCGATCATCGTCCCATTCGACGTGATTCTGAGTACTACGATCCCTCCGCAAGTGGGGAGGCTGTGATTGCTATGAGCGGCGCTCCACAACCGGACGACCAATGGTGCCCGTCGGAAGGAACGAGCCGGAAGCGGATGGAAATTGCCATTCTGTTCCGGTGCTGTTGCCCCCGATTAAAGCGTGGGCGATTCCAGAGATGGCGGCGATCCTTACGCTCTTTACAAAAGGTACCGACGTCTCACTTTCATTGGCTTCGTAGAGCAATGACACAAGCAATTGCTTCAACTGGTCAATCGTTATCAACGCCTCGGAATAATCCGCTAATGCCCACTCAATGGCGCGGCAAAACTTCAACGCGTCCGAGTCGCCTGCTGACACATGCTCGGCATATACCGGCACAAACCATTCACGAAATTCCTTGTATCCAATGTCGTGAGGCTCGGACACGTAAGCTTCAAGGCGTCTCCGTATGTTAATGAGGTCTTCCATGTCTACTCCTAAGTCTATCAAACATACCACAAGCGACGAACTGAAGCGCCTCTGGATGGAGGGGAACTGGGAACAGCGCTGCCCGCTCGATTCGGCGCACTGCGTGAGGCGCGAAGAATACTCAACATCGGCACGCCCTGATCTTAGAACAGTACTCAAAGAGCACTTTGAGTTCAAGGATGCTTTCGTTTTTCGCTACACCCACGTTGATGGAAGTGTCACGGTTTCGCCCAAAATGCTCTTGATTGATAATGTCCATCACTGTTGTTAACAATCGACCGTTTGTTCGGCGCGCGGGAGATTAGGGAAAGACCTTAGGCCTTTCGATGCTAGACTAGAAGGCGGTGAGCGCGACAAAGAAAGATCAGCCTAAGTCCGAGGACAAAACGCGGCCTTTCACGCGCCGCGATTTCCACGATCTTCTGAAGCGGGCAATCAATCCACCGCCCGCTGCGAAACCTGCTCCAAAATCGACTTGAAGATCAGATTCCCTTGATCGCGACGGTTATACCGGAACGAGTACTCATCCAGATAAGTTTGTAAGTACTTCTGGCTGACGGAATGGTAGACCCCGCCGATGCCGCGCTTTATCAGACTCCAGAAGCCCTCAACGGTGTTGGTATGAATATCGCCCATCACATAGACCTTGGACGCGTGATGAATCCGTCTGTGCTGGTAGCCGAGAGGTTTCCCGCCCTTGGTGAGTCCCGGCAGATTGTTGTACGCAGTTGCTTCGTCAGTGTAGACGGTGCTGTCTGGCAGGATGTGTTCAGCCGCCATGTTCAGCACTTGCTGGATGCCCTTCTCGGTAGCGGTCTTCGCAACTACTTTTCCCTTGCGCTCAACCATGCCGACGATCCGGGTCTTGTTTTCTAACTTTGGTCCTTTGCCCTTGCCGCGCACGCGTCCCCCGAAATAGGTTTCGTCCATCTCCACCGTCGGCCCCTCCAATTGCAGATCCCCATCGGACATAAGCGAACGAATCTGCTTGAACATGCGCCACGCGGTTTTGTAAGTGACGCCAGTTTCGCGTTGAATTTGCTTAGCGGAGATTCCGCAGCGGGTTGAACCCATTTGATACATGGCATGGAACCACAGCCGCAAGGAAGTGGTGGTCTTTTCAAAGATTGTCCCGGCCAGGGGGTAGATGTGAGTTCCGCAGTAATCGCAACTATACGCCGTCCGCCCGTTGATGCGGTGATGCTTGGTTTCCTTTTGGCACTTCTCGCAGAACGTGATTCCGTTGGGCCAGCGTTGCTCTTTTATGAACTCTAAACAGGCGTCATCAGTCGGAAACTCTTTGTTGAAGTGGTTGATGGTGTACCGAAGATGCGCCGGGATGCTCTGCTTTACTGCGATGTCTTTTCGTCCGGGCATGATTTAGTATGCCGGATTCCATACGTGTTGTCAAGGGATAATTGCCAAATACTTTCAGATGTCGCTACTGGACCTCGCCCCGATAGCTGATCTGGAAGCGAACCTGAAACGGCGCAGCGCTCCGCAGCCGGTGGCCGAGGTCGCGTTCCTCGATTCCCCCCTCGGCCCGGGGCTGCCGTGGCCCGAGCGCATGAATTGGCGAAGCACCTTTCCATTGCCCTATCCGTCGCGGACGGTTCCAGCAGGTTTTGTCATGGCTCGTCTGGCGCCGGATCCCTACATGCGCGTGACGCTGGCGAATTGGGACATTGCGCTGCTGGACACCACGACGGAATCGCGCTTGAACACTTCGCCTCACGGCTTGTACGCCGTCACCCGCGGGGAGGACGCCGTGTTGCGGTATATTCGTCCGGGCGCACGCTGTTTCTACCTGCTGGCGGACGCAACCTGGGATCAGCCTGGGCAATGGGAACAGCTTCGGACTCCGGCGGCCGGCCTCCCGAATTTCGTGAAGGGGCGCGTGCGATGGCTAGGCCGGGAGCGCGATCGGGCTGCGGCTCACGGGGGCCGCTTTTTGTACGATGCAATTTCTTCGTAAGCCTGGAACACCTGCATGGCGGTGCGATCCCAACTGAACTTTCGGACCTGTTCGAAGCCCAGGTGGATCAGCCGCAGGCGCAAATCGGAATCGAGCAGAACCTCCCGCATGCCGCGCGCGATGTCAAAGACGTTCTCGGGATTGACAGCCATGATCGCGTCTCCAACCACTTCCGGCAGCGAACTGACGCTGGAACAAATCACCGGCGCGCCGCACGCCATGGCTTCGAGCGGGGGCAGGCCGAAGCCTTCATAAAGCGACGGGAACACAAATGCGGACGCGGTTTGATAAAAAGCTCGCAATGTCTCGATGGGCACAAATCCCAGAAACCGCACGGAGCCTTCCATGCGGCTCTGGATCACGGCCTGGCGCAAGGTGGGACTGTGAGATATTTCATCGCCGATGATGATGAGGCGCAAATCTCGATACTGCTCCAGTTCGTGAATTTCGCCGCGCAGTACGGCGAAAGCCTCCACCAGGCGCGGGATGTTCTTTTGGGGATTAGTTCGCCCTACATAAAGAAGGAACGGATAATGGATGCGGTAACGCTCCAGGACGAGCCGGATTTCGGGAGGATACGCCGCGCCGGAGGCGCCTGGGAGCGGACGAAAGATCGGGTCGGGCGCGTTATAGACTACGCGGATCCGGCTGGCTGGAATATCCAGGAGCGAGACCACGTCGTGGCGGGTGGCGCTCGAAACCGCAATTACGCGATCGGCGTGCAACAATCCGCGGCGCAAGTAAAAGCGGCGCAGGGAATTCTGGTAGCCCGGCTCGTTCGCAAACAGGAGCGTGCTCATGTCGTGAATGGTGACCATGTATGGTTTGGGCATCCACAGCGGGACGGCGTTCAAGGGGATGTGAAACAGATCGGCGTCGATGCGGCGCAGAAACGCGCTGTAGCCCAATTGCGCCAGCCCGGATTTGCTCTTGCGCGTGAACGGCGTGGTGCTGAAGTTGGACGGCAGGCCGGCGAATTCCGGAACCGCGGGCGCGGAGGTGATCAAAGTGTAGAAGTTGGATGTGTCGATCTTCGCCAGCGAGTAGACCAGGTTCCGGATGTAGGTTCCGATGCCGAAGTCCGATACACGGCGGGCATCGACCACAATCCGGAGCGGCATGGATCTACCTAGAATACTGGAGAATTCCAGCGCGGAAACGGATTTATTTGCTGGCTAGGCGGTGGTGCGGGCTAGCTTCCAGCCGTAGAGCGGGAATCGCTCGGCCAGATGGGTAACCCGTCGCCGGACGGACGCGAGCGTTTCAGGGGAGCTGATATGATTCAGCACTTCGGCGATCAGCCCGCCGACTTCCCGCATCTCGGCTTCCTTGAAGCCACGGGTGGTGACCGCCGGGCTGCCCAGACGCACGCCGCTGGGATTGAGCGGCGGATTCTGGTCGAACGGAATGGCATTCTTGTTCACCGTAATGTAGGCTTCGTCCAAGGCCTTCTCAGCTTCCTTGCCTCGAACTCCCTTGGCGAAGACATCCACCAGCAGCAAATGCGTGTCCGTGCCGCCCGAAACGATCCGAAATCCTTCCTGTTCGAGACTGGCGGCCAGCGCCTGGGCGTTCGCGATCACCTGGTTCTGATAAGCGACGAACTCCGGCGTCATGGCTTCGAGGAAACACACGGCCTTGGCCGCGATCACGTGCACCAACGGTCCGCCCTGGGTTCCCGGGAACACCACTTTATCGATCGCCGCGGCATACTGGGCGCGCGAAAGGATCATGCCCGCGCGCGGGCCGCGCAAGGTCTTGTGCGTGGTGGAAGTGACAATGTCGGCGAATTGGCAGGGGTTGGGATACAGTCCGGCCGCAACCAGCCCTGAGAAATGCGCCATGTCCACCAGGAAAATCGCGCCCACCGAATCCGCAATTTCCCGGAAACGCTTGAAATCGATGATGCGCGGGTAGGCGCTTCCTCCGGCGATCACCATCTTGGGGTGATGTTCGGCGGCCAGCTTGGCGAGTTCGTCGTAATCGATACGCTCGTCGTCGCGGCGCACGCCGTACGGAACGACGTGGTATGTTTTGCCGGAGAAATTGAGCGGATGGCCGTGCGTGAGGTGCCCGCCGTGCGCCAGATTCATTCCCAAAATGGTGTCGCCGGGTTGCAGCACAGCGCTGTACGCGGCTTGATTGGCCTGGGAACCGGAATGCGGCTGGACGTTGGCATGCTCCGCGCCGAAGAGCTTCAGCGCGCGCTCCCGAGCCAGATTTTCCACCACGTCGGCAAACTCGCAGCCGCCGTAGTAGCGCTTGCCCGGATAACCCTCGGCGTATTTGTTGGTGAACACGCTGCCGGTGGCTTCGAGCACGGCTTCGGAAGTGAAATTCTCGCTGGCGATGAGCTCCAGACGACCATGCTGCCGTTCCACCTCATGCTGGATGGCTTCGTAGATCGCCAGATCCACCTGGGAAAGGGGGCGCGACATTCGCTCCTGATCGGTCATTTCATCTAAGTCTAGCGCGGAAGGGTCCGCCATTTGTACTTGAGCAGAAGGCGCCGAGCAGCGCGCTACTTAGGCACAGGATGTTATTTTGATCTGACGACTGGTTTTCCTACATCAAGCCTTCCCCACCTGAGGGGTTGCGCCGTTCCCCGCATCGCCGAGTCAGTATAGATCCAAATATCGCCAGAACCCCGATCCCAAAGGACTAAGCCAGCGACGTCGGGTCTGTCTACATCCTCAAATCCGCACGAAGCACAAAGCACGGTAAGATCGGCGTTCGCCGCAGATGCCTTTGTGGGTGTTAAGGCATGTTGGCACGCGATATTATGTTAGCGCCAGCGCAATCAGCCAGAGGACGAGGTTGCTACTTTTTTTGACATTTGTACCCCTTTTTTGGAAACCAGTGTCTACCTGGATTGTACAAACACTACCGTCCAGCAGCCGTTAGCCCATAATGGAAGAGCATAAGCTATGACCATCATTTTGGCGCCGCAGGAAGAAGCTCGCCTTATCGCAGTCGCGAGGGCCAAGGGCCTGTCGACCGATGCCTTGGTGCGTGAGGCGCTCAATAAAATTCTCGGCGAGGCACCCGACCCGAGACCGAAAGAACCTACGCGCTCGCTGCGGGGCCTCTTCGCGAAGTACGGAGAAGCGCCGTCCGCCCAGGACATCGATCAAAATCGCGCGGAGATGTTTGCGAATTTTCCACGCTCTGATTTCTGATGATCGCCGCAATAGCCGACACCCATGCGGTGATCTGGTATCTCTTCTCGGATCCTCGGCTAAGCGGCGCTGCTTCCGCATTCATCGATGACACGATCGCGAAAGGTGACCACGTCGGCGTTTCAGCCATCAGCCTTGCCGAAATGGTGTATCTGATCGAGAAGGGGCGGATTCCCGCCAACGCTTTGAACGAGCTTCTTGTAGCTATTGCGGATCCTCAGGCTGTGCTGCAACACGTCCCACTGGATGAAACCGTCGCCATGAAAATGCGGGAGGTCTCGCGCCAGGATATTCCCGACCTCCCGGACCGGATCATTGCCGCTACTGCCCAGTCGCTTGGCGTACCCGTCTTGAGCCGCGATGGTCGAATACGGTCCTCCACTATATACACGATCTCGTAAGCAACTCCGCGGCTAAGTTATTTAGGGCCGAAGTCAGGCAAGGCTCGCCTCAAGCGGGCCGCCACCAGCCGGATCTCGCCGTAGCTGATCTCGGCGGGCAGCTCGTCTTTAATGGACTTCATGCGCGCCGCGCCCACGCGTTCAATCACGGCCTCAATTTGCTCGCGCCGGCCGGCAGGAATCCATTGGTCGTTGAACTCCAGGCGGCCGCGCTCCACCAGTTCGGCCACCAGATCGATAACGGTCTGAAGCCGGCGCTCGCGAATCCGGGCGATTTCTTCAAAGCTACGGCCCTCGGCGAGCATTCGTATCGTCTCCTCGGCCGGCGATGTCTTTGCCTCCTCACGCACGGAAGCCCGCGCGCCGTCGCGATAGGCTTGGAGCGCTTCTAAAATATCCCCGCCGAGCGCTGCCGCTTTTTTCTCGCCGATCCCGGAAACGTGCAACAGATCCGCGGGCGTTTGCGGGAGTTTACGGCTGAGATCTTCGAGCGAACTGTCGTGCAGGATCATGAACGCGGGCACATTGTCGCGAACTGAACGCTCGCGCCGCCATTCCCGCAGATATTCGAGCAACTCGTTGCCGGCGCCGGCGGCCGGCTGTTCGCGAGGCTTCCGGCGCTCCACCGCCAGCGTGGCATCCGCGCGCACAGACTTAGCATCGACCCAGTCTGGCGCGGCCTGGCAAGCGTCGCACATCCCGCAACTCTCCCACTTGGGCGTTTCTCCGAAATGCAGGCAGATTTGCCGGTGCCGGCAGGTGGACGATTCGGCAAACTTGCGGATCACATGATAGCGGTCCCAGGCGCGCTGTTGTTCGGCACGGTCGGAAACGTCTTCGATAAAGTGCGCGAGCAATCCGGCATCTTTCTTGCGCCACAGCAACACGCAATCGGATGTGAGCCCGTCGCGGCCCGCGCGGCCGGCTTCCTGGTAATACTGCTCCAGAGACTTCGGCAGCGAAAGATGAATCACGGCGCGAACCGCGGCCTTGTTGATCCCGAGCCCGAAAGCCAGCGTGCCCACCAGCACCCGGACGTCGTCGGACATCCAGCGTTCCTGGTTGCGACGCCTGGCGCCCGCATCCATCCGGGCATGATACGGGACCGCCGCGATGCCCTTCTCGGCGAGAAAATCGACGGTCGCCTCCACGCTAACGATGGTGGGCGCATATACGATCACGTTGTCGCCCGCATGCGCCCGCAGCGCGGCCACCAGCAGACGCCGCTGGGCCTTCTCGGTTTCGCACTGGCGCACCACGAATCGCAGATTGGGCCGGTGGAAGCTGCAAATGTACTTGTGCGGATCGTGCAATTGAAGCTGCGCCAGAATGTCGTGACGAACCCGGCGAGTGGCGCTGGCGGTGAAGGCGGCGATCGGTTTGCCGGGAAAGTTCACGCGCAGGCCGCTCAATTGTCTGTATTCAGGCCGGAACTCGTGGCCCCATTCGGAAATGCAGTGCGCTTCGTCGATGGCGAAGAACTGAATGGGCACGCGCGAGAGCCAGGCGATGGTCTCAGGCTTCGCCAGGCGCTCGGGCGAAAGATAGAGCAGCCGATATGCGCCCCGGGTTGCGTCCCGAATGATGCCGGGCTGTTCGGACCAGGGGATGGCGCTATTCAATACCGCCGCGGGAATCTCCATCGCGCTGAGCTGCGCGGCTTGATCCTGCATCAGCGCGATGAGCGGCGAGATCACGATCGCGGTGCCTTGCGAGACCAGCGCAGGTAATTGATAACACAGGGACTTTCCGCCGCCGGTCGGCATCACTACCGCGGTATCGTGGCCCGCCAGAATGCTGCGGATGATGCGCTCCTGCAACGGACGGAATTCCTCATATCCCCAGTGGCGGCGCAGGGGCTCGAAAAGATCGATTTCTGAGGGCAACCTCTATTTTGCCCGAATCCGGATTTCGCTACACTAATATTGTCCATTTGCGGAAGTTGAATAAGGAGATCCAATGAGCTATCGGTTGCTTGTATCCATGAGTGCACTGGCTGTTATGTTCGCGGCGTCTTTGCCGGCACAGACATCCAGTAGGGCGACAAAGGCCAAGGCCGGCGCCGTTCCACGTACGCCGGACGGCCATCCGGACCTGCAGGGGGTTTGGACCAACGCCACCATTACGCCCATGCAGCGGCCGGCTAAGTTTGCGGCGAAACCCACGCTCACCGATGCCGAAGCTACCGCCTACGAGCAGGGTGAATTGAAAGAGCTCAACGCGCAGGATGGACAATCGGACGGGCCGCTGATTGCAGCGGCGGGGTCTTCGGGAACCGGCGGCTATAACGTCTTGTTTGTCGACCGTGGAACGGAGCTGGCGCGGGTGGACGGCGTAAAACGCACTTCGCTGATCATCGATCCTCCGGACGGAAAAGTTCCCCCGCTAACGGATGAGGCGCGCAAGCGGCTTTCCGGCATGATGCGCAACTTCAATAAATATGACAGCGTGAAAGAGCGGCCGCTATCGGAGCGCTGCATTATCGGATTCGGTTCCACCTCCGGCCCGCCTATGCTTCCGGTGCTCTATAACAACAACTATCAGATCGTCCAGACGCCCGAGACGGTGATGATTCTGGTGGAGATGGTGCACGATGTTCGCATCATCCGCATGAACGGCACGCATCCTCCCGCTAATGTGCGCGAGTTGCTGGGCGACTCAATCGGCCATTGGGAGGGCGACACGCTGGTGGTGGATACCACCAACTTCACGGCCGAAACCATGTTCCACGGTTCCGGAGAAAATCTGCATGTGGTGGAGCGCTTTAAGCGCATCGACCCCAGCACCATCCTCTACCGGGCCACCATCGACGACCCGACCACGTTCGAGAAGCAATGGACGATGGAATTTCCCTTCCGCGCGACGCCGGGCCCGGTTTACGAATACGCGTGCCATGAAGGTAACTACGCCATGCCGGACATCATGGGTGGCGCTCGCAAAGCGGACGCCGCGAAGAAAAATTAATTCCAATGGGAAGAACTTGCTGGTGTCTGGGGGTCGCCGCGCTGGTAGCGGTGTCTCTACCCGGCCAGACCCGCATTCCGCGGACGCCGGATGGACATCCGGAGCTTGAAGGCGTGTGGACCAATGCCACCATCACCCCCATGGAGCGCCCGACATCTCTCGCCGGCAAAGCGACGCTCTCGGACGCCGAGGCCAAGGAGTTCGAGAAAAACGCCGCGCGAGAACTGGCCGACGTGGATGGCAAGTCCAATAGTCCGCTGCTGGCTGCCGCCGGGTCGAATGGCACCGGCGGATATAACATCCTGTTCATCGACCGGGGATCGGAGCTGGCGCGCGTGGATGGCGTTAAGCGAACTTCGCTGATCGTGGATCCTCCGGACGGGAAAGTTCCGCCGCTCACTCCCGAGGGGCGCAAGCGCAGCAACGCCGCCATGCGCAGCAACTTCATCTATAACGGCGTGAAGGACCGGCCGCTGTCGGAACGCTGCCTGCTGGGGTTCGGTTCCACATCCGGACCGCCCATGCTCCCGGTGCTCTATAACAACAACTACCAGATCGTCGAGACTCCGGACACGGTCATGATCCTGGTGGAGATGGTGCACGACGTTCGTATCGTCCGCATCAACGGCACGCACCCGCCCGCGAACGTTCACCAGTGGCTGGGCGACTCGATTGGCCATTGGGAGGGCGACACGCTGGTGGTGGATACCACCAATTTCACCGACCAGACCCGGTTTGAGGGATCCGGCGATCAGCTGCATATTATCGAACGATTCCAGCGCGTCGATCCGAACACCATCCTCTATCGCGCCACTATCGACGATCCGTCTACTTTCACCAAGCCATGGACGCTCGAATATCCGTTCGTCGCCACCAAGGGGCCGGTGTATGAATACGCCTGCCACGAGGGGAACTACGCGATGCCGGACATCCTGGGCGGCGCCCGCAAGGCGGACTCGCCGGCCGAGAAGAAATAGCTCGAATTGCCTGGCGACAAATTCCTGGGGGGCGTCTCCCGATTCAAACAGCAGGTTTATCCGAAGCACCGCGAACTTTTTGAGAAGCTCGCGACCGGCCAGCGCCCAGAAGCCCTCTTCATCACCTGCGCGGACTCTCGCATAGACCCTTGCCTGCTGACCCAGACCGAGCCGGGCGAATTGTTCATCTGCCGCGTGATCGGCAACATTGTGCCGCCATATCCGGATGCCATCGGCGGCGTTTCGGCCACCGTCGAATATGCAGTAGGCGTATTGCGGGTGCCGGAGGTGATCGTGTGCGGCCACACCGATTGCGGCGTCATGAAAGGCGCGCTCAATCCCGGGGCCCTGGAACGCTACCCCAACGTGACGGCCTGGCTGCGCTACGCGAATGTGGTGCAGCGCGAAACGAAGCCAAGCCCCGAATTTCTTCTTACGTTGACGGAGCAGAACGTCGTCGCGCAACTAAGGAATCTGCGCTCGCATCCCTCGGTTGCGGATCGGCTGGAGAAAGGCGACCTGGCGCTGCACGGCTGGGTGTATCACATCGGGGCCGGCGCGGTGACGTCGTACGACGAAGAGAGCCGGAAGTTCGAGACACCAGCGGCCTCGTAATTTTGCCCGCCGGTTATTTCTCGTTCTTTACTTCCACCACCACCACTTCGATGGGCTTGTCGCCTATGTTGGCGTCCGCATGACGCCGTTTCCCTTCCTCGGCTGACAGCCAATAGGCTTTGCCGGTCTCCCAATGCTCCACTTCGGACTTCCCGTCCTCATACACGATCTTCATCGTTCCGCCCGTCAGCGCCACAATCACGCGCGCATGTTCATGCGTGTGCATCGCCAGCGGCGCGTTCGGAAGCACGGTGGTTTTCCATACCTTGACGTCCGAGTTCTCGAATTGGGGAATCCGCTGCGATGGGCTAGTCTGGGATGTCAGCGTTCCGAGAGACGCTAAAACGATCGCCGAAACCAGCGCCGTTCGGCCGAGTGAAATTTTCATGTGAGCAATGTTAGCACGCGAGTGCGCGGTTTCCGGCTACACTCTTAGGAGATGTGCGGGGTGACGGGGTTCGTCACCACGACGCCCGTTTCGGGCTCCGTGGTGCAACTCGGTCGCATGACTGAGGCCCTTCGGCATCGCGGTCCTGACGATTTCGGCTTCTATCACGACGATTTCGCGCATCTGGGCCATCGGCGTCTCAGCATCATCGACGTTTCAGGCGGCCATCAGCCGCTGACCAACGAAACCGCCACTCTTTGGATCACCTATAACGGCGAGATCTACAACCATGCCGATTTGCGTCCGGCGCTCGAACGGGCCGGGCATCGCTACCGCACGCGTTCCGATACCGAGACCATCCTGCACTCGTTTGAGCAGCACGGTGCGGATTGCGTGAACCAATTTCGCGGCATGTTCGCCTTCGCGATCTGGGACTCCCAGCGCCGCCGCCTGTTTTGCGCGCGGGACCGGCTGGGCATCAAGCCGTTCTACTATTTCTGGGACGGGCGCCTGTTCGCCTTCGCGTCCGAAATCAAGGCGCTGCTCGAGCATCCCGCCATCTCCGCGGAGCTCGACGAAGAAATCTTCCCGGAGATTCTCGCGTTCGGCTATTCGAGCAGCGATCGGACTCTGTTCCGCGGAATTCGCAAGCTGATGCCGGGGCATCACCTGGCGCTCGATCTGGCCGCGGCCGCGCCCGAGCCTCGCATCGAATGCTATTGGGACGTGCCCGCGCCCGAGGCTTCCGATGGAATGGAAGATCGCGAATGGGTGGCGGAAACCCGGCGGCGTCTCGAAGAATCGGTCGAGCGACACCGGATGAGCGATGTACCGCTGGGCGTGTTCCTGAGCGGCGGGGTCGATTCCAGCGCCATCGCCGCGCTCCTGCAGCGAGCGCATCCTGAGGGCCGGGTGAAAACCTTCGCCGTGGGTTATCGCGAAGCGCGCTTCAGCGAGTTGAAGTACGCGGCCGAAGTTGCGCGCGAGATCGGCACCGAACATCGCGAAACGGTGGTCGGCGCGTGCGAATTTTTCGAAGCTCTGCCGCGCCTGATCTGGCATGAAGACGAGCCTATCGCATGGCCCTCCAGCGTGGCGCTGTACTTCGTTTCGAAGCTGGCTTCGGAGCACGTGAAAGTGGCGCTCACCGGCGAGGGGGCGGACGAGTTGTTCGCGGGGTACGAGCGCTATCGCTGGAACCTCATTAATCAGCGAGCGGCGAGATTCTACCGGCTGGCTCCCGGCGCGATCCGGCGCTCCCTGCGGTCATTCTCTGCCTCCCGGCTGCTGGGCGCGCCGCTGCGCCGCAAGCTCGGCCACACCATTCTAGGGCGTGAGCTGACGTTCGAATCCATGTTTCTCGATAATTTCTACTGCGCGTTTCCTGCGACGTCCGACGCCGTCTATGAAGGCTATCGGAAACACTTCGATGCGCGCCCGTCCGCTTCCCCGCTCGCCCGCATGCTCTACGCCGATCAAAAAACTTACCTGGTGGAGTTGCTTATGAAGCAGGACCAGATGAGCATGGCATGCTCGCTCGAGAGCCGCGTGCCGTTCCTCGACCACACGCTGGTGGAGTTCGCGGCCCGCATCCCGGACCGGATGAAGATTCGCGGCGGCAATCAGAAATACATCCTCAAAGCAGCCATGGCGGACCTGCTGCCGCGCTCAATCCTGCGCCGCAAGAAGATGGGATTTCCAACGCCTCTGCGCTCCTGGCTGCTGGATTCCCGCGCCGAGCCGCTCTATGCCGCCCTGCTTTCGCCCGATGGATTATTGGCGGGGCATCTGGATCTACGCGAAGTTGAATTGCTGATCGAGCGGCACCGCTCGGGTTTCGAGGACGCCACTGACCGGATCTGGCGGCTGCTCAACCTACAGATCTGGGGCGATCTCTTCCTCACCGGACGCCGCGAGCGCTGGTGGACGGGCGTGAGAACTTTCGAAGCGGCCGGCTCGACGCCATGAAAATCCTATGGGCGAAATCGGATTTCCTTCATCCCACCACCAAAGGCGGGCACATCCGCACGCTCGAAACGCTCAAACGGCTGCACCAGCGGCATGAAATCCACTACGTCGCGCTGGATCTCGCGGAACAGGCCGGGGGCATCCAGCGCAGCTCGGAATACTGCACGCGCGCCTATCCGATTCCTCACTCGGCGCCGGGACGATCCGATCCGCGCTTCTGGATGCAAGCCTTCGCGAACTTGCTTTCGCCGCTCCCGCTGGCCGTGAGCCGATATCGATCGGTTGCGATGAAGCGCCAGATCGAAACTCTCACCCGCGTTCAAAAGTTCGACGCGATCGTGTGCGACTTCCTGTTCGCTGCGTCGAACATGCCCGACCTCGCCGAGGTTACGTTGTTCCAGCACAACGTGGAGGCGATGATCTGGAAGCGGCGTATCGAGCATTCGTCCTCGCCGATCAAGCGCGCGTATCTGGGGAGCCAGCACCGGCGCATGCGGCGCTACGAAGGCCAGGTTTGCCGCGCGGCGAAAAGCGTCATCGCCGTCTCGTGCGCGGATGCGCGAGCGATCCAATATGACTACGGTGTTCGAAAGGTTCATGCCGTGCCCACCGGCGTCGACGTGGATTATTTTCGGCCGCCCGCGCAACCCGAGCTCGTCAGCGATCTCATTTTCCTAGGATCCATGGATTGGATACCCAACATCGACGGCGTCCAATGGTTCGTTCGCGAAGTGCTGCCGCTGATCCGGAAACACCGTCCGGATTGCTCATTCGCAATCGTCGGGCGCAAGCCGGCGCCTGGCGTCCGACGTCTCATGCAGCACGACACGCGCCTGGTTGTAACCGCCACCGTCGCGGACGTCCGGCCGCACCTTTGGGGATCGGCGGTGGCCATTGTGCCCCTGCGAATCGGCGGAGGAACGCGGCTGAAAATTTATGAGAGCATGGCCGCCCGCGTTCCGGTGGTTTCCACCACGGTGGGCGCCGAGGGCCTGGATGTGCGCGACGGCGAAAACATCCTTATTGCCGATTCGGCGCCGGATTTCGCAGCCTGCTGCCTGGCGCTGCTCGAAGACGCTGGAGCGCGGCGGCGTCTGGTTTCGGCCGCTTGGGAAATGGTGGATGCTTGCTATTCTTGGGAAGTAGTATCCCGGAGATTTGAAGAGCTTCTGACATGATCCCATTCCTCGATTTAGGGGCACAGTATCGCGAGTTGAAATCGGAAATCGATGCCGCGATCTCGAGCGTGCTGGAAAGCAGCCAATTCATCCTGGGCCCGGAGACGGCCGCGTTTGAGCAGGAATTTGCGGATTCTTGCGGCGTCCAATATGCCATCGGAGTCAATTCGGGCACCAGCGCGCTGCATCTGGCGCTGCTGGCCGCGGGAATCGGGCCAGGCGACGAAGTGATCACCACGCCGTTCACGTTCTACGCGACGGTGGCGACTCTCGGCTACGTCGGCGCGGCTCCGGTTTTCATCGACATTGATCGCACCACTTTCAACCTGGATGCCGAGCGCATCGAAGCCGCGATCACGCCGCGAACGCGCGCCATCCTGCCGGTGCATCTTTACGGCCAGCCCGCCGACATGGACCCGATTATCGACATCGCGCGCCGCCACAATCTGTTGGTGATCGAAGACGCGGCGCAAGCTCACGGCGCCGAATATAAAGGCAAGCGCGCCGGCGCGATCGGCGATTTGGGATGCTTCAGCTTTTATCCCACCAAGAACCTCGGCGCGGCCGGCGAGGGCGGACTGGTCACCACCAATAATCCCGAGTATGCCCGCAGCATCAAATCGCTTCGAAACTGGGGCGAGCAGTCGCGTTATTATCCGGTGCTGAGGGGCTACAACTATCGGCTGCCCGCGATTCAGGCCGCTATTCTCCGGGTGAAGCAGCGGCGGCTGGAGGCCTGGACCGAAGCCCGGCGGTCGCTCGCAGCGGGGTATAACCAGTTACTCGCAAACGCCGGCGTGGTGATTCCCAGCGTGCTGCCCGGCGTCCGCCACGTGTATTGCCTCTACACGATTCGCGCGGAACATCGCGACGATTTGCAGCGCGGGCTGGAGAGCGCGGGAATTCAGAGCGCGGTTCATTATCCGGTGCCGATTCACCTTATGCCTGCGTATGCCAGCCCGAGGTATAAGGCTGGCGATTTCCCTGTAGCCGAGGCCTGCGCGCGCACGGTTTTGAGCCTTCCGCTCCATGCTCACATGACGCTGGAACAAGTTGCGCAGGTAGCCGCGCAAATTTCGAAGTTAGCCCGGAAAAGAAGTCAAGAGACGGCGGTGTCGAGCCGATGAATAGAGTAGGATGGGCACCACAGGCGTCACCGCACCGTTACCCTTCGCCGGAGTCAGCCAATATTCGAGCGATTTTCAATCCGTTTTGACGCGCGCCGTGCAGATCGCGCAATTGCCGATCGTGGCGCTCCAGAACAGTCAGACCACGCTTCAAAGCGAGCAGAGCGCGCTCACCGCTCTGGAGCCGGATTTGACGAACGTGGGTTCGGCGATTGCGGCGCTCGGAAGCTTGGGGGCGAATGGCGGATTAGAAGCCACCAGCTCGGATTCAAGTATTGTTTCGGCGGTGAACACGGGGGCGTCCGGGGATGCGACCTACACGATTTCCGATATCTCGACGCTGGCCGCGCCCGCGCAGGAAACTTCGCTGACAGGCTACGCGAATTCCACCGCCGCCGCGGTTTCGTCGACAGGCTACGTCAATCTGGTAGTGGGCGCCAACACCTATCAGCTCAATATCACGAGCAACAACAATCTGGCCGCGCTGGCCTCGGCCATCGACAACTCCGGCGCGGGAGTAACGGCCTCAATTCTGACCACCGGCAGCGGCGCGACGCCCGACTATCTCACCATTTCGGCCAACAATCCCGGCGCGACGACTTTGCAGCTCAACGACCTTACGAATCCAACCGACCTCGTCAGCAGCACCGGCACGGGTACCGAGACTTCGCTCATCACTTACGCCGATCCCGCCAGCACGCAGGTTTCGAGCCACGGCTTCGTGAATCTGGTTGTGGGCTCGAAAACCTACAACCTGAATATCGCCTCGAACAACAATCTGAACGGGCTGGTCCAAGCGATTAACAGCGCCAATGCGGGCGTGACGGCCAGCGTCAACGGAAACTCGCTTTCGATTTCCACGAACAATGCCGGCCCGGCCACGATCCAGCTCAACGACCTGACTCCTGCCAACCTGATTACCGGAACCGATCAGGGCTCCAATGCGAACTTCTACCTGAATAACATTCCAGTGGTGCGATCCACCAACACCATCAATGACTTGATTCCCGGAATCAGCCTCACGCTGAACAGCACCACCTCCACCACGGGCTCGGCCACCATATCGCTCGCCACCGATCCCTCTCAGCTCTCGAACGCGCTCCAAAATCTGGTGTCCGCATACAACACGGCGCTCGGGGATGTCACCGCTCAACAAGGACAATCGGGCGGCGCGCTGACAGGGAATCTGGTGATTCAACAAATCAGCCAGGACCTGCAGCAGATGGCCACCTATTACAATCCCACCAGCACCAGCAGCATTCACAGCCTGGCTGATTTGGGAGTCAGTTTCAGTGAAACTGGCCAGATGAGTTTCGATGAGACCACTTTTAGCGGCCTGTCGGACACCCAGATTTCGGACGCCCTGAGTTTCTTCGGCTCATCGAGCACCGGGTTCGCGGCGCTTGCCAATAGCTTTACCGAGCTAACCGATCCTATCTCGGGCGTCATTGAAGAGCAGCAGGCCGGCTACACCGCTGAAAATACGCAGATCACCAATCAGATCGCTACGCTGACCGCACAAGTGAGCGCGGTGGAGACCAGCGATACCGCCGAGCTGGAAGCGGCGGATGCCGCGGTGGCGCAACTCGAATCGCAGCAGAGCGTGCTGTCGGCAACCATCCAAAGCATCGACTATGTGGACTTTGGAGCTCCGGTGCAGGTGTAGCTAGTCCGGGTGTAGTTACTCGAGCCGATAATTCGGAGCTTCCTTGGTGATAATCACATCGTGCACGTGGCTCTCTCTGAGCCCCGCCGAAGTCACCCTAAGAAAACTGGCACGTTCCTGCAATTCCCGCAGATTCTTGCATCCGCAATAGCCCATCCCGGCCCGTAAGCCGCCCACCAACTGGTACACCAGCTCCGACAGAACGCCTTTGTACGGAACCCGGCCCTCGATCCCTTCCGGCACCAGCTTGCCGCCGGCATCCTGCGAGTAGCGATCCGAGGATCCCTGCGACATTGCGCCCATCGAGCCCATGCCGCGGTAGCTCTTGAATGTCCGGCCCTGATAGAGGATCGTCTCGCCGGGGCTTTCTTCGGTTCCGGCCAGGAGGCTCCCAATCATCACCGCATCCGCTCCGGCCGCGATGGCTTTCGTGACATCACCCGAAAACTTGATGCCTCCATCGGAAATCAGCGGCACACCTGCGCCTCGCGTGGCGCGCGAGCATTCGGAAATCGCGGTGATCTGCGGCACGCCCGCGCCGCTCACGACCCGCGTAGTGCAAATCGACCCCGGCCCGATCCCGACTTTGATGCCGTCCGCCCCCAGATCGATCAAATCGCGGGCGCCTTCGAACGTGGCGACGTTGCCGGCGATGAGATCCACGTCCGGCAGCTGCTGCTTCAACGTTCGGACCGCTTGCATCACGCCTTCCTGGTGTCCGTGCGCGGAATCCACCACGATCACATCCACTTTCTTCGAGACCAATTCCTGCGCGCGCTCGAGAAAATCGCCGGTTGACCCAACCGCCGCGCCTACACGCAGACGGCCTTGCTGATCCTTGGCGGCGTTCGGATATTTCAGCTTTTTCTGAATGTCCTTTACGGTGATCAACCCCTTGAGCGCGAATTGATCGTCTACAACCAGCAGCTTCTCCACGCGGTGCCGGTGCAGGATCTTCTCGGCTTCTTCAAGCGTGGTGCCCACCGGAACCGTGATGAGGTTTTCTTTGGTCATCACTTGCGAGATCGGCAGATCGGAACGGGTCTCAAAGCGCAGGTCGCGATTGGTGAGAATTCCCACCAGCCTTCCATCCTTGGTCACCGGCACGCCCGAGATCCGGTAGCGCTTCATCAATTCGAGGGCGTCCGAAATCTTCTGCTCCGGACCGATAGTCACCGGGTCGACAATCATTCCGCTCTCACTGCGCTTCACCCGATCCACTTCCTCGGCCTGGCGTTCGGGAGACATGTTGCGGTGAATGAATCCGATTCCGCCCTGCTGTGCGAGCGCAATGGCGAGATGCGATTCGGTGACCGTGTCCATGGCCGAGCTGACTATGGGAATGTTCAATGCGATGTGACGCGTCAGGCAGGTGCGAGTATCGGTGTTGGCCGGAACAACTCCGCTACGCGCGGGCTGGAGCAGAACGTCGTCGAAAGTAAGACCTTCTGGAATAGTTTCTGAAATCATGCAGCGTAACTCTATTATCGCGCGAACCGCTAGGATGGTCGAGGAGAACCGAATGGCAAGCTTGGGATTTCTCGAGTACCAGGATGCAAGTCCGGACGTCCGCGCCATCTACGACGACATCATGGCGACGCGAAAAACGGATTGGATCAATAATTTCTGGAAAGCGCTGGCGCACGATCCCGCCACGCTGCGGCGCACCTGGCAGAGCATCAAGGAGATCATGACGCCGGGCGCGCTGGACGCGCTCACGAAGGAAATGCTCTACCTGGCCGTGAGCGCCACCAATCAATGCGGCTATTGCATCGCATCCCACACGGCGGCGGCGCGAAAAGCGGGTATGTCGGACGCCATGCTGGCGGAGCTAATGGCGGTGGTAGGAATGGCGAATGAAACCAACCGGCTGGCCAGCGGATATCAGGTGGAGATCGACGCGCAGTTCCGTTGAACGAAAGGCTTAGGCGGCCTTTTGGACTTTGCCGCTGCGAATGCAGGAAGTGCACACACGAATGCGCTTGGCAGCGCCCTTCACCACCGCGCGCACGCTCTGCAAATTGATGTTCCAGCGCCGCTTGCTTACGTTGTGCGCGTGGCTGACCCGGTTGCCGAACCGGGGCCCTCGCCCGCAGACATCACATACTTTCGCCATGATCGTGTCGCTCCTAGTGGAAAAGTCTAGTTTATCCAATTCAGGCAGGCAGCCGCAAGCCGACGGCCAAGGGTTTGATAATATGGTGGTTCTCGCCATGAAAACCAGAGCGCTGGCGCTGCCGATGCTGTTAGCAGCCGGATTCGCGCCATGGGCCTGGGCGCAGGCTTCGAACGACGCCAGCACGCTCCCGCCCCCGGGTTTTCATCATCTGCATCTGAATTCCACCAATCCCGAAGCCGCTATCGAGTATTACACCCGGCAGTTCCCCAGCACATCCAAAGCAACCTGGGGCGGAATGACGGTGCTCAAATCCGGCAATGTGTATGTCCTGTTCAACAAGGTGAATACGAAGCCGCCCACTGAACCCCAGACCGCGATCTGGCACTTTGGCTGGCATGTCACCGATGTGCGCGAGAACTACGCAAGGTATCTCAAGAATCATGTCGCTCTGCTGCCGCTCTACACCGGAGACGGCGACGGAAAAGTCTACGTGAGCAGCGACACCTGGCCGGGCACGGGTGGAACGCTCGGCCGAAGCAAGGCCCAGATCGAGGAAGCCAAGGCTACGGGGGTAAAACCGGCCGGAGGCGCGGGATTCGCTTATCTCGATGGACCGGACGGCGCCATCATCGAATATCAGGGCAATATGCCCGCCGAGCGATTCAACCACGTCCACATGTATCAGGAGGAGCCGTTCTGCGCGCAACTCTGGTACCAGAAGCATCTCAACGCTCGTCGCGGAGGCCGCGGTCCGCAGCATACTGAGGCAGATTGCAAGGTGGCGCGCGGACCGGACAAGAGCTGGCCTGCGCTGGATAAAGACGGCATGTATCGCATTCCCGGCTCAGGCGTGCTCTTCGACGACGTATCGTTGAACTGGTATATCCACCAGGGAGACCAGCCGCTGGTCGGGACTCGCGGACAACTGTACGATCATTTCGCGCTCAGCGTCCCGAACCTGGATCCCTGGATCCAAAAGCTGAAGGCGGAGGACGTCAGGTTCCTCATCGAGAAGCCCTATAAGCTGGGCGACACGCGCGCGGTCATGATCGAAGGCCCGAGCAAGGAAGCCATCGAGCTGGTCGAGGTAAAGCAGTAGATCGTCAGTTGAACATCAGGGAGGTTTCGAATCATGGGTTTTAGCGTTCGGTTTCTTTGTGTGCTCGCATTAGCGGCGGTACCAACGATTTCGCAAGCACAGCCGCAACTGATCAAGGCGCCTACCGATGTCAGGCCTGGCAGCATCACTTACGAAGAGGTCGAGTATCCGTATCCTGTCGCGTTCCTGCCGCTGACGCTATATGGCCAGGACGTGCGAATGGCCTACATGGATGTGCCTCCGGCCGGGCAGCCGAATGGCCGCACCGTGGTGCTGTTCCACGGCATGAATTTCGGCGGTTTCTATTTCGGCGGACCCATCGAAGCTCTGCGCAACGAAGGCTTTCGCGTGGTGGTACCGGACGAGATCGGGTTCGGCCGTTCGTCCAAGCCGGTTATTCCATACAACTTTAACGATATGGCCGCGAATGTCCGGGAGCTTTTGCAATCCCTCGGCGTTGCCAAAGCAGTGATCGTGGGCCATTCCATGGGCGGGATGCTGGCGGCGCGCTTTGCAGCTTCCTATCCGGACATGACCGAGCGCGTGGTGATCTATAATCCGATCGGTTTAACCGACGCGCGCTACACTCAGCCCTGGCCGAGAGCCGACGCGCTGTATAAGCGCATGGTGACCGCCAGTCACGATCAGCTCTACACCCAGTTTTCCGCCACTATTCATCGCTATTTCCATACCCCAGGCGCATGGAAGCCGGAGTACGAGAAGTTCGTCCGGATTCTCTATGCTCCTACGCTCAGTGGAGACTGGCCACGCTACGCAATGGTGCGTTCGATGCTCGGCCAGATGGTTTACCTGGATCCGGTGGTGTACGACTGGGCCAAGATCAAAGTAAAAGCCCTGGTTTTGGGTGGCGCCGAAGACACTCCCGATTTCCCGGAACGGGCAAAGCACATCGCCGATACCATTCCTGGAGCCGAATTGGATTTACTGCCCGGCCTCGGTCACGTGCCTCACATTCAGGCGCCGGACGTATTCAACGCAGCCCTTTTGAAATTCCTCAACGAACGTCCCTCATCCACGGTCACATCCGGCAACGGACGCTAAGTAGTCTAGAAATATCAAGTTTCCCGGGAAGCTCGGGCATCGGCTCTTCACACGGCCGATAATTTCGTTATACTCTAGTACTAACAAGCTTAAGAAATATTGCTTAGGGCCTGCACCAGGTAGTTCTTGGGTCGTCCGTAAACAGAAGATGATTTCGGCAGTTGAGTTGTTCAAGAGAAGTGTGGTTTGCCTAACGATCTCGTATGCGATCGCTGGGATCACAGTCGCGTCGGCCGGCGCCTGGTATGTCCATGAATCCTTAGCTGGAACTGGGCCGCTTCCCGCTTCGGAACTCGTTCCGCGAAGGCTCGCGAGGATGCTTGTCACCAGGCAGGAGAAGAGAAAGGTCTATCCCTACTCCATAGTTCCCGGTGGGGCCACGACGTTACGTGAGGCCAGGATCGCGATGAGCAATCCGTCTGTCAAAAGCAACTATGCGGCTTTCGACCTGAGCAAGTTAAAACAGGTCACGCTCACCGCCGACCTGGTCGGATATGTGTCCTACCGATACTTCGATGACCGAATTTATTGGACCGCTCACAAAATTCGACTCAAAGCGGGCGAAACGGTTTACACCGACGGAACTCACGTGGCTCGCGGGCGCTGTCTCAATTGCTACTCCGCCTATCCGATGATGCCTACCCGGCCTCAGGAGCCAACTCAGAAAGCCATGGACACGCCGGTGGAAGTGCCCTTGCTGGCGATGGAATATCCGATGCTGCCCCTCGAAGAGGCGCACGCTCTGCCGCCTCCGCCGGGAGAATTAACGCCGTCCGCTCCCATACTCTCAGGTCTGCCCATCCGGCCGGGCGGGGGCTTCTGGTTTCCGATACTGAAAAGCATTCTATCGGAAGTGCTCCGGCAGAAAAATGGCGGGTGCAAACGGAATCGTCGGGCCGGAGCACTTCGGATAGAATTCATTGAACGGAGCCGGAACGAGCCCCTGGGTATTGAATGGCTTTTTCCGGCTCACGGTGCCGCATGCAGCGGGGGAACTGGCAGGTTGGAAGAGGCGTGGACGGCTTCCAGCGTGAAAACGACCGGCGATCACAAGTGGCGGAAGAAGCCTGGGCTGGTACGCGATCGGCCGAAGACAGAGATCTGCTGAGGCTCCGATCGGAGCCGGTGCAGGCGGCGAGGACGGAGCGCGTTGCGCCGATCATGAGGTGTCCTGAACCGCGGCGGTTTCGGTGCCGAGGAGTTCGATAACGATCAATCGTCCTCGCTTACAGATTGGACAAGCATGCGGGTCTTCCACGCTGGTGGTGCTGTCGTCAGGGTCGATGGGCATGGGTGCTACGGAGACTGCGAGAAGAGCGCGGCACAGACTCAGTTTTTGTTTGCGGACACGATTGGCGAGGAAGCCGAACTGACGGATGCGGACCAGTCCGGAAGGCAGCACGTGCAGCAGGAAGCGGCGAATGAACTCGACCGCATCGAGAGTCATGATCTTGGTGCGGGAGTGATCGGCGTAATCTTTCCAGTCGAAGCTGACGCAGCCATTTTCCAAAGTGCGCAGCCGGTGGTTGGAAATGGCGACGCGATGAGTGTAGCGAGCCAGATACTTGAGCACGCGGCGGGGTCCACCGAAGGGCGGCTTGACGTGAACGACCCATTCGAGGTGGTCAGCTTTTTCACACAGGGCCTGGAACGCGGCGGGCTTGGTCAGCTCGCGAAGTTCACCGGAGAAGCGGAGCTGGCCTTTGCGAAAAGCCTTTCCCAGCGCTAACAGGAACAGTTTGCGGAACAGGTGGCTGAGGACCTTGTAGGGAAGGAAGAAGGAATCCTTCCGGCAGGCGATCCAGCGTGAGCCATCGGGGGAGAAACCGCCGCCGGGCACGACGCAGTGCAGGTGCGGATGAAGATGCAGGTTCTGACCCCAGGTGTGCAGCACGGCCAGGAAGCCGATGTGCGCACCGAGGTGTCTGGGATCGGCGGCAATGGTGAGCAGAGTTTCCGAAGCGGTCTGGAACAGAATCGAGTAAATCTGCCTCGGGTTCTGAAGCGCCAGTCGGCCGATCTGAGCAGGCAGGGTGAATACGACGTGGAAATAGGGAACGGGCAACAGCTCCGCCTCCCGCTGGGCGAGCCACTTGGCGCGAGCCGTGGCCTGGCACTTGGGGCAGTGGCGATTGCGACACGAGTTGAATACTTTGACGCGATGTCCGCACCGGTCGCACTCATAGAGATGACCACCCAGGACCGCGGTCCGGCAGTCACGAATGTCTCGCAACGCTTTCCTATGCTGGCGCGATAACACGGGGTTCCAGCGAGCCAGGAAATCGTGTTGATGGGTGCGGAAGACATCGGCCAGTTCCAGCCGATGCGGGTTCATCCCTTCGGCGGAAGGAGGCGGAGCGACTCGAGCGATTCGAGGGGACTGGTGGTCCCGCGCACGTTCACGTCGGCGACTTGGAGATAGCGTGCGGTGGTTTCGAGCCTGGCGTGTCCGAGCAGAATCTGAATGGTGCAGAGATTGACGCCGGCTTCGAGCAAGTGGGTGGCGAAGGCGTGCCGGAGCAAGTGTGGATGAACGGACTTGGCGATACCGGCCTGATGGGCCGCTTTCCGGCAAGCCATGAAGATCGTTTTCACCGAGACCGGCTGACCCGCACGAGCGCCAGGAAAGAGCCAGTCGGTGGGCCGCTTGGTTCGCCAGTAGCAGCGCAGCAGTTCGCGCAGCTTCGGCGGCAACAGCGCTTGTCGGTCCTTACGTCCCTTGCCGGAACGAACCCACAGCACGTTGCGGGCGCCGTCGATGTCGGAAACTTTAAGGCGAGCGACCTCACTGACTCTCAGTCCAGACCCATACAGAATCGCCAGCATCGCGCGATGGCGCAGTTCGCGCGGCGCCTCCAGCAGAGCTTTGACTTCCTCACGACTCAAAATCAACGGCAGCTTTCGTTCGCTCCTGGGAAACGGAATGCGCTCGATGGCGACCTTTCGATGCAGGGTGTGGGTATAGAAGAACCGCAGCGCGCAAACCATCAGCACGTAGGTGGACGTCGACACCTTCTTTTCCCTGGTCAGGAACAACTGAAACCGACGAATGTGTTCGGCACCGAGCTGATCAGGTGGTTTGCCGAAGTGCTTGGCGAACGACTTGATGGCGTACAGATACAGCCGGATCGTGGTCGGAGAATAGTGGCGGATCTGGAGATCTTCCAGCATCCGTTGTCGAAGTAGGGTCACAACGAAACTCCTTTCGTTGTGACCACATCACAAATCGGCTCCAAGCGCTGAAGATTCGGCCCTACCCCACGGCTACCCTCACTGTTTCGCTAGAACCACAATCTCGCGTATCCCCTGCCGAAGGCTTTGTTCAATGCCTATTATTCCTCCCATCCATCGGCATCAGCCCACGCAGCCGGGCCAAGGTGTGGTTCCGCCTGGGGGTGGGGGTACGCCGGTTGTTCCGCCCGGCGGCCCTACCGGCCCGACAGGTCCCGGGGGAACCACGCCGGTGGTGCCGCCCACGGTGGTTACTCCTGAGCCGCAATATCTCTGGGTCCTGATTGCCGCCTTCTTGCTGTTGGCATTAGCCCAAACCAGGCGAAGCCAGCGCGGCCGGTAGTTCTCCGATAACATAGGGAGATCCCGAACCTACCTATTTCCAAAACCAGCTCGGGCCCAGCACAGCGCTGGCTCTGTGTCGCCGGCGGCATACTAATGAACCTGGCGCTCGGCACCTTCTACGCGGGCAGCGCATTCATGCTTCCGCTCGAGAAGGAATTCGGCTGGACTCGCGCCCAAACCTCCTGGGTCACCACCATCGGCATGGTCATGATTGCCGGTTGGTATTGCGTGGCGGGTCACATTTACGACCGCAAGGGGCCGCGTTTGGTCGCGGGCGTCGGCGGCATTCTTTTCAGCCTGGGATTCTTTCTCGCGAGCTTCACCCATTCGCTCACCATGTTCTATCTCACGATGGGTTTGTGCGTCGGGATCGGCGATGGATTCGGATACGTGGTGCCATTGTCGGTGGCGTCTAAATGGTTTCCCGATAAGCGCGGCCTGGTGATGGGCTTGATGATCGGAGGCTATGGCGCGGGTTCCGGAATCTTCGGCCCCGTGGCCAGCCGTCTCATCGAAAGCGTGGGTTGGCGGCAAACCTTTCAGATATTCGCCCTGCTCTTCATCGTCATGACCATGCTCGCTACCTGGCTGCTCAAGAATCCGCCTGCAGGGTACCAGCCTGCGGGATGGCATCCCTCGCAGGCGCGCGCGTCCTCACGGCCGGGTCCGGACGTTGGCACATTCCGGATGATTCGCACTCCGACGTTCCGGGCGCTGTGGATCGCATATTGTCTTGGAACCACCGCCGGGACGATGGTCATCAGCCAGCTGGTGCCGTTCGCGCGATCGGCCGGCCACGCGGCGGCGGTGGCGGCCCTGGCGATCTCGGTGGGCGCTATCGGAAACGCGTCCGGCAGAATTTTTTCGGGATGGGTTTCCGATCACATTGGCCGTCTTAACACCCTGCGCATCGTGCTCCTCATCTCTACAGTCGCGATGCCGGCACTCTACATCTGGCGGCAGGATGTTTCGCTCTTCTACCTTCTGCTCACCGTCGTTTACTATTGCTACGGCACGCAGCTCTCGCTATACCCTTCCACGTGCGCCGACTTTTACGGAACCAAGTTTCTCGGCGCGAACTACGGAGTGCTGATCCTGGCGTGGGGTGTGGCGGGAGTATTCGGTCCGGTACTGGGCGGTCGCGTGTATGTGGCAACGGGCGAGTATCGCTGGGCCTTCTTCGTCGCAGCCGCGGTGGAACTAGCCGCCCTGGGGGTACTATTTCTGGCCAGAAATCCCCACGCGGAACCGAGCACACAAGCAGACCCGGCGCTAGCGAAGCAGCCCGCCGTCTAAGGTAAAACACTGAAAAACATAGATTTGTTTTGACAACCGGAATATAGCTCGCTTAACATGAGCCTAATCCAGTCGGGAGGGTAGCGGGATTATGTTCACTAAGCGA
Organism: Terriglobia bacterium; assembly: GCA_963786745.1. Classification (GTDB taxonomy): domain Bacteria; phylum Acidobacteriota; class Terriglobia; order Bryobacterales; family Bryobacteraceae; genus Palsa-89. Next base: position 41,305 of record CAWBAE010000005.1, on the reverse strand, counting down.
TGCTTGGCGGCCAAGATTGCGGCCCTGGTTGTGGCAATGCCTGTCATGGCGCTGCCGGCCGCGGCGCAGGTTAGCGCTCTGCGGCAGCACGGTCCAATCCGAATTCATGAGCGGCGCTTCGACGGCACGGTATCCAGCGAGAACTGGAGCGGGTATGCGGTGTTGGGCGCAACGGACTCCATCACGGACGCCAAGGCTTCCTGGACCGTTCCGGCCGCCACCTGCGGCCAGGGGCGGCGCGCCTCCAGTGCGTACGCCTCGTTCTGGGTGGGCATCGACGGATATTCGTCCAGTACGGTTGAGCAGACCGGGACCGATTCGGATTGCTCCGGCAGCGAACCGGTTTACTACGCGTGGTACGAATTCTATCCGAACCCTTCGTACGAGATCACCAGCCTGACGATAAAGCCGGGCGACCAGATCTCGGCTGAAGTAAGTTACAGCGGCGGCGAGTTTACCGTCACGATTACGGACAAAACCAGCGGAAAATCGTTCAGCACGAGCGCCGCGGTCGCTTCGGCCGAACGCACCTCCGCCGAATGGATCACCGAAGCTCCCAGCTCCTGCACCCGGCGAGGCTGCGAAGTGCTTCCGCTGGCCGACTTCGGCACGGTGGATTTCGGCGAGGACTACACCGGCATCAACGGCACCTGCTACGCGACGGTGAGCGGCACTACCGCGGCCATCGGCTCGTTCGGCGCGAACGTTTCCGAGATCATTATGGTCTCGAGCTCCGGCGCCGAGGAGGCCGTCCCGTCGGGATTCTCGGCCGCCGATGGATCCAGTTTTTCGGTCACCTGGAAATAGTCCGCCGCGCTGAAATTTCTTTCCCGGGCCTCGTGCTAGAGTTCAATCAAGAGACCTGGATGTGTTTTCGCGCGCGGCTGTTTCCTTCCTGATCATCGTTTCGGCTTTTGCGGCCGGGCAAGCCGATCCGAATGGAGCCGCCTCTTTTCGCGCTGATACCACGCTCGTATTGGTTCCTGTCGCCGTAACCGATGCATCCAACCGCTACGTCCTCGGCCTGGAGAAAGAGAACTTCCGGGTGTTCGAAGACGGCGCGGAACAAACCATCACGCACTTTTCGAGCGAGGACGCGCCCTTATCGGTGGGCTTGATCCTGGACATCAGCGGCAGCATCGGAGGCAAGCTGACCACCGAGCGGCAGGCCATCCGGGAGTTTCTCAAGACTTTGAACAGCGCCGATGAAGCATTCCTGGTGGAATGCAGCGATAAGGCGGAACTGGCTGTCCCGTTTACCACCCACACGGGCGAGATCGATAATAAGCTGGACGCCGCCACCACGGGCGGCCTTACGGCGCTCCTGGATGCGGTGCATCTGGGATTGCGCGAGATGAAAAACGCCGCGAACCCGCGCAAGGCGCTGCTGATTATTTCAGACGGCGGAGACAACAACAGCCGCTACACCGGTACCGAGATCCAGGATCTGGTGCGCGAAGCCGACATACAGATTTTCGCGATGGGAGTGTTTGAGCCGTTCACTTTCGGGCTCAGCGCGGCGGAAGCCACCGGACCCCGCGTATTGTCGGAGATCACGGAGCAGACCGGCGGCCGCGCGCTGGCAGCCAAAAATTCCAGCGACTTGCCATCGATAGCGGCCCGGATTGGACTCGAACTTCGCAATCAGTATGTCCTGGCGTATTCGCCGAAAAATCATGCGCGGGACGGCAAGTATCGCAAAGTGGAGGTTAAGCTGGTCCAGCCGGAGGCATTACCGGCGTTGAAAGCGCGCTGGCGGCTGGGCTACTACGCTCCCGAGTAGCGCTGACCTTCTACCTGTGTCCGATCGCGTGGATTCCGATCGGATGGCTGGGAGCCATGTGAATGGGCGCGGAGGTGAAGCGTGGAACCGTGTAACTGGGGCTGGTTCGAATTCCCGTACCCAGGTGCGTCGGCCCAAACAGGAACGGATTTCGCAACCGATTGACCCCATACACAGAATAAGGCGAGCCGTAGTAGCCGGAAACAAACATCGGATAGAATCCCATCGGATTGCCATAGCCCATGCCATACAGGCCGAAAGGCGTGACGCCTAGAACCGGGCTCCCGATCACCGGGTTGTATACCGAAAGCGGCAACGCGGGTATGTAGCTGGACATTCCCATGGCCTGAAGGTAGGCGGCGCGGTCATTCTGCCAGTCGTCAATCACACCGGAAAGATCGGCGGTGTCGGCGGCATTCTGGTTGTTCCGCGCGATGGAATCCTTGCGCGAAGAGCTCCAATCGTCCAGATCGTCCCCAATTCCGTTGCCGAATTTGCGGGCGACCGCGTCCGCCGAGAAAGGCAGCAGATAGCCGCTATGCACGGCCACGAATTTTCCATCCATTAAAACCTTAGCCTCGCCTGAATCCACCTTGAGCTCGGGGGGATCGGTGTCGAATCGGTAGCTTCCCGGCTGCCCGATTCGGACCGTATAGTCGCTATAAACGATCGAGACAGGAGAATTGGGCGAAGCGTCCACCGCATCCACGATGGCCGACCCATTCAGCAATCGCACGCGCGCGTCCGCCAAGCGGTTCGAGATCATTCGGATGGCGCTGTTGTTGCCGATGCGCAGGAACATGCCCGGCGTGAGCAGAACTTCCGCGCGTCCATCTTGCGTCCGGAGTTCCGCACCGTCTTTCATTTGATCGAACTTGCCGGCCATTGATTCCAGACGTTCGTCGTCTAGGAAGACGGATCCAACCGTGGTCTGGATCAGCCCTGCGCGGGCGGATATGACGGGCTGGGCGAAGGTGGGCTGCCAGACAAACAGCACAGCGGCAAAGGGAATGATCCTCCGGCACAACATAAAGCGACGACCCCCATTCAGAATCCACCCTTTCCGAACGGGTGTCAAGGGCTAGTGCGGCCCGAAGAATTGTCATACTGGTGGTCATGACGAATCGCATGCTTCTCCTGACGCTTTTAGCGTTTGGCTGGCTGTTTGCCGACTCCGGAGCCGGTTTGCGATGGACCACGCCCGCGAACTGGAAGGCGGAAGCGCAGCGGCCCATGCGCCTGGCCACCTACACCATTCCTCCGGCCACTGGCGATCACGCCGGCAGCGAATGCGGTGTGTACTATTTCGGACCCGGCCAGGGCGGCAGCGTGGAAGCGAATATGGACCGCTGGATCGGCCAGTTCCTGCAACCCAACGGCCAGCCGTCGAAGGACGCTGCCAAGCTGGAAAAGAAGACTGTGCATGGGTTGAAGGTCACTACGGTGGACGTTTCGGGCGCTTACACCGGGATGGGCGGACCCAATGCGCAGCCGGCCGGTCCGCCTAAGACCGGCTATCGATTGCTGGGAGCGATCGTGGAGGGCCCTCAGGGTTCGATCTTCTTCAAATTCACGGGACCCGCCAAAACCGTGGGCGAGAACAAGAGCGCCTTTGACAAGATGCTGGCCGGGATTGCTCCCCAATAAGCCTTCCCGCCGATTAATCCTGCATCTTCCGGGCAGATGCGATAATCAGATGTGACGTCATGTTCCGCGCCATTCGGGAACAAATCGATACGATTTACCGCGGCGACCCAGCCGCGAAAAGCGCCATCGAGATCATTTTCTGCTATCCCGGCTTTCACGCCATCCTATTGCATCGTATGGCTCATAGGCTGCACGGGGCAGGCTTGACGCTGACCGCCCGGATACTCTCCCAGGTCAACCGGGCCTTGACCGGAATCGAGATCCACCCCGGCGCGAAAATCGGACGGCGCTGTTTTATCGATCACGGGATGGGCGTGGTAATCGGCGAAACAGCCGAGGTTGGCGATGATGTGTTGATGTACCAGGGCGTGACGCTGGGAGGCACCGGCAAGGAACGCGGCAAGCGGCATCCCACGGTGGGCAACAACGTGGTGATCGGAACCGGGGCGAAGATCCTCGGGAATATCACGATTGGCAACAATGCCAAGGTAGGCGCGGGATCCGTGGTGGTGCGGCCGGTTCCGGAAAATTCCACGGTGGTCGGCGTCCCCGGACGCGTGGCGCGCGTGCGCATGGAGTCGGGCGACAATCTCGAGCACGGCAAGCTGCCCGACCCCGAAGGTCAATTGATCGACGAATTGAGCCGCCGCATCGAACAACTGGAAGCACAGGTTCGGATGCTGGCGGAAGAGCGGCTCGCCGAACGCCGGTGATACGTTCGGTCGTTTTCTTTTTTCTGGCTGCCTGGGTTCTCACCGCGGCGCCTCCTGAAAAATATTCGTACTGGATCGAGCCGTGCCAGCATGCTGAAACCGGATGCCAGGCCAGCGATCCGGAATTGGCCGTGTGGGCGCTGGAGGCGTGGCAGTCTGCATCGCGAGGAACTCTTGCGTTCCGCCCTGCGCGAGACAATAAGAGCGCTCAGATTCGCGTCTATTGGGCCTCCGCGCAGCAGGGCCTGTACGGTGAAACCAGACCGATCCAGGTGGATGGGCGGCGCGGCGCTGAAGTTTACGTCCTGCCCGCGCCCCGCGAGCCGAACACGGACCAGCTTTGGCGGGATGCGGTGGTCTACCTCACCTGTCTGCACGAGACCGGGCACGCGCTGGGGCTAGCGCACACGGATGTTTTCGACGACATCATGTACAGCTTCCAATTCGGCGGCGACATTCCGGAATATTTCGGCCGTTACCGGCGGAAGCTCACGACACGCTCCGACATTCGAAAAAATCCGGGATTGTCGGCGGCCGACCGCAAACATCTTTTGGAGGCGGTCGAACCACACCGCTAGCGGGTGGCTCGTGGTCGGGCGGGCACCCTCGCCCGCGCCGGACCCCCTGGTCCGGCTCATCTATCGTCCGGCTCTTTCGTCGCAGAGAAACAAGAGGCCGACGTAGGCGTCGGCCGCGGTCCTGGGGGACCGCCCCACAGTTAAGAGGAATCAGTGTCCGGTCGGACTGACAGGCGCCGGTTCGGTCTTGAGCGGGAAATGCGCGCCTTCCGGTATCGGAGCGAGCATCTGTTCTTTGCGATAAACCAGCGTCGATGTATTGTAGCTGGCGATCTCAAAACCGTGGCCGTGGGTGATCGCGTCGGTGGGGCAGGCCTCCACGCAATATCCGCAGAAGATGCAGCGGCTGTAATCGATGTTGTAAACCTTGGCGTAGCGCTCGCCGCCGCTGATGCGCAGCGCGTCGGTGTTCTCCGCGGCTTCGATGTAAATGCAATCCGCCGGGCAGGCCGCGGCGCAGAGAAAACACGCCACGCATTTTTCCAAGCCGTTTTCGTCGCGCTGCAGGACATGCACGCCTCGATAGCGCTCCTGGAACTCTGGAGGCGCATCGGGATAGTGATCGGTAATGGTGGGATTCAGCATCTCCCCGAAGGTGATCTTCATCCCCTTGGCGATGGCGGCCGCCGAGCCAAAAGCTTCGCTGATCTTGGAAGGCATTTTCTTCTCTTGATTATCGCAGGTCCCGGACCGGGCCTAGTTTTTGGATCCTCAGCCGGCTTTCCATTCCGGCACCTGATCGGCGGATCGGAACGTCACGACGCCCGTGCGCACGCCTAACGCCTCCAGATCCGGCTTCGAGAATCCGGCCACTTCCTTTGAGATGCGGCCATCCTGTTCCACCAAAAACAGCGACGGAACCGAGCTGATCCCGTAGGCGTTGCTGGCCCGATAACCATCCTCGGACCGATCCAGGAGCATCGGCAACGTCAAGCCGAAGCGTCGCATAAAAGCCTGGGTGTCCGCGGCGTCATCCTGTGAGATGCCGATAACCTGTAGCCCGGAACCGGCGGACAGCCGCTCGAGATACGGGAAGATGAGCTGGCAAACCGGGCAAGAGACTTTGAAGAACGCCACCAGAGCCGGTCCGCCACTCAGGATCTGCTGGAGCGAGCGACGCCCTCCGGAAAGGCCGTCGAGTTCGAACTCCGGCGCCGGCGTACCGGCCGCGGGCATCACCTTGGTCTTACGAGCGGAACATGCTCGCTCCTATCCGGCATCCTTTTGTTCCTTCACAAAACTGAGGATGTCAAAATGTTTGATCTCGCGCTCCGGAAAGTAGCTGTTCACGGCCTGCTGCTCGTCGTTGAAAAGTTCAAACACAGTGGAGAGCTTGGTGAGCAGCAAAAGCTCGATGTTGCGGCGATTCAGGTTCTCGAGCTTGACCTTCCCCTGGGCCTTTTGCAGCGTGGTGTAACAGATCACCATCGACCCCAGGCCGGTACTGTCGATGAAATCGACGTCTTTCAAGTTGAGAATAATACTCGTCACGCCGCGCGCCACCTCGTCGGTGACTTTCTCCCGCAGCAGGGTGCAACCCTCGCCCACGATCAGCCTGCCATTCAGGTCTAGAATCGCGATGCCTTCTCGTTCGCGGCGCTGGATTTCAAGATGGGCCATTATTGCTCCTCAGTGTACTTGTTCTCCAACCGCCGCCGCTGGAGCTTCCGCTAGAACCGGGATGGGATGTTCCGCGGGTAGCGTCACCAAGAAGCGCGTTCCTCGGTCGAGATCGCTATGAACGTCCACGGTTCCGCCGTGCGCCTTAACTATCCAGGCCACGAAGCTGAGCCCCAAGCCCAGCCCTTTTTCGGGATCGGGCGATGGGACGCGGTAGAAACGATCGAAGATGTGCGGCAGATGGTCCGGCGCGATGCCCACGCCGGTGTCCTCCACGATCAGCCTGACTCGCTCGGCGTCCCCGTCCACTCGGACGCTGACGTGGCCGCCGGCGGGCGTGTACTTGATCGCGTTCCCCAAAAGGTTCGAGACCAGGCGCTCGATCTGGATGCGGTCGGCATAAATCATGCAGCTCTCCGGCAGGTCGGCTACCAGGCGAACACCCTGCGCCTCGGCCGGAATCTGATGCTGGTCGACCAGATCGCGCACCAGGCCCGCCAAATCCAGGTTGCTCTTTTGCAAAACCAACTGGCCGGATTCCGCTTGCGAGAGCATCAGCAGCGCCCGCACGATATTCGAGAGGCGATCCACGCCTTCGAGCCCGTCCGCCATGGCTTCGCGGTATTGCTCCACGGTGTGAGCGGTGAACATGGCCACTTCCAACTGTCCGCGGATCACGGTCAGCGGCGTCCGCAGCTCATGCGACACGTCGGTGGAAAACTGACGGATCTGCTCGAAGGAGAGATTCAAGCGGCTCATCATGTGGTTAAAAGCCTCGATCAACCGGTCCAGTTCGTCGCCGGCTCCGCGTTGCGGGATCTGCATGTCGAGATTGGAATGCGTGATCCGCTGGGCAGTTTCAGCCACCGAGTTGACGGGCGCAAGAGCGCGGCCGGCCAGGAACCAGCCCAGCAGACCGCTGAGCACGATCACCACCGGAACCAGAGCGAAATAGTTCCAGGTGAAATCCCGGAGCACTTTGTCGTTGTAATCGATAGCGCGGCCGATGGCGAGGTAATATCGATTCCCGCGTTCGTCTATCATCAGGCCGGACCGGATCAGATACGGAACTCCGCTGGCGTCTTTTCGCAGGCGAATGGCCGGTTTCCCGGACTGCAGGATCTCCTGGATCTCGGCGGGAGAATCCAGACCGATGGAATCGTAAATGTCGGAGTGCTCGAGTGGATGGCCCTGCGTATCGGCCAGCAGGTACACGCGGCGGATGCGGTTCACGACGAAGCTCTCGTCGGGATCCGCCTTATCGAAGATCCAATCCGGGCCCGCCGGGCCAGTGCGCAAATAGCCCTTGGCCGCGCCCCACTCTTCCTCGAGCACGCCGCTCATCTGGGCCTGAAACGTGGCGCTCAAAGTCTGGCGGAACACGATGCCCAGAAAAACCAGCAGGATGGTGAAGAAGAAGACGTAGCTTAAGGCCAGACGGAAACGCAGCCCACGGATCAATCCCAGCGCCTTCGCGAAAGCCGTCATGAAGGTTGCTCGACCTGCTTTTCGACGGCTTTCTCGGGAGCGTCCAGCATGTAGCCGATGCCGCGCACGGTCTGGATCATCTTCATCGGCCATTTGTCGTCGATCTTGCTGCGCAGATGGCGGATGTAGACGTCCACGATGTTGGTGAGGCCGTCGTAATCCATGTCCCAGACGTGCTCGACGATCATGGTGCGGCTGAGCGGGCGGCCGCGGTTGCGCATCATGTATTCGAGGATGCCGAATTCCTTGGGCGCCAGCTCGATGGTTTCGTCGGCGCGCGTGACTTTGCGGCGGATGCAATCGAGCGCCAGGTCGCCCACCTGCAGTCGCTCGGGCGTGGGCTGGCCGCGGCGCAGCAGAGCGCGCACGCGGGCCAGCAGTTCGACGAAAGCGAAGGGCTTCACCAGATAATCGTCGGCGCCCTGTTCCAGGCCCTTCACGCGATCGTCCACGCGCGCCGCGCGCGCTCAGGATCAGCACCGGCGGGCCGACTTTGCGATTGCGGATCTTCTCGAGGACCGTGAGGCCGTCCATATCGGGCAGCATCAGATCGAGAATGACCAGGTCGTAGTCGGTGGCATGCACGAGCTCAATGGCGGTGTTGCCGTTGCCGGCGACATCCACCGCGTAGCCGGCGCCTTCCAGGCCGCGCGACAGAAAATCCTGGATTCGCTTTTCGTCCTCAACGATCAGTATTCTCATAGGCTTAGGTTGAGCCCTGCAGCACCGCTCCACCCTATATCTATAATTAAACCACCCTTCCGGCGGTCACGAACCAGGGCACGGCCAAACAGGTATGGTTCAAAGGTCCATTTCTGCGCGCCGATAAGGTTATTTGACGCCATGGAAACCGTGAAGACACACGACGGCCGCAGCCTGGGAGAAATACTGCAATCGCATGCCGAATGGATCCAGGATCTCGCTTCGGGCGTCCGCTGCGTGCTGGACGGCGAGACCTTGAACGAAGTGCAACTGCAGAACGTCAATTTGCAGCGCGCGATTCTGCGCGGCACAACCTTGCTGGACGCCGACCTTTCGGGCGCCGATCTCTCCGGCGCAAGCATCGACGGAGCGGATTTCGAGCGCACCATTTTATCGGCCTGCACCCTCAGCAGCGCGCAAGTATCGGAGACAACCTTCTCCTTCGGTTGGCTGCCGGCCGCGCTCCTAAGCGAGGCCACGTTCCGCAACACCAGCTTTAAGAAAGCCAACCTCAGGGATGCGCGGCTGCAGGGCGTGGTGATCGAGAGCTGCAATTTCGTGAGCGCCGTGCTCAGCTCCACCTCGTTCCATGGCGCCCGCCTGACCACATCCGATTTCTCGGAAAGCGATCTCAGCAAGGCTCAGTTCCATCGCGCCCAGATGCACACCTGCCGCTTCTATTCGGCCAAGGGCGCCGGCGCCAATTTCAGCAATAGCCACTTCAAAGTGTGCGACCTGGGAAAAGCGGACTTCAGCGGCTCGAATTTCTTTCAAGCCGATTTCGGCGGTTCTCAGCTGCATCGGGCGATTCTGAACGAGGCTGATCTCCGCGAAGCGCAGCTGAATGGCGTGGACCTCTGCCGCGCGAATTTGAGCTATGCGCGTTTTCGCGGCGCGGATTTGTTCGCCGCCGATCTGCGCGGGGCCGATCTGACGGGCGCGCGCGAACTGACCATGGCACAGCTTTCCCAAGCCCGCACCGATGACGCCACCATCCTTCCGAATGGCACTCGGGGACCATACCGCCGTTCCTCCGGGGCCGAAAGAGTCGCGTTGATTCGATGACATCGCTCAGTTCAGGCTACGCGCTCGCTCTATCGACTGAGCTCGCCGCCGAAGCGATCAGAAGACGAAACGACCACCGATCGTCGGAGCATAGTTGCTGTTGTGGAGATAAGGGACGCCGGGGCCATGCGGAATAGCGATGGCCAGTCCACCGGTCACGAAGGAATACGCAAGTCCGGCAAAACCGTCGAAACGCGGCGTGAAGTGATGATCCATATAGAGCGACCCAAAGCTGAGGCTACCTGAGCAGGAACTGCGGAAACCAGCTTCGGTTGAGCAGGTCGACGGAATACGGAAGGTGTTCTGCAGTTGCTCGTACCAGGCGAAAGTAACGTCGGTTTTGCGGTCGACAGCGTATTTCACGCCCGTCCACCAGATCTGTACGATCTTGGGCGAATCAAGATTATTATCTTCGACGCCGCTCAGGTAAACGCTGCCCTGGTCCAAGGCGCCAACGCCCAACGGGTTCGACGGGTTGGTCTGCCGGATCCATTCGTAGCCGCCAAAGAACCTGACCGGGTCCAACGTATACTTGGCAGCAACCATAATGCCGTTGTTGTCGGTCACGATGCCATATACGGTATCCGTCGTTGGAAGCAGATTGGGCCCGGTGATGGGGTTGGTATTGATGCTGTCGGTGGTCGACTGATAGGACGCCGTCGGACTCTGAGGCCCCAGCAAGGGGTTCAACACGCTGATCGCCTGGTTGTAATGTTGGAAGACGGCGTCGATGGAGAACTTCTTGCCGACGACTCCGCCAACGTCAAATCCATAGGCGTTGTTGTGCGCCGATTCCGGCGTACAGTTGGCGGCGGTCCAGGTTGAGGAGGCCGAGTAGCAGCCGCCATTGCCGTCGGCGAATTTGTACATCGCGCCGAAATGGGCCGGGCCAAGGGTGAGGCGATACTTCACGGCGTCGTCCCAACGGCTGTCCTCGGTGTCGCCGCCGCCGGCCATCGTGCCGTTATACCCGATGTACGAAAAGGCATAGGAGCCGCTTGCCGGATCGTATTGGAGCATCGCATCGGTACCGAGAGAGCGATGACGGCCGAAAGTGATTGTGCCGAAAGATGTGGACGATATACCGCCATAGTATTCGTCATTAAAGGGCTGGCCGGCGCGCGCGCCGTCGATGGCGTACGAATAGCTGCTCCTGGGAAGGCCGTTGTTGATGGTCTGGGTGGCCGACGCGTTGGCAAGCTGGCCGGATTGCGGATTGATGCCGGTGGAAGCGTTGAACACAACGTACCAGCCAGGCGCAAACTCTTCCCTGCCCCGGACGCCGAAACCCGTCTGCTGCAGATTGTTCGGTGCGATGAGGAATCGATGTTGATAGCCGTTTCGGTTCACCAGAGAAGCGCCTTCATAGTTGGCGGCGTTTTCCGGTAAGCCGTGGCTGACCCAGCCGACGCCGATATCATACGCACCGTACAGCGTGATGCCGTGCCAGCTAAGCGAGCAGTCGGTGGTGAGGAACTCGTGGCCGCTCGCGCAGGCGTCGGATTCGCTCGCATGCATCCTAATGTCCGCGGTGGCATCCTGGCCAACCGCCAAGGTGATTCCCGTGCGCGTTTCATCGGCGAACCCTGGTTTTGCCGCCCTGATATCCAAGAGTCCCGGAGGCAGGCCGGACGCCTGATAGTGCCCCGCGCCGTCGGTTGTGATCGTGCGTGTTTCACTTGCGCTCTTGATTCTCACCGCGACGCCGGGAAGGGGTGCGCCGCTTTGGTCCGTCACCACGCCGGAAACGGTCGCTCCCGTTTGGGCCCAAGCCGGGAAGGTCAGCGTCGCGAGCGACAAAAGCAGCCAGCGCGTCCAAGTTTTCCATTGCCTCCCGTGGCGGAGGATCTGCGAGCGGTCAGAGCGTTTCATGATGGACCACCTTTCCTGAATATTCGTCTCGACGAGGCTGACGCACAGGCCCGGACGTAGCTTGCGGGAGATCATGGGACGTTGTCCTTCTTTAAGCGATGACTGACTAGTATACACGACATTGTATTCTAATCAGGTCACCTCCAAAGCATGTCCAGCTGAACGGGGATAGAACGGCAGTGAACAGCGCCTGGAAGCGGGTGGGCGGGGAGAAGCGCCTGGACAGGCCCAAAGCCGGTCAGGGCATTGTGTATCCGAAACCGGCCAGGATTTCCCGTCCTTTGCCGGCGAGCAGAAACGCCGCGAATTTCCGGGCTGCATCGAGATGTTTAGCGCCAGCCATTATCCCCAGCTCCTGATCGATGGGCTTATGGAGGGACTCGTCGACGCGGATCACTTTCCCGCCTTCCTTCAGCACCAGCGAGTAGGCGGTGAAAACTGCGTCCGCGTTGTTGGACGTCCCGTACTGCTTGGCGCCGTTGATGTTTTCGGCGTACACGACCTTAGGGCGCACGCGGTCCCAAATTCCCAGCTTCGTGAGCGTCTCAACTGAGGCCTGCCCGTAGGGCGCCAGCTCCGGCTTGGCGATCGCCACGAAGCGTACGGTGGGGCTGGTCAGGTCCTCGATGCGATCGATCCGCGCTTGGCTGTTCGGGGGAATCCATAGAGCGAGGGCGCCCCGGGCGTAAACGGCGCGGCTCCCGGGGAGCAAAAGACCCTTGCGTTCCAGTTCGCCTACGTGGGTCGCATCCGCGGCCGCGAAAACGTCAAAAGGCGCTCCATTCTCGATTTGCTGCGTCAATTGCGCGGTGGAGGCGAAACTGAAGACGGGATGAATTCCGGTTTGCGCTTCAAAATCCTGCCCGACGCGCTGGAATGCGTCGGTTAGGTTAGCCGCGGCGGCAACCACTAGATCGTTACCGCCGGTCGCACGAGCGGGCGGCTGGGCGTGGCCGGCCGCAGAGCTAAGCAACACACCGATTAGGACGCCGAGGCGGTATCGCATGGGACCATCGTACTCCAAAGATTGCGCGCGATGTTGCCTTAGAAAGACAATGTAGTGTAAATGAAGTACAACGCCGCCGCCTCAGCGTGCGCCGCCTTCAAGCTGCGAAGATAAAAGCGAACCTCATGGAGACACGCACTCAGCTCAATCAGATTCGCGAGCATCGCGGAATTTCCGCCGCTCAGCTTGCCAAGCTCGCGCGAGTGAGCCGCCAGACCATCTACGCGATCGAGGCCGGCGACTACGTCCCCAACACCGCGCTGGCGCTGCAGTTGGCGCACATCCTCGAGGTTCGGGTGGAAGACTTGTTTCAGCTCGAAGCCGAGCCGGTGGAACCGGGGCCCCCGGTAAGCGTCGATCTCATCGCTGCCGGCCCGGTGCGCAAGGGCCAGGCCGTCCAGCTCTGCCGCGTCGGGAAGCGCATGATTGGAGTGGCAGCGGTTCCCCAGCCTGTCATGCTGCCGCTGGCCGATGGCGTGGTGGTGGATAACTCGAAGCGCGGGCATCAGGCGGATGTGCAGGTCTTCCAAAACGACGCCGGCGAACGCAAGCGGTTGCTGATCGCGGGCTGCGATCCGGGTATTTCGCTTTTAGTGCAGCATCTGGCGCGATTCGATGAAATCGATTCCGTAGTCGCTCAGTCTTCCAGCCTCCAGGCGCTGGAGTGGTTGCAGCAAGGCAAGGTGCACGTGGCGGGGTCGCATTTGCGGGACCTGCCGAGTGGAGAATACAACCTGCCCATGATCCGCCGGTTATTTCCGAAGGGCGACGTGAAGGTGGTCACATTCGCAATTTGGGAACAAGGCCTGGTCATGCAGCCGGGAAATCCGAAAAACATTCGCGACGCGAGCGATCTAGCGCGCAGCGACGTTTCCATCGTCAATCGCGAGAAGGGAGCGGGTAGCCGCGAGCTTCTAGATCAGAAGCTTCGCGAGTCCGGCATTCATGCCAAGCGGGTGAAAGGCTACAGCCGAATCGCGCAGGGCCATCTGCCTGCCGCCTTGGCGGTGAGTATGCGGGAAGCGGATTGCTGCATCGCGACACGATCCGCCGCCCGAGCCTTTGGCCTCAGCTTTGTGCCTCTGGCCACCGAACGGTACGACCTGGTGGTTCGGCGCCAGCACTTCCAGCATGCGGCCGTGCAAGCCCTGCTTGAAGTCTTAAACCGCGCGGCCATCCGGCGAAAGCTCGAAATCCTGGCGGGCTATGATACCAGCCACACGGGCGAGGTTCTCGTCAATTAATCCGGTCAACTAGTCTGAGGCGGCTAGCGCAGGAACGCGTGCAGCGCCAAGTTCACCGCAATCATCAGCGCGGCCATCGCGGGCAATACCAGCAGCGCCGTGCGCAGCCGCTTGTTATCGCCGCCGGCAATCCCGCCGATAATGCGCGAGCTCACCGCCAGCCCGATCCATCCAAATGTGATGACGATGCCCATGGCCGTGCCGGTCATGCGGGGAAAGGTATCGCCCACGATCGCGAGCGCGGTGGGAAACACCGGCGCCATGGAGACTCCGGCGAGAAATACGAGAACGCCTGCCACCGTCGGATTCCGCGTCCGAACCATCAGCCAGGTGGTGATCAGCATCAGGACGGAAGCAGCCAGCGTAACCGTGAGCCCCGACACCGAAATCAAAATTTGCGAGACGCCCACGCGTCCAAGCATCAATCCCAGCGCGAACCCGAGCGACAGAATATTCAGGGCACGGGAGGGGTTCACGCCCTGCGCAATGAGATGCTGCACCAGCCAGTTCCATACGCCGACCTCGGAAGCGACATACAGGAAAATGAACAAGGCAATCAGCCAGAGCGCCGGATGGCTTACCAAGTCGCCGATTTCAGAGAACACGAAACTCTGCGGGCCGCTTGGCTGGGGCATGGGAGTGGCGATGTTCAGCAGCAGCGTGGCCGCCGCCAGCCCTGCCACCAGGTAACACAATCGCGTCGAATTTCTGGCCAGCAGATTCGCGGAGATGAAGGGTGTGGCCAGGCCACCCAGTCCAAAAAACAGGTTGAGGAGATTCAGCGTCGTGCCACGCCTATCCGGCGTGACATCGCTTCCCAGTGCATTCGCGGCGGTCACGATGATCCCGCCACCCAGGCCGAGCAACGTCAAGTGCGACGCGATGCTCCGGAAGCCGCCCGATCGCGGAAGTAGGAGCAGAGCCAGGGTTATCACAGCGAGCCCCAGCACCAGCCCGGCTTTCTTGCCTTCGTGGTCGATCAGAGGACCCACCGACACGGAAGCGATGATCAAGCCGATGGCCTGACAAAACGCGATTGTGCCGTTTTGCTGGGGAGTGAGTTTGAAACGGGCGGAAAAATCGGGCAGGATGGTGCCGAGCATGGCGGCGATCATTCCGTACACGAAGATCGCGAGGATCGCCGCCAGAATCAGCATTTAAATGGTCGGCATGCAAGGATGGACGCGGTCTTCAGCGTCTGGCGGCGACTCTTCCCCCGCCGCCGAAATGCCGCCAACGGCCATCGGCGACCACTACGCCGCCATAGCCGCCGTACACGCCATAGCCTCCGTACGCACCATAGCCCCCGTACCCATAGCCTCCAGCGTATGGATATGGATATCCGCCGTACGCGTAGGGATACGGATATGGATACCCGCCGTAGTAGCCGTCATAGTAACCGGGCCAGAATCCGCCATAGCCGAAGCCTAGTCCGAATCCGAACCCGTAGCCGCCGTAAAATCCGCCGTATCCGCGGCCATAGCCCCCATAGCCGCCGTAGCCGCCATATCCTCGACCATAGCCGCCATAACCACCACCGTAGCCGCCGCCGCGAAACCCACCACCGCCGCCACCACTGATGCTCCGTCCTCCGAAGCCTCCTCCGTGGGAACCACCGCCCCCACGTTGCGCAGAACAGGTAGCGGCCATTCCAACTGCCAAAATCAAAATGGACAGTGTGCGCATAAGTACTCCTCGCCCAATAGCATATCGCAAACGCGCGCGATGTACGCTCGCGCGCGAATCACGTTTCCGTTCTCCCGGATTCCCGCGCTTGCTACACTAAGACCTTTGACCCCATGAAAATCCATGAGTATCAGGCCAAAGCGATTCTGGCCAAATATAACGTTCCAGTGCCTCGGGGAGAGGTTGCTTTCACGGTCGACGAAGTCGAAGCCGCGGCCAAACGGATCGGCGGAAGCGTCGTCGTCAAGGCGCAGATTCACGCGGGCGGGCGCGGCAAGGGCGGCGGCGTCAAGGTCGCCAAAGACGCCAATGAGGCGGCCGAGATCGCGAAAAAGATGCTCGGCATGAAGCTGGTAACCCACCAGACTGGACCGGAGGGGCGCATCGTCCAGCGGCTGCTGGTGGAAGAAACGCTGCCGATCGAGCGCGAATTGTATCTCGGAATTGTGCTGGATCGCGGGCTGGGCGCTCCGGTCTTCATGGCGTCGGCGGCCGGTGGGATGGAGATCGAAGAAGTCGCCGCGAAGACTCCGGAATTGATTCTGAAGGAGGCGCTGGTCCCGGGCTACGGGTTGGGCGCGTTCCAGGGCCGCAATCTGGCCTTCGGAATGGGGGTTCCCGCCGAAAGCGTCAACGCGGCGGTGGCAGCCATGACCGCGCTTGCCAGCGCCTACAACGCCTGCGACGCATCGCTGGCCGAAATCAATCCATTCATCCTGACCAAGGATGGAAAGGTATTCGCGCTGGACGCCAAGATCACGCTGGACGACAACGCGCTCTATCGGCACAAGGATTTGCTCGATCTTCGGGACCTGAACGAAGAAGATCCGCTCGAAGTGGAGGCGTCCCGCTTCAGCCTCAACTACATCAAGCTGGACGGCGACATCGCCTGCATGGTGAATGGCGCGGGGCTGGCGATGGCCACCATGGACATCGTGAAATATGCGGGCGGCAGTCCGGCGAATTTCCTGGATGTCGGAGGCGGCGCGAATGCCGAGCAGATCAAGAACGCTTTCCGCATCCTGCTCTCGGATCCGAGCGTGAAGGCGGTGCTGATCAATATTTTCGGCGGAATCCTGCGCTGCGACGTGTTGGCCACGGGCGTGGTGAACGCTGCGCGCGAGTTGAATATCCAAGCGCCGATTGTCGTAAGGATGGAAGGCACCAATGTCGAGAAAGGGCAGCAGATCCTGAAAGAGTCGGGCTTCAACTTCACAGTGGCGGACGGAATGAAAGACGCCGCCGAAAAAGTTGTGCGCGCCGCCAAGGAGGTGGCCGCATGAGCGTCCTGATCGACCAAAACACGCGTGTCATCTTTCAGGGATTCACCGGACGCGAAGCCAGCTTCCACGCGCAGGCGTCCATCGATTACGGCACCAAAGTGGTCGGCGGAGTTACGCCGGGCAAAGGCGGCCAGACGCATCTGGGCCTGCCGGTGTTCAACACCGTCGGCGAAGCGGTGAAGGCGACCGGCGCGAACGCATCCGTGATCTTCGTTCCGCCGCCGTTCGCCGCCGACGCAATCATGGAAGCTGCAGAAGCCGGACTGCCGCTGGTGATTTGCATCACCGAAGGGATTCCCGGAGCCGACATGATACGGGCGCACGCCTTTCTAACCGGCCGCGCCACGCGCCTCATTGGCCCCAATTGCCCGGGCGTGATTTCGCCGGGCAAGTGCAAAATCGGAATTATGCCCGCCCAGATTCACAAGCAGGGACACGTGGGCGTGGTCTCGCGCTCGGGCACGCTGACTTATGAAGCGGTGGGCCAATTGACCAAACTCGGGATCGGGCAATCCACTTGCATAGGAATCGGCGGCGATCCGATCATCGGGACCAGCTTCGTGGACGCTATCCAGCTTTTCAATGCCGACCCCGACACGCACGCCATCGTGATGATCGGAGAGATCGGCGGAAACGCGGAAGAGACCGCGGCGGATTATATCCGCCGGCACGTCAAGAAACCGGTGGTCGGATTCATCGCCGGACAAACCGCGCCTCCCGGGCGTCGCATGGGACACGCGGGCGCGATCATCTCGGGCGGTTCCGGCAAAGCAGAAGACAAAATGAAGGCGATGGTGACGGCCGGGATCACGGTCTGCGCCAGCCCCGCCGAAATAGGAGAAAAGGTCAAAAGCCGTCTATAGGCGGCGAGACGTTCGAAGCAATGCCAATTCAGCAAACTTTTGCCATCATCAAGCCCGACGCCGTTGCGGCCGGACACACCGGCCAGATTCTAAGCATGATCGAAAAAGCCGGCTTCCGGCTGCGCGGCATGCGAATGGCCCGCCTTTCACTGCAACAGGCTCAGGGCTTTTACGATATTCACCGCGAGAGGCCTTTTTTTACCGGCCTGGTCGCTTTCATGACTGAAGGTCCGGTGGTGCTGCTGGTTCTGGAACGCGAAGACGCCATCAAACACTGGCGCGAGGTGATGGGCGCCACCAATCCCGAGAAGGCCGCCGAGGGGACCATTCGCAAAAAATTCGCTAAGAATATTGAGCGCAACGCGGTGCATGGCTCGGATGCGCCGGAGACCGCGGCGGTGGAGATCCCCTTCTTCTTCAGCGTCGCGGAATTACTCTAAGTAAAATTGATCCCTCCGTCCGCGCGCGAATGGAACCTCTCGCCGCGCCCGAACGTCGATTTAACCAGAGCCTAGTCCGTCAGCCAAACAGCGCCTTTTTGAGTTAGGCAGTTGGTCTGCGCGAGTAGCTCAATTGCCGGCCGGTGAGTATCTTCCTCCGAGTACTCACCGGTTATTATCCGGCTTTACCGGTCATCTCGACCGCCGGTCTTGGAACCAAGTCGCTCCGGAACCAGGAGCTCAGCAGTTTTCCGCTGGACCGGGCCATTCGAATCCTTTTTCCATACGCAATGCTCGGCCGCTCCACCAGGTAGTAGCTCAAAGCGGCTACCAGGAAGGCAGCGAGCAGATTCCAAGGGAAGGTTTGAATCCAACCTAAGGTCGGTTTTACTCCGAACACAGGCAGGAAGAGTTCTTGCCAAAGATAAAGACTGTAGGAAACCTTGCCGACCCAGCGCAACACGCGCGATTCCAGCACACGGCCGACGAATGCGTCCGGGCGCGCAACCGTGGCCGCCGGCAAAAGCGCCATCAAAATCGCCAGGATGGTCAGGTACGCGGGCGGTTGATAGTACAGGCACGCCGCGGTAGCGGCTATGAGCGCGGCCACGAAGGGAGTGCCCGAAATCCGGCGAAGGGCGCGCTGGAACTGGGGCTGGGTCCAGAGCAGCGCGACCGCGCAGCCGCACAGCAGGATGTCCAGCCGATAGTCAGTGCGCCGCACGTTGTCTTTGAGCAGCGGGTCCAGCTTCGCCACCCATTCGTAGCGTCCGTCCAGGGCGCGCCACGCTCCCACAGCGATCACCAGCCCGGGAGCCAAATAACACGCCCTGCGAAAGCCTGACACGATGAGCAGCAGCGGCCACAACAAGTAGAAGTGTTCCTCCACCGAGAGCGACCAAAAATGCAACGTGTACCACGGCTCCGGCGTGGGCGCCGCGAGATAATTGCGAAAGAAGAACACGCTTCCCCAAAGTTGCAATCCCCCGAGAGGGATCCGGTGGAAGCCGAAGCCCGCAGCGGCGATTGCGAATAAGTACACGAACGCCGCCGGCAAAATGCGGAACGCGCGACGGATGTAAAAATCCGCCCAATCATTGCGGCCGAAGCGTTGATGCTCCTGGATGATCCACCAGGTGATCAGAAATCCGCTCAGCGCGAAGAAAAGATGGACGCCCATCGCCCCGTATTGGCTTATTCGGACGGCTGATGGAAAAGGCCAGCGTATGTGGCTGCACAGCACCGCGAGAATGGCGACGGCTCTCCAGCCGTCCAGCGTGGGCAAGTATCCAGCGCGAGAAGCGGCGCTAGCTTCCGCTGCGCGAGTCTTCGACATGGCCGATTGGTTCGGCCATTCTATCGCAGAATGTGCGCGGCCGCGATCCCTTGATCAGAACATCCTGATCAGAAGCCCGCGGCCGCTTCCACCGATTTGTGCTGGCGTTCCATGGCGGCCCGCAGGCCGGTCTGCGCGCGATAGCTGCCCGGGTATTGCTCGAGCGCGCGGCGGAAGGTCGATTCGGCCTGTGGCAATTTGCCATTCTTCAATTGCGCCTGGCCCAGCACTTCCAGCACCGGCCGCGGATAGTAGGGCGGCTCGGAGTAATCCATGTGCAGTTCCAGGTTGGCGGCCTGCTCCAGCTTCTTGAGCGCGGGTTCGAGCTTGCCTTCGACCAGCTTCAACTGCCCTTCCAATTCGGCGTGAGCCACTTCGAGCGGTTGCGGAATCGGCATCTTGACCTTTTCTTTGTATTCCGCCAGCGACGCGTCCATCAGCTTCGCTTCCGCATTGGCATGCACGTTGTCACCCTTGCCGGCGTAGGCCAGCGCCATAGCCCAATGCCGCCAAGCCTGCTCCCGCGGCTTTTCGTAAACCGGCAGCGCCTTGCCATCCAGGATTTCATCCCAGCTTTCAGATTGCACCAAGGTCCGCATCATCGCGAACCAGCCCTGTCGATAGGCCGTAGCGAAATTATCGGTGGAGGCCTGCTCGCGCGGGTTCTCCTTGAACCCCAGCAATTCGCGCGCCGCATCCTTGGCTTTGTCGTACTGGCCTTGGAACGAGTAAGCGGTGGCCAGGTAATGCACGTTGTGGCCGTGATGGCCGGTGCCATAAAGCTTGTCGGCTTGGATGTAGCCGCGTTCGTTCTCGGCCGCGGCGGAGAACGATTTCACGGCATCTTCCCACCGACCGGTTTGCGAATAGATATGCCCGGGCATATGCAAGGCGTGCGGAATGTTAGGAACCAGTTCGGCGTAGCGCTGGCAGCTCGGCCAGGCTTCCTTTGCGAATGTGGACCCTTCCCAGGCGTGAATCACGTAATGGTGCACGCCCGGATGGTTGGGGGCGTCGATCAGCAGCTGGCGCAGAATCGCCACCGCTTCCATGGTGGTGCCCTTTGGCTTCTTGTCGGGAAGCTCGTAGCCTTGCATCAGATGCAGCGCTAGATACGTCCTGGCTTCGATTTCTTTTGGATACTGAGCGACAATCGCCCGCAGCCCCTGAATGTAGGCTTCGTCCTGATTCTTGGCGTTCGGATCGCGCCGCGCCACGATGGATGCGATGTAGAGCTTTTCGACGGGCGTCGCCTTTCCAGGCACTTTCGCGAGTTCGTCGGCCCGGACCGCTGCTTCGGCTGCCCGCGACGTAGCCCTCAACGGGTTCGCCTTTCCGAAATTCTTCTCGTTGCCTTCCAGCTGAAAGCGCGGGCGATAGTCGCCGGCCGCCACCATCGCGATGCCCCACTGCGGCATGGGCGCCTCGGGATCCAGTTCGGCCGCTTGCCGGAAGGAGCGCTCGGCTTCAAAAGCCCAGAACGAATGCATCTGCGACACGCCCTGATCGAAGAATTGCTGCGCCTTGGGGTTCGATGTCGTGATCTTGAAATGCACATCGCCTTGACCCTGCATGAGCTTCGCCGGAAGCATCGGCGCCGAGCCGCTGGGGGGCGGAGCGCAAAGGTCGGCTGGTTTGGGCTGAGCGGGTTTGGACTGAGCGAATACGGAGGCAGCGGCGAGCAGGATGGCGGCGAGAGTTCTCATGCGGTTCTCCTTCGGTCTATCGTACCTCGGCCCGGGAAGCCGCGCGAAGGATGTTCGGCGGCACGCCATATTGGGCCAATTCCTTGATTCCGCACCAGGCCACGCGCGGAGCTTCTTCGGTGGTCAGGAACGCATCGGAATCGGCCCGCACGGCGAAGATCAAATCATGATGCAGGTGGAACGGCTCGCGCTTGCGCGGGCGCGCCGGAATCCCGTGCACATCCAGGCCGGCCAGCCTGGGCGCGCCCGCGGACAAAGTCGGCACGGCAGTTTCTTCCAGCGTCTCCCGGCGCGCGGTATCTTCGAGAGATAGGTCGCTCTCTTCGACATGCCCGCCCGGCACGAGCCAGCGTTGATGCCGATGATGGTACATCAGCAGCACGCGCTTCAGATCCTTGCTGAGCACCAGCGCGCCGCAAGTAATGTGCCCGGGATAATATTGGCTGCGCGAATAGGGCGCGGGAGTATGCTCCAGCATCGCCAGAATCAACTCACGGCTCTTCTCATCCTCGGGCGCTGGAACAAAGCTCTCTACCAGAGCCATGCCTTCGCGGATGGACCGCATCTTCTTCGAGTTCACGCTCAAAATTCGATCGCCGCCAGTACTTCGGATGGCCGTTTATCGAAGGCGTGACAGATGGCCAGCAAACTCTCGACGCTGGGCAGATTAGCGCCCCGCTCAATGGAGCTGATCTGCGAAATGCTTAGCTTGGTGACCGCGGCCAGGTCCTTCAACGACCAGTCGCGTTCCACCCGCAGCATCTTGATGTGATGCCCCAGCCGCTCGCGCAGCCGGTCCTGCGCCGCACGGCCCAGCGCGAATTTCTCGATCGCGTTCTGCAAGGTCTGCCGCAATTGCGCCAGCGAGAAGGGTTTGGAGATGTAGTCGAACACCTTCATCTTGAAGGTGGCGCGCATATCCTCGAGCGACGGATAACCGGTGACGATGATCACGCACATGCCTGGATACGCCGCCTGGAGCTGCTCCAGCACCTTGTCGCCCTTGGCTTCGCCCATCTTCATATCGAGCAGAACGATATCGGGCAGACGCTGCTCGCAGGCCGCGAAAAGATCGTCCGGATGCGCGAAGGTTCGAATGGAATACAACCCGTCGTCCTTCAGCGCGTCCTCGAGATAATTGCGAAAATCCGGATCGTCGTCGAGAATCGCCAGATCCACCAGGTCGCTGGGGCTGCCTGGCTCTTGAATTTGTTCCGGCGTCGCTTTTACTGCCAAGCCGCACCTCCTGTTCGGCGCTCGGACGCCGGCAAGGTAACTTCGAGACACGCGCCGCCCTCCGCCCGATTGGAGGCCGCAATGGTCCCGCCATGCTGATTGACGATGCCCTCGGCCACGGTTAATCCCAGGCCGGTTCCATTCGCGTCCAGGCGAGTGGAAACGAACGCTTCGAAAATTTCCGGCAGAACGTCGGAGGGTATGCCGGATCCGTTGTCTTCCACGCTCACCGATATCCAGGACTGCGCGTTGCGATTCAATCGCCGGGAATGCACCGCGATGACGCCGGATGGCGGGATGGCGTACAGCGCGTTGCGCAGCAGGTTCACGAACACTTGCACCAGCCGGTCGGAATTGCCGATCACCACATGATCCGCCGTCACGTCGTTTGAAAACCGCGCCCGGGCCGCTTTTTCGTCTAGCGCCACCAGATTCCACGCGTCATCGATCAAGTGCCGCAGCGGCACCGGCTCCATGTGCTGCTTGCGCACGCGCGAGAAATCCACCAGCCCTTCGCTGATCTTCTTGATCCGCTGCGTCACGCGCAGCATGCGCGCCAGGCGTTCCAGAGTGGCCGCATCGGAAGTGGTCTCGGTAAGCTTTTCGATGGAGCCTTGCAGCACCGTCAACGGAGTGTTCAATTCATGCGCGACGCTGGCGCTCAGCAGCCCCAGGCTCACCAGACGGTCTTGCGCTTCCAGTTTCCGCAGCGCCGCTTCGAGCTCGTCTTCACGTTTGCGGAGATCGATGATGGAAGCGTTGCGCGACTTCATGATCTGGCCGATCTCATCGCCCGGAATCAGGCTCTCGTCCACTAGCTCATGATCGCGGTCGCCATGCTGGGTGGCCTGATCGGCGGTCAGCATGAGCCGTAGCGGCCGGTAGACATACAGGGGCATGATCGCGGTTTCGAGCGCCAGAACCGCCAGCACGTAGATCGACCCAAGGACGATAAACAGGTTGGCTTTAGCGTGGTCAGGCAGGTAAGCGTTCAGGGCGAAGTACACACCCACCACCAGAATCCCGAAAAACAGGTTGTGCAGCACCATCAGCTTAGGCCGCACCTTCAGATCGCCGAAGAGCCTCGCGACGCCCCGCGATCCTTTCATCGCTTCGGAGGTACTTGCAGGTGACGCGCTGCTGGCGACCGGGCTGATAGTTTGAGTCCCCCTCACCGGATTTACTCCCTATTATTATGATGCTACGCGATTTGTCTTGCCGGTAGGGAACAAGATTGCGAGCATCCCCGTAATCTTCATTTGCGTTCCGGAACGCCAAGCCGCACCGCGCAGGCCACGGCTTTCAGCCGCGCCGTAGGCACGCTCTGGCCACAAGTGCCCGGATTTTCCGACGCTCTCGCAGAGGTCTTTCTTCCGCCGAAATGGGGGAAGAGAGTGGCCGCCGCCCGGGTCTCGCTCGCAAGAAATCCCGGCCGATCGCCCTTTCCCATCTGGCTTCGTGGAATGGGGGTGTTTAACCAGTTTCGGACCGTGATCTTCGATCGGGCGATCACCTCGTCGCTGCCCTTGGCGCAACTCGTGATTCTCGGAGCCGGCCTCGATAGCCGAGCCTGGCGCTTGAATGGGCTGGAACAGACGATAGTGTTCGAAGTCGACCATCCCAGCACGCAGGCTTGGAAGCGGGAACGCGCCGCCGCTTTCCCGCACAGAGCCAAAGACGTGCGCTTCGTGGCCACGGATTTTCAACAAAACACGCTGGCGCCGCTTCTTCAAAGCGCGGGCTATGATCCAGCCAAGCCGGCGTTCTGGCTTTGGGAGGGCGTGACCATGTACCTCTCCGGAGACGCCGTATCGGCCAATCTGGCCACATTCGCGTCTCTATCGGCGCCGGGAAGCCGTCTCGCGCTGACGTATCTAAGAAAGGACGGAGCGCGCGTTCCGCGCAGCGTGTTTCTCGCTTTGCTGGGCGAACCGGTGCGCTCGGCTTACTCGCCGGAGGAAATGGCGGATTTAGCCCGAAGGCATGGATGGCGGCGAACCAGCGATTCGGGAATCGAGGATTGGATTCGGGAGATGACCCCGGGCTTGAAACTCACCAGGCGTCAGGTCGGTTTGCAGTGGCTGGAGTCAATCTGGATCGGCGTGCGGGAGTGAACGGCAAACTTTTCGACGCGCTTTGCGGCGCGCCGAGTAATCCATAGACCGCTAATTGATTAGAGAAGGTCGGAACGAACACCTTGCCGTTGGCCACTGTGGGCGTGGCAAACTTCGCGAAGCCGCCCAGCTCATCACGTTCAGCATCAGTCGTGCTGGTCCAGAGCAGGTGCGTCAAATCCCCTGCGTCGAAGGCGTTCAGGATACCCGGCGAGGAACCAGGAATCGGAGTGCTGCTGGTGGCAAGCCATACGATGCCGCTGCCTTCCTTTCCGCCGTCGGATGAAATAGCAATCCCCGCGAAGCCGGTGGAGAGCGCCTGAGTCTGCCACAGAACCAGCGTGTTGATCGCGTCGTTCTCAATGCGAAAGGCGCTCAAGGGGCCGCCAAACGATTGCACCATGTACACGATTGGACCGTTTTGGCTGTTCCACAGCGCGGAATCGAAAATCGGGCCGCTGTTGTTGAAGCTCTGCACGATCGAAGAGTTGGCCGGCGCGAGATGGCCCATCGCCGTCCGAGGCGACAGGTACAGGTTTCCGCTTTTTCCGGCCGTCACCAGCAGATTCGTGCCGGGCACCAGAATCACCCCTGACGATCCCAGATCAAAATCGTTCTCGTTCAAGTCGGACCAATTATCCGGCGTGAACCAATCCATAACAGCGAGATTGGTTGCCGACAACCGCAGTATCGATTCGCCAAAATCCGCCTTGCCGTCGTAGTCCCCGTTTCCAGTGGCCACGTACAGGCTGGCGTCGGTTTGGATGATCGGATGACGTTCGTCGCTGCGCGCGGCGTTCAGAAGGCTTACGCCGTTGTCGTCGATCGCCGGCGCGCGTCCGGACTGCCAGAAGGACGCCCCGAATCCGTTGGCTGTCGTGCAGAACGCCGCCAGCTGGTGTTGCAGGCTGGATGCATCGTAGGCGAACATCCAGCCGTGCCAGGGATAATCGTCCGCGTGCGAACCGAAAGCAACGTAGAGCCTTCGGTCAAGCAGCGCCAATCCCGGCCTTTGAATCAGTTCCGTTGGCTGAAACGCAACCGTTTGGCCGCCATCCGCCCGGCCCGGCACGGAGCCCGTTATGACCACCGGGCCCTTTTCGATCTCATGGCCATCGGCCAGCGACAGGGCATGCAGAGTGAACGTTGGAGACTGATTCTGGAGGGTATCCGAAACCACATAGATGGCTTGCCGGCCAAGATCGATCACAGGCGTGCTCAAGATCCCCACCTCGACATCCACATCCGTAACGTTGAGCATCGAAGGCGGGACTGACACGCCCAGGTTCACTTTCCATAGAGCGCCGGATCCGATCGCGTCGGCGTCAAATGCGTAGACACTGTCATGCATGGTCGCGACGTAGACCACGTTGTGGAGGCGGCCCTGGATCGACAGACCGCTTACATACAGCGGCTGCGCGTAGATCTCCCCGTCCACGGCGAATGTCCCCAGCTTGCCGAAACTCCGGGGATTCACGCTGGCCGGACTAAGGATGGTTTCGCTGTTGTTCGAATTCGTCCGATCGTTGTCGTAATTGGCCGTCAGGACGTTGACCTGGCCCGGCAAACTCACGATCAAAAGGGAGGCGAGGGAGATGAGTCTCGATACAGAACTTATCTTGTGTGCTATTTGAGCGGCGAAAATTATGTTCTTAGTCTAACCTACGGGATGTCGTAGACATACAGGGCGTGGCCGACCACGGCGACGGTGGGAGTGCGCCGGAGCCAGTCCTTTGCGCCTGGAATCGCGGGCATGCGGGCAACCAAGCCCGCGCTCACCACGTATAAACCGCTTAGCGGCTCTTTCGCGAGCTCGAGCGGGCTGGCCTTTTCATATGCGATGCCGTAGGTGTCCGGAGGGAAAGCAAACTGAGTGGCGTAGCGGATGGCTCGGTCCTTTTCATGGCTATCCAGCCAAACCTTCAGCTGCTTCAAGCCTCCTCCCCAATCGACGTTGCTGTCATCCAGCCAAAGAATGCCGCACTTACTACCACCGTCTAGGCCCAGCTTACTCGGATCGCCTAGCAAGCAAGCCGATTCGTTGAAATACGAGAGATGATCCGGATACACGCCGCCCGCGGCTAAAGCGAGCCATCCGCACATCGCGACCGCAACCCAGCGGCCCCACTTGGCGGTTGCGGTGAAAAGCGCCGCAAGAGCGAGGCCGCCCAGAAGATGCGCGAACGGGAGAATCGGCATGATGTATCGAATTCCGATTTGGTCCGCTAAGATCGCCGTGCCGATGAAGAAGAGCACGGGAGGAACCAGCAGGAACAGTCTCGCGATGGGCGTGATGGACTTGCGTCGGAAGAGCAGGATCAAACCGGCGGCCGCCAGGATGATCCCCGCCAGGGGCTCCTTCAACAAATATGCAACCACGAAGTAGTCCGGGAACCGGTTTCGAAGTTCGCCCGCCATGTACGGCTGATAATCCGTGCGATGGTCGGCATTCACCAGCTTCGCGCCGTGGACATACAGGAAAGGATCTTTCGGGAAGAAATAGACGGCCTCGATCACCACAGCCGCAATCAGGCACATCGCGAACATCGCGGCCGCGCACAGCATCCATCGCCGCGAAAGCCACGCCGCCGGAGAGTCGATCGCTTGGCTGCCGTGGCATGCCTTGTACTTCTTGCCGCTGCCGCACGGGCAAGGGTCGTTGCGGCCGGCCCCCTGAAAGGACGCGAAGATCGGTGAAGTCTCGCCCGGTTCGATGTAGAACGGATCCAGGATTTGGCGCGTCCTGCCGGACGCCGGTTCAGCCGGCCAAACCACTGCCGCGAGCACCAGCAATCCGGCCACGGGCAGCCACAGGAGCGCGGAGAATTTCGCGCACAGCACCAGGCCCAGCGCCAATCCGCACAGCAAGAGCCGCCGCACGGTGGGGTTTCGCAGGTATCGCCACAGCGCATAGAAGAACAGCACGGAAAAGGCCGTCAGCCCGGCATCCATCGTCACGGTGAAGGCCTGGCCCAGGATGGTGGGGTCGGTGACGTATAAGAAGGTCGCGAACAATGCCGCCAGCCCTCCCACCAGTTCACGGCCCCAGAAATAAATCAAAATGCCCAGCAGCGACGAGATGAAGATAAATGGAAGCCGGGCCCAAAACAGTGTATGATCGGGCCCATTGCTGACGATGATTTTGTTGCCGATCTCCCACTCCGGCTGGGTACCCTTAGGGATGTCGCCATGCAAAAGGAACTCGGTTTCCGGATTTCTGGGCCAGCGAATGCCGCCGAGTAAGAGCGAAAGTCCGCTCAATTCCTTCAGCAACGGCGGATGTTGCAGGTTACCGCGAAAAATGCCGGTCGAGACATAGGAAAGTCCGGACGCCAAGTGCGGAGGCTCATCGGACGTCGGGCTTTTCACCAAGCTCTCGCTGAGCGTTACGAAGAAGAATGCGGCCGAAAGCGCAACAGCAATGAGCCCAAAGATCCGCGAATACGGCGTCTTCACACCGGGCGATTCACGCGCCAATTCGCTCGAAGGGGCCGGACCTTCTGTTGCAACGATGGAGGGATTTGGCCGCGGAGCGCTGCTTCTGCTCGAGGCGGGGGTCTTACGGGTCTTGCTCACGTCAAAAGCCAGTATAACCAGTGGGACTGGGCCGGAAGACGACGTGCTACTATGAAATTTCGAACTAACCATTCCATTCCTGCGTTTAGACGGAATGGGGAGTACTGTCCCAAGTGAAACCTAAATGGAAGATTCTGCTGGCTCTCGGCCTGATACTGCTGGTTGCGGGCGGAGTCTTTGCCAGCATCAAGCTGAATGAACGCGGCATCGTCGAAGTGCAGACCGGCCGGGTGTCCCGCGAGGACCTGACCGCTATCGTAACCGCTTCCGGCGAAATCAAACCCAAGAACTATATCACCCTGGGCGCCAACACTCTGGCCCCGGCCCCCATTACGGACATTCTGGTGAAGGAAGGCGATCACGTCCGCAAAGGGCAAGTGGTGGCGAAGCTCCAATCCGTTCAGGCTAATGCCGACGTGGTAGCGCAGAAAGCCACCATCGCCACGACGCTGGCCGATTCGTCCGCCTCCGAAGCGAATCTGAATTCCATGGCGGACGGTGTTCGCAGCGCGCAAGCCACGCTGGAAAAGAACCGCGCCGAGCTGGCTCGTACCAAGGCCAATATGGACCGCACCAACGAGCTTTATCAGGCCAAGCTCATCGCCAAGCAGGACTACGATCAGAAGAAGTCGGAATACGATACCGCGGTGGCTGCCATGGGAGAGGCGCAGGCCCATTTGGAACAAGCCAAGGCTCAAGAGGCGCAGGCGCGCGAACAACTCGCTTCCGCGCAGAAGCGCATCGCCCAAGTGCAGGCCAATCTGGACCGCTACAACGACGTTCTCGACAAATACAATGTGACCTCGCCCCTGGATGGTATCGTCACCGATCTTCCGGTGCGCGTAGGCGAGACCGTGGTTCCGGGCGTCCAGAATTCAGCTGCAAGCACCATCATGACCATCGCGGATATGTCCCTGATCACCGCCGAAGTGAAGGTGGATGAGACCGACATCATCAACGTGAAATTGGATCAGCAGGCCGAAGTAACCATCGACGCCATGCCCAATAGGACTTTCAAGGGTCACGTGGTGCAGATCGGCGACACCGCCATCTTGCGATCCACCGGGCTGGCGGCATCCTCCAGCACCACGGCCAATCAGGAGGCCAAGGACTTCAAAGTGGTGATCGCCATCGATAATCCTCCCGACGATATTCGTCCGGGATTATCCTGCACCGGCAATATCGTAACGGCCACGCGCCAGCGTGCTCTCACCATTCCGATCCAAGCCCTAACGGTGCGGCAGCGCGGCGATCTGGATCCGCCTAAAAAGCAAGACAGCGTTCAAGCCGCCCCCAAACTGGATGCGGCCGCCGAAAAGGCCCGGAAGGAAGAAATCCAGGGCGTCTTCGTGGTGCGAAACGGCAAAGCCGAGTTTGAAAAGGTCGTCACGGGGATTACCGGCAGCACTGACATCGAGGTTCTGAGCGGCCTCAAGGACGACGATCAGATCGTCACCGGCAGCTACAAAGTGATCCGCACTTTGCGCAATGCCGCCAAGGTGAAAGTGGACAACCGGCCGCCCGTCTTCAACACCGGAAGCTAGCTCGAAAGCATGGCTACAGCGACTCAGGAACTCGTGGATCGCGGCGAGAGCTTAAAGCGCGAAGGCATCGTCATCCG
Organism: Terriglobia bacterium; assembly: GCA_963786745.1. Classification (GTDB taxonomy): domain Bacteria; phylum Acidobacteriota; class Terriglobia; order Bryobacterales; family Bryobacteraceae; genus Palsa-89. The sequence continues at coordinate 11,726 of CAWBAE010000005.1, read as the reverse complement.
CACCTACGATCTGTGGAAGACGTATGTCATGGGGGATCAGGAAATCCACGCCGTTTCGGGCGTGGACATCCAAATCCACCGGGGCGAGTATGTCGCCATCATGGGTCCTTCCGGAAGCGGCAAATCCACCTTGATGAACTTGATCGGCTGCCTGGATACGCCCACCAAAGGCCACTATTATCTGAACGGAAACCTGGTCAGCGCCATGGGAGACGACGAACTGGCGCGCATCCGTAATAAAGAGATCGGGTTCGTTTTTCAGACCTTCAATCTGCTGGCGCGCGCTTCGGCCCTGCATAACGTCGAACTGCCCTTGATCTACGCGGGAATTCCAGCTCAAGAGCGGATCGAGAAAGCCAAAGCGGCTCTGCGGGCGGTGGATCTGGAGCCGCGCATGCACCACAAGCCCAACGAGCTTTCGGGCGGCCAGCGGCAGCGCGTCGCCGTGGCGCGGGCGCTGGTCAATAACCCCTCCATCCTGCTGGCCGACGAGCCTACCGGCGCGCTCGATACCGTCACGGGTAATGAAATCATGGGCCTGTTCGAGCGCCTGTGGCAACAGGGCAACACCATCGTGCTGGTAACGCACGAGCTCGATATCGCCTTGCGCGCTCACCGGGTCATCCACATCCGGGACGGAAAAGTGGAAAAAGACGAGAAGATAAAGTAGCTCTAGCTTTTACTCGACCGCAAGTTTCGCCGGAACTCTTCGGCCATGCTCAGGAACAGGCGAAAATGCCCGGGAAACGCGGCCTCACGACTCGTCGATCGCGGAGAGGCGATTCACAATCGCAGGCAAGGCCATGAAGAAGGTAGCAGGCAATCACGTTAACCGCAAGCTAAGTGAGTCCGACGGAGCGCCCGCCAAGCCCACCGGCGCAGCCTCGGGAGAGTTTGTCACCGAGATGTTCGAGTACGACGGTGGACGGCAGGCCACGGTGTACGTTCCACCGGACCCGCCCGAAGCAATCGTTTTCGCCGGTGACGGTCAGCGAATCTCGAAGTGGGGCCGGTTGCTCGAGAAGGCCGACGTACCGTCTACAATGATCGTCGGTGTACATGGGCTGACCGATGAGACGCTGCGGATCCATGAGTACTCACCGGGCTTTAAGCCGGAGCGGTTCGCGGCCCACGAGAAGTTCTTCGTCGAGGACGTTCGCCGCTGGACGGAGTCGCGGTTTGGCGTGGCGCTGCCCTCTGAGAGTACCGCAGTGTTCGGCGTCTCGGCCGGTGGAGAGCTGGCTCTCGCCCTTGGGTTTCGCCATCCACATGTCTACGGTGCGGTCTTCTGCGCATCGCCTGGCGGCGGTTACAGACCGCCTGGCGTCATGCCGAGTCCGCTCCCGCGCGCATACCTTGTCGCCGGCACCGAGGAGCCGTTCTTCCTCGATAACGCAAAGAGATGGGCGGACGCGCTGCGGAATGCAGACGCGCAGGTCGTCATGAATGAGCGAGCCGGGTCGCACGGTGGCGCATTCTGGCGAGAAGAATTCCCGCTGATGGTGGCGTGGGCATTCGGACGATGATGCATCTCGGTGTCTCATCGGCGGTCTGATACAACAACCCGCCTCGTGTGATCATCGATCTACCAGCTCAACCGCCGGGTCCGCTTACTTGGTGAAAATGGTCGCCTCCACGTTCATGCCGGGGCGCAGGACGTGGGGTGCGTTGGGCATCGGGTCCAGCACGATCTTGACCGGGATTCTCTGCACCACCTTCACGTAATTGCCGGTGGCGTTCTCGGGGGGAAGCAGGCTCATGCGGGTGCCGGTGGCGCCCGCGATCGAATCCACGTGGCCCGAATAGCTCTTGTCCGTGAGATCCACTTTTACTTCAGCTCTCTGTCCGGGCCGGACATTCGAGAGCTGCGTCTCCTTGAAATTAGCGGTCACCCAAACGTCCTCGAGCGGCACCAGCATCATCAATCCCTGGCCGGGCTGAACGATCTGTCCTATCTCCACGGATTTCCTGGTCACCGCGCCATCGATGGGCGCCAGCAGGGTGGTATAGCTGAGATTCAGCTTCGCAGCCTCGAGATCCGCCCGCGCCTGGGCGATCTTCGCCTCAGCGGAGGCTACGTCGGCGAACCGGACATTCACCTGCTGCTGATTCGCTTTGGCTTCCTGGACGGACGCCTGCGCCTGCGCCACGCGAGCCTCTGCGTTAAGCAGAGCCGCCTTTTTCGTATCCGCGTCTTGGATGGCGGCTGCGAGCCTGTCCCGGGCGGCTTGTAGTTCGCTTTCGGCCACGCGCGCCGTGGCCGCGTAGGAATCATACTGAATCTTCGAGATCTCGGCTTTCTCCACTAAAGGCTTCATTCGCGCGAGATCGGCTTGCGCCCGATCATGCGTGGCTTGCGCCGAATTCAGGTTGGAGCGCGCCACCGCGATTTCGCTGGTGTTGGCGCGTTGATAATCGAGCTTGGCTTGTTCCAGTTGCGCCTGCATGCCGCTCAACTGGGCCTCCGCGCTGGAGGTTCCGCTGGCGGTTGTGTCGCGCGTGAGCGGCACGTTCACGCCGGCTGCGCGCGCCTGGCTCTCGGCCAGTTCGAGCGCGGCCTGCTCCTGATCCACCTTGGCCTGGAAGTCCCGTGGATCGATCCGCACCAGCACCTGTCCCTTTTTCATTTCCTGGTTGTCGTCCACCAGCACGTCCGTGACGTTGCCGGAAATCTTGGCGGAAACAGGATCGATGTGCCCGTCCACCTGCGCGTCGTCGGTGGAAACGCGATTGAGCGAGTGTACCCACAGGTACACGCCCACGGCGGCCAGCGCCGCCAGCGCGCCCAGGATCAGAAACATCCGCCCGAATTGCCTGCGCTTTGCGGGCGCCTTCGACACCGGCTGGCTGGAGCGCCGCTCGCGGGACGCAGCTTTCAGTTCCGGGTCGAGTTCGTATTCCAGAGTTTCCTGATCCATTCCTTTTTCCTCACTTGGCATAGAGAGACTCCATCTGACCCGTCGCGTGGGCCAGGTCCGCGCGAGCCTGATTGTAGCGGTACAAGGCTGCGATCTGATTGTCGTTGGCGCGCGACAATTCATCCTGCGCGGTCACCACTTCGATGTTGTTCGCCACTCCGGCTTGAAACCGGTCACGCGCCTGAACAACTTCCTCCCGGGCCAGGTCCACGCCCTGGTTGGCGACGTCCACCTCGCTCCGGGCCGCTTCCAGCTGCGCGATGGCGGTCTTCACCTCGAGCGCGATCTGGTCCCGCAGGTCGGTCTGTTGTTGTACCAGCTTCTTTACCTCAATGTCCTGGACGGCCGTCTGGGCTTTTATGCGCCCGCCGGTGAATAGCGGCACATCGAGATTAGCTTCGAAATCATAAACCGGGATCACCGTGCCCGGCGTAAGGCCCTGCTGCGTCCATAGACCGCTCAAGCTGAGCTTGGGTATCCGTTCTGCCTCAGCCTCTTTTTTTTGGAACTCGGCCACTCGAATCTGCGAAATCAGGGCTTTGGCCTCCGGCCGTTCCGCGAAGGCCCGCTCGATGGTCTGGTCCGCGGTGTATTCCTGCACGTGAAAGAATTCCGATTCGTCCGCCAGTTCAATATTTTGATGCGGCTCCAGATTCAGGAGACGCGCCAATCCGAACAGCGACGTTTTGAGCTCGGTCTGGGAATCGATCATGCGCTGGCGTTCGTTCTGATATTCAACATTGGCGCGCAGCGTGTCTATGCCGGTGCCGACGCCGTTCTTCTGAAGATCGGTGGCCTGGTCGAAAAGCGCCTTGGCCAGATCCACTCTGGATTGCGCCGCTTTTACATCCGCAGCCGCCCGCAAGCTTCCCAAGTACTGCGAAACCACCAGCAGCACGTTCTGCTCGCGCACGGTCAGGTCCTCCGCGCGGAACCCCTTCACACCTTCTTTGGACGCCTGCCAGCGCCTCCAGGCAGTTAGATCGAAAATCGGAAATGAACCTGACAGGCCTCCTTGCACCGCCCAGAAAGGACCGATATGCCCCGGAAAGCCTGGCACGGCCGATCCGAACAGCGCCTGGAGGTTCGCACGTTCGACGGATTCGGAGGCTTTGAAGTCCACCTGAGGGAGCAGACCGGAGCGAGCGATGGTCTGGTTCTCCTGGCTCTCCGCGATGTTCAGATTTGCAATTTGAACCTTGGGATTCTGCCGAAGCGCCATCTGAACCGCTTCCGTGAGCGTTAGCTTCAACGCCGGCGGGTTGTCCGCGCCTTTGGCGATGCCTACGAGAAGTAAGACCAGCAATGATTGCGTCAGGATACCGCGCCATCGTCCGGTTGATTTTCCCGTAATCTCGGCTACGATCGAATCTGTCATGGGGCCCGCGCTGCGGAATGAGGCGCCGTCCTTAAAAAGTTTGCCAAGGACGCGCCGGCCTTCCTCATCGATGAACAAGACATCGCTAAGATCCACGAAAAGCGCTTTTCCGCCGTGAATTGATCGCGCGGTCTGCCAGGACTGCTCCAACTCCCTGGCCCAAGCGCCGATCAGCTTTCCTTCCACGACGAAAGTAAGCGCTTTCGGGCCATCATGCAAAGTGATCTTCAGCATTCCTGGTGGGAGTCTCCCTGGGTTGGGAGCACGGCGGAAGCCGAAGTTTCGCGGCAATTTTATCAATAGGTTACAGGTTTGGATTGGGTTCCAGAGGGCCGAAATGCCGGGCCAGCGCCGATATTTCGGCGCGTCCAAAGGGCCTGCTTAAGATGGGTTTGCCGCCCGTTTCAGAATGGCGGGCGCATGGCCCACTTGCCCGATTCCTTGTCCTTATAGAAATTGCCGCTCGAAATGTTGTTGTACATCGAGGCGCCGATGTTGGTCGATGAAACCATCACCGTGAAGGTGCAGTTGAAGCCCTGCGGGGTAGGGTTGTTGCAGGCTTCCTTCTTGAAGAAATTGATCTTGATTGGTTCGGTGACGTTCACGCCCGGCGGGTGATTCATGGCATACAGCATGGCGTCTTTCATTTGAGCTTCGGAGGGTTCGGAGCCCGCTCCGCCGCAGCCGGCAAGTCCAATTGCAAAGATCAAGCACGAGACGCAGTGTTCCAAACGTAGGCGCATCGCTGTCCACTCCTATTCCGGATTTAAGCCGCCAGGGCGGCTCTCTGTTTAGTGAGCCTTCCGGGGAAAGACTTGCAAAAAAGCGATGGACCTTTCGGAGGAGCCCCGCCTCTACGGGGTAGGCCGCCGACCGATTGAGTACTATCCGAAAGGTTATAGTCTAACTGTTTGTGCTGGCCTCTGGCTGGCCGCGGCGATGACCTGCACCTGCCTGATTTGTCTGGAAACATTGAATTTAAAGGAGAAACCAAGCACGTGCCACGATGGCTCATGAGTTGCATGGGTAGGTCGCCCAACTGAACCGAGGACTTATGCGAATCTCTTTGATCATCTGCGTGCTCGCCTGTTTTGCTACCGCGAACGCCAATCTCATCACGAATGGAAGTTTTGAATCTCCCGCAGTAGCTGCTGGATCTTTTGAGGATTTCCCCAGTGGCTCGACACTCATCCCGGGTTGGACGGTGGTCGGAGCGCCTGGCGGTGTCTCTTTCGTGAGCGGCACGTACTTCCAGGAATGCTGCTTCTTCCCAGCCGAGGACGGGTTCCAATGGCTGGATTTGACAGGCGACGGCACGAATTCCGTTGAGGGCGTCCAGCAAACTGTCGCAACCACTCCGGGCACGGAATACAACCTGTCGTTCTGGGTTGGAAATGTTTATGATCCAGGCGGCCTTTTCGGGACAACCAGCACGGTGGATGTGATGCTTGGTGGCCTGGATGGATCATCGCTCGGCGCTTTCACCAACGACAGCACGACCACGGGCACACAGGTTTGGGAGAAATTTACGACGTCGTTCACGGCGACCGGCTCATCGACCACGCTCGACTTCCTCAATGCGGATCCTGCCGGCGATAATTCGAACGGCCTGGACAACATCAACCTGACTGCCGTTCCCAAAGGCGCCCTCCTGGTGGCGCCAGACGTCATGAACAGCGTTCCGGAGCCAGCTACACTGCCGCTCCTGGTGATGGGCCTGATCGGCTTCGGTTTTCTGCGCCGGCAGAAGGGCAGATCAGGTTGAATTTGCGGGGAACGCTGGAGCCACCCGCCGGGATCGAACCGGCGACCTGCTGATTACGAAGAATATTCGCCGGCTCCAAGCTCTCCATTGATTCTATACTGATGTGCCTGATATGAACAACTTGGGGAAGCTGCTTTCGCTCAAATGGCAACTTCCGACGCCCCAAACAGATGGGGTTTTGGCACAGTTTCCGCACAGGTGGAATTCAACGGAATTGGCGAACATTCTTGGCACGCGTCCGAGCAATGCTCCCGGTGTTTGATCTCTAAATGATTTCACCGGTTGCACCCAAATTGAGAAGCCGACGTCACTCACCTGCTTGCTAGGATGAAGTGCTCTCCACTAATCAACAGACCGTCGACCACATAAGCCCAAATAACCTTGAGCGAATAGGGAGCAGTCGCCCCAGCTCCAAGAATGCGCCAGCCGAACCGATCGTCACGAACGTGTTTCACAGACAACCTCTTGATGTAGTGAGCGCCACATGCGCGAGGCTCGGCTCTTCCAAAACGCCGAAACGAGATGGAGTTGGTTCCGTGAGGAGTCGACGACAGTGCGCCATCCACACCGGACTGAGTGGAGTCGCGTTGCGTGTTCACGATTGGATTCATTTCCTTCCTGTGCCGCGGCGAAAGTGGATGTTAACGACGGTTTACCGGAAAAACGCTGTTTGGTGTTGGGATGCTTGCGTCCGTTTTACCGCGCATGTCCCTGAGTTGGAATCGCATGAAGGAGCGGGCACGGAAGATCCGTGTCTTTGTGGCGGGTACGGTAAGGCCTAGCGCCTTAGCCGTCTCGGCGATCGAGAGCCCGGAGATTACACTGAGAACAAATACCTCACGTAAAGGTCGGGGAAGCCTGCCAGCCGTATCGTTGACCTTCTGACGGATCTCGGCGCTTCGCACGAGATCCTCGGGCGTTGGCGCCCGATCGACAACTATTGCAGGAGCTGAGTCGGGAAGAGAATGGTCCAAACTCACACATCGCCGGTGCCAGCGGGAATTCCTGAGGTGCATCACGCATTGGTTTATTACGATCTTCGTAATCCAGGTCTTGAAGCTCGACTCTCCGCGAAAGGAAGAGAAATTCCGGAAGGCCGAAAGGTAAGCCGCCTGGACGGCGTCAAAAAACTCGTCGCGCTCCGGCAATATTCGCCGCGCCACCCTTAGAGACGAAGCATAGTGGCGCTGGAACAACTCGGCGATTGCGTCCCCATCTCCGTTCCGAAAATCTGCGATCAGTTGCAACTCAGGTTTGTTATGCATAGTGTTTGTGCTGGAAAGCATCGACTTGGCTGAAGGCAAGCGCGACAAAAACGTGGGGCCCTAGCGGCTCCCACCGGTGAGGAATGTCAGCGCCTCTCGCCGAACCAGTGCTCCCAGTTGAGGCGAACAGCGCGACCTCCCAGGGTTACTTCTTCAGGGTGCGGACGTAAGCGACAACGTTATCCACGTCCGGCCCGGAGACCGCATTCACCGGCCTCATTTTGCCCTTTCCGCCGCTGATGATCTTCTTTATGTTGTCGTCGCTCAGGGCCTGAACCTCGGCCGACTTGAGATCTTTCATGTCAACCTTCATCATCTTGGCGATGACTGGGTTGGCTGTTCCATCCGGCCCGTGACAGGTCTTGCAAGACGTGTCATAAGCTACTTGACCGGCTTTGCCATCGGCGGCCGAGGCCACCGCTCCCGATAGGCAAGCGAGTATCAATGTTGTGAATACGATTCTCATCTCTTTCTCCAATTTGCATTTAGTCAAATATTTTGCATCCGACAAAAGCCACGTGTAGCGAACTAATCGTAATACTCCAAACCCAGGTGCGTAATCGGGTCTTCTCCTCGCATCCATCGCAGGGTGTTCTTGAGCTTCATGAGCTGGATGAAAACGTCATGCTCCGGGTAGACTTCGGGAGCGTGCATGGGCGCCTTAAAGTAGAACGAAAGCCATTCCTGAACGCCTCGCATGCCGGCGCGCTGCGCCAGGTCCATGAAGAGGACCAGGTCCAGCACCAGCGGCGCCGCCAGAATCGAATCGCGGCATAGGAAGTTAATCTTGATCTGCATGGGGTAGCCCAGCCACCCGAAAATGTCGATGTTGTCCCAGCCTTCTTTAGCGTCGCCCCGCGGCGGATAGTATTCGATCCGGACCTTGTGGTACACGTCCTTGTACAGGTCGGGGTATAACTGCTCCTGCAGAATGTACTCGAGCGCCGAACTCTTGCTCACTTCCTTGGACCGGAAGGAGCCAGGGTCATCCAGCACTTCGCCGTCGCGATTGCCCAAAATGTTTGTCGAAAACCACCCGCTCACGCCCAGCAGCCTCGACTTCAGGCCCGGTGCCACCAGCGTCTTCATGAAAGTCTGGCCGCTCTTATAGTCCTTGCCGCATACCGGTAGGTTCCGATTGCGCGCCAGTTCCAGTAGGGCCGGCATGTCCGTGGTCATGTGCGGCGCGCCGTTAGCGTACGGCACTCCCGATTTCAGGGCGGCGTAGGCGTAGATCTGACTGGGCGAGATCTCAGGGTCGTTCTTCTGCAGCCCGCATTCGAAGTCCTTTAGGGTAGCGTGCACGGGCGCGGGTTCGTGATAGACCTCGGTGGATCCGCACCAGATCATCGTGAGTCGAGAAGCGCCAGTCTTTTCCTTGAACCTGCAGATATCGTCCATCACCCGCTCGGCATAGTCCATTTTCGAGCCATGCGTCATCACATTCGGACCGTTGATGCGCTTGACGAAGTTTTGGTCGAATACCGCCTTCATCGGCTTTAGTGCGGCAAGCGGCTCCTTCAATTGTTCGAGAAGCGGCATGTCCAGCACACCCGCGTTCGCCGCGGCTTCGTAGGCGTTGTCCTCGAAGATGTCCCAAGTTCCCACCACCAAGTCTTCCAGGTTTGCCAGCGGAACAAAATCCTTGATAGCGGGGCTGCGTCCCTCGGTCCGCTTCCCCAACCGGACAGTCCCCAGCTGTGTAAGGGAACCCACGGGTTTTCCTAGCCCGCGCTTGATCGCCTCCAACCCAGCAAGGAACGTTGTGGTTACTGCACCCATGCCGGGGATCAGAACCCCAAGTTTGCCCTCGGCGGGCGCGATTTGAATGTTGTCGGGTTGAGTCAATTTCGTCCTCCTAGGACACTGCGGTCACGATCAAACTCTTGTTGTTCATCCCCCGCGTGGCGCGAGCAGCGGCCTTCACGGGACAAGATCAGATGGTGGGGTTCTAATCCATTGCGGTGTTCACGTTCTTCAGCATGCTGTTTCAGCCCCGTAATCCTAAATAGAACCAGATTCCCCATGGGGCAAATTCTCTTGTCGTCCCGCGAACTCCATTTTCGATCCGCATACCGCTGTGATATGCACTTGCGCGAACCACGATTTACCGCATCGAAGGCTTTCTGCTTAGAAGCGCCAGCCGAAGCCGACGGAAGGTTCGAATCGTTGCGTGACCCGATCCATGCGAGCGAGCGCGGGAAGGTCATACGTAGGCGAGTTGTAGACTAGGCCGCGATACTGGGCACGCACAAATAAGTGACTCGTGATATCCGCGTCAATTCCGGCGCCGTACACGCCCGCTGGTCGTGCTTGGGAACCGACACCGTGCATGTCCTTCGCATCGAAAATCAATGCACCCGCACCAGCCAATGCAAAAAGCGACCAGCGGTTAAACGGCAATCTGAAGACGTAGTTGGCGGTCGCTTCGTTTGAATAGCTCTTCACACCGACCGCGGCAACCTCGCCGCTGTAGATCTGTGTATTTAGCGAGTAGCCATAGTTGGCTTCAACACCGTTATTCTTATTAAAGAAGTATCTATAACTCGCCAGAGCACCTCCACTGTCTGTGGCTTTCTGCTTAATGTTGTCTTGCGTTGTGTCCTTGACGAAACTGCCAAATGCTTGCCCACTTACTTCCTGTCGATAAAACTCCTCTTGCGAGAAAGCCGGCAACGCTGCGAGTGCGGACCAGGCAAATAAGATTGCCACGGTATTTCTACGAAACATTAGTTCGCTCCTTTCTTAGCGACAGCGCGTCGCGGTCAATCGTGCGCGCTCCAGCAAGAAGAATGCATTCCGTTTGCCGTTAGCGTGCGTGGTTTTCGATCTGACGGGAGAAGGACGGCCGGCCAGCTAAGGGCTTTCGTTTGATTCTATTCGATAAAAACCTCTTCAAAGCTGCTGCGTCCTAGACTTGCCATTGCGAGGGCAACTGCCCTGGCAGTCGCCACTATCCGGCAGGCGGGCCTTTCGACCGTGATCCCTCTCGCCAGAACGGTTTGGTTCCATTTAGGTCGAACCTGGACAGCACACTTCGTCGAGGCGGTCGCGACCTTGACCCTTCTGGACGCTCTTCTTGTCTCTTCGAAAACGTTAACGACGTTGGAGACCATGCCGAACGCCCACACGGCGCGTGTGTGTGTCGCCGGCCTGGGGTGAGGAAACACCGGTCGATAAAACTTTATTGCTGTCTCCGCGAACGCGTCAGAAGCTGTGAAGTTCGGAATTGATACTGCGAATATCTTCAAGTTGTAGGACTTGACTAGGCGGTGATGTCGTCCGCTATCGGTCCCTTAAGATGGTAGCGATTGTTGCGGACAATTCCCGCTTATGTTCTGCGGCGTTCGCTCGAAAGTAGAAATGCGTGCAAGGTGGGCTGCATCAAGGACAGCTGCAGGCAAACATCTGACAACCAAACCATACTCAACATGCTGCAGCGAAAGCTGCGTCTAAGCAGACACCGGCGGAGCTGCTACTGGCCTTTGCGCCGGCGAAAAAGTGAGATGAGAAAATAGCGCGATGGGCCAGACCAGGTTGGCTCCTAACGCAGCAAGAATCAATAGCACGTTCGTGATATTGAAAACGGCGAAAAACAAAATGAGATACGGCAAGAAGCAGCGCCGAATTATGAATTCAGTGTGCCGGCCGAGGTAGAGAAAAGGATTCGATCGGTGGCGCTCGGCCTGGCTCTGCCAGATTCCGAGGAGCTGCTCGGGACGCCCATTGGTCAGCCGACTCCGTTGGAGACCGGTAACTAGGAAGCTTAGGACTGCTCCGACAAGAAACATCCCGCCCCACACCAGATAGGTTCGCGTCCCAGAGCTTCTCGTCAACCCTATCGTCATTCCGGCGAAGATCATCAGATAATAAAGTTGATCGCAGACGGTCTCCAGCCAGCAACCGAAATCGGATTCCTGAAGTTTCAAGCGAGCGACTTCGCCGTCGCTCCCGTCGAGAATGCTTGCAAAGACCGACAGTACTGCACCTAGCAAGGCGTTCCAGTAGCCACCCAATGCAAAATACACGCCGGCCGTAAAGCTGACGCCGAGGGTGAACAGACTGACCATATTGGGAGTGATCGGGAACTTGATGAGCTGGCGGCTGATGGGAATGGAGACTCTGCGGTTCATTCTGGCGAAGATTCCATCGGTGGGCTTGACGAGCCAAGAGTCGAGTTTCCGTTCGGCGGTTACGCGCTCTTGCGAAGTAGAAATCTGCTGCCATTTGGCGCTTTCAACCAGGTCAGTCTCAACCGAGTGCGTAGAAGTGAGGTACGTATCTAATTCTTCTAGACTGCGGATATTGGCCTGACCTTGCGCTAAGTCCTGCGCTACGGCTCGCGAAAGCGCATAAAGTCCGACTAGCTGGCTGCCAGTTCTAAGCGCTAAAGCGCCATT
>CAWBAE010000004.1:0-891701 GCA_963786745.1 Terriglobia bacterium | reverse complement strand
ACGGCTGTAGCCTACGAGTGCCAGAACGTCTCGTTCGCTTCGGGAATGCGGTCAAACTCCCCGGAAACGACGCCGGCAATGGTCGACTCCCCCTGCACCCCGCGCACGCGTCCCCGGCTGCGCCGCAACTTCTCATCTCTTTGGTGGCGGTCGCTAAAATCGCGCACTACGCCCGCAAAGCCCTGCAAGTCTCCATTCTCGTCTTTCAGGGCCACCGTGATGACGTTGGCCCAGAATCGTGACCCGTTCTTTTTCACTTGCCAGACTTCATCGGCCACATGGCCTTCGCTAGAGGCTCTCTTCAATTGTTCCTGCAGCTTGCCGAACGCGTCTTCGCCGGGATAGAGAACCGACAGGTGCCGGCCCAGAATCTCCACGCACGTGAAGCCATAAATGCGTTCCGCACCCGCATACCAGGCCGCAATCTGCCCGTCCACATCCAACAGGAAAAGCGCATAGTCCTGCACCGAAGACGGAAGCGGATTTCGGTTCTTGCCCGCCTCGGCCTTGGTCTTGTCACTTAACAACAAGAGGTGGCGGACCGGCAACACGTTCCCTTTCGCTATGTACTCGACATCCCGCGCTGTTCCGTCCGGACCCAGTAACTGAAAAGTGCCTGCCTGCTCGCCCACTTCGAGAAAAGCCTGCCAGCGCTCCGAAATCACCGGCTTTAGGGCGGGTACTGCAAAATCATCCAAGCTGCGACCGATGATTTCTTGGCGCGGCAGACCAAGGAGTTTGCTCGCCCCGGTACTGGCTTCCCGGTAACGGCGATCGTTGTCTGCAATGAGAATTGGCGCGGAGGGGTGGAATACGATCGCGCGGAACAGTGACTCGAGTTCCTTCGGGCCATTCTCCGCGAGCCAGCGGGCGGATTTTGGCTGAGAGGCCGTGGAGTTCACAACGCGCTTCTCCTTGCCCCTTCGATCCAGGGGAGCCGTTTGCCGGAGAACCACGTTCAGGCGTGTCCTTCCGAGACTGGCGGTAAGCAACTACTCTATCACGGGCGACCCGGAGCGAATTCGGTTCGGCCCATGATCTGCTCGATAAACTTGCCCTGTCGATGGACAAATGCACGAAGAGAATGAGTATGTATCTTGCTCGGCGTGGGCGTTCGCATCCTTGTGGGGGCGCTGGTGCATTCTGGCGCTCTATAATCAAGTTTGCCGGAAGGCTAGCCTCTGGAACATAATGCGCCTTGTCCAGGTGGCAAAAGGTGAGCTAGCGGAAACGAAGGAACGGGATCATGGCCGAAACAAAGCCCACCGCGAACGCGCCGGGCGAAATAGTCAACTCAGAGCAAGTCGAGCGACCAACTGAGCAACAGAGCGCCGGATTCCCAATCGTCGGCATCGGCGCGTCTGCCGGGGGGCTGTCGGCGTTCGAAGCTTTCTTCTCCGCCATGCCTGAAGAGGATCCTGGCATGGCTTTTGTCTTGGTGCAACATCTGGCCCGGGACCACAAGAGCATCCTTTCCGAGTTGATCCAGCGCTATACCAGGATGCAGGTCTTCGAGGTGGAGGACGGAGTGGTGATAAAGCCCAACTGTGCTTATATCATCCCGCCCAATCGCGATATGGCGCTTGTGAACGCCGCTTTGCAACTGCTGGAACCCACTTTGGCCCGCGGTATCCGGCTTCCCATCGATTTTTTCTTCCGCTCTTTGGCTCAGGACCAGCACGACCGGGCGATCTGCATCGTGCTCTCCGGCACGGGTAGCGACGGCGCCCTTGGCGTCAGGGCGGTGAAGGGCGAGGGCGGCATGGTGATGGCGCAAACACCCGAATCCACCGAATATGATGGCATGCCCCGCAGCGCGATCGCCACAGGTATGGTGGATTTTGTGCTGCCTCCAAACGAGATGCCCGCCAAACTCCTCGCCTACGTAGCGCACGCGTTTGGGGCTTACCATGTTCCAGTCTCCTCGCAGGCTGCGCAGCAACCTGACGGGCTGGAAAAAATCTTTCTCCTCCTTCGCTCCCAGACCGGTCATGACTTTTCCCAATACAAACGGAGCACCGTTGTACGCCGCGTCGAGCGGCGTATGGCCGTCCACCAGATCGATGGGCTAGAAGACTATCTCCGCTATATGCAGCTCACCCGGGGCGAAGCGGACGCACTTTTTCGCGAACTCCTGATCGGCGTCACCAGTTTCTTCCGGGATTCCGAAATTTTCCAGGAGGTTCAGAAACAGGTCATCCCCCAAATTTTCGCCGGCAAGGCGGCAAGCGCGGTTATTCGTGTCTGGGTCCCCGGCTGTTCCACTGGCGAGGAAGCCTATTCCATCGCCATGCTGCTTCGGGAACGCATGGAGGACCGGAAAGAGAGTTTCAAGGTACAAATCTTCGCCACTGATATCGATCGCGAAGCCATCGATCACGCCCGCGCTGGCGTTTATCCCTCCAGCATCATCGCTGATGTATCGCCCGAGCGACTAGCCCACTTTTTCGATCAGGAGCAACCAGATGGCAGTGCTTACCGCATCCACAAGACCATCCGCGACATGCTCATTTTTTCCGAGCACGACCTCATCAAAAATCCGCCGTTCTCGAAACTCGATCTGATCAGCTGCCGCAATCTCTTGATTTATATGGGCGCGGAGCTACAAAAAAAACTCATGCCTTTGTTTCATTACGCTTTGAACCCGGGCGGCATGCTTGTGCTGGGCTCCTCTGAGAGTGTGGGAGATTTTGTGAACCTCTTTGCGCCTATCGAGCGCAAGTCAAGGATCTTTCAGCGTAAAGCGCATGATTTCGGCCCCCACCGCCTGGGCATCCCGGGATTGTTCGAGCGCCCGCCGGGAAACGAAATCGCGCGGCGGGCGGGAAGCGGTACGTTCGGCGAAAACAAACTTCCGCTGCACCAGATTGCTGAACGCGCGCTCCTGGAACACTACTCCCCGGTTGGCGCGCTGGTCAACGAACGCGGCGACATCCTTTACTTGCTGGGTCGCACTGGACGGTACCTAGAACCAACCCCAGGCGAGGCTAGCTTGAATATCTTCAGGATGGCTCGCGAAGGGTTGCGCGGCGATTTGACGATCGCTTTGCACCGCGCTGTGTCGCTAGGAATTCTAACGCGCCACCCCGATTTGAGGGTTAAGAACGACGGCGATTTTACGACCGTCAACCTGATCGTCTTTCCGGTGCCCACGGACCCGGAAGGAGCCATACCGCACGGCCTGTTTCTGGTCATTCTGGAGGAGGAACTGGCAGCGGACCCCAAGCAGTCCGTCGAGGCTGCCCTCGATACCGCGGAAGGCGCGGCAGCCCTCGCCACGGATCTCGACGCGTATATTGTGAAGCTGAAGCAGGAGTTGCGGGCGAAAGAGGAATACCTGCAGACGGCGAACGAAGAACTGGAGACCTCCAACGAGGAGCTCCGCTCTGCCCACGAGGAAATGCAGTCGGTGAACGAGGAGATGCAATCCACTAACGAGGAACTGGAGACATCCCGAGAAGAATTGCAATCTGTCAATGAGGAACTGGCCACGGTCAACAACGAACTACAAGCCAAAGTGGTCGACTTATCGCGCTCCAACAATGACATGAAAAATCTGCTGAGCGGCACCGGCATCGGAACCATTTTTGTCGACCATCTTCTGCGCATTCTTCGCTTCACTCCCACCGTCTCAGCGCTGATCAACCTGATCGAGTCCGATGTAGGTCGTCCGGTGGACCAAATCCGCTCCAACCTAGCTGCCTATGACCACTTGGCGCCAGATATTCGGGAGGTGCTGGAGAGCTTGGTTCCGAAAGAACTGGAAGTGCAGACCAATGCGGGCGAGTGGTACCTGTTGCGCATTCGGCCTTATCGTACTCTGGAAAACGTGATTGAGGGCGCGGTCATCACGTTTACGGAGATTTCCATCATGAAAAAGGCGCAGGCGGCGTTGCGGGACTCCGAAGCCCTGCGACGCTTGGCCGTGGTGGTTCGCGACGCCCGCGATGCCATCCTGGTTCAGGACATGGCGGGTCGCATTCTGGCTTGGAACCCCGGGGCGGAAAGGATGTATGGATGGAGCGAAGCCGAGGGGCTATCCATGAATATTCGCGATCTGATGCCGGAAAGAGAGCGGGAGCACGCGTTGGCGACTGTCCGTCAACAATGCGAAACCGGCGTTCTGGAGCCGCAGCGCCAACAACGGATCGCGAAAGATGGGCGAACTATACAGGTGTCAGTCGTCGCTTCTGCGCTGGTGAATGACACCGGAGAAACCTACGCCATCGCCACTACCGAAAGGGGTGTGGCTCCCTGACCTTAACGCTTTGATGTTCGATATTCCAAGCGAATTAATAGCGGCGGCTTACACTTGGGCCCATCTGAGCGGCGGCCCTGACTCACCTTTTAACCAGGACGAGTTTCGGCTTGAACGTTGGCGCAAGTGAATCCAACATTGTCGCCACGTCCCTCTCGACCTGCGCGAAATGCGCACCCAATACCCCGACGATCATGGCCGGAAGCTCGTGGAATTCATATAGGTAGACGCCTTGCACCAGGAGCGCCTTGAGACTGCTCTTGGGTACTCCAAGCGCGCAGGTCATCGAAATCTGACCGTCTTCCGTATGAAAGATCTCGACCAACATGACCGGCCATTCGCCCGGCAAACTAACCTTGCTGGCAACACGCCCCTTCCAGTCCTCGGTTGGGGTGAGGAATCGCAGCATTCTTGCACCTTCGGTCAAGACTTGTGATGGCACAATCCAACTCCTTGCGCCAGATCATAGCACTGGAGCAAGAACAAGGTTCGAGAGACGAACCAGGCGTCGACTGCGCGCGATAATGAAGTCAAGCGGAAACGCGTTCTCTGCTCACTCCCCCTTCCCAGCGATGCACCAGATGGTCAGCAGTGGCTCAATCTCCAGGAACTGGCCGAGGTCGAGGTCACTTCTGAAGCGGACGGCTACCCGGCTGAATCTGCTTTCAATTTCGGAGCGGGACCGGGCTGGCGCGCTGCTTCGCGGGGCAAACAACGGATCCGGCTGGCGCTTGATCGGCCGCAGTCGATCCAACGCATGCTCCTCCAGTTTCATGAACCCGAAGTCGCGCGAACCCTGGAATTCACGGTGCGATGGTCGGGCGGCCCTAGCGAGCCCTTAAAGGAAATCGTACGGCAGCAGTGGAACTTCAGCCCCGATGGCTCGACGATAGAGTCGGAAGATTACATAGTCGATCTCAAGGCAGCCTTGATTCTCGACCTAACCATCGATCCGGATCGTGGCGCCGGCGAGGCGCTCGCCCAATTGGTCGACTGGCGCCTGGCGTGATTCTGCTCCCCCGACCAGCGATTCTATGTCCGCGCCGACGACCATCGAGAGGCCGAGTTCAGGGCCGAGCCTCTCTCATTCGGAGCTCCCGAAGAGTCTCACGGTCCCGTTCGAAATCCGCGGCCGAGTAGTCGAAGATTTCGTGCTCCTTGAGAAAGGCGTCGACGTGCATCCGCGTCTCGAAGGCAAGAAGCCGCCGAAGCTGTGCAGCAGTCAGGGCGTGCGACCGATATGATTCGAGCGCGAGGCTCTCGAGCGCTGCTCGAGGCAGATCCTTCCACTTCGACCCAAGCCTTACGGCGAGGTCCTCCGGCAGCTCTATCGTAATCTGCATGGTTGCCCGTCCCTCCTGTCAAATGTCTCACGAGCAACTTTCCTCGGCCACTTGGACCGGCGCATCCAGCGCTGGCTCATGGGCAAAGGCTCGGTATGCCTAGGTACCTGGTTTTAACGCGCCGGCGGGTACCGGCCCTTCCGCGCGGGCATGCGATCGTCCTCCCTTCCGAAGGGAACGGGTCTCGCGCGCGGCGGACTTTCGCGGCGCCGGGGCGGCCTTCCCGACCGACGGAATAGTCACCAGGTCCAACTCGTCGTGAACATCGGTGGCCGGTGCCAGGTAGCGCATCGTGGTCTCAAGGGACTTATGGCCCATCCAGTGCTGCACGGTCCGTACGTCGAAACCCCTGCGCAGCATTCCTGTGGCATAGGTCGAACGAAATGTTTTCAGATCAAACTTTGTGGGGTCGAGGTTGGCGTGCTTCGCGATGGATTTGCAGTGGTCGAGCATGTGCTGTTCGCGGTTTCCGGTAGGGGATGGGAACACAAATTGGCAGTTCGGGCGATGCGCATGCTTCCGAAGCTCGTCGATGAGTTCCACTGGAGCAGGAATTTCACGATCTTCCCATCGCTTCGGGTAGAATCCCAGTTCCGGTTTCGAGGTCACCCGCACAGTCCGCAACTCGAAGTTGATGTCGCTCCAGCGCAGAAACATCACTTCCTGCTCGCGGAAACCGGTCAGCAGAAACGTGGCGAACAAGGTACGTTCCACATCGGAGCACACTGCGAAGAAGCGGGCGAGCTCCTCGTGGCGGTATATCTTCACAAGCGGCGTGATGCGCTCGGGTAGCGACAGCTCTCGCGTGATCCCGCTCCTTCCATGGCGCTTGAGAAATTGCGCGACGATGACGGCGTTGTGCAGGATCGTGTTGGATCCCAAGCCGTGATCTTTCTTGAGAGTCACGACGAAGCGCGTCAGGTCGTCACCGGAGATCGCGTCGATCGAGACGCAATCGCGGAAGAACTCCCCGAAGCGGTTGAGCACGGCCTCATATTTGCGATGAGTGTTGGGCTTTTTCAGCGCGTCGATCTGCTCCAGGTATTTAGCGATGGCAACGTGCAATGCAGGTTTCTTGACCGTTTCGCCGGCTGTTTCAAATCCGGGGATACCCAGTTTGCGGCCTTCCAGTTCATGGTGCTTGCGCCGCTGTACCTCCAGTGCCTGAGCGGCGGTGACGCCAGCGCTCACACGACGGCGAGTGCCGCCCGCGTACCACTCGACATAGTAGCGGCCATCGGCGATGGCGTTCCAGTCGTAGTTGCCTTTGGCATTGCGGGGGATGGAAAACATCTTCCACCGGCCGCCAATTTTGATGCGTTTGACGATGTTGACTCGCGACAAAATGTCTCTCCTGCGAGCCGCATCTTTGCGGACAGCATGGGAGACAGCACAAGGTCTAAATGACAGAAAACAAAGGGGGTGGGTAGAAGCTGGCATTCTGCCAACTGAATTACTCCCGCTCAGTGGACGCTCTAAATATATCAAAGACAGTGCTTTGTGCGCCAGGTGAAAATCGCCCAGCCTGAGAATCCCAGATTCTACCGCCGGATGTACCGCTATTCATTCTAAAAGACGAAGCGCAAAGAATTCGTGCAGCCTGGTCGGAAAAAAGACAGCCACGGCACATCACAATTCCCTTCGGTCGAGATTCGCCATTGACCGCCTGGTCCCGAATCAGGCGGCTCTTCCTAACACTATGATTACAGGGTAACTCTTTTTGCAAGACATCGCATCTTAGGTACCAAGAACGTGTCTGTGGATGGGCGCACTGGATGGGCGTCGGTGATAATATATTGAAAGTCCCGAGGCTCTGGCTGGTCCACCGTCGGACAGTAGACTTCGGTGGCGAGCCGTTCCAAAAGGTAAAATAGAGATGCGGCTGGAAGTTGCATAGTAGTACCTCGCCCTCTTTTCCTCCATGCGTCCATCTAGGTTCGATGCAGGGCCATCCAAAAGTCACGGTCTGATTTGAATTGTCGTGAGCTTCACATACCGGGTCGGATTGTTTTCATCTTCTTGCTGACCATGCTGGGAACTGAGTGGGTCGCCCACGAGCTTCAACAGTGCGCTCGCGGTAGAATTAGACGCAGCAGCGAACCGATCGGTCCGTGGAGAAGAACCGAGTACGTCATGGAAACTGATTCCACGATCGCACTTATTATTTGTCCGGGACATTGGATCCTTCGGATCAGTATCCGGTAAATATGGCTTGAGTTTAGCCTCGTAATCACTTGGCTCCATCAGGTCGGTACACACGTCACAAATGGTGGAGCGCGGCGAGTCTGCTAGCGCTAATGGACTCAACTAAGCCTTCTACTGCTTTTTAGGCAGTGTTTTCGCGGGAGACGGCTTGACAGCGTAAAACCAGTGATCAATTGATAGGCTACCCGCCCAACAACTCGCGCTTGAGGGAGCCACTCACGGGCTTCGAACCTAGCCATACTGAAAGCAGCGCGTCCGCGAAGTCCTTGCCGGAAATCATTATCTCCCGGCCCTGGCCGCGCAACAGGGTGCCGGTGCCTGGCAGATAAGTCAAATCGAGTACATTCCCGTTCTTCGGGGCCGGGAGCGCCTGTTCCAAGAGATCGAGTCGCGCGCGCAGGGTTGGCATCGCCGGACCGGAGTTGCGCATCATGCCCGTCTCTAGAGCGAGGACAAAATCCTCGCGGCTGACGTCGCGGAGCATCTGAAGGACAATGCGCTTGGCCTCGTCGGTCGTAATTGCTGTCCGCGCATCCTGCGTTGGCTTTTCGAGGTAGAGTCCGATCACATATACCTTGAAGAAAACCTTCTCCTTACGCACGCCCATGCCGTTCAGCCGGAGCTCCCGGCCTTCGACGCTGACAACTTCCGGCATGTTGACGCCCGACACCTCGCGTGCATGAACCACCGTGACGCTCAGTAACACTGCGCAGCAGAAAGCTGAAATTGCAATGAGCCTTCGCGCTTTCACTTCGGAAACTCTCAACCCAGCCCGCAAACCAATTCTAATTGTGGCCGTCAGGCGCCGGGATCAACGGCATCCCCTCTCAATTCGTGCGTTGGGGCTTTCGCTCCGCGCCGCTGCTTTGTAGACGCATTCAGATTTAGTCCGTGTCAGCCGGATGACTAGAAGTAACTCCGCGCGGGCGCGGACGCAGTTTCGAAGTGAACAGCGGAAGCTCGCTACTTTTGATCTACAATAGGCAACGCCTGCGCCAGAGCGGGCGGACAACGGATGAAGAAGGACGCGAAGCTCAAAGGGGTAGGGATGAATTTGTCTCTTCTGTTACAGTGACTCACATCCATGCGGCGGCGGCAATAAAGCAGAGACAGGAAAACACGACGTGTTTGAGGATCGGCTTCTTGACTACAACGTTGCGTCTTCGGCATCCGGTCGTCTGCTCCTATTGCTTAGTGATAAACAACGGGTTGCTTCGCACACTCCCCGCGAACGAGGAAAGGCGCCGAAAACGCTCGCTTGGGGTTCTAGAAGGTGCCTCGCTTGCTACTGTCCGATAGGAGCAGGCTTTACAAGGTTCAGCACCTCAGCTCCTTTGGTTGGCAGACTTTCGCTCTTACAACCCAACGGCATCTCACGTACTGGGGTATTTTCGGATTCGTCATACCTGTTCAAAAGTGCTCGTTGCTCGATCGATGTAACAGCTGACTCAATGGTGGCATCCCTCGATTGCTGGACGCCTTGTGGAATGGCGCTCTTGCTCGGTGTCGGACCCAAGGAGCTATCGTTCGGCTACGCCGATTTCGGTACTGATTTTCAGATCTCGAAGGAACAGCATGTCGGTTGCATTTAGCGTCAGCAATCCGCCGGAATCTGGGAGCCATTCTTTGGCGGGGAAACGTGCCGAGGGAACCTGAATATCCACAAGCGCAGTATGGATTGCGATCTTAACGCCTTGTCCAGCGCGTTGGAGGTCCACAATCGCCGCTATTACACGCTCGGAGTTCCCGAAGGCCTCGTCCATTGCGTATCTCAACTCCGACAGCATCTCTGAATGTCTCTGATCCACGTATCACGCCCTTTCTCTCTACGGAGACAGCACTCTGGGGGCCCTTCGAAGGTGAACGGGAAGGTCAGCACATAATGTGCTCCAGACGTTATATCGCAGGACATCGGGAACGATCCCGGCATGTCCAAGAGATGGCGATTTTCGCGTCGCAGTTACTCCGATTTCTATCCCTGCCGTATTCGGGTCCTTGAATCAGGATGCGATTGGCAGGCTCTTCAAGTGGAGTTTCTCGCAATGGGAGGACATCTGTGAAGGCAGGATCTGTCCCTTGTTGAGCATTTGGACTACACTTCATCAAAACGGAACCTGCAGTGGTACCGGGCCGGATTCCTTCCGAACACCCAGCTTGGGAGAGACTAGGAACGGGCCAAAAGACCAGCCGATTAGTCGTGCAGAATCACATTGAGCAGCGAGCTGTGGACTTCCAGGCCGCCGTTGTAATCGATAAAGCCCATTTTGCGAAACCGGTTCATGAACAAGCTGACTCGCGAGCGGGTAGTGCCAACGATCTCAGCCAATGTCTCCTGGCTGATCTTTGGAATCACCGCCTCGGGCTTGCCATCCTTACCGAAATTGGCGAGGAGGAGGAGCACCCTTGCCAGCCGCTTTTCGCTGGAGTTGAACAGCTGGTCCACCAAATCCTCCTCAATCCGAATGTTGCGGGAGAGCAGATGATGAAGCAACAGATCAGAAAACGCTGGCTGTTCATGAAGCAGGCGGACCACGCCCGCTTTCTCGAGTCGCATGATCGAACACACTGACATCGTGGTTGCGGTGGCCATGCGAACAGACTGGCCAGCCAGGCATCCTTCACCAAAGAAGTCCCCGAAGCCTAGAATAGCAACCACCGCTTCCTTGCCCTCCTTGGAAACGACCGTGAGCTTGATTTTGCCCTTCTGGATATAAAAGACGGCGTGGGCCGGGTCACCTTGGGAAAACACGATCTGGTTCTTTTGGTAGTCTGTCTGGTCTCTTCCTTTGCTGACTTCGGCCAGAAACAACTTTGGATCGAACTTGGCCGGAAGATTCAGCTTGCTTGAACGCTTCCTCATCTATTAGACCGAGTATACAGCGATGAAGGCGTGTCACAAAAAGAGGAGTTGTGAAAACGAAATCCTCGGGGGGGCAGAAGGTGGAGCCGGCAAAGCGTGTCGATGGTGCGCACTTCAAGGAAACGAAGGGCGGGATGGACGTGGCCACGTTTCTGGGGGCGAACGCTAACCAAGTCGAATGTGCCCCCAGCCGGGAATCGTCACGGTCACCGCCCAGCACCGGATTGTCGGCAAGCATTTGGCAACACGCCTCCAGGGCCGTCGATGTAACGAATTGCTTTGTTTCTTCCGACACTGTGGAGAAGTCCGTGAATCGGCTCTCTCATTTGGAAAAGGGAGATTGCTGGAGATTGTCCGCCGCACTCAATAGCGCTCCGCCAGTTGCGTGAAATAGCAGCCGATATCATTGAGGAGTAGTCGTCTGAAAGCAACTCAGCTTCAGGTCCTTCTTGCCACCAAGAGTTCTGTCGTCCGCCTGCGGTTCCGCCTCAGATTGATCTCGCACCGTTCCTTCGCGCTAATTAGGACGAGTCAAGATTCGCTGGAGAGCTGAGCCGAGAGATTGAGCCGCACTTCTTCGCTTGGAGCCCATGGGGCTCGGCAAAGAAGGCAGTAGAACCGCAGGGTTCCATCCTCAAGGTGCGCCCTAAGAATCACCCTGTCGAACACTAATGTTGGATTGTGCCCCTTTGGGCAAACAGCCGCAAACGACATCCTGTCTGTCTGGTCGTCCATATCAACTCGCTTTTTCGGCTCCCTGCTGGTTTTGCCGAGGAAGGTCGTTTCCTGGCCCCCAGTCCATAGCAGAATCTTCGGAGGCGCCAAAATCGCATTTTTTGCCGACCGCGCCTTCGTGGTTGATCTCGGTACGAGCAACATTCCGAAAGGAGAGAAACGCAAATTGCGGCGGTCTATCTATTTCTCGAACACCTCTTCAATCTGGCCGACTTTCTTTTGCACTTTGCCGGCGAGTTTCTCGTTTTGGCCTTCAGCCGCCAGGTTAGGGCTGTTCGTGACCTGTCCCACCTTCTCTTTGGCTTCGCCCTTCATTTCGTGAGCCTTGCCTTTGATCTGATCCTTTGTACTCGGCTTCATCTGATTTTCTCCTGTTCTTTCATTACACGTTCCACGGCTAGATCCTGGGCTACCTAACCCGACACAATGCTTACCGGTGCGCCGCGGCTTCGCTAACTACCGGAGAGTCCGCGCTGGCTTCACCAGACGACGAAATATCTTGGGCACCAGTATGCTTTAACAGATCTTTCGCGCGAGTGATTTCCTCCGACGTGTCGCAGTGGACGGAAAGCAAAACCCCGCCCGCTTTGATGTGTCCTTCGTATCGCTTTGCTTCGTACTCCGGGATGCCCATCCCAACCAGAGCGCCGATGATACCACCAACCGCGCCTCCGACTCCTAGGCCAGCCAAAGCGGCCATGATCGGACCGGCTGCAATGAGCGGACCGACTCCAGGAATAGCAAGAACGCCGATACCGGCTAGCAACCCAAGAGTTCCGCCGATCACTCCGCCGGTCGTAACGCCGGCCGTCGTCCCTTCTGGTGCCTTTGTACTCTTGTCGTGTGCAAAGTCTTTCGTGCCCCGATTATCCGGGAGCAAGACCGAGATGTCGTCATTCGAGAACCTCGCGGCCAATAGGTCGTCGACGGTCCGTTCCGCTTGCTTTGCGCTTTGGTAAATACCAAAAACTGCTGTCTTTTTTCCTGACATGATCTTGTCTCCTTTGAAAGCCGATTAGAATTGGTTATTCCCATCAAGGCCGTGACATTGGCTCGACCGACATCTGATTGATGACCTTGTCGGCGCTGCCGGTAACGTCGGTAGCTCTGGATAGGAGTGATTGCACTTCCCCATCAGACCTCACGGGCCCTTTGAGAGTGACGGTTCCGTCTTGACTGATGATCTTCACGTTGTGGGCGTACACGGAAAGCGACTTGTCGGCCATGATCGAACGCCGGATCTTGGCGGTCATCTTACGATCCGCTGCGTTCATCTTTTGTTGATCTGCTGTTACCGCTCCGCGGTTGCCGTCGCCCTTGTTTACGGCGGTGTTGTCGGGCTTGGTCCGATCGTCTGTGGATTGCCCGTTGATCGGGCCAGCCCAACATGCGCCCAGCAACAGAGCCAGGGTAATCACGCTAGTTTTAGGGATCTGGTGGAAATTCATACACGATACAATAGGCATGTGGATGCCCAGTCGGCGAGTCATGGGAGATTGGCTCGCCCGCACGATTGAGATAAACAGCCATCAAGTCGGTCGTAACTATTAGAGCAAGCCATTTCTGCGGGATACACTGGCGATTCGACGCCGCGGCCACCAGTAGACGTTCTCGTTGCCACTCTCCGACGTCGCTTTTGCTTTGACCGTACCGAGTCATCTGACCTTATATCGCCGCTAGAGCACCTCGAACGGCTGGGTGATAACCATTCAGCTTTTGGTCCTCAATCTGCACAGTACTGCATAGAGAAGAGGTGAGAAATGACGACCATACTGATAATTCTTCTGGTTTTGTTTCTGCTCGGTGGCGGCGGATGGGGATATTCTCGGTGGCGCGGGTAACATCCGCTAACCATTTGACGGGTTCGGCTGAGGTGGAACCAGGACCCAAGGAGGTTTGGCGTCCGCTTCGCTTACGGCAGCCACCGTCTTGGGATGACGTCACGAACGGCTGCGCCCATTCGTAAGAGCATCCGCGCCCGTTTACTCCGAGGCATTCGGCCATTGAGATTCACGGTGCGAATGCAGCGCGGGCGTCGGATTCGCAAGACGGCCAGGCCGATGTGCTCGCGCACTTTGGCATTCACCTGGCTGCCTTTCGGTCAGGAACACTGAATCTCGACTCGGTGGTTCCCGACGAACCCATCAGCGTTCCCAATGGACCCAACCGGGATGCTAAGTGGATTTCGAACTACGACGGTCAATTCAAGGGCATGATTCTCGCGAGGATTGCGCTGGCGGAATCGAGAAACGCCGTGGCGATTTGGATTGCAGGCGAAATTGGGATTGCCAGCGTTCTGGGGACGGCGCGAAGTTTGGGTATCCAGAGGCCGTTGCAGCCTTTTGTTACGACGGCTTTGGGTGCGTCAGAAGTGACCCTGATGGAGTTGGCAAACGCATATCGCACCATGGCATCCGGCGTCCTCACGCAGCCGTATGTGATCCGGAGGATCGTGCGCGATTCGCGCGAGATGGCCGAAAGCGAACACGCGTCGTCTCCGGTTCACGTCGAAGGCTTCGCCGTCTTGCTCATTCAGGAAGGCATGCGCGGTGTCGTACGCTTGCCCACTGGTACGGCTCACGCCCTGGACTCCAGCGGTTTCCCGATTGCCGTGATGGGGAAGACTGGAACGACAAATGAGTTCAGGGATGCGCTCTTCGTGGGCTCCACTTACGGCCCGTCAGGGATCACGATCGCAGTGCGCATCGGCTTTGACGACAATCGTTCCCTCGGAGCGGGAGAAACTGGCGGCAGGGTTGCTCTTCCCGTGTTCAAAGAAATCGCGCTGAGAGTCTACGCTGAAAAGCTGGTGGGACCGGCACCGCAGTTTCCGGCTGAAATGGAACAGAGCATCAACGATTATCTCGACAGCAGCGTTGTCAAAACGATCGCTCAGCGATGAACCGAAGAATTGCGGCGAAGCAATGGCCGTGCCACCACACACCTACACGCCGCTCAGGGATAAAGAAGGCCTGTGTTCGCCTTCGTGCAGCCAGTAGGGGGGCCGGCCGTAGTGGGAATAGAGCCGGTTTTCATATTCTCGAGTGATCGGCGTGGAGTCAACGAACTCCGGGGCGTTTTTGATGGCTTCTCGGGAGAGGCCGACGTAGACTTTGGAATCCTCCCAACTCATCCGTTCAATCCACGCGGGTGAAACCAGCACCTTCTTACCTGGCCACCAATTCTTAGTGGCGACCTCGATGTAGCGAATGGCCCAGGATTCATCGTCCACGATAAATCCGACCACGTGGCCGAGTTCGCCATCCACCGCTTCAATGTGATAGCCGGTAACGGCTTTGGTACTTCGCAGATGCGAATCCGTCTCTTTCCCGACTCTGGCCGGGGTAGGCTCGGTAGAAGGCTTGTATGCCATGCCTACACCTCCCGGATAGTTTGCTGGCCCCCCCAGGAAGGCACCACCCCAATAATAGGGATATCCGTAATACCCGCTGTACATGATCTCATGCTGCCGGGAGATTGGCTTATCCGTGTCGATGATCGGGCTGTTCTCCACCTGCTTTTTCGTCAGCGCCACATCCACTCGCTTGTCTCGCCAGTCCGTATGGACGACAGAAATTGGCGAGATCAGTACTCGCCGGCCACCGAGCCAGGTGGTTGCTACCGTGAGATAGCGGATGGCCCAGGTCTCATCGTCGAAATAGAGCTGATCCACGGTTCCAAGTTCGCCGTCTGTAGCTCGGATTGTAAAACCTTCCAACTGCGTAGTATTCCTTAACATTTTGTTTGCCCTCCTGGGCAGTTGTCGAATTGCATTTTTCGCTACCGACATCTAGGCTTCTGGATGAGCCCACCGGCCATCCGATGGGCTTGCCGATCTACTACTTCGCGCCGACTGCTACTGGCTGAGACGCCTTCTCGTGGGCCAGTTTCGATGCTTCGTGAGCTTTCACAGACTGATCCAGGGCCACTTTCGCATGGTGTTGGCAGGCTTCGTGATTGCCCTTGTTACAATGCTCCGCCGCCGTGCGATGGCTTTTGGCGGTGTTCGCGTGTTCTTGCGCAGCAGCTGTGTGCGCATCAACGGCATGGGTTTCTTTGTTCATGGAAACGCTCCTTATGTGTGCGATCACTACAGCTTCACTTTACGAGAATCATGATCAAAATAACGTCAAAAACGCATCGCACCACAACGTAACTTCCCTACTACGGGAGGGGAGCACCCATGGCGTGATGGTGAAGGTGTGAGCAAGTATAACCACGGCTTGGGGGGTTATATATTTCTCCCTTGGTACGTCATCGGTCAGCCAGCGAATGAACCGAGACCATGCTCCGGGAGCGTCCCGTCCGGTTGACGATATACGGTCACTTGGCCCCATAGCGTCACGGACGTGCTGGGATCGGCGGGCTCAAGCGTCCAATGGCAGGGGTTCCATGCTGGACCGTCCCGTGCACAGAACGATACTCCGCCCACACGGGGTGAAAGGGATGGGCATGAAGCCAGTACATAGCGCGGTAAACGGGTTCCAAGCGGTCCTCGAACGACAACAGGCCGAACTGATTCGAGGGTTGCGAAAACGGGACGGCATCGCAATCGAGAAGAGCGCGGACCAAATGGACGAGATTCAGTATGCGACGGAACGAGATCTGGCGATTCGAAACGTGGACCGCGAGTCCGCCCTGCTGCGCCAGGTAAAAGCCGCATTGCGCCGGATTCACGACGGCAGCTTTGGAACGTGCATCGACTGCGAATCGGCGATCAGCCCCAAACGCCTTGCGGCCGTGCCTTGGGCGTCGCGTTGTATCCAGTGCCAGGAGGCTGCCGATCGGGATCGGCGAGAGGGAAAGGAATCCTTCCCAGCGGCTCTCGCCAATGCCGCGTGACGAGCGGTTCTGTGCCTGGCTCGTCGCTCCAGCGGAGGAAAGGTGGGTACAGTTATGAAATCAGAATCCAGCATTCGAACCATCGCGTTTCTCGGCAACTACCTGCCGCGCAAATGCGGCATTGCCACGTTTACATCCGACTTGCTTGAGGCCGTGGCAGCGCGGCATCCCCAAAGCCAGTGCTTCGCGGTGGCGGTCAATGACATCGATGGGTGCTATCAGTATCCGGACGTCGTTCGCTTCGAGATTGAGGAGCAGGACCTTGGCTCTTACCGGCGCGCCGCCGACTTCCTGAACTCCAGCAACGTGGACATTGTCTCGGTCCAGCACGAGTTCGGAATCTTCGGCGGGCCGGCCGGCAGCCACTTATTGGCCCTGCTGCGCGAATTGAAAGCGCCGGCTGTCACCACGCTCCACACCGTTCTCCTCCAAGCCGAACGCCGACCAGCATCGCGTGATGCGGAAATTGATCGCGCACTCCACCCGGCTGGTGGTTATGACGGAGCGCGGCCGGACGATCTTGCAGGAGGTTTACCAGGCGCCACCGGACAAGATCGATCTCATCCCGCATGGTATTCCCGACGTGCCATTTGTCGCCCCGGATTGTTACAAGGAACAGTTTGGCGTGGCCGGAAAGAAGGTGTTGCTGACGTTCGGGCTGCTGTCGCCGAACAAGGGGATCGAACATGTGCTCAATGCTCTCCCGGATATCGTGGCGGAGTTTCCCGACCTCGTCTACATCGTGCTGGGCGCCACGCACCCCCACGAGTTGCGCACGCGAGGCGAAGCCTACCGCCTCGGCCTCGAGGCCATCGCCAGGAAAAACAAAATCGAGAACCACGTCATCTTCCACAACCGCTTTGTGGAGCTGAAGGAACTGACCGAGTTCATTGGAGCGGCGGATCTTTACATTACTCCTTATCTGGACGAAGCCCAGAGTACGTCGGGAACGTTGGCGTATGCGTTTGGCGCGGGCAAAGCCGTGATCTCGACGCCCTATTGGCATGCCGCCGAATTGTTGAGGGACCAGCGCGGCGTACTGGTGCCATTCGCAGACCCGAGAGCGATTGCGCGTGAGCTGAGCGGGTTATTGCGCGATGAAGCACGCCGGAAAGCCATGAGCGATAACGCCTACAAGCTGGGCCGCACCATGGTGTGGAGTAACACGGCGCGATACTATATTGGCTCCTTCAAGATGGCGGGATGCGAGCAAACAGGGGATGCCTGCGAATATGTTGCCGCGAGAGAGCTCAGCCGGCAGCCGCATGAAGCGCCGGACCAACAGTTTTCCCGCGCTCACGCGCGTTGATCCCCGCGCGCGTCGTAGCGCAACGGTTTCGTGAACAAGGCGCAAAAGGGAGATTCACAGCGTTGCCTACATGGCGCGCATGTTCCGCTGAGGCTACGCCGGTATAACAAACCTGACGATGGTCCCACCCATCGGATTATTCTCCAAGCCGATGCGTCCGTGGTGAGCTTCAATAAACGCTTTGCAAATTGCAAGTCCAAGGCCGAGGCCGCTGGATGAGCCGAGTTGCGCTACCCGATAGAATTTGTCGAAGACGCGGTCGAGATCTTCCGGGGGGATACCCACGCCCCGATCAATAACCAAGACCTCTAGTTGGCCATCGATGATACGGCCCCGAATCTCAACAGGCTTATGGGGCGGAGAATACTTGAAAGCGTTGCTAAATAGGTTGATGAATACATGGGTGATCAAACCAAAGTCCAGGGGAACGAGAGGCAGGTCTTCGGGGATGTCGAAGGAAACTTGTCGCTGACCCGCTGATGCCCCCAGTTCTTCCAGCGCGGTGCTCACGACGTCCAACAGATCAGACGGCTCGGTCTTTACGGTAGAAGCACCTGTTTCCAGCCGCGTCATGCTCAAAAGGTTATTCACCAGGCGATGTAGCCGTCGTGCCTCTATGTCAGCAGTTTCCAGGAGTTGGCGTTCGGCTGCTTGATCCAACGCGCCGTCGGAAGTCAACAACCCGCTCAACGATGCAGTGATGGCCGCCAGCGGCGCGCGGACGTCATGCGAGATCGCAGTTAGCACGGCGTTCTGCACTTTATCCGACTCTTCGATGAACCGGATACGCCGCACCTTCTGTTCCAGAACTCCTCGCTCGATCGCGAGTGCGGATTGGCTAACAAAAGCGCTGAAAAGCTGACGCTGCACGCTGGAGAACCAAGCTTCCGTTTTGACCTCGAGGCCAAGCACCCCGATGACTTGTCCGCGCGCCTTCAGGGGCACGTAATGAGCTTGCGCGGCGGACAGAATATCGGTTGAACGTCCCGCGTCTTGACCATGTTTCCACGACCATGTCGCTGCGGCGAGTTCTGATTCATTAAAGACAACATCTGCGCTGCGATAACGCGCAGCCAGCCCACCATTAGCGGGCAGGAGGATGACGGAGCGCCGGTTGAAGTTCGCTTCAATGTGATGTCCAATGACTTCAAGGATCTGATCGAAATCGCTCGTGACGGTTAGAGACTGGCTAAATGCGGCCAGGGCTGATAGGTTTCGGTATAGCAGGCGATTGTGGATGGCGAGCGATGCGATCTGCGCAGCCGCAAGGCAATGATCGAGATCGGCATGGGTAAATCCCGCGCCACCTGTCTTGTTGTAGACCTCGAAAAAAGCGATCACTCTCTTTTCGCTATCGACGATCGGGATGGCCATGCCGGATCTTACGCCCAACCGTTCGCGCACTTCGGGTACGATCACCGCGTCATGCGCCGCATCATTCGTTAGATAGTGAGTCCCATGCTGAATGAGCCAACCTGCCCAGCCCACCCCAGGCGCGCAATGATACGTCAGCGGTACAATTCTGGACCCTTGAAGAAAATGACTGCACGACATCCCCTGCGACGTGCGCAGACCAGCACAACCACTCTCGGCTCCAGTCAGCTCAAGCAGTTGTTCGACCAGACCATCCAGCAAGCTATCGAGATCCGGGGCGGAGTTCAGCTTCTCGCTCAAACGAAGGAGGGACCTGAGAGAATGCTCCGTCGCCTTCTGGGCAGCGCTGTCATCCATAAGTTTCGTCACGCTCCTGCGATGAAATGGTCAAGTATGCCGCCGCATCTTCCCAAAGTCAGCCGAGCTTTCCGTCCTCAGCCGATATCCCACTCCCGGCTCGGTCACAATGTAGCGAGGCTTTGTGGGGGCAGGCAGCAATTTACGGCGTACATGGCTCAGCGTGACGCGCAGAAGGTGTACTGCGTCCTGATATTGGGTTCCACCCCAGAGCTCGTGAATCAGTTGATGGTGCGTCCGAACCTTGCCAGCATGATGGACCAGCACCTTCAGAAGGTCATACTCGGTGGCCGTCAGTTTCACCGGGGTGTCGCCAACAAACACCTCTCTCCGGCCCAAGTCGACTTTGAGATCGCCCACGGTGAAGATGTCATCCTGTGTGGCACCGACGCTACGCAGGCTTGCGCGCATCCGCGCCAGCAACTCTGGGATGGTAAACGGCTTGGTGAGATAGTCGTGAGCCCCCGTATCGAGCGAATCCACTTTCTCGTATTCTTCGTGACGAACCGAGATGACGATAATGGGCGCGATGACCCACTCTCTTAGATTTCGTATGACTTCCTTGCCATCCATGTCGGGCAAGCCGAGGTCGAGAAGAATCAAATCGGGCCGGACCGATTGAACTCTCCGCAGAGCCTCTTTTCCGTTGCGAACTTGATAAAGGGTGTAGCCCGCTGTCGGCAGTACGACACCGAGAGTCTGCTGGATGGATTCTTCGTCGTCAACGAGAAGTACCCGTGGCCCTTGCTTTTCCATCCATCACATCTTTCGACGATAGATCGCCACTGCGTTCGAGTAAACACACTGGTGCCTACCTGTTCCCTCAAATCTACCGCCAGAGGCGCAGGACTCCCATACCAAGGATTTGGTATATTTCGTCGCTTGAACGTAGTAGGGGAATGCTACAAGCTTTGATGCATCCGGAACGCCTCGTATGCGTGCGTCACCACAAAGCAGGCAGCAGGCGAACGAGATGATTGGTGGACTCATCGCATCGTCGAGCATCGACAAGTTCGCCGCCTTCGTCACACGCGATTATATCCAGATTTTAGCATGCCTAGGGGGATCACGCTATCGGTCGGTTGCCCGGGGCAAACGGCACGGGCACTGCAGAGCCACCTGAACGCCTCGACCGTCTGCATTTGCCATTAGCACAATGCGTTACAGATGCATGCCGAGAAAGAAATGGCGTGCGCCGAACTAAACGCGCATAGGTCATTTACCGGGGCTCTCGTCAAGCCTGAATCAGACCCTGCCGGACGGCATACCGTATCAGGCTGGCCGTCTCATGAACATCAAGCTTCTTCATGATGGCAGCGCGATGTGCGGCCACGGTCTTGAAACTTATTCTGAGCGCTTTTGCAGTCTGTTGGGAACTCTTGCCGTCCGCAATCAGCTGCAGTATCTGTTGTTCACGGCCGGTCAGGAGAGGGCCGCCTTGGCGGGCGAGGGCCAGCAGGTGGCGGATCAACTGCGCACTTTTCTCGCTGGATTGCAGTGCATTCTTAAGCCAGGTGAACGCGGGGTGAGTTTCTGGCAGATTGTCAAGCGTTACGTTGAAGTTCCCCGTTATGGAGGACAAAACTGTGTTCACGTCGTCCGTCATCAGAGAACTGAAGTGGCCGAGCGTCTCCAATTTATACGAGCTAACGTCCCGGATGATGAGCCCGAGGTTCAACGTCTTACCATCGGGATGAACGGCGTAAACGCTTGCCAAACAAACTCGTTCATTGGCGCGTCCATGGAGCGGATTACCGCAGACCTGAACGTTGAGAATTGGTGTTTGGTTCCGAAGGACTTCGCGGCATAATGGTTCGAGGGTGGAAGCCTGATCAGGCATCACTTGCCGGAGTGTCTGGCCGACATGCTGGTTTGCCAATTGGCCGTCAATGACCTTCAGCGCGGCGTTGATAAGGACAAATCGCAGATGTTGGTCGAGAAGCGCGAAGCCGACGGGAGCGGCGGCGATCAGTTGCAGCAATTGAAACTTCTCGCGCTTCAGCTGAGTGATTCCACCGCGCAAGCGGCCCACTGTTTTTTTGTCCCGGGTATTCATAAGAGCTTTCGTTCCTTTCGAAACAACTACCTTCTCTATGCGATCCCGAGGCGTTTGAAGACCGGGACTTTGGCAAAATCCACGATGAATGCAAAGACCGCGGCAGCCGCGAGCGTTCCTTCCACAGCGAATATGGACAGAGGACTCATGGCGATTCCGCGCGTGACCAACGTCAAAATGATCAAAATATCGCAGACCGTCGAAACAACGACCCAAAGACTTGGGCGAGAACTCCACAGCCGTCGGCGTTCGCGAATGGAGTACAACGTAGCCTCGCTGCCGAACACGAGCGCGATCATAGCCAGGGTTCTTAGCGTCTCGATTCCGAATCCCATGCGAAACTTGCCGACCGCCAGCACGGCGATGCAAAAGAGCAGAAGACAGCCTCCCATAACGCCGCCTGCGATCGTCAATTTGCCGATTCGCCAGCCATTGGGCTGCGGGGACGGCCGCACGTTGTCGGTCGTCAAGGACATGGACAGAAAATCGCCGGTGATCATCAGAATGACCATGAGCATGGGCGTCAGGATTGCGTGCCCGGTCATCACCAGGCCCACCGCCAGGAAGAGCACCTGAACAATCTTCTTGATCACCGAGTTCAGCGTATAAGTCAGGATGCGCTGGAACGTCACACGGCCCTCTTTTACCGCAGCGACAATACCGACGAGTCCGGGCTTCGTCAGCACGATGCCGGCCGCCGATTTGGCTACATCCGTGGCCGTAGACACCGCGATTCCCATCTGCGCCTGGCGAAGCGCGGGCGCGTCATTGGCGCCGTCGCCGCACATGCCAACAGTGTGGCCGCTCTTTTGGAACGCCTTAACCAGGTTGTATTTTCCTTCCGGAAGAATGCCGGCGAAAACGGCAAACTCCTCGGGGCGAACGTCGGCGGGGATGGGTCCGGGTGGACAGACCTTTCCATCCATGCCCACATCGTGAGCGACGATGGCTGCCGTTGCCGGCGCGTCTCCTGTCACCATGACCGCGCGCACACCCAGGGTGTGCAATTCCGTAATCAACGCGGCGGAATCCGGCCGGGGCGGATCGCTGAGAGCAATGATTCCGGCAAGCTTCAGCGCGGTTGGGGGACCGACCGCCACGGCCAGAACGCGGAAACCCTTCGCCTCGAGGTCATTCGCCGTCTTAGCCGCATCAGGGTCTGATTGCGTCAGTTTGGCCACTTCGGCAAAGGCCCCTTTGACGGCGCGAACCGTGGCGCCGCCCGGATCGGTGGCCGTAGCCTCCGACATTTTTGTCGCAGGATCGAATGGAACGAACTTGATCAGCTTTGGCAAATCGGAGGCCGCTTTTTTCGCAGCGGCGGCCCGGATGGCGCCATCTACCGGATCTTGCCCCCCGTCCGAACTGGCCAGGGCAGCGACTCCCAAGACGTGCGATTCGTCGAAGCCAGCCATGGCATGAACCGCGGTTACCGTCAGTGCGTTTTGCGTCAGCGTGCCAGTTTTATCGGCGCACAGCACGTCGATGCTGGCCGCTTCATCCACTGCGGAGAGCCTGGTTGGAAGAACGCCCAGCTTGGCCAGAGCCTTTGCGCCGAGCGCGGCCGCAAGGGTAAAAGTAGCCGGCAGCGCTACTGGGATCGAGGCGAGAACCGCCGTCAACACCAGCGGTATGATCTCGCTAACCGGCATCTTCAGAACGTAGGCATACGCAACCAGCATCAAAATGACGACGCCATTGACCATGGCGAGATTGCGCACCACGCGCAGAACCGCCTTCTGCTGCGAACTTTCGACATGTGCCGTACGAACCAGTTCCGCGGTGCGTCCAAACTTTGTGCGCGTTCCGGTGGCCGTCACCTCCGCCACCGCTTCGCCCCGGCGCACCAGCGCTCCCGCATAAGTGTTAAATTTCGCGCCAGCTTCGATGGGAACGGATTCGCCGGTGAGCATCGATTGGTCAAGCAGCACCGACCCCTCGGTCAGGCGCACGTCGGCGGCAACCACGGCGCCGAGAGACAATTTCACTACGTCCCCAACCACCAATTGAGCCGCGGGTATAGTAGTCCAGGCATTATCCCGCTTGACCGAAGCATTCAGCGCGAGCCGCGACTTCAACGCGGCCAGAGTCGCCTGAGCGCGCCCTTCCTGGAAGAACCCGAGAGCAGCGTTGAAGGCCAGGAGAGCCGCGATGATTCCCGCCTCGATGTACTTGCCAAGGACAATTTCCAGTACGATCGCGGCCTCGAGCATCCATGGAACCGGCGCCCAGAACTTGGCGAGTGCCCGGCGGAGCGGATGCAGGGCCGTGTCGGGCATTGCATTTGGGCCCGACTTCGCCAAGCGGCTTCGGGCTTCATCGCCGGTGAGGCCCGTTGGAACTGGGACATTTTTGGGGGGAGCGGGTTTCTCGATAGTCATTGGTCACCAACCGTTATTTCGTTAGCACCTTGCGAATCGATTTCAATTCCAGCCGGCGTTTCGGGGTCGTCTTTGGATATGCCATCTTAAGGTCATTGAGCGTATCCAGAACAATTTGGGAAACGATCAACCGGGCATTCTCCTTGTCGTCGGCGGGAACGACGTACCAGGGCGCGTGATGAGTGCTGGTAGCGTTCAGGCACTCTTCATAAGCATGCACGTAATCCTTCCAGTATTTCCTCTCGTGAATATCCGCGAGGCTGAACTTCCAGTTCTTGTCCGGCTCATCAATGCGCTCCAGAAAGCGCTTACGTTGCTCGTCCTTCGATAGGTGAAGGAAGAATTTGAGGATCCGCGTGCCGTTGCGATAAAGGTGGTTTTCCAGAATCTACGATGGAGTGATAGCGCTCCTCCCAGATGTTTTTCTCGTCCCGCAATTCTTCCGAAAGCCCCTGCTCGCGGAGAATCTCCGGATGCACCCGAACGACCAGCACTTCCTCGTAATAGGAACGGTTGAAGATGCCGATTCGCCCGCGTTCCGGCAGACAGCGCGTTGTGCGCCAGAGAAAATCGTGTTCCAGTTCCTCGGCGCTGGGCTGTTTGAAACTGAAAACCTCGCAGCCTTGCGGATTCACGCCGGACATGACGTGCCGGATGGCGCCATCCTTGCCGGCGGAGTCCATCCCTTGAAAAATCAGCAGCAACGCATAGCGGTCGGACGCGTAGTGAAGCTGTTGCAGCTTGCTCAAATCCTCAACATGTTCTTGCCAGGACTTCCTGATACTCCTCCTTCGACTTGCAAAAGGGCTTCACAATCGTCGGCCATTTACTGAGTTTGACCTTTTTCCCGATCACACGAAAATCCTTTGAATTGATCTTCATCTTGAGCCTGCTTTCGCATGCGCATCCGCCCCTTTTCGAATTTCGGTTTCAGCCTCTATCCAGTCTTGATCCGCCTGGCCATCGTGGCGTCCGCGCTCCTCGTAGATTTCATAAGCGCGTGCGGCGATCGCCGGAGTAAGATCGAGCGTTTTCTTGGCCAGCAATGCGGGTTTTGAAGGATCGAAAATCCGATAGGCGACTAGCTTTACGCGGTCGTTCACCAGAGCCCACGCTATCGCATAGCCCCAAACGAACGCTGCCCAGCCCCAGCCTAGTGGCGTCATAAAGAGTCCATAGACGGCGATCAAAGTCGCTACCGTTTGCGTGCCGAGCACCGCCATCCATAGAATTTTCGCGGGGCGTATGGACCAGAACGGGCCGCGCGTCCGCGTCAGGAAAATCGTCAGATGTCCAGCCACCGAAAGTTTCAGGTACATTAGCGTCTGGATGTGCGCGCGGTCGAGATGAAATACGCGCTCGCCGAGATAAAAAAGGCCAAAAGCGGCCACCACGCCGATGACGCCCAGCACCGTGGAAACCCCGAGTACCAGGCGCATGTTCCAGGCCTCGGGCTTATCTTTGTAATGAACGTTGTCATATGCGATAGACAGGATGGCTCCGTCATTGAGCAATGCCAGCATCACGATCATCACAGCTGTAACCGGATAGAAGTTGAACACCAAGATCGCCAGCGTCATAAAGAACAGCACGCGTAGCGTTTCGGCGATGCGGTAAATCGCGTAGCTGTTCATGCGCTGGAAGATGCGCCGGCTTTCCTTAATAGCGTCGATGATCACCGACAGGCCGGACGCCAGCAGGACGATGGAGGCCGCCGCGCGCGCCGTGTCTGTCGCACCCGAAACAGCGATGCCGCAATCGGCTTTCTTCAGCGCGGGAGCATCGTTTACTCCGTCGCCCGTCATGCCAACGATGTGGCCGCGCTGCTCAAGGACATCCACAATGTGGAATTTATGCTCGGGAAAAACCTGGGCGAAGCCGTCGGCTTTTTCGATGGCCTCCGCCTGCTGCTCCGTCGCATGCTGCTTGATGTCGCCCAATCTGCTGGCATCGAGAATGTTCGTGCCCAGCCCCAATTGCCGGGCAGTTTCCTTCGCGATGGCGATCTGATCGCCGGTAACCATCTTGACGCTGACGCCCATCTGGCGGGCGCTCGCGATGGTTGCTTTAGCCTGCTCGCGCGGCGGATCGAACATGGGCAGCACGCCCACGATCTGCCACTTGTCTTCTTCCTCCGCCCGCGCCACGCCCAGAGAACGGAAGCCGCGTCCGGCAAATTCGTTGACCGCTTTCTCGATAGCGGCCTTTACCTCGCCGGCATTGGCGGACATCTGGAGAATTACCTGTGGGGCGCCTTTGGCCACATAGAACTGCTTTCCGTCCGCGCCTTTCACCGTGGCTTCGGTGCGCTTGTGGACGGGATCGAACGGCTGAAAATGGAGCACCTGGCAAGCCTTCAGAGTCTTCGGATCCTTGACGCCCCCGATCACCGCCAGGTCGATGGTGTCCTTATCTTCGGCACGCGAAGCGAGCGCGGCCCAGAGAATGACTTGATCGGCGGGAATACCATTCAGCGTGAATGGATCGCCTAATGTCAGCTTGTTCTGGGTCAGAGTGCCGGTCTTATCGGAGCAAAGGATGTCCACGCCGGCCAGTTCTTCGATAGCCGAGAGTCGGGTGATAATGGCTTGTTTTTTCGCCAGAAGGCGTGCGCCCACTGCCATAGTCACCGACAAGACGGTGGGCATCGCCACTGGAATCGCGGCCACCAGAAGAACCAGCGCAAACTCCAGCGTGCTCATGACCGGATCGTGACGGAACAGCGCGACGGTGATGATCAACGCCACCAGGACTACTGCGAGAATGATCAGGTAATCGCCGATCTTCAGCACAGCTTTCTGGAAATGGCTGATGGATTCCGGCCCCTGCACCATTTGCGCGGTCTTGCCGAAGTAGGTGTCCGTACCGGTTGCATAGACCAT
Organism: Terriglobia bacterium; assembly: GCA_963786745.1. GTDB lineage: Bacteria > Acidobacteriota > Terriglobia > Bryobacterales > Bryobacteraceae > Palsa-89. The sequence continues at coordinate 865,099 of CAWBAE010000004.1, read as the reverse complement.
TCCTTCGCTTTCTCCCTGGCGAATGATGGATCCGGAAAATACCGCATCGCCCGGCTTTTTTTCGGCGGGTAAAGATTCGCCTGTCAGCGCGGACTGGTCCACTTCTACCGGGTCGCCCGGCAGCAAACGCGCGTCGGCCGGAACAATGTCGCCCAGCTTCAGGCGGATGACGTCGCCCGGCACCAGTTCCTTCGCCGAAGGATCGGTCCATTTCCCGTCGCGTTTGACTTTGGCTTTGATTGCCAGCTGCTTCCTGAGCGCGGCGATCGCATTGCCCGCCTGGTGTTCTTCCCAGAATCCGACGACGGCGTTGGACAACAGCAGGAGCAGGATGATGAAGAAATCCGGCCAGTGCCGGACTGCGGCGGACAAGATCACTGCGCCTTCGATCATCCATGGAATCGGACCCCAGAAATAGGTCAGGAATTTCAGGTACGGATTTTCTTTCTTTTCCGCGATCTCGTTGGGCCCATACTGGGCCAGCCGTTTTTTCGCCTCGTCTTGGCTCAGGCCGTCCGGCGAAGAGCCCAGCTTTTTCTGGAACTCCTCCATGGGAATCGATTTCAGGTTCTTCTGCGCATCGGACTTCGCTCCCGGCGCCGCCGCCGGCTTCGTTTCCGGTTTTGTTTCGGGCTTCGATTCGGACTTCGCCTCGCGCTTTTCCGTAGTTGGTGTCATGATGACGTCTCCTGTTCTGTATTCCTGGAATCGCTACACCTTTGCTTCCGGCGGGTCGGCGACTCCTCCCGGCGGCAAGCATTCCGGCACGTCCAGGCGTGCCACGCCAATCCGGTTGTCGGCCATTCCGTAATAGATGTCGAAGCGATCCGGCGAGCCGATATCGTCGCGGCGGTCGATGCCGGTGGGAAACACCACGTTCGCTACGGTCCCGTCGCGTTCCTGCGGCAGCGAAGGCGTCAGCACCGGATCCGCCGAACGATAGCGGATCAACTGCGGATGCTCCTTCGAAAGCACCATCACCCCGGCGGAATAACGCAAGCGGGTGGGTATCTTTGCTCGCCTGCCCCATTTCGCACACGCCGTGGTAAACGATCAGCCAGCCGTGCCGGGTCAGGACGGGCGGAGTGCCCGCGCCGATTTTGAGCCGCTCCCACGGCGACACCGGAGTCGCCAGCCGGTGATGAGAGGTGAACTTGCCGAAACAATCGGGCTCACAGCCATCGAGCGTCATCGGACAGTAGGAAATCCAGATGCTTTCCCGTTCGAGATCCACGTCGCGGGTCGCTGGGTGGCAGGCGGTTTCCTCGGGACGCGTGCCGGGGAAAAGCGGCCGGTGGAGGATGGCCATTTCCGGATGCCCGGATGGATTCGGAATGGCGACGGGGAAGAGGCTGGCGTCTTTGTCGTCCACGTCGTCGAATTCAATGCCCTGATACGGGCCGAAGGTCGCGAGTCCCAGACGCTTCCAGTGGAAGAGATCCTCCGATATTGCGAGGGCGATCCGCGGGCCGCGGGCTGAAAATGCCGCGTAAGTCATCACGTAGCGCTTCAACGGCTCCACGAACGTGACCCGAGGATCCTCGCAGCCACCGCCGCCGTTGGGCCGCAGCTCATAATCGGCTTCCGGCTCCAGTGCGATGCCGAGCCGCTCGACGCCCGCCGGATCGCCGGCTGCATTGAACCGCACTCGTGCAATGCCGATGCGCGAGTAGTTCCCCTTCGCAACCAGCCGCGGAAACAGGTAGAGTTCGCCATCGGGGCCGCGAACGGCAGCCGGATTCAGGACGCCCTCGACCTCCTGAGGATTCCCCGGTTCCGGCTCCATGATCATTCCCAGGCGCCGCAGCTTAAATCCACTCATAACTTCAGCGCTTCCTGACCGTGATCCGATAAACAAGCGATAATCGCTTCGATGACCCGCTTCGTCTCATGGGGTCCACGAACGGGGATAGAAATAACACCGGCTTGCTTCAGCCGGATAGTCGTTCCCTCCCGGCGAACAGCGCATCGCCGACGAAAATCATTTCCTTCAATGAAATGCCAAGAACGTCTCTCAGTTTTCCGATTCCGTAGGCTTTGTCTATGCCAGGCTTGGTGACATCGATGGATGTCGCGCCGCCCAGGCGGACAGAGAATTCGGGAATCAATGTGTCGAGAATCGCTTTGATCTTCTTCCGCTTTGCGAAATCGGGATCCCATTTCGTTTTTTGTTCTAACGGCGCCTGCTGGCCTAATGCGGAATAAGTGATCTGGCTTCCCCGGTCCTCAATCGCCTCTCCCCAGACTTTTTCGACCTTGAATCCCGCCTCAGCGACCGCCTTCTTGAGAGAGCTGACAATCTTCTCTTTTTCCTCCGGCGTGAAGTCTTCGGAATAGATCTTCTTCCAATCGCCTGTGTATCGGAAGAACTTTGTTCCACATGTAGGAAGGATCGACAGGTTCGCCAGGCTGCTCGTCATGGGGAAGATGGGAGAGCACCTGCTTTTCAAACTGCGGCCAATCGCCTCCGGAGATCACGGCCACTTTGAGGATGCCGAGAAGGTCGTCCAGCAGTCGCGACATTTCGGCGTCCAGAGACGACTTGCTTTCGGCCAGCGTGCCGTCCAGATCGAACACAATCAGTTTTTTCATTCCGGTATCTCGATTTCCAACACGTTCACTGGGCCTTGCGGCTGAAAAGTACACGCTCCGAGAACCGCAGGCAACAGAAATACGTCGCCTTTTCCGACTTCATATGTCGCGCCGCCATGCTCGAGTCTGCCCCGTGCCCTCGATGCATACCAGCACGCGCGGAACACCCGCGGCGCCGACTGCAAACGGCGATTCTCCGCGCAGGCGCGACAACCAGAAGTAGTCGCAGTGAAAAAGCCTCTCGCGGCTCACTGGCGATGTCGTCTCCACCACGGGCGCCACCAAGCCGCCCGCACACTGGCCAAAATCGATGCAGGCCAGCGCCTGATCCACCTGGAGTGGCCGCGGCTGGCCGGTCTTCGGGTCCACATGGTTCCAGTCGAACAAGCGAAACGTCACGTCGCTGTTCTGCTGAACCTCGAACACCACGACGCCGCCGCCCAGCGAGTGAACCGTCCCAGCCGGAATGAAGACAGCGTCGCCGGGCTTCGGATGGAAGCATGCGAGGTGGTCCGCCACCGTTCCGTTTGTGAGCGCCCTGCCGCAGATCGGCTTCAGTGGCTGCCTGGCTTCAGGCCGGCATAGATGCGGCTTTTTGTCCCCGCTTCCAACACCACCCACGCTTCGGTCTTGGCGGTCGCGGGATCCGTTGGATGCACCTGCACCGAGAGCATTTCACGTACGTCGAGGAACTTCAGCAGCAGCGGGAATCGGCGGAAACGCCCAGCGAATTTTCCCATCACCTGTTCCGGAAACTGCTCCAGCACTTGAGCGATGGTCTGCCCTTTGAGCGATCCATCGGCAACACGGCTCGGATGGTCTTCGCGGTCGCTGAGTACCCACGCTTCGCCGATCGGGCCGTCGCCCGGCAGCGGCGCCGTGAGCAGGTTGGCCAAACGCCGGCCGCCCCACAACCGATACTGATAGATCGGTTCGAATCGCAGCGGATATAGCGGTATTTGGCTCATGAATCTGTCATCTGCTATATGGAGGTGAGGCAGAAACGCCAAGTCATCGCTCAGCACATAGATCGTTATCGCCGCGAGCATAAAAAACAGGGCGACCCAGATGCGCCAATCGTGATGCGCGCGTTTCCAGTAGGGACGCGGGTCCTGATCGGAACCGTGATGAACACTGCCTGGATCCGGCCCTTCGTTCCCGTGGTGACCAAAGTTGGTCTCATTCATTTCTGTAGCGCCTTCCATTTCCAACCATCCCGGTGCAGTGGACGGAATTTGAGGTCTCCAGCGCCGTCAATCTTGCGACTCGGCCTCAATCTGGGGCCACCAACAACTAGCCCGCGTATCTCTGCCGATGCAGAGCCGGGTCAGTCCTGCGGCTTTCTTGATGCCGCCTGCTGCCAAGCGTGCTCTCGATCAACCGGGTCAACTTATCCGCAGCGCCGTTGACGGCTTGATCCAAGGTCGCTGCCTGGTGAGTGACCGCGATGGGTTGGCGGCCTTCCACGCGGGCTTCCATCATGCACCGCTTGTCGCTCTGGCCGTGCTTATCGCTGTTCTCGTCGCTCAGGTGGACCTCCACCCGCGTAATGTGATCGCTAACCCGGCTCAGCGCACTCTCGACTACCGCACTGACCTGAGCAGCCAGCGCCTCGTGACCTTCGATGTTATGGTCTGTATTGATTTGTATCTGCATGGTGTTTCTCCCTATCACTTGCACATTGCCTTATGCCGCAGGTTTCACGACTTCGGGGTTAAACGTTGTCGCGCTTGTATCCTTATCCGTCGTGGCATCGTATTCGCCACGGCGCGCAGCGCGGTTGCACCTGGCTCGATGAGACAGAGCTTGCTGTGCCGCCAACACATTGGACTCCTTCCCTCGCCAAATCTCCATAGCCGGTTGCTGGATGGCGCGGGCAAACGAAAATGCCAACGCCCAAGGCAGTCGCGATTTGAATCTGACATTCATGGCATTCAAACGGGCCGAGGCCAGTTCACTGGGTTGACCGCCCGACAAGAACGCGATCCCTGGAACGGCAGCGGGGACGGCCCGCAGGAGACATTTCACCGTGGCGTCGGCCACCTCGTCCACCGATTCTTGCTTCGGGCAGGTTAATCCCGGAAGCACCATGTTGGGCTTCAGGATCATGCCCTCCAGCATCACCCGTTGTGTGTAAAGCTGGTTGAAAACCGTTCGCAGGACTTCCTCGGTTACCTCGCGGCAACGGTCGAGCGAATGCTCGCCTTCCATGAGCACTTCCGGCTCGACGACCGGAACCAGTCCGGCTTCCTGGCACAATGCGGCATAGCGAGCCAGCGCCTGCGCGTTGGCCCGATGCAACCCCGGCTGGGAATGCCATCGCCGACGGCAATCACCGCGCGCCACTTGGCAAAACGCGCGCCCATTTGAAAGTATTCAGCCAGGCGATCGCGCAATCCGTCCAGACCTTCGGTTATTTTCTCTTCGGGATGACCTGCCAGGTCCTTTGCTCCGGTGTCAACCTTTGATGCCAGGAATGATTCCCGCATCGGCGATGACTTTGACAAAGGGAGTGCCATCTTTCTTCTGCTGGCGGATCGTCTCGTCGTAGAGGATCGCGCCACTAATGCTCTCACCGAGACCGGGCGTGGTCACAATCAACTCCCGCCAGGCGCGCCGTGCCTCGACGGTCTGGGGAATCCCCAACCTGGCAAATCGCTTGTTGCAGGTTGGATTACTCTCATCCATCGCCAGCAGTCCCTTGTCGTCGGCGACCATTTTCCTCGCGGTATTTATAAGCTTTTGCGTATTCATTTGAGCTTGATCCATTTTTAGTTACCAGGCTGCGATTCACCCAACCACTTCCGCGCCTCTGCGGCGTCGGCGTGATCGAAGTATCGGATCGTCGCTTTCGTGAACGGTTTGCAGAACGTCGCCATGTCGTGTTGCCATTTCTTTTCCCCGACCATCGCGAGCCGTTCGATGTCGGCGAAGTGCCTAATGTCGAACTTGATGTCTTCCCTCATCGCGCCGGCGTCCCAGCCATGGAAACCGGTCATATCGAATAGCACGCGCAGTTTTCCGTACTGCCGGAGGAGCCGCTCGAACTCGGGCACAAAGCGCTCGTAATCTGCTTTTACCAGCTTCCCGCTGATGTGAACAACGAGAATCTTCCCTCCGTTTTCTTCATCAACTTGAATGGGCATTTTGAACTCCTCTTTTCTGCTTTTCGTCCCCGCCCCATTTCCAGTTGCGGATTTCCGGCATGTCTTCGCCGTGCTTGTCGATGAAATGCTTATGCTCGATGAGCTTGTCCTGCATCGTCTGCTTCAGGTACGACCCCTTGGAGCCCAAGTGCGGTAGCCGATCAATTACGTCTTGCACCAGGTGGAACCGGTCCAGGTCATTCTGCACCCGCATGTCAAACGCTGTCGTGATGGTGCCCTCTTCCTTGTAGCCGCGGACGTGGAGATTGCTATTGGTCCTGCGGTAGGTGAGCCGATGGACGAGCCAAGGGTATCCATGGAAACCAAAGATGATGTGTTTGTCCTTGGTGAAAAGCGAATCGTAATCCGTGTCGCTCAGTCCGTGGGGGTGCTCGCTACTGGACTGCAGCTTCATCAGATCGACGACGTTGATCACGCGGATTTTCAGATCGGGCAGATGCTCGCGAAGGATGGAAACGGCAGCCAGAATCTCCAGCGTGGGCGTGTCTCCACAGCAGGCCATCACCACGTCCGGCTCGGCGGCGTCCTGATCGTTGCTGGCCCATTGCCAGATGCCGATGCCTTCCGTACAATGCACCACCGCGGCGTCCATGGTCAGCCATTGCGGCAGGGCGTGTTTGCCAGCAACCACCACGTTGACGTAGTTCCGGCTGCGTAGGCAGTGATCGAAAACCGATAGCAGACAATTCGCGTCGGGCGGCAGGTAAACGCGCACGATATCGGCCTTCTTGTTGATCACGTGGTCGAGGAAGCCGGGATCCTGGTGCGTGAAGCCGTTGTGATCCTGCTGCCAGACGTGGGAGGCGAGCAGATAGTTCAGCGACGAGATCTTCCGCCGCCAGGGCAGTTCCAGACACACCTTCAGCCATTTGGCGTGCTGGCTGAACATGGAGTCGACGATGCGGATGAAGGCTTCATAACTGTTGAACAACCCGTGCCGCCCGGTCAGCAGATATCCTTCTAACCAGCCTTCGCACTGGTGCTCGCTGAGCATCGAATCCAGCACACGCCCGGCGGGCGCGAGGAACTCATCATTCTTTACTTTGCGGGCGTCCCACTGGCGGTTCGTAACTTCGAAAACCGCGCCCAGCAAATTCGAAAGTGTCTCATCTGGACCGAAGATACGGAAGTTACGCTGATCCTGATTCAGCTTCGCCACGTCACGCAGGAAGTTACCGAGCACGAGCGTGTCTTGGGCATCGACGGCGCCGGGCGCTGGCACATTCACCGCGTGGAGGCAGAAGTCCGGCATTCGTAAATCGCGCAGCAGAGTGCCACCATTGGCGTGCGGATTGGCGCCCATACGACGGTCGCCCTTCGGCGACAGCTCGGCCAATTCCGGCATGAGCCGGCCTTTTTCATCGAACAGCTCCTCAGCCTTGTAGCTTTTCATCCAGGTTTCCAGCTGCTTCACATGATCGGGGTGCTCGGAATCCACCAGCAGCGGTACCTGGTGCGCCCGGAACGTGCCTTCGATTTGCAGTCCATCCACTACTTTCGGTCCCGTCCAGCCCTTGGGTGATCGGAGGACGATCATGGGCCAGCGCGCCCGCGTGGTGTCGTTGTTATTCCGAGCATTCTCCTGGATCTGATGGATGTCTTCGATGACCGTTTCCATGGTGGCGGCCATGAGTTGATGCATCGTTTCCGGATCGTCGCCTTCCACAAAGTGGGGCGTCCAGCCGCAGCCTCGCAGAAATTGCTCCAACTCCTCATGCTCGATGCGGGCCAGGACAGTGGGGTTGCTGATTTTGTAACCATTCAGATGCAGGATCGGCAGCACTGCTCCGTCGGAAATCGGGTTGAGAAACTTGTTCGACTGCCATGCGGTCGCCAAGGGGCCCGTTTCCGATTCGCCGTCGCCGACCACACAAGCGACGATTAGACCGGGATTGTCGAACGCGGCCCCGAACGCATGGCTGATCGAGTAACCGAGTTCGCCACCTTCGTGAATGGAACCCGGCGTCGTGGGCGCAACATGGCTCGAAATCCCGCCGGGAAAAGAGAACTGCTTGAACAGCTTCTTCAAGCCGGCTTCGTCTTGGGTGACGTTCGGATAAATGTCGCTCCAGGTGCCTTCTAGGTAAACGTTGCCGATGATCGCCGGGCCACCGTGACCGGGACCGGCGATGTAAAACATGTTTAGATCAAACTTCTTGATCACCCGGTTCAGATGAACGTAGATGAAGTTCTGGCCCGGCGTGGTGCCCCAATGCCCGACCACCAGGGGCTTCACGTGAGACAGCTTGAGCGGCTCCTTCAGCAGCGGGTTGTCATAAAGATAAATCTGTCCGACCGAAAGATAGTTGGCGGCACGCCAGTAGGCGTTGATCTTGTGGAGCAGTTCTGGACTGAGTGAGTTGGCTTTCGCGGTTAGCTGCTTGCCGGTCACCGTGTTGGGTTTTTTGTGGATCTGTTCAGGCGTGAGTGTACTGGTTTTCATGAATCAATCCTTTGTTCAGAGTGTTGGCTTCGAGAATGCGGCTTACTGAGCGCGCAATCATAAGATCTTCATCCGTCGGAATGACGCGAACCGTGGCCCGGCTGCCGTCCGGGGAAATCACCTCCGCGTTCGCCGCGTTTCGCTTCTCTTCGATTTCGATGCCAAGGAATCCCAATCCATCGCAAATTCGGGCGCGGACGGTGGCTGCGTTCTCTCCGATTCCGCCGGCGAACACCAGTGTGTCTAGGCCTCCCAGTGCGGCGGCGAATGCGCCGATCCACTTTTTCGCCTGATAGCAGAACAGCGCCACAGCCTCCGCCGCTCGAATATCATCGGCTTCGTGCGCGAGCAAGTCTCGCATGTCGGAACTGGTCTCGGAAACTCCGAGCAGGCCGGACTTGTGGTTGACCATTTGGTAAAACTGCTCCGTGGTCATCTGTTCGGTTTCCGATAGATAGGACGCCAGGCTGGGATCTAAGTCGCCAGAGCGGGTGCTCATCACCAATCCCGATGTGGGAGTGAAGCTCATGCTGGTGTCGATGCTTTTGCGGTCGCGCACGGCGGCCATGCTTGCGCCGTTGCCCAGATGAGCGAGGATGACGCGGCCCGTGGTTGCGGCCGGGTCGCCCAAGCGAGCGAGCTCTTCAATCAGATAGGCATAAGACAAACCGTGGAAGCCGTAGCGCTGCACTCCCTTGGCGTCGTAGCGACGCGGGATGGGAAGCAGCTTGGCGACACGCGGCATGCTGCGGTGAAAGGCGGTGTCAAAACAAGCCACCTGGGGCAGCTTCGGATGACGCTGGCGGAAGGTCTCGATCAGCTCGATTTCGCGGGGTAGATGGTCCGGGTCGACTTGGCTGATGCGATGCAGATCATCCAATAATTCCTGGGTGACCAGTTCCGGCGACGTGTGCTGCATGCCATGGACGACGCGGTGTCCCACAGCCCGAATCGATTCGAAATGATTCTGCTCTTGGAGCCAATCCATCAAAAACGTGGCTGCCGATTTGTGATCGGAAGCGGAGAGCCTGAGGCTGTCGCGCCGATTGGTGGCCGTTTCGTCGAACGTCAGATTCGTCCCGCTCAAGCCGATGCGATCAATCTTTCCGCAAAGCCCTTGCTTCGAGCGGTTCGCCGTCCCGATACAGCGCGAACTTGATGCTCGACGAGCCGCCGTTGATTGTCAGGATGCTTGAATTCGCCGGCTTCATGCATGTCCTTCGTACTGGAATCCGAACGAAGCCAGCTTCGCGCGGGTGGACTTGTAATCGGTGTGAAGAATGCTTCGAATCCCCAAACCTTCCGCGATCTGGATGAACATCGGCGTGTTTTCGATGTACAGTATCTGCCAGGCCGGCGCCTGGGCGATGTCCAGCGCGAGTCGAAAGATCTCCGCGTCGGGCTTGCGGAGGTGGACGAAGCAGGAAGAGATGAAGGCATCGACGAACCTGTTCAGCTTGAACTTGTGAATCCGATAGGCGTTCAGTTCGCGCGCTTCGTTGCTGACCACGAAGATCTTCAGTCCGTGCCGAACCTTGAGCTGAGCGAACAGATCGATCATCCCGGGGTAAGGTTTCGATTGCGCGAACATGAGGCGCCGAAACTCAGCGCGGGTGAACGGCCGTTTTTGGTAGAAGACCACCCGGCCCAAGTACTCTTCCAGCGTGAGCTTTCCCTCCTCGTACGTGGCGAAGTTCAGATTATGCCGATACTCCATCTCGGCCCAGTCCAGCTTGAAGTGTTTCGCCGCTCGTCGGCGGGCATGATGGTCCCATCCGTCGGAGAGCAGGACGCCGCCGATATCGAGAAAAACGCAGGTGATCGCAGTCGTTTTTCTCATGGTTTTCTTCTTTTGTCGATCGGGCTCGCTGTCCAGCCCGTGCGTAAAGGGGGCGCCGGGCACGTCAAGTTAGAAGGCCATCATGCCACTCGCGTGACAGCGCGCTGCCCGGTTGGTTCTGTTTCCCGTTCCTGGGCGGAAGAAAGATCCAAAACGCGCACCCTCTGGCCTTCGTTCAGTCTCTGTAACAGAATTTCAATACCATTTCGAAAGCGGACTGCATCCCGAAAAGTGTTCTACGGCGGCGGTAATCTGAGTAAACACCGCCTCCTCCACGTCCGTCGGCAAACCGCACTCACGCTGCATATTTGCTGGAATGTCCGATACCATCAAGCGGGCTCCCGGTGGGATACAGACCGCCGGGATCGCGGGCGCACTTGGAGGATCAAAAAACTCCTTCAGCCTCGGCCAGAACCCGTGAGGCTGGACCTTGCGGCACTCTTGTCTTTTTCGAAGATCGGAGGGTGACGCCAGCCCAACCGCCCTTCCTCAAATTGTGAACAACGAGCTCTTCTCCGGAAACCGCCAAGCGATTTGGAATCGCCATCAGTGAATAGTCACACATTGTTTCTTATCTCCTTCAAGAATCTGAACTGCGATGAATGGGCACGTGTAACATCCGCCCTTACCCGGCTGTCTTCTTGTGAACCAGCATCCGCCCTTCTTCGCGGCCGGGTTTGCACCCCCACCTCGTCTGGACGCCTTTGCGCTCCAGTACGGAGCGGACACGGCCTGGTTCGCCCAGATCACTCCAACCGAGACCGGTTGCCCGAAGCACGGCGAGGTCATTTGGGCTGCACCGACAACACCTCCTGAGAAAAGTTGGTGGCGCTGAATACTGGAGTAAAGCTCGATCAATGCCGTTCTCTCGTACGCCGTAAATAACGTGTCCGAATCGATTCGAAGGCTTCGATCAGACCCGGAAGCGCTTGCCGGATGAGATTTAGGAAAGCGCGAACGTGGCCCACCATGACGAAGCTGTTCCACAGACAACCACGCTCCATCAACTCCGCAGCCAGTGTTCCGTGTGGTTTTTCCCAGAAGCGGCTTACGCGGCAAACCGACTCCGGCACAGGCTACCCAGAGGGATGCCGGGTTCGATCCAACCGTACTCCATCTCCGGGGTCTCGGGTGGAATGCCCAGCAGGATGACCACCTCGGGCCGGGATGCAGCCACGGCATAAGCCGAATCGATATGACCGGTGAAAGCCTCATCGTCTGAAAAATGATGATCCGAGGGAAAGAAGGCAACAACACCTTTAGGATCCATTTCGCGGAGGCGCAACAGACTGTACAGAATCGCGGGCGCCGTACCCTGGTTGGAAGGCTGAATCAGCAACCTTGAAGACGGAATTCCGGCAACTTCATCGGCGTAGAAAGGCTCATGTGTTCTCGTCAACACCAGCAAAGTCCGCCACGCCTGAACCAATTGGGAAACCCGGCGTTGGGTCTGATGCAAGAGCGTTTCGTCACCCAGTATGGCGCAAAACTGCTTGGGCCGATCGTCGCTGGCGATTCTTCGCGTGAGCGGAAGCAATCGCTTTCCGTCGCCTCCGGCCAGAATCAACCCCCAGCGGTGGCTCCGCGAGTCGCTTCCGCCGAATTTCATTGTGCCCGGCTCGCTGTGATCCATGAGGAAGCGGCGCACAGACTTCTAGGCGAGCGCCATGCTTGAAATCTATCGCGAAGAATGTCAAAACGCCGTCAAAAACAGAACTCGATTGAGAGTTTTCGGTGTGGTTGACCGCGGCCCATGTTTTGACGGCGTTTTGACATTTCTCGATTCATACTGGGCATGGCTATATGCCCGTAAGCAGAACGGAGTGTTAGAACCATGATCGAGAAACCACCACACATCGAGCCGTCAAAACCGGTCGCGGACGGAAAGCCGAATGGCAACGGAAGTCATAATGTCATCCGGGAAACGCCGCCTAGGGTAGGCGGGCCAAGAGGGGTAGGGCGCCCAATACGACTGGCGTTTATCGGAGCGATACTGGTCATCGCGATCCTGGCGTTCATCCCTAGCTGGATTCAGAAATGGCTGTGGATGCGGCAACTCGGCTACGCCGGCATCTTCTGGACGCTCTTCTCCGTCCGGTGGGGACTGTTTGGCGCGGCTTTCGTTGTCGCGCTTCTGTACCTCTGGATCAATCTTCGCCTTGCGGTGAAAAACGGCGCCGCTTTCCGAGCAGTGGTTTGACCGGCGAGTCCGCCATTGCCACCAGACTCGGCGTCCAGATCTCTCCCACGGTTTTGAAACTGGCGATGGGAGCGGTGGCTGCTGTCGCGGCTCTGTTCTTTGCGGTCATGTTCTATGCGAAATGGGACACCTATCTCCGCTTTCGTTATGGCGGATCCTTTGGGTTGTCCGATCCTCTCTTCGGGCGCGATGCCGGGTTCTATGTGTTTCGTCTGCCCTTTTATGAGCTTTTGCAGAGCAGCCTGACCACATTGGCGGTGATCACGCTGCTGGCCGTCCTGGCGTGCTACGCGTACTTCGGATTACTGCAGTTCAGCGGTAGTAGAAAACAAATGCAAGCCTGGAGCGCGAAGACCGCTCCACATCTGTCCATCCTGTTTTGCGTCCTGGTCGCCAGTTGGGGATGGGGCTTTTACCTGGATCACTTCGAACTGCTCTACTCCACTCAGGGAGTAGTTTATGGAGCCGGCTATACGGCCGATCATGTCACCCGGATCGCCTATTGGATCATGGTGGCCGCCGCGGTGGCGCTGTGCGCGCTGCTGGTGCTCAATATCTTCCGGCCGCGGCTCAGAGCGATCGTGATTGGAACCGGAATCTACGTTGGCTTGTTCATCGTCGCCGTTTGGCTGGTGCCGGCCCTCTTTCAGCGGTTCGAGGTGCAGCCGAACGAACTGGCTCGCGAGACTCCGTATCTCAAAAACAACATAGCGTTCACCCGGAACGCCTACAGCCTCGACAAGATCCAGGAAACATCCTACCCGGCGCTAGCCGACCTGACGCCCGAGATGATTGCGAGAAATCAAGACACCATCCAGAACATCCGTCTCTGGGATTACCGTCCTTTGCTTCAGATGTACCAACAAGCCCAGGAAATACGGCTTTATTATCAGTTTTACGGGGTCGATGTGGACCGCTACCACCTGCCGGACGGCTATCACCAGGTGATGCTTTCGACGCGCGAGCTTTCCCCGGAGCTTCCCGCTCAAGCCCAAACCTGGGTGAACGAGAAATTGCAGTTCACGCATGGCTTTGGCTTGGTTATGAGCTTCGTTTCGAAAACGATGGGTGGAGGCTTTCCGCAGTACGTTCTTGAGAATATCCCGCCCGAATCTTCCTACGGCCTAACCATAAACCAGCCTGCCATTTACTACGGCGAGTCGATGCCCGGATATCGGATTGTCGCGACGGGCGTGAAAGAGTTCGACTACCCCAAGGGGAATCAGAATGTTTACACGAGTTACGCCGGAACGGGAGGTATCCCGCTGGACAGCTTGTGGAAGCGGCTCTTGTTCGCCTGGACCCAGGCCGACGTCAATATACTGTTTACGTCCTATCTTCAGCCGGAGAGCAAGATTCAGATCTGGAGGCGCGTGCAGGAGCGCGTGCAGCAGATCGCTCCGTTCTTACGCCTCGACCATGATCCCTACGCCGTGGTGAGCGAGGGCAAACAGTATTGGATCCAAGATGCCTACACGGTCTCCGATCACTTCCCCTACTCCAGCTCCCCACGCGGCGGCCTTTCAGGAAGGGCTGAACTACATTCGAAACTCCGTGAAGGTGGTTGTGGACATGTACGACGGAACTGTCCAGTTTTACGTCATGGATCCGAACGATCCCGTTCTGGCGGTTTACCGGCATGCGTTTCCGGGCGTTTTCAAAGACCTGAATCAGCTTTCGCCGGATCTGAAAGCGCATCTGCGGTATCCGCAGGATCTCTTCTCCATCCAGGCCGACCAGTACAGAACGTTCCACATGACGGATCCGCAGGTCTACTACAACCGCGAGGACCTCTGGGTGCTCCCCCAAGAACAATACGCGGGCAAGGTCGCGCCCATGGAGCCCTATTACATCCTGATGAAGCTCCCCGGAAGCGACAAGCTGGAATATCTCCTGATGACCCCTTTCACGCCGCAGAAGCGAAACAACATGATTTCCTGGATGGCCGCCAGGTGCGATTTCCCCGAATACGGGAAGATGCTCTTCTACGAACTTCCCAAGGAGAAGCTGATCTACGGTCCGATGCAAATCGAGGCCATGATCGATCAGAACACGGCGATCGCGGCGCAACTGACCCTGTGGGATCAAAAAGGTTCGAGAGTCATTCGTGGAAACCTGATCGCGGTGCCGATCGAGAACTCCTTCCTTTATGTGGTGCCGCTGTACCTCACGGCGGAGGGCACGGACTTCCCTCAACTGAAGCGCGTCATCGTGATTTCGGGGGACAAAGTGGCCATGGAGCCTACGCTCGATGAGGCCATCCAATCCGTCTTCGGGTCTGCGCAGCAACCCACGATTTCCGCGCAGGCTCCCGGCGCCAAGGCGCCCGGCGCGCAACCGGAATTGGGGCAGGCGAGGGCGCAGTTCGATGACGCCCAGAAGGCAATGCAGCAGGGGAATTGGGGAGACTTCGGCAAGTCGATGGAAGCGCTCAAGCGCTTGCTGGCCGGGCCGGCGCCAACTGCGATCCGACAATGAGGAATCTTATAACGGGTCTAGGTCATGTGTGACTGTTCGCTGATGGGCGTTCCAAATCGAATGGCCGTGGAGGGCGAGCAGTTGGTTGTGCGTCGCTTCCGAACTGGGTCACTGGGCCTTGCAGCGCTGTTAGAGTCGGAACCGGCCAACCAGCCGACATGCAAGCCTAATCGTTTCCTGGCCAGGCTGAAGTTGTTCTTCAAACCGCCAGAATGGCGTTCCGTTCGAGCCGTATGCATACCGCCAGGCGCTCAGTTGGTCGTAGAAGATATTCCCGAATACTTGCATCTCGCTATCGGAGTAGGCGAGATCGAATTGGTGACATTTACCCGGATCAAGGCGCCCGGCGCCTATCGCGATGCAGTGCGTTTCAAGAATGGGCGTGAGGTGAGGTTACAGGAGCTTCGCGAAGGCCAGCGCATGTGGGTAATGGATCTCTCTCGGGCTCGGGCATCGGAGCCTGATCGAGAGGCGATTTCACGGGTAGTGTGCATTCCGAGCCGGAGAAACGTGGTTTGAACATCTTGCGAATGAAGGATTGATGTGCCAAAGACAAGGGTTGGTTTATTTGAGAAACGCATGTTGACTGCGCCGGCGAGCTTTGAGGCTACCAGCGCGATGCGCTTCCCGAAGCTCGATTTCGACGTCGACTTGAGAGAATCCGTAACGCGCATTTGCGGTTTTGGCTCACTGTTGTTGATCGTAGGAATGCTGTTCTTATCGACGCCGTCTTTTGCGCAAGTCGGCGTGTCCGTCAGAATCGCGCCCCCGCCGCTGCCAGTCTACGAGCAGCCTGTATGTCCCGGCGACGGTTATATCTGGACGCCAGGTTATTGGGCTTGGGATAACGACTATTACTGGGTACCGGGCACATGGATGATGCCCCCCGAAGTCGGCTTCCTCTGGACTCCTGGTTATTGGGGTTGGGGCGGCGACGGATTTCTTTTCAACGAAGGCTATTGGGGCCTGTCAGTAGGCTTCTACGGCGGGATCGACTATGGCTTCGGATACTTCGGTCACGGTTATGAAGGCGGACGCTGGCAGAACGGGCATTTTTTCTACAACACAGCGGTGAATCGGGTGGACGCGAACGTCATTCACAACGTTTACAACACCAGGGTGAACGAAACGGCTAACCGCGTCAGCTACAACGGCGGTAACGGCGGGATCAACGCGCGAGCCACTTCTGAAGAAGAGGCTGCTGCTCATGCGCGACATATTGGGCCTGTATCCGCCCAGACTCAACATGCATGGTCTGCCCGCAACAACCCCCAGCAACGGTTTTCTTCGAACCGCGGCGCACCGCGAATCACTGCGACTCCTCGCCCCAACACCGCGGTCCATCCTAAGGACTTGCCGCCTGTCGAACGCCCCGCTGCTCCCAAGACCGGGAACGCGAAGCAGGACCAGAAATACCAAAAGCAGCAGGAAAAGCTAGTCGCTAAGCAAAACCAGGATCGGCAGAAACTCGAGCAGCAACAGGACAAGGAACACCAGCAACTGGCGAAACAAAAGGCTGATCCAGCAAGAACGCAGCAAGTGGAGCAGCGGCACCAGCAGCAGACGCAACAAATGCACCAAGGACACACGCAGCAGATGCAGCAGATGCAGCAGAGACAGTCAGCTGGCGGAGGAGGATCTCGTGGCGGTGGGCGCCGGTAATCGAAGTTTCGTTATGCCAAAGACTCGGGGCAAAGCGACGACCTTGGCGCGTTCGAGGCGGCAAGCGCTTAATCGCAATACAGTGCGTCTCGAGAACGGGCATCTGGGCTTGCTCGAGAAGGGCCGTAGAAACCTGATCTGAACATTTTGTTATGGAGGGATGGATATGCCTAAGACAGTAGTTGGATTGTTTGAGAAACCTCGCCTTGTGGACGAGGTCGTCCGCGAGATCGAGGCCCTCGGTTTTCCTCGGAAAGAAGTTCGCGCCTTGACCGAACCGGCGAACTTCGAGGTCACGGGGGTGATGAGCTTCCCACGCCTCGATTTCGAAGTTGACTTGAGCCGCGAGCTCACCAGGATCGGAGCGACCAAAGCGGAATCGCAAGTTTACGTCGAAGGACTTCGGCGCGGAGGGGCCCTGGTATTCGCGACGGGTTCGGACGAGAGGGTGGAGACCGCTGCAGAAATCATGAACCGGCACGGCGCTGTGGAGATAGAGCAGACCAGTGGTCCGGAACCTCAGTTACCGGGTGTGGTTCGGCAGAGCATGCCCCCGATACGCAGCAGTCCGGTGCTGGCCGGCAGGATCCGGGAGCCAGGCGGCGGCGCTGCCTTTTTCGTGTGGTAACGAGGTGCCAACTGACCTTACGAAATGCACGGCTGGCGGCCAGCCGGAAATTCAAAGAAATTGATCTGGAAAGAAAGGAATCTAAGTCATGTCTGAAACGAACTCGGTTGTAGCTATTTACGGAACCCACTCCCAAGCAGAGGAAGCAGTGAAGGAACTGCAAAGGTCTGGGTTTGATATGAAGAAAATGTCCATCGTCGGCAAGGATTATCATACCGACGAGCACGTCGTCGGATACTATAACACCGGCGACCGCATGAAGTACTGGGGCAAGATGGGCGCCTTCTGGGGTGGTCTCTGGGGGATGTTGTTCGGGGCCGCTTTCTTCGTCATTCCAGGCCTCGGGCCGATATTGGTAGCCGGTCCGTTGGTCGCCTGGATCGTCGGCGCGCTGGAAGGCGCCGTTGTGGTGGGCGGATTGAGCGCGCTCGGCGCGGGGCTGTATAGCATTGGCATCCCCAAGGACAGCGTCGTGCAATACGAGGCAGCGCTCAAGTCCGACAAGTTCCTCCTTCTGGCTCATGGCACGGCGGACGAGGTGGCCAAGGCCAGGGACATTCTGCAGACGACGCACCCAGTGGAGATTGCAGTGCACGCGGCGGAACGCGAGCAACTCGCCGGGATGAGCGGCAGATAGTCTTGTATCGGCGAGGAAGCTCTTCGGCTCAAGCGAACAGGGAAATCTTCTAAGGAGAAAGTATCATGTACAAAAACTTGTTGATCGTTTCGGTTGCGGGCCTGGCTTTGGTCCTGCCCGCTTTGGCGTCGGATCGCGAGGATGACATTGGGCGTGTTGAAAAAGCCACCCGGGTCTTCCACGAGATCATGAGCAACGCCCGACAAAGGCATTCCCAGTGACCTGCTGGAAAGGGCGAAATGCGTTGCCATCGTTCCAGGAGAGGAGAAGGCTCGCCTTCATATTCGGCGGCAACTACGGCAAGGGAGTGGCGACGCTGCCGCACTGCCGAGGGCTGGAGCGCTCCGATGTTTATTGCCGTCGGTGGAGGGAGCGTCGGCTTCCAGATCGGCGGCTCTTTCACCGACGCGGTGATGCTGTTTATGAATGACCATGCTCTGCAGAGCCTGCTGGGTGACAAATTCAAGATCGGCGCGCGACGTAACCGTGGCGGCCGGCCCGGTGGGGAGACAGGCTAGCCGCCAGCACGGATGTGAGACTCAATGCGGAGATCCTTAGCTATTCGCGCAGCAAAGGTGTTTTTGCCGGGGTCAGCCTGGATGGCGCCGTCGTGCAGGCCGACCACAGCGGAGACGAAGCCATGTACGGCCCCAACGTTACCCGCCGGGAAATCCTGGACGGCAAAGTTGCGGTTCCTAAGTCGGCGCGGAGACTGATGGCAGACCTCGCCAGGTACGAGCCGCACGCTCTTGCATCGAGCCGCAACTGAAAGCATCTTTTGAAAAGGCCGTGAACGGCTGCATCAGGCGCCGGGAGGTGCGGGTGCATCCCTGTCATCAGTCCAGGAGACCCGAGCAATGAGTACTTCAAGCGATACAACTCTGACAACTCTCAGTCCGGCGCAACTGGATCAACTATCGATCAACCTCTCCGCTTCCTGTCGGTTGACGCGGTGCAGAAGGCCAATAGCGGCCATCCGGGGCTGCCCTTGGGCGCTGCGCCCATGGCCTATGTGTTGTGGACACGGTTTCTCCGGCATAATCCGGTCAATCCGCATTGGTCCAACCGGGACCGTTTCGTCCTGTCGGCCGGCCACGGTTCGGCGCTGCTCTACAGCCTGCTGCACGTCACCGGCTATGATTTGCCTCTTGAGCAGATCAAGCAATTCCGCCAATGGGGCAGCATTACGCCAGGTCACCCGGAGCGCGGCCTGACGCCTGGCGTCGAAACCACCACCGGCCCGCTCGGCCAGGGATTCGGCAACGGCGTGGGCATGGCGATTTCGGAAGCGCATCTTGCGGCGCATTACAATCGGCCGGGATTTCGAGATCGTCGATCATTTCACCTACGGGTTGGTCAGCGACGGCGACCTGATGGAGGGCGTGTCTTCCGAAGCAGCTTCGCTCGCCGGGCAGTTGGAACTCGGCAAGCTGATCTACCTTTTCGACAACAACCATGTGACGCTCTCCGCCGGTACGAACATTACCTGTAACGAAGACCACGCGACGCGCTTCGAGGCGTATGGCTGGCACACGCAATCGGTGGAAGACGGGAACGATGTGGAGGCGATCGACCTGGCACTGCGCGCGGCGCGGAGCGAAACCAGGCGCCCTTCGCTGATTCTCGTCCGCACCCACTTGGGTTTCGGTTCCCCGGACAAGCAGGACACGTTTGAAGCGCACGGTTCGCCGTTGGGCGTAGAAGAGGTCAAGCTGACGAAGCAGAACCTGGGTTGGCCGGTCGAGCCCCTCTTCGATATCCCACCCGAAGCGCTCGCCCATTTTCGCGAGGCCTGCCGCGTGGCCAGCAAGCGGAGTCGGAGTGGCGCGATCGATTCGCCCGCTACGCCACCATACATCCCGACTTGGCCCGTGAGTTTCAAGAAAGGATGCGCGGCGAATTGCCCGCCGGGTGGGATGCGGACATTCCCGTTTTTCCGGCGGACCCGAAGGGGATGAAGACCCGCGTGGCCTCCGGAAAGGTGATGAACGCGATTGCGCCGAAACTTCCGTCGCTGATGGGTGGTTCGGCGGACTTGGATCCCTCGACGCACACTGCGCTGAAGGGCGACGGCGATTTTGAATCTCCCGATCGAGCCTCGGGCGACACGCAAGGATCGAGCGGCGGCGGCTGGAGTTACGCCGGGCGCAACTTGCACTTCGGCATTCGCGAACACGGGATGGGCGCGATTCTGAATGGCATGGCCGTGCACGGCGGCATCATCCCGTACGGCGCAACGTTCCTGATCTTCTCCGATTACATGCGCCCTCCCATCCGGCTGGCGGCCATGATGGAGCAGCAGGTAATCTACGTGTTCACGCACGACAGCATTGCATTGGGCGAAGACGGGACCACTCACCAGCCGGTGGAGCAACTCGCCAACCTGCGCGCCGTTCCGCGCCTGGTCGTGATCCGGCCCTGCGATGCGAACGAAACCGCGTACGCTTGGCGCGTCGCGATTGAGTCGCGGGATCGTCCAGTCGCGTTGATCCTGACCCGCCAGGATGTGCCGACCCTGGACCGTAACCGCTATGCCTCAGCCGCCGAGTTGAAACGTGGGGCCTATATCCTGGCCGAAGCGGCAAACGGCCAGCCCCAGATCATTTTGATCGCCACCGGCTCGGAAGTGAGTCTGATCGTCGAAGCGCAGCTGGAATTGGAAAAGCAAAATATTCAGACGCGCCTGGTGTCCATGCCCAGTTGGGAATTGTTCGATGCGCAACCGGAGGAATATCGCCACTCCGTGTTTCCGCCACTCGATTCGCGCGCGGCTGGCTGTGGAGGCTGGAGCAACGCAGGGATGGCATCGCTACGTCGGCGACCTTGGCGACGTGATTGGCCTTGACCATTTCGGCGCCTCTGCGCCTGGGCCGGTCCTGATGCGTCGAATACGGGTTCACCGTCGAGAACGTCTGCAAGCGGGCCTTGGCCTTGCTCGAGAAAAGAAATGTCTGATTCGCTGACGGCGCCGCCCAGGACACCCAATCGCATCGGTATCGCAGCCGACCATGGAGGGTTTGAGTCGAAGGCGTATCTGACGGGGATGTTGCGTGAGGCTCACTTTCAAGTCGTCGACTTTGGTGACACCCAGACCGCGCCGGCCGACGACTATCCGGATTTTGTCGTGCCCCTGGCCAGGGCAGTTGCTCGCGGCGAGGTGGATCGAGGCGTCGCTATCTGCGGAAGTGGCGTGGGTGCGTGCATTGCCGCCAACAAGGTGCGGAATGTGCGGGCGTGCCTGATCCATGAGAGTTTTTCGGCACACCAGGGTGTCGAGGACGACGACATGAACTTGATCTGCCTCGGCGGACGTGTGGTAACGATCTGCTGAGGCGGTTGACGGTACGAAGCATCTTTTTGATCCCAACGCCCTGACGCTGGGCTTTGCGCGGCGGTTCGCGACCTACAAGCGACCGAACTTATTGCTGCACGATCCGCCGCGGCTGCTTCGTCTGTTGACCAATCCTCAGCGTCCGGTACAACTCATCATCGCCGGGAAGGCGCATCCAGCGGATCAGGCCGGGCAAGCCCTGATTCAGGAATGGATTCATTTCATCCGCCGACCCGAGATTCGCCCCCACGCGATCTTTCTCAGTGACTATGACATGCTTCTGACCGAGGATCTGGTGCAGGGGGTGGATGTCTGGATCAACACGCCGCGGCGGCCCTGGGAAGCTTGCGGGACGAGCGGCATGAAGGTGCTCGTCAATGGAGGCATCAATCTGTCCGAGTTGGATGGCTGGTGGGCGGAAGCTTATACGCCTGAAGTCGGGTGGGCACTGGGAGATGGCCAGGAACATGGCGCCGATCCCGCGTGGGATGCTGTCGAAGCCAACACGCTCTACGACCTGCTCGAGCGCGAGGTGATCCCGGAGTTTTATACGCGAGACGAGCATGGTATTCCCACCGCATGGGTCAAGCGGATGCGGGAGAGCATGGCGCAATTGACGCCGCGCTTTTCCGCAAGCCGCGCGGTGCGCGAATATTCGGAGCAACACTATCTCCCGGCTGCGGCGGCCTACCGTGAGCGCACGGCGGACAAAGGCGCGGTGGGAAGGCAAGTGGTCGACTGGCAGCATGCGGTGGATCGGACGTGGGGCTCGTTCCGCTTCGGAGATTTGCGGGTCGAAACCGACGCGGACCACCGCGTGTTTGAAGTCGAAGTCTTTCTGAACCATATCGACACGAACGCGGTGCGGGTGGAGCTTTATGCGGACGGAATCGGCGGCGGCGAACCCGTTAGGATCGAAATGAAGTGCTCGGGAGCAGTAGCTAGCGCATCCGGGGGCTGCCTACATCGCGCAACGGTGCCCGCGACTCGTCCAGCCAAAGACTACACCGCGCGAGTGATCCCTCAGCACTCCGGGGTGGCGGTTCCGCTGGAATCCGCTCGAATCCTATGGCAACGATAGTCAAAACGTCCGAACGCGAGTTGGCCGATTACGTCTCGGAGGTCTCCGAGCACGCTGCTGTCCAGGCAGGGTCTCCTCTGCCTCTGGGAACCCTGGAAAGAGGAGGAGGAGTTAATTTTGCCATTTTCAGCCGCACCGCCACCCGTGTTCGACTCGAGTTGTTCGACCATCCCGAGGACGCATCGCCCGCCCGGATAATCGATCTGGATTCAGCGTGCAACCGCACCGGAGACGTATGGCACGTTTGGGTGAAGGGGATCGGTCCCGGTCAACTCTATGCTTACCGGGTGGCCGGCCCTTACCAACCTAGCGAAGGACATCGTTTCAACTTCAACAGGCTTCTTCTAGATCCCTTTGCGACCGCGATTTCGCAGTTGCCCCCATGGGATTTTGCATCGGCGCGTGGATACGACCAGTCGTCGCCGGAACAAGACTTGGCTTTGTCGAAGCTGGACAATTCCAGCTCGATGCCGAAATGCGTATTTGTCAACGAGCCCTTCGAGTGGCATAGAGATCAGCCGCCCCGGCATCCCTGGTCGAAGACCGTCATTTACGAAACGCATGTTCGCGGCTTTACGATTTGTCCCAAGTCCGGCGTGAAGCATCCAGGAACCTACCGGGGACTGACGGAAAAGATTCCCTATCTCAAAACCCTGGGCGTAACTGCTGTGGAACTTATGCCGGTGCAAGAGTTCAATGACCACCAGGCGACAGGAATCAATCCGCAAACGAGTCAGATGCTCGGGAATTACTGGGGATACGATCCCGTGGCCTTCTTTGCGCCCAAAGCTTCCTACAGCAGTTCGGGAGGTTTGGGCCAGCAGAAACTGGAGTTCCAAGAAATGGTCCGGGCCCTTCACAATGCCGGAATCGAATTGATCCTGGATGTCGTGTTCAATCACACCGCGGAGGGAGATGAATTGGGACCGACACTCTGTTTCCGCGGAATGGATAACGCGATCTTTTACACTTTGGCGAGCGACAAACGCTACTATCAGGACTTCACCGGAACCGGCAACACCATCAATGCCAATCATCCGGTGGTCCGTGACCACATCCTGGCCGCGCTCCGATATTGGATGATCGAAATGCATGTAGATGGATTCCGGTTTGACTTGGCGTCGGTTCTCGGCCGGGACGGCGCAGGAAAGTTGCTAGCCGACGCCCCGCTTCTCGATCGGATCGCCGAGGACGCGATCTTGAGAGACGTCAAAATCATCGCTGAGGCGTGGGATGCCGCCGGTGCTTACCAGGTGGGTAGCTTTTCAGAGCGGCGTTGGGCAGAGTGGAACGGCCGGTACCGGGACGATGTCCGGCGTTTCTGGCGCGGCGATGACGGGATGCTCGGTATGTTTGCCAGCCGCATCTGCGGCAGTGCCGACATTTACAGCAAGTCGGGCAAAGGCCCCGAGGGCAGCATCAACTTCGTTACCTGCCACGACGGCTTCACTCTGAACGATCTGGTGAGTTATCGCGACAAGCATAATGGAGCAAACGGAGAAAACAATCATGACGGGACCAGCTCCAACTTCAGTGAAAACTACGGCGCCGAAGGCGAGACCAAGGACGTCGTAATCGAGACCTTCCGGAAACGCCAGATCAAGAACTTCCTGCTGACTCTGTTCATCTCGCGCGGGGTGCCCATGCTGCTCGGCGGCGACGAATTTCGCCGCACGCAAGGTGGCAACAACAACGCCTACTGCCAGGACAACGAAACGAGCTGGGTTGACTGGGGCGATCTGGAACAGCATCAGGAAATCTACCGTTTTGCCCGGGGCATGATCGCCTTTCGTCGGGCGCATCCGGTTCTGAGTAAGGAGCAATTTTACACGGACGTCGAGATCCATTGGTTTGGCCCGCACGGAGGATTGCCCAACTGGGCCGACCCGAAAGAAAAAACCTTCGCTTGCGTCATCCAGGAAAACGGACAAGGCTCGCTTCTTATGATGTTCAATGCCGGCACGAATGGAACCGGCTTTGCTTTCCCGCCGCTGCCGCAGGGGTTCCAATGGCATCTGGCGGTTGACACGTCCGGTTCCGCGCCGCAGGACTTGTTCACCGCGGAAGAGGAAATGGCTGTGGATGGTTCAAAGCCCTTCAGCCTGGAAGCTCGCTCCAGCGCAATATTCTTGGCACGGAAGCTGGTGGCGTGATGCTCAACATTCAGAGAATTCTTGTTCCGGTTGTGTTAGCGGATACTTCCCGGCACGTCGTGCACCAGGCTGCGTGGTTGGCGCGCCGCTTTCGCGCCGAGATAATCCTGCTGCACGTGGTAACGCCTCTCAATTATCCCGCCGGAATGCTCGAGAGCGGGCACGAGATCACTGCACGGGATTTGCACGCACACATCGTCCAGCGGGCACAGGAAGATCTGGATCAGGCGCTCCAGCCAGCACTCGATGGCATTGCGGTTACACGGGTGCTGCTGAGGGGCGACCCGGCCCAGGAAATCGTGAAGATGGCTCGCGACCGAAACGTCGACCTGATCATGATGTCGACTCATGGCGATGGGGCGTTCTACCGCTTTCTGCTGGGATCGGTGACAGCAAAGGTATTGCACGAAATCCAGTGCCCGGTCTGGACCGGCGCCCACCTGGAAGAGGCGCCGTCGCGCGAGTTCTCGATCCGCCGCGTCCTCTGTTCTGTGGATTTAACGGCGCACAACCGGCACACATTGTCGCGGGCTGCCGAAATGGCCGCCGCGGTCGATGCGACGCTTACACTCGTCCACATCACGTCCAGTGTGGAGATCTACGGCCCCGGCGGATCCCACGTCGACCCCGCGTGGAAAGACAGAATTGTCGGCGCCGCCGCCACAGAGATCGCCAAGCTTCAGCAGGACGTTGGTACGAAGGCCGAAGTCATCATCGATAGCGGCGATGTCACGGAGTTGTTGAACCGGGCCGCGCAGCGAGCGAAGGCTGACGTCCTGGTCATCGGACGCATTCCTGGGCGAAGCCATCTGGGGGACAACGGCGAAGGATACGGAATCATTCGGGCGTCGCAAATCCCGGTGCTGAGCGTCTGAGGAAATCGTGGCGTTACCAATCCTTGATGAATATTACGATTCTGCTCTTGGTCTCCGACCCGATTGTACTTTCCATTCTTAAGGAGACGTTGGAGCACGAGGGATATACGGTGGTGGCTGCCGGAGATCTGGGATGGCGGTAGACCGGATCAAGGGTTGCCCGCCGGATCCGCTGATAACCCGAACTTACATTGAGGGCTAGCAGCGCGTGGTGAAACGCGATTCGAGTGTGACCTCGGGAATGTTCTGATCGTCTTAAGATCATGGCGATGGGACGACGAAAGAAGCGGGTCCGGCAAGAAGGGTTGTGGACGCCGACCGCGGCGCTGCCGGTGAGCGCGAGTCATCCGTTTTACCAGCGGCTGAATCAGATCCTGGATGAGAAGAAGTTCGACGAGTACGTCGAAGCGATCTGCGAGGATTTCTACGCCGGCGAAGTGGGCCGGCCGGGCTTGTCGCCGGGGATTTATTTCCGGCTGCTGATGGTGGGCTATTTCGAAGGGATCGATTCGGAGCGCGGCATCGCATGGCGCGCCAGCGATAGTCTGTCGATCCGGTCGTTCGTGCGAATCGCGCTGGATGAAAGCGTGCCGGACCATTCGACCATCTCGCGAACCAGGCGTTTGATGGACGTGGAAACGCATCAGGCAGTGTTTCAGTGGGTGCTGGCAGTGCTGGCCGAAAAGAAGCTGCTGAAGGGGACCACGATCGGCGTGGACGCGACGACGCTGGAAGCCAACGCGGCGCTGCGGTCGATTGTGCGGCGCGACACCGGAGAGCGCTACGAAGAGTTCCTCACCCGGCTGGCGAAGGAAAGCGGCATCGAAACGCCCACGCGGGAGCAGTTAGCGAAGCTGGATCGCAAGCGGCCGAAGAAGGGATCCAACGACGACTGGACGCATCCGCACGATCCGGACGCGCGCATCACCAAGATGAAGGATGGCCGCACGCATCTGGCTCACAAGGCCGAGCACGCGGTGGACATGGAGACCGGAGCGATTGTCGCGGTCACGCTGCACGGAGCCGATGAAGGCGACACGGCGACGATTCAGGAGACGGTGGCGGAAGCCGGCGAGCGCATCACCTCCGTGGTGGCGGATACCGACAACGACGAAGTTGCCAAGCAGGTCAGCGCGGAAGGGCCGCGCGAAGTGGTCACCGACAAGGGCTATCACAGCCGCGCGGTGGTGAGCGAGCTGACCGAGTGGGGCGTGCGCACGTATTGTTCGGAGCCGAATCGCGGACGGCAACGGTGGAGCGAGCAAGAGCGGGAACAACAAGCGGTGTATGCGAATCGGCGGCGCATTCGCGGAGAGCGAGGCCTCCGATTGTTACGGCAACGCGGCGAGAAGCTGGAACGATGGAATCAACACTTGTATGATCGGGGCGGGATGCGCCGGGTTCATTTGCGCGGCCGGGAAAATATTCTCAAGCGGCTGGTGGTGCACTCGGGCGCGGCGAATCTGGGGCTGTTGATGCGCACACTGTTCGGAAAAGGCACGCCGCGAGGCTTTGCCGGAGTCTTTTCCAGCCATCTTTTCGGCTGCCGAAGCTTCCACGACGCCTCTGGTCTGCCCCAGCAGATGCTGATCGGAAACTCTCGGCGGCTCGTTGGCTCGGGCCAGATCGACTCAAATGATTTCCGTCGCCGCCGTGAAAACAGCCCGTTTCACCTCGCGCTGCTAGAGTCGGGACACGACACAGCGTGTATCTACGAACGAAATGCGGGAAAATGAAGGTTCTTATTCTCGGGGGTCTTCTTGATGACGAGCGGCTTCAATCTCGCGAAGCGCTGCAAGGATTCGAGGGCTTCCCAAGCCCCTACGCCCCTGCGAAGCTGATCCAAGAGGTGAAGCACATCCTGAGCAAACCGCTGCGCGGTTGACGTGATCTTACACGGCAAAGATGTCTCACCCTAGGCTTCCAATTGGTGCTTGCGGAGAGCATCGATCACGGCGAAGATTGTCCGTTTGTTACCCCGAGAAGTGCACCGCGAGGCCCTACTTTTGACACATTTTTGATCTTCCTTGGGATAACTTTGAACATGGGTACAAATGCGGAGATGCGGGTGACGGCCGTCACGAGTAGGAGCAAGCCGCTTGAGAACTCGTCAGTGCCCTATCTGATCACGCGCGATCTGCTATCCATAGAAATCAATTCACTGGCCAATCCGAGGCTTGTGATGATCCCCGCGCAGTCTGTAGTCGAACTGAAAGGCACGTCATCCGTCCCCGGCTTCGCCGAGCTCATTTGGGAACACCGGACTCACATGATCTTTGAGGCCGATTTGACGAGACTGAACGCCTGTGGAAAAGGAGTGAAATCGCGTGGCCACGCGCGCGAGGCGTAATTTACCGGAACGGGGGAGGTGGAACGACGAGAAATCACCGACGAATACGGAATGTGGGAGCAGGTTATGAGCGGGTTCATCCTGAGTGAGTCCGGGCACTTCGGTCTGCGATTGGATATCGCACACCAGTGGTTGCTGCTTGTTCCGTCCTGGATCACTGAAGGACGGACCAGTATCTTTGCTCCGAAGGCCACGCCGGCACACCTCGTTTTTGGCCTGTCGATGTTTGTGCTCGCCATTACGTTGGCCATCTTTCTCGCTACCGGTGGCATCCTGGCTTACGTCCTTATCCGGTATCGCCAGCGAGCGACCGATTCCAATGATGAGCCACCGCAGATTTACGGGAGCAATCAGATTGAGCTTTCCTGGACAGTTATTCCAATCATCATCGTTGTGGTTCTTTTCCTGACCACCGCCCGAGTCATCTTTAACACCGAGTACGCCACCAAGCCGGATGCTGCGCTGGATGTCGTGGTTATAGGCCATCAGTTCTGGTGGGAATTTCGGTATCCGAAGCTCGGCATCGTAACCGCGAACGAACTTCATATCCCCGTCAGCGATCCGCAACACCCGACACCTACCTACCTGGAAATGTCTTCGGCCGACACGGACCACAGCTTCTGGGTTCCCCAATTAGCCGGCAAGATGGATGTAATTCCCAACCGCGTCAACGTGATGTGGATCGATCCGCAGTCGCCCGGTCTCTACCTGGGACAGTGCGCGCAATACTGCGGGACACAGCACGCCAAAATGCTTCTGCGCGTGTATGCGCAGTCCGGGAGCGACTTCGATACGTGGGTCGCGCAACAGCTGCAGCCGGCCAAGGCATCCACTTTGGACGGGCAGGCGGTGTTTCTGAGCAATGCCTGTATCAACTGTCATACCATCGCGGGAACGATCGCAAAGGGGCGCTTTGGTCCGGATCTCACGCACGTTGCCGGCCGGGACACGATCGCATCCGGCGCAATCCAAAACACGCCGGAGAATTTGAGGAAGTGGATTGACAACCCCGATCAAATGAAGCCGGGCTGTTTGATGCCAGCGATGCATTTGAACGATCACGATCTCAACGCTATGGTTGCTTATCTCACGACGCTCCATTAATATGGCCGACTCTATCCCGCTTACCGGACCAATCGATCTGACATCCCCGCCGAAAGCACGTCCGCTCACGCTTGAGGTTTTGCACGCCTGGGTCACGACTGTCGACCACAAGAAAATCGGCCTGATGTACATCGGATATGCACTGGTGTTTCTTGTAATCGCGGGCCTGGAAGCCATCGTGATGCGCCTTCAGCTTGCCGTTCCCGAGAACAGCCTGGTCTCTCCGCAGGTTTTCAATCGCATGTTTACCATGCACGGGACGACCATGGTTTTCTTCGTTGGCATGCCGATTCTCTTCGGTTTTGGGAACTACGTCATACCGCTGATGTTGGGCGCGCGCGATATGGCGTTCCCTCGGCTCAATGCCTTCAGCTTCTGGATATCGGCATTCGGCGGTCTGCTCCTGTACTTCAGTTTTCTCGGGGGCGACGGCCTCTACGGCGCCGGCACCGCGCCCGATGTCGGCTGGTTCGCCTATGCTCCATTGACTGCCAAGGTCTTCTCTCCGGGCCACAGCACCGACTACTGGACGCTGGGCATCTTGCTCAGCGGCATCGGCTCCATCGGCACTGCTCTCAACATCGTGACGACCATCGTCTGCATGCGCTGCCCAGGGATGAAGCTCAGCCGCATGCCCCTGCTGGTGTGGCTCTATTTCGTCACCTGCTGCATGGTGTTCGTAGCCGTTAGCCCGCTCACCGCCGCCCAGATCATGCTGTTGATCGACCGTTATCTCGGCGGACATTTCTTCGACACCCAAGCCGGCGGATCCGCTGTCCTCTGGATGCATTTCTTCTGGATTTTCGGTCATCCGGAGGTTTACATCCTGGTGCTGCCGGCCTTTGGATTTGCGAACGAGATCATCCCGGTCTTCTCGCGCAAAGCGATTTTCGGTTATCCGGCCATGGTGGCCGCCACCGTTGCCATCGGCTTCATCAGCCTCAGCGTTTGGGCGCACCACATGTTCACGGTCGGCCTGGGCCCGGGAGCGAATACATTCTTTACGCTCGCCACGATGATCATCGCCGTTCCCACTGGCATCAAAATCTTCAACTGGATTGCGACGCTTTGGGGCGGGAACATCCGCTTCACCGTTGCGATGCTGTTTTGCGCCGCGTTCCTGTTCCAGTTTCTGATCGCCGGCCTTACCGGCATCATGCTGTCCGCCTCGCCGTTCGATTGGCAGCTCAGCGGATCGTATTTCGTGGTCGCGCACTTCCACTACGTCCTGGTGGGAGCGATTCTGTTCACCATCTTCGCCGCCTTCTACTATTGGTTTCCCAAGATGTCCGGCCGATTGATGAACGAGACGCTGGGCAAGTGGCATTTTTGGCTTTTCCTGATCGGCTTCCATCTCACCTTCGATTTCATGCACGTCCCTGGCATTCTCGGGATGCCTCGCCGGGTTTACACTTATGAGCTCGACCGGGGCTGGGGAATGTGGAACCTGATCGTCAGTATCGGCGTCATCTTTCAGGTTCTCGGCATTGGCTGCTTCGTCTTCAATCTGCTGCGGTCGTACTTCAAGGGCGCAATCGCGGGGCCGGATCCTTGGGACGCCTGGACGCTCGAATGGTCCACGGATTCGCCGCCGCCGGTCTATAATTTTGCGGCAATTCCAAGCGTGCAAAGCCGGCGGCCGCTGTGGGACTTGAAACATCCCGAAGACCCCGACTCAAAATACGAACTATGAGTACGATATCGATCACCCCGCGCGATCAAGCATGGATATTGCCTTCTCGCGGTATGGTGGGCATCCTGTGCCTGATTGCCGCGGAGTCGGCGGTCTTCATCATCTTTGTCGTCGCTTACATTTTCTATTTGGGAAAGAGCATCAGCGGACCCAGTCCGCGCGATGTGCTCGATATCCCGATCGTCGGCACGATTTGCCTGCTTTCCAGCAGCCTTACCGTCTATCTCGCCGTAGGCGCGCTGCGAAAGAGCAAAATTGGCCTCTGCTCCCTTTGGCTGGCCGCGACGGTATTGTTGGGCGGCATTTTTCTCGCAGGCACGGCACTAGAATGGCGCCAGCTTATCTACAAGGATGGTCTTACCATCCGCACCAATCTGTTTGGCACTACGTTCTATTCGCTGGTCGGCCTGCACGCGACGCACGTTGTCGTGGGACTTGTCATGCTGGCTCTCGCTCTCGTGTTCGCGCTACGCGGCCGCGTGACCGAAGCTAACGCGGAGCGTCTCGACGTGCTGTCGCTGTATTGGCATTTTGTGGACGCCGTCTGGGTGGTTGTCTTCACCGTGGTGTACGTTCTCGGCAGGTAGGCGCCGGAAAGGAAATCGTGATGGAATCGCAGTCGGAAGGTCGCGAGCCGCAAAGAGAAGTAGCGCTGCCTGCTCCCACCGCTTGGCCGATGGTGCTGGCTCTCGGCCTCAGCCTGATCGTCGCCGGCATGCTGACAAACGCCGCCATCAGCCTGCTCGGGCTGGTGCTGACGGTTTGCGCCAGCATCGGCTGGTTCCGCCAAGTGCTGCCGGTCGAGCATCACGAATCAGTGAAGGTGCGGGCTCAGGCAATCCCCGTCATCAGCGCGCGCGCTTCCGTCGCGCGGCTGGCCGTCGCCTCCATGCATCGCAAGATGTTGCCTGTGGAGACCTACAAGATCACCGCCGGTATTAAAGGTGGTATCGCGGGCGGCATCGCCATGTCGATTCCGGCAATGCTCTACGGATGGATCAAATATCACAGCATCTGGTACGCGATCAACCTTCTCGCAGCCGGCGGCTTTGTCAGTTGGGCAGGTCAAAGCAATGCGTTCCTGGCGGAGTTTCATCTGCGCGGGGTTCTGGCGGCGCTCGCGATTCACGGCGCCATCTCGCTGCTGGTCGGACTTCTCTATGGCGCGATGCTCCCGATGTTCCCCAAATGGCCGATCCTAACTTGCGGCTTCATCGCGCCTTTGTTATGGACCGGACTGGCCTACAGCGTCATCGGCATTGTCAGCCCAATCCTGGATCAGCGCATCGACTGGCTTTGGTTCGCGATCTCGCAATGCGCGTTCGGATTGGTTGCCGGTTTCGTGGTCAATCTGGATGTGAAGGTACGCACCCCTCAGTTCCAGGCGCTGCCCTTCGCTGTCCGCGCGGGATTGCACACCGACCTTGGCGAATCGTCCGAGAAGAAAGACAATCCCGAATGAGCGCGGTCTCGAATCTGTGCGTGGGCCTGCTCTCTACGCTCTGTTTGGGATGTATTGGCTGTGATGCGCCCGGGCGTCCGAGGCCGGGCCCTGAGGTTCCGCTGCCGGGACAAGTAATGGAATTTGCTACTCTCTACAAACAGAACTGCGCCGGCTGCCACGGAGATAATGGGAAAAACGGCGCGGCCATCTCATTGGCCGATCCCGTTTATCTCGCAATAGCGGGCGAAGCCGAGCTGCGTCAAGTAACGGCCAACGGAATCGCGGGTACGCTCATGCCCGCGTTTGAAAAATCCGCGGGAGGCACGCTTACCGATCGGCAGATCGATAGCCTCGTCCAGGGCATCCTCCAGCAGTGGAGCCGCCCGAACGTCCTGGGCGCTTCACCTGTTCCTCCCTATGCGGCAAGCGTAAAGTCAGATCCAACGCAGGGGCAGAAACCCTTTGCCGAATTTTGCGCTCACTGCCACGGGGCCGATGGCCGGGGAGCAAAAGATGCCCCAGGCTCGATTGTCGATCCTTCTTATCTGGCGCTGGTGAGCGATCAAAGTCTGCGCAGCACGATCATCGCCGGCCGGCCGGACCAGGGCATGCCGAATTGGCGCTCGGACATCTCGGGCCCCGGGTCGCGTGCGATGACCGATCAGGAAATTACCGATGTCGTCGCATGGCTTGCGGCGCAGCGTACGGGGCCTTGAACTGGAGTCGTCTATGAACCCATCGAAATCGCGGCGCGCGTTTCTGTTTAAGTTGTCTTTACTCCTGAATGGTGCGGTTGGAGCGGTACTAGCCGTGCCTATTCTCGGCTATATTCTGGGCCCCGCCTGGAAGAAAGGATCAAGCTATAACTCCTGGGTTGCGCTCGGCTCCGTTAGCGAGTTCCCAGAAGGCGAGACACGCTTGGTCGACTATCGGAACCCTGTCACTACGGACTGGGATGGGCAAACCGGCAATGTGGCCTGCTGGGTGCGCCGCATATCCGGCCAACAGTTTCAGGTCTTCGCCATCAACTGCGCGCATCTCGGTTGCCCCGTTCGCTGGTTCGCGCAATCGAAACTTTTCCTGTGCCCCTGCCACGGCGGCGCCTATTATGCCGATGGATCTCGCGCATCCGGACCACCCCCCAGAGGCCTGTTCGAGTACAAGCACAAAATCTCGGGCGACAAATTGATGATTAGCGCGGGCGAGATGCCGACTCTTGCTACCGAAGCCTGCAACAAGAAACCGCTGATTCAAATTGACCGCTCATCATGACGAAGCTGAAGCAACGCGGCATCGAACTCTACAATTGGATCGAGCGACGGCTTGGACTAGCCAAGCCCATCGTCGAAGCAGCGGAGCATCCCATATCCGCCAGCAGCGCAAGCTGGTGGTATGTTTTCGGTAGCGCCGCCGCCGTGTTGCTTGGACTGCAAGTCGTCACCGGCATTTTGCTCGCGCTGGTCTACGTTCCATCGGCCAGCGAAGCCTGGAAGAGCCTCCAGTTCCTCAATCACAACGTTACCTTGGGTTGGCTTCTGCGGGCCATCCATGGCTGGGGCTCGAACTTCATGATTGCGATTGTGCTGATCCACATGGCACAGGTCTTTCTTTTTGGAGCCTATAAGTTCCCCCGCGAGCTCACCTGGATCGTCGGCGTCTTGTTGTTGTTGCTCACCCTGGGTATGGCGTTTAGCGGTCAGGTGCTGCGCTTCGATCAGGACGCTTATTGGGGCCTCGGCATCGGCGCATCTGTCATGAGCCGTGTGCCCGGCATCGGCGCGTTCCTCGTGCATGCTCTCCTGGGCGGTCCCATCATCGCTGGAGCCACGCTGTCCCGCTTCTTCACGCTGCACGTCTTCGTGATTCCCGGCATCTTGCTTGCGAGCGTCGGCTTGCATGTATGGATGGTGCTGCGTCTTGGCATCAATGAGTGGCCCATGCCGGGACGCCTCGTCCGGAGATCAACCTACGAGCGCGAATATCACGAGCTGGTCCGGAAAGACGGCATACCTTTTGTGCCGGACGCCGTATGGAAAGACGCGACCTTTGCGGCTGCAATCCTGCTCGCCGTCATCGCATGTGCTTTCTTCTTCGGCCCGTTCGGTCCCACGGGACAGCCCGATCCCACCGTCATCCAAACCGCGCCGAAACCGGATTTCGCGTTCCTCTGGATTTACGCGGTCCTGGCGTTCCTGCCGCCGAGTCTCGAAACGCCGTTTTTGTTGATTGCGCCCGTCGTCCTCATCGTCGCCCTGTTGCTGCTGCCGCTAGTCGCCGGAGAAGGAGAAAAGCACTGGTCGCGCCGCCCGATTGCGGTTCTCATGGTTGCTCTGATTGCGGTTACGCTCGGCGTTTTCACTCGCCTCGGCACCTACACTCCTTGGAGCCCGATCATGGACGCATGGACCAGCGATTCGGTTCCCGTGGAATATCTTCACGGCCGCACACCGCTCGAACGCCAGGGAGCCCTGGTGTTGCAGGAGAAGCAATGTCGCAACTGCCACTCGTTAGGCGGACTCGGCGGCCTGCGCGGCCCGGCGCTAGACTCTATTGCGACCCGAATGACGGAAGATCAAATCACTCGCCAGGTACTGCAGGGCGGCGGAAATATGCCTTCCTACGGCAACGCCCTGAATCCAGCGGAAACCACGGCGCTGGTGCGCTTTCTTCTGACTCTGCGGGGACCGGATCTTACGCCGGCCGTGGATGCCTCTCAACGTTTGACGCAGCACTAGGTCACCCGAGATGCTCAAGATTGCGATCGTTCTCACCGCGTGCGTATATCTGCGAGGCTGGCTCGCTATCCGAAAAACTCGGGCAGCGCAATTTACCCTGCACCGGCTGAGTTGCTTCCTACTGGGGCTCGCAGTTCTGGGAATGGCCGTCGCATCTCCGCTCGACGGCTTCGCCGACGTTTTGCTGAGCGCCCACATGTTGCAGCACCTGCTTCTGATGTCAGTTGTTCCGCCTTTGCTGCTGCTCGGCTGGCCGGCTGTTCCGCTTCTGCGCGGACTGCCGGCGTGGATACTCAGGCCGGTGCTGGGTCCGCTGGTGCGCCTTGCCGTGCTGCGCCGCCTCGGACGCTGGATGATTTCGCCGCCTGTAGCATGGCTGGCGATGAACCTGACCTTTCTCGGCTGGCATGTGCCCGCAGCCTACGATTTTGCACTCACACACGAACATTGGCACGATTTCGAGCACGTCTGTTTTCTCGCCAGCTCACTTGCATTTTGGTGGTGTGTGGTCCGGCCTTGGCCAACCCAGGAGCGCCGGAACGAGTGGGGACTGGTTTTGTATCTTCTATCGGCCGACATCGTGAACACCGCTCTCTCCGCCTTCCTCGCGTTCTGCGATTGGCCGGTTTATCGTTATTACCTCACCCAACCGAATCCCTTGCATGTCTCACCTCTGTCGGATCAGGTTCTGGGAGCGGTCATTATGTGGGTGATTGGTTCGTTCGTTTTCCTGGTTCCAGCGACCTGGACTACTTTTACGCTCTTGCAAGCTCCTTCCACGCGCATAGCGTAAGTTCTGGAGGGCGTTTTGACGGCGTTTTGACGTTTCTCGCTTTACACTAAGGTCGAGTTGTGATGGCGGTGCAAATGAAAGCTTTTGGACAGCCGGGCATCGAGCCCCGATGGACGCACGGAGGAAAGGACGGGTTGGGAACCGCCTATGCAGCTTCCAGCCGAGTCTGGTTTACCTTCTGGAACGGCATCGTTACCGAAGTCTATTTTCCCACGGTGGACCGGCCGCAGATCCGAGACCTGCAGTATCTGATCACCGACGGCAAGAGCTTTTTTCACGACGAGAAGCACCATCTCAAGTCGAAACTGGAGCAGTTAACGGACCACGGCTTGGGATACCGCTGTACGAATTCGGATCCGGACGGGCATTATGCCATTGTCAAAGAAATCATCACCGACCCGCACCTGGCTTGCGTACTCCAACACACCAAGCTAACCGGCGACGAATCGCTCGTCTCCAAGCTCAAGCTCTACGCCTTGTGCGCGCCTCACATCGAGGTAGCAGGCTGGGGTAACAACGGTTACGTGGCGCGCGTGGCCGGCCGAACCGTCCTGATTGCCCAACGCAAGGGAACCTGGCTGGCGATGGCGGCCACGGTTCCTTTTTCGCGCGTGTCGTGCGGGTACGTCGGCGCTAGCGACGGATGGACCGATCTGCACGGCAATTTTCAAATGGACTGGGAGTTCGATCAGGCCCCCGACGGCAACATCGCGCTCACGGGAGAATTGGATTTAACGGGTACGCGTGAATTCACCTTGGGACTGGCGTTCGGCAATAGCCAGCACCACGCCGTCTCCACCCTTCTGCAGTCGCTGAAGAGGCCCTTCGCCGAGCATTGCAAGCGATACGGGGAACAGTGGGCGCGATCAGGCGCGGATGTCCTTCCGCTAGAGAAGGTCTCAGGCGATGGAGGCAACTTGTATCGCGCTGGCTTTAGTTTGCTGCGCGCCCATGAAGACAAGTCATATCCCGGCGCCTTTATCGCCTCGCTCGCCATTCCCTGGGGAGAAGCGGTCGGCGACGGAGACCAGGGCGGTTACCACTTGGTTTGGACGCGCGACATGGTCAACAGCGCCACTGCGATGCTGGCAGCCGGAGACCGCGCCACACCCTTGAGAGCCCTGATTTACCTGGACGTTTCCCAGGAAGAGAACGGAGGGTTTTCCCAGAACTTCTGGATTGACGGACAGCCCTATTGGAAGGGAATCCAATTAGATGAAGTGGCATTTCCCATTATTTTGGCCTGGAGCCTAAAACGCGAGAATGCCCTCGAAGACTTCGACCCGTACCCGATGGTTATGCGGGCGGCTGCTTATCTGGTTCGCCATGGGCCTGTTACTCCCGAGGAACGCTGGGAGGAAGTTAGCGGTTATTCACCCTCCACGCTGGCATCCAACATCGCCGCTCTGATCTGCGCGGCTTGCTTTGCTCGGGAGAAAGGCGATAAGGCGACCGCGAAATACCTGGAGGAGTACGCCGACTTCCTGGAATGCCATGTCGAAAGCTGGACGGTCACAACGCAAGGGACCTTGCTTCCAGGCGTGACTCGCTATTACATCCGGATTCTTCCGGAGCAGCCGGACAATCCTAATCCGGACGAAGATCCGAACCAAGGGGACCTCCTAATTGCCAATCGCCGGCCCGGAGCGCGGAAAACCTACCCAGCCAAAGACGTCGTGGATGCAGGTTTTCTGCAACTCGTGCGCTATGGCATCCGCGAGCCGGACGATCCCATCATCGTAGATACGCTCAAGGTGGTGGACGCCGTTTTGAAAGTGGAGACTCCGTTTGGCTCAAGCTGGCACCGCTATAACCACGATGGATACGGGCAACGGAAAGATGGCCGTCCTTTTGTCGGCTGGGGACATGGCGGCGCTTGGCCGCTGCTCACGGGCGAGCGAGGACACTATGAACTGGCAGCCGGACATGACATCAAGCCCTTCATTCGAGCGATGGAAAGCCTGGCGTCGCCCACCGGCCTCTTGACCGAGCAGGTGTGGCCCGATGCGGATCAGCCTCAAGTGCATATGTTCCTGGGCCGGCCAACGGGTTCGGCCATGCCGCTGATGTGGGCGCACGCTGAGTACATCAAGTTGCTTCGCTCCGCCAACGACGGCCAGGTGTCCGATTTAATTGCCGAAGTTGCGAAACGGTATCTTGGCGATCGCTCGAATCGGCAATCGTTCGAAGTCTGGAAGTTTACGCGGCAAGCACGCAGCGTCAAACGCGGCTATGTGCTTCGCATTCAAGCGCGGGCTGCTTTCCGTTTGCACTGGTCGAACGACGAATGGCGGACCGTGAAGGACACTTCCTCCTCCAGCACCACGCTGGGAGTCGAATTTGTGGACATTCCGATTCTTGGGGCGCAGCAAGCGCCCATCCGTTTTACGTTCTTCTGGACGGCTAGCAACCATTGGGAAGGTCGCGATTTCACCGTGTCAGTGGTCTGACCGATGTACACGCCGCACACCTATCCAGTCGCTCTCCTGATGATGCTGGTCAGCATGCTGTGCTGGGGAAGTTGGGCCAACACCGAGAAGATCGATAAAACATGGCGATTCGAGCTTTATTACTGGGATTACATGTGGGGGATCGTGGTGTGCGCCCTGGTGTTCGGTCTCACCCTGGGCCGGACGAATCCGGCGGCTTCGGTAAGTTTCTTCCACAATCTCGGCAGCGCAAGCGCTCGCTCTTTGGTTGAGGCGTTCGCCGGAGGAATGATTTTCAATCTAGGGAACTTGTTGTTGGTAGCCGCTATTTCGGTGGCCGGCATGGCCGTCGCATTTCCGTTGGGCGCCGGTCTCGCCTTGGTCATCGGCGCGGTTCTCAATTACATCGTCTCGCCGGCTGGCAATCGGTTGCTCCTGTTTGGCGGGATTCTGCTGGTCTGTGCCGCCATCGCATCGAATGCAATGGCTTATCGTGGGCTGTCAAAAGGTGCCGAGGCTGGAACAAAAGGGATTGTCCTGAGTCTACTGTGTGGCGTGGTTATCGGGCTTTTCTATCCCTTCGTCGCGAAAGCTTTGACCGGAGAGAACCATCTTGGGCCATACACCGTGTACTTCGTTTTTGCGCTGGGCGCTCTCGCGTCCAACTTTCCGCTGAATTATGCGTTCATGCGGCATCCGGTGAGCGGATCTCCGCTTTCGCTCCTAGACTATTTCCATGGCGGCCGTGCGGTTCACGCCTGGGGAGTTTTGGGCGGGCTCATCTGGGGAGCCGGGACCATCTGCAGTTTTGTTGCGGCCTTTACACCCACCATAGGGCCGGCAACTTCGTTTTCGCTCAGTGAGGGCAACACCATGATTTCCGCGATCTGGGGCGTTTTCGTGTGGAAGGAATTTCGCGGCGCCAACGCTGAGGTGAAGTGCTTGCTTGCGCTAATGTTCACGCTCTTTGTTCTGGGTCTGGTTTCAATATCGCTGGCACCGGTATTTGGATAGAGCAAATGGCCACCGGCAGTCATTACGACGTCATTATCATCGGAAGCGGAGCGGGCGGAGGAACGCTGGCTTATCACCTGGCGCCATCAGGGAAACGAATTCTGCTGCTCGAACGCGGCGGATACTTGCCGCGCGAGAAAGATAACTGGGACGCCAAAGCTGTCTTCGTCGAATCCAAGTACAGGGCCAAAGAAACCTGGTATGACAAGGACGGCAAGGCCTTTCTTCCCGGCATTCAATATTACGTCGGCGGCAATACGAAGGTTTATGGCGCGGCGCTGCTGCGGTTTCGTGAGCGAGACTTCGGCGAGGTTGCGCACCACGGCGGCATCTCGCCGGCCTGGCCATTGAGCTACCAGGATTTCGAGCCCTACTACACAAAGGCCGAGCAGCTTTATCATGTCCACGGGCAACGCGGGGTCGATCCGACGGAAGGTCCCGCCAGCGCGCCCTATCGTTATCCGCCGGTGAGCCACGCGCCGCGCATTCAGGAGCTGTTCGACGATTTCAAGCGGCTTGGCCACCACCCGTTTCCGTTACCCCTCGGAATTTTGCTAGACGAAGTGGAGGGGAAAGCCCTGCACACCAGCGCCTGCGTACG
The DNA here is from genome assembly GCA_963786745.1 of Terriglobia bacterium. Classification (GTDB taxonomy): domain Bacteria; phylum Acidobacteriota; class Terriglobia; order Bryobacterales; family Bryobacteraceae; genus Palsa-89. Next base: position 825,849 of record CAWBAE010000004.1, on the reverse strand, counting down.
ATGCGCCGCGTTTGATGGATTTCCATGCCTGGTCAACGGCAAAGCGGACGCTCAGGTGATCTGCGTGGATCCCGCCCTGGAACACTCTAATGTTGAACTCCTGACAGGCGCCTATGTCGAGCGCCTCGAAACCAACGCATCTGGACGCGAGGTCACCAAAGTGATCGTCACGCGTAACGGCGACGAAGAGCAGTACTCAGCGGACATCATCGTGGTTTCCTGCGGGGCGGTCAACTCCGCGGCGCTGCTGTTGCGCTCCGCGAACGAGAAGCATCCCGGCGGTCTCGCAAACAGCTCCGATGTGGTCGGCCGCCACTACATGCGTCACAACTGTTCGGCGTTTATGGCCGTCTCCAAGGATCCCAATCCCACCGTGTTCCAAAAAACTCTCGCATTGAACGATTTTTATTTTCGTTCCGACGATTGGGATTATCCATTGGGTGAGATCCAGATGCTCGGCAAGTCCGACGGCGAAATGCTCAAGGGAGAAGCGCCCGGCTGGGCAGTTTGGAAGCCCGAGTTTGCGCTCGACTATTTGGCGGAGCACTCCATCGACTTCTGGCTGCAGTCGGAAGATTTGCCTCATCCCGACAACCGCGTGACCATCAACCAGGATGGACAGATCGTGCTGAGCATCCACGAGACTAATCTGGAAGGACACCAACGTCTGACCGCCAAGCTGAAGGGAATGCTTGGCGGCATCGGCTTACACGATCAGTTGATGCACCGTTCGCTTTACCTGGGCAAGGACATTCCAATCGGAGGCACCGCGCACCAAGCAGGAACCGTCCGGTTCGGACGCGATCCGAAGACATCGGCGCTGGATGTGAACTGTAAGGCACATGATTTGGACAACCTTTATGTGGTGGATGCAAGCTTCTTTGTCTCGATTGCCGCCGTGAACCCCAGCCTGACGATCATCGCGAACGGGCTGCGAGTTGGCGACCATTTGCTCGAAAGGCTGGGATTATGAAAGCGATCGCTATCGTTCCGGGCACTGCTGGATCGCGTCTGGTGGAACGTCCTGAGCCGTCGATCACGGCGCAGGACGAAATTAAAATCCGAATCATACGAGTGGGCATCTGCGGCACCGATCGGGAAGAAGTCTCCGGAGGCCGCGCCGATGCCCCCGACGGTCAAAAGGAACTTGTCATCGGCCATGAAATGTTCGGCCAAGTGATGAGCGTCGGCTCGTCCGTTACTCGCGTGAAAGCGGGCGACTACGCTGTGTTCACCGTTCGGCGGGGCTGCGGCGAATGCGCCTGCTGCATTATGAACCGAGCCGACATGTGTCTGACCGGCAAGTACCGCGAGCGAGGCATCCGTGGACTGGACGGATACCAAACGGAATTCGTGGTCGACCGAGAACAATACGTCGTGCGAGTGCCGCCCGAACTGGAGCCGGTCGGCGTCTTGATGGAACCGCTTTCGGTCGTCGAGAAAGCTATCGACGAGGCTCTGCGCGTCCAGACGGTGCGTTGTCCAGACGCCGCCACGACCCCCGATTGGCTGCATGGACGGCGCTGCCTGGTCGCCGGGCTCGGACCGGTCGGCCTGCTGGCGGCCATGGTCTTGGTCTTGCGCGGCGGCGAAGTTTACGGCCTCGACGTGGTCGATGCAAACACCGCGCGCCCGAAATGGTTGAGCAGTATCGGTGGGCGCTATATTGACGGCCGTCACGTGCCGGCGGACCAGGTGGAGAAGAAGATCGGTGGAATGGATTTTATCCTGGACGCCACCGGCATTGCACAACTGGAGTTCAATCTTCTCGACGCTCTGGCCCTGAACGGGATGTATGTGCTGACCGGCATCCCTGGCGGCAACCGCCCGCTCCAGATTTCCGGGGCCGAATTGATCCGGCAGTTGGTGCTGGACAATCAGGTCCTGCTGGGCAGCGTGAATGCCGCGCGTGGACATTTCCAAATGGCGGCGGACGATCTGGCCCAGGCTCATCTGCGTTGGGGCGCTCAAATCGCAGGCTTGATCACCAATCGGTATACGCGCGATCAATTTGCCGGACTAAAGGATCAGCGTCAGCCGGATGCCATTAAGGAAGTCATCGAATGGGCGCAGCCTGGACGTTAAGCGAGAAGCACTTCGACGGGACTGGAAGGAAGCGGAGGTGCGTCGGTACACGTCTATGACACCAAATTACAAATGTGAGTCCACAATAATCGGTGTTCCCTACGAGGTGATCTATCGCGATGGCCCCTCACTCGTTCGAGGATCCGGCCATCCGGCTTTCTCATTCTCAGTGAAGGACGCTCGACAGTACGAATGGTTACTCCGTTCGGATCTGTACTCCACCGCCATTGGCTTCATCCGTGGAGATTTTGACATTAATGGCGACATCATCGCCGCCATTCGGTTCAAATCCGAGATGACCCGCCACGGCCTGCGCGACTTTTTCGCCTCAATCGCCGCCCGGATGGCGCCGCGGCGAATTGAATCCTGGTTTCAGACACCTTTGCGGGCGGCGCGAAACATCCGTTTTCACTACGACCGCTCGAACGATCTTTACCGGTCGTTCCTGGATTCCCGGATGGTTTATTCGTGCGCGTATTTCAAGGACCTCGGCCGCACTCTTGATGAGGCCCAGTCCGCAAAATTAGATCACATCTGCCGCAAGCTGGATCTTCGTCCGGACGACCGGCTTCTCGATGTCGGGTGTGGCTGGGGCGCGCTGGTTGTTCACGCCGCCGAGAAGTATGGCGCACGGGCAGACGGTTGCACATTGAGCCGTCAACAAGATGTGTTTGCCGCGGGACTAATCGCCGAAAAGAACTTGGAAGATCGAGTCATGGTCCACGAATGCGACTACCGAAGTGTGGTTGGCCGGTTCAATAAGATCGCATCCGTGGGAATGTTCGAACACGTTGGACGTCATCGGCTCGGCAATTATTTCCGCAAGATCTTCAGCCTCCTGGATGATGACGGCCTCTTCCTCAACCATGGCATCATACGTCCCGAGGGGACCACGGAAGGCCCGGAAACTCTTTTCCTCCAGAAGAAAGTATTTCCCGGAGGCGAGCTCGCATGTTTATCTACAGTGGTCCGAGAAGCCGGGCGGGCAGGCTTCGAGATTCTGGATGTGGAAAATCTCAGGCCCCACTACGCACTGACCTGTCGCCGGTGGGTGGAGCGGCTTCAGCAAAACGCGGCTGAATGTTTAAAATACGCGGACCGCGAGACGTACCGCACCTGGCTGCTTTATCTGGCGGGCTCCGCTATGAGCTTCGAGACTGGCGCCACGGATCTGTATCAGATCCTTATGGCAAAGCGGCGGCACTCCCAGTTCCGGCGTCTCACACGAGACTACATCTATGTTTAACGCCGAGTGAATGCCGTTATATGAATCAGGCTGAATCAGGTTTTGTTCCGTGCGACCAGTGTGAGAGCGGAACCTTTGTGCATAGCCAAGTGGTCCGTCTTATCGCTTTGGATCAAATACTGTGGCTCCTTCTTCGAAGCATGCACCGTATAGTTCTTGAACTGAATCTCGGAGGTGTGCTTTTTCTTAATCGTCCCTCGAACTCGGCCTGCCTCTGAGTTCCATTCAACGTGATCTCCCACTTTGAAGTCTTTTGCCATCGGCCTATACCCCTTTTCCACTCAGGTTGGTTCAACCCAGGCTTCCGATTGCGCTCTGAATTACTCTTAACAAGGGCGTGGGGTAGACTCCGAGCCAGACAAGGATCACGGTGAGAGCTGCCAAAACCAGCGCTGCGGCCGGCGCCCGCAAGGGAATGGGCTCGTGAGCTCGATCGCTCGCGGCCGGCTGCTGATACAACACCACCACAATTCGCAAGTAGTAGAACAGGCCGATGGCGCTGGTGGTCACCAGAATCAGGATCAGCGCCCACGCTCCCGCGGAGGCGCCGGCCGCGACGATATAGAACTTGCCGAGAAACCCCGCGGTCAGCGGTATACCCGCCAACGACAGAAGCATGGCGGTGAAGACCAGGGCGAGCGCGGGACGACGCCAGAACAGTCCTCGGTAGTCATCGAGCAGATCCGCATCTCGCTGACGCTCCGAGAGTAGCGTAACGACGCCGAAAGCCCCCAGGGTCATCACAAAGTAAGCCACCAGGTAAAAGGCGGCGGCGCCTCCGCCCAGGGGACCTCCAATTTGAAATGCCACCAGCAAGTAACCCATGTGCGCGATCGAAGAATATGCCAGAATCCGCTTCACGTTGTTCTGCAACAGCGCGAGCAGATTGCCGGCAAACATGGAAGCGACGGCTATAATCGAGATCACTAAAAACACCGGCGAAAAGCTGTGCGCACCCGATTGATGGAAGTAGCGCAGGAGTAGCGCGAACATCCCGCCCTTTGAAACCGTTGCTACGAATGCCGTCACCGGAGCCGGAGCGCCTTCATAAACGTCCGGGGTCCACATGTGGAAGGGCACGAGCGCCAGCTTGAAGCCGATGCCGGTGACGATCAGGATGACACCGGGCAAAAGCAGGGTCGGATTCACTGCAACTCGAAAGGCCAGCAGTTGCGCCATGCGGGCGAAGTCCATGGTTCCGAGGTCGGCGTAGATCAGGGCCATCCCAAAGAGAAGGAAAGCGGCGGATGCGGCGGCCAAAACCAGGTACTTGATACCGGCCTCCACCGGAAGCGCGCGGCCGTGCAAGTAGGAGATGAGAGCATAGAGCGCCACACTGAGGATTTCGAGCCCGAGAAAGAACGAGACGAAGTGGGTGCTGGCAGCCAGAACCATCGCGCCAAAAGTCGCTACCAAAATCAGGACATAGAACTCTTCGCGGTTGCCTTCCCGCGCGGCCAGATAGCCGTAGGCCAGCAAGGCCACGGTAAAGCTGGCTGCGACGATCAGTCCCATGAAGAAGAGCGCGTAGCTGTCGATGACGAGCAGCGCCGTTACCTGGCGGAGGTGCCCGAAGAAAACCGAAAGGAAGGCGCCCGCCAAGCCGGCCAGCGTCAATCCAAGGGCAACTGCGTGGCTACGGTGCACCGCGGCGGCCAACATCACAATGACAGAAGTCGACGGCGACCAGCAGAAGAGGCAAAAGGGCGAGCAAGTCACTGGCAGTCACGGCTCATCTCCAGATCGCGGGAAATTGGTTTACAGCTTGTGCAAACAACCGGAACACGGGTTGCGGGTAAAGGCCCAGCCAGAGCAACAAAGCCATCATTACGCCGAGCAGTAATCCTTCGCGAACCACCAGATCCGGCAGTTGCCACTGATGGCTGTTGGGCCCTTGAAACGCCCGCTGCACAAATCGAAGCGCGTAGAAAGTCGCCGCCAGAACGCCAACAGCGGCCACGGCGGCCATTGCGACATTCACTTGGTAAGTACCCACCAGAACCAGGAATTCACCGATGAAGTCGCCCAGCCCCGGCAGTCCCAGCGAGGCGAGCGCGAAGAACAAGGCGGCGCCGCTCATTCGGGGTATGGTAGCCCACAGGCCACCCATGGCGTCCAATTGGCGCGTGTGCATGCGCTGCTGCATCGCTCCAACCACAATGAAGAGCGCGCCCGTGCTGATCCCGTGGCAGATCATCGTCATCAACGCGCCCTGGAGCGCCAGAGCGTTGGCGGCGAAAACACCCAGAAGCACGAAGCCGAGGTGGCTGATGCTGGTATAGGCGACCAGGCGCTTCAGATCGGTTTGGCCAAAGGCGAGGATGGCTCCATAGAGAATCCCCACCACCGCCAGAGTCATCGCGATGGGAGCGAACTCGCGGGCAGCGCCTGGAAATAGCGGGACCACGAAGCGGATCAGGCCATACGCGCCCGTCTTGAGTAGCAGTCCGGCCAGGATGATGCTGCCCGCCGTGGGCGCCTGGGTATGCGCATCCGCAAGCCAGGTATGGAAAGGGACCATCGGGAGCTTTACCGCAAACGCAATGAAAAAGCCCAGCATGATCCACATGGCCGTATGCGGATTAAGCGTCGTATGCAACAGATCCGCGTACTCAAACGTGTAGACGCCCGTGCTCGCGGTAATGAGCGAAATACAGCGCCAGAATCGCGATCAGCATCAGCAGGCCGCTCAGCTGCGTAAAAAGGAAAAACTTCACCGCCGCATATATGCGGCGTTCATGGCCCCAGATCGCGATCAGAAAATACATCGGGACCAGCATGAGCTCCCAGGCAAAATAGAAAAGGAAAAGATCGAGCGCGAGAAAGACGCCGGTGATTCCCGCGAGAATCCACAGCACGTTGAAGTGAAAGAATCCCACGCCCGTGGTGATCTCGGTCCAGGAGGCCAGCACGGACGCGATTCCCAAGAACATTGTCAGCAGTACCAGCAGCAGACTGAGGCCGTCCATCGCCAGGTGAAAATGAATACCAAACTGCGGGATCCAGCTCCAGTCCACCTGTTCAAACCAGTTGTTCGTGCCAGTGACACTGACCTTAATGCCACTGGCTTTGAAGTTGCGCACCCCCAGACCCAGGACCAGAACGAAGTCCACGGAGATGGCGGCCAGCGAAATCCAGCGGCACAGCAGTGGATTGGTGCGCGCCGCGAGCCATGCAAAGACTCCACCGGCGAGAAGGACGACGATCAGCCAGAGCAGGATCATAAAAACAACACCACCGCAATGAAGACAATAGATCCGCCGGCGATCCCAGCGGCGTACCAGCGCAGGCGTCCGGTCTCGGTGCGCCTGAGGACGCGCCATGCGAATTCGTTCAGCCGGGCCACGCCAGTATAGAAACCGTCGATGAAATCGCCTTTATCGACGCGCGCAAACCACACCAGCGGCCGAACGAACAACCGCTCATACAGCCAGTCCATCCCCCAATCTGAAAACCAGAAACGGTGCAGCACGTCGCCGGCCGGACTGGATGCCAGCGCTGTCGCGTACGATCTCTTGCGCAGGAAAAAGATGTAGGCCAGGTAGAGTCCCAGCAAGAACACCAATGCGGCGATTCCCTCGGAAGCAAGCTCGGTGATCGGCGACCGCGCGCGTCCCTTCGGTCCAGGGCAGCACTGTTTCGACGAACCGGCCAAACGGCGTTTTCAAGTATCCGCCAACGATCGAGAGAAAGGCCAGTACGAAACACGGAATGAGCATGGCGTAGCCGGGCCTCTTCGTCACTTCGCTATGCGCTTCCCCGAAAAAGACCACGAAGATCATGCGGAATGTGTATAAAGAGGTCAACAGAACGCCGATGAGAGCCACGACCCAAAATTCCGGCGAGCCGTTGGCGGCGCTCCAGGCGCCCCAGATGATCCAATCCTTGCTGAAGGCGCCCGCGGTGATCAGCGGCAATCCGGCGAGCGAACATCCCGCGATCACGAATGTCCAGAAGGCAAACGGAAGACGCGTGCGTAACCCGCCCATCCGGAAGATGTTGTGCTCGTCATCCATAGCGTTGATGACGATGCCGGCCGCAAGAAACAGCAGCGCCTTGAAGAACGCATGCGTCATGAAATGGAAGATTGCGGCCGGCCATGCTCCCACGCCAAGAGCCAGAAACATATAACCGATCTGGCTCATGGTGGAGTAGGCCAGCACGCGTTTGAGATCCCATTGCGTGAGCGCGCTGAAGCCGGCAATGAGAAGAGTCGCCGCGCCGATCACCGCGACGGCGGACTGAGCCAGCGGGGGCAAGCGAATACAACACGTGCATGCGGGCGATCAAGTAAACGCCAGCCGTCACCATGGTGGCCGCGTGGATCAAAGCGCTCACCGGAGTGGGTCCAGCCATGGCATCCGGAAGCCACGTCTGCAAAGGCAACTGCGCCGACTTGCCCACCGCGCCACCCAGCAGCAGCAGCGCGGCGGCGATGGCGGCGGACGATCCAACCGGCCAGTGTTGCGGTGGCCCGCTGCATGAGTTCCTGAATCCGCAGCGTACCCAGATCATGAAATAGCAGAAACAGCCCGATCACCATGGCGGTGTCGCCAATGCGGGTCACGATGAACGCTTTGCGGCCGGCGCGGCCGTTGGCCGGATCGCGATACCAGAACCCGATCAGCAAATAACTGCACAGGCCGACGCCTTCCCACCCCAGATAGAGCAGCAATAGATTGTTCGCCAGAAGCAGAGTTAGCATCGAAGCGAAAAACAGATTCATGTAAGCGAAGAACCGGCTGTAGCCCTCATCGTCGATCATGAATTCGGTTGAATAGAGGTGGATGAGGAAGCTCAACGAAGGCCACCACCAGAGTCATGATGAGCGAGATCGGGTCGAGATAGAAGGCGATTTCCGGACGAAGGCCGCCGACGTCGAACCATGTCCACAGGACCTGCGTGTAAGCGTTGGCTGCGGGCGGAGCGCTCAGAAAGGAGATCGTCACGAGCAGCGAAACCACGGCGGACGACGGCGGTTGCGCCGACTGCGATCCACGCCACCAGTTTTCGTGGAATGCGCAGCACCGCCAGCGCGAGCGCACTCGCAAATGGAATCGCCGGGATCAGCCAGAGAAGGCCCAGCATGCTCAACCTCTCATATCGCTGATGGCGTCGGCATCCAGGTTACGGTGGTGATGATAGAGCCGCAGGACCAACGCCAGGCCGACGGCAACCTCCGACGCCGCCATGGCGAGGATGAAGAGAAACATGATCTGGCCGTCGGGCTGGCCCCACCGCGATCCCGCCGCGACGAACGCGACCCCGGTGCCGTTCAGCATGATCTCAACCGACATCAGAATGAAGACCAGATCACGGCGCATCAGTACCCCGGCCAACCCCAGCGCGAACAACACTCCCGCCAGAACGAGCGCGTGATCCATCGGAATTCCTGTCATAACGAGCCTCTGCTTTCTCGGATACGGGCCGGCCCAGATGGGAAGCTCCCACCAGGGCGCCCAGTAGCAACATGGAAGCCAGTTCCACGCCAATCAGGTAGGGCCCATACAGAGCGATCCCTACCTGCTTCGGATCCAGCACGCCGCTTCCGGCGCCCGCCGGAATTCCTGGCGGCCCCGCGCGCGCGATCAAATACACCACTTCTACAATCAGGAGAGCGGAAAGAACAGACGGACCCACCCAAATCTTCCCCTGCATCAATCGCCGTTCGCTTTCGACGGCGCGCCGTCCCAGATTCAGCATCATCACAACAAAGACAAAAAGAACGATGATCGCGCCCGCGTAGATGATCACTTCCAGCGCGGCCACGAGCGGCGCGCCCATGGTATAAAAAACCACGGCCACGGCCAGGAGCGACACCACCAGATAGAGCAACGCGTGCACGGCATTGAGCCTAGTGATGGTAAATACCGTGGAAATTATGGCCACAGCCCCGGCGATATAGAAAGCGGTCTCCATGAGATTAGGGCATCAAGCTGCGCAGATCCACCGGAGGCGCCTGGTTTTCCGCTTCGCCCTTGTCCTCGCCGGCGATCCGCTCTCCGCAAACGCGCCAGTAGTTGTAGCCGGGATACTTGCCGGGTCCGTCGATGAGCAGGTCCTCCTTCTCATACACCAGGTTTTGGCGATTGTATTCGGCCATTTCGAAATCCGGCGTGAGCTGGATCGCGTACGTCGGACACGCATCTTCGCAGTACCCGCAGAAAATACAGCGCGAGAAGTTAATTCGGAAAAACTCCGGATAGCGGCGTTCGTTTTCGTCCTCGGTCGCCTGAAGCGCGATACAGTCCACCGGACACGCGACCGCGCACAGATAGCAGGCAACACATCGCTCCCCGCCGTCCGGATCTCGCGAAAGAATAATGCGCCCCCTGGTGCGCGGCGCCAGGTAAGCCTTCTCTTCGGGATATTGGATCGTAACCCGCTTGTGGAAGGTGTGCAGAAGCACGTTCCAAATCGTTCTGATTAAACTCCACATCTTAACCCGCCCTTCTCATTTCAACGCCTCGTACTTCCATGCCAGCACGACGGCGCCCGTTACCAGCAGATTGGCGAGAGCCAACGGAAGCATCGTCTTCCATCCCCAGGACATGAGCTGATCGAAACGGAGCCTTGGAAGCGACGCCCGCAGCAGAATAAAGAAACAGATGAAAGCAAACATCTTGATCGCGAACCAAACGATCGGAGGCAGCCAGGGACCCAGCCAACCACCGAAAAACAACACCGTGATCATCGAGGAGATCAAAATGAGGCCCGAGGTATTCGCCCACGAAGAACATTCCGAACTTCATGCCGGAGTACTCGGAATGGAAGCCGGCCACGAGTTCGGCCTCGGCTTCCGGGAGGTCGAAAGGCAACCGCCGCGCCTCGGCCACGCCGGCAATGAGAAACAAAACGAAGCCCAGGAATTGGGGAACCACGAACCATAGTCTCTTTTGCGCCTCCACAATGGCAGTCAGGCTGAAGGAACCGGCAAGCAGCACGACACCCATCAGCGACAGGCTCATGAACACTTCGTAACTGATCATCTGCGCGGCCGCGCGCATCCCTCCGAGCAGGGAGTATTTACTGTCCGAAGACCAGCCGGCGAGCACGATGCTATAGACGCCGAGCGAGGACATCCCCAGAAAAAACAGCAGGGCGATGTTGAGGTCCGCGACGATGATGCCTGGAGCGAAGGGCACCACGGCGAAAGACAAAAGCACCGTCACCATCACGATCATCGGCGCGATCACGAAAACAACCTTGTCCGCGAATGGCGGTATCCAGTCTTCCTTCGTGAAGATCTTGATCATGTCGGCGAGCACCTGCAGCAGGCCGAACGGCCCCACTCGATTCGGTCCATAGCGGTCCTGCCAGAGTGCCAGAAGCCGGCGTTCTACCCAGATGAGCATGGCCGAGAAGCTGAGCACTACGAGCAAAATGCCTATGATCGCCGCGATGGGGTGAGGGCTCGTCATGATACTCGCAAGATCGGGCGCCAGGCCGGAAGCACCGCTCCACACGCTGGAGTCAAGCCGGCTGGGATTCCCGCGATTCCCCCTGGCAGATCCGGCAGCACCTTTAGGGGCAGACGGTGCTTGACGCCGCCGAATTCGATCTCAACTTCTCCGGCCAATTCTGGCATGTGGAGGCTGGCGGCGTCGGCGGCGTTGAGGGCCAAGTACGGAGCGGGAGCGAGCGAGGCAACCGCCGGCGATTGGAAGCTCAGTTCGTCGGCACCGAAAATGTGTTCGATCGGAACGATGAGCCACTCCGCTTCACGCCGCGCAAAGGCGGCCGGGATTGAAGTGAAATACACCCCTTTTTGCGAGGGCTCGAACAATCGAACTCCGGGATCGCCGCCTCGGAGTGCATCGCCGATCTCGCTTTGAAACTTGTTGACAGCCTGGATGGAATTCCAACCGGGAGACCAGAAGAAGGGCTGCAGTGCACCTGGCGGCTGGTTAGCAGAGCCCTCCATGGAATAAGCGAGAGCGGAGTCCGGGTCATCGGGGGGCTTCGGCTCAGCGACGCTGATATTCGCGTGGATGGAAGTGAGCCCGCTATAGCGATGAGAGTCACGCGGAATCTTCGCGCCGTCCATTCGAAACTTCGAGGAGGGAGCTGCTGCCACGGCGGGAGCCAGCCGCGGAAACGCCTCCGCCATCGCGGCAAGAACATCATCGAGCGTCGGCCACCTGGGATCGCCTAGCCATCGCCAGCTCTCCCGCACGTCCCCATTCGCAGGCGCGAACACCGGGAAAAATCGCTGCGCTCGCCCTTCGCTGCTTATCAGTGTGCCGTCGGACTCGGAAAACGTACCGGCTGGCAGAAGGAGGTCGGCCTTCTCCGTTGTCTGGTTTGCGAGATGATCGAGCACCACAACGTGCTCCGCCGATTGCAGAAATTTGTCCACCAACTTCGCGGGGATCTGGCGATAGAGGTCATTCTCCAGAATGACGATCGTATCGGCCTCACCGTCTTCGGCCATGCGGAAGGCCTCGCTGAGCGGACGAGTTCCCATGAGCGCTAGACCGAAGCTGTTGCACTCGGGCGCGATGAAGCTCAACCCGGCGGAATGGCCGGCATCGCACAAAGCTTTCGCCACATTCGCGGCAGATTGAATCACGGACTCGCTACGACAACTGAATCCGGAAATCACGAGAGGCCGCTTCGCGCTTTTCAACGCGCTGGCGACGATCCGCGCCAGCTCTCGAATCTCCTCGCACAAACCAGGTAACTTCCGGCGCTTCTGGATCGATCTCATGCGCGACGGCGAATCCCAGCCGGGCCACGTCGTCCGGCGCCGCCCGGTAAGTTCGCGTGGCGACGTCATCCAGGCGAGTAGCGCCAGGCGCAGCGATGAAGAGCGGACCTGTTGCATCCTGCACGGCTGTGCGAACGGCATCGTTCATCCAGGAAGGGATTTTTAGCGTTGCCGCGATTTCGAGCGGCTGTTGGCGCACGGACTGGCGCAGGCTCAGTGCCATCCGGGGCGCCGAATTGGTGACATCTTCGCCCAGTATCAGCACGGCATCGGACAGCTCAATGTCGTGCAGGGATGGCGATCGGGCCGGACCCGTTCGCAGAATATCCAGCATCGCCGTGACCATTCGCCACTGATCGTCTGCAACGCCTGAAAAAAAACGATCCTTCCCCACCAGCTGGCGTAGCGCGAAGTTGGCCTCCAGCGATGCCCGGGGCGAGGCGATGCCGATCGCCTTCTCAGGTGTCGAAACCCAAGATCGCAATTTCAGCCCCGCTTCATCCGGGGAAATCGGCTGGCCGTCCAGCCGCGCGGCACGAATTCTGCGGTCGCTATTGACGAACTCGTACCCGTAGCGCCCGCGGTCGCAAAGGAAGTAGCCGTTCACCGAGCTGTTGAATCGCGTCAACACCCGGCGCAGTAATCCATAGCGCTCGCCAATGGTGATATTGCATCCGGCTGAGCAGTGGACGCAGATCGATGGAGCCATCGTCAGGTCCCACTTGCGCGTGTAGTGACGCCGCAGCGTGGCATCGGTGAAAACGCCCGTCGGGCATACTTCCACCAGATTGCCCGCGAATTCGTTTTCGAGGACCCCGTCTTCGTTGCGGCCGAAGTAAACGGCGTTCTTGATGCCGAACACGTTGAAATCGTTTCCGCCGGCATATTCGCGATAGAACCGTACGCAGCGATAGCACTGGATGCAACGGTTCATCTCGTGGAAGAGGAAAGGGCCGAGGTATTGGTTGCGAAACGTCCGCTTCTCAAACCGGGTGCGGCGATAGTCGTGGCCGGTCATGACCGTCATGTCCTGGAGATGGCATTCGCCACCGACGTCGCACACCGGGCAATCGTGCGGATGGTTCAGCATCATGCCTTCGACAATGTCCGCGCGGAAAGCGGTCACTTCCGGATCGTGAATGGAAATCCGCGTATCCTCTTTGGCGGGCGTCATGCACGCCATCACGATTTTGCCCTTGACGTCCTTTCGTCTTTCTCGTCCTTGAACTCTTTGACGGCGCACTGGCGGCACGCGCCCACCGAACCCAGAGCGGCGTGCCAGCAGAAGTACGGCAGGTCGAATCCCAGGGAGAGACACGTATGCAGAAGGTTCTGCTCAGGGTCGGCTTCGTAGGGCTTACCGTCGATGTAAATGGTTCCCATCAGGCTCGGCCCATCACGTTTGGAAGCTGCACCGCTGCTCGCGGATGTGGCGCTCGAAATCTTCCCGGAAATACTTCAGCGCACTTTGCAAAGGCTCCGCGGCGCCCGGCGCGAGCGCGCAAAACGTGTGACCGGTTCCCCAAAACTTGGTCTGAAATTCCAATTTCTCCAAGTCCCCCGGTTTTCCGTCGCCGTCCTCCATCGCTTTCAGAATTCGTTCCGCCCAGTTGAGGCCGCTCCAGCACGGCGTACACCAGCCGCAGGATTCCTGGGCGAAAAAGTGAATCAGGTTCGAAGTCATGCCAACCGGACAGGTCCGATCGTCGAGAATGATCATGGTGCCGGTCCCCAGGCGGCTGCCCACTTTCGCCACTTCGGTGAAATCCATCGGTACATCGAGATGCTGCTCCACCAGAAAATCGGTGGAGGCGCCGCCAGGCAGCAGGCCACGAAAGCGCAGTCCGTCGCGCATTCCACCTGCGTGTTCTTCCAAGAGTTCGCGCATGGGAGTGCCCATCGGAAGTTCCCATAGCCCGGGCCGCTTCACTTTGCCGCTGGCGCCATAGAGTTTGGTTCCAGCATCTTTGGTGCGGCTCAAACCCTTAAACCACTCAGCGCCGTGATCAATGATGTGGGGCACGTTCGCCAGGGTCTCGACATTGTTTACGATGGTCGGCTTGCCCCACAGTCCGGACACCTGCGGATAGGGTGGTTTCGCACGCGGATTGGCGCGCTTGCCCTCGAGCGCGTTGAGCAGTCCCGTCTCCTCGCCGCACATGTACCGGCCGGCGCTGATGTGAAGATACATCTCCAGCCCGTACCCCGAGCTCAGGATGTTCTTGCCCAGGTATCCGGCGGAGTAAGCTTCGGCGAGCGCCCGCGCGAGCCTCTCCTGCGATAACTTGTATTCGCCGCGGATGAAGATGTAGGCCACGTCCGACTGGTTGGCGTAGCCCGCCAGGATCAGCCCCTCAATGAGCTGGTGAGGATTGCCTTCCATGAGGAAACGATCCTTGAACGTGCCCGGCTCCATCTCGTCGGCGTTGGCGATCACGTACTTGGGCCGCGGAGCATCCGAGCCCATCGGAGTGAAGCTCCACTTGACGCCGGTCGGGAAGCCGGCGCCGCCCCGGCCGCGCAAGCCGGAATTCTTGACTTCCTCCTGGACTTGCTGAGGCGTCATGCTGCCAACGGCCTTGCGAAGCGCTTGATACCCGCCCGCCCGTTCATAACCCGGGAGGTCGAGAGCGTGGCCGTCAGCCGGAATGTCTTTGGTCAGCGGCTTCTCGACCGTCATGTCTACTTGCACTCCTCTAAGAGGCTTTCGATTTTGGCTGGATCGAGATTCCCATGGAGATCGTTGTCCAGAATCATGGCCGGCGCCTGTTCGCACGCCCCCAGACAAACGATGGGCAACAGCGTGAACCGTTTGTCGGGCGTGGTTTCCCCGAACCCAATCCCCAGATGCCCGGCCAGGTGCTCACGCATGCGTTCGTAACCCATGATCCAGCAGCTTACGCTGTCGCAAAGCATGATCACGTGCCGTCCAACCGGCTTCCGAAAGATCAAGTTGTAGAAAGTTGCCAGGCTGTCCAGATCCGCGGGTGACGCATGGAGCATTTCGCCAATGTCGCGGATGCTTTCGTCGCACACCCAGCCCCGGTGGCGCTGCACAATCTTCATGGCGCCGATGCGGACTGCTTCCTTCGTCGGATACAGCGCCATCTCCGCTTCGATCTCCTGCCGCTCTTCAGCCGTCAACATTGGTTCGGCGTTCCTCATCGATCCACGTCCGCGAGCACGAAATCCATCGCACCCAGGATGGCGAACAGGTCGGGGATCATGCGGCCGCGGGACAGCCGCGGCACCATCTGCATGTGCGCGAACGACGGCGTCCGGATGCGCGTGCGGTAGGACATGCCGCCGCCGTCACTCACCAGGTAATAGCCGTTATTTCCCTTGGTCCCTTCAATTGCCCCGAGCGCCTCGCCGGGCGGAATCACCGGACCCCAGCTTACGCCCACGAAATGCGTGATCAGGGTTTCGATGTCGTGCATGGTCCGTTCCTTCAGCGGCGGGCACGCCAGGGGCTGCGCCGATTTGTAGGGACCCTCGGGCATGTTGTTCACACACTGTTCGACGATACGCAGACTCTGGCGCATTTCCTCGACGCGCACCATGCCGCGGTCGTAGCAGTCGCCATTTCGGCCAGTGGGAATGTCGAATTCGAACTGTTCATAACCGGAATAGGGCTGTTTCTTGCGGAAGTCCCACTCGAAGCCGCAGGCGCGCAGATTGGGTCCCGTGACGCCCCACTCAATAGCTTCCTCCGTGGTGAAGGCTCCGACTCCCTGAGTGCGTGCCTTGAAGATCCGGTTCCGCATCACTTCTTTGTCGTATTCGATCAAGCGCGGTGGTAAGTACTTCACAAAATCGCGGACCAAGGCTTCCCAGCCATTGGGCAAATCCTCCGCTACACCGCCGATGCGAAACCAGTTGGGATGCATACGCGCTCCGCAAATCGCCTCGATGATGCCGAACGCGCGTTCGCGGTCGTTGAACGTATAGAAGACCGGTGATAGCTGACCCAGATCCTGGGCGAAAGTTCCATACCAGACCAAGTGGCTGATGATCCGAAACAGCTCCGCCAGCATCACGCGAATGACTTTGGCTCGCGGAGGTACTTCAATCCCCGCCAGCTTCTCCACGGCCATCAGATACGCCATGTTGTTCATTACGCCGCCGAGATAATCGATCCGGTCGGTATACGGAATGTAGGTGTGCCAGGACTGCCGCTCCCCCATTTTTTCGGCGCCTCGGTGATGAAAGCCGATCTCCGGTACGGCATCTACGATCTCTTCGCCGTCAAGCTGCAAAGCTACCCGCAATACTCCGTGCGTGCCGGGATGCTGCGGACCGACGTTCAGGAACATGAAATCCGTCCCATCGCGGCCCGGCTTCATGCCCCAGTCTTCGGGCTGAAAGCGCAGCGCTTCCTGCTCTGCCTCCTGCTTTTCGTCGGGAAGTTGGAACGGCCCCATTTCGGTGGCTCGGGCGGGATGGTCTTTCAAAAGTGGATGTCCTACCCACGTTTTGGGCATCAGGATTCGTTCCATGTGCGGGTGGCCCTGGAAACGAATTCCGAACATGTCCCAGACCTCCCTTTCGTACCAATTCGCGGCGGGCCACAGATCCGTAGCCGTATCGATGGGCGGCTGGCCTTGCTTGAGAGGCACTTTGACACGAAGATACTCGTTCCGGTCGAACGACAGGAGGTGGTACACGATTGTGAAGTCGCTTGCGGGCTGCCCCTCCCGATGCATCCGCATACGCTCGTCGATGGCGGTGAGGTCGTACAGCATCCGGTACGGTTGGTCCACTTCGTCCTTCACGAAGCGGAGAGCGTCGTGAGCGTTCTGCCGTGCGATCCAGCAGGTTGGGATTCCGTCCGCGGTATGTTGCAGCTTTAGTACATGTTCGCCCAGCTTCCGCTGCAACTGGTCAACGATATTGGTGGTCGCAACCATGGTCTTCAGACTTCGTCATTACTTCTGAGCACCGTGGCGCGCTGCCTTTCCGACCGATTGAGATCGCGCAGTGAAGGCAGCGGCGGGCGTGACGTTTCCTGTGAGCCAGCCACCCAGCTCAAGGGCCGGCGCTCGGCGCCGATTGCCTTTTGCAGTAGCACCAAACCTTCCTCAAAGGCGTCGGGCCGTGGTGGACAGCCCGGTACATACACATCCACGGGAAGAAACTTATCGACACCCTGCACCACGCTGTAGATGTCGTACATCCCGCCAGAGTTCGCGCATGATCCCATGGAAATGACCCAGCGCGGTTCCATCATCTGCTCGTACAGCCGTAGGATAACGGGCGCCATCTTGATGAACACCGTGCCGGCGATCACCATGAGATCGGCCTCCCGAGGTGTTCCCCGTATGACTTCCGCGCCGAACCGGGAGATGTCGTATTTGCTGGTCAAACTGGTCGCCATCTCCACGTAGCAGCATGAGAGGCCGAAGTTGAACGGCCAAATCGAGTTCTTCCGGCCCCACGACACCAGATCCTGGAGACGGGAGAAAATCACGCTCTGCCGCACGGCGTTTTCGGCCGGACTTTCGCCGGGGCGTACAAGTTCCTGGAACGAATTCCGCTGGCTGAGTGGCGATGGCATCAGATATTCTCCTCGGCTCGGGGGCCCGCCGGAAACCAGTCGAGCGCTCCCACTCTCCATAGATACGCCAGCGTGGCCGCCAACACTCCAACGAAGATCAGCACTTCACAGTAACCAGCCCAGCCCAACTCGCGGCCCGCGACCGCCCAAAGAAAGATGAAGACGGCTTCCAGATCAAAAATGACGAAGAACATCGCTACCAGGTAGAACTTGGCGGACAGCCGCACATGAGCGGAACCTTCCGAAAGAATGCCCGATTCATATGGCGCCCCGGTGGCCGGCTCCCGATGCCGCTGCCCCAAAACATAAGAGACAGCCAGCATGCCGGCCACGACCAGGATCACCGCAATGAAATAGACAACGAACGGCCAAACAGTCACGTGCGAATCTCCGCCTAGGGCATGGCTACTCGTACCGGATTCACTTCGCGCTCGATTTGCCCGCCTTCGTCGCCACGACGTGCAGCACGCCTTTGTCTAGCGACGCCGAAACCGAGTTAACATCGATCGGCGACGGAAGGCCGAATTGGCGGCATAATGCCTCCCGGCTAAATTCGCAAAACCGAATCTCACCATCCGCGTCGGAGTGACGATGGCTCCAATTCGCTTGTACGATCAAGCTTTCAGGGGTCGCAGTGACAGTTATATCCTTCGACTCAACGCCCGGCACGGCAACCTTGAGCTTCCAGTCTTTGGCGCTTTCCACAAGCTCTGCCAATGACGTCCCGAGCACCTCGTGCTCAGCAAGCAGCCAGTCTTCCAAGTCCAAGCCCGGACGCTCGCCGCGTTTCTCGAAGAGGCTAAATGCCCGTCGTTGAATCTTGTCGTTCGTTCTCTCAACCTCGGCGAATACCGTCGGTTTCTCTCCGTTTAGGTGTCGGATTCTCTCGATCAAAACAGTTGACATCGGCGTTCCCCTTTTCTACTTCATGAACTCAGGACAAAACTTCAGTCGAGTGGCCAGTTGGAGGAGAGTCTCGTGGCAGGCTCCCATCTCGCGCCGTTCAATCGAATGCAGATCCGCGTCACGCCCTGGCTCAAGAAATAGCGGATCGACCAGCACAGCCTGTCGTTACAACCAGTCCAATCGCCACGTTTAAGCGATTGCAACCACTGCTGCGATCCGCCGTCCCAATCATTCACGGCCCTCCGAAGATGGCCAACAAGTTCACTGTAGGGGAATCGTCGTCAAAACGGTGTCAAAAATGAGTAACGGGAAGGGGTTTGCGAGTCTTTCCTTTGTGCATGTACGAGTCCGCTCCGCAGCTCGATCTCCGGATGCGCGACAGCAACGAATCAGCGATTAGCCGAGAGCGAGCCCGTTCGTTTGATGCCATTGCTCGCGGGTGTAATTCGAGACCTTCGGCCCATCGAATTAGGGCTTTTGCGGAGTGAGTCGTTCCAGAACGTACTTCGCGATCCGCGATAATTTTGTCCGCGTTCGCCAGAAGTTCATTTACGTGCCAGCGTTGCTAGTCTTTGAGCGAATCCTCGAAAGCAGACAGGCGGATGCCGTTCGTCACAACGTGACGCCAACCCGGTCATCGGTCACGCCTTTGCCTTTAAGAAATTGTGGAGGGGGAAGATAAATGCCATTTGAAACGCGGTTTTCGGCTCGCCAGCCGTGCCGTGGCAGATCGCGCAGTTTTCACGATACACGATAGATGTTCGCGCCAGCCAGCAGATTTTCTTCACTGGGCAGAACCGGCGATTGTTTCGACGCTTCGTTAGCAATCCGCCGTCGAGCGCCATCCCCGCCGCGGCTCGCTCAAAAGTGTCGGATCCACCAGCGCGATCAAGTCCTCTTTCCCGCTGGACCGCGCATTGCCAACGAGTTCACTGTACGGGAATCGTTGTCAAAACGGCGCCAAAAATCGATCCCGTCGGCGAACTGGTGTGGTTGTTCCCTGCTGCGCGCGGGCGTGCAACTGAACTGGCACACTTGCGCCTAAAGTGGAACTATGGCGCAGCTGAGGAGCCTGAAAGCGCTCTCCTGGCGGGAATTGGCGAAACGCACATGCCGTAGAAGCTGGGACGACGAGGTCTTCGGACAGGCAGCCCGGCTGGCGTTCTATTATTTCCTCAGCCTGTTTCCCGTTCTGTTGTTGTTGCTTGTTTTCTTCGATAAACTCGCCGACACCGGATCTAATTTGCGAGACACGCTTCTGGGCGCTTTTCAGCAGATCCTGCCGCAGCAAGCTTCGGCTCTCATAGCGAAAACCGTTGCAGAATTGAATGCCGGAGCCGTTATCGGCGTGGGAGCCGTGGCCGCGGCGTTGGGTTCCGCTTGGGGCGCCTTGAATGGGACTTGGGCCATGATGACCGGCCTGAATAAGGCATACGAGGTCAAAGAAGAGCGTCCATGGTGGAAGGTTTTGAGTATTGCCTTCGGCTTAACGATTGCGCTGGGGATCATGGGCCTCATTGCGCTCTGGGCAATGCTCTATGGGAGCCGGGCCGGAAACATGATGGACCAGGATTTTGGCATTCATGCCCAATCCCTATTTCTCTGGCGCATTATACTTTGGGTGGTGACAGCGGTACTGCTGCTCTTCTCGTTCGCTTTGCTCTATCGCTTCGGGCCGAACTTAAAGGATCGGCGGTGGAAATGGAGCATTCCCGGGGCAGCCGTCGCGGTAACGTTATGGGTGTTTTCCGCGCTGCTGTTTCGAGTCTATGAGAATCACGTCAGTTCTCAAAGAATCTATGGAGGCCTGAATGCGGCGGTTACTCTTTTGCTGTGGCTATATTTCACGGGCGCTGCGATTTTCATCGGCGGCGAGGCCAACTCTGAAATTGAGAAGGCCGCTGCGCAGGCCCATCGCGCCGACGTCGGAGGATTTGCCGAAAGACGCAGCGGCGGCAAGAGCAATACCAACAATTAGCGGGGCGCTCTGGCGCGGAAGCTGGACCGCCCCATGCGAGTTGGCTAGAAGGATGTTCCAGGAGGCTTGCCCTCCCTCCAAAGTGGGTAAGGTAGTCCGGCGAGCCGATTGATCGCCACAGCCTGCGCCGTAAGCAGCACGACTGCGGCCTCGATAATGACGAGATCTTTGGGCTGAGAGATGATGCCGAGCGAAACAATGAGAGTGGTCGCCCCCGCCGGCGGATGACTTACCCGAAACAGAACCATGAACGCGCCCGTGGCCGAGAGCGAAAGAGCGGCGGCCAGAATTGTCGGACCATGGACCCCCGCGTGCGTGCTGAAAGGCGGAGCAGAGGACATTGTAAGCGCGAAGGCTGCATAGCCACAAACGAGCCCAATAGCGTGGCCCAAGACGGTATGGCGCGGGCTGGAGGCTTTGGTCAGTGGGGAGAAGAAGAAGAGATACGCAGTTGGACCGAGCGATGGAAACACAAACGGGCTGCCCGTGGCAAAGGCGAGCAATGCGAGCAGCCCGATTGTGATGAAGCAATTTACGCAGACATAGGCGGTCCATACCAGGCGCGGCGAAAAGTGGTGCAACAGCCATTGCAATCGCAGGCGCGCGAGGAGTACGCCGACGTGATCGAGGCTGCCGTGCTCGGTGCCTGGGATCATTAGATATTCGGGAGGAGATCGAAGTATTCGTCGTCTTCATTCCTGCCGCCTTCTCCCAGGCCGAGAGTCTTCTCCGACTCGATAAATTCGATCCGCTCAATCCACTTGACCATCTTGTAGCCAAGCTGATTTTCGACACGCAGCCGCAATGGGGCGCCATATTCCTCGGGGAGAGGCTTCCCATTCATCTGGGAAGCAAGCAGACACTCCGCTTTGAGTACGTTCTCCATGCTCTGCGTGTCGTAGTATGAGCCCCCGTAGAGCGACCCGCCAAACGAGAAGAAGGCAACCACCTTGGCGCTCGGCTGCGGCCGAACGAGTTCGACAAGAACCTTCATGGGGAGACCGCCCCACTTGGCAATCCCCGTCCAGCCCTGGATGCAGTGATGCATAGTGATGTGTTGGGCGTTGCCCAGCTTTTCGATATCTGCGAGAGAAAGTTCCACCGGGTTGTCGACGAGGCCGTCCACCTTCAACCTGAATTCCTGGAACCCTCCCTTGGCCAGCTGCTTCCAATCGTCGCGGACGGGCATCGTACCGTTCGGCCAAAAGCGCGGAGAGATGTCCAGCTCGGTGTAATGCTGATTGGGTGGAAGGCGGTTGAGCGTGGCCAGCAGTAAAGGATATGTAATGAACTTCTGCACGTGTTGCAGGAAACGAGGGTAAAACCACGATACATAATGCGCCCCGATCCAGGAGAGTAAAACCATGGCAATGCCAGCAAAGCCTAGAATCATCCCCAGGCGGTTCTGGTCGTCGGTACCCATCACGATGTGGTTCATATTGCGAACGAAGCCCGTCATCACGATCAGCGTCACATGCACGACGATGAAAGCGAAAAAGCTAAGCATGGTCAGAAAGTGAATCGAGCGCGCCGATTGCCGGCCGCCAAACAGTTTCGCATACCAGGGAAAGCGATTCACGGCTGCGGGGGACATTGCGGTGCCGGTCAGGATGGCCAAAGGGCCAAAGACGAAGACCGCGGAAAAATACGCGATTTGCTGTAGCGCATTGTAGCCAAAGTATCCGTTAAACTCGGGCGGCATGTGGAAAGTCGCGTAGTGTACCCATGTATTCCAGGCTTGCAGCACCACCACCGTCGATTGGGGAACCAGCCGCCGCCACTGCTCCGTGCCAAACAGCAGGATGACGAAGACGATGCCCGTGAGGACAAACCCATAGACGTCGAGAAAATGCCACGAGCGGGCAACGCCGACGGTGTGCCGATAGCCCGGTGTGGCAACGATGGGCGAGATGTACCGGGCATCATCCTTCGCTGTCCAGACGCGGTCCGTAGGGACGTGGATCGGTGTGAAACGAATCCATTCGCTTCCAGGCGTGCAGTCGTTGTTGAAGTAGAGGCGAGGATGATCGACCAGGATCGAGAGACCGCTCCGGATCAGCATCATCAAGAATACAAAGTTGAAGAAGTGGCAGTAGCGCACCCATAGCGGAAAGCCGTGTGGGCCGGTAAAGCTATCGGGATAGATTTGCGGGACAGGTGGAATATGAGGAAGCCCGAAAAAGAGAAACTCAATCCACGCCGCGAGCACCGGTAGCAGCACCAGCACAATAGCAGCAATCAGGAACGAGGGCCGAATCCAGATGCGAAATCGGCGATCTGGCGGATAATGAACGGCGACGTGCGCCGCATCAAACGAGATCATCACATGCCTCCTGGAACATTCTCATGTATCTTTAGGACCGGGCTAAGGCTCCGTTCGGCTGCCGCTGTCGCGACCAAAAAAATGGCGGTCGGCCAGCTTAGTCGGGAAGTTTCAGCGCGTTCAGGCGCCGCTGCGGCCCGGCCGCCACGTCTTCAGGTTCCGCGACTCTCGGGACACGGCTAACAAATTCACTGTAGGGGAATCATCGTCAAAACAGTGTCAAAAGTCAGTCAGGGAAAGAGTTATCTTGATGGCTGTTTTTGACGCCGCGTTGATGCGGGTGCCTTATAGTGCAGTTGGGCGCGAACGTTTCAATAAGCGGGATTGTGCGACTAATAGGCGGCCAAACATCAACCGGGACTGCGCCCAGGCGCGCATCAAGCGACGCCAAATACGTGTTCGCCAACTCCGTGAAGGTGCTAGAGGGACGCGATCCGGGTGCGCGTGGTGACACCTCCCAGCTATCCCGCCGACATGCTCGACAGCGGACACGCTCCGTCGACCCTAAACGTGGGCGTTGATGGGCGTGGCGACGGTCGGCTTCAGCTTGAACGGCAGGCTGGCGCGACGTACAGAAGTGGCCAAGCCGATTGTTTGCAAGAATCGAATCTCCCACCAGCTAATGTCGATCTCATACCACGCAAGTCCATGTCGGGCCGATGTCGGATACGCATGATGATTGTTGTGCCAGCCCTCGCCGAAACTCAACAGCGCCACGAACCAGTTGTTTCGTGAGCCGTCCCGCGTGGCAAATCTCCGGCTTCCCCAAAAGTGCGTCAGTGAATTGACCATCCACGTCGCATGCAGGCCCATCGTCACGCGGAAGAACACCCCCCAAAGAAGAAACGGTAGGCCGCCAAAAGCCAGCAGCAGGATACTTAAGATGACCAGCGGCAGATAGTGGTACTTCGAGAGCCAGCCCAGGAATCGATCCTTGCAAATATCCGGGGCATAATGGGAGCACTGGTCCATATCGCAGTGCGTCCCGTTGCCGACCAGCATCCAGCCGATATGGCTCCACCACTTGCCATCGCGCGGCGTGTGCGGATCGCCATCTTTGTCGGCGAACTGGTGATGGATTCGGTGTGTTGCAACCCAAAACATCGGCCCGCCTTCCAGCGCCAGCGTCCCGCAGGTGGCCAGGAAATACTCGATCCACTTCGGCGTCTTGTAGGAACGATGGGTCAGCAAACGGTGATACCCCATTCCTATGCCCAAGCTCAAAGAAATCCAGTAAAGCGCCAATGCGGTAAAGAAAGCCGGCCAGCTGAAGAAGAAAAGAGCGGCGACGGCACCAGTGTGAAAAAGCGTGAAGGCGGTCAGCGATATCCAGTTGATTCCATCTCTTCTGATGAATGGCCTGGATTTAGTTTCCATGAGCTGCTCACTTTATTGGACGGGCGCGAATGCGTGCCGGCTCGACAAGTAACCTTTTTTGACACCGTTTTGACAACCATTCGCCTACTGTGAAGATGTGAATGCTTTCGAATCAACCTCCTGAAGCGGGAACCGATCTGAATGGACTTGGTGAAAAACCGCACACCCGTGATCGGCGGGAACTGGAAGATGTACAAGGACCCCGACGGAACCACGTCCTTCTTCGACAGCTTCCGACCGCTGGTGGAGCGCTCCGGATATTGCGAAATCGTGATCTGCCCATCGTTCCTCGATGTTCAGAACGCCGTGACAGCTGCCCACGGAACGAGGATAAAGATTGGCGCTCAGAATCTCTATTGGGTCGATGAAGGTGCATTTACAGGCGAGGTCTCCGGCCCGATGATCAGCGCATCTGGTTGTTCGCACGTGATTGTGGGGCACAGCGAGCGCCGCCGGTATTTTGGCGAAACCAATGAGAGCGTGTTGAAGAAGACCATGGCGGCGCTGGAGGCCGGACTCACCCCGATCGTCTGTATTGGAGAGCGCGAAAAGAAGAACGTGGAGGCGGTACTGACCGAACAGTTTCGGTGCGGCATTGGCGGACTTTCGGCTGGGCAGTTCGCAAGAATCGTAATCGCCTACGAACCTGTCTGGGCGATCGGCGCCGGCGAGACCGCCCCGCCCGAGGTCGCCGCCCATGCTCACCAGCTCATTCGCGCTCAAGCGAAGTGCAGTTTCGGAGCAGACGCGGCAAATAACGTCCGCATCCTATACGGCGGCAGCGTCAAGTCCGACAATGCAAAGAGTCTTCAGGCGCAGCCTGAAATTGACGGGTTTCTTATAGGCGGCGCCAGTCTCGATCCAGTCAGCTTCGCGGAGATCGTGAATCTTTACATTTGAATCGCGTTCTCAAGCAGGCTCAGGCATGTAGGCTCCGGTCGTTTTTTGACGGCGTTTTGACGAGCCTTCTCTTACAGTGAAGCTATGAACCCGACGCAACAGCTCCACGACCTCGGCCAGAGCCTCTGGCTTGACAACATCACGCGAGGGCTGCTGACGAGTGGGACGCTGCGCCATTACATCGACGATCTCTCGGTCACGGGCCTTACTTCGAATCCGTCCATCTTCGATCTGGCGATCAAGAACTCGAACTTCTACGACGATGCCATCCGCCAGAAGAGGAAGCAAGGAAAGTCAGGCGAAGCGCTCTTCTTCGAGCTTGCGATCGAGGATCTGAGGCAGGCCGCCGATCTCTTTCGGCCGGTCCATGACGCAACCGCCGGCATGGATGGCTGGGTGTCTTTGGAAGTATCTCCCTCACTGGCGTACGACGCAGCCAGCACGATCAAAGAGGCCGTTCGTCTCCACGCTCAGGCGCAGCGGCCGAATCTCTTCATCAAGATTCCCGGGACCAGCGAAGGGCACGCTGCCATTGAGGAAGCCATCTTTCGAGGAGTGCCGGTGAACGTCACGCTGCTGTTCTCAGCCGGACAGTATATCGCGGCAGCCGAAGCGTACCTGCGGGGAATCGAGCGCCGGATCGCCGCGGGGCTCGATCCGAAGGTACATTCCGTGGCATCCATGTTCATCAGCCGCTGGGACAAAGCCGTGATGGGGAAGGTCCCGAAGGAACTTCAGGATCGTCTGGGCATTGCCATCGCAAAGCGTACCTACAAAGCGTACCGCGATCTGCTCGCTTCACCGCGCTGGCGAAAAGTTGCCGGTGCGGGCGCTCCGCCGCAGCGCCTGCTTTGGGCGAGCACGGGCACCAAAGATCCCAAGGCCTCCGATGTCCTTTACATCAAGGCGCTGGCTGCGCCGGACACGATCAATACGATGCCCGAGAAGACGCTGCTGGCGTTCGCCGATCACGGCGCAGCTGGGTGAGAGTCCTGCCGGAGGATGGCGGCGATGCCGAAAACGTGATCGCCGCGTTTGCCAAGGCCGGCGTCGACGATGAAAAACTCGCAGCCGATCTTCAGCGCGAAGGCGCCGCGTCGTTCGTCGCATCCTGGAAGGATCTGCTCAACTGCATCGAGTCGAAGGATCGCCGCGCTCAAAGCTGCCAGTTGAGATCCGCATGACAACCCAGCAACCGCCGCTCACCCGCTCACACAGCATCGTTCCGCTCCGTAACCGGCCGGCCTGGAAGGCGCTGGAGGAGCATTGCGCCAAGGTCCGCGATCTGCACCTTCGGCAGCTCTTCGCCGAGGATCCCGAGCGTAGCGAACGCTTCACGCTGGAGGCCCTGGGTCTCTATTTCGATTACTCGAAGAACCGCATCACCAGCGAGACCATCCGGCTGCTCCTTGAGCTTGCCGAGCAATCCGGCCTGCGCCAGCACATCGACGCCATGTTCGCGGGCGAGAAGATCAACGTCACCGAGCAGCGCGCCGTTCTGCATGTCGCTCTGCGCGCTCCAAAGGGCGAGCAAATCTTCGCCGATGGCGTGGATGTCGTTCCCGAAGTTCACGCCGTGCTCGACAAGATGGCGAAGTTTGCCGAGCAAATTCGCAGCGGCGCGTGGAAGGGCCATACCGGCAAGCGCATCCGAAACGTAATCAACATTGGCATCGGCGGCTCCGACCTCGGGCCCGTGATGGCCTACGAGGCGCTGAAATACTACAGCCAGCGCGACATGACTTTCCGTTTCGTCTCAAATGTGGATGGCACGGATTTCGCCGAGGCGACGCGCGACCTAAAGGCCGAAGAGACACTGTTCATCATCTGCTCCAAGACCTTCACCACGCTCGAGACGATGACCAACGCCCACACGGCTCGCGAGTGGGCGCTCAAAGCGCTGGGGGATGAGAAGGCGGTTGCGCGGCACTTCGTCGCGGTCTCCACCAACGCGGCGAAGGTCGAGAAGTTCGGCATCGACACCGCCAACATGTTTGGCTTCTGGGACTGGGTCGGCGGGCGCTACTCGATGGACTCGGCGATCGGCCTGTCCACCATGATCGCGATCGGGCCCGAGCAGTTCCGCGAGATGCTCTCCGGCTTCCACGCGATGGATGAGCACTTCCGCACCGCGCCCTTCGAACGCAATCTGCCCGTACTGATGGGTCTGCTGGCTGTGTTGGTACAACGCCTTTTTCGACGCCCAGACGGTGGCGGTGCTGCCCTATGAACAATACCTGAAGCGCTTCCCGGCCTACCTCCAGCAATTGACCATGGAGAGCAATGGCAAGCACGTGACGCTGGAGGGCACGCAGGTCGACTATCAGACCGGGCCGATCTACTGGGGCGAGCCGGGCACGAATGGCCAGCACTCTTTCTATCAGCTCATCCACCAGGGGACCAAGCTCATCCCGTGCGACTTCATCGGTTTCGCCCAGGCGCTCAATCCGCTCGGCAATCACCACGACTTGCTGCTGGCCAATGTGTTCGCGCAGGCCGAGGCGCTCGCGTTCGGCCGGACGCCCGAAGAAGTCCGAGCCGGAGGCACGCCGGAGTGGCTGGTGCCGCATCGCACGTTCGAGGGCAATCGACCGTCGAACACGATCCTGGCCGAGCGGCTGACGCCGGAGACGCTGGGCAAATTGATTGCGCTTTACGAGCACAGCGTCTTCACCCAGGGCACGATCTGGCAGATCGATTCGTTCGATCAGTGGGGCGTCGAACTCGGCAAGGTCCTGGCCGAGCGCATCATTCCGGAACTCGTGAGACAGACTCAGAGCTGACAGCCACCACTCAAGCATGACAGCTCGACCAATGCCCTCATTCGGCATTACCGCAGCGCTCAAGCGCTGAGCATCGGAGTAGTCCCTGCGTGGAACATATTTGGCCGTCTAAGTTTTGAAAAGAAAGGAACGGAAAAATGCAGATTGGAATGATCGGCCTGGGGAGGATGGGCGCCAACATGGTCCGCCGTCTGCAGCGCGGCGGCCATCAGTGCGTTGTCTTCGACAAGGACCAGGACAACGTTAAGGACTTGGCGAAGGAAGGCGCGACAGGAGCCGCGATCGCTCGAGGATTTCGTGGCCAAACTAAAACCTCCGCGCGCGGCTTGGTTGATGGTGCCCGCGGCGGCGGTCGATGACACGCTGCACGGCCTCGGCGCCCAAATGCAGAAGGGCGACATCATCGTGGATGGAGGCAATTCTTACTACATCGATGACATCCGGCGCGCCAAGGAACTTAAGCCGCGAGGTGTTCATTACCTAGACGTCGGGACGAGCGGTGGCGTGTGGGGTTTCGAGCGTGGTTTCTGCCTGATGATTGGAGGCGAGGTTGAGCCTGTCCGCCACCTGGATCCGGTCTTCAAGACGCTTGCGCCGGGACGCGGCGATATCTCGCGCACGCCGGGGCGCGAAAAGTCCGCTGGCACGGCTGAGGAAGGCTACCTGTATTGCGGGCCTTCCGGCGCCGGCCATTTCGTCAAGATGGTTCACAACGGCATCGAATACGGCATCATGGAGGCGTATGCCGAAGGGCTGAACATTCTGCGGCACGCCAACGTTGGCAAACAGGGCCAGACCGTCGATGCCGAGACGACGCCCCTGCGCAATCCGGAACATTATCAATACGACTTCAATCTGGCTGACGTATCCGAAGTTTGGCGTCGTGGCAGTGTGATCGCTTCCTGGCTGCTGGACCTGACCGCAACCGCATTCTTCGGGCAGCAAGATCTCTCCAAGTTTTCGGGCCGCGTATCCGATTCCGGGGAAGGCCGGTGGACCATTACCGCTGCTATCGACGAAGGTGCTCCGGCCCCGGTTTTGAGCGCAGCGCTCTACCAACGGTTCACGTCAAGAGGCGAGGAAGATTTCGGAAATAAGTTACTCTCCGCGATGCGATTCGGGTTCGGCGGCCATATCGAGAAGAAGTCGTGAGAGCGTCCTCCAAGAGCGCCAATGCGGTTCTCGTGATCGATGTAGGGGGTACACATGTCAAGGTGTTGGCAACCAGACAACGCGAGGAGCGCAAGATTCCCTCCAGCCCGAACATGACCGCCCGTAAAATGGTGCGGGATGTGAAGCGCGTCACCAAAGATTGGGAATATAGCCGCGTCTCGATCGGCTATCCCGGGCCGGTAATCCATGGACGCCCTCTCCACGAGCCACACAACCTGGGCGGTGGCTGGGTCGGATTTAATTTCCGCAAGGCATTTGGGTGTCCAGTTGAAGTTATCAATGATGCTGCCATGCAGGCGCTCGGAAGCTACCATGGGGGCCGCATGCTCTTCTTGGGCCTCGGCGCTGGGCTCGGGTCTGCAATGATCGTCGATGGAATACTTGAGCCGATGGAGCTAGGGCATCTTGCTTACAAGAACGGGAAGACCTACGAGGACTACGTCGGTGTTCGCGGTCTGAAGCGATTGGGAAAAAAGAATTGGCGGCGTCACGTAGCCGATGTCGTGGAACGGCTGAAGGACGCTTTAGAAGCTGAATACGTGGTGCTGGGCGGAGGAAATGCGAAAAACGTCGGGAAGCTGCCTCCAGACACTCACCTGGGCAACAACCGGAACGCCTTTGTGGGCGGCTTTCGCCTGTGGAAGAAAAAAACCAAGCCTCGGGCTAGTGGCCATGAGGAAAGTGCCCCTGCCCAGAAAGGAGCTGCCTGATGGCCGCCTCCCGTTCGGACGCGCTGGTGGTCTTCGGTGTGACGGGCGATCTTGCCCATAAGATGATCTTCCCGGCACTCTATGCGATGGTGAAACGAGGAACCCTCACGGTTCCGGTAATCGGCGTCGCCCTCCCAAAGTGGAGTCTGGAGCGTTTGCACAAACGCGTGACGGACAGCATTAAGCGATCGGGCGGGATGGATAATCGGCGTGCCCTCCACCATCTTCTGTCCTTGTTCAAGTACGTGAGCGGAGATTATAAAGATCCGAACACGTTCACGGCGATAAAGAGCGCTATGGGTGGCGCTCGGCGTCCAGCTTATTATCTTGCGATCCCGCCCCCGCTCTTCGAGACGGTAATCAAAGGACTCGGTGCCGCGAACCTGGCCCGGCATGCACGTGTTATTGTCGAAAAGCCATTCGGACGTGACTTGGCCTCCGCCAGGGAACTCAACCAGGCCGCGCGGTCCGTGTTCGCGGAAGACTCGATCTTCCGCATCGATCACTTCCTCGGGAAAGAGGCGATCATGAATATCCTCTATTTCCGATTCGCCAATTCGTTCTTGGAGCCGATCTGGAACCGCAACTACGTGGCCAGTGTCCAGATAACCATGTCCGAGGATTTCGGCGTGCAGGACCGCGGACCTTTCTACGAAAGCGCCGGCTGTCTGCGCGACGTGGTGGAGAACCATCTCTTCCAGGTCGTCGCGCTCCTTGCCATGGAGCCACCGTCCGATCGGGACTTCGGAGCCGTACACACCGAGAAAGCCAAAGTCTTTGAAGCCATGCGCCCTCTGACGCGCGACGACTTGGTGCGTGGCCAGTACGCAGGGTACCGGAAGGAGCCAGGCGTGGCGAAGAACTCCGATGTCGAGACCTTCTGCGCCCTGCGGCTTTTCATCGACTCCTGGCGCTGGGCGGGAGTGCCGTGGTACTTGCGCTCCGGCAAATACCTACCCGATACCGCCACCGAGGTACTGGTGGAGTTGAAGCCGCCGCCGCAGAGGCTTTTCGCCGACTCAGCGCCCGCCACGGGCCGGGCCAACTATCTGCGCTTTCGGCTCTCCCCCAGCGCCGCCATCGCCCTGGCCGCTCGCGTGAAGCTCGAAGGCAAGGAGTTCGTCGGCGAGCAGAAAGAGCTCTACCTGGTCGAAGATCAGTCGGGAGAGGAAGCGCCCTACGAACGGCTTTTGGGCGACGCTATGGCCGGCGATGGAGCCCTCTTCACCCGCGAGGACGCGGTCGATGCCGCGTGGGAGGTGGTCGATCCGGTCCTGAAAGCGCACCACCGGGTTCGCCCTTATCGGCGCGGCAGTTGGGGGCCGAAAGAGGCTGACGCGCTCATCGCTTCAGATGGCGGATGGCACAATCCGAAACTGAAGGAGGCATCCGGACGATGAGCTTGCCTCGTGTTCCTGCCTGCCCTGAACGAAGCTGGCAGGCCGAGCAACTGCAGACGCCTCCGTGTGGCGCGATGAGATATTTTGTTCCTTAGGTGGGTTCTAAATCAGGAAAAATCAGGAAGGAAATTATGCACTCCGCGGCCTCCGGGCCACAGAGCCAGTGGCTCCTAGATAACGGTCCAAGACAGCTTGAACTGCTGTTCCAGGCGCTTGTCTTCCAGCCTGCCGAGCCCATCCTCATCGCGGACAACGACCGCAACTATCGGGACGCCAGTTGCGGCGCGGGCAAGCTGTTCGGACTTCCAAGAAACAAAATCATTGGACGCAGAATTGACGACTTCGTGGAATCCACATTCAGACCTCAAATTGATCAGCTCTGGCGGGCCTTCCTCGAACAAGGCGAACAGCGGGGCACGTTCCGCTTGGTAGGTTCCGACGGGAGCGTGCGAGAGGTTGAATACACGGCGAAGGGAAACGTCCTGCCAGTGCGTCATGTACTGGCGCTGCGTGACAAATCCAAGCATCTTCACGAGGCGGCCTGGGCTGGTGAAGATCCAGCATGGTTGCACGATTATGCGCTTTACTTGTTTGATGCTGAGGGGAGGGTCGTCGCCTGGTATTCCGGTGCAGAGCGCACTTATGGCTACCAGCGTAAGGAGATCGTCGGTCAGCTCATATCTCGCTTTTATCCAAACGACGACGCTCTTGGCGTGACACTAAAGGAGGAATTGAAGAGGGCCGATTCGCAAGGACATTTCGGAAACGAACGCTGGCACAACAAGAAAGACGGAGCGCAATTTTGGGCCAACGTGCTTACGATGGCCCTCCGAAGCGAAAGTGGGGAACTGCAGGGGTTTGCGAGAGTAGTGCGCGACTTTAGCGAGCGTCACTCGGCCGAAGAGAAGTTGCGGCGCGGCGGCGTGCTCGTGAGACAACGCGCGGAAGAATCGACCGTCGCCGGGTTTGTTTCAGGCGAGTTTGACCATATTACAGAGGCGAATGACGCTTTCCTCCATATGGTCGGTTATAGCCGCGAAGACTTGATCGCGGGCAAACTTTATTGGCCGGATCTCACTCCGGCAGAATACTCGCATTTGGATGAAGAGGCCCAGGAAGAGGGCTTGCGGTACGGGATCTGCGCGCCCTTTGAGAAGGAATACATTCGAAAAGACGGAACTCGGATCAGCGTTCTGGCCACAGTCGCAGTATTAAACCTGTCTCCATTTCGTTGGATCACGATTGTACAGACCCTCACGGGAGGCGATGGGGCGGAGAAAATCGACAACGAGTCCGAGGGCGACAATTTTGAGGAGATTGTCGGCAGAAGCGCGGCTCTCAAGCGAATCTTGAAACAGGTTGAAACCGTTGCTCCGACAGATGCGACGGTTCTGATCCTGGGCGAAACCGGTACGGGAAAAGAGTTGATCGCGCGCGCCGTTCACAGAATGAGTCCACGGAGGGGCCTTCCTTTCATCACTCTGAACTGTGCTGCCATTCCGACCGGGTTACTCGAAAGCGAGTTGTTCGGATATGAGAGAGGAGCCTTCACCGGTGCCTTAAGGCAAAAGATCGGCCGGTTTGAAATGGCGCACCGCGGGACTCTG
Source organism: Terriglobia bacterium (assembly GCA_963786745.1). Taxonomy (GTDB): domain Bacteria; phylum Acidobacteriota; class Terriglobia; order Bryobacterales; family Bryobacteraceae; genus Palsa-89. The sequence continues at coordinate 793,094 of CAWBAE010000004.1, read as the reverse complement.
TTCCTTGATGAGGTGGGTGACATCCCATTGGATCTGCAGCCCAAATTGCTGCGGGCGTTGCAGGAGAAGGCGTTTGAGCGGCTGGGCGGCACAAGAACCATTCCCATCGACGTGCGGCTGATCGCGGCGACCAACCGCAATCTGACACAGATGATGGGAGACAAACTTTTTCGGAGCGATCTCTACTACCGGCTGAAAGTGTTCCCGATCACTACACCTCCGTTGCGCGAGCACGCTGAGGACATACCGGCTCTGGCCGAATACTTCACCCGGAAGTACGCCAGAGAAATGGGCAAGCAAGTTGAAACGATTTCGTCGGACACTATGCGAGCTTTAGTAAGTTGGCCCTGGCCGGGGAATGTACGTGAGCTTGAGAACTTCATTGAAAGGTCAGTCATCCTGTCGCGCGGCTCCACGCTACGGGCTCCCTTAGCTGAACTACGGGCCGATGCAGTGGGGACTGCCGGTGGCACGCTCGCAGACATCGAACGTGAATATATCATCCACGTTCTCCAGGAAACTGGTAGTGTGATCAGCGCCGCAGCCACCCGTCTCGGAGTACCACGGACGACATTGAACGCCATGATGAAGAAGCTGGGAATCTCCCGCAAGCATCTGTGATGACACGAATCAGTCAGCGGAACAACGTCATTATCGCGTTCGCAGCTTCCGCCGTTCTTCTCGCTCAGGGTGACACCGTTCCGGTCGAAGCCCAGAATCATTCCAACGCACCGGATGCCCGTCAGATCATGGGATCCTCGATCGAGGCGACACAGCGGCAGTGGCAGGCACGGCTCCATTACACCTATCTGGAGCGCGACGAGAACCGGCGACGTGACCTCGCTGGTCACCTGAAGTCGGAGGATGTCGACGTCTCGAGGACGATTCTGGTCAATGGCGTTCCGTTCGATCAACTTGTGGAACACAACGGTCGGCCGCCATCGGTCGCGGAGGAACGGAAACAGAAAGAGGAACTCGATAAGTTGAAGCGGGAAACGCCAGAGCAGCGCGCCGAGCGATTGCGCAAACAGGAGGAGGAGAACGCCTCGATTGTCCGGGAAGTGCCCAAAGCCTTCGACTTCCAACTGGTCGGCGAAGAAGCAGTTAACGGCCGACCGGCGTATGTACTGCAGGCGACACCGCATCCCGGCTACCATGCCCAAGGCAAGTACGGCAATATGTTTTCCAAGGTCGCTGGTAGGCTTTGGGTTGACGAGCAGGACCTTGGGTGGATTAAGGTTGACGGACAGGTGATCCAGCCTTTCTCGATGGGATTATTCTTCGTGCGCCTGCTGCGCGGCTCGCAGATAAAGATGGAGCAGACGCGCGTCGACGGCGGGATCTGGATGCCAGAACGCGTCGAAGTGCGCGCGGCCGCTAAAATCCTCTTCGTGAAGAGTCTGGTGATCGATCGGGTCCTGACTTACTCGGAATACACTCTGCCGCAAACAGGTGCCCACGACAAGAGATCCCGTGATCCCGTGAGCTTGCCATGCAGAGCTGTCGCAGAGCGAGCGGGCCTAGACATGGAAGAGTTCGATCTCAAGATATTCCGCTCGACCTATGCCACTCACATGCTCCGGTCATGCTTGAATGAGGTGCCCGCAACGACGAACCATCGAGAGGCCGACCTCAGGGCAGAGCCACTCTTATTCGGAGTTCTCGAAGGGTCTCGCGGTCCTGTTCGAAATCCGCGGCCGAGTAGTCGAAGATTGTGTGGTCCTTCAGAAAGGCGTCGACCTGCATCGGCGTCTCGAAAACAAGGAGCCCCCGAAGCTGTGCAGCGGTGAGCGCGCACGACCGATATGCCTCGAGTGCCTGGGCTTTGGAGCGCCGCGCGAGGCAGATCCCTCCACTTCGACTCAAGCCCTTCGGCGATGTCCTCCGGCGCTCTATCGTAATCTGCATGGTTGCCCGTCCCTCCTGCGAATTGTCTCAGGAGCAACTTTCTACTGCCACCCGGACCGGCGCATCCAGCGCTGGCTCATGCGCAAAGGCTCGGTATTTCAGGTACCCTACTGTACCGCGCTGGCAGGTACCGGCCCTTCGTCGCGGGCATGCGATCGTCGTCTCTTCCGAAGGGAACGGGTCTCGCTCCCGGCAGACTTTCGCGGCGTCGGGGCGGCCTTCCCGACCGACGGAATAGTCACCAGGTCCAACTCGTCGTGAACATCAGTGGCCGGGGCCAGGTAGCGCATCGTGGTCTCCAGGGACTTGTGGCCCATCCAGTGCTGCACGGTCCGTACGTCGAAACCCCTGCGCAGCATTCCTGTGGCATAGGTCGAACGAAATGTCTTCAGATCAAACTTTGTTGGGTCGAGTTTGGCGCGCTTGGCGATAGATTTGCAGTGATCGAGCATGTGCTGTTCACGGTTCCCTGTAGGGGATGGAAACACAAATTGGCAGTTCGGGCGATGCGTATGCTTCCGAAGCTCCTCGATGAGTTCCACCGGTGCCGGAATCTCACGATCTTCCCATCGCTTCGGGTAAAACCCCAGTTCCGGTTTCGACGTCACCCGCACAGTCCGCAACTCGAAGTTCACGTCGCTCCAACGCAGGAACATCACTTCCTGCTCGCGGAAGCCGGTCAACAGAAACGTGGCGAACAAGGCACGTTCCGAATCGGAGCAGGCAGAAAAGAAGCGGGCAAGCTCGTCGTGGCGGTATATCTTCACAAGCGGCGTGATGCGCTCGGGTAGCGGCAGCTCTTTCGTTATCCCGCTCCTTCCATGGCGTTTGAGAAACTGCGCGACGATGACGGCGTTGTGCAGGATCGTATTGGATCCCAAGCCATGATCTTTCTTGAGCGTCACGACGAAGCGCGTCAGGTCGTCACCGGAGATCGCGTCGATCGAGACGCAGTCGCGGAAGAACTCCCCGAAGCGGTTAAGCACGGCTTCATATTTGCGGTGAGTGTTGGGCTTTTTCAGCGCCGCGATCTGCTCCAGGTATTTAGCGATGGCGACGTGCAACGCAGGCTTCTTGACCGTTTCGCCGGCTGTTTCAAACCCGGGGATACCCAGTTTGCGGCCTTCCAGTTCATGGTGCTTGCGCCGCTGTACCTCCAGTGCCTGAGCCGCCGTGACGCCAGCACTCACACGACGGCGAGTGCCGCCCGCGTACCACTCGACATAGTAACGGCCGTCGGCGATGGCGTTCCAGTCGTAGTTGCCTTTGGCATTGCGGGGGATGGAAAACATCTTCCAGCGGCCGTCAATTTTGATGCGTTTGACGATGTTGACTCGGGACAAAATATCTCTCCTGCGAGCCGCATCGTTGCGGACAGCAAGGGAGACAGCACATGGTCTAAATGACAGAAAATAAAGAGGGTGGGTAGAAGCTGGCATTCTACCACTGAATTACTCCCGCTTCTTTTTCAATATAGCTCATTGTTCAAACGGCGGTTACAGCATCAGCAGGCCTCGGCGGATGGCTCGAGAGACGGCTTCGGTGCGGGTGGATGCGCCTAGTTTCGCGAAGATGGACGCCACGTGTGTCTTGACCGTGTGTTCCGAAATACTGAGGCTGTGCGCGATTAATTTGTTGCTGAGTCCTTCGGCCACCAGGTCCAGCACTTCGAGTTCGCGACTGGTCAGCGGGTCGGTGGACTCCGGCGGGAAGGGCGGAGTGTCCGGCATGGTCACTACCAGGCCGGCGCTGACCGCGTGCACCGCGGCTTCAATTTCTTCAGGCGTTGCGTCCCACGAGATGGCTCCTCGAATACCGGAGCGGAGCGCCGCAGCAGCTTGGGAAGAATCCAGCAGGGCGACTACGGGAATCGGCAAGGCCGCCAGAGCGGGCCAATCCGTATCGTTCGAATGGTCGGCCTCGAGCAATAGCACGTCGCCCGAGAGTTCGGACTGAGCGAGCTGAGACGGATCCACCGTGCCCGCGAACTCGAGCGACGAGGTCGCGCGGATTACGCTCTCCAGGCGCCCCGATCCCACCAAAACGCGAATCACGCAGCTCTCATTGAACCAGAGGCGAGTGAAACCGCTACGGTGCGGATGTTGTGGCTCGCGCTGCGGCGAAATTGAAGCTCCAGGATGGCGCCGCGACCGGCTTCGATGGCGATCTCCAGGTCTTGGGCCGATTGGAATCGCCTTCCGCCCGCGCCAATCAAAATATCGCCCTGGAGCAGCGAGGCATGCTGGGCCGGGGAGTTCGGAATCACCTCCAGAACGATGAGGCCTGCGGGCAGGGGACGCACCACCACTCCTAGGCCGTACTCTTCGGGTTGCTGCGCCCTTGAGAATCGCGCGACAAAGTAAGACGGAATTGCGAACGCGAGTCCTCCGGCAATCATGGTGTTGATGCCGACCACTTCGCCGCGGGCGTTGGCGAGCGGGCCGCCGGAATTTCCAGGCGCCAGGCGAAGCTGGCTGATCACCCAGGAGCGGTCTGTCACGCGATGCACGACGCCGGTGCTGGCAGCGCCGAGAAAGCCGAGCGGATTTCCGACGGCGATTACCAGTTCGCCCACGCGCAAAGCGTTCGAATCACCAGGGGTTGCGGCGGGAAGGCCGGAGGCTTCCACGCGAAGAGACGCGAGGTCTCGCCTGCGATCATTATTAATCACGGCGGCCTGCAGGCGACGCCCGTCCCAAAGCTCCACTTCGATCCCGCCCTGGCGGCCGGCGCCTTCCACCACGTGCGCGTTGGTTACGATCCGGCCGTCCGGGGACCAGATCACGCCGGATCCGCCGCCATGCCGGTGCGCCTTCACCTGGACGGTGGAGCGGCGCAGCCTTTCCACTATTTCTCCAAAGACATCGGCCACGCGTCTATCTCCCGCGGCTGGGCCGCTCTCCGATCACTACATCCAGGTCCTGTGCCACACCGGCGCGCAGCAAATGGAAGCGGACGGTCTGGCCAGCGGACGTTCGTTCCAGAAGCTCCGCCAGCGCATCCGGCTGAGCGAGCGGCTCCCGATCGGCCGACACCAGCACATCGCCCAAAACCATCCCGCCCTTTCCGGCCGGGCCCTCGGGCTCGACACCCAGCAACATGATCCCGGCGTCTTGATTTAATTTTTCGCGCATCTCGCGAGGCAGGGCCACGGGCTGCAGCGTGACTCCGAGGAAGCCGCGGCTGATGTAGCCTTGCTGGCTCAATTTTCCGGCGATTCGATGGATGGTGGCGCGCGTGACAGCGAATACGGAGGTGCGCGAGAGTCCTGTAGAGACCAGACCGATCACATTACCGGCAGCGTCCAGGGCGGCGCCACCGGAGAGCGTCGGATACGCCTGGATATCCAGGCGAACCAGCGGATCCAGCTTTCCGCCGCGCCAAGTTTTCCATTCTCCCGAGACGCCGCTGACGATTCCGAAGGACGCGATGGGACCGGTGTTCGAGGTGCGCCCGACGGCGAGCGCCAGTTGGCCCGGCTTGAACGCGGATTCGGCGGCGAATTCAAGCATGGGAAGACCGGGCGTATCGGATTCCAGAACCGCGAGGTCGGTGCGGGAATCGCGGCCACGCAGGCGGGCGGTGGCTTCGCGGCCGTCCGGGAGCAGGAGCTTAATGCCTTCCTCGGAGCGAACGCCTTCGCTGGACGTCAAGATCAGGTTGTCCCGCCACTTAATGCCGCTGGATCCGATGCCGCGGCGTGCGTGGACGGCGACGATACTGGCGGCGGCGCGCTCGACGGTCGCCGCGAGTTCATTCGATAGGTTCAAAAGGTCGGTTGCCATGCTTCCAGGATGCGCCACGCGGGCCGGGCGGCGGTATCGGAAGAAAGACTGATATTAGAGGCCGTTCTCGAATTCCCGGAGCGTGGCGAGAAAAGCGGATGCGGCGTCGAGGTTGTAACCCGCGAAAGTGCCGGACAGACGCCGCACGGCTGGAAGTTTCGACGCCCAGATCAGGAGCGGGATGATGGCTAATCCGACGGCCAGGTTGAGCAGCAGAAATTTGGCGCCGAATGTCTGGTAGGCGTCGACGTCCCAAAATCCCTTGAGGGCGACGATCAGGAACGGGGTCCACCAAATCAATTGGCCCGTCAGCAAAGCCCACCCCATAATCCGAATGCGCAGAACGCGCAGGGACTCCAGCTGCTTTTGGATCACGGTGACCGGCTGATCGTAATCGATTTGAAGGGCGCTCACCATTTGGCGAATGGCCGCGGCCACGCTGGCGATCAGCCAAGCGTCCAGGAGCGCGGCGGGAACGGCGAAGCGCGGCTCTTTCCAGTGCTGGTAGATGAACTGGCCGAGAATGACAGGGCCGATTAAGCCGATCAGCGCACCCAGGCCGGCGAGAAATGCGAAGCGGCGCAAAGGCCAGCGCAGGCGATCCAGGCTGGTTGCGAGCAACAGCCGCTGGTTCAGACGGATGCTGAGGTCAAGCTTGCGATCGTGCTCGGCCCAGGTTTGTTTGAGTTCATCGAGATCCATAAGTTTGCTCCTTAAACGTTTAGTTCGTGCTTCATTTTGTTTTTCAATCTGCTGATTTTGGTTGCGACGTTGGTTTCCGTGATTCCGAGAACGTCGGCGATTTCGCGATAGCTGTTTTCGTCGAGATAGAGAAGGATGAGAGCTTTGTTCAGCGGGTCCAGCGATTCGATGAATTGGTACAGCGCGCGAAGGTTCTCCGGCCGGGTTTCCGATTCGCCGGCGGCTTCGAGAAGATGCTCTTCGCCGGAGACGACGTGGCGCGACCGGGTGCTTTCGCGGCGATAGAAAGAAATGGCTACGTTCAACGCGATGCGGTACATCCAGGTGGAGAATTCGCAGCGCCCGTCGAACTTGCGGAAAGACCGCCAGAGCTGGAACAGGGTTTCCTGGGCGAGGTCGTCGCGGGAATCGCGGTCGGGGCAATAGGCATTGCAGATTTTGTAGAGGATCTTCTTGTGCTGGTCCACCAGGGTTTGGAACGTTTCCTGAAGGTCTGGTGGAGGCATTGGTTGATCCGAGCTATTCTTTCATACTGTTATTCGCGGAAGGCCGGGGAAAAATCACATTGCGCGGGGAAGGGGCGGAGGTTCGGGCGCCTGGAAGAGGAATCTTTCAACCTGGCGGGCCTGGTTGACAAGGGTTTGCCGGTGGGCGAAGGCGTCGATTTCGGATTGCGAAAAAACGAAGCCAGACTGCGCCGGATCGAAGGGAATCCCTTTGTGTTTATGGAGTTCGCTGACGGCGGCGGCATCGCGGAGGTTGCGGCGCTCACGCTCGCGGCGTTCGGACTGGATCTCGCGGAGGTATTCCAGAGTTTTGTGGAACTGGCGGGAGAGGCGCTGGCCGTGCAGTCCGAGTGTGGCGAGGGCGCGGTGGGCATCGACGATGTCGAAGGCGATTCGTGCCGCGTCGGAGGGAGGATTGGCGGCGCGGTCAAGGAGCGCGGCTTCGAGTAGCGGGATGCGGTTGATGCGCCAGGCAGTGTCGGCGAGTTCCTGGACGAGTTGAGTTTCGGTCGGAGTGGCGGGGCGATATTCTTCCCGGAATTGGCTGAGGTGTTGCTGGTACGCGGCTGGGTCCTCGGAAGGAAGGACGGCGGTGCGGGCGGTGAGTCCGTGGGCCAGGGCGTTGAGCGAGGAGCGCTGTTTTCCTGCGTCGGATCGGGGGCCGGTGGAATGTTGGGCGTTGGCGCGATTGACGGCGTCGCGGGTGGGCGCGGAGTAACGGAGCTGGACGGGTGCTTGGGTTGACATGTTTGAAACCTCGCAACTGGGATAGCACGCTAGGTGGGGCGGTGCGCGGGCGGGCGGGCGGAGGTGGTTGAGGGGGAAGGGTGGATGGTTGGGGGGAGGTTGGTGACTGGGTTGCGGAGATACAGACGATTGTTATGATGGTTGCGGTGTCATCAAATGCCCTCGACTACATTACTATTCGGGGCTTCAAGAGCATTGCTTCGATTGAGAAGCTGGCGCTGAAACCCATCAATGTAGTCATTGGCCCGAACGGGTCTGGGAAGTCCAACTTCATTGGGGCTTTTGGTTTTCTCCATGAAATTTGCGAGGGAAGACTTCAAGAGTACGTTATAGCTGGGAGCGGGGCCGAAAAAGTGTTGCACTTCGGTTCGAAAAACACGAAGGAGGTGGAGCTGCAACTTTTTTTCCGCCGCGTAGACGGGTGGCCCCATGGCGCGGCGGGCTATACGCTAAAACTCTCGCCCACCGCGGACGACGGCCTCTTTCCTTCCGCCGAGGCGACCTACCTGGATGGTCCTTCCCCGACCCGTCTGAAAACACGGGCACAGGGAAGAGAAGCTGGTATCAGCGATCCGAGGGCCGAGTTTGTGGCTAAATACGTGCGAGCTCACCTCTTGAAGTGGCGGATTTATCATCTTGATGACACTACTTCGTCATCGCCGATGCGAAAGACGGCGAAGGTTGATGACAATCACTTTCTTAAGCCGGACGGATCGAACCTGCCCGCGTTTCTGTACTACCTTCAGGAAAAGCACGAGGCTTCGTATGGTCTGATTGTGCGTGCGGTTCAGCGAGTGGCTCCTTTCTTTGATGACTTCCGCCTTGACCCTCTCCAGCTCAAGCCGGACGACATTAAGCTGGAGTGGCGCCATAAGAAATCGGATCAATACTTCGATGCTTCGTCGCTGTCCGACGGGACGCTGCGCTTCATTGCTTTGGCAACGCTATTTCTTCAGCCCGAACAGTATCGCCCGTCCGTCATTCTGGTCGATGAGCCTGAGTTGGGACTGCATCCTTATGCGATCGAGATGCTTGCGGCGATGGTTCGACAAGCGTCCGTCACCACTCAAGTGATCATGTCTACTCAGTCGTCTCTGCTGTTGGACCATTTTCAGCCAGAAGACGTGTTGGTCGCTGACCGTGTGGATGGCGGTACCCAGCTTAGACGTCTCGAGTCTGCGCACTTGGAAAAATGGCTTGAGGACTACAGTCTGGGGCAGCTTTGGGAAAAGAACGAGCTTGGCGGAAGGCCCGTTCCCGGCTGATCTCGATGGCCCGACTATTGATCCATGTCGAAGGGCAGACTGAGGAATCCTTCGTAAACGAAGTTATTCGAAATCACCTGGTGACGGCGGGCTATCACTCCGTGGAAGCTCGAATCTTGGGGAATGCTCGTCTGCGCGAGCGGCGCGGCGGTATTCGCGCTTGGGCTTCCGCGAGAAGAGACATCATCTATCATTTGCTGGAGGATCGAGGCTGCATCGCGACGACCATGGTGGATTACTACGGCTTGCCTCTGTCGTGGCCCGGAAGAGAGCGATCCAAATAGCTTGGGAACAGCCGAGGAAAAGGCGCGGTGTGTGCAGGACGCCGTAAGAGATAACGTAATTGGGGAGATGGGCGATCGCTTCGACGTTGCCCGTTTCATTCCTTTCGTCGTAATGCACGAGTTCGAGGGGTTGCTCTTTAGTGACTGTGCTGCGTTTAGCCGCGGCATCGGCCGGTCGGATCTTGAGACTAAGCTCCGCGAAGTCCGTGAGGAATTCTCCAGTCCGGAAGAAATCGATGATTCACCGGCCACCGCGCCTTCAAAGCGCGTAGCAGGTCTTGTAGCTGGCTACGAGAAGCCTCTACAGGGCGTGCTTGCTGTGTTGGAGATTGGATTAGCGCGGATTAGGGAAGAATGCCCGCATTTCGACAGCTGGCTTAAACTGCTGGAGTCGCTCGCGGCTTAGCGGCTATTCCCACTCGATGGTGCCGGGGGGTTTGTGGGTGAGGTCGTAGAAGACGGCGCAGATGCCTTCGAGCGCGAGTAACTCTGTCGCCATTTGATCGAGTAAGGGCGCGGGCATCCGGACTACCTGCGCGGTCATGCCGTCCACCGAATGAATCGGGCGCAGGACTACTGAGTCCGGCGCTGCGGCGGTGCCCAAGGGGATCAGCACCACAGGGAATTGCCAGACCTCGCGATCGAATCCGCTTTCCTTCGAGATCCGTTGTACGACTGCGTCGGCGTGGCGCAGCCGGTGAAGGCGTTCGTGAGTGAGCGTGGCTTTCGTGGCGCGCATGGCGGAGATCGGAGCGCGCGAGCTGACTAAGCCGACTACCCGATTGATTTCGGTGCTGCGATTTACCAATTCCGTGGCGATTTCATCCGGCGGCAAACTCTCCAGCCCCAGGACCGAATTGTAGCTGCGGGAGTCGCCTTTGACGCCTACCGAGCGCATCGGAAGCAACCAGCCCGGATCCATGCGCTCGACCGGCGCATCGGTTTCGGAGCATAAACAGCGGATGGCCAGGCCCGGCCCGGGGAACGGATGGCGATGCAGAAATTCATCGGGGATGTTCAGCTCCGCGCCGATCTGTCGGACCTCGTCTTTGTAGAATGACGCCAGAGGCTCAATGATCCGGCCGGTGTCGATGAGCTTCTGGATGCCGGCGACGCGATTGTGGTGCGTCTTGATGACGTCGGCTTTAGCGGTTCCGCCGGACTCGATGGTATCGGGATAAATGGTGCCCTGGCCGAGCACCCACTGGCCGTTTAGAAAATGGCCGGTGCTCAGAACGCGCTCCTGCACCGAGACGAATTGTTCGCCGATGATGTGGCGCTTCTGTTCGGGGTCGCAAACGCCCGCGAGGGCGGCGAGAAACTCCTCTTCCGCCCGTTCGACATGAAACGCGGTTGCGCCTAAGCGGGTGAAGAGGCCACGCACGTATTCGGTTTCGCCTTCGCGCATGAGCCCGGTGTCGACGTAGATGCCGTACACGCGATCCGGCCCGAGGGCGCGCAGGCACAGCGTGTAGGCCACGGTGGAATCGACGCCGCCGCTGACGAAAAAGAAAATGCTTCGGGCGCCGGCGACGTCGCGGATCTGATCTTCGATCGGACGGATGCGATCCTTGGGATCCCAATCCTGGACGCAGCCGCAGACGCCGAACACAAAGTTCGACAGGATTTTCGTTCCAGGCTTGGTGTGGGCTACTTCAGGATGGAACTGTAAGCCGATGAGCGGCCGATCGCGGTGCGCCATCGCCGCAACAGCGCATGTATCGGTGCTGGCCAGCACGTCGAAGCCCTCCGGCACGGTCTCGACCTGATCGCGATGATTCATCCAAACCTGACGGTCGCCGTTCAGGTCCTTGAAGAGCGGGTGCGGTTTCAAGGATTCGAGCAGCGCCAGGCCGTACTCCCCTTTCTCGCCTTTCTTGACGCGGCCGCCCAGCGTATAGGCCATGCGCTGCTGGCCGTAGCAGATTCCCAGCACGGCGCTGGGGGAGCGAAGAATCGCGGGATCGATTTGCGAACTATCCGGTTCGTAGACGCTGTCGGGACCGCCGGAAATGATCAGACCTTTGCGGCCCAGCAGATCGGCGGCGGGCGTCTCGCTGGGACAGACGTCCGCATAGACACCCAGGTCGCGAATTTTCCTGGCGATGAGATGGCAGTATTGCCCGCCCGCGTCGAGGACGGTGATTTGTGGTGTTTTCAAGCTTGGCGAATACTAATAAGGCCGGTTATCGCGACCCAGCCGCTCGACGATCAGCTTTTTGGATTTGTCGAGCAGGGCTTTGGCCTGCGGCATGGCGTCGACGGCCTTGGCGACCATGGGATCGGTTTGAATCGCGACCTTTTGCGAATCTTCGTAGCTGAAGCCGCTGGCGTACATTTCGCGCTTCAGCTGTTGCTCGATCCAGGTTTTGTTATCGGTCCAGTCGGCTTCTTTGAATGGGATATTCTGCTTCAGCAGATACTCGTGAAATTCGTTGACAACCGAGGCATCCGGCTCCCAGCCCTTGGGAAGCTGAACTTTCGCGCGCTCGCCAAACCATTTCGCCGAGAAATTGAAGAACGCGAACTTGCGAAGCAAATCCGTCTGGAATTCGTTGTACTTGGGAGGCTCGTACTTCTCGTCGGGCGTGATGCCTCCGCCGCCGTAAACGGTGCGGCCGCTATCGGTGCTCTTGACGTCCTGGAGATTTTTGGTATCGGTGCGCTTACCGTAGTAATAATCCAGAAACGAGATGTTGGAGTAATCGCGCTGGATCAGGCGGCCGCTGGGAGTGTAGTAGTGGGCGGTGGTGAGCGCGAGACCGGTGTTATCGTCGAGCGGAAATACGGTCTGGACCAGGCCTTTTCCGAAAGTGGTTTCGCCTAGAATCCAGCCGCGGTCGTGATCCTGGAGGGCGCCGGCCACGATTTCAGCGGCGGAAGCGGAGTAGCGATTCACTAAAACCACGATGGGATAATTCTGTCCGTAAGCGCTGCCGCGGGAAAGATACGGCTTTTCGGCAGACGCGCGGCCGCGATGCGAGACCACCAGCTCACCCTTGCGCAGGAAGTGGCCGGCCACGGCGACGCCTTCATTCAGGAGCCCGCCGGGGTTTTCCCGCAGATCGAAAATCAATCCTTTAATGTTCGATTCGCCCAGCCGCTTGAGATTGTCTTCCATTTCCTGACTGGTGTTTTCGTTGAAGGCCGAGACGTGCATGTAGGCGATGCCGGGGCGAATCCAGAAGGCTTCTTCTACGCTGTAGCGAGGAATCTCGTCGCGGGTGATATCGAAGGTGATCGGGGCATCAGCTCCCTCGCGCGCCACCATCACCTGGACATGCGTGCCGCGGGGGCCTTTGAGCAGATCCGCCACTTCGGGCGTCGAGAGGCTATCGGTTTTCTTGTCGTTCACCGCCAGGATGACGTCGCCCGGCCGCAGCCCGGCTTTATAAGCGGGCGAACCGCCGAACGGCGCCACCACGATGGTTTTGCCGTTGCGGGGGGCGACGGTCATGCCGACGCCATAATAATGACCGCTTTGATCGTCGCGGAGAGCCGCGAATTCCTTGGGATCGAAGAAATTGGAGTGCGGATCGAGCGTGCGGAGCATCCCGGGAATGGCGCCCTTATAGATGCCCTTGTCGGAGGTGACTTTATCCGCGAAATTATTTTCTACTACGTCGTAAACGTGGGTGAAGTCCTTGATGCTGGCCTTCAAGTCCTCTTCCGGACCGGCGGTAGCCGCCGAGACACGCATGAGGCCCGGGCCGAAAACGCCCGCCACGACGGAGCAGAATACGATGACGAACAAAGCAAACAGCAGGGGCCGAGCGGAACGCAGCATTAACACCTCGCTCTTTCAGTATACCGGGTTTCTGGGGGCGGACTGAAGCCTGAAGTTTTAGGCCAAAGTCAGGCGGTACGCGTGGACCGGCGGGAAGCGGCCGCGGCGGCTTCCGCCTTGATCGGCTTGCGGGGCGATTCGTCCAGGCGGCGCACTTGATCGCTCACGCAGACCAGGAACATGGGCTGCTTGGCGTTCTTGAGAATGTCGATGATGCGGTCCTGCTGGTCTTCCAGATAGATCGACTTTCCGTCGGTCACCAGGTGCAGGTCGGATTCCGACTGCAGAACCTCGCTCAGCCTTTTTCCCATTTCGCGCTGGAGAAAACGAAGAACGCGGCGGATCTTTTGCAGGGAGAAACCCTTGCGCCGCAGCTCGGCGATCACTGTAATTTCGATTACTTCCTCGGATTGATAGAGGCGCTTATGCCCTTCGTGGCGCGGGGAGACTACTTTGCGCTCGTCCCACCATTGCAGCTGCCGCAGGCTGACCTGCGCAATGCGGGAGACATCGCTCGAGGCGAAGGTTCGTACCCCGCCGTCATTGTCAGAACGAGTTTTCTTTGTTTTGAACATGTTCCCCCGCGAGCGTTTTGGAACTGAAGCGCATCTAAAATTCTACCTGACCCAGCGTCACTGTCAATAGGAAAGTATGGGCGACCGGAAACCGGCGGCCTACCCGCCACCGACAAATTGTACAATCTCCAAGGTTGCGCCGGAAGCCACCGGGGTCCGGTCCCAATCCCGGCGGCCGACGATGGTCCGATTCAGCTCCACGGCGACGCGAGCGGGATCGATCTGGAGCCATTCCAGCAACTCGCTGAGGCTCCGGCCCGCGGGTGCCGGCTGAACGCGTCCATTTACAACAATTTTAATCTCTTTTGTTCCGGGCGTCATGGATGACATCAAAACCCGCGAGCAGGCATCCCGAAAGGAACTTGCGGCCCGAGGGCGGTTCTCATTATAGTCAAATTGTAGCTAAGGCGGTTTTCGCGGAACGCTTCTCCAATGCCGAATACTTATCCTGATACCTACTTCCCCGTACTGGTGCAGATCGCTATCGCGGTACTGATAGCCACTGCCCTGATCGTGATTTCGAGGGCGCTGGGAAAACGGGTGGCGGACCGCGTGAAAGATTCGCCCTACGAATGCGGCATCGCGCCCACGGGCTCGGCCCGGGAACGCTTCAGCGTCAAATTTTATCTGGTGGGCATCGTGTTCATCCTTTTTGACATTGAGGCGGTCTTTCTTTATCCCTGGGCGGTGGTGTACCGTGAATTGAAGATGTTCGCGTTCGTCGAGATGCTGATCTTCATTGCCTTGATCTTTTCAGGGTTTCTCTACATTTGGAAGAAGGGCGCGCTGGACTGGTCCCACGACGAACCAAACGTTCCGCTGGAAGAACCCTCGGAATCCGCTCTCGTGACAAAGTAAAATGCTGCCTGACGCGCTGAAAGATCATCCAGTAGCGGCGGCCCTGGACGCGGCGATGCCGGACGCGATCACGGGCGGACACGCGGAACGCGGCGAGTCAACCTTGTTTATAGCGCCGGCGCGGATCGTGGAAGTCTGCAGGTATCTCAAAGGGGCGCAGGATTTCATTCGCCTGAGCGGGATCACGGCCGTGGATTGGCATCCCGCCGACCCGCGCTTCGAAGTGGCTTACCTGCTGCACTCGCTCTCGAAGAACGCGCGTCTGCGCCTGAAGTGCCGGGTTTCGGAAGCGGAACCGGAACTGGATTCCGTCACGGGCGTCTGGCGCGGGGCCAATTGGTACGAGCGCGAGATATTCGACATGTTCGGAATCCGCTTCCGCAATCATCCCGATTTGCGGCGCATCCTGATGCCGGAGGACTGGGAAGGCCATCCGCTGCGCAAGGATTACCCGGTGCACGGCTACAAGTACAGCTATCACAACGAATAGGATTCCGCCATGCGAGAGACCACTATCCACACCGACACGATCTCCGCCGAGGCCGCCGAGCAAACCGTCTCGACGCCTCTCGGCAACATGCGCCGCATGACGCTGAACATGGGGCCGCAGCATCCCTCCACGCACGGCGTGCTGCGGGTGGTGCTGGAGCTGGACGGCGAAACCATCCTGCGGGCCATTCCAGATATCGGTTTCCTGCACACAGGAATCGAGAAAGAGTGCGAGGTTAAAACCTGGCAGCAAGCAGTGACGCTGACGGACCGGGTGGATTATCTCGCCAACCTTTCGAACAACCTGGTTTACGCGCTGGCGGTGGAAAAACTGATCGGCGATATCGAGATTCCGCCCAAGGCGCAATGGATGCGGGTGATGCTGGCCGAATTCTCGCGGCTGAACAGCCACCTGGTGTGGCTGGGGACGCATGCGCTGGATATCGGCGCCATGTCGGTGTTCTTCTATTGTTTCAGGGAGCGCGAGGACGTTCTTCGAATCTTCGAGATGTTTTCGGGCCAGCGGATGATGACCAGCTACATTCGTATCGGCGGACTGGCGCTCGAACCCCCGCGCGGCTGGCAGGAGCGAGTGGGGAAGTTCATCAAGGCTTTCCCGAGCAAAGTGGATGAATACGAAGAACTGCTGGATGCGAATCCGATTTGGACGCGCCGCACGCAGGGGGTGGGGATAGCGCCGCTCGAGAATCTGCTGGATCTGGGCGTCACCGGTCCCATGATTCGCGCGGCGGGGATCAAGTGGGACATTCGCAAAGCTGAGCCGTATTCGAGCTACGACAAGTTCGATTTCGAGATCCCGACCCGCACCGAGAACGATGTCTACGCGCGGTATCGGGTGCGGCTGAGCGAGATGCGGCAGAGCGCGCGGATTATCGTGCAGGCTTTGGAAGGAATGCCGGAAGGCGCCTGGCACGCGGATGCGCCCAAGATCGTGCTGCCGGAGCGCGAGAAGATGAAGACTCAGATGGAAGCGCTGATCTATCATTTTAAGATCGTGACCGAAGGATTCCGCGTGCCGGCAGGTGAAGTCTACCAGCCGGTGGAATCGCCGCGCGGAGAAATCGGCTACTATATCGTGAGCGACGGGACGTCCCATCCCTATCGCGTTTTCATGCGCACTCCCAGCTTCGGCAACCTGCAGGCAATACCCGCTTTGCTCGAAGGCCGGCTGCTGGCGGATTCGATCGCGGCGCTGGGCAGTATGGATTTCGTGCTGGGGGACGTGGATCGATAATGACGTTCTCGCCGGAACTCGAAGTCCGCTTCGCGAAGATGCTGGAAAGCTATCCGCCGGGACGCACGCGCTCGGCCATCGTACCCATGCTGCTGTACGCGCAGGACGAAGTGGGCCACATATCGACGGAACTGGTGGCGGAAGTGGCGCGGCGCTGCAAAGTGGAGCCGCTGCAGGTGGAAGAAGTGGTGGGTTACTATTCCATGCTGCACCGGAAGCCGCTGGGGAAATATCACGTTCAGGTCTGCACCAACATCAGCTGCATCATTCTGGGCGGCCAGGAGCTGTATGAGCATGCCTCCGCGAGTTTGGGAATCGGAAACAAGGAAGTAACGCCGGACGGACAGTTTTCGTTAGAAGAAGTGGAGTGCATGGGCGCATGCAGTTGGGCGCCCGCGATTCAGGTGAATTACGATTTTCATCATTTCGTAACACCGGAGAAGTTAGACCAGCTGATCGCGAGCCTGCGGACGATCTCATAATCTAACGATGCTCTATAACGCCCCCAGTCCCCTGGAAGTGAAAGTTCTGACGAAGCGCTTCGAGCTTCCCAACTCCGCCGCGCTCGATGCTTATCTCGCCACCGATGGCTACAAAGCCTTTTTCAAGGCCATCGAAATGACGCCCGAGCAGATCATCGAGGAAGTGAAAGTCTCGGCGCTGCGGGGCCGCGGAGGCGCGGGATTTCCAGCCGGAATGAAATGGAGCTTCGTGCCGCGCACGTCGCCCAAGCCGAAGTACGTAATTATCAACGCGGACGAAAGCGAGCCGGGCACCTGCAAGGATCGGCTGCTGATGGAGAACGACCCGCATCAGTTGATCGAGGGAATTCTGATCGCCGGCCGCGCCATCGGCGCGCATCACGGCTACATTTATATCCGCGGCGAGTACCGCTATTTGATCGAGATTATGGATCGCGCCATCGCGGAAGCTTACGCGCGCGGGTACCTGGGCAAGAACATCCAGGGCACCGGTTTCGATTTCGATCTGTATACGCACTCGGGCGCGGGCGCCTACGAATGCGGAGAAGAAACCGCTCTGCTCGATTCGATTGAGGGCAAGCGCGGGGTTCCGCGCATGAAGCCTCCGTTCCCGGCCGTCGTGGGCGCGTGGCAATCTCCGACGCTCATCAATAATGTAGAGACGCTATCGGCGGTGCCCGCGATTATTCGAGACGGCGGCGCAGCCTTCCTGGCTCTGGGAACTCCGAAGAATGGTGGAACGCACCTGGTCTGTCTTTCCGGCCACATTAATAAGCCGGGCGTTTATGAACTTCCGCTGGGTTTCAATTTAATGCGCATGATCAACGAAGTGGGCGGAGGTATGCGGAACGGCAAGAAGCTGAAGGCGGTGGTTCCGGGCGGGTCGTCGTGTCCGTTGTTGAAAGCGGATGAATGCGACATCCCGATGGACTACGACAGCCTGGCGAAGGTCAAGAGCATGTTGGGTTCGGGCGGCACAGTGATTTTGGACGAGCACACCTGCATGGTGAGATTTGCGCTGAGGATCATGCAGTTTTACGCGCACGAAAGCTGCGGCTGGTGCATCCCCTGCCGCGAGGGCACCACCTGGCTGCGCAAGATGCTGGATCGTTTTCATCACGGCATGGGGCAGAAGAGCGACATATCACTAATCGGCGAGCTGTCCAAGAACATGCTGGGCCGGACCTTCTGCGCGCTGGGCGACGCGGCCGCGATGCCCACCATATCCATCGTCGAGAAATTTCCCGAGGATTTCGAAGCGCATTTGAACGGCGTGCCGTGTCCTTACGCGCAGGCCGCCGAGCCGGTGTTTGCATAGCCCGATGAGAAACGAGCAACTGGATTCCCACCATGGCTGACCTGATAAATCTCACCATCGACGGCAGAGCGGTGCAGGCCGCGCCGGGCACGTTGATCATCAATGCCGCCAAGCAGGTGGGCATCGAGATCCCGTCGTTTTGCTACTACGACGGTCTGACGCTGCAAGCAGCCTGCCGGATGTGCCTGGTGGAAGTGGAAAAAACCCCCAAGCTGCAGGTCGGTTGCACACAGCCGGTGGCCGAAGGCATGGTGGTGCACACCGATTCTGCGCAGGTGCACGAAGCGCGCAGAGGGACCATCGAATTTCTGCTGACCAATCATCCGCTGGATTGTCCGGTGTGCGACAAAGGCGGCGAGTGCGAACTGCAGGACATGACGTTCCGCTACGGCGCGGGCGAGAGCCGGTTCATCGAACCCAAGCAGCACGTGGATGAGGAGCAATGGTCGGCCGTGGTGTTCTACGACAAGCCGCGCTGCATCTTGTGCTACCGCTGCGTAAGAATTTGCGACGAAGGCATGGGCGTGAAGGCGCTGGGCGTGGCTAATCGCGGATCGCGCTCCGTAATCATTCCGAATCTGGGCGATCATCTGGCTTGCGACGAATGCGGAATGTGCATCGACATCTGTCCGGTGGGCGCGCTCACAAGCGGCATGTATCGCTACAAGACGCGGCCCTGGGAGATGAAGCATGTGGGGACCATCTGCACGCACTGCGGGGATGGCTGCAAGACCACGCTGGGCGTGAGGAATAACAATATTATCCGCGGCAACAATCGAGACCGGTCCGGGCTCAACGGCGAATTTCTGTGCATCAAGGGACGCTATGCGTTCGATTTCGTGCACAGTCCGGAGCGCCTGCAAGCGCCGCTCGTGCGGAAAAACGGGAAGCTGGAAGAAGTTTCGTGGTCGGAAGCGCTGGCGACCGTGGCCGGCAAGTTCAAGGCCGCGCACGCCGCGGGCGCCAAGTGCGCCGTGATCGGGTCCAACCATACCAGCAATGAAGAGAATTATTATCTGCAGAAGTTCGCGCGCGAGGCGCTGGGCACGCCGAATATCGATCATCACCGCACCGGCGACATCGCCACCTTGCTGGATGCGCTGAGCGGCAAGCCGGACGCGCTCGCCACCACCGGGGATCTTTATAACCGGAAGGCCGTGCTGGTAATCGCGAACGATCTTTCGCAACAGCATCCGTTCCTGGCGTTCCAGATTCGCGCCAACTATCGGCACCACGGCGCCCATATCTATACGCTGACGCCCGGTCCCGTACGCGAGCAGGAATATTCGGCGAAGAGCATCATCACCCTGCCGGGCCGCGAGTTCGCGGATCTCGAAACATTGCGCGACGCGTTGAAGGCCGAGCCTGAGCTGGTGATCCTGTACGGCGACCTGGTCAAGGGCGAAGCAGTCCGGAAGCTGGTGGCGTTCGGCGATTCGCTGGGCATCCCGGTCCGTTATGTGGCGCTGCTGGATTATTCGAATTCGCGCGGCGCGTCCGACATGGGGCTGACGCCAGATCACGGGCCGGGCTATCAGACGGCCGGCGATCGGGGTCTGGCTTACGACGAGATTCTCGCGGCGGCGGATCTGGATGTGTTGTGGGTGGTGGGTGCGAATCCACTGCGCCACGGCAAACTGGCGTCCGAGAATGCTTTTGTGGTGGTGAACGACCTGTTTCTCACCGAGACCGCGCAGCGCGCCGATGTGATTTTTCCGGCCGCGTCGGCTTACGAAAAGAACGGAACAGTGACTAACGTTTGCGGCGAAGTGCAGCGGCTGAAAGCGGGCCTGCAAGTGATGGGCGCGAAACCCGATCTCGAAATTATCGGTCTGGTGGCCAAGGAAATGGGAGTGAACATCGGTATCTGGTCCCCGGACAAAGTCTTCGGGGAGATTCGCGCGAACGTACGTGGTTATAATATTCCTTTGCCTGTCGTCGAAACTGGAGGGGCAGCTCAAACCGCAGCGGTGAACGGACGTGTGCCGGCGAGCGCGCGGCCAGACTTGATTCAATCCGCGCATGACACTCTCTTCACCTCCGGATCCTTGGGTCGTTATTCAAAGACTCTGAAAGCAGTTCTCGAAGCACCGGGCGGTTTGTATTCCGTACGACCGTAAGGTCACGAATGGACTTCATAATAATCAGCCTCATCAAGGCGGCCCTCGTCGCCTTTGTGCTGCTCACCACTCTGGCGTATTTGCAGTGGATCGAGCGCAAAGTGATCGCGCACATCCAGCTCAGGGTGGGTCCCTACCGCGTGGGTCCGCACGGGCTGCTGCAGCCGCTGGCCGATGTTGTGAAGCTGATTACCAAGGAAGGCGTGATCCCGTCGCACGTCAACACGCTTTTTTACCTGATGGCCCCGTGGATCGCGGTAGTGCTGGCGCTGATTTCGATTTCCGTGATCCCGTTCGGGCCCGAGATCACCATCGGCCCGGTGACCACCTGGATGCAGCTCACCGATTTACGGATCGGCATCCTGTTCGTGCTGGCGGTTTCGAGCATCGGAGTCTACGGAGTAGCGCTGGGCGGCTGGGCGTCCAATAATAAATATTCGCTGCTGGGCGGGCTGCGCAGCTCCGCGCAGATGATCAGCTATGAACTGCCGATGGCGCTGGCGATCGCGGCTCCGCTGCTGCTGGCGAACACGCTCAGTTTTCGCGATATGGTGAACTATCAAAGCGGCTACTGGCTGGGTTTTATTCCGCGCTGGAACGCGATCCCGGAGATTGTGGGGTTCATCGTTTTTCTGATCGCCTCATTCGCCGAGACCAATCGCGTGCCGTTCGATCTGCCGGAAGCCGAGAACGAGCTGGTGGCCGGTTTTCATACTGAATACAGCAGCATGAGTTTCGCCGCGTTCTTCATGGCCGAATACGCCAACATGGTCACCGTGACGGCGGTGGCGACGCTGCTGTTTCTGGGCGGCTGGACGCCTCCGTTTCCGGAACCTTACTCGAACGCGGTGCCGATCCTGGTGTTCGCCTTCGGCGGGCTGATCGCCGTGTACCACGGGTTGAATCCGGCGCGCCGCATGGACAAGTACACGTTGCCGGCCACTGGTCTGGTTTTCCTCGGGATCGCAGCGCTGTTCGGAGTCTCTCTGCTGGTTCCGGTGCTGAAAACGATCCTGATGGCGCTGTTCTGGTTTTGCGGCAAGGTGGGAATTCTGTTGTTCATTTTCATCTGGGTGCGCGGCACGTCGCCGCGTTTTCGCTACGATCAGTTGATGCGCTTTGCCTGGACTTTCCTGTTTCCCTTGTCCATGCTGAATCTGCTGATCACCGGCCTGGTGGTGGCTCTTTCGTCCAAATAAAATATGACTGCGCTGATCTTTTTCCTCTTCGCCGGCATCGCGGTGTTTTGCGGCATCAGCCTGGTGGTTCAGACCCATCCCATCGCGAGCGCGCTCTCGCTGATCGGCGTGATGGGCTCGCTCGCGATTCTCTACC
Organism: Terriglobia bacterium; assembly: GCA_963786745.1. Classification (GTDB taxonomy): domain Bacteria; phylum Acidobacteriota; class Terriglobia; order Bryobacterales; family Bryobacteraceae; genus Palsa-89. Next base: position 771,678 of record CAWBAE010000004.1, on the reverse strand, counting down.
TGCAGCTCGGCGGCGAATTCATCGCCGCTGCGCAGATTATCGTGTACGCGGGCGCGATCATGGTTCTATTCGTCTTCGTGATCATGCTGTTGAACGCGGGCGCGGAGGGTACTTCCATAGGAGGGTCGCCCTTCGTCAAGTTCCTGGGCATTTTCCTGGTGGCGGCGTTTCTCGGATTGATCAGCTTCGTGATTCAAGCCATGCTGCCGGCCACCGAGGGCGTGACTTTTGGAGCGTTTCAGGGCGGCACGGCGCTTGAAATCGGAAGGAAGCTGTTCACCATTTACCTGCTGCCGTTTGAAGTGACCTCAGTGCTGATCCTGATCGCCATCGTGGGCGCGATGGTGCTGGCCAGGAAGGAGCTCTAACCGATGCACGGCGCAGTTCCAGTGAGCTGGTATCTGATCCTGAGCGCAATCCTCTTTGGGCTGGGCGTGGCGGGCTTTCTTTATCGCCGCAACATCATCACGGTCTTCATGTCGATTGAGCTGATGCTCAATGCGGTGAATCTAACGTTCATCACCTTTTCCTACGCGCTCAAGCAGGTGGACGGCCACATTTTCAGCTTTTTCGTGATGGTGGTGGCGGCTTCGGAAGCAGCGGTCGGCCTCGCGATCATTCTCACGGTCTTCAAGAATCGCTCGACGCTCATGATTGACGACATCAGCTCGCTGAAATATTGACATGACAAACCAACGCGCTCATCGGCGCTTCCCGGCGGCCCAATAGACATGTCTCTTTGGCTGATTCCCATCTTTCCGTTCGTCGGCTTCCTGATCAATGGATTGTTCGGCCGGCGGATGTCCAAGAGCATGGTCAGCGTTTTTGCCATCGGCTCGGTGGCGCTTTCCTTCGCCTGGGTGCTCAAGACGCTGCTGGGGCTCAGCCCGCTCGAAACCAAATACATCGAGCACTACTACACCTGGATCCAAAGCGGCTCATTGAACATCAGCGTGGATTTCGCGGTGGACCGTTTGACCGCGGTGATGCTGATGGTAGTCACCGGCGTAGGGTTGCTTATCCATATATATGCGATCGGCTACATGTGGGAAGAGGACAGCTACTACCGCTTCTTCTCCTATCTGAACGTGTTCATGTTCTTCATGCTGGTTCTCGTGCTGGCCGAGAATTACCTGGTGCTCTTCGTTGGGTGGGAGGGCGTGGGGCTTTGCAGCTACCTGTTGGTTGGCTACTACTTCCTGGAACAATACGCGACCAATGCGGGGAACAAAGCGATGATCGTCAATCGCATCGGCGACTTCGGCTTTACGCTGGGGTTATTTCTGATTTTCCGGCAGTTTGGATCGCTCGATTTCACGAAGGTGTTCGATGGCGCCAAAGGCATGCCGAACGAATCGAGTGTAGGCATCCTCACGGGGATCTGCCTGCTGTTGTTGGTCGGCGCGACCAGCAAGTCGGCGCAAATTCCCTTGTACGTTTGGCTGCCGGACGCGATGGCCGGCCCCACGCCGGTATCCGCTTTGATCCACGCCGCCACCATGGTGACCGCGGGCGTATACATGGTAGCGCGCTCGGCGGCTTTGTTTACGCATGCGCCAATAGCCATGAACACGGTCGCGATTATTGGCCTAGCGACGGCATTCTTCGCCGCCACCGTCGGCATGACCCAGACCGATATTAAGAAGGTCTACGCCTACTCCACCGTGTCGCAGCTCGGCTACATGTTTCTCGGAGTGGGAGTGGGCGCATTCTCGGCCGGCATCTTTCATGTAATGACGCACGCGTTTTTCAAGGGACTTCTGTTCCTGGGCGCAGGCGCGGTTATTCACGGGCTGCACGGCGAGCAGGACATGCGGCAGATGGGCGGCCTGTTCAAGCGCATGCCCATCGCGGCTCTGACCTTGCTGTGCGCTTCGCTGGCGATCTCGGGATTTCCGTTCACGTCCGGGTTCTTCAGCAAGGATGCGATTTTGGTGGCTGCTTACGGGCAAGCGCCGTGGATGTATTGGTTAGGCGTGCTGACGGCGGGCATGACGGCGTTCTATGTTTTCCGCGCATGGATACTGGCATTCACCGGCGAATACCGCGGCCACGCGCATCCGCATGAATCGCCGCTGGTGATGACCGGACCGCTCATGATCCTGGCCGCGCTCTCGCTCGCGGGAGGGTTCATCAATATTCCACATTGGCTGGAGCCGATGTTCGGCGAGAAAGCTGAGAGCCAAGGCCTGGCATGGCTTTCGGCGGGCGTAGGCGTCGGCGGTATCCTGCTCGCTTTTCTATTCTACTATTGGCGTCCCGGCCTGGCGGATTCGTTCGCGAAATCGATGGGCGGCCTCTACCGGCTGGTCTACAACAAATATTTCGTCGACGAAGTTTATGACTCAGCCGTGGTCGAGCCGCTGGTCGAAGGTTCGCGGTTTGTTCTTTGGCGCGGTATTGACGCCGGTTTGATCGACGGGACAGTGAACGGCGTGGGCGCGCGCGCCCGGGGTATTGGCAACGTGCTGCGCATGCTGCAGTCCGGCAACATCCGCAGTTACGCGGCTTGGGTGGTGCTGGGATCGATCGTGGTTCTGCTGGCACTCGGGTTCGGAGGCATGCGATGACTCTGAACGCGGTCATCTTCCTGCCGCTGCTCGCATTCCTGATCGTTCTGGCGCTGCCGAAGGACAACCCGGACGCGATCCGTCGCTTCAGCCTGGTGGCATCCATCGCGATTTTTCTGGTGTCGCTGGGATTGATCGGACCGTTCTGGTTCGCGAATCCGGGCAAGTTCGTTCTCGAAACCGACGCGGCCTGGATCAGCTCGCCGCCCATCCATTATCACGTCGCGATTGACGGAATCAGCGTTTGGCTGGTGATTCTCACCACGCTGCTGACGCCCATCTGCGTGCTGGTCTCGTGGCGCTCGGTCGACAAGCGCGTCAAGGAATTTTTCGCGTTCCTGCTGCTGCTCGAATTCGGACTGATCGGCGTTTTCTGCGCGCTGGATTTCTTTCTGTTCTACGTTTTCTGGGAAGTATCGCTGGTTCCGATGTACTTCCTGATCGGCATTTGGGGCCACGAGCGGCGGCTCTATGCCACCGTGAAATTCTTCCTCTACACTTTCACCGGCTCGGTCCTGATGCTGACGGGCATCATCTATCTCTACAACCAGGCCGGCACGTTTGATTATCAGAAGACTCTGGCCGGACTGCAGAGCGGCGCGATTACGCTCGGGTACCCCGAGCAATTGCTGCTGTTCCTGGCGTTCTTCATCGCCTTTGCGATTAAAGTGCCGGTGTTCCCGCTGCATACCTGGTTGCCCGACGCGCACGTGGAAGCTCCTACCGCGGGTTCGGTGATGCTGGCTTCCGTGATGCTCAAAATGGGCACGTATGGCTTGTTGCGGTACTGTGTGCCGCTGTTTCCGACAGCCGCCCGCAACTGCGCCGGATGGATCGTCACGCTGGCCATTATCGGAATCGTCTATGGCGCGCTGGTCGCGATGGTGCAGCCCAACATGAAGAAGCTGGTGGCGTACTCATCTGTGAGCCACCTGGGTTTCGTGGTGCTGGGAATTTTCACTTTTACCCAGCAGGGATTCGACGGCGCGGTTTACCAGATGCTGAACCACGGCATTTCGACCGGCGCGCTGTTCATTGTGGTCGGATTTTTGTATGAGCGCCGCCATTCGCTCGAAATCGCGGCCTACGGCGGCGTCGCGACGCCCGCGCCGCATCTTGCAGCGGTGTTCATGATCGCGATGCTGGCCAGCATCGGGCTGCCGATGCTCAACAATTTCATCGGCGAGTATCTGGTTCTGCAGGGCGCGGCGATGGTGTATTTCCGCTGGAGCGTGTACGCCGCAATCGGCGTGATTCTGTCGGCGTGCTACATGCTGTGGCTCTACCAGCGCGTGTTCTTTGGACGCGCGTCGGACGAAGTGAGCCATCACATGCCGGATTTGGACTTTCGGGAATATGCGATCATCGTTCCCCTGATTGTGATGATGCTGTGGATGGGCACGTTCACCCAGAGCTTCATTCCGTCGATTTCGTCATCCACCGCTCTGATTCTCGGGCCGATCGACGCGCGCCGCGAGATCCATGTCCGCAATGCCCCGCCGGGCCCCGACGGCCGAACCGGGAAGGAGCTGGCCCGTGCTCGCTAACTACCTGCCCACCGGCGACGACTACCTGCGGATACTGCCCGAGATTATTATGACGGCCGGCGGCACGCTTATGCTGCTGATCGAACCGCTGGTGCGGCAAAGCAAGCGCACGTTCTACACGCTTTTTTCGATCGGGCTGTTTATAGCGGCGATGGTGGCGGCGATCGAGGCCAACACCATCCCGGGCCTGTCGTATTCGAACATGCTGATCGTGGACGGCTTTGCGACGTTTTTCCGCGTCCTGGTGATCGGGATCGGCATTCTAACCGTGCTTTCTTCCACTCAGTATCTCCGCCTGGAGCATGCCGATTCGGCGGAATACTATGCGCTGCTGCTCTTTTCCGTCACCGGACAATGCGTAATGGCTACCGCCAACGAGTTGATCATGGTCTTTATCGGCCTGGAGATTTCCTCCATCGCGACCTACGTGCTGGCCGGCTATCTGCGGGACGACAAGCGCAACAACGAGGCCGCGCTGAAGTATTTCCTGCTCGGATCGTTCGCCACCGCGTTTCTGCTATACGGCATCGCCTGGATTTACGGCACCACCGGCAGCACCAATCTGATCTCGATCCACAATTTTCTGCTGACGCCCGGGACCGAGCGCAACGTCACCCTGGCCAGCATCGCCGCCGGGCTCATGTTCGTCGGATTCGCGTTCAAGGTTTCCGCCGCGCCGTTTCAGATCTGGGCGCCGGATGTCTATCAAGGCTCGCCCGCGCCGGTCACTTTGTTCATGTCGGCGGCGCCCAAGGCGGCCGCGTTCGCGGTATTCCTGCGCGTTTTCATGACCGCATTCGCGCCCATTACGAATCGATGGGAGCCGTTCGCATGGTCCTCCGCGCTATTGACCATGGTGGTGGGGAATTTCGGGGCGCTGGTCCAAACCAACATCAAACGCATGCTGGCGTATAGTTCGATCGCGCACGCCGGGTACCTCATGGTGGCGATTACGGCCAGCAGCCAGGTCGGCACGGCTGCGGTGATGTTCTATCTGGCTGCCTATGCGCTGATGAACATCGGGGCCTTCTCGGTGGTAACTCATTTCTCGCGGCAGGGCGAGAAATTCGTCAATATCCAGGATCTGGCGGGGCTGGGACAAAAGCAGCCGGTGACCGCAGGGCTGTTCGCGATCTGTTTGCTCTCGCTGATCGGCGTGCCGCTGACGGCCGGATTTTTCGGAAAGTTCTACATCTTCAAAGCCGCTCTCGATTCGCACCTGGTCTGGCTCACGGTTCTGGGCCTGCTGAACAGCGCGGTGGCGGCGTATTACTATCTGCGAATAATGGTTGTGATGTTCATGCAGGAACCGGGTGAAGCTACGTTGTCGGTAGCGCCCTTGAGCCCCGGCATCCGGATGACGCTGTGGGTGTCCGCGTTGGGGACGCTTTTCCTGGGGATCTTCCCGTCGCTGCTGCTGAACTTCGCGCAAAGTTCCAGCGCGCTGATAAAGTGACTAGATCGAATTGAGCCTAGATCGAATTGAGCAAGGCCTGGTCCATCTGATCGGCGACCTTGATCATTTTGGTATTGGCTTCGAAGCTATTTTGAGCTTGGAGCATGTTAACGGCGGCCGTGCTCAAGCTCACGGTATCGGTGGCAGGGGTATTGACGGGAGCGGTTAGAGATTGGGACTGCGGCCACTGGGCGATCTGGCCGGCGGCGGTATTGAACTGCGACTGCGCACTCGCAAGTCCTTGTAAAGCCTGGTTTATCGCTGACATTGCGAACTCCTTCTACTCTTCCTGGTCAACATCCTTATCGACCCGCTTCATCAGAATTTCAGCAATTTTGAACTTTAAATTCTCGATCCCCTGGCCGGTGGCGCTCGAAATCTCGTAGAAGGGGAGTTCCTTGGCTGCCGCCACGGCGCGCAGGCTCTCTATACGCCCGGGGTCCTGGGCGGCATCCACCTTAGAGGCCGCCACGAACATCGGTTTCGCGGCCAGGTCCAGACTGAAGCCCGCCAGTTCTTCCATGACGATACGGAAATCCTCCGCGGGATCGCGGCCGCTCATTTCAGACACATCCACCAAATGAATCAGCAGCCGGGTGCGCTCGATATGCCGCAGGAATTGAACGCCCAGGCCGTGGCCGAGATGCGCGCCCTCGATCAAGCCCGGAATGTCGGCAACGACGAAGCTGAAATCACCGACGCTGACCACGCCCAGGTTCGGTTCGAGGGTGGTGAAGGGATAGTCGGCGATCTTGGGGCGCGCGGCCGAAATGCGGGAGATCAGCGTGGATTTTCCGGCGTTCGGAAATCCCACCAGGCCCACGTCCGCCAGAAGTTTCAGCTCCAACTGAAGATGCAGTTCCTCGCCCGGCTTGCCCGGCTCGTGCTCGGTGGGGGCTTGATGCGTGGAGGTTGCGAAGTGCTGGTTGCCGCGGCCGCCGCGCCCGCCGTGGGCGATGATGAAGCGCTCTCCCGGGTGCGTGAAATCGTGCAGCAGTTCGCCCGAATCCAAATCCGAGACCACGGTTCCCACCGGCACCGCCACTTCGAGCGATTCGCCGTCCCGTCCGGACCGATTGCTGCCTTCGCCGTGCCGTCCGCGCTGCGCGATATGCTCGGGGTTGTAGCGCAAGTGCAGCAGCGTATTGTGATGCTCGCTGGCCACCAGGATGACGTCGCCGCCGCGGCCGCCGTCGCCGCCGCTGGGGCCTCCGCGCGGCACGTATTTCTCACGGCGAAAGGCCAGGCAACCGTTACCGCCGTCTCCGGCTTTCACGCGGATCCGTACTTCATCGATGAACATTTAGATTTGAGACTGGAGTTCCGCGCCGAAAGGGGCGCCGGAAGATACAACCACCGCTCGTGGAGCTAGCTGGCAGCGTCGATGCTGATGAACTTCCCGTCGCGTCCCCGATCGCGGAAAACCACGATACCGGTGACCTTCGCGAACAGCGTGTCGTCTTTGCCGCGGCCGACATTTTCGCCCGGCTTGAAGCGCGAGCCGCGCTGCCTGACCAGGATGGACCCGCCCGTCACCAGTTCGCCGCCGAAGGCTTTCACGCCCAGGCGCTGGGCGTTTGAATCGCGGCCGTTTTTTGAACTTCCAAGACCTTTTTTATGTGCCATATTGCACCTACGCGAGAATTTCGCTCACCGTCACCTCGGTGAAATTTTGGCGGTGGCCGATGGTGCGCTTGTACTGTTTCTTTCGTTTGAATTTGAACACGATGACCTTGTCGCCGCGGCCGTGACGCTTAATGGTGCCCTTCACGCGGGCCTGGCTGAGCGATCCGCCGGTCATGAGCTCGTTCGAGTCGTTCATGACGGCCAGAACGCGCCCGAGTTCCACCTCGGCGCCCACGTCGCCCGCTAGCGTTTCCACTTGAATGACATCGCCAGGGGCCACGCGATGCTGCTTTCCGCCGGTTTCGATCACTGCGTACATAACTGTCCTTGTTTAGTTTCCCAGAATGTTTGGACTAACCAAGCCCGAGCAGGGATCTTCCCTAGCTGGGCCAAGAAACTCCATCATACAGCAATCCAAAGCCCTAGAGCAACTTACGGGGCCGCATATGTTCCGTGTTCTGTGCCCTCGCGCCCCGGCGTCAAACCCCGGTGGTAGAATCTGGTGTGAATCGAACGGGCGCATGAATCTGGAAGGCATCCGTATCCTGCTGGTTGAAGACAATCCCGCCGAGGCGCGTCTTCTCTCGGAGTTGCTTCGCGATACGCCGGCCGGCCGCGTGAAGATGGAACACGTCGATCGTTTGAGCAAGGCCCTGGACCGGCTGGCTGCGGAGCATTTCGACGTCATGCTGCTGGATCTATGGCTGCCCGACCAGCAAGGCCTCGAAACGGTGGTGCGGGCGCACGCGCAGGCTCCCAAGGTTCCGATCGTCGTGCTGACCGGCCTGGACGATGAGGCGCTGGCGATGAAAGCGGTGCGGGCTGGAGCTCAGGATTACCTGGTGAAGGGGCGCGTGGATGGGGAATTGCTGATTCGTTCCGTGCGCTATGCCTCTGAACGCGGGCGCGCGGTCGAAGCGCTGGAGCGGCGCGAGGCGCACTATCGCTCTTTGATCGAGAATTCGCTCGACCTGATCAGCATTCTGAACGGCGACGGCACTATTCGATACGCCAGCCCTTCGCACGAGCGCATCCTGGGATACCCGCTGGACGAACTGGTGGGCCAGAACGCGCTGTCCTTTGTCCATCCCGATGACTTGGACGGTGTGAAGGCTGCCATGCAACAACGGGAGGGAGACGGCAACGCGCAATTCCGTTTCCAGCACAAAGACGGGACCTGGCGAGTGCTCGAATCGTTCGGGCGCAACCTGTCCGAGCTTCCGGGCGTGCATGGCCTGGTGGTCAACTCGCGCGACATCACTGAGCGCAAGCGGCTGGAAGATCAGCTGCACCGTTCGCAGCGGTTGGAGTCGGTGGGCCGCCTGGCTGGGGGCGTGGCGCACGATTTCAACAACCTGTTGATGGTGATTACGGGATATTCCCAGATGCTGCTCGACAACACACATCCTGGCGATCCCGCGCGGGGCGACCTGGAGCAGGTGGTGAAGGCCGCCGAGCGCGCCACCGATCTCACCAAACAGTTGCTGGCCTTCAGCCGCAGGCAAGTGGTTCGTCCTGCTTATGTCAATCTCGGAGCGCTGGTGGAAGACATGGATCGCATGCTGCGCCGGATGCTGGGGGGAAATATCACCCTGACCACTCATCTCGCGCCCGCGCTGGGAGCCGTCCGCGCGGACCCGGGGCAGATCGAGCAAGTGGTTCTGAATCTCGCCCTCAACGCCCGCGACGCCATGCTGGACGGAGGCCAGGTGATCATCGAGACAAAGAATGCGCGCGTCGAGGAGGAGATGGCCGGCCCGCACCTGGTGCCGACGGGCGACTATGTCACGCTCTCGATGACCGATAGCGGCCCCGGCATGGAGCCGCATGTGTTGTCCAGGATTTTCGAGCCATTCTTCACAACCAAGGAGCACGGCACCGGGCTGGGTCTTTCCACCAGCTACGGAATCATCAAGCAAAGTGGCGGCGACATCTGGGTGGATTCGAAACCGGGCTGCGGGACCACTTTCCGGATCTATTTGCCGGTCGCGGAAACGAACGCGGACCAGCTGGAGACTGGATCCGAAAAACCGGCGGCGGGAGGCACCGAGACGATTCTCCTGGTGGAAGACGAGGACGGGGTACGGCATGTGCTGGAGGCGATGCTGCGGCGTCACGGTTACCGGGTGCTGGCATCGGCTTCCTCGGCTGATGCGGTGCTGGCGGCCGAGCAGCATGCGGAAACGATCCATCTTCTGATTACCGATCTGGCGATGCCCGGCCTAAGCGGTTTCAAGATGGCCGAAAGCCTGGTAAGGCAGCGGCCGGAAATGCGAGTGCTGTACGTATCGGGTTACGGGGACTCGGCCGGCCAGGAGGCGCTGGGCGCGTTCCTGCAGAAGCCATTCTCCACCGAAGAGCTCGCGCTGAAAATCCGCGAAGTACTGCGTTGACCTTCGAGCTGCGCCCCTACCGGTTCCAGTTTTCGGCGCGGGACCGCATCGCATTTCCCGCCGGGCTCGCCGGGAACGTGCTGAGGGGCTGGTTCGGCCACAGCTTGCGGAAGGCGGCGCCGGATCACTACGAGCGAATCTTCGAACCGCGCGCAGACGGGCCGGGACCCAGCGGCCTCGAAAGTCCGCCGCGTCCGTTTGTTTTTCGCGCGGCCAATCTGGATGGACGAAGCATCCAGCCGGGTGAGCGATTCTGTTTCGACATCCACTTGTTTGATCTGCGCAGTCCCCTGATCGATCATTTCGAAGCCGCTTTCGCGCACCTCGCGTCTGAGGGTCTCGGCCCGCTTCGGGGCCGCGCTGATTTAACGGGCGTCGAAAGCATGGATACCGTCTCGGTCTCCCTGGATCCCGAGGAAGCCGACCGCGTCCGTGTGGAATTTCGAACTCCCACGGAGCTGAAGGGAGGCGATCCCGAGCTGGCCGGAGAGCCGAACTTCGCCATACTATTCAGCCGGGCTCGGGACCGCATCAGCACGCTGCGGGCGTTGTATGGCGCCGGGCCGCTCGAAATCGACTTTCGATCTTTGGGACAGCGGGCGTCAGGCGTGCAAATGAAGCGCTGCGATCTGACGCACGTGGCGGCCTACCGGCGCAGCAGCCGGACCGGCCAGGTTCATCCGCTGGGCGGCTGCGTGGGAGTGGTGGAATATGCTGGCGCCCTGGCGGAATTCCTTCCGTATCTCAAAGCGGCGCATTGGACCGGTGTAGGCCGTCAATGCGTATGGGGCAAAGGCGAGATCGTAGTGTCGCGTTTTTGAGGGGGTGCGCCCGCCCTACTCAATCGGATGTAGAAACGCGCGAAACATGGTTTGTGATCGGGATCCGCTGCGTGTTCGGGTGCGGGCGCGAGCGTGGGTGGAGATTAGCGTCCGGACGCCCGGCGGTTCCGGAGCCCACCGAGATCAAAGCTTCGGAATTGTACGAATCCGGAACGTTGCTGACATTTCCGCCGATATCGATAAAATTATCCCCGTCCGACACCCCTGGCGGAATCACGACATTGACCTGATACAGCCCAATGTATCCGGGGGCGCGGCCGGCGAAGCTCACGGTGGCCGCAGTGCCGTTGACATCGGCGGTGATCTGATTGCTGGTGTCGACCAGCGAGTTCGTCGGTGCGGCAGTGCCATCCAACTGCTCTGGGAACGTATCTCCGAGGCCTGCTATGTACACCGAGATCGTCTCGCCGATCTGAGCCGGATCGTCCGGCGTCACCAGTGCGCCATTCTGATGTATCGCGGCGGCATAGCCGATTCCATCCGCTTGTTGCGAGAACACGCCGGGTGTGGTCTCGCGGACGAATGTGGTAACTACGTTCGAGGCGTTGCCGTTATTGAAGACCTGGATCTGGGCGATCGAAGAGTTGGTCTCGACGGGTACGATCACGGCGAGCTGATTGGCGCTGACGTAGTAGATTGGGGCCGCGATGCCGTTAATCAACACTTTGACATTGCCCAGGTCAGTCTGAAAAGGCACCGAGGGATCAACCTGAAGAGTGCCGGGCCCCAGGTTCACGCCGGCCAGAGTAAGGTATTCGCCGCGCGAAATTCCGGCGGTGAATGGCGCGTAGCTGGCCGAATTCTCGACACCCACTGGGCTCAGGAAGACGCTGGTGGTCTGAGGGATATTCGGCGCCTGCAAGGACACGGAAATGCCCGGGTAAGGACCGATTCCGACGCCCACTTGCTGCGCGCCGCCGTTGCCGCCGTAGTACTGGGTGGAAAGAAACGAGTCCGTATAACTTCCGCCCGAGTTCGCCGGGTAGGAGTCAGCGAACGTGTATCCGTAAACTTCCGCGCCATCATAAATTCTCTGATGCCCCAGGATCACGCCGTTGCTGGTGTTGAAAGATCCGTAGAAACTGCTGTAGCCGGGTGATCCGCCGGCCGCGATTTGTGAGTCGTCGAGTTGAAGGCCGGCCGTGTAGTAAAGTCCACCGAAACTGGATCCGGAGGTTCCGCTGCGGACCCCAACCAGCATGTCGAAGTTATTCGGTGAGCCACCAAAAATGAAGCTGCCATCCGGGGTAGAGTACACATACTCCTGTCCCTCGAGAAGATTGCCGCTGGTAACTGGAAAGTTCACAACCTGCGCGCCGCTGCTGGTAAAGTACTTGACGCCCGATATGTTTTGTGTCGAGGCAGAGTCAGTGGTTGCGTACGCGCTGACGCTCACGTTCCCGATCCCGCCCCCGCCGTTCGCGCTGAATTGAACCAAGGCGCCGAAGGGAGTTCCACCGGTGGCCTCGCCGAACGGATCTGTGTAAGAGACCGAATAGGACCCCTGCAATGTTCCAGTGGATTGCGAGGTCAAGGGCGCGGCGATGAAAATGTCGATGGCTCCGCTCTCGGTGCTGCTTCCGACGAATACGCTGTTCGAGCCCACTAATCCATAGATAGGGCTGTTGAGCAGCGAACTGGTGGAGTTGTTGATAAATCCAAAGCCGCTGGCCGCGATGCTATACGTTCCGCTCGGAGTATAAGCTCCCGACTCGCCCTGCTGCGCCTCAATTACTGTGGCGTTAGTGGTGTACGTTCCGTTGCTAAACGTGATGGTTCCGTAAGCCGCGTAGGCGTCGCTCGAGGTTATCGTGACTTCACGAAAATAGTACTGGCCGTTGAGTTGGTTGTTGCCCGTGTTGTCCCAAACCTGTGCGCTGGCTGGCCAAATGACGGCCAAGAAGATGAGAACCGATCGGATGTTTTTCATGTGATTTGGAGCACCCCTAGGCTTGGTATTCGTTACGACCTATTCCTGCATTCGCGAGTTCCGTAGCCGGAGTTCCAGGAACTTCCCGGATCAGAATTACCAGCCAAGCTCAATCTCATAGTTCTCGGCGCTGGGTCCGGGATCGTCAATCTCGAACACCAGACGATAGTTATTCTTCTCGGAAGGATACTCGACAATCTCTGCGCGTCCACGGCCGCGAATTTTGTTTAGTACCGGGCGCGGGTCGGCCCGGCCTGGCAGCGGCCTTAGGAAATCGGCCCGCTCATTTCTGATCGCGCCGCGTTCCACAACCTCCGAGACGGATGCGCCGCCCCGGACGGTTACACGAATGTGGCCTGTTACAACTCCGCTCCAGTCGAGGCCTCGTTCGGGCCGCGGAACTGGTTCGACGGTTGCCGGGCGCGAACGGTTCCAGGTCAAAACAAAGGAGTATTCGCCCGCGCCTTCCGGAGGATCGCTGATGGAAACGCGCGCGGTGAAGTGGTTGCTTTCGCGAGGTTGTTCCAGCAGGCGGATTTCGCCCCGGCCCTCAGATTGTTCCAGCCGCACATCCACGTCCCGATCCGGCAGCGGGTGTGAGAATTTAAACTGTTCGGCTGCCACCGGCGCGCCGCGGACGGCTTCGGACACACAGGACTTCGCACGGCAGCTAATTACAGCCTCCTGGTCCACGCGGCCGCTCCAGGCGACTCGATCTCCGCGGCTCCCCTTTAAGCTGTCATAAATGTGTCCGGAGGCGTCCCAGTAAAGTTCCAGCGAATAAAAGCCGCGGCCGGACTGCCGATCCTCAATCATGACCGCCAGCGTGTAATGGTTATCGAGGCGCGGCTGATCCAGAATATGGACGTATCCGCGGCCTTCCAGAACGCGCAGGCGGGCATCCTGGAGGCCTTCGGGAAGCGGATCGTTGAAATGAAATTGCTGGGCTTCGACAGGCAGGCCTTCCGGGACGCGAACGGTGAGATGGTCGCGATGCAGATAGAGGATGTCAATGCCGTCCACCTGACCCTGCCAGACGAACTGCGGGCGGTCCTGCGCGCCCAGAATGAATGGGCAGAGCATCGAGATGAGACCGAGGGTACGCACTGAACCCAATTGTACTGATGCGGAGGGGCGCCGAACAGTAAGCCGCGATACATAAACGCCTTCGTTACTCACGCGTAAGTACGCTAAAATGGTTGACTTGAGTTGTAACGGCAGAGTTATCCACGCGTCCAACCACTGTTTATGGCGATAGCCACCGTTCCCGCCTTTCTGCTGGCTAGTTCCGCCGATCAAATTGTCCGCTCTTTTTTTGACGACACATTCGCGGGCGTGCACCATCTCGACCTGTTTGACTGGTCGCTCCTGGTTCCATACTTCGTAATTCTGGTGATCTTGTCCTGCTACGGCTGCCACCGCTACGAAATGATCCGCCGTTATTTCAAGCACCATAAGGGACATCCCGAACCGGCGGCGGCCCCGCTGGGAGCGCTTCCGCGCGTAACCATCCAGCTTCCGCTTTATAACGAACGTTACGTGGTGGAGCGGCTGATCGACGAAGTTACGAAGATGGATTATCCGGCGGAACTGCTGCAGATTCAGGTGCTGGACGACTCCACCGACGACACGCATTCCTTCACCGAGGCGCTGGTGCGCTCTTATCAGGCTGCGGGCATACCGATCGAATATCGTTTTCGAGCCAATCGGCACGGATTCAAGGCGGGCGCCCTGCAAGAAGGCATGCGGACCGCGACCGGCGAGCTGATCGCGATTTTCGACGCTGACTTTATTCCTCCGCGCGACTTTCTGAAGCGCACCGTACACCACTTTGCCGATCCCAAAGTGGGCGTGGTGCAAACCCGCTGGACGTACGTCAATCGCCATTACAACCTGCTGACCGAAGTGGAAGCGATACTGCTGGACGGCCATTTTGTCATCGAGCACGGAGCGCGATCCGGCAGCGGACTGTTCTTCAATTTCAACGGGACCGCTGGAATTCTTCGCGCGGCCATGATCGAGGACGCGGGCGGCTGGCAGCACGATACGCTGACGGAGGATTCCGACTTGAGCTATCGCGCGCAGCTCAAAGGCTGGCGCTTCGTGTATCTTCCGGAGATCGAGTGTCCCTCCGAACTGCCGGTGGACACGTATGGGTTCCAGGTGCAGCAGTCGCGCTGGGCCAAGGGCTTGACGCAGGTGGCTATGAAGCTGCTGCCGTCCATTCTGCGCTCCGATATTCCGGTTCGCGCGAAGGTGGAGGCATTTTTTCATCTGACGCCCAACATTTCGTACCCGCTGATGCTGGTTCTGTCCGCGCTGACGTTGCCGGTGATGATCGTACGCTTTTACATGGGCTGGTTCCAGATGGTGACCATCGACCTGCCGCTGATCATCGCGTCATTCTGGTCCATCTCGGCGTTCTATCTGATGTCGCAGCGCGAGCTGTTCCCGAAGAACTGGAAGCGGGCGTTCCTGCTGATGCCGGCGCTCATGGCGTCCGGCGTGGCGCTCACCTTGATCAATACCAAGGCGGTCCTGGAGGCGCTTTTGGGAATCAAGTCCGGCTTTGCCCGCACTCCCAAGTACGCGATCGGCAATAGCAAGGTGAAGATCGAAGGCGGAGAGTACCGGCGGCGCAGCGGCTGGCTGCCTTACGCGGAGCTGGCGGTGGGCGCGTACTTCGTGTTCATGGTGAAGTTCGCGATCGACACCTGGAACTTTCCCGCGATTCCGTTCCTGCTGCTGTTTGTGGCCGGATACTGGTGGGCCGGATTCACCACGCTCTATCAGGAGTATCAAGGCCGGCTGCGCTGGCAGCGGGAACGCGCGATCGCGCTCGAAAAGAACGCCGCGTAATTCTCCGGAGTTTTTCGCATGCCTACGAATCTCAATAACCCTAAAGCAATATCCGAGCGCGGAGAATCGATTTACGCCCGTCTGTACAAGGCCGAGTACGAAAAAAATCATGCCGGGAAATACGTGGCTATCAACCTGGATGATGAAAGCGCGACAGTCGGCGACACCGCCTCGTCGGTTTTGGCGGAAGCGAAGAAGCAGCACCCGCATGGTCTGTTCCATTTGATCCGCGTTGGGCACAGTGGCGCTTTCGAGTTTGGTATCGCCTATCGACATGTCCGTTCAAGTCGGGTACGTTGACGATAACGGGCATCCGCGAATAACGATCCACGTACGTGGAACCCACCCAACTCAATTGCTGGAGGTTGACGCGCTGCTGGACACTGGATTCACCGGGTTTCTCATGCTCCCGATAGCGAAGGCTCTCCCGCTAGGGTTGGCGCTGTATGGTACGGGCGACTACAAGCTCGCGGATGGTTCTCCCATAAGCTGGTTTCTAGCGGAGGGTACCGTTGAGATCCGGCCGCCGTCCCCGCCAGCACCCTCATCTACTATTGTTCAGCCGGAAAGCCTAACTGGGGTTGTTGTGCTTGGTGGAGACGACACTCTGATAGGTATGGAATTCGTCAGGGCACTCAAGAAGTGGCTGCTGGTGGGGTCGGTAGTTATGCTGGTTGACGACGATGCCATCAATTTACCTATCGCGACAGCTTAAGTCTTCCTGGCGGGTCCAACTCTCATTGCCCGCGCTGGACGCTCGCCAAAAGCTTCTGCGTATTCACCAGCACCTGGTAATGGCCCTCCGTGAGCTTGTCGATTTTCTCGTGCAGGTAGGCGATCTTCATTTCAGTGTTCATGCTGCTCTCGAATTCGATGTCGGAGCGGATCCGGTCGCGCACGCGCTGCCGATTCTGGCTGGTCAGGACGAATAGCGTCAGGAAGATCGCTTCCAGCGAGATCATCACCGAGAGAAATTCGAACGGATAGGGATCGAACGCCGCCATGCGGCGAATCAGGCTGAGATTGATGACGATCCAGGCGCCGAAGAATAACGCGTGCAGAGCCAGCGAGAGCACGCTGCCGGTGTAGGACGGGACCGCGTCGGCGAGCCGGGTGAGGATGGTCCGTTGTTCGTCCGTCACGTCGTTCGCGTTGCGGGTGGTGGTTCGCCGGATCACCTCGTCGCTTTTCCTCAGCCGCCGCGCCGCCACGCTCAGCAGATTCAAAGCGGCCGGAGTGTATTGCCGGACGTAATCCTCGAAGTGTTCGCGATCCAGGCGCAGGACTTCCACATCGCTGATCGCCGAAACCGACGCCGTCCGCGGGCCGTCGTCGAGCAGTGATATTTCTCCGAAGATATCACCGGGCTTCGCGGTTTCGAGCACGATTTTCTCGCCTTGATCGTTGGTGACGAAGATCTCAACTTCTCCGGCGCGAATTATGTAGAGCGCGTGGCCGGGATCGCCGAACGAGAAGATGGCCTGTCCCTCCGCATACTGGAGCAGGTCGATCTTTTCGGCCAAAGCCGCCTTTTCCTTGTCGCCAAGGTCGCGCAGGTGGTCGATCTCGTTCAGCACGGATGCATCGATGGGCATGGGATCAGATTACCGGAGCCGCCGCCCGCTGCGCTTTCTACCCCCGCTGGATTAGTATCCCGGTACCGAGCACTAGGGCTGGACAAAATGAGCCTTTCGGATATTTCTTGCGTCCGGCGCCCGTGTGATACTCGGGCTGCCCCGATATGCGAATCATTGGCGTTCTACTTATCACCGCGGCCCTGGCGTCCGCGAATTCGTTTTACTCGATTGCCGATCTGGGCGGGCTAGGCGGTGCTTCTTCCACCGCGTATGCGATCAACACTTCAGCGAACGTGGCGGGTTGGGCTTCGACGCCCGCCGGTTCCGACCAGGCGTTCACCGCGAACGGCGGCGCGCTGCAGCCGCTCTCCACGCCGTTGGCATCCGATTCCTATGCGTACGGCATCAACAGCTCCGGTGCAATGGCGGGCATGTCCTATGTCAACGGACAGCCGCATGGGTTGATATGGAACGGCTCCAGCCTGGTGGATTTGGGGGCGGGGACCTACGCGATGGGAATCAACGACGCAGGCGCGGTGGTCGGAGGGAACGGTCAGGCGTTCGTGTATTCCAACGGGACGTTCCAGGATCTGGGTACGCTGCCGGGCGGAAGCTGGAGCGCGGCGTATGGCATCAACGACGCTGGAACGGTGGTGGGCTACGGAACGTTGGGTTCGGGAATCTGCCGCGGCTTCATCTGGACGGCCGGCGGCGGCATGACGGAGATCGGGACGTTCGGCGGGGCAAACAGCTACGCTAACGCCGTCAACGAAAGCGGCGAAGTGGTGGGAGAAGCCAGCCTGGCAAGCGGATATGAGAACGCGTTCGTCGACATCGGCGGCGTGATGACGGATTTGGGAACACTAGACGGCGGAAACAGCTGGGCTTACGGCATTAATGACTCGGGCAGCATCGTCGGGTACAGTTGGTCGCCCAGCAGCGCGAACCCGACCGCGTTTCTCTACACCAACGGCCACATGCTGGACTTGAACTCGCTGCTGGCCCCCGGCTCCGGCTGGCAGCTGCTCGAAGCGTACGGGATCAACGACAACGGCGACATCGTCGGGTCCGGGCTGTACGACGGGGTGGCGAGTTCGTTCCTGTTGACGCCAGGCGGGGTCACCAATGCGGTGCCGGAACCGTCCGCGATCCTCGCGATCCTGGTAGGTTTGGGGCTGCTGGCTTCACTGCGCCGCCGGCGCTTCGGTTCCCGGTAGAACGTAATCGTGGAACTGGTCCCTAAGCGCGCGCTTGTTGAATTTTCCCACGC
Source organism: Terriglobia bacterium (assembly GCA_963786745.1). Lineage (GTDB taxonomy): Bacteria > Acidobacteriota > Terriglobia > Bryobacterales > Bryobacteraceae > Palsa-89. The sequence continues at coordinate 753,608 of CAWBAE010000004.1, read as the reverse complement.
TGGTCTTGGGAACCGCCTCGATGAAAATGATATCGTCGGGAAGCCACCATTTGGCCACTCGCGCTGCCAGGAAATCCAGGATCTCCTGCTTCGTGATCTTGCCGCGGTATTCGGGTAGCGGCGCGATGCACGCCAGCGGACGCTCCTGCCACTTAGGGTGGAATACCGCAATGACGGCGGCTTCGGCCACCTTCGGATGCGCCATGATGGCGTTTTCCAAATCCACGCTGGCGATCCACTCGCCGCCGCTCTTCACCAGATCTTTGGTTCGATCCATGATTTGCAGATAGCCTTCGGGATCGATGGTTGCTACATCGCCGGTGCGGAACCATCCGTCGGCGAAAGCCTGATCGTTGCGGTCATCGTTATAGTAGGCGCTGGTTACCCAGGGGCCGCGCGTTTGCAGCTCGCCCATGCTGGTTCCGTCCCAGGGCAGCTCTTTTCCTTCCGGGTCCATGATGCGGATGTCGACGCCCGCCACGGGCAGCCCATGCCGCGCGAGCAGATCGAAGTGCTGCTTCTCCGGCAGATGCGCCAGGTGCTCTTTGAGCGTCGTGACCGTGGCGATGGGGGTGGTCTCGGTCATTCCCCAAGCCAGGCGGAACGGCACGCGGTACTTCTTTTCGTACCATTCGATGAACTGGCGTGGCATGGCGGAACCCGCAACCACAACCGCGCGCAGCGTAGAAAGGTCACGCGGGTTATTTTCAAGGTAGGAATATAGCGACATCCAAATGGTGGGCACGCCGGCGGTGAAGGTGATTCGTTCGCCTTCGAGCAGCTCCGCGATATCGGACGGCTGCATGTGGCGTCCGGTAAATACCGTGCGGGCGCCGGTCATGACAGCGGCGTAGGGAATGCCCCAGCCGTTGGCGTGAAACATGGGCACGATTTGAAGGATCGCATCGCGCTCGGAGATGCCGAAGACGTCCGTTTGGGCGAGCGCGAAGCTGTGCAGAAATAAAGACCGGTGGGTGTAGAGGACGCCTTTCGGATTGCCCGTGGTCCCCGAGGTATAGCAAGTGGCGGCGGCGGTCTTCTCATCGAGCTCAGGCCAGGCGTAAGCGCCGCCCGCGGCCTTTTGGAGCAGCTCTTCGTAGTTCGAGGCTGGGGCCAGGGTGGATGCTCGGCTTTCGTCGGGAAGAATGACGAAGTGCTTCACGCCCGGAATCTGGCTGCGGATCGGCTCGAGGAAGGACGCCAGCGACGCGTCGACGAAGATCACTTTGTCTTCGCCGTGCTGGATGATGAACGTCAGTTGATCGGCAGCCAGGCGCGGGTTGAGCGTATGCAGCACTGCCCCGAAGCAGGGGACGGCAAAGTATAGCTCCAGGTGCCGGAAGCTGTTCCAGCATAGCGACCCGACGCGCTCGCCCGGTTGGACACCGAGCTTTTCAAGCACCTTGGCCAGGGCGTGAACGCGTTTGTAGAAATCGGCGTAGGAATAGCGGTGCATGCCATCGGGCATTTTACTCGCGATTTCCCGGTTGCCGAAGAGTTTTGCCGACCGCTCCAGCATGTGGGTGAGCGTCAGCGGGTAGTCCATCATGAGGCCATGCATAGTTGTCTCGCAGGTATTACTTTATTTGGTTGTCGGGCGGTTATCAAGTGAGCGGCAGCTCTGCCTTCTCATCGACCCAAACAGCCATTTCGACGTCTCGAGCTCGCCACGGTCTGCCGCTTAGTCGCGTTAGCTCCGCGGCCTGCTGTCGACAGAAGCCGGCCCAGGCAAGGTAGGCCTCGAAGGATTGCTTGGTCGGTGTAACAACGGTCTTGCTTGGATTCCACGTAAACGCGGGTTTGTCGGGAAATCGCCGCGACCACCAGGCTCCAATTTTCCGGTCGATCATGGGGAACCTTTGCGGGTCGCAAAATGAGAGGAACGTCAGGGGTGTTGCGAAGCCTGAAGTCATGCCACAGGTGCCGATGAAGCTCTGATAGAGCTCCCAAGTCGGCTGATCGGCCAGCTTCTTCAGCGCCTCCACAAATCGCCCCCAACCTTGCGGGCTACTATCGATCCATTCAAAGAGAAATCGGGAGATGCGGTCTCTGGCTTTGTAGTTCCCGTAATTTTTCCAGAACAAAACCTCTGATGCGCGTTCGACCTTGCCAGCGAGATTCAGCTCGGCTCTAAAAGCGGCCTCAAACGGCTCCGTTTGCGCCGGCTCGATGACTCGGTCAAAGAAACCCGGGTACTTACCGGCGTCCTTAAAGTGGCGAAGGTCTACTCTCCAATTGAACGCGTCCCGCGCCTGCTGCCATTGCAGCGCGATCGCCGGATCGACGGTGGACTGCACCAGCGAGGCGACCAGATCCCTAATCCGGTTGGAAGCCAGAATGGCCTGTTCGACCGTCTCGGACGACGGCCAAAACTCCGTGTCGTAGCGGGCCTCTACCGCGAATGGAGTCAGGAGATCTGCGGCATCCAGCAGTTGCTTGAAAGCAGGGTTTGTCTCACCGCACAAGGCGAGAAGCTTGTGGATGTTATGGCTATGCAGTATCTCCTGGTCTCGATCCACAAGGTACGCCTTCAAATATTTTTCGGCGGCCTGTTGTGCGTGAAAGCAGGCCACGTCCAAAGAGCCTGCGGCCGCGGAGGCGCGTATTGCACGAAGGTCGCTCGCAGCTTTCCTTAGCCACCCCTCGACGAGGTCAGCCTTGCCCTTCATAGAGCGTTCTGCCTTCACGAAGGGCCGTCGTCACGAAGGCCTGCGGGACGCGCTCCCAGTCTTGAATCTCCGCCGGTGTGAATACGACAATGTCGACCTCGATCGGAAGATCGCTGAGGGCGCGATAGTATCGAGCGGGCCGCGCAGATCGGGGAAGGTCGGAAGGCTCGACGATAAGAAGATCGTAGTCGCTCGTTTCGTGGGTCACATCCCGGCCACGGCTCCCGAACAGGACGATCCGCTGGGGGCGCCCGACGCCCAGCAGCCGCTGGACAATTAGTTCCGGCGAAATCTGTGTCGAGGAGGCCATGCGGTTTGACCGAAGTCATCCTAACACAAAAGAAAGCGTTGCTCCGCTCCTAGCGCAGGTTGAACTTCTTCATCTTATACCGCAGCGTATCCCGGGTGATGCGCAGCAGACGCGCCGCCTGGGTCTGGTTGCCGGCCGTTTTTTCGAGCGCTTGCACCAGCAATCGGCGCTCCTGTTCCACCAGTGACATGGCGTCGCCGGTGAAGGCCAGCGCCGGACCGGAGGGCGGCGCAAACTGAGAGCCGCCGGTTCCACGCACCGCGATCGGCAGGCTGGCCGACCGCACATAGGCGGCGTCTTCGAGAATCATGGCGCGCTCGACAGCATTTCGGAGCTCGCGCACGTTGCCCGGCCAGCTGTGCGCCAGCAGCAGACTTTCCGCATCCGGTGAAATGCCCTGGATCTGGCGCTTGAACTTCGCATTGTAGTGTTCGATAAAAAAACGCGCCAGGGGCAAAATGTCCTGCGGACGTTCCCGCAGCGGAGGGACGGTCAGTTGGATCACGTTCAGCCGATAGTAGAGATCCTGGCGAAAAGCCCCTTCGTGCACCGCCTCGCGCAGATTCTTGTTGGTGGCGGCGATGATCCGGACATCAATATGGATATCCTCCAGCCCGCCCAGCCTTCGGAAACATTGATTCTCGAGAACGCGCAGCAGCTTAACCTGGAGCGACAGGGGGATCTCGCCGATTTCGTCGAGAAACAACGTACCTTTATCGGCCAGCTCCAATAGCCCGCGCTTCTGCGCCCGCGCATCGGTGAAGGCGCCTTTTTCGTAGCCGAACAGCTCGCTTTCGAGCAGCGTATCGGGGATGGCGGCGCAGTTGATGGCCAGGAAAGGCTCGGCTTGGCGCAGGCTCTGATAATGGAGGGTCTTGGCAATCAGGTCTTTGCCGGTTCCGTTTTCTCCTTCGATCAGAATGGAACTGGCTTCGCTCACCGCGACGCGGCGCACGAACGCCAGCACATCCCGCATGGCTTGGGATTCGGCGATAATCTGCCGTTTTGCGGGTTCGGCCTCTTCGGTGATGTCCTTGACGGTGGCCACCACCCCCTCCAGCGCACCGCTGTCGTCATGGACCTGCACGGTTCGGATCACTACCATGCGTTCGCGTCCATTCTCCATCCGCAAGGTGACGGTTCCCGCCGGCAGACAGGCCGATTTGCCGAGCCCCTGCAGCATCGCGCAACCCGGCTCGCAGGCGACGCAGCGAAAGACATCCTGGCAATGTTTGCCGATCAACTCCCCGGCGGACATGCCGAAGATCCGTTGAGCTGCCTGGTTGACACCAACAATGTGCAGGTTCTTGTCGTACAGGAACAAAGCATCGGAAAGCTGGTCGAATATCGCCTCCAGGATCTCCGGCCTTTGCCAGTTCCCGGACAGATGAAGGTTCTTGGAATCGACGAGAGGTTCCATCATTTCGCTGCTTCGCGGAAATGTTCTCGTTGCACGTTGAAGACCGCTCCTTTGGCGCAATTTTGGGGCTTGTAGCCCCACGAGACTACGTAGCTTAGCCCGGCTGAAATGTCCAAGTAGCTGAAACATAATAACTTTGAGGCTCGAAAACCTCTGGCGGATGGATTGCTTTAGTGATCGGCAGATTGGCGAAGTTCGCATGAAAACCATCCAGTTGGCATTGCAAAATCGGGAGTACGCTCGGTTGCTCGAAAACCTGTTGCAGAGGGACGGCGCCCATCAAGTCTATGTGGTGGATCAACCAGACTTGAAGCTGGATGGCGTAATCGTAATTGACGGCAAGCACATCGACAATCTATCCATGCTTGATCCGGAGCCGGAGCGGTTCGTGGTGATTACTTCCAAAGGCTCGGATCGGCTGGCAAGAATCTGGGATGCCGGAGTCCGGCACGTGGTCTTCGAGGGCGACTCGCCCAGCACCGCGCACCTGGCCATTATCGCCGCCGAAATGCGTTGCCCGACGCAGGCGCCGCGCCCGGCGAGAAGCTCTGCGGGCGCGATGTCGCGAAAAGCCCACCACCTGGCTTCTCGCGGTTATCTTGCGATGCCGGGCGAACCTTGTAAGCCGAGTTGAGCGTTCTCACTCGCCCCAGGGTCGAACAAGTGGGGCATTTTACCCTGTCAGAGCACGCACTAATTGGAAACGTAATCAGATTTGTGGGGCTTCGATTGCGCTTCGAGTCATAGAAAGGATTGCGCCATGTTTCCCCCCAAAAAGATCTTGTTCCCGGTGGATTTCTCGGAGCGCTGCGGCGACGCGGCCAGAATGGTGGAGACTTTCGCTGGCCATTTTGAAGCCGAACTCACTTTGCTGTACGTGCTGGCGCCTCGGACCTACAACGACATCCTGGTGGACGCCGCCGGGATTTCCGAGCAACAACTCAGCGCATATCTTGACGACGAACTGAAGCCCTTCAACGTCCGGCGGGTGATGCTGGACGGCGATCCCGCGAGTGCGATTACGAAATACGCCCATAGCCGGGAGTTCGATCTCATCATGCTGCCGACACACGGCTACGGCGGGTTTCGCCGCCTCATTTTGGGGTCGGTGACAGAGCGGGTACTGCATGACGCGGTGTGCCCGGTCTGGACCGGAGTGCATATGGAACAGGTGCCGCGGCTCGAAGACATCGCGCTGCGAAAGATCGTCTGCGCGGTGGATTTGGGCGCGCAGAGTTGTCCAACTTTAAGCTGGGCCACGCGCTGCGCGCTCGAGTTCGGAGCTGAGTTGGCGGTGGTGCATGCCTTGCCGCCTGCCGCAAGTGGGGGCGAGCAGACTGTCGAACACCTGATGGTCCACACATCTCGTAAAATCGAAGCAATGCAGGAGACCTTTGGATCGGTGGGCAAGGTGTCCGTGGTGGTGGGCCCGGCGGCCGAATCCGTATGCGGCTTTGCCGAACGGGAGCAAGCGGATCTGGTGGTGATTGGGCGCAGCGTCGCGGGCGGTTTGATGGGACGCCTCAGGGCCAATGCGTACTCCATCATCCGGCAGTCGCCCTGCCCGGTGGTGAGCGTTTAGGAGCCTGGGTTGAGCCCCGCTGCGAACAAGAGCGACGTCACCCGGCGGGATCTGGAGGTCTTCTTCAAACCGCGTTCGGTGGCCGCGATCGGGGCCACGGACCGGGAAGGCCACGTCGGCCGATCGGTGCTCTGGAATCTGATCAGCAGCCCGTTCGGAGGAACCGTTTATCCGGTAAACACCAAGAAGAATAGCGTGCTGGGGATCAAAGCCTACCCCGACGTCGCGAGCTTACCCGAAGCTCCCGAACTGGCGGTGATTATGACGCCCGCCGAAACCGTGCCGGGGGTGGTGGAGGAATGCGCGCGCGCCGGAGTGCGAGGAGTGGTGATTATTTCGGCCGGATTTCGCGAGGCCGGCGCCGCGGGCCGGAACTGGAGCGCCAGATTCTGCGGCGGCGCGGCCCGCAAAAATGCGCATCATCGGCCCCAACTGCCTGGGCGTCATGAGCCCGCTCACCGGACTGAACGCCACTTTCGCGCACGCCATCGCGCGCCCCGGCAACGTGGGGTTCATCAGCCAAAGCGGCGCCCTGTGCACCGCGATCCTCGACTGGAGCCTGCGCGAGCAGGTGGGCTTCAGCGCGTTCATCTCGGTCGGCTCCATGCTGGACGTGGGCTGGGGCGACCTGATCGATTACCTGGGCAACGATCCCGCACACCCGCAGCATCGTCATCTACATGGAATCGATCGGCGACGCGCGCTCGCTTCCTCTCGGCGGCGCGCGAAGTGGCGCTCAACAAGCCCATCATCGTGATCAAGGCCGGGCGCACCGAGCAGGCCGCCAAAGCCGCGGCTTCGCACACCGGCTCCCTGGCCGGCAGCGACGAAGTGCTGGAGGCCGCGTTCCGGCGCGTGCGGCGTGCTGCGCGTCGAACAGCATCGCCGACCTGTTCTACATGGCCGAAGTGCTGGCTCAAGCAGCCCCGGCCCAAGGGTCCCAGCTTGACCATTGTGACCAACGCCGGCGGTCCGGGCGTGCTGGCCACCGACGCGCTGCTCGCCGCGGGCGGCGAACTGGCCGAGCTTTCGCCCGACACCACTGAAGCGCTCAACAAGGTGCTTGCCGCCGCATTGGAGCCACAACAATCCGATCGACATTATCGGCGACGCCGGCCCGGAGCGCTTCGCCAAGGCGGTCGAAATCGCGGCCCAGGATCCAATGCGACGGCCTGCTGGTGATTCTGACGCCGCAAGGCATGACCGATCCCGCGCAGATCGCCGAAAAGCCTGAACGCTTCGCCAAGCTGGACGGCAAGCCGATTCTGGCCAGCTGGATGGGCGGCGCCGAAGCAGGCCGAGCAGGGCCAGACGATTCTGAATCAGGCCGGGATTCCCACCTTCCATTTCCCCGATACCGCCGTGCGCGCGTTCCATTACATGTGGCAGTACAGCTATAACCTGCGGGCGCTCTATGAAACGCCGTCGCTGCACGAACGCCGACGATGTTGGATCCGAATGCAGCCGAGCGCGAGTGATCGAGAAGTGCGCGCGGCGCGGGCCGGACCATCCTGACCGAGTCCGAATCCAAGCAGGTGCTGAAGGCCTACGGCATCCCGACGGTGGAAACCGCGGTGGCGGCGAGCGAGGAAGAAGCCGTTGCAGCGGCCGAGCGCGAGATCGGCTTTCCGGTGGTGCTGAAGCTGAACTCCCTGACCATCACGCACAAGACCGACGTGGGCGGCGTGCAAGTTGAATCTGGTCGACGAGGGCGCGGTCCGGGAACGCTTTCCGGCGCGATTCAGGCCTCGGTGGCAGAAAGGGCCGGCGCCCGAGCATTTCGCGGGCGTCACCGTGCAGCCCATGATCCTGGCGGAGGGCTATGAGCTGATCCTCGGCAGCAGCATTGACTGCGCAGTTCGGCCCGGTGCTGCTATTCGGCACCGGCGGGCAATTGGTGGAAGTTTTCAAGGACCGCGCGCTGTCGCTGCCGCCGCTCAACACCACGCTGGCGCGCCGCTTGATGGAGCAGACCAAGATCTTCAACGCCCTGCAAGGCGTTCGCGGCCGGAAGCCGGTCAGGACCTGGCCGCGCTGGAAGAGCTGCTGGTGCGGTTCAGCCGCCTGGTCACCGAGCAGCGCTGGATCCAGGAAATCGATATCAATCCGCTGCTGGCCTCGCCGGAGCGGCTGATTGCGCTGGATGCGCGAGTGGTGGCGTTCGGGAAGGATACGGACGTCTCGGAAGCTCCCGCGCCTGGCCATCCGCCCCTATCCCAGCCGGTATCAGAAGAAGATCGCCCTGGGAGATGGAAGTGAAATCAGCATCCGCCCGATCCGCCGGAAGACGAGCCGCTGCTGGTGAATTTCCACCACACTCTTTCCGAGCGCAGCGTCTACCTGCGCTATTTCCACTGGATGAAGCTCGAGCAGCGCACCGAGCATGAGCGTCTGACGCGGATGTGCTTCATCGACTACGACCGCCAGATGGCCTTTGTGGCGGAACGGAGCGATCCAGCCAGCCACGAGCGTCAGATAATTGCGGTGGGAAGACTGGTAAAGTCGCATCCGGCGGACGAGGCCGAATTGGCCGTGATCGTGAGCGACCAGTTCCAGCGGCGCGGGATTGGCACCGAGATTGTGCGGCAGTTAGTGGACTTCGCCCGCGCCGAGAAGCTGCGGCGTATCACGGCGACGGTCTTGTTTGAGAACCGTCCGATGCAGAAGGTTTTCGAGAAACTGGGATTCCGGCTGGAGCCGTCGGCTGAAAGCGAAGCGCTGGAAGCGGTGCTGAGCTTGTAGCGTTACCCGGCGATTCTCGCCGCAAGGCGCCGGTACGCGTACACCGAGTACACGCCCGCGAGCAGCATCCCCGGAATCCACCACCAGAGCCCGACGTAAAGACCGTAGCGGGCTGCGGCGGCGTTGGTCACGGTGAGACTGGCTTCGGGGGATTGATTGGACGGCAGCACGTAAGGAAAGACGCCGAACACCACGCTGGTCAGCATGCCGGTGAGATACAGGCTGGAGAAGAGAAACGCGCCGAAATGGCGGGAGCGCGCGCCCGCAACGCGCATTCCGAGCAGGCCGGCGATCGCCAGCAGCGGAAAAACGTAACCCCAGGGCCGTTCGACGAACTCATCGAACAGGTGGGGCTGAATGCGGAAGCTGGCGATGGTAACCAGGATGGTGAGCGCAACCACGCCCCACCAGACCGAGGCGGCAAAAGTTCGCGATCTTTCCCGCAACGCGCCGTTCGAAGTCAGAATCACCCAATAGCCGCCATGCAGCGCCAGAGCCGCGAAGGCCGCCGCGCCCACCAGCAACGTGTACCAGTCCACGATGCCCGCCTCGCGGCCGGGCAGAAAGTTGGTCCACAGCGGCAGGAAAAAGTAGCCGTTCGAATCCAGCGGAACCCCGCGCACCACGTTCCCGAGCGCGGCGCCATAAAGCAGAGCCAGCAGCCCGCTGGCCGCCCCGAAGACGAAGCCCCAAAACGGTTTCCATAGCGGGCTCGCGATGAAATGGCTGAGTTCGATGGCGATGCCCCGGAGAATCAACAGCCATAGCACCAGCATCAGCGCCAAATAAAATCCGCTAAACGCCGCCGCATAGAGCGCGGGAAACGCAAAGTACAGAGTCCCTCCCGCCGCCAGCAGCCAGACTTCGTTACCGTCCCAGACCGGCCCGATGGATCGCACCACCTGATCGCGTTCCTCTGGGTTCCGGGCGACGAACAGATGGACGATTCCCGCGCCCAGGTCGAATCCGTCCAGGACCACATACCCGGCGATCATGATCGCGACCAGACAGAACCACAGGATCTCGATCATTCTGCACCTGCCAGCGCGGCCGCCGGCTCGGCCCCGGGGCCACGCTCGATCTCACGGTGAACCAGGAAGAGGAACATGAGGCCGAGGCACAGGTACAGGCCCATGAACCCGATCAGCGTAAACAATCCGTTGGCCGCCGAGACGCGCGGCGAAACTCCCGCGGCCGTGCGCATTAAGCCATAGATCAGCCAGGGCTGGCGGCCGAGCTCGGCAGTCATCCAGCCGGCCGTGGTGGCGATGTAGGGGAAGGGCAGCGCCAGCAGCAAAGCCCACAGCAGCGGCCGGCTTACGAAAAGACGTCCGCGAAAGAGCCACCAGACGCACACCAGCATCAGGACCACCAGCATGGTTCCGATCCCTACCATGATGTGATAGCTGTAGTAGAGCAACGGGATGTTGTCCGGCCACTGGTCGCGCGGGAAATCTTTCAAGCCTTTCACTTCGGCCTCCCAACGGCGGTAAGTCAAGAAGCTCAAGGCGTCCGGGACCAGCAGCGGATTATCCAGTTCGAGCCGGTCCGTGTCGGGCTGCCCGAGTATCGCGATGGGCGCGCCGGCGGTGGTGTCAAACAATCCTTCGATGGCCGCCAGCGTGACGGGCTGATGCTCGGCCACCATCCGGCCCTGCCCGTCGCCGGTGGGAAACAGCATTGCGAGGGTGGCGATGGTCCCGGCGATAACTCCGGTCCGGACGAATATGCGGGCATGCTCGACGGAACGGTTCATGAGCAAGTAGAACGCGCCGATGGAGGCCATCACGAAACTCCCGGTCACCACCGCGCCGGTCATGTTGTGCAGATACTGCCAGAGCGTCCAGGGATTAAAAATCAGGCGCCAGAAACTATCCAGCAGTATCTCGCCGTGGGGACCGGTTCGATAGCCGACCGGATGCTGCATCCAGGCGTCGGTGGCGATGATGAAGAAGCCCGACATCCAGGAGCCCAGGAATACCAGAAAAGCGGCTAACCAATGCATCCTGGGGCCGAGCTGCTTTTCCCCGAATACGAATAGCCCGAGGAAGCTGGATTCGAGGAAGAACGAGAACACACCCTCCATGGCGAGGGTTTGACCCAGGACGCCGCCGGCGGATTTGGAAAACTCGGCCCAGCTGGTTCCGAACTGGAATTCCATGGGGATGCCGGTTACTACTCCCATGGCGAAATTGATGGCGAAAATTTTGACCCAGAAGCGGGCGGCCTGATGGTAATGTTCGTTGCCTGTCCGGAGGCCGATGGTCTTCAAGATCACGATCAGCAGGGCCAGCCCCATGGTGAGTTGGGGGAAGAGATAGTGGAAGGTCACCGTGAAAGCAAAGTGGAGGCGGTGGACGGCTAATGCTGAATCCATCGATTTTCCTTTAGCAGGATTGATGCCAATGGCGGGTTGGAGGGTTACCTCGCTCCTCTGGTGGGTTCTGTTCCTCACATTAGTGAAGAGCGGTCCGATAAGTTATTGAGGGTGCTTTGGAGCTGGCGGGCCGTCGAATGCTCAGAACGAACCGAGGAGAAAAACGAGTATGGAGATATCGGTCCGGCATTTGGACGGCAAGAGGTTTCAGATGACTGCCCGTGGTCATGAGGTGTTGAGTGACCAGCCAGTGGAGAATGAGGGAACTGACGCAGCGATGACGCCTCCCGAGTTATTCCTTGGTTCCTTGGGAGCCTGTGCAGCGTATTACGCGGAGGAGTATCTGCGGGCCAGGGCGCTACCGGACGAAAATCTGGAGATACGGGTTTCGGCGGCCAAAGGGGACAAGCCGGCGCGGATCGTATCCATGCGGGTGGACGTGGTGGCCCCCGGCCTTACGCAGCGGCACCGCGACGGAATTCTCCGGGCGGTGGACTCGTGCTTGTTGAAGAACACGCTTCACAAACCGCCGGAGATCGAAGTGAGCGTTCTGTCCTCGAGCCAGGTAGTTGAATCGGAAGTCAGCCTGGTATGAGCGGCCACAGTGAAATTGAAGGAAAACACGCTGGGGGATATCACCCAAATGCCTTTGGTCCCTCAACGCAGCGTCAAGTAACTCATTGCATACAAACCTCAGGCGTTTGGCAGACGGCGTGCGTCACCTGTGGGGTTAAAGAAGACGAATTTGCACTTGGACGCACAAGATGCATCGTTGTTTCCGATTAGGACGTAACAGGGGATACACGAGGATTCCATGAAACGGCTCTCTTTCTTATTACGCACAGCGGCGTTTGCCGCGCTGATAGCTCTCTGCCTGACAGGCCAGACCAAAACGCATGTGTATGGCCCGCACGAAAAGGCATTTTACGCAGATAAGGCCCTGGTTGATTTTGTGAGCCCTGGCTTGGGGATCACGATCAACTCAGCCTCCATCGCAACCAATGGCACTATCACGATGACCTATACGCTGACCGATCCTAACGGGCTACCACTGGATGCGGCGGGCGTGAATACACCGGGCGCGATCTCGCTGGCATACGTGGCGGCTTATATACCCAAGGGCCAAGAACAGTATGTCGCCTACACCACAGCACAAGCGACCGGCAAAGTACTGGGCACTATCACGCGCCCGGATTTCGAACTGGGTAGCCCAGCCACCCAAGTGGCTCCCGGGCAATACCAGTACACTTTCACGGCTAAGGCCTCGGCGGGATTTGATCCCACCCTGACTAATACCGTGTCGGTAAACGGCAACCGCGATCTCACAGCTTTCAACCTGGGTACCAACTACGCCGGCGCCACTTTCAACTTCGTTCCCAATGGTGCGGCGGTCACCGTCACACGGGATGTGATCCGCACCCAGAGTTGCAATACCTGCCACGACAGTCTGGCCTTCCATGGCGGTTATGCCCAAGGCATGCAGGCCTGTGTGCTCTGCCACCAGCCGCAAAACGCCGATCCGTCGACGGGCAACTCGCTGGACGCCAAGGTCTTCTTTCACAGCCTGCACATGGGTTCATCGTTACCCACTGTGGTTGGCACCAAGACCACGCCGGGCGTTCCTTATGAAATTATTGGCTATATGAATTCGGTCAATAACTTTTCCAACGTGATCGATCCCGCCATGGCCCAGCGCTGCGAGGTTTGCCACAGCCAAACGACCGGCGCGGCGCAAGCCAAAGCCTTCCTGACCGAACCAACCCGCGCAGCCTGCGGCGGATGCCACAACGATATCGACTTCGCCACGGGCTTCTCCAGTGGCCCGGAGGTCAACCACCCGGGCGGGCCCCAGGCGGACGATACGCAGTGCATGAACTGCCATATCCCGCAGGGAGAGATGCCCTTCGATGCATCGATTATGGGCGCGCATGTGGTGGCTACCGACACGGCCGCCACTTATCCACAAAACCCGGATACCCTGCTGGCCGGCATCAACCTCGCGATCACCAGCGTGACGAATACTTCCGCCGGGCAAACGCCCACGGTCAAATTTACGATGCAGGACGATAAAGGCAACAACGTGCCTCTATCGAGCCTCGGATTCCTGCAGTTCACCATGGCGGGTTCCACCACCGATTATGGCTACACCACTTTCGGAACCCAGACCACGCCAGGGTACGTCACCGAAAGCGCGATAAAAGCTCCCTGCGACTCGAGCGGGAACTGCTCGTATACTTTCACCAACGCCATTCCGGCCGGCGCCACCGGCACTTATTCCATTGGCGGTGAAGCGCGCACCACCGCGACGGTGCTGGCGGGCACTACCGCCCAGCAGAGCGTCGAATACGGGGCCAGGAACCCGGTGGTCAACTTCTCGGTGGATGGTTCGGCGGTAGCGCCCCGGCGCACGGTGGTGGCCGAAACCAACTGCAATAACTGTCACATCGCGCTGTCGCTGCATGGCACCCTGCGCAACAATGTCGAGTATTGCGTGCTCTGTCACAACCCGTCGAACACGGATGCCTCGACGCGCGCGGCGGCCACGGTTGCCGCTGACAAAGCGCTGCCTCCGCAGGGCATCAATTTCAACCTGCTGATCCACCGTATTCACGACGGCGTGAATGTGGCGGCCGATAATCCTAAGAATCCCTACATCGTGGTAGGTTTCGGGGGAAGCCACAACGACTTCTCGGGTATCCTTTTCCCCGCCATGAACGGGGCGGGAGAAGCCACCGATCTGCAAAACTGCTCATTGTGCCACGTCAACAGCACGGAGCAAAACGATCTGCCGCAAATGGGCAACCTGAATCAGGTTACCGATCCGCAGGGCTGGATCAATCCGGTGTCGCCCATTTCTTCGGCGTGCAGCGGATGTCACGTTTCGAAGCAGGAGGCAGCGCATTTCCTGGCGAACACGGATTCGTTGGGAGAGAGTTGCAGCGTATGCCATGCTTCCGGCGCGCAATTCGCGGTGGACGCGGTACACGCGCAATAGTGCCTAACATTCCGCGATGATGCGACGGCACGTAGTGTTGCTCGGGTTCTTCTTGACGGCGGCTGCGCCCCCATGGGCAGCCGCCCAATCGCTTCCAGCCGGGTATGTCGGATCGGACGCCTGCGCGGTGTGCCACGAAGATATCGCAAAGGCGTTCGCCAAGAGCCCGCATGATCTGGTGTCCACGGACAAAAAGCGTGGGTGGGAGGGGCGAGCCTGCGAATCCTGCCACGGTCCCGGCCAAAAACACGCCGAATCGGCCGACGCCACATTAATACTCAATCCAGCCAAGGTCGGGGCCGTGGCCGCCGACAAAATCTGTCTCACCTGCCACCTGAACCAGCCGACCCAGGTCGGCCGTCTCACAAGCAGCCACATGAAGGATCAAGTTTCCTGCACTACTTGTCATAAAGTACATGCGAACGGCCCGCATGGTCTGGTGGCGCGCAAAGCTTCCGCGATTAACGAGCAGTGCGCGAGCTGTCATCTGAATGTATGGACCGAGTTTCAGCGGCCGAATCATCATAAGCTGCCGGAGGGCGCGATGTCCTGCGTGGATTGCCATAATCCGCATGGCAGCGTCCGCCCGGCCATGCAGCAATCGTTCGGTGCGAACGAACCGGGATGCTTCCAGTGCCACGGCGACAAACGCGGTCCATTTACCTTTGAGCATGCCGCGGTGCGATTCGAGGGCTGCGGGGCCTGTCACGAACCGCACGGGTCGGCCAATCCGCGCATGCTGATCCGTCAGGAAGTAAGGTTCGTGTGCCTGGAGTGCCACGCCAATCTTCCCAATCCGCGGAACTCGAATTCGGCCTTGGGTGTGGTGCCGCCGGCCTTCCATGATTTGCGGTCGCCGCGCTTTCAAAACTGCACGGTGTGCCACCAGAAGATCCACGGAAGTTACGTGGACAGGGATCTGCTGCGATGAAGACGCTATTCATCCTCGCGGTGCTGGCCGCGCCGCTGCTCGCTCAGCAGCCTGCGGCGGCGCAAGCTCCCGCGACTCCGGCGCAAGCTCCCGCTGCCTCCCCAGCTCCCGCGACCGCGGCAGTTCCCGCGACGAATGCCGCCGCGGCCCCTGAGGCCGCTTCGCCGGTTCCTTCGGACGAGAATTGGCTCACCGGCTCCATCGATCTGGGATATCGCTGGCAAACCGGAGTGGGCGGCAGCATGGACGCCTACCGCAGTCTAGTGAACCTGGGTTCCGGCCCGAAGCTGTCGGGCGCGGATTTCACGATTACCGATCCCAAGCACCGTCTGTTCGATCAAATCCAGGTGCAGGCCTACGGCTGGGGAGACGAGCCGTACGAGACCTTTCATCTGTACATGAAGAAAAAGAAGCTTTACGATTTCAACGCGGATTACCGCGAGATCGCCTATTTCGACTTTTTACCTTCCTATGCCGATCCGCTGCTGCCCTTGCGCGGCCTGGCGCTGAACGAGCAATCTTTCGATACGCATCGCCGTTTCGGTAATTTCTCTCTGGATATTCTGCCTGGAAACTGGATCATTCCATACTTCGCCTATGACCGCGACTCGGGGTCGGGGACGGGAGCGACCGCGTTTGTTACGGACGCCGACGAGTTTCCGGTGCCCAATACGATGTCGGATCGGACCAGCCTCTATCGCGGCGGCGTACGTATCGAGCTGAAACGATTCCACGTGACGCTCGAAGAAGGCGGGACCACTTTCCAAAACAATCAGGCGTTTATCAAGCTCCTGGATCGACCAATTACGGCAACTCCCTGACGCCGTTCTTCGGCCAGACCATGGATCTCACCAGCCTGATCGCGTCCTACGGAATTACGCGGCGACAGCACTTATAGCAAAGGTCTGTTCACGGCCAACGTAACGCCCTGGCTCGATCTCTACGGCCAGTTCCTCTATAGCCAGCCGAAGACCAACGTGAACTATACGCAGTACGACAACGGCAACCTGGTGCTCGAGAGCCAGTTGCTGTTCTACACCAGCCAGCAGTATCTGGTCTCCGCGGCGGCGCAGGCGCCGCACACCACCGGCAGCTTTGGCGCCGAGATACGCCCGTACCGGCACGTGCGAATCGTGGAGTCCTGGATGACGGACCGGCTGCATGACTCCGGCTCGGCCAATACCAATCAAGTGCTGGCGAGCGAGGGCGTCATCTCGGCCGCAGATGGCGGCGCTGCTCTCTTCGTCGCTGGTGACCAACTACAACCAGCAGGAGCTGGATGTTTTCTACGATCCCACGTCGAAGCTGGTGTTCCACGGCGGATACCGCTATGTGTGGGGCGACGCCAACGACGCTTTCCTGCCGGTGGCCGGTCTGGCGAGCGCGGATCAGGGCAGGCTGCGGCGCAACGTAGGAATCGGCGGCGTGACTTTCCGTCCCAATCAGAAGATATTGGTTTCGGGGGAAGTGGAGGGCGCGGCCAGCGGAGGCGCATACTTCCGGACCAGCTTGTACAACTATCAAAAAGTGCGGGCGCAGGCGCGTTATCAAGCGACGACAACGCTCAGTCTTTCCGCGGATTTCAGTCTGCTCAACAACCATAACCCGCTCCCCGGCGTGCAAGTACGATTATCTCGCGCACCAGGAATCGCTCTCTTTCCTGTGGGTGCCGCGGGGCGGCAAGATCTGGGAGCTGCAGGGCTCCTATAGCCGATCCACCATATACTCCGATATCGGATATCTGGAGCCGGAGTTTCTGACGCCGCAGCAGTCCCTGTATCGCGACAATGCGCATACGGCCACGGGTTTGTTCAGCGCGAATCTGCCGCGCTACCGGGGGCTCACGCCCAAGATTACGGCCGGCGGGTCGCTGTTCATCTCCTCCGGCAGCCGTCCTTCCAGCTACTATCAGCCTTTCGCCAAACTGCTCTTGCCGGTGAACAAGCACTTGGCGTGGTTCAGCGAATGGACTTACTACGGTTGCGGTGAGGCCTTCTATCTGTACGAAGGATTCCGGGCCCACCTGGTGATGACCGGCCTGAGGTTCTCGCGATGAAATTTCCACTGAGCACGCCAGTTATAATCGCGCTGTTGGCCTCGACGAGCGCGGCGCACGGAGCGGCGCTCGAAATGGATTCGGCCCGGGGCGAACGGCTATTCTCCACGCTGTCCTGCGTCGGATGCCACAGCATCAACGGGGAAGGCGGCAAGGTGGGGCCCGATCTGGGACGGCAAATCGATCGGGATTTCACTCCGGCCAGCCTGGCGAGCACGATGTGGAATCACGCGCCGGTGATGTGGGCGTCCATGCGGGAGCGCAGCGTTCAGGCCGGCGAGTTGAGCGCGCAGGGCGCGGCGGATCTGTTCGCCTACTTCTATTCGGCACGTTTCTTTGAGAAACCGGGAGATGCGGGCCGGGGCAAGAGCGTGTTCGCCTCGAAACATTGCGCCAATTGCCACGGCATGACGGAAGCGAAATTGCCCAACGCCAAGCCGGTTTCCGAGTGGCGAGCCATCGGCGACCCCATCGAGCTGGCCGACGCGATGTGGAATCACGCCGCCAGCATGCGCGGCGAGTTTGCGCGAGTCGGTTTGCAGTGGGCAGAATTAGATCCTCAGGACCTGGACGACATACTGGTCTACCTTCGGAATTTGCCTTCCCGGCGCGGATCGGGTTCCGCGTTCGACATCAGCGCGGGAGCGAACGGCGCGGAGCTGTTCAAGTCCAAGGGCTGCGCGGGGTGTCATACGGGGAAGCTGGAGCTCGCGCCCCTGCTCAAAAATAAGACGCTCACAGGCATCGCGGCCGCCATGTGGAACCATGAGCCGAAGATGGCCGCCGAGCCGCCGCGCCTGACGGTGGACGAGATGCGTGCATTGCTCGGCTATTTGTGGGCCAGCGAGTTCTTTACCAATTCCGGCAATGCGGGGGCGGGCGAGAGGCTATTTGCGTCCAAGCATTGCGTCACGTGTCACAGCGATGCCTCGAGCGGCGCACCCGCGCTGCCGCGCGCCGGAGAGATCTTTACGGGCGCTACGATGGTCTCGGCGCTGTGGCATCACGGGCCGCGCATGCTGGATCAAATGCAGGCCAAACATATTGCCTGGCCGCATTTTGACGGGCAAGACATGTCCAATATCATCGCGTACCTCGATTCGAAGAATGCAGTTAAATAGGACGCCGGATTCGCCGGATCCGTCAAAATTCAAATCTCATAGGAGCACAAAAATGCGAATTGTTCTCACCACATTGATTCTTGCCGCGCTGTCGACGGCCGTCGGTTCAGCCGCCGACGCCAAGGCCGGCAAAGCCGTTTTTGACCGAGCCTGCAAAGCGTGTCACGGCCCGGATGGGGAAGGCAATCCAGGCATCGCCAAGATGATGAAAGTAGATATGCGGGATCTGAAATCCCCCGCTGTTCAGGCGATGAGCGATGCCGATCTGAAGAAAATCGTCACCGACGGCAAAGGCAAGATGAAGCCTGTGGCTAGCGTCACCGGCGCGTCGGTTGACGACGTGGTCGCCTATCTTCGAAGCATCAAAAAATGAGCTAGGCTTCCAGCCGGCTTAAGCCACGGCCCGCTGGCCGGGTTCGTAACCTGAAAACAGCGCAGTTTGCATTGGCCGGTCGGCGTGAAACGCGGCCAGTTCCTCTGGGAAGCGCTGGAGCAAGTCCGGCGGCGCTGCATGCCGATGATCGCCCAGCATTTCGGCCAGCTGGAGCGCGTTCACCACCGCTTTACCGCCCGCATCATTGTTTGCGAACACGAATGTCGCCGCGGCATGTTCTTGAAGCTGCTGGATGCGAGGCTTCCATTCGAGCAGTTCGTCCCGGGAATACAGATAATCGTGCGCCGCCGGGGTTAGCGTTCTCGAGAACTCGCGCTGCCAATGCCGCGGATTCCGGCCGTGCAAGCGCACGTATCCGATCGGTGACGTCAGGAACGATCCCGCGGGCATCGCCTTCGTATAGGCGGGTTGATCGATGTTTGCGAACCCAATATGGTAATCGATCAAGGTTCCGAGAGCTTCTTCGTGCATCCAGCTCGAGTGCCGCATTTCGGCCACCAGCGGGAACTCGTGAAATGCTCGCCTGACTGCGATCAGATGCTGGCGGTTCTCTTCGGTGTAGCGGAAGGTCCAGGGAAATTGCATCAGCACGCAACCCAGTTTGCGGGCCCGGTGCAGCGGCCACAGCCCTTCCTGGAACTCGGCGATTTCGGGCAGCCCGAGCAAGCGCTCGTGCGTGAAGATGCGTGCCAATTTTGCGGTGAACAAAAACTTGGGATTATGCGCAACCTTGCGAAGCCAGAGGCGTGCAATCTCGGGCCGGAGCGGCTGATAAAAGGTGGTGTTGATTTCGACGGCGTCGAAATAGCGCGACAGATGTTCGAGCGCGTGAGGAGCGCGGGGCTTCAGCTTTGGATAGACAATCCCGTTCCAGTGCGGATAAGACCAACCGGAAGGGCCACAATAGAGTGTTTGGGGGAGGGGCATGGCGGCACTCGTTGTTCTCCTTTTCTTCGCCTTCGAGTATACGCCAAGCGACGGGCCGAATGCAAGAGCGCCAGAAAGTGGGATTGCAAGGGTGTGTAAAATTTTTGGCCGCGGGTAACCTCTTAGTGTCTCCCGTCGTTATTTAGTCAAATCCCCGTTACGACGGCGGGCGCTTCACCCTAATCACCCCAAAAAAGCGTCCGCCATTCTACTTTTCAAGGGCACAAAAGGCGACGCCGGGCGATCAATCGGCTGAGATTCCTTCAAAGAGCGCGGTGCTCAAGTAGCGTTCGCCAGAATCGGGCAGCACTACTACGATGGTCTTGCCCCGCATCTCCGGCTCTTTCGCGATCCGCACCGCTACCGCAGCCGCCGCTCCGCAGGAGATTCCTGACAAAATCCCTTCCTCGCGCGATAATCGTCTGGCCATCTCGATCGATTCCTCATTGCTGACCAATTCGACGCGATCCACTATCGAAAGATCCAGAGTGCCGGGAATAAAGCCTGCACCGATACCCTGAATCTTGTGCGGCCCCGGCTTAAGAGGTTCATTGTTCAGCGTTTGAGTGATGATGGGGCTCGAGACTGGTTCCACCGCGATTGAAACCAACTCCTTCTTTTTTTCGTTCTTGATGTATCTGGACACGCCCGTAATGGTGCCCCCGGTGCCGACGCCGCTGACTAGAACGTCGACGGCTCCGTTGGTGTCGTCCCAAATTTCCGGGCCGGTGGTTTTGAAGTGAATTTCAGGATTGGCGGGATTCTGGAACTGCTGCAGCAACACATAGTGATCGGGATCGGACGCCGCCATTTGCTCCGCCTTGGCGATCGCGCCCTTCATTCCGGCGGAGCCTTCGGTCAGGATCAGATTGGCGCCGAAGACGCGCAGGACTCTGCGCCGCTCAATGGACATTGTCTCGGGCATGGTCAGGGTGATGGGATAGCCGCGCGCCGCGGCCACGAAAGCCAGGGCGATGCCGGTATTGCCGCTGGTGGGCTCTATCAGCTCCTTGTTGGGTCCGAGGACGCCGCGCTTTTCGGCATCCCAGATCATGGAAGCGCCGATGCGGCACTTGACCGAGTAGGCGGGATTCCGGCCTTCGATCTTAGCGAGCACAGTGGCGGGCGCTCCATCAGTGACCCGATTGAGCTTGATGAGGGGCGTCCTGCCGATGCTTAGTGAATTGTCCTGAAATTGCATCAAATCTCCCAGTTCGGAACGTATTTCGTCTGCCGATCACGCCAGTCCCGGACCAGCTCGGCAAAGCTGGTGTTGTCAATAATGCTCGAGACCGCCTGATCCATGCGGCGCCAAATCTCCGAGAGCGGATCGGCGGCCTGTTGCTTGACGCTACGCTTTTTTGTTTTACCACCTTCCACATAGCGGATGACGTCGCCGATTGCGATTGCGTCGGGCGGGCGTGCCAGCAAATATCCGCCTTCGGCGCCGCGCCGCGACTCGACGAATCCCCCCTGCTTCAGGCTGGATAGGATCAACTCCAGAAACTTCTGCGGGATCTTCTGCCTGCGGGCGATATCGGCGATTTTGATCGGCTGGCCGAATGGCTGCGAAGCGAGATCGAAAATCGCATGCAATGCGTATTCACCTTTGACGGAGATGTTCATCTCTGGAGGGCTGGCCACCAATCTCCCGTGGCCAACTAGAGATTGTACTCCTATCGGTTGCTGGGGATGTGAGCCTCATATTCCGTCCAATTGCCGGTTAGCTTCGCGACCACCAAATGTCCGACGCGCCAGGCAGCTTCGAGCGCCGGGAGATAGGCGGTGTATCGCCCGGCGGTGTTCTGATAGAGACTCTCGGCGGCGGTCTGGCCGGGGCGCTGCTCATCGAAATCGCTGGCGGTTCGGAGCACCAGCACGCGGCCCAGATCCACGCGCCCGGCTTTTGCAAGGAACGTGAGCGATTGCAGCGTGCCGGTGTCTTCCATGGCCGTGGTCACGTAGTTGCCGTGGCCGCCGGTGTGATAACGAACCCAGTCATTCGCCCACTCGTTCAGCAGTTTGCCGTGCCAATAGGTGCTGCTGGACAGGGTATCGCCCTTGAGCACGAACGGAGGCCGACGCGCATTGGGCTGCTGGAACTGCTCGCGTTCCTTCCGCATGGACGCATTGTCGGGGAGATCGACGGTTTTTGTTAGATTGAACGCCCAGTCCACCAGGCGGGCGTTCAGGTGATAGGCTTCGCCCCAATCCTGGCGTGGCTGCTCATACGGCGTAGAGTGCCGCAGCGGAACGTATCCGGTCTTCCAATCGGAGGGAATCTCGCGGGCGTCGATTTCGTGCGCCAGATCGCCATCCACCACCCATTCGGCCCATGCGGCCGATCCTAGCGAGGCGTCCGCCGGATCTACGCCGGCGATGCCGGCCACCAGCCAATACGCTTTCCGCAGGTCAAAGCGCGGGTCGAGTCCCAGGGCCATGATGCTGGAGGCCGCTTTGGCCGTGCCCACGCCGGTGAGGATGCCTAATACGCCCGCGCGATTCATTCTCAGATCGTGGTAGCCCTGTGGGAAGGGGAAGATTTGATCCAGATGGTCGCGTTCCACCCAATATTGATACTCACCCGGCTCGTCGCCGGTGTCGGCGCCGCGCTCGTACATCGTGACGACGACCACCTTCACCGCGATCGGCTGCGGCGAGGCCGCTGGGCCGAGTTCGGTCAGAATCGTAAGTATCAGTGCCGCCGTGAAGAAACGCATGCTGGCATTGTGGCACGGCGAGATCATGTCGCTCCCAGCGGCGCTCGCCGGCGCAGTTTGTCAAAGAGTTTGAGCAAGAAGGTCGCGTGATTTTTCTTGGTTTCTTCCGACCCTTCGGCCGGCGCCCGTTAACGCCAGAAGTGTTTCGGAACAATGACGCGGCTTGTCGGCGACAAACGACCCGTCCTTCACGGTATGTGTCACCAGCATGATCCGCCGGGCTGCACGCCTAGCCCGCGGGCCAGAGCCGCAATCCGGGAATATCGGCGAAATCGGCAGTGTTCAGAGTCCAGAGCGCCGCTTCGTTGACGATGGCGCAAGCCGCGATGGCCAGGTCGATCTCCCGCCCTCGCGGGCGCCGCACGGAGCGGTACAGCTGTGCGCTTACCAAGGCTTCCTGTAGGCCGAAAGGAAGCGCAGATTCCTGGGGAATGAGGGCTTCTTGCGCAGCCAGCTCCTGAGGGACGCGAGGTCCGCGTAGCCACTCGTATAGGACCAGGGAAGGCAACAAGAGCCGCTCGCCACTTTCGATGACCGAGCGGAACGCTCGCGCCGAGCGCCGCGGGCCGGTGAGCCCGTCCACCAGGACCGAGATGTCCAGCACGATCATCTGAGCAGTTAAGGTGCGGTCCGCTTACGCCCGCCCGCACGGCGCGACCGGCGCAACTCGGCCAATTCCCGTTCCACCGCGGCTAAGGGACGGCGCGGGATCTTGGGAACCAGTTCATCAAAGGCGCGCAAGGCGCGCAGGCGTTCCTGCTCGCTCAGCATCCCGATCCGGTGATGAAACTCTTGAATGGCCTCCCGAACAACCGCGCTTTGAGGTTTGGCGAGCCTTTCGGCCGCGTCGCGCAGGCGGCGCAGGGTGGCATCGTCCAGCGTGAATGTGACTTTGGTGGACGCCATACCGATACCATACTACCATACCAACTGAGGCGTGTCTGAATTTCTTCGACTAATCTGCCCGCCTGCCTGCCGAGTCGGGAGATTCAACGGTTCAGTAGGACTGGGACTTGCTTCGAGCGGCTCAGGTTGCCATCGGCCGTGACCAATGTCAAACCGTGGACCAGCGCAGTGGCCAACAAGAGCCGATCGGCAGGATCGCGATGCGGAACGCCGATCGAGCGGGTCGCCATCGCGATCTCGTGCGTCAAAGGCGCTTCGCGAAGCGGGGCGAGTGTCAGTGCCTTCTGTATCCATGCTTCCGGTCCGTCCGCGAGTTTCAAGCGTCCTCTCTCACAAAGCAGGACGATCTCCCACGTGCTGACCGGCGACACCCAAAGTTCATTTCGCGCGTCGCTGATTGCGCGAGTCACGCGGCGCGAAAGGCGTTCCGGGCTCAATTGGCTCTGCACCCAGATGTGCGTGTCGAGCAGCAGCTTCATTCCCGGCCAGCATCCCACTCTTCTTCGCTGGAGATCGGAGACACGATATCCCCGATGATTTCCCCGGTCCCCGCCATGGATCCCATCCAACTGGAGCGCCGCTTCGGTTGCGGCGGGGGCGATATTTCCGCCAAGGGCTCGCCAAACCGCGTCACCAGCACCGGCTTGCGCGTCTTGCGAACGCGTTGCAGCACCGATAGGCACGTGGCTTTGAACTTGGAAACGGCGATTTCCTCCATGTCATCTCCCCCGCCTCACTGTACCATGGTCAAAGACCATGGTCACTGAAGCGGCCGGCGCCGGCAGCCCGCGACAGAGATTCCAACGATTCTACGCCAGTGCGATTTCGCCCGTGGCGTTCGAACGGCCAATTACTGGCGAGAATTCGGGCGGTTTGAAAGCACCATGTCATACTTGAAATTTGAGGATTTGTAGTGGAAATGGACAATCCGAAGCAAATCGCCGTACTCGGTCTGGGTTATGTCGGGTGCGTCACGGCTGCCGGTCTGGCCAGCCTGGGACATCATGTGTTGGGCATCGATAGGGACAAATACAAGGTCGACAATGTCATTGCCGGCCGGGCTCCCTTTTACGAGCCCGGATTGGAGCATTGGGTTGGGGAGGGCGTGAGGAGAGGCCGATTGAGCGCGTCAACTTCAGCGGCTGGAATCGCGGACGCCGACATCGCGTTGATTTGCGTTGGAACGCCTTCGGAGAAGAATGGGAACCTGGGCTTGGCGCAATTACGCAGAGCCATCGAGGAAATCGCGGCCGCAATCCCGCTCCGGACCAAGCCAATGGTGATTGCGATCCGCAGCACGGTTTTTCCGGGAACCTGCGAAGAGCTGGTGCGGCCGGCGTTTCGAAGCCTCCCGCACGTGGAGGTGGTATCGCACCCCGAGTTCTTGCGGGAAGGGTCGGCGGTCCAGGATTTCCTGGAGCCTTCGCTCCTGGTGGTGGGTGGAGAGAACGGCGCAGCGGTACGGGCGGTAGCGAATCTCTATGCGGCACTTCGCGTCCGGCCCTGCCTGGTGTCGCTTCGAACCGCGGAGATGATCAAATACGCCTGCAACGGATTTCACGCAGTGAAAATCTCGTTCGCCAATGAAATCGGGGCGTTGAGCGATAAGCTGGGGATGGATGCCCAGGAAGTGATGCAGACGCTGTGCGAAGACGTGAAACTCAACATCTCGCCGGCGTATCTTAAGCCCGGCTTCGCGTTCGGCGGCTCCTGCCTGCCCAAGGACCTGCGGGCGCTGATTTATCGCGTGGGACGCCTGGATCTGAAGCTGCCGCTGCTCGAATCCGCTTTATCCAGTAACGACCAGCATTTGAAGCGTGGCATCGACGCGGTTTTGGATCTGCAGGCGCGGCGGATCGGCGTGATCGGCCTGGCCTTCAAGGAAAACACCGACGATCTGCGCGAAAGCCCGGTGGTGACGCTGCTCGAACAGCTGATCGGCAAAGGGCGCGACGTGCGGGTTTTCGATCCCCAAATCCGATTGGAGGCGATTTATGGAAGCAATCGGAACTTCGTGCTTGAAAGCATTCCGCATATCGGCCGGTTGCTGATGGGGCTGGATTCCATATTGGCCTGGGCAGATCATCTCGTATTGGCGCAGCGTCAGGATGCGGAAACCATGCACCGCATCCGCGCAAGCGGCCTTCCCGTGCTGGGGCTGATAAACGGGTCGCTGCAGTCGAGCTCTCCCCGAGCCGCGGTGTCGGCGGTGGCAAATTAATATGCCGAAGAAAGCCCTTATTTCCGGAATCACCGGCCAGGACGGTTCATACCTGGCGGAGCTGCTGCTGGCGAAGGATTACCAGGTGCATGGCATCGTACGGCGCGCCTCCACGTTCAACACCGAGCGTCTGGACTCGATCTACGCCGATCCGCACGAGAATCCGAAGCTGCATTTGCACTACGGCGATGTGCTGGACGGCGCCAAGCTTCGTGAATTGATCGAGGAAATTCAGCCGGACGAGATCTACAATCTGGCCGCTCAGTCCCATGTACGGGTGAGCTTCGATCAACCGGTTTACACCGCCGACGTAGTGGCGGTCGGAACTTTGCGGATGCTCGAAGCCATGCGGGATTACGTGTCGAGCCGGGGCAGAGAGGTGCGCTTTTATCAGGCCGGGTCGTCCGAGATGTTCGGCGCCGCGGCCCCGCCGCAAAATGAAAGCACGCCGTTCTATCCGCGCAGTCCGTACGCGGTCAGCAAAGTGGCGGCGCACTGGTATGCGGTAAATCATCGGGAAGCGTACGGGCTGTTCATCTCGAACGGCATCCTGTTCAATCACGAATCCGAGCGGCGCGGGGAAACGTTCGTGACGCGCAAGATCACGCGCGCTCTCGCCCGCATCCATCTCGGTCTGCAAAAAAAGCTATTCCTCGGAAATCTGGAAGCCCGGCGGGATTGGGGTTACGCGAAAGATTACGTCGAAGCCATGTGGATGATGCTCCAGGCGCCGGAACCGGGGGACTATGTGGTCGCGACAAGGGAATCGCACTCGGTACGCGAGTTTCTCGATCTGGCCGCCGGCCTGTGCGGTTTGGACTGGAAGCGGGTAGTGGAGACCGATCCGCGCTACCTGCGGCCCACCGAAGTGGATGCGCTGTGCGGCGATCCTTCTAAGATCGAACGCAAGCTGGGCTGGCGTCCGAAGGTCAACTTCGAGCAACTGGTCCGCATGATGCTGGAGCATGATATGGAGCTGGCCCGCCAGGAACAAACGCTCGCCAATGCGGGCCATCGCGTGGTGCAGCGCGGAGTTTCGCATGGGTGATCAGGATGGGTGAGCAGCATAGATGACCGGCATGGATGAAAAGAGCCGCATTTACGTGGCCGGGCATCGCGGATTGGTTGGGTCCGCGATTTGCCGCCGTTTGGAGACCGACGGATATGAGCGGCTGATCGTGCGCGAGCACAGTGAACTGGATCTGACGAAAGCGGATCAGGTGGACGCATTTTTTGCCGCGGAACGGCCGGAGTATGTCTTTCTGGCTGCCGCCAAGGTGGGCGGGATTCTGGCCAACAGCAGTTACCCGGTGGAATTTCTGCGGGACAACTTGAGCATTGAGCTGAACGTGATCGACACGGCTTACCGGCACGGCGTAAAGAAATTCGAATCGCTGGGTTCTTCCTGCATCTATCCGAAGCTCGCGCCGCAGCCCATTCGAGAGGAATATCTGCTCACCGGTCCTCTGGAGCCGACCAACGAATGGTACGCGGTGGCGAAGATCGCCGGGATCAAGCTGGCCCAGGCTTATCGGCAGCAGTACGGCTTCCATGCCATCTGCCTGATGCCCACCAACCTGTACGGTCCCGGCGACAACTTCGATCTGCTGTCGTCGCACGTCCTGCCCGCGCTGATGCGCAAAGCTCATGAGGCGCGCGTCCATCGGTCGCCCGAAATGGTGGTATGGGGCACGGGCCAGCCGCGCCGGGAGTTCTTGCACGTGGACGATATGGCCGCGGCGGCGGTCTTTTTGATGCTCAACTACGACGAGTCTGAAATCGTAAACGTGGGATACGGAACCGACGTCAGCATCCGGGAGCTCGCGGAGCTGGTTCGGAGGGTGGCGGGTTACGACGGCCGAATCGTGTTTGATTCTTCGAAGCCGGATGGCACGCCCCAAAAGCTGCTGGACAGCTCGCGTCTGCTGGCGTTGGGCTGGAGGCCGCGCATCAGTCTTGAGGAGGGGATTCGAGAAACCTACGCCTGGTTTCTCGAACACGAATCGCACGCCGCGCGATCGATCGCCCTTTAAATCAAAAGGCGGAAAATGATTCGGCTCTTTCGAGTCTTTGTTCCCAGCAGTGTAGTCGCGCTTCTGGTCTCGGAAGCCATCCTCATCTACGGCTGTTACGTGCTGGCTGCTTTTCTGGTTCTGAACCTGGATCCGGAAGTGTTCCTGTTGTACGACGGCGGATGGGCGCGGATCGCGATCGCGGTGGCGTGTATCATGCTCGGCATTTATTTCCAGGATTTGTACACCCACCTCAGGATCAAGTCCAGGATTGTGCTCATCCAGCAGGTAGGTCTTTCGATCGCAACGGCCTTTCTGGCGCAGGCGTTGATGGTTTATCTGCGGCTTCGCGATCTCTTTCTGCCTACCTGGATCATGATTGCCGGGAGTGCGCTGACGCTGCTGCTGCTGGTTTGCTGGCGGATTCTTTATGCCGGGGTGGTGATCAAGGCGATCGGCTCCGAGCGGATTCTTTTCCTCGGAGCCTCCTCTCTGGTACAGGAAATCAGCGCTGATCTGGCCGAGCATCCCGAGAAAGGCTTGGTCTCCATTGGCTGCGTGGAGGATGTGGCTGAGAGCGAAGTCCCGGATCTCAAAATACTGGGGAAAGTGGCCGACCTTCGCCGCATCGTCGACCAGTGGCAGCCCGGCCGCATCGTGGTGGGCATGGAGGAGCGGCGCGGCCGCCTTCCGGTCAATGAACTTCTGGATATACGTCTGAGCGGGACTCCGGTTGAGGATGTCTTGAATACCAGCGAAGCAATATTGCGGCGCATTTCCACGCGCGAGCTTCGTCCGGCGCAGCTTATCTTCTCTTCCGAACTCGGCCCCGTTCCCGGCCGGGTGATGCTGCAATCCGTTTATTCGATGATTATCGCGGTGGCAGCGGCCATTCTCACGGCTCCCATCATGCTGCTAGTGGCCGCAGCCGTGCGGCTGTCGTCGCGCGGGCCGGCCTTGTTCCGCCAGCAGCGCGTGGGCAAGGACAACGTGCTGTTTACGCTTTACAAATTCCGCTCCATGTATCAGGACGCGGAAGCGGGATGCGGCGCGGTGTGGGCGCAAAAGGACGATCCCCGCATCACGCGCGCCGGGAAATGGCTGCGCAAGCTGCGCCTGGATGAGCTGCCGCAATTGTTGAACGTCCTCAGGGGCGAAATGTCAATCGTGGGGCCGCGCCCGGAGCGGCCCGAATTCGTGGCGGAGCTCGAAAAACGAATCCCATACTACCGGCAGCGGCATTGCGTAAAGCCCGGGATCACGGGATGGGCGCAGATCAACCACAAATACGGGGACACGGTGGAGGACAGCACCGCGAAGCTGGAATACGATCTGTACTACATCAAGAACCTGGCGCCGGCTCTGGACGCTTACATCATGTTCCAGACGGCCAAGGTGATGCTGCTGTCGCGCGGATCGCAGTAAGCCGGTTAGTCGCTCCCGTTAGTCGTCTATGACGCGCAGCAGCTCGCTCTCGGATTCCGTGACGCCGCCGTCGAGATCGAGATAGCGCGGATCCAGCAGACGGCTCGGCTCCATATTGCCCATCGCGGAGAGCAGCGTTTCCTTCAGGTGCGGGTACTCCTTCTCCATTTCGCCGAACAAGCCGCGGATGGATTTGCCGCACCGTGCCGGTACGCTGCGGAGCAGCCGCACGGAACGACGGGCGCGCCTGTGCGATTCCGCGATAACGCGCGCGTGATCTCTTCGGTGACGAACACCAGCGGACGGATCAGCCGGAATTCCTTGTCGCGCGAATGCGTGACTGGCCGGCAGCGCGCTGAGCGCGGCCGGTGAACATGGCGTTGCGCAAGAAGCGATTCGCAAAAATCGTCGGCGGTGTGGCCGAAGGCGATCACGTTGGCGCCCAGGCCGCGGGCGATTTCGTACACCGCGCGCCGGCGGTAGCGGCTGCACAGGTCGCAGCCATGCTCGGGCTGTTCTTCCAGCAGGCGCAGCGAGGGCTCGTCGCGATGATAGGTCCAGTCGATGCCGCGCTGTTTCAGGTATTCGCCCAGCGGCTCGATGGGCCGCAGAAACTTGCCCTGCTCCACGGTGAAAGCGCAGACGGTAAAACTCGATCGGGCGCGCGCTTTTGCAGCAGCAGCAGCGCTTCCAGCAGCGTGAGCGGAATCCTTGCCGCCGGAAAGCGCCACGGCCACGCGGTCGCCGTCGCGAATCATCTTGAAGCGGGCGACGGCTTCGCCCACCTTGCGCAGCAGTGTCTTTTCGAGTTCCATGGGCGGCAGGCGGAGCTAGTTGTCCGCCACCATTTTCCAGCGGCCGGTCTCGAATTCGAGATTGAAGTTCTCGCCCAGGTACACCCGCCGCACTTCGGCATCGGCGCCCAAGCGCCTCGGGACTGCCGGCGCGGAAGATTTTTCCGTTATTGATGATGTAAGCGCGATCCGTGACGGCCAGCGTCTCGCGCACGTTGTGATCGGTCACCAGAATGCCGATCCCGGAGTTCTTCAGATCGAAAATGATGCGCTGCAGCTCCAGCACCTGGATCGGATCGATGCCGGAGAACGGCTCGTCCAGCAGCAGAAAACTAGGCTCGATCACCAGCGAGCGCGCGATCTCCACGCGCCGCCGCTCGCCGCCCGAAAGCGCATAGCCCTTGTTGTGGCGCACGGTTTCGAGGCCCAGCTGCTCGATCAGCCGGTTCATGCGCTCCCGCCGCTCGCGCCGGCTCATCCGCAGCGTCTGCAGGATCGCCATCAGATTGTCTTCCACGGTCAGCTTGCGGAATACCGAGGCTTCCTGCGGAAGATAGCTGATGCCGCGCCGGGCGCGCTGGTACATCGGCATGTTGGTGATGTCTTCCGACCCATCGCTATTGTTCGGACCAGCACGCGGCCGGAATCCGGGCTGATCAGCCCGACGATCATGTAGAACGACGTGGTTTTACCCGCGCCGTTGGGACCCAGCAGTCCCACCACTTCGCCCTGCTTCACCCACAGCGACACGTTGTCGACGACTTTGCGTCCACGGTAGCTCTTTGAGATTTCGGCGGTCTGCAGGGTACGCATTCAGGGCGTAGTCTATTTGATCTTGTGGTGAATTACGCTCTTGGCGGGCTTGGCTTCCACTCCGTTCACCAGCAGCCTATCATCCTTCGAGAACCAGGTCAATTTGTCGCCCTGCGTGGCGCCGCGCAGGCTATCCACGAATTGCGGCTGGCCTCCTTCCAGGATAACTTTGTCCGTCATCGACGTAATACTCGGCATGTTCCGAGGCTTGCCGTTGCGCGTGCGGCCAGCGGAGCGGTTTGAAGGATCTCCACTTTGCCGTCCGCAAAGGCGTGATCGAGCGAGGAATCGTCGCGGTCGTTACGCAGGTACGCGGTCGATCTCCTTGGCTTTCACTTGCATGTCTGGGCCGCGAGAGCTCCACGCCGCCTTTATAATGGGCGATCCGCTCGTCGATCGTTGTACTCCAGCTCAGGCGCCTTCACGATTGTAAACACGCGCGCCACAGGATCAGTTGCGGTCTTTTTGGTCTCGCTGTTTTTTCCGGGCGGGCTTCCGCAACCTCCTTCCCGCGCCATCTTTCCCCGATCCGTCTTTCGCTGAATCGTCCGGCTTTGTCCATCAACTGGCTGACGACGTGTCCGTTGGGCTTTCAGATTCGTTCTTGTCGCGATCGATCTCCACCATGTCGGCTTCCAGCCGGTTCGCGCCCTGCCACAGCACAGCGTTGCCGTCATACCGGATCTGAAGAGTTGTGG
Source organism: Terriglobia bacterium (assembly GCA_963786745.1). Lineage (GTDB taxonomy): Bacteria > Acidobacteriota > Terriglobia > Bryobacterales > Bryobacteraceae > Palsa-89. The sequence goes on along the minus strand of CAWBAE010000004.1, from coordinate 722,495 downwards.
TCCGTGGAGACCATTTTTTTCGCGCGCGCGTGCAGTGGTTCATCTTCGGAAAGCATTCCGCCGCCGTTGGCGATTCGAGTCCTTCTTCTTGTCGGGCATCCGGGTGGAATTCACGTTGCCTTCGGCGGTGAAATCGCCGGATTTCTGGTCCATCACGATCTTGTCAGCGTCGGCCGAGCCGGTGGCGTCCCAGATTCGCGCGCCGCCCGTTGAGATCGATTACGTTGTTCGGCTGATCGAGAACCGCGCGGTCCGCCTTGGCGTGCCGCACACCCTCCTCATATCGAAAATCGGTCCCACTGTTCGAGCTTGGCGATCTGAGTGGAGTTGGGTTGAAATGTCGCCGAGCAGGTTCTTGCTCCAGGTCAGCTCCGGCGCGGGAGTCTCCTTGGCATCCGGGCAGTTTGGGCTTTTCGGTGCGGGTGGTAACCATGTTCGACCGGACGGACTGGATCTGGTTGCCTCTCGGCGTAAACCATGTTGATGCGCTCGCCGTTCATCCAGCGATGCGGCTGATCGGGCCGGTTGGGAATGAACTCGATGGCGCCTGGCGAATCCGTATCCACTGTCTCGATCTCCTGGCCCCCGCCCCGCATCTTGGTCCGGATGACGTCGCTCTTTAAAATCCGGGTGTCGGACGGGTCCACGCCCGGCTTGATCACCGGCTTGTTTTCCATCACGCTGTGGCCATACGCCAAAGTGTTGGTGAGAAGGCTATCGCTTCCGGATGTATCGAAATCCATCGTCACGCGATCGGCCGTAAGGGTGGTGGCCGTCGTCTCGGCCGTGGAAACCAGGCGCGCCTGATCCACCGCCGTGATCTTCTGCACTTGATTGTTGTCGTTGAAATCGATATTGAGCTGATTGGCGCTATATTCGAGTTTTCGATCCGGGCGCTGATCGGTTCCATGTGCCTGTATGGTCTCAACCAGCTTAAGTTTCTGGTCGGATAGAGTGACGACCGCCGGGCCGGCATTGAGCGTCATGGTGTCGCGAGTCAGCCGGGACCAGGGCGTAAGGTAGACCTTGGCTTCATGCTCTTTGTAGTTCAGCTGCGCGGTCTCGATCTTCATGGGGATGGTCCCGGGATCGGTGCCACGCCAGATCAGCTCCACCTGATCGTGCAGGTTCAGCTCGCGGGTGTTCGGATCGTAGTCCGCTCCAACCGCTTTACCATCGCCCCGGTCGAACTTGAACGTTACCGGCCGGTCCGTGTAAGCCTTGCTGGTTTTTACTTCGACATGCACGCCCGAGGAAGTAATGACCATCAGTTGCCCGGTGGGCTGCCCATCGATGGGGACATCCATCGTGATTTCCACGTCGCCATCCGAGTACAGGATTCCCGATTCGGGGTCGAACTGCGCTTTGGCGCTCTTCACGCGGTCGTATTTGTCGCCCTCTTTCTTGTAGATGTCGAGAGTGACTCCAGTCAGCTCCTGCTTGCCGTTGATTTCCTGCATGTCCTCGGCATGCAGCGAGATGTTGGTGTTGCCACCGGTGGTGTGCCGGTAATCCCAGGCGTGGGAAGTGAGCGTGGTACCGGGCGCAAGGGCCTTGGGTCTTTCCGGAGCCGTTCCGGCTTGTAGCTTAAGCCGCGCGTAATACGTGGCGCCGACGACGGCAACTATTGCGAGGATGGCCAACAGGAACAGCGGCCGGACGAATCGCATCAATGTATCCGTATTCAGGATATCGAGAAGCTGACGCGGGTGTCCAACCGCGCCGCGCTTCGCACGCCTGCCGGCGCGGGCGCATCTCGATTGATCGAAACTAACTTGTTACAAATCATATAGTTAATAGATAGTCTTGTCACTCATCGATGGAGTCTGCTAATATACCTGAGGTGAGCGCGATCTCGCTCGCCAATCGCAAAAATAACACCACAGGAGGTTCAACGTATGAATATTCGACCGCTCTATGACCGCATCGTGGTCAAACGGATCGAGGACAAGAGACGAAGTCGGGTGGTCTGTATATCCCAGACTCGGCCAAAGAAAAGCCGCAAGAGGGCGAAGTCGTCGCCGTGGGCAAGGGCAAGCGCCTGGAAGATGGCAAAGTGGTTGCGCTCGACGTGAAGGCAGGCGACCGCATTCTGTTCGGAAAGTATTCCGGCAGCGAGATCAAGCTCGACGGCGAAGAATACCTGATCATGCGCGAGGACGAAGTCCTCGGGATCTTGGACAGCGCCGCCAAGACCGCGAAGGTAGCCTAAGCCGCAAGGGTTTTAACCATAAGGAGAAGAAGTTATTATGGCAGCAAAACAAATTGTATATAGCGAGAATTCCCGCCAGGCGATTCTGCGCGGCGTCAACCAGTTGGCCGATGCCGTGAAAGTGACGCTTGGCCCCAAGGGCCGCAACGTCGTTCTCGAGAAAAAGTTCGGCGGCCCGACCATCACCAAAGACGGCGTGACCGTCGCCAAAGAAATCGAACTGAAAGATCCGCTCGAGAACATGGGCGCGCAGATGGTGCGCGAAGTGGCCTCGAAGACCTCCGACACCGCCGGTGACGGCACCACCACCGCGACCATTCTGGCCCAGGCCATCTTCCGCGAAGGCGTGAAGGCCGTTGCGGCGGGCGCCAATCCGATGGCGCTGAAGCGCGGCATCGAGAAGGCCGTGGCAGATCGTCGTTGAAGAAGTGAAGAAGTTCTCCAAGCCCGTTTACGCAACGACATGATCGCGCAGGTCGGGACCATTTCCGCCAACGGCGACACCACCATCGGCAACATCATCGCCGAAGCGATGAAGAAGGTCGGCAAAGACGGCGTCATCACGGTGGAAGAGATCCAAGACCATGGTCACCGAGCTGCAGACCGTGGACGGCATGCAGTTTGACCGCGGTTATCTGTCGCCCTACTTCATCAGCGATCCGGACCGCATGGAATGCGTGCTCGAAGATCCCTACATCCTGATCCACGAGAAGAAGATCAGCAACATGAAGGACCTGCTGCCGCTGCTCGAGCAGATCGCCCGCTCCGGCAAGCCGCTGCTGGTCATCGCCGAGGAAGTGGAAGGCGAAGCGCTGGCCACTCTGGTAGTGAACAAGCTGCGCGGCACGTTGAATGCCTGCGCCGTGAAGGCTCCCGGGCTTCGGCGATCGCCGCAAAGCGATGCTCGAAGATATCGGCGTCCTGACCGGCGGCAAGGCCATCATGGAAGAGACCGGCATCAAGCTGGAAGGCGTTCGCCTGGAAGACCTGGGCCGCGCCAAGCGCGTCACGGTGGACAAAGACAACACCACCATCGTGGACGGCGGCGGCACGCAGAAGGCCATCGAAGGCCGCATTAAGCAGCTGCGCGCCCAGATCGAAGAGACCACCAGCGACTACGACCGCGAGAAGCTGCAAGAGCGGCTGGCGAAGCTGGCCGGCGGCGTGGCGGTGATCAAAGTCGGCGCGGCCACCGAGACCGAAATGAAGGAGAAGAAGGCTCGTGTGGAAGATGCGCTGCATGCCACTCGCGCGGCGGTGGAGGAAGGCATCGTTCCGGGCGGCGGCGTGGCTCTGCTGCGCGCGGCGAAGGCTCTGGAAGATCTTGAAGGTGCATGGCGACGAGCAGATCGGCGTGGACATCGTGCATCGCGCCTGCGAAGAGCCGGTGCGCCAGATCGTCGGCAACGCCGGCTATGAAGGCGCCATCGTGATCGAGAAGATCCGGCCAACACAGCGACCCGAACTTCGGTTTCAACGCTGCAGACCGACGGAGTACGAAGACCTGGTGAAGGCGGGCGTGATCGATCCTACCAAGGTGACGCGCTCGGCTCTGCAGAACGCTTCGTCGATCGCGGCGCTGATGCTGACCACCGAAGCGATGATCGCCGAGATTCCGGAGAAGAAGTCAGCTCGCCGGCTCCGGGCGGTCCGCACGGTCCGGAGATGGACTACTAAGCCCCTCGCGGGACGGCCATGGCGGCTTGGCCGCAGTGGCGATCCGTTTTCAACAGTACTAAAATTTGGGCCCGCCCTTCGGGGCGGGTCTTTTTTTGTTTGCGTGAACCTTTTAAGGAGCGCTGGGATCTAGCCAAAGGAGGCCTTCCAACTTTGCGGCCTGGAGCAATCGCAGATCGGAACAAACAAAAGTCGGCTCGTCGCTTCCCGATCCGGTTCTCAAAGCGAGGCAGCCCGACAATTGAACCGCATCGTATGCTCGCAGATCATGCCGCCCCAGCAGGCCAATGGCCGAGTCTGCCAAGGCCTCGTTCATCTGTATACGAATGAACCGGGATTCCATATGCCGGTCGAATCGGGTTAGCAGGCGCTTCGCGCCGGATTCTTGAATGTCGCCTTCCCGCTGCCGCCGGCGAACCGCGGAATGGAACTCGACGCGCGAAATCGACAGGACCGCGAAACGATGCCCGGCGCTCAAAGCGGCTAGTTGAAGCAGCCGATTTGTCCCAGCCTCTTGAACGTACAGTTTGACGAGCGCGCTGGTCTCCAGATAATACAGAGCCAAGCGCTAGCGCCTTTGGTGGAGGACCGTGGCAGACAACGCTTCGCCGCGAATCTCCAGAGGGCTGAATTCTGGGTCAACCGTCGGAGCGTTGCCCAAAATGGATTGAACCTCGGGAAGCAGCCGATTCAACCGGATGGCCGTCACGGGAAATTGCGGCGATTTTGGATTGCGCACCTTGCTGGTAAGAAGAACTCTCTTCTCAACGGCTTCCCGGATCGCCGTTTGTCTTTCGGCGTCAGAGCGCGCCCAAGCGAACCCCTCGGCTGGCAGTACAGTGTCGCGGAACCACCTCAAGGCCACGAACTCATAGCCTGGCGTCGATTCAGCGCGATCCAAGGATCGAATCAAGTCCGCAAGACGGGGGTTGGATGAATTGGGCTCTGACGCGCGCTGCCTCTTGGAATCCGCGGGCGCGGCACTGGGCCGCCTCGGTCCCGGCTCGAAAGAAATGCGAATTTCGCCGGACTCAGGCGACCAGTTGTCGGCGGACGCGTCGCTCCGTTTCTTGCGGCCATGCTTGTCCACTAAGGAGACATGGACCCGCATGCCAGCCCACTCCTTCGGAATGCTTGTAAGAGAGCCAAACTGCGCGGCGATGCTCGCTTCCAATTCCTTGATCTTCATGGGCATTGCCATATTTATATATAATATAAAGCACCAGCACACGTCAAGCGCGACGCGCTAATCTTGAGAGACCGTGAAGCTTGGCGTGCTGCTTCTGCTGACCGTTGTGCCTCTAGTGGCGCAGACTCCCTCGCTCGATTTTCTCAATCACAATCGCCCGATCCTGGATGCTCACAATTGCTACCCCTATGAAGGGCGCTGGGCGGATCGCATCGATCGGGCGCTCAAATCCGGATCTCCCGTCAGCATCGAACAGGACCTGGCCTGGTATCAGGGGCGCGTGGTGCTCTCGCACAAGCCGGAGACCACCGGCTCCGAGCCCCTGCTGCGGGATTACTTTTTTGAGCGGGTCCGGCCCATTGTCGAGAAAGCGCTCAAGGATAACGATCGCGCCCGGTGGCCGCTCATCATTCTGCATTTCGATTTCAAGATGACCGAAGCGCCGCTGCTGCATGCAGTCTGGAATCTGCTGGGCGAGTACGAAGGCTGGATCACCCTTGCCGTTAAGACCGCTGATCCGAACCGGCTGTCGAAGCTCGATCGGAAGCCCATCCTGGTGATCACCGAGGACTCCGACGAGCAGGAAGCGGTGTTCTTCAACGAGGTTCCGGTGGGGGCGAAGCTGCGGCTGTTCGGTTCCGCGCACGGCAATCCTACGGACGCTGCAACGCGCGAGGAGCGCATCCATCTCGCTGCTACATTGCCTCCCGAAAAACTGATATCGACGCCGCCTACGAATTTCCGGCGCTGGTGGAACAACTCCTGGTACGCGGTGGAAGAAGGCGGCCAGAAGCAAGCGGGCGAGTGGACCGCAGCGGATGATCGCCGCTTGCGGGCGTTGGTTGCGCGCGCGCATAGCCTGGGATACTGGATTCGCTTTTATACGCTGGATGGGTTCGCGCCTTCCGAGGACCAGGGTTGGGACGACGGCTACAACTTCGGTTCGCGGGAAGCCGTTCTGGCCCGTTGGAAGGCGGCGCTGGCAGCGGGAGTGAATTTTATCGCTACGGATCAGTACGAGGATCTCGGAGCTGTCATGCAGGCGGCCGGGAAGCGCTGAGAACGTCTTCCACTTCCTGGCGGGCGCGAGCCTCGCTCCAATCCAGCTTCGCGCCCAGCGCCTCGGCCAACGGCGTCAGCGAAACCGCGTCCCAGCTTTGTTCATATCCGAGCGTGGTCGAAACGAATAAATGATCCCACAAGCGCTGTTCCATGCCGTCGCCGATGTCCCGCTCAACATCGGGGAAGGGCGTTTCGACGGTGGGGTGTATGGCCGCCAGAGGCGGGGCTAGTTCTTTCGTGACCAGGTCCCCCGCCTGTTCGCTCATCAGCCGGTAGGTGGTGTACTTTCCACCGGCGATATGCAGAATTCCATCGGGCGAATTCCAGATGCGATGCTCGCGCGTGGTGCGCATGGCCGATCCCGCGCCCTCCCGCAGCAAAGGACGGACGGAGCTGAACGTCGAGATCGGCGTCACATCGGCGTGCGCGGGAAAAAGCTTGCCCACCACTCCTAACAAATAGTCGCGCTCGGCGGGCGTGATATGGACGCGATCCGGCGAGTCCGTATGATCCACATCGGTGGTCCCCACTAAAGTGAGCTGATTGCGGCTGCCCCAGGGGATCAGAAACACGATCCGGCCATTGGGTTCGAAATGCGCGATGGCATGGTCGCCTGCGTTCACGCGCGGGATCACGATATGGGAGCCGCGAACCAGCCGCAGCGTGTCGCCGCCCATCCAGGCGCCGCGCGCGTCCACCAGCTTGCGGGCTTGCAATTGGAATCGCTGGTTGCCCAGCACATCCAGGCATTCGACATGCCAGAGGCCGTCCGCCGCGCGCGCCCAGGATCCGGCCTTCACATAGTTGGCCGCCAGGGCGCCGTTCGCGATTGCATCCAGTATGTTTTCGACGACAAAACGGCCGGAATGCACAGCGGCGTCCCAAAAAATCGCGGCGGCGGTGAGACCTTCGCGCTTTAGTTCCGGTTCCAATTGGGAGACTTGGCTGCTCGAAAGCATTTTGTGGCGCGCGATCCGGTGGGAGCCTGCCAGTTGGTCGTAAAGGCTCAAGCCCGTTCCGTAGACCAGGCGCGACTGGATGCCGTACATGGGCAGCAGAAACGCCAATGGCTCCACGAATCGAGGCGCGATCTTCAGAAGAATAGAGCGCTCGCGCAGCGACTCGCGAACCAGGTGGAACTGGAGATACTTCAGGTAGCGGAGACCGCCGTGGATCAGGTGCGAGTTTTTTCCGCTGGTGCCGGAAGCGAAATGTCCCTGCTCTATTAATCCGATGCGCAGCGGCAGCCGCGCTTCGCGGGCACGCAGTGCGAGATCGCGGATTACACCCGCTCCATTGATTCCTCCGCCCAACACCAGGACGTCAAGGTCCGCTTGCCTTAGGAGATGGATCTGCTGGTCGCGGAGGCCGGGCACCCACTAGCCAGCTTAGAGCATGGCGAGGCGCCCGAAAAAACGTGTCGCGCATGAGCCGCCCCGGATGGGAGACGCATGCGCGACGAATCTTCGATTCGAATCGAGACTTGGTTAATTACTTCGTGGTGCTGGTGGTGCTCTTCTTGGCCTTCTTGGCTTTCTTGGCCTTGGTGGTCTTGGTGGTGCTGTCCTGGGCGAACATCGCGGTCGCACCCATCAACAGCGAAAGGCCGAGCATCAGACTCATCAGTTTCTTCATTGAGATCTCCTTAAATTTAGAAGCAAGTGCTTAACTTCCAGCACCATCATTTCAGCCCCACATGAACTCGGGCTTAAGAGCCTATTAAAATGGCTTCATTTGTAACAGCGTCACACCTCGGCCGGGTTGCCCCGAGCGTGTCTATGTTATTGAACCTTATGAACATTTAGCTCATCCCGAAAGCGGCTCCCAGGAGCGCATCGTATTTGGAGGCCTAAGCTTGTCGAGGAATGAAGAAAGAGCATATTGCCAGGCGGCTCGCTAAGGAATCGCACATATCCACCGGGGCAGCCGCCGATCAATTGGACCGGATCGTATCCGACATTCTGAAGCGACTCCGCAAAGGCGAGACCGCTTGCATTCCTGGGTTAGGAACCTTTCGCGTGGGGCGGGGGCGCGACTTTCAGTTCGAACGGACGCAATCGAAAAAGGCCGCGCTTTGAGACACCGGCGCTCGAAACCCGCGGGATTGCGCCAGGTGGCCCGTATCCTCCGCGAGGCTCTCGAACACGGACGCGCGGTAGAGATCGACGGGCTGGGAACGTTCCTGCCCGGCCGTGAGCAAGGTTTTCGCTTCGTGGCGCAAACCAAGCCGCGTGTGTTCATAGCGTATGTGGAGGAAGATCTTGGCTCCGTCAAGAGACTTTACGAGGTCTTCGAGCAGCGCGGTCTGAGGCCCTGGCTGGATAAGAAGAAGCTGATGCCGGGCCAAAACTGGCCCAGGGCGATTGAAACGGCGATTGAAACCTCGGACTTCTTCGTGGCCTGCTTTTCCGGGCGGGCCACCACCAAGCGCGGGGCCTTTCAGAGCGAGCTGCGCTATGCGCTGGCATGCGCGGCCAGGATTCCATTGGACGACATATTCTTCATCCCAGTTCGTCTGGAGGACTGCCCGGTGCCAGGCAGGATTTCGAAGCAACTCCAATACATCGATTTATTTCCAAACTGGAAGACCGGCGTGAGCAAGGTGCTGGCCGTCATGGAGAATCGGGGGCAGGGTTCGCGGAAGCGGCTATCGCTTGCTTAGTTTCTTCTTGATGGCGTCGGCGTCCTTGGCGTCGGGAGCAAGTTCCAGATACTTGGCGTAGGCGTCGCGCGCGGCGGCTTTGTCCTTCAATTTTTCTTCGGTTTCTCCCAGGCGCAGAAACGCTTCAGCGTAGCTGGGATTCCAGCGGGTGGCTTCGCGAAAGCGCGCCATGGCAGCCGGGTAGCTTCCCTTTTTGAAGTAGTATAAGCCGACCTTTAAATCGTGCTCGGCTTCCAGGGGATTGAAAGCATATACCTTGGGCTTGAGGCTTTCGTCCTCTTCGGGAGGTTCCTGCTCCTGCACTTTTGGGTCGCTTTTCGGCTTTTGCGAATCCTTGTCGCTCTGCGCCCACAACCCGGAGGCCAGCGTGAGCGCCACCAGCCAGCTTCGTCCCACCACCACTCCAGTATATCTAGAGAGCAAAAACGTTACGAAACAGGGCGATCATGTCGGAAAACGCCAGGTCTGTCGATTCCGGATCGAAGCGCGGGCCTTCGTCGCGCATAAAGGCGTGCTCGGCGGGGTAGAGCTTCACCGCATGATCGACGCCGGATGCGCGAAGTTTAGCTTCGATGGCCGCGCGGCCCTCCGACGGTACGTGCGGATCTTCCGATCCCCAGATCATGAGCAGCTTTCCGCGAATTTCAGCGGCGCGGGCGAGCGAGCCGGCATCCGCATCCAGGCCCAGCTTCCCATCGTGAATTCCGGTGCCGTAGAAGCAAACTGTAGCGAGCACGTCCGGTTCCAGCGCCGCGCGAAAGGCCAGATGTCCGCCGATGCAGAAGCCCATTGCGCCCAGCTTTCCCTGCGCAACCTTTGGATGCGCCGACAAATAATCCAGCGCCGCGCGGCGGTCCGCATCGAAGTGCGCCACCGGAGTGCGGCGGGCGTCTTCCAGGCCGCGCGTCCGGCCGGCATCGTCAAAAAGAATTGCGTCGCCTGCAGGCTCGATGCGGTGATAGATCTCGGGAGCCGCCACTACGAAGCCATAGCCCGCCAGCCGCGTACAAGAGCGCAGCATGGGGCCGCTGAGTTGGAAGATGTCCGAGTAGCACAGGATACCGGGATATTTTCCGGACGCCTGTGGCGCCGCGACGAACATGCGCATCGGCTTCCCGCCGGCGGGAATATCCACATATTCGGCATTAACGACCATGGCTGAAAGAATACGTCATTCGCGGCACTCCCTGCGACAATAGAAGTAGTCCCATGGAACTCCGAGAGAAAGCGGCACAACTGCCCCTGCTGCCCGGAGTGTACCTATACAAAGATCAGCATGGCGAGGTGATCTACGTCGGCAAGGCCAAGAATCTGCGGGCCCGCGTCCGCAGCTATTTCTCGGACGACCGGCTGGCCGACGTCAAGACTGGAACGCTGATCGCCGACGCGCGCGACATCGAATACATCCTGGTTGACAACAACAAGGAAGCGCTGGCGCTCGAGAACAATCTCATCAAGCAATGGAAACCGCGCTTCAACATCCTGCTGAGGGATGACAAGACGTTTCCGTACATCAAACTGACCAATGAGAAATATCCGCGGGTGTACGTCACGCGGCGGCTGATCAAGGATGGCTCCAGCTATTTCGGCCCTTATTTTCCGGGCAACCTGGCGCACCGGCTGGTCAGCTTCATTCATCGGCACTTCAAAGTCCCGTCCTGCAAGGTGGATCTCACTCGCTTCCACACGCATCCGTGCCTCGAATATCACATCCATCGATGCCTGGGGCCGTGCGTGGAGGGATTGACGACAGAAGCCGAGTATGCGGCGGCGGTGCGCGACGTGCGCTTGTTCCTGGAAGGGCGTCTCAAGGATCTGGCGGGGGGATTGCGAGCCAGAATGCAGCAGGCTTCGAACGATATGCGCTTTGAGGAAGCGGCCGCGCAGCGCGATCTCATTACCACCGTCGAGGAGATGGAGGAAAAACAAAAGATCGCGGCCGCCGAGGGCGAGAACATCGACATCCTGGCGTACTATGCCGAGCCTCCGCTGGTGGCAGCCAACCTGTTTCACCTCCGCAACGGGCGCATCGTGGACCGGCGCGAGTACTTCTGGGAAGACTTGTTCGATTTCCAGCCGTCGGAATTCTTTTCCTCGCTGCTCAAGCAGATTTATCTCGATCAGCCATATATCCCCAGCCGCATTCATGTGCCGGTGGATTTTGAGGATCGGGATGCGCTGGAGGATCTGCTCAGCGAAAAGCGCGGCCACAAGGTTGAAATTCATACGCCGCAGCGCGGGCAGAAGAAGGCGCTGCTCGATCTTGTCGAGACCAACGCGAAACACGCGTTCCACCAGCGTTTCCGGGTGATGAAGCCGTCCGCGAAGGCGATCGTGGATTCGCTGCACGATTTGTTGAGTTTGCCGGAGCCGCCCAAGCGGATCGAGTGTTTCGATATTTCGCACATTCAGGGCACCGATAAAGTGGCCAGTATGGTGGTGTGGGAAAACGGGCGGATGAAAAAATCCGACTATCGCAAGTTCATTATTCGGACAGTGGTGGGCAACGACGATTTCGCCTCCATGCGCGAAGTGATCACGCGCCGGTATTCGCGGCTGACCGAGGAAAAGAAGCCTTTTCCAAGCCTGATTCTGGTGGACGGCGGCCTGGGTCAATTGCATGCTGCGGCAGGGGCGCTGGAAGCAATCGGCGTGATCAACCAGCCGCTGGCGTCCATTGCCAAGCGCGAAGAGATCATCTATGTCTACGGTCAGGAGAATGAGCCGATCGTGCTGGATCATTATTCGCCGGTCTTGCACCTGATCCAGATGGTTCGGGACGAGGCGCATCGCTTCGCCGTGACGTTTCATCGAACGCGCAGGAACGCCGCGCGGCTGACGTCGGAGCTGGAGCAGATCGAGGGCGTTGGGAGCAAGACCATCGCCAAGCTGCTGCGCGAGTTCGGAAGCCTGGAGCGGGTGCGGGAGGCGTCGGCGGAGGAACTGGCCAAAGTGATCGGCGCGGCGGCGGGCCGGAGGGTGCGGGAGTTCTACCACGCGGGCGCGGCGGATGAACTGAAGATCTTGAACTAGCGGCGCTGAATGCTATTCTCAATGCAGTGCGGAAGCCGGTAAAACGGCTCCAACCGCGGTCCTACCCTGCCTTTCGTTGTATCGGCGCTGATTGCGAGGACACCTGCTGCGCCGGTTGGATCGTTAACGTCGATCAGAAAACGTACGAGGCTTATCGGCGCTGTGACGATCCGGATTTAAGCCCGGCGCTGCACAGCCTGGTTACCATCAATTCGCAGAACGCCGGCGATAACTACGCCAGGATCGCGCTCTCCGGTCCGGTATGTCCGTTTCTCGCGGAAGGTTTGTGTTCGATCCAGAAAAAGCTGGGCGAAGAATATCTGCCGATCATGTGCGCTTCGTATCCGCGCGTTATGAACGTAGTAGATGATGTTCTCGAACGGTCACTGGATTTGTCGTGCCCGGAGGCGGCCCGTCTGGTTCTGCTGGATCCCGTTCCCATGGAATTCGTTACGGAGGACGGCGCGCCGCTGGAGCGGCTGGGGCATTTGTCTGTCATCGACACCAGTGTCGCGAGCGCGGGCAAACCATTCCAATATTTTCAGGAGATCCGGCGTCTGATCGTCTGGCTGCTCGAAAATCGCAAGCATTCGTTGTGGAAACGGCTGGTCATTCTCGGATCGTTGTGCGATCAGCTGGATGCATCCGCGTCGGCCGGACGAGCTTCCCAGACGCCTGAAGTTCTTGAAGCATATCGCGACGCCGTCGAGCTTGGTACATTCGACGAAGCCCTGGCTTCGCACCGCGCCCAGCCGGCCAGGCAATTAGAAGTGGTGCTGGAGATGATCATCGCCAGAATCGGCGCCGAATTCACGCCTGCACGATTTCTCGAGTGCTATCAGGACTTCATGAGCAGCGTCGAATGGAGCGCCGATTCGAGCATGGACGATCTTGGACGGCGCTACGCGGCCGCGCATGCCGAATACTATGCGCCGTTCATGAGCGCGCACGAGTACATCCTAGAGCATTACCTCGTGAACTACGTCTATCGCACGCTGTTTCCGCTGGGTCCTCAAACGAGCAGCCGAAACCTGAGCGCATCCAACATCGCAAGCTCGATCCACGATCAATGCCTGTTGCTGTTTGCCTACTACGCGATCGTTCAGACGCTCATGATTGGCGCGGCGGGCGTTCACGGAGCGAAGTTCGATGCCAGCCACGTGGTGAAGGTGATTCAGAGCTCCACCAGAACCTTCGAGCACAGCCTGGCCTTCCCGTCAAGCGCGCTTCGGATTCTCGCGAGCCACGGAATCTCGAGCTGCGCCAGTTTTGCGATTCTGCTGAAGAACTAGCCTTGTCAGGGCATCGCAATGGTTCGCTTCAGCCCGCCTCGAACCCATCCTTCGAGCCCCTTTTGGGGACCGCTGACTACTTGTACTCGCTCCAATTCCACGGGGCCATGCAACGTTAGTCCCCTGTCCCGCCTCGTGTTCCGCTTACACAGCTGATCGTCGTTGAATAGTATGTTTTCATCCAAGCTCTTCAGCCTGGTCCCAGTTGGGAGAACCGCGAGATGAGGAGATCCTAGCCTCATCATCACCTTTGGCGACGCATAGAGAATCTGGCTTCCATCCTGGTCAAGGCCAGGTACTTTTGCCTGCGACCCGAAAAGCATTTCTAGACCTCGCTGGTCCAGCGCCATGGTGACGCCGTCGGGATTACCGACGATCCGGATTCGCACCTCCTGATCACAGTCGATCAGTGACCAAGCGGCAAGAACAGCCAGCGCAAGCAGCGCCACCAGCCAGAATAATCTGAATCTTTTGGCCGGGAACGTACTTGCTGCCGAGCGATCCATGAAAGCTAATGACGGAAGTGCCGGATGCCGGTGAACACCATCGCCAGGCCGAGCTTGTTCGCGGCAGCGATTACTTCCTCGTCGCGCACCGATCCGCCGGGTTGGATCACGGCTGTAATCCCATGTTTTGCAGCTTCTTCGATGCCATCCGCGAAAGGGAAAAAGGCGTCGGACGCGAGCACCGTTCCTTGCAACGGGAGCACGGCCTTCATCGCGCCGACCTTTACCGAATCCACGCGGCTCATTTGTCCCGCGCCCACGCTTACGGACTGGCCGGCGCGCGCATAGACGATGGCGTTGGATTTGACGTGTTTGCACACCTTCCAACCGAACTCCAGCGCCCGCCATTCTTCCTCGCTTGGCGCGCGCTCGGTTTTCACCTGGCATTCGGAGCGCTGGAGACGATGCGTGTCGGCGGTCTGGACCAGATATCCGCCGCTTATCGACTTCACCACCGGCTCGTCCGCCGGCGCCGGCTGGACGTGGAGCAGCCTGAGGTTCTTCTTGGACGCAAGCGCGTCGCGCGCGCCCGGCTCGTAATCCGGCGCGGCGATGGCTTCGACGAAGGTCTTCGAGATTTCGCGCGCACTGGCTTCATCCAATGCGCGATTAAAGGCAAGCACCCCGCCGTAAGCTGAAACCGGGTCGGCTTCGTGGGCGCGCAGATAGCTTTCCACCTGCGTGGCTCCCTCAGCGCACCCGCACGGATTGGTGTGCTTGATGATCGCGGACGCGGGCTGCTCGAACTCCTGGATCAGCTGCCAGGCGGCGTCGAGATCCACCAGATTGTTGTAGGAGAGCTCTTTTCCCTGTAACTGCTCGGCGCCCGCGATTCCACCCTGCCGCTTGGAATAGAGCGCGGCCTGCTGATGCGGATTCTCGCCGTAGCGCAGATCCAACGCGCGCGGCGCGCGGATGTCGAGAAACGCGGGCAAACCGGATTGCTCGGCCGCGCCGATGGAAGCCAGGCGCGTGCTGATGGCGCGGTCATACGCAGCGGTCAGCGCGAAGGCCCGCTGCGCCAGCCGCCATAATGTGGGTTCCGAGAGCCGTCCCTGGCACTCATGCATTTCCTGAAGAATGGCGGGATAGTCGTCGGGTGAAACCACCACCGCGACATCCTGATAATTCTTCGCGGCGGCGCGAATAAGCGTGGGGCCGCCGATATCGATGTTCTCGATCAGCTCCGCCATGTGCACATCTTTTTTAGCGGCCACCTTTTCGAACGCGTACAGATTCACCACTACCATCTCGATGGTTCCGATGGCATGTTCCGCCAGCGCCCGCATGTGTTCGGGGTTGGAGCGAATGGCGAGAATCCCGCCCGCGATGCGCGGATTGATGGTTTTTAGACGGCCGTCCAGCATCTCCGGAAAGCCGGTGAGATCGGAAACCTCGCGCACCGGGACGCCGCCTTCCTGGATTGCGCGCGCGGTGCCACCGGTGGAAACCAGTTCCACGCCCAAATCATGGAGCCCGCGCGCGAAATCCACGATTCCGTTTTTGTTTGTGACGCTAATGAGCGCTCGTTTGATTGCAGCCATTACCTACAATGGTAAACGTGTCCTATCCGGTAACGTTAATTCCAGGCGATGGCATCGGACCCGAAGTGGCCGAAGCCACGGTGCGCGCGGTCAATGCGACTGGCGTTTCCATCGATTGGCAGCGCGCCGACCTGAATGCCAGCATCATCACTAAATCGGGCCAGGTGCTTCCGCCGCACGTCATTGAGTCGCTGGACCGCACGCACGTCGGCCTGAAAGGTCCGGTAACCACGCCCATCGGAGGCGGATTTCAGAGCGTCAACGTCGCGCTGCGCAAGCACTTCGATTTGTACGCGAACGTGCGGCCGGTGCATTCCCTGCCGGGCCTGAAGACGCGGTTCGACGACGTCAAGATCGACATGGTGATTTTTCGCGAAAACACCGAGGATCTGTATTCGGGGCTGGAGCACGAGGTGGTCAAAGACGTGGTCACCAGTCTGAAGGTGATTACCCGCTCGGCATCCATACGGATCGCTGAGTATGCGTTCGCGTTCGCAGAAAGGTACGGCCGCAAAAAGGTGACGGCGATTCACAAGGCCAATATCATGAAGCTGGCCGACGGCCTGTTTCTCAAGTGCTGCCGCGAAGTGGCCGAGCGCTTTCCCGCAGTCGAATACAAGGAGCTGATCGTGGACAACGCATCCATGCAGCTGGTGATACGGCCGGAAACATTCGATTTGCTGTTATTGCCGAACCTTTACGGAGACATCGTTTCGGATCTTGCCGCCGGCCTGGTAGGCGGGTTGGGCGTGGTTCCAGGCGCGAATATGGGAGACAACACCGCCGTCTTCGAGGCCGTCCATGGGAGTGCGCCGGATATCGCGGGCAAGGGCGTCGCGAACCCAACCGCGCTGATGTTGTCGGCGGTGTTGATGCTGATTCATCTGGACGAGCAGGCCGCGGCCACCCGGCTCAGAAGCGCGATCGAGCGGGTTTATTTGGAGCAAAAACACCTGCCGCCCGACGTGGGGCGATCCGGATCGTCGACCACGGAATTTACCGATGCGGTGATCGCGGCGCTGGGCTGAGGGAGCTTAGTTCCCGGGCGTGGTCTTCAGATCCATCGCAACGCCCGGCACCATTTGCCTGCGGGCGGATTTCGCCAAATGACTCGAGAGCCGGCGCGACGTGAAACCAGCGCCGTACGCGAATCTCACCAGCGGTCCGAAGGTGTTGGCGGAGGTCGCGCCGACAAAGTACAGGCCGGGAACGGACGACTCGAAGTCCGAGGTCAGCAGCGGCGTATTTTGGGCGGACCGAATTCCCGTCAGCAACGCCGGGTTCAAGAAGGCCAAGCGGCGCAAATCGGCCCGGTATCCGGTGCCGGCGATCACGTGATCGGCGGAGAACGTCTGGTTCTCGCCGGCCTGGTTCGTTACGTCCAGATGGACTTTTCCGCCGGACACGCGGGCCCGATCGAGCTCGAATCCGAGATGAAACGGAACATGGCCGACGATCTCATTTTTCATGAACCAACCCGGCGCCGGGCCCAAGTGACGTTTCACTACTTTCACGCGGAAATTTTCGGGCATCAAACGGAACAGCAAGGGCCCGCGCACGCACATCCAGGAGCGCCAGCCGGGACCGAGGCCGGTCATGGGAGCGCGGACTTCGTCCATGAATGGACGCGGCATCGGCTTGGGCGGGTCGTGAAAATGAATCTTTGAAGCGCGGGCAACGATTTGAACTGACGCGCCCGCGTCCAACAACGCTCCCGCGACATCGATGGCGGATGCTCCCGCGCCGACCACCGTTACTTCGCGGGCGCGAAATTCCTTGTAGCTGGTGCGGCTGGAGGTATGCGACACGGCTTCGCGGGGAAGCCCGTCAAAAACCGGCGGCAGGTATTGATAGTGGCTGATCCCGACCGCGACCACCACTTTCCTGGCCGTGAAGGCCGCCCCATTTTCGAGGCCAATCTCGAAACCGGAGGACGATCGCTCGAGCGAGACGACCTGGGTATTTTCGAGATCCGGAACGAAGCGCTTCTGAAACTCCAATCCGTAAGAAGCAAAAGTCTGGAGCGGAACCGGAATCCCTACGTCGGCATAGGGAACGCGCTGCTGTTCGCAATAGCGCCGCAGCGTGAACGCGGCTGCCGGGTCATAAAGCGTGGAAGCGAAACCATCCGATTTCAGCCGCATTCCCTCGGGCATCTGGGTCAGCCAGGTATGCATGGGGCTGCCAAAAATACGAAAATTCACTCCACGGGCCCGCAGATGGGCGGCGAGCGAAAGCCCGTAAGGTCCTGCTCCGATAATGGCGACGTCGATGAGCGCTTTCATACCTGTTGGTGTTGGTGACGATAGAATAACAGTCAAGGCGCGGTGCTTTCAATTGGGTGTATAGTTTCAAATCTAGCGAGGGTGGCTAGTACGGCGGTTCCATTGCCGGGGATGCTTTGCTGTTCTTACATTGAGATTGAGGTCTCGCGTCTCCGGCGCTGCAACATCGCGCTATAACGAAGACGCTTTAGATCGACTACCAGCGAGGTGAATGTTGTCCACAACCGCGTTGTTGACAGACACTAGCTGGTGGCCGTGCGCTTCCCGGTTGGCGATGAGGTTAACGCGGGCCGGATGGGATGTTTCCGCGGTGTATCCGCATCGCGGGCATCCGCTGGCGAAGACGCGGGCGATACACAAGCGTTTCCAATACCGCGCTACAGACCCGCTCGACTGCCTGGCGCATGCCATCGAGTCGGTGAATCCCGATATCATTATTCCCTGTGATGACCGGGCGGTTGGGCATGCGCACAAACTGCACGCCCGCGCCGCCGAGATGGGCGCCTCAGGCTCCGGTATCAGGGCGCTCATCGAGCGATCGCTGGGTGCGCCCGCGAGTTATCCGATCGTGGATTCGCGTATAAAGCTGATCAATTGCGCCCGCGAAGAAGGGATTCGGACGCCGGATACCAGGCTTGTTACCAAACCCGAGGAATTGATGTCGGGTGATCGGGAGATTGCCTTTCCCGCAGTGCTTAAGGCGGACGGGAGCTGGGGCGGCCATGGTGTAAGGATTGCTCGCAATCGGGAACAGGCCGAGCGATTCTTCGAGAGCCTGGCCCAGCCGCTCTCGACGGCCCGATTTCTCAAACGGCTCATGGCGGACCGGGATGCGTACTGGTTTCAAACCTGGAGGGAGAGAACGCCGCCGGCGGTTGTCGTGCAGTCGTACGTGGCCGGCCGTCCGGCGAACTGTGCGGTGGTCTGCTGGAACGGTGAACTGTTGGCAGGCCTGGCCGTGGAAGTGATCGCGGCGCAGGGGGCCACGGGATCGGCGACGGTGGTGCGCGCGGTGGAAGGTTCCGAAATGATCCTGGCAGCCGAGCGGCTGGCTCGGAAGCTGAATCTGTCAGGATTCTTTGGATTGGATTTCATGATCGAGGATGGAACACGCGACGTCTATCTAATTGAAATGAACCCCAGATCGACGCCGCTTTCGCATCTGTCGCTGGGGCCGAAGCGGGATCTGATCGCAGCCCTGAGCGCGCGGCTGACAGGCTCGCTCGTGCCCGTCAATCCACCGGTTACGCAAAACGAGACAATTGCTTACTTCCCGCAGGCCTGGCGCTGGAATCCGAAGAGCGAACTTCTCAAAACGAGCTTTTGCGACGTTCCATGGGAGGAGCCCGAGTTGGTCAAAGAGCTGTTGAAAATGCCCTGGCCGGATCGAGGCTTGATCGCCCGGCTGTCCAACCTCTTCCGCGGCTTGCGATTCGAGGATCGGGCTTCCGCGCGAGGCGGCGTGTTTGAACCGAGCGTCGCCGCGCCCAAGCATGACGGCCCGGCAGAGCGGCAGCACTGACCGGGGACCCATGTCAATTCACGCCGACCACGCTGAATTCGAACCGGCCCAGCAGCAGCGCTCAGTGAGTCCCGATCAGAATCCAAAAACGCGACCCCCAATTGTTCTGCTTAAGGAGGGTGGCGGCAAGAGCCCATTGTTCGTGATCCACGGCGTGGATGGAGAGCTGAAACATCTGGGACGCATGGTGCGCCATTTGGACGCGAGCCGGCCGGTCTACGGAATCCTTTCCCAGGCGCTGGTTGGTGACCGTGTAGCCCTCACGTCGGTTGAAACGCTGGCGGCCTACTATCTCCGGAAGGTTCGCGAGGTCCAGCCGCATGGACCCTATTACTTGCTGGGTTTTTCGTTCGGCGGCATGATTGCCTTCGAGATGGCGAAAGGCGCTTACTCCCTGGGCGAGCCGGTTGGCATGCTGGGCATGCTGGATACCTGGCGGATGGCGCCCCCAACCGCCGCCGACGGCGGGCCGCAGTTCAAACTTTGGAGGCGATTGCAATCGCACGTTGGGCGAGTGATGAGCGTGAATGGGTTTTCGTATGCGCGGGACAAGGTTGTGTTTCGGAGTTATCGAACCATTTACACCCTCTTAGATAGAATTCACCAGCCCATCCCGCGATTCCTTCAACGGCCCATAGACATCAACTGGTTCGCGGGTGCCCGCTACGTGCCGCAACACTTCCCGGGAAAGGTGACGCTATTTCAGGCGGTGGCGTCCGCCTCCAGTGAGCGCGCGAGCGGCAGTCTCTGGGAGCGTGTGGCGGGGGCGGGCGTAGAAATCCGGCCGGTTATTGGGAGCCACGAAGACGTGATGGAGGAGCCCAACGTCGGGAGGCTGGCCCGGGAGGTCCAGAACTACCTGGCCGATCTGCCGTGAGCGATCTTTCACAAACTTGTAATCCTTTTGTAACTGGAATCGAGGTACCTTCAAAAAGGAAAGGGCCATGAAGAAAATAGTTCTGATCGAGGATGATGCCGACCTTTTTGCGCTGGTAAAGTACAACCTCGAAAAGGACGGATTCGCGGTGGCCGGCTCGCAGACCGGCCGGGGCGCCATCGAATTGTGCCGCCGCGAGCGGCCGGATCTGATCATCCTGGACATCATGCTGCCCGATTCCGACGGTCTCGACATCTGTAAGGGCCTTCGCAATCATTCCGAGCTCGGAAGCGTGCCGATCATCTTCCTCACGGCGCGAGTTTCGGAAACGGACCGTATTCTGGGATTGGAACTGGGCGCGAACGACTATATCGTCAAGCCATTTTTCATCCGCGAATTGATCGCCCGCATCAAGAACCAGTTCCGGACGCAGTCCATGCCGGCGCGGACGATTCGGGCGGGCGTTCTGGAGCTGGATCGGGCATCCTGCCGGGTGCTGCTGCGCGGCAGCGAAATCGCTCTCACGGCCACCGAATTCCGCTTGCTGGAATTTTTGATGAGCCGTCCGGGCGTGGTCTATAGCCGCGAGCAATTGCTCGATTCCGTTTGGGGCCATGACCGGGCAGTGACGGACCGGACGGTGGATGTGTACATCCTTCGCTTACGCCAGAAAATCGAGCCGGACCCCGCCAATCCGTCGTTCATTCGGGCGGTTCGCGGCTTCGGCTACAGTTTCAACGAAACCACTATTCAGTCCATTTCCAACGCTTCTGCAGTGGTTTAGTTCTTCCGGCTAAACTAGTAGTAAGCTCTTCATCGCAGAATTGGTGCAAAGCCCATGGCTACCCGTTACGAGACCCTCATTGACGCTTTAGAGAACCGGATTCTGGTTCTGGACGGCGCCATGGGCACTATGATCCACCAGGCGCCGCTCGAGCTTGGGAAGGATTACCTGGGATACGAGAATTGTCCCGAGATCCTTGCGGTTAGCCGGCCGGACGTCATTAAGGGCATCCATCGCGCGTATCTGGAAGCCGGGGCCGACATCGTCGAAACCGATACCTTCGGCGGCACGGACATCGTTCTGGCGGAATTTAAACTCCAGGATCGCGCCTACGAGCTGAATTTTGCCGCCGCCAAGATCGCGCGCCAGGCAGCCGACGAGTTTTCGACGCCCGCCCGGCCGCGCTTCGTGGCGGGTTCCATGGGGCCGACCACCAAGGATCTGAATATCACCGCCACCACCACGTTTTCGCGCCTGCTGGACGCTTACTATCATGCAAGCCAAGGCGCTGGTGGAAGGCGGCGCGGATTTGCTGCTGATCGAGACCTGCCTTCGACACCGGCAGCCTCAAAGCCGGCCTGCTGGCCATCGCAGAGATTGCGCCGAGAGCTGGGGCTGCCGATTCCCGTCATCGCTTCGGGCACCATCGAGCGCAATGGAACCATGCTGGCCGGCCAGCCGATCGACGCGCTTTACGCCTCCATCGCGCATCACGACCTGCTGGCCATCGGCCTGAACTGCGCCACCGGTCCGGAGTTCATGACGGACCATATGCGCACGCTTGCACGAGATGTCGCGCTTCCGCATCTCCTGCTACCCGAATGCGGGCCTGCCGAACGCGGAGGGCAAGTTCGGCGAGACGCCGGAATCGCTGGCGGCGCAGCTCGAACGCTTCGTCGATCACGGCTGGCTGAATATGGTGGGCGGCTGCTGCGGCACCACGCCGGCGCACATCCGCGCGATCGCCCAGATGGCGGCGGGCAAGCAGCCGCGCCCGCTGAAGCCGCCGTCGCACCGCGCCTATTACTCGGGCATCGAGCTGGTGGAGGCCGAAGAGAGCAACCGGCCGCTGATCGTGGGCGAGCGCACCAACGTGATCGGCTCGCGGCTGTTCAAGAATCTGATGGCCGAGGAGAAGTGGGAGGAAGCCACCGAGATCGCGCGCCGGCAGATGAAGAACGGCGCGCACATCGTGGACGTGTGCCTGCAGTGCACCGACCGCGACGAGATCAAGGACATCCCGCCGTTCTACGAGAAGCTGATCCGCAAGATCAAAGCGCCGATCATGATCGACACCACCGATCCCAAGGCGCGTGGAGCTGGCGCTCACTTACTGCCAGGGCAAATCGATCATCAACTCCATCAACCTGGAGGACGGCGAAGAGAAATTCGAGCGCATCTGCCCGATCGCGAAGGCCTACGGCGCGGCGCTGGTGGTGGGCTCCATCGACGAAGACAAGCTGCAGGCCCAGGCCTTCACGCGCGAGCGCAAGCTGGCGGTGGCGCGAGCGGTCGGTGCGAGCTGCTGACCGAGAAATACGGCATCGCGCCGGAAGATATCATCATCGATCCGCTGGTTTTCCCGTGCGCCACCGGCGACGCGAATTACATCGGCGGCGCGGTGGAGACCATCGAAGCGATCCGGCTGATCAAGGAGAACATCCCGTTCGTCAAGACGATGCTGGGCATTTCCAATATTTCCTTCGGCCTGCCCGCCGCGGCGCGCGAAGTGGTGAATTCGGTCTTCCTGTATTACTGCACCAAGGCCGGGCTCGATCTCGCCATCGTGAACGCCGAAAAGCTGGAGCGCTTCGCGTCGATTCCGGAAGAAGAGCGGCGGCTGGCGGAGAGCCTGCTGTTCAACACGCCGCCGGCGGATGTCCCGCCGATCATCCGCACGCCGAGGTGCTGAAGACCGCGCCGGAAGACTGGCGCGCAGCAAACGCGCGAGCAGAAGGCCGCGATCAATCAGTTCCACATCGCCGCCATCGCCGAACATTTCCGCAAAGCCGGCAAGAAGCGAGAAGAAAAAGGCCGCCGATCTGCCGCTCGACCAGCGCCTGGCAATTACATCATCGAAGGCACCAAAGACGGCCTGATCGCCGATCTCGATCGCAAGCGCGCCGAAGGCGCCGCGCCGCTCGACATCATCAACGGCCCGCTGATGGCCGGCATGGCCGAAGTGGGCCGGCTGTTCAATAACAACGAGCTGATCGTGGCCGAAGTGCTGCAATCGGCCGAAGCCATGAAGGCCGCCGTCACCCATCTGGAGCAGTTCATGGAGAAGGCCGACACCGCGGCGCGCGGCAAGATCGTGCTGGCCACGGTGAAGGGCGACGTCCACGACATCGGCAAGAACCTGGTCGAGATCATCCTCAGCAACAACGGCTACACGGTGGTCAACCTGGGCATCAAGGTGCCGCCGGAAGACGCTGATCAGCGCCTTCCAGGAGCACAAGCCGGATGCCATCGGCCTCTCCGGCCTGCTGGTGAAGAGCGCGCAGCAGATGGTGATCACGGCGCGGCGATTTGAAGGACGCCGGCATCAGCGTGCCGCTGCTGGTGGGCGGCGCGGCGCTTTCGGAAAACTTCACGCGCACGCAAGATCGCGCCCAGCTATGGCGAGCCGACGTTCTACGCCAAAGACGCCATGACCGGGCTGCGCCTGATGAACGAGCTCATGGACCCGGCCACGCGCGAGCAAGTGCTGGCGTCGCACATATTCTCGGAAGTCGGCGACGAGCTGCGCAGCCCGGAGGACGTCCCCGGTTCCGAGCGGGCGAGCGCGCAGCCCCAAAGTGCGCGCCGATATCCCGATTCCCGCCGCGCCCTACCTGGACCGCAAAGTGCGCGACGTGCCGCAATCTGGCCGAGATCTGGAGCTACATCAATCCGTACATGCTCTACGGCCGGCATCTGGGCTTCAAGGGCAATTTCGAGAAGCTGCTGGCGGAGCGCGAGCCAAGGCGCTGAAGCTGTTCCACAAGGTGGAAGAGGTGAAGCACGAAGCCGCGCGCTTCATGAAAGTGAAGGCCGTGTGGCAGTTCTTCGAAGCCGAGCGCGACGGCAACGCGATCCACTTGTTCGCGCCCGGGCGCGGCCAGCCCGCTGCACACGTTCCGCTTCGGCCGCCAGCCGCGCGACGACGGCCTGTGCCTGAGCGATTATATTCTGGACGCCGAGGACGGCCGGCGCGATCACCTGGCGATGTTCGTGGTGACGGCCGGCGCGGGCATTCGCGAGCAATCCGAAGAGTGCAAGCAAGCGGGCGAATTCTTCAAGGCGCACGCGCTGCAGGCGCTGGCCATCGAGACGGCCGAAGGCTGCGCGGAATGGCTGCACCGCCGCATTCGCGAAGATTGGGGCTTCCCCGATCCGCCCACCATGACCATGCAGGAGCGCTTCACGTCGCGCTATCGCGGCAAGCGCTACAGCTTCGGGTATCCGGCCTGCCCGAATCTGGACGACCAGCAGGGGATGTGGAAGCTGCTGCGTCCGGAAGACATCGGCGTGCGAGCTGACCGAAGGCATGATGATGGACCCGGAAGCCAGCGTCAGCGCGCTGGTGTTCCACCATCCCGATTGCGCGTACTTCACGGCCAGCGAAGTGAGCGAGCCGGCCTTGGTCTAAGCGCCGCTCAGATTCCTGCCTTCGGCAGCTTCTTTCGCATCCAGGCGACGAATTTCTCAGGCGCGGACATGGTGGACAGGCGGCCCTGGCGGACCAGCGCCCAATCGTCGAACAACTTGGATGCCTTGATCTCGGCCAGCGTGACCGGCGGCTCGAGGCGGCTTAAGAACTCGAAGTCCACAGTCGCCGATTTAGGATCTTTTGGATCGGGCCGGGGCTCGGAAGCTACTCGCGCCAGCCCCACCACGGCCGGCGATGCGCCGCTATGATAAACGAACACTTTGTCCCCCGGGCGCATTTCCCGAATGGCGCGCACGGCCGTGGGGTTACGGACGCCGTCCCACGCGGTTTTCTTGTCCTGCTCCAATTGATCGATCGAATAGGTTCCAGGTTCGGTTTTTGCGAGAAAGTATTTCATGGCGGCCACTCAATTCAGTGCACTGCGCGCTAAGGCGGACCGAGACATTGTACACTGAAGTGGCTACTGCGCATCCGTGAAAGTTCATTTCTCCGCGCAGGCTGCAATCGCGGCAGTGTTCGCATTGAGCAGCCTGACGGCGGACGGACAAAAGTC
This sequence comes from Terriglobia bacterium, assembly GCA_963786745.1. Classification (GTDB taxonomy): domain Bacteria; phylum Acidobacteriota; class Terriglobia; order Bryobacterales; family Bryobacteraceae; genus Palsa-89. The sequence goes on along the minus strand of CAWBAE010000004.1, from coordinate 697,645 downwards.
CGACGGTCCTCATGCTCCCGACAACCTGGCCATCGAAGGTGTGGGCGCGGCCGTGGATCCCAACCGATACCTCATCGGTCCGGAGGACGTTCTTTTCATCAAGGTATGGCGCGAGCCGGACTTTACGCTGCCCGTGGCGGTTCGTCCGGACGGGAAGATCACGCTTCCCCTCATCGGCGAAGTGCAAGCCGGCGAGCAAACGCCCGGCCAGCTAACCAAGCGCCTGGCCGAACTGCTGGCCAAGTACATCAACAACGCGGAAGTAACGGTGTTCGTGACGGAAGTCCGCAGTAAGAAATTCTATTTGGACGGAGAGCTGAACCGTCCCGGATCTTTCCCGTTGGTCACGCCCACAACGGTTCTGGAAGCCTTGAGCCGGGGCGGCGGTTTCAAGGAATTTGCCAATGAGAAAAAGATCCGGATACTACGAGGCGGCAAGATCTACTACTTCAACTACAAAGAAGTCACGAACGGCAAACGCCTAGAGCAGAACATACTACTCGAAAACGGAGATCACATCATAGTCCGCTAGGTGAAAAGCATGCGACGCGCGCTCGATTTCGACGACTATCTCGACATTCTTCGGCGGCACCGAGGTTGGATACTCGGCCCTGCGTTCGCCGCTTTGGTGGTGTCGGTGGTGACGGCGTTCCTTTGGCCGGATACGTACGTGTCCAATGCCACCATCCGCGTGGTGCCCCCGCAGGTGCCTGAAAACTTCGTGCCCGCCAACGTGAATATCGATCTCCAGGGCCGCGTGAATTCGTTGGTCCAGCTCATCCTGAACCGCGCGACGTTGACCAATATCATCAACACGCACGGGCTATACAAGAGGGATGTCGCGCGGCTCCCGCTGGACGAGGTGATCGACAACATGAAGCAGCGTGACATCAAGGTGATTCCGATTCAATTGAGTTTCAATCAAACGCAGAGCCAGAAGCAACAGTATCCGGCCTTCGAGATCCGGTTCGCGTATAGTGACCGATTCGTCGCCCAGAGAGTTACCAGCGATCTGGTGGCGCGCTTCCTGGAGGAAAACGTTCGCGAAGTCTCCCAGGAGACCGTTTCCACCACGCAATTTCTGCGCGATCAGTGGGACGCGTCCAAGAAGAAACTGGACGATCTCGAACAAAGATTGAGCGTCTTCCGCGCGCGCAATATCGGCCGTCTGCCGGAGGAGCAGCAGAACAATTATCAGGAGTTGACGGCGCTCGAAAGCCAGAAGCTGAACCTGAACATGTCCCTGAATCGGGTCAATCAGGAAAAATTGCTCGGCGACAACCAGCTTCGGATCTATCGCGAGCAGCTTCTGTCCATGCAGGATTCCCACGTTCAGGAACCGGCTATTCTGCAAAAAAATGAAAGCCTGGCCGCGAAAGACCGCGAGATTTTGCAGTATGAGGACGAGCTGGCCGCAGCGCGGCAGCGGTACCGGGAAGATCATCCGGACGTGCAGCGTCTGGCCGCGCAGTTGGCCGCCGCAAAAAAGCAGCGTGAAACCATCCAGAAACAGGACGACACGAAACCGTCCCGTCCGTCCGCGGCAACGCCGGCGAGCCCGCAGTTTGTCCGCGAACAACGGGAGCTCGAAGCGTTGATCGAGCGGACCAAGGGGTTGCTCCAGGCCAAGGACCTGGAGCTGAACGACTATCGCGAGCAGGCTGTGCGCCTGGATGCCTCCATTCGGGGCTATCAGGCGCGCATTGAGGGGGTTCCAACCGGAATCAAAGATTACGACGAGCTGATCCGCGATCGCGATCTCGCCAAGCGGGATTACGAGGATCTGGACCGGCGTTTGAACAGCTCCGCCATGTCCACCGCGCTCGAGAACCGGCAGCAAGGCGAGCGCCTGGAACAGCTGGACCCGCCGTCGCTGCCCCAGACGGCCATTGAACCCAAGCGGGCAGTGATCATAGCCGTCGGGGCGGCAATCGGCCTGATCGCCGGCCTCTGCCTGGCCGGCGCGCGCGAATTTAGGGACGCCACGCTCAAGAATTTCAGAGATATTCGAGCCTGCACGGAACTGTCGATCCTAGGCAGCATTTCGCTGCTCGAAAACCAGGCCGCGGCGCGACGCCGCAGGCGGCTATCCTGGTGGGCCTGGTCGGCTGTCTGTTCGCTGGGCATGCTGATCATGTCCGGTTCGGTGGTGTATTACTTCGCCACCAAGTCATAAGGAAAGGCGGACTTAGTGAGTCGAGTTCATGAGGCTTTGCGGCGCGCGGGTCAGGCCTATGACTCTCCCGCATTTCGAAGTGATCCGCCCGGCGTCCCGGCTCGGCCATGCATGGGGGACTTTCTGACGCTGGTCCCACGCTTGCCATACGATCCATCGCCGGATGGGCTGATGATCGATGCGCGCAACCCCAACCAGCCTCCCAGTGAGGAATTTCGAACCATCCGGACTAGCTTGAATCACATGCAGAGCCTGCACTCCATCCACACTGTCATCGTCACCAGCCCCGCCCCCGCCGAAGGCAAGTCCTTTGTGGCCGCTAATCTCGCGCTGGCCGAGGCGCAGCTGGACGGCAACCTCACGCTGCTTTGCGACTTCGATTTTCGCCGGCCGGCGCTGCACAGCCTGCTCGGGATCGATCGCGCTCCAGGTATTTCAGACTACTTGCTGAGAAAGGTTCCGCTGCACGAAGCGATGCGAAGAATCGGCGATAGCAATCTTTACGTTATGCCGGCGGGCCAGCCCGTAACCAATCCGCTCGATCTGCTGAACCTGAAGGAAGTAAAACGGATGCTGGACCGGCTGCCCGATGTGTTCAATTGGATCATCCTGGATAGCCCGCCGTTGTTGGTGGCGGCCGATGCCAACCTGCTGTCCACGTTTTGTCACGGCACGATTCTGGTGGCCCGGATCGGCGCCACGACGGTGGGCTCCGTTACGCGCGCCGTCCAATCGCTTTGTGACAACAACGTCCTGGGTGTCATCGTCAACGGCGCACACCGGGGCGAATTATATGGTAAGTATAGTTACTATCGCTCCTATGATTCGGGACAAGACGGCGCTCTCCCGGGCCGATCTGCCTGAGTAGAAGGATATGGATTTGTTCGGCGCGTCCACTGTGCGGCCCCGGCCCACTGTGCTGATGACGCCCATTCCGAATCCAGCCTGGTTTCAGCTAGAATAGAGCTTCGTCCAAAGGTGTGGCGTGAAACCGAGCTGATCCAGGGGACGTCTCGAATCGTTGGCGCAGAGTGGAAAGGAACCCTTCTTGAGATGATGTTTCACAGGCCTGGCCGCCTGCGATCTCTGCTGCTGTACTTGGGCTTTTTTTCCATTGTTGCTTCCCTGGCGGGACAGGCGCCCACGCCTGCTCAGACGCAGCAGCAGCCAGCGCAACAGCAGCAGCCCGGTCAACCGCCGGCGCCCAGGCCGCCCAATCCGTTCGAGACCGTGCCCACGGCTCCCGTCGAACCTCCGAAGCCCGCGCCACCTCCACCCTCCAACGTGGTCACCACCCAACCCGGCCAGCCACCCGAGAACGTCGTCGAAAGCATCGAATTCCGGGGCGCCAGGCGCGTCCGGCAGGACACCCTGCAAGCGCTTATCTATACCAAAAAAGGCGACCGGTACGACGAGGACACCCTGCATCGCGACTTCATGGCGCTATGGAACAGCGGCCGTTTCGATGATATCCACATCGAGCGCGAGCCAGGCAAGACCGGGTGGATCATCCGATTTGTGGTGGTGGAGCGGCCCGTGGTCCGGTCCATCAACTATACAGGCAACAAGTCGATGAGCGAGTCCGACATCCTGGATCGATTCAAGGAAAGAAAAGTGGGCCTGGTGGTCGAATCGCAGTACGATCCCAACAAGATTCAACGCGCCAAGAATGTCCTGCTGGATATGGAAGCGGAGCGCGGCCATCAATATGCCAAGGTGGATGCGCTGGTGCGCCGCGTCCCACCGTCCTCGCTGGAGGTCACGTTCAAGATCGACGAGGGCCCCAAGGTCAAGGTGGGTGAAATCATTGCCAAGGGCAACACCGTCTTCAGCAACCAAGAGATCGTTCGCGCCATGAAGAACGAGCACCCCATCGGGATTCCGTACTCCATTTTCTTCGAAAACCTTTTCGCCAAGACCTATGATTCCACCAAGCTCGAAGAGGACAAGCAGAGGGTACAGGTTTTCTATCAGGAACACGGCTATTTCACGGCCAAGGTGAACGATTCCACCGTCACGATGCGCCAGTTCGGCGGCGAAGGCTGGCATATTCCGTTGATTCACGAGAACCGGCCGGGGACGCGCGCCGATATCACCATCTTCATCGAAGAAGGCCGCAAGTATCACTTGAATAACATTACATTCAGCGGCGTCAAGTTTTTCCGCACGCCGGAAGCTTTGATGACGCCTTTGTTCGGAATGTCCAAAGGCGATGTGTTTTCCACCGCGAAGCTGCGCAAAGGCATCGAGAATATGCGCAAGTTGTATGGGGATTTCGGCTACATCAATTTCGTAGTGGAGCCCTCTTTTGAGCCGATTCCGAACACCGACCAGATCGACCTGTCCCTCTCAGTCGACGAAGGCAGCCAGTTTTTCGTCCGACGCATCGATTTTTCCGGCAACACCACCACTCGCGATCGGGTGATTCGCCGCGAGCTGCTGATTGACGAAGGCCAGATTTTTAACAACCGCTTGTGGGAATTGAGCATCCTGAAGCTGAATCAGCTGGGTTACTTCGAGCCGCTCAAGGCCGAAGACGCCGCCGATATCAAGACCGACACACGGACCAATACCGTTGATATCACCCTGAAGGTGAAAGAGCGCGGCAAGAACTCCATTCAATTGAACGGCGGCGTCTCCGGCATCGCTGGCACCTTCATCGGCGCGTCTTACTCCACCAACAACCTCTTCGGTTTGGGCGAGACCCTCAGCCTCAGCACCCAATTGGGCACCATGCTGCGGGAAGCGCGATTCGGGTTTACCGAGCCCTACCTGTTTGACATGCACCTGCAGGCCGGCTTTACGGTGTACGTCAATCGCTTCAATTACAATCAAGCCCGGGAGGCGTCCATTCTGTCGGGACAGAACCTCATTTCCTATTACAATTCCATAGGTTCGAGCAACCTGCTCAATTATGTGTCCAACGGTTATGGCGCCACCTTCTTTGTCTCCTACCCGCTGAAGCGCAGCTTTGCGCGCGTAGGCTTGACCTACGGCTTCGATATTTCAAATATCAAGACGCTGACGCCCGCGGCCACAACCTACTTTGACTACATTGACTTCCAGGCGACGGTCGCCGGTCCTAACCAACTCAGCGGGATCCGCACCAGCAAGCTCATCCCGTCGTACACGTACAACAGCATCAACCATCCCATCGACCCTAGCGGAGGAAAGTCGCTGTTCATTTCGACATCCTTCGCCGGAAGCGTGCTGGGGGGCAACGTGAACACCGTCGAGCCGACTATCGAGGCAAAGTACTTCCGGCCGGGTTTCAAGAAGGGGCATGTGATCGGCATGCGCGTTCTCGGGCGCTTTATTGCAGGATATGGCGGCAAAACGGCTCCTCCGTTTTCGCGTTATTACACCGGAGGAGAGAACGATATCCGGGGCTTTGACATCTGGAGTATCAGTCCGATCGCGTTCATTCCAACATCCACCACCGTCAACGTTCTCAACAACGATGGTACGCAGCGCCTGCAGCAGCAGTACGTCAACGGCGTAAAACAGCTGGTTCCGGTGACGGAAAACATTCCCTCCTATCAGTTCGTGTTTCCGGGAGGAGACACCAACGCAGTGGGAAACATCGAATACCGGATACCAATCTTCGGACCGGTGAAGCTAGCCATTTTCGCCGACGCCGGCGTGGACAAGCTTTCTCTCCCCAGCCAGCTACGCGTCAACCCGGGCGATCTCGCGAACCTGAATTCCGAGTTCCCTCAAGCCGGCTTCAGCGGCCGGGCCTACATCGCGCCCGGCACCCAGAAAATCCGCGTATCCACTGGACTGGAGCTGCAGGTATTGATGCCGGTAGTAAACGCTCCGTTCCGGGTATGGTATGCGTACAATCCGAGCGCCTTCCGCGGCAACATCCAGCCGCCCATCGCCGTCGACCGCTCTTACTTTCCGAACAACGCCACCTTCCTGAATGCCATTGGCTCGGTCGGCTCGCCGATTCCCCTGATTGAGCGGCGCGACCTCTTTCGCTTCTCCATCGGCCGGACTTTCTAAGGGAGACGCTAGGGTACAATATAGTGAATTCAAGGGCTAGGAGTTTTACAGTGAATACCAAGTTTTTTGCGGGGCCGGCATTGATTCTGGCCGCGACTTTAGGAGCTCAGGCTCAAACCCAGCCGGGTAAGGTTGGGGTTATCGCCATTCAGCAGGCCATCATCAGCACCAAGGACGGCCAGAAGGCCGCAGCCGATCTGGATGCCAAGACCGCACCGAAGAAAAAAGCGATCGAGGAAAAGCAGAACAACATCACCTCCCTCCAGGATCAGCTCAACAAGGGCCAGAACACGCTGAGCGAAGCCACCAAGGCCGATCTCTACAAGAACATAGAGACCAAGAAGAAATCCCTGCAGAGGGATATCGAGGACGCCCAAGCCGAACTCGACCAGGATCAGCAAAAGATACTGCAGCAGCTGGGCGCGAAGATTATGGCGGTGATCGAGAAATACGCCCGCGATCATGGCTTCACCATGGTGGTGGACGTCAGTTCGCCGCAGAGCCCCATCCTGTACGCTTCTCCCAGCATCGACATCACCAAGGAAATCATCGAGCTCTACGACCAAAGCAGCGCGGCGATGGGCGCGCCGGCCAAGACTGGAGCCGCACCGCCTGCAGCCGCTCCCAAGCCTCCTGCCGCCGCGGCGCCCCCGAAGCCGTCTACACCCGGACAGTGACCTTGACCGCGATGTGAAGCCGGCAACCAGAATTGAGCTTGCCAGCGATCGCAAACTGCGCGATCGCAACCGGCCGATGTACCGGCTGGCGCATTGGCCGCTCTGGATTTTCGTGTTCTTCATCGCCCCGGGGCCGTCCACTTTTGCCCTTTTCGAGCAGGGTTTCAACCGCTCCAGGCTGCTGTGGCTGGGTGTGGTGATCGTGGCCACCGGAATCGCGGGGTTGCGAGGCCGCCTGCCCGGCGTCGAGCCCCGGCCTTACATCATCCGCTTCATCGAAGATAAACCCAATCCGCTGTACCGGCGCATCTGCTACACATTCGCTTGGAGCATCGTCATAGCGTTTGCTATCTTGAACTTCGCCGGCCTGTCTGTGGCCGCCGCGACGGGCGCGTGGCGGCTAAAGCAGATCTACCAATACGGCTATTTCCCCATCGCGATTACGATCTGGATTCTAGCCGCCACAGGCGTGCTGCCGCGCGTGAAAGCGTCCACCAAAGGGGAAGGCCAGGAGCGGCGCTATTTTTATGGCGCGGTCTGGGGATCCTGTGTCGCGCAGCCGGTGCTGGGCATCCTGTGGAAAACGCTACCCCGCAGCCAGGCGTCGGACGCCCTTAAGCTCGCGATTTTCACGGCCATTTTTGCGATCGTCGGCATCCTCTCCCGGCGAGGCATTCTGCCTCGAACGCGCCCCATCCTGCCGGGCGAACTGGCGGTTTCAGATTGACGCCCACGTTTTCGCCGGGAAATGCGTCATCATTGATAACAGTGAGGATAGTACTGTCCATTTTGGTCACTGCGCTAACCGCTTCGGCGGGCGAATACGCGGTTTTGGATAACGGGCTTCGAATTCATGCCGATAGCCACGTGACCGACGGCCAGGTGGTCCGGCTGCTGACCAATCAAGGCGCGATCGAACTACAGGCGTCCGCCATCGCCCGTTTCGAGAGCGAAGATTACACTCCGCCGGCGCCCGAAGCGCCCGTGCTGTCTCCAGCTCCTCCGGTGATGACGCCTCAAGAGCTGATCACGCGCGCCGCAATCCAGGCCGGCCTGCCTCCGGAAATCGTCCACAGCATCGCTCGAGCCGAATCCGGTTACCGCGTGGATGCACTGTCCTCAAAAGGCGCCGTGGGGCTAATGCAGCTCATGCCCTCAACTGCCGCCGAACTGAAGGTCAACCCCTATAATCCGGATCAAAACGCTCAGGCCGGAGCTGAATACCTGCGCGAGCTGCTGCTGAAATACCAGAACGATCCGCACCAGGTGTCGAAAGCCGTGGCCGCGTACAACGCGGGTCCGGCCGCCGTCGACAAATACAACGGCATCCCGCCGTACCGGGAGACCATCGATTACGTCAGCCGCGTGCTCAAGGAATACGAAAAAGAACAAAAGAAGAAGGCGCCCGCTACCGACTAAGCCATTCCTGAGCCGCGGCTCTCGATTCAACCACTCCGAAGTGCCTTCCCCGAGTTTCTTCCCCCGCCATTTCCATGAACCGGGTGCTGAAACGAACCCTGCCAGGCGCGCAGACCAGCACAACCCGGATTCGGTAATTACGGAATTTCTGCAGAATCTCCCCGGCTTCGCCCGAACTCAGGTCGAAGAATGCCTCGGTCAGGTTTTCGGGATAGAGAATGGCCGAGTCCGTCCCGGCGGAGAAGCAGGCTTCCAGCACCAGCGCGGCGTCCTGGACTCTGCGCATCAACGGCCGGCCGGTTGGTCCCTCCACGAATCGAATCCCGGCTTCCTCCATACATTGCATTGCAACGGTCTCCCAGGTACGATGATCTCAGGTCTGCCTATGACTGTCCTCCTCTAGCTCGGAGCTGCGACGTCCCGGACGTAGCAACTCATCCAGCGCCTTACCCGGCGATTTCGCCTGTGTAAGGAAAAGTGTGTAAAAGCCAAGCTAGAGGAGAATTGTAAATGTCTCGCGAGGACAGAAAACTACGTAAACATTTTGAAGCGCGGGCTCGGCGCGAGTTGCGTCTGGCTCGAAAGTACGCCGGGAAGTTAGACGGCAAAACCAACAAGAAGAAGCGTTCCGGGGACTGGGCAGCTGGGCTGGTGGTGGAGACTGGTCCCGGCTTTTGCGACGTCTTGAGCGGCACTTTGCGGGAGCGCTGTCGCTCGGGGGGCGATGCCGCAGTCGGCGATCGCGTAATGTTCTCAAATGACCGCCATCGCATCGAGGAGGTTCTCCCGCGCCGCACCGTCCTTTCCCGAAGCGATCCCGGGAATCCGCACCGGGAACTGGTGATCGCGGCCAACGTCGATCTGGTGGTGAACGTGGTGTCGGTCAAGAACCCGCCGCTACGGCCGGGATTGATCGATCGCTATTTGATCGCTACAGGAAAGTCGGGCGCGGAGCCGCTCTTGTGCGTGAATAAAATCGATTTGCTGGAGGATGCCTCTGAGCTCGATGTCCTGCGGCCTTACCAGGAGCTGGGGCTGACGGTGGTCCGCTGCTCGGCCGCAAGCGGCGACGGCATCGCCGAGCTGCTCGAAGCGCTGGCGGGAAAAATGTGCGTGTTCACCGGACACAGCGGCGTGGGCAAATCATCGTTGCTGAACGCGCTCGATCCGGCGCTCGATCTCGCGGCCGGCGAGGTGAGCTCGGTGAATCAAAAAGGGAGGCATACCACCACGTCGTCGGCCCTGTACCAACTGCCGGGCGGCGGGATGCTGATCGATACGCCTGGAATCCGCGAACTGGGGTTATGGAACGTCAGCGCCGCCGACATCCGGCGCTATTATCGGGAATTCGAAAGCTGTCGCTGCCCCTTCTCGGATTGCTCGCATAGCCACGAGCCGGATTGCGGGGTCAAACGAGCGGTGGAAACCGGCGAGATCGCCGCGGCGCGATATGAAAGCTATCTTCGGATACTCGAAGCACAGGCCGGCTAAGGCGTCTGACGGGCCACCATAACCAGCTTGCCATCCGCGTCGGGCTCGAAGCGCAGCTGCGTAATTGCGTCGCCGCGAAGCATATAAAGTCCATGCGAAGTGCCGCAGTAAAGCGTGTCTCCGAGCCGATCGATGGTATTGATCACGTCCGGAATCGCGTACTTCTTCACCGCGCCGGTTTTGGTGTTGTAGCGCAGCAGGCCCGCGCCAATCTCAGCGCCCTCAGGGCGTCGCATCAAACCGACCCAGAGGTCCTGGCCATCGAGCAGCAGCGCGGATCCGGACCAGGGCGCGATCTCCGGCAGATAGCGCATCTTGTATTCGCCTGTCGTCGCGTCGAACGTGCCGATGGCGCCGACGCCGGACACTCCTTCGCCATCGTAGAAGCTATCGACAAACCAGATCCTTGAGCCGTCCACGAAAAAAGGTCCGATGTCGTTCTCAATTTCGCCCGGCCCGCTTTCACCCGGCTTGGCGGGCAGCGCGCTGCGGTAAAACGCCAGCGTCGGAATCGGCGCCGGATAGTAATGTTTGATGCCGGACTTGCTGGTCACATAGATGCAGGATGGCTGATGCGGCTGTCCCGGTGGAGTGGTGTTCGCAACCAGCACGGTCTCGCCGGTTGAAAGCTTGAACGGAGCCGGCTCTCCCAGAAAGCTTTCCGCGGGCGGCAAATCGCGAAAGCTGAATTCCGGCAAGGCATCGCCGCGCGGAGTGATGGTAAGGATGGTGTAGCGCTCCTTCCAGCCCGGCATCGGCTGGCCGGCTTGCCCGAAAGAAGCGGTGTAGCGCAGCTTGCCCGCCTCTACCGTCGCGGCGCCCAGCGCCAGGATTCCATAGCGGATCTTTACCGGCGGCTTTCCGTTGGCAAGATCGTAAAAGTATTTGATACTGCCGTGATACAGTCCGTAATCCGAGAAGAAGTGCACATAGGCTGTGTGAGCGGTTGGCCATTCCAAGGTTGGGATTCCTTCCAGGCCGGCCAAGGAGAACTGGTCGAGCACCAGCCGCACCTGGTTGGTGTCCCCGTGGACCACGAACACCCCGACCTGGATCTGCCCGCCCAACGGTGAACTCTCGGCGCCGGCCCTCAGTTCGCTGGGCGCAGCCTCGATCACCATTATGGAATCGGCGTTGTCGATCGGCTTTTTGGCGAGGACTCGGAACGAATCGAGCGCGCCGTTCTCCTTTTTGAACAAGCTCTGAATAGCTTGCAAGTCTTCGGCCTGGAGACCGGGGCTTTGGAGAAACAACAGACACAAAGCCCATGCGCACCGCACGATTCCATCCTACACGGTATACTAAATCTAGAGAGTACTCGGGCTCCATATGATGAATAGCCGTATTAAGATTTTTGTCGCTTCCACTTCTACTTGCCTGGTGTTTGTGCTCCTGTTTGGGGCCATGCGCGGCAAGAGCGCTTCTCCAGAAGATACTTACAAGCACTTAGCTGTTTACACCGAGGTGCTCTCGCGAATCAAGAGTGATTACGTCGAGGATCCCGACATGAAGAGCGTGACCCTGGGCGCGGTAAATGGTCTGCTCGAATCCATCGATCCCTACGCCAGCTATCTCAACGCGGATCAGTACAAACAGTGGCTCAAGAGCAAGGATCAGCATAAAGCGGACGTGGGTCTGGTTCTGTCGAAGAAGTTCGGGTACGTGGGGATTGTGGATGCGATTCCCGGATCGCCGGCCGCTAAAGCCGGCTTAACTACCACGGATGTGCTGGAGACGATCAACGGCGTTGCGACGCGCGACATGCCGCTCGCGTTCGCAGAACTTCTGCTCCAGGGAGATCCCGGAAGCACGGTCGAAGTGGGTGTGCTGCGATTCCGCAAGCCGGAGCCGCAGAAGCTGACGCTTACGCGCGCGGTGGTGGAATATCCCGCGGTGACGGCTAAAATGCTTCCCGAGCAGATTGGGCTGATCCAAGCCGAAAGTTTGGAAGGGCATAACGTCAAGGACGTCGCCGCCAAGGTGGAAGATTTGCAGAAGCAGGGCGCCAAGCGGCTGGTGCTGGACCTGCGCCACTGCGCCACTGGGGATCCGGGGGACGGTTCGAAGCTGGCCAATCTTTTCCTGGACAAAGGGCTGATCACCTATTCGCAAGGACAAAAGGTGCAGCGGCAGGATACTAACGCGGACGCATCCGCCGATATCAGCCATCTTCCTTTGGTGGTGATCGTGGATCGGGGAACCGCCGACGGCGCGGAAATCGCAGCCGCCGCGTTGCTCGGCAAGCGCGCCGAAGTGGTGGGAGAACGGACCTATGGAGACGCCGCCATCCGCAAGGTGATCACCATGGACGACGGCTCGGCCGTGATTCTATCGGTTGCGAAATATTATTCGCCGGACGGCAAAGCCATCCAGGATACGGGCGTCACGCCGTCGGTGCCTGTTGCGGAAGTAGAACCTCCATTGGTGGATGACGACGGCAATCCCATCGCCACGGAGCCGCAGCAGCCCACCGAAGACATTCTGCTCAAGAAAGCTATCGAGGTGGTGACTAAAGGCAAGAGCGATGTCGCCTCCTCCGGAACCGCCGCTCCGGCAGCCGAGAGATCCAACCCCGCGCAACCGCAGACGCCGCTCCATATTCCGCAGCCGCAGCAGCAACGCTAGGACAGTTGGATGCCGCTGTACGAGTACAAGTGCGATAAGTGCGGCGACGTCATAGAGGTCAGGCAGAAATTTTCCGACGAGCCGCTCAAAGTTCACGATAATTGCGGTGGGAACCTGGAGCGCCTGATTTCTCGATCCGCTTTCCAGCTTAAAGGCTCCGGCTGGTACGCCACCGATTACGCCAAGAGCAGCAGCACGCCGGCCAAGAGCGATTCGACTGGCGGCGCTTCCACACCCGCTGCGGAAGCCAAGAGCGATTCCAAGACCGACGGAAAAAGCGACACAAAAAGTGACGCGAAACCGGCCGAGTCGAAACCCGCTACGACGGAAAAGTCGAAGTCGGACTAGCTTCCAGCTCGGGGCCGGCCGGTTCTCCCGTTAGACCAAGGGTCCGGCGCGACCAGCGCTGATTGAAAGCCACCTCGCACGCGTAGTTGCCGAGGGTTATCAGAGGAACGGCCGCGATCAGTGGCGCGAGCGCGACAGTCCAGTGATGCTCGCCGACCAGGCGCAGCCCGATCTCGATCACTGCGCGCGTGAGCTTGGCGTAATCGCCCGATAGGCCACGCGCCTGGGCGCGTCCGCGTCCAAGCGCCTGCAGAAACTCGGGAATATTCCGAGCGCCCGCAACTTCCGTACAAGTCAGGCCGAGGGACGATAGGGTATGGGCATCGCTGCCAGCCACCACTGCTTTCCGCCAATCCTCTGCCAGCCGCGCGGCGGAACGGTTGTTGGCACGGGGTATCTGCCCGTTCCTGGTTTCGATGGCTGGAAATTCCCGCTCGAAGAGTTGAAAATCCTGATCGGTGCGACGCCCGGTGAGACTGGAAAATACATGGTTGATGCTGAAGAAAATGTTCTGCTCGCGCAGGTAAGCCGCCAGGGCTGGCACATCCTTCCGGCGGCGCTGCAGTTCCAGGTGATCGCGCTCTTCGATGCCATACGCGCCTACGTGGATTTCGGTACCGCTCGGGGTGATTGAGGTAACCTCTTCGCTCAGGAAGAAGTCGGGATAACGGCGCAGCTCTTCTGCGGCGTCGATCGAATCGTGATCGGTGACGGTCACCAGGTCCATGCCGCGCCGCTTGAGGGTGTCGTAGACGGCCCGCGGATCGTTGTAGCTCTCGCGGCAGATCCGGTTGAGCCAGGGGATGTTGCACATACCCGAGTGCCGCGTATGAACGTGCAAGTCGCACCGCATGCCCCTTTGTACAGCCGGATGTGTTACAAATTGGTGACCTGTGGAAAAAACATTAATGACATTGAACGTTTTTCTTTGAATAACGCGGGCGATGCTACTATCGAAGCGTAGGTTAACCGCGCCCGTAGCTCAGCTGGATAGAGCGATTGGCTTCGAACCAATAGGCCGGGGGTTCGAGTCCCTCCGGGCGCGCCACTCCACCCAAGGGGCGAAATCTCAACATCCGGATGGACCGGGGAAGTATACTTCGGGTCTGGCTCCCATTGCTGATGGGTCTCGCCGCTCTTGGTCTGATCTTCAGAAGCGGGCCGGGTCCACGCGACTTGACTCGCTGGATAGGGCTGGCCCTGGGTCTCACCGGCCTTGGGTGCCTTATTTGGGCGCGCTACACGCTGGGCCGGTCCTTTTCCGTGAAGGCTAAGGCGAAGGAGCTCGTCACCGGCGGCCTCTATTCAAGGATTCGCAATCCGATCTACGTCTTCGGGCTGATTGTCCTCGCCGGCGTCCTTCTGATGGTTCGTTATCCGGCTCTGTGGCTGCTTCTGGTCATCGTTATCCCGCTCCAGATCATCCGCGCGCACCGTGAAGCGACGGTCCTCGAAGCGAGGTTCGGCGAGGCTTATCGCCAGTATCGTGACCGGACGTGGTTTTGAGCCATTACCCTCTGGAACTTTCCTGCAAGTTTTTGCCCCCGCGCTCCATTTATGGTCAGGGTTAACAATGCAAAACCAGCGAGCATTCTCCGTTATCGTCCTGATGATCGGCCTGGCGTCCACCGCAGGCGCGCAGGGGTGTTATCAGTTCTCGGGTTCCGGAGCGACTCTCCAGATCACAATCTCCTCATTCATCACCAAGACCACCACGCCATCGAACGGTACCGGATATATCACAAACGATTATTATCAGGGCAACAACAGCCTCACCGTCGGGGGCACGACGCAAACGTCAATAAGCACCACGAATTCGCCTGACTGTCAAACTTGCCTGTACGGTGCCGCGGTGTTTAATTACCAGCCCGGCAGCGGCGCAGTGACCGCCTTCACCATGACCGTCCCGGGCGCCACCGCGCTGACGAACCAGAATTCCTGGATGGTGGTGCTTGGCGGCACCGGCGATGTGATTCCGGGCGGCCTGCTCCCGTCGCCTGGGGCCTTTCCGACGATCTCATCCTGGAATCTGGCGATCGAGAACAATATCGTTGTAAGCACCGTGGTAAACGGCGCTGTGAACTCAACTAGTTATCCGATTACCAGCATCGGCCCTTGCTCAGGATCAACTGGGGGCCCGCCGCCGCCCACCCCATCAATTAGCGCCGTGGTGAGCGCGGCCGCATTTGGCGGGTTTACCAGCGTTGCGCCGGGGTCATGGGTGGAGATCTATGGGACGAATCTGGCGTCCGATACGCGCGAATGGGGCGGGTCGGATTTCACCGGACCTAACAACGAAGACGCGCCCACATCGCTGGATGGAGTGGAAGTGATCATTGGAGGGCAAAAAGCATTTATCGACTACATTTCTTCGAGTCCTGGCCAGGTGAACGCTCAATTGCCATCGAACATAGCGACGGGAGGAATGCTGCAGCTTACCGTTTCGAACGGTGCCTCCACTAGCGCACCGGTTAGCTTGATGGTGAACGCCACCGAGCCGGGTTTACTGGCGTCAGCGCCGTTCAACATCGGGGGCAAGCAATACGTGGTCGCGATTTTGCAGGATGGCAGCTATGTTCTGCCAGTCGGCGCGATCGTGGGTGTCAATTCACGGCCGGCCAAGCCGGGTGAGCTTGTAACGATGTACGGCATTGGATTTGGATCGGTGATGCCCAGCTTTCGGGCGGGTGTAGTCGTCAGCAAGCCAAACAGCCTGGCGTCGTCCTTCCAAATGATGTTCGGGCAAACGCAGGCGCAACTGAAGTACGACGGCCTAGCGCCGAGTTTCGTGGGCTTGGATCAGTTCGATGTGGTGGTTCCGGCCGTGCCGGATAACAACCTGGTACCGCTGACGTTCACTCTTGGCGGGGTGCCTGGCGCGCAGCAGCTCTACACCGCAGTACAACAATAGCGCACGGGACTGGGCTGACTTAGGAACCCAGGGAGGCAGCCGCCGCCCAAATCCCGTGCGCTGCGAGGGGCCCCTATCACCCCTCGAATCCGCTCAGGAGCCTTTGCTCCCGAGATGCTATGACACAGTGATCGGCACTTCGCGAAGCGCCGGCTTCACCTCCGGAACCGGGATCACAACTTTCAAGATCCCGTTGGTAAGCTCAGCCTTGATCATGTCTGCTTTCGCGCCTTTGGGCAGAGGAATGGACCGATAGAACTTGCCGTAGCAGCGTTCGGTGCGATAGAAGCCCTCTCCTTTTTCCTCCTTTACATTCTTTTTCTCGCCGGCGATAACCAGCGATTCTTCGACCACTTCCACTTTCACGTCTTCCTTGGCAATCCCCGGCAGCTCGGCCGTCACGTAAAAGTTGCCATGTTTGTGTTTGACTTCGAGCAGCGGCGCCCACAGATCATACTCCGTGTTGGGCGCGAAGCCCGCAAATGTCCGATCAATCTCGTCGGAGAACCGCTGCATCAATCCAAATGGACTGGCGCCAAGCAGGTTCCGGAACGGGAACGTAGGAAAATACACTTCAGGACGGAGGGTCAGCGCGCCACCGTTCTCTTTAGTAACTTTGATTTCAGGCATATAAAGCCTCCTTGCTAGCGGTTCGAATTCGTTCGTAAGCGAAATGCGGAATCGAACCGTGCGTAGACTCTTCTACCCGTTTCGATCCCGCAGCCTTAGTACCTTGCGGACGGAAACGAACCGCTATTGAGCCTGCAATGGGAGTGCCGAAACCGGGGTCACCACGCGGGCGAGGTGCTTCAACAAGATAGGGCGCGGATTGTGTGCTGAATCCTCCGTCTGCCTGGTTTAACGCACCCAGCCTATGGGTGAGATTCCGTCCGGCTGTACGTCCGGCTCTTTTTCTGGTAACGTCGCAACATGGCGCTGGAATACTTCGACTGGGAAGTAGGAGATATCACCGTGCTGCATCTCCAAGGCCCGCTCACGCTCGGTGACGGAACCCAGAAGCTGCGCTCCATCATCCGCGACACCCTAGCGGCGGGCAAGAAGAAAATTCTGCTCAACATGGCCGAGGTCTACTACATCGATAGCAGCGGCCTGGGCGAACTGGTGGCGGTCTGCACCAGCGCCACCAACCAGGGCGGCGTGCTGAAGGTGATGAACCTGACCAAGCGGGTCCAGGACCTGGTCCAACTTACTCGGGTTCATCGGGTGGTCGAGGTATTCAGCGACGAAGAGTCGGCGGTCAAGAGCTTTCAGCAATAACGGCTGCTAAAATAAAAGACCGCTCTCAAGAGCCCTTTCGATGACTCAATCCGCCGCCGCGCTCAAAGCTACCGCACTCCACTCCGCACACCGCCAGCTCGGTGCCCGGATGGTCGATTTCGGCGGCTGGGACATGCCGGTGCAGTATTCCGGCATCCTTGAAGAGCACCACGCCGTGCGCCAGCGCGTCGGCTTGTTCGATGTCAGCCACATGGGCGAGATCGAAATCCGGGGACGCGAGGCGGTGAGCGCTCACCGACTCGCTCACCACCAACGCCGTCTCCAAGCTGAAGATCGGCCAGGCGCATTATTCCGGGCTGCTCTATGAGCACGGCGGATTCGTGGACGACATCCTGGTGCACAAAGTAGCCGACGACCACTATTTCCTGTGCGTCAACGCTTCCAATCAGGACAAGGATTTCGAGCACATGCGCCGCGCACAACCGGAGTCGGAGCGAAGGTGGAATTCGCCAGCGATCGGTACGCGCAGCTCGCCATCCAAGGGCCGCAGGCGCTCGCGACGCTGCAGAAGCTGACCGCAGACGGATCTTGCCGGCGATCGCTTATTACCAGTTCATCGACGGCGCGGTGTCCGGCATCCCGGCGCGCATCGCGCGCACCGGCTACACCGGCGAGGACGGCTTTGAAATCTACATCGCGCCGGAGGAAGCCCAGCGCATCTGGAACGAAATTCTGGACGCGGGCCAGGAATTCGGCATCAAGCCTTGCGGGCTGGGCGCGCGCAACACGCTGCGCCTGGAAGCCAAGATGGCGCTCTACGGCCACGAAATTCACGCCTCCATCACGCCGCTGGAAGCGGATCTGGCCTGGATCGTGAAACTCGACAAGGGCGAATTTCATCGGCAGCGCCGCGCTGCTGAAACAGAAAGAACAAGGCATCACGCGCAAGCTGGCGGGCTTCGAAATGAGCGGCCGCGGCATCGGCCGCGACGGCTACGAAGTCTTCGTGGACGGCGCAGCCCGCCGGCTGGGTCACCAGCGGAGGACCCTCGCCCGACACTGAACAAGAATATCGGGCTTTGTTACCTGCCGGTTGACGCGCGCAAGCCGGGCCAGAGCATTCAAATTATGATTCGCAACCAGCCGGTGGACGCGGTCACGGTTGCCGACTCCATTCTACAAGCGAGCGAAATAAATAATGTATCCAGAAAACTTTCGCTACACCAAAGAACACGAGTGGGTGCGCGTGGAAGGCGACACTGGGACGCATCGGCATCACCGATCACGCGCAGGAGGAACTGGGCGACATCGTGTACGTCGATCTTGCCGAAGGTCGGCGCACGCCTGGAGCAGGGCAAGACGCTCGGATCGGTGGAATCGGTGAAAGCGGTTTCGGACATTTATGCGCCGGTCTCCGGCGAAGTCGTCGAAGTCAACGAGACTGCTCGCCACGACGCCCGAAAAATTGAACGAGGATCCGCACGGCGACGCCTGGCTTGTTAAAATCAAGTTGTCGGCCCCCGGCGAAATCGAAGGCACTTCTCTCCGCCGCCGATTATCAGGACTATGTGGAGCAGAGGCATCCGGCCACTAGACCGGTGTTTCCCGTAACCACTATTGCGCTACTTACCGAAGTCTGATCTCGAGCGCCGCGCAGATGCTTGTCCGCTATCGGCGCTCGCATCCCTGGAAGATCTGTTCGCGCATCTGCCGCGCGAAGTGCGGCTGGACCGGCCGCTCGACATCGCGCCCGGAATATCGGAATACGAAATCGTCGATTATTTCCGCGCCCGCGGCGAGCGATAACGCCAACGGCTACGCGTCCTTTCTGGGCGCGGGCGTTTACAACCACTACCGGCCGGTGCTGGTGGATACGGTGGTCTCGCGCGGCGAGTTTCTGACTTCCTACACGCCCTACCAGGCCGAAATCTCGCAAGGCACGCTCACCACGATCTTCGAATTTCAGACCATGATCTGCCAGCTGACCGGCATGGACGTGGCCAACGCATCCATGTACGACGGCTCGACCGCGGTGCCGGAAGCGGCCATGATGGCGATGCGGCTCACCGGACCGCGACAAGATCGCTGGTGGCGCGCACGGTGCATCCGGAATATCGCGAAGTTCTGCGCGACCTACGCCAAGCACCAGGGCATGCCGGTGACGGAGTTCGGCTATGACGCGCGAAACCGGCGCGCTCGACCTGGAGGATCTGGAAAGCAAGATCGACGACCAGACCGCCGCGGTGATCGTGCAATCGCCCAATTTCTTCGGCATCGTGGAAGATGTCCGGCAGCGCGGCCGAAATCGCGCACAAGCACGGCGCGCTGCTGGTGTTCGTGTTCACCGAAGCCGTCTCGCTCGGCCTGCTGGAGCCGCCGCACGATGCCGATATCGTGGCGGGCGAATTGCAATCGTTCGCCATTTCGCCGAGCTATGGCGGTCCGTTCGCCGGCATCATCGCCACCAAGGAAAAATTCATGCGGCAGTTGCCCGGCCGCCTGGTGGGCGAGACCACGGACACGCGCGGCAACCGCGCGTTTTGTCTGACGCTGGCCACGCGCGAGCAGCACATCCGCCGCGAGAAAGCCACGTCCAACATCTGCACGAATCAGGCGCTGATCGCACTGATGGCCACGGTGTTCATGACCGTCTACGGCAAAGAGGGCCTGCGCGAACTGGCCGAGCAGAATCTGGCCAAAGCGCACTACCTGGCCGGCAAACTTAAGCGGCGCTTTTCAGGTCCGTTCTTCAACGAATTCGTGGCGGTGACCAACGGAAGAACGCCGGACCAAGTGAATAAGGCGCTGCTCGACAAAAAGATTATCGGCGGCCTGCCGCTCGAGCGCTTTTATCCCGAACTGGATAATGCGATGCTGCTGTGCGCCACCGAAATGACCCGCCGGGAGAAGCTGGATGCGGTGGCGGAGGCGTTCGCGCGAATGATCAAGAAAGTTCGGCAGCACATCACTCAGAACGAGCCGCTGCTGTTCGAGCGCAGTTCGCCCGGCAAGAGCGGCTATCAGCTTCCGCCGCTGGATGTTCCCGCTGTCGATCCGGCCGCCGTTCTGGGCGCGGCCAACACGCGCGCCGAAATCGAAGGATTTCCCGGAAGTCAGCGAAGTGGAAGCGATCCGCCACTTCACGCGCCTGTCCACCTGGAACTACGCCATCGATCTGGGCCTGTATCCGCTGGGCTCCTGCACCATGAAATACAATCCGCGCGTGAACGAACTGGTGGCGCGGATCGAAGGCCTGGCCTGGGCGCATCCTTATCAGCCGGAATCGCTCTCGCAGGGCATGCTGGAAGTGATGGGCGACGCTCGAACGGATGCTGGCCGAAATCACCGGCATGGATGCATGTCACGCTGCAGCCCGCCGCCGGCGCGCATGGCGAATTCACCGGCATCCTGCTGATCCGCGCGCTGCTCGAATCCCGCGGCAATCCGCGCAAGAAAATCCTGATTCCGGATTCCGCGCATGGCACCAATCCAGCCACCGCCACCATGGCCGGCTACAAGGTGGAGAATATCAACTCCAACGAGCGCGGCATGGTGGATGTCGAGCAGTTGGCGCGGCTGGTAGATGAAGACGTCGCCGCGCTGATGGTCACCAATCCCAATACGCTGGGCGTGTTCGAAGAGAACATCACCAAGATCGCCGCTATCCTGCATACCAAGGGCGCGATGGTTTACATGGACGGCGCGAACATGAACGCGCTGGTGGGCATTGCGCGGCCGGGCGATTTCGGCGTCGACGTGATGCACCTCAATCTGCACAAGACTTTTTCGACGCCGCACGGCGGAGGCGGTCCCGGATCGGGACCGGTGGCCGTGAAAGAGCCTCTGGAGCCGTTCCTGCCCAAGCCGCAGGCTGCGGAAAGCCGGGGAGCAATGGACCTGGAATTACGATCTGCCGCAATCCATCGGCCGCGTGCGGGCGTTCTACGGCAACTTCGGCGTGCTGGTGCGGGCGCTGGCCTACATCATGGCGCACGGCGGCGACGGCCTGCGCAACGCCACCCTGGATGCGGTGCTCAACGCCAACTACATCCGCGAAACTGATCGAGCCGTACTACGATCTGCCGCACAAGGCGCCCACCATGCACGAGTGCGTGTTCAGCGATGAGCGCCAGGCCAAGCGCGGCGTGCGCACCGGCGATATCGCCAAGCGCCTGATCGATTACGGATTCCATCCCTACACCGTGAGCTTCCCGCTGATCGTGCACGGCGCCATGATGATCGAGCCCACCGAAACCGAAAGCAAGGCGGAGCTGGACCTGTTCATCGACGCCCTGATCTCCATCGCCAAGGAAGTGGAGGAAACTCCCGAACTGGTCTTGAAGGCGCCGCACCACACCCGCACCAGCCGCGTGGATGAAGTTACCGCCGCGCGCAAACCCATCGTGCGCTGGAAGCCGAAAAGCGCGGCCAGCAACGCGCCGGATTAAGCCGCCGCGCCGGAATGCCCGCGCCACGGGACCTTCTGATCGTCGGTTTGTTCGTCTTGGCCCTGCGGGTTCCGTTCCTTAACCAGGCAGTCCAAGGCGACGACGTCTACTATCTCGCCGAAGCTGAGCACGCGCAAATCGAACCCTGGCATCCCAAGCACACCGAGTATGTTTTTCTGGGACGCGTGGTGGACATGCGCGGCCAGCCGCATCCGCCGTTGAACGCCTGGTATCTGGCACTGCTGCTGGCGCTGAATAAAGACATCGTGGAAGTTCCCTTCCATGCGGCTTATATCCTGTTCTCGCTGATTGCCGCATTCAGCGCGTTGGCTCTGGCGCGCCGCTTCAGCCCGCACCCGTTGCTCGCGACGCTGCTCTTTTTGGTAACGCCCGCCTTCGTGATCAACGGGAATTCGTTCGAATCCGATTTGCCGCTTGCCGCATTCTGGCTGCTGGCCGTGGCATTGTACGTCGCCGCAGTGGACCGGCGGTCGCTCCCTTTGCTCGGCGCATCGGCGCTGGCGATGGCTCTAGCGGCTCTGGCGGCTTATCAAGCGGTGTTCCTGACCCCGATCTTGTTCCTGTATGGACGCAAGTGGAGAACCGCGGCCTTGGCGACGCTTACCGCGCCGCTGATGCTGGGCGCGTGGCAGCTCTTCGAAAGGTGGTCCACGGGAGCGCTTCCGGCCGCGGTCCTGGCAAACTATCTGAACTCCTGGGGATTCGAGGCTTTGGGCCAGAAGCTGAAGAGCGCGGTCGCGCTGACAGGCCATCTGGGCTGGATCGTGTTCCCCGGTTTATGGCTGCCGTCGGTCGCGACTATTCCGTTCGTGGCCGGCGCGGCGTTCTACGATCTGAGCCCGCTCTTTTGGGTCTCGATTGCGCTGGGTGCCGGGATCCTGATCTGGTCCGCACGGAACTGGCGGGATTTCCTGGCCCAGTGGGTGCTCATCTTTTTCGCGGGCGCTGTGCTGGTCTTCTTCGCCGGCTCTGCAAGGTATTTGCTGCCGCTCGCGCTTCCGGTGGCGATCCTGGCGACGCGGCGATCGGGCCCGCGCGCCCTCTGGGTCGGCGTCGCGTTAGGATTAGCGCTCAGCGTTACGCTGGCGGTGGTGAACTATCGGCACTGGAGCGGTTATCGTGAATTCGCCCGATCGCTCAAAACCAGCCTGGACTCGAAGCGCGTCTGGATCAATGGCGACTGGGGACTGCGCTTTTACTTCGAAGCGGAAGGCGGTCTTCCGCTGCTGGCTGGACAGACCATCCATCCCGGCGATGTTGTTGTCAGCAGCGCTCTCGGCAACCCGGTTCCCGTATCCATCGAAGGCGGGGTACTGGCGCCCATCGCGCAACAGACCATCACTTCCCGGATTCCGCTTCGTCTGGTTGCGCTCGGCGGCCGCTCGGCATATTCCACCACGATGTTCGGCCTGCGCCCTTTCGATGTTTCGCTGAGCCCGATCGATCAGCTGCGCGCCGATCAGGTGATCGAGCATAAGCCATCGCTTTCCGATCTCCCGATGAACGCGCCCGAAGCGGGCCAGCAGATCGTGAGCGGTGTGTATCCACTCGAAGGGCAAACCCGCTGGATGAGCCGGATCGCGGTCATCCTGCTGAAGCCTCCTCCGGAGCCCTTGCCGCTTACCGTGCGGTTCTTCATACCCGATGTCGCGCCCGCCCGGCGCGTCACGGTTACCTTGAATGACCAGCCCGTCGCCGCTGAAACCTATCCGAAAGGCGGAAGTTATGTCCTGGCCACAGCGCCCGTACGGCCCGACGGAGACACCGCCAAGGTGGCCATAACAGTGGACAAGACTTTTTCCACCCAGGCAGATAGGCGCGAGTTAGGGATGGTGCTGATTTCGGTCGGGTTCAGTGCTCCTTGACGTAAGACCAAGCCCGTCTGGGTCCGCTATAGCCCCTTCTTCAGCAGCGCGATCTGGCCGCCATGATAGGCATGATGCTGGATCGCGCCTTCCAGCATCACGAAGACGCTGTATTCCGTTCCCGGCACTTTCGCGCGCAGCTGTTCTTCGGATAATTCGCCGATGGCGTCGCGGAGTTGAGCGTGCGCCTCGTCGAGAACCGCCAGCGTTTGCCGCCAGGCTGCTTCGCTGCCTCCGTCGATGGCCGGCCAGTCCTGGCTGGGCGATAAATCCTTGGCTTCACGGCCGAGTCTCGCACGTACTTCAGACAACCAGACGCCCACGTGCATGACAATTTCCAAAATGCTGTGCGCGCCCGCAACGGGCCGGGCCAAGGCCATTTCGGCAGTGACGCCCTCTAAGGTTGGGCGCAGCGCGGGGCCGTGCCACGCCTCGCCATAATGCGCGCGCTCCAATTCGCCTTTCAACCTGTGACTGACGTTCATTTTGGGTAGTAACCTCCTAATGGCGCTTTACAGGTTACCAATCTAGCAATCTAATGTGTAACCTGTCAATATGATATAGCTGGTTACATAGGGCACAGAAACATGCAAAGCCTAAAATTCGTGGGAGAGCGGCTATGTCTGGATTTCGTGAACACGGTGGGTGGATGGGCCGACACAGTCATCGACGACAAGCTCGCCCGGTATGACGACCTGGTCCGCTGGGCGAAGCTCGCCGGAGTCATTCCGGCCGAGCAGGCGCGTCTTCTCTTCGCTCGCGAGCGGCGGCGACAGAAGGACGCCAGCGATGTTTTAAAGCGAGCCATTGCGTTGCGTAGCGCGGTTCACGGCATCTTCCGATCGGTTGCGCGAAGACAGGCAGCTAGAGTGTCGGACACCAAGGCTCTCGAGCGCGAGCTCGCGGTCGCTCGCAGCCACCAACGGCTGAAGCATCAGCGCGGCCGTTTTGATTGGGTTTGGCATGACCCAAGAAATGCGCTCGATTCCATGCTTTGGCGCGTGTCCATTTCAGCCGCCGAACTGCTGACGTCCCCGGATCTCGCGCACGTGCGGGAATGCGGCGGCGAGAATTGCGGCTGGATGTTCCTGGATAACAGCCGCAACCGCAGCCGTCGCTGGTGCGAAATGCGGGAATGCGGTAACCGCGCCAAGGTCAGGCGCTTCCGCCAGCGCAACCGCGATCGATAGGCGGAGACTTCATCACCGTGCAATCGATGCCCGCTATTCTAAAGTAGTGGTTTCATGGGCCGACTAACGCTTCACACTCTTCCGGCGCTGTTGATTGCGCTTTGCGGAACAATTTGGGCGCAGGTTGAGAGCTCCTCGCTGACCGGCACGGTTACCGATCAACAGGGCCGGCGAGTTCCGCATGCGAAGGTTCGAGCCACCCAAGCGGCGACCGGACTTCAGCGGGCAACCGAAACGACGTCGCAAGGCAACTACGAATTGCTGGACCTGCCGGCGGGGACTTTCTCGGTCCAGATTTCGAAAGACGGATTCTCTACATTTCGAGCCGAGCGCGTCGAGCAGACCGTGGGGCGGACCCGGACGCTGAACGCCACTCTGAGCGTTTCGGGAGCAAGGCAACAAGCCACCATCACGGAACCTCTCGTGCAGCTTGACCGAGTGGATGCGGCCATCGGAGCGCCGGTGGAACAGGCGCAGATCGGCGAGCTTCCCATCAATGGCCGAGGGTGGGCCACCTTGACCGCGCTTGTTCCGGGAGCGATCGACAATGGAGCCGGCGATCAGCGAACCATTCGATTTGCCGGTCACGGCTTGGATGACAACAATCTGACTCTGGATGGAGTGGACGCCACGGCCGTCTACAACCAGGAGCAGCGCGAATACATGCGGCTCAACGTGCCGCTTGATTCCATCGACCAGTTTCAAGTGCAATCGCAGAACTTCGGTGCGGACGTACAAGGTGGCACGGCGGGCGGCCAAGTGGCCGTGGTTTCGCCGTCCGGAACGAACAGTTTTCACGGGGATCTATTCGATTACTTCCGAAACGATGCGCTGGAAGCGCGTACACCCTTCAATGGACCCTCCGCAAACCCGTTTCTGCTGAACCAATTCGGCGCCGGGCTGGGCGGGCCGATCGTGCATGACAAGACGTTTTTCTACGCCAACTACGAGGGTCTGCGGCAAAGGCTGGACGGAACACAGATCGGATTGGCGCCGAGCCCCGGCTTTCTCGCCCAGACGGCCCTGACGTCGCCCGCGCTGTTGCCGATATTGAGCGCCTATCCGCTGGGGACATCGCCAACGCCGAATCCGAACGTTTGGAATTATGTGGCGCCCGGCAGGCAGGTTGACAACGAAGACTCCGGGATGATTCGCGTGGACCAACATTTTTCCGACCGGACGACGGCGTTCTTGCGATTCAATTCAGACGAGGCCGTGGAGCAAACGCCCACCGGCCAACTCACGGCAAAAACCGAGCTCGATACCAAATACAACAACGGCGTGGCCGCACTGACCCACGTTTTCACACCAACTTTGGTGAACGAGGTAAAGTTCGGGGTCAATCAGACTCTCTATCACACGGCCAATCTCTCGCCGGTTCCGTTTGGTGTGAACGTTTCCGGGTTCAGCGCTCTCACCGGATCGTCCACAACCGATTACCCGTCCAAGACCTTCGATCTGATCGACGACCTGGCCTGGGCGAAAGGCAAACACACGTTGAAATTCGGACTTGAAATAAGGTGGGTGCTGCTGAATCAGGGTACGTCCCAGAGCGGGACGTTGACTTACACTTCCGCCGCGAACTTCTTGAACAACGAAATGGGGACAGCTTCTTATACCGCGGTGCTTCCCTTGGTGCGGCAACGAAAGACGCAGTATTGGGGCTACGTTCAGGACGAATGGAAGGTCACGCGCAATCTGACCGTCACGGCGGGAATCCGGTACAACTTCTTCAACGTTTTCCACGCCATCAACAACGATGACGTGCCATTCGATTTTGGCACTTGCGGCGGCTATTGTCCCCGCACCGACACGTTTACCCATCCGCGATATAACGACTTCGACCCGCGGCTGGGAATTGCGTGGTCCCATGGCGACACGGTTCTGCGTGCCGGAGGCGGGATCTATCATACGGATGGGCAAGAAGACGACCAGAATCTGCCGATCTCGAATACAGTGGACCGCTACTCATTCAGCGACACGGCATTTCCGACGCTCTCTTTTCCTTTGACGCCTTTTCTAAACTACGCCGAGAACGGCGGTTTGGGAGTGGTCTCCCCGCGCGATCTGGACCGCAACCGGAAGGACGATTACGTTGCTGCCTGGACCGTGTCCGTTCAGCAGAAAATGTGGTGGAATATTCTGGGCGCCGCGGCTTATCTGGGCAACAAAGGCACCGACGTCCTTACCACAACTTACGTGAACCTGGTAAATCCGGCCACGGGCGTCGCGCCGTATCCCGCCTTTGGTCCCGTTACGTGGCGTGGAAACGTGGGAAACAGCACTTTCGAAGCGTTGCAATTGAACGCTCGCAGGGCTTTTCAAAGCGGATTCTTGCTCTCGACAAACTTCATGTGGTCGCATTCGATCAACGACGGCAGCATCGGCGGAGGGGAGTCGGATACGCCTCAGGATTCTTTCTGCAGATCTTGCGACAAGGCTAGTAGCGATGACGATGTGCGGCTGATGTTCAACCTGTCCGCGGTCTATCAGCTTCCCTTCGGAACCGGGAAGCCATATCTGAGCAACTCCGGCCTTGCTCGGACGATCTTCGGAGGTTGGGAAGCCAGCGCGATCGCGACGGCGCAAAGCGGCCTGCCGGTGAACATCACGATCGACCGTTCGAATGCATCTGTTCCAGGTCTCTTTTCTATTAGCGGCGAAGAGCGGCCCAATTATGTTTATGGTGTTCCGCTGACACCGGCCGGAGGATCGATTCCCACCGACTGGATCAATGCCGCTGCGTTCTCGACGCCCGCTTCCCAGACTTTCGGGAACCTGGGGCGAAATGCGTTCCGTGCCCCGGGAATCTCGCAATTGGATCTGGGGCTATCGAAGTTCGTCTCCATAACAGAACGGATGAGCATCCGGCTGCGCGCGGATGCGTTCAACGTATTCAACCGGGCTCAGTTCGGAGCGCCCAACGCGGATGTATCCGCGAGCAACTTCGGCGTGATCACAACCACGATCAGCAACTATGCCACCGGCCGAGGCACGCCCCGCGAGTTCCAGCTGTCCGCGAAAATCATCTTCTAGACCTGATAAAATCGGACGCACTATGGAACCACGAACTAAAGAGCGCGTCGGCGGCGAGATTTCGCGCCGCAACCTTCTCCTTGGACTTCCCGCGATGGGCATGGCGGGAAAGTTGATGGCGCAATCGGGCAAGCCATCCATCCCGGTCCGCGCACTCAACCACATGACGCTCACGGTTACCGACGTCAAACGATCCGTCGAGTTTTATCAGGGGCTGTTCGGAATGCCGGTGCAAGCCCGGCAGGGAACGTTAGTCGCGCTGCGGATCGGGCCGGGACCTCAATTCGTGGCGTTGAACACCGGCGGGCCGAACTCTACACCCGGCATCAATCACTTTTGCATGACCACCGAGCATTTCGATGTCGCGCGGATCAAGAACATTCTGGCCGAGAACGGCATAACTGAAGCCGAGCCCGGCGCCGGCCGGGCCGCGATGAAGTTTCGAGTGCGAATGCGCGGTGAAAAAGACGGCGGAGCAAAGGAAGGGACCCCTGAATTTTACGTCGGCGATCCTGACGGCATTACAGTGCAGATCCAGGACACGGCCTACTGCGGCGGCGCCGGCCGGTTAGGCGAAGTATGCCCTGCGCCGGAGCCGTCGCCTACGAAGGGTCTTATGGCGATGCGGGACTTGAGCCACTTCACCATCTTCGTTTCGAACCAGCAGCGCTCCATGGAATTTTATCAGGGCGTCTTCGCGATGCCAATTCAGGCTCATCAGGGCCCCACGCCTCTGCTCGCCGTGGGGTCTGACCGTCAGTTCCTCACGATTGTAGGCGGAAGCGGCCACCCCGGAGCGCCGGCTTTCAAGCCCGACATCAACCACGTTAGTTTTCGGATGGAGGGCTTCAATCCTGACCAGGTGCTTAAGAAGCTGGCGGATTTCGGCGTAAAGCCCCGAGGCGACGCCCGCGGCAAGCCTGGCCCGCTGGTGTCCTACGTGAGCATGCGCGGCCCGGAGCGAGGCGGAGCCAAGGAAGGAACACCCGAGCTTTACTTCACCGATCCGGATGGCATTCTGCTGCAGATCCAGGACGTCAGCTACTGTGGCGGCGCGGGTCCGATGGGAGAAGTCTGCCCGTAACCTTTAGCACTTGATCCACCGTGATCTCCGGCAGCTTTCCATGGATCACCTGGACCGAATCTCCGCGCGGCGCCCACACTGCCGGATCGCTGGGTCCGAAAACTGCAACCACGGGCGTGCCGACAGCCGCGGCGAGATGCGTAATGCCGGAATCGTTGCCGATATAGATTCTTGCTGTCGCAAGCCAGCATGCCAGATCGTAGAGGTTGTCCATGCGGACCGCGTCATCCAGCCTTTCTTCCGGCCCGGCGCACCAGCGTACCGGAAGCTCCAAACGTTCCGCCAGCTCGCGATATCGATCCAGAGGCCAGTTCTTACGCGGGCTTCCCGAGAACGGATGAATCGCCGCAAAGTCTCCGTGAGGGGCCGGAGGCACTAGAATGCGAGGAACCGCCGGCCCGCTGCATCCAGCCTGCTTCAGGAAAAAATCAGCGCAATGGATGCGCTCACCCGCTGGAGGCAGAGCGTCCAGAAATTGAAATGGCAGCTTTAGCCGCGCAATCTGCTCGCGGAATTCCGCGCGATTCGCGCCGTACCAGGAAACGATGGAATCGAACGATCGCAAGCGCTCGAGCAAGCCGGGTGGCGGCGCGGTATCGGGCAGTCCCAATAAATCGAGCCCAGTGGATGCGATGGCGCAAACCCGATCTGCAAAACGAATCAGCGGCGCCGCGTCGCCTCGAATCCAAACCTCGGTGAAGTCTGTTCGCAAACATTCCAAGGCGGGCAGCGAGAGGATGCAGTCGCCGATACCGCCGGGCCGAATCAACAGGCGGCGCAAGCGAGTCTATTTGACGCTGCGGCTGGTTTCAAACAGCGGCCCGTCCATGTCCTGGATGCTGAGGTGAATCGCCTTGGCTGCTTCGAGGTCCCGATTCTTCACGTCGAAGCGGGCCGCCACCATTCGATCCACAGTGGCGTGCGGAGCGATGGTGTCCTTGATACTCAGAGAATCGTTGTACTGATCGCCGAGAAACCGATTGTAGCTGAACAATTGCTTGAGGTCGTCTCTCGAAATGTTGTTGCCCTGCGTGGTGGTTCCATTCGGTTTCTCCAGCGTGACATCCACTTCACGAACCACAAACGGCACGTCGGAAACATTCTTCACCCGAAAGTCGAGCACGGCGATGCTGTCGTCATCGCTCAGAGCACCGGTTCGAATCTTGATGATTTTGCCTTCGAGTTCGAGATGCGCGCCCTTGGTGGAGGAGAGAATCGCGAGCACGCCCAGCGTCACCGCCACAATGCCGACGCCGAAAAAGATCAGAAATCGCTTGCTCATTCGACGCCCGCTTCAATCTCCCAACAGCTTGCCGTATCCCTGCAAACTGCTGATGTTATCGCAAACGGCTTTGAAGCCCGCGGTAATAGGAATGGCCAGCAGCAGGCCGATGCCGCCCCACAGCGTGCCCCAAAACATAAGCGCCACCGTGACCACCAGCGGATTCAGGTGGACGCGCGATCCCACCAGTTTCGGATACAGAAGATTGATGGCGATGAGATGAAGCACCGCGATCACCACGGCGATCATGATGTATATAGCAGGCTCGTTGTAGCGGATCAATCCGGCGGCCAGGGGCGGGAACATCGCCATCGGCAACCCGACATAAGGCACCAGGCTGAGGAATCCGCTGATCGGCCCGATCAACGGCCAGTAGGGCAGATGGATGCTGAAAAAGAACAGGCAACTGACCACCGAGATCAGAATTCCGAGCAGGAAGTTTCCGATCATGTAAGCGCGCACGATCCCGGCCACGCCCTCCCAGCTTTTTCCCACCACTTGCCGGCCGGAGCCCGGGAACAGATACAGGAAGCTGCGGCGCATGTGATCGCGCCAGCTCAGCATGAAATACACCAGAAACGGAACGAAGCTGGCCATCAGCAGCACATCATAAAATGATCGGACGTAGCCATACACATAGGTCAGGAGCGGCGTGGGTTCCGGATGGATTCTTACTTCCTGGATCACGGGGGGCTGCGGAGGTTCCGGCGTCGTGGCCCGGGCGTTCCGGCGTCGCTTGCTCAGATCGGCGGGCGGGGCGGCCGGCTGCACATCCTGAAATCGTTTCGGCACCAAAAAATCATAGGTTCGCTTTCCCACTTGATCCGCGCGCGTCGCCACCGCGTCCACCATATTGTTCATCCGCTGGCTGTAGTCGGGAAGCTGTTCGACGAATCCGGAGAACTGCGTGTACAACCCGACCCCCATCAGATACAAGGCCAACAGCGCGATGGTGCACACCACGAAGCTAGCCACCGCGCGAGGCAATCGCAATCTTACGAACGCCGTGACAATCGGATCCAGCAGAAACGCGATAATCACCGCGACAACCACGGTGATGAAGAACACTCGTCCGTAGTAGAGCAACGCGACGCTGGCAGCCAGCGCGAGCACGCCGATACCGGTCTGCGCGGGCTTGCTGGCCGGTAGTGTGGGGGTAAGCGTCGACATCTCGGTTCCGGATCTAATTCTATGATGAAATGAAACAGGAAGCGGCGGCAAACCCGCCCTTCGGAGACTTTCTGGACATTTCGACGAAAACGGGCAGAATCCTGGCGCTCGATTTGGGAAAGCGGCGCATCGGCCTGGCGCTGAGCGACCCCTTGGGTTTGACCGCGCAAGGCCTGCAAACATTGGAGCGCACCAGGATTCGCGAGGATCTGGAGCGCCTGGGCGAGCTGGCTTTGAAGAACGATGTGGCGCTGATCCTGATCGGAAATCCCTTGCATATGAGCGGCCGGGAGGGACGCCAGACCGAGCATGCCCGCGATTTCGGCGCTCGCCTCCAGGCTTCCACTGGCCTTGCGATTGAATACTGGGACGAGCGTCTCACTACTGTCGAAGCGCAGCGGGTTTTGCGCCAGAGCGGGATCAGCATCGAAAAACGCGCCAAAGCGGTGGATCGGCTGGCGGCGGTGATACTGCTCGAAAGTTATCTCGATTCGCGACGGTCATGACTCATCCGCGTGCCCGATCCGGGGGAATTATCCTGCGCCTGGTGGTGCTGATCGTGCTGATCGGCGCGGGCGTGGTGCTGCTGCTTGCGTCCACTCTGGCGATGGCGTACCAGGGCTTCCCTTCTCCCGTGATTCTCGATTTCCCAAAGGGCGCCAGCACATCCGCGATGGCGAACGAACTGGCCGACGCGGGCGTGGTCCGCTACCCCTGGCAGTTTATGCTGGCGCGGATGCTGCACCCCGGCGCGCGGCTTCAGGCCGGCGAATATCAGTTCACCCATTACGACACAACCTGGAATGTGTTCAATCGCATCCAGCGCGGAGACGTGTTTTACTACGAGCTCACGGTTCCCGAAGGCAGCAACATGTTCGACATCGCCGCCAGCCTGAAGCCGTTCGACTTTCTTAAAGCCGCCGATTTCCTGCGCGCCGCTCGCGATCCTTCCTTGATTCACGATCTGGCGCCCAAGGCGCCCACCCTCGAAGGCTACCTGTTTCCGTCCACCTATCGCATCACGCGCGTCACCACGGTCCGTCAATTGTGCCAGATGATGACGGATTTGTTTCGTAAGCAGTGGCGTGGTCTCTCGAAGCCGGGCGGCCCATCGGCAGTGAATGAAGTGGTGACGCTGGCTTCGCTGATCGAAAAGGAAACCGCCATCCCGGACGAGCGAGCCACGGTGGCATCGGTCTACGAGAATCGGCTGCGTCTCGGCATGTCTCTCGATTGCGATCCCACCACCATCTATGCCGCCCTGCTGGAGCAGCGTTATCGAGGCACGATCTATCGTTCCGATCTGGCGAGCACTAACGCGTACAACACCTACCAGCATGCCGGACTTCCGCCGGGCCCGATCGCGAATCCGGGCGTGGCATCGCTCCACGCCGCGCTCTCGGCCGCGACCACGGACTATTTGTATTTCGTCGCTAGACCGGATGGCTCCGGGAGGCACCAGTTCTCGAAGACCATGGAGGAGCACAATCGCGCGGTGGCGGCCTATCGCCGCGGTGTCCACTAGATGCCCGTGCCCGAATCGGCTTTCGCGTTTTTCGCGGCGCAGATCGAGCGGCTGCGCAAGCTGAAGCCGAAGCGGCGGATCGTGTTTCCCGAGGGTGACGATCCGCGCGTCCAGGCCGCGGCGGAGCGTCTGCGGCAAGAGGATCTGGTGATCCCCATCTTGTTGAGCGCCGATCGGGCGGCATCGGAACAGGACGCGCGAAAGTATGCCCAGTTATATTTTGAACGCCGCCGAGCTAAAGGCGTGACGGAATTGGAAGCGGCGGAAATCGCAAGCCGGCCTCTTTACACGGCCGCCCTGATGGTCGCAACCGGCGACGCGGACGGCTTCGTGGGAGGCGCCGTGAATTCCACCGCCGAGACCGTTCGGGCCGCGCTCAATTCCGTGGGAACGGCCCCTTCGGCGCAACTTGTTTCGGGTGCGTTCATTCTCGCGCTGCCGAATCGGACGTTTGGGCAGCAGGGACTGCTCACGTTTGCCGACTGCGGCGTGGTCGTGGATCCCTCGCCCGCTGAGTTGGCGGATATCGCGATCGCAACTGCCGCTACCACCCGCAACGTCATTGGCGCCGAACCCATTGTCGCTCTGCTTTCGTTTTCGACCAAAGGAAGCGCACAGCACCAGTCGATAGACAAAATTGTGGAAGCGCTGCGGATCGCCCGCGAGCGCGCGCCGGATTTGAAAATCGACGGCGAACTGCAGAGTGACGCGGCGCTGGTGGAGTCCGTCGCGAAATCAAAAGCCCCGGGATCGCCAGTAGCCGGCCGCGCCAACACGCTCATTTTTCCGGATCTGGCGGCCGGCAACATCGCCGTGAAACTCGTGGAACGCTTGGCGGGCGCGGTTTCGCTCGGCCCGTTTCTGCAAGGTCTGGCGAAGCCCGCCAACGACCTTTCCCGCGGCTGTTCGGCCACCGACATCTACGGCGTCGCGATCGTCACCGCAGTGCAATCAGCCGATGCTCCCGTTTAAGCTGATCTACCATCCCGCCTACGACCTGAATCTCGGCGCGCACGTGTTTCCGTCGCGCAAATATCGGCTGATTCACGATCAACTGATGGATGAAGGCTTCGCCCATCCGATGGATTTCGCGGAACCGGAGCCAATTTCAGATGAAGATGTGCTGCGCGTACACGATCAAGGATGGGTACATCGCTTGAAGACCGGAACCTTGACCGAGTCCGAGGTTCGGACGCTCGAAATCCCGTATTCGAAGCAGATGCTGGACGGGTTCTGGCTGGCCACGGGCGGCACGCTGCTGGCGGCGCGAAATGCGCTGCGCGATCGAATCGGCATCAACATCGGAGGAGGGTTTCATCACGCGTTTCCCAGCCACGGCGAAGGTTTCTGCGCGATTC
This sequence comes from Terriglobia bacterium, assembly GCA_963786745.1. Classification (GTDB taxonomy): domain Bacteria; phylum Acidobacteriota; class Terriglobia; order Bryobacterales; family Bryobacteraceae; genus Palsa-89. Next base: position 663,772 of record CAWBAE010000004.1, on the reverse strand, counting down.
ACGATGTCGCGATCGCGATTCGTTCGCTCCAGCACGCGGGCGATATCCAGCGGGCACTGATCGTGGATTTGGATGTCCATCATGGCAACGGCACCGCCGCAATCTTCGCCGGGGACAAGACGGTGCTGACGCTGTCGATGCACCAGTTCAACAATTATCCGAGTGACAAGCCGCCTTCCGCGATCGATATCCATCTGCGGGACGGCGTCGGAGACGAGGAGTATCTCGATCGTCTTCGCGGTGCGCTCGTGGTCGCGATGAGCTTCGCGCCCAATCTGATCTTGTACCTGGCCGGCGCAGATCCATATCGCGAAGACCAATTGGGCGGACTGAGTTTAACGATGGAAGGGCTGAAACAACGCGACCGGCTCGTGTTTGAAACAGCGCTGACCAATAAGGTGCCGGCGGCAGTAGCGCTCGCCGGAGGCTACGCCCGCAACACGGCGGATACGGTTACGATTCATTGCAACACTGTAAAGGCGGCGCGGGATGCGCTACAGTAATGGGAGGTTTGCTTTTCCAGGCATACGATCGTCACTTGCAGCAACTTACTGAAATCGGTGAGCGAGCGTGCCGCGCTCTGCAGATTGCCGGCATAAGCTACAGAATTATCGGAGGGCTGGCGGTGCTTTTTCACGTCCAGGCCCGCGATCCTCTCGCCGCCCGGTTAACAAAGGACGTGGACCTCGCAGTGGACCGGGCGGATATCGCTCGCATCTCGGAGGCTGTGCATGCGATCGGACTGGAATACCGACATGTCGCGGGTGTGGATATGCTCGTGGACGCTGCCGCGCCAAGTGCCCGCAGTGCTGTCCACCTTGTCTTCATACGAGAAAAAGTAAGGCCGCAATATTCCGCGGCGGTGCCTGACTTCTCAGAGCCGGCGACCGTCGCTGAAAACGGCATCCTCCTCGCGCCCGTCGCGGACCTGGTAAAAATGAAGCTCACGAGCTTCCGACAGCGAGACAAAACTCACCTAATTGACCTCGATTCGGTGGGGCTAATCACACCAATGGTCGAAGCGGGGCTGCCGGACGAGTTACGTGACCGACTGCGGCGCCTTCGCGCTGAAGAAGCTCAATCCACCGGAGCGGAATAAGCCAACGCCAGCGCGTTCATCGACGGACGACCAAAACACAAATACCGGCGGCAGCGGATGCCAAGCCGGGAATCGCGAGGCTAACGCGGTACTTGGCAACCATTTGTTTGTCGATGCGCCCGGACCAGTCGAATAGTGCAATCGCCCGCGATGGCATGAAACACAGACACACCCCCAAATATATGAGGAAGGCCGCGAAAGCTCCAAGCGTGTCCCTGAGTAGCCCGAGGAACATCAATCCGAAGCCCAGTGCTACGGCACCACCGAACTGCATCTGAAGCCGCAACCATCGCGAACCTGCCACCCGTTCCAGATCGTTGGTGGGAAGCAATTCTCCAGGCGTGTTACGGTTGAGCACCTGAAAGATTCCTGCTAGCCTTACCGGCGCGAAGAGCGCGAATGAGCCAAAGATGCATGCGAACGCTCCGATAACTACTCTTCCCCATTCGAGGCTTGAACCGCCATTACCGTCGAGAAGAATGATCACAGGTAACTCGCTCTAAGCGGATATGGGGTATCGCCCGCTTGGGGCTCAATCCACCGGCGCGGAATAAGCCGACGCGGGCGCGGCTTCGATCAGCGCGTCTTCAAACGAGTAATCTGGCTTCGGGAACTCGCTGTTCCTCAAATACCAGCGATACGTTTCCTTCAATCCAGACGCGAAATCCACCGGCTTGAATTTGAGCACTCGCTGCGCTTTGTTGACCACCACCGTGATCGCGGGCAAGTCGAAATACGTTCCGAAATAAAGCTTCGGGCCCATGGGATGGCCGCCGGCGCGCAGAATCCGCTCACGTGGCCAGCGCACGAAAGTCGGCTCTTTTCCGGCCGCGCGCGCGAACGCTTCCACCGCTTCCACCTGCGTCAATGGCCGGGGATTCGCGATGTTGAACGCGTGCCCAGCCACGTCCGACGCCTCCATCACCTTCAGGCACGCCGTCACCAGATCCTTGATGAACACGAACTGCATCAGACGCCGGCCATCGCCCGGCAGTATGATCGGACGGCCTTCCCGCAGCCGATCCCAAAAAAACGCCTCGCGATAAAACGGATTGCCGGGCCCATAGATAAAGGGCGGACGCAACGTCACCACCGGGAATCCGTTGCGTTGGTGCATGCGGAACAGCGTCCGTTCGCTCATGGCCTTGTTGCGAACATAGGCGTCGGGATGATCATCCGGCGCCAGGGCGTCGCCTTCGTGGTGGTTCAGCCCGTCGCCATAGGCGGCCACGCTGGACATAAAAATGTAGCGGTGAAGATTGTTGCCGCAGGCGCGCGCGGTGCCTTCCACTTGAGCTGCTGAGGTGCCACGCTCCCAGTCGTACACATTGTCGTAGACCACGTCGAAGTTCTTGCCCGCCAGCGCACGCTTCATCGCATCCGGATCGTTGCGGTCCGCCACGATATTGGCTACCTTCTTGCCCAGATTGTTGCGCGTCTTCCGATGCAGCACCGTCACATCATGCCCGGCGTGCACCAATTCCTTCACCAGCCCCCTGCCGATGAACATAGTTCCGCCGATCACCAGAACTTTCCGTTTCGCGGATTCCTGGCGCTTCGATCCGTTAGTCGTAGTACTCGAGGCCAAGGTGTGTAATTAAATCCTCTCCACGCATCCACCGCAGCGTGTTTTTCAGCTTCATTAATTGAATGAAAATGTCATGCTCCGGATAAAGCCCGGGCGCGGTCATGGGCGCTTTAAAGTAAAATGACAACCACTCCTGGATGCCTTTCATCCCAGCCCGCTGCGCCAGATCGAGGAACAGCACCAGATCCAGCACCAGAGGCGCCGCCAGGATAGAATCCCGGCACAGGAAATTGATCTTGATCTGCATCGGATAACCCAGCCACCCGAAGATGTCGATGTTATCCCAGCCTTCCTTGGCGTCGCCGCGCGGCGGATAATAATTGATCCGGACCGCGTGATAGAGATCCTTGTACAACTGCGGATAAAGGTCCGGCTGGAGAATCTGCTGCAGCACCGAAAGCTTGGTTTCTTCCTTGGATTTGAATGAACCAGGGTCTTCCAGCACTTCCCCGTCGCGATTTCCAAGAATATTAGTCGAAAACCACCCCGACATTCCCAGCATTCGCGCTTTCAATCCCGGCGCGATCAGGGTTTTCATGAACGTTTGGCCGGTCTTGAAATCCTTGCCGCAAATCGGAATCTGGCGTTCGCGGGCCAGCTCCAGCAGCGCCGGCGTGTCGGTGGTCAGGTTCGGCGCGCCGTTGGCATACGGCACTCCGCTCTTGAGCGCCGCGTATGCGTAGATCTGGCTGGGCGCGATATCCGGATCGCTCTTCTGCAAGCCGCATTCGAAATCCTTGAGCGTCCGATGCACTTCCGCGGGCTTATGAAACACCTCAGTCGAACCGCACCAGATCATAATCAGGCGCTCGACGCCCTTGGACTCGCGAAACTGGCGGATATCGTCCATCAGCATCTCCGCCTTGTCCATCTTGGAGCCCTGATCCTTGACGTTCGGGCCGTGCAATCGCCGGACATAATCCGGATCGAAGACCGCCTTCATGGGCTTGATCGCTTCGAGCGGGGCGCGCACCTTCTCGAGCAGCGGCGCATCCAGAACGCTGGCGTGGGCCGCGGCTTCGTAGGCGTTTTCCGGAAAAATGTCCCAGCCGCCGAAGACCAGATCTTCGATCTTGGCCAGCGGAACGAAATCGTGGATCTTGGGAGTGCGGGCGTCCGTCCGTTTGCCAAGCCGGATGGTGCCGAGTTGGGTCAGGGACCCGATAGGCGCGCCCAAGCCTTGCTTCACCGCTTCCACCCCCGCCATGAAGGTGGTGCTCACCGCGCCAATGCCTGGAATCAGCACGCCCAACTTGCCCCCGGCGGGCGCAATCCGGGCGTTTTCGTTGGTGGACAACTTCGAATCTCCTTGGGTGGCGCGAGTATGCTTGAATGGACCTTTCAGTCAGGCCCTGCAAACGCCTATCCTACGCTATACTAACATTTTATGACAAATCGCGCGACCGGCGCCATATCCGCCGTTCTGGTCGATGACGAGCAGCTGGCCCGCGAGGAACTCTCCTTTCTACTCAAAGAATTTCCGGAGGTGGAGGTCCTGGCCACCGGCAAAAACGGCCTGGAAGCCATCAAACTGGTGGAGATGCTGGAGCCGGATGTGGTTTTTTTGGACGTCCAGATGCCCGGCCTGGACGGCTTTGGAGTGATCCAGAAGCTGCGTGAGAAGGATCTGCCGCTGCCGCATTTCATCCTGGCGACCGCCTATGACCAGTACGCGCTCGAAGCCTTTCGCTGGGACGCGCTGGATTACCTGCTGAAGCCGATCGAAAAGGAACGCTTGGCGGTGGCCATCGATCGCGCATGCAAGGTGGTGGCCGAAAAGCCAAAGCCCGCCCTGGCGGATTCACTGCCGCTCAAAAACGCGCTCCAGCGGACCAAGCTCCTGGTGAGGAACAATAACAGGCATTTCATCGTGGACGCCCAGGAGTTGATCTACGCCACCATTGAAGACGGCCTGATCACCGTGGTGGCTTCGAACGTCGAAGGCGAGTCGAATTACCGCACCATTGAAGAGCTGCAATCCAATCTCGACCCGGAGAGCTTCTGGCGCGTGCACCGGTCCTTCCTGGTGAACATTCATCGCATCAAGGAAGTGATTCCCTGGTTCAAGTCGAGCTTCCAGCTCCGAATGGACGACAAGAAGCAGACCGAGATCCCGGTGAGTCGCGTCCAGACCAAGCGCCTGCGCGCGCTGCTGAAGCTCTAGCCTCTTTTTCCGCCCCCGCATGAATCGCGAATATCACAAGTGGTACAGCAATGCCCTGCAGCGCGACATGGAGCTTCTCGTCTTCGGCCACGCGGGCGTGCCTTTGCTCGTTTTTCCGACGTCAATGGGCCGATTCTTCGATTACGAAAACCGGGGCATGATCGGTGCCATCGCGGGGAAGATCGAAAACGGCCAGGTCCAGGCCTTCTGCGTCGATAGCGTGGATACGGAAAGCTGGTACAACAAGAGCATTCCGCCCGCGGCGCGCGCTCTCCGGCACATCGATTATGACCGTTACGTGATGGACGAAGTCAGGCCGTTCATCCACCAACGAAACGCGTCGGAGATGGTGACCACCGGGTGCAGCTTCGGCGGTTATCACGCCTTCAACTTCGCATTGCGGCATCCCGAGACCGTGGCGGGCGCGGTGAGCATGGGCGGTGCGTTCGACATCCACCAATTTCTGGACGGATATTTCGACGAAAACTGCTATTTCAACTGTCCGCCGGACTTTCTGCCGGGCCTCACCGATCCTTGGTATCTGGATCGTTGCCGCAGGTTGAAACTGGTGCTGGCGACGGGCGAAACCGACATTTGCCTGGGCGAAAATCTGCGCCTCGCGGGAATCCTGGCGGGCAAGAGCATTCCGCATTGGCTGGACGTCTGGGGCGACGGCGCCGGGCACGACTGGCCGTGGTGGCAGCAGATGGCCGTGAAGTTTTTCTGAGCCCCGGCCAAATTGCTAGGCTTGTAGGTGCTGTGAACAAGATCGGCGTCGTCTACGGGATGGAAAATACGTTCCCGCCTGCTCTGGTGGACCGCATCAACGCGCGCGAGGGCCGCGAAATCGTGGCCGAGCACATCCACATCGGCGGAATCAAAATGGCCGAGCCGTGCGGTTACACCGTCATCGTGGACCGCATTTCGCACGACATCCCGTTCTATCGCGCCTATCTCAAAAACGCCGCGCTCAATGGCACGCGCGTCATCAACAATCCGTTCTGGTGGGGCGCCGACGATAAATTCTTCAACTATGCCCTGGCTTCGAAGATCGGCGTCGCCGTTCCGCGTACAGTGATTCTGCCGCATAAGCAGCACCCGCCCGGCACCACCGATCTATCCATGCGTAATCTCATCCACCCGCTCAATTGGGATGAGATTTTCGATTACATCGGATTTCCGGCGTTTTTGAAACCTACAGCGGCGGCGGTTGGAAGAACGTCTACAAAGTGGACTCGCCCGCCGAGCTCTTCGCCGCCTACGATCAAACCGGCGATCTGTGCATGACCCTTCAGCAGGCCATCGACTTCGATTTGTATTTCCGTTGCTACGTCGTGGGCCAGCGGCGCGTTCACGTGATGCAATACGATCCGCGCCAGCCGCACGAGCATCGCTATGTCCGCGAGCTCAGGCCGGTTCCGATTGACCTGCATGAGCGCGTGGTGCGGGATGCGATGAAGCTATGCCAGGCTCTGGGCTACGATCTCAACACCGTCGAATTCGCGGTTGAAAACGGAATCCCCTATGCCATCGATTTTTTGAATCCAGCGCCCGATGCGGATCTCAATTCCGTCGGTCCCGAGAATTTCGAGTGGATCGTGGACGCCGTGGCCGATTTAGCAATCGAGCAGGCGCGTCTGGGTCCGCGGCTGATGAAGGAACTGCACTGGGCGAGCTTCCTGAATCCTCACACGGAAGCCGCGGCCGGAGATTAATGGTATGCGACCGAGCTTTACTATCGGCATCGAAGAAGAATATCAGACCATCGACCCCGAGACGCGCGATCTCCGTTCGCATATCGACATGGAGATCATCGAGAAGGGGAAGGCGCTGCTGCAAGGAATCCGTCAAGCCGGAGATGCACCAGTCGGTGATCGAGGTCGGCACGGGCGTCTGCCGAGATATCGAGCAGGCGCGCGACGGAAATTTTTCAGTTGCGCCGCGATATGCTTCAGCTCGCGAAGAACGGCGGCTTGCGGCTGGCCGCGGCCGGAACGCATCCCTTCGCCGACTGGCGCCAGCAGGAAATTTATCCCGACCAGCGCTACCTCGACATCGTCGAAGACATGAAAATCGTCGCGCGCGCCAATCTGATTTTCGGCCTGCACGTGCATGTCGGCATTGAAGATCGCGAAACCGCCATCCAGCTGATGAACGCGGCGCGCTACTTCCTGCCGCACATCCTGGCGCTCTCCACCAACTCGCCGTTTTGGCCGGGCATGGATACCGGCTTGAAATCCTACCGCTGCAAAGTTTTCGACAAATTTCCGCGCACCAACATTCCGGATTATTTTCAAAGCTGGGGCGAATACGAGAGCTTCGTGAATCTGCTGGTGCGAGACCAACTGCATCGACAACGCCAAGAAGATCTGGTGGGATATCCGGCCGCATCCGCATTTTCAGACGCTCGAATTCCGCGTCTGCGATATTCCCATGCGGGCCGATGAAACCATCGCCATCGCGGCGCTTGATCCAGGCCACCGTCGCCAAGCTCTACAAGCTGTACTCGGCCAATCAAGGCTTCCGCCTTTATCGGCGCGCGCTGATCATGGAAAACAAATGGCGCGCCGCCCGCTACGGCCTGGAGGGAAAACTGATCGATTTCGGCAAAGCGCACCGAAGTTCCGGTGCGCGATCTGATCTACGAATATCTGCACTTCGTGGACGACGTCGTCGATGAGCTGGGCTCGCGGCGCGAGATCAACTACATTCACCGGATTCTGGAGATGGGCTCGGGCGCCGAACGCCAGCTGCGAGTTTTCCGCGACACCGACGATCTGAAGAAAGTCGTGGATTACATCATCGACGAAACCGAAGCCGGCCTCGCCGAAGGCGACCAGGCGCAAGCGAGCTCCCGCGGATGAGCGCGAATCAGGAGTTGAGCAGGATGGTGTTCGATCCCGAGCTGACTCCGGGAGCGCGCAACGCGGTGCAGGTTTGCCTCCGCATCCAGCCTTCGGAAAAGGTGACGGTGATCGCCGACGACGCCTCGCGCGAAATCGCCGCCAGCATCATGCATGAACTTGAAAACGTGGGTTCGCCTTACCGCGCCTTCGTTTTGGAGGAAATCACGGCGCGCCCCATGTCCGACATGCCGCTGGCGATTCTCGACGACATGGAAACAAGCCAGGTCAGCATCTTCGCGGTAGGCGCCCAGCCCAACGAACTGCGCACGCGCATGCAGATGACCGACGTGGTAAATCGCCGCCAGATGCGCCACGCGCACATGGTGAACATCGAGAAGCGCATCATGCTGGAAGGCATGCGCGCCGATTTTGAACGGGTTGACGAGCTGAGCGTGAAGGTTTGGGAGATCGCCACCGCCGCGACCAAAGTCCGCGCCCGCACCGCCGCCGGCACGGACATCACCGCCGGACTTGAACAAAGATTACAAGTGGATTAAAACCAGCGGCATCATCAGCCCGAACAAGTGGGGCAATCTGCCGGGCGGGGAAGTCTTCACCACGCCGGGCGAAGTGAACGGAACATTCGTAATCGATGGCGTGGTGGGCGATTATCTGTGCGCCAAGTACGGCGACCTGCGCGAGACCCCGCTCACTATCCGCGTGGAGGGCAGCCGCTTAGTGGAAGCGCATTCGGACAACCGCGAACTCGAAGCAGGAGTTCTGGCAATACACGCACACGGACGAAAATAGCGACCGCGTGGGCGAATTCGCCATCGGCACCAACATCGGCCTTAATAGCGTGATCGGTAACATTCTGCAGGACGAAAAACTCCCTGGCATACACATGGCCTTCGGCAATCCTTACGGCGCGCACACCGGCGCGGATTGGTGGTCCGGCACGCACATCGATGTCGTCGGCCGCGATTTCGATATCTGGGCGGATGACCGCCAGATCATGGCCGCCGGAAAATTCCTGATCTAGTTCCGGCCATGGTCCCCGAGCTTCGCCGAGATTTCAATCAGCGCTTTACGTCGGCCAAGTACGCGAGATTCCTGGCCGAGCTCGAAGCGCGGGCCGGTACTGCGATCCACTTCCGCAACGCCGAAACTCCCTGCTTTTTTCCGCGCACACTGATCGACAAGATGGTGCGATACGGCCGCGAGCTGCTCGAACAACTGTCGACCCCGGAGTATCTGGCTGCCTCCGCCGCTTCGATTCCCGCCCAGTACGACGTCCCCGGAGAAAGCGCGCATCCGCTCTTCGTCCAGGTTGATTTCGGCATCGACGCCAACGGAGAACCGAAGCTGGTGGAGATCCAGGGTTTTCCATCGCTCTATGCTTATCAGCCCGTAGTCGCGCAGACCTATCGCGATGTCTACGGGCTGGACCCACGCCTGCGCTCCGAACTGACTGGCGAAAACTACACTGCGCTGCTCAGAAAAGCCATTGTCGGAGGCTGCGATCCGAAAAACGTGATCCTGATGGAAGTGAATCCTTACCAGCAAAAAACGCTTCCCGATTTTCTGCTCACCGAAAAACAATACGGCGTGAAGATCGTTTCGCTCACCGACATCCGCAAGCGCGGCAACCGGCTCTACTATGGCGATGACGTGCCCATCCATCGCATCTACAATCGCGTGATTGTCGACGAGCTGGTGCGCAAGCAGGTTCAGCCTCCATTCGATTTTCGCCAACCTCTGGATGTCCAATGGGCGGGTCATCCGAACTGGTATTTCCGCATCAGCAAGTTCTCCATTCCCTATCTGCACCATGCATGCGTGCCAAAAACTTGGTTCCTGAATCAGCTCGCTGAACTGCCCGCCGACCTCAGCGGGTACGTGCTGAAGCCTCTGTACTCGTTCGCTGGACTAGGAGTAGTCATCGGACCTACGCGCGAGCAGGTGGGCGCCGCGAACCCCGCCGAATTCATCCTGCAGGAAAAGATCGACTTTGCGCCGCTGATCGAAACGCCGTGCGGCCCTACCAAAGCCGAGGTCCGGGTCATGTACATCTGGATCGACCGTCCGGAGGCCGTCAACCTGATCGTCCGGATGGGCCGCGGGGCGATGATGGGCGTGGATCACAATCGCGACCTGGAATGGGTGGGCGCTTCGGCCGGCTTTGTCGCGGATTGAGAGACCCAGTCCTGATAGTACAAAAGCGACCCGGTAATAGTATCGAAGGCCCTAATTTCCTATTCATCGCCAGGACGCCAGCCTCCAAGATGAGAACGCTTGGAGACATCTCCGGAAATCCAGAACCCGCCCGAAGCGCCGGTTGACCTTGGGCAGCCGGATTCCGCGCCTGCTCCGGAAGTGGTTGAGACTGAAGCCGCGTACGACGTTTGGCGCGAGCTCCTGCGCGCCACTCAGGGCTGGATACAATACGGAACCCTGGGGTTCGCCATCCTCTGCATTATTGTCGGAGCGGTGGAAGCGCTGTTTGGGCGCTGACGTTCGTCACTTCGTCACCAGGATTTCAAACCCGATGTCTTCTTCCCGAATTTCGACGCTCCGAAAATTCGCCTGCGACAGCATGCGCTCGAATTGCTTTTTCGTGTAAGCGGTCCTGACCAGGAAAAAGCGGAAGATCAGTTTGGTCGTGAAGCGGTCCACCGCCCCCAATCCCATGCTCTTCACGTGATTGTCCATGGATCCCGGCGGGGCGTCCCTGCGCATATCGATGATCATGCCCTGGCCGCCCAGCTTCAGTACGCGGCGCATCTCCTGTAAGGCGCGAACCGGCTGGCCGAAGTTCTTGAACGCCGCGCGGCAGAGAAGAAAATCAAATGTGTCATCCGGAAAGGGCATCTTGGATGCGTTGCCTTGCCGGAAGTTCACGGTAACGCCCGCTTCGGCCGCTTTTTGACTCGCGATCTCGACGAAGGTATGGCTGATGTCGAGCCCGGTGATCGAATACGAACCGAGCTTCGCCAGCTCGATCGAAAAGTAGCCCGGGCCGGGCGCCACTTCGAGCACCGAGCTCGCGGGCGCCAGCCGGCCCGCGATGCGCCGCGCGAGCTCCGTGAATTCGTCGAGAGATTTTCCGGTGTTGGCCGCGTACCATCTTGCCACGCCGCCTTCCATGCCCCGGTCTTTGTGGGTTTTGATTTCCGTGCTACTATCTTTTGTAGTCATTAGTTGACTCCATAAGTATCTTAGCATCTAAAGTAAAACAATGCAAGCGAACAAGCCCGGCGCCAGACAGCGCCGCGAGCAATTAGTGGAAGCGCTCAACGCAGCCGCGCGCGAGGCCAGCGGACTGGGCGTGCTCTTCGGAGAGGCCGTTGCCGCGGGCCTCGGGATCAATCACACCGACCTCGAATGTCTGGGCATGGTGCTCATGAAGGATGGGCTGACGGCCGGCGAGATCGCCAAAGCCAGCGGTCTGACGTCGGGCGCGGTGACGGGCGTTATTGACCGGCTGGAGCGCGCCGGACTGGCCCGCCGCGAAGCCGACCCAAAGGATCGCCGCAAAGTGCATGTCCGGCCGACCGCGAAGGGCCGCGCCACTGAAGCCGGGCCCTACCAATCGTTTGGCAAAGCCATGGATGGCCTGGTCGAAAGCTACAGCGATGCCGAAATCGCCCTGCTCATCGATTATTTCTCCCGCGCGCAGGAGGTCACTCTAGCCGAGCTGGAGAAGCTGAAAGCGCGTCCGCGACGGAAGCCGCGCGCCTGAAGCCCAGCCATCCGAGGACCTTGCCTTTTCCACACTTTTAGTCCATCCTTCCGTTCCCGGTTAGTCACGGTTACTTCGTCCCCTGATCGTTATAAAAAGCATCCAACCACCGGAGAACGATCATGTGTGACTATTCGCTGCATGCCTTTAAGAATCGGCTCGCGGCCGATGGGGAAGAGCTGGTTGTTCATAGATTCCTGGGCGCCTCCATGGGATTGGTCTCGCCCGCGGATCTTCAACACCCTGTCCCCGCGGCCATGTCCGATAAGAAACATCTTTGGAGCCGGATTGTAGACTGGCTCAAGGCGCAAAAACCGCAATTTGAGTTGGAAAAAGGGATCTGCGCCGTGTGTGTTCCTCCGGGCGCACGGCTCATTCTGCGCGACATACCCAAAGGCCTGCAAAAAGAGCTGGGGGTCGGAGAGGTGGAAGGGGTAACCTTCGTGGAAATCAGCGCGGAGGCCAACAGCTATCGCGACGCGGTTCGATTCGGCAATCGGCGGGAAGTGCTTTTGCAGATGTTGCGCGAGGGACAGCGTGTGATCGTGCTGTCGGTCACGCCGGTGGAAGCCGGGGAAAGCATCTTCGAACACAACCGCTGGCAGGACGCTCCGGTAACGCGGAGCGCTTAGCTTCCGCCCGCGGCCGGCCGGAAATGCAGATCCACGGTGTATCCAGCGATATCCACGTGGACCACGTATAGCGCGTCAATTTTGATTGCATTGCCGGAAAGCGTGACTCGCACGTCTTCCGGATGGAGAGGCAATCCCAGAGACGCGGCTTTTTCGGCCACCTGGGCCTGGATGGCGCTGGGCGTCCGGGCGACCACTCCTGGCTCGTCAATCAGAGCGTTTACATAGCGTTGGAGATTCCAATTGGCTGCGTACGGCGGGATCAAGACCACAGCTATGGCGGCTAAAGCGCCCAGCACCGCAAGGCCCGCGATGACGCGAGCCCAGCGCGCCATGGAATTCACTTACGGCCGGCCTCGATGGACTCTAATTCCTTGAAGATATCGTCGTCGTGAGGCGTCCAGTCCGAGATTTTGGATCCGGTCAGGTCTACTTCGGGCACCTTCAATGTTCCGTGCCCGTACAGGCAGATGTACTCCGTGCGCGGTTGGCCAAAAAGCAGCATGTTCGGCCACGAACCAGCCGCCACAGGCATTCGCAGCCGGCGCAGGCAGGTCCGGCAACGATAACGCTGATCCCAGATCACTGCGTATGCCAAACCAACGCACGCGAGAAAGAACAGCATCATCACAGACGTGTAACCCAGGTCGTGCGCGAACAGATTCTGTTCCGAATCCAGATAGATCGACGGGTGGGGGAAGCCCCGCCGGATCAGTGACCAAACCACCCACATCAGCGCCGCGGAGGCCGCTAGTTTCACCAGCAAGAAACCCCAGTACCTCACAATCATTGGACTCCTTTTTTTGTGCCCCGGTTCCGGCTTCCTTGATTTCTTATCGGTTACGTTTCAACTTTTCAACAGATTGCGGAGCAGGAACAACACGTTGGCAGGACGCTCCGCCAGACGCCTCATAAAATATGGATACCACGCATTGCCATACGGAACATAGAGCCGCAAACGATAACCCTCCCGAATTACTTCCCGCTGCAGGTCCCTGCGAATGCCATAAAGCATCTGAAATTCGAACCGATCCGGCGTCATTTTAAGCTTTTTCACGTGCTCCAGGGCCTGCCGGACGATTCGTTCGTCGTGACTGGCTATGGCCGGGCACACTCCGGCATCCAGCAGCCTAATCATCAGACGAACATAGTTGCGATCAAGATCCGACTTTTTCGGAAAGGCGATATCGGACGGTTCATTGTAAGCTCCCTTGCAGAGCCGGACCGGGATGCCCGCTCGGCACAAGTCCTCGATGTCGTTCTCACTTCGATAAAGATAAGCCTGGATCACCGCCCGTACGCTGCCATGCCGGGCGTGCAAGTGCGACACCAGGGCCAGCGTCCGATCGACATACTCGCTCGATTCCATATCGATTTCCACCGCCGAGCCGATCGCCCGGGCGCGCTCCACCAGCCGCTCGACATTGGCCTCGCATTCCGCCTCCGAGAAATCCAGGCCGAGCTGCGTCGGTTTGACGGACACCGTGGCCTTCAGACTCAGCTCCGCGATTCGATCCAGCGCGGCGAAATAAGAATCGCGCGAGCTTTGGGCTTCTTCGAGCGAGTGCACGCTCTCGCCCAGATGGTCGAGGCTGACCAGGATTCCGTCGCCATTCAGGCGCTGGCAGACCGCCAAGGCCCGTTCCAGCGTTGCGCCGGCGATAAAGCGGGAAGTGAGGCGATCGGCGGCCGATGAGGTTTCTATCCAATGACGCAGCCAGGACTGCCGCGACAGGTACAGCAGAAAGCTACGGAGCACCTACCAACAGAATACTAGGAAAGTCCGCTGCCGGCCTCACGCGGCACGCAGCGCGCGATGGTCTGCTGAAGCGCCGGGCCGCTGATGGGCTTCGAAATATAATCGTCCATCCCCGCTTCCAGGCACCGCTCCCGGTCGCCCCGCATGGCATGCGCCGTCATGGCAATGATAGGGATGCGGGTTCCCTCGGCCAGTTCCAGGCCGCGGATACGCCGGGTGGCGTCGAAGCCGTCCATCTCGGGCATTTGCACGTCCATCAAAATGAGGTCCGGACGCGATTCCCTCCAGCACGCGACTGCCTCTTCGCCATTCCTGGCTATGATCGCGCTACAGCCCAGCCTCTTCAGCATGGCCACCGCCAGCTTTTGGTTCACCACGTTATCCTCGGCCACCAGAACGGACAAGGGACGTTGTGTCATCGGATTGAGGCCGGAACTTGCCTGCCGCGTCCGCGCGGCTTCCATCGCTCCCAGCGCCTTCTGAATCATGGCCAGCAGTTCCGCCGGCTTGAAGGGCTTAATCAAATATGTATCGACGCCCAGTTCGCGGCAGCGCGCCGCGCTGGATCTCTGATCCGCCGACGTCAGCATCATGATCGTGGCGCCGTGCAGCGCCTGATTCTTTCGGATGCGCTCGATCACCTCAATGCCTCCCATGCTGGGCATCTGCTCATCCAGAAGAACCAGCTGAAACGGACGCCCAGCGCCGGCGGCCCGTTCTAGTTTCTCGAGACCCTCCGGCCCGGAGCAGGCTTCGTCGGGAAGCATTTTCCACTGGCGCGCCAGCTCGCTCAGGATGCGGCGGTTGGTGGCATTGTCGTCGATAATCAGCACCGGCAGTTCGCTGAGGTTGGCGGCCAAGGGTTCGAGCGTGCGCTCCGGCGCCCGGGCTGCCGCTAAGGCCGCGGTGAAATAAAACGTGGACCCCACGCCGGGCTTGCTTTCGAGCCACATGGACCCGGCCATGAGCTGCACGATCCGCTTGCAAATCGCCAGACCCAGTCCGGTGCCCCCGTACTCGCGCGTAGTGGAAGTATCCGCCTGCTCAAACGGCTGGAACAGTTTGGTTTGTTTCTCGCGTGGAATTCCGATCCCGGTGTCCCGCACCGAGAAAAGCAGCCGCACATCGTCGCCCTCAACTTCCTGCAGCCTGACGTTTACCACCACTTCTCCCTTTTCGGAAAACTTAATGGCGTTGCCGATCAGGTTCAAAAGCACCTGGCGCAGGCGGGCGGAATCTCCAATCACGTCCAGGGGCACGTTCTGCTCGACGTCGAAGGCCAGCTCCAGTCCCTTCTTGTGAGCGGAAATCGCCATGGTCTTCATGGCGTCACCCACCAGTTCGCACACGTTGAAGGGCACCGGGTCCAACACCACTTTGTCGGCTTCCATCTTGGAGTAGTCCAGAATGTCGTTGAGGATAACCAGCAGAGCGTCCGCCGAGGATTTCACCATCGAAAGAAACTCGCGCTGCTCATCCGTCAGGGCCGTCGAAAGCGCCAGTTCCGTCATGCCCAGGATGCCGTTCATGGGCGTGCGAATCTCGTGGCTCATGTTTGCCAGGAATTCACTCTTGGCCTTGCTGGCTGCTTCAGCCACCTCTTTCGCCTGCGCTAATTCCCGTTCGTGGCGCTTGCGCTCGGTTATATCCCGAATCGTGCAGCAAAACCCAACCGGCTGGCCTGCTGAATCCCGCTTCAGCCATATGGAAAGGTCCGCGAAGCGCCCGGGCTTGAACTCGTGCTCGAAGCTCTTCACCGGCTGCCCGGTGCGAAAAACCTGATTGTAGATGACCCGCAGCGAACCGGTGCGCTCGGGGTCGTTGAATTGTTTGTAGCTGGCCCCGATCACTTCCTGCCTGGTCCTGCCGTACATGCGGCAATAAGCCGCGTTCGCGAAAAGGTAGTCTCCGCGCAAGTCCACTTCGCAATACGCGTCCTCGATATTGTCGAGGACGTCCTGGTTGTGTTCCTCGCTCTGACGAAGTTCCGCGGCTCTTTCCAGATTCTTCGGGTCGCTCAGGAATGCAACCAGGCGGCGAGCCTGTCCCTGTCTGACCGTGGATGCCGCTATCCGGACCGGCAGCTCGCGCCCATCCCGATGCCGCGCGATCGTTTCCACGGTGTGGGCCCCCTGCGCGAAATCCAGAAGGTGCGCCAGGCTCCCGGCATTCGAGGGAAAGACCAGCTCGCAATGCCGTCCGATCACTTCATCGCGGGACCATCCCAAGCTGCTCTCGGCTTGCGGATTCCAATGCGTGATCGCGCCTTTCGCATCCACCTCGGCGCAAGCGCCCAGAGCCGATTCCCCGAGCCCCCGCAGCTGGTCTTCGACAGCGGCCGGGTTCGCTGGAAGGCTCGGCGAACTGATCGACCGCCCCTCCGCTGCTGACTCTCGTTCCGCCGGGACATCGGACGCGTGCTTAGAGTGCATGCTTAACTCCGTACCCATATCGATCGTCAAACGCTTGAATTTCCTGCATCTTAGGCAACTAAAGCGGTTTACCTGTCGGAGTAGGCTTTCCACCTTAGCTCTAGGCGGTTTCCCAGGAGAATTACCCCAACTGCGCGGCACGTATATGGCGTGAAAATTCCAGCAATAATCCGTTGGAGTCACCTCATCTGCGCTCTGCTTGCGTATTCCGCCTCGGCGAACGCTTCCGTCATCGTTCAGTTGAAGGTCGTGGAGGGCGAAGGGATGGTTTACCAGACTGGAAGCCGGGCCACGCGCGGGTTAACGGTGCTGGTAACCGACGAAACCGGGAAACCGGTGGAGAACGCCGCAGTCAGCTTTCGGCTTCCCGACCAAGGATCGAGCGGCGTTTTCAGCTCCGGACTGCGCACCGAGGTTGTGACCACCGGCGCTGACGGCCGCGCCACCATTTGGGGCATGCAATGGAACAAGGCCGTGGGGCCGGTGGAGATTCGAATCACGGCCGTGAAGGATCAGGCTCGCGCCGGGCTCATCAGCACGCAATACCTCAGTGACACGGTGGGAATCAAGGCAGGCGGCCAGGGCGTGTTCGCCTCCCCGCACGGCGGCCACGCCAAGTGGCTGGTGATCGGAGCGATCGTCGCGGGGGGAGCAGCCGCGGCCTTCGTGCTCACGCGATCGCACTCCGCTTCGACCGCGACTGCGCCGCCGGCGGTCAGCATCGGCACGCCCAGCATTATCGTTTCGGGGAATCCATGATCCCAAGGCTCCTTATCGCCTTGGCGCTCGCCGCGGTAGTGTTCGCACAGACGTTGTCGAGTCCGCAAATCGGCTTCATCGAGGACAGCGGTCGGGCAGTCCGCCCGGTGTACGGTATCGCGGGGAATTTCCTGTTGGGGAATGCCGCTCCCGGGCTGGTGGTCTCTTCCGCTGCATCGGGGAAGTTCCTAATGATCAAGACTGATTCGGCCATCATCGCGCGCGGGCGGTCGGGCCAGATCGTCGCGAGCGTGAACGCGCCTGCCGGACCCGCGCTGTTCTCTTTTCTACAGGACGGGACGCCGGGCTTGGCGTACCTTCCGGCCGCGAACGAGTTGTTCCAGTGGACGGGCGCTGGATTTCAAGCCGTGGCGCTCGACGCGGTGTCGGCCGTTATTTCCATCGCTTCGCCGGATCCGGCCCACGCGGCTCTGATCGTGCAACGCGGCGACGGCTTGTGGGTCCTGCGCGTCCTGCTGGCCAGTGGCAACGTGGATTCGCAGTCCGCGCTCATCGGAGTGAACGCTCCCGCGCTGATGTTGCCGTCAGGCGATATCGTTTATGCCGCCGTATTGCGCAGCGGCCGATTGGTATCGCATCCCGGCGTCGTCATCCGTAGAACCGATGGTAGCGAAATTGAACTGTCCGGAGAACTGCCGGCTGTTTTTTCGCTCGAACAGATGGGCGACGGCTGGGTGCAGATTCGCGGCCGACAAACGCAATTCGCCGTTCGAACCACGGCAGGTCACGAAAGGATTTATAGATTGCCGGAGGGCGTCGAATGACAGCCCGCCTTTTGTGGCTGGCGTACCTGCTGCCTTTATCCGCCGCGGCGCAGATCCAGTTGTTTCAATTCGACGGCGTCAATGACAATCCGGTGGGGGCGCTTTACAACGTAGGCGCGGCCGCCACCGGCGACACAATCACCACGCGATTTCACGTCAAAAACATAGGAACCGGGCCCCAAACCTTCCAGACGCTGTCGCTCTCGGGAGAAGGATTCACGATTTCGTCCGCGCCCTCCCTGCCTTATATCATCGCTCCCGGATCGGAAGCGGAATTCGATGTCGCCTTTAACCCGGCGTCCACCGGCAACTATGGCGCGTTTCTGGTGGTGAATACGTTGAATGTCGCGCTGCAAGGAACAGGCGCGCTGGCGGCGGTGCTGACGCTGGCAGGAAGCAATACGGCGCTCGCGGCGGGCGCGGTGATCGATTTCGGATCGGTGGCCAAGGGCAACACTAAATCCCAAGGCTTCATGCTGGCTAACACGGGCACGTCGAGTCTGACCGTCAGCACTGTCACGGTCCATGGAACCGGATTTAGCGGCCCCACCGGATTAACGCTTCCGATTCAGCTTGCATCCGGTCAAACCGCGTCATTCCAAGTTACCTTTTCGCCGCAGTCCGGGACGCCCGCAACCGGCACCCTAACCGTTGACCAGCGATCTTTCGCTCTCACCGGGCTGGGCCTGGATCCGCCGCTGCCCACCGCGTCCATCATTCTGGCTTCTACGCTTGGCGCCAGCGCTCAGCAGAACAGCGTTTCGATCTCGCTGGCTGCGGCGTCACAAGTAAGCGGCACCGGGACGCTAACTATGTCATTCGCGTCGAGCGTGGCCGGAGTCACCGATGATAAAGCAATTCAGTTCCTTTCCGCGTCGCCCTTGGAGGCCGCTTCAACCCCTCCGGGCCCCATACGCATGGCCACCGTCACCTTCGCGCCCGGCGCCACGGCCGGTCTGTTCAACGGCCAGGCCGACCTCTCGTTTCAAACCGGGACCACCGCCGGGGCCATCACTTTCACTTTGGCGATCGCAAACGCGCCGCAACAGCAAACCACTTTGACGATCGCGCCCTCCACCGTCGACATCGACTCGGCTGAAGCCGTCCGGCTGACCGACGAAATCGACGTGAGCGTTTCGGGCTTTGATAACACCTATTCTGCGTCGCAACTGGCGTATACGTTTTTCGACGCGAAGGGGAACGTGATCCCGCCCGGTGCGATTCCCGTGGCCGCGACTTCTAACTTCCAGCAATATTTCGCGTCCAGCACGATGGGCGGGATGTTCGCTTTGCTCGCCCAGTTCCCGGTCACCGGTAATGAGGCGCTGGTCGCGAGCTTCGACGTCGCAATCACCAACGTTGTTGGCGTGGTGACCACGCTACACACCGCCTTCTAACGCTTCGCCTTCGCTATCCTGCGTACATGCTGCTGGCCGCGGTGGTGGAGACCTCCCGTCGCGTCGGCGAGACCACCCGGCGATTAGCCAAAGTGGACTTGCTGGCCGTCTTGCTCCGGCAACTCCACGGCGACGAAATCGAAATCGCGGTCGCGTTCCTCAGCGGCGGTATCCGGCAGGGACGCATTGGCCTCGGATACGCCGCGCTCCAATCCGCTGCCGCTGTGCCGGCTCAAATCCCCAGTATCGAGCTGGGGGAAGCCGATCGAATGTTTCAGTCCATCGCGGCCGCCTCGGGAAATGGCTCGGCGCAGCGGCGATCCGGATTGCTTCGAGAACTATTTGCCCGCGCCACCGAACCCGAGCAGCGCTTCTTAACCGGCTTGATCACCGGCGAACTGCGGCAAGGCGCGCTCGAGGGCGTAATGCTGGACGCGCTTGCCAAGGCATCCGGGATCGAGCTGGAGCAGGTTCGCCGCGCGGTCATGCTCGCAGGCGACATCGCTACGGTGGCCCGTACCGCTCTTGAAACCGGTGATCTGGGCCGCTATGACGTCCAGTTGTTTCGTCCGCTCCAGCCGATGCTCGCGCAATCCGCCGAAAATGTAGCCGAGGCAATGGAGGAGCTGGGCGAGGCTGCGCTCGAGTTCAAGATGGATGGCGCGCGCGTCCAAGTCCACAAATCGGATCAGGATGTCCTGGTTTACTCGCGCAGCTTAAACGACGTGACGCCGGCGGTGCCGGAAGTGGTGGAGATCGTGCGTGCCATGCCGGCGCGACATTTGATCCTGGATGGCGAGGTCCTTAGCTTGAAGCCGGACGGCCGCCCGCAGCCGTTTCAAACCACCATGCGGCGTTTCGGGCGCAAGCTGGATGTGGATCGAACGCGCAGCGAGCTCCCGCTGACACCATTTTGGTTCGACCTGATCTACCTCAACGGCGGATCCTTGCTCGACGAACCACAATCCCGCCGCTTCCAGGCTTTAGAGGAACTGGCCGCGGAGCATCTGATGCCGCATATCACCACATCCAGCCCGAGCGATGCCGGCGCGTTTCTTGTGGAGGCGCTCCGTCGCGGCCATGAAGGGATTATGGCGAAAGCGACCGGCGCGCCTTACGCAGCGGGCGGCCGCGGCCAGAGCTGGTTGAAGGTGAAGCAGGCCCGCACGCTCGATCTGGTGATTCTCGCGGCCGAATGGGGCCATGGACGCCGCAAGGGATGGCTCAGCAACCTGCATCTCGGCGCGCGCGATACCGAAAAGGGCGGCTTTGCCATGCTCGGCAAAACCTTCAAAGGGCTCACCGATGAAATGCTGGAGTGGCAAACGCGCCAGCTGCTGCCGCTCGAGATCGGCCGCGATAGTTACACGGTCTACGTTGAGCCCAAGCTGGTGGCCGAGATCGCCTTCAACGAGATTCAAGCCAGCTCTCGTTATCCGAGCGGCCTGGCGCTGCGTTTCGCCCGGGTAAAGCGCTATCGCAACGACAAAAGCGCGGCTGAGGCCGACACTTTTCAGACCGTGCGGCGACTAGCCGGAATTTGAGCTTCGACGCCGCCATTCGAACAGCGCGATCCCGGCCGCTACGGAAACGTTGAGCGATGAAATCGAGCCGGACATGGGAATCCGAACCAGCACGTCGCAGTGCTTCTTTACCAGTTGATGCAGGCCCTGGCCCTCGCCCCCCAAAACGAACACGGTCGGCTTGGCGTAGTCGGTTTCGGAGTAGAGCGCGGGCGCGCGCTCATCCAAGCCGTAGATCCAGAATCCGCGCGACTTCAATTCTTCGAGCGTCTGGCTGACATTGCCGATGCGAACCACCGGGAGATGTTCGAGCGCCCCGGCGGCGGCCTTGGCGACGGTCTCGGTGATTCCGGCAGCGCGCCGATCGGGTGTCAAAACCGCCGACGCTCCGGCGGCGTGCGCGGTGCGGATGATCGCGCCCAGGTTATGCGGATCCTCGACGCCGTCCAGCAGCACCAGCAGTTCGGCGCCGTGCACCACTTGTTCGAGCTCGGCGTAGCGCTGCGCCGCGGCCAGCGCGACCACTCCCTGATGCGCTGCGCCGTTGGCTGCCCGGTCCAGCGCCGGACGCGGTTCGAAGCGCACCGGCACGGAACGCTCGCGCGCAAGATCGATAATTTCCTGAAGCCGCGCGCCGCCGGCTCCTCGTGCGATCAGGAGACGGTCCAGCGGACGTCCGGCTCGCAAGGCTTCCTGGACGGGATGAATGCCCGCCAATACAGCGCCCCCATATACACCGGATGTTCGATGCGGCGGTTTCGGATTTCTGGACGGTTCGGATTTCGTAACTTCCAGTGTAAGGGCGTCAGGATGGCAGTGTAAGGTCCTTGGGATGGAGTGGTAGAATGACGAACGTATGCGCGAGCCTGCGATTGAGGAACAACGGCCCGAGATTCCCGATAAGCTGTACTTTCGTATCGGCGAAGTAAGCCGCCTGGCTGGAATAAAGCCGTATGTATTACGGTTTTGGGAGACCGAGTTTTCCACGCTGGGTCCAAAGAAGTCCGGCAAAGGGCACCGGCTCTACCGGCGCAAGGATGTGGAACTGGTGCTGGAGATCAAGCGCCTGCTTTATGAGAAGCGCTACACGATTGAAGGCGCGCGCAAACATCTGGATACGCGGGGACGCGACGGCGCCGCCAAGTCCGCCGAGTCCGTGACTCGCAAAACCGGCCGTTCCCAGGGCGACCTGTTCCAGAATGCCGGTCCTCTGCTCGAGGAAATCCGCAAGGAACTGAACGCGTTGCTCGAAATCCTCCGCTAGTTCGCCGCGGTACATCCAACCCTAGTCGTTTTAATCAGTTGCGCAGCTCAGAGATGGAGTGCGCGCGCCGATAAGCAAATTGGAAACCTCTATGATTCGGCTTACCCGCATCAATCGCGTTCCGCTGGTTCTAAACGCAGATCTGATTGAACACGTTGAAGTTACACCGGACACGGTGATCGCGATGACCTCCGGCCAGAAGTTCATGGTGAGAGAGTCCGCCGACGAAGTGATTCAAAAGGTGATCGACTTCCGGCGCTCCATCTTCAACCAGCCGGCCAAGACGCTG
This sequence comes from Terriglobia bacterium, assembly GCA_963786745.1. Classification (GTDB taxonomy): domain Bacteria; phylum Acidobacteriota; class Terriglobia; order Bryobacterales; family Bryobacteraceae; genus Palsa-89. The sequence continues at coordinate 641,493 of CAWBAE010000004.1, read as the reverse complement.
ACCTGCGGCGAAGAAACGCTGGCTGAAGGTCCATTGGTTTAACACTCCATGGCGGATCTACCCAACCGAAACTCTCAGAGCGCGGCATCCAAGCCTGAGCCCACCAGGGCGCGGCCGGATTTTGCGTCGCTGGCAGGAATCCTGCTCGCGTTCGGCGGCATTGTCGGCGGATTGTTGATGGAGGGTGGACGGATCAGGGATATCTCGCAGATCACGGCTGCATTTATCGTTCTGGGCGGCACGTTCGGAGCAGTGATGGTCAGTACGCCGATCGGCGTTCTCAAAGGCGCAGCCACTCGATTGGTGCACGTGTTTCTGGATAAAACCCAACTGCCGGACTCGGCCATCGAACAGATCATCGTTTACGCCACCATGGCTCGAAAAAACGGTCTGGTCTCGCTCGAGGACGAAGCCGTTACCATTGAAGACCCGTTTCTGCGCAAAGCGCTGACGCTGGCCGTCGACGGTACCGACCTGCAGGAATTGCGCAACATGATGCTTCTCGAAATCGATATGGCCGACAACAGCGCGCTGGCGGAAGCCAAAGTATTCGAGAGCGCGGGCGGATATTCGCCCACTATCGGAATCATCGGCGCCGTGATGGGCCTGATACAGGTGATGAAGAACCTCTCCAATATCGAGGAAGTGGGCCGCGGAATCGCGGTGGCCTTCGTCGCCACGGTGTATGGCGTCGGGCTCGCCAACATTTTCCTGTTGCCCGCTTCAAACAAGATCAAGTCGCGCATCGAGCGGGATCGCGAGCTCAAGGAGCTGAAACTGGAGGGGGTGGTGGCCATCGTGGAAGGTTTGAATCCCAAAATCATCCGCAGCAAGCTCGAAGCGTACCAGCACGGCGAAAAATCCAGTTCGAATGCCAAGGGCGAGAAACAGGAAAAGGAGAAACCGGCCGGTGCGCCGCAGGCCGCGCCCGCAAAGAGCTGAAGCTCTGGCCGGGAACCATGCCGCGCAAGAAGCAAGCGGAACACGAAAATCACGAACGCTGGCTGGTCTCGTACGCGGATTTCATCACGCTCCTTTTCGCCTTCTTCGTGGTCATGTTTGCCACCTCCCAGACCGACAAGGCCAAGGCGCAGGCGGTCTCTAACTCCGTAAAGAAGGCCTTGGAAGGAGATTCCCTCAAGACCGTGGTGGCCGTCGTGCTTGGCGAAACCGTCGATAACAAAGGCCAGGGCAACGGCCAGAAAGAAGGCGCCGGGGGACAAAAGCCGCAGGTGATCCTGGAGCAAAGGCCGAAAGGCGAGATCGTGGAGCTGCTGCCTTCGCTCGAGGTGCTGAGCAAAGAGCTGGAGCCCGAAGTCAAATCCGGAAAACTGACCATCAGCATGGGCCCGCGCGGGTTGATCATCAGCTTCACGCAGGCGGCTCTGTTTCCTTCGGGCGAAGAGTTGATCGCGCAGGATACCTACCCCAGCATTCAAAAAATAGCGGCGGCGATCAACCAGATCCCCAACCCGCTTCGCCTCGAAGGCCACACTGACGCCGTGCCCATTCATAATTCACGCTTCCGCAACAACTGGGAGCTGTCGGCGGCGCGCAGCATAGCTCTGCTCGAACTTTTAAACAGCTTCGGTGTATCCCGCGAGAGGATGTCGATCGCCGGTTACGCCGATACCAATCCGGTCGATCAAAACGACACCGCGGAAGGCCGCCAGAAGAATCGCAGAGTGGACCTGATCATCTTGAACGAGACGGGGGCGTTGGGGGAACCGGGACGCGCGCCGCCCGATAAAAAGTAGGCGCTCGGTTCAGGAGCGCGGCAACCGCGCGGCGAATTCCCCGGTGAGTTGTTGAAGGATCTGTCGCGCCGCCTTCTGCCCGGCGCTTTTCTTCGAAAGGCCCTCGGCCTGACTGAACCGGTCGGCTCCCAACCGCACTTCCACCAAAAATGTCTTGGCGTGCTCCGGGCCGCGCTCCCCGAGAATCGAGTAAGCGGGCTGCGGCAGTTTCAGCGTCTGGGCCAATTCCTGAAGCGCGCTTTTGTAGTCGGTCACCTCCCCGGCGTCGTGCAGCGGTTGCGCGTCGCCGACGATGCAGCTCCTGACCAGCGAGCGCGCCGATTCAACCCCGCCGTCCAGATACACCGCCGCGATCAACGCTTCGAGCGCGTTGGCGAGCAGAGCTTTCTTCTCCCTGCCGCCGCTCATTTCCTCGCCGCGCCCCAGCAGCAAATAGTCGCCGAGTTTCAAGCGCACCGCCACTTCATGCAGATGGGATGCGCTCACCAGGTGGGCCTTCAGCTTGGACAAGCGGCCTTCCGGATAGTCCGGATGGCGCTCCACCAAGGCGTCGCTCGCGAGAAAACCGAGCACGGCGTCGCCCAGGAATTCAAGCTGCTCATTATCGGCCGCCGGACCCTCGGAAGGCTTCTCGGAGATGCTCGATTTATGCGTCAGAGCGCGCTCCAGGAGCTTTGGATTCCGGAAGCGATGGCCCAGGGACGCCTCCAGCGCTCCACGCTCCACGCTCATGACGATGTCCGCCGCGCTGCTAGTGCGCGGGAGCAGCCGGCGTCGCGGCCTTTAACTTGGCGACCTCGGCTTTTTTGTTGGTCGCAATGGTCTTCACCTGCGCCGATACATTGGGGAAATTGACAGCCTTATCGAAGGCGTCAGAGGCCTCGTCCCACTTATGCGCGTCTTCGTACGTCTGTCCCAGCCGCACCCAAGTGGCCGGATCCGGCGTGGCGGCGATAGCGAGGGCTTGTTTGTAGTCGGTGATCGCGTCGTCGTACTTCTTACGGACGGTATCTGCCATGCCCAGCGCCTCATACCCTTGAGCCTGGAAATCCTTTCGCATCGCTTCCAGTTGCTGATCGGTCATGGTGCTTTGAGGTTTGGGCATCGTTTTGGCGGCCTCGATGCCGTCCTTGGCCCATTTGTCCACCTTGGCGAGCTTTTCGTCCTTATCCAGATCGAACTCGCGGGTGTGCCGCGCGGTTTCCGCCGCCAGTGTCACCAGGGCGTCCGCGTTTTTCGGATCCGCTTCGAGCAGCCTATCGGCGTAGGTTACAGTCGCCGCAAAGTCGCCCTTGCGCACCTCCAGGTCCAGCGCCATCTGCAGCAGGACCAGCTTGAACTCGGTGTCGGCGAAATTCGTCAAAACGTTCTCGATCGCTGCGACGCGGGTATCGACGGTAGTCGCGGCGTTGATAGCGTTGATCGCCGCGATCTCTTTTTTGGACTTCGCCTTCTGTCCGAATAGGGACACTGCCAGTGCCAAGATGCCGCAGGCCACCAAAACGCTCTTAATCATTTGTTTCATCCTGTGCTCCTATATTTGAAAAATCATCCCCGAAAATTCCCGGCGTACTACTGGTCCCGATGAAAGGGCTGCGCCAGGCCTTTTTCCGCGGCGCTCTTCACGGAGGCCGGTACTCCATCGATTGCAAGCGCCGAGCGGTAATTCGCTTCCGCTTGCTCGCGCTCACCGGCCGCGTCCGCCAGCCGGCCGAGATACAAATACGCCCAGGATTTCGTTTCAGCGTCGGGAGACAACTGCAACGTTTTCTGGAACAATTTTTCGGCCAGCTCCGGGTCGCTTCGCAATGCCGCGATCCGCGCTAATCCATAATACGCCTTCGCGTGCAGCTCATTCTGGCCGGGCTCCTCGAGCACCCGCAAGTAGGCCATCCGGGCCGGATCCAGGTCGCGCCGCTTGTACAGCTCCTCCGCCTGGCCCAGCGTTTTCTCCGCGGGAGTCAGCACCGGCTCGGGCGGCGTCACCGCGCGAACCGTTTTCACGGCAGCCCGCTCCGCGAACCGGACTTTCTGCAGCCGCTGGTCCTCTCGATCCATATCCACTTGTCCGATGAGGTCCAGATAGTATTGGCGCATGGACTGTTCCTGCTTCTCATAAGCAGCCAGGCCATCCGCCAGCCCCGGCGTGAGAACGAAGCCTTCGCGCAAGGCCTGATCCGCAAGCGCCTGGCGTTCATGGGCAGTGGGCGCCAGGCGGCTCTCCACAGCCTTGATCACGCACTCAGTGGCGAGCAGGACGAAATCGTCTTTGTAGGCGTTATCGAGCGCGGGTGCGGGCTGAGCAAAATCGGCCAGCGCTTTCAGGCGGCCCAATTGCTGAAAATACCGAAGCGCGAGCGGATCCAGCAAGTAGTGCAGATAGGCGTGGCGGATTTCCTGGATTTGCGGCTCAGCGGAGGGAGTCACAACTACAAAGTAATCGTCTTTGTAGCTGCGCGTCTGGATCTGGTTCGGCGCGCCCATCAGATCCACGTAGATCTGGAAGTTGCGGCCCCGATAACCGCTGGTGGGATTGCGCAGATACCCGTTCGCCTGGAACAGAGCTTCGGTTACGCCGTCGTGATAGGCGGCGATGATTTGATCGTAAGCCGGACGGACTTGCTTCCAAAGCCCGGCAATATCGGCCTGCTGATAAAAGGCGGCGATCAGCGGATTGAGTCCATCCAGCTTTCTTACATCCATCGGAAGCTCTTCCGGCTTGATGGCCGAGCGAAAATCCGGCGGTCCTTCGAGAGTGAGTGCGAACGAGATGTACTGGTTCAATTCGGCCACGGCGTCGGGCTGGCGGTGGGACGCGAAGAACTTCTTCAGCGCGTCCACGGAATTGAGATTCTTGCCGGCAATGGTCTCCCGCACCTGGCGGCGCACCGGAGAGTTCGTGCCCGAGTCCAGATCAGCGTCATAACCGGCAACATTGATGGCTGTCAGCACGGTAAACAGGGTTTCGCTCCCGTCCAGCTGTCCGGGAGGCGGCTGCGGCTGCGCCTGGGCCAGCGAGCCGCATAAGAGAACCGTAACTACGAGCGGGCGAATCAAACTCGTTTCCATTGTAAACGCTGCATCCTTCCATTCTCAAACCCCGGCTACTCCCCAATGCAGAACGTGGAGAAATCCGGCGCCCCAGGAATGCGCAGCTTTCGGACTACTGGCAGCGCCTGGGAAGTATACTAGTCGAATCGGAGGAACGATGAGCACCGTCCCTACCCCCTCCCCCATCTACCGTGAACCGGAGCTCCTTGGGCAGACCGTTGTTGTGATCGGCGGTAGCTCTGGCATCGGATTAGAAACGGCACGTCGTGCCCGTTCGGAAGGCGCCAAGGTGATCCTCACGGGACGGAACGCCGAGCGCCTGGAACAAGCTGCCCGTGAGGTTCATGCGTTGAGCACGGCGGCCTTCGACGCCGCGGATCCTGTTGCTCTCGAGCGGTTCTTCCGCGATCTCCCGGCCATCGACCACGTGATGGTGACAGCCGGTCGGCCTTACTACGGACGCCTGGCCGATATGGACTTCGCGAAGATTCGCGATCTTATCGGCGGGCACCTCTTGCAGGCACTTTACGTCGCGCGCAGCGCGGCCAACAAGGTGCGGCCCGGAGGAACGCTGATCTTCATGGGCGGCACTGGTGGTCGACGTCCGGCGATCGGCATGAGCATCGCTGGCGCCATGACTGCTGCGCTCCCCTCCCTTATCGCTAACCTGGCGCTTGAAATCGCGCCCGTGCGAGTCAACCTGATCGCCCCCGGATTCGTGGATACGCCTCTGTCCGCGGAACTGCTGGGCGATCAGCTCGAAAAACGCCGCAACCAGCTTCGCGCCACGCTTCCCATCGGACGCGTCGTCGGACCGGCGGACGTGGCCGCGCTCGCCGTACACATTATGGTCAACACGGCCCTCACGGGCGCAACCTATGACGTCGACGGCGGACAGCAGTTCGTCACCGCCTAGTCCAAGTCTTCAAACGATTTAGGGGAATACATAGGAGAAAAGAATGTCAACCTTAAGTGCAACTAACAATGAGCCGCTCAGCGACGCGAGTGCCGCGAAAGTAAACATGAAGTTTGAGCTAGTCGTCATCCCCGTCTCGGATGTCGACCGAGCGAAGGAGTTCTACGGAAGGCTCGGTTGGCGGCTCGACGCCGACTACGACAACGGTAAAGACTTCCGCGTGATCCAGTTCACGCCGCCGGGCTCGGGGTGCTCGATCATCTTCGGCAAGAACGTCACGGCGGCGGCACCCGGCTCCGCCCAGGGCATGTACCTGGTCGTCTCCGACATCGAGGTCGCCCGCGAAGAGCTGCTTGGCCGCGGTGTCGCGATCAGCGAGGCGTTCCACGACGCCGGCGGGGTATACGCCGGCCCGGACCAGCCCTATCTGTTTGGGCGGCTCCGGGTGAGCGGTCCTGATCCCGAGCATCGCAGCTACCGCACGTTCGCCTCGTTCAGCGATCCCGACGGCAACGGCTGGCTGCTGCAGGAGATTACAAAGCGCCTGCCCGGACGTGGACTCAGCAATTTGGACATCTTGACGCTGACAGACCTTTTGGTTGAGACGGAGCAGCATCATGGCGAGTACGAACCAACCGCCCCGAAGCACCATTGGTCGGGGTGGTACGCCGCCTACATTGTCGCGCGACAGGACGGGAAGACGCCCGAAGAAGCCGCCAAACTGGCCAAGCTGCACATAGAAAGTGCCCTCTGAGAGCTTTGAAATCAGTTCACGCGCACCCCGGAATACGTCCAGCGGAACACCCTGCCCAGCAATTCCGGTGTGGCAACGAGCGGTGCCATGTTCCAGGGCGACGATCAGGCGGGCTGCGCCTTGGTGTCATCGTCGTCTTGCCGTCCGAACGAAGGGAGGTACCGGCCGAAGTTCAATTCGAAGTCGCTCGGAACGCCGTAACAGGGATGACGACGACCTCAAGCTTCATATCGAGATCTGCAATGCTCATGCTTTTCGTCTCAAGCGTCGCTTCCCGCCTTCTTAGCCGGGGCGACCAACGGAGTCATCCCGGCCTGCTCCTCCGCCGTATACGGCGCTCCATAATATGGAAAATCCTTGCGCATTCGCCCGCGGTCGGGAGCAAGTCCATCGGCAGTTGGCGTGTTAGCGGTGAGCGTCAACATCACATCCAGCACATCGTCGCCGAGCGCGCGTCCATTGAAGCTGCCCAACTCAAATGCGGCGGACGTTCCAAGCTCGTAAGGCAACGTGTCGGGACAAAGCCGTCGAGCGATCAGCTTCCCGTATTCAGCCGGCTCCGCCGCCGAACCGGCGTAGGTCGTCATCTTCTCCGCAACAGCCGCGATCGACTTCCCGAAGCGCTCTAGGTCTTCAGACGGAACCGACGCATTGAATTGTTCTTTCGCCTCTTGATCGCTCGGGTCGCTCAGGAAGAGGTGCGTAACCATAGGCAGGCCCCAACGCGAAACTTGTACCTCTGGCGCATGGCCAAAGAGCGAGATCGTCGCCCATGCGTTGATTTTTCCCTTCCCAATCAGTTCGCTCGGCACCTCCAGCACAATCGCCGTAACATTCCGCATCGCAAAGGGATTCTGCTGATCGAGAAAGGCGTCCCCAGCGTAGCGCTGGTCCTGATAAAAAGCAGTCATAAATGCGCGGAATCCAGCATTTGCCGCAAATACGTCTGGAGCAATCCCAACATACGCATGTAGACTCGAATTCGTCGCCACCGAACCGGTTTCGCCCTCAACCAGACTCTCTCCGGCGTCACCGCGAAGCGCATCGTTACCCGTCGCCTTCCGCACCACAAACGGCTGAATGTGAGTATGCTCACCGCCATTTCCGTGTCGAGGTTCACCAAACCTGAACTTGAACGTAACCTCTTCCTTGGCATCTCCGTTCAGGTCGAACCGGAACGCGTAGAGCCCTTCTGGATGAAGCGTATCGGGAGCCGATAATCCCACATCCGGATTCACGGTCATCGCCATCACCGTCTTGCCCGAGGGGCCTTCAAATAAATAAAAGTCGCAGAGGTTGAGGCTCGGATCTTCCCTCGCCAGTCTGGTATCGAAATGATGTGACATACAGAGTCTCCTTGAAAAGCATTTGCAATTACAGTGAGGCCGATTCGCTCCTCATAATTTGGCACTCTCACGGCGGACTTTAAATTCCGTAATACCCACGCTTTGTCCAATGGTCCGGCGGTTCCTCCTTCGTAACTATTCTCTACGCTTAGCCGCGAAGAATGGCGGCTCCGAAGGGAGCACCCGTCAGTCCGCCATCCACCATCAGCTCGACCGCGTTGATGTACGACGAATCGTCCGAGGCAAGAAAAAGCACAGCCTTGGCCAGATCTTCCGGCTCGCCCCAGCGGGCAAGCGGAACCGTGGAAGAGAAGAAGTCGGAAACTTTTGCGGATTCCTCTGCCGTGGCATTGGCGCGCGCCCCGCGCTTCCAGATGGGAGTCTTCGTCGCTCCCGGGGCCACCACGTTCACTCGAATCTTGCGCGGTGCAAGATCTGCGGCGATGGATCGTGCCATCGAGACGAGTCCGCCTTTCGTGGCAGCGTAGGCAGCCAGATCTGGTTGACCGAGATAACTCTGCACCGATCCGTTGAAGATGATGCTGCCGTTGTCGTTCATGAGAGGAGCGGCTGAATTGACGGTAAAGAAAGCACCGTTGAGGTTGGTGTGGACTACTTTCTCGAAGATGGCTTCGTCGGTCGTGCCAGTCGGCGTGCTGCCGGAAATGCCTGCGTTAGCGAAGACGATGTCAAGTTTGCCAAAGTCTTTGGCGAGTTCAGCGAAGAGCTTCTTGCGGTCCTCCGCAACCGTAACGTCAGCGCGATAGCCGTGCGCTTTCGATCCCAACTCGGCGACCGCTTCATCCAGTTTCTGTTGATCGCGACCGGTAATTGCGACTTCGGCGCCTTCAGAGATGAAAAGGCGAGCTGTGGCCAGGCCGATGCCGCTGTTGCCTCCGGTAATGAGAGCCTTTTTGCCTGCGAGCTTCATGATTCCTCCTCGATGACCGACTGATCGCTATTTTAGCCCCTGGCATCGGGACAATCCAGGCGACATCGCGGTTGAGACGAGTATCTGGATCGACCACGCATGCCCACTCAAGCCCGCTCCCATCGCGGGAGTAACGCGCAACGTCTGATGAATGCGCCCAAAGTTGTGGTATATGCGAAACAGCGTAATCATGGCGATTGTGATTGTCAAGCCTTTTCCTGAACGCATTCGTGAGGCGAGTGAGCCGGCGCATATTCATTCGCGCGTTGAGATTCTGGCGCTCCACGTAGCTGGTAGAAATGTACTCTCGATCTGGGTTTCCGATTTCAAATGGACCCACTACCAGTTATTGGCCTGTCGTTAGCGCGATCCGAATCGTGCTGCCCTCCATCTTACGCGAGCGAGCGTTCACATCAGCCGCTCGGGAATCCGAACATCAGCCACGATTGATTGGCTACCCAGTGGGGGTAAAGCTGGGTCATCTGGTTGAACAGCTCTTCGTCGGACGTCACAGTCTGCTGCAGCCGATCAAAGTCCAGCAGATAGCGCTTAGTGTCCTGGATCGCCGACGGTGAGTCGGGCGCACCCGGCTTCTTGTGACCGGCAACAACAATCGCCGGATTCAGCGCTGCCAGCCGGTCCAGCGCCGCGACCCAGTTCTTCCGGCTCTCGGGGGTGGTGTCGCCGACGTACATGTGGCACTGGTTGTACACCACGTCGCCGGCGACGACCAGGCCGATCGATGGAACGTATAGAGACGTCGTATCGGGACTATCGGTGTGGCCCTGCTCGAGGATGCGCAAGTCCTGGCCCTCGAGAGTGAATGTGTCGCGCTCATAGGGCTGAGGTGCAACGAATTTAGTCGCCAGTTGCCCAGGAAACAACCGGCGGGCTAACCGCTCCACTGGGGGAGTGAAAGACATCTGCATCGCGTTCACCGTCTTGGGCGTTGCTATCGCCCGAGCGTTCGGGAAACGGTCGAGAAGAATGCTCAGACCGTAGAAGTGGTCGAAATGGGCATGCGTTATATATATGGTCTCCAGGTTGCGGTTGTGCAGCGCAACCCAATCCGCGAGAGCCTTGGCCTCAGCCACCGTCGTCATTGCGTCTACCAGCACCGCGTCGTACTCGCCGAAGATCAAAGTCGACGTCATTGGGTCAAAGCCCAGCGCTTCGCCGAAGGGCTTAGGCCGCTCGCCTGCCATTACCTTTCCCGGTGCGGTAAAGACGTTGACACCAAGCGTGTTCGCCGCGATGGGGGCAGTCATGTGCACAGTCTCCTTAAGTTCATATGAAGCGCCTAAATCCGCATCCCGTCCGGGGCCGAGCGTTAACCGTACGTAAGGTCGGTGCTCTGTCCGACCTCGATAATATAACCGTCAGGATCGCGGATGTAGCAGCGCGTTTCGCCGTACTTGGGAATTGGCTCGGTAATGAACTCGGCTCCTCGACTTTTCCATAATTTGTAGCACGCTTGAATATCCGCAACACGGATATTCATAAAGCTGCTGATCTTATTCGGGTCGGCGAGGACGCTAAGCGTTACGGACGGCTTATCGGGAGTCGGCCCGCCCCCAACGTTGACAAGGAGCCACGTATTCGCGATCTGAATGTACCCAGGCGCGCCCTTGCTGTCGCCTCTGCTCAGCGCGCGACCGTTGAAGACCGTTTCATAGAACCGAAGCGATCGCTCGATGTCAGCAACGGTGAGAAAATGTGCGACGCTGAACCCCTCCCGCGGGGGCATCTCATAGCTCTTCTGTTCGATTTGTACGCTGCTCATTGACGGCTCCGATTCCGATCACACTGGACGCAAGTCGCGCGCCACGACGAAGATATAGAAACGAAAGACTGAAGTAGAGACCCCCGCCCACTATTGTTCGCGGACCGACTCAGCGGGTCGACACGATCCGACTTTCGAATTCCGGTCCCCGTGGGACTCTGGCTTTGGACCTGGATTCATCGCGCTAAACGCGGTTGTCTTTATTTTCAATCGACGCTAACATTTGCCAACCCGAGTAGTGAATGCAGGCTATTTCCCAATGCAAAAAGTGGAGAAAATGCGGTTCAGGATGTCGTCGGCCGTGGTTGCGCCCGTGATGGCGTCGATGGGCCGCAGCGCGGCGTAGAGATCTAGAAGGAGCATCTCGTGGGGCAGTCCCAACTCGGTAGCCTTGCGGGCTTGTCCCAGCGCTTCCAGGCTTTCGCGGAGCAGTTGCTCGTGGCGCAGGCTGGTGATGAATCCCGAGTCCTCGCTGCGCGCCGCTGCAGGCGCGATGGCTTCCTTCAGTTTCTCGACGCCCTCGCCGGTCAGGGCGGAAACCGCGATCAAATCCTCCACCGGCTCGGCCCGACCCGGCAGGTCCGCTTTGTTCCCCACCAGGATGTACCGGCCTTGTTTCTTGGCCCGCTCGATCAGCGCCAGGTCATCCGCTTCCAGGGGCGACGAAAGATCCAGCACCACCAGCGTGGCGTCGGCGTCCGCCATGGCGCGATAGCTGCGCTCGATTCCCAGCGTCTCCACCAGATCCTCGGACGAACGAATGCCCGCGGTGTCCACGAACTTGACGGGAATTCCATCGATCGCGGCGACTTCTGAAACCAGATCGCGCGTGGTGCCCGGAATTTCGGTGACGATGGCGCGGTCCTGGTCAAGCAGACGGTTGAACAGGCTGCTCTTGCCGACGTTCGGCCGTCCGACGATGGCCAGGCTGATACCGGAGTGAACCAATCGGCCGTAGTCGAAGGTGGAAACCAGCGCCGCGATGGCCTGCTCAACGGGCCCGATCCGGCGCAGGATTTCCGCGCTCGGCGCGACGCTCACGTCGTCTTCGGCGAAATCGATCCCGGCTTCAAGCAATGCGATCAGTTCCAGCAGTTGCTCCTTGATGGGCCGGATGCGATGGGACACCGAACCATCCACCTGCTGCGCGGCCACTCGCGCCTGATACAACGTGGTGGATTCGATCAAATCGCGAACGGCTTCCGCCTGGGCCAGGTCGATTCGTCCGTTCAGGAACGCGCGCAGCGTGAATTCGCCGGGCTCAGCCAGTCTCGCTCCGGCCGCGCAGGCGCGGTCCAGGCAGAACCGCAGCACCACCGGCGAACCGTGGCAGGAGATCTCCACCAGGTCTTCCCCGGTATAGGAGCGGGGACGGGCGTAGAACGAAACCACTACCTGATCCACGCCGCCGCCCTGCGGGTCAATCAATTCGGCCAGCGCCGCGTTCCAGGATTTCCATTCGTGATTCCCACGAAAGTGCAGCATGCTCGCCGCGATCGCGCAAGCATCACCGCCGGACAGGCGCACGATTCCGAGCCCAGCCCGTCCGGGTGGAGTGGAAATCGCAACGATCGTATCGCGAAGCAGCCAGCCTCCTGCAGCCCGACGCGGGCTAAGGCCGCCGTCCGCCCCGCCGGGGTGGTCCTGAGCGTCGTCCCCTAAAACCGCCTGGGCCGTCGCGACGCTCGGGCATAGGCCGCGGCGGACGGATCGGCTCCGGCAGCGGCATGCCGATCGGCAGTATCACCACCTGGCGGAACGGACCGGAGCCCGTGCTCTCGCTGCGGATGTCGGTTTCGTTGCGCAGGCTCAAGTGGATGATGCGGCGCTCGCGGCTGCTCATGGGGCTGAAGTGGAACGGCGTGCGAGTCTTCTTCACCCGCTCCGCCGCCGTCATCGCGCTAACCCGCAGTTCCTCGATGCGCATCAGGCGATAGTCATTGGCGTCGAAGCACAGGCGCGAATGATGGTCGGGAGGCAGCCGAAGCGCCTCCATCGTCAGGAATTCCAGCGCCAGCAGAACCTCCGCTTTATTGCTGAGCAGAACGTCCACATCGGGTCCCGTGAACTTGATCACGAGATCCGGATCCTCGAGGTCGGGATGCGTATGCAATCCATCCAGAATTTCGTAGGACACATCCAGATCCATGTCGTCCAGAGTTATGTCCAGGAACTCCTCGATGCGGGGGCCTGTTGAGGAAGCCGTGTACTTCTGTTCGTCCACTCTGATCCTTAGCTCTTCTTCTTGGCGGCGATTTTCGCGGCGATTTTCGGCGCTGGCGCCGCGGGCGCCGGCATAGTCCGGTTAATCATCCACTGCTGCGCGATCCCCACCAAATTACTGGTCAACCAGTATAACACCAGGCCGCTCGAAGCATTGTAGAAAAGGAAGCCGAACATGAGCGGCATGAAGCGCATCATCTTGGCTTGGGACGGATCCATGCCGGGATTCGGGGTCATCCCCTGCATGATGAACTGGCTGACGATCATGATCACCGGCAGCATGCGGATGGGAATCTGCTCCGGCTGCGACAGGTCCGCAACCCAGAGCCAGTGCGCGCCCCTGAGTTCGATGCTGACGTTCAGAACCTTATAGAACGCATACAGAAGCGGAAGCTGAACTACCATGGGCAAGCAGCCGCCCATGGGGTTAACGCCTTCCTTCTTATACAGCTCCATCACTTCCTGATTCTGCTGGGCCTTCTTCGGATCGCGCAGGCTAAGCCCCTTGTACTTCGCATTGATAGAGGCGATCTGCGGCTGCAGCCGCTGCATTTTCCGTTGCGATTTCAAGCTCGAAAAACGCAGGGGCAGCAGCAACAGATTGATAGCGACAGTGACCAGAATAATCGACCATCCGTAGTTATGCACCAGATTGTCGTTCATCCAATGCATCACCAGGAAAATAGGCTTGGCGATAACGCCGTACCAGCCCCAATCGATGAGCTGCTGGAGCTTCGGATCCACGCGGCGCAGCAGATCGACGTCTTTGGGTCCGACGAACGCCTCGATCCGGTTGACGCTGTCGCCGCCCACCTGCACGCCGGCATACGTCTCGGTTTTTCCGTTCGGAGCAGGCAGGTCGTCCTTCAGGGCTTCGACGCGCGTGGAGGTGTTGTCTTTCGGCAAGAGCACGAAAGCGAAGAAGCGGTCATCCAGGCCGGCAAAGGAGTAATTGCCGGAGGTGATGAGCGGCCCGTCCTTTACAGCTCGTGCATCCTTGGTAATCAGTTTTCCCGCGCCGAGATCGTAGTAGACCGCATGTTCTTCAGCCACCCGGTTCAGCACGGTGGTGTCGCCAAAGCCCCCGCGCCACTCGATCATATGTTCTACCGGGGCGCCGTTCCGCGTTACCTCGGTCGAAATCTGGGATAGATATCCGCTCTTTGAAAACTGGAACGATTTCTTCGCGTAGTTGACGCCATCGGAAAATTCGTACTCTATCCCCAGGCCGTCGGCGCTGGGTTGCGCGACATAGAGCCCGTAGTTGAGTGCGTTGCCGGCCTGCTCGTCCTTCAAAGCGACCGAGAACGGCGCCGGAACCTTCGCGATGGCCGCCTGGTTCACCAGCTCCAGGGGCTTGCCGGCATGATCCTGATATTTCTTGAGAATCCAGCTTCGCACCACCCCGCCGCGGTTCGAAAAACGCACCCGGTAGATATCCGTATCCACGGTGAATTCTTGTTCGGAAGTGGCTTCGATCTGCCCCGGAGCGGGCTTTGTAACTACCGGCTTGGCGGCGGGCGGGGCGGGCGTCGGGGTAGCCGTCTTCTGCGCAGTCTGCTGGGTGGAATGCGCCGCACCCGCGGCGGGTTTAGCGGGAGGCGGCGGGGCCTTGTAGAAATACGGCGTCAGAAACAGCACCAGGCCCATCAGCAGGAACGCCAGCACCAGCCGGACTTCCATGGACAGTTCTTTTCTGGGCGATTTGCCGGGTTGGATGGGCGTGTTGGGCGGAGTGGCCATGCTATGGATGCCCTTCAGCGGACCGGATCAAATCCACCTTGATGAAACGGATGACAACGCAGTAACCGCCCGAAGCCCATCCGCAGTCCGCGCGCCACGCCGTACTTCGAAACCGCTTCCAGCATGTATTCCGAGCAAGTGGGATGAAACCGGCAGGCCGACGGCAATAGCGGCGAGACGAAGCGCTTGTAGAAACGCAAGGTGGCGATTACCGCTTTCCGCATTGCGTCACCAGCCTGTCCAAAGCGCGGCGAAGCTCATCCGGCGATGCCGTCCAGGCCTCGCGGCGGGGGTTGATCACGATATCCCAAACCGGCGAGAACTCGGTCAGACGAATCCGCAGCGCTTCTCTGAAACGTCTCTTCATACGATTGCGCTTGGGGGCATTTCCGAACTTCCGCGGAATAGTGAATCCCAATCTGGGTCCTTCGCCCGCGGCGCGCGGGACCTCCAGGCAAAAAGCTGCAAAATACGCGCTGGCAATTCGCTTCCCTTGGTTATACGTTCTGCGGAAGTCCGAAGTTCTCAGAATCCGGACGCTCTTCGGAAACCTGAGGCTAGTCGGCGTACCGTACGGCTCTTTCGTCGCTGACCGTGAGTTTATGGCGGCCCTTGGCGCGTCTCCGCGCCAGCACGGCGCGTCCATTTTTGGTGCTCATGCGCACCCTAAATCCGTGAGCCTTCGCCCGTTTGCGATTGTTCGGTTGAAATGTCCGTTTTGGCATATTGGTTCCTTGGCACGGGCTACTAACCCGACACGTAGAAGCTAACTTTTAGTATAGGAGGCTGGTGAAAACAGTGTCAAACTTGGAGGAAACCCATGACCGAGCTCAAATCCAGGCATTTGTTCGATCTGACCCTGACTTTGCACCCCGCGCTCGATCTCGGCGCTACGCCCGCGGGCGCGCGGCGGGTGGTTCCGGTATCGGGGGGGAAATTCACCGGTGAGCGGCTGCGCGGCGAAGTTCTGCCTCACGCCGGTGCGGACTGGTTACTAACCCGCGCGGATGGAGCCTTAACCCAGGATGTTCGGCTGGCGCTCGGCACCGATGATGGCGCGGTGATCCTGATGACCTATCGGGGTGTGCGGCACGGGCCGCCGGAAGTCCTGGCGCGAATGGCGCGCGGGGAAGCGGTTCCGCCGACGGAATACTATTTCCGGACCGCTCCGTTTTTTGAGACCGGCGCGCCGAAATATGCCTGGCTTAATAGCATCGTCTCGGTGGCGATGGGCGAGAGACAGCCCAATGGCGTCCTGTATCGGGTGTTTGAAATCCTATAACGAAGGCTCGTACACATGGCGCAATTAACGGTTCTCGATCTCGGACCGGATCCTCGCGAGCGTGGAAAGATTCACGGCCGAGCCATGCAACGGGAGATTCGGGACAACTACGCAACCTACATCCAGCGTTTCGAAGCCGGCGGGGCCAAATCGCCTCAGGTGCTGGCGCAAAGCGATGCCTGGGCAGCTTTCATCGCGCGCGACAATCCCGAATATGCCGAAGAGATGGCGGGCATCGCGTCCGGCGCCAATCTTTCCTTAACCGAGATTGCGATGCTTAACGCGCGCTATGAGCTGGCTTATTGCCTGTTCGGTTCGGAGGCGCAGACGGCGAACGCACCAGCCGAGCCGGACGGCTGCACGGCGTTCGGGTTGCTCCCCGAGGTCACTGCCAGCGGCCACACGCTGATCGGCCAGAACTGGGATTGGCTAGAGAAAGTGCGCGGCCGGACATTCGTGATGCGCGTCAAACGGTCATCGGAACCGGGAAACGGGCCGCCCGATTTCGTCGGGTTCACTGAAGCCGGCATCGTGGGATGCAAGATGGGCGTGAACGCGGCCGGCATCGGGTTGTGCGTCAACGGGCTGGTCACGGCGCGGGATGGGGCCAACGGTCTTCGGAAACCGTTCCACGTGCGCTGCCGCGAGATCCTGGATGCCTGGACATTCGACAAGGCCTTGCTGCCCATTGTGCAGACGGATCGATGCTGCTCCACGAATTTCCTGCTCGGGCACGCGGACGGCGAGATCATCGACATTGAAGCCACGCCGGATTACTGCGCATATCTTTATCCCGAGGCAGGATTGATCACGCATTCCAATCACCTGGTGCGCGAGACGCGCATTGCTTCCGAATTCGAAAGGATCGCGCCCAGTTCGCTGTACCGCGCCAAACGACTGGAGCGTCTGCTGCGCCGCGACGCCGGGAACATTGGAATCGACATTATCCACGCCGCGCTTTCCGATCACTTCAGCGCTCCTCCAGCCATCTGCCGCCATCCCGACATGACTCTGCCGGAGGCAAAACGCGCGATTTCCGTCACCGCCACCGCGATCGATCTCAACACGCGCACGCTCTATGTCACCGACGGCCAGCCCTGCCAGTCGGCTTTTCAAGCTGTTCCTTTGTATGCGGCCGTAGCCACCAGTCATGTCGCCTGATCCGAAAAGTCCTTGGCCCAATGGCGCACAGTGCGCCGTGATGTTTACTTTCGATTTTGACGCGGAGACGTTGTGGGTCTCGCGCGATCCCTCCAACTGGAAGCGTCCGGGCACCATGTCGCAAGGCACCTATGGCGGGAAAATCGGTGTGCCGAAGATCCTTGAGCTGCTGCGCGACCACGGTCTCAAGGCCACGTTCTTCGTGCCGGGCTGGACGGCCGAGAAATACGTCGACCGCATCGAGCGAATCCTCAAAGACGGCCATGAGGTTGGCCATCACGGCTATCTGCACGAATGGATCGAGCCGGGTTTCCCGGAACGCGAACGGGAGGCTTTGGAAAAGGGTCTGGATGCGCTGAAAAAGACGCTGGGAGTTCGCCCCAGCGGTTATCGCTCACCGGCGGGCGAGACCAGCGAAAGCATGGTGGAGCTGCTTTCGGAATACAAATTTCTGTACGACAGTTCGCTGCAGGATGACATAAACCCCTACCGTCTGAAACTCGCGGGCGGCGGGCCGGGGCCTATC
The DNA here is from genome assembly GCA_963786745.1 of Terriglobia bacterium. Lineage (GTDB taxonomy): Bacteria > Acidobacteriota > Terriglobia > Bryobacterales > Bryobacteraceae > Palsa-89. The sequence goes on along the minus strand of CAWBAE010000004.1, from coordinate 624,020 downwards.
GAACTGCCGTGGCACTGGAGCCTGGACGACGCGCCCTATATGCTTTTTTCGCTGAAGAATCCGCGGCCCATCATGACCAACTCGCACGTGCTGGAGATCTGGAAGGAAGAGTTCAAAGAGATTTATCGCTGGGGCGGGTTATTCAATCTGGTCAATCATCCGCAGGTTACCGGACGCCCTTCGCGCCTGGCGCTGCTGCGCGAATTCATCGAATTCACCCGGCGGTTTCCGAACGTGTGGTATGCCACCGGCCGCGAAGTGGCGGATGCCTGGATCGCGTCGGGCAAAATCGAGAGCCAGGAGTACATCAAGATCGGGTGATATAGAATCGTCACTGACATGTCCAATGTGACCCGCTGGGCCATCGCCGCGTGTGTCGTTGTGGGTTCGGGATGGTGCTGGCAGGCGAGTTCCGACGCCCGGTTGGGCTTCTCAAGCCGCGCCCTGGTTCAAGAGCGTAAGAACGAGGCGACGTTCGCCGCCGAACTTTCCACTGACTCGATTTCCGATTTCCATCGATCCATCACCAAGCGGCCCCACATGGCGGGGACCCCTGCGTCCATGGCCGTCGCCGAAACCATTCGGCAAGGCTTGGAGCGCGCTGGTCTCGAGACCGAGGTCCACGAGTTTCAGGTCTATCTCTCCACGCCCCATTCGATCAGTATCGAGCTGGTCGAACCCGCCAAAGAGACGCTGAATGTGCGGGAGCCCGCGAATCCGCAGGACCCGGATTCGTCGAACCCTGAATTAGTGCCCGCGTTCGTCGCGTACTCGGCTTCGGGCGAGGTTCAAGCGCCGGTGATCTACGTGAATTATGGACTCCCGGGCGACTACGCCAAAATCGAGGCGGCCGGGATCGACGTTCGAGGAAAAATCGTGCTGGCGCGCTACGCCCGAAGCCATCGCGCGGTGAAGATCCACACCGCCGAGGAGCACGGCGCCGCGGCAATTATTATTTACAGCGACCCGGCCGATGACGGCTACGCCAAGGGACTGACCTGGCCCGAAGGTCCCTGGCGCGCGGATTTCCAGTCGCAGAACGGCAATGGAAAGTACAGTTGGTTCTGGCATGGCGATCCGCTGTCGCCAGGCGTGGGAGCGCGCGCGGATTCAAAAGTGCTCGACCCGGCTACCGCGCCAACGCTTCCGAAAATACCGGCAGCAGTTCTCTCCTATAAAGAAGCGGCCAAAATTCTTGGACAGCTACGCGGCCCCGGCGTCCCGGCAGGATTCCAGGGCGCTCTGCCGTTTGCCTATCGCCTGGGTCCTGGTCCCGCCGTGGTTCACATGAATGTCCAAATGGACTCGAGCCGCCGGCCCATTCACGACATCGTTGCCAGGCTGCGCGGGCGAATCCAGGACCGCTGGGTTATGCTCGGCACGCATCACGACGCCTGGACGTTCGGCGGAATGGACCCGGGTAGCGGAACGTCGGGAGTCTACGAAACCGCGCGAGCGCTTGCGGCCCTAGCCAAAAACGGGTGGACGCCGGAGCGCACTATCGTCTTCGCGTTCTGGGACGCCGAAGAGCCGGGATTGGTCGGATCCACCGAGTATGCCGAAGCGTTCGAGCGCGAGCTGCGCGAGAAGGCGGTGGTGTACATCAATACGGATCTGTTCATGCGCGGCCACTTCTTCGGCGGCGGGACGCCGTCCTTGCGGGATTTTCTCGTGCAAGTGACCAAAGACGTGCCGGCGCTAAGCGGGCACGGCAGCGTGTACGACGAATGGCGCGCCGATGCCTGGCAGAAACAGCCGGCCGCCCACCGCCGCAAAGGCCCCAAGGATTTCGAGGTGGAACTGACCGCGCTCGGTAGCGGCGCCGATTTCGTGGCATTCCAGGACTATCTCGGCCTGCCGACCCTGTCGGTGCAATATGATTTCGAGGGCAGCTACGGCGCGTATCATTCGAATTACGATTCGCGCTATTACGTCGAGCACTTCAGCGATCCTGGTTTCCATGTCGCGCGCACGCTCGCCCAGGTGTTCGGCGTGTCCGTGATGCGGCTGGCAGATGCCGCGGTGCTTCCCTATCGCTACTCGCACTACGCGCACAAAATTTCCGATTTCCTGGATGACGCCGGCCAGTGGGCCGTGGATGACGAGGGCCGCGAGAGCGTCAAGCTCAATCTCGAAAGCTCGAAGGCGCTCGCGAAAGAGATCGCCTCCCGCGCCGAGGCGCTGGAGCGGCGTATCGACGACAATGTGGAGAGCGGACGCTGGCCGGACGCGTCCAGCGCGGTTTTGAACGATCGGCTGGCGCACCTGGAGCAGGCCTTGCTCGATGAGAGCGGCACTCCGGCCGAGCGCTGGTACCGGCACGTGATCTACGGATGGAATATCTATTCGTTGTACGACGGCCAGCCGCTGCCTGGGCTGGCGGAAGCCATTCGGTTGAAGGACCCGGCGCGAGTGGCGATTGAGACCGCGCGAATCGAGAGCGCGCTTCGACGCATGCTGTTGGGATTGAAACAAGCGGGAGGTTGATCGTGGACAAAAAACTGGCGGTTGAAACGCCTTCACTGGCAAAATATCGGGAGCCGGGCTCGTTGTCGAGACAGCTCTACGAGCGGGCATTGCGAGTGATGCCCGGCGGCAACACCCGCCACTCAGTGGCGCTCAATCCATATCCGATTTACGCGCGCAGCGCTTCTGGCTGCCGCATCCTGGATGTCGAGGGTGAAGAGCGGGTCGATTTCCTTAACAATTACACGTCGCTGATTCTGGGCCACGCGAATCCACAGGTCACCCAAGCCGTCCAGCGCCGCGCGGCGCTCGGTAGCGCGTTCACCATGCCCACTCCTGAAGAAATTGAGCTGGCCGAGCTGCTCTCGGCGCGCGTGGCGTATGTCGAGCAAATCCGCTTCTGTAATTCGGGAAGCGAGGCCGTGATGCTGGCGATCAAGGCGGCGCGGGCCTTTACCGGAAGGCCGAAGATCGCGAAGTTCGAAGGCGCCTATCACGGGATTTACGATTACGCCGAAGTCAGCGAAGGCCCCACGCCGGATGATTGGGGCGATGCGGATGCTCCCGCCTCCATCACACCCGCGGGCTCGCCTGAAAGCGTGGGACGCGATGTAATAGTGCTGCCCTGGAACCGGCCGGAAGCTTGCCGCCGATTGTTGGAGAAGCACAAGCACGAGCTGGCCGCGCTGTTGGTGGACCCGATGCCGCTCGGGATCGGCATGATCGCGCCTCGCCCGGGATTCCTCAAATTCCTGCGCGAAGAGACTGCGCGTCACGGAATCCTTCTGGCGGGTGACGAGGTTCTGAATTTCCGGCTGGGCTATCACGGCGCTTTTCATGCCTCGGGCGTCGTGCCGGACCTGACCACATTCGGCAAGATTATCGGCGGCGGATTTCCGGTGGGCGCGGTGGCCGGATCGCGCCGCGTGATGTCAGTGTTTGATCACACGGCCGGGTTCAAAGTGCGGCACGATGGCACGTTCAACGCCAATCCGGTGACCGTCGTCGCCGGTCTTGAAACGTTGAAGCTCATGACCCAGGAAGCCTACGATCGCTTGGATGGCCTGGGCGACTATGTTCGGGATCGCTTGCGGCGTCTGTTTCGCGACACCGGGCGGCCCGCGCAGGTTTGCGGCGCGAAATCGATGTTCCTGGCGCACCTGACCTCCGACGAATTGATCGACTTCCGGTCGCTGCGCGGTTTCTCGCGAACCAATCCGGTGTACGGCGGATTGTGCCACAAGATGTTGGAGTACGGCTTTATCCTCTCGCCGCGCGGCATTTTTGGCTGCCTCTCCACGCCCATGGGCGAAGCCGAGCTGGACGGATTCGTGGAGTCGCTCGGCCGGGCGTTGAGCGAATTACACTGAGGTATGTCTTCCACTCCGCGGGCACAGCCGCCGTCGCCTGCCATCGTTTTTGAAACTCTCAATGCCTATCAGCGGACCTACGCTCTGCGGGCCGCCATCGAGCTGGATTTGTTCACCGCCATCGGGGAAGGGAACGCGACGGCGGCGTCTATTGCGGCGCGCATCCAAGCCTCCGAAAAGGGCACGCGAGTGTTGTGCGACAACTTGACCGTCATCGGTCTTCTCGCCAAGCAGGACGGCGAGTACGGCCTGACGCCGGATACGGCCGCGTTTCTGAATCGCCATTCACCGGCCTACGTCGGGGGATCGGTTGCATTCCTGGCTGACTGGCGCATCACCAGCGGGTTCAACGATATCGCCGCCGTGGTGCGAAAGGGGACTTCGCTCACCCGTCCCGAAGGCGAGGTGGAGGCGAACAACCCGATTTGGATCGAATTTGCGCGGTCCATGGCGCCGCTCATGAGGACGCCGGCGGAGCTTCTCGCCAAAAAACTCGCCTCGGACTGCGTTCAGAAATCCAAGGTTCTGGACATCGCCGCCGGGCACGGGATTTTTGGAATCACGGTCGCAAAGCATAATCCTAATGCCGAAGTAGTGGCCGTCGATTGGGCGCCCGTGCTTAGCGTGGCACGCGATAACGCGGCCCAGGCCGGAGTGGCCAACCGTTTTTCCGTGATCCCGGGCGACGCGCTCGAAGTGGATTTCGGAACGGGCTACGACCTGGTTCTGATCGCGAATTTTCTGCAGTTGCTGGACGTTCCATCCATCGAAAAGCTCCTGCGAAAGATCTGGGCGGCGATGTCCCCGGGTGGGCGTGCCGTCACGCTGGGCTTCATCACCAATGAGGACCGGGTCTCGCCGCCCGGGGACGCGATGTTCGGCCTGATGGCGCTCGCCATCTCGGCGGGCGGCGATGCGTACACGTTCGGCGAATACGAAGGGATGTTTCGCGACGCCGGATTCGCGCGCAGCGAACTCGATCAACTTCGCCCGTCGCCGCAGCGCATCATTATTTCGTATAAGTAGCCTTCGCCGGGTATCCTACAAGTAGAACCGCTTGATCAATAAACTGGTTTTTGAAAACCTGAAGTACCGGCCCGTTCGCACCATCCTGAGCATTCTCGCCATCAGTATCCAGGTCACTATGATCCTGACGCTGGTCGGATTGAGCAAGGGGATTCTCAACGATCAAACGCGCCGAGCGCGCGGGGTGGGCGCCGACATCTTGATCCGGCCGCCCGGCGGCGCCATCATTTCGTCGGGCGGCCAGATGATCGCGAAAATCATTACGGCGGTTATAGATCGCCTGCCGCACGTCAAGGTTGCCAGCGGGACTCTTCTCTACGGTACCGATCTATTCAACTACGTCACCGGCATCGATCTGGCGACGTTCGATGAACTCAACGGCGGCTTCCGGTTCGTCCGCGGAGGGCCATTCCGTGGTCCCGACGACGTGATTGTGGACGAGCTATATGCCGGCCAGCATAAACTGCGGGTCGGCGACACCGCCAACATCATGAACCACGCCTGGCGCGTGGCCGGGATTTTCGAGCCAGGCATGCTGGCTCGCGTCGTGGTGCCTCTCGCCACGCTGCAGGATCTCACCGGCAACACCGGTAAAGTCAGCACGGTCTATGTGAAGGTGGATGATCCATCCCAACTCGAGGCGGTGATCGCCGAGTTGACGACGAAGTTGACGGCCTACAAGGTTTATTCGATGGAGGACTACACTTCGCTTTTCTCGCCGGCCCACGTTCCCATGCTGCCGCAGTTCATCGGCGTGGTGATCGGGCTGGGGGTGCTGGTCGGTTTTCTGGTCGTGTTCCTCTCGATGTACACCGCGGTTCTCGAACGCACGCGCGAAATCGGAGTGCTGAAGGCGCTGGGCGCGTCGCCGGGCTATATCCTCAACATTCTCCTGCGCGAGACCACGCTGCTCGCCGTCGGCGGCTCGCTGCTCGGAATCGCGCTCGCTTATGTCACGCGCTTCGCCATTGCCAGGCTGGTTCCAGGTTCGCTGATCCAGGACATCGTGTACAGCTGGTGGCCTATCGCCGCGGGCCTGGCGATCGTGGGCGCGCTGCTGGGCGCGGCGTATCCCGGTCTTAAGGCCGCTCGGCAGGACGCGATCGAAGCGCTCTCCTATGAGTGACGGCCCGATCATTTCGATTCGGGACTTACGCAAGATCTACCACCTGGGCGAGGTCGAGGTGCCGGCGCTGCGCGGCGTCGATCTGGACGTCCAGCCCGGCGAATTCGTCTCCATCGTGGGGCCTTCCGGCTCCGGAAAATCGACGCTATTCTACATCGTCGGCGGCTTGACGCCTCCCACTTCCGGGAGCATTCGTATCGCCGGCCACGATCTAACCAGCATGACGGATGCGCAACGCACCGAACTGCGCAAGACCAGCCTGGGATTCGTTTTTCAAAAGTACAATCTGCTGCCCACCTTGACGGCTCGCGACAACATCGAGATCGCCCGGCACATCGCGCACCGGAATGGCAAGCCGGATCCGAAGTTCGAGGAAGTGCTGAAATTGCTCGGGATCTCCGGGCGGCTCAATCACCGGCCTAGCGCGCTCTCGGGCGGCGAACAGCAGCGCGTAGCGATCGCGCGCGCCATCGTGAATCATCCCGCGATTCTACTGGCCGACGAACCCACCGGGAATCTCGATACGGAGAACTCCAACACCGTGCTGGGGCTGCTGCGGGACCTGAACCAGCGCACCGGCCAGACCATCCTGATGATCACTCACAATCCGGAGGCCGCGGCTTACGGGCATCGGCTGGTGCGCATGCGCGACGGGCGGATCGAGTAAAGTCAATCCTCTCGAAGCGCCATCGCCGGTTGGACGCGCAGCGCTCTTCGCGCCGGAACGAAGCAGGCCACGGCTCCGACAGCGGCCATGAGCGCGAGCGCCAGTGCGTAAGTGGCTGGATCGCGCGGGCTCACTCCGTAGAGGATCGGGGAAAAGACAGGTCCGAGCGCCAGCGTCAGGATCGCGCCCAGAGCACAGGCGCAGGCCAGCGTAAGCGCAGCTCGGCGAAGCACCAGCTTCAGCACGTCGCCGCCGGTAGCGCCGATGGCCACGCGAATTCCGATCTCGCGGGTCCGGCGGGAGATGGCGTAAGCCAAGGTGCCGTAGACGCCGGTGGCGGCTAGAACCACGGCGATTAATCCAAAAGCCCCCAGCATGCTGGCCGCAATGCGGGCCGGCAACAATGGAACCCGCATGTGGTCTTCGAGACTCCCGGATTGAAAGAACGGCAGGGATGGATCGAGCGAATTCACAACCTGGCTAACTTCGCGTAGAACGTCGTCGGAAGGCCGCGAGGAGCGCACGATAATGGAAACCGTGGAATTATAGTTCTGCAAGCGCGGCCAGAAGATCGCGGGTTCGGAGGAATCGTTCATGGATTGATACTTCCCGTCCTGCGCGATGCCGACAATTTCCGTCCATGCGCCGCGATCGGGCGCGGTTCGAAAGCGCTTGCCGATCGGGTTCTCACCAGGAAACAATCGCTGGGCGAGAGCCTGATTCACGATACCCACGCGGGGGGTGTCGGCGCGATCATGGTCGTCGAAATCCCGTCCGGCGGTCAGACGCGTCTCGATGGCGCGGAAGTATCCGGGCGTGACGTCGTAATAATAGGCGCTTGGAACATCCGAGCGCTTTGGGACGGGCTTACCCTCCGCATACGCGGTGGTCATGGATTCGCCGATGCCCAGCGGAATTGAATCGGTGAGCGCGACGGCCTGGAGGCCGGGAAGCGATGTAAGCCGGTCCATCAGACGGCGCTCAAAGGCCTTGCCTTGGTCCTCGCTGTAGCCGTTTAGCCCAACGTCGAAAGAGACGGCCACGGCGTTGCGCGGATTAAAGCCGACATCGATGGTAGTAGCGCGCTGCAAACTGCGCACCACCAGTACTGTGCCCACCAGCAGCATCAGCGACAGCGTAACCTGCGCCGCCACCAGCAGGTCGCGCGCCTGGATCCTGCGGAAGCGCTCCGACAATTGATTTTTCAGCGCCGGAACCAGATCCACCCGGACCGCGTGAAGGGCTGGGGCGAGACCAAACAGGATTGTCGTGAGCACACACGCCGCCAGGGCGAATCCGAGCACCCGCCCATCCGGGTGCAGCGACATTTCCGCGGGAACGTCCATCGGCAGCCGGATGGCCGCAATCGCTCTGAGAATCCAGACGGCCAGCAAGACGCCCGCGGCCGCCCCCGCCATCGCCAGCACCAGGCTTTCCACCAGCAGCTGCCGGACCAGCTTCCACTTGGGCGCGCCCAGGGCCAGGCGGATGGAAATTTCCTTGCGCCGCTCGCTGGCCCTAGCCAGCAGCATTCCGGCGATATTGACGCACGCAATCACCAGCACCATGCCGGCCACGCCCATCAGCACAGACGCGAATCCGATGATTGGGCCGCGCAAGTAGGCTCCCGCAGAGGCCGGGCGGCGACAGATTGATCCGCATCCCCTCGTTGTTCTTATCCAGGTGTGATAAGTCGGCCGCAATTGTGTTGAGATCCGCTTCAGCCTGGCGCTCGGTCACCCCTGGCTTCAGCCGTCCAGTGATCCAGATATTCCAGGTGCTGCGCCGGTCCAGCCATTCGTTTCCAGGCTCGATGCGCGGCTCCATGGCCATCGGGACCCAGAACTCCGGCGTCAGAATCAGCTCGGTTCCGAAAAAGCCCTTGGGCATCACGCCCAGGATGGTGTAACCCAGCCCGTTCAGTTTCGCCGTTTTTCCGGCGATGTTCGGATCGGCGCCGAAGCGATTATGCCAGGCGTTGTAGCTGAGCACGATGACGGCGTGCGGTGAGCTGCGTTGATCGTCTTCCGGCGTGAACGTACGGCCCAGGAATGGAGGCACGCCCAGGACGTCGAAATAGTTGCCGGTGGCTTCGTCTCCCCAAAGATGAGCGTTCCTGCCGCCTTGGCTGAGCGCAACCGGGGAGATCCGATAAGCGATCAAACCCGAAAGCGTGCGGTTGCGGTCCCGAAAATCGAGGTAGTTGGGATAGGACTGCGAGGGTCCGCGAGCGTTGGTATTCAGGAACACCAGCTCTTGGGGGCTTTTGACGGGCAGCGGCCGGAGCAGGAAATGGTTGAGAGCGCTGAAGGTTGTGGTGGTAGCGCCGACCGCCAGGGCCAGGGTGACGATGGTTACAGCCGTGAATCCGGGTGTATGGCGGAGGCGGCGCAAAGCGATGCGAAAATCCTGGGCGACGTCGTCGATCGGCATTATTCACTATTACGCGTGAGCGGGCCGCGCTGTTCAACAATATCGCGCGAGCGAAATGATTCTGCGGTGGAACAGTCTTTATGACTAGGGGGGCCTTGAAGGCTCTCCGATTCGGGACTAGAATAACCGCGGGAGGGTGCCATGAAACCGGTGGATACAATTGACTCCGTGTTGAAAGTGAAGGGCCGTCAGGTGTGGTCCGCGGCTCCAACCGAAACGGTCTACCAGGCCATCGAAAGGATGTCGGTACGCGGCGTAGGGGCCCTTGTGGTATTGACCGAAGGCGCACTGGCCGGGATCATTTCGGAGCGCGATTACGCCCGGAAAGTGATCCTCAAAGACCGCTCTTCCAAGCACACTACCGTGGGGGAGATCATGACCAGCCCGGTGATAACGGTGACTCCCAGCGACACGGTGGAGGAATGCATGCGGCTTATGACTGAGCACCATATCCGTCACCTGCCTGTCACAGAGCGGGGAAAATTGGCCGGCGTGATCTCGATCGGGGACCTGGTGAACTGGACCATCAGCGCGCATGAAGAGACCATCGGCCAGCTGGAAGGGTACATTGCCGGGAAGTATCCGGGCTAGCTATCGGTTCCGAATTCGCGATGACGCAACCAACCCTGAAATGTCGGTTGTGTTTTCATCCATTTACTCAAAACCCTCCGTTTGCCTCTTTCTCCCCCTGCTAAATCTGGGCTAGTTCCAGATATTCGAACGGGAGAAATTCAGATTCTATGCGATATCGAAACGCCATCCTGGTGGCGGCTCTGTCGACATGCCTCGGGAGCGCCCAAACGCTGGTCGATCTCCGGACCCAGAGTAAAAGCGTCGATTTCAGCGCCGCCACGGCTACCAAGCCGTTCAAGTCCGGGACTGCGCTGCCGGCCACTTGCGGGCTTGGGGAAGCATTCTTTTGGAGCAACGCACCGGCGGGTTCGAACTGGTATGCCTGCACCGCGACCAACTCCTGGACCATCCAATCCGGCTCGCCATTCCTGGCCGGCGATGTAACCGGCGCTTCCACCGCCACCGTCGTAACCGGGATTCAAGGACGGCCCTTGTCATTGACCGCGCCGACCGGTGGCCAGTCTCTGGTTTGGAACAGCACCACGGATACCTGGACGCCTCAAACGGTGACCGGTGTGCAAGGCCCCGTAGGTCCACAAGGTCCAACCGGGTCCCAAGGTCCAACGGGCTCGACAGGAGCTACAGGCCCAACCGGCGCCAATGGAGCCATCGCCCGGATCCAGAACGCAGGGACAAATTTGCCGGTGGAAGGAACGCTGAACTTCTCGACCGGCGGCTGCGCGGACGACCCTACCAACAGCCGAACCACCTGTACCGGAGGCGGCATCGCCGGGCTGGCCATCGACGTCGGGGGCACGACGGCTGGAACTCAACCGGCGCTGAATTTCATTAGCGGCGCGGGCATCATCCAATCCTGCGTCAACAACTCCGGAAGCAATCGGGTGGACTGCACGCCCATCGCTGACACATCCGTGATGCTCAGCCGCGCGATCGATCAAGCCGCCACCGATATTCAGTGCATCCCAGCCAGCGGTTCCGGCACAACGTATACGTGCAGCGTGACCCCGGCTCTCGGAGCGCAGGCCGCCAATTCATCCCGCTGGATTTTTACTCCCGACGTCAGTTGCGCCGCGAATCCGACGCTGAATATCAACGGGCAGGGGGCGCTCAGTCTTCGAAAATTGTCGGCCGGCGCGCTGACCAACCTGATTGCCAACGATTGCGTGGCGGGCGTGCCGTACTCGGTCACTAAAGCCGCCAGCGGATTCGTCGTGGATACCATGATCGGCGGCGGCAGCGGCACCGTGACCAGCGTCGGGCTCAGCATGCCCGCGGAATTTTCGGTTGCCAATTCGCCCATCGGATCCAGCGGCACGCTGGCGGTGAGCAAAGTCAATCAAAACGCGAATTTGATCTACGCGGGTCCCACTACCGGCAGCGCGGGTGCCCCGGTCTTTCGTTCGCTGGTGGGGGCGGATCTTCCCGATCCCAGCGCCACAACGCTGGGCGGCGTCGAATCCATCGCGGCTGTGGCGCATGAGTGGATTAATTCCATCAGCGCTACTGGAGCGCCTTCGTTAACGCAGCCGTCGGCGTCCGACCTGGCGAACGGCACCAGCGGGACCGGTTCGCTGGTGCTATCGAGCGCGCCCACGCTGACCAATCCGTCGCTGGGCGCATCGTCGGCCATTACGAGCTCACTTGTCAACGCGGCCACCACCGGAACCACGGTGAATCTGCTGGCCAAGCTCACCGGTGCGCCATCCACCGCGGTGACGGCTGCCACCACCGATACGTCCGGAGTGATCGGCATTGTGGTGAGCGGCGCGGGAACGTCCGGCAGTTCGCAGGTGGCCAGGGAAGGCACGGCGCAGTGCGTGTTTGATGGCGCCACCACGGCCGGCGACTATGTCCAGATCAGCAGCACCGTCGCCGGGGACTGTCACGATGCGGGCGCCAGCCTGCCCACCGGCGGCCAGATCCTGGGCCGCGTCCTCAGCACCAATGCGTCGGGGGGAGCCTACGCGACTGCGATTCAAGCGATTTCGCAGGGCGTCGGCACCGGCGGTGGCGGCGGAGCCCTGACACTGGAAGTGGGCGGGACCAGCATCGGGACTCAATCGACTCTAAACTTCAACGCCGGCGCCGGGCTCACGCAAACCTGCGTCAACAACAGCGGCAACAATCGCATCGACTGCACGCCTACGTATAATTCCAGCCTGATCCCAACGCACGACACCGTGCATGCCAATGAAAACTATTGCAGTTCCGCGACGGGGACCACTACGTACATTTGCAGCCTTCCCGACAAGGCGCTGACCACGTATGCCATCGGCATGGTCTTTCTCTTAAACCCGGATACTACCTGCGCGGGAGCGTGCACCGTTAACATCGATGGCAACGGGACCATCAATATCAAACAGATCGATGGCGCCACCGATCCCACCGGCACGCTCATCGCCACGCAGCCGCGCTGGATTTTCTACGATGGCACGGTCTTTCGTCTGCTCTGAGCGCGGCCGGCGCCGAAGGCCAGCTGTGTAATCACTGCGCTATCATGAATCAGGACCGTCCGAAGTGTCGGACGGGAGGGATTCCCATTCAAAACACCGAGCCTAAACCCGGCCAAAGAACGCCTGTCGAAAAGCTGGCGCAGAACATTCAGGAAGCTTTTCTGAATAACGCGCGCAAGGATAAGACATTCCTTACCATCTACCTGATGAGCGGCGTTAAGCTGTCCGGCCGCATTAAAAGCTTCGATAAGTATTCGGTTGTGCTCGAGACCAACAATCAGGAACAACTCATCTTTAAGCACGCGATTTCAACCGTGGTGGTCTCGAAGCCATTTCATGCTTCCGCGGGAGCTCACCCGTCCGCACCGGCCGGCGCCAACGCGGGTGGTCCGTTGCCGCCGGATGCCCCCCAGGAATAGCGGCCAGTTAGTGGCCCGCGGACCGGAACGGGCCATCCTGGTTGGCCTGGAACTGACGCGATCCCGTAAGGGCGTCGGCGCGACAGCTTTCAACGCCACTCCAAATGCCGCCGCCGAATCGATGGAAGAACTGAAGGCGCTGGCCGAGACAGCCGGCGCGCATGTGGAAGAAACGATCCTGCAGGCGCGCCCCGCGCCCGATGCGGCCACGCTCATCGGATCGGGAAAAATCGAGCAACTGCGCGCCGCGGTCCATGCCCATGCAGCCGACCTGGTCCTGTTCGACTCCGAGCTTACTCCCACCCAACAGCGCAATATCGAACGAGCCGTGGATTGCAAAATCCTGGATCGCACGCAGTTGATTCTGGATATCTTCGCGAGCCGCGCCCGCACTCGCGAGGGTCAGCTGCAAGTGGAGCTGGCTCAATTGAACTATCTGTTGCCCAGGCTGGCCGGCCATGGCGTCGAAATGTCACGGCTGGGCGGCGGCATCGGCACCCGAGGGCCTGGCGAGACTAAACTCGAGACGGACCGCCGCAGGATTTACAGCCGGATCAAGAAACTCAGCGACGAACTGGAACACGTGCGGGCCGGCCGGGGCACGCAGCGGCACCAGCGGCAATCCGTTCCGCTGGCCACAATCGCTTTGGTGGGATATACCAATGCCGGAAAATCGACGCTTTTCAATCGGCTAACCGGAGCTGAAGTCCCCGCAGACGCGCGTCTGTTCGCTACGCTGGATCCTACCGTTCGCCACGTCACCCTGCCGTCGCGCCGCAAGGTCCTGATCAGCGACACAGTCGGCTTCATTCGAAACCTCCCCACCACGCTGGTGAAGGCCTTTCGCGCAACTTTGGAGGAGGTTACCGAGGCCTCTTTGCTGCTGCATGTCGTGGACGCTTCCTCACCCTACGCGTCGCAACAGACCGCGCATGTGGCGAAAGTGCTGGCCGAAATTGGCGCGGATCAAACCCGGCAGATTCTGGCGTTGAACAAAATGGATGTTCTGGGCGAGTCGCCTGATTCGGCGAGCCTGGCCGAGCGGATTCTGGGTGAGGTTCCGGGCCCCAAGGGTCTGGAAGCCATCCCCTTATCGGCTCGGACGGGCGCCGGTTTCGACATTCTGCTCCAGGCCATCGATAGAATGCTGCCGGTGGATCCGGTGACGCGATCCAAATATCGAATTCCGGCCGGCGAAGGATCCCTCATGCATTTACTGCACGAGCGCGCCAAGGTGCTGGCCAGTCATCTCAAAGGCGCAACCTGGGAGGTGGAGGCCGAAGTACCCGAGTCCGTAAGACGGCGCCTCACGCCATACCGTGTCGAATGATATTCTGGCATCAGCACCCTAATTCCAGGCATTTTAGCGTCATATGAACCTGCCGAACACGCTGACGATTCTTCGGATATTCTTCGTGCCTTTTCTCGTCGCCGTTCTGGTTGAGCAGGACCTGCGAATCGAGTGGCACGGCCTGGTTTTGGTGGCGAACGAGTTCCTGGCGCTTTCGATCTTCCTGGCGGCGGCCGCCACCGACCTTTTGGATGGTTATCTGGCGCGGCGGTGGGGACAGATCACCACGGTGGGAACGCTGCTGGATCCGATCGCGGATAAGCTGCTGATTTCGGCCGCGCTGGTTTCGCTGGTCCAGACGCATCGCGCGCCGGCCTGGATGGTGGTGCTCATTATCGGCCGCGAGTTCGCCGTTTCCGGATTGCGAGGCATCGCCGCCGCGGAAGGGTACGTCATCCAGGCCAGCGATCTGGGCAAAACCAAGATGATCACGCAAGTGATTGCGATCTCGATGGTGCTGCTCAGCATCCGCTGGGAATCCCTGCGCGGATTCGCCATGCTGTGGATGTGGGGCGTGGTGGTGTTCGGTATCATTTCGGCGGTCGAATACTTCCGCAAGTTCTGGCGAAAAGTGGACACTTCCATCAAGTACCGGCGTCGCAAGGAGCTGCTGCGCGTGGAGCGCCAGCGCAAGAAGGTGGCGCGCGCGCAGATGCGGTCAGAGGCTCAAAAGATCGGCCAGGTACGCTAACCAAGCAAACTACGTAGCCCCTCGCCGATAAAAGCTCAGCACGTTGTCGCCTTGTTTCAGGGATCGGTAGCGATGCAGGCTTCCATACCGTTCCTCTAACTTCCCTTTGACCCCGTGCTGTACGATTACCAGCTTATTCAACCTCTCGCCCAGCGTGGTTAGCGCACGCTCGTACTCGGTTTCAAGTTCGTAAGGCGGATCCAGGAACACAATATCCGCGGCGGCGCGTTCGAGCACGGGCAGAGACTTGCCGACGAAAACTTCGGCTCGATTGTCCAGGCCGAGCGTTGCCAGATTCTCCCGCAGCACCTCGACGGCGGCCCGGTTCTTTTCGGCAAACATCGCCCGGCTTGCACCGCGGCTCAAAGCCTCGATGCCGACCGCTCCCGTGCCTGCGTAGGCATCCAAAAAAACGCTGCCCGCGATCACCGGGCTCAGCACGTTAAACAAAGCCTCGCGCAGCCGATCCGGCGTGGGACGCGTTTCGAGGCCCGGCACGCTCTTCAAGCGACGGCTGCGAAACTCGCCTCCGATTACTCGCATTAACCCACCTGCACCAGGCCGTAGCGGCGCTGCCAATGCTCCCGAATATAGTTAACCGCGCGCTTCAATTCCTCCGGCGCGGGCGGATTCGCAATGAACGCCTGGGCCTCGCTGCGGGCGATCTCCAGCACGTCGTGATCGCGAATGATGTCGCCGATGCGCAGCGCCGGCAGGCCGGATTGCCTGGTTCCGAAAAATTCCCCCGGACCGCGCAACTTCAGATCCATTTCTGCGATGTAGAAACCGTCGTTCGAGTCCACCATGGTTCGAATACGCTCGCGCGCGGCGTCGTTCATTTTTCCAGTCACGAGGATGCAATAGCTCTGGTCCGCGCCCCGGCCCACACGCCCCCGAAGCTGATGCAGCTGCGACAATCCGAAGCGCTCAGCTTGCTCAATCACCATCACGGTGGCGTTGCGGACATCCACGCCGACCTCGATCACGGTGGTGGATACCAGTATGTTCACGTCGCCCCGCCGGAACGCTTCCATGACGGCTTCTTTTTCGTCGGTTTTCAACCGGCCGTGCAGCAAGCCAACCCGCTGATCCGGGAAAACCGTTTCCGACAAGTGCCGGTACATCTGCTGTGCTGCCTTCACGGCCTCGGATTCCTCGATCACCGGATACACAACATAGCTTTGACGGCCTTCGCGCACCTGTTCCTTCAGGAAGCTGTAAACGCTTTCGACGTGGTCGCCGGTAACGTGCCGGGTGACGATCGGTTTTCGGCCAGGCGGCATTTCATCGATGATCGAAACGTCGAGATCTCCGTAGATGGTCAGCGCCAGCGTGCGGGGGATGGGCGTGGCGGTCATCACCAGCACATCCGGATTGACGCCTTTGGACGCCAATCGAAGCCGCTGCATGACGCCAAAGCGGTGCTGTTCGTCGACGATCGCGAGCCCCAGGTTTTTCCAATCGACGTCCTCTTCGAGCAGCGCGTGGGTTCCGATCCCGAGCTGCACCAGTCCCGCCGCCATCAGTTTCTTGAGCTGGCCTTTTTCACGGGGGGTGAGCGAGCCGGTGAGTAGCGCTACGACATAACCCATTTTCTGGAACAGACTCTTGAAGTACAAATAGTGCTGGCCGGCCAGGATCTCGGTTGGAGCCAGCAGCGCGGCCTGGTATCCGTTCTCGATCGCGATCACCGCTGCCTCGGCCGCTACCAGCGTCTTGCCGCTGCCGACGTCGCCCTGCAGCAGGCGGCTCATGGGGTGGGGCGCTCGCATGTCCTCCGCAATCTCCTTCAAAACCCGCTTCTGCGCCCCGGTGGGTTTGAACGGCAGCATGGCCTTGATTTTTTCTCGCACTTTTTCGGTCAAATCGAAAGATATGCCCGGTTGCAATCGGGCCTTGGCGCGTTTCAGGGAGAGCCCGCATTCCAGCCAGAAGAACTCTTCAAAGATCAAGCGCCATTGCGCGGGAGTTCGGAACGCGTTCAGGAGCCGCAGATCGGCGTCCGGAGGCGGAAAGTGCAGCTCCCGGATAGCGAGCCGGCGGTCCGGCAATTTCAGGCTTTCGCGAACGGTTTGGGGAAGGTGATCCTCTACCGGTTCCAATGAATTCAGGACCCGGTGGATGATGGTGCGAAACATTCGGGTGGTGATCTTCCCAACCGCTTCATAGACGGGTACAATCCTTCCGGTATGCAGAGAGGCATCCCCTTCGGCATCCTCTAGGGACAGCACCTCGAACTCAGGGTGCATCAGCAGCAAATCACCGGTGTAGTTATCGAGCTCCACCTTGCCGTACAGCGCGAGCTTGAGGCCGGGCTTAAAGAGGTCCGCTAAGTAGCCTGCATGGAACCATTTACCGAGCAGCCGCTCTTTGGACGAGTCAGTGAAAACCGCCTCGAACAGGCCCAGATTGCGCCTCCGGAAGCCGGAAAGATGCGCGGATTTGACCTCGGCGATCACCACCGCCATCTCACCGGGAGCCAGTTGAGCGATGGTTTTGACGTTGGTTCGGTCTTCATAGCGGAACGGAGTGTAGGCCAAAATATCCTCCACTGTTACAAGACCTTTATTTTCAAGGATCTCCGCACGAGCTGGGCCGATGCCCTTCACATATTTGAGCGGAGTGGAGGTTTCCAAAAATTAATCCCAGGAACCCGCGGCCGAAGGCAGCCGAGGTCAAATTTTGCGGTAAATGTCAGTGTACAATGTTCAAAGAGCCGCGTTCTGTCTCGTTTTGGTGCAAGTACTTACGGGCTAGTTCCCCGGCTAGTACTACTAGCTCACCATGCTCAACTTGCACCGTGAAAACAGTGATAACATCAGGCATCGTATGAATGCAGTATGAATGTCCGTCGCCCCAGAGTGGAGGGCGGTCGAGGCATTGCGGCGGTACAGTGGATCATAAAATCATATTTCGGGCTTCTTGTTTTCCGGGTGAGCGGCGCCGTTTAGAGGGCGGTGATGAATCTGCCGAGGCGCTTGGAAAAGTTGGCTTCTCGCTGCCGGCGCAGTTGGCGTCTTCCTGCCGGGAACTGGCTTATCGCCAAGGTACCACCGAGAGTAAGGTTTTGGCGGCCGGTCTTAAGGCATTATTCCTTCGATACGAAGGTCGAACCGGCGACGCACCCCAATGGACGCTGTTAAGGCTTCTGGAAGATGCGGGCTTCCAGGCGAGCGCGCCCGAGCCGGATCGAGCAGCTTTCGAAATAGGGGTGGAAGACGGCGGGGATGTCCGCGGCGATCTGGTGCTGAGCCTGCGCATACAGCCCGAAGGCCGTATCGCGGGCGTATGGCGATACCGCCGCGATCGTTTCGAGGCCGACGAAATTGTTCAATTGGATCGGCACTACTGCCGGCTGCTTGCGGCCCTGATCGCGAATCCGGATCAGCGGATCTCGGAGCCCTGTTTTCTGTCCGAGGCCGAATGGGAACGCACTGTTCATACGTGGAATGACACGCGGACGGATTACCCTAGAAACGCAACGATTCCCGATCTTTTTGCACAAATCGCCGTGCAGCACGCCGATAGCGTCGCGATCGTGGATGGAAGCGAGCGCGTCACTTACCGCGAACTGGACCAGCGGTCCAACCGCCTGGCTTCCCGTCTGCGCAACGAGGGCGTCCAAAGCGGGGATAGAGTGGGCCTGGCGCTGGATCGATCCATTTCCATGGTGGTTTCGATGCTGGGCGTGCTCAAGGCCGGTTGCGCCTATGTTCCGCTGGATTCCGCCTACCCGGTCGACCGTCTCAGCTTCATGATCGCGGATACCGACCTGGCTGCGATCGTCACCGACCGGGCCAACAAAAAGAAGCTGGCTTCGAACGTCAGGATAGTTTCGGTCGAAGAGGTGACTGAAGGCGACCCGGCGGTGGCGCCCGAGCATGGATGCACGCCCGAAAGCACAGCATACATAATGTACACGTCGGGTTCCACGGGAACTCCCAAAGGCGTCGAAGTGCCTCATCGCGCGATCGTGCGGTTGGTTCGGAGCGCAACCTACGTGGATTTTGGACCAGCCGAAGTTTTCGCGCAGATTTCGAACTCTTCGTTTGACGCGATTACATTCGAGGTGTGGGGCGCGCTATTGAACGGCGCCAGGCTGGTGATTCTGCCCACCACGGTGGTGCTCTCACCCGAGGCCTTTGCGGATGCGATCCAGAAACATCGGCTGTCCGCCATGTTCCTGACTGCATCGCTCTTTAATCTGATCGCTGCCCACTGCCCGTCCGCTTTTCACACGGTCCGTCATTTGATGGTGGGCGGAGACGCCGTGGATCCCCGTTGGGCCAGGCATGTTCTCGAAACTGCTCGTCCGCGGAAGCTGATTAACGGATACGGACCCACCGAATGCACCACATTTTCCGTGACGCATGACATTCGGGAAGTAGCCCAGGGCGCCAGCAACGTACCCATAGGGCGTCCGCTTTCTAACTCGACGGCCTACGTTCTGGATTGGAATATGCAGCCTGTTCCAGCCGGGGTGCTTGGCGAGTTGTACCTAGGTGGCGACGGCTTGGCGAAGGGCTACTGGAACCGGCCGGAAATCACAGCCGAGCGATTCGTGGCCTCGCCTTTTGACCAGACCGGTCCGGCGCGGCTCTATAAAACCGGGGATTTGGCGCGATACCAGGCGAATGGAGTGATCGAATGCCTCGGGCGCACGGATCATCAGGTGAAGATTCGCGGCTTCCGGATCGAGCTGGGCGAGATTGAAACGGCGCTGCGGCGGCATCCCGGCGTGGCGGATTGCGTGGTTCTGGTGGAAGAAGACGCATCGGGCGCGAAGAGCCTGCGGGCCTACGTAGCGGCCGTCAAAGGAACGTCCCCCTCGCGCGAAGAAATTCGCCGTTTCCTGGGACAGCGTTTGCCGGAGTTCATGCTGCCGGCCACGTTTGCTTTCGTGGATGAACTGCCCTTCTCGCCGAACGGCAAAGTGGATCGCACCAAATTGCGATTGATGTTCAGGGGCCTTGAACCCGAAACTCCCAAGGCTGCCATTCCCGTCACCGGGGCGCAAGTGCTGATCGCGGGCGCCTGGAAGAAAGTATTAGGCGTCAACGGCTTCGGGGTGGATGACAATTTCTTTGATATCGGAGGAAACTCACTGCTGCTCGCGGCCGTGGAGTCCGAGCTGAGGCCCAGCTTTGCGACGCCCTTCACGATTACGGATCTGTTTGACCATCCAACGATTCGCAGCCTGGCCGATCGACTCACTGACGCATCTAAAGAAAGGAGCCCGATACCGGAAGCACAGGAACGCGCCCGCCGACAAAGAATGGCGGTCAGCGGACTGCGCAAACTGGCTCGTGCGCGTAGCGCAGGACTGTAACCGATGGACGACGTTGCCATCATCGGAATGGCCGGGCGTTTCCCCGGCGCTCGCACTACCCGCGAATTCTGGCGCAACCTAAAAGCCGGCGTCGAATCCGTTTCGCATTTCCAATGGGAAGAATTGGAAGTACGCGATCCCGCCCGCTTCAGCCAGGATCCAGACTACGTGAAAGCGCGTTCGGTTCTGGACGACGTCGATCTCTTCGACGCCGACCTGTTTGGAATCTACCCGCAGGAAGCCAAGCTGATCGATCCCCAGCACCGAATTTTCCTGGAGTGCTGCTGGGAGGCGCTGGAAGACGCCGGGTACAATCCGACATCCGACCCATCGCTCACCGGCGTATTCGCGGGCTGCAGTCCCAACAGCTATTTCATGCGGCAGGTGGCCGGCGGAGCGCGCTACCTGGATGAATTCACCGAAGCCTACCAGGTGGGTTTTTATCCGGCCATGCTCGGCACTATCGCTGATACGCTAGCCACGCGGGTGGCCTATAAGCTGAATCTCAGGGGACCGGCGCTTACGCTTCTGACTGCCTGCTCTACTTCATTGGTGGCGGTCTGCCAGGCCTCCAAGAGTTTGCTGACCTACGAATGCGATCAGGCGTTGGCGGGCGGCGTATCGGTGACGTTCCCACAAAAGCGCGGCTACTTCTATCAGAGCGGCGGGATGGTTTCGCCGGACGGCCACTGCCGGCCGTTCGATGCGGATGCGCAGGGAACGGTCTTTGGTTCGGGCGCGGGCGTTGTATTGCTGAAGCGCCTGGAGGACGCGATTCGCGATCGCGATCAAATCTACGCGGTGATCAAGGGAGCGGCGGTGGATAACGACGGCTCGCGCAAGGTAGGGTTCACCGCGCCTAGTGTTGAGGGCCAGGAGCGCGTGATCGCAATGGCGCAGGCCCTGGCGGATGTCGACCCCAGCACGATCAGCTACGTGGAAGCGCACGGCACCGGCACTCCGCTCGGCGATCCGATCGAGTTGAGCGCATTGTCGAAGGTCTTTCGCGCCGTGACCGATGCGAAAGGATTTTGCGCAATCGGAACCGCCAAGGCCAACGTGGGGCATCTGGATGTGGCGTCCGGCGTGACGGGGCTGATCAAGACCGCTTTGTCGCTCTATCACCGCGAGCTTCCTCCGCAAATTAATTTCAACAAACCGAATCCGCAGATCGAACTGGAGAAGAGTCCGTTTTACGTCAACACCGAACTGAGGCCGTGGGTTTCGAAAGACGGGGCGCCTTTGAGAGCCGGGATCAGTGCGTTCGGCGTGGGAGGCACGAACGCGCATGTGGTGCTCGAAGAAGCCCCGCGCACGGCTTCCGCGCCCAGCCGGCGGCGACATCAGCTCTTGATTCTGTCGGCGCGCTCGGAGGCGGTTCTCGATCAAGCCGGCCGCCGTTTGGCGGAGCATCTCAAGAACAACCCGGATCTGGATCTGGCGGACGCCGCCTCGACGCTCGCCACCGGACGCCCGCATTTTGATTACCGCCGAGCAGTGGTGTGCCAAACCGCGGAAGACGCTGTGCGAGCGCTGGAGATCGAATCGAAACCTGCCGGCGCGCGGCCCGAGGACGATCCCGCGATTTATTTTCTATTTCCCGGGCAAGGCTCGCAGTACGTGCGCATGGGCCAGGAATTGTATGAGGCCGAGCCGGTGTTCCGCGAGAACGTGGATCGATGCTGCGAGATTTTCCAGGCTCACGGCGGCGCGGATCTTCGCGCAGCGATATTCGCCGCGGTTACGGAAGAAGAGGCGACCAGCCGGTTGAATGCCACGCTGCTTGCGCAGCCCGCGCTCTTCAGCATCGAGTATGCACTGGCGAAACTTTGGATGTCCTGGGGCGTCAAGCCCCGCGGCATGCTGGGGCACAGCATCGGCGAATTTGTGGCGGCCTGTCTGGCGGGCGTCTTCTCGCTTGAGGATGCCGTCGGATTAGTGGCCGCGCGCGGACGTCTGATGCAGGACCTGCCGGGCGGCGCGATGCTCTCGGTGCGGCTGCCTGCGCGCGAAGTAGAGCCGTTGCTGGGCGAAGAGCTTTCCATCGCGGCGGTCAATGCTCCCTCGCTGACCGTGGTGTCCGGTCCGTATGATCAGATCGCGGCTCTCGAGAAGACGCTGGAAGCCCGGGGCGTGGCGGTGCGGCGTCTGCATACCTCGCACGCGTTCCACTCCGGGATGATGGATCCGATCATCGGACCGTTCACCGAATGCGTCGCCCGGGTAAAGCTCAACGCGCCGACGATTCCGTATTTGTCGTGCGTGACGGGAACCTGGATCACGGCCGAGCAAGCCACCGATCCGGCCTATTGGACCACGCATTTTCGCCAGCCGGTACGTTTTTCGGACGCCATCGCCCGCGCCGATGCCAACGGCGTTCTGGTGGAAGTGGGTCCCGGGACCACGCTGCAAACGTTGGCCCGCCAGCACCTGCTCCCATCCGGCCGGGAACAAGTGGTGCTTTCCTCTTTGCCCGACGCGGCGTCCCAAGAAAACGGGAGCGCCGTTCTGTATGAGGCGCTGGGCCGTTTGTGGCGTCACGGTGTTCCGGTGAGCTGGGCGGAATTCTACGCCGCCGAGCAGCGCCATCGCGTCTCGCTGCCTCCTTATCCTTTCGATCGGAAGCGTTACTGGGCCGAGCCAGAAGAGCCGGCCGCGACGCAGCCCGAAGCGAAAGCCGCAGCAGTTGCATCGAATGCAGTTTCAGAACAAAAGACCGAGGTTGAGAAAGCACCCATGCAAGCATTTGTCAGCCGACCCCGTAAGGATCGTATCGCCGAGAAATTGATCGGCATCTTTACGGATCTTTCCGGTCTGGAACCGAGCGCCGTCGATCCGGCTGCTACTTTCCTTGAATTGGGTTTTGACTCGCTGTTTCTCACCCAGGTTTCGCAAGCATTGCAAAGCAGCCTGAGCGTCAAGATCACGTTTCGTCAGCTGCTCGATCAACTTTCGTCCATCGAGACGCTGGCTCAATACTTGGACCAGCAGCTTCCTCCGGACCAATTCGCAGAAACGCCTCCGACGCCGCAACCGGCCAGCGTGAAGGCTCCCGAGGCAATCCCGGCTGCATTCGGTGGCGCTGCTTCCGGCGGAGCGCCGATCGAGCAGATCATGCGCGATCAGCTGCAGGCCATGTCGCAGCTGGTCAACCGGCAACTCGAAATTTTGAACGCCATGCCTGCCGGATCGCGGCCGGCGACTCCAGTTGCGCAGCCGAGCACTCCAGCCGCTGCCCCGACAGTTACGCCTCCGGTGGACGCGAAAAAGGCCGAGCCTGAATTCAAACCGTTCGGCCCCTACAAACCGGTTCAAAAAGGCAACCTGGGCGGTCTTACGCCCCGCCAGGAGCGCCATTTGAACGCGCTGATTGCCCGATATACAGCGCGGACCGCCGGATCAAAGAGCCTGACGCAGAAATATCGCAAGGTTCTGGCCGATCCGCGCGTCGCCTCGGGATTCCGGGCGCAGTGGAAGGAAATGGTCTATCCGCTGGTGACCAACCGGTCGCGTGGCTCCCGTTTGTGGGACGTGGATGGCAACGAATACATCGATCTGCTGAACGGATTCGGACCCACGGCCTTCGGTCATTCGCCCGAATTTGTCACCGACGCGGTGACCAAGCAACTGGGCGAAGGAGTGGAAATCGGTCCTCAGACCGCGCTGGCGGGAGAAGTGGCCGAGCTCATTTCCGACCTGACCGGCGTGGAGCGCGTCACCTTCTGCAATACGGGTTCGGAAGCCGTGATGGCGGCCTTGCGGGTCGCCCGCACCGTGACTGCGCGGAACAAAATCGCGCTGTTCGCCGGATCCTATCACGGAACTTTTGACGAAGTGCTGGTGAAACGAATCGGCAAGCCGGAGGGTCTGCGATCCGGCCCGATCGCGCCCGGCATCCCCCAGGAAAAAGTCCAGAACGTGATGGTGCTGGATTATGGCGCTCCCGAATCGCTGGAATTGATTCGAAAGCACGCGCATGAGCTGGCAGCCGTGCTGGTGGAGCCGGTACAAAGCCGGCATCCCGCCCTGCAGCCTCGCGAATTTATCCAGGAATTGCGGAAGATCACCGAAGCTTCCGGCACGGCGCTGATCGTGGACGAAATCGTCACCGGATTCCGATCCCATCCCGGCGGCATCCAAGCTTTGTTCGATGTTCGCGCCGACCTGGTGACCTACGGGAAAGTGCTGGGCGGCGGCATGCCGATCGGCGTGCTGGCGGGACGATCCGCTTTCATGGACGCTCTCGACGGCGGCATGTGGCAGTACGGGGACGACTCATTCCCCGAGGTGGGTGTCACGTTCTTCGCCGGCACGTTTGTGCGGCATCCGCTGGCGCTGGCGGCCGCCAAGGCTGTGCTCGAACATCTGAAGGCCAATGGACCAGAATTGCAGCAGCGCATCACCGAGAAAACCAGCCAGCTGGTGGCGCGACTGAACGGGCTGTTTGAGAGCCGGGCGCGTCCCCTCGCGCGTCGAGACCTTTGGAAGCCTGTTCTATTTCAGTTTCCCGAGCGACTTCCGCTTTGGCAGCCTGCTCTACTATCACCTGCGCGAAAAGGGAATCCACATTCAGGAAGGCTTCCCGTGCTTCCTGACCACCGCGCATAGCGATGAGGATCTCGAGCGCGTGTACCGGGCATTTGAAGAGAGCATAGCGGAATTGCAGGCGGGTGACTTGTGGCCGCGCGCGGTGGACCTTCCCGCCGTTTCCGTTCCCACTGATCAGGCGCCGTCTGAAGCACCCATGACGGAAGCGCAATTGGAAGTTTGGCTTTCCGCCCAGCTTTCAGAAGAAGCTTCCTGCTCTTATAACGAAGCCTTTACGCTGGACTTCCGCGGCGAGCTGGATGAAGCCGCTTTGCGCCAATCGATCCAACAAGTGATTGATCGCCATGACGCCTTGCGCGCCAGTTTCGATCCCGACGGAAAGTTCATCCGATTCGCTCCCAAGCTCGATCTCGAGATTCCCTTGATGGACTTGGCGAAAACCGAGGATCCGCAAGCCGCTCTAGAGCAGTTGCTGGTGGAGGACGCGCGCACGCCTTTCGATCTAGCCCAAGGCCCGCTGATTCGGGTCCGTATCGTAAAGCTGGGTCCGGCGCATCACCGGGCCGTCTTCACTTCCCATCACATCGTCTGCGATGGATGGTCGACGAACGTAATTCTGGATGAGATCGGGAAGCTTTATACGGCTAAGCGGCGGCACACCTCCGTGGAGCTTGACCCGGTTCTCGCATTCAGCGCTTATGCCGTTTCCGAGCGGGCTGAAGTGGCCACAAAACGAAATGCGGAAGCCGAGACTTACTGGATCGAGCAATTCTCCCAGCATCCCCCGGCATTGGAACTGCCTACGGACCGGCCGCGTCCGGCGGTGAAAGGCTTTGCCGGCGCCACGCATCGCCGGAAGATCGGCACGGCCTTGCATCAGAGCCTGAAAAAGGCCGGAGCAAAACAGGGTTGCACGCTGTTTGCTACGTTGCTATCCGGATTCCAGGCGCTGCTTTGCCGGCTCACCGGGCAGGACGACGTAGTGGTGGGCATCCCGGCGGCGGCGCAATCCCTGGAACCAGGCAAGGCGCTGGTTGGGCATTGCGTGAACTTTCTGCCTCTGCGAGCGCGGCTCGCGGAGGAGCAGACTTTCGCCCAATTCCTCAATGCATCCAAACGAACCCTGCTGGACGCTTACGAACATCAGACCTATACCTTCGGAACGCTGGTGCGCAAGCTGGGCGCGGTGCGGGATCCTAGCCGCCTGCCATTAATCGAGGCCCAGTTCAACCTCGAGCGCGTGGCCGCCAGCCTGGACTTTGACGGTCTCCAGGTGGAGATGGATTCTTGCGCGAAACAGTTCGTCAACTTCGACCTGTTCCTGAACGTGGTCGAGTCTGATAGCGGCCTGGTGATCGGTTGCGATTACAATACCGAGCTGTTCGATGCCGCCACCGTGGATCGCTGGCTGGGTCACTACGAGACGCTGTTGACCGCCATTTCGGAAAACATGGCCCGCCCGGTGTGGGATCTGCCGCTGCTCACCGACGCCGAACTCAGGGATTTGCTGGTTTCGCGCAATCGCACGGACGCGTCTTATCCGGGCTGCGGCGTGCACGAATTGTTCGAAATGCAGGCGGCGCGGACGCCCGGAGCGGTCGCGGTGGTCTACGGCCGGCAGTCGCTTACTTACGCAGAACTCGATGTGCGCGCCGGTGCATTAGCCAATTTTCTCCAGAAACAAGGCGTCACGCCTAATCGCCTGGTGGGAATCTGTACCGATCGTTCCATCGAGATGGTGGTCGCCATGCTCGGCGTGCTCAAGTCCGGCGGCGCTTATGTTCCGCTGGATCCGGCATATCCCAAGGACCGGCTCGATTTCATCCTGACCGAAGCCAACGTCGCGGTGTTGCTCACCGAAGAGCGCATCGCGGTGGATTTGGAGGGCCTCAAGACTCGGGTGGTTTGTCTCGATTCCCAGTGGCCGATGATCGCCCGCGAACGCGCCAGCGACCCGCAAGTTCCCGCCGCGCAGGACGATTTAGCGTACGTGATCTACACCTCCGGTTCCACCGGGAAGCCGAAGGGCGTCGAAGTGCAGCATCGCGCCGTGGTCAATTTCCTGACGTCCATGCAGTTGAAGCCCGGCATCGAACCCGCGGACCGTCTGGTGGCCGTGACAACTTTGTCGTTCGACATCGCGGGCCTGGAAATACTGCTCCCGCTGGTTTCGGGCGCTCGTGTTGTGGTAGCGGATCGCGAGGCCACCCTCGACGGCTCGCGCCTGGCCGCACTGATCCAGGACTCCGGAGCCAGCATGCTCCAGGCCACTCCTTCCACCTGGCGCCTGCTCATGGAAACGGATTGGAAGCCAAAGCCCGGCTTCAAGATGTTATGCGGCGGCGAAGCCTTGCCGCGCGATTTAGCGGATGGCCTGCTAGCGAGCGACGGCGTTCTCTGGAACATGTATGGGCCCACGGAAACCACCATCTGGTCCGCCGTTTCGCAAGTGAACGAAGGGCCCGCTCCGGTGCGCATCGGCCCTCCTATCGCGAACACCCAGTTTTACGTGCTGGACAAGCATCGGCATCCCGCGCCTCTCGGAGTGCCGGGAGAACTGTACATTGGCGGCGACGGCGTGGCGCGCGGATATTTCGAGCGGCCGGAATTGACGCTCCGGAATTTCTCAGCCGATCCGTTCCGCCCGAATTCATCCAACCGCATGTATCGAACCGGCGACCTGGTGCGCGCGCTCCCGGATGGGACGCTGGAATTTCTGGGCCGGATCGACAATCAGGTGAAGCTCCGAGGTTTCCGAATTGAATTGGGCGAGATCGAAACCGCCCTGCTGGCCGCACCGGGAATCCGTGAAGCGGTCGCGGTGGTGCAAGGCGATGACAGCCAGAAGAAGCTGATCGCATACGTGGCCACAGTGGACGGAAGCGATTGCGACGCGGCGGATTTAAAGCGCGTACTGTCGAACAGCCTTCCGGCCTACATGCTACCCGCGGCGTTCGTCAGCCTGCCGTCCATCCCCAGGACGCCGAACGGAAAAGTGGACCGGCGCGCGTTGCCCGAGCCCGATTTTTCGCGGCCCGCTCGTTTGAACCGGGCTCCGCGGAACAAAACTGAAGAAACGCTCAGCGGAATCTTTTCTGAAGTGCTGCGGCTGACCAGGGTGAGCATTGACGATAATCTGTTCGAACTCGGCGCCGACTCGATCCAGATCTTTCAGATTGTGGCGCGCGCGAATCGCGCCGGCATCGGCGTCACTGCGCAGCAATTGCTGCGATACCCATCCATCCAGGGGATTTCGGAAGCTTTTCCAAAGTCGGTAGAGGTTACTTTGAAGAACGGAGCCGCCGCGATCCGGCCCGTCGCGCGAGAGAGATATCGTGTCAAACCTTAAAGCTCATCTCGAGAACGGGATCAGGATCGAATTGCCGGAGCAGAGCGGACAGGAGCCGTCCGCGGACGCTTTTTTGTTCCCCTGCAGCCTGGTGCAACGGGTATGTTGGTTTCTCGAGCAGATGTCGCCCGGAACGGCGGCATACAATATTGCCGTTCGATTTCTGCTGAGCGGCCCGCTGGACGTTGCGCTGCTCGAAGAGGCCCTGCGCGGTGTCGTGCTGCGGCACGAGGTTCTGCGCACTCGCTTTGTGGAGAGGGACGGAGAGCCCAAGCAACTAGTTGAGCCCGAGGCTAATTTCCACCTTCCCGTAACCGACCTGCGGGCGCTCCCGCCCGAGGAACTCGAAGCCGAATCGGAGCGTCTGGCATCCGAGGAAGCCAACATCGGATTCGACCTCGGTCGAGGCCCGCTCTTACGGGGGCAACTGATTCGAATCGGCGATGACCGCTTTATCCTGCTGCTCACGATGCACCACATCGTTTCCGACGGATGGTCCGTGGGGATCATCACCGACGAAATGGGCGCTATCTACGAAGGACTGGTCAATCAGACCAGTTCTCTGCTGCCGCCGCTGACCATTCAATACGGCGATTATGCCTGCTGGCAGCAGGAATGGAATTCCACCGGAGAACTGGACCGGCAACTGGATGAGGTCCGGTCCCGCCTGGACGGCTTCCAGCCGCTCAACATTCCGACCGATTTTCCTCGCCCACCGGCTCCCGGGTCTCAGGGAGCGATCCGTTCCATACTTCTCGCCCGCGAGCTCACCAATTCGCTGAAGCACTTCAGCGAAAAGCATGGCTGCACCATGTTCGTGACGATGCTGTCGGCCTTTCTGGTGCTATTGCATCTTCAATCCAAGCAGACCGAGCTCACCATTCGAACGCAAACCGCCGGCCGCGATCGCACCGAACTGGAGTCTTTGATCGGCTGGTTCGTCAATTCCATCGTCTTGAAGGTGGATGCCGCCGGGAATCCTAGTTTTGAGGAATTATTAGATCGGGTTCGGCAAGTGGTTCTGGACGGCTTCGAGTATCAGAATTTCCCGTTCGAACGCTTGATGGGCGCCATTCGCCCGGCCAACGCAGCCTCCCGGCATCCCCCATTTCAAGTGAACTTCATCTTCCAGAGGGACTTCGTGCATCCCTGGACGCGCGCGGATGTAGTCATGAAGCCGATTCCATCCAAGGCCACCGGCACCTTCGTGGACTTGAACTTCTTCCTGGTCGAGCGGGCTGACGGTTGGCGGGCATCGGTGGATATCAACACCGACGTGTTCCGAGCGGAAACCGGCGAGTATTTCCTGGACTGTTACCGGCAGATCCTTCAAACCTGCGTGCGCCAGCCGGGATCGAGGATCGCGAGTTTCACCATCCCGCCGCGGCCCTACGCGCCTGTGCAAGCCGAACGCCGCGAAACCTTTTCGCTGGACAACTACGTTCCCCCGCGGAACGAACACGAAGAGGCCATCGTCGCGGTTTGGAAACAGGTTCTTGGAACCAACGAGGTGGGAGCTTACAGCAATTTCTTCGACCTGGGGGGCCATTCGCTGACGGCCGTGCGTCTGTTAGCCGGCATCAAAGAAAAATTCGGCAAGGAAATCAAGGTGTCGGAGCTGTTCGTCGATCCCACTCCGGCCGCGATGGCGCAAGTGATTTCGGGCGCCGTTACCTATTCCGACGGCCGCGAGTTAATTCCCGTGCAGCCGCAGGGCACGTTGCCTCCGTTCTTTCTGATCGGAGGAGATCATTATTTCCGCCCGTTAGCCAAGGCCATGGGCCTCGACCAACCCTTCGTCGGAGTTCCGTTGCTGAAATATCGTCATCTGGATATTGGCAAGACGCGCTTGGCCATCGCGAAGGAGTTGGCGCAGTTGTTGATCTCACAGCATCACGGATGCCCTTTTCTCTTGGGAGGCTGGTGCGCCGACGGACTCACTGCCTATGAGGTCGGGCGGGCCTTGCGCGAAGCCGGCGAGACCGTCTCCCTGGTCGTTTTATTCGATGCGGTAAACCCGGATTTCTACCGCGCTACCCGCAGCCTGGTCGGTTCCGTGGGACGAACCATGACCAGCATCCGCAGCATCATTAAATCCGCGTCCGCCGGCAGCCCCAGCGACCAGATGGCCGGTTTGAAGGAGGCGATGGGAATTCTGGTGCGCCGCCTGGGCCGCCGGATCGCCGACCAATACAACAGCGACTATCGCTCGGCGCCGGCCTCTTTCCCGGTGCTGGTAGTGCGGCCGCCCGCCACGTCGGCGCTGGAGAAGCCGGATCTGGGGTGGAGCCGCGCTTGTGGTAGTTCCTTAACCGTAATGGAGGTTCCAGGCGACCATTCTTCCATTTTCCGGGAACCTAACGTCGGAGTTGTGGGCCGGAAGCTGCGTCAACAGTTGGATGTCGCTCTCGCCCGCACGCAGCAGTAAGAAGAGATCCAGAGCTTGGACGAAGGAGAAGCATGGTAACGTCGGCCACAGAAAAGTCTCCGTCACTTCGGGATTTGATGAGTGTTACGCCCGGGAACGAGGCGCTGTTTCGCGAGAATTACAATCGCTCGCCATTCGTGCTCGAGCATGGGCTTTGCGGCCATGCCCTGCTGGAACTCCCCCATCTCATCGGCGTCGCTCAATCCTTCGCTACCGATCATCCGGGCCAACTGTATTACACCATCGGAAATAAGAACCTGAGCGGCGGCTGGGACTACACCACCCAGCGCCCGGTTCCGCCGAGAGAGGCTATCGACCAAATCCAAACCGCGAACACCTGGCTGATCCTCAAGGGCGTTCAGGTTCTTCCCGAGTACAGCCAGTTGCTGGATCAGATATTGGACGAAATCCATGCCGCCAGCGGCAAGGAGTGGCGAGGCTCGACCACCAGCCGGAACATGAGCGTGATTATCACCTCGCCGAGGCAGATCACGCCGTACCATATGGATGCCGATTGCAACTATCTACTGCAAATTGCGGGCGCCAAGACGCTCTACGTCTTCAATGGAGCGGACAGCAATGTTGTAACGGCCCAGGAACTGGAAGCCTTTTACTCCGGCCAGATTAATGCGGCGCAATATCGCGAGAGCTCCCAGGCGGGCGCCTGGAAGTTCGGACTGACCCCGGGCCATGGCGTTCACATACCCGTCACGTTCCCGCATTGGGTGGAGAATGGCGACAACGTGTCCATCTCGGTCAGCATTAATTTCATGTTTGTGGATCGGACGGTTCCGGATATATACCGGCTCAACCACCATCTGCGCCGACTGGGGCTGAAGCCGCGGCTGCCCGGAGAATCGAGCGTCAGCGATGGAGTCAAAAGGCTTGCCAGCAAGACGCTGAGAGCTTTGCGGCGGCGCAGTTGAGGCATAAACCTGGTATCCCGCATTTCTTCTCCCGGCAAACGTGATTCGTAAAATCGGCAAGTCCCTGCTGGGCTCGCCTGGCACTCAAGCCCTGCTGGAGTGGACGGAGGGATGGCTGCCGCCTCTACGGGTGCTGCATCAGTACTTCTATGAACGCGAGTTCGCGAGAGTGGTGCCATGGGCGCGAAGATTTCGCGGCGTATATGCATCCTTCGATGCGGCTGTTCGTGCGGCACCGCCTGGGAAGCCGGTCGGCTACGATAACCCGGCCGCGGCAAGCTTCATGCAGCCCTCCGGCTCGCTGTTGCCGAGCGATTATCCGGTCTTGTTCTGGCTGGCAAAAGCGCTGGCGGACTCGCCCTCGGTGCTGGACATCGGCGGATATGTGGGCATCTCCTACTACTCTTATCGCGACTATCTTAGCTACCCCGAAAATCTGGATTGGGTGGTGCATGACGTCCCGGCAGTGACGGCCGCGGGCGTTGAGATTGCTCGCCAACGAGACAGCCGCGGGTTGTCGTTCAGCGCCGAGATTACGCCGCGGATGAAGCCGCGGACTATATTGGCCGCCGGTTCGCTGCAGTTCATCGAAGAGGATTTCCCGGATCTGCTCCAGCGAATGGGCGCGCTTCCGGCGCATCTGATCCTGAACAAAACCCCGCTGACGGACCATCCCGATTTTGTAACGCTGCAGGATCTAGGCCCCGCCGTTTGCGCCTACCGGATATTCAACCGCGCCAAATTTATCAAATCGGTGGAATCTCTGGGCTATCAGTTGGTGGATTCCTGGGCCAACACCGATTTTTCCTGCCGGATTCCTTTTCATCCCGAGAGAGTCGTTCCGAGCTACAGCGGCCTGTATTTCAAGGCGCTAGCGGGACGGTGAGACAGGCGCCGGATATACCTTGAACTGTACTTCCTGATTAACCGCGTCGTGATCCAGCAGAGGCTCGGGAAGGCCGCGCAGATATCGGCCGAAGAAAGCCAGCGTATAGGCATCCACGATGTCAAAGGCGCGATAAGGATCAAAACCCCGAGGTTCGACGAACGGCGCGGGCCGCCTGAAAAGAACTAAATCCGAGTAGTTGCCGTGGCTAGATCCCAAGATCGTCAGATAATATCCGCCGAATCGCATCAAACTCATCTGCCTTTGCCGCCATTCCAGCACATCTCTTTCTCCTGAGATGCGCGCATCGCCGGTTAGCTTTTCGATCACGCGCGGGTCTATGGGGCGGCCATCGCCGCTCGACATAAAAAAAAGGGCTTCGGGATGCCCTTCTTCAGAGCATCGCCGAACGTCCAGCCATCCATGTTGATGCCGGCCACAACTCGAGGATCGGCGACGCACAATCCGGCGGCGAGCGCGCCCCCGAAGCTATGGCCGAATACGCCCACCTTGGTCAATTCCATCCGCCCCGCCAAAGGCTCACCCGAGCCCGGTCTATTCCAGCGTTCCATTTCATCCAGCAAAAAACGGGCGTCCGCCACATGATCCTCGACCATGAGCTCCACTTTACGATTCGACTCTTCGAATGCCACCGCGCTGGCTGTATCCATCCAAGGCACCGAG
Source organism: Terriglobia bacterium (assembly GCA_963786745.1). Lineage (GTDB taxonomy): Bacteria > Acidobacteriota > Terriglobia > Bryobacterales > Bryobacteraceae > Palsa-89. The sequence goes on along the minus strand of CAWBAE010000004.1, from coordinate 591,274 downwards.
TAAGTCACGTGGCCGTCGGGGAACACCACTCGCGAGCTGCTGTACGGATGGTCGATCCCGACAACGATGTAGCCCTGGCTCACGAGTTCTTCCACTTCGAACGTGTTTTGGCTGCGGAACCCGCCTGAAGAGGGGGAAAAGAGCAGCACCGGGAAAGTACGGGGCTCTTTAGCCACCGGAAGATTCCAATAAGAATGCGTCTTTACGAGCCGGAGGTGGGAGGACTTCAAGGTGTTCATGCGAGGATCGCGATACCAGGCTCGAACGCCGGGCGCATTCTCCGCCGGATACCAAACCTGAATCATGAATTCGCGCGGCGTCGTTGGGGACGAAGCGTGGCGCTCATGCCGGCCTCGATCAATCAGGTGACGCACAAAGGTCCCCACGTGGTATGGGCCGCGGGGAGTTGGCAAAGTAAACACCGGGACCATGTATATTCCCGCGCCGCTCGCCAGCGCTCCGGCGAACACCGCGGCGATTAGAAAACTTCTGATGGCGCGGCGCTGTACGGTGAATAGTGGAAATAAGGCAATGGCCGACACACAGGCTGGGAATAGTTCCAACCGCCAGCCTTCAAACAAGATTTGGATGCCGGCCAGCGCCACGGCTCCGATCCAGATCGAGCGAACCAGCCAGGGAGGGCAGGTTCGCCGGAAATATACAATGCGAACCACGGCTGCCAGCGCTACAAACACGACCAGCAGCGTTTCGAGCGGCCTCATCGATTCGCCTTCGCTGTTACCGAGAGGCCTACTTGCCGGCCCGCATTTTCTGAAGGGACTTGTGAGCCCAAACAGCTCCACCCACCGCGGTTCTCTTCAGCGCATCCCGCCACGCGGAGTGGCCGGGAGGGTTAGGCCGAAGGCCGAGTTTCCGCAGAACGTAATTGGCCCGGTACAGGTTGCCGCGCGTGGAATCGTGAAATTGGAAATTCACGCTCAGTGAGATCGAGACGTTGTTGTCGTTCTTCAGCCAGTGGGGAGCGTTTACGGGTATGTGCACGCCGTCGCCCGGTTGGAGGTGAAACACGTTGGCCCGGTCTTGAAGCTGTTCCTTGTAGCGCGCGACGTTGTTGTCGACGCTCCAGAAACGCTCCAGTTCTTCCTCGGTCAGCACTTCGCGGTCGTCCTGGTTAAAGACACTGATGGTCTTCGAACCTGCGATCTGCAGTAGGAAATTACACTCGCGATCGATGTGATACGTGGTTACGCGGTTGGGAGATGTGATGAAAATAATAGCTTCGCGAACCTTCATCACTCGTTTCAGGTCCAGGCCGCTCAACTCTTGAATTTGCGAGAGACACGCGTCCAGAAGGTCACTGTAGTCCGGATCTTTCTCGGCCCACTTGAAGAATATCCACGCTTTCTCTTCCTGGATGCGGCGGATGGCTTCGTCAATCGGCAAGCCCCCGCGCGCGGTTTCGCTCCAGCGCTGGTTAATGCCGACGTCGCCGCTGTCGTAGTACATGTCCTTGGGGCTGGTGGCCGCCACGGTCTTGGCGAACTCGAGCAGGCGGGGAAGTTCAAACAAGGGATGACCCGCCAGGTTGTGGCGGACTGGGAATGGCGTCCGATTGAACTGTTCTCGAAAAGTCTGCTGGTCTGATTCGATCAGTTTTCGAGGGTGTGCAATCGTCGCTACCTGCATCGTCGGGGCCTCACAGACTTTGATTGTACATCACGAACCCGAGTGATCCTCAATTACGCGGGCTACCGTACGTACCAGTACTTTTGAGCATCCGCCAATCGTTATCTCTTTGCTCCACTTAAGAAATTGATCTAGTATTAACCAGATCGTTACCATAAAATAATACAGGCCATGGGCGTCGCGATATCCAAGCCGATTGGAAGGGTTGGAAGAGACGTCTGGGATCACGTGCCGGCCGGATTGCAGCAGCGCCGGCCACTGCGCTCTATCGCCTCATGGATTCATGCGCTGTCGCGCCGGTTCAGCAATCGTGCACAATCGCAGAGCACCTGGTTTCTTCGCAATCAGCCATTGCTTGCGACGGTTCGGGACGCGGTTAGCGAATTCGGACCCGGAGAGACGCTGCGGGTGTGCATCCTCGGTTGCAGTACGGGCGCCGAAGCGTACTCGATTCTTTTTACGCTGCGGAAGGCTCGGCCGGACTTGAAGATCTTGCCAGTCGCCATCGATATAGCGGAATCGGCGATTGAAAGGGCGAAGGCCGGTCGATATAAGCGCAACGAGCCCGAATTGCGCGGTGAAGTTTCCGATGGGCAACTGCTCGAATTGTTTGACGCATCTACCGAGGATTTTAAGGTCAAGCCATGGGTCGCGGAGGGCATTGACTGGAGGGTCGGCAACGCGAATGACGACGGCTTGCGGAGCTCGCTCAAGGGCCAGCACATTGTGTTCGCTAATAATTTCCTCGTCCATATGAAACCGAAGCAGGCCACCGCTTGTCTTCGCAACGTGATTCGGCTCGTCAAGCCGGGCGGGTTGTTGGTTTGCCGGGGAGTGGACCTGAATGTTCGGCGGCGGGTGGTGGATGAGCTCCGCTTGGAGCCGGTGGCGGCGCGGATCGAGGAGATTCATAATTCGGAGCCTGCTTTGGACGCCCCTCACGGATGGCCCTGGAGTTATTGGGGGCTTGAGCCCCTCGACAAAGCCCGCCCGGACTGGATCAAGCGCTACGCGGCGGTTTACAGGGCTCCGGCGGCTCCCGAGCCGCGGTGATTGCCGGCCACTAAGGGCGCTTTGAAAGCCAGGATACTTGCCGACTGGGGGTGGTCCACGGACTGAGTTCAGCCGGAGAGTGAATCTTGTCTTGGAGCAAACCCTCGAGCATGTCATGGATCATGAGAGCGGGAAAGGCGCTCGCGACGGTGGATCCCTCCGTCTGCCCAGGGAAGTGGATCAACAGCGTGGGGCGGGTATCGAATCGACCCCCGGAAGCAGCCTGATCCTCCGGCGTCCACCCGATCCCAATCCACTCAGCAGTCCGCCAGGAGTGATCCGAGCATACGATCAGGGTAGTCTGAGACCAGCCCGGAGTACCTTCCAAGGTGTCGAGCAATTCCCCGAGGGCCTGGTCGGTCAATGACAGGTTGTCGATATAGGAGCCACGGCTCGAAAACTCATGTGTTTTGCGATCATAGATTCCCGGTGGATGCGGAATGCCAATGTGAATGTAGGAGAACCTGATCGCGGAGTCGCGAAGCAAATCTTGGGCCTGCTTGAGGAGCAACTGATAGTCTCGCTGGTGACTGGATCGCAAACCGCTGAGATAGCCGTAACGCTCCGGGACGCTTCCTGGAAGGTAATGAGAAAGCATGCTCAGGATCGGCGCCTTCGCATTGGCGAGGACTCCCAGCCGAGGATCCATATTGCTTTCAAAAAAAGGCTCCTCGGAGGAGCCATAGCAACGATCGGTCCAACCCTGCTCGACTCGGCAGTACGGATTGAACCAGCCCGCGATGCCGCTGGTCCAACCCAGCCGCCTGGCATCCGCGAAAATTGATTTGCTTGGGTTGAAACGGCGCCACTCCCGCGCGCCGGCCAGGTATACCAGGAGCTCACCGGTGGTCGAACTTCGGACCTTCGACACGGTCTCGCCCAAAAAAAACGAAGGAATAACGCGATCCGTGTAATTACCCGCTGGAAGGACATCCGAGAATGTGACGCTTTCGGCGTGCAGGCGGTCAAAGTTCGGAAGCGCAAGTCCAGGCCAGCGATGCTCGAACACTTGGTTGTAGGAGAGCTCGTCGAAGAGAATCCACGCGATACGCGGCTGGTTGGCGGCGCTCGGTAGGCTCGCCGTCGTTCCGAAGCCCGGGGGCTCGACAGCGGAAGTGCGCACCGCCAGATAAACCAGCTCGGGAATCATCCAAATGGCGGAAAACCCCGCCAGTACAAGACTGCCGCGAATGAGGCGAAGCATCCTCTTGAACCAGCTCACGCGGCGCCAACGAAGACCGAGACCAAGCAGCAGGACGGCAGCGAACAATCCAGCCAAAACCAGGTGTGGAACATACTGGTTGCCGATCTTGGCAAGGCTATAGACTTCAAACGAAACGATACCGGCCGCGGCCACCGACCAGAAACGGTTCTCCGGACGCAAGCGATCCGCCGCGGCCCAAACCAGCGCGGCCAGAAGGCTGAGCGCGATCAATTCAACGAGCGCTCCGAGAAAAACGGTGGACAGCGGAAAGCGGGCGTGCAGGAACAGGACATGATAGGGCGAGAGCAGGCCGCTGGTCAGCCACAGCGTGAGCAGCACTCCGCAGCCCAGGCCTTCGACCAGCGCGCGCGAGTTCATCTGGCCTTGAGCAAATGCAGGATGCGGCCATTCGCCAGAGGCACTCGCCGCGCAGCTTCAAAGTAACGGCTGAAGGCGGAAAGAAACCGGTCTTCGTCCAAGTGACTGTACAATTCGTCCCGGCCCCGGCTAAGCTCGCGGAATTTAGGGTCGGCGGGAGAAACCCATTCGATCAGCAGCCAGCGGCGCGTTACCTCTCGGGCAAGCGAGGCAACGCTCTCAATCGGGATTTGATCGGAAGCCAGAAGGTGATGCAGGACAGCCAGCATCATGACCAAGTCGAAGCGGCCCCGGGACCGATGGAGCAGGGATAGCGTCTCCGCGTTGTTCCAGCCGGCGGCCGGCGTGGGCCGCGCAACATCAGCCACGATCGGCAAAATGTCAGCCTGTTGGCTAATGGCTTCGCGCCAGCTGCGTTCGGTGGCCACGGTGTCGGTGTCCCAAGCGACCACGCGGGCTCCCGAGGCAGCGGCCAGCCTGGAGAAAAACCCGGTGTTTGCTCCGATGTCAAGAACGTCTTGGGGTTGCGTCAAGGACAGGCACTCGCGGACGAAACTGACTTTATCCGCGGAGTCGTTTTCGGAGTAGTGGCAAGCTGTCTCCGAGTAGCGGCTCCATCGGGATTCCCGCGCGGTGGGCGCCACTCTGCGCAAAGAACGACGCAGAGAGTGCAAGGTATGCTTCAGAACACCCATAGCGACGTCCGGGGAGCGTTTGATTCGAGAAGACTGCGTGGATGCAGGCCGGCGCTCCAGCAGAACCGGCAGTGTGACCAGGGAGCGCAAGGGCGCTCGCCACCGCCGGAACGGGCCCAGCACCGAATGGAGATCGGATGGCTCGTATCCGTCACGGCGGCTAAGGGCGGCAGCCAGCGGCCAGCCGAGATACTTGTGGGCGGCGAGCGGTAAAAGGAATGTCCTCACAAACTGACCGTAAGCAAGCCAAATCGGGTTCTCCGGGTCGCGCCGCTCTACGGAAAGCAGGTCGATGAACACCGGGTGCGGGCCTCTGAAGAGCACATTCAGCGGCGTCGCATCCTTCAGAATCCAGCCCGCGTCCGCGAGCTGTTCGCAAAGATCCAGCGTTAGATCGGCGGCCGCCGACAGTTGCGCCGGCGTCCATTCCCAGGGGTAAGACGGAAAGAAGATACGAGGATGCACCAGATGCAGCGGCTGTCCGGGCGCGGCGTCGAGCACCTCGGTTGGAGTGAAGCGGCCGCTTTGAATCCATTTCTGGGCGAGCGGCGACCGTAGAAAGGCAAGAACATCGGCGGTGAACTCAGGCCGCACGGTTCGCAGGACACGTTCGCCGTCCACTACCAGAAAACCAGCAGGATCCCGAAAAGAGGCCTGCGCCAGCGGCGCTCCCGAAGTTACCATCGTCAATGTGCCCTAGCTGTCACGTCTATTGGCGGGAGCTGCCTCGGAGCTGGAATTGTCGGTTTGCGAGACGGGCTGCTCGCCCGGCGGGGTGTCGGACCGAGAGCGCCCGAACCGGCGCGCGAGTTTATGCCGCAAAGCATAAAACACTCCCGCAATGGACGCGCCCAGCATCTGGAGAAGGAGCAGGCCAGAGCCGGGGTCCACATAGGCGCGCGCCTGTTGCTCCATCAGCAGGATTAGCCCCGAAACCTGCCCGACTATTAATACAAATCCGACAACTGCTTTTCGCGTCGGCCGCCATCGTGCGGCGTCCGACAGCCGTAACTTACTCATAAACTCAACACTCCTAAGGCAGAAATTCCACGCTTACGGAAGCCAGTTACTCCCCGCTTACTAACAAACGCCCTCCGTTGAGACCAAGCGTTCATCCATTATATATATATCTGTAACGACGGCGGCTTTGAGCAGGGCGTTTCCTTGGACCTGACCGCCCTCGATCAGAGCGAATCCGGAACGCGGTTGCGCCGCTCCCCGCGCGACGATGCTCCGCCACGCGTCTGGCTCCAAATCTTAAACAGCGCAATAAAATGGTGATAACCGATACCCGGAAGTTTACTTAGCCGATAAACCTGGGTTACACCAGCGGTGCGCAGGCGATGATGCACTGGAATTTCGTAAATGGACCGCCCGCGGCGATGACAGCGGGCTGTGAATTCCCACCAGAAGCCCTGTTTCATCAATCCCAATTCGCCAACGATGGATTGGATGACATCCCGGCGCGCCAGCACGAACGGACAGCTCGGATCGTGCAGCGGCACTCGGTAGAGAGCTCTGTAGAACAGATAGAAAGTGCCTGACATGGCCTTCCGCATCCAGTTGTCGGCGCGGTCCACTCGCCACCCCACCAGCACGTCGGCGTCATCGCGGTGCGGCCAGAATTTGGAAAAGTCCTTGGGGTCGCATTGCCCGTCGGAATCCAGGCACAGCAGATAAGGCGCCGTGCATTCGAGCATGCCGTCGATGACGGCTTTGGAATAGCCCTTCCGCGCATCGCTCATCAGGAGCTTGGCCGGAACCTCGGTGGCCAGGCGGGTAAGGATCTCCTTGGTGTTGTCCTTGCTTCCGTCCTCGCAGAGGATGAACTGGACGCGCGCCAGGGGTGAGATGGCATCGTAGATCTCATGCACGGTGCCCGCAATGCTTTCCGCTTCGTTGTGGACAGGTAGCAGGATCTGGACATCGAATTCCGGCATGATTATCTCTCCGTCAGCGACAGCTCAAGCTTTTCGGCAACTGCGTCGGCCGAATGAGTTTTGTAATACCAGTCGATGGTTCGGGCCAGCCCGTCGCGGAAACTTGTGGCGGGCTCCCAACCGAGAAGTTTTCTAAGCCTAGTCAGGTCCGCGGCCCGGCTGAAGACCCCTACTGGTTTCGACGTATCAAAGAAGAGCTGCTTGGGACGGTATTGAACATGATCGAAAATCATTTCGGCGCAGGCCTTAATTCGGACATGTTCCGCGGTCCCGATGTTGACCGGCGAGCCGTCCGTAATCTTTTCGGCGGCGCGCATCATACCCTCCACAATATCCGCAACGTACGTAAAATTGCGGTCTTGCTCCCCGGTTCCCCAGATCTCGTAGGGATCCATGCGGACGAAGGCCTTGGCGATCAGAGCGATCACGGCGTGGCTCTCGTTCTCGCGCTCTCCGTAAACCGTGAAAAGCCGGCACGCCACGCCTTTCAATCCGTATTCGCGGATGTAGGCCCCAAGCGTCATCTCTCCCATCAGTTTGGCCCAGCCGTATTCGCCATCCGCCGCCGCGCAGCCCGCGCGGAATGGATCCGCATTGGATTCTTCCAGGTAGACCATATTGCCGTTTACCGGCTGAACCTGCAGATTGGTCGGATAAACGCAGGCCGAACTGGCAAAGCAAACCCGATCCACGCCGGCGCGGTGACAGGCCTCGAAGACTGTCCCGTCGAGCGCCATGTTTGAGGCGCATTCGGCGGGGTGAGTATCAATGTAACCCCGGCCGCCATGACTGGCTGCCAGGTGAAACACGGTGTCGGTTCCCTTGACGGCTTGTTCCGCCAGGCACCGATCGCGGAGGTCAACGTGGAGAAACTCGATCTTATCCCGAACTTCCGCCAGGTTTTCCACCTTCCCGCTGGAAAGATCGTCAGCTACACGCACCGCAGCGCCTGCGCCAACCAGACGCTCTACCAGATGGCTGCCAATGAATGAGGCGCCGCCGGTAACGAGCACTTTTTTCGAAGACCAAAAATTCATCGAGGGCTCCTATCGCCAAAAGCGAACAATTAAGTCGTTTGAGTTGAACCAATTGTAGCGGAAGCCCCACAGCCGTGCAATTACTAACAGTACTGTAACTATACGGGCTTAGGACCATTTTCAGCGGTCAAAAACAAGGAAAAGTACTAGGGCGAGCTTATGGGTTCGCCGCAGTCGAATCGGCCGGATGCGCAACTTCGCTTGGGAAGCTGATAACCTCGTTTTTTCCAACCGAGAGGACTTGCGGATTGAACCTCGAATATCTCTGAATCGCATCGGGGTGATCCACGCAGTCCAAGCAAGCGATCACGCAGGGTGGTACTGCCACACCAGGACGCTCGTACCTGGCGCTGAGATTCTGGACGCCGACGTAGCGCACGCGGATTTTTTGGCCATCAACATGTAAGAGTGCAAAGAGAGGATAGACGAAAAACGATTCCGGACTGCTTTGGATCTGAGCGTCCGGAATGGAAACATAGGAGTCCACCGCTATGTCGGAGCATCCCGTAGCGCGTACTTTGGCGGCCATTTCTTCGTAGCCGGCAGCGGCCGCCATGTGCTGATCCGCAAAATAGAGGTCGGCCCGCGGCCGGTAGATATCCACTACGCGACTGGACGGGATGAAGGCTCGGATCTTGTTTAAATAAACGAACGGCGCGCAGGACAGAAGGAGCAAAGCGCCCAACACAACCGCCCAGCGGTTCGAGAGCAGCCGCTCCGCTGCCAACCCTACTATGGGTGCGAATAGAACGAAGACAGCCAGGTGGTGCCGGGCGTCCCATAGCTGCCAGCGCAGAAGTCCGCAAAAGAAGACGAAAGAGCCGAGGATTCCGGCCACGTACCAACGGATCCGGGCGGTCCCCAATTTCCCGACGTTCAACAACACCAGAACACAAGCGATCGCGATGACTAAGAAATGAAACGGATTGCCGGCGTATATTTCCTGCAATGACCGCCGGTTGGTTATGAACGGGAGCCCGGGCCAGATCGCGTTGGGATCGTCTGGATTCTGTCCGATGCCCCGGATAAGCCCGCGCAGCGCGGTATCCACGTGTTCGTTCACTGCGCCGCTAGGAGTTTCGAGATGCAGGCCGACGTTGCGAATGACGTTTGCGACGACGCTTCCGGGCGTAATGTGGTCGCACATCCAATGCAGCCGCGGACCACCATCCGGGAAAGGAATTCCTAGGGGCGAACCGGTGAATTGATAGGCGCGCGCGTACTGGGCGCCGTTCAGCGCCAGCACGATGAGGGCGATGACGGGTAGCCGGCGCAACATGCGAAGGCGGGCGGCTGCAGATCCGGTCCACCAGCAGGCCAGCAGGATCAGAGGCAGATACACGTACGCGGTCCCCTTCGTCAACAAAGCCATGCCCACGGCCAGCGCGGCAAAGAGCGTGCTGGTCCAACCCTCCTCCTGGTTCGCTGCGATAACGAAGTAGGCCGCGGCCGCGATCCAGAATGCGGTTCCGGCCGTATTCATCGAACCCGACGCTTCGAGCAGCGCCTCCGGAATGGTGACTGTGAACAACGCCGCGAAGGCCTGGCCGCGCGGGCCCGCTCCGAAACGTTCCGCGATCAAGGACGCCGCCAGCGCCATACCTAAGAAGCACGAAAAGTTCACTAAATTGACCAGCCGGTCGCCGCCCCAAAGCTGATAAAGATGCAGCATGGCGTATTCAGCTGCTGGAGAAAAGACCAGCTGGGCATAGTCAGCCGTCGGAAACAGCTTCACGTTGTGATTGCTGACCCACATCATCACGCGAGGAAGGTGGTATTCCATCGCGTCCCAGGTGTTGGGCGGCGCCAGGACCGCGAGAGCCCCGGTGGAAGCTACCAGGACGCCCGCCAGAGCCAGAAGAACGCGATCGACCGTAGCAAGCGCACCTGTGACGGGAGGCGCAGCGGGGCGCGGCGTGGCGGATGACCGGCGCATGAGCAGGTATACTTCGACCAGGCAAACCGCCAGCCACGCCACGGCCAGCCATCCGGGCGTGATCAGCGAAGCCGCGCTCAGAAGTTCGGTGATCAGGGTCATGATAACTGACCACAGAACCGCTGACCGGAGGGTCGCTTTGCGCCACTCGACGCCCGACCGCCGGAAGAGCCACCACAGCAGAATATAAGCCGCTAGGGGCAGAATGATGCGCATTTCTAATGGTCAATCGACCAGAACTGCTCCCGCCAGTATAGCCGGATTTGGATGACGGCGACCGTCTATGCTCAAGATATGCCGCAACTGAAAGCGCAGATGTCATGACGAAGCTCGCGGATCAGCATTGCGTGCCCTGCCGCGGTGGAACTCCGCCGCTCAAGGGCGATCAATTATTGCCTTACGCGGAACAACTCCCGGATTGGAAGATCGTCGAGGAACATCACGTGGCGAAGAGCTTCCCGTTTCCGGATTTCAAAGCGGGGCTCGACTTCGTCAATCGCGTGGGCGCCGTCGCCGAAGCGGAAGGACATCATCCGGACTTGTGCCTGGCTTGGGGGAAAGTGGACGTTCTGATCTTCACACACAAGATCCGGGGCCTGAGCGAAAGCGATTTCGTGCTAGCCGCGAAAATCGATCGCGAGTATTTATCCGGCGCGCCCTAGCGCCCGCCTGGAAGGGGACGGAGGCGTTGCAGTTGCTGCCACTGTTGCTGGTTGAGCACGGCTCTAAGCTTGAGACTCAGCTGCGAAAGAGTTCGCGTTAAATCGCTGCGCGCGGCAATCAGTTGCTCAATGGCTTGGTTGGCCTTGGCCATGTCCACCGGGTCATGATCGAACTGGGCTTCCAAATCGATTTCGGCTTTGTCCACTTCGGCGCGGATGTCGATCAGATGTGGCCGATACTGGTTGACGGTGGCCTGAATTTCGCGCTGTTGTTCGGGGGTGAGCCTTAAATCCCTGCGGATTTCCGGCCGGCTCCACCAGGCGTAGAAGCTCTTCGGCATCTGCGCGCACAGAGACCCGGAGAACAGCAGCGTCAGGATAATGGAACGGAACATCGTGGTCGCTCAGGCCGGCTATTGCTGAAACAGAGCGTGCATGGGCTGGATAGCTTCGGGCTCGCTGCGCTGATCCATGGCGGCCAAATCGGAAAACAATTGCTCGTCGGAAATGGGATGGCCGGGCCGGTGCCAGCGTTGAAACGTCAGGCCGAACAGCATCACCAGCAACATTGCAGCCGAGAGCACCCAGCGCATGGCGATCCGGCTGGACGGGCGTTCGCCCAGGCGGCGATAAATGGCTCGGCGCTCGACCGCGAGAAATTCATCCGAAACTTCCGGCTGGCTGGTGATTGCACTGCGCTTGTGCTGGAGCCGCTCTATTTCAGCGCGGCACTCGGCGCACTCTTCGGTATGCGGGTCCAGTTCTTTCAGCCCGTATAGCCAATGTTCGAAATCGATTTTCGTCCAGTGTTTCATTTTCTTTCCTCGCGAAAATACAGATCGTGCAGCTCCTCCCGAAGCTTTTCCGTGGCACGAAACAGGTGTACCTTCACTGTCCCTACGTCCAACCCCAGAATCTCGGCGATCTCCGCCAAGCTCCGGTCTTCATAATGCCTCAAAGTGAATGCCGCGCGCTGCCTGAGGCTTAGCTTCTTTAGCGCGCTTTCCAATCTGAGTCCGATCTGTTTGGCAAACAACTGATCGGCGGCGTCCGGTTCGCCCGTGGGCTGGAGCCCGAGAATTGCTGTTTCCTCGGTCGGATTGGGCCGCTTCCGCCAAAACTGCCAGCGGCGCGACCTGAGCCGGTCCAGGCAGGTATTGACGGCGATCCGGGTCAGCCACTTGTGCGGATCTATTAAGTCCTTTGCTTCCATCCGCTTGAGAGCTTGCCATGCCTTCAGAAACGTGTCCTGCGTGGCTGAATCCGCATCCTCGGTATCCTCCAGCATGCGGCGGCAGAGCAGAAAGATCCTCTTCTGCTCGGAAGCCATCCAGGACCCGAATTCGCGAGTGTCGGTCAGGCTACCGGCACCGGCTGCCAGGCGATCGGCCATGACGCCCATCATACCTACTGGACGAAGCCCGGCCGAATCGGTTGACATGATCACAGCGGGAATAGAGGCCGCCCCTCAATCACATCAGGCGGATCGACCCCGGCGGCTGTAAGGACCGTAGGAGCGATGTCATAAAGGCTGGCGGCCGGAAGCTCCTGGCCCGGGGTCTCGCCGTACCCTAGAGCCAGCAAGAACCCGCGCGGTGTGTGGCTTCCGGTGCGGCTGTCTTGCGTCCTGATCTTGAGCTGGCCTATCCGGGGCGAGGCGAGTTCCTCCCAAACGAAGCTCTGATCCCAGAGGACTGTGAGGTCGGGAAGGCCATCGACGAACGGCCCTTCAAACTCTTCGCTGGTCACGGTGACCTTGCTAACCACCTTGCGGCCGCTGGCGGGATCGTGGAGCTCCTTAAGCGCCGCCGCGATGTCCGCGCGGATCCGGGCGTGCTCTTCGCTGCTCTCGACCGTGCCGTAGCGGTCCCGGCCCCGGACTAAGATTCGGATGGCACCCACCGAATCATTGTTCGGGAGCGCGATGGCGCGGCAGCCTTCCCAATCCCGGCTGCCGGCGTACCAGCGGAAGAGCAACTCATTCTGAACCTGCTTCGGCAAACAGGCTTTGATAGCGTATTGCAGGCTGCCGGGAAGCGCCATTTTAAGCCGACGCCAGGGGTTCCGGGTGGCGGGCTGTCCGTTGGCCGGAACGGGCTGCGAGTTCCCGTAGCCGAGCCGATTGAGGATGTCCTGGAGGTTCCAGGAAGCGTGCCAGATGGGTCCGATTCCATGCCCGGAGAAAATCAGAACGCGCGCATCCGGCCCGGCTACGCTCAGCATCTCACCCAGTTCCTGGTCGATGGCCCGATACACGGACTCAATGGTGTCCCTCAGCCCATGCCTATCAGCGGGATCATGCAGCGGATGGGTGGGATCCAGAAAGTTCCAAAAGTGGTGACCGGCGCAATGGGTTTCTGAAAAAGCGGCGAAGAATACGTCCCAATCCTCGCGCGCCATCAGGAACCGCAGCAGCTCGCCGCGAAGCTTCACTCCATCCAGGATTTTGTGCCGGAGTTTCAAAAGCGCCTGGGGTGTTCGATCGACGGCGTCGCACTCGCCCACCGGGTGCGGGCCGAAGCGCCGGCGGATCTCGGCGAGCAATGCGGGAGGGTGAGAAGCGCGCGCGGTTTTTGTGGCGTGCGATCCCCAATTCGCGAGAGAAACGCCGTGGACTTTGCTGACGGGAAACTTGGGCAGGTCCAGGACGCACACGCGTTTACCGGCCTCAGTCAGATACTGCCAGAAGGGGACGACGCCGATCGCGTCATCGTCCATCATCCGGAGGTCGCCTGAGTGAGGATCGTATTGCACGTAAAAATACTTCGCAATGCGCCCGGGATTCTGTCCGGAATAGATGACGGACCAGACTGTATCCGGCAGTTGAGCCGCCGTACTGGCTAGTTCAGTGCGAGCGCCCTGTTCGAGCACGTGCCGGAAGGTTGGCAGCTTGCCGGCATCGGCCCACTTTTTGACCAGCGCCCATTCCATGGCATCCAGGCCGATCAGCAGTTGACGGCGCGGATGTTCTCGGTTTGTGATCCTACAAGCATATCGCTTGCAGAGCTTAATTTTTCGCGGGGGCTAGTTAAGCGTCGCCGTGCAGGGCGGCGGCGAGCTGCGAAGCAGAGCCGGACGCGGACGCTTCCGCGAGCAAGCGCGAAACCGCGGTTTGGCCTTCTTCGGGCAGACTCTTGGTGCTGAAGATGGAACGGCCCTTGGCGATGCGCTGGACGTCCGCGCCGTCGGCTTCCACTACCATTTCATGCTCGACCCAGTTAGAAAGAGGAACGTTGCGGAAGTACAGGCGCTCTTGCAACACCATCGACTTCTGGCGCCCCGCCACGGATTTATTCTCACGGAAGTAGTGACGCTCTTCGACGCGAAAGTCCTGCATGAACTCGTCGAGCGCTTTGCGCCGGGCTTCCTGTTCAGTGGCTTTGACGCGCTCTTCCATGGTGGCCTTTTGAGTTCGAACCTCGGCTCTGGTTTCGGCCAGGACCTCGCGCTCTTTGGCGATGGCCACTTCCATGCGCGCCTGCATGATGTAGAACGACAACAACGCCGACCCCGCCGCAATGAATACCGGCAGGAGGATCCACAACATAGCGTCCATCTGCATACTTTCGTATTATCGGCGGCAGGCTGGGGGAACCTTAGGTACTAAGGTATCTTCGAACTGTAACGTGTTCTACAGTATTTCGCTTTGGGAGCCGTCGATTTTAGTCCCTGAGAGCAAAGCCATAAACAGCGGCAAACGCAAGGTAAAGAGAGCCCCCAGGATGGATTTAATGCGGAACAACAACCCGCTCACAAAGCCGTAGTGCTTGCCGAAGTAGACTGCGGCGCCATGCACGCGGTCAGCGTTCAGTATGGTCTCGGAGGAGGCCGAAAAGGGGGAGTTGGGAGTGAATAAGGCGGTCACCTGAGGCAGGGCCAGGGTCTTCCGGGACGACCGGCGGATCTGATAACAGAGCTCGGCGTCGGACCAGAATTCGCCATAGCGTTCGTCCAGGTAATTGATTCCCTTGACGAAATATTTACGCACCAGCAAGGCCTGGAAGGTGGCGTATTCCAGGGGAAAGGCCTCGGCGGTCTTATCGATCGCCACGGGCCTCAATTCGATGCCGGTTTCGGGCGTGGGCAGATGAAAGAATTCGGCCGCCTGGCGCGCTTCGGTGTCGACCAGCAGCGGAGCGACCGCGACGGCTTCGGAATCGGACTCCAGCCGCGCGACCAGCGCCGGAATGGTGTTGGGGAGCACCTCCACCTGCGGGGTGAGAAAGAACAGATATTCGCCGGCGGCGGTGCGAGTGCCGATGTTGAACGCCTTGGTGCGCCCAAAATAGCGCGGCAGACGAAGAATTGTAACGCCCTCAAACTCGCTGTCCACCTGGGGGCTTTCGTCATGGGAACCGCAGTCCACCACAAGAATCTCGATGCTGGCACGGTCTTTCGATCCCTCTATCGCGGAAAGGCAGCGGCGCAAGGCGGGCGCGCTATCGTAGGAAAAAATCAAGGCGGTAACTTTGGGAACGGGAGGCCGCTCTTCTTCAATCGGGCGAGGCTCGGGCTCGGCCTCGATGATGGGCGCCGTCTTCTTGGCTTCGACTTTTCGTTTGGTTGCGATAGGCATGGATTAAGGCGCTGCTGGTTTCCGCGCCGCTGTCATTTCGAAGTGGTGATCAAGCAGTCGTTGGTCAGCAGCGCTACTTTGACGGGAGCGGCGCTCAAGGGGATGGAGAAAGGTATGGGATCGCTTCCGGTGGGGAGCCAGTAAACCGTCTTCTGCCTGGCGGCTTGCACTTCCACTGGAACAAACGCCGAAAAGTCGTCCGCAACGTTGCCCTCGGTCAGAGTTCCCGTGAGTTTTGAGGCGCTCCAGGTATAAGTAAGCTTCACGCTGGGAATGCCGACGCCGTAGACCCAATTCTCAAAAAAGCCTTCCAGCGTCCGGTCGCCGGATTTGGGGGGCATATAGGCGGCGGCCAGTTCGCGGAACTGCTCCGTGCTGATAGATCCGAAGCGATAGCGACGCAAAATCTCTCGCAGCAAGCTTAGGAACTTGTCGTCACCCAAGCGCCGCCGGAGCATGTGCATGATCCAAGTTCCTTTCTGGTAAGTGACGATCCTCCAGGCTTCGGGCGAAAGCGAGGATTGCAAGCGGAAACCCCAGTTGATCGGGCCCGAGGATTCGACGCTACGGCCGGTATCGGACTTGGCGAGCAGTTGATCGCGGTAGTCGTCGAGCACGGCTTCCACGGCCTTGACGCCCTTGTTTTTCTCGAGCAGCAGGAGCGCCGAATAGTTAGCCAGGGACTCCATCAGCCATTCGTCCCGGTAGCCGGCGGGAACCACCACGTTTCCCCACCATTGATGCGCCACCTCATGGACGCCGAGGAGTTGGGAATAAAACGTCTGCTCGTTGCGCTCGCGGAACTGAGGAGGGCGCTGATCGGGGTCGAGGTAAGCCAGCGTGGAAAGATAAACCAGGCCGGGAAATCCCTGGCCGAATCCGCCGGGAATCGGGGTGACGGCCAGATTCCGGATGGGTGGCGGGCCAAACTCGGCGGTCATGAAATCGAGCGAGTTCTCGACGTCTTTCAGCAGTAGCCCCAGGCGTCCGGTGGGATCGACAGGCTGGGGGGGAAGGGAGTCGTCCAGGGCTGCGTTGGGAACGCGGCGCAGCCTGAAAGAACCCTCGGCGCTGGACTGCGACGGCGACGGCTTCATCTGCAAGGCCGACTCCAAGCGGCGATTCGCGTAGACGTCGATCTTAAATCCGTTTTCGGTGACCGAAGCGGACTGGAAGTCACCCAGGTTGAATCCGGCGAAGCGAATCGGCGTCTCGGTTTTGCGCCTGGTCACGCGGGTGTTGCCATCGATCGTATCATCGACACTACCGGGGAGCGGCGTTCCGGTGGCGACCAGCAGGAGATTTTTCGGGTACCGGAAAGTCAGATCATAGGTAGCGAAAGTGGAATCGGCGCGGGGATACCAGTTGCCGCGCGAGTTGACGTAGTAAACGCCGGCGCCGGCTTTTTCGATCACGTCGCCTTCGTGGCTGACCTCGATTTCGTGCGGCTGGGAGGGATCGAGCGGAGTCTTGGTAACCAGCAGAAATTCCCGATTGTCGTTCCCCACGATCAGGTTGGACCGCAAAGACTCCTGATCGAAGACTTCCACCGGTTCTCCATCGATGCGCGCCCAGGTGATCCGCATCCGGCCCGAGATGCTCAGTGCGATCGCGAGACCGATTTTGCGTCTGAGAGTGAGCGTGGCGCGGGTAACGGACTTCATGGCGAGGTTTTCGTCAATGCTGGAGTCGATGCGAAAACCGTCCAGCGCGATGGGCGCGGACGGCGGAGGGGCGCCATTCCGAAAAGAGCGAGCGGGGAAACTGGTCCAAGTATCGAAATAGGACCGATTGTTGCGAAAGACCAGCTGGCCGGTGAAGATCTGTTCGCGGTTGGCCGGATCGTACAGCATGTCGAAGTTATGCAACTGTTTTCCGGAAACGGTCATGTAGAAGAAACCCGACTTGGGGTCGCCCGAGAGCATATTGCTGACCAGCCTGGTTTCGAAGCTGGAAGAGAAGTTACGAAGCGCGGAGGTCCACTGATCGGCCGCAAGATGCCCCACTTCCAGGCTCTTCCTGAGCGGCGAATCGGATTCGAGACGAGCCAGCAGCTCTTCGCCGGTGCCATCGCTAAAGAGGAACACGGCGCGATTGAAATGTTCTTCGAGGTTGGGCGAGCCGGCGAAGGTGGCGAGCGAGAGCCGCTCGCCGCGGGTGGGCGGCATCAGCAGGACCTCCGCATCCCCGGCTTCCTCGCCCGCAACGAACACGGCGCCATACCGGACGCCATGGATGGGCTTGGCGAAAATCAAATAACCGGAGGTCAGGTAAATCTTGATGTCTTCCTTGGCGAAGTGGAGCTCGATGACGCGGTAGCATGCCTCGGGATCAAGCGAGATCGCATGCAGCTCGCGGTCGAAGTCCGCGGCCGTGCCGGCGCGGGTGAGGCGAAGGCTGAAGAAAAAGAGCAGGACGGCGGAGCGCGTCACATACTCAGTGTAATGGAGAGCGCGGGCTTACGCAGCGCGCTCTTACTAGGGCGAGGTTAGGCCGCCTTTTTGACGAAGCGGCGGCGGATGAGTAAAATTCCCAGCAATCCCAGCGCGGCGAAGGCAATGGTGGACGGTTCGGGATTAGCTGCGATTACCTGGGTTCCGGAGACGCTTGAGAACTGGATACCGTCCGCGGTCTCGAGGGTTTCTCCACCCGACGGGCCGCTGCAGAGAGTGTCGTCAGCGGCGCACCAAAAGGGTGTCTCCGAGCCGACGGCCGTAGCTTCAAACAATACCACGCCAAGGTCGGAGCCGCTGAAATTGAACAACAGTTCCATCGGTGTTGCCGAAAGATCGCCACCGACCACGAGCAGAGAGGAATTCGGGTCGGAGCTATCCGGCCCACCCTGGATGTCAAAAGGAGTGGTGCCGTCATTTAGAAGCAGGTTCCAATAGAGAATGTCGCTTCCAGAGATCGTCCCGAGGTTTCCATCCGTTTCGATGGAGCCGGTGACATTGCCCGCACCGACCGTTTGATTAACCAAGTAGAATATCGGACTCGCGCTGCATGCGACCGCGCATACTGCCAGAGCCATGGCGAATTTGGCGACGCGCCAGCTTCTCATCGTTCGCGCAAGAAACTCCCGTTGTTGCCGCATTCCTAACCCGATCAAAAGCAGAAATCCTACCAGGACGCTTGCGAGGGTAGTCGGTTCGGGAATGATTGACACCGTGTTGACGAACGGCTGGGGACCGCCTGGCGTACCCTCCATATCGTTGCTGTAGAGTCCGTTCGCAACGGTCCACCCCGTCAACGTGACGTTAAATACCGCTCCCGGGGCGATCCCTTCGTCACCGTTCGGACCTCCATCAGTACAGCAATTGATAAACGTTGTCGGCGTAATAACGCCGGTATAAACGTACTCGAGCGCGCCAGTCAAGGCGTTGTAAGTCGGCGTGCAGTCTTCAAAGTAACCGCTGCTGCATGAGAAATCGCTGGGGTCGAGGCCTGTCAAAACCGTGGTGCTGAACGTGAAGCCGATAATGATATCGGTAAAGTCATTGACGAAATTGAATACTTCAGTTGGGCAGTCACCATTCGCCGCAACCTCGTTGATCCCTGTGCTAACGGGGGTGACCGGAGATGAGCAAACAGGCGGATCACCACCGTCGATCGACATATGGATCGTGTTCGCACTCACGGTGAAGGCGAGGCCCAACAATATACAACTGGCGACGAGCAGATTTCTCAGCAGCACGATAGAACCTTCTTTCCCCGTTCGAACCCTCTTAGCATAGCCCCTATTCTAATTCGAGGTTTGTCGTTTTGTATACACCAACTTGAAATTGATACTACTAGTACCAACCGGCCTCACTGTATGATATATTTCATTTGGCGGCTGGCTTCTTGAGTTCGTTGGTTAGTTTACCAAACTCTGGCGTATCCCTAAGCTTCTTAAGCTCCGGGTCGCTCTTGGCTTCCTCCAGCGAATACCCAGCATGCAAGGCTTCTCCCAGGCTGGCCAGCGCTTCCTTGGTCTTGCCCGTCATTGCATTCACTGTCGCCTCTTCGTACATCAGTTCGTTGCTTTTAGGGTCAATCGCCCGTGCGCGGGCCATGAACCCCAAGGCGCGCGCGGCGTCCCCTTTCTTGGCATAGTTAAGTGCTAGATCTCCAAAGGCTTCGGCGTTCTGCGGATCAACCTGAATGCTCTTGTAGCCCAGGGAAATCGCCTGGTCATAGGCTGCCGAAGCTTTGGCGGGCTCGCCAGCCCAGCGGTATGCGTCCGCCAGCTTGGCGCGGATCTTGGGGTCGTTTTCTGTCAGGGACGTGGCTTTTTCAAACATCTTTACTGCGTCGTTGTACCGGCCGAGGTAAAAGTAGATGGCGCCGAGATTCGAGAAGTAGACAGCCTTCGGCTGGAGGTCAATGGCTTTTTGGAAGTTCGGGATGCCTTCGTTCCACTTGCCTTGCTCATAGTAGACCGCGCCGGCATTGGCCCAGCCTTCGGGCCGCTCCGGGGCCAGTTCCGTGATGTGCTTGAAGGCGCGTAAAGCCTCGTCGTTCTGGCCCAGTTGGAAATAGGCATTGCCGAGCTGGTTGAAATTGATCCACAGGTAGGGATTCACCTCCGTGGCTTTGAGATACGCCGCCAGCGCTTCCTGCTGCCGGCCCACTTTCATGTAGGCCGTGCCCAAGCGCCGCAAAGCTTCGTCGGAGTTAGGGGCAAGCTCAAGCGCCCGCTGCAGCTCGGCGATGCCTTCGGTGGTTCTTCCTGTAGCGGTGTAGATGCTGCCGAGCGTGAAATGCACTTCCGGCAGATTGTCGTTGAGCGCCTCGGCTTGCTGGGCCGCTCCCAGAGCCTTCTGCGTCCAGACGCCATCTTTGGTCTGGTCGAACATACGGCGGTCGACGTCAGCCAGGCCGGCATAGGCCAGCGCGAACCGCGGATCGCTCTGGATGGCCTGATCGAAAAAGCTCATGGCGCTTTGAAGCTCTTTGGTATCGTGGGCGCCGCGCCCGACGTTGCGGCCCTTGAGGTAAAGATCGTACGCGCCAGTGTTCTCGGTGGGATGCGCGGTGCTGCGCGCCAATTCGTCATTAGTTTGCTTGATATCGAGCGTGGAGGCGAGTTTACTGAAGATCTGATCTTCGAGCGTGAGCAGATCGCCGCGCACGCCGGAGAAATCCTGATGCAGAACTGTGCGGCCTTGATTTGCGGTATCGTCCAGGCTCACCGTGATGGAGATGGCATTGTTCGCGCCCGTGGTAACGGTCCCGCGCAGGAGCATTTTCACGCCCAACGCGCGGGCGAGCTTCTGGGGATCCTGTTGCTTGGTTGCGGCGTTCACTGCGCTGGCCGGCGCGACGTACACGTTTCTGAGGCCCGAGAGCTTGGCGGAGAGCGAGTCCACAATGCCATCGGCGAGATACTTGGTGTTGTCTTCGTCGCCGGTGACGCGGAACGGCAAAACCGCCAGGTAGTGCGTGATGGCCGCTTGTCCTGCTTTGGCTGCGGCTCCACGCGACGGAAGAATCCGATGCCGCGTGGCTGGGATAAGAAACGCCAACGCCACCAGAAGCAGGAGGCTGGCCGCGGCGATCCACCAGGCGGGACGCTTGGGCTTAGGAAGCTGGATGCTGATGGTTTGTGTTCCCGCCGGCCGGCTTATTTCAGGAGCGCTTTGGGAATCCAGGTCAGTCAGGATCTCGCGCGCGCTCTGATAACGATTGGCCGGATCCTTCTGCAGGCACTTGAGAATGACATTCGCGATGTAGGGCGGCAGGTCCGGCCGCACGGTCCTCGGGTCCGGGGGCGCCTCATTGACGTGCTTGTACATCAATTGCAGCGTGGATTCGCCCCGGAATGGAAGCGTGGCCGTAAACATTTCATAGAAGATCAGGCCCAGCGAATACAGATCGCTGCGGTGATCGACATCCTTGGCTTCCACCTGCTCGGGCGACATGTAGCGGGGCGTGCCGAGAACCTGGCCCACCCGCGTCATGGCGGTGAGATCGGGCGCGAGCGACTTGGCCAGGCCGAAATCCGAAACGTACAGATTGTCGGCTTTATCGATCAGAATGTTCTGCGGTTTTAGATCGCGGTGCACCACGCCTTCATCGTGCGCGGCCTCCAAGGCACCGCACAATTGCTTGGCGAATTTCAGCGCGCGGTCGAGCGGCAGCCCCCCGGACTTTTCGATGAGACTGAAAAGATCGGCTCCTTCGACGAAGACCATGCTGATGAACTTGATACCGTCGACGTCGCCAAGATCGTGGATACGGAGGATGTTCTTGTGAGTAATTTTACTAGCTAGCAGAAGCTCCTGTTTGAAGCGCTGCATGATCTGCGGGCTGGTGGCCAGCTCCGGCTTCACCAGTTTGAGCGCCACCGTGCGCCCCAGTTCTGAATCGTAGGCTTTGTAAACGGAGCCCATACCGCCCTCGCCAAGCAGCGATTCGATGCGGTAGCGCGCTCCGAACGAACTGCCGGGCTGCATTATGCCTTCGGCGGTGTCCAAGGGCTGGATGGGCGTTTCCAATACCCCGGTTCTGTCATCCGGGTCGGTTGCTGTTCCGCAGCTAGGGCATTGGCGTGCGCTTAACGGAACAGGTGTCTTACACGCCGTACAAAGCATGGGGGAATCCCGATTGTATCTCTATCGTTCCTCTATTATGTGACAGATTTAGCAGGAGCGTTGCAAACCCTGCCGGAGGGGTGGGAATCAGCCCAGATATCGCAAGGCAAGGGCAGTGATGTCATCGGCTTGCGGAGCGCCGGCGGCGAACTGCTCCATGTGCTTATGCAAGCCACTCACCAACTGCTCAACCGGCTCCGCGGCGTGCGCGCGAAGGTAAGCTTCGAGGCGCTCGTCCTCGAAAAACTCGTCGGCCGGATTGCGAGCCTCCGTGACGCCGTCGGTAAACACGAGCAAGCCCTCGCCGGGAGCGAGCTGGGCTGTCGCCATGTCATAAGTAAGGTTCGGAAACAGCCCCAGCACGGGTCCGCCCCGGTCTTCCAGCGTTCGCATGCTGCCGTCGCTCGAAAACACATAAGGAAGGTTGTGTCCGGCATTGGCGAACTGAATCTCGCCGGTTCGCGTATCCAGGATGCCGTAGAAGAAGGTAACGAACATGCCGGAAGCATTTTGTGCGGCCAGCGCTCCATTCATATAGCGCATGCATTCGGCCGGTGAGGTCTGATGGGGCGCGGTGGCTCGGAGCAAAGTTCGCGTGACGGCCATGAAGAGGGCCGCAGGCACACCTTTACCGCTCACGTCTCCGACGGCAAAAGCCAGATGGTCGTCATCCAACAGGAAGAAATCGAACAAATCTCCGCCGACGCCGCGGGCGGGAGTCATGGCGGCATGCAGCTGAAACTCGCCCCGATCCGGAAAGGGCGGGAAATTACTAGGCAGGATGGACCGCTGGATCATGGCGGCGTGCTTCATCTCCTGGGCGCGCAACTTCTCGGCCTGATCCATTTCCGCCAGCCGGGCATGCTCAATTCGTATCGCGGCGATGTTGCCCATCACCGTGAGAAGGCTCAAGTCCGCTTTAGTGAATTCGCGGACCAGAAACGGCGAATCGAGATAAATAAGCCCGATGACGCGGTCTTCGGTTTGGAGCGGAACAGCGAGCATGCTGCGGATCTGATCCTGAACGATGCTCATGCGCGCTCCCAGAGCCTGGTCCTGCAGGGCGTCGTGAACCAGCAAGGAACGCTTGGAGTTGATCACGACATCGCGCACGTGCGAGCTGATGCGGATGCCTGCGCCCTTCGACGCGGAAATCTGGAGCTCGCCGTTTTCGAACGTCATCAGGACGCCGCGGGACGCGCCCACAGCTTCGATCGAGAGAGTCATGATCAGATCGAAGAGTTTATCGAGGGGCATGTGCCCCGCTAGCTCGCGGCCGGCCCTTATTAATGCTTTGGTGTGCCCGGCTGCACCGCCTTCGCCTTCCTCGGCGAGCAAATTATCCAGGCTGGCGGTTACGACGGCGCCTTCCGCGGGCGCGGGCGCTTTCTCGACGAAGACCACGGTCTTCGCGGCGGGCGCGGGCGCGGGACCTTCGGAGAACTGGATGGTCAGCTCTCCAGCCGACACGCGATCACGCGGACATAGCACGTGCGGCGCCGTGAGCTGCGTTCCGTTAACGAACGTACCGTTAGTGCTGCCTAAATCGCGGACCACCCAGGTAGATCCTTGATGTTCAATAGCCAGATGCTTACGCGATAGACCCTGGACGTCCCGGTAGCACAGATCGTTCGACTCCGCGCGTCCCAATTCGTAGCGCTCCCTATTCAGCACTACGATCTTTGTTTCGCCGGTAGGCGTACGAATCGACAGTTCCGGGATCTTAGTCCCCAGTGCAGGTGATCCCATGACACTAGAGTAGCGAAATCGCAACAACCGTGGCGGCGCGGACTGAGGCACAATAGTACTATGCGGTATTTGCTTGTCCTTCTGACCGCTGCTGGACTGCTGGCTGCTTCCGAGATGAAAATGACCCTGGAGCAGCTCAAAGCTTTCATCCAATCCGCCGTTACGCTCAAGCAACCGGACGTGCAGGTAGCCAAGTATTTGCACCAGGTGAAGCTCACCGAGAAACTGGATGACCGGACGGTGGAGACGCTCCAGAGTTTGGGCGCCGGGCCGAAAACCGTGGGAGCTCTGCGCGAGATGATAGATTCTACCGCGAGTATGCCGGTGGCCGCGCCTCCCCCGCCGAAGCCGGTTTATGTCCCCAAGCCGCCGCCGGATTCGATCGAACAAGGCAAAATTTTGGATGAAGTTCGCGAATACGTGATGAATTACACCAAGAATCTTCCGAACTTCATCTGCCTGCAGGTAACGCGGCGGGATGTGGACGCTTCCGGCAAGGGCGCGGGCTGGCGGCACCAGGACACTATTGCGGCGCGTCTGACGTACGACGGCCACGAAGAATACGACGTCGTTTCCCAGAACGACCAGCCGGTCACGAACAAGAAGATGGAGCAACTGGGCGGCACGGTGTCGGCGGGCGAATTCGGTTCCATGATGAAAGAAATCTTCGAGGCCGATAGCCTGGCGCGCTTCGAGTGGGACCATTGGGGGACGCTGCGGGGCCGGCCCACGTACGTGTTCAGCTATGACATCGAGCAGGAAAACTCGAAATTTCACATCACGGAAATGGACAGCAAGCGGGATATCATTCCCGCGTATCGCGGCCTGGTCTACGTAGACAAGGAAACCAAGATGATCACCAAGATCACGCTGGACCCCTACGATATTCCCGCCGACTTTCCGATCCGCGAGGCGCACGAGACGCTGGATTATCAACTCCAGAAGATCGCCGACGGCGACTACATGCTGCCGTTGAAAGCGGAGTTGACCATGCGGTCGCGCTATCTCAGCCGCAACGACATCGAATTCCGGCTGTATCGTAAGTTTGAAACGGGCAGCACCATCAAGTTCGACACTCCGGATCCACTGCCGGAGGATCAGACTAAAGAGGCTGCGCCGCCCGATAAAACTCCGCCGAAGCAGTAAGCGCGTCGGCTAACGGATTGCCGGCTTGATCGGCGCGGATCAGCGCGATTTTGCCGGGTCCGGCGGGACGCCAGCGCTGCAGCATTCGTTCCGACGCGAAACCGGCGAAAATGCTGACCAGGGGTACGCCGCAGGCCGCGGCTACATGCCCGCCGGCGGAATCGTATCCGACGTATAAGCGGCTGCGGGCGATGTGTTCGGCGAATCCGGCAAACGAACCGTCCCAGGTGGCGATGCCCGGGCCTGCTTCCGACACCGCGCGTTCCACCCGCTCGGCTTCTTCGCCGCCCGCGCCTTTGTCGATGAGAATGGGGCGCGGGAATTCGCGCAGCAGGCTGGCTTCGAAGTCGCCCGTTAACCTTTTGGCGGGGTTCTCGCCCACGCCGAAGCTGACCGTGGTGGCGAATGCGGCCGCGTCCAAGCCGGTTTGAATATAGGGCAGCGAATTCCGGACGCCGAAGGTATCCTCGGCCCAGCGGCCGGCCAGAACCGATAGCGGGTCCGATCCGTCGCCGCCGAAGGAGCGGCTCTCGAAAAAATAGTAATCGTCCTCGCGGCAAACCGGCAAGAGGCCGAGCTGCGTGAGCCGGGAATCCGGATCGATGACGATGCTGGCAGGGAGCGACACCGCATCGCGCAGGGGCGGCCAGATCGAAAGCCGGTCGTCCAAGGTTCCGGATCGGCCATAGGCGATGGGAAGATGGCTCAGCCGCGGATCGGCGGCGAAGAGCTCCCAGGCCTTGCGCGGTCCCACGAACCAGATCCGGGCATTCTGAAAGCGCTGCTTGGCGGCGTCCAGCATCACGCTGGTGATGGCGACATCGGCGCCTAGGGTGACGCGAGAAAGCACAAAGACGTTTTCGACCGCGGCCGGATCGCGATCATAACAACGCGGCGCACGCACTCGCTGGTAATGGGTGAGCAGATGGCTGGCGTGCAGGGCGGGATTTCGCCGCGCGATTACTTCGGAAAACAACTCCGCGTACACGCCGCACAGGCGCGGCTCGAATAAATCCGCGAGACGCTCGACCACGATTCGGAATAGTGCATGATCGCCTCCGCTCGCGAGTAATTTGTCGATGAGCTGTTCCGGCCACGGTCGCGCGGCCAGGCAATGATCAAGAAGCTCTTGCGCGAGCGAATCAGCGGAGGTATTTTCCAACCAGCAGCTCCAGCTTCTTGCGAGTGGTGACGGGGACGACGTTAGGATCGGTGATCAAGGCGTGCGCCAGCGCCGATCCGCACTTGCATTCGCGCTCGGCGGGCATGCTCGGCGACCGACGCGGCCACCACCTTGCAGGCGTTTTCGGCGTTCTTGGCTGAGGTTCGCGAGGATGTCGGTGACGGTGACGGCATCATGCTCCTCGTGCCAGCAATCGTAATCCGTGACCATCGCGACGGTGACGTAACAGATCTCGGCTTCGCGCGCCAGCTTGGCTTCCTGCAGATTGGTCATGCCGATGACGTCCATGCCCCAACTTCGATAGATGTTGGATTCGGCTTTGGTGGAAAAGGCCGGGCCTTCCATGCAGAGGTACGTGCCGCCCATTGCAACGTCCACGCCGGCGTCGGCGCAGGCCCGTCTGACGACTTTCGAGAGCTGCGGGCAGACGGGATCGGCGAAGCTGATGTGGGCCACCAGGCCTTCGCCGAAGAAAGTGGAGATGCGGCCGCGCGTGCGGTCGAAGAACTGATCGGGGATCACGAAACCGAGCGGCGCGTGCTCTTCCTTGAGCGATCCGACGGCGCTCAGCGGAAATGATTCGCTCGACGCCCGAGCGATTTGAAGCCGTAAATGTTGGCGCGGAAATTCAGTTCGGAGGGCGAGATGCGGTGGCCGCGCCCGTGCCGCGCGAGGAACGCGACTTCCTTGCCCGCCAGTCGGCCGACGACATAGTTGTCCGAGGGCGCGCCCCACGGGCTGTCGAGCAGCACTTCCTCCTTGGCGTCGAAGCCCGGGCATGGAGTAGAGCCCGCTGCCGCCGATGATTCCGATGGTTGGTTTCATGCCTGTATCAGTTCGAGCAGCACGCCGCCGGTGGAGGAAGGATGCACGAAAACATAGAGATGCCCGCCTGCGCCCGGGCGGGGTTCGTTCGAGTAGCCGCGCGCCGCTTGCCTTGAGACGCTCCACCGCAGCGGCGAGATCGGGGACCTTGAGCGCCACGTGATGCAGCCCTTCGCCGCGCTTCTCGATGAACTTCGCGATGACCGAATCGGGGCTGGCGGCTTCCAGCAGTTCGATGCGCGGGCCGCCGGCCGGCAGCATGGCGACGTTGACCTTTTCGGCGTCCACTGTTTCGCGCAGGCCTACCAGAAAGCCCAGCTGCTTCTGTAGAACTCGAGCGCGGCATCGAGCGAGCGTACCGCGATGCCCAGGTGATCAATTTGAAGTTCGTTTGAGCCAGCCATCGATTATCGTATACGGATCCGTGCGGCCGCGCCGCCACTTCCTCGGCCGCCGTCTCAAAATTCACATTCGACAAAATCGTTCGATCCATCGTTCGCGCAACATCTCGCGCAACCGCAACTCCAGTTCGCCACCGCACGATCCTTGGACGCGCCGCGTTCCAGAAACGACCGTACCGCGGCCAGCGTTTCGCACGATTCCTTTTCCTTCTGTCGCCACGGTTCGAACCATCGGCGGAACCCAGCCATCCGGACGCTGGAAAGGCTCTGGATGAGCCTGATCTCGCGCTCCAGGCGTTCCGCGCCGGGCTGATCGGCTTTGTTGATCGACGAAGACGTCGGCGATTTCCATGATACCGGCTTTGATGGCCTGCACATCGTCGCCCATGCCGGGGACCAGCACCACGATGGTCACGTCGGCGAGTCTCGGCGATCTCCACTTCGTCCTGCCCGACGCCGACCGTCTCCATGAGCACGACGTCCATGCCGGCGGCGTCGAGCAGCACGGCCATGATCGGTGGTGGCGGCCGCGAGCCCGCCCAGCCAGCCGCGGGTGGCCATGGAGCGGATAAAGACGCCGGGGTCGGCATGATGACGCGAGCATGCGGATACGGTCGCCCAGAATCGCGCCGCCGGTGTAAGGGCTGGTGGGATCCACGGCGATGACTGCCGACTTTTTGCCTTCGCGGCGCAGCTCGCGGACCAGCCGATCGACCAGCGTGCTCTTGCCCGCGCCGGGAGGTCCGGTGATGCCGATCACGGTGGCGCGTCCGCTGTGCGGGAACAGTTCCTTGAGAATGCCGGGAAGCTTCGGGTTGTCGATTTTCCACGGCGGTTGCGGCGCGGGCCAGCGCGCGCAAATCGCCGGAGAGGATTCGCTGGGCCAGACCGTCCATCAGCTCTTCAGGAGTTGCCGCGCGATGACCAGGCGCTGGATCTCGCTGGTGCCTTCGCCGATGGTGCAGAGCTTGACGTCGCGATAAAACTTTTCGACCGGGATAGTCCTTGATGAAGCCGTAGCCGCCGTGGATCTGCACGGCTTCGTTCGCGACGCGAACGGCGATCTCGGAGGCGAACAGCTTGGCCATGGCGGATTCCTTGGTGACGCGCTCGCCCCGATCCTTCATCCATCCGGCGCGATAGGTGAGCAGGCGCGCGGCGTCGATCTCGGTCGCCATGTCGGCCAGCTTGTTCTGAATGGCCTGAAATTCGGAAATGGGCCGGCCGAACTGTTTGCGCGGTTTGGAATATTTGAGCGCGGCTTCGTATGCGCCCTGCGCCGTGCCGACGGACAGCGCGGCGATGGAAATGCGCCCGCCGTCGAGAATCCGCAGGCTATCGACGAATCCTTCGCCCATTTTTCCGAGCATCTGCGAATCCGGGAGCCGGCAATCGGTGAACAGCACCTCGCCGGTGGCGCTGGCGCGCATGCCCAGCTTGTTTTCCTTCTTGCCGACTCTGAATCCCGGAAGGCCCTTTTCGAGGATGAAGGCCGAGATGCCGTGATGCGACGCGGCGCGATCCGTTACTGCCATGGCGACGCATACGTCGGCATACTGCGCGTTGGTGGTGAATGTCTTGCCGCCGTTCAACACCCAGCACGCGCCATCTTTTACGGCTTTGGTGCGCGTTCCGCCCGCGTCGGAGCCGGCTTCCGGTTCGGTCAGGACCAGCAGCCGATCCATTCGGCGGATGCGAGCTTGGGGATGTACCGGCGGCGCTGCTCATCGTTGGCGGCCAGAAAAATATGATTGGTGCAGAGCGAAGTGTGGGCGGCGACGATGAGGCCGACGGAGGGGTCCACGCGCGCCAGCTCCTCGATGATGATGGAGTAATCGATGTAGCCGAGGCCCGCGCCGCCGAGCTCTTCCGGGAAGATCGCGCCCATGAAGCCCAGCTTGCCGGCATGTTTGATGGTTTCGAGCGGAAAGATCTGATCTTCGTCCCACTCGAGGACGTGCGAGGCGATTTCCTCTTCCGCAAATTCGCGTACGGTTTTACGTAGCTGGATCTGCTCCGGCGTGTATTCGAATTCCATCGGGAGTTAGTTGAATGAGGCGGTTATGGCTTAATTTTAGCATTCCGCCTCATTCAAAACTAACCGACCGGTTGCGAAGCAGCGCGGCCCTTTAGAAATCGAGCCGCAGCGAAAGCTGGCCCACGCGGTTGCCGCCGTTTTCGGCGGACTGAACCGTCTGGGTGATGCCGAACGTAGCGGGCGAAGAAATATCCATGGACTGCGGTTGCAGGAAATTGGGGTGGTTCAGGATGTTCGTGAAAGTAGCTTCAAAGCGCATCCTGAGACGTTCCCAAATCGCGAAGTTCTTCGCTAAACCAGCCGACAGTGCGTTCGTATCCGGTCCGACACAATTGCCGACGCCTTCATTACCGATTCGACCCGCGCCCTGGGGCGTATGAACGAACGCATTGATGTTGAACCAGGGGGTGTTCGGTCCCGGATTCGAAACGTTGCAAGCCCCGATCTGGTCCGGCCGAATCGATAGTCCGCGATCCAGCTCGTTGAGGTTGGACGCGCTGTCCAAGGGGTTGCTGTCGATGGCCGTCATGAAGGGCCCGGTCTGCGATAAGAAGATGGCGCTTAGCTGCCACCCGCCGAGAACGGTATTCACGAAGTTGTTGGAGGTGGCCAGGAACTTTCGGCCGTGTCCGAACGGGAGCTGGTAAAGGCTGGTCATCAGGAAGCGCTGGCGCCTGGGTCCGGCATCGTTACCTCGATCGTTTCTCAGATTGAATTGATCATCCACGTAATAACCTCCCGAGAAATTGCCCGCTTCAGTCCCATATCCAACTGGGGCGTCGGCAACGTTGGTCAGGTCCTTCTGCCAGTCATAGGAAGCCTGGAAGAAGAGACCCGAAGACATCCGGTGAGAAACCTGCAGTTCCAAGTCCTGGAAGTTCGCGAAACCCAAGTTCTCCATGGAGACGATTAAATTGTAATCGGGATACGGCTTAATACAAGGTCCGTTCGCGCTGACGTGACACTGATTTTTGTCCACGTTGACGGACAGGCCGTAGCTGTTGTTTCCGATGTAGCTGGCGCGGGCAGTCCAGGTATTCAGGAACTGGCGCTCGATCGTGATGTTCCACTGGGCCGATTGGGGATCTTTGTAATGCTCATCCTGGGCCTCGAAGATATTTTGGGATCCGACGATTGCGGGCGTCAGTCCGCCGTTACCATAGCCGGTTTGCGGGAGCGTGAACAGCGCTGAATTGGTAGCCGTGTTGAAGGAATTCACATAGAACGGCGCTGCCGTGACGGCGACGCCGGTCATCATGTAGGCTTCCCAGCCGAGACTCGGGACGGTGAAGAGTCCCCAGCCGGCCCGGAAGACGGTCTTATCGTTGCCGAAAGGACGCCAGGCAATTCCAATGCGGGGGTCGAAGTCATGGTAATCGGTGTAACGGAGCCATTTCGGAAAGCCTGCCTGGGTGGCATCCAACACCGGCGTGCAGGGAAAAGCCGGGTTGGGCAGCGGATTAAGAGAGCAGGAATTGACCGCATACAGCACGGAAGCTGCTGGAGGAAGCACTTTCTCCGCGATATCCGGAACGACAAGCCCGCCGGTGGCCGGATTGAAGTTGGCAATGTTGCCATTCTTTTCCGAGAACGGCGGCTGCAATTCCCAGCGCAGACCGTAGCTGAGCGTCAGGCTCTTGGATATGTGCCACTCGTCCTGCCCATAGACCGCGAAGTGGCTCGACTTTTGAGAGAGGAACGGTCCGGTGACGAAGACCTGGTCCGTGGCGGGCAAGCCAAGCAGCATATCCGCGAATGAGTTTCCACTGAACTCGCCATTGAATGAGAAGGAGCCAAACTCGTCGGACGCGCCGAAGTCGTCGATTCTGTCGTACTGCACCTGAGAATCGGAAGCGCCGAACTTGAAGCTGTGTTTTCCTTTCACCCAGGAAAGATTGTCGGTGTATTGAGTCACCTTGGAGTCCACGGGCCCGATGGAATCATGGCCGAGGTTGGTGAAGCCCGTGCCGGAGCTGAAATCGAACCCGGGGAAGGCGCCGGCCGTGCCCGCGCGTGACAGATCCAGCCCGGTCAGGCCGAGGTAGCCATCCACCTGCGCGCCCTGATAGGGGAAGCTCGAGGTGATATTCAGACGACTGAGTCCAAACCGGAATTCGTTGACCAGGTGAGAAGTGATGGTGTAGTTGTCGGAGATAATCAGATTCTTGTCGTACTCATTGTTGGTGGTTGGCGGGAGCAGCTGAGCGGTAGCGGGCTGGTTCCCGAACCCGCTGTTCGTGGTGGATTGTTGAGGCAGATTCTTCCAGGTCCATCTTCCAAAGAGCAGGTTTTTCGTGCCGATATACTGATCGAACCGTAGATCATATCCATTGGTCTCGTTGGCCAGTTTCTCAAGCGTCCGGTAATCGCCGGTGGTGGAACCGGAAGTGAAGTTCGGCGCGGGAAAGTATTTGGCGAACAATTTCTGAGAAACGGGATTCAAGCAGTCCACCTGGTTGGGCTGGCTGCAGGCGGGAATGGTGTTGTTGGGATACGGAGCGCCGGTGTAAGGATCAATCGCTGCGGGGCCGGGCACGCCGTTCAAATTGCCGGAGATCATGGCAGCGGTGGGGAGATTATCGATAACCACCTGCGAGCCCGGATGCCGGTTCTCTTCCGTATCGATGAAGAAAAATGTTTTGTCGTGCCCGTTATAGAGATGCGGAATCACCACGGGACCGCTGAGGCTGCCGCCGAAGGTATTCCATACCTTGGCTTGCTTAGTGGGCGAGCCGTATTGAGTTGCATCGAAGGCGGCGTTTTGCATGTACTCGAAGGCGCTTCCGTGAAACGTGTTCCCGCCGCTCTTGGTGGTTACAGTGACGTCGCCGGTGGTGGCGAATTCCGCGTTATTGCTGATGGACGATACTTTGAACTCGCCCAGCATCTCGGCGGAGGGGAACATGTTGCTGGCGGGCGAATTGTAAAGGATATTGACGCTGGACGCGCCGTCCACGGTGTAGTCCACCATGAAGGGCTGGGATCCAGTGAGTCCGATGTTTCCGTACTGATCCTGCTGCACATTGGGCTGCGCGACAATGGCCCCGAGCGGGCTGGTGGAAGCGCCGCGATAATTGGCAGGCAACTGCGTCACCTCCTCATTGCTCATCGTGTTGACGATGGTCGCGTTCTCGGTGTTGATGGCGGCTGCTTCCGCGCTCACCTCCACGGTCTGCTGCACGGACGCCAATCCCATAGTGAGATCAACGCGCCGCTCCTGGCGGGCATCCAGCGTAACTTCATTGACCTTGGTGGTGGCAAAGCCAGGCTTAGTCACCGAAATCGAATAGCGGCCGGCGGGCACGTTGATCAACTGATATTGCCCCGCGCCATTCGTGGTCGCAGTGCGAACACTGTTTTCATCGAGATTAGTGATCGTGACGACCGCAGCTCCGATGACACTGCCGGATTGATCCTGGACAGTGCCCACAAAGGTTCCGAAGGTAGACTGCGCGAATGCCGAACTGCCCGCAAGCAGGATCAGGCAAACAACCAGCAGGTTCTTTTTTTGCAGCAAGCGTTGCGATAAGGACATAACTCTCTCCTGACTGAACGTGTTACTTCCGAGCGCGGTTTCCGTAGGATCGAATTGAGATGGCCAAACTTGGGCTCAATCACCGGCCTCTGACAAGCCAGTATCCTGGGCCCCATCTGTCGGTTTGCCTGAGAACGTTATCCCTTCGGCGGATCACCATGAAGCGAACTTCCCCGCTCCGCGGCGATCACTTTCCAGATTCTTAGCAGTGACGGTTCTTTTGCCTGAGAGTTTCCGGGGCGGTTGCTCCTTCGGCGCTGGCACGTGCCAGTCTCTCCCGTCAGCACATCAAAACAAGCGATTGCAAGCAAGTGTAAGCCAGTGCCAAAAGCTTGTCAAGAAAATTTTACAATCACTTTACAGCCCACGGGAGTAACACCACGATGCGGTTGGTGGTATGGGGCGGGCGCTAACTAGCCGGTCCCGAGGCCGAATAAGTTATCGCGCATTGATGGGGCAGACAAAAAAAGTCCACTCCGATATTAGAAGCGACATACTTACTAAGTCATGGTAAGTGCCGTTTTAACGACGGAACTTAACATCATATTTCCGACATTGTAAGATCACGAGCCGTGCGCATCCCAACTCCGGTAAAATTGCGTTCGTGCCGGCGCTCCTGTTTGCAGTTACGATTTTCCTAAGCGCGTTCCTGCTCTTCGAGGTTCAGCCGCTGATCGCCAAATTCATCCTGCCCTGGTTCGGGGGGTCCGCTTCGGTCTGGAGCGCGGTGCTGCTATTTTTCCAACTGCTGCTTGTGGCGGGATATTTGTATGCGCATTGCTTGATCCGATTTCTCAAACCGAGGCAGCAGGTCTGGCTGCATGCGGCGCTCCTGGCGGGGAGTCTCCGGTCTCTTCCTATCATTCCGTCGGCTGTCTGGAAGCCCGACGCGGCGGGCGATCCGACGGTTCGTATCCTGCTGCTTCTCGCGGTCACCGTGGGCCTGCCGTATACACTGCTGTCGGCCACCAGTCCGCTGCTGCAGGCCTGGTACCTGCGCGTGAACGCAGAATCGGCGCCCTACCGTTTGTTCTCGCTTTCGAATCTCGGCTCGATGCTGGCTCTGCTGACTTATCCGTTCGTGGTGGAGCCTAGCCTTCGATTGGGAACTCAGGCCCGGGTCTGGTCCGCGGCGTATATCGGCTTTGCCGCGCTATGCGCGCTGACGGGCTGGACCACGCGCGGGAGTGCGGATGCCAGCCAGATGCGGACCGGAGGCGTTCCATCACCCGGTCCAGCCGCCCAGTTACTTTGGATCGGGCTGGCTGCATGCGCCTCCACACTTCTACTGGCTGTGACCAGCCAGTTGACTCAAAACGTGGCGCCCATTCCTCTGCTGTGGGTGGTGCCGCTGGCCTTGTACCTGCTCAGTTTCATCCTCTGCTTTGGAAATGAGCGGATCTATAATCGGATTGTATTTTTGCCGCTCCTCGCCGGTTCGCTGGCTTTTTTCGCATATAGCGATTACATTTCCGAGAAGAACGTCAGCGTGAGGAGGATGATCCCGGCACTATGCGCAGCCCTGTTCGTGTGCTGCATGGTGTGCCACGGCGAACTGGCCCGCCGGAAACCGCATCCGCGATATCTTACGAAGTTTTACTTAATGGTTTCCGTGGGGGGCGCGATAGGGGGATTGTTCGTGGCCTTGGCGGCGCCGCGCATTTTCAATGATTATCTGGAGCTGCCCGTCGCGATTTCGGCGTGTGCCGCCCTGGTCACCTGCGTTTTGTGGAACGGGACGCCCGGGAAGCCGCGCTCTCTCTGGGTCCGGCTCGCACTCGTGATCGCTACCTGCAGCCTGGCTGGATATCTGGGCTTTAACGAGGCCCGGAAGTCACGCGGCAACCTCGTCTCTGCTCGCAATTTCTATGGAGCGCTAAGAGTGCGCGATGATCCGGCCACGGAAGATGAACCGGCGCAGCGCGTGTTGATGCACGGGACCATCACCCACGGCACCGAGCTCACGGGGCCGGATTCCGGGCGCATCGCGACTTCCTATTACGGCGATGCCTCCGGCGTTTCCCGCGCGATACGAGCATTGGGCGAGGCCGGGCCCGTGCGCATCGGCGTCATCGGCCTGGGCGCGGGCGTCTTAGCGGCGCTCGCCCGGGCGGGCGATACCATCCACTATTACGAGATCAATCCCCTGGTGGTTGAGATCGCAAACACTCAGTTCGGCTTCTTACGCGCCTGTCCCGCCGAGAAAAAAATCTTGCTCGGGGACGGCCGCCTGGTGCTGGAGCGCTTGCCGGGAGAACAGCTCGACGTGCTGGCCGTGGATGCGTTCAACAGCGATTCGATTCCGGTCCATCTGTTGACCAAAGAAGCTTTCCAAACCTACCAGCGCCATCTGAAACCGGGTGGTGTGATTGCGGTGGACGTGGCGAATCGTTATCTGGACCTGAAGCCGGTGATTTCACAAGCGGCTCGCGATATGGGCTGGTCCGGCGTGATGGTGGAAGACGACGGCAACACGGAGGACTACTATTCGGCCTCAACCTGGGTGCTGGTATCTCGTTCAGCGACTGTTTTCAAGAACGCTAACTTTCGTGATTCGACCACCAAGCCGCTGGTCAATCAGCCCGGTTTTCGCGGCTGGACCGATGACTACAGCAACATGTTTCAAATTCTGAAGTAGCGGGGGTTACGGGGCGAGGAGGCTGCGAACGAGAACGGCCGGGTGGACGGCCACCTGTCCGCCGAGATCCGCCACCTGATGCCGGCAGGAGGTCCCGGGCGCGACCAGGGCGTCGCCTGTTTTCATGGCCTTGATCGCAGGCAGCAAGCGCCGGTTCGCGATGGCGCTCGAAACGTCATAGTGCTTCTTCGAATAGCCGAAGGATCCGGCCATGCCGCAGCATCCCGCGTCGAGGTCCACCACGGTGGCGGATGGAATGCGCGATAAAAGCGCGATGGAGCTTTGAAGCAGCCCCATGGACTTCTGATGACAATGGCCGTGCAGCAGAATTCTCGATGGTCCGGCGCGCAAAGGCAAATCGAGCCCGACGGCAAACTCTTCAAATAAGAGGCTTGCCTCTGCTACGCGGCGGGCGCGCTGCTGCTGCTCTCCCCGCAACAATAGCGGCGCGTCTTCTTTCACAGCCGACAGACAGCTCGGCTCGCAAAATAGAATCTTCTCGCCGCGATCGGCGATCGAAAACAGGGATTCCACTAAGTTCGCAGAGTGATTGCGGGCTTCTTCGAGCAGTCCGTTAGAAATCAGAGGGCGACCGCAGCAGCCGGGATGCACCACTTGGACGCGGCAGCCGCCGCGCTCCAGGATCTCGACGGCCGCTATTCCGATCTCTGGATCGTAGTGGTTCGTGAAGGTGTCGTTGAACATCGTGACTGCGCGGCCCGTGGAAGGAGGTCGATGCGCGGCTAGCCAACGGGCGAAGGTTTGGCGTTTCCACGCGGGAAGCGTGCGCCTGTGGTCGATTTCCAGAAACTTCTCGTTCATCGCACGGGCGGGAGCGCTTTGAGCAATCCAGTTTGAGAACGGTGCGAACCGGCTTCCCCAGCGGGACAAGTGGCCGATGTGCCCGAGCGCGCGAGCCCGCAACGGCGTGCCGTGGCGCTTCCAATAGTCCGCCAGGAATTCGCTCTTCAGCGTTGCGACGTCCACATTCACCGGACATTCGGCCTTGCAGGCGCGGCACTCCAGGCACAAATCCAGGACGTCAAAAACGCCTGCATCGCCTAGTCCACTCTCGTCTAATTGCCCCGAGATCGCCATTCGAAGCGCGTTCGCGCGGCCCCGCGTGGTAGCGGACTCGTCGTGCGTCGCCATGTAGGACGGGCACATGGTTCCGGAAAGCTTCTTGCGGCACGCCCCCACGCCGCTGCACATTTCGATAGCGCCCGCCACGCCGCCGTACTCCGAGAAATCGAACCAGGAGGTGGTCTCTCGAGCTTGGTAGGCGGCGCCGAAGCGGAGGCTGGATGTCAGAGGAGGCGAGTCCACGATCTTGCCTGGATTCAGGATGCCGAGCGGATCGAAGGTGCGTTTGATTTCGCGAAATGCTTCGTACAGGACGTCGCCGAAAAGCTTGCGCATGAACGGGCTTCGGACTAGTCCGTCGCCATGTTCGCCGGAGAGCGCACCGCCGTATTCCACCACCAGATCCGAAACCGCCTCCGCGATGCTCGCGAATTTGCTCACGCCGTCTTCGGTCTTGAGGTTGATGACCGGCCGCACATGCAGGCATCCGACGGACGCGTGCGCGTAAACGCCGGCAGTGGTCGAGTGGCTTTGGATGATCGCGAGAAAGCGCCCGATGAACGCGCTTAGTTTTTCCGGCGCAACCGCGGTGTCTTCGACGAACGAAATGGATTTGGCATCCTGCTTCATCGCCATGGAGAGCCCCAGCGCGGCTTCCCGCAGGCTCCAGATGCGTGTCTGCGCGGCAGGATCGGTCTCGGCGTGGTAGTAGTAGCCCAGTTTTTTGGATCGAAGGTCTTCTTCGAGAGCGCGCAGGCGCGGCGGCAAATCTTCTTTGCGATCGGCGTAAAACTCGACGCATAGAGTGGCCGCGGGATCGCCCTGAATGATGGCGCTATGAATCCGGTTGAGCGCGAGGTTCTGGCGCGTGTTATCGAGAATGGATTTGTCCATCACCTCGACGGCGGAGGGGTTGTGTTTGAGAATCGTGGGCGAAGCCGACAGCGATTCCAGCAGATCATGAAATCCGATCACCATGACGGCCTTTGCTTTTGGCAACGGGACCAGGCGCAGCTTGGCTTCCAGCACCACGCCCAGCGTGCCTTCCGATCCGACCATGATCTTCGAGAGATTCACGGGATCCGACGGGTGGATGAATTGATCGAGATTATAGCCGCCCACACGCCGCAGGACCTTCGGATAGCGGCGCTCGATTTCGTCCGAATGTTCCCGCGCCAGATCCAGCACGGTTCGATAACACTCCGCTTCGAGAGTGTCACCGCCGGGGATCGCGTCGCGCGGGATGTCGCGAAAATGCGCGATGCTTCCGTCCGAGAGAACCACCACCTGCTCCAGAACATGGTCGATTGTTTTGCCGTATAGGACGCTGCGCGCGCCGGCCGAATTGTTGGCCATCATCCCGCCGATGGTGGCGCGGCTGGCCGTCGAAATATCGGGGGCGAAGCGCAGGCCGAGCGGCGCCAGTTGCGCGTTCAACTCGTCCAGCACAAGGCCCGGCTCCACGCGCGCCCAGCGCTCTTCAGCGTTGACTTCGAGCACGCGGTTGAAGTATTTCGAGATGTCGACCTGGATTCCTTCGCCGATCGCTTGCCCGGCCTGCGATGTTCCTCCGCCGCGCATCGTCAAAGGGCAGCGGAAGCGGCGGCAGATCTC
Source organism: Terriglobia bacterium (assembly GCA_963786745.1). GTDB lineage: Bacteria > Acidobacteriota > Terriglobia > Bryobacterales > Bryobacteraceae > Palsa-89. The sequence continues at coordinate 553,359 of CAWBAE010000004.1, read as the reverse complement.
CACCGTGCGGATGACATCCTGGCGATTCTTCGGGATCACAACTCCAAACGGGCGGATTTGATATACGCTGGCGTCGGTGGAATACAATGCGCGCGTGATTGGGTCAAAGCGAACCTCGCCCTCGAGCGAGCGCTCCAATTCGGCGCGTAGAGCGCCCGCGTCCACGCGGCTTGCATCCGCTTTCGGAACCGGCGTGCCGGCGGTTAGATGTACAAGATTCAAAGCGCTAGCTTCCTAAACCTCAACTATGCCACTTGCCGCCGATAGTCGCCGGGACGCGCGGTAGAGGATCAGAGTGGCGGTGAAGCCGCATAGCGCGGCGATCGTCATCCAATAAGCCGGCGCCGCGCGGTCGCCCGTCGCGTGAATCAGCCCGGTGGAGATCACCGGCGTTAAGCCTCCGAACAAGGCCGTCGCCAAGCTGTAAGCGAGCGAGAAACCGGCCACCCGCACGCTGGCCGGCATCACTTCGGTGAGCGCCGCAACCATTGCCCCGTTGTACATGCCGAATAGAAACGAGAACCATAGCAGGACCAACAGCATCCTCTGAAAGCTGGGCGCCGATACCAGCCAGAACAAACCCGGATAGGCAGTGAGGATCGCCAGCGCGGTGATGGCCAGCAGGATGGGACGCCGGCCGATCCGGTCCGACAGCGCGCCTCCTAGCGGCAGCCAGATGAAGTTTGAAATTCCGACAAAGAAGGTGACCGCCAGACTATCCGCCACGCTCAGCTTGAGCACGGTTCCACCAAACGTCGGCGCGTAGACCGTTATGAGATAAAACGTGGTGGTGGTCATCGAGACCAGCAGCATTCCGGCCAGAACGGTGCTCCAACTCCGAAGCATGGAGCGGAAGACCTCTGCTGTTGCCGGACGGCGTCCGCGCGCCCGGAAGTCTTCGGTCTCTGGAAGCGAGCGGCGCAGTATAAAGATCACAGGCACAATCAGACAGCCGGCCAGGAAGGGAATGCGCCAGCCCCATTCCGCGACCACGTTCGGTGTCATCCATTGATTGAGCGCGTAGCCTAGCGCCGACGCCAGTACGATGGCGATCTGCTGGCTGGCGGATTGCCAGCTGGTATAGAAGCCCTTGTGGCCGGGCGTAGCCATTTCCGCGAGGTATACGGACACGCCGCCGAGCTCCGCGCCGGCCGAGAAGCCTTGCAGTAACCGCCCCGCCAGAACCAGCGCGGGCGCAAGCAGGCCGATGGTCGCGTATCCGGGCACGCAAGCGATCAAGATGGTTCCGCTGGCCATGATGGAGAGCGTGACGATCAATCCCTGGCGGCGTCCAACCTGATCGATATAAGCGCCCAGGACGATCGCGCCCAGCGGGCGCATCAGGAATCCAGCGCCGAAGACCGCGAAGGTAAGCATGAGGGAGGCGAACTCGCTGCTCGCGGGAAAGAAGACCCTGGAAATCGGTGCGGCGTAGAAGCCGAAAAGAAAGAAGTCGAACTGTTCGAGAAAGTTTCCGCTGGTGACGCGGAGAACTGTTCCGAGTGTCGACGGTCCGGCTGCCGTGTTCGCGATAGCTCGAGAGATAATGCCCTATCTTAGCGACGTGAAGCCCGGCTCCGGGAAATTTGGGTTAGTACGGCTTGGCTGGGTGAAATCGCACAGCTTGAGGAGCCTCCAACAAGCGAATTACATGGCTCCTAAGGCCAACGCGGGTAGGTTCGCCCTCGCTTTTGGAACTAACGTACTATCAAATCGCTTCCCAAGTGATGGTCCGCGAAATGCATTTGCATGGAGCATGGAGAAAGTCATGTTAGATGAATGTACGCTCCAAATTGAATGTCCGCCAGCCGCGGGCGTCACGCCGGAAAGCGTCGATGGTTGGAGCGATGACGAGAGAGTTTACGATTTGATCGGAAATCTCTTCAACGATTCCCCGCGGTTGCCTCCGGTGGAGATTTAGAAATGGATGTAGAAATGTCCCGAATCAAACTCGGTCTCATTATGATTGTTTGGGCGAGTCTCATGAGCGTGGGGTCGCGAGCGTCGTGAGCAACTTAATATGTGATCAAACGGCGTCAAGCCATCCGTCCCTGCGAGTCTTAGGCCGGTACGCTTCCAATGAAGTTGGGCCGCAGCGAAGGAAACGAATCAGCGAACACGTGGAGCACTGCGGCGCGTGCCGCGCGTCGGTTGCACAAATGCGGGCGGTCTCACGGAGGCTTAGAGACTTCGAGCGGCTCGCCCTGGCCGAATACTCCGCTTCGCTCGTGGGAGCTGGAAATGCCGGATAAGCTCCGAAGAGTGGTCATAAGACCCGTGTTGAGTTGTCTGACCGAAGCCCGAAGGTGGCGCGATCGGGAAAATCGAGATCTGCTCGATTATGCCTTGACAGTCGGCTTCGCGCTGGCTGGCTGCGCTGCCGCTTGCCTGCCCTGAGTTGTGCGCCGTTCGCATAGCGCTCTATCCTAAGAGGGAACCTGCAAGAATCCGCTGCGCTGACCTGGAGGTTACCCGCTTATGACGCCCGCTTGCTCGACACGACATTCGAATTTGCTGAATTCGTGGCTGCTTCTGTTTCTGGCCGCTACGCTGGCCGCGCCGATTTGGGCGCAACATCAGGATGCTCCGCCAACCAAAGCGCCCACGGACGTCCAACCGGGCAGCATTGATTACGAAGACGTGCAGTATCCGTATCCCGTCTCCTATCTTGCGCTGAACATGTACGGTCAGGATGTGCGCATGGCCTACATGGACGTGGCGCCTTCCGTCGCGCCGAACGGCCGGACCGTGGTTCTGTTCCACGGGATGAACTGGGGCGGCTTTTATTTCGGGGGTGTGATCGACCTGCTAACCAAGCAGGGTTTCCGCGTGGTTGCGCCGGACCAAATCGGCTGGGGCCGTTCCTCGAAGCCGATCATGCCCTACAACTTTCACGACATGGCGCTGAACACCCGCAAGCTGCTGGAGTCGCTAGGCGTCAGGAAGGCCATCATTTTCGGGCACTCCATGGGCGGAATGCTGGCGGCGCGATTCTCGGCTTCCTATCCGGATATGACCGAACTCACGGTGCTATGCAATCCGATCGGCGTGACCGACGAGCGTTGGAGCGAACACTGGGAAAATGCCGAGCAGGCCTACACAAGAACCATGGCGATGACGCACGATCAGCTCTACCAGGCGTTTGAGGCGAACATCCGCTGGTATTTCCCCAACGCCTGGAAACCGGAATACGAGAAGTACCCGCGCATGCTGTACGCCCGGACGCTCGGCGGCGATTGGCCTCGGCTGGCCATGGTCCGTTCCATCTTTCAGCAGATCACTTATCTCGATCCGGTGGTCTACGATTGGCCGCACATCCGCTCGAAGACGCTGGTGCTATGCGGCGAGATGGACGGTCCCGAGTATCCCAAACAAGCCAAGCACATCGCCGAGACGATTCCGAACGCCGAGTTGTTTCTCATTCCGAACGTCGGCCATGTCCCGTTTTTCCAGGCGCCGGATATCTTCAACCGGGAGCTGATCAAGTTCCTCAAAGAAGATACGACATCCGCGACCTCTAGCCACGCCCGTTAGTAATATAATCCAAGGACCTCCAGGAGCGAGGCGACAATGAAGACTATGAACCGTCTATCGGTGCCGGCTGTGTCGCTGGCGATCGTTATGGGATGCGCGATTCCGGCCGCGTGGGGCCAGGCATCCGGGCAGCCTTCCACCCGCAATGGAGAATGGCCCACCTACACGGGCGACCTGAAAGGCACCCGCTACTCGCCGCTCGATCAGGTCAACGCGTCCAACTTCAATAAGCTGGAAGTGGCATGGCGCTTCAAGACCGATAATCTGGGCGCGCGTCCCGAATATAAGTTGGAGGGGACGCCGCTGATGGTGAAGGGCGTGATTTACACTACCGGCGGCACGCGGCGGTCGGTGATCGCGCTGGATGCCAAAACAGGCGAATTGATCTGGGCGCACAGCATGCGGGAAGGCGCGCGCGGCGCGGCTGCGCCGAGACAATTGTCGGGGCGCGGGCTGGCCTATTGGACCGACGGCAAAGGTGACGACCGCGTGATCTACATCTCCACCGGTTATCGCCTGGTGGAATTGAATGCCCGCAACGGCGTGCAAATCAGTTCGTTTGCCGACGGCGGCATTCTGGATCTGAAAGTGGGCGTGGTCAAGGGGACCGGGCAGCAGATCGATCTGGAAACCGGAGAGATCGGCGTCCATTCAACGCCCATCGTGGTGAAGGACGTGGTGATCGTCGGCTCCGCCATGAAAGAGGGCATGACCATCACGACGCACAACAATACCAAGGGCCTGGTGCGCGCCTTCGACGTGCGGACCGGAAAGAAAATCTGGCAGTTCAATACCATTCCAAAGCCCGGCGAATTCGGCGGGGATACATGGGAGAACAATTCGTGGGCGGAAAACGGCAACACCGGCGTGTGGACGCAGATCACCGTGGACGAAGACCTGGGCCTGGTTTACCTGCCAGTGGAATCGCCGTCGTCCGATTATTACGGCGGCCATCGGCCCGGCAACAACCTGTTCGGCGAAAGCCTGGTGTGTGTCGATCTCAAAACGGGCCAGCGGAAGTGGCATTTCCAGTTCGTCCATCATCCGATTTGGGACATGGATATTTCGTCCGCGCCGATTCTAGCCGACATCAATGTCAACGGCCAGGCGATCAAAGCGGTCGCGGTGCCGAGCAAGCAATGCTGGCTGTACGTGTTCGATCGCGTGAGCGGCCAGCCCGTGTGGCCCATCGAAGAGCGTCCGGTGCCGCAATCCACCGTTCCGGGCGAGAAGACGTCGCCGACGCAGCCTTATCCCACCAAGCCGCCCGCGTATTGCCGAAATAATATTCGCATACCGGACGATCTCATCGACTTCACGCCGGAGATGCGCGCGCAGGCCAAAGACAACATCTCGCGCTACACCGTAAATGGAGTTTTCAATCCGCCGCTGGTGGGCGATGCGAACGGGCTGCTGGCCGCGATTGATCTCGGCAACGCGGGCGGCGGAACGAATTGGCCGGGCGGAGGCTACGATCCGGAAACGCACATCGTGTATTCGCAAGCCGACGAATCCGGCGTGACCCCCATATCGCTGCGCGAACCGCCCGCGAGCTTTTCCGATGTTCGATATGTGCTGGGGCGGCAGGATCAGCCGTTCCAGCTGGCCGAAGCCGCCGGATCGGGCGATTACCCGGGCGCGCCGCCGCCGAAAGCCGGAGTGCCGGTTCCGAATACCGCCAAACCGGTTGTGCCCAAGCCGGCCGCAGCCAAACTTCCGAATGGCGACCTCAGCGTCCAGGGGCTGCCGATCATCAAGCCGCCTTACGGTGTGCTTTCTGCCATCAATCTGGACCGGGGCGAGCTGCAGTTTCGCGTGCCGTATGGCGAAACGCCGGACGGGGTGCGAAATCATCCGGCTTTGAAGGGCATGAATATCGGAAATACCGGGCAGGGCGGCAACGCGGGGTTGGTGGTTACGAAGACGCTGGTCATCGTGGGCGACAGCCGGCTCACTACCACGTCCGAACATCCGCGCGGGGCGATGCTGCGCGCCTACGACAAGGCCACCGGCAAGCAGGTGGGAGCGGTGTGGATGCCGGCGCCGCAGAGCGGTTCGCCGATGACGTATTCGCTGAACGGAAAGCAGTACATCGTGGTGGCGATCGGCGGAGGCCCGTACTCGGGCGAGTACGTCGCGTTCAGTTTGCCTGAGAATGAGTGAGGCAGCTTGAAACTCTAGCGAAAGCCGAAAAACTTCAGCCGCAGAGCGCCTTCATATTCTTTCTTGGCTGCCTTCGCCTTGCTGCGAAGATCTTCTTCATGGAAGTGCGCGGCTTCCCACTTATCCACTTCGGCCACGGAATGATTCACGGAAGCGAGCGCTTCCTCTTCGCGGATGGCGGCTCTCCATTCGTCAACGGCCGCTTTGTAAGCTGCCTGCATCCGGTCGAGGTCTGCGTTGTCACTTTGTGTTTCCATGCTTCGCCGTAGCTTCTAATCATAACCGAGCAATATGAATAGATGATTTCAAATTTAAACGAGGAGACGGCTATGGAACCGGCTGTAGCTGAAGTAGAGCGTCAGCCCGATCGCCATCCAAGCCAGGAATGCCGTCCAAGTGAGCGCGCCCAATCCAAGCATCAGCAGGAAATTCACCAGCATGCCCAGCACGGGCAAGACCGGGACCCGCGGGGTTCTGAACGGGCGCGGCAGATCCGGCTCCGTCCGCCGCATAATGACGATGCCCAAACATACCAGCACAAATGCGAACAAAGTTCCAATGCTCGTCAGGTTTCCGAGCTGCGCTATAGGCGTAAACGCCGCCGCCAAGGAAACGAAAATCATCAACATCAGGTTCGACCGCCAGGGCGTGCGAAATTTCGGGTGCACATCGGAGAAGACCTTCGGCAGCAAGCCGTCGCGGGACATCGAATAGAACACGCGCGATTGTCCAAGTAGCATTACCAAAATCACGCTGGTCAGACCCAGTAACGAACCGAGCTTCATCAGCTTGCCGATCCAGGGCACTCCGTTCATTCGATCCACTGCAACCGCGAGAGGCGCGGCCACGTTCAAATCCTTGTAATTCACAACGCCGGTGAGCACGATCGAGTAGAGGATGTACAGAACGGTGCAGATCGCCAGCGAGCCGATGATGCCGATCGGCATATCCCGCTTCGGATTCTTGGCTTCTTGCGCGGCTGTCGAGACCGCATCAAATCCGATGTAGGCGAAGAAAATTTGACCTGCCGCGGCAAGTACGCCGCTCCATCCGAAGGCTCCGAATTCGCCGGTAGTGTTGGGCGGGACGAACGGCGTGTAGTTGGACCTGTCGATGTAAAAATATCCGACGACGATGAATAGAACCACCACCGCAACCTTGATGAACACAATCCCGGCATTGAATCGCGCCGATTCCTGCACGCCGATAATCAGGATGGTTGAAATGGCGACTACAATCACGACCGCGATCAGGTTTACCGCTCCCGGTGTTTTATCAAATGGCGAGGCGAGCAACGCCTGAGGAATCCTGACGTTGAAATCGGCCAGGATCGACACGATAGTGGCCGACCAGCTCACCGCGACTGTGGCCGCTCCTACCGTGTATTCCAGAATCAGGGCCCAGCCGATGATCCAGGCCAGCAGTTCCCCCATGGTCGCGTATGCGTACGTGTATGCGCTGCCCGCGATCGGAATCATGGTCGAGAATTCGCTATAGCAAAAGCCGGCGAACGCGCAGCCGATGGCTGCCAAAATGAACGAATACACCAGCGCCGGGCCGGCGTGAGTGGAGGCGGCTACGCCCGTGATCGTGAAGATGCCCGCGCCGATGATCGCGCCTATGCCGAGGGCCACCAGCGATGTGGCGCTCAGCGTACGTTTAAGGTGGACGCCTTTCTCACTCGCGCCTTCCGACTCCCCCAGCAACCTGCTTAGAGGCTTCTTCGCGAAAAGGTTCACGTGCTAGATGTACGCTTTGAGCGGATGATGCGTCATGCCCTGCGTCTCGAGCGACGTCAGGATCATTCCCGGATGAACTGGTGTTCGGCGCAGGTAGTCATGGCCAACAGCGTCGTTGAGGGCGCAGAAAATTGCCGCCGCTCCCGCCGATACGGCCACTTCTCCCACGCCCTTCGCGCCCACCGGGGTTTGCGGGTCCGGAAGATTCACTGCATCCCACTGCAAGTCGAGCGGAATGTCGAGAATGGTCGGAGGCTTGGTGTGATGGAAACGCCGTGCCACCACGTGCCCATAATACGGGTCGTACACCAGGCTCTGAGTACGCACGTGTCCCAGGCCCTGGATGGCGCCGCCGTGAAGCTGCGCGCCCAGGCCGCGCGGATGGATGACGGTACCGACATCCGCCACCGCTAGGTAGTCCACCACCACATAATGGCCGGTCTCGACATCGACTTCCACTTCGGCGAATCCAGCCACAAAGGAAAACGTGCTGCCCTTATGCGAAAATTCGTCCTTGGCAACGCCGATGAGGCCTTGCCCGGCCACCAGGGCCACCCCGGTCTTGGTCATTGCGTTTATTTGCTTGGGCGCTTCGTGCCCGTCGTACTTGCCGCCCATCTCAATGGCGTACTCGGCTGCTTTGGCGAACGTCATGCCGCCGCCCGGGCTGCCTTTCGGATAAACGCGCCCGCCGCCGACATCGTAATGTTCGGGGCTACCGCCCAGCTTCTTCGCAGCGATCTCCTGGAGCTTGGCCTTGGCGTCCAGTGCGGCCGCATGATTGGCGCGGCTATGCGCGTTGATGGTCTGGCTACCGTCCTGCGTCGAACTCCAAGCCACACCCTTGGCGGTGTTGCCCCACACCACCTCGACCTGATCCCACGGCATCCCCAGCGTTTCAGCGGCTACGCGAGCGGTATCCGATACCGAATGGGTTCCGTGATTCCCGATTCCCTGATGCACGTACAGCTTTCCATCCGGTTTGATCACCAGCAGGCCGTCAAACCCGTTGGTGCCCGAAAAGAAAGCGCCGATGGTGGCCGAAACGCCACGAATCTTGGTGCCGCTGCGCTGGCCGCTGCGCTTCTTGCGCTCCTCCCATTTGAATAGCTCCGCGCCGCGGTCCAACGCCTCGCGCACCCGCGCGCTCGAAACCGTGTCTTGCGGCTGCCCTTTCTTTTCGGGGAAACCCCAGGGCGAATTTTCGCTGGGAGCATTGATCTTGCGCAGCGCGATGCGATCTATGCCCAGTTTCGCCGCGGCTTTGTCCATCAGAGGCTCGAACATCGCCACGCATTGCAGCCCGCCAGGACATCGCTGCGACGTGCGCGGCGCGGTGTTGGTGGCCACGGAAAGCCCGCGCAGCCGGAGGGCTGGGGGCTGATACAGCAACGAGGCGATCATGGCCGCGATCTGCGCGTCGCCTTGCTGCGCGTACGGGCCCGCGTCCTCGATGATCAGCATATCCATGCCGGTTAAGCGGCCGTCTTTCTTGAATCCCAGCTTGGCGCGCGCCTGGAAGCCTGGCCGCACGCGGCCGATGAAGGATTCCTCTTCTCTTGAAATCCGCATCATGACCGGGCGCTTGGTCTTCTTGGCGAGCAGTGCCGGGACAACCATGATGTACGAACCGGTGATCTTACCTCCGAACCCGCCCCCGCAATACTCGCCGATGAAAACCACCTGCGATTCCGGGATTCCCATCAACTTCGCCGCCGCAGGCACGGTCTGAGCGACGCTCTGAGTAGATCCGTACAGATACAGCTTGCCGTTCTGCCAGTAGGCCATCGCCGAACGCGGCTCGAGCGGCGCATGGCTGGTGGACTGCTGGAACAGCGTCTCGTCCATCACATAGTCGGCCGATTTCATGGCGGCGTCGATGTCGCCGTAGGATTCTTCTTCGCCGATTTCAGCGTTCCACGGCAAACGCCCCTTGGCCACTTCCTCGAAGTCCTGGGCGGTCCACTTGACGTTCTTGATCTTCGAATTGAGGTAAAAGCAATTGCCGTCGAGGCGGGCGTTCTGCCCGTGCGGGCGCAAGCTATCCAAAGGATCGATGACGAAGGGCAGCCGCTCGAATTCCACTTCGACTTTCTCGATCGCTTCCGCCGCGGTCCACTCGTCCACCGCCGCGATGGCGAAAATAGGCTCTCCGGCGTACATCGGCTCGTTGGTCAGCGCCACTTCCGGGCGTCCAATTTGAGGTGGATCTTCAACGCCCATCTGCGCCACGGGAACTTCGTCGGCTGTCAGAATGGCGACCACGCCCGGCATGGCCAGGGCCTTCGAAGCATCCAGCCGCTTAATTCTGCCGTGGGGCACGGGACTGAGAGCCAGCTTGGCGAACAGCATTCCGTCGGCTCGAAAGTCCTCCGAATATTTGGATTGGCCCAGCACTTTGGCCACGATGTCCGGGGTCTGATAATCGTGCCCGATCAGTTTGTAGTTGGTAGGTTTGGTTTCGGACATATTACACGTGCTCCATCGTATCGGCGGCCCGCAGCATGGCCTTCAGAATCTTGTTGTAATCGCAGCAGCGGCATAGATTGCCGGAGATGCCGTGCGCCAGTTCGGTACGGGTCGGCTTGGGGTTGGTCTTGAGATATCCCACCGTCGCCATGATAAATCCCGACATACAGAAGGCGCACTGGAAACCCTGTTCGGCCACCACCGCCTGTTGCACCGGATGGAGTTGGCCGTTCGGGCCCGCTAGGCCTTCGATCGTGGTGATTTTGCTCTGCCGCACCGTATGGGTCAGCACCGAGCACGAATACCGCGGCACATCGTCGATCAGCACCGTGCAGGCTCCGCACTCGGCGCGATCGCATCCCAGCTTGGTTCCAGTGAGGCCCAGCTTATAGCGCAGCGTCATCGCCAGGCTCTCCTGCTTCAGCACGTCCACCCGGCGGGATTGCCCGTTGACGTTCAGCGTTACCAGCCGTTCCACCGATCCCGAACCCGGCGACGCGAAGAGCCGGTCTCGAAACAGATAGCTGGTTGAGGCCGCTACCGCGCCTCCCGCGATGATTCCCTTGATGAATTGCCTTCTCTTCAGGCCGCCCCGCGAACCTTCCGGGGCTCCATTTTCTTGCTCCGTCATGCCTGTACCTCCGCTCTCGATCTGCCTTGTTGCGCGTTCCGCACGATGCAAATGAGTCTACTCTTTAGGAACGGCGGGGGTCAAGGTGACGGCATTGAGGAAAATACGACGTCCTGCTTTGCGGACGACATCTTCTCGTATAGACTACAAGCTGAGACATTGGAACACGTTGATTGGAGGAAGAAGATGCGAACGAATTTGATGTCGCGAAGTCTTATATCGGCGATCATTGCCTTGTCATCGAGCGCATTGCTGATGGCGCAGACGCCCGCGGGAGGGCGCGCCCCGGCCGGTCCGCGTCCGGTCCTCTGGGTATCGTCGACGGCCTGGGCGGACGGCGCCGAGATTCCCATGAAAAATGCTTTCCGCGGCGAGAACAAATCGCCCGCTTTCGAATTCCACTGGAACCTGGGCACCAATCCCACCACGCAGCCGGATTCCGTGCAAACCTTTGCGGTGATCTTTCACGATCTCGAGAACTCCTCGAACAAAACCACCACCGATACGCTGCATTGGACGGCTTTCAATATTCCGGGGACGGCCAAGGGTTTGCCGGAGGGATTGGCATCGGGGGATCTGCCGGACGGAACTCGGAACGGTCCGGGAATTAATGCGATGCGCAGACAGCCCCCCGGCTATTTTGGGCCAGGCGCGGGCCCCGGGCCGCTCCATCACTACGTATTCGAGTTCTACGCGCTGGATACCAAGCTGGATCTGCCGGCCGACACCACCCGCGAGGATCTGCTGAAGGCCATGGACGGCCACGTGGTCGGAAAGGCGGCCTGGTATGGCCGTTTCCACACGCAGCCGCCCCAGTAGGGCCGACTTAGCCCGCCCGTTCGCGAGCAGGGCTCAATCGTTGTAAGGTACTCTGAGCGAATGAAACCTTTCGCCGCGTCATTCGCCTTCTTACTCGCGCTATTTGTCGCCCTGCCTTCGACGGGGCAGAATCTTCCTCGAGCAAAACCGGCGGATGTCGGACTTTCCGCCGAGCGGCTGGAGCAGATCACCAAGGTTTTAACCGAGGACACGAAGAAAGGCGTCGTGCCCGGTGCGGTCCTGCTGGTGGCCCGGCACGGCAAGATCGCCTACTTCCAGACCGCCGGCGTGCTCGATCCCGCCACCAAGACACCGATGCCGCAAGATGCCATCTTCCGCATCTACTCGATGAGCAAAGCGGTGACCAGCGTATCGGCGATGATGCTCTTCGAAGAGGGTAAATTTACGCTGGGCGAGCCGCTTGCCAAGTACTTGCCGCAATTCGCGCACATGAAGGTGGGGATTGAAAAGGCGGATTCTTCAGGTGGCAAGCCTACGCTGGAGCTGGTTCCGGCGAAGCGTCCGATCACAATTCAGGACTTGCTGCGGCACACCTCCGGCATTACATACGGCTTTTTCGGCGAAGGCTTGGTGAAGAAAGAGTATGTAAAGGCAGGAGTGCTAAAGGGCGACTATACCAATGCCGAATTCGCCGACCGGATCGCCCAGTTGCCCCTGGCTTACCAACCGGGAACGACCTGGGATTACAGCCATTCCACCGACATTCTGGGACGATTGGTGGAGGTGGTTTCCGGCAAGTCTCTCTACGAGTTCGAGAAACAGCGGCTGCTCGATCCGCTGGGAATGAAGGATACGGGCTTTTACGTTACCGATAAAGCCAAGCAACCTCGCATCGCGGAGCCGTTTCCGAACGACCGGGTTTTCGGCATCGACGCGGCGTTCAACGATCCGCGGGTGGCGGCAAAGTGGGAATCCGGTGGCGGAGGCATGGTAAGCACCGCGGCCGACTACGCACGGTTTCTCCAAATGTTGCTCAACGGCGGAACGCTGGACGGCAAGCGCTACCTGAGTCCCAAGACGGTCGCGTTCATGACGTCCAATCAGCTGGGCGAGGGGATCGTTCCGGGTCCCTACTATTTGCCCGGCCCCGGATATGGCTTCGGGCTGGGCTTCGCGGTTCGCCTGAAGCCGGGCGTCGCGCCCGAAGAAGGATCGGTGGGTGATTATACCTGGAACGGCGTTGGCGGCACGCACTTCTGGGTGGACCCGAAGGAAGATCTCTTTGTTGTTTTTATGATTCAATCGCCGCGCCAGCGTCCGCACTACATGAGCGTGATCCGGAACATGGTTTACTCGAGCGTCGTGCAGTAGTCGGCAATGCAGCAATCGATCGCGCGGGAACTAAGGTTCGACGCCTGGCGCGCTCTCGAATCCGGCGAGCTTCGCTTCCAGCAGAATCAGCAACAAGACAACAAAAACCATGACGGTGCCCAGCATAGGGAGCAGCATGACAGCCTGGATACCCCAGCTCTCGACGAAATAGCCAAGCACCCAGGGCGCCAGCAAGCCTCCGGTGAGCGCCAGCGAGAAAAGACCGTTGTACAGCCCAGGATGGTAATCCGGGAACCGATGTCCGATTCGGGCGGCCACCAGTGGGTAAATGGAAGCAAACCCCGCTCCGATGAACAGAATCCCCATCACCGCGCCGAATCGGTTGTCGGTCCATTCGAGCACCGCGGTTCCAAGCAGAGCCGAAGCGATGGAACTCACCAGCAGCGCGGTATGGCTTAGGCGCTTCATCACCAATTGTGACGTGATTCGCCCCAGCAGCAAGACTGACCAATATATTGCCAGCAGGAGCAGGGAGGTTTCAGGACTGATCCCCAATCTCCGAATCAAAAACAACGGCAGCCAACCCGCGATCGACCACTCGTTCGCGCATTGAAAAAGCAGCAGCAGCGTGAACAACACAGTGCCGGGAGCTTTGAAAGCGCGCAAGACCTGCGATATGGGAATCGGAGGGGCGGCCGGCGTCGAGGGAATCTTAGCTTTGATCGAGAAGCCGGCGAAGAAGCCCGGCAGGACCGCGAATAGAATCAAAATACTCGGAACTGTGTAAACGTAATAGGTGCCCCACACTAGCAGCGCTGTAATCACACAGCCTAGCCCAAAAGTGATTCCGGCCAAGTTGATGGTGGCGGCCCGATCGCGCTGGTAGAGCGGCGATACGGCTTGAAACATGCCAGCGTTGAGGAGACCGGCGCTGGCGCCAACCCATAACAGGCCGACAAAACGCCAAAGCGCAGCGGCGGGAGGCGAGAACAGCGCCAGGAATAGAAAGCCGCCACAAGCTAAGACATTGGCGAAAACCAGCTTCGATTTGGTGCTTCGCCTGGCTAGCAAAAAATGAGATGCGATCCCGGAGATCAGAAACCCGAGATTGAGACTGAGGAAGTAGTTCCCTACCTCATGGAAGTTCGCGCGCAGATGATAGCCCCAGGCTGGAAGGATAGCGCCCAGGAACGACATGAGGATCCCGGAGACGAAGAACGCCCAGATCGAGAGCTGCCCGATGGGGCTATCCAGGCTGTACGACGCCGGCGCATCTTCAAGCCGTCTTTGAGCAGGACTTGACACCACTGGCTATTGTACTCCGCTGCCCTAACCCCCACCCGGAGGTGGAGAGGTCCGTCTCCGCAATCCTGTAGGCTCAGATGTTACTTATCTTCCAGAAACGGGATCGTAGCCTGCCCTAATCACGCTATTCCATCACCTTAAGCCTGGAGTTCCGATTGCTCTAAGACAATTGGGTTAATCAGGGGTTGAGTTGAGGTTGCTGGGGAGTTGCCTCGATTGGTTTGGTTTTCGTCAGAAGCCCCGTTAGTGTAAGGGGCTTCTTTTTATTTCTTCGCGCTCCATCTCTATTCTTAGTAGTTGAATTTCTGCACGCTACCGGATGTTGTATGCGGGCAGAAAGAATTTGACAATGTTGACCCTGGGTTTTATGATGGGGGCATCACTGAGAAAGGAGGTGGTCCAGTCTAACATGAGCATTGATGGTAGTAGTGACTGTAGCCTTAATTCCCCGCGCGAGGTGGCCGACTCTTAAAGTCGACCTGTTAATGTACAGGTTTCGTTCAGTGACGAAGCCGCTGCTCCTGTGGACCGGCCGCTTCCCTGCGCGAAATAAGTAATCCTGGGGTTAACCTGGGCTACCGGCCCCGCATCGCCTGTTTGGCGGTGCGGGGTTCGTTATTTGGCGCTGGCCGCAACTCGCGCTACAATAGGATCTCGAAAGGATTTGCCGCAATGAAAGCCGGGATTCATCCTGCCTACGAGGAAATTAACGTCATCTGCGCCTGCGGGAACAGCTTCCGCACGCGCTCCACGCACAAGGGCGACATCCGCGTGGAAATCTGCTCCAACTGCCACCCCTTCTTCACTGGCCGCCAGAAACTGGTGGACACCGAGGGTCGGGTAGACCGCTTCCAAAAGATGTTCCAGAAATCCAAGGAATTGCAGGAAAAGAGAAAGAAACAGCCGGTCGCGCAATAAGGCCGGATTGCCGCCTCTCAGCGCTGGTTCTGTTTGTTTCTGAGATCCCGATCCTGCCAGAATTGCTCGGCTTTGGGGAGTTGTTCTGGATTGAGCAGGGAGCGAATGTCGGAGCGCTGCTGTTCGCCAATCTGTTTCACGACGGCGTTGTGTTTATCGCGAGCCTCATGAAACCGGGTGTAGGTTTGTTCGAGGATCGTGTCGACTTTGCTCACCTGCTCGGGAGTTAGGTTAACGCGAGTTTCGATCTCCTGCAGATACTGCTTGCGCCATGCCTCCGGGCTCACGTGCGCGTTGCTGCTGGCCGTGGGGGGCTTGTAGGTACGATAACCGAGAGCTCCCACCACCGCGCCGCTAACGAACACGACGAACAAATACAGCGCGATTGGAAGCTTCCAGGGCTTCATTTCGTATGGGCCTCGATCCCTTCATGCGGAAGGATCCCATGCGCGGCCAAAGTTTCGGTGGGATAAGCTTGCGCCAGAATGTCGACGTAGCTTCCGCGAACATCCGGAGCGGTGGAACGCGGCACCGACAAAACCGTGGCTAACAGGATGCATATGGCTGCCGCCGCGGCCACAAAAACCTGAGTAAGTTTCTTCACTCGCATGATGAGGCCTTGCCGGGCCTCAATCCTGCGCCACAGTTCCGGCATGAAGCCCACTCCCGGTTCTGGGTCGGGAACGAGCGCCTTATATTGTGCGAACAGGCTATTCAGCTCCGGGTTGCGGAAGTCATCGTTTGAATCACTCATTGTGTCTCCTGCCTGCCAGACATCAGAACAATTCTACCCCTTACTCTCGCCGGGAGCTCGGCCGCTCCGGCCCTTCTTGGCTGCCTCATAGGCACTCAGGACCCGCTGCCGGGCCCGGAAAAGTCTCACCTTCAGAGCGTTTTCGTTTACGGAATAGATTTTCTCCAGCTCCTTCAGCGAAAGACCTTCCACTTCCTTCAGCGTCAGCAGAATGCGATCCTGCTCGGAAACCGCCCCGAGCAATGATTCCACCAATTCCGTGACCTGTTTGCGCCGCTGTTCTTCATTCGAAGCCTTGCCGCCCGCAACCGCATCCGCCATCATGACCTGCTGCTCGCTCAGGTCCGACATTCGCGATTCATTGCGCCGGCGCTGCTTTCGCAGATAATCGTACGAAGCATTCACCGTCAACCGATACAACCAAGGTTCAAAGACCTCGGGCGTCCGGAGCTGATCGAGCGAATAATACAACCGCAGGAAAACTTCCTGGGCCACATCTTCTACATCTTCCGGCCTGCCGATCAGCCGCGCAATCGTACCTAAAATTCGCTTCCTGTACGCAACCACTACCTGGTTGAACGCGGCGTCATCGCCAGCCTGCGCTTTCTGAATCTGCTCGAATTCAACCAGCATGCGGCTCTCTAACCCAGCCGCCTGCCTTCTTTCATACAGGCGCACTGGCAAACTGTTAGGTTACAAGGGCTTGTAGTGGAAAGCAAAGGCGGATGACCGGGCGTATGTTAGTCCGGCTCCGGGTGCTTAAACCCTCTGAAGATTGGACGTGGCTCCTGTATGCTTTGTTAGTCTTTTATCATCAATGTCTTGAAGCCAGCGGTTCAAATTCCCTATTTATGATCGGGTTAGAGGCAACCGAATGAAACCGGCCCAGCGCGCAGGGACATGCTAGAATCGGACTGCCACCCCCGAAAGCAAATGCGCGCGAAGACCGCTCCCGGCGCGTAACCTTACTTTTCATGGACTTTCTTCAAGGCCTTAATCCACAACAACAAGCAGCCGTCGCGCATGTCGAGGGGCCGCTGCTGCTGCTGGCCGGCGCGGGTAGCGGCAAGACCCGTGTGATCACCCACCGGATCGCGCACCTGATGGAGGCCCACCGGGTCCCGGGCCCCTGCATCGTGGCGGTTACATTTACCAACAAGGCCGCCGAGGAAATGCGGAACCGCGTTCACGGTCTGGTGGCGAACCAAGGATCGGGGGCCAGTCCGCTGGTTTCCACCTTCCATTCCTTTTGCGTGCGGCTGCTGCGCCGCGATGGCGAATCGCTGGCCGAAATCCGGCCAGGCTTCACGCGCAAGTTCACGATCTATGACGATGACGACCAGGTGGCCGTGATCAAGTCGATTTATAAGGGTCTCGGGCTGGACGAGAAGTTCATGCAGTATCGAGCGGCGTGCTCCTGGATCAGCCACCGCAAGAGCCTTAAGGAGTCGCCCCAGGACGTTTACGCGGCTTCCACGGAACAGAAGACGTCGCAACTGGCTTCGATCTACGAACAATACGAGAGCCGGCTGCGGCAGGCCAACGCGCTCGATTTTGACGATTTGCTGCTCGAATCGGTGCGGTTGCTGGCCCACGATTCGGTCTTGCGCGGCCAATACAACCGCCGCTTCGAATTCGTGATGATCGACGAGTATCAGGACACCAATCGCGCGCAATACGAGCTGATCCGGCTGCTGACGGAAGCACGCAAGAACCTGGCGGTGGTGGGCGATGAGGATCAATCCATCTACGGCTGGCGCGGCGCGGACATACGCAACATTTTGGATTTCGAGCGGGACTATCCGAACGCCGCCGTGATCCGGTTGGAGCAGAATTACCGATCCACTAAGACCATCCTTGAAGCTGCCAGCGCGGTGGTGGCGAACAATACCGAGCGTAAGGGTAAATGGCTGTGGACGGAGGCGGGAACAGGTCAGAAGATCGGCCGGTTCGAGGCTTTCGATGGCGAGCAGGAAGCGCTGTTTATCGCGGACACGACCGAGCGGTTGCTCAATCAGAATCCAGACCAGCGCGTGGCGGTGTTATACCGGACCAATTTCCAGTCCCGGCAAATCGAAGAAGCTTTGCGGCGCTATGGGCGAAAATATGTGGTGCTGGGAGGGTTCAGCTTCTATCAACGCGCCGAAATCAAGGACGCGCTGGCTTACCTGAAGATTCTGGCAAGCCCGCACGATTCCGTCAGCCTGCTGCGCGTGATCAACACTCCGGCGCGCGGCATCGGGAAGGGCACCATCGATCAGATCGAGCAGTACGCTTTGAAGAACGAACTCAGCGTGTGGTCGGCCATCGGCCGCATGCTGGACGAGAATCTCTTTCCCGGCCGGGCGGAGACGTCGCTGCGCGCTTTTCGAAACATGATCCAGGAGCTGGCCGCGATGCTGGCCACGGCTCCGGTGAGCGAGATCCTGGAAGCGATTCTCACGCGGACCGGCTATAGCGCGATGCTGGAAGCCGGACAGGATCCGGAATCGGAAGCGCGCGTCGCGAACCTGAACGAACTGGTGAACGCGGCTTCGGAATCCGGCCAGCGCGGCGAAGGCGTCATGGAATTCCTGGATCATGCGGCCCTGGTTTCCGATACCGACAATCTGGATGAACGCGCGCAGGTGTCCCTGCTCACGCTGCACAACGCCAAGGGCCTCGAATTTCCGATCGTGTTTCTTGCAGGGATGGAGGAAGGCCTGTTCCCGCACATGCGTTCGCTGGATTCGAAGGCCGCCATGGAGGAGGAGCGCCGGCTCTGTTATGTCGGCATGACGCGCGCCGAGCAGCGGTTGTTCCTCACGTCCGCGCGTTACCGCAGACGCTGGGGCGGAGGGGAAACGGAGGCGTCCATCCCGTCGCGATTCCTGAAGGAAGTGCCGGCGGCTTTGGTGGAGGATCTCAATCCCAAGCAGCGCGCCGCGCAGGTGGATCTCTATGCGGAGCGCCACGAAGTCCGCGAAACCGCGAAGCGAAATCTGTACACCGGCAAGACGTTTAACTCGGTGGAGAACATCCAGCAGTTTTTCGCTGAGCGCGGCCAGGCGACTCCAGCCGGTGCAGCCGCCAGTCCGGTGGTCAAAGCCCCGGTTGTGCGCGTGCCGCAGCCGCCGCCGCGGAAGAAAGGCATTCGGGCCGGATCCGCGGTCAGGCATCCCAAATACGGCCTGGGGACGGTGCTGCGTCGCGAAGGGGAGGGCGACGATGCTAAGCTCACGGTAAGCTTCCCCGGTTACGGTTTGAAGAAGCTCATCGAAAAATACGCAGGGATTCAAGAGGAATGAACACTAAGAAAATTACTGACAAAACCGAACGCAAGAAGCTGAAGCGCGCGGCCCGAAAGAAGCAGGCTCCCAAGGCCAAGCGAGCGGCCGGCGTGGCGCGCGGGTCCATGAAGAAGAAAGTCAAGAAGATGGTGAAGGGTCAGGCGAAGCGCTAAACTCGTTCCTTGTTCCGTGAGGGCCGGGAACGGTTCGGATGAACCAACTTTTCCGCACCAAAAGCATCGACGCGCTGATCGCGAGTTCTGAAGAGCCGGACAAGCGGCTCAAGAAGACGCTGGGCGTCTGGAGCTTGATCGCGTTGGGCGTGGGCGCGGTGATTGGTTCGGGGATCTTCACCGTTACCGGCACGGCCGCGGCGGGCGAGCATTTCGCCGCTAAATCGATTCTGAAAGCGCCCGTCCTGGATCTGCTGGTGAGCGGCGGGAACGCGGCTACGCTCAATGGGCGCGCCGGAGCGGGGCCGGCTATCTCGGTCTCCTTCGTTCTGGTGGCGATCGCCTGCGGGTTCGCGGCGATCTGCTACGCCGAGCTCGCGTCCATGATCCCGATCGCGGGCAGCGCGTATACCTATTCCTACGCGACGCTGGGAGAAATCTTCGCCTGGATCATCGGGTGGGATCTCATCCTCGAATACGCCTTTTCGAACATGAGCGTGGCGGTGGGGTTCTCGGCGTACTTCAACGATATTCTCGACAATCTTTTCGGCTTCCATCTGCCCAAGGAACTGTCGCAGCCGATTTTTGAGGAAGGCCAGCGCACCGGCGCATGGTTCAATCTTCCAGCGCTCCTGATTCTGCTGGCCTTGAGCTACATCCTGGTGCGCGGCGTGCGCGAAAGCGCGCAAACCAACAACGCCATGGTGCTCATCAAGGTGGTGGCGATTCTCTTGTTTGTCTTCGGCGCCATGAAAGCGGTGAACACCGGCAACTGGCATCCCTTCATGCCGAACGGTTACTCAGGCGTGTTGACGGGCGGCGCGATTGTTTTTTTCACGTACATCGGGTTTGACTCGGTTTCCACCGCCGCCGAAGAATGCAAGAAACCGCAGACCCACATGCCGATCGGAATCTTCGCGACATTGCTGATCTGTGCGCTGCTTTACGGATCGGTGTCGCTGGTGCTGACGGGAATCGCCAACTGGTCGACGTTGAACAACGACGCACCCGTGGCCAACGCGCTGAAGGCCATCGGCATGAACCGCCTGCGGCTGATCGTCACGGCGGGCGCGCTGCTGGGCATGCTGTCGTCCTTGTTGGTGTTTCAATACGGACAGGCGCGGGTATGGTTCGCGATGTCGCGCGATCGCTTGCTGCCGGATATCTTTTCGCGCGTTCACCCGCGCTTCAAGACGCCGCACATCAGCACTTGGGTGGCGGGTTTTGTGGTGGGCATTCCGGCCGGAGTTTTCGACATCAGCTGGTTTTCCGATCTGTCGAATATCGGAACGCTGTTCGCGTTCATTCTGGTATCGGCGGGAGTTATAGTGTTACGGAGGAAGCAGCCCGAACGGCCGCGCGGGTTCCGGGTTCCCTGGGTTCCTTTTTTGCCGATGGTCTCGATCGTTTGCTGCCTGGTCCTGATGCTAAGCCTGCCGCTTGAGACCTGGATTCGCTTCTTCGTATGGCTGGTGATCGGATTGTTCATTTATTTCGGCTACGGCCGGAAACGCACCGCGGAGTTGATGACGGACTGATTTAGCGAAGAGCTTTATCTGGGTCTGGTAGCCTTTAGTGCAGACGTCTGTGTAGGAGTGCAGCGATGGCGACCAATCGGCGAAACGGGGAACTAGTACGCGGTGTCTTTAAAATCCTGCTGCCACATCCTGACGGCCTTCCGGCGCGGACTGTCATCGGTGAGCGGCGGGAGACAGTACCACCGACCGACTATGAGGCGGCGCCTTACCCGCTCCGGCCGGACGTGCGTCGGTATGAGAAGACAGCGCGTTTTGCCACGATCGCCGCTGTGAAAGCTGGCTGGCTCGTAAAAGAAAAGGCCCAATGGACCCTTACCGATGATGGACGTAAGGCCTACGAACAGTTCCGCGAGCCCGAAGAATTCATGAGGGAAGCGCTTAGGATATATCGCAGTTGGACGGGCGAGCCAGCAGAAGTTGGATCAAGAACCGCAGCAGCAACAAGGGAAGGGCTGCGCGAGAGCGAGGACGTCTCAACGGAGACCGCAATAACGTTAGAGGAGGCGCAAGACGACGCTTGGGAAGCAATTAAAGACCGTGTCGGCAAGATGAATCCGTACGACTTCCAAAGAGTTGTTGCTGGGCTTCTCTGTGGCATGAGTTATCACATCGGATGGGTCGCACCTCCTGGCGCGGACGGCGGTATCGACATCATCGCGCATTCCGATCCCTTAGGGATCGTCGGGCCCCGCATCAAGGTCCAAGTAAAACGTCAAACAGATAGATCGACGAGCCAAGAACTCCAAGCATTTCTTTCGGTACTTGGCGATAACGACATGGGGCTATTCGTATCAATCGCTGGATTCACTCGCGACGCTGAGAAATTGGCCCGAGGGCAGGAAAAGCGTCCCGTCACGCTTCTCGACCTCGATCGGCTCTTCGACCTGTGGGTAGAATATTATGAGAAAATCCCAGAACCCGATAGGCAGCTACTTCCACTAACCCGCGTAGACTTCTTGACTCCGACAAAGTAGCTCTCTAGGCTTGGATTCGCTTCTTCGTATGGCTGGTGATCGGATTGTTCATCTATTTCGGATACGGCCGGAAACGCACTTCGGAGTTGACAGCCAAGCGTATCGGACGCGGGATCGCGATCCGTCGACGGACTAACGGGAGTCAGGACTACGGTCGGTCATCCGGCCAGCGCAATAATTGTCCGCCCACGGGTTGGATTGGGCTCCGGATCCACGCGTTTCGAAACTGCTTTAGGAATTCGGCACCGCGAAGCTGCGGAATAGCTATCAACACCACGCAGAATGCCGGAAATCGCTTCAGCGCTTGGGCGGCGGAGTCGCCAAAAAGACGGTCGCGCGTTAGGATGCACGTGAAACCCGCTTGTTGAGCCGCGTCTACCAACTTACCGTTGGTTAGTGCTCCCCACCCCTGATCGTCGGCGCTGTGGGTCTCAATTCCAAACTCGCCGAGAAGCCCGCTGATCTTCTTCGGAACATTAACGTCAAGCAGCCACATTCGGCGCGTCCAAGATCTCCGACGCGGCTCGCATCACCTCACGAATCGCGTCGCGAGGAAATCGACCGTAGGTTTCCTCGATTTCGTCCACGCTCATTCCTTCTGCCATGCACGACAAAATGAAAGAGACAGAGAATCGGGTTCCGCGAATCGCCAGCTTACCGCCCAGGAGTTCTGGATCGGCCACGATCCAGCGGAAGTTCCTGAATGGCTTTAGTTCCCGATCCTCCATTAGCCATTATTAGACCATGCCGCAAGTTCTCACGAGCTTCGAACCATCGGGATCTAGTAGCCTAAGAAGACCACTGGAGGACAAGTGAGAACCATCGCGATCGTGCTTCTCTCGCTGGCCGTTGCCGCAGCCCAGACCAAGCGTCCCATGACAATCGACGACGTCGTGGCCGTCAAGAGCGTGAACAACGCCCGGATTTCTCCCGACGGAAAGCTGGTGCTTTACGAAGTAGCGTACCCGGACATCAAGGACGATCAGGGCCGGACGGAGATCTGGATCGCTCCGACGGGCACGGCGCTTCCCTGGCTTGCTAAGCCGCGCAAGCTTACCAGCGGGCACGAGGACCGCGCTCCCGAATGGTCGCCGGACGGCCAATGGATCGCGTTTCTAGGAGCGCGCGGAGGTAGTTCTACGGCTGCCCCCGGCGAACGGCCGAAGGCCCAGTTGTATCGGATGCCGCTGTTTGGCGGCGAAGCCGAAGCGCTCACCGATGGCACGGGCGGCGTAACCGCGCTGGCGTGGGCGCCGGATTCCAAGCGCATCGCCTATGTCGCGCAGGTCCCGCTCACTGATGCCGAGGAAAAAAAGCAGAAGGACAAAGACGACGCGCGGCAGATCGACCGCGATTATCGGTTCTCACATCTTTGGGTCATCGACCTCGATTCAAAGGAAAAGCACGAGATCGTGAAGTCCGACGCCGTGCTGGCGGATCCGCAATGGTCGCCCGACGCGACGCGCCTGGCGTATGTTTCGCGGCCCACACCCAAGGCCGACGACGGCTCGCTGTCCGACATTTATATTGCCCGCGCCGATGGCTCCGCCGCTCCGCGCAAGCTTTTCGAGAACGCAGGTCCCGATCAGGATCCGCGCTGGTCGCCGGATGGAAAGTGGATCGCGTTCAACAGCGGCGACGCTCGCCGCGCCCCGCTCGGGGTTCCGCATCTCAAGGTGATTTCCGCGGAGGGCGGCGCGCCCCGGGAATTGATCGCGGACCCGGATTCGCCGGCCGAGCAGATACAGTGGTCGCGCGATGGCTCAGCCATTTACTTTCACGCCAGCCATCACACCACGTCCCAGATTTATCGCGTAGCCACCGGCGGCGGCGCGCCGCAGCCGATCACTCGCGACGAAGCCGTGATCGGAAGTTTCAGCTTGTCGAACGCCGGCGATCGCGTGGCGTTCACGCGCAGCGATCTCGATCACGCTCCGGATCTGTACGTGTCATCCTTTCCGCAGATCGACGCTCAGCGCGTCACCGATCACAATCCGCAGGTTCGCGATCTCGAACTTGGCCGGAGCGAGCTGGTCCGCTGGCGCGCCAAGGATGGCGTCGAGATCGAAGGCATTCTGGTTTATCCGGTAGGCCACAAAGCCGGTCAGCGGGTTCCCTTGATCGCCTCGATTCACGGCGGGCCATCCGGCGTATGGACGCAGGCTTTTCCGCATAGCGGGAACAGTTATTCCGAAGTATGGGCCGGGAAAGGCTGGGCCGTATTCATGCCCAACATTCGAGGAAGCTCCGGCTATGGCGAAAAATTCCAATTGTCCAATCTCGAGGATTGGGGCGGCATGGATTATCAGGATATTCAGTCCGGCCTGGATGCGTTAGTGAAGCGCGGCATTGCAGATCCCAATCGGCTGGGCCAGAGCGGCTGGAGCTATGGCGGGTATATGACGGCGTGGACGCTCACACAGACCAATCGCTTCAAAGCGGTAGCAGTGGGCGCCGGGCTGACCGATATGTTTTCGATGTACTCCACCAACGACCTGCAGCGCGTGCTGGACGGATATTTCGGAGATAAGCCGTGGAACGATCCGGAAGCGTACCGGCGGGCGTCCGCGATGACCTTTATAAAGCAAGCCAGGACGCCCACGCTGATCCTGCATGGCGCCGCCGATACCCGCGTTCCCGTCAGCCAGGGGCAGGAGCTTTACATGGGCCTCAAGAAGAACAATGTTCCGGTGGAAATGGTGGTCTATCCGAGAGAAAATCACGGGTTCACGGAACCGCTTCATATTCTGGACAAGATGAAGCGGGAGACGGAGTGGTTCGAGAAGTATCTCGGCCCGGCTTCGGGCGTCGCGCAGAACTGAGCCTAACGTGTGCCGGCAGGACTCGATTCCGCCTGGCGGCTGCGGATGGTTTCGGCGTCTTCAGGATCGAGCTCGAGATTATTCACCGTTAAATCCCTCGGCGATAGGGCTTCTTGCGCAACGCCGTCGCGTCCATGTTTGGCGGTTTCACCGGCGATGTGATAAAGCTCGTGCGCCAGGACGCGGCCCATGGCCCGGCCCAGCAAGTTGTTGCCGCGCGGAGCGTCCAGATCCGGCAGCGCGGATTGGACGGCGGCGCGGATCGGGTCACACGCCAGTTCGGCAAACGGGAGCACCATTCCATTCTCCGAGTGGGTCCAGCCCAGCGGTCCGCTGGACGAAACCGGCAGCCCTGCGTCCATATCACATCGGCCGCGGAGGTTTACGACCACGATCGAACCGTCGAGATCTTCTCCCTTGTAACCGGCCAGTAACCGGATTGCGACGCCTGAGCGCTTCAGGATGTCGGAAGCCTCGCGCTGCATTGCCTCGACAGCGGCGGAAGAATAGGGATGGTCCGGCATCAGGATGATGGTGTAACTAGCCAGTGTGGCCCGAGTGGTTAGTTCATGGGCCGATCCCAACGTCACCAGGCCAAGACAACAAAACCAGCCACGTACCTTGCGCATTTTGTCCTCAACAGAGAGGCCCGAGCAACCTGGCTCGGAGCTTTAGCTTCTTATGTAACTCTCACCACCTATCTAATCGACAGACGATCAGAATTAGTTAGAGTCACGTGGCGGGATCACTATTTCAGCACCAATTTCAGATCACTTCAAAATTGCCCATCATGCTCATGTCTTCGTGTTCCAGGTTGTGGCAGTGGAAAACGTAGCGGCCGCGATAGCCTGAAAACTTCATGAGGATATTGGCGGTCTGGCCCGGACCGAGGTCGATGGTATCTTTCCAGCCCGCGTCGTAAGGGCCCGGACGCCCGCTATGAGAAAGCACCTGGAAATGCACTAGATGCAGATGCAGCGGATGGCTGAAATCGGTTTTGAGAAGCCAGATCTCGGTGCTGTCCAGCTTCGGACGGGCATCCATGCGGCCGGGATCAAAAGGTTTGCCGTTGATAGTCCAGCCGTAGGGCATGCCTTTGTAGCTGAAATCAAAGATCCGGGTCGCCACTGCGTCGGAGGGCCTTTCGAACGCGATGCTCGATAGGCGCGGCGGGATCGCGCTGTCGTCGCGCTCGTGCCGGGTTACATCGAAGCGCAGGACGCTTGCGGCGAGCCCGTCCCCCGCTGAATTCGTCAGCGTTACCTTGGTTCCCACCTTATATTTAGAGAAATCCACCATCAGGTCAAATCGCTCGGACGGAGCGATGCGCAGGGTGGGATGCGCGACTGGTTCCGCCAGCAATCCGCCGTCGCTGCCTATCTGGACAAACGGCAGCCCTCCGCGCGGCACAGGGTCGAGTGCGAGCTCGTAACGGCGCGCGTTCGATGCATTGAGAATCCGAAAACGATACTTCGTGTCCGCGACTTCGAACACGGGCCAGGGTGCGCCGTTCACCAGGATCACGTCCCCGAGGACGCCGCCCATATAATCGGCCGTCACCCCGGGCTGTTCCATTAAGGTTGGATCGATCCCAGGGTATTGGAAGGAGCCGTCCTGATTGAAGGACCGGTCGCAAATCAGCAGGGGGATTTCCTTGTCGCCGCTGGGCAGGGGAAGCCGTTGTTCCTCGTCGTCACGAAGAATGTAGAAGCCGGCCAGGCCTCGCCAGACCTGCGGCGCGGTGAAATCCATGCGATGGTCGTGGTACCACAGCGTGGCCGCTCTCTGGTTGTTGGGATAGATGTAGTCGCGCTCGCCTTCCCGAACATTCGCCGCTGCATCGTGCAGGTGATGCCTGCGGAAACCGGCCGGGAGCACTAAATCCGTGGGATATCCGTCGCTTTCGGACGGGGTGCGGCCGCCGTGCAAGTGATTCACAACCGGCACCGGCAGCTCATTGCGAAGGTGTAAAGATACCCGGCGTCCGCATTGAGCCGCGATGGTGGGGCCTGGGAAAATTCCGTCGTATCCCCATACTTCGGTGTTCAACCCAGGCAGAATACGCGCGATTCCGGCACGCTGGGCGACGTCGTAGTAGTCGGTGGACGCGTCTGTCCGGGACGGTTTCAGCACCGGGATAATCGGCAATGGAGTTACGAACGGCTTGGGAAGCGGGGCGCGGCTGGGAAGCACCCTGGCTTGCGGTCTTCCATGTACGCAGCCGGCCGGAAGCAGCAAGCCCGCGCCGGCGGCGGACCTCAGGAACTCTCGCCGGCTCCAGTTCATGCTGTGATTCCCGTCGGTGGCGCGGGCTTCCGGAAGATGAAAATCGTTTGCCAGAGAACCACTCCAAACAGAACGACGCCCAGCGGAATATGCACGCCCAGGAAGCGGCCATAGCCGGTGCCGGTTTGCAGCGCCTCCGCCACCAGAACGAATACGCTCGCCAGCATGAACCACACCGGTCCACCGCTGAAGGATGCGGCCACCGAAAGCGCCACTTGCGCGAGCGCCAGAACCAGGATTGCCCAGGCCGTCCAAGCATGAAAAACAACGGGACTTTCGACGCCCGAAAGAAACTGTCCGGCGAACACGGCTTGCGCGAGCACACCCAGAGCGTGCAGCGGAAGGACTATTCGCAGGCCTGCCAGGCTAATGTTCATCAAGGTGTTGGGTTTTGCGGTTGCTTGCAACGGGCTCTCGGTCCGGCGCTCCGAATATAACACGCTGTTGGTGAGGTCACAGCCCGAACGAAGAAGGGTAGCGGACGGTGCCCCGAATTCCCTCCAGCGCGCCGTTCGAGAGTTCCAGCGCCATGAACGCGTCGGGAGGGAAAGGGGAAGCCAGGTGGCGGGCCTTGTCAGTGGAGAAGCCAAACCGGGGATAGTATTCCGGGTGTCCCAGCACGATCACAATGCGCTCGCCTTGGGCGCGGAGTGCAGCCAGACCTTGACGGACCAGTTCGCTGCCGATCTGACGGCCCTGATAATCCGGCAGCACGGCCATCGGAGCGAGCGAAACTGCCGCCACGGGTCCTCGTTCAGTTTCCACGGTCATCCGGTTGAACAGGATGTGGCCGGCGATTTGGCCGCCAACTTCCGCGACCAGCGACAGCAGGATGGCGCCCTCGGCCCGCAACCCATCGATCAGGTCCGCCTCATCGGAACGCCCGAACGCTGCTTGGTTCACTCTCCGAATCTGTTCCCGGTCATGCGGCTGCTCGCCTCTGATCAGCAATGGCAGAGTTTCGGGCGTCATTTGGTTGCGAACCTTTTCTCTTAGACCTAGAATATTGCTGCTTCATCGAGCGATCGTTAACACTGCGCGGTTTGTAGTACATTGGTTCCCGATAGCGACGGGAGTCTCCATGGTAATCCGATTTCTGGTGTTATTGGCAGCAATCGCATTCGCGTTCACGGCCCAAGCACAGCAGCCCTGGGCTCCGCCGCTAACGCCCGATGGGCATCCGGACCTCCAGGGAAACTGGGTCAACAAAAGCGCCACTCCATTACAGCGGCCCAAGGAATTGGAAGGCCGCGACTCGCTGACCGATGCGGAAGTGGCTGAGCTGCAGAGGCGGTTTACGCGCATCTTTACTGACTCGAAGAACGACTTCCCGGCCGGAGACGATGTTTTTCTCGCCGCGCTGGCAAATCTCGACCTATACAAACGCCCGTCCTCCACCGGCAATTCCGACAACGTGTTTGAAAGGGAGTTCGACAACCGGACGTCCCTGATCGTCGACCCTCCGGATGGAAAGCTTCCCGCCTACACCGCGGAGGGCCAGCGCAGGCTCAAGGCGGAAGCGGCGGCGGTGAACACGCAGAACTCTCCCGCCAGGCCGGCCGATCTCACCAATATCCAACGATGCATCACCTGGGGCGTGCCGATGCCTCGTCCGGGTCCATTCACAAGTTACTACCAGATTGTGCAAACGCCGGGCTACGTGGTCGTGTTCCTGGAAGCGATTCACGACGCTCGCATTATTCCAGTGGATGGGCGTCCGCATCTTCCAGATAACATCCGCACATGGAACGGAGACTCCATCGGCCGCTGGGAAGGCAAGACTTTGGTTGTGGATACAACGAACTTTTCCTCGAGAGCGAGCTTCATGGGATCGGCCGAGAACCTGCATCTGGTGGAGCGTTTCACGCGCATTGCCCCGGACGAGATTCGCTACGAGATGACGGTGGACGACCCGACTACCTGGACCAAGCCCTGGACGGCCGTGCTTCGGCTAAAACATACCGAAGAAAAGATTTTCGAGTTCGCGTGCCACGAAGGGAATTTTGAAATCGTGGAGACCATGCTTTCGGCTTCTCGCGGCGAAGAAAAGCCGGCGAAATAAGTCGCACGATTTCGGCTTTTTTGCATTGCAATTCGCGGATGTTGGACCTATACTGAGGTCCCTGCCCGCGTGGAGCCTCCACGCCCGTCAGTCTTCGTCAGGGAATCCACGAACTAACCTTGCCCCAGCAGGAGTATCTCATGGCACATCCCAATCCCATCAACGCACGAATCTCCCCGGATTCGAACTACCAGCTCAGTTGCGTCGCCAACGGCTCTTCGCATCAGCGTGTTACCGTTTCTCAAAATGGAAAGACCATCGCTACCTTCTCGGGGACCGGAGAAGGAACGCAAATGAAGCAGACGGACGGCGCCACCACCTTATCCGGCGCAACGCGGCAGGCCACACAGTTCACCCTGCTATTCCAGCACAGCTCCAACGGACCCAATGGCCCGTTTCAGAACTCCAGCGTGATCCTGGATTCGACCGCCGGAATCGTCACCACCATCGCCACCGAAGACGCTTTGAATAGCCGCAAGAACGACACCGTGCTGACGTTGGTAGTCACTAGCGTCGCCGCCGCCAGCGCTTGACGCCAGAGCTATCCGGGCTCTGGCGCCATTCTCATCGAACGCCGGAGCCTCCGCCAACCGGTTTCCCGAACGGAAGGCGTAATTCCAGCACCCGTTCGCGATGGCCTTCTTCGTTGAGGTTTCGGACGCGTGCCGACAACAGGTCGCGCAGCGAGATCATTCCTGCCAGCCGTCCCGTATCGCGGTCGACCACCGGGAAGCGCGTCAGGCCGGTCTCGGCCATGCGAAACACCACGGCCCGAAGCGGCTCGTCGGGATAAGCCACCACCGGGTCCGCCGGCACGTCGCCGAGCGTGGTTGCCGGTGCGCTCGTTTCCATGAGTTCGCGCAATCGTTTGCGAGTGATTACACCTTGGATGCGCCCTTCGTCGTCTACTACTGGATAGAGATGCTGGCCGGGCTGCGCGGGTTCGCGAACCAGCATATGGCGCAAATCGCCAACCGTGGCATCAGCCGGAATAGCCGCCAACCGGGTCCGCATCACTTCCCGCACGAACAGGATCTCGAGCGGATCGGTGGCGTATTCGCGCGTCAGATGAAATCCCCGGCGCGCCACTTTCTCCGTGAGGATGGAGCGCTTCAGCAATAGTACGGTGGTTAAATACGCCAGCATCGCCGCCACCAGCAACGGCAGCAGCACGTTGATGTCGTGGGTAAGTTCCAGCGCAAAAAGAATGGCGGTGAATGGCGCCCTCATGGTGCCTCCCAGAATGGCACCCATGCTGACCAGCGGCCAAAAGCCCGCGCCCTCGTTCGGCAGGAAGATCGCCTCCACGCCACCGAGCGCCGCTCCCATCATTAACAGGGGCGCCAGCACGCCGCCGGACGTTCCCGATCCGAGCGAGATGATCCAGATTATGGATTTGACCAACAGGACGCCGGCGATCACCGTGCGCGGCACATCGCCCTGGAGCAGGGATCGGATGGTATCGTAGCCGACGCCCAGCGCTTGTGGAAAGATGAGCCCGCCCAAGCCGACCGCGATGCCGCCCAGCGCCGGCCACCACTTCCAGTGAATGGGAAGTTTCATGAACGAGTCTTCCGCGGCGTACACGCCCAGCGTGAGGAGCGCCGAGAAGCATCCCGCCAGCAGGCCCACCAGAGCGCATCCGGCCAATCCCGGCGGCCCGATGAAAATCGAGTGTTGAGGCACCGGAAATAGCGGGCCTAAACCCAGAATGTATCGCCGCGCAGCGCCTGCGGCCGCGCTTGCCAGGGCCACGGGGATCGCGCTCCTCGGCTTCCATTCGAACAGCAACAGCTCCACCGCCAGCAGCACCGCCGCGATGGGCGTTGCGAATGTCGCGGACATGCCCGCGGCTGCGCCAGCCACCAATAGCGTCTTTCGTTCAGCGGCAGTCAGGTGAAAGAGCTGAGAGATGACGGATCCGAGCGCGCCGCCGGTCATGATGATTGGGCCTTCGGCCCCGAACGGACCGCCGGAACCGATCGAAATCGCCGCCGATATGGGCTTCAGCACTGCAAGCCGGGGTTGTACTTTGCTGCCGTTGATCAGGATGGATTCCAGGGCCTCCGGAATGCCGTGGCCGCGAATACGCTCGGAGCCGTAGCGCGCCATAAATCCGATCACCAGCCCGCCGGCGACCGGGATTAGCGCCGCGTACCATCCGAGATGGTTGCCGGCCGGAGATACCATGCTGGTGCTCAGCTGCCCATAGTAGAAAACGTTGGTGAAAAAACCGATGAGGCGCAGCAATGCCCAAGCCACGAAGGTGCTCAGGATGCCGATGCCTATGGCCAGAATCGAAAGCGGGATCACCCGCGCCGTCGCGGTAAAATCGCCCAGCCTTTCCGAATTGTCTTTGGGATGCTTGCTCACGATACCCCCTTCGCGCGGGAATGCCGCAGCGTGGAATTCAAAGCGCGGGCGAGTTCGGGGCCCGAACGTTCCAGCTCCGTCCGATGCGCCAGAGCCAGCTTGCGCAAGATCGTCCGTCCGGCCGGCGTCAATTGAATTAATACCTCGCGCTTATCGCGCGTCCCCGGATGCCTCGCTATGGCGCCGCGGCTCTCCAGCCGGCTGATCAGTTCCACCGCGCTGTGATGCTGGATAAATAGCCTGGCGGCAATCTCCTGAATGGTCGGCCTGACGCCGTCCGGAAGACCGTGGACCGCTAGCAGCAGTTGATGTTGCTGCGCTTCGATGCCATGCTCTTTGGCCGTCGTCTCGCTGAAATGGAGAAAGCGGCGGATCTGCCATCGGAACTCGGCCAGATCGCGGTATTGATCGAGAGAAAGATCGCTCTCTGCTTCCATATTTATATCGTATCACGATATGTATTTTAAGGCGAGGGTGCGCAATGGCACTCAATTGGGTGGTTCGGATCACTCAAGCCGTACTTGCAAGGCTCTCAGACTTAAGAAGTTAGCGACCGGTACTAGAGTTGCCACATTAAGCGGCACGCTCATCTCAAGTGATGGCCCCGGGAGGAAAGATATGACGCGCGTTTATGTCGCGAGTTTGCTGTTGAGCACGGTGGCGATGGCCGGCACGGCCCCCACATCGCCGGTGACGTTCGCCAAGGACATTGCCCCGATATTCCAAGAGAAGTGCAATGAGTGTCATCGCAAGGGTACGGTGGCGCCGATGTCGCTCGAGACTTATGACCAAACGCGTCCGTGGGCGAAATCCATCCGCCAGCGCGTGCTGCGCCGCCAGATGCCGCCCTGGTCCATCGATAAGACGGTCGGAGTCCAACACTTCTCTAACGACCGGTCGCTTTCGGACGACGAGATCAACACCATCGTCCGCTGGGTGGACTCCGGGGCGCCGCTTGGAAATCCAAAGGACATGCCGCCTCCGAAGCAATGGCCCAGCGACGACGGCTGGCTGCTGTCCAAGGACTTCGGATCGCCGGACTTCGTGCTCAAGTCGGAACCCTACACCATGCCCGCGCGCGGCCAGGATCAATGGTGGAAACCGCTGGCGGATGTCCCGGTTACCGAGCCTCGTTGGGTGCGCGCCGTCGAGATGCGGCCCGGAACCGCGATCGGCCGTAAGATCACGCACCACGCCCTGGCCCACCTGGTGCAAAACGATCCGGATGCTGTGCGCCTGAACGCGGGCGACGACGCCACCGACGGACAGGGCGGAATCCTGATGGAATGGGCGGTGGGTAAGAACTTCGACGTCTATCGCCAGAACACTGGCAAACTGCTGCTGCCCGGCTCCCACATCTGGTGGGACATCCACTATCATTCCGCCGACGAAGAGATCACCGATCATGTCGAACTCGGTGTGTGGCTCTATCCGAAAGGGCAAGAGCCGAAGTACCGTACCTATCTGACCGGGTTTCAAGCCACCGCCAGCAGCGGTTCTCCGCTGGACATTCCTCCCAACTCCATCACTGTGAGCCAGGGCTTCCGCGTCCTGAAGCAAGCCGCGCGCCTGGAGAATTTCCAGCCGCACATGCATCTGCGCGGGAAAGCCATGTCGCTCGAAGCGATTCTTCCGGACGGCACGACCACGCTCATCAGCCACGTTGCCAACTTCGACTTTAATTGGATGACCAATTACATCTATTCCGACGAGGACGCGCCGGTGCTGCCCAAAGGCACCATGATTCACGTGACAGCCTGGCACGACAACACCGCGTCGAACCCCGGTAATCCCGACCCCAATCAATGGGTCGGCTGGGGCGATCGAACGGTAGATGAAATGGCCCACGCCTGGGTGAACGTGACCTACATCTCGGAAGAGGATTACAACGAGTGGGCGGCCAAACACAAGCCGCAGCGCTCGGTTTCGGATCGCCGAACGGGGCAATAGGGGAATTAACGCATGAGAGGCGCATATCGACTGGGTTTGGAAACATTACTGCTGGCGAGCCTGGCCGTCTGGGCGGCAGAGCTTCCTCTCGAGCCTCCGCATTCCTCGGGTCAAAGCATCACCGCTGCTTTCGAAGGCTGGTTCCAGAATCCCGACGGGACCTTCAGTATTCTGGTCGGATACTACAACCGGAACCTGAAGCAGGAGCTGGACATTCCGATCGGCCCTTATAACCACGTCGATCCGGGTGGGCCGGATCAGGGCCAACCGACGCATTTCCTGCCCGGGCGGCAGTGGGGGCTCTTCACGGTGACCGTGCCCAAGGACTTCGGGGCGAATAAAATGAGTTGGACGATCGTGGCGAACGGCAAACCAACGGTGGTCCCGTTCAGCCTGGATCCCCTGTGGATCATCTCTCCTCTAGTCGACGCGACCAATAACACGCCTCCGTTTATCAGCTTTGGGCTGGGCGCCCCCACGGTACAAGGGCCGCGGCCGATGCTGGTTGAACGTGCGCTCTCGGGAGGGAATCGGATGCCGATCACCGTTTTCGTGGCCGACGATGCCAAGGTGCCTCCCGGCGTGCTTCAGTCGCGAACAACCGGCACTCCTGTGACAGTGAAATGGAGCAAATTCCGGGGACCGGGAGACGTAACGTTCACCGAGGCCAAGCCGAAGGTGGAAGAGTCCGACTGGGCGGCCCCGTCTCCGGCGGTGTTCAGCGGAAAGGCGGAAACGATCGCCACGTTCAGCGAGCCGGGAGATTACGTTCTGAGCGTGGTGGCCAACGATATTTCCGGGGACGGCGGGCGCGGGTTTCAGTGCTGCTGGACGAATGCCCATGTGAAAGTGACCGTCCAGCCGGGCGGCGGCACTCGTTGAAAGGAGTTTAGATCCGAAGACCTAAAGCCGGTGCGCGACTTCGAGCTGGTGCATGAAAAGCTCTTCCACTTCTTAATAGCGGCCTACTGCACCGAACCGTAAAACTTCCAGTTTGTGGTGTAATCCTTCGACAAAGGCTGGTTAGTGAGGCTGGCTTTGATCATCTCCACCGGAATCCGGTTCTGCTTCAACACCGCATCGTGGAATTCGCGATTGGTCATCTTGCCCGAGTCGACCAGCTCTTTGTGCAGTGCGTAAAGCTGCATCCCGCCCAGCAGGTACGCGGCTTGATACAACGGACCATATTCCCCGGTGAATGACCGCCGGACCTCGCCCGCCGCATTCTCCGGCTCAAACCCGACCCGGTCGATCAGCAGGCGGATGCACTCGTCCGGCGTCATCTTGCCGAGATGGAAGCTCAGCGAAAAGATGATTCGAGCGCAGCGGTGCATGCGCCATTCCAAGGCTCCCACGCGATCTTCCGGCGTTTTCTGAAACTTCATGTCCCACAGCAGCAGTTCCCAGTACAGCGCCCAGCCCTCCGTGATGAATGGTGTTCCGCCGAACGCGGAACGATATTTGCGATACCGGTCCGCCATGAAGAGCTGCAGATGATGGCCGGGAATCAACTCATGAAATACCGTGGCGCGCGACATCGGGATGTTGTTGCCGCGCATGCTCATCATCTTTTGTTCATACGTCATGGTGTTGGTCGGATAGGACACGATCATCACTTCGCCGCCCAGGAAAAACGGCGCGATCAACTGGCGCTCCGGCGACATCATCTGCATTCGCCAGGTTTCGCGCGCCAAGGGTGGAATGGTGATCAGGTCGTGATCGTCCATGAATTTTTCGGCCTCGCGTTCCAGATCGCGAACCATTTGCGGCTGCTGGCCGGGCTCCACGTGCATACCCTTCACTTTTTCGAGCGCGCGCTTCCAATCGTCGCCGAAGCCCATCTCACGCGAGGCTTTCTTCATTTCCGTTTCGCACCACGCGAATTCTTTTTCGGCGATCGCAATCAGCTCTTCGGGCGTGTAGGGGATCATCTCGTAAGCGAGCTCGTTCATCAGGCCGTCGCGGCCTATCGGATTGCCGACGATGTCGGCGGTTTCGCCGGCCCGCGCGCCCGCGGGAACCCGGCCCTCTTCGCGCCTAGCGTCCGAGCCGGCGCCAGCATTGTCTTGTGGGGCAGCGGGTAATCCCGCAATCTTTTCGCGCAGATACTTGATGTAGTTCTCGAGCGCCAAGTCCGCCTTGTGGTAGGCCTCCTCATTCCACCAGCTGAATATCGGATCGTAGCCGTCGTAAAACCGGAACCAGGCCCGCAGAGTCTCGCGAAGCCTGCTGGCCTCCTCGGCCGCGCGATTCGCGATCACTTTCCGGTTGCGAACCGCCTCCGGATCGCTATTGCCGGCCAATTGAGCGTCGATAGTTCGGCGCACGTCATCCATCTGGCGCGGCAAACCAGTCAATATCTCGGCGTCGCGCTCGGAGTTGACCGGCTCCATTTTCCGCCGCGTTTCCTCGAGGTTGAGGATGGTCTGTGCAAACGGCACGTAGGAGGCGGCCTGCGCCCGGGCTTTGGCGTCCAGATCCAGCTTGCGGAGTTCGTGGCGCAGCAGATTTTGGAACAGGATGTAGTCGATCTTGCCGTCCTGGCTCATCGGATCGAAATTGACTTGCGCGAGCACCGCATTCCAGTCCGTGTAGAATCGCCGACGCCGCTCCTGGGTGGCGGCGGATAAATCGAGATTGTAGGTGCGATTTAAAATGGCGCGATCGGCGGCGAATCTTTCGACCAACGGCCGCATCTCGCTGTGGGACAGATCCAGGTCCGAAGAATTAGGTAGCTGTCCGATGGCCGGTACGGCGAATACAGCGCTGGCCGCGAATGCAATTCGCAAGAATCTCCGAGAATTCATGGTTCGCTTGGCACAGGATAGCGCAGGACGGGCGGTGCCGGCGTTCAATGATTCTTGCGCAAATCCCAATCCCATTGGAAACGGCTTTTTAATACGAAGCCGGGCCCCCGGTCTCCCAGATCAAAGCCCCCGCCGACGTTGATGCTGAATCCCGGGCGCGCGTCCCAGTCGCCGCCTACGAATAGCTGGTGCACCTCCGGCTGAAAGCGCGGGATCACGTTTATACTCTCGATTTCTCCGTAGTATTCGAGCGACGGAGAGAAGGTCTTGCGCTTCCAGCGTAAGAGTATGGCGGGCTCGAAGTTCCATCCGCGCCGAGTGCCCGGCCCATGCAACGCGCGTTCGAAAACCGGGTTGAACACGATCTGCCATTTGGAGAACTCGCGGTCCATGATCGGCCGAAGCTCCACGCGGCGCGTGTTCTCTTCGTACCTCGGATTTTGAAACGAGAATTCCGAAACGAAGCCCAGCCGGAACGGCAAATGCCAGGTCTCGGGAGCGTAGAAGTGTGGCAGGAAGCGCCAGCCGGCAAACTGCGGCGCGTAGCCCGGCTCCCAGGCGTTCAAGAACATGAAGCCCAGCGCAAAATTCGGCGATAGGCCGAAGGTCGGTTCCAGCGTAAGGTGGGTCTGGTCCAGAGTCGGGAGCAAAGTCCCGTCACGGACGCTGCTGCCCTGAGGCTCGATGTTCAGGTGAGCTTCCAGGCTATATTGCAGCCAGGTTTGCGGTTCGTATTCGTAGATATGGATTTCGAAGGGGTCCTGCGCCCGAGCGGCCGCCACACAAAACAGACCGAAGAGAAATAGACACTTGTGCATGCCTAGCGAGGACCATCTCATTATGGCCGATGCAGGTATCTAGGCCGCCGTCCGTTTGGCTATCCCTATTCGCTGCTGAGCCGCTCCAGGCTGGGGTGCCGCGGTGGGACGCGCGAGCAAGCGCGCGGAATTGAGAATGAAAATGCAGTCTCCGAGGTCACGTGGATCAGCGCCGCCAGCACCGGATTCAGAAATCCGAACGCCGCCAACCCGACTCCTACGGCATCGACACCCAAGGTCCCGCCGAAATTCGTCATGATGATGCGGTTGCACCGGCGAGCAATCCTGATGACCTCGACAACCTTCAGCAGGTCGTTTCCGAGCAGCAGCACGTTGGCGCTTTCGCGCGCGATCTCGGTGCCGGATCCCATCGCGATTCCGACATTGGCTTCCATCAGCGCCGGAGCATCGTTGATCCCGTCCCCAACCATCGCGACTGTCTTGCCGGCGCTGCGCAGGCTTCTAACGCGATCGAGCTTCTGCTGCGGCAGGAGTTCCGCCTCCACCTCATCCACTTGAAGCTGCTGTCCGATGGCGCGGCCGATTGAGGCCGTAGTCTCCAGTAAGAAGAACCGTTCGGATGGACATCTCCCGCAGTGCTCGAACAGCTTCCACCGCTTCAGACCTCAGAACATCGGCGATTCTGAGGCTCCCAAAATGACGCCGCCCTGTGCGACCGATATTTCGGTGGAGGCATCCTGTTCCGACGCCTGGCGCGGGACCTTTCACGCCATGCTCCAGCAGAAATGCTCTGGTTCCGACGACAGTATCCTCTCCGTCCACCCGGCAGGAAATTCCCTTGCCGGGCGTGTATGAAAACCCTTCCGGATCAACCAGTCCGAGAGCCGCGCCGTTGGCCGCTGTCAAAATGGCGCGCGCCAAAGGATGTTCGGAATACCGCTCCGCGCTCGCAGCAACATGCAGCAATCGTTCGCGCCCGACTCCTTGCGAGGGATCGATAGATACGACCTCGGGATTTCCGAGCGTGAGCGTGCCGGTCTTATCGAGAACCACCGTATCCACCTTGCCGAGCGTTTCCATGTACAAGCCGCCCTTCACGATCGCGCCGTGCCGCGCCGCGCGTCCGATGGCGCCCAGAATAGCCAGTGGCGTGCCGGCGGCAATGCCGCAAGCCCCGGCCACGATCACCACCGAAATCGTGGAGCGCGCGTTGTGCGTGAGGATGAATGTGAAAAGCGGCGCAAGCCAGGGCGAAGTAGACCAGGTAGCCTGCCAGGCGGTCGGCGGTTTTCTGAACCGGCGCGCGGGAACGTTCGGCCTGTTCAACCGCCTCGATGATCTTCCCAAAAGCCGTGTCGCGGCCCACCGTTTCCGTCCGAATTTCGAGGACTCCGGACTGATTCACCGTGCCTGCATAGACGCGAGCGCCTGGAATCTTCTCCACCGGCATGGACTCGCCGGTAATGGTTGCCTGATCGATGAACGAGTGGCCACCCACAACGACTGCCGTCCACCGGCACTCGACCGCCCGGCCGGACCAGTACCACATCGCCGCTGCGCAAATCTCGCCAGGCTGGCGGATTGCATGCCGTCCGGAGCGCCGGAGTTCCACTTGCTGCGGCAGAAGGTCCAGCAAATCCTGAATCGCGCGGCGTCCGCGGCCCACCGTTAGTTCCTCGAGGACCTCGGCGATCAGCACGAAGAACACAATCACCAGCGCCGTGAACACTTCCCGGATCGCCAGCGCGGAAACGAGCGCAATGGTCATGGAGAGCTCCATGGTCATGCGCCGGGACAGAAGATCGGCGAAGGCCTCGTGAAATATGGGGTAGCCGCCGATCAGAGCAGCCGCGAAGCCGGCGATATCGAAGTGCGGCAGAGGCTGCCAGAGCCGAAGCCACGTTGCAACGATCGCCAGTCCGACGAAGCCGATGCGTCCCAATTCAACCCACTCCATGTGCTCGCCCACCTGCGTGCTCATGTTCGCTTTCATGCGCGTGAGACTCCGACATGGCTGTCCCCTCCATTCTGAATGTCCTATTTCATGTACATCTTGATGACGTCGATCAACTCTTGGGTCGCCTTGGCGCGTTCTGAAGTCGGACGGTGGTCCGGATCGACCACGTGAAATCGGATATGGCCTTCGATGACTTCGCCCATCAATCCGTCTATCGCGCCCCGGCAAGCGGCGATGGTGTGCAGAATATCCGAGCATTCGGCCGCCTTCTTCCAGCGCCCTCTCCACCGCGTCTACCTGTCCCTTAATGCGGCGAACCCGATTCAGGAGCTTGTTCTTATCGCGAATAATGTGTGCCAACGAGTATCTTCCTTCAGAGCCTTTTTATGATGCGCCGCATATCAGTATCATGATAGTATACCCAGGTAGGTATACTAGTCAACGACCAAGGCTGGAGCGCCGGTGCCAGAAACTCGCGACTACCTCCTCAAGACGAAGCGCATGGTGATCGGGCACGTCCTGATCTGTTGCGGTTGTTGCTGTGGCGACGTCAGCCGGGGTAAACCGGAGGTCCCGGTGGACTGGATAAAACAGGAGTGGCGGAACCGCGGCCTGCTGAAAAACATTCAACTGAGCATCTGCGGCTGTCTCGGGCCCTGTGATCTCACCAATGTTGTCAAGATTTCGAGCGCCGAGGGCGACATCTGGATCGGCAACATCGAACATTGGCGGCAATATCGCGACCTGGTGGACTGGGCGTCCCAGAGCAAGATGAGCTGCCGGCTTCTGCCGCTGCCGAAAGAGTTCGACGAGCTTCGGTTTGATCCCTTTCGCTGAGTCACCGCTTGATTCACCCAGCGGGAAAGCGTGCTCTAAAAGTGGAACCCGACCGTCGCGGTAATGGCCCGCGGCGAGACATAGTGGGTTCCGCTGAAAGTGGAAAGGAAATTGTAGAGCGCTTCTTTATTGGTCAGATTGATAACCGTTAAGCGGGCGCTCCACCTGTATTTTTCGGCGTGGAAGAGGTTGTCGTCTCCGATGGCGGCGTCGAAAAGATTGCGCGATGCGATGCGGGGTGGGTTGTGGTCGTCGTTCTCGGTGCCCGCAGCGGGAATGGATACCAGCGTGGAACCGTACAGGTTGGCCGGGCAGAAACCTGTGGGGCTGATCGGCATGGTAGGCGTCGCGTGCACGGGCCCGCAGTAAAGTCCCCCTTCGAACTGCTGATCCGGCGTCAGGCCGGAGACATCGACGATCGAGTCGGTCCCGTTGGGGCCGTTGTTGCAGTTGCCTCCAGCACACGGTACTGGACCCGCCACCAGGCCGCTGTCGAAACGCCAGTTGAAGCTGACCCATGGGAGTTTCTTCGATGGCTGGTATTGCAGGTGCCCGGTTGCATTGTTCAGTTCGTCGTGGTCGATGCGGAATACGCTGACCGCGCCAGGAGTCGCGCCGATGCCCGAAATCTGCGGGCCGAAGAAGCGCGCCGCCACACTGGAGGTCACCATGAAAGCCGTCAAGCCATGGAAATTGGGCATTGTGAGGCGGATGGCATATCCGGGTATTTTTGAGCTGCTCCACTCAATCGGGTAGGTGATCGGCGTGTTACCAAGGACGCTGAAATCGAATGCCTTGTGCGTGTACTTCCAGATGTATTCTCCATCGATCACCAGGTACTTGCCAAACGCCTGCGAGAGGCCCGCGTGGAACTCATTGCGATGACCTGGGCTTAATGGCGTTGTCGTCACGCACTGGCCGCCCGCAACAAAGCTCTGGAAGGCGACGATCACCGGGTCAAGGCATCCCAGGCTCGCCAGCACCAGGTTCTCGTTGAACGGAGTCTCCATGGTGCGGGCATAGGACACCCGTAGAACCGTACCGGTCGGCTTAATATTGTAGGCGATTCCTAAGCGCGGCTCCCCTTGCGCGGCCTTGGTGATGCCATCGTATTGGTCGACGCGCAACCCGAGATTGAAGGTCCAGTTATGGAGATTGATTGTGTCCTGAACGTAGAAAGCGAATTCCCGAATGTCGGCGTGGCCATAGTACTTGTAGTCGGTGCTCGTGCTGTTCGGGCAGCCATCGGATGCAGGCAGAGGCGCGGTCCGGGTCAGGTCATAACAGGCAAGAATCGGAATAAAGGTAGGATTCGACTGCAGCACTCCCGCGCAGCCGTTCGGGTTGGTCAGCAGCGGGTTCGTGTCGGGGCTGCCGTCGGCGTTGAGACATGGGGCGTTTGCGGTCGGGTCGACCAGACCGAAAGAATCCCTTTCCGTGATAAAAGTATGCTCATATTGAAGGCCGATCTTAATGTTGTGAATGCCGGTCAGGTAGGACAGACTGGCCCGGGCGCCTGCGTTTGTGAGCCGGCGACTTTGCCCCTCGGTGGCGGACTGCAGATCGGGCGTGAAGTCTGCGAACGGATCGGCGCTCGGATAGTAGTTGTATTGATCCTGCCGGACAAAGCCGCCGAACGTGAACACCGTCTTGGGATTGAGGATACTGGTCCAGGTTGGCGCGATATTGAATGTTCTGATCTTTGAGCGCTGATCCTCTGTGCCGACCGGTACCCCATTAGGACCCAGGCCACCGTTATCTACCACCAGGCCGTTCCAGGCAGTTGCGTTCTGGGCGTCGTAGGAATTGGGAGTCTGGAACCAGGACCGTGTGAAGCCAAGATTGAGATTGATCGTGTTCGCATCGGAAAGCTTGAAATCCACCCGATCGAAAAAGTTCTCCTCGTTGCCGTGATCGTGAAAAACCTGGTACTCCGGGCCGTCTAGGAAGCGGCCTGTGTTCAGACCATTCACGGAGATGAAGTTTCCCCATTTCTCCCGTCCATAGGAGAGATCGAAGCCTTCGTTGGAAGTGCCGAAGGTGCCATAAGAAGCCGTTACATCGCCGTGCGGCGTCGTATTCCCCAGCCCCGAGCGAGTAGTTGCCACGATCACCAGGCTGGTCTTCCCCCCGAACTCGGCGGGCGGCGCGCCCTCAATCACTTCAATGGATTGAACGGCATCGATCGGGACCTGGTTAGAGAAGACTTTGCTTTGCTGGTCCGTGATCGGCTGTCCGTCGACGGAAAAGGAGTTTGAGGCGTGATCGCCCAGGCCGTGAAACAAACCGTTGGAGTCGGCCGAAACACCTGGAGAGGCGAGCGTCACCAAGGAGCTGAGCGACGACGAAGCGCTTTCGAGAGGTAGTTTGTCGAACAACTCCCGGTCCACGTCCGTGTGAGTGGTTGGGTCGCTTTCGACCAAATCCCCGGCGGCTTCCACGGTTACGGTCGTCGTCGAGGTACCAATGGTGAGATTAAACTTCGGCTCTAGTGGCAACGGAGATCTAACGTCGATGTCCTGCGCAGAGGTCTGAAAGCCAGAGGCGGTAGCGACCATATGGTAGTTGTTGAACGGAATGTTGTCGAACTCAAAGCTTCCCTGCGGGTTGGTCTTCGCGCTCTGATCGTAGTGGGATACCGGATTATGGATCTCGACGGTTGCCCCGGCGATGGCGGCGCCGGAAGGATCGAGAACCGTCCCGCGGATGATTCCGGAGTTGGACTGCGCATATGTCGCGACAGATTGCGCGAAGCCCATGAAAACAACAAGCGAAATTGCGAGACGTCTCATTCTCATATTTTTCGATTGTGAGTCCTAAGACGCTGAAGCACCAAGAACAATTCGATTGCAGGCCTGATCGCCTAGGTCAACGAACTGATTTGCGCCATGAGCGGACAACGATTATCACCCGACCTGGAGATCTTGAGGTTGGGGCCTAGCCGCATTTTGGCGGATGGGCCAGATTCGGGGGACGATCCTTAGGGACTCACTGAAAGCGCGAGCGGAAGGGCGCATATTGCCAGCCAGTGGCACAAGCCCCCATAAAGCACTGCGCAATCTAAATCGGCGGGTGGCATCTCGATGTGTCGAGCCCGGAAAACACAAACGATCATCGACGAAGCCCACAATGTCGCAACGGCGAAGAAAACCAAATGCGGTGCTCCAGCAGCTTGGCCGTGCTCAGAAAAAACGGTCGCTTCCAGAAGCAAGAA
Source organism: Terriglobia bacterium (assembly GCA_963786745.1). Classification (GTDB taxonomy): domain Bacteria; phylum Acidobacteriota; class Terriglobia; order Bryobacterales; family Bryobacteraceae; genus Palsa-89. The sequence goes on along the minus strand of CAWBAE010000004.1, from coordinate 510,693 downwards.
CCAAACGATTGGTGTGGGAAGCAGGGCCGTTACCCACATCCAGTTGTAATTCTGGGTTTGCCTCACCCAAATTGATAGACCGCTAGCCAAGAGGTGAAAGGCGATCAATAAAACGAGGATCAGTGGTGAGCTAATTCGCCGGGCGAAGTCCTCGATGCCGATCCCTACCGCCGCCGTCCAAATGAGCACGGCTGTAAGCAAGATGGCTGCTCCATAAACCAAAGCACGCCTGGACGCCTTACAACTCGGGCTCATTCGCAGAGACATGAAGTCGCGAACCCAGATGCAAGCAAGAGCGATTCCGGTCAGGGTGAGCGCTGAACTGGAGCTGAGGATGATCATTAAGGGCCGTTATCTGATGAATCGCACTCCCCTTCCCGTCAATTGTATGGATTTTGCGTTAGCGGTCCACAAAAAAATGTGATCGGGCCTAAGCCCAAGATGAATGGCCAAAAGCTCGCGGTAAGTGGCCAAACCATCGAACCGGGCAGCGGCTTACCCGTTCAGAAGTTGGCGAATACTCCCGGCCAGCCTTTTGCTTGCGATCAGCTCATGATCGTTACTCAGTGTGATCAGCCATCTTTGGCTGGTCAGCGCACTCATCTTCCGGACGTGCTCGACATTCACCAATGCACTTCGATGAATTCGTCGAAAGCTTGTGTTCTTAAGGCGCCCTTCGAGGACCTTGAGGGTCTGGGTGGTAAGGTACTTCTTTTTTGCCGTGATGATCCAGACGATGTCCCCTTCCGCTTGGAACGCGTATATCTCGTCCGCCCTGAGTAGAAAGTACTCCTCGCCGATTCTTCCCACGAATCTTCTGGTCTGAGGAGCAGCGGGCTGGTCGTTAATTTCCTGAAGATGAGCCAGTTTTTCAGCAGCTTCCGTTCCAGTGAGGCGCTTCGCTTTTTCGACTGCCTCCGCCAAACGCGCTCCACCCACGGGCTTTAGCAGGTAATCGATCGCGCCCGCCTCGAACGCCTGAAGGGCATACTTGTCATAAGCCGTGACAATTACGATCATCGGCATGTGCGCTCCACCCTTGAGATTTCGGACCACGTCCAGCCCACCCATGACGGGCATTTGAAGATCCAACAGCACCAGGTCGGGATGGTCTGCGGAAATTTTTTCAAGAGCGATGGCGCCATTGTCTGCCTCTCCGATGATCTCTACGTCGCCGAGAGAGTCGAGTTCCTCGCGTAGCACCCTGCGCGCTATCGGCTCGTCGTCTACGATCAGCGTTCTCAAGGGCATGCTTGAGACCAATGGCTCAGATACTTTTAGCACGGCGGAGCCAAAGGCGGTACAACTTTTCTGCGAGCGGGCTCAACGGAGCGATTTGTGATCTGAAGGTCCCGTTGGGCGGACGAACGCATCTTGCCAGTTGGGTTGCAACTGAGTACTAACAGCAAGAGCCGATGGCTGCCGGTTCGACGTTCTAAAAGTGGAAACCGACTGTCGCGGTGATGGCCCGCGGCGAGACATAGTGGGTTCCGCTAAATGTGGAAAGGAAGTTGTAGAGCGCTTCTTTGTTGGTCAGGTTGACCACCGTCAAGCGGGCGCTCCACCGGTACTTGTCGGTGTGGAACAGATTGTCGTCTCCAATGGCGGCGTCGAAAAGATTACGCGACGCGATGCGCGGCGGGTTGTGGTCGTCGTTCTCTGTGCCCGCGGCGGGAATGGATACCAGCGTGGAGCCGTACAGGTTCGCCGGACAGAGGCCCGTGGGGCTGATCGGCATGGTGGGTGTCGCATGCACTGTCCCGCAGTAGAGCCCGCCTTCGAATTGTTGATCCGGCGTCAGGCCTGAAACATCCACGATCGAGTCACTGCCATTCGGGCCGTTGGCGCAATCGCCTCCAGCGCACGGCACCGGGCCGGCCACCTGACCGCTGTCAAAACGCCAGTTGAAGCTCAACCACGGGAGTTTCTTGGACGGCTGGTATTGCAGGTGCCCGGTTGCATTGTTTAGTTCGTCATGGTCGATGCGGAACACGCTGATCGCCCCCGGCGTGGAGCCGATGCCGGCGATCTGCGGGCCGAAAAAGCGTGCCGCCACGCTGGACGTCACCATGAAAGCCGTCAACCCATGGAAGTTCGGCATTGTGAGCGCGGATCGCGTATCCGGGAATTTTCGAGCTGGTCCACTCGATCGGGTAGGTGATCGGCGTATTGCCCAGCACGCTGAAGTCGAACGCTTTGTGGGTGTACTTCCAGATATATTCGCCATCAATCACCAGGTACTTGCCGAATGCCTGCGACAGGCCCGCATGGAATTCATTGCGATGCCCGGGGCTCAGCGGCGTGGTAGTCACGCAAGCCCCGCCCGGGACCAACGTCTGGAACGCGGCGATGACCGGATTGGTGCATCCCTGGCTCGCCAGCACCAGATTCTCGTTGAACGGGGTCTCCATGGTGCGGGCATAGGAGGCTCGTATTACGGTGCCGGTTGGCTTGATATTGTAGGCGATGCCCAGGCGCGGTTCCCCTTGCGCGGCGCTGGTGACGCCGTTGTATTTGTCGAAGCGCACGCCGAGATTGAAGGTCCAGTTGCTGCAGGTTGATGGTGTCCTGGATGTAGAAGCGCAAATTCCTTGATGTCCGAATGGCCGTAAAACCTGTAATAGGCGCTGGTGCTGTTCGGGCAACCGTCCGAAGCAGGCAGCGGCGCGGTTCGGGTCAGATCGTAACAAGCCAGAATCGGAATAAAGTTGGGATTCGGCTGCAGCGCCTCCGGTGCAATTCGCCGGGTTGGTCAGCAGAGGATTCGTGTCGGGGCTGCCGTCGGCGTTCAGACAAGGCGCATTGCCGGTCGGATCCACCAGACCGAAGCTATCCTTCTCCGTGATGAAAGTGTGCTCATATTGAGCCCGATCTTCATGTTGTGAACGCCTTTGACGTAAGACACGCTGGCGCGGGCGCCGGCATTGGTCAGCCGGCGATTCTGCCCCACGGTGGCGGATTGCAGATCGGGCGTGAAATCGGCGAATGGATCGTCGCTCGGATAGTAATTGTATTGATCCTGGCGCACGAAGCGCGCCCAACGTAAGCACCGTGTTGGGATTGAGCATACGAGTCCAGACCGGCGCAATGTTGAATGTTCTGATTTGCGAGCGCTGATCCGCGGAGCCGACCGGCAAGCCATTGGGACCCAGGCCGCCATTGTCCACCGTCAGGCCGTTCCAGCCGGTTGCGTTCTGGGCGTCGTAAGAATTGGGTGTCTGGAACCAGGACCGCGTGAAGCCCAGATTGATATTGATCGAGTCCTGGTCCGACAACCTGAAATCCATGCGGTCGAACGCGTTTTCCTCGTTGCCATGATCGTGGAAAACCTGGTACTCCGGACCATCCAGAAAACGGCCGGTGTTCAGGCCGCTCACGGAGATGAAGTTTCCCCATTTTTCTTGCCCATAAGCAAGATCGACGCCCTCGTTTGAGCTCCCGAACGTTCCATAGGAAGCCGTCACATCGCCGTGCGGTGTGGTGACGCCCAGGCCGGAGCGCGTGGTTACCACGATCACCAGGCTGGTCTTGCCGCCATACTCGGCCGGGGGCGCGCCCTCGATCACTTCCATCGACTGCACGGCGTCCACCGGAAGCTGATTGGAGAAAACCTTGCTTTGCTGGTCCGTGATGGGCTGGCCGTCGATCGAGAAAGAGTTCGACGCATGATCGCCCAGGCCGTGAAACAAGCCGTCGGAGTCGGCGGAAACCCCCGGCGATGCGATCGTTACCAGAGAGCTCAGAGACGAGGATGCGCTTTCGAGCGGCAGCTTGTCGAACAGCTCTCGATCCACGTCCGTGTGAGTGGTCGGATCGCTTTCAACCAGGTCCCCGGACGCTTCCACGGTTACGCTGGTCGTCGAGGCGCCGATAGCTAGATTAAATTTCGCCTCCAGCGGCAGCGGGGAGCGAACGTCTATGTCCTGGGACGCGGTTTGAAAGCCGGTTGCGCTGGCCACCATATGGTAGTTGTTGAACGGGATGTTGTCGAACTCGAAGCTTCCCTGCGGATTGGTTTTCGTGCTCTGGTCGTAGTGCGATACCGGATTATGGATCTCCACTTTGGCGCCGGCGATGGCGGCGCCGGAGGGATCGAGAACCGTCCCCCGGATGATTCCGGAGTTCGATTGCGCAAAAGTGGAAACGGCAACCGCGAGCGTCGCGAGGCAGACGGAAGCAAGCTTCATCATCCTTTGATTCTGCAAGTTAAGGGCGCGACGTCCTAGAATAATCTCGCCGGCGGACCAATCTAAGCCGTGAACGAACTGCTATTCCCAATGAGCGGACTAATCACTGCAGCTCCAAGATACCCTGTTAATCTCTAAATATGCAATGGTCAAAGCTCCGAGCGGCGGTGCGCTCCATGATCTGCCAGGAGTTGAGGCAAAGAGTCGATTTTCACGTGACGCATTACCGGGTCGGGTACAGCTCCAAGAGCGGGCTCGTGACCGTCGACGGAAAAAAGGTTCTCGGCCTCAGCTACTTTCGCTTTTGCCGCGACGGGGACGGCTGGTTCGCGGCGGGGCAAAATGAGGAGACGAAATGGTCGCCGAAACAGCGCGACGAGATCCACCCTCCGCAGCAACTGGGCGATGCCATGCGCGCCTATCTGGATATGCCGATCAAATCCGCGCTTCAATCCCAGAATCCCTTCATCCGTTCGCTCGCCATCATTGACCGTCGCGTCGGAAAGCGGACGCTGCAGCGGCTTGCGATCGCGGATGACGAACACTCGCTGGTGAAAAAATTCTATCGGCTGAGAATGAGCACGTATGCCGCGAGCGGTTGATGGCTACCAGTGCAGCAGCTCGCGGACGCTGCGGGCTTGCCGCTTGCTGGCGACAAACTCCTGATCATTGGCCATGGTAATCAACCAGCGTTGACTGCTGAGAGCGCTCATCTTTCGAACGTGATCCACATTGATGAGCGCGTTGCGATGAATCCGCCGAAAGCTGGTATTCTGAAGCCGCTCGTCCAGGCTCTTAAGCGTCTGAGTGGCCTCATACTTGCGCTTGGCGGTGATGATCCACACCAAGTCTCCTTCGGCCTGGAAGGCGAAAACCTCGTCGGCGCCCAGCAAGAAGAACTCCTCACCCACCCGTCCGACTATTCTCCGGGTTCGCGGCCCGGCGGCCGGGTCCGTTACTTCCTGGAGATGGGCCAGCCGGTCTATAGCTTGCCTGCCCGTCACCCGTCTGGCGCGCTCCACTGCCTCCACTAAACGCTCATGGCCCACGGGTTTGAGCAGATAATCCACCGCACCCGCTTCGAAGGCCTGGAGCGCGAATTTGTCATAGGCGGTGACGATCACGATCACCGGCAAGTGCGTACCCTGCTTCAGGCTGCGCACCACGTCGAATCCGCCCAGGACCGGCATCTCAAGATCCAGAAGCACCAGATCGGGCTGATGCCTGGCAATCTTGTCGAGCGCCGTGGAACCGTTGTCCGCTTCTCCGATGATCTCCACCCCCGCGATCAACTCCAGTTCTTCGCGGAGGATCTTGCGGGCAATCGGCTCGTCGTCCACAATCAGGGTTTTCAGGCTCATGTCCGAACCCAAGGGCTCAGATTCATTTAGCACGGGCGCTCTAAAACGCCCAACCACTTTCTCATGAGCGGGCGAGAAAGTTCCACCGGCGATCTGAATTGCTGGATGAGTGGACACGCCGTCTTCTTTATACCAAAGCCGGTTCTCGGGCCGTATGCTTCAACGGCAGCACGAAGCCGACGCTGGTGATATTACCCTCCACATGCCCTTCGACACGCGTTTCCTCCCCGTAACACAAGGCCAGACGCCGGCGAACATTGGTTAGCCCGACGCCGCCATTCGCGCTGTTGATCATCCGCGCGTCGCACGCGCCGGAATTCGAGACGCTGACCGAGATGCTATCCGATTCTTGGCGAATCGTCAGGCGAACGAAGCCATCCCCGGCCCGGCTGGCTACTCCGTGCTTCACGGCGTTCTCGACCAATGGCTGAATGGACAGAACCGGGATGCTGGCGTGGAGAATAGCGGAATCGATCTCGATTTCGGTCCGCAGCTTCGGGCCCAGCCGAAGCTCCTCGATTTCCAGGTACGCCCGAATGATTCGCATCTCTTCCTGCACTTCGATGAAGGGCCGATCCGATTGCAGAAAATATCGAAAGACATCCGACAGATTCAGCACCAGGCGTCGCGCCTCGGCGTTGCTTCGGTCGATGGAACCATACAGCGTGTTGAGCGAGTTAAACAAGAAGTGGGGATTGATCTGAGCCTGCAAGGCCCGGAGTTCAGCCTGCGATACCAGGCTTTGCATTTGGGCGCCGCGAAGCTGCTCGACGCGTTCGATGACAGCCGCGCGGAACTGCGCCAGTACCGCCAGGTCCTCACTCAAGTAGCGCCGTCCCCCGCTGCGCGGCCCAAGCAGCAGGCATTTCGCGTCGCCGCGGGAGAACGTCAACGGCACCATGGCTTGCGCCCACGTGGGTTTAGCGCCGCATTCCTCGCTCACCGAAAAACGGGGCGCATGCAGGAAACGCGCGATGATCTCCGCGGCGTTCTTGAGATATTCGTCCTCATTCCGCGCGGCCGGTCCAGGATGCTGCAGCTCGCGCAAGGGCTCTTCGACATTAGACCGCAGGAAGACTACCCGCGTCAGCCAGCCTTGCAGCCTGTTCCGGACATAGACGAAAGCGGTAAGCAGCAGGCAGGCCGATACGAACAGCAATCCGGCGTCGAATGGACGTTGGAGCAGCCGCGCAAGCTCCCGGGATTCCACCGCCCGGATCGAGAGCAGGATCGCCGCGGCGGCCACCGACGCATTCAGTGCGAACCGCAGGAAGGCATCCAGCAACAGGAATCGATAGCCCTGTAAGAGCACGAAGATTCCGAGCGGAAGTCCGGCGTGGTGCAGCGCGATCTCCACCGGCCAGGTACGGCTGGGATGCTCCGAGCTGAAGTGCGCGAAAGAGATGGCCAGCAGAAAAAGTCCCATCGCGGCCGCCAGCCGGGATGCGGCGGGCCGGTTATGCTCCCGCATTTCGAGGAACACCGAGAGGGCCGTCAAACATGCGAATCCGATGGTTACTAGCAGCAGGGCCGCGTAATGAAATCTAGCCGCCCGCGTCAATAGGTCGGTGATATGCAGCGCGGCGGCGATGGCGCTCAACAGGTATCCGCTGATCCACAATGCCCGATGGTGCGATTCAAGATGGATGTGCAACAGCACGGCCGGGAGCAGGCCTAACACCGAGAAACTGGCTGCGGCAATGATGTCCGCGATCAGGCCGCTCGAGGGACCAGCCGCCAGAGCGATGAGCGAGCCTATATTCCACAGCATCGCGAGCGCCGCGGCCAGCGCCGGCAGGCCGCTCGGTTCCGATCGCGACCGCCGCCAATTCACCAGGAACAGATACAGGAGCATGCCGAAAATCACCGCTCCCGCGGCGTGGCCGATGGTATTTACCAGCACGGGTTCGTGAATGCTAAGCCAATCCGGCATGCGACACGGCAATACTAACCCCGGCAGGGGCGGGGAATCAAGTTGACAATAGAAGGAGCGGCTAATGTCGGCGAAACCAAGCACCGTCGTGATCCTTGTTCTGGCGATGGCCGCTTCGCCCGGGTGTTTCGTTCGGCGCCGCGCGGTAGTCACTCCGCCGGCTCACGCCAATCGCCCGCTCTTGACCGCCAGCAAGGAAGAGCTGATCCAGCGAATCCACTACATTTCCGATCCCATCCAATCCTTCATCATGCGAGCGGATCTCTCGCCCACCGTCATCAACCAGGCCGAAAAGGCCGCTACCGACTATGCCACCATCGGCGCGTATTTCCTGCTTCAAAGGCCTGATGACTTGCGGGTGGTCGGCCAAGACCCGGTGATCGAGAGCACCATTTTCGACATGGCCTCGCGCGGAAACGAATTCCACCTGTACCTTCCGCGCCAGAAGAAATTCGTGGTGGGAAGAAACGATTCGCCGGGCGTCTCCAATAACAAGCTGGCTAACATGCGGCCGTCCGCGTTCCTGTCCGCCCTGATGATAGACCCGCCCGCGCCCGGCGATCTGACGCTCGTCGAAGACGACACCAGTGATGACAAGGCCGTCTATATTCTCTTGATCGTCCGGAAAAACCAGGACCAGTACTGGCTCGCTCGCAACGTTTATTTCGATCGCTACACGCTCGAGATCAATCGCCAGAAAACCTTTGACCCGCTGGGAAACATCGTGAGCGAGACCAGGTATTCAAGCTGGATGGATTACGACGGCCATGCCTTCCCGTCTTTTATCGATATCCGGCGGCCCGCGGATAACTACGAGGTCCAGTTGAACGTGACTACCCTGCGGATCAACTCGCCGGACGTCACGCCGGAGAAATTCCTGCTTACGCAGCCGCCGGGCAGCGAGCTGCAGCAATTAAAGTGAAGCGAGATGGGGCAGGCTCCCCCGCGAGGGCGCCTGCCCCACTGGCTTGAGCGGTTGGTTGAATTTAGAATGCGTGGACTGAGGCGATGCCGTTGGCTTGTAGCGCCACCTGCATTTTTTCGAGCGCGGACTTGTGGATCTGGGAGACGCGGCTCTCGTTGATGCCCAGGATGCCGCCGATCTCCTTCATGGTCATCTCGTTCGTGTAGTAGAGGACCACCACTTTCTGGTAGCGCTCCGGCAGGGTCTTCATAGCGACGCCCAGGACGGATTTCATCTGCTCGTGCGAGCACATGTTGTCGGGCTGCGTCTCGGGCTTGCTCGGAAAATCGGGAGCCGGAAGATCATCATGTTCGGCGGCGCGTGAAGAGGCCGAGATCAGGCCCACGCTGCGCAGGTCTACCATCATCTGACGCCAGCGTTCCACATCGATGCCCAGCTTTTCGGCGACTTCCGATTCGGTGGGAGTGCGCTGAAGCGTGGCAGCCAGCTCGCGCGTGGCGGCCTCTACCTGCTTGTGCCGGCGGCGCAGATCGCGCGAGGCCCAATCCAGCTGGCGCAGACTGTCGAGGATGGCGCCTTTGATGCGATGCTTGGCGTAGCTTGAGAAGGCCACCTGTTTATCCGGGTTGAATTTGCTGGCTGCATCGAACAGCCCGAGAACGCCGGCATGAACCAGGTCGTCCAGATCCACGTGCACGGGGAGATTTTCGTGCACCCGGATGGCGATGGCCTTCACGAGGGGAAGATGTTCAAGCACGATGCGATCGCGGCGAGCGGTCTTGGCGGCTGAGCTGGCGTGGGCGGACTTGGTCTTCATTTCTCGAGTTCTCTTTTCCTAAGTTTTCTGTAGGGCCTTGTATCGGGCCGGCGCTCCCTTAAGTGCAAGCCTGTAGCCAGACGCGGCGTAAGTGAAAAACGCGCGGAGCTGTAGTGTGTTTCTGTGTAGCACCGCAGAGAGTAACTCCCAACGCTCAATAAGATGGGGCGTAGAGCAACGAATGAATAGGACGATCCGTCGCAAAGTACCTAGCGCGTACTGGGCGATCCCGATTCTCGTTATGGAACTAAACGGCTATGCCGCCGATGCCGAATCGGTACGCGCGTTCCAAAATGAAACACGATGCGCATTCGGCTTCCTCTTCCTCTATCGGTATTTCGGGCGTGGTCTTGAGGGACTAAGGTTTTCTTGTGGCATGGAGGTAGGTCCTTACGGCTAAATAGCCGAGGAAGACCCACACGAAGAGCCGAGCGTTGCCGTCCAGTGTCCGGGCGGCCAGCAGGGCGATGGCGGCGTAACAGGCCAGCGCTATATACAATTTGGATCGCGTTTTCTTTGGATCAGGCTCGGGATCGTCCAGGGGCAGCAAGCGGTTCGGAACTCCAGCGTAGCGCAAACGGTATAATCGCTTGAAAACGTCGTTTCACGGAGGCGAAGCATGGCGGAAGCGAATGTGAGTGTCGCGAGCGGCCTGGTCGGCATGTTGAACGCTTTTGTCGATCCCGGGGCCACGGCCAAGCGGGTGCCCGCCAAGTTGTTCTGGCTGTGGCCGGTGCTCACGCTGGCTGTCATATATGTCGTTTTCAGCTACCTGATGCTGCCTTACACGCAGCAATTGGTGGACGCGCGGATCAACCAGACCATGCAGCAGCGCGGTCTTCCGCCGGATCAGATCGAGCGGGCCCGGCACATGGCCGATACCTTCAGCCAGTTCACGGGTCTGATCACGCCCGTGGCCATTATCGGCGTCATCGCCCTGATGGCATGGCTGGTGACGTTGACCGGATCAATGGCGGGAGTGCGGGCGAAGTTTCGCGATGTGTTTTGTCTGATGGCCGCGTGCTCGCTGATTCCCGCATTACAGTACATCGCGAGCTACATCGTGGTTCGCGCCAAGGGGGACGAGATTCAATCGCCGGAGCAATTGACGCCTCCCTTCGGCATCGATATTTTCTTCCCCAGCGCGCACGGAGCGCTCTACGCGTTTCTGAATTTCTTTTCGATCTTTGAGATTTGGTATCTGGTCGTGCTGGTGTTCGGGCTGGCCTATCTGACGGGCTCGTCGAAGGGGAAGGCCTTCGCGGCGATCACTCCGGCGTGGATACTGCCGCTTATTTTCCGGATGATTGGCGCGGCGTTCAGCGGCGCAAGCGGTTCCTGATTATTCGGCGTCGTCGAGCGTCACCGGCTTCTTGTGTTTCGGTTTGGCGCGCCGGGTCTTGGGTTTGATGACTTTGGGCGCGGGCACTGGACCAACCCGTTCGCGCGCCAGTCGCCGGACGCCCTTTAATTGGTCGAACTTCTTCGGTTTGCGCACGGAATGATCTTTATCGTACCTGGAATTGGCCCAGCGGAAGAGCGGGGAGAATCGAGCGCCTTGGCTACTTCAGATCAGCGCATCCAGTTGCTGTCACAAGCGCTGACGGTGACGACTGACGTCTACAAGGAAAATGCCCGCATTTCAGCTCTGCTGGACGATAAAGCGCAGAAGACCGCCGGTCTCGCCGGCATATTTCTGGCGGCCGCGTTCGCATTTCTGCGCCGGGACTCGCTGGCAGACCTCAGAGACGCAGGTGGTTCCTTGGGTATGGTTTTGTTGGGGGCGGCCGTGGTGCTTTTCTTGGCGTGCGTGATCAGCAGCGGCCAGGTGATGTGGGTGCGTAAGCTGCGGCTTCCTCCCGATCCCAATAAAATCCTGCAGGTATGCGATTTCCTGCTGGCGGACCCAAACCGGCTCACCCAGGATGCTCGAGAGAGCCATGTTCGCGATCAAATCAAAAGCTGGAATCGAGCGAATCAGGCGCAGGATCAGGTCATTTCGGACAAGTCCGACAAACTGCTGATCGCTCAAACACGGTTGGTATTTGGTATCGTGGCTGTGGCAGTTCTTTTGGGCCTGTTGGCTTACGTTCCGGGTTCTCCCGAGCAGGCGCCGCCCGGGCGGGTTCAAATGGTACCAGCACTGCGGGAGGTATGCATGGCGAAATGTGCTCAATGCGACCGGGATGCGCTCCCAGGCAGCAATCTGTGCGCGATACACAATCTGGATGGCCGGGACGTCCTCTTTATCACGCAAGATATCGATGCGCCCGATCCGGGCAACATTTGAAGTAACTCCAACCGCGCGGAAGTGACTCTGGCGTGGAAGGCCGGCACCTCCTATGCTACTGTAGATAGTGAGCACTTACTAATAAATCTCCCGACCGCCATGCCTGCGAAGCCTGCCCCCATTCCGCGCGCCCCCAAGATGCACAGCGAAGACCGCCGACGCCAGCTGCTGCGAGTGGCCATCGATACCTTCGCGCGCAACGGATTCAGCGGCACCAAGACCAAGGACATCGCCGCGGCCGCACAGGTCAGCGAGGCGATCCTGTTCCGGCATTTCGCCAGCAAAGAGGATCTGTATCACGCCATTCTCGACATGAAGGGCAGCAATGGCTCCGAGCAGCGCATGCAGGAGCTGCAGGCTTTCGCCGCGCGGCGCGACGACCGGGGACTCTTCCGGCATCTGGCGACCCATATTGTTGCTTCGTTCCGCGAGGATCCGGCGTTCCAGCGCCTGATGCTGTATGCGACGCTCGAAGGTCATCTGCTGGCGCATCTTTTTCGGGAACGTTTCGCGCTGCCGACCGGGAAGTTTCTGACGGAATACATCGCGCTTCGGCAAAAAGAGGGAGCGTTTCGCAAGTGCGACCCGGGCGTGCTGGTGACGTTCGCGGTGGGGCCGATCGTGCAATACGCCATGGGGCAGTACCTTTTTGCGGGGAAGAAGGACTGCGGGCCGGACGATCAGGCCATAGAAGAACTCATCGCGTTGATCATGGGTGGAATTCAGAAACAGGACGCGAGGCGAGCCATTCATAAGAACGGAAACGGACGAACATGAATAACCGAAGGCGCCGGGGAATAGTATTAGCCGCCCTCGCGGGTCTGGCCTGGCTTGCGGGCTGCCGCAACAGCGGAAACAGCACAGCCCAGGCCAGCGGCTCCGATGCGGCCCCGCCTCGTACCACCTCAGTGGCTGCGGTGGAAGCGCTGACGCGCCAAGTTTCTGCCGCGGTTCCAGTGACCGGCAGTTTTGTGTCGAAGGAATCCTCCGATGTGGCGCCCGAAACTGCCGGCCGCATCGTGGAAACGCCCGTGAATGTCGGTGATTACGTGAAGCAGGGCGAAGTGATTGCCCGGCTGGAAGACCGCGACGCGCAGTTGCGGCTGGAACAGGCGCAGGCTTCCGAACAGCAGGGCGAGGCTGCGCTGCGCCAGGCGCAATCGCGAATCGGCCTTGGGCAGGGCCAGCAGTTCAATGCGGACAACGTTCCAGAAGTATTATCGGCCAAGGCCGCTTATGATTCGGCGGTGGCCCAGGCGACCCTGGCCGAAGCCGATGCGCAGCGTTACGAGAACCTGATCCAGACCGGCGACGTCTCGCGCAGCGCTTACGAGAAGGCTCGAACGGCGGCTGATACGGCGCGGGCGCAGGCGAATTCGGCGCACCAGCAGTATGAAGCCGCGGTCAACTCGGCGCGGCAAAACTATCAGGGCGTGATGACTGCGCAGGCTTCGCTCTCCGGGACGCACGTCCAGACCGCCATGGCCCGGAAAGCGGTGGAGGATACGCTGATTCGCGCTCCCTTTCCCGGTTATGTCGGCTCGCGGCCCGTGGCTATCGGTCAATACGTAGCCCTGACTTCCAAAATCGCTACGGTGCTGCGTATCACACCTATTAAGCTGGAGCTGCAGGTACCCGAATCGGAAGCGGCGAAAATGCGCATGGCGGCGCCGGTGGTAGCGAATGTGCCCGGATATCCGGGACGCGACTTCGAGGGAAAAGTCACAGCGATAAATCCCGCAGTGGATTCGAACTCCCGGACCTTTACGGTGGAAGCCGAATTTCCGAACGGCGATCTGGCATTGAAACCGGGCATGTTCGCCACCGCGCGGATTCTGCTTCCGGGCAGCACCGCCGGAATATTCGTGCCGCGGCGCGCTGTGCTGACCGATCCCAGCACAAACTCGTCGCAGGTATTTTTTATTCGCGAAGGCAAGGCCCGTCTGGCCGTGGTGCAACTCGGTCCGCAGGATGGAGATCTCATCCAGATTCTCTCCGGGCTCGCGCCGGGCGCGATGGTGGCCGCCGATCATCTGCAGGATCTCTACGACGGCGAAACGGTGGCCATCGATGCTGAGTCCAAAGCGGGGCAGCCCAAACCGGGCGAGGCCGGCGCCGCCGGCGGGGCGGGCAAGGGATAACCGGCCATGCATAAGCTAGCCGCAATCTGCGTCCGTCGTCCGGTCTTCGCCACCATGCTGGTGCTCGCGCTGATGGTGGTGGGTGTCTTCTCGTTTTTCACGCTGGGGCTGGATCTGTTTCCTAAAGTAGACCTGCCCACAGTGGTGGTGTCGGTCTCGAATCCCGGCGCCTCCGCGGAAGAAGTGGAGACGCAGATCACCAAGCGCATCGAAGATTCCATCAATACCATCAGCGGCATCGATTCGATGATTTCCACTTCCGTGGAGGGAACCTCCTCGGTGGTGGTTCAATTTTCACTCGATAAGAACGGCGACGTCGGCGCGCAGGAAGTCCGCGACAAGGTGAACCTGGTGATTCCGGATTTGCCCGAGACCGCCAAGACGCCGTCGGTGCAGAAGATGGATCCCGACGCGACGCCAATTCTGCAGATCGTGGTTTCCTCGCCGCGTCCGCTGCGGGAAGTGACCGAAATCGCAGACAAACAGCTCAAGCCGCGGCTGGAAAACATAGCGGGGGTGGGGGAGATCCAACTGGTGGGCGGATTGAAGCGCGAAATCCGCGTGTGGGTGGATCCGGATAAGATGCGCGCTTACAACCTCTCGGTGGTGGACGTGGCGAATGCGCTGCGCCAGCAGAACGTGGAGTTGCCGGGCGGCAACGTGAACGCGGGCGCGAGGGAATTATCGGTTCGCACGCTGGGCCGGCTGGTGGACGCGGCGCAGTTCGATGAGATCGCCATCGCAACGCGGGGTCCCTATGTCGTAAAACTGCGCGATATCGGGCATGCCGAAGACAGCGAAGAAGAGCCCACCACCGCGTCGCGTCTGGACGGAACGTCGTCCGTGACGCTGACCGTGAGCAAGCAATCCGGCGAGAATACCGTGGCCACGGCAGAAGCGCTGAAAGCGCGGCTCAAGGAAGTCCAGCCCCTGCTCCCGAAAGACCTTCGATACGAGATCGTGAACGATCAATCGCTCTTCATCGAGAGCGCGCTGCATTCGCTGGAGCATCACCTAGTGGAAGGCAGCATCCTGGCGGCCGTCATCATTTACATCTTCCTGGCGAATATCCGCACCACGCTGATCTCGGCGATCGCGATCCCCACCTCCATCGTGTCCACTTTCGCGCTGATGGCGGTGATGAAGCTGGACCTGAATCAGATCACCATGCTGGCGTTGACGCTCATGGTGGGGGTGGTGATCGACGACGCCATTATTGTCCTCGAAAATATCTACCGCTACATGGAAGAGAAGGACCTGCCGCCGTTCCAGGCAGCGATAGAAGGGACGCGCGAAATCGGCCTGGCCGTGATGGCGACGACATTGTCGCTGCTGGCCGTTTTCCTGCCGATCGGCTTCATGGGCGGGATCGTCGGCCGCTTCATGTCATCGTTCGGATTTACGGCATCTTTCGCGATCGCGGTGTCTTTGCTGGTCTCGTTCACCATGACGCCGATGCTCAGCTCGCGATTCATCAAGGTGCCGCCGAAGGCGGAGCGGGATGCTCACCATAGTTCCAAAGACTCTAAGCTGTTCCAATTCTTCGATGGTTATTACCATCGGATGCTGGTATGGTCGATGGCGCACCGAAAGTCCATCGTTGCGCTAAGCCTGGCGGTGATGTTCAGCACGATTCCCCTGTTTCTGCTGGTGGGAAAGAGCTTCGTGCCGGATGACGACCGCTCTGAATTCACGGTTTCCGTGCGCGCTCCCGAAGGTACTTCGCTGGCGGCCACCATGACCATCGCCGAGCGCATCGCGCGCGACATCCGTGGGCTTCCCGGCGTGGTGCATACTCTGACGTCCATCGGCCAAACCAATGGCGGATTCGGCGAGGTGACGGTGGGCGCCGTCAATCAAGCGTCCATTTACGTCCGGCTGGTTGACGAAGACAAGCGGCGTCTGTCGCAGCAGGATTTGATGGTTCGGACCCGCAACCTCATGAAGAATTACCCTTCCAATCTCAAAACCGCGGTATTGCAGACCGGCGGGGCGGGCGGCGGACAGGCGGATGTCCAGTATGTGCTTACGGGCCCGGATCTCGAGAAGCTGGACGGTTACTCCAAAGCCATGATGGAAAAAATGCGAAGCACCCCGTTTGTCACCGACGTGGATAGCTCGCTGGTGTTCGGCAAGCCTGAACTTCGCATTGAGATCAACCGGCAGCGGGCGGCGGATCTGGGTGTGCGGGTGAATGACATCGCCACCGCGCTGAATACGCTGATCGCCGGCCAGGTGGTCTCTACGTTTCCCGCCGGCGGCGAAGAGTATGATGTCCGGCTGCGCGCGGCGCGTGAGTTTCGCACCAGCGTCGAAGGGCTTTCCAAGCTGACGGTCTTCTCGACCAATAAACAGGGCTGGGTTCCTTTGGATCAAGTGGTTCGGATTCAGAACGGGACCGCGCCATCCAGCATCAGCCGGCTGGCCCGGCAGAGGCAGGTAACGCTCAGCGCGAACGTGCTGCCGGGCGGGTCCCAAGGCGCGGTGATCGGAGCGATGGATGGCCTGGCCAAGGAGATCCACATGGATCCTGGCTACGGCACGGGCCTGCAGGGCACCAGCAAGGAGCTGGGCCGCACCGCTTATTATTTCGGCCTGGCGTTCGGCTTGACGTTCATCTTTATGTACATCGTACTGGCGGCGCAATTTGAGTCTTTCATCCATCCGCTCACGATTCTCCTGACGCTCCCGCTGGCCATCCCGTTCGGGATACTGTCGCTGCTGCTGGCGGGCCAGACCATCAACGTGTTTTCGGCTTTGGGAATGCTGCTGCTGTTCGGGATCGTGAAAAAGAACGCGATTTTGCAGATCGACCATACCAACGGGCTCCGGGCCGCGGGCATGGAGCGCTATGAGGCCATCATCCAGGCCAATCGCGACCGTCTGCGGCCCATTCTCATGACCACCACCGCGCTGGTGGCCGGAATGCTGCCGCTGGTGATTTCGAGCGGCAGCGGCGCGTCCACGAATCGATCCATCGGGGTGCTGGTAGTGGGCGGCCAGAGTTTGTGCCTGTTGCTCACGCTGCTGGCCGTGCCGGTGTTTTATTCGCTTTTCGACGATATGAAAAGCCTCCCGATTCTTCAGAGGTTTGGTAGGAAGCCGACGGACTCTAATGCCCGGCCTCCCGCGGATGCGGTGCCGCAGGCTGCTCATTTCGGGTCGCAGGAGCATGCCTAATGACCGCTCAAATTCGGATTTGGTGCATGGCGGTAGCGGTGATGCTAAGCGCGCTGCCGTCTGCTTACTCCCAGGCCCAGCAGCAACCGGGCCTTTCCTTGCGCAGCCCGGAAACCAGCCAGCGGACGCTGGTTCCACCGGTGCGCCCGTTCCAATCCAGGCCGCGCATCGGCGTGCTAGTGGAGACGCAGCTCAGTTTGTCACAAGCGCTGGCGATGGCGCTGGCCAACAACAAGGACATCGAATCTTCGCGGATCGATCAGGAAGAGGCTGTCTACACATTGGTTGGGGCGCGGGGCGCATTCGATCCTATCGCCAGCGGGAACAGCTATTGGGAAA
This sequence comes from Terriglobia bacterium, assembly GCA_963786745.1. Lineage (GTDB taxonomy): Bacteria > Acidobacteriota > Terriglobia > Bryobacterales > Bryobacteraceae > Palsa-89. Next base: position 493,520 of record CAWBAE010000004.1, on the reverse strand, counting down.
AACAGATAACGCCCATCGCGTCGGCGCTGGGCGGATCGGCCACCGGCGCGGTGCTGAACAAGACCTGGGACAGCGATCCGGCCCTCTCGGGCAACACTCCCTGGTATGGCGGCAGCTACCGCGTCGATTTCAGCAGCCAGCGGGTCTATACGAATAACACGTTCGTCACGCTGAATCCGCAGTATCCGCTGGCCATCAATTTTCAATATACGCAGCCTCTGTGGCGCGGCCTGCGCTACGACGCCAATCGGCACGCCATCGATGTCGCCAAGAAGAATCTCTCCATGACCGACGAGCAGTTCCGCCAGCGCGTGATGCAGGTGGTGGAGCAGGCCGAGCGAGGCTACTGGGAACTGGTATACGCGTACAACAATCTGCAAGTACAGCTCGAGGCCGTCGGGATCGCGCAGCAGCAGGACGAGAGCAATCGGCGCCAGGAGCAGCAGGGCTTGCTCGCGCCCATCGACGTGGTAGCGGCGCAAACGCAGCTTGCCAATTTTGAAATTGGCGCCTTCGCGGCGCAGACTGCTCTCACGCAGGCGGAAAACACGCTCAAGACGCTGATCCTGCCGGATCGCAGCTCGCCGATGTGGACCAGCGCGCTGCTCCCTACCACGCCGGCCGAGCACGCGCCGCCGCTCACCCCATTAGACGACGCCATCCGGGAGGCGCTTGGCAACCGGCCGGAAGTTGCGCAGGTTCGGATTTCCGGGGAGATCAACAAGGACGACACGCGCTATTTTCGCGATCTCACAAAGCCTCAAGTGGACGTCGTTGCCAGCTACGATCGGGCTGGGCTTGCAGGCATTGTGGTTCCCGGTCCCAACCCTCTGACTGCGGGATTTCTGCCCATCGTCGATCGTCTTAACGAGCTCTCGACCGCCAGCGGACTGGAGCCGATCAATGTGAGCGGGCTGACGGGAACCGCCACGCCTCCGCTGCTGATCGGCAGCTATGGCCAGGCCGTGAACAATATATGGAACGGAAACTTCCCCACCGCCGAAGTCCAGCTTCGGATTTCGCTGCCGATACGCAACCGGGTCGCGGAGGCCAACCTGGGACACTCGCTGGCCGAAGAGCGCCGCATCAAGAACCAGCGCGAGCAGGTGGAGCAGAATATCCAATCCGACGTGCGGAACGCGATGCAGAGCATTCAATCGGCCCAGGCGAGTTTACAGGCGGCGCGGGTGGCCCGGGAGTCCGCCGAAGAACAGTATCAGAGCGAGCAACGCCAGTTCCGCGCTGGAACGTCCACGCTGTTTCTGGTGCAGCAGCGTCAAAGCACCATGATCGCGGCGCGCAGCCAGGAGCGGCGCGCGGAGGCCGATCTGGCGGAAGCCACCGCTGCCTATGAGCTCGCCACCGCGAGCATCCTTCGCCAGCACGACATCAATTTGAAATAGGCTTCGCCGTTGCCAGCAGGTCCATCCACTGCTCCATACCCTGGCCGGTTTTCGACGAAACTTCAATCACTCGCATGCCAGGCCGCACGGATTGGATATTGTCCTTGGCGACCGCATGATCGAACTCGCACGCGCCGGCCAGATCCAGCTTGGTAACGACGGCGAGATCCGCGCTGTTGAAAATGGTCGGATACTTCAGCGGCTTGTCTTCGCCTTCCGTCACCGAAAGCAGAACCAGCCGAAGGTCCTCGCCCAGGTCGTAAGAAGACGGACACACCAGATTCCCGACATTCTCAATGAACAGAAAGTCGAAATCCTTGAGGTTCCAGTCCGCGATGGCTTTGTCGATCATGGCGGCTTCCAGGTGACAGAGCGTGCCGGTGGTGATCTGCTTGACAGGAGCCTCACTGCGCGCCAGACGGGCGGCGTCGTTATCGGTAGCCAGGTCGCCGACTAAAGCGGCCGGGCGTCGGCCGTGCGCCTTGAGCAGCGTTAGAGTTTTTTCAAGGAAAGCCGTCTTGCCCGAGCCGGGGCTTGAAACCAGGCTGACCACAAATACTCCAGCATCCCGGAAGCGCTGCCGCAACGCGCGCGCCAACTGGTCGTTGTGCTTCAGCACGTTCTGTCGTACTTCGACGATGCGAGGTTCAGCGCTCAATCGAATAGCTCCAGCGCGGCCAGTTCCAGCTCCTTGCCGTGAATCACTTCGGTGGCGGGAGTATCGCACTCGGCGCAAAGGAATTGCTGCAGAGAGCGAATAGGCCTCTCGGCTTGGCACTTCGAGCAGAACACCGAAACCGGAATCTCTTCAATCACCAGTCTCGAAGCAGTTAAAGGGCTGGCTTCGCGGGCCAGCTCAAAGGCGGAAAGCAAAGCTTCCTTCACCACGCCGGACAGAGGGCCGAGTTTAACGTAAATTGCCTCAACGCGCGCGCCGCCGCGCCGCTCCGCTTCTTCTTCGGCGACGTCCAGGATGCTCATGGCGATGGAAAGCTCATGCACTCAACCTCATGATAACCCGCGGCCCGATTGTTATATACTCTAGAGGATCGATCATGCCCCTGGGAGACATATCGATCTTCCTTCCACGTCAGAACTTCGCGCTCCGAGTAGAGATTTGAACCAGAGAGAGAAGGCATTGTGAAGTGCATCTCCTTGTCTTAGCGGGCTTCGTTTTAGCGAACTTGGCGGGTGGCCTGATTTGGCAGGCTCCGGAGCCGAACGGCGGGGGTGTGCGCTCCGGCACGCTTCCGAGAACCTGGCGGACCGGGGGTCCGACATGCGGCGATGCCCCGGAATGGGAGATTCACGAATACAACCCGGATTTGTATATTCTGCGCGAGAACGGATGCGTCAATTACGAAAAGCCCTTTCTTTATCTGTTTTTTGGACGCGACAAGGCGCTGCTGATCGATACTGGGGCGGGACAGACGCACGTGGGCGCTGCCGTGTCCGAGTCAATTGAAAAGTGGGCCGGCATCCATCACAGCTCCGCGCCGCCGCTGGTGGTGGGGCATTCGCATTCGCACGGCGATCACGTCGCGGGCGACCCTCAATTCCGATCGCGCGCGAATACCACGATGGTTCCGCTGACAGTAGCCGGGACTCAGGCCTTCTTCGGAATTGCGAAATGGCCGGAAGACATCGGGAGAATCGACCTGGGGGATCGGATCATTGACGTGGTTCCCATCCCCGGACATGACTATCTCAGCCTGGCCTACTACGACCGCCAGACCGGAGTTCTTCTCACCGGCGACAGCCTGTATCCCGGGCGTCTCTACGTTCGCGATTTTCCGGCTTTTGTGGCCAGCACCGAGCGCCTGGTTGCTTTCACGGAAGGCAAGATCGTGACGCATCTGCTGGGCTGTCATATTGAGGAGGCACGCACCCCATACCTCGATTACAAGATCGGCACTAAGTACCAGCCTGATGAACATGCTCTTGAACTGGGACGCGGTGAGTTGCTCGAATTGGCCGCCGCGCTGGCACACATGCCGAAGCCCCAAAGGATGGCGATGCGCGACTTTACTATTTGGCCAGCGGAGCCATCCAAATGAAACTGAATCGGTGTCTTCCGTGGATCATTGGCGCGGCCTTGATCTGCGCCTCCAGGGCGGATGCGCCGAAACTCGCGGACGTCCAGAAGCCGATGTCGGAGCTAAAGGCGCTCGCCAAGTTTTCGATTCCAGGTTCGCCGGACTGGCTGGCGATCGGGGACAGCGTCTGGATTTCAAACAAGCCCAAGAATAATCTCTCGCGCATCGATCCGAAGACTAATCAAGTGGCTGCCGCTATCCCCGTTGGCAAGGGGCCCTGTGCCGGCTTGGCGCTCGGATTCGGCAGCGTCTGGGTGCCGCTGTGCGGCGACGGAACCGTTTTGCGCGTCGATATCCGCACGGAAAAGCCGGTGGCTACGATCAAGACCGGCATTTCCAACACGGAAGGCGGGATCGCGGCCGGGGCGGGTAGCATTTGGATACCTTCGGACGCCACCGGAGTGCTTTCGCGCATCGATCCGGCTAGTAATCAGGTGGTCGCCAAGATTCACATTGCTCCGGATTCGAATACGGCGGCTTTCGGCGACGGCGCGGTGTGGGTAACCAGTACGAAGAACAATCTGGTGACGCGCGTCGATCCCAAGACGAACAAGGTATCGGCGACCATTGCAGTGGGGCCCGCGCCTCGATTTCTGGCCGTGGGTCTTGGAAGCGTTTGGGTGCTCAACCAGGGGGATGGCACGGTTTCGCGCATCGATCCCAAATCAACCCGGGTATCGGCCACGATTGCGGTGGGGGTTCCTGGTGAAGGCGGGGACATCGACACGGGAGCCGGATCGGTCTGGGTGAGCGCCATGGGCAAGCCTTTGTCGCGCATCGACCCGGCCACTAACCTGGTTGTGAAACAATTTGTAGGTAAGGGTGGAGATGCCCTCAGAATCGGGCTTGGATCCGTATGGCTATCCAATCATGAGTTCCATGAGGTGTGGAGAATTGATCCGAAAGGCCTCTGATATGAAGAGCGTTGTCGTTGCAATCCTGGCCTCGATTCCGCTGTTGGGGTTCCAGCCGCCGGCTTCGGCCGGCCCGGACTTCTTCGAGAACAGCGTCAGGCCCGTGCTGGCGAACAACTGCTATGCCTGCCACACCAGCGCCGAAATGGGTGGACTGCGGGTGGATTCTCGAGAGGGGCTGCTCAAAGGCGGCAAATCCGGGCCCGCGCTGGTGCCGGGTGAACCCGATAAGAGCCTGATAATCCAAGCAGTGCAACAGACCGGCGAGCTCAAAATGCCGAAGGGCGGCAAACTCAAAGCGGGGGAAATTCAAGCGCTCAACGAGTGGGTTAAGATGGGCGCGCCCTGGCCTGAGGGCGCGAAAACCGTAGCGGCTTCGAAACCCACGGGCCGGGTGATCACCGCCGAACAGAGAGCCTTCTGGTCGTTCCGTCCATTGAAGGAGCCGGCTGTGCCGAAGGTCAAAGAGACTTCCTGGCCCAAGACCGGGCTGGACCGTTTTGTCCTGGCCAAGCTGGAAGCGGAAGGCCTGAAACCGGTGGTGGCAGCGGACCGCCGCACTTTGATTCGCCGCGCAACTCTGGATTTGATCGGCCTGCCTCCAACGCCTGAAGAGATCGATGCCTTCGTGAATGACAAGTCTCCGCATGCTTTTGAAACCGTGGTGGACCGGTTGCTGGCATCGCCGCAGTACGGCGAACGTTGGGGCCGGCATTGGCTGGATGTGGCGCGCTATGCAGAAGACGACGTGCGGGGCCTGGATCCCAAAGATCGCGGGTTCATGCCGTTCAGCGGCGCTTATGTTTATCGCGACTGGGTGATCAAGGCCTTCAACGACGACATGCCCTACGGCCTGTTCGTCAAAGCGCAACTGGCCGGCGATCTTCTGGATCAGAAGGAGCGGCCCAGCACCATCGCAGGCACCGCCCTGCTGGGACAGGGACCCTGGTGGTGGGACCAAGCCGAACCGGTGCAGGGACGCGCCGACGAACGAAATGAGCGCATCGACATGGTGACGCGCGGCATGCTGGGGTTGACGGTAGCGTGCGCCCGCTGCCACGACCACAAATACGATCCGATTCTGCAGAAGGATTACTACGCGCTCGCGGGCGTGTTCCTGAATACCACCTATAAGGAATACCAGGCGGTTTCAGACGCCGAAACGGGCGCATGGGTGAAGGCGCAGAAAAAGATCGATGATCGCGAAGAGGTCCTCGAAGAATTCCTCGGCCAGGCCAGCAAACAGTTCGCGGAGATTCTAGCCAACAAGACAACGAAGTATATGATCGCGGCCTGGCAAGTCTCCGGCGAGCCGAAAAAGAAGGTGGCCGAGGCTGCGAACGACCAAAAAGTGGATCCCGAGATGTTGGAGCGCTGGATCAAGTTCCTGGGCCGTCCGCAGAAACACTATCCGTATCTGCACGATTGGCAGGACATGGTCAAAAGCGGCGGCACGCTGGAGCAGGCGCAGTTCCTGGCTCAGGATTTCCAGAGCCTGGTTCTGGCTCTGATGGGAGAGGCCAAGCTGCTCAAGGAAGAAAACGACATCATCAAAGCCAAGGCGGATGTCCGCAAGAAGCCGCGGCGGGATTCGTATCCCAACGAGTTTGAGACCAAAGATCAGTTCTGCCCCGGCTGCGACCTGGAGTTGAAGACCATGCCGCGCGAGCGGGCCAGCCTTTATCTGGATCTTTTCGTGGCCGATCAGGATTCGGAGAGCGATACGCGGCCGGATCCCGGATTGCTGTCGCTGCACAGCTGGAGCCTGGAGAGGCACTTTTCGCCGGAAGTGGCCGAACACGTGGCAGACATGCGCGCCGAGATTGAAGCTTTGAAAAAGGCCCTGCCTCCCTATCCTTATCTGCACGGCGTGAGCGATACCGCCGTCATGAAGCAGATGCATGTGAACGTACGCGGCAACGCCAATGTGTTGGGCGACGAGGTCCCCGACCGTTTTCTGACGGTGCTTTCTCCGGGGGATCCGCAGCCGTTCTCGAAAGGCAGTGGCCGCCTGGAATTGGCCGACAACATCGCCCAAAGCCCATTGGCCGCGCGCGTGATCGTGAATCGAGTCTGGAAGTGGCACTTCGGGACCGGCATCGTCGATACTCCCAGCAACTTCGGACAGATGGGCGAACGGCCTACCAATCCGGACCTGCTCGAATACCTGGCCGACAGGTTCGTTGAGCAGGGCATGTCCATCAAGAAGCTGCACCGCGAGATCATGTTGTCCGCTGTCTACCAGCTCAGCGCGGAGGCGTCGCCGGCCAACACGGAAAAAGATCCCGCCAATCGGCTGTACTGGCGCGCGAACCGGCGGCGTCTGGATGCGGAGGCCATTCGGGATTCCATACTTTTCGCGGCGGGAACTTTGGATTTGAAGAAAGCCGGCGGACCGTCGACCGATTTCACGGACGATAATAATCGCCGCACAGTGTACTGCAAGGTTAGCCGTTACCGGCTGGACAATTTCCTCCAGGTATTCGATTTTCCGAATCCGTCGTTTACAGCCGAGCAGCGCTTTTCCACCAACGTCCCCTTGCAGCGTTTATTTTTCATGAACAGCACTTTCGTCTACCGCCAGGCGGAGAGCCTGGCCAGGCGCGTTTACGATCAAGGCAACGATGAAGCGCGAATTGGCAAGCTCTACCGGATCCTTTACGGACGCGCGCCATCGGATGCCGAATTGAAGGCCGGCATTGAATTTCTGCAGGCACACCCGGATGCGCCGGGCACTGCGATTGCGGGCCAGCCGTCCACGGGATGGAAGGAATACGCCCGCGTGCTGTTGAGTTCCAATGAATTCGAATTTGTAAACTGAGTTTGAGAGGAAGGAACGAGAAGATGCTCCATTTACCGCAACGACGTCCCGTTACCCGGCGCGAAGCTCTCTGCCGGATGGGCAGCGGCTTCGGCATGCTGAGTTTCGCGAGCCTGGTGGGAGAATCGCTGGCCCGCGCCGATTCCAGTCCGGACGCCGGCGGAGTTCCCGGCGCTCGGATTCCTAACTTCAAGCCCAAGGCCAAGCACGTTATCTTTCTGTTCATGAACGGCGGCGCGTCCCAGATCGATACGTTCGATCCCAAGCCGATGCTGACGAAGTACAACGGCAAGCCGTTGCCCGGCCAGATACCGGAGCACGAACGGAAGACCGGGAATCTGATGCAATCGCCATTCAGCTTCAAGAAGTATGGCAAGAGCGGCATCGAAGTGAGCGAGATTTTTCCGCAGTTGGGCGAGTGCGTGGATGACATGTGCCTGATCCGCTCGATGTACACCGACATCCCCAATCACGAGCCGTCGCTGCTGATGATGAACGTCGGACATATTCAGCCGGGCCGGCCGTCCATGGGGGCGTGGCTCACTTACGGCCTCGGCACGGAGAACCGGAATCTGCCTGGCTTCGTGGTTCTTTGTCCGGAAGTGCCCACCACTGTAGGGCCGCCGCTATGGAACTCCGCGTTCCTGCCGCCGGCTTATCAGGGCACGTATATCTCGGACAGCGTGAAGGACAAGAAATTCGACCCTGAGAAGTTGATTCCGAACATTCGCAACAACAAGTTCGACCTGAAACAGCAGCAGAGCGAGATCGACCTGCTCGCCAAGCTGGACCAGCTTCAGATCCAGCAGGAAGGCGCTGACGATCCGCAGCTCGATGCCACGTTGCAATCCATGGAAACCGCGTACCGCATGCAGACCGAAGCGCCGGACGTCTTCGACGTGCGGAAAGAGAGCGAGGCGACCATTAAGTTGTACGGGGAGGGCAGCACGGCCCGGGGCTGTCTGACTGCGGCACGTCTGGTGGAGCGCGGCGTACGGATGGTGCAGGTGTATTACGCCAAGGGCGACCCCTGGGATCACCATTTCGACATCGAACTGCACCGCAAAACCGGTCACGATTCCGACCAGCCGTTCGCCGCGCTGATTAAGGACTTAAAGGCGCGAGGCCTGTTCGATGAAACTTTGATCGTGTGCGGGTCCGAATTCGGCCGTACGCCGGTGGTGGAAGTGGGCAGCGGATTCATGGGCGGCCAAGTTCACAACGGGCGCGATCACAATCCGCACGGTTTCACGGTGTGGCTGGCCGGCGGGGGCGTCAAGGGCGGCATGACTTACGGCGCGACCGACGAGTTCGGGTGGAAGACCGTGGACAAACCCGTTCACGTGCACGATTTGCACGCCACCATCTTATATTTGCTGGGCATTGACCATACTAAGCTGACTTACCGGTATAGCGGGCGCGATTTCCGGCTCACCGACGTCGCCGGAAACGTGATCCACGACATCATCGCCTAACGTCCCGATGGCCGGAATGCAGGACAAAATCCGGCGAAATAGACCTTGACAGAGCGCTTGCCCGGCGCAATAATTATTAAACTCGCAACGGGTCAAGTCTTCAGGATAGCCACATCTTCACCGAAGACCACGTGAACCCGTGTCGCCACGCCGCGTTCTAGCCCTGCCGAAAGGTTCCTCGCCGCACCGTCTCGCGGCCCTCGCCTAGGTTGGCGTGCGAGAGCGTTTCTGGATTCCGCTGTTCCGATTCCAGCCAGAGGAGAAATGCGTGCCATGAGTAAGTCCGTAGATCGCTTTTGCCGAACTTGTCTGACGTGGCTGAGCCTAGTCGCCGCGATTCCGATGGTCCATGGCCAATCCAGCAGCTCACTGCACGGCGTTATCTCGGACGCGCAGGGCGCCGTGATTCCGGGCGCGATCGTGGCGCTCGACAGCGTGACTACCGGAGCTTCACGGCAATTGGTTACCGACAACAGCGGCTCGTATCAATTCGTTCAGATGATGCCGGGCGATTACACTTTAACGGTGACTAAGCCGGGCTTCGCGAAAGCAACCCAGGAACACGTGCTGCTGCAGGTCAACGTTTCCTCTACCCTCAATGTGCAGCTGGAAGTTGGAGCCACGGGTCAGGTGATCAACGTGACGGCGGAAACCTCCACCATCAGCACCTCCGACGCTTCCATCGGCAATGCTTTCACGGAGCATTCGATCCGGCAGTTGCCGCTGGACACGCGCAACGTGGTGGAGCTTTTGAGCCTGCAGCCGGGTGTCACTTCCACGGGCGAGGTGATGGGATCCCGCCGCGATCAAAACAACATCACCCTCGACGGCGTGGACGTGAACGACAACGAGAACTCCGGCATCGGCGGCCAAACCGACATCGGATCCTCGCAGGGCTCGAACGCGAACAACACCAACCTGTCTCCCATCGCGGGCTTCAATTCCGTGCTGCCTATTCCCTTGGATTCCGTGCAGGAGTTTCGCGTTACCGTGGCCGGCCAAGGCGCTGACGAGGGACGCTCATCGGGCGGACAGGTGGTGCTCATCACCAAGAGCGGCACCAATCAGCTGCACGGCTCGGCTTACGAGTACAATCGCAACACCATCACGGCTGCCAATAGTTGGTTCAACAATCGCGACGGCGTCGGCATCACTCCGTTGAATCGCAATCAATTTGGCGCGTCGCTGGGCGGCCCGGTTAAGAAAGACCGCATCTTCTATTTCTTCAATTACGAGCGCCGCATCGATGCCAGCGCCGCAGCCGTGGAACGCATGGTGCCAACCGAGAACTTGAAACAAGGCATCTTGACGTTCGCAGACGTCAACGGAAACAACTATACCCTCTCGCCCGCCGACATCAAGCAGATCGACCCGCTGGGCATCGGGATCAATCAGGCTTATCTCAATATCCTGAAGCAATACCCAGTGGGCAACGACCCGGCTTATGGATCGGACGGCGGCTTGAATTTCACGGGTTTTCGTTTCAACGCACCCGATAGCCTGGATAATCGCGCCTATGTGGGAAAGATGGACTTTATTTTGGACAACGCCGCCAAGCACACCCTCTCCATCCGTGGCACGCTATCGAACGCGAATCAGGATCAGCCCGGCGCGCTCGCGCAGTTCCCCGGCCAATCGCCCGCCAGCGTGCTCTTGAACAATAGCAAGGGGATCGCGGCTTCGTACACCGCCATTTTGACTCCCAGCCTGGTCAACAATTTGACTTTTGGGTACACGCGCCAGGGCTTGGCGTTTTCGGGAACATCCGGCGACGCTTTTATTTTGTATCCGCTGGACCCGATGCAGAACTACAACACCAGCGCGCGCGCCAATAGCCGCATTCTGCCGGTCGAAAACATCGTGGATACGCTTACGTGGACTAAGCACAAGCACACCATTTCCACCGGCATAAATTTCCGGGTCATGACCAACAACAAGTCCACCTACTCGCAGTCGTATCCGACCTATGGGTTCAACAATAACGTTGCGGTAGGCCTGGGAGAGGACATTCAAACGGACCTTACCAATTTCATGATCAATCGAACTGGCAACCCCAACTTCCAGCTCAATGATCCGTTTAACGATTCGTCGGCCCTTGGAATTCTTCTCGGCTTGGTCAACAACACGCAGGTCACTTATCAGGTGGGACCGAATGGACAGTTGCTGCCCCAGGGAGCGCCACAGGCGCGCGCGTTCGCGATGCGCGAGTATGAGGGGTTCGTCAGCGATCAATGGCGCGTTTCGCGCGAGCTGACCCTCACAATCGGATTGCGCTACACCAACGACCGGCCGCCGTATGAGAAAAACGGGCTGCAGGTGGCTCCCACGGTCGGGTTGAACCAATATTTCGGCGAGCGCGATTACCTGGGATCCATTGGCGTGCCGTCCAATGCCATGCCGGATGCGATCCTGACGTACAATCTCAATGGTCCGGTGAACAACAAGCCCAGCTGGTGGAATCCGAACGACAACAATTTCGGGCCCAGATTTGCGTTGGCTTATAGTCCCAAGGATCGCGGCGGACTGCTCGAGAAGGTTTTCGGAACCGGCGGCGTTTTCCGCGTGGGCGGCGCCCTGCTTTACGATCGTTTCGGCAGCGAGCTGATCACGCAGTTCGACCAGTTCGGCTCGTTTGGCCTGGCGACGACGCTAGGCAATCCTTTGTCCTACGACTTCACCACGTCGCCGCGCTACAACGGCACGGTGCCGGCGCTGCCTGCTGCCCCAACCGTTGGTTTCCCCTACACTCCGCCGGATATTTCGGCCATCGAAGGCGAGTTCGAAGGGATCTATCCGGATTTGAAATCTCCGTATTCGATCCTGTTGAATGCATCGTTCGCGCGCCAATTACCGGGCAAGCTGACCATGGAGGTCTCCTACGCGGGCAGGCTCTCCCGCAGATTGCTGCTGCAAGGCGACGTATACACGCCGCTCGAAAACTTGTATGATCCTGGGTCCGGCCAGACCTGGACCACCAGCATGACTTCGATCCGCAACACTTACAACGGGATTTGCGCCTCCGAGGGAGTCAGCACACAGAATTGCAATCCCAGCACTGCCGCCACGGCGGTTATGAACAATCCCTCGCTGGTGCCGAACAACCAATACATTCAGGATATGTTTGGGCCGCTGAAGAACTTTTTCTTCCCAGGGAGCGCGGCCGCGAACTATTTCTACGGCATTTACGGTATCTATGGAGGCAGCTATCTGGATATGTTGCACTCAGTGGACAGGATTCCCGGCTTGTACACCGCGCCAGGAACCTGCGCCTCCAAATTCGGGTGTTACACGTTCTTCGCGCCGCAGGGCAGCTCGATGCCCACCTGGATGAACGCCGGGAGCGCGGACTATCACGCCCTGACGTTCAGTTTGAGGCATGCCTTCAGCCAAGGTGTCTCCTTCGATTTCAATTACACGCTGTCGCACTCGATCGACAACGCCTCGGCTGCCGAGGGCGCATCCGGCCAGGACGGCGCCGTGATCCAAAATATATTCGCGCCGTCTGAATTCCGCGGCTCGTCGGATTTCGATATTCGGCAGCTAGTGAACGTGGATGTAGTCTACGAATTGCCGTTCGGCAAAGGCAAGCCATTCTTTAACGCCATGCCCGGATGGGCGAACGAAATCTTCGGAGGCTGGCAGATTTCGAGCATCATGCGATTCTCGAGCGGGCTGCCCAGCGTCATTCAGGGCAACTCCACCTGGGATACGAACTACTGGCAAGGGTCGCTGGCTATTCCAACAGCCGCCTTCAATACTCGCACTCAAATTGACAGCAACGGCAACCCGAGCCTGTTCTCCACCACCAACGCGGCGAATGATTTCGCGGATCAGTATCCGGGGAACGTGGGAGCGCGGGCGCTGGTGCGTTTGGCCGGCATGGTCAACTTCGACATCGGCGTCGCGAAGTCCTTCCCGCTGCCTTGGGAGGGCCACCGCATCCAATTCCGCGCGGAAGCCTATAATGCATTTAACAACGTGAATTTCATCCAACCCAGCCTGGCCTTGTACAACCCCAGCACGTTCGGCGAATATCAGAACACGATGCCTCCGCGCGAGATGCAGTTCGCGCTGCGCTATGAATTTTAGACTGCTCATCGGATTGACACTGGCGCTCGGCGGCGCGGCCGCGGCGGCTACCAGCGTCTTCGACTATGTTCCGCTGTCGATTGATGGGAAATCGGCGCCGCTTTCCGCTTATCGCGGCAAAGTGGTCCTGATCGTCAACGTCGCGAGCCAAAGCGGGTTCACGCCTCAGTATGAAGGCCTGGAATGGTTGTACGAACACTACAAGGACCAGGGCCTGGTGATCCTGGCGTTTCCGGCCAATGATTTCGGCCAGGAGGAACCCGGCACGAACGAGCAGATCCAGAAGTTTTCGGCTGAAAAGTATAAGGTCAGTTTTCCTCTGTTCGCCAAGATTTCGGTGTCGGGCGAGCACATCGCTCCGCTTTATGAGTTGCTGACGGACAAACAGGCGAATTCGTCCACCGGCGGGCCGGTGCGCTGGAACTTTACCAAGTTCCTGGTGGGCCGCGACGGCAAGATCATCGCGCGCTTTGAGCCCGATATGGATCCAAAAGAGCCGGAACTCGTGGATGCCGTCGAGAAGGCCCTACGCCCGGATACTCAAAAGAACGCAGCCGCGGCGCGTTAGCGCGTGCTTGGAATCCTGGTCTGCGGCGACAATCATTTCATCGTGGAGGGGCCGGAACCGGATGCGGCTGCCGCCCATGCGCTGGCGCGGCATTGGTCCGTTATTAATGTCGAGGCGAAGACCCCGCCCGGTCTGGAGAATTGGCGCATCATCACGCGAGCATTCCGCGAGAATCTGGAATGGGCGATTGTCGTCCCCGGCGAAGGCCAAGTTTCCGACGCGGTAATACAGTTGCTGGATCAATTGCGCGACCGCGGCATCGCAATCAGGGACGCCCGTTAGCGGGTTACTGCGCCAGTTCCTGGCACATGCCTTGAATGCTGCGATCGAAATTAGGACTGGGGCCCATCCCCAGATCTTTGGCGTCTATGCGTTTCACCGCGTCCGCAGCGCCGCCCGCGCAGGCGGTCTTTGCTCGGGTCCGTAGCGTCGCCAGCGTCTGCCGCCACTTCACCAGATCCGCTTTCTTCGCCACTGGCCCGTGCCCCGGAATCACCGTGTCGAAATCGTACGCGAGCGCCTTTTCGAGCGTCTGGTCCCACTCCACGATGCTTCCGTGCGCGCTGTAATCGATGAACGGCGCGATGCCGTTCACAAAAAGGTCGCCGGTGTGCAGCACGCGCTCCGACGGAAAATAGATGACCGCATCGCCGTTGGTATGGCCGCGCCCGAGATGATGCGCCTGCACTTCCTTGCCGTCCAGGAACACCTGCGCTTCGTCCGCGTAGGTGATTTGCGGCAATCCGGGCTGCTTCGCGGCCAGCATGTTGTCGCGCGCGTTCTTGTGAATCAGGACCTGCGCCCCCAGGGCCAACATGGCGTCGTTGCCGCCGGTGTGGTCGCCGTGCTGGTGCGTATTCAGAACGTAACGGACCGGCTTGTCGCTGATGCTCTTGATCTTGGCCATAATCTCGGGCGCATCTTGGGCGAACTTGTCGTCCACCACCAGGACGCCTTCGTTGGTCGGCATCACAGCCACGTTTCCGCCGTTGCCGATGATCACGTACAGGTTGGCCGACACCTTTTCCATAGTCAGTGGCGGGCGCGGTTGAGGTTGTGACCATACCAGCCATAGCCCTGCCAGGGCGAGTGCGATTCCGCTGAGACGAATTGCCGCCGATTTACCGAAAGTCATTGTGCTGACGAGTATATCGCTTCCGATTAGTGTTTGCGGGGCTTTGCGTATTCCACGCGCTCCAGAAACAAACCAGCGGCGGGCGCAGTCCAGGCCGCTACATCCAGCTTGGGATCAGCCTTGCCTTCCAGGAGGCGCTCGAATTCAGCGACGCTCAATTCGCCCTTCCCGATCCGCACCAGCACGCCCACCAGACGCCGCACCATGCGCCAGATGTAGTGCGAAGCCGTGATCTCGAAAAGGATCAGATCGCCCTCGACGTCGACGCGGGCGTCTTCCACCACAACCACGGTGGATTCATCGGGGCGCGAAGGATCCATCGCGCGGAAGCACACGAAATCGTGGCGGCCGATCAGCATTCGCGCGGCGTGCGCCATTTCCGCCACGTCCAGGGGCTCGCGCACCCACCACACATATTTCTTGAAAAATGCGGTGCGCCGCTTCGAAATCTGATAGACGTAGGTGCGGGACACCGCGTCACCGCGAGCGTGGAAGGTTGCGTCTGCTTCCGCGACATCCAGGATCGAGACATCCGATGGCAAACGCTCGTTCAAGGCGCGGAGAATCACATCGGCGGGCGGAAAACGCCGCTTCTCATCGGGCTTCCGGCCCACGCGGAGATGCGCCACCTGCGCACGCGCGTGGACTCCCGCGTCCGTTCGGCCGGAGCCCTGCAGTTCCACGTCCGTCTGGAAGAAATCCTCGGCCGCCTTGCGAAGCTGGCCCTGCACAGTACGGGCGTTCTTCTGTTCCTGCCAGCCGCTGTATTTCGTGCCGTCGTACTCGACGGTTAGCTTCCAGGTTTTCAATTATCCAAGTGTAGCCGGGATGTTATGATAGTCGCCTTCAGGAGGCAACATGCTCAAGGAATTCAAAGCGTTCATCATGCGCGGCAACGTGCTGGACTTGGCGGTGGCCGTTATCATTGGCGCCGCGTTCGGCAAGATCGTAACGTCGCTGGTCAACGATATCGTGATGCCGCCCATCGGGCTCGTGCTCGGCAACGTCGACTTCAGCAGTTTGTTTATCGATCTTTCGGGAAACCATCACCCGACTCTCGCGGCTGCCAAGGCGGCCGGTGCGGCGACCATCAATTATGGAATTTTCCTGAACACCATCGTGGATTTTCTGATCGTGGCTTTCTGCATCTTCATTGTGGTCAGCCAGGCTAATAAACTCAAGAAACCGGCGCCGGCCGCGGAACCGACCACCAAGCCGTGCACATTTTGCTTCACGCAGATCCCGATCCCGGCCACGCGCTGCCCGAACTGTACTTCGCAATTGGCGTGATGGGACGCGACCGGAACTAGACGGCGATCTCGAGGCCTTCGTACGCGCAGCTCACTTCGAGATCGGAACCAAGCTTTTTCGCCAGGTCGCGCGCGCGCTTCTCGATGTCCCCGATGATCGCATCCGTGTGCGAAGGATCATGGTGGGTCAGGAACAAGCGCCGCACCCGAGCGGCCGCGGCCAATTCCACTACGTACGCATAGGTACTGTGGCCCCAGTTCCGCTTGGCCGGATACTCTTCGGGAGTGTACTGCGCTTCGTGAATCAAGATGTCGGCGCCGCGCATATATTCGGCGTGACGGCGGTCGCCTTCTTCCCGGATCGATTCCAGCCGTCCCGGTTCGGCCCCCTCGCGCCACACTCCTTCGAAGTACGGTTCGTGATCGCTGAGGTAGCAGATGCATCCCGCGCCGTCCTCGATGCGGTAGCCAAGAGTGGGAGAAGGATGATTCATGTGTTGCGCACGGACCTTCATGCCCGCGATTTCATGGGCGCCTTCCATCAAGTCCTCGTAGCTGATGCGGGCCGCCAGCTGATCCAGTTCTACGGGAAAATAATGATGCTCCATTTGTCCGGCCAGCACGTCCCGCAGCGACAGGTGCGATCCGTCCGGCCCGTAGACCAGGAAATGATTGCGCGGCATGAACAGCGGCGCGAAAAACGGGAAACCCTGGATGTGGTCCCAGTGCGTATGCGTCAGCAGGATGGTAGCGTTGATGGCCCCGCCGCCATTCGCGAGCAGCTTGTTGCCAAGCTCGCGCGCGCCGGTTCCGCAATCGAGGACGACGCTGGCGCCGGCGCGCGTGGTGAGTTCTATGCAGGATGTATTGCCGCCGAAGTGGTTCGTGTTCGGGCCTGGCGACGCGATGGAGCCTCGAGTGCCCCAAAAGCGCAGCCGCGTTGAATGGTTTTGTTGGGCGGTATCCACGTTCTGTCCCATACCGATTATCGACGATCTTAACCGGCAGGGTTAACTTTCCGCGCCGCGGACATTCCCGGAGAGCCGGAAAATCGGTTGCCGCTCCGGTCGTCAACTATGCTATGATCTATTGTGCCGACCAGAACTTTGGGCGTAATTCCAGCCCGGTTCGCCTCCTCACGTTTCCCTGGTAAAGCCCTCGCCATTATCGCCGGAAAGCCCATGCTCCAGCACGTCTGGGAACGGGCCAGCCTGGCGCGCTACGTTCATAAGCTGATCATCGCCACCGACGACCAGCGGATTTTTGACGCCGCGCGGTCCTTTGGGGCCGAGGTAAGAATGACGCGCGCGGATCACCTCTCAGGGACCGACCGCGTGGCCGAGGTGGCATCCGCCGGCGACGCCCAGGTGGTGGTGAATATCCAGGGTGACGAGCCGCTGCTCGATCCCGCAGCGATCGATGCCGCGGTCCTGGCGCTTACCAGCGATCCGGATGTTCCCATGGCGACGCTCTCGAAACGCATCGAGCATCCCGCCGAGATCGGCGATCCGAATGTCGTCAAGGTGGTTACCAACCGGTCCGGCGACGCAATTTATTTTTCGCGCTGTCCCATTCCATTTGCGAGGGACGGCCGCGCCGCGCACTATAAGCACATTGGTCTTTATGTTTACCGCCGCGATTTCCTGCTCGCCTATCCGAATCTTTCCGTAGGCCCCCTCGAGCAGGCCGAGCGTCTGGAGCAACTGCGGGCGCTTGAAAACGGATATCGCATTCGCGTGGCGGAAACCGATTATGATTGTCTGGGCGTGGATACGCCCGCCGACCTCGAACGTGTGAACGCGCTGTTCGAGCCTTCTTTGGCGAGGTTTGACTGAGTGAGGGCCACCAAATATATATTCGTTACCGGAGGCGTGGTTTCGTCTCTCGGCAAAGGCATTGCGGCAGCGTCCATCGGCTGCCTGCTCGAGAGCCGGGGATTGCGGGTCACGCTGCAGAAATTCGATCCCTATCTCAATGTCGATCCCGGCACCATGAGCCCGTTCCAGCATGGAGAAGTATTTGTCACCGATGACGGGGCCGAAACCGATCTCGATCTAGGACATTATGAGCGCTTCACGCACGCCAAACTGACCCAGAGCAATAATCTGACATCCGGGCGAATTTACGAACAGATCATTCATCGGGAGCGGCGCGGCGATTACCTGGGCAAAACGGTGCAAGTGATTCCGCATGTAACCAACGAAATTAAAGCTGCCGCGAGGAAGGTGGCCGCGGATGTGGATGTGGTGATCGTCGAGATCGGCGGGACGGTGGGCGACATCGAGTCGCTGCCTTTTCTCGAAGCCATCCGGCAGCTCCGGCATGAGCTGGGGCGCGATAATACGGCGTTCGTGCACGTCACGCTGGTGCCATGGATTGCCGCGGCGCAGGAGCTGAAAACCAAACCGACCCAGCACAGCGTCAAGGAGCTGCGCGCCATCGGTATCCAACCGGATGTGCTGCTGTGCCGTTCCGAGCGCTCGCTTCCGCGCGACATGAAGGAAAAGATTGCGCTGTTTTGCGACGTCGACGTGGAAGCCGTCATTACCGCGACTGATGTCCACTCAGTGTATGAGGTGCCGCTGGTGTTCGCCGAGCAGGGCGTGGATGAGATTCTGCTCCGATTGCTGCGCATGGATGCCCAGCCGCGCGATCTCAGCCGCTGGACCGGAATGCTGGAGCGCATGCAAAATCCGGAAGGCGAAGTGGACATCGGCCTGGTGGGGAAGTACGTCGAATACGAAGATTCCTACAAGAGCCTCAAGGAAGCGCTGCTGCACGGCGGGCTGGCGCATCGCCTGAAGGTCAATATTCATTGGATCGAGTCCGAGAATCTGCGCTGGCCGGATTGCATCCATACGCTGGAAAAGTACGACGGCATTCTGGTGCCGGGCGGATTCGGTAAGCGCGGGGTGGAAGGTATGATCACCGCCATTCGCTACGCGCGCGAGCGGAAGGTCCCGTATTTCGGAATCTGCCTGGGTATGCAGACCATGGTGATCGAGTTTGCCCGCAATGTCTGCGGCCTCGAGCACGCCGATTCCACGGAGTTCGACCCCGCCACGCCGGATCGCGTGATCTACAAATTACGCGAGTTGAAGGGTGTGGATGAGTTGGGCGGCACCATGCGATTAGGCGCCTATCCTTGCCTGCTTGCTCCCGGCAGCTTTGCAGTTCACGCTTACGGGACGCCCGAGATCAGCGAACGGCACCGGCATCGTTTCGAGTTTAATCGGGATTACGAGAAGATCCTTACCGAAGGCGGTCTGCGCGTGGCCGGACAGACGCCCGACGGCGTGTATGTCGAGATCTGCGAAATTCCCGATCATCCCTGGTTCCTGGGCTGCCAGTTCCATCCGGAATTTAAATCCAAGCCGCTCGAACCGCATCCGCTCTTCGCGGCATTCGTCGGCGCCGCGCATGAGCAGCGGATGAAGACAAAACCAACGGCGCAGCGCGTTCGCTCCGAGCATTTCTCCCACGCCGATTGACTTCGCTTCCTCCCATCGGGCATGGCCAGCCGCTGGCGTTGATCGCCGGCCCTTGCGTAATCGAGAGCGAGGAGCATGTCCGCTTCCTGGCTGCCGAGATCCGGAAAATCGCGGGCCCGTTTATTTTCAAAGCTTCCTTCGACAAAGCCAACCGCAGCAGTGTCTTGTCTTATCGCGGACCGGGCGTTCAGGAGGGATTGCGGATACTCGCATCCCTTCGGCGCGAAGGCTACGCCGTTCTCACCGATATTCATGACCCGGCTCAGGCCGAGCTGGCCGCCGAAGCCGCCGACGTTCTCCAGATCCCCGCCTTCCTTTGCCGCCAGACCGATCTTCTGATTGCGGCCGGTCGCACCGGACGCGTCGTCAACATCAAGAAAGGCCAGTTCGTGGCGCCGGAGGACATCCGCAACGCCGCCGAGAAAGTCGCGTCTACCGGCAATAACAACATCTGGCTCACCGAGCGGGGTTCTTCGTTCGGTTATCACAATCTGGTGGTGGATATGCGCGGCCTCCAGATCATGCGCGAATTCGGATGGCCCGTGATTTTCGATGCCACGCACAGTGTGCAGATTCCCACCGGCATGGGCAACGTATCCGGCGGGCAGCCGCAGTTCATTCCCACGCTGGCGCGCGCCGCCGTGGCCGCGGGAGTGGACGGCGTTTTTGTGGAAGTCCACGAAGCTCCGGAACGGGCCTTATCGGACGGTCCGAATGCGCTGCGGCTGGATCGGCTGGGCGCGCTCTGGGAAAAACTAAAAGCCATCCACGCCTTGGTATGATTGTGAACCAATGACGCCACAACAACGGCACCGCCCCTTCGTTCCCGAGCACATGCAAATGCGCGAGTTCACTCTGCGGGCGTTGCTGCTGGGGCTGGTGATGACCGTGATTCTGGGCGCGGCCAACGCGTATCTGGGCCTGCACGCGGGCATCACCATCGCGGCAACTTATCCCGCGGCCGTCATTGGAATGGCGGTGCTGCGTGCGTTCAACGGATCGATTCTCGAAGAGAACATCGCCCGAACCGCGGGTTCTATCGGCGAATCTGTCGCGGCCGGCGCGATCTTCACCCTGCCTGCATTCCTGATTGCCGGCGCGTGGCCCTCCTTTGAACCTAAGGACGCATATTGGAAGTCCACCGCGCTGATGATCGTCGGCAGCATTCTCGGCGTGTTGTTCGTCTCGCTGGTGCGCCGCGTGATGGTGGAAGATCCGGAACTGCCGTTTCCCGAATCGGTGGCCGCTTCCGAGATTCACAAAGCCGGAAGAAGGGGCGCGGAAGCCGCGAAATTCCTGTTCTATAACATCGGCCTGGGCGCGTTGATCCAGATCCTGGGCGAAATGCAGCTCTTCGCCGTCGATCGCGATTTCTTTATACGCGTGGGGCAACTGGGACGCAGCGTCGTCCGATTCGGAAATCCGAGACAAGCTGTGGGCGCGGGCGGCGTCACCATGGCGTCCGGACCCACCGTCAGCCCGGCCTACATAGGCGTTGGATACATCATCGGTCCGGAACTTGCCTCTCTCAACTTCGCGGGCGGAGTGCTGGCCTGGGGACTTCTGGTGCCGCTCCTGATCTTTTTCCTCGGGCCGCAACTCCAGAATTTCTTGCCCCCCGGCTCCAACGACGGGTCCTGGTACGGCCTTGCCAATTCCGTTTGGCGTTACATCGTCCGGCCCATTGCGGTGGGCGGAATGATGGTGGGCGCGGCGTACACATTATTCAAAATGCGCAAAGGCTTATTCGATGGTTTGAAACGCGCCATTTCCGATCTCAAAGTTTCCGCCGCCGAAGCCCGCCAAACCAGCCGCACCGATCAATACATGAGTTCCAAGACCGTGTTCGCATTGATCGGGGTCATGTTCATCTTCATGATCGTGCTGTATGTCTACTTGTCCAAGCAGGCCGTGGGCGGCGTTGTGGCGGCCATCGTAATGCTGGTCATCGCGTTCTTTTTCGCCACCGTTTCCGGATACCTGGTCGGGATGATCGGTTCCACCAACAATCCGGTTTCCGGACTTACCTTAACTACGTTAATCATCGCCGCGTTATTGATGGTTTCGCTGGGCGTCTCGGGACCCGGCGGCGTGGCCGTGGTGCTGGGCGTGGCCGCGGTGGCCTGTGTCTCTTCGGCCGTCGCGGGCGAGCTACTCCAGGATTTCAAGGTCGGCTACATTTTGGGAGGCACTCCGCGATTGATTCAGACCGCGGAATTGATTGCCGTCGTAGTGGCCAGCGCCGCCATGTACTGGCCGCTCTACATCCTGCAAGCCGCCAACATTAAAGGCGGCGGAACCGGATTCGGAGATCCCAAGCTGTCAGCGCCTCAGGCCGGGCTCATGGCGACCCTGGCGCAGGGCATCGTGGGTGGCGACATGCCCTGGCCCCTGGTAGTTGTGGGCGTGATGTTCGGCATCATGATGATCATGGTGAAGGTGCGCAGCCCCATGCTGGTGGCGGTGGGAATGTATCTTCCCTTCAATACGACCTTCGCGATCTTCATCGGGGGCGTTTTTCGCTGGCTAACCGACTCGCTGCGCAAGAAACGCGGAATCAATGAAGCGCAGCAGGCTCGCGTGGAGAATGTCGGTATCCTGACGGCTTCCGGCCTGATTGCGGGCGAGGCGCTGATGGGCTTGGTGATCGCCATGTTCCGCTTCTTTGAGTGGCCGCTGCCGGTGATCTTCAAGGAACCCTCATATCTGTTTGGTTTTGCTGTCGTGCTGGGGCTGGGAGTCCTCTTGGTACGCTTGCCGCTGGCCAACGCCGGCAGCCCGGATGAGCCCGCGCCGCCCGCGGCCATGATGTAGCGCAACCCGTTCCCGAGCTTCGCCGTCAGAGGAAATGGGGAAGAAGAATCGGCCGTTTCCGGGCACCTGTTAGCGTGCTGAAGCGGCCGATTTCCCGAGCCGAGTTTCTTCTGCCTGGTTTTTTGTGCAGCACGAGCCGCTATCCTCGTAATATAAGGAATTGTCCAGAATCAGTTCATCCCCGGAAGTCTCGCGCAGCGGTTGGACCCAGTTGTATCTCGGCGTAGCATTCACCACGTTCGCGACGCTGATCCTGGAGCTGTCGCTGACTCGCATCTTTTCGGTGGTCTTCTACTATCATTTTGCGTTTCTTGCGATCTCCATCGCGCTGTTCGGCCTGGGCGCGGGCGGCGTCTTTTCCTATGTGGTGGCGGGGTGGCCGCGAAGCGTCGATTGGAAACTGGGCGCGCTGGCGATCCTCAACAGCTTCGCGGTGATATTCGCGCTGGTTTTCCTGCTAGCCGAAGCTCGCCAGCCCAACACCGCAACGTTGGCGGCGGTATTCTTCGCCAGCGCGCTCCCGTTCTTCTTTTCGGGCGCGGTGGTATCGATCGCGGTTTCTGAAGCCATTGGACGCGTCGGCAGGGTCTACTTTTTCGACCTGCTGGGCGCCGCCGCCGGATGTCTCGCGCTGGTTCCTTTTTTGAATCGGTTCGGCGGACCCAACACTGTGCTCGCCGCCTCCGTGCTCTTTGCGGTTTCCGCGGCGATCTGGTTCCACCGCGCGGGCGCTTTATCCGGCCGGGTGGGCGCGGTCGCGCTGGCGCTGGTGTATGTCGCTTTGATTGCCTACAACGGCAAGCAGCATCTGATCGACATCCACTACGCCAAGGGTCAGCCGCTTCCGCACGAGCTCTTCGTTCAATGGAATAGTTTCTCGCGTATCGGCGTGGTGCATCCGTCCGGCGATTACGGAATCATTATCGACGCCGACGCAGCCACCAGCATCGCGACGTTTGATTTGAACCACCTCACTTGGGATGAGCATTACAATCTTCAGCACCAGGGGCCCGGATTCGCCTACTTGATTCGGCCCGCCGCAAAAACCCTAATTATCGGCGCGGGCGGAGGCTGGGACGTGGCTCGGGCGCTGAGTTCGGGCAGCAAGGACGTGACCGCGGTTGAGATCAACCCCATCATCGCCCACACCATCATGCAGCAGCGCTTCGCGGACCTGAGCCATCGCCTCTATTTTCGCCCCGAGGTGCATCTTGAGATCGAGGATGGCCGCAGCTTCGTGCGGCGCAGCCAGGAGAAATATCAGGTGCTGCAAGCCACTCTGGTGGATACCTGGGCCTCCACCGCGGCGGGCGCATTCGCGTTGTCGGAAAACAATCTTTACACCACCGACGCCTTTCGCGATTACCTGTCGCATCTCACCGACGACGGCTTGATGGTTTTCACGCGCTGGGGCTTCGAGCCGCCGCGCGAATCCCTGCGCCTGGTGTCGCTGGCCATTGACTCGCTGGAGCAACTCGGCGAAACGCAGCCCTGGAAACATGTGGTGGTCCTGCGCGAATATGCCAACCAGCTGGCGGGCTGGGGTGCTGAAGACACCGTGATTATTTTCCGAAAACCGATCGCCAGCGACGATCTTTCCCAAATCAGTTCCGGCTTAGCCCATGCTCGCCAGCTTCAGGCCGTGTATCTTCCGAGCGATCCCCCGGTGAATGAGTTCGGCAAGCTGCTGAAAGCGCCCGATCCGGAAACGTTTTGGAAGAACTACGCCTTCGACGTTTCGCCCGTGGATGATGACCGCCCGTTTTTCTTTTATACCGTTCAGCCCAGGGATGTGTGGGCTTTCTTGAAGCAGGGCGGAAACGCCGCCGATGCGAAGGTGAATCGCGCG
Source organism: Terriglobia bacterium (assembly GCA_963786745.1). Classification (GTDB taxonomy): domain Bacteria; phylum Acidobacteriota; class Terriglobia; order Bryobacterales; family Bryobacteraceae; genus Palsa-89. The sequence continues at coordinate 469,615 of CAWBAE010000004.1, read as the reverse complement.
CTGCCCCTGCTGTTCGAACTGGTGGGAGTCAGCCTGCTGGCGATCGTGGTGGTGCTGGCGCTTCCCCCGCTGTTGCTGGGAACACGCTTACCGGTGGAAAAAGGCGAACGAAACTTCCTTCTGTATTTTGTCTGTATTGGCGTCGGTTACATTCTGATTCAGGTGGCCCTGATCCAGAAGTTCGTGTTGCTGCTCGGCCATCCGACGTATGCGCTCACGGTGATCATTTTTTCGATGTTGTTGTCGAGCGGCCTGGGAAGCTATCTGAGCGGCCGCTGGATGAGCCCAGCCGAGAACAGGCGGCTCTTGGAGGTGCTGGCGGGAGTGGCAGCCACGGTCACCGCCTTGGCATTCCTGGCAACGCCGCTGAATCAGGCGGGCGTCGGCTGGCCGCTCCCGTTGAAGATGATCGTCACCGCCTGCGTGATCGCTCCGGCGGGCTTTCTGATGGGCATGCCTTTTCCAACCGGCTTGTCGCAACTGGATGCGCGCTATCCCGGGGCCGTGCGCTGGGCCTGGGCCCTGAACGCGGCGGCCAGCGTGCTCGGCTCAGCGGGCGCGATATTCCTGGCGATCTACATTGGTCTGCGCGCCACCATGCTGGTGGGCGCGGCGCTTTACCTCGCCGCCGCTGCGGTCCAGTGGACCCAACGTAAAGCAATGCCCGCGGTGGTTTCAGCCGACGCTGCCGTGAGCCTGTAGGATCATTTCCAACCCGTCCCTCCTCGCCATCCACTATACTTTGGGTAATCCCGAGGGACCCTTATGAAACTTCTCAGTGCGTTTCTTGCCTGCGCGGCCCTATGCGCGGCGGCGCCCAAAGCCGGGCCGAAAGTCGAAATCGGCGAGATCAACGGCGCCAAGTTCCGCATCGACATTCCCGAGAATTGGAACGGCGGCCTGGTGATGTATTGCCACGGATATGATGCTGCGCCGGTCGCGTACAAGGAAGGCAAGCTGCCTCCGCAGCTGGCTGTTTTCACCGAGCAGGGCTACGCGCTGGCGGAATCCGGCTATGCCGCCGGCGGATGGGCCGTCGAGGAGGCCGTTCAGGATACAGAGGCCCTGCGGCGATACTTCATCAAGCAATATGGCCAGCCCAAGGAAACCTACGTCACCGGTCATTCCATGGGCGGATTTCTGACCATGCTGTTCATGGAACGGTACCCGGCCGCGTATGACGCTGGTCTGGCGCTATGCGGCCCGCTGGCTCCTGCTCCGTATTTCATGGAGCGCCTCGCTTTCGATCTGCGGGTGGTGTTCGATTACTATTTCCCCGGCGCTCTTCCTCCGCCGGACCATGTGCCGTCCGATTTTCAGGCCAACGACGCGCAGGTTCAGAAAATTCAATCCTTGCTCGACAGCCAGCCGGATAAAGCGGGTGCGATTCTGCGATATTCCGGCTCGCACAACACCAAGGATCTGGCCGGAACCGTTACGTTCCTCACCTACCTGTTCATGGAACTCGAAAAGCGCGCCGGCGGCAACCCCTTTGATAATCGAAACGAGATATATGAGATCGCGGGCAATTACAACGCGCTAAACGACGGAGTGAAGCGCTATACGGCCGATCGCCGCGCCGCGGAATACGTCCGAAGCTGGTACACTGCCACTGGCAGGCTGGTGCGCCCCATGCTCGCGATTCACACCACTTACGACGAGCTGGTCCCGGTGCGGATACCGGACATGTATAACGGATTGGTGGAGCAGTCTGGCTCCGAAAACATGTTCGTCCAGCAGTACGTGGAGCACGACGGACATTGCAACATCCAGCCGGACGAAATCGCGGCTGGATTTTCGGCGCTGCGAAACTGGAAGGATAACGGCGTCAAGCCGCACGCGGGTCTCGTGCTCACTGGCTCTTCAGGCCAGGGCCAGGGGACGAATCGGTGATCCGGTGGCTCCGCGAATCTTGAGCGGCACGCCTACGAAGACGAATTCGTAGACCCTCTGGCCCGCGAGTTCTTCCAGGTTCAGCGCTTCGATGATGTGGATGCCGTTCTCCACCAGCAGGTGAACGTGCACCGGCATCTCGGGCGCCGGAACGCGTTCGAACGCGATGGTGTCCGATCCGGCTGTGAAAATCTTGCGTTCGCTCAGCCAGCGCGCCGCGGCGAGCGCCGGCCCAGGTCCCGAGGCCACTGCGCCTTGCCCGCCCGTAATGTAGCGGGCGGCGTCGTTCCAATAGCGCGCCCAGCCGGTCCGCAGCAGGACTACGTCGCCCGGTTCGACGCTCACTTTCTGCGCCGACGCGGCTGAGGACAGGTGTTCGGGCGTGATGGTGAAACCAGTGGGCAGGGCCTCCTCGCGAACCAGCCCGGCGATATCCAGCAGCACGCCGCGCCGTAGGATCGGCGCCATGGTGTCCACCGAATGCACTTCGATGCCGCTTGCATAACTCTGCTTGTTCTTTACCTCGATCCCGCCGTGCAACTTGCCTCCGCAGGAGAAGTGCGACAGCGCGTCAATGTGGGTGCCCACATGGCTGCCGAGGGCAATCGCGTCCGCCGAGGAACTCACGCCGCCCTCCGTCACCAGATCGCCGTGCTTCTTGGTCAGGCCATATAGAAAAGGCGGATGCGTGGGAAAGTGAGGCATCCCCACAAAGTAGGGCTGCGCCAGATCAAGAACGCGGGACTTCGCTACCAGGTTGAGCAAGTCTTTCACTGTCGGCGTGCCTCCACTTTGGATGGGACGGCTTTCCTTCTCGTGTTCCTGTTGCGGCGTCCGGCGGCAATCCGGGGCCCGCCTTGCGCGGCCCAGCGTCCCAGTTGATATTGCCGCTGATACCCCGCGCTCATATTCGTGATCGTCACGGTTACAGTGCCGCTGGCGTCGCTCGAATATTTTTCCTCGATCTGTTGCGACCGCGCGGCGTCGGAATGAGCCACTTCCACCCCGTTCGCGTCGCTCAACGCGGGATCGAACGGAAACCGGATTTCGTCCCACACCGTCACATCGCCGGCGGGTTCGCCATCGTCGGTTAACTGGCTGCACTCCAGATAGCGAAAATATCCGACATTGTGCACCGGGTGATAGCGTCTGCGGATGTCATAGGGCGCTTCATCCGGGCCCGGCAGCGGGGTGCCTTTCGGGAACAGCGGATCGAAGGTGACGCGTCTGCCGCTGTCGCCCTCGCGCCACACTCCAAAATAACGCGTGAACTTCTCGCTCAATACATAGCCGGCCTGCTGATCGGCTTGAATGGCCAAGCCGATTGCGGTGGCCGACCGCGCATGCAGAGATCGGCGCGCGCGCTTTCCGAATCTCTCCCGCAGCACTCGGCTCACGATCGGCAATTCGCTTCCGCCGCCCGTGACATACAACGCGTCGATTCCCGTAACTGCTTCCGCACGGAGCAGGTCGTCCACCACCTGCAACGTTTCTTCGAGCAGCGGACGGCAGCGTTCGTAATAGTCAGCCACTGGAACCGTGACGGTATCCCAACCCTCGCGCACACTGTCCAGATCGAGGGCGATCTTACGCGAATTCGGGTTCAGCGCTTCCTTCTTCACCCGACACTCCTCCATCAGGCGAAAGTGCTCGGCCTGCGTGAGCGAGTCGCGCTCTTCTTCGCTCAGAGCCATGTCGACCAGAATTTCGTCGAAATCGTCGCCGCCCAGCGTCTCGATCCCTTCAGTGGCCAGTACGCGATGGCTCTTGTCGCTGACTTCCACCAGCGACGCGTCGAACGTGCCGCCGCCCAGGTCGTAAACCAAAATCGAGCCGTTGATTTTGGTCTGATGAGCGTACTCGATGCTGGCGGCCGAAGGCTCGTTCAACAACCCGATGACATCGCAGCCGGCCGAGCGGAACGCGTCCACGGTAAGAAAGCGTTGATTGCTGTTGGCGTTCGCCGGCACGCCCAGCATTACTTCCAGCGTTTCCCTGGGCAGCAGCGCGCGCAAGGCGGCGGCCATCTCACGCAGCACCATGATCAATGGCACTTCCTGATCGCCCAACTCGACAATCGTATTGGGCCCTGCGTCCGACAGCAGGCGCTTGAGCGAACGAACCATGGTCCAGGCCGGGATCTGCTGGCACGCCCAAGCCTGCCAGCCATACAGGCGCTCAGTTCCCTTAACCGCGACTAAAGAAGGGAAAAACCCGACTGCCGCGCCGTCCGGATGCTCAAAGGGAAGGATCGGGTAATTCCCGCGATCCACCGCGGCGACCACGATGCGTGTAGTTCCAAAATCTATTCCTAATCTTTTCACGCGTGACGCGATCCCTAGGCGATTGTAGCGCATCCGCCCATATGGGAAACTAGTGTGTTCGCCTAAGGTAAAAAGCACTCGAGCCGCATCGGAATGATCGAAAATTTCTATGGGAACAGCGCCACCGCGCAAACGCTCTTCGCCATGACCGGCAAGGAGCGGATTCCTCAAACCATTCTGCTGGCCGGCCCCGAAGGCGTGGGAAAGGCCACTTTGGCGCGGCGATTTGCAGCCCGGCTGTTGGGTGACGGCGGCAAGATCGAGCACGATGACCTGAGTCTTGAGGCGAACGCCGCCATCATTGCCGATCGCGAAAAATGGCCCGCCGACAAGCGCAACGAAGATCCGCTGCTCTTTGCGACGCATCCGGATTTCATCACCTTCGCGCCCGATGGCCCCTTGCGGCAAATAACCATCGAGCAGATGCGCCTGCTGAAGGAGCGCGCTCAGTTCAAACCCTTGCACAAAGAGCGCCGGGTTTTTCTGATCGATCACATCGATCGCGCCAACGAGCAAGCCGCCAACTCGCTGCTCAAAATCCTCGAAGAGCCTCCCGAACATCTCATCCTGGTTCTCACCGCCGAGAACCCTTATGATTTGCTGCCGACCATACGCTCCCGGGCGGTGTCGTTTCACCTAGGCAGACTCTCGAACAGCGATATGCGGGCTTTCGCATCCGCCCGCGGCCTCAGCGACGTCGAGCGCCGCATCGCGCTGGCCGCCGGAAGTCCCGGCCTGGCGATTTCGATGGATCTGGAAGCTTACGATCAGCGCCGCTCCGCGATGCTGAAGCTGCTAGAAGTGGGCGCCGGGCGCGCCCCCTTTGCCGAGTGGGCCAAGCACGCCGAGGCCATCGCGCCGCGCAAGCAGGAAAAGCTGGAGCTTTTTCTGACGGTCCTTTACGTGCTGCTCGAGGATCTACTGGCGCTCACGTTACAAGCAGGTGATATTCGGAATGCGGACATTCGAAAGGAACTCGAAAAACTCGCCCAGGGCTTACCATTCCACTGGATTCGCCTGGCGCTGAAGAAGACCGACGAGCTGTCGGAACTGGTCAGGCGGAACATCCAGAAGACCATCGCGCTGGATGCACTGGCGCTTGAACTGCGGCGCTTCGCGGCATAATGTATCGCGGCCCGCGCCTTGCGACACGGTGGTCGTTATGGTTCAATGAATTTAGCTGTACGTTCCGAGCATCCAGTAATCCTCCGATATATTCCCGGCCGGATCTCCATGCGTTTCGGAACATGATTTGATCAATTTCGAGGAGTGGAGTTCTTGCCGTGGAGTCAGCGAACCGCAAACTTATTCGTCCGTCCCTAAACGAAGTGAAGGACCAAATGAATCGCCGTAACAACCATCAGAAGAAGGCCGCGCCTCCAGATCAAACCAACGCAGAAAATTTCTACTACATGAAGCAAATGCAGGCCAAAACGCCGATGATCTTTGTCCTGAAAGATGGCGAAACATTGCAGGGAATCATCGAGTGGTATGACAAGACGTGCTTGAAAATAAATCGCGACGGCCAGCCCAATCTGCTCATCTTCAAGCCCAACATCAAGTACATGTACAAGGCCTAGTGGTTTTACACGGCCGCTGTTTTTGAGTTGCTTGCATCCCTGCGGCGCAAATAACTTTCCAGAAATAAGCCAGCCTGGATTCGCAGAATCGCAACTCCATCTTCGCCGGCGAAGCGCCGCTCTCGAACCAGATAATCGAGCACGCCATGTTCTCCGGGCCAGCAGTCGCGTTCAAAAATGTACTGAACGCGAATCCGTTCGCCCGAGTCCTCGGCCACGTGGAAGCGCACAGCGTCGGCCCGGGCTTCCTCCGGAAAACGATCGCAGCGGCCGCGGGCATATCCAACGTTGCAGCTTTCGCGAGTCCGTGTTTCGTCCGGTTGGAAGACCGCGTCCGTAGCCCGGCATTCGCCCCGGTATGCGCCGCCCAGAGGCAGCCGCGGCGCCGTCGCCCAGGCGATGTCCTCCAGCCGCGTGGTCGGGTAAAAATACGGGCATGGCATTCGCCCGGTATAGTAACACGTAGAGACATGGCGACCAATCGAATGGAAATTCTCAAGAGCATGCTGGCTCAGAATCCGGGCGACACATTTGCCCGCTACGGTCTGGCGATGGAATACGCAAAGAGCGGTGAACTGGCGCGCGCAGTGGCGGAATTCGAGGCGCTGCTCGATTCGAATCCGGATTACGCCGCCGCTTATTTTCACGGCGGCCAGGCGCTCGAGAAGCTGGCGCGCATCGAAGACGCGCGAGCCATGTATGAAAAGGGCGTCCAGGCCGCGTCGCGCATCGGCGACCGGCACGCCGCCGGCGAGCTGCAGGCCGCTCTCGACCTGCTGCCTATCTAACCGCGGGCTGCGATTTCCACTCCCCGGCCAGCTGCGAGTAAATATTGATGTCCTGGTAGATGCCGTTCAGAAGCTGCGCCTGGCGAAGCACGCCTTCGAATTGAAAGCCCAGCCGTTCGGGAATGGCGCAGCTCTTCCGGTTGCCGGTGGCGCAATGGATCTCCACGCGGTTCAGCTTCCAGTCCTTGAAGGCGTGCTCGATCACCGCGCGGCACGCGTCAGTAACCATCCCGCGGCCCTGGAAATTCGAAGCGATCCAGTAGCCGATCTCCACCTTTCGATTTTGCCAGTCCAGCTTATGCGTGCCCACGACGCCCGCGAATTCGCTCGCTTGCCAGATTCCCGCGGCGAAGCCCTGATTGTCGGCGAATTGCCGCAGGCTGTCTTTGATGAACCTAAGGATGTCGTCGGTGGAGCGCGCCGGATCCACCCAGGGCAGCCATTCGCGCAGATACGCTCGTTCCCGCTCCACCACCGCGAACGCTTCCTCCGCGTGCCGTTCCTCCAGCAGGGCGAGATAGGCATCTTCCCGAATCGGCTTCCGAAACATACGGCGGGCTAGTCTTTTTCGTCCTCTTCGCCTTTGTGCAGCTGTTGCGCCAGGTAATTTTCGATGCCCATCTGGCCTATCGGCATGCAGCTGGCCTTCCAGATAATCGACGTGTTCTTCTTCGTCAATCAGGATTTCCTCAAACAACGCGCGAGAAGCGTTATCGCCGGCATCCCGGGCGTCCTTGATCGCCGTGTTCAGATGGTGCACCGCGCCCAATTCCAGCGCCAGGTCGTTGTCCAGTTGCTGCTTCACAGTGGTGCCGACTTTAATGGGACCAAGGTCGGTCATGTTCGGCGTTCCTTCCAGGAACAGAATCCGGTTCATCAGCTTCTCGGCGTGCATCATCTCTTCGATGGATTCCTTGCGATAGTGGGCCGCCAAACGGAAGTAGCCCCAGTTTTCGTTCATTTTGGCATGCAGGAAATACTGGTTGATCGCGGTAAGCTCCGCCTTGAGAGCAGTGCTGAGGTGCTGCAGGATTTTTGGGTTACCTTGCATGTTGCGATTGTACAAGATAAGGCCGTGCTAGGATGGCGGACAGCGAATGAAAAAGCTGGTTTTTCTCATGCCGATGCTTGCCCTTGCCGCCAACCTTCCCGACCTCGCGCAACTTAAGGAAATGGCCGCCCGTTACGCGCCCACGGAGATCCGCGTGGACCTCTCCAAACTCACGCCGGGCGACCGGCAGGCGCTCGGGAAGCTTATTCAAGCCTCGCGCATCCTGAACGATATCTTTCTCAATCAACTGTGGAGCGGCAATCAGGTCTTGCATGCCAGAGCTTCAGCGCGACGCATCGCCTCTCGGCCGCGCGCGCGCAGAGTATTTCTGGATCAATAAAGGACCTTGGTCTGAACTGGATGACCACGCTCGCGTTCCTCGCCGGCGTGCCGCCCAAGAAACTGCCGGGCGCGAACTTTTATCCCGAAGACATGGCGCGCGACGAGTTCGAAAACTGGATGAAGACTCTTTCGCCTGCCCAGCGCGAGGCGAGCCGAAGGATTCTTCACGGTGATTCGCCGCGATGCCGCCGGCCATCTGAAAACGGTTCCTTACAGCCAGGAATACGAGGCGATCTCGGCGAAAGCCGCGCGGCTGCTCGAAGAAGCGGCTGGGCATGACCGAAAACGCGACCTTGCAAGAAATTCCTGCCGGGCGCGCGCCGCCGCGTTTCCGCTCCGAACGATTATTACGAGAGCGATCTGGCGTGGATGGATCTGGATGCGCCCATCGACATCACCATCGGCCCCTATGAAACTTACAACGATGAAATTTTCGGCTACAAAGCCGGCTTTCGAAGCTTATGTAAACCTTAGCGACGACGCCGAGACCGCGAAGCTGAAGTTCTTCGGCGATCATTTGCAGGAAGTCGAGAACAATCTGCCCATCGATCCGCAGTATCGCAATCCCAAGCTCGGCGGCCAGGCGCCCATTCGTGTGGTGAATGAAGTTTACTCGGCCGGCGACGGCGCTCATGGCGTTCAGACGGCGGCCTATAACCTGCCCAACGATGAGCGCGTTGTGGCAGAGAAGGGCAGCAAGCGCGTGATGCTGAAGAACGTGCAGGAGGCCAAGTTTCATAGCACGCTCGAGCCCATTTCGAAAAGCGTTCTAACGCCGGCGAGCCAGGCCGATCTCAGCTTCGATTCCTTCTTCACGCACATCCTGGCGCATGAGCTGAGCCACGGGATCGGGCCGCATCAGATTTCTGTCGCCGGGCGCAATACCAACCCGCGCCAGGAACTGAAGGAACTCTACAGCGCCATCGAAGAAGCCAAGGCGGATGTTACCGGGCTTTTCATGCTCCAGCTCCTGGGTGACCGCAAGCTGATCGAAAGCAGCCCAGCCGTGGAGCGCCGGCTCTACACTACTTTCCTGGCTTCGTCTTTCCGCACCCTGCGATTCGGGCTCAAGGACGCGCACGGCAAGGGCATGGCCATGCAGGTAAATTACCTCACCGACAACGGCGGATTCGTGGCCCGTCCGGACGGCCGGTTCGAAGTGAACTTCGCGAAGATCAAATCCGCGGTCCGCGACCTGGATCACGATCTGCTTACGCTCGAAGCCACCGGGGACTACGCCGGCGCAAAGCGCATGTTGGATCAACTGGGAGTGATCCGGCCCAACATGCAGAAGGCTCTGGATGGGCTCAACCACATTCCGGTGGATATCGAGCCGGTGTTCGTTACAGCGAACCAGCTCGCGCCCGAGCGCTAACCTGCCAGCTTCGAAATATCGTTGTAGATTGCGAATGCGACCACGGCCATCAGGAACACGAACCCAAGCTTGAACACCGCTTCCTTCACCCGCAGGCTCAAATCGCGGCGCATAAACATCTCCACCAGCAGCAAGAGGATGGTGGCGCCGTCCAGGATCGGGATGGGCAGCAGATTGAAGATCGCCAGGTTCAAGCTCAACATGGCGGTTAACCCGAAGTAGGCGCTGGGGCCTTCCCGCGCCGCTTCGCCCGACAGCTGCGCGATTCGGATCGGGCCTTCCAGGGATTTCGGCGACATCCGCCGCTCGATGATCCCGCGCAGGAATTCATAGATCAAAGTCGCGAGCTTCACGTTCTGGCGGACGGATTCCGCCACGGCCTGTGGAAAAGGAAGGCTTACGAAGACCACTCTTGGCGACAGAGTAACGCCGATCAACCATTTGTCGGCGCCGTCGGCGTTCGACATCACCGGAGTCAGCGTTACGCTGTTGGTCTTGCCGTCGCGGGAATAAGTAAGCTCGATGGGCTTGCCGCCCGTGCCGGTGATAATGTCATGCAGCTTCGGCGTTGAGCGAACCGGCTGGCCGTTGACGCTCAAAATGATATCCCCGGGCTTCAGGCCGGCCTTGGCGGCCGGTTTATCGGCCAGTTCGCTGTTGATTTCAATTTCATTCTGTTCGCCCCAGCCCGCGAAACCCGCGCCCGACTTCGGGTCGAGAACCGGCGTCAGCGTTACCAGCTTGCGTTCCCCGTTGCGCAGAATCCATACGCTCAGCGGATGCCCGGCGCCCGCGGCTTCCCGCATCGCGATGTCTTCCCAGGTGGGATCCACCGTATCGCCGATCTGCACAATGCGGTCGCCTTCGCGAATGCCGGCCTTCGCGGCCGCGCTATCGGGTACGATATATCCGATTTCCGGCGACGGAGTGGAGGGTATTTTCGGGAAGCGGACCATGAACAGCCCTGTGAGAATGCCGACAGCCAGAATGATATTCATGGCCGGGCCCGCGAACGCGATGATCAGCCGTTGCCAGCGTGGCTTGCTCAGGAAGCTGCGCGGATCGGCTGCATTTTCGTCGCCCGGCTGTTCGCCGGCCATCTTCACGTAGCCCCCGAACAGAATCGCCGCGAAACGGAACTCGGTCTCGCCTTTTTTGAACCCGAACAGCCGCGGGCCAAATCCGAAACTGAAGGTCTCAACCTTGACATCGAACATCCGGGCGGCCCAGTAGTGCCCGAACTCGTGAATCAGAATCATGACGCCGATCAGGACCAGCGCCCAAAAAATATTTTGTAAAACTACCGGCATCCCTCTACGCTTTCACGGACAACTGCCCGCGCTCCTCTCGTATCCCCGCCTTTTCCCGGACCACCTCTCGCGCCAGCGAGCGGGACAGTTCATCAATCTCCAGGATCTCATCGATGGAACCGGGCTGCCTGGCAGGAAACCGCCCTAGCGTTTCTTCCACCACCTCGGCAATTGCCGGAAACGAAATCTTTTCCTTTAAGAACGCGTCGACGGCGATCTCATCGGCCGCATTGAGCGTGCAGGGCGCCGATCCGCCCGTGCGCTGCGCCTGGTACGCCAGACGAAGAGCGGGGAACTTCGCGAGGTCCGGCGCGCTGAAACTCCAGGTGCGCGCCTCGCTCCAATCCAGACGCGGCACCGGCGCGTCTTCGCGATCCGGGTAGGTAAGGGCATACTGGATGGGCATGCGCATGTCGGTAGCCGAGATCTGCGCGATCACGCTTCCATCGGTGTATTCAACCAGCGCGTGCACAGACGATTGCGGATGAATCACCACATCTACTTCATCGGCAGAAAAATCAAATAGCCAACAGGCCTCGATCACCTCGAAGCCTTTGTTCATCATGCTGGCCGAATCGATCGTGATGCGCTGTCCCATTTTCCAAGTTGGGTGGTTCAACGCCTGCGCCGGAGTGACCGCGGCCAGGGACTCCCTGGAAGCCTCCCGGAAGGGCCCGCCCGAAGCCGTCAGAATGAGCCGCGCTACTTCGGTGCGTCTTCCCGCCCGCAAACACTGGTGCGCCCCGTTATGCTCGCTATCCACGGGGATCAGCTCGGTGCCGGACTTCCGGGCCGCTTCCATCACCAGCTTCCCGCTCGCCACCAAAACCTCCTTGTTGGCCAATCCCACGCGCTTCCCGCAGCAAATGGCGGCGTACGTGGCTTCCAGACCCGCCACGCCGACGATCGCCGACATGACAAAATCAACTTCGGGGTCGGTGGCTGCTTCCACCCTGGCCTTCCCACCAAAGCTCAATTCCGGCCATTCTCCACGTGCCAGACCCAAACTCTCCAGCCTCTTAATTAGACTCTCGCGCGCCTGCTCGGTTGCCACAACCACACGGCGCGGCCGAAAACGGGCGATTTGCGGGACCAACTGGTCGACATTTTGCCCGGCCACCAGGGCATGGATGCAATACTTTTCCGGATGGCGGCCAACCACGTCCAGAGTGCTCACGCCGATAGACCCGGTTGAGCCGAGGATAGTTAGAGTCTTCAATCAGTCCATTATACCGTCAGTCGAAATCCACACCCAGCGGAATCCCCCGGGCATTGAACAAACCCGCGCTTGCTCTCGTACAGCTATCTAATTGAGCAGGAAGCTAATCTTCTGATGGACAACTAAGTACCCTATGTCATACATGCTGCACGATTTGCGATATGCCCTCCGCTCCTTGCGCCACAATCCGGGGTTTGCGTTCACCGCGATCGTTTCGATCGCCCTCGGCATCGGAGTCAACTCGGCTATTTTCAGCTTTGCCGATGGCATGATGCTCCGGCCCATCCCGGTGCCGGATGCTTCCGGTGTGTATAACCTGCGATCTCGAACCCCCAGCGGGACGGCCGGCAATATCTCCTATCCCGATTACGTCGATTTCCGGGATAAGAACCAGTCGTTTAGCGGCTTGGTGGCTTATAACCTCACTATTCTCGGCTTTGCGCCAGACCAGAAAACGCAGGCGCAGATGAAAGTTGGTCTGGCCGTCAGTGGAAACTTCTTTCAGGTGCTCGGGACCGAGCCGCAGCTTGGCCGCGGATTTCGTCCCGACGAAGATAAAGTTCCTGGCAGGGATGCCGTGGTGGTCCTCGGAAACGATCTTTGGAAGAACGAATTTCATTCGGACCCGTCGGTGATCGGCCGGCACATCCGTCTCAGCGGCTTGGACTTCACGGTAATCGGCGTAGCCAACGAGTCCTTTACCGGAGTGGATCAGTATATCCGGCCCGCGGTTTTCTTCCCGGCGATGATGGCACCCGCTTTCAACCCCTCTAGCCAGGACCTGCTGACCAATCGCGCTAAACGTGCGTTTACCATCAAAGGCCGGTTGAAGTCCGGCGTTTCTCCTCAGGCGGCCAGCGCCGAGGCGGCTGCGCTGGCGAAAGCGTTGGCCGAGTCCAATCCGAGCAGCAACCGTTCGTTTGGCGCCGAGGTCCGAACGGAGCTCCAGGCGCGCTTCGAGGATGATCCCTACGATACCTACCTCATCGGTCTACTGTTTTTCATCGTGATGGTTACACTCGGGATCGCTTGCGCGAACGTAGCCAACTTGATGCTGAGCCGGGCCCGTGGGCAGGCGCGCGAAATCGCCATCCGGCTGGCGATCGGCGCGAACCGTGCACAGCTGATCCGGCAGTTCATGCTGGTGAGCCTGATCATCGCCATCGCGGGCGGTGCGCTCGGGCTACTGCTCGCGCTCGGGGCGACGCAGCTTTTCTCCAAAATCCAGGTAGTCGGAGATATCCCGATCCAACTTAGTTTTCAGTTGGACGGCCGCGTGCTTGGCTTTACCGCGTTGGTGGCGTTTCTGAGCGCCATGCTGTTTGGCCTGATCCCGGCGCTTCAGGCCACCAAGGCCGATTTGGTCTCGGGACTGAAGGCCGGCGAAGCCGATCTGGCCCGCAAACGCTTTTTCGGCCGGAGCGCACTGGTGACCGTGCAGATTGCCGGATCGTTGGTGTCCCTGGTAGTGGCGACGCAGCTCTATCGCGGATGCTCCTACGTGCTCAGCCGCAGCCCCGGCTTCCGCATCGATCACATGATCACCATGCGTTTCGATCCCGCTTTGGTCAACTACACTCCTGCTCAGACCGAGCAATTCTACAAAACCCTCACGGATCGCGCCGCCGCGGTGCCGGGCGTCAAATCCGCCGCGCTCTCTAGTTATGTTCCGATGACTAGCAATGCGCGTGGTAAACGCGTGATCCCGGAAGGCTACCAGTTTCCGCGCGGCCAGGAATCGGTGGACGTTCTGGTTGATTCGGTGGATTCGAACTACTTTGGCACCTTCGCCGTGCCGCTCATCGAAGGCCGCGCATTCCGCACCAGTGATCGGGCCGATTCCCCCCGCGTCGCCGTTGTGAACGAGAAGTTCGCCAAAATCTACCTGGGAGGCCATGCCATTGGAAAACGGATTCGCTTGGATGGCCCCAGCGGACCCTGGGCGGAAGTAATCGGCGTTACGGTGACAGGCAAACATATTTCGGTGTTCGAACCGCCGTTCGATTATCTCTATCTCCCTCTCAGCCAGGATCCTCAATCACGGATGACGCTGCTCGCCGAAACCTACGGCGACCCGGCATCCTTGGCCGCACCGTTGCAGCAAATGGTGCATTCGATCGACCCCAATCTTCCGGTTTTCGGTGTACGCACGATCGCCGACCTGTACGACCAACGTTCGGTGCAAGTGGCGAACATCCTCAATGAAATAGTGGCTTCGGTGGGCTTTGTGGGTTTGGGGCTGGCGCTGGTTGGGCTGTATGCGGTGGTCTCCTATCAAGCAGCGCGCCGCACGCGCGAGATCGGGATCCGTATGGCCATTGGCGCACGTCAGCCCCAGGTAATGAGGATGATGATGCAGCAGGCCGCGATCATGGGTTTGGCGGGCATCGCTATCGGGCTGGCCTTGAGTTTCGCCGGCTCGCGCGCATTGAGCGCAGCACTAGGAGTCCCGGCTTTCGATCCCGTGCTCTTCACTCTCGTTCCAGTTGGACTGTTGCTCACAGCACTACTAGCGGCGGCGATACCAGCGCTTCGAGCAGCCAGAATCGATCCGATGACAGCCTTGCGCCAAGATTAAGAAATACTAGCTTTTGTTTCGAGCCCCTATCCTCAATTCCTTAGACCCTTGCGGGCGCCGGGGAGGGTTGCTTCAGGGGTCTTTTAATGAGGTTAGTCTCGCTTTGGTGGGAGTTGCCTCCCCGGCTTACTTCCAATAATAGTATATGAAATTGCGGAACGCAACAGTTTTTCGTATTTTTTTATTTTGACTTCACTTCTACGCCGGCCCAACGCTCCAGCACCCGAATGGTGGAGCACATATCAGAATCTCCGTAACCTTCTGATATCGCAGCACGAAACATCTGCTCGGTCAGGCTGGTGAGAGGTAGGGGAAGATCCATTTCCTGGGCCGACCCTAGAGCCAGGCCCACGTCCTTGTGCATCCACTTTGTGGAAAAGTTGGTGGTGAAGTCCCGTTTGAAGACGAATGGCGCCTTGTAGGAGATAAGCCCGGACTTGGCCGCGCTATTGTCCAGAATCTTCAGCATCAGCTCGGGATCGATGCCCGCTTTGGTACTCAAAACAATACCTTCGTTAAATGCTTCCAGTAAATTGGCCAGGACCAGGTTCTGTGTGAGCTTGGCCTGCAGACCCATTCCGGGTCCGCCGCAAAAAAAGAACTGCTTGCCCATGACGTCAAAGTACGGCTTCACCCGCTCGAATACCTGCTGGTCGCCACCGACCATAAAGGTCAACGTTCCGGCCGTGGCGCCGGGCGTGGAGCCCGTGCACGGCGCATCCAGAAAATGGATACCCTTCGCGCTTAGCTTCTGGCCGATGCCCCGGCTGGCAGCTGGTGAGATGGTGCTGGCGTCAGCCACCACAGTGCCTGGAGTGGCGCCGGCCAGGACTCCATTCGGGCCGGTCAAAACATCCTCGGCCATCTTTGTATCGCCGACGCAGGCGAAGATGCATTCCGATTCCTGCGCGGCCTCGGCGGGCGAGCGGGCCGCCTTCGCCTTTTCGGCCTCTGCAAACTGTTTCGCTTTCGCGGCATTATTGGTCCACACCGTCACTTGGTGTCCGGCCCGCGCGAGATTGCGAGCCATTGGGTAGCCCATCAGTCCAAGTCCTAAAAATCCGAGCTTTGCCATAAGAGAGAATGGTACCAATGAAGCCGCCGGTTCTGGTTACGAAGAGAATCTATTCAGAAGCGATTGAGTTTTTGAGCGAGCATTGCGAGGTCGACTACGTGGCGAACGACGACGGGCTCTCCGCCGAGGAGTTGGAGAAGCGCGCCCGCGGCAAGCATGGCGTCGTTTCTCAACTTACGGACAAGTTCAGCGCCGCGGTGATCGATTCGCTGGATCAAGTGCGGATCATCGCGAATATAGCGGTCGGCTTCGACAACATCGACGTCCCCGCGGCCACGCGCAGAGGCATTCTGGTGACGAACACTCCGGATGTTCTTACCGACACCACGGCCGACTTCGCGTTCGCGCTGCTGCTGGCGGCGGCGCGCCGCGTCGCGGAGGCAGACCGCTTCGTGCGCGATGGCCAGTGGCGCAAATCGTCCATTGATTTGCTGGCGGGCCGGGATGTGCATCATCGGACCATGGGAATCTTCGGCATGGGGCGCATCGGGCAAGCTATGGCGCGCCGCGCGCGTGGATTCTGCATGCGAGTGCTGTATAACGATGCGGTGAGAGCGCCCGAATCCGTCGAGCACGAGATCGGGCTGGAGTTTGTTCCGGCCGAGCAGCTCCTGCGCGAAGCGGACTTCATCAGCCTGCACGTGCCGCTGCTCGATGCGACGCGTAAACTGATCGGCGAAGCTCAGCTCCGGATGATGAAGAAGACCGCCATTCTGGTGAATACTGCGCGAGGGCCCGTAGTGGATGAAATGGCCTTAGCGAAAGCCTTAGCGGAAGGCTGGATCGCGGGCGCGGGCCTGGATGTTTTCGAACGCGAGCCGAGCGTGCCGCCGGAATTATTGAAGCTATCCAACCTGGTGGTGGCGCCGCACATTGGGAGCGCGTCCGTGGATACGCGTTTGGAAATGTCGATGCTGGCGGTTCGTAACGCCGTGGACGCTTTGGAAGGCCGGCGTCCGGCTACGCTTCTGAACCCTGGGGTGTGGAATTCCCGTTCTGAGCGGCAAGAAGCTTAAGTACCAATAGATCCGAAGGATGGAAGCTCGTTACAGCCACGTTATTAAGATCCTCGTCCGTTTCCGCGATCTTATGGCTGCGAATCAATGCACGCAGCTGTTCCACGCTAAGCCCTAGCTCCTGCGCGGCTTCAGACACGGAATATTGTGTCTTGATCGGTTTGACGGCGAATGCTCCCGGCTTCATACACCTGCATTCTAAGAGGTAAGCATGCGCTGCCCAATCGGGCGGAGAACCTATATGAAACCCTGGTATGCCTGATGGACTTTTGTACTAAGGACCTCGGAATTCAACCTAGATCCGGGGGATAGTGAACGAGTGCACCGCGGTAAAGGGCTACCATGGAGGAAGGACAAGAAACATGGCAATTCTGGATTGGTCCCAATGTCCCGCCGTTGAAAGCGTACCCGACAGACGCAACGGTGAATGGGTGTTTCGCGATACCCGCATGCCGGTCGCGACGGTTTTTGAAAACCTCGAGGTAGGCGCGAGCATCGATGAAATCATTGAGCAGTACGATGTCACGCGAGAGCAAATTCAGGCCGTTCTAGAATTCGCCGCGCGAAGCCTCGACGCGCCGCCGGCTCCTCTCCTTACCGCCCGTGCGTCCGATGCGCATCCTGTTTGATCAGGGCGTTCCAAGAGGCCTTGCCGCGACGCTGCGAACTCACGACGTAACCGAGGCAAGACAGCTTAAATGGGAAAAGGTTTCAAACGGAGAACTACTCCAGCTAGCCGAGAACGCGGGCTTCCATCTGCTGCTGACGACCGACAAGAACGTGCGTTATCAGCAGAACCTTGTAGGGCGAGAAATCTCTATTGTCGTTCTCGGACGTTCGCCTTGGTGGCTTGTACGGAAGCATCTTGACGCGATTATCGCCGCCGTAAACGCCGCCCGGCCCGGCAGCTACGCTGAGGTGGACATCCCGTTCAGGTAAACTTGGGCCCCGCGAATTTACCCCAAGTCCGGCGTGACGGTGAACGCGTCGTTTAAGCGATTCGTGCCGTCGGCCTTGCAAATCGCAAAACGCGAGTGGAGGTTGATCGCAGCGTTGCCGTTGCCCCGATGTCTGTTTTCCCGTATCTTGAAAGGCATGGAAGTACACTTCTCGCCTGAGATTGAAACACGGCTCCAGCAGGTGGCCTCTGCCAACGGCAAGGATGCGGAACAACTGGTGAAAGACACGGTTGCTCGCATGCTCGAAAATCAGGCCCGCTTTGTTGCAGGTGTGCAACGAGGCGTTGAGCAAGCCGACCGCAGCGAGTTCGTAGAGCACAGAGACGTGCTTGGCCGAATCGACCGTCACGTATCGTTTTAACGACGCATTCACTATCATGCCGGATCTAGGTGAGTTCGCCTGATCCCCACTAGTGCATCGTGGTGGGCCATTCCGGCAGGTTCGGACCAAGACAGAACGTTTTCACCGTTTTTGCAGTGCAATACTGTTGGTTAGTTGAACGTCCCCGCGTTTCCGGCACTAATGCTCAGTTCGCGCCCGCGCCTCAGGAAGCTACTTAGTTGGTTCGGCAGAGCAGCTCTTGCGCTCTTGGCGCTTGCGGCACTTGCGGCTTGCGCTGGCGCGACATACCAGCGGGTCGTGGACTGGCGCGATGCCCACCGCTTCTCGCAGCGGGGAAAGTCTTTCCAAGCGGGACGTGTGTGGCTTAACCTCGACTGCAGCGGACAGGGCACGCCCACGGTGATTCTTGACAGCGGCATGGGCAGTCCTGCACTTGACTGGATCAGAGTGCAGCCGGAGGTTGCTAAGTTCACACGCGTTTGCTCCTACGACCGCGCGGGATACGGATGGAGCGAGCCGTCGCCTGACACTCGCACGAGTCTGCATATCGCCAGAGAACTGAAAGCGCTTTTGGAGGCTGCGGGCGAAAAAGGCCCCTACGTGATGGTCGGGCATTCCTTTGGTGGCTATAACGTTCGTGTCTTCAGCCAACAATATCCGCGAGACGTCGCAGGCGTCGTGCTTGTGGACGCAAGCCACCCGGATGAAGGAAAGCGTATTGCGGCGCTGCTTCCGCCGGATGTGCGGAAGCGCGAGAAGCGGGCTGAGGACAGACAACAAATGTTGAGCCGTATCTCTGCTCCGTTCCTCAGGCACTTAGGAATTCAGCGCATGATGCTTGAGACCGGCTGGGCCGAAGGTTGGGATGCCTCCCGCTATCTATCGAAGGATCTCAAGGAGGAGTTTCTCTATCTGGAGCAGCAATCAAAATATACAGAAGCGGTGGAGGCCGAGGACAAATTATTTGCAGACAGCGGCGAACAGGCGCGTGCCGCCGGAAGTTTGGGCGATCGGCCACTAATTGTGTTGACGGCAGGCAGACCCTACGAGCCGGATCCCATGCTCACGAATGAGCAAATGGGGAAGCAGCGCGACCTGTGGATTAACGTTCTCCAGGTGGAGGAGGCGCATCCTTCCACCCGGGGTAAGCAGATAGTCGCGCTCGATAGCGGCCACGACATCCCCGACGAGCGCCCGGATGCTGTCATTTCGGCGATTCATGATGTGTGGTTACTCTGCACAAGGGTTCGCGAGGCTTCATAAAGGCCGAGTTTTGTCTCGTAGTCGTAAGCCTCATAAGCGAAGGCCTCGGCTAGGACGAAGCGCCCCACGTCGAATTTAACCCAGATCCGGCGTGACGGTGAGCGCGTCGTTAAAACGATTCGTGAAGTTGGCCATGCAAATCGTTAGGGTCAGTTCTACGATCTGATCGTCGTTGAAATACTGCCTCAGTTCGTCGACGCTGCCGCTTCGCATGGCCGATGCCCCACGCGTCACGCGTTCGGCGTATAGCAGCACCGCCTTCTCTTTCTTGTCGAACGCCGGATTCCGCGCGAAGAAGGCCAGCGCATTGATCTGCGGCTCCGTCACGCCGTTCCTCTTTCCCGATGCGGAATGCGCGCGGAAGCAATATTCGCATCCGTTGATCTGCGCGGTCTTTAAATACGCCAGCTCCTTGTATTTCGCCTCCACGGTTCCTTTGTCGATGATCGAAGCGTACAACGCGACGAAGTGAGTGAGGGCCTCGGGAACGCGCGCCATGGTGGCGAAGAATCCGGGCATGTGACCGATCACGTGCGTGAGCTTGTCGTAAATGGGATGAACGTCCGGATTGGCCTGCTCTTTAGCGAGCGGACTGATCCCCGCCGCTGGAGTCTGAGTTGCTGTGGACATAAGTGTTACGTGCCTTTCCGCGGGCTGTTAGCCCGCCTCACTTAGAGTTTGATTGCGATTGGTTGCGCCTCTGGGCGCTGATGACGCCTGTGTTCAAACCGATGGTGCTCAAGCCTCCGAAGAAGCGTGCGTGCTCGATCTTGATGCAGCGATCCATCACCACTTCGAGCCCGGCCTTTCGCGCCTCGTTCCGCGGCTTCTTCGTGGATCACGCCCAGCTGCATCCAGATCACTTTGGCGCCCAGTTCGATGGCCTCTTCGACAATCGCCGGGACGGCCGAGGGCTCGCGAAAAATATCGACGATTTCGAGCGGCCCGGGAACGTCCTTGAGCGACGGATACGAACGCCGTCCCAGGATTTCCTGCTCGCGCGGATTCACCGGCGTCACGTCATAGCCGTGCGAAAGCAGGTAAATCGCCGCGAAATGGCTGGGCCGGAACGGATTCGAAGAGAGCCCCACCATGGCGATGCGCTGGTAAGTTTCGAGAATTCGCATGCGGTCCGCCGTGGTGGTCCGAAACCGGCCTTGATTCACCGGCGAGTTCGCGCTGACGCCGTCCGCCAGTCATGCCTTTCCCGCGCGGCGCTCAACGCCTGATCCAGATCCCATAGGATGTCCTCGATGTCTTCGATCCCTACCGAAAGCCGGATCATGTCGTTGCTAATGCCGCCCGCCGCTTTTTCTTCGTCGCTCAACTGCTGATGCGTGGTGGAGGCGGGATGGATCACCAGGCTCTTGGCGTCGCCGATGTTGGCCAGATGCGAGAACACTTGCAGGCTCTCGATGAACCGCTTGCCGGCCTCGAGGCCGCCCTTCACGCCAAAGCTCAGCACCGCGCCCGAGCCGCGCGGGCAGATACTTTTGGGCCAGTGCATGATACGGGCTGGATTGCAGCCCCGGATAGTTCACCCAGCCCACCTGCGCATGCCTCGCAGAGATAGCGCGCCACTGCCAGCGCATTGCGCGAGTGGCATTCCATCCGCAGCTTCAAGCGTCTCGAGGCCTTGCAGGAACAGGAACGAATTGAACGGGCTCAGGGCCGGCCCGAAATCGCGCAAGCCCTCCACGCGCGCCTTCATGATGTAAGCGAAATCGCCGAACGTCTCATAGAAGCGGATGCCGTGATAGCCCTTGCTCGGCTCCAGCATGTGCGGAAACGCCCCGCGATCCCACGGAAAACGGCCGCTATCGACGATCACGCCGCCGATGGAAGTGCCGTGGCCGCCAATGAACTTGGTGGCCGAGTGAACCACGATATCCGCGCCGTGCTCGATCGGGCGCGGCAGAGATAGGGCGACGCGAAGGTGTTGTCGATCATCAGCGGAAGATTGGCTTCGTGCGCGATTCGCGGCGACGGCTTCGATATCCAGGACGTTCATACACCGGATTGCCGATGGTCTCGCCGTAGAGCAAGCGTGTGCGCGGCGTGATGGCGCGGCGGAAATTTTCCGGATCGTCCGGATCCACGAAGGTGGTGTGGATGCCCAGGCGGCGGAAGCTGACATCGAATTGCGTATAAGTGCCGCCGTAGAGCGTTTTGGCGGCCACGATCTCGTCGCCCTGCCCGAGCAGATTCGTGATAGCGATGAACTGCGCGGCCTGCCCGCTGGCTACCGCCAGCGCCCCCACGCCGCGCTCCAAGCGCCGCCATGCGCTCCTCGAAGACGGCGGTGGTGGGGTTCATGATGCGCGTATAAATGTTCCCGAAGCGCTGCAGGTTGAACAGATTCGCGGCGTGCTCGGTGTCTTCGAAAACGTACGAGGTGGTCTGATATATCGGCACGGCGCGGGCGCCCGTTTCCGCATCCGGGCGCTGGCCTGCATGCAGCGCGCGCGTGCTAAAGCCGAAAACGTGATCCGACGCGTCACCTTTTGGGGTAATTTCGCAAGCCAGGGTCTGGTCCGCCATACGTCCTGATTGTACGCTTATCCGCCGATTCTACAACTCGGCTGGTAAACGCGTCTCGCTGCCGGTCCAGGCCTTCCAGGTTGGAAACTCCGTAGGAGGAAGCACCAGGATGTGAGGCTTCAGCACGATCAAGGTCTGGCCGTCGTCGCGAGTGATCATGCTGCTGCGGAGCAGCGGGATGTAGCTGATAATCGGGATTCCGGTGATGGTCCGGGCTTCAGACGCCGTCATCAGGCCCGCCAGGACGGCCCACTCGCCGGTTACTACATCGACCTTGGATTCGTATTTTGAGCTTGCGATGACGGGGATGCCGTTACCGGTGGTGGCGCCCAGCACCTTAAATTCGGCGTCGATATCCAGCGACACTTCGTCCGGGCCGTGAATACGAGGCGTTACTTTAAGGACCAAGCCGAGATCTTCGAAGTTGACGGTCGGAGGAGGAGTATAGACCGTTCCCGTAGTGCCGGACGTATTTCCGATATATTCGTTGGTCACGATGGGATACTTTTCGCCGACATGCAGCGTCGCGGGCTGGCCATCCTGGGCGACAACTTCCGCGTTGAGCACGGTGCTGGAGTTCCCTTTGGCGACGGTAGCGAATAGCTCCGCGCTGGTTACGCCGAACCCCAACAGACTCGCGCCGCCGCCGATCCCCATGAACGCGGTAAAGCCGGAAGGAATGTTCCGCAGCAGATTCGCCTTGTTCACAAAGCTGACCAAGGGGAAGGAAGTGGGCAGAGTCAGGCCGTAGTTCAAGGAAGACGAGATGTCGGTGGTGATAATTTCGACGTCGATGGCCACCTGCGCGCGCGGGCGCAACAAATCCTCAAACAGCATTTGCGCCAGCCGAACCTTGGTTACAGTGTCGCGGATCAGGATCAAGTGCCGCGAGTTATCCACCAGCAGTCTGCGGGCATCCAGCACGCCGCGCACGCTGGTGGCGATCTCCTGCAATTCCTGCACGGAATCGCCTTCCGAGAACGGGATGACGATCGCGGCGGTCCGCTCGAATTCGGTGCGTTTTTGGGTGGTGTCGTTGGCGACGAAGATCAGGCGCTGGCTGATGGGCGACAGGAACGAATCGGTTGCGGCTTCGAGCGCGCGCAGAGCCACGCGGTAATCGGCGCCCGCAAGCTCGAAGCGGAAAGACTTGGTGGGTTGGTATTGCGTATCGAAGATCACCTGGAGATGCAAGTCCGCGGCCACCTGTTCCCAAAGCGCCTTGGAGTCGCCGATGAGGTCGTAATCGTGACGGCCGCCGGCCGCCTTGAGCTCGGTGGGGGGCAGGGGACGGCGCGCTTCGGCCAGTTCCGCATCCGAGATCTTCCCAAAAAGAGTGGGGTCGGTGGTTTCGGAAAGATTGGGAAGTTTGGGGCCGGACGTATCGAGCATAGTCGCCATCGGCCGCAGCGCCTGGGCCCGCGACCAATATTCGTAGTTGGTCGGGTCTGCTGCAGCCGCCTCCGCATACAAGATGTAGGCGCGAACAATCTGCCCGTCGTGTTCGGCTTTCTTGGCTTGATCGAAAAGCTGATCGGCGGTTGGGCCGGCAGCGGCTAAACTGCCGAGAATCATGACGAAACCGGCCGCAAAAACGATCGTACGGCGGAGCTTCACAAGTCCTTTGACGAGTGGAATGATCTCAACGTGCATAAGCCGGTGCATAAACAATTGAACCGTTTACGCCGATGAGAGGATTTAAGAATTGGTTTGATCGATGGCTGCCACGCTTACTCATACGCGCTCCGGGTTTAATCCAACTGTTCCGCAAACCTTTGAAGAATTAGGCATTCCCCAGCCATTGGTGCTGGATTTGGTGCTGCGGCGCATGCTGCTGGAGGGGTACAGCAACCTGCAGAGCCTGAGCACCACGCTACGGCTATCTGTTCCCATTCTGAATATTGTATTTAAGCATATGCGGGCGCAGCAGCTGATCGACGTGAAGGGCATGGTGGGAAACGATTATCATTTCACGCTTTCCCAAGCCGGCAAAGTGTTAGCGGGCGAACGCTTTCAGATATCCCAGTACGCCGGCGCCGCGCCGGTGTCGTTGCGGGACTATCACAGCGCCACGAAGTCTCAGTCCGCGCAAGTGCGGGTGGATCGCAAGACCCTGCGCTCGGCCTTTTCGGACCTGGTGGTGCCGGACCATCTGCTGGATCAATTGGGTCCGGCCCTGATCTCGCAGAACTCGATATTCATTTACGGACCCACGGGCAACGGCAAGACCAGCCTCGCGGAGCGCATGCTGCGGGTGTATCAGGATGCGGTCCTTCTGCCTTACGCGGTTGAAGTGGATTCGCAGGTGATCAGCTTGTACGATCCGGTGGTGCACCAGAAGCTGGAGCAGGACGATGAAGACATCGACCCCAGATGGGCGCTGTGCCGGCGGCCCTGCATCGTGGTGGGCGGCGAACTGATTCCCAGCATGCTCGAATTGCGCCTGGATGAATCCTCGGGTATTTATGCCGCGCCGTTGCAGATGAAAGCCAACAACGGCATTTTCATCATCGACGACTTTGGCCGCCAGCTCATGTCGCCGCGCGACTTGCTGAATCGCTGGATTGTTCCCTTAGACCGCCGCGTGGATTACCTGATGCTCCGTTACGGCGTGAAATTCCAGATCCCCTTCGAGCTGATGGTGGTGTTTTCCACCAACCTGGAGCCTAGCGACCTGGCTGACGAAGCGTTCCTCCGCCGTATTCACAACAAGATTTTTGTGGACGCCGTGGATGACAAGGCCTTCGACCAGATCTTCTATCGAGTAGTGGGGAATTGCAACATGCCCTACGAGCAAGACAGCGCGGAATACCTTCGGAAATTGTGCCTGCGCGAGGGCCGTACCGAGCTAAGAGCCTGCTACCCGGCCGACATCTGCAACATCCTTTCCTCAATCGGCAAGTACGAGGGCCGTGCGCCATACATGAGCAAGTCCGAGCTCGAGCGCGCCGCGGCGCTGTATTTCGCCCGCGGTTGAGCGCCTGAACGGGTCCGTGATATCCTGAACTCGTATGGCAATTCCTAACGTGAAACGGTTCCGGCCGTACTGTCCAACCTGCAATGAGAGCTTCACCCTGATGGCGGTTCTGCCCAAGGACGCCGATGTCGATGGCTATCTGAACGACGCGATCGCGCGGCACGACCATAAGGCGTTTCAGGAAGCCAAACAACTGCACTTCAAGATCCGCGTCGGACAGCAGAAGCAGAAGAAGGCGAAGTAAATTTCCGTCGCCATTTCCGGCTAAAATGGGCGAATGCCCAGCACACTGACCCTGTGGATCGGCACCCGCAAGGGCGCTTTCGCTTTTTCAACGCGTAATCGCAAGACCTGGAGCGCCGACGGTCCGCACTTTCGCGGGCAGGAAGTGAATCATGTCTCGCAGGATTCGCGCGAGCCTAAGCGGCTCTACGCGGCGGTGAACAGCGCCTGGTTCGGGCCGCACCTGCATGCCAGCCGTAATAGCGGGAAGACATGGAAGCTCTCTGACAAAGGCTTCGAGCTGAAGTGCATTCCAGATCAATCCGTCAAACGGGCCTGGCACGTGCGCTCCGGCGCGGCGGATGAGCCGGGCGTAGTGTATGCGGGAGCGGATCCCGGTGCATTGTTCCGCAGCGGCGACTGGGGCGAGTCCTGGGAGGAAGTGGCGTCGCTCACCAACCATCCCACGCGCAGCCAGTGGACGCCCGGTGGTGGGGGCATGTGTCTGCACACCATCCAATGCCTGGGCCAGGGCCGGATGATCGTAGCAATTTCGGCGGCGGGGGCGTTTCGAACCTCCGATGGCGGCGTCACATGGTCGCCATTCAACACCGGGGTCCTGGCCGATTTTCAACCCAACAAGTATCCCGAAGTGGGCGTATGCGTTCACAAATTGCTCGCGCACCCCGCTAATCCGGAGGCCTTGTATCAGCAGAATCACTGCGGGCTCTACCGCGCCAAATGGACGGCCGAACGTTGGACCGACATCTCGCGCGGTCTTCCAACCCGCTTCGGCTTCGGCCTGGCCGTGCCCGCGGCGGAACCCCAAACCATGTTTACCGTCCCCATCGATTCTCCCGAATATCGCTGCAATCCGGAGGGCAAGTTTCGCGTCGCCCGCACTCGCGACGGCGGCAAAACCTGGAAGCTGCTGACCAAGGGCCTGCCGCAGCGCAACGCCCATTTGTTGGTGTTGCGGGAGGCCATGACATCGGATGCGATGGATCCGGCCGGCGTCTATGTCGGCACCACCGCCGGCCAAGTGTTTTATTCGCGGGACGCCGGGGAGAATTGGCAGATTCTGGCGGAAAATTTGCCGCCTGTGTATTCGCTGTCGATGGCTGTCGCTTGATCGGAGGCTCTGCATCCGCTGTGCTTCTCACGGCATCAAATACCGTGGGTTAGAGTGTATAATCCTTCTTCGCTGTTATCCTGAAAAAGACAATGACCTATGATTTGATCGTCATCGGGAGTGGTCCGGGTGGCTACTCCGCGGCGGTTCGGGCCGGCCAGTTCGGGCTGAAGACCGCCATCGTTGAAAAAGACCCCAAACTGGGGGGGACGTGCCTGCATGTCGGCTGCATCCCCACCAAATCCTTGCTGCATACAGCGGACGTTTGGGACCACTTCGTGCACTCCGCCGACGAAGGCATCGAATGCCAAAATCCAGCCATCAACTACGCTAAAGTGCTGGATCGCAAGAACAAGATCGTCGCCAAGCACGCCAAGGGCGTCGAGTTCTTGATGAAGAAGAACAAGGTGGATTGGATTAAAGGCTACGCGACGTTGAAGCCGCGCGGGGCGAATAAGCTGCTGCAGGTAGAAGTGAAATCGGACAGCGGCACGCAAGTGCTTGAAACCAAGAACGTGATCCTCGCCACGGGCTCCGAGGCCCGCATGCTTCCTGGGCTCGAGTCCGACGCGAAAAGCATCCTCACCAATATCGAGATTCTGGACCGTGCCGAGATCCCGAAGACCCTGCTGATCATCGGCGCGGGCGCGGTGGGCGTGGAGTTCGCGTCCATCTTCAATCGCTTCGGAACCAAAGTGACGGTGCTCGAAATGCTGCCGCGCATCGTGCCGCTCGAAGACGAAGAAGTTTCAAAGGAGCTGGAGCGCTATTTCAAGAAGACCGGCATCCGCTGCGAAACCGGCGCCAAAGCCGAAAACATCACCAAGACCGAGACCGGCGTTCGAATGTGCGTCGCGCTGGCCAATGGCAAGCGCGAAGACATGGAAGCGGACGCGGTTCTAATTGCTGTGGGCCGCAAGCCGAACACGGACAACATCGGCCTGGCGGGCACGAAAGTAGAGCTGGATCGCGGTTTCATCAAGACCGACGAATTTCAGCGCACCGGCGAACCGGGCGTCTACGCGATCGGCGATGTCGTGGCTGGAACGCCGCAACTGGCGCACGTTGCCAGCATGGAGGGCATGGTCGCGGTAGCGCACATGGCGGGTAAACCGGCCAAGCCGATCAACCGGAATCGTATTCCGGGCTGCACCTACACCGAGCCAGGGATCGGCAGCGTCGGGATGACCGAAGCGCAGGCGCGCGCCAAGGGTCTGGCGGTGAAAATCGGCAAGTTCCCGTTCTCGGCGAACAGCAAAGCCAGCATCCTTGGAAGTCACGAAGGCTTCGTGAAAGTGGTGGCAGACGAAAAATACGGAGAGATTCTGGGCGTGCATATCATCGGCCCGGAGGCGTTCGAGCTGATTTCAGAAGCTGTCACGGCCATGGAAGCCGAAGCCACGGTGGACACTATGATGAGCACCATACATGCCCATCCCACCTTGTACGAAGCCATGGGTGAAGCCTTCAACAACGTCTACGGCTTGACTATAAATGCATGAGAAGTCTTGAACTGCGCGACCTTGGCCGCGTCAGATACGCCGAGGCGCTGGATATCCAAAAGGATTTAGTCGAACAGCGCAAGCGGGGCCAAATACCGGACCAGCTTCTGATCGTCGAGCATCCGCACGTCATCACGCTCGGCCGCAACGGGCACATGGAGAACCTGCTGGCCGATCCGGAAGTTCTTCGCAGGGCCGGCATCGAGTTTTACCCCACCAATCGCGGCGGCGACATCACTTACCATGGCCCTGGCCAGATCGTCGGCTATCCGGTCTTCGATCTGCGAGAATGGAAGCGCGACGTAGTCGCCTATGTCCGCACCCTGGAACAGGTGATCATCGACGGGGCGGGCGAGTTTGGAATCGAAGCCGGACGCATCGAAGGGTGCACCGGAGTGTGGGTCAACGGCAGGAAACTGGCGGCCATAGGCGTTCACATCAGCCGCTGGGTAACTTCGCACGGCTTCGCCCTGAATCATAAGACGGATTTGAGCTACTTCCAGTACATCGTGCCGTGCGGAATCACGAAACCGATCACTTCCATGCGCGAATTGGGATCGGAGGCGGTCCGCGAAGACGTGATCGCGGCCCTGGCGAGGGGCTTTCAGAGACATTTTAATTTCGATGACGTAAGCCGCCCCGTAGCGGTCGTTTCATACACGGAGACATTCTCATGACCGACGTAGTAATGCCCCAAATGGGCGAAAGTATCGTAGAAGGCACGCTCACGAAGTGGCTGAAGAAGCCCGGCGAGCACGTGGACCGCGACGAGCCGCTGTTTGAGATTTCCACCGACAAAGTGGACACCGAGATTCCATCGCCGACGGCCGGAGTTCTCACCGAAGTGCTGGTGGAAGAAGGCAAGACCGTGGCAATTAGCACGGTAGTGGGCCGCATCGAGGAAGGCGGCGGCAATGGCGCATCTTCACCCGCGCCGAAGCAGGCCGCCCCTCCGCCCGCGCCTGTGGCTCCTCCGCCTCCTGCGCCAAAAGCTGCTGCGCCGGTTGCTCCCGCTCCTCCGAAGCCGCCTGTTCCTGCTCCGGCACCGCCTCCGCCACCACAGCAAGCGGAAGCTGTGGTCGAATCCGACCTGGCCGGCCCGTTATCGCCCTTGGTCCGGAAAATGGCGCGCGAATACGGCATCAATCTCCGACAGGTGCAGGGAACCGGCGCCGGCGGCCGCATCACCAAGCAGGATCTGGAAGCTTACATGTCGGCGCAGGGCGCGCGCACCATGGCGCAATCGACCGCACCGGCGGTCATCGAATCCCGGGCCATTGCGCCCAGCGCTCCGACGTCT
Organism: Terriglobia bacterium; assembly: GCA_963786745.1. Classification (GTDB taxonomy): domain Bacteria; phylum Acidobacteriota; class Terriglobia; order Bryobacterales; family Bryobacteraceae; genus Palsa-89. Next base: position 440,825 of record CAWBAE010000004.1, on the reverse strand, counting down.
GCGCCAGTGCCCAGAAGCGAAGCGCCGCGTGCGCGCGTGGAACCGATGAGCACCATGCGCATCAAGATCGCCGAGCACATGGTTCTTTCGAAGCGCGTCTCGGCGCACGTCACCACGGTCCACCGGGTCGACATGACCAAAATCGCCAAGCTCCGCGACCGTTACAAAGGCGAATTCCAGCAGCGCTACGGATACTCGCTGACTTTCCTGCCGTTCGTAATCTCGGCGGCGGTGGAAGCCATTCACCAGTTCCCGATCGTGAACGCGTCGATCGAAGGCACCAACATCATCTATCACAACGAGATCAATCTCGGGATCGCGGTGGCGCTCGAGAACGGACTCATCGTTCCGGTGATCCGCAACGCCGACGAGCGCAACGTGGTGGGCCTGCAGCGCGCGGTGGTCGATCTTTCCACGCGTGCGCGATCGCGCCAGTTGAAGCCCGACGAAGTGCAGGGAGGAACGTTCTCCATCACCAATTTCGGAAGCTTCGGCAGCGTTTTCGCCACGCCCGTTATCAATCAGCCGCAAGTGGCCATTCTGGGGGTTGGCGCGGTGGAAAAAACTCCCGTGGTGATCGATGACGCCATTGCGATCCGCTCCATGGCTTATCTTGCGCTGACATTCGATCATCGTTTGATCGACGGCGCGCTGGCCGATCAATACACCGCCAAGGTGAAATCGATTCTGGAAAACTGGTCCGTGGAGGTTTTGTGATCGAACACGAGTTCCTTCAATTTTCCTCCACCAAGCTGCTGGAGCTGAGCGGGCGCATTGAAGATTGCCTGGGCCGTCTCACCGCGGAACAGATCTGGGCGCGCAACACCGACAACGAGAACTCGGTCGGCAACATCGTGCTGCACTTATGCGGGAACGTGCGGCAGTGGATTCTGGGAGGCGTCGGCGGGCAGCAGGACATTCGCATTCGGGACGCGGAGTTCGCCGCGCGCGGTGGCTTCGAACCAGCTGAGCTGGCTGCGAAACTTAAGGCCGTAACCGGCGAGGCCGCGGAAGTGATCCGCCATTTTCCAGCGGAGCGCCTTACCGAACGAAAGACCATCCAGAAGGTCTACGACACGACCCTGATGGAAGCGATCTATCACGTGGTGGAGCACTTCGCGGGACACACCGGCCAAATTATTTTCGCGACGAAGCTCCTGACTGGTCACGATCTCGGTTACTACAAGCACCTCAGCAAGAGCGCCTAATAGCCCAGCCTTAGGGTTCCTTCGTGGCTGCCCTGGACCGATCCCTTAGTCAACCATTCGAGCGATGCGTTGAAAAGCAGCAGGTGATTCTTTTCCCACATCGCGTTGTGCGACGAGCAGGCCAGATCGACGAACACCTTGCTGGTGGAACCGAGGTCGGCGTATAGATCGCGGACGCGCTCGGGTGGAACCTGTTTGTCATAAGCGCCCGAGACCATCAATACCGGGAGCTTCGTCTTCGCGACCACGGCTGGGCTCCAGCCCCATACGGTGGTCATCGGGGCGCGCCGCACGCCCGGTCCCCAGGTTGCGCCCACGGGATCGGACGCCAGCATTGCCGACCACACGGCGTCACGTGCGGCCGGGTCGTACTGCGCCGGACAGCCAACTTGCCGATCCCAACCGGCGGTAAATTGCTCTTCCGATTGTGTGTTGAAAGCGGGTCCGTCGGCGGGAATCTGCGCGGGCGGTTCGGCCCGGCCGGCCCGATTGTAGGCGGGCGCGAGTAGCACCAGCGTTCGCACTTTTTCCGGATGTTCAGCGGCGTATCCGCCGGCTCTCGGGCCGCCGAGCGACCAAGCGATCAGATTCAGCTGCTCCACGTGACGAAGCGCGCGCACGCGATCCACAACGGTATTGAGATCGTTCCAGTCGGACGCGATGGTGGTGGCGTTGTGCGCGTAGCTCGCCGAGCAGGGAGCTTCGAGCAGCACGGGCACGAAGGAAGTCTGCTGATCATGCGAGAGATTGCAGGGATCGTTCATGACTGCCGGTCGTGTGGAGCGGCCATACCCGGTCATGTCCATGGCGAAGACATCGAAGCCCGCGCGGGCGAGGTACGCCATCCAGCTGTAGTCCTGATAAGGAACGTCGAAAGAGACCTCGCCGGGCGTTCCTGCGCCATGCACGAAGAGGACCACGCGGTCCGGGGCGACGCCGTTTCCGAGCGCGATGCCGGCCCGGACGAGTTCGCGCACATAGACTTGTGTAGTTTGACCGCTGATAGAAGGAACGGTGGAATGGACGCGAACATAGTGATCGACGCTGAGGAGTTTCTCGGCATCGTTCGCGAAGCAGATCTGCGCAAGCACTAGAACGAGGGTGCAGAGGAAATAACGCATGGCATCTCCAAGGCGCGGTTGCGCTGGGTATTAGTATACGGAAACCGCCTGGATGGTCGGATGCGCCCAGCTACAAGCTGAGAGTGGCTCGCAAAGCTGCATTGATTTCGTTCATCCCCTGGGAGCGCTCCGATGGCGCGATCAATCTCCGATTCGTGAATCGTCGCGAGATTGTCCGTCATGATTACCGAGTCCGTCAAAAGTCCGGACCTGATCGCGCTCTCGCTTCCCACCCGCACCAACACTCTGCTCGGATGTCCGGCACGCGCCATGTTGCTAGTGATCATTGCCACGATCGTTTGGGGCAGCTCAGTACCAAGGTGATCGGCCTGTACAACCATGGCCGGTCGGCGCTTCGCCGTTCGCAGGTTGGAGTCCGGAAACAAAACGAGGACGATGTCACCGCGATGAAGGTTCATCGTAGACGGACATTTCAGGGCGATCCCAGTCCTCCGCAAACCGGCCTAAACGACGGCGCAGATCGGCGCTTTGGGACTCATCGATCCCTCGCTCGCGCAGATCGACGGTCTCACCAGGAACAACCAGCGTCACGATAACGCGTTCGCCGTCGGCTCCCGGCAGCGGCTCCAGAAGCTCCACTTTCCCGTCGCGGTAAATCCCTTCCACGGACTTCACCATACGCTTTCAGTATCCCGCGAGACCCTATCAGGAGTCCAGGAACGGCCTCAGGGTCGAGTCTGCGGGCCCGCGCCAATTGCGATAGACTGCGCGTATGCAGGACCTCAAAGATAAAGTCGCGGTGATCACCGGCGCGGCTAGCGGCATCGGCCTCGCCTTGGCCCAGCGGTGCGCGGCGGAAGGCATGCGGTTGGTTCTGGCCGATATCGAAGAACCGGCGCTCGCCCGCGCGGCCGAGTCGCTCCGAAAATCAGGCGTTCAGGTACTCGCGCAGCGCGTCGACGTCGCAAACGCCACCGAAGTGGACGCCCTGGCCGAAGCCGCGTACCGGCAATTCGGCGCCGTGCACCTGCTGTGCAACAACGCCGGCGTCGGAGGCGTGGGCGCGCCCGCCTGGCAGCAGACGCTGGACGCCTGGCGCTGGGTTATCAATGTGAATCTTTTCGGAGTGATCTATGGAGTGCACAGCTTCGTGCCTCGCATGCTCAAAAGCGGCGAAGAAGGACACGTTGTAAATACGGCCTCGCTGGCCGGGCTCACATCCGGGCCGATGATCTCGCCCTATTATGCGACCAAGCATGCCGTGGTGGCTTTATCCGAATCGCTTTCCATGGAGCTCGCGGCCGCGCACTCCAAAATCTCGGTCTCGGTGCTGTGCCCTGCGTTCGTGAAAACCAGAATCGGAGAAAGCGAACGAAACCGCCCGCAATCCGGGAATTTTGGGGAAACATCCGGCGAGTTTCAAGCCATGGTCCAAGCCATGGTGGAGCAGGGCATTCCGGCCGAAAAAATTGCGGATGCGGTGATCCAAGCCGTCCGGCAGGGAAGCTTCTGGATTTTGACCCATCCCGAATTCGAGCCGTCCATCCGCGCCCGGGCGGAAGGCATGCTGGCAGGCCGCAACCCGAGGCCGCTCACCGAATTCGCCGCGGCGAACGCGCAAACGCCGGTCTAACTCTTCGGCTGTATCAAATTTATGGGAAGAATTCCCGCCACTTCGCCGTCTTACTGTTTTGGCATGGTGCTGGACGCGAACGACCGCGAAGTGATCGAAGCCTGCCGGCGCGGCGATTATGATGCCTTCCGCGCGCTGTTTGAGGCGCATAAAGATCGCATCTACTCGATTGCGCTGCGATATTCGGGCGACGCCGCCACGGCCATGGATATCGCGCAGGAAACGTTCCTGAAGCTGCTTTCGTCGATCCAGGATTTTCGCGGCAGCGCGAGCTTCGAATCCTGGCTGTACCGCGTGGTGGTGAACGCCTGTCTCGATCATCGCCGGCGAGGCCGCAGGCTAATCCCGTTTCTCGACGGCCTGATCGATGCCGTGAAAGCGCCCGCCGAGAGCGTTTTGAACAAGCTCATGCGCGCCGAAATGGAGCAGGATGTTCAGCGCGTGGTCTCGCGACTTTGTCCCGAACAGCGCATGGTCGTGGTATTGCGATACACAGAGGGGCTGCCCTACGACCAGATTGCGGACCTGATGGGTTGTTCAACTGGGACGGTGGCGTCGCGGTTGAATCGCGCTCATAAGATATTGGAACGGCGGTTGTCGCATCTCCGGGTGCGGGGAGGTTAGGCAGTGAAGAACGAAGAGACTAGCAAAGCGTGGATAGAGCCGGTGCTGGCGCGGCATCTTGGGCAAACGGCGGCGCCGGCGGGGCTTTGGGAACGCGTCGCGCAGCCTCGCATGCCGCTACGGGCGATTTCGAATGGCCGATTAGTTTGGGCCTTCGCCGGAGTGGTTCTGGCGGCAGTCCTGCTCTGGGGATTCCACCCCGGGGGAAATCCGGCCCTCGAATTTCGCTCGGACCGGCCTGATCAAATTCAGCTCTGGGTGAAAGCGAACACCGGCCTGGACGTGCCGCTGCATGTCTCCCGTTCAGTGCGCCTGATTGGCGCGAGCGCTGTCAGAGGCTCTGCGCCGGCGGCCAGGATCGTGTACCGATCGGGGTCAAACGATATCGCGCTCCTGGTGTCGAGCGCAGGAACCAGTCCGTCTTTGGTCGCGAACAACGGCGATAGCTCATTTTCCTGGATGGTGCGTGGCCAGAGATATACCGTCGCTTGCGCGGATGCCGAGGAGCTCAGGATCGGATGCCAGCTTTGCCATGCGGGCGCGTAGTCTGCGTCATTTGCCCCAAGGATCGAGTTGCGAAATATCCCCAGGAGTGAGCGTTATCTTATTATTTTGTAAGGGGATAGAAGGTTTCTGGACGATACGGTTAGGGTGGTAAGCCAATTGCTCAGCTACGCCCGTGCAGAGTTAGCGGCGCTATACTAATAGTTTCAGGAGCAGAACGCATGAAGACCTACGCCAAGTTCGGAGCTTTGGTTGTCCTTATCATCGGGGTGCTGGCCTGGTTGGCCATGGGCGGCATCAACGACAGCAAAACCTACTACAAGACCATCGGTGAACTTGGCCAGATGGGTGATCATGCCAATGGAAAACGCCTGCGGGTCGGCGGCGATGTGGCGAAAGGCTCGATCGTTCGCAACGGCGCCGAGGTCAGCTTCATGCTGGTTCAAAATGAAGGCGCGGCCCACAAGGAATTGAAGGTGGTTTACAGCGGTATCGATCCTCTGCCCGACACGTTCAAGGATGGCGCGCAGGCGCTGGCCGATGGAAAGTTGGGACCCGACGGCGTATTTCAAGCCAACAAGATCCAGGCGAAGTGCGCGTCCAAGTATGAAGCGAAGCCTCAAATGAAGACGGATGGCAACCGCGCCGGCATGTAACGTTCTCGGGACAACATTCGCTTGTTGTTCAGAGTGCGCCTGGGCCGGAGCTAAATTTCTAAGGACTGAGATCGAATGGAAAATATAGGCGCTCTCTCGATTCTGCTGGCGTTTTGTCTGGCCGTCTACGCCGTTATCGGCTCGGTGGTCGGAAGGCTCAAGAGAAACCTCTTCCTGATCGTGAGCGCCGAACGCGCGGTCTACTCGGTTTGGGTTTTGCTGACCACCGCCGCGGGTCTGCTGATCTATTCCCTGCTCACCGGCGATTTCCGCCTCGGATACGTGGCAGCGCACACCGATGCGTCCATGTCCAACATCTACAAATTCACAGCCTGGTGGGGCGGCCAGGAAGGGTCGCTGCTGCTTTGGGCCTGGATGCTGTCGACGTACTCGGCTGTTGTGGTCTTCATGAACCGGCGCAAATTCCGGGACATGATGCCCTGGGTTACGGCCGTGATGATGACCACCGAGTCATTCTTCCTGATCCTCATCGGATTCGTTCTCAGCCCCTTCGCGGTGCTCGAAGCCGGGCGCGGCAATATCGTCGAAGGCATGGGCCGCGGACTAAATCCGCTGCTGCAGTATTGGACCATGGTGATCCATCCGCCCATGCTGTATCTGGGATACGTGGGGTTCACCGTTCCGTTCGCATTTGCCATCGGTTCGCTGATCACCAAGCAGCCGGGTGACGACTGGATTCATACCACGCGCCGCTGGACGCTGGTCACCTGGCTGTTCCAGAGCACGGGAATCCTGCTCGGACAGGGCTGGGCTTACGCGGTGCTGGGGTGGGGCGGCTACTGGGCCTGGGATCCGGTGGAGAACGCATCCTTGCTGCCCTGGATCACGGCCACTGCGTTTCTGCATTCGGTGATGATGCAGGAAAAGAAGAGCATGATGAAGGTTTGGAATATGGTGCTGATTTCAGCCACCTTCTTCCTGTGCATCTTTGGAACGTTCCTGACGCGCTCGGGTGTGGTCAGTTCGGTGCATGCGTTCGCGCAGTCCTCCATCGGAACTTATTTCGTCGTGTTCCTGGTGATCGGTCTCGCGGCCACCATTTTCCTGATTCTAGACCGGCTGAGTTACCTCAAGACCGAAGCGCGCCTGGAGAGCGTGGTATCGCGCGAATCCAGCTTCATGTTCAACAACCTGATCCTGCTGGCCAGCTGCTTTGCGGTGTTGTGGGGCACGCTGTTCCCGGTGATCTCGGAAGCGGTGACCGGCGAAAAGATCAGCGTGGACGCTCCGTTCTTTAATCGCATCAATGTTCCCATCGCGCTGGGGTTGCTGTTCCTGACAGGCGTGGGTCCGCTGATCGCCTGGCGTCGAAGCTCGCTCGAGAGCCTGCGCCGCGCCTTCTTCTGGCCGTCCATGGTGGCGCTCGCGCTAATGATCGGCCTGGGCATCGCGGGCATGTACGAACATCCCTTCGCGCTGGTTTCGTTCGGTCTGTGCATGTTCGTATCGGCGACCATCTTCTCGGAGTTCTTCAAGGGAACTTCGGCCATTCGGGCCAAGAGCCAGGTGGGTTGGCTCCCGTCCGCCATCGAGCTGATGCACCGCAACACACGCCGTTATGGCGGTTACGTGGTTCACATGGGCATCGTGTTCATGTTTATCGGGTACACCGGCGCGGCGTTCAATCAGGACGTCACGAAGGAAGTTGCGCCGGGGCAGAACTTCGCGCTGGGTCACTACAACCTGCGCGTTACAGACATGCAATCCGGCGAGAACAGCAATTACGCCTGGCAAAAGCTGAACATCGAAGCGTTTCGCGGTTCTCAATCCATCGGCACGCTCGAACCCGAGCGGCGGCTGTACAAATCCAGCCAGCAGCCCACCTCCGAGGTTTCCATTCGAAGACGGCTGAACGAAGATCTGTATATCAATTTCGCCGGGCTTTCCACCGACAACCAGCGCGCCGTGGTTCAGGCCTATATTTTTCCGCTGGTATCGTGGATCTGGATCGGCTTCTGGGTGCTGGCTATCGGAACGCTGGTTTGTATGGTCCCAAGCAAAGTAAGGCTCTCGTACGCGCGAACGCAAGTGATTGGAGTGGCGGAGAAGCATGCGCCGGTTTCGAAATAGTCTGTTTGCGCTGGCTATGGCCGGCGCGCTCGGTGGAGCCTGTTTCGCTCAATCGGCCGAAGAACTAGAGTCGCCGGCGGTGAATCGCGTTGCGGGAAAACTGCTGTGTCCCTGCGGGTGCAAGACCAGCATGACTTGCCGCATGGATCCGTATCCTTGCCAAACCTGCTGGGAAAACAAGAAGAAGATTCTTAAAATGCAGAGCGCCGGCTTGTCGGACGATGCCATTTTGGCCCAGTTCCAACAGGATTTGGGTAAAAGCGTGGTGGCGATCCATCCCGGAGTGCTGGGTTCGATTTCGTTTTACGCGGCGGCGCTAATTGGCCTGATCCTGGTGTTCTCGGTGATCCGTAAATACAGCCGCAAGCCGGCTCCCGCCGCCCCCGGCGCAGCGGATAATCAAGTGCTGGCGCGTTATCACGACGAGATTGAAAAGGAAGTCGACAGGCTGGGGTGATGGTCATGACGGTAGCGGTGATTCTGGCATTGGGCAGCATCGTTTTTACTCTGTTTGTGCGGAGCAAGGACGTTCCGGAGCCCGCGCCAGTCCCGCCCGCGGCGCATCTGGAGCAGCGCAAGAGCCAGATTTACGAGAACCTGCGCGATCTTCAGTTCGAATTCCGGCTGGGCAAACTATCCGACGCAGATTATCAAAAAACGAAGCTGGATCTGCAGCGCGAGCTGGCCAAGACCCTGGCCGAGATCGAAGCGCTTCAGCCGCGCCAGGCTAGTGCGGCGGCCGCGCCGCCCGCGCATGCTGATCCCGTCAAAAAAGTTCAACCCGCGGGTACAACTTGCCCCCACTGCAACGCCACGTTCGCGCAACCGATGAAATTCTGCGGGCAATGCGGAAAGGCCATGACATGAAACGGGCCGCGCTGGTCGCCTGGATCGGAATCTTCCCGATGTTCGCCGCAGTGGATGGCACGGTCATCAACGGCACCACGGGCCAGCCGCAGCCGAACGCGATCGCATCTTTGGTGCAGCCGGGCCAGGGCGGCATGCAGACCATTGCCAGCGTCAAGACCGACGCGGAAGGCAAGTTCCGCATCGCCAAGGACGCGCCGGGCCAAGGTCCGCAACTTGTCCAGGTGTTTTATCAGGGCGTTATCTACACCAAGCCGATCATGCCCGGTACGCCGTCGAGCGGCATCGAAGTAGAGGTTTTCGATTCGACCAACAAGGCCGACACCGCGCGCGTGAGCCAGCACTTCATCGTCCTGCAGCCCTCTGCCACGGAATTGAACGTCAGCGAGGGCATCTTATATCAGGGCGACCCCAAGCACACCTACAGCGATCCGGTGAATGGCAGTTTTCGCTTTTATCTTCCGCCGGAAGCCAAGGGACAAGTCAGCGTCACCATCAACTCCAGCGGTGGAATGCCGATCCAGCGCCCCGCCGAAAAGACCAAGCAGCCCAACATCTACAAGATCGATTACCCGATCAAGCCCGGCGAGACGCGTTTCGATCTGAACTACATCCTCCCAGCGTCGAGTCCCATGGTCTATTCCACAAAGATCCTGCATTCGGAAGGCGCGTCGGATCTGGTGGTTCCAAGCGGCGTCACCGTGACCGGCGATGATATTGAGCTGGCCGGGACGGAGCCGAAGACGCAGGCCAGCATTTATCGGATCAAGAACGCGAGCTTCAAAGTGGAGGTGCAGGGGACTGGTTCTCTCGCAGGCCCCGAAGCGGCGCAGAACGAAGACAATGGCCAGCCCCAGATCCAGGAAGTGAAGCCGCGCATCTATGAGCGCTTGTATTGGATACTCGGCATGGCGTTCGCAATTCTGGCGCTCGGCTCCATCCTGCTGTACCGAAGCACCCCCGCCCGTTCATAACCGTTCCCCGGTCTACACCCGCCACAGAAATTCGATGAAACGAAGCAGGGCCGTTCTGACACTAAGTACCAGGACGATGCTCTCAACTCGGCCAGAGATGTAGATAACGAGTACCGGCCGCTGATTCGGCGTTAGACTAGGAATGCTATTTTAAATCGGTAAGAAGCGCCAGCGAAGCGCTTCAAGATACGGGGTGGGGAAATTGAAATCAAAGTACTTACTAATTGTGTGCGCGATCCTGTGCGTCGCAGCCGCTGAGGCTGCGACCATCAACACTACTTTAACGGTAACTGATGCCAGCGGAACCTTGACCTCTACGACTATAACTTTCGGGGGACCCGCTACCCTGTCGGGCATCGGAATGGGAACGTTCCAGACGACGGTTTCCTTAGCCAATGTCAGCGGCGGGTTTATCACGGGCACGTACACGCTGACGTTGTCTGACGGGACCGACTCGCTGACTGGAACCGCCTCTGTACCTACTACCCTGCTGTCCGGCGTCACCTTCGGCACCGGCTCCGCCACCGTTACGGGAGGCACCGGCATGTTCGCCGGCGCAACCGGCTCTTTTCCGATGTTATCGGGCTCTGGTCAGAAGACTCCGGGCGGTTTCGAACTAAGCTTCAGCGGCGCAGGAACCATAACCACGACTGGAGGCACCGGAGGCACCCCGCCGCCCACCGCTCCGACGGTCACCGGGGTTACGAACAATTACAGCTATATCCCGGCCGGCTTTCCCAACTCCGGCATCGCGCCCAGCTCGCTCTTCCAGATTTTCGGAACGGACATGGCCGCTCCCGTGACCGGAACATTAGCGCTAAATTCAAGCGCGGGGCCGAACGGGATCCCGCAGAGCCAGAATGGCACCAGCATCTCGGTGACAGTGAAGGGCGCCACGGTCACGCCGGCGATGTACTACGCGACCCCGACCTCGATCGCCGCTGTGCTCCCGGCCGATACTCCAACCGGAACCGGAACGCTCACCGTCACCTACAACAACAACGCCAGCAACGCGTACTCAATTCAAGTGGTATCGAGCGCGCTCGGGTTGGACACGTATTACGGGACCGGAAACGGATTAATCACGGCAACCGACGCCGCCGGAGGTTTGTTCAATTACACGGGCTCGGCGGCTCTGGGACAGACCATAGTGCTGTGGGGCACGGGGCTGGGCGCCGATCCGCAGGATAGCGATACCGTCTTTACCAAGTCGCCGCACGCCGTGAATCAATCGTCCCTGAAGATCTATTTCGGTGGCGTCGAGGGAGATGTCCTTTATGCCGGTGCGTCCGGGTACCCCGGATTGAATCAAATCGACGTGACCATACCGGCAAACGCTCCGACTGGCTGTTTTGTTTCAGTGGTAGGTACGGTAGGAAGCGATGTGTCCAACTTCGGGACGCTTTCCATCGGCAAAAATAACGGGGAATGCGGCGACCCGATATACGGAATCACCGGAGATCTGATCGGCAAGCTGAGTGGCCAAACCAATGTTAAGAGCGGGAGCGTGAGTATCGGCCAGTCGACTGCTCCCGGCTCGAACGGAACGCCGATGACGTACAACGCTGCATCGGCCAACTTTCAGAGTGTCACGGGCGTCTCTTACGGTGCAGTGAGCGGTTTGCTATCCCTGGGCAGTTGTTTCGTCGGACAAATGGTCGGGAGCGGCAGCATCAGCAGTTCAACTGGTCTGAACGCTGGGAGCAATCTTTCACTCACCGGACCAGCCGGCACATACGCGATACCGGCCACCAGTACGGGCCACTATCAGCAGTCGCTGCCGGCCGATGCGATTACCGGATCAGGTGGAACGTTTGTGTTCAATGGGCCGGGTGGCAGCGACGTGGGCACGTTTACCGATACCGTTAACCTTCCCAATCCGCTACTCAGTTGGACCAATCAGAGCGCGGCAGCCACCATCACCCGCTCCGAAGGGCTCCAGGTGACTTGGACCGGCGGCGCTTCGGGCTCGTACGTTGGCATTATAGGTTCATCGAGCGGGAACGGAGTGTCAGCCAACTTCACTTGCCTCGTGCCACAAAGTGCTTTGAAATTTACCGTTCCTCCATATGTTACGGGGACGCTGCCGGCGGGCGCCGGCAACGTGTTGGTAGAGAATACTACTTCGTTTTCCACCTTTGCTGCCACAGGTATCGATATCGGTTTCGGCTATGGCTTTACGGGAACCCTCGTCAACACTACTTACCAATAGCCGGCGGGTAACACAGCGTTACCGGCGCGGCTCAACTTGTGGAGAGACCGAGAGAGGTGGTTATGAAACTTACTGAAGCGGTTAGCGCAACAGAAAACGGTTCGCGCGGGCAGAAGCTACTCCGGCTAGCCTTCGCGGCAATCGTTCTTCCCGTCGCGGCACTTGCTGGCCCGACGGTCACGGGAGTAACGAACAACTATAGCTTCATTCCGTCCGGCTATCCCAACTCCGGGGTGGCGCCCAGCTCTCTTATCACGATTTTCGGCTCGAGCCTGGCCAACGCTCCAACCGGGACGTTGACGCTCGAATCCAGCGCGGGGCCGAATGGGATCCCAAAATCACTGAACGGGGCCAGTATCTCGGTTACCGTGAACGGAACCACGGTGACGCCGGGCATGTACTACGCGATCCCTTCGCAGATCGCGGCTGTGCTGCCCGCCAGTACTCCAACCGGAGGCGGAACTCTCACCGTGCACTACAGCGGCGCTTCGAGCAACGCGTTCCCGATTCAAGTGGTGGCCAGCGCGTTCGGGCTGGACACCTACTATGGGACTGGAAGCGGTTTGATCACGGCCACCAACTCCAAGACCGGGGCGGTGTTCAGCTACACCAGCTCCGCGTCTCCGGGACAAACCATCACGCTGTGGGGCACCGGGCTCGGCGCCGATCCGGATGACAGCGACACGGTTTTCAGCACCGCGCCGCATACGGTGAATCAATCTTCGGTAAAGGTGTACTTCGGCGGGGTTGCGGGAACCGTCAGTTACGCCGGATCCTCGGGATATCCGGGCGTGGATCAGATCAACGTGGTGGTGCCGGATCCAGTGGGATGCAGTGTTTCGGTGGCGGTACTGGTTGGAAAGGTTGTTTCCAATTTCCCCACGATTCCTCTCGCCCAAGGTGGCGGCGCATGCAGCGATCCCTTGCTTGGAATCACGGGAGCCGATTTGGGCGCGCTGAGCGGTGAATCGAACGTAAACAGCGCGGCTGTGTTTGTCGCCGTGACCACTTCCACGGACGCGAGCGGAACTGAGAAGACGGCCAGCGCTTCGATAGCCGAGTTCAGGCATTACCCGGGCGCCTACGGTACTTCGGGCGGTACGATATCGATCGGCAGTTGTTTCGTTACAGAAACCCCAACCGCCAGCACCTCAACCGGGATCGATGTCGGCACTCTTACGCTCATGGGACCGGCCGGAAGTTATACTTTTATGTCTGGGACAGCCGGGCTCTACGACGCCGAGATACCGTCCGGCGGCGCTCCACCCGGCGGAACATTCGTGATTACCTGGACGGGCGGATCGCCAGTGGGCGCGTCTTCGGCCACCGTAACTCTTCCCAATCCGTTTCTGACATGGACCAATGAGAGCGCGTCCAGCACGGTCAACCGCTCGGCCGGGATCACGGTGAACTGGAGCGGCGGATCGCCGGGGTCTTTCGTGATCATCACCGGTACATCGAGCCCGCCTGGGGGACTGGCTACCAGCTTCACCTGCTACGCGCCGCAAAGCGCGTCGACGTTCACCGTTCCTTCCTACGTAACCGAGCTTCTGCCGGCGGGATCCGGAACCTTGGGGCTGGTGGATACCACGCCCTACACTCGCCTGATGGCGCCAGGCCTCAACTCAGGAGCCGCATGGGCGTCCAGCGGGGTGGGGCTCAGCACCGTGACGTATCAGTAACGACGCTTACGGCAGGATCGGGAACGAAAAGACCGGCTGGATGTCCACTGGCACCCGGCTGGCGGATTTCAGCGCCGCAGCCAGGGCCGGGGGCATCTTGTCGTATCGGTTGAACCACGCCTCAGCCCGCGCGCGGCTGCCGGTCGCCTCGATTTCCAGAAGCTCCTTCGACAGGCGTTCCAGTGCGGCCGGAATGCGCGCGTAGTTGACTACGTACTTGCCTACTTCGCGGCCGATCGCCTGTTGCTCGAAGAGATAATTGAACTCCATCATTTCTGCCCGGCCATGCGCCTCCGCGGTGCCGTAACGCGCCGTACGGAAAATTCCCGCGACATAGGAGGCGTAGTATTCTTCCGCGCGGTTCTTCGGGAGAGCGCCGTGATCCATTAACCATTGCAATCCGAACATTCCGACTACGTCGGCTTTGGCTTCCTCCAGCGCCGAATACACCGGGCCGATCGCTTCGGTAATGGGCGTCTGCTTCCCGTCCACTCGCGCGTAGGCGGGACCCAGCTCGTGCGAGATTTCGTGCAGCACGGCCGCGGCCAGGTAGCCTTCGGCCGACGCTTTTGCGGCCTGCGATTCCGGCATCAGATATTTCGCGAGCGGCAGCACGACGTAGTCAACCCTCGCATCCATGAAATTCTTGAAGAAGATTTTCTTCGAGCCTTTGGCCGCGTGGATGCGCGGATCGTTGGGAAGATTGTCGGCCACGGCCTGGTAGCCGTGCAGCAAATCTCCGACCCGAAGCGGCGCGCCCATCACTTCGAGAGGCGTCGCATGGCCGGCTTTGGAGGGCCGGTCTTCGGCGGGCACCGGCAGAGCGTTCTGAATGTCCGGAACATACTTCTGGTACAGCGACAGCTTTTCGCTCTCCGCTTCGTTGCGGATCAGAATCGCGGCTTCGAACGATGTCTTTACGCCCAGCACGTCGTCCAGGTAAGTTTCGTAGGGCGCGAAGATTATGTCGATCTTGGGATTCTTGAGATCCACCCAGGCCAGGTCGCTGGCGTAATAGTCATCGTTCAGCAGCGCGTCGGCTCGCAACCGCAGAAAATCGGCGAAACCTGGATCGTCGCCTGCGTCCGCCGCTTCGCGCAACAACCGGGCCGCAGGTTCGAGAAACCGCCGGTACTCCACGTGATAGGGGATCGCGTCCAGCTTTTTTCCGTTCCATCTGAGCACGGTGTAAGGGCTGTAAATGGCGTCCTTCTCGGATGGATGCGCCTGGACGTAGGCTTCAATTTGCGCGCGCGTAAGACCTTCCGGATAGAGGTTGCGGCCGGGCGCGATTGGCGCCGATCCTGTGAACGGCTGATTATTGTCGATGAGATCGAACCGGCAGCCATTGATGTACAGCAGACGCCGCAGGGCAGCATCCTTGGTGCTGCGATACAACTCGAGCCCCTTCGGATCGCTCTGTTGCCAGTACGCGGCTTCGATGAACCGGGCTGCTTCGGCTAGTTTCTCCACTACCTTGCGCTGGCGGACGTCGAGCCCGGCGGGATCGTAGGGCATCTCCACGGTCTTCCACTTCGCCAGCCGGCCTGCGATATCGGAACCCGCGGGAGCCGCGAATGCAAGGAAAAGAACCAGCCAAAGGAGCATATTCAATGGCGATGTCAGGCGCGGGTGACGGATAGATAGAGCATGACGAACGCGAACGCGGTGATGGCCAGCGACATCCCCGCCAGCGCCCGAATCAAGGGCTCTTTCCACATCAGGCGCGCCCGGGGAGTGCTGGCCAGCCAGCCCGCCAGGAAGCCGCCCGCGAATCCGCCCGCGTGCGCCGCGAAATCAACACCGGGAAGAAAGCTGAGAACCACGCAATAAATCAGCCAGCGGCTATACACCGACTTCACCATCGCGCCCTGCGACGTTTTGTCGGTTACTCCGAAAGCGATCATCGCGCCGATCAGGCCGAAGATCCCGGCCGACGAACCGACTGACACATGGCCGATATGAGAGCTGGCCCAGAAGCCCGTGACGGTGGATAGGAAATAGAACACGATCAGCCGGCTGGTACCGTAGATAAGTTCCACTTCCGCGCCGAGGTCGAACAGCACCCAGGAGTTCATCAGGATATGGAAGATACCGCCATGCAGGAAACCGGCGGTGATCAATCGCCACCACTGGCCGTCCATATAGGCGGCCGGAACGCTCTCGCCCATGCGCACCAGTCCCGCCTGTGGGTTGACATAGTCGGCGATGAACAGCGCGGCGTTGATCAACAGGATCATCACCGTGGTGAAACGCGCTTGCGGGATGAGGCCGCCCAGGATTTCGCCCGGCGAGCGCTGATCGATGGCCCGTTCGCCCAGCTTCAGATCGCAGTACGGGCATACCCGATCGCTGGTTGTCACAAAAGCCCGGCAATTCGGGCACATCCGCCGCTTATCCGCCACTAACGCCATTGTACAGTCTTGCGGATGGAATCTCGTAAGCCTCGCTTGGATTGCTACAATTATCGTTCTGGATGTTGAAGACCGAACTGGAGTACCGGCAGGACATCATTGACGTCGGAAAACTGGTGTACCAGAAGGGCTGGGTCGCGGCCAACGATGGAAACATCAGCGTGCGATTGGACGGAAATCGAATTCTGTGCACCTGCACGGCCATCAGCAAAGGCATGATGACCCCTGACGATCTGATCGTTTGCGACCTGGATGGAAATAAGATCGAGGGCTCGCGCGAGCGGACGTCCGAAATCGCAATGCACCTTACGATCTACCAAATGCGTCCGGATATTTTCTCTGTCCTCCACGCGCATCCTCCGGTGGCGACGGGTTTCGCGGTGGCCGGAAGACCATTGACGCTGGCGCTGCTGCCGGAGGTGATCATCGGGCTCGGATGCGTGCCGCTAGCCGACTACGGGCTGCCCGGCACCCCGGCTCTCACCGAGGGCATGCTGCAGTACATCCCGAAATACGACGCGATCCTGATGCGCAATCACGGCTTGGTGTGCTATGGCGAAGACGTGTACAAAGCGTTCTTCAAAATGGAGACGGTGGAGCACTTTGCCCGTATCACTCTGGTGGCTGAGTTATTGGGAGGGCCCAAGGTTTTGCCCAAGAAAGAAGTTGACAAGCTGTTTGACGCTCGCACGCGCTACGGCGTCAAGTCACGAACCGGCCTGGAGCCTGGCCGTCCGGTGGTGGCCGAGGATGTCGAACAACGCAAAGAACGGCTGGATGTCACTCGCGACGAGTTGATTGCGTTGGTGGACGAGGCTCTGCGTTCGCGCGGCGTGCTGACGTAGCGCGGTTCAGCGCGCGTAGTCCATCGTCTCGACATTGATATGGGACGGCACGCGTCCCCGGCGTCGAGCCAACAGCAAACCGGTCATCACAAGAACCAGCGCCAGCTTTAGCACTTCGATCCCGCCGTACATGGCATGCAGCTTATAGAACGAATCGCGCGCAGCGGACTGTGTCGCCGGGCTAACGAAATCGATAGTGCGGCCGAGTGATAGCATTTGCGACGTAACCATAAAGTGCTGAAAGCCGGTGAGGGCCAGCAGCGCCGCCGCAAGGCCGGCCAACCACGGAGCTCTCACGCCAAAAAGAAGAATGCCGGTGAGGGCGAGGCCCAGCGCGAGTTGCACAAGTTCCCAATTGCCGAAGAACAGCCGATTCTCTTCGCCGGCGAGATAGCGCAGCAACTGGCGGGCCTGGTCGTGTCCCAGCGATTGAATCATCGGAACCGCGGATTGAGGAGGCGCGGCCAACACGCGATCCACGGTGGCAAAATTCTGCATTGCCACGAAGCCCATGAACAAGCCGCCGCATAGCCAGGCGCCCAGAAGAAACGCGGCGATTCGGGTGGAGTGCACAGCAATTCAAGTCTATCGCACAGACGCCTGCGCTGACGCGCTCGGGCGGCGATATGGTTTCGCTGCCCCACAAACGCCCAGCTTATTGACGAAGTATACTCGACTGCAAGTGAGGTTTTTACCCGATTGGTCGAAGAGGTTGTTGGACGCTAGGCGAGCAGCTAGACACCAAGGTACAATTCTCTTCAGCCGGGCAGGACACGATTGAGAAAAGCGAAGACCAACGGGCATCCTCTCCAAGAGCCACTCTTCACAGCCACGTCGGTGAAGATGCGAAGACGGCGCGCGCCCGGCCTGCCCCTCGAAGACAATACGCCAGAGGGGCTCAAGGCGCTGCTCGAAGCAAATCGCCATTACCGTGACCAAGCTTGGCCGGAACCCTACCACCGGACGACTCACCGGCTCCATTTGGGTGACGCCCGCGACTTGTCTTGGGTTCCTGACGCCTCGGTTCATCTGGTCGTTACTTCGCCGCCCTACTGGACATTGAAAGACTACGCGCCCGGCAATCAAGATCAGATGGGCCATTTCGAGGATTACGAGCATTTCCTGTCGGAGTTGGATCGGGTTTGGAGCGAGTGCAAACGGGTACTGGTAGGGGGCGGGCGAATCTGTTGTGTTGTGGGTGATGTTTGTATCGCGCGAAAGCGAGGGGGCCGTCACTACCTCGTTCCGCTTCACTCCGATATCCAGGTGCGCGCCCGTAAGCTCGGTCTCGATTGCCTTCAGCCGATCCTTTGGAACAAAATCGCCAACGGCGTCACCGAAGTTGAAGGGAACGGAGGGGGTTTCTACGGGAAACCCTATCAGCCCGGCGGCATCGTTAAAAACGATATTGAGTACATCTTGTTCCTGCGAAAGGGCGGCGAATATCGGACCACGCCGGTGCTCCAGAAGGCGCTCTCGATGCTGACGAAGGAAGAAATGAAGACCTGGTTCCGCTCGATCTGGTCCGACGTCCGGGGCGCTTCCACCCGCGACGGGCATCCCGCCCCTTTCCCGGTCGAGATCGCCGAGCGCCTCATCAAGATGTTCTCCTTCGCTGGCGACACAGTATTGGACCCGTTCGCTGGAACGGGCTCAACGTCACAGGCTGCTATTATGTCAGGCAGAAATTCGATCGCTAACGAAATCGAATCTGCTTATGTTGAGATCGCTCGGCAGCGGATGCGGAAAGCTGTCCGGCAGCATCGCGCGGTAGGTGCGACTGAAGCCGAGGTCATATTTGACGGAGAAGCCGGCCCAACTCGAATATCGGTTACCAGCGGAATTCCGGCGCCTCTTTGAAGGCAGGATTTACAAGCATCGCGATTCCAGTCAGGGCGACTTCGTGGCTATGCATCTCTACGAAGACCTTATCGCTATCAATCGCTCTCCCAAGCTAATTGAAGCAGCGATCAATCGAAAGGACCGCGTTCTAAACGTCCAAAACAGACGGCGAGGTGTCGCGGCTCGGCGCGGAGATGGCACTTTCGGCGAGATAATCCCCGGCGAGACGCCGATCATGGATGCTGGCTACCAGGTTGCCCGCGGCCCCATAGCCACCGTCGAAATAGGGATCGAAGTGAAGATCCTCGCGAAAGCGATGATTAAACAGATCGACCGTGTGATAAATGATCTGCGCAATCAGGTGGTTCAGTTTAAGCGCGGCGGAGGGCATCCGATCTGCGTTGCCCTAGTCGGCATCAACCAAGCCGAAAGTACTGTCGGTTACGAAGGGGATCGGTCGTTTCCGACGACTGGCAAAGCGGGTTTTCTTCATCCGGTTCAGGAAGCGCCCGAAGCTGAGCGCCGCTTACGAGCGGAGGCCGCGTCGGACTTCGATGAGTTCGTTGTGCTTCGATTCAAGGCGCCGAACGCGCCGCCCTATCCTTTCGAGTGGGCGGACTATAACGAGATGCGGTTAGATTATGCGGCGGCGCTTTCTCGGATCAGTTCGCGATACCAGCAGCGGTTCTAAGCTCGGGTGACGAAATTAATCGCCTGCGGTGCCCGTCAGAGCTGGACCTTCGAAAACAGGTACGCGCCCACAACCAGCAGCGCCGCGGCCAGCACGGACAAAACCGCCAGATCCGTGGCCGCGCCGAAGTGTGCGATGCCGATCAAGGCCAGGCGCAATCCGTCCACGCCATACGACAGCGGGTTGCAGGTGGCGATTATTTCCAGCAGACGCGGCACGTTGGTGAGCGGAAACAGAGCGCCCGACAGGAAAAACATGGGCATCACCAGAAAATTCATTACCAGCTGGAAGCCCTGAAAATCGCTCAGTACGGAAGCGATGGCAGTGCCGAAAGCCGTGAACAGCACCGCGGTGAGAATCATATAGACAAACGCCATCGGCAGCGCCGACCAGTTGTTGATACGAAAGCCGGCGGCCACGCAGATTACCACCACGATCAAGCCTTGCAGTACGGCCACGGTCGCACCGCCCAGCGTGCGGCCGATCATGATGGCCAGACGGGGCACCGGGGCTACAAGGGTCTCTTTGAGGAATCCGAACTGCCGGTCCCAAATTAACTCAATGCCCGAAAAAACCGAGCTGAAAAGGATGGTCATCGCCACCACGCCCGGAGCGAGGAAGTGAATGTAATTGCCTTGCCCGGCCCGCTGAAATATCGATCCGAAGCCGAATCCGAGTCCCAATAGGAACAGGAGCGGCTGGCCCAGCGAGCCGATAATGCGTGCACGCGACCGCGAGTAGCGTTTGAGCTGGCGGATCCACATCACATAGATTGCGATCATCGGCGATTCCCCCGAAAGGCGCGGGACATATTTCTCATCCGGTCCACGCCGCTGGCTTCCTCTTCCCGAATCGAAGAACCGGTTAGCGCCAGGAAGGCCCCCTCCAGCGAGTCCGTGCCGGTTTGAAGCTTCAGTTCCTGGGAGGATCCCTGGGCGACGATCACTCCGTGATCGATCACCGCGATACGCTGCGCCACCCGTTCTGCCTCTTCCATATAGTGCGTAGTGAGAAACACCGTCGTTTGCTCCCGTTCATTGAGTTTCTTGACATGGGTCCAGAGCTGGTTGCGGGTTTGAGGATCGAGACCAATGGTCGGCTCATCCAGAAAGATAATCTTGGGATCGTGCAGCATGCAGCGGGCGATCTCCAGACGCCGTTTCATCCCGCCCGAGAACTGTTTGACAGGATGGTCCCGGCGGTCCCATAGTTCGAACATTTCGAGCAGCGCCTGGGTGCGCTCATGGCGGAGCTTGCGCGGCACTTTGTAAAGCATGCCGTGAAATTCCATATTCTCGCGGGCGGTAAGTTCATCGTCCAGGCTGGGATCCTGGAAGACGATTCCGAAACGCGTGCGCGCCTCGCTCTGCTGGGTCACCGGGTCGATGCCATCCATCTCCACCCTCCCGCTGGTGGGAGTGAGCAGCGTGGTGAGCATCTTGATGGTAGTAGTCTTGCCGGCGCCGTTGGGGCCGAGGAAGGCGAATATCTCGCCGCGCTGCACTTCAAATGAGATGCCTTTAACGGCTGCGAAATCGCCGTAATTTTTCACCAGGTCGCGAGCGCTAATCATCTCCTCAGCTTAACCTCTCAGCTTAACCCCTGCCGCTTGCCCCGTCCCAGCGCTTGGCATCCGGGTCGGGAAGGCCCAGCAGGTCGAGAACGCGATCGACGCTGTGGTCGACAATATCGGCAACACTGGCAGGCTGGTTGTAGAACGCAGGCATGGGCGGCGCCAGGATGGCCCCCATCTCCGCCAGTTGTGTCATGGTTCTCAGGTGACCCAGGTGCAGCGGCGATTCCCGGACCATCAGGATCAACTTGCGCCGCTCCTTGAGTGCCACATCCGCGGCGCGAATCAGCAGGTTCGAGCTGATGCCGGCCGCGATCGCCGACATGGTGTGAATGGAGCAGGCCGCGATCACCATTCCGTCGGTGAGGAAAGACCCGCTGGCCAGACGGCTTCCGATGTCATCCACGGAATAAGAGCAGTCCGCCAGCTGCTTCAAGTCCGCCGCTGATTTCCCGGTCTCGAGGTACAAGGTTTTCTCGCCCGCGCGCGTGAGGATCAAGTGTATCTCGACTCCCGGATTCCGCCGCAGTTTTTCCATCAGACGAATGCCATAGATGGAGCCGCTCGCGCCCGAAACTCCCACCACGATTGTTGGCATGTTAACTAAACAGTACCTTATGCGGTCTGGTATGTGCTATGAAGGAGAGTTCGACTATTATCCAATTCTTTCTATGAGTAAACGACAGCCTTCAGCCCCTCTAAGTAAGAACCCACACCTCCTGAGATGGGTGGAAAAGGTAGCGCGCGTCACGCAGCCCGCGGCCATTCATTGGGTGGATGGCTCACAAAAGGAAAATGACGCTCTGTGCGCGCAGATGGTGGCCTCGGGGACGCTTATCAAGCTCAACCAGAAGCTTTGGCCCGGCTGTTATTATGCGCGCTCGGACGCCAATGATGTTGCCCGCGTGGAGGATCGCACTTTCATCTGCTCGTTGTCCAAAGACAACGCCGGGCCCACCAACAACTGGGAAGATCCGTACCAGATGCGCAGAAAACTCAAGGAGCTTTTCAAGGGTTCTATGCGCGGCCGCACCATGTACGTGCTGCCCTTCAGCATGGGATCGCTCGATTCTCCAATGTCTCAAATCGGCGTCCAACTGACCGATTCGCCCTATGTGGTGGTGAACATGCGGATCATGGCGCGCATCGGCCTCCCGGTGTTCCAGGAGATCGACAAGGATACAAAGCGCGTGGTTCCGTGCCTGCATAGCGTGGGCGCTCCGCTCGAAGACGGCCAGAAGGATGTTCCGTGGCCGTGCAATAAGGAGAAATACATCGTCCATTTCCCCGAGACGCGCGAGATCTGGTCTTACGGCTCGGGCTATGGCGGCAATGCGCTGCTGGGCAAGAAATGTTTCGCGCTCAGAATCGCCACCAACATGGCGCGCGATCAGGGCTGGATGGCGGAGCATATGCTCATCCTGGGGGTCGAGAACCCCCAGGGCGAGAAGACCTACGTCGCCGCGGCATTCCCGAGCGCCTGCGGCAAAACCAATTTCGCCATGCTGATTCCGCCGCGCGGGTTTGAAGGCTGGAAAGTGTGGACCGTCGGCGACGACATTGCCTGGATCAAGCCGGACGCGGATGGGCGTTTAAGGGCCATCAATCCCGAGGCCGGTTTCTTCGGCGTGGCGCCCGGAACGTCCGACAAGACCAATCCGAATGCCATGGCCACGCTGGCCCGGAACACGATCTTCACGAACGTGGCGCTTACTCCTCAGGGCGGCGTGTGGTGGGAAGGTATGACCGATACTCCTCCGGCCGAGTGCACGGATTGGCAGGGCAAGAAGTGGACGCCCGAGATCGCCAAGGAAACCGGCGCGAAGGCCGCGCATCCAAACGCCCGCTTCACCGCGCCCGCTTCGCAATGCCCCACCATCGATCCGGCCTGGGAAGATCCTGAAGGGGTACCGATCAGCGCATTTATATTCGGCGGCCGTCGGGCGTCCACTATGCCGCTGGTGTATCAGGCCTTCAACTGGAGCGCCGGCGTTTACATGGGCGCCACCATGGGCTCTGAGATGACGGCGGCGGCAGCCGGGAGCGTGGGCAAGGTTCGGCGCGATCCCATGGCCATGCTGCCCTTCTGCGGCTACCACATGGGCGACTATTTCCGGCATTGGATCCAGATGCAGCACATGCTCAGCGAAACGCCGCGCATTTTCCATGTCAATTGGTTCCGGAAAAATGGCGACGGTAAGTTCTTGTGGCCCGGGTATAGCGAGAACATGCGGGTATTGAAATGGATCGTGGACCGGGTGCATGGCCGCGCTTTGGGCAAGGAGACGGCCATAGGCTGGATGCCCCGATACGAGGATCTCGAATGGAACGGCCTGGATTTCCCGAGCGAGACGTTCCAGCAGCTTCAGACAGTCGATCGGACGGCCTGGAGAGCTGAAGTGCTGGAGCACGAGGAGCTGTTTTTGGGGGTACACGATCATTTGCCCCCCGAGATCATTTACGAGCGCGAATTGCTGATTTGCCGCCTATTTCCCACATTCCAGAAGGAACCGGCAGCGGCCCGAAACGAGCATTAAAGGTAAGAACTACCGGGGCGAATTGAATAACTTACAGCCCTGGAGGCATTTCGGGGCCCTAAGCCTCATCTTTGGGCTATGGGTCGGGAAATGCACATCGCAGAGCAGGGCATTCCTGCCGGGACTGCCGGCACATGAAAACTTGGCAGATTCTAGGGTCAGTCCAGCGGGGCGGCGCGGGTGAAGGGTCTTCCCCTGGCTTGGACGAAGCGGCGGCTTCTCCTGACCAGTCTTCTTCGAACTCCGACGAGCGTCGACGATCTCCTCGGTACCCGGTACACGAGGATGCCACCATTGCGCTTTGCAATCCGACTGAATTCGTGCCGATTCAAGGTGAAATCATCAACGCTTCTCCGCAGGGTCTGCTGATTCGCATCCCGCGCCGGATGCATCGCGGAGCCCAGGTGTACATCCAGATCGAGAACGCGGCGGTTTTCGGGACGATCCGCTATTGTCGAAGCAATGTCCACAAAACGCATGATATCGGTATCGCCATCGATCAAGTAGTGATGCGGCCCGGCCTTTCGGCGGCGCTGGATACATTGAAGGCCGCTCCCGCGCGCGAGGACATCCCAACTCCGGCGCTCGAGAATGTGAAGATGGAAACCCTGCCGGACACATTTGAGATTCTGTGCGTGGAAGACAATCCAGGCGACGTTCGGCTGGTGAAGATGATATTGGATGAGATCCCGATTCCGCACCACCTCTCGGTTGCGCAGGATGGTGCGCGAGCCCTGGATCAATTGCGCGATTCCAGCGCGCCCAAACCGGACTTAGTGCTGCTCGACCTCAATTTGCCCAAAGTCAGCGGCTTCGAATTCTTAGAGCGAGTCCGGAGCGACATGACGCTGAATGTTCTTCCGGTGGTGATCTTATCCAGCTCCGCCACGGCGGGAGACGTCCAGCGCGCGACCGCCTTGGGAGTAACGGCGTACTTCCAGAAACCGGCGGATTTGGCGCATCACTCCAAGCTGAGATCCTGCTTGCAGTCGGTTATGGCCGAACTGGCCGGGGGGGTCAGTTCTTAGCGGGCTGAGCGGTTTCAAATCGGATCTTACTCAGGACCTCGGCTCCACTTCCCAGCGCCGTTTTGCCGGCGGGAAATTTGTTGGCGTCCAGAAGGAATGCCACCACATCCACATTTTCCTGGGGGCTGAGCTTGCCGGGATGGTCGGCCGGCATGGTGGTCTGAATCTTGTCGAACAGATCCTTGAGGGTCTGGCCGTTCCAGTTGGACTTGAAGTCGTCGCCCGCCAACGGCGGCGTGGGCCCTTGGCCGTCCAGCGTGTCGCCGTGGCAGGAGGCGCACTCCTTCCGATAGATCCCTTCGCCCCGCTTGGCTTGTTCGCCGGTGAATACACCGTCCTCGGTGGATCGAGTTCCTTGCCCGTTCAACGCGCCTTCGAAAGCGCCTGCCGCCATCAAACTGATCCATAGAACAGCAGCAGCCTTCTTCACGCCCCCATTGTATACCGCGATTCGTGCGTTAATAAATGTAGTGATGAACAATCATCTGGTCGCATTGTTCCTGATTTTCGGCCTGGGTCATCCCGCGCGAGAAGCCATGGACCCGGCGAAGGGCGTGCCTTTGAGCAGCCGCGTCGCCTGCGACGGCTATACGGCTCCGGAAGAAGAAATCGGTACGCGCGCGACGTTCTCCACCAGCGGATCGGCGCGCGAGTTCCTCGTGAACCGGTTTCGCGAGCAGTCCTGCGTCGTGGATATCAAAGGGAAATGCCTGCACAAAGTGAAAGAGGGGTGGCGCGATGTGTGGTCCGCTGCGAACGAGCAGCCGTCCGAGGGCCAAACCTTTTTTGTGGACTCCTGTTATGCCTGGGGGTCCCGCGATCCGGCGAGGTACGTTTTGAGCGGCTGGTATCAGGAAAGCGCTTCCGGTTCGAAGCCGGTCTGGAAGCAAGCCACGGTCAAGCAGGTTTCCTCGCAACCGGAAGTTTATGAATTCAGCGATCCGAATGGCGGAACGGCACGGCTCGAACTGGAGCGCCGGTAGCGCCATCTAAGGAAGAAATCGGCCGCGGCCTAAGTATTCCGGCGCATCGTGAAACTCATGTAAGAACCCGTTCTGTGGAGCGGGGATCCATGTCTTTCTGGCAACTGATCAAGATGTTTGTGCGGGTTCTGATGGGCCATCGCCGCTACCAGCGGGGGATGGACCAGCTTCGGACATCCAGCCTTAGGTTGAAAGCGATCGATGAGACGCTCGCGGCCTATCGCAAAGGCGACTTTGAAGAGGGGCTCCGGATCGCGGAGACGATGAAGGGCAATCCAATGCTGCAGGGCCCTTACCTTTTCTTCAGCGGTACGATGTTGATGCATTTGGGCCGATTCCAGGAAGCCGAGCAGCGTCTCCGTCGGAACCTGACGGCACAAACGGGTGCTCAGTCCACGGCCCTGGCCTATTCCAGTCTGGGACAATTGCTGCTCGAATTGCAGCGCTACGACGAAGCCGTGGAATGTTTTGAGACCAGCTTGCGGCATTGGCCGGAGCGCGGTTCCGGGCATCGGGACTTAGCGGAAGCCTGCTTGCGGCGCGGCGGCCAGGCGTCAGATGCTGTCCAATGGGCGCGGCTGGCCGTTCTGGAAGACCGTTCCAGGATTAGCCCGGCCGATTCACCGAAATTGCGGGAAGTATGCGACATCAATCTCGGCGAGGACCTCGCGACAATGGCCTGGGCTGTGGCGGAGGATTCCCGGGATCGGCCACAAGTGGATAGTCTGGTGGACGAAGCGGTTCCGCTGGTCCGCGGCGCGGTTTCTCCTAGCGCCATGGTGCACTATCTCAGCGGACACGCCTATCTGGCGCTGGGCGATTCGGTGAAAAGCGGACAGCATTTCTACGAAGCGGGACGCATCGATCCGAACGGCTTGTGGGGCCGCTCGGCCAGAGGCATGAATCAGGGCATGCGCGCCTGAGCGCTATCCCATGAGCACGACAGTCGGAAAATACATCGACACGGTTTCCTGGGACCGGCTGCAGCACGCTTACGGGCCGGCCGGCGACCTTCCGCCATTTCTTGAAGCTGTCGCATCCGCCAGCAGCGGCAAGCTGAACCAGGCCATTGGCGAGTTGTGTGCGCGCGTGCTGCACCAAGGCACGATTTATAGCGCCTCGCCTCCAGCCGTGCACGTGCTCATCGAAATGTTGTCCAGCGCGGAGTCGAAAAGAAAGCAGTATCTGTACCCGCTGCTTGACGCCTTCGCCGATTCGGCGCGGATGGCGATCGAGGATGGTCCCGCGCCGCCTTCCTGCGCGGGAGGAGATCCTGCCGATGGAGAAGCCATCCGCAAAGAACTCGCCGATGCGCGGTCCATCTTCGATCCGGATCTGACGCATTCGGATGCCGAGATCCGCGTTTACGTGGCCTCCCTGCTGGGATTCATCGCCGGCCAGGACGCCTCGGCGGCCGATCTCCTCCGGCGCGCGTATCCGGCCGAAACAGATTCCCAGGTGCGTCACGCCATGCTCGCGGGGCTGGCTCGCTCCCCGAATGCGTATCAGGATGCTACTGATTTTTGGAACGGCGCGCTTCAACGCGAAACCGAGCCGGGCAACCGCTTCGTGGTACGGATGCTGGAAATCCGTGCGCTTAAGGCTGCCTCGGACGCAACCAGCGTCGAGGATCTGGCGTCGAGCTTCGTGAAGGCATGCGATTCCCAGAAACACGTTGGTCCGGACGATCATCGCTTTTTCGAAGCCATCGCGCTGCTCGGGACCGAACGGGAACTGGCCGCGCTGCTCCAGGCCTTCGAGGTCGCGCGGGAAGGCGACGTGAACCGCATCCTGGCAGAGCATCTCCTGCGCCTGGTCTTTGATGACCAGCGCACCGGCTGGGGGCGGACCGCCAGTTCGCGTTTGAAAGACGATGGCAGCCCGCCGCCTCAGCCAGACCTTTATCGGGCTAGCCTGCGGATGATCGGCTTGCTGATGCTCTTCAAGCTTCTTCCATTCGCCCGGCGCTGGCACGTTCGAAGATTGACCCGCCGCAAGCCAACCGGCATTCGAAAAATCGAATATTGGGGATTGAAAGGCGTCGCGCCGGAAATCCCGGAATGTCTTAATGATGCTCAGCGCGCTGCGCTCACCGCATTCGCCCGGAAATCCGAACTGTGGAACTTCCGCACCAACCTCTTCGCGCTTTTCGGCCTTCCCGACAGCGCCGCCGGCCTTCTTCGCTTCCTCGAAGAGCGCTAGAAATTCCGCGCGGTATTCTATACTGGTCGTTTGAACGGGACGCCGGGAGGATTCAAAATGAGCTATCCGAAAGTACGCTGGTTTCTTCGAGCCGCGATTGCAGTCGGCATCCTCCCTGCGATTCATGTTTCGGCCGCTGCTCCGCCCGCCTGCGATCCCGACAACGGCGGACTAACCTTGCCGGCCGGCTTCTGCGCGCTGGTGGCCGCGGACGGACTCGGTCCGGCACGGCACGCGGTGGTGGCTCCCAATGGCGATGTGTACGTCGCGCTGCTGGGGGGCAGGAGCGGCGGGGGCGGCATCGTGTCACTGCGCGATTCCCACGGCAATGGACGCTTGGACGTCAAAGAAACATTCGGCGGGGGCAGCGGCACCGGGCTCGCGCTGCGCAACGGGTACCTGTATGTCGCCAAAGTCAATTCGGTGGAGCGCTACAAGATGACGCCGGGCGAGCTGAAGCCCGTTCAGCCGGTTGAGACGGTGGTCATGGACCTTCCCGGCCGCCCTGAACATGGCGACAAAGGAATCGCTTTTGACGGCGAAGGCTCGCTCTATGTGAATGTCGGCGCGCCCTCCAACGCCTGCCAGTCCCGCAACCGCCAGAAGGAAGTTCCGGGTCAGGACCCCTGTCCGATCCTCGAAAAGAACGGCGGCATTTGGAAGTTCGATGAGAACAAGCTCGGCCAAAAGCAAGAGGACGGCGTCCACTTCGCCACCGGCCTGCGCCAGATGCCGGCGATCGCCTGGCACGATGGCGCGCTCTATATCGTCATGAACAACCGCGATCAACTGGACACCCTATGGCCGGGAAAATTCACCGCGCAGGAAAACGCGGAGCGCCCGGCCGAGCCGATGTATCGCGCGGTGCAAGGATCGAATTTCGGATGGCCGTTCTGTTTTTGTGACTACGGGCAGCAAAAGCTGCTGCTTAATCCCGAGTATGGCGGCGACGGTAAAACGGTGGGGCGCTGCAGCGAGTTTACTCCGCCCGTTGCGAGCTTTCCGGCGCATTGGGCGCCGGTGGATCTGATATTTTACGAAGGCAAGCAATTCCCGGCGCATTACCGCGGCGGGGCCTTTATAGCCTTCCATGGGTCCTGGAACCGCGCGCCGATGCCCCAGGATGGCTACAATGTGACCTTCCAGCCGTTCGCCAAGGACAAGCCATCCGGCAAGTTCGAGATCTTCGCCTCGGGTTTTGCAGGTAAGACGCCGCTGATGAATCCCGGCGATGCTGCCGCACGAGCGGACGGAGTGGCCGAAGCTCCGGACGGATCGATCTATATCACTGATAGCCAGAGGGGCAAGCTCTGGCGCGTGTTCTACCGGGGCACAAAGTAAGTATCGAGCGCGTATCTCGCCGCGGGGCGATCACGCGCTGCCGGTTGCCGGGGAGTGGTCTAGCATGAGCAGTCGCCATGCGGCTTTCATGACCGTGATTCGTTTATCGGCCGCTCTCGTCTTGCTTGCGTCCGGCGTTCAAGGCGCCGAGGTTAATCTCAATGGCCGGATCGTGGACGAGAATGACGTTCGCGTCGCGGGCGCGCGAATCACCATCCGGCCTTCTGTTCCGTCCCCCAATGGTCCCGCGGGACCCTGGGAAACCACCACCGATCCTACCGGCGCGTTCAGCGTTCGATTGCCGGAAGCCGGGGACTATCTCATCGGCGTCACACGCGAAGGCTACTACGAACTGAAGGATCGCCCGATTCACGCCGAGGGCGCCGAGGAGCTGACGCTGGTGATCAACGCCGTCCGCGAGGTGTTCCAGTCGTCGGACGTGAATGAGCGGCCCTCGCCCGTGGATGTCTCTCAGACTGTCAACCAGGAACGCCTGTCCGGCACCGAAGTGAACGATACTCCCTACACCAACAGCCACGACCTCCGGCAATCCATCCAGCTGATACCAGGTGTGGTAGCCGACCCCACCGGCGCGCTGCACTTTAATGGATCCTCGGAAAATCAGGTTCTCTATCTGTTGAACGGCTTCAACATCACCGACCCGATTTCGGGCGAATTTCACACCGCCTTGGCGGTGGAAAGCGTTCGTTCGCTCGATTTTTCGTCGGGCCGCTACTCTCCCGAATATGGCCAGGGATCGGCGGGTGTGCTGGCGGTCAACACGGCCACAGGCACGGACGCGTTTCATTACACCGCCACCGATTTCATTCCCGGGCTCAGCGTCCAGCATGGCGCCCGCTTTGGGAACTGGTACCCCCGGGCGGGAGTTTCCGGACCTATCGTGCGGGGCAAAGCTTGGTTTTCCGATACGTTTTACTCCGCCTACAATCAGTCTTACGTCCCCGGCCTTCCCAGCGGCCAGAACACGCGCAGCAGTTGGGCCGGCAGCAACCTCCTGCATGCTCAGGTCAACCTCACTCCGTCCAACATTTTGTTCGCCGATTTCCTGGTGAACGTCGATGACGAGAATCGGGCCGGCCTGGGACCGCTGGATCCAGTCTCCACAACTTCAAACACGCGCGGGCGCGAGTATTTCGCAAGCCTCAAGGATCAAATCTATTTGGGCCACGGCGCCTTGATCGAGCTCGGCTACGCGTACAATTATTTTCTGGATACCGCGACGCCGCAAGGCGATAGTCTCTATGTGTTCTCGCCGGAAGGCCGCAGCGGGAACTACTTCCTGGACTCGCGCCAGACTGCCTCCCGCAATCAGGCGCTGGTCAACGGCTATTTGCCCAGCTTCCACTTCGCGGGCACGCATCAGATCAAGGCCGGCGTGGGGGCTGACCTGCTCGGCTATTCGGCCGCCAACCACCGGACGGGGTATGAATTGCTGGGCCTGGGCGACAGCCTGCTTTCTGAAACCTTGTTTCAGGGGCCCGGCAACCCGCGCGTATCCGACACCGAAATGTCCGCGTTCCTGCTGGATACCTGGCGCGTGTCCAAGAGCTTTCAGCTCGATTTGGGCGCGCGTGGCGACTGGGATCGGCGCATCCAGGCCCTGGCATGGTCGCCGCGAGCGGCCTTCTCCTGGTCTCCGACGACGTCGGGCCGCACCCGTGTCTCGGCGGGCTATGCCATCACGCACGATCAACCGCCGCTCGAGCTGCTCGGCCGGCCATTCGATCAGACTGCCGTCACCACCACCTACAATCCGGATGGAACGCCCGCCGGACCTCCCGCGCTCACCAGCTTCATCCTCGGACATGCCCCGCTCGATCTGCCGCGCGCGACGAATTGGACCGTCGGCGTGGATCACCAGCTTTCCGACCGCGCCTACGTGACCGCGAAATATCTGCGCCGGCGCGAGAATGACGGTTTCGTGTTCATCAACACGCTCGCGCCGGACGAGCCGCCTTATGAATTGCCGTTGCCGAACGGCGCTGCGGCGGGCGATTATGCGCTCGCCAATCTTCGCCGCGACGGCTATGATGCGGTCCAACTCTCGGCCCACCAGAGCTTCTCGGGTCAATACGAATGGATGCTTTCCTATACGCGCTCACGCTCTGTTTCGAACGCCGTTTTGGACTTCAACTCAACCGATCCCTTCGAAGTGGTTTCCGGCATGGTCGCGATGCCCTGGGACACGCCCAATCGCGTGCTGGGGTGGGCCTATTTTCCGCTGCCCTGGAAGAACTGGGCGGTGGCCGCCCTGGCCGACGCCCGCACAGGATTTCCTTTCTCTGTCATCGAACCAACCGGGCTGGTGGTGGGCGGCGTCGACGCGCACCGCTATCCGTTCAATTTCGACCTGAATCTGGCCATCGAACGGATGCTGGTCTTCCGGGGCTACCGCTTCGCACTGCGCGTTGGCGTGAATAACCTTACCAACCAAGCCAACCCCACCGCTGTCAACAACGTGATCGGAGCGCCGCAGTTTATGCAGTTTTATGGAGACGAAGGCCGGCACGCGGTGATCCGCATCCGTTTCTTTGGCCGGGCCGCCGCAAAATAACGCTCTGCCCCGCGACTATTACGCAGCGTTAGCTGTGTGTCGGGGCTGGATGCTGGGTGTGAGGAGTGTTGGTTGCGCTGGAGATCGCGGCCACGAAAAGCGCCACGCCCACGCACAGGCTATTGATAAACATTCCTCGATCGTCAGTATATCGGTAGATCCAAGGCGACGCGAAGGCCCAGATTCCCAGCACGCAATTCATCCAGCTCAACGCCATCGTACGCATCGGGTAACCGAGCCGAAATGCGGCCAGAATAACGACCACCATTCCCACAATCCAGTTATTCCAGGAGTCTCTCGCTATCGCCATTCCGTAGATCCATGGTGAAACAAAGAACCAGAGGCCAGCCAGCATACTAACCATGCTGGCAAACTTCATGGGCTTACTGTCCATCGTCGGAGTCACTTTTTTTTACCTCCACTTAATTGGACCCCGCGAGGAATCCGGAGGATACGAAGTAACGGTTTCGTTCCAGGCAAAAGGTCAGGTCTTGGCGCTGCTTCGGACGGTTGCGAAGACCGTGGCGCGATGCTCAGTGCCCAAGGCTGTAACGACGGCGGCCAGGGAAAAAACGGTGACTCCGGTAAGCGCCATGGCCGTCCCGTAAGACATGTGTTCGGCGAACACGGCTTCGATATAAACCACGGAACTCGCGAGCAGAACGCCGCATTGGTACGCAAAGCCGGGCAGAAACGCACGAACCGAGTTCGGCGACAGCTCGGCCAGGTGAGCCGGAATCACCCCCCAGGCGCCCTGCGTCATGAACTGCATCAAGAAAGCGCCCACCGCCAGCAACACGACGGATGGCGAGTAAGTCCACAGCGGGATCACCAGGATGGCCAGCAGGAGAGCGACAATCATGGACCGGCGTCGTCCGAAACGGTCCGAAAGATAGCCCACCAGCATCCCGCCGCTCATGGCGCCAAGCATCGAGAAGGCCGTCATGGCGGACCGCTCCCGTGGGCTGAAATGCCATTGCCGTTCGAGAAATGTCGGATACATGTCCTGCGTGCCATGCGATGTGAAGTTCATCATCATCATGAGCAGCGTCAGATACACGAACAATTTCCAATTGGCGCGGACGGCCTGTCCCAGGTCGCGCCAGCTCTCATTTTTGTGAGCCTGCCACACTTCCGATTCTTTGACGCGAAACAGCACGAACAATGACAGGAGCGCGGGCAAACCGCCGATGAAGAACAAGGGCCGCCATCCGGTCCGTTCGAAAACAAAGAAAAAGCAGACTGCCGCCAGCAGATAGCCGAGAGAATAGCCCTGTTGGAGCAGTCCGGAGAGGAAGCCGCGTAACCGCGCGGGCACTTTCTCCATCGCGAGCGAAGCGCCGACGCCCCAATTCCCGCCCATGCCGATTCCGAAAATGGCGCGGCAGACCATGAAGGTGGCATAGTTGGGAGCAAATCCGGTGGCCACCTCGGCGACCGAATAGAAGAGTAGATTGATGGCCATCGGTATGCGGCGTCCATACCGGTCCGCCATCAAGCCAAATATGAACGCACCGACCGGCCGAAACGCCAGGGTCAGAGTGACGGACAAAGCGATTTGCGCATCCGACTTGTGAAACTCTTTGCCGATGGCGGTGAGGCAGAAAATTACCAGGAAGAAATCGAATGCATCCAGGGTCCATCCAAAAAGGCTGGCTAGAAAAGCGGCAACGCGATCGGCCGAGGTTTCGCTTGGGGACGGCGAGGTTTTGGGCGCAGTCAATGATCCTCCAGGAATCCGGAACTCATTTATGATAGCTCTTGTTCCGGGAGGGCCAGACCAGCGGCCGATGGGAATCCGCCTAGCTCCAAGCTTGGATTCTGAGGTTCACTTCAGCTCGCAAACCGTCCGGATACGATTGCATGCGTGGGCGCGCCGGTTCGGGCAGTTCTTCGAAAGCCTGCTCAAAGCTGGGTGGTTCCGTGAGAGGCAGCACGGCGAAGCCCAGGGCGTCGGCCATGCGATCGGAAATCCGCACCAGATGAAGCAGGCAGAACGGCCCGCTGGGCGGTTCATGGTGCCGTGCGGCCACTTCGCGGAATTCGGCCGGGAGCGGCAGGGTTTCCATGATCCACGCGCCCGCCTGGCAATGATCGATATCGAACAACTCGCGTTCTGATTTGACCAGGTCCAGCGAGTGTTCCTGGGAAACGGCCAGCAGGTTGGCGTAGGCTTCCGGATATTTCACCAGCAATCCCAGTCGCCCGATGTCCCGCAGCAAGCTGGCGACGTAGGCGATATCCGGATCGATCTTACAGCTGCGCGCCAGCTTCTCCGCGAGAATGGCTCCAGCCAGGCTATTTCGCCAGCATGCGCGCAGGGCCCCGACCCTTAGCGCCGGCCCCACAAAATCTCCCAGGACGCGGGTTAAGGTGATGGACTTCACGCGTTGAATACCCAGCACAATGATGGCGTGCGAAATGGTTCGGACCTGGCGCTCCAGCGCGAACAAGGGAGAATTCGCCATTTGGAGGATCCGGCTGGCGAAAACCGGATCCGCCGCTATCATTCTGCCGGCTTCCGTGATGTCCACGTCTTCTCGAAATAGCATTTGCGCCAGGCGCGTGGCTACCATCGGAAAAGGCGGCAAATTGTCCACCGCCCAGGGAGTTTCAGCGCTGGCCGGCTGCTCCTGCCGCGTGTCCTGTTCCACTTGAAGCATGCTGCTCCTTTCGCGGTGAAACTCGCCCGGCGGTTCCACCACTCTTCCTTCTCATCGGCGGCGTTCGGTCCGATGAGAGGGTTTTCCACGGAGATGAGTCAGGGATTTGGGCCGATAAGCCCAACGATGACGAAATCGCTGGCTGAATCCGATATCCGATTCCTAGAGTACCGCTTGGATGTGATCGGCAACTGGCTGCCATCGCCCCGGAAGCAGGCCGCAACCGAAGCCATCTCCCGGCGTCTGGCATCCATCGCCCGCTCGGCGCTCGCCCGGCCCGGAGTCGACGATCTATTGGCCTTAAGCTGCCGATTGCTGGATGATGTCTTCGTGACAGAAGACTAGCTCACGCCCGGGCACTTTAGGGCGTGAGAACCACGCGGCCCACCAGATCGCCTCGGCGCATCTGCTCCAGCACTTGGGCTGCGTCCTTAAGCGGACGGGTTTCCACGCGGCACCGGACGGCCGGGTTCCGTACCGCTAAATCCAGCAGTTCCCGAAGATCCTCGCGGGTGCCTACGGCGCTAGCGACGATTCGCGCTTCGAGCGAGATCAGGGCGACGGTGGAAACGCTGATCGGCTCCGGTGACATTCCGACCACTGCCAGCGTGCCGCCTTTGCGGAGACATCGCAGCCCGGTCTCATAAGCGGCCTTCGAACCGGAAGCCACCAGGACTACGTGCATGCCGCCCATTTTTCTCACTTCTTTATGGACCGGCGTACTGGCATTCAGCACCGCGTCGGCCCCGCATTCCTGCGCGAGCTTCAGCTTGGTCTCGGCGACATCGATGCCGCACACCCATGCGCCCATGGCCTTAGCCATCTGAATGGCCAGGTGTCCCAACCCGCCCACGCCGATCACCGCCAGACGCTGCCCCGCTTTCAATCCCGACTGTTTCAGCGCCCGATAGACCGTCAGCCCCGCGCACAGCAGCGGCGCGGTTTCCTCCGTCTTTAGCTCCGCGGGAATCTTGGTGGCGTGGCTGGCTGGCGCTTTCAAGAATTCCGCGAAGCCGCCGTCCACGGTGCATCCGGTGACTTGTTGCTTGACGCACAGGACCTCACGTCCTTCGCGGCAAAACTCGCATTCCCCGCAACTCCAATTGAGCCACGGGACCCCGACGCGGTCGCCAATCGCGTGCGAGGTCACTCCCGCGCCCAGCTTCTCCACCGTGCCGATGACCTCGTGGCCAAGAATCAGAGGAACCTTGGTGATGGGCCTTAGCATGTCCCAATCTCCGTCCGCGAGATGCAGATCGGAATGGCAAACGCCGCAAGCCAGCACACGGATTAATACTTCGCCCGGCCCAGGCTCAGGAGTGGGGACTTCAGCGCTTTCGATCGGCGCTCCAATTTCGCGGAGGACAGCGGCTCTCATCGGTTCCAGTATCGCAAGTCCCCGCCTCCGGCCGCGCTGTCAGGTGGCGCTGCGCCGTCAGGCCTTGGCGTTCTTCGCCTTGACCGGCATGATCGCGTCTTTCACGGATTTAGATACCCGAAACTTCACGACTTTTTTTGCCGGAATGTTGATGGTTGCGCCGGTGGCGGGATTGCGTCCCAAGCGCGCTTTGCGTTCCACTCGCACCAGCTTGCCAAGCCCGGGCACCACGAATGAGCCGGTTTTGCGAACCTCCTTGATAGCCGTGCTTGCAAGACTATCCACAAGCTGTTTGGCTACCTTGTTGCTTACGTCGCAGGCTTGCGCCAAAGTTTTCACGAGCTGGGTTTGAGTCACGTAATTCTCCTTCCAATGGAGTTGGACGTAACAATATTACGCCCATATTACAAGGGTCGCAAGCCTTTTTCCGAGGCTTTTTACTGCTGTTTTAAGTCCTGCCGGACGAATCGGTTCGGTCATGACGAAGGATATGATCGATAAACTCGACCACTCCCGCCCCGCATTCGGCATGAGTAACCAGGTGCACCTGTTGTTTCAGGTCGGGAAGGGCGTTTCCGACGGCAGCCGAGAATTCGCACGTTGACAGGAAGGAGTGGTCATTTTCCGCGTCACCGATGCCCGCGACATTCGCGAGCGAGAGCCCTAACTCGTCCACCGCGGCCTTGAGCCCGCTGGCCTTGTTTACTCCGTCGGGTAAAATCATTACGGATTCCCGATTCAGAATAATGTGAAGCTTCAACCCTAGATCGCCGATGATTTCCAGCACACTGTCCTTATAGATCAGCGTGGTGGAGATAATGACGCGACCCACTTCGAGCGGTATGATTCCGCGTTCTTCCAGCGCCGCCGTGAACCACGCCGGAGGAGCCTCCGCGAGCGGCCGCTCGGGTTCGCCGGCGGGATTGTATAGGCTGGCCCCGTTCTCGGCAACGACGAGATCGAACTCCGTCACGTTCGGAAAGGCCTGGATCAGGCTTTCCGTGGTACGGCCCGTCACCAGGAGCAAGCGCCGCCCGGAGTGCCGAAATCGGCGCAGCGCATTCACTACCTGAGGATCGACCAAGCCCTCCCGGGCGAGAGTCCCGTCATAATCCGTCGCGAGCGCGGCAAAACGCATGCCGGCCGCGGCGTTATTGCGCCCGGGCTGTGTCAGATGCTTTGCGCTCGTGCTCGACGTAAGTATCCAGGAAATCCA
The DNA here is from genome assembly GCA_963786745.1 of Terriglobia bacterium. GTDB lineage: Bacteria > Acidobacteriota > Terriglobia > Bryobacterales > Bryobacteraceae > Palsa-89. Next base: position 404,004 of record CAWBAE010000004.1, on the reverse strand, counting down.
GCGCTTCTTTTTGGGGCACCGGCTTCACCGCGATTTCATCGCCCAGACTCAGGAGCTGATCGTTCGCGGCTCGGTAGGCCGGCCACTTAGGCAGGTTTTTTCCGTTGGGATCGCCGGTGGTGGCGAGGTCCACCCAATAGGAGGACATCGCATCGGCCAGCTTGTGGTCGATGTCCTGCCAGGGCCGCGGTTCCGATTCGTTGCCGGTCATGGCGAACGGAGCGATTTGGAGGTTCCCGAACACGTACGGAATTTCAGACCCGTGATAAGCGCCCGGCACGCGGTTCTTGCCGGCCGGCACATGGCTGAAGTAATACAGATACACCTTCGATTTACCGGTCTTAGTCTGCATTCTTGCCCAGGTGCGCATCTCCCATCCGAAAGTTTGATCGCGCATGCTGGCGGCCTGAGCACTCCAAGCTTCTTTGTCCGAACTGAAGGGATAGAGCTTCAGGAACGCTTCCGCATCGGGGCCGAAACGCTTGGCGGCGAGGTCGCGGAAAGAGGAGGCAGTGGTGTTCGGGGGCGTGAACATGGTCCCTTCGTCTGAGTTCGAGCCGATCACGGTGGGGACGTCGTTCTGCTTGCCCTTAGAGTAAATGGTGTAAACATCCTCGGGCAGGAACCAACCGTCGACATTCGCGGCGGTGGCGAATCCAGGGGCTTTCATGAGATCCTCGGCGGATTTCGCGCGCAGGGCCGCGAGAGTTGGGGCGCCTTGCGTCTGGCCCAGTTTCACGCCGGCTGCTTCCATTTCGGCCAGCTTGCGGGCCGGCGCGAATTCACCGCCGCTTTCACCGATCGCTCTCTGGAACAGGCCGTGCGCGAGCGGGCTGGCGGTAAGGTAATTGACGCTCCAGGATCCCGCCGATTCGCCGAAAATTGTCACCCGCTTGCTGTCGCCCCTGAACGCGCCGATGTTCTTTTGGACCCATTCGAGCGCGGCGATCTGATCCAGCAGCCCGTAGTTGCCCGAAGAGTTGCGGTCGGATTCCTTGGTCAGCTCGGGATGGGCGAAAAATCCGAAGATGCCCAGCCGGTAGTTGATGGTGACCACCACGACGCCTTTCTTCGCCAGCGCCTCGCCGTTATAAAGCGAACCAGCGCCGCTGGTCAATGCGCCGCCGTGGATCCACACCATCACGGGCCGCTCGTCTTTAGCGGATTTGGCTGCGGTATAGACGTTCAAGTACAGGCAGTCTTCGCTCATGGCGCCTTCGGCGCGCCGCTGCATGCACGCCGGTCCAAACTTGCCGGCATCGCGTGTGCCTTCCCACTTGGCGGGAGCTTTGGGCACGCGCCAGCGCAGATCGCCTACCGGGGGCGCGGCAAAAGGGATGTCCTTGAAGACCAGCACTTCGGGGCTCGCGCCGGGGACGCCGGTGAGCAGGCCGTCTTCTACGTGAACGGGCTGTGTGATGGCTGCGGCAAGCGGCAACAGGGCCGCAAAGAAAGCGGTTGCGCGGAGGGTGACCATGACCAAATCATACACGCCCGCGCTGCCGGTCCTCAAGGCGGGCCTATTTCGCGAATCGCCGGACACTATAGGAAATCGGCGGCCCCACGACGACCATGTGCACAAGCAGCCCTTGAATCAAGTCATGCAGTTCGTAGGGGCCTCGGGCGTGCAGCGCCGAGAGCGGCAAAACCACTAGATTCATTACCAGTTCCACCGCGGCGCCAAAACATAGGCCGAATACCAGTGGGTGCTCGTTCAGACCTAACTTGAGGCTTGCCCCGTAGTAGACAGCTGCTGCCGACCAAGCGATAAAGAAGTGCAGGCAGACGCCAAGAATAAAGATGCCGGCGCCGCCATGCAGAGCCTTCGACCCTAAAAGGCCAGCGGCGATCGTGAATGGAATGTCCCATCCAAACAGGATCGAAGCTTGTAGCAGGTCCACGATCCCGGCAATCAGGCCGCCTACGCCGATTGCCAATAGAGCATTCCTTCTTCCATGCATGCGAGATCCTCGATTCAGTCCCGATTTGTTCGCAAGGCTTACGATACGCACGTGAGAAGCGGTAAGTCCTGAGCCAGGCCTGAAACACTTTGAAAAGTTCTGAAATGATTGCAATAGCGGAGTTTCGCCGCGGGATTGATATAATTCCGGCAATGCTCCGCATCGGCGCCTGGTGCGTTAATCCGACGTCCGGCGAGATTTCACGGGAGGGAGAGATCATTCGCGTTGAGGCGCGGACGATGCGACTGCTGCTGTGCCTGGCTGAGCACCCCGGCGAAGTGATCAGCATCGATGACTTGCTCAGCCAGGTTTGGTCCGGCGTCATCGTTACCCCGGATTCCGTCTATCAGGCTGTGGCATCGCTCCGCCGTCTGCTCGGCGACGACGCTAAGCAGCCCGCTTACATCGCCACGGTGCCACGGCTAGGATATCGGATGGTAGCGGCGGTCAGTCCGTGGGAGGCTCCGGCGCTGTCTGGCGCTGCGAAGCCCCGCCCGCGATTTCGAACCGTCATCACAGTGGCTGCCGGAGTGGCGCTTTGCCTGGCGGCCGTGGCTTTCCTGATCCACGGCAAGGTCGCGAGCGGCAATCACTCCGCTTTGCCCGCCGTGGCTGCGCAGCCACAGAAGTCCATCGCCGTGCTGCCGTTCCTCGACCTGACTGAAAAGATGAACCATGAGGCCTTCGCCGACGGCATGACCGAGGAACTGATTGACCGGCTCAGCAAGATCCCGGGCCTGCGTGTGCCGGCTCCCACGTCCTCGTACTATTTCAAGGGCAAACAAATTCCCATCGCCGATATCGCTAAGGCGCTGGGCGTGGCTTATGTACTGGACGGGAGCGTGCGACGGTCCGGCGCCAGGCTTCGGGTGGCCGCGCGGCTGATCCGTGCGGACAACGGTTACATTGTATGGTCTGAAACCTATGACCGGCCGTCGACCGACAGCTTTATCGTCCAAGAAGACATCGCGAGCGAGGTAACGAAAGCGCTGCGGGCATCCATCTAGCTAGCGCGCGGGCGCCGCGGCTGGGGCCGATATTTGCGGAATGTTCTCGCCGCGATGGCAGGTGTAGCAGGTGACGTGGGCTTTGCCGTCAGGAAACTTGGCGTTGATCTCGTTCACCATGGTCATCATGGTTCGCGCAGTGACCTTGTGCGGATTTTCGTCGCTGGAGCGATCCGGAACGTGACAGAAGGTGCACTGCACTCCCAGGGCGGAGGTAAACGATGCCATCGTGGGCCGGATGGCTGAGGCATCCTTCAGAATCTGGAGATTCCTCGGGCCGGGGCCACGCGGAGGGTCTTCGGTGGCGCCCAGCTTGATTAGCAGGGCTCGCGCGGCCTTATGGTCGCGAACGCCGTAAGCGCCGCCCGCGCTTAGAAAATCGGCGCTGGTCATCGCCAAAGGTGTTTGCCCCTTGCCATTTTTGGCGTTGAGTTTGGCGCCGTGATCGATCAGCAATTGCACGATGTCCTGGTAGCCTTCCGACGCCGCGCCGTGCAACGCCGTGTCGCCGGCCAAGTTCATGGCGTTTACGTCGGCGCCCAGGCTGATCGCAATCCTGGTTGCATCCAAAGCGCGGTCGTCATCGGGAGGGGGAACCATCGGAAACGCGGTGTTCCGGCGAGTTTCCCCGGCTTTCCGGCCGACGCCCGCGGCGGCCATCAACGGCGTGGTGCCGTCGTCAATCGGCAGATTAGCGTCGGCGTGCGCCTCGGCCAGCGCCCGCATCACATCCGGTTCCACGAATCTTGCGGCCAGAAAGAACGGGGTCGCGCCCACGAAGGATTCCGGCAAAACGTAATCCTGAGCCGAGCGCCGGACCGGCGTGCCTCTCGTGATCCGCGCGTTGGGGTTCGCGCCATGCGCCAGCAGCGCTTTCACCACCCCCAGCTCGCTCCGCAATACGGCGGCGTGCATAGCGGTATATCCGCCACCGGCGGCATTCGGGTTGGCATCTTTATCGAGCAGAAACTCCGCCAATTCTTCGCTGCCGCTATAGGCCGCCACTACGAGCACGCTATTGCCATCCGGCGAGGAGTCATTAGCGTTCGCCCCGGCGGCGATCAGGAGCTTCGCGGATTCGAGGTCGCCGGAACGCGCGGCGAACAGCAGGGGAGTGCTTCCACCTTTTTGGATTACGTCGGCGTTCGAGCATGCCGCGTTGATTCCCGCGGGCGGCGGACATACCAAACGCGCGCCGGTGTCGTCGCGCACCATGACTTCGCCGAATAAACGAGTCCTGGCCCGAACATCCGCGCCGTGCGCAATAAGTACCCGCGTGACGTCCGGGTGCCGTTCGGCGGCGGCCCACATCAGTGCAGTCTGATCCGCCAGGTTCTCTTTCGCGTTGACGTTCGCCCCGTGCGCGATCAAGGTCTTGACCGCCTCGACGCTCCCGGAGCGCGCGCAAGTCATCAGCGGCGTCTCGCCGGTAGGCAGCGGTAGATTCACATTCGCTCCCGCGGCCACCAACTTTTCGACCATCGGCGCGCTTCCGTTCTGGCAGGCCAGCGACAACGGCGTGACACCGAGCTCATTGGCGGCATCCACGCGCGCACCGGCGTGAATCAGGAGTTCCGCGGTAGCGAGATCATTCCAGCGGGCCGCCCACTGGAGAGCGGTGGAACCGTCTCCTAAAGCCGCGTTGACGTCGACATGCTCAGCCAGGAGAGCCCGCACGTCCTCCTGGTTTTGATGTTTGGCGGCGTCCGCCAGCCGTGGATCGGATGTGGACGCCAGGCAGGCGATCGATAACAGGCCGGCCGCCACCCTGCCTTTCAATCGTGCGGGCATCCGATCAAGCCGACAGATCTGTCAGCATTCCGTTGCTGTCGCCGATTTTCTCAATAGGCACGCCCAGCTTGTCGAGCAAAGTGACGTGCAGGTTCGCGAGCGGCGTTCCCTGCGAATAACGAATGTGCCGTCCGCCATTCAACGTCCCGCAGCCGCCGCCCAGCAGCAGAACCGGGAGGTTCTTCGGATCGTGCGCGTTTCCGTCGCTCATGCCGGCGCCGTAAATGATTGTGGAATGATCCAGCAGGGAACCGTCGCCGTCGGGAGTGGATCGCAGCTTCTCGATGAAATACGCGAACAGCGACATCTTGAACGCGTCGATCTTGGCCAGCTTTGCAAGGCTCGCGGGATTTCCCTGATGGTGCGAGATGGCGTGGTGGGCGTCCGGGACGCCCGCCTCCGGGAAGGTCTGGCCGCTGAATTCGTGGCAGGTCATGAAGGTGACCACGCGCGTCAGGTCGGCCTGATAAGCGAGCACGTACAAGTCGTACATCAGCTTGACGTGTTCGGAGAAGCTGGCCGGCACGCCCGCCGGGTGGTCGATGGTGGGCACTTCGCGCCCGCTTTGTTCTTCGGCTTTCTGAATGCGCCGCTCAATGTCACGCACGGCCGCTAGATATTCGCTGAGCTTGGCACGGTCGCCTGGTCCGAGGCCACGCTCAAGATCCGAGGCGGACTGGGTGATCGAATCCAGAATGCTTTGTTCCTGCTGGAACCGTGCCAGGCGCGACGCTGGATTCGTGCCGCCGTCGCCGAATAAACGCTCGAAAACAGCGCGCGGGTTGTGCTCCATGGGCAAGGGCGTGGTTTCGCCGCGCCAGGAGATGGTGGCATCGTAGACTTTGCTGAACCCCGGGTCGCCGGCGCCACCAGAATCAGCGGATTCCAAGCCCAGCTCGAGCGACGCCAGTTGTGTATATTTGCCGAACTGGTTGGCGGCAATCTGGTCGATGGAAATTCCCGCGTGCAGGTCGGATCCTTCGGTGGGCTTAGGTTGGATGTCGGACAGGAACCGCGTGCTGGCGCGCGCATGCACTCCCGTAGGCTCGTTTCCAGGCATGATCGGGGGCGTGCTGTTCAGTCCGCTTAATACCAGCAGCCGGTCGCGGTAGGGCTCCAGCACCTTCAGAGTGGGCGAGAACTCGAATTCCGCGCCTTCCACGGCTGGGGTCCAATTGTCCATCATGATGCCGTTGGGCGTGTACACAACCCCGAAGCGCTTCACCGGCGCCGCCGCGGTTTTTTTGGCCGCAGTCAGCGCCGGAACCATGCTGTCGAGCAGCGGCAGTGCCAATGCTGCCCCAAGCCCGCGCAGAATCGTTCGTCGATCGACGGCTTTCTTAGTGATGATCATCGTATCCCCGAATCCTTCACTCTGGCCGTTTGCATGCCAGTTTCTTTCACTATACTCATCTGAAAGGGCGAGCTCTTCACGATGCCAAGCACGATGGCGGACCAGCGATCGCCATCCCGATCGGCGTCTCCTGCAATTTTCCGAACGGCCGCGAGATCGTAGTATTCCACTTCTCGGCCCAGCGCGTAGGTCAGCAGCTTGGTGGTGAAGGTGCCGATGAACTGTTCGCGGTGGCTCAGCAACATCTTGCGGAGGCCCGCGACGCCGTCAAACTTGGTTCCATCCGGAAGGGACGCGGACGCATCGATGGGCAGGCCGTCGCTGGTGGTTCGCCACTTACCGATGGCGTCAAAATTCTCCAATGAGAATCCCATCGGATCCATGCGGACATGGCAAACCGCGCAAGCCGGGCTCTGACGATGCTCTTCCATCCGCTGCCGGACGGATGTCGGTTTTCCATTCGCGCCGCTTTCCTTCAGCGGGGGCACGTCGGGCGGCGGCGGGGGAGGCGGCATTCCCAGCAAGTTGTCGAGCAGCCATTTGCCGCGGATCACGGGCGATGTCCGATTGGGGTAGGAGGTCGCCATCAGGATGCTGCCCTCGCCCAGCAGTCCTCCACGCTCCGAGTTGTCGAGCGTGACGCGCCGGAAGTGGCTGCCATAAATATTCGGAATTCCATAGTGGCGCGCCAGGCGTTCATTGACGAACGTGTAATTCGCATTCAACAGGCCCGTGACGCTGGCATCGGCGCGCAACTGGCTTTCGACGAACAGCTCGGTTTCCTTCAGAAACGCATCGCGCAGGTTGTCGTCGAAGTCCGAATACTGATCGGGGTCCGGGAGAACGGTGCGGACTTTCGGCAGATCCAACCAGGCGGTGGCGAAATTGGTGGCCAGCGAATTTGCGCGGTCATCACGCAACATCCGGCGGACTTGTTGTTCCAGAATTGCCGGATCCTTCAGCTTTCCGGCGGCGGCCAGGTTGAGAAGCTGGCCGTCGGGAACGCTGTTCCATAGGAAGAACGACAGACGGGACGCTAATTCCAGATCATTCAGCCGGTAAACGGTCCCGGGCGGAGTGTGGGCGGGATCTCGCTCAATGCGGAAAAGGAAGTTAGGGTCGGCCAGCGTTCGCTCGATGGCTAATTGAATGCCAGCCTCGAACCCGCCTTGCTTGCGGCCGCTCTCGTAAAAGCCGGCCAGGGTCGCTACTTCGGAATCCGTCACTGGCCGTCGATACGCGGCGCGGGCCAGCTTGGCGATGATCCTTTTCGCACAGGGCAGTTCCTCTTGAGGGCTACTGGGACGGCACACGAAAATTTTGCGGCGGCTGGCTGTGTCGCCCGGGCCGTCAATCCGATTGGGTCCGCCGATCGCAACATTTTCAACAGCTGGGTTCCCCAAGTAGAGCTCGTTGATGGCCAATCCGAATCCGGTCTCCTTGGGCTGCGCGATATCCTCGGATTCCGGGGAATCCTTTACGAACGACACGCCGATCGTAGCCGCGCCGGCCTTCGCGGTAAATTTGAATTCCAGGCCTTTGTCAGCCTCATGCATGTAGAGATCCCATTTGGAATCGCCCATGACGTTGCCCGCGAAGCTGGTGGGCGAAGGCGCAACCGGAGCGTCGCCGCCGACGGTAAAAGCCCGCACGAGTTCGCCGTTAATGCGAACCTCCAGCTGATGTTTTCGCCCCATGCCCAGGATGTAGCCGTAGAGCTGGCGCTTCAGGCGTATGCGGATCGAATATTCGCCGTCCACGGGAAAGCGATGGCGAATGGACAGGCCACCGCGGGACCCGAACGGAAGATCCTCGCCTGCCTGATCGTCCTGGCCCAGAGTGCTGGGTACGTTGTAGGTCTCAAAAACCGGAACCACGTGCGTGTCGCCTACGGCCAGGCGGCTGATTTTTCGCGCCGCCGACATGTATTGCTCCATCAGCGCGGGCGAGACCGAGAGAACTCCGGCGATGTTGTCGAAGCCGTTTTGGTCCACATCGTCGGCCACCAGCAGAGAGCGCGCGTCGATTTCGAGCGCCAATATGTCCCGGATCGCATTTGCGTATTCGGTCCGGCTCAGGCGATGGATTGGAATGCGGCCGGGATTCGGCTTGGCCGCGGCAGCCTGGTCGAGAGCAGTTTCGAGGTGCGATGCGAACGCGTCTAGTACAGGCGGATCTGGCCTGGGCATGCCTAACGGCGGCATTTCATGGTTCCGAAGCTTGTGAACCACCTTTTCCCAAATCTCGGCATCCGCGGACACGTCATCCAGATTTGCACGGTCCAGTAAGATTCCACCCGTGCGCAGCCTTTCGTTGTGACAGGTTACGCAATACCTGTTCACCAGGGCCCGGTCCGGGCTGATTCCTTGCGCGTTAGCAGATACCAGACCGCATGCCAGCGCTGAAAGCGCAAGCGTGGCCCATGCACGGCGCCCGCGCGCTGCTGCTGGTTCAGGCTGGTTGATCATACCGGGGTCTAGTGACGCTCGAATACATTGTATACTCCCCGGCTTAGGGCACAGGTGGGGCATTTTCCTCACTTGTTCTCCGGGGTGTTTTGGTGTATAAATTACACAACCGCCGGCGGACGGGGATTTGATGTTTCTGGACGACGGCGACTCTACCGGCCTCCGTAGCGCTCGCGTGAATAAAGCGTAGGAGGCCGGGCGTCTGGTACGCGAGCTAAGCTGATAAGCGTGCCATCCGAGCGCGGCGTTCTTCTTACGACGACGCTCTTCCTGCTCGCCGCCATCGCTCTTTCGGGTGTGCTGCCCCTGTGGCTGGATGAGATCCTCCAGATCCGCGAAACTCGCGACACCTCCGTTACGGCGATGATAGGCCGCTTGCCGCGTAATTCGGGAGCGGCGCCGCTTGGATACCTGGTGCAGCAGGCCGCGCTCCGAATCACTGGATATTCGGTGCGCATGGCCCGTCTGCCGGCTGCCGTTTTCGCTGCCGCCACGGTGTTCACGGTTGGGCTCCTCGCTGCCGCGCTCGGCGTCCGTTACGGCTGGTTGGCGGCGGCTGTCTTCGCGGTCCTGCCGGCAACTCTGCGCTACGCAACCGAGTCCCGGGTTTACTCCCAGGCGCTTCTTTTCCGCGCTTGCCACGTTGCTGTACGTTCGCAGGCGAAACAGCCCACGCGAGCGCTGTGAATGGGATACTGCATCGCCCTGATAGCGGCGATTTACACGCAGCCTTATTCGGCCTGTATCGCCTTCGCGCTGCTGCTGTGGTCGGTGATGGATCGCGATTTCAGAACGCTCGCGCAGGGCGGCGCGCGAGGTGCCGGGCGCGGGATACTGGGGCTCGGCTTTGCTGCTCGTCCTCTGTGCGCTCGCTCTTACGCAACGTCCGTTCACCCGGGCGCAATCTTTGCTGATCCTGCTGATGGTTGTGCCGCTGACGAGCGTTCTCGCCGCCGACGCGCTGGCCGGTTACTTCGTCGCCGCCCGGCAATTTATACGGATACTGCCGGCGGCGGCGATCCTGGCGGCCACCGCGATGGACCGATCCGGGCCGGCCGCCATCGTTCTTTGTGCGCTGCTGGCCGCGATCTCGGTTCGTCAAATCGTGGTCTTCTTCAGCGCGCCGCATGAGAACTGGGATGCCGCCGCGCGGGTGCTGGCGGAGCAGAGACGCGAGGGCGCTTGCCTTGCGGTTGCCCCGCCCGATGACGCTTTCCTATATGCTTTTTTCTACCCCGAACTTGCGTCCACTGACTGCCATTCGCCTCGCATGATGCTGGCAGTCACACCGTATGCGACGATTGAGCAGCGTCAGAAAGGTATCGCGATCCTGACGTCCCAGGGGTTTAAGCAACAGCAAGAACGCGTGGTTGGCAGGTCTGCGATTTTGTTTTTCGGCCGTTTGCCTTGAGGCTGAAAGCGGCGTTACTCTGGCGCGGTCCGGCAGGCCAACGGCATATCATCCGGCGTTTCCACGTCCTGAAAGAGAATTCGGGAAACCATGCCGGATTCCTCGTCGGCATAAATATCGGCCTCCCGGACTCCACCGCGTGATTTCTTCTTGTAGTGGTACACCGCCATGCTCTTTCTGCGAACCTTTGCCCAGCGCACGAAAGTGAACTTGGCCTTCTCGCTGAACAGATCGCGAATCAGGGGCGCGACCGAGAAATTGACGGCGGTGCTGGGCGCGTCCCGCTCGGACGGCTCCAGATCGGCGATAACGATTTTGGGAAGTTCGCTTCCGGCTTGCTGCACGTCCGAATCGCTCAGGCGCCAGAGCGGCTGGCAAACAAAATTGGGCATGTGCTTTTCGTATTCGACGAGGTTCGCTTCCACCTGGTCCCGCAGCTCCCGCTGTTCGGCGGCGCGTGGGCCCTTCACGGTGTGGCTGATTTGGGCTTCGACGCTCGTGGGAAGGCACAATAGCATGGCGAAACCAATCAGCAAGCGCATGTGACTAGGGGACGGTCCGTGCCGATGCTTGGTTTCTGTACTCATGCTCCGCGCCCGCCCTAAGACTCGTAAGTACTAGACCTTATAGACCTTTGGTATCTCGCGCTGCCCTGCTATTCATGCCAGACTACCGTATGCCGCTCACCAGTGTAACCCTGTCCTACGACGACAGACGTTACACCTTCGCTCAAGATCGAGAGGAGACGTTGAAAGGCAAGCTCTCGTGCGACTGCCGGAAATCGTGGCTTATCCGCGAATTTTGCGATGCGGAATTCCCCCCTCTCCAATGCGGCCAGAGCATTCGGATCGTCTCCGTGATCGATCTGGACGCAGGAAAAAAGATCGCCTCCTGACGGCTCGACTCCCTGCTAGTATCTAACAAAGGGCTGATCGCCCACCAATCCCCAGGAGAACTGCTATGTCGCTGTGGCGTCCCGATCCTACGTTTTATCCCTCACCAAAAATGGCGATTCAAGCCCCGCCCGAAAAGCTGGCCTACGTTGCGATGCTGAACGCGAACGGCAACGGCAAGCCGGACGCGCTGGGCGTCGTAGATGTGGATCCCAGCTCTTCCGGATACGGCCGCATCGTGGGGCAAGTGGATATGCCCAACATCGGCGACGAGCTGCATCACTTTGGTTGGAACGCGTGCAGCTCCTGCCTGTGCCCCTACGCGGCCCATCCGCATGTTGAGCGGCGCTATTTGGTGGTCCCAGGAATTCGATCGTCGCGCATACATATTATCGATACCAAGCCGGACCATCGACAGCCTCAGATCGTGAAAGTGATCGAGCCGGAAACGCTGGCCGCGCGCACCGGATACAGCACTCCCCACACCATTCACTGCGGACCGGACGGAATCTTCGCCAGCGCGCTCGGGGCCACCGACGGTGAGGGACCCGGCGGTATATTCGTGATGGACCACGATAGCTTCGACATCCTTGGAAAGTGGGAGCTGGATCGCGGTCCGCAATACCTGGCTTACGATTTCTGGTGGCATTTGGGATTCGATACCGCGATCACCAGCGAATGGGGCACGCCGCATATGGTTCAGAACGGCGTGATCCCGGAGATCCTGCTGAAGGGCGGGTATGGCCACAAGCTGCACATCTGGGACTTACCTAAACGGCGTCATACAAAGGCCATTGATCTGGGGAGCGAGTATCAAATGGCGCTGGAGCTGCGGCCGGCGCACGATCCCACGCGCGCTTATGGTTTTCTCGGCGTGGTGGTGTCGCTCAAGGATCTGTCGGCCTCCATCTGGGTGTGGCATCGCAACGATGGGGATTGGGGCGTGAAAAAAATCATCGATATTCCCGCCGAACCCGCCGATCCGGAAAAGCTGCCGCCGCTGCTCCAGGGATTCAAGGCCGTGCCGCCGCTTATCACCGACATCAATCTCTCGCTGGACGATCGTTTCCTGTACGTCTCCTGCTTCGGAACCGGCGAGTTCCTGCAGTACGACGTTTCTGATCCGTTCCATCCCAAGAAAACCGGTTCGGTGCATATGGGCGGAATCGTACGGCATGCCGCGCATCCCCAGCGGCCGAATCAGCCTTTGAACGGCGGTCCGCAGATGGTGGAGCTCAGCCGGGATGGCCGCCGGGTTTACTTCACGAACTCGCTGTACGCGCCCTGGGACGCGCAGTTCTATCCGGAAGGCATCCAGAGCTGGATGGTGAAGCTGAATACCCGCCCGGAAGGCGGCATGGATATCGATCCCAATTTCTTCGTCGATTTCGGCGGCCTGCGCGGCCATCAGGTGCACCTCGAAGGCGGCGATGCTTCCTCCGACTCCTATTGCTACTCATAGCCACGGCCTCTCCTTGGGCTGGGCCACTCTGTTCCTGCTGGGCGCTTACCACGGCCTCAACCCGGGCATGGGCTGGCTTTTTGCGGTCGCCCTGGGAATGCAGGAGCACAGTTCTCAGGCCGTGGTCCGGTCTCTCGTTCCGATCGCGCTTGGTCACGCCGCTGCCATTGGGCTCGCGATTCTTCTAGCTGGGTTGGTACAAGTTGTGTTGCCGCTCCACGCCGTCAAGATGGTGGTGGCAGCCACGTTGATGGCGCTGGGGCTGTATCGGATCATTCGCAAGCATCATTTCCAATGGTCCAAAATGCGGGTTCGATTTCACGAATTGGTCCTGTGGTCCTTTTTGATGGCCTCCGCTCATGGCGCCGGACTTATGGTCCTGCCGGTGGTGATGGAGCTTTCTTCCGTCCCGGCCGGTGCGATGGAACACATGCACTCGCATGGACTTGAGGCCCCGATCACTGGATTCTGGGCCACAGTTGTCCACACCCTGGGATACCTGGTGGTCACGGCGGGGATGGCCCTCATTGTCTATGAAAGATTTGGACTTTCCATGCTTCGGAAGGCCTGGTTCAATCTCGATCTGGTGTGGGCCGTTGCACTGATTGTCACCGGCTGCGTGGCTTTGTTTTTATGATTCCTGGCATTGGATACTGCGAAACTGTAGTTATTCGGCAGTAGTTGACAACGGCCCCAGTTCATTCGATAATCGAAGTGTTACTCATTCGAAGGATCAATGCGCAATCCAGTTAAAATGATGGCGGACGTACAGGTCGACAAGCAGCTCCGGGAGTTGGTCAGTCACTTTGACATTCTGTACCGGCGGCTGGTCTCGAACCGGCCTGTTGCGATTGGCTCCGATTTAGAAGTATCACGGCAGGAATTGCGGGCGATTATGGTGCTGGGCAAAGGCTCCAGCATGATGAGCGATCTTGCGCGCGACCTGAACCTGGCGCTCAGCACCGCGACGAATCTCATCGATAAGCTGGTCGGCAAGGGATTGGTAGAACGGACTCGCGTGGATGAGGACCGCCGGATTGTCCAGGTTGGGTTGATCGAAAAGGGTAAACTGGTTTACGAGTCGTATCTGGAGGGCCAGCTTGCAATTGGACGCAGCATGCTGGAAGCGCTGAGTCCCGGGGAACGCGAGATCTTCTTGGAGTTAATGGCCAAAATGACGCAGCCCCCGCTAGCTTCGGCTGAGATCGAGGATGGAGTATCTCAGTCGATTCCGTTCACAGTCGGGAACAATGTGCGTTAACTGAGGAGGAATGAAATGAATCGAAGAGTGCAGATTTCGGGCTGGTTACTTGCGGGCGGCGCACTGCTGGCCGTTTCCGGCGCTTTGAGCGCCGCGGAGCCGACCAAGGCGGCGCCGCCGGTGACGTTCGCCAAAGACATCGCCCCCATTTTCCAGGAGAAGTGCGACGTCTGTCATCGGAAGGACTCCATGGCGCCGATGTCTCTCATGACGTACGAAGAGACTCGCCCGTGGGCCCGGTCCATCAAAGAACGCGTGGTTACGCATCAAATGCCGCCGTGGCATCTCGACAAGACCGTGGGCATCCAGCAATTCAAGAATGATCGCTCTTTGAGCGATGCCCAAGTGGCGACAATTGTTCGCTGGGTAGACTCCGGCGCGCCGCTCGGGAATCCAAAGGACATGCCGCCTCCCAAGGTATATCCTGACGAAAACACCTGGCAGCTCGCCAAGCAGTTCGGTGAACCCGATTTCGTCATCAAGTCTCCCGATTACACCATGCCGGCAATTAGCCCGGACCAGTGGTGGAAGCCGATGAGCGATGTCCCCTTGACCGAGGAGCGCTGGGTGCGCGCCGTCGAGATGCGGCCGTCCACGATCGCCGGGCGCAGGATCACGCATCACGCCATCGGATACCTCATCCAGAAGGAGCCCAAGGGCACCCAGACATCTCCCGATGTCGATCCTTTTGCCGCGCTCGCGGGCGGCGGAATCCTGATGGAATGGGCGGTTGGCAAACAATACGACATCTACCGTCCAAACACCGGCAAGTTGCTGGAACCGGGCGGGAAGATTTGGTGGGACATCCACGTTCACGCCGTCGGCGAGAAGCTGACGGATCATGTGGAACTCGCGGTTTACCTCTATCCCAAGGGCGAAGTGCCCAAATATCGCACCTACCTGACGATGTTTAACGCAGTTCCGGCGGGGGCCACCACTCCGCTCGACATTCCGCCGAATACGGTGGCTGAGACGGAAGGCTATCATGTCCTGAAAGCACCAGCTCGCCTCGAGAATTTCCAGCCGCACATGCATTGGCGCGGGAAGGCCATGCTGCTCGAAGCGATCCTTCCGGATGGCACGGTTCAAACCTTGAGCTACTGCAACAATTTCAACTTCAACTGGATGAACAACTACATTTACGCGGACGACGCCGCGCCGGTTCTTCCCAAGGGAACCATCATCCATGTGAAAGCCTGGCACGACAACACCACGGCCAAAGCGTCCAATCCGGATCCGAACCAGTGGGTTGGATGGGGCGACAGAACCGTGGATGAAATGGCTCACGCCTGGGTGAACGTGACGTACATCTCCCAAGAAGATTACGATGCCTGGGCCAAGGTGCACAGACCGAAGAAGGGCACTGGCATATTCGCGCTACTTTCGGGCGACAACTAAAGTCTTGAGTCGGTAATTTGCGGGCGAGCACCGGCGGCCAAGCGCCAACCGGTGCTCGTGCTGCGTCAGAATGCATACGTTTTTATAGGAGATTTTCAAATGCCTGCGCCTTGGCGCTTCCTTTTCAGCAGCGTGATCGCGATAGTCGTGCTCTCCAGCACGGCGCTTCCACAGGGAATCAAAGGAGTGGAGCGGGAGCCGCCGTCTGAAACCGGGCAGAGCATCACGCCGGCCTACGAAGGCTGGTATCAGAACCCGGACGGGACGAATACGATCTCTATCGGCTACTACAACCGGAATGTTAAGGAAGTGATGGATATTCCGATCGGCCCCAACAACCATATCGATCCCGGCGGACCGGATCAGGGCCAGCCGACTCATTTTTTGATTGGCCGGCAGTGGGGAATATTCACCATCACGGTTCCCAAGGACTTCGGGCCGGATAAGAAGCTAACCTGGACCATCGTCGCCAACGGCAAGCCAATGGAGATACCGTTCAAGCTCGATCCTTTGTGGGTAATCAAGCCCTTTGTGGACGCGTCCGAGAACACTCCTCCGTTCATCGGTTTTTCGGAAACCGGCCCATTCTTGCAAGGGCCGCCGCGCGGGATCAACCAATCGCTCACTGCCAGCGTGGGGACCCCGCTTCCATTGACTGTTTGGGTCGCGGACGACGCCAACATACCGCCGCCGTTCGCGGCATTCGCTAAGAGCATTCCGGCCGTTTCGGTCAGCTGGGCGACGTTCCGAGGGCCCGGCGAGGTGACGTTCACGCCCGCCAAGCCGAAGGTAGAAAAGCTGGAGTTCAAGGCGCCGCCGAACACCGCTTATAGCGGAAAGGCGGGTACCAGCGCCAGCTTCAAGGAGCCCGGCGAATATGTTCTGGAAGTGACCGCGAACGATATATCGGGAGTGGGCGGCGGAGGGTTCCAATGCTGCTGGACCATCGCGCAAGTGAAAGTAACGGTTAAACCCTGAGCGGTTCGCTTATACGTATTCCATCAGCGTCATGAATCCGTAGTCCATGTGCATCTGCTGATGACAATGGAACAGTGTTAGCCCCGGATTGTTCGCCACCAGATCCACCTCCACCTGGGTCTTCGGCTGTACCACCACAACATCCTTTCGAACGCCCGAAGTCGCTACGCCGGCCACCTTCGTGAGTTCAAAAGTGTGGCGATGAAGATGCAGGGGATGCGCTTCGTCGCTGCGGTTGTCCAGCACCAGCCGGTAACGTCCGTTCGCCTTCACGCGAATCGGATCGGTCTTGGGATAGGACTTGCCGTTGATAGTCCATTTGTCTACCCAGTTATGGCCTGCGAACTTCTTCTCGAACACCAGCGGAATTAGTTCCGCCTTTTCCGCCGGGGCTCGATCCCCGGCGGTTTGATTTCCAAACGCGACATAGTCCCAGCGCTCATCACCAGGCGCCGTCCAGCGGGCCGGGCCGCTTTGTCCCTCGTACTCGATCACGATGCCCATCCCGTTCTCGCGGTCATGGTCGTCAGTGGTTCCTAAAATCCAAACGCCCGGCCGATTCATTTCCACGATGGCGTCAATCCTCTCCGCCGGTCCCAATTCGAGCGCCTCCGTTTCTTTCGGAGCGGGCAGCGGATTGCCGTCCATGGAGGTGACGTGAAAGGTGTGGCCGGACAGCCCAATCCTCCGGTGCACGGTAGCGCTGGCATTGAGAATTCGGAACAGGATGCGCTGCCGTTCCCGCACGCGGATGGGGTCGCCATGTCCGAGCGCGCGGCTGTTGATGGAGAAATGCTTGTAGGCGGCATCCATCGAGTCTTCGCTGGTGGAGAGATAGGGATCCCATTCCTTCAGCGCGAGAAAAATCTCCTGATCGTATGCGCCTGGATCGCTTTTCGGGTCAATAACGAAAAAGCCGAACTGTCCCGTATAGGTGGCGCGCTTCAGGTTGCGCCCCGCCGAAACGTGGCTGTGATACCAGCGCGTTCCGCTGGGCGTGGCCGTAAAGCTGTAGCGGCGTCGCGCGTGGGGCGGGACCGCGGGCGTGCCTTCTTCGAGCGAGCCATCCACATCGGGGGGGATGTGCAGGCCGTGCCAATGGGCCACTTCTTCGGCTCCCGTGTTATTTTGCACGTCGATGCTGATCGATTTTCCTTCCGGCACACGCAACAAGGGGCCCGGCGCAGACCCGTTGTATCCGAGCGTCTTCACGGTGGTTCCAGGCGCGAGTTCGACGGTAACTGGTCCGATTTGAAGCGTGAAATCGGCGGGCTGATCGGAGCGCAATAGGGTTGGAAGAGCGGCAGCCGCCAGCGCGCCTAGAAGATCTCTCCGTCGCATCTCAACTCAATCTTACATTGTGGTAGCATTCTTTCAACGCAAAAACCGGAGGATGTGCATGCGCGTATTAGGAATTTGTATCGTTCTAGTAACCGTGACGGCGGCGCTGGCTCAGGAGGCGGCTCCGCCAATCAAGACCTTCAGCTCGTCGGCGGACGTCGCTGCGCTCATCGCCAAAGCCAAGAGCGAGCGTAAGGAAGGGCAGCCGCTGGTATTGGAGCGTATCCTTCAGCTGGCGCCGTACAATGCGAACCTGGAATACCGGGCATCGGTGGGCCCGGCCGCGGTGCACGAACGCGAGGCCGAGATGTTTTATGTCATCGACGGATCGGGGACCATGGTGACCGGCGGCAAGCTGGCCAACGAAAAGAGAACCAACCCGGCAAACCTCACCGGCACGGGCATTGAAAATGGCACGCCGCGCGAAGTGTCCAAGGGCGATTTCATCATGGTGCCAGAGGGCACGCCGCATTGGTTCAGTTCGATCAATGGAGCGATCGTCCTGATGACGCTGCACATTCCGCGGCCAGTCCCCGCGCACTGAGTTATTGCGGCCGGGCTGGAGGGGATGCCGCTATCCCAAACGAGATGCAACAAGCAGCTTCATCCGACCCAAGTATATGGGGATGGCGGTACTCTGGAATACGTGTTTACGTCAATTTCCGGGCGATCGGTGATCGTCACCGGCGCGAGCAAAGGGATCGGCAAAGGAATCGCGCGCGTGTTCGCCGCCAAGGGCGCACGAATCCTGCTGGTGGCTCGCGATCTGGATCTGGCCGAAACGACGGCGTATGAAATCCGCTCCACGGGCGGGATCGCCAGCGCGTTGGCGGCGGATGTTTCCTCTCCCGATGAGGCCGAGCGAATGGCGAAAACAGCCGTCCAACTTTTCGGTGGTATCGACATTCTTTGTGCCAACGCCGGAGTTTTTCCGGCTGCCAGGCTGGGGGAAATGACTCCCGGGCAGTGGGATCAGGTTCTGGACATCAACCTGAAGGGGACTTTTCTATCGGTAACCGCGTGCCTGGCCGGTTTGCGGGCGCGCGGGCGGGGACGCATCGTGGTGACTTCGTCGATCACGGGCCCGATCACGGGGTATCCCGGCTGGAGCCATTACGGAGCGAGCAAAGCCGGGCAGCTCGGTTTCGTACGTACCGCGGCTATAGAACTGGCTCGCGATAACATCACCATTAATGCCGTTCTGCCCGGGAACATCCGCACGGAAGGCGTGGAGCAGCTGGGCGAGCAATACATTGCCAGGATGACGGCCGCGATTCCTCAGCGCAGGCTCGGGACGGTGGAGGATGTAGCCTATGCCGCTCTGTTTCTGGCGAGCGACGAAGCGGCGTTCATCACCGGCCAGACCATCGTGGTGGATGGGGGGCAGGTGCTGCCGGAATCTCACATGGCGCTCGAGGATTTATAGACCGAGCGGTCGCTACATCTCCGCAAAGTCGTCTCCCATCGGGAAGGCGTTCGAATCGGATTTCCCAACAGCCACGGATTCGGCGTGAGGTTTAGGCGCGGAGGGTCTTGGCAGCGCTGTTTGGTGAGCACTGAAGCCGCTCTTACTGCCGGGGCGCACCGAACGGGTGGACGAAGCGCGGGCGTGAAACGGGGCTCCGTCATCACCTCCCACCAGGGCGCGCAGATCCCCAACGATGGCGCTGACAGCCTCAGCCTGCGCCGATAGCTGCTCGCTAGCCGATGCGCTCTGCTCCGCGCTGGCGGCGGTGGCCTGGGTGACTTGATCCATTTGGGAAACCGCCTTGGAGATCTGATCGATGCCGCGCGCCTGTTCCTGGCTACCGAGACTAACTTCGTCCACCAGCGTTTTCACTTTGCCGGCGCTTTCGGTGATGGCGCGTATCACTTGGGCCACTTGCCCCAGCTTGGCGCCGCCCTCGGTGGATTTGGAGATAGATTCCTCGATGAGCGCGGCGGTATCCTTGGCTGCTTGCGCGGAGCGTTGCGCCAGATTGCGGACCTCATCCGCCACCACGGCGAAGCCCATCCCGGCTTCTCCGGCGCGCGCGGCTTCGACGGCCGCGTTCAGGGCCAGAATGTTGGTCTGGAAGGCGATCTCATCGATCACTTTGATGATCTTGGAAATCTTGTCGCTGGAGGCATTGATCTGCTGCATGGAAACCAGCATTTCCTCGAGGGTTCGGTTGCCTTCCTTCACCTCCCGGTCCACCGCGCCCATGACTTCCGCCGCGGTCTGCGAATTTTCGGCGTTGGTGCGCGTCATGGAGGTGATTTCCTGCGTGGACGCAGAAGTCTCTTCGAGCGAGGCGGCTTGTTCGGAAGCGCCTTGCGCCAGGGATTGGCTGGAGGAGGCCACTTGTGCCGAGGCGCTGGTCACCTGTTCCGCGCCTTTGGTCAACTCCGATATCGCAGCCATCAACGCACGATTCACGCTGCGGGCGACGAAATACAACGCCGAGCTTCCAGCCACCAGCGCAATCCCAAGGATCACCCAAACCAACCACGTCAGGCGCGCGCCGGTAGCGGCAGCCGTGGAGCTATTCTGCACCCCGCTCTGGCGGTTGTATTCGGTTTCGGCCTGGATGGCGTCATTCAGCACCGTGAACGCGGGCGCCGCTTCCGCCAGGAATTTCTGGTAGGCCTCCTGGGTTTTACCGGCGTGGCTCAATACCACGATGGCGTCCCAAGCCTCGAAATAGCGGTCCATGGCCGGCTTTATTTTCCCGTTCAGCTCGCGCTCCTCGTTCGAGACGATGTTGGTTTCGATCCCCTGGAGGCCCGCCAGCGCCTCCGTTTTTAACTGCTGGATCTCGCGCTCCATCGCGGCCTTATCGTTGGCGTCCGGGGACGCCAAATGCCGCCAGGTATCCACGCGCATCTGGAGTACGGTGGTCTCCACCTTGCTGCACTGAGAAACGCCCTTGAGCGATTCGCTGGCCAGCGCATGGATAACCTTTTCGAATCCTGCCAGGCCGACCAGCGTCGAGACGGCCAGCACCAGGGTCAGGGCAATCAAGAAAGCGCCCGTCAGCGTGAATCTTTTTCCAATGGTCATTCGCGAGAACATTCTTCAACCTTTCGTTCCCCCGCGCGCGGAGGCGTGTCCAGTTCCTGCTTTGCTTATCGGACCGGGAGCGGGTTGTATGAGGCGATGCGTCAGCGCGTCAGGCTTTGACGAGCCTGGAGCACGGTTCGGCAGGCGGCTTCGGGATCGGTCTGAAGCGCTGTGAGATGCCCCATTTTGCGGCCCGGCCGCGGGGCCAATTTGCCGTACAGATGCAGCTTTACCTCGGGGAAGGCACAGGCCGCCGGCCAGTTCGGCACGCCGGCTGACCACAAATCCCCCAGCAGGTTCGCCATCGCGGCCGGCCGGTGCATGGCCGCAGATCCCAAAGGCAGGCCGCACACCGCGCGGAGCTGCTGCTCAAATTGGCTGCTGATACAGGCATCGATGGTGAGGTGCCCGGAATTGTGCGGCCGCGGGGCCAGTTCATTGATCAACAGCCGGCCGTCGCGCGCGACGAAGAACTCGACGCACAGCACGCCCACCACTTCCAGCTTTTCGAGCACCGCGCGAGCCATCTCCACCGCGTCTTGAGCCACGCGGGTCGCGACGCGCGCCGGCGCCAGCGAAATATCCAGGATGTGCCGGCTGTGCTGGTTTTCGATAGCGCCGTAATGGACGAACTCGCCGTCTTCGCCGCGCGCCGCCACCACCGAGATCTCGCGTTCGAAATCGATGAAGGCTTCGAGCACTGCTTCCTCGCGTCCGATCGCGTTCCAGGCTCCTTCGGCGTGATCGGCCGAATCGATCCTGACCTGCCCCTTGCCGTCGTAACCGAAGGCGGCGGTCTTGAGGACTGCCGGACAGCCGAGTTCTGTGAGCGCCTGCTGTAAATCCGCCAGGGAGCGGACCTCGCGATAGGGGGTGGTGGGCAGCCCGGCGCGGGCGAGGAACGATTTTTCGCGAATGCGCTGCTGGGTGGTGTGGAGAACGGATCCGTCGGGGCGCACCGGAGCGCGGCGGGCGCACGCTTCGGCGGTTTCGGCGGGCACGTTCTCGAATTCAAAAGTTACGACGCTGACGTTGCTCGCGAACTCGCGCACCGCATCCAGGTCATCGTAGGCGGCCGTTACTTCGAGATCCGCCACCTGTCCGGTGGGCGTGTCCTGATCCGGCGACAATGTATGGACCCGGTAGCCCATGCGCCGCGCCGCGATGGCGAACATCCGGCCCAGTTGGCCGCTGCCGAGCACTCCGATGGCGGCGCCGGGAAGGATCGGATCGATCACGCCAGCTCTTCCGAGCGCACTTTCGCAGCCAATTCCTCGCGGTACGCGGCGAGTTTTCCTCGCAGCGCCGGGTCATGATTCGCGAGGATGGCGACGGCCAGCAGCGCCGCGTTTTGCGCGCCGCTTTTACCGATCGCGAGCGTGCCCACCGGAATGCCTCCCGGCATTTGCACGATGGAAAGCAGCGAATCCAGGCCCCGCAGCGCCTGGCTTTCCACCGGCACGCCCAGCACCGGCAGCAGCGTGTTGGCGGCCACCATCCCGGGGAGGTGCGCGGCGCCGCCCGCTCCGGCGATGATCACCTGAATCCCGCGGGCTTCCGCGCCGGATGCATATTCCACCATCCAGGCCGGAGTCCGGTGGGCGGACACGATCTTCGATTCGTGCGCGACCTCGAAGCGCCCCAGCATCTCGGCGGCATGCCGCATGGTCTCCCAGTCGGACTTGCTACCCATGATGATGCCGACGCGTGGCTGCATGCGCGCCTATTGTCCCTGGGCCTTTTCGCCGATCTCCATATTTTCAATCTGGATGTGCGCTCCGGCTTCCTGGATGATATGGAGCGAGGCCGCCATGATTTCGGGGCCGATTCCGTCGCGGTATGCGACAGTGACAGGAGTTACGTTGGACATAGGAGAATCACCAAAATAGCACGCGGGGGTTGCTGCGGTCCGACCGGGTAAGCGGTATCATCCTGGTGAGACGGATGGATACGCTAACGCCGTGGGAGCGAAGCGAACGCATGGGCCGGGCGAGGGGATGACACTCGGCCGGAATTACGCATCCGCCACATCGTCCACCGACTTCGCTTCCGTTACCCTCTCCCCCTGATGGAGCCAGAACGCAGGCGAGCCGGCGCTATCGTTCTGTAAGTTGCGTAATTCGATCTGCACGGTTCTTGGGCTCAACCTTTATCGAAGAGGAATTGTTCTTCAAGCACAACTTTGGAGAGTCTAAAACCATCGACAAGACAAATCGGGTTCTTGCCTTCTTCGCTTGCCTCATTGATTGCCGCTCTTGAGAAATAACTAGTAGTGATGACCGCTCCCCTGGCGAATTGCTGTAGGCTGCCACGCAACTCGGCGACCTCTTTGCGCCCGACAGAATGCAGCCAACGCTTCGCCTGTACCTGAACCAGGGCGTTTTCGAAGATCCAGATCCGGCCACCAGCTCTCGCGTTCACGTCAATTCCCCCATCGGCGCTGAACCTGGTAACGCAGACATCCAAAAAGCCACAATGTACGAGCAAATCCTTGACAAAAAACTCGAACGGCTTCGGTTCCATCGCCAACAACTTGCCACGCACCTGTTCAATGCGCTCGATGTTCTCAGGTTTCTGCTGATCGCGCCCATCAACGATCTCGTCGTCCTCAACGGTGCTGACAGTTCGCAGTCTCGACGCGTGTAGTATCTCTCTTGCGAGCGCAGTGTCGCCGGCTAGCGGCCAGGCTCCCGGTTCGCGATGAATCTTGAATTCAAAGAGCCAAACCTTGCGAACTTTGCCGCCAGAGTCAAGCTGGGTATCCGGATAGTGACGGAGGTATTCCAGCATCCCCAGATATCGCCAGCGTTTTGGTCCTACGGATCTGTCCCTTCTACTAGCTGTCAACACAAATCCGTGGATAGGAAAATTGAATAGCTTTTGCTCGATCAACCGGCTATTTACGCCAGACAGGGTCTGCTGACCGAGTTTTCCAGCCGCCGTATAGGTCAAGACGCCTTCCTCTAGACGGTCATGGTACGGATTTTCGCGGGCACCGTGGAGACTTTGCGTGGAGGTGAAAATGGCTGCCCTTAAGACCGCTTTGCCTTGTAACCCAAGACGGATGCCGCCGGCATTCGATACTTTAAGCGATCCGAAGATCTCGTCGTTCGAATAGAGCCCTCCAACCCGTAACGCTTCAATCATCGGGGCGGGCTCCAGAGACCGAATATGGCACTATTCATCTGGCGAACACCAACTCCGGGTTCACTGGCAGTCGACCGTCGTGAAGGCGATACTTGAGGACTTGTACACGAATGCCGCGGTCAAGGTCGAAATCGAAATGGTGCGGATCGTCGCCGAGGTTCGGCATTCCAGAAATCGTATCATTTCACCGCGCCAGCGCGATGGCCAGCAATATCGCCCGCTGGGTGCCCTGCCATGACCCGGCCGTGTCGAAAGTTTCTCCGAGCGAATGCGCGCCCGTTCCCTTGCCGCCGCCGCTGATGGTGATGGCGGGGAGGTTCATGTTCATCGGGACGTTCGAATCCGTGGAACCTTCGTGCAGCGCTTCTTCGATTCCCAGCGCGTGGGAAACTGCCAGAGCGGTCTTTACGATGGGCGAATCGGGCGGCGTCTGGCCGGCCGGACGCACGCCCACCAGCTCCGGAGAAACGCTCACCTTGCCGCGATCGTTCCAGCGCCGATTTTCTTCGTCCACGGCGGCCCGGATGGCGGCGTTGAACCTTTTGTCCAGCGCGTTCAGCGACGCAACGTCCGCCGAGCGCATGTCCACTTCCATCCAGGCTTCGAACGGAATGGCGTTGATGGACGTTCCTCCGCCCACGCGGCCGACGTTGAACGTGGTCTTAGGATTTATCGGAACTTCAAAGTCGGCGATCTTGGCGATCGCGCGGCCCATGGCGTGAATCGGATTCGCCATCCCGAAGGCTCCGTAACTGTGGCCGCCCGGTCCCTTGAAGGTGACACGATAGCGCATGCTACCCACCCCGATATTCACGATTCCTAGGCCGGTGCCGTCCACGGAAATGAATTTGTCGATCTGGCCCTTCAAGCTCTCGTAAAACAGATTCTTCACGCCGCGCAGATCGCCCAGGCCTTCTTCACCCACGTCCGCGACGAATGTAATGGTTCCGGGCGTTTCGACATGCGCTTCATTCAGGGCCTGGATGGTTGAGAGCATCACGGCCAAGCCGCGGCAATCGTCTCCTATCCCGGGGCCTTTCAGCACGCTGCCCTCGCGCGTGACATGCACGTTGGTGCCTTCGGGGAAAACGGTATCTTGATGAGCGCTGAAGACCAGATTCGGATGCGGTGATGCTCCGGGACGAACACCGATGACGTTCCCGGCTTGGTCCATGCGGACGTCCTTCAGCCCCAGGCTGGTGAACAGGCGCTGGAGTTCGTGGCCGCGCTCGGCTTCGTGGAATGGCGGCGCGGGGATCTCGCAGATACGGATTTCGTCCTCGATGGTCCTGGGCTCGTTCCGCTTGGCCGTCTCGAGCGCTGCCTTCACGGCGGGGTCGGCCAATAAAACCGCGGCATCCTGCGCGCGGACAGCTAGAACGGACAGCAATAGGAGCAATGTGGAGCGAAGACGCACGCTAGCATTGTACTGAACCGGCGGGACGGTTCCGAAGCGGTAAAATAAAAACATTGTGCAATACGATCAATTAGGTAACACCGGAGTTTTCGTTTCGCGCCTCTGCCTTGGCGCCATGACTTTCGGAGGGCAGGGCGGGATCTTCGAAGTGATCGGCGGTCTGCCACAGCATGATGTGGATGCGCTGGTGGATAACTCGCTGGACGCGGGTGTCAACTTCATCGACACCGCCAATGTTTATTCCTACGGCGAATCGGAAACCATGCTCGGCAAGGCATTGGGATCGAAACGCAAGGATGTAGTGGTGGCGACCAAGGTTTTTGGCCGGATGGGCAAAGGCGCGAACCAGGTGGGGCTGTCGAGACTGCATATCATGCAATCCGTGGAAGCCAGCCTGGAGCGCATGAACACGGATTATATCGACCTCTACCAGATTCACGGTTTCGATTCCGTCACGCCGCTCGAGGAGACCATGAGCGCCCTCACCGACGTGGTGCGGCAGGGCAAGGTCCGGTATATCGGCTGCTCGAACCTGGCGGCCTGGCAGATCATGAAGTCGCTGGGGATCTCGGCGCTGCAACACCTGGAGAAATTCATAACGCTGCAAGCCTATTACTCGATCGCCGGCCGCGAGTTGGAGCGCGAGATCCTGCCGATGCTGATCGATCAAAAGATCGGGCTGCTGGTTTGGAGCCCCCTGGCGGGCGGCATCCTTTCCGGCAAGTTCACGCGAGCGGGCGCGTCCGACAATGAATCCCGACGCAGCAAGTTCAGTTTTCCGCCGGTGAATCTGGAGAAGACCTACGACATCGTCGATGTGATGCAGGGCGTGGCGAACCGCACCAACTCGACGGTGGCGCAAGTCGCGCTGGCATGGCTGCTGCACCAGCCGGGCGTCAGCAGCGTAATCATCGGAGCGAAGAAGGCCAGCCAGCTGAAGGACAATCTCGGCTCCGTGGATCTGAAACTGGACACGGAAGACTTGAAGAAGCTGGACGAAGTCAGCAAGCTGACGCCCGAGTATCCCAACTGGATGTTCGGGACTCAGGGATCGGACCGCCGGCCCGGCCAAGTGCGGGATTGGTCCAGGTTCGTCGCCGCAACCGCAAAATAGCCGAGCCCGGCGGGCACAGCACAGCGGTGATAAGCTTTATCTGGGCATGATCGGCTCGATCGGTACGAAACTGAGCATTTTCGCGCTTGCGAGCGCCCTGACGGGGTGGATCGTAGAGGCTCAGGATCCAGCCGACTGGCCTGCTTACGGCCGCGATCCCGGCGGGAGCAAATATTCTCCGCTGGATCAAATCAACACCAAAAACGTGGCAAAGCTTGCGCTCGCCTGGACGTATCACACCGGCGATCCCGGTGGCACCTGGGAAGACACGCCCATCGTAATCGGGAACGTGATGTACTTCGCCACCCAGAAGAACCGCGTTATCGCTCTGAACCCCGAGACGGGCAAGGAGCTTTGGAGTTACGATCCCAAAACCCCGCGGGTGTCGGAGCATCGCGGTGTTTCCTACTGGGTGGGTGACGGCGGGACACCACCGCGCGTCATTCTCACTACCGCTGCCCGCCTGATTGAACTGGACGCGAAGACCGGCAAGCCGATCCCGGGCTTTGGCGATAACGGCGAAGTGAATTTAAGGGCCGGCGTTGCCGACGACTATCCGAAAGCGCACTACTCGGTTACATCTCCGCCGGTGATTTACAAAGATCTGATCATTATCGGACCCTCCACGCAGGAAGGTCCCAGCAAAGGGCCGAGCGGAGATCCACGCGCTTTCGACGCAAAAACTGGAAGGCTGGCCTGGAGATTTCATACCGTTCCCCAGCCCGGCGAGCCTGGAAACGAAACCTGGGGCCCGGATGGTTGGAAGAACCGCTCCGGTCCCAGCGCCTGGGGAGTGATGACGGTGGATCCGGATAGCGGCACGCTGTTCGTGCCCATCGGAAACCCGGCCGATAACTTCTATGGCGCCGATCGGCCCGGCCAGAATTTGTATTCGAACAGCGTAGTGGCGCTGGATGCCGAGACCGGCAAGCTGCGTTGGTACTTTCAACTTGTTCATCACGACATTTTGGATCTGGACGTGGCCGCGCCGCCGTCCTTGATCGAAGCGACGTTAAACGGCAAGCGCATTCCGGCCGTTGCTGAATTTACGAAGGTGGGCATGCTGTTCGTGCTGGATCGCAAGACCGGTAAGCCGGTTTTTCCGGTGGAAGAGCGGCCGGTGCCGAAAAGCGACGTGCCGGGCGAGGAGTCCTGGCCCACGCAGCCTTTTACGGTGAAGCCGCCGCCCTTTTCGCGCCTGAACGTCACCAAGGACGAGATCTCCAACATATCGCCGGAATCGCACGAGTATTGCCTCGGCCTGCTCGAGAGCCATCCGACCCTAGGGGCCTTTACGCCGTTCGCGCTGGAGCCCAGGCTCAC
Organism: Terriglobia bacterium; assembly: GCA_963786745.1. Classification (GTDB taxonomy): domain Bacteria; phylum Acidobacteriota; class Terriglobia; order Bryobacterales; family Bryobacteraceae; genus Palsa-89. The sequence goes on along the minus strand of CAWBAE010000004.1, from coordinate 376,635 downwards.
GTTCCCGAGCTCGATCGGCGGCGGAAACTGGGCGGGCGTCTCGTTCGATCCCAAGCTGAGCTACGTGTTCGTGAATTTTTCGAACCTGGGACAGACCGGGCATATGGTGAAGTCTCCGGAGGGCGCGCCCATGCCGTATCGCAACGAGGGCGCCTACCGACGATTCATGGATAAGGACGGTTATCCCTGCAGTCAACCGCCCTGGGGCGAACTGGCGGCCGTCGATACACGCACCGGCGATGTGGCCTGGCGCGTTCCGCTCGGCTCTTACGATGAACTCGAAGCCAAAGGCTTCAAGAACACCGGTGCGGTGAGTCTCGGCAGCAGCATCGCTACCGCCGGCGGATTGCTTTTCATCGCCGCCACCAACGACCGTAAGTTTCGAGCGTTCGATTCCCGCACCGGCAAGGAGCTTTGGATGACCAGGCTGGATGCAGCCGGAAACGCCACCCCGATGACCTACCGGGGCAGCAGCGGCAAGCAGTACGTCGTGATCGTAGCGGGCGGCCCTGGACATCTGCCGGGCAACGGCCCCACTAGTGACAGCGTAATCGCATATGCATTGCCCTAACTCGATCCTCGTTCGTATTTTTCCGCTGCTTCTGATTGCGCTGGGAGCCAGCGCGGAGATCACACTGCCGGAGGGTGAAGGCAAGAAGCTGGTCCAGACCATTTGCGTCGACTGTCACGGTCTCGAGACTACGCTCGACGCCAACCGCACCGAAGCGGAATGGAAGAAGGTGGTTGACACCATGGCTTCGCGTGGGGCCGAAGCCACGAACGAAGAATTTGCCATCATCGTCAAATATCTCGCCAAGTATTTCGGCAAGAGCGAAACCACCGCGGATCCACCCAAGAGTCCGGCTGCTTCCATTGAAGTCAAATCCGCGTCCCGGACGGTCGCTCTCAAGTTCGATCCGCAGAGGGACTGGTCCGCGTTCGGACGCGACGAAGGCGGCCAGCGCTACTCACCGCTCGCCGAGATCAATACGCAGAATGTCGGAAGGCTGAAGCTGGCCTGGCAGTATGGCATCGACAAGAGCAGCCCCAGCGCCGCCGCACGCGTGATTCCGGCCACCGAGGCGGTTCCGATCGTGATCGGCAACGTGCTGTTCACTCCCACCGCGCAACATACCGTGGTTGCGCTGGAAGCCGATACCGGCAAGGAGATCTGGAAGTACGAACTTGGCAAGGCGTCCGGGGCTGTTCGCGGAGTCAGCTTTTGGCCCGGCGATGCGCAACTCCCGCCCGAGATACTGGCGGGAACCAGCGACGGACAGCTAATCGCGATTAATGCAGCAACCGGAAAGCTGGCGCCGGCGTTCGGGAACGAAGGCGTGGTGGATCTGCGCGCGGGCGTGGCCGATAAATTTCCGAAGATGCACTACAGCATGAGTTCTCCGGGCGCGATCTACCGCAATCTGATCATCACCGGATCGCGCGGCCAGGAAGACAATCAGGATGGCCCGGCTCAGGATCTGCGCGCCTGGGACGTGCGTACCGGCAAGCTGGTGTGGACGTTCCATCCGCTTCCGCATCCCGGCGAAGCGGGCTACGAAACTTGGCCTAAGGACGCGTGGGAGCATGTCGGCTCACCCGGGAACTGGGGATTGATCACGGTGGATTCAGAGCGCGGTTTGGTCTTCGTTCCGTTCGGGCAGCCGGCGCCCCAATACTACGGCGGAGGCCGCGTGGGACAGAATCTCTACGCCTCTTCGATTGTGGCGCTCGAGGCCAACACAGGCAAGCTTAAGTGGTATTTCCAGATTACGCATCATGACCTCTGGGATCTGGATGCGGAGGCCGCGCCGGCCCTGATCGATGTGGTTCAGAACGGCAGGAAGATTCCCGCTATCGTGGCGGTTTCCAAGGCGTCACTGATGTTTTTCCTGGAGCGCGATACCGGGAAATCCATTTATCCGGTGGAAGAGCGGCCGGTGCCGAAGAGCGATGTCCCCGGCGAGCAGAGCTCACCCACGCAGCCGTTTCCCGTGAAGCCGCCGCCCTTGGCGCGCTTGAGCATTAAGCCGGACGAAATCTTCACGGGCGAACCGGAGCACGAAAAATTCTGCCGCGATTTAGTTGAGAAGATCGGCGGGATCCACAACTACGGTCCCTACACGCCCTACAGTACGCAGGAATATCGGGTCATCTTTTCAGGCCAGCAGGGTGGACCGAATTACGGCGGCGTGTCGGTGGATCCGGCGCTCGGCTTCGTTTTCGTGAACACACGCGATGTCGCCGGATTGGGCCGTCTGGAAAAATCCGCCGAGGACGATGTGGTGGCGTACCGGCGCACCAGCCCGCTCACAGGCGGCCGAGGCACTTTCTATTCGCGCTTCTGGGATCCTTCCAATCAATTGCCCTGCCAGACCCCGCCCTGGGCTCACTTGATGGCCGTAAATGCAAACACCGGTGATATCGCCTGGAAAGTGCCGCTCGGCACCAGCGATGAACTGGAAGCCAAGGGCATCCACAATACCGGGGCATTCGGGCAGGGCGGAAGCATTGCCACCGCCGGAGGCCTGCTCTTCATCGCGGGCACGATCGACGCACGTTTCCGCTCGTTCGATTCAAAAACCGGTAAACTGCTGTGGGAGACCAGGCTGGATACGGAAGGTCACACCAATCCGATGACCTACCTGGGCTCGAACGGCAAGCAATACGTGGTAATCGTAAGCTCCGGCGTAAACGCGTTCGCGCTGGAGTAATTCCGCACCTATTAGATGTCGTAATACAGAGCGAACTCGTACGGGTGCGGCCGCAACCGGATCGCGTCGGCTTCGTTGCGGCGCTTATAGTCGATGAAAGTCTCGATCAGGTCTTCGCTGAATACGTCGCCCTTCAGCAGGAAGTCGTGATCTTCTTCTAAACAACTCAGCGCTTCCTCGAGCGACGCGGGCATGGACGGCACGCTCTTCATCTCCTCCGGAGACAGATCGTAAATGTCCTTGTCGAGCGGTTCGCCCGGTTCGATCTTGTTGATCACTCCATCCAGGCCGGCCATCAGCATGGCTCCGAACGCCAGGTAGGGATTCGAGGCCGGATCCGGCGGGCGGAACTCCACGCGTTTGGCCTTGGGGCTGGCTGAGTACATCGGGATGCGGCACGCTGCCGAACGATTGCGCCGCGAGTAAGCCAGATTCACCGGCGCTTCATAGCCGGGCACCAGGCGCTTATAGCTATTGGTGGTGGGCGCGATGATGGCGGAGAGCGCCCGCGCATGCTTCAACAATCCACCGATGTAGTTCAGCGCCATCGGGCTCAGGCCCGCATAGCAGTCGCCGGCAAACAGCGGCTTACCCTCGTTCCAAATGCTTTGATGGGTGTGCATGCCGCTTCCGTTATCGCCATACAGCGGCTTGGGCATGAACGTCACCGTTTTGCCGGCGTTCTGCGCCACGTTGCGGATCACATATTTGTACAGCATCATGTGGTCCGCCGATTTCACCAGCGTGTCGAAGCGCTGATCGATCTCGCACTGTCCGCCGGTGGCGACCTCGTGATGGTGGCACTCGATGTGAATGCCGCACTCGATCATGGTTTCCACCATCTTGCCGCGCAGATCCTGATAGTGATCCGTGGGCGGTACCGGAAAATATCCTTCTTTGTAGCGCGGCCGGTAGCCCAGGTTGCCGCCGCCTTCCTTACCGCTATTCCAACGGCCTTCTTCGGCGTCGATGAAGTAAAAGCCGGAGTGCTGATTTTGATCGAACCGCACGTTGTCGAAGATGAAGAACTCCGCTTCCGCGCCGAAATACGCCGTGTCGCCGATCCCGCTGTTCTTCAGGTACAGCTCCGCTTTCTTCGCGATCCAGCGCGGGTCCCGGTTGTAATTCTGGCGGGTGATCGGATCGATTACGTCGCACACCATTACGAGCGTCTTGATCTCGTAGAACGGATCGATGATCGCCGTGGCCGGATCCGGAATGAGCAGCATGTCGCTCTCGTTGATCGCGGCCCATCCGCGGATGCTAGAACCGTCCATTCCGAATCCGTCGTGAAACGAATCTTCCGAGAGTTCGCTGATCGGATACGAAACGTGGTGCTGCAAGCCGGGAATGTCGGAGAACCGTAAGTCGACCTGCCGGGCGTTATTCTTCTTGGCGAATTCCAAGACTTCGTGGGGCTTCATCTAACCTCCTGGGGTTTGAAACAGAGCTTTATATGACTGCGGAGAATCTCACAGGATACCGCATCGGGAGGTCCGGCGGTTTATCCAAATTTTGAATGGCTGCTATTCAAAACTTTTCAGCGCGCAGGGCTTCGATATCCTTCAGGATCCCTTCCACCATGCCATGCACTAGAATCTCGCCCTTTTTGCGGGTCGCCAGAGTCGGGTCGCCGAAAACGCCGCTGGCGGAATAATCGCCCGGGCCGTTGGGATCGCGCGACAAGCCGCCTCTGCCGGACGGATGATAATCTTTCACCGCCTTCTTCATGTCCACGCTGGATGGCGCAATAAACAGCATCATGGACGTCTCGATCTCGTCGGCGTGCGTTCCGCCTTCTTCCTGGCGGACCCGTTTCTCGGTGGCGTCGTTCACTTTTAGAAGGTCGGTGTAGCGGAACGTGATGCCGTCGGCAGCCAGAATTTCTTGCGACATGCGCAGCGGGCGCATGGTGGAGACGCCGGTATTGAGAGCGTAAAAGCGGCGCGGGCCGTAGTGCGCCAGGCTCCGTACGATGTCCACCATCAGGTCGCGCGCGGTCTCGAGGCGCAGGTTGGTAGAGCCGGGATAGTCGACGAAAGCCGGATAGTAATGATAGTTCACGGTGGGGGCCACCACTACGTCGGCGCGCTTCAGCACTTCGTTTTTGAGGTATTCAGCCATTAGAAAATCATTTTTCAACTTGAGATGCGGCCCGTGCTCTTTCGACTCGGCGCCGATGGCGATGACCACGATCGCGTCCTTGGTGAGAACCTTCTCGGCCTCCTGCCAGGTGAGATCTTCGAGCAGAATGCCCTTACCGGCGGTCGCCCCCAGGGCGGCGGAGACGGCAAAAAACAGACACACGATCACATTGCGCGTAATCATTCCATAAAGATACCGCTAACCGCGGGGCGATTGCCTCCGGCGGCTGAGCGGTCGCGTCTAGGGTCGAAAATAAGTTATACGTTCGCGGAAACTTGTACTGCCTCGGTGCGTATTTAGTTCCATGGGGCGATTGCTAATTGTTTTGCTGGCGGCCGGGTGCGGCCTGGCGCAGGATGAGCTCAAGATTAGTGTCACGGTGCCGCTGGTCAATGTCGCGTTTACGGTCCGCGACGCAGACGGAAAGTTGGTGACGGACCTCGCCCGTGATGATTTTGAGGTTCTGGACGACGGCTTGCCGCAGACGATATCCTTCTTCGCGCACGGCGTGGATCTTACGCTGAGGCTTGGACTGATCGCCGATATGAGCGGCAGCCAGGATCCGTTCGTGAAGCGCCATGAGCAAGATTTGAAGATTTTCCTGGGCCAGGTTCTGACGCCTCGGGACCGGGCGTTCCTGGTTTGTTTTGGGAATCATTTGCGCCTGGCAAGCGACGTCTCCGCATCCGCCAGTGAAATAATCGAGGGGCTCAAACGATTCGACAAAAGCGCCGATGAGATGTCGGAACTAGGGCCGCTGGAGCACCGTGAGCTGGGCACCGCGTTTTATGACGCGCTGTATTACGCGACGTCGGAGAAGCTGGCGAGCCCGGACAATCGACGCAAAGCGCTGATCGTTTTCAGCGATGGGGAAGACAATTCGAGCTCCCATAACATGCTGGATGCCATCGAATCGATGCAAAGCCAAGACGTCGTATTTTTCGGCATCCGGTATACGGAGCGGGACCGGAAAGGACGGTTGACGGCGCGCAACAAATACGGCATCAGCGTGATGGAGCGCGTTGGCCGCGAAACCGGGGGCCTTGATTTTGACGCCGAGAAAGTGGATCTTGCGAAGTCCTTCACCAAAATCGGACAGGAGCTGAGGTCGTCGTATGAGCTGGCTTATCACGCCCCTAGCGCGGGCGATGGGACTTTTCACAAGATCGTGATTCGATCTAAGCGGCCCGGATTGACCGTGCGCTGCAAGAGCGGCTATTTTGCGCGCGAAAGCCGCTGAGGTTGGCCGCAATCCGGCGGTGGTGGTTGTTATCGGCCAGAGCGCATTTTTCGCCGGGCGATTAAGTCAAACAATTCCTAGCACTTCTGAGTTGGCATAAGGTTTGCAAATTAGTGGGCCGTGAGGAGGGATAAAAAATGAAAGCAAAATTGCTCGCTCTTTTGTTACTGGCCGGTGGTTCCGTTTTCGCCGCGCCGCGCGTGGCCGTTGGAGTTGGGATTGGCGTTGGTCCTGCCTACGGATATTATGCCGCTCCGACACCGCCTCCGCCCCCGGTGTATGTTGCTCCCGCGCCGGCGCCTATATATCCGGCTGTTGGTGTCGGATTTGGATGGGGCCCCGGTTATTGGGGACATGCGCCCTACGGTCGGGTTGCGCCGCGCGCGTATGCCGGCCCGCCGTACGCAGGACATTTTCGCCGGTAGTTTGAAGCGCTGAGGGGAAGGCTGTGGTGAGTGTGCGTCAGGTCCGGTGGACTTGATCGATCCACTTCGTTCCGGATGGGGTCTCGGGACTGGGGATGTCCAGATTCACGACGATTGGATCCTGGCCGCTGCGCACCACCACGGCCTCGACGGGCTGATTCGGATCGGCGTTGATCTCCTGATGCGGGACGTATGGGGGCACGAAGATGAAATCGCCCGGTCCGGCTTCGTCGACGAATTCGAGATGCTCACCCCAGCGGAAGCGGGCGCGGCCTTTCACGATATAGAGGACGGTCTCGAGATCCCCGTGATGATGGGCGCCAGTTTTCGCATCCGGTTCCACCACCACGGTTCCAGCCCAGAGTTTGCTCGCGCCGGTGCGCGCGTGATCGATGGCGGCGGCGCGCGTCATGCCTTGCGTTTGCGGAGTATTGCAATCAAGCTCCGTGGATCGGATCACCCGGATGCCATGCTTTTCCCAATCCATCGTCACCTCAAACCACGGCCGGCTCGAGCGGCCGCGCAGCCGACGCTCTGCGGGTTCGCAAGAGGTTCGAAATAGCGCGGCTTTCCTCCACTAGCTCGCGAAACTGTTCCGGATACAGGGACTGGAAACCGTCCGAGAGCGCCCGATCGGGATTGGGATGGACTTCGACGATCAATCCCGACGCGCCCGCCGCAATCGCGGCCAGCGCCATGGGATGAACTTTGTCACGCTTACCGGTGCCGTGGCTGGGGTCCACGATGATCGGCAGATGGCTCAGATTCTGCACAAAGGGCACGACGCTCAGGTCAAGGGTATTGCGCGTATGATCGGCGAACGTTCGCACGCCGCGCTCGCACATAATCACCTGGTAGTTGCCTTCGGACAAAATATATTCGGCCGCCATCAGGAATTCCTCGAGCGTGGAAGACATACCGCGCTTGAGCAAAACCGGCTTGCGGGCTCGGCCGGCGCGGCGCAGCAGCGAGAAGTTCTGCATGTTGCGCGCGCCGATCTGGATGCAGTCCGCGTATTCGGCTACCAGATCGAACGTGTCGGTGTCGATGGCTTCGGTCACAATGCCCAATCCCGTTTCGGCTCGGGCTTCCGCCAAGTATTTCAAACCTTCTTCCGCGAGTCCCTGGAAAGCATACGGCGAAGTGCGGGGCTTGTAGGCGCCGCCGCGCAGAAGCTGGCCGCCGGCCGCTTTCACGGCGCGCGCCGAGGCCAGAATCTGTTCCCGGCTTTCCACCGAACAGGGGCCAGCGCAGATCGCCAATTCGGCGCCGCCCACCGGGACTCCCGCCACGTTCACGATGGTGTTGTCGGGCTTCACCTCGCGACTTACCAGTTTGTAGGGCTTCGAAACCGGGATGGCTTCGGCGACGCCCGGTAAGTCCACGAATTCGGCCGCAGGCACGGCTCCGTGATTACCGGTGATCCCGATCGCGGTGCGTTCTGCGCCCGGCATCACGTGAGGGCGAAAGCCCAGGCTTTGAATTTTCGCGCACACAGCCGCAATATCTTGATCGGTGGCGTGCGCGCGCATAACCACTAACACGATTGAATCCTTTCCGCTTCAGTGTATCGCGTTGCGTCTATGATGGAAACCAATGCGCGACCGTATTGAAGAGTATTTCCAGTTTCGCGAATTGGGAACGAACTGGCGCACCGAGATCCTAGCCGGCGCCACCACGTTCGTCACCATGGCGTACATTATTTTCGTCAACCCCGCGATTCTACATGAGACCGGGATGCCGCTGACCGCGGTGGTGGCCGCTACCTGCGTGTGCGCCGCTTTCGGCAGTTTGCTGATGGGTATCCTGGCGCGGTATCCGATCGCGCTTGCGCCGGGGATGGGGCTCAACGCGTATTTCACTTACACGGTAGTAAAAGGTATGGGCGTGCCTTGGGAAACAGCGCTCGGAGCGGTGTTTCTATCGGGTGTCGCGTTTCTGATTCTTACCGCGGTTGGAGTGCGGCAGATGATCCTCTCCGCGATTCCATTTGAACTCTACTCGGCCGTGGCCGTCGGAATCGGATTCTTCATCGCGTTCATCGGTCTGCACAATGCGGGCATCATTGTCGCGAGCAGCTCGACGCTGGTGACTATGGGAAACCTGAGGAATCCGAATACCGCTTTGGCGATCGCTGGATTGCTTTTGATCGCTTCGCTGCTGGCGTGGAAAGTTCGCGGTGCGATCCTGATCGGAATTCTGGGCACCACCGCTCTAGGCATCGCGTTGGGGCTGGTGCATTGGCAGCCGGGAGCCTATTCGTTCCGGGACATCACGGCCACTGCTTTTCATTTAAATGTTCGCGGCGCCCTGAGCTTCGGGCTGGTGGAGATCGTGTTCGTCTTCCTCTTCGTGGATCTGTTCGACAACGTCGGGACGCTGGTGGCGGTGGGAAAAGAGGCCAGGCTGTTCGATAAAACCAACCAGATTCCAAGGATCAATCGGATTCTATATTCGGACGCAGCCGCGACCATTGTTGGATCCCTGGCCGGGACGTCGACCGTGACGAGTTACATCGAAAGCGCGGCGGGCGTCGTGGCGGGAGGACGCTCGGGAGTAACCGCGATCACCACTGGTGTGCTTTTTCTTTTGTCCCTATTCGTGGCGCCCGTGGTGGGAGCGATACCGGCCGCGGCCACCGCGCCAGCGCTGATCGTGGTGGGCTCCCTGATGATCGCGCATGCGGCCGAGATCCCGTGGTCGAATCCCGTGCTTTCGGTTCCCGCGTTTCTAACCATCATCACCATCCCGTTGACCTTCAGCATCGCGAACGGCCTGGCGTTCGGTTTTACGGCGTACGTAATTCTTAAAATTGCTCGCGGCGAGTTTCGCGACGTGAACTGGCTGGTGTACGCGCTGGCGATCCTGTTCATTGCGCGGTTCGTTTATCTAGGCGCGTGATGAGAATCCCCAAGTTATCCTGAAGGGATGAAAGCCGTCGCCGTTTTCCCTTCCAAGCGCCAGGTTCAGATCATCGATCATCCCGAGCCAAAGATCGCTTCGCCCAAGCAGGCGAAAATGCGCGTGCTGGAAGTGGGAGTATGCGGTACGGATCGCGAAATCACAAGTTTCCAATACGGGACGCCGCCGGAAGGATTCGATTATCTGGTGATCGGTCACGAGTCGCTGAGCGAAGTGGTGGAGATTGGCACGCAAGTCTCGAAAGTGAAACCAGGGGATCTGGTGGTAATGACGGTACGGCGTCCGTGCGCGCATCCCTGGTGCATGGCCTGCCGCGACAGCCGGCAAGACTTCTGCTATTCCGGTGATTTCACCGAGCGCGGCATCAAGCGCAGGCACGGCTACATGACCGAGCTGGTGGTGGAAGAAGAACAGTATCTGAACGTGGTGCCGCGCGAGCTGCGGGACGTAGCGGTGCTGGTTGAACCCTTGACGATCGCCGAAAAATCGTTGGAGCAACTCTGGACGGTTCAGCAACGCTTGCCGTGGGCCTGCCCGGTCGAGCCGGGAAAGGCTCCGGGCCACTGCCATCGTGCCGTGGTGCTAGGAGCCGGGCCGGTCGGGATTTTGGGAGCCATGGCGCTGCGCGTCTCCGGGTTCGATGTTGCGGTTTACTCGCGATCGCTGAAGCACGAAGAAAAGAACGACATCGTGAGCGCGATCGGCGCGCAATACATGGCAGCGGAGACGCATTCCATGGATGATCTGGCCAAAGCGGCGGGACCCATCGATGTGGTCTATGAAGCGATGGGCGCGTCCAGCGTGGCCTTTGACGCTGTCCACCGGCTGGGACCCAATGGCGTATTTATTTTCACCGGCGTTCCCGGAGATAGAGGACTGAACCAGATAGATACGGACCGAATCATGCGAGAGATGGTGCTGGGCAACCGAGCGATCGTTGGAAGCGTGAACGCTCCGCCGCAAGCCTTTCGCGCGGCGATCGAGCACCTGGGCGAATTCCTGGACCGCTGGCCGGATGCGATTCGTTCGGTGATCACTGCCCGCTTTCCGATCGAGCGGGCGCTCGAACCGCTCTCGGGCTCAGGCGGCGGGGTAAAGAATGTGATCCAGATAGCGTCTTGAAGGCTGCGGCATCGATTCGTTGAACGCTAATGCCTGGTTCCCGGCAGGGCTTGCACTTTGGTGTTCTTTAGAAACGCGCTCTCGGTAAACTGAGTCATATCTCCGGGCTTTCTTCCGGGCGCGGGAAGCAACCGCGCGGCCAGCGGCTTATTCCACTTGTACGCAAGCGACGCGACGTCTCCCAGAATGCGGGCGATCTGTTCCTCGGTTACATCGCCCGGCAAGGGAACGGTGTCGAGGCCGCCGGCGCACACTGCCGAGTAGGACAGCATCGAGTCCAGAGTGAACGTGCCCTCAGCCCAGCGGCGCGCCAGGAGATTGTCTTCCAGGATCGGAATCATCAAGCCCGAATAGCCGGTCCGCTTCACGGGCGAGGATTGCACGGCGCGAGTAATGATGGCCGACGCGGTCTCGGTGCCACTCGATCCGAACGGTGCGCCGAGGAAAGATTCGATGGCCGTGGCGATAGAGATGTCACCGAGCGGCGCGGGAGTTGCGTCGATGCCCTGGTAGGTCCAGCCGGAACTCGATGCAAGCTGGGTTGCGACCGCTTCCACTTCCTTGGTGTATTTCGCGAAGGCCTCCGCGAGATGCTGCTCCGCTTCCCGCGGATCGTGGTAGCGCGCGAAAACGTCGGCCACGACATTGGCTCCCTCTATCGCGATAGCGAAGGCGTGTCCGTGTCCTAGATGATAAGAGCCGGGATAATATGGCCCGTACGGTTTCATCATCGCGATGGCGCCGAAACCAAAATTGCCGTCGCCATGCGGGCTGCGCTCGGAAACGGTCTTGATCAGATGCCCCGCTTCGTGGACGGCGCGCCAGTGGATACCCTGCTCATCCGCCATGACCAGGTTGGCATTAACGCTGGTGTCCGTCAGCACATCGGCGAGAAGAGCTACCGGGGCAGTGTCGTCGTTGTCGTTCATCATCGCGGGTCCGATGTCAAGCGCGGACGGGCCCTTGGATGCGGCCGCGAGCATTTTGCGGATCAGCCGATGCGCAGCCTCCTTCGGCATGCCCTTGGTGTAAACCGGAAACGGCTGCGTGGTGATGCGTCCGCCCGCGCCCTCGAATCCCGCGCGATTGAACGCGTCTTTCGCGCTCTTCAAAAACTTTTGCGTGTCTTCGATCCTCGCTGCGTAGTTGTTTGAGTCGACTTCGATGAACGCCGTCACGGCTCGAATTCGCGGACGGCCGTCGGCGGCGGAGAGTAGAGAGACACAGCCGAGCGCCAGCAGAAGTTTTCGCATGCCCTCGATGATAACATCGGCAAGTTGCGGGAACCCCGCACGCTTTGCGACCCTGGAGCTTCCTATGTCCATCGGATCCCAACCTCGCTTTCGGCTCGCCACGCTGCCGACGCCGCTGCACGAAATGCCCAAACTTCGGGAAGCGCTGGGAGGGCCCGGCCTTTGTCCGCGAATCCTGATCAAGCGCGACGATTTGACAGGCTTGGCGTTTGGTGGAAACAAGACTCGCAAGCTCGAGTTCCTGGTGGGCGCCGCGCTACAGGAAGGCGCGACAGTGCTGGTGACATCCGGCGCCGTTCAAAGCAATCACGCCCGTCTCACTGCCGCGGCCGCGCGCGTGGCGGGGCTCAAAGCCGCGCTGGTGCTGACCAGCCAGGTGGAACAGCCAAAAGTGCAGGGTAATCTTTTGCTTGATCGGCTGCTGGGCGCGGAAGTGCACTTCATCCCGGCGAATGCGAATCCGATGCTGGCGATCGGCGATCAGGAGGAAACTAAGATTGCTGAAGTGATGGAGGATTTGCGGAAGCGCGGGGAACGTCCGTATCTGATTCCACTTGGCGGTTCCAGCCCGGTGGGCGTATTCGGTTACGCGACGGGCACGCTCGAGCTGTTGATGCAGAGTTTTCAAATGGGTGAAGCGCCTACGCATCTCTACTTCGCGAACGGATCGCGCGGCACGCAGGGCGGGCTGGTGCTGGGTAAGAGCATGTTCAGCGCGCCCTACCGAGTCCAGGGAATAGCCGTGAGCGGGGGCGCGGCGGAGAAGACCGCCCGAGGGGTGACCATTGTGAACCAGGCAGCGGAGACGCTCGGCATATCGAGCTGCATCACCGCGGACGATCTGCTTAGCGACGAGAGCTTCGTCGGTCCGGGATACGGCATCTCAACACCCGGTTGTCTTGAAGCGCTGCGCCTGTTCGCTCACTCGGAGGGTATTTTCCTGGATCCGGTTTATACAGGAAAAGCGGCAGCGGGCATGATCGATCACATCCGGCGGGGTGTTATCGATCCGGGCGACACGGTGGTCTTCCTGCACACTGGCGGAACGCCCGGCTTATTCGCCCGCGCCGAAGAACTCAGCGCGGCGAATTAGCCAAAGACAACTCCGAAATTTAGCTTAGCGCTGAGCGGCGCCAGTACGCCCCATGATGGGCCAGACATCGACGATCTGGTCGCCCTTGGCGACGTAGTAACGGTCGTAGTAGTTAGTGCTGTCGTCGAGGACGGTGCAATAGATTTCCACGCGGTCCCCTAACTTGAAGTCGTGATCGCCGTCTTTCCATTTCAGGCCGCCGTACTCCGCGCCCTGTATGCCCACTTCGATGGATGGCATCCCCTTGACCTTGTCGGTTGTCCGCACAGCGGCCTTATTACCATAGTCGGTTGTGGCCTGATTCGGATGCCGCTTACTATCCACGGTAGTAAGTACGGTCATTGCGCCCTCGAAATCGTTGTAAGTGGTATCGTCGCCCTTACCCCCGATTACAAAGTAGCGGGTGTCCATAAATACATAGGACCCTACTTCGAGTTCAGTAAGCCCGTTCTCGTGATCGATGTTGTAAGTGCCGGTCGATCCGCCGGTGAAAATGTTGACCGGTAACCCGGATTTCTTACAAAGCTCCACGGTCTCTCGCGGGGCAGCCATGAGGCGGGCGGATTCCTCACGCCGCTTTTCGAAGGTGCGGGTGTGCGCCGCGCCTCCGGCGTAGGCCATGATGCCTTCGAATTGCATGCGCTTGGAGGAAGCGACCTTCTGCGCCAGTTCGAGGGCGGGCTGTCCGTTGTCGATTCCCTGCCGGCTGCCGCCTGCATTCACCGACACAAGAACCTTGAGATGGGCATTCTCCGCCGCCGCAGCCTGCTCAACCCAATCGAACACGACGGGATCGTCCACCACGAACATGAATGTCGGATCTTTCTTCGATAGTGCGACGGTCCGCTCGATGTTGTTCCGGCTGGCCGGCTGCTTGGTCCACATCACGTTCTTCAAGCCCGCGTTCGACATCAATTCTGCCTCGGCGATAGTGGCGCAAGTCAATCCGATTCCGCCGTGCGCCAATTGGATCCTGGCGACATCCACGCTCTTGTGAATCTTTACGTGCGGGCGAATGGCGATGCCGTTCGCTTTGGTGGTGTCCCACATGGTCTTCAGGTTCTTCTGGAACAAATCCTGGTCGACAACGAGACAGGGCGTGGGCAGAACGTCCTTGGTCATATCACGGAAATCGCGGCGCGCAATGCGGGCTTCGAATTCGGTGTATGGAAATCCTGTGGAGCTGGTTTTGGCGGCGCGGGCTTTTGCGGCGGTGAGAGCGCCCGCGGTGGCGGCGCTGGCGGCGATGAACTGTCGGCGTGACATCATACATTCCTCCTCAGTGCAGTCTAACATGTTCGGAGCTCTCGCTCTTTGTAAATGAAGCGGCCCGCGATGATCCCGCGGGCCGGAAAATCTTCGACGATCGTTCTATCGCTTACTTAGCGCTGCGCTGCGCCGGAACGTCCCATAATGGGCCAGACATCGACGATCTGATCGCCCTTGGCGACATAGTAACGGTCGTAGTAATTGGTGCTATCGTCGAGAACCGTGCAATAGATTTCGACGCGATCACCGAGCTTGAAGTCATGGTCGCCGTCGTTCCATTTCAAGCCGCCGTACTCCGCGCCCTGTATTCCAACCTCAATGGTAGGCATGCCCTTGACCTTGTCCGTCTTTCGGACCGCGGCCTTGTTGCCGTAGTCTGTTGTGGCCTGATTGGGATGTCGCTTACTGTCCACCGTTGTAAGTACGGTCATCGCGCCGGCGAAATCGGTGTAATCCGTATCGTTGCCTTTACCGCCGATCACAAAGTATCTGGTGTCCATAAATACATAGGATCCCACTTCGAGTTCGGTGAGGCCGTTCTCATGATCGATGTTGTAAGTGCCGGTGGATCCGCCAGTGAAAATGTTAACTGGCAGGCCGGCCTTCTTGCATAGCGCCACGGTCTCTCGCGGTGCGGCCATGTCGTTCGCGGAGCGCTCACGGCGCTTCTCAAAAGTTTTGACATGCGCGGCAATTCCGGCATAAGCCATAATGCCGTCAAACTGCGCGTGCTTGGACGACGCAATCTTTTGCGCGAGTTCGAGCGCGGGCTGGCCGTTTTCGATGCCCTGCCGGTCCAAAGCCGCATTCACGGACACAAGAATTTTGAGGCGCGCATTTTCGGCCGCCGCGGCCTGTTCCACCCAATCGAAGACGATCGGGTCGTCGATCACGAACATGAACGTCGGATCTTTTTTCGAAAGAGCGACGGTTCGCTCGATGTTGTTGCGGCTGGCAGGCTGCTTGGTCCACATCACGTTCTTCAAGCCGGCGTTCGACATTAGTTCAGCCTCGGCGATGGTGGCGCAGGTCAGTCCGATTCCGCCGTGCGCCAACTGGATCCTGGCGACATCCACGCTCTTATGAACCTTGACATGCGGGCGAATAGCGATGCCGTTCGCCTTGGTGGTGTCCCACATGGTCTTCAGGTTCTTCTGGAACAAATCCTGGTCGACAATGAGAGAGGGCGTGGGCAGAACGTCCTTGGTCATATCACGGAAGTCACGGCGCGCGATCCGTGCTTCGAACTCCGTGTACGGAAATCCGGTGGAACTGGTCTTAGCGGCGCGAGCCTTTACGGCGGTGAGAGCGCCCGCGGTGGCGGCGCTGGCTGCAAGAAATTGGCGGCGTGATGTCATCAAGTGTCTCCTTCAGCGCAGTCTAGCACATTCTTAAGTGCACTTCTTGAAACTTACTATGTGGTTATGCTATCGTCGCTCCCAAATGAAGCGTTGCACGAAACTTCTTGGCGGCTTGCTGCTTGCCTGCTGGTTGGTTGCCGGCCAGGGAACGGAACCGGGGCCGCAACCGAAGACCACTCCGGCCGACCTAGCCGAGGGCGCGCGTATTTTTGGAACGCAATGCTCTTACTGTCATGGACCTAAGGGCGAGGGTGGACAAGGCGCGGTGCTCGCGGTTCCGCGTTTGCCGCACGCCCCTGACGACCAATCCTTGTTTCGCGTCATCCATGAAGGCATCCCGGGCACGCGGATGCCGGCCAGCGCACTGACCACGGCGCAAATCTGGCAAGTAGCGGCGTTCGTGAGAACGCTAGGCCGGGTGGAAGGAGCCAAATCCACTGGCGATGCCGGCCACGGCCAGCAGATCTTTGAAGGCAAGGGCGGTTGCGAGCGATGCCATTCGATTCGGGGACACGGCGGCGGCATCGGGCCGGATCTTAGCGACATTGGTGCGCGTCAAACCGCGTCCGAGTTGATGGCTTCCTTGGTCGATCCCGATGCTTCGGTTCCTCTCGAATTCCTGCAGGTTCGCGTGGTAACGAAGGACGGCCGCAGCATGACCGGGGTGCGGCTGAACGAAGACACTTTCTCCATCCAGATTCGCGACCTTTCCAACCAGGTTCATTCTTACTGGAAAACCGAACTGAAAGAAATCGCGAAAGAGCCGAAAAAATCTCTGATGCCGAGCTACCGGAATACGCTAACGGCCGCGGAGCTTAACGATGTGGTTGCTTATCTCCAATCCTTACAAGGCGTGCAATGAAAGGCATTCTTCTATTACTCGCGGCGGTTGTGCTTTTGAATGGCCAGGTACCTTATGAGCGCATCGTCAAAGCGGACTCAGAACCGGGTAACTGGCTGACTTACTCCGGCAATTACCAAGGCCACCAGTTCTCGCAACTGGACCAGATTAATACCTCCAACATCGCCCGTCTCAAAGTAGCCTGGATGTACCAGATCGGCACAACTCATCATTTCGAAACCATGCCTCTGGTTTTCGACGGAGTGATGTACATCACCGAGCCGCCCAGCGACGTAACGGCTATCGATCTTCGCACCGGCCGGGCGATCTGGAAATACACGCGGGCGCTCGCAAAGGGCTTCATCGTGTGCTGCGGACAAGTGAATCGCGGAGTGGCGGCGCTCGACGATCAAATTTTCGTGGGTACCGTGGACTCCCACTTAGTCGCGCTGGACATGCATACCGGACATGTCCGATGGGACGTGGAGGTGGCCGATTACAAATTGGCTTACTCGATTACCGCTGCTCCTCTCGCGGTGAAGGACAAAGTGATAGTTGGAATCGCCGGGGCCGAATACGGCATCCGCGGGTTCCTGGACGCCTATGACGCGAAGACCGGCAAGCGGGATTGGCGTTTTTATACCGTTCCAGGGCCGGGCGAGCCCGGCAACGAGACCTGGTCCGGCGATAGTTGGAAAACCGGCGGCGCTCCCACTTGGGTAACCGGCGTTTATGATCCGGTGGCTAACTTACTCTACTGGGGCACGGGCAATCCTTCGCCGGATATGATCGGCGATGACCGGCTGGGAGACAATCTCTATTCCGACGCCATCCTGGCGCTCGATCCCGACACGGGAAAGCTGAAGTGGCATTATCAATTCACTCCGCATGACGTTTGGGACATGGACGCCAACCAGGTTCCGGTGCTTTTGGACGCAAACTTCCGTGGCCGGCCCCGGAAGCTCGTGTTATTCGCCAATCGAAATGGCATTTACTATGTGCTGGACCGGCTGACCGGCGAGTACCTGGTGGGCAAGCCATTTGCGCGTATAAATTGGATGACCGGGCTGGATCCCAAGGGCCGCCCGATCGTTAATGAAGCGACCGTACCCAGCCCGCAGGGAGCCCTGGTCTATCCGGACGATGACGGCACGGCAAATTGGTTCAGCCCTTCGCTGGACATCAAGACCGGTCTGCTTTATCAGAATGTGCGGGAAAAGGGAGCTATCCAGAAACGCACACACACGTCCTACGAGCCTGGGCACCTGTTCATGGGAGCTAACCGATTGCCGGTCCCGGGTGAGGAGCCATGGGGAGCGCTGCGCGCGCTGGACTGGAAGACGGGAGACATACGCTGGGAATTCAAAGTGCACACTCCGCCCTGGTGCGGCGTGCTTTCCACCGCTGGCGGATTAGTGTTTTCAGGCACGATGGAGGGCGACTTTTTCGCGCTCGACGCTGTAACCGGCAAGTTAGCGTGGCGCTTTCAGACTGGCGGAGCGATTTGGTCAAACCCGATCAGTTACCTAAGTGAAGGTAAGCAGTACATCGTCGTCTCGGCCGGCAGTTCCGT
Organism: Terriglobia bacterium; assembly: GCA_963786745.1. GTDB lineage: Bacteria > Acidobacteriota > Terriglobia > Bryobacterales > Bryobacteraceae > Palsa-89. The sequence goes on along the minus strand of CAWBAE010000004.1, from coordinate 358,680 downwards.
GATCGCATTCAGCGTTGACCGTTAAAAGCACACACATGCGGAAAGCTGTTATCCCTCTGTTGTTCGCGGCTCTCTTACTGCCCGCGCAAACCGATCATAAGCTGACTAAGTCCGACATCGACCGTTGGATGACTGAGCTGTCGAACTGGGGCCGCTGGGGCAAGGACGATCAGCTAGGCACGCTAAACCTCATTACTCCAGCCAAGCGCAAGCAAGCGGCTGCATTAGTGAAGGAAGGCGTCTCAATTTCGATGGCCCACAACGTCCTCACCGAGAAGGCGCCTGACAACGAAGGCCCGTTCGTGCACACGATGGTGCCCGCCGGCGGCGGGTTTCATATGGACAACTACAACGTTTCCTTTCACGGAATGGGGCAGACCCATCTGGACGCGCTGTGCCACGCAAGTTATCAAGGCAAGACTTACAATGATGTTTCCGTCGATCAGATAACCGCTGAAGGTTGCGCGAAGGACTCGGTGCTGCCGATCAAGGGTGGCATCTTCACGCGTGGTGTGATCGTAGATATCGCGAGACTCAAAGGCGTGGATTATCTCGAGCCCGGCACGCCCATCTATCCCGAGGACCTGACGGCTTGGGAAAAGAAAACGGGCGTGAAAATCTCGTCGGGGGATGCGGTCTTCGTGCGGAGTGGACGCTGGGCCATGCGGGCGGCCAAGGGTCCTGGCGTGACCTTCGCCGGGTTGCATGCCTCTTGCGCCAAATGGCTGCACGATCGCGATGTCGCTGTTTTGGGCGGCGACGCCGACCCGGAAGTGATTCCATCTGGAATCGAAGGCGTGGGCGCGCCTATGCACCTGATGGCGCTGGTGGCGATGGGCATGCCGCTTTTCGACGAATTGGATTTGGAAGACCTCGGCCGGGAAGCCGCAAAGCGAAAGCGCTGGGTTTTTCTGTTCACGGCCGCGCCGCTCGCCGTCCCGGGCGGAACCGGCGCTCCCATCAATCCCATCGCGACTTACTAGCAAGCGGGAAAGAAAATGATCAATTTGAAACGATTTTCGCTGGTGATACTGGCGGCGCTCGCGTGCGCGTTGCCGGGAAGAGCACAGGACAATCTCGCGGGAAGAAAATTGTTCGCGTCTCACTGCGCCAGCTGCCACGGCGCGGATGGAGGCGGGGGTGAGTATGGTCCAGACATCGCAGATGTGCGCGGATTGAGCCATCGCAACGCGAACCTGGCCGAATTCATCAAGAGCGGCAATCCGGACGGTGGAATGCCCGCGTTTCCGCTACCGCAGCAGGATATTGATGCGTTGGCGGCGTTAGTTGCAGCTTTGCGCGCCCCGGCGATCGAGCATGCGCCTGCCGGCAACGCCGAGGCCGGCGAACGTTTCTTTTTCGGAAAAGGAAACTGCTTCAACTGCCATATGGTGAAAGGACGGGGAGGCATTCTGGGCCCGGATCTTTCGAACCTGGGGCGCGACACCCGGCTGGCGCGCATCGAACAGGCTCTGCGAGATCCGGGCAAACTCGGGATCAGCGGCTACAAACTAGTGTCGGTTCACTTGAGGTCTGGCGAAACCATCCGCGGCCTTGCCAAGAACGAAAGCAATTACGATCTTCAGTTACAGGACCTCTCCGGTAAGTTTCATTTGCTGCTGCGCGGCGAAATTACCGAGGAGACCGCCGATCCCAAAGGGCTAATGCCGCCGGTTTCGGCCAGCGCGAGTGAGCAGAGCGATCTGCTGGCATACCTCAGCAGGCTTTCGAGAGAAAGCACAGCAACGTCGGGTTCCGGAGTTGCTCCGGTCTCGGGGGGCCCGGCATTTTCCGCGATCGCCAATCCGAAGCCTGGCGATTGGCCCACTTATAACGGACGTCTCAGCGGAAATCGCCACAGCGAGCTAACCGGCATCAACACGGCCAACGTGGCAGAACTGGGAGCGAAGTGGATGTTCCCAATTCCGGGCTCCAATCACCTGGAAGGAACGCCGGTGGTGGTGGATGGAGTAATGTACGTGACCGCGGCCAATCAAGCGTTTGCGCTGGACGCGCGCAGCGGCCGCGAGATCTGGCATTATTCCCGCCCGCTCACGAAAGGCGTCATCGGCGATGCGGGCACTGCCATCAATCGTGGCGTCGCGGTTCTAGGCGACACGGCCTTTATGGTTACCGATAACGCGCATATCATCGCGTTGAATCGTTTGAGCGGCGAGCTGCTCTGGGACAGCGAAATGGCGGATTACAGGAAGAATTACGGCTCGACGTCAGCGCCCTTAGTGGTGAAGGATCTGGTGATTGCCGGGACTTCCGGCGGCGACGAAGGCGCGCGCGGTTTCGTAGACGCTTACAAGACGTCCACGGGCGAACATGCCTGGCGATTCTGGAACATGCCTGCGCCGGGCGAGCCGCTGTCTGAAACCTGGGTGGGCCGGGTGATGGAATCGCAACACGGCTGCGTGGACAGCTGGTTGACCGGAACCTACGATCCCAGCACGAACCTGATCTACTGGCCCACCGGTAATCCTTGCCCCGATTACAACGGCGACGAGCGAAAAGGCGACAACCTTTATTCCACTTCGGTGCTCGCCATCGAGCCCGAGACCGGGAAGCTTAAGTGGCATTTCCAATTCAGTCCGCACGATCTGCATGACTGGGACGCCACGGAAACGACGATGCTCATCGACGCCGAATTTCGCGGCCGTCCGCGAAAGCTGTTGGTGCAAGCCAATCGAAATGGATTCTTCTACGTTCTGGATCGCGTGACCGGTGAGTTTCTGCTCGGTGAACCCTTCGTGAAGGAGATTACCTGGGCCAGCGGAATCGGACCTGACGGGCGTCCGAAGCTGATTCCCGGGCAGGAACCAAGCGAAGCCGGCGTCCGAACCTGCCCGGCGGTGGCGGGTGCGACCAATTGGATGTCGACGGCTTACAATCCGACGACGAAGCTGTTCTACGTGATGGCGCTGGAATCCTGCAACATCTACACCAAATCGGGGGAGTGGTGGCAAGCCGGGCAATCGTTCTACGGCGGCGCGGCGCGGCGAGTCCCCGGCGAGATCAGCCAAAAGTTCGTGCGTGCTATTGATATTCAGACCGGCAAGGTCGTCTGGGAGATTCCGCTGGTTGGGCAAGGCCGCACGGGATCGGGCGTGCTTTCCACAGCGGGTGGCGTGCTTTTCTTCGGCGACGATACGGGCGCGTTTTCGGCCATCGACGCCAAGGAAGGAAAACCGCTGTGGCACTTCAATACGAACGACGTGTTCCGCGCGTCGCCTATGACCTACATGGTGGACGGGAAACAATACGTGGCCATCGCTTCCGGTTCGCACATCCTCGCGTTTGGATTGCCGCAATGACGATGACGGCGTGGGTGCGATGCGGAGCGCTGGTGGTTACGATCGCTTTGTCCCAAGCGCAACAGGCGGATCTACCGGCTGCGCCGGGCCGGCGCGTGGTGAGCATCACGCCGGAGCCGGGCAGCTACAACAGCCCATCCATCGCAATAAATTCCGCCAATCCGAAGCAAGTAGTGGTTGGATTCGGATCGCACACGAACGTCGGATACACCACGGATGGCGGAGAACATTGGGCGCTGGCGCAAGGGACCGCGCTGACTACCTACCGTTCCTTTGGCGACAACACGGTCACCTTCGACAAGCAAGGTCACGCGATTTACGGATTCATCGCGCTCGACGGCGCCGGCTCGTGGCGTTACTGGGGGCATAATCCCAAACGCAATAGCATCCAGGTCCGCCGCTCGCTGGATGGCGGCAAGACGTGGGAGCCCCGTTCGATCCCGGTGATCGAGCACCCTGAGGGTGGTCCGGGAGTTCCGTTCGAAGACAAACCCTGGGTGGTCGCCGACACGCAAGCCGCCAGCCCCTACTCCGGAAATTTGTACGTAGCCTGGACGGAAGACCGGCTGGCCGATTCGATCATCCTATTCTCGCGTTCCACCGACGGCGGGCTCACGTGGTCCGCGCCATTGCGGATCAGCGATCATCCTGGAGGGGCGCGGGACGACGAAGGCACGGTGCAGGGATTCAGCGGCGTAGTGACGCCGGATGGCGCGCTGCACGCCATCTGGTTCGATCGCGGCCAGATCACGTATACGGTTTCGCGCGATGGCGGCAAAACGTTTGCGCCCACGAGCCGCGTGGCTGTAGCCGGGCCGTCGAATTTCATGGTGTTTAACGCCGATCACGCCAACGGCTATCCGCAAATTGGCATGGCGGCGGACAAGAACGGAGGCCCGGCTCGGTTATACGTGGCCTGGAACGACTACCGCAACGGCGATGTGGACGTCTTCTGCGCCACCTCGACCGATGGCGGCAAATCCTGGGCCGCTCCGGTGCGAGTGAATTCCGATCCCATTCACAATGGCGCGGATCAACTGTTCCAATGGATGGCGGTCGACCCCACGTCCGGCGCGGTGTATGTGATCTTTTACGATCGCCGTCGCGACCCCGCCAACAAATCGGTGGATGTGGTGCTGGCGCGATCCACCGACGGCGCGCGCACGTTCCGCAACTACCTTCTGAGCGAGCATTCGTACGATCCAATGGACACGATGATCGGCGAGTATACCGGCTTGGCGGTGTTTGGGGGCCGTGTATACGGAAGTTGGGTAGAGGTAACGCCGCCGCCGGCGGATTCAGCTAAGCGCGGCGGCGAAAAGCCGATGGTGCTGCGCATTGGCATGGCGGATTTTAGCGGCGCCGATGCGGGCCGGCATTAATATTTCCTGCTCGTCCCTGTGCTATCCTGATTCCCACTCACGCATTCATGTCGCAGATCACCTCGCTTCCGCGCGTCTGCATCGCCATGGGTTTTTCGGAGCCGCAAAAATTGTTGGAGCATGCGCGCCGTGAAGCGAATGCAGGAGAATCCTTTCTGGAGTTCCGGCTGGATTATCTGCCGGATCCACAGCAAGGCCTCGCGGTGATCCGCAAATTCCTCTCCACGCATAGCGAATGTACCGTGCTGGCCACCTGCCGGCGCCATCAGAATCACGGAAAGTTCAACGGCAGCATCGAGGATCAGATCCGAATTCTCAGTGCCGCCGTGGACGCGGGGGCGAGCGCGGTGGACATCGAGATTGAGACCGCCGAACATGTGCTTGCCCGGCTGGATATATTTCGCGGCCGGACGCAATTGATCCTCTCTTATCACAACTACGATGGAACGCCGTCGCCCGAAGCGGTGCTGCGGCGCATGCTGCGCATCGGCGCCGACGCGTATAAGATTGTCACCACCGCCCGTAAACCGTCGGACAATAGCCGCGTGCTCGGGCTGGCGAAGGCGCACCCACGCACGCCGATGGTGGTGCTGGCTATGGGAGAGACCGGTTTTCCCACGCGGGTTCTGGCCACGGCCTGGGGCGCGATCTTCACGTATGCCGCGCCGAATGCATCCGACGGCACTGCCCCGAATCAGGTGTGCGCCCGCACGTTGCGGAATCTGTACCGAGTCGAAAAATTTTCAAAAGTTGCCAAGGTATACGGTGTGATCGGCGATCCGGTGCGGCAGTCAATTTCTCCGGCCGTGCACAATCGCGCCTTTCAGGCGCATCGTCTGGACGCGGTCTATCTTCCGTTTCTGGTGCACCCTCCACAGTTGAAGGATTTCTTCGCGCTGGCCGGCGAACTTCCGCTGGCCGGATTTAGCGTCACCATTCCCCACAAGCAGAAAGTCATTCATCATCTCGATGTCGTGGAACCGCTGGCGCGCCGCATCGGCGCCGTAAACACGGTCTGGAAGAAGGCGGGCAAATGGCGCGGCGCGAACACGGATGCCGCGGCTCTCACCATCCCGCTCGCCAAACGGCTGCGCCTGGCGAAGTCCACTGTTCTTTTGGTGGGCAACGGCGGGGCGGCCCGCAGCGCCGCCTACGCGCTGATCGATAGCGGCAGTAAGGTGTCCATCGTGGGCCGTAATCCCGACCGCGTTCGTTCCCTCGCCAAGGCTTGCGGCGCCGAACCTCTGCTCCGGGAACAACTGGAGAACCGTAAGTTCGACGCCGTCGTGCACGCCACTCCGCTGGGCATGGCGCCGCGCACCGAAGGCTGCTTTTTCCCTGATAAGATCCCCTCCGATTTGGTTTTTGACATGGTTTACAACCCCATCGAAACCACGCTGGTGCGGCACGCCAACGCCCAGGGCTTGACCGTTATTTCCGGACTCCAGATGTTCCTCGAACAAGCCGCGCGCCAATTCGAGATCTGGACCGGCACTTCCGCGCCGCGTTCCGCGATGGAGAAGGCGGCCATCGAAATGTTAGGCTGCCACTAGCATTATGAATTGCGCCCAGCGCAATGCCCAGGGACTAGAATAGAGGCAATGGCCACTAAATTCACCCGCCGTGCTCTGGCTGCCGTCGTGGCCGCTCCCGCGCTCGCTGCTCCAGCGCTCGCCGCTCAGGCGCCCGCGGCCCCCATTTCGGCGCAAAGCGCGGACGACGAGCTCAAAGCGGCGCGCGAACAGAATCGTCAGAACGCGGACCAGTTGGCCAAGTTTCCATTGCCGATGACCACCGAACCCGCCACGCATTTTAGAGCCTAGAGCGCCATGGCCTCCATCCCCGACGATATCTTCTTCGCCAGCATCACCGAAATCAACCAGAAGCTCAAGGCCAAGGAATTTTCGGCCGTGGAGCTGGCGAAGGCATTTTCGGACCGCCTGGAAAGTATCGGCCCGCACTACAACGCGCTCGCGTTGTCGCTTCGCAAGGAAGCCCACCGAGAAGCCAAGGACGTGGATGATGACATGAAGCGGGAGCGTTTCCGAGGTTCTCTGCAAGGCATCCCGTTCGGAGCCAAGGATCTGCTGGCATACGCGAAACACCCCACCACCTGGGGCGCGCGCCCTTATGCAGCCCAAGTGTTCGACTACACCGCCGCCGTTCTCAAAAAGCTTTCGAAGCACGGCAGCTTGCTGATGGGTAAGCTCGCCATGGTGGAGCTCGCAGGCGGGCCCGGATATCGCTACGCGAGCGCGTCTCTCACGGGACCCGGGCTCAATCCCTGGGATACTACGCGCTGGTCCGGCGGGTCGTCCAGCGGCTCAGCCATCGCCGTGGCTGCGGGTCTGGTGACATTCGCGCTGGGCTCCGAAACGTCGGGATCCATCCTCACGCCCAGCGCCTTCTGCGGGATCACCGGACTTCGCCCCACCTACGGCCTGGTGAGCCGCAATGGCGCGATGGCGCTGTCCTGGACACTCGACAAGATCGGCCCGCTTTGCCGTTCCGCCGAAGACTGCGGACTGGTGCTCGAAGGCATCGCGGGCGGAGACGCCGACGATCCCGGTTCAGCCGGCAAGAGTTTCTACTACGAGCCCGCCTATGCCCGGGATTTCAAGGAGGTCCAAGTCGGCTACGCGCCGGTGGACTTTGAGGAGTGGGTGGACCCGGCCGCGCGTGCCGATTACGCGAAGGCGCTCGGAACCTTGCGCTCGCTGGGCGTCAAACTAACGGAAGTCAAGCTTCCGGAGTTCCCCTATGGCGCTGTGATCAGTACTATTATTTCGTCGGAAGGCTCGGCCATCTTCGAACGGATGATTCAAAGCGGTGAAGTGGACCAGCTCGCGGATCAAAAGCAGATTGCCGGACTGAAAGCCGGTCTGGAAATTACGGCGAAAGACTATTTGAAAGCGATGCGCATTCGCAGCCTAATTCAGGAAGCGTTTCGCGATTTATTCGCCATTTCGGATGTGCTGGTTTCGCCCGCGCGCATGACGCCCGCGCCTAAGATCACGCAGCCTTTAGACCGGCCGCTCAGTGACCGTCCGGCTCCCGCCAATCCAGGTTTGACGGCGCTTATTCCAGCGGGCAATCTGGCAGGGCTGCCGGCGCTCTCGCTCCCTTGTGGATTCGCGAATGGGATGCCGATGGCGATCCAACTGGTCGGCCCGCCGTTTTCTGAGAACCTGCTGCTGGCCATCGGCAAGGGTTTTCAAGAGCGGAGCGATTGGCATAAGCGGCGGCCGCCGAAAGCCGAATCGGCCTAGATTCCCGGAATCAAAGAGCGCAGCGCCGCCGCGCCGGCCAGCCCGGTCAGCGCCGCCATCACGGAAGTGGCGATTCCGCGCTGCTGGGACACGCTCTCGATTGCGTGATAGCCGAGATAAACAAACGCACCCGCCGCAACGGACAGAAATCCCATGGTCCAACTTGCGTTCATGCGCGGCGCTACGATTACCGCCAGGGCTCCGCCAGCCAGCATCATCGATTGCGCCGCCGCCGCGCCGAGCAGCGCTCTTCCAGCCGAGCCGACGGCGGCCAACAATAATGCGCCCAGCGCCAAGCCTTCCGGTAGTTTGTGCACGGCAATGCCAGTTAGAAAAGCTATCCGCAGATTCTCAAAGCTCTTCTCGTCGGCGACAGCCAGGCTCCAGCCATCGAAGAAGCTGTGGATTCCTGCCGCGATAAGCAGCGGCACAGCGAAGCCGTGCAGGCTCTGCGCACAGTTTTCATGAGCATGCGTGTGCGAACACGTCGGGCACACCGGGTACACATAAAGATCGATGAGCCAAAGCGCCGATGCTCCCGATACCAGGCCCGCGCAAGCGACCAACCAGCCGTTCCGCGCGGCGATTTCCGGAAGAATCCAGAACAGGGCCACGCCCACCAGCAATCCTCCGCTAAACGGCAGCAGACGGCGCGAGAAGCCCGGAAATTCGGCCAATCGGATTCCCGCCGCTGCGCCCGCGAGCGTGAGAATCAATAAGCCGATCAAGATCGTGTAAATCGACATCCCTACTTTCCACTGTACCCCGTGTTATGCTGAAACTTGTCCTCGTAGAGGAGCGGAGGTCATCAGTAGCCGGTTGCGCGGTTCCGGGAGCTTCGGAGCAGCCGGTGAAAGGGACCGATTTTATTCCGCCGAAACCTTGCCGCGGCAGCTTCGCCGGACCGGGTTGGGGGGCCAGGTTAAGACCTGCCCACTGTCATCCGTGTCTCGTGGACTCGAGATTGGATGGAGCGCTACAGGGAAGCACGCGGTTCGAACGCGTCACCCCTCCCTCCGTTCCAATCATGTGACTATGAATGTTTTTGAACTAACGCGCTCGCTGGTGGACGTCGAGTCGATCACTCTGAACGAGGAACGAATCGGCGAAGTGCTGTTTGGGCAGCTTTCGGAACTCGCGGCGCAGTATCACGGGCACGTGGAGCGCATTCAGGTTGAGCCGAAACGCTTCAACGTCTTTGCTCGCTGGGGTGACCCGATAGTTACGCTTTCCACGCATATGGACACCGTGCCGCCGTTCTTTCCGTCGCGCGAGGACGAGCGCAGTATCTGGGGGCGCGGCGCGTGCGACACCAAAGGCATCATGGCCGCCATGCTTTTCGCCGTTCGGGAGTTGCTGGAAGCGGGGCACCGGAACCTCGCGATGCTATTTGTCGTAGGCGAAGAGCGCAATAGCGCCGGGGCACTTCACGCCGCTAAGAATCCGCGAGGCTCCAGGTTTCTGATCAACGGCGAGCCCACGGAAAACAAGCTCGCGCTCGGCTCCAAGGGCGCGCTTCGGCTGGAATTAGTAGCTAATGGACGAATGGCGCACTCGGCCTACCCGGAACTGGGGGAATCGGCGATCGAGAAACTGCTGGACGCCCTCGAGCGCGTGCGGCGTCTTCCGCTGCCCACGGACAAAATCCTCGGGCCAAGCACGCTGAACATCGGCACCATTTCGGGTGGGCGTGCGCCCAACGTGATTGCGGATCAGGCCCGAGCCGAGCTTTTCATCCGATTAGTAGACGATGGCGCTGCAACCTTGGAGGCCGTCAAGCGCGCGATCAGCGGCAAAGTGGATTTGGTGGAAGGGCTGGTTGTGCCGGCGCTGCACCTGGGTTCGCTGCCCGGTTTTGACACCAGCGTGGTGGCGTTCACCACTGATATTCCGGTGTTCGGCGGCGCCTGGGGCCGGCCTTATTTGCTCGGGCCCGGATCGATACACGTCGCGCACACCAGTGAAGAACACGTGCCCAAGGCCCAGCTCCTCGAAGCCATCCAGATTTACAAGCGAATGATTTTGCAACTCACCAAAAACTAAAAGCCATGGAAACCAAAATTCCCGTAGGTATCTTAGGGGCCACCGGCATGGTTGGCCAGCACTTTGTGAAATTCCTCGAAAACCATCCCTGGTTCGAGCTCGCCTGGATTGGGGCGAGCGACCGTTCTTCGGGCAAGGCGTACCGCGACGCCACCAGTTGGCGCCTCAACGGCGCTATGCCATCTACGGTGGAATCCATGATGGTCGAAGACTGCAAGCCTGGCAACGCACCGAGACTGGTCTTCTCCGCGACGGACGCTTCGGTGGCCACCGAAATCGAGCAAGCTTTCGCACGCGCCGGCCACGTGGTGGTTTCGAACTCGCGCAATCATCGGATGGATTCGGATGTTCCGCTTCTGATCCCTGAAATCAATTCGGATCATCTGAAGATCATCCCGCTGCAACAGCGCGCACGCGGCTGGAATGGAATGATCGTCACCAATCCCAACTGCGCCACGATGGTGCTGGCCATGGCGCTGGCGCCGCTTAAACAGTTCGGCATCACAACCGTGATCGCTACCACCATGCAGGCCATCTCAGGGGCGGGATATCCGGGCGTCGCGTCCATGGATATCAACGCCAACGTAATCCCCTTCATTGGCGGAGAAGAAGAAAAGATGCAGCAGGAGACGCAAAAGATTCTGGGAGATTTTACCGGGGACGCGATTCGTTCGCTCCCCGCCAAGGTCAGCGCGCAATGCAATCGCGTTCCGGTGGTGGATGGCCACATGGTGGCCGCGAGTTTCGCGCTGGATCGGAAACCACCCATGGCCGACGTAATCCAGGCCCTCACGGCTTTTGCCAGCGTTCCGCAGCAGCGCAAGTTGCCGAGCGCGCCGGCGCATCCCATCACCTACATGCCGCAGCAGGATCGTCCGCAGCCCCGCCGCGATGCCGAGCGTGACCACGGCATGGGCACCTTCGTCGGCCGCGTTCGCGAATGCCCGGCGCTCGGCTACAAATTCATCGCGCTGCAGCACAACACCATCCGCGGTGCGGCGGGCGCCGCGGTTTTGAACGCCGAGTTGATGCATTCAGAAGGACTGCTCGACTGATGATCGTCATGAAATTCGGCGGCACCTCCGTCGAATCCGCCGAAGCCATCGAACGAGTGACGGGGATCGTGAAATCCCGTCTGGATCGAAAGCCCATCGTGGTGGTGTCGGCCATGGGCAAGACCACCAATCGCCTGCTCAAAATCGCCAACTTGGCTGTGGCGGGCCAGCGCGAGGAGGCCTTACGGGAGCTGGTTTCGCTGCGCGATTATCATCTCCGCGAGTCTGGGATGGAGCGTACCGTCGACGAACATTTCCAGGAGCTGTCCGAGTTGGTGAAGGGCTTGGCCGTACTGGGCGAGTTGACGCCGCGGTCTATTGACGCGATCTCCAGTTTCGGCGAGCGCCTGTCCAGCCTGATAGTCACGAATTACTTCCAGCATCATGGCCTGAGCGCGGTTCATCTGGATTCGAGGAAGGTGATCCTGACTGATCACCGGCATACGCAAGCCGCTCCGTTGCTCGAAAAGAGCTACGCCAAGCTGGCCGCCGCCATTCCGCCGCTGGCCAAGAATCAGGTGGTGGTGATGGGCGGCTTTATCGCTGCCACCGAGGATGGCATCACCACCACGCTCGGCCGCGGCGGGTCCGACTTTACGGCGTCGATCGCCGGCGCGGGCATCGGCGCAGAGGAGATCCAGATCTGGACAGACGTGGACGGCATGCTCACGGCCGATCCCACCATCGTTCCGAACGCGCATCGCGTCAAGATCATTTCGTTCACCGAAGCCGCGGAATTGGCCTACTTCGGCGCGAAGGTGCTGCATCCTTCCACCGTTCATCCGGCGATCGACCGCAACATTCCGGTCTTGATCCTGAATTCCCGCCGTCCGCAAGTGGAGGGCACGCGGATCATCTCGGAGCGCGTGCCGAGCAAGAACGCAGTCAAGTCGATCGCCTGCAAGGCCAAAGTAATCGTATTGAACATCCGGTCCACGCGCATGTTCATGGCGCATGGATTCATGCGCAGGATCTTCGAGATTTTCGATCGCTACCAGACCTCGGTGGACATGGTGGCCACCTCTGAGGTCAGCGTCTCGCTTACGGTGGATCAGCCCGAGCATCTGGGCGCAATCGTCCGCGATCTCAACGAGTTTGCCGAAGTGGCGGTCGAAGAGAATCAAGCTATTATTTGCATGGTGGGCGAAAACATCCGCGACACTCCCGGCGTGGTGGCGCGCGTCTTCAAGGCGTTGGGAGGGATCAATGTCCGGATGGTTTCGCAAGGCGCATCCGCATTGAATCTGGGGTTCGTCGTCGCCGGCGAAGACCTGGCGGCGGCGGTCGGCAAACTCCACGCCGAGTTTTTCAGCGAACTGGATCCGGCGGTGTTCGATGCCTAACCTCGCCATCGTCGGCTACGGAAAAATGGGCAGGCTGGTTGATCAGCTTGCGCCGGAATACGGGTTCACCGTTATGGCCCGCATCGACATCGACCGCGAGGAGCCGCTCGCGGGCGCGGACGTCGCGGTGGAATTTTCCATCCCGGCTTCGGTGGTGCAGAATGTCGCTAAGGTCGCTGCGCACCGCGTGCCGATCGTGGTAGGCACCACCGGCTGGCTGGAGCATCTGGACGAAGTAAAGTCGATCATCGCGAAAAATGACAGCGCGCTAATCTGGAGTCCGAACTTCTCCGTCGGCGTGAACGTTTTCATGCGCCTGGTTGCCAGCGCGGCGCACCTGCTGAAAGACGAAAAGGAATACGGAGCCTGGGCCTGGGAAATTCACCACATCACCAAAAAAGATGCGCCCTCCGGGACTCTGCTCAAGCTGGTGGAACAGATGCGGGCCGCCGGGTTTGAGAGGCAAATCGACGTCGGCTCGAATCGCGCGGGCGCGCATCCGGGCACTCACGAAATCGGCTTCGACTCTGCCGCCGACACAATCACTTTGCGCCACACCGCGCGCAGCCGCGAAGGCTTCGCCCGGGGCGCCCTGAAAGCGGCACAATGGATTATCGGACGCAAAGGATTCCACGAATTCAGCGACGTCCTGTTTGGAGGTTGAACATGTTATTTGAAGGCTGCGGCACCGCGATGGTTACTCCGTTCCGCAAGGACGGATCGCTGGACGAACCAACGCTCCGGTCGCTTGTGAAGCGCCAAATCGACGCCGGAATCAACTTCCTGGTTCCATGTGGAACCAGCGGCGAGAGCCCCACGCTGTCGCGCCGCGAGCATCTGCGGGTGGTGGAGCTCACGCTGCAGGAGGCGAACGGCCGGGTGCCGGTGCTGGCGGGCGCGGGCGGCTACAACACCGCGGAAGTGATCGAGTTGGCGCTAGAAATCAAGGCCCTGGGCGCGGATGGCATTCTTTCCGTGACGCCCTATTACAACAAGCCCACTCAGGAAGGGCTTTACCAGCATTTCAAGGCAATCGCATCCGCGGTCAAGCTGCCCGTGATCGTATACAGCGTGCAGTCCCGCACCGGTGTCAACGTCGAGCCGGCCACTTTGCAGCGCCTCTCGGGTGTCGATTACATCGCAGGTGTGAAGGAAGCTTCTGGCAACATCGGACAAATGGCGTCGGTGGTGCATGTGGTCCCACCTAGCTTCGCGGTGCTTAGCGGCGACGATGCCGTCACTATTCCGCTGATCGCTCTGGGTGGCCGCGGCATCATCTCTGTGGTTTCGAACGAGATTCCTCGGGAAATGACCGCGCTCGCTCAGCATGCGTTGGCGAATCGATTTGCTGAGGCGCGCGAGATCCAAAGAAAATATCTCCCGCTCATGGACGTGAACTTTGTGGAGTCGAACCCCATTCCAGTGAAAGCGGCCATGGCTCTCATGGGATTGCTGGAACCGGTATGGCGCTTGCCGCTATGCCCGCCCAGCCCGGCGAACCACGCGAAGATCGAAAAGGTACTGGAAGCTTTGGGTTTGCTGGCTGGCCGGAGCGTGCATGCGGTCTGAAGTCGAAAAACTGTTCGACGAAAAGCCCTCCACATACACCGATGAGCACTTCCTGCTGTTCGAGCGATTCCTGGACGCGCTCAACGCGGGGACCGTTCGCGCCGCCGAGCCGCATGCATCCGCCAAAACCGGATGGCGCGTTAATACCTGGGTGAAGAAAGGCATTCTCCTCGGTTTTCGAATCGGCTCCGTGGTTGACATGTCCATCGACACGGCTCGCCAGCCTTGGTTCGACAAAGCGACCTACCCGGTGCAGCGCATCACGGCGGACCGCGGGATTCGCATTGTCCCTGGCGGGTCCAGCATTCGCACCGGCAGCTACATCGGAAGAGGCGTAACCTGCATGCCGCCCATGTTCATCAATACCGGCGCGTGGGTGGGCGACGGCACGATGGTGGATTCGCATGCCTTGGTCGGAAGCTGCGCGCAGGTGGGTCAGAACTGTCATATTTCAGCGGCCGCTCAGATCGGCGGCGTGCTGGAACCCGTGGGCGCGATGCCCGTGATCATCGAGGATGGAGTCCTGATGGGCGGGAATACGGGCGTGTATGAAGGCACGGTGGTGAAGCGCCGCGCCGTGCTGGGGTCGGGCGTGATCTTGAACCGATCCACGCCGGTATACGATCTGGTGCAGGGCGGAATTCACCAAGCCACTGAAGATGACCCGCTGATTATTCCCGAGGAAGCGGTGGTGGTGGCGGGATCGCGGGCCATCACGAACGGCCGCGGCAAAGAATGGGGTCTTTCGGTGTATACGCCTGTCATCATTAAATACCGCGATTCGAAAACCGATACGAAGATTCAACTAGAAGACTTGCTTAGGTAATCGAGTGTCGATTGCGCGGCCTTCTTCCAGGTGAATTCGGAGGCGCGCTGCTGAGCAGCCTCGGTCGGGATGTTCCCAGCGCACAAGCGCCGCATCGCGTCCTGGATCGCGTCTTCATTTAGAGGATCAAAATATTGAGCTGTCGCGCCCGCGACTTCTCTTAGCGGCGGGATATCCGAGCAAGCCACCGGAACGCGAGCAGCCATGGCCTCGAGCACCGGCATTCCGAATCCTTCGAACGTGGAAGGATAGATTAACCCGCGAGCGCGGCGAAACAGCTCGTAGAGTTCCTCGCGCGGAATCCAGCCGGCGATTCGAACCGTTGCAGTGGCCAGCTGCTCGATTTGCTGGGCCGCGAATCCGCGCACGCCCGTGATTACGAGCGCGGGCGGATGCTCCAGTCGGCGGTAGGCCCGCAGCATCCGATCCAGGTTCTTGTGGGGATGGGTGGTTGAAACGCACAGCAAGTAATCCGCCGGTTGACGCCGAGCAGCCAGCTCAAAAAACTCAGCTTCGACGCCGAAATGAACTACAAGTGACGGTGCGCCATAATATCGCTGCACATCATCCCGCGTCGCGGCGGAGATCGTGATGAGACCGCGCGACCGCTTCACCGATGCCCACAGGAAAAACTTCCAGAACGGGCGATCGAACCAGCGAAAATACTCCGGATGCCGCTGGATCTGCAGGTCGTGAAATACAGTCACCATGGGGCAAGGGCAGAGAATTGGAGCGGTGAATCCGGGGTTCAATAACACATTCAAGCGGCGTCGTCGAATGGAAAACGGCAGTCCGATTTGTTCCCAAATGATGCGGGCCGGACGGAAGGAAGCCCGCACCGGTTGCGGCGCCCACACGAAATTCGAGCGTTCGGGAACCAGATCCTTTCCGGTTTCGCGATTGGTGAAAACGAAGTATTGGTTAACCGAGTCGATCTCGGCCAGCGCCTTCAGGAGATTGCGCAAGTAAATTTCAGTCCCACCGACGCCACCCGGAATCAGGTACAGTGCATTGACGCCGATGCGCAGCATTATTGCCCGGTCTTGGCCAGGGCGGCGCGCGCGGGTTCGTTTCTCGGGTCGAGTTGTAGAGCGTGGCGGTAATCTTCCGCGGCCAGAGTCTTGTTGCCTTCCGAAAAATAAACGTTACCGCGCGTGAAATACGTCATCGAGAACCTGGGATTAAGCTTCACGGCGGTTGCCAACGCGTCCAGCGCTTCCGGGTATTTCCCCATCCTGCCGTATTCGTTCCCGATCTGTTGATAGATGTGGGCGCTGCGACTGATGAGGGCGGCTTGCTGCAGCTTGGCTATCGCAATCTCGGGCTTTCCAGCGCAATCGTAGGCCAGCGCCCAGTCGAGTAAGAGGTCGTATTTTGGAGGCTCCAATTCGGCTGCTTTTTGGAATTCCTCCGCCGATTCGCTGCATGCTCCGGCCACGTAGTACGCGAAGGCCAGCTGGAAGCGCGGCCGAACGGCGCGCGGAGATTTCGAAGCCGTGTCCTTCCACAGATCGATGGCGTTGCTCCAGAGCTGATTACGCTGATACGTCAAGGCGCCCTCGATAACCAAAACCAGGCCGAGAGCGGCGATCATGGTTTTCCGGCTGATTCTCCAACGCCGGAAAAATTCAACGGCGATGAACAACAGCCCGATGAACGGCAGGTACAGACGGCGCTCGGCCAAGGGGTCTTTGATCGGCACGAATGAGGATGTCGGGGCGACCAGGATCAGGAAGGTAAACCATCCATAAGATGCCAGCGGAAAGCGCCGCCGATACATCCAGGCCAGCACGCTGACCGCGATCAAGGCGACGAGACCAAAGATTGCTCCGTGATCGAGCAGTGATCGCGATATGGGAACATCGGCGTCTAGGTTTTGACCGAAAGGCAACACGAACAGCCGGACATAATCCCAAACCACGCGGCACTCGGTGAAGAAATATTGGTACCAGGTAAACGCGCCCAGACCGAATCCCGCCGAACCGGCGCTTCTCAGTGTGCGCCACACGAAGGCCAGCGCCGCCGCGCCGGCGATGAACAGCGGCAGATAGAGGCGGAAGTTGCGGCGAATACCTGCGAGAGAGAATCCGGGATTCCAGAAATAATCAGTCAACAGGAACAGAGCGGGCAAGACCGCGGTGTGCTCCTTCGTCAGGACGGCCAAGCCGAACAGCGCGAGGATCGCGATCGCTCTTAGCGCGAATACAGTGTTTCCGGGGCGATACAGGAAAATCACGAACGCTGCCAGCAGCCAGAACACGCTGAGAGTTTCGGATCGGCTGGCGATGTAGCTCACCGATTCCGTCTGCAGAGGGTGAAGAAGAAAAAGCCCGGCGGCGAAAATGGAAAGCAGTTCCCGTAGCTGGCCCTCCAAGCCCGCCCAAGTTATCACCTTCCGAACGGCCAGGAAAATAAGCAGCCCATTGAAGAAGTGCAAGATGAAATTGACAAGATGATAAGGGAAGGTGTCCTGGACGACGGCGTTCTGGAAGTTCAGCCAAAAGCTGAACATCAATACGGGCCGCAGACCTCGGACCCAGCCTAGCAACGGCACATCCGCGTAGCTGTCGATTCCGTAGGGCAGGTAGGTGTCGTCCAGCACGAACGGTCCCCTCACGGCCGGCCAGTAAACTTCCAGTACCGCGAACAAGGCCAGCAGCAGTGCGGCGGCATACGGCCAATATTGGAAATAGCCGGCCGGGGGCGGCTCGGCTACCGCCACCGGAGCCGCGCGTTTCGTTTTTCTGGGCTTAGCGCTCTTCATTCCGGTTCTGCAACTGAAACTCGACGATCGCAAGCCGCTGCGCCATGGCGATGTTGGCGTCCTTCAGATCCGAGATCACCACCGAAAGCCGGTAGATCACCACAACGAAAACGCAGGCTACCAGCAGCATTAAAGCCAAAGGCGGGGACGTGAGGCCCAGCTGGTCGGAAATCCAGTTCAACAGCGCGTGGGAGCGTGAGAGCACCAGCAGGATGACAGAAGCGGCCAGCCAGCTAACCGAATATTCGACGCGAATGTGGGAACGCCGGACCGAGAACAAGACCAGGAGCATCAGCAGGACGCTGAGAATGGTCATCGCATTCAACAATCGTTCCATGGTTATTCCTTCTTCTGGCCGCCTTCAAATTTGAGGATGTTCACAAATACGCCTAGGAGCACGTGGATGATGTAATACAGCGATTTTACCGCGGTGATGCTGCTCCGGCCAGCCTTGCGTGGCCGCATTTGGCAGGACACTTCCTGAAACCGGAAGCGCTTACGCTGCAGCACCACCAGCGCTTCAATCTCAGGATATTCCAGCGGAAAGCTGCGGCTGAAAACCTGAAGCGCAGCGCGATTCACGCCCACGAAACCGGAAGTGGGGTCGCGAACCGGACGTCCGAGAATGGGCCGAAGCAGCAATCTGAAAACCCAGATTCCCATCGCTCGAACCGCGTTGGTGTGCGCGCCATTGCCTTGATAAAAGCGCGAGCCGATGACCATGTGGCAGCCCGTTTCCTGCAGGACCTTGAAAAGATCCGGGATGTAGCGCGGATCGTGCTGGCCGTCGCCGTCCACACGGATCACATAGTCATACCCGAGTTGAAAAGCCAATTTGTAGCCGGCCTGCACGCAGCCGCCGAGCCCCAGATGATACGGCAATCGGAGCACTTCGGCTCCAGCGGAATCCGCCTGGATCGCGGTATCGTCGGCCGAGCAATCATCCACCACCAGCACGGAGACGTTGGGCAAGATCTGGCGGACTTCCCGGATGACGCCCGCAATCGCGCCTGCCTCATTGAGCGCCGGAATCAAGATCAGCAGTTTGCCCGAACCACCCGCCGGCTTCACAGTTCAGCCACCTGCCGCGGTCCAATCGAAAATCGGTGCATGAGCCCTCGAAATTGCCTCGGCGTAAGTCGCCGTTTCATGCGCCGGCGCAGCTTCCATAGCGCTGGAAAATGCCTCAACACGTTCAGATGAGCGCGCAGGACATACAGCACTAATCTTCCTCCCGAATTGCCCTCGCTTCGGAACTCAGCTGCCTTTCCACGGCCCGCCATTGCAAAGACGATGTGCCAGAAATAGCGCGCCAGGGAGTAGAACAGCGCCAGGGCAAGATCCGGCCATGGAAAATTCTTTACCAGCAGGAACAACCGGTTCCGTTCCACATAATATGCCTTGAGGGCCGAAGCCTTTCCGGCGGAGTGCGAGTAGCGATGCTCCACGATGGCCTCAGGCACATACAAGCATTCCCACGCCGCCCACCTTGCGCGCAAGCCCAGATCCGTGTCTTCGCAGTAGAGAAAAAAACTCTCGTCGAACAATCCGATCTCATCCAGCATTTCCCTGCGATACAAGGCCGCGCAACCGCTGGGGCAAAGCGTCTCCTGACGGCGAACGAAGGCTCCGGGAGGCGCCAGATGGCCGCGCTGCTTACTGCTGCCGTCGCGGCACAGCAACATGCCCGCCGAATCGAGAAGGCCGCCGGTCATCCGGATTTGCGATGCGCACATGCCTACGTCCGGGCGGGGTTCCACGGCGGCGAGCAAAGCCGCCAGCCAGCCCGGTTCGGGAACCGCGTCGTCGTTCAAGACCGCCAGAAACGGCGCCTGGGACGCGCGGAACGCCTGATTCACCGCCGCGCCGAATCCGACATTGCGCTCGTTCGCGATCACGCGTACCCGGACGCCCGGCTGCGCGGCACCCCGGCCGCTGTTGTCCACCACGATCAGTTCGAAATCACCGAAAGTTTGCCGCTCGATCGCCGCCAGACAAGCGCACAGAGCTTCGTCGGCGGCCAAGGTGGGCACCACCACCGTAACCGCCGGGTGAACTTCGCTCGGGATGCTGGGCTGTGCCATTTCAACTCATGCTCCAGGTGCGCTACGATGGACGTTTGCGTAGTCACATCCTTATCATTCTCGTTGCCGGGCGCCTGCTCGCGCAAACCGCGTCGCATCTGGACAATTTTAAACAACTGACCTTCGGCGGACAGAATGCCGAGGCCTATTGGTCGCCGGATGGTAAGCGGCTGATCTTCCAGTCCACCCGCGACAACCTGAAATGCGACCAGATATTCATTATGAATGCGGACGGATCGGATCCGCATATGGTCTCAACCGGCAAAGGTCGAACCACCTGCGGTTACTTCATGCCGGACAATAAGCACATCCTATACGCATCCACGCACGAGGCGGGCGACGCCTGCCCGGCCGAAGTGGATCGCACCAAGGGTTACCTGTGGGCGGTCTATCCCACTTACAACATCTATCTTGCCACCGATGACGGGAAAATTGAGAAGAAGCTCGCAAACGCTCCAGGCTACAATGCCGAAGCCACGGTCAACTGGAAGACCGGCAAGATCGTGTACACCTCCATGCAGTCTCGCGATCTGGAGCTTTGGACCATGGATCTGGATGGCTCTCACAAGCGGCAGGTCACCAAGACGGACGGCTACGACGGCGGAGCGGTTTATTCGCGCGATGGACAGCAACTGGTGTGGCGTGCGAATCACCCGATGTCTTCCGACGAATTGGGACGATATCGAATGTTGCTGTCTCAGAACCTGACTTCACCCATGAAGATGGAGCTGTTCGTGTCCGATGGTGAAGGCTACCGGGTGCATGAGGTGACCAACTTCGGATGCGCCAGTTTCGCGCCCACGTTCTCTCCAGATGGCAAGAAGATCCTTTTTTCCTCCAACCGCAATGACTGCGATAGCCGCAAGTTCGAGTTGTTTCTGGTCAACACCGACGGTTCGGACCTGGAGCAAGTGACCGACTTCGGCGGGTTCACCGCCTTTCCGGAGTTCTCGCCGGACGGCAAGAAGATTGTTTTCGCGTCCGACAAGGATGCCAAGCAGCGCTACGAGTTCAACATCTTCACGGCGGATTGGAAATAGTCCGTTTATCGGAACGTGGTTTCGCCCAGGTGCGGCGTGGTGTTGAAGCTATCGAGTGAAATCCGTTCTCCGCGGAAAACCAGCTCGGTGAGCGAACAATTGCGGATGCGCCAGTGCAGCTCGATCCCCACCAGTTCGGGTGCGCACAGGACGCTCTGAAGAATCACGCCGATCGGGCCGGCGGAGGTGAAGACGGCCACGCGGCGGCTAGGCCGGTCGGCAGTCACGATAGACCGGAAGGCGCGCAGCACGCGCTGATGAAAGCTCACCCAGGATTCGAGACCGTCGGCATCGAGCTTCGCGGCCACCCATTGCGGCATCGCCATCTCGAACATTTGTTGCAGGTGCCGATTGTCGGTGGGCGGCGCAAATTCAGGAAGAGCGCGCAGGATCGCGCCCGCGTCGTATTCGTTGAACTCTGGTAGCAGCTGGAAATCCGCGAATCCGGCCATTTCGGCGGTTTGCCTGTGACGCCGCAGAGTGCCGCTGTAGACTTCGTCGAAGCGAATGTCGCGCTCCCGCCAGTATTCGCCCAGACGAACGGCCTGGCGCTCGCCGGTATCCGAGAGCCGGTCGGAATCGGGCTGGAATGGCCTGGCTTGCCCGTGGCGGATCAGGACTAGCGAACTCATCGAGCCGAAGCAGAGGCTCCGGCTTTTCCAAGCACGCGCTCCAATTCCTGCTTCGCCAGCGCTTCGCGGTGAACCTCGTCCGGACCGTCGGCGAGACGCAGAGTCCGCACGCTCGCCCAGGCAGCCGCGAGAAATGTGTCCTGGCAGACGCCCGCGGCGCCGTGCGCCTGAATCGCGCGATCCAAGACGCGCAGAGTGACATTGGGAGCGATCACCTTGATCATCGCGATCTCGCCGCGCGCGGCCTTGTTGCCTACCGTGTCCATCATGGAAGCTGCCTTCAGCACCAGCAACCGCGCCTGCTCGATTTCCATGCGTGATTCGGCGATATCCGCTCGAATGGTGCCCTGCTCGGCGAGCTTCTTTCCGAATGCGACGCGACAGCCTACGCGCTTGCACATGGTTTCGAGCGCGCGCTCCGCCACGCCGATGCAGCGCATGCAATGGTGGATGCGCCCCGGTCCCAGCCGGCCTTGCGCGATCTCAAATCCACGGCCTTCGCCCAACAACATGTTCGAAACCGGAACGCGCACGTTGTTGAAGGTGACATCGCCGTGCCCGTGCGGAGCATGATCGTAGCCGAACACCGAAAGCAACCGCTCGATCTTGACTCCCGGAGTGTCCAGCGGCACGAGAATCATGGACTGCTGCTTGTGGCGCGGCCCGCTTGGATCCGTCTTCCCCATGAAGATAGAGATGGTGCAGCGCGGATCGCCCGCGCCGGAGGACCACCACTTGCGCCCGTTAATGACGTAATGATCGCCGTCGCGCGTAATGCTGCTTTCGATATTGGTGGCGTCGGAGGAAGCGACCGCCGGCTCCGTCATCGAAAAACAGGAACGGATCTCGCCCGCGAGCAGCGGCTTGAGCCAGCGTTCTTTTTGCTCCCGCGTCCCGTATCGAGCCAGCACTTCCATGTTGCCGGTATCCGGCGCAGAGCAATTGAAGACCTCGGGCGCCATATGAGAGCGGCCCATGATCTCGCATAGCGGCGCGTATTCCAGATTCGTCAATCCGGCGCCTTCCTCGCTGTCCGGAAGGAACAGGTTCCACAGGCCGGCGGCGCGAGCTTTGGGTTTCAGCTCCTCGATGACCGGCGAGGGCTGCCAGCGGTCATGCTCGATGGCGTCGTGATGGCGCTGCTCGTTCGGATAGATGTGTTCGTCCATGAAGGCTAGCAGCCTCTTCTGGAGCGATTTGACTTTATCGGGGAAATCGAAGTTCATAGGGGTAACCTAGCGGCCCGTGAACGCGGGGGCCCGTTTCTCGAGAAAATGCGCGACGCCTTCCTTGAAATCCTCGCATTGCAGGCTCTTGATCATTTCGCCTTCAGAAGTCTCGAAGGCCTCGGACAAGGTTTGGAACATCGCGTTATAAACCTGCTCCTTGATAACGCGAAGCGACCGCGGGCTTACGTTATTGGCCAGATCCTTAGCGTACGCGGTTACGCTTTCCATAAAATTGTGCTGCGGGTACACCTGATTCACCAGACCCATGCGCAGGGCTTCGCCGGCGTCCACCAGGCGCGCGGAGAACAGCATATCCAGGGCGTTGGCAGGCCCGATCAACCGCGGTAGCAGCCACGCCAGCCCGTATTCGGCGATAAGGCCGCGCTTGGCGAATGCGGTCCCGAAGCGGGCGCCATCCGAGGCGAAACGAATATCGCAATACAGCGAAATGATGAATCCCAGCCCCACCGCGGGTCCATTCACTGCGGCAATGACAGGCTTCTGAATGGATGGGAAGTAAGAATACTTCTTTTGAAAATCCGCACGAACATTTTGGCGATGGCCATTGCCGCTATTCGCGAGAACGTGCTGGCCGCCTTGCGCGAGGCCCTGTTGCGCGATGGCGCCTAGCAGCGACATGTCCGCTCCGGCGCAGAATCCGCGCCCGGCGCCCGTAAGGATGATCACGCGGACGTTCTGGTCGTTTTCGGCTTCATAGACCGCTGCGCGCACTTCCTGCTCCATAACCGCGGTCCAAGCGTTGAGCTTGTCGGGCCGGTTCAGCGTGATGGTGGCGACGCGGTCAGAGACTTGATAGATGGTTTCCTGGTTGGCCATGCAGTAGGATTATATCAGCGCCGCAGCTTGCTGAAGGAGGTTATGGACCCGCCTATCGAAATGCCGGAAGCGCTCGTCGGTTGTCTGGCCGCGATAGAAGCGCACGTAGATCTGTTGCAACACCACCGCCAGCTTGAAGAGCGCGAATACCTCGTAATAATTGATGAGCGAAAGATCGCGGCCGGTTTCATCGGCGTAGCGGCCGATCAATTGATCGCGCGTGAACCATCCGGGCTGCGCCGTAATGGACGCCTTGGTGCCGCCCGGATCACTCGGCTGGGCCCAGTAACACAGGATCAGGCCAAGATCGACTAAAGGGTCGCCCACCGTCGCCATTTCCCAATCCAGCACCGCTTCGAGCCGGCCGGGATCGTTCAAATCCAGCATTACGTTGTCCAGCTTGAAATCGTTGTGGACCAGCGTCGGCGCGGGCGAAACGGGCATACGCTCGGTGAGCCACCCGATCACGCGATCCATCACTGGATTCTCTTCGATCTTGGCGCGGGTCCAGCGTTCAAACCATCCGTGCACTTGTCTTTCAAGAAAGCCGGCGGGTTTGCCGAGAGAGATCAGCCCGTGCTTCTCGATATCGATGGAATGCAATTCCACCAGGCAATCGATGAATCCGGTGCTTGCTCGCCTCTGGTAGTCGGGGAATGCGGCCAGTTCGGGCGGGACACGATCCCGGAGAACAATACCGTGGCGACGCTCCATGACGAAGAAGACCGCCCCGATAATGGACGAGTCCTGGCATAAATGGAACACTTCGGGCGCGGGCCGGAAAAAAGGATGAACGGCCTTCAGCACCGTGTATTCGCGCGCCATATCGTGCGCTTTCGGCGCCACCGGACCAAGCGGCCCGCGCCGCAAAACATATTCGCGCACCGGCGTACGAAGCAGATAAGTCAGATTTGAATGGCCGCCCGGGAACTGCTCGATGGTAAGGCTCTCGGCGCCTTCAATCTTGCCGCGCAAATAGTCGGCCAGAGCCTGATGGTTCAGTTCCTCGCCTGCCCGAACGCTAGCGGTATCGATCATCCCCGGCTAGTTTCCCGTCGCAAGTTTGGCGTGCGTGGCGGTCGCTCTTCCGGACGCTGTCACGGTCTCGCCGGCCAGGCGCATCGGCTCCGGAACGGCGGCTCCATCCGCCCGGGGGTCGGACGCCGCGAAGTTGGTTCCGGTCTTCGAGTCGTGCAGGATGGCTTGGCCACGCCCCATGGTCTCCACGTATTCTCGCCGCAATTGGATGATGTGGCCGCGCTCGGAAAGCTGCTGCAGTGTCGCGGCCGGCACGCGCGCTTCGATGGAGACCTCGCAGCCGTACGCGTTTGCCTTCGCGAAGCGGGGCGCTTCCATTGCTTCCTGCAGATTCATCCCGTAGTCAACGAAGTTCGATACAAACTGAGCGTGCGCCAGCGGCTGCACCGCGCCTCCCATGATCCCGAATCCGATATGCTGGTCGCCTTTTTCCATGAAGGCCGGAATGATGGTGTGGAACGGCCGTTTGCCGCCCGCCAGAACATTGGGATGATGCGGTTCCAGCGTGAATCCTCCTCCCCGATTCTGCAACATGAAGCCCATGCCTTCCACCGTGACGTGCGATCCAAACGCTCCGTAGATGCTCTGGATCCAGCTCGCGATATTGCCGTCCTTGTCGACCACCGTGAGGTAAGTGGTGTTGCTCGCGTTGGGATCGCCGTTCTGCACTTTGCAATTGGCGCGGTCGGGGTCGATCAGCGCGGCGCGCTTCGCGGCATACTCCTTCGAAAGCAGCTGCGTGGTGGGCACGTCCGAAGCCCGTGGATCGGCGTCGTAGCGGTGGACGTCGGAATAAGCCAGCTTCATGGCCTCAATACGTTCGTGCATTTCGGAAGGGCTGAACGCGCCAAACGGCGACGCGGGCTTCATCTCCATGATCTTCAGCATTTCGAGCGCCGCCATGCCTTGCCCGTTCGGAGGAAGCTCATAGACGCGCCAGCCGCGATAATCAATGGAAAGCGGCTCAACCCATTCCGGTGAGAACGACGCCAGATCGTCGGCAGTCATGGTTCCGCCGAGATGTTCTGAAGTCTTAAGAATCGCCGCGGCAATCGGACCTTTGTAAAACGCGTCGGGGCCCTGCTCGGCGATCAATCGCAGCGCGCGGCCCAGGTCGGGATCGCGGACGATCTGTCCGGTTTTGGGTGGTAGGCCTCCCGGCAGGTAAACCCGCGCCGATTCGTCATTCGTTTTCAGCTCGCGAACCACCCCGGGGCTGTTCCAAATCTCGGCGATGCCTTCGTGCAGCGGATAGCCTTGTTCGGCGAACGCGATGGCGGGCTGGAACAGCTCTTTCCACGGCAGTTTTCCGAAACGCTTGTGGATCTGATACCAACCCTGTACCGCGCCGGGAACCGTCACGCTATGAATGCCAGTCTGCGGCATGCTGGTGATTTTCTTGCTCGCAAGGAATTCCGGCGTCAGCGCCTTGGGTGCGGGGCCGGACGAATTCAGCCCGGTCAGCTTCCCAGTCTTGGCATCCCAGTACATGACGAACAGATCGCCCCCGATGCTGGTCATCAGCGGCTCAGTGACGCAGAGAACCAGGTTGGCGGCGATAGCTGCATCGACGGCCGTACCGCCGGCCGCCAGAATTTGCACGCCGGCCTCGGAGGCGAGCACTTGGCTGGTGGCCACGATGCCGCCTTGATTAATCACCATGGAGCGGCCGTAGTTGCGGCCAGTACCGAGCGTTCGTTCAGCGTTCTGGGCGTGCAGGGTTACCAGCGCCAATAGTGCGAGTGCAGCGGGGCGGGATAGGCTCCTCATAGTCACGGCTCCTTGCCGGCTCGTGATCCGCTCAAGCCGAACAGATTAATTTTATGCTGCTTTGAGCTTGGATGGGATTTGGCGCCGCGCAGAGCGCCGGCCGAGGCCGACTCTCGTCACTACTCGCGCTTGGTTAGAACCACGTGCGTGGCGTTCGCCGTCCCGACGTGTTCGCTGCATTGATAGCCCAGTTTTGTTGCGTCGATACCGGCCAGCAGATGCTCTCCGGAGCCAAGCAAGACGGGCGCGATCGCCAG
This sequence comes from Terriglobia bacterium, assembly GCA_963786745.1. Taxonomy (GTDB): domain Bacteria; phylum Acidobacteriota; class Terriglobia; order Bryobacterales; family Bryobacteraceae; genus Palsa-89. The sequence continues at coordinate 332,222 of CAWBAE010000004.1, read as the reverse complement.
GTGCATCTCATCGATGAGCGAAGCGCGAAGGTATTGCCGGATGGTGACCACTCCGCCGCCTAGCCGGATGTCTCGCCCCTGAGCGGCTTCGGTGGCGCGAGCCAGCGCTGCAACTATACCGTCCGTTACGAAATGGAAAACCGTGCCGCCGTCCATGGCAACGGATACGCGAGGATGATTGGTCAAAACGAAAACGGGAGTATGGAACGGCGGGTTGTCTCCCCACCAGCCTTTCCAAGTATCGTCGGGCCATGGTCCGCGAACCGGTCCGAACATGTTTCGGCCGATGATCCACGCTCCAATATTGGCAAAGCCGCGCGCCATGAAGTCGTCATCCACGCCCGTTGCGCCGCCCTCTCCCCCAATCATCTGCTGAAACGTTCGTGTCGCGAAGGCCCATTGGTGCACCGTCGCGCCGCCGGCCCCAAGCGGATTGGCGAGGTCCTGGTTCGGCCCTGCGGCAAAGCCATCCACGGAAATGCCGATGCTGTGAACGCGCAGTTTAGTCATGGTATTTACTCAGGTCCGGGTAAAGTAGCTGATGTATTTCCGGCCTTTCGAGATCCGTTTTGTGGACCACTCGCGCCGGCATGTCGATCCGCTTGGGCGGCGTCTCTCCATGCAGTTTGTCGACCAGGGTCTTGACCGCCTCGAATCCCATTTGAAACGGATCCTGCACCACCAGCGCGTCGATCGCTCCGGTTTTCAAATCTTCGATCATGTCCTCGCTGGCATCGAAAGCCACCAGCTTTACTTTGCCCGCCAGCCCTCGCGATTTCAAGGCCAGAGCGGCGCCGGTGCTGCTCAGCTCCGAAGAAGCGAATATTCCTGCCAGATCCGGATGCGCGGTGAGAATGTTCTCGGCCGCAGCCCGGCCTTTGGCACGATCCGACATGGAGAACTGGCGAGCGACGATCCGGACGTCAGGGAATTCGGCGCGCAAGACATCCTCAAACCCGCGCTCGCGATCCAGGGTGGACGCGCTGCCCGGCGCATTCATCACCATTGCCACCGGTCCGCGGCTCCCTAGCAGCCGCGCCAGTTCCCGGCCGCCCATTTGGCCGGCCTTATAGTTGTCGGTGGCAACGAAAGTCATGTATTCGGTGGAATCGACGGCCGAGTCGAACACTGTCACCGGAATTCCCAACTTGGCGGCGCGATCCAGTGAGCTATTGAGCGCGTGGCGCTCCGAGGCCGCCACCGCGAGCCCATCGGGATGCTGGGCCAGCATCGAATCCACGATCTGCATTTGCCGATCGTAATCCGTCTCCAGCGCCGGGCCGTTCCACAGAACTTCCACGCCGAACTTTTGTCCAGCCGCCGCGGCTCCGGCATGCACCGACACCCAGAACGCGTGCGAATTGGCCTTGGGCACCACCGCGATTCGTTTTCTGCCTGAAGCATGACACGAGCACAACAGCCCCAGCGCGGCCAGGATCGTTGAAAGCTTACTGAGCACACCAGCCGCCGTCGATCAAAATATCCGTGCCGGTGATGAAAGATGCTTCCTCCGAACACAGATACAAGGCCAGCTTGCCGACCTCTTCCACTTTGCCCCAGCGTCCCACCGGAACGCGCGAGCTGAAGTTCGCGTTCGCCGCGGGATCGGCCGCCAGCGGCGCGGTCATCTCGGTCAGGAACGGGCCCGGGCTGATTGCGACCACCGTGATCTGCTCGGACGCAAGCTCGAGCGCCAGGGCGCGTGTGAAGCCAAGCAGTCCGGCTTTGCTGGCTGAGTAAGCGGTGCGCTGCGGAAGCGAAATGTGGGCCATGATTGAGCTGATGTTGAGCACCCGGCCGTATCCGCGGCCCTTCATGTGAGGCACGAAAGAACGGCACATCAGAAAGGCGCTGGTCAGGTTGGTGTCGAGCACATAGTTCCAATCCGCCAGCGTGAAATCCACACAGTCTTTACGCACCACCGTGCCGGCGTTGTTGACCAGGATATCCACCTGGCCGAGTTTGGCGGTGACGTCGCGCTCGAGCTGCAACACCGAATCTTCCGTGCTGACGTCGGCGCGAAACACCTCCGCCTCGGCGCCCAGCTTGCGTGCCGCGCCGGCAGCTTCCGAGAGCTTTTCAGGATCGCGCGATACCAAAGCCAGCCGCGCTCCCGCTTCTCCCAACGCCAGAGCCATGGCTTTACCCAGGCCCCGGCTTGCGCCCGTAATCAGCGCCACACGTCCTGTAAGAGACATAAGACGCTCATTGTACCTGCTGGAATCAGTGGAACGCCCCGGCCGGTTGAGCCGGGGCAACGGAGGGAGGGGACTACTCGACTTCCTTATTTCTCTTCTTGCGATTCCGCTTGCGCGCCAGCGCTTCCTTGGTGCGCTTCTTCTCGCCAGGTTTCAAATAGAAGGAGTGCCGCTTAATCTCTTTGATGATGTCTTCGGTCAGGACCTTGCGCTTGAAGCGCCGCAACGCGCTTTCGATCGTTTCGCCGTCCTGCACGTGAACTTCAGCCACTTCCAATCACCTCCCTTGCATCGACACGCCGAGCCCATTCATATGCTGGGAAAGCTTACCGCGAAGCCACCGGCGCTTATGTTCATCATAACCCAAAGTGCTAGAATCCTCGGTTTATGGCCTTCTCTCTCAGTGGAAAAACCGCGCTGGTCACCGGTTCCGGCCGCGGGATCGGCCGCGCCATCGCGTTGAAACTTACCGGCGCGGGCGCGTCGGTGATGCTCAACGACATAGACCCGAAGCCGCTCGCGGAATCCATTTCGCTGATCGAGGCTGCCGGGGGCGTCGCCAAAGCCTTGCCGGGCGACCTCACTTCCCCCGAGTTTCCGCAAACGCTGGTGGATGCCACCGTGGCGGCGTTCGGGTCCATCGACATCATCGTTAACAACGCTGGATATTCCTGGGATAGCGTGATCCAGAAGATGACCGACGAACAGTTTCAAGCCATGTTGGACATACACCTGGTGGCGCCGTTTCGGATCTTGCGCGCGGCTTCGGGATGGATTCGCGAGGCGGCCAAGCGCGAGACCGCCGAAGGCCACCGGGTCATGCGCAAAGTGGTGAACATCAGCTCCGTGTCAGGCACCAACGGGAATGCCGGCCAGTCCGGCTACGGAGCTGGCAAAGCCGGCATCAACGGGCTAACGAAGACCTTGGCGAAGGAGTGGGGCCGCTACAACGTGAACGTGAACTCGGTCGCGTTCGGCTCCATCGATACCCGCATGCTGCAACCTTTGCAGTCCGCGGACTCCATCATCGAGCGAAAAGGCAAACAGATCCGGATCGGGATTCAGCCCGAATTTCGGGAAAAGATAGAGAGCGGCTGCTCGCTGGGCCGGTTAGGCTCGCCGGAGGAAGCGGCGGGAGCGGTTTTGTTCTTCTGTTCGCCGCTTTCTGATTACGTCAGCGGAGAGATCCTCACGGTCAGCGGCGGGGGCCGGGGCTAAGGCGTCTGATTCCTTCGCGTATCGTACGCTCGCTGATCGCGGAGAATCCGAGAACGAACTCGCCCCGCGGGGGATCAGACAGATAGTAGCCGCTCGCGCTCACCAGTTCCACTCCATTGCGGGCCGCGCGCTCTATAATCTGCTCGTCGTCAAACCGAACCATGACATGCATGCCCGCCGCGTCGCCCAGTATCTGCGCCCGCGAACCAAAATGCCGTTGCAGGGCGTCCACCAGGGCTGCCCGCCGAAGCCCGTAGAGCCTCCGCATGCGGCGTATATGACGCTCCAGGCTGCCATCGCTGATGAAATCGCAGAGCGCTGCCTGTTCCAGTACGGGAGTATGGCGATCGGCCAGCCATTTGGCGCGCGTAAAGGCGGGCGCCAGTTGCCGAGGCGCCACCAGATATCCGACCCGCAATCCGGGAAACATTACTTTCGAAAAAGTTCCGATGTAGATCACCGGGACGTCTCCAGCCAGTCCTTGCAGAGCGGGCAGCGGCGCGCCGTGGTATCGATACTCGCTGTCGTAGTCGTCCTCGACGATCACAGCGTGCTGCTGCCGCGCCCATTCGATCAGCTTCAAACGTCGGGCCAGGGACATTGACACGCCGGTTGGAAATTGGTGGGACGGAGTGACGTAGATGAGTTTGGCCCGCTTGCCGGCATGCGGAAGCATCACGCCGTCAGAGTCGATACTCAGCGGCTGGAGTCGGATCCGGTAGGCCCCCAGTATACGGCTGGCCCCCGGATAGCCCGGATTTTCCACCGCAGCCTCGTCCCCGGGTTCGAGCAGCAGCCGGACCGAGAGATCGATGGCCTGCTGCGATCCATTGACGACAATCACTTGCTCGGCCGAACAGCGGACTCCCCTGCAGCGCGAAAGGTAGGCTGCAATCTCGCTCCGAAGCGGAGCATACCCGGCGGGGTCCCGGGCGTAGTCGAATAGTGCGGGTTTGGCATCGCGCAGATGCCGCGTCATGAGCCGGCGCCAGACGCGATAGGGAAAGTGTGCGAGATCCGGAGTCCATTGCGAGAAATGGATCACGCCCGGCGACCGCGTCGCACGATGAAAGTCTTCGGTCAGGCCGGCGCCGTAGCGGGAAAGCGGAATCGGCGCATCCTGCGCAGGCACGGGGCAGAACCCCTGCCGCAGCGGGCGAGGCTCGGACGGCAATTCGCGGCACACGAACGTTCCCGATCCATGGGCGGTTTCGAGGTAGCCTTCCGCGATGAGCTGCTCGTAGGCCATGGTCACGGTGCTGCGGGAAACCTCGAGAGTGGCGGCCAGTTCGCGCGTCGATGGGACCGGATTTCCCTGGCGAAACCGTCCGCTTAAGATGCCGCCGCGCCACTGTTCGTAGATTTGACGATGTAGCGGCATTTCGGAAGCCCGATCGAGGACGGCGGCAATTCGCATAAAAGTGGACTGCTCCAGATTAACAGAAGTGGCTCTACCTGCCACACCACTTTCCCGGATACAATTGGAGCACCATGGAAGCATTCACTCCCACGGATCGCACCAAGGTCCATCGGCTGCCCAAGCGGGGGGTGTACGACACCGCGCAGATCCACTCGATTCTCGACGAAGGCTATCTCTGCCACGTTGGATTCGTGGTGGACGGGCAACCTTTCGTGATTCCCACCGGGTACGCTCGCTCGGGCAATCAGGTCTACATCCACGGATCCGCCGCCAGCCGCATGCTGCGCTCGCTCGACCGCGGCGTGGATGTGTGCCTGACCGTGACGCTGCTGGATGGATTCGTGCTGGCGCGCTCGGCTTTCCATCATTCCATGAACTACCGCTCGGTGGTGGTTCTTGGCAAGGCGCGGCTGGTTTCCGATTCGGAGGAAAAGCGGAAGGCGCTGGAGTGCTTCACCAATCACATCGTGCCCGGGCGTTGGGATGAAGTCCGCCAGCCCACCGACCAGGAGCTCAAGGCCACCAGCGTCCTGGCGCTGCCTCTCGATGAGGTATCCGCAAAAGTACGCACCGGTCCGCCAGTTGATGACGATGAGGATTACGAGCTGCTGATCTGGGCCGGCGTGGTTCCGGTGGCGACCAAAGTCGGCGATCCGATCTCGGATGGCCGCGTGGCGCCCGGGTCGCCCGGCATGGACACGCGGCGGTTCCGGCATTCGAACGGCTCCAGATAACGAAACCCTGCTCGGCCCGCCAATGTTAGCCTAGAGGTAGAGGGCTGCCATTTCCATGGAAACCAACGACGCCGCAGCGATACGCGGCGTCCATCTCGGCAAGAGATTTATGTCCGGCGGGTCGGAGTTGGTTATCTTCGCGGATTTGGATTTCGAGGTGGCGCACGGAGAGCGGCTGGCGCTCATCGGAGAGTCGGGCGCGGGCAAAAGTACTCTGCTGTATCTCTTGGGAGGTCTGGACAGGCCTTCCGACGGTACGATATACTTCGGACATCAGGACATCTCCAGTCTTTCGGACACCGAGCTAGCCGAGTTTCGTAACCGGGAGATCGGGTTTGTGTGGCAGAATCATTCGCTGCTGCCGGAATTCACGGCGCTCGAGAACGTAATGATGCCGCTTCTGATCCGGGGCGCAAGCGTCACGGACGCAGAACCTCGGTCGCTGGCGAGGTTGGATGAAGTCGGGTTACGAAACCGTGCCTCACATCGCGCGGGAGAATTGTCCGGGGGCGAGCAGCAGCGGGTCGCGCTGGCCCGAGCCCTGGCCGGGAACCCTACCGTCTTGCTCGCCGATGAGCCCACCGGCAACCTGGATTTTCGGACCGGCGAGATGATTGTGGCACTGCTGGAAGACCTGCATCGTTCCCATAAGTTGACTTCGATTTTTGTTACGCACAACCTTTCATTCGCTACTCGATGCGACCGGATTCTGCAATTGGATAAGGGAGTTCTTGCTACCTGGACGGGCGACGGTTTTCCACTCTGTCGGCCGGACCAGGAACAACCGATAATGTGGAAAGACGGCGGGAATTATGTTTGAACGTTATACCGAGAAGGCGCGCAGAGTTATCTTCTTCGCAAGGTACGAAGCGAGCCAGTTTGGAAGCCCCTACATCGAGACCGAGCACCTGCTGCTGGGCTTGCTGCGGGAGGACAAGGCGCTAGCCAATCGTTTCCTGCGCTCGCACGCGGCCATCGAATCGATTCGCAAGCAGATTGAAGCGCACACCACCATTCGCGAGAAGGTCTCGACATCGGTGGATCTGCCCTTGAGCCACGAGTGCAAGCGCGTGCTCGCCTATGGCGCTGAAGAAGCCGAACGCCTGAATCACAAGCACATCGGGACTGAGCATCTGCTGCTGGGCCTGCTGAGGGAAGAAAAGTGCTTCGCGGCCGAGATCCTGCACGAGCGCGGCCTGCGCCTCTCCCAGGTTCGCGAAGAAATCCAGCGTTCGTCTTCCGAAAAAGTCGCGTCCAACCGTCCCAAGGAAAGCTCCTTGCTGGCCGAATTCAGCCGCGATCTTACCCAGGCCGCCATGGACGGTTCGCTCGATCCGCTGATCGGACGCGATTACGAACTGGAGCGCGTAGTTCAAATTCTATGCCGCCGCACCAAGAACAATCCGGTTCTAATCGGTGAGCCGGGCGTCGGAAAGACCGCGATCGTGGAAGGTTTGGCCCAGCGCATCGCCGATGGCGACGTTCCATCCTTCTTGGCCGACAAGCGCATTCTCGCTTTGGATCTTTCGCTCATCGTTGCGGGCACCAAATATCGCGGGCAGTTTGAAGAGCGGCTCAAGACCATCATGAAGGAGCTGATGGAGAACCAGAATGCCATCATCTTCATCGATGAGCTGCACACCCTGGTGGGCGCGGGATCGGCCGAAGGCTCGCTCGACGCCGCCAATATCCTGAAGCCGGCCCTCTCGCGCGGCGAAATCCAGTGTATCGGCGCCACCACTCCCGGCGAGTATCGCAAGTCCATCGAAAAGGACCGTTCGCTCGAACGCCGCTTCCAGGCCGTTAAAGTTCCGCCGCCCACCGAATCCGATGCGATCCGGATTCTGTTCGGCATTAAGGAACGCTACGAGAAGTTCCACGCAGTCGCCTATACCGACGAAGCCATCGAATCGGCGGTGCTCACCTCCACACGCTTTATTCCCGACCGTTTTCTACCCGACAAGGCCATCGATCTGATTGACGAGGCGGGGGCGCGCGTAAAGCTGCGCCAGACCACGCTGCCGGGCGAAGTAGCCGACATTCAGAAGCGCATCAAGTTCATCGTGCATCGCATGGAAAACGCGATCGCGAACCATGAGTTCGAGAAGGCGCGTTTTTACTCCGATGAAGAACGCAAGGAGCGCGAGAATCTGCGCCAGTTGCGTGAGAAGTACAACCTGGACGATACCTCGACGGGCGTGGTAACCAAGGACGATATCGAAGACGTCGTCGCGCGCTGGACCGGCGTCCCGATGACTGCCATCAAAGAGGAAGAAGTCTCGAAGCTCATTCGCATCGAAGAAGAGCTGCACAAGCGCGTCATCAGCCAGGAGAAGGCCATTTCAGCCTTGGCTCGCGCTATTCGGCGTTCGAGAGCCGGCCTGAAATCACCCAAGCGGCCGTCGGGCTCGTTCCTGTTCCTGGGTCCCACCGGCGTCGGCAAAACCGAGGTCGCGCGTGCTCTCGCCGAGTTTCTTTTCGGCAGCGAGAAATCGCTGATCCGTTTTGACATGTCCGAGTTCATGGAAAAGCACTCGGTGTCGAAACTCATCGGTTCGCCTCCCGGCTACGTCGGGTACGAAGAAGGTGGCCAGTTGACCGAGCGGGTTAAGCGCGCTCCCTACTCCATCATTCTTCTGGATGAAATCGAGAAGGCCCATCCGGATGTGTACAACATCCTGCTGCAGGTCTTCGAAGACGGCCAGCTGACCGATGGGTTGGGAAACACGGTCGACTTCAAGAATACGATTATCATCATGACCTCCAACCTGGGCGCGCGCTTCCTGGATAAGAAGACGCAGATCGGGTTCTCGGCGCCCTCGCTCAGTGGTATTCCGCCCAAGGTGGAAGACCAGGTGATGGCGGAAGTGAAGAAGGCGTTTAATCCCGAATTTTTGAACCGGTTGGACGAGGTGATCCTATTCACGTCGCTCACCGACGAGGATCTGCTAAAGATCATTACGCTGTTGGTGGAACATATCAACACCAACCTGGTCGCCAAGCAGATCAAGATCCGCGTGAACGAAGACGCGGCCAAGTATATTCTCGAGAAGACCCTGGTGGATCGCAGCTATGGAGCGCGTCCGCTGCGGCGCGCGCTTCAGAAATACATCGAGGATCCGCTTTCGGAAGCGCTGATTCAAGGTTCGCTGCCGCGGCCGTCGGAACTCGAGGTTTACCTCGGCGATACCGGGATCTACTGCCGGCCGATCGCGGCCGCCGAAGAGCTGCAGGAGCAGCCGGTGGGTGCGCCGGGCGAAGAAAAGGCCCCGGTGCCGGGCACGCCGCTTTACATGTTCTGAAACCTCGGCCCGCATGCCGAAGAAAACCCAGCAAGCGGCAGCTCGTGTGGCGACGCCGGAGGCGAACAGTGCGTCTCCCGTGTCCCAAGCCATCGATCTAGCCGATCCCAGTCTTTACATCAATCGCGAACTCAGTCTGCTGGCTTTTCAGCGCCGCGTGCTGGAGGAAGCGGAAAACGAACTCAACCCGCTGCTCGAGCGAGTGAAGTTCTTATCCATTGTCGCTTCCAACCTGGATGAGTTCTTCATGGTTCGCGTGGCTGGGCTGATCAGCCAGATGGACGCGGGCATTCTGGACGTGGGCCCGGACGGGCTGTCGGCCAGAGCCCAACTGGTGGCCATCCGGCGCGAAGTGAAACGGCTGACCGCGGATGCGCATAAGTGCCTGGAAATTCTGCACGGCCAGCTGGAGCAGGCCGGCATCAGTTTGCTCGACTATTCCGAGCTGCGGGGAACTCAACAAAGCGTCGCAACCAAGTACTTCTTCGAGACGGTTTTTCCCGTGCTGACGCCTCTCGCCTTCGACCCCGGCCGGCCGTTTCCCCACATTTCCAACCTGAGCCTGAATCTAGCGGTCAGCATTCGAGACGCCCAGGGTAACGAGCATTTCGCGCGCGTCAAAGTTCCCGACTCGCTGCCGCAATTGGTCCCCGTCAACCGCTCGCCCTTGCAGAAGGTAAAGCGAAAACGATCCGACAAACGCGTGGAGCTGGTTTGGCTGGAGCAGGTGATCGCCGCGCACCTGGATGCCCTCTTTCCCGGCATGCAGATCATCGAAGCTTATCCGTTTCACGTCACGCGTGACGCCGATATCGCCATCAAAGAGTTGGAAGCGGAAGATCTGCTCGAAAGCATCGAGCAAGGCGTGCGGCAGCGGCGATTCGGAAGCGTGGTGCGGCTCCTGGTAAACGTTCACATGCCCGCCCCGATGCTCGAAATTCTAACCAGCAACCTGGAAGTGGAGGCGAGCGACATCTATCGGATCGCGGGACCGCTCTCGCTGAAGCGGCTGGCGGCGCTCTACTCGCTGGATCGGCCGGAACTCAAGGACGCCCCCTTCACTCCGGTTGTGCCTGCCGCGCTCGCCCCGGAGAATGCCGACGACGATGTCTTCTCAGTGATCGCCCGCCAGGATATCCTCCTGCATCACCCGTTTGACTCTTTTCAGCCCGTAATCGATTTCTTGAAGAAGGCCGCCCACGACTCGGGAGTGCTCGCCATTAAGGGCTGCTTGTATCGCGTCGGCCGAAACTCGCCCGTGGTCCAGGCGTTGCTCGAGGCCGTGGAGGAAGAAAAGCAGGTCGCGGTGCTGGTGGAGCTGAAGGCGCGCTTCGACGAAGAAAGTAATATTGAATGGGCCAAGGCGCTCGAGCGCGAAGGCGTCCACGTGGTCTACGGACTCATCGGCTTGAAGATCCACTGCAAAGTGATCATGGTGGTCCGGCGCGAAGGCGATCGCATGGTCCGCTATGTGCACCTTTCCACCGGGAACTACAACGCGGTGACGTCGCATCTTTACACCGATCTCGGGATGTTCACCGCCAGCGAGGAAGTGGCCGAGGATGTCACGCATCTGTTCAATTTTTTGACCGGCTACGCAGCCAAACATGATTACCACCGCCTGCTGGTGGCGCCGGTGAATCTGCGGGCCGGGCTCCGGTCTATGATCGAGCGCGAGATCGGTCATCAGCAGCAGGGCCGCAACGGGCGCCTCATTTTCAAGACCAACGCGCTGGTAGATCCGGAGATGATCCGGCTGCTTTATCAGGCCTCTCAGGCGGGCGTCAAGATTGAATTGCTGGTTCGCGGCATCTGCTCGCTCCGGCCGGGCATACCCGGCGTCAGCGACAACATACAAGTCACCAGCATCGTGGGCCGTTTCCTCGAGCACAGCCGCGCTTACTATTTCCAAAATGGCGGCGAGGAAGAAATCTATCTGGGCAGCGCCGACCTGATGCCTCGCAATCTGGATCATCGGGTGGAAGTTTTGTTTCCGCTTTCCGCTCCTGAAATGATCGCCCGCATCCGGGATGGTTTGCTGAAGGCGTATCTAAGCGATACAGCCAAAGCAAGGCGCATGCTGGCGGACGGCGCTTATGTGCACAACAAACCGGGCCGCGGACGGCGCCCTTTCAATACGCAGGAGTCGCTGATCCAAAGACGCCGCGCGGCCGAATCCTAGCCTTTACAACCGCCCTAGAGCTTCACAATCCGAATCGGGCCATTAGTGGTCCTTAGATCCAGAACCGGGCCGCCCTGCCCGATGATCTCTTCAAGGTCATCATGGTGCCGCTCGCGGTCGCCTCGGCCATCGTCGAAATCGGATGTAATGGAGGAATGCGATGAAGTAGAGGCGCGAACCCGCGCATTCGCTGAACCCGGCAGGCGCAGCAGGATGGACGAATTGCTGGTGGAAGCGCGGACCTCGGGTAATGTCTGGGCGTCCAGCGTCAGCTCGATATGCCCGTTCGAGGAATTCAACCGCACCGACGAATTCGAGGCGGAGTTGGTCAGCCGCGCGATGATGCTTCCGTTGGATGTGCTCGCTTCCAGGGAGCCACCCTTGGTTTCCGTTCGAATCGCGCCGTTGGTCGTATGGAAGTTGACGTTCCCACTCAGGTCTTGCGCGTCGATACTTCCATTCGTGGTCTGCGCCTGAATCTCGCCCTTGCACCGCAGTATCCGGATCCCGCCGTTCGAGGTGCGCAGCCGCGCGCCGCCTTCCAAATCCTCTGCGTCGATCTTGCCATTGGTGCTCGAAACCAGCTCGATCATTGCTTTCCGTGGCACGCGGATAGAGAACCGCACGCCTCCATGGTTGAAGGTGTCGGAGCCACGGTTCGCGCGAATGGTCACGGAATCCGGCATGGCCCGGACGTCTATCTTGAGGTCGTCCAAAGCTCCCCGGCTGCTGGCATGCTTGGTGCCGTTGACTTCGACCGAGTTCTGATCCCAGCCGACCAGATCGACGGACCCGTTAAAGGATTCCACCGTCACTCGTCCGTTTGGATCCAACGGATAGGTGGAGTGAAAGTCCGCTCTATATGCGTCAGTATCCCAATCGCCGACATAGATGCAGCCGGCCAGCGTGAACATGGCGGCCAGCAACGGCAACCAACGCGCGCAGGTTCGCATTCAGCACCTCTTTGTCAGGATACGCAGGTTCTGGCTATAATGTTCCGTCCTTCGGACACCCAAAAATGAAGCCGCTCTTGACCGTCTTGCTGGCCGGATTCGCATCCGCGCAAACCTGGATTCCGCATGATAGCGGGGTGTCGGTTTCGCTGCGCGGGGTCAGTGCGGTCAGCCGTGCCGTGATTTGGGCCAGCGGCTCCGGTGGTACTTACATCACTACCAAGGACGGGGGCGTGACTTTGCGGGCCGGCATCGTTCCGAGCGCGAGCGATTTGGACTTTCGCGACGTGCACGCCTTCGACCAGCGGACAGCTTTTCTTCTCGGCAGTGGGCCCGGAGACAAATCGCGGATTTATAAGACCACGGATGCAGGCGCGCATTGGACGTTGCTGTATACCAATCCCGACCCGAAAGGATTTTTCGATGCCTTCGCATTCTGGGATGCACGCCACGGCATCGTTCTGGGAGATCCGGTGTCGGGAGAGTTTGTGATTCTGGTCACCAGCGACGGCGGAGCCCATTGGGAAAGGCAGCCGGGGCCGAAGGCGCTTCCCCTCGAAGGCGCCTTTGCGGCCAGCGGAACATGCCTCATCGTGCTGGGCCAGCACGACTGCTGGTTCGCAACCGGCGGACCGGGCGCTGCCCGTGTCTTTCACTCCAAGAACCGGGGGCGCGCTTGGACAGCGGCTGCGACGCCAGTACGCAACGACGCATCGAGCTCTGGGATATTCTCTCTAGCATTCTCCAATCCTCTCCAAGGCGTCGCCGTCGGCGGCGACTACACCAGAGCCGCAGACAGTTCGCGCAACGTCGTCATCACCGCCGACGGAGGAAAGACGTGGACGGAGCCGCGCGGACGCCCTCCTGGCGGCTACCGATCGGCTGTGGTGTTTCTGCCGAAAGCCGGCGCGTGGATTGCGACCGGAACGTCCGGCTCGGACATATCCACCGACGGCGGAAAAAGCTGGACGACATTCGACGCCACGGCCTACAATGCTCTGCGCTTTGCGCCGGATGGCTCGGGCTGGGCGGTCGGCCCTGGGGGCAAAATCGCCGAATTCCGCGCCGGCGGGCGCTAATCGCGCGGAACCAGACGGATCATGCTCAGGGTGACGGTGAACGTGCGATCGTCCGTGGGTACGGTCCAGGAGGGTCCGGCTTCGATATCGATGCGGTATTCGTCGCTATCCGGCAAATCCGATTCCAGGATGAACAATCCGGAGCGCTCCAGCTTCCACTCGCCCACGTTCCGGCCGTTCGCGCTGGCCCTCAGCACCGTGGCGTGCCCTTCGTTCGCGTGTCCGCGAATCCGTAGGCGCTGCGGCCCTGACTTGACGCGCACCAGCCGGGCCGCCGCCCGTTCTCCGATCCAGCGGTACTTATTGCCGAACACGCCCTCGAGTTCATACCAGCCTTCCAGCAATTGCTGGACGTGCCCGGGCATACAGAAATCGATTACGTCCGCTCGATCTCCCGGATAAAGCTCGGCCCGGTCTTCGGACGGCAGCAGGTTGTAAACCCCGCCGTCATTGCTGGCTTCGTAGTGGCAGCTCACGCATCCGAGCGTGTCAGTGGTATCGCGATCAAGCGGCTGGCGACAATCCGGGCAGCGCAGTTGCCTCTCAAACCGCGCCGCCTCGAAGGGAACCGGAGAGATCGCTCCCCTCTTTCGGCACACGGCCGCCAATGTGCCTCCCAGGAGCCGAGCCGCCCGCCATGCCGAGCGATTCGAATCCGCACCCGCCGCGCGTTTCACCATCCGCTCGCCCCAGCCGCGCTCCGGCACGAAAATTTCGTATTCGGCGTCAGCAAAATGCCGATACACCAGATTGTGCCAATCCATCGCGCGCATGCTGTGGTTTTGGCGGATGCCGAAACTTTCTTCCTGATCCGCGCCGATGACGTCTCGAACCAGATATCCGAGCAATCCCCAATCGTACAACTTGCGCTCCCAAGGCTTCATGGTGTCGTAGTAGGCGCAGCGGTACAGGCGTAAGGTGAGCAGCCGTTTGAGCGACTCTTCGGCGAACAGGAACACGCCGCCCGGCGCCAGCACGCGCTGCACTTCCACAAACACGCTCTCGATGTCCAGGAACTGGCTGAGCATTTGAAACGCCAGCACCAGCCGCAGGGATCCGTCGGCGAACGGAAGGTTCAACGCGTCCCCGGCGATGCGAATCGGCGCGCGATCCAGGCGCCAGTGATCCTGCAGGGCCATGCCATGCCGCAGGGAGTTGGCAGAAAGGTCCAGCGCGAAGCCGTCCGCGCCGAATTCGTTCGCCAGCATGTAGCTGCTGTGCCCCGCGCTGGCCCCGATTTCGAGGAACGGCGTCATCTCCCTGATGAAATCCAAGTGATTGCGGATCACCGCCGCGCGTCTGACATTCTCTTCGGCGTAATGCGCGATGGCGCGCTCGGGCTCGCCCAGCGTCGCGAAGTTATGAAACTCCACCTCGGCGCGTTTCACCGCGAATGACTGCGCTGGCTTCAAAGCAGAATCTCCAGCGCCAGCGACCGCAAGTCCGAGAGCGCCAAATCCGGCCGGTGCGATCGCAATTCTTCGATGCTCGCCAAACCCGTGGCCACCGCGACAGACCGAATTCCGTTGGACTGCGCGGCGCGCACATCGTTCGGATGATCGCCGATCAGCGAAATGTTGCTTCCCGGCGCGATCCAGCCTTCCCGGCGGGCCTGCCTTATCGCCACGCGCACCAGGCCCGCCCGGTCCTTCGCCAATTCCGCGAACGCGCCGAAGCGGAAATACGGACGTAGGCCGGCGCGCTCCATTTTTCGCCAGCCGATGCGCGTAAGATTTCCGGTCACCAGTCCCATCACCGCCCCTCGGCGGGCCAGGATTCCGAGCAAGCGCCGCACGCCCGGGCAAACTTTTCGGGCTAGAACCGGTGCGCTGGCGACATAGATGGACTGCGCGCGCTCCACTACCTCCGGCATGGCTCGGCGAATCTGGCCAGGCTTCATTCCCGCGCGGGTCATCATCACGGTAAGAATGTCGCGATCCAGCATCCCAGCCACGGGCACGTCTTGGGTGGTTGTTTCCGCGCCGGTGGTGCGACGAATCGCTTCTACCAGCGCCTGACGGTGGTGTTCGCCGGCCCGGCGAAGCAGCGTGCCGTCAATATCAAAGAGCACCAATGCCGTGGAGCGTTCCAACCTTTTACTATACCGGCCTGACTGACCCGCCTGATACGATACGAGCGTGGAGATCGAGTTCGGCCGCGACAAGAAGCTCCGTTTGATAACCGACGACATTACTCGGATCCCCGTGGATGCGATCGTAAATGCCGCTAACTCCGGCCTGCGCGGAGGCGGCGGCGTGGACGGCGCGATCCATCGGGCGGGCGGCCCATCGATCATGCTGGAGCTCGATGAAATTCGCACATCACAGGGCGGATGTCCAACCGGAAGCGCGGTTGTCACCGCTGCGGGCGCCCTCCCGGCGCGGTTCATATTCCATGCTGTGGGTCCCATTTACCGGGATGGCCTGCACGGAGAGCCCGAGCATCTCGCCTGTTGCTATCGCACCTGTCTCGCTTTGGCCGAAGCTCGCGGTGTCCGCCGCATCAGCTTCCCGGCCATCAGCACTGGTATTTACGGATATCCCATTGAGGACGCAGCCGGTATTGCTCTCGACGTTCTGGCGCTGCACTTGCGGAAGCCCGAATCAGGAATCGACGAAGCACTGATCGTGCTGTTTGACCAGCGCTCCTACGATATTCACGCCGCCGCCGCGAAGAACCTGTAGCGTCACTTCTTCAGAAACTGCTGGATCGATTTCGTCGCCTGCCGGATGCGATGATCGTTCTCCACCAACGCGAATCGCACGTAACCTTCACCTAAAGGCCCGAATCCGATGCCCGGAGACACCGCAACCAGCGCCTTTTCCATAAGCAGCTTCGAGAACTCGAGCGAGCCGAGCTTGCGGTACTGCTCGGGAATCGGCGCCCATACGAACATCGATCCGCGGGGACGCTGCACCGGCCATCCGGCGCGCTCCAGCCCTTTCAGCAACGTATCGCGCCGCTTCTGATAAGTCCCGCAGATTTTCTTCGATTCCTTAGCGCACTCGCGTAGCGCAATAATCGACGCGATCTGGATCGGCTGAAAAATCCCGTAATCCAGATAGCTCTTGATCCGCGCCAGGGCCCCGATCAGCTTCCGGTTTCCAAGACAGAACCCCACCCGCCAGCCAGCCATGTTGAAGCCCTTCGACATCGAATAAATCTCCACCGCGACTTCTTTGGCTCCATCCACTTCGAGAATGCTGGGAGCGCGGTAACCGTCGAAACAGATATCGGCGTAGGCGAAATCGTGGACGATCATGGTCCCGTGGCGCTGAGCCAGGCCGACGATATCCTTGAAAAACTGCAGATCCACGCACTGCGTAGTCGGGTTGTGCGGAAACGAAATCAGGATCATCTTGGGCTGCCGCGACGACGTTTTGTACAGATGCTCCAGCCCGTTCAGGAACGTCGCGGGATCGGGCATGGGAAGCATGCAGGCGTGGCCCTCCGCCATGATCACGCCGTACTGGTGAATCGGGTAGGCGGGATTCGGGGAAACCACCGCGTCGCCCGGGCCAATCACGGCGAACAGCAGATGCGCCAGCGCGTCCTTGGCGCCCACCGTCACGATCGCTTCGGTTTCAGAATCCAGCTCGACGCCATAATTAGCGCGGTAATGCTTGACGATCTCGGCCCGCAGCCGCGGGATCCCGCGTGACATCGAATACCGATGATTGCGCGGATTGCGAGCCGCTTCGATCAGCTTCCTCACCACCGGCTCGGGCGTGGCTCCATCCGGATTGCCCATCCCTAGATCCACGACGTCCAGGTCCGCCGCCCGCGCCTTGGCCTTCATCTCGTTGATGACGGCAAACACGTACGGCGGCAATTTCTGGATGCGATAGAATTCGTCGGGAACCGAAGGCATACTCTATTGTAAAAGTATGCTCACCGATTTGGTCCAGATCCGCCGCCTGGGGGATCAGAAGAAAGACGAAAATCGCCGCTTCCGCGCTTATATGAAGCGGCATGACCATTCGGATCGCAGGCTGCGGCGGCTGGCCGAAGAGATCGAAGCGCAAATCGATTGCACCCAATGCGCCAATTGCTGCCGCGTGCCGGAAGTCGGGATCACGGATCGCGACGTCGAAAATCTGACCAAGTTTCTGGGTGTCACGCTCAAGGAATTTCATCGCGACTATGCCGATCGCAACACAGAAGGCGAACTGATCCTAAAACGTACTGACGCGGGCTGCGTTTTCCTCGGCGGGAATCTGTGCACCGTTTACGAGGCACGCCCCAGGAACTGCGCGAATTTTCCGCATTTGATCCGCGGAGAAGGCTCCATCGCCAGCCGCATGTGGGTCCTGGTGGATCGCGCGGCTTATTGTCCCATCGTGTACAACTGGATGGAAGCCGTCAAGCAGGACATGGGATATCGGAACCGGTGAAGCTTACAGGCAGCCGTAATAAACCTTGGTCTGATAGATGAACGGCACTACGCCGTTTACTTGATGAGCCGCGAAGAGCTGCTCCAATTCCGCAATCATCGGCTGATACGCGGGGCTGTCTCTGCGAGGCGTGTAGGACGATGACTCCAGCCGTCCGCGGACGCCGGTGAAATCGAATTCCTGGACGTTCGAGAACGTCGCCAGCTTCCATTGGCCGTGGCCATAAAACTCAGCGATCCGCTCGCGGTCTACACGCCGGTGATCCACGCGGCTGTATTCCGTCGCATAGTGATTGAGCAGGTCTTCGTAACCTTTTAGGAATCCGTGCTCGGGCACCTCGCGCTCGTTCCAGATCAACACCACCCAGCCCGGCGGGCGAATAATCCGAAGGAATTCCCGGCGGGCCGCGATCGCGTCGAACCAGTGGAAAGCCTGGCCTGCGGCGATCATATCGACGCTCGCGTCTTCCAACCCGGTTCGCTCCGCCCGGCCGTCCACGCTGCTGAATTTGTCATAGGCGCTGCTTAAGAACCGATCTCCAGCCGCGCGCATGTCCGCGTTGGGTTCGACGCCGATCACCCGACAGCCGAAGTCCAGGAACAATTTCGCGAGTAAGCCGGTGCCACTGCCGATGTCGGCAACCACGGAACCTGCGCGAAGGCCGCACTCCCGGCCGAGGAGCGCCATGATCTCGGCCGGATAGGATGGCCGATAGCGGACGTAATCTTCGACGCGCGAAGAAAATCGCCGAGTTGGATCCAGGTTCGCGCCCACGCCCGAATTGTACTTCTAATCCAGCTTTTCCGTTATGAATACCGGCTCTTCGACGCGGAAGCTCAAGCGCGTTTCGACCGGAATATCCGCCGATTTGCGGCGTCCAAGCAAAACCGCGCCCACTCTCGCGACGGCGTTGCCGGTCGAACTTGAGCCGTCTTTCTCATACGCGGCCGTCTGGATGCGAATACGCTGGCGATCGGCGGTCTCAAGCTGCACCAGTTCAATGCTCAGGCGCGACTGCGCGACGTCCGCCACTCGTCCCTCGATCCGCGCGCCCCGTTCGGCGATGATGAACCCGTCGATTACCAGTTGCTGCTCCAAGGTCGCGAGAAAGCTATCTCCCACCCTGCTCCGCGCTGACGAAATTGTCTCGCCGATCCGAACCACCAGCGAAGTGCCGGCCGCGAGAGTCACGCTGTGCGGCGTCCGGACCACCAGCGCCGATAGTGGGGCGGACGCCCTCGTCCGCGCCGGACCCCCAGGTCCGGCTACTGTAGCCGGTGCAACAGGCGGCGGTGCGGGCGCTGGCGGTGGAAGCTCCACCGCCGTTTGGGTTTCAGGCGCCGGCAGCGGTTGGCTCACAACCGGCTCCAGCGGCGGCGGCGACAAGTGGCGCGCCTGCACCACGGGAGGGGGCATAGGCGATGGTTTCTCGCGGATGCGCGGCCGATTTGCCGGCATCGGAGCTCGATAGGCCGGTGTAGGGCGGCGCAGCGCAGGCTCGGGAGGCGCTAGCAGTCGAGGAGTTGGCGTCGCGACGGGAGCAGACGTGGACGGCGCGGGCAGTTCCACCACCGCCACAGTTGGTCTTGCCACTGGCTCCGGCTTCACCGCCAGGTACACAATCCCGGAAGCGATCAATGCCCCGCTTACGAATGCCGTTACAAGCTTCCAATTCACGCTAAAGCCCCTCAAATCCTAGAACGTACACCGGCGCGTTTACGTTTCGTAACTCACCCGTTAAAATGGTTCAAGGATGCCGTTTCCAAATGACTTACGGATCGGTCCGGTGAGCGTGATGCCCGCCACCGTGCTGGCGCCCATGGCCGGGGTCACGGACACGGTCTTCCGCAGGCTCATTCGGAACCAGGGCGGATGCGGGCTCATCATGACCGAGTTCACCAGCTCGCACGGCGTGGTCCACGCGTTCAAAGCGAAGAAGCCCACCCGCACCTTCCGTTATCTGTACTTCGAGCCGGAAGAGCACCCTATCTCCGCGCAATTGTTCGGATCCGATCCGCAAGTGATGGCCGACGCAGCCATGGCCTGCGAGCAATTCGGCTTCGACATCGTGGATATCAATTTCGGATGTCCGGTGAACAAAGTGGTGAAGTGCAACGGCGGCTCGGGATTGCTGCGGGATCTGCCGCTGGTGGCCGAGATTTTGCGGAAATGTCGCGCGGCGATCTCGATCCCATTGACCATGAAATTTCGCGCCGGCTGGAACGACCGGGAACTGGTCGCGGTCGACATGGCCAGGCTGGCCGAGGATCACGGCCTGCAAGCCGTAGCCTTGCATCCTCGCACGCGCGAGCAGGGCTACAGCGGAAAAGCCGATTGGAAGCGCATCACGGAACTGAAAGCCTCGGTGAGCCGTATCCCGGTGATCGGCAACGGCGACATCCTCACCCCTGAGGACGCCGTTCGGATGGTCCGGGAAACCGGATGCGATGCCGTTATGATCGGCCGCGCTGCGTCGTCGAATCCCTGGATATTCCGCCAGATTCAGCAATACCTCGCCACCGGGACTTACGAACAGCCCGACGAGCGCCAGCGCTACCAGATCATGCGCGAATACTATTTGATGCTTTGCGAGCGCGATGCGCCGGACGCCGCCGGCAAGATGAAGCAGTTCGCCACCTACTTCACGCACGGCGTTCGCAATGGATCGAAACTTCGCGCCGAGATCTATACAGCCACCCAAGCGCAGCAAATCCTGGATCAGGTGGACGCCTTCTTCCAGCGCGAACTTGAAGCGGTTCCCGCCTGATCGCTAGATGAAACCTGGCTGCTCGATGAAAAAGGTTCAGATCATCACGGACGGGTCGTGTATCGGGAATCCCGGTCCGGGCGGCTGGGCCTGCATCTTGCGCCATGGCGACAAGAAGCGCGAGATCTTTGGCTCGGAGCCGGAGACCACCAACAACCGCATGGAGCTGCAGGCCGCCGTCGAAGGGCTGCGGGCGTTGAAAGAACCCTGCCAGGTGGAGATCATCACCGATTCCAACTACGTCAAGCACGGCATCACGGAATGGATTCATCGTTGGAAAGCGAACGGCTGGCGCACCAGCGGAAAGAAGCCGGTGGTGAATCAGGATCTCTGGCATGCCCTGGATGAAATGGCCTCCCAGCACCACGCGGACTGGGTTTGGACCAAGGGCCATGCCTCGCATGCCGACAACAATCGCTGCGACGAACTGGCCCAGGCCGCCGCCCGCGGGCAGCTGTCGAGCGAATCCTAACGGCCTCATAGGATAATTAACTGAGATGGGGAATCGTCGAATGCGGCTTTGCGTGCATCGAATAATTCCGGTGCTTCTGCTGGTTTCGCTTGCCTCGGCGCAATCCATTCCCGACGCGCGAGCCTTGTTGAAGGATTCCGCCGACGGGCTGCGCGGCTTCCAGTCCTACGAAATCGATCAACAGGTTGTCATCGAAATGAAGGGCGGGTTGCAGAGCCACATGGAGCTGCCGGTGAAGGTGGCTGTTTCGAACCCCGGGAAGCTGCGGATCGAGTCCAATGGGCAGTTAGGCAGCACGTTGATCGTCTCCGATGGGGAAAATACGTGGATGTATATCGGGCCTTTGAAGCAATACACCAAGGTTCCCGCCGTAAGCAGCCCCGACGCGCTGATTAAGTCCGTGAACCCCGGAATCGGCGAAATGTTGGAAGGCCTCAAGACCAAGGACCTTTACTTATCCGCGAAGATTACCGGCGAAGAATCCGTCAGCGTGGGAGACGACAAATTTGACTGCTTCGTTGTGGAAGCGGCGCTGGACAACATAAAGATGCCCGTTCCGTACAGCATGTCGGGCGGAGCGATGAAGCTCTGGATCGACAAGAAGACCAAACTCGCGCTTAAGCAGACCACCACGGCGACCATCGAAGGTGGGCCTCTCAGAAGTCCCACGCACATGAGCCAGAGCACCGTCATGCTGGCCCTGAAATTGAATCAGCCGGTAGCCGACTCGTTCTTCGAGTTCACGCCGCCCCAAGGCGCCAAACAGGTGGAGGAGTTCAAGGGGATGGTGCCGGTGAAAGCCACCGCCGACCTGTCCGGCAAGGCCGCCGCCGATTTCAAGCTAAAAGCGACCGACGGAACCGAATACGGCCTCGCGGACCTGCGCGGCAAAGTAGTGGTGCTGGATTTTTGGGCCACCTGGTGCGGACCCTGCCGCAAAGAACTGCCAATGCTGGAAAAAATTCACCAGGATTTTCACGACAAGGGGCTAGTCCTGCTGGGCATGAACGTCGGTGAGGATGACGATACCGTAGGCAAGTTTCTTCTGCAAACCAAGTTGAGCTACCCGATCCTGCTGACAGCCGCCACGGGGATCGATCAGAACTACAGCGTAACCGCTTACCCCACCGTCGTTTTAATCGATCGTGAAGGCAAGATCGTCCTCTATCACGTCGGCACGGGAAGCGAGCAGGATCTCAGAGCCAACCTGGCCCGGCTCGGCCTGACCGCCGCCGAACAGGATTGAGCGCCCCGTTGGAATGCTAATTCCTCTATAGACGGCTGCGGCTCATTCCGGGCATTCTGGAACCAATCCCGGGGTGGCGTTGTGTCCCCAGAGCTTTGGTTGCCTGGATCACGCTCCCGGGTGACCGGAGTTATGACAACGCCACCCCGATAGTTACCTCACTACGATATTTACCAGTTTGTCGGGAACGACAATTACCTTCAGCACCTGTTTTCCATCCAACAGCGGTTGGATCTTTGCGTCGCCCATGGCGTTCTTCTCCAGCGCCTCGCGAGGTGTCCCGAAAGCCGCATAAATCCGGCCGCGCACCTTGCCGTTCACCTGGATCACTACCTCGGCTTCGTCTTCGCGCGCCAATGCGGGGTCATAAGCCGGCCACGCGTGATGGAACACCGGAGCGGTGCGTCCTTGCTCTTCCCATAATTCTTCGGCGAGATAAGGCGCAAACGGCTCCAGCATCAGCGTCAGCTTCTCCATCACTTCCGCCATCACCGGCGCGGAGATTTGCTTCTCGGCGTCCGCCAGATCGTTCATGAACCCCATTAACGCGGCGATGGATGTATTGAAATGCCAGCGGCTTTCGAAATCTTCGGTGATTTTCTGCAGGGTTTGGTGCAGCCTGCGGATCACCTTTCGATCAGCTTCGCCTGGTTCTGCCAGGCCTTGGCCCACGTTGCGCGTAACGAACCGGTAAACGCGCCCCAGAAAATTGTACGCGCCGTTAGCCCCGGCATCGGTCCAGTCCATTTCTTTCTCGGGCGGAGCGGCGAACAGCTCAAACAACCGCCCTGTATCAGCGCCGAAGCGGCCGATCATTTCGTCGGCGCTCACCACGTTGCCGCGCGATTTCGACATCTTCGCGCCGTCCTTGATCACCATGCCCTGCGTGAACATCCGCTTGATCGGCTCGTGGTTCGTAACCAGGCCCAGGTCGCGCATCACTTTGGTCCAGAAACGCGAATAGATCAGGTGCAGTATGGCATGCTCGACGCCTCCGATATATTGATCGATCGGAAACCAGTAAGCGATTTTCTTCGAATCGAACGGCGCGCCGGAATCGTGCGGATCGCAATAGCGATAGAAATACCAGGATGAATCGACGAACGTGTCCATGGTGTCGCTCTCGCGCCGTCCCATCGCGCCGCACTTAGGACACGCCACGTTCATGAACTCCGGAACATTCTCGAGCGGCGACCGGCCCGTGCCCGTCAGCGGAATCCCCAGCGGAAGAATCACTGGCAGATCCTTCTCGGGAACCGGAACCATGCCGCACTTCGGGCAATAGATGACCGGAATCGGAGTGCCCCAATAGCGCTGCCGCGAGACGCCCCAATCCTTGATGCGAAACGTAATCGCGCCTTTGCCGAAACCCTCCGCTTCCGCCCGCGCGGTCATTACTCGCCGGGCCTCAGCGCTCGGGAGCCCCGAATACTGGCCCGAATTCTCCACCACACCATCGTCGGGAAAGGCTTCTTTCAGCGTGGCAGCTTCCGCCAGTGCGCCGTCCACGGGGCGAATCACCGGCCGGATCGCAATGCCGTACTGCTTGCAAAATTCGAAGTCGCGCTGGTCATGCGCGGGCACCGCCATGATCGCGCCCGTCCCGTAACCCATCAACACGAAATTTCCGATCCAGATGGGAACCTTCTCGCCGCTGAAAGGATTGACGACATCTTTGCCCGTGAAGATTCCTTCCTTCACTACATCGCCAGGCCCTTTGGCCGCCCGCGCATCGATCATGCGCTTCACTTCCGCCTTCGCGTCCGCGCCGATAAGCTGAGAAACCAGCGGATGCTCGGGCGCCAAGATCACGCAGGTCGCGCCGAAGATGGTATCCACGCGCGTGGTAAACACGCGGATGGGCGCGCCGCTGCCCTCCAGGCTGAAATCGATCTCCGCGCCTTCAGACCGCCCGATCCAATTGCGCTGCATCACCAGCACGCGCTCCGGCCATCCGCCCTCGAGTTCGCTCATCGATTCCAGCAGCTCGTCCGCATAGGCGGTGATGCGCAGGAACCACTGTTCCAGCGAGCGCTGCTCCACCGGCGTCGATTCATGCCGCCAGCAGCATCCATCCACCACCTGCTCGTTCGCCAGCACCGTTCCGCAGGACGGGCACCAGTTCACTAGCGCGTTCTTGCGATACGCCAGCCCGCGTTCCAGCATCTTCAGAAAGAACCACTGATTCCAGCGGTAATATTCGGGATCGCACGTGGTCACTTCGCGCGACCAATCGTAGCTGAAGCCCATGCGGCGGTGCTGGCGCTTCATGTTCTCGATGTTATATGTGGTCCATTCGTAGGGATCGCGCTTGTTCGCGATCGCGGCGTTTTCGGCCGGCAGCCCGAAAGCGTCCCATCCCATGGGATGCAGCACGTTGAATCCGCGCATCCGTTTGTAGCGCGCCAGCGCATCGCCGATGGTGTAGTTGCGAATGTGCCCGATGTGCAGCGTGCCGCTCGGATAGGGCAGCATCTCGAGCACGTAGAATTTAGGCTTGGACGAATTCTCTTCGGCCTGAAACAAAGTGGAGTTCTGCCACCGCTCGGCCCACTTCAATTCGATCTGGTTATGGTCGTACTGCTTTTCCGGCATAGCTTCTTGAGCGTTTCGATATTCCTCAACTCATCGCCTTCTTCCTCAAACGGAACTTCGAGGATGAAGGCCTTGTCGCGCAGCTTCGGATGGTTGAGGAGACCGCGAAACCCTTCTTCTCCAATATAGCCGTGTCCGATCTGTTCATGCCGGTCAGTGTGCGATCCAAGCGGGGTTTTGGAATCATTGGCGTGGATCACGCGCACGTTCTCGATGCCCAGAATTCGATCGATTTCAGCCACCGTCTTCCGCACGCCCGCAGCGGTGGAAACATCGTATCCGGATGCAAGACAATGGCAGGTGTCGATACAGTAGCCGATTTTGAGATCCGTGAGCTCGGCTGCGAATTGCCGCATGATTCCGAGCTCCTCGAGACGGCTACCCAGCGCCTCGCCCGCGCCGGCCGTATTCTCGAGCAGCACCGTGAGCGCCGTGGTGTCCAGCCCCTGCGCGGCTTCCGCGAGCGACCGGATCACCGCGTAGATCCCGGCTTCCACCGAATGCCCTTTCGCGTTTCCCGGGTGAGCCACCAGGTACTCGGCTCCAATTAACAGCGCCCGTTCGATTTCTCCTCGGAAAGCCGTCACGGACCGCTGCCGCAACGTCTCGCTCTGCGAAGCCAGGTTGATCAAGTAATTATCGTGGATCACCAGCGGGTAAAGATCGTGGCGCTCCCGAGCCCGATCGAGCAATTTCACTTCGCTCGCCGCCGGCGGCGTGGCGCGCCACATGCGCGGGCTTGCCGAAAAAATCTGGAAGGTATTCGCGCCTACCTCGGCGGCCTTCAGCGCGGCGTTCTCCAGCGACTTGGCGATCGAAGTGTGCAGACCCAGGCGCAAAGGGAAGTCTATCTTAGCAACTCGGAACGCGGACCGATCGCCCGCGCACCCGCCGTGCGATAAACTCTTACCAAGCAGGAGGTCGCCAATGCTCTCGAGGCCAGCGTGTATTGCTCCGTTCCTCGCAGCCGCGCTTATGTTTACGGTTCACGGCCAGGTCGCCGCCGTTCACCAACCCGAGGCGGCAAAGGCTATCCCGCGCACGCCAGACGGCCATCCCGACCTCCAAGGCATCTGGCTCAACAACAGCGCCACGCCTTTCGAGCGGCCGAAGGAGCTGGAAGGCCGCGCGCTGCTCACTGACGAAGAAGTAGCCGAATTGAACCGGCGCGCGAAGAAGATCTTTGAAAACGGCCAAAGCGACGCCGCCGGGCCGGATGAGTTCTTTCTGTCTGCTTTTCGGAATATCCAGCAGTTTAAGAGCGGCGGCGCCACCGACAGCGCCGAGCGTGTGCTGGAGCTGGTGATAGATAACCGGACTTCGCTCATTATCGACCCGCCGGATGGAAGGATGCCCGCCTATACCGAAGCCGGAAGACGCCGCCGCGCTGCTTATGGCGTCGCCCGGTCGGGCAGGGGCAATCCTTCCGGGCCGAAGGAAGTGGCGCCCGGGGATCGCTGCATCACCTTCGGTGTTCCTCGCGTGAACGGCGTTTATAGCGCGGGGCTGCATGGTTACTATCAGATTGTCCAAACCCGGGATCACATGCTTTTCTTTTCCGAAAACATCCACGAGACCCGCATCATTCCCCTGGATGGGCGTCCGCACCTCCCGGATTCTGTGCGCAGTTGGACGGGCGATTCGCGCGGGCGCTGGGAAAACGACACTTTGATCGTGGACACCACCAATTTCAACGGTGAACTAAATTCCCTGGGAGTATCGGAAAACTTTCACCTGATTGAACGCTTCACCCGGATTGCTCCGGATGAGATCCGGTATGAGATGACCTTCGACGATCCCAACACCTGGACCAAACCATGGACCGCCATGATCAGGCTGAAGCGGCGCGAAGAGCAGTTATACGAATTCGCCTGTCATGAGGGGAATGCGTTAATCATGCAGACCATACTCACGGGCCCGCGCCCAAGCGAACGCTGACTATCCGCGCCGATCCGGACGCCACGCATCCCAACCCCGCTTTTTCGTTCCGCGCCCCCGTAAG
Organism: Terriglobia bacterium; assembly: GCA_963786745.1. GTDB lineage: Bacteria > Acidobacteriota > Terriglobia > Bryobacterales > Bryobacteraceae > Palsa-89. The sequence goes on along the minus strand of CAWBAE010000004.1, from coordinate 305,660 downwards.
TGTACAATGCGACCATGTTCGTTCCTTTAACCCCGATCCGCTTCTTGCATCGGGCGGTTGACCTATTCGGAAAAAAGATCGGCGTGGTGTGCGGCCCGCGCGAGTATACCTATGCCCAGTTCGGAGAGCGCTGCGAGCGCCTCGCCACCGCGCTCGCCAAGGAGGGAATCCAGCCCGGCGATCGCGTCGCGTATCTTAGCTTCAATAATCACCAGCTTTTGGAGGGATATTACGGTGTCGTCCAGGCGCGCGCCATCGTGATGCCCTTGAACGTGCGCCTGTCGCCCTTCGAGCTGACCAATATTCTGAACCACTCCGGCGCGCGGATGTTGCTGTTTGAAAACGACTTCGCACCGCTGGTCGAACATTTGAAGCCGCTCTGCCCCGAGCTCAGGCGCTGCGTAACCCTGAACGACAAAATCCCGATCGCGGATCTGACCTACGAAGAGCTCCTGGACAAAGGCCATCCCGAGCGCGCCGACATTTTCAGCTTTGATGAAAGCGCCGTGGCCGAGCTGTTTTATACCAGCGGCAGCACCGGCACGCCCAAGGGCGTCATGCTTGGACACCGCACGCTCTATACGCACGGGATCGCGGTGGCCAGCCTGTTCAAAGACGTCGAGACTTTGGTGGATCTCCACACCATCCCGCTGTTTCACGCCAACGGATGGGGCCGTCCCCAGGCTTCCACCCTGCTGGGCGTCAAGCAGATCATGGTCCGCCGCTTCGAACCCACCGGCGTTTTCCGCTTGATCCAGGAGCATCATGCCACCGACATGAGCCTGGTCCCTACTATGGCCAACGCGCTGCTCAATGCTCCCGATCTCGCCAAGTTCGATGTTTCGAGCATGCGCAACATCACGTTGGGCGGCGCAGCCTCCTCGCCGGAATTGATCGAACGCATGGAAAAGGCATTCCATTGCGATGTTTACAGCGGTTACGGGCTCACCGAGACCTCGCCGCTGCTCACCTCGTCCCGGAACAAGCCGGGCTTGGAGTACAAATCCGACGCGGAGCGCTATCGACGCCGCGCCATGGCGGGATGGCCCGTTCCGGGGATTCAGTTGAGGGTGGTCGATCCGAATATGAACGACGTTCCGCGGGACTTCGAGACCATCGGAGAAGTGGTGGCGGCCGGCGATCACATTATGGAAGGCTATTTTCGTGAGCCGGATATCACGGCTTCCGTTATGACGGGTCCCTGGTTCCACACCGGCGACATGGCCATCTGGGACGAAGACGGCTTCACCCACATTGTGGATCGCAAGAAGGAAATCATCATCAGCGGCGGCGAGAACATCTCATCGCTCGAAGTGGAAAAAGCCATTTTTGCGCATCCGGATGTGTTCGAATGTGCGGTTGTGGCTGCGCCCGATGAAAAGTGGGGCGAGGTGCCGGTGGCGGTAGTGGTGCGCAAGCCCGGATCGAAGTTGTCTTCAGACGAATTGCTGGAATTTCTCGGAGCCCGGCTGGGGCGCTATAAAATGCCCCGAATCATCGATTTCCATGACGAGCCTTTGCCGAAGACGGGGACTGGGAAGATTCGGAAGCTAATCCTGCGCGAGCACTTCTGGGCCGGCAAGGAAAAGCGCGTACAGGGCTAAGATTCTGTGTGGTAGGGTGTGGAAAGGAGCGCTCGTATGTACCTGACTCTCGCCCCGCTTCGTCTAACCCAGGGATTGAAATTCACGGCTCTCTTGCTTATCTCAGGCCTGACTCTCGCGGCCCAGATCCCTGGACAATATCCGACCACTCCATATCCGGGCCAATTACCTCCGGGCCAGTACCCAGGTCAGTATCCGCCGGGCCAATATCCCGGACAATCACCGCAGGGGCGGGGGAGCACGAACCCCACCTCCGGGCGTTCCAGAAGGAGTTCGGACGACTCTAAGCCGGCTTCTCAAACCTACAGCGGAGTGATCCGGAAAGTCGATGAAAAATCCATCGATGTGGAAGCCTCGGATACGCGCATCCTGACCTTCCAGATTCCCGACGGCACCACCAAGCCGAGCCAGATGCAGCCCGGGGATGGAGTGGATGTCGAAGCGACGCAGGACAAAGACGGCACTTTTCAGGCGGTCAGCATCAAATCGAATCCTGCGATGGCCCGCAAGATCGAGACCAACGATCAGGTCCAGCCGGAGGAACGAACCGGACCTCCGCCGACCATTCTGGTGCGCCCGGGAGACGACGACAGCGACGCTCCCCGGCTGAAGCGCGGCATACCGGATCGATTGGCCAGCAATCGCACTAATGACGATGATCGGCCGGCGCCCGCGCCGGTCCGTGCCGCTCCACCGCCGCCGCCCGTGAATCCCAGGCAGGCCTTCATCGAGAAAGCCCGCGGGGTGGCCGCCACCTTCCTCGAAAATCTGCCGAATTACGTTTGCCAGGAAATTACTACCCGCTACATCAGCGAAACGCGCGTGCCCAGTTGGAACGTGATCGACGTGCTTACGGCCGACGTGGTGTATGAAGAAGGCAAGGAGAGCTACAGAAACCTGAAGATCAATGGCAAGGAATTGAAGAAGCCGCCCGAGGAATCCGGTTCCTGGTCCACGGGGGAGTTCGGGACCATCCTGGCGGAATTGTTTTCGCCGGGTAGCGCGGCCAACTTCAAGTACGCGCAGGAGGACAGCATCTCGCACCGGCCCGCCACGGTATATGACTATTCGGTGGAACGCATGCGGTCGTCGTGGAAGATCCAGGTGCCCGGCCAGTACATCATGCCCGCCTATAAGGGTTCGGTCTGGCTGGACAAAGAGAGCGCGCACGCCTTGCGCATCGAGATGCAGGCCAAAGAGATTCCCGAAGAGTTTCCCAGAATCTCAGTGGAAACAGCGGTGGATTACGACTACATTACACTCGGCACACCGGACAAGTACCTGCTGCCGGTTCGCGCGGAAGTGTTGAGTTGCGACCGCGGCTCAAACGCGTGCGACCGCAATGTGATCGAGTTCCGCAATTATCACAAGTTCACCGGCGAATCGGTGATCAAGTTCAATCAGCAATAGCTGCGCCGATACCGAAAGCCGCGTAGTATTTTTCTGGAAGCTTAACAGGCTTCATCGCCGGGCTCAGGAAAATGTGTTTGGTTTCGCCCTCGGCCAGGTCTTGCGCCGACGACGCCTCGCTAATTCGATAGTGAAATTCGATCATCCTGCGATTGGCTCGCGCAATGGATGTCTCCACCACGATCTCCTCGTCGTAACGTGCCGGACGAAGGTACCGGCAGTGCGCATCCACCACCGCCAGAAGCACGCCGTCCCGAGCCTCCATGTCTTTGTACCGGATGCCGGCGGCGCGGCAATACTCGGCGCGCCCCAGTTCCATCCAGACCAGGTAGTTGGCGTAGTACACCACGCCCATCTGATCGGTTTCCGCATAGCGTACGCGGAAGCGGGTTTGGTGCGTGATTTTAGACGACGGCCGAGTCAAGATTCCTGCCTGGCGCGTTTCAGCCTCTTGTCCGCGAACAGCATATCTTTGGGACGCAGGCGCCGTTCGCGGCAGTACGCCAGATACAGGAAGCCATAGCTGCGCGTGATGTAATCCGCTTCCGAAAATCCGAGCACGCGGGCGGTGCGGTCTATCCAGCGCGGGCTGCCTTCGATTTCGAGGAAATTTCCGATCGGCGTTTCATCCAGCAGAACTTTGCCTTCCACGCGCGGCCGGGCGTATTCGGTCCGATATTTTTCGTAACGGAACACCGGACGATACCCCAGGTGCAACAAGATCTCGTCCAGCTCCACTCCGTCGCGGAAATCGATTTCGATTTCGCGGCGCTTTTTATAACGGCTCTGCTCGGCCGGCCCCTTGTAAGTCAGCAGCCGATGCGCACCCACACGGCGCAGGCGAATCAGTTTGCCATGCTTGCGAAGGGCGCGTTTGGAATTGTCGAACAGGATATTGGATTCCAATATGCGTGCCTTAGCGACGCGAAAGCCGGTCTCGCGGAGCGCCGTGTGGATCTTCGTCAGCTTGTCGGGAAGGCGCAGCTTGATTTCGATTTCGAAGTTCACCGGAGTTCTCGCTTCACTTGCTTCTCTCGCTTGCTGGATCAGCTTAGCGCCGTGCGGGGGAACTCCGGCGGAAGTGTTCAATCTAACAAGAAACATGAGCCCGGATCAAGCCCGTGTCGGCAAGCTAGAATGAATCATGTATGTGCGCCGAACCTGCTAGGGTTCCGCTTCGAGAACCGGACTTCCAGGATCTGCACGATCCTTCGCTTTTTCTGAATCGCGAACTAAGCCACTTGCAGTTTCAGCGGCGTGTGCTCGAGGAAGCTCGCGATCCCCGCAACCCGCTGCTGGAGCGGGCGAAGTTTCTCTCCATCTTCGGTTCCAATATCGACGAATTCTTCATGGTGCGGGTAGCGGGCTTGCTGCAGCAGATTGAAAACAGGGTTCAGGAACCGGGGCTGGATGGACGGGGTCCCGCTGAAACCTTGGAGCTGATTCGCGCGGAAGTCGACCAGTTGATGGCGGAGGCGTACGAGTTCCTTCGTGAAAGGTTGATCCCGGCCCTGGCCGCGGCTAACATTCGTTTACTGGATCTGGCCGCGCTTGACGCGGAAACGCGGGAGCAGCTGGACACAGTCTTCCTCGACAAAGTCTTCCCCGTGCTGACGCCGCTTGCGTTGGATCCAGGGCGGCCCTTCCCGCATATTTCGAACCTCAGTTTGAACATCGCGGTGGTGGTGCGCGATCCCGGCGGACCGGAGCACTTTGCCCGCGTCAAGATTCCGGACTCGCTTCCCGGGTTCCTCAAGGTGAATCTAAGACACAACACCGGGTCGCTCGGTCTGGTGCCGATCGAGCAGCTCGTAATCGCGAACCTGCATCACCTTTTTCCCGGTCTCGATATTCTGCAGTCCGGCGCGTTCCATGTCACGCGCGATGCCGAGGTGGCAATCAAGGAACTCGAAACCGACGATCTGCTCGAGACCATCGAGGAGGCGGTGTGGCAGCGCAGGTTCCGCGACGCAGTGAGGCTTCAGGTGGACGCGAATATGCCGGCTGCAATCGTGCAGACTCTGGCCAACAACCTCGAGATAGGGCCGTCCGGCATCTATCGCGTGGATGGGCCACTGGATCTGGGCCGTATGCGCGTTCTGCTGAGCCTGGACCGTCCCGATCTCAAGGACAAACCCTTCTTGCCCGCCACGCCGCCCGGTTTCGGCTCCAAGAAAGAGGAAGATCTATTCGCGCTGATCCGTCAGGAAGATCAGCTTCTGCACCATCCGTACGATTCGTTTCAGCCCGTAATCGAGTTCCTGCGCAAGGCCGCCCGGGACCCGGATGTTCTGGCCATCAAGATGACGTTATACCGGCTCGGACGCAACTCTCCCATCGTGGAAGCCTTGCTCGAAGCCGTGGAGAACGGCAAGCAGGTGGCCGTGCTGGTGGAATTGAAAGCGCGCTTTGACGAAGAGAGTAACATCGAGTGGGCCAGAGCGCTCGAACGCGAAGGCGTCCATGTCGTGTACGGGTTGCTTGGGCTGAAGGTGCACTCCAAAGTGGCGCTGGTGGTTCGGCGGGAAGGCGAATTGATCCGCCGGTATTGCCATTTGGCCACCGGCAACTATAACCCCGTCACCGCGCGTCTCTACACCGACGTGGGATTTTTGACCAGCGACGAACAGATTGGCGCGGACGCGACAGACTTGTTCAACTACCTCACCGGTTATTCGCACAAGCAGTCTTTTCGAAAGCTGCTGGTCGCGCCCATTAATCTTCGGCAGCGTCTGGAGGAGCTCATCGAGCGCGAAATCGAAGTGCAGCGCAATGGCGGCCGGAGCCGTCTGGTCTTTAAGACGAATGCGCTTGAGGACGGCCCGATCATCCGGCTTCTGTATCAAGCGTCGCAGGCCGGCGTGCCTGTGGATTTGCTGGTACGCGGCGCGTGCTGCCTCAGGCCCGGGCTTGCGGGTGTCAGCGATAACATTCGAGTGAGCAGCATCGTCGGACGTTTCCTCGAGCACAGCCGGATTTACTACTTCGGCAACAATAACCGCGAAGAGTGCTATCTCGGCAGCGCGGATCTGATGCCCCGCAATCTCAATCGCCGCGTCGAAGTTCTATTCCCCGTGGAAAAGCCCCAGCTGGTGCAGCGCCTCAGGGACGAACTGCACGCCCATCTCCTCGATCAGGCGAACGCGCGCCGCATGAACAAAGATGGTTCCTACGCCTACAAGTCCCGCAACGGCGGCCGCGACTGTCAGGCTTGGCTGCTCGGCCAGCGAACCGGCAAGTAGCTATTTCCCCGAGTCATTTGAGGTAGGTGCGCAGCGCAGTGACCAGATCGTCCGCCGCGCGCGTCTGCTCGCCGGTGGCTCGCCCTTTCGCGGGCAGGATATGGAACCGGATATGCCCCTCGATCACCTCCGCCATCAGCGCGTCCATGGCGCCGCGGCAAACGGAGATGTTGTGAAGAACTTCGGCGCACTCCCCTTCTCGATCCAGGGTCTTTTCGATAGCCGCCACTTGGCCCATGATCCGCCGGACGCGGTTCAACAGCCTCTTCTTTTCTTCTAAGGTGTGTGCCATGTGCTAATCCTAGCTTGCTTAACGCGGGCGAGCAGGTATCGGTAACGTGCGATCCCCGGACAACCTGATATGTCGACCTGATATTCTGGCTAGGTAATCCAGCGAGGACTCCGCGTTGACCGATTTCAATCACATTCACTCCCGCGACGGCGAGGACTGGATCTGCGGGCGAAGCATGGCCGTTCGCGATCAGCAGCTACTGCACTCCGAGGGTCGCGATCCGGATGAAGAGGAAGCCTGCCGCTTGTGCGCCGAACGGATCATCGGCCATTTCGGAGATCCGATGCACGTTCATTAAAGCCGCAGTTCATAGCCGGCCTTCTGCATGGCCTCAATGACGCGATTGCGGATCGCCGACACCTCATCGGACGAAAGAGTACGTTCGCGGGCGCCCACGGTCAAACGGTACGAAATGCTCTTGCGATCTTCGGGAAGCGGAACGCCGCTATACTGGCGCACGAATTCGATGTCCACCAGATCTTCGCCGGCTGCGGCTGCCAGCCGGTTCTGAATATTCGCGGCCGGCTCCCGCAGGACCGCCAGCACGGAGAGATCGAATGCGCTAGTGGGGAAACGCCGCAACGATTGAAACTGGCCCTCCGCTGTATCCAGGCGCTCCATCACCGCCAGATCCAAATCCAAAACCGACGCCCGCCCTTCCACGCCGAGCGATGGATGCAGCTCGAAAAGCCGGCCGATCTCCTCTCCCCGCCACCATACTGAGGCTGATCGTTCGGGGTGTTCGTACGGCCGCGAGGGCTCGGGACGGACTGCGCACCCATGCAGCAGGCATTCCGCTAGACGTTTGAGTTCGAACAGCAGCGCGCTGCCATCACCGTCGCGCTGGTACATCGCCGCCGCGGAGTGCGGAATCTCATGGGGAAGCCCTTCCGGCCGCGGATGTATTTCGCGGCCGATTTCAAACAATCGGAAAGCGCCCAGCCAGCGGCTGTTTTCGAGGACATTCTTGAGTATGCCCGGCAGCAGGTTGCGCCGCAAAAGGGTTTGGTCGGAAGCGATAGGGTTCGCCACTCGGACGTGCGATTCACTCGTAAATCCGAACGCGAGCGCCATCTCTTCGGTGACGAATGAGTAGTTGTAGACTTCGGTGAACCCCTGCGCGGCAGCCATGTTTCGTACACGACGCTGCAGTAGTCGCGACGGCTCCTGAGGCGGCACCACGGTTTCGGCCAGTGGCGCTCGCGGCGTTATTGAATCGTAGCCGATCATCCGCCCCACTTCTTCGAGCAGGTCATCTTTGATCGAAATGTCCTTGGTAGCCCGCCAGCTCGGAACGGTGACTGAAAAATGCCCGGGCGCAGTCTCGAGCACGCCGAATTCGAGAGATTCGAGGATCGCGCGCACCTCTTGAGCCGTCAAGTCGCGGCCTAACTTGCGGCTAAGCCAATCCACGCTGAGTTCGATCGGAGCAGGCGTCTTGAGATCTGCTTTTCGATCTGTCAGCCCTCCCGCCAGTCGAATTCCCGGAGAGACCTGTTCCAGCAACTCAATGGCGCGCGCCAATCCGCGCACCGTATTCACCGGATCTTGCGATTTTTCGAATCGCATGGACGCGTCGGTTCTAAGCTTCAGCGCCACCGACGTCTTGCGGACGCTGGAAGCCTGGAAACAAGCGCTCTCGAGCACGATTCGCTTGGTATCGGCGCTGATCGCGCTGTGGATGCCTCCGATCACTCCGGCAATCGCGATGGGACCTTGGGCGTCGGCGATTACCAGGTTCGAAGACTGCAAGTTGTAGCTCAAATCGTTCAGCGCTACGATCTGCTCGGCGGCTCTGGCGCGCCGCACGAAGATGGTGCCGCCATTCAGTTTATCGGCGTCGAAGGCGTGCATCGGCTGCGTTAGCTCGGCCATCACGAAATTTGTTACGTCCACAATGTTGTTGATCGCGTTCAATCCGATGGATTCCAGGCGATATTGGAGCCACAGAGGCGAGGGCGCAACAGTGACGTTCTCGAAAACCAGAGCGCTGTAGCGCGGGCAAAGGGCCAGATCCTCAATCTCGACGCCGATCGCCCCTGGCGTCGCCGGGAGCAGACCGGTGCGCACCGGATCACGCAGCGGGTGGTGCGTGATGGCAGCCACTTCGCGCGCCATGCCGTAGTGTCCCCACAGATCCGGCCGGTGCGTGAGCGACTTGTTATCCACTTCGATGATCGCGTCGATCGCGAGCTGAGTCTCGGCCGTGTACTCCACGATTCCGCTGTGATCCCGGTTGATACCCAGCTCCAGCCCGCTCGCGAGCATACCATCGCTTTCGACGCCGTCGATGACCTTGACGCCCGCTGGAACATAAGCGGTCAGCATTCCGGGTCGGCAGTTGGGCGCGCCGCAGACCACCTTCTTGGTCCCATAGCGCGCGGTCTCCACCACGGCCCTATGATTATGGCTGCCTGGAATCGGATCGACGCTAAGGACGCGCGCCGCCGAAGCGTCCGCGAGCAAAGATCCCGCTTCTTCCAGGCCTTCGCACTCCGCGGTTTTCATCGTGATCAGCCGCATCAATTCCCGCGGAGGCTGATCGAGCGCCGGCACCAGTTCGTGGATCCAGTTGTACGAAAATTTCATCGGTCGCTTTTCAAAATTGATTCAGGAAGCGCAAATCGCCGCTTTGCAGCAAACGGATATTATCGATGCCGTAACGCATCATGGCCAGGCGCGTCAGCCCCAGACCGAACGCAAACCCGCCCCACTGGTCCGGATCGATGCCGCTCGTCCGGAGCACATTGGGATGCACGAGCCCGCAGGGCAGCAGCTCCACCCAGCCGCTTTGCTTGCAAACCGGGCAGCCTGGGCCCCCGCAGATCAGGCATTGCCCGTCCAATTCGAAGCCCGGCTCGACGAATGGAAAATATCCGGGCCGCAGCCGTACCGTGACGTCGCGGCGAAAAATGGAGCTCAGCAGCGTCTTCATGAAGTAGATCAAGTTGGCCACCGAGACGTTGCGGTCAATCATCATCCCTTCCACCTGATAAAAAGTGTGCTCGTGCGAGGCGTCCACTTCTTCGTTGCGGAAAGTGCGGCCGGGAGCGATCATGCGCAGCGGAGGACCGAATCGCTCCATGCCGCGCACCTGCACCGGCGAGGTATGGGTGCGCAAAAGGTTGCCGTCCGTCAGCCAGAAGGTATCTTGCATGTCCCGCGCCGGGTGCTCGGCCGGGATGTTCAACGCATCGAAGTTGTGATATTCGGTCTCCACTTCCGGGCCGTCCAGCACCGCGAATCCGAGGGAAGTGAAAAGATCCTCGATTTCGCGCTGAACCAGCGTCACCGGATGCAGGCTGCCTGGGCGCGGGCCCGGCGCGGGCAACGTTAGATCCAGCCATTCGGCCCGCAATCGAGCGTCGAGGGCCGCGGCGTCGAAGGAATGCTTGCGGGCTTCGAACGCGCTTTCGAGCGTTTCTTTGGCCGTATTGAGCGCTTTGCCCGCGCCGGGCCGCTCCTCGGCGGGCAGCTTTCCGAACTCCTTGCTGAACTGGGCCAGCGATCCCTTGCGGCCCAGCACGTCCACGCGCACGGACTCGAGCTCGCTCACGTCTCGCGCCGCTTCGATGCGCGCCAGAGCCGACGCAACAAGTTGTTTGATCTGATCGTCGAGCGTCATGCCGCTGGTTGGAACAGTTGCTCCGCTTTCGCCAGTTCCCAATCCAGGTGGTTGATGTAGAACAACAGCACGTCTTTCGGATGGGTATCTTTGAATTTATCGTAGGTGCGCTGCTGCCAGCCGTCCGTCAGATACTTGGAAGCATCCAGATCCTTGGCGAAAAACCCGTCCTCATTGGGGATTCCGATATCGTCCAGAACGGCCTTGATCATATCGAGATGAGAGACCAGGATGGCCTGGGCGAGATCGGTTGCGAAGTCTTCGTCCTGCTCATCCAGGCGCGCCCATAAACGCGGCTCCGCTTTCCGGATGTTCTCGGAGTTGAGTTTGGCAAGGTGCAGCCGGGTTTTCATGCGGTCATAGAGCTGGTAGGTCTTCAGCTTGCCGATGGAGATCTTGCGCAACACTTCGACGAAAGACGGCTCACCCAGGCCGAGGAAAATCTCACAAAGCTGCATAAAAGGCCAGCGTAGCATGGGGCCGGTGATGGCTGATCGGAATAGCGTTGCCCGCGTCTCAAAAATATCCACGCCAGCCCATGTATACACGGTACAATGAGAACGTTTTGGGTTCGTTATGGGAAACATAGTCGTATTAGGGGCGCAGTGGGGTGACGAGGGAAAAGGGAAAGTAGTGGATCTCTTTTCCGAGAACTTTTCCATTGTGGCGCGCTATCAAGGCGGCCACAACGCCGGGCACACGGTTTTTATCGGCGACAGGAAGTTCGTCCTGAAGCTGATTCCCAGCGGTATTCTGCGCGGCGGTATTCGGGCCGTCATTGGAAACGGCGTGGTGATCGATCCGGCGGCCTTGCTGGACGAAATGGCGATTCTGGAGCGGGCCGGGATTGATGTCGAGCGCCAGCTTGCCATCAGCAACCGGGCCCACGTGATTTTCCCCTTTCACCGCATCGTCGAAAAGATGTCAGAGGGCCGGCAGGACCGGATCCCCATCGGAACCACGTCTCGCGGCATCGGTCCCTGTTACGAGGACAAAACCGGCCGGCGGGGGATTCGGATCGCGGATCTCTATGAACCCGACAGTTTCTGCGCGCTCTATTCCGCACTGGCCGAAGATAAGCAGCTCCTGGCCCAGACCTTCGGGATCGAGGAGACCATCGACTACGAGAAAATCCGCGACGAGTATCTGGTGTTGGCGGCGCGTATCCGTCCCATGGTCTGCGATACGGCGCAGCTTCTGAACGACGCGATTCGCGCCGGAAAGCGCGTGCTGTTCGAAGGCGCGCAGGGGACCATGCTGGACGTGGATCACGGCACCTATCCGTTCGTCACTTCGTCCAGCGCGACGGCCGGCGGCGCTTGCACTGGAGCGGGCGTGCCGCCAACCGCTATCCATGGCGTGATCGGGGTTTCGAAAGCCTACACCACGCGCGTGGGCAGCGGACCTTTCCCCACCGAACTTGAAGGCGAGGAAGGCGAGCGCATCCGGAAGGCGGGCAACGAGTTTGGCGCCGTCACCGGACGGCCGCGGCGCTGTGGATGGTTCGACGTGCCGCTCCTGCGCTACACCGCGATGATTAACGGATTCAGCAGTCTGGTAATCACCAAGCTGGATGTGCTGGATCAGTTTGACGAGATCCAGGTCTGCACCGGGTATCGGGGAGTCCAGAGCATGCCTGCGACATTTCATGCTTTGGAAGCTGTCGAGCCGGTCTACGAGAAGCTTCCCGGATGGAAGTCCATCACCCGCGGCCTCACGCGCCACCAGGATCTTCCGCCGCGCGCGGTGGATTACCTGCGTTTCCTGAGCGAACGTACCGGCGTCGAAGTGGGCTGCATCTCCACCGGGCCGGAGCGGGATGAGACCATCCTGATGCCTGGATCCCGATTGTCGGAATTGATATCGAGCCCTGGCCCTACTGCTCGGTAACCACCACCGATCTCCAGCTGTTGTTCCCGGCTGCGTCATACGCGCGGATCACGATGGTGATTGTGCCAACGTAGAGTGGAATGGGCGGAGTGCTCCAGCTGGTGGTTCCCGTGGCAGTTCCGGATGTGCCCACGGAGCTCGACCAGGTAACCTGAGTGACGCCCACGTTGTCGCTGGCCGTGCCACTGATCACGATGGAGCCGGCCGTGGTAGCGAAGGTGTCGTTTGAGGGCGAGAGGATGGTTAGCGAGGGCGGCGAGGTATCGGGCGTGCCGGGCGGTCCGCTGGGTGGCGCCGGCGTGATGGGAGGCGGAGCGGTGGTCTGCTGGAGCGTCACGGTGAAACTTTGCGACGCCTGGTTCCCGGCCGTATCCTGGGCGGTGATCGTAATAACGTTGCTGCCCGCGTTCAATGGAATGGCCGCAATGATCCAATTGGGCGAACCTTGCGCGACGCCCGAAAAGCCCTGATTGCTGGTCCAGCTCACCGCGACGGCGCCGACACCGCCGGAAACGGCCCCGCTGATGGAGATGGACGAAGCGGTGGTTGAACTGGGCGGCGTCTGGACCACTAATATCGGTGGAACCACGGGTGCAGGTGAAGATGGCGCTATTGAACTGGGCGGCGAGGTCTGCGCCGCGTACAACTGTTGTACCGCCGAGATGTCGTCCGCTGACAGCGCCGTGTGCATGTGATAGTACGGGTACATGATTGCGTTCGGGTCGTCGGAATGGCCCAATCCGAGCGCGTGGCCGGTCTCATGCAGAGCGATGCTGAACACATCCACATCCGCCCCTATCTTCCAGCTTTCTGAATCGTTGAAATGCATGTCGCCGGCGATCGGCTCCGAATTCACGGGAAAGGGGTAAAACGTGTGCGCCAGCACGTCTGGAACGAAAGGATATCCGTCTCCATGCGCGCCGCTCGCGAATAGCACCGCGATGGTCTGGTCCGCGGTGGCATCGTTGGTGGGAGTGAAAGTGACCTGCACGTATTTGCTCCACTCGTTGAAGGCGCGAACGATCTCCGGCTCTACTGAACTCGCGGGCAGCTCTTCGGTCAAATGCACAAACGCGTAGTTCACATTCGCCGACCCCAGGCCCGGACCGTCCCAGCCATCGCCCACCAAAGGCACCGATTGACCCACCGGACCCACGCTGGTCAGCGCTGCCGCGCAGCCGTGCACGGGGTTTCCAGCGATCAGGTCCGAGGAAGCCGGAAAAATATAGGACACCTCGTCCCAATTCGCCAGCGCACGCAGCTGGCTGGCGCTGCCCGTAACCAGCAAGTGATACGTGAACAAATCCGGATTGGACGAAATCACCAACCCGGCCGCGTTCGCGATCGCCCGCCCGTCGTTTGGATCCACGTCGGCGTAAAACTCAACCAACACGGACACCGGCCCGCTGCCAACCAATGCGCCCGCGAGCGCCGGGCTTATCTTTTCCTCCGCCTCAAGCTGACCCGCCCATTCGATGCCCAAGCCATCGAACGGCGTCCCGTCCCACGCCGATATCGATAGCCCGAACTCGGGAACGTACGAGAGAACCTTGATGCCGCGATTCAAAAGCGCGGTTACCTGGGCGTCGTTTGGGCCTTCGGCGTATTGGATCAGCCAATGCGAACGGCCTGGCGTGCGCGAAGGATAGATGCCGCTCGCGCGCGTCCGCGTCAACGCGTCCCGATGCCATGCCTTTAGGCGCAATGGTGGCTGAGCGTTCGCTAAGCTCGCCAGCAAACTGAAAGTCACGACCGAGCACAGTTTCTTCACGTTCCTCCATCGGAAGTGTTCTGAGAACTTTTTATTGGTCGGATGCACTACTCCTTCGAGGAATAGCTGTGCTCATCCGCACTCTTTTCGCGGTCCTTTTCTTGCTGCTGTCCGCCGTTGTTGTGCCTGGCGTGGACAGTACCCCATCGGCATACACGATTCAAACCGTGGCCGGCAGTGACGTGGTGGGGGACGGTGGACCTGCCATGGCCGCTTTATTTAGACAGACCGAGGGCGTTGCTGTCGATAGCTCTAGCGCTGTATATGTCGCCGACGCACAGGACAATCGTGTGCGTAAGATCACGCCCGACGGGCTCATTCAAACGCTGGTGGGAACGGGCGTGGCGGGCTTCTCGGGGGATGGCGGCCAAGCCAGCGCGGCGCAGCTTTCCCAGCCCTATGGCATCGCTATCGATGCCGCAGGCAACCTCTATATCGCGGATCTCGGAAATGCGCGGGTCCGAAAGGTAACTGCGGACGGCAATATTCAGACGGTCGCGGGTGGAGGAACGGTTGTCCCGGGCGGGAATGGCGACGGAGGATCGGCCCTGAACGCGCTGTTGATGGAGCCTCGCAATGTCGCGGTTGAAACCGACGGCACGCTGTTCGTTTCCGACTTCGGCGCGAATCGCGTCTATCAAATTTCACCGGACGGCACACTGACCACGCTCGCCGGCAATGGCAAAGCGGGATTCGGTGGTGACATGGGCCCGGGCCAGCTGGCGCAATTGAACGCACCCGCGGGCCTGGCCGTGGATTCCACTGGCGCGGTCTACATCGCCGACAGCGGGAACAATCGCATCCGGCGAGTTTATCAGGGAGTAATCACGACGGTGGATAGCATCCTGAGCCCCACCGGCCTTGCGATCGGCTCCGCTGGTACGTTATACGTCGCCGCAGCTGGTTACGCCGGAAGCCTGAACCAGGCCTTCGCGGGGATCGCGTCGGCAAACGACATCGCGCTCGATCCGCAAGGCAACGCCTATGTGACCACAGGCGTGGTGGTGCTCGAAGTTACAAGCGCGGGCGCGGTGAGCACGCTGGCGGGCAGCGGAGCGTCGATCTACTTCGGCGGCGATGGTGGAGCCGCGAGGTCGGCCCGCCTTTATGCGCCCAGCGGCATTGCGGTTGATGTCGCGGGAAACTGGTACGTCGCCGACACGGGCAACAATCGCATCCGTAAAATAAATTCCGCCGGTGTCATCAGCACCATCGCCGGAACAGGCAACCCGGGGTCGCTCGGGGACGACGGGTTCGCGACGGTGGCGCAATTGAACGCGCCGCGCAGCGTGGCGGTGGACTCCGAACTCAACATCTACGTCGCCGACACGGGCAACAACTCGATCCGAAAGATCTCGCCGGCCGGAATCATCACCACGCTCGCCGCCGGTTTCAATGATCCGGAGTACGTCGCGGTGGGGCCGGATGGAACGCTGTACATAGCCGACGCGGGCAATGGGCGCGTTGTGAAGCTGACGCCACAGGGGAGCACCAGCGATGTCACACAGATTCTGGGGCCAGCGGCGGTGATGCTGGACCCGTCCGGCAACCTGTACATCAGCGGCAAAACCGAGATCCTGGAAATTTCGCCGGGCGGCGATATTACAACGGTACAGGGCGGGCTAGCTGCGCCGCGCGGCCTGGCGTTAACCAGCAACGGCGACCTGCTGATCGCGGAAACGGGCGCCAACGTGATCCTCGATCTAAGTTCCGCCGGAGTGCTCACGACTATCGCCGGTACCGGCGTGGCCGGGTTTTCCGGAGATGGAGGCGCGGCAACCGCCGCGCAATTGAATACTCCCGCCGACTTGGCGATCGATTCGAGCGGTGGAATCTTGATCGTGGATTCGGTCAACAATCGCATCCGCAGGCTGACGCCGACCGCCACAATCTCGCCCGCCGGCTCCGGTGTGAGTGTCGTGAATGCCGCCAGCATGCTGCCAGGATCGGTGACTCCGGGCGAGATCATCACCATTTTCGGTTCCGGTTTTAAACCGAATCAAACCCAACTTCTGTTCGACGGAAATCCCACCACGATCTTCTACACGGACGCCACTCAGATCAATGCGCTGACGCCCGCCGGCCTGACGCCGAATTCCAACACCGAGATCGGCATCCTGGTCAACGGCGCAAAGATTGCCGACTTTTCTTCCAGTGTCGCTGCCGCTGTTCCCGGATTGTTCACGACGGGAGACGGAACGGGACAGGCCGCGGTGAACAATCAGGACGGCAGCGTCAACTCGGCCGCGAATCCAGCCGCGCGCGGGTCCATTGTGTCGCTCTACGCCACCGGCGAGGGGGTGAACGTGAGCTCGGTTAGCCTCACAATCGGAGGTTATGCGGCGCAACTTCCCTATGCCGGTCCAGCGCCCGGCTTTCCGGGGCTGATGCAGATCAACGCCCAGATACCCACCGGATTCCTCGCGCCGGGCGTTCAGCCCGTGGTGCTATCCATCGGCAATGTGCCGAGCCAGAGCGGCGTAACCATCGCCCTGAAGTGACGCCGCGTCAGTAAACCGCGCGTTTCGCCTCGCGAGTCTTGGTCTCGAGAGAAAAGCGAGGCTCGGCGGGGACCGCGCCGTCGATCAATTTGGCGACGTACTCGCCGAGCGCCGGGCCGTGCTTAAATCCATGACCCGATCCTCCGCCCACCAGCCATATGTCTGGGAAATCCGGATGCCGGTCAATCAAAAAGTCACCCGTGGCGGTATTTTCGTATTGGCAAACGCGGGATTCCGCCAGAGGCGCATTCGCCAAAGCCGGAAACCGCTGGGACAGGAAAGATCGCGCCTCGTCGAGCCCATTTACCAGCCGATCTCCGGTGTCGGGATCGAACCCCGGGCCATGCCGGTCGAAAGCCAGCTTCAAGCCGCGGCCATCGAAATCCGGCAGCGAATAGGCCCCGAGGTCGCTGCTGAAATCCAGCCACACGGGCATCTCCTGGGGTGAAAACCGCCGATCGCCGGCCGGAACTCCGAAGTAGAAAACCTCCTGCCGGGTGGGCCGAATGCGGCCCTGCAGAACTTCTGGAAATATCTTCGGCAACCACGGACCGCAAGCGAACACGAATAAAGAAGCTCGCAGGATTTCGCCCGAGCTCGTTCTCAGTTGGCCGTTTTCGGGAACCCCGGAGGCTTCCCGAAAGTAATCCACGCCGTTTCGAATAGCCTCATTCACTACCGCCCGAACCGCTCGCCGCGCCATCAGGGCGCCCGCGTCGAGCTCCAGAATCCCGATTCGTTCCGACTCAAAGTGGAACTGAGGGAAGCGTGCCAGGATCTCGGAATGCGTCAAAGTTTCGAAGCGTATGCCGCATTTTTCGAGCGTCCGGCGAGTAGTGGTAGCCCGCTCGTCGCCGGTGCGAGGTGTTTGCAGGACGCCGGTGGGCTGGAAAAGGTCGGGCTGCCCCGCCGCTTCGAACAGATCCATCCAGAGCGTCCGCGCGCGCCAGGTCCATCTGGTATAAATCTCTTCCGCGCCGTAGCCCATTCGCAAAACTCGTGACTCGTCGCCCGAGCTGGCGCGGCTATTCGCGGGTCCGTAGGCATCCAACAGCGCGACGGACCGTCCGGAATTGCGCAGATAGTATGCGGTCCAGGAGCCGAACACGCCGGCTCCTATCACGATGGCGTCGTACGATTCAGGCAAGCGTAAGCCCCTTTCCGAGTTCTAGCGCGCGGCGGTAGACCAGGTCGGCTGCGGCGACATCTTCAACGGCCAACCCGAGCGACTTAAAGACGGTCACCTGCTCGGCCGAGGTGCGGCCCGGTTTTGTGCCGGCGACAACTTCGCCCAACTCCGCGGCGATGTGATCCTCCGCACATTTATTCTCTCTGATCGCCATCACGACGTCTCCCGACTCCTGCAGCGCGGCGGCGCGTGAATCCACGATCAGACGCCCGCGCGCCACCAGATCCGGATCCATCTCGCGCTGCGTGGGGCGGCACGCGCCCACCGAAACGACGCACGCGCCGGGCTTGACCCAGGCATTCGAGATCACCGGCGTCGATGAGGCGGTCACCAGAACCACCACATCCGCGCCTTCGACAGCCGCCTGAGCGCTCGCCACGGCGTGCAAGGGCCAACGGGCTGAGTCCGCCACGAATTTGTCCAAGCTCGCCGGGGTTGGGCTCCAGCAGCGGATCTCCGAAAAATCCCGAACCTGCGCGAGCGCTTCTAAATGGCTGCGGGCCTGGACGCCCGAGCCGACGATCCCCAGCACAGGTGTCTTTTCAAGCGCCAGAAACCGCACGGCCACGGCGGAGACCGCGGCAGTCCTCACTTCCGTGATGAAGCGGCCATCCATCACCGCCAGCAGCTCGCCGGTTAGAGGATCCAGCAGCGCCACAGTCGCGAGATGAGTGTGCAGTCCTTTGTGCGCGTTTTCGTGGAACACGGTTACCAGCTTCGCGCCCATGCTGGCGGGTGATTTGATCCGCGTGGGCATGGACGCGAAGAATCCGCCCGGAGCTTCGATCACGTTTCGTACCGGCTGATCCACTTGCTTCGACGAAAAGGCCGCCAGCGCGTTTTCCATCACGCCGATCAAGTCCGGCATGGAGAGCATGGCGCGCACGTCGGTTTCGTTGAGCCAGATCGCCATGGGGGCTCTACGCGGCTCGCAGGTTCTCCAGCACCGACAGAGGGATGTTCAGATTCCCGTCCACCCCGCGGCCGAGTTCAATGCGTGGTTTTGCGTCGCCATGAAAATCGGACCCGCCGGTGACTAACAAACCATATTTGCTGGCCAGGGCGGCATAACGGGCGACATCTTCGCGATCTTGATCCGAATGATAAACTTCAATACCACGCAATCCCATGTCGCGCAACTTGCCGATATAGATTTCTTCTTCCACCGGATCGCGGAATCCCAGGCGGACCGGATGCGCCACCACAGACAGCCCTCCGGCCGAATTGATTCGCTCGATTCCGGTGGAGATGTCGGGCCCATAGCGCTCGACGTAAGAAGGCGCCGCTTCGCCCAAGTACTTGCGAAAGGCCTCGTCCGTGGTTGCCGCGTAACCCTTGCGCACCAGGACGCGCGCGAAATGCGGGCGCCCCGCCAGCGTGCGGCCCAGGCTTTCGACTTCCGCGAGATCGATGTCGATTCCGAGAGATTGAAGCCGGTCGATCAGGCGGCGATTGCGATCCCGGCGCGCTTCCACCAATTCTTCCAGCCACGTTCGGAATTCCCGAGTGGGTGGGCCGTTCAAAAAATACCCGAGCAAATGGACCGAGAGCTTCCGCCGGGCGGTCTCCGAGCGCGTGCTCAATTCGATTCCGCAAACCAGATCGAGACCGTATTTCTGCGCGGCCTCTAGACCCTGATCGTAGCCGGCGAAGGTATCGTGATCGGAAATCGCCAACGCTTCCAGGCCCATGCGAAGCGCGCGATCCACCAGTTCCAGCGGCGGGCAACTGCCATCCGATTCGTTGGTGTGCGCGTGCAGATCGATCAAAGGGCCAGCCTTCTGAGCCTCAATGCGTTGGCGATCACGGACACCGAACTGAAGGTCATGGCGGCGCTGGCCAGCACAGGGCTCAGCAGGAGCCCGAACATGGGGTAGAGGATGCCGGCCGCCGCCGGCACTCCAATCGTATTGTAGGCGAACGCGAAGAACAGATTCTGGCGAATATTGCGCAGCGTCGCCCGGCTCAGGGCGCGGGCCCGGACGATGCCCCGCAGATCGCCATTTACCAGCGTGATGCCGGCGCTTTCGATGGCCACGTCCGTTCCGGCGCCCATGGCAATGCCGACATCGGCGCGAGCCAGCGCGGGTGCGTCGTTGATCCCGTCGCCCGCCATCGCCACCACGCGGCCCTGGGCTTGCAAATCGGCTATCGCATCCGCTTTGGCATCCGGCAGAACACCCGCGCGCACGGTATCGATCCCCAGCTTGCGCGCCACGCTTTCCGCCGTGACACGATGATCTCCGGTAAGCATCACAATGTGGATTCCATCGCGATGCAATTGATCGATGGCCTCGCGCGCCGAAGACTTAATCGGATCGGCGATGCCCAGCAGGCCCGCGGGCCGGCCGTCGACGCTGATGTACACCACAGTCTGGCCATCCAGCAGCAAAGGCTTGGCGACTTCCTCGAGTTCCTGCGGGGCGTGGTTGTCGATAGCCACGCGATGCCCGTCCACAACTCCGCTTACCCCCTGGCCAGTGACGGATCGAAAATCCCGGACCTCAGAAAGCGCCAGTTTTCGTTCTTTCGCTCCCGAAACAATGGCCGCCGCCAACGGATGCTCGCTCATGTTTTCGACGCTGGCGGCCAGGCGCAGAATCTGAGGATCGGGGGTGGTTACCAGCCGCGGCTTGCCTTCCGTCAGGGTGCCGGTTTTATCGACCACCAGAGTGTCCACTTTCTCAAGCTTCTCGAGAGCTTCCGCATCCCGGATCAGCACGCCGGCGGTTGCGCCGCGCCCGGTCGCGACCATGATGGACATCGGAGTCGCCAGGCCCAACGCGCACGGGCAGGCGATGATCAGCACCGCGATCGCGTTCACCAGCGCGTAGGACCAGCGCGGCTCGGGTCCCCAGACCGCCCACGCGGCAAAGGTCCCTGCAGCCACCAGCATCACAGCCGGCACGAACCAGGCGGCGACGACGTCGGCCAGGCGCTGAATAGGCGCCCGCGAACGCTGCGCTTCATTCACCATCTTGACGATGCGCGCCAGCAAAGTATCGGCGCCCACGCGCTCCGCCCGCATTAAGAATGCACCGGTCCCATTGACGGTGCCGCCCGTCACTTGGCTTTCTGGCGTTTTTTCCACGGGAATCGGTTCGCCAGAGACCATGGACTCGTCCACCGAACTTGCGCCGCTTTCAACTACTCCATCTACCGGAACTTTTTCTCCTGGCCGGACGCGCAGATGATCGCCAGGAGCGAGGTGCTCGATCGGAACGTCCTCCTCCGCACCGTCAGGCCGGATGCGCCGGGCAGTCTTCGGAGCAAGTTGAAGCAGCGAACGAATCGCGCTGCTGGTTTGCGCCCGCGCCCGCAATTCCAGAACCTGGCCCAGCAATACCAGCGTTACGATCACCGCCGCGGGCTCGAAATACGTGGCGATGTGCCCGCCTGGTTCGCGCAGCGACGCCGGAAAGATATCCGGCGCGATGGTCGCAGCCAGGCTGTAGAAATAAGCCGCGCCCGCGCCGCTCGCGATCAGCGTGAACATGTTCAGGCTGCGATTCACGATGGACGCCCAGCCGCGCGCGAAAATCGGCCAGCCCGCCCACAACGCCACCGGCGTAGCCAGGACCAATTCCACCCAGGGCGAATGAACTCCCAGGAACATCAAAGCCAGCAGAATCCCGGCTGGGGGCACGCTCAGCCAGAACCGGCGAAGCATGTCTTTGTATTCCGGATTGGATTCTTCGGCGGCAGCCAGATCGAAATGCGCCGGCTCGAGCGCCATCCCGCATTTGGGGCATGCGCCCGGTCCCATTTGCCGGACTTCGGGATGCATCGGGCAGGTGTATTCCGCCGGGCCCGGCGCGGCCTTCATCGGCTGCGGGGCCGCTGCCGGATGAAGAAATTTCTCCGGGTTCGCCTCAAACTTCGCGACGCAGCCCTTCGAGCAAAAATGATAGGTTCGTCCCTGATAAACCGACGATCCAGCCGCATGCTCCGGATCCACGGTCATCCCGCAGACAGGGTCCAGCGTGCCGGCCGGCTTTTGGATGATGGGAAACATGTCCTACTACCAGAGTAACCCGCTACTCGCGCGACTTAAGACCACTGCAGAATCACTTTGCCGGTGTTCCCCGAACGCATGGCCTCGAAGGCCTGGTGGAAATCCTGATAACCGAAACGGTGCGTGATCACGGAGCGAATGTCCAGGCCCGATTCCAGCATCACCGTCATCTTGTACCAGGTTTCGTACATTTCGCGGCCATAGATGCCCTTGATGGTGAGCATGTTGAACACGACTGTAGTCCAATCGATGGCCATTTCTCCGGACGGAATTCCGAGCATTGCGATTTTCGCGCCATGGCTCATGTTGGCGATCATTTCGCGAAACGCCGATGCATTCCCGGACATTTCAAGGCCCACGTCGAAGCCTTCCTGCATTCCCAGGCTTTTCTGAACTTCAGAAAGCGGGGTCTTCGCGGTGTCTATGGCCATGGTCGCGCCCATCTTACGAGCCAGTTCCATGCGGTACGGATTCTTGTCGGTAATCACGACGTGGCGCGCGGCCGCGTGACGAACCACCGCTGCGGCCATCACGCCGATAGGCCCGGCGCCGGTGATCAGAACGTCCTCGCCCAGCACCGGAAACGATAACGCGGTGTGAACGGCATTTCCAAACGGATCGAAAATAGCCGCGACATCCAGATCCATATCGTCCTTATGCCGCCAGATATTGGTCATCGGAAGCGCGACGTAGTCGGCAAACGCGCCGGGTCGGTTCACCCCGACGCCCTGGGTATGCGCGCACAGATGCCGCCGCCCGGCCAGGCAGTTGCGGCAGCGCCCGCAGATCACATGCCCTTCGCCGCTTACAATATCGCCGGGGTGAAAGTCGGTAACGTTCGAACCCGTTTCGACAATTTCCCCTGCGAATTCGTGTCCGATGGCCATGGGAACGGGGATGGTGCGCTGCGCCCATTCGTCCCAGTTGTAGATGTGAAGATCGGTCCCGCAAATACCCGCGCGGCGGACGCGAATCAGCACGTCATTGATGCCGATGCTGGGCACCGGAATTTCTTCGAGCCAGAGTCCAGGCTCGCGTTTACTTTTGACAAGGGCTTTCATCGGCTATCAAACTCATAGCCCATCATAACCGCCGCCCTCAATTGCCGGTGACGCGAAACCGCGCGCGATACGCCGAAGGGCTGGTCTTGAGGCGTTTCCGGAAGTGATGCCGAAGCGCAAAGGAGGAGCCGAATCCGCATTTGTACGCCACTTCCTCCACCGATTTCACCGTGGTTTCGAGCAGTTCTTTCGCCCGGCTGACGCGCAGTCCGATCACCCAATCGGCCGGGCTGGTTCCGGTGGCCTGAATAAAACGCCGCGCCAGGGTACGCTTGCTCACGCAGGCCTGATCCGCCAGGCGGTGAATCGTCAAATCTTCTGCGAGGTGGCGCTCAGCCCATTCGAGCAGCTTCGACAACCAGGGGCTGTCTTCATCCGCGACCGGCCGGTCGATAAACTGGGCTTGCCCTCCATCGCGGTGCGGCGGCATGATCAGCCGTCGCGCCACCTGGTTCGCGGCTGCGGTCCCGAAATCCCGGCGGATGATGTGCAAGCCCAGATCGATACCGGCGGCGCTGCCGGCCGACGTCAGTATGTTTCCTTCATCCACGTAAAGCACATCCGGCTCAATGCGGATCTCGGGATATCTGCGTGCGAGTTCCTCGGTATAGCGCCAATGCGTGGTCGCGCGCTTTCCATTGAGCAGCCCGGTGGCGGCGATCACGAAAACGCCGGAGCAAATGGACACGAGCCTAGCGCCGCGCCGATTCGCGCGCTGAAGAGCGCTGATCAACCGCGCCGGTGGAAGCTCTTTGGGATCGCGCCAGCCAGGAATCACGATGGTGTCGGCGCGGCTTAGGTGCTCGATTCCCAGCCTGGGCGTAACGGTCAATCCGCCGATCGCGCGGAGCGGCCCGGATTCGAGCCCACACACCTTGAAGTCATACCAGTGCTGCATGGTGGGGCGGGGAAGTCCGAACAGCTCCACCACGATGCCGAACTCAAAGGTGCATAGACCGTCGTAGGCCAGAGCGGCGACGGTTCGTGGATGCTTCGGTTGATGCTTTGGCACTATTTTTACGATAGTGGTCATCTTTGCCACTCGTCAAGAATCGCGATCCCGGCGATTCTGATGTGGAGGAGTTTTCATGACGCAAACGGATCCAGTCACCGATGTTCCCGCAGCCTCGCCAGACGCCGCCTTGGCTCATTTTTCGCGGAAGCTGGAGTTTGAAACGGATTGCTCCGATGTTCGCGCGGTGCTCGCATCCGCTACGCCCGGCTTTGTGCTGATCGACGTGCGCGGGCGCCAGGCATATTCGAACGGCCATGTGGAAGGGGCAATCAACATTCCCGTGACCACGCTCACCGAAGATCGCTTGCGGGAGTATCCCAAGCCAACCTTGTTTGTGGTCTACTGCGCGGGGCCGCATTGTAACGGAGCTAACAAAGCAGCCATTCGCCTCGCCCGGTTGGGTCGCCCAGTCAAAGAAATGATCGGCGGGATCACCGGCTGGATCGCCGAAGGTTTCCCGCTTGCGAAATCCTAACTCGCGGCCGCGACCATGCCGGCATGGCTTTGGGAAATCGTGCCTTCGTGGCCTAGCAGCCACTGCTTCCGCTCAAGGCCGCCCGCATAGCCGGTCAGCGAGGAGGATGCGCCGATCACGCGATGACACGGCACGATGATCGCGATTGGATTTTGCGAATTTGCATGCCCCACCGCGCGGGCCGCCTGCGGACGCCCCAGCTCTTTGGCCAGCTGGCCATAGGTCCACGTTCGGCCGGCCGGAATGGTCCTCAGCGCGGTCCAGACCAGTTCCTGAAAAGCGGTGCCGCGCATACACACGGGTGTCTGATCGAAAGCCTGCAGATCCCCGTCGAAGTAATTTCCCAAAGCCTGTTTCAAGCGCATCGGGTCCGAGCCGCTGCGAAATTCCACCGTCCCGAAGCGCCGCTCGAGCAGCCCGCGCATGCGTGTCTCGAATCCTTCGAAGTCCAGCGCGCAGACCTCCTCGCCATTGGAGGCGAACGAAATTCTTCCGATCGGCGATACAAACTCGTCGTAATGCAAAGTCATGCTTCCTATTCCTTCTTTCGTAAAGATTCCCACAGATGCAATGCCGCGTAGGAACGCCACGGCCTCCAGGCTTCGGCGAGATCTTCCAGGCGGCGCGCTGAACTGAGTCCCGATGCTTTGAGCAATCCGAGATCCGACGCCGGAAATGCATCGGGATCGCCCAGGGCGCGCATGGCGATGTAGTTCGCGGTCCACGGGCCGATGCCGGGGATCTCGCACATGCTGCCAATCATCTCCTGGCTTGAGACAGCGTCATCGAAACGGATAAGGCCGCCGGTCACGGCGCGCGCAAAGGCCCGAATAGTTTCCGCGCGGGCCTTCGTGAGACCGATAGTGCCGAGATCGGCGTCCGCCAGCACTTCGGCGCGCGGCGGCCCAAATCGCTCCACCAATCTTCCGGCCAGTGTACTAGCTCCTCTTACCGAAACCTGTTGTCCCAGGATGGCGCGCACCGCCAGCTCGAACCCATCCCAACTGCCGGGCAGCCGCAAGCCCGGATGTCTCTTGACGACGTCTTTCAAGACCTTTGATTTCCCGAGGTGCGCGGCGATTTCGCCGGCATTCGCGCGAAGATCGAAGAAAAAGCGCACCTGGTCCGCGATGCCGCGCAATCGGGCCGCGCTCTCCGCTTCGATGCGCACGATCACGCAATTGTCGGCCGGGTTGTGCCGCACCATTACGTGGCCGCGCTGGTAGGTGTCCGCATCCACGTTTTCAAGGCCGGGAATCGCGCGCATCCGCACGAACGCAAGCAGAGCGTCCCAATCGTAGGGCGGGCGGTAGTGCAGCTTCAATTCAATGCGTGGCTCGGCGTGGCCATTGGGCGTCGCCGATACGCGGCGCAATTCTTTCGGGTTTCGGCGGTAGGTGGATCGCAGCGCTTCGTTGAAACGCCGCAGGCTGGAGAATCCGGATGCGAACGCGATCTCGACAAACGGCAGGTTCGTCTCCGTGATCAGCTTCTTGGCGAATAAGGTCCGGCGCGTTTGTGCCACCACCACGGGCGGAACCCCGATGTGTTCGAGAAACAACCGGCGCAAATGCCGGTCCGTCAGCCCCAGGCGCTCCGATAATTCGCGGGTTGAGCCTTGATCTAGAGCGCCGCCGTCGATCAACCGCAGGGCTCGATTCACCGTCGCTGACGTGCCTCCCCAAACGGGCAGATCCGGCGACACTTCGGGACGGCAGCGCAGGCAGGGCCGGTATCCGGCGGCTTGCGCGGCGGCCGCATTGGAGAAAAATTCGACGTTCCGCCGTAGCGGCGTTCGGGCAGGACAAACCGGCCGGCAGAAGATGCGCGTGGACCGGACAGCGGTGAAGAACAATCCGTCAAAGCGCGCGTCTCGCGCCTGGAGCGCTCGATAGCATGCCTCGGCTTCCATGCTTTGAGTATGCGGCAAGCGGAGCCTGAACACTAGCGGTTTTCGGACATGTGCATCCCGGGTAAAATAGTGGCCGTGACCAGACGATCGTTCGTCGCGATGGCCGCCGCGGCTTCCGCCGCCGGCCAGGAGATTTTGCGCCTTCCTCCGCCGAAAGCGGATGCCCGGATCCCGTACGGCCGGGACCCGCTGCAATTCGGCGACTTGCGGTTGCCTCCCGGGCCAGGTCCGCATCGCGTGGTCATCGTGATTCACGGCGGATACTGGCGGTCCGCCTTCAATCTGGATCACATCTCGCATATGTGCGCCGCGCTGACCAAGGCGGGCGTTGCAACCTGGAGCCTGGAATACCGCAGGATCGGAAATCCCGGCGGAGGATGGCCGGGCACGCTGGACGACGTGCTGCATGGCGCCGAGTATCTGCCTCGTCTGACGCCCCGTTACAACCTGGACCTGACACGCATCGTCGCCACCGGACATTCCGCGGGCGGTCAACTGGTGTTGTGGCTGGCGGCGCAGCGCGTGGTGGATCTTCGCGGCGTGATCCCGCTGGCGGCGATCACGGATCTGCGCCGCGCGTACGCGTTGCAACTGAGCGACGGCGTCGTGGGCGAATTCTTGGGCGGCTCGCCGGACCGGGTGCCGCAGCGCTACGGATCCACTTCGCCCATCGAGTTGCTCCCCATCTCCGTGCCCCAGCGACTGATTCATGGCACCGCCGATAACATCGTGCCCTTTGAGATGAGCGCCCTGTTTGCCCGGGCATCGAAGAACGCCAGACTGATCCCGCTGCAGGGCGCGGGACACTTCGAACTGATCGATCCCCGCGCGCGCGAATTCGAGACCGTGCAGAAGAACATCGTCGGCTGGGAGTTCTAGCGCGCCCGCTGTATAAAAACATTTTTGAGTAATTTTGTTTGTATTGTCCGAGCGAGCTTGCTAAAATGAGACGAGAGTGCAAATTCTGTTGCGGTCCATTGCATTCGCGGCAATTGCGTTCGCCGGCTGGCTCCTTCCCGCAGCCGACTATTTCACCCCCCAACACCTGCTCCCGGCCATCGGCGTCGGACGCGCGGAAATAACGCCGGACGTTGTCGAAGCCCGCGCCGCGCGAATGATCCAATCCCAAACATTCGTGATCATGCGCGAGCCAGAGGCCGTCGCGGGAGCGGAGAGAATCACCGAACCGCGCCTGGATCGCATCTTCCGCGCAGCGGCGGCGTCCAGCGGGATGCCGGCCTCGCTGATCTCGGCGGTTGCGTATCTCGAGAGCTGGGGCGATGCCCAGGCGCTGAGCCCCGCCGGGCCGAAGGGCATCATGCAGTTTTCCGAAGCCACCGCCCGGGCCGCCGGACTGCGCGTGGTTCGCGTCACCCGGTTCAAGACCGTGAAAGAACGCAAGCTGGTTCGCAAAAAGAACGGCAAGCCGGTTTATCGAACCGTGCGGCGCAAAGTTCCCTACACGGTCGCCGGGCGGGATGATCGGCTTAAGCCGGAACGCGCCATCCCAGCGGCGGCAAATTATCTGGCGCGCCTTGAAACTAAATTCGGCGCTCGGGATTGGGCTATCTTCGCATATCACTGCGGCGAGGGCTGCGTTTCGGAGCTCCTGCCGATGACCGAGGCGGCGATCCCGAATAAGCCAAAGCCTAGCGTGGCGGATATGTTCTTCGCGGCCAGCCCCGTGCGTCACCCGGAACTTTACGAAGCGCTGCAGCGCCATATGCAGCGCGACTATTCTCCCACCTACTGGTTTCGCGTGGAGCGCGCCGAGCAACTGCTCAACCTCTTCCGCGGCGACCCGGACGCGTTCCGGGAACTGGCCGAGGAGTATCGCAACCCGGTCAATCCCAATCGCCGCGCCAACGATCGGCTAAAGGTCTGGCTGAAACAGGAGGACGTGTTCTACCGCTCGCTGGACGATCTGAAACAAGCTTCCGGCACCGCTCTGCAGCCGGCGTTTGACGATCCGCAGTATTACGGCATGGCGCTGCCCGCGCTAGCCGAAGGTCAAGAGCCGTACTTACAAGCGACCCCTTCGGCGATCGGCACGCTGCTCTACATCGCCTTCGAGACGCATCGGCTGTTTGACGCGCTCAAGCCTAAAGGCGAGCATTTTGCGCCATTGCAGGTCACCGAGCTGGTAAGCACTACCGATCGTCCGGCCGAGGCCGGCAGTCTCCTGGTGGATCCCGAATTTCCAGAGCATTCCACGGGGCACGTGTTCGATATTGACCGCTCCAACCTCGGACGCGGCGAGCGCCAGAGCCTGGATTTCACGCTGGAAGATATCGGCTGGGACGGATATCTCGGGTTCGTGCAAGTGACCGGCGATACCTTGCACATCGGATGCTCGCCGTCGGCGCGGGAGTTCTTCGAATCGGTTTTTCAGGACGCCACGGAAGAGAAGTGGAAAATCCACTCTACCGCCACCGGTCAATGAGCTACCGCGGCGCGCGATAGCGACTGGATCTCTTCCATCACCAGTTCCAGCTCTTCGTCCTTGGTATAGAAATGCGGCGCGACGCGAATGCCCGCACCCGGCCGGTAGTCCACCAGGAAATCCCGCCGCAGTAGTTCCTGCGTGATCTCGTAGCCGTTCGGAACATCCAGGGTCACGGTTCCCCCGCGCTCGCGGGAGTCTTTGGGAGAATTCACGCGATAGCCCGCTCTCGTGGCCAGATCGATCAGCGCGGAGGTCTGCCATATCGATTTTGCGCGGATGTTCTCCACTCCCACTTCGCGGATGATTTCGTACCCGGACTGGGCCGCATATAATCCCGGAATGTTAGGAGTGCCGTTCAGGAAGCGATAGGCCCTATCGGCGAAGCGGATGGGGCCCGGATCGAACGCGAACGGATTTTCGTGCGCCATCCAGCCGGTGAGCCGAGGCTCCAGCGTGGGCCAAAGATCCCGGCGCACATATAAGTAACCCGCGCCTGGTCCGCCGCAAAGCCATTTCACGGACCCGCCTGTTGCGAAATCGACGCCCAGCGCCCGCACATTGACAGGCACCGCTCCAGCGGATTGATAAATATCGGCGACGATCTTAGCGCCCACCGCATGGGCCCGCTCCGTGATGGCTCGCAAATCCTGGATATAGGCGCTCTTGAAAATTACGTGCGATACCGCGACTAATTGAGTCTCGTGGTCGATGGCGGCCAGCAGGTTCGTGAGCGGTATCGTTATGCCGTCTTCAGACGGCACCGTGACCACGCGCGCGCCCAGGGATTCAAGCTGCCGGTGGACGTAAAGATTGGAGGGAAAATCGAGTCCTTCGGAAACAATCTTGTTGCGCGCTCCGTTCCAGTCGAAACAGGAAGCGATGATCGACTGGCAGGTCGAGACGTTGGCCTGCATCACCACTTCACCCTGGCCCGCTCCGATGATGCTTCCGATCAGATCGCCCACCTGGATGGGCATTTCCCACCAGCCCTCCTCCCAGGCACGGATGCTGCGCGCCGACCACATGTCGGCGTATTCGGCCAGCCGAGCGCGCGTGCGCCGAGGCATCGCGCCTAGCGAATGGCTGATGAGATGAACGGTTTTCTCCAGGGTGGGGAATTCACTACGCCAGTCAAGCAGCGGATCGGACATGCCTCTATGATAGCGGCGCTCAATTAATGCGCGGATCGGTAGTTGCCAAAGTGCTTTACTTTGTAATGCAAAGTACTTTACAATAAGGAGTATAATGTCCTCGCCTGTATCCAGCGCCTCGCCATACGAGCGCTGGTTTCTCCATTTCCGCGGGCTTCGTGGCGCATCCGTGGCATGAGTCCTATGTCCTCACCGCACAAGAGCGGAGCAACGTCGGCCGGTCGATTCAGCAATTTCAACTTGGAGAATGGGCGCGCGGCCGAGGGCTCAAACGCCGCGCTCGCCGCCAGCCATCTTTGGCCGCTGATTCCTGGTTCATTCCCGCTCTGGAGCTGTTCATTGAAGAAGAGCAACGCCATAGTCTGATGCTGGGTCGGTTCTTGGACCGGCAGGGCATCCCCCGGCTTTCCGCTCATTGGCTGGATGGAATTTTCCGCCGCTTGCGAAAGCTGGCTGGTCTGGAAGCTTGTGCCGCGGTTCTGGTGACCGCGGAGGTACTGGCGATGGCATATTATCAAGCCCTGAGAGACGCAACACGGTCGCAGCTGCTGCGCTCTCTCTGCGCGCGCATCCTGGTTGAAGAGCCGCCCATTTGAACTTCCAAGGGTTGACGCTGGGCCTCATTCGCCGCCGCCTCTCTGATCGAAGCGGGATGATTCGGGGTCTCTGTCACCGCGCGCTGTTCGACGGAACCGCGCTGCTGCTTTGGCAGCAACATCGCAGGGTGTTTCACGCCGCCGGCTGGGGCTTTTTCCGGTTTTGGAATGAATCTCAGCGATGGTTCGCGATTCTCGAGATGAAGATCAGAAACGTCTCGTCGGCTCAAGGACGCGTTGAACTCCGTGCGGAAGCCCGCCTGGACTAGCATCGGAGCTTCAAGCGGCGTTTCCTCCAACGTGCGATTACGCGCTCAGCCGGCGCTGATCTCGCCGAGTTCCCGCGTGCGGTTTTCGTAATTGCGGGCGTAATAGGATTGGTACGCGCCGGACTTCACGTGGCTGATCCATTCCTGATTGGTCTGGTACCACTGGACCGTAGCTGCGAGGCCGCGCTCGAAATCCATTTGCGGTTTCCAGCCGGTTTCCTTGGTTAGTTTTTCGCTCGAAAGGGCGTAGCGGCGGTCATGCCCAGGCCGGTCAGTCACGTACTTAATCAGGTCACGCGACTTGCCGGTAATCGCGAGAATCTGGTCCACGACGGTTTTGTTCGGAAGGGACCGGTTGCCGCCGATGTTATAAATCTCGCCGTCGCGGCCTTTTTCGAGAATCGCCAGGATCGCCCGGCAGTGATCCTCCACGTAAAGCCAGTCGCGAATTTGCATGCCGTCGCCGTAGACCGGCAAAGGCTTGCCCTCGAGCGCGTTGGTGATCATCAGCGGGATCAGCTTTTCGGGGAATTGGTACGGGCCGTAGTTGTTGGATGCCCGCGTGACGATCACCGGCATTTTGTATGTCGTGAAATAGCCGAGCGCTAGCAGGTCGGATCCAGCCTTGGCCGCCGAGTAGGGGCTGCTGGGCTGCAACGGAAAACGCTCGTCCGCTTCGAGCGGCGCTTCCAGGCTCCCGTAGACTTCGTCGGTGGATACGTGGATAAAACGCCGGACGCGTTGCGCGCGCATGGTCTCGAGCAGGTTGAAGCTACCGCGCAGGTTGGTTTCGAAAACCGGCTGCGGCGAAAAAATGCTGCGATCCACATGGGACTCGGCGGCGAAGTGAATCACCGCGTCTGGCTTGGACTCCTGAAAAATTCCGCGCAATCCTTCCTGATCGCAGATGTCGGCTTTCACGAAACGATAGCGCGGATGCTCGGCGACGCTCGCCAGGTTTTCGAGATTACCCGCGTAAGTGAGCGCGTCGAGATTGACAATTTCCAGCGCGGAATTCTGGAGCGCCAAGCGAACAAAACAGGACCCGATGAAACCGGCGCCGCCGGTGACAAGAATTCTCATGATGCCTCTTCCATTGAAATCGCGCAAAACGGAGCGCGCCGTACCCTTTGCGCTGTCGTAAGGGCGCTAGCCGTCAATCTCCCTCTTTGGCGGGAGCGACGATTTGGAAATTATCCGGAGTGAAGACCACCACCAGCACTTGCCCGCGCGAGCCCAGCGGACCAATCGGCCGCCCGTTCAGCCGCACATCCAAACCAGCGGCATTGCCGACGCGCAGCCGTGCCACTTCTTTGCCTTCCACGGTCTTGGTTTCATGCGGCGCTAATATTCCGGTGAAGACCAGCCGGCCGTCGGAGGAAACCGAAAGCCAGGTGGACTCTCGCGCCACCAGATCCAGCAGGACTTTGTATCCGGGCCGCGCAGTTTCGGCGCGGGATGGCTGCTGAGTTGAATCTGACCGCGCGGCCAGAGACACTGGGACGGCCTGGGTTGGAACGGCAGGTGTTGGAACGGCCGGTGACGTCGTCTTCGCTGCCGCCGGAGTTCTCTTCGCGGCGGCTTGCACGCTATGGGGCGAAGGCTGAGCCGGAATCCGCATATTGTGCCACCACACGTAGAAGCCCGAGCAGCCGATCAGCGCCACCGCGAGTACAGCCAACGACGCATACGTGCGATTCGAGGATTCTCGCGGAGCATAGACTATCACCGGCGAAACCCTGACTCCCTTTTCGTTCTGGCCCGGCAGCGGGGGGGAGCTTCGGCGCTCAACAGGCGATCCACTTCTTCGCCGATCTCTTTGGCATCCAGCGACAGCGCACGCGCATATTGGCCGACGAAA
This sequence comes from Terriglobia bacterium, assembly GCA_963786745.1. GTDB lineage: Bacteria > Acidobacteriota > Terriglobia > Bryobacterales > Bryobacteraceae > Palsa-89. The sequence goes on along the minus strand of CAWBAE010000004.1, from coordinate 273,335 downwards.
TGTTTGTAGAAGAAGGCGCTGGGCAACTCGTCGCGGTGGTCCGCTTCGATCGCCTTCAGGTATTTTTCGCTGATTTTTGTTTGCGCGACGACAGTACTTAGATCAAGACCTTGTTCCAAGCGCGCCTGTCGCAGCCGCTGACCGACTGAACAAATCATAAACCGCTCTCTGGCTTACGGTTATAATACAACAGTCCGTGGCACAATACGGCGCCGGTACCGTCTCGGTGGTGGTAGTAACGTGGAATCGACGCGATCTTTTGCGGGCTTGCTTGCAGTCACTTAGCAGGCTGGAGTTTAAGCAATCGTTCGAGGTTGTCGTAGTGGACAATGGTTCCGATGACGGTTCACCGGAGATGGTCCGGCAGGAGTTCTCCCAAAGTCCGGCTTTCCGCCTAAGGTTGATCCGGAATGGCGATAACCGGGGGTTCTGTGCCGCGAACAACCAAGGTTTCGCGGCTTCCGCCGCTGAATTCGTGGCATTGTTGAACAACGATGCCGAGGCGGACCCGGGCTGGCTGGCTGCGCTCGTGGGAGCGTTCGAAGGCCGCGGTGACATCGGAATGGCGGCTTCGAAGATCCTGACATATGAGGATCCCCGGCGGATCGACAAGGTTGGCCACCTGATTTATCCGGACGGCCAGAATCGGGGAAGAGGCAGCGGTGAACTGGACACCGGCCAATATGATCGCGTCGAAGAGGTTCTATGGCCGGATGGATGCGCCGCCATGTACCGGCATGCGATGCTGGACCAGATTGGAGGATTCGACGAGGATTTTTTCGCCTACGCCGACGACGCGGAATTGGGGTTGCGTGCCAGGATCGCCGGTTGGAAGTGCCTCTATATTCCGCAAGCGGTGGTGAGACATCATCGTGGCGCCACGTTGGGCGTGCGGTCCGGACGCCGGCTGGAGCTGATTGAACGCAATCGCGTCCTGGTGGCGGTAAAACTTTTTCCTGGGAGTTTGTTGTGGCTGAACGGCGTATACTATCTGATGAGGCTCGCGGCGGGGTTGTGGGCGGCGCTGCGGAACCGAGGCGAAGTGGGCCGTTACCCGGGATTCCGCGGAAAGCTCGGAGCGGCGCTGTCTCTGGTGAAGGGCGACCTCGAAGCGCTGCCGCTGATTCCCCGGATGCTCGGCAAACGCCGCGAGTTGGATCGGATTCGCAAGCTATCCCCGAGCGAAGTGCGAACGTTGATTCTGAAAAATCGCATCCCGCTCAAGCAATTAACGGAACAGAGCAATTGAAAATGAAATGCCCGGCGTGCGGCGAAGCCGGCTCGCGCATTCTTTACCGCGGTACGGACCGGCTGTACGGAACCACCAGCCAGCAGTTTCAGGTAGCGGAGTGCGCCTCCTGCGGCTTACTGCGCCTGGACCCGCCGCCCGCGCCCGAAGAGCTTGCGCGCTATTACCCCGACGAATACTGGTACGCGCCGCGCAAGGACACCGCGTCGAAACTGGAAGAAGCGTACCGTCGCTTCGTGCTGCGCGATCACGTGAGCTTCGTTCTGCGCGCCCTGGGGGATTCCAGGCAGGCCGGCCCGGTGCTGGACGTCGGTTGCGGCGGCGGGTTGTTCCTGGGCATGCTGCAGGAACGCGGGTTTCAAGTGCTGGGACTCGACAACTCGCAAGCCGCCGCCCAAGCCGCCTGGACGCATCATCGCGTCACTGTGATCCGGGGAGATCTCGCGAATGCGCCCATCGGCCGGGAAACCTGCGCCGCCGTCACCATGTTCCACGTCGTGGAGCACCTCTACGATACGGAGGCCTATCTCCGCTCCGCGCAGGACTTGTTGCGGCCCGGCGGCCGGCTAATCGTGCAGGTGCCGAACGCCTCGTCCTGGCAGTGCCTGATGTTCGGCGAACGCTGGAACGGCTTGGATATTCCGCGGCATCTCGTGAACTATCGGGAGCGGGATCTCGATCGTCTGCTGGAGCGCTGCGGTTTCGAAATCGTGCGCCGAAAGCATTTCTCGCTGCGCGATAACCCGGCCGGATTTGCTTCCAGCGTAGCTCCGGGCCTGGATCCGATGGCGCGCCGGGTGCGCAAGATCGCCGAATCCGCCTCCAGGAAACTTTTGAAGGATGCGCTGTACTTCGGGCTGGTAGTGGCGGCGCTGCCATTTACACTGCTCGAAGCCGCCTGCGGAGCCGGGGCGTCCATCATGCTGGAGGCGCGCAAAAAAGCTTGACTTATCGAAGCATCGAACGCGCGCTGCCGCCGTTTCTGCGGCGCTCCGTGCTGTATTTCGAATCCGAGATCGAGGATGCGGTGGCGCGTTTCGCTGCCGGGCTGCCGTCCGCTGCGCGAGTGCTGGACGCGGGCGCCGGTGAATTGAATCACGCGCGTTACTTCGAGAATAATCATTACGTCGCGGTGGATCTCGCGGTGGGCGATTCCAGCTGGGACTACGGCAAGCTGGACGCCATCGCGGACCTGACCGCGCTGCCATTTCGCGCTGCTACCTTCGATGCCGCCATCAACATCGTGACGCTGGAACACATTCGCGAACCGGCCTGCGCGCTGCGCGAGATCGAACGAACTCTGGCGCCCGGCGCACAATTGCTGCTGATCGCTCCGCACGAATGGGAGGTGCATCAATCGCCGCACGATTATTATCGCTACACGCGGCACGGCCTGGCTTATCTATTCGACCAGGCAGGTTTCGCCGAGTACAGCATCGAACCGGTGGGCGGCTATTTTCGTCTGATATCGAGGCGGCTTTTGAATGGCCTGCAATTCTTTCCGGGGCCCGCACTTTTTCTAGCCGCGATTTTTCTCGCGCCGCCGGCGTTGATCCTGCCTTGGTTCGACTGGCTGGATCGTGACCGGAACTTTACACTGGGATATATATGCATTGCAAAAAAGCGCTCCTGATTCTGGTTTTCTCAACCGCCTGGGGCGCTGATTTCAGCGGTACGGCGGCGCTGGAGTTCACCCGCCACGCGGTTTCCTTCGGCCCGCGCCCGCCCGGCTCCCCCGCCAATCAAAAATTACAAGCCTATATCGAGTCAGAGCTGAAGACGCTGCACTGCCGCATTTCGTACGACGCGTTCACCGCCCAGACTCCCGCGGGCGCGGTGCCGATGCGGAACATTATCGCGACGTTCCCCGGACAATCCGGCCGTTCCATCGTTATCACCGGCCATTTCGATACCAAGCCGATGCCCGGCCGCGTTTTCGTCGGCGCGAACGATGGCGGATCCTCCACCGGTTTCCTGCTTGAATTCGCCCGCGTGGTTAATTCGATGTCGCACCGCGACGACATCGTGCTGGTTTGGCTGGACGGCGAAGAGGCGTTCGGCGAATGGTCCGACACCAATGGCACCTACGGCAGCCGCCATCTCGCGGACCGATGGGCGCGCGAAGGCCAGCTCACCCGCATCAAGGCGCTGATCAACGTCGACATGATCGGCGACAAGGATCTGGGCATCCTGGAGGAAACCAACTCGTCGGCGTCGCTACGGCGTTTGGTTTGGCAAACCGCCGATCAATTCGGCTACGGGAAGTATTTTCTCCGTTCCCCGGCGGCCATCGAAGATGACCATCTTCCGTTTCTCGCGCGCGGCGTCAATGCCCTCGATCTCATCGATTTCGACTACGGTCCCGATAACGCATACTGGCACAACGAGAGCGACACCATGGACAAACTCAGCGCGCACAGTCTGGCGGTAGTGGGGAACGTTTTAACCGCGGTGCTGGAGAAGCTCCAGTAGCCGCGATGCAAAGGATCCACATCATCGCCACCGGTGGGACCATCGAAAAGGTCTACTCCGAGCAGACCGGCAATGTGGAGAACCTGGACAGCAAGATTGATCGATACTTCCGGCGATTGCGCCTGCCCGATGCCGACATTCAGGTCACGCATCTGATGAACAAGGACAGCCTGGAGATGACGGATGCGGATCGCGCGCTGGTTCTCGCCGCGGTGCGGGAGAAATTGAAAGATCCGGCGCCGCTAATCATCACGCACGGCACCGACACGATGGTGGATACGGGGCTGTTTCTCCAGAAGAACCTGCCGGACCTGAAGTTTCCAATCATTCTCACGGGCGCAATGACGCCGCTCGGCTTTGAAGCCAGCGACGGTTTGCAGAACCTGACCGAGAGCCTTTTCGCCGCGCGCGTCCTGGGACCGGGCGTCTACATAGTGATCCACAATCAGGTTTTTCCAGTCGACCGCGTACGGAAAGATCGCGAGCTAGCCCGCTTCGTTTGGAAATGATCGCAGCTAGCGCGCGGCCGGCGAGGCCCAAAGCTCAGTTAAAACGTCTCCGATAGATCCGCTCGGATCTTCGATCCCCAAAATAGCCGCAAGCGTGGGAGCGATATCGTTCACCCAAACCTTGCGGCGATACTCGCCCGGGTGAATACCTGCGCCCATAAAGATGACCGGCACGTGCGTGTCGTAGTTGAACGGCGTGCCATGCGTAGTGCCGGTGCTATTGGCTTCGCCCGCCAGATAATAAGGATCCAGCAGCACGATCAAATCGCCGGACCGGCTTTCAAAGAATCCGTAATTGACCGCCCGCGCCACAGCGTCGCCCGCCGCTTCGCCGTTTATGATCTGCTCCCGGGTGTAAACGCGCAGCACATGCGGCGCTTCGCGGAGCGCCTGGGCGGCCACGCGCTCCACCTCGCTCTCCTCGAGTTTCTTCTCGCGAATCAGCTCGCGATTGAGGTAAATCGGAGTGCCTCTGCCGACAATCCATTTGCCCGCGCCGAATTTTGCCGACAGCGCATTCTCCGCCGTCGCCACCAGGCTTGCGTTGTCCACGCGGCCGCCGGGCATCTTGCGCGCCACGTTCACTTCCGGAACCGGAGCTACGCCGTGGTCACCGGTGAGGATGAATAGCCAGTTGTCGCGCCCGACCTGCGAATCTAAATAGTCAAATAGTTTCCCGAGCAGCCGGTCGGTTCGAATGGAGATATCGCGCACCTCGGGCGAATCCGGTCCTTTGGCGTGTCCAACGTAGTCGTTCGCGGAAAAACTCACCGCCAGCAAATCCACGCCGGAGTGTTTACCCAGCTGCTCGGCCGCCACCGAGCGTTCGGCCATAGACTCTATCAATTCATTGCCGAAGGGCGTCGCTTCCAAGGAACCATAAAACTTCGCGTCGGCGGTCGGGCTCATCTTCGCGAAAGCACGCTCGCCTGGTTTGGCGTCCACCGGCATCCATTCGGCGTTGCGATACTGGTCGGCGGGCCGGCCCTGGTCGACTTCCTTCACCCAGGCCGGAAGGTCGGGAAAGTAGTAAGTGCTGCTGACCCAATTTCCAGTTGCGCCATCGAACCAATAAGCGCCGTCCGCCATGTGGCCGGAGGGCAGAATGGCGCTGCGGTCCTTGATCGAAATCCCGATCACCTTGTTGCCCTTCCCGGCAATCTTCAGCTCGTCGCCGATGGTAGAGACCAGCATGCGCCGGGGCGATGAGCCGGTCTCGCCGGGCCGTCCGCCCAGCAGTTGCACGGTCGGATCGGAAACGCTGGTGACCGTGTGGGCCGTTTCGCGATCGTACCAGTCATTACCAATGATCCCGCTCAGCGATGGAGGCGCGCCGCTCAGAAAGGTCGAATGGCCGATCGCGGTGACCGTCAGATAATGCAAATAGTGCGCTTCGGTGAACACCGCGCCGTTTTGGAGCATGCGATCGAAGCCGGCATGGTAGCTATCTCGAAAGCGCGTCAGATAGTCATAGCGAAACTGATCGATCGCGACCGCCAGAACCAGCTTGGGTTTGGAAGCCGGAGCGCCGGCGAGCGATGCAGCCGCGACGAAATAGAGAAGAACCGAGGTTAGCGCCCAGACAGTCGGCTGATTCGTCTTTGAAGGAATGCGTCTCATAGTATAGCCATCCATTATTCGTGTCCGCGATTAGGTTCAGGACCGAGAAGCGCGACAGCCGCAGTGCCCACAGCCGATAGTATCGCAACGCCATTCGGACGGTCTCTCTTAGCCCAAACTCTGAAGCCAACCAGCCGAAATCCGGAAATGGTATTGTGAGGCTGGCGGCGTGACACATGCTTGTGCAGTGGCTGTTCCGGACGCTCGTTTGCCTGCTCGCGTTAGCCGGAACATCGAATCTTTGGCCGCAAGAACCCAGAGAATTCATCTTTGCGGCCCGACGGACGGGCACTGCCGAAGTTATCGACGCGGTCACGCTTGAGACTGTCGCCCGTATTCATTTCGATTTCAGCGTCGAACGATTGTTGGCAAGTGCGGATGGCTTTAAGTTGCACGTCGCCGGATACGGTGCAAACGAGGGGTGCTGCAAGCACTACACGCTCGACCCCGCGAGCCTGGAACTGCAAGACGCCCCTTCGCCTGAGAGAAGCGACTACGGCGAGTGCCTCGTATCCCCGAATGGAAGCTGGTGCTTCCAGCTCAAGAGCTTTCGAGGCCCTGCGCTAAGGACGGTTGATCTTCGCGGATCAGGATCCACCCGCGAACTGATTCCGCCCGACCTGCCTGAAGAGAATGCTGAAGGCAACTGGGCTGCCAAGGGAGCCTGGTCCGGCGGCCGCTTTTATCTCTACGTCGAGCGGCCCAATGATCCGGGATTGCTTTGGACCGTTTCGCCAGGAGCCGACATGTTGGGCGCTGGAATCGCAGTAGCTCCGTTCAGCGAGGCGATTGGTTGCCGGCAGCGCCTACCGGTGGACAAGAGCCTCGTCGTCGCGATGGGCAACCTCTTTCTCTACGAGCCGTTCGGGAGCAAAGCGGACCGTGCGGGCGCGTGTCAAACGGCTTTGCAAGGCGGAGCATGGATGGTGGACGCCGCCACGGGGAGACTCACCAGTCACATTGCACCGGGGCTCCAATTCAATAAGCTAATTCCGGACCGGTCTGGTTCGACGCTGTATGGTGTCGTGCCCGGAAAAGCGGATTGGAGTGGGCCGGTCCAGCTTGTCAGGTTGGACGGACGGGACGGCAGGGTGATGCGCTCTCGGACTTTCGAGCCGGGAGTTCTACAGATTTCAATTGGGCTCCTGGGCACGTTGCCGGTTGGTGACGTGGCGGTGCGCTCCCCGAACCCCGACAGGTAGTTGCTAGCGCGCTTTAATTCTCCGGATCACTTTCCTACCACGAACAAATGCCCATCGTTCTGAGTATAGATTCGGCCCAGGCCGTCAAGCGACGCCGGCGTGTATGCCGCGCCGATCGCCAGTTGCTGGAAGATGCTTTGATTGAGAACCCCGCCTTGTCCGATCGCATATAGATTGCCATCCTCGCTATTCGCATAAACCACACCGTTGGCGTCGATGGCCGGCGCGTTCACGCACCACTCGAACCCGAACGGATGATCCGACGCGCAGGAAATGGTCCCGTCCGCATTGCGCGTGCAACTCTGGGTGTTCGTGTTTTGAAAGCTCCACTGGATGTTCATTGCGCCATCGAGCTGGGTGACGAAATAAGCTTCCGGCGAATTGGGATTGCTGCTGGTTCGGTCCATCGGACAATAAGCCTCGATGTCGCAATAGGACCCCAGGCCTCCGTAGTGGTTGTTCTTGATCACGACGAACCACGTTCCCGCGTGGCTGTAGATCGCGGGTGTAATGTCCCAGCCGAACCCAAAAGCGCCAAGGTAATTGCCCTGCGCGTCGAAGTGTACCAGGTGCCCCTGCGCGTAGTTGTAGCGCGAGTAAGTGCCGTAAATCACGCTTCCATCGGGAGCCACCGTGGGAGACGCGGACGAGCTGTCATCCACCAGCCCGTCGCCGGGAAGGTTGGTGGAAGGATCGACGCCCAACGGAGCTCCCGTAGTGCACCCGCCCGGCGCGCCGTTCGGAGGGAGCCATCCGCCGGCCGAAACCGCGACACCGCAGCCATCCTCGAAGAGCCCGCGCAGCGACGCCACCCATTTCTTCGATAGATCGGGATTGATCGCCACCAGAAAAGAGTAGTGATCGTTGAAGTGCGCGCGGGTGGCGCTGTAGATAGTCCCATCCGGCGCAATCGCCGGAGCGATATTCAACCCTACGCGTTGGATGCCGCACGCGCTGGTTGCCGGCGTCGCGGTGGGGCTGGGCGGCCAAGGCAGCTGCGCAGTGGTGAACGTCTCCAGACAGGCGCCGTCCGCCGCGGGCGCTTCGGCCGAGGTCAGGCTCTTATAGCTGACCATCGAAAAAGAACCGTCCGGAGCCACTCTCACTAGCCACGAATCCGTGGCGTCAACCGAGTAGAAACTCGCGCCCGGAGCGACAACAACCTCGACGGCGTTGTAGTACAGGTTGCCGGATGCGTCCGCGCTGATCGGCCCCGTTTCGTAGGTGTTCGGATCCGTTCCGAAAGGAGCGATGCGCTGGATCTCATCGCCCGTGTCGCTATCCAGCTGGATGATGCTGCCGCTCGCGCCGGGAACATACACCGTTCCGTTGGCGAGCGCAGCGTGAAACACCGGCTCGAAGAAATCGCCGATCGACCCCGGCGGCTTCCAATCACTCGTGTAGGACCAGGCTTGGGTCAGTTGGTTGCCCTGCCAGACGTAGCCGTTCTCGCCCCAGTTCTCCGAGGCGTAGCTGGTGGTGCTCAACGTGCCGCCCCGGAATTCCATAAACACGTCGTTTCCATCCACCAGTGGCGTCTGATAGTGCACCAGCAGCTCGCCATAACTTTGCTGTTCCGGAGCGGCCAGCGGATCGTAAACGATGTTAGCCAGAATTTCGCCCAGGCCCTGGCCCACCAGCGGAACGCTGCCCGCGTGTTGCGGATTCTGGCCCCATTCGGTCCAGTTCGCACTGCCGATAGCGATGCTGGCCGCGACGCTGGTCAGGCCGCCAATCTGGATTTCGAGCGGTAAGCCGTTCCCGGTGGGTACGTTCGCGGGCACGACGGCATTGATTTGATCCACTCCGACGAATTGAGGCGAGAGCCCTGAAAAAGTAACAAGCGCCGGCACGCCTCCAATCGAAACCATCGGACTAGCTGTGTTCCGCGTCATATCTGACGAGTTAGCTCCGGTGATTCCCGCCGGATCGGTGGGCCCCAATCCAGTGGCCAGGATCTCGAGCGCGTCGCCGGCAGAGGCGGGACGGCTGAGGAGCGGGCCCAGAACGCCGATGGGCGCGGCGATAGATCCATCGCCCAGAATCGCGATTGCGTAACCGGCGTAGGCGAAAACTCCTGGCGAATACAATCCGATGTCGATGCTGACCGCGGCCGACGGAACGCCGCTGCTCGTCACCACCACGCTGACCGGACCGCCAGCCGACACCTCCCAGGGAATCTGTGCATTGATCTGGTTCGGGGAAACATAAAGCAGCGGCGCGGTGATGCCGTTGAACTTCACCGACACGCTGCCGATCGCCGTTGGCAGAGGAATCCCGCCGGCCGAGTCCGGCTGCGGCGCAAGATTCGACCCGAAGATGGACACCAGCGATCCAGGCGATACCGGAGTGCCGAAGCTGGCCGCATCCACGACGCCACCGGGGTTCACTACGGGAGTTTGGGATAGCGCCGCCGCGACGCCAATCGAAAAAAGCAAGGCGAGTCGCGGCAGCGTCGACATTCCTTGCCGATGGTAGCGCAAGCGAAAATTCAGGTCGTGGGCTACTTTGAAATTCCTTACAGGCAATCGTGCGTGAAGAGGCAGGCAAACGGAACCACGAGCAATACGTAAATTACCCACAGGGCCGGGACACCGCCGATAAGTACCAAGAGACCACGTTTCCCAAATTTCCGGATTGCGTAGATGAATGAAGCGAACCAACCAGCCGCGAGGAGAGCGCTGGCCGCGAAGGTGAAGGCAAACATGGACTCGAACTCGGGCGCGATATGACCCGCATATAAAAACCCCAAACTTGCAGCCGAAATCACGATGGAGGTGCCAACCACCTCCGTCAGACCGTGCTTAGTCCTAGAGTCACCGACTGTTGGCATGGCTCATATCCTACGCTGCGCTTTCTAACCCCGCTCCCAGGCTTCCAGCAAAGCTTCGAGGTCCGAGATTCCCACAACCAAAATTCACGCCAACCAAACCGCATTTAGTACGATAAAAGTATCCCCATGGACGCCGCGAGCGTTGATCTGAAGAAAACTGTCAATCTTCCGCACACCGACTTCTCGATGAAGGCGAACCTGCCTCAAATGGAGCCGAAGATGCTGGAGCGGTGGAGCGCCGAAAAGCTGTACGAAAAGATTCGCGCCCAAAGCGCCGGCCGTCCCACCTACCTTCTGCACGATGGACCTCCCTACGCCAATGGCGAGATCCATCTGGGCACCGCGTTCAACAAAATCCTGAAGGACTTCATCGTCAAAACCAAGACCATGGAAGGTTTCGATTCGCCCTACGTCCCCGGTTGGGACTGCCACGGCCTGCCCATCGAAGCCAAGGTAGACAGCCAGCTCGGCTCCAAAAAAGCCCACATGAGCCAGGCCGAGATTCGAGCCGAGTGCCGGAAATACGCCGCGAAATACGTCGATTTGCAGCGCCGGGACTTTGTCCGATTAGGCGTGTTCGGCCGCTGGCAGGATCCCTATCTCACGATGAGCAACAGCTACGAATCCGTGATTGCCGGCGCGTTTGTCGAGTTTTTGGATCGTGGTTACGTCTATAAGGGTTTGAAGACGGTCAATTGGTGCATTCGGGATCGCACCGCGCTGGCCGAAGCCGAGATCGAGTATGAGGACCACACCAGTCCTTCGATCTGGGTTCGATTCGCCCTCACGTCTGACGCGGCAGAGATCGATCCCGCGTTGGCCGGCCGCAATGTTTACGGGCTGATCTGGACCACCACGCCTTGGACCATCCCCGCCAACGTCGCCATCGCGTATCATCCGAAATTCGAATACGTCGCGGCCGAAGTTGCGGGCGACGTGTATATCGTCGCGCTGGAATTGCTGAAAGTGACTGAGGAAAAACTGGGTTGGAAGGATCCCAAAGTTATCGCCGGATTCGCGGGCGCGAAGCTGGAAGGCGCCATCTTCCGGCATCCATTTCTAGAACGCGATTCGCTAGGCATTCTAGCCGATCACGTGACGCTCGAACAGGGCACCGGCGCGGTCCATACCGCGCCCGGCCATGGCCAGGAAGACTTCGAAGTCGGAGTTAAGTACGGGCTGCCAGTCTATTGCCCGGTGGACGCGGGCGGAAAGTTCTTCCACGCGGAAGGCGCGGCGGGACGGCTTCCCGAGGAGATCATCGGCAAGACGGTTTGGCAGGCCAATCCGATCGTGATCGAGATATTGAAATCTCACGGGGCGCTGCTCGGCGAGGAAACCGTTAAGCACAGCTATCCGCACTGCTGGCGCTGCCACAACGCGACCATTTTTCGCGCCACCGATCAATGGTTCATCGGGATGGATCGTAACGATCTGCGCGGCCGGACTCTCAAAGCCATCCAAGGCGTGAAGTGGCTGCCGGACTGGGGCGCCGAGCGCATGTCCAATATGATCGCCTCGCGCCCGGATTGGTGCATCTCGCGCCAGCGCGTCTGGGGCGTTCCGATCGTCGTGTTTTACTGCGAGACCTGCCAGCAGCCGTTCACGAACCGCAAAGTGCTGGATCACGTGGTCGCGTTGTTCAAAGAACATGGTTCCGACGTCTGGTATGAACGCTCAGCCTCGGAATTGATGGGCAGCGTCGCGTGCTCGCACTGCGGAGGAAATCAATTCCGCAAGGAGAGCGACATTCTGGACGTCTGGTTCGATTCCGGATCCAGCCATTTGGCGGTTTTGAACGCCGGCAACGGTCTCCGCTGGCCCTCCGACATGTATCTCGAAGGCGCGGATCAATATCGCGGCTGGTTCCACAGCTCATTGCTCATCGGTGTCGCCCTAAAAGGCGAAGCGCCATATCGGGAATGCGCCACCAACGGCTGGACGCTGGACGAACAGGGCCGCGCCATGTCGAAATCGCTCGGCATCGGCATCCATCCGGATCAGGTGATTCCGAAATACGGTGCCGACGTGCTGCGCCTATGGGCGTCTTCGGTGGACTTCACCGAGGACGTGCGTTTGTCCGACACCATCCTCGCGCGCCTCACCGACGCGTATCGAAAGTTCCGGAATACGTTCAAATGGGCGCTGGGCAATCTGAACGATTTCGATCCCGCCCACGATGCCGTAGCGCCCGCCGACATGCACGAAATCGACCGCTGGATTTTATTGCGCGCCGAGGAGCTGGTGTCGAAATGCCGCGCCTGGTATCGCGAGTTCGCCTTCAACAAGGTCTATCGGGCGGTCTATGACTTTGCCGCCACCGACCTGAGCGCCATCTATTTCGACGCCTCGAAAGACCGGCTCTACACTGCCGCCACGAAATCCCGCAGCCGCCGCAGCGCGCAAACCGCCGTCCATCGGATCACCTACGCTCTGGTGCGCTTGATCGCTCCGCTGCTCGCATTCACCACCGAAGAAGTCTGGGGTTATCTGCACAAACCCGCCGGGTCACCCGACAGCGTACACCTGGCGCTTTTCCCCGAGCCTGAAGAGCTGACCGCCGGTTTCACTCCGGACCAAAGGCAGCATCTCGCCGATTGGGATACTCTCATGTCGGTTCGAGAGCAGGTCATGAAGCCGCTGGAAGTTGCCCGTCGGGAGAAATTCATCGGGATGTCGCTAGAGGCTCGCGTGCGCCTGGAAGCCGGTGACGATCTTTACCCGCTCCTCGATCGGTATCTCGACGAACTGCCCGGTCTGTTCATCGTGTCGCAGGTGACGCTCGAGCACAGCGTGGGCGCGCTAACCGTCAGAATCGAACGCGCCGACGGCCAAAAGTGCGAGCGCTGCTGGAAATACACGCTGGATGTCGGCCTGGATCCCGAATTCCCGACGCTCTGCGCCCCTTGCCGGCAAGCCATTCAGGATATGCTGGGCGAATAGATGGACAGGCGTCTTTGGTCAGTGGCGCTGGCTGCCGGCGTGGTGATATTAGACCGCGTCACCAAAGATCTGATCAAGGCGCATCTATCTCTCTATGACAGCTGGACCGCGATTCCCGGGATTTTTAACATCGTCCATACTGAGAATCCGGGCATCGCTTTCGGCCTGCTCGCGGACGCCTCCAATTACTGGTTGCGTAGCGTCGTTCTCATCGGATTCTCGGTTACGGTGCTGATCGCGGTATCCGCGGTTCTCTTGCGTCCCGGCAGCGTTTCGGCTCTCGGATGGCTCTTACGGGCCGGCTTATCGCTGGTGATGGGTGGCGCGGCGGGAAATCTTTATGATCGAATTGTAAACGGAGCGGTCACCGATTTCGTCGAAATACATGCGGGGCCATATTATTTTCCCGCCTTCAACGTTGCAGACGGCGCCATTACCATCGGAGCGTGTCTGCTCCTGCTCGACATGTGGCGCTCGCGAGAAAGGAAAAGCCAGGCTGCGGATGTTCCCCGGTAACCTCTCTGTAACGCGCTGGATATTCGAATGTTTCCCAAGCTGATCACTATCGGCAGCAGTTTTTTCATCCCCACCTACGGAACCCTCGTGGCCATAGGTTTCCTGCTGGGCCTGTGGGTTACGGTGCGCCTCGCCCGGCAAGCCAAGCTGCCCTCTGAACCCATCGCCAATCTAGCGATTTATTGCGCTTTGGCCGGCCTTGCCGGCGCGAAGCTGTTCATGATCCTGTTCGATTTTCGGGATTATTGGGACGGATCGAAGAAGCTGCTTTCAATGGACACCCTGCAAGCCGCGGGCGTGTTCCAGGGTGGCTTCCTGCTGGCGCTAATTGTCGCCATCCTGTACATCCGCCGCAATCGCTTACCAGGGCTCCAGACCTGCGACATCTTCACCCCCGGCCTGGCTTTGGGACAAGCTATCGGCCGCATTGGCTGCTTCTCCGCGGGCTGCTGCTGGGGCGTGGAATGCCATCTCCCCTGGGCCGTCACCTTTCGAAATCCGCAAGCCTGGAATTTGACCGGAGTTCCCATCGGCATCCCCCTGCATCCCACGCAACTCTACGAATCGTTCGCGGATGCGATCATTTTCGGGTTGCTGTATTACCTGATTCGCCGCCCGCACACCGCCGGAGCGATTCTCGGATGGTATCTGGCTTTATATTCGAGCGCCCGGTTTGTAATCGAATTCTTCCGCTATCACGAGCAGGGCCTGCACGCGGGACTATCCTACACGCAGTGGATTTCCCTCGCCACGCTGGCCACCGGGATCGCGCTCTTGCTGGTTCGCCGCCACAGCGAGCCCAACCTGGCCTTGAGCACCTAGCCGCCGCTAAGCGTGAAACTAAAACTTCAGTCCTCTATTCGGACGCGCTTCAGCGCCGAACTCTCGCCCGCCACAATCCGCACCCGGCTCTTCGCCACGCCCAGTTTCTCAGCTAGGAATTCGCACAGCGCCCGGTTAGCTTTGCCCTTCTCCGGCGGAGCCGCCACCCGCACCTTCCACGTTCCGTCCGGCATATAGCCGGCCAACTCGGTCTTGGAACTCTTCGGGATTACTTTCACGCGCAGATCCACGTAGATCACTCACCCGGTCCGCAGATCCTTGCGATGGTCTCGAGCAGCGCCTTCGACGAACACGGCTTCGTCACCCATTCATCCACCGGCAACCGCTCATCCGCGGGCGCTCCAGACAACACGATGATGCGGGCGCATCCCAGTGCCGCCTGGATCAGCCGCATGCCGTCCTCCGGTTCGGGCACGCGATAATCCATCAATACCAGCCGGCATCCCGCCAATTTTTCGAGCGCTTCGGAAGCGGTCTGCGCCGTTTCCACCGCGTAGCCGGCCTGTTCCAGCATCAGGCGGCGCATGTGCAGCTGATCGGGGTCATCTTCGACGACGAGAATTCTAGTCATCCCGTGAATTCGATGCGGGCAATCACCAATTGCGGCATCTGGTTGTTCCAACTGGCCGGGATATCGTCGAACGGGAGACGGAAGGACCGCATTTCGCCGGGCTTCAGCGTGGTGCTGATGATAGGCACTTTCTCGCGCAGGATCACTTCGCCGTAGGAATTGTAAAACACGCAGTACAGCTCCGCCTGTTTCACGGACCGCGCTCCGGCGTTGGTGATCTTGCCCTGCACCTCCGTCACAGTCTGTTTTACATAGCTTTCCGTGGCCTTCATGGTTACTTCCGAGAGCTGCAGGCTCCTAACATAGGCCTTGGCATCCGCCGAGAGCGGCGGCAGTGCATTCGCGAGCGGACGCTGCCGGCTGACGAACCAACCCAACGCTCCGCCCGCCACTAGCAGCAGCGCCAGCACCCACATCCCTGTCTTGGTCGTCATTCGATCGAAAATTTCTCCCGGGTCTCGGTAACCTGCTTACCCAAATTGTCGTGCACCGTTAACACGATGGTGTACTCTCCCTTGGCGATGTCGTTCGGCAAGTTCAGGTTGAGAACCCCCGGCTGATAGCGCTGCGCATACACCGGCTGTTCCTTCGCGTCGGCGGCGTGGGGCTGCGAATAGGCCACCGATCCGTCGGCGCTCAACACTTCCAGCCCATAGTCGATATCGAACAGATTCTTTTCGGAAATTTTATAGCCGGTCATGTCAAAGCGCGCCCACACCTGATCGCCGGGACGATACGCCGCGATATTCAGCCCCGGGCCATCCTCCTCCGCGCGCAGGAATCGGAAGTTGCGAACCACCAGCGTGTCGCTAGGAACGACATCTCGGCCCTTCACCCGGAACGTGGCGCGTGCATCCAGCGACGCATTCGCGAGTTCATCCTTCACTCTCACCAACACTTGGTACTCGCCCGAATCCGCCAGCGGCGGCACGATCACGGTATAGCGGATCTTCGGCGTCCAATTCTTGTCTTCCGGCGACAGCGTGGTTTCCACCACGCCCTTTTCAGGCGCCAGCAGCAGCGCGCCGCGCGAATCCTGGGCGTCCACCTGATAGCTGACGTGTATCTCATTTTTCTCGGTCTTCTGATAGCCCTCCACTTCGCAGCGGAAGAAGATCGTTTCCCCAGGCACGAAATAGTCGTCGGCGGCCGCCGGCACGCCGTCGTCGCTCTGCGCGAAAGCCATTCGCACAATCGCAAATTTCTTCGGCGTGGGCGCGGCAGTCAATGCCAGTTGAGCGGCCAAAATCAACCCCAGCAGTGCTTTCATGACATTCGCACCCAACTCCTATTCTAGCGATCCGGATCGCTCGTTGACTTCGCCGCGGCATTGGAGGACATTGGAACCAATGCCGCGCATCCTTGCCTTGCTGCTGTTTTTCTCGCCCTTGCTCTCGCCGCTATTCGGCCAGGCCGTACATCCGCTCACCGGACGTCCCATCGCCCAGGTGATGAGCGCCGCTGGGTCGGACTGGCTGGACCGCCCGGAGCGGGAATCGGAAGAGCAGCCCGACAAATGCCTGGAAGCCCTGGCGCTAAAACGCGGCATGGTGGTGGCTGACGTCGGCGCGGGAATCGGATTCATGTCGTTGAAGATGGCCAAACTAGTGGGCCCGTCCGGCAAAGTGTATGCTAACGACCTGCAGCCGGAGATGCTCGAAAAGCTGCGCGCCCGCGCCCAGCGCGACAAGGTGACCAACGTCCAGACCATCCTCGGCACGGTGAGCGATCCGAAGCTTCCCGCCGGCGTCATCGATCTGATCCTGCTCGTAGATGTGTACCACGAGTTCTCCGAGCCCCAGGCCATGCTGGATCGCATGCGCGACGCCCTGAAGCCGGGCGGACGCCTGGTCCTGGTGGAATATCGCAAAGAGGATCCGTCGATCCCCATCCGCCCCGAGCACAAGATGAGCGTCGCGGATGTAAAGACGGAAGTGGAGGCGGAGGGTTATCAATTCGATCAGGTGATCGAAGTTTTGCCGCGCCAGCACATCATCATTTTCCGTCCTCGAAAATCCTGATCGTCGTCAAAGCGCTAGTATAAAAGTATGGCGCATTTCCGCGTGGGAGCTCTGCTGCTCGCGGGAGGGCTCTTATCCGCCACGCCGCTCCGTTTTTCTCTCTCTGACGCCAACGGAAAAACGTACACCGCCCAGGATTTGGAACATCACCGCGCCACCGTGCTGCTGTTCGTCGCCACGGATTGTCCCAATGCCAACACCTACGCGCCGCTGCTGGCCCGTATGTACCGCGAGTACTCGGCGCAAGGGATCCTGTTCCTGGCAGTTTATTCGGATCCCGATGACACCCTCCCCAAGGTGCAGCAGCACGACGCAGACTTTCGTATCCCCTACCCCGGGCTGCTGGATCCCCATCAGACGCTGGCCCGCGAGACCGGCGCGCGCTCCACGCCCGAGGCCGTCATTCTCTCGGCCGATGGCCAGGAGCTCTACCGCGGTCGCGTAGACGACCGTTTCATGGATTATGGGAGGACGCGCTTTCAACCGGCCCATCAGGACCTAAAAGAAGCGCTGGACGAGATTCTACGCGGCGAGCCGGTGAAGAATCCAACCACGAGAGTTTTGGGCTGTGCCATTCCAGGAGTGAATTAATGCGATCGAAAATTACTTTCCTAGCTGCATTCGGGTTGACGGCCGCCGTTTTTGCAGGCGACACTAGCACCATCGCGCCGACGTTCAATCACGATATCGCGCCCATTGTCTACAAAAATTGCAGTAACTGCCATCGTCCCGGCGAAGTAGCGCCCTTCGCGCTGCTCACCTATGAGGATGTCGCCAAGCGAGCCAAACAAATTGCGGATGTCACCAAAGCCCGCTTCATGCCTCCCTGGAAGGCCGAGGAAGGCTACGGTCATTTCCTGAACGAGCGCAAGCTCACCGATCAGCAGATTGCAACCATCCAGGAGTGGGTCCGCGCCGGCGCCCCCGAAGGCGACGCCAATGAGAAACCTGTTCCTCCCAAATTCAGCAACGGCTGGCAGGGCGGCGAACCGGACCAGGTGGTCAGCATGGCCGAATCCGTGTCCGTGCCGGCCGAGGGGTCCGACCAGTTCCGCTGCTTCGTGATCCCGCTCAATGCGACCAAAGACGAATACGTTTCGCAAGTGGAATTCCGCCCCGGCAATCATCGCATCGTGCACCACGCGATCCTTTTTCTCGACAACACCGGCCAGGCCCGCAAACGGGAGACGGTTCCCGGCCAAGGGTATGACTGTGTCGGCGGCCCGGGGCTCTCGATCGCGGGGGGACTTGGGGGTTGGGCGCCCGGCGCATCACCCACCAGGTTGCCGGACGGCATCTCGCAAACCATCAAACAGGGCTCGGATCTGGTGATGCAGATCCACTATCATCTTTCCGGAAAGCCGGAACAGGACCGTTCCTCGGTGGGAATCACGTTTGCAAAGAATCCCCCGGTAAAGGGACTCACGCTCTTGACGGTCGGCAATGTGAAGATCGACATTCCCGCGGGAGATAACCATTACGTGGTGAAAGCTTCGTCCACGCTGCCCATGGATGCCGAAATCATCGGCATCTTCCCGCATGCGCACTATCTGTGCAAGGACATGAAGGTGGACGCCAAGCTTCCGGATGGATCGGTTCAACCGCTGATCTGGATCAAGGACTGGGATTTCAATTGGCAGGGTTCGTATCGCTACTCGAGCCCCGTCAAGCTTCCCAAAGGAACCGAAATCGACATGCAGTACACCTACGATAATTCCGATTCCAACCCGCACAATCCCAGCAATCCCCCGAAGCGCGTGACCTTCGGCGAACAAACCACCAACGAGATGGCTTTCGCCTTCGTGCAGGTGACGCTGGATAGCCCCGCGTTGGTGCCTGAATTCCGCCGGGACGCGAATGCCGAATTCGTGGCGTCCTTGTTGGACGGCGACCTCAATAGCGATGAGTTCGGGCCGCAGGAAACCGCGCGCCTGAAGATGCTGCTTAACTTTTTCGACAAGAACAAAAATGGCCGCATCGACCCCGAGGAGCGTCTGGCGCTGATCGAATTCCTGAAAAAGCGAGAAGCGGCGCGATAGGCGTCGTCCGGTTCCGATAGACTCAGTTGAGTCTATGTCCGATTCGAGTGGCCCTCTTAGCGGCATTCGCGTTATCGATTGCGGCACCTACATCGCCGCCCCCGCCGCGGCGGTGGTGCTGTCCGATTTCGGCGCGGAAGTGATCAAGATCGAGCGCCCGCCATACGGCGATCCCTACCGCTACCTGTCGCTGGTGCCCGGCATGCCGGTTTCGCCGCTGTACTATTGCTGGATCCTCGATGATCGCAACAAGAAGAGCGTCGCGCTCGATTTGAACGATCCCGCCGCGCGGGACGCTCTGCTGAAGCTGGTGGCCCAATCCGACGTTTTCATCACCAACTACCAGCCGCAGCTGGCCAGGAAGTTTCGCGTCGAATACGACGACCTCGCGCCAATAAATCCCCGCCTGATCTACGGCTATCTGAGTGGCTATGGTCTGGCCGGCGAGGAAACCGAAAAGCCCGGTTACGACATGACCGCCTATTGGGCGCGCTCCGGCATGATGGCGGCCTTGCATAACGCCGATGCCGAGCCTGTGCCGTCGCCGCCCGGTTTTGGCGATCATCCCACCGCCATGGCTCTGGTGGCTGGAATCATGCTCGGGTTATATCGTCGCGCGATGACGGGCCAGGGAATGAACGTGAATACATCGCTGATGGCCAACGGCGCCTGGGCGAATAGTTGCTCCATTCAAGCGGCGTTGGTGGGCGCGCAATTCCTGCCCAGACGGACCCGCGCAACAACTGTCAACCCGATTGTGAATCACTACGTCACGCGGGACCGCGAGCGCTTCATCACCTGCTGTCTCGATCCGCGCAAGGATTGGCCGAATCTGTGCCGCGCGCTGGACCATCCGGAATGGATCGACGACGCCCGCTTTGTAACTCCCGAAGCGCGCCGCGCCAACGGACCCCTGCTGGTGGCGATGATCGACGCAGTGGTGGCGGCGAAGGACATGGCTGAATGGAAGGAAATCTTCCGCCGGCGCGATGTGATCTGGGGCCCCGTCCCGCGCACCGAGGAAGTGATCTCCGATCCGCAGATGGAAGCCAACGGAGTCTTCGCGGAAATCGAGCCCGGCCTGCGGACGATCGCGAATCCGCTGACCATCGCGGGTGTTGATAAGGTAAAGCCAAGGATGGCGCCCGAGGTAGGCCAGCACACCGTCGAAGTGCTCGAAAGCCTGGGCTACAGCCAGCCGGCCATCGCCGACCTCATCAGCCGGGGCGTCGCCATGGATGGAACTCAATCTGGAGGTTAATCGAGCCGCCAATGCGTTTATCGTGGCCCTTCTGGACAAGTTGTTTGGTTACGCTGTTATGCGCTCAACCACCCATCGCCGTGCACCATCCCTTGATGTGGGATCGTGAGTTCAGCCATCCCCCCAATCTGTACATTCCTGAGATTGCTGTCCTCGATTCAGACGGCATTCTTTGGGTCCTGTGTACCGCCCGAATGGGCAATGAAGGATACCGAAAGCAGCACGTTACGGAAGCGATGTTTCGAATGGATGAGCAAGGCCAGGAGCTATCGACTGCGGAACTGAACTTACACTTAACGCAGCAAGAACGCGAAGATACCTCCGATTACCGGCTTGCTCCTCTTCGCAGCGGAGGAATGGGGTTGGCGTTCAATAAGATTCGATTCGAGACGCGTGGTGAGTCCTACCTCCGAGCGTATTTCACAACGCTGGGAACTGATGGTGTAGCCTCGCCGTTGCGCATGGTCGCGGGGCCAGGTTTCGAAAACAGTGATTTTCTGAGCATGACGAACGGCAACCTACTCCTCACGGGTGGCCAAGGCGATTTACGGGCGTTTGATCCGACAGGCGTTCTTAGATGGAACAAGTCATTTCGCGATCCAACGCTAGCAAATGCCGTTTCCGCGAAACTCTCGGGCGGGAACGTTTGTGTTTCGGCGTGGGCTCAGGCAAGCCAAGGCCTACTGAAGAGATTGCGTATCCTGCAATTGAACCAGCAAGGTAAGGTGCTGCACACCGCTGACATTAACGCGCTACGAGGCCAGGTTGCGGGAGGACCCGATGGCTCCTGCGCGGTGCTTTATGATCGCGCTCCCAGCGCTTACAAAGGAGAGTACTATTTGACGGTGTTCGACCGCTCCTTTGCCCGTCGGTGGACTGTTCCTGTCAATCGAACATCGCTGCCGGGAGCTGAATTCCGTCTCGCCTCGCTCTCCGAAGGATATCTCGCCCAAATCCACAACGCTCTTGTCGAATATAGCTGGTCGGGCAAGGAAATGTGGGCGGAGGTTGAAACCCGAGGTTCCGTGCGAACGCTCGTGACGCCGACCAGGGACGGCTTCTTCATCGTCACGAAGGATCTCGACATGAAAAATGGCTTCCACGTAAAGCGAGCCATTACTAGCCACGAGTGAAGAAGCCGGCGATCAATCCACCACCGAACTCCACCCCCGCCGCGACAAATCCCAATAGATCACCGCTCCGGCCGCCAGCCCCAGAGCCATTAGAAGAGAGCCGGTCGCGAATTCCTTCAGCAAAAGCTTTCCGGTCCCGAACAGCACTCCATAGATCAACACGCAGCCGCAAATCCAATCCAGCAGGTTCGAAAGTCCGCCCGTCGATGGCCGCACGTCCGGAACCAGCGCCGCGATCGGCCCCCATCCCGCCTTCGATGGATGCGTGCGCCGGTAGAACGCCGTTAAAGTCTCTTTCGATTCCGGTTTCGTGAGAAACGTCACCGACAGCCAGACCACGGTCGTGATCGCGACCGTGATGATCATGATCCAGGCGAAATCCCGGGGATTATCTTTGTCCAACCCCCAGGCGGTTTGCAGCGCCAGCGATACGACGAATCCGGAGATCATGGCCGACACCTCGCTCCAGGCGTTGATCCGCCACCAATACCACCGCAGCAGCAGGACGCCGCCCGTGCCCGCTCCGGTGACCAGCAGCAGTTTCCATGCGCCCGCGATCGAATCCATATAAAACGTCACGACTGCCGAAACGACGGTCAGCAAAATCGTGGCCCATTGCGACACCTGCACGTAATGCCGGTCGCTCTTGTCGCGCTTCCAGAATCGGCGATAGAAATCGTTCACCAGATAGCTAGCGCCCCAGTTCAACTGCGTCGCAATGGTGGACATATAAGCAGCCGCGAACGCCGCGATCATCAATCCGCGCAGCGACGGCGGCAGATAGGCCACCAGTACGCGAATGTAGCCCGTCTCGGGATCCTTGAGGCCTGGAAAGAGAATCAGCGAAGCCAGCGCCACCAGCACCCAAGGCCAGGGCCGAATGGCATAGTGAGCGATGTTGAACCACAGCGTCGCCAGCAGCGAATTCTTTTCGTCCTTCGCGCAAAACATGCGTTGCGCGATGTATCCGCCGCCGCCCGGCTCCGCGCCCGGATACCAGGTGGCCCACCAGTTCATCGAAATGTAGACCAGAAATGCGATCATCGGCATCCAGGCCGAGTTCAAGTCCGGCACGAAATCGAGCACTGAGCCGTGCCCGCCTTGCGCGGCCCGCGTCTGGTCCAGCACGGCGAGTTTCATCTTCAAACCATCGATGCCGCCCACGGCTTGAACCGCGAATACCGCCAGCGCCGTCACCATCCCCATCTTGACCACGAACTGGAACAGGTCCGTCACCAATACGCCCCACAGTCCCGACAGCGTGGAGATGAAAGACGTCAGCGCGATGAGCCCCATCACGATCAGCAGCGCCTGGAACTTGTCGACGCCCAGCACCAGGCCAAGTATCTTCACCATGGCCAGGTTCACCCAGCCGAGTATGATGCAATTGATCGGAATTCCCAGGTAGATGGCGCGAAATCCACGCAAAAAGGCCGCTGGCTTCCCGGAGTATCGGATTTCCGAGAACTCGATATCCGTCATCACGCCGGAGCGCCGCCACAGCCGGGCGTAGAAAAATACGGTGAGCATGCCGCTGGCCACGAAGTTCCACCACAGCCAATTGCCCGCCACGCCTCCCACGGCCACCATTCCGGTGACTGCCAGGGGAGTATCTGCGGCAAACGTCGTAGCCACCATGGAGGTCCCGGCCAGCCACCACGGAATGTTCCGTCCAGAAAGGAAAAACTCATTCACGCTGGTGCCCGCGCGGCTCTTGTAATAAAGTCCAATCCCGAGGTTGAACAGGAAATAAAGGGCCACCACGAACCAGTCCGTGAATGTAAGTTGCACAAATGAATTGTAGCGGATGGCAACCCTCTGGACTCGCAACCTGTTTTGGTGTACGCTGGCAAAGAAAAGGCGAAACCAATGAACCTGACCCTTGGGCTTTCGGAATCCCCCGCAGTCTTCGGCGCCGAGCGATCCGGCGGCGTGGAAAAGTCGGTTGCACGATTTCAGCAATTAATGGCCGCGCCGGATTCGCCCATTCGTGCGATCCATCATCAGCCGGCCCGCGAGGGCGAGTTCGCGGAAATTCCGGAGAGCCTGGCGCCCGTGGTGCGGCAAATGCTGGAGTCCCGTGGAATGCCTCGGCTGTATACGCACCAGGCCGAGGCTCTCCACCTTTCGCTCGAGGGCAAGAATGTCGTGGTTGTCACGCCCACCGCCAGCGGCAAAACGCTGTGCTACAACCTGCCGGTCCTGCATCGCCTGGCGGAAGATCCTGAAGCGCGGGCGCTGTACCTGTTTCCTACCAAAGCTCTGGCCGAAGATCAGCTGCACGAATTCCAAGCGGCTGTGGACGCGATGGGCTCCACGATTCGCGCCTTCACCTACGACGGCGACACACCGCAGGACGCTCGCCGCGCCATCCGCGAGCGGGCCAACGTCGTCCTGACCAATCCGGACATGCTGCACAGCGGCATCCTGCCGCATCACACGAAGTGGGCGAAATGCTTCGAGAATCTGCGCTACATCGTGATCGATGAGCTGCATTATTATCGCGGCGTCTACGGCAGCCACCTCGCGAACCTGTTGCGCCGGCTGCGGCGCATCTCGCGAATTCTACGGATCGAAGCCCGCATTCATCTGCTGCTCGGCCACCATCGCGAATCCGAAGGAGCTGGCCGAGGCGCTCACCGAATCGCCCTTCGAGCTGGTGGATCGAAACGGAGCGCCCCAGCGGCGAGAAATACTTCGTCTTCTACAATCCGCCGGTAGTGAACCGCCAGCTTGGAATCCGCCGCAGCTATCTCGCGCGAGACGCGCCGTCTGGCGATCGAGTTCATCGAGCGCCGCCAGCAGACGCTGGTCTTCGCCAATAACCGCCTGGCCACCGAAATCCTGCTGACATATCTGCGGGATGCCTGCGAGCGCGGACCGCTGCCGGGCGACATGATCCGTGGCTATCGCGGCGGCTATCTTCCGCGCGAACGCCGCGAGATCGAGCGCAAGCTGCGCGACGGCGAAATCCGCGCCGTGGTGGCCACCAACGCGCTCGAGCTGGGCATCGATATCGGATCGCTGGACGCCGTGGTGATGGCCGGTTATCCGGGCTCCATCGCCTCCACCTGGCAGCGCGCCGGACGCGCCGGACGCCGCCAGATCCACCGTCGCTGGCCGTCTTGGTGGCCTCCAGCGCGCCGCTCGATCAATACATCGTCGAGCATCCCGAGTATTTCTTCGACCGCTCGCCCGAGCACGCCCACATCAACGCCGACAATCTGGAGATCCTGCTCAGCCATCTGAAATGCGCCGCCTTCGAGCTGCCCATCCACGACGGCGAAAAGTTCGGCTCCGCACGATACCGGCGAGCTCTGCCGCTTTCTGGGCGAAGAAGCCGGCTTGCTGCACCATTCCGCGGGCTGCTGGCACTGGACTTCGGATACCTATCCGGCCGACGCCGTCAGCCTGCGCGCGGTTTCAAGCGATAACTTCGTGGTGGTGGACATTACCGGCGAGCACCAGGTAATCGCCGAAGTTCGCTTTACCGCGGCGCTCACGACGCTGCATCGAAAAAGCCATCTATCTGCATGAAGCGCGCCAGTATCAGGTGGAGCAATTCGATTACGAAGGCCGCAAAGCCTACGTGCGCCGCGTGGATTGCGATTACTTTACCGACGCCATCGATTACACGCAGGTCAAAGAGCTGGAAGAGTTCGAGTCGCGCGATGTCAACGGCGCGCGGGCGGCGCATGGCGATGTGCGCGTGAACCGCAGATCGTCGGCTTCAAGAAAATCCGATTTCTACACGATGGAAAATGTCGGCGCGGGCAACCTTTCCATGCCCGAGCAGGAGATGCACACCACCGCCTTCTGGCTGCATTTCCCGGCGGCTTTTCTCGCGCAGCTTCCGCGATCTGACGCCCACCGAAAAGCAGAACGGACTCGCGGGGCTCGCCAATGTGCTGCGCACGGTAGCAGCACTGCTGCTCATGTGCGACCCGCGTGATCTCGGAATCGCCATTTCCGAAGATATTTCCGAAAGTGCCCGGAGCTTCGAGCCGGACCTTTTTCTGTTCGACAATTACCCCGGTGGAATCGGCCAGAGCCAGCCTCTGTTCGCCCTCACTGCCAGGCTGCTAGCGAGCGCTTTGGATGTATTGCAGGGTTGTAGCTGCGATGCCGGATGCCCGGCCTGCGTCGGGCCAATCGGAGAAGTTGGAGAGCGCGGTAAGGAAGCCGCTCTCGAAATCCTCAAGAAGCTGCTGGTGAGCGGTTAGCGGACGAATTCGTAGCGTTCCAGCGTTGCCGCCACTTCGGTGCTTCGGGCGAATCGAACCACCTTGCCCAAGCAGTGAATGCGTACCCCGGATTCTTTCGGATCGGGGCCCGTCTGGCTTGGGAGCGTGATCATGTACTCCACCGGCTCGCCAATCCGCAAGCTTGCATCCGAATGAAATAGTACTCCTACTGAACTGAGATTGCGGGTCTCGCCGCGCTCTGAAAGCGGCCGAGAACCACTGCGAAGCAACTCAAACGGAAGTCGCAGATCGAATCGCCGAGCCTTACGTTGCTCCATTGTTATTTAAGCGCCTCACACTGGCTAACTGAATACTTAGTCGACTGGACACTACTATTTTGCTTCATTATTCGTCACGTCTCTAAGACTTTAGTCTGAGAGCAGGCCTAAGGTCAATAGCGCACGCGCTATCTCGCGAGCCAATAGTTCCAGTACTTTGCCCGCCTTTGGCCTATGCTGTGGGAGAATAGAAACTTCGTCGGCAACCACCATGAAGGAAATCAGCGTAGAAGACCAATTGCGGAAAATGCGGGAGGACTGGGACCAGAGGGCCCGGGAAAACGCGCGTCACTACGTGAATACCGCCGAAACGGACTGGACTGACGAACAATTCTTCGCATCCGGCGAGCGGACGGTGGCGGAGGAGATTCTCACGGACCTGGGCAACATTTGCCAGGGCAAGCCGCCCCAGGACATGCGAGTGCTTGAGATCGGATGCGGAGCGGGCCGCGTCACCCGTGCGCTGGCCAGGCTGTTCGGCGAGGTCCACGGAGTGGATGTCAGCGGGGAAATGATACGCATCTGTGGCCAGGCCTTACACGATCAGCCGAACGCCTTCGTTTATCAAAATAACGGAAAAGACCTGGCGGTGATTCCGGACCTGCCCTTCGATTTCGCGTTCTCATCCATCGTCTTCCAGCACATCCCCAGCCGCGAGATCATCGAAAGCTATGTGCGCGAAGTACACCGTCTGCTTCGGCCTGGCGCTTTGTTTAAATTCCAGGTTCAAGGCTGTGAGCTCGAGTGGCAGCCGGATGAAACCTGGCTGGGAGCATCCTTCTCCGAACGGCAGATCGTGGAAATGGCGCTACGCTGCGGGTTTGAGCCCCGCTACCGGCACGGCGCCGGCGAGCAGTACTTTTGGCAGTGGTTCTTTAAGCGCTAGCCCGGTGCGCGGCGGCCGAGTTCGCGGCCGCTTCGAGCGCTCGGGATTGAGCCCGCCGCCCTTCCCAATACCGCTTCATCCGTTTTGAAACCTCGATCCGCTCCTCGGCGCTCATCTGTTTCCGCCCGCGCGGGGCCGTCGAGTTGATCCGAATCGGCGCGCGGCGGCGTTCCAGACTCAAGATCGCGGCATCCAGCCGCTTCTTCTCCTGATACAACTCTCGCAAGGCTTTATGAACGTCCATGAGCAATAATCCTCGCTAGGATTCTACCTATAGTAGACGACTCCGCCCGCAAAATCCAGCCTTTTTCGAAGCGATTCCATCTCGCTGGTACGGTATGGTTCAGCGTTTGATAAACGGCCACTCGCGCAGAAAATGCAAGTGGAAGAAGCTCACCAAGCCATACAATATGGCCAGGACCGCCACGGCGATCAGCACGATCTTAGCGGCCTGCCGCCAGGGGAATTTCTGACCTTCGCGGCGCAATACAATCAGGTAACTCAAAAAGACTCCCACGAAATAAAGCGCGCACATGGGAATCGCAAACAACATGAGATTGAAGACGTCCGGCGTGGGCGTGATGATGGCCGCCGCGATCACGATGATCAGGATGGCGTAGCGGGAGTGCTGCAGAGAAAACGCGGCGAGACCACATGCAGCAGGGTCAGCAGGAAGATCAGTACCGGCAACTCGAACACCAGCCCCACGCCCAGCATCACATTGACGAACAGATCGAAGTATTCGGTGATCGAGACCACCGGACGGACATTGTTGCTCATTCCGATGCCGAGCAGAAATTCGAGACCGAAGCGGAATGCCAGGAAGTAGGCGAAAAGTCCGCCCGGTGATGAACAGCCCGGCAGTAATCAACACAAACGGCATCGCCCAGCGCCGTTCCTTGTTATAAAGCCCGGGCGAGATGAAGGCCCACACCTGGTAGACGATCCAGGGCGAGGCAATGAAGACCGAACAGAGCAGCGGCAGCTTCACCCAGATGATGGAGAAGCTCTCCATGGGCGTGAGCTGGGCCAGCTGCGGCGGATCAACTTTCAGATGCTTCAGCGCTTCGACCGCCGGATCGCTG
The DNA here is from genome assembly GCA_963786745.1 of Terriglobia bacterium. Taxonomy (GTDB): domain Bacteria; phylum Acidobacteriota; class Terriglobia; order Bryobacterales; family Bryobacteraceae; genus Palsa-89. Next base: position 245,630 of record CAWBAE010000004.1, on the reverse strand, counting down.
ATGATGTCCCACAGCTTGCCCGCGTAAATCAGGCTTGCCACGAAAGCCACCGCCAGGCCGTACACGGCCTTGATGAATCCGGCTGCGCAGCTCCTCCAGATGCTCCATGAAGGACATGCGCAGCATGCGCTCCTCTTCCTCTTCCTGGGGGCTCTTGGCCTCCGGAGGCGGCGGAGGCGGAGCGGGAGGTGCGGGCGGAGCTACCGGCTCGAGAGCCTGGATCGGACGAGGCTCCGGCTGTTCGGCCGCCGGAGCCGGCGGCGGCTGTTGCTCCCCGGACGGTCCTTCCCCGTCAGGAGGCGGTACTCCCTGGTTCTCTTCGTCCATGCTGGGTTAAATCGTTTTCGTACTAACTACCGACGGAATGGGATTCCGGAGCCACCGGCTGAATATGGGCAGTTTCGGAAAGTGCGTCCGAAGCGTTCGCCGTCCGGGGTACGGTTCCATTTCCTGGTGCCTCAAAAGACACGCTGGATTCGGCGCCCTGAGGTGCGGGTTCGCCTACTGTGGATGGATTTGCTGCAGTGGGTTGACTGGACCCGGAGCTTATCGCCGCCGGGTTCTGATAAGGGGAGTCGTACTCGTTGTAGTGATTATAAATCTCGTTCGTATAGCTGCGTGTTACTTCCTTGATCGACTCGCTTTCCTTCTCCAACTCTCGCATGTGGCCTTCGAATGTAGCCTTGAGTTCGCTCTGAGCGCGGCGAAACTCCGTGATCCCCTTCGCGATCGACTTGCCCAGTTCCGGCAGCTTCTTGGGGCCGAACAGGAGCAGTGCGACCAGGAAGATGACCACGATTTCCTGCACACCGACGGGACCCATGGAAAAACCTCCGCTCCCATCATAGCAGGCGCATTTGCGCCTCGTCTGAATCAGGCTTGCGCGGCTTTGCGGGCCTGCGCGGCGTCGTAGCTCTCGCCGTAGATGGACGGAACCTTGGCGCCCATGGGCCGCAAATAGGCCGACAATTGGCCGCGATGGTGAATCGAGTGATGCAGCGTGAACTGCAGGTACATCACGGCCGGATATTGGAACATGCCGTGAAAATCCAGGACCTTCAGCAGCTGGTCGGCGTTCATCTCGGTCAGCCGCTTGAAATTCGCGTCGAAGGTTTCGGTATACCACTTCAGGACATCCGCCGAGGTGCGGATCGAATCCGGCCGCGCCCCGCCGCCGAAGTTGAATCCGCCGGAGGCCACGCCATCCATGAACATGGATTCCGCGGCGGCGATGTGCCAGGCCAGCTCCAGCGCCGACATGGATGCCGGGTCCGGCTTGTAATCGCCCTTGTCCAGCGGAACCGCTTCGATCACCTTGCAGGTGGTCTTGTATTCGTTCTTGATGGTCGGCAGCGCCGATTGCAGTAGAAAAGTCGCTTGTTCGGGTTGAAGAGGTTGCATGCTTGAAATGGCTCCCCACACAGTATAGTGCGCGGGCGGCCTCGGCCGCCGGACGGGCCCGTGGCAGTTCCGATGTTTTCTCCACTTTTCTATTGCGGCCTTTGCAAACTTTGGGGCATAGTAGGAATTGACAATGTAGGGCGCACTCGATACCGCACCGCTGCACGCGAGAATCGTGACGAGCGCTCTGCCTTTCAATTTATGGGCTCGGGCGAATCTCGATGGCGGACGATATCCTCTTTCTCACCGAACTGCTTGGCCTCAAGGTCCATGACCTGAAGGGCCGCCAAATCGGCGCAGTACGCGACGCCGCCATCGTCCCCCTTATTCATCCCTCTCGAGTAGACCGCTTCCTGATCGGCGGCGGATGGGCCTGGCTCACGGTCCGGCACGACCAGATTCGCACCGTCGGCCTGGATGGAATCTATCTCCGCGACGAAGTCCTGACGCCCTACCATGCCGATGAATATATGTTGCGGCTGGTCCGCGATCTTCTGGACCAGCAGATCATCGACGGACAGGGCCGCAAAGTGGTGCGAGTCACCGACGTCACCTTCCGCATCCAGCACGAAGCCGAGGGCGACGTTCTGGGCATCATCGAAGTGGACATCGGCCTCCGCAGCATGTTCCGGCGCCTGGCCCAGGGCGTGATCCCGCGCGGCCTGGTGCGCCGCCTCCAGGTGATGATCCCGCCGCATTCCATTCGCTGGGAGCATTGCAGCATTCTCGAAGCCGATCCGCAGCGCCGCCTGCGCTTGAACGTCAGCAATCAGATCCTGGAGCGCATGCATCCGGCCGACCTGGCGGACATTGTCGAAGACCTGAGCCCCGAGGATCGCGAGGCCATCTTCGAAACCATCGACAGCGAAGTCGCGGCCGAGGCGCTCACCGAAGTGGAGCCGGACATCCAGGCCAGCATTCTGGAATCGCTCGAGGCCGAGAAGGCGGCCGACATCGTCGAGGAAATGTCGCCGCATGAAGCCGCCGACGTGCTGGCCGAGCTTGAGCCTCAAACCTCCGACGAGATTCTCGAGGAAATGGAGCAGGAGCCCAAGACCGAGGTCCAGGAGCTCCTGGAATACCACGAGGACTCGGCCGGCGGTCTCATGAACACCGAATATGTGGCGCTCCCCGAGAGCGCTACCGTGGCCGACGCCATGCAAACGCTGCGGGCTCACGAAGAGATCCTGGAGACCTTGAATACGCTCTTCCTGGTGGACGAGCACGAACACCTCAAGGGTTCCGTGCCGCTGGCCCGGCTGTTTACGGCGGCCGGCGTCACGCCTTTGAAGGACCTTGCGGCCGACCCGCTCATTCAGGTGGACGTCACCGAAACCCAGGACCGGATCACCGAGATTTTCGACAAATACAATCTGCTCGCGCTTCCGGTAGTGGACGAATCGGGCAAGCTGGCGGGCGCAATTACCGCCGACGAAGTCATTTCCTTACTGAGGCAGAAGTGACGTGGCTCAAACGCTTTCGCTACCAAATCGCGATCTTCCTGTCCGTCGTCGGCCCCGGTCTCATCACCGCCAACGTCGATAACGATTCCGGCGGCATCCTCACTTATTCCCAGGCCGGCGCCAAGTACGGCTATCTGCCGCTCTGGACCCTGATCCCGATCACGCTGCTGCTCATCGTCACCCAGGAAATGTGCTCGCGCATGGGCGCAGTAACTGGCAAAGGGCTATCCGACCTGATTCGCGAAGAGTTCGGGCTTCGTACCACGTTCTTCATGATGATCGCGCTGGTGCTTTGCCAACTTTGCCAACGTGATCGCCGAATTTGCCGGCATCGCCAGTTCGCTCGAGCTGTTCCATATCAGTCGTTACATCTCCGTTCCCATCTGCGCCGTCGCGGTATGGCTGTTGGTGGTGCGTGGAAATTACCGCAGCGTGGAAAAAGTGTTTCTGGTGGCGTGCGTGCTGTATGTGACTTACATCTTCTCCGCGTTTCTGCTGAAGCCGGATTGGAAGGAAGCCGCGGTCTACAGCGTAAAGCCGATCCTGATGTTCGACGAAGGCTACATCACCATGCTGATCGCCATGGTCGGCACGTCCATTGCTCCATGGATGCAGTTCTACCTGCAATCGGCGATTGTCGAAAAAGGGATCACAGCCAAGGAATACGTGCAGTCCAGAATCGAGGTGATTGTCGGTTGCATCCTGACCGACGTAGTGGCGTTCTTCATCATTGTGTCCTGCGCCGCGGCCATATGGGCGCACGGCCCGAAAGACATCAACGATGCCGCCGATGCCGCGGTAGCGCTCAAGCCGTTCGGGAAGTACGCTTATCTCCTATTCAGCGCCGGGCTCTTCAACGCGTCCTTCTTCGCCGCCTGCATCCTGCCGCTATCCACGGTCTTCACGGTGTGCGAAGGCCTGGGATTTGAATCGGGCGTGGACAAACGCTTCCACGAAGCCCCGGTTTTCTACTGGCTCTTCACGCTGCTCATCGTCCTGGGAGGCGGCGTGATCCTGTGGCCGAACTTTCCTCTCGTCAAGATGATTCTACTTTCTCAGGTGATCAACGGTGTGCTGCTGCCGGTGGTCCTGATCTACATGATCATGCTCATCAACAAGAAGGGCCTCATGAAGGAGTGGACCAATACCAAGTTGTATAACGCAGTCGCGTGGGTTTCCGTGATCATCATGATCGGGCTGACGCTGGCGCTCGCTTCCTTCACCCTGAAGCAAATGCTGCAGCCGGCGGGCACCGCGGAGAAGGCCGTGTCAAAGCCTCTGGCCCAGGTGCAAAGCCACCACCCCGGCAGTCATCCTCTCGAACCGGACGTTCTCGAATCCCACGCGGCGCATCTCGTCCGCTAGCTCGGGAGCTCCCGGAAATTTACGAACCGATTCGGGCAGGTAGGAATAAGCTTCCTTCGACCCCGAGATCCAGCCGCCGATGCGCGGAAGAATCGCGCGGGAATAGAAGCCGTACAAGCCGCGCACGACGGCGTTCGGAGGCGTGGAGAATTCGAGAACCGCGAGCGTCCCGCCCGGCTTCAGAATCCGGAACAGCTCGCGCAAGCCCTGCTGGTAATTGGCAAAGTTCCTGAACCCGAAGGCGATGGTCAGCAGATCGAAGGAAGCATCCGCCAATGGCAACCGCAGCGCGTCGGCCTCAAACAGCATCGGACGGGCAATCTTGCGGCGCGCTTCAAGCAGCATGGGATGACAAAAGTCGCTGCCGAATGTAACAGCGCTGCTGCGCGCCTGTAGCGCCAGTGTAAGGTCTCCGGTTCCACAGCACAAATCCAGAACCCGCGCACCCGGTTTCCCTAGAACCGCAGCCACTTGCGACACCGTGCGCGAGCGCCAGTAGCGATCGATATTGAGCGAAAGAAGATGATTCAGCAGATCGTATCGGGGAGCGATGCGGCCAAACATGCCGCGCACCCAGCTGGACGCCTGCTGCTCGTTCTCGATCCCAGCCGGCGTGGTCCCGCGATTTGGCTCCGTGGTCAGCAAGCCAGCGCTTCCTCGATCGCGGCCAGCACGAATGGCTCCTGGACGTCGGCCGTAATCTTCACCGATCCGATGCGTTCCGGCAGCACGAAATGGATGCGCCCCTGCACGGTTTTCTTGTCATTCTTCAGCCGCGCCGCCAGCCGCGCCGGATCGATGCCCGCCAGCGTCGGGAAGGGCCCGTAGGAATTCACGCACTCGAGAATCTGCTGCTTGTCCTCGCGCGGCAGCATGCTCTCCCGCTCCGCCAGCGCCGCCGCGGCTTTCAATCCCCAGGCCACCGCCTCGCCATGCAGAAATTGGGAGTACCCGGTTTCGGCTTCCAGCGCATGTCCGAAGGTGTGGCCCAGATTCAGGACGCGCCGCCGGTCTTCTTCTTTCTCATCGCCGGATACTACGGCGGCCTTGAGCCGCACCGAATCGCAAATCATCCGGTCAACAACGTCGGGCGCGTGCGACATCACCCGCTTCGGCTCCCGCCGCATCAGCCAAAACAAATCCGGATCCGCAATGACGCCGTGCTTGATGATCTCGAACAATCCCGCGCGATATTCCCGCTCCGGCAGCGTGTCGAGTACGGAGGGATCGATCAACACCGCCAGCGGCTGATGGAAACTCCCGATCAGGTTTTTCCCGCTCACCAGATTCACGCCCGTCTTCCCGCCGATAGCCGCATCCACCTGCGCCAGCAGCGTGGTGGGGATCTGGATCACGGGAATGCCGCGCATGAAAATGGCAGCCAGGAACCCGGCGACATCGGTGACCACGCCTCCGCCGAAGCCCACCACGACGCTGGAGCGGTCCGCGCCTTTCTGGACCATCTGCTCGGCCAGCGCTTCCACTTCGGCGAGCCGTTTGTGGGACTCGCCGTCCGGTAGCAACAGAATCTTGAACTCCGAGGGAATTCGCGACCCATGCAGCCGCCAAACGTCTTCGGTGGTAATGCAAAACACCTTCCCGGCGCGCTCGGGAACGTACTGACCGACGCTCGCCAGGCATCCGCGCTCCACCAAAATCGGATAGCGGCGCTGCGGCGTCTCAACCGCGAAGGACGGCATACCATCGTTGTACCATGTGGTTATCGTGACCCAGCACCTCTGTCGGCGAGCCCGCAAACTACGAAAGCCGAATGCCGCAAAACTGCGTCAATTCGACGAGACTCCCGCGGTTCACGACAACGACCTGCAATCCGTACTCAGGACGCTGGAGGTTGTCACCGATCGGGAGGAGAGGTCCGCGTTGGCCGCTGGTCTCAAGGGGGTGTCCGAAGGAAGGACGAACACACTCATTGAGATTCGTGCCGCGTTAGAACAGAGGAAGTAGAGAACTAACACCACTTGCAAGTCAGTGGCGAAAAGTGGGTGATTCCCGCGATCCCTAGGGAGCCATCGCGGTCTGGACCACCTGATCGAAGCGCCATTGGATTTCAGGAAGAACGTCCGCCGGAATCATGGCGTAATAGTGGACATCCGTGTGTTCAGTGATGATCCACGTGAGAAGTTCCGCCATCTTCTGCCCATCAGGTCGCTCGTAGCGGCCGATCGCTTTGATCGCTTGACGTCCGTTAATGGACATCTTCTGAATGCTGTCGGCCGGAACTTGATAAGGGTGATCGGGGATCGTCCTGCGGGCGATCTTGGCAGGAATTTGGGCGTCCACAATCGACGGAATCCGCTTCTCGGCAAGGCTGATTTTGGCCATCCAAACGGCAATCCGCGCGTCAGGGCGCTGGGAATCGACGATTGTCGCTTGCCAGCCATTATTGTTCATGTAGTTCTCGGTGTCCCGAACCGAAAATCCAGCCGGCAGATCAAACTCTAGGCCCGTTTGATCGTTGTGATAGCGCCCGTTTTTGACGCTGCCGGAAGCAGGAGGCGCGGCGCCGCTCGATCGAGCTAAAACCAGCGCGACGCCGTTTCCTCGCTGCACAAATTCTCCGCCAATAGTCCCATCCGCCAGCAGGTCTCCACTAAACCGCACATTAATACGCGAGATTTCGAACGTGAGCGTGGAACCTCGAAAGGCGATTGAATCGACAGCTTTACCGAATGACAATTGGTCGGGACTGTCGTAGGTAGCTGTCATCCCGCGGTCCGAGCCGGATATATGCAAAACGATTCTCAAAGTCAGCACGGGCAATTTCAAGACGCCTTCCCAGACGCCATCGATGGGCGAAGTAGCGTTCGTTTTCTGCTGCGCCGGCGCGATCGGCGGAACACTCGAGGAAACGGCTGCGGGTCCTCGCGGTTCTTGCGATAACGCCGAGAAGGAGCCAAAGAGAAACAGGCAACAGCACGCGATCTGCATTTTGACGGGTATGGCTGATCGCCTCCTATTCTGACGCTTATAATATCGCGTTCTTAAGCGAAAAAATCGGTGCCTTTTCGCGTACCAGGCTCCAATAGGAGCTCGGCGGATGGCCGCTCTTTATTTACCCTCGAGGGTTGGCCGGAGATCCGGAACCCGAGTGCGTCGTCTCGTTGTACCATGTGGTTTATCACGGCCCTCCCCCATCCGACCCCATGCTGAAAGCGATCCCGCTCGCGGCGCTCTTCCTGCTCGCCGCCGCTCCCGCTATTCCCGAAGCCAGCCCCGAGACCATCCTGTGGGCCGCTCCCAGCATCCTCATCGCCGCGATGGTGATCGCCTGGGCCGCCGAATCCGCCCAGTTTTTCATCGCGCAAGGATTCGCGCTCGCCATCCTGGCCTGGATGCAGACGCTGCCCGAATTCGCCGTCGAAGCGGACCTGGCGTGGCGTCAGCAAATCCCCTCGCTGTTCGCGAATCTCACCGGCGCATTGCGCCTGCTCACCGGCCTCGGATGGCCGATGATTTACGCCGCCGCCGCCGTGGTCCAGCGACGGCGAGGCGGAAAGCCGCTCGGACGCATCCAGCTCACTGGCGAGCACAGCATCCAGGTGGTCGCTCTGCTGCTTCCGATCGTTTATGTCACATTCGTCGTCGGAAAGGGCTCGCTCAATCTCATCGATTCCGTTGTCCTGGCCGCGATCTACGCCGCGTACTTAGCCGTGTTGCGCAAAGTTCCGCCGCAGGAAGAAGAAGGCATCGACGATCTGGAACGCATCCCGCGCTTCATTGTGCTTTCGCCCCGCGGCCGCCGCATCGCGCTCATCGGCGGACTCTTTGTGCTGGGCGGCGCGCTGATTGCCTTCTCAACCGACCCTTTCGTCGGCAGCTTGTTCAGCATTTCGCTGCGGCTGGGCGTGCCGAGCTTCGTTTTCATCCAGTGGGTGGCCCCGTTTATTTCCGAATTTCCCGAAGGCTTGTCCACCTTCTATTGGGCCCGCACCGTGCACCGCGCACCCATGGCGCTCATGAACATGGTGTCGAGCAACATCAATCAATGGACTCTGCTGGTCGCGATGCTGCCCGTGGTCCTCTCGCTCAGCGTAGGAAGCATCGCGTCTCTGCCGCTCGATGGCCAGCAAAAACTGGAAGTTTTGATGACCCTCGGCCAGCAGCTGGTCGGGATGCTGTTCCTCACCAACATGGAGCTGGCCTGGTGGGAAGCAACCACGCTATTCGGCTTGTGGCTGGTCCAGTTCGGCTTCTCCGCCATCAAGCCGGACATTCCCTTTTGGGGCCCGGCGGCGGAGCAGGTGCGCTTCTGGATCACGGTCGCGTATTTCGTCTGGGCCGGATGGGAGCTGGTGCGCCTGGCGCTCGGTCAGCGGAAACCCGCGGCCTTCGTGGAATTCGCGAAGATGTGGCGCACCCACGTGTCCCCGCGCGAGGTACAATAGGGTTTTCCGCCGATTCGAGCGCAAGTCCGCGCTGAACCGTGTACCGAAAGCAAGGATTCCATGAAAGCCAGAGTACGTTCAACCACCATTCTGTGCGTGCGCCGGGATGGAAAGGTCGTCATGGCGGGCGACGGGCAGGTCACCCTCGGCTAGGAAGTGCTGAAAGCGTCCGCCAAGAAGCTGCGCCGCCTCTATAACGACAAGATCCTCGCCGGATTCGCCGGCTCCACCGCCGACGCCTTCGCCCTGTTCGCGCGCTTCGAATCCAAGCTCGAACAGTTCAACGGCAACCTGCCGCGCGCCGTGGTCGAGCTGGCCAAGGACTGGCGCACCGACCGCATGCTGCGCCATCTGGAAGCGCTGCTGCTGGTGGCCGACGCCGACAACACCTACATCGTCAGCGGCAACGGCGACGTGATCGAGCCCGACGACGACATCGCGGCCATCGGCTCCGGCGGACCCTTCGCCAAGTCCGCCGCCACGGCGCTCATGCGAAAATACCAAACTTTCCGCGCGCCAGAATCGCCGAAAAGTCCATGAAGATCGCCGGCAACGATCTGCATCTACACCAACGACAACATCACTTTCGAGGAGCTGGGCTAGATGGTGATCTACCTTCCCGGCCAGTCGCGTCGACGAAGCGCCGGTCCTCGACGAGCTGACGCCCCGCGAAATCGTGCGCGAGCTCGATAAGTACGTCATCGGCCAGGCCGACGCCAAGCGCGCCGTCGCCATCGCGCTGCGCAACCGCATCCGCCGCCAGAAACTCGAGCCCGAAATGGCCGACGAGGTGATGCCCAAGAACATCCTCATGATCGGGCCCACCGGCGTCGGCAAAACCGAGCTCGCGCGGCGCCTCGCCAAGCTCGCCAATTCGCCGTTCCTCAAAGTCGAGGCCAGCAAGTTCACCGAAGTCGGCTACGTGGGCCGCGACGTCGAATCCATGATTCGCGACCTGGTGGATATCGCCATCGACATGGTGCGCGAAGAGCGGCTCGAAGAAGTCGCCGACCGCGCCGAGCGCAACGCCGAGGAGCGCCTGCTCGATCTGCTGATGCCGCCGCAGCCGGAAGCCACCGAAAGCGCCGAGCGCACCCGCGAAAAGCTGCGCGAGAAGCTGCGCGCCGGCAAACTCGACGACCGCATGGTGGAGATCGACGTCAAGGAGCGCGGCCCCACCTTCGAAATCAGCCACCAACGCCGGGCATCGAGGAGATGGACATCAACCTCAAGGACGTGCTGCCCGGCCTGTTCGGCCGGCGCACGCGCAAGCGCAAAATGCGCGTGGCCGAAGCCGCCGATTACCTGGTGCAGGAAGAAGAGCAGAAGCTGATCGACATGGACCAGGTGACGCGCGTGGCGCTCGAGCGCGTGGAGCGCAGCGGCATCATCTTTCTGGACGAAATCGACAAGATCGCCGGGCGCGAAGCCGGCCACGGCCCCGACGTCAGCCGCGAAGGCGTGCAGCGCGACATCCTGCCCATCGTGGAAGGCACCACCGTCAACACGCGCTACGGCTTCGTGCGCACCGATCACATTCTGTTCATCGCCGCCGGCGCGTTCCACGTCTCCAAGCCCAGCGACCTGATTCCGGAGCTGCAGGGCCGCTTCCCCATTCGCGTGGAGCTGAAATCGCTCACGGAAGCGGATTTCATCCGCATTCTGAAGGAGCCCAAGAACGCGCTGGTCAAGCAGTACACGGCGCTGCTCGAGACCGAAGGCATCAAGCTGACGTTCACCGACGACGCGCTGGAGGAAATCGCCGCGCTTCGCCGCGCAGGTGAACGAAACCTCCGAAAATATCGGCGCGCGCCGTCTGCACACCATCATGGAAAAGCTGCTCGAAGAGGTTTCGTTCGAGGGCCCCGACCTGAAGAAGAAGAACGTGAAGGTGGACGCGGCCTATGTGCGCAAGCAGCTCGCCGACATCGTCAAGGATCAGGACCTGAGCCGGTATATTCTCTGACCTCGATGCGGTTGTCGGCCCTGCTCGTTTCTGTCTTCGGATTCTCCATCGTCGTCGGATGCGGCTCCATCGGCGAGCCGCTCTACCCGGCCTTGAATGTCCCCCTCCGCGTCACGGATTTAGTGGCCTTGGAGCGTGGCGATAAGCTCGAGATCCACTTTACGATGCCGCTCCGAACCACCGAGGGGCTGGTGGTCAAGCAGATCGGAAGCGTGGAGGTGCGCGTCGGCGCTAACGATCAGCCGTCCTTCGAAATCAATCGATGGTCCGCCAGCGCCAAACGAGTGGATGCCGGCGAGCTGGTTCTGCCCGGCCAGAGCCAGGGCATCGAGATGGGAATTCGAGACTCCATCGGCAAGGATCTGATCGTGGCGGTCCGCGTGGCGAACGCCAAGGGCCGCGATTCGGAATGGTCGAATCTGGTGACGGTTACCATTGAACCGCCGCTCGTAACCCCGTCGGATTTCAAAGCCGAAGACCAGCCGCGCGGCGTCTCGCTCACCTGGAGCGCTCCGGGCATCGGGGATTTCCGGCTGTACAAAAAAGGGCCGGAGCAAAATGCGGCGGTCTTGCTGGCGACGGTAACGTCTCCGACCTACCTCGACACCGAGGTGGAATTCGACAAGACCTACGATTACTACGTGGAAGCCTTCCGCGGCAAGACCACGGTCAGCGTGATCGCCGGGCCGGCCGAAGTCACTCCCAAAGATATTTTCGCTCCGTCGGTTCCCGCCGGTCTCACCGCCAGCAATGGAATCGCCGCCATCGAACTCGCCTGGGAACGCAACACCGAGCCGCGCTTCAAGGAATACCGCATCCTTCGATCCGAGGGTTCCGGGCCATTCGCGCAAATCGCCGCGGGTCTGGATGTGCCCAGCTATTCCGACCACAATGTCGAAACCGGAAAGCATTACCGCTACCGCTTAGTCGCGGTCGGTCAGAACGGGATGGCCAGCCAGCCGTCCGAGCCGATCGAAGCCGTTGCCCCCTGAACGAATCCGTTATTTATGAAAACCATTCGCTACAGTCTGAACAAAAACATCCGGCCCACCACCCCGGACTCGGACCCCGACGTCCGCCGCGGCACTCTCGCGGAATTCCCTCCCGGCGCGCGCCTGCTGCCCCCTTGCGCGCCCTCGAAGATCGTTTGCGTGGGCCGCAATTACGCCGAGCACGCCAAGGAAATGGGGAACGAGCCGCCCAAAGAGCCGCTCATCTTTCTCAAGCCGCCTTCTTCGCTGATCGCTTCCGGCGACGCCATCGAGTATCCGAAATTATCCCAGCGCGTCGATTTTGAAGGCGAGCTCGGCGTCGTCATCGGCAAGCGCGCCCGGCACGTGCACGCGGCTCAGGCCTCCGATTACATCCTGGGATACACCTGCGTGAACGACGTCACCGCGCGCGACCTCCAGCGCACGGACGGCCAGTGGGCGCGCGCCAAGGGCTTCGACACTTTCTGCTCGGTAGGCCCTTGCATCGTCCCCCGCGATGAAGCCGATTTCGCCGCTTTCCGCGTCCGCTCGATCCACAATGGCGCGGTCCAGCAGGACGCCTCGGTCAGCGAAATGATATTTTCCGTGGATGATATAATCGCCTATATTACGGCCTTTATGACGCTGGAGCCCGGTGACTTGATCGCCACCGGAACTCCGTCCGGGGTCGGGCCGCTCACACCCGGATCCAAAATCCAAATCGAGATATCGGGAATCGGGATCCTCGAGAACACCGTCATTCCGGAGAATGCTCCGTAGCGCTAAATGAACCGGCTCCAGAGCGGACCTGCGTTTCTCTCCATTCCAATCATCGGCGCGCTTGCCGCTGCGGTCATTCTGCTGGCGGTGGGAATCGTCATCCTGATCCGCCGCCGCCAAGGCCCCAAGGATAAGGAGATGCGCCGCCGCTTGGCTGTGAACCTTCAGGGCCGGCTAGGCGACGCCACCATCACGGAGGTGCTGGATGACACCCTGTATTATTCCTACTCGGTCGGGGGCGTCAGCTATACCGCCTCCCAGGACGTCTCGCAGCTCCGCGCCCTGATGCCCACGGACCCCAACCGGCTGATCGGCCGCCCCGCCTCTTTGAAGTATTCTCCCCGGAATCCCGCCAACTCGATCATCGTGTGCGAGGATTGGTCGGGTCTCCGGGCCGGGCCGTCGCCCCCAACGGCCGATAGTTTACAATAGTAGTTTCGGTGCTCAAAAAATTCTTGCAGCTTGACGAAAAACTGTCGATAACCCATAATGTGGGAACAGCTTGCGGTTCGAGCTTCAAGTTAAGCATTGGACGACCCCGTCGAATTCGATCCATATAGGATGGGTATGTTTCAGCGAACGACAAACCGTCTTCTTCTTGTTCTGATTGCTTCCGTTCTCACCGCTGGCTCAGCTCTGGCCACCACAACCACTACCAAGCCCAAGGCGAAACACCGCATCCATCACGTCGCTTCCGCCGCTCCGGCTTCCACTGCGAAGGTCCCGGCACGGAAAGTCTTCGTGGCTCACCACCCGGTCAGTCATCTTTCCAGGCTGCCTAAGAAGCGCTACGTTTTCAGCCCCTGGAATGTCCCGACGTTCGCGGATTCAACAGTAGGCGATTCCGTGGATGGCGAAGACCTGGTGGTTCGCCGCGCCGCCGTCGAAGCGCTGGGTCCGTACAACGGAACGGTCGTGGTAGCGAATCCGAACAACGGCCGGATTTTGACCATCGTGAACCAAAAGTTGGCCTATCAGAGCGGATTCCAACCCTGCTCCACGATTAAGATCATGGCGGCGTTGGCCGGTTTGAGCGAAGGCATACTGACCGAGAACACGCATTTCCGGATCGGCCCGCGTCGCGGGATGGATCTTACGGAAGCTTTGGCGCACTCCAACAATGCGTTTTTCTCGGCCGTCGGATACCGGCTGGGATATGACCGCATCATTCAGTACGCGACGATGTTCGGTTTGGGCGAGAAAGCCGGTTTGAACATGGACGCCGAGCAGCCGGGTACGCTCGCTAGCGCGCCGCCCGCCGACGGCCTGGGAATGATGACCAGTTTCGGCGAAGGCATCTACATGACGCCTCTGGAGCTGGCCGCGCTCGTGTCCGCCGTAGCCAACGGAGGCACGCTTTACTATCTCCAGCACCCTCGTTCTCAGCAGGATATCGATCAGTTCTCTCCGCGCGTCAAGCGCCAGCTCGAAATCGCGCAATGGATCCCGGATATCAAGCCGGGCATGATGGGCGCGGTGGAATACGGCACGGCGCGGCGCGCCAATTACAATCCGAGCGAGCCGATCTTTGGAAAAACAGGAACCTGCACGGACGGCCGTTCGCCCACGCACCTGGGCTGGTTCGGCTCCTACAACGAACTGGGCCAGAACAAACTGGTGGTAGTGGTTCTGCTCACCGGCGGACATGCCGTGAGCGGTCCGGTGGCCTCAGGCGTCGCGGGCGCGGTCTACAAAAACCTTTCGATGGACAACTATTTCGCGCAATCCACGCCCGGCGCCCCAGTGGCTCTGGTTTCCACGCAATCTTGCTGCGCCAGCCGCTAATATTAGCGCCGCTAAAAATGCTCCCGCAACTCCGCGAATCTCGACAGCGTTAACAACCGTCCCTCGACCTCGCGAACCTCCTGGTGCTCCAAAACCCAGGTATGCGCGTGCGGCACGAACACCGCGCCAATCCCCACTTCTAGCGCCGGATTGATATCAGATTTCGGCGAATTCCCGATCATCCAGGTCCGCCCGTGGTCGAGATTCCGCTCGCGAATCAGCGCGGCATACGACCCCGCGTCTTTCTCCTTCACGATGGCCGTGTGCCCGAAGTAGGGCGCCAGGCCGGAACGGTCCAGCTTCAGCTTCTGTTCCTCGGGATCGCCCTTCGTAAAAAGAGTAAGGTCGTGCCGCGACGCAAGATACTCAAGCGTCTCTTCCACGCCCTCGATCACTTCAATGGGATGGTCCAAAATCTGCTCGGTGAAGCGCATGATCCTCGCGAGGTCTTCCGGACCCACCTCGCGTTCCACCAGCTTGTGATAACACTCGGTCAGGTTGCGGGCGAAATTGGCCGTCCCATAGCCATGCACCTTGCTGTTGACGATCTCGATCTCATCCAGCACGGCGCGCACCTCGGTCGGCGGCATGTGCGAGTGCGCCAGAAATTCGCAAAAATCATCGAAGGCGCGCTCGAAGTAAATATTGTTTTCCCACAGAGTATCGTCGGCATCGACGATAAGCTGCTGCCGCCCGTCAACGCTTACAGTCCCGGCGGCCCTCATAGCCCCGGCGGCCGCTGGGCGTGTCCGTTCTTGGGCGCCACAGTCCGGACCCGTTCGATCCGCCGCAGCCGCGCGCCGTAGCCTGGAAAGAATTCCGCCAGCCGCCGCATCCGATCCGCTTCCGATCGGGTGGACAGCAGGATCTGGCGGAAGTCGAGATCGGGAACCACCTGCGCCAGTTGAAAGCTGAGCTGCGGATCGCTCAGTTCCGGTTCGGCCGCTGTCGGCGCTCCGAATATCGTTGTACGCTTCCAGCACCCGCTTGCGCACCTCCGGCGGGATCGGCTCCCCTTCCTCGTCGTCGAAGAACTCCACCGCTCCCCGCAGGTACGGCTTTTCGTCGTTCAGCAAAATGATCTCGAAGCGCCGGCGGCCCACCGTCACCAGATCCATCCGGCCGTCCGGATACTCTTTCAGCACTTTCTCGATGGTCGCCGTGCAACCCGTATTCACAATGCCTTTTTCCCCCGCCAGCACCACGCCGAACTCCAGCTTCCCGCGCTGCACTTCCGCGATCATCTGCTTGTACCGCTCCTCGAAGATGTGCAGCGGCAAGGCCGTTCGCGGGAACAGCACGAGTTGGAGGGGAAAAAGCGGCAACAACTCTTCCTGCATGTGTACTATTATGGCTTCTGACCTGAGGAGAGCGCACTACCGGCCGGCGGGCGTCCGCTTCGCCCCGCGCTTCAGGGAGATCGCGGATGATTCTGAAGCTCAAGCGCACGCCGGGAATATATCTGGTGGGATTCATGGCGGCCGGCAAGTCCACCATCGGCCGCGTCCTGGCGGATGAGCTGGGGTGGTCCTTCGCCGACGTGGATGAAGATATCGAAGCCGCGCATGGCCTTTCCATCGCGGAGATTTTCGACCGGCATGGCGAAGAGGAATTCCGGCGCCTCGAACATGAGGCCCTCCGCCAGCGCGTGCGCTTGGTCGAGAACGGACGGCCCATGGTGGTGGCGCTCGGCGGAGGCGCTTTCGCCGAAGAGCGCAACCGGTCCATTCTGATCGAAAACGGCATCACCATATGGCTGGACTGTCCTTTCCCGCTGGTCTGCGCCCGCCTGGAGGGGTCTTCGAACCGCCCTCTGGCGCGCGATCCCAACCAGTTCCAGCAGCTCTATGAGGATCGCCGGCCCCACTATAGCCAGGCCGAATATCGCATCGATATCCAGACCAACGATCCCGTCGAAATTGTCACCGCTATTCTCAAACTCCCGGTCTTCTGATTGACGATATGGCTTCGTCCTTGCGCCGGCAGGCCCTCCGTATCTTCCGCGCGGCGCTTCAGGCCGCCGACCCCGCGCGCGCTCTGCTCCGGCATGTTCAGAAAAACGGCGATACGCTGATCGCAGGCCGCCGGCGTTACCGCTTGGGCGATTTTCAAAATATCTACGTGGTGGGCGCCGGCAAAGCCAGCGCGAGCATGGCCGCCGCCCTGGAAGGGTTGCTTGGCCGGCGAATCACCGGCGGCCTGATCAACACCAAGTACGGGCATTCTGAGCCGCTGCGCAGAATCGAGTGCCATGAATCCGGTCATCCGGTTCCCGATCGCAACGGCGAAACAGGCGCGGCGCGAATCGCCGAAATCGCCGAGGGCGCGGGCGCGAACGATCTCGTGATCTGCCTGATTTCAGGCGGAGCCTCCGCGCTCATGCCGCTGCCCGCGCCGCCGGTCACCTTAGACGAGAAACAGAAAACCACGCGGCTCCTGCTCGAGTGCGGAGCGAATATTCACGAAATCAACTGCGTCCGCAAACACATCTCGCTGATCAAGGGGGGCCAGCTGGCCCGCCTGGCGTATCCCGCGGCCGTGTTGAGCCTCATCCTGTCGGACGTGATGGGCGACCATCCGGATGTGATCGGTTCCGGTCCCAGCGTGCCGGACCGTTCCACTCTCGCCGACGCCGCGGCCATCTTCGAAAAATACGGGATCGCGAACCGAGTGCCGCCCGGCGTACGAAAGCGCCTGCATTCCCAGCTGGCGGAAACACCCAAGCCAGGCGACCGCGTTTTCAAGCGGGTCCAGAACCTGATTGTCGGAAGCAATCGCCTGGCCGTGGACGCGGCGGCCCGCGAAGCCCGATCGCTCGGTTTCCGGACCATGGTGCTCTCCACATTTCTCGAAGGTGAGGCGCGAGAGGTCGCGCGCGTACACGCCGCCGTCGCCAAAGAGATTCGGGCCATGCGCCGTCCCATCCGGCCGCCGGCCTGCGTGATCTCAGGCGGAGAGACCACCGTTACGATTCGTGGAAATGGGCTGGGCGGTAGGAACCAGGAATTTGCATTGGCTGCCGCGCTCGATATCGCCGGGCTCGAAGACGTCGTGATCCTGAGCGGCGGTACGGATGGCAGCGACGGCCCTACCGACGCAGCCGGGGCGGTCGTGGATGGATCTACCATCGCTCGCGCGGAAGCGGCCGGCTTGAACGCGGCCCAGTCTCTCAAAAACAACGATTCCTACCATTTCTTCGAGCCTCTGGGAGATCTGATCAAGACCGGGCCCACCGGCACAAACGTCGCCGATGTCCAGATCGTTCTAATTCGCTAAGCCCGGCTCAGCTGAGGAATCGTACTCCGGATTTCGTGCGTTGGTTCACCGCCGTACTCGGCGAAATGCGTTGAGCCGATGTGCGCGATGTAGCCGTCCGGGCGAATCAGAATCCGAGATCCTTCGCGTGTAACCAGCTCGGTCGCGTGCGTACCGCGCATGTGATCGAATAGTCGGCTGCCATCTTCCAGCCGGGCATCCGGCATGCGGTCGCCCGGATGCAAGTCTCCGATTGTGCCGCCGGATGACAGCGGGCTCGTCCGGTAATGCAGCGCGAGCTGGTTCGTCGCATCGCCCCGCTTAATCGATTTCGTCAGGTATAAGCGTTTGCTCATCCCGAGCACGGCCGCGGCGATCGGCAGACGTTCGGCGTCGTAGGTATCCAGCACCGAATCGGGTCCGCCGCGGGCGGCTTGCGCGAGCTTCCAGCCCAGGTTATAAGCATCCTGTATGCCGGTGTTGAGCCCCTGGCCTCCCGCGGGGGGATGTACGTGCGCCGCATCTCCTGCCAGGAACACTCGCCCAACCCGGTAGCGATCCACCATTCGGACCTTCGGCTGATACAGAGAATTCCATGCCACGCGCACGACGCGATGGCCCGTGGCACCGAGCACCGTGCTCTCGATGCCTGCGGAAGCGGCCTTCGCTTTCGAGGTGAATTGGAACAACGAGGTGTTCGGCAACGGGCAGAGCGAGATGAAGCCGCCTTTAGCGAGGGGCCAGGAATGCCAGTCCCCCCGATCCAGTCCTTCGACCTCGACGTCGGCGATTACCCACGGGTTCTCTTTTTCGTCGAGAGACTCACCCTCCAACCGCAGGCCCAGGACTTTTCGCACCGTGCTATGGCCGCCGTCGCAGCCGATCAGGAAATCCGCGCGCACCGTTTCACCGCTTGCGAGCGTGGCGTTCACTCCATGCTCATCCTGGGTGAATGTCCCGAGCGTCTGGCCGAATTCCACCTCGCCGCCCAGCGCGCCCAGACGATCCCGCAGGATGGCCTCGGTGCGTCCCTGGGGCGCCATCCAAATGTCCGGATAGGGCACGCTCTCGGTCGGCTGCCGAAACGAAGCCAGGGAGCCGGCCCGCAGCGAGAACGGCCCCAGGTGCGTCCGGAACTTCGGATATGCCGCGCCGGCGGCAAGAATCGCGTGGATCACACCGAGATCATCGAAGATCTCGAGCGTGCGCGGCTGGATCCCCTTGCCGTGCGACCCCTCGAAGGGCGTTGCCGCGGCCTCTATCAAGCGAAACGAAATGCCGCGGCGCGCAAGCTCGATCGCGAGCGTCAGCCCGGTGGGTCCGGCTCCGACAATTAATACGGTCCCGCCGGACACCGGTATTCCCTACTGCCGTTCCACTTTCAAGGGCGCTGGTGGCGTCTTGGGAGCGCTGGGAGGCGTCGGCTGGCTTGGAGAATCCGGCGACGCTGCTTCGTCGGAAGTGACCTTACGCACCGTCACCGAACCGCGCGCCGTCTCCAGCCGGATAGTCGGACCGCCGTTGCTTCCCTCAATAATCCCGCCGTGATTGGTGTCTTCCACCTTGAGAGGCCCGCCGAAATCGTTGTGAGTTTCTCCCCGGTCTGTGGAAGCCTTCAGATCGAACTTGGCGTCCGCTGGCATCGCCAGCTCGATGTCCCCGGAATGCGCCGTGTGCGCCTCGATCTTCGGGACCGTTTTGCCGGCTCGTAGGGTCACGTCGCCGCGCTCCAGCGCGAGATCCAGGGACTGTGTGAAATCGGAAAGCTGCACGTCCCGGGACCGCGCATTGATCCGCACCGGCCCGATAAGGTTGTCGCCAGTCAATTCTCCGGGCGCCAGGTGTAACTGGCCCGGCAGCCTCTCGCAATTGACGGTGATCTGCGGATCCTCGTAGCGCAGCGGCTGCGCCAGGTTGCGAAGTTGAATCTGGCCCACGTAGGTTCCGCCGACGGTAACTTGCCCGGAGATGTTTTGCAGCTCGAGATCCTGCCCCCGGCCCCGCAAATCGATATTCCCCTTAACGTCGGTGGCGCGGATCACGTCGCTGCGGCGCAAATCGATTCGCACGTTGCCGCCGATATTCTCCAGGCGCACTCCGGCATTGTCGCTGTTGATGTCCACCGCGCCCGCCACGTTTTCGAAATCGAAATCTCCATAGCGCCCATGCGCTTCGATGGACGCGCCCGCGGGAACCGTGATTTCGAGATCCGCCGATACCTGCGCGCGGTCTCCCGCCCGATCCTGGTTGGTTCGCACGATCAATTCATCGCCTTGCTGGATCAGCTCGAGCGGCGTCACCTTGTTCGCGTTATCCGCTTCGTTCTGCTGGAAGGAGCGCACGGTTTCGTGACCGGTGATCTTCACCGTGGTGTCGCTGGTGCCCGTCACCTTGGCGTTGCCTCGAAAACTTTCGATCAGGATACGGCAATTCTTGGCGCAGGGCTTCTCGGAGGGCGAAAGCGTATAGTCGTAGCTTTCTCCCATATCCATCACCACGCCCCTCAGCGCGCGCCCGCTGGGAAACCACGTTGCATAATGGCGGGCCGTAAACATGGTGGCGCCCACCACGCAAATAAGAAAAACCAGCATCCATTCCCCGGCGGATACTCCATTGCGGGGCAGCGGCTTCGACATGATCGCCCACAGGAAAATCTCCACCAGCCGCAGAAGGCCCCAGGCGATCAGCACGAACGGCCAATATTTCGAGAGGATATCCACGATCGGGATCTCCGGCCACAGATTTCGCATTAGAAAAAGCGCGCCGATTGCAATCAATATCAGCGGCCCAATCACCGAACCGCGTCTCATATTGCGCTCCCGCCCGGCGGTCTCGGATTCGGATCGGGCATGGGACCCGCCACCGCTCTTTCGAGCAATTTCAGAACGCCGAAAATGATAATCAACAGCGGCCAGGTTCGGCTGAATCCATAGATTCCGAAATAGTCCATCGCCACCAGGCTTCCGAGGGTGATCAACATGATGGGGCCCCGGATGGCTTGTATCAAGCTATGCGCTTGCGCCGGCCCGTAATTAGCGCCGTTCATGGGTCGCCTCCCCGACGCCCGCCGGACCGCGGGGGTCTCCCCGGTGCTCGTTCTGAGACAGGCGTTCGTACAGCATATAAACTCCAAGTCCAATCAGCGCGATCGGCCAATAGCGCAGAAGCTGTGTGAAGCGCACTATGTCTAGGGTGTTCAAAAGAAACACCACTCCGAAGGCGATAAGAAGCACCGGAGCCAGCGGAAAAGATGACGTCGTCTGGCCGTGCCGCGGAACGATGCTCGAAAATTCGTCCACCGGCAGGCCGAGCTGGCGTTTCTTGGCGGTATGGTAGGCTTCAAAAGCCATATAGAAAACCCACACGGCGATCATCATCCCGAACAGCGGCTCGAGATTACCGGAAGTTTGGTCGCTGCTGACGATGCTGATCAGAATCCCGAGAATCACAACGTGAATCAAGCCCTTTACGTACTGGCCGTTATAAATGGCGCCGACGCCCGGAATCAGACCCAGCAGAAAAGCCAGGCCCGGCGAAGTGCCGGCGTCGGCAATTGGAGGGGCCGCCGCGGGCGCGGTATAGGGGCTCGGAGGCGTATAGGGTGATGCGCTGGCATCCGCCGCCGCGGCAGCTGCCGCCGCGGGAGCATGTTCCGCGCAATAGATGGTGCCGTCCGCCGTGTGGCGGCATTCCTCGCACAGCGCCTTCCCACAAGCCCGGCAATAAGCGACGGCCGGCACATCGGGATGATTGATGCAGTTCATTTTTCGTTACCTCTTGTTCT
The DNA here is from genome assembly GCA_963786745.1 of Terriglobia bacterium. GTDB lineage: Bacteria > Acidobacteriota > Terriglobia > Bryobacterales > Bryobacteraceae > Palsa-89. Next base: position 224,454 of record CAWBAE010000004.1, on the reverse strand, counting down.
CACTGGCCCCGGCCGCTGGCTTCTGTGCGTTGTTGTCCACAATCTGCTCCTGGTCAGTCCATTCCTTCAAACGCGACTGAATCTCGATCACCAGCCGCAGATTGTCGTAATACTTCATCGCGTGATCCCAAATCCGATGGCCGCGATCGTCGATCGATTGCCACGCCTTCACCGGATCCAAATCGGACGGACGCAGCGGGCGGTCCGGAATATGCGCGAAACGGGCCAGCATCGAAAACGACAGGATCGTCATCGCCATGCCCATCACGTAGCGCGGCTGCAATATGCCATGCACCCAGCCGCCAAATAATCTCGACCACCAGGAGCGCCGCTCAGTCTGCTTCTGGCGTCCGTCCGGAATCTGGTGGAGAATCCGCGTCACCAGCTCGGCGGGCGGATCCACTATCGCGGCGGTCTCAATGAAAGCGGTCACTCCGGAAACATCCGCGGCCAACCGAGCGCATGCGGCGCATCCGGCGAGATGGCTCTCGAGCGCGGCTCTCTCCTCGGGACGGAGGGTCCCGTCCACGTAGTCGCACAGCAGGATTTCGAGCTCAGCGCACGTCATATTCGAACCTTATGCCGCCGCAGCACCCGCGCCAGCTCCGCTCTGCCGCGGTTCAGCCTGGACTTCACCGTGCCCTCGGGAACGTTGAGCACTTGTGCTATCTCTCGATACTCCAACTCTTCGATATCACGCAGAATCACGGTTTCCCGGAGATCCGGCGAGAGCTTCTGTAATGCCGACTGCAACAACTCGCTGGCTTCGCGCCCCGCCAGCATGCCATCGGTTCTGGCCATCATGGCCGGATTTTCTTCGAGCGCGGCGCCCTGATCTTCGATCGAGTCCGTGGCGCGTTCCATGCGCGTCCGCCGATAATGATCGATCAGCAGATTCCGCGTTAATCTCGTCAACCATACCACGAACAATCCTTCGCCGGAACGGAAGCTTTTCAGGTTCTTGAACACCCGCAGGAACACTTCCTGCGTGAGGTCCTGCGCCTCGGAACCGTTGTTGGTGAAACGGAAACAAATGGAATACACCCGGCGGCTATGCAGCTTGATGAGATCTTCCCATGCAGCGTCTTGCCCGCTTAGGCACCGTTCAACGAGTTGGGAATCGGCATCCAAACGGTCGCTCGTGGATACTTGTCGATAGGATGGCGCCCAGTTCCAAGTTGCCGCCGGATTTGCCACCGTCACCATGACTTCTTTTATCTCCTGCTTCCAGTTATGAAAACGAGGATCTAAGATAAGAAGTTCACTTGAATCCAAGATTTACATTCTACAAGGGACGTTCCCCCAGTGCTAGTGGCAAACCGGGCGGCTGGTTGATCGTACTGGCGTGCTTAATTCTCCTGGCGGCGGCCCTTTTCTGGCGAACAAAAGGTGTTTCCTTTGACTGGAAACGCTTCGTTCAGACGCTTTATCAGGTCGATTGGCCCTGGTTGGTGGCTTCCATCTTGTTGATGTTGCTAACTTATCTCCTGCGCGCCCTGCGCTGGGAGGTAATGCTGCGCCCCTCCGCCCACACCCCCGGCGTTCGGAAGCTGACGTACGATACTGCCATTGGGTTTACGGCGTCGCTGTTGCTTGGCAGGGTCGGCGAGGTGGTGCGGCCCTATCTGATCTCGATCAGCGCCGGGGTCAGCTTCTCCTCCCAAATGGCGGTCTGGCTGCTCGAACGCATCCTCGACCTTCTGTCGATCCTGCTGATTTTCGGCTTCGCCCTGCTTCGCACCGCGCCGCAGCGCCTTACGGCTGGGCCAGAGCTTCGCTGGGTTCTGAGCTTCGGCGGCTATCTGGCGGGCGCGCTTGGGTTCGTTTGTTTGATTCTCCTGTTCGTGTTTCGCAACTTCTCGGATTTCGCTCAACACCGGGTACTAAGCGCCCTCGGTGGTATTTCCGAGGAATACTACGAGAAGAGTAGAAAGCTGCTCCAATCTTTGGACCGGGGTCTCCAATCCACGCGGGAACCGCGTCTGATGGCGCTTCTGGCTGGGTACACGGCGCTGCTCTGGAGCTCGATTGTGGCCAGCTACTACTTTCTGCTCCATTCCTTCCGGGTGCTAGAGCATCTAGGCCTTACGGATGTAATTGTAATCCTGGGATTTATAGGATTCGGCAGCATAGTCCAGCTGCCGGGGGTGGGTGGGGGAATGCAAGTGGTCTGTATTCTTTGCCTTACAGGACTGTACGGCGTGCCGTTCGATGCCGCATCCGGGATTGCGGTTTTCATCTGGCTGCTTACCTTTCTGGTGGTGGCGCCGTTTGGGACGCTGTGCGCCGTTCATGAAGGCTGGAATTGGCGTAAAATCAAGCAACTAGCAACCCAGCCCAGGCCCGAAGAGGATCTTCTATGACATGCCCGTTTTGCGGGTTCAAGCAGGATCGTGTAATCGACTCGCGGGAAAGCAAAGAAGGGGATGTCATCCGACGCCGACGGCAGTGCCTGGGGTGCGAGCGGCGCTTTACGACTTACGAGCGCAGTGACGAAATCCCGTACATGGTCGTCAAAAAGGATGGGAGGCGGGAGAAGTTCGATCGCCAGAAGGTGCTGACCGGGCTTCTGAAGGCCTGCGAGAAACGGCCGGTTCCGATGCCTAAACTGGCCGAGATCGTGGATGCGGTGGAAGCCAGGCTGTCGGATAGCCCTGAAAGGGAGATAAATACAACAGAAATAGGGGAGATGCTGATGGAAAGCCTCAGGAACCTGGACAAGATCGCATATGTACGCTTCGCGTCGGTGTATCGGGATTTTCAGGATGTCGAGGCTTTTCTGAACGAGCTCAAGAACTTAGTACTGCATAAGCGCCCCTGAGAGAAACCCCTGGCAAGCCTTTGAGAGCGCTAAGTTTCCTGTAACCAATCGTCAAGCAAAACATCTTGTAATTAGGACTTAACTTCGAAAACGATTCGATGCTATAATCGATTGCTACTGGATTCGCTCGGCACGGCTGCCCGGCGCGCAGCGGAACGAGAAGTCTGTAAAGAGTTTACACCCCAAAGGCGGTAGGAAGTTTTGTGTCCGATTGGGGAGGTGAGTGTCCAACGTGGATCAGTTTGAAGACCATTTTTTAGCCGAGAGCCATGAGCCTCTCGGGATTCCCTTCGACGAAGAAGCTAACTTCTTCCACCCGGAGGAAGTGCAGGACGAGGAATTTCCCGCAGCTCATCAGGCCGAAGAGTCGATTTATACCGACGATCCGGTACGCGTGTATCTCCGCGAGATGGGCGCTGTTCCGCTGCTGACCCGCGAGGGGGAAGTAAATCTGGCCCGCCGCATGGAGCGCGGCAAGCTGCGGATGCAGAAATCCATCAGCCGCTCGGCTCTGGTACAGCTGCGCGCGGTGGAGATCGCGGAACTTCTGAAGCGTGGCGACGACGAACTCGACAATTTCGTGGATTTGGGGGACGTCGAAGAAGGCAGTCCCGCCGATACCAAGAAGCAGGCCGAAGTACGCAATGAATTCGGGGAAGTGATCGGGCTGCATAAACGCCAGCAGCAGCTGCTGGACCGCCTAGAGACGATTCCGCTGAGCAACAAGCGCATCCGCCGCCGGTGGCAGGGTAAATTGAACCGGGCCAAGGTGGAGATGTCGCGGGCCATCCGGCGCATCGCCTGGCTGCCTTCGCGCTGGAAGCAATTTTCGAAGGAAATCGAACACGCGGTTGAACAACTGGCGCATTTCGAGTCGGAACTTCGGAAGATCGAAGGCCGGTCCGGAATCACGGCGCAATCGCGTGCGCGCGAGCTGCGTCGGGAAGTCCGCAAGCTCGAGACCGCCGCGGGTGCGTCGGTAAACGATCTGCATCACAGCCTGTCGGTGATCCGGCACGGTGAAATCGAAGCCGAGCGAGCCAAGAAAGACCTGGTGGAGGCCAACCTTCGCCTGGTGGTTTCCGTGGCCAAGAAGTACGTCAACCGCGGGCTGCACTTGCTGGATCTGATCCAGGAAGGCAATATCGGGCTGATGCGCGCCGCCGACAAGTTCGAATACCGGCGCGGCTACAAATTTTCGACCTACGCGACCTGGTGGATTCGCCAGGCCATTACGCGCGCCATCGCGGACCAATCGCGCACCATTCGCATTCCGGTGCACATGAACGAAAGCATGAACAAGTTCCTGCGCGCCACGCGGGAGCTCGAGAAGGAACTTGGCCGCGTTCCGACCAACGACGAGATCAGCCGCCGGATGGATATTCCGGTGGAAAAGGTCCAGAAGCTGAAGACCATTTCGCGCGACCCAGTGTCGCTTGAGACACCTGTGGGCCGCGACGGAGAATCGGCCCTGGGCGATTTGATCGAGGATCGCTGGGTGGGATCTCCAGTGGACGCAGTGATCGATTCCAACGTGCGGGACGAGACCGCCAATATTTTGAAAACCCTGTCTCCCAAAGAGGAGAAAGTGATCCGGCTGCGCTTCGGCATTGGCTGCGAGCGCGAGCACACTCTCGAAGAGATCGGGCAAGAGTTCGACGTGACCCGCGAGCGGATCCGCCAGATTGAAGCCAAGGCGCTGCGCCAGCTTCGATCGCCGGAGCGCGCTCGGCATCTGCGAGCTTTACTGGCCGCACGGTAAAGCCGCTCCTCCTCCATGTGAAAGGCCGGGTCAGCCACCCGGCCTTTTTTATTTACGGCAACCTCATCCAACGTGACTGGACCGCGAAGGCTACAATGACACGTAGAGGGGTTCTAGTGTCGAACGGAGGAGAACCAGCGGCGACAGATCAAAGACAGTTCCTTCGGCTGGTTAAGAATCACGCGGATTTTAGGCAGAAGCTTGTTACTTTAGCGTTGAGCGGCGACCTGCATACGTTCGATGGTCACATGCGGAGCGTCGCCACGAGCTGGTTCGAGTTGGCCAAGGAGCATCTCGCTGAGGTCTCGATACTGGATGTCAGAGGCTGCCGGCGCGCGATTTACTCTCGCTCCTACTATGCCGCGTACAGCGCCTCCAAAGCGGTGAGGTACGTCGTATATGGCGAAGTCAGCCTCGGTGGAGATGACCACAGAAAGGTTGCTGAGTTGCCGGATTCTTTCCCGAACGTAAGTTCGTGGGCCGTTCGTCTTATCCAACTATATGAGCATCGCCTGCGCGCCGATTATGACAACTGGTCTGGAAGTGACACCGAGAATACTCTTGCGCCGGAAGACTCCAGGACCGCCGCGAAGGAATTCCTGGATGCATGTAAAACGTTCCTCTTCGATGAATATGGAGTAGTCGTGTGAAAACCTTGAACGAACCTGAAGTCGAATTGAGCGGGCAGGGCCAGGACGAGGCCGTAGCTCGGTTCTCGCAGGCGCTAGGCATCCCAAATGTTAATGCCGATCCTGAGATTGTCGGAGGCAAGGAGTTCCTGAAGTTTAGGGTAGGTCGAAACGCTCCTATTTACGACCAGGCGCTCCGAGATACTAACAAGAGTCTCCCGACCAACAATCCGTTTCGGGGGCTGCTCGGCCTTCATATAGAGCCGAACCCGGAGACCGGTTTCCCAGGCTCGTTAGAAGCCGAAGTTCTAAGAGGGATTTTGGCACGGTCAACTCGTGTGATCGCTGGTAACGAGGGAACGACCGCCATCGCGACGCAATATGTGCCTTTCCAGAATAACGAGGAGGCCCTCGCGATCCAGCCGGCCACCCACTTGATCGTTGGTCGCCGGGGTGTTGGGAAATCTACCTTGATCGTAACCGCCAAAGAACTATTGCGACGCAACGGAAAGCTCGTCGTAGTCTTGGACATGCAATCGTACAAGACTACTGTAGGCGAACCTTTGGTCGTCGATGTCCTTTCGGATCTCTCTAAAGCCATTGCGGATGCGGCCCAGAACGCTGGCAAAAGACTGATGAAAGAGTCGAAAGCCATCGCTGATTTCGCTGACAAGCTGCTAAACTCAACAAAAGCCATTCAGATCGAGCGCGCCAGCACTTCGCTAAGACGCCTCATCAGCGACCTTACCAAAGCTGCCGAAACAGATCTCTTCGTCTTCTTAGACGACTTTCATCTGGTCCAGATCAACGAACAGGCAAGGCTGGTCGAAGCCATTCACGGAGCACTCAAGGGGGCTCGTGGATGGCTGAAGGTAGCCGGCCTACAATCCCTCTTGAGGCCGTACGATCCGTCAGCACGTATGGGATTGCAAACTCCTGGCGACGCACAGCTTATTTCCCTTGACCTTACGCTCGTTGATCCCGAGGCTGCGGAAGAACATCTCAAAAGGATTCTAGTGAAGTTCCTAGAGTTGGTTGGGATTAACAACACTCGGCAGGCAATAGCCGACGCCGCTTTTCAAAGATTGGTGTGGGCTAATGCGGGCGTACCACGGGACTTTCTTCAAATGTTCGCTTCATCGATCGACCATTCAAGTCGGGCAAACAGATCGAAGGTTGAGCTTACAGATGCGAATCTTGCGATCGGTGAACTTGGACAGCAGAAGATGAACGATATGGAGAACGACGCAAGAAACGAGGAGAGCTCTCTTAAGAGGGCGCTTGCCGCTATCGAGAAGCATTGCCTAGAGAAGAACAAGATAAACGCGTTCCTGATTCGCAATGAATCGTCTGAAGAATACCGTTGCGTTCAGACTCTTGCGGATCTGCGATTGCTTCACATCCTTCACAAGACGATAACTCCCCATAAAGCAGGGGAGAGGTATGAGGCCTACATGCTCGACTACTCACTTTTTACCGGTTTTCGGCGACGTCCGAACATTAAACAAATGATGCCAGCCGACGGAAAGCAATTCAAGGCTGCAGAATTGAGGAAGATACCGATTCTTCCGAAGGGATTCCTGGATGCATAGCTTGAGGTAGCTGTCTCCACACGCGTGAAGCTCAACGAGCAGGTTGGAGGTCGGCTTGCCTTCGATTATTATTTCGCCGCCGGGTGCCAGTTTCAGCGCGCCGCATGGCCAGCAGCGTCAGAATGCCCGACATTGCCAGCAGGGCTCCGTCGCGCAGCAGCGTTCGCGGGCCGATGGTATCGCCGGGCCCGAAGCACCCGCAGTCAATCGCCAGGCCTTTCGCGAAGGCCCGCCGCCAGCAGCAGCTCCAGCCAGGGCAGCGTGGAAAGCCGCTCCTCCTCCATGTGAAAGGCCGGGTCAGCCACCCGGCCTTTTTTATTTGGCCGGGTGGCTGAGACGATGTTGGCGGTGGCGTCGTCGATGCTATATTTCCTCACATGGGAGTTATCGGTCCCGAACTGTTCGACGACGATACCGCTGCCGACGTCCGAGGAACCTACCGGTCTTATATTGAGCAGGGCGTTGACGACAAGGAAGCGCTACGGCGGATTCTTGAGCGGTACCAAAAGTGGTTTGATCGGGAGGATGGTGTAGGCGCGCTCGTCGGCTTCGCGGTTACTCAATCCGAACTCGGCCGCCTGGACTCCGCAATCCGCGATCAAGCGATAGCGGCCATCGATCGTGGCGGGGATCTTCAACTCTGGCAGCGAGACAGTCCGCAACTCCTCGACAAGCGACGAGCAGTTCTATCTGAGGCGCGGGCACGATTAAGCGCGCCCCAGCCACCGCGTGCACATTTGCAGCCCCCGAGTCTCCAGATCTCTGATTTGGTTGCCGGCGACGTTCTCGCGCTCGATGCTCCGTCCGGGCTAGTCATCTTCCGCGTCGTGCGGGTGAAGCGGGTTGCTACGCACGAGGTGCCGGTGCTGGAGCAACTGGAATATACCGGTTCAGACGTGCCGCCTCTCGATCTCCTGGAGCGACTGCCGAAACGCGATTTTCCGAGCGCGACGTTTGAGGATCTCGGCCGTCACCACATCATGGTGAAGGCTGACCCTGGCCAATGGAAGCAACTGGGATTCCGAAAGATCGGTCGAATTCAGGGGCGCGAGGCTGACTCGCGGCACCAGGTGGCGTACCCGGCGAGCTGGGTCACTTGGTCTCGGATATTGGCGTACTATCAAAACTCGCCAGCCAAATAGCTTGATATCCCGTTGCGCGTACAATAGCTTGTGATGAGCTACCGCCGGGTTTGCCGATTCGCGGACGTGCGGAGGTCACGCCAGTTAACGAAACTGATGTTCGCGATCACGCTGGTTTTCGGCCTGCCCGCGTGCTTGCCTGGGCAGGTTTTGGTTCTGACGTCCGGCGGCTTCTCAGCCGCTTATCGGGAACTTCTGCCCCAATTCGAGAAAAGCACTGACATTAAGGTGACCACTGCGCGGGGAGCGTCACAGGGCGATGGACCCGCCACGATCGGCGCTCAGCTTCGGCGCGGCCTTCCCGCCGACATGGTCATCATGTCGAGGGAAGGGCTCGCGGAGCTATTGGCTGAAGGCAGAATCGTTATAGGTTCAGACGTCGATCTCGCCCGCGTCCCGCTGGGAGTTGGCGTGCGCGCCGGCACGCCTCGTCCGGATATCAGCACGGTGAATGCTTTCAAACAGACGCTGCTTCGAGCGAAATCCATCGGCATTCAAAGCACCTCCGCGATCTACCTGAGGACCAGGGTATTTCCGCAGCTCGGCATCGCCGGCGCCCTGGCGGATAAGCTCTCGGGTGCGGGAGCGGCTGAGGTCGCCGGCGGAGGAGTAGAGATGGTCGTTCTGCCGGTAAGTGAGATCCTGCCCGTTCCGGGCGTCGATTTCGTGGGTACGATCCCCGCCGATCTTCAATTCGTCCAGGTATTCGCCGCCGCTGTGGTGAAAGGCTCTAAGAGTCCCGAGGCATCCAAGCGCCTTATCGAGTTTCTCGCGTCGGAAAAGGCAACTCCCACGGTCGAGAAGATGGGGATGGAACGCCCGGGACCTGCCGTGAAGCGCTGATTAAGTCCGGCGTAGAAGATCGCATCCATGATGCGGGCGGGCCCAAAGTTTGTGACCCAGGGGGTGCCGGAATTTCATATACGTATGTTCAGGTCTTCCTTTATTTTCGATTGCGTTGCGCGCCGCATGGCCAGAAACGTGAGCGCGCTGGATATGGCGAGCAGAACGCCGTCGCGCGCGAGCGTTCGCGGGCCGATGGTATCGCCGGGGCCGAAGCAGCCGCAGTCGATCGCCATGCCCTTGGCGAAGGCCCACAGCATGATCGCGAAGAAAGCTCCCAGCAGCACGGTTGCGCTTGCAGCGGTGTAGCGAAGGCGAAGGCCGGCCGCCAGCAATAGCCCCAGCAGCAGCTCCAGCCACGGGAGCGTGCGGCCCAGCGTCAATACCGCCCATTCAGGGAGCACCTGATACGCATCAATGGTCATGGCGAACAGCATCCAGGGATCGCGCAGCTTGGTATAGGCCGCGTATACGAAGACTGCCGCCAGGAACAGGCGCAGGATCAGAAGAACGCCGCGCATTTTTAATTGCTGGATAGCAGCTGATCGATGAAGCGGCGCAGCACGGGATAGCTGGTGGTGGCGGGAATCCGGTATTGCTTTTGCCGGCAGGTCAGGATCACTGTCGGGGTGCCATCCACGTGGGCGGTGAGCCCGGCCTGTATGTCCTCGCGCACTTCGGCGATGATGGCAGGGTCGCGCGCCAGCGTCCGCACTTTCTTCGCTTCGTCCTTGGTCAAGACGCTGGACACCGTTTCGTCCACCTTGCCGCTCGAAGACCAGCTTTGCTGCTCGCGAAACAGAACGTCGCCCACTTGTTCGTATTTGCCCACCCGATTCGCCGCGCAGGCGTAGCAAGCCGCTTGCATGGCGTACGCGTGCCGGGGAAGCGGGAACTCGTGATGAATCAGGTAGACCTTGCCGGTGTCCACATAGTCGGCTATCAAGGGACGTAGCGTATTTTCATAAAGCGTCTTACAATACGGACATTGATAATCGCTGTACACTTCGAGCAAGATACGGGCGTTGGACTGGCCGCGGCCTTTAATTACACTGGCCCACAAAACGGCCGTAATGGCCATCAACCCTATTGCAATGAGAAGTTTCCTCATACTGTCCAGGATAGCGTGTCGCGGCGCGTTCTTGACAGAACACAGCGGAGTATTTTACTGTAAACATTCGACTTGGCCACGGCGTGGCCTTAAGCGAAACTATGGCGGAACGACGCATGCTTCTCGATTCCACGTTGGATAGCGTGGAGGTCGCGGAGACGGAAGTTCTTAAGGCGGCCGAAGACATTGGATTCGGAGAGGACGACTTGCATCAGATCGGGATGGCGGTTCGGGAGAGCATGGTGAACGCGGTGGTGCATGGCAACCGCTACAATTCGCGCAAGAAAGTTCATCTCTCGGTCACGAAAGCCACGGATCGGCTGACGGTTGTGATCGCCGACGAAGGCGAAGGTTTCGACCTGACCGAACTGCCGGATCCGCTCGCGGAGGAGAACCTGTTGCGCCAGTCCGGGCGCGGGCTTCTCTTGATAAAAGCTTTTGTGGATGAGTTTCAGGTGCGGCGCGGTCAGCCGACCGGTACCGAAATACGAATGGTGAAGTACCTGGCGAAGGCCAGCTAACATGATCCAACATTGCGAGGAGGTTCTAATTCGTGAGCGTTAAACTGACGACGCGACAAGTAGGCGACGTAACGGTAATCGATGCGGCTGGCCGAATTACCCTGGGCGAGGCGGCCAGCAGTTTTCGAGATGAGATCCGCGATCTGGCGGCCAAGGGCGAAAAGAAGCTGCTCTTGAATCTCAGTGAAGTCTCCTACATCGACAGCTCGGGAATAGGGGAAATGGTGTCCAGCTTCACAACCGTGACGAATCACGGAGGGCAGCTCAAGTTGCTGGGTTTGAACAAGCGCGTGAAGGACCTCTTGCAGATCACCAAGTTATACACGGTCTTCGAGGTGTTTGACGACGAAGCTTCGGCGGTGCGCAGCTTTGCCTAGCCGGATGTCCGGGCTGGTCAGTGAGCCTCAGCCGGCTCGCGGCGCCGGGGGGTGGCCGTTCTAGGGCCCAGGAAGCGCCTGAAGCAGCTGCGGCAACGGTAGGCATCCAGGCAGCATCGCCGGGAAAGCCAGACCAGCGGGCTGTTCTGGCTGGACCGCCGCAATTTGTGGGAGCCGCATGAGGGGCAATTCGCTTCGAGTGTGATTCTCACAACCATGTAGAGGCTGAAAGTGAACAATATTCTCAAGGCTTGCGGGGCGGGGCGCGGGATAAAGGAACGCGGCCTGTGCTATCCTGGAATTTCCCCGCAACGAGGTTCCAGTGGCTAGGCTCACCCGCAAAGAATTGAAGAGCGACAAGTTCGCGCTCGAAGTCCAGCACAGCGTCGAGTATGTCTCCGAGCATCGCCGGCAGCTGATTCGATGGGGCGGCATTGGCGCGGGCGTGCTGATTGTGGCGATCGCGATTTTTCTCTATCGCGGCCGCGAGCACCGGGTGCGCCAGGAAGCGTTGTATGAGGCCATGCGGATTGAGAACGCCCAGGTTGGAAACACGAACACCAACCAGTTCGAGCTCTCTTTTCCGAACGACACCGAGCGATTGAAGGCGGCGAACAAGGCTTTCATCGATGTGGCGGCCAAGTACTCCGGCAGCGAGGAAGGCGGGATCGCGGAATATTTCCTGGGAGCCAACGCCGCCGACGCCGGCAATCTGAACGAAGCTGAGAAGCATTTTAAGATTGCGGCGGATGTCTCCGGACCCTACGGTTCCATAGCTAAGCTTGCGCTGGCGCGCGTTTATGGCGCCCAAGGCAAGGTCGGGGAGGGCGAAAAGCTGATTCAGTCCGTCATCGATCATCCGACCATGTTGGTTTCCAAGGACGAGGCTACCATCGAACTGGCGGATCTGGTCGGGAAAACCGATCTGGCGCGGGCCAAGAAGCTGCTCGAACCGCTGCGCACCAGTACTCGGCCCAACGTAAGCCGGGCAGCCATCAGCGAGTTGGGCGTACTGTCGGGCAAGTGAACGGCCTGGGCCGTTTGCGGTTTTCGGCGACCGCGACACGGGGCCGCAAGTATCCCGAACTCCCGCATCCCTACCGCAACGAGTTTCAACGCGACCGCGATCGCATCATTCATTCGCGCGCGTTCCGGCGGCTGGAAAACAAGACGCAGGTCTTCCCGGCCGGTGTTTCGGATCACTTCCGCAACCGTTTGACACATACCATCGAGGTTTCGCAGATCGCCCGCACGCTAGCGGCGGCGCTGGAGCTGAGTGAAGATCTCACTGAGGCGCTGGCGCTGGGCCACGACATCGGCCATCCTCCTTTCGCGCACGCGGGCGAAGACCAACTGGATCGCGAGATGCGGCGCTATGGGGACCGCTTCGATCACAACCTGCACGCGCTCAGGATCGTGGAGACGTTCGAACATCGCTACGCGCGTTTCCCGGGGCTGAACCTGACTTTCGAGGTCCGGGAAGGCATCGTGAAGCATTCGCGCGATTTCGGGAAGGGCGAGAATCCGGAGCTGGACGAATACCTGCCGGGATTGCGGCCGCCGCTAGAGGCGCAGCTGATCGATCCGGCGGACGAGATTGCCTACAACACCGCCGATCTCGACGATGCCTTCTCGGCGCAACTATTTGGAATCGACGAGATCCGGCGCGGCGTGCCGGAATTCGACCGGCGCTACGAAGAAGCGGAGGGGCACTTTCCCGGGGCGTCCTGCCGCGAGATATTTCAGGAAGTAGTGCGCGGCCTGGTGGATTCGCTGGTGACGGGTCTCGCGCAAGGAACCCTGGACGCCGGCGCGGCATCCGGCGCGAAGGACTCGAACGATGTGCGCGAGCATCCCAGGCGCCTGGCGTCGTTTACGCCCGCCGCCCAGGCCACCAATCGCGAGTTGAAGCAGTTTCTCCATCAGACCGTTTACTTTTCCGAGGCCATGGCGGAGGAGCGCCGCCGATCAGCCGCCATGATCGCCGAACTGTTCGGGTACTACACGGCCCATCCCGAGAAGCTTCCGGAGAACTACGTCGAGATTTTGGGTCAATCGCCGGTCCACCGGATCGTTTGCGATTACATCGCGGGGATGACGGATGGTTATTTCCTAAGGTGTTATGAACAAGCGATCGGGGGCTCGATGTTACGATAATATTACCGGGCTGCTCCAGCATGAAATGCAAGATTTGCAACACTCGTAAGCCGCGCCGTTATTGCCCGGGCCTCGGGGCGGACATTTGTTCCATCTGTTGCGGGGCGGAGCGCGAAGTAAGCGTGAATTGCCCGCTGGATTGCCAATACCTGCAGGAAGCCCGGCTGCACGAGAAGCCGCAGGCCATCGCGCCGGAGCAAATCCCCAATCAAGACATCCGGGTGACGGAAGAGTTTCTACGCGAGCACGAAGCGCTGCTGATGTTCCTGGGCGCCAAGCTGCTCGAAAGCTCGCTGGCAGCTTCCGGAGCGGTGGATTCCGATGTCCGGGAAGCTCTCGATTCTCTGATTCGCACCTATCGGACGCTCCAAAGCGGTTTGTATTATGAGACCCGGCCCAGTAACTTGATCGCGTCCGCTGTTCATCAGCACGTGCAGCAGTCCGTCGACGCGTTGCGGAAGGAGTTGAGCGAGAAAGGCGGCGGCGCCATTCGCGATGCGGAGATTCTGGGCGTGCTGGTCTTTCTGCAGCGTATGGCGCTCAGCCGTGACAACGGGCGTTTGCGCGGGCGCGCATTCATCGATTACCTGCGCGCCTATTTCCCGCATGCGACCCAAACTGCGGCCACGCCGTCTCTGATCCAGGTATGACCGGCTTCATTGTATTCGGCCACGGATCTCGCGTCGAGAGCGCGAACCAGGCGGTCCGGGAAGTGGCTGGGCGCATGGCGGCCAGCGGGGGATACGCGGTGGAAGCCGCTTTTTTGGAACTCGGCGAACCGGATTTGGCCGGGGCCGCTGGACGGCTGATTTCGCGCGGCTCCGACAGCATCGTCGTGATCCCGTATTTTCTGACGCTGGGGACGCACTTACAACGTGACTTGCCGCGCCTGGTTGAGGACGCAGCGCGCCGGCACGGAAACATTCCGATGCGCGTAACTTCGCCGCTGGACGGCCATCCGGCGCTGCTTCAGGCGCTGCTCGATCGGGCTGGAGCCGCGCTGGCTTCCGGGAAGACCGCATGAAGGCAATGCTGGTGGAATCGCATGAGATTGCGCCCGAGGTTCGCCACTTCGTATTCGAGGTGAGCGAAGTTGATCGGCTCAGTTTCAAGCCGGGCCAGTTCGTTTCTTTCAAGGAGAAACTGGACGGCAAAGAGATCATTCGTCCGTATTCGATCGCATCGCTTCCCGATGGGAACCGATTCGAGCTGTGTCTGAATCTGGTGGAGGACGGCCATTTTTCGCCTTATCTTTTCAAGATGAAGCCCGGCGATTCGCTGGAGATGGGCGCGCCGCTCGGATTCTTTGTGGTGCGCAACCCGGCCAAGGAAGCGATCTTCATCGCCACCGGCACCGGCATCGCGCCGTTCCGGGCCATGACGCCGGATTATCTTGCCCATGCGGAGGCGAAGCAGCTCACGCTTTTGTTTGGCGTGCGCCACGAATCCAGCATTTACTATCGGGATGAGTTCGATAAGCTGGCTCGGGAAAAGGCCGATTTTCGCTTCTGGCCCACGCTGAGCCGTCCGGACGCGGCATGGCAAGGCCGCACTGGTCACGTACAGACGCATTTGCTGGAGGCGATCGGGGATCGCCGCGATCTGGATATCTATATCTGCGGTATGAAAGCGATGGTGGACGACGTTCGGGGAATTTTGAAGCAGATGGGGTTCGACCGCAAGCAGATCATCTTCGAAAAGTACGACTGATGAATCGCAATCTAGCACTGGCGCTCGGGATGGCGATGATATTCGCCCTGACCGTCGCGGTGTTGCTGATGGTGATGCCCGCGCCGCATAAATCCACCGATTATCTGGTGATGGGAGCGGTGGGCACGCTGCTGTGCCTGCTGCTGTTGTTCGTCGTGCTCATCAACGCCGCCACTAAACCGGCCGCCAGCAAACCGGATCCCGATCCGCCGGAGCGGCCCGAGAGGCCCGGCAGTTTTCTTAAGTTGTAAAAAACAGCCGCCAGGTAGTGACCACCAGCGCGTGCGTAAGCATGCCGGCCCGCACGCTGCGCGCCTTCAGGAACGCCATCCCGCAGAAGGCCCCCATTACGCCGGCGACGATCGCCAGACGCCAATTCGGAAAAGCCCGGAAAGGCAGGTGCGCGGTCCCGAACAGAACGGAAGCCACGATCAGACCCCAGGTCTCGCTGGCCAGCGCGCGGGCGAGCAGCTTCTGGAGAAAAGCCCGGAAGAAAAACTCTTCGGCCAGCGCTACCACCCAGAGAAACGCGAGGAGCGTTCCGATGGCAAGCAGAATAAACTTCCACCAGGGGGCCTGCTGCGGATGGAACTGGCCGAGATGCACGAGATAGCTGAGCGCCCCTCCGACGGGCAGAAAGCCGAGATAGAACAGGACGCCGATGCGCCACTCGCCGGAGGACGGCACAAAGCTGAAGCGCGCGTCCTCCATGGATCGCAGCGACAGAACCGCCAGCAGACCCAGCCGGATCCACATCAGCTTTCCGAGGATTCCGAGAGCCACGTGCGGGGTGAGATGTCCGTAGGCCTGGTCGAAGAGCTTGCTCAGATATAAGCCTGCCATGACGGCCAGAAACAGCAGATCGGCAATCAGGCTCTTGGGAATCCAAACGTACCAGAAGGACGCGACCAGGATCACGGCCAGCAATGCCAGGAATACTGGCGTCCGAAAAGCGCCGTCGGATGCGATCACGATGAGGTACGGCAGGAACGCGCTGGCGGCCATCAGACCTGCACGGAATGGCTTCGAACCCAGGGCGTCGAAGGAGGCGCGAACCTGGGGGAATCCGGGAACCAGGTAGAACGCGAACTCGACCAGAAAGGCCGGAAGCAGCGCGGCCGCCAGGTGCAGAGGTATATGCTGTTGTTGAGAGTAAAGGTACGCAGCGATGCAGCCCGCCATCCACAGCACGACCAGCGTCGTCAGGAACTGGCGCATCTGCTTCATCGTAGCATCGCTGTCTTTGACGGCTCTTTGGGCCGGCGACGATCCGGCTAATGACGCCCCGCCGCCGGATCTGGCGCGCCGCGTGGCCGCGCGCGAATCGGAAACCGAGCGGGCCCAGCGCAACTATCTATACCGGCAGACCGTGGCTATCGACGAGCTAAACGAGCATGGCGCTAAAGTGGGCGGCTACCAGGAAGTGCGCGAAGTTATCTTTTCGCCCGAGCAGGAGCGTAGCGAGCAAATGGTGGGCAAACCGACGGATTCCCTGGTCCGGCTGAGATTGACCGAGGAGGATTTTCGCGACATCCGCGAGATACAGCCGTTCCTGCTCACCACCGATCAGGCCTTCCTGTACGAGACGAAATTTCGCGGGGAAGAGAACGTCGACCAAACGGATTGTTATGTGCTGCAAATTCGCCCCCGCCAGATATTGCAGGGCCAGCGCTTGTTTGACGGCCTGCTGTGGGTTTCGAAGCAGGATTACTCGGTGATTCGCAGCGAAGGCCAGGCGGTCCCGCAGATTCGGACGGCCAAGGACGAGAATCTGTTTCCGCACTTCACCACCATCCGCCGAAAGGTGGAGGGCGGCTTCTGGTTTCCAGCGGTTACTTATGGCGACGATACGCTCGATTTCCGCAACGGCTTGCAGAGAATCCGGATGACGATCCGTTACAGCGATTATCGGAAATTCGGGTCGGACTCCAAGATCACGTTCGGAAAATAGGCTGCCGCGCCGAACTTGCGGAGCTCGTTTGCGTATAGTATTGTTGGAAGCTCAAAAGAGCCGGAGGCATCCATGGTGCAACATGTGAAGATCCTGGGGATTCTGCATCTCGTGTACGCCGGGTTGGTGGTGCTTGTGGGCATCATAGTCTTAGTGGTGATGGGCGGCATCGCGGGCCTGGTGGGCGTAACGGATCATTCCGGAGACAGCGCCACGGCCATACCCGTCCTGGGAGCCATCGGCGCGTTTGTCTTCCTGCTGCTGTTGGTCCTGTCGCTGCCCGGCTTAATCGGCGGGTTTGGTCTGCTGCAGTTCAAGCCGTGGGCACGCATCCTGGTTATCATTCTTTCTGTGTTTGAGCTGCTCAGCGTCCCGTTCGGGACAGCGATAGGGATTTATGGCCTCTGGGTGCTGCTGAACGTCCAGACCGAGCGATTGTTCATGGGACAACCCCAGATGCCGTTGACGCCCCGGGCCTGATCTTGGCAAGCTGAAGCATGCCCCACTAACGCGTAGCGGCCGGGCGGCCGATAGCCTGTTAGGATGCTTCCGTTTCGGAAAGGCCTCAGGCGAATCTTGCGAGTGATCGCCTCGGTTGCCATTGTATGCTCCATCCTGGCGATCGAGTTCCGCTTTCACGGGCTGCACAGCTCCACGGTCACCTATTCGCTCTTGCTGGCGATCTTATACTTCGCGGTCCGCTGGGATCGTCTGGAAACCATCCTGGCATCGATCGTCGCGGCAGTCGGGTTTCTGGCTTGGTTTCAGGAGCCGGTCGGCAGCCTGAAGGCCAGCGATCCGCAATCCTACGTGGCGGTGGCCGCTTTCCTGATTACCGCTATCGTCGTCAGCCAGACCGCCTTAAAAGCCCGGAATAGGGCAACCGAAGCCCTGGAGAGGAAACGGGAGACTGAGCGGCTCTATGAGTTGGGCCAGGCCATGCTGGCGAGCGAGAGCGTGGAGACAACGGTGTGGATCGCGATCAACCAGATCATCCGGATTTTCGCCGCCCGGGGCACGGCCTTTTACCTGCGCGCGGGCGAGGACGTTCACCGGGCCGGGGATAGTTCTTCGATTAGCGACGACGCATTGAAACAAGCCGCAGGAAGCGATGTGGCTCGGCTCAACTCCGGCGCCGCGGCGATCATCCCCATCCAGACCAATGCCGAGCTGGTGGGAAGCCTGGGAATTTGCGGAGCGCCGGTCTCGGATACGGTGCTGAAGTCGATCGCGAATCTGCTGTCGGTGGTGCTGGAACGCGTGCGCGCCGGGGAGCGGCTGCTCGCGGCGAACCAGGAGCTGGAGCAGCGTCATCAACAGGTGGAACGGCAGAAGCGCGTTTCGGAATCCTTATTGCTGAACATCCTGCCCGCTGATGTGGCGGACGAACTACGCACCAAAGGCATCGTCTCTCCGAAGTATTTCGAGGATGTCACCATCCTGTTCACCGATTTTGTCGGATTCACGCTCTCTACCGAGAAGCTGGCCGCCGAGGAGCTGGTGGAGCTACTGCACGATTACTTCACCGCGTTCGATCAGATTGTGGCGCGCTATCGGCTGGAGAAGATGAAGACTATCGGCGACAGCTACATGTGCATCAGCGGGCTGCCGGCGCGAAATCCGGCGCACCCGGTGGACACGGTGATGGCGGCTTTCGAAATGCTGCAAGCGGTCAAGGAGCGGGCCAATGCGGGGCGGGCGGCGCAGTGGAAGGTACGGATCGGGATCCATACCGGGCCGGTGATCGCCGGAGTGGTGGGAATCAACAAATTCGCGTTCGACATTTGGGGCGATACGGTGAACTATAGCTCCCGGATGGAATCGAGCGGCGAGGCGAACCGGATCAATTTGTCTGAACGGACCTACTCGCGGGTGAAGGACTTCATCACCTGCGAATACCGAGGCAAGGTACTGACTAAAGAAAGGCGAGAGCTGGATATGTACTTCGCCAACGGCATCCTTCCCAGCCTGGTGGATGGCCCTGGGATTCCGCCCGCGTTCGCGCGGCGCTACCACGTGTACTTCCAAAAGAATCCGCCGGCGTTTCCGGCGTTCCTGGCGGGCGCGGACCAATCCATGGTCGTGCCCGAAGAATCGATCATCGCATGAGCTCAAAAAATTCCAACCCTTTATCCAGACTCCGCGTACGCAATCTGTCGCGCAACACCACGCTGGCGGATCGCGCGGGCATCGCAGACACCAGCAGAAAGCGAAAGGTCGGGCTGCTCAAGCACTCCAGTTTGGAGCCCGGCGACGGACTATGGATCACGCCCTGCGAGGCGATTCACACTATCGGCATGAAATTTCCGATCGACGTGCTGTACCTGGACCGGAAGCGTCGCGTGGTGAAGGTTCGAAGCTCGATACCACGCTGGCGCATGTCCTTGTGCTTCCGGGCGCATTCGGTTTTGGAACTGCCCAGCGGCATGGCCGCCTCAACCGAGACGCAGGCCGGAGATCAGCTGGAGCTCGAGAAATACGAGCCGTAGAGGACGCTACAGGTTACCTAGGCTTCGGTGTCGTCCGGCGACTCCGCTTCGGCGATCATTTTCCGGGCGGCGCCGGCCTGAGACTTGGCCACCTTCAATTCAAACGTCAGATTAGGCAGGACGGAATCCCCCACCAGTACGGTAGCGATGCCGTTCGATTCGAGCATGCCCTTGACGGTGAGGGCTTCGAGCTCGCCGCCGTCGCCGCGAAAGACGGTCTCAAGGTCCAGATTGGATGAGGGATCGAACTCCGTCGCTTCATCGGGCAGCGGATTCCGGGCGATCAGCTTTTCCGCGCCGGCGGCTTGCGCCACAGGCACGCGGATTTCGAACGTTCCTTCGGGAACATCCGGCGCGGCATCGTCGAGCATGACCGCTGCAATCTTGTGCTCGGTCAAGATCGCGAGCAGGGTCTCGCAGTCCACCTTCGCCGTCGCATCCATGGAACGATAAACCGTGACGAGACCACCCGCGGAACTCATAGTTCGAGGATAGCAACTGGGCGTGGCGGTAGAATAGGCAGAGGAGGAGTTATGGCCGACGAAGATTATGGCGGGAAAGTAGTGTGGTTCGCGGCGGGGATCGCGATCGGTGCGACCATCGGGCTGCTCTATGCGCCTCACTCGGGTGAAGTGACGCGGCGCAAGATCGCCAAGAGGACCAACGAAGGACGAGACGCGCTGGCGGATTCGGGCAAAGAGATGCTGGATCGCGGCAAGGAGATGTACGAGCGCGGGCGCAAGCTGGCCGATGACGCGGCGGAAATGTTTGAGCGCGGGCGCAAGATCGTCGAGGGCAGCGCGGCTAATCTGAAGGGATGATCGATTTCCAATGAGCACCACGACCTTGGAGGCGGTGAAGTCGCTTCCGGCATTTGCCAACGAACCGGTGGCTGATTTCTCGAAGCGCGCCAACCGCGAAGCCATGGAAAAGGCTCTGGCCGATGTGCGCGGCCAGTTTGGGCGGGAATACGATCTGCTGGTGGCGGGCAGCCGGCAGAAGACGCCGGACAAGCTGAAGTCGCACAATCCTTCGCAACCGAGCGAGATTGTGGGAATCCACAACAAAGCCACGGCCGTGCTGGCCAAAGAGGCGGTGGAGTTTGCGCACGATTATTTTCCGCACTGGAGCTCCACGCCGGCCGAGACGCGCGTCGAGATGCTGGTGCGCGCGGCCGCGCTGATCCGCGAGCGCAGGTTTGAATTGGACGCCTGGCTGGTTTATGAGGCGGGGAAGACGTGGCCCGAAGCGGAAGCGGATATTGCGGAGGCCATCGACTTCTGCGAGTATTACGCGCGCCAGATGCTGCGCCTGAGCAGGCCGGATGCGCTGCTGCAGTTGCCGGGCGAGAAGGATGAGTTGTTCTATCTGCCGCTGGGTGTCGGGATTATTGTGCCTCCATGGAATTTCCCGCTGGCCATCATGGTTGGGATGACCACCGCGGCGCTGGTGGCCGGCAATACGGTGGTGATCAAGCCGTCCAGCGACACGCCGACCATTGCCGCCAAGTTCGCCGAAGTGCTGCTGGACGCCGGGTTCCCCGCGAAATCCTTTTCGATGCTGGTGGGCAGCGGGGCGGTGGTGGGCGACGTATTGGTGGAACATCCCAAGACACGCTTCGTGGCTTTCACCGGCTCGCGCGATGTCGGCCTCAGAATTAACGAACTGGCGGCGAAGGCGCAAAAGGGCCAGCTCTGGATCAAGCGCGTGATCGCGGAGATGGGCGGGAAGGACGCCATCGTGGTTGATCGCGAGGCGGACCTGGACGCCGCCGTTAAGGGCGTGTTGTGGTCGGCATTCGGTTACCAAGGCCAGAAGTGCTCGGCTTGTTCGCGCGCCATCGTGGACCAGGCCATCTACGACAAGTTCCTCGAGAAATTGAAGGCCGAAGTGGCTACGCTGAAAGTCGGGCCTTCCGACCAGCCGGAGAACTACATGGGCCCGGTGATCAACGAAGCAGCGCAGAAGTCCATTCTCGATTACATCGAAATCGGAAAGAAGGAAGGCCGGCTGATTGCCGGCGGCGCGAAAACAACGGATAGCGGCTACTTCGTGCAGCCCACCGTGATCGCCGACATCGATTCCAAGGCGAGGATCTTCCAGGAAGAGATTTTCGGTCCGGTGCTGGCGGTCGCGAAGGCGCGTGATTTCGAGCATGCGATGGAACTCGCCAACGATTCCGAGTACGGGCTGACTGGCGCGGTTTTCACCAAAAATCACGACAAGATCCGCAAGGCCCGCGAGCAATTCTTCGTGGGAAATCTCTATATCAATCGCAAATGCACCGGCGCGATGGTGGGCGCGCATCCGTTCGGCGGGTTCAACATGTCCGGCACGGATTCAAAGGCCGGCGGACCCGATTACCTGCTGCAGTTCCTGCAGGCCAAATCCATCGGGGAAAAGCTTTCGTGATAGTATCGGTGTGATCAGGCTCCTGGAGGCCCCGATGAGAAGGGGACCAAGACGTCATAACTCCAGGGTCGAATCTGAACGACGCGGCGTAGGGCGCTGGAGGTTCTCGGCGCCCTATTCCATTTATTGAGCTGTTTCGAGAGGATTCGGGTACGCGTCGGCGTCTTCCTCGCTGTCGCCGTGCATGCACTTGAAATCCTTCTCGACGGCGATCCGGATGCCTTCGCCGCCCGAGATGCCTACCCTATCGGTATTGGCCCAGTTATCCGCTTCAGCCGGCGGTATCTGGACCCGCAGCGAGCCATGCTGATAAAGGGCCCGCGGAGAGTGTGTCTCGCTGGAGCGTTCCAGCGCGTAGGTGAGCCGTACGTTGGGCGCGAACTCGACAGCGTCTTCGACGCGGCCCGCTTCAGCGAAGCGCGCGACTTCGGATTGGGTGAGGCGCAAGCGCAGCGAACTTCCTTGTATACGCAGTTTCATTGGATCCTCTGAGCGCCGGAATAAATATTGAATCGGCCATCGCGGACGAAGCCGAGCAGGGTCAGGTTGAACCGCTGTGCCGTTTCCACCGCGAGGCTGGACGGTGCGCCGACAGCGGCGAGGATGGGGATGCCCGCCATGAGAGTCTTCTGGACGAGCTCGAAGCTGGTCCGGCCGCTCACCAGCATCAGGGCGGCGCTGAGGGGCGTCCGGCCGTCCAGCATTTGAGCCCCGATCAGCTTGTCGACGGCGTTGTGGCGTCCCACGTCCTCGCGCAGCATGATCAAACGGCCTTCGGGGTCGAACAGCGCGGCGGCGTGCAGCGCGCCGGTTCGCTCGAAAACCGCCTGCGCGGCGCGCAGCGCGGCGGGAAGGGCATGGATCACGGCCGCGCTCACTCCGGGCGAATCCCGCGGTAATTGCGGGCACCCGATCATCCGCAAGGCTTCGATGGACGCCTTGCCGCAAACTCCGCAGCTGGAGGTGGTGTAGAAGTGGCGCTTCAGACGTTCGAAATCCACTTCCACATCCGGGTTTAGCGTCACGCTGATCGAATTTTTCGACGCCACAACGTCCCGGATCTGCCCGCTGTCGCCAAGGATGCCTTCGGTGAACAAGAAGCCGCAGGCCAGCTCCCGGTCATGGCCGGGAGTACGCATGGTTAAGGAGATGGCTTTCTCGCCGAGCCGGATTTCCAGGGGTTCTTCGACGGCCAGAAGATCCTGGAGCGGAGTGGAGCAACCTTGGGAGTCGATTTTTTGGACTGGAACTGTAAGAATGCTGCGGCTCACACCGACAGCATAGCGTGGTTCCAAAGCCGGACGCGGGCGGGCGGAAATCTTAGACCAGGTTCGGAATCTTGATGATCTTTTTCTGGATCGCGTACTGCACCAGTTGGGCCTTGTTGTGGATATCCAGCTTGCGCATCAGGTTGAACTTATGGGCTTCCACGGTCTTGACGCTGAGATTCAGGTCGCAGGCGATTTCTTTTACCGAATTTCCTTCGGCCAGCATCTTCAGGACTTCGCGTTCGCGCGTGGTGAGGGTTGCAAAGCGCGGGAGGCGATTGGCTGACTTGATTCGGGAGCGGAAGTCATCCACCAGTTGGGACAGCATGCGGGGGCTGAGATAGCTTCCACCGCGGCAAATGTCGCGGACCGCTGCGACCAGCTGCGCGGAAGGGCTGTCTTTCAGGACATAACCGCTGGCGCCCACTTCCATGCCTTCGACGAGGTAGTCCTCGTCATCGTACATAGTGAGAAACAGGACCTTGGTTTCGGGCCGGTTCTTCTTGATCTGGCGCGTAGCTTCGAAGCTGCTCAGGCCCGGCATGCCGATATCCATCAACACCACATCCGGCCGAACTTCAGTAGCTTTTTCGACGGCGTCGCCGCCATTAGACGCTTCCGCGACCACTTCCATATCCGCTTCGGCGGAGATGAGGGTTCTAATGCCCTGGCGAAAGAGGGTGTGATCGTCCGCCAACATGATTCGAGTCTTTGCCATAACGTTTGCCCAGGTTTGAGTCTGTCCTGTTATCCTTTTTCTGACTTCAACGTTCCGCCTCCGGTTGCATGCGAGCTCGCCTCAAGTACCGACGGCTCTGGTCCTCCGCGCGGACCTACTTCCGACCGGTTTAGCGGCGATCGCTTCTATTGAATTCAATGCCGGCGGCTCCTTCGCTACGGGCAGACTGATCAAGATCCTGGTACCGCGGCCCGTATTCCTGCGAACCGGCGATACATTACCAGTCCCGGATCCATTCTTGGGATAGCTTCGAATGTCAAACCTGCCGCCAAGCAGGGCAACGCGCTCTCTCATGCCGGAAAGCCCAAAGGAATCCTTCCGTGCCAGCGCCTCATCTACCTTAAATCCGACTCCGTTGTCCTCAACGGCCAGTCTCACCCATCCATCGGCCGAACTTACGGAAATGTTTACGTTATTCGCCCCGGAATGCTTGGCGATATTGTTACAGCATTCCTGGACCAGCCTATAGACAATAATTTCAGTGTGTTGCGGCAGCCGCCGCAGCCTGCCCAGCAGCAGACGCACGCGGATGGGATGCAGCCGCCGAAAACGGTTCACCAATTGACGCATGGCCGCGCCCAGCCCCAGCTGCTCCAGGACCGCCGGGCTCAAGGCCGCGATGAGCCGGCGCATTTCGAGAATGGTGTGCTCGGTGAGATCACGAGCCTCCCTCAGCTTTCCAATCCACTCGACATGTTCGGGCGGCAGCGACTGCTCCAGCAGCTCCATTTGAAGCCGGATGCAAAGCAGGGATTGTCCGGCCTCATCATGCAGTTCGCGGCTGATGCGACGCCGCTCCATTTCCTCCACGTGCAGCATGTGTTCGGCCAGCTGGCGAATCTGTTCCTCGCTGGCCGCCAAATTTTCCATCAACCGGGCCTTTTCGGCCGCCATGAGACAGCGCTCCGCCGCCGCAGCCAGAAGCTCCTCCTCGCGCGGAAGCCATTCGTAAGGTTTCGAGAAACCGAATTGCATAACGCCGGCGGTACGCCCGCGCGTCGTGAGCGGGATAGACCAGCACATCTGGTACGGGCCCTTCCAGCCCGGCTCGAGCAGCAAGTGCGAGGTCCCATTCTGTGGGTTGATTTGGCGGGACTGCGCCAGAAGCTTGAGTTTGGCCGGATGATTGGGCACCTCAGCCAGCGCCTGCTGGGTTCGCGCGCCGGAAACGGCTTTAGCGCGCAGCACCCAGGCGCTGCGCTTGTCGTTCAGCAAGTAGAGGTGACCCGCATCGGCGTGGCAGACCTGCGCCAGAGCCTGGAGGAAGCGGCGCAGCAGCTCATCCAGATTGCGCGATTCCAGCTCAATGCGGAACAACTCGTAAAACGCCTGCGTTTCGGCTTCGCGAACCTGATAGTAGGCGTTGTTCAGCGTCAGGATCACGCAGAAATGCAGCTGCTCCCGAACCCACTGCAGGTTGGCATATTCGTTGGGCAGGAGCTTTCTGAGCAGGGGCGTCAGCAAACGGTCGTATTCCTGTAGCGCTTCCACCACCATGCTGGGCGGGAGATTTAGCTTAGCCAGTCGCCGGCCGTTGTACTCCACCTGCTCAATGAACTTCAAAGGCGCCTGGCCGCTGGCTAAGATGCGCGCGGCGGCGCCGGGAGTCAGCGATGCGAGCGAGACCCGAATCTTTTGTTCATGCTGCTTCGGCGAAAGGTGGCGACGTTTGAGCTTAGCCAGGAAGCGGCGATCCAGCGAGTCCACGTGCGGGAGCAGAAACACGGCGAGGCGTTGTAAGTGAACCCGAAGCTGGTCACTTAGAACGTCGGCGGCGTCGGCTAACTCGGGAGCTATTTCCGTGAGTTGCAACCTAGGTGTTCTATCGGCATCTAGGTGGAAGGCTTTAGCGGAACGGGGGTGAGCGGATAGCGGGCCGGGCGCCTGGCCTGGACTGAGCTACACGAGGGTGTGTGTTTTCAGCGCGCCACGAACTTCCACGCGGCAACGGCCGCAACAATGACTATCCCTACCAAATAGGCCCAGCCCCGTCCTTTTTGAAATTTCTCGTGATCTATCATTCGAAACGCCTCACAAACCTAATTCTACGATGTGCCGCCGGCGGACGGCGCTTTGCTACAATTGAGGTTCCCGATGAAGTTTGGCGTCGTCGTCTTTCCCGGCAGCAATCGCGAGCACGATGCCTGGTTTGCGATCTCCAACATTCTAGGGGAAAAAGCCGAGTTTATCTGGCACGATAGTACTCACTCTCGGCGATGTAGATGCGGTCATCCTGCCAGGCGGGTTTTCTTACGGAGATTATCTGCGATGCGGCGCCATCGCCAAGTTCTCGCCGGTGATGCAGAGCATCCGTAAGTTCGCTGCCGGGGGAGGCCTGGTGCTGGGGATCTGCAACGGGTTTCAGATCCTGGTTGAAAGCGGGCTTTTGCCTGGCGCGCTGGTGCGGAATCGCGGTTTGAAATTCGTCTGCAAATGGACGCCTCTGCGTGTGGAAACCACCAACTCCCCGTTCACCGCGGATGCCTCCAAAGGGCAGCGGCTGGTGGTCCCGATCGCTCATGGCGAAGGCTGTTACATCGCGGATGAGCGCACGCTCGATCAACTGGAAGCCGAGGATCGGGTGGTGCTGCGCTATCTCGACAACCCCAACGGATCTATGCGGGACATCGCCGGCATCCTGAATGAGGGCCGCAACGTGATGGGTTTGATGCCGCATCCGGAAGACGCCACCGAGCCGCTGATGGGTTCGACCGACGGCCTGGTGATTTTCCAATCGATGGTCTCTCAACTGGTGGCGGCGCGTTAAAGAATGACGCCGCAGGTTATCGAAACCCACCAACTCACGGCGGCGGAGTACGAGAAAATCGTTGCGCTGCTCGGCCGGGAGCCTACCTACACGGAACTCGGTATCTTCAGCGTGATGTGGAGCGAGCACTGCTCTTATAAAAGCTCGCGCCTGCATCTGAAAAAGCTGCCAACGCGCGGAAAGCTGGTGTTGCAGGGGCCGGGCGAGAACGCGGGAATTATCGACATCGGCGAAGGCTATGCGATCGCGTTCAAGATCGAGAGCCACAATCATCCCAGCTTCATCGAGCCGTTTCAGGGCGCGGCTACCGGAGTGGGGGGCATTCTGCGCGACATTTTCACCATGGGGGCGCGGCCCATCGCGGTGATGGACGCGCTGCGCTTCGGACCGCTGGATGCGCCGCGGAATCGGCGGATTCTAGAAGGCGTGGTATCGGGAATCGCGCACTACGGCAATTGTTTCGGCGTTCCGACGGTGGGCGGCGAGTGCGTTTTCGAAGAATGCTATAACGGAAATCCGCTGGTGAACGTGTTCGCGCTGGGCGTCTTCCGGCACGACCAGATTTTTTACGGGAAGGCTACCGGCGTCGGTAATCCGGTGATCTATGTCGGCGCGAAAACGGGGCGCGACGGTATTCACGGAGCTTCCATGGCGTCGGCTGAATTCACCGAAGAGTCGAAGCAAAAGCGTCCAAACGTGCAGGTGGGCGATCCGTTTCTCGAAAAGCTGCTGCTCGAAGCTTGTTTAGAGGCCATGCAGACCGGGGCGATCGTCGGGATTCAGGACATGGGCGCGGCGGGTCTGACTTGTTCCACCTGCGAGATGGGCAGCAGAGCCGGCACGGGAGTCGAAATCGATTTGAAATACGTGCCGCAGCGCGAGACCGGCATGACGCCTTACGAGATCATGCTCTCGGAATCCCAGGAGCGGATGCTGCTGGTGGCCGAAGCGGGCCGCGAGGACGAGGTGTTTCGCGTCTTCCGCAAATGGGGACTGGATGCGGTGACCGTCGGTCGCGTGACGGACGATGGAATCCTGCGAGTGAAAGACCATGGTCAGGTGGTGGCCGAAATTCCAAATCGCGCGCTGGCGGACGAAGCTCCACTTTATGACCGTCCGCATACCAAGCCTTATCGCCCGGCGCCCATGGCCGCGCCGGCGGGAATCCTGAAGCGTCCCAGGGCTACGCTCCAGGAAGATTTGATCGCGTTACTTAGCTCAGGCGACATTTGTTCGAAGCGGTGGATCTGGGAGCAGTACGACTACCTGGTGCGCAGCAGCACGGTGGCCGGGCCGGGGTCGGACGCGGCCGTGGTGCGGATCAAGGAGACCGGGACGTCGATCGCGATGGCGCTGGATGGCAATGCGCGCTACTCGGTGCTGGATCCGCGCGAAGGCGCCAAACTGATCGTGGCCGAGTGCTGCCGCAATCTCTCCACCGCCGGGGCGCTGCCGGTGGCGGCGACCAATAATCTCAACTTCGGCAATCCGGAGCGGCCCGAGATCATGGCCCAGCTGGTGGAATCCATCGAAGGCATCGGGGAGGCATGCCGATTCTTCGACACGCCGATCACGGGCGGCAACGTGAGCCTTTATAACGAAACGCTGGGCGAGGCGATCTTTCCGACGCCGGTGCTGGGAATCGTGGGACTGATGAAAACCGCTCAGCCGACGCCGATTCATTTTCAACAGCCTGGACGCGCGGTGCTGCTGCTCGGCCGCTTCGGCGCTTGCGACGAGACGCACTTCGGTGGGACGGAATATGCCAAAGTGATCCTGAAATCACTGTGGGGGCTTCCGCCCGCGCTCGATATGGATTACGAGAAGCGCGTCCAGCAGGCCATCCGCGAGATCGTGGGCGCGGGGCTGGCCGAGTCCGCGCACGATGTCAGCGACGGAGGATTCGCCGTGGCGCTGGCGGAATGCTGCTTTGGATCGGCGGAGATCGGCGCGAGCGTTCAACTGGATCAAGCGGGCCGGCTCGAAATCGCACTGTTCCACGAGAACCCGTCGCGCATCCTGATTTCCACAGCGGACGCGTCTAAGGTGATTGCGGTCGTGTCAAAATTTGATGTCGAATGCGTTCAGATCGGTGTTACCATGAAAGTGCGATTTCAGATCAGTAACCGTGCTCAATGGTTAATCGATTGTCCGCTCCAAGATCTGAAAAATTCCTGGGATCAAGCCCTGGAGAAGCGTCTCAGCCGCTCATGATGGACCTCCCCCTCGACAAATTTCACGAGGAGTGTGGCGTGTTCGCAATTTACGGCCATCCGGAAGCTGCCAATCTGTCATATTTAGGCCTGTACGCGCTGCAGCATCGCGGCCAGGAAAGCGCGGGCATCGCGACCAGCGATGGGCGGGAAGTCCGATGCTTCAAGTCCATGGGGCATGTGGCGGATATTTTCACGCCGGAACAGATCGCCTGCCTGCCGGGAGATAAAGCCATTGGGCATACGCGCTATTCGACGGCCGGCGACACGGTGCTGTTGAACGCACAGCCGTTCTCGGTGGCGTGCAACAAGGGACAGATCGCGGTGGCGCACAACGGCAACATCACCAATGCCGGTGAATTGCGGCGGGAGCTGGAACACGAAGGGTCTATCTTTCAGGCCTCCAGCGATACCGAAGTGATTCTGCATCTGGTGGCGCGTTCGCGCGAACGGACGCTGGCGGGCGCGTTGCGGGAGGCTATGTTGCAGCTGGACGGAGCGTTCTCGCTGGTGTTCCTGGCTCGCGATCGTGTGATCGTGGCTCGCGATCCGCACGGTTTCCGCCCCCTGGCGTTCGGCAGATTGCCTCGCGAAGATGGCCCCGAAGCGTATGTTTTTGCGTCGGAGACGTGCGCGTTCGATCTGATCAATGCGGAGTACATCGGCGATGTCGAGCCGGGTGAAATGGTGTGTATCGGGCCGGAGGGAATGACGCGCGAGCGCTATGCGCCGGAAGGCCCGCGCGCCCAGTGCGTCTTCGAGCACGTCTATTTTTCGCGGCCGGATTCGATCGTTTTTGGACGCCCGGTGCAGGAATCCCGGGAGAACCTCGGACGGCTGCTGGCGCTGGAATCGGGTGTGGACGCCGACGTGGTGGTGCCGGTTCCGGACTCGGGTACAGCGGCGGCTATCGGCTACGCGTCGGAATCGGGCATCCCGTTCCGGCAGGCGTTGATCCGCAATCATTACGTGGGACGCACGTTTATCGAACCGTCGCAGGCCATCCGCGATTTCGGCGTGAAGCTGAAGCTGAATCCAGTCCGCCATCTGCTCGAGGGCAAGCGCGTGGTGCTGGTGGACGATTCGATCGTGCGTGGAACCACTTGCCGGAAGATCGTCCGCATGGTTCGCCTGGCGGGGGCGCGCGAAGTGCATCTGCGGATCTCCTGCCCGCCCACGGTGTCGCCGTGCTTCTACGGAGTGGATACGCCGCGTGAAAGCGAGCTGATCGCGTCCAATCATTCGGTGGAAGAGATCCGGCAATACGTGGAAGCGGACTCGCTGGCCTATCTTTCGCTGGATGCGTTGCGCCGGGCCGTCGCCGACAAAAAGGGCGAATACTGCTACGCCTGCTACACCCGCGACTACCCCACCGATCTGGTGCACCTGGATGAGCTGGTGGCCGCCAAGGGCCGCCGGTAGAACGCTTTTGGCGGGCGGGTTATACTCGAGTTGATGGCAAGCGTCACCGAGATAGGCAGCATGATCTCGCGTCGCCCCGACATTCGCGGCGGGCGTCCCTCGATTGCCGGGACGGGCGTCTCAGTTCGCAGGATCGCTCAGTGGCACAACATGGGCGTAATTCCGGTAGAAATCGTGCGGAAATTCGGACACCTTTCGCTGGCGCAGGTTCATGCGGCCCTCGCCTATTACCACGCCAACCAAGCTGAAATCGACTTGGACCTGGAATCTGAGTTGCGGGAGACAGCGGCTCTGGAAGAACAGCACAGGCACTGACCACCGGCGGGGGCCAATTCAAGGTCTACATCGACGAAGACGCGATGGACAGCGATCTTGTCGCGGCGCTCCGGACTCGTGGCGTCGAAGTGACCACGGCGTTAGAGGCTGGTCTTGGCGAGAGGTCTGACGACGAACACTTGGCCTTTGCCGCCGATCATGGGTGTGTTCTCTACTCGTTTAACGTCTCGGATTTCTATCGACTTCACACCGCGTGTCTCCACGCTGGGAGAGAGCACGCTGGAATGATTCTGGCAGCGCAACAACGTGTTTCGGTGGGCGAGCTGCTTCGCCGCATTTTGCGTCTTCGCGCTGCTGCTGCCGCGACCAGTCTGCGGAACCGGGTAAAATTCCTGAGCACTGGGGATGACAGCTCGCCGAGAAAGGCAGAGTTACCGGGCTTGGAGAGAATAGCGACGCTTCAGCTTCTTGAGCGCGGCGACCGAAATCAGGCTGCCAGAAACTGCCGGAGTGTTGTGGGGTTGCGCCAAGGTCATCAGCCCGCCGGACATCAACATCGCGAACGCTAGCACTGCTTCGATTGCCGATCTCATATTCCCTCTGGTCTAAGCATGCGGGCTAGAGCTGCCTTTTGAAATCACCTGCCAGTTCCAGAACCGAATTCTAGCTTACAGTACTAAAGAACCCCTTGTAAAACGCTCCCTCAGTCTTGATCCTGGTATTCTCTCAAGCTAGCTCAGCTGAACCCGCCCAGCAAGTAGACGATTAAAACGATTAGCAGCACCGTTCCCAAGCCGATTCCGGCACCGCCTCCGTAGCCCCAGCGGCCATAGCCGTAGTAGCCTCCGCCGCCACCCAGCAGCAAAATCAAGAGGATGATCAATAGCAACATAATTTCTCCTTTTCGAATTTCCCTTTTCCGCCGGTAACCGGTTCCGGCGAGCAAAACTTACACTGGTCGAGACAAACTATTTACGATTTCTTTCTCGGAATCCGTGCGCCGGCCTTGCGAGCTTCGCTGAGAGCGATCGCTATCGCCTGTTTGCGGCTGGTGACCTTCTGGCCGCTTCCGGACTTTAAAACGCCCTCTTTTTTCTCCTTCATTACCTTGTGAATCTTCCGTTGACCCTTGGCTTTGGAAGTTGATGTTTTCGTTGCCATGCTGCTTGCGCATGCAGTTCAGGTGCCACGATCGCGCAACCGAATCGCGTGTAACGGGTCTACTAACGAGAGGTTTTCTAAAAATGCCGGCAACCGTTTGGAAGGGTTACCTGAGCTTCGGGCTAGTCTCGTTCCCGGTCCGCCTGTTTGCGGCCGCGCGGGCCGAGCCTGCTCATTTTCACCTGCTCCATAGGAAGGATCGCTCGCGTGTGAAAGAGGCCTGGTATTGCAACCCCGCCAAGAGCCTGGTTGATCACATGTCTCGCCCGTTCAAGCCCGCCGCGTTGCACGACAGCTACCAGGAGAATCTGGAACGCCTGATTGAGGAGAAGAGAAAAGAACAGAGAATTACGGC
The DNA here is from genome assembly GCA_963786745.1 of Terriglobia bacterium. GTDB lineage: Bacteria > Acidobacteriota > Terriglobia > Bryobacterales > Bryobacteraceae > Palsa-89. The sequence continues at coordinate 192,736 of CAWBAE010000004.1, read as the reverse complement.
AGTGAAGCGGCCCCGTAGGGCTCCGGCAGTCGATTGGATGGAGGCGCTGAAGCGCAGCCTCAAAACCGCATCTCTTTCGGAACCCGCCCGCAAGGGTTCCGGGCGGCACAAGGCTGCCTAGCCGTCAATCTTGATCCAGGTATTCGGGCGGCACGTCGTCTTCCGGAACTTGCTTTGTATGGACCTCAACCTCGGCCGGCTCGTCGGCGTCCTCCACTCCGCTGATGACGTCTGCCTCGAAGGATTGGCCTTCCTCAACCAGCTCTTCCACGCTCTCCGGGCCGGCCTCCTCGACATCCGACAATCCCTGAGTGTCGCCGGATTGACCGGCTGAGTCGGGACCCGTCCCCTTCGGTCTGGTTGATACGCTGTCGTATGTTGGAATTCCGTGACTTTCTCGCTGTCTCATGGCATTACGGTAGCACGTAGCTGGCCAGAGCCTCATTCCCCGGCGCAGGCTTGCTTCCGGCCCGTGCATGCGGTATAAAGAGCAAGCGACCAAGGAGAAACCGTGAACTCATTTCCCTACCGGACTGGCGCGGCTGCGCTGGCTTTGTTTTGCCTGGCTGCTTGCGCGAAAAAAGACGCGGGCATTCCATCCGGGCCCCAGTTTCAGAAGAAAGCCCAGGAGGCCTTGATCCTGGCGAAGCCTGGCGCGGTGATCGAGCTGCCCGAGGGCACCGAAGACCTTACCTCCACGCTTTCTCTTTCGGTGGACAACGTAACCATCCGCGGCAAAGGGATGGACAAGACCATCCTTTCGTTCAAGAACCAGGCCGCGGGTTCGTCCGGAATGCTGATCACAGGTAACAATTTTACGCTCGAAGATGTTGCCATCGTGGACTCCAAGGGCGACGGCATCAAGATCAATGGCGCCACTGGCGTCACCATCCGCCACGTCCGCGCGGAATGGACCGGCGGGCCGAAGACCGGCAACGGTTCCTACGGGATTTATCCGGTGCAGTGCAAGAATGTGCTAATCGAGGACTCGGTGGTGAAGGGCGCCGCTGATGCCGGAATCTACGTCGGCCAGTCCAAGAACATCATCGTGCGCCGCAGCCGGGCCGAATATAACGTCGCCGGCATCGAAATTGAAAACTCGCAGGATGCGGATGTGTATCAAAACGTCGCCGCCAATAACACCGGCGGCATTTTGGTGTTCAACCTGCCTGACATGCCCATCAAGGATGGCCGCAACGCGCGGGTTTTTGAAAACCAGATCTATTCGAACAACACCAAGAATTTTGGCGCACCGGGAAGCATCGTTTCGCACGTGCCCACCGGCACGGGCCTGGAAATCGTGGCCACTAATCACATCGATGTATACAAGAACACCATCAAGGACAACGGCAGCGGGAACTTGTTGGTGATCAGCTACGCTTCCACGCACAATGTGATTCATGACGCGGGCTACGATCCCTACACCGACGAAATCTATATTCATGACAACCAGATTTCGGGTGGCGGGGACAAGCCGGATGCCCGCGTGGCCGCCGACATTGCTCCGAAAGTGGGCACGCCATTACCGGGTATTCTGTACGACGGCATCGTGGATCCGAAGAAAGGCAGCGCCAGGATCTGCGCCCAGAACAACGGGGAAGCGACACTAGTGAACTACGACGCAGGCAACGGTTTTAAACACATTCTCCGCAACGCGAAAGCGAACGATTGCGCTCTGCCTCCGCTCAATGCGGTGGCGGGCATCGGCGGCAACTGAACGGGCGATGCGGAGCCTGGCTGTTTTCGGATCCGCGGCGTTACTGGCGCTGGTAACCGGATGCTCCCGCCAAGTCCGGTCACATATCGACGAGCCGTTCCCCGCCAAGCTATCTGCCTGGCAATTGTTCACCGGCAAACCCGCGGATCTCAAGCCTAATCAAGGCGTCGTTCCTTACGATCTTAACACGCCGCTCTTTTCCGATTACGCGAGCAAGTACCGGTTTGTCTGGATGCCGGCAGGCACATCGGCCACATACAATCCCACCGAGGCTTTCGAGTTTCCAGTGGGCACAATCTTATCGAAAACGTTCGCCTACCCCGATGCCGCATATCCTGGGAAGCGCCGTCTGGTTGAAACGCGATTGCTGGTGCATGGAACGGAGGGCTGGGCTACTTTGCCGTACGTCTGGAATCAGGCCCAGACTGAGGCCACGCTGGATGTCGCGGCGGACCCGACGGTGGTTCATTGGACGCAGCCTTCCGGGGAAACGGTCGCCATCAATTACCTGATCCCGAACGCTAATCAATGCAAGGAATGCCACGACAAATCCAAGGTAACGATTCCGATCGGACCGAAGGCTCGCAATCTGAACAAGGAGTTCGAATATCCGGAGGGCCGCGAGAATCAGCTGGCGCATTGGTCACGGATCGGCTATCTCAAAGGTGCGCCGCAGCCCGCGCAGGCGCCGAGAGCGGCGGTATGGAATGATCCCGGGAACGCTCCGCTGGCGGTTCGGGCCAGAACTTATCTGGACGTGAATTGCGGGCATTGCCATCGCCCGGAAGGCGCGGCCGGGACCACCGGGCTCTATCTGACCTCCGATTCGGTGGATTCGATGCGCCTGGGCATTTGTAAGACGCCCGTTTCGGCGGGGTTGGGCTCGGGTGATTTGTTTTTCGATATCGTAAACGGCAAGCCGCAGGAATCGATTTTAGTTCACCGCATGGATTCCGACGCTCCGAAAGTGCTCATGCCCGAGCTCGGCCGGACCGTGATCCACCGGGAAGGCGTGGATCTGATTCGGGAATGGATCCGCTCGATGCCCGAAGGGATTTGCGTGGCTAAGCCGGCGGGCTGAGACGCGGCGAGAGCGTGCGATACACTTTAATCGAATACCCTTTGAGCCCCTTAGCTATACGCTTATTGAGCGCTTTTCTGATTGTGGCGGCGACCCTCCCGGCTTCTCCCGAAGTGGTGGGACGCGCGGCCGTCTTTTATCAACGCACGGATTATCAAGCCTCGCTGGAAGTTTTGGCCAAAGATCCCGCGCCGGATGCCGCCGCGTATGCGCTGACGGGCAAGAACTATTACATGCTGGGAGATTACAAGAAGGCTGTCGACTTCTTTGAAAAGGCGCTGGCGCTGGTGCCAGCCAGCTCGGACTACGAGCTTTGGCTGGGCCGTACCTGGGGCCAGCGCGCAGCGACGGGCGGATGGCTGATGGCCCCGGTGGCCGCGTCCAAGGCTCGTCAGTACTTCGAGAAGTCCGTCGCGCTCGATCCCGAAAACCACGAAGCCATGAACGATCTGTTCGACTATTACCTGAACGCCCCGGCCCTGCTGGGCGGCGGGATCGACAAAGCCGAAGCGCTGGCCAAACGCATCGCGAGGGAGCGGCCGCCGGAATATGAGTTTGAGCAGGCCCAGCTGGCGGATCACCGCAAGCAGTATGATGCGGCCGAAGCACACTTGCGCCGCGCCATGGAACTTGCTCCAAGCCAACCGGGCCGAGTGGTTGACCTGGCGCGCTACGTTGCCAAGCGCGGGCGTCTCGAGGAAAGCGACGCGCTCTTTGCGAGAGCCCGAAGAATAGCTCCCAACCGGCCGGATATATTGTTTGCGGAAGCCCGGGCGGCTATCGAAAATCACCGCAACATCGAACAGGCGCGGGAGCTGCTTCGCGAGTACCTGCGATCCAATCTCACTCCTGACGATCCGCCCCGGCAGGCTGCCGAAAAACTTCTGCGGCGCGCGGGCGGATGAAGCAGGCTTCGGCGAATCTAAAGACTTACTCAGTTCTGCTGCTATTTCTAGCGCTGAAGGCGGGCGGAAACTGGTCGCTGGCGTGGGGCATGCGGCAGGTTCCGGAGCGGATGTCGGCCAATCCAATGCTCTATTTGAGCGCGATGCTGGAGCCGTTCGTCGCGGCGGGGATCGTGGCTCTGATTTTGGCGCTGCTCACTCGCATGGCGCTGCTCAGTCTCGCGGATCTTAGCTTCGTCCTCCCGGTGACGGCGGTTGGATACGTGATCGCGGTCCTGGTCGGGAGGATTTTTCTGCACGAAACGGTAACGGGCCAGCGCTGGCTGGGGACTTTTCTGATTTTCATCGGGGCGGCATTGGTCGGTTCTACCGCGCGCCGTACGGGCATCGGAGAGGATGCCCTATGAAGTGGGTTTTGGTTACGACCATGGTGCTGGCAACGGTGCTGAGCGATCTGTTGCAAAGCCACGAGATGAAACGGGCGGGCGAACAATCCGTGAGCGCGCGCGGATTGGCGCGGCTGCTCGGACTCATCGCGAGCCGAGGTTTCCTGATCCTTTCCATCGCCTGCCTGGCGGTTTCATTCTTTTCGTTCATGGCGCTGGTTCAGACGGAGCCTCTGAGTTTCGCGGTGCCCGTGTCATCGGCGAGTCTTGTGCTGGAAACGCTGCTGGCGAAATTTGTTCTGCACGAGCGGATTGGCGTGCGCCGGGCGGCTGGAACTCTTGCGGTGTTGGCCGGAGTGGTGCTGGTGGGCGCGTAACCGATTTTCAGGCTACTCGTTTAGGGAGTGACCCGTGGAAGTATTCGTCAGGAGAAGCTTGCCGCCACTGGCGGCGACCACCGCCAGCATGTCATGCCCGACCAGTTTCTCAAGGCGTGCAAACGCCACCTGGGTGGTTACCAGATAATATCGATTCGGCCCCAGCCACAGAGTTTTCCATTGAGCGTCGTCGATGAACACATTGGGCGCGCCGGGCGCGTAGGACCCGTACACCAGGTTGTTCAATCGGCCGTTGAGCATTAACCCGTCGCGATTGGTGTAAAAGAAGACCGACGAATAGGTGTAGTAGGGATGATCCACGATAAGATTGCCCGGGGGCGCGCGGAGCAGGGCTTCCGCCAGTGGACGCGAGGACAAGTACGGATCAAAGACGGCCATGGCCATCCGGGCACCTTGGAAAAACAGCACGGCCATCAATGCGGCGGCGAGGAAAGCGCGCTGGCCGGATGCCCGCAATGTTCCGAGCGCTCCGATCAGGAAGGCGATCGCGGCCACTAGAAGCGGGGCACGCAGATAAGCAAACGAGCTGAGCGTCAGGTCCTCCATATGGCCGAGCGAAAGCTTGTAAGCGCCCGGATGCGGGCTTAGCGCCTCGGAGATGTCGCCCGGCGCTGGGAGATTCCACACCATGAAATACAGCGTGAATGCCCCTATCGCCGCCGCGGCAAACACCACGCATAACACCTGGGTGCCTCGCCGGATCCACGCGCCGCCGGCCGCCATGGCCGATCCCAGAAGCAGCGCCAGCGCCGGATAACAAGGCATCGAATAGTATTCCTGGGTGGTCGAAAACGTGAAGAAAACCAGTATGAATCCGATCCAGCACAGAGCCAGCAGGCGCATCTTTCCGGCGCGATCAGCCGGCTTGAAGCTGAGGCTGGCGATGGCCGGGAAGTAGACGCTCCAGGGGAACAGCCACAGCAGATGGAAGCCCCAGAAATAGAGGCGCGGAACCGTGTCGTAATCGCGCGGGTAGCGCAGATTCAGGAAGCGGAGCAATTGCTCATTGATGAAATAAAACCACAAGAAGCCGTGATACTGGCCGGCCACGCTGCGCATGGTGAAATCGAAATAGGGAGGATTCCGTAGTGTGGCCAGGATGTGCCAGGGAGCGGCGATCGCCAGCGCGACCACAAGGCCGCTTACCGGATGCAGCGCTTTCCAAATTTTGCGCTGAAATAACTGGCGCGTGAATGCGAGGTAAAGCAGCGCGGCGGCGATCGGGAACACTATGCCGACCAAGCTCTTGAACAACAGGCTTACGCCCAGGCTGGCGGCCATCACGAAGGCCCACCAACGCGGCCGTCGCTCGGTTTCATCGATGGCGCGCAGGAATGCCCACAGCGAAAGCGCGACGCTCGCGGTCAGCATAACATCCGGGATCAGAATGCGCGTGAAGAGAAACAGGCCGAAGCAAGTGGCCATGCATAGACCGGCATACAATCCGGCGCGTTTTCCGAAAGCCCAGGCGCCCATCGCGGCGGTCAACCAGGCGAGCGCGATGGCTGCCAGCACGATAGGAACCCGCGCGGCCCAGTCCGATACGCCGAAAATCTTGTAGGAAATCGCGATCAGCCAATAAATGAGCGGCGCTTTTTCGAGATAGGCGACACCATCCAGGCGCGCGGTCACCCAGTCGCCCGTGGTGAGCATGTTGCGCGCAATTTGCGCCTGCACGGCGTCCACGTCGTCCATCAAGGATGGAGGCGAGAGCATGCAGCCCGCATAAACCGCGGCGGCGAAGAGCAGAACGATCAGGTAGAGGTGAAGACGCTTTCCAGGGTCCGCTGCGCCGGTTCGCCCGGCGCTCGGGTTTGGATCCGCCATTTTTTCATCCAATAGAACAGTATCATCAATCCCCAGAGATGGTATCCGAGGTTCGCGCGCCGGTCGATGTGGTCCCGCACGCAGGCCTGGATTGCATCCATGCGGAAAAATCCGGAATGTTCGCCGGCCGCGAACGCCACCGCGTCCTCGAGCAGCGGGCGCAGTGGTCCGCGAAACCAATCGTGCGCGGGAATGTCGAAGCCGATCTTCTTGCGCGACAGGATGGGCGCAGCCAGCTTCCCGCGCATCAGATTCTTGAGAATCACCTTCTGGCGCGAGCCTTGAATGCGGAGATGGGATGGCAGGGAGTTGGCGAATTCCACGATACGGTGATCGAGAAACGGCGGACGCACCTCCACGGCGTGGGCCATGCTGGCGCGGTCCACTTTAGTGAGGATATTGTCCGGAAGGAAATACTTCTGATCGAACCAAAGATAGGCCGGGAGGTTGTCGCCCGCGTCTGCGAGTTCCTGCACGATGGACGCCAGCGTCCCGGGGAGAGTGGGTTGAAGCAGGGAGCGCTTCTCTACATCGCCAAAGGTTCCGCCCCAATACATGTGGGCGCGGGCCGCAGGCATCCGGCAGCCTTCCAGAAACCGTTTCAGCTTGTATTCGAACCCGATCTTTTCGTTGGACACGGGCCAGCGGCGCGCGATGCCCAACGCCGCATCCAGCGCAAAGCCGGGCAACCGCCGGGCGGTATGCGCGAGCAAACTGGCGCGATGCATCAGGTATCCGCCGAATAGTTCGTCAGCGCCTTCTCCGCTCAGCGCCACGGTGGCGCCGGGCTTGGTGAGACGGGAGAGAAACCAAACCGGCAGCGCGCCGGAATCCGCATTGGGTTCGTCGGAATAGTAGGCCAGTTCCTGGACTGCGGTGGCGATATCCTGATCGGCGCTCAGGTCGAGTTCCTGGTGCTCGGTTCCATACTGCGCCGCGACCTGGCGAACGTAAGGCGTCTCGTCGAAGCTGCGGCCCCGGAAAGTGATGGAAAAGGTTTTCAGGCGGGAACTCGAAGCCTCGGCCGCGTAATGCAGCATGGTGGAAGAATCCACGCCGCCGCTAAGCCAGATTCCCAGCGGCACGTCGGACACCAGATGCTCCCGCATGGACTGCTTCAGCAGGCGGTCGAGTTCGGCTTCGGCGGATGGGGCGGTCCAGCCACGCTGGGAAGGCACAGGCAAGCGCCAGTAGCACTCGCTCCGGATCTTACCGCGCTTCCATTCCAGCCAGTGTCCAGGGAGCAGTTTCTCGATTCCTTCGACCAGGGTCCAGGGAGCCGGCACGTAGTTCAACGAGAGGTAGCAATCCAGGCCTTCCAGGCTCAAATTGCGCTCGATCTCGGGATGAACCAAGATAGCTTTCAGCTCCGAACCGAAATAAAGATCCTGGCCGCGGCGCGCGAAATAGAGCGGCTTGATTCCCATGCGGTCCCGGGCGAGCACCAGCCGTCCGCTGGATTCCGTCCAAAGCGCAAGGCCGAACATGCCGCGCATACGCGAGAAACAGTCCGTGTCCCATTCGAGGAACGCGTTCAGAACGGTTTCGGTGTCGCTGCGGGTACGAAAACGATGCCCGCGCTGCTCGAGCTCCGTTCGCAACTCCGCGTGATTGTAGATCTCGCCGTTGAAGACAATCAAGGTGTCGCGATTTTCGGCGACCACGGGCTGGTCGCCGCCGGCGATGTCGATGATCCTCAGACGCGTTGCGCCGAGAGACACCGATTCCGATTCGAAGACACCTTGTTGATTGGGCCCGCGATGGACCAGCGTGGCGACCGCGCTTTGGATACGGCCCGGATGGACGGCGCGGTTATGCCGCGTGAACCCGGCGATGCCGCACAACTAGGAACTCCCGCCCATCAGTAGGTCAGCTCCGAGGCGGAGACCGACGCCGCCGATACGCCGGATTGCTGGGTGCGGAGATTTTTCGCATTGCGCCATTTCACCTGCGGCAGAAACAGCGAAGTATCGATGCGGTCCTGGTAGCGGATGGCGATGTTCATCAGCGAATCGAGCAGGGAATCCGAGAGGTAGTGCGGCTCCAGGCCCAGATCGATCAGTTTGGAATGCTTGGCGTTGTAGTAATGCTCTTCGGCCTCAACCCGCGGCCCGGGCAGGTGTTCGATGTCGACGCGCATGCCCATCTTCCAGGCGGCCGCCTGCACCATCTCGGCCAGCTCCAGCACGGTAAATTGCTCGGTGAACTGATTGAATATCCGGCATTCCCCGACGTTGGCCGGATTCAGACAGGCCAGTTCGACGCAACGGACGGTGTCGCGGATATCCAAGAATCCCCGGGTTTGCCCGCCCTTGCCGTAGACGGTCAGCCGATGTCCGGCGGCTGCTTCCGCGCAGAACCGGTTCAGCACGGTTCCGAAGACGTCGTCGTAATCGAAGCGGTTGATGAGCGCTTCATCCATGATCACTTCGTCGGTTACGGTTCCATAAACCACGCCCTGGTTGAGATCGGTGACGCGAAGCCCCCAAATCTTGCAGGCGAACATGATGTTGTGGCTGTCGTGCACCTTGGAAAGGTGATAAAACGAACCCGGCTGCTTGGGGTAGGGAAGCACGTCGGACCGTCCATTGTGCTCGATCCGGATGTAGCCTTCCTCGATATCGATGTTGGGAGTACCGTACTCGCCCATGGTGCCGAGCTTTACCAGGTGGCACTCGGGCTGGAACTCCTGAATAGCGAACAGGACGTTCAGCGTTCCGGCGACATTGTTCACTTGCGTGAAAATCGCATGCTTGCGGTCGATCATGGAGTACGGCGCCGAGCGCTGTTCGGCGAAATGCACCATGGCCTCCGGCTGAACGGTCTGGATCACCGTGGAGAGGAACTCGTAATCGTTGACGTCGCCGGTGAAAACCTCGATCGCCTTTCCGGTGAGTTCCTGCCAGACGCGCAGCCGGTCCGACAAGGGCTGGATGGGCGTGAGGGTTTGTACGCCGAGCTCGAAATCCCATTGGCGGCGCGCGAAATTATCAACTACCGAAACCGTATGTCCCTTCCGGGACAAATAGAGAGCCGTAGCCCAGCCGCAGTATCCGTCACCGCCTAACACGCAGATCTTCATGAGGGCTTGCCGTTCACTCCTTTACTTGAGTATCGAGCATCTGGGCTCGATCGCGGACGCGCCAAAGAATTGGGGCGCCGGGTGCAACCTGAATGTAACCCCAATTAACGAGGATAGACGTGCCAGCGAGCGTTCGCAACCGGAGCGCAGCGCTTCTCCGTTTATTCGCCCCAGATTCACGCGCGCTCTTGGTAGGTGCCTTCGCTGGTGCTGACCCGTATCTTCTCGCCTTCCTGGATAAATGGCGGAACTTGCACCACCAGGCCGGTTTCGAGCTTAGCGGCCTTGGTGACGTTCGATACGCTGGCGCCTTTGAGGCCCGGCTCCGTTTCGACCACCTTTAGGTCCACGGTGGGAGGAAGCTCGACGCTAATGGCCTTACCTTCGTAGAATTCGACATTGACCTTGAGCTGGGGGACCAGAAATTCAACGCCGTCGCCTAGAATTTCGCGCGTCAAATGCATCTGCTCGAAGTTCTCGGTATTCATGAAGTAGTAGTATTCGCCGTCGTCGTACAGGTACTCCATCTCGATCTCTTCGAGGGCGGCGCGTTCCACGCGGTCTTCGGAAGAGAAACGATGCTCCGTCATGGAGCCGGTGCGTAAGCTCCGCATCTTCGCCTGGACGAACCCGCGCAGGTTGCCAGGGGTGCGATGTTCGGTCTTGAAGATGGAATACAGCTCGTTATTGAACTTGATGACCATGCCTGGCCGTAGTTGGGTAGAGGAAATCATTATGTTGTTCGTTGCCTTCCGATAGCTTCGGGACGTCGACCGAGCCGGAAGCACGGACGAACCTCCAGTTTAACAGGGCTGCGGCAATGGCATACTACCGTCCTGAAGGGACCACCTGGGGCGCTGCGGGCATCCGGGCGAAGCCGGGAGCACGGTCGGCGCGACGGAGCGGACAAAGTGGAGACAGGGGAGATGGAACTACACAGGCGGCTTACCGGGGACAAGCCGGAGAATCCCTTATAAGCGGCCCATCAACGCCAGAACCAGCAGAACGATCAGCACCAGCCCCAATCCGCCGCTCGGATAATATCCCCAACCCGTGCTATACGGCCACGCGGGAAGCGCCGCAAGCAAGAGAACAACCAATACGATTAGTAAAAGAGTGCGGGTCAAGAATATCTCCTAGGCGGCCGGGTTCAGGATGGGCTTGCCGAAAGGGCCTATCCGCCGATTGAAAATATCGAGCGGATCCAGAACGGCATCGAGCCGCTCGGCGTGTTGCTGAACATCGGAGAGCTCGGATAGGAAGGACTCGCGCAAATGCGGCTTCTTTCGAAGCTGCTTGAAGAGGCGCTCCAGATGTTTCTCGGATGCCCGCAGAGTTTCCAACTCCGATAGAAGAAGAGCGTCGAAATCGTCTTGTCGAACTGCCGTACCGTTCATGAAACATCCTCCTCAGAGATTAGCGACCTACTGCATTGGCCGCGTTTGTACTCTTGCAATTGGCGCACCAACTTGGTGTCGTACGGGAAATCAGCACGTTAGAACAGGGTGCGTCGGATGCGCTGGCCCTGGAGACGTGGGATCGACAGATAGCCGGTAAGAATGTTCACTCGCAGGGTTTTGGAAGCGCACCTGCTCTACCCGGAGCGCTTATGAAACAAATACTAGGAATTGTTCTGATTCTGCTTGGCATCGCGGGTTTGACGTGGGGCGGTATTACTTACACGACCAAACAAAAAGTTCTGGATGTCGGGCCGATCCACGCCACGCGCGACAAAACGCACACTGTGCCGATCACTCCCATCGCGGGCGCGGTTGTGCTGATCGGCGGAGTGGCTCTTCTCGCGGCCGGCAGGCGCGCGTAGCTGTCGAGAGGCCGCGGCTGAAGCGCCGGCGGAACGCAACCGTTTTTCGATCGCCGGGATCTACTACGCAGACGGGTGTTGAATTCGGGGAAAGGAGAAGCTATGCACGTTTCAAAATTGGTTGGCGCGCTTGCGCTGACGTTCGTTGTCGCCGGTGTGCTTTTAAATTTGCCGGATATAAGGCGGTACATCAGAATCAGCACAATGTAACCGTGAGAGGCGCGGTGGGTAGTGGCAGCCCAAGTGCATCTCCCGCCACATGCGCTTGAGCGATCAACACGCCCTCATAGCGTTAGCGTCAAATGGGGGCGGCGGCTGCGGGCCGAGTGTGAAGTTTCTTCCTCACCGGGGAATCGCCGGGCACGCGATTCTGGCGCTGCTATCGCTGAGCTGCTTGTTAGGTGCACCCCAGGCGCCTGCATCCGATTCGGCGGGATCCAAAGATCCCTTGAATCGGGATTCGCCGCAGAGCTCGGTGGTGTCGTTTCTGGAGGCATATCACTCGCACAACTACGTGCGGGCCTCGAAATATTTTGACCTTCGCAAGTTTCCCCGAAACGAGCGCCTGAAGACCGGGGGCGAACTTGCTCAGCAGTTGGGCCAGATCCTGGATCGAGACTCCGAGTTCGACGTTGCCGATCTCAGCCGGGAGCCGGATGGCAGCCACGCCGCAGGGCTTGCTCCCGACCGGGAGCGCGTGGACTCCTTTACCGTGGATGGCAAGACTCTCGATCTGGAGTTACAACGGGTGCCGCTTCGCTCCGGGCGATCCGCCTGGCTGGTTTCGTCCGATAGCATCGGGCGCATTCCGCGGCTGGCGAGGATGACCAGCGATTCGCCCCTGGAGAGGCATCTGCCTGAGCCGCTGGTGGCGAGGAGCTTTCTGGATATGTCCTTGTGGCGCTGGATCGCACTTGTATGGTTGGCGGTGGTCATTGGCGGAGCGTCGAAATTGCTCTCTCCCTTGGCCCGCCGTTTTGCGGAACCTTTGCTAAAACGAATTGCGCCGCGAGCGAACTGGAGTTTGCTCCAATCTTCTCTTAAGCCGGTCCAACTGATGGTGGCTGTGGCTGTGTTTCGAGCGGGCGTGGAATGGATCGGGCCGTCGGCGAAGGTGAGCCCCTACATCGATCGAGCGTTGGCTTTTCTGTTCTTTTTGGCGCTCGCATGGCTGGCTACGCGAGTGGTGGACACTCTCATCAGCCGGCTGGCCGTCATTTTGCGAGCCAAGCATCAATCGTTTTCCTATTCGGTGCTTCCGCTGGCGGCGCGCGTGATAAAGATCACGATCCTGGTGTTGATGGTGGCGGCGATCCTGAGTGACTGGGGCTATAACACCACCACGCTGGTGGCGGGCTTGGGCGTGGGAGGAATCGCGATAGCGCTGGCGGCCCAAAAGACCATCGAGAATTTCTTCGGCGGCGTGGCGGTTGTGAGCGACCGGCCGGTCGCGGTGGGGGATTTCTGCAAATTCGGAGATCGCATGGGAACCGTGGAGGACATCGGGCTGCGATCGACGCGCATCCGGACGCTGGACCGCACGCTGGTCACCGTGCCCAACGGCCAGTTCTCTTCCATGACCCTCGAGAATTTCGACCAGCGCGACAAGATGCTGTTCCATTTCATGCTGAACCTCCGGCGAGACGCGAAGCCGGATCAGGTGCGCGCAGTGCTGGAGTCGGTCACGAGGATTTTGTCCGAGCACGCCAAAGTTGAAACCGGCGGTCTCCCGGTGCGCTTCGTCGGAGTGGGCACCTACTCGCTGGATCTGGAGATCTTCGCTCACATCCTGACGAAAGACGGGGACGAATTCATGCTGATACAGCAGGATTTATACCTGCGGATTCTAGAGGCGGTTGAAGCCGCCGGCACCGCGCTGGCGCTGCCCACGCAAGCCAGCATTGCTTATTCTTCCGGGGACGCATCCGGGAGGAAGGACGGCGCTGGACATCGGATGCAAATGGAAACGGCGGGGGGTGAACATTCCGCCAAAGGGGATACGAATGGGCGTTAAGGGGCAATTCCTGATTCTGTCGAGTGTCGCGCTTCTCGGAGCGTTTTCCACGTGGGCTTACGCCCAACAAGGCTACAAAGCGGGCGGCGAAAAATTGGAAGGAGCGGAAACGGCGGCGCCCATTCTGTGGAGTGACCCCGTGGACATCGCTTCCCGCAATCTGTTCTACGGCCCCGGCGGCCCTCAGAACGAGCCGCATGGTCCGTTCACCTTCGAAAAGGAAGACATGTCGGGCACCAATCCAAAGTTCGATGTTAGAGACGCTGACGGCGTGAAGTGGAAAGTGAAACTTGGGGCGGAGGCCAGGCCCGAGACTGTGGCCACCCGTTTGGTCTGGGCGGCAGGCTATTTCACGAACGAAGACTACTTTCTTCCGGACTTCCGGGCTAGCGGTATGCCCGATCACCTCAAGCGGAAAAACGCCGAGAAATTTGTCGAACCCGACGGGTCCATGAAAAATGTACGGCTAAAAAGATTAGACGGCGAGAAGAAAGTTGGAACCTGGCAATGGCGTCACAACCCCTTCACCGGCACGCGTGAGTTGAATGGCCTGCGCGTGATGATGGCGCTGATTAACAACTGGGATCTGAAAGACGAAAACAATTCGGTCTACCGCGACAAGAGCGCGGACGGCGCGGCGCTCATTTACATGGTGAGCGACCTGGGCGCCAGCTTCGGAACCACGAACTTCGTGCCAAGTCATAAGAAAGCGAAGGGCAACCTGGTTTCGTACGATTCCTCCAAGTTCATTCGGAACGTGGATGGAGACTTTGTCGATTTTGATGACCCGAGCAGGCCGGGGTTTCTGGTCATATTTAATCCGCCCGAGTATGTGAGCCGCCTCAATCTGGAATGGATCGGCCAGCACATCCCGCGCGCGGATGCCCGATGGATCGGGCAGCTGCTCAGCAAACTTTCTCCGCAGCAAGTTCAAGACGCCTTCCGCGCCGCCCAATACTCGCCCGAAGAAGTGGGTGTGTTCGCAACCATGGTCGAATCGCGCATTGCCGAACTGAGCAAGTTGTAGGGCTACTTGGGCTGGGCCAGTCCGTTCTGCTCGACGGCATTCAGGACAGCTTCTTTCACCGCTTCTTTTACGGCATGCTTCACGGTCTCCTCGACGGCGGCGCAATCCAGCGCTGCTCCGTTGGTTGTTCCTACTAATTCCTTGACCACCACTTCGAGAACGGGGGTGACCGGGGGCAGCTCCTTGGCCACTGCCTTCGCGACTCTTTTAGCGACTTTCGTCGCGCGGGGGCCCTGGTATTCCTCAATCGCCGGCGCGGGGCGGTCCGCGGCATTCCAATCGTCCAGGAAAGTCTTGCTCAGTGTGGCGACGATTTTCGCCTCGCTGAAAATAATACCGACTTCGCGCCGGGCTCCCAGTTCGGCATGCCGCAGGCTCTGGCTTCCAATGAACGCGCGCTTTCCATCGCGGATGATGGCGCGAGTGTGCAGCCGGAGGCCTGAGAGCCTCTTTACCGGCAGAGGAACGCTTCCTTTGAGCAGACGCCCGATTATCTTGATCTCCACCCCGGCTTTGGAGCGCGATTCGAGGTCGCGAAGCATGGCCAGGTCGCTGATTTCGGGATCGTAGATCAGCAGTTCGCGCCGGGCGCCGCGGATGAACCGGGAAAGTTGATCGCGGGCGTTGGCGGGGCTCACCACCAGCCCGGGATCACCAGCCGCGTAGGGCCGGCGCTGGCTGTCGGCTTCGAACAGCTTCACCGCTTCCAGAACCAGCCTGGGTTTCCTGGTGACGATTCCAAAACCACGGCTGTAGTCGATGTCGAGGCGCGTAAAGTTAAACGACAAAACGTGCAACTCGCGGCGGTCCACAATCATGTATTTGCCGTGATAGCGGGTTAGATCGCTGTCGGTGCGGGCTACGGTTACTCCCGCCGCCAGCAGCCGCATTTCCAGCTTTCGCAAGTTCTGCTCGCCGCCGCGATTCGTGTACGCGATCAGCGCGTGGACCGACACGCCACGGCTCACCGCGTTGCCGAGCGCCCTTTCGACTTCGGCGCGGTCGAAGCGGAAGATGGCGATCTCGATCAGGCTGCGGGCGTTGTCGATGGCTCGAACCAGGGGCGCGACGCCGTCCGCGGGCTCGACGATGAGATTCACGCCTGCCTCATCGCGGAAACCACCGGACTCTCGCCCTGTTCGGAGCTGGAGGCGTCCTGATGAATATGGTAAAGCTCGGCATACAGGCCGCCGAGCTTCAAAAGTTCTTCGTGACTTCCTCGCTCCACGATGCGGCCGTCGTTCACCACGAAAATGACGTCGGCGCGCCGGACGGTAGAAAGCCGGTGGGCGATCACGATAGAGGTCTTGCCTTCCATCAAGCGGTCCAGAGCCTCGAAGACCAGCTTCTCCGATGCCGCGTCGAGCCCCGAGCTGGGCTCGTCCAGAATCAGGATGGGCGTGTTGCGGATGATGGCGCGCGCAATGGCGATCCGCTGGCGCTGGCCGCCAGACAGCGTGACTCCCCGTTCACCCACTACGGTGTCGTAGCCTTCCGGCATCTTTTCGATGAATTCGTGGGCGTTGGCGAGCTCGGCCGCGCGCAGAATTTCGCGCCGGCTGGCTTCCGGCTTGCCATATGCGATGTTGTTCCAGATGGGGGCGTGAAATAGCAGCGTCTCCTGCAGCACGAAGCTCATTTGCTGTCGAAGGGACTTCTGCCGCAGCCGCCGCACGTCCCAGCCGTCCACGCTTACAAAGCCCGCCGTGGGTTCGTAAAAGCGGGGAATGAGGCTGATGATGGTGGTTTTTCCCGCGCCGGTGGGGCCGACCAGGGCAGCCACCTGTCCAGGCTCAATCCGGAAGCTTACGTTCCTGAGGATCGGCCGGTCTGGCTGATAAGCGAAGTCGACATTCTTGAATTCGATTCTGCCGCGCAGCCGCCCGGCCCGGCGAGCCCCGGGCAGGTCTTTGACATCGCGTTCGGTGTCGAGGATTTCGCAAATGCGCTCGTACCCGACCGCGGCCTTCGAAAACGTGTCGGTCATCTTGGAGAGTTCCTGCATCGGCTTGTACATCTTGCCGAGGTAAAAGATGAAGACCACCAGCGACCCGGCCGAAAGGCTGCCACCCAGCACCAGGCTGGCTCCGAACCATAGAACCAGAGTGGTACCGGCCGCCACGATGATCTCAACCAAGGGCGCGAGCTTAGCCTTGAGCCCGCGCGCGCGCAGCGCGATTTCCACGCCTTCCAGGCTCTCTTCTTCCAAGCGGCGCTGTTCATAATCCTCGCGCGCAAAGGCCTTCACGACGCGGATGGAGGAGATCACCTCCTGAATCACCGAAACGATCTCGCCTTCTTTTTTTCGGACCTCACGAGCGGCTTTCTTGATGCGCCGCGTGTAGCTAAAGACCACGACGAAGAGCAGCGGCGCCACCGAAAGAGCGATCAAGGTGAATCGCCAGTTCAGGTAGAGCATCACGCCCACCATGCCGGCCAGCATCAGGACGTTGATGCCGGCGCCCAGAAGCCCGGAAGCAATAAAGCTCTGAATCGCATCGATGTCGCTGGTGACGCGGCTGATCAGATCGCCGGTCTGCTTGCTGTCGTGATAGGCCAGCGACAGGCGCTGGATGTGATAGTAAAGCGTACGGCGCAGGTCGTGCATCACCCACTGCGAGACGCTGGTGGTAACGTATTTCTCGGCGTAAGAGCACGCTGCGCCCAGCACTGCAATGGCGAGCACGGACGCGGCCGCGAATTTCAGAATGGCTTGCTTGTCGTAGCCTACGTGAGAAACGATCAGGGCGTTGAACCACCCATGCAGCGGCTTGGAGCTCAGCACGCTATCGAGAACGATCTTCAGCGGCCATGGTTCCAGCAAACCGGCGGCGCTTTCCCCGAGGATCGCCAGCGTGCCGAGGAACAGAAAACCGGCGTGTGGTCTTAACAGCGCGCCGATCTTCAGAGAGCCGGGCGTACTCGACTGATTTTTCATCCAGAGGCCTGACGAGCAATGCGGGATGGTGTTCTCTCTACGCGCAGGTCCATCAAAATGTCAGAAGTTAAGCTGCCCCATCAAGAGCAAGACGATCAGGACCACCAGAATGATGCCCAAAGCTCCGCTCGGATAATAGCCCCACCCTCGGCTATAGGGCCAAGCCGGAGCCGCGCCAACCAGCAGAACGATCAAGAGAATTAAGAGCAGCAGCATGTTTTCGATCCCCCATTTACGCGCATGAAGCCAGCACGGATCAGCGTATGTCCCGCATGGTGCGAAGGTCAGACAGGTCCGCGGCTAACGCGTCCCGCTCGCGGCCCTCCAGAGTATTGTTCTGGACTACGTTCTTCAAATCATCGATGGCTTGATCCAGCTTGCCCTTGTCCCAATGATCCCTTCTGAGGTCGCGATCGAATTCGGACAGATGATGCTGTACATTTTCGTACCGGACCCTTTCCTTTTCGTTGGTGCGTGTGAAATCGGCGGCGCGCCGCAAGTCTTCTTGAACTCGATCCACCAGATCCCTGGCCCGGCCGAAGTCCTGACCGACCGCCACGAAACCGGTTCCCGCGGCCGCGCCGATCGTCAAAGCCTTCAAAACCCATCGTCTGGAAACCCCGATATACGTCATTGATTTTCCTCCCTTCTTCTGGACTCGCCAGCAGCTAAATCGTTACTTACCTCGGCGGGAGGAGCCAGATTCTCAAACGGGCGATCTATCACACGCCGCTAACTTCGGATGCGTTAAGGTTTGGGTCTGTAATTATTTCTGATTGCGCGCGGCCCGCGCAAAACGTTCGCATCGCAAATTAAGCGATTTCGCGCCAAAAGGAGGATGGCATCGCTCTTGCACTGGACATGCGCATGTGGAACACACTCACCTCCAAAATATTCCTGGCAACCGAGCTAACGGCGGCGTCAATCGCGCTTACTTATGTAGCGCCACCCCTGAAGGCCCAAACCACCGCCGATCAAACCGTCAACGCGCACAAAGCGGACCGGCAGCTCATGCAGAAAATTCGGAAGGCCGTAATCGCCGACAAATCGCTTTCCACCGAAGCCCACAACGTCAACATCACTTCACAAGACGGCGTCGTGATGCTGCGGGGCAAGGTCAAGTCGGAGGACGAGAAGAAGGCCATCGAGGACAAGGCTACCGAAATAGCAGGAGCGGGCAAAGTAACCAATGAATTGACCGTTGCTGAGAGTAAGTAGGACCGAAGAAAAAATCCATCCCTGAAAGGTAGGAGTCTTTATCATGGCAGGAAAAAATACTGCAGTTTTTGGAATTTATAGCGACACCGTTTCTGTTGGCGGTGCGTTGCAAGCTTTGCGGGTCGCGGGCTTCCGCAACACGGACGTCTCCGTTCTGATGCCGGAAAATGTCGGCACCAAGGACTTCGTGCATCGCAAGGACACGAAGGCGCCCGAGGGCGCTACTACCGGAGCGGCATCCGGCGCGGTGCTGGGCGGCGTGCTGGGCTGGCTGGTGGGCATCGGCGCGCTGGCGATTCCAGGGCTGGGTCCATTCATCGCCGCTGGTCCAATCATGGGCATGCTGGCAGGAGCGGGCGCGGTGGGCGTGGCGGGCGGAATAGTCGGATCTCTGGTTGGCATGGGGATTCCCGAATACGAAGCCAAGCGCTATGAAGGCCGGGTGAAGGCCGGCGGCATCCTGCTATCGGTCCATTGCGACAGTTCCGAATGGGTAAACCGCGCCAAGAAGATTCTTGAGGAAACCGGCGCGGAGGATGTCAGTTCCGCGAGCGAGGCTTCAGCCGACTACGCGATGAGCGATCGTCCCGGCACTCGTATCTGACGGGGGGACTGTTTGGTTCAGCATCGGGCGTGCCGCTTTTAAACGGCACGCCCTTCGTTTTTTCTAAACCTTCAGACTGCCCTCCCGTTACTTGTAACGGTTACAACTTTGGCCCATTTCACGGTTGGTAACAAATAGCTAACTTGGGCCAGTAACCGAATCGTTCTAGCCGGATCTCTATGTATGAGCGCAGCCTTGCGCAAGCTGGTACTAGCCTGCAGCTGCGTTATTCTCTCACCATGGGTAGAAAGAAATGGTTTCTTTTGGTCGGCTTGATTTGTCTCGCCGGTGGCGGCTACCTCGTGTGGTCGCAAACGCAAAACAAATCCTCTTCCAAGAAGCAGGGCGCTAAGCCGGGGACCGCTGCTGTTCCGGTTTCCGTCGCCAAAGTAACGAAGGGAAATATTGGCGAACACATCGATGCGCTGGGCGCGGTTACTCCCGTTTATACGGTGACCGTGACCAGCCGCGTGGTCGGCCAGTTGGTGGAGGTGGACTACAAAGAGGGTCAGATGGTTAAGAAGGGCGACCTGCTTGCCGTCATCGATCCGAAACCTTACACCGCCGTGGTGTTGCAAGCGCAAGGGCAGCTTTCCCGCGATCAGGCGCTGCTCAAGAACGCTTATATCGATCTCAACCGTTACAAGCAGGTCATCCAGCAGCATGCGATTCCCGAGCAACAGTTGGCGACGCAGCAAGCGACCGTGGAGCAAGACGAGGGAACCGTGAAGCTCGACGAAGGCAATTTGCTGGCAGCCCAGGTGAATGTGGACTACACCCGAATCATTGCCCCGATCGACGGCCGGGTTGGTCTGAGGCTGGTGGATCCAGGAAACATCGTTGCGGCTAACGGGACCGCCGGTCTGCTGGTGATCACCCAGATTCAGCCGATCACCGTGATTTTCACCATGGCGGAGGACTATGTTTCGGAAGTGGTAAAGCAGATGCAAGCCGGACACACGCTGACCGTGGACGCGTTGGATCGCGACAACCAGAACGAGCTGGCGAAGGGAACGCTGCTGACCATCGACAATCAAATCGACGCAACCACGGGAACGGTGAAGCTGAGAGCGGAATTCGCCAATCGCGACAATAAACTTTTCCCCAACGAGTTCGTCAACGCACGGCTCCTGGTGCGCCAACTGTCCAATGTTAATTTGATTCCCGACGCGGCCATACAGAGAAACAATGATGTCGCGTATGTGTATGTCGTCCAACCGGACTCGACGGTGAAATCGCAGAACGTGAAGATTCAAACGAACGACGGCACCACCTCGGCGGTAACCGGAGTGGAGCAGGGAGCAGTGGTGGTTACGGACGGTTTCGACAAATTGCAGGACGGAACCAAAGTAGCGGTGAAGGCGCCGGCGGCCCAGCCCAGCCCGACGAAAGCTCAACAGGCTAATCAGAGTCCAAAACCAGCCAGCGCGCCCCCGGCCAACACCAAACCGCAATCGAAACCCCGATGAATCCGTCTCGTACCTTCATACTGCGGCCCATTGCGACGTCGCTGCTGATGGCCGCGATCCTGCTGGTGGGGATCGTGGCTTATAAGCAACTACCGGTTTCCGCGTTACCGGAAGTGGATTATCCGACCATGCAAGTTACCACGTTTTATCCGGGCGCCAGCCCCGACGTGGTGGCTTCGGCGGTGACGGCGCCGCTGGAACGCCAGCTGGGCGAAGTGCCGGGCCTCAATCAGATGCTGTCCGCCAGTTCGTCGGGCGCCTCGGTAATCACGCTGCAGTTTATTCTAAGCCTGGATATCGACGTAGCCGAGCAGGAGGTTCAGGCGGCCATCAACGCGGCGCAAAACTTTCTGCCGGCCAATCTGCCGATGCCGCCGGTTTACACCAAGACGAATCCGGCGGACGCGCCGATCCTGACGCTGGCCCTGACCTCGCAATCCATTGCCTTGTCGAAAGTGGAAGACCTAGCCGACACGCGGCTGGCGCAAAAGATCTCGCAGCTCTCGGGAGTGGGCGCGGTAACCATCAGCGGCGGCCAGAAACCGGCGGTGCGCATCCAGGCGAATCCCACGAAATTGGCGTCCTATGGGCTTAATCTGGAGGATCTGCGGACGGCGCTTACCACCACCAGTCTGGATGCGGCGAAGGGAAGCTTCGATGGCCCGAGCCAGGGCTATCAAATCGGGGCCAACGATCAGCTACTGACGGCGCAGGATTACAAGAGAGTGGTGGTGGCTTACAAGAACAACGCGCCCGTGATTCTCCAGGACGTAGCCAACGTTATCGATGGCGTCGAGAACACGCGTCAGGCGGGTTGGGTGAATCTCACGCCGGCGGTGATCGTCAACATTCAACGGCAGCCGGGCGCTAACATCATCCAGGTTGTGGATCGGATCAAGGCGCTGCTGCCTCAGTTGCGGGCCACCATTCCGTCGGGCATCGACGTTTCCATCGTGACTGACCGGACATTGACGGTGCGGGCGTCGGTAAGCGATGTGGAGTTTGAGCTGCTGATCTGTATCGCGCTGGTGGTGGCCGTGATTTTCATCTTTCTCCGAACGCTTTCCGCCACCGTGATTCCGAGCATCGCGGTTCCGCTGTCGCTGGTGGGCACCTTCGCGGTCATGTACGTGCTGGGGTACAGCCTGAATAATTTGACGCTGATGGCGCTGACCATCTCCACCGGCTTCGTGGTGGACGACGCGATCGTCATGATCGAAAACATCTCGCGCTATATCGAGCAGGGCGAGAAGCCGCTGGCCGCGGCGCTCAAGGGCGCGCAGCAGATAGGCTTCACCATCATTTCGCTGACCGTCTCGCTGATCGCGGTTTTGATTCCATTGCTGTTCATGGGCGACATCACGGGCCGGTTATTCCGGGAGTTTGCAGTTACTCTCAGCGTGACGATTCTGGTCTCGGCGGTGGTGTCGCTGACTTTGACTCCGATGCTCAGTTCGAAGCTGCTCAAGCACCGGGACGAGAGCCAGCAGGGGCGATTCTACAAGATTTCGGAAAGCATCTTCGAACGCACTATCGCGTTTTACGGAAAGACTCTACAGTGGGTGCTGGCGCGGTCCACCATCACGCTGCTGATCGCCCTTGGGACGCTGATCCTTACCATCGGTCTTTATGTCGTGATTCCAAAGGGATTCTTCCCGGTGCAGGATACCGGCGAACTGCAGGGCGTAACGGAAGCAGCGCAAAGCGTGTCGTTCGACGAAATGGTGAAACTGCAGCAGCGGGTGGCGGCCGTGGTGCTGAAGGATCCAGGCGTGGACAGCCTTTCATCGTTTATCGGAGTGGACGGTATCAATACCACGCTGAACAGCGGGCGCATTCAAATCAATCTCAAGGCGCTGGATCAGAGGAAAATCAGCGCTTCAGACGTGATCCGACGCCTGGAGCCCGAGCTCGCGAAAGTGGACGGCATTACGCTATACCTGCAGCCCGTGCAGGACCTGACGGTGGAGG
This sequence comes from Terriglobia bacterium, assembly GCA_963786745.1. Classification (GTDB taxonomy): domain Bacteria; phylum Acidobacteriota; class Terriglobia; order Bryobacterales; family Bryobacteraceae; genus Palsa-89. Next base: position 170,277 of record CAWBAE010000004.1, on the reverse strand, counting down.
ACATCGTCAGCAGAACAGAATATCAATACACATTGGAAGATCCGGACCCGAATGAACTGGCCCGATACGCGGGCCGATTCGTGAACTCGCTGAAGAGCCTTCCGGAGCTCACCGATGTGGCGAGCGATTTGCAGAACGGCGGCCTTTCTATCTCTCTGGCGCTCGACCGCGAGACCGCCATGCGCGTCGGCGTCACCGCTCAAAATATCGACGACACGCTCTATGACGGCTTCGGCCAGCGCCAGGTATCGACGCTGTTCACGCAGCTCAATCAGTATCACGTGATTCTCGAAGCGCTTCCCCAATTTCAGACGCACCCGCAAGGCTTGGCGGATATCTATATTCGATCCACCGCCGGCGGCGAAGTGCCGCTGAGCGCCTTTACAAAACGCAAAGTGGACTCGACACCGATCCTGATCAGCCATATCGGCCAGTTTCCGGCGACCACGGCATCCTTCAATCTGGCGTCCGGTGTTTCGCTGGGTGAGGCAGTGGATTCGATTCGCAATGTCGAGAAACAGCTTCCACATCCGGCCGCCATGCAGGCGTCGTTTCAAGGCACCGCGCAGGCGTTCATAGCGTCGCTCACTAACGAGCCGCTATTGCTGTTGGCCGCCGTGGTGACGGTGTATATCGTGCTGGGAGTTTTGTACGAGAGTTACATCCACCCCATCACGATTCTGTCCACGCTCCCCTCGGCCGGCGTGGGGGCGCTGCTGGCGCTGATTATTTGCCGGCAGGAGCTGACGGTTGTGGCCATCATCGGAATCGTTCTATTGATCGGTATCGTGAAGAAGAACGCGATCATGATGATCGATTTTGCGCTGGAAGCCGAGCGCCAGGAACGTAAATCGCCGCACGACGCGATTTATCAGGCGTCGCTATTGCGCTTCCGGCCGATCATGATGACCACCATGGCAGCCCTTTTCGGCGCCGTCCCGCTGGCTTTCGGGCAGGGCGTCGGGTCTGAGCTGCGCCGGCCGTTGGGTATCACGATCATCGGCGGGCTGCTGCTCAGTCAACTGCTGACCCTCTATACCACGCCCGTGATCTACGTATTCTTCGACAACCTCGCCAGCAAGGCTTCCGAGCTGCGCGCCAAGTGGTTTCGTGGCGGGGCCGCGCCGCAGCAGCCGACCTCTGCGCCTGGAGATGCAACGTGAGTTTATCGTCTCCCTTCATTCAAAGACCGGTGGCAACCACGCTGCTGACAATAGCCGTGGGGCTGGCGGGCGCCGTGGCTTTTACGCTGCTGCCGGTATCGCCGCTGCCGCAAGTGGACTTTCCAACCATTTCGGTGTCGGCCTCGCTGCCCGGCGCGAGCCCGGATATTATGGCGTCCTCCGTCGCCACGCCGCTGGAGCGGCAGTTCGGACGCATCGCGTCCGTGACGGAGATGACTTCATCAAGCACTCTCGGACAGACCAGCATCACGCTGCAGTTCGATCTCAATCGCAACATAGATGCCGCGGCGCGCGACGTGGAAGCGGCCATCAATGCCGCGCGAAGCTATCTTCCCACCGACCTGCCAAGCAATCCCACCTATCGCAAGGTGAATCCCGCGGACGCCCCCATTTTGATCATCGGGCTCACCTCCGACAAGCTTTCACCCGGCCAGCTTTATGACGCCGGCTCCACGGTGCTGGAACAGAAGTTGTCACAGATAACCGGCGTCGGGCAAGTGATTGTGGGAGGCAGTTCGCTGCCCGCCGTCCGCATCGACGTGAATCCGACGCAGATCAATAGCTACGGCTTGCAGCTCGATAACGTGCGGGCGGCGGTGGCGGCCCAGACGGCCAACGAGGCCAAGGGGGAATTTTCCGACCAGCATACGACGTGGACCATCAGCGCCAACGATCAACTGATGAAGGCCGCGGATTACCGGCCGATCATTATCAGCTATCGCAACGGCGCCGGGGTTCGGTTATCGGATGTAGCCAAGGTCACGGACTCGGTTCAAACCATCCGGTCCGTGGGCCTGGAGAACGGCCAACCGGCGGCTCTGATCATCATTTTCCGGCAGCCGCAAGCAAACATTATCACCACGGTGGATGCGGTCAAAGCGGCCCTGCCGCAGCTGCACGCGGCGGTGAGCCCGGCCATCGACATGAATATCGTCATGGATCAAACGGTGACGATTCGTGCGTCGGTTCGGGACGTGGAGATAACTCTGCTGATTTCGATCGCGCTAGTGGTGCTGGTAGTGTTTGTGTTTCTGCGCGATCCCCGCGCGACTTTCATTCCGGGCATTGCCGTTCCAGTCTCACTGATCGGCACGTTCGGCGTCATGCTGCTGCTGGGGTACAGCATCGACAATCTTTCGCTGATGGCGCTCACGATTTCGACCGGCTTCGTGGTGGATGACGCCATCGTGGTGCTTGAAAACATCACGCGCTACCGCGAGCAAGGCATGAATTCGATGAGCGCGGCGTTCAAAGGGGCGGCCGAGATCGGTTCCACCGTGCTGTCGATCAGCATCTCGCTGGTGGCGGTCTTCATTCCGATTTTGATGATGGGTGGGATCGTGGGCCGGCTGTTCCGCGAGTTCGCGGTGACTCTATCTGTGACCATACTGATTTCACTGGTGGTGTCCCTGACCACCACGCCCATGCTGGCCTCGCGGGTGCTGAGCGACAAGGGCCACGGAAAGCTGTATCAAACCACCGAGAAGGTCTTCGATTATGTTCTGAAGGGGTATGAACGGTCGCTCGGGTGGGTGCTGGAACATTCGGCTCTGATGTTGCTGGTTACCATAATCACGCTGGCCGTGAACGTGTATTTGTTCTACATCATCCCCAAAGGGTTTTTCCCCGAGCAGGACACGGGACGCATGAACGGCAGCATCATTGGGGAGCAGGATACTTCGTTCCAAGCGATGCGGCAAAGGATCAGCGATCTGTCGAAGATCGTGCAAGCCGATCCCGGCGTCGCCTCTGTGATGGCCTTTAGCGGCGGCGGCGGAGGCACCTCGACGAATACCGGGCGCATGTTCGTTTCGCTCAAGCCGGTCGGCGACAGGAAAGCGTCGGCTTCCCAGATCATCAACCGGCTGCGTCCTAAACTTGCGGTGGTGACGGGCGCGACGCTGTATTTACAGGCGGTGCAGGACGTCAGAGTGGGCGGCAGAATGAGCGCCGCGGAATATCAATATACGATCCAGGACGACAATCTTGCGGAACTGAACGATTGGGCGCCGCGGCTTTTGCTTTTGATGCAGAAGCTCCCCCAATTGCGGGATGTAAATAGCGACCAGCAGAACGCCGGATTGTCGGCGAACGTGACCATTGACCGGTCGACCGCCGCGCGCATGGGCATCACGCCGCAAACCATCGATAGCATCCTGTACGACGCCTTCGGCGAGCGTGAAATCGCGACTACTTACACGCCCTTGAATCAGTATTACGTGGTGATGGAAGTGGATCCCGTGTTCTGGCAGAATCCGAACGGGTTGCGCGAGATTTATGCGACCACGGTCAATGGAGGCCAGGTGCCGCTGGCGGCGTTTACAAGTTTTCAGGATGGGACGGCGGCGCTGGCGGTGAATCACTCCGGCGTATTCCCGTCCGTGACCATCTCATTCAACCTGGCTCCCGGCATCGCGTTAGGCGACGCGGTGAATGCCATTGATGCGGCGGAAACACAAGCCGGAATGCCCTCGGCCATCACGTCCAGCTTTACGGGCACGGCCGAGGCATACCAGTCTTCGATCGCGAACGAGCCGCTGCTCATTGCCGCGGCGCTTCTGGCGGTGTACATCGTGCTCGGGATATTGTACGAAAGCTACATCCATCCGATTACCATCCTTTCGACGCTGCCTTCCGCGGGCGTCGGGGCAATCCTGGCCTTGTTGATCACGCACACCGAGTTGAGCGTGATCGCGCTGATCGGGATCATTCTGTTGATCGGCATCGTTAAGAAGAACGCGATCATGATGATCGACTTCGCACTGCAGGTGGAGCGCGGGGAGCATAAGACTTCGAAAGAGGCGGTGTTCCAGGCGTGCCTGCTGCGATTTCGGCCCATCATGATGACCACCATGGCGGCGCTGCTGGGCGGCTTGCCGCTGGCGCTTGGAACGGGAACCGGGTCGGAACTGCGGCGTCCGCTCGGGATCACGATCGTCGGCGGATTGATTGTGAGCCAGGCTCTGACATTGTTCACCACGCCGGTGATTTATCTGTACATGGATCGGCTCAGCGGTTGGATGTCGCGGTTGCGCGGGCATCTGCCGCCGGAGCCGGTAAGCTCGGAGAGTTAGGTCAAAGTGCAAACACGTTGGCTGATTGCCGTGTTGGCGGGCGGGTTGGGGGCGATGTGCGCCTGTAATCCTGCCCCTCGATATGCCAAGCCGCCGGTCGCGGCTCCGCCGGCATTTAAAGAAGGTGTTCCCGCCGATTTCAAGGAAGGTGAGGGATGGAAAATCGCGCAACCGGGGGACGACAAGATCCGGGGCAAGTGGTGGGAGCTATATAGTGACCCGGCTTTGAACGCCCTGGAAGACGAGGTGCGCGTTTCAAATCAAACCATCCTTGCCGCAGAGGCCAACTACCGGTCAGCGCGCGCGCTGGTAGTCTCCGCCCGCTCCGCCTTGTTCCCGAAAGTCACCACTTCACCGTCCTATACAAACTCCCGTTTCTCGGCGACGTCCCAAGTGTCGAGCGGGAACTTCGGGAGCACGACGGCATCCACCGCAGGCGGCACAGGAACCTCAACCGGAGGGGGTGTTGGAGGCGCCTCAGGATCCCTTATCAACGACTTTTCGCTTCCCATCCAGGCGACCTACGTGGTGGACCTGTGGCACAAACTGCGCAACACCGTTGCAGTGAATGCCTATCAGGCGCAGGCCAGCGCCGCCGACATTGCGACGGCTCTGCTCAGCAGCCAGGCGGAGCTGGCCGAAGATTACTTCGAAGTGCGGGCGCTGGACGCCGAAAGACGCGTTCTGGACGACAGCGTGAAGAACTATCGCGCGACGCTGGACCTGACGCTCTCGCTGTATCGCAACGGCATAGACTCGGATGAAGATGTGTCGCTGGCCGAGACGCAGCTCGATAGCGCCACCGTCCAGGCCACCGACCTGGGAGTATCGAGAGCGCAGTATGAGCACGCGATCGCCGTTCTGATCGGAAAGCCCCCGGCTGAATTCTCGCTGCCGGTGGCCGAGTTCGTTCCCAAGCCGCCGGACGTGCCGGTGGCGGTGCCGTCGGAGCTGCTCGAGCGCCGGCCGGACATTGCCGCAAACGAAAGACTAGTCGCCGCGGCGAACGCCCAGATCGGCGTGGCGAGCGCCGCTTATTTTCCTACGCTTACGCTGTCGGCGAGCGGCGGATTTGAGACGTCCCATTTCCTGGAGTGGCTAACCTGGCCCAGCCGGTTCTGGTCGTTGGGGCCGAGCCTGGCGGAAACGCTGTTTGACGCGGGCGCCCGGCGCGCGCAGACCGAACAGGCGCAGGCGGCTTATGACGCCGCAGTGGCCAACTACCGTCAGACGGTATTGACGGTGTTTCAGAACGTGGAGGATAACCTCTCGGCGCTGCGCATTTTGTCAGAAGAAGTTGGGCAGGCGCACACCGCGGTTGGTTCGGCAACCCATACATTGGATCTGTCGCTGGCGAGGTTCAAAGGCGGGGTCGACAGTTATCTGAACGTAATTACCGCGCAGACGGCGGTGCTGACCAATCGTGAAACCGAGGTGCAGATTCAATTACGGCAGATGACCGCCAGCGTCTCGTTGATCATGGCGCTGGGCGGCGGCTGGGAGACGTCGCAATTGCCGCAGAACAAAGATCTGCTGGCGAAGCCGGGTAAGTGGACGCCGAATACGCCGGAGCCTAAAGCGAGCCCGGCTAGCGTGGCGGCGCCCAACCCGCCGCCGCTTCCAGACCACCAATAGTTCGATGCGCGGCGAGTCCGGCGACGTTTGAAAAATGTACCAGGCAGGCCAACTGTAACTTTGATCTGTGGCTAGAACTTAGCGTTGTGGCAGCGAATATGCACGGGAAGAACTTATGATACAAGTCTTGGACAGCTATATCGTTTCCGCGATTCTGATCGCGTGCGTATTTGCCGTTTCCTTGCTTCTAGGGCTCGCCCTGGGCAGGAAATCCCGCCGGACACGGCTCCTATTGAACTTGATGGGCGTGCTGCTGATGGCCGTGGCGGCGCTCGAAAAAATCGGTTGGACCGTCCGGCCGTGGTCGATAGGATCGCCCGCGGAAGCATGGAATGATCTATCGTTTCGCGTTGTGTTTTTATTCGGGCTGGGGCTGCTGATTGTTTCGTGGACCATGGCGTTTCTGCGAGCCAGGCTGCAGAAAGCGGAGCGACGCCGCGGCGCCTTGCTTGACAACCGGATTCCTGAGCTCGAACTCGGTGTCCCAACAGTTCAGCCGGGAGGATCGGACCGAGGCGCGAAAAGGTAACGCGCCTCGGTCAATTTCTTGCAAACTAGATCCGATTATCCCCGTCCCTTCGTGTACGGATAACGGTCCAGTTCAGCAATAAGGCCCCGGGCCACTTCGGGAGGCCGGATTTGCCCCTCGAGAATGGCTTTCGTCTCGGCGCCATGCCCATAAAGCTTGTGATCTTCGGAGCGGTCCCTGCTGACCACGGTTCCGTCCAGGGCGACACCGGCGAACAATCCTCGCGTTCGGGAGTAAGAGAGGATCTCCGCATGCAATTGCGCGTCAGTCTCGGCGGAAGCCGTTCTTCCAACCGGCCCGGCAGTAGCCGATGCATCCGCGCCGACCGTGAATTTATCCTGCTCCAGCTTGCTCATCCCGCGACGGTTCATCACCAGCATCACGACGTCCGTGGATTCGCCTCCGATTTGCGCGCCGAAACTTCCGCCGCCAAATCTAATCGCGGCAGGCCCGCTCCAGCCGTCACCGGTGCGGCAAAGAGCGTAGCCGCGGCCATATTCTCCTCCCACGAGAAATGCGCCCTTCTTCAGTCCGGGCACGACGATGATACACTGCGATTTTTCGAGCAGATCTTTCGGTATGCCTTTATCGGGAGCGCTCATGATTTCGTGGAGAACGTCGGTTGACGTGCGCAACCTGTGATCCGGCGTATCCTCCTGGGCGTAAAGAGCCCCAACCTGAGCGCAAAAAGCTCCAACCATCAGGCCGGAGAGTGCGAGCGTCTTAAGCATAAAGTTACTCCTTTGTCGTCGGCGAGTTATAACTCGCGCTGTCCTGTAGACGCCGCTTGCGGGAATTATGCTACTTTCCGGGCTCACGATGTTACCTCACCTGGACGCCGTAACCGTGCTGCAATCACGTGTATCTACTCGCCGGCAGGGGTTGCAAGCTACAATCCGTTTTTTGCCGGTTCCCCGGCCGCGCTGACCTCGTACACAGTCAACCGACCGGGAGCGAACATCGGGGCCGGGATCGGGAATCACACCGACTACATTCCAGTATCGTTCGGCTATCGCTGGTAATAATCGCGGCGGCGGGCAGGCATCTGCCTTATTGGGACGTCTCGAACGGCTGCGGAAATCGTCCGTCCGAAGTGGCTGCGCCCTGGTAGAATATGTGTAGTCCGGCGCTATCGTCTAACGGTTAGGACGGAGCCCTCTCAAGGCTTAAATACGGGTTCGATTCCCGTTAGCGCTACCAATTCCTCGCATACTCACAGGCTGCAGTCATCACAGCATCACCAGCAACGAGCCAGGCAGCCTCCCCCAGCGCCAAACTTTTAGCGTGCAAAGCACGTCCGCCTCGATTCTTTCAATCAGCCGTCACTTGAAATTTTCAAGACTTGGCCCGTCCCAGAGCAAAGCAATCTATGAATAGAGAAATCCCGCAGATGAGCTATTCCAAATCCAATAACAAAAGGCGTGACATTGTTGTGACATTCTCTTTTATTTCAGGGGCCTTCCCATACAGAGCTGGGATGGCCCAGTTCTTGCTTCGCCCGGCAGAGTTGTCCAGCTCATTGAGTTGCCTAACGTATCGGGAGTTCAAAAAATGTTGCGAAATGCGTATTTACTCATTGCGGTATTTTGTTTGTTTACGGTCTCGAACCTTCCATCGCAAGCCCAGTCGGTTACTTCCGGCGATGTAACTGGGACTATCACCGATCAAACCAACGCCGCGATCCCCGGCGCCGCGGTAACTCTGACGAACGTGAATACAAATGCCTCGCAAAAAACCTCCACGAACGCCGAAGGCAGTTATCGTTTTGCATTCGTTACGCCTGGCACTTACAAAGTCACCGTGAACGCCAATGGCTTTCAAACGCAGCAACGCGCCGGCATCGTTGTTAACGCCGGGCAGCCGACCACGGCCAGCATTCAGTTGGCGCTGGCCGGCGCAAGCCAGACCGTGAATGTCGTGGAGTCGGAATCCGCTGTACAAACTCAGAGCGCCGACGTAACCACAAACTACAGCGCCGATATGCTAGCTACCCTGCCCAACCCCGGCGGTGACATCACTTACTTCGCCCAAACAGCGCCGGGAGTGGTGATGAACACCGACGGAGGCAACGGCAATTTTTCGGCAAACGGAATGCCGGGGACATCCAACCTGTTCACCATTAATGGCATGAGTTATAACGATCCTTTTTTGGACGTTAATAACAGCGGCGCCTCGAACCTGTCGCTAGGCTCGAACGACATCGCGGAAGCCAATGTGATCAACAACGCTTACTCGGGACAGTATGGACAATACGCCGGAACCCAGGTTGCGTACATCACGAAATCAGGCACTAACGACTTTCATGGCGACGCCATCTACATGTGGAACGGGCGCGCGCTGAATGCCAATCAGTTTTTCAGTAACGAAGTGGGTGCGCCAACGCCGTTCAATAATTTCAACCAGTGGGCGACGGGCGTGCAAGGGCCTATCTGGAAGAACCATACCTTCTTCGACGTGGATTACGAAGGCCTCCAAAGTCTGCTGCCTGGGTCCAGCACGCTCACGCTGATTCCCAGCCCGGGATTCCAGGCGGCCACGCTGCAGAATCTTCCGAGCAACGGCAACGCAGCGGAGATCCCTTTCTATCAGCAAATTTTTAAGATTTATAACAACGCCCCTGGAGCGAGCGCTGCGATGGCCGTGCCCGGCAGCTGCGAAAACCTGTCGATCGCGGGCTTGGGGCCGGATGGCTGCGCCCTCCAGTTCCGGAGCACCCCGCCCAATCTTAATCACGAGTACCAGTGGTCCGGACGGGTGGACCATATCTTCAACGATAACGACCGCGGATATATTCGCATCTTGCGCGATAACGGGTTCCAGCCGACCTACAGCAGTCCCTTTGGTCCCACCTTTAATGAGGAGAGCAATCAGCCTCAAATGTTAGGCCAGGTTTCCGAGACGCACGTCTTCGGCCCGAACACCGTGAATCAATTCAACGCCTCGGTTCTCTTTTACGCGGCCGTATTCGTGCCATCCGACCCCGACGGCGCGCTCTCTGCCCTCCCGACTTTTGTCGGATTCTCTGACGGCGCTTTCTCGCCGCTGGGAGCTTGGGGAGAACCGCCCGTTCCTCCAGGATTCTTCTTTCCGCAAGGCCGGCGCGTGTTCCAGTACGAAGTGGCTGACGACCTTTCCAAGATCGTGGGGAAACACACGTTTCGGGTAGGCATCAGCTGGCTGCACGACAGCGTGACGGATCTCGATTTCAGCGCGCTTGGTGGACCGATCAATGGAAACGTCACCACGAATTTATCCAACTTCTTTAACGGAGGCGGGTCGAGTACCTCGCTCTTTCAAGGCTTCCCTTCGTCGCCCGAAGAAGCGATCAAATTCAATACTCTGGGCGGCTATGTGGCCGACGATTGGAAGGTTAACGATCGCCTGACCGTGTCCTTGAACCTGCGGCTGGAACACTATTCGAATCCCACCTGCGACACTAACTGTTTCTCCCGTCTGGCGACGGCCTTCACCGGCATAGCGGACCCGAACGCTGCGTCGACGCCCTACAACCAGTTCATCGTTTCAGGCCAGCACAACGCCTACCCTAACACTCAAGCCGTGGTTTGGGAACCAAGGATCGGCATCGCCTGGCGCCCCTTCCACAACGATAAGACCGTAATCCGTACCGGCGCGGGCATCTTCGCGGACGAGCTGCCAGGAGGCTTGGCCGAAGTCGCGGCCTTCAACGCCCCGGGCCTGAACGGGTTTACGATCCCCAATGGCGTCATAGCTCCGGGCGTACCCGGAAGCCTCTTCACCACGGCTGCCGCGGCCAATCAAGCTCTGCTGTCGCAATTCAAATCCGGCGGAAGCTTCAACTCCATCTCCCAGATGGTTCCCGGATTCTCACCTCCGAATTTCACTTCCTTCCCCAGCACGTTCGATCAGCCGACCTACTACAAGTGGAATTTCGAGGTCCAGCAATCCTTCGGATGGAAAACATTGGTCAGCATAAATTATTCGGGTATGCATGGTGTTCATATCCCGGTGGGCGATCAGGGGCTGAACGCTTACTGCCCGCCTTCGTTTTGCACGAACGGTTTTGCCGGGTTACCAACTTCGCCTGCCAACCCGGCTCTGGGCACCGTTACGCAGTACTTTTCAGGCGGCGTTGCCAGCTACAACGGACTCACCATCAGCGTGCAGCGGCGTCTTTCCTCGGGGCTGACCTTCAACGCCAACTACACCTGGAGCCATGCGCTCGACGACGTCTCGAACGGAGGCATCGTTAACGAGACGTTCGGCATTTTCCAGACCAACCCCAATCTCGGAGCTCCCCAGAATCCGTTTAACATTCGAGGCAATTACGGCGATTCGGATTACGACGTCCGCCACTATTTCAACGCCAATTTCGTACTGAATGACATGTTCCGCCACGTTGGATTCCACTGGGGCCCCAACCAGATTTTCGGTGGCTGGACCCTTTCCAGCAATTGGTTCCTGCGCAGCGGGCTGCCATTTTCAATCGTCGATAGCAGCGCGCTCGGGGACCTGGCCGGGTACAACTATGGGCAGAACGGCGGAATTCTGGCCACGGCGCTGGGACCTGTTCCAAGCCTCTGCACCAGTGCCAGCGCGGTGAACACGCCTTGTTACACCACCTCGCAATTTGCTCCCAGCGCCGCGGCGGTGGGCGCTCCAACCGGTTTTGGAACGCTGGGGCGCAATACCTTCTTCGGCCCGCATTTCTTCGATACGGACATCTCGCTGATGAAGACGGTGACAATCAGGGAACATATCACGTTCTCGTTTGGCGCGCAGGCTTACAACGCTTTCAATCACCCCAATTTCGACCAGCCGGTGGCAGACATCTCCAACCCGAATTTCGGCAAAATCACCGCGGAGGTGGCGCCTCCCACCAGCATCCTGGGAGCGTTCGTGGCCGGCGGCGCCGCTTCACCACGCTTCGTCGAGATCAAGGGCATCATTCGATTTTGACAAGCAGCGATTTTGACAAGCAGCGATTCGGGAAAGCCGTGATTCTCGCCGGCACGGGCTCGAACCACATTTCCAGTAGGCCACTTCGCCCCTGAAGCGTTTCAAAAACCTTCGGAACGTCCGCGGCGCATTCGCCGCGGGGCTATCAAACTTTTTTCTATTATATGCCTTGACAAGTATATGCTCGATGGAGTATATCAAGAGAGTGGGATCTGTATTCGAAATCATCGCGGAGCCGAACCGCCGCGCGATATTGAGCCTGCTGGTAGCGTCCCAGCAGTCGGTTGGAGAGATCGAGCGTCAGCTTGGTATGCCGCAGCCGGCCGTGTCAAAGCACTTGCGAGTGCTGCGTGACGCCGGTTTCGTGGAATCCTCGGTGGACGCACAGCGCCGTCTGTACCGGTTGAAACCGGAACCACTTCAGGAGCTGGATACCTGGCTGGCTCCGTTCCGCCGGTTCTGGTCCGCTCACGTAGATGCTCTCGAACGCCACCTCGACCGCATGGATCAATCCAAACCAACGAAAGCGACACCAACGAAAAGGAAGACAAGTGAGAAGACGACGCGGCCCAAACCGCGAACGTGACATAGGAGAAACGAAATGAAAATCAAATTGACCAGCCTATACGTGGACGACCAGGAAAAGGCTCTGCGCTTCTATACGGAGGTGCTGGGCTTCACCAAGAAGTCAGATTTCAGCCAGGGCCCATTTCGCTGGCTGACCGTGGCCTCGTCCGAGGAGCCGGACGGCACTGAGCTGCAGTTGGCGCTGAACGACAACCCCGCGGCCAAAGCGTATCAGCAGGCGACCTTTCAACAGGGCCGGCCCGCGGCCATGTTCTACACCGACGACGTCAAGGGCGACTACGAGCGGATCAAGGCCCGCGGCGCCGAGTTCACGATGCCGCCGACTGACGTAACGGCCTCGACCATCGCGATGCTGAGCGACACCTGCGGCAACCTCATTCAGCTGGTCCAGCTGGCACGCTATTCACGTTAGGAGAAGAAGATGACCGATCGCGATCAGTATGCACCGGGTCCTGCACGCGGGGCGGAGGTACGGAAGGGCGGAGAGAAGTGGGCGCTCATTCTCGTCAGAGAACTGCGCCATCCGCCGGAAAAAGTCTGGCAGGCGCTAATCGACCCGGCGCAGCTGCGCGAGTGGGCTCCTTTTGTAGTGGATGGGAGCCTGGGTACGGTTGGAACGACAGTGAATCTCACCTGGATGGGAACGCCCAAGCCGCTCGAAACAACAGTGACGCGAGCCGACGCTCCCACGTTGCTTGAATACGGCGATATCCGATGGGAACTCGAAGCTTTGGGCGGCGGCACCCGACTGACGCTGCGGGCCAGCATCGATCGGCGCTTCATCTCAATGGGCGCTGCCGGCTGGCACATTTGTTTGGATGTTCTGGATCGCCTGGTTGGCGGAAATCCCATTGGCCGCATCGCCGGCGGCGAGGCAGTGAAGTTTGGCGGCTGGCAGCGATTGAACGCCGAGTACGCAAAGCAGTTCGGTATTGAAGCGCCCAACTGGCCGCCTCAGGCGGCTCGTAAGCCGTAGAAGGAGGACAAATAAATTATGAGACATGCCACCACACGTTCGATTGTTCGCTGGATTCACCTGGTCTTCAGCATTCCGATACTCGGTTACATCTATAGCCCGTTTGAAGAAATTCCAAAGTACGCTCCCCGGGTTCGGTTTGTCATCGTTCCTGTAATGCTCCTTTCGGGACTGTGGATGTGGAAAGGCCATGTCCTTCTGCGTCTTGTTTCGAAGACGGTAAAACCCGATGCTGCAAGCGAAATTACCCGCGTGAAAACGGGGCAAGAATTCGAGGCATGAGGATCCAATGACTCCATCGGAACGTATTGACCAGTTGATCGCAGGACTCACAGACTGGCGCGGCACAACATTGGCCGGCATCCGCAAGAGCATCCTTGAGGCCGACCGGGAGATATTCGAGGAATGGAAGTGGATGGGGAGCCCAGTGTGGTCCCGCGACGGAATCATCGCCGTCGGCAATGCCCACAAAGATAAGGTGAAACTTACCTTTGCCCACGGGGCGAGGCTTCCAGATCCGGCCAAGCTCTTCAATGCGGGCCTGGGAGGCAACGCGTGGCGGGCGATCGATTTATTCGAAGGCGATAAGATCGACGGGCGCGCTCTGAAAAATCTCGTCCGTGCCGCGGTTGAATACAATCAGATCAAATTGAAGAGCAAAGCGCCCTCGGGTGCTCGAGCGAAAGTACATAAAGTTAAAAAGTGATGAACAACGACAGCGTCGTCTCACTAATTCTGCTTGCTCCTTGACGCGAGGCGTGCATACGTAATAAACTCCTGTAGGCTACCAAAAGGTCACCGCATGGAGAATGAAAAGTCGGATGTCCTGCATGGGTCTCTCGGGCTTATGGTGCTCCGGACCTTGGATAGCTTGGGTCCGCAGCACGGGTGGGGGATCGCGCGCCGCATCGAGCAGATCAGCGGGGATGCCCTGGCGCTGAATCAGGGCACGCTCTACCCGTCGCTCCTGCGCCTCGAACAAATGGGCTGGGTCGCCTCGAAATGGGGCACGTCGGACAATAACCGCCGCGCGAAGTTCTACTCCATCACGCGAGCCGGCAAGAAGCAGCTCGCCGCTGAAGCCAAGAACTGGGAGCGGATCTCCGATATTCTCGGCCGTTTTCTCAAGCAGTCCAAAGAATCCGTATGACGGCCGTCCGTGTATTTCTTCGGCGGCTGTTCGGCCTTTTCCGAACGGGGCGGCTGGAGCGGGAAATGGAAGAAGAGTTCGATTTTCACCTCGAAAACGAAGTTGCCGAAAACCTCCGCCGCGGAATGTCTCCGGACCAGGCGCTGGCAGCTGCACGGCGTCGCTTTGGCGGCGCGGCCCAGGTGAAAGAGGCCTACCGGGAGGCTCATTCGCTGCCGTTTCTGCAAGTGTTTTGGCAGGATCTGCGCTTCGGTGTCCGCATGCTACGGCGCAATCCAGGCTATTCGATTCTCGCCATTCTTTGCCTGACGCTCGGAATTGGGGCGACCACCGCGGTGTTCAGTTGGATCGAGGGAGTTCTGCTGCGCCCGTTTCCCGGAGTTGCCCACCAGGAACGAATGATGGCCGTGGCCGGAACCTTTGCCGGCGTGGCCGGCGCGCCCGGGGATTCTACCGATTTGTCCTGGCCGGACTTCCAGGATTTCCAGAGGAACTGCGAGCTTTTTGATGCTTTCATCGTGGATAAAATCACCGGGGTTACGCTAGCCATCGGGGACCGGGCTGATCGCGCGCTAGGGAGCGTTGTTTCGGCCAACTATTTCGATGCGCTGGGAGTCCGTCCCATCCTGGGGCGAGGGTTCGAGCCCGCCGAAGATTTTGGCCGTAACGCTCATCCCGTGACTGTGATCAGCTACCAGATGTGGAAAGAGCGTTTCCATGGTGATCCGTCGATCGTCGGCAAAGCGCAGATGCTGAACGGCATGCCGCACACCATAATCGGCGTTGCGCCGGAAGGCTTCCATGGCACGTTCGTCGGTTGGGCGATGCAGTTCTGGGTCCCCGCATCCATGGAGGAACGATTCTCTTCCGGTGCAAACAAACTCGAAGACCGCGGCGCGCAGTGGATTGAAGGTTTTGTCCGGCTCAAGCCGGGCGTGACCAGGGAGCAGGCGCAGGCGGAGATATCCGCCGTGGCGAAGCGTTTGGAGAACGATTATCCGGCGACTAACCGCGGACGGGGCGTAAGACTGTTCCCCTTGTGGAAGACTCCCTTTAACAACGCGGGTACTCTGTTCCCGTCCCTCTCGGTTGCGCTCGCAGTGGTGTGTTTCGTGCTGCTGATCGCTTGCGCGAATGTCGGAAACCTCCTGCTGGTAAAAGCATTCGGGCGGCGGCATGAGATCAGTGTGCGGCTGGCGGTGGGCGCCGGACGCGGGCGGCTGCTCAAACAACTGTTTACGGAGGGGCTGACGCTCGCGGCAATCGCGGCGGCGTGCGGGGTCCTCACCGCATTCTGGTGCCGCAACCTGCTGCCGCTGCTGCTCCCATCGCGAGGTGGCGTCAGCATGCGACTGCCTGGTGAGATCGATTGGCGCGTGCTGGCCTTGAGCACGGGCGTTTGCCTGATCTCGGCTGTTTTTTTCGGCCTGGTGCCCGCGCTGCAAAGCGGCAAAATCGACCTGGTCTCCGCCCTGAAGGCTGAATCGGGCGGGGTCCTGGGCGGAAGCCGGCAAGCCGTCTTGCGCGGGGGCCTCATCGTTGTGCAGGTATCGTTGAGTTTTGTTCTGCTAGTGGGCGCGGGGCTACTGCTCAAGAGCCTTGGCTCAATTCAAAACACGAGCCCCGGGTTCAGCACCCATGGGGTGTTGACTACCTGGATGGATTTGACGGCCGCTGGATACGACACCGAGCGCGCCAGGAATTTTCAGGACGCGCTGGCGGATCGCCTGCAATCCCTGGGAGGCGTGCAATCGGTCGCGTTCGCGCGAGTGACGCCGTTCAGCAATAGCGGTTATTCTTCCGCTCCCATCGCAGTGGACGGTTACGTAATCGCCCCGGACGAGGATCCTACTGTGGAATACGACGAAGTCGGCCCCGGGTACTTGGCTACTATGGGCATCCCCCTGGTAGAGGGCCGCGAGTTCACGCGCGCAGACAAAGAAACGGCGCCGCTGGTCGCGGTAGTGAACGAGGTTATGGCGGCCAAATACTGGCGCGGACGTAATCCGGTGGGCAGCCGCGTCGAAGTGAAAGGACGCTGGATGCAGGTGGTGGGCATTGCGAAGATGTCAAAGTACCGGAATCTAGCGGAGGCGCGGAAACCGTTCTTCTACGTGGCGATGCGCCAGAATATCAATGGCCAGAATCTGGAAATCCGGACGTCGCTCGCAGCGGACGCTGTGACCAGGGCTTTGGTCGGCGAGATCCATGCGCTGGACGCGAATCTTGCGCCCGGAGAAGTGATCACGATGCAAGAGCAAGTGGACCGGACGACTGCGGTACGGCGCGTCGCGGGGACGATGCTGGGCGTTTTTGCAGGGCTCGCGTTGCTGCTCGCCGCCATCGGGCTATACGGAGTAATGTCATACACGGTTTCGCAACGTACCCGGGAGTTGGCGCTGCGCATGGCTCTGGGCGCCGGCACTTCTAATTTGTTGGGGCTGGTACTCGCCCAAGGGCTCGCGTTGACAGCGGGTGGCGTTGTGCTGGGCGCGGCCGGCGCGCTGAGCTTGACGCGCCTGATGGGAAACCTGCTCTACAACGTGAGCCCGCGGGATCCGGAGGCGTTTGGATCGGCGTTCGTAGTGCTGGCGATCGCAACGCTGGCGGCCTGTTTGCTGCCGGCGCGGCGCGCAGCGTCCACTGACCCGGTCCGCGCGTTGCGGCAGTGAAGACTGCAGCCCCGCTTGCAATCAAACGTCAGTACGCACTGGGCGATCTTGCTATAAATGATGATTCATGCAGGCGGGGGCCAGTGGTCTGGGATTTCCGAAGCACTTTGATGGAAGGCGTTTCTACAATCCGAATGCCCCGCAAGCGCTCGGATTTCGCGACGTCCTCCGCTGGAAACTGACCAGCCGGCCCGAACGCTCGCCCAGTTATGTTGCGGACGTGGTCGAATCCGTGCCGCCCCGCCGCGTGGAAGGCAGTGAGCTGCGCACCACGCTAGTGAACCACTCCACCGTGCTCCTTCAGCAACGCGGCGTCAACATTTTGACCGACCCGATTTGGTCTGAACATCCCAGCCCTGTATCTTGGATAGGGCCGCGGCGTCACAGAAAACCGGGCGTATCCTGGGAAGATCTGCCGCCCATCGACGCCGTGCTCCTCAGCCACAATCATTACGATCACCTCGATCTGCCCACCCTCCGCCGGCTGGCGGATCGTGGAGAATCGACCTTCATTGCTCCCATCGGCGTGGGTCGGCTGCTTCGCTCGCGAAAGATAGGTCCTGCGCATGAGTTGGATTGGGGCGAATCACTAACGCTTCCCGGCTTCACCATCCACTGCGTGCCGGCATTGCACTTTTCGGCGCGAGGACTATTCGACCAGAACGCGACGCTATGGTGCGGGTATGTGATCGAATGTCAGGAACGCATGGTGTATTTTGCGGGAGACACGGCGTTCGGAGGACACTTCGCTCAGATTCGGGAGCAGTTCGGATCGCCGCGCCTGGCGCTGCTGCCGATCGGCGCGTATGAGCCGCGCTGGTTCATGTCGCCGGTCCATATGGGCCCCGATCAGGCGGTGACAGCGCATCGTATTTTGGGGGCTGAGACCAGCATCGCCATACACCACGGGACTTTCCAGCTGGCGGACGACGGCATCGACACGCCTAAGAAAGAACTTAGCGCCTGCGCACAGGGCGAGCCGTTTTTGGTTCTGAACAACGGGCAATTCGCCGATATTCGATGATCGTCGACAAGCATACGCTCGCGTTGATCAGCATTGCCGGCAGCTCGCTCGATGTGCTGGGAGCTTTGTATCTCGCGTACGATTTGCTGGGCGGCGAACACGGCCCGCTGCGGACTTTGTCGCGCGCGGTCACCTATGGAGCGCTCTCCGGGGTCGGCTACGGTATCGCCATGGGGCCCGTCTTCGGCCTGGTCAGCGGTATCGCTCATGGCATCACGCTTGCCTGGGAGTTCTCGCGCGCGTCGAAACACCGACTCCAGCCGGGATTCTGGCTCGACACGGCCATGAGCGCGATCCGCGGATCCGGCTTTGCGTTGGGCGCTTCCTATTTATTCGGGGCTCGGTTCGGCATCACATTCGGCCTGTTGAGTACAGCCGGACAGGCGGTCGCCTATCGGTTTGGCATCCGGCCCACAGTCGACTACAAACCGGCCAACCGTCCGCGCATCACCCGCTTCCAATTGGTGACCGCGGCGAATCGTGCGGTCGGCTATGCCGTGACAGGATACATCAGCAGCCTGGTAGCGCGGCAACCCCAACATGCGATCGCTATCGGGTTGAAGACGGGACTGGCGATCGGCCTGGTGACGGCGACCATCGGCTGCTGCACGCCCATCATTGAGTGGGGGGCCGACCATGTGCCCGAGAAGCGCATGGGAGTCTTCGGAGTCGGGTTGATCTTCATCGGATTCGCGCTGCAATCCATCCAGTATTGGGTGGCATTGCTGGATGTGACCGTTCGATAGCCTCAGGACCTTTGATCACAGGATAGTGGTATCGCGGAATCCCCTTTGTTAGGGACGAGTTCGATCGCGCGATTCTTCATAATCACGACTGTGAAAGCGAAAAGGTCTTGACAAAAATGAGCACGAACGACGGAGGGATCGTTTCTCGAACTGCTGACATCGAGGGCGCCCAATTCCACTATCTGACCGCGGGCCACGGGACTGCGGTGGTTCTGCTGCATGGCTACGCCGAGACCAGCTTGATGTGGAAGCCTCTCATTCCCAAACTCGCTGAGCGGCATACGGTGATCGCGCCGGATCTGCCGGGCATCGGAGACTCGTCCATTCCGCAGGATGGCCTGGACATGACGAGCGCCGCGGTTCGCATCCATGCGCTGATCCGATCGTTGAATATTCAGAAAGCTGAGGTGGTTGGGCACGATATCGGCTTGATGGTGGCGTATGCCTATGCGGCCAAATTCCCAGACGAGGTCTCGAAGCTCGTGCTGATGGATGCCTTCCTTCCGGGAGTTGCGGGTTGGGAATCCGTCTACAACAATCCCGGTATCTGGCATTTTCGATTCAATGGACCCACGCCGGAGGCCTTGGTAGAGGGCCGGGAACGGATCTACTTTGAGCACTTCTGGAGCGGTTTCGCGGCGGATAAGAACAAGTCCATTAACGAGGCCAGTCGCCAAGCTTACACTGCCGCTTACTCGCGTCCTGGACGCATGCGCGCGGGCTGGGCTTATTTCGTCTCGTTTCAGCAGGCCGCCAAAGACTTCGACGAATTCGCGCGCGTGAAACTTCCCATGCCGGTCCTCACCATCGGCGGCGACAAAGCCAACGGGGAGGTGCTGGGGCGCCAAGCGAAACTGGTGGCCTCGGATGTCACCACGATGGTGATAAAAAACTCCGGACATTGGCTCATGGAGGAGCAGCCGGAGGAAACCATGGCCGCGCTGCTTAACTTCCTATAACCCGATGAAGGCTCTCCAGATCGTCTGTGTCAACCGAGGCGAATTCCCAGGATCGGCTTCGAATACCACGATCGTGGTAAGACGGCCTTCGCCTATAGCAGTAAAAGGAAAACCTCCGATTGCGGGATGTTTCGATCTTCAACCTCGCGTAGTGTGGAAGCACAGAAAGGATCTTTACAGATCGCAGCCGATTGGAGGGTTCAACACATGACAACGGTAACTAAGCTGACGCCCAGACTCGAATCAGATTCGACAATGGTAAGCGAATTGATCGGTTGCACCACTGGTTTGCGGCAAGTTTGGGAATCCGTCCAGTTGGTGGCTCGAACGGACGCGTCCGTGTTGATTCAGGGCGAGACCGGGACCGGCAAAGAACTGGTTGCCCGGGCTATCCACGACGAGAGCCTTCGCAGATCCGGTCCATTTAT
The DNA here is from genome assembly GCA_963786745.1 of Terriglobia bacterium. Classification (GTDB taxonomy): domain Bacteria; phylum Acidobacteriota; class Terriglobia; order Bryobacterales; family Bryobacteraceae; genus Palsa-89. The sequence continues at coordinate 150,374 of CAWBAE010000004.1, read as the reverse complement.
AACGCTCAACTGCGCCGCCATGCCTGGCGGGCTCATCGAGAGCGAGCTGTTCGGCCACGAACGCGGAGCGTTCACCGGCGCCTGGGCGCAAACCACCGGACGTTTTCAGATGGCACACCAGGGAACTTTGTTTTTGGACGAGATCGGCGATTTGCCGCTGGAGTTGCAGCCTAAGTTGCTGAGAGTGCTGCAGGAGCAGGAATTCGAGCGCCTGGGGGGCACCCGCACAATTCGAGTGGATGTCCGCGTGGTGGCGGCCACCAATCAGAATCTGGAGCGAATGGTGGCGGAGCGACGCTTCCGGGCGGACCTGTTTTATCGGCTGAACGTTTTCCCGATCGAGATCCCTCCGTTACGGGAGCGGATTGAAGACATTCCGCTTTTGGCCCAACACATGCTCAATCGGTATGCGCTGCGGATGAACAAAGATATAAGGTACATAGCGAACGACGGGATGGATGCTTTGCGGCGCCACGATTGGCCCGGCAACGTTCGTGAGCTGCAGAACGTCATCGAACGGGCCGCCATCCTGAGCGCCGGGCCTGAATTGCGGCTTCCGCCGGCGGAGTTCGGATACAAGAAGGAACGGAATGCTCCGTCCGCGGCGATCACGCTCGCGGATGCCGAACGAGATCACATCCTGCGAGTGCTGCATGAAGCCAGCGGGGTTATTGGCGGACGTGGGGGCGCCGCGGCTCGCCTGGGCGTGCCGCGCACCACTCTGCTTTACCGAATGCGAAAGTTGGGAATCGGCCAGGGCCGGGCGCTGGCAATGAGCGCTTCCGCCGCCACTGCGTGAGGATGACTATGACGACCATAACAATGCTACCCAAACCGGAACGGGACCTGATCGCTGCGTGCAAGCAAGGAAACCAGGCTGCCATCGGCGAATTGTTCGAGCGCTATTACCCCTCCTCGCTGCGGGTGGCCCGAGGCATCTTGCGATCCGAACCAGAGTCGCAGGACGCGGTCCAGGCGGCATATTTGTCGGCCTTTCGACACCTGGACCGTTTTCGAGAGGACTCGGCATTCAAGACCTGGATCACGCGGATCGTCGTGAATTGTTGTCTCATGCAGATTCGGGAGCGCACCTATCGGCTCCGCTGGGTGCATCTGAAAGAAATCGAACAGACGGCCGGAGCAATCGTCCTCAGGTCGCCGGCTCCGTCGCCGGAAGAGACGGCCTCAAGCCGTGAACTTGCCTCGGCCCACTCTCGGGCATTGGCGAAGCTTCCGCTGCGCTGGCGGGAAGTGTATCTTCTACGTGACGTTTCCGGTCTGAGCCTGCAGGAGGCTGCCAATGAGCTTGGTGTGACAGTGGCGGCGGCAAAGACCAGGCTATTTCGGGCTAGAGCTCGGATGCGGCGTCTGCTCCGGCCCGCATGGGTCACGCGGCGAGTGGCGGCCTGAACTCCAGAATCAAGCAGTTCCGTTTAAATTTAGAAGGCAAAACCGTAGTCGGGCAGGCAGTATTCGGCAGGCAGAACCCGGATCGGCGATCGCGCCGCAACCGGGATTCCGCTTATAGGCGAGTGAGATTCCACGCCGTTTTGGAACCGTTTGGCGTGAACTGCATCGAACCACTATGGCCGAGTGGAGTGCACGCCGTAGTGTTTGCAACGTTGTGGGATTGACACAGGGGAGCGTTGGATGTTGAATCTGAGCATGTCGTTGAGAATCTACAGCTCCGTATTGGTTGTCGCCGGCGTTGTTGCAGTCGACGCGGGCTGCTCGCGCGCCGCCAGCGGAAACGCGGCACCCCCGCTGCTCGAGGTGGAAGTGGCCCCAGTGGAGCAGAAAGACGTGCCGGTGTACCGGGAGTGGATTGGCACGCTGGACGGGATGGTAAATGCCGACATCAAGGCCGAGGTCTCAGGTTATTTGACTCAGCAAGCCTACACGGAAGGATCTTTCGTCAAGAAGGGCCAGCTGCTTTTTCAAATTGACCCGCGCCCGTTTCAAGCCGCGCTCGATCAGGCAGAGGGCCAGCTCGCCCAAGCGCAAGGCCAGCTCGCCCAGGCGCGCGCCCAGCTGGTCCAGGCCGAGGCGCAGGTCGCGGTGGCGGAAGCGAACCAGCGCCGCACTCAGTTGGATGTGGATCGCTACACTCCTTTGGCGAAGCAACAGGCCATTACGCAACAGGACCTCGACAACGCGACCCAAAATAACATGGCAGCCAAGGCGCAAGTGCAGTCCGCTCAGGCGCAAGTGGAAACTGCGCGGGCTCAGATTGTCGCCGCCAACGCCGCCGTTCAATCCGCCAAGGCCACCGCCGATACCGCCCAGATCAACTTGGGATTTACGCGCCTCACTTCGCCTATCGACGGTATCCCCGGCATCGCCCAACAGCAAGTGGGGTCGCTGGTCAGTCCGGCCAGCCCAACCATCACTACCGTGTCGACGCTTGATCCTATCAAAGCCTACTTCACGGTGGCCGAGCAAGAATATCTCGACTTTCACAGACGCTATGCGACCACCGCTACGCTGGATGCCGAGAGGAAGCAGTTGCGGTTGGAGCTGATTTTGGCGGATGGCACGGTTTATCCGCAAAATGGCTCCTTCTACTTCGCGGATCGCCAGGTGGACGTGAAGACCGGCGCTATCGTGATCGCGGGACTGTTTCCGAACCCGGGAAACGTTCTGCGGCCCGGTCAATACGGCAGGGTACGGACCGCGATCAGGATTCAGCCCGGCGCCCTTTTGGTTCCTCAGCGCGCGATCAGCGAGCTGCAGGGACAGCGCCAGGTCGCGGTAGTGGACGCCAACGACACGGTGCGGATTCGCCCCGTAACAGTGGGGGACACGGTTGGATCGGAATGGGTGGTCAACACGGGAGTGAACCCGGGCGAGCGCGTAGTCGTTGAAGGCGTGCAGAAGGTTCGCCAAGGTATGCAAGTGAAACCGAAACCGTTCGTAGCGAAGTGATGCGCAATGTCCAAATTCTTTATTAACCGTCCGATCGTCGCGATAGTCATAGCCATCCTGACCGTGATCATCGGCGCGGTGGTGATCGTGGGTCTGCCAGTGGCTCAGTTCCCGGCGATCGCCCCGCCGGAGGTTCAGGTCTCGGCGATCTATGTCGGCGCGGATGCGCAGACCATCGAACAATCGGTGGCGACGCCCATCGAAGAGCAGATGAGCGGCGTCGACAACATGAACTACATGTATTCGTTGAACGCTACTGCCAACGGCCAGATGAGGATGATCGTCGACTTCGACGTGAATACGGACCCGAACACGGATCTGATCCTGGCCCAAAGTCGCGAAACGCAAGCGGCGCCGCAGCTGCCGGTGGACGTCACCAACTACGGGGTTTCGGTCCAGAAATCGACTCTCGCGCCGCTGATGCTGGTGGCCCTATACTCGCCGAAGGGCACCTACGACGCGCGCTTCCTGGCCAACTATGCATACATCAATCTGAACGACCCGCTAACCCGCGTAAAAGGCGTCGGCACCATTCAGATTTTCGGCGCCGGCCAATACGCCATGCGTCTGTGGGTAAAGCCGGATCTGCTGTCAAAGCTGCAGATCACGGTGCCTGAAATCGTCTCAGCTATTCAGACGCAGAACACGGTGAATCCGGCGGGGCAGGTGGGCAGCGAGCCTGTTCCGAAAGGGCAGGAATTCACGTACTCGGTGCGGGCGCTGGGACGGCTGACTTCTCCCGAGGAATTCGAAAACATCGTGGTTCGCGAGACTCCCGCGTCGGGGATAGTCCGCGTGCGGGACGTGGCGCGGGTGGAATTGGGCTCGCAGGACTATAGCGTAGAAGGGCACCTCAACGGCAAGCCGAGCGCGGTAATCGCCATATACCAATTGCCCGGATCGAACGCCGTCGAAACGGCTGCCGCCGTAAAGAAGATGATGACGGAATCCAAGAAGCGGTTTCCGGATGATATCGACTACGTGGTTCCAGTGGACACGACTCTGGCCGTGACCGCGGGAATGAAGGAAATCGTCGAGACGCTACTGATCGCCCTGGCGCTGGTGATCGCGGTTGTTTACATATTTCTCCAAGGCTGGCGCGCAACCTTGATTCCTTTGCTGGCGGTGCCCGTGTCGTTGGTAGGCACTTTCATTTTCTTTCCATTGTTCGGCTTCAGCGTCAACACTCTCTCCTTATTCGGGCTGGTGCTGGCCATCGGCCTGGTGGTGGATGACGCGATCGTGGTGGTGGAATCGGTGGAGCGTCACATCGAGGATGGCCTCAGCCCGAAGGAAGCCGCACTGAAGGCGATGGAGGAGATTTCGGGCCCCGTGATCGGCATCGCGCTGGTCCTCTCGGCTGTTTTTGTGCCGACGGCTTTCATCCCCGGGATCACCGGCAAGTTGTATCAGCAGTTCGCGGTCACGATCGCCGTCTCCGTGATTTTGTCCGCGTTCAATGCGTTGTCGCTCAGTCCCGCGCTGTCGGCGCTCCTGCTCAAGCCCAAGGTTCAGAGCAAGGGGTTGCTGGCAAGATTTTTTGACTGGTTCAATCGGGCTTTCGGCCAAGCGACCAACGGCTATGTTCGGCTTTCGGGCGCGATCCTGCGGAAGAGCGTCTTCGCCGTCATTCTTCTGGCTGGTTTCGGCGCGGCCGCGTACCTGATCAGCGGCAAACTCCCGACCAGCTTCGTGCCCGACGAGGACCAGGGTTATTTTTACCTGAACATCCAGCTTCCCAATGCCTCGTCGTTGCAGCGAACCGAATTGGTGACGGCCAAGGTTGAAGATATTCTGGCGAAGACTCCGGGCGTGCAATACTCGACCAGCATTTTGGGCTTCAGCCTCCTCAGCCTGGTGCGAACCAGCTACAACGCATTCATCTTCGTGACCATGAAGGACTGGGATGATCGTAAGACCCGGGCCGTGCAGTTCCAGACCATCAAGGCGAACCTGAACCGCGAACTGGCTGGGCTTCCGGAAGGGGTGGCGTTCAGCTTCTCGCCGCCCGCGATTCCTGGAGTCGGGACCTCGGGCGGATTTACGTTCGTTCTGGAAGACCGGGCCGGCAACGACCCCCAGTTTTTATCCGACAACTTGAACAAATTTATGGCCGCGGCGCGCAAGCGGCCCGAGATTGGAACACTCAGCACCACTTATTTGGCGAGCGTTCCGCAGCAATTCGTCGAAGTAGACCGCGACAAAGTGATCAAGCAAGGCGTCCAGATCAACGACGTTTACCGGACCATCCAGACTTTCATGGGAGGGTTGTTCATCAATTACTTCAACCGGTTTGGACGCCAGTGGCAGGTGTATGTCGAGGCCGAGGGAGATTACCGCAGTAAGTCCGAGAACGTCGGCCTTTTCTATGTCCGGAACGCCAGCGGCCAAATGGTGCCGCTGTCCGCGTTGCTCCGATTCGAATCTCGCGACGGGCCGGAATTCACCATGCACTTTAACGAGTATCGATCCGCGCAATTGAACGGGGCGGCCGCGCCGGGGTACAGCACTGACCAGGCGATGAATGCGCTCGAAGAAGTTTACGCTCAAAACATGCCGCCCGAGATGGGGTACGACTATTCGGGCATGTCGTTCCAGGAAAAGAAAGCGCAGGAAGGCGTGTCGCCTACCATCATTTTCGGATTCTCGCTCCTGTTCGTCTTCCTCATTCTCTCGGCGCTGTACGAAAGTTGGACGCTTCCGTTCAGCGTTTTGCTCAGCACGCCGGTGGCGGTGTTCGGGGCGCTGGGAGTGCTGTGGCTGCGCCGCACATTGCTGGGGCATTTTCTTCCGGCGTATATGGTCCAAATCGAGAACGACGTTTACTCGCAAATCGGCTTGGTCATGTTGATCGGCTTGGCGGCGAAGAACGCCATCCTGATCGTCGAGTTCGCCAAGGACGAATTCGAGAAGGGAAAGCCATTGATGGATGCCGCGCTCGAGGGCGCGCGGCTTCGGCTGCGCCCGATTCTTATGACGTCTTTCGCATTCATTCTCGGATGCGTGCCCCTGTGGATCGCTACCGGCGCCGGAGCGGTTTCCCGGCAGATCATGGGGACCACGGTGATCGGCGGGATGCTGGCGGCCAGCTTGATCGGAATTTTTCTGATTCCAGCCATCTTTTATATAGTCGAAAGGCTCTCGGGCGCGACGGCGCAAGGCGGATCGCCGGTTCGCCCGCCTGAGCCATCGCCGGCGCAGGGAGACTGAAGCGTGAATCGGGGAATCCTAGCAGCCTTAGCCGCGGCCCTGCTGACCGGATGCACGGTCGGCCCGAATTATCAGCGTCCCTCCGTCGCGACTCCGACGAATTTTCGCGCGCCCGAACCACTGCCTCCTTCTCAAGCCGCTTCGCTCGCGGATGCAAAATGGTTCGAAGTATTCAAGGACGACAAGCTCCAGGAACTGATTCGCACGGCTCTTGTGCAGAACTTCGACTTACGCGACGCGGTGGCTCGCGTCGAAGCGGCTCGCGCGAATCTAGGAATTACGCGCTCGAACCAATTTCCCCAGTTCGGCGCCAGCGGTGGCGTGGAGATCAATCGACTGTCGCGCGACGGCGCTGAGCCGATCCCACCCGAGCTTCTGTCATCGCAGAATCGGAACTTCGGACAAGCATCGCTTGGGCTCCTATCGTTTGAAATCGACCTTTGGGGCAGGCTGCGGCGCGCCACCGAAGCCGCCCGCGCGCAGCTTCTCAGCGCGGACGAAAACCGCAAGGCGGTTGTCACCACGCTGGTGAGCGACGTCGCCACTGCCTACCTCACTTTGCGCGAGCTGGATTACGCGCTCAATATCTCGCAGCGCACCCTGCAGACGCGCGAAGAATCGCTCGATTTGACCAAGTCCAGGCAGACCGGCGGCGTGGCGACGCTGCTCGACCTGCGTCAATCCGAGCAACTGGTGTACACCGCCGCTGAAACTATTCCGGATCTAGAACGCCAGATCGAACAGACCGAGAACGAGATCAGCCTTCTGCTGGGCCAGAATCCCGGGAGCGTGGCGCGCGGGCACAGCCTTACCGAGCAGGATCTGCCTCCTGAAGTGCCGGCCGGCCTGCCCTCCGAGCTGCTGGAACGGCGGCCGGATATCCGCGCGGCGGAGCAGGATTTGATCGCCGCGAATGCCGAGATCGGCGTAGCCAGGGCGGCTTACTTTCCGCAATTGACTCTCAGTGGAACGGCGGGCGGGCAGAGCACGCAGCTGTCAAGCCTCTTCGCGGGGGCTAACACCGCCTGGAGCCTGGTGCCGCAGATTACGCAACCCATTTTCACCGCCGGACGGCTCAAATCCAATGTCAAGCTGGCTGAGGCCGAGAGAGAGCATGCGCTGATTCAATACCAAAAGACCATTCAAACGGCCTTCAGCGAGGTATCGAACGCCTTGATAGCACATCAACGCGTGCGAGAGAGCCGCATCCAGCAGGAAGCGCTGGTGTTTGCGCTGCAGGATCGGCTGCGTCTGGCATACATCCGCTATCGCGGCGGCGTGGACACGCAGCTCGACGCGCTGGATGCCGATCGCGATTTGTTTCAATCCCAGCTGGATCTCGCGCAGATCAGGTTGAACGAGTTGCTGACGGTAGTGCAACTCTATAAGGCGCTGGGCGGCGGTTGGCAGCAATGAGCGGACCCCGCGACTATCTTGCCGCGGAGAGAACTTTCCTGGCCTGGATCCGAACCGGCTTGGCGCTCATGGGACTGGGCTTCGTGGTCGCGCGTTTCGGGTTGTTCCTCGAAGCGATGCAAGTAGCCCCGTCGGCGTCGGCCGTCGAGTCCTACGGCCTCTCCTTCTGGCTGGGCACGGCTTTCATCATCCTGGGCGTTTCTGTCAACCTCCTGAGCATAAGGAATCACGTCCGCCTGGTGGCTGAACTCAAAGCCGGGGGAACGGGCTTCGCCGGCCCGTCCTGGCTGGCGATAGCCGTTGCGACCGCTCTGGCGGTGGTAGGACTCGGAATTGCGATCTACCTGATCTCGTTTCGCGATCCGACAGGCGGCACTCGAAAGGAGCCCGCCCGGGTGACGGCCGGCTGTCAGGGGATAGAACGGAATTGCCCGGCCGATGGCTCACCCTTGGACAAGGCTGGTTCTCTAAGCCCTTTAGATCGTGCGCGGGCGGCGCTGGAAAGTTCACGAATGCTGTGGAGCTGCGCTTGCTCTAGACCCAGTAACCCGGATACTTTTCCGATGACGCCTCTATCCTGAGAAAACAATGTCCGAAGCTCCTGACCAAAACGCAGCGATGTTCCCGGCGCTCGATCCGGCGCAAGTCGAGAGGCTCGTATCGATGGGCGAGCAGCGCGTCGTCGAGGCCGGTGAGATCGTGTTTGACCGGGGCGACGAGCATCATGGTATCTTTATCCTGCTCAGCGGCAGTCTCGAAATCCTCGGCGTTTCGGGCAACGCGGAGACGGTACTAAGGGTTCTGGAGCGAGGCGCTTTCACCGGGGAACTGAACCAGCTCTCGGGCCGGCGCAGCCTGGTCCGTTGCCGGGCGCGCGAATCCAGCACGGTGCTCGAAATCGCCCGGTCCTGTCTGCGCCGGATCATGCAGACCGACGTCCCGCTCGGCGAGCTATTCCTGCGCTCATTCGTAATGCGGCACATCTTTCTGGTGGATAACGCCATCGGCGACGCGGTGCTGATCGGTTCCAGCCATTCGGCCGATACGCTGCGCCTCAAGGCCTTTATGTCCCGCAACGGCCATCCGCACACGTACATAGATGTCGAGCGCGATGCGGATGTCCAAGCCATGCTTGACCATTTCGAGGTTCGCTTAACGGATATTCCGGTTCTGATTTGCCGCGGAGAGCTGGTGCTTCGAAATCCCAGTAATGCTGAGGCTGCGGCTTGTTTTGGCCTGAACGCGGGAGTTGACGAAGGCGGAGTATACGATCTGATCGTGATCGGCGCGGGCCCGAGCGGCCTGGCAGCCGCGGTGTACGGAGCCTCGGAAGGTCTGAATGTTCTGGTGGTGGAAGGCAATGCCCCAGGCGGCCAAGCCGGATCCAGCTCGCGTATCGAAAATTACCTCGGTTTTCCGATGGGGATCTCCGGGCAGGAACTGGCAGGCCGCGCGTTCGTCCAAGCGGAGAAGTTCGGAGCGCATATACTAGTGGCGCGCACCGCGCGAGCGTTGTTATGCGGCCGCCCCCCCTACCGGGTAGAGATGGACGATGGAGCATCGGTCCAAGGAACAAGCATCATCATCGCCGCCGGAGCTCAATATCGCAAACTGTGCGTGCCGAATCTGGCTCAGTTCGAAGGTGTGGGCGTTTATTACGGCGCCACTGCGGTGGAAGCCCAACTATGCAGCGGGGAAGAGGTTGTGGTGGTGGGCGGCGGCAACTCCGCCGGCCAGGCAGCCATGTTTCTATCCGGAGTGGCCAGGCGCGTCCATTTGCTGGTCCGCGGACCGGGTCTCGCCGAAAGCATGTCCCGGTACTTGATTTCCCGGATTGAAGCTTGCGAGCAAATCAATTTCAGGCCCTTCACCGAGGTCGAGACGCTCGAAGGCAACGGGCATCTCGAGCGGGTTGGATGGCGGGATAAGAAAAGCGGAACGGCGAATGTCTGCGATGTCCGGCACATGTTCGTGTTGACGGGCGCCAATCCCAACACCGCATGGCTGGAAAACTGCGTAGCGCTGGACAACAAGCAGTTCATCAAGACCGGCCCCGATCTTGGGGCTGAATGGCCTTTGCGCCGCCCGCCGTTTCTGCTCGAAACCAGCCTTCCCGGCGTGTTCGCGGTCGGCGATATCCGTTCTGAAAGCGTAAAGCGCGTAGCTTCGGCCGTGGGTGAGGGATCCATGGCCGTCCAGTTCGTGCACAGAGTGCTGGCCGAATAAGGCGGCTGCACTATTCCTTGAGCCGCGGAATAATGATTTCGCGGCGGCCGAACATCCGTGCGTCGATCGAGAGCGAGCCGGGACCGAGGACTGCGATCGCGGCCAGGATGGCGGCGCCCAGTGCAACCGACAATCTCGAGTCGAACAGCGCCGGATTACAGGCCGGGAGCAGCTCTAATCCAATTCCGATGGCGCCGAGCCCGATCACGGCGGCTACGATCGGAGTTAGCAAACCTAGTACCAGGCAGGCACCCGCCAAAACCAAGGCAGCGCTTAAAGACCAAACTCCGAGTGTCCCATTCGGCCCAGGCACGCAGAGCGCGCCCTGCACGATGATAGCGAGGCCCAAAGCGCCTCGCAGCGCCAGTAGCGCTACCCCGGCCGAGCCGCCGGGAAATCCGGAAAATAAGAAATGGAGGAGATGTCTCCCCGTACTATTCTGCAAAAGCCCACGCCCTTCTGTAGGGTATTGAATATAAGCACAGAGCGAATCCCTTAGGTTCGGAATGTTTTCCTACCACTATTGGGGAAGTACTGAAATCATAATTGGATGATTCCACGGCGCAAGGCGATGGCGATTGCCTGGGTGCGGTCTTTCGCTCCGAGCTTGTCCATGATGTGTTTGAGGTGGACCTTGACGGTCTCTTCGGAAATGAAGAGCAGGTTGGCGATATCCCGATTCCGATTGCCTTCGACGACTTTCCGCAGGACTTCGATTTCGCGCGCGGTCAGATCTTCATCGCTCATGTGCTCGGCCAGCTGAGCGGCGATTTCCGCCGGAACGCGCTTCTTGCCGGCGTGAACCTGGCGGATGGCCTCCGCGAGTTCGCCGGGCGGCATGGTTTTTAATAGATAACCGCGGGCTCCGGCTTCGAGGGCGCGTTGAATCTCGACATCGCCTTCGAAGGTGGTGAGCATAACGATACGAGCGTCGCCGAATTCCGAGCGGATCGCCATCAGGGCATCGATACCGCTCAGATCCGGAAGCCGCAAGTCCATCAGCGTAACGTCCGGCCGATACTCCCGGTATTTCTGAATCGCTTCGGTGCCGCTGCACGCTTGCGACACCAGCACCATGTCGGGTTGGCTATTGATGACGGTGGCAATACCTTCACGAAGTAGAGCGTGGTCGTCCACCGTGAGTACGCGGATTTGCGCGGGATCAGTCATTAGTCACCATTCTTCGTCGCTGACTCCTTCTGATTGGGGCGAGTTGTCGATTGTTTGCGGAACCATCTCGATGCCGGTTGGCTCGAACCAGACCGGGGCTGCGTCTGAAAAGCCAGGTGGCCGGGGAGCATGAGATCGACTTCGGTGCCGGCCGCCGCGCTGCTGAAGACGTGCAGGCGCGCCCCGATGCGATGCGCCCGTTCGCGCATTCCCGAGAGCCCCCAGTGTCCGTCGCGGCCGGAACGCAGAATATCGGGGTCGATGCCTGCGCCGTCGTCGCGAACCAAAACGCGCAAACTTCCGGCGGAGTATTTGAGCTCGATTTCGATCTTTCTCGCGCGCGCGTGTCGAAACGCATTCACCAGCGCCTCCCGGCCTATGCGGTACACCTCGTCTCGCAGAACGGGGTGCAGCGGCCTTTGCTGGCCGTCCACGATAACGCGGAATTCAACTTCTTCCGCGCCATGTTCTTGCGCAAGCTCCTGCTGAATTCGAGAGAACGCGTGTTCCAGGTCCAGCGAGGAGCTTTGAGACGAGCGTAGCCCCCGCACGGCGTTCCTGCCTTCATCGATCACCTGGCGCATCAGCTCGAGCGCCCGAACCAGCCCGGGTTTCACCTTGGAATCGTCCGGCAAGCTGTCCGCCGCGACGTGGACTTGCATGGAAGCGCTGAGAAATCCCTGCAGGAGAGTGTCGTGCAACTCCTGCGCGATACGGGTTCGCTCAGCCAGCCGCTCCTGGAAGCGGGAGTTCAATCCGCTGGTGAGCTGGTGGAGACGGAGCCGGTAGAGGCTAAGAATCATGAGCGCGCATGCCAGCACAACGCCCAAGCGGAACCACCAGGTCTGCCAAAACAGAGGATCCACCTCAAATTCGGTGATGGCTTCCTGTTTATTCCACTCGCCATCCGGATTGCTGGCCATTACGCGGAAGCGATAAGTTGCGGGAGGAAGGTTGGTGTAAATCGCTTGCCGCGTTGAGACAGGGCCGCTCCAGTCCCGGTCGAATCCCTCCAGCAGATAGCGGTAGCGCACCCGATCCGGAATCGATAGGCTGAGGCCGGTGTAATCGAATGTGATTCTCTGGTTGCCTCCGGGAATATGCAGCGCCTTTGTGAGAGGAAGCTCATTCCCATCCGCCGAGATCCTTTGCACGTGAACAATGGCGGGAGCCGAGTTCCTGGTGAGCCGGGCTGGATCCACCACCGAAATACCTCGATTCAACGAAAACCAGACTCGGCCCGCCGAATCCATAACAACGGAGCTGTGGCGCTTCACGCCTTCCACACCGCGCAGGCCGTCGGCCAGCCCGTATTCGCGCACATCGCCCTCGCCCAACGTGCCCCGCATGAGCCTTTCGCGATTGACCCGTAGAACCTGGTTGGATGTGGCCAGCCACAGCCATCCATAGCGGTCTTCCGCCATTCCCAGAATTTGGGCTTGGAGGGGAGCCGGCATTTGCTCGGGAGAATGAAATCCGAGAGATCCGCGGAACGCGAGGCCCGCCGCGGTCCCCGCCCAAAGTACTCCGGTCGAGTCCTCCAGGAGGCAATTCACGTTATCGGAGGGCAAGCCGTTCTTGGCCGTGAAGGTCTGCCAGCCGCCGTGCGAGAGCGTGTTCAAGCCGCTCGGCGTAGCGAACCACGTCGCCCCGTCCTTGGTTTCGAGTATCGACGCCACCGTGTTCGATGCTAGACCGTCGGCGGTCGTATAGGTTCTGAATTCGCCCTCTCGAAGCCTGCTCACCCCTGCGCTTAATGTGCCTGCCCAAACCGCCCCGTCCCGGGCTACGTACACGGAATAAACGCTGTCCTGGGCCAGCCCATCCGCGTGTGTATACGTTTTAGCCAGGAACGAATCGTTCTCATGCCAGAGCTGGGTCAGCCCCCCGCGCTGCCTGCCGACCCACAGCTCTTCCTTCTTGCCGTCGATCGAGTAGACTACGTCCCGGTCCAACCCATCATTCGTTATGCGCCCATGTTCGCCGTCTTTCACCCACCAAAGCCCTCCGGCGGCGGGAGGGAACCACCAGCGGCCAGCGGTGTCGGCATACACGGGATTGCTGCCGTCGGTGGGCAGGCCTTCCGGATCCGAATACGTTACAAACGCGCTGTCGCGGAGACGCTCGATGCCGTTGGCTCCGCCGATCCAGAGGTTGCCCTCGCGGTCCTCAAATAGAGCGGTTATGGCGCCGTGCAAGACGCCGTCGCTGCCCTGGAGCGAAGCCAGGCCGTGATCGTTGAACCTCAGAACGCCGCGCGAGTCTGTGCCCACCCATACGTTCCCATCCCGATCCTTGGTCATAACCAAAGCTTGAAAGCGGTCGCGCGAAGCCGGGATTCCGACGGATGTGACCTCGCTGCCATTCCATCGAACGATCCCGTTGTCGGTGCCGATCCACAAGTCCCGATCACCGGCGGGAAGGAAGCAATTGACTTTGAAGTCCGGCAGGCCTTTCTTGATGGACCAACTCTTACCGCCGGCGAAATGAAAGAGGCCCGCGTCACGCGTTCCCATCCAGACATCGCCATCAGGCGTTTGCGCCAGCGAAATCACAGGAGAGCGCGGCAAATCGCCGGCCGACGCCAGCATTTGAAAACGGTTGTGGTCGAACGTGAGAGCCCCCTCTTCCATTCTCGAAATCAGGACCTTTCCGGCGCTTCCCCGGCTCATGGCCGAGATGTTCATATAAGAATCCGCATCTTCGGAAGGGTGTTCGAATCGGCCGTTGCGGTAGCGCAGGATGGTCAGATCCTGCAAACGCAGCCACAGGCAGCCATCGTTGTCGGTGGTTAAACCAAGGACGCTGGTGATTGTAAACGATCCGGTATCGTCCTTAATTGAACGGAAGTTCCATCCATCGAAGCGAATCAGCCCGGCGTCCGTTCCGATCCACAGGTATCCGTCGGGAGTTTGACTGATCGCATAAACCGGTCCTTTGGGAAACCCCTGCTCGGCGCCCCAACGTTCACGAACGTATTGAGACATGGCGCGATCGGGGTCGATACCATAGGCCGTGCCGATGGCGAGGAGTCCTGCCAGACCGGCGATGCAGGCCCGCAGCACACGCCGCGGCATGAAGACGGCGGGAGCGTAAGCCCTACGGCAGAAATTCGAACTTCTCAATGATTACCTCGGTTTCATGCTGGAGCGGATACCGTTTGTTGCCATAGACGTAAAGATTCAGCCGGATCCTTTCATCTCCGGGAGAGGGAACACCGGACGTGAACAGATGCTCCGAAACCAGATCCGCCGCCGGATCGGAGGAAACACCGCGCGCGGTGCGGAAGTACGCGCGTCCGGGCTGCCAATTGATCCAATTCGTGAGCGTTCCGGGAGGAGCGTTAAATCGCACCGTGTTCGCGGGCACGACGTAAGGCTGGATCACATATTGCGCGTTCTTGTCTTCCGGCTCTCCCCAGCGGCTGATTTCAATATCCATTTCGCGCGGCGGACCCCAATCATCCCAGGTGAACATCGCGAATACCGCGCCGGGCTCGAGATGAGACACGTCGCGCGTGACAAATCGATAGGATCCGTAACCCAGGCTCCTCGACAGCGCGACTTCCGCGCTGGTCCAATGATTCCCCTGGCGGCCGATACGAAGATGAAGAAATCCGCTTTCATCCGTCCACACGTTGGAAGGGTCAAAATAATTCATCGAACCGCCGTGATCGCTCGCAGTCTCCCGAACTTGCCACTGGTAGCCGCTGAACTGCAGCGTGCGGCCCGGGGAACTCGACTCAGTTCCTTCAATGGTCGCGACGGCCAGAACCGGACCGCCCTTCTCCGGCAAAGTACTCAGGGTGAGCGGCGGACGATAGCGGGATTCAACCAGCACCGCGGCATAGGCGGATCCAGGATGGGTGGAATTGGTCCACTTGGCGTCCGGCTGAATGGCGGTGAAGGGTTCGGTGGCGAAGGGCTGCACCCACCAGACTCCGCTCAGGGCGAACAGCACGATCCGCTCGCCCGGCCGCGCGTTCCGAACGCGGCCTTCAATGGGCTCGAGCTTGTCCGGACTTCCTTCGCCGCCCGACGGGATCCGGCTGAACTCAATGGACGGTGGAGCTGGCTTCCCGGCACGGCATCCGGCCAGCATCAGCGAGCACGCCACGGCGATCGCGAGATTCAGCAACACGGCCGTGCGAGATGGAGTCCAAAACATTCGGCCAATTCTCAAAAGTAAAGTTTCAGCGCGACTTGCACCTGCCGCGGCAGATTGGCTTGCGAGATGATCTGGCCGAAGGTTGGGTCGCCGACGTTCGTATCGGGAGCCGCGAATTGAACCCGGTTAAAAACATTGAAGGCCTCCAGGCGAATGTCCAACCTGGCGCCTTCGCGGAAGCCCAACGGGATCTCCTTGAATAGCGATGCGGTCAGATTGTCGGTGCCGGGCATGCGGGCATTCGGCAAAACGCGCGGTGCGTCGCCGTCGGTATACGGCGCCGGTTTCACGGCAACTTGAGGGTTTGAGAAATACTGGTTCAAGTTGCCGGTACCCGCCACATTGAGAGGCGCCAGCAAGTCCGGAAATTGATTTCCGTACGTCGGCAGATTGACGCTGCATCCGCCGCATAAATCCAGCTGGATGGGAAGCCCATCGTCAACGCGATAGATGCCGTTGATCTGCCATCCTCCGAACGCCGCGTCTAGCCAGTTGTTGACGTTGGCGCCGTATTGCCGGTGATGCCCGAACGGCAATTGGTACACGAAGCTGAGCTGCGCGATTTGAGGAATGCTGAACGCCGAAAGCGAGCGGTCTAGTCTAAGATTGTTCGGGTCGCGCGCATTCGATTCGGCTGTAGCCAGGCCGCCCACCAGGAACGAGTAGCCGCTCGAACCCAGCGAGGAATCGTCCAGGCTCTTTTGAAAGACATAGGTGAACAGAAATTGCAAACCTTGCGAGAAACGCTTCTCGATTCGAAATTGGACCGCGTTGTAGATGGAGTTCGCCCACGGAACGAAGCTGCTGCTGATTCCAGCGCCGGCGCCGTTGCTGTATTGCGGATAGGGCACGTACAATTTCCAGCGCGGGATGGTTAGGCCGGAAAGATCGGCGCTGCCTTGAATCACGCTGTAGAAAGGATTGGGAACCTGATCCAGATAATAAGAGGGATTAGCGCTGAAACGCAGCCGCCACGCTGGGCGGAAGCGCGTCCAGCTGATTTCCGAATCCCATCGCGTAAAGATGCGTTCCTTTTCTTCCCACGTAGCCTGCGTCCACCAGGATCGACCAGGGAAGCTGATGCTGAATGTCGAAACTCCAGGTCTGCTCCTGGGGCGTCTGATTCAAGCTGCGAACCGGGATGTCAGTGATCGCCTGGCCCAGCAGCGTGGATGGTCCCTGGCTGCTTCCTGTGGCGGTCCGGATCCCGAAGGGGAATGGGTTCCGGAGAAATTCGAGGGGAAGCCAGGGCTCCGCCGGCACATTGCTTACTCCGGTTGTGACCGAGTCATAGCCCAGGAATCCGCCGCTTACGGCATTGCCCACGACGCCGAGATCGGAGGGATCGTAATAGATCCCATAACCCCCGCGAAGCGTCGTGTTCTTCAGGATGTTGTAAGCGAAACCAAATCTCGGCCCGATGTCCCCCCAGTAGGTGTTGAACTCCGTTCTGGGATTACCACCCACGCCCACGTACTCGACCGCGCCATGCAAATCCAGCCCGGGGACAGTGATGGGCGACGCCGCGGCGGGATCGAAATAACTCATCTGGTTGTAGCGTTCGGTTCGGGGCCTCTCGACGTCGTAGCGGAGCCCGAGGTTCAGGGTCAGTTTCGGAGAGATGCGCCAGTTGTCCTGAATGAATCCACCGATCTGATAATTCTGCGTCGCGGTGGACGGCGGAATCTCGTATTCGCTGAAGCCGTTGTCGACGTAGCCGATCATGAGGGCGGCCAGCGCATCGCCCCCCACGCCGAACGTGCCGGACGCGGTTCCGCTGCTGGTGAAGGCGAAGAGTCCATTAGGTGCGCCGGCTTGCAAGAAGTTGATCCGGTGACGGCGAAGCTCCCCGCCGATTTTGATCTCGTGTCTTCCTAAAATATGATCCACGGATCCCACCAGGTGCCCGGTCTCGCTGGCGAACTTCAGGATCGAATAGAATTGCCCGCCGAGACACCCGTTGAAACCGTTGCAGCCGTAGGCGCTGAAAAGCCAAATGGACGGTGGCGTCAGGAAGCCGGAGGTGTCGATATACGACGGCATCCCCAGGACCTTCACGGGATCGAAGCCGCCAAAGGAAGCGGCCACGCCATCGGTGGGATACCAGTTGTGCCCATATCCCAGCGAGACATTCACCAAAGTTGTGGCGCTGAAGGTATGCACGTAGTTCACGTCGCCGTCCAGAACGGAATGCTTGGTGGGCCCTTGCGTGTTGGTGTCGTAAACGCTTCCGAAGAAATTCGCGTTCTGTCCGGAATCCCATTCGTGCGAAAACCGGACGCTCAAGAAGTCCTTGTCGCTGAAGTGCTGATCCAGTTTGATGTCGAAGGACTGCTGGTTGAGCGGGCTGGTCCCAGTGGCCACCCAATTGTGATACGGATCGTAGGCGGCGGTTCCCACGTTCAAATTGGGAAGCGGAAAGGCTTGAATCAGTTTGGCGCCCACCGGATCGATCAGGTTGCCGGGCGTGGGCGACAGATTGCCGAGACCGAAAGGAATATTCGGGTTGCCGGGGCTAATGTAAGTGGCCAGGTTGTCGAACGGAATCGGCGCCCGGTTGATGGCGTTATTCTGTGCGTTCGGCTGGCCGGTATAAGGATCGTAGATCTGGCCCGCTGGGTTGGAACAGATGCCTGCCGTGTTGAACGCGCCGCCGGCGCGCCCGCACAGCTCGCCGAAATTGCCGGAGCGCTCCGCCACGTCCGGAACTCCGGCCAGCGAGGAAATCTGACCGGTCAGCGCGCGTATCCCGTTGACGTCGAAAAAGAAGAAGGTCTTGTTCTTCAGGATCGGTCCGCCGATGGTCCCGCCGAAATCATTGCGGGTGAGATGCGCCTGCGCGAGGCCCGCGGCGTTCGCGAAGAACGTGTTCGCGTTCATGTCGTTATTTCGCAGGAACTCATACAGCTCGCCGTGATGTTGATTGGTGCCCGATCGCGTAATTACGTTCACGATCGTGCCTCCGCTGTTACCGAACTCCGCGCTGAAATTGGTCTGCTGTATTTTGAACTCTTCGACCGCGTCCACCGGCGGAACGTACAGAGCCTTTTGAACGCCGGGGTTGTTATCGCTGTTGGTGACGCTGACGCCGTCGAGCAGCAGGTCGCCCTGGGCGTTACGGCTGCCGTCGGACACCAAATTCGTGACGAAACCGGGCGTTGAGACGCCGTTGCCGTAGGTCGTCCCGGGCGCCTGCGAAATCCCGGGCGCGAGGAACGCGAGATCAAACACATTTCGATCCACCAGCGGCAAGGTGTCGATCAACTGGCGATTCACCACTAACCCGAGTGTGGCGTCCTCCACTTGGGCGCGCGCCGCGTCGGCCTGCACCGCCACGCTGTCCTTCCTCTGCGAGATCTGAAGCTTGGCGTCCGCGGACAGGCTCCCGTTCACCTCAATAACAATGTCCCGGATATTCATGGTCTGGAAACCTGCTGCTTCCACTCGGATGGAGTAGTTGCCGGGCGCCAGCGATCGGAATAGAAACCGGCCTAGAATCCCGGTTACCACGCTGGCGCGAGCGCTTTGGTTCGGATCGATCAACACCACCGTCGCGCCGCTCACCGGCTGGTTGGAAGGATCGAACACCGTTCCAGTCAGCGAGCCGGTATAAAGCTGGGCACACAACGGCGTACTGCCGGCGGCCATTGTGGAGATGAGGAGAATCCATGTCCTCGCGGACTGTTTGAGTCCCCTCAGCCGTGTCACCAACGAAATCTCCTCGTTTCAAGCGGTGCGACGCCCATGGTCTAATCCGCGATGCCGATTCTGATTCCCATTGCTTCTGGCGGTTCAACGGCCAAAAAAAGGAAACTGCCGTATCAACCTCCTAATTCTAGTACGTCTGCCCGTTAGAGCAGCTCGCCTGGGGCCCGATATTTCAACGTAGCGCACGCCGACGAACAGCCGAATCCCCTGGATTTGGAATGCGCGCATAACCCGATCGAGGTACTGGCCGGGAGGCGGGGCCGGAAAGTGGTAGTGAAAAAATCCAGATCCTGGGAATGTGATTTACCAAGAGTTCGGCATATTTTCGATTTGTGACGTTTAGAAGTTATTGGCGCAGATATGAAGGTTGAACTGGCACATGAGCGGGCCGCATTTTCGCGACTATCATTTGCTGCTGGACGGACACGCCGTGCGACCGATCAATTGCCAGCAAGCCAAAGGTTAACCAACCGTGTAAACGGTTCGGAGAGAAGAATCTAACAGATTGCCTGCCATACCGCAAACTGCGGCCATGTCATCACGTCTGGCCGTGCTCCTTATCTTCCACGTGAAATACTTCTATGCCCACTCGATAACGTCCACCGTCCAGTTTGTTTGAGTAATGAACGACGCCGAAAACGATTTCCGAAACGCTCTCGACTGTGATGACTTCGCTTTTTTCCAGCGGCTCGGATGTCTCGATCGCCATGCCATGTAGCGAGACATCGACTACCAGGGCATCCAGCCCGGATTTGTAGCCGGCCGCATACAGATGAACTTGCTCGCTGACTGGAAATCGCTCGCCGGCTCGGAGATCTTGCCCGCCGCTGCTTGGGATGACGAACCAGACTTCGTATTTGCCGCCCTTGGGACGGCAGGACGCGATTTGGCCCGCGCGCGTAACCGCTCCGAACTCGACCGAGACGTGGCTGCCTTTCGGCAAAGGCCTCTTGACGAGAATCGATACCGCATGTGCGCGAATCGTTTGAATGAAGCCCGCCTCGCTGAAATCCGGTCCGATGACCATCACTCCGACTCCATAGCAGATGGAGTGCGGAATCTCCTCTGGTTCCGACTTGATGGGGCTGGGAACCGTCGCACTCGTTGGCTGGTGACAGGCCTGCATGACTTGAAGGACAGCAGGTCGACGACCAAAATCCCTATCCCGCCGGCCCGTTTCCTATGTTGTTGACGCCGCGTCGAATCGCGTTCTCGGATTCAGGCGGACCACTCATCGGGTCTACGGCGAGCATCTGAGCTGATCGTAAGGCGATCGTTGCATCCGATTGGGGCTACATACGCGGCCCGAGCTGCGGCGGTGCGAGTTATCACGCAGGCCGGCGACTCGGGCGGCCAAGACTGGGGGGGCGAGACCGCAGATAGTTTAAGTGCTCGCAACGCATCCACTTGGAGCGCCACCTCTCTGACCACGGTCGCAGGCTTTAAGGGAGCTAATCCTCACCGCACCAAGTGTGGAGCTTTGCTCCTATTTAGCTTGGATGCTTGCGACGTAATTCGCCAGCGTGACCACACGGTATGTAACGTCGTCGACTCCCAGCCGGCGGAAGAAGCTGCCCCATACCGGCATGTCGCGCGAACCATGCGCGGCCACCTCATCGGTGCCATCAATGTAGTTTCGGACTTTCTCCGTCGGAAACTTGCCGCCGTTCTTCTTGGCGAGCTGCGTAAGGTCCACCGGAGGCTTCTTGAGCGCCGCCGCCGCCGGACCGTCTCCCTTACCCTGCACGCCATGGCATGACGCACACCAAGTCTTGTACATTTCGACGCCAGAGAAGGAACGTGTCAATGGTATGCCATCTTCCTTGGCTTGACCGGCTTGGCCGTACGCAGCCAGGCATGAAATCGACAAGATAAACAACTGTGGTAGAAAGCGCATTGATGCCCCCCAATTTGTTTTCTAGAGAACCAGCCGTCGGGACTAAAGCAATTGTCATTCCCTTACCATATCGAGGCAAACCTTTGGTTTGGGAAGAAAGGTAGTCCACGCGCTGCGTCGTTTCCCTCAGGTCGGGGTGGCATAAGATTTGAATCCCGGATCATCAGTTCGTCGCGTCTGCTGACGCGGTGTCAGCCGAATCGATGTCCAGGTGATAGACGACTGAGTGAGTTGCGATGGGGTCCTGCGGTGGTCGCGAACTATATGAAGGTGAACGCAGCCGCTGCCGGTCGCAGCGCTAACACTGATTCACGGAAGTAACCAGAATGTATGTCACTGCCCCTCCTCGGCGAACCGATAATGTGAGACACTTCCTCCTGAGGAAGCTGCCCGTGACCCCGAGCCGGTTCAACCGACGTTCATTGCTAATACTGCCCCTGATGGCAGCCGTACTGGTTCCCAGCCTTACTGCGCAACCGAGACCTGGCGGCTATTTTCCCGCCGCCGGTACATGGCAACACAAGGCTCCCGCCGAAGTTGGCATGGACGCCGCGAAACTGAAGGAAGCCGTCGAGTGGGCGGAAGCGCATGGCTCAAAATGGGACTATGAGAAAGACCAGGTGCGGGTCTTCGGTAAAGTGCTGGGCGCGCTGCCAACGCAGCGAGCGGCCACCAACGGAATCATCCTGCGGCACGGCTACATCGTGGCGGAATTCGGCGACACGAAGACCAACGATCCGGTCTACAGCGTGGCCAAGAGCTTCCTCTCAACTACCGCTTCGATTGCGTTCGCAAAAGGGCTGATCCGCAGTGTGGATGACCCGGTGGCCAACTACATCCACGACGGCGGGTACGACTCGCCGCATAACGCGAAAATTACCTGGAAAAATCACCTTCAGCAGGAAAGCGAATGGGAAGGCGTGATGTGGGGCAAGAACGCCAACTTCCTGGGGGTGGAGGAGTTTGGCAATGGCCAGATGAAGCCGCGCGAGATCCACGATCCTGGCACTTACTACGAGTACAACGATGCGCGCATCAACCGGTTGGCGCTTTCGCTGGCTCGGGTCTATGGCATGGGGCTGCCCCAGGTGCTGAAGGAAAACATCATGGACAAGATCGGCGCTTCCAGCGAATGGAAGTGGCAGGGGTATGGATCGAAGTCGACCGTGGAGATCAATGGGAAGCCGGTGGAGTCTGTGAGCGGCGGCACGCGCTGGGGCGGCGGATTGTGGATCAATTCCCAGGATTTGGCGCGCTTCGGGCTGCTGATTCTCAACCAGGGGAATTGGGAGGGCAAGCAGTTGGTCTCGCGCCAGTGGATCGAGCAAGCCACTACGCCCTCGGCTCACGGTCCGGATTATGGATATTTGTGGTGGCTGAACACGAAGCAGAAGCAGTGGCCCAGCGGTCCGGCGTCCAGCTTCGCGGCCATCGGCAATGGCGGAAATATCATATGGATAGATCCCGAGCACGACGTTGTTCTGGTGTGGCATTGGCACGAGGGCGCCAAGGCCATGGACGGAATGATTCAGAGGATTGTGGCGTCGGTACTGGACTGAGACGCCCGGCGGAGATTCAGGCCGGCCTAGTGGTGGAGACTACGGCGGAAGTTGTTGAAACACCATCAAAGTAGTGCACCAGGGCTGTTCCCGGACGATCACTCGGTGGTTTGGCGACTAAACGCCCGCGGTGGGTTTCCGAGGCAAGCGCATTTGTCAGGACGAATCGGATACCATCGGAGAATCAAATGCGGAAGAACATTATCAGGATCACAGCGTTAGCATTCGTTATTCCGATTCTTTTCCTCTGGCCGGCCTATGCACGAGCGCAAGCTGCGAAGGCTCCCTATCCGGTCATGGCTCCTCTCGACCAGTATTTGATTCCGGACGAGAAGGCTGAGATCGCGCTGGCCCGGAGTTCCGCTCCGGCATCGATTTCGGATGCAGCCGAAGTGATGGTGCTGCGACGGGATGGCTACGCAACTGCCGTAAAGGGCTCGAATGGCTTCGTCTGCATCGTCGAGCGATCCTGGGCGAAGCCGACCGATGACCCGGAATTCTGGAACCCTAAGGTCCGCGCCCCGAATTGCTTCAATCCGGCAGCCTCAAGGACGTTTCTGCCCATCTTTCTGAAGAAAACCAAACTTGTGCTGGCGGGAAAATCGAAAGCACAGATCCTCGCGGCTACTACGTCCGCATTGGAAAAGCAGGAACTACCCGCGCTGGCTCCCGGAGCGATGTGCTACATGATGGCGAAGCAGCAGTATCTGAGCGACGACGGCATGAACTGGCATCCCCATGTCATGTTTTTCGTTTCGGGTGATGCGGTGAAAAGCTGGGGAGCGAATCTGCCTGGCTCGCCGGTAATAGCGGGGAACGATCCGGAAGAACGGGTGACCATCTTCATGGTTTTGGCCGGCACTTGGTCCGATGGGACGCCGGGACCCATCCACGATGCACTGACTTCAAATCGATTCGAGTCGTTCATGCGGTGACATATTTAGGAGCGACTGCAGGGGAGTGGATGTTTTCTTCGGATGCATAAGACGGGTCGGCCTTCTGATGATTACCTGCCAAACTGTTGATTTTATTCTGGCGGTGAGGGTGGGATTCGAACCCACGGAACCCGTAAAGGTTCAACGGTTTTCGAGACCGCCCGATTCAACCACTCTCGCACCTCACCCTGCCAATTACTAAACTACCTGATTTGACCGCCGATTGCAGTAGCGTTCGGAAGCCGGATGCTTGCGATATAATGAGGGACTCAATCGGCCATGTCGCCAGCCCTGTGCCCTGCTGCGCGGACGGTTGACATGCCTAGATTCCTTTTAGCTCTCGCGTTTCTGTTTTCACTGGCGGGCTCACTCCCCGGCGCTGTCGCTCCTCCTCCAACGTTTACCATCGGATGGTCCGTTTACGTCGGCTGGAACCCGTATCAATACATGTATCGCTCCGGGATGCTCAAAAAGTGGGCCGACAAGTACGGCGTCGCCATCAAGGTACAGCGGTTTGACTATGCGCCGTCGCTGGATGCGTTCGTAGCGAAGAATATCGACGCCTGCACTATGACAAATATGGAGGCGCTGGACATGCCCGCTGCAGCCGGCGTGGACACCACGGCGATCATCGTGGGCGACTATTCGAACGGCAACGACGCAGTTCTGGTCCGCCACAACTTGACGCTCGGCCAGATCCCCGGCAAGCGCGTGCTGCTGGTCCAGAAAACTGTTTCGCAGTATTTGTTCGAGCGCGGCATGACCTTGAACAATCTAAACGGCGAATTGAAGCGCGTGAAATACGTCAATACGTCGGATTCGGATATTGCCGGCGCGTTCCTGAGCGATTCCTCGCAAGATGTGGTGGTCACCTGGAAGCCCATGGTCTCTCAGATTCTCAAAGGCAAGGGCATTACGAGCGCGTTCGATTCCTCGAAAATCCCGGGAGAGATCCTGGATCTGCTGGTGATCCGCACCGATGTCCTGGATCGCCCGGACGGCTCGGGGAAGCGATTCGCCAAAGCCGTGGCAGGAGCTTGGTACGAATTGACTGCGCTGATGTCGAAGCCCGGTCCGGAAGGCGACAAGATCCTGGCGGCGATCGGCGAGGCATCCGAGGACACGCTGGCGTCTTATAAGGAGCAGCTCTCCACCACGCACATGTTTTTCGCGCCGCGGGCGGCGCTCGAAATGGCCACCTCGCCTCAGCTCAAGAAGACCATGGAACTGGTGCGCCAGTTCTGTTTCACCCACGGCCTGCTGGGCGACAAGATCGGTTCTCCCGACGATGTGGCGGTGCGGTTTCCCGACGCTTCCGTCGAAGGCAAGAAGGATCGCGTTCGTTTGCGATTCGACTCCACTTATATGCAAATGGCCGCGGGCGGGCAATTGTGAGCTTTCTCCAGATCCACGCGCAGCCCAGCCGGGCGGCCGTCTGGACGCTCTCGTGGTTCTTGTTCGCCGCGGGCATCATCAGCTATTTCTGGGTGTCGAGCAACCGGCATCGCGAGAATCCTGACGATCGCGTGATGCCCACGCTCCAGCAAATGGGGCGCGCTTTCGCCACCGCGGCGCTCAAGCCGGCCGAAGACGAAGAGGTTGCGGCCGGCGCGGATCAGCAGTCCTTCACTGCCAAACTTTCGAACAGCATGCTGTGGAAGGACACCAAAGCCACCGGACGCCGCTTCTTCATCAGCCTGGCGCTGCTGGTTCCCGCGGTCTTGCTCGGCCTGCATATGGGAATGCTGCCCTACGTGGGAACGTTCTTCCTGCGCTTCGTACTCTTCTTTGACAAGATCGTCGCACTTTCCTTGCTGCCGATTCTATTCATCGCGTTCGGGATCGATGAACTGGCCAAGGTGATGCTTATCGTGATCGGGGTAGCGCCCACCATTATTCTGGACGCTTTCCATTTAACCCGCGGCGTGCCGCGCGAACAAATCGTAAAGGGATTTACTTTGGGCGCGGGCGATTTTTCCGTAACCTATCGCATCGTATTGAAACAGATCCTGCCGCGCGTGCTGAATAGCATTCGGCTGAACCTGAAAGCGGTGATGCTGTTCCTGTTCGCCGGCGAGATGATCGCATCTACCGACGGATTGGCTTACCGCATCGCGCTGCTGCGGCGTCACATGGGAATGGATACCATCATTCCCTATGTGCTGTGGGTAGCGCTGTTGCTCTTCCTGGTGGATGCCGGAATGCGATTGATGAACCGCAAACTGCATCCGTGGTTTCAGGAAGCTTGAGCGCGATGGCTTCCACTCGGATTTCGACGGCTGTGGAAGAACCCGCGGACTCAAACGACGCCGCGATGATCCGCATCCAGGATGTCTCGGTCCGGTACGGCGAGGGCGAATCCGTCAAGAATATACTGAGCGGAGTGAACCTCGACATCCGCCAGGGCGAATTTGTCTCGATCGTCGGTCAGACGGGCTGCGGAAAGTCGACGCTTCTGCGGCTGGTGCTGGCCGAGGAGATGCCCTTTAGCGGGCGCATCCTGGTGGAAGGCAGCGCGCGCACGCAGCCGGATCGGCGCTGCGGCTACGTGCCGCAGAAATACTCGCTGTTTCCCGACCGCACGGTGATCGAGAACATCACCTTCGGCCTGGAAGTGACCGAGATCGGCTTTCTGGGCGGGCTGTCGCCGTCGCGGCGGGCGCGGCGCAGGGAATTCCGGGCCGAGGCGTACAGTTACCTTCAGCGCATGGGCTTGCGCGAATCCGACGGCGCGAAGTATCCGCACCAGCTCTCGGGCGGCATGCAGCAGCGCGTGGCCATCGCGCAAGCCCTCAGCATGCGTCCCAAGATCCTGCTGATGGACGAAGCGTTCAGCGCTCTCGATCCCGGCACGCGTCTCGGGATGCAGCGCCTGATCCGCGCGCTGTGGCGCGAAACCGGCACCACCATTCTGTTCGTGACGCACAACCCGCGCGAAGCCGTGACCCTCGCGACGCGCGTCATCGCTCTCGGGCGTCCGCATTCCTCGGACGATGGCGCAGAGGTGGTTCTCGACCTTCCGGTCCCTGATACAATCGACGAGCAGAAGATTGCCGCGTTGATCAGCCGAGTGGAACAGAGCACCTACCCGAACGGGATGGAGAGCGACGAAGCCCCCGGCGCGGAAGCCTGAACCTATGTCGTTTTATAAAAACCACGCCCCGAATTATCGGGAACATAAAAGAGAACTGTCGCTGCCCGAACTGGAAGGGATGAAAGCGCTGCGCGAAGAAGGCCGGATTCCTTCCCGCCAATGGCAAGCGGAGGTTCGGCGCGGCAAGGAATTCGGTCTCGAATGCGTCGATTCCATTGAGGACAAGACCGAGGTCAGTTGTTTCCAGCGCGGAGAGCTGCCGCACTGGTCCGGCATTAACACCTTTCTCAAGACTCCGTTTCTCGAAGACGTCCGCAAGGTGGGCGAGTACGATGTCGCGTTTCTGGGAGCGCCATTTGATATCGGAACAACCTACCGGGCCGGAACCCGTTTCGGACCCCAAGGCATCCGCCGGATTTCGTCGCTCTACACCACCTACAATTTCGAGCTGGGCGTGGACCTGCGCGAGTCGCTCAAGATGTGCGACGTGGGCGATGTGTTTTGCCCGGCCAACATCACCAAAAGCCACGATCAGATCACCAAAGCCGTGGCGCACGTGCTGTCGTCCGGAACGCTGCCGATGATCATGGGCGGCGACCATTCCATCGGCTATCCGTGCGCGCGCGGCGTGGCGCAATGCGTGGAAGGGAACGTGGGCATCATTCATCTGGACCGGCATATCGACACGCAAGAAAAAGACATGGACGAGATCATGCACACCTGTCCCTGGTTCCATGCCACCAACATCCCGAACTGCCCGCCCACGAACCTGGTGCAAGTGGGAATCGGTGGCTGGCAGGTGCCGCGGCCGGGCGTGAAGAAGGGGCGGGAGCGCGGGTCCACCGTCCTTACCATCCAGGACATCGAGCGCCTGGGTATCGACAAGACCGTGGAAATCGCGCTGGAAGTGGCCTGGAAAGGCGCGAGCGCGGTGTATCTTTCCTTCGATGTGGATTCCGTCGATGCGGGATTCGTGCCGGGCACGGGTTGGCCGGAGCCAGGCGGCTTTCTACCCCGCGAAGCTCTCGCGATCCTCAAGGGCGTGGCCAAAGAAGGCATCGCCGCGATGGAGGCTGTGGAGGTCTCGCCGCCCTACGACATTTCGGACATCACCGCGCTAGTGGCGGTGCGCGCGATGGTGGATGTGCTGGCCAGCATGGTGAAGCACGGACGGATCGGCGGAAAGTTGCAGTAGGCGGATGGCCAGCGTTAGAGCCGCGGCATCGCCCGAGAAGGCGACATCGGCGTTCATCGTCGTAACCGATTTAGAGCCGCACCATCCATCTTGGCAACTGGCCGAGATCCAGTTGCGCGACGTGGCCGCGTCGCTGGCTCCCATTCTGGGTTTCCAGCCGGAACTGCTGCTGGCGTCGATGGATGAATCCATCGCCGATGGAGTCGAAGGCGCAAGAGAAGCTTTCGTGCTGCCCGTCTCCCTGGATTTGAACATTCTCGATCGCGAGCGCATCGGCCAGGCTCTCGCGGAAGCCCGGCGGCGGCATCCCGATATCACGATCCACCATGACGATGTTGATCCGGGAGACTCGCTGCTGGTGGATTGCTTTGCCGGTCAAGTATCCGAGGCGTTGGGAGCAACCCCTCCGCAACGCGCCGGCCTGATCCTTGCCGCGAGCGGCCACGGCGACGCCTCCGCGCGGGCCCAAAGCTATCGTTTGATGCGTCTGATCTGGGAGCGGCTCGGCTTGGCCGCCGCCGAAACCGGGTTCATGCGTCACGTTCAGCCATTCCTGCTCGCGACGTTGGAGAAGTGTGCGCCGTCCCAGCTCCAGTGGATCGTGCTGCCGCAAGCGCAGTGGCGCACCGAGCATCCGCAGTACGCAGAAACAATTCTGGAAAATTTCCAGCGGGCCGTTCCCGGCGCGGCTGGCTGGCGAATGGCCGGGCCGCCGGGCGGACATCCTGCGATGACGGCCTGGATCGCGCAGCGCATTCTGCGATTGTGGCGTGAGAAACGCGCGCGTGAGACAGTGCGGGTTGCGTCGGCGAAGAGCGAAGCTGCTCCGTCGCCACGCTCCTGGAATGTGGGCGCCGGGATCATCGCATCTATTCCGGACCAGCGCGCGATGGCGGATCTGCTGGCTCGCGTGCTACCCGAAAAGAAGCCCGAGCGAGTGCTCGTCAAGGTGACGTGGCACGGCTACGCGACTGGTACTTACACCGATCCGGCTGCGCTCGATCTCCTGCTCGCCGCGCTTCCCGCGAAGGCAATAATTCTCGAAGGCCACACCTCCAGCCGCAATCTGGGAGACGCTAAATTCGATTGGGAAACCCAAGCGCGCGAGAATCGAGCCTGGATTCGCGGGCAGGAAAGCGAATACCTGCGCCGCACGGGTCTCGCGGATGTCCTGGCTCGTCATCGCGCCCAATACGTGAACATTACCGAGGCATTCTGGGATGCCGAATGTGCGCCCGAGCAGCAAGTAAATCGGGTTCTCGAAGAAAGACGGATCGCGCTCCGGCATGCGGAAATCGCGGGATTCGTGCCGCAAGTCCTGCTCGATTACCGGGGTTGCCCGATGATCAGTTTCGCAAAATTCAAGGGGCCCACGCGGCTCGGCATATCCAATCTGTTCGGCTTGCTGCCGCCGCCCGTCCGGTCGGCGTGGCACGGCCCCGACATCTCGCACTTTGCGCGCGTGTGCTGCGATATCGCGAAAATGTACGGCGCTCTTTTCGATCTTTGCGGAGTAAATGAAGCGATCGACACCGCGGTGTGCTGGAACCGGCAGGGGCTGTACCGTAGCCGATGGGGAAACTACGATCTGATTCATGGATCCGGCTACGTCACGGCCAGCCGGGGTCTAGTGAGCGCCGATATCCTGGCCAGCCGGCTACAGGGACAGGATGTGATGCGCAGCGCGTTCTTCGATGTGGTTCGGGCCGAACTCGGATGGGATGACAAAGCCGCCCACGATGCAATTCCGCAGCAGGTTTCTGGTTTGTTCGCCTGAAGGTTCAAGCGGAAAGGGCTAAGCTGGACGCCACTGGAAGCCCGCCGACGTACAAGCCGAAACGCGCGACCGCTTGAAACCCCATCCGACGGTACAAATCCACTGCCAGAGGCGTCGCATGCAGCACGATTCTCTTTTTCCCGGATCGTTTCTGGGCTTGTGCAACGGCATGACGCACCACGGCTTCCGCCAGCCCTCTGCGTTGGAACGCCCGCCGGGTTGCCACCCAGCCCAGGAATAGCGAGTCCTCATAAGGCTGGATCATCGCCGCTGTCACGGCGTCGCCGCCAATGCAACCCAAGAAGATCTGTGCCGGAGGAAGCCAGTGCGGTCCGGAATCGACGGTTTCGCGAATCCACTCATCCGGTATTCCGTAGGCGTCCGCGTTGATGTCGGCGAAAGCGAGACGCGCCGCCTCGTCGCGCGCCTCCATGAATTCGAGCTTAGGCAATGGATGCGTGGGAGGCAGCAATCGCTCCGCCATCATGCCCACCGCGTCCTCGGTGTACTGCAGCCCCCAGGCGGTCAATTGGTCTGGATTGGCTTGGCCGATCCAAGGTTCGTAGAGCACCGCCAGCCACATACGATTGCGCTCCGAGTAGTACCGCGCCGCGAAGTCGAGGCGCGTACGCAGATCGTCTATGCTCGCCGCCGGAGAGGTAAGCATCGCAAGATTGAGGCCCGGCCAGGAGAGCCCGCCGGTTGCCAGAAGAATGCCGTCCCCTTCCGACACGTACCCGTTACGGCAGCGGCGCGAAAACGAACTCCAGGCACCCAGGTAGACCAGGTTCGAGTGCAGCCCAGCATCCACTTGCGTATCCACGGCGACAAGAACTCCCGATTACTTATCGGTAGTTCGGGCTCCCGCCGCCAGATCCCCGTTCTAAAAAAGGTTATGGCGCCAGGCTCGACCACCCCCGGCGCCAAACTCTTGCCAACCGCGAACTATCTCCAGTGACCTTCCACCAGAACGTAGCCGCCGTGCCGATGCACCCAGCGGTGCGCCACCCAATGAGCATGCGGGTGAGGCGGCATCCGCCATTCGCCAGGAACCCAAACATAGGCCCTGCCATCCCAGCGATGATAACCGGCAATCCACACATAACCCGGGCCGGGAGCAGCCACGCGCCGCTCCACGATCGGGGCCGGCGGCGCAATGTTGACGATCACTTCCGCGGCGCTGGCGCCCATGGCGATGAGGCAGCCGAGCGCGGACGTCATCCAGATCTTTCGAAACATAGTTCCTCCTTCAGGAATATCGGACGGCCGTCCCCCGGACCGTATACCAACCGCCCCAGTGGCCGTTAGCGCGTCCCACTATTAAGAGCCCCGGCGTGCTCCATCAGTTTCGCTGGAACCGCGAGATGTATTGGATTTAACTAAACGTTAAGATTCAGAATGTTGC
This sequence comes from Terriglobia bacterium, assembly GCA_963786745.1. Taxonomy (GTDB): domain Bacteria; phylum Acidobacteriota; class Terriglobia; order Bryobacterales; family Bryobacteraceae; genus Palsa-89. Next base: position 119,690 of record CAWBAE010000004.1, on the reverse strand, counting down.
GAGCGCGTTGAACGGAGTCGCAGTACCGCCCGGGATCCTGGTGAACTGGACCGTGGTCAGAAACTCCCAGCGCTTGCGGCTGGCCGCTTCTCGGGCCACATCTTCCAGATACGCGTTGTCGACCAGAGGCACTCCCATCACCGCGATGGTAAGGGTGTGGACCGGCCGTCCCGCAGCCTCGCCGGCGCCTTGCACGCCGGAAGGCTGGACATCATTAACTCCGTCGCCGCCGAGCAACGCGATATCGCGCTGCTTCAGCCACGGCATGGTGCTGGCATCCAGACCGGCAGCTTCGCGGCCCACATTCCAGGGGCCCAGCTTCGCGCGCCGTGCCCAACGGCCGGTTCGGACCAGCACCGCGTCGCCGCTCCCGATCCTCACGTGCGCGTACTTCTCCCACGCCTCGAGATCGGACGGATAAATCGGCGTGCCCGGCTCCAGATACTCGACGCCCTTCATGAGCGGGATGTCCACCAGAATTCCGCGCGTGAAAATGCCGGGTCCCATGCGATCGATGCCGTCAGCCTTGCAGCCCTTCTCATCCAGCTCCTGCGGATGGCCGTTGAACACCACAAACTTCCCGTCTTTTTCCAAACGGTAGTGGCACAGCGCATCCATGTGCGAATTCGTGCCGTCGTGAATCCCAAAGCTGATGCTGTCGAGCGCGAAAGGCGGTATGTGGGTCTTAGGATCCACCCGGAACATCTCGTGCTTGGTCTCGCCGAAATTGAAGTTGTCCTCGGCTTTTTCGAGGCTTGCAAAGTGTGCCAGCGACACCGTCACTCCGTCCTTCACCAGGCGGGAGGCTTGCACTTCCTTCTGCGGCGTAACCAGATTGAGGGCGCCGCGTTCGTCGTCCTGGCCCCAGCGGCCCCAGTTGGAAAGCTCGGTCTCCCAGCGCAGCACCTGCTCGATGGTGACGCCCTTGTGCGGTTCCTTATTGGCAGCGGCCGCTTTCGATTGCGCCGATGCCCGCGCATGTTTCGACTCCGTGCCAAGCGTGAGCAGAACTAATCCCAGAGCAACCACAACAAAGAAGCGCTTCATAACCGTACCCCCCGTCGGTTATTATACGGGCAGCGAAGGTCCACTGAATCATGAAATCAGGCAGCAACGTTCGGATGCTACTGGTCGTTGGTTTAGTGCCGGTGCTGATGGCGCTCGCCTATGCAGGTTGGACGCTCTATTCGCGGTCGCTCGAGAACCAACGTCTGGAGCAGATCGACAAAGCCAAGCAGGCCGAGAACAATCGCAGGTTTCTGGAGCTTTACGGCTCCGATTCACTAAAGATTTTAAACTTCTATGCTAGCCCCGGCCAGATTCGACGAGGAAGCAAGGCGCTGCTCTGCTATGGCGTCCTCAACGCCAAGTCGGTTGAACTGGATCCTCCGGTAGAAGCGGTGCATCCGGCGGTGAGCTTCTGCTTCAATGTCGCGCCGGCAAAGACCATTACTTACACGCTAAGCGCCGAGGGCAGGAACGGCGGGAGAGCGACGCGGCCGGTGACGATTACGGTGAAATGAACATTGGGATCTGTTTCGCATATTGACAATAGTATCTGTTTGGGTTAAATATTGGATATGAAAGCTACTCCCAAAGGATGGCCCCGATTATCGACTTCGATTTACTATGACGACGCTGCCGGAGCGATCGACTGGCTGTGCCGCGCCTTCGGCTTCGAGGTTCGCCTGAAAATTGAAGGCGACGGCGGTCAGGTTGTGCACAGCGAACTGGTCTACGGGGAGGCGCTGGTGATGGTGGCTCAGAGCGGCGTGAGGGCCACCCACCCGAACTTCCCGCGCGGCGCGAGCCCACGGTCCATCGGCGGCGCGAATACGCAGTCTCTGATGCTGTTCGTCGACAGCGTGGACCAGCATTGCGCGGTCGCTCGCGCGGCCGGGGCGAAAGTGATCGAAGAACCCACCGTGCACGATTACGGCCCCGACCATTGGGCTGACCGCAGCTACGGCGCGCTCGATGTCGAGGGCCATCTGTGGTGGTTCACCCAGCGCATGCGGAATCCTCCGGGTGAATAGCGGGTGCAAAGGACCAATCTCACCGCCACGCTGTCCGCGCTTGCAGACCCGAATCGCAGGGCCGTGATCGACCTTTTGAAAGAGCAGCCCCGCCGCGCGGGCGAAATTGCCGGGGCACTTTCGCTGACCCCTCCCGCCCTCAGCCGCCACTTGCGAGTGTTACGTCGCAGCGGCTTGGTCCACGAGCAGGGAGTGGAAGAAGACGCGAGAGTACGGATATATCGGTTGCGGAAAGAACCGTTCGAGCAGCTGCGCGGCTGGCTGGGGGAAGTGGAATCCTTCTGGGTCAGAGAATTAGCGGCCTTCCGCGAGCATGTGGAACGCTCCGCGACACGGCGGAAAGTTCCGAGAAAAACATGACGCCGCCTGCTTCGGACGTCGTGACGGTAAGCGTCACGGTGGCGACGGACCCGGCGAAAGCGTTCGCTATCTTCACCGAGGAGACCGACCTTTGGTGGCGGACCGGCCCAAGGTTTCGCATCGCGGGGAAGCAGCCTGGGGTGGTGCGGTTCGAGCCTTGGCTGGGCGGACGGTTCCTGGAAGAGGCGGACGCTCCGTCCGGGATTCGGGTGTTCGCGATCGGGAACATCACGCTCTGGCAGCCGCCCCAGAGATTCCAGTTTGAATGGCGCGGCGTGAACTTCGCTCCGGGCGAGAGCACTCGCGTGGATGTGCTGTTTGAGCCCGTACCTACGGGGACGCGCGTCACTGTGCGGCACTCCGGATGGGCGGCGCTGCCGGCGGATCATCCCGTGCGCCACGGACGCGAAGGCTCGGCCCTCATTCGCGCTACCGGACTTTGGTGGGGAGATCTCATGACGTCCTTCCGCGAGTTAATCGCGGAGCGAGTGCCCTGAGGCGCTCATAGCGTTTCACCGTGAGACCTTGGCTTCCAGCTCTGCCCAGCGCGCGTACAAATCCTCGACGCGGCGTTGGGCATGCTGCACTTTTTCGTAAGCTTCGGTCACTCGCTCCGCATCCGATGCTCGCGCTTCGAGTTCCCGCTGCCGCGCCGCCAGCTCCTGTTCCGCTTCCAGAATTTTCGCTTCCATGAGATCCCACTCGCGCTGCTCCAGGTAGGCCAGCTTCTTCTTGGGGACTTCGGAGGGAACCTGTAGCCGCAGGCTCTTCACCGCCTCTTTCTCGGATAAAGGCTCACTGCGCGATGCTTCCCATTGCGAGTAGTCAGCAAAGACCCCTCCCGCGCCTCCATCCAGACCGATGACGATCGTGGACACCCGATCCAATAGATAGCGATCGTGGCTCACCAGCACCACGGCCCCTGAAAATTCGAGCAGGCTGTCTTCGAGCACTTCCAGGGTCGGAATATCCAGGTCATTGGTCGGTTCGTCGAGCAGCAGCACGTCGGCTGACGCCAGCATCAGACGCGCGATCATTACGCGCGCCCGCTCGCCGCCCGAAAGTCTCGAGACCGGCATGTCGAGCTGCTCATCCCGGAACAGGAAACGCTTCGCCCAGCCCGCGACGTGGATCGGACGCCCCCGGTAAATCACCGAGTCGCCGTCCGGACACAATGTGCGCCCCAGGCTGATCTCCGGATTGAGATGCGCGCCGCGGTCCTGTGCGAAGCTCACGATTTGCAGCCGGTCCGCGCGTCGAATGGCTCCTTGGTCCGGTTCTATGACGCCTTCGAGCATTTTGAGCAGCGTGGTTTTCCCGCTCCCGTTCGCTCCCACCAGGCCGACGCGAACGCCGGGCGCAAGGGTCAGATCCAGATTTACGAAGAGCCTCCGCCCTCCCAGTGTTTTCCCGATGCCCTCGGCCTCAATTAGAAGCTTGGTCTTTCGATCGGACGCCGTGAAATCGATTTGCGCCCTGGCCACGCGGCTGCGCGCGTTGACCGCCGAGAGTTCTTCGATGAGCCGGCCAGCGGAGTCCACGCGCGCACGCGACTTGCCGGTACGGGCCTTTGGCCCACGCCTGAGCCATTCGACCTCTCTCCGCACTTTCGTCGCCAATGACTCTTGCTGCTTGGCCTGCACTTCCAGAAAATCCTCCCGGCGCTCCAGGAATTCGCTATAGTTCCCCCTCACCTGGAACGCGCTCTGCGGATAAACGGGATTCACCTCCACCATCTGGGTGGCGACGTTCTCGAGAAAATAGCGGTCATGTGTTACCACCAGGCAGGCGTTCACGCCGCGAATCGCGGTTTCGAGCCAGAGAATGCCTTCGAGATCGAGATGGTTGGTCGGTTCGTCCAGAAGCAGCACATCCGGCGACGTCACCAGCGCGGCGGCGATGGCGAGTCGCTTCTTCCATCCCCCAGAGAGAGCTGCGGCGGATTTAGCGGAGCTGTCGAATCCCGCGCGGCCCAGCATCATCTCGACACGCGCTGTCTTCTCCTCGTCCTCCAGCGGCAAGGTCTCGACCGCCGCGCGCAGCACGGAGCCTACCGTGTCGTCCGGCCCGAAGAGTGAATCCTGCGGGACATAAGCCAGCCTGGCCTGTTTTCGCAGCGCTCTGGTCCCGGCATCCGGAGCTTCCTTGCCGGCTAGAATCTCCAACAGCGTGGTTTTGCCGCTGCCGTTGGGCCCGATGAGCCCGATCCGGTCGCCGTCTGAAAGGCTCAGTGAAAGATCTTCAAATAATACCCGCGCGCCAAACGACTTGCGGAGAGCGGAGCCACTTAGCAGAACAGCCATCTGTTCCAGGATGGCATCGCGGACGGCTATCCGGCCACTGCCGGACGCGCGTACAATGGACTGACTGAAAGGAGTGCCTCCAATGACAACATCCATGTTTCGGCGTTTCCCTGCGCTGCTCGGTGTCCTAGCCGTGCTGGCTATTTCGGCGAACGCGCAAGGTCAGCCCGACTTTAGCAGGGTTCAGATCAAAACCACCCAGGTCGCCGGGAATTTCTATACGTTGGAAGGCCAAGGCGGAACTATCGGCGTGCTGGCGGGCCCGGATGGGATTTTCATGGTGGACGCTCAGTTTGCCCCCTTGAGCGAGAAGATCGCGGCCGCCATTCATCAGATTTCGGACCGGCCCATCCGCTTCCTGGTGAATACCCACGTGCACGGGGATCACACCGGAGGCAACGAGAATTTCGCGAAGATGGGCGCTACTATCCTGGCGCGCCCCGAACTGCGTTACCGGCTGATGCACCCATCGCCCGCCGCCGGCGGGGCGCCCGGCACTCCCGCACCGGAGGCCGCGCTGCCGATCTTAACCTATGACGCGCCCGTCACCATCCATATGAACGGCGAGGAAGTGCAGCTGATTCCGGTGCCGGCGGCGCATACCGACGGCGACACCATGGTTCGCTTCGTAAACGCGGATGTGATCATGTCGGGCGATTTCTTTCGCTCGGTCCAATATCCCAACATCGATCGCGTAAACGGGGGCAGCCTGTCGGGAATGTTGGACGGGTTGGGTGAAATTATTGCGCATGCCGGCCCGAATACCAAGATCATCCCGGGCCACGGCCCGACGGTGGATCGGTACGCCATCATCGCGCATCGCGACATGATTCTCGCGATCCGGGATCGGGTGGCGGTATTGGTCAAGGAAGGCAAAACCCAGGATGAAGTGCTGGCCGCCAAGCCGACCGCCGGATATGACGCGAAAATCCCAAATTCCACCGAAACAACGCAGCGCTTTGTTACGCAGCTTTACGCGGAACTCAAGCCGGCAAAGTAGCTGTAACTTTGGCTCGGCGGCGTTCATCTTATTAGGGACGGCGAAGCGCGCCCTGCCGCTTAATCTATGTTTGAAAGCATTCTGTGCCAGGTCACCGGTTACGATTCGGACGTTCTGGAAGGCTTAATTGAGCTCGCCGTCGAAATTGCGCGCGAAGGCCGGGAGGGCCGCCGGATCGGAACATTATTTACGTTCGGTGACGAAGATGCGGTATTGGCCAGATCCCGGCCCTTGATCCTGGACCCGCTGGCCGGTCATCCCGAATCTCTGCGCCGCGTGGCCGACGCCAACCTGCGCGGAACCATCAAGGAATTAGCCCAGCTGGACGGCGCATTTATCGTGAGCGCGGCTGGAGAATTTGTGGCGGCGTGCCGTTATCTCGAGACTGCGGGAAAGACGGTGGAAATTCCGCTGGGTCTCGGCAGCCGGCATCTCGCGGCAGCGTCCATCAGTTCCAGCACGGAAGCGGTCGCGATCGTGGTCTCGGAAAGCTCCACGGTGAGGATCTTTTGCCACGGCAAATTGGTGGCGGAGATTATCCCCGAGCTGTGGCTCCTTGGGCGGCATGAGATTCAGCTGCAAGGGCCGGTAACAAGAGAGGATGTGGGAGATATCTCCATCGTCACTCCTCGCCAAAGGCCGTCCAGCCTGGGAATGTTCGTGGCCGAGCAAGCTCGGGCGAAGTAGCTTGTGAGTATCCCGATCAGCACCATCGGTCATTCGACGCGGCCGATCGAGGAGTTTCTCGAAATGCTGCGCGGCCAGCGGATAGAGGAGCTTGTGGATGTGCGGAAGATTCCGCGCTCGCGGCATAATCCGCAGTTCAATCGCGAGAATCTTCCATTGAGTCTCAAATCCGCCGGGATCGCTTACCGGCACATGCCCGGCCTGGGCGGGCTGCGGCGGCCGCGAGCTGATTCGATCAATACGGGATGGCGCAACGCTTCTTTTCGAGGATACGCGGATTACATGCAGACGCCGGAGTTCGCAAACAATCTGGAGGATTTGATACGCTTGGGCGCTCAGGCTCCGATCGCGATCATGTGCGCGGAGGCAGTTCCCTGGCGCTGCCATCGATCCTTGATCGGCGACGCGCTGGCCGCGCGAGGCATCCCGGTGATGGATATCTTCAGCGCCACCGAAACGCGTCCACACACTCCGACGCTATTCGCGAAGATCGAGGGCGATCGTGTGACGTATCCCGGCGTGATCGGCTCGGGGATTGCCGATGAAAAGCTGCAACTGGAGTTTGACGGCCTGAAGAGGGTGAGCTAGAATCAGACTGCGGGGTGGAGCAGTCTGGTAGCTCGTTGGGCTCATAACCCAAAGGTCGGTGGTTCAAATCCATCCCCCGCAATACTCTCTCCGTTGCCGCGGCGGTCAAGGCGTGCACCTCGTCAGCCTAATCCCAACTCGGGCCTAACCGGAATCGACCGCTGGAAAGCATTGCCACACCCACGCGCGGGCAGCGGCCAGCTCGCGTGATTGCGTATTCACACAGTCACACATATACTGTGGTCATGAAGAATATCACTCTGAGTGTGGACGAGAATGTCCTGGCCACCGTTCGCCGCCATGCCGCCGAACGCAACTCTAGCGTGAACGCCCTGGTTCGTGAGTACTTGGCTGGTCTCGCCGCGCATGAGGATCGGGCAAAGCGCGCCCGGGCGCGATTGCGGCAATTGAGCGCACAGTCTCAAGGCCGGCTCGGCAAGAAGACTTGGACCCGGGAGGATTTGCATGACCGTTAGGGCATTCTTCGATACCAACGTCCTCGTTTATGCGGCGGTCGGAGCGGGCAAAGACGAACCCAAGAGAAAGCGCGCCATGGAGCTTGTTGACGCGATCGACTTCGGCACTTCCGCCCAAGTCTTGCAGGAATTCTTCGTAACTGTAGTCAAGAAGGTGTCGCGGCCGATCTCCGCCGCGCAAGCCTTGGAGTGGATTGAGCAGTGGGCGGCATTCCCCTGCCAGCCGATTGACCATCAGTTAGTGCGGATCGCGATCGAGCAATCCCAGCGATTCGCGATCTCCTATTGGGACGCCGCTATTCTGGCGGCTGCCGAAGCGCTTGGAACTGACACGGTCTACTCCGAAGATTTGAGTCACGGGCAACGATATGGACGTGTGCGAGTCATAAACCCCTTCCATTGAGCGTTTCCGGGACCTTAGCCCGACATGGTCGCATGCCATTTCTAGGCAGCGCAACGTCGCAAAAGCCAGACGGCGAGCGCGTTGTGAATGGCTTCAATAAACGCCCTCGCGACCCATCCAAACCCGCACTTTCCCGGCCAGCGAAATGACTGAGCCGGGTAGGATATTTGCTCGCCATGCGCGAGTGTTTCCATTCGTGAAACTGACGACGATAACCGGCCACCGGAAGAATTCTGGTCTTTCGGCGCGCTTTCGCGGGATTGCCCGCTGACTTCAGACGTCGCCAGGACGAACGTCGGCATGCGCTGGACGTAACCGCGCTCACAGAGGATTCTTCCTGTGCCGGCAAGGAAACCGTCTTGGTTCATAAGTCCAACGACGATCTGATCGCGGGCATGCCTCCCGCTCGAAGGCCGCCGCGATCTGAATGTCTACCGGATTTATTCGGACCTGCCTGAAATACGGCCGCAAGTCGCTTCAAGACGCGTGCTTCCTTCGATGGTTAAGCAGGCCGCCGATCAGCGGAGTGGTTCCGGAAAGGCGGGCCGTAAGCTGGGCCGTAAGCGGGGCCTGATCCAGTCCGGCGATTTCAAGGTGATCCTCATGATGCGGATAGGGCTCTCCGGTAGGCGGGTGACTATTATCCGGCGCGGAAGATAAAAGTCGGGCTCTTCTTCGGGAGCTTGGCCACCGTTCTTCGAGATTCGGGCCAGCCGCCGAATTTCGACAAATGTGAAGACGATTGACCAGACTACGATCAAGCAACCGATCGGACATAGGAGGCTGTGCCAGCTTTTGAGGCCTGCCATCAAACTGTCGAGAATGATCGAGGTCACAGTGATAGCCGTTACGATGACGCAGACAAATGTAATTCGGATCTTCCCTCTGTTCGCCATATTTGTTGCCGCCTCCCAGCCCCGCTTCTCCCCCGCTTCTTAATGATGCGAAATGCGCTTGTCGCAGTGGAAGTTAACCGTTACGTTCAGTTTGCGGGCCAATGGAGGCACGCGCGAACGGCAGCTTCTTTACCTTGTATTCATGCTATCGTAATGTTTTTGTAGCAGACGCATGTTAGTCTCGGCGGACACGGACTCATCCATGGACGAATTGAAAATCGAAGTTTCTAAAGGCGCTTCCGGAGTCCAGGTGCTCCGGCTCAAGGGCCCGCTCACTCTGAACACATTGTTCGAATTTCAGGACTTATCGCGCTCCGCCGCCTCGTCGCCGGTTGTTATCGACTTGTCAGAAGTGCCGTACATGGATTCGGCCGGGCTGGGAGCCCTTCTCGGCGTTTACGCGTCCTGCCAGCGGAACGGGCGCGGGTTCGGCGTCGCCGGTTCGCAAGACCGCATCCGTACCTTATTTAGGGTGACGCATGTGGATGGCTTGGTTCCGACTTTTGACAGCGTGGAAAGCGCCGAGCGGAAGTTGTCGACATCGTCGGGAGCGTAAGGCCGGTTACGCCCCGGACGTGGCTCAAATTGAGCCACTACCCTGCCTCCCAGGCATTTGACAACCCAAACCCTGTTCCTGTATTCTTGAAAAGGTTCAGCGAGTTGTGTCTTCTGCTCCCGGTTACCCCTCTCTTTGGTAGAGAGTCCGTCCGGGGGTCGGCCCCGAGGTTCTGAGCGGAGTTTGAGCCGTTCAGGATATGGGCTAGTCCACAGCAAGTACCCTCGCAGATTTGCGGCTTTTGTTTTTTCGCGGTTTGGCTTTTAGCCTGCCGTTGTGCACCAACCAAGAAAACGTATAGAGAGGAGACTCGTGCCGACTTTCAATCAGCTCGTCCGAAAGGGACGAAAACCGCCACGGTATAAGACCGCCAGTCCGGCATTGGAGTCGTGTCCGCAGAAGCGCGGCGTATGCACGCAGGTGAAGACCACCACGCCCAAGAAGCCCAACTCGGCGCTGCGAAAGATCGCGCGCGTGCGATTGACCAACGGCATCGAAGTCACAACCTACATTCCCGGTGTCGGGCACAACCTGCAGGAGCACTCGATCGTGCTGATCCGGGGCGGCCGCGTGAAGGATCTTCCGGGCGTTCGCTATCACATTGTGCGCGGAACCTTAGACGCGGCGGGAGTGGCGGACCGTAAGCAGGGCAGATCGAAATACGGAGCGAAACGGCCGAAAGGGCCGGCGAAATAAAGTATGCCACGCAGACGCAGACCAGAACCGCGAGAGATTTTGCCGGATCCGGTGTACAACTCGACGCTGGCCGAGAAGTTCATCAACTCGATGATGTGGGATGGCAAGAAGAATACCTCCCAGGGGATCTTCTACGTCGCCATGGACAAGATCAAAGAGCGCACGGCGGACGATCCGTTGAAGCTCTTTAAGAAGGCCGTCGAGAACGCCAAGCCGCTGCTGGAAGTAAAGACCCGGCGCGTGGGGGGCGCAAACTATCAGGTTCCGGTGGAAGTTTCTCAGAACCGGCGAACCAGTCTGGCGATCCGATGGATATTGCAGAACGCGCGTTCGCGCCCCGAGAAGGGCATGCCAGAGAAGCTGGCGAATGAATTGAATGACGCCGCCAATATGCGCGGCGGAGCGATTAAGAAGAAGGATGACGTGCATCGAATGGCGGAGGCGAATAAAGCTTTCGCGCACTACCGCTGGTAGTGGCCCTGGTTCAGTTTTAGTGGTTCAGTTTTAGGTGTTTTATGGCTCGTACCGTACCGATCAACAAAATGCGAAATATCGGCATCATGGCCCACATTGATGCCGGTAAAACCACCACCACGGAACGCATCCTTTATTACACCGGCCGGACCCACAAGATCGGCGAAGTGCATGAAGGCACCGCCATCATGGATTGGATGGAGCAGGAACAAGAGCGCGGCATCACCATCACGTCGGCTGCCACGGCCTGCCAGTGGCGCGACATCACGATCAACATTATTGACACCCCGGGGCACGTTGATTTCACGGCCGAAGTGGAGCGCAGCTTGCGCGTGCTGGATGGCGCGGTAGCGGTGTTCGATGCCGTGGCGGGCGTTCAGCCGCAATCGGAAACGGTATGGCGCCAAGCGGACAAGTACGGCGTGCCGCGCATTTGCTTCATCAACAAAATGGATCGCGTGGGTGCGGACTTCCAGCACTCCATCGACACCATCGTCGATCGCCTGAAGTGCCGGCCGGTGGCCATTCAGATCCCGGTTGGGGCCGAGGATCAGTTCAAGGGCATCATCGACCTGGTCAGGATGAAAGCCCGCATATGGCGGGATGAGACGCTGGGCGCCGAGTACGACGAGGTTGAGATTCGCGAGGATCTGCTGGAGCAGGCCAAGTCCTATCGCGAGCAGATGATTGAGGCGGTGGCCGAATCCGACGACCACCTGTTCGCGAAGTTCGTCGAGGGCACTCCGATTTCAGAAGCCGAGCTGATGGAGGGCATTCGAAAGGCCACCATCACCCAGAAGATTTTCCCGGTTATCTGCGGATCATCTTTCAAGAACAAAGGCGTGCAGAATCTGCTGGACGCGGTGGTGGATTATTTGCCCTCGCCCATCGATATCCCGCCCGTTCAAGGGTTGCTGCCTGACAATCCGGAAGTTACCGAAGCGCGACCGACCACCGACGAAGCGCCGTTTTCAGCGCTGGTTTTCAAGATCATGACGGACCCGTTCGTGGGCCAGCTGGCCTACATCCGGGTATACTCGGGCCGTTTAGGCGCGGGTGAATCAGTGTTGAACATCGCCAAGAATCGACGGGAGCGCGTGGGGCGGCTGGTGAAGATGCACGCCAACAAGCGCGAGGACATCCAGGAGATTCTGGCCGGCGATATTTGCGCCGCGGTATTGAAGAACGTCTCCACCGGCGACACCATCTGCGATGAGAAGCACCCGATCCTGCTCGAATCGATCGATTTCCCCGAGCCCGTGATTCAGCTCGCCATCGAACCCAAGACCAAGGCCGATCAGGAAAAGCTCGGCATGGCGATCCAGAAACTGGTCCAGGAAGATCCGACGCTGCGGGTTTCAACGGATCCGGACACCGGGCAAACCATTCTGGCCGGCATGGGCGAACTGCATCTCGAAATTATCGTGGACCGGATGCAGCGCGAGTTTAACGTGGGCGCCAACGTCGGGAAACCGCAGGTGGCTTATCGAGAGACCATCCGGTCGACCGCGGAATACGACTACACGCACAAGAAGCAGACCGGCGGCTCGGGACAATATGCGCGCACCAAACTGCGCGTCTCGCCCGATCCGGGCAAGGGATTCGTGTTCGAGAACGAAGTCCACGGCGGATCGATTCCGAAAGAGTTTATCAACGCCGTGGAGAAGGGCGTTCGCGAGGCGCTGGAAGGCGGAGTGCTGGCCGGTTATCCGATGGTGGACGTGACGGTAGCTGTGTTCGACGGCGCGTACCACGAAGTGGATTCCTCGGAAATGGCGTTCAAGATCTGCGCTTCCATCTGTCTGAAGGAAGCGGTCAAGCGCGCGAAGCCCGTGCTGCTCGAGCCCGTGATGCGGATCGAAGTGGTGGTGCCGGAAGAATACATGGGCGCAGTAAACGGCGACCTCAATTCCCGGCGTGGGCGCCTGGAAGGCACGGAAGTTCGCGGAACCACGCAGGTGATCAAGGCCATGGTGCCGTTATCGGAAATGTTCGGTTATGCGACCGAGCTTCGTTCGCGCACGCAAGGCCGCGGCAGTTTTACTATGCATTTCGGACAGTACGAAGAAGTTCCCAAGAACCTGGCGGAGGAAATTGTAGCCAAGGTGCAGGGGAGAGTGACCAGGTAGCGGCGGAAGCCAAAACTGGCGAATTCATAGGAGAGTTGGAGACCCCATGGCGAAGGAAAAATTTGACCGCAGCAAACCGCATGTGAACATCGGGACGATCGGGCACATCGATCATGGCAAGACGACGTTGACGGCGGCGATCACCAAGGTGCTGTCCAAGCACAACCCCAAGAATAAGTTCCGCTCGTTCGATTCGATCGACAACGCGCCGGAAGAGAAAGCGCGCGGAATCACGATCGCGGTGGCGCATGTCGAATATGAGACCGCCAACCGGCACTATGCGCACGTGGATTGCCCCGGCCACGCCGACTACATCAAGAACATGATCACCGGCGCGGCGCAGATGGACGGCGCGATTCTGGTTGTCGCGGCTACCGACGGCCCGATGCCGCAGACGCGCGAGCATATTCTGCTGGCCCGCCAGGTGGGCGTGCCATGCATCGTGGTGGCGCTGAACAAAGTGGACATGGTGGACGATCCGGAGCTGCTAGAGCTGGTGGAACTGGAAGTACGGGAGCTGCTGTCGAAGTACGAATTTCCGGGCGACGATCTGCCGGTGGTGCGGGTGAGCGCGCTGGGAGCGTTGAACGGCGAAGAGAAGTGGGAAAAGACGGTGGACGAGCTGATGGACAAAGTCGACTCCTACGTGCCGCTGCCGGCGCGCGACATCGACAAGCCGTTCCTGATGCCAATCGAAGACATTTTCTCGATCCAGGGCCGCGGCACGGTGGTGACGGGCCGCATCGAAAAAGGGATCTGCAAGGTGGGCGAGGAAATGGAGATCGTGGGCTTCAAGGACACGCGCAAGACCGTCGTGACGGGCGTAGAAATGTTCAAGAAGCTGCTGGACGAAGGGCGCGCGGGAGACAACGTAGGATTGCTGCTGCGCGGCATCGAAAAGGACGACGTGGAACGCGGGCAAGTTATCGCGAAGCCGGGGTCGATTAAGCCGCACAAGAAGTTCAAGGGCGAGATCGTGGTGCTGACCAAGGAAGAAGGCGGGCGGCACACTCCGTTCTTCAAGGGATACCGGCCGCAGTTTTATTTCCGGACCACGGACGTAACGGGCGTGGCGGAGTTGCCGGCCGGGACCGAGATGGTGATGCCGGGCGACAACGTGGGGTTGGTGATTGAGTTGATCACGCCGGTGGCCATGGACAAGGGTTTGCGGTTCGCGATCCGCGAGGGCGGCCGGACGGTGGGCGCGGGAACCGTGACGGAGATTATTGAATAGGAATTCGGATTCCTGCGACTGAAAGAGAGCGACCAAGTTGAGCTTACGAGAACGCATTCGCATCCGCCTCAAGGCGTACGATCATCGGATTTTGGATCAATCGACGACTGAGATCGTCGACACCGCCAAAAGGACGGGGGCACAGGTGGCTGGGCCGATCCCGCTGCCCACTATCAAGAATCGCTACACCGTGCTGCGGTCGCCGCACGTGGATAAAAAGTCGCGCGAACAGTTCGAGATTCGGACCCACAAGCGGCTGCTCGACATTTTGGAGCCTACGCAAGATACCGTGGACGCGCTGATGAAGCTGGATTTGCCGGCGGGCGTGGACGTGGAGATCAAGGCGTTTGGGAAGGGAAAGTGAGCATCTCGGATTCTGAATCCCCGATCTCGCAGAGGTGGTCATGACTCCAGGAATATTAGGAAAGAAAATCGGCATGAGCCAGGTTTTTCGGCCGGACGGGCAAGTGGTGCCTGTCACGCTGCTGAAAGCCGGCCCATGCGTGGTGGTGCAGCGTAAGACGCCGACCACGGATGGTTACGATGCCGTGCAGCTCGGCTTGGTCGAGTTTGCCAAAGCTTCGCGCGCCACCAAGGCGGCTGCCGGGCATTTGAAGAAAGCCAGCGCCGACGGCGTGAAGTTCCTGCGCGAGTTGCGCATGCGGCCGGGCGACGACGACCTGAAGCAGGGCGACCGGGTGCTGGTGGATCAGTTCAAGCCGCAGGACAAAGTGGACGTGATCGGCACCAGCAAGGGCCGCGGGTTCACCGGCCTGGTGAAACGGCACCATTTCCGCGGCGGTCCCGAATCGCACGGATCGATGTTTCATCGCGCGCCGGGATCGATCGGAGCGTCGAGTTTTCCGTCCCGCGTGTTCCCCGGAATGAAGATGGCGGGGCACTCGGGCACGCAGCAGGTCACGGTCAGGAATCTCGAAATCGTGGACGTGGTGGCTGAGGACAACGTGCTGGTGGTGAAAGGCGCGGTCCCCGGTCCCAATGGCGGCTACGTGCTGGTGAAGAGGGCCAAGAGGTAACCAAGCATGCCGAGTGTAGAAGTTGTCGATTTAAATAATGCAGTGGTTGGGTCGCTCGAATTGGCCGACGAAGTCTTTGCCGCGCCAGTGAATGAGGACCTGCTGTACGAAGCAGTGCGGCATTCGCAAGCCGCTCGCCGCGGCGGAAACGCCAAGACGAAAACGCGGCACGAGGTTTCCGGTTCCGGCAAGAAATTGTGGCGGCAGAAGGGTACCGGCCGCGCCCGCATGGGTTCCATCCGCTCGCCGCTGTGGCGGCACGGTGGAACAGTGCACGGTCCTCAGCCCAAGGATTACAGCTACAAGCTTCCGCGCAAAATGCAATTGGGCGCGCTGCGGTCGGCTTTGTCCGCCAAGCTGCGGGACGGCGAGTTGAGAGTGGTGCGGGCCTTCTCGCTTGAGGATCACAAGACCAAGGCTATGCGATCCGTTTTGACTGTTCTCGGCGCGCCTAAGACGGTGCTGTTGGTGGATAACGAAGAGAACAAGAACCTGGCGCTCAGTTCCAGAAATCTTGCGGGCGTCACGCTGGTGTCGAGCAAGGATGTCAGCGTGTACGATTTGCTCCGCCACTCGGGTGTGCTGCTCTCTGAAAACGCGGCGAAGAAACTGTCGGAGGCGCTCGGGAAATGACCATCTACGACGTGATCAAGCGGCCCATCGTCACCGAAAAAGGCGTCACCAAGAAGGACGCGGAGCAAACGCTGTGTTTTGAAGTGGCTCCGGACGCCAACAAGGTGCTGGTGAAAGCCGCGGTGGAGCAGTTGTTCAAAGTGAAAGTGGCTAGCGTCCGGACCGTGAATCAGGTCGGGAAACTGCGCCGCCGGGGGCGGTTCACCGGCTACCGGTCGGACTGGAAGAAGGCCTACGTGCGGCTGAAGGCCGGCGAAAAGATGCCTGAATACGCGGAGATATAAAAGGGGAGACCAAGCAGCATGCCGATGAAAAAGTACAGCCCGACCACGCCGTCGCGCCGCTTCATGAGCGTGGTTTCCCGCGAAGAAATCACCAAGGATCGTCCCGAGAAATCGCTGGTGGAGGGAAAGAACCGTTCGGGAGGCCGCAACAGTCTGGGATTGATCTCCTCGAGATTCCGCGGCGGGGGCGCCAAGAAAGCTTATCGCGTCATCGATTTCAAGCGCGACAAGCCCGGTATCCCGGCCAAAGTGGCGGCCGTCGAATACGATCCCAACCGTTCGGCTCGCATCGCGCTGCTCAATTATGCCGACGGCGATAAGCGCTACATCATTTGCCCGGTGGGATTGACGGTGGGCCGCACGGTAAGCTCCGGCCCGGCGGCTGACATTTTGGTGGGCAACGCGCTTCCGCTGCTGAACATTCCGGCCGGCACGGTGGTCCACAATATCGAATTGCGTCCGGGTAAAGGCGCTCAAATGGCGCGTTCGGCGGGCGCGCAGGCTCAATTGGTTTCGCGCGAGGGCGGCATTGCGCTCCTGAAATTGCCCTCCGGTGAAATACGCCGGGTGCAAGTGGAATGCATGGCCACTATCGGCCAGGTGGGCAACGTCGAGCATGAAAATGAATCGCACGGCAAGGCCGGCAAGACCCGCTGGCTTGGAAAGCGCCCGCACAATCGCGGCGTTTCCATGAACCCGGTGGATCATCCGCACGGCGGCGGAGAAGGGAAGACCTCTGGCGGACGGCATCCGGTGACTCCCTGGGGCCAGCCCACGCGCGGCTTCAAGACTCGTAACAACAAGCGCACGGACAAATGGATCGTGAGCCGGAAGGTGAAGAAGTAAGGCGCCAGCATGAGCAGATCACTTAAAAAAGGCCCGTTCACGGACGACCATCTGGCGAAGAAGGTCGCCGACCTGAACGCGAAGAACGAAAAGAAGGTGGTACGCACCTGGTCGCGACGGTCCACCATTGTCCCCGAGTTCGTCGGACACACGCTGGCAGTTCACAACGGCAAGAAGTTTATCCCGGTGTACATCACCGAGAACATGGTGGGGCATAAACTCGGCGAATTTTCGCCCACGCGCCAGTTCCGCGGCCATTCGGTGAAGGCAGCTGCGGCGCCGGCCGGGGCGACGGAGAAGACCGCCAAGCCGGCTTAAGCCCACGGAGATGGTATAGACATGCAAGCCAAAGCAGAAGCCCGATACGTTCGAACGTCGCCGCAGAAGGCGCGGCTGGTGGTGGATCTGATCCGCGGCCGGTCGGCCAACGACGCCCGCATCATCCTGCGCCAGACCAATAAGCGCATGGCGCCGATGGTGCTCAAGGTTTTGGATTCCGCCATCGCCAACGCCGAGAATCGATCGAACGACGTCGACGTCGACCAGTTGATCGTCAGCGAGGCGTATGTGAACGAAGGCCCGCGCATGAAGCGCATCCGCCCGGCTCCAATGGGGCGCGCTTACCGGTACGTGCGCCGCATGGCGCACATCGTGGTGAAGGTGAGCGAGAAGAAGATCGAGGAGAACTCATAGGTGGGACAGAAAGTACATCCGTACGGTTTCCGGCTGGGAGTAACCAAGACCTGGCGCTCGCGCTGGTTCGCCAAACAGGACTACGCCAAGCTGCTGCGCGAGGATCTGGAGTTGAAGGATTCCCTGCGCGACCGTTTGAAGGCGGCGGGCGTGAGCTCGGTGGAAGTGGATCGGCCCGGCAACAAGCTGCGCGTCACCATCCGCACCTCGCGGCCCGGCATCATCATCGGGCGCAAGGGCGCGGAAATCGAAAAGCTGAAGGGCGATCTCGCCAAGAAAACCAAGCGCGAAGTCTTCATCGACATTCAGGAAGTGCACAAGCCGGAACTCGACGCGCAACTGGTGGCGGAATCGATCGCGCTGCAGCTTGAAAAGCGCGTGGCGTTTCGAAGAGCGATGCGCAAGGCGGTGGATTCAGCGCTGCGGTTCGGCTGCAAAGGCATCAAGGTGCGGGTCTCCGGCCGGCTGAACGGGGCGGAAATCGCCCGCAGCGAATGGTATTTGCAAGGGCAGCTTCCGCTGCACACCTTGCGCGCCGACGTGGATTACGGATTCGCCCAGGCTTACACCACCTATGGCGTGATCGGCGTCAAATGCTGGACCTACAAAGGCGAGATTTTGGAAGGCGGGCCGCGGCGGGATTCGCTGCGGAACGATCCGGAGCCCCGGCGTCCTCCGCTGCGCGACCGCCGCGAACGGCGTCCGGCCATGCAAGGCCCCATCACGCAGGCAGAACCTCCGGCGCAGACCCCGCATACCTTCACCGGAGACATGCCCACCAGTGGCGGCCGCACCGCGCCGATCTTGCCGCCGCTCAGCCCGCCGCAGCCGAGTTGGAAGCAGGAGTTTAAGCAGGATGCGCCACCCGCCGCCGCTCCCGCCGGAGCGCCTGAAAATGTAGCCCCCGCGGAAGAAAAGAAGGAAGAATAGAGGCCACGCCATGTTGATGCCGAAGAAAGTCAAATACAGGAAACAGCAGCGCGGTCGCATGACCGGCAAGGCCTGGCGCGGCTCCGATCTTGCGTTCGGCGAGTTTGGACTCAAAGCCATGCGCTGCGGCTGGATTACGGACCGTCAGATTGAAGCCGCCCGTATCGCCATGACGCGTTTCATCAAGCGCGGCGGCAAGGTTTGGATTCGCCTGTTCCCCGACAAGCCTATCACCAAGAAGCCCGCCGAAACCCGCATGGGAAAAGGCAAGGGCGCTCCCGAGCAATGGGTTGCGGTGATCCGGCCCGGCAAGATTTTGTTCGAAATGGAAGGCGTGCCGAAAGCCACGGCGCAGGAAGCGTTCCGGCTGGCTGCGGGAAAATTGCCGCTGCCCACGAAGGTGGTTAGCCGGGAGCAAGCAGGAGTTTAAACGATGCGAGCCGATAAAGTGCGCGAACTCGACAGCACGGAGCTGACCAAGCAAGCCAACGATTTGCGGGAGCAGATGTTCCGGCTGCGTTTTCAGCTGGAAATGGGTCAAACCGACGGCCTGAAGAAACTGCGGGTCAGCCGCAAGGATCGCGCGCGCATGCTGACCACGCTGAGGGATCGCGAACTGCATCCGGAAACGGCACCGGAGCCGGTGGCGAAAAAGAAAAAGAAGGGGAAGTAAGACATGGCCACAGCGGAAGCAGCGGATCAAAAGAAAATAGGCAACAAGAACGAAAAGGTCGGGCAGGTTGTTTCCGCCAAAATGCAGAAGACCATCGTGGTGGAAGTGACGCGCCGGGTCTCGCATCCGGTCTATAAACGGATTATCAACAAGCGCAGCAAGTTTTATGCGCACGATGAGGAGCGGACCGCTAAAGTCGGTGACGTGGTCAGGATCATCGAGTGCCGTCCAATGAGCAAACTGAAGCGCTGGCGGCTGGGCGAAGTGATTCGCAAGGCCGTGCAGGTGGCGGTGGAGCCGACGGCGATCGATCTGGACCTGATCCAATCCACTTCCGGATCCAAATCGCTCAAGGCCAAGTCACCCGCCAAATCCGGCCCCGCGGGTAAATCCGCCAAGGATTCGAGGAGAAAATCGTCATGATTGGAATGCGGACCATGCTCGAAGTCGCCGACAACAGCGGCGCGCGAAAGCTGCAATGCATTCTCCCCCGCGGGGGCGATTTGGGATTGCGCGCCGGTCTGGGCGATGTGGTTACGGCTAGCGTCAAGGAAGCCACTCCGGAATCGCCCATTAAGAAGGGCAAGGTGGTGCGCTGCGTCATCGTGCGGATGCGCAAGGAATCGCGCCGCAAGGACGGCACCTATATCCGGTTCGATTCGAACGCCGCCGTTCTGATCAATGAAGTCGGCGAGCCGGTGGGGACGCGCGTTTTTGGACCGGTGGCGCGCGAGCTGAGAGACAAAAAGTTCATGAAGATCGTTTCGCTGGCTCCGGAGGTCATCTGATGCCGTCCAAAAAGAAGGCTCCCACGGAGCGCCTTAAGATTCGCATCAAGAAGGATGACCAGGTAAAGGTTATCGCCGGACGCGACCGGGGCAAGACCGGACGCGTGCTTTCGGTGGATCGCATTCTTGGAAAGGTGCTGGTGGAGGGCGTCTCGATGATCAAACGTCACACCCGCCCCAACCCGTCCAAGCAGATTAAGGGCGGGATCGCGGAGAAGGAAAGCTCGATCGCGATTTCGAACGTTATGATTTTGACTTCAGGCGGCGTGGCGTCGCGCATCGGATACAAGTTGGAAGGCTCGGGAACCACGACGCGGCGCGTTCGCATCGCCAAGAAGAGCGGCGAAACGTTGGAGAAGCGAGCCTAGAGGAATCGAAAAATGGCTAAAGATCCGAACAAGCCCGAGGGTGCGAAAAAGCCCGAAGGCGCGAAAAAACAGAAGGAAGCCAAGGGCGCCGAGCCGGCCGTGGCCGCGGCGGATGCTCCGAAGGCCGCTAAGCCGCCGTCGAAAAAGCCGGATGCCCGGCTGCGGCATGTTTACCTTGAGCGTGTCGTCCCGGCGTTGGTGAAGGAATTCGGCTACAAGAACGTCATGGCTGTGCCGAGGATCGACAAGGTGTCGGTGAATATCGGGTTGGGGGAAGCCACCCAAAACGCCAAGCTCATGGACGGCGCGGTGAACGAACTGGGACAGATTGCCGGACAGAAGCCGGTGATCACGAAAGCCAAGAAATCGATCGCGGCTTTCAAGCTCAGGGAAGGCATGGCGATCGGCACGATGGTTACTTTGCGCGGCGATCGCATGTACGAATTTCTGGATCGGCTGATGAACGTGGCGCTGCCGCGCGTGCGAGACTTCCGCGGCGTGTCCAGCAAGTCGTTCGACGGCCGAGGAAATTACACGCTGGGAATTCGAGACCAGTTGATTTTTCCCGAGATCGACTACAACAAGGTGGAAAAGGTCAAGGGCATGAATATTTCGATTACCACCACGGCCAAGACCGACGCCGAGGGCCTGGCTTTGCTGAAACAGATGGGCATGCCGTTCCGGCAGTGAACGCGTAGAGGAGACAGGATACAGAGTCACTATGGCAACTACAGCCAAGATCGCGAAAGAAGAAAAAACCAGAGTCCAGCGGGAGTCGAAAGACTGCCCCGGCAGGATAAAAATCCGGCATCGCAATCGGTGTTTCCGATGCGGCCGTCCGCGGGGCTATCTGCGCAAGTTCAATCTGTGCCGCATCTGTTTCCGGAAGCTCGCCTTGGCGGGCGAAGTTCCGGGCGTGATCAAGGCCAGTTGGTAAGAAAGGATTCCGGGGGAAAGAAATAATGGACACATCCGATCCCATCGGCGATATGCTGACGCGCATTCGCAATGCGCAGATGGCCCGCCACCCCAAAGTGGACGTACCGGCCTCCAAGCTCAAAATGGAGATCTCGCGCATTCTCAAGGAAGAAGGCTTCATCACCAATTTCAAGCTGGCCGAGGACGGCGCGAGACGAAGCATCCGCATCTATCTTAAGTACACGCCCGGCAACGTGCCGGTGATCTCGCGGATCGAACGCGTGTCGAGGCCCGGGTGCCGCGTGTATGTCGCCAGCCGCGAGGTTCCCAAGGTTTTGGGCGGGTTGGGCATCAACATTCTCACCACGCCGCGGGGAGTGATGACCGGCCATACCGCTCGCAAGGAGCGCGTGGGCGGAGAGGTGCTGTGCCAGCTGTGGTAGCAGCCCGGCGAAAGGCAAATTATGTCGCGAGTTGGAAATAAACCTATTCCGCTGCCGAAAGGCGTCAAGGTCACGATCGGCCATGAGTTCGCCGTGGAAGGGCCCAAGGGGAAACTCACGGTTCCCATTCCGGAGGGTATTGAAGCCCGTCAAACGGACGGCCGCATGGAACTATCGCGAGCTACTGATAAACAAGCCGCGCTGCACGGCCTCACCCGGGCTCTGCTCGCTTCCGCCGTGCAGGGCGTGTCCACAGGCTTCACGCGGGAAATGGATATCACCGGCGTCGGCTATCGCGCGGACGTCAAGGGCAAGATCGCAACGTTTACGCTGGGCTACTCGCACCCCATCGAGGTGCTTTTGCCGGAGGGCGTGGAACTGAAGATCGACAAACAGACGCATCTGACTTTATCGGGCTACGACAAACAAATGGTCGGGCAGGTGGCTGCGAATATTAGAGCGCTGCGGCCACCGGATCCGTATAAGCACAAGGGCGTCCGCTATACTGGCGAAGCGCTGCGCAAGAAGGTTGGCAAGACCGGGGCCAGCGCAACGGGAGCGAAGTAAAAAATGGCTAGATCATCGAAAAATGACGTGCGCGTTCGAATCCACACCCGGATTCGTCATCGGGTGCGAGGCAGCGAGGAACGGCCGCGCCTGGCCGTATTCCGCAGCTTGAAACACATCTATGCGCAGGTGATTGACGACCGGCGCGGCCATACGGTGGCCGCCGCTTCGTCGGGCGAAAAAAAAGGCGAGGCGGGCAACGGCGGCAACCTGGCCGGGGCCAAGCAGGTCGGCAAAATCATAGCCGAACGAGCCAAGGCCCAAGGCATCACCAAGGTCGTGTTCGATCGCGGCGGGTATCTGTATCACGGCCGCATCAAGGCGCTGGCGGATGCCGCGCGAGAAGCCGGATTGGAGTTCTAACGCATGGCAGCAACCCCTACAGCAAAACGAATCGAAGCCAACTCCCTGAACCTCAAGGAGCAGGTGGTTTCGATCAACCGCGTCACCAAAGTGGTGAAAGGCGGCAAGAATCTCAGCTTTTCGGCGCTCATCGTGGTGGGCGATCCGGGCGCGAAGATCGTTGGATTCGGCACCGGTAAGGCCAAGGAAGTTCCCGCCGCGATCAAAAAAGGCATCGAAGCCGCGAAGAAGAATCTCCGCAAAGTCAACGTGCTCGATACCACCATTCTGCACGCCGTGCTGGGCCGCTTCGGAAGCGGACTGGTGCTGTTGAAGCCGGCGCCTGAAGGAACCGGAGTGATCGCCGGCGGTCCCGTGCGCGCCGTCATCCAGGCCGTCGGGATAGCCAACGTGCTCACTAAATCGCTGGGCTCCCATAACCCGCACAACGTGGTGAAAGCTACCATCAATGCGCTCGAGCAGCTCCGCGACAAGGCTCAAGTGGCGGAGATGCGAGGATTAAGCATAGAGAAGGTGGGATAGCATGGCGGAACGAACCATCAAGATCAAACTGATCGGCAGCCCCATCTGCTGCCCGGAAAAGCACAAATCCATTGTCCGCTCGCTCGGCTTGAAAAAGATCAACCGCGTGGTGGTCCGGCCCGATGATGCCTGCTTTCGGGGCATGGTGGCGAAGATTCCGCATTTGCTCGCAATTGTGAAGGACTGATTATGGATCTCAGCAATCTCAGACCCCCCAAGGGGCAGAAGCAAAAGCGACAGCGCATTGGGCAGGGCATGGGCTCCGGCCGCGGCAAGTATTCGGGAAGGGGCGCCAAAGGCGCCAGGTCGATCTCGGGTTACAGCATCATGCGCGGATTCGAAGGCGGCCAGATGCCGCTGCACCGGCGGCTCCCCAAGCGCGGTTTCACCAACGTTTTCCGCAAGGAGTACAGCATCGTGAACATCGGACGGCTGGAAACACTCGAAGGCGATAGCTTCGATCCGGGCCGCTTGCTGGAACTCGGGGTGATCCGAAAGCTCGGCGCCGGCCTCAAAATACTGGGATCGGGCGAGCTCAACCGCAAAATTTCCGTGAAGGCGCACGTGTTTTCCAAATCGGCTCTGGAGAAGATCCAGAAAGCCGGCGGCAGTGGAGAAGTGATCGAGGGATAGGTTCTTGAGAGCGTTCTGAGGTAGGCATAGATGAAGTTTTTCGAGTCCTTCGCCAATATCTTCAAGATTCCGGACCTCCGCAAGCGAATTCTGTTTACGCTGGCGATGCTGGCGGTCTACCGGCTGGGCGGACACATCACCACGCCTGGAATCGATGCCAACCGGCTCCAGCAGTTCTTCCAGCAGAATCAGGGCACGCTGTTCGGGTTCATCGATCTCTTTAGCGGAGGCATGTTCCGCCGGCTGACCATATTCGCGCTGGGGATCATGCCTTACATCACCGCGTCCATCATCCTGCAACTGCTCACGGTCGTCGTGCCGACGCTCGAAAAGCTGCAGAAGGAAGGCGAACTGGGCCGCCGCAAGATCACGCAATGGACCCGCTATTTGACAGTGATCCTGGCCCTGATGCAATCCTTTGGCATCGCTCTGACGCTGATGAAGTCCGAGGGCGGATTCGTGCTGAATCCCGGAATCGGATTCATGCTGATGACCATCCTCAGCCTTACCACCGGCACCGCGTTCATCATGTGGCTGGGCGAGCAGATCACCGAGCGCGGCATCGGGAACGGCATGTCGCTGCTCATCTTTACCGGCATCGTGGTGGGATTGCCGAACGCGATGAACAATATCTACCAGCATGTCGCGGTGGTGAGGGATTGGACGCCCATCCATCTCATCATCATCCTGGCTGTCATGATCGCGGTGGTGGCTTTTATCGTGCTGGTGGAACGCGGCGAGCGCCGCATCCCGGTCCAGTACGCCAAGCGCATCGTCGGGCGCCGCATGATGGGTGGCCAATCCACCCATTTGCCGCTCAAAGTGAACGCGGGCGGCGTGATCCCGGTGATCTTCGCGTCTTCGCTGCTGGCCTTTCCCACCACGCTTGCGAACGTCCAATTTGTCCGCAACAGCCCATTCCTGAGCGGCATGCTGAGCTCTATCAGCGGCGCGCAACCGCTTTACTACCTTATGTTTTGCGTGCTCATTATTTTCTTCTGCTTCTTTTACGTATCCATCATCTTCAATCCCAATGAAGCAGCGGACAACATGCGCAAATACGGCGGCTTCATCCCCGGCATTCGGCCCGGCAAGAACACGGCCGACTACATGAACAAGATCCTGACCAAGATCACCGTGGTCGGGGGTCTCTACCTTTCGATTCTCTCCGTGATTCCGCAGATCATGATCCAAGGAATCAAGCTGCAGCGCTTGCCGCTGATGGGCAATTGGATTGACGCCTATTTTCCGCGCTGGCTGCTGGACGGGCTGAATGTCAACTTCTATTTCGGCGGAACGTCATTGCTGATCGTGGTCGGAGTGGCCATGGATACCGTGAATCAGGTGGAGGCGCAATTAATTATGCGGCACTACGAGGGCTTCACGCCCCGCGCCGGACGCATTCGAGGCCGGAGAAGTAGCTTCTAAAAGCATGACTTACGCCGCTGTGCTACAATTTAATTACCAACCAGCCATCGTGCGGGCGCAAGTGTGCTTGCCGGGGTGCTGGGCGGTCCCGGTAGTTTGGCGATGATTATCCGCAAAAACAAGCAGGAATTGGAACAGATGCGCCGCAGCGGGCTGCTGGTCTGGGAGATCCTGCAGAAGCTCGCAAAAATGGTGGACGAGGGCGTTACTACGCAGGACCTTGAAGCGGCCGCCGAGAAGATGATGAGCGATGCGGGCGCCAAGCCCGCCTTCAAAGGCTATTACACGCCTGCGGCGGGCAGCAAATATCCCTACGTATTGTGCACGTCGGTAAACGAGCAGATTGTGCATGGGATGCCGTCGCCCAAGACCAAATTGAAAAAAGGCGATATCGTTTCCATCGACACCGGCGTGCAGTTGAACGGTTATTTCGGTGATTCGGCGATCACTCTACCGGTGGGTGAGATTAGCGAGTCGGCGCAGAAGCTTCTGAAAGTCACCAAGGAATCGCTGGAGATGGCCATCGACAAGGCGCGTCCGGGCAACCGACTGTTCGACATTTGCGGAACCGTGGAGCAGCATGTGGTGGAGAGCGGATTTTCGGTGGTGCGGGAAATGGTGGGGCACGGCATCGGCACCAAATTGCACGAAGATCCCCAGGTTCCCAACTACGTGGATCGCAGGAACGAGAATCCGCGCTTGAAGGAAGGCATGGTGCTGGCTATCGAGCCCATGGTGAACGCCGGCAAGGCGGATATGCGGGTCTTATCCGACAAGTGGACCGCGGTTACCAAGGACGGTTCGGTATCGGCTCATTTTGAGCATTGCGTCGCGGTGACCGAGAACGGGCCGTGGGTTTTGACCCGGCCGTGACATCGGTCGAAGCGGTGGTGGTGGATTTGTTGCCGAACGCGGTAGTTCGAGTAAAGCTGGAGAATCAGGATTTGGTTCTGGCCCACTCCGGCGCCTCGAGCAAGACTAATTTTGTCCGGGTTCGGCCGGGAGATCGGGTGCGGGTGGAATTATCGCCGCATGATCCGGGCCGCGGAAGAATTGTTCGGCTGTTGAAATAAGTGCGCGGGCATTAGCCCGTGGGAGCGAAAAATGAAAGTTAGAGCGTCGGTCAAGAAGATGTGCGACAAATGCAAGGTGATCCACCGCGAGGGCGTGGTGCGGGTCATCTGCACCAATCCGAAGCATAAGCAGCGGCAGGGATAACATATGGCGCGTATTGCAGGCGTGGATTTACCAGCGAAGAAACGGGCCGAGATCGGCCTGACCTACATCTACGGCATCGGGCGGACGCGTTCGCTGTCGCTCCTGTACAGGGCGGGCGTGGACGCCAACAAGAAGGTCGCCGACCTCACCGAGGATGAAGTGAACCGCATTCGTACGCTGATCGAGAACGAGGGTTCGGTGGAAGGCGATCTGCGCAAAGAGCTTTCGATGAATATTAAACGCCTCATCGAAATGGGTTCCTACCGCGGGCTGCGGCATCGCCGCGGGCTTCCCGTCCGGGGCCAGCGCACACATACCAACGCGCGCACCCGCAAGGGCCCGCGCCGCGGAACGGTTGCAAACAAGAAGAAAGCGGCCGCGAAGACATAAGGATCACGAATGGCTAAAGCTCCGGCAAAAACGGGAAAGAAAAAGAGTTTCAAGAAGAAGGAAAAGAAGGTTGTGTCCAGCGGTCTGGTGCACATCCAAGCCTCCTTCAACAATACGATCGTCACCTTCACCGATCTGGTGGGGAACGTCCTGGCTTGGTCGAGTTCCGGCTCGCTGGGTTTCCGCGGATCCCGCAAGGGAACACCGTTCGCGGCGCAGCAAGCATCGCTGACGGCAGCCAATAAAGCCAAGGAATATGGATTGAGAACGGTGGAGGTCCGGGTGAGCGGCCCCGGCTCCGGCCGTGAGTCGGCTGTGCGCGCTTTGGCTACCGTCGGCATCGAAGTGAAGTCCATCAAGGATCGCACGCCGATCCCGCACAATGGATGCCGGCCGCCCAAGCGCCGCCGGGTTTGATTTTGGAAGATTGAGCAGTCAAGCAGGAAGAAGACCTTCGGGTCGTAAACTGCACCTTTGAAAGAGGAAGGTATGAAGAGGAATGGCTAGATATATCGGCCCTGTTTGCCGGCTGTGCCGGCGCGAGAGCATGAAGTTGTTCTTAAAAGGTGAGCGTTGCCACACCGAAAAGTGCGCCATCGAGAAGCGAAATTTCGCGCCTGGCCAGCACGGTAAGGACCGCAAGCCGAAGCTGGTAGGCTACGGCCTCCAGTTGCGCGAGAAACAGAAAGCTCGCCGCTACTATGGTCTTCTCGAAGGCCAATTCCGGAATTTGTTCGAGCGGGCTTTCGCCACCAAGGGCGTCACCGGCGAACATCTGCTGAATTCGCTCGAACGGCGTCTGGACAGCGTGGTTTACCGCATGGGTCTCGGGACCAGCCGCAAGCAGGCTCGCCAGCTGGTTCGTCACGGCCACTTGATGGTGAATGGCCGCAAGGTCAACATCCCGTCGTTTGAAGTGAAGCCGAACGATGTTTTAGAAGTTCGTGAATCCAGCAAGAATAATCCCACCATCCTGGCTGCCCGCGACGCCACCGCCCACGCGCCCGCGCCCAATTGGCTCGAAGTGGATCGTGAAAACTTGAAGGGCCGGATGCTGGCGCAGCCTAAACGCGAAGAGCTCGTGCAGATTCAGCTGAACGAACAGCTGATCGTCGAGTTGTATTCGAAATAAGAGACTTGGGTCATGGTTCCACGGAACCAGGAACGAAGGAACGAATCATGTTTAAAGGTTTTCAGAAGCCGAAAAGATTAGTCGCCAATACCGAAACGCTCACCGAGCGTTACGGAATGTTCACCGCGCAGCCGTTCGAGCGTGGATTCGGATCCACCATCGGCACCGGCCTGCGCCGCGTGCTGTTGAGCTCCATCGAGGGAGCGGCCATCACCTCCGTCCGCATCGAAGGCGTGGCTCACGAATTCAGCCCCATCCCGGGCGTGGTGGAAGACGCCACCGACATCATTCTCAACCTGAAGCAGGTGCCCTTCAAAATGATCGGCGAAGGCACCCGCATCGCCAGGCTCCGTGTCGACCGTCCCGGACAGGTGCTTAGCGGCCAGATCGAGACCGATCAGGATGTCGAGGTTCTGGACCGCAACATGCCCATCGCCACCGTAGGGGAAGGCGGCAAGCTCAATATCGAAATGCGCCTGAAGACCGGACGCGGATATGTTGCGGCCGACCGCAACTACGACGAGGATCTTCCGCTGGGCTACATCCCCATCGACTCGGTGCATTCGCCCGTGCGCAAGGTCAACTTCAGCGTCGAAGCCGCCCGCCTCGGCCAGATGACCGACTACGACAAGCTCACCCTCGAAGTCTGGACCAATGGCGCCATTTCCCCGCAGGACGCCATCGGCCAGGCCTCCAAGCTGCTGAAGGATCACATGACGATCTTCATCAACTTCGAAGAGCTGCCGGAAGCCACCGAAGAGCCCGCCGATCGCGGCGTGGCCCAGATGAACGAAGTGCTCAACCGGTCCGTCGAGGAACTGGAGCTGAGCGTTCGCTCCTACAATTGTTTGAAGAACGCCAACATTCAAACCATCGGCGATCTGGTGCAGCGCACGGAAGCCGAAATGCTGCGCACCAAGAACTTCGGCCGCAAATCGCTCAACGAAATCAAAGAAATTCTCGGCAATCTCGGCCTGGGCTTCGGAATGAAGTTCGATGCTCAGGGCCGTCTGGTGGCGCCCCCGGCCACGCTGCCGCACTATGGCTCGTCGTCCGACATCGACGAAACGCCGGAACTGGACGAGGCGCCTGAATAGCCATGCGGCACGGAAAATCCGGATTCAAGCTTAAACGCAATGTCGCGGCTCGGAACTCGCTGCTGCGCGGCCTGGTGACCAGCGTCATCGAGAACGACTTCGCCATCACCACCGTTCCCAAAGCCAAGGCTATTAGGCCTTTAGTCGATAAGATGATCACGCTCGCCAAGGAAGACACGCTGCATTCACGCCGCCAGGCGGCCGCCTTCCTGCGGACACCCGCTTCGGTCAAAAGGCTGTTCGATAAGCTGGGAACCAAGTTCGGGCAACGTAACGGAGGCTACACTCGCATCATCCGGCTGGGCTGGCGCAAGGGCGATGGAGCTGAACTGGCTAAGATCGAGCTCATGGGCACCGAACTGGTTAAGCGCGCCGCCGAGCGCGCCAAGCGCCGCGAAGAACGCCTCAAGGCCATCAAGGAAGGGCGCGAGGGCGAGGGCGGCGAAGAGACCCAAGAAGAATCGTAATCCCGGCGGCGGCCAAGCTCACAACGAAGCCGGCTGCCGCGTCCGCTGCATAGTGATAGCGCCCGTAGACCGCCGCCACCGACACGCTGACGGCATACACCAGCATTCCCCAGGCCAGCCGCCGCCTCTCCGGCAGGAATAAGAACAGCGCCCAGGCGGCCGAAAACGCCGACGATACGTGCGCGCTCGGGAACACGCTCGAATGGATGCCGTAGCCGCCAACCATCCACAGGTTGAATTGACGGATCGGCGTCATTACGTTGGGCAGGTCGGTTCCGCCAAACACGACCCGCGGAGGGTCGCTCGGGAAATACGGGAAGAGCGCATAGGACAGCAGAGTTCCCAGCAGATACAGAAAGATCACGTTATTCACCAGTTCCCGCCGGTGCACAACATATAGAATCGTTACCAGACCGGGTCCTACCGCGTAGACCAGCGCATAGCAAAGCTCCAGATAAAACGGGATCAACGCGCCGAGTGATTCGATGGCTCGCTGCAGGCCCGCGTGATAAAGGAGGGTCCGGTCCCATTGCACCCAACGAAGCTCGAGTTGGAAGTTGTGCGCGAGCGGCGAAAACCAATCCATCTCCCGGTAAGCCACCAGCGCCAGCGCCACCGCCAGCCAGTCCCGCGCCATGCTGAACGCCATTCGATGCTCGTTCGCTTCGCCATAGGCCAGGGCCGCTAACAGCGCCGCAACCAGAAGCGCGACTGCAGCCGGCCTCCATCGCGCCTCGGACTGAAGCGGAAACGCCGGAGCAATCGCGGCCACGTACATGAAATAAGCGATCAACAGCCACTCCGAAGAGCGCAGCGCACCGAACGCTCTCACGCGCGGCCCAACCGGATCAATTGCTCGGCGTGCTTCAAAGCTTCCGGTGTCACCCGCTGGCCCGACAGCATGCGCCCGATCTCGCGCGTGCGAGCCGAGGCGTCCAGTTCCTCGATCTCGGCCACCGTTCTTCCTTTTACATCCCGCTTTTCGACGAAGTAGTGATGATCGGCGAAACCGGCCACCTGAGCCAGGTGCGTGACGCACAGCACTTGACTCGATCCGGCCAGCTTCTTCAAGCGGCGTCCCACTGCTTCCGCCACCCCGCCTCCGATGCCGCTGTCGATCTCGTCGAACACCAGGGTGCGCTCCACTCCGTTCGGTTTGCCTCCGGGCCCTGCCGACGTCTTGAGCGCCAGCGCGATCCGGGACAATTCGCCGCCGGACGCGACTTTATCGAGCGAGCGCGGCTCTTCGCCGGCGTTCGCAGAGATCAGAAACTCCACCCGATCAGCCCCCTGATCAGACCAGTTGGCCGGCTGAATCTGGATCTTGAAAGCTGCGTTTCCCAGCGCCAGCGACGCCAGCTCCGTCTCCACTTTCCGTGCGAGCTTCTCGGCCGCTGCCCGCCGGTGCTTGGTCATGACCGCGGCGGCCACCGAATATGCCTCGCTTGACCGCGCCGCCTCCTGCTCCAGCTTGGCCCTCCGCTCGCCGGCAGTTTCCACCGCGTCGATGTCGGCGCGCACGCGTTCGAGAAACGCGCTCACCTCCTCCAGCGTACTGCCGTACTTGCGCTTCAACCGGTCAATGAGAGCCAGGCGCGATTCCACTTCCTCCAACCGGTTCGGATCTGCCTCCAGCCGGTCCAGATAGTCGCGCACCGCGGCCGAGGCTTCATCCACGCCGATCATCGCGGAACGAAGCGTTTCCACCGCGGACGCCAGGCTGCTATCGATTCGCCCCAGTTCATCCAGCTTTTTGAGAGCCGTCCGGATCCCGGTCGCCGCGCTCTCGGGCGAGTCGTAGAGAGCTGCGTATGCCGCGCTAGCGTGCTCCTGCAGCTTCCCGACGTTTCTGAGCACCAGTCGCTCGTTCTCGATCTCGACATCTTCGCCCGGCTTTAGAGCCGCCGCTTCCAGCTCTTTGCGCTGGAACGCCCACATGTCAGCGAGACGCAGCTTTTCCTGCTCGGATCGATTCAGATCCTCCAGTTCGCTTTGCACCCGTTTCCATCGTGCGAAGAGATCCGCCAGTTGTCCCCGCTGACCCTCCAAGCCCGCAGACTCGTCCAGCAACTGCAACTGCGCCGCGGGCGAGAATAGCTCCTGCTGTTCATGCTGGCCGTGGATATCTCCCAAAAACGGCGCCAGCCCGCGCAGCCACGCCACCGTCACGGGCCGATTCCCGGCGAAGGCGCGCGATTTGCCCTCCGCCGACACCTCCCGCTCGATTAACAATTCGCCATCTTCTATCGGAATTCCGGCGTCTTCGAGC
Organism: Terriglobia bacterium; assembly: GCA_963786745.1. GTDB lineage: Bacteria > Acidobacteriota > Terriglobia > Bryobacterales > Bryobacteraceae > Palsa-89. The sequence continues at coordinate 88,153 of CAWBAE010000004.1, read as the reverse complement.
AGCGCTCGCCCATCGGGATCCACGGGAGCTTCAAAGATCGCCGATACCCGCGCCCGTACTGTATTCGAGCGCACCATATCCGCCGATGCGCGGCCTCCCAGGACCAGGCCCAACGCATCCACTACAATCGATTTACCGCTGCCGGTCTCGCCGGTCAGTAGATTCAGTCCTTTGTGGAACCTGACGCGAACCCGTTCCACCACCGCGTAGTTCTCCACCATCAGTTCCAGCAACACTCGATGAAATTATACGCGGTTTCGCTCCGTCTAAATAAGGGCGAGCAGTGTGTTTTTGCTCCGTTTGATGCATACTGTAAAACAGAACACGATGATTCTGTTTTGGTGCGGCGGGGAAGGGGTGTGCCATCGCGATATTATTGTTGTATCGGAGCGATCGCGCCCATTCCTCACGCGATCGAGCGCCTGCGCGCCGGTTAGTGGAAAGGAGCCTGGTTGATACTACACCATGCTGTATTAGAGCATGCCGGCGGGCTTTTCCTGCAACTGAACTTATGGGATCTGGTCCAAACTTCCGGCCCTCTGCCCAAGGCTGTAATGGTGATTCTGATATTTTTCTCGCTGCTTTCCTGGGCGGTCATTTTGTCGAAGTGGGCCGTGTTTCGCCGCGCCCGGTCCGCGAACCGGTCATTTCTGCGCGCCTTTCGCAAAGCCCCCGGGCTGGATGCGATCGCGGCGGTGAGCGAGCAGTTCCGTCGCTCGCCCCTGGTGGTGGTCTTTGAATTCGGCTACAGCGAGGTGCAACGCCAAATGAAATCCCGCGGCAGCGTCACCAATCCGCTGGCTCTTGAGCGAACCCTGCAGCTGGGGATGAGCGAAGAGCTAACCCGCCTGGAACGCAACATGAGCCTGCTTGCCACCACGGCGACGGTGTCGCCGTTTATCGGATTGTTCGGCACCGTGTGGGGCATCATCGACGCATTCCAGCAGCTCGGAACCGCCGGTGCCGCCAGCCTCAGAGCGGTCGCGCCCGGCATTTCGGAAGCTCTCATCACCACCGCCATGGGTCTCTTCGCCGCCATACCGGCCGCGATTTTCTACAACATGTTCGGGAGCGCCATCAAGGAGTTTGGAGCTCGCATGGAGGATTTCCTGCTCGAGTTCCTGAACATGCTGGAAAGGAGCTTCGAGGGATAGCATGGCGTTTTCGATGGGCACGGGTTCGGGAGGCGGGCGGCGCAGCCGGTTTCGCGCCACCAGTTCGCTGGCGGAAATCAATATCGTCCCGCTGGTGGACGTGGTATTGGTGCTGCTCATTATCTTCATGCTGACCGCGCACGTCATGGAGTTCGGGCTCCAGGTGGAAGTGCCCAAGGTCAAGCCGGTGAAGGAAAATGTCCAGGATCTTCCGGTCATCTCGATCACGCGCGAGGGCGAAACTTTTCTTAACGATAAGCCTGTGAACTACAATTTGCTGGCTAGTGAAATCCGCCGGCGTTTTCACAATGCTACGTCGGTGTATGTGCGCGCGGATAAAAGAACGCCATGGGATCCGATCGCGCAAGTGGTGGCTACGCTGGGTGACGCGAAACTGGCCGTGAATATGGTGACCCAACCGGAGGACCAGGCCGAAAAGCGGCGCCGCTGATATGAATTCGCACGCCGACATCCTGGAAGAACGCGATTCCCTGGGCGGGCCTTTTCTGCAGTCTGTTCTGCTGCACGCCGCAATCGCGGGGCTCTTTGTGGTGTCGAGCATGAGCTACACCCGCTCGCACGAGGTGTGGGGTTCGGCCACAACCCAGCTGGGCGATGCCGTGCAAGTCAACGCGGTGAAGAACATCCCACTTCCTTCCCGGCCCGGACTGGTCAATCCGGTTGCCAACGACACCGAATCGCAAGTGCCGCAAAATCCTAAGCCACAGCCTAAACAACAGGCCAAGCCCCCGGAGCCGAAGGCGATCCCGCTCAAGGGCCGGCACGTAGATACCCGTTCGCTCGAGGAAATGTCGCCGCAAAGATATCAGCCGCGGACACCGCCCGCCAATCAAGTGTTCAGCCACGAAGCGCCGGCCGCGGTTTCTCCGATGTTCGAAAAACCCGGCGCCGGCGGAGTCGGAGTGGGACCGAACAGCGTCTTCGGGAATCGCTTCGGCGCTTACGCTGATCTGGTCATCAAGCGCGTCACCGAAAAATGGCAGACTGGCGGCGTGGCGGGCATGCAGACTGCCCCCCTGGTCGTCGTAACCTTCGATATCTTACGCGATGGCTCCATCCGGAATTCGCGCGTGGCCCAGAGTAGCGGCAACAGCACGCTCGATTTCTCGGCTCTGCGCGCCGTAATGGACGCCGCGCCTTTTCCCACGCTGCCGGCCGAGTATGACCGGAACGTGGCTAACGTAGAGCTTCGGTTTCAATTAAAGCGATGAAACGAACTATTTTATTAATCAGCATCCTCTGTGGCATTTCTGCCTTGGCTTTCGCTCAAATCCACGGTGACGTATTCGGCCACAGCGAGAAGCCTAAGATCGCCGTCCCTGACCTTCGCGGCGCTGGAGATGCGCAGCCTTGGATGGTCAGCTTCAACGGTACGCTCTGGAACGAGCTAAGCAATTCCGGCCAGCTCACGATGCTGCCCAAGACTTCATTCCCGCTTCAGGTTCCGCAGCAGCCGGCCGATTTTCGGCCGCATGCCGACGGTCAAAGCCAAGGTACCTGGCTGACGGACTGGTCCGGCCCGCCTGTAAATGCGAACTATCTCGCGTTCGGATACACCGCCGTCCAAAATAATCAGCTCGTGTTGTATGGCTGGCTATACGATGTTTCCCAGGCCAACACCAGTTCTGCGCAAGTCATCGGGAAAGTTTATGTCGGATCTCTGGACGAGGCGGGCGCTCGAAAGGTGGCTCAGGAATTCGCCGCCGACATCCTGAAGCAGTTTGGAGCCGTTAGCCTGGCCGGAACCCGTATCTACTTCGTTTCCGACCGCAGCGGCCACAAGGAAATCTGGTCGATGAACTACGACGGTTCGGATCAAAAACAGTTCACCTCTTATCGGACCATCACCAGTTTCCCGGCCTTGTCGCCGGACGGAACCAAGATCGCGTTCACAACTTTTCCGCTGCTGGCGTCCTCGCGCGCGGCTGAAGACCGGCTGCGTTCCAGTTCAGGTGTGCCTAGAGAGAATCTCGGGCAGCCCCAGATTTACTTGCACTCCCTCGAGACCGGACGAAAACTGGTCTATTACAACCAACAAGCGTCCATGAACGCGGCGTCCGACTTTATGCCCGACAGCCGCCATTTGCTCATTTACTCTTCAGCCGGCGGCGGTTACTCGGTTTACATCACCGATCTCGACGGCGGGAACATCCGGCGCATCAGCCATTCCGGCGCAATCGATGTCGAGCCGAAAGCCAATCCCAAGACCGGCAACGACATCGTGTTTGTGTCGGATCGCGGAGGCATGCCGCAAATATATAGAATGAATATTGATGGTACGGATGTCGCCCGGCTGACCACCGGGGAAGGCGAAGCGGTGAATCCTTCGTGGAGCCCCGACGGTCAGCATATCGCGTTTGCGTGGACTCGCGGGTTTGAGCCGGGTAATTACAACATTTTTATTATGGACGTTGCCACACGGGACGTTGTGCAACTTACTCATGGAGCCGGGCGGAACGAAAATCCGGTGTGGGCGCCGGATGGCGTGCACCTGGTCTTTTCGTCGAAGCGCGGCCGCACTACTCAGATCTACACCATGCTGGCGAATGGCGGGGCCATTCAGCAGCTCACCACCCAGGGAAACAACGAGAAGCCTGTCTGGAGCAGAGGAACGCAGTAGCTTCAAAATTCGATTCGTTTAACCAGAAGAGGAGAATGGTAAGTAAATGACCGAGAGTGAGAGATCGCATAGCTTCAAGTTCGGCGCTGTGGTGCTGGCGCTTACGCTGTCGATGATTGCCGCGGGTTGCAAGAAGAAGGCTCCGCCGCCCCCGCCGCCTCCGCCTCCGACGAATACGGTGGCTCCTACAGCGCCGTCGGCGCGCGCCACCATTAACAGCTTCACAGCGGAGCCGTCCACCATCGAGCGCGGCCAGTCTTCCACTTTGCGTTGGTCCATCAGCAATGCCACCGACATGTCGATCAACCAAGGGATCGGCGCAATCCAGAGCCAGGGCGAGCGGCAGGTGTTCCCGAATGCGACCACCTCTTACACTTTGACTGCCAACGGGCCCGGCGGGTCTGACTCGCGATCCGTTACGGTCTCGGTAAGTTCGCCGCCGCCTCCTCCGCCGCCTACATCGACCGGCCCCCGCTTGAGCAGTTCGGATCTCCTGCAGCAGCAGTCCCAGGATGCCTTTTTCGATTACGACAAGAGTGACATCCGCAGCGATGCCCGCGAGTCCTTGACTCGCGACGCGGCCCTGTTGAAACAGATCTTCGCCCAGGATCCCAATTTCTCGGTGGTGGTGGAGGGACACTGCGACGAACGTGGATCGGCCGAGTACAATCTCGCGCTGGGCGACCGGCGCGCCTCATCTGCCAAGGACTTATTGGTGCAGTTAGGCGTCCCGGCGGATCGCCTGAAGACCATCAGTTACGGCAAGGAACGGCCACAGTGCACCGAAGCGAACGAGGAGTGCTGGCAGAAGAACCGGCGCGCGCATCTTTCGCCCGGCCAGTAAAGCGAAGCGATTGAAAGCGGGCGCCCCAGCCTTGGTAAGTGACGCCCGCTCGGAGTAACAGGAGTGACTATGAGCTTGTCTCGAATTGTTCTTTTATTTGTCGCGGCTGCGCCCCTGAGTTTCGGCGCGAGCAAAGAGATTCAGGAATTGCAGCGCGACGTCGCCATGCTGCAGGATCAGCTTCGCACCATGCAGAAAGATTTCGGCGATCGCCTGGTCACTACGCAAACTCTCGTCCAGACCACGCTCGACGCGGTTAATCGCACCAACAACCTGGTGAACGTCATGGAGAATAAGTTCAACGACGCCATGAAGCAGCAGCAGCAAAGCGTCGCCGCGCCGGTTCTCAGCGTGGGAACCAAGCTGGATCAGATGTCCGAGGATTTTCGCGCCGTACGCGAGTCGGTGCTGGACATGAACACGCGCATGGGCAAGCTGGACGCGAAGATGGCGGATTTGCAGAATCTCATCAATACTCTGCGCACTCCGCCCCCGCCGCCGCCCGGTTCGCCAGCTACCGGGGACGGCTCAACAACACCGCAGGCCCAAGTCCCCACCGGACCGCCCGCGGGCATGTCGGCCGAGACGCTCTATACGAACGCATTCCGCGATTATGTGGGCGGTAAGTACGATCTGGCCATGCAGGAATTCTCCGACTATCTGAGATATTTCCCAACCACGACTTTTGCATCGAACGCGCAATACTATATCGGCGATATCTACTATCGGCGTCAGGATTACGCCAACGCTCAGCAAGCCTTCGACGCCGTATTGGAACGCTACGCGGACGGCAACAAGACCCCCGACGCCCTGTATATGAAGGGCCAAAGCCTGATCCAACTCGGCAAGAACGACGCCGCCGCGGCCGAATTTCGTGATGTAATCCGCCGCTTTCCTGACACCGACCTCGCCGCCAAGGCTAAGGCCCGCTTGAAGGAAATGGGCCTTAGCGTAGGCGTCACCTCCAAACGCCGCCCCCGTTAGCCGGCAAACTGTCGCGATTTTCACCGAAATCCGCCCGTACGGCCTCCGGCTTCCCCTGCCCCCCCCCCTTGACGTCCAAAAGTAACTGAAATATAATTCCAGCCGAACTAACGACGGGGTGTCCTTAGGGGGTTAGTCATGTTAAGGTCTGCATCTAAGTTGATGCTGCTTTTTTCGCTGGCGTGGATTTCCATCCAGGCGCAAGCGCCCACCGGAACGATTTCGGGAACAGTCACGGACGCATCCGGCGCCGTGGTTCCCAACGCGACCATCACAATTACCAACAAGGCCACCGGTGTTGCACGAACGCTGACTGCTAATTCTGAAGGTTTGTACAGCGCTCCCGCGCTATTGCCCGGTGAATACGAAGTTAAGGCCGAATTGCAAGGCTTCCGCACCACGGTACGGTCGGCTCAGGTGCTGGCCGGCAGCCCGACCACTGTCGACATGGCGATGCAGGTGGGCGCCACGCGCGAAGTGGTTACTGTCGAAGCCGCCACGGCGCAGATCAATTACGACAACAATGCCATCGCGGGTGTCATTGAGCGGCAGACCATCGAGGACATTCCTTTGAACGGGCGCAGTTCGCTCCAGCTTGCGCAACTCGAGCCGGGCGTAACAGTGGCTCCCGGATCGCCTTCCCAATTCAATGCGCTATTCAACGTTTACATCCTAGGCGGAACCGGCTCCTATGGAATTGGTCCTCTGATCACCATGGACGGCGGCGTCATCAATGACGAAATGGAAGGCGGCACCTCCATGAACTTCTCCCAGGAAGTGGTGCAGGAGTTCCAGCTTTCTTCGCTCAACTACGACGTGTCCACGGGAATCACCAGCTCTGGCGCGGTTAATATCGTGACCCGCTCCGGCAGCAACGATTTTCACGGCGCTGGTTACTTCTTTTACCGCGACCACAATATGGCCGCGTATCCGGCTCTACAGCGCGACCCGCTCGACGAGAATCCGTTCTTTGCCCGGCGCAACCCGGGGTTCAACGTCGGCGGACCCATCAAGAAAGATAAGCTCTTTTTCTTCTTCAGTTATGAACACATGAATCAGGGCTCTGTATTAGCCGTCCCGGGGACTTTGCCGTCCACGGCGGCGCTAAGCGGTGTCTTCCCGAGCCCGCTCCACTACAACTGGATCAACCAGCGGTTTGACTACCGGATTAACGACAAGAATAATCTCTTCGTGCGCTATTCGCACGATGGGAACAACGCCTTCGCGCCCTATGTCGGCGAGTCCTATCCTTCCAACTGGAACTACAACGTCAATTGGTCGGACCAAAGCATCATGGGACTCACCACCACCATCACTCCGAATCTTGTGAGCGATTTCCGGTTCCAGTTTCACTACTGGGAAAACAATGTTTTTAACGCCTACGCATCAAACTGCGTGTTTCCCTGCATTGGCGCCCCTGCTGCTCCGGGTGTAGGAGCGGGAGCGTCGGGTGATCTGCCGGCCATCCTGGCGCTGATCGGATCACCGAGCGGTTTCGTCGCCGGCGAAGGCATCAATTCGCCCCAGTACCGCCAGGCGCGCTCCTACCAGCCGCGAGAAGACTTGAGCTGGCAAAAAGGCGCGCACCGGCTCCGTTTCGGAGTGAACTACGAGTACATGAAGACCAAGACGGTTCCGTGGGATTTCTGCGATCCCGGCTGCATGGAGCTGTTTTCGCCGGAGTTCATACAAGGACTCGGGCTTGGGCCGCTCCAATCGCTCTTGTTCCCAACGCTGCCCACCAAGATCAACTCCACGGCGGATTTGTTGAATCTGCCCGTGTACAACGGGACGTCCAGCATTTACCAGGGCTTCGGAATTGGCAACGGAACCTTCCCGGGTTTGTACGAACATAACCAGGGCGGCCGTAACCAGCGCATCGGAGCCTACGGGATGGACACGTGGAAGGTGCGCGACAACCTGACTGTGAATTTTGGCCTCGGCTGGGAGGTTGAGACCGGATTGTTCTATTCCAACATCCCGCTGCCCCAGTTCCTATCGCCGATTCTCGAAGGACAAACCGGAGGCGTGCCATACGGGCTCGGCGCCACGCAGCCGAATAAGAAGGATTTTTCGCCATCCATTGGGTTCGCATGGTCGCTCGGGAAATCGAAGAAGACCGTCATTCGCGGCGGCGGCGGCATGTACTGGGATACGCAACCCATTTGGGAGCACTTCCGGGAAGGCGCTTCCATCGGGCCGGTGGGCGATGGGAGAACGACGCTGGCCGCCAGCGCTTTCACCAATACCATTCCGGGTATCATCAATTTGTCGTCCGGAGGAGTGCCAGTGCCTGTCGGCGCGCCGTTACCGATTAACGCGCTGACCAACATGACGCTGGGTCAGTTCCTGCAGATTTACAACCAGCAGTATCCCGCTCTCGAAGCTGCCCTGGCTCCCACTCCGCCAGCCAGTGGTCCTTTCACGGTGGCTGGAATCGACGTTTCCAAGCAAGGCATCGAAATTTACCCCTCGCATTTTCCGCTCACTCGAAGCTATCAGACGTCGATCGGCATTCAGCGCGATCTCGGCCACGATTTCGTTCTCACGGCGGATTGGGCCCGGCGTCAGTTCGAAAACGTGTTCGCCGGCGAAGTCGATCTGAATTTCTACGGCCGAACCATACCGGGAACAGCCACTCCCAACCCGGTGATACCAGCTTGCACTTCAGCGGCGCAGGCGGCCAACGTCAGCGCGGAATGCTCGACTGGCTCCATTACAATTTGGGATCCCGAGGGCCGCAGCATCTATAACGGACTGCTGGTCAAGCTAAACAAACGTTTCTCCAACCACTATAGCTTCATCGCTTCTTACGCATTGCAGAAACAGAACACGATCAATGGCGATTCAGGCGGGGTCCCGTGGAACACGGCGAACTTCTTCCAAAGCTATGGGCCGGACCTGGCGAACCAGCAATTAAATATCGCGGGTCTATACCAACTGCCTTGGGGGTTTAGCATAAGCCTCAACAACTTCATCCAGTCGCGCACTCCCGAGGAACCTTACATCGCCAATATCGACATCAGCAACACCGGCCAAACGAATACGGCGCTTTCAATGCTGGACCCGCATGTCGGTTTCGACCAGTCGCTTAGCGCTTCGCAGATCACCGCAGCGGTCAATTACATCAACACCACCTATGCCGGCGCGAAGGATCCGCATGGCAATCCGATTCCAACCTTGACCGTCCCCACCAGCTTCACGCTTTCGAGACCAATCTTTACACAGGATTTCAGCATCAAGAAGGAGTTCGTGTACAAGGAGAGATTTCGGCTGCGGATCCAGTACGACATCTTTAACGCGTTCAACATCTCGAACCTTTATAACTACGGCCTGGCATTGAACGAACCCGGCTTCGGCGTGGCGACGGGCCGTCTGGGCGATAGTTCTCCGTTCGGATCCGGCGGAACGCGAGCAATGCAGGTCGGCGGGCGCCTTTCATTCTGACGCCCGATCTATCGCTTAGTCGACGCGTGCTGTAAGAACTTTTCGGTGGCATCGCTGGAGCCGTACGCGCTCATCCATTTCCGGATCGCGTTGGCGGCCTGCTGAACCGGCCAATACGTCAGGCCGTACATGGCATATTCCCGCACCATGCGGTCCGGATGATAGAGATACGGGATTAGCAAGTCCAGTGACTCGTCATCCGGCACCCCGAGAATGCCGGGCAGGAAATCCGAGACCAGATCCGCCGCGTTGTCGGGCGCGTTCACCTTGCGCACAGCCCGCCAGCGCTGACGGCCGGCCACATCCTCCGGAAGGATTTCGACTTCGGTCCAGTCATCGATCTTAGGCGCGTTGTTGCTGAAGGGACGCCGTTCGATGCGCCGGACTTGGTAGATCCCCGGTTGATCGAAACGATATTGAAGATGCAGCGGCAGGCGGCCTTTGAAATGCGGCTCTGTTGAGAAAGCGATCGATCCGCAGGGGAAACCGCCTATGGTGATTCCACCGAACGCTTGGGAGCCCATGTCGGCGATCCGCGGCAGCAGCACGCCATTGCGCCGCACCTCCACTTCGTTGCAGCCGAACGATGCCGGGAAAATCATAAAGGGGTAGCGTACGTCGGACTCCCGGTTGTAAGGCGGCTTCACGCGCAGCCACACCGGCATTCCGACCCTGGCCGGGCCGTCCAGCAGCAACTTCTCGGTCTCAATTCCCAGCGGCATCGCCACCGCTTTGCTGGACCGTCCTTGATAGACCACCGCCAGATCCGTCGTGCCTTCGGTGGGGGTCTCTTGAGGAACCTGGAAGTTGATTTGGTCTGCGCGGACGTACAGCAGCCCTGCCGGAGCCCCGCCCACCAGCACCTCGGCGCCGCAAAGCTCCTGGGGATAGACGCCTTTCGGATCGTGAGCGCCTTCGCAGCCGATGGAGGGTCCAAGCTTGCTCCCGAAAATAGAAAGGACCACGCCCGGGGCGAGCGGGACTGGACGGTCGACAAACAGCACACGGCTCGCTTCGAACGATGGCGCGCCGGGGCCTTGCGCGAAGGCGGTGACCGAGCATAGGCCGACGTACGCCCACAGTGATCCCCGCAATGTCATGAGAGATTGGATGGTATTCACTTGCTTCTAGTTCCCGGACTGCGAGATCGTGAGAAACTGGGGGCAATCCGGGATGCTCACTCGAAGGGCCGTTCTTCTTCAAGCGCTGGCGCAATCGCTACTCGGCCAAGGCATGGCCACGCGTAATGTCCGCCCGCAGCGGCGCGGAAAAAGCTCCGGCCTTCCATTTGCCGCAAAGTTCACCGACGTCGCCCGTCAAGCCGGTCTGACTGCTCCCAGCATTTATGGGAGCGTCGACGCCAAGCGCCATATTCTCGAAGCGGTGGGCTGCGGCATCGCCTTCTTCGACTACGATCATGACGGCTGGCTCGACATTCTGGTCCTGGGCGGGACGCGCTTCGGCGAGACTCCCGCTGGCGCCGGCAACAAGCTATACAAGAACAATCGCGATGGCACGTTCCGCGACGTCACCGCGAAATCCGGGCTCGCGCGTCCGGGATGGGTTTCCGGCGTCGCGATTGGCGACTACAATAACGACGGCCTGGATGACCTGTTCCTCACCTACTACGACCGCAACGTGCTCTTCCGCAATAACGGCGACGGATCGTTCACCGACGTCACGCGCGAGGCCGGCCTTGCATTGCCCAAGCCGCAGTGGAGCACCGGCTGCACTTTCGTCGATTACGATCGCGACGGTCACCTCGACCTGTTCTTCAGCACTTATGTCGACCTGGACACCGGCGCGAAAATCCCAACCGGCTGCGACTGGAAGGGAATCCCGGTGCATTGCGGCCCGCGCGGGCTGCCGATGGGCCGCTGCTATCTGTTCCATAACGACGGCCGCGGCAATTTCACCGACGTGAGCAAGAAGGCCGGCGTGGATACCGGCCGGGCCTACGGATTCACAGCCGTCGCAGCGGATTTCGACAGCGACGGCTGGCCCGATATTTATGTCGCGTGCGATTCCACCCCCAGCTTTTACTACCGGAACCGGCGCGATGGAACCTTTGCCGAAGAGGGCCTGGAGCGCGGCGTGGCCTTGAGCGAAGATGGCGCCGAACAAGCCGGCATGGGGGTTGGGGTCGGCGATTACAAGCTGGATGGAACGCTTGGGATTCTAAAAACGCACTTCGCCGATGACACCAGCGTGCTCTACGAGAATAATGGAAAGGGGGAATTCACGGATGTCACGATAAAGTCCGGTCTGGGTGTGGAAACGCGCTACGTCTGCTGGGGCGCGGGGATCGTGGATCTTGACAATGACGGCCTGCCCGATCTATTCATTGCCGCCGGGCAGGTTTATCCAGAGCTCGAAAAGAAAGCGCCGCTGTTTCCCTACAAGAACCCTCGGATTGTGTTCCGCAATTTAGGTGGCGGAAGGTTCGAAGAGTTGTTCGACGAAGCCGGGCCCGCGATCGCCGAAGCCCACTCGAGCCGGGGATGCGCGTTCGGCGACTTCGATAACGACGGCGACATCGACGTTCTGATCATGAACATGAACGAACCGCCGTCCTTGTTGAGAAATGACATCGTGCGCAGCGACGCCGGTGGACGAAACCACTGGCTGAAGGTACAACTGGAGGCCACCAAGTCCAATCGAAGCGCGATCGGCGCTCGCGTCACTGCGCGCTACGGCCGGCGCGTTCAGGCACAGGAGTTGATGAGCCAGTCGAGCTTCCTGTCGGTCAACGATAAACGTCTGCACTTCGGGCTGGGCGCGGAGACGTCCGCCGGCCTCGAGATCCGCTGGCCCAATGGCGATAAGCAGACGTTTCCTCGCGTGCCAGCCGATCATTTGATCGTGATACGCGAAGGTGTCGGCATTGTGGCCACGCGGAAGCCTCCGTTTACCGAAACCTCACAAAATCAGTTGAAGAAACCTGTCCCGTAAGCAGGACGGGCCCGCTGTACGTTCTCCTCAACGCGCCGGAGCGGCCCGCCTCGCACAATGGAAAATTACGCTATTATCTACGTGACAAAGTAGTGGGCTTGGCGCACACTGCCCTGACCGATATTTTGTACCAGTCCGACGGCGAGTATAACGCGGCCGGATCTTCGCCGAAAATCGGCGCAGTCTTTACTGGGATTTCGAGCTTTTTCCGAGCTTTGTAAACTCGATCGTGCCGGTATGGTCGCGGTGGGCAACACCGAGGGGTCGCTTGTTAGGGTACGCCTGTTCCGCCCCTTCCCTTTGAATTCGTATTAGGACTCGGTAACAGGGCGGATCGATTGTCGAGGTCGTTTGCCAACCATGCTCAACGGAACTCAGGTGACTATTGGCGGAATACCAATCCCACTGCTCTATGCTTCCAGCGATCAGGTGAACGGAGTCGTGCCGCAGGAACTCGGCCCCAACAATTCATATCCGCTAATAGTCAGCAACGGAACGATGCAAACGGCTCCCGTAATAGTGCTGGTGAAGGAGTTGCAGCCGGGCATCTATACGGTCGATGATTCAGGTTCCGGAGCGGGCATCGTAACTGACGCTCTAACAGGCCAATTGATCGACGCGGCGAACCCCACGCACGTCGCCGATTACCTGACCATTTATTGCACCGGTTTAGGGCGGCTGCAAGGCGCGCACGGAGAAATGCAGCCCGCCGACGGAGCGGCGCCTCCTGCGAATCTCATTTTTCAGACAAGTGCGAAGGTAACGGCAAGTCTCGGTGGATTCAGTGCGCCCATGCTGTCTTCGGGACTTGCTCCCGGGTTCGCCGGGCTGTACCAGGTAAATATTCAGGTGCCAGCAGGCGTAACCCCGGCGAGCGCGGTACCGCTAGTGATTACCGCCGCGGATTCGCTAACGGGGGCAACCGCACGATCAAATGAAGTGACTATTGCGGTGCAGTAATGCAGCACTGCGGAGGATGGCCCCGAAATGACCTAGCAGATCTTCTAAGGTTAGCTGCCTGAGAGCAGTTTGGGACCAGGGTGTCCGAGGCTTGACGAGTTGGACGAAGTCTGCATTGCTGATTTGTGCCGTTTGTGGTCCCCAAACAGCGTCGAGGGAAGCTACCGACAATGAAAAGCATTCTATCGGAAGTGCTCCGGCAGAAAAATGGCGGGTGCAAACGGAATCGTCGGGCCGGAGCACTTCGGATAGAATTCATTGAACGGAGCCGGAACGAGCCCCTGGGTATTGAATGGCTTTTTCCGGCTCACGGTGCCGCATGCAGCGGGGGAACTGGCAGGTTGGAAGAGGCGTGGACGGCTTCCAGCGTGAAAACGACCGGCGATCACAAGTGGCGGAAGAAGCCTGGGCTGGTACGCGATCGGCCGAAGACAGAGATCTGCTGAGGCTCCGATCGGAGCCGGTGCAGGCGGCGAGGACGGAGCGCGTTGCGCCGATCATGAGGTGTCCTGAACCGCGGCGGTTTCGGTGCCGAGGAGTTCGATAACGATCAATCGTCCTCGCTTACAGATTGGACAAGCATGCGGGTCTTCCACGCTGGTGGTGCTGTCGTCAGGGTCGATGGGCATGGGTGCTACGGAGACTGCGAGAAGAGCGCGGCACAGACTCAGTTTTTGTTTGCGGACACGATTGGCGAGGAAGCCGAACTGACGGATGCGGACCAGTCCGGAAGGCAGCACGTGCAGCAGGAAGCGGCGAATGAACTCGACCGCATCGAGAGTCATGATCTTGGTGCGGGAGTGATCGGCGTAATCTTTCCAGTCGAAGCTGACGCAGCCATTTTCCAAAGTGCGCAGCCGGTGGTTGGAAATGGCGACGCGATGAGTGTAGCGAGCCAGATACTTGAGCACGCGGCGGGGTCCACCGAAGGGCGGCTTGACGTGAACGACCCATTCGAGGTGGTCAGCTTTTTCACACAGGGCCTGGAACGCGGCGGGCTTGGTCAGCTCGCGAAGTTCACCGGAGAAGCGGAGCTGGCCTTTGCGAAAAGCCTTTCCCAGCGCTAACAGGAACAGTTTGCGGAACAGGTGGCTGAGGACCTTGTAGGGAAGGAAGAAGGAATCCTTCCGGCAGGCGATCCAGCGTGAGCCATCGGGGGAGAAACCGCCGCCGGGCACGACGCAGTGCAGGTGCGGATGAAGATGCAGGTTCTGACCCCAGGTGTGCAGCACGGCCAGGAAGCCGATGTGCGCACCGAGGTGTCTGGGATCGGCGGCAATGGTGAGCAGAGTTTCCGAAGCGGTCTGGAACAGAATCGAGTAAATCTGCCTCGGGTTCTGAAGCGCCAGTCGGCCGATCTGAGCAGGCAGGGTGAATACGACGTGGAAATAGGGAACGGGCAACAGCTCCGCCTCCCGCTGGGCGAGCCACTTGGCGCGAGCCGTGGCCTGGCACTTGGGGCAGTGGCGATTGCGACACGAGTTGAATACTTTGACGCGATGTCCGCACCGGTCGCACTCATAGAGATGACCACCCAGGACCGCGGTCCGGCAGTCACGAATGTCTCGCAACGCTTTCCTATGCTGGCGCGATAACACGGGGTTCCAGCGAGCCAGGAAATCGTGTTGATGGGTGCGGAAGACATCGGCCAGTTCCAGCCGATGCGGGTTCATCCCTTCGGCGGAAGGAGGCGGAGCGACTCGAGCGATTCGAGGGGACTGGTGGTCCCGCGCACGTTCACGTCGGCGACTTGGAGATAGCGTGCGGTGGTTTCGAGCCTGGCGTGTCCGAGCAGAATCTGAATGGTGCAGAGATTGACGCCGGCTTCGAGCAAGTGGGTGGCGAAGGCGTGCCGGAGCAAGTGTGGATGAACGGACTTGGCGATACCGGCCTGATGGGCCGCTTTCCGGCAAGCCATGAAGATCGTTTTCACCGAGACCGGCTGACCCGCACGAGCGCCAGGAAAGAGCCAGTCGGTGGGCCGCTTGGTTCGCCAGTAGCAGCGCAGCAGTTCGCGCAGCTTCGGCGGCAACAGCGCTTGTCGGTCCTTACGTCCCTTGCCGGAACGAACCCACAGCACGTTGCGGGCGCCGTCGATGTCGGAAACTTTAAGGCGAGCGACCTCACTGACTCTCAGTCCAGACCCATACAGAATCGCCAGCATCGCGCGATGGCGCAGTTCGCGCGGCGCCTCCAGCAGAGCTTTGACTTCCTCACGACTCAAAATCAACGGCAGCTTTCGTTCGCTCCTGGGAAACGGAATGCGCTCGATGGCGACCTTTCGATGCAGGGTGTGGGTATAGAAGAACCGCAGCGCGCAAACCATCAGCACGTAGGTGGACGTCGACACCTTCTTTTCCCTGGTCAGGAACAACTGAAACCGACGAATGTGTTCGGCACCGAGCTGATCAGGTGGTTTGCCGAAGTGCTTGGCGAACGACTTGATGGCGTACAGATACAGCCGGATCGTGGTCGGAGAATAGTGGCGGATCTGGAGATCTTCCAGCATCCGTTGTCGAAGTAGGGTCACAACGAAACTCCTTTCGTTGTGACCACATCACAAATCGGCTCCAAGCGCTGAAGATTCGGCCCTACCCCACGGCTACCCTCACTGTTTCGCTAGAACCACAATCTCGCGTATCCCCTGCCGAAGGCTTTGTTCAATGCTGCTTAACGCACTGGGTTCGTTCGGAAGGCGTTACCGGATGCGAGAAAAAAATATAAGGGCTTTAACGCCGTTAGCCGAGTAGCGCCGCGGTGGCCGAGGGTCTTACGGCACAGTCCAGGCGCCCAGTTGTTGCCATCCGCTGTTGGAACCCGATACATCCGTGGCATACAGATAGACGTTCTTGGCCCCCGCATAGGCGGGTTTGAAGGTCATGGCCAGATTCAGCGTCAAAGTGTTGCCACTGGAGGCGACCGTGATGGATCCCGCATTCACCGAGCACTGGCTGTTCTGGATCGTGGCGGCCGTCCCCGGTGTCGCCACCAGCCACCCCGTGGCTGCGTCACTGAGCAAGTTCAACTGGTTGGTGGAGGGTTTGTAGTACACGAAGCATGAACTGGCCGCGCTTGTCAACGAGCCGTTGAACCAGGCGTACACATATTCCAGGCTGGCTGCTCCGGCCGTGTCCGAATATTGCAGCGCGAAGCTCTGGCTCGCCCCCGATCCCGAACTCGGGGTCACCGACACCGTCGCCGGTACGCCCGAACCTGCCGACACAGTCCAGGTGCCTTCCTGTTGCCAGCCAGCGATTGTTCCGACGGTAGTGCCGCCATTCAGCAGCACAGAGACGCCATCCCCGGCCTGGTTTGCCGTAACAATGTCCAGCTTGTTATCTGGGGTGAAGTATGCAAGCGCCAGAGACAACGGGGTGCTGCCCACAGCAAATGCCGAGGGCGCACTGAAGGTTCCAGTGCCATTACCCGGAAGGACCAATGCAAACGAAGTACTGGCAGAACCTTGTTGCCGGGCGGCGACCACATCCGGTTTGCCATCTCCGGTTACATCACCGATGGCGACCGACTGAATGTACGGAGGAAGGCTGATAGAGCTAGGATTTTGGAAGGTCCCATTCCCATTGCCGAGAAAAACCTCCACGCCAGGCTGATCCCCGACTACAACGTCTGGTTTTCCGTCGCCATTCAGGTCCCCGATTGTTAGACATACCGGCACAATTCCAACCGTGGGGTAGTTTACTGCGGGCGCAAATGTTCCGTTTCCGTTGCCCAAAAGAACAGAAATATTGTGCGAATATTCATTCACGGCAACGATGTCCAGTTTGCCATCTCCGTTCAAATCAGATATGGCCACTTGTACTGTCCCACTCCCGCTCCCATCGCCGACCGTATTTTGAGACGGTGTCTGAAAGGTTCCATCTCCGTTACCGAGCGCGACCTCAACGCTCCCTTGAGGGAAACTAGCCATTGCGAGGTCCGGTTTACCGTCGCCATTAAAATCGCCAACAGCTACGCCGTCGAAAACAAGGGAAAGAATGATAGGCGCTTGGAATGTGCCATCGCCTTTCCCAAGCATTACGTAACTATCGTTGTTATCGACGTCGTTTGCAATGACATCCGGTATGCCATCCAGGTTAAAATCAGCTACAGCGAAGGCGCGCGGATATACGCCCAGGGTTGTTTCTAGGCCGGGTTTAAAGGTGCCGTCGCCATTACCGAGAAGAATAGTCATCGAACCTGAACTCGAATTAAGTACGGCGATATCGGCGATACCATCACGATTGAAATCCGCGACAGCCACCGCCTGAGGGCCCGTGCCTGTCGAAATATCGGTTCGGCTGAACTGAACGGTTTGGCAAAAGACAGACGAATCCCAAAAGCACAAGATTCCTAAAGTAGTCGTCCTAATTAGGCGAGTTAGCAACGCACATTACCAGAGAGCCGATTCAGTTCGGCGATCAATATCTTTTAGCACAGTGGAACCCAAGAATCAAGAAAGCCTATCGCTATCGCCGTTTAGCGTATTCACCGTGTTGAAAGTCTGAGATAATTCGTCCGATCATTGAACAAGCGGGATGAGATTCCGCGCGTACTGACAAGTCTCTGAGGAAGGCGGCCGATAATACGCGATGACAGGCTTCGTCGATAGGACGCTTAAGGCAATCATTGCCATCAGATAGCTAGCCCGATGGCTAAGCGGAAAGTGGCGCTGGCCCAGCGCGTACAGATCGCAGTGCGATTCGCGCGCGCTTGGTTTTGCTGCACTCGCGCGATGGGCCGTGGCTCCAGTGGGACCTCGAAGGCTGCGAAAAAGGTTCTTACTGGGCCGCCGCGCGGCTGACTTGACCGGAGTAAATCTTCGTCACCGGCAGCACGATTTTCGAACGGCCGTCGAGCGCCACGGTGTTGGTCGCCTTCACCGCCTGATCGTAACTCTTGACGGGCTCCCAGGTGTTAGAGTGCACGTCGAAGCGCGGCGAATTCGTGCTCTGCACCAGCACCTCGATCTTGTGGCCGGCATTGAAGACCAGAGCCGTGGACCAGAGATCGACTTTGATCGGATAGATCTTGTTCTTTTTGGGGTGCGCCGTTCCGCCTGGCTGGACCTGATAGCGCAGTTTCGAACCTTGATCCATCACCAGCGCCTCGTAGCCGTTAGGATAGACGTCAACCAATTTGACGATGAAATCGGTATCCTCGGCGTCGGTGGAAACCGCCAACTCGGCCGTGATCGGGCCGACGATTTCTACCGGATCCTTCAACGGCTCGGATTCGAACTTGAGCACGTCGGCGCGGTTGCTGACCGAACGTTGATCCATGGGCCCACGATCCATCATCAGGTTGTTGCCCCCGATCGCCGGAACTGGATTTTTGGGGTCGGAGACGTAGGAAAGTCTTCCGGCGCCCGAGGGTTTCGCGGTCGAAAGAGTGTGCGCCTCCGTCAGGTAGTAGGAGGTAGCTGTAGAAGGTGGCGGCCAGCTACTGGCCGTGCGCCACGTGTTACCGGGCGCGGACTTATCGAAGGTGTCTCCCATGACGTAGTAACTGACGGCAGGCTCCTTCATGACACCGTTGTCGATACCCTTGAGCCAGTAGTCGAACCAGCGGATGCTATCGCCTCCAGCCAGATTTCCGGCTTCGGCGGGATATTTCAGGTCGCCCTTCAGTGCGCCGTGACCGAAAGCTCCCATCATCAACTTTTGATTGCCGCGCGCTTTCGGACCGCCCTCGGTTTGCAACACCGTGAAGCTGTCGAGCGAGCCTTGCTCGAAAATGTCATACCAGCCGCCCACGTTGTACATCGGAATATTGACGTGAGCGGCCTGAGCCCGCAGGTCGCTCAAGCGGGCTTCCTCGTCATAGTTGCGAATCACGGGACGGGCGACTTCCGACATCGGAACGCCTTGTGCCTTCAGCCATTCTTCGTTCAGGTTCTTCAAAAACAACCCACCCGGATAGTTGGAGTACCGGAAGCGGGAGCTGGGAGCCACCTGCACGAATGCCGTCACCAGGTGCGGCGGAGCGGCGATCGCGGCCAGATTCTGAGCGATGCCCATGGCTGAGGGTCCCACCATTCCGACTTTCCCGTTCGACCAGGATTGCTTGGCGATCCACTCGATGGTGTCGTAGCCGTCCTTCATATCGTCGACGAACGCCGCGTACTTACCCTCGCTCTTGAACTTCCCACGGACGTCCTGAGCCACGCGAACATAGCCGTGGTCGAGATAATCCTTGTGCGCCTTCGGGCCGTACATCAGGTCCTTGCCATAGGGCGTTCGCGTTAGCACGACGGGCCAGGGGCCCTCGCCGGGCGGAAGATAAATACTGGTCGCGAGATGCACTCCATCGCGCATGGTGACCATTTCTTCACGTACCGTCTGCGCGAACATCGGCAGGACGGCGAATAGAGGCAGTAGTAGTCTCAGGCGTGGGGACATGCAAACATGATAGTCAATTGGCGCGGCGCAAGGGCGAACGCTATTAGAAACGGGTCTACTGGGGATTTCCATTTGAGCTTCCCGATTTCGGAGGAGCCCGAATAGTTGGCATCACCGACGGTCTAATTCCAAATTCCAATGGTCGCTCCGAATACATCTTGATGGCGATTTAGAGCCGTAATGAGTCCATGGGGTAAGGGCTCGGTTGGCTGCCCCAGTATGAGGCTGCCACATTACGTTCGCATAAAGGACGTGAGGCTTAAACCATTGGCGTCGCGCGCCGGGCATGGAGGCGCAAAAGCGACTACATTGCGTCTATGATTGCGTTCAGCGTAACGCTGGGCCGCATCGCTGCGGCGCACCTAGCGTCGTCCGGTAAATAATATCCCCCGATGTTCACCGGCTTGCCTTGCGACACCAACAACTCCTGAGTAATCTTGCCCGCGTTCGCCTCCAGCGCGGCCGCTACCGGAGTGAATCGTTGCTTAAACTCCACGTCCTCGTTCTGGGCGGCGAGCGCCTTTGCCCACGCCAACGCGAGATAGTACGTCGAGCCGCGGTTGTCGATCTCGTTTACTTTGCGCGAAGGCTCGCGGGCGTCTTCGAGGTAGCGGCCGATGGCGTCGTCGAGCGTTTTCGAAAGCAGCGCCGCCCGCGGGTTGACGGTCGTCGCCGCAATCAGCTCCAGCGAGGGTACCAGCGCACAGTATTCACCGAGCGAGTCCCAGCGCAGATGGCCCTCTTTTAAGAACTGCTGGACGTGCTTGGGCGCGGAACCGCCGGCGCCGGTTTCGAACAATCCTCCGCCTTGGAGCAGCGGCACGATCGAGAGCATGCGGGCGCTTGTCCCCAATTCGAAGATCGGGAACAGGTCGGTGAGATAGTCACGAAGCACGTTACCAGTAACAGAGATGGTGTCCTCGCCCCGGCGAATTCGCCCTAACGAGAATTTCATTGCGTCGACCGGCTTCATGATCTTGATTTCCAGTCCCGAAAGGTCGTGTTCGGGTAAGTAGGCATTTACCTTCTGGATGATTTGCGCGTCGTGGCCACGCTCCGGGTCGAGCCAGAACACCGCCGGTGCGCCGGTTGTCCGCGCGCGTGCCACGGCCAGTTTTACCCAATCGCGGATGGCCTCGTCTTTCGTCTGGCAGGCGCGGAAGATATCCCCGCGCTCAACGCGCTGTTCGAGCAGCGTTCTGCCGCCCCCATCCACGATGCGAATGGTGCCGTTGCCGGGCGCGATAAACGTCTTGTCGTGCGAACCATACTCTTCGGCTTTCTGCGCCATGAGCCCGACGTTGGACACGCTGCCCATGTTCGCCGGATCGAACTGTCCGTGCTTCTGGCAGTCCTCGATCACGACCTGATAGATGGTGGCGTAGCAGCGGTCCGGGATCATGGCGACAGTGTCTTCGAGCGCGTCCTCTCTGTTCCACATCTTGCCGCCGTCCCGGATCACAACCGGCATGGATGCGTCGACGATAACGTCGTTGGGAACGTGCAGGTTCGTCTTACCCGCCCGCGAATCGACCATCGCCAAACCGGGGCCCTGGTCGTAACAGGCTGCGATATCGGCCTCAATCTCGGCCTTCTTCCCGGCTGGAAGCTGGTCGAGTTTGCCGAGGACGTCGGCCAGCCCGTTGTTGACGTTGGCGCCGATTTTTTGGATCGCGCCGGCATGCTTCTCCAGCGCATGGGCGAAATACACGGCCACACAGTGCCCAAACATGATCGGATCGGAGATCTTCATCATGGTGCACTTCAGATGCAGCGACAACAACGCGTTGTCAGCTTTGGCGGCGGCCATCTGCTCCGCATAGAATTTCCGCAGAGCCGCCACGTTCATCACCGCGCAGTCGATGACTTCGCCACTGAGCAGCGGGATGCTTGGCTTCAGCACCTTCACTGCGGCGGCTGAGTCCACGAATTCGATGCGCACATTGGTAGCGGCGCCGACCGTCCTGGATTTCTCGCTGCCGTAGAAGTCCTTGTCACTCATATGGGCTACACGCGTCACAGATCCGGACTTCGGCCAGTTTTTCATCATCTTGTGTGGATGCTTTTGCGCGAACGCTTTCACCGACCTCGAAGCACGACGGTCCGAATTGCCTTCGCGCAATACGGGGTTCACCGCCGAGCCCAAGACCACGGCAAAGCGAGCCTGCAGCGCACGCTCCTCTTCCGTAGACGGCTCCTCGAGATAGTCGGGTATGTTGAAGCCCTTTCCGCGGAGTTCCGCAATCGCTTCCCGGAGTTGCGGAATCGAGGCGCTGATGTTGGGGAGCTTAATGATGTTGGCGTCCGGTGTCTGCGCCAGCTTCCCCAGGCGGGTCAACTCGTCGGGGATCTTCTGGTCGTTCCGAAGGCACTCAGGGAAATTGGCGATAATACGTCCAGCGAGCGAGATGTCAGCCGTTTCGATCTCCACCCCTGTCCCCTTGAAGTACGCTTGTAGGATAGGTAGCAGCGCGTACGACGCGAGTGCGGGTGCCTCGTCGGTCTTGGTCCAAGTGAGCTTCATGTATTGGTCTCTGAATGAGTGTAGAGAGAACGCGGTCGCAAAGCGGGACGGTCCCAAAACTGAAAGCGTAGCATAGCATGACTAACCCGCTGAATCACACACCTCAATAATCTTGATGATTCCTGGCTGAAGGCTTGCTCTTTTCCACCACCACTCGCGCTCCAGTTGCCAGTGGGGATTCCGGCGAAGCTGAACGGTCCTTCCGAAGGTAAGCCGAACGGCATTCCGGGATGATCCCGAACACCATCGGAGCGTAGCCACGCTGGCATTTCGATTGTGCAAGAAGGTTCAGCTTCGTCAAGGAAAACCCGTCCGGAGCGCGTTTTTCATCGCTCCGGCTCATGGTGTGGCAGGATAGCGACATGGTCGTAAGCATCACATGAACCCCACTATTCCAGCCACGGAATGCGGCACATAGTGGAGAGGTGAGCACCAAACAAGAGCAACGGCGCGAGCTGTGGCGCCAGCGAATCGCGGAGCAGGAAAGCAGCGGCCAGACGATCCGCGCCTATTGTGGTGAGCGAGGACTGAAGGAGTCCGCCTTCTACGGGTGGCGTGCGAGGCTGCGGAAACAGAACACACCCGTTCGCTTCGCGCTGGTGGAGAGCAAGCCCGGAGAGGAAACAGCAGCACCCATCGAACTGATGCTGGCCAGCGGCGACCGGCTTCGGATTCCGTCCGATGCCGCGACGCTCAAGCTGGTGCTGGCGGTGCTGCGGGAACCAGCGTGATCCACCTGCCGGCGAGTGTTCGAGTGTACTTGTGCACCTCGCCGTGCGACATGCGGCGGAGCTTCGACGGGCTCCACGCGTTGGTCACCGGCGCGATGAAGCTGGATGCGTTTGCCGGGCATCTGTTCGTGTTCGCGAACCGGCGCAAGGATCGGGTGAAGATTTTGTATTGGGATCGCGACGGATTCGCGGTGTGGGCCAAGCGGCTGGAGGAGGGCACCTACGCGATGCCGTTCGGGGAAGAAGACGAAGCGCGGCGCGAGATAACGGCGCAGGAGTTGGGCGCGCTGCTGAGCGGCATCGATCTGAGCACTGCCAAGCGCCGGAAGCGCTATCGGCGCGCGAGCCCGGAAGCCGCATAAAGATTGGCTGGGGATACATTTTATCCTTGGCCTGAAGCAGCGTTCGCCCTATAATTCCGGTAGTGCCGGTGGACCGCAACAGCTTGCCGAAAGATCCAGAGATCTTGCAGCAGATGCTGGTGGATCTGACCACGCAACTGGACAAGACACAACGGCTGTTGAGCCAGTTGCTTTCGGCCAAAAGCGGCACTCACAGCGAACAGTTGAGCGTCGATCAGTTGCGATTATTCGTGCAGGAGCTCAACGCTGCTGAGTCTGAAGCCGCCACGGAAACGCAAAAGGACGACGATGTGCCGCCAGGCTCGACTTCCAACAGCAGTGCGGACCAAGACGAAACTCGCCGGCGAGGACGCCGCACGCTGCCCTCACACTTGAAACGCGAACGGATCGAGCACGATTTGGCGGAAGAAGAAAAACACTGCGCCGCATGCAACCAAGACCTGCGGCCGATGGGAGAAGAAACCAGCGAGCGCTACGAATACATTCCGGCGCAGTTGCTAGTGATCGAGGATGTCTGCAAGAAATACGCGTGCGCATGCACGGTGAAGACGGCGGGCAAGCCGCCGCAGCCCATCGAGAAGAGCGTGGCCGGCGCATCGCTACTGGCACAGGTGATCGTCAGCAAAATAGCCGACCACCTGCCCGTGCACCGGCAAGCGAAAATCTTCAGCCGCTTCGGCGTGGAGATTCCGGACCAGACCATGGGCGGCTGGATGCGGCAATCGGCCCAGCTGCTCGACCCTCTGTATGTTCGCTTGAAGCAGTTCGTGCTGAGTTCGAAGGTGGTGGGGACTGACGATACACCGGTGAAAGTGCTGGACCGCAAATTGAAGCGGGCGACGCGAAGGGGGCGATTCTGGCCGTACATCGGGGATCGCGAACATCCCGCGGCGGTATTCGATTACACCCCGACACGAGAACGCGCGGGGCCGGAAACATTTCTGAAAGCGTATCGCGGATATCTGCAGGCCGATGCCTATGTGGCTTACGACAGCTTTTTCACTAATCCCGAACGCGGCTTGGTGGAGGTGGCCTGTTGGGCCCACACGAGGCGTCACTTCCATAGGGCGCTGGATACCGATTCGGCGCGGATGGGCGCGGTGCTGGCCTACATCGCGAACCTATATAAGGTGGAGAAACGCGCGCGGCGGTCTGGTATCGTGGGCGAGGATTTGTGCCTGTTGCGCGAGCATGCGTCCAAGCCAGTGCTGGAGAGATTGCACGAATATCTAAAGAAGATTCGCGAAGAAGTGTTGCCCAAGAGCGAAGCCGGCCAAGCGGTCGCCTACGCGCTGAAGAACTGGACCGCGTTGACGCGCTACCTGGAAGATGGCGATCTGTCAATCGACAACAACCATACTGAGCGGAGCCTGCGCGGCATCGCGGTGGGGCGCAACAACTGGACCTTCGTGGGAAGCGATCGAGGAGGCAAAACGATGGCGGTGCTGCGCAGCTTCGTGGCCTCGTGCGAACTGGCCAAAGTAGATCCGTTCGCCTGGTTCCAGGATGTGCTGTCGCGCGTTGGCGAGTGCTCGATTCAGCAGCTCGATGAGTTGCTGCCTCACCGCTGGGCCGCTGCCCGCCCTTAGCCGTCGCTCATGAGACTTGCCAGTCCCTCATCGGCCGCTGGGTGTTCATGTGATGGATACATTTGAATTGCGAGCCAGGCTCAAAGTTCGAGGAGTTGCGCAGGTTCATCGGTTCTCTGCCATCGACGACCGCCGTAGGGGTGGCACATATTCAGGATGGAAGACTGGAGGTTGCCGAGAATCCGACGCCGAATCGTGAGCGCGCGGTGAGCGCCCTTAGCAGTACCAAAGAGAGCAAACCCTCAAGCCCGTTTGGAGCGCTCACGGAATTGATCCAGAGCTGGAAGCAAGGTTCATCGCGACGTGCAGTGCTCATGTTCTCCAGCGGAATCGATCCTGCGGCGGAGGGCGAGGTGGAAGACCCGTCTGTGGAAGCAGCGATCGAGGCGGCTCAACGAGCTAGCGTGACCATCTACGCGATCTATCATCCAAGGGCCGATTACCTCACCAGGGATTATTCAAAGATCCATTCGGGGCAGGTACAGCTCGCACACGTTGCGGATGAAACTGGCGGCGAGGCCTACTTCTCAACCTTTGAGCCGCTGCCCTCTTGGGTCCATTTCTGGCTGATGTAGCTGAGCACCTTGCGAACCAGTACCTACTGGAGTTTCTCGCCAGCCCCGGTGACGGGACGGGTGCGCTTCAGGAGATAGCGGTCAGGAGCAAGATTCCCGATATTGAATTGATGGCTCCTTACAGAATCTGGGTCGCGGGACGCCGATCCGGCTCGATAGGCGCCAGTGATCAGGATTCCAAGGTTTCGCGAGGTAAACGGCCGTGACAGGAAGAGTAGTGGTGCACTGAAGCGGGCTCGGGACATTCCTTCGGTCCCCTTCCAAAACCCTCACAAAAACTCGAGAGCTGTGGAGTTGACGGCGCAGGCGCATCGAGCCGCCCGGCGCGTGCGCCAAAAGCAAGGCGCGATTCAATCCCGGGAAGGCCGTTTTCGGCCAATGCTCGATTCCTGGAGCGGAACTCGACTGTCGCCGCTGTCACTTCCGTGCCGGTGGCGCCCCGCTGTAAGCTGCGTTGATCTCCCCAAGGAGTCGACATGCCAGTTCAATGATCTGTGCGGAGACTACAAGGAGCGCGCGCGCACGGGGAGTTGGCTGGTGGTAAGCGTCGAGTATTGCGTGCTCCAGATCGGAATGGGCCCTCTGAATATCGTTCGGCGTGCACGACCTGTCTTGAGCGGCAACACGTTGACGCTGACTCTGGCTATGACCTTCGAATCAGCCTACGCGGGCGCGAAAAACACGTACATGTACGCAGCGGATGTATCGGGGTCCGTGAGCGGGTGGCAGCCGCTAGGAACATGGACCATACCGGCGGCCACGGGCGTACCCTCACCAGTCTCGGTGACGCCGAATTCGGGATCCGTTGCAAGCCAGACCTTCGCGTTCCAATATTCGGATACAGCGGGGGCAGCGAGCTTGTCGCTGGTGTACGCGTGGTTCAATCCCACGTTGACCAGCGCGGCAAACTCCTGCTTCTTGTACTATCAGGCCTCTACCAACCAGTTGAACCTGCTTAACAACACAGCCACGGCGTATCTGTCGGCGGCGCTCGGGTCGGCCACTACCTTACAGAACAGCCAATGCGCAGTGAATGCCGCTGCGTCCACGGTCGCGCTGAGCGGCAACACGTTGACGCTGACTCTGGCTATGACCTTCGAATCAGCCTACGCGGGCGCGAAAAACACGTACATGTACGCAGCGGATGTATCGGGGTCCGTGAGCGGGTGGCAGCCGCTAGGAACATGGACCATACCGGCAGCCGCGAACGGCCCCTCAGCAGTATCGGTGACGCCGAGTTCGGGCTCCGGCGCAAGCCAGAGCTTCGCGTTGCAGTATTCGGATACAGCGGGGGCAGCCAGCTTGTCGCTAGTCTACGTGTGGTTCAATCCCACGTTGACCAGTGCGGCCAACTCCTGCTTCTTGTACTATCAGGCCTCCACCAATCAGTTGAACTTGCTTAATAATACGGCCACGGCGTATCTGTCGGCAGCGCTCGGCTCGGCCACTACCTTGCAGAACAGCCAATGCGCAGTGAACGCCGCCGCGTCTACGGTCGCGCTGAGCGGCAACACGTTGACCCTGACTCTGGCTATGACCTTCGAATCAGCCTACGCGGGACTGAAAAACACGTACATGTACGCAGCTGACGTATCGGGTTCGGTCAGCGGATGGCAGCAGCTAGGTACGTGGACTCCGTAAGATTGCAGAGTCATGCCTCTTGATGAGCCGGTGAACGGGACTTGTCCTTTTCCGTCAATAGAGCCTGAATATGCGGGAAGCGGCTCAGATTGAAGTAAAGCGCCTTCTCTTCAGCGTAAATGATCAGATCAGTACCGTCGCATCGCCAGTGAGCCCCTGCCACCGTCGCTGGGCTCAAGCACGGAACCAGTTCATCGTTGACTCTAACGGATTTAATTCTGGCAGTCGCCCCAGCCACTCCGATTGAGCACAGAATTTGAACTGTGGGCGAATGTGCAGAAAAGAACATTGACCTAGGCTGGACGGCCGCCCAAGACCCATAAGAAGAAGGCTCATTGTAGTTTGCGGCGCAAGCGGGATGGGGCCACCCGCTCTTGGCGGCGGCAGCGCCGGCTGCGATAAATTGCATCAACTTACGACGGGTCACGCTGTAATAATGCCTCTTTAGCCATTGGATTCTATTCCCATCGAGCCCCGCTACCTTCGCTCGGTTCATTAAAGATCGATCTGGTCCTGTACCGTGAGCTCTAACGGTTCCAGGTTAACTGCACTCAGGCGGCCCATAACTCACTGATCAACCGGTAGAAACCGGCGAGAGCGCTCTGGACCAAGCCCGCTTGCTAAATGGTGCAAGCACACCCAGTGCGCCTGTTGTTCAGGCGACACTCTCGAGTCTTAGGCTTACAAAGCCGAGCCCAAGAGATCTCCGATCAGCCGAAAGACCCAATCCAAAAGGCGACGCGGGATCATAGATGCGGAAGGTAAACTTAGGGCATAAGTCATTCTTGAGTATTCCAGCCGGGATCACGGCCGTTCTCTCCCCAACTCCAGCAGATCCAAAGCTCCAGGTTTCTAAGACTTCGCCTCGATATTCGACTTCCGCTCGAACCATCGGGCGCCCTGGGACAATGAGCGCCGAGACCATGCCGCGCAGCACAGCCGTTCCCCGGATAATTTCTTGCAATGGCAGGCATATGGAAGCAACTTCGCCCTGAGACCAGGTACCCCAGGGCTCTTGCTGGTGCCAACCGTAAACCGCATATTCAGTGGAGTTGCCGCCCAGTTTGAAATCCACAGGTTCCCCGAGCCGATAAACCGCTCCAGGCAAAGCGCCCGCTCTATGCCCGATGGAGCTATTCATGACTGCGGTGCGAAACCCGCTTTCATCGGCAGCCAAGGTTTGAAAGTCTTGATCTTCATAAAGATAGAAGAACGACAAATGATGGTCTCGGCGCATGGACAGATAGCGATTACACCTTGCATGGCGCTCGGGCCTGGAAAGCATCAGAAGGACTCGATGATCGATACAGCGGTCGGCCAGCACCATTCCTTGACCGCTAACATCCATGATTTCATGGAGTTGCCTGGGCCAAGCGATAAGCCGCGGATCGTTACGAAAGAGACGGAGTTGCAGGTCAGGAAACCAAGGCTCATTGGCAATGAACTGATTTCCGGGGTGAATCAGCCACCGCCGCGGAATGAAAAAGTGAGTAAACGCGTTCAGCCGGACCAGAGAGTCAAAATCTGGCCTCGTCCACGCTCCCTGGAGGCACTCATCGTCGTCGATCCTCAGAATGAAATCTCCCGAGCAGTATCGAGCCAACTGCTGAAGAGTAGATTCAGGATAGCCCTGCGATTCGATCCCATGTACTTTGCTCGTAAACTCCAGAGCCGCCTCGCGCGACCCTTCGGGCGCGTCACGATCCAGGCAAACCACAATCTCATCCGCAAATCCGGATTCGGCGATGGAGCGCAAACTGGCGCGCAACCGATCCGGGCCGCCGTTGCTTGCCACCCCGATGGTCACTGAGATCGACGTGGAGCGCGACCCCGGCAGGGCATTGTTACCCGCGCCCTGCAGCCCGAGCGGCATTTTTCTGTCGAGTGCGATTGCGAAATCCTGGCTCAGTTCTTGCTGCTCAACCGCCTGTTGCAGTTTCGGGTATGCGGGAAGGTCACCCTTTCGAACGAAAATTAGAAGATTTTGACGATACCACCACTCCACCCGCCGGTCTGACCAAATGCGATTCCGCAGGCAATCCAATACTTCATAGCTGCGTTTTGAAAAATGCTCAACCCAGTAGCTCGGCCACTGCTCGTTGACATGTCCAATGCCTCCTTGGCCGGGGACTGCCGCGGAAAAAAGAACGACAGGAGCCAGGTTTACGACTGAGTCTATAAAAGTGTCTGCGAATTCCTCCTCGATGTGTTCGGCGACCTCCAAGGTGACCACCAAATCGAACCGCCGACCTAAGCGCAAGGGCTTGCGAAGATCGAAAACCTCGATAAGCGCGGGGTCAACGTCGACCACGTCGGGGTCAACGGGAGTTCCCTCCACTCCGATCAGATCGGTTGCACCGCATTCGGCGAAGGCTGAAATCCAGGAACCCGTCCCGCAGCCCACATCCACTACGCTCTGGGGCGCCAGCAAATCCATCACAATAGGCACGATCACCCGGGCCGATTGCTGTGAGCCCTTTCGCACCAGCCGCTTAAAATCTGAGCCGTACAAGCCGCAACTATTTCCGCTCAACCCGATCCCTCTTCGAGTCCCCGATTAAGAGCCTGCGTTCCCGGCCAGCGCGCTTTGTTGTCAAACTTCTACCCATGGAAACTCGCTGATCGTTGGGAAACGATCCCGCATGCCCCAAATCACTTTTGGATGGCCGAAGCAGTCTCCTGCCTCGACTTCCGGAAGCAGATCGCCACCTAAGCCATTTCTGACGAAGAACGCATTGTAGCCATAACGGTTGACGCCGACAAGCCGGTACCCCTTTCGACGGCCCAATTTGACGAACGCAGACAGGGACGCTCCTACAAAGTTCGGCGTGCCATCCGTGGCAGGCCCGTTTCGCGCTGAGAAATCGTCGGCGTAGGGGACCGTCCAGGAGCGGTCCGGGCCCAGAATGTCGTTGTACTCAACCACAACAACCCGTGGAAATACGTTTTCGATCGAGTCCCAAATCCAGTAATCGACGCCGTCTAGATCCAGCGAGAGCAGATCAATCTCACCACGAAACCCATTATCCGAGAGCAGCTTATTAACCGATCCCCGCGTTACCCATGAGCAGACGAACCGCGGAGGGTAGACATAGGTGTGCCTGGATCGTGCGAAGAATTGAATTCCTCGCTCAACATTCGCTTTGTCGCCATCGACGAGAAGCCCGTGCCAACCATGATTGAGGATCAAGTTTACGGTATTGCACTCGATCCCATCCCCCGCGCAGACCTCGACGCAGAGCTTTGTGGTGGCGCCTACGACTGAGAAAATGAAGAGCAGGATTCCATCCTCGTCGGTCTGAGAGCTGCACTTGAAGCCGACCTCATTGAGCGGCGGGAGAGGTTGGTTTTCCTCGATGAGCTTCCGGTAGGTCAACTTCAGTAGAAGCTGGGTTGCAGCTTCGGCACCCTGGGGTGTATTCCGAATCGCCTCCAACGCAGGTTCCGCAAGAAAATCCCTCACTTGCCTTGCGAACCTGTTGGCGGAAGAAAACATCTTAGGTCAGCGACTCCATTCAATCCAGCTCCGATTCCAATTGACTCAAATTGGCCGAAGCTGACTTCATAGTTGACTTTACGAGAGGCGGGTCCCGGCCACGCGGTCCGCGCCTCGATACGCCAGGAGTTCCGGCCGTTCGTGATGTCCGATGGTCCGGAAGCTTGGCATCCGGTCGCGGTTTCAATTCCCCATCCGAGGCTTGGCAGCGGACCGTGCCGCCAAAACTCAGCCGGCTAACCCGGGATTTCCCTTTCGGCCTCCCGGACTCGATTAGTGTACAACAAGTCGCATCGGTTGGGACGAAGTTCTTGCGGCGCGTCGCCGGAAGCGCCGCCCAAGATCCCCAGGAATGCTACTATCCGCAACCATCCTAACCCGTCCATGTGCGCCTTGCGGCTGCCAACGTGGGCGCGCGTTAGACTGTGGAGGAGAGGCGGAAAAAGCTGCTTCTGGCGGGGAGGTTGCGGTGAGCGGTGTTTCGCGGTGCTGGTGCGGCAACGAGAATCTTGAGGTGTTTTCAAACGACTACTCCCGCTGCCCGCTTTGCGAGACCCTGGTAGCAGCGCACATCCCCGATCCCGAGCAGTTACTGGTTGGCCAGGACGAGAGCGGCCTGTACGGACGCAGCTACTTCGAGTCATACCAGGTTGAAAACTTCGGGTTCCCGTCGATTGTAGAACGCGCCAGGCTCGATCTGGGCGAAAGGTGTGCGCACTGGCTGCGGACGCTCTTAAGATACAAGCTGCCACCTGCCACCGTGCTGGAACTCGGGAGCTCGCATGGCGGTTTCGTCGCCATGATGCGCTCGGCAGGGTACGACGCGACCGGATTGGAACTCAGCCCATGGGTAGCCGAATTCGCCCGCAAGACTTTTGGTGTCCCGATTCTACAGGGCCCGATCGAAGACCAACGCGCCCAGCCTCAGTCGTTTGATGCAATTGTGCTCATGGATGTTCTGGAGCATCTTCCCGATCCCGAAAGAACGCTGCGGCATTGCATGCGGCTTCTCAAGCCCGACGGCATCCTGCTGATCCAAACGCCTTCGTATCGGGAAGGGATGAGTCTGGACGACATGCAGGCGTCTGGGGACGAGTTCGTGAAGATGCTTTTACCGGACCAGCATCTTTACCTCTTCAGCAAGCAGTCGGTTGCCATGCTTCTGCGTCGCCTTGGGGTCGGTCACGTTCAGTTCGAGACGGCCATCTTCTCGGCTTATGACATGTTCCTGGTAGGGTCGATGGCGCCAACCTCCATCATTCCTGAAAAGGAAATTGATGCGGCATTGAGCGCAAGCCGGGAAGGGCGGCTTGTGCGCGCTCTGTTGGACCTCAGATCGAGCTTCGAGGATCTAACGGCGCGGCACGCTGAATCGGAGGCCGACCGTGCGAACCGGCTGAAGGTGATTGTTGACCAGGGTCAACGTTTGGAGGAACTGGAAAACACTCTCATCGCTCTCAGAATCCGGCGGCCATCCTGGAAACTCGCGGAGCCGCAGTCAAGGATGTCTAATTCGGATGCCAACCGAGTCGCCACGCCCACCGGCAATGCGGAACTGCGGCGACCATTGGCCAAGGTCGAAGCGGACGAACTGGGCAAGAAGATGGAGACTCTGGATCTCCGGCCTGGCGAATTGGAAACTTCCCTGGCGAGTGCCGAAACAAGGGCGCGTGATGCGAAGACTAAGGTTGAGCGGCTCGAAAGCCAGATGATCGAACGCGAAAAACGCTTGGCCGAACTCGACGCGGATCTGGCTTCGAAACGACGTGCGCTGGAGTATGTGCGGCTCGACCTCCAGTTCGTGCGCGAAGTTTTCGAGCGGCTACAAGCGAGTTACCTTTACCGGGTCATGCGCCGACTCGGTCTATGGGAGTGGCTGTCGCGAGGAATCGTACGGGTGACCTCGGGCAAAAGAGGGGGCACTCCACAACTGCACGCAAAGCGTCTCAAGAGACTAGTTGTGGACCTGACGCCGGTATTGCCTGGCGGCGAGAATGGCGGCGCCAAGATAATGACGATCGAGCTTCTGCGCCAGCTCAGTCGCCTTGCGAAAGACTGCGATTTTACCCTGTTGACGTCACCCGGCAGCCATAACGAACTGGCATTTCTCGATTCCTCCAACATGCGGCGGATTTGCGTCCAGGCAACCAGCACGGGACCGGCGCCGACGTCGATCCTCGCGGGCCTGCGTGAACGAGCCACTCGAATTTTTCGTCCGGCGATTCGCCGGCGCCTAAAGGAATTGTACTCGGCGGTGCGCCCCATATCCCGCAGTCTGCTGCGGCAACTCCAGCCTGACATTTTGTTCTGCCCCTTCACGGCTCCCTCTTTTTTTGATCCCCTGGTGCCCACTGTATCCGTGATCTACGACCTGCAGCACCTCTATTACCCGTCTTTCTTTAGCGAGGACGACCGCTGCGAGCGGGACCGCAATTTCCGCAAAGCCTGCTCAGCCGCGAGCAGGGTGATCTGCATCTCAGACTATGTTCGGCAGACTGTGCTCGACAACGCTCCGCTTAATCCGGAGCTTGTCCAGACGATTCATATCTCCCTTCCGAACCGGGTTGCCAAACCTTCCCCGGCCGTCACGGAGAGGATACTGGACCGCTTTAACTTGCAGGAAGGTTCGTTCCTGATCTATCCAGCGAACTTCTGGCTGCACAAGAATCATGAGATGCTTCTGACGGCTTTCGGCATGTACCGCTCCGAGCACCCAGAATCGCAGTTGAAACTGGTTTTGACTGGAGCGCCTGGCAAGAGGCAGGAGTACATTCGCGAAGCTGCTGGCCGAATGGCGCTCGATCCTTGGACGGTATTCGCGGGTTATCTTCCGAACGACCAATATGCCGCGCTGTTGTGGTCGTCTTTGGCTCTGGTTTTTCCATCGTTGTACGAAGGGTTCGGCATGCCTTTACTGGAGGCCATGGCGGCGGGCAAACCCGTTCTGTGCAGCAATGCGACGAGCCTGCCGGAGGTCGCTGGGGATGCCGCCATTCTGTTCGATCCCAGAAAGCCGCGTGAGATTGCAGAGGCTATCGGGCGCGTGGCAAGCGACCCGAAATACGCGTCCGAGCTGGTCGCGCGAGGCACTCAACGCGTTCATTCGTTCGGTGGGCCGCAGGAGATGGCAAGCCGGTATCTTCAGCTGTTTCAGGAGGCGACGGGACGTTCGGCCTTCTCTGGCTCCCGCATTCACGGTGTCTACTCGGATGGCTGGGCGACCGGGGAGCTCGTCATTACCTTTGCGGACGGGCCAGCGGAGCGGAAACTATTGGTGGACTTGTCAGCGCCCGAGTGGGCGCCCATAAGCCCCGCGCGCGTCCGTGTGCTGCCGGCCCTAAACGGGTCAAGCCAGATGTATTCGATTATGCGCGGCGAGACGGTGACAGTCCATCGCATGTTACCGCCCGAAAGCGGTTCTGTCACCATCGAGATCGAGCCGGAATTCCAGCCGAGCTCCTGTGGGATTGGGCAGGATAGCCGGTGGCTGGGATGCCGGTTCGGCTCCGCTCGGATTCTCTTCCCCGACGGCACGCTGACCTCCCTGGACTCCGATTCGCATGGAACCTAGAGTCTCAATCATCACTCCCTCCCTGAATCAAGGGCGATTTATAGAACGCACGATTCGGAGCGTGCTGGACCAGTCCGCGGAAGATATCGAATACCTGGTGTTCGACGGCGGCAGCCGCGACGAGACCCTGGATATCCTCAAGCGGTACGAGTCTCGCTTGCGATGGGTCTCGGAGCCAGATCAGGGTCAGGCCGACGCAGTAAATAAGGGTTTGAGGCGCTGCCGGGGAGAGGTGATCGGCTGGTTGAACTCGGACGACATATATTATCCTAACGCTGTGGCCGCCGCTTGCGAGTATTTCGAGTCCTGCCCAGATATCGACGTGATTTACGGAGAAGCCAATCATATTGATGAAAAGGATAGAATTATTGATGTCTATCCGGCCGAAGATTGGGATCCCCGACGCCTCGCGGAGGTGTGCTTTTTGTGCCAACCGGCCGTATTTTTTCGCCGCCGGGTGATCGAGAGATTTGGCGTTTTGGACGAGCGGTTGCATTTCTGCATGGACTACGAATACTGGCTTCGTCTCGCGCTCGGTGGAGCCAGCTTCGCGAGATCCAGGCAGGTAGTTGCCGGCTCCAGGTTGTACGCAGAAACAAAGACCCTTGGGTCGCGGGTAAAGGTTCATCGCGAGATCAATAATATGCTTCGCGCGCGGTTAGGCCGAGTTCCGGACCGGTGGTTGTTCAACTACGCTCATGCCGTGCTGGACGAGAGCGGTATTCCCCGAAGCGCGCGATTCTTATTTCCGGTGTCGGTCGCCGGCGCTTCCATCCTGGCTGCAGTTCGTTGGAACCAGCGAGTTTCAGCGGGTATGTTTCAACTCGCCGGAACCTGGGTTGGCGCCGGTGTTCACGGAGCGCTCCCCTCCTGGATGAAAAAATGAGAATTGGATTCGATGTCAGCCAGACGGGCCGGCTGAAGGCCGGCTGCGGTTACTTTGCCGATGGCCTGATCCGCCAATTGGCGAGAGCCGACCATAAAAATCGCTACCTTCTCTATCCTGCGGTGGGGGACGTGTTTTGGGATCCCGATTGCGCCAGGGCGACTTTCACAAGCGCCCAACCTAATTTTCAGTGCGCTCAAGCAGCCACAAGTTTCGAGAAATCCCAGGCGTTCTGGCGCAATCCTCAGGCTGATTTCGAACAGCAGCTAGGCTCTCCCGACATTTTCCACGCCAACAACTTCTTCTGCCCGCAGTTGAAGGCCGCACGGCTATTGTATACGGTTTATGATCTGGGATATCTGGAGGAGCCCGCCTGGACGACGACCGCCAACTGGGTGGGCTGTTTCCAAGGTACATTCAATGCCAGCTTACGCGCGGATCGCATCATCGCGATTTCGGAATTTACCCGCAAGCACTTTCTACGGACCTTTCCCCACTACCCGGCAGAACGAATCACGGTCGTATACCCGGGCAGTCGTTTTGAAACGCGTTCCAATCAGCCGAGGCCGGCACGGCTTAGTCATCTCAAGCCTGACGGCTTCTGGCTGAGCGTTGCTACGCTGGAACCCCGCAAGAATCATCAACGTCTGATCGAAGCATACGCCAGACTCAGTGCGGAAAACGGCGCGATGTTTCCGCTGGTCCTCGCCGGAGGTCGCGGTTGGCTGATGGAGGGCTTCGAGAAGATGTTGTCGAGCCTCAAAGTCGCGGCTGACGTTATTCTTCTTGGATACGTCGACGACCTGGAACTACAGTGGTTATACGAGAATTGTTTTGCGTTTGCGTACCCGTCTCTGTTTGAGGGCTTCGGTCTGCCAGTCCTGGAGTCGATGAATCTCGGTGCGGCGGTCATTGCCTCTGAGACCAGTTCATTGCCCGAAATCGTGGGAACTGCGGGAATACTGGTGAACCCGTACGAGGTCGAAGAGATTGCAGCGGCGATGAAGCGCCTGATGGCCGAGGAGAGCTGCCGCCAGGCCTTTAAAGCTTTGGCGCCAGCGCGAGCCCGGCTCTTTTCCTGGCAGTCCGCTGCCAGCCAGGTCCTAAACCTATATGAGGAACTCGGGACCCAAAAAGTCGTGACGGACCGACCTGTGCCCCCATTGCGATCCAAACACACCGAGGCGGCGGAGCACCATGGAGAATAGATTTATGGTCAGAAAAGCGCCGGACCCGCCCCCCAAACCGGCCGGCTTCGATCCGGAGGCCTTGTTCGGTGGAGTTCACTGGCACCAGAAGTGGGAGGTGTACGAGGGCGTATTCACGCCGGGGCGGAATCCTGTGAGTGACCTCATGGCGTATGCAGAAGTTCCTCAAGACCTGACCGGGAAAACGGTGTTGGATATTGGCGCCTGGAACGGTTGCTTTAGCTTTGAGTGCGTCCGCCGCGGTGCGTCCCACGTCCTTGGGCTGGGGCCGGACGACCCGATGGCTTCTGGTTTTTCAAGATTGAAAGAAGCTCTTGGTTACCAGAACGTCGACTATGTCAAGGGTTCCGTGTATGACCTCGACAAACAATCGATTGGGGAATTCGACATGGTCTTGTTTTTCGGCGTGCTCTATCATCTTCGGTATCCGTTGTTGGCGCTCGACAAGATTTTCCAGGTCTGCAAAGAACGTTTGTATGTGGAGTCGTTCGTAATCGACAATCACTTTCTGCTCGGTGCTCGAAAGAACCCCTGTTTGCTGGTCAATGTCTCGCCAGAATTACAGCAGACGCCGCTTTGGGAGTTCTTCCAGTTCGACGAGGTAAACAGCGATAGCAGCAATTGGTTCGGGCCGAATCTTTGCGCGCTGATTTCCGCGGTTGAAAGCGCCGGGTTTGAGCCGACGCATTCAAAGACTTGGGGCCATCGCGCTGCTCTGGCGGCTATCAAAACCGAGCAACAGTTTTCGATGATGAACTCTTACGAAAAAGACGAAGTGGTGGCGAGAAGCGTTGGTCTTCGGCGCGAATAATTTTTCCGGCGCGGTAAGGCCAATCTCTAAATGCCAGGGATTGATGTTTGCATCGAAGCTTAGCGGCCTGTGCCGTTGCTTGCACGCCTTGCGCTCACATCCTTCAACCGGCGAATGAACCCAGCCCAGGACATTTCGGAAAACCATTCCCGTACGAAGCGCCAAATTCCACGACGATTGTGCCAGCAACCAACCGGCAGACTTAACACATACGCACTAAATGAGGGCTGGAGTGGTTCGTAAAACTGGTCTCGTTTGTCAATCAGGTAACAGCAGTAACTATGAATCCACCGAAATGGAACATAATCGCCATAGCGTTTGAAAATCTGGAAGCTCTCGTGGTACATTTGCGAGCGGCTGCCCAGGGTTTTGGATGTGCGGTGCATCCGGGAGTTTGCTAGGTACTGATCAACCTGGCAGAACTCATAATGCTCGGAGAGGCGGATCCACAGATCATGGTCGAACACTACCTGAAGGGCAGCGTCGAGCTCGCCCGCCTGCTCGAAGGCAGAACGGCGGAAAAAACAGGCGGGCTGGCAGATGTAACATTCGTGTAGGAGCCGTTCCCGATCGAACGGCCGGACGGGGTAACGCCCAATCACCCCGCCTCTTGGATCTGTCCAAAACGCCTCCCCGTAAACCACGGCCGCATCCGGCGTAGTCATGAACTTCAACACCGCAGCGCTGACAGCGCCAGGCTGGTACGTATCGTCGGCATTGAGCCAAGCCAGGATCGAACCCCGACAGCCTTGAAAACCCTTGTTGATGGCGTCGGCAGCGCCGCCATCTGGCGCGGAAACATACCGAATGCGATCACCGTATCCCTTGAGAATGTCGATTGTGCCGTCTGTCGACCCTCCATCCATGACGACGTACTCGATCTCAGAATAGTCCTGGGATAGTACGCTTTCGATGGTTTGCGGCAAGAAGCGCGCCATATTCAAGGAAGGCGTGACAATACTGACGAGCGGCTTCACTACAGCTCGATTGTAGCAATGGGCAGACAATATTTCCTTCTGCTTCAATTGACTGTGTTGCCTGATCGCTCCCGTTGTTGTGCTTCGAACAGATGGGCGCGCAGGTAAGCGCGACGCCCCGCAACGCCCATCCGCGGTTGTGTCCGGGGCCGATGCGGAAAGTACGACAAAATTGGTCGACGACCGTTGGCAAACCAGCGGCGATTCGAGGCGCCCGTGTGATAATACACTATGAGTGCAGCCAGCCATTGGCCTGCGTTGTCTGTCCAAAGTGCTCCTCGTTAATCTTTCCCGTTTTGTACGAACACCGTTTGCGGGCCGAGGGTCAGGGACAACAGGCTAGTGATTCTCGATGAGAAAAGCCAGGACCTTTTTCAACACGTTCGCGGCGACTTGTACCAGGTGAAAGCGGGCAGTGAAGCATGCGGTTAATGATTGATGGAACCTCTCTGCTTCTAAGCAGCGCGGGAGTGAAAACGCAGCTTTACTATTGGATTGAAAACTTGCGCCGAACCGCGGGGCAGCATCACTTCTCGGTTTTTCCGTACATTAAGCCGAGCAAATATCTAGATCATGAGAAATCCAATATGGGTCTGGCCGCGACCCAGTTACGGCTCGCTCTCGTTCGCTTTTCAAACCGCATCGGAAACGGCATCCTTGATGTACCGGCCCGTGGCCAGGACGTTTTTCACGCCTCGCAGCATTTGATGAATCCGCCAAGCCGCGTTCGGCTGACGGCAACCTTATTTGACGCGACCTGCTGGCTCTTGCCTGAGACTCATACGGCCAGAAACGTCGCCGCGACCAAGCTCTACGCCGACCGCGTTCTTAGGAGAGCGGATGCCATTATCGCGATTTCGGAGGCGACGCGTGCCGATGCAATTCGCATCTTGCACCTGGCGGAAGACAAGATTCATTGCATTTACCCGAGTGTTCCGGATTCGTACTTCGATGTTGTGGATGCAGATATCGTCTCGTCATCTCAACGGTACGGTCTTCAAAAGCCATACTTACTCTATGTAGGCGCTATCGAGCCACGGAAGAATCTTAGCCGTTTGCTGGATGCATTTGCGGCGTTGCCCAAGTCTCTGCGCGAACAGTACGAATTGATCATCGTGGGCCCTGCACTCTGGGATTCGCAACCCGTCGTCCACAGACTGGCTCGCGAGACTGGGGTTCGCTACCTTGGATATGTCCCCGAGGCGGACATGCCAGGAATAACGGCTGGAGCCTACGCTTTTGTATACCCGTCTCTGTACGAAGGATTTGGTCTGCCCCTCGCCCAAGCTATCGCCGCCGGTGTTCCCGCGATCACGTCAAATACTTCAAGCCTTCCCGAAGTCGCTGGTGAGGGCGCCTTGATGGTAAACCCGCAAAGCGTCGAGGAGATACGCTGCGAAATGCAACGCCTGCTCCTTTCGCCCGACCTCCGGCGCCGTTTGGCAGTACAAGCGCGAACGCACGGGCAACTGTTCAAATGGGAGAGCAACGCATCCAAATCGTGGGCGTTTTTTGAACGAGTTTGTGCTGGAGGTTGACGTGATCTGTTACACCCAGGCGAGGGCCTTATACCAGCGCGAACAACTTAGAGGCTTTGAGGAAAAAGGCGTCTCCTTCCACCGGAGAGCTGGTGCCCACAGTTGGCTACACGTTCCAACACTTCCAGGGCGCATCCCAAACGTCGTAAGGACCAGCCATCGCATCTCAATTGGGCTGCCCTGCCCCTTCTACTTTTTAATGGGACACCGCTCTCTGAGACCGAGACCGCCGGGCCACTCGGGGAGCCAAATTCCCAGTCGCGTCCCTCCCCAGCTCGATCAATTCTCGGCGAGGGGCGACGGCAAGGCATCGTCCCGATGAGCCGCTTAATCGGCCTGCGACCTTTGGCTGCTCCGGCTGTGCTCAGTGTGTTTCTGAGATTTCGATAAAAGAGACGGCCAGAACGACATTTCGCCGGCGTCTTTGCAAGCCCATTTAGCCGCACGTGTGGCCGCGAATACCAACAAACAGAGGACGTCCCCGAAGGCGTCCTCTGTCCGATTACGCTTTTGCGGGCCGGTTACCGAAGTTGGACTCCCGGAAGGACGCTGCTCCCTCAGCAAGAACGGCACTAAGGGCCGGAGGATTGAGGCCCAAGGCTTGGAGGATGGTAGGCGCCACCTGGGCGGTGCCCACTTCGGCGCGGACAGTCTGCGATTGGAAAGACGAATTGGACAGCAGCAGAATGACATTCGTGTCGTCATGGGCGAACCCGCCGAGCTCCGCCAGTTTCGCCGTGCTGCCGGAGTAAGTCACGCCGACGTTCGGGGTGACGATGATGTCCGGCGTGCGCGGGTCTGCGGTTGGTTCGTTGTAGTTCAGCGCGAGGGAAGGGCCGTAGTAGATCTGCCCGAGCTCGATTCCGGCGGCGGTGGCGCAGGATGCACCCGTGGGCGTTGTAACACCGGGGAGGCGATCAGGTGGAGTTGATTTCGGGCGCGTAGAAGTCGTCGAGTGCTGCGGGGCCAAGACCGGAAGCTACCGAGGCGTATGCAGGGTGCTTGTCGGACCAGGCTGCGTATCCGCCAGCCTGATGAATGGCGCTGAAGATGCTATTGGCGCGAACGAGTACCCGTGACGAACTTCGGCGAGGTGACGATCACTTAGAGTCGATAGTCCGACTCCGACTGTAAACATCAGCCGCCGAAGTTTCGTGCAAGCCCTCTGTTCAACACCTTAGCGATGGTCCGTGCATTGCACCTGTAAAAGCGCGCTTGCGGCGGCAGCGGCCGGAAGAAGAACTATGCAGTCCAATACATTGCACGCCAACCGCAAGACCGTGATTGTAACTGGCGCGGCACAGGGAATCGGGGCCGGGGTTACGAAGGCATTCATCGAACGCGGCTACAATGTTGTCGCTAACTCGCGGGACTTCACTAAGTCCGCGTTAGCGCCGAGCGAAAGGCTGGTGTTCGTCGACGGGGACATCGGCTTGGCTTCCATTGCGGGGAAGATCGCCGCCGCAGCAACCTCAAAGTTCGGCTCGATCGACGGCGTCGTTAACAACGCGGGCATCTTCTTCACGAAGCCGTTCACTGACTACACCGCGGATGATTTTAGGCGGCTTTCCGACACGAATCTCGCCGGTTATATCTTCATCACCCAGCTGGCGGTGAAGCAGATGCTGGCGCAAAAGACGGGCGGGTGCGTCATCTGCGTTACCTCCGCCATGGTGGAGCATCCCATCGCGGGGGTGAAATCTTCCGTACCGATGATCACAAAGGGCGGCCTGGAGGCGATCACGCGCAGCCTGGCTATGGAGTATGCACAGGAAGGCATCCGCTTCAATGCGGTGGCTCCGGGCGTCGTCGATTCGCCGATGCATGCAACGGATTCGGAGGAGTCCTTGAAAAGCCAGTCGCCTATGGGAGTGATCCCGAATATCGATGACATTGTCGAGGCTGTCGTTTATCTGATGGAAGCTCGTTGTGTAACCGGAGAGGTGCTGCACGTGGACGCAGGGATGCATAACGGCAAGTGGTAGAAGCGTTGCAAAAGACTCGCGAAAAAGGGAGACAACAAATGACTGCACGGAATGGAAGCGCCGACTGGCGCGGGGATATTAAGAACGGTATGGGGAACGTTACGGTGGGCAACGGCGTCTTTCAGGGCGCTTACTCGTACGGGACCCGGTTTGGCGAGGACGCGGGAACTAATCCGGAGCAACTCATTGCGGCAGCACAGGCCGCCTGTTTTACGATGGCGCTTGCCGCCTTGTTGGGCGCGGCGGGTCACGTTCCCGAGTCGTTGCACACCAACGCCGTGGTGCATCTGCGCAACATCAACGGCGCGCCGACGCTGGTGCGTCTGGACATTGATACCGAGGGGCACGTGGCCGGCGTCGATGAC
This sequence comes from Terriglobia bacterium, assembly GCA_963786745.1. Classification (GTDB taxonomy): domain Bacteria; phylum Acidobacteriota; class Terriglobia; order Bryobacterales; family Bryobacteraceae; genus Palsa-89. Next base: position 46,514 of record CAWBAE010000004.1, on the reverse strand, counting down.
CAGCAGTTTCAACGCTATGCTCAAGAGGCCAAGACAAACTGTCCCGTGGCGCGCGCCCTGGCCGGAATCCCCGAGATTGTATTGACGGCCAAACTTGCGGTGGCTGCGTAATGAACTTCGATGTTGCCGTTCTCGGAGGCGGCCCGGCCGGCTACACGGCCGCGATTCGTGCCGCCCAGCTTGGCGCCAAAGTCGCGTGCATCGAACACGCGCCGGAGCTGGGCGGGACGTGCCTCCGCATCGGTTGCATTCCAACCAAGGCATGGGTGGAGACAGCCTTCGCGCTGAAGTCGGCCGAGGAGACGTTCGCCAAGCTCGGCGTCACCCTGGACGGTTCGCGCCTCGATTTTTCAAAGTCGAATGTGTGGAAGGCCGCGGTAGTGAAGCGCATGACCAGCGGCGTGGCATTCCTTTTCAAGGCCAATGGCGTGGAGTGGATCAAAGGCACGGGAACGTTCAAGGACAAGAGCACTATCGCCGTCGCCGGGTATGAGGACGTGACCTTCCAGTCCGCGATCATCGCCACTGGCTCGTTCCCGATACGTCCTAAGATCGAGGGGTTGGAATCGCCTCGTTGCGTCGACTCCGAAGGGCTGCTGGCGCAGACCGAGGTTCCCAAGCGCCTGGTTATCCTGGGCGGCGGCGTGATCGGGTGTGAGTTCGCTTCGATCTTCCAGCGCTTTGGGACCCAGATAACCATCATCGAGATGCTCGCTTCGCTGATTCCCCAGGAAGATGCCGAAGCGTCGAAGGAAATTGCAAAGCAGTTCAGCAAGCGTGGGATTACGCTGCATCTCGAGAAACAATGCACCAAGGTTGAGGATTCCGGATCGGAGTTGACCGTGCACTTTGGCGACGGTGAGACCGTCCAGGCGGACTTGATGCTGGTATCCGTTGGCCGCGCACCGTTAGTGGAAGGGCTCGGCCTGGAACGTACCGGCGTTCAGTTCGACCGGCGAAAGGGCATCGTCACGGACGACCGGCGGCGCACCACCGTCCCTCACATCTACGCCGTGGGCGATTGCGCAGGCTACTGGCAACTCGCCCACACTGCCTTTCGCGAGGGCGAGGTCGCGGCCGAGAACGCCTGCGGTCACGACACCCCGTTCGGCAAGCGCGCGGTTCCCCGGCCCATCTTTACCGATCCGGAGATTGCCAGCGTGGGCCTCACCGAGGCGCAGGCACGCGAGCGTTTCGGCGAAAACATAGCCACCGGAATGTTCCCCTGGGTTGCCAACGCCCGCGCGGTAATGCAGAACGAGACCGCCGGCTGGGTGAAATCGATCCACGCGACGCGCAACGGCGAGCTCCTCGGCCTGGTAATGGTGGGCCCGCATGTCACCGACATGGTCGAGGCCGGAGTCATCGCGCTGGACGCCGAGGCAACCATCGAGACCGTCGCCGACGGCATGACGCCGCACCCCACGCTGTCTGAGGCGATCAAGGAAGCCGGCCTGGTTGCACTCGGCCGGTCAATCCATTTGCCCAATCGGAAGCGCCCGGCAGTAGAGCGTGATCTGCCGGTCCATCAATCCCAAATTACTTCCGCGCGATAGAGAAGGAAATTTCGCAAAATGCCATACCTCACAACTCCAAAGGAGCAACCGGGAACTCGGGAAGGCCCGCAGGCGAATAGCGCCGAGCAGCGCTTGAAAGAACTTGGCATCGACCTTCCCAAGCCGCCCGAGCCATTCGGCATCTACGCCGAAGCGGTGCACACGGGCAATCTGCTCTTTCTGAGCGGGATGCTTCCCACCGAAGGCCGTACCGCGAAATTCATCGGGCGAGTGGGCGCGGAGCTGGATGTGGAAGCTGGACGCAAGGCGGCTCACCTTGCCGCACTCAACGCCCTTGCCGTCGCGCGCCAGCACCTCGGGTCGCTCGACAAAGTGACGCGAGTCGTCCGGCTCGGTGTTTCGGTAGCCACGTTGGGGGATGTTCGCGATCAGCCGAAGATCGCCGATGGCGCTTCGCAGTTGCTCCAGGACGTCTTCGGAAAAGAGAAAAACCCAAGCCGCTTGATTAATGGTGTGGCTAGCCTTCCGCTCGGCGTGCCGGTCGCGTTGGAAGTTATTTTCGAAGTTGCAAGAATCGCATAGGAGGAACTATGGCAACTACAAAAGTCGGAATAGCGCCCATGCAGGCGGCGCAGATTCCTAAACCTGGTGCGGATTTCGAGATCGTCGAGCGGGAGATTCCCAAGCCCGGCGCAGGAGAGGTGCGCATCAAGGTGCAGGCCTGCGGCGTTTGCCACAGCGACGTGCTCACCAAGGAAGGTCAATGGCCCGGCATTCAGTATCCGCGCGTGCCAGGGCACGAAGTCGCGGGCATGGTCGATGAAGTAGGTGCGGGCGTTTCCGCGTGGAAGGTGGGACAGCGCGTGGGAGTGGGATGGCACGGCGGCCAGGACAACACCTGCGCCTCGTGCCGTCGCGGAGACTTTCGGAATTGCAAAAACCTGAAAATTCCGGGCATCAGCTACGACGGTGGATACCAGCAATACATGCTGGCTCCCATCGAGGCGCTGGTGTCCATACCCGATACTCTTAGCGACATCGAAGCAGCGCCGTTGCTGTGCGCCGGGATTACCACCTACAACGCATTGCGCCACAGCGGCGCGATGCCGGGCGACCTTGTTGCCGTGCAGGGCATCGGCGGCCTGGGGCACCTGGGAATTCAGTTCGCGAACAAGTTCGGGTACAACGTCGCGGCCATCGGTCGTGGTTCCGAAAATGCCGCTCTGGCACAGAAGCTCGGAGCCAACGTGTACATCGACAGCCAGGCGACAAATCCAGCGCAGGCACTGCAGAAACTGGGCGGCGCACAGGTAATACTGGCAACCGCTCCAAGCTCCAAAGCGATGTCTGAGCTGTTCGACGGTCTGGGGCCGAACGGCAAGCTCATGGTGATTGGTGTGACATTTGAACCCCTGGAGATAGCGCCGGTACAACTCATTACCGGAAGCCGCAGTATTCAAGGCTGGGCAGCGGGTACGGCAGCCGATTCCGAGGACACGCTGCAGTTCGCTGATTTGAAGGGCGTGCGTCCGATGATTGAGACTTATCCACTTGAAAAGGCGGCGGAAGCTTACGCGCGCATGCTGAGCGGAAACGCACAATTTCGGGTCGTTTTGACGATGTAAAATCCGCTCGGAGTTTCTTCAAAATGACAATCGTAATTTGTCTGGTACTCGCGTCATTTCAGCTTCTGGCTCGAGCGCAAGCAGAGGAACGCGTCGTGGAGCACCCGACTTTTTATCGAACGATCCAGATCGATGGGCTCTCCATCTTCTACCGAGAAGCCGGCCCGAAAGATGCACCGACGCTTCTGCTGTTACACGGGCTTCCGTCCTCATCGCGGATGTTCGAGCCGCTCTTTGCGCGGCTATCCGATCGCTATCACCTGCTTGCTCCCGACTACCCAGGCTTCGGACACAGTGACTGGCCCGATCCGAAGAAGTTCGCGTACACCTTCGATCACTACGCCGAAATTATGAACCACTTCACCGAAGCGCTGGGGCTTTCGCGCTACACGCTCTACATGCAGGATTACGGCGGCCCGGTTGGTTTTCGCATGGCCTTGGCTCATCCGGACCGCATCCAGGCTCTCATCATTCAGGACGCGGTGGCGCACAACGCAGGCCTGGGAGCGCCTTGGAAGACGCGGCGGGCTTTTTGGGCTGACCGCGCGGCCAACGACAGCGCCCTTCGCGCGAATCTTCTGTCTATGGCAGCCACGCGGACACGTCATGTCGGAAAGGATCCCAACGTGGAACGTTATAACCCGGATCTTTGGACCGATGAATTTGCTTTTCTCAATCAGCCCGGCCAGGCCGACATTCAAAGCGACCTCTTCTATGACTATCGAACCAATGTGGACGCATATCCGAAGTGGCAAGCCTGGCTGCGCGAGAAGCAGCCGCGCTTGCTGGTGGTCTGGGGCAAGTATGATGCGTCGTTTGACATCTCGGAGCCGGAAGCCTACCGCCGGGATGTGCCGAACGCTCAAGTTCACGTTCTCGAGGCCGGTCATTTCGCGCTCGACACCGCGGCGGATCAGATCGCAGAGTTCGTCCGGGGCTTCATGAAGTAGCGGAGAGCCGTGGTCAGTTCGCAGAGAAGTATCTTATTGCAGGATAGCTGCCCAAATGGACTCGGAACAGAATGTTGTGCCGAATTTGACGTGCTGTATTGACGACGGGGAGACGGGCATTCCTATACTGGCTTACATACAACTGTGCGGCCGTCATGGAGACCTAACATGCCCTTATCCGCACGGTTACCCCTAGGAGGGGCGGTGCGACCTGAATCCTCCGCCCCCGACTTCTGTCCTCAGTAGCCGATCGGTTTCAAGGACTCTTAGTCCAGACTTTTCTCACTACGACATACGTGACCACCGTCAGCAGGAATGTCGCAATCATGGGATGACCAGGCCAGATCCCGTGTGACAAACCCAAAATCCAGGCCCCGGTGCCTGTCGCTGTTGCAATCAGCGTGGCCACTACAGTCGCTTTCGCGGATGCAGACATTTATTTTGTGATTGATCTACACGGGATGCGAGTTACGCCGTGACTCTATCACAATCCTGCGCCGGTCTCTTGGCCGCCGCTCTTGTAGGCCGCCGATGACCCTCTGAGCCAGGTAGGATTGAATGAAAGGAGAGCCCAGATGAGCGCAAACCATAGGAAAAACGAACCGAAAACCGATCGGCGCGGTTTTCTGCGCGGCGCCGCTGCCGGTCTGGCGGGTGTGGCTGCGGTTAAGCAGGGATTCGCCCAGGAAACACGGGAACAGCTCCGCGCGGACATGCTGGCCGGCCTCGAGGATGACGTCAAGAAGGATCTTCAAATGCGCGCCGACGCAACCGAGGAACTCCCCGAGCCGAAGAACATCAAGCCTGGCGCGATGTTGGACGCTCGCTTCCCGGTCTACTACCGAACCTCGGTTCCGGAAGCGATGCGATTGCTCACCGAGTATTTCGCCGCCTACAACGAACGCGACATGGCCGCGGTGGCTCGCACCCTGCATTTTCCTTACGCCACTTACGAGGGAACCGAGCCGCTTATCTACAAAACCGCTGCGGAGTTCGTCAGCAACCCGCCGCCATCAATCCATGAAAGCACCGGACCCGACAGCCAGCTTCGTCCGGGCGGCTACGACATCATGGACGTGCTGCAGGTCCACACTTATAACCCTGTCAACGTCGGGCTGGAACTCTCCTATACGCGGTATCGGGCGGATGGATACAGAACCGGAATCAATCAAGGCATCTACGCCATCACGAACAACGATGGGAAGTGGGGCATCCAGCTCAGTTCGATCATCTTCACGCCCACCGAGTATATTGGCGAACAATACAATGACGCGCAAGAGGCAATGCTACGGCAGGGCCGCACCGGCATGGCGGCGTTCGGCGATCATGACTACGACCTTCTGACGAATCTCGGATGGGGACGGGGCCAAGGCAACCGGCGGGCCGCGCAAAAGAGGGCCAGCATCGCCGGTGCGCCCGGGGCCACCAGCTTCTTCCTCTCCGGCTGGGCGGGCAAGCCGATGGAACCGTACAATTCCAAAGGGCGGAAGAGCCGTCTCAGCGTGGCCGGCACGCCGGATGACGCCGAGATCAATGCGCTCGCCGCGCAGCATGGCCCTATTCCGGACTATGAGCGCAGCCTCGAAAAAACTAACATTGTTACAGCGTCGGGTCAGCCGGGCTGGTTCTTCGCGATGGCCGGCGGCGGCGTGGGCCACTACGGCTACACCATGCACCTGGCGGATTCCCGAGTGCTCCACGCCGGTCCCGAGAAGGCGCACTCGCTGGGCGGATATATCCGCTACACGCGTGATAACGTTTTCGTTTCCGAGACGCGCAGCTTAGGCATCACGATCTACGACAAGCATGAGCGGATCTGGGTAAATGCCGGCGGGCTTGGACAATCGATGCGCCGGGACCGCAGCAATGACGATCTGTAACCTATGCATTTCCCCTGCACCGGCGTAGCAGTTCCAGTACAAAACACGGGTGGCGGTTGCGTATTTCTTGTCTCTAAAGTGTTTTTTTGCGGCCAGACGGTGGCATGATGCCTTGTAGTGAGTCTAGGAAGGTATGGGCTTCCCGAAAGCAACAGTTGTCTGCGCCCTGGGAATTTTCCTGGCGAGCGCCAGCTTGTCGGCGCAACCGGCGGCGTTCTTTGAGAGGACCCCCATCAGCGTTGGATTTTCCCCAGTGTCGTTAGTGGCGGGTGAATTCAATACCAATGGACAGATCGATTTGGCTGTGGCCGACGCTGGGTCAGCGACGGTTTCCATCGCACAGGGAGCGGGCAATGGCGTCTTCTTGCCCGCCACCGGATTGCCGGTAGGCGTCAATCCGCGTGCCATCGCCGTCGGCGATTTCAATCGTGACGGAAGACTGGATCTGGTGGTGGGTAACGTCAGTTCAGACGACATTTCGGTGCTGTTGGGGAACGGCAATGGAACTTTCCGCACGGGTACAAGCTTGAGCGCATCCGGTCCAGCTGCTATTGCCGTGGCAGATTTTAACTCGGATGGATCTCTGGACCTGGCGGTCGTCAATGCGAATTCCAACTACGTCTCGATATTTCTGGGAAATGGCAATGGAACCTTCCGGGCAGCCGTCAAATACACGGTTGGAACCGGGCCCGCTTCCATCGTGGTTGGCGACGTGAACGGCGACGGGATACCGGACCTGGCCGTGGCCAACTCCGGTTCGAATAACATTTCCATTTTGCTCGGCAACGGCAACGGGACTTTTCGCCCCTTCCAGAACATTGCCGCGGGCCGGAACCCGATCCAAGTTGCGCTGGCGGATTTCGATGGAGACGGCGTACTGGATTTAGCCGTGGCCAACGCGAACGGCCAATCCAGCGGCATTTCCGTCCTGCTTGGTTTGAGGAACGGATTATTCCAGGCCCCGTTGACCTACACGCTTGGAAGCAATCCGGCATTCATCGCGACCGCCGATTTCAACGGCGATGGAAAACTCGACGTGGCCGTAGCCGATGTCGATTTCAACACCGTCACCCTTTTATATGGATCGGGCAATGGAATGTTCTACTCTTCGTCCAGCGTTACCGCCGGCGAGGGACCCGCCTGGATTGGCGTCACCGACCTCAACTCCGACGGCAAGCCCGACATGGTAGTGGCCAACAGCGTCTCGAACACGGTCTCGATTCTGATAAACAGTACCGCGACGGCAATCCAGCCCAATGTGACCAGCGTGGTGAACGGCGCCAGCTTCCAGACCGGCGGTGTAGCTCCGGGCGAGGTGGTGACGATCTTTGGATCCAGCCTGGGGCCAAGCCAGCTCACCGGCCTTCTGTCGGCTTCCGGCGTCTACGGCTCTACACTGGCCGAGACTCGAGTGCTCTTCGATGGCGTTGCAGCACCACTCATCTATGTGAATGCCGGCCAGGACTCGGTAGTGGTCCCCTACGAGGTCGCGGGAAAGGGTAATACGCTAGTGCAGGTCGAGTTCAACGGCAATTCGTCCAACGCGGTATCGCTCCCGGTCAGCAGCACGGCGCCCGCGCTATTCACCACAAACTCGTCCGGAGCGGGGCAGGGCGCCATTCTGAATCAGGACGGCTCCGTCAATAGCTCCGCCAATGCGGCCCAGGCCGGTTCGGTGATCGTACTCTTTGGCACCGGCGGAGGCCAGACAAATCCGGGAGGCGTGGATGGAAGCATAGCCGGAAATGTTGCGCCCCAACCGCTTGCACCGGTCTCCGTGAACATCGGCGGGATGAACGCGAAAGTGCTGTACGCCGGCGGCGCACCCGGGCTCGTGGAGGGTGTGTTACAGATCAACGCGCAGATCCCCGAGAGCGTTGGTCCCGGCGAGGTGCCGGTAGTGGTAACTATTGGACAAGCCAGCAGTCCGACCGGCGTCACGGTTTCAGTGAAGTGATTCTCGGCGAGCTCAGGCGCGGACGTATTTATTGAACCAGTCAATCGTGCGCTGCCAGGCCAGATCAGCCGCGGCTTTGTTGTAGCGTTCCGGCGTCGCATCACAATTGAATCCGTGAACGGCGCCCGGGTAGATATAGCCTTCATGCGGAACGTTTGCCGACTTCAAGGCCATATCATAGGCCGGCCAGGTCGCCGCCAGCCGCGTGTCGAGTTCTCCATGATGGACCAGAATCGCCGCTTTGATCTTCGGAATACCCTCGGCGGCTGGAACAGAGCCATAGAACGGAACTGCCGCCGAGATATCGCCTTCGAGACGCACAGCCAGCATATTGGAGATTCCGCCCCCGTAACAGAAACCGGTGACGCCGATCCTGCCGGCGCAGTCGGCGCGCGATTTCAGCCACATTGCGGACGCAACGAAATCTTCCGCCATCTTTTTCGGATCAATCTTGCTGAACAGTTGGCCGCCGTGGTAGTCGTCCCCAGGGAAGCCGCCCAGGGAAGTCAGACCATCCGGCGCGAACGCCATGAAGTTGGCCAGGGCAAGCCGGCGAGCGATGTCCTCGATATGCGGATTCAAACCTCGATTTTCGTGGACCACGAGAATACCGGGCAATTTCGCCGGTGTCGCGGATCGCGTGTCGGAGCTTACCGGCCGTACCAGATAGCCTTTGATGCTTCCGTTTCCTTGTGGCGACGGAATGGTCTCGTATGAGGCCTTGATGCGCTCGTCGGTGCGGGACACCTGCTGCCCCAGGGCGTAGTTGGGCATCAACGCCTCGATAATCGTCGCCACCGCCAGACCGCCTATCGCAAATCGTTGCAGGCCGTCCAGGAAGTCCCGGCGGCTGATCTCGCCATGAATAAACAGGTTATAGAGTTCTACGGCTTCTCTTGGCAATTTGAGTTTAGTGGGCTCCATGGGTGCTCCTTTCGAGAGAATATAGCACGGGTCCTCGATAAAACGGCCGCTGCCGTGCGCGCCCTCAGCAACGCGGACCGTTTTTGGAATACGCTAGATGAGATGAGCAATGTCGTTCGTAAGCTAATAGGGAGATCCGCCGCGGCGGCAATCATGACAATCGGGATCATTCCGCTGGCGGCGCAAACGTATCGCGCTCCGCAGTTGCCCGACGGCAAGCCCGACCTGAATGGAATCTGGCAGGCGCTGAATGAAGCCAACTACGATCTCGAAGGTCACATGGCGCGTCCGGCGATGGCGCTTCGCCCCGGGCCCTACGGTCCGGTGCCGGCCGCTCCGGTGCTGGCGTTAGGCGCGGTGGGCGCAGTGCCGCCCGGCCTGGGCGTGGTGGAAGGCGGCGAAATCCCCTATAAGCCGGAGGCCCTCGCGACCAAGAAAAAGAACCAGGAAGATTGGCTGAACCTGGATCCGGAGATCAAGTGCTATCTGCCGGGCGTGCCGCGCGCCACCTACATGCCCTACCCGTTTCAGATTCTGCAAAGCGCCAGCGCGCTGACGTTCGTCTATGAATATGCCGGCGCGGTGCGGAATATTTATCTGAAGAACCCCGGCCCTGCTCCGGCCGATTCCTGGATGGGCCAGTCCGTCGGGCACTGGGAGGGCGACACGCTGGTGATCGACGTGACCGACATGAACGACCAGACCTGGTTCGATCGCGCGGGAGATTTTCATAGCGACAAGCTGCACGTGGTGGAGCGTTACACGCGCACCAGTCCGGATGTGATTTCCTACGAAGCAACCATCGAAGATCCGGACGTTTTTACGCGCCCCTGGAAAATCAGCATGCCGCTTTACCGGCGCCAGGAAAAGAACGCGCAGCTGCTGGATTTCAAGTGCGTGGAGTTTGTGGAAGAACTGCTGTATGGCCCGTACCGGAAGCATCCGCTTGGGAAATAATCGAGGAAGAGTGGAAATATGCGGAATCGATTCATTGCAACAACGCAGCGCCCGGAATGGCGCTGGCGCTGTCGTTGACGGCTCTCCCCGTCGGCGGCCCAGTCCGCCATGCCGCGCACGCCCGGATGGACATCCGGATCTGCAGGGCACCTACGATCTGGCTACCATGACGCCGTTCGAGCGGCTGCCCGGCGATCCGCCGGTTCTGACCAAGGAACAAGCCGACAAGCTGCAAAAGGCCGAAGCCGGCGCGCCGGGCCGAAAACGCGACCGCATCTGGATCCGAACGCCACGTCACCACCGGTGGGCGGCGACACGACCCCCTCCAGGAAAATCGTTTTTTGAAATTCTGGAAAAGGCGGGCGGCGGCGCGGTGGGCGGCTACGATCGTCTGTGGCTGAACCAGGGCACGGCTTATATGGTGGTGGACGGGCAGATTCGAACCTCCATCGTCATCGATCCGCCGGACGGGCATGCTGCCTCCCTACAATGCGGCCGCCAAAGCGCGGCGCGCGGGCGGCCGGGGTCTGCCGACTTCGGACGCGGGCGAGAGCACGATGAAGCCAGAGGCTCGAGCCGCGCCGGGAGCATTCGACAACCCGGAGCAGCGGCCGCTCAGCGAGCGCTGCCTGCTGGGATTCGGTTCCACTTCCGGTCCGCCGGCGCTGCCGGACTATTTCTATAACGATCTGCATCAGATCGTGCAGACGCCGGACTCGATCATGATCCTCACCGAGATGGTGCACGACGCGCGCATCGTGCGGATGAACGCGCAGCATCTTCCCCAGAACATCCGCCGCTGGATGGGCGATTCGGTGGGCCATTGGGATGGCGACACGCTGGTGATCGACACCACCAATTTCACCGACAAGACTCGCTTTCGCGGATCCACGGAGAACCTGCACGTGGTGGAACGCCTGAAGCGCCTGGACGCGCAATACGCTTCTCTATCGCTTTACGGTGGAAGATCCGCACACCTGGGATAAGCCGTGGAGCGGTGAAATGGCTTGGCCGGCCACCACCCAGCCGATCTACGAATACGCCTGCCACGAGGGCAACTACGCGCTCGGCGATGTGATGCGCGGCGCACGGCACCAGGAGGCTGAGGCGGCGGCCGCCGCAGCTGCGAAGAAGTAGCTGAATTCCGCGAAGATCGAATAACGAAGGATTGCTGGTCAGTCGGGAGGATACCTATGCGATCTGACATTGTTCCCGGGGCCATCTTCCCCGACTACGAGCTTTCCGATCACACCGCGACGCGCCGCAAGCTTTCGGAGCTCCAGGGACAGCATCCCATGATTCTGGTCCTCAGCCGCGGAGGCTTCTGCCCTAAGGACCGCCGCCAAGCGGAGGGGCTGGTTGAACTCCATCCTGAGATCGAAGTTGGCTACTGCCGGATGGTCACCGTCAGCACCGACAGCATCGCTCAGACGAATGAATATCGCAGCGGCGTGGACGCCCACTGGCCTTTCCTCTCTGACGCCGGGCGCATGGTCCAAAAGGATCTCGACATCGCCGAATACACGGATCCCGTCAACAATCCCATGATTCCCCACGTGATTGTGCTCGAGCCCGGTCTGGTTGTTTATAAGATTTACAACGGCTACTGGTTTTTTGGCCGGCCCACTCTGGAAGAGCTTCGCCAGGACCTGCGCGCCGTCACGAGGAAATGCCGGCCGGACTGGGACATCACCACGCCGGAACTCAAGGCGGCGTGGCAGCAGGGCCGCAAGGAACTGTTCTACCCTTACGGAAAAACGTACGCCCAAACTCTAGGCGAACAGGATTAGGAGCGGAAGCTGGACCGGGTTCCGGCTAGGCCATTTACTTCTTCTCGCCCGCCTGTATGGCCGCCAGCGTGGGACCCGCGCTTGTACCGCGCGGCAGCAAGCTCGGCCCGGACGGAATGAACACCTTGCTCGCATCGGTTTTGGCGTCGAAAACCAAGCCGAGGAATCCGGATTGCATCTCATCCCAGTTCTGATCGCCCCACCAGATGGTTTTGCCCGGATCGGGATTGAACCTGTTGTTCACCGAATTGTCGTAGTGCGCGATGGCCAGGATCTTAGTGCCTTTGGGCACCAGCAGCGGTTTCGCGAGCTGGTATCCCACCTGCCACTCGAAGTCCCACTTGCCTTTGAAAACCGTCTCCGATTCGCCGGTCGGATAGGTCACGCGCAACTCGTAATCCTTGCCGCGCAAGTGCAGGTGCGGCTGTATGTACACCAGCTTTGCGCCGTCCACTCCCACGGTCACTTCGCTCACCACCTCGGCGTTATTTGCTCCGGCCGGAATCACCAGATTGAATGCAGCCGGAGTTCCCGGAGACATCCAGTAGCGATTCTCGGGCGGATGCTTTGCGAACACCAGCCCCACTCTGGACCGGTCGGTTTGCGGTGTTCCAACCGCGGTGTAATGCAGGTTGAACACCAGGTCCGAACCTTTCGGGATCAACTTGGCCGACCCGTCGATATCGAAGCTCTGCGCGCCCAGCCCCGGATTGTACTTGCCCAGCAGATCGGTGCCTTCCTTGGCGCCGCCCATATTTCCCGATCCTTCTTCGTACGCCTCGCCGGGCACAGCATTCGCCATCCACTTGGATCCCGGCGGCACCACGATCACCCGCCCGTGATGCACCACCTTCGGGTTGCCGGGCCGCATCTCCGCAGCCACCACCCACGTATCCTCCGGGAAATCCACCTTGACGCGGAAGTTCTGATAGTTGATGGTGCCGGTGGCTGCTACGTGAAATTCCTTAGGCATTTCGACGATCATGTCCGGCTTGATATTCCATCCATCCTGAAATGTCAGCGGTGCGGGCTTATCCTTGGCGTCGCCTTCCGGCGCTCCGCCATCCGCCCACGACACCAGCGTATTGATCTCGTCGGCGCTCAGGGTACGGTCATTAGCGAAGTGGCCTTTCTCGGCGAACCAGGGCGGCATCTTCTTGGTGACCACAGCCTGCTTCATCGCCTTGGCCCAAGGCCGCGCTTCGCTGTAGGTGAGGAATGACATGGGCGCGAGCTCGCCGGGACGGTGACAGGCTTGGCAGTTCTTCTGCAGAATCGGAAGAACGTCCTTGTTAAATGTCACGGGAGCAGCCATGGCCGCGATCCCGAGCAAGAAACCGGAAATCGATACTCGTACCGTAATCATTCTTCAGGTCCTCCTAAAATGAGCCACGCACCGTACCATCATATCCGGACTGGGCGCGCGTTACTTCTGCGAACTCAAAAAACTCGGCTGCAAATCTTTACGGTCCACCTTGTTTACTCCGTCGATGATTTTCGCGTATGCGCGCGCCACCGCGGCCAGGCCGGCATCCGGCACGCGCTCGGGGATGTCGCCGTCGGTGTGCTTGATCTCGGGCGAATCAATCACCTGGATGGACGGTGCGTCGCGCTCGATGTGCCCCATGTCTCCGGATGCGTTGGGATCCATCTCGGCCACCAGATTGACGCCAAACTCGAGAAACGCTGCCTGCGCGATGTTCATCAGCCGGTCGCTTCCATACACCCACCAGCGGCGCTCTTGAATCGTATTCGACGGCCGCAGATGCGTGCTCCACTGCAACAGGTCGTTGTGCGAGATGTGCTCGCAATTTAGAATCAGCGCCGTCTTCGCGAGCATGATGTCCCGATGGTCGTGCATGTACTGGGTGGTCGGCGATCCGGCGTGATGGCCGGAGCTGGCGACGAACGTAATGCTCCGTCGCCGCTGCGCCTTGGGGATTTGGGAGAAATACTCCGCTAAAGTCGCCATCACCGCCAGGCCCGAAGCATTATCCAGAGCCGCTTCATAATATCCGTCGGTGTGAGCCAGCACATAGATCTTCTCGTCCGTAGTTCCCGGAAGCGTGCCATAAGCCGCGACCGCCTTCAGGCCCGGCCGCATTTCGGATTTCAGGCTCATCTTCACTTTCACCGGATTGCCAAGGGCAATCAGGTCGCGTAGCGCTTTGCCGTCCTCCCAGCCAAGGAAGAACCCAGGCACATTGATCGGATTGCCGCGCCCGCCGCTCATACCCTGCCAAACCGCCAGATTGTCGTTATATCCCCAAATCGTTACGATCGCCGCGGCGCCCAGGTCGGCCGCGCGCTTCCACGCGCCTTCCCAGCCTGCCGATTCGCCCATGTTCCCCGGCTCCAGAATCGAAAGAATCAGTACCACTTTTCCGCGCACATCGCGCCCCATGAAATCGGCCGCGCTACCGGTGCCCACCCACACCGCTTCGGCCTCCAACCCGCCCGGCGGCGTCGAGACCGAACCGATCGATGGATTCAAGGATTTGAACGTCAAGGTCTTCCCGCTGCCCGTCGCGGTGACGTTCCAATCGATACCGAACCATTGCGGATCGAGCGGATATTCCTGCTCATGAATGTCCGTCAGACCGTATTGCCGCCACTTCGCCTCCGCCCACTCAGCGGTCATCTTCTCGTACTTCGTGCCTGCGATGCGCCCCCAGTATCGGTCCCCGGCGTCGCGGCTCTGGCGCGAGATCGCCACTACTTCCAGGTCCTTCTCTTTGATCTTGTGTCCGTTGATACTTTCGTAAGCGCGGTCCGCCGCCGGCACCGGCAGCGACGCATAGGCATCCTGGCGGACGTTTCCGGACGAATCGAGCAGCGGCGACGGGCTCTTGTCGCGAGTTTGCGCGACGCACAGCCCAGCCAATATGGCGCCGATTCCCAGCCAGAGCCGCGGCTTTCCAAACGGACTCATGGCGCTCACGCCGGTTTCGCGCCGTTGACGAGCTGCGGAATCAGCTCGCCGGCCACGTCGGTGAGCCGCATGTTTCGGCCGTTGAAGTAATACGTCAGCCGCTTGTGGTCCATGCCGAGCAAGTAAAGCAGCGTCGCGTGCAGATCGTGATTCGTGACCGGCTGTTGCTGGGTTTTGAAGCCCACATCATCGCTGGTTCCGATCTGCTGGCCGCCCTGAATGCCCGCGCCGGTCATGAAGACAGTCATCGCACCCGGGTTGTGATCGCGGCCGAGCCCGCGTTGTGAGATCGGCATGCGTCCGAACTCGCTGTGCCAGAGCACCGCGGTCTCGTCCAATAATCCCCGGCGTTTTAGATCTGTGATTAGTCCCGTGATCGGCTTGTCCACTTCCTTGGCGTGCATGCGATGGTTCGACACGATATTCGCATGCGCATCCCAGGTGTCTTCAATGCTGACATACGCGCCGCTGATCACCTGGACGAAACGCACACCCCGCTCCACCAACCGGCGGGCCAGCAGGCACTGTCGTCCGTACGGTGCGGTGATGGGATCATCCAGGCCGTAGAGCTGCTTGGTCTCGTCGCTCTCTTTCGAAATGTCCACCGCCTCCGGCGCGCAGGCTTGCATCCTGTAGGCGAGTTCATAGGACGCGATTCTCGCGGAAAGCTCGGAGATCCCCGGGTATTTCTCGTCGAAATTCTGGTTGAGCTTGGCCATCTGATCCAGCCTGGCCCGCTCGCGGTCCGGCGTCATGTAACCGCTCGGCGCCGACAGATCCAGGATCGGATCGCCTTTGGAGCGAAACACCGTTCCTTGATACGCCGCCGGCAGGAAACCGGATTGCCAGTTGGGCGGGCCCGCGTAAGGACCGCCCCGCTGATCCAGCAAAACTACGAACCCTGGCAGATTCTGATTCTCCGAACCAAGACCGTAAGTGACCCACGCGCCCACGCTGGGATAACCCATCTGGATGGAACCGGTGTTCCACTCGTAATGCGAAATCACGTGATCGTTCGAAAGTCCCTGGCAGGAGTGGACAAAGGCCAGTTCGTCCACCATGGTCGCGATGTTGGGAAAAATTTCCGATACCCAGGCGCCGGACTGCCCGTATTGTTTGAAGCTGAACGGGCTCTGCATGAGCGGTCCTGGATAACCCTGCCGCACCTTGATCTCGCCTTTGCCGTCCATCGGCATGCGATTGTACTTCTGTAGCGCCGGTTTGTACTGAAAAGTGTCCAGATGGCTGACGCCGCCGCTCATGAATAGCGAGATCACAGCCTTCGCGCGCGGCTTGAAATGCGGAGGCTTGGGTAGGAGCAGGGAATCGGTGACGCCCGCGGATCCGACGCAGGATGCCGGGCCGGCAGACGTTTCGCCCGCCAGCAAACGATCCTGGCTCAACAGGTCGAGCAGCGCCAGCCCGCCGATCCCCAGGCCGGCTTCCATCCAGAATTTCCGCCGGGAGATGAACTCCCGCTTGCAGTGGTGATCGCTGCTGCTGCCGATGGCGTCGCTCACAGAAATTCCTCCTCCTTACTGTACGTACGCAAACTCGTTCAAATTGAGCGTCACGTGTGCCAGGTCCGTGAGAGCGGATAGCGCCGCCTTCTCGACCGTGCCGGTGGACATCTTTTTCAGGAACGCCACGTTGCTGGCCAGCTCCGTTGCGGTTGGATCGCGGCTCAGGGCAATCCGATACATGGTCTTGACCTGTGCCTCAGGATTATTGCCTGCTTGTTCGAAAACTCGCTGCGCGAAATGGTCCGCCTGCATCAGCATAAACTCGTTGTTCAACATGGTCAGCGCCTGGGTTGGAACGGTGCTGACCGCCCTACGCTCGCAAGTTGTATTCAGGTCCGGCAAATCGTAAACTTCGAACATCGGGTACTTGAGGCCGCGTTTTACATAGGCGTAGATGCTACGCCTCCAGGTATCCGGCCCTTCCTTGGTAAGCTCCCACGTGCCGCGAGGCTGGTCCGCACGAACCGACAGTGGAATGGAAGGGAAGAATGCTGGCCCGCCCGCTTTGAGGTTCAAATCACCGCTCGCATCGAGAATGGTGTCCCGGATGATCTCCGCTTCCAGGCGGTGGATCGGAAATCTCCACAGGTAGACGTTGGTCGGATCCTTCTCCATATCAGCCGGTTGGTAGAAGGCGGACGCCATCTTGTAGGTCTCCGATGTCATGATCAGCCGCTGCATCTGCTTAACGCTCCAACCCTGGCGTACAAACTCCGTAGCCAGCCAATCCAGCAGCTCCGGGTGCGACGGCAGCGCGCCCATCTTTCCGAAGTTGCCGGGCGTCGAGACGATGCCGCGGCCAAAATGCCAGCCCCAGATCCGGTTGACCATCACGCGAGCAGTGAGGGGATTATCTTTGGAAGCGATGGCCTCCGCCAGCGCGCGCCGACGGCCGCTAGTGACGTAGTCAGGCCGATTGGGCGGATGCGTGGCGGGCGGCGGCGTTCCACTTACAAGCACTGAGAGAAAACCGGGCTGAACTGGAAAAGTGCTGGCGTTGGCCTTGATGTCGTCGCCGGCGGCGGCGAAATACAGCGGGGGCACTTCGTATTTCTGGCCAGGTTCGGGAATATAGCAGCACTTTACGTCGTAAGTTGGCCGGCCGGTTCCGGGGATGGTTGAGTCACCCAGGCCATCCGGTTGAAGCCGGTAGTCGCCGTCGCGGACTCCGTCGGCGGTCGGCAACGGGTCGGGCAGCCTTTCCTCGATGGCCTCGATCTTGGCGCGAAGATCACCCCTTCGGGCTTCGTCAGCCGGGCTCAATTTCAGACCGCGCCCGGAGTAGCTGTCGTTAACGCCGAAAACCTGGTTAGCCTTGGCTTGCGCTTTGGATTTCGCAGTGGCGTCCAGATCCGCAACGATCATGTCCGGATTCGCATCTTCGGGGCTGATCAGAACCTGGGCGACCAAAAGCTTTTGTCCCGGCGTCCGCTTCTCCTCCGGCGTCTTGATCGCAATTTGAATGTCCTCGGGGTACTTCTTGAGAGCATCCTGAATCTGCTTCTCACGCTGCTTCTCCCGATAGGGCTTTTCAATCCGGGCAATCTCCTGCTGCAGCGGCGTAATCTCTTTTTCGAGCTCTTTCTTGATTCGCTCGTACTGGTCGACTTTCTCCTGGGGCGCCAGCGGGTAATCATGATCGACATACGGCCAAAACGCCGCGACCGACCGGTAGTAATCCATCCGAGTAATCGGGTCGAACTTGTGGTCGTGACATCTGGCGCAATTCACCGATAGCCCCATGAAGCCCTGGAAAGTCGTGCGCACCATGTCATCCATGTAGTCATAACGGTAAGAAGGATAATTCTTCTCGCGGAATCGCACGCGCGGGCCGACCCGATAGAACGTGGTGGCCGTCAGGCTGTCGTAAGTAGGATGGTCTAGTTCATCACCCGCCAGCTGCTCGACGATGAATTGATCGTAGGGCTTGTCTTCGTTGAACGCTTTGATCACGTAATCGCGATAGCGCCAGCCATTGTCCACCGTGATGTCGAACTCGAAGCCCGAACTATCCGCATAGCGCGCCACGTCAAGCCAGTAGCGGCCCCAGCGCTCGCCGTAACGCGGCGAATCGAGCAGACGATCGATCAGATTCTCATATGCCCGCGGTGACGGGTCGTTGACGAATTTCTCGACCTCGGCGGCGGGCGGCAGCAGACCCACCAGATCCAAATACGCCCGGCGGATCAACGTTCTCCGGTCCGCTTCCGGAGCCGGTTCGAGGCCCTTCTTCATCATCTCCTCTCGAACGAACGCGTCGATCGGATTGCGGCTCCAGCGCGCATCGCTCACCCGCGGTGCGGGATGACGCACGGGCTTTTGAAATGCCCACCATTGCCGATCCTGCTCGGTGAACTGCTTCTCTTTATAGCCGTTGCTGTTTGCGGACGTTGAGGCGGGCGCTGGCGCGCTGCTGGAACTCCATATGGCGCCCTGGTCGATCCAATCCTTCACCAGCGCGATTTCCTTGGCAGTCAGCGCCGGAACGGGAGCCATCGGCATCAAGGGCTGCTGCTGACCTGTGATTCTTTTATAAAGTAAGCTGGCCGAGGCATTCCCGGGGACGAGAGCCGGCCCGTTCTCGCCGCCTTTCAACATTCCTTCGCGGGTCCGCAAGTCGAGCTTCGACATCTGGACCGCTCCACCATGGCATTGGTAACACCGTTCGAGGATCGGAAGGATGTCGTTTTGTCTAACGGGAGCTGTCTGAGCAACCGACCTGGATTGGAGCAACAGGAAGACCGGCGCGGCGATCAGCAGGGCCGCTAAACGGTGTGTGAACCACCAAGCTTTCGGACCGTTGTTCGCGGGTTGCCAGGGGCACGGCACTGCGGATCCCTCTCAGAGGAAGTGTATCCGATCCATCAGGAAAGTCAAAGGGTCTGCTTTCGCTACGACTTAAGCCGCAACGGGTGGTTTAGGGAATCGCCACCACCCGAATCGATTCCGCTGTGGTTGCTCCGTCCGCCGAGGTGACTTCGAATCGGATGCGGACGTCATTCGTTTTGGGCCCGTAGGCGACGTATCCTTCCCGCAGTTCGCGAGCGCTGAATGGAACGGCTTCTGTCACTCCGGCTTCTGACATGCTCAGCGTGCCTTTCGCGGCGGTCTTGATCGCCTCTGCCGTGCGATCCCAGCGAATCTCCACCTGATGCGCCTGTAAGGTCACTTTCAAACCCAGCGGCGTTTCTTCGACCGGCTCCGGCGCGGCTAACTGTGTTGCCTCGGGCGCGGGAGCTAGGTCAGCCGCCGTATTCGCTCGGGAATTCCATGCCATCTGCGTCGCAGCGGTGGCGATGATGACCAGCGCCGCCGTCGGCAACAGCCTAAGCCAATGAATGCCCTCGACCGGCGCAGCTTTCGGCGCTTCGGGAGTCCGGCGGAACGCTGGTCTTGCAGGCATCGGCTGCTCCGGCGCTGACAAGTTCGGAACGCGCAACGCGGGGTGCTCGCTCGCTAATTTTGCCGCATCCAACGGAAATCCAAAACCGAACTCGCCCGGCTGGGGGCGGCCGTCTTGCCAGTAGTACGCGGCGGCTTCCGGATGTCCATGCCGCGATGCCCGGATCAACAACGCCAGGTTCCCATTGCCGTTCAGGAGACGTTCAAAAGTTTGCAGATCGCGCGCATCCAGCCGCAGCAGGCCATCGCGTTGTGACCGGAAGTAGCCGATGGCACGCAGCCCGCGTCCATCGTTCTCAACCGCCCGCCGAGCGCTCACGAAGTCGTCGAACGAAGGGATCACCACGAAATCGTCGGCCATGGTGGCGACGAAAGGCACTGTAATGGACCGTCCCAGCAGAATTCCGCGAGTTTCGGCGGAAGCCGCAATTTGAGCCGCCAGTTCCCGCACCACTTTCAGGCTCAAATGGACGGAAAAGCCGGCCGGCGTGCCCCACACATAATAGTTGCCGGGATCGTAGCCGCGCTGAGTTCCCGTCGCCATAGTTACCGTCTGATGATCTACCCAGACGGTGCAAACTATGCATAGACCGCTTGTACCAGCAAGTTCCAGTACCAGTCGACTTTAGTACCGCTTTATTTGGGTGATTGGCTTCCAGCCGCGGCCTGCTCCTCGGCGCGTGCCCCGGCCAAAATACCCTGCATGCCGTAGTTACCCTCGTGGCAAGCGTATTCGTACACCGGCTCCGGAGAGCGCTTCAACGGGATCATGATGCTCCAGGGTTTCGTCCATGTGTCCGGATCATTGATCGTGATCTCGTATTTTATGGTGTCCGGACCGGTAAGAGAGAAGCGCTCGATCACGTGCAGCTTCTCGCTCGAAATACTCATGAAGCTTCTGGGTTTGTAGTTGGTAGTATCTACGACCAGCGTGTCGCCCTCCCAATGGCCGCGCGAATCCCCCAGCCACTGATGGATCGTGGATGGCACATGCGGACCGCCGTTCAGTGGGATCGCGCGGACATCATGAATCATCTCCGTCATGAAAACCACCGAGGTGGACGTCTCGACAATCTGGTAGTAGCTCTGGTATCCGGCCACCAGCTGCGGCGAGCCGTATGTGAGACAACGTTCTTGCAACGCCCGGTCCTGAGGTCCGGCGGAACGCTTCATTGCCGCTCGGATGGCTTCTCGTCTTTCCTGGGCCTGGGGCGTCATGGCGGGAATCCGTCCGTCCGGAGGGTCGGTAATGAGCGACGTTCGATTGTCCCATTCTCTTTTGTCATTCCAGACCGAACTATAATCGCCGGTCTCTCCGTCGGTGCTCTTGAAGCCGGCTTTAGTTCCCTTGACATTCGCGAAAACGGTGCGAAATATGGTGTCACCGAACGCAGCGTCGCCATTGCCGCCGAAGAGTTCGGCCGCCTTCTTCTTGAGCGCCGCAACTTCCTCGTCGGTGAGAGTTGCCCGGCCCGCCAACTCGTCTGGCCGTTCGAGCGGAGTGGCGTTGTTGTTGGCCCAAAATCCCTGAAGGTCCGGATGTCCGTCGGCGGTTCGAGGCGGCGTCCAGGTCTGCTTAACGGTTTTGGCGTTCGCCGAGGCGGAATGCGCGGCGGTTTGTCCCTGCGCCATTAAAGGAAGCGCGCTGAGGCTGACTACGAAACAGAGGCATCGATATTTCATCTTCCCTCCACTTATGCGTAGATTATACGCCCTATGTGTCGCCGTTGTGCTTCAATGCGGACGGTTTTGGCTACAGAAGTTTCGCGTCTTACGCTAACTTTTGCCGTCAGGCCGTAAAACGTGCGGGCGAAATCTCATTACTGCGCTTGCAGTTCTTTGCTCACCCGCTCGGCCTGCTCCAGCACGCGCAGAGTATTCTCGCCCAGAATTTTCCGTATATCGCTGTCGGAATAGCCTTTGCGCACCAGCGCCTCGGTGATTTTCGGAAGCTTGGAGCAATCTTCCATGCCGTCCGGCATATCGGCGCCATCAAAATCGGAACCCAGCCCTACATGCTCGGCTCCAACCAACTTTACGGCGTGATCGATGTGATCGACGATTCGCTCCCAACTCACGTGCGGCAGTTTTCCCTCGGCGGTCAACTTCTCTTGCAGCTTGGACATCTCGCGCGAAATACAAGTTTCATCGTTATTACAGCTCTTGGTTAGCTCGCTCATGTGCTGGACCACGCCGCCGGCTTCCTTGTCGTAGGCGTCTTTATAAGCCTGATCGATGAAGCTCTTTTCGTAATTAATCTGGATGACGCCGCCCTTGGCCGCCAGCGCCTTGATCATGTCGTCACTCATGTCGCGCACGTGATCGCACAGGGCGCGGCAGGATGAGTGCGAGGCTAGCAGCGGCGCTTTGCTCACTGCGAGCGCGTCGTAGAAAGTCTTATCGCTGACGTGAGAAATGTCTACAACCATGCCCTGCCGGTTCATTTCGCGGACTACGTCTTTGCCGAAATTCGTGAGTCCGTTGTGAGCGGGCTTGTCGGTGGAGGAGTCCGCCCACTCGTCGTTGTAGAAGTGAGACAGCGTCATGTAGCGCACGCCGAGATCGGCGAAAATGCGAACCATGCGGATATCGTTGCCGATCATATGGCCGCCTTCCACGCCCATCAGCGCGGCGATCTTGCCTTGTGCGTGAGCGCGGCGCACGTCGTCGGCGGTGCGCGCGAGCACCATATCGCGCGAGTATTTTTTGACGTTTTCACGGACCGCGTCGATCTGGTCGAGAGCTTTCTGGATGGCCGGCGGGCCCATGATGCGCCCGTCGATCCAGATGGAGAAGAAGATCGCGTTCATGCCGCCTTCCCGCATGCGGGGAATGTCGACATGGCCCTCGCGGTTGTTCTTGCCTAGGTCGTAGTCCTTCGAAAAAAAGCGCTGGGTGGTGTCATCATGCGTGTCCAGCACGATGGAGCTGAAGTGCAGCTTATGCGCGCGCGCGGAAATTTCGTCGTCGGGGGCGGCCCGGATCAGGCTCCCCGCGGAGATCCAGCAACAAACGGATAATAAAACGAAGACGCGGATGCGGCGCATTCTTCCTCCAGTTAGATCATTCTACACGGTCGATGGAAGAGGGCCGTCGAAGTTCGCTGCTGTACCCTACGAGGCCGGCGCGCCCTCCCAGATGTAGGGCCTCTTGGTGGCGTACTTTTCGAACCACTCCAGTTCAACATTCATTTTGAAGAGCACGTGGCGGAGTTCTTCCCAAACATGTGGCTCGCGCGGGGCGACGTACAAGTGAGTGGGAATGCCGTTGCTCTTGAGCGCGCGGTACATTTCGATGGATTGGGGCTCGGGCACGCGCTGGTCGTTTTGGCCGACCAGAAAGATGGTGGGCGTAGTGACCTTCGATACGTTTTTGAGCGGCGAGTTGTCCCAGTAGATGCTGATGGGCGCATCCTTTTGCCAAGGCGTGCCTCCGAACCAGGGAGTTCGGTAAATACGTATGTCGCTTTGGGCATACATCGAAATCCAGTTGGCGGCTCCGGCTCCTGAAGACGCGGCTTTGAAGCGATCGGTGAAGGTGATGATCTTATTGGTCATGTGCCCGCCGCCGCTCCAGCCCATCTTGACCAGACGATCCGGGTCGGCGATGCCGGCTTTAATCAACGAATCGACGCCCGCAATGACGTCCAGATGCGCGTTCTGGAAATAATGCCCCACCATGTCGCGCAGGAACGCGTCGCCATATCCGGTGCTCCCGCGATAGTTCGGTTGCAGGACTGCGTAGCCCTTGGCCGCGAGCACAGGCACGTAGTTCTGGCCGCCGCCGAATCCGAATTTATCGGAAGACTGAGGCCCGCCGTGGGTCTGGACCGCCAGCGGATAGCGCTGCCCTGGCACATAATCGATCGGATAGTAGAGCAAGCCTTCGATGGTTGCGCCGTCCGCGCCCTTCCATTCCCAGCGCTCCTGGCGCGGCAGGCGGAAGTCGCGGGTCAGGTAGTCGAAAACGGAAGTCACTTTATGCGGCGCTGAGCCGGACTCATCGGCCAGCCACACTTCGCCTGGGCTCGACATCTCGCTGGCCGTGAAGACATGCTCGCCGGCCTTCCCGGCGAAAGTCCACGCGTTGATGGCGTGCTTTCCGCTGGTAAGCTGCCGCGGTTTTCCGCCAGTCGAGGCAACTTCGAATAATTCGCTGTGCACGCCCATGTTGGCCAGGAAGAAGATCGCTTTTCCGTCCTTGGACCAAGCCGCCCGTTCCACCTCGTAGGGAAGGTCGGGCATCACCACCCGCGTTTCGCCGCCCTGGGACGGCGCAATGAAGAGCTTGGCATTGTAATAAGGCTCGAACTTCGAGTTGGCTTGCGACAGGAACAGAACCAGCGAATTATCCGGCGAGAGCGAGGCATCGCTTTCCGGGACCTGGTTGTGGGTGATCTGTCGCGCGTCCTGGCCGTTCGATTCCATCACCCATACCTCGCTTTGATCCCCGTCTTCGAGCAAAGGAGTGGGTGCGCGATGATAGGCGATCCTGGTCCCATCCTGGGAAAGCCGATAAGCGATCACGGAATAATCGCCTGCGGTGATGCGCCGTTCGGACTTCCCGTCCACCGTCACGTTCCACAAATGCTGCTGCTGGTAGTTTTCGTCGAAGAGGAAAACGTCGTCCTTCAGTTTTTCACGGGCCGTCTGCTGATCACTCTTGGGATCGGGGGCGCGAAAGTATAGGCTCGCGCCGTCGGGCGCCCAGGTGATGTCGGAGACAGCGGTCGCGTGATGCGTGAGCGCGCGCGCTTCGCCGCCCGCGGGCGAGATCAGGAAGATCTGGTTTCCTTCGGCATCGCCGCGCTTGGCCAGGAAAGCGACGGTCTTGCCGTCGGGAGACCAGCGCGGGTTGCCCTCGCCGTCCATTCCATTGGTCATCTCCACCAAGCCCGAGCCGTCCGAGTTGATTTTCCAGATGTGCCGGATGCGTTTGTCCGCTTTCCAGTTGGCTTCGGCTTTGACGAACAAAATCTCACGGCCGTCGGGTGCGAGCTGAGGGTCGGTGATTTGAGGGACGTTCAATACGTCCACCAAGGTCATGGGCCGTGGCGATTGCGCCAGCGCAACGTCTGCCGCGAGAAGGCAGAACGAGAATCCAGTGACAATCCATCGCGAGAATCTCAACATGATGGCGGCTCCTATTTTGACTTAACGAGACGTTTCTCAGATTATCGCAGGGATGCAACCGGAACAATCTCTACGTCCACTGGCTCGGCGACGCTGCTTCCAACTGCGATAGTGACGGACGTTTTTCCAGTACCGAGACCGGGAGGGAGGAGCGCGTTGACCTGTCGCAGGCCCGCTGAATCGGCTTCGGAAACAAACGAGCTCGCGAGGTCGCGTCCGCTCAATCGCACGATCACATCCGCCTGGCCGAACTCTCGTGGTAACCCCCGGACCCATAGCGAAATGCTCGCGTCCGCCCGCAATCGGGCGCGGTTGGGCTCCCAGGTTTTTCCGTCCGTAATGCTCACGATCTTTAACGCGGTCACCTCGGTTGCGGCGATGACGCACGTCGGTCCTTCGGGCGCGGGAACGCCAACTCCAATGCGCGCGGTATTGCTGCAGGCGCTGTCGCGAACTCGAATTTTGACTTCGTGCCATCCCGGGGATAATCCGGGTGGAAGCTTAACAACGGCGTGCCAGCCGTCCTGCCCGGTGTTAACGACCAGCGCCGGACGCGCGCCGTACTCGCCAATCTCCGGAAACACATCCGAGTCCGTCAATTTCCTTCCGGAAGACTTGAACCATATCGACAAGTACTCATCGCCATTCGCGGCGAAGGTGGTAGTGTGCGAGGCATTGTTTTCCACCGAGATCAGGTGCGGCGGTTTCCCCCTGCCCGCCGGCTGATCCCACTTCCGGGAACAGGTTACGTGGGCGCGATGATGAATCACGCTTCCGAGAGAGGATCGAGCAAATCCGGCGGCGCGGCAGAATGACAGCAGGCACGCGACGTTTGGCCCCACCCAATTATCGAACTGACCACCCAACTCGGTGGACTCGTAGAATTCCATGCACGGTTTCTGGCCACGCTTTTTTCCGTCGTCGGTTACGTAGGATTCAACGCACACCAGATCCGAGGCGAGGGCGCAAACCTTTTCAAGCGCGAGAAGAGGATGCTTAAGGTGATAGAGAACGCCGAGGAATAGGATTACGTCGAAGCGCCCCAGCTCAACCGGGCTCAAGTCGTAGACATCCGACAACACGAAGTCCACTTTCGAACCGAGGAGTTCGCGCGCTACCAGGAACTTCTCGCTTTGCACGGCGTCCACCGCGACCACCGTGGCCCCCCTCTTTTCCATCTCAAAGCTGAACCATCCATCCCACGCGCCGATGTCAAGGACGCGCTTACCGCGAAGGTCTCTGGGTATCGGGAATTGGCCCAGCCTATTACGCAACTGAGCGGGGGTTTGAATCCCCGGGATCACGCTACCGTCCGGGAGTTCAATGCTGTGATACCAGCCCAGGTTTTGAAATCGCGCGACTTCCTGCTCAACTTTTTTGGTAGTCGCGGTTTCCCAGGCTCTCATGGATGATGTACCACTAGTTCTCGAATAAAATCCATTATGCGCTGAAACCGTCGATCGACAGCCGCTCTTCCGCAAAGCCGGACGCTCTCGAAAAAAGGAGTCGTAGGTTCGAACCCGACCGGACGAGCCAAGCTGCTTCAAACAAAGGCTCTACGCCCTGCATAGAAAAGTGATATCGACTCCATCAAAACATGTGATGCAACCTTTGTACCGGTACGAACATCTTCTAACTAAGGCAATGAGTGCCTCTGCAATGATTGCATCTGCGCTGCAATGAGCGCCAGTACCCAGTAGTCGCAATCCAAAAATACTCTAGGAGCTAACTTAACAAAATGAAGTTGATGAAACTGACGTTTGGTCTTGCTGTGCTTGCACTCGGAATCGCGAGCGCGGCCGCTAGCTACACCGTGACGTTCCCCGGTTCAGTGTGGATTGGTAGTACGCAACTGAAGGCGGGTCAGTACAAAGTCGAAATGCAGGGTGACAAAGCCGTGTTCAAGATGGGCAAGAGCGTAGTCGAAGTTCCAGCGACGCTTGGAAAAGGCGCCCAGAAGTACTCCTTCACTTCCTCCGTGTCGGAGGATTCGAAGCTGCTCGAGATCGATCTCGGCGGCACCACCGCGAAGATCGTTTTCGCGCCGGCGATGTCTAGCGCGGCTGGAAGCAAGTAAATATAAGCTAGGGGGGGCGGTCACACCTATCGCCCCCTTTTTCAGCCGGACTATTGCGTCTTCGGAACCGACTCGAGGGTCTCGGTGACGCGGAAGATGTTCAGCAGATTCGGCAACGCATAGTTGCCCTCGTGACATGCGTACTCGTAAATCGGACCGGGCGCACGATCCATCGTCAGTTCACCCTTCCATGGACGCGTAAATGCGCTGGGGTCGTCCACTTCGAATCGATAGAGAATCGTATCCCGATCGAGCAGACTGAAGCGTTCCACCACGTGCAGATTTCGGTCTGAGCCGAACATGCCGCCCGCCTCCCCATAGAACCCTCCGCCATCATTGAAGTTCGCTGTATCCACCACCAGCGTGCTGCCTTCCCAGTGCCCAACCGAATCGCCCAGCCAAAGCCGTACATTGGATGGCAGGTGTGCGCGTCCGTTCAGCGGAATGATTCTTGTATCGTGAATCATCTCCACGTGGATCATCAGCTCCTGGCCCGTCTGGACGATCTGATAATTGCTGTTGTAGGTGTAAGGAGTCATCGGAGGGACGGCGGTCGGAAAGACCAGGCATTGATCCTGAAGGCCGAGATCCCTCGCACCGCCCGGATGCCGGAGCAACTCCATTCGGCGGCGCTTTTCGGCGGCGGCCGCTGGCTTCAGCGGCGGAATACGGCCGTCGGGAGGGTCGATGATGATGGAAGTCCGAAGGGTCTTCACCACTTTCGGGCCAAACTCCCGCCAGGATACGTTGTAGGTGCCGATGCCGCTCGAGGGCGGCCCAGCCTGTTCCTGGTTGCGAGCGGCAAATTGGCGTTCCCACTCCGCGGCTTCTTGGGGCGTGAAGAATTCCTTTTCCTTCAACTGGGCCGGTCGCTCCAGCGGAGTGGCAGTGGCTGAGTTCCAGGTACCCGCGAAATCGGGGTGCGCGCCCGTCTGCGCAATGCTCGGCCGAACCAAGGAAATCGCCGCAAGGGCCAGCAGCATTCTTCGGCGAGTGTGCTTCATTCCGTCTTTACATTGTTGCATCCGGCGAGCTTGAAATTCGCGAAGCGTTACAATGACTCACGACGATCAGCGAGGGCCAGGATGAGCGAATCGCATAGATGGACAGCCGGTTCTCCGCGGCGGACCTTCCTTAAGACTGCCGCCGGTCTTGCCGCCGGAACGGTGCTCGCTCCAGGCGCGCAGTGGGCCCAGAGCGGGGAAGCCGGCGGCAGTGCATTTCCCAAAATCAATCCGCGCTTCATGATCGCGCCCGATCAGGCCTGGGACTGGAACGCATTCAAGAGCCGCGGCGGTCCCACCTACGCGGGCAGCGCGGGCTGGAAGCGCTATACGGACTTCCTGATTTCGAAGCTGCACGAGTTCGGCGGGGTGGATTTCGATTACGTCGAAATTCCTTACGACCATCACATCGTGGATGACTGGCCGGATCGGCGCACCCACGTTTTCGATTCGGGCATCGCGGTGGAAAAACTCGTCATAGATGGGACGCCCGTTCCGGTAGTCGCGTCCTATGGCATGACGTCCGGTTACACGCCGCCGGAGGGCGTGACCGCGCAGATGCTGCTCTACGATCCCGCGAAGCCGCCTTCGCCTGAAGAGATCGAAGGCAAGATTCTGGTCTTCGAGACGGCTCCGTATCCCGATCCTCCCTACTCCGATTCGTTTCTGGACAATTTCACTCTGACCGATTACGAGTGGCGCTCACCGGGCGAGTGGACGCCTCTATTTACTCCGGTTGCGGCGAGCGTCACTAGTTCCTATCATTCTCGCTGGGTCTGGAGCCAACTCAACCGCTTTGCCGCGATCGGGATCAGGGGACATGCCGCGGCTATGGTGGTTGTCTACGACCTTTCGCCCGGCGCTGCGTTCGGGCTGGCGCAGCGCAGCGTCTACACACCGGATGGAAAGGCGGGGCTCGGCGCGAAGTACATCAACTGTCCCACTCTCGCGCTCGATCGGGTGAACGGGGCGAAAGTGCGGGCCGACGCCAAGGCCGAGAAGCGAGCCACTCTGACACTGAACGCCCGCTTCCAGCGCGATACCGGCAAAGCGATCCTTGCGTATCTGCCGGGACGAAACTACGGCACCGAGCAGGATGAACAGATTCTGCTGGCCACACATACCGACGCCATGTCGCTGATTGAGGAAAATGGCGGGCTGGGCATGCTCGGCATTCTGTCCTATTTCAATCACCTTCCGCGCGCCGCGCGTCCGCGTACGCTGGTTTTCTACTTCGATTGCCGGCACTTCATGCCCGGCGGCGAAGGCAGTTGGCCGCAATTCGACTATTACAAGATTCACCCCGAACGGTTGAAGCCCATCATCGCGACGGTTGGGATCGAGCACATGGGTGGGCGGCAGACCATCGAGACCGGGCCCGGCGGCAATCGCTACGTTTATTCGGAAGAGGCGCCGGAAAATGGCGGCGTCATCACCAGCCTGATGGACGTTCATAACAACAATATCTGGCTGGTGGAAGCCATCGCGAGAGCCGCCACCGACAATCATTGGCCGCGGGTGGACGTCAAATCCGGCGGCACTGGACCGGGCGTCAACGGCGGCTTCCAGGGAACGGTGAAGAGTCCCATGAACAAAGGCCGCGCCTACGGGATCCCCGGTATTGGCCTGGCCGGCGATTGGCCCGGCGGCTGGACACAAACGTATGCGCAAGTGGACACAGAGGCCGGAATGCACGGCTTCGATAAAGACTACTTTACGCAGCAAGTGGCTGGGTTATCGCAACTGGCGGGCGAGCTGATGCTGGTTAAGGCGGTAGTGATCGACCTCGGGTGGGGAGCTTTGAAGTCGGCGCTGGTAAAGCTTTCGGATTCCGGATTCGTTGCGCCTCAGGAAGCCGCGACGCGCCGGCAGACGCTTCTGAATCAATATACCGCTGCGTTCCGGCATGTGGAGGCGGCGAATCCGGGCGAGGCGCGGGGAGTCCTCAAGAGCCTTGCGGATAATATCTCAGCCTGGGTGGTCAGAGACCGGCAGACGGCGTTGCGCGTGT
Source organism: Terriglobia bacterium (assembly GCA_963786745.1). Lineage (GTDB taxonomy): Bacteria > Acidobacteriota > Terriglobia > Bryobacterales > Bryobacteraceae > Palsa-89. The sequence continues at coordinate 16,833 of CAWBAE010000004.1, read as the reverse complement.
TGCTGGACGGCCAGTCCGCAAAACTGGCTTGAACCGTCTTACGTTAGCGAGAGGCCGTATCGACGCGGTGTCCAAAAACCTGCACGTCAATGTCGGAGGTCTTGTCCCAGCCGGCTCCCTTGCCGCTGAAGGCGTTCTGGAATTTTCCGCCGGACGCGAATAGCAGCATCGTGCCATCGGCGCCGTCCTGCCTGGCGGAAGCGAGCGCGGCGTTTGAAGCCAGGTTGAACCATGCATAGGTCTTACCCTTGCCGTCCGCCTGCTCACGGCCCAGACCCCACGCGGCAAACTGGTACTTGACGCCGCCTTGGACCGCCAGGTTCAGCTGCGCGAAATCAATCTGCCAAATGCGCATGGCGGTTCCGAAGTCCTCATAGTGAACCCCGCTGGCGGCGGTCGCGTCGGAGATCAGGATATTGGGATTGCTGGCCTGATTGGCGCCAGGAGCCAGCAGCCCCGTGACGATCGGCGAGACGCCGTTTCCCGATCCGCCGAAGTACAACCGGACGTCCTGATAGAAGTCGCCCAGATGCTCGGGATCGGCCGCGGCGACACCGGGAACGGTCCACACGCGAATGCGATCGATCACCCAATTTTCTCCGGCGGCCCCGACGGTGAAATCGTCACCGAGGAATCCGCTGTCATACGAGCTCCAGCGGACGTTGCTGCGGTACTCGCCTGGCGCGCTGTTGAGATTAGCCTGCGGCAGGCCGCGATCCACCACCAGCGCAGGGTCTGCCGCAAATACCGGCCATGCCAGCGCGAACAAGAGAGAGGTTGTCTTGAAGCAATTTCGAGCGTGCATGCCCCTTATTCTAGCGCGCCGAAAAGAACCAAATGATGGCGGCGATCATGGCGATCATAAGCACGATCCCGGCCAGCCTCCAAGCCCGGCCTTGCGAAAACGGACGCGCCGGTTCATTCGAGAACTGACATCCGCAGGCGTCGCAAGAGAAGGCTTCCCGCGGCACTACGGTATGGCATTGTGGGCACTGTTTCGGCACGCTTGATTTTCGCGCTTGTGGATTATTCCCGCTCAAAGATCAGCGTGATCGTGGGGTGGCTGGGCCGCTCCACCAGCAGCATCAAGGTTCCATCCTGCTGGAGCCGATAACGTTCCGTGGATGTGACGGCGTCGTCCTTCTTCGAGGTGACTTTCAATTCTTCGCCATCCCACTTGGCCTTGGTTTTGATGCCCGCGCCTTCGTGAATGGAACTATTCGCGCGGCCGTCGGTGCTGGAATTGTAAGTGACGGTCTGGCGGTCACTGGTGTAGGTGAAATTATGCGACACATAGATATTGCCCTGCCGGTCGGAAATGGTTACCGTGCCGGTTTGAATAGCCGGCTCGCCGTTAAATTCGGCGCGCGCGGGAATCAGCTTCCAGGTTCCGTTGAGCAACTGATGGTCGCCGGCGTATAAGGCCGCTGTAACCACGAGTAACGAGGCCGCCCATCGTGAGATCCGCCGCGAGTAGGTTCCACCGTATTTTGAATCCATGCTGTCCCCCGGAAGTTTCGATGCAAGCGAGCGGCCAGATCCTTATGGGTAGCTCAAAATAGCGGATCGAATCCTCTTCATCCGGAAGTACGCTGGTGCGATGCGAAAAAAATACCGCGTTCCGGTAAAGGCAGACCGGCGGAATGTAACGTTACGTATTCGTAGCGCACAGCATGCGGTAGCGCATATCTCGGAATTACTGAAACCCTAAATGCCATCCGAGCTTCCGGCTGTCGAACCAGGAGATATCGGATCCGAACCAGCGGGATTTGGAGGCGGCTTGATAGCGGGTTCCCGGACGGGCGCTCAGCACGAATGCGACGGGTCCTTCCCCGAACTGTTCCAGCCGCCGAGCCAGCCACGAGCCAGGTTCGAGAGGCGCCGCAAGCACCACCGGCGTTCCTCCCAGCAGCGCCAGGCGCGCGCCGAAATTCGGATCCGTCTCTCGGGCCGTGACGGTTACTCCGTAGGCTTTGGCGTACCGGCCAGCAGCAGCGTCCAGATCATGGACCGCGATCACTACTCTGGTGATGCCGCTGAAGTCTTCCACGGTCGGGTTACCCTTGGGAAAAGCGCGCAGGTCGTGAGCGGTGAAGTCCCGAATCAGGAACGGGAAAAACGTGCCATTGGGTTCGCGGCCCACCCGCGCAGTCTCCCAATCGAGCCGGATCCCGTCGGGCCGGGAGCGTCCACTGCGTGCCGGCGCGCCCACTTCTATTCCGGCATTTTGCAGCCGCCCGGCCTCGGCGGCCAGGTCCTTTACGTGGACGGCCCAGGCGCACGGCCCGGCATTGTGCTGCATCTGCTTGGCCCATTCGTGCGCCGCGACGGCGGACGCATCGGCATCGGGCTGCAAGGCGATCAATTCCAGATAAGATCCATCCGGGAAGCTGGTCAGCGCCATCTCGGTGGCATGGTTGGCGTGCCGGCCTCCGTATTCACTGCCGATGCCGATGGCGGCCAGGCTCGCTCGCATACCTTCGAGGTGTTGGCCGGCGACGGTCACATGATCGACCTTCAATTCCGCGGCTCCCAAAGACAGGGTCAGCAAAGGAAGCTCGAAAAAAACAAACGCGAAAAAGCGGGACACAAGCCGATTTTACTGCCGCGCATCGGCGGTATGCAGGCTGGAGGACCGCCGCGGCGCGCCGGAATCATGTTTTATGATGGCGCCGGCGATTTCGAGCAGCGGCAGGATGGTATCCACGGCGCCGCGCTTGATGGCCTCGTTGGGCATGCCGAAAACCACCGAGGTGGCTTCATCCTGGGCGATGGTGGCGGCCCCGGCCTGCTTCATTTCGAGCATCCCGCTGGCGCCGTCGTCGCCCATCCCGGTCATGATCACGCGCCACCGCGTTCGGTCCCGCATAGCGCGCGGCCGAGCGGAACAGCACATCCACCGAGGGACGGTGGCGGGAGACCAGCGGCCCGTCCTTGATGTCCACGTAGTATCGCGCGCCGCTGCGTTTGAGCAGCACGTGATGATTGCCGGGAGCGATCAGCGCGCGCCCGCGCAGAACGGTATCGTTCGCTTCGGCTTCCTTCACCGAAATCTGGCACAGGCTGTCCAGCCGGTTGGCGAACGCCCGGGTAAACACCTCAGGCATGTGCTGCACGATCACGATGCCGGGCGCGTCCGGCGGCAGCACTTCGAGCAGCGACCGCAGCGCCTCCGTGCCGCCGGTAGAGGCGCCGATCACCACCACCTTTTCGGTGGTTTCGAGCATCGCGCCGGTGGCCCGCGGAAGAATAGCGTCGGCGGTGAGCTTCGGCTCGACCGAATGGCTGGGCCCGGGTTTGCGCAGCCGCGCGCCCGCCGCCGCCCTGACCGCCTGGCACAGCATCACGCGCGATTCCTCGAGGAACTGCTTGGTGCCCAGGCGCGGCTTGGCGATGATATCCACCGCTCCGTACTCCAGAGCCTGGAGCGTGCTTTGCGCTCCCTCCTCGGCCAGGCTGGAACAAATGACCACCGGGATCGGGTGCTGCGTCATGATCTTCTGCAGGAACGTCAGGCCGTCCATGCGGGGCATCTCGATGTCGAGCGTGATCACGTCCGGCACCTGTTCGCTGATCCGCTCGGCGGCGACGAACGGATCGGCAGCGCCGTTGCCGATGACTTCAATCAGCGGATCTGTCGAAAGGACCTGGCTGAGCGTCTGGCGAACCACCGCGGAATCGTCCACGATCAGAACGCGAATTTTTTCTTGTGCCATAACCGCTCTTCCTGCTTTCCTGAAAACGCCATTAAATCGTGGCCGCGACCGGAAGCCGCTGCACCAGCACCTCGCCAGTCCCGGTGTGGAAATGAATTGTGCGTCCTCGAATTCCGCCCAGGTCCGACGCCGCACCTAAATCCTTCCTGCTTCGAGGACCTCCAGCGCCGCCTGGCAATTCAATGCGCCCACGGTGGCCGGTCGTTTCGATCCGCGCTGATCGGGAGCACATCCGCGCCGCCGAATAGTTTCACTTCCAGTTCTTTTCGAGCGCACCCCGAGTGCGTCAAACTGTTCGCGCCAGGTATCGAATGCTGAAATCGACGTAGCGATGGCCCTCCGGAACGTCCGGCAGGCCAGTTGCCGGGCATCGGGGCAAGACGCCGTGGCACAACGCGCCGGCGCCCAGCCGCCCGCTCCAGAAAGTGACGCCCACGCACGATCCGAGGATCGTCCGCAGAATCGCCGGGCTTGCGCGCCAGATAGAGTTCTCCCGGTTGGACATTGATCCACGTCCGGCAGACGTCCCCGCTCATCGCGCACTTCCGATAGACGGCAGGTCCGACCGGAACCAGCGGCAAGTCCATGTCTTGCAGCGACTCGGAATGGCCCGCGAAAAAGTACCCGCCGGGCGCGAGTTGCCGGGTCAGCTTTTGGAGAAGCCGCACCTGGGTCGGCCGGTCGAAATAGATAATGACGTTGCGGCAGAAGATGATTTCCGGCGGCTCGGCCAGGCCGAAGTCCGCAGTCCATGAAATTCAGGCGCCGAAACTCGATCAGGGCGCGCATTTCGGGAACCACGCGCACCAGATCCGGACTCCGGATCGCGGCTGCGCATGAAATACTTTCTGCCGCAAGTCGCTTGCGGAACCGGCGCCACCGATCTCGGACTTGAAAATTCCGCTTCTGGCCTTGGCCAGCACGGCGGTGCAGATATCGGTTGCCAGCACGCTGAAACGGAAACCGGGACGGGCTTCCGCGTACTCGCTGAGCACCATGGCCAGCGTATACGGCTCCTCGCCAGTGGAACAGCCCGCGCTCCAGATCAGCAACTTCCGGCCGGCGCCATTGCGCGCCGTCCAGGTCCGGCAGCGCCTTGGCCAGCGAGATAGTCGAAATGGTCCGGCTCGCGAAAGAAGTCGGTCTTGTTGGTGGTCACCGCGTCGATCAGATGGACCAGTTCGTTGTCTTCCCGGTGCCGCGCGCGAACACGTATTTGCAATACTCTCCGGCAGGAGGACATGCTCAGGCTGCGCAACCGGCGCTTCAGCCGGATCTCCAGCATGGTCTTCTTATCCGCGTTCAGATTGATGCCGGATTCGGCGTAGATCAAGCCGCGCAGCCGCTCGAAATCCGCGTCGGAGAGAATCTTCGTTCTGGGTGTCCATGACTAGGCGCTCGAAGCGGAGCAGCCGCGAAGCCGGCACCCGCTCCCGGTTCAGACGTGTCCTTCAGCCGCGGGCTTGGTTCCTTCCGCGCCTCGGACCGCCGACAACTCCTCGGCGGAGAAAACGCGGTCGATGTCCAGGATCATGATGAATTGCGCGTCGCGCTTCCCCATGCCCTTGATAAAGTCGGTCCGGATCTGGGTGCCGATTCTGGGCGGCCGGCTGAATCTGATCCGGCTCCAGGTCGATCACTTCCTCCACCGAATCGGCCAGGGCGCCGATCACGGTCGATTCGCCTTCGAGCAGCATCTCCACCACCACGATGCAGGTGTTGACCGTTTTCTCCGTCTTCGACATCTCGAAGCACAGCCGCAGATCGACCACCGGCACCACATTGCCGCGGAGATTGATGACTCCGCTCATGAAATCGGGCGTGCGGGGAATCTTGGTGATGGTGGTGAAATCGAGCACCTCCCGCACCTTGGCGACGTCGGTGGCGAAGACCTCGTCTCCCAGTTTGAATGTGAGGTACTGCCGCGTATCGGTGATTTCGGTAACGCTCATAATTTGTTTCCTTTCGCCTTTTGACGTTGAGGCGCCGGCGAATGGGCCCGCGCCGGAATGTCTAGTAGCGTTCGAATTCCTTGTCCATGCGGTCGCCCGGTTCTCTCATCTTGAGAGCGACTCCGGACTTTGCCGGGCTTCTTCGAGCGCCGGAGCGGCGGCATGGCTGACCGCCTCCCGAGCTTTCCGAACGATGCCGCGGGCTTGGCTGCCGCCGGACGCGCAGACCGGCGCTTGTCCAGTATCCCCTGTGCGGAAGAATCCCAGCGCGCTCATCAGCTGGTCGGACTGGCCGGTCAGTTCCTCGGTGGTCGAGGCCATCTCTTCGGCCGCCGAAGCGTTCTGCTGAATCACCTTCTCCAGTTGCTGCAGCGCCTTGTTGATCTGCTCGGAGCCGGCGTCCTGTTCCTTGCTGGCGGCGGTGATCTCCTGCACCAGTTCCGCGGTCTTCTGGATGTCGGGCACCAGCTTGTCGAGCATCTCTCCGGCCTTCTCGGACACCTTCACTGTGGTGCCGGAGAGCTGGTTGATCTCGCCGGCCGCCTTCTGGCTGCGCTCGGCCAGCTTGCGAACCTCCGCCGCCACCACCGCGAACCCCTTGCCGTGCTCGCCGGCGCGCGCCGCCTCGATGGCCGCGTTCAGCGCCAGCAGGTTGGTCTGCCGGGCGATCTCTTCGATGATCGAGATCTTGCTGGCGATTTCCTTCATCGCCGCCACCGCTTCCAGCACGCACTTGCCGCTCTCCTGCGCGTCCTTGGCCGATTTGGTGGCGATCTTGTCGGTCTGCTGCGCGTTGTCGGCGTTCTGCTTGATGTTGGAGCCCATTTCCTCCATGGAGGAGGAGGCTTCTTCGGCCGAAGCGGCCTGCGCGCTGGCGCCGTTCGATACCTGCACCGAAGCCGCGCTGATGGCCTGGCTCGCCGACGCCACTTCGCCGGCGATGGTGCGGATTTCCGTCACCGTCCGGGTGAGCCCGGCCACCATCGCGATCAGAGCCTGCATCAGCTTGTCCTGCGCGGACCGCTCCCGAACGGCAACCGTCAGATTGCCCTGGGCGATCTCTTCGGCGGCGTGGGTGACTTCGTCCATGGCGACGATCAGCGTGTTCAGGTTGTTCTTGATGGTGTTGAATTCGCCGTGGTAGGTGTCGGTGATCTGCGGGGGAAGGTCGCCCTTGCTGATGCGATCCACGTAGTTGGCGGCGACATTGAGCGGCGTGATCACGGCGTCGAGAATGGCGTTTACGCCGCGCACGATCTTGGCGTAGGCTCCTTGAAACTGATCCTGATTGCCGCGCTCGGTTAACTTTCCTTCCTTCGATGCCTCGGTCAAGCGGGCCAGCTCCTTCTGCAGGCCTTGCAGGACCACGGCCACGTTGTTGACGGCCTGCTTCATCTTTTCGTGATCGCCCTTGTAGGTCTGCGCAATCAGTTCGTCGATCTTGCCGCTGGAGATCTGGGCCAGAATGCGGTTGCCTTCGCCGATCGGCAGCAGAATCGCATCCAGCATGGCGTTGACGCCGCGCACGATGTCCGCATAGGCGCCCTGGAAATGTCTCGGCCTTGCCGCGCTCGGAGAGTTGCCCTTCCTTGGACGCGTCGGTCAGGCGAGCAGTTCTTTCTGAAGAGCCTGCAGGACCACGCCCACGTTATTGACGGCCTGCTTCATTTTTTCGTGATCGCCCTTATAGGTCTGGGCGATCAGCTCGTCGATTTTGCCGTTGGAGATCTGCGCGAGAATGCGGTTGCCTTCGCCGATCGGCAGCAGAATCGCGTCCAGCATGGCGTTGACGCCGCGCACGATGTCCGCATAGGCGCCCTGGAACTGTCTCCGGCTTGCCGCGCTCGGAGAGCTGCCCGTCTTTCGAGGCCTCGGTCAGGCGCACCATTTCCTTCTGCAGACTCTGCACCACCACGCCGACGTTGTTGACGGCCTGCTTCATCTTTTCGTGATCGCCCTTGTAGGTTTGAGCGATCAGCTCGTCGATCTTGCCGTCGGAAATCTGGGCCAGAATGCGGTTGCCTTCGCCGATCGGCAGCAGGATCGCGTCCAGCATCGCGTTGACGCCGCGCACGATGTCGGCGTAGGCGCCCTGGAACTGCTCCGGCTTGCCGCGCTCGGAGAGCTGTCCGTCCTTGGACGCGTCGGTCAGGCGCAGCGAGTTCTTTCTGCAGAGCCTGCAGAACCACGGCGACGTTGTTGACGGCCTGCTTCATCTTTTCGTGATCGCCCTTATAGGTCTGCGCGATCAGCTCGTCGATCTTGCCGCTGGAAATCTGCGCCAGAATGCGGTTGCCTTCGCCGATTGGGCAGCAGGATGGCGTCCAGCATCTCGTTGATGCCCTGCACCATTTCGCGCTGCACGCCGTGAAACTGGTCTAGCTTGCCGCGCTCATCCAGGCGTCCTTGCGGGATGCCTCCACCAGACGCATGGATCTCTTGCGAGACGCGCTGCTTCAGTCAGCGGTCGTGCCCGGCCTCCCCGACGCCCGGCGCGCCGGCCGCGCATCCGTGGTCCGGAACGGCGGTACCGCCGTTGCCGGAGCTCCGTGTGTTGTTGTCTTACCGTTTGTTTTGCGTAGCATTGATTCTTTCCTTTCGAATGACTTACTAATATCGGAATGACTGCCACGCTGTTTCGCCTGGACTGAGATGCCGCGTGCGCCGGGCTGGGCCGGGCCAGGTTGTTCCGGGACACGCTCTGGACTACGTTCTGCACCAGCCGGTGCGGATCGAGAATCAGCGCCACGGTTCCGTTGCCGAGAATGGTGGCTCCGGAAACCACCTGCACATTTCGATACAGCCTGCCCAGATTCTTGATCACGGTCTGATGATCTCCGAGCACCTGGTCCACCACGAAGCCGTAATGGCCGTGCTCGGTTTCGACCACCATGATCTGCTCGCGCTCCGGCCGCGGGGTTTCCATTTCGAAAGTACTCGCTGAGCCGGATGTAGGGAATAGTCTCGCCGCGCACGTTCGCGATGTGATTGCCGTGCGCGTGCTCGAATGTCCTGCCGGGTCAGCTCGACGCATTCCAGGCTGTTGGCCAGCGGCAGCACGAAATGCGCCGTCGCCGACGCGCACCAGCAGCCCGTCGATAATGGCCAGCGTCAGCGGAAGCCGCAGCGTTACGGTCAGCGCCGGCGCCCGGTCTGCTGCTGATCTCGATGGTGCCGCGCAGCGCTTCCACGCTTCGCCGGACCACGTCCATGCCCACGCCCCGGCCCGGATACGTCGGTGACCTCGCGCGCGGTGGAGAAACCCGGGCGCCAGGATCAGCGAGAAGATCTCGGCCTCCGAGAGCCGCGCCGATGCCGTCGATCAGCCCTTGCTCGATGGCGCGGGCGCGCACCGCGCTCCGCGTCCAGACCGCGCCCGTCGTCGCTGATCGCGGATCAGCACGTTGGCGCCGGAGTGCCGGGCGGAGAGATGAATGGTCGCCGGTGGGCGGCTTGCCCGCCGCGCGGCGCGCTTCCGGGGTCTCGATGCCGTGATCCATGCTGTTGCGGATCAGATGCACCAGCGGATCGTTCAACTGATCGATCACGGTTTTGTCCAGCTCCGTGTCGGCGCCTTCGATGGCCAGCTCGACTTCCTTATGCAGCTCGATGCCGAGATCGTGAACCAGCCGGCGGAATCGCTCGAACGTGTTCCGCAGCGGCAGCATGCGGATGCTCATCGAATTCTCGCGGAGCTCCGCCGTCAGCCGGTCCACCGCTTCGGAAATCTCCAGGATGTCGGCATCCTCGCGCGCGGGCGGCAGACCTCGCTCAGGCGCGCCTGCACGGTCACCAGTTCGCCCACCAGGTTGACCAGCTGATCCAGCTTTTCGGCCGACACGCGAATACTCGAGGCGGCCGCCGAGCCGCTTCGGTCCGCGCGGCGTCGGATCGCGCCGGCCGGGTAGCCGGCGGGCGTTCCACCGGCGCATGGCCCGTGACCTGCTCGACACCGGCTCGATGCTCAGCTCGCAGTCGTCTTCGACGAAGATAAAGACGTCGCGGATCGCCTCCGCCCCCGCGGCTGTGTTCAGGACCATGTCCCAGGCCAGATAGCAGCGCTCCGGATCGATCTCGCTGAGCGCGGGAATGGCGGCTGGTGTCGAGTTCGATCTCGCAGTGGCCCAAGTTCCCGCAGCTCGCGGAGCAGCAGCAGCGGGTTGGTTCCGTTCAACAAGCATGTCCGGACCCGGCCGAAAGCGGATGCGCCACTGGCGCGCCGGGCGTCGCCATCGACGGCCGCCGCGTTTCCGAGCGGCGGCGACGGGTCCGCTATTCCGGCGTGCGGCTCCGGCGAGCCCGTCAACCGGCCGCAGTTCGGCCAGAATGTTCAGCCGACCGCCCCTGGTCCGCCGCGCCTCGCGCCGGCGGCCGCATCCAGCATGGTCTTGATCTGGTCGCCGGCGGCCAGCGCCAGACTGATCAGGTCGGCCGTGGCCGCCAGTTCCCCCTTGCGCAGCTGGTCGAAAGCCGTTTCGAGATTATGCGCGAAGCCGGCGATGTCATCGAAGCCGAACATCGCGCCCGATCCCTTGATCGTATGCAGCGCCCGGAATGCCCGCCCCACAATCTCCGGATCGTCGCGCTTTTGGTCCAGCTCCAGCAGCGCCGATTCCAGCTCGATCAGCAATTCGCGGGCTTCCTCCTGAAAAGCCTGCTTGAATTGGTCGATCACCCGATCACCCTCTTCACCACCGCCAGCATCTGCTGCCTGGTGAACGGCTTCACGATCCAGCCGGTCGCCCCGGCCGCCTTGCCTTCCTGCTTGCGCGATTCCTGGGATTCGGTGGTGAGCATGATAATCGGGATGCCCTTGCACGCCGGATTCGCCCGGACTTTGCGGATCAGCCCGATCCCGTCCAGATTCGGCATGTTCAGATCCGTGATCACCAGGTTCACCGGGCTGGCGAGCTTCGCAGCGCATCCTGCCCGTCCACCGCTTCGATCACCGTATAGCCGGCATCGGAAAGTGTGAACTTGACCATCTGCCGAACGCTGGCGGAATCGTCCACGGCGAGAATCACCTTAGCTGTAGCCATAGCCATCGCCCAGGTTCGAATCGCCACTCCCGCTCCGAACGCTGCTTTTTGCAGAAGCGGAGAACCCCGGCATCCCTTCGAATCCCGAGTCGCGCAGCACGGCGGCTACTTCGCCGGACGGACGCGTCGTGATTCCCACGCCTAGGCGCGCGGCCTCGCGGCCGGCGGCCCAAAGCAATTGCATGGCCGTAATGTCGATCTCTTCAGCGTGCTCGAGATCCAATTCCAGATCCTTTCCAGCGGCGAGCCATTCGAGCAGCAGAGCTCGAAACTCCGCCGCGGACGCCAGACCGATCTGGCCTTCCAGCCGGATCAGCCAGTGGGATTCATGTCGCTCAAGCGTTGCAGCCATCGCACTTACTGGCACTCATCGGCGGCGTTCTCCCGGTCTGCTATGTTATTTGTGGCCGCAGGCGAATAATTCCGTCTTGCGTATTCCTTATCGGTAATTCACCTGAGAGCACGACTCTTGGTTCGATTGATTCCGATATGAATTTCAGACCGAATCCATGCGGCATGCGAACCAGGATCGGGCGCGGGGGCGCTTTATTGTCGCTGGAAATCGATACTCCGTGTTTCGATGGCTTCCGCGAGCTCTCGCGTCTATTCGGAGGCGCCGGAAGGACGACAGCGCCGGTCAGGATTGCGTCACCCTCCTCGGAGGAGTGTTGGCGGATCTGGCAAGTCTGAACCGTTCTTCGGAACGAGACTTCCTTACGATCGGGGGGAAACTGGCGGAGTTCGTTGGAGCGGCCCGTCAAATCTCCTCCGATATGGCGGCGCTGGGCGAACTGATTTCCGGCGGTTATAAGGCGTCCGGGATGCTGACTCGGGTGCTCGAGCGATCCAGGCAAATCGAAGCTCGGGCCGAGGCCGGCGATCGCGCGCTGGCGCGGGTACGAGATGTCACGCGCGAGATTGGGAACACTTTTCGAGGATTCGAGGACACGGTCGCGGTATTCCGAGTGCTCGGGTCGTTGACGCGCATCGAGACCGCGCGGCTTGGAAGCGCGGGCGCCGAATTCGGCAATCTGGCCGAAGAAGTGACCGCGCTTACAATGAACATCGAAGCGAGCGGGCAAGGCATCCTGGAGGCGGCCACCAGAGTCCATCAGAGCATGCAGTCCGCGCTCACCCGGGTGGCTGGCCTCCGCGCCAGCGAGCTGAGGGACTTGCCGTCGCTGATCAGTGAGGTCATGACCAGCCTGGCCTCGCTCGAAGACCGGCATCGGCGGGCGACGGAGGCATCGCTGCGCCAGGCGGAGGAATACCAGGAGGTGTCCGCCGCTATCGGAGACCTGATTACAGCCATTCAATTCCACGACATCACCCGCCAGCAGATCGAGCATGTCGAGGATGCCCTCGAGCGCCTCCGCGCGGAGTTCGAAGACCGGGGCCGCGTCGCCGAGGCCTCTCAGCCGCCCGCCTCCAGGCTCGCGCTGAAGTTGCAAGCCTCGCAATTGTCCAACGCAAAGGAGGTTTTTGCGTCTTCGGTCGGACGCATCGAAGGAGACTTGGATCGCATCGCTGAGCGGGTGCTCACCATGGCTGCGGCCAGCCGCACGCTCATGGGGTCGTCGGCGGACGAGCAAGACTCGTTCTTTCTCCAAATGGAGAGCCGCTTGACGTCGGTGTCCAAGCTGATGGCCATGTGCGATGCCGCGGAAGGTGAGACTCAACTAGCGCTGGCGGGCCTCAAGGATGCGGTGGCGAGGATGCGGGCCTCGGTTGAGGAGGTCCGTGAGGTTGAGATCCGGATACGCCGCATCGCGATCAACGCCACCATCCGGGCGGTTCAGATCGGTCGGGTGGGCGGCGCCCTCAACGTTCTCGCGGAGGTTATGCACGGTCTAGGGCTCGGCTCCACAGTGGTCACAGACCGAATTGCGGAAGCGTTGGATACGATCGCGGATGAGGCCGGCCGCTTGTCCGATGAGCCAGCCGGAGCTGGCGAGCCCCCGGGCCGGGCGATGTTTCTTCCGGGATCGAGGCCACGATTTTAGAATTGCATTCGTCGAGCGAGAATAGTTTCATCCGGCTCCAGCAGATTTCCGCGCTCAGTGCGCGGCTCGGCGACGAGATACAGTCGGTCCGCGCCGGTTTCCTGGCCGGCAGGATTTTCGCCGAAGGCATCCAACGCGCGCTCCGGGCGCTCGACCAGATGGCCGGAGAAGACGGAACACCAATCGCGGGTGACATCCAGGCGCATGCCGACCGGCCCTTGGACGATTTCGCGAAACACTACACCATGCAGTCCGAGCGGGACGTGCACAGGTCCGTGACCCTGGGTGTGTTGCCGGCCGGTCCAGTTGCGCCTGAGCCCCCGGCGGCTGCTTCGAGCCAGGAAGACCTGGGAGCAAACGTGGAGTTGTTCTAATTTTCTGGTCAATTCTGAACGGGGATGTACAGCGTCTGCGTTCCCTTGTTAGTCCCCAGAGTGAAGCTCACCGGAGCCGCGTTGTTGTCCGCGATATCCGGCACCACCACATCGAATTGATAGAGACCGATGTAGTTGGGAGCCAACCCGAAGTAACTCAACGCGGCCGGCGTCCCGCCGATCGATATCTGAAAGCTGGATGCGAGCATGTTCTGTTCCTGTACAATCTGCCCAGCCGGTATGCTGGGCGTTACGGGTCCGAATCCCACGCCATAAAGAACAACCGTATCGCCAGGTTTGGCCGGGCGCGAGTTGATGCCCGGGATTGCATCTTCTGGAAGCACATAGGTGACACCGTCGGAAAATAGCGCAACGACATATTGCGTACCGCCGATCTTGAATGACGCTGGAGCGAGCAGCCCCGGTTCGGTTGCGTTCACTGTGATCGAGTACGCGGCGCTGACTCCCGCGCCGGTGGTAACAATCAACCGCTGGGAACCGGTTCCGACCGTGGAAGGAACCTGCGCGTTCACCTGGCCGGGACTGATGTAGTCCACGAACGCCCGGTCGCCACCGATCGTGACGTAGGTTCCATCGAGCGACGTGGGAGCGTTTACGCCGCTGAAATCAGAGCTGCCCCAGGTTCGCGTGTCCGCGGCTAGGTTCGAACCGTAAATTTCAATCCAAGAGCCCGGGGCCACTGCCGTGAGGCCACCGAATGCCGCCGCGCTTGCTACTCCGCCCGCGTCGACTGAAGGCGCTCCGGTGACCGCGGGATGGTAGATCTGGATGTTATTGTAAGTCGAGCCTACCCCCGCATTTCCGGTGCTCGATCCGCCGAAGCAGTAAAGAAGATTGTTCAGCGCCAATTCGCCCGCGTTGTTGACCGCTATCGGGATCGGCGCGAGCGTGGTCCACGCATTCGACGCCAGGCTGAATGACTCAACCACATTCACACCGGCTGAGTTATTCCTGCCGCTGGCGACATACAAGTCGCCCGAGATCACTCCCGAGCACCCATCCCACCGGGGATTGGGATCTGGCGTCAGGGCGGTCCAGGTACCGCTCGACAAGTCGTATCCTTCGTTGTCGCCGGTTGCCCCGGAGTCGGTTAAGCCCGTCGCGGCCAGGATGGTCGATCCGATCAATCCCTCCCCGATTGAGGATTTGCTCACCAGGAGCGGGGCGTCCTTGGTCCAAGTATTCGTGGCAGGATTGTAGCTTTGCACGGTGTTGAGCCGGTCCCCGCCGTTGTTAAACCCGCCGATCACGTAGATGATTCCGTTACTGACCACCGCCTTAACGCTGTCCCGGGCGGTCGGCATGGGTGCATAGTTCGTAGACCAGGTGTCGGTGGAAGGGTCATACGCTTCCACGATATTCAACTGGTTGCCATTCAACTTTCCGCCAATGGCATAAAGAATATTGTTAACGACAGCGCCCGCGGGGCCGGCACGCGCGGTTGGCATCGGCGCGCCTGTCGTCCAGGTATCGGCTTGCGGATTGTAAACCTGGTTGGTGTTCACGGTGGCGCCGCTGGCGAGCACTCCGCCCACCAGGTACACCATGCCGCCTATCACGCCGGTAGCCGCGCCAGACACGGCCGTCGGCATGGGTGCGCCGGTGGTCCAAGTTCCCGGGGCGGGCTGCTGGGTTGTTCCCACGGTGATGCCTAAGAGGATGGGTTCGGAGCCGTTGAATGTGTCGGTGAGAATGATTTGCGTTAGCGTCTGCCCAGCGAACGTCGAGCCCAGCGAGTAATGCTGCTCGTCGATAAAGTAGGTACCGTTGGGCGCCAACCCGCTTTCATCCGTGCAATTGGTGGGGACGACGCACGTGAACGCGTTGAGCGCCTGGACGCCCGGCACTCCGTTCCCCAATGTGTCGGCGTAGGAGCTGGTGTGGACGTCCCGAATATTCTTACCGCCAATTAGCGGAAACGTTAAGCTGGCGCCACCGCTGCCTACGAACTTGATGGTGGCGAGCTGTTGTCCGGACGCGGGGTCGTAGCCGTTCATCAGGGTGTAGACGTCGGTCGGGCTGGATACCGAAGCCGGGATGGTGACGCTGGTTCCGCTGTCGTTCAGTCCGAACCGGTAATAGTTGCAGGGCGAGGAGCTCTGCGGCCCGCAGTTACTTGGCCCGGAAGGTATGCTGAACGGTGTCGCCAAGGGATTGTTCGCGGTAAAGATGCCGGTCGGAAACGTGCTCATCAGGTCCGTTTCGATACTGCTGTCAGTCGGAATCGGCACGTAGGTGTAGGTGGTTGCTTGCGCTTGCGCGCTTTTTGAAAGCGCCAACCACGCCAGCAGCACGAATATGCCTAAATGCCTTACTCGTTGGATCATCAGATATCCTCATTCCCTATCACGCAAACGCGCAGGGAAAATTGTCACGCGGGGGCGGAAAATTTGGTGGGAACTTAGCGCTTGCTTGGATTGGACGCCTGCTCGGGCGGGGAAGCGGCTAGCTCCGCTTCGAACCTCTTGGCCTGATCGGGCTGGTGGAGCGCCTCGTATACGGTGATCAAGTCTTTGCGTGCGTTCCGGACGCGGTTGGCCTGCGGGCCTGGTTGCTTAACCAGCACGCCGTATCCGGCCAGGAGGTGTCTCTCGGCTTCCTTGTACTGGCCCTCCAGGACCAGCGTGTGTCCCAAACGGATCTGAGCCAGCGCCGCGTTGGGGTGCCCAGGTGGCAGCTTTTCGGTAAAGCGAGCCAACGCTTCGCGATACGAATGCTCCGCGCGTGCGTTGTTTTTCTCTTCGATACACCTCGCCGAGATTCAGCAACGCGATGCCTACCAGATAGTGCCGGTCGTCGTAAACCGCGCGATTTATATCGGCCATGCGCGTGAAATCTTTTTCAGCTTCATCCAAGTGCCCGCGCCGAAGCTCCAGAAGGCCCAGGATATTGAGACCCATGGCGACCTGCGGATGCACCTTGCCGAAGATCCGTTCCTGTATCGCGAGCGCTTCCTGGAGGATGCCCGCGGCTTCGTCGTAACGGCCCTGATAGATGAGCGCCTGACCCACGGCAGCCATGATGAGCGCGCTGTCGGGGTGTTCCTTGCCGTACCAGGATTGTTTGATGGCGAGCGCCTGCCGGTAATATTGCTCGGCTTTATGGTCGTCGCCGAGATCATGCTGCACCAGACCGAGGTTATAGAAATCATCCGCGACGCGCGGATGCGCCGCGCCATAAAGCTGGCGATCCATCGCCAGACCGCGCTGGTACAGCGAATCCGCTATCGTGAAATGGCCGAGATAGTAGTGCGCGGTGGCAAGTTCATTGATGCTTTCGGAAACATCGGTAGTGATTTCGTTTTTCGCCGATTGCAGCCGGATGGTTTCGTCCAACGTTTTGACAGCCTGGTTGTAATCGCCGCGCTCTTCGAGGATCCGTCCCAGGGCGGACTGGGCCTTTGCCACGGAGGGGTCTTGAAGCGGCAACCGCCGCCGGTCTATCGCGAGCCCTTCCTCGACCAGGCGCTCGGCTTCGGCGAGCTGCCCCTGATCCAATCGCAGTGCACCCAGCGCCACTAAACTGTCGGCGACCTCCCGGCTATCCGGTCCCGCGATGGACCTGCGCCATCGAGCGACAAGCGCAGCAGAGCATCGGCTTGGTCGTACTTGCCGAGCTTCTGATACATGTTCCCGAGGGTTTGATAAAGTTCAGCCTGCACAGCCGGTTCCGCGTTCAGGGTGCGGGCATTCTGGACGCCGCGATCGAGCAGCGCTACCGCCGACAGG
>CAWBAE010000003.1:0-586251 GCA_963786745.1 Terriglobia bacterium | reverse complement strand
GATCAACGAGGGCGTCGCGCCGACCGCGCGGCCCATCTACACTTTCGGTCAGTTCGTGGAACAGGTATACCTGCCGCATTGCCGGCGTACCTGGAAGAAATCCACAGAAAGTACCTCGGAACCGGTTATTATGAACCACCTTGTCGCGGTATTCCGCGATCGGCTGTTGGGATCTGTGAGCAGAATGGAAATGCAGGATCTGCTCGAAGCGAAGGCGCTGAGGCTAGGACGTAGCATGGTCGCACACTTGCGCTGGCATCTCAACGCCGTATATAAGCTGGCAGTCTCGGACGGCCTGCTCGACCACAATCCCGCAGCTGAACTCCGCATCCCGAAACGCTGTAAGGGAGGGCGTCTGAGGCGCCCGTTGACTGAAGATGAAGTCAACGAGTATCTTGGCGTACTCGATTTGCCAGAGCGACTCCTGGCAAGATTCACCCTCATCGATGGTTTGCGGGGGCCCGGCGAGAATCTAGCTCTGCGTCGGGGCTGCTTCGTCGACGAGGACATAGTTCTGGTTCGGGAGCGGGTTTATCAAGGGAAATTCGACACCCCGAAGAGCGGGAAGCCTCGGGAAGCGGCGCTATCGCCGGAGACCGTAGCGGATCTTCGAGCGTGGCGCAGCCGGGCCAGAAGCACGGCGGCCGATTCTCTGGTATTTCCGTCCGAGAATCCTGCGTCGCCGGTCGATATGGGAAACCTATGGGAACGATCATTCGCTCCCCGACTCAGGAAAATCGGATTGGAATGGGCGACTTTCCAGGTTCTCAGAAGTACCAACGCGACGCTGGCACATAAATACAAAGTGGATGCGAAGGTGTCGGCCGATCAGAGGGGGCACGGCCTTGGAGTAAGTATGGAGGTGTACACAATCTCGACTCGTGAACAGAAACGCGAAGCGGTTAAGCAAATTGAGTCCATGGTGACTCGAAAACACAAACGTAAGCTGTCGGCATGAGGCTAATGGCGTAAACGGAGTAACGGTGGGAAACTCACAGTTCGGTAAATCCAAGAAACGATGGAGCGGGAGACGGGAATCGAACCCGCAACCAACAGCTTGGAAGGCTGTGACTCTACCATTGAGTTACTCCCGCCTGCGAGCAAACCGTGCGCTTGCTTTCGACACCATTGTACCCGATGGCCCGCGGTTACTTCTTCAAATCCACGTCGAAGCGCACCTCGAGATAAGTCACCGAGCCTTCCACGTCCTTGTACCAATGCGGCGTGCCCGCGGGAATGAAAATCACATCGCCTTTCGACACCCGACGGCTTTGGCCGCCTTCAATGGTCGTGTGGCCCAGCCCGGCGGTTCCGGCGGGCCTAACTAACGTGCCGCCCGTAACCACCGTCGCCGCGCCATCGATAATGTAGTGCACCTCGGAACCTTTCGCCGGCCCGCTGGCATGCGCCATGGCCGGGCCGGGCGCGTCTCTGCGTACGATATTGATTCGATAGTGGTCCTCGTTGGCAACCGGCGCAGTGGCCTGTCCGGACCGGGCCTGCGCGTTCTTGGCCAAGGTCGCCATCAACTCGTCGGCGCTCTTGTAAACCGCCGGAAGGCTATCGTCGGCCGCCCAAAGCGCGCTGGCCGCGGCTGCAAGGATCCAAAGAACTGCAAGGCGTTTCGGCATCGCATCTCCTCCGCACTCAAATGTAATGTATTCAGAATCCGCTTGTCTCGATGACCACCTTCCCGATCTGGGCACGATGACGCCAGAATGCCGAAAGATGCGCTACGATACAACATTGGTTCCCGCGTTGGCGCCATTTTTCTGAGCGACGATGCGCCCGGCTCCGGCATCCGGCGGCATCCGAATACATCATTCCAAAGGACTGCTATGAGAAGACGAGAATTTCTGGAAGCGGGCGCGCTCGCGGCGCTGGCTGGAGCGGCAACCGGATGCGCAAATCAGACGCGAGTGGTTGCAGCCGCTCCGCCCACGCCGCAGCCGGCCGCGCGACTATCCGCAAACCTGGCCGTGCCGCGGATCTCCTGGGAGCGCGTGATTCGAACCACCGTGGGTCTGCGCCCGCATCGCGATTCAGGCTTTGTTCTGAAGCCGGAAAAGTTCGACGAGAAAACGGTGATCCACGATTATGGCTTCGGCGGCGCAGGGATGTCCTTAGCGTGGGGTTGCGGATCCATGGCGGGGGACATGGCGCTGCAGCATAACGAGCGCCGGGCGGCGGTGCTGGGCTGCGGTTCGCCGGGGTTGACCGCTGCTCGCGAGTTGCAGAGGCGCGGCTTCGACGTCACCATTTACACGATGACCGTGCCGCCCAACACCACATCCAATATGTCCTGGGCCGGGTACACGCCCACCACGGCTCTCATCGCCCGAGAGAAGCGCACTCCTTCCTGGGACGCGCAATTTCGTGAAGCCGCCGAAATCTCCTACCGTCGCCTTCAGCTGCTGGCCGGCGAACCGGGATGGGGAATTTACTGGATCGATAATTATAACGCCACCGACGACCTCAATTCGCCGGCGCCCGGAATTCCGGGCATGACCGCCGCCGACGAGCCCGGAGACGACCTGCTTCCCGAAGCCCTCAAACCCGGGCGCGATCGCGACGTCCTGGGCCCCGGCGAACATCCGTTCCCGACCAAGTACGCCGTTCGCACTTCCAACCTGGCAATCGAGCCGTCCATCTATATGGATAAGCTCGTCAGCGATTTCGCGCTCTTTGGCGGCAAAACCGTGATCCGCAAGTTCGATACGCCGCGCGATCTGATGTCGCTCCCCGAATCGATCATCGTCAACTGCACCGGCCTGGGTTCGAAGGAAATATTCAACGACAACGAGCTGGTGCCGATCAAAGGCCAGTTCACCATTTGTGTGCCGCAGACGGAAGTGAAGTACAGAGTTTTCGGACGGCTGGCGAACAGTCCGATACCCGCCAGCATGAGCCCGCGCAGCGACGGAATTCTAGTCGGCAACCTGGCCGAACGCGGCAATTGGTCGCTCGAACCCAACCAGGAAGTAATCAAGCAGAACGTGGAAGCCGCAATCCAGTTCTTTGCCGCCATGCATCCTCCAGCTCGGAGCTAGATCATGAACCGCGCACTTTGGATCATTCAGGCGTTGCTCGCCCTCATTTTTCTTTTCGCCGGCGGGGCGAAGCTTGTATTGCCCGTCGCGGAAATGGCGAAACAGGCTGGACTTCCGGGCGCGCTCCTGCGCTTCGTCGCCGTGGCCGAGGTGCTCGGCGCGATCGGCCTGATCCTCCCCGGGCTCCTGGGGATTCGGCCCGGCTTGACCCCGCTGGCCGCATCCGGCCTGGTGATCATTATGATCGGCGCAACAGTGATTACATCCTCGATGGCCAATCCCGTACAAGCTCTTTTTCCGCTGGTAACGGGGCTCCTTGCGGTGTTCGTCGTTTACGGGCGCTGGCGGCTGTCGCCGCTTCCCGCACGCTCCTCAGCTTAGACTTAAGGAACCACGACTGTTTCCGTCGTGATTATCTATCTTGCTGAAACTCTTCCACTTGACCAACAGTACTGAATCGGTGATAATGAACTAGGACCATATTGGTCCAAGATCCCGGCGATGCTTAAACTGACTAAGAAAGCCGACTACGGGTTGATTGCCCTGAAGCACTTAGCCGTGCACGGCCCGGAGAGCTCTAGCGCCAAGGAAATTGCAGAGATGTACGGCGTGCCGGTGGCTTTGTTATCGAAGATTTTGCAGAAGCTGGTCAAGAACGGGTTCCTGCAATCCGAACATGGCACCCATGGCGGGTACCGGCTGGCTCGCGATCCGAAAGACATCACGGCGCTCGAAGTAATTCGAACCATCGACGGCCCGATATTCCTGACCGCGTGTTTCACCGAGCACGGCTACTGCTGCCACACCGACAAGTGCATCGTCCGGGATCCGCTGCAAAAGGTACATGAGGGAATCCTTCGGCTGCTCGCGAGCATCAGTATTGCGGACATGTCTCTCGATTCGTCCAAGGAATCCGAAGATTTGACCAAGACGCCGGGCCGGTTGTATGGCCTGGGAGTTACGACGCCCGCAATATGAGGAACTAAAGATGAAACTGCCGATCTACATGGACAATCACGCTACCACGCCGATGGATCCGCGCGTGTTTGAAGCGATGAAGCCGTATTTCCTGGAGGTCTTTGGAAACGCGGCCAGCCGCAACCACAGTTTCGGGTGGCAAGCGGAAGAGGCGGTCGAAAAGTCGCGTAAGCAGATCGCGGATTTGATTGGTGCAACTTCGAAAGAGATCGTGTTCACCAGCGGCGCGACGGAATCGAACAATCTCGCGCTCAAGGGCGTGGCGGAGATGTACGCCGAAAAGGGCAACCATATCATCACCGCCGCCACCGAGCACAAGGCCATTCTGGACACCTGCAAGCGCCTCGAGAAGCACGGGATTCGCGTGACCTATCTGCCGGTGCAAGCCAACGGCTTGGTCGATCTCGAAATGCTGAAGGATGCCGTCACCGACAAGACCATCCTGGTGAGCATCATGTACGCGAACAACGAAATCGGCGTGATCCAGCCGATCGCCGAAATCGGCAAGATCGCCAAGGCCAAGGGCGCTCTGGTCCACACCGACGCGACGCAGGCCGTCGGCAAGGTTCCGGTGAACGTGATCAAGGACAATATTGACTTGATGTCGATGAGCGCCCATAAAATGTATGGGCCGAAAGGTTCCGGCGCGCTGTACGTTCGCCGCAAGAGCCCGCGCGTCCAGCTTACGGCTCAAATGGATGGCGGCGGGCACGAGCGCGGTATGCGCTCCGGAACGCTGGCAGTGCCGGGAATCGTAGGGCTCGGAGAAGCCTGCGCCATTTGCAACGCCGGGATGCCCGAAGAGTCCAAGAGATTGGCTTACTTGCGCGACAAACTTCGGGGCAAGCTGGAAGCGGAGCTCGATGAAGTGTACGTCAACGGCACCATGGAGCATCGGTTGCCGAACAATCTCAACATCAGCTTCGCGTATGTCGAAGGCGAATCGCTGTTGATGGGCATCAACGACATTGCGGTTTCGAGCGGTTCGGCCTGCACCTCGGCTACGCTGGAACCCAGTTACGTTCTGAAGGCGCTCGGCGCGGGCGACGATCTGGCGCACTCTTCCATCCGCTTTGGAATCGGCCGGTTCAACACGGAAGAGGAAGTCGACTATGTCGCCGCGAAAGTGATTGACGTGGTGAAGAAGCTCCGCGAATTATCGCCGCTCTACGAAATGGCGAAAGAAGGAATCGATCTTACAAAGGTCCAGTGGGCCGCTCACTAGGAGGAAACAAACATGGCATATTCGAATAAAGTTCTAGATCATTACAACAATCCGAGGAACGTCGGATCGATGGATAAGAACGATCCGAACGTCGGTACCGGCATGGTGGGCGCTCCCGAATGCGGCGACGTAATGAAGCTGCAGGTGAAGGTCAATCCCGAGACCGGCGTGATTGAGGACGCCAAGTTCAAGACCTTCGGCTGCGGCAGCGCCATTGCCAGCTCTTCGCTCGCCACCGAATGGCTGTACGGCAAGACCGTGGACGAGGCGCTCCAGATTAAGAACACGGACATCGTGAACGAGCTGAGCCTGCCTCCGGTGAAGATCCATTGTTCGGTGCTGGCCGAGGACGCCATTAAGGCCGCCATCTCGGACTACAAGAAGAAGGCCGCCACCAAGACCGAAGCGGTCGCATCTAAATAACTGCAGGTAGTTGGTTATGGTGAACGTAACTCCCAAAGCCGTCTCGAAAATCCGAGAACAGTTCCGCAAGCACGGCGTCCAGGGCGGATTGCGCCTGGGCGTTCTCGGCGGTGGCTGCTCCGGCCTCAGCTATCTCTTTAAGTTTGATGTCAAACCGCGGCCCACGGACAAGGTTTACGAGTTCGAAGACGTCCAGGTCTTTGTGGATCCGAAAAGCCTGATCTATCTCGACGGTATGACGCTGGATTGGAAGGACTCGCTCATCCATTCCGGGTTCGAATTCGACAATCCGAACGCCACCAAAAGTTGCGGCTGCGGCACTTCGTTTTCGGCGTGAGCGATTATTACGAGCTGCTCGGCTTGCCGCGAAGCCTGAATCTGTCGCTGGAAGATCTGCAGCAGCGCTATTACAATCTAAGCCGCCAGCTTCATCCGGACCGCTTCATGCGGAAGCCGGAAGAGGAGCGCCAGCGGGCCCTCGAAATATCGTCCATGCTGAACGATGCCTACCGGACCCTCAAGGAACCCATCAAGCGCGCGCACTATCTGCTGAATCTGGAAGGGTTCGACATGGGCGAACAGCGCTCCAAGGACGTGCCTCCGGAATTGCTCGAGGAGGTTTTCGAGCTGAACATGGCGCTCGAAGAAATGCGCGCCGGCGACGATTCCGCGCGGTCGCAATTGAACGACGCCGAAGCGAACTTCACCCGGCTGCTCAGCGAAGCGGACGGCGAACTGGGCTCTCTGTTCCGGCAATACGACCAAAGCCCATCGCGTGATACCCTGGCCCAGATTCGCGGCGCGCTGAACCGGCACAAGTACATTCAAAATCTGGTGGACGAAGTCCACCGCGAACTCGCACCCAGCACCTGAGACGGGAACCTATGGAAATCGATTTCGGCGCGCCCGAGCATATCATCGGCATCGACCTTGGCACCACCAACAGCCTGGCGGCATTCATGGACCTCACCGGCCCCCGTATCGTGCCGGGCGCGGACGGCGAAAAGCTGGTGCCGAGCGTGGTGTCGATCGCCGAAAACGGCGAAGTGGTAGTCGGAAATCCAGCCCGCGAGCTGCTCCTCACGCATCCCGAGCGAACGGTCTATTCGGTAAAGCGCCTGATGGGGCGGGGAAGAGAAGACGTCCAGGAAGAGCTGAAGCTATTCCCGTTCCGGATCGCGCCGGGCAGCGAATCCGTGATCCAGCTTCAACTGGGCGATCGCACGTACACGCCGCCCGAGATTTCAGCCTTTGTTCTGCGCCAGCTCAAGCAGAACGTCGAAAAATACTTCGGTGTTCCGGTTTCGAAGGCGGTGATCACCGTCCCGGCCTATTTCAACGACGCCCAGCGGCAGGCCACCAAGGACGCCGGCCGCATCGCGGGGCTCGAAGTCCTGCGCCTGGTCAACGAACCGACCGCGGCATCGCTCGCCTATGGTCTCGACAAGCGAGAGAACGGGATCGTGGCGGTCTATGACCTGGGCGGAGGAACGTTCGATATCTCCATCCTGAAGCTGCATGACGGCATTTTCGAGGTTCTCGCCACCAACGGCGACACGCACCTGGGCGGCGACGACATCGACAACCTGCTGCTCCGCATTGCGCTCGAAGACGTGCGCAGCGAGTGGGGTGAGGATCTCTCGGTCGACAACGAGGGCGTCCAGCGTTTGCGCCGCGCCGTGATTGATGCCAAGGAACGGCTGTCGTTCGTGCCCGCAACCAGCATCGAGCTCGAATATCACGGCAAGAAATACGCGCGGGAAATCCAGCGTGAGCTCTTCGACAAGTTGATCACCCCCATCGTCGACCGCACGCTCGGCCCTTGCCGGGATTGCATCCGGGACGCGAGCGTCTCCGTGGATCAGATCGACGAAGTGGTGATGGTGGGCGGATCCACGCGCATTCCGTTGGTTCGTTCCGCCGTCGAGGCTTTGTTCCGCTCGAAACCCCACACCGAGCTGAATCCGGACGAAGTGGTGGCGCTGGGAGCGGCCGTGCAGGCGGCCATCCTCTCGGGCGCCGTCGAAGACAAGCTGCTGCTCGATGTCACGCCTCTCTCGCTAGGCATCGAGATCATGGGCGGCGTCGTGTCGAAGCTCATCCATCGCAACTCCACCATTCCCGCCAGCGCGACCGAAGGCTTCACCACCGGAGTGGACGGCCAACGCAATGTCTTGATTCACGTGGTGCAAGGCGAACGCGAATTAGTGAAGGATTGCCGCAGCTTGGCCCGTTTCGATTTGAAGGACATCGATCCGCTGCCGGCCGGAATGGCGCGCATCGAGGTTCGCTTCCTGATCGACGCTAACGGGATACTGAACGTCACCGCACGCGACCAGCGCACCGGAAAGGAGCACAGCGTGGACGTGAAGCCGTCCTACGGCCTGACGGACGAGCAGGTGGAGAAGATGATTCAGGAGTCCATCGAGAAGGCCGAGCAGGATTTCAGCGAGCGCCAGGTGCGCGAGTTCCGCGTCGAGGCGGACAAGATCCTGGGGGCTCTCGAAAAAGCCCGCCGCAACGATGCCTACTTTGAATTGAACGACGAAGAACGCGCGGCCATCGATCGGGCAGTGAACGAGCTCCTGCTGGCGTATCATTCGGAAGATCACCGGCTGATCGCGAAGAAAATCGAACAGCTCAATGAAGTTACCACCAAGCTGGCCGAGAACATGATGAACACGGCCGTTCGCGGCGCCCTGAAGGGAACGAAAATCTAATGCCTGCACTCACCTGGGACCGCACGGACGACATCGCGCTGGCGCTTTCGGAGAAATTCCCCGATCTCGACCCCACCCACATCCGCTACACCGACCTGCACCAGTGGATCACCGAACTGGCGGATTTCAAAGACGATCCGATGGCGTCCACGGAAGGCAAGCTGGAAGCGATCCAGATGGCCTGGCTCGAAGAGTATCAGGACAGCCACTAGCCTGATTCTGCGCTACACTACGGGCGAAACGTGCCGAACAGGAACCCGGTGGCGGGTTACCACGTCTTTTTGAGTCACTCCCACCTCGATCGCTGGATAGCGAAGCAGTGTGCTCAGTTGATTGAGAAGGCTGCAAAGCCTTACGCGAAGGTTTTTCTTGACGAAAAGGATATCGAAGGCGGCCAGTCGATTCCCGATTCCGTTCGGACAGCGATTGAACGGTGCGACGAGTTCGTCGTACTGCTCAGCCCTTATTCAAAGGACCGTCCATGGGTGCTCATTGAGATGGGAGCCGCATGGGGCTTGCGGAAGCGGATCATTGCTATTATGGATAAGGTCGGGCCCGAGGAAATGCCCGACATAATCAGCCCCTACAAGGCAATCGATCTTAACGACTTCGATCAGTACGTTAAGCAGTTGGTAAAACGCACCAAGGCAGCGAGAGCGACATGAGTCAAGCAAGGCATTTCAAACATCAGTCGATAAAAGTGTTTATTAGCCACTCAGACGCAGATATGATTTTTGCGCGGCATGTTCGCAACCTGCTGGTCCGGCGGGTGAATGCCCAAGTGTTCACGACAGAGGATTTAAGCCCCGGCCAGAAGTGGGAGTCTAAACTGCGTAACGAATTGTCGTCAGCCGATGTGGTCGTCGCGCTGTTGACGCCGAATTCGGTCGATTCCAGCTGGGTGCTACAAGAGATCGGAGCGGCGTGGGCGCTCGAGAAGCTGATTATACCCGTAGTCACCAAGCGAGACGTCTTGAGCAAACTGCCGGTTTCTCTGGAGAGAAGCTGCATCATCGAGTTAGCCGACGTGGAAACTCCCGAAAATGCGGATAAGTTTGTGGATGCGTTCGAAGAAAGTCGGCCGCGTAAAATCGAGGGTGTAAATTAGGGCCTTGACAGGCCAGCCGCCGCTGGCTCCAGTGGAAGTATCCCGACTTTCACAAAAGGAGCAAACGGCGGATGGCCAAGGACAGAATAAACCGAGACGAGCTGGCGGACAAGCTGGTTGAGCGGGCGGCGGAGGCCGAAGACCCGTTGCGAACGATGGCGGAGTTGATTACCGGATTCCTGATGGAGGCGGAAGTCGCCAGCCAGGTGGGAGCCGAGGCGCATGAGAGGACCGAGCAGCGGACCACGCATCGCAACGGATACCGGGATCGGCGTTGGGACACGCGGCTGGGGACCATGCAGTTGCAGGTGCCCAAGGTGCGCGAGGGTGGCTATGTGCCAAGTTTTATCGAACACCGCAAGCGCAGCGAGCAGGCGCTGATCAGCGTGATCCAGGAAGCGGTGGTGAAGGGTGTTTCGACGCGCAAGATCGAAGCGGTGCTGGGGGAACTCGGCATCGCGGGCGTATCGGCGGGACAAGTGAGCCAGCTATGCGCGGCACTGGACGAGAAGGTGCGCAAGTTCCGCGAGGGTCCGCTGGGCGAAATCCGTTACGTGTGGGTGGACGCGCTGTATGAGAAAGTGCGCGTGGATGATCGGGTGGAATCGATGGCGGTGGTGATCGCCACGGGGGCCAATCTGCAGGGCCGCCGCGAGGTGCTGGGCTTCGACGTGATCGCGGCGGAATCGGAAGAGGGCTGGGCGGAGTTTTTCAAGGGCCTGAAGGAGCGGGGCCTACACGGGGTGAAGCTGGTGATCTCGGACGCACACACGGGATTGAAAAACGCGGTGCGCAAGGTGTTGAAGGTGGAATGGCAGCGCTGCAAGGTGCACTTCTATCGCAACGTGCTGGTGCACGTGCCCAAGCGCAGCCAGGGCGAAGTGAGCGAAGCCATGAAGGCGGTATTCGTACAGCGCGACGAGAAGAGCGCCAAAACGAAAGCAGCCGATCTAGTGCGGCAGTTTCAGTCGCGCTTCGCCAAGGCGATGGAGATTTTCGAGGCCGGCATCGATGACGTGCTGAGCTACTTGCACTATCCCCAGCCGCACCGCGTGCGCATCAGTTCGACCAATCCACTGGAGCGGCTCAATCTGGAGATCCGGCGCCGCACCCGTGTGGTGGGAATCTTCCCCAATCCCGCTGCGTGCCTGCGGCTGATTGGCATGTTGCTGGTGGAGAAAAACGACGACTGGCTCACCGACGATAAGGCGTATCTGACATTCGATGACGCACCGCTGGAGGAATCCGCGGCGAAGGTTGTATCGATGGCAGTGAGTCAATAAGGAAGGAGGCTTTTCTTAAGTGCGAGGGCTTTGCCCTCGCGCTCCCAGGATTTATCGCTTTCGCGCCAGAATGGCGGCGGTGCGGGGCGGCTTGCGCCGCCCTCGCCATTCCGGCCCCTGAGTCGGCGCTCCGGTCGCTTCCCAGCGTTGCCGTATCCTCCGCTCAGGTAATTGCAATCTTAAACCCGACCTCTGGAGTCGGCGGCGAATTTACACTCTTCTATTGACACGGGCAGAAAGTCTGGCAGCCGTGCACTTACAGTGATTGAGGTCATGTTATTATCGAATCCACAGCCTCTGCTTCCCTGTGCTAGACTGATATAAACGCAGCACAATCCAGGAAATATTCAATGCCTAAGCTGAAGACACATAAAGGTGCGTCCAAACGGTTCAAGAAGACCGGAACCGGGAAAGTGGTCCGGCATCATTCGTTTGCCCGCCACATCCTGACGTCCAAGCCGCGCTCCCGTAAGCGCAGGTTGAAGCAAGGCGAGGTCGCCGACAAGGCCGACCAGGCCAAATTACGGAGAATGATTCCGTACTGATTCGTGGCCGAGCGAAAACGGCGCCGCACGTGCCGTTGTGCCGGCTAAACACAAGGAGTGAAACGTGCCTAGAGTAAAACGAGGAACCAAAAGAAGAGCCTTCCGAAAAAAGACGCTCGAGCGGGCGTCGGGTTTTTTTCTAACCAAAAGCAAGCTGAATCGCGCCGCGCAGGAAGCGGTCGAGAAGGCTCAGAAGTATGCATACGTGGGGCGGCGGCGAAAGAAACGCGATTTTCGCTCGCTGTGGATTATCCGAATCGGAGCGGCTTGCCGCGCTGCCGATATTTCCTACAGTAAATTCATCAGCGGTTTGAAGAAGTCGGGCGTGGAGTTGAATCGCAAGATCCTAGCCGATCTGGCCGCCTCTGACCAAACCGCCTTTGCCGCGCTGGTGGCCACCGCCAAAGCCGCCCACGCACCGTCTTAAAAACCATATGAACGCTGCTCAACAGGAAAAAGAACTGGATTCGCTCGCGCACTTGGAACAGCGCATCACGCTGGCAGTGGAGCTGGTCAGCGGTCTCCGGTCTCAGAATGCCGCGCTCGAGGAGCGCCTGGCCGCGGCCATCGCTGAAGCCGCCGCCGTGCGCCAGGAGCTGGACGACCTGCGCGCCGAGCGCAGACAAGTGCGAACGCGGATCGAGAAGCTGCTCGGCCAGATGGATTTGCTTAGCACCGCCTAGAGATGGCAAGCTAAAGCAATGCCCAACACGGTACCGGTCCGTGTCACCATCTTCAACCAGAGCTATTCGCTGGTGGCCAGCGAAGATCCTGGCCGCATCGAGGAACTCGCGCATAAAGTGGACGAACTGATGTCCGCCATCGCCTCGCGCGGGGGCAGCGTGGACTCCACACGCGCCGCCGTCCTGGCTTGTCTGCATCTGGCCGATCAGGTGGATGTTCTGGAGCGCCGGCTTTCCGAGTTGAAGGGCAAGGTGGAGGACAAGGCCCGGGCGTTTAGCGTTCTCCTGGACGAAGCCATCGCCGGAAGTCCTTCGAACGGCCGCTAGAAAATCCGGTCTTGTTTTTGCAGCGTCCCAAAGCTTCCGATATTCGAAACGGTGAAGGCCATTCGATATTGCGTGTCGTCGCGGGTCCCGATGTTGAAGCGCCGATACTCCACGCTGATGCCGCAGCAATCCGTGTTGTAGGTTAGTTCTACAGTGGCGAACACCATGACGCCGCGTTTGTAATCGTAGAAAACGCTGGTTGCGCCGTTCCAACCTTTGCGGTTTTGCTTGCCCCAGCCCACCAGGCCGTGCAACTGGTCCGAACGCGGCGCCACCAGCGGATCCGCCCGCACTTCGGTTTGTCCGGCCGAGATGAAGTAGTTGGACCAGCGATAGTCCACGTTGATGGCGCTATTGCTGACGTGCTTCAACAACGGATCGTAGTCGATTCGCCATTCCACCCCCACCAGATGCTGGAATCGCAGCGCCGAGACCACCGGCGAGTAGTTGCGGGGGCCGTCCAGGAAAGCGAAGCCGTCCAGCTCCTCCGAGCTTTCGATCACGTTCCGCTGGCCCGCCACCACCGCCCCTCCGAAGGTCGGATTGAAATAACGCGCCTGCGAAAGATCCCAGCTCAGCACTTCGTTAACATGCCCATCCTTGTCTTTCGTGTACAGCCGGTTGGCGAGCGCGAATACCAGTTCGTTGGTGTCCGACATGATGTCGGTCTCGTCGAAACGGATAATCCGGTTGAAGTCGTTGATGCCGTCCACGAAATTGTAGCTGATGCGGGGTTCGATGACGTGCTTTACTTTCTCCCCTCCCAGCCACTTGGGCGACTGGTAGATACGTTCGAGCGACGGCGGAAGGATCTCCAGCTTCACCTCGCGCGCGCTGCGCAGCATCGCGCTCCCGGTGGCCAGGCCGGTTTGAGTGTTCAGGCTGGATCCGTATTGGGTTTCCCGCGCGCCCACGCTGGCGCTGACATTCCATCCGCGATAGTGCATGGCGGTGGAAAGATGCGGGTACACGTCCAGGCGATCGACAAACTGCCGGCTCTGATACTCGGGCTGGGTGCGATCATACAACCCGGCGCTCGATTCGAACGAGAACCAAACCGGAAGCGAGCCTCCCAGGATTTGTTGATCGTGTCCGAGGAAATCCACCTCGGGAAGCTTCTTTATGATGATCCGGTCGGACGGAACGATGCTCTCAAACTCCTCGTCGCGGTCGGCCACGATGTACAGGCCGTAATCGGTCCAGTGTTTGTCGACAAACCCGACCGAATGCGATTCCGAGAAAATGGCGCCCTGGAAAGACTGCGAGAAGGATTGGCGGAACAGAAACGAGCTTAAGTAATCCAGATGCACGCGGGCATCCCATCCATCCCCCAGGTCTGACTTGCCATCGAAGGTGAACTGCACCCCGCCCTGTTTTTGAATCACGCCATCGCCGAGGTTTATGCCGCGGTCGCTGACGCCGTATAGATTGAAGGCAAAGTCAGTGCCGGGCTTTACCTTTCCGCGAAAGTCGAATGTGTGAGCGTACCCTCGCGCCGTGAAATCCTGAATGCGGTAGAACATGTCGTAGCTGCGGCTGATGGCCCAGTAGTAAGCTAACCCGAACATCTCTCCGTACAGCGAACTGTGTCCGGCATTCGGCGTCATGAACCCGCTCTGGCGCGGCATTCGCTTCAGCGATTTGTAATAAACCGGCATGTAAAAGAGCGGCAGCATGCGAATGTGAAAGACCGCGCGGTAAGCGAACGCGCGATCGTTGGGAATGATGTCAAACTTGGTGGCCGTCAGCCTCCACCACGGCTTTGGAACCGTGCAATCGGTGATCCAACCGTCGTGAATGATGTAACGATCCTCGGTCCGCTCCGCCCATTTGCCCTCGAAGTAGAACGGATTGGTGGTGGTCAGCAGCCCCGGACGCGAAACGATTTGAGACACCGAGGTGCCCCGGACATCCCAGAAAATTCCCGTTCCCGTGTCGACATTATAGGTGCCGTGGTCGCAGTTCAGCTTGCTCCCGTCGGCGTAGTTCTCAAAGAGCACGTTGCCGCGCGCCTCGGCCTCGCCGGATTCCTCGTCATAGTCCACTTCATCCGCGTTTAGCTTCTTGTCGAAGGTTTCCAGGTGCACATGCCCGCGCAGATGGCGAATCGCTCCCTCGGATTCCTCGCTGTCGGCCACCACGACTACATCACTGGGCGCGGGCTCGTCCGGCCGCTGGATTCGCATCCTCTGGTTGGGGTTCGCGGCATTGGCCGGCGCGGGCGTGGTCGGCGGCGGGGGTGGGATGAAAGGCGGCGGCTGGGAATACGCCGCCGAGGCGGTCAGCAAGGCCGCCGCCACGCACAGCCCAGCTCCGCCGCCCAAAGAAACTTCGTGACATTTTCGGGTAAATATGTTACGAAGGAAGTTGACTCGTGCGAGCAGACGCAACGACGGTCGGCCTAGGGACGGTGAAATGAAAGGCCTCAACCGAGAACCGTAACACGATAACAGAGTGCTCCGCAACAAAAAGCCGCGGAGCGAGGTGAGTGTGAATCTCATGGAATGCCGATACTGCCAAACATCCAATAGCGAAGACGACCATCGTTGTCGGCGCTGCGGGCGGCGCTTGAAGAGCGGTCCGGTTTACGTGGGTACGTCCGCGGCTCCGGCTCTCAAGTACGACGCGAGTGAACGTCCGCGGGTTGCGCTTAGAACCTCAGTGGACAGCGCACCGGCGCAAGCGCGCAAGCCTATCACCTATCAGCCGTCGCTCTTCGCGTCGCGCGAGCTGCCTCGCGTGGTTCCATTTGAAACCATCGCCCCGGCGACACTGCGTGGAACCGAACCGAGCCAGAAGCGGCCCCGCAAGCAGAGCACGGCGGCGGACCGTCCGCGCGCTCGTAAGACCATCGCCGGCCAGCAGGACCTTCAGTTCGCGGCCGCGGTGCGCCCTGCGAGAATGCCCGAGGGCTCCATCTATTGCGATGCTCCTGTAGCCATTCCAGCCCACCGCGCGACAGCGGCAGCGCTCGATGGCAGCATCATTGTCATCGCGCTGGCGGTATTCGGATTAGTTTTCCGCTTGGCCGGCGGCGAAATTGTTCTCACTCCCAAGACCATACCGCTCTTCGCCTGCATCGCCGCGGTTCTAGTGGCTTTCTATCGGCTGCTTTGGTGCCTGGCCGACGGCGACACGCCCGGGATGCGCTGGACGCATTTGATCCTGGTCAACTTCGATGGTAAGCCACCCAACCGGCAGCAGCGCCTGGCTCGCACTGCGTCGGGTTTGCTAAGCCTGATGGCCGGAGGGCTGGGGTTGGTGTGGGCGCTGGTGGATGAGGAAACCCTCACCTGGCACGATCATATCTCGAGAACCTTCCCCACGCCCTACTGATCTAACGCGTCATTGCCGGCTACTGCTTCTCGAAGACGAACGTCTGATCTGTTTCGCCCAGCGCGCCCGCAACCAGATGTGCGGTCTGGGTCAGAGTCTTTCCATCCGAGGATACCGCCCAGACGCTTCGCACCGTGACGTCCGTACCTTGGAAGTTCAGCTTGGTTCCGACCACGAGGTTCGCGCCTTCGCAGCTCGCCGTATTCTTCACTTCCATCCCGCCGGTATTGTTGGTAGCTTCTTTTCCGTCCGTGGTCATGCTGAGCGTGTATTCCAGCTTGCCCTGCGCGCCATCGTCGGAAACGTTGTCCTTGAGGGTTGGGCTCTGGTAATCAATGACGTCGGTGCGGCTGTTGGATGGAGGCAGAGGTCCGAAGTCCGATTTGGTTATGTTCATTTTCCAGGTGCCGATATAGTTGGACCCGCTGCAGCTGGAAGCCGAAGCTGTTGCGGTTGCCGGTGAAGCTCCCGATGCTGCCGGCGCCGGCGCCGTTGAAGCAACCGCGCCACCCGCGCCCTTTTCGAACACCAGCGTTTGATCCGTCTCTCCCAGCGCGCCGGCGGTCAGATGCGCGGCCTGTGTGAGCGTCTTTCCGTCGTCCGAAACGGTATATACGGATCGGATGACGA
The DNA here is from genome assembly GCA_963786745.1 of Terriglobia bacterium. GTDB lineage: Bacteria > Acidobacteriota > Terriglobia > Bryobacterales > Bryobacteraceae > Palsa-89. The sequence continues at coordinate 569,943 of CAWBAE010000003.1, read as the reverse complement.
CATCGGTGCCTTGGAAGCTAAGCTTGGTTCCAACGATCAGTTTGGAACCCTCCCAAGTCGCCGTGTTTTTCACATCCTGCCCTCCGGCGTTATTGGTCACTTCTTTGCCGTCGGTGGTAATCGTGATCGTATAATCCTGCTTGCCTTGTGCGCCGTCGTCGGTGGTATGGACCTTCAGGACGGGATCGTTGTAATCGATCACGTCGGTGCGGCTGTTGGAAGGGGGCAGCGGTCCGAAGTCCGATTTCGCGACATTCAGAGTCCAGGTACCATTCAGGTTCGGTTTGCTTTGGGCGGCGAGCGAGGCCGCGAACGCAAACACACCGAGAGTCGTAACAAGTGCCGTACGGTGCATAGTCATCTCCATTGAATAACCCACAAACGCGGGACGTTCCGATGCAATCTAGATTAGCACGACGGCTGGCCGGTTCATGCGCCGGCCGGCTCAACTACGGCCGACATGGATCCCTTGGATCGCGGCATGCGCCAGTCGGCCCCGAAGGCGTGAATCTGGTCACGCCCGAATTCGGCTTGCGCGAGTTCGCACGTCATCACCACCGTCCGGCCGGCGGTATCCACTTCCACGGCGTGATTCCACGCCTCGCTTTCAGAGAACGCGAACAGTTTAGCGAGCATCTCGACGACGTACTCATAGGTGTGGTCGTCATCGTCCAGCAGAACTACATGATAAAGGGGGGCTTGCTGATCCTGATTCTCCTCTTTGGTGGTGGGAGCTGGGGTGACAACGGGCATCGCTGAATCTTCATCATAACGATGAATAGTGACGGGAATGTTATGATGATGAGTAGGAGGGGGCGCAACGGATTCGACGGGATTGAATCGTTGTGGGAAGGCGTGCCGGGTTCCGAGCTCCCGTTAAACGATCGGAAAAACAGAACTGCCAATCAGCAGTTTGCATACGCCGCCTAATTAATTAGGTAGCCGCTCCGGAGGTCAGGCCTCGATGGCCTTCAAGGGGCGTCATTTTCGAGGATTGGGCCGAGAGCTTCTGCTCGGAGCAGCAGGCTGACGACAATCGGGCTAAGCCGCCGTTTTCTTGCCGGTTCTAATGCGGCGGCCGACAACTACCGAATCGGAAACGCACGTAGTTCTTTTCACGGCGGGCTTTCTCGGACGCGGGTTCGACTCCCGCCGCCTCCACCAGTTCATTCATAGACTCACATGATGTCCTGCAGTTTGGGTGTAATCGTGATACAGTCCCACCCAAGATGGCACTCCAGTTGTACCGCCGCCACACTTCCAGATGTTTTGCGAAGCGGCCGCGATATCCTCAGGTACGTGGTGATGATTGACGCAGACCAGTTCACTCCTATTAGCAAGGGACTCATCCCAACCGGCGAGCTGAAGAAAGTGGACGGTACGCCGTTCGACTTCCGGAAGCCGACACCCATCGGCGATCGTCTCGATGCGAAGGATCCGCAGATTGCCTTCGGACCTGGCTACGACCACAACTTCGTCCTTCGCCGCACGGGGTCGTCGCTGGAGCTGGCGGCCAAGGTAACCGAGCCGACGACGGGCCGCGTGATGGAGGTGCTCACGACGGAGCCGGGCCTGCAGTTCTACACGGGCAACTTCCTGGACGGCACCCTCAAGGGAGTTGATGGGAAAAGTGTATCCACGGCGCGCGGCCTTCTGCATGGAGACGCAGCATTTCCCGGATTCGCCGAACCCAGCCGAGCTTCCCTTCGACGGTGCTCAAGGGGGGCGACAGGTATCATACCGAAACGGTGTATCGCTTTTCGGCCCACTAGATCGGACTAGTAAAGATTGGAGTTCAACTGGCCGCGAGCCCGGTGTCACGCATCGTTACCCTTCCAAAAACGGCATTCGACGAGTCATGCTACCAACCGATTGTAAGCAAGACAAAGGTTAACCACGGCGCGAAGGGGTCCTGAAGGATAAAACGGTTCCGCCGTCAGCGATCCGTGGCGATCGTCAAGTTTATGGCAAAGCGAACGCAACTAGCGAATCGGTTGCCACAATCGCGACATACTGCTTGCCGTCCTTGCCTTGATATGTGATTGGGTTGGCGTTGGCGCGCCGGCCCAGTTTGGCGATCCATAGCTGCTTGCCGGTCTTCGCTTCGATGGCGCGGAAGCGATTGTCGTCGGTAGAGCCAACGAATAAGACTCCTCCCGCGGTGGCTATAGCGCCCGCCAGCGCGGGGCGCCCGGTATTTTGCTTTCCTTCAGGAAGGCCTTCGGTTATACCCAGCGGGATCTGCCATGCGAAATCTCCAGTGACGGTATTAACCGCGGTGAGGCGTCCCCAAGGTGGTTTCTGGCACGGCCAACCGGCGCCGCCAACCCTCACTTCGAAGTTCCCCCTGCCTGGGCCGGCGCCTCCGAGCGCAGTCCGATCATAAGGAATGGGCGAACCTTCATGGGTTTTTTCCATCCAACCAAGCGCACCGACGTCCTCTGAGACCACGAACGCATACCCAGAGTTCGGATCCCAAGCAACTCCACCCCAATTAATGCCTCCCAGGTCGCCCGGAAAGACCAGCGAGCTTTTGACGGGCCCACTTTCAGAACGATAAGCCCACGTCGTGTATGGGCCTTCGTTGTTGACACCATTTTTCGCGACTAAGTCCCGGCAAGCCTGTGCGTGCTCCGCACTGGTGTCTTGCTCGGTGACAAGGTCCTCCGGCCGATAACTATCGCGCGCAAGCGGCGGAGGCTTCAAAGGAAACGGCTGCGTCGGGAATGCCTGTTCTCCGGGAACGTCGCTCTTCGGAACCGGACGTTCTTCGACTCCAAAGATCGGCTGGCCCGTTTCGCGATTGAGAATGTACATATAACCCGACTTGGTCGTCAACGCCAACGCGGGGATGGTCTTTCCCCCGCGCACGATGTCGAACAGTGCCGGAGGCGCGGGCGGGTCGTGATCCCAAAGATCGTGATGAATGGTTTGAAAGTGCCACTTATACTTGCCAGTCTGGATGTCCACGGCAACTACTGAATTGCCGTACAGGTTTGCGCCCTTGCGGTCGCCGCCGTAAAAGTCGCTGGCAGGCGAGGCCAAAGGCAAATAGACTATGCCGCGCCGCTCATCTACGGTGAAATAAAACGGCCAGGCATTGACGCCCGAGCGGTTTTTCCAACTGTCGCCCTCCCAGCTATCGTGCCCTGGCTGATCGGGTTGCGCGACCGAACTGAACTCCCACAGCTTCGCACCGGTCCGCGCATCGAAAGCCCGCGCATTTCCGGGAGCGCCCACCGGACCGGGCGGCGTATTTGCACCGACCACCACAACATCCCTATAGATCAGTGGGACCGAGTTGTAGGGCACCACCATGTCTAACTCGCCCTCTTTGCCGAAGCCGGGATCGAGTTTCCCCGTCTTCGCGTTGAGCGCGATCAGTCTGCGTCCAACCGTGAACAGAATGCGCGGCGGATTGCTGCTATCGCCTGGCCAGTATGCGACGCCGCGGCGCGAGGGCGCGCCTCCCGTGACCGAATATGCCCAAACTTCCTTGCCCGATTCCGGCTCCAGAGCCACCACCCGATCGACTGCGGGAAGATACATGACTCCATTCACCACAATCGCTGAGGCCTCCGAATTGGCGCCACTTCTGCCCCTGCCTTTAGGGGCTGCAGCAGGTGTGTCGGACTCTAGACGATAGCTCCAGGCCTGAACAAGACCGCCCACGTTTTGCGCTGTGATCTGGGCCAGAGAAGAATAGCCCGTGCCGGCCAAATCGTGCCGGTAAAGCGGCCAATCGCCGCTGACACCTTTGGCCCGCTGCGTCGGCGCGCGTTTCTGCTGTGCGCCGCCCGATGGCGCGAGAAGCGCCGCCAAGAACATTGTTGCCGTCACACTCATCAGAGCGAAGCGCATAGACTCGATACTCCTGTCGACGCCCGTGGCCGTGCATGAGTGCACAGACCGCCGAGCCTCTGGGAAACGAACCTGGTCAGTATACCGCTGGTGCTGCACATTTACGATCGCTGCGTCCAATCGTTGATCACAAGCGGTCTTTTCTAAGCTGGTTTTGTTCTTGCATCTTGACCCTGCCGCACCTGTGACACTTCCATTTTCTTCTCTTGTGGTAAATGTGCCCCTTGAGTTCTTTCATCGGGATTTTGCAGATTTTGCAGGTCACGTCAATACGCTTCCAGAATCGCACTACTGATTCGCACTAAGAATGGGGCTCGTGCCTGGCTCGATTCCGATGGTCATTTCCTGAAAGACGCGACTCGGTACCATAGAATCGTGCCCACGCGACAACATGCCGGTCCAGGCCCAGTCACTCCCGACGTTCCCGAGCCCTCGATGGCTGAACGTGCGCGCACCCTCGCTTTGCTCGGTCTTATCGGCAGCCTCTCGACGCATTCACAGCGGGTTCCCGGATTTCCCTTCGGCTCCATGATGCCATACGCGGCTGACGATCTCGGCCGCCCGATATTCTTCATCAGCAGCATGGCGATGCACACGCAAAATTTACGGCAGGATCGGCGCGCCAGTTTGCTCATTACCCAGCCGGACGTTTCTGGAGATCCCCTGGGCGCCGCCCGCTTGACGCTCCTGGGCGACGTAACTGAAGCGCCTTCTGCAGAGGTAAGAGAACTTTACCTTTCACGACACGAGAACGCACAGTTCTGGCAAGACTACACCGACTTTGCGTACTATCGGCTAGAGGTCTCAGCGGTTTACTTCATCGGCGGTTTTGGCGTGATGGGATGGATATCCGCCGAAGAATATGGAAGCGCACTGCCCGATCCTCTGGCCAAAGCCGCGCCTGGAATTATTCAGCATATGAATAACGATCATGCCGATGCTCTTCGTCTAATCGCCCGCCGGTTTGCTGGAGAAGAATCAGACGAGGCGACAATGACCTCCGTTGACCGGCTAGGCTTCCACCTTCGGCTCAAGGCGGGTGATAGGATTCAAGGCAAGCGCGTGGCTTTTTTGCGAGAAGTTAGGGAGACAGCGGACGCTCGCGCTGTCCTCGTCGAGATGGTGCGACAGGCGAAATCATCCTAAATGGTTTTGACGCGCAGACTCTCCCGTGGGAACTGTCATTGACAATTAGGTGCCGACAATGAAAAGCATTCTATCGGAAGTGCTCCGGCAGAAAAATGGCGGGTGCAAACGGAATCGTCGGGCCGGAGCACTTCGGATAGAATTCATTGAACGGAGCCGGAACGAGCCCCTGGGTATTGAATGGCTTTTTCCGGCTCACGGTGCCGCATGCAGCGGGGGAACTGGCAGGTTGGAAGAGGCGTGGACGGCTTCCAGCGTGAAAACGACCGGCGATCACAAGTGGCGGAAGAAGCCTGGGCTGGTACGCGATCGGCCGAAGACAGAGATCTGCTGAGGCTCCGATCGGAGCCGGTGCAGGCGGCGAGGACGGAGCGCGTTGCGCCGATCATGAGGTGTCCTGAACCGCGGCGGTTTCGGTGCCGAGGAGTTCGATAACGATCAATCGTCCTCGCTTACAGATTGGACAAGCATGCGGGTCTTCCACGCTGGTGGTGCTGTCGTCAGGGTCGATGGGCATGGGTGCTACGGAGACTGCGAGAAGAGCGCGGCACAGACTCAGTTTTTGTTTGCGGACACGATTGGCGAGGAAGCCGAACTGACGGATGCGGACCAGTCCGGAAGGCAGCACGTGCAGCAGGAAGCGGCGAATGAACTCGACCGCATCGAGAGTCATGATCTTGGTGCGGGAGTGATCGGCGTAATCTTTCCAGTCGAAGCTGACGCAGCCATTTTCCAAAGTGCGCAGCCGGTGGTTGGAAATGGCGACGCGATGAGTGTAGCGAGCCAGATACTTGAGCACGCGGCGGGGTCCACCGAAGGGCGGCTTGACGTGAACGACCCATTCGAGGTGGTCAGCTTTTTCACACAGGGCCTGGAACGCGGCGGGCTTGGTCAGCTCGCGAAGTTCACCGGAGAAGCGGAGCTGGCCTTTGCGAAAAGCCTTTCCCAGCGCTAACAGGAACAGTTTGCGGAACAGGTGGCTGAGGACCTTGTAGGGAAGGAAGAAGGAATCCTTCCGGCAGGCGATCCAGCGTGAGCCATCGGGGGAGAAACCGCCGCCGGGCACGACGCAGTGCAGGTGCGGATGAAGATGCAGGTTCTGACCCCAGGTGTGCAGCACGGCCAGGAAGCCGATGTGCGCACCGAGGTGTCTGGGATCGGCGGCAATGGTGAGCAGAGTTTCCGAAGCGGTCTGGAACAGAATCGAGTAAATCTGCCTCGGGTTCTGAAGCGCCAGTCGGCCGATCTGAGCAGGCAGGGTGAATACGACGTGGAAATAGGGAACGGGCAACAGCTCCGCCTCCCGCTGGGCGAGCCACTTGGCGCGAGCCGTGGCCTGGCACTTGGGGCAGTGGCGATTGCGACACGAGTTGAATACTTTGACGCGATGTCCGCACCGGTCGCACTCATAGAGATGACCACCCAGGACCGCGGTCCGGCAGTCACGAATGTCTCGCAACGCTTTCCTATGCTGGCGCGATAACACGGGGTTCCAGCGAGCCAGGAAATCGTGTTGATGGGTGCGGAAGACATCGGCCAGTTCCAGCCGATGCGGGTTCATCCCTTCGGCGGAAGGAGGCGGAGCGACTCGAGCGATTCGAGGGGACTGGTGGTCCCGCGCACGTTCACGTCGGCGACTTGGAGATAGCGTGCGGTGGTTTCGAGCCTGGCGTGTCCGAGCAGAATCTGAATGGTGCAGAGATTGACGCCGGCTTCGAGCAAGTGGGTGGCGAAGGCGTGCCGGAGCAAGTGTGGATGAACGGACTTGGCGATACCGGCCTGATGGGCCGCTTTCCGGCAAGCCATGAAGATCGTTTTCACCGAGACCGGCTGACCCGCACGAGCGCCAGGAAAGAGCCAGTCGGTGGGCCGCTTGGTTCGCCAGTAGCAGCGCAGCAGTTCGCGCAGCTTCGGCGGCAACAGCGCTTGTCGGTCCTTACGTCCCTTGCCGGAACGAACCCACAGCACGTTGCGGGCGCCGTCGATGTCGGAAACTTTAAGGCGAGCGACCTCACTGACTCTCAGTCCAGACCCATACAGAATCGCCAGCATCGCGCGATGGCGCAGTTCGCGCGGCGCCTCCAGCAGAGCTTTGACTTCCTCACGACTCAAAATCAACGGCAGCTTTCGTTCGCTCCTGGGAAACGGAATGCGCTCGATGGCGACCTTTCGATGCAGGGTGTGGGTATAGAAGAACCGCAGCGCGCAAACCATCAGCACGTAGGTGGACGTCGACACCTTCTTTTCCCTGGTCAGGAACAACTGAAACCGACGAATGTGTTCGGCACCGAGCTGATCAGGTGGTTTGCCGAAGTGCTTGGCGAACGACTTGATGGCGTACAGATACAGCCGGATCGTGGTCGGAGAATAGTGGCGGATCTGGAGATCTTCCAGCATCCGTTGTCGAAGTAGGGTCACAACGAAACTCCTTTCGTTGTGACCACATCACAAATCGGCTCCAAGCGCTGAAGATTCGGCCCTACCCCACGGCTACCCTCACTGTTTCGCTAGAACCACAATCTCGCGTATCCCCTGCCGAAGGCTTTGTTCAATGTTGCGTATCGGCATCTGTGGGGGTTGGCCGTACGCGTCCAAGTGGCGGTCCCAATCCCATTGCCGGACGCTATCCAGTCAACCTTCTAGTGGTGTGACTGCTATTAGGCGATTTCGGCCGCTGGCGCGGCGGCGCAGCTCGAAGCCGGTCTGGACTTAGTACATATTTGTCACTGCTGTAGGTTAGTCGAGAATCAACCAAGCATTCTGCGCTGCTGAGCCAGCCGGTGATCATGATCCCGCGCAAACCGCTCGATCCCCGTGAAGATTGACGCCGGATCAAGATGGGCTTCGGCAACCACCTCCTTCTCCAACCCACCCGTGAGCCATTGATTGTCCCAATCCGAAGTGAGCGAATACGCATCGGTCAGCGGCCCGACGTTGCGGATCGGCCAGACCCGTCGCGTACCGGTGCTCACGACCATGAGATTGTAGACCGCGCCCGGCGGCAGAACCGAATGTCGGTACGCTTCGGGCTGACGGTCAAAAAGTTCCTCGCTGATCGCGGCTATAACCTTCACGTTGATCCCGGCTTGTACGAGACGCGGGAGCGCAGTCATCAGATTCGCAGTGGAGCTGGCCCCCTGCACGACGACGTAGCCGTGTTCCGGTTGGCCCGGCTTGAAATCGCGAAGAACATAAAATCCCTTGGAGGCGGCCATGAGATCGGTGTCTGCAAACTTGCTCCGATCGGCCACTACGAAGTCGGGCCGCGCCACTTCGATCGTTATGATATTGACTTTCGGATCGCGGGCGGCAATCTCGGCGGCGGCGAAATAGCCCGGCGCGACGTCGTTGTAATCCCAGAAAGTCAGGTTAATCACCTGCCCCCGCGGGAACAGTTTCCACACCTGTGGCGAGAAAATCCCGAAATGCGTACGAGCATCGGCCGCCGTCTCAGGCCCCGAATGCGCCGACAAAATGTGCAGAACGCCCATGCGGAAATGGCTATCCTGGCTCTGCTGGCTCCAAACGCGGGCCGGAAGGTACATGAGAGGGGTGAACGCCCCGTAGGTGCCGCTTAGTGCCCACACACCTGCGAACTTGTCAGGATCGACCGATGCGCTTTGGCTCACGAGCCCGATTGCAGTCGAAACATTCCCGGCTTCCTGAATCGCAGCTTTAATGCGCGTTCCCAATGGGTTGGTCTCAGAGTCGTAATGACCCCATATACTGCCGTGTTCAACGTTGATCGATTCGGAGAGGTCGGCGGCGAGCGTGATGAAGCGATTCTCGGTCACGTAATTCATCCACTTGATGATTTCCGAGATGGCGCGCCGCGCTCCGCCAACCTCGCCAGGTGTGCGGAACAATACGATATCCACTTGCTTCTCCGCACCCGAAACAGAGTTCTTCACATCTACTTTCTGCGGCGTGGTCGGAAGATTAACAACACGAAGGCGCTCGTCCAGAAACGGATCCCGCTTCGAATCGATTCGCAGTGGCAGACTATCGGCAAGCGTGTCGCCGATGCAGACCAGACGATCCGCAATCCAGTCTCCCAGGCCCTTGCGCTCGAGCACAGACATCACGACATCGATGTTGGTCTTGAACTGGATCAGCCTCTCGCGCGGATCGGTCACCGGCCCTTTGCGGATGCCCATGAACTCAACGCCGTATTTCCTTTCGAACGACTCCGCCAGCGCGACAAAATACTCGGAGTTCATCTTCATACCATAGGGATGGCTGGGATACCCCACTACCTGATTTCCGAATCCAGGAATTTTGTCGTCCACCGCGGCGGGCCAATATCCCTTGGTAGTTTTCCCGAGAACGACCATTGGCCGGCGATCGGCCGGGTCCCACTCCTCCATCGTCTTGAGAGCCCCCACAATGTGGCCGTAGTCGTTCCCATGGTCGAGAGAGAAGACGTTCCAGCCATAGGACGTCCACTGATCGACCAGCCGGTAGCCCTCGTACTTCCGGTCGATCACGCCGCCTAGCAGCGAATCATCGATGCCGGCATTATTGTCCGAGATAAGAATACGCAGGCGCTTCCCCACCTTCAGGGCCAAGGCCTGCGTCTTCAGTTCCTGCGCGTGCCCTTCCGTCATTGCGAACTCGCCTTCAAAGGCAATTATCTTCGGGAGAGGCCCGGCGCCCAGCATGTCCCAGAAGGCCGCCTTACCCGCCGCGGTTGCGATTCCGACTCCGGACGGGCCGCCATTAACGTCATTGGTGATATCAGTGCTTTCCGCATGGCCGGCGAGAGCGCGGATTCCTCGCGCTTTGGCCTGCGCAAACAGCGGATGGTCTGTCAAGTTGCTTTCCTGCAAAAGCGTTTTGAGGGCTCCTGCGCCCCGGCGGAATCCCAGCGCATCGACGGGCAGCATCGCCACGTTGGGATCGACATAAAAGCGGCGATCTCCCGTGGCCGCGTGCCTACCGGCCATAGCCTGTCCCAGAATCATCCAGAGGGCATAACAAGTGGGAATACAGTGCCCCCCCGCGAGCATGAATTTGTCGCCGTAGGGGTGTTTCGGCCGGCGATAGTCGTAACGCAACCCCCCAAGGTCGGGCCCAATCAGATGGACTGCCACGTTGTAAGGCGTGTACGCCAACGGGCCGCCGAAGTGTCCAGTCTGCGCATAATTCCCGAGCAGCACAAGAGTCATACAGGTCATGTATCCAACATCTTCCAGCCGCTCCCGGTCATAGTCATAAGTTACGGGTTCGCCGGATGACGGAAACGTTTCAGTGATCGACGCCAATTTTGAAGCCTCCACAAGTGGGCATTGCCCTAAGATTAACTATAACGGCGCGCATAGGAAATGGCGCGGTCGCCAAAAAATGGAAGGATTGAATCCCGCGCGGTTATCCGGAAGTTGACATCGAGGAGTAGTGGAAGGGTACCCGACCATCCAGGCCCTATCCAGACAAGGCATTTCTAATGAATTGCTTACGAGGGAGTTCCGCCATTTGCGGCGTGTGACGCTATTTCCCGACGGGCACTTTGCGCCGCAGCTCGTCGAAGAAGTTTTCGAGGAACACGACGTGGTTCTGCGCTTCTTGCGACCCCTTGACCTCGGTGGCGGGCATCAGCGCCACGATGCGCTTACCGTCGGGCGCGAGATCGAAGTTCTTCGCGCCGATGGAGCCCCCGATCTGCTTATCGGACCACATCCGCGGTTTTTCGGCCACGAAGGAATCACCTCGAGAATCTGCCACTTGCCGCCTTTATCCGGAAACGCCCGAACATAAATCTGGGACGTCCCAGATTCGGTGGACGCATAAACCAGCCACCGTCCGTCCGGAGAGAAAATCGGGTATGCCTCGCTGGCAGGCGTTTGCAGGAAAACCTCCGGCTTTCCGGCACGCAGCCCCGCTCCGTCGCCTCAATTGACACGGTCCACAAATCGTAGGAAGTTTTCGAATCCAACTCGAAGAACGCCATCCGCTTTCCGTCCGGCGTGAAGGAGACCGGTATCTGGACGTTCTTGCTCTGAATCAAGATTTGGGGCTTGCCCGCTCCGTCGGAACGAGTCACGGACATGCCTGCTCCATAGGTTTCGAACAGAATGTACCTGCCGTCCGGGCTCCAAACCGGGGCGAAGTTATTTCCAGTGAAAGTCAAACGCGTTATTGTGTCCCTCTGCCAGTCGTAGACCCAGATCTCGGTGCCCGATCCCTCCGTCACCTCCAGGGCGAGCCGCTGGCCATCCGGTGACAGGCTAGGACGCCCGTATACTCCCGGTTTGGCCAGCAGCGGCTGAGTCTTGCCCGCGCCGTCGATCCACGGAACCGTGAGCAGTCCAGCCTTCCCGCCGATTCTTCGGTACACCAAGGTTCCTGTGCGGGAGAAGGAAAACTGAGCTTGAATCAGCACGCTGGAGGCGACGTCATCCAGGATCGGCAGGGCAGTCCCACGCGTTTCCAGCTTGTCCAAATCGAACGGGATCGCGAACAGGGTTGCGTTGTTGAGATAGACCAGGTAGCCTGCGCCCTTTGATGTGGCCAGATAGTGAGGAGATGTGCCGCCTCGGGAAACGGTCTTCCGATGATGATCCGCCAGAGTCATCACTTCGATGCTGGAGGTATCGGCGTTCTGCGCTGTGGAAGCCAAAAACAGGACCGCTTTGCCTCCCGGCAGAATCTGTGGGACAAGGAGGCCGAATTCTCCCTTGGCCAGCGGCACGATGGCCTCGGGCGCGCCTCCGCCGTCGGGAATCCGTACCAGGCCCTTCCCCAAGACGCCCACGTAGATGTTGCCGTCCTCGCTCCAGCTCCCCGTGGTGAAGGCGCCGCCCGGGTCAGCCAGCGGAACCACCGCGCCGCCTTCCACCGAGATCTTGCTCAGCTTAAAGCTCCGGGTTTCGAATCCGATCCACTGACTGTCGGCCGAGAAGAACGGTGCGAAACCCTCTGCCCCCGGAAGCTCCGTGGCGTTCGATTGATCGAGGCGACGGGTGAATAGCTTGAACGTGCTCGATACGTATGCCAGCCGGGTCCCGTCGGGCGAGATGGCCACGCTGCTCCCAGCGCTGCTCTCGCCACTGTTGAGAGGGAGCAAGGAAACATCCGCGCCCAGATCGACGTCCAGCCGGACCAGCGGACGGTCCACTGGCTGTTTCGCTCGCCACAGCGCCCACAGTGCAACGCCAAGCCCCGCCACCAGCACCGCAACCGCCGCGATCCAGGGCAATCTTCCGAACCGCGACGTAGCTGTGAGCGACGCCGGAACGGACGGGTCCTCCAACAGCAACTCCATATCCCCGATGTCCCGCAGCCGCTTCCTCGGGTCCTTTTCCAGACACCGTTCCAGCAGCCGCCGCACATTCGCGGGAACGGCGCTCAGGTCCGGCTTTTCCTTCACCACCGACGCTAGAATTTCCGTCAGATCCTCGCCCTGGAAGAGCTGCTTGCCGGTGAGGATCTCGTACAGGACACAGCCGAACGCCCAGATGTCCGCGCGCTTATCTACCGTCCTGCCGCGCGCCTGCTCGGGACTCATGTAGGCCGCCGTTCCCAGAATCATTCCCGCGCGGGTTGGCGAAATAGTCGAGGGTCGGGGAATTCGCGGGATTCGACGCGTCAGCGGCCGAGCCTTGCGCGATCGCCGCCAGTCCGAAGTCGAGAACCTTCACCACACCCTGCGGCGTGACTTTGATGTTGGCGGGTTTCAGATCGCGATGGATAATGCCCTTGTCGTGCGCGGCTTCCAGCGCCCCGGCGATTTGTCTGGCGTAGTTGAGTGCAGACTCAAGCGGCAGCGGCCCCGCGAGCGTCTCGCCCTCCACCAACTCCATCACCAAGGCATGCTCTTCCACGCCGTAGATCTGAGCAATGTGGGGATGATTGAGCGAAGCCAGAACTTCGGCTTCGCGCTGGAAGCGAGCCATACGGTCCGGGTCAGCGGCGAACGAATCCGGCAGAACCTTCAGCGCCACGTCACGCTTTAGTTTGGTGTCCCGCGCGCGGTAGACCTCGCCCATGCCGCCAGCGCCGATTTGGGCGAGGATCTCGTAGGGGCCTAGGCGGTCTCCTGCCGAGAGCGGCATATGGGTAATTGAGCTAAGTTTACTCGATCAGAAAGCGGGTAGTGCCTGTATTACGGCCCATCCTTCCACTACTCTTTCAAATAGGCCGAATCGAGCGGTGACTCCCATCCCAATTGAAAATCCGCCACATGATCGATGGCCACTCGAGGAATGTTCGCGGCCGTGATCCCGTGATCTCTTGGAACTTGGATGTAAGAAACGCTGGTGAGGCCAGCTCATCGAGAATGTGCTATAACTCCCAAATGCGCACGCTGGCTGTTGCCGTGATCGCTTTGGGCTATCTGTGGGCCGCGGCGCCACCTCGCAAAATCTCGTTTGCCCGAGCGGGCGGGATAGTTCCGGGTACGATGCAGCTTTTCATTTCAGCCTCCGACGGCAGCGATGAGCATCCATTGCTAGCTGCGCCCCACGACGATTACGACGCGGTGTGGGCGCCGGATGGCCAGTCCATCGTTTTCACTTCAGATCGCAACGGGTCGGGGGATCTGTTCCGCGTCAGCGCGGATGGCATCGGGCTGACGCAGCTTACTTCCGATGCCGCATACGAGGATCAGGCGGCGTTCTCTCCCGATGGCCAGCAGCTCGTGTTTGTCAGCACGCGGGGTAGCGGCTATGCGGATCTGTGGACGCTCGACATCGCGACGGGGCGCGCGAAGGCGCTGACCACCGGGTCCGGGGGCGATTACCGCCCGGCGTGGTCGCCCGACGGGAAATGGATCGCATTCTCTTCCGGGCGCGGCATCACGGCGCCCTTCGCCGAAGGCCGTTGGGAGCGCCAGCAACTGGCCGAGATCTATTTAATCCGCCCCGACGGCTCCGGCATGAACAAAGTCACCGGCACGGGCGGCTTCTGCGGAAGCCCGAAGTGGATGAACGACAGCCGGCATGTCCTGGCGTATTGCTCGACTGCTCAACAGACGATGGACCTTCGACGTTCGGCTCCAGAACCGGGCAGCGAATCGCGGTTGGTTTCCATCGACATGACGACCGGCGCACTCACCGAGGTACATGCGGGGCCCGGCGTGAAGGTGAATCCGTCACCCCTTCCGGGGAATGAGGTGGGCTATATCCGGAAGGATTCCGCGGATGCCGGTATTTATTATGCGAGCGGCAGCCGTGGTCCGCGGGGACCGATCCGTGCAGCGGCATGGTCGCCCGACGGGAAACGCGTGGTGTTCCACAGACACTCCACTCAGACGCCGCCGCCACTGGTAAAGATGTTCAGCCGGAATCCGAATTACGAGTTGAATCTGTCGGGTCCGCTGCCCGCGTTCAGCCCTTCGGGCGAACAATACCTGAGCATCGGCAGCGTCGCCGGCGCGAAGGTGGCGGCTCTAAAGGTGAACACGCCGGAGACCGGGCAGTCTGAGGTTTTGTATCAGGACAAGACGCGCAATGCATTCGTCGGCGGATGGTCGCCGCGCGGGGATAAGGTGGTTTTCGCGTTGGGAGGCTTTGCGGCGTTCTTCGACGGATTTCATTCCGAATTCCTGAAGCCTGGCGATCGCGTGGAAGGCGGCGCTCAGATCGCCATCATTAACGCGGATGGCAGCGGGTTCCAGGAGTTGACGTCGGGGGTGGATAACAATGCCTTCCCGTCCTACTCTCCCGATGGAAATCGCCTGGTGTTCCGGACCTTCGGCAAGGACGGCCAGGGGCTGCGGATCATGAACCTGGAGACCCGGGCGGTGACGACGCTCACTTCCGATTACGACAATTTCCCCCTGTGGTCGCCGCGGGGGGACCTGATCATGTTCGCGCGGCAGATCGATGGCGCATACGACATCTTCACGATCAAGCCGGATGGGACATCACTCAAGCGGCTGACGAACGGCAAGGGGAATGACGCGCATATGTCGTGGTCGTCGGACGGCGAATCGATCGCCTTCGCGAGTTCCCGGATGGGCTTTAAGGATGAGGTGGCTTATACGGATGCGCCGCAACCCTACGGGGAGATTTTCGTGATGCGTTACGACGGCACCCACGTCGAGCAACTCACGGACAACCAGTGGGAAGAAGGCACTCCGGGATGGAAGCCCTTGGCGCCCGGTCGAGTTGCCGGCCGGTAGCACAGCGTAGAGACTGGACACATCCAGCATTCTGCTTGTTGTCCCGCCACTCAGAAGTTAGTCGTCACGACGTAGCTTCCGCTAATGCCCATTTACGAGGGATAAGGGATAAAGCCTTGCCAATGTACGCGAGAGTTTGAGAACTTAAACAAGTGATTGCCACACTGGAATCAGCGGCTTTGGTCGCGTATTTGCAATGCGGCGGAATAGTTCGACTCCAGCCGCCTACACCACGTTATTTTTATCAGTTGACCGCCTCGACTTTCCCGTTTACCTTCTCTAGGGGAACTCCGGAGAGTAGCAATTCCTTCCGGCCAGCCGCGCGGCGGCGCCATCCCGCTGATATAATGCCAGCCGTCCGCGGACCCCGAACCGGGAGCCGAACATGGCCGACTTCAATAAGATAAGCCGCACCTGGCTGTGCAGCGTTCTTTTCACGGATATCGTCAACTATTCATCGCAGTCGGTTGAACTCCAGATGAAATGGAAAGCCAGGTTTAACGGTTACCTGGCGGAAGCGATCCAGGACGTGCCCGAGAGCGAACGCGTCATTCTCGACACCGGGGATGGGGCAGCCATTTGCTTTCTCGGCGCTCCGGAAGTCGCCATGTTTGCCGCGCTCGAGCTGTGGCATTTTCTGCTTCTGGATGAGCGAGAACAGGGCGCCCAGTTGAGGGTGCGGATCGGGATCAATCTCGGTCCTGTCCGCCTGGTCAAGGACATCAACGGAGCTCAGAACGCGATCGGCGATGGAATGAACGCCGGACAACGCGTCATGAGCTTTGCGGCCGAGAACCAGATCTTGGTCTCCCAGTCTTACTTCGAGGTGGTGAGCCGCCTGTCAGACGACTATAAGACCCTATTCACGTTGAAGGGAGTCGAGACGGATAAACACGTTAGGGAGCATACCGTATATAGGCTTTCCCCTCCGGGAGTGGAGCAAAGTCAGTTTTCCGTTCCTCCTTTGCCCGCCGCATCCGCCCGGACAGCGGACTCACGGAGAACCTCGCCTTCGCCCGAGAGGGCTGCTCAAGGGGCGCCGGTAAATCACAATGAAAATAGAGCTCGCACCGGAACTCGTTCGATTGCGCTCGCGGCTGGCGGTATTGTTTTAGCCTTGGTTGCCGCTGGGGCCGCATGGCGCTTTTTCAGACCCGCGGCTCCGGGGAATCCGAACAGCAGCGCTGCATCCGCTGCGAAGGGGCAGGCGAGCGACACTCGTGCAGCCGCCGTCCCGGGCAATGCGGCGCAGGCGCCGGCGAATACGCCGCCGCCGGCTGCGGGCGTCGCGACGTCTGCAAACGCACCAACCTCGATAGACAAGCCGGCCACTCCCCGCAGGTCGCCGCCGGACAGATCGAGACCGGGGAATCCTCCGGGGAATAAGGCCGAGGCGACAGAGTCTCCGATTCCCACGCCCGCGCCGGCGCCCGCCGGGGACGCGCGAGCAGCGTACGACGACGGCCTGCGGCTGCTCGATGACGACAATGCGGCCGGAGCCGCCCGACGGTTCGACGAAGCAATCCGAGCCCAGCCGGATTTCGTCGACGCCTATGTCGAACGCGCCGAAGCCCGGCGAAGGCTGGTCCGATACGAATTGAGCCTGGAGGACTGCAACAAGATCATACGACTCAAGCCCGACGAGCCCAGGGGTTACAATTGCCGCGGGTTTGGCCGCCAGCTGCTCAAGCAGTACGAAGCGTCGCTGACCGATTTCGATGAAGCTATTCACCGAAACCCGAATTTCGCGCTCGCTTACGGAAACCGCGGCACCACTTACAACCTTCTTCAACGGTACGATCGCGCTCTTCAGGATTTCGACAAGGCTATCCGGCTCCTGCCTCGGAATCCGCTGCTCCACATCAAACGCGGCAACGCGTATAGCAACCTGAAGCAGTACGACAAAGCGATTCAGGATTACACCGCGGGCATTCGCCTGCAGCCAAATAATATGAACGCGTACCGGCTGCGCGCCCTGGCGGAAGAAGCTTCCGGCGACACCGCCGGGGCAGCCGCGGACCGCGTCCACATCCGGACATCCAGGATGAAGTAACACACCGATGCTGTTTATGTGGCCTGACAGGCGCAAGCAGCCAGGCGCTAGCGTTTACCATTAAAGGATAAAGAGAGGTATTGAATCATGCTTCGCGAGCAGCTTTTCGCGGTCAAGTTGGCGGCCCTACTTTGCTGTGCCGTTACACTGGCCGTTGCGCAAGACGCAACCGAACAAGTTCTCTACAACGCCAGGATTTTCACCGCGGAGCCGGATCGTCCTTATGCGGAAGCCTTGGCGATTCGCGGCGGCAAGATTGTGGCGGTGGGGACTCGGGAAGAAGCGGCCAAGGCGGCCGGCAAGAACGCCGAGTCCGTCGATCTCCACGGGAAGTGGTTGCTTCCGGGCTTCATCGATAGCCATAGCCATTCCCTTTCTGGCGGAGTTTCGCTGATCTCGGCCGACGTGAGCGACAAAGTTCAGACCATCGATGAGCTGGCCGCATTCGCCGCCGATGCGAAGAAAAGCGGCAAAGGGATGCGAGGCGACACTTTGTCCATCACCGGTGTTCCCTTGATGTTCTGGTCGCAGATTGACGAACTCAACAGGCGCTTCAGCTCCGGCGTCTTTGCGGACCAGCCGGTCTTCCTGGCGGGGATGGACTATCACACCGGCTGGGCGAACCGGGCGTTACTTCGCCGCGCGGAAATCACCAAGGATTTCCTGGCTCATCTCCCGGAACCGGACCGAAAATATTACGGAGCCGACAAGGATCTCGAGCCCAATGGTTTCGTCGTGGACGCAGGCGAGAGAAGGGTCCAGCAACACCTGCCGCCGCCCACGAACGATCAACTGCTCGAAGCGGGCCGCGCCGCCCTGCGGTACAACCACGGCCTGGGGATCACGTCGTGGTTGGATCCGATCGTGGATGAGTCCAGCTTGTCCACCTACCGGTATCTCGCGGAACATGGGGAACTGACGGCGCATGTGGCGGGCTTCGTTCAGGTCTACGCTCGCAAACCCGCCGAGGAATTGGCGAACGCTCAGAAGCTGCGGCAGCAATTCAAAGGCGTACCCAACTTGACGGTCCCCGGCGTTAAGATTTTTGCCGACGGAGTGGTGGAATTTCCTTCGCAGACCGCCACGCTATCGAAGCCGTATCGTAACTCGGGGAAGAACGGAGAGTTGCTATTCGATCCCGCTTCTTTTGCGCGGCTCGCCATTGCAGCGGATAAGCAAGGCCTCATTGTGCACGTGCATGCGATCGGCGATCAAGCGGTGAAGGAAGCCCTGAACGGGATTGAGGCGGCGCGCAAGGCGAACGGCAACAGCGGCCTTCCCCACACCATCACTCATCTCCAATTCGTGGATCCAGAAGACTTCCCGCGCTTTCGACAACTCGGCGTCATCGCGGCATTCCAGCTTCTGTGGGCCAGCGCGGGTCCCGATTCAATCGAGATTGTCAAACCTTACGTCGATCCCGGCATTTACCAGTGGCAGTATCCCGCCAGGTCGCTCCTCGACAACGGCGCCATCATCTCCGGCGCGAGCGACTGGCCGGTCTCGACCGCGAATGTCTTCCTGGCGATCTATGAAGCCGAAACACGCAAGGGACCGGAGGGCGTCCTGGATGCTTCGCAAAGGATGCCGCGCGAAGCGATGCTCTACGCCTATACCCGGAACTCTGCTCGCGCCATGAATCTCCAGGACACTATCGGTTCGATCGTGCCCGGCAAGCAGGCGGATCTGGTCCTCGTGGATCGCGATGTTCTCACCGTTCCCGCCGAAGAATTGCGAGAGACCAAGGTCCTGTGGACCATGGTTGCGGGCAAGACAGTTTATCGCGCGAAGTAGAATATTGGGAGGAGTGAGGAGGCAGTTATGTCCAACGAGTCTCGAGATCTGGGGCGCGATCTGGGAATGGATCGGCCCATAGCGCGGCGGGATTTCTTAAATGGAGTCGCCATCGGAATCACCGGCGCGGCGGCTGCATTGAGCTCGGCTGCGCCGCTCGCGGCCCAAAGCTCGCCGGAAGATGCCGCCAATTATCCGCCTCTGCGCACGGGGCTCCGTGGCGAATATCCTTCGTCGGTTAGCGAGCTCGATCGCATACGCAAAGGAGAATTTTCCAGGTTTCCGGTCGAAGACAGCGACATCCGCGAAGAATACGACCTGGTGATCGTCGGCGGAGGAATCTCCGGCTTGTCGGCGGCTTACTTCTATCGCAGCGCGCTGGGGCCGAATGAGAAGATTCTGATTCTCGACAATCACGACGATTTTGGCGGACATGCCAAGCGCAATGAGTTCCATTACCAGGGCCGGACCTACATCGGGTTCGGCGGCACCATGGGCATCGAAACGCCGTATCCGTACAGTTACACGGCGAAACAGCTGGTGAAGGATCTGGGCATCGAGGTGGAGCGCAACAGCGAGTTCCGGAATCACGAGCTGGAGGAAAAATTCGACCTGCGCGCCGGCACATTTTTCGACAAGGAGCATTTCGGCGAAGACCGGCTGGTCACGGGCAACCCGCGCCGCCCGGAGTTTTTCGCCAAGGCGCCTTTGTCCGACGCCGCGCGCAAGGATATGATCCGGCTGCACGGCAAGAATCCCGATTATATGGCCGGCATGAGCGTCGAGGAGAAACGGGCCAGGCTGGCGAAGATGAGCTATCAGGACTATCTCGTCAACATTGCGAAAATCAGCTCCGACGCTCTGCCGTTTTTCATTGGGGAAGGCGGCCGGAATAACAAGCACGTGGATACGATGCCAGCGCTCGAAGCCGCCGAACATGGCCAAGCTGGGTTCAACGGCCTGGGATTAAAACTGGAGGAGCGCTATAGCGAAGGCTCTTACCTTTTCCATTTCCCGGACGGGAATGCTTCCATCGCGCGGCTGCTGGTGAACCGGCTGATTCCTGCCGCCATCCCGGGTAAGCAGTCCATGAATACGATCGTGCAGGCGCAAGCTGCCTATGATCAGCTGGACCAACCCGGCTCGGCCACCCGGATCCGTTTGAGCAGCCCCGTATGCCGAGTTGAGCACGATGGCGATCCGGAGCACTCGCGTGGAGTGCGCGTCGCGTATCTTCACGGTGGAAAGACCTACGCGGTCCGAGGCCGCTACTGCATTCTGGCGTGTTGGAACGCGATGATTCCCTCGCTGATGCCGGAGATTCCGGAACGTCAGAAAGAGGCGTTGGCCTATCCGGTCAAAGTCCCCATGATGTACACCAATGTGCTGCTGAAGCGCTGGACCGCGTTTCGCAAGCTCGGCGTGTCAACCATCAACGCGCCGGCCATGTACCACCCGCATCTGAATCTCGATCCCGGGACGACCATGGGAGGATATAGCGGGATCACGACCCCGGACGAACCGATCCTGGTTCACGGGGTGCGCAATCCGAACAAGCCCGGCTTGCCGCGCAGGGAGCAGCATCGCATCGGCCAGCAGGAGCTGCTGTCGATGACGTTCGCGGACTTCGAATTGAAAATCCGGCAGCAGTTGTCCCGCATCCTCTCCCCCGGCGGCTTCGATCCAGCCGAAGACATCGCCGCAATTACGGTGAACCGCTGGCCGCATGGCTACGCCTACACCTACGACACGCTGGCCGATCCCGACGTGCCGCCGGAACAGCGCCCGCATGTGATCGGGCGGCAGCGCTTCGGACGCGTGACTATCGCCAATGCGGATGCGGGCGCGGCGGCCTTCACCAATCAGGCCATGGATGAAGGTCATCGCGCGGTCCAGGAGTTGCTGGTGTTGCAGGGGCTCACGTAGCCGTGGCGGGGCGGGGCACGCCACTCGCGGCGTTGTTCCTATTCGCAGCGATCATGGTTGCGCAGGAGGACAAGCCTGCTCCTACGCCGCCCGTACAACCTCTTCCTTACAGCCACAAAACGCATTTGGCGCAAGGCCTCAAGTGCAACGAGTGCCATCCAAATCCCGATCCCGGCGATCGCATGACGTTCCCGGCCGCGTCGAAATGCATGGCCTGCCACGTCACTATCGCCAAGGACCGTCCCGCGATTCAGAAACTGGCCGCCTATGCGAAATCGAAGGAGCCGATTCCCTGGGTGCGCGTTTATAGCGTCGCCGCGGGTGTTTACTGGAGCCACCGCTCGCATCTCGAGGGCGGGATGAAATGCGACGTCTGCCACGGCGAAGTGGCGCAAATGGACGTGATGGCCAAAGTAAAGAACGTCACCACAATGGCCGGCTGCATTGACTGCCATCGCAAGAACAACGCTGAAACAGGCTGCGAATTCTGCCACGAAGGCAAGTAGGTCTTCGCTCGCGAGTTGACATGCGCGCCGACTTGCGGCATTCTTACACAAACGCTTAAAACCCACCCCGAAAGTGGCTAGTGGACGAAAGGGGAGTCTGTCAGATGAGATCGATTCGTTTCTTCACGTATTTTGCTTGTTTGCTTCTAACAATCGGCTGGGTTGCGCCGCTGGCGGCTCAAACGGCCACCGGCACCATCACTGGCCGGATCACGGATGCTTCCGGATCCATCGTGGGCGGGGCCAGCGTGGAATTGACCAGTATCGATCGCGGAGTCGTCACCACCACCCGCAGCAATGATGCCGGGATTTATCTGTTTCCCACCGTCCAGCCAGGCGATTATCGTCTCACGGTGGAGCGGGAGGGATTCAAGAAGGCAGAAGTAGCCAGGCTCACCGTCAATGTTGGCGACCACATTGAGGAGAGCTTCCGCCTGGAAGTTGGGTCGGTCAGAGAAGCTGTGACCGTGGAGGCGGGAGCGGGTTTGGTGGACACGCTTTCTTCCACCGTCAGCTCGGTTGTCACCGGCGCTCCGATTCAGGACCTGCCCCTGAACGGCCGCGATACCCTGCAACTGGCCTTGACGCAGCCTGGAGTCATGCCCGCGCCCGGCGCTCCATTCGGCGCGTCGGCGGGTGTTCCTTCGGGCGAGTTCACCATCGCCGGTGGAAGGGACAACGCCATCACTTACCTTCTGGATGGAGGAAACAATACGTCGGTCACTTACGGCGCGCCGGTGGTGGATCCGAATCCTGACACGGTGGGCGAGTTCCGCATCATCGAAAATAACTACTCGGCGGAGTATGGACGCAGCAACGGCGGAGTGGTGAGCGTGGTGACCAAGTCGGGCACCAACCAGATCCATGGAACGGCGTATGACTATCTTCGGAACACCGACTTCAACGCCAATAATTTCTTCAATCAGGACACGCCCGGCAGCTACCAGCCGCGCCCCATCCTGAGACGCAATCAGTTTGGCGCAACCATGGGCGGCCCGATTACCCTGCCCAAGCTGGTCAACGGAAAAGACCGGTTCTTCTTTTTCTTCGGCTACCAGGGGCAGCGGCAGGACAGCGTTCTGGTGGGGCCGCAGGTCACTACCTTCACGCCGGCCGAACTGACCGGCGATTTCTCGCACGCGGTCAACGGCGGACCCGATCCCAATGTAGTGAGCTTCCTCCAGTCCCATCCTTATTACCAAGGCAACCCACAACTCGCGGCGCAAGGCATCATCAACCCGGCCAGTATCGACAAGGTGGCGCAAGCCTACATTTCGAACAACCTGATTCCCACCAGCCCCACCGGCACTCTTACGCCCAACGGTCCGGCGCTCGACAACCGGGACGAATTTCTCGGGAAAACCGACTTCAACATCACGGCGAACGACCGGCTGAGCATTACGCTGGTCCGATTTCACAATCCCCAGGACTATCCGTTCGTGCTGGCCGCCGCGCCGAACGTCCCGGGCTATCCGGGCGCGGACAAGTTCGACAACTATTTTGGAACCATCGGCTACACCAAGGTGATTTCGCCGAGCATGGTCAACGAGTTTCACGTCACCGCTCAGCGCGACAACAATGCTCTGAACAATCCCGCCGCGAATCTGCCTAAGCCTTCCGCGTTGGGAGTGGATGTGACGCCCGATCTTGCAACCGGGCCCCCGCAAATCCTGTTCGACGCCAGCAACCTGCTGCTCGGCTTCAACATCAACGGCCCCGCGGATTACGCGGATACCAGCTACGGCTATTCGGACACTTTCAGCTGGATTCGCGGACGGCACAGTTTTAAAGCGGGAGCTTCCCTCAGCTTCGTCGAGAACAACGCCTTTTTCGCCTACGCGACCAACGGCGTTTTCTTGTTCGACGGCCCGTTCGGCATCGGTTCCGGAACCGACCTGGCTGACTTTCTGTTCGGGCTCCCGGATTTCTTCTACCAATACCCCCGAGCCTTCAGCTCCGTTCGCAGCCATCAGATCGGCGCGTTCTTCCAGGATGAATGGAAAGCGGCCCCGAATCTCACCGTGACGCTCGGCCTTCGATACGAATACTCCTCTCCGAAGAGCGATCCGCAGGACAGGAACTATATGATCATCCCGGGGGATCAATCGGTGAAATATCCGAACTCTCCGCTCGGCCTGGTGTATCCGGGCGATCCCGGCGCTCCTTCCACGGGTGTCAACTTCCCGGACCGCACCAACTTCGCGCCACGCGTCGGTGTCGCGTGGGACCCCTTCGGCAAGGGAAAGACCAGCGTCCGGGCGGGATTCGGCGTCTTCTACGACACGCTCCTGGCGCAGGACAACCAGTTTCAGAACGGCACGCCTCCGTTTTATTCGGCCGCTTCCTTCCCGCTTTCCGCCCCCACAAATGGAGGCGCGCCCACCCTGCTCGAAGACCCCTATGGGAGCGCGGGCGTAACGAATCCCTTTCCTTCGAAGCCGATCACGAAGGATATCAATTTCGCGACAGCGGGGTTCTTGCCGTTCGGCGCCGCGAGCGTGTTTATCGACCCCCACTTACGCACGCCGTATACCTATCAATACAATTTCAGCGTCCAGCAAAGTTTCGCCGGCGGCCTGGTGGCGGAACTCGGTTATGTGGGCAGTTCATCGCACAAGCTCTCCGCCGTCGACGATGGCGATCCCTTCATCCTGGGTACCACCACGCGCATCCTGAACACGCAGCCGGGATTACAAATTCCCGATGCTTATACGGCGATGTTCACATTCGGCAACTTTTCGAACGCCAACTACAACGCCCTGGTGGCCAGCGTGACCAAGCGGACCGGAGACCTGCGCGGCGTCGGCTCGGTTTTCATGACCGCTTCCTATACCTGGGCGCACAATCTGGATGACGCCGACGGATTTGCTCGAAACAGCGAGATGGTGTCCTATTACGGCAGGAGCTTGACCTATGCTTCCGCCGACTCCGACATCCGCAATCGATTCGTTTTCAGCGGCGGCTGGGATCTGCCGTTCGATAAGCTCTGGCCCAGCGGCCCCAAACGCCTCACCGGCGGCTGGAGCTTGTACCCCATCGTGAGCGCTCAATCCGGGTTGCCAGTCAACGTCAACGCGGGCTTGGTTCAGGATTACGTTACGCCGGGCCCGTCCGGCGACGGCGATCAGGGATTGGTGCGGCCGAACTGGAGCGGCGGCAGCAGCCCCATTCTGGATCCTCACCAGGTCCAAACCTTCAATGTGAACGGCACGCCCATCACCGGTCACTTCTTTTTCAATCCCAGCGGGCTGTATATTCCGGACTGTTACTCCAGTTCCGCGCCCCCCGGCACCGCGGGAGGATGTCCCGCACCGACCTACGGGACGCTGGGAAGGAACGCGTTCCGCGGACCCGACCGGGTAAATTTCGATATCGCGCTCGAGAAGCGCACCAACCTGTTCGGCGAGCGTCTCAAGTTGAACTTCCGCGCGGAATTCTTCAATGTGTTAAACCACACCGAGTGGCAGTCGCCGCTTTCGACTACTCCAATCTCGTCGCCGCTGCTCGGCCAGGTCACTTCCACCTACGACCCGCGCATTGGACAACTTGCGCTGAAGGCTGTCTTTTAGGAGAACGTGAATGAGGATAGCGAAGCAATTCACCGCGGCCGCCGCGCTCCTGGCATTCCTGACCGCAATCGCAAGCGCCCAGCCGAAACCGGCGAGCGGCGATTGGCCGAGCTATGGCGGCGACAAGGGATTCACCCGCTATTCTCCGCTCGCTCAGATCAATCGCGACAACGTCAAAAATCTACGCGTGATCTGGCGCCGCCCGGCGGTTGATCCGCTCATCCTGGACAAATTCCCGGATTTGAGCCCGTCCAACTACTTCCGCGGAACGCCCATCATTATTAACGGTATGCTCTACGCGCCGAACGGCGTGGGCCTGATCGAGGCATTCGATGCCGCCACCGGCCAAACCCGATGGGTACAGCAACCCGTGGAGCCGACCCTAAAAGAAGCAGCCGGGCAAAGCACGCGAGGCGTCGCGTACTGGCGCAAGGACACCGACGAACGTCTCATTTCCATTCGCCGCGATTACCTGTATGCCCTGGATGCCAAGACGGGCAAACCCTGTCGCGACTTCGGCGAGAACGGCAGAGTCTCACTGAACCGGCACACTCCCGACGAGGCTGGATACTTCGGCTATCCCGGCCCGTTCGTGGTCAACGACGTGATTGTTGTGGGCGGCAACGGCGGCGGCAAATCCGGCGAAGGCTACGGCGACGACGGATTCGAGGCCCACGCAAAGCCGGAGGATATCCGCGGCTACGACATCCACACCGGCCAGCTTCTTTGGACCTTCCACGTTTTACCTCACAAAGGCGAACCCGGATACGACACTTGGGGCAAAGGCTCGGCGGAGTACGTCGGCAATATGGCCGCCTGGGCCTCTCTGACAGCCGACGAACAACTGGGCTACGTGTACATCCCGCTAAGCGCCCCGACAGTTTCCTACTACGGCGGTCATCGCCCCGGCAAGAATCTGTATTCCGATTCGCTGGTGGTCCTGAACGCCAAGACCGGGAAACTGGTGTGGTACTTCCAGATGGTGCACCACGACCTTTGGGATTATGATTCTGCCACGCCGCCCGTTCTTGGCGAAATCAACGTGAACGGAAAGCGCATCAAAGCGGTGATCGCCTCCAATAAAACCGGATTCCTGTATGTGTTCGATCGCGCCACTGGCAAGCCGGTGTGGCCGATCGAGGAGCGGCCCGTGCCCCAATCCGATACGCCGGGTGAGGAAACCTGGCCAACTCAGCCATTCCCCACCAAGCCGCCGGCCTTCGATCGGCAGGGCTTCACTGAAGATGACCTCATCGATTTCACGCCTGAGCTGCATCAGAAGGCTCTCGAGATCGCCAGCCACTACAAGTTGGGGCCACTCTTCACGCCTCCCTCGCTCATGATCACTGGTCCGGATGCAAAAAAAGGCACGCTGGCGTTGCCGAGCGCATGGGGCGCGGGCAACTGGAACACCGGCGCCTTCGACCCTGAAACGGGTATGTATTACGCGGTTTCGATGACGCAGGCCACCGCTTACGGTTTGGCCAAGGCTACCGATCCGAAGGCGACCATCGATTATTGGATCCCGTTTGATGGCGCGCCGCCACGGGCGGAAAGCAATCGGCCGCGGCGGAAGCTGCTGCCCGGCGAGCCGGAGGATTACGATTACGATGAGTCCGGCGGATTCCGTGTGAACGGACTCCCGCTGATGAAGCCTCCTTACGGCCGGATCACCGCGCTCGACCTCAATAAGGGCACGAAAGTATGGATGGTTCCGAACGGCGACGGCCCACGGAATCATCCCCTGTTGAAGGATCTCAATCTTCCGCCGCTCGGCAATATCGGACGGCCGGTGGCTCTGCTCACCAAGACGCTTCTGTTCCTGGGTGACGCCAGCAATGCGCTATATGGACACGCGGGAATTGGCGGGCCGGCGAAGTTCCGCGCATACGATAAGGCAACCGGACAGCTGATCTGGCAAATGGATCTGCCGGTCGGCACCACCGGTGGTCCGATGACATACATGGCAGGGGGCAAGCAAATCATCGTGGTGCCGGTCGGAGGAAAAGGCTATGGAGCGGGTTGGATTGCTTTAGGGCTTCCGGAATGATGCGGCGTATCGCGCCGGCAGCAGCTCTTTCCATATGCGTGGTGGCGTGCGCTTTCGCCCAGCAGGCAGGCATATACTCCGAGCCACAAGCGAAGAGCGGCCAGACCATCTATCGCCGGGCGTGCAGTAGTTGCCACGGGGAAGATCTCGCGGGCAGAGAACACGCTCCCGCGCTGAAGGGTGACCCGTTCTGGCAGGAATGGGATCAGCAGAAGGCTCGCTTGCTGTATCGGCGCATCATCAGCACCATGCCTTCGGACGACCCGGGCAGTCTCCCGGAAAAGGACGTGATCGACATCGTGGCGTATCTTCTGAAAGAGAACGGCCTGCCTCCGGGAACCCAAGCGATTGAAAGCGCCAACCAGCTCAACAACATCACGCTGCAGCGGCCAAAATAGCTGGAGCTCGAATTCACGGCTCCAATCGAACTTTGGCATCATAATAGGCGTATAGACGCTTGAGCGTTTATCAATTGGAGCACATAGGTGGTTAACAATGGAAGAAGAAGCCGTCCGCTGGAGCCTCAAGGTCTCCAAGGACACCGATCTGACCCTACGCACGTTCCTGGGCGCCCATGGCATGAAAAAGGGCGATCTCTCGAAGTTCATCGAGGAAGCGGTCCGCCGGCGCGTGCTTCAGTGCACCATTCAGGACATCAGGGCGCGCAACGCCGATGCCGACCCCGATGAGATCCAACGCATCGTCGACGAAGCCGTCAGGGGGGTCCGGGCGGAGCGCCGCGCCAAAGGGAAAGCCAAGAAGGGCTGATGCGGGTGGTCCTTGATACCAACATCATCGTGTCCGCCCTGATCGCCCCGGCCGGCAAGCCCGCCGCTATTATCGACGCCTGGTTGGACGGAAAATTTACGCTCCTGACCTGCGATGCGCATGTCAACGAGCTACGGGCCACGCTCGAAAAGCCACGCGTAGCGGAACTCGTCAAACCACACAAGGCGGGCCGCCTGGTTAACCAGGTCAAGAAGCTTGCCGAGGACATCGATCCGCTGCCGCGCGTGAAGCGCTCACCCGATCCCATGGATGATTTCCTTCTCTCCCTGTCCGAAGCCGGCGAGGCCGATTATCTGGTTACAGGCGACAAGAGCGGGCTGCTGGCGCTTGGCAACCACAAAGCCACGCAGATAGTGTCTGCCCGTGATTTCGCCGCGTTGGTCGCATAATTTTCCCGGAGGACAACTAATGGGCAGGCAGTGGTTGCCTCTAGAGCCGGACTTGGATCGGAAAAAAACAGGCCCGCGCCGGGTTACTGGCTAACCGAAACCTTGACCATGGCTGTGGTCCAGCAGCACTGGAATCCCCCGCCGCCGACGCCTGAATAGTCGTTGATGGTGACTTCCAGCACGTAATCGCCCGGATCGCTGAACTTCACCGTGGTCTCGGCTTCTCCGCTGAAGCCCGATTCCGAGGTGGCCACTTTCTTGACTTCCGGGTTGGCTTTTTCGAATGTGACCTTTCCAGTGCCGCGATACTTGGCCCAAACCATGGTCACCGGCGCGCGTCCCGCCCGGGGCGGCGCGCCCGTCCCGCTGGTATACACCGCGTCATCCGTGATCCAAACTTTCAGCGGAAGCGGGATTCCCACGCTCGCGGTACGCGAAATGGCCTTCGAAAGATCGGCCAGCGGACCCTGCGTGGTGCGGCCGTGTTCTTCCAGGCGCAATATTGGAGGCGTATTATTGGACGCATCCACGAACGGGCTGATGTTGTAATCCGGCAGCAGGTGCAGCGGAATGCTGGTGATCTGGCCGTTGATGGTCAGCGTCCATGTGAATTTCTGATCGACGCTAAACTCTTTCGGCACGGTGATGGTGAAGACTCCCCACTGCCGGCCGGGGAGAAAATGTGTGGGCTGTCCCATGTCCGGGCCGCCCGGCTCGATTTGATTGTCCGGGCCGATCGGAATATCCACTTCCTGGCTTCGATTGCGATTCATGTATCCGACCAGAAAAGTATGGGTTCCGTCGGCGTTGTCGAACCAGCCTTCGGTCGCGCCTGTGACGCTGGTGCCGAACCGCTTGGCGGGCTCCAGCGTCACTTCCTGCGCCAACAGAATACTGCCCGTGATGATCCCTAGCGCGCTCAAAGCGAGCGCGCACGGTTTGAATGCGACCACGTGTTACTTCTCGGCGACTGTTTTGCCGGGAGCGGCGGCCTTGCGCTCGGAGACTATCGCCGCGTATTCGGCGTCATCCAGGAACTCGACGTTCACCCAGGCGTGAGCCATCTCGTCCACTGTGCGGTCGCCATAGCCGACCCACTGATCCGGATCCGGATTGTTCTTGTTGGCCCGCGTGTTGTCATGCCACGCGGTGACATGGATCACCGTGCCCTTGGGGAACACCGGAGCGGCATCGTCGGCGTAGATGTAGTTGGTCATCCAGTTGAAGTTGAACTTGTCGACATAGCTGACCACTTGCCGGGTTCCGTCCGGGAGAATGGCTTCGAGCTCCATGGCCTTGCCGCGCAGGTGGAAATGCGGCTGGAAGTTCTCGAGCAGCGCGGCCTGCTTCAGCACCGTGAAGCCTTCGGTCATAGCCACCGTGTTGGGCGGAATGTCCAGGCTCTTAGCGCGGTCGATGCCGCTGAATCCGATCAGATAGCTGCGCTTCTTCGGTTCCTGGCCTTTGGGATAAAACCAGATTCCGATTTCCGATCCGGCGGTGATTTCTTCGCCGGCGGCATGGATGTGCTGATCCCAGGAGATCTTCTCGCCGGGAACCAGCAGCTTGCCGGTGCCGGGGCGATACAGATCGTAGCTTTTGCCGATGGCCCATTCCATCAACTGCGGCCTGCGGTTGGTGCGATCCTGGGGATCGTCACCGAAGCCGGGCTGCGCGATGCCGGTGGGAACCGCGTCCGGATCGTTGTTCAAAACCAGGTAAGCGATGGAGTGGTGCAGGATCTTCCGTCCCGCCATATTGGTGGGCCGGATCTCCACCATCTTCACCCAGCGCGGCTCGTTGAGCGGGATGTCGCTCATGGGCCGATACCAAACGTCCTGGTGCCGGGCCGGCATGGTGTACTCGCTCGACTTCACCACCAGGTCCGGAGGACCGAACCCGTCTTTTTCAGCGCGCCAGCCGTTGTCGGCGGTGAGCGGCTTGGCGGGCGGAAGGTCCTTGGGATCGCCTTGCGGAGAGCCTTCATCCACCCAGCGCACGATGGTATTCACCTGCGCATCGGTCAACGACATGTCGTTCTTGAATTTCTGGATGCCCACGCTCCGGTCGATGTGCCAGGGTGGCATCTGCCGCGTCACCACACGCTCGCGGATCGACTTCGCCCAAGGGCGCGTCTCCTGATAGCTGATGAGCGACATGGGCGCAATCGAGTTCGGTTGATGGCAGTCCTGACATTTGGACTGCAGGATTGGAGCGACGTCCTTAGAAAACGTGACCTGTTGTTTGTCGGAAGGCGTTCCCGCCAGCAAAACGGCCGCGCCCGTAACGCTCAAACCCAGTAATCGCGCGATATGCGACCAAGACATGCGTTGATCAAACATTGACCTTCTCCTTTCACCCCCCAGTGAACACTACCACTAATTGTACGCCAAAACCCCGAGCCCGCGCTGCGGTAGTCCGCTAAATCTGTGTGGGCCGTATGTCTAAAGAATCGGCCAAGTCTCGACGGCAAGTTTCGCCAACCTGGTCTGGCGGTCTTTGATCTGTTTCGCTTCACCCGCCTCACGAATGCTTTTTCTAAGAAATGGGAGAACCACTGGGCCGCTGTCGCGTGCTGGTTCGCTTTTTACAATTTCTGCCGCGTGCACAAATCCCTGAGGATAACGCCCGCGATGGCCGCTGGAATCGCCGATCACGTTTGGAGCGTACGTGAGCTACTGGAGGCAGCTTGACCCTTAGCATAGTGTTATACTTTCCGCGTGTCGCCTGAGCGTTATACATGGAGCCGCCTCAATAAACTCCAGCTCGGGAAGTACGCCGAATATCTCACCAAGATGGAATTCGTGCTTCTCGGATGTGACATCTTTACCTCCGAGGTTGACGATCATGGTATTGATTTCGTGATGCGGACTCCAGCAGGAAACCACTACGATATTCAGGTCAAATCTTATCGTCCTGGCACAGCTTATGCATACCTTGAACAGCTTCATCCGTCCCTCTTGCTAGCGCTTGTCAAGTTTGATGACCGTGAACCTCCCACTCTATTTCTCGTACAGTCAGTCCTCCCCGGTGGACCAAATCCGATCTTCCGAAAATGTTACTACACATGGAAAGGAAAGCGCTGTTTCGAGTGGGGGCTTTCTCTTTCGAGGAAGAATCTAGCTTCGCTACAAAGCGATTACGGGTTCCAAACGGTCGTGATTCGACTCAAGACTCCCGAGCGGCCCACACAGATTTAGCGGACTACCCGCGCTGCGCGATGCAACCCTTGGTTTTGGCGGAATCGGTGAACCTCAGGCTTTTGGCCACTGGCAGCTCGTCTCGGCTCCTCGGAGGATCCTCGCGCTCCTCCGTTTTGGGAACTGCCACTGACGGGTTTAGGGCGGCTTACCCCTGCTGGCCGGGCCTTATTCTGCCGTATATAAAGTGGGCGGATAGCCGACAAATGCGTTGCCAATATTGTAATAAGCGCGTAGGCATCGCCAAGCAGTTGAAAGGGCAGCCTTTTTGCTCTGACGAGCATCGGGACCTGTACCTCCACGGATCAGCCAACGAAGTCATCGAGCGGCTCCGGTCCTCCTTCACCGAGTTCGCGCCAAAACGCCTTGACGCGGAGCGGCCCGAAGTCAAGCCGGAACCTGCGAAGCCTGTTCGGCCTCAAGCTAAGTCGGTGACCGAGCCTGAAGCGAGCCAGGTGGCTCCGGAAACTTCGCCCGCGCAAGCCGGCGTCTTCGCTTCGTCAACGCCGGCACCTGACCCGCGAGAATCGGATTTCATCCGATTCCCAATGGTTGAGCCACGTCCGAGCGCAGGCCCGCTACGGATTCCTCTGGGCGATGCGATCCAAACCCCTTTGCGGCACCCTCAACTGCCTTCCTGGCAAGCTGATTATCGACCTGCATCGGAAGTATCGAGCTTAATACCCCACGCCCTCGCTTGCGATTCCTCGTGGGAATGTCACCGAGGGCTCGGACCTGCATTGCCGCCGCTAGCTGGCATATTGCGCCCCCGAAGAGATGTGGCCCGAATGGTTCCGTCCGTCAGGCGCGAGAATATGCGGGCGTGGCCCAGAGTCCCGTTCTTCGCGACGTCGCCGGGCTTCCCCATGCCATCGAAGCAGCTCCTCGTCGCGCAAGCCGCACATCTACCAGCAGCCACAACCCTTAGCGCCACCCTAGGCAACCAGACGTCGCCGTCTACCTCCAACGTATTCGCGCTGGGCGCAGCGTCCAGCCCGCAAGCGATAAAATCCGGGGCTCCTTTGCGCTGTGAGCCTTCCTCCAGCGACGTGAATTCCGCGTGGCTGCAGGTTGAAATTGCCGGTCAGCTTCCGCGAACTGCCGTCCTGCCGCCAGCGCCAATCGGGTTAAGCCGCGCCACGGATGCGGCGCCTCTTGGATGTTCAAGCGCTACGAGCTTGCCACCGGCTATCGAGACGGCCGCGCCCACCGGCAGCGCCCCTCCATTACTGCTTTTGTTCAGGCCATCGTCGATTGCCTCAGCCGCAATGGTCGCCAGCCCCGTAGCCCCAGAATCCACGACCCCTTTACACTGTGAGCCTCCGTCCAGCGACGTAAACTCCGCGTGGCTACAGATTGTTATTGCCAGTCAGCTTCCGCGAGTCACCACCGTCCTGCCGCCGGCGCCAGTCGGGTTAAACCTCGCCGCGCATACCGTCCTTCTTGGCTGTTCGAGCGCCGCGAACTTTCCGCCGGCGCTCGAGACTGCCGCGCCAGTTACAAGCCCCCTTCCATTCCTGCTTTTGTTCAGGCCATCGTCGATTGCCGCGCCTGCCATGCCGTTGTGGCTTAATACGCGACCGTTAAAGCGCGAAGCAAGTCGGCCGCCAGCCGCGGTCAGCGAACAGCGGCGCGGCTTAAGCGCGGCGTACTTGCCCCCGTCAAGTCCCAGCCCGCTGTCCCTTGCTACCTGGCCGCAGTCACTGTCAATCTCAGTTCCGGCTTGGAATTTTTCGAATCTGGGCGGGCCCGCACCGATCGGAGTGAGTGCGAATCAAGGCCGCACCCACGCGCCTCGATCGTCGTCCCCAAGCTGGCGGGGATACTGGCTCACACCGTCGCTGCCGCAGCCAGACGCGGCCGTTTGGTCGCCTGTGGCGCCCACGCAAGTCTCGCTCCTGCTGCCAGCCATCCAACCGATTCGTCCGGGCAGCCAGGGAACGCATCCGCCTTGTATCGCCGGGGTACGCCTACAGCCGGCTTCGATGACCGTGCTACCGCTGGCTTCAGCGCCTTTCGAGCCGGGGCCTGGCATCGCGAGTTTAGGGCCGTCCTTAGAGGTCACCCCAGAGGACACCCTGAAGCTTACCAGCATCGACGCGCCCCAACGCACCACTCGGATGGCGTGGGAACTTCGCGGAGAGCGCAGCCCAGTGTTGCCCTGGTTTTCAGCCCGGCGGCATGCTTCGCCGATGGGTCTGGCGCCATGCAGCCACAGAGTCTGGCGGCACGCGATTCCTTCAGTCCAGATTCTTGGCGTACAGCCCTTTTCAGTTCTCAAGCCGCTAGCTTGGTCCATGGCGGTCTTGCCGCCAGGAGCGGGCCCCAGCGGATTGGAGCATCATCAGGGCCTGACACGCTCCCTCCTCTCTGCTGCAGAAGCGCTTGGGCCTAAAGGTGAACCCGCTCGGACGCCTGCCCGCTCACCGGCGAACGACGGCGTTGAAGTCTTCCCTCACTAAGAGCCATCTCAATCTGCGCCTTAAAACGACTCGGCAACCCTAAAGAGAACGCCTTATAAGGCCGATCAAACGGCTGAATAAGTCCAGTTAGAGCATTGATGGTCAGGTGATTCGCACAAGGTTCAGGGATGCGAGGTGTACTGATGGAGCAAAAAGTGAAGACAGGTCACAAGACGGCCGCTGGCGCTCAACCCTCGAAGGCCAGCCAGCCCGCCTTCCAGCCGGATCCCTCGTTGCACAATCTCGCGCGTTCCGTCTCTCTGTATATTCAGGGTGACCGGGAACAGGCGCTCGAAGCTCTCGATGGCGCGGAAGCCGGCGCCGACGAAAGCAGCTTGACTGAGATCACCGCTGCCCGCGCGCACCTGCAGTTCGAGCTTCAACGTTACAACGAGGCTGCCGCCAGCTACGAGCGCTTCGCCGCCCTCTGCCCGAAGGATTCGGACGTTCGCTCGAGTCTTGGTCTCTGCTTCCAGAATTTGGGCCGCTATGCGGAGGCCGTGGAGAACTTCCGGCAGGCGCTGGCGTTGGGCGCTGACGCGCTGGAGATGCAGCTCGCGATCGGCGCCGGTCTGTTGCGTCTCAACCGGCCTCAGGAAGCACGCGAGGCCTTCGATGCTGCGTTGGCCCGCGCTGCTGATAGTGAGGCCGCGATATTCGGCAAAGCGGTGGCGTTGCAAATGGGTTGGGAATTCGATGAAGCCGCGACACTGTATCAGCGGATTCTCGATCGAAATCCCAAGGCGGAAGAGTCGCTGATCAATATGATCAGCCTATCCTTGCAGCGCAAGGATTACGAAATGGTCAAGACCTATGCCGAGCGCTTGCTGGCGGTTCATCCGGATGCGGCCGCCGCGCTGGAGGGTCTGACCGTTTCGGCGTTCGCACGCGATGACTTCAAGGCTGCGGCGCAGCACGCCTCGCGGCTTACCGAACTGGCGCCTTCTGTCTATGACCACTGGTTCAACCTGGGCGTCGCTTTTCAACGGCTAGGACGCCTGGAGGAAGCCATCCAGGCCTACCAGCGGGCGCGCGATATACGCGAAGAAGCGGTCTACGCGCACCTGAATCTCGGCGTGGCCTTCCAGGAACTCGAAGACCTGAACCAGGCGCGCGCGTGCTTTGAGCGAGCCATTCAGATTGCACCCGACCGGGACGACCTGCGCTTTCAAGTGGCTTGGATGGCGGAGCGCCAGGGACAACTGGAGGAAGCGGAAGGCCTGTACGCAAAACTGGTGGAGAAAAATCCAGCCCTCGAGAACGCTTGGTTCCGCCTGGGCTACCTGCAGCTACAGCGCGGCAACGACGCTGGAAGCATCGCAGCCTTTGAAGCTTGTCTCGAAAAACAGCCGGATTGGCCCGAAGCTGAAATCAACCTAAGCATGGCGCATACGAGCGCCGGCCATTACGACCAAGCGGATGCCGTTCTTCGCAAACTGTTGTCGCGTCATCCGGACTCGGTGGAAGCACTGAAAGGCCTGGCTGCGATCGCGCTCAAGCGCGACGATCGCGAGAACGGATTGCAGTACCACCGCCGCTTGATTGACGCTGGTGTCGCCACGTCGGAGGTCCTCTACAATACTGGGCTGTTATCGCAGCAACTCAACAAGCTGGAAGAGGCGACCGGGTTCTACCGCCTGGCCCTGGATGCGCGGCCGGATTTTGCGGAGGCCAAATTGAACCTGGGGCACGCCCTGGAATCACTGGGCAAAAAGGAAGAGGCGCGGGCCTGTTGGGTCCAGGCTTTGGAATTGAAGCCGGAGCTCGCGCGCGGCTACTTCCGCCGAACCGGTTAATGGGCCGTTTGGTCCTAGGGGTTACAACTCGCGGCGATTTCTGCCGGCCGAAGCTGCTCGATCCTTTGGATGAGTTGCGCGAGCGTCTCATCGTGGAGCCGCTCAAGCGCCGACACAGTCACACGAACATGGATGGCCGCAACAGCGCCATTGACCTCTGCGGAATAACGGTCAGATAGCCAGTCCGCTATGCTGCCCGCTCGCTCCATGGCCTTCCCGGCGGAGCACTCGAATATAACAGCGAATTGATTTGGGCCCCAGCGGCCCACGACATCCAGAGGGCGCACCAATTCCGCCAGGCGATCCGCGATCTGCTTGGCGATCGCATCCGCGGCGCAGCCGATGGTCGACGGATCCGCCTCTTTCCACTCGAATACGAAAACCGAAACAGGTTTGTCGGTGTGCCAGAGAGCTTCGAGTTGCCGCTCGGTTTCAGAACGGTTCGGTAAGCCGGTGACCAGGTCAGTGCTGTGCGATGGATCGGCCCGGGCCAGCCACTCCGCTAGCTGTTCCGCGCGACGCCGCAGGTCCTTCACAGAAGATCGGCTCTCCCGCTGTTGGCGCCGCAAGCAGGAGCGGAGATCCATGGCGTACCGCTTCAGCGCTGACCGGACGTCGGAACCCGTATCCACCTCGGCGGAGACCGCCATCTGCTCCGCCAACTCGTCAAGCGTCGCAGTATGCTGATTCTGGCTCTCGTCGTCGCACTGATCGATCGCCGCGATGGCAGCCACGAACTCCCTGGCAAGATTGCAACCTGCATCCAGCCAGGCGCTGGTGGCTTCGGTGTATTCGGCCAGCTCCGCTTCCAGGACTTGCCGGCTTTCTTCGAGCGCCTCGGGCGTTGCATTGAAGCCCAACCTGCGCGGCAACCTCGTCAGCCCGTGGCCATAGATGAGGCCGGCACGCGAGGCGACTGTACGCATCGACTTTGCCATCCCCAGCATGGCGCTGAGGTAGCAAGCCAGCGCGATCTCCTGGGAATCGCCGACGTGTGCCGGACTGGGCGCTTCGGCTTCTGGAAACATCACCTATCCCTACCTATTCCTTACCTACGCTTATCGTCAATAAGGCACCCAAGCTGCGTAGTGTACAAACCTTAGGTCCACACATCCGGCTACGCTCGGCGGGCAGGTTCATTTGCCGCTACTGAGTTCCTAGGCAGGCCCCCGCCAGCCTGTGCCATTGCTGAACTCCAGGCCAACCAGGTATTTCCCCTTGCTCGGATTGCAATAGCGAACCGAGCCTCTCCCGGAGACGCCCAGCTTCGGCGCATTGCAAGAGACGGTGGTATGCACCGGGATTTTGTCCGTCAGTCGCAGTTGCATCCCATTCGCCGAGACATTCACGAGCTGGGCGCCCGAAACTCTCTCGTGTCCCGCCTCGTCTTCCCACAAGAGATGTAAGTTTCCCTGGACAGGGTGACGAACATTGCGTCGCGAATCGGACTTCCGGCTGGTTGCGTGGAGGGCCTGTTGCGCCCATAGCGTCGATTCGGAGTAGGCTTCGGCGATCGAAGATCCCTGAATGCCGAGCC
The DNA here is from genome assembly GCA_963786745.1 of Terriglobia bacterium. Classification (GTDB taxonomy): domain Bacteria; phylum Acidobacteriota; class Terriglobia; order Bryobacterales; family Bryobacteraceae; genus Palsa-89. Next base: position 532,745 of record CAWBAE010000003.1, on the reverse strand, counting down.
GCCGGGCAAACTGGGACACGGCTTTCCAATCGCCGGAGTCGTAATGACATACCAGCAAGTAGATATTCCGCAGTGCGTCATCTTCTCCCGTGGTTCCGAGCAAAGCTCCGCGGATGGCAGGCCCAACTCCGGCGTGACGCAGCCCTTCGTCGAGCGGAACGTCCAGCAGCGCGTCGAGCAGCGAGAACAAACCCATCAGGAAGCCGAGGTTTTTATCCTGCATGCCGGCCAACGTCGCCAAACGTTCGCAGAAGTGCGCCCGCACCAGGGAATGAGTGACCAATTCGCCCGGCTTGTCTTTCGCCATTGCAGGCAGAGCCGCGAGCGCGGCCCAATGCCGGATGGCCTCTTCGCCAAGCCGCTTGAGCGACTGTCGGATGGAACGAATCTCTTCACGAGGGGAAAATAGCGCCGAGTTTACGTAGCACAGCAATTTGTAGCTAAAAGACACATCTTCGGAGACTATGGTTTCCAAACGGTTGAAATCCAGTTCCGCCTGCTGCGTCTCGCGAAGCAGGCGCAAGCAGTTGATTTTGGCCGCCGGGATCTGGTGTGAGCGTACCAGGGCCGGGCGCGCGAAAAAGGAGCCTTGAAAATAGTCATAGCCGGCACGCTCGGCCCATTCGAATTCCTCGTGGGTCTCCACGCTTTGGGCCAGCATTGCGATACCCCGCGGTTGATAGGTTCTGAGCAAGCGCTCCTGCTCCGGCCTCTCGGTGCGCGGCATGTCGACCTTGATCAGACGAACGAACGGAGTGAGCGGCTCAAAGCGAGGGTGCCCCACAAAGTGATCCAGCGCAAGCGTGTAGCCCAATTGATGGAGGTCCCGGCAAGCGCTGAGCAACTCATCGGAGGGGTCGGCGGACTCGACAATCTCAATCACCATCGTTTCCATGGGGAGGATCGAGTGCAATCCGCTCTGCAAGAGTCCGTGGTCAAAATCCAAGAAGGCTTTCTTGCCGCAGACGATACTTTCCAAACCTATTGCAAGGAGACTGTTGGCGATCACTTGCGTGGTGGCCGACCCGGAATCGGTCCTGTCGAACTCGTTGAGGAGGTCATCGGAGCGGTACAGCAATTCGTAACCGAAAACCTGGCGCGAACGATCGAAGACTGGCTGCCGGGCCACGAACACTTCCATTCTCTTGCTATCGGCAAAAGGCAGGCGACCAATTAGATACCGTCGACCTCGGGCTTTCTCGGACGCGGGTTCGACTCCCGACCGCCTCCACCACCAGCAGCGTCCCAAATCAGGAAACTCGGGCCCGTACCTCACCGCGAGTTTGGTAAAGCTCCCAGAACTTATCTGCAACCGTGGCGGGATCGATCGAATCTCCGTTACTCCATGGCGTGCCCTTGATGGTGCCGGCAACCATGACCTCGCCGATATAGATTCCATCCCCCTTCAACCGCTGCGCCAGCAAGCCGACCAGCTTATGCTTCGCGCCATTCGCGAGCGCGACGCCCATGCTCTTGAGGGTGATGGCGTATTCGTCCATTTGCTGCGTCAATTCTCCGAAAGCGCCGTTTGTGATCAGAACCGCGCCTTCTTTCGTGTTCCTTAGATCGGGAAGAATTTCCTGCACTGCGCCCAGGAGCCCGAGGATGGCTACGTCGAAGACGCCGCGTACATTGGCCAGGTCGGACGTCACTAGATCTCCTGCCTCGCGGCCGCCGAAGGCGTTCCAATGGAGAACGGTAATGGGGCCGAGCTGGGCGCGCGCCTTTTCGATGGCCGCACGGATGGCGGCTGGATCTCCCGCGTCGGCTTGGAAAGCGGCCGAGGCGATTCCTTTCGCCTTCAGCGCGGCGACGCCCGAGTCAAGACGGTCCTTATTCCGAGCGACCAGCGCGACAGAGAATCCCGCCGCTCCGAACTTCTCGGCGACGGAGTTCGAAATTCCCGGCCCGTAGCCCACCACGACAATGGTCTTTGACATGTTCCCCCAGTGGAAGCGATCGGTTCACCTCGTACAACCGCTCCGAATCAATCTTACGCTGCCGCTGCATCTGCGGCGACGACCCGATCCGCCTTGGATCGCGGCCGCACCAGCCAATACAGTGCGACAACGTGCGTGATCATCAGCAGAGGCACGTAGATGATCGGGATCGCATATGCGGCGCCCAATTCCCCAGGCATCGTAGGAAGACCGGCCTGGATGGCATGGTAATAGTCGATGAGGATATCGCTCGCCCCGACTATATTGAAGGCGAAAACAAAAACCCAAAAAAGCGGACGCGCTCTCACCGTGAGCAGCGCCAGCATCGCCAGCACTCCGGCAGCGAAGTCGCCATAGGCGGCGAAGGTGGCAAAGCCAGTGGGCAAATGCGGGCCCACTACGCCGGGGAGGATAAAGACCAGCCCGAAGAAGCGAAAGCTGTGCAGAGTAGCGATGGCGCGCTGGGCTGCCAGCCGGTCCATGGACCTGAGTCTTGGCAGGATGTACGCGCCGAAGCAAAGCAGCCACGCGACGTAGCCTAGAACGAGATGCAGCCGGAAAAGAGTTTCTTGCGGCATTGGGCCTCCTGCGTATAGGATGACGTACATCCTCTCATAGATGCGGATGTTTTTCTAGAGGCCCGCTTAAGCCGCCTCTTTGTATCGCAAGATGATCGCCGGCATCCTATAATCAGCCATGCGTTACCAGCCCGAACATAAAGCCGAAGTCCATCAGAAGATCGTCAAAGACGCCGCGCGGCGTGTTCGCGCCGAAGGTATCACCGGCGCCGCGGTTTCAGCCGTGATGCGGGATGCCGGCCTGACGCACGGTGGCTTTTACAAGCATTTCGCCAGCAAGGACGAGCTGCTTCTTAAGTCGTTGAGCGATGCGTTCGAAGAAATAGCCGCCCGCCTGGATCACGCCGCCGAGCGGTCGAAACCTGGGACGGCGTGGAAGGCGATCGTGAGGGCCTACCTGAGCCCGGAACATTGCGATCACGCCGAGTCCGGGTGCCCGGTGGCTGCGCTTGGGCCAGAGCTCGCGCGGGCCGGCAAGTCGATGAAAGGTCCGATCCTGGGGGAACTGATCAAATACAAGAATCGAATGCTGCCGTGGATGCCGGGCCGGCGCGCGGCCGACAAAGAGCGCGCATTCTTTGCAATCTTTTCAACCATGATCGGGGCAGTTGCACTTGCCCGAATACTACCGGATGAAACGGCACGAGCGCGAGTGCTCGCAAGCGCACGAGACTTTCTCTTGGGCAGCTTCTAAACGGCGATGATCCGGTGGGGTAATATCGAAGCTCAGGCACGGAAGGATCAAGGCTATGAAAAATGGAGTAGCGTTGCTTCTCACATTGACGGCTGTTTCTCGCCGGCGCATGGGCGCAGGAACCGGGTTATCCGATCACGGTCGTCCCACCGGGAAAAGGGCCGTTACCAGTTTCCTCAGGGGTACCAAACGCCCTGGGACAAGATCGAGATGCTGGTTACCGAGAAGCTCGCGCCGAATCTCTATTCGGTCGCACGGTTCGGCGGGTCTTGACCCGACGCATCCCGATGGCGCGGGTGGCAGGGTCGCGGTGCTCTTCGGCCCTGACGGCGTGCTGATGGTGGATACCGAGGATCCGCAACTGGCGTCCAAGACGCTCGACACGATCCGGACATTCACCAGCGCTCCCATTAAGATCGTGGTCAATTCTCATATTCACCCTGACCACACCGGCGGTAATGCATTCTTCGCGAAACAGGGTGCGGTGATCTTCTCGCAGGAAAATCTTCGCGATGAAATGGTAAGCCCGCCGGGCGGGGGCAACGGCCGCGTCGTCGATCCCGCCGGTGTTCCGACGGCTACGTATCGGTACGGTTCACCCGGCGCTCCTGCCGTCACGATCCATCTGAACGGCGAAACGGTGGACTTCATACCGATGATGCCGTCCCACACCGCGGGCGACACCATCGTGCGTTTCAACAAGGCGAACGTTATCTACATCGAGGATTTTTATCGCAACTTCGGCTATCCGTTTGCCGATCAGGCGAACGGCGGTTCCATCCAGGGCATGCTCCAGGCCGTTGACCTAATTGAGAAGCTTGCGGGCCCCGATACAACGCTCATCCCCGGTCACGGAACGCTGGTCAAGAAGAAGGATCTGCTGGGCTACCGCGCCATGCTGGTCGACATTCTGGCAAAGGTGCAGAAGCTCCGCGACGAGGGCAAGTCACTGGATGAGGTTCTGGCCGCGAACCTGACTGCACCCTATGACGCGACCACGCTGGGCGACACGAAGCAGAGCAAAGACAGATTCATCACCGAGGTGTATGACGAAGTGAAGGACTTCCCGCCCGTTGTGAACGGCGAACGGAAAATGCCGCGCCGCACGGGGGCGGGGAGGTAGGGCCGCTTACCCGAGCGCCATCAGCCCCGGCCGCGAAGTTGCGCGGAATGCCAGTAAGGCGGCAGGTTCGGCTTCGTCGCTTTCAATATCGCTAAGATTGCGGCTCCGTCATCCCGAGAAATCCGGGCGAATTTTGCATCCTGATCCTTGCTCGTCAAGATATCAAAGAGGCGCCGGTAGATCTGTTGGAGTACGATCGCGGGCAAGCCATCGAAAGCCTTGCTATAGATCATGTACGAGAGCGGGTAGCGGAATAAGCGCGTTCGCAAATCGAAGTCACGCAGCGATCGTCCTTGCCCGTCGCGCGGGCCGCGCTTCGAAAATGTCTTAGCAAACGCCGACCCGCTGGCTGCTATTCCATCCAGCGGCGGTTCATCCACGAACAGCATATACGCGATCATTCCCTCTAATTCCGGCTCCATGCGCTTCAGAACCGCGTGCGGCGTCATTCCTTTCCCGAGGGCCATGCGTGCGTCCCATCCTATTCGCGTTATCAAATTTGTCATGCGAACCTGGTGTTCCAGCGTCATCAGCGCAACGACGTCGCTCGTCGGGGCGAGATATTTGGAGGTATCGAAGAAGCTCTCCAGGCTCTTCACATTTTGCGCGCGTTCGCCCGCCGCGCTGGTTGGATTGAGGGGGTCGGCCAATCCCGGGTTATTTCCCAGGTGAGCTTGAGACCCCGCCGTGCCCGTAACGTACCAGCCGCCCCAGCGATCCTTGAACGCAGTCCGATGGTCGGTGATGTAAGCGGTGCCGTGTCCTTCTCCCGCCCCCTCATTTGCGGGATGGACCGAGCTCACCATGAGGCCGGGGACCGCGAGAGTCGCTTGGCCCTGATGGCAACGCAGACAGTCATCCTCACGGCCGATTCTCGGCGCGCCCGCTTTCAAGTTATCCAAGGTGTACATAAAGACGCCCTGTTGAGGATCGACGCCGCTCAGCTCAATCACCTCGCCGCCCTGCACGTAGCCCACGGCTACGTCGTCGCTAAAATAAATTGCGCGCGGGGTCGAGGGGGAAATGTGGGAGCGCTGAATGCTCGTTCTTGAGAACACCAGCACTTGCGAATCGACGTCAATCCCCAGCCGATTCAGCAGTGACGGCAAATAGCCTAAGCCGTTCGAATCGAAATCGAGGCGAGCTTTGCCGTTTTCGAGCTTCTTATCGAGCAGCGCCGCGGGATCGTTGGCCGGGCGCGCATTGTACCGGATAGCCGCACTGTCGAGCGGGATATAGTCGAGCGCTTCCCAATCATCGGCGCCCGGACACAACGAAATAGCGAGAAGCAAAATACCGATGGCCGACGATAAGAACTTCATCTGGACGCGGCAGTTGAAAACCCGCCAGCGGAGCAGAACCGGAACAAGAACATTTATACCTTGCGAAGGATCTTCCGGGCAAACATGCTTTCGAAGGCGAGGCGGCGAAACGAACCTGCTACAGATCCGACACTGGCACGGTGAAGGACGCTGTGTTCACCACGCCGTTGCGCTGGAACTGCACCCACATCTTGTACGTGCGCGCGCGTGGAAAAATGATATTGAACTGCATCTTCGGACCCCCGTCGGCGATAAAGGGATGATCATGAATCAGATCAATCAGGTCATCGCTCGCTGCCAACATGTGCGCCCAGGCGCCGATGTACCGCTCGAGCCCTTCGGCCGGGCTGACCTTAAAAAACAGCAGCGTCTTCACTCCCGCGATGGGCATCGGCGGATCTGTAACTAGCTCGACATCGATGTTCTCGCAGTGGCTGACGCCCAACTCAGGCTTCATTCGGGGCTGCATCAGCGGCACTTCCTGTCCCGGCGTTCCAGGCACAATCACCGTCTTGGCGATCAGTTGCGGAGTGCCGCCGGTCGGATAAAAGTCGCCCAGGATGCGATACATGGCCGGCTTCGGGAAGATCTGATCGTAGATAAAAGTGCCATCCGGTTGAGGAACGGGATGTTCGTGGATGAAATACTCCAGGTCTTGGCTGACTATGAACATGTGGAACAACCTCTCATGCACGATCTCGTAGTGGCTCACTGTCTTGGACGTGACCGGGTCAGTCACCTGAAAGTGAAGCTGCACCTTCTGGCCGGCACGGAACGCCGCCGGTTTGAAGCGTAAGTCCATGCGGTACTCAATTTCTTCCTGAATCCCGAAGGCGAGCTTCATACCACAGCGCGGGCAAACTCCTGGCTTGTCGGAGCGTACATCACGGTCCATCGGACAGTACCAATCCAGCGGACCTGCCGGGGTGGGCGGCGTGGCTGAGCTCCCTTCGCCGGGTAGCTGCTGAGCTCCCAGCCGAACCGCGCCCAGCGCGAGAAGCATGCCGCGACGAGTTAGTTTCAAAGGCGGTGTGGTCATGATTAAGTCGACATCTGCAACTTACAGACCAGGGTGCAAAGTCCCGTTATTTCAAAGGGGCCAGAGAATCTTGTGTATCTTGACGCACTTAGTCTGGTCGTAGTGGCGCGGAAACACTCAATGCCGCCCGAAAACGATCCGTTTGAAGGCCAAGCGTTGGAGGCGGTGGGATTGACCTATCGAGCTCCTGAAAACGGATTACGGATTCTGAGAGTTTCGATTCGCTGGCCGTCTTGCATGTCCTCGGTGTAAAGCGTGCTTGAGCCCGCCTCAAGCGCAGCCGCGATCACCAAGGCATCGAAAAAGTGATAGCCATATCGCTGAGCGATGTCCACCGCTTGCTTATGGGTCTCCAGCGTGAGAGGGATCACTGAACGGCACAGAACACGAATCGCTCCGAGCGATTCCAAAACCTCCCGCCAATCGAAGCCGAGTTTGCGTCTGGCGACCGCCACGAATTCGTTTAGCACCTGGACTCCGGTCACGCCGCCCTCGCCCAGCAGATTCCGTGCGGTCTGGCTGCGAAGATCGTCCTCGCGGAAGGCGTAGATCAGCACGTTCGTGTCGAAGAACGGGCTAGCGTTCATTGGCCTCTTCGCGATCGAACTTGAAGCCGGGAGGGAAAGGACGCGACAGGCGGCGGATGGCCTCTAAAGCTTTCTCCTTCGATCGATCGCGCGCGATCTTGAAGTCCCGCTTACCGGCGATCGAGATCTCGATCTCATCGCCCTCCTTAAGACCGAGCGCATCCACTACCGCGGCGGGAAGGCGGACCGCCAAGCTATTGCCCCACTTTGAAACCTGCATATGATATACCCATACCATTGTATATCCATAGCGGGAGTTCTTGCGCTTACACCGCCTCCAACAATTCCCGCGTTGCTCGGCTCTGAGAAGACCGCTCCGCTAATCTCCGCCCCGCGCGAATCAGCGGTTTCTCGATCAAGTAGTAACTAAGCGTCGCCGCGCCAAAACACAGCGGCAGGTTCCAGGGCCACGCGCGCCACCATCCCGCCTGATGCTCCCAGCCGGCTGGAAAGAACAGCCCCTGCCAAAGATACAAACTGTACGAAATTCTTCCCAGCCAGCTAACCGGAGCAAAATCGAGCGCGCGGCTGACCATCCAACCCGGATGAATGGCCGTGCCGATCAGCAGCATCGGGATCACCGCCGCCACCCAGACGCTGGTCAGCCCGGAATACCAAACCATCGACACCGCCAGGATCGCGGCCAGCCCGATCCAAACCGGCCAGCGCAGCTGCTTAAGCAGACGCTCCCGCTGCGCGGCGTCATTCAGCAGAAACGCGAAGACGCAGCCCCACAGCAGCGCGTCCAGCCGCAGATCGGTGCGGAAGTGCACGGGCACCAGCGGAAACAACGGAGCGCTCAACTGCGATTCGATCATCCTCCAAATTGCAAACGCGAACGCCAGACCGAGCGCCGCGGGCCTGGACCTGCGCGCGCCCAGCCAGGCCAGCAGCGCCGGCCACAGCAAATAAAAGTGCTCCTCCACCGCCAGCGACCACAGCGGCTGCGTGCCGTTCGAGGCGAGATAGGCGGGCACATAGTTGCGGAAGAACAACAGACAAGAGGCCACTTCCCATCCGGAGCGCCACAGGCCCGCGATCGAATAGGCCGCCAGGAACGCGAGATAAGGCGGCAGAATGCGGAACGCCCGCCGGATATAGAACCCCGGAAGATCGAAAGAACCGCCGCGCTGCCACTCGTCCAGGAGCAGCTTGGTGATCAGCAATCCGCTCAGCCCGAAGAAAATGTCGACGCCGAACGCGCCGTAGCGGGTGATGTTGAAATCGTAGTCCTGCTCGCGCAGGAAGAATCCGCGCGCCAGGTGATGGATCAGCACCGCGCCGACGGCCACCGCTCTCCACCCGTCCAGCGTCGGAATGCGCCTCATCCATATGAATATCGGCACTTTGCCGCACGACGTTTAGCGCGGGCTTCACCGCGTCATGCAAAGGACGCTGCGGACCTGGGCCAGCAGCGTCTCGCTGCGAAAGGGCTTTTCGATGACCACGCAGGAGTGAGAAATCTCATCGGCCGCCACCGCTTCGCTCGATAACACGACCATTCTGGAGTCCAAGCCCGGTAGCAGGGGTTCGAGTATCCGAATGGTATCCTCCGCCGAAAGATCCAGGTCCGCGATCACCAGGTCCACGGGCCGGGCGCGCAACTCCGCACCGAGCCGAACCGGTTCGGCCAGTTCGTGGATCTGATATCCATCCCGCTCCAGGATTCGCCGCAATAGCCGGCGAACGGGAACGTCCTCCGCCAGGATCAGTACCGAGGGTGTGGGCGCCGGGTCAGCTAGAACGGAAGACGCCTGAGCGGCAGGCTGATCGGGCTCCAACGCGCGCGGCGCTACGGGAGCGGGGGCTTCTGGCTTCGGCGCGATCCCGGAAGGCAGGGAAAACCGAAAGAAACGAGTCCGGCACCGGTGGCAGCGGTGGGGAACCAGAAACAGGCACGCCAATACGAAATCGAATTTGCCCGCGCGCGACGACCTCCTGGACTCCCGCCAGCCGCAATTCGGACAGGATTGCAGCACCGTCACGATCGCGCGAAACGTGCCTGCCGATGTCCCTTCCACGCTACATCATACTCGCACAGCCCGGATCAAGATTGTGGAGCCAGCGCGGCCATCTTGAACTCGCGCCGCTCGCGCCGTCTCTGGGAAATCCAAAGAGGAATCCGGTTCCCCATGAAGGGTTTCTCGGTGAAATAGAACAGCACCGCGCAGCCAGCCGCAAGCGCCGGAAGCGTGATGGCATTGGAGAAGAGCACTTGCGCCCATAACGGCCAGGAACGCGGCGTCACGGCCTCGAACCATCCGCCGCTCCAGATCAGCAGCAGGTTGTGCCATAGGTAAGTGGTGTAGCACATTCCTCCGATCACCGCGATGGGCCTGCGGGTGAAGAACCAATTCGCGATCCGGCCCCGGAAGCCGCCCATCCACAGCAGCAGGATCAGGAACGAAAGCATCCAATAAGTTCTCGACCACTGCCATCCGATCCCGTACACCAGGCCCGCGGCCGCTGCCAGCGCGATGGCGTCCCACAGAAAGCCGCGCCGCCGCAGCACGCCCGATTCATAGAGATCCGCCAGCAGGAATCCCGCCAGGAAAAATTGCAGGTAGGAGAGCAAGGTGTAGCGCAGGTGCGCGGGTCCGTGCGACAGCAGTTGGACGCTCAGCAGCCCGAACGCCGCCATGCCGGATACCAGAATGAGCCGCCGCCAGACCGGAGATTTCACGGCGAATACGTAAGCCAGAAGCGGCGCCAGGATGTAAAATTGAACCTCAATCTCGAGCGACCACGCGACATTATTGATAGTGCTGTGTTTGGCGTAAATGATATTGTGCAGATACAGAATGCTGGCGAGGAAGGGCTGTTCGCGGCTCGCTAAATAGGCGAAGCCGCCCACAAACAGGAAGCAAATTGCCAGGTTCAGGATGTAAGGCGGCTCGATGCGAGTCACTCTGCGCAGGAAGTATTGCCGGATGGACGGCTTCCGCTGGCCGCTCAGCCAGGCGCGGGCGAAGGGCAGTCCCAGCACAAAGCCGCTGATCGCAAAAAAAAGCAAAACGCCCACATGGCCCAGATAAAAGAAGTGAATCAGGCCGCTGTCGAAATTTCTAAAATACTCCGGGCCCAGTTTTAAGCCCGTCCGGACCGCCAGAAAGTGATAGGTGGAATGGTCCAGCAACACGGCCAGGATCGACAGGAAGCGGAAGCCGTCCACCGCCGTGAGGTACTCGCCCGTTGAGGTTACGCGCGCGAGTTTGGAGTATAGCCAATCGGACAAAGTCCGAGCGGAAAGAATCACAGTCCTTCAGGATAGCGCAGGCTGATTCCCCGATCAGGCTTCTATTGCGAAGGCAGCTGATTGCACAACTCTTCGAAACGCCGCTGTTGCTTTGGATTCAGCATCTGGCGGATGCGGTTTTTTCCGGTGGCGCGCACATCCTCGATCTGCGCTTCCAGATCGTCGTGATATTTCACGAAATCGTCCAGGATGCCCTTGAGACGCTCGGATTGTTCCGGCGACAGCTTGAGCTCCCGGTTCAGGGTGTCGTAGGAGAATTCGTTCTTGTCGTCTCCCCAGTAGGAGCTTGCGTTGGCGTGCATCTTGGCGTGCAGAGGCGAACGCATTACGATCGCGCCGGCCAGCGCACCCGCTAAAAACACCAGCAGCAGCGTCACCAGCACGCGCGGGTTCTGCCAGGAGCGATCGGCGAGCATAGGCGCTTACTGGCGGAAACTAGCCAGATTCACCAGCACAGCGTCGCGTCTTTGCCGCTGCCGCGCACTCTCGGCCGGCCCGGCCGTCTCCACCGCGGAAGTCTCCGATGCCGCGCTCACTCGCGACGGCTGATTTGCCGTCAGGACTGGCGCGGGCAGGTTCGCGGCGATCGAAGAGGGAGCCTGCGCGATCTGCGGCTCGGCCAGTTCGGCGGTCACCAGATAGGTTCCCAGCGCCAGCACCGCCGCCGCGGAGATCCAGGCCAGACGCCGTCCGAAAGCGGGTTCCAGGAACGCGGCCCAGATGGATGACTGCCGCTCCTCATTGATCCGCTCCATCACCCGGCCATAAAAGCCGGCTCGCGGTTCGATCTCCCGGCTGGTCTGCAACGTTCGCAACATCTGGGCCTGCGCTTCGAGCAACAGAAGTTTGCTCGCGCAATCCTTGCAGGCCTCGATGTGCGCATGAAACTCCCGCGGAACCTTGCCCGCGGTGCTCTTGAGGTATTCCTCAAGACCATCCCTGATTGACTCGTGCATGTCTTCTTCCCTCAAAAAAACTGCCCATCCGGAACTTACGGATCGAATCGTCCGTTTGTCTCACTGCTTATTGCACTGCTTCTTACAACACTCTGATACGTTCTATCACATCCCGCCGCGGCGTGCCGTTAAACCCCCGTCTGCCCGGAGCGGCGCATAAAGCGCTGCGCTGCCTTGAGCAGTTTCTGCCGCGCGCGAAACAACTTCACCTTGATCGTATTCTCGTTCATCCCCGTCATCTGGGACAGCTCCTCCACTGAGTGCCCCTCCACTTCCTTGAGCAGCAGCAAACTCCGGTCTTCGGCGGATAGCTTGGCCAGCAGCTTCACTACCAGGTCCCTTTGGGCCAAGCGTGTATCCACGGCCGGCCCCTGATCGATGGCCGAATCCGTGTTCTGCATCCGCTGCGCGTCTTCCTCCGAGAAATCGCTCTCATAAACCAGCTTGCGGACGCGCTTCTTACGCAAGTAGTCGTAGCATTCGTTCACCGTGATCTTGTAAATCCAGGTCAGCAGCGAACTGCGGAAATCGAAATTCGTGATGGAAAAATAGATCTTCGAAAATACCTGCTGCGCGATGTCTTCGGCGTCATTATGATTGCGCAGGATTCCATAGATGATGGAAAAAACCTTGGACTGGTAGCGCTCCACCACCTCGCGGAACGCTATCTCATCCCTGGCCTGGACGCGGCGGACCAGAGCGGCTTCTTCAGAGTTGCGGTGATCCACTCGGGTCTTCGCATGGGCTCGAACGCCCGAAACTGGAAAGGGGAGGGTGCCAGCCAGACCGCTCATACACCCCCTCAGACGTGCACCAAGCTCCTGCGGTTGCAGCCAGTTGAGGGCGCCAAACGGTTTTCCGTGGGAGTTTTGGCATCCTAATGGCGAGTGTAGCATCCAGTTAAATGGCTAGAGATGGCCCTGCGGGAAGCACTTGCCAGGGAAAGAACATTCGGTGGATAATGGTGGTTTAGGCCACTCCTTTAGGCCAATCTTAGACAAGACAAGGAGATCTTAGTACCCATGGTTCAACTTACCGAGACGGCTGTCAGCAAGGTCAAAGAGATTCTGGGCGGGCAGGAACCACGGCCGGCCGGGCTCCGAATCGCGGTGGTCGGGGGCGGCTGCTCCGGGTTCAGCTATTCGATGGCTTTCGAAAACACCCCCAATATGCTCGACAAGACCTATAGCTTCGACGGGCTCAAGGTCTTTATCGACCAGGCCAGCATGCTGTATCTCGACGGCGCCGAAGTGGACTACGTGGAGAGCATGGAAGGTTCGGGCTTCAAGTTCAACAATCCCAACGTAAAAAGCACCTGCGGCTGTGGCAGCTCCTTCAGCGCGTAAGCCATCCCGCCCGTTTTTGAAGCACCTGAGCGCCGTGAGGGATCACCCTCCGGCGCTCTTATCGTCTCTAGGACCTGCGCGCTTAGCGTTTCTAGGGCCAGCGCTCTTGGCGCTTCTAGGGATCGTCCAGCCATGAATTTTGCGGATCTTTTGACCGAGCAGGTGAACCCTGACTCCCTTGGCATCGACGCCCAACCAACCGCCGCGGTGCTTGGAATCATCAACCGCGAAGATCAAAAAGTGGCCGTCGCCGTGGCGGCCGAGATCCCCAAAATCGCCGAAGCAGTGGATCGAATCGTCGAGAAGCTTTCCGCCGGAGGACGCCTTTTCTATATCGGAGCCGGCACCAGTGGCCGCCTGGGAGTTTTGGACGCTGCCGAATGCCCTCCCACGTTTCAGGTTTCACCGGAGGTGGTGCAAGGTGTGATAGCCGGAGGCGAAGCCGCCTTGGCGCGTGCCACCGAAGCCAGTGAAGACCACCGCGATGCCGGCTGGCAGGACCTGACGAGTCGCGGTTTCGCTCCCACGGATGCCCTAGTCGGAATCACGGCGAGCGGCCGGACGCCGTATGTCCTGGGCGCAGTGACGGCGGCGCGCCAAGCGGGCGCACTGACGGTGGGGATCAGTTGCACGCCGGATTCCGAGCTGGCCCGGGCCGCTCAAATCGCGATCACCCCGCTCACCGGGCCCGAAGTGATCGCCGGATCCACCCGCATGAAAGCCGGCACCGCAACCAAGCTGGTGCTGAACATGCTCAGCACCGCCGTCATGATCCGCCTGGGATACGTATACGGCAACCTCATGGTGAACGTGCAGCCGCGCAATCGGAAGCTGGAGGATCGCGCCCGGCGAATCGTCGCCGCATCCGCGGAGATCGGCTACGATAAAGCCGGCGACCTTTTGCGCGCCGCCGGAGGCGACGTGAAAACAGCCATTCTTATGTCCCGGCGGTCCATCGACAAAGCCGGCGCCGATGCCAGGCTGGCCGCCGCGGGCGGGCGTCTTTCCGAGGCTCTGAAGGCTTAATATGGACAAGTTTCGAATTGAAGGCGGTCAGCCGCTCGAAGGCCAGATCGGGGTCAGTGGCGCGAAGAACTCCGCGCTCCCCGCGCTGGCGGCCTGTCTCCTGACCGAGGAACCGGTCAAGCTGAACCGCATTCCTCCCGTGCGCGACATCCGCACCATGCAGCAGCTGCTCGAATACGCGGGAGCTTCAATCGAACCGGGCGGAGGAGCCGTGACCGTGCGTGCGGCCCGGCTGGACCGGCCCGAGGCGCCTTACGAAGTGGTGAAGACCATGCGCGCTTCGAGCCTCGTGCTGGGTCCGCTGGTGGCGCGAACCGGGTGCGCCCGCGTTTCGATGCCGGGCGGTTGCGCCATCGGCGCGCGGCCCATCAACCTGCACGTGGCCGCGCTCGAACATTTAGGCGCGCGCATCCACCAATCGCATGGCTACGTGGAAGCCCAGGCGCCCGGCGGACTGCAGGGCGCGCCGGTGCATTTCGACCGCATCACCGTCACCGGCACCGAGGATGTTTTGATGGCCGCCGTCCTGGCCCGCGGCGAGACCGTGATCCATAACGCGGCGCGCGAACCCGAGGTGGAGGACCTGGCTCGCTTGCTGAACAAGATGGGCGCGCGCATCGAAGGCGCCGGCACCTCCACCATCCGCGTGGAGGGCGTCAGCCGGCTGCACGGCGCAGAACACACCATCATCGCCGACCGCATTGAAGCCGGGACTTTCCTCATCGCGGGCGCCATTACGGGAGGCGACCTGACCATCACCGATTGCGTTCCGGAGCATGTCGACGCGCTGGTCGTGAAACTGCGCCAAGCCGGCGCGGAGGTTTCGCTGGTCCATCCGCGAGCTCTGCGGGTTCGAGCTTCGGGGCGGCCGAAGTCCATCGACATCACCACCGAAGAATATCCTGGATTCGCCACCGATCTGCAGGCTCAGTACATGGCCCTGATGACCTTGGCGCAGGGAATTTCGTTCATCACCGAGACCATCTTCGAGAATCGGTTCATGCACGCCCAGGAGCTGGCCCGCATGGGCGCCAACATCCGGGTGGAGGGCAGACAGGCGATGGTGGCGGGAATCACGGAGTTGACCGGCGCCCAGGTGATCGCTTCCGACCTTCGCGCCAGCGCTTCGCTGGTGCTGGCGGGACTAGTGGCGCATGGCGAGACGGTTATCGATCGCGTCTATCACATCGATCGCGGCTATGAGAAAATCGAAGAGAAACTGGCGCGCGTGGGCGCGCGGATTGAGCGGGTGAACTGACATGAGCGCACCGAAGCAGCACAACGCCGGGTTCCTGGCGCTAGTGGAAGACGCGAAAACGCGTGTCCGCGAAATTAATATCGGCGAATACCAGCGCATGCTCGCGTCCGGCGAGCCGCTGGTGCTGGTGGACGTTCGCGAAGACAGCGAGTGGGCGGCTGGGCATGCCGCCGGGGCCATGCACTTGGGGAAGGGAATCATCGAACGCGACATCGAGTCCCGGGTTCCCGGCAAGGATGCCACGCTGGTGTTGTATTGCGGCGGCGGGTATCGGTCCGCGCTGGCGGGCGATGCGCTCCGCAAAATGGGCTACAGCAACGCCCTCTCGCTCGATGGCGGCTGGCGCGCTTATCAGGCCGCCGGGTTACCTGTCGAAAAATAAGCGCTGCTCGCGCGTGTTTCCGTCTGGAAGGCCTCGCCTAGAAAATCATGGTGAAGCACAGATATACGAGCGCGCCCAGAACTACGATTTCCAGCGTCCGCACCACACCGATGAAGCGCGGGTTCATGAATTCGAAGCGCAGCAGCAGCGTTAGCCCGAATCCCGTGCAAATCAGCCAGACCGGCACGCTGCCTTGAATGGCCCGCATGTAGGTGATGGTGATGACGTAGAAGATCAACGGGATGTTGCTCTCGATCCAACCCTTGAGGCGGATGAAGATAATGAACACAGCGAACGCCGCCAGCAAGGTGGTCGTTACGGTATAAGGTGTAGATGCAAATCCCATAGGTCACGATGAGCAGCACGCGCTCGCATGCCCGTCCTGTAGCCGAAGAGCATGCGAACGCCTATCACCCGCGCCAGACGGGACCTTCGTCTTCTCAAATCCAGCGCGGATTAGAACGCGAAGCCTAGCCCCGCCATCACCACGAAGTCCGAGAGCCAGCCGCCGGTTTTGGTTCCCGCCGCCGGAGCGATGACGTTAGTGGGGAAGGGCGTGAGGTAGTCATGCACCTCCACCCGAAGCATGAACGACTTGGTCACGTTAAACTTGAGGCCGGCCCCTACCGACACCAGCGCCGTCACTTCATTGGTCTTGGTCAGCAGGCCAATGTTTGACAGCGGCTGGTAGGCCTGCTCGGTCCCGGTTCCCGAAAACACCTTGATCCCCGCTCCCGCCGCCACGAACGGCCGGACGCGCGCTTCGCTGGGGGCGAAATGGAACAGAAAATCATAGTGAACCGCGTTGGTCTGGGCGCCGAACTTGGCGGTAGTTCCGCCCGACGAGAGTTGCAGGCTGGGATTTTCGTAATCGTAGCGGAACTCGCCGCCGAATAGGTTTCCGGTGTTGTTGTCGAGCCAGGCGCTTACTGCGTAACCGTTGGAAAGACCGGCGTTCGCATTTCCCACCGGGTTCTGGAAGGTTTGGCTATTGTAAAAGCTGCCGCCGCCGCCCACGCCTACCTCCCACCTCTGAGCCATCGCCGCCGGCGCCAGGGCCAGGAGCGACAAAAACATGACTGACAGGAAATGTTTCATAGTTATCCTCTATTCTATTGCACAACCCGCAAGGAAAGCGAGCTGGCATAGGAGCCTTGGGAAATGGTCAGCGGCACCGAGAGTCCGGTGGGAACGTTGCTGGGAACCTGAACGTTGATCTGGTTCACCCCCACAAAACCCGGAGCCAGGCCGTAGTAAGACACCGGAAGATTCACGCCGCCCAGCGTGACAGTGGGCTCCGTAAGGGCCACCGACAGCGGACTCTTGGGAGCCGGCAGTCCATCTCCGACCGCGGGATTGGTTTGGCCGAGACCGGTGAGATAGATGATCAGATACTCGTTGCCGGCCCGATGGACCGGGTTCGAGCTTGTGACCAGGAGGTTGTTGTCGCTGCGCACGATGGTCGGCAGATTGCCTTCGGGTCCGGCATTGGCGGACATGAAAACGTTGGGCGCGCCCGCGAGAACCTGGAGATTGTAGTTGTTGCTGGTTCCACCGGGTGTCTGGAGGATCATGGTTACGTCGCCAATCGCCTCGAACGGCATCTGGGCGTTGATCTGATTTGGCGATACGAACAGAATCGGAACCGGAGCGCCATTGACGGTGAGGCAGCTATTGGCCAGCGCTGTCGGCAGCGGAATTTCAGAAGTAGCCAGGTTGACCGGGCTCAGTTGGGTCCCGAAAAGGGTAATCAATCCGCCGGGTGCGATACCGGACGTGAAATCGGCCGCGTTCACCACCGAAGTGATGTTGGGCGGAGCCACGGCGGCGGCATAGGTCCAGGGCAAAACCGTAAATCCCGAAACGGTGAGATTGATGATGGAAGTGCGGCTGTAGAGCGGAGCGACGGTGCGCGTGAACGCCGCGCTGGTGGTGCCGAGCAGCGGAGCTTCCACGATGGGAGTCGCCAGGCTGGCGCCGCCCGGAGTGGCTAAATTTTGTTGCGTGATTGTACCCGGCCCCGTGCTCTGAGTTCCCGCGGTCGGAGCCACGGCGGACGTGAAGTAGCCGTTCTGGTCGACAAACGCGAATCCCGATGACGATCCGCCGCTGGTTCCCAGCTGCCCGGCAGATACGAGCGAAGAGTCCAGAAGATAATTCCCAACCACATACTGGTTGAAGTTGGAGGCCGCATAGGCGCCCGACAATGCCGTGAAATCCTTGCGCGATACGGTAAAGGTAGCGCTGTTGGCGTCGTAGAGCCAGGTGCTTCCATCCGCGCCGGCCATGAAGATCGAAGCGCCGTTCGAGGAAGCCACCATCACCGAGTTCAGATTGACTTGATTCTGGAAGACGCCCAGCGATGCCAGACGCGAGCTGGTGCCGGTGGTCAAATCGATGCTGTGCACGGTCGGGCTGCCGCCCGAGGCGTTGCGCGTTACCGCCAAAATCGCGTTCGAGGCGGACGCCAGCGACTGGACATAGTCGCCGTTGTACATCCTGACCGGCGGGAGCGGCTGCAGCGTCGCCAGGTCGAAAACATTCACGTACTGGGAATTGTCGGAGCCCACCAAAAGATACTGCTGGTCGAAAGTGATGGCCATTCCCTTGGGCGTATTGCCGGTGCGCAGGGTCGCGATTTGGGTATTGTTGGTCCCGTCGAATACCAGAACCTCGTTCTGATCCTGGCGAAGAATATAGAAACGATCCTGCGTGGGATCGGGCAAAATGTCTACCAGCGTTCCGGGGACGTCGACGAAGGCCCCGCGCTGCGACGGCTGCTGCGAGTTAATCAGCACCCGCACCGAATTGGGAACATTCACGGCCTGGCCGGACTGGATTGTCAGTGAAGCCTGCACGGTGCCCTGCTGGCTGGCGAAGGCATTCGGATCCACGGTGACCGTCACGGTGGCCGGAGTTACGCCCGTGCTGGGGCTTACGTTCAAGCCGGCGGTGTTGCTGGTGATCGAGAAGGCCGTATTATTGCCGCCCGGATCGACGATGGTCAGAGCCTGGGTAGCGACCGAGCGGTCGCAGAAGTTGCCGCGAAATACCAGATCCGCTTGCGTGGCCGTCACCTGGTGCGTCTGGGACAAAGCGCCCACCGGGAGGACCATAATGCCGCTGTCGGAGATCCCGTAAAGCACGGACCCGTCGCTCGATAGTACGCTCTTGCCGGCGAAATTCTCCGGAAGGTTGATCTGGTTCTCAACCGCCAGATTATCCGACGCTACGATTTGCATGATCGGCGGACCGTTGGTTGTCGTGGTGGTGGTTCCGGTGCCGCTGCCGGTTCCGCTGGTGGTGCTGCTGGTCCCGGTCGGAATTTGCGCATAGATGACGTTGTGCGCCGAATCAATGGCGGTGGTACCTATATTCAGCGTTCCGGACGGGTTCGCGAACTGCGAGATGTTGTAAAAGGAGGAATCCTTGAGAGTCCAGCCGGCTGTGAAATAGGAGCCGTCCTGGCTCACGCTGACCGCGCGCGGTCCGAGCGGCGGGCTGGCCGTATAAAGGCCCGCGTTCAAAGTCTGGGTGGTTACGTTATAGCTGAACACCAGGGTGGTTCCTAATCCATAGATCACCGTGCCATCCCCGGACGCCGCCACCGACGCGGCCACGATATTGGGAGGAAAGCTGGCCGGAGGCTGCGGCAAGGTGTTGGCGACCACGCCCGAGATGGTGGAGAGTTCTTCGGTGGTGCCAGAGGTCGGATCGAGCAGCAGGAAGTCTGTGGTCGTGACCACCAGCGCCAGTCCATCGATGCCGAATGCGACGCCCAGCGGCGGGCTGCCCAGCGCGAACGACTGGCTTTGGTTGTTGTTGGTCAGGTCTATGACCGTCAGCGCGTTTGAGGAAGTGCCTGGAGAGGCCACGTTGTTATAAGACGCCACCACCAGGAAGCGGTCGTCGGGCGAGAGCGCCAGGGCGCTCGGCTGAGCGGGCACGCTGATCGAAGTTTGAATGGCGTTATTGCTCAGCGACATGATCTGGATAGTGTTCGCGGTGAAGTTCGCCACATACAGCACGCCGCGCGCCTGATCCAGGGCCAAGTCCGAAGCTTGCCCTCCGATTGAAACCACCTGACCGAAGGTTCCCCCCAGGCCGCCGCCGAGAGCGAAGCAGCCAGAGCGGTCTTCCACCAATAAGACTTGCTCAACATAACGGTAAACTCCAAAAAAACAGATTTCTCCAGCTTTTAAGACTGGTAGTTATGGGGCACGGCCAGGCTCGCGCCGTGCCCCGCTTCCTTCCCCGCTCGGGTCTAATCGAGCGGGCGTGCGAGAAGCCCTCCCGCGGGCGGCGCGCCTTCATTCCGCGCGCCAGACATCGTTATTCGGCGCTTTTCTTGCGTCGCAAGACGATCAGGCCCAGAAACAGGACCGCGAGCACAGCGCAAACGATGCGAATCATCGAGCTATCCATCGTTCTTTCTCCTTTCCCGCGAATTGATTCCGCTACATGTTGTTCATCATGGGGAGCAACTCCCGCATGATTTTTATAACCACCGGCCCCACCGTGACAACGAACAGAGAGGGCAAAATGCAAAAGAAAATCGGGAACACCAGCTTGACGCCCAGCTTGGCCGCTTTTTCCTCGGCGACCTGGCGCGCCTGTACGCGCATATAGTCGGAGTGGGCGCGCAGACTGGCCGCCACCCCGGTACCGAACCGGTCCGCCTGAATCAGCACGGCCACCAGCTTTTTGAGATCCTCCACCGCCGTCCGATCCGCCAGATTGCGCAGCGCCTCGGCCCGGCGCTTGCCGGCTTTCAGCTCCAGATTGGCGATGGCCAGCTCTTCGCTGATCTCCGGATGCGCGCGCTCCAGTTCCTTCGAAACCTGCATAATGGCCTGGTCGAGACCGAGGCCCGACTCCACGCACACCACCAGCAGGTCCAGCGAATTCGCCAGCCCGCGATGAATCTGTTTCTGCCGCCGTTTAGCCGCCATGCGCACGAATTCGTTGGGGCCGAAGAACCCCATCGCCACCGCGATCAGGATGGCGCCGAATTTGTTGGTTTGGTCCATCGACGAGTTGAGCACCGCGATGCTCATCAGGGCCGGCATCAGAACCGCGAACAGCGCCTTGGCGCCGTAGAGAATCTTTAGAGCGTTGGGATTTCGATAGCCCGCCCGGATGAGCCTCCGTTGCATCACGGTGACGTCTTTGGGCGACGCCGGCACCACGTTTCCTAGCCGCTTGATGATGTCGTGAAACATCAGGCTGGGATGAACGGGGGCGTCGTCGTGGCGCATTTCGGTGCCCGCCACTCGCTCCAGGGCCTCTTTCGGCTTCACCCACAAACGCATCCCCGCATACGACAAGCCCGCCGCGAAGACCACGAATACGAAAAAGCTAAACAGGAAGAGCATGCTTTAAACCTCGATCTTCACGATCTGCCTGATGATGCCGTAGCCGATGATCTGCAGGAGCACCGCCGCGCCCAGCATGATGTTGCCGGTGTCGTCCAGGAAGAAGAAACGGATGTAATCCGGATTGGTGTAGAACATGATCACCCCCACGCCGATTGGAATGCAGGTCAGCGCGGTTCCCGTCATCTTGCCGTGCGCGCTGATGGCCCGGATGCGGCCGCGCAGCTTGAAACGTTCCCGGATCACGTAGGCCAGCTTGTCCAGAATCTCGGCCAGGTTGCCGCCGGTGCGTTTCTGCAACAGCACCGCCGAGACGAAGAAATGTACGTCCAGCGAGGGTATCCGCTTGGCCAGCTTTTGGAGCGCCACGTCCAGCGGAAGACCCAGATTGTGCTCTTCGAAGGTGCGCCGGAATTCTCCCGCCAATGGCTCCTGAAATTCGCGGTGAATCATTTCGAGCGACACCGAAAAGGCGTGGCCGGCGCGCATGCTGCGCGCCACGAACTCCAGGCTGTCGGGAAACAGCTCTTCAAACCGCCGCATCCGCGACTTGCGCTTGCGCATTACAAACATCAGCGGCAAACAACCCGCCACCAACCCCGCCAGATAGGAGGCCTGGTGGAAGCGGTCCGGCAGCAGCAGCCAGGCCAGCGCCCATCCCGCCACCGCGGCCAGCAAGGTGGTGTTTACGAACCGGTGCGTTCCCCATTTCATGCCCGCCTGCTCCATCAACTCCTGCAATTTCACCTGGAGCTGGAAGCGCTTCAGGAACTTCGCGCTCAGCAGATCGTTCTTCTCATCGGCCTGAATCAAGGAACCGCTGGCGCTCGCCACCTTGGCCTTCTTGGTCTTGGTGCCGAGCAGCCGGTTCTTCAGCTTGTCAAGATCCGAGTGGCGGAAGGCGTTCGAGCAGACCCACCAGATCACCAACACGCAGGCCCAAATCGAGATTGCGATGAGCAGAAACATAGGGTCAGATCTCCACTACCTCGTCAAACAGGTCCGGGCGCAGACGGATGCCGGCCGAAAGCAGCTTTTCGTAGAACTTGGGACGAATCCCGGTGGCGGCGAAACGCCCCACCACGCGCCCGTCCGGATTCAAACCGCGCTTCTCGAACACGAAGATGTCTTGCAGCGTCACCACTTCGCCTTCCATGCCGGTGACTTCGGTGACGTTGATCACGCGCCTGGAGCCGTCGCTCATGCGCGAAGCCTGCAGCAGAACATGCACCGCGCTCGCGATCTGCTGCCGGATGGAGGTCAGCTGCATATTCGAGTTGGCCAGCGCCACCATGACTTCCAGCCTCGAAACCGCGTCGCGGGGACTGTTGGCGTGCACCGTGGTCAGCGAGCCATCGTGACCCGTGTTCATGGCCTGCAGCATGTCCAGGGCTTCCTCGCCGCGCACCTCGCCCACCACGATGCGATCCGGGCGCATGCGCAAACTGTTGACCAGCAATTCGCGCTGGCGCACCGCGCCGTTGCCTTCGAGGTTGGGAGGCCGGGTCTCGAGACGCGCCACGTGCGGCTGTTTTAATTGCAATTCCGCCGCGTCTTCGATGGTGACAATGCGCTCCTTGGGCGAAATGAAAGCCGAAAGCGCGTTGAGCAGCGTGGTTTTTCCGGCACCCGTTCCTCCGGCGATGATGATGTTCAGCTTGGCGCGGACGGCCGCTTCGAGCAGTTCCATCATGCCCGGCGTCATGGCCTTTTTGTCCACCAGATCGGGCGGCATCAGCTTGTCCTGGCTGAAGCGGCGAATGGAGAGCAAGGGCCCGTCCACCGCCAGCGGAGGGATGATCGCGTTCACGCGCGATCCGTCCATCAGGCGCGCATCCACCATCGGCGTCGATTCATCCACGCGGCGGCCTACTTGCGAAACGATCTTGTCGATGATCCGGAGCAGGTGCTGGTTGTCGCGGAAGTTTACCGAAGTCAGCTCGAGCAACCCCTTGCGCTCGATGTAGACCTGTTTGTAGGTGTTCACCAGGATGTCCGAGATGGTCGGATCTTGGAGCAGCGGTTCGAGCGGCCCCAGGCCAAACACCTCGTCCAGCACTTCATCGCAAATCTGCTGCTTTTCGAGCGAGCTCAGCAGCGTCGGCTCGGAATCGATCAGCGAAATCAGCGCCTGGCGCACTTCGCTGCGCACCCGCTGGTTGTCGGTGGCGGCCAGCGCTTCCAGGTTGATTTTGTCCACCAGCTTGCGGTGGAGCGTAAACTTCAACTCCTGATACTCCGGCTTGAGCGCGTTGGTCGATTTCGCGCCGTTTTTGAGCAGCCGGGTCTCCCAGCTCAGTGGCGGCGTCGACTTGGTATCGAGATTAGGAAACATAAAATATCTTTAGTTAAACCACCGAAGGCGCCATGCTCCAGTCGGTCATGCCGGAGGCTTTGTGGTCCCCTCGTCCGGGACCGGCCAAACGTCCCGCCAGGCCATCCATGGCCTTGCCGAGCTCGCTGTGGCCGTCGACAGGCTGACCCAGCGTAACCGCCCGGTGCAAGGAAAAATAATCGTTCGGAATACGCGCGTCGATGGCGCAATTCAGCAGCCGGTCGATGTCCGCCTTGGCGATCTCGTCGCGCCGGTTGACCCGGTTGATCATCACCTGGAAGCGTTCCTTGGGAAACCCCAGATGCTCCAGCAGGTTCACCGCTTTTCTGGTCAAGTGCAGGCTGGGTAACTCGGCGGTGGAAACCAGAAAGGCCCGGTCGGACTCGGAGATCGCGAGCAGGCTCAGCCGTTGGAATACCACCGGCAGATCGATCACCACCCAGTCGTAGTTGGCCCGCGCATGCTCGAGCAATGCGTGCAGCCGGGCTGCATCCACAGCGCCCACGTAGGGTGTGTCCGGCGCGGGCAGTATGTCCACGCCATCCGAGGTGGCGACAAAGGTGGGCCACACGGCGTCGGTGAGCTGATCGGCGAACTGCAGCGCGTCCAGCAACGACTTGGTGTTGCTCAGCTTCAGATAGAAACCGATCATCCCGCCCATCAGATCGAAGTCCGCCAGCAACACCCGCTGCGAAGTGGCGCGGCGCAGCGCGAACGCGGTTTGAGCCGCCAGCGTGGAAGCTCCCGAACCCGGTTTGGCGCTCGAGAAAGTAACGATCGAGCCGGGCTTGGCGTCGTCCGCCGGGCTCGGGTCGAGCAGGCGGCGAATCCTGGACACGGCTTCGTTTTGGGTCGGAGCGTCGAAGGGCGCGTGCAGAAACTCGCTGGCTCCCATGCGCAGCGACCGCAGAATCGCCTCGGAATCGTTGCGGACATGCAGCCCCACCACGTGCGTCTGGAGATTGAGCGACACGATGGAGTGGATCAGCTCACAGGCCTGATCGAGATTGGTCGCCAGATCCAGCAGGATGACGTCCGGCCGGGTCTGCCGCAGGCGCACCTCTAGAGCTTGCTGCGACGGATATGCGTCAAATTCCGACAGAATCTGGAAAGCGCGGGTTTGGTCGATGGCCTTCGAAAACTCCGACCAGAGCTTGCGATCCGCCACCACCGACACCGCCGTCAACACCGGCCCTCGGCCCGTCATCGGATCATCCTCCGCGTTGGTAGGGTACGTCCCGGCACTGCTTACTTGGACCTCCGCACGGATTTTTGGTCCGGGGTCACCGGAACCAGGAAATTTTCAGGCATGCTCACGGACGGTTTGGCTTCGCCGGGCAACAGTGGCATGGTGATCTCGGGAGTCACCACCACCACCAGCTCGGTGTCGCTCTTGGTCACCGAATGGCTCTTGAATATGGAGCCCAGAATCGGAAGACTGGACAACCCCGGAATCCGGCTCAAGGTCTCGGTCACCTGGTTGTCGATCAGGCCCGCGATCACGAAGCTCTGTCCTTCTCCAAGTTCGACGTTGGTTTCCATTTTCTTGGTCGCGAGCGCCGGAATCGTCGTTCCATTGAACGTGACCGAATTGGTGTAATCGAGCGAAGAGACTTCCGGCTTGACATACATGCGGATGGTATTGTGTTCGGTGATCACAGGATTGAAATTCAGCCGGATGCCGAACTCGCGGAACTGAATCGTGACCGCGCCCGAATTGGCGCCGCCCTGCAACACAGGGATAGGGAATTCGCCGCCCACCAGAAAACTGGCCTCCTTGCCGTTGGTGGTAATTAGGTTCGGTTCGGCCAGAATCTGGAGCAGATTGCGCGATTGCAGCGCCTGGATGAACGCGCCCAGATTGAGACCCGGGCGGAACGCAAAAATGTTTAAGGCATTTGTTATGCTGAACGTGGTCGGCTGCCCTCCGCCGATCGAGCTAGGCGTGGGAGACGCGAACTGACCCGTGCTGGTCGAACCGATCGTGTTGGTCGCGCCGGTCGAAACCAGGTTGACGGCAAACTGATCGGCCGTCGAGCGATCCAGTTCCGCGAACTTGACCCGCAACAGAATCTGCTTGTCCGCGGGCGCCGACGCGATCTGCAGATAGTTAACCGTTGTTTTCGCGAACGGCGCCGCCAGGGCGGTGATCCGGTCCGACACATCCTTGCTTGAAACCCGGCCGGTCAGCGACAGCGAGTCGCGCGAGGATTGCACGTGGATGTCTTCGTTCGGAAAGGTTTCCTTAAGCAGCCTGCGCAGCGATTCCAGATTCTGTTCCACGGTTATGTTATAGAAGTTGCGCTGGCCGGTCTTGCTCCATACCACCAGCGTTACCGTGCCCATGCCCTTCCCGTGGATCAGAACCTCGCGGGCAGTCACCGGCGATGCATCCGCGATGTCCGGATTGCTGGTGGAAATGCGCGCAATGTCCGTTGGATAGTCAATGACGATGCTTTTTCCCACCGTCAGTCTGATCTCCTCGGGCCCGCCCTGCGCGAAGACCAAGGTGGCTGCCCCAAAGCACAGCCCTGTCACGAAGCTCAACCGTTTCATCGCAAACATGATTTACTTTCCCGGGCCCCCGACGCCCACTGTTTCCACGGATTTTTGAGTACCCCGGATCACCACGATCTGATCGGGTGGCGGCGGGGGCGGAGGAGGCGCCACCGCTACCGCTGTCACTACCGGCCTCGATCTCGGCCGCGGCGCCGCCGGTTCCGGTTTCTTTTTTGAAGCGCGCTCGCCGTACAATTCCGCGATTTCACGGCCTGGTGTTTTCTCGATGGATTGGTCGCTGCCGTTGCGCAGCACCAATTGAATGCGTCCCTCGTTGTTGGCGAGCGTGAGGGTCTCGGCTTGTTCCGGCGTCGCCAGCAAGGTTACGGTCGCGGCCTGAATGGCCTGGCCTTTGGCGTCCGCCTGCATGGCCGTGCCGGCCGAGAGCACCAGCATATTCTGCAACGGCGTCACGGTCATGGTTCCAACGCTGGCGGGCGGTTGCCCGGTCACCAGCACGTCCACTCGCATGCCCGGCAGTACAAAACCGGCGATGCCGCTGACATCGTTCACCCGCACCGTCACCGCTCGCATGCCGACCGGAATGACCGGAGCCAGTCCCAGACCGCTGCCGCGCGCCGCCAGGCGTCCTTCGAGGATCGGTTCGTCCATCAGGATGTTGCTGATGAGCGGCCGATCGATCACTTCTTCCGGTTTCGAGAAGGCGCCCTTGGGAAACGCGGTGGTCGGAATTTTACCCAGCTTGATGTCGGCCGGCTTCACCGTGGTTCCCACGCCCAGCGGCTTAGCCGCCAGGACGACGTCCCGCGTGTCGGCGGTTTCGGTCTTCTTGGGGCTGCCGGCTCGCGCCGTCCACTGATAAAAAACGCTCGAAATTACGAGCGCGAACAGCAGGCTTACGCCTAACACCGTTAGAAATCTACGATCCATAGCTCTCTCCCCTGCACCGCTCTATCCATGTTCGAGCGCCCATTGGTTTTTCTTTCATGACTTCGGGACCAGGCTCAGCCATACTCCCACCGCGATCGCCGGCGCGTAGGGAATCGTGTCCGCTCGTTGCACGCCCCCAGCCGCTTCCGCTGGTTTCAGAATCCCGTTCCGGCTCTGCCACAAACCTCGAAGGTAGTGGGCTGCCAGGAACAGCACGGCCATCAAGCCCCCACATCCGGCCGTCCACAACGCCGCTTCAAACAGCCGCTGGCTGCCCAGCACGGCCCCGAAACCGGCCATCAGTTTTATATCCCCGCCACCCATGCCGCCGAGCAGATAAAAAATCAGGAAAACGCCCGCTCCGCTGGCCGTTCCGAGTAGCGCCGAACCGGCGCCCCTCCAGCCGCCGTGCACGGTCTGAAGACACAAACCGGCCGCAAAAGCGCATCCGGGAATCCAGTTGGAGATCCGCCGCCGCGCTAGGTCATCCACCGTAGCCGCGATCCCCACCAGGGCTGCGATCCAGGCCTCGGCCGTCACCGGTTACCCCCTTTAGCGGTCTCCCTGTTCGGAAATTGGACCGGCGCTCCCGCCGGAGTTGCCGACAAATCCCGTCCCTCGCCCGAACCTTGCGATTCCCGCTCGAAAGTCTCGGCGCGGAACAGCAGCGGCACTAGAAACCCTGAGTGCAGTGCGAACTCCGCCAGGGCCTTACCGGACGGCAAACGCCAGCTGCCCGCGTCCAGCCACTCTAGTGGCATGCCCGCCATATCGAGTCCGCTGGCGACACGCCGGTGTGTGGAACCCGAAAGGTTCTGATGTCTCATGCCCGCCGCTCTCTCCTGCTCTATAAGTTCGGTCAACTGGAACCTTTTCATTAGCCTCAGTCCTAATTTCTTTAGTACGCCTGGACCCCCGGCAGGCGTAGATTTACTTAGTCAGCCCGCCATAGGGGCCTAGATGCTCGAACAGCACCGAGCGCCCATCGTCTCGAACCACTCGCCAGGCTGGATCCTGCTTCAGCAGGCTCGCGAGCGGCCACTCCACCGGCAGCAGCGCTACATCGAACCGCCATCGATCCAAAATCGCCCGCCAGTCGTAAGCCCCTTGCAGCAGATGCAGGTAGTCCATACCGGCCGTCTGGCCGTAGAAGTCGCTCCGCCCGTCCATGAAAACCTTTTGCCGCGGATAGAAGCAATAAATGATGTAGTCGCCCCATTGGTCGGTCGTCAGCAGCCTGCCGCGCTCCAGACGCTCGGCGTTGGCGTGCACCATCGCCGTGGGGAACAGCTCGCTTGGAAAATCAACCGGCCATTTGAGCGGCGCGTCCATCGCCGCCAGCGCCAAAATCGCGATCGCCGGCCAAACGCTGGTGCGGCGAAATCCGGCGCTGCAGTCCTCGCCCATATCACGCAGAATCCGCACCGGCGACCCCTTGCTCAGCCGCCTGGCCCACTCGCTCCAGCCCCCACTCAGTTCGGCGGCGATCAGCGGCGCCGCCACCACGGCATAGAGCGGCGCATGCCGCACGCTGATCAGCGACGAGTGCCCGAGAAAGACAATCCACAGCGCTTCCGTGATGCGCCCCTTGCGCAGCAGCAGGCCCGCCACTACCAAGCCCGCCAGCAGCAGCCCTTCAAACTGTAGTTGCCCCTCGGACCGGAAAGTAGGCGCTTGAAACTCCTGGATCAGATTCTTGATCCAGTCGGAACGAAGGTATTCGACAATGTGAACGTGCAGGCTCCAGCCGTAGGGATTGATTAGCGTAGCCGCCGAACAGCCTGCCAGCAATGCGGTATACCTTCGGACCTGCGACCAATGCCGAGCGCCCGCCAGCAGCCCTTCCACGGCCGTGCCCGCGATCAGCAGCGCCAGCAAGGCCAGGAAAACCCCGAAGCCTCCGTGCAGATTGGTCCACAGCGCCGTGAGCGGAATCAGCAGCCACACCCAGCGCGTAGGCCGGCGCCGGTCCGCTTCCACCACCCATAAACAGATCGGAAGCAGCAGCAGCGTGAACAGGTGCGGACGCGCCAGAAAATGCATGGAAGAGCTGCCCACCGCAAGCAAAGTGGTAAGCAGCGCCACTAGGGCGTTCGCGCCGCGCCACAGCGTAAAGCGCAGCAGCACGGTCGCAAAAACAGCGATCAGCGCGCCGGCGAACAGCACCATGGCCTTCAGCCCGCCGGCGTGGAAGAGCGCCGCGTACGTCACATCGGTCAGCCATTCCCAGGCGAACCATGGGGCGCCGGGCCGCGAGTATGAGAACAAATCCCGGGTGGGCACCGCATGCTGGCTGAGAATGTACTCCCCGGTGCGGATGTGCCAACCAGTGTCGCCGTCCCCTAGCAAGGACTTCCATCCGCTCGCTCCGAACACGAACAACCAGGCTATAACCGCGACAAAGAACAGATCGGACAAGGATGGAGTGAGCCAGCTGCTCCAGGAACTGGGGGCCTTAGGCGCCTTTCCGGCGTCGCGCGCCGGGGCGATCGAAGGCCGTAGCGGCTCGGTTGAAGTTGCCAAAGTGGATGCGCCTTTGCCGGAGGAATGCGTGGCCCCTGCCACTCCACTTGAGGTGATCGACCTAGCGCGAGCTTCGCTTTAGCTTTTGACGGCTTCCTCGAACCACCGCTCCGGCCCGATCAACTCGCGTCCGTGGACTGCCAGGGCCAGCCGATGCTTAAGCCCGGTTTTCTCGAATATGTGCATCAAGTGAACCTTGACCGTCCCCGGCGTAATGTGCAGATTCTCGGCGATTTGCTTGTTTTTCATGCCGCGGCAAATCAGAGAGACTATCTGCCTTTCCCTCGGCGTCAGCCGGGCCGATTCCTTGCCGCGCAGGAACTCGATCACCGGCTCCGATTCGTCGGTCCAGATCTTTCCAGCCCCAACCTCGCGCAGGCATTCGATCAGCTTTTCAACCGGCAGCGTTTTCTTGATGATCCCGCGCACGCCCATCTGCAGCGCCCGCAGCGCGTCGCCTTCGGGAAGATCCACCACCCACAGCACCGCGTGGGATCTGTCGCTGACGGTTTTCAGACCCCCCACCAGCCGCAAAGCGCGCGTCAGACCGCCGCTCAGATCGATCAGCGCCACGTCCGGCCGGGCGCGGCACAGCGTTTCCAGCGCGTCGTTGTTATTCGCAACCGAGCCTACAAACTGCAGGTCGTCATAGTCGGACAATGCCTTTCGAAGCCCCTCCACCATGAGGGGTTGGGACTCGCAGGCGAATACTGTAATTGGGGGCGTCACCGAAAGACTCGTGTAGTTCTGGTAATCGGCGGGAGTCAAATTCGAAGATAGGTACTAAGGCGATTCGGAATCGGCCCGGCGTATCCACCGTAGCCCTGGCCGGCTCAATCCCTGGCAAGAATCTTGACCTAATTCTGAAGCCCGGCTGCTACAATGGGGAATAATGCATGGCAAACTTACTGCCAGCCCCTCTCTCGGAGTTTCCAAAGTTCAACGTTATTGCCGCGATTGACATCCTCATCGTCGCCTTTCTCATCTATCAGTTCCTGCTTTTGATCCGCGGCCGGCGCGCCGTTCACATCCTTTTTGGCCTGGGCATCCTGGGTTTCATTTATGGCGTCGCGATCCTGGCCAAGCTGGAGGCGCTCAGAACCATTCTGGCGATGCTCGCGCCCTACACGGCCATCGCCCTCATCGTCATGTTTCAATCCGAACTCAGGCGCACGCTCGCGCGCCTGGGCCGCCGTCCTTTCCTCGGCATCAGCCAGTTGGAGCGCCGGGAAGTGTCGCAGGAAATCCTGCTCGCGCTGGCCGACCTGTCGCAGCGGAAGACAGGCGCTCTCATCGTGGTCGAACGCAAGATCGGACTTCGAACTTTCGTGGAGAGCGGCGTCAATCTGGATGCCTCCATCTCGCGCGACTTGCTCTGCGCGATTTTTAAGCCCGGCGGCGCATTGCATGACGGCGCGGTCATAATACAAGGCGACCGCATCAGCGCCGCCGCCTGTTTCCTGCCCCTCACCACCAATCCGCTGCTCATCACCGCGCTCGGCACGCGCCATAGGGCCGCGCTCGGCATTACCGAAGAGTCGGATTGCATGGCCGTGGTGGTGTCGGAGGAAACTGGGAGAATCTCCATCGCCGCTTACGGCGAAATCGAGACCGACGTGGCCATCGAACGAGTAGAACAATTGCTCACCGAACAGCCGCAGCGCCGCGATATGCATTCCTCGGCTTCCGTGACGCCTCGCGCCGCGTCCATCCGGGAATCCAGTTTCGACCGGTCATGAGGCAGCTGCTCACCAGAAACCTGGGTTGGAAGATTGTTTCTCTTATGTTGGCGTTCGTCGTCTGGCTATCGGTGGCGCGCGAGCCCGAACTCGCCACGTCGGTGGCGGTCCCGGTGCAATTCAAGAATATGCCGGACAATCTGGATTTTGGGACGCGCGTGCCGGATCACGTCAATCTGGAACTGCGCGGCCAGGCCGGCCGGCTTTCGCACAACAATCTCTCCGATGTTGGCGTGGTCCTGGATCTCGCGGCGGCGCGGCCCGGCGAGCATACTTACACCATTCGAAGCCCGCTGATCAATCTGCCCTACGGAGTGTCGTTCTATCGGGCTATTCCCTCTCAGATCACCCTGAGTTTCGACCAGCTCATTTCGCGCGCCGTGCCAATCAAACCCGCGTTTGTCAACATCCCGCAGGGTTATCAAATGCAGGCCGATTCCGTCCAGCCCGCCAGCGTGCGCCTGCGCGGCCCCGAACAGCGCGTGGCCAATATCACCCAGGTCCAAACCGATACGATCGATCTTAGCGGCGTGGTGGGCCAGAAGGAATTTCACACCAACGTGAAGGTGGGCGATCCTCAAGTTCGTTTAGAAACGCACGCCGTCATCAGCGTGGACGTTACGCTCGCCAAAGTGATCCCGAAGGGTTCCAGATAGTGGCGCGCACGCTTTTCGGCACGGATGGAATCCGCGGCGTAGCGGGCGAATATCCTTTGGACAGTCGCACCGCCCGCGCCACCGGGGCCGCTCTAGGCCGCTTTGTGCTGGGATCTCACGCGAACCCTCTGGTCGTGGTCGGAATGGATACGCGCGAGTCCGGCCCGTGGCTCGCCGCCGAGCTGGCTGCCGGCCTTGGTGAGCAAGGCGTGGGAGTTCAACTCGCCGGTATTATCACCACCCCCGGCTGCGCCTATTTGGCCAAGACCGGACCCTTCGCCGCGGGCGTCATGATTTCGGCATCCCACAATCCCTATCTCGACAATGGAATCAAAGTGCTGAGACACAGCGGCTACAAGCTGCCCGATGAACAAGAAGAGCTGCTGGAGCTCGATATTCTCTCCCAGGCCGGCGAAAGTATTCGTTCCGCCGCCGCCCCGCTGGTCGCGGACCCCAGTTTAGATCGATCCTATCTGGATCACTTGGCCGCCGCGCTCCCCGCCGGTCTCAGCGGCTTGCGCGTGGTGGCCGACTGCGCGAACGGCTCCGCGTCACATCTCGCTCCGGAATTGTTCGAACGTCTGGGCGCGCGCGTTCATCCCATCCATTGCTCCCCCAACGGCCGCAACATCAACCTGCATTGCGGCTCCCAGCATCTCGATTCGTTGCGTGCCGCGGTGCTCGAGCAATCCGCCGATGTGGGCGTGGCCTTCGATGGCGACGCCGATCGCGCGCTGTTCGTGTCGGCCTCGGGCAAAATCATTGACGGCGACGCGGTGCTGCTGGTGGTGGCACGCCGCTGGCAGGAACGCGGCCGCTTGTCGGGCCAGGGCCGCCCGCCGATCGTGGTAGCAACCGTCATGTCCAACCTCGGCCTCGAGCGCGCGCTCGGGAGCCACGGTATCCAGATGATTCGCACTCCCGTGGGCGACAAATACGTGCTGGAAGAAATGCTCCGCCGCGATGCGGTTCTGGGCGGCGAGCAATCCGGCCACATCATATTTCGCGATTACGCCACCACTGGAGACGGCATGCTCACCGCCCTGCTGGTTTTTGAAGTGATGCGCGACACCGGCGCCAATCTGGACGAGCTGACGCGCGAGCTCGAGATTTACCCGCAGCGCCTGGTGAATGTCCGGGTGCGCGAGCGCAGGCCGCTCGATCAATTGCCCGCCGTCGCCGCCGAGATCCGCGCCGCGGAATCCTCCTTCGGCGACTCGGGGCGCGTCCTGGTGCGATTCTCCGGCACCGAGCCTCTGGCGCGCGTCATGGTGGAGGGTCCCGATCTCGAGCGTGTGGAAGCCTTCGCCAACCGCATCGCGGCCGAGATCAGGGCTGAATTGGGGGAGTAAAGTTGGTCCCTAGGTTTGCCGCCCTAATCCACTTAGAGCGTTGGTTTAAAGCCGCTCCTCTGCTATCATTGCCGAAGGAGCGTTCTATCCGGTCAAGGGGAATCGGCTTCCTATAATTGATCCGACAGTCAATTGTCTTGGGGTCCGACTCGGTTTATGCGTTGGTGTGCAGGCTCCGGCGATTAAAAGCCGCCATGGAGAAGCCTAAAGACGCTCGGGGGGCTCCGCCCCTGTTGAGATCTGGGGTCAAGGACGGGGTCGATTCAGCCGGCGTAGTTCGCTCCTTTTCCTTCCTTTATTAACTGATGAACATTCTTTTTATCGGCGACATCTTCGCCTCCGTCGGGCGAGGTTTAGTCGCGCGTCATCTTCCGGAAATTGTTGCGGAGGAGAAGATCTCGCTGATCGTCGCTAACGCCGAAAATTCCGCGGGCGGCTTCGGAATCACGCCGCTGATCGCCGAAGAATTCTTTTCGATGGGAATCGCCGTGCTCACGTCCGGCAATCACATTTGGGACAAGAAAGAAATTTTCGATTATTTCCCCCGCCAGCCGCGGCTCCTGCGCCCCGCCAACTATCCCGCCGAACTGCCCGGCCACGGCGTGGTGGTGCAAAAAGCCCGCAATGGCGTTGAGGTCGCGGTGATCAATCTTCAGGGCCGCGCTCACATGCCCGCCACGGACTGCCCGTTTCGCAAAGCCGATGAAATCCTGGGATCGCTGGATACAGAGGTCAAGGTTCGGCTGGTGGATTTTCACGCCGAACTCACCAGCGAAAAGATGGCCATGGGCTGGCACCTGAACGGCCGCGTCTCCGCCATGTTCGGAACCCACACGCACATCCCCACCGCCGACGAGCGCATTCTCTCGGGCGGCACGGCCTATCAGACCGATGTAGGGATGACCGGCCCGTACGATTCAGTGATCGGTTCCGACAAGAACCTGGCCCTCCGCCGATTCCTCACCGGGATGCCGATTCGCTTGGACAGCGCGAAAACCGGCGGGGAACTGCACGCGGTGACCGTCACCGTTGACCCGGCCACCGGCCACGCGAAGGCTATCCGCCGCTGCGAACGAATCGGATAATCGCCGCCGGCGGTGCGCTCGGAAGCTCCGGCCAAGCGCTCGGCAGCGGCGAATCCCCCTTAGGATGAAAGCGCACTGATCGTAACGTAATATCCGTCGGGGTCTCGGAGCGAGAACTCCTTGGTTTGAGTGTTCGGATCCACGTGCGGCTCCTCTTCGAGCCGAGTGTTGAGTGTGCGCGCCCTTTGGAGCGCCAGGTCGAAATCATCGACACGGAAGAACAACAGGAGTCCGTTGCCGGGTGTTGCGTCATCGGGGCTCATCAACGAGGGATGCCCGTGGGCGCCCCACTCGTGGAGGCAAAGCAAGACGGTCCCATCTGAATCGAGAATTTGCCCGAAGTCCTGATGGGCAGGAAGGGTAGCGGGCTGACCGAACAGCGCCTGGTACCATCTGAAGCTGCGCGGGACGTCGGCTACCCCTATGATCGTCCAGATGCGCTTCATCGGCTTCTCCTCCGCGGACTAGTTCTTGTTGAGACCGGCCTGGGATTCCGCCAGTCCCGGGCCGGCCCAAAAAATTAAGCTTACCCCTTTTGCCATGACCAGAACTTGCCGAACCACGTTGGCCGCCGAGCGCGCCAGCACAGGCGATTTACGCGGGTCTAAAGCCGCTTGAGAGCGCTGCGGCAATTGCGAACTCCTGGATTGAGACTTGCGTCATCGAACCACAGTGTACAGACTAAAGGAGACACGAAATGAACGGACCAATCAACCTCGGCGGCAGCTTCACCCTGCCCGGCACTTCCATCGGTTTGGCGCGCATGGGTTATGGCGCGATGCAGCTTGCCGGCCCCGGCGTGTGGGGACCGCCGCGTGACATCAACGCCGCCCTCGCGGTTCTGCGGGAAGCTGTCGTGGCCGGGGTCAACCACATCGATACCAGCGATTTTTATGGCCCGCATGTGACCAATCAGATCATCCGGCAGGCGCTGCATCCTTATCCGGATGGCCTCGTGTTGGTCACCAAGCTGGGCGCTAGCCGCGGCGAGGACAAGTCGTGGAATCACGCCCTTTCGCGCCAGGAACTGATCGATGGCGTCCATGACAATCTGCGAAATCTCGGGCTGGACGCGCTGGATGTGGTCAACCTCCGGGTAGGAGCAGTGATGGGGCCGTCCGAGGGATCCATCGAAGCGCCGCTGACAGTGCTCGCGGAGCTGCAGCGCCAAGGACTGATTCGCCATATCGGTCTGAGCAACATCACTCCCGGTCAATTCGCGGAAGCTCAAGCGATCGCGGAGATTGTCTGTGTGCAGAACCTGTACAACGTGGTGCATCGGCCGGACGACGGCTTCATCGATGACCTGGCGCGCCGGGGCGTGGCCTATGTTCCGTATTTCCCGCTGGGAGGCTTCACTCCATTGCACTCATCCGCGCTTGACCGCGCCGCCGCGGCGGTCCATGCCACCCCGATGCAGGTAGCGCTGGCCTGGCTGCTGCAGCGCTCGCCCAACATGCTGCTGATCCCTGGTACATCTTCCATTCAGCATCTTCGCGAGAATCTCGCTGCCGCGGCGCTCAAACTTCCATCCGAAGTGATTGCCGGCCTGGACTCTCTCACGACCTAACGCGGGCAAGATAGTAGAATAAACTGCTAATGCGTCGAAGAGCCTGGCTCGCGATTTCGGCGGCCGCCGTTCTGGGCGTCGCCTTATATGGCCAGACCAGGCACGGCGCATCGGAACCGGGCGATGCGGCGCGCCGCTTCAATGTTGTCGAAGCGGGCATCCCGGCGATGCAGTCCGCCCTCGAGCAAAAACGCATCACCTCGCGAGAATTAGTCACCCAGTATCTAACGCGCATCGCGCTCTACGAAGACAAACTGCACGCCGCCCTAACCGTGAATCCAAATGCTCTTCAGGAAGCCGACGCGCTCGACCGCGAACGCGCGCAAGGCAGAATCCGCGGACCGCTCCACGGAATCCCGGTAGCGCTCAAAGACAACATCCTGACGCCGTACCTGCCCACCACCGGCGGCGCATTGGCCTTCCAAGGCTTCGTACCTCCCTACGAAGCCACGCTGGCGAAGAACCTGCGCGACGCGGGCGCAATCATCCTCGCCAAGACCGGCATGACCGAGCTCGCCAATTGGGTGGCGGGCGCGCCCACGCCGATGCCCGGCAACTACAACGCGGTAGGCGGATTCGGCATGAATCCATACGATCCCCGCCGCGATCCGCGCGAAGCCACCGATGACGGCCGCCCCGCGCTGCAGACCGGCGGTTCCAGCTCCGGAATCGGAACCTCCGCCAACTTCTGGGCAGCCAACATCGGCACGGAAACGTCGGGCTCCATTCTCAGCCCGTCGAATCAGAACATGCTCGCCGGAATCAAGCCGACCGTCGGCCGCGTCAGCCGCTACGGCGTGATTCCCATCACAGCCGATCAGGACACGCCCGGTCCCATGGCCAAGACCGTCACGGATGCCGCCATCCTGCTGGGCGCGCTCGAAGGCGCCGCCCCGGACCCGAATGATCCGGCCACCAAAACCTGCGCGCCGCCGCCCGGCCGCGACTATACCCGCTTCCTGAATGCCGGCGGATTAAGAGGCGCTCGCCTTGGCATCCCGCGCGCTTTCTATTACGACAAAACCACGCCTCCCGGCGCGAAAGAAGCGCGCGGCGGATTGAATGCGGACCAGGCCAAGCTCATGACGCTGGTCATCGAGATCCTCAAGCAGCAAGGCGCCATCATTGTCGACCCGGCGGATATTCCGAGCGTCGTCACCAGCGATCCGGCGAAGAACCTGCTGCTGTGGAACCAGTGCTCAGGAGCAAACGACGCCAAAGGCCTGGATGCGAACTGCTCCGTCGTTTTGAAGTACGGGATGAAGCGCGATTTCAACGCCTGGCTCGCGACTTTGGGCCCCTCGGCGCCGGTCCATACGCTGACCGAGCTACGCGAGTGGAACATCACGCACACCAAGGCGGGCGCGATCCGCTACGGCCAATCGAATCTCGACATCTCGGACGAAATGGATCTGCAAGCCGACCGCGCCCTCTATCTTGCGGATCGCGCCAAGGACATCGCGCTAGGCGGCACGCACGGAATCGATGAGGCCATCAAAGCGAATAACCTGGATGCATTGCTGTTCCCTGGCGCGAGCGGGGCCGCGATCGCCGCGAAGCCCGGCTACCCCACGGTGATCGTGCCGTTCGGGATGGTGCCGAACGCCCCGATGATCCCGTTTCCCGAAGGCTTCGACGCGAAAGCGTCGCCCTTCGGCGTGAGCTTCACCGGAACCGCGTGCAGCGAGCCCAAGCTGCTCGAGCTCGCGTACGCCTTCGAGCAGGCCACCAAACGCCGCATCCCTCCGCCGGCTGTGCCGTGATTGGTTTCTTTTTGTGGATCCATTTGAGTTCTTTGTCGAAGGCCCTCCGCTCTCACAGCAAACTCGCAACCCCGCGAGGCTTCGCGAATGGAAGGAATATGTGAGAAGCGAGGCGGCTAAATTATGGCCGGCCCAAGCGCCCCTGGAAATTCCCTTGAAACTGACCGTTGTCTACTACCACGAACGGCAGTCTGTCTTGATCGATCATGACAACATGATCAAACCGATCCAAGATGCGCTTACGGGGTTAGTCTATAAGAATGACCGGCAAATCACCGATGCACAAACCCGAAAAACAAACATTGACGGGCGATTTCGAGTGCGGCGCTTGTCGCCTGTTTACGCCCGCGCCTTCGGTGGCGGCCGGGAGTTCGTTTATATCAGAATAGAAGAAGCACCAAGCCACGAGGAATTGCCATGAAATCTGCGTCGACCACGGACCGCGACAATCGACTTTTGATGAGCGTTGCTTCCGAATACGAAAAGAAAGGTTACCAGGTCAAGCTGCGGCCGACAGCTGGCGACCTGCCTGCGTTTCTGGCGGGATTTGAGCCTGACCTGATCGCCGTTGGAACAGACGAGTCCGTGGTTGTGGAGGTGAAGGCTAGAAAAGAGTTCGAAGACGAGCAGGCAGTCGCCGCCATAGAAGCGGTTCTTCGGAATCGACAAGGCTGGCGATTCGAGCTCATAATCGATGGATCGGAGAGCGAACGTGGGCGCCTGCTAGGTACTTCTCAAATTGGAACTTCGCTTGAAGAGGCGAATGAACTGCAGCAAGAAGGGCATGTGGTGGCCGCCTTGCTGCTGCTGTGGTCAGCGACCGAAGGAATCTTGCGGCAATTGGCAACCCGCGAGAACGTTGAGTTGGAGTCCCTGGCGCCCGGGTATGTCACCAAGCGGCTTTACACGCTCGGCCTGCTAGGGCGAGAACAATATCGCATTCTCGACGAAGCCGTTCAATTACGCAATCAAGCAGTGCACGGCTTCCAGGTGTCAGTAACGCGCCAAGATTTGGCGAACGTCACCACAATCGCGCGTGAACTGCTCAGCGAGCTTGAATCGAAAGCTGCCTAAGCCCTCTCCTAGCGTCCAGCCCGACGGGCCTCGTGATCACCGCGTCGAATCCGCCCATCCCCCGTTCTAAATCAGCAACCTCCGCCCACCCGCCGTCTCCCGCGCCCCACCCGCATGCTATTCCAGTGACGAGGTCCAACCATGTCATCTCCAGCAACCCAACTCCGCTACACCGCACCCGATCGCGCCGCCGTCAATCGCGCGAATTCCCAGCACTCCACCGGCCCACGCACGGAAACCGGAAAACAGCGTTCCGCCCTCAACGCGCTCTCCCACGGCCTAACCGCCCGCACCGCCGTCCTGCCTTCCGAAGACCCAGCCGCCTACCAGCAGCACTGCCGCCAATTCCACGACGAATACCAACCCGCCACTCCAACCGAGTCGCAGCTAGTCCACGAACTCGCCGACACCGCCTGGCGCATCAACCGCATCCCGTTGCTCGAAGCCGACCTGCTCGCCCGCGCCGCCAATCCGCCCGACGAAGAAGCCGCCATCGCCTTCGACATCGTCGATGCCCACCGCCTCCTCGCCACTCTCGGTCTGCATGGCCAGCGCCTCTCCCGCCAGTTCCAAAAGACCCTCGTCCAGCTCCGCGAGATCCAGGCCGACCGCCGCGAACGCGAACAGCGCGACCTTCGCGACGCCGCCGCCCTCCTCGAACTCCATAAACACAAAGGAATCCCCTGGCAGCCCTCCGACCATGGCTTCGTTTTTTCGGGCGACCAAGTCGAACGCTTCGCCCGCCGCTTGAAGGTCCTCAACGAATCCCGCCACATCGAACACGTCCGCTTCCACATGCCGCCACCCGCCTCCAGCCACCTCTCTGCGTAGTAATAATCGAGCGGTTATAATCGAGCGGTGCGCCTTTTTTTCCTCGCGCTGGTCGCAATAACGGCTGCCGCCGCCAATTATCCAACCCCCACCGAATCGGATTTCGTCATGCGCGGCTTCCGCTTCAACACCGGTGAAACCCTGCGCGACTTGCGCATCCATTACCGCACTCTCGGCCAGCTCCAGGGCGACAATGCGGTCCTCATCATGCATGGCACCGGCGGCTCCGGCAAGGGCTTTCTGTCCGATCAATTCGCGGGCGTCCTGTTCGGACCCGGTGAGCTTTTGGACGCCACCAAGTACTACATCATTCTGCCCGACGGAATCGGACACGGAAAATCCAGCAAGCCTAGCGACGCCCTGCAGGAACGCTTCCCGCACTACGATTACGACGACATGGTGGCCGCCGAATATCGCTTGGTCACTGAAGGCCTGGGCGTGAAACACCTGCGCCTGGTGATGGGGACTTCGATGGGCGGTATGCAAACCTGGATGTGGGGCGAGAAGTATCCCGATTTCATGGACGCGCTGCTGCCGCTCGCCAGCGCTCCGGTCGAAATCGCCGGGCGAAACCGCTTCTTTCG
The DNA here is from genome assembly GCA_963786745.1 of Terriglobia bacterium. GTDB lineage: Bacteria > Acidobacteriota > Terriglobia > Bryobacterales > Bryobacteraceae > Palsa-89. The sequence goes on along the minus strand of CAWBAE010000003.1, from coordinate 492,901 downwards.
CCGCATGATCATCGACGCGCTGCGCGATGACCCCGTAAATGGATTGCGCACCGCCGTGGATATTGTCGTAATCATGTCTTCCAGCCCGCTCCAAAGCTACAAGGACGCGCCCACCCGCGAGCAAGCCGACCATTTGTTCGACCAGACTATCCAGAAACGCATGGACGCGAACAATTCGATCGACATGCAGTACCAGTTCGATGCCTCGCGCGACTATAATCCCGAACCGGATCTCGAAAAGATTCGCGCCCCGCTCCTGGCCGTCAATTCGGCCGACGACGTAGTGAATCCGCCGGAGCTCGGGATTCTGGAACGCACCATCCAGCGCGTCAAGCATGGCCGCTACATCCTGATCCCCATCAGCGATCAAACCCGCGGCCACAGCACGCATTCGCTGCCCGCCATCTGGAAACAACATCTGGCGTGGCTGCTCGAAAATTCGGTTCCCCATGAAGATCACTAAAGCCACCGAGTCCTATGAGGCTTGGCTGAGCGAGCGTATCACTATTCTTGCGGCCGACCTCCAGCGCAAGCACACCGCCATGGCCACCGATGTCTTTCCATTTCTGCGCGCCACGTTTTACCGCTGGATGCAGCTGTGGCCCGAAGTCTGTCCGCAGGAGGCCAAGGCTCCGCGCATCTTAGCCGTCGGCGATCTGCATGTCGAGAATTTCGGCACCTGGCGCGACACGGAAGGCCGCCTTATCTGGGGCATCAACGACTTCGACGAAGCTTACCAGTTGCCGTACACCGTGGATTTAGTCCGGTTGGCTGCCAGCGCTCACATCGCCGTTCGCGAGTCCCAGCTTCAGATCGCTCCCAAGGACGCCTGCAACGTGATTCTAGCCGGCTACAAGAAGGCTCTCCAAACCGGCGGAAGGCCCATCGTGCTGGCCGAAGAGCATCCCTGGCTGCGAACGATGATGACCGGCGTGCTGCGTGATCCAATCCATTTCTGGGAGAAGCTCGACAGCCTTCGCGCCTGGCGGGGGCGTGTTCCAAAGAGCGCCCGCCGGGCCATTGAGCGCATGCTGCCGGAACGCGGCCTGGAGTATCGTCTGGTGCATCGGATCGCCGGTCTTGGCAGTTTGGGCCGCCAGCGATTCGTGGCCATCGCCGCCTATCGCGGTGCCGCCATCGCCCGCGAGGCCAAGGCGCTCGCGCCTTCGGCGTGCGTGTGGGCGTCTCCGCGCAAACAATCCCAGGCCATTCGCTATCAGGAAATCCTGGATTGTTCGGTGCGCGCCGTCGATCCTTATGTTCGTCTGAAGGGACGCTGGATCGTGCGCCGTCTCGCGCCGGATTGCTCGCGCGTCGAGTTGTCGTCCATGCCGAAAGAGCGCGACGAAGCCAAGCTGCTTCACGCCATGGGATTCGAGACCGCCAACGTTCATCTCGGCACACCGCGCGCCGCCGCGGCCATCCTGCGCGATCTCGGCAAGCGCCGCGGCCATTGGCTGCACGATGCCGCCGCGCGCATGGTCAAAACCACCACCGAGGATTGGCAGGAGTGGCGCGCCTTCATGGCGAAAAAGGGAAAGTCCTAGAATGAGAGCGAGTGATTAAACTCGCCCTCTTGCTCGGGCTCGCTTTCGCAGCCTGGGGCCAGGATGCCACCAACGTCCTGCTGGTCGTGAATCAAGCTTCGCCGCTTTCTGAACAAATCGCCGAATATTATGCCGCGCGCCGCCACATCCCCGCGTCGAACATCTGCAGGCTCACGGTGAAGTCCGACGAAGAAATTTCCCACGATGATTTTAAGAAGCAAATCGCCGACCCCATCGCCGCGTTCCTCCGTTCCAAAGGCCTCGAAGAGCGCATCCTCTACATCGTTACAACTGCCGGTCTCCCCTTGCGCATCCCCGGCCATGGTCCAGGCACTACTTCCGAAACTGCCTCCGTCGACTCCGAACTGGCGCTGCTGTACCGGGATATGCATCAAGGCCCGCACCCGACGCCATCCGGCATTGCGAATCCGTTCTTCGGCAAAGTGAATGCGCCCTTTCGCCATCCGGATTTCCCCATCTATCTCGTCACGCGCCTGGCAGGATACGATTTCAACGACGTCAAAGGCATCATCGATCGGGCGCTGCACGCAGGCAATCGGGGCAAGTTCGTAATCGATCTGAAGGACGGCGACGCCACCGAAGGAAACAAATGGCTGATCGAGGCTGCCCGCGCGCTTCCGCCGGATCGCGTCGTGCTGGATCGCTCCTCCACCGTGCTCTACAATCAGACCGGCGTGATTGCCTACGCCTCCTGGGGATCGAACGATCCGGCCCGCACGCGGCGGCACCTGGGCTTCCAGTGGCTTCCGGGCGCGATTATGACAGAATATGTATCCACCAATGGCCGCACCTTCGCGCGGCCGCCCGATAACTGGAACCTTGGCCCCTGGTCCGATCCAAAGGCGTTCTTCGGCGGAAGCCCGCAAAGCCTCAGCGCGGATTACATTCACGACGGCGTCACAGGTGCATCCGGCCACGTCGCCGAGCCGTTTCTCCAATTCACGCCGCGCCCCAATATCCTGCTGCCCGCCTATTATCACGGCCGCAACCTGGCCGAAAGCTATTATCTGGCGATGCCGGCGCTGAGCTGGATGAACATCGTCATCGGCGATCCCCTTTGCACGCTGGGAAAACCGTGAATCTGAGACACGGCCCGAACTAAACTAGTATTAGAATGATTCAACTCTCCGGGGCCGGGAAACGCTTCGGTCCCAAGCTCCTGTTTGAAGACCTGAACTGGCTGATCACGCCCAAGGATCGCGCCGGATTGGTGGGCGCCAACGGCACCGGCAAAACCACCCTGCTAAAAATCCTGGCCGGCATGGAGTCGCTCGACTACGGTTCCCGCAACGCCACGCGCGGCATGAACTGCGGCTATCTTCCGCAGGACGGCCTTTCGCTTTCCGGGCGCAGCGTCTTCGCCGAATGCATGTCAGTTTTTTCGTCGCTGCACGACATGGAGCGCGAGATCGAAGAGCTCACCCACAAGATGGCCGAGGTTGATCCCGCTGGACCTGAATACGCACAAATCGCCGACCGATACCATGAACTCGACAGCGAGTTCCGCACCCGCGACGGCTACGCAACGGAAGCGCAGGTTGGGACCGTGCTGGCCGGCCTGGGCTTTCCAACTTCCGATTGGCACCGGCGCACCGAAGAGTTTTCAGGCGGATGGCAGATGCGCATCGCGCTCGCGAAGCTGCTGCTCGAAAAGCCGAACCTTCTGTTGCTGGATGAACCCACCAATCATCTCGATCTCGAAGCGCGCAACTGGCTGGAGCAGTATCTGGCCGACTATCCGTTCGCCTACGTCCTCATCTCGCACGACCGCTACTTCCTGGATGTCACCGTCGACAAAATTGTCGAAATCTGGAATCGCGGCGTTCATTTTTATCACGGCAACTATGAAAACTACCTGCGCCAAAAGCAGGAACGTACCGATCAGCTCGAATCTGCGTACCGAAACCAGCGCGAGCGCATCGAACAGCTCGAAGCCTTCATCAATCGTTTTCGCTACCAGGCCACCAAGGCGAAGCAGGTCCAAAGCCGCATCAAGGAACTCGACAAGATCGAGCGCATCGAACTCCCACAGGAAGAGAAGGCCATCCACTTTTCTTTTCCTCAGCCCAAACCGAGCGGCCGGATCGTGGCGGAATTCGAGAACGTCTCGAAAAGCTATGGCGACAAGTTCGTCTTCGGCGGCGTGAAGTTCATCATCGAACGAGGCGATCGCATCGCGCTGGTGGGGGTGAACGGGGCGGGGAAGTCGACGCTGATCAAGTTGCTGGCCGGCGCCGAGCCGCTCACGTCGGGAGAATACCGGATCGGCCATAACGTCGAAGTCGACTATTTTGCGCAGGATCAATACAAAGAACTCGACCCCAACGCCCGCATGCTGGACGATTTGCAGAGCCAGGCGCCGCGCTCCACCAACACCGAGATGCGCAGCCTGCTCGGCTGCTTCCTGTTTTCAGAAGACGATGTGTTCAAGCGCATCGGGGTGCTGTCGGGCGGCGAGCGCAACCGCTATGCGCTGGCCCGCATGCTGCTGCAGCCTTCGAATTTTCTGTTGCTTGACGAGCCTACCAACCACCTGGACATGCGCGCCAAGGATGTATTGCTCGAATCGCTCGAGAAGTACACTGGGACGGTGGTCTTCGTCTCGCATGACCGCTACTTCATCGACAAGCTGGCTGGCCGCGTTTTTGAAGTGGGCAACGGCGAAGTCAACGTGTTTCCGGGCAACTACGAAGATTACATCTGGCGTAAGGGCGGCAAAGAGATCGATCTTTCGCTCTCTCTCAACGGACATCCGGCCGCCCCCGTCGCCGCGCCGGTTACAAGCCCGGAGCCGCACGCCAAGCGCTTGAACCCGCTCAAGCTGAAACAGATGCAAAAGCGTTGCAGCGAGCTGGAGCAAGAGATCGCGGATGCGGAATCTTCCATCGCGGCGCACGAGGCGGAGCTTGCGAATTTCGTCAGCTCCGAGGAAACGGTGCGGGTTGCAGCCCTGCTGGATCGCCGCCGCGCGGAACTCGCGAAGCTGCTCTCGGAATGGGAGCAGGTATCGGAAGTGGTGGCATCCCAACAGGCATGAGCGATTTCGAACAGCAGCTCGCCTACCTTCGACGCCGAATCGCCAAGATCGACAAGAAGTACGCCAATCCCCGGCCCAGCCCGCCCCGCCCGCAGGCGCGGGTACCCAACGAAGAAGAAATTCCCGACCATCATTTTCCGTTCCAGGAAGTGGAGACCGAATTCGGCCGCCACTATGAGACCGAGAAGCTGTACGAGCGCCACCGCCGGCACGGCAGCATCGGCATCGCCGATCTCGAAAGCATGCCGCACAACCTTCTGGATCCGATCTCAAACGGGCTGATCCAAGCGATCCCGCCCGCGAAATGGTGTTTCCTCGATACCGAAACCACCGGCCTGGCGGGAGGTTCGGGAACCTACGCGTTCCTGATCGGCGTCGGCCGCATCAGCACGCAAGGATTTCGCGTGCGCCAGTTCTTCATGCGCGATTTCGGAGAGGAAGCCAGCCTGCTCTCGGCGCTGCGCGACCATCTCAAGGAATTCGAAGTCCTGATCACCTATAACGGCCGGACCTACGATCAGCCGCTGCTGGAGACCCGCTATCGCATGCTGCGCCAGCGTCCGCCGTTCGCCGGATTAGAGCATCTGGATCTGTTGTTCGGAGCGCGCCGTTTGTGGAATCTGCGCTTCGACAGTTGCCGCCTGGTAGATCTCGAGAACCGCATTCTGGGCGTCGAACGGCAGGGCGATCTCGCGGGCGAGCTGATCCCGTATGTCTATTTCGAATATCTTCGGACCCATGAGATCTTTCGCCTGGTGCCCATATTCCATCACAACGCCATCGACATTCTTTCGCTAGCATGCCTTACTGCAATCGTTCCCCTGGCGTTTCATCCGCCAGGCCAGGCGCAGTTCGCGCATGGCGCGGAAATGGTCGGGCTGGCCCGCTGGTGGCGCCAGGCCGAGCAGCACGAGAATGCGCTCGCGCTGTTCCGCCAGGCTCTGGATCGCGGTCTTCCCGATGAGCTGCTGTTCCGCACCATGTGGGATGTCGCAGCGCTCGAAAAGAAGCTCGGCCGCGAGCATGCGGCTCTGCCGGTGCTCACGGATCTGGCCGCCGCTCCCAATGAAATGCGCGCCCAGGCCTTGATCGAACTTGCGAAATACTACGAGCATCGCGAGCGCAATTACGCCATGGCGCTCGAAATGACCAGAAGCGCGCTGGATCTGGAATCATCGGAAGCCCTGCTGCGCCGCGCGGCGCGTTTGGAGAAACGAACATCGGCATCGAAAGCGCCCCGGCTGCTGTAATGCCGGTCTCGCGTCAAACCGCCATCCGCTTCATCGTTGCGCTGGGCCTCATCAGCTTGTTCGCCGACGTCACGTATGAAGGCGGCCGTAGCGTGAATGGTCTCTTCCTGGGCGCGCTCGGCGCGGGCGGGGCGATCATCGGCATCGTCTCGGGCGCGGGCGAACTGGCCGGTTACGTCCTGCGCCTGGCCTCTGGAATCGCGGCCGATCGAACGCGCCGCTACTGGACCCTCACCGTCACCGGCTACATCCTGAACCTGGTGGCCGTTCCGATGCTGGCGTTTGCCAATCACTGGGGCGTCGCGGCGCTATTAATGATTCTCGAGCGTGCCGGCAAAGGCCTCCGGACGCCCGCGCGCGATGTCATGCTGTCGCAGGCGTCGGTCATTGTCGGCCGCGGCTGGGGATTCGGCTTGCACGAATTCATGGATCAGACCGGCGCGTTCACCGGTCCATTGCTGGTCGCTTTAGCTCTGAAGCATTGGCACAACTATCCGGCGGCCTATGCTTTGCTCGCCATTCCAGCCGGCCTGTCGCTCCTCGCGTTGCTGGGCGCGATCCGTCTTTATCCCGATCCATCGCGTTTTGAAGAGCCGCCCGCTCCGCACGCCCATGAAACTGGCCGGCTGCCACGAGCTTTCTGGATTTACGTAACCGCTGCGGGATTGCTGGCCTTAGGCTTCGTCGATTTCCCGCTGATGGCGTTTCACCTTCAAAAGGCCGCGGTGGTCCCCACTTCCGTGATTCCCGTTTTTTATTCAGCAGCCATGGGCGTGGAAGCTTTCTCGGCTTTATTGTTCGGACGGCTCTTCGATCGCATCGGCACTCCCGCGCTGGTGGCCGGAGTGTTGCTCTCCGCCGCCTCCAGCCCGCTGGTCTTCTTCGGATCGTTTTATCCCGCGCTCGCGGGGATGCTATTGTGGGGCGCCGGCATGGGCGCTGAGCAGAGCCCGCTGCGCGCCAAGATCGCCAACTTGGTAAGTCAAGAAAAGCGCGGCTCCGCTTATGGAATATTCAACACTGTTTACGGCCTAGCGTGGTTCGCCGGGAGCGCCGCCATTGGTATCCTTTACGCAAGGTCGCTCGCCTCGGCGGCCGCACTGGCAGTGCTCGCGCAACTGGCTGCCATACCACTGCTCTTGATGGTTGGGAGGAAACACTCTTGAAATTGCTGTCGCTCATTATTCCGTTCCTGACGTTGGCCGCGTGCGCTCACCCGCCGCAATTAGCCACATCGCTCGATCTGCACAAGGACCCGGACGGCACGATCCTCGTAAAGCTGAAGGTGACTAATCTCGACAACCGCGTAACGGTCCCCATCGCCATTGATTTAAGCGCGCAGACCGAAACCAATGGGCGCTGGGACAAGGCATCCACCGTTCTGCATCCCGCCGCGTTCGTTTTGAACCGAAAAGAGCAGCGCGAGATCACCAAGCTGTGGAAGGTTCAAGCGGACGCGGTTCGAACCACGCTGGTGCTGCGGGAACAGGAAACCGGGAATTTGTTGAAATCGGAAAAAGCCGAAAAGAGTTTTCGCCGCCTCAAAACGACGCGCTACATCACGGCGGCGAGTTCTTTCCATCCGAGCCCTTGCGATTCGGCCACTCCCGGATATGTGATGTGACCGGCGTAGGTATTCACCCCTTGCCGGATCGCGTCGTTCTCCTCGCAGGCCTTCTCCAGTCCCTTCGCGCATAACTCCGCCAGATAGGGGAACGTCGCATTGGTAAGCGCGAAAGTAGAGGTGTGCGGGACCGCGGCGGGCATATTCGAAACGCAGTAATGCAGCACGTCGCCGACGAAATACACGGGATCAGTGTGGGTGGTGGCGTGCGAAGTCTCAAAGCATCCGCCCTGGTCGATGGCGACATCCACCATCACGGCGCCCTTCTTCATTCGGTCGATCATGTCGCGCCGCACCAGCTTGGGCGCGGACGCGCCGGGTATCAGCACGGCGCCAATCACTAGGTCCGCCAGCCGCAGGGTATCGCGAATCGTGAAACTGTTGGATGCCAGCGTCACAACCTGGCTGCTGTAGATGTCGTCGAGCTGCCGCAGCCGGTCCATATTGCGATCGATGATAGTAACGTGCGCGCCCAATCCCACGGCCATCTTCGCCGATTGGTGGCCCACCACCCCGCCGCCCACAATCACGACATTCGCGGGAGCGACGCCGGGAACGCCGCCCAGCAGGATCCCGCGGCCGCCGTTCGGTTTTTCTAAATACTGCGCGCCCACTTGGACGGCCATTCGGCCAGCCACTTCGCTCATGGGAGTGAGCAGCGGAAGAGAGCCGTCTTTCTCGCGGATGGTTTCATACGCCACCGAGTTGACTTTGGTATCCACCAGCTTCTTAGTCAGCTCCGGAAGCGGCGCAAGGTGTAGATATGTGAACAGGATCAATCCGTGACGGAAATACGGATACTCGCTGGGCTGGGGTTCCTTCACCTTCACCACCAGTCCGGCCTTTCCCCACACCTCGCCGGCATTCGGCAGGATTTCCGCGCCCGCATCCAGATAATCCTGATCCGGAATCGAACTGCCCGCTCCCGCTTGCGTCTCCACCAGGACGCGATGCCCAGCCTCGCGCAATGCGGTGACGCCGCTCGGAACCAAACCGACGCGCGCTTCGTGATCCTTGACTTCCTTCGCGACGCCGACGATCATTTTTCGGTTTCCGCCGCAGGTTTCGGGTTGGTTTGCGCCGTCAGCCGCTTCGGTCCCAGGCCGAGGGCGATGAGCGAAAGGGAGCCGATCTTACCGTCCGGCGTCAGGTTCTGGTCGGCTTGAAATCGCTTGAGCGCCTCATCGGAGTCCGAGCCCCACTTGCCATTCGGGTCACCCTTGAAATAACCCTTGCTCGCCAGCGAATCCTGAATTTCTTTGTACCGCTCCGGGGTCGGGACCTGTTGATTAGACCGCGCCACATGCCGGCCTTTCTTGCCTTTGGTCCGGGCGTTCGCGGACGCTACCTTGCCGGAGGAGGCCTTACCAGCCGTCGCTTTACGGGCCGAGGCTTTGCCAGAAGGAGCTTTCTTCTTGCTCTTGCCGGCTACCGCTGAGGCATGATGCTTCGCGACGGCCTTCTTTTTCGTTGTGGCGGTGTCTGGCTTAGCCACGGCGGCCAGCGCCACGGCCAGGCAAATGATCTTGAGCACTAACCCCGATTTTAGCAGTGCCCGGCGCCCGGTTGTGAGACACTGTCCCTCTGGCTGATTGGGCTGGCGCGAACTAGAGCTACGTTCTCGGCATATCCTGTTCTATAAGTGGCTACGTCAACTACAATCACTCCAGCCGGGCACGGATCCTTCAAAGGAACTCTGCGCCGCATCGGAGCGCGCGCCGCGCCCGCATTGATCCTGCTGGCGCTGACGCTGGCCGTATTTTGGAAAATCGCGCTCACCGGCCAGTACACTTGGCTGAACAGTCCGGATCTCACCGAACAGGTGCTGCCTTTTTTGCAGGAAGAGGCGGTGCAGTGGCATCAAGGTCAGTTCCCGCTTTGGGATCCGCATCATTGGGCCGGGCAATCTTTACTGGGAGCGGATCAGCCGGGAGTGTTGTTCCCGCTCAACTGGCTGCTGGCGCTTGCGCCCTTATGGCATGGGCATATCTCCCTGCAATTCGCCAATTGGTATTTTGTCCTGATCCACTATCTGGCAGCGCTGTTTTGTTATCTGCTCGCGCGCGATCTCGGCCTCGGATCTTTTGCCTCCATTTGCGCCGGCGCCAGTTTCGGACTTTCCGGCTACATGGGCAACGTGGATTGGCCGCAGATGCTGAACGGAGGGATGTGGGCGCCGCTGGTGCTACTCTTCGCGATCCGCGCGCTGAATGGCCGCAGACCGGTCTGGAACATGGCGCTGGCGGGTTCCGTCGCCGGATTCTCCTTTTACGGCGGGCATCATCAGATTCCCGTCTACACGCTGCTGTGCGTCGGATTCCTGCTGATCTTCTACCTGGCGTTCCGCGAAATGCGGGTCCTAAAAGCCGCACTTCTGGGGGCTACTTGCGTGCTATTCAGCGTTCTCGTCGGCGCGCCGCAATTGCTGCCGAGCTATGAATACTGGTCGCGGTCGCTGCGCTGGGTGGGCTCGGCTCAAGCAGTGGCATTTCACGACAAGGTTCCTTACGTCGTGTTCGATCTTTACTCGCTGTACCCGGTTTCCATCCTGGGATTAGTGGTGCCGTCGTCGTTTCCCAACATCACCGCCTTCGTCGGGATCACAATCTTCATCTTCGCGCTGCTGGCGGTAATCGCGAATTGGCGAGCCCGCATGGTAGGCCCCTTCGCGGCGCTGGCCATCTTCGGGATACTGTTCAGTCTCGGTAAGTATTCGATCTTCCACGGAATTCTCTACAGCATTGTTCCGCTGCTCGACAAGTCCAGGAACGCGGCCTTCGCGATGTTCATTGCCGATCTCGCGATCGCGGTGCTTGCCGGATTCGGGATCGATTACTTCTTGAGCGAGCGCGAGCGGATCGCGAGGCAAATCCGGGCGCTGGCTTACGTGCTGCTGGGAACCGGCTCGGCGCTGTTGTTGCTGCTCGTTGCCCGCGGCGTGTTCGAGGGCGACAAGATGTTCGAGCACGCCCCCTTTGCGCAACTGGCCTGGAGCGCCATCCTGTTGTCCTGCGTATTCTTTGTCTGGGAGCTGGGCCGGATACCGATGCGCGGCGCGTTGATCGGCGTGCTGGGGATGATCCTGTTTGACATCGGCATGGTGACCACCTTCAACTATCCGCATCGCGAGCAAGGCTGGCAATATGTAAACAAGCTCAGCGACTACTCCGACCTGGCCGACTATCTCCGCGGGCAGCCCGGATATTTCCGCCTGGCTCGTAACGCCGATGATGTCGGCTTCAATTTCGGCGACTGGTACGGCTTCGACGAATTCGGCGGGATGGGCGCCGGGCTGACCGAGAACATGGCCGCGATGAACGGGGCGCCCAACACGTACGCTCTGCTGGGCGTGAGTTATTACATGAGCAAGCAGCCCAAGGATTCGGATCCCGACCCGGTTTTCCGGGGACGCGCGGGCGTGAACATTTATCGGGTGCCGAACGCGTTTGCCCGGGCCTGGTCCGTGCACTCCGTCGATGCCATCCACGATGCTTCCGAGCGGGCCCGCCGCGCCAGCGTACCCCTGGCTCAGCTTGCGGACAAAACGTTCGTGCTGGGCGCCGCGCCGGAGCTCGATCGCTGCGCGGGAAGCGACACGGTTCAGGTTACGAAAGCGGGCGCCGATGAACTGGAAGTGGACGTCGACATGGCCTGCAAGGGAATGGTAGTGGCCAGCAACAATTTCTTCCCTGGCTGGCGCGTCGAAGTGGACGGACGTTCACAGCCGATCTACGAGGCGTATTCGTTCCTGCAAGGCGTCGTGGTCCCGGGCGGGCGACACAAGATTCGGTTTCATTATGTTCCCGTGAGCATGTTCCAGGGTTTCGCGCTGGCGGCGATCGGACTGGTTGGTCTCGCGTTGCTCGGGAAACGGTCCAGCGCCTGATGGAAAAGTGGGCCGGCCGATTCGCTCCAGCCCTGATCTTGTTCGCCATCACGATCGCCGTGAACTGGAAGCTGGCGCTCACCAACGGTACACCTGGCTGGACGGGCCGGATCAAACGCGTCAGATCCTGCCGTGGTTTCAAAGAGGCGAAACAAATCCGCCAAGCGCGGCTGTGGTATCGCCCGGCTACGTTTTACTGCGGGCTCGCGCTGGCAGCGCTGGCTATCGTGGGGTTGGTGGTACCGCGCCGCTAATTGGATTTCAGGATGGTTCCGGCGTCTCCCACTGCCCAGACGCGCGTGCTGTCCGCCGTCGCGAATACCGACCAGAGATCATTCGGCGTGATGGCGGGTAGATCCGTCCAATGTTCGCCATCGCCCGTTTTCATTGCACCATCGGTGCCGACCACCCATACATGTTTTCCATCCCTGGATGCGAAGACGCTGTGAAACACTCGGGCGTCATGCCCGTCGGTTTGAGGGATCCAATGTCCGCCGCCGTCGCGGGACATCAGGATCGTGCCCCATGTGCCAACCGCCCAGAGCCGCATGCCATCGCTCGACCCGGATATCGAGAACAGGTCGTTTCCGGTGCCGCTTGGAACCACTTTCCAGCGTTCTCCATCCAGTGATTCAAGAATGACGCCGTTATCCCCGGCCGCCCAGACACGCCGGCCGTCACTGGTGGAGAAGACTGAGTACAGGTCGCGAGTGGTGCCGCTGGCGCTCGCGCTCCAGTGTTCGCCGTCGGAGGAATGCAGGATCGTTCCAGCCGATCCAACTGCCCAGAGTCGCATGCCATCGCTCGATCCGCAGATCGCCATGAGGTTCTGCTTGGTGTCGGCTTGCAATTTCCAATCCCGGCCGTCTTTCGACGCGAGAATCGGGCCATCCTGACTCACGGCCCATAGCCGCTTGCCGTCACTGGTCGAAAAGATTCCCCTCAGAATCCGGGTTGTCCCGGGAGTATGCGGCGTCCAGCGTTCGCCGTCGCTCGACTCGAATATCTTCTCAAGTCCTCCGGCGGCCCATAGTTTTTTGCCGTCACTTGTTCCAGTCACCACCCACAATCCATCAGCGATCCCGCCAGCCCGTTGAGTCCAATGTTGGCCGTCGATCGATTCCAGGATTGTGCCGGCTTCGCCCACCGCCCAGAGCCGGCTGCCATCCCTGGTTCCCGATATCGATAAGAGATTGTTGCTGGTGCCGCTGACTTGGGGCGTCCAGTGCTCGCTGTCGTCGGATGCAAGAATGGTCCCTTTTTTCCCAACCGCCCAAAGCCGCTTGCCGTCGCTCGTGGCGAAAACAGCAGCAAGATCCGCAGTGACGCCACTCGCGCGGTTGGTCCAGTGTTCGCCATCCAGAGATTCGAGTATAGTGCCCGCTTCGCCAACTCCCCATTCGTGACGGCCGTCGGGTGTTCCAAAGACGGAAACCAGGCGGCTTGCCGCGGGAGTGGATCTAGCCACCCAGCCGCTGCCGTCGACAAACTCCATAATCGACTTGCCATAGCAAGCCGCCCAGCCGCGCTTGCCATCGTTGGTCACGAAGACCGAAAGGAGAACGCAGCCGGTGAGACGTTCGCCGCGCGGAGGAGCATTCGGGTTCCGTTCTATCCAGGTTGATCCGCCGGTGGATTCGAGCGTCGTTCCAAACTGTCCAACCGCCCACAACCTTCTGCCGTCCGGCGTCCCGAAAACCGAATGGAGCCGCATGGGGCTATCCGTGACCTGGGGCGTCCAATGTTCGCCATCGGCCGATGCCAGGATAGCGCCCCTGACGCCGACTGTCCAAAGCCGTTTGCCGTCGCTTGTCCCGAATATGGACGAGAGGTCTTTCGTGACGCCGCTGGGCTGGCGAGCCCAGTGTTCACCGTCGTGCGACTCAAGGATGGTCCCGCCGTCGCCAACCGCCCATTCGCGGCTGCCGTCGCCGGCCACGAAGATCGACTGCAGGGCGGGGTACAGATTCCGCCATTCCGCGCGCGCCGGCCGAGGCTGCGCGGCCAATGCCCCAACCAGCAACAACGCCAGCTTCGACTTCTGGTTGTTCATTTGCGCGGCTCTAGGGGTCCTTGGACCATCATGGCGCAGCCGCGAACTGTTTGCCGGAACCTAATCCAAAGGTCGCCAGGAATTTCCCGGATCGAAGCTGGTGATGGGAGGCGCAGGCTTGCCAGGGACGGGCGGAATATCCTTTTGGAAGACCACGCCGTCCTGGTTCACGATGAAGGTGTGAATTCCGGTGACCCCATATTCGGCCGGCCAAGCCACCAGGCCGAAGCCGCCGATGAGCTTGTTTTTGACGGCGTAGTTGTGCTCGCCGCCCGGCGCATTGGAGCCCTGCTTTTCGAGCACCCGGAAATAATATCCGTGGTAGGGCTTGGCATCCTTACCGGCGACGTCCCATTCCGCGCGGGCGAAGGCTTCGGGAACCAGGGGTTCTTTCGCGCCTTCCCAATACAGCCCGTCATGCTTGCCGGGCGAACTCATCAGGTGCGGCGCGTACTCGAGCATCCCGTCTTTGTCCCGATCTTCGGAAGCGTACTTGCGCTGCGCCAGAACGTAGCCGTGGCAAATCTCGATGGCGTCGAGTTCATGCGCTCCGATGCGCCGCGCGCGCATCTCGACCATTCCGTCGGAGGCGTCGAAGCTCCATTTGCCGTTGGTGCGGACAATCGGGACCGGAAACGGCCAGTCGTCGTCACCGATTGAAAGGATGGCGCGATTGGCGTCGATCGGCGCAATCTCGATGTGGTGTTTCGCGCGGGCGAGGCGAGCGAACTCGGTTTGTTCGCCGGTATCCCGCGTGGGATTTCCCGTGCTCAGGATTCCTTTCGCCTGGGGGCCCAGGATGGCCGACAATCGCGCGGTATCGTGAGCGTCCGCCGCATCGATGATAGCCTTCGCGGCATCCTCCGGAGAATCGAATTGCTCTTGCGCGAAGGAAGGAACCGCCCCGGCAAACAATAGCGCGGTGCAAACAGTGCAGAACGTAGTAGCAGTCATACCGGCCTTCATCTCCTTCCTCCACCACCGCGAGCTCCGCCGCCGCCAAATCCGCCGCCGCCGCGGAATCCACCTCCGCCGCCGAATCCGCCGGAGCGTTCTGCGCCCATGCTGGAGAAGCCGTGGTCGCTTTGCTGGCGCGTCATGCCGCCGTTGTGATAACCGCCGAAGACGCTGTGATCATTGGTGAATCCGCGCTGCTCGAAACCCTGGCTGCCGAAGCGCTGCCCGCCCGCCGCGCCGCGGTTGAAATTTTCGCCGCCCGGCGATGCGCGGAATCCCCGAGATTCGCCGCGGATGGATGCATTGCCTCCGAAGCGTTCGGCCACTCCTCGATTGGCGTACGGCACGCCCATCCGATGTGCGGGATTATGCACCCACGCGGAACGGCCGAACGGCGCTCCTTCGCCGAAGTGTCCGAAGCCGTAACGATGAAAGAAAGAATGGTTGATGAAAATACCGCCGCCAAACCAGTCAAACCCCCAGCCCCAGCCGCCCCAGCCCCAACCACCCCATCCGCCGAAATAGAGTCCGATATCGATCCCCGGATACCATCCCAGACCGACATCGATGCCGGGGTAAAGGAGCGGCGGGTAAAACCCCCAAACCGGCGGGCCCCAGATATAGGCGGGGTTGTAATAAGGCACATACCAGAGATCCGGGTTAGCCGGCTCGATGTTGATCGCGGTCTGGCCGTTCTGCTGTTGGGTGGTCACGGTCTCCTGCGGCGTGGACTGCAAAGTGCCTTTCGACTGGGCTTGCGCGCGCATGCGCTGCACAGCTTGCATGACGTCGGCTTGCTGGGCAAGAAACGCGTTACCGAGCTGGGTGGTCCAGCCGGTGTTCTGAGTTAACCGGGCGAGGACATCGGGGAAGGCCACCAGCCCCTGCACGCTGGGATCCCAATTCTGCTTTTTAGCCTCGTCCATGAGCTTGGAAGGCTTCCATTTCGGATGGTCCTTCACCCATTGTTCGGCTTCCGCGATTTCCAGCGGATAAGTGGAGGCGGCCAGCACCTGGCTTAATAATGGATCGGGATATAAAGCAATCGGCGCCACAAGATCGTCGAGTTGCTGCGGCGACAAGGTCGCCCCCGGAGGCGTCGGCTCGGGAGGAGGAGATGGCTGAGCAACCGCCATGTGGACTAAAAAGATGGCGGCAACAGCCGCGACTGCGCAACGAAGAGCTACGTTTGACATCTCACTTTGTTAGATGCATCGTTGAGAAACTCGTTGCTATCCAGGTTCAAGTCCAATCGTAAGGTTCCGGACATAAATTGGCGCGTCAAGCGCTTTTGTAGGGCTGGCTGTAGTGCGTATTCCAGTCCACCAGGCCGATGTTCAGCAATTCGTGCGTAACCGACTTAACGTCGGCCTCAACGATCAAGTAGGCATTGGGATCGTAGCGGGTTGCCGCCATCACCAGGTGCTGCGGACCGTAAGAGCGGCCGAACTCATACCACTTATGCCAATGGCCCGACACCACTCGCTGAATGCTATCGCGATGGCGCTTGATCAGCGCGTGGACGCCGTAATCCTTCACTTCGATGGGCCGAACGATGGATAGCGGGTAGTGAATGAAAACGAAGGAGGGCTTGTGCTGCTCAAGCTCGGCTTCAAACCAGTTCAATTGCTCTTCGCCCAGGGAGCCGGCGGCGGGATCGTATATGGCGCTTCCCTTGGTCCAGGTATCGCCGAGAAAATTGTTCAGGTGAATGAACTTCCAGCCGCGATGCTCCACCGTGTAATACGGCTTGAGGCCAAGCTTGCGGCGGAAAAGTTCGTGCGACATCTCGCGTGGAATGGACTTGGCGTAGTCATGATTGCCGAAGCCGGCATGGACGGGCATCTGGAAAGCATCGGTGAGCGCTTTGGCATGGTCGATGCGGGTCTGGTGCTGGAAGTAGAAATCGATATCGGGCGAAGGGTAGTTGTGGAAATAGTCCCCGATCAGGAAGACTTGCTCGATGCGCGGAGTGAGCGAATTGATCAATCCGCGGGCGGCTTCCAGGCGTTCGGCAGTCTTGAATATCGATTCAGTATCTTCCGGACTGCCTTCTGGGCCTGTGTAGAAGGAATCGATGATGTGGGTGTCGGCGATGAGAGCGAAGTAGAATTTCGAGCTGCCGGGGGCCGCATAGGAGAAGGGGCGGATGAGAAGCGAGCCGGCGGCCGCGCGCAGAAAAGCGTTTCTAGTGATCGGGGGTTGTTTGGTCAAGCGTGGCCCTCCTCAGAAATTATAGGCATGGGAGGATGACGGATGCGTGAATTGGGGTCGGAAGCGGACCGAGTCAGAATCGCGAAACGTCACTTCAGTAATTAACTCGATGCGCTCGCGCGGTTTGATTCTTGGCGGAAGGCTATCGGGTCAAGCCGGTCTGACCGGTGTTCAAAGAGACCTGTCTTGGCGAGGCGGGCATTTTGCGCGCTGGGTGACATGATGACGCCACGCCCGCGGGCAATCACGCGTGCCATCCTGGCCATAGAATGAGATAGTGGATGAGAGCGCAGCTTCTCTCGGAAAACGGGCGGTCTGTCCCCAGGTTTTCCCAGGTTTTCCCAGGTTTCCCCCTCAGGTTTCCCCCAGGTTTCCCCAGGTTTCCCAGGTTTCCCCAAGGTTTCCCCAGGTTTCCCGATCACCTCGTGATCGCGAAGTCGAATGATTCCTGCTCGGAATCGAGCGGACACTTCCGCGGGCGGCCGCCTTTCTGCGGGATCAATTCTCGGCACAATGCCCGCTCGATATGCTGCACGAAATCCACCGAGCCGAGCGGACGTCCGGTATGCGTGTTATGCCGAATCCGCTGCGCTTCGGCTTGGTCAGCTGTTTGGCCCAGGAAGCGTTGCCATGCGGCCGCGCTCCATTCGGCCCTCCAGAAATCCAAATCGAGCAGGCCGTGTTCGTCAGCGCCGCCACAGTGCGCGGTGGCGCTTGACCAGGCGTGCTGGTCCGGCCGCGCCAGCATGCCGGCTCGCACCGGGTTAAGCTCGACATAGCGGAGTGCGGCCCACAGGTGGGACCGATCGAGCGGGCAGGAGAAGTAGCGCCCCTGCCAGACGTGCCCGGACGCGCACTGCCGCCCGTTCAGATAGCTGGCATAGCGGCCGTGCGTGTCGCGCAGAGCCCGGGCGAGCGAATCGGCGCGGTCCGGCACAGCGATCAAGTGCACATGATTCGACATCAGACAATAACCAACCATCGCGCATTGATGCAGGCCGGAGTACCGGTGGAGGAGCTGGAGGTACACCAGTCGGTCGGCATCGGAATCGAAGACCACGCGGCGGGCGTTTCCGCGCTGGGTGATATGATGCGCCACGCCTTCGGCAATCACGCGCGCCATTCTCGCCATCGAATGAGATAGTGGGTGGGAATCCAGCTTCTCTCGGAAAACGGGCGGTCTGTCCCCAGGTTAAGGATCCAGCTTCTCTCGGAAAACGGGCGGTCTGTCCCCAGGTTAAGGATCCAGCTTCTCTCGGAAAACGGGCGGTCTGTCCCCAGGTAAACCCAGGTAAACCCCCAGGTAAACCCCCAGGTAAACCAGCTTCTCTCGGAAAACGGGCGGTCTGTCCCCAGGTTAAGGATCCAGCTTCTCTCGGAAAACGGGCGGTCTGTCCCCAGGTTAAGGATCCAGCTTCTCTCGGAAAACGGGCGGTCTGTCCCCAGGTAAACCCCCAGGTAAACCCCCAGGTAAACCCCAGGTAAACCAGCTTCTCTCGGAAAACGGGCGGTCTGTCCCCAGGTAAACCCCCAGGTAAACCCCCAGGTAAACCCCAGGTAAACCAGCTTCTCTCGGAAAACGGGCGGTCTGTCCCCAGGTAAACCCAGGTAAACCTGTCCCCAGGTAAACCCCAGGTAAACCCTAGCGCTCTCGAACTCGGCTTCGGTATCGTTACCGGCAATGTCCGCCACTTCCAGCAGATTCCTGGACTCACTGTCATGCAGGCTTGAGGCCACACCCCCTTTCTCTCCCTGGAGAGCTTTCAAAGTCCTCGCCGTCAAGGGTGAAGCTGCGCCGCTCCTCACGTGTAAAACACCTGGAATCGGCGCGGCGCGGCATGGCGATCAGGTGCACGTGATTCGACATCAGACAATAACCAACCAGCGGGCATTGATGGGGGCCGGAGTACCGGTGGAGGAGCTGGAGGTACACCAGGCGGCATCGGAATCGAGGACCAGGCGGCTTGCGTTTCCGCGCTGGGCGATATGATGCGCCACGCCTTCCGCAATCATACCCGCCATTCGGGCCATAGAATGAGATAGTGGATGGCAATTCAGCTTCTCTTGGGAAACGGGCGGTTTGTCCCCAGGTTAAGGATTAGGTTAAGGATTCCCCAGGTGGGACCGAATCGAGCGGGCTCGTCGCGATCAGTCGACGGTCACGGGGGCCTTTTCGTCGCGGTACACGATTCGGCCCTGGAACAGGGTCAGCTCGCATTGCGCGTCTTTGATCGCGTCCGGGGCGATGGTGTAGAAGTCGCGATCCCAGACCGCAATATCCGCGTCCTTGCCGGGTTCGAGCGATCCGATTCGTTTTTCCAGGAATAGCTGGTGGGCGGCCCACAATGTGTACGACTTCAAGGCGGTGTGGACGTCCACCGCTTCCTTTGTGCCGAAGGGGTGCTCGCCGTAGGTGCCTTTGAGCGCCCTGCGAACCACCGACGCCCAGATTCCGTAGCGGGCGGGGAAGGGCGTGACCGGGTAGTCCGAGCCGCCGGTCCACAGGATTCCGTGCGTGAGGAAGGTGTGGAGCGGGACTAACCGCTGCGAACGGGCCGGTCCGAAATTGCCTGCGTAAGTATCGCCGATCCACCAGGTGAATTCCGCTTGGATTTCGGGATAGCCCGCATCATATTGCTTCTGGAGCATGGCCATGGTGGCGAGGGCGTGATCGGTGGGAATGTTGGCGTGGATGACACCGTGGCGCAGGCCGCTGATGGGCTTCTCTTTCAGCGCCTCGGCGTAGCTATCCACCACCCAATCGATGGCGTGATCTCCGATGGCGTGCGTGCTGACGTGAATGCCGGCATTGTGAATCAAGTGGACCTGCGCGCGATACACTTCGGGCTCAGTGGTCGGATAGCCGACGTTGCCGGTGTCGGTATCATTGCGGTTCTTGTTCCAGTTCGAGTACATCCAGGCCGTTCGCGCGCCGCCGCTGCCATCCATGAAAAGTTTGACGCCGCCCGAGATCAAGACATCGTCCGCCAGAGGTGAAGTGGGCTTCGGCAGCGCCTGAATCTGGGTGATGGCCGCACGAGTGGATGCCAGCGTCCGTCCGCCGAGCCATAGAGCGAACAGGTGGACGGTGATTTTATCCTCATCGCGCAGCTCGCGATAGAGCGCCCAATCTTCCGGACCCATGCCGGGATTTTTCGCGCCGGTCATGCCTTCGCGGTTGCAATCGGCGATCATTTTCAACAGGCCCGCGCGCATCTGATCGTGCGTGTAGGGAGGAATCAGGCTGGTGACGAGCTGCATGGCAGCGTCTTCTTTGAGAACTCCGGTGGGTTTGCCGGAGGAATCGCGGTCGATGGTGCCGGCGGGGGGATTTTTGGTTGCGGCGTCGATGTGCGCGAGCTTGAGCGCGGCGCTGTTCGCGACGCCGTAGTGTCCGGTGGTGTGCATCAGCCACACCGGATTGTTGGGCGCGACTGCGTCGAGATCGGAAGCGTAGAGGTAGCGGCGCTCGGCCAGCTTGCCTTCATCCCAACCGCTGCCTGAAATCCATTCGCCGGGCTTGGCCTTGGACACGCGCTCGCGCACTTTTTGGACTACTTCCGCGACATCGCGGACGCCGCTCAGCTCAATGGCGTAGATCGCGTCGACTTCCTGGAAGTGGAGATGAGTATCGATGAGGCCGGGAGTGGCAGTGCGTCCATGCAGATCGATGACGTGTGTGGAAGGGCCGCGCGTTTTTAAGGCGTCGGCCTTGCTGCCGACGGTCAGGATTTTACCGGATCTTATGGCGACGGCTTCGGCGATGGAGTCATTCGCGTCGACCGTGATGATTTTTCCGTTGATCAGGATGGTGTCGGCGGCGTTCGGAGGCGGAGCCTGGGCGAACGCCACCGCGGCCGGGAGAAGCAAGATCCAGCGCGTTCGGAATGGCATTCCGAAACTGTATCATGTTGCGCGGTTTTACTGGCCCGAATGCGACGGTCCAATGGGCGTGCCGATGATGTCGCCCGAAACCACCAGCTCCACGCGGCGGTTCTTCTGGCGGCCGGCGGCGGTTTGGTTGGAAGCGACCGGATTATCTTTTCCGAATCCGAACGCGGTCAGACCGTCGGCCGGAAGACCCTCACCGGCCAGGTAGTCGCGAACTGCGCCCGCGCGCTGCTCGGAGAGTTTGAAGTTGTAGGCGTCGCCGCCGATGCTGTCGGTGTAGCCGTCCACTTCAAGGCGCAAACCGGGGTGCGAAAGAATGATCCCGGAGATTTTCGCCAGCTTCTCGCGGGCCGCCGGGCGCAGAGTGAACTTGTTGAAATCGAACAGCACGTCCGACATATTCACGATCAACCCGCGCGCGGTGTCACGAGTTTCGAGAATGAGATTGAACTGTTGCAGCAATTGTTCCCGCAGCTGCTGCTGGGCCTGCTCGGCTTGCGCGCGCAGTCGGTCGGCTTCCTGAGCTTTCAGCTCGGCTTGCTGTTGGAGGAGACGCGCTTGTTCCGCCTGTAACTGCTGTTGTTGGGCGGCGGCTTGGGCTTGTTCCGCCTGCAAACGCGCGGTCTCTTCATTGGCGCGCGCCGCGTCGGCGGCCGCTTTCTCTTCGGCCGCGCGGCGAGCTTCCGCCTCGGCCTGACGCGCGGATTCGGCGGCTTGCAGGTCGGCTTGCGCCTTCTGGCGCGCCGCTTCGTCGGCCTGAGCGCGCGAGGCCGCTTCGCGATCCGCGGCTTCCTTCTTTTCGCGCGCGATGCGTTCGTCATCCTGGCGCTTGATAGCCAGCAGACGGGAGGTCTCGGCGGCCTGGACGGCCTCGCGGGAGGTCATGATGACGGGCTTCGATCCCACGTTCTTGCGCGCCTGATAGGCTTCGGCCTGGCGCAGCAGGTCCGTGGCGTTGGCGAAAGTGTCGGATGCGTATTTATCGGCGTTAACCAACTGCGCGATCTCCACGGCGTTCTGCGCCTCCAGCAACTGCAGCGGGATTCGTTTGTCGACTTTGATCGGGTGGAAGCGGCCCGGCGTCGCGTTCATGACGTAAGTGCCGCGCTTCAGCAGGTCATACTTGACGCTCATTTGTTCCACTTTCCCGAGCGTGTCCTCACGGATGATGTTTTCCATTACCACGACGTCCGAGGGCTGGGAGACTCCGAAGTAAGGCTCGGCGGTGACGATCAGGGCGAATGCCTGCAGATCCGTGGTGACGTCCAGATGAGAATTGCCATCGTCGAGCACCACTTCGCCGAGATTCTTGGCGCGGCCTTCGGGAGTGATGGCCCATAAGACGTAGGTCAGAAATTCCGGCCCGTATTGAGAGGCCGGAAGAAGCTTATGCATTTCGGTTTTCACTTCGATGTAGCCGGGCCGGCTGTTGACGTCCGCGTGTCCGGTGGCGTCGGGCGCGAGCGGTGTGCCGTGCAGATCCACTTTGGTCCAACCGCTGCGATGACGATAGCTGACGGCATTGGTGGTGCGCTCGACCACGGTGACGCGGAAGATCGGCTGCGTTTCATTTCCTGGCCTGTCTTGTCCTGGCGAGGCTTGTCCTGGCGAGTCTTGCGACACCGGAACTTGGGCGGTTAGAGCGCCCGCGATGAGGAGTATCAGGCCCAGCTTATGCATTTGTATTTTTCTCCTAGGGAGGGGTACGAGCAAGTTAGTTTCCATTCGGGAAGGGCTTTATTTTGTGTCGGGGCGGCATTCGAGGGCGCGTGCGCACGGGAGTTTTTACAGACGCCCTATACTCAATCAGAGAGGAGCAAGCCTTGCTGACACGGCGCGAAATACTGGTTCAAGCTGCCGCTGCCGGAGGCTTGTTCGCGAAAGCGTCCCAGCCCACGACCGCGGTCGACTTCGAGGCCCCGGCGCATGCGTGTGACTGCCATACCCACATCTTCGGCGACCCGGCGCGGTTTCCTTTGTTCGCCGGACGTGTCTATACACCCGAGCCTGCATCGCCGGAGGAAATGGCGGCGTTGCACCGGGCGCTGCATATCCAACGCGTGGTGATTGTTACGCCGAGCGTTTACGGGACCGACAACTCGGCGACGCTATACGGAATGAAGGCGCGCGGCGCGACGGCCCGGGGAGTGGCGGTGATCGACGATCGGACGTCGGAGAGCGAACTTGATTCCATGGAGCGCGCCGGTATGCGCGGCATTCGATTGAATCTCGCAACTACGGGCCAGAACGATCCCGCGCTCGCGCGCCGGCGCTTTGAGGACGCGGTGTCGCGATTGAAGAAGCGCCAGTGGCATATCCAGATGTACACCAGCCTGGCGGTTATTTCGAGCATCCGGGATTTGGTGGCGGCCGCGCCGATGCCGGTGGTGTTCGATCATTTCGGAGGCGCGGACGCGGCGCTGGGTGTGGAGCAGCCGGGCTTCGGGGATCTGGTGGAGCTGATCCGGTCCGGCAAGGCGTACGTCAAACTTTCCGGCGCGTATCGGGCGTCGAAGCTCGGGCCGGATTATCCGGACGTCACGGCTCTAGCGAAAGCGCTGATCGCGGCAAATCCGGATCGCGTGATCTGGGGTAGCGACTGGCCGCATCCCGGCACCACGGCAGCGGGCGGGCGTCCGAAAACCGAGGTAACGCCGCTATTGCAGATCGACGATGCGCGGCTGCTGAATCAGCTGGCGGTGTGGGCTCCTGATACGGCGATGCGGAAGAAGATACTGGTGGAAAATCCGGCTCGGCTGTACAGGTTCTGACGGGTCCGCGAAAGGCTCCGTCTGCGATAATGGGTGTGACCCGCGCCCTCATGTCTTCTGCCGTCGATACGTTCGTTGAGCGGAACCAAGGCCGCTTCCTCGAGGAGCTGTTCGAGTTTCTGCGCATTCCGAGCGTCAGCACGCTGCCGGAACACAAACCGGATGTCGAAAAGGCCGCGAATTTTGTGGCTGAGAGCCTGCGGAGCGCGGGGATCGAGAACGTCGAGATCATTCCGACCGCAGGCAATCCGCTGGTTTATGGCGACTGGCTGCATGCGCCGGGGAAGCCGACAGTGCTGTGCTACGGACATTACGATGTTCAGCCGCCCGATCCACTAGAGCTATGGCAGAGTCCGCCGTTTGAGCCCACGGTTCGCGACGGCAATATTTATGCGCGCGGATCTGCCGACGATAAGGGGCAGATGTACATGCATATCAAAGCCGTCGAGGCCTTGCGCGCGGTCCACGGCACGCTGCCTGCCAATCTGAAATTTCTGGTCGAAGGCGAAGAGGAAATTGGCGGGGCGTCGATCGCGAAATATGTGGCCGCGAACTGCGCGAAGCTCAAGGCCGATATCGCGTTGGTTTCCGATACCGCGCTCTACGCCGATGGCCTGCCGACGCTGTGTATCGGGCTGCGTGGCATGGTGTACATGGAAATCGAGGCGACGGGACCGGCGCGGGATCTGCATTCCGGTCTGTACGGCGGCGCGTCGCCGAATCCTATCTTCGGGCTGATCGAACTGCTTGCAAAGTGCAAGGACGCGAACGGGCATATTCTTGTTCCGGGCGTGTATGACGACGTTGCGCCGCCGGCCGCCGCCGAGATCGAAAGCTGGGCCCGGCTGCCGTTCGATGAAGCTGAGTTCTTGAAGAAAGAAGTTGGGTCGAGCGAACTGACCGGGGAGCGCGGATATTCGGTGCAGGAACGGACCTGGGCGCGGCCGACGTTTGAAGTCCACGGAATCGTGGGCGGATTTACCGGCGCGGGAGCGAAGACTGTGATTCCATCCCGGGCCACTGCGAAAGTCAGTTTCCGGCTGGCGCCGAATCAGGACCCGCAAAAGATTCTCGGGCTGTTTCGCGAGTTCGTTGCGCGGCACGCGCCGGCGGGCGTTCGGATGAATGTCCGGATGTTGAGCATGACTCCGGCGGTGGTGGTGAATCCGGATCATCCGCTGATTCAAGCGGCCGCGCGGGCGTTCAGCGAAAAGCTCGGGAAGCCCACAGTATTCACGCGCACCGGCTTGACGATCCCGGTGGTGACGGATTTCGCGGTGCACCTGGGCGTTCCGACCGTGTTAATGGGGTTCGGGCTGCCCGACGATGGATTGCATTCGCCGAACGAGAAGTATCGGGTGGAGAATTATTATCTGGGGATCATGACGATCGCTCATTTCTTCGAGGAGATGGACGCGAAGCAGGCTGTATTTGG
Organism: Terriglobia bacterium; assembly: GCA_963786745.1. Lineage (GTDB taxonomy): Bacteria > Acidobacteriota > Terriglobia > Bryobacterales > Bryobacteraceae > Palsa-89. The sequence goes on along the minus strand of CAWBAE010000003.1, from coordinate 468,215 downwards.
CAACTAAGGCTCAGAATCCGGTTCAAGCCGAAAGCGTGGTTCGGTCCGCTGGGATTGTCTCGGTGGCGGTGGGGATGTCTCGCCTCACGGGACTGGTTCGCGAAATCGTCATGGCGCGGCTGTTCGGCGCCGGCTTCGTTTACGACGCGTTCCTGCTTGGGTTTCGAATTCCCAACCTGACACGCGACCTGTTTGCCGAAGGCGCGCTCTCTTCCGCCTTCGTCCCGATCTTCACACAGACGCTGGCGCAAAAGGGACGTAAAGAAGCGGCGATACTCTCGAACCTGGTGGCGACGGCGTTGATCCTGATCGTGGGCGCATTCTGCGTGCTGGGCGTGATCTTCAGTCCGGCGCTGGTGGATTTGCTGGCGGAAGGATTCCGTCAGGTGCCGGGCAAATTCGAGCTGGCGGTGAAGATGACCCGCATCATGTTCCCGTTCCTGCTGCTGGTGGCGCTGGCGGCGCAGGCCATGGGGGTGTTGAACGCGTGCAACCGGTTCGCGGTGCCGGCGCTGGCATCCACGTTTTTTAATATCGGGTCGGTTGCGTTCGGACTGGTGCTGGGATATTTGCTGGCGCCGTGGCTGGGCATTCAACCGATCACCGGAATGGCGATCGGCGTGGTGCTGGGAGGCGCTCTGCAATTGCTCTGGCAAATGCCTTCGCTGCGCGCCGAGGGATTCAGCTTTCATCCCAGCTTCGACTGGAGCCATCCTGGCCTGCGCCGGATCATCACGCTGATGGGTCCGGCGATTTTGGGCAACGCGGCGGTGCAGATCAACGTGATGGTGAACACGAACTTCGCGTCGCGCATTCCGGGCAACGGGCCGGTGAGCTGGCTGGGATACGCGTTCCGCTTCATGCAATTGCCGCTGGGACTTTTTGGCGTGGCGATCGCGTCGGCCACCTTGCCGTCCATCTCAAGGAGCGCCGGGGCGGGGAACTTCGAGGAATTCCGGCGCACGCTGTCGAAATCGCTGGGCATGGTGTTTCTTCTGACCGTGCCGTCATCGATCGGCTTGATCGTTTTAGGAACCCCGATGATCGGCGCGATTTATCAGGGTGGAAAATTTCACGCGTTCGACACGCAGCAGACCGCGCTGGCGCTGTCCTGTTATGCCGTCGGGCTGGCTGGATATTCCGCGTTGAAGGTGCTCAACCCGGCGTTTTACGCGCTGCACGACGCGCGCACGCCGATGATCATCAGCCTGATCTCGATCGGCGTAAATTACTTCACCGCGTCGATGCTGCTGCGCTCAAGCGGGTTGGGGCACGCCGGCCTGGCGCTGTCGACATCGGCGGTGGCGATTTTCGGGGCCATCGCGCTGTTCGTGATCCTGAGAAATAGGATCGGCGGGATTTATGGACGCAACCTGGCCGCGAGCGTGTTGAAGATAACGGCTGCGTCGACGGTGATGGGCGGAGCGGTGTGGCTGTCGAGCCATGGCGTGCAGCTTTGGCTGGGCATCGGACGCTGGGGACGGCTGGCGGATCTGGGGCTTTCGATTCCATTGGGACTGCTGGTTTTCTGGGGCGCTTGCCGGGCGCTGCGCGTGAGCGAGCTGGATCTTGCGACCCGGGCTCTGGTGGGGCCGATCACGCGGCGCTGGCGGGGCGGGCCGAACTAGCAACCCTATTGCATCTTCTGCCGGTTCTCGAGCGATTTGACGCGCCGCGGCCAGGCGTGTCGCAACTTTTCGACTCGACTTAAGCAACTCGCATTGTCGGAGCTAGGTTTGATCGCTAGGTGAGGCCCAATCGGCATTTGGACCACTGCTTGCGAAGCTCCCAGTGGGGGTGGTGATAACGTGGATCTCCATTTGAAAGGCAAGAAAGCAATCGTAACCGGAGGGTCGGCGGGAATCGGTCTCGCGGCCGCCCGCCTTCTCGCCGAAGAAGGCGTCGAGGTTACGATTCCGGGACGTAGCCGAAAGAAGCTCGATCAGGCGATCGCCTCGGTCAGTGGCGTCGTGCGTGGAGTGGAAGCAGACCTCGGCACGGCCGAAGGCGCAAAGGATCTCACGGAGCAGGTTCCGGAGACGGACATCCTGGTGAACAATCTTGGTATCTATGAATCGAAGAACTTCGCCGACATAACCGATGACGACTGGCTGCGGTTTTTCGAAATCAATCTGCTCGGCGGAATTCGGCTGGCTCGGCATTACTTCCCTGGCATGCTTGGTCGAAATTGGGGCCGCGTCATTTTCGTATCCAGCGAAGCCGGGGCTGAAACTCATCCCGACATGATTCACTATGGCGTCACCAAAACGGGCCAGGTGGTTGTGGCGCGCGGTCTGGCGGAGATGACCAAAGGATCCCGCGTAACGGTGAACACGATCCTGCCCGGGCCGACGCGCTCGGAAGCCAACGATGTGTTTGTTCAAAACATGGCTTCTACGCCCAATGCTACTTTTGAACAAGCCGAAAAAGAGTTTTTTAAAAAGCATCGCCCGACGTCGCTTCTGCAACGGCTCGCCAGTGAAAGCGAGGTAGCAAGCGTGGTCGCGTACCTTGCCAGCCCGCTCGCCGCGGCCACGAATGGCGCTGCGATCCGATGCGAGGGAGGTATTTTGAGAACTCTCTTCTGAGTTTGGAGACATGCAATACGTTGATGCAGTCTATGGCCCGGCGTTATTCACCGAGCCGATGATTCTGGACCTGATGGAATCGCAGGCCATCCAACGCTTGCGGGGCGTGTTGCAACACGGGATCACGGCTGTATTAGGAATTACCCAACCCATCACCCGTTTCGAGCACTCGGTTGGCGCTATGATTCTGGTCCAGCGGGCCGGCGGCTCAGTTTGTGAACAGGCCGCCGCACTCATGCATGATGTCAGCCATACGGCCTTCAGCCATGTCGCCGATTTTGTATTTGGCGGACCGAATAGCTATCACGAGGAGAAGAGGCGAGAGTGGATGGCGCAATCCGACATTCCTGCAGTTCTATCCAGGCACGGCGTAGATTGGACAGGCTTCCTGGATGACGAGCGGTTTCCACTGCTCGAACAGCCATCTCCGCGCTTGTGCGCCGATCGCCTGGACTATTTTCTGCGGGACTCGCTGGCTCTGGGAATCCTCACGCCAGCCCAAGCCACGAGCTTTCCGGAAGCCTGCTAGTTGCGCACGGAAGATTTGCGGTGCGGGAACTCGATGCTGCCCGGCTCTTCGGCTACAAGTACATCGAAGCGGACCAAACGAGTTGGTCTAACAAGACGGCAATCCTATTGTATGAGTTGACGGCGAGAGCGCTTAGAACGGCTTTCGATCGCTCAGCTATAAAGGAGACTGATCTCTGGGGAGGGGACCAACAATTGTGGGACAAGATATCCCAATCCCAAGACCCTGCCGTAGCCGCTAGTGTCAAGCTTATTTTGCGCTATCGCGATTTCGTCGCAGTTGAATCAAAACCGGTCGCATCAACACCAGATGAATCGACGCCAACGGTCCGGCTACACCCAAAGATTCGAACCATCGACCCGGATGTTCTCATTGAGGAAGGAATGCTTCCGCTGTCCGCACTGGATGCCGAGTTCCGGGCCTATCGGGATAACTATCTAGAAACGCGCGCATCCACGATTTCACTTCGCTTGGCCAATTGAGCCTCGGTTCCGGTAAGTTTGGAGAATCGGAGGGCGGTGGAGGGAATCTAATAGCAGTGTTGCTCTGGTGAGGAGAAAGCGCTATGCCGCGTGCAGTGAGATTCGATAAGTATGGTGGGCTCGAAGTTCTGCAAGTGGTAGAAGTCCCGCGCCCAACCCCGGGTCCGGGGAAGGTGCTGGTCCGGGTCAAAGCCGCGGGCATCAATCCGGGTGAGGCCTCGATTCGGAAAGGAATGTTTGCGGAGCGGTGGCCTGCGACATTTCCTTCAGGGCAGGGCAGTGATCTTGCCGGCGTCGTGGAGGAGGTCGGGCCGGGCGTGGCGAATTTTGCGGTGGGCGATGAGGTCATCGGATTCACCAACGACAGAGCCAGCCAAGCCGAGTTCGTGGTGGTCGAGCCCGCAAATCTGGTGCCGCGTCCTCGAAACGTGTCGTGGGAGCAAGCCGGCGCGCTGTTCGTGGCCGGAACCACGGCATACGCCGCGGTGCGGAGCGTTGCTCTGAGCGCGGGTGACACGGTCGTAGTCTCGGGTGCGGCGGGTGGCGTAGGCTCGATCGCGGTGCAGCTGGCTAGGAATGCCGGGGCCAAGGTTATTGGCTTGGCCGGCGACGCGAATCGCAAGTGGCTGGCCGATCACGGCGTAATTCCTGTTACTTACGGTGACGGGGTTGAGGATCGGATCCGCACTGCATCCGGAGGGAAAGTCGACGCGTTCGTTGACACGTTCGGTGGAGGGTACGTCGACCTTGCTCTCAAGTTGGGTGTCGCTCCGAGTCGAATCGACACGATCATCGACTTCGCCGCCGCGGCTAAGTATGGCGTGAAGGCGGAAGGTAGCTTTGAAGCCGCCACTGCGGAGGTTCTCGGGCAACTTGCCGGCCTCGTGGCCGCCGGCCGCCTTGAGATCCGGATCGCCAAGGTCTATCCGCTGGCCCAGGTTCGCGATGCCTATCAAGAGCTGGAGCAGCGTCATACGCGTGGCAAGATCGTCCTTGAACCCTAATGTGCAAAGGGAATCACATTTAACTGCCAACAACGTCGCAACGACCGTTAGCAAAGGGGATTAGACATGCAGCGTAAAAGTATCTGGGTAGTCGGATTGATCGGAGTTTTTGCCTGCGTTCTGACGGCGCTGGCCATGGCTGCCGCCGCGGCTGCCCAGGACAAGTACGCCCTGAAAGTGCCGAACGGGCTCGCGTTCTCTGAGTTCAAAGGATATGAGGGCTGGCAGGTTGTCTCTATCAGCCAGGACGGAGCCCTTATTGCCGCGACCCTGGCCAATCCGGTGATGATTAAGGCCTACCTAGACGGCGCTCCCGGGAACGGCAAGCCTTTCCCGGACGGCTCTAAACTGGCGAAGATCCATTGGAACCCGAAAAAGATGGATACGTTCCCCGCGGCGACGGTGCCAGGCGCCCAGCACGACATGGACTTCATGGTGAAGGACAGCAAGAGGTTCGCGGACAGCGGCGGGTGGGGATACGCCGTGTTCGAGTATGACGCCAGGTCCGACACGTTCACGCCCGGCACCACGGCTGACAAGCCGCCGCAGGGGAACGACGCCAAGTGCGGGTTCGCGTGCCACACAAGGGTGAAGACGAGAGATTACGTTTTCACGGAGTACGGGCACAGGTGAAGCGGGATGAGCGGGCAAAAAGACCCCACCCTCCGCGACGTTTCGCGAAGGGTGGAAAAGGTTAATTAAAACGGGAACGACAAACTGCCAAACCCGTTGGCCGGGCCGTGGCAAGTGCCGGAGCCCGTGTCGCTATAACCACCATTCGCAGTCGGTGCAGGAAGTGTAGGACCATTGCTTAGAGTTGTAGGACCTGCCAGTGCCGACTGGAAATTCCACGTGTAGCCGAACGGATTGAGCGTCAGGGCCATCACACCCCAGTAGTCCCCGCTATATGCCTGGAGATTCTCTGTGTTGAAATTCACGTTGCCGGAGGGATCCTCCTGGTTTGTTTCGGGAGTCGCGGTCGTGGCCTGGGCGGCCGTCACAGGGGTTATGACGATCGGATCGAGTGTCTCGCCGCCGGTGCCCACGATAAATTCCCGTATGCCCTTGAATGGATCGTAATTCCCGGAGGGGTTTAAGGGGCGGTAGCGGGCATAGAGGTGGTCGTGACCGTTCAGCACCAGGTCCGCGTTGTAGTCGTAGAGTAGTTGCCAAAAGAGCTGAGCGGTCGCGCCCTCTTGGGTGATGCCGTTAGTAGCGCTGAACGTGGGCTGATGCCAGTAGGCCAGTGTGCACGCGGATTGATTCGCGGCGAGATCGTTTTTCAGCCATTCGTATTCCTTGTTAAGCCAGCTGCCGGTCGTGTTGTCACAGCCGCCCGGCTGGGTCGAGCACTCTATATTGAGCGAAATAAGGTGCCATGTGCCCAGATTGTACGAGTACCAGCCATCTCCGACTCCGACTCCAACTCCGTTCGGCGGCTCCTCGAAGTGCCCCGCCTGTCCATCCGCCCGTGGAACGGGTTGGGGGTTGGGGATGGTAGCGCCCGGATAGCCGCACGGGCTCGCCGGAGCGGACGCTGGGGCCGGCGGATTCGGGTCCACCCAGACCAAGCCTGATGGGCACGGGTCCGTGATCGTAGCCGTCAGAGGAGCACCAGTGCTACTGACCTGGAAGCCGTTGAAGTAGGAGAAGTAGCCGTAGCCGGCAACGCCGGTCGCACTATGCTCGTCATAAAACTCGTGGTTGCCGGGCGCGGGCCGCGTGATAAATTTGAAAGCGCCATACGTCAAATCGTACGATTGCTCAAAGTCCGAATATTGGCCTACCTGGTATTGCAGATCTCCGACGATCGCGACGAGGTCAGGCTTCATGTTCTCAATCTGATTCGCAGTGGCCTCCTGGGATTGCCACAGAGAGGTGGTGGTGTAGGGGGCCTTCGGGTTGATGCAGCTTTCACTCCCCTTCTCACCACTCGGCTCCGCCTCGCCTGGCTGGCAGGCGATGTCGCCAACCACCGCAAGCACGGGCGAGCGGCCCGTTGTTGTTGCGTAAGGCCAGGTATTGCCGTTGGAGTTTGGAAACTGTGCCTGGGCCCCAGTTGCAAACACCAGCACTGAGGCGGCCGCTCCCATGAGCACAGCTCCTCGGAACCTTCCCCGGATCGTCTTCATGCAGTTCCTCCCTTTCGGATTTGTAGTTGGATGGTTGCCAAGTTGCTGAGCTTATCCCTTCAATATTTCGTGTGTATGTCGAACGTGTGAAAAAAGCCATAACACAGATTATTTGGAGGTTCTTTAAACCATCAGCAAGGACGGAATGTCCTTGACGCTACGGAGGACTAAAGAGGCTTGCCGTAGCGGTGCTTAGACGTAGCGAAACAGCGCCTTGAAACCAAAGTCCATGTGCTGCTGGATATGGCAGTGAAACAGCGTGAGGCCCGGTTGGTCGGCGACCAGATCCACTGTGGCGCGTCCAAATGCGGGCACGACCACGGTATCCTTCTGGATGCCGGCAGTCGGCTTGCCGTTGAGCTCGACAAGCTCGAACAGGTGCCGGTGCATATGCACGGGGTGAGAATCGTCACTGCGATTGTGAAACACGAGCCGGTAGCGGCGTCCCTGCCGGAACACGAATTCCCGTTCATGCGGATATTCCTTGCCGTTGACGAGCCAATGATTTATCCCGTTGGGCCCGCCAGGCACTTTTTCAAAAACCATGTCGATGGTCTGGTCCGGCGGGGGATGCGGAGCGGGCTTGCCAAAGGGAGCGGGTTTGCCAAAGGGAGCGGGCTTGCCAAAGATGGTGTAGTCCCAGCGCGCCTTCGCGGGCGGAAGCCACTGCGGGCGCGGCTGTGCCTGATTGGCGTACTCCACCACGATGCCCATGCCGGATCGCCGCGCGACATCGCGCAGTTCACCTAAAATCCAAACCCCCGGCAGATTCATCTCCACGATCGCATCCACGCGCTCACCGGGGGCGATCTCAATCACATTGACCGGCTGAGGTGTGGGCACGGGATTTCCGTCGAGAGCGATCACCTGAAAATGGTGACCGAATAAACCTATGCGATGAATTTGCGAAGCGCTGGCGTTGAGCAGGTGCATCAGGATGCGCTGACCCGACTGCACGCGGAGGGGTTCCCCCGCACCTAGCATTTTGCCGTTGATTGAGTAAAGAGGAGCGCTGATTTCGAGCCCGTTGGGACGCGGGTCTGGAGTGGCGGGTTTTTCGGGCATCGGATCGCTGGGATCCGGCCGCTCCTCGTCCGGGTCCATCGTGCTCAGATAAGGCTGCCATTCACGCAACGCCAGAAAGACTTCTTGATCGTAGAGCCCAGGGTCATTCGCGGAATCGATCATGAGAAAGCCGAACTGGCCGGTATAGGCGCCGCGATGCAGATCCAGCATGGCCTCGGTATGCGAGTGGTACCATCGCGAACCCGCCGGGCTGGCCACGAATTGATAGCGCCGGCGGCCATGCGGAGGCACCGGGGGTGTACCTTCTTCCTCCGCCCCATCCACGTCCGAGGGAACGAACAAACCGTGCCAATGCACGTATTCAGGAACGTCTGTGTCGTTCACAACCTCTACGGCGACGCGTTGGCCCTCTCGCATCCGCAGCAAAGGACCGGGGACCTGGTTGCTGTAGCCGATAGTGCTGAGGACAACCTGGGGCGCCAGTTCGACCAGCATCGGTGCGATCCGCAGGGTGAAATCGGCCGCGCGCCCGGTGGCCTTCGGTTCCAAGGTCGCCACCTTCGGATGCGGTGGCGACTGAGCGAACCCGGCTCGCAGCTTGCCTGCCCCCACGCCGATCACGGTGGCCCATCCAAGCCGCGCAAAATCCCTTCGATTCATTTGATCCTCATCCCGTCTGCAATGCCAACGACGGCGTGGACCGCCAGAAGCACGGCTGGTATTTCATTCGCGAGGGCGCTTCGCCTTCGTTCGCGTGCGTCCCTGTCTGGGTAATCGCGCCGAGGACCATACTACCCAACTTTCAAGGGTTGGTCCTGACGGGCAAACTGGAAGTAATCCGTTTGACCACCAATTTTATTGGGAGCGCTGGGATCACTCACACTCGCTTTCTCTATTTCCGTGGCGCCCCGGCATGCACTCACGGGCGGGCGAATAACGTCGAAGTCCAAAAAAAGAATAGCCGAAAGGCTAAATCCGCTTCAACGTTCGTTAATGCGGGAAATTCATGCGGCGGAGCAAAGCCTGTAATCGCGGCTCGGACCGAATGAAATCGAACTCGGGAGCCGTATTCAGGTACGTCAGAAACCAAGTCCGCTCATCGTAGGATTTTTCCAGGGCGTCCAGCGCGTGCGATTTATCTCGCAGTCCGGCGTAAATCTCGGCAAACACGTAGGACGGAACCCAGCCGCGGCTGGCTTTCTGGTTCATCTCCGCAAGCACTTTCTCGGCTTCCGCGCGCTGTCCATCGGCGGCATAAGCCATTCCCAGAGCGGCAGTGGGCCAGTCGGCCAGCGGCTCGTCCTCTCTCGCGCTCCGCGCCGCCGCAATTGCATCCCGCGATTTGCCCTGCGCCATGTAAATCAAAGCCAACTGGAGATGCGCCAGAAAATATTTCGGGTCGACATCGAGCGCTTTCTGAGCCTGTTCCACCGCTTCCGGGTACCGGCGGGCCAAGTACAGGTTCTGGCTCAGGACATGAGGTGGTTCGGGCGCGAGGGGATCCAGTGCTTGCGCCTTGCGGCCTTCTCCGATTCCTTTCACGGGTTGGCCAAGGCAGGTCAAATACCATCCGTAAATCGTATGCGCGGTGGCCAGGTTTTCGTTAAGCTCGATAGCTCGCCGAAACTCCTTTTCCGCTCCGGGCCAGTCGTATTCGTACCAGAAAAGGACCGCCCCCAAGGCTTCATGGGCCTCCGCCAGGTGATCGTCCAGTGCCAGCGCCTTCAATGCCGCGGCTTTGGCCTTTGGCTCCGTATCGCGCGATGGGACAAAAACATCATCCGCTACCGTGTAGTTGTCGGCCAGCCCTTGATAGGCCAGCGCATAGTTCGGATCGGCCGCAATAGCCTGCCGGAAATAATCTAACCCTTTGTCTACGCCGTCCTTGGTGAACCGGTTCGTAAAATACAGTCCTTTCAGGTAGAGCTGATAGGCCTCAGGATTGGCGGTCTCGCGCCTCGCCAATTGCCGCTTGTCTTCGCCACTGAGCCGGAGCTTTCCTGAAATGCGGGCTGTAATATCCTGCTGGATGCTGAGAATGTCCGAAGTTTTACGTTCGAAATTCTCGCCCCAGATCTCGCTGTTGTCGCGGGTGTCGATCAGGTCGGCGCGAATGGATAGCGAATCGCCATGCTGCACGATCCGGCCGGTCAGTACGGCGCCCACATCCAGTTCCCGGCCCGCTCGCCCCGCGTCAATGTCACCGCCCTTGTATTTGCGGACGGCATTTTCAGACTTCACCTTTAAGCCCGGCACGCTGGACAGATTGCCGATGAGGCTGTCGGTGATGCCGTCGCTCAGGTAGTCGGCATCGGCGCTGTGACTGGCGTTGGCGAAAGGAAGGATGGCGAGAGAATCGATTGAGGCGGTCCGGCGCAGCGCAAAATAGGCGAGCGCGGCGACCAGGATCAATCCCGCGCCGGCAGCGAGCGCGTACTTCCGCCAGCCGCCACTGGGAGCGGCCGGTGGTGGCGCGGTCCCGACGGAACTCGAGTCCCGGTTCACGCGCTTCAAGTCCGCCAGGAGATCCAGCGCGGATTGATACCTGGTGGTGCGGTCCTTTTCGAGCAGCCGGGCTACGATCCTCTCCCAGGCCGCCGGAACCTTCGGATTCCGAGCGTTTGCCGGCACGGGTGTTTTCGAGAGAATCCCTTCGAAAATCACTGCCTGGGTGGGGCCGTCGAAGGGGCGAACGCCGGTCAGCAACTCATAAAAGATCACGCCCATCGACCACAGATCGCTGCGCGCATCCACCGTCTCGCCGCGCGCCTGTTCCGGCGACATGTATCCGATGGTGCCCACCGCCGTTCCCGGGTCGGTAAGCCCCAGGGGTAGCGTAGCGTCCGTAGGCGCCGTGGGGGTTTGCAAGGTGGCGAGCCCGAAATCCAGGATTTTCACGCGGCCGTCGGGCGTGACGAAGATGTTCCCCGGTTTCAGATCGCGATGAACGATGCCTTTGGAGTGCGCGGCCGCTACCCCGTCCGCGATCTGCAGAGCGTACTGCATGACGCGATCCAACGAGGGTGCCGCTCCCAAGGAAATTCCCAGGACAGGCAGCGGCTCTCCTTCCAGGTATTCCATCACCAGATAGTTCAACCCCACATCGTACAGAGTGCAGATGTTGGGATGGTTCAGCGCAGCAACAGTGCGGGCCTCCCGCTCGAAGCGCTCTGAGAACTGCTCTTTGGAGACCTTCACCGCGACGATCCGGTCCAGGCGCGTATCGCGCGCTTTGTAAACGTCGCCCATGCCACCGGCGCCGATGGGAGCAAGGATTTCGTATGGGCCGAGTTTATCGCCGGCGGAAAAGAGCATCTGAGAAGATCAAGCCAAGTTTAGCCGATCAGCCGCGGGTACCTGGAGGTTGTCCCGGGTTGGTTGTAAACGGCATTCGGCATGGACTACATGAGGGCGCTCCGGCCGGGCGTATGAGGGAAATGGGCCGCATAATCGGCGCTGCAGAGGCGTCCAACACAACAGCTAAGGGCGCTACGCCCGCTCGAGCTTCCTTGGTCGATTGGAAAACTCGAATCTAACCGCCGTCAGTGCTTCGTGGACGGGCCCGGCGTCCCATCGGACCATGTGCGGGCCAAAACCATGAAGACGGTCACGCGTTCTTCCGGATCGTTTCCCGCTATTACCGGAGAACCGGGGAGATTCGCTCCCCAGCTTTTCGCGGCATCACCGGAAACGAAAAACATGAGATGGGGGTGCCAGCTCATGTCGTCATCGCTCAGATACTGCTGCTTCGCCATCATGTAGCACATCGCTCCCGGAGCCAGCGCGGGTAGTTCTTTCTTTTCCAATGCGGACGTAGTAGCGGCGTGGACCTGCGCTTTCGATTGTCCCGCCAGCACAAGTTTGGTTTTCTTGAGAAAGATGGGCAGAAACGTCTCTGAGGCTGCCGGATTGAAGCAGTGCGGGGCGCGGACCTTAGGGTTCCAGAATTCCGAGTCATCGGTCGCCTTCCCCCAGGATCGCTCGACGATACAGACGAAGCCGTTCGAGCCCTTCACGGCAGTTCGGTAGCCATCCCTTCGGAGCAGCATCACTTCGGCTGCATCCGAAATGGATGCGGGAGCGGCACTGCGGGCCAGTGCTATTTCAGCTTTCTCGTCCGGAATCAAATACTGATCGAGAGGAGCCATGACCGGATAGGGAGCCTTCGCAGCTTGCGCCTGTGCCCAGACCGGCCAGAGGAAAAGAATCGGGATAACGAATGCTAAGGCTGTGATCCGGATGTCGTACTTCCGCATTGGATTCTCCTAAAGAGCAGTTTTGTCAGGTTTTGACCCGCGAACCGTCAAGCGGCGCAATGCACTGCCGATCATGGTATCCGATTCCTCCTGACCAGCGCGTTTGTTCGGATAGTGCAACCAAGGCCTACTACATCTCGCGGCGGTTTTCTAACGATTTGCCCATGGTCACTTCGTCGGCGAATTCCAGGTCGCTGCCTACCGGGATGCCCATCGCGATGCGAGTTACTTTGACGCCTAACGGCTTCATCAGGCGCGACAGATAGACCGCCGTGGCTTCGCCTTCCACCGTCGGATTGGTGGCGATGATCATTTCCTGGACTTCGCCCGCCTGCACTCGCTCCAGCAAATTGGCGATGCGCAGTTGCTCCGGTCCGATGCCGCGCAAAGGCGAGAGAGACCCGTGCAATACGTGATACAGGCCGTTGAACTGGCGCGTGGTCTCGACTGGAAGAATATTGTGCGGCTCTTCAACGACGCAGATGACGGAATGGTCGCGATGCGGATCGCGGCAAAAGCTGCATTGATCGCCATCGCTGATGTTGTTGCAGAGCTCGCAGATGCCGAGCTTGTCTTTGACGTCGGTCAGGGCCAACGCCAGACGCTCGGCATCCTCGCGCTGATTGCGTAAGACGTGGAACGCCAGCCGCTGCGCCGACTTCTGGCCGATGCCGGGCAAGCGCTTGAACTCCTGAATGAGGCGCGCTAGAGGTTCGGCGAAGTCAGGCATGGGACCTATTTCGACGCGGGCGCGCGGCTAGAACATCCCCGGAGGCAGGCCCATTCCGCCCAGCAAGCCGCCCATTTTCTGCTGCGCCTCGTCATCCACTTTTTTGGAGGCTTCGTTGAAAGCGGCCATGACCATGTCCTGCAGCATCTCGACGTCACCGGCTACTTCGGGATCGATCTTGACGCCGGTGACGTTCTTCTTGCCGTCCATCTTCACCACCACCATGCCGCCGCCGGCCGATGCCTCCACGCGGATCAGCGCGATTTCCTCTTGCAGCTTTTTCTGCATCTGCTCGGCCTGCTTCATCATGGCCTGCATGTTTCCGGGAAGTTTCATTGGATTATTCCTTCAGGTCTCTCACTACGCGGACTTGAGCGTCCGGGAACATCTCCTGGAATCGCCGCACCTCGGGATGCGTGAGGGCGCGGGCGGAGACGTCGTCCTTGGGCGGCTTTGCGACGGGGGCAATTTTCGATTGCGGATCTCCCAGGGTAATTTTGACACGCATCGGCCGTCCCGCGATCTTCTGCACCGCTTTCACGATATCCTTTTCGTTCATCGCCAGGGCGAACTCCTGGGGCGAGACGAAGCGCAGCTCGCCGTTCGCCTCAGTCACTTCGGAATGCTCGACGGCGTCGGCGGTGAATTGCATGCCGAGCTCGAGCAGGGAGGAATGCAGGCGCGCGCGCCATTCGCCGTTGACGGGGGTGGCGGCGGGCGGCGAGGCGGCCGGGGACGGTAACGACTGGCTTGCGGGCGGCGCTGGCGGCGCGGGCTTCTTCGCGGGCGTCGGCTTCACCGGTGTCGAACTGCCTGAGTTGCCTAGAGTCGCGAGCGCTTCTTCGATCGGAAGCAGTTTGCCCGCCTGCACCAGCCGGAGCAGTCCGATTTCCAGATGCAGGCGCGGCTGCAGCGAGAATTGCATGTCCTTGAACAGGTCGAGGGTGAGTTGCAGGTAGCGCGTCAGGTCGTCTTCGGAGAATCCGGCTGCGACCGCCGCGAGGCGCTCATGCTCGCGCGGTGAAGCGGCGATCAGGCGCGTGCCGGCGCCGGCGACCTTGGTCACCAGCAGATTGCGGAAATAGCGCGCCAGCTCGCGGCAAAAATGCTGCAGGTTGCGGCCGTTGTTTTCGAGATCCAGCACCAGGTCGAACATGCGGCGGGAATCCTGCGCGGCCAGGGCCTGGGTGACTTGATCGAGCGAGTCGATCGAAAACATGCCGAGCATGCCGCGCACTTCGACGGCGTCCAGCTTCGAGCCGCAGCACGCGATGGCCTGGTCGAGCGCGGATAAGGAATCGCGAACGCTGCCCTCGCCGGCCTGGGCGAGCACCGCTAGGACTTCTTGATCAGCCTCGATGCCTTCCTTGGCGCAGATTTCTTGCATGCGCTTCACCACTTCTTCGAAGGCTACCGAGCGGAAGCTGAAAAGCTGACAGCGCGACGCGATGGTGGCGGGAATCTTGTGGACTTCGGTGGTGCACAGCATGAAAACCACCCATTCGGGTGGCTCTTCGAGCGTCTTCAATAGCGCGTTAAAGGCTTCGTTGGTGATCTGGTGGGCTTCGTCGATGATGAAGACTTTGTAGCGATCGCGCGCCGGGCGGTAGCGGATGTTCTCGCGCAGCTCGCGCATTTCGTTGATGCCGCGATTCGAAGCCGCGTCGATCTCGATGACGTCCAGCGAGTTGCCGCCGGTGATTTCGAGGCAGCTGGCGCAAACTCCGCAGGGCGTGGCCGTGGGGCCCTGGATGCAGTTCAGGCAGCGCGCCAGAATTCGCGCGACCGTGGTTTTTCCGGTGCCGCGCTGGCCCGAAAAGATGTAACCGTGAGCGATGCGCTTCTGTTCGATGGCGTGTTCGAGCGTGGTGCGGACATGCTCTTGCCCGATCAGCTCCCGGAAAGACTGGGGCCTGTATTTTCTGGCGATGACCTGGTACATGAAGACGTCGGTGGAGAAACTGCCAGACCCCGGGTAATCCGCGGCACACGGGCTAAACCGCTACCGTTGCTTCCTTCCGGACCTGGCGGGGTTCACAGCCGACCGTTGCACGAAGCCCGGAGCCTGACAACCAACCATGCTAACACGCGTAGCCATTATGAGAGTTCTATTGTGGCTGTCATCAGCCGCGGAGTGATGGGCCGAGCCAAACGGCTCTTGTTAAAGCGCCGATAACGCCGCGCTCCAGGAATAGTTGACTCGTACTCGCGGGCGCGTATACAATTTTATACATGTCGGTCATATGGTCGATGAAAAACAGATTCGTTGGGTAGGGTCTGCCTATGACGATCTACTAGCATTTCCAAGAGACGCCCGGAAGGAAGCGGGCTTCCAGTTAGGGAAGGTCCAGGCCGGACTTGAGCCGACTGACTGGAAACCGTTCGACGATGCGGGTGCTGGTGTAAGAGAAATTCGCATCCGGGACGCGAGCGGCATCTACCGTGTGATATACGTCGCCAAGTTCGAAGAAGCCATTTACGTTCTGCATTGCTTCCAGAAGAAAACCCAGCTGACCAGCAAGCAGGACCGGGCCATTGCCGCGATGCGCTATCGCGCCGTGGTCAGCATGAGGAAGGAAAAGAAATGAAGATCGATACCGAAATCCGTCATGTGACGAAGGCGGGCGCCAACCTCTTCCTGGAGCTTGGTTTTACGCCCACCGAGGCCAAACGTTTACAGGCTGCGTCTCGCAAACAGATCCATGTCACGCGGCTGCTGAAGCAGCAATTAATGGAAGAGTTGTCCGTCTGGATTGCAAAACATCACCTAAAGCAGGCCCAGGCCGCCGAGATTCTGATGGTGTCGCGCCCGCGTGTGTCCGACGTTGTGAACAAGAAAACGGCCAAGTTCACCATAGACACTCTGGTGGAAATGCTCAGCCGTGTCGGCAAGCCGGTCAAGCTGGCAATCAGTTGAGGCGGTTCAACCGTTGACCAGGCGATCGCGTCGGAGGCACAGTTGATTCGCGAATGTCCCAGTTACCCTGGCGTTCGGATCGTGGGGCACTCGAAATCCGTATAGAACGGGCCGACGTGGGCGTCGGCCGCGGACCTGGGGGTCCGCCCCACTTAAGAGAGGCAGGGTGTGCTCAAAGGCGCAGGGTGCCGTTGGCTACTGGAGTTACGTAGCCGCCGACGTCGATACCGTCCGCGCCCTGCTCGCCGCGGATATCGACGTACAGGATGCTGCGGCGACCCATCTTGGTTCCTTGCTCGCTGAAAAAGCGCGTGCCGGATGCGCCTGACACCAGTTTGTGGTGAAGCATGTAGGCGGCCAGCGGTCCGGTGGCGCTGCCGGTGGCGGCGTCTTCGGCGACTCCGTGCTCCGGTGCGAACATGCGCGAGTAGGCGCCTTCGGGAGAGGGGGTGAAGACGAAGACGCAGATCACTTCGTCGTCGGGCTTCTTGAGAGTGCGCAGGCCGGCGAGATCGAGCCAGGCGCGGTCGACGGCGTGTTTGTCCTTGAGCGGGATGTAGATGAGCGGGTTGCCGGCGCTCACCAACTGCGGCGGGAGATCGAGAAGATCGCTCGGGTCGAGGCCCAAGGCATGGGCGCAGGCTGCGCGGTCGAATTTGGCTCCCCAACTGATCGGAGGATTGGTCAGCCAGATCAACGGGCGGTCTCCGGTCTCGACGCGAATTGGAATGACGCCCACTTTTTCGTCCAGCGCGAATTTGTCGCTGCCTTTGGGTACGAAGCCTTCATCCAGGAGCACGAAGGCCGTGCCGACGGTGGGATGTCCGGCGAACGGCATCTCGCGGGTGGGCGTGAAGATCCGCACTCGCGCAGCGCAATTCGGGCGGGTGGATGGAACGACGAAGGTGGTTTCCGAGAGGTTGAACTCTTTGGCGATTTTCTGCATCGTGAGGTCTTCGATGCCGGAGGCGTCCGGAAATACCGCCAGCGGATTGCCTTCGAGAGCGTTCCGGGTGAACACATCCACGACACGATAACGGTGCTCGGCCACTAGGCCACCTCGGCGATCAAATCGATCTCGACGCAGCAACCCAACGGGATCTGAGCGGCGCCGAATGCGCTGCGGGCGTGGGATCCAGCAGGGCCGAGCACCTGTTCAAAAAGTTCCGAAGCGCCGTTCGCCACCAGGTGCTGCTCGGTGAAACCAGGCGCGCTATTCACCAGGACCATCAGTTTCACGATGCGCTTGATCTGGTTCAGGTCGCCCGTGAATGCGTGCAAAGTGCCGAGCAGAGCGACGGCTACGGATCGAGCGGCTTCTTTGCCCTCTGGAACCTCGATGCCCGCGCCCAGCTGGCCGGTCCACGGCTTGCCGTCCTTTCTCGCCACGTGTCCAGCCACGAACAGCAGATTGCCAGTGCGAACCACAGGCACGTAAGCCGCGGCCGGCGTCGAAGCGGGGGGAAGCATAATGTTCAGAGCTTTCAGTTTTTCATATGCGGACATGCGATTCTCCTTGGGCCGCGGCTGGCGCGGCGCGTTCGAAATTGACAGCAGTGGTGTTTCCTCCGCAGACCAGGACGCCGACGCGTTCTCCCGGTTGCGGACAGTAGCCGTGCGACAGGAGAGCTGCAAATGCGGCCGCGCCGCCCGGCTCGGCGGCGATCCGGAGAACGTTCCAGAGCGTTTGCTGGGAGTGCTCAATGGCTGAGTCCGGCACCAGCACCACGCGATCCACGTACTTCTGAGCGAACGGGAACATCAGTTCTCCGACGCGCCGGGGCGCCAGGGAATCGGCGGCGATCCCGCCGGCTTCGGAATCCACAGGATGCCCGGCCTGGAGCGCATTGGTGAGGGTGGGCGCGGCTTCCGGCTCGACGCCGATGATTCTGATTCTTCCCGAGTACCAGGCTGCGATGCCGCCGATCAATCCTCCGCCGCCCACGGCCACCAGCAGGGTGTCGAGGTCCGGAAACTGTTCTTCGTATTCCAGCCCGACGGTGCCTTGGCCGAGCAAGGTTTCGATTTGCTCAAAGGCGTGGATGGGCAGCGCTACGGTCCGCTCAATCCACTCTTCGCTGGCTTCGAGCGCGTCGGCATAGCGTTCGCCGACAATGCTGAGATCCGCGCCGTAGCCGCGAATTCCTTCGATCTTGGCGGCCGATGCGACGCGCGGGACGAAGATCTTCGCGGGTACGCGGAGCTGCATCGCGGCGTACGCGACGGCCAGGCCATGATTGCCGCCGGAGGCAGCCACCACGCCGGCGGAAGGGACCTCGCGCGTCAGCAGATTGGTGAACGCGCCGCGGGTTTTGAAGGAGCCGGCGTGCTGGAGCAGTTCTAGCTTGAATATCAGACGGACGGGATCGAGGCCGAAATCTTCGCCCGAGGCCTCGAGGATCGGCGTTCGCCGGATATAGGGACGGATGAGACCATGGACGCGCCGGATGTTCTCTTTGTCTAAGGAACCCACGCTGCTCATGACTCTCATAGTATACTTAGACAGTTGGCTAATTGTCTATATGTCCGCTGAACTTCTGCTCCGCGCGCTGGCCAGCGACAAACGGCTGCGGATCCTGGAGTGGCTAAAAGATCCGCGCGCGCATTTCCCTCCGCAGGTGGACGGGGATTTGGTGAAGGACGGAGTGTGCGGAGTTTTGATCGCCCGGAAACTACGCGTGAGCCAGCCCACTGCCAGCGAGCACTTGAAAATCCTGGCGCGCGCCGGGTTGATCCGAGGCAAGCGCATTAAGAAATGGACATTCTATAGACGGGCCGAAGACCACATCAGGAATGTCAAGAAGAGGATTCTTTCACAGGTCTAAACGCGTAAGATAAAAGGAATACGTGTGATATTATCCGTTTCCAGCGCTGGATTCCAACTCCGGTTCTGCCGATCTAGTGAGGAGCATGCTTCGCGATGGCGAACTTCCTCTGGGTAGAGTGAATGGACATAGTTGAAAACAAAAGGTTTTGGCGGGTTCTATGGGTTCTGGGCGGGCTGCTCGGGGCCAGTGGTGCGGCGGCCCAGTCCCGCATAAGCTTGCAACAAGCCGGTTCGCGCACCGGGCGGGATTTTACGCCGGTTTATGAAGGCCGGGAGGTAGTGGTCAGCGGGCAGGTGAACTCGCGGCCGATTCTGGCGGCGGACTCGTACTACCTGGCTATTCAGGACGGGACGTCCTATGGGCTGGTTCTGCAAGGCCCCGAAGCGCGTTTTCACGACCTGGAGCCGGGAGACTGGGTGGAAGCCACAGGCAGCATTGCGCGGCGCGGGGGCCGTCCGGTGCTGATGCCGCGCGATATCCACAAGCTGGGACATACTGCTGCTCCGGGTCCAAAGAAACTCACGGTTCCCGAAATCGCCTCATTCCGGTACTTGGGAGTTCTGGTCACAACCGAGAGCATCGTCTCGAATCGAGATCAGAATGCGGGCGGCGATCTGCTGGTGATCGGCCAAAAAACCAAGGGCCTTTCGGTATTTCTTGCAAGAGCGCGGCGAGATTCCGGTCCGCAACTGGGTGGATTCCGCACTGGCGACCGGGTGCGGGTGACCGGGGTGGCCAGCCAATACTGCACGCTGCCTCCTTACGACCAGTATTTTCAGATTCTGGTGGCCAGCCCGGCGGCGGTCGCGGTGCTGGAACGAGGCTGGCTGATCCAGCCGCCGGTGCTGCTGGCGGCGCTGATCCTGGCGGCGGCGCTGCTGGCCATCTGGTGGATCCGGGAGCGGCGCATGGCAGCGCTTCGCAAACAGATGCATCTGCTCAACGCGCTGGGCGAGGAAGTGATCGGCGCCACGTCGCCCGCGGAGATTCTGCGTAGGCTGACGCTGACTCTTCCGGCGCTTTCCGGCGCTTCGAGCGTCGGGCTTTATATCCAGAATCGCGGCGCGAAGACATTGGAGACCGTGCACTCGAGTGGCGCGGCGGACAGCGTGGATCTGACGGCGCCGGAAGCGGGCCTGGCGGCGGCCATTGCGGCGTGCCACAGCGAGCGCACCCTGCTGGCCATCCCGGACACGCGGCGCAGCCCTTTTTTCCGCGGCCTGGATAGCGACCGCGTTCCGCGCTCCATGCTTCTGGTTCCGATGCTGGCGCAGAGCGAGTTGGTGGGAGTGCTGGAGCTTTCGCATACCGAGAGCTTCCATTATTTCGGGCGGATCGAACAGGCCGCGATGCAGCATCTGGCCAACCAGGTGGCGGCCGCGCTGAAGCTGCAAGAACAGCATTCCATGCGGGAGCAGCTATTCCGCAGCGAAAAGCTGGCCGCCGCCGGTCAACTGATTTCGGATGTCGCCGATGAATTGCGGTCGCCGCTCGAATCCATCGTGCGGCTGGCTTCGGAGCTGGGCGCGCGGCAGCCCGAAGAAAAGCACGAGGAGCTGGGGTCCATCGCCGGGGAAGCGCGGCGGGCGTCGCAGATCGTGGCGCGGCTGGTTTCCTTCGGCAAAGTAGAACAGTCCGAAGTGGAGCCGGTGGAGCTGAACGGAATGCTTTCGGATCTGCTGAAGTTCCGGGCGCCGGAGTGGAAGGTCAAGGGAGTGGAAATTCTATCGCAGTTTTCTCCCAAGCGCGCCACGGTGATGGGATCGGCCGGACAGCTCGAGGCAGGTTTTGCTGAATCTCCTGGTGGACGCGGAGAAGTCCGCCGCGGATGCGCGGGAGAAGACTATTGCGGTGTCCACCAGCCTGCTGGCCAAGCGGGTGCTGGTGGAAATCTTATACCCGACGCGCTCCACCGAGTTTCATCGGGCGGATTCGACCGACGGCGAACTGGTTGGATCCGGGGCATTGGGTTTGGGAGTATGCCGGGGCATCATCCAAAGCCACAGCGGCGAGTTTCGAGTGGTGCAAGTGTCGCCGACGCAGGCCCGCTTCGACGTGGAGTTGCCGGTGGTGGAAGCGCGGCACGCCATCACCGGGCACGGAATCGAAGTGAGCGGGGGTGGGCGTCAGCTCACGGCTCTGGTGCTGGAGCCGGATCACAAAGTGCAGCGTCAGCTGGTGCAACTGTTGGGCAACCGGGGCGACCGGGTGGTGCCTATCTCGAGCGCCGAGGAGGCTGTCGAGATGGTGCAGCGGCTGCGCTTTGACATCGTGGTCTGCGCGGTCCGTCTGCCGGGCGTGAACTGGGTGCAGTTCTACGAACGTGTGCGCCGCCAGATCGGCGGCTTCGTGCTGGTGACCGACGGGTTTAACAATGATCTGGCGCGGGCGTTTCGGGCGGGGCAAGGATTCACGTTGGGAAAGCCCATCGACGAGATCGAGCTATACAGGATTTGCCGGATCATCGAAGAGCGCGCGGCGGTGAGCAGTTAGGGGCCGGACGCAAACGCCGCAACGATCGCTAACAACAATTGATCTGCTACCCTCGTTCGAGATGAAGCTGCCCGGAGGCGAGGGCGCCATTGTGGAAATCACCAAGCTACGCGACTACTGTCTGAGCCCTATCCATCCCCGAGGGGGCACAAAGCGCGCGTTTTCGCGTCGGTTCTCGGTCTATATATAAGAGGAGTAGTCGAAGCGGTGGGAATGTGGGAATCCCTTCTCGAGGAACAGCTCGACCTTAGCCTCCTGCATACGGCGACGCACATTTCATCGCTTTCGGCACGGCTCGCAAATACTTCTGTTGTCACTGACGTAAGGTATATGCTGACGTGAGGCATATATCAGTGACTGATCGTAGCGGATTGAAAACACTAGCCGACCTGCCTTGGGATTTCGTCGACGCCTGGAGGACATCGTGACCGCTGAGAAGATGAGAACGATCCGCTATCACGAATATGGTGAGCCTGCTGACGTACTTCGGCTCGAAGAGACGCCGATACCCGTGCCCAATGCAAGGCATGTGGCGGTGCGCGTTCATGCCTGTGGACTGAACCCGGCCGACTGGGCGCTCTGCCGGGGGCTGTCTGCTCGAAAACTGCCAAGTGGCATCGGGTTGGATGTATCGGGAGTCGTCACGGCTGTAGGGGAGGGCGTCACCGACGTCGCTGTGGGCGACGCCGTGTTTGGTCCGTCCAACTTCATGAACTATCCGACCGCAGGCGCGGCCGATTACGCCATCCTCTACCATTGGGATCGGCTTCCCGACGAGCTGTCGCATGTTGATGCCGCGGCGCTCCCTATGGTCGTCGAGACGGCGACCCGCTACCTTGCCTGGGCTGGTCTGAAAAAGGGCCAGACCGTTCTCATCAATGGAGCCGGCACGATGGTGGGTTTCTCGGCCGTCCAGATGGCCCTTCTGCAAGGTGCCCGAGTGATCGCGACGGCCGGCGAAACCTTCGCGGATCGGCTGCGCGCCATGGGCGTCTTGGTCGCCGCGCACGGTGAGGGGATGGTAGAGCGAGTCCGTGCGCTTGTCAGTGAAGCGCCAGACGTTGTCCTGGATGCGGCGCCCGTCAACTTGAAACCGGGCTCTGCCAGCGCGCTGCCCGACCTGATAGAGATCGCCGGCGGAGACACCGCACGAATAATCACGGCCGCCGACTTCGAAGGTGCGGCGAAGACCGGCGTGCGGACCGGCGCGGAGAACATCAAATCCGAAGGCGGCTTCAAGCTTCGCTGGGATGCGCTCGGTGAATACGGGCAGCTGGCGGCCAAGGGGCGTTTCTTTATACCGGTCGCGCGGACCTTCGCCCTGGAGGACTGGCGCGAGGCGCTCGATATCAGTTTGGCCGGCCGCGCTCGCGGTAAGCTCGTCTTGGTGCCCCACAATTGAGCTGCCTTGCGCCGGGTCAAAGCCTTCCTGCGCCAGTGGCAATAACTTCTCCCGTTCGATCACCAGGCCGGCCCCGACCGTCTCCAGACGTATGCGTCTATCGCGCTCCGCGCTGACCAGCTGATGCGCCTTCACCACGAGCCTAGTCACCAGGCGGCTTAACGCTATCTGGTGGCCGGTTGGCCGGCGGTGAGTTCCTCGATGGTCTTGAAGAGTTCTTCCGGGCGGATCGGTTTCGCTAGATAGCCTTGCATCCCGGCTGCCAGGCATTTTTCCCGATCGCCTTGCATGGCGTGCGCGGTCATAGCGACAATCGGAACGCTTCGGACGCCGGCTTTCTCGCGGTCCCGCAGTATCCTGGTCGCTTCTAGGCCGTCCATCTCGGGCATCTGCACATCCATCAGGATCAGGTCGAAGCTTTCCCGGGCGCCGGCTTCGAGCGCCGCGCGGCCGTCGCTCACGACCTGGACCTGGTGGCCGCGATTCTCGAGCAGCCGCAACGCCACCAGCTGATTTACCGGATTGTCCTCGGCCAGCAGAATGCGCAAGCTCGTTTTGGCTGACGTACTAGCCTGGGCCGATTGCGGGGCTGCATGACCGAGATCCTGATCCGCACATGCCGCGCAGCGCGCGGTGAACGTAAACGTGCTGCCCTGGCCAGGCGAACTAACGACGGAGATGGTCCCGCGCATCATCTTCACCAGACTGGAGCAGATGGCCAAGCCCAATCCGGTGCCCCCGTACTTGCGCGTGATGGAACCGTCGGCTTGATGAAACGGCTCGAAGATCAGCCTTTGTTGTTCCGAAGAGAGGCCGATGCCGGTGTCGGTTACATCGAAGCGCAGCTCGGTTTCATCACCGATGGATGATTGCATGGATACCTCCGCGCGGACGAATCCCACGCTGGTGAACTTCACCGCGTTGTTGGCCAGGTTCAGTAGCACCTGGCGCACCCGATTCGGATCCCCGATCCAGCGATCCGGGATATCTTCGCCCACCGTGAAAGATAGCGCGATGCCCTTTTCGGCTGCCGAATAATTCATCGTTCCGACGGCTTCGGAGACGCACTGGCGCAGTGAGAAGGGGATCCGCTCGAGCTCCAGGCGGCCGGCTTCAATTTTCGAGAAGTCGAGGATGTCGTTGAGCAGAGCCAGCAAGGAATCGGCCGAGGTTTTGGCGATATTCAGGCACTCGCGCTGGTTGTTATCGAGCTGGGTTCCGAGCGCCAATCCCATCATGCCCAGCACCCCGTTCATGGGCGTGCGAATCTCGTGGCTCATATTGGCCAGGAACTCGCTCTTGGCGCGGCTGGCATCCTCGGCGCGGAGTTTGGCTTCGGCCAGCTGGGCGGTGCGCTCGCGCACCTTGCGGTCGAGATCGGCGAGCAAGGCTTGGAGTTGCGCGTTCAGCCGCTCGCGATCGGAAAGCGCCTCGCGCAATTGCACGTAGGATTCGTTCAGGCGCACGGACATATGCTCAAAGTCATCCACCAGGAGCGCGACTTCCGACGGCGCCTGGGCGGGCAGGTGGATCTTTTCGGGCGCGTCGCCCTGCATGGTGAACTTCCGAACCTGCTTTACCAATAGCTCCAACGGAGACGTAACGCTACCGGCAATGACGCCGGCGAATAGCAGCGAAAGCGCCACCGCGCCCAGCAACCAGCTCACGGTCATGCGGTAATAGCGCTCCGTGGGACGGTGAATCTCGGACAACGGCTGCTCGATCAACACCCGCCAGTTGGTGAGGTCGCAAACGGCGCGGCTGGCGAGAAAGCGCGCTTTGGGTGATCCCGCTTCCTGCTGGTCCAGAACAAAAGGCTCGTTTCCGGGGCCTCGCAGGGAAGCTTCGACCAGCGCGGAATGCTCCACCGAGTCAAGCGGCTGGTATCCGGCCGAGCGATTGGAGTAGATGACGCGGTCGCGTTGATCCAGGATCAGGATCGACGCGCCGGACAGGGTCTTGTAGTTCTCACTGAACGCCTGAAAGTGCGAGAGCCGCAGGGAACCCACCAGAACCCCGAGCATATCGCCGTTCGGCGCAAACAGCGGCGCGGTGATGGATACGATGGGCTGATGGGACGCGCGGCCAACGTAAACTTCTGAAATCGAGGGTTCACGGGAGGCCATGGTCAGGCGAAAATATTCGCGGTCACGCAGGGTCGCGCTAACATCCATGTTGGGCTGCTTGCCGGAAAGAACCAGGCCGCCGTCCGGCGCGAATTGAGGACTAATGGCGATGGGAATGCCTTCTTTGTCGGCCACCGTAAGGGTCTGGAACCCGGGATAGATGCTGTGGCTTTGCTGCAACCAATGGTTCAACGAAGCGGCGTCGAAACGGCCTGCATTGGTGATGGCGTGGGAAAGTGAAAGCAGCGCGAGCCGATGCCTGGTGACGTATTCCTCGAGGTCTTCACGCATGGCGCGCGCGGCCTCCTCCAGCCGTTGGCCGGCTTCAGTCTGCTGGCGCTCGGCGTACATCTGGCCGTTCACCAGATTCAACAACAGCAGCGGGACCGTGGCCACCAGCAGGAGCCCGTGCAGGAAACAGACTCGCAGGGTTTGCCGCAGGTTGGACGCGGCCGGCGTTCCGCTATAGTTCTGGATGGAGGGAATGCTGACCAACACTTCGGCCAGCATCACGTTCAGTAGCCCATTCACCGGGTGTTTGATCACCATCACCCAGCCGCTGGGCGCAGGATAGTTCAAGAAAACCACGTACAGCAGGAAGGCCAGCGGCGCACCGATTACCGCCCAATAGCAGAGATCCGCCAGAACGGCCAGCATTCGTCGCCGGACCAGCCAGCCGACGATGGGCGCCTCCAGCAGCATCACCGCGGCGGTCTCCGGATGATGCCAGAGCGCCAGGTCCGGCAGAACCGTGATCAGAGCGGCGAGCGCGCCGTATATCGGCCCATAGAGCAGCGCTGCGGTGAGGTAGAACACGCCTCCCAGCAGGAGCGTGGCATCCGCGAAAATCGCGATTCGCGGCAGGTTTACCAGCAATCCCAGACAGCCCAGGGCGAGGGTGACAGCCAAGCTGCGGCCCGCGCGTCCCTGTAATGGCATACCCAGACTTTCGTCGGAAACACCTTAGTACTTTAGAGGACATAGTAGGGGGTGGGGAGTGTTCAGCGGGCCGGGGATTCGGTACGCTGGTAGTGATTTACGATGGACGACAAGAAGATCCTAGCCCAGTTGCGAGAAATCTGTTTGGCGCTGCCAAAGACCAGTGAAACCACGACGTTCGGGCATCCGACGTTTCAAGTGGGCACCAAGACGTTCACCGTGATGGAGACCTATCAAGGCGTGCTTTCGATCTGCGTCAAAGTAGGGAAGAGCATGCAAGCGGTTTTCCTCGAAGACTCGCGTTTCTACCGTACGCCTTATGTGGGCCAGCACGGGTGGGTATCGCTGCGCGCCAATACCAAACTGGATTGGAACGAGATTGGAGAGCTGGTTCGCGGCAGTTACGAACTTGTGAGCGTGAAGAAGAGGCGCAGGTGAGCCCCGAGCGGGTAAGCCGAAACATCGCCATTACAAGCATGCTGGTCAGCGCGGGGCTCGCCGCCGCGAAGATCACGATTGGTCTCAAGGCGAGTTCGACAGCGGTCATTTCGGACGGCCTGGAGTCGGCGGGCGACGTGCTGGCGTCAGGATTGGTGCTGCTAGGGCTGGTGATCGCGGCCAAGCCTCCCGATGAGCAGCATCCCTACGGGCATGGGCGAGTGGAAACGCTGAGCGCGCTGGTGGTGGGGATGCTGCTGGTGATTTCCGGATCTTTGATCACGCTGCGGTCCCTGGAGCGCTCCGGGGAATCGCACCAGCCGCCGGCGGCTTACGCGATCTGGCCGCTGGTCGCTTCCATCACGATCAAGGCGGTGATGAGCGCCAGCAAGCGGCGCTATGCGCGCAAGATCGGCAGCGCCGCGCTGATCGCGGACGCCTGGAACGACACCGTCGACATTCTTTCGGGCGCGGTGGCGCTGACGGGCGTGGCGCTGGCGGTATCTAATCCTAAGAGCTTCGCGGCAGCCGATCATTATGGCGGCGCGGGCGTCGGATTGATCGTCATCTTCCTGGGTATCCGGGTGGTGCGAGACACCACGCTGCTTTTGATGGACACCATGCCGGACGCCCAATCGATGGACCAGGTTCGAAAAGTAGCGCTGAGCGTGCCGGGCGCGATGGGCATCGAAAAATGTTTTGCCCGCAAGACCGGCCTGAAATGGCACGTGGACCTGCACCTGGAGGTGGATCCGGAGATGAGCGTGCGGCAATCGCATGAGATCGCCACCGAAGTTCGCATCCAGATCAAGGAAACGCTGGATTGGGTGGCGGACGTGCTGGTGCACGTGGAGCCTTACCAGGCCGCGGTTTCGAGCAAATAGCATGGAGAACCGGGAAATCGCGCGCATCCTAGCCGAAACGGCCGATCTGATGGAGATCGCGGGCGAAGACGGCTTCCGCATCCGCAGCTATCGCAACGCGGCTTCCACCATCGAAGGCTATCCGGAGCGCGTGCAGGACATCGTGTCGAACCCGGAGCGGAAGGTCACCGATATCCCGGGAGTGGGGAAGGGAATCGCGGGCGCGATCGAAGAGATTTCCACGCGGGGCAGTTTTCAAAAACGCGACACGCTGCTAGCGCAATATCCGCCGGGGCTGCTCGAGCTGCTCAAGATCCAGGGGCTGGGTCCGAAGGGCATCGCGCTGGTATACGAGCATTACAAGGTTGCGAGCATCGACGATCTGGAGCGGCTGTGCCGGGAAGAGAAGCTGCGCGAATTGCCGCGCATGGGCGCGAAGCTGGAAGAGAAAGTGCTCAAGTCGATCGCGCAATACCGGCAAAGGGTCGGTCGGTTCCTGCTGAGCTTCGCGAGAAAATCGGCAGACGAATTGATTCCGTACCTGGCGGAAGGCGGCGGGCTGGAAAAAATCGAGGCGGCCGGCAGCCTGCGGCGCGGCAAAGAGACGGTGGGCGATCTGGATTTGCTGGTCACCGGGCCGGGGGCGGCGAACGCGCTGGAACGCTTCGTGACGCATCCGAAAGCGCACAGCGTTTTGGGAAAGGGACCCAACAAAGCCAGCATTCAATACGGCCTGGAAGGCCTGCAAGTGGATCTGCGGGCGCTGGCGCATGAAAGCTACGGAGCGGCCATGCAGTATTTCACGGGCAGCAAGGAGCACAACATCGTGCTGCGCAGCCGGGCCCAGAAGTTGGGCCTGACGCTGAATGAATACGGGATGTTCCGGGTGGAAGGCAATGAGCGCGTAGCGGGCGAGACCGAAGAGCAGGTGTATGAGGCGCTGGGGATGCGCTGGATTCCGCCGGAGCTGCGCGAGAACTGCGGAGAAATCGAGGCGGCGCTGGAGGGCCGTTTGCCCAAGCTGGTGGAGCTCGGCGATATCCGCGGCGATCTGCACATGCACACCACCGAAACCGATGGGCGGGCGACGCTGCAGGAGATGGCCCAAGCGGCGCGGGCGCTGGGTTATGAATACATCGCGATTACGGATCATTCGAAGGCGCTGGCGATGGCCAATGGCCTGGATGAGAAGCGCGCGGTGGCCTTCGCGAAGCAGGTGCGCGAGCTGAACCGGGACGGGCTGGGCATCCGCATTTTCTCGGGCCTCGAATGCGACATCCGCAAAGACGGATCGATGGATCTGGAGGAAGACGCACTGGCTGAGCTGGACATTGTTGTGGCCAGCGTTCACAGCTTCATGAATCTGGAAGCGGCGGAAATGACGGATCGGATGCTGCGGGCGCTGGAATCGCCGAACGTCCGGATCCTGGGGCATCCGACGGGGCGAATGCTGCTGGCGCGGGATGCCTATCCTTTCGATTTCGAGCGCGTGGCGGCGGAGGCGGTCCGGCGGAATGTGTACCTGGAAATCAACGGGAGCCCGGAGCGGCTGGATCTTTCGAGCGCGATGGTGAGGACCGCGAAGGGCCTGGGCGCGAAATTCGCGATCGACACCGATTCGCATCAGACCAAGCACCTGGGCGTCAACATGCAATACGGCGTGATCACCGCGCGGCGCGGTTGGCTGGAAGCCGGCGATGTGCTGAATGCGCTGCCGCTGGAGAAATTCGCGGCGGCTATCAAGAAAATATGAAACTCATTTCGTCTGTTAAGAAGTATGACTGCGGGTTGTTTTTCGTTACGGAAGATCACGCGGTCGACCCGAGCGGCTTTGAAATCCGCCGGAGCATCGTGCAGCATAAGGGCTCGGCGGTGATGATGGCGGTGGACGATCGCAAGCGGATTCTGCTGGTCCGGCAGTATCGGCTCCCGGCGCGTACCTATTTGTGGGAGCTGCCGGCCGGCAAGCTGGATAAAGGGGAGACGCCGTTGCAGGCGGCCAAGCGGGAGCTGGTGGAAGAGACCGGCTATCACGCGAAGAAATGGAAGAAGCTGGCGTCGTTCTATCCGAGCCCCGGTTATGTCGCCGAGAAGATGACGATTTTTCTCGCGACGGAGCTGGCGGCGGGGCCGGCCAAGCCGATGGAAGATGAACGCATCGAGACGCGCTGGTTCACGCGCCAGGAGATCGAGGCTGGAATCCGGTCCGGGAAGATTGTCGACGGGAAGACCATGATCGGCTATTTCAACTGGAAGTGGCGGAAGTAGCATCCGCTGCCACAAGTCCGGGTGACGACTATAGGTTCACGGCGGCTGTACAATAACTGCAGGACAAGGAAATGTTTTAGCTGGAGGGTGCTCGATGCGTCTGCGAGATTCGATCATGGTGGGTTGCCGGCTCTGTTTGATGATCAGCGTCGTCGCGCTCACTGTCTCCGCGGCTGATCAGAGCCAATATCAGCCGCCGCGGACGCCGGATGGGCATCCGGACTTTCAGGGCGTCTGGGAAAATGACATCGCCACTCCGCTCGAGCGGCCCAAAGAGATCGCCAACCGTCCCACGCTCACGGATGCCGAAGTGGAGAAGATGCGGCAGAAAGCCAAGGAGCTGTTCACCGGCAAGTCGGACGCAGTGTTTTTCGACGGCTTTTATCCGGCAGTCCTCGATAACGTGCTCGGCCTGAGGAAGGGCTTCAAGAGCGTTGACGGCGGGACTGGAGATTATGGCTCCGAGTGGAATGACGAGCGCACCTGGGAGAACCGGACATCTCTGATTACAGATCCTCCGGACGGCCGCATCCCGGCTCTCACGCCTCGTGCCATCGCCGCGCGAGCCGAAGCCAGGAAGGCATACGAACGTACCGCGAGCGTCAAGGACCGGCCTCTGGGTGAGCGCTGCATTACCTACGGCTCCCCGCAGTTGACTGCCGGATACCAGAGCTATTATCAGATCGTCGAAACTCCGGGCGCGGTCATGATCATGACAGAAATGTTCCACGACGTGCGTACCGTCAAGATGAACAACTCTAGTCACCCACCGGCGAAAGTCCAGGGATGGTTGGGAGACTCAAACGGGCATTGGGAAGGCGACACGCTGGTGGTAGATACCACCAACTATCGGCCTCGCGCGTTTCAGAGCATTTCGAGCGACAAGCTCCATATTATTGAACGCTTCACTTTGCAGGATGCCGGCACGCTGCGGTATGAAATTACGGTGAACGATCCGGATGCCTATGCCAAGCCTTGGAGTTTTATGATCCCGCTGCATCGTTCCTCGAAGCCGGTTTATGAGTACGCCTGCCATGAAGGCAACTATTCGCTGGCCGGCATTCTGGCTGGCGCCCGCGCCGAAGAAGCCAAAAAAGCGGCATCAAAGTAAGGCCGGAAATCAGGCAAGGCGCGGTACGCTAACATGGATGGCCCTTCAACGCGGATTGGAGCGCTATGCAAACCAAGGTAATGAAATCGCTGCGTTTCGCTGAGTTTGGACCGCCGTCGGTGTTGCGAATTGAAGAGGTCGCGATTCCGGAGCCCGGCGAAGGGGAAGCACTCGTTCAAGTGAAGGCCGCAGCCATCAATCCCAGCGACATAGGGAACGTGGCGGGACGATTCAAGCACACAACTCTGCCGCGAACCCCGGGCCGCGACTTTGCCGGCATTGTTGCAAAAGGGCCGCATCACGAAGGCGCGGAGGTCTGGGGCAGCTCTGGGACGCTCGGTATCGCCCGGGATGGATCGCACGCTGAGTATGTCGTTGCCCCCGCGGAAACGCTGTCGCTCAAGCCGAAGTCATTGAGCATGACGCAGGCGGCGGCGATCGGGATTCCTTACATTACTGCCTGGGCAGCGGTGGTGGGCGCAGCTCAAATCCAGCCGGGCGAAATAATCCTCATTATTGGCGCGGCGGGTGCGGCCGGACAAGCGGCCACACAGATTGCGAATTGGAAGAAGGCGCGCGTCATCGGCGCGGACACGCGATCCGAGCCGATTCCGGGCGCCGAGTGGGTAGTTAATACCAAGACCGAAGATCTTCGTGAAAGGGTTCTGGAATTGACGGCCGGAAAAGGAGTGGAGGTTGTCTTTGACACCGTGGGTGGATCACTGTTCGAGCCGGCGCTGCGATCCCTCAGGTTCGGTGGGCGGCAAGTGGCCATCGCCAGCCCGGGAGAGCCGCGAGTCAGCTTTAACCTCGTTGACTTTTATCACAACTTCTCCAGTCTGCTTGGAGTGGACAGTTTTGGACTGACATCGGGACAAATAGCGAAGATCGCGGCCGAGCTTAATTTAGGGTTTGAAACAGGGGTTTTGAAACCACAGCCGATCGAGATCGTTCCCTTGGAGAAAGCTGTGGACGCGTATGGCCGGGTGGCCGCCAGACAGGCGAAAGCGAAGCAGGTGATCAGCTTCGGCTGATGGCGAGGACGGCAAGAAACGAGGCCGACGATCCGCCATCCACCCGCGAACCTCGAGCGTGTTGAATGGTCCGTCTGGAATGCAAATCGTGCACCAAGCGGACCGCTTTCCGCATCCAACGGACCAGGGAGGAAGGCTTATGAAAGCTGCGGTCGTACCAGCTGTGAACAGTTCCTGGCAGGTTGAGGATGTTCCTCAGCCTCAACTCGGACCCAGTCAAGTATTGGTGAAGATGCGCGCCAGTGGGATCTGCTATACCGACGTACACCAAACCCTGGGACACATTCCAGGGCAATTTCCCCGAATCCTGGGTCACGAGCCGGTGGGCGAGATCGTCGCGGTGGCTCCGGACGTCACCACGCGAAAGGTGGGCGACCGCGTGGGCACCGCATGGATTCAATCCACTTGTGGACGCTGCGAATGGTGCCAGCGCGGCCGCAGGATGTTTTGTCCCTATCTGAAGGGCACCGGGATCGAGGCACAAGGAGGCCATGCCGAGTACATGTTGATGAATGCCGACGCCACCTATTTGATTCCTGACAAAGTTGGCTTCGAGCAAGCGGCCCCGATATTCTGCGCAGGCTACACGGTCTATAGCGGCCTTCGGTGGGCAGACCCTAAACCGCATGAGCGCGTGGCCGTACTCGGGATTGGCGGGCTCGGGCATCTGGCGGTGCAGTACGCCAAGGCGTCAGGCTTCGAGACCGTGGCAATTTCGCACTCTCCCGATAAAGACAAGATGATCCGCGATCTCGGGGCGGATGAGATTGTCCGCGACGGAAAGGGCCTGGCCGCGGCAGGGGGCGCAGATGTGATCCTTAGCACCTCCAATTCGAGCAAGTCCATGGTGGACAGCATTCAGGGACTGCGGCCGGACGGAAGGCTGATCACGATGGGCGCCGACGCCGAGCCGCTTTCGATTTCCTTGATGGACCTCATCACGAAGCGCATTCGTATCATCGGCAGCCAGCAAAATGGCCCCGAGTATCTCTACGAAGCCCTGGATTTCGTAGCGCAAGGAAAAGTTAAGACGATCGTCGAGACGTACCCGTTGGCGGAAGCCCCGAAGGCCTACCGGCGCGTCGTGGAAGGCAAGGCTCGGTTCCGCGCCGTCCTCACAATGTAATCCCGGCGCGTCAATGACACCGATGCTCGTAGTACGATAAACCCCAACAACCGCGTGACGTTACCGTCTCCTGTTCCCGAAATCCCGGCGGCCAGCGTCGAAAAAGATACGGTGACTTTGTAGCTTCGTCGGGCGCGGGCCCGCTGAATCTTTTATGCGGATCATTTGGGGGCGGCAATTCGGTCCGTTTCGTTAGGCTGGCCGCAGCTTACGATGCTGTGTCCAGTATCGTCGCGGATCTTCCGTTATCGAGGAGATGCGGGCTGGCTGAGGCTTTCCCGTTGCCCGGTGGCGAGAGGATGGCCATCGTGCGCACCGATGGAGGGGTTTACGAACTGGATACCGCAACCTGGAAATTCAGCCCAACCTCTATCACGGGCGCTTGTCAGGAGTGGAACGTCGCACGCGCTAAATGGCCACGTTCGGGCGGGTCGAAGCTTTACCTTGGATATGGGGGTGTGGCTCCGAACGGGATGTCAGCCGCCAACGAGCTTCGCGTGATTGACACCGCAAGATGGGTGGAGTCTGGGCGTGTTCAAACCAGCGTTCCGTTCTGGAGCGCGGCAGTTAGCCAGGACGGGAAGACTGTTTACGCAGTTGCTCCCGAGCGGCATGGAATCGTCGTACTGGATGCGGACACGCTGCAGGAGACCGGGGTGATTGCGGTTGGGAATACGCCGTCCCTGGCCTTCGTTGCGCCTGGTTTCACGCGTCGCCAAGCCGGCCGCGATTAAAAGCCGTTCGAGCGGCGTCAGCCTGATTTTCAACTTCCCCGGTGGTGGCATAATGGACCAATGCGCGCCACCATTCTTGCTCTCGTGTTCGCGATTACGGCCGCCGCCGCTGATTCGGTCGACCTCACAGTGGTTCATCAAATCAAAGCGGAAGCGTTCGAACATTCTCAAGTAATGGATACTCTCGAGAACCTGTCGGACCGCTACGGACCGCGGCTCACGGCGTCGCCCGAGTTCCAGGAAGCCACCGAGTGGACGCTCAAACGCCTGCGGGAGTACGGCCTCGAGAACCCGCACACCGAAAAGTGGGGACCGTTCGGGCGCAGCTGGTCGCTTGAAAAATTCGCGCTGGAGATGGTCCAGCCGCGCTATTCGCTGCTGTCGGCGGTTCCGCTGGCATGGTCATCCACCACCAACGGTGAAGTGACGGGTGAACCGATCTTGGCTCCGTTGCCGCGCTCGAACGGACGCCAGCAGGCAGCCGAAGCCGCCTGGCAGAGCTACGTCGAGAAGTACAAGGGCAAGCTGCGGGGCAAGGTGGTGTTCATTTCGGAGATGCTGCACAATATCGACGGGCACGAGTCGAGACCGGAATTGCGCCGCTACACGGACGCGGAGCTCCACGATCTGGTGGTTGCTCCGGAACCGATCGAGAAAATCCAGTACGATCCGAAAGACCTGGTGATTCCCGACGACCCGGCGGAACGGGCGCGCCTGTATGCCAGCATCCCGCAGTCCCTGCAGGACGAGCTGCGCGCGCGCCGCGAAGAAGCCGCCGCCAAGCGCGTACGCTTCTTCCTGGACGAAGGCGTGCTGGCGCTGGTTCAGGACGATCAACGCGCCCGGGATGCGCTGACGTTCGCGGAAGCCGCGGGGCCGTACGACGGAAAACGGCCGCTCGCGCCGCCGACGTTTATTACGACGTCCGAACATTACAATCGCATCGCGCGGCTGCTGGAAGGCAAAACGAAAGTGGAAATGCGATTGACGCTGCGGGCTCGCATTTCGGACGCGGCTATCGATGCGACCAACATCGTCGCGGAAATACCGGGCGGCAGCAAGAAGGACGAGCTCGTGATGCTGGGCGCGCACTTCGATTCGTGGCATACCGGAACCGGCGCCACCGATAACGGCGCGGGCAGCGCGGTGATGATCGAAGTGGTTCGAATCCTCAAGGCGCTGAATCTGAAAATGGACCGGACCGTCCGCATTGCCCTGTGGAGCGGCGAGGAGGAAGGCTTGCTGGGCTCCAAGGCGTACGTGAAGGAGCATTTCGGCGACCCAAAGACCATGAAGATCACGGCTGAACACGCCAAGCTATCCGGCTATTTCAATCTCGACAACGGGAGCGGGAAAATTCGCGGCGTTTACCTGCAGGGCAATGACGCCATGCGTCCGTTGTTCGAACAATGGCTGGCGCCGTTCCGTGACGAAGGCGTTAGCACAATGAGCATTCGGAATACCGGCGGCACGGATCACCTGTCGTTCGATGCGGTCGGCCTGCCTGGTTTCCAATTCATTCAGGATCCGCTGGACTACGGTTCGGTGACGCATCACTCGAACATGGACACCTACGACCACGCGATCCCGGCCGACCTGATGCAGGCCGCGGCAGTGATTGCGTCGGTGGTTTACGATGCGGCCACGCGGCCGGACATGCTGCCGCGAAAACCGCTGCCCAAGGCGCAGGACGCTGAAACCAGTGCGACCCGATAGCTGGAACCAGATCATGACACGACGCGACGCAGGCAAGCTGGCTATGGCGGGACTGGCGGCGACGTCCGCGCTGGCGGGCACGCCCGACATCTGCCAGCTCAGCGCGATCGAGATCGCGAGGCGGATTCGCTCCAAGGATCTTTCGGCGCGGGAAGCGCTGGCGGCGCATCTGGAGCAGATCGAGCGCGTAAATCCGAAAGTGAACGCCATTGTGACGCTGGTGGCCGAGCAAGCCGAAGAGCATGCGCGCGCGGCGGATGAGGCGCTGGCCCACGGCAAAACCGTTGGTCCTTTGCATGGTCTTCCGATCGCGCATAAAGATCTGCAGCCGACCAAAGGCGTGCGAACGACCTTCGGATCGCGTATTTACAAGAACTTTATTCCAACATCCGACTCGCTGCTGGTGGAACGAATCCGCGACGCGGGCGCGATCATGCTCGGCAAGACGAACGCGCCCGAGTTCGGAGCGGGCTCGCAAACTTTCAACGAAGTTTTCGGCGCGACGCTGAACCCCTACGACACCACCAAAACCTGCGGAGGGAGCAGCGGCGGAGCGGCGGTGTCGCTGGCGTGCCGCATGCTGCCGATCGCTGATGGAAGCGATCTGGGCGGGTCGCTGCGGAATCCGGGGAATTTTTGCAACGTGGTGGGGCTGCGGCCGTCGCTGGGGCGCGTACCGAATTGGCCGTCCGGGATGGCATGGACCGGTATGGCTGTGGAAGGACCGATGGCGCGGTCGGTGGCGGATGTCGCTTTCTTTCTGGCGGCGATCGCGGGGCCGGATGCGCGCGATCCGGTATCGATCGAGCAGCCGGGCAGCCCATTTGCTGGTCCGCTGGGACGCGATTTCAAAGGCGTTCGCGTGGCGTGGTGGAAAGACCTGGGCGGCCTGCCGGTGGACCATCGCGTGAAAGAGGTGGTCAATTCACAGCGGCGCGTCTTTGAATCGATGGGATGCATCGTGGAAGAGGCCGAGCCCGATTTTTCCGGCGCCGATGAAGCCTTCAAGACGCTGCGTTTCTGGGGCCAGTATATGGCTTCGGTGTCGAATCCCGACCGCTTGCATCACCGCGAATTGATCAAAGATACGATCCTCTATGAGATTGACCATGGCGAAAAGCTGACGGTCGCCGATATCGGCCTGGCCGAGATGAAGCGCACCGTGGTGTATCAGCGCGTCCGCCAGTTCATGGAGCGCTACGAGTTTTTCATTCTTCCGGTGAACCAGGTTCCGCCGTTCGACGTGAAGACGCCTTATCCAACCGAGATCGAAGGCGTCAAAATGACTACGTACATTGACTGGATGAAGTCCTGTTATTACATCTCGCTGACCGGGAATCCGGCCATGTCGGTACCGGGCGGGTTCACAGCGGAAGGCCTGCCAGTGGGAATTCAGATCGTCGGCAGGCACAATGACGACTGGGGTTTGCTGCAGATGGCGCACGCTTTCGAGCAGGCGCGGGCGCTGCCGAAGCGATTGCCGCAGGTGGCGGTTTAGTATTCCACGGAAATCAGAAACAGGCCGCGCGCGGGCGCGGTTGGACCGGCTGGGATGACGCTGCAGGGCCCCAGGCGCGCTAGCAATCCATCGCGATCGATGTTGCCCTTGCCAATTTCCAGCAAGACGCCCACGATGTTGCGAACCATGTGCTTCAGGAATCCGCTTCCGGTGACGCGGTAGAGCAGACGATCGCCCTCCAGCATCAGCTTCGAGCAGAATATAGTTCGCACTTTCGACGCGCCCAGATCGTCCCGTTCGTCGGTGGCGGCGAAGGCGCTGAAATCGTGCTCGCCGGCCACGAGCGGCGCCAATTCGATCATCTCGTCCACACGCAGCGGATAGGGATGATGGTAAAGATAGCGGCGCTCGAACGGCGGGCAAATCTCCGCGCGATAGATACGATATTCGTAGGTTTTTCGCTTGGCGTCGTAGCGGGGATGAAAAGCGAGCGACGTCTCTTCGACTTCGGTTACGCGAATATCGTAAGGGAGCAGGCGATTCATCGCTTTGCGCAGGTTCTCGAGCGGGATCGGATTCTCGAGGTTGAACGCGGCCACTTGCGCGAGCGCGTGGACGCCCGCGTCCGTGCGTCCTGAGCCGGCTACCGCAACCGGGCTGCTTTCGATCTCCGACAATACCGCTTCGAGCGTTCCTTGAATCGTGGGCAAGCCCGGCTGCACCTGCCAGCCGTGATAATCCGTCCCATCATAGGAAAGCGCAATCTTAATTCGCCGCATGTGGCGTTCAATTCGCGGCGGGGCGCGATCCTGGTTTCACCACCGGACTCCCCGCGCGGCATAGCGGGCAATCTTCCGGAGGATACGCGACCACTTCGAGCGTCTTCAGCGCCGCGCGCGGAACGCCAAGATCCACCGCGCCGCCGCTGCGATCGATGATGGACCCAGCGGCGATCACGCGCGCTCCCAGCTGCTGCAGAATGTCGATCACTTCGCGCGAGCTGCCGCCAGTGGTAACTACGTCCTCCACCACCACTGCTGCTTCGCCGGGCTCGATCACGAAGCCGCGCCGCAGCACCATTTTTCCGGACGCGTCGCGCTCGGTGAAGAGGAAGCGAGCGCCCAAGGCGCGGGCCACTTCATGTCCGATGATGAGGCCGCCCAGCGCGGGCGCGACCACGGTCCCGATATTCAATGTTGGTTCCAAGCGCCGAAATTCGGCGGCCAGTAGTTTTCCGAAATGCTCCGCGTGGCGGGGATGCTGCAGCACCAGCGCGCACTGCAGGTATTCAGGGCTGTGCAAGCCGCTGGTTAATCGGAAATGGCCGCGTAAGTAAGCGCCAGTTTCGAGAAAGGGATCGAGAATGGGGTCGGGAGGCTGGGTCACGAATTACCCATTGTAATAGAATGATCGCTGAGCTTATGGTGAGCGCGCGGGTAGTTCTCATTCTTATAGCGGCCGCGAGCCTGATCGCGCAGACAGCGCCACAAGGCGTGCCGGAGAATTCGGTTACGCACGTCTCAGAGCACGTGTACGTAATCATCGGCTTTCCGAATATCGGCATTATCGTCGGAAACCGCGCGACGCTGGTGGTGGATACCGGGATGGGACCATCGAATGGCGCCGTCGTGATGCGCGCAGTGGAAAAGCTTGCCAAAGACTCGCGTCTATACCTGACTACGACGCATTTTCATCCCGAGCATGCCAGCGGCGAACAGGCTTTTCCGCCACGCACGGTTCTGATTCGGCCCGCCGCGCAGCAGGAAGAGATGGAGCAGCACGGAGCGGAATTCATGGAGATGTTCCGGAGCCGGTCGGCGCTGTTTCGGGAACAATTGAAGGACGTGAAACTGCGTGTGCCGGACATCGTGTTCGGCAACGAGGTGAAGCTGGATCTGGGCGGCGTGACGGCGCGGCTGATGTGGTTCGGGCCGGCGCACACGGCCGGAGACGAGCTGATTTTCGTGGAACCGGACCGTACGCTGCTGCCTGGCGACATCGTGGAGAACAAGCTGGTTCCCAACATGCCTAACGCGCAATCCAGCCCCAAGGGCTGGATCGCGATCCTGGACAAGATCGCGCCGCTGGAGCCGCGCTATATCGTGCCGGATCACGGGAGGCTGGGTGACGGTTCGCTGATCGCGAAGGAACGCGCCTTTCTTGTGAATCTTCAGAGTCGCGCGCTGGAGTTGAAAGCCGCGGGGATCCCGGTGGAGGAAGCCGAGAAGCGCCTGACCGATGAGTTCAAGTCGAGGTATTCGGATTGGGAAAGCACGGGTGCGATCGGGAATGCGGTCCTGCGAGTTTACGCCGAGGCGCCGTAGGGTGACAGGAACCGGATCTGGGGATCCGGCGCGGACGTGGGCGTCCGCCCCACTGGCTGAGAGAGCTTATTTTCCGTGTTTTTTGAGGTATTGCTTGGCGCGCTTCGCATCCTCCTTTTGGGATGTTCCCATGCGAAGCCCCTTTTTCTTGGCAGGCATGGTCAGCCTGGACCGTTGTTGCTGGGCCCGGGCCATGGGGTGGTTCAGGGTAGGTATCGGCCGAAGATTAGCAGGGGTCTGGGCCGAGCAGGTTGCAGCCGCCAGCCCATAAAACAATATCGGAGTGTTGAAATTCAATTCGTGTTCCTTCCGCCCCGAGCTGGCCTTCCGCCGCGATTGGGCGCTCTGAACGAGACTTCGACCTGAATTGCCCCAAAGTTTAGGCTTCATTTCGATTCCGGGGGTTGGTAAACTAGGTCCAGCTATGCTGTCGGTGGTTATCCCTATTCACAACGAAGAGCCGTGCATTCTGCCGCTGTATGACCGGCTGACGTCGGTCCTGGAGTCGCTGCAAAAGCCTTACGAAATCATCGTCGTGGACGATGCCTCCACCGATCGCAGTTTCGATCTGCTGGCGAACCTGGTGGAGACCGACGCGCATTTGAAAGTGGTGCGGCTGCGGCGCAATTTCGGGCAGACCGCGGCACTGTCGGCGGGTTTTGACGAGGCGCAGGGCAATGTCGTCGTGTCGCTGGACGGCGATCTCCAACACGCGCCGGAGGATATTCCAGTATTGCTGGCCAAGATCGAAGAAGGATTCGATATCGCGAGCGGCTGGCGCAAGGACCGCGTGGATAACGCCGTGACGCGCAAGATTCCATCGCGCATCGCGAACTGGCTGATGGCCAAAGCGTCCGGAGTGGCGCTGCGGGATTTCGGGACGACGTTCAAAGCCTACCGCTCGGAAGTGCTCAAGGAAATCAATCTCTACGGCGAGCTGCACCGCTTCATTCCGGCGCTGGCGAGCTTTTACGGAGCGCGGATCGCGGAAGTGCCGATCCGCAACACCCCGCGACTGGCGGGTGATTCGCACTACGGCCTGGGCCGGACGTTCAACGTGATGTTCGACATCCTGACGGTGAAGTTCCTGCTGAAATACTTCACGCGTCCGATGCACTTTTTTGGACGGCTGGGGTTGATGGGCTTGTTCTTCGGCGGAGCGATTCTCGGGACGCTGGGCGTTCGGCGCTTGCTGGGGCATCCGCTGATGCAGGAGCACGGTCCGCTGCTGGTGGCGGGCGGCCTGTTGCTGCTGGGCGGCCTGATGATGTTCAGCACCGGGTTACTGGGCGAAGTCCTGATGCGGACGTATTTCGAGAGCCAGGGACGGCGGATTTACGCGGTGCGGGAGATCCGGTGCAGGCGGGAACCGGTCGCGCCGGCGTAAGCTGCTGCAAAGATATGGGTGAGTTGCAAACAAACGAGGCTGATCGTCAGGAATTGCATGCCCTAGTGGACCACGTCCCGGCGAGTGATCTGCCGACGGCTCGCAAGATCCTGCGGGCGCTCGCAGATCCGGTGTGGCGATCGATTTTGGACGCACCGCTTGACGACGAACCGGACACCGAGGAAGAGCGGGCCGAGGCAGATGCGGCGCGCGGCGAGCCCGGGCCGGGCACTCCGCACGAGGAAGTTCTGCGTGAGTTCGGTGTGTGAGCCGGTTCATCTGGACCGAACGCGCCAAGCAGCAGCTTCGCCAAATTGATCGCGAGCAGGCTCTGGGGATCTTGCATGCGCTCACTGATTACGCCGACAACGGCCAAGGCCAAATCAAGAAACTGAAGGGCAGCGGCGACATGCGCCTTCGGGTCGGCGATTATCGAGTTCGATTCGACGTGATGGCGGAGGCCACCTATTTAATTCTGCAGGTCCGCCATCGGCGAGAAGCGTATCGAAGTTAGTAAAACTCCAGCTCGCTCCCGTCCTTCAACCCCGTCCCTCTCCCGCCAACGACAGCTGCTCCGTCACCCGATTCCGCCAGTAATTCTCGAACAGGCCCTTCATCGCTTCGCCCATTCCACCGTGTTCGAATACCACCGCTGTCCAGGTGGGACGCGTCATCACCGGATCCAGCAGCGCCAGCAATCCGCGCGCGCCGTCGAATACCGCCAGCTTCATGGGAAGTGAATCGGTCTGGCTCACTTCCACGCCGCTCATCGCATATTCCACCAATCGCTGGCGATGCGCGTCATCGAGCGTGCCTGATTCGATCAATAGCCGGCACATGACGCCTCGTGCCCGCGCTTTCTTCACCAGTTGCTCGTCGAGCGGATCCACGGCATAGGGCGGCCGCGAAAATTCCAGATACTCGTGCTGCACGTCCGAAAGCATGCGCCGGTATTGCACGGCGATCTGCTCCGGGTCGTTCACGATGCGCAGGTAATCCAGCGTGCCGCGCTCGC
Source organism: Terriglobia bacterium (assembly GCA_963786745.1). Classification (GTDB taxonomy): domain Bacteria; phylum Acidobacteriota; class Terriglobia; order Bryobacterales; family Bryobacteraceae; genus Palsa-89. Next base: position 427,288 of record CAWBAE010000003.1, on the reverse strand, counting down.
CCTGTCCTTCTGAATATGCCTCCGCGAGATCATTCACCAGCGTGTCTGCCATGCGGTTCTGCTCGCCCAGCTCGCGCTGCAATATTTGCGAGCGCCGCACCAGGTAGCTTGGGACGGCTAAGCTCGGCTCGACGGCCGAAAAAAGCTTGGTCTTTTCCTGCACCACCTGCGCGAAGCCCTTTTCCACCAAGCTGTCCAGCACTTCATAGATTTTCTGGCGCGGGACATGCGCGCGCGCCGCCAGCTCCAGCGCCTTAAAGCGTGGGTGCCCGATCAGCACCAGGTACGAGCGCGCTTCATAAGCGTTCAGGCCGAGCTGTTGCAGGCGGCGCCAAAAGCGCTGAAAATCCATTTCCGGAAGTTCGGTGGTCATTGCGTTTTCTGTTTTCAACCCGGCGCGAAGCTGGGGCCGGGCCGTAAGGCTTTGAGCATATCAGATGCCCGGAAGCATTTGCTGTTAGAATCGCGAGTAGACCGAGTCATCTTATGCCGGAATTATCTGTTACCTTGGGCGCTCTAAAATCCACCGCTTTCTCCGAGCAGCGCATGTCGGGACGCAGCGTGAAAGAAGAGCTGCGCCAGAATCTGATCTGCAAGCTCCAGCGCGGCGAGGAGCTGTTTCCAGGCGTGGTGGGCTACGACGATACGGTGGTCCCGCAGATCGTCAACGCCGTTCTTTCCCGCCACAACTTCATTCTGCTGGGCCTGCGCGGGCAAGCCAAGACGCGCATTATCCGGATGCTCACCACGCTGCTGGATGAGCGGCTGCCGTACATGGCTGGCTGCGAGATCCGCGACAACCCGTACAATCCCATCTGCAGCCGCTGCCGCGATTTGATCCAGGCCAAGGGCGACGACACGCCCATCGCGTGGCTGGGCCGCGAAGAGCGCTATGTGGAAAAGCTGGCCACGCCGGACGTCACTATCGCCGACATGATCGGCGATATCGATCCGATCAAGGCGGCGCGCCGGGGCGAGGATCTTTCGAGCGAACTCACCGTGCACTACGGCCTGCTGCCGCGGGCCAATCGCGGCATTTTTGCGATCAACGAACTGCCCGACCTGGCCGGCAAGATTCAGGTTGGATTATTCAACATCATGCAGGAAGGCGACGTCCAGATCAAAGGCTATCCGGTGCGGCTGCCGCTCGACATCCTGCTGGTGTTCACGGCCAATCCCGAGGACTACACCGCGCGCGGAAAGATCATCACGCCGCTGAAAGATCGCATCGGCAGCGAGATCCGCACGCATTATCCGATGACGCTGGAACAGGGGCTGGCAATCACCAAGCAGGAGTCCTGGACCGAGCGGGCCTCGCCGCTGCGCCTGGAAGCGCCCAATTACATTCGCGAAGTGGTGGAGCAGCTGGCGTTCCTGGCGCGGGAAGACAAGAAGGTGGACAAGCGCTCCGGCGTCTCGCAGCGGCTTCCGATTTCGGTGCTCGAGAACGTGATTTCGAATGCGGAGCGGCGGGCGCTGAAGGCCGGCGAAAGCGTGGCCGTGCCGCGCATCCTGGATATTTACGCAGCGCTGCCCTCCATCACCGGGAAACTGGAGCTGGAGTATGAAGGCGAATTGAAGGGCGGCGACAACGTGGCGCGCGAGCTGATCCGCGCCGCCGTCGGCAAAATCTATAGCAATTATTTCGACGGCGTCAACGTCTCACAGATTGTGCAATGGTTCGAACTGGGTGGCTCGCTGAAGCTGGATGAGATGGTGGGTTCGGCGGCGGTGGTGGCGCAGCTCGCCAAGATTCAGGGCCTGATGGATAAGACCGCGGCGCTGGGGCTGACGCAAAGCGATCCGGACGCGCTGCGCGCATCGGCGGCCGAGTTCATCCTGGAAGGCCTGTACGCGCATCGTCGGATCAGCCGCAATGAAGAAGTGGGATTCACGGCCGGCGAGCGCAAGCGCGAACCTCCGCCGGAGGGCGGGGAAGGCCGGCGTCCGCCGCGGCGTCAGTTTAATTAGGCAGCTAATAGAGGAGGATCGACAGGTGAAATGGATCCATTACTCCCGTTATACCGGTGACGACTTCGGTCTCGACGCCGAGGACCTCCTCAAAGCCCTGTCCGATTTCTTTCTGCAAAGCGGCTTTCAGAATCAGTACATGGGCTTCAGCGAGTGGAATCAGCACTCGCTCGAAGACCTGAAGGACGCCATCCAGCGCGCTCTGGAGCAGGGCGAGATGTTCGACGCCGAGAAGGCGCAGCGCATCCAGCAGGCGCTCGAAAACATGTCGTCCAAGGAGATGGACGACCTAATGAGCCGCCTGGTTCAGAAGCTGGTGGACGAAGGCTACATTAACGTGGATCAGCAGCCCGCCACTGAAACCGGGGGCGGAGCCGGCGATGCCGACCGCAAGGTGAAAGTCGAGGTCACGGACAAATCCATCGACTTCCTTGGATTCAAGACGCTCAAGGATCTGCTGGGTTCGCTCGGCAAGTCGAGCTTCGGCGCGCACGATACGCGCGATCTGGCTACCGGGGTCGAGACCAGCGGAGCGGCGAAACCGTATGAATTCGGCGATACCCTGAACCTGGATATCAGCCAGACGCTTTTCTCGGCCATCCAGCGCGAGGGGCTGAGCGTGCCCATCCAGCTCGAATACAGCGATCTGCACGTGCACCAAGCCGAATACCAAAGCTCCTGCGCCACGGTGCTGATGCTGGATTGCAGCCACAGCATGATCCTGTACGGCGAGGATCGCTTCACGCCGGCTAAGAAAGTGGCGCTGGCGTTGGCGCACTTGATCCGCACGCAATATCCCGGCGACAGCCTGCGCTGCGTTCTGTTCCACGATTCGGCCGAGGAACTTCGTTTGAGCGACCTCGCCCGCGTGCAGGTGGGTCCCTATTACACCAACACGCGCGACGGCTTGATCCTGGCGCAGCGGCTTCTGAATCAAGAGAAGAAGGACATGAAGCAGATCATCATGATTACCGATGGAAAGCCTTCTGCCCTAACGCTCGAAGACGGTCGCATGTACCGCAATGCCTTCGGACTGGATCCGCTGGTGATAAGCCGCACGCTCGAAGAAGTGAGCCGCTGCAAGAAGCAAGGTATTCTAATCAATACCTTTATGCTGGCCAGCGATTTCGGGTTGGTAAACTTCGTTCAGAAGGTGACGGAGCTTTGCCGGGGCAAAGCGTATTTCACGACTCCATATAATCTTGGGCAATATTTGCTCATGGACTACATGAACCGAAAAACCCGGACGATCCACTGACGGGCGCCGAACAATAATACCGCCAGCATCGTCAGCAGGCTGATCGTCAGGCAAATCTTGCGCTCGATGCCGCCGTCGAAAACCAGGTCGATATCGCAGGCGCCGTTGCACTCCGGCCGTAAAACCATGAGCCCGATTGCATCGCGATTGATCGGCACGTTGCGTCCGTGCGTCCTGGCCGTCCAGCCGCGATCGTAAGTCACCTGCACCGCGACCACTTGTCCGGGCCGAACGGATGCGGTGATGCGGCCATGCGACGGATCCGTCCAGGCGAGCGGCGCATCGGGCAGCGCCGGGTTGTCCAAAGCCGCGACATACCGGGTGACGTCCTCGATATCCAGCCCATTCACCGGCACACGCCGAATCACTGCGCTGTCAGGGATCACGTGCGCCAACGAAGAAGAGCGTTCAGGGATCGCATAGATGGTGTCGTCTTCCTGATGCCAGAGCTCCGGTAGCACGCCATCGAACTTTCGAGGATGCCAAAACGGCTTGTAGGTCTCGCGGCTCTTCGGGCCCGGCACCGTGATGGCGTGGCAGCCGAAAGCTTTCAGCCAGGTGATCGAGATCTGGGCGTCGCGCGCGCCCGCATTGTCGCCGGAATAGATCGCGTATCCGGCGATTTCGATCATCCAGTTGGGAGAAAACGGATCGTGCCCGGACGTAAGCTGGGGGTTGTCGGTGAAGACGTTGAGCCAGGTTCCGACGTCGCCCGAGGCCATCACGCGCCGCCCCGGAAGATTCGCCTGGATCCAGCGGGCGGTTTTGTATTCGATAGTGCTGGTGATGTCGAATCTCGGGATCAGCCCATGCGCGAAACGTATGTAGATCTTGGTTTGCCGCACCAGAAACCCCAAAAGCACGGCCAGAAATACAAACGCGGCCGCCAAACCTGCCATTCGCATCCGCCCGGTGGATCTCAGCCGGACGCGCCGCAACAGAAAGGTGAAGGCCATCGCCACGCCCATTTCCATCTCCAGGTGGTATCGCAGCGGCTGCGGGAGAAGGGTGATGTTCGCAAAGTGGATGAGCGCCGGGATGGCGAAAAATATGTAGGCGAAGAGGGGCGCGAAACGATCGAAGACATTCGGGAACCGGCGCGTCCAGATCCAGAGCAGAACGCCTCCAGCGAGAACCGCCAGCCAGGTCCAGAGAACTTGCGGCGTGTAACGGAAATCGCCGTCCAACACCGAATCCGCGCGCATGGTCTGAATCAGCGTCGGGGTGAGCAGCGGGGAGATCCAGGCGTAGGCAATGACGCCCGTGATCGCGGTGTACGCCAGGCTTCGAAGACGTTCGCCGCTCGGCTGCACCATCGCCATGATAAAGAGACCGATCGCGAGATCGGTGGCCGCGAATGCGTTGGTCAGCACCAGGAGGCCCATTAGCGCTCCGGTGGCCACCCACCAGCCGTAGCGGCGGCGCGTCATGGCGAAATAGCCGGTCAGGAGCGCCAGCGGCAGCAGGCTCAACACGACATTGTGCGCGCCCTCGCCGTAGTGGACCAGCGTTTGCAGACGTCGCGCGTACGTCCATCCGCCTAGGTCCACCCGGACCGCCGGGAAAATCACGGATGGGGAAAACAGCGAATAGACCAGCCCGCACAGGAAGGCGGCATGCGGGCGGCGCACGGTTTGCCAAACGAACAGAAACAGCATCGCCGGCCCCAGGCAATAGAAGAACGCGATGACCGCGTGAAATGCGTGAGCGGTGGACGTGTGCGCCAGCGCGGCAAATACGGCGTCCAAGACCTGCAGCCCCGGGGTGTAGGTATTCTCGAACGCCAGGCCGTTCGACCAATAAGGAAACCACCCAACGTGCGGCCAGTTTTCCACCAGGAACCGGCTGATCGCCATAAAGGTCCCTTCGTTCGAATTCATGTGCCCGGTGAATTCGGCGACGAACAGACGCCGCACGATCACTGCATTGAGAGCAAACAGGGCTAAAGCGTACAGCGACGCGAGCAGGCGCGTATTGCGAACCGCGGGTTCGGATTTCACTTTGGCTTTAGCAGCGGCCAAGCCGGCCACAGGAAGCATAGGACCAACCCGATTCCCAGCGCCCATCTGGTCCAGCGAGACCCTCCATCATAGACCAGATCCACGGAGCATGAACCCGCGCAGGACGGCTCCACCACCATCAAACCCAGACCGTCCGAGCGGACCGGTTGCTGCACTCCGCCCACCAAGGCATGCCAGCCCGGATTGTAGGTAACCTGCACGGAAAGCACTTCGCCGCGCTCGATATCCGCATCGACGCGGGCCTGGTGCGCATTGATCCAGCGGAAACTCGCCGGGTGTGCGCCGGTCCGGTCGAGCGCGGAAACATAGGCGTCTAATGGCTGGGTATCCAGACCGTCGAACGGCGGGCGCTGGACGATCTCTGAGGGCTGCACCACGTGCGCCAGCGAATGCAAACCGCCGGGAACCTGATAGACAATGTCGCCGCCTTCTTTCCAGAGCACCGGCAAGGCTCCCTGGAACGCCTCGGGACGCGCGTAGGGTTTAAAGAACTCGCGGCTGTTCGGGCCGCCGCTGACGCCGATGGCCTGCGCGCCGTACGCCTTGAGCCATTCGATCGAGGCGGGAACGTAGCGGTCTCCGGCGTTCGCCGCGGTATAAATCAGGTAATAGATCAAGCGATGCTGCAGCGTTGGAACGCCCTGATCGCAGCAACCCACCACCTGCGGCACGTCCACGAATGTGTTCATCCATATGGAGACGCTGCCCGGCGCGAATACGCGGCTACCGGGCATATTGGCTTCGAACCATTTCGACATCCGGTATTCGACGGTGCTGGTGATGTCCAATGGCAGGGTTTGACCGTGCGCGTACCATCGATAGGTGCGGATTTGCGCAGCGACCGCAACGCCCAGCAACGCCAGCGCGGCGATTTGAACCCAACGCGGCGAGCGCAGCCAGGCCAGCCTCAAAAGGTAAATACCCGCGCCGATGATTCCGATCTCCATCTCGACGTTGAAGCGATGCGGTTGCGGGAGCAGCTTCACGTTAAACCAGTAAAAGCCGAACACAACCGTTCCGCTCAACAGCGTGAAATAGAGAAAAAATCGAAGCCAGCGGTCAACGCCGATCCATTCGAAGCCAAAATGCAGAGCCGTCAGGACCAGGACGGCGATGCCGAGATACCACAGGTTCGCGGTGCGCAGAATGGTTCCATCGGATTGCTGCGCGTTTCCGGGCACCGCCAGGATGATGGAGGGTGGCACCCAGCGGCACGCCAGCATGTAAGCGATTACCCCGGCGGCCGCCAGCCAGCCCCAATGCAGCGGCTGCTTACTTCCGAAGCGGGACAGGCAGTAAGCGGCCACCGCCATCGTGAGCCCAATGGTTCCCGGCCAGTTCACCAGCACCACCGAAGCCAGGGACAGGCAGGCCAAAGGAAAATAGGCGCGATGTCGCAGCGTGGCAGCGCGGTGGAGAAACAGAATCACCAGCGGGATCAGCAGCAGCGCGGCGCTGTGCGGGCCTTCGCCGTAGTGGACCAGCGTTTGATAACGCCGGGCGAACCAAAGCCCGCCCAGGTCATCGCTAATCGCGGGGGCCAGGAACGCGGCCGGCGAGACCGTGGAATACACTAAAGCGGCGATGAACGCGTAGCCACGCAGCCCGGTGGCCGCGTAGCAGAGCGCAAATAAAGCGATTGGCTGGAAGCAGTACACCAGCGCGCAGACCAAGTGATAAGCGTGCTGCGGCGTCAGATGAAATAGGGCCGCTACGCCCGCTACCGTCACATGAAATCCGGGTTGGTAGACGGCCAGGAAGGGCATTCCGTTGAACCATAAGGGAAACCATCCCAGGTCGCCCCAATGTTCCGTCACCCATTTGCTGATGGCGATGAAGGAGCCTTCCACCGACCCCATCTGAAAAATGAACTCGGCGCCGAAGAGATCTCGCGCAATGTAAACGTTGATGACAAACAGAGTGGCGACTGCCAGCAGAGTGAGCGGCCGAGGCAGGTAGCGTTTCACTTGGTCTTCACGATCGCGTTTACCAGCCAGTAGACCACTGGCAGCGCGAACAGACTGCTGTCCAGCCGGTCCAGCCATCCGCCATGGCCGGGAAGCAGGTTGCCGCTGTCTTTGACGCCTGCGCCGCGTTTCATGGCCGATTCGCAAAGATCGCCGAACTGGCCTGCGATATTCGCCAGCGCCGTGAGGCCCAGACCCTCCGCGATCGGCACCGACGGCAGCAGGCGCGGAAGATAGATGGCTCCGTAAATTACGGACGCTGCCACCGACGCGATGGAGCCTTCCCAGGATTTCGCGGGACTGATGCGCGGGGCCAGCTTGTGCCGGCCAATCAGTTTGCCCACATAAAGCGCCGCGATGTCACCCGCCCAGTTGAGCGACAAAGCGAAAAACAGCCAGTAGTGGTCCATGCTTCTGAGCTCGATCCCACATCGCAACGAGCCGAATATATAGACCACTCCCAGCAGCAGAGCCGCGGCCGCGGGAAGCATTTCCGTCAAGTCCTGCGAACGCAACGCCAGCGCCATGGCGAGCACCGCGATCAATACCAGGAACGACGCATCGTTGCCCGGGAGCAGCAAAACCAGCACACCGGCTGCGTATCCGAAAACTCCCGTCTTGGGAATCTGATGCAAGTACGCCAGTTCGGCGAATTCGCGAAAGCATAGAATGCCCACACCGGCCGCGGCCGCGAGAAACGCCCAGCCGGGCGCCCACAGAATCAGGTACAGGAAAGTGGGGATGAGGATTAGCGCCGTGATCAGGCGCGTCATCGAGCCAGCGTGCCGATAGCCTCAACCCATTCGCGCGGAGGGGCGCTCGCGACATCCAGGCTGAGGCCGCCGAACCGCCGATCCCGCTTTTGATATTCGAGAATGGCGCTCAGCAGGTCAGCGCGGCGGAAGTCCGGCCACAGGGTGTCGGTAACATACAGCTCCGCGTAGGCGATCTGCCATAGCAGGAAATTGCTGATGCGCATCTCGCCGGAAGTGCGGATCAGCAAATCGGGGTCGTGCATGCCGGCGGTGTAGAGATTCGCGGCGATGGAGCGTTCATCGATCTCGAGATCCTGCAGGCGTCCCGACGCTCGGGCGTTTTCGATGATCGCGTTTATTGCGTCCACCAGCTCGGCGCGGCCGCTATAGTTGAGGGCCACGTTCAGCCGCATGCCGGTATTCTGCGCGGTGGCGTCAATAGCGGTCTGAAGCTCCTCGCGCACCTGCTCCGGCAGGCCGCCCCAGCGGCCCATTGAGGTCAGCCGGACCCCGTTGCGCAGGATCGCCGGCAGTTCGCGGCGCAGATATACCTGCAGCAGCCGCCACGGCATGTCCACTTCCGTCCGCGGGCGCTTCCAATTCTCGGTCGAAAACGCGTAGAGCGTGAGGGCCTGGATGCCGATCTGCGAGCAGGCCTCCACCACCGTCCGGACCGATTCCATCCCAGCTTTGTGACCTGCAGCGCGCGGCATGGCCCGTTTGCGCGCCCAGCGTCCGTTTCCGTCCATGATGATGGCGATGTGGGCGGGCAAGCGGCCGGGGTCAATTGCCTTCGCCATGACCCAGTCCTGGCTGGCCGGCTTCAACACCTCGAACAGGTCTTTCATTTTGGGCTAAGTCTCTATGTTACACCGGATTCGCCGCGTCCTGGCGCGCATGCAGGCGTCAGAAGTGATAGAAAACATGCGTGGCAAATCCCACGATCAACGCCGCTAAGCCCAGGAAACTTCCGAATGGCAACTCGTAGGTGGCAGCATCTTTGCGGGTGAGCCAGATATAAAGAAGGCCCACGATCGAGCCCACCACCGATCCGGCGATCACCGAGAGCAGTGCGCCTTGCAGTCCCAAAAAAGCGCCGATCATCGCGACCATTTTTACGTCGCCGAGCCCCAGGCCTTCGCGATGCCTTACCTTCTGATAGATGGCGCCCACCAGCCACAGCACTCCGCTGCAAACTGCCGCCGAAAAGAGCGATTCGCCCATCGAAATCAACCACCGATGGCCAGGCGAGTAGAACAGCAGGCTGATCAAGCCGACATCCATCGGGGCCAGCGCGGCGAAGAGCACACCCACCACCGCGCCGCCCAGGGTAAATTCATCCGGCAGGATTCTTTCCTCGAGATCGGAAAAGATCAGCGTGATGGTAATCGCGCCATAGACGGCGAACTTCACTCCGCCCGCGGTGAGGCCGAGAAACCAGATGGAGCAGAAGAACACCGCCGCGGTCAGGATCTCGACGATGGGATAACGGACAGGGATGCGTTCGCCGCATTTGCGGCAGCGCCCGCGGAGCAGCGCATAGCTCACCACCGGAATGTTGTCGAACCACGCGATGGGCGTCTGGCAGCACGGGCAATACGAGCGGGGCCGCACGACGGAAAGATCGCGAGGCAGCCGGTATATGCAAACGTTCAAGAAGCTGCCGATCAGAAGGCCGAAGAGGGCCGCCAACAATGCTTCAATCACGCGAGAATTCTCTCATAAACGCGCTGGGTTCCGTGGACCATGCGATCGATGGAAAACTCTTTCTCGACGCGAGCCCGGGCGCGGGCGGCCAGCCGCTCGGCGAGCTCGCGATCCCCGAGCAGGCGCTGAATAGCCCGGGCCACTTCCACCGGTTCGTTCGAGGTAAGCAATCCGGTTTCGCCATCGATGACGATTTCCGGCAGTCCCCCGACCTCGCTCGCGATCACCGGCACACCGTACGCCATGGCCAGCAAGGCGGCCGATCCTAAGCCTTCCAAATCCGTAATATATACGAACAGCGCGGCATCCGGCAGATCGCGCGTTAGATTCGAGGAAAACGAAATGGGGATGTCGCCCAGCGCGGCGGCTTGTTCCAGAATGCTTTTCCCCTTGCCGGGATCGTTCGAATCGAGCGCCAGGACGGTGGTTCGGCCGTCGTGTTTTAAGCTGGGCGGGATGGGAACGCCATCGTGGACCACCTCGACGCGCTGGGCATCCACGCCCGCGTCGAGCAGCGTTCGACGCACGAATTCCGATACTGCTATGAACCGCGCCGGACGCCGATATTTCCGTTTCGAGGCCAAGCCGCGGCCCGGCGGGAAGGCCACTCGCCGCGAAACCACCAGCTTCTTGCCGGTGAGCAGAGCGAAGTTGTGGGCGCGCGCGTCGTGGGCGTGGATCAGGTCGACGCCCGAAACCGCCTGCGGGAGCGCGCGCAGAGTGAGCGGCCGCGCATCCAATTTTTGAGCCAGCGCGGCCTGCAGCAAAGGAGAATTCGCGGGCGCCAGAAGCCGGACGCCAATGCCCGCCGCGGCCAGGCCTCGCATCAGATATAGAACCTGCCATTGTCCGCCGCGCATCTCCGCGCCCGTGTCGATGTGCAGAATCAGCAACGCTACCTTCGCGGACTCATGTTCTTGGCCTTGGCGTACTTCAGGAAATTGTAGAGCGCGGCCATGTGCGCGATGGCCAGCCCTTCGGTTCCATCCAGAAATCCGCGCTGGAGGATGTAGGTGCGGAAGAAGGTCCAGGGCGGATCGAGCGCGAGCTCGCGCCAGCCGATCTGCGCGTTCTGGCTGACCAGTTGCTCGGCCGCGAGCGTGGTGTACCGATCCATGGTCTTCAGATGTTCGGAAAGCGAGCTGCAGGTGAAGTGCAGAATATTCGATTCCAGATGGCCGACGCTGCCCGCCACCACCACGGATTCGTGCACGTAATCGCCCACCCACTTGGCGCGCCGCCGGTCAAACAAGCGAATTTTGCGGTCCGGATACCAGCCCGAGTGAAGAATCCAGCGGCCCAGATACTGGGCCATGCGGGGCATGGTGTAGGCGTCGAACTCAGGGCCATTCTTCTTGATCTGCCAGATCTCGGCCTCGAGCGCCTCGCTCAGAGCCTCGTCGGCGTCGAGCGAGAGAACCCAGTCATTCGTGCAGCATTCGGACGCGTAGTTTTTCTGGCCGGCGTAGCCGCGCCAGGCCATGTCGAGCACGCGCGCGCCCAATTTGGTGGCGAGTTCGACCGTGCGGTCACTCGAACCGCTATCGACTACCACGATCTCATCGCAGCAGCACAAACTCTCGATGGCTCTGGCGATGTTGCGCTCTTCGTTGTAGGTGATGATCGCGGCCGAGATCTTCATCCGAGGCTGCTGTTAGTTTAGCGCGGGGGTGTTGGGGGCCTTAGATTGAGAGCGTGATCTCGCCCGCGGGGCCGTTATAGAACAATGTGCAGCCCTGCAGAAGATCGCGGCCGAGAAGCATTAGAAGCCCCTGTTCTTTGAGCGCAGCTCCCATTGTCCGTGGCGATTGGAAGCTGATCCTGAATCCAACGATCTCAATTTGCAACGGGTAGATGTTGCTCGGAGTCCTAACGTGGGATGCCGAGTGCATGCTCCCCACATCGATGACCTGAAAATCCATCGATTGCGCCGTTTCGTCGTCAATACAGGTGTTCGAGGCGCCGGTGTCGATCATGGCGAATCCAGTGACAGGCTGAGGGACCGGCTTGTCATTCTGCACCAGCGCGGCCGCGAACGTCTGATGCAGTGTGACGGCAACCTGAATTACAGGCCCGCGTTGCTGAAGGACAACTGATGGCGCGAGTGAGACTTGACGCCCGTCAGGCGTTCGTCCCTGACCCGCCAGCTGGGTGTGATGAATCGGCATGTAGCAGTCCCAGCGCAAGCGCAGGGATCGAGGCTTCCTCGGGAACTTGATCGGTCCGGCGAACCAAGAACGAGGTCATGCCGTATTCTTTTGCCCCTCCAGCAAGGGCGTCCTGGATTGATTCAAACGGTCCGAGCATCTGCTCGCCTTTAATGACGACGAATCTCCCTGGGAATCTCTTAAGCAGATCTTCCCGGTTTTTCTCGAAAAATTCGCGTTCGGTCTCTAACATAAAAATGCCTCACAGCATACTCTGGTTAGGCATATCCTTCTTAATCCATGCTAGCACCCTGGTGTTAATCGCTTGGAATGACTGACGGCGTCCTGCGTTTCCCGCAGGCTATTTCTAGACAATCGCGCATCCGCCAATAGAGGATCAATTGATCGCATTAAGGGATGTTGGTAGTGGTCAGGTTTGAAAAATGCCCCAACGGCGCAGCACCGCTCTGGTCCTCCGGCGAAGCAAGGCCGGCACGCGACGTCGAATCGCATTCCGTTTATCTATATCTTCGAACTTCACGTAGTGTTGCCAGTCCCGCGCGTCCTGGCTGATTCGCCGAAACGCCGCGATGTTCGAGAGCGGGGTTCGGATCTCCTCAAAGTCTTTCCGGTTCGAGCGAATGAAGGCCACGGCCATGCGTATGGATGGCATCCACATATCGTCCAGAATGATGCAGCCTCCCATCGGGCACAATTCGGCCGAGAGCGTGAAATCCATCAGGACATCGTCGAAGCGGTGATACCCGTCGATGAAGATAACCTCGAACATCTCCCCGCGCTCGGCCAGATGCACCAAGGCTGCTACGGACTTCTCTTCAATGCAGCGGAAGCTTTCGCTCATGTCGAGGTTTCGCGATTGACGGCATCCGATTCCGTTCCAATCGCTCTGCAACGGATCCACAGCGGTATGCTGGCCGACGCCGTTCTCGCGAATGGCGGCCAGGAAATACACCGTCGAGAAACCGTAGGCCAGGCCGATCTCAAGCGTGGTTTTCGGCTTGGCGACACGGCACAAGTTGTATAACCACATGCCCTGTTCCGGGCCGATACGAGTGTTTTCGTCTAAGCTATGCCGCTGGCCGTCCGCTCCTAGTTGGGGCTCCCCGTTATACATGGAGAGCAGCGCAGACCGGAAGGGTTGTGGCAACGGAGAGAGAATCTCGTCGGGCGAAGGGCGCTGTATCTTGCGGAACATTGCCGAAACCGATGACTGCTACTATACCCAAACGTCATGCGGCGTCGAAATCTTGGAAGGATGTCATCGATCGCCAGGGCAAGCGCGGGAAGGGTTTTTTCGATACGTCCGTGCGGACCGGAAGTGACCCGGCGGCTTCGAACTCCGGGTAGTGTCCTGAGCAGACCAGGACACGACCGAACTCCGGCCCCGGCTTGACGTCGGGCCTCCTAATGTGTAATTATTCATCTAGATGAATAAACATTCGCGGCGTGACTGAGGAGACCCCACCCAAAATGCACTCGGCAGCCAGCACTTCGCTGAAACCCGTCCGGCGATTGCCGGTCGAGAGAACCGCGCTCAAAATCGCAGCCGGTGATTTTCTGCGCGATATCGATCTATCGCAGGATGAGCTGCTTGCGCTTCTTAATCTGACTCAACAGGTTAAGGCTGCACCCGGCCGGTATTCGAAGGCTCTGGCTGGCCGCTATCTCAGTTTGCTGTTTGAAAAACCTTCGCTGCGTACGCGCGTCACTTTCGAACTCGCCATCAAACAGCTCGGCGGCGATTCGGTTTTAACCGTCGGGCCGATCGGCGAGCGGGAGCCGCTGAAGGACGTCGCGCGTAATCTGGATCGCTGGACCAATTGCATCGTCGCCCGCACCTTTTTGCAAACCACCATCGACGAGTTGGCGCATTGGTCGTCCGTTCCGGTGATCAACGCGCTGAGTGACCGGTTTCATCCCTGCCAGGCGCTGGCGGATGTGTTCACGCTCAAGGAAAAATTCGGAGACGTGCGCGGTCTCAAATTCGCGTTCGTGGGCGACGGCAACAATGTCGCGCGTTCGTTGATGCTTTCGGCGCTGCGGCTGGGAATGAATTTTTCGATCGCCACGCCGGCGGGCTATGAGCCGGATCAGGAAATCGTCGCGCAGGCGGAAGCGCTCGCGGCTGTGTCGGGCGCCCGGCTGACGCTGACCAACGATGCGGCGGAAGCCGCTTCGGGCGCGCAGGCTATTTACACGGACGTGTGGGCCAGCATGGGACAGGAAGAACAGAAGGCTCGTCGGCTGGCGGATCTTTCGCCTTATCAAGTCAACCAGGCTCTGATGGCCGAAGCCAGTCCGGACGCGGTGTTCCTGCATTGCCTGCCTGCCCGGCGCGGCGAAGAAGTGACGGATGAAGTGATTGAATCGCGGCAATCGGTGGTGTTCGATCAAGCCGAAAACCGTCTGCACGTCCAGAAAGCTTTACTATTGATGTTGATCGGCTAGTAACGCCGGCAACTCAAACTCATTTATGAAACCTAAGAAAGTGGCGCTGGCCTATTCAGGCGGCCTCGATACATCCATCATCATTCCTTGGCTCAAGGAAAATTATCAGTGCGAAGTGGTCGCGGTGTGCGGCGACATCGGACAGGGCGAAGACGAGCTAAAGGGCCTGGAAGAGAAGGCTCTCAAGACCGGCGCTTCCGAAGTCCACGTGGCCGATATGCGCGAGGAGTTCGTCGAGCGAATATCTGTGGCGTCTGGTGCGCGCGGACGCGATGTACGAGCACAAATATCTGCTGGGAACGTCGGTGGCGCGGCCGCTGCTGGCCAAGCGCCAGGTGGAAGTGGCGCTGGCCACAGGTTGCGATGCGCTATCGCATGGCTGCACGGGGAAGGGAAACGACCAGGTTCGTTTCGAGCTGACCTATAAGGCGCTGGCGCCGCATCTCCCGGTGATCGCGCCGTGGCGGGAATGGAATATCGTCTCGCGCGAGGATGCCATCGATTACGCGGCAATGCACAACGTTCCTATTTCGCAGACCACCACGAAGATCTATAGCCGCGATCGCAACATCTGGCATATTTCGCACGAAGGCGGGGCGTTGGAAGACCCCGCCAACGCGGCGCCGGAAGAAATCTGGATGCTCACGCGCAGTCCGCAAGAGGCTCCCGACAAGCCGGCCGAAGTGACCATCGGATTCGAGAAAGGCACGCCGGTGTCGGTGAACGGCCAGAAGCTTTCGGCCGTGAAGCTGCTTGAAACGCTGAATAAGATCGGCGGCGAACACGGCGTCGGACGCATCGACCTGGTGGAGAACCGCTTCGTCGGAATGAAGTCGCGCGGCTGCTATGAGACGCCCGGCGGCACGCTGATCGTGCAGGCGCATCGGGAGCTAGAGGCGCTTACGCTGGACCGGAATACGCTGCATTACAAACAGAAGCTGGCGCTCGATTACGCCGAGATGGTTTATAACGGCCTGTGGTTCACGCCGCTGCGCGAAGCTCTGGACGCGTTCTTCGAAGCCACCAGCCAGACCACCACCGGCGAAGTGACACTTCGGCTTTATAAAGGCAACGTCGAGCCGGTGAGCCGCAAGTCGCCGTATTCGCTGTATTCGCTCAATATCGCGAGCTTCACCATGGGCGCCGAATACGATCAGAAGGACGCGCAGGGCTTCATCAACCTCATCGGGCTGCCGATTCGGGTACGCGCGCAAGCGGCCCAACAGTCCAAATGAAACTTTGGGGCGGGCGGTTTGAGGGCGCGCCGTCCGAAGTGTTCGAGCGCTTTTCAGGCTCGCTCGATTTCGACCGGCGTTTGCTGGATGTCGATTGCCGGGGTTCGGCGGCTTACGCCCGGGCGCTGGAACAAGTCGGCATTCTAACTGGCGAAGAACGCGCGAAATCTGGTGGAAGCTTTCGAGAAGATCCGCGCCGAGGCGCGCCAGCCTGGATTCTTCGACGACGCCACCGACGAAGACGTGCACACGCTGGTGATCCGGCAAGTTGAAGGAGCACGCCGGCGAACTGGCGGATAAAATCCACACCGGCCGCAGCCGCAATGATCAAGTCTCGCTGGATCTCAGGCTGTGGCTGCGCGAAGAAATCGACGATTGCGCGAAGCTGCTCATGGGCATGCTGGCGGCCTTGTTAGCCTTGGCGCGCAAGCATCCGCATGCCGTGATTCCAGGCTATACGCATACGCGGCGCGCGCAACCGGTGCTGTGGGCGCACTATCTGCTGGCTTATTTCGAAATGTTCGCGCGCGATATTGAGCGTCTGGAAGAGGCGCGCCGCCGGGTGGACGTGATGCCGCTGGGTTCGGGAGCGCTGGCGGGATCCGGATTCCCGTTCGATCGCGAGGCGATCGCGGTGGATCTTGGATTCACCGCCATCACGCGCAACAGCATGGATGTTTCGGCCGACCGGGATTTCGCGCTCGATTTTCTGCACGCCGCCGCCATGACCATGCTGCATCTGAGCCGTCTGGCGGAAGACTGGATTCTTTATTCGGGCGAAGAGTACGGCTGGCTGGATCTCGGCGACGCCGTCACCAGCGGTTCCAGCATCATGCCGCAGAAGAAGAACCCCGATTCGCTGGAACTGATCCGCGGCAAGTGCGGCGCGGTGTTCGGCGACTACACCGCGCTGTACCTGACCATGAAGGGCCTGCCCATGACGTACAACCGCGACATGCAGGAAGACAAGCCGCGCATTTTCGACGCCGCCGATCAACTGCGCGGTTCGCTTGAAATGGCGCGCGTAGTGGTGGAGAGCACGCGCTTGGATGCTTCGCGGCCCGAGGCGGCGGTGGAGGAGAGCTGGGCGGTGGCGACGGATCTGGCGGACGCGCTGGCTCGCGGCGGGATGCCGTTTCATCAGGCGCATAAGCTGGTGGGCCGGCTGGTGCTCGAGAGCGTTCGCGCTTCGAAGAAACCGGCCGATTGGAGCGCCGAGGCTCTGGCCGCTTATGATCCGGCGTTAACCCAAGACATCGCGCGCTACCTCCGCCCGGCCGAGGGGTTGCGCACGCGCGAAATCCAGGGAGGCACCGGGCCCGCGGCGGTGGCCCGGGCGCTGGATCACGCCGAAGCGCGCCTCGAGCGATGGCGCCGATGAACAAGACTTTCCGGCAGGGGCAGATCCTGAAGCTGATTCGCTCCAAGCGAATTCTTACGCAGGAAGATCTGGCCGCGGAGCTGAAGCAAGCCAGCGGAATTAACACCACGCAGGTAACGCTTTCGCGCGATATCCGCGAGCTGGGGCTGCTCAAGACCTCGGACGGTTATCGCCAGCTGGGCCCTTCCACGGCGGGTCCAGATCTTAGAACGCTGGCGGGAGAGCTGCTGCAGGATGTTCGCATGGCGCAGAATCTGGTGGTGCTCAGGACTTCGCCCGGGAACGCGAACTCGCTGGCCGCGGCGCTGGATAAGGCGGACTGGCCGGAAGTGACCGGCACCATTGCGGGCGATGATACCATCCTGATCATCGCGCCTAACGAGGTGATCGCGGCGCAATTGCGTGAGAAGCTGCTGGGCTATTTGAAAGCCAGTTGAATCTTAAGCCGCTAGTTGGTCAATGTAAAATTAACATCGATCTGAGTGACCACTTCCACGGGCTCGCCGTTGAGAAGGGTCGGCTTATACTGCCATTGTGAAACGGCTTGCCGCGCTGCCTCGATAAGCAGCGGATGGCCGTTGATCAGCTGGAGGTCTTGAATGCCGCCGTCTCTCCCGATAATCGCGGTGAAATGAACCACGCCTTGGATTCGCGCCTGCTTGGCCAGCGGCGGATACACCGGCTGAACTCTGCGGATTAAGTTGGCCTGCTGGACGATGCCACCGACGCGAAGCCGTGGCGGAGTCGCGCTGCTGGATGCTTGCCTGATAGGTGGGGGAGGAGCAACCGGGGCTGGCGCAGGGGCGAGAATTCCGATAGTGCCGCCGGGAATCGCAGGCGCAGCGCCGGGGACGCTGCCGGGAATGACGTCTCCGGATGGAGGAGGCAGCGGTTCTTCGTTAATGCTGGCGATTGCGAGGGGGATTTGTTTGGGCGCCCTTAGCGTGTCACGGTCAAACTGACGCGGAAGCGGCTTCGCTTTGGGCGCCGTCGGTGGGGGAGGCGGAGGTGGAGGAGGCGGCGGCGAGACGAGAAAGCTGGTGAGCTGCGCGCGGGGCAGCGCGTCGGTATAAACCAGAGGGATGAGAGCCAGAAGAAAGACCAAAGACATTTGGCCCAGGAACGAAATAATCACGAGCCAGGTCTTGCGGCCCTGCTTTAAGTCGACGAACGTCTCCTCAAACATGTGATCAGACACAACTCACCCTCCTTGAAATTCAGGCAAACGTATTGCGGCGAATTTGAACGCGGCATGAACCGGCGCTCCGCCGAGGAGTCTCTGCGCCGATCCTGGGATCCACCAGTCCGGTGTCGCCCGATAGCTTAGACACCAGCTGGCGGGAACGAGTTCCGCGCGAGCCGAACTCAGACGGTTTGGACCCAGAAGCGAGGAGTCTCAAGAACAGGGAGCAGGATGGCTTGATCGAGCTGCAGCCCGACGGCATAGTGCGACATTTCGCGAATGCAGTAACACACTTCGCCGAAGGCGACCCATTCGGCGGCGTCCACGCGAACCAGGCTATTGATTGGCACGCGCTCCTCAAGCACCATCCGAAGACCTCGGCCCGAAAGCTGGATCAGGTTCGCACTGAGCGATCGCTCCGGATCTCCCAGGATGACGAGCTGAACGGTTTGATAGGTCGAGAAGCGAGGCTCTCGCCGGCGGTCCACAGAGCGCTTATCGGACCCGAGCGCTACAGTGTGATTATTTCACGCTAAAGAGCAGCCAGACAGCCACGCCGATGACGGCGGGGAGCACCAGCTCCGCCCAATCTTCCCAGAATCTGGTCAGGCGATTCCGTGCTTTGGACTCCGTGGCCGCTTCTTTGCGAAAGGATGCTCCCAGCCGCGAGCGCAAGCTGGAAGGCAGTCCGCGAATGGCCCGGACGATCTCCTCCTTGCCTTTTCGATCCGCGATGAGAATAGTGGCGGAGTGAATGCCATTCGTGGATTGCTCCAGCTGCTTGCGCAGCCCGGGAGGCACATCGTTCACCGAACGGTAAACTTCCGTCTTATTTCCAACCGAAATGAAGATGGTGGAACTTTTCAATGTGACGCGCGACATGGCGAAAGTTTGGCTCCAGCTCAGTTCGATGCGACCGCGGTCACGTCCGAGAGTTCGGACGCGAAACGCGTGTCCCCGGCATGTTCTAATATAACCTGAATGAACCCCAGCGCGGCTTTAGACAGCGCCTTATCCTTTCGATAAATTAACCCCACCTTCCGGAACATGGGATCCGGCCCCAGCCGCACCGAGGATAGCTTGTCGGCGGCCAGCTCTTCCACGCAATTAGAAGCCGCCAGGAACGAGTAACCCAGCCCGGCCATAACGAAGCGCTTGATCATCTCGGTGGAATCCAGTTCCATGGAGATCTGGAGCTCGCTTTCCACCGATTCGAGCCACGCGTTTAGGCGCGCGCGCGTGGTGCCGGACTTCGGCATCAGCAACGGATGCCCGACTAAGTCCCGGGGCGTTACGTATTTTCTCGAAGCCAGCGGATGCTTGCCGGGCAGCAGCAGGATGATCTCATCTGAATGAATCTTGACAACTTGCAGCTTCTTGTCCTGCACCGGAAGCTGCGTGATCCCGAAGTCCGCCAGATTCTCCATCACCGCTTCCACCACGCGCGCGCCATAGGAACGGTCCACCGACAGCTGCACGTTCGGGAAGTTTTTCTTGTATTCGGAGAAAACGCGCGGCAGCACGTAGATGCAAGTGGCTTCGTTGGCGGCGATTACCAGTTCACCGCGGGGCACGCGGTCGAGTTCGTTGATCGAATCCTGCGCGCGACGCCGCAGGTCCAGAATTTGTTCGGCGTAATCGGCCAATATCCTGCCGGACGGCGTGAGCGCGATCTTGGTCCCCAGACGTTCGAACAGAGAAGTATTCAACTCCTGTTCGAGCTGGCGCACCTGGGCGCTGATGGCCGGCTGCGTGCGATAGCAGGTCTGCGCGGCCTTGGAGAAGCTCTTCAAGCGCACGATTTCCAAAAACGTGTGTAGCTGATCGAGGTCCATGGCGAAACGGCCAAAAATCTCACCCGTTTGATGGATGTTTAACTTATTGTATCAGGGCGCCCGCCGGCCAGAAGCCGATTTGACGCGGTGAAGATTCGCTTTAGAGCCGGTTACGGCAGATTTTGAAGGCGTAATAGGTGGAACACCCGGGCGCGGCCAGGCAGTACTCTGCCGAACCTGATACCATGGGCTCCCTAGCAGCCGACCTCTGCGCCTTGACAGGACTTCTGGCGCTGCTGATCATCGTGGTCATGAGTACTACGCGGATCAACCACACCCGCAGGGCCCGTCTGCGCATGCAGAAAATCACGGCACGCCTCTTAAATCTGAAGTAGGCTGCTTTACTGCATCGGCAAGGTGCCGGAAACGAAGAACGTGGTCCATTGCGGCGAATGGCCTCGTCCGCCCGGAGAAGGCCGCATGATGCGGAACGCTACCGGGTCGCCGGGCTTCAGCGTGGACTGAATCTTGATCACATCCTCGACGGATGCCACCGGTTGACGGTTGATCGAAAGAATCACGTCCTTTTCGAAGAGCCCGATATCCTCGGCGAAGGAGCCTTCGTCAACGCCCCGTACCACCAGTCCGCCTTTACCCTCGATGGCCATGCTGCTGCGTTCCGCGTCGGTGAGGGCGTGGAGCTTAATGCCGAATTTGTACTGACCCTCTTCGATCTTGGGCGGTTCGGCTTGCTCCTGTTTGAATTCGGCGAACTCCGGCCGATCCTTGAAAACTTCGGCCCGATCCATGATGGTGAGCTTGAAATCCATGTGCTTGCTGTCGCGATCGACAGTCAGGGTTATGGGCGTTCCAATCGCCATTTCCGAAACCTTGGAGACCAGCTCTTCGCCGTCCTTCACCGGTTTGTTGTTCATCGCGATGATGATATCGTCGGCTTTCAGCCCGGCCTTTTCGGCGGGTCCGCCCTCCTGCACTTTGCTGATTAGCACGCCGCGATTGGTTCCGAGAGCCTTGAACAACTCCGGCTTGTCGGCCTTCGACCATTGCACGCCGATGGAGCCGCGCGCCACCCGGCCGGTCCGGATGATGTCGTTATACACATGCACCACCATGTTGATGGGCAGCGCGAATCCGATGCCCTGGTAGCCGCCGCTTTGGGTCGCAATCATGGTGTTGATGCCTATCACTTCGCCGCGAATATTGAGCAGCGGACCGCCGCTATTGCCGGGATTAATGGCGGCATCGGTTTGAATGAAGCGTTGCAGTTGCAGCGGGCCGTCAATATTGCGTCCCAGAGCGCTGACGATCCCGGCCGTGACCGAAGCTTCCAGGCCGAATGGAGACCCGATGGCCACTGCCCAATCGCCGACCTGCACTGCGTCCGAATTGCCGATGTTTACCGGCGTAAGCGGGGTTCGGGGGTCGATCTTCAGAACGGCCACGTCGGTTTCAGGATCGATGCCGACCACGCGGGCGCGATATTCCTCGCCGTCGCCGTCATGCAGCCGCACTTTGATATGGTCCACCTTCGCGACCACGTGATGATTGGTGATGATGTAGCCGTTCTTGTCGACGATGAAGCCGGACCCGGATTGCTCCTGACGGAAGGATCGGGGCGGAGCGTCGCTGCCGAAGGGCCCGCCGCGGAAGAAGTGGCGGAACAAGTCCAAACCGTCGTCGCCGTTGCCGCCGCCGTTACCCCCACTGGCGCCGCCGCCGTTGCCATCGCCGGGATCATCCGGCTGCTCCTGCTTGTGCGGGTTTTCGACCGCTTTTTGGGTAAAATCCGCGGTGATGTACACCACCGACGGCTCCATCCTCTTAGCGAGCTTAGTGAATTCGTTGCCGAGCTCGACGGGGTCGGGAATCTTGAGTGGAGAGGCATCCGGCGCCGTTGCCTGCGCTTTGGCCGCATGCACACCGCTGTTGAGCAAGGTGCCGATCACGATCCCTACGGAAAGCGTCACCAGCACAAGACTCAGAGACAGCAACTTCTGCTGCCGCATTTTGTTATACCACCGCATGTTTCCTCTTTTCGCTCTTCGGACGAACCGTGACCGCCTATGTACCACTATACCCGTTTCCAGATTGCGGTTTCTAGGCGGCGGCCGCGCGCGGGGGCCGAGGTTTAAGCTCCACCAGCAGGATGCTGGCGAGGATCAGGACCGCGCCCAGCGCTCCGCGGCGAGAGAGCGATTCGCCGGCGATAACATAGGAGGTTACCCACGCAAAGACCGGCTCCATCGAGAAAATCAGGACCGTACGGGTGGGGCTCGACCAGCGCTGCGCCCAGCTCTGAACGAAGAAGGCCAGGGCGGTGGCCAGCAGGCTGGTGACGGCCAGGGCGATTCCGACGGCCGGGGTCCAGCGAATGCGGACCGGCTCCGCCCACCAGAAGGTCGCCCCGCCCAGGATAGCGCAGGTCGCAATTTGCGTCAGGGCCAGGATCCCGGGCCCGGAATCCTTCGCAAAACGGCCCAGCGCGAGGATGTGGAACGAATACGCCACCGCGCAACCGGCTACCAGCAGGTCGCCCCGCCCAATGTCGAATACGTCGCGCTCAATGGTCATAAGAGCCAAACCGCAAAAGGCGGCGGCCACTCCCGCGAGTTCCACCAGCTGCGGAATGCGCCGGTAAATCATCGCGCCGAACAAGGGAACCAAAGGAATATAGAGGCCCGTGATGAAACCCGCTTTGGGGGCCGTCGTGTAACGCAGCCCGGAGGTCTGCAGCACGTAACCGGCGAAAAGAAAGACGCCGGCAATCACGCCACTGCGCACGCTTCGCGCCAGATTCGGGCCCCGGAACTCACGATGAAAGAGCAGCGCCAGAGCCAGCGCCGCGATGGCGAAGCGCAAGGTCAGAAACAGCAGCGTTGAAATATCGGCCAGCGCCTGCTTGACCAGTACGAACGTCGCGCCCCAGATTAATGCCACGGCGACCAGGCTGAGATCCACCAGCCAGCCCGCGGGTTTTGCGGGGGTCACCCTCCGTTCCGGGAAGGACTGCCGTTGCGGGCCATATCCGGGGGGGCGGCGGGCAGGTCGGCGGCCAGCAGAAACACCGTCAAAAGGATTCGCTTCAGGCCTAATTCGCGGCCGTCCGGATGGAACCACTCGCGCAGTGTGTGCGCGCCTCCGCCCTGTCCTCCGGCGCCGATAGAGAGCGCGGGCAATCCCATGGATAGAGGAATATTTGCGTCTGTCGAAGCGCAATCGAGATGCGAGCGGATGCCCATGGATGTATCCACGGCGCGGATATATTGGAGTATCGCGGCGTCGTCCGCCAGCCGGCCTCCCGGCCGTGAACCGATCTCCTTAATCTTGGCGGTAACTTTTCCGCCGGTGGCCCAATCGTTCTCGACGTCGATGGCCCGTTCCACCGAGCCTGTCAAAAGGTCGGCGAATTCATCGAGTTTAGCGGCACTTTCTGAGCGTATGTCTACCTTAGTGCGGGCTTCGGTGGGAATGGAATTGATACTGGAACCGCCCTCGAGAATCCCGAAGTTGAACGAGGATCGCGGCACGCCGTTGCCGGGGAGCCGGTGCGTGTTGAGATGTTCGCTGAAATAAGTGATGGCGCGCGAAAGGGCATGCACCGGATTGGCGATGCCGTAGTCGCTCCAGCTATGTCCGCCGGGTCCGGTTACGGTGATGTCGAAGCGGCGGCTGGCCAAAGCCTGGGAAGTAATATGGTCGTTATTCGGGCCGTCCAGGATCAGAAAGGCTTCGATTTTGCCGCCGGTGCTGGACTGGCGGCACAAATATCGCATGCCGCTCAGGTTCCCTTCGCCCTCTTCGCCCACGTTGGCGATCAACACCAGCCGGCGGAAAACTTCGGCCATGCCAGGAAAAGACGCGACTACTCGCGCGATGGCTAGCAGCGCGGCCAGGCCCGCGCCATTATCGGCCACGCCGGGGCCATGCAGCCTGCCATCCGAGCTTGTAAAGACCTCTTCGCTGTGGCGCGGCGCCAGCACCGTGTCGAGATGGGCCGTCAGCGCGATATAGGGTCCCTGGCGATTTTCGACCGGCTGAGCGATCACATTACCGGCTCGGTCGATCCGCGCGCTCCATCCGATGGCGCGGAATTGCGCGAGCATCCACTCGGCGCGCTTCTGTTCAAAGAAAGTTGCCGCGGGAATCCGGCAAAGGTGCGCGTGTTGATCGTTAATCCACTGTTTTTCGCGCTGGAACCACTGCAGCGCGTCGCGCAGAAGCGGCGATTTGGCGGCATCCGCGGCGATGCGGGCGAGCGCGGCGGGATCACCGGCGGCAGACGCGGTCTTGGAGCTGGCAGCCAAATGACAGTTTAGCAGGGGTTCGCCGGACGGGATTAGTTCAGAAGTTGCATGGGAGCGCTCTGCTCAGGTGTGACTGGCTGCGTCCCAAGTCTTCGGCCGCTCGATTTGCGACAGAGATTTGCACTATTCAAGCCCCTGTATTTATAGGCTTGCGCCGTCAGGCGACTATGCTGGATATGTGGTCCGGTTCGGCGTTCTCTTGTTCCTCGCAGCGCTCATCACTTCGTACGGCACTCCGGCTTCTACCGGCACACCTATGTCGGTTTGTGAACTCTCGAAGGATTTTCCGACGTATCGCGGACAAGGTTGTGACCATAAGGGGTGTTTACTTTTACGGCCTTCGGCAGGAATGCCCCCAGAAATGCACTGACGGTCCGTGGCCGTCGTTCATTAATGTCGAAGGTGGGGTGATGCCGCCTGGGCGGCCTTGAACCAAACAGATGGAGAGGTCGAGGCCAAAGCGACCGACACTGGCGCCCGGTTCGAGATTTGGGTAACCGTCGTCGGCCGCCTGCAAACGAGGGCGAAGCGTTCCCCAATTGGCCCGTGCGACCGAAAAAGCTGGGGGCTCGGTTATGGCCATCTGGGCGGATACCCGGCCCAAATCGTGATCGAGAGCTTCCGGGACATTGAGGTTCGAGCGAACCCGCAATCGCCTTACGATTACGCCCACATGTACCATGGACCGGCATAAGGTTTGAACCAGTGCCCCGTTTAGAGAACGGCGCTTATTTCGGTCCGCCGATAGCCTGTTCAAGCGTCAAGCGAATGAAACGCTGATAGGGAAGACCTGCGCGGGCGGCGCGTTTACGTACAGCGTCGTAGAGCTCGCAGGACAAACGCAGATTGATTGATTTGTCTTTCGGCTTGATCTCAAAACGGGTCAACCTGGCTCCTGACAGGTCGTATTGGGTAAGGTCAGCCTTGTCAACAAACGCGGCCGCAGCACGCCCGCTCCTAAAGGTCGGGATTTTCTTTTTCATAAGCATTGATCTCCTTCTTATGCATGTAACGGGCGCTAATGGGCCGGATGAGCAGCTCATCGCCCTTGCCTCGGAGCGTGAACACGATGAACACGCCCCGCCCCTCGTCCGTTCGGCCTATGGCGCAAAAGCGGCGCTCGCGTTGCGAATGGGCCGCATCGGGGAGAATGGCAAGCGGGCGGGTAAAAAGGCTTTCGATAACGGAAGTCGAAAGCCCGTGCTTCTCGCATTTGACGCGGTTGCTCTTATCCCAATCGAAGCCATTAGCATGCAAAGTCATGGTAGCAGAAAAGATAGGCAATTGTATAGGCGAATGTCAAGGCTTACGAGTCACATCTTAACCTTATCGAAAGGGCTCGGATTCGTGAATCCCGCCACATCGAAGTTCACGGTTTAACGGATCACGGGGTTTATGAATTCCGTCCTTGTGTTTCCGGAGGCAGAAACAGCAAACTTCCCATTGGCGCATCGAGGCCGGAATCTGCCAAGACGAGGGTCTTCCATGCGGCCAACGCTTTCGGAAGCACTTGAGACAGATGCTGTGCACCCATCCGGCGCGCTTCTGCTTCTCATACTTTGCTCTCCATCTTTCACTGAGCCCGTCGAAATCTTCCGAGGTTAGCTTCGCGGAGCGCATGTCGTCATCGCTCGTTACCACGCTACCATGCGCCCGCTGTCAAAATTAGAAATCTTGAGTTGGCGAAAAAGGACGGGCGCGGAGCCTCACTCAGGTCCGTTTTTGCCAGTGCGACGGATCGCGGCTCGCATGAAAACACGCGATCAGTAGTAGGGCGTCACCTTGAACGACAAAAAACAGTGAGTACGGGAAGTGACGCAATACCGCGCGCCGAACATTGTTAAAGACGGTGGGAAACTGCCGGGGATTATCACTCACCGTTCGATCAGGGCGTCGATTGCCCGGCGGATGCCTCGGCTTAGCCCGGCGGCCTCGCCTGCATACCAATCCTGCGCTTCAATCAACTCCATCCGCGCGGCCGGAGTAAAGATCACCGAATACACTAGGGGCAACGCTGCTCAAGTTCCGCTTTCAAGGACGCCCATGTTACGCCACGGCGCGCGTCTTCATCGAGCGAACTGAGGCGGCGCTCGAGCTCGGCTTGCTGCGAATTGGTCAAGGGAAGCTGCTCATGTTCGAGACTATCCCAAAGCTGCGCGATGAGCGCCAGACGTTCCGCGGGCGTCAACCGAACGATCTCGTTAGGAGTGAGCAGTTCCATACTTTTCAGCCTACGAAAAAGAAAACTGCGGGGCAAGGCCTGGGAGTTACTCGGCTTGCCCCGGGATCAGATCCTCGTCCTCGTGCTCCTCGCGCCAGGCCTTGGCGGTGAGAAACCCGATTTTCTGACGCTTGGAATCAACGTGTAGCACCCAGGCGATCTGCTTGAGCGCCCATAGCGGTGGTTGCGTGCGGTCTACGTATTGGTTGCACTCGGTAATACGCATGCTTACGGGCTTCTCCATGCGCATGCAGAAGACGCGCTCATCGCTGTCGGCAGCGCCGCGCATGATCAATCCGCTCTCGCAGGAATCGCACAAGCGAGGCGCATCGACGGAGCGAGTACCATGGAATACTTTGATCTTTGCCATCGAATTCACCTTTCTTGATTTCGAGCCGGATTGTGCGCCGGGCAATGCTACAGAGACACCGGTGGCATCGCGGAATTTGGACGCAGGAAATAGACGACCTACGGGAGGGCCGCCAGGAAGCAGCCAACCCGCATGGTTATCTGTTCAATACTGTCGTGATGACCGCGCAAGAGCTGCCTCCTTTTCGAGAAAGTTGGGACTCGATCAACATAACACGTCTGGCAGAAATCCGCCAAGAAGTTTTTGATTAAACTTTTTAACCACTCGCGACCTCGGCTTAAGCCAGAGCCGCTTCCAGCGCTTCGCCGAGCGCCAGCAGCAGGTTTTCTTCGAACGGGCGGGCGATTAATTGCAGCCCGATCGGCAGGCCTTGCACCGTGCCGCAGGGGATCGACAGCGCGGGAAATCCAAGCACATTGATGCCGCGGACCAGGCTGGTGGCCGCCAGGCGCGTATCCACCATTTCGTTTCCCAGCTTCACTTCCTTCTGGCCGATTAGCGGCGCGGGGGCAGGAGTAGTGGGCGTAAGTAAACAATCAATCTGGCTGAACAGGTCATGGAAATCGTTTACCAATGCTCTACGCAGCCGCTGTGCATTGACATAGTCGGTGGCTGGAACCATGCGGCCTTGATCCAGCAGCGCGAGAACATCGACGCCGAAATCCTGGCGGCGTGCCCAGTAAGGCTGGTATACAGCGGCGGCCTCCGCCAGCAGGATCAGGCGGCCTGCGGTGTTGAGCGCGTCTACCTCCGGGATGGCGAGGGAACTCAGCCGGACGCCCAGCCGTTCTATCGCGTGAGCTGCTTGCTCGACGGCTTCTCGCACGCCCGAGGCGCAGCGGTCGAAGTAGAAATTCTCAGGCAGCCCGATGCGGACTTGGTTTATCGGTTTCGCCGGCTTCAGAGCGGCACCGGCCATAACCTCGAAGGCGATTCGAGTGTCGTCCACGGTGCGGGCGATCGGTCCGACGTGGTCCAAAGTAATGCCCAGAGGCTGAATGCCGCTCCGATCGATCAGCCCGTAAGTGGGTTTAAGGCCCACAACTCCGCAAAACGAAGCCGGAATGCGAATGGATCCGCCAGTGTCGGTGCCGGTGGCCATGTAGGCCATTTCCGACGCCACTGCGGCGCCCGACCCGCCGCTCGATCCGCCGGGCGAGCGCGCCAGATCACGCGGATTTCGAATGGCCCCGAAGTGCGGATTGTCGGACGTAATGCCGTACGCCAATTCATGCAGGCCCGTTTTTCCAAGCATCACCGCACCGGCGTCGTTCAGCTTTTGAGCTACCGGCGCGTCTGAATCGGGGATAAAGTCGGCGAAAAGTTTGGAGCCGGACGTAGTGCGAATCCCCTTGGTCCAGATCAGGTCCTTGTGAGCGATCGGAATGCCGTGCAGAAGGCCGCGATCTTGGCCGGCGGCGAGCTCGCGGTCGCGCTGTACAGCTTGGGCGCAGGCGGCGTCCTCCACGACGGTGATAAAGGCATTCAGCCGGGGATTCAGTTTGGCGATGTGATCCAGGCACTGGCGGGTGAGTTCAACGGACGAAACACGGCGGGATCGCAGCGCTGCGGCGGCCTCGCGAATAGTCACCGGGAAGGCTCCCGGGGAAGGTTGTAGGTGAGGGCGGATTCGGACTCCGGCGCGAGGTCTTGCGTGCGCTGCCGGAGTTCGTCCAGGAGCCGGTCGACCAGGGGTTGAAGGCGATCTAATTCCGCTGGGGGGATTTCGGGGGTCAAGGTGTAAAGTCTCCTAGGGCTTGAGTTTAGCGTATGCGGGGTAGCCTTGTTGGGGTACTAACATTCCACCTCGAAACCGCCGATATGAAGGAGGACGATACGTATGTCCCAAGCCCCCGAACGCCGCCGAAAACCACGTGAGAAGAGATCGGAAGGCGCCGAAATCTACTGGGTTACTCTTCAAAACGTGCCGGGCCGCTCGGGCGATGTACGGGCCAAGGTGATCGATTCGAGCGATCTGGGCCTCGGAATCCACTTGCCGTTCTGGCTGCGCGACGACGACAAGGTGGTGGTGAGCGGTCTGGACGGCGTTTCAAACGGCCACGTGAATGCGCGGGTGGTGCGGTGCGGATTAGCGGCCGATGGCGGTTACAATGCCGGGCTGGCTTTTGAGCTGGGCCACGAACCGTCCGGCAAGAAACCCGCCGGGTCGCTTCCGGATTTTTACGAGCTTCTGCAGATCAGTCCGAACGCCGACCCTGACATGATTCACCGCGTGTTCCGGCTGCTGGCGCAGCGCTATCACCCGGACAATGTCATAACCGGTGACGAGGATACGTTTCGAACCATCGCGGACGCGTACAAAGTTTTGAGCGATCCTGAAAAGCGCGCTGCGTACGATGTCCAATTACAGGCCGGCCGCCAGCAGCGCTGGCAGATCTTCGATCAAAAGCAGGCCATGGTCGGCAAAATGGCGGAAAAGTCCAAGCGCCGGGGAATCCTGGAACTGCTCTACACTGCGCGCAAGAACCTGCCAACCCAGCCCACACTCAACCTGCATGAACTCGAAGACATGCTGGGGTGCCCGCGCGAGCATCTCGAATTCAGTCTCTGGTACCTCAAAGAAAACGGGCTGATCGTGCGCACCGACAACGGCCGGTTCGCCGTTACGGCGAAGGGCGTGGATTGGGCTGAAGAGCAGGAAATCACCGAAGTAGCGAATAACCGGCTGCTCGCCGCGGGCGAGGAAAAATCCTAACCGGCCGATCGCTCAGCGCCGGGGTCGGTCTATCCGCGAATCGATGGCACGCCCAGTTGCCTGCAAATCCTAATAGCCAGCCTATTCTCGATCTCCGTATGGCGCGGAACGGGGACCTTCATCTTGTTAGCGGGATTGGTAAAGATGGAGTGACGGCTTCCCTCGCGTTCGAGGCGGCATCCGCTACTTTGAAGATGTTGAATTAGCTCGTGGCGCTTCAGGGCCTGGGGGCGCCAACCTCGACCGAAAGGGGAAGCAATTCGATCAGATCGGCATCGGCGGCCGTCGCGGACGGATCGGGGACGGGAAGAGCCTGGCCCGACTCCAGGTGCATTTGAGCGATATCCTCCAGAGCGCTCGCGATCATGACCCGCGCGTCCGCGAGGTCGAAGCCTTGGCTCAGGACGCCTGGAAAATCCAGGACCTCGGCGACGACCATTCGGTCGTCCCCACGAGGAAGGTAATAGGCTACGTGGTAGCGCAGCATCCCTTTCAGCATAGCTCTCGCCGATTCACTGCCGCGAGTTCGGCTTCCACATCCAGCGTTCTGAGATGGAAGACCGTGGCCGGGCTCTTCAGGTTGTACGTCAGAATGCGACGATTGAGTTCCCGGGCGCGTTCACGAAATTCTTCGAGAGCGCTCTGGTGCGCCGGAGGAGATTTTTCCAGGTCAGCGCGAAAACGCAGCACGGCGTTCTGAATTTCCTTGGAATCTTCAATCCAGGGAGGAGCGAAACCATTCACGCGCAGCAAATGGTGCGCCATCCATTCGCTCGGATCTTCAAAGGGATTGGATTCGATCCGGATCGGCTTGCCTTTGTCGGGCAGGTTATCAAACGCGCCCGCTTCCATGGCCTCGCGGATTTTGCGCTCGGCAATGGATTCGCACCAGTCCATCTGCTCCCAGTATGACAAAGGGACGGGCGCCACACGGCGCCCGCTCTCGATCAACTGGTTACTTGCTGGCGGCTACGCTGGTGGTCGACTTGCCGTCGCCGAAGGTCAGCTTCATGGTCGTACCGCCGATCCGGATGTCATGCACTTGGGTGGCGCTGTCAGCCGAGTAGCCGACTAACGTGGTTCCATATTTCTGCGCCGCGTTCTCGACGGTCACATTGGATTCCACAGTGGTCTTGCCTTGTTTGATGACGACTTTGTCACCCTGGATTTCGACTTTGCAATCGCCGGGCTTGAGCTCGGTTCCATTGATGGTGGTGGGCTTAGAAAATGTAACGCGGTAGCTCGAAGCTGCATAAGCCACGCTAATCCCAATTGCGAATAATACGGCCAGTGTCTTCTTCATGGGTGAATCTCCTTGTTGCGAACTTAGACTCGATCTTAGCCAGAAAGATTCAATGGAACAATAGCAAAATCAATAACTTGCGAAGATAACAACCGTTGCGAAACGGTTGCTGGAAGGCTTATTTCATCGGAGATACGCCCCTTCCAACGGTTTTGCGTCCACGGAATTCAGAAGGTTCCCGGCTTTTCGCCTGCGAACTGTCACATAGAAACCGCTCATCGGTCAGAACGGTTAGTTCTTGAATCGGAGACTGGCGAATTGGGTCCGACAGGGTACAATGACTATGATGCTTGCCGCGCCGGTGGCGCTTTCAAGGCTCAATCAGCTGGAAGTGGCACTCAACTCCGCTATCCGCGGAAAGCCCGAGGTTGTGCGCCTTTCGATGGTGTGCCTGCTGGCGCACGGTCATCTTCTTATTGAAGATGTTCCGGGCGTAGGCAAGACCACACTGGCTCAGGCCATGGCCCGTTCAGTGCATTGCCGCTTTCACCGTCTGCAGTTTACCAGCGACATGCTGCCGTCGGACGTGCTGGGCGTGACCATCTACAACGCGCATACCCAGGAGTTCGAGTTCAAGCAAGGGCCGGTTTTCACTAATTTCCTGCTGGCCGACGAAATCAACCGCGCGACGCCCAAGACGCAATCGGCGCTGCTCGAAGCCATGAATGAAATGCAGGTGACCATCGAGAGCCACTCCTATACCTTGGAACAGCCCTTCATGGTGATGGCGACCCAGAATCCGGTCGAACATCACGGCACCTATCCGTTACCCGAGAGCCAGCTGGACCGGTTCCTGATGCGCCTGCGCATCGGCTATCCGGATCGCGACGCCGAGCGGGAGATTCTGCGCAATGCCGACGGGATTCACGGCGAGAACATCCGCCCGGTGATCTCTTCCGAGGAACTGCTGCAGTTGCAGGAGCAGGTGGCCCGCGTCACTGTGGATGACACGCTGGTGAATTACATGCTCACCATCGTGGAAAAAACCCGGACGCATGAATCTCTGGCGCTAGGCGTAAGCCCGCGCGCGGCCCAGGCGCTGTTTCGCGCGACGCAGGCGCTGGCTCTGGTAGAAGGGCGCGAGTATGTGATTCCGGACGACGTCAAACGGCTGGTGATTCCGGTATTCGCTCACCGCGTAGCGATCAGCGCGCGGGCTTCGCTCGCGCAGCGCAACACGGAACTGAGCGAGCGCATTCTTCAGGAAATCCTCACGCTGGTCGAGGTGCCGCTATAGTTTCGGTTCCGGCCCTGGCCACTTAAGAAAAGCATCGAATGAAAACTGCAATCATTGGCCTGCCGATGGTAGGCAAAACGTCCTTGTTCACTATTCTGACCGGCGTGCACGAAGCCGCTCGCGCGGGGTTGATGGAGGTGCGCGTGGGCGTCACGAAAGTGCCGGATAAGAGGCTGGACGAGCTGGCGAAGATTTTCGATCCTCCCAAGATCACGCACGCGACAGTGGAGTATCTCGATTTCCCATCCATTTCGAAAGAAGCCCTGCGCGACCCCAGTTACCTGGCGGGCCTCCGGACAGCGGACGCGCTGGCGCATGTGCTGCGGCTGTTTCCCAGCGACACGGTGCCGCACGAGAAAGGCTCGGTGGATCCGCTGCGGGATCTCGAGGACGTCGAGATGGAGCTGATCCTGAGCGACCTGGTGGTGGTGGAGAAGCGCATGGAGCGGCTGGAGAAAGACCGGAAGAAGGCCAAGAGTCCGGAGCTCGATCGCGAGTTCGCTTTGCTGGAACGCTGCAAAGCCACGCTCGAACAGAATACGGCTCTGCGCTCGCTCGAACTCACCTCCGACGAAGAGAAGCTGATTCGCGGATTTCAATTCCTGTCGCAAAAGCCCATGCTGTTCGTTTTGAACATCGGCGAGCAGGATGTGCCGCGCATGCGGCCCATCGAAGAGGAATATCGCACGGGGCGCCTGGCCGGCCGCAAACACACCGGCGTCACCGCGATTTGCGGAAAAATCGAGGCGGAACTGGCGGAGCTGTCGCCCGAGGAAGCCCAGGAATATGTGGCGAGCTACGGCTTGCAGGAATCGGGTCTGGAGCGCTTGATCGCGGCGACTTATGCCTTGCAGGGTTTGATGTCATTCCTCACCGCCGGCGAAACCGAGGTTCGGGCCTGGACCGTCCCGCTGCAAAGCACGGCGCAAAAGGCGGCCGGGGCCATTCATAGCGACTTCGAGAAAAAATTTATCCGCGCCGAAGTGGTCAACTGGCAGGCGCTCATCGATCACAATGGCTATCCGGGGGTTCGCGAAAAAGGGCTGCTGCGCCTGGAAGGCAAGGAGTACATCGTCAAGGATGGCGATGTGCTGGTGATCAGGCACGGATAGCTGGTTTGTAGTGCGGCCGCTGGGAGCAGAAGAGCGCGGCGGCGCTCGCGAGCAGGCAGCCCCAGGCGAACCAATCGCCAAATGACGTATAGAACGTCTTCTCGCTGAGGTATCGGTAGTTTACTCGGGCTTCGGTTTCCTGGTACATCGGCAGCCGCCGGGTGAGCCGGCCGGCGGGATCCACCACCGCTGAAATTCCGTCATTGGTTGGGCGCAGCAGCCAGCGGCGGTTCTCAACCGCACGCATCCGGACGATCTCCAAATGTTGCTCGCGGGCCGCGCTATGACCGAAGTAGCCGTCGTTCGACAGATTCGCCAGCACCTGAGCGCCATCGTTCACGAATTGCCGGACTTCGTGCGGAAACGCGGACTCGTAGCAGATGAAGGCGCCCAGGCTGTGATCGCCGATCCGGAACACCACGATCCGGTTTCCCGGAACGAAGTCGCTGATCTCCTGCGTGATCCGGTTGACCCAGCCGAACATCCGCGGGACATATTCGCCGAACGGCACCAGGTTGATCTTGTCGTAGCGATCTTCGAATTCTCCGTCCGGCTTCAGCAGGACCGCGGAATTCAGCGGCGATCCATTAGGCGTTTCGCCGACCGTTCCGAACAGAAAATAGGCTTGCGTTTGACGAGCGAGATTCGCGGCTTCGTCGCGGAACGTCGGGTCCTGGTAGTAATAAATGGGGCCGGGGACCTCGGGCCAGAGAATAAGCCTCGCGCCCGACCCTGCCGCCGACTGGAAGGTTCGCGCTACCAACTCATCTCGTGCTTGCGCGGATGACTGGGGCGTCCATTGTTCGTCCTCGGACATATTCGGTTGCAGCATCACTGCAGCTGCGGTTCCGGTCTCCGGGGCGGGCAAATCCGGGAGGAGAAGCAGGGCGGGGACGACAGCGAGCCAGTACAACTGACGCCTGCCTCGGCGGAGAATGATCACGGCGAGCGTGGCGGCGGTGATCGCGAAGATGAATGACAGGCCGTACACGCCGGTGAATGGCGCGACACGCAGCGGAAGCGGCATATTGATTCCCGCGTTGCCCAGCGCCAGCCAGGCGAATCCGAAGGTGGCGTGCGTGCGTTCGATGCCGGCCCAGAGCGCGGCTACCGCTGGAACCGCCAGCCGCGTGCCCAACAGCACCGCGGCCAACATACTGAAGACTGCCAGATGGATCGCCTTGGCCAGGCAGAACAGCAGGAAGGTTGCCCAGGAGCCCCAGCGTCCCATGCCTCCGTGGACTTCGAGCACAAATTGAATCCAGTAACAGATGCCGAACCAATAGACGACGCCCGTGAATTCGCCCAGCAGGAATCGCCACAAGGGTCGGGGCTCGCGCGACAAGGCGATCAGCAACGGGGTTAGAGCGACCGGCGCAAGCCAGGGCAAACCGAAGTTGGGAAATACCATGTTGGGGAAAGCCAAAACGAGAAGCACCGCGCTGAGAAGCGCGAGCCCAAAGTTAAGCAAGCTGAGCGGAAACGCGCGACGCCTCGTCATTCACCAGGTCCGCCATGTAGGAGCTGCGGACCAACGGGCCGCTGAAGACCATTTTGAAACCGATCGAAAGCCCGTAGTCGCGATAAGCGTCGAAGTCGGCGGGCGTGATATACGCGGCCACCTGCAGATTCCGACGGGTCGGTTGTAAATACTGGCCGATGGTAGCGACGTCGACTTGCGCATCGCGGACATCGCGCAGAAGCTCGCGCGCTTCTCCGCCTGATTCGCCCAGGCCCAGCATGAAGCCGGACTTGGTCAGCAAGCCGGGCCGATAAGTCTTCGCGAAGCGAAGGACGTCGAGGGACTGGCGATAGTTGGCCTGGGGACGAACGCGTGAGTACAGCCTCCGGATGGTTTCCATGTTGTGATTGAAAACATCCGGAGCCGCGTCGATGACGCGGGCGACGGCGTCGAGATCGCCGCAGAAATCGGGCGTCAGAACCTCCACTCGCGCCGAAGGAAGTGCGCGGTGAACTTCGCGCACGGTTTCGGCGAAATGGGCGGAGCCCCCGTCCGCGAGATCATCGCGGTTCACGGACGTGATCACCACGTAACGCAGGTTCAGGCTGGCCGCCATGCGGGCCACGTTCGATGGTTCGTCGGGGTCCAGCGTGAAGGCCTGCTTCTTCGGAGAAGCTTTGGGAACCGAGCAGAAACCGCAGCCCCGCGTGCATAGGTTTCCCAGGATCATGAACGTCGCGGCGCCCCGGCTGAAGCACTCGTGCATGTTCGGACAGCGGGCGGACTCACATACTGTATGGAGGTTCAGGCGGCGAAATTCGGTCTTGAGCGAGTGCACCGACGAGAAATGCGTGGCGCTTTTTCGGAGCCATTCGGGCAGGCGCGGCTGGGCCGGCGGGCCGGGAGCAAGTTGAACCAAAGAATCGAGCGCCAAATCAGTATTTTCGCACGATCGGATTCTTAAACCCGGCGGCTTCGAGCTGAGTGCGCGTCTGGGCCTGCGCGCCGGAATCCTTCAACGGGCCCACCAGGACGCGGAAGATGCCGTCCTTCGGGGCCGGCGCCATGATGGCGTGAAAGCCTTTTTTGGTGAGAGCCTCGGTGATGATTTCGGCATCCGGACGGGCCGTGGCCACCACTTGCCAATAATCTCCGGGGCCGGGTTCGCCAGAATCCGAGGCTGCCACGCGAGTGGACGCCGCCGCCGACGGTTTAGCAGGTTTAGCCGCCGGGACCGGGGCGGGACTGGTCTGGGTCTCGGCTGTTTGAGCCGGGTGAGTGGACTTAGGTGTCGGAGCGGGCGCAGGTGTGATATCCGCCGGAGGGCTCACCGGGGCCGGACTGGAAGTGTCCGGGCTGGAAACAGGGACATCGGCCGTCGGTTTGCTATTGCGCGCGGTTTCGGTGGAACTGGAGGGCGCTGAATTGCGCCCCACGATGTAACCCATCGAGAAAAACACGCCCAGCAGAATGACCACGATCAAGAAGACGCTGATCAACTGCCGGTTCCCGAGTATTAATTCAAACTCGCCTTCCTCGTTCTTCGCCAATGGAATTAGCCTACCTTTTTGTTAGCGCCCAGGTTGTCGAGCGCGCGCCCTAAAGACGAGAATATATCGATGGGCAGCGGAAACACAACCGTCGTGTTCTTCTCCGACCCGATTTCGACCAGCGTTTGCAGATAGCGCAGTTGGATGGCCGCCGGCTGTTTCTGGATCAGCTCGGCGGCCATGCCAAGTTTTTCGGCCGCCATATACTCGCCTTCGGCATGGATGATCTTGGCGCGGCGTTCGCGCTCGGCTTCGGCTTGCTTGCTGATGGCGCGGATCATCTGGTCCGGCAGGTCCACTTGCTTCACTTCCACTACCGTCACTTTCACGCCCCAGGGGCCGGTGTGGCCGTCGAGAACGGATTGCAGCCGGAGGTTCAGCTTTTCGCGCTGGCTGAGCAGTTCGTCGAGTTCCACTTCGCCCAGAGCGCTTCGCAGCGTGGTTTGCGAAACCTGGGAAGTGGCGTAGAGGAAGTTGGAAACTTCCATCACGGCCTTGGTGGGATCCACGACGCGGAAATAAACCACGGCATTCACCTTCACGGTGACGTTGTCGCGGGTGACGACGTCCTGAGGCGGGACTTCCATGGCTTCGATGCGCAAAGATATGCGCACGATGCGGTCGATGGGTGCGAAAACCAGAATCACGCCCGGCCCTTTCGGTTGCGGCAGGACGCGGCCTAATCGGAAAATCACGCCGCGCTCGTATTCGGCCAGGATCTTGATGGAAGAGATCAGGTAGATCACGATGATCAGAATAGGGAGCAGGACGATTAGGTCAGGCATACGCCTCCGAAGTCATTTCACTATACCTCGGGGCAGGGAAGTTGGTCAGTCCGGCATTCGGACCGGAATCACTTTGTTGCCGTGCCGGCGATAAATTCGGAAATCTCCATCCAGGGTGAGCACCTCGGCGGTGCCGTGAATCTCAGCGAGTCGAACGAGACACGCGTCCGCCAAGGACATCGGCCGATTGCGATACCGGCGCATGAGCGCGCGAAGATCCGCCTGCTGGTCCTTAACCGCGAGCCCGATCCGAATGACCCCTCTTTCTAACAGCGCAAAAAGGACATCGGTGTCGCGGCCCTCACGCTTCAGGAAAAATGCGGCTTCGGTGAGTACAGGCTCACAGGTGAGCATGGGAGGGCGCAATTGTTTCCACTGCTCGACAGCCCATGCGTGGTGCGTCAATCCCTCAGCGAGAAAACTTACGAGCGGCCCCGTGTCGAGCAAAACAACTCGCTTCTTCACTCGCCGAAACCCTCCATATATTTCGGATTGTGTGCCAGGTCGCGCGGCAGACCCTTCACCGTCCCGGCAAGATCTCGAGCCAGGTCGTAACAGGAGGCTACACGCCGCGGCCGTCCGCGAAGTGCGCCTTCGAGGCTCTCACGTACCAGAAGGGATTTGGTGATCCGTCTGGTCCTCGCCTCCCGCTCCAATTCCGCCAGAAGGTCGTCAGGCAGCTTCAATGATATCGTCTGCATCCGTCTTTATGGTATTACGCTCCGTTATGGTGCGCAATACCGAGCAGTTGATCATTTCGAAATCTGCCGCCCAAACTCGGAACTGGGTTGAACCATGACACGCGAGCCGCAAATCGGGCGGGCACACACCTTCGAAGTCATTTCACTATACCTCGGGGCAGCGCCGTCAGCGAGCGGTAAGAATCGGACCGACGCTACCCCCGCACGATTTCGTAGGGCCGCATCATCTCGTTGTCTTCATGCTCCAGCACATGGCAATGCCAAACGTAGCGCCCGGCGTAGCCTTCGAACTTAACGATGATGCGGGTAACCATCTTGGAATCCGCCCGAACCGTGTCTTTCCAGCCGGATTCGGAGGGTGAAGGTGGCACTACCGGGCCGGTGTAGCGCAGTTTGCCGCCGTTTTGATAGGCAAAGACATCAAACCGCCTCCGATCCAGAATCTGAAATCGCACCAGGTGCAGATGAATGGGATGGGTGTCGTCGGTGGTATTGATGAAGGACCAGATTTCCACAGAGTCTAGCGCCGGGTTCTCGGTTACAGGCATATCCCAATGCGCGCCGTTCAGCAGCATCAGCATGGATTCGCCTTTCAGAGTCATTTGCTCGAGGAGGGCGAGCGGGCGCGTCTGGACCGCGGCCGATTCGGGCGTCTTGGCGTAGGGGCGCAGCGTAGCGGGCAGGGCGCTGGCGTCGTCGCTTTTTCGTTCTTTCGCCACTCGGATTTGGATCAAATCAAATGAACTGTCGTGCAGGAGGATTTCCTTGCCGGCGTAGGGAGCGAAATCCACCACCAGGTCGGCGCGTTCTCCGGGAGCTAGCTGCAATCGTTCGATCTGAACAGGAGCTGGAAGCAAACCCTGGTCGGTTCCAATCTGCCGCATGGCCACGTTGTCCGAGAGGAACAGATTCAGAAACCTGCCGTTGCTCACATTGGCGATGCGGAAGCGGTACCTCCGCGGTTCGACATTCAGGAAAGGGAAGAGCTTTCCATTGATCAGGAACGCCTCTCCGAAGGCCTCAGGCACCCAGGGAGCGTCGGGATCGCCGGAAACGGGATATTCCAACTGACCATCGGTGGTGATCTGGCGGTCGCAGATGACCAGGGGAATTTCGTACGGCCCCTTGGGAAGGTTCAGCGCATCTTCCGTTTCATCGCGCACCAGATAGAGACCGAACAATCCGGCGTAGATATTCAAGCGGTTAATTCCCATGGCGTGGTCGTGATACCACAACAGGGCCGCGTCTTGATCATTGGGGTAATGGTAAGTGGCCGAATTGCCGGGAACATACCAGTTCTCCGGATACCCATCGGCGCCGGGCGGAACTCTTGCGCCGTGAACGTGCACGACGGCGCGAACCTGCGGCTTATCGCGCTCGGCTCCGTGCAGGCGATAGTCGATCGGAAGGAAATGCTTTAGGGGAAGCTCGTTCGCCCATTCGATCACGGCTCCTTGGCCGCGCCGCATCTCGAACGTAGGCCCCGGGGACGGAGCCGTCGTAAGTCCAGAGGCGCGCGGGCGCGAGATCGCGGTGGAGTTTCTGGAAAACCTCTCGCATTGCGATCCGGTAATACGGTGCCTGAACGGATTCATGTCCTTTGAGCGGCCTGTGGCCCAGGCTTTTTGCGACCGGCGGGATAGGAAGGGGATCGACGAACTTAGTTAAGGAATCAGGATTGAGAGATGTGGCACGCGCGGCAACCCCCCTGAGCAGGGGGGCCAGCGAGCCGTACTGGAGGATTTTCCGTCTGGATATCAAAGCGAAAATGAGGGCGCGCACACCACTCCGTGCGCGCCCTTTTGCGTGGAATTTAGCGGCTACTCCGCTTTCTTTTTCTTTACGTAAGGAACCTCGGAAGCGGGAACGCCGGTGAAGCTCACGATCTCGCCGCTCTCCTCACTCAGTGTGAAGGTTGCGTTGGTCGGAGCGATGAAGTTGAACATCCCGTCGATCGAATTAGCGATGCTGTCGAACGAATCGGATCCGACTCGCTGTCCGTTCAGCCAATTATCCTCCACAAAGTGGATGATCGAGCTTTGATCCAGGACCACGTGATCGACATAGTTGACGCGCGCCCAGGGCGAGATCACCATCATGGGGAGGCGCGGACCGTAACCGCAGCGGCCCTGAGCATGGGCCGTGCCGCTGGCCACACCGGCAAGAGCGGACGTGCCATCGCCGCATGCGCTGGCGCCGGTGAGGGCGTCTTGTGACGTACTCGACTGGTTCACCACCGGGGCGATCTGATGATCGTACCAACCGTCTGAATCGTCGTAAGCGATCACCACGGCGGTGGAAGACCAACTCGGCAGGCTCTGCAGGAAATTGATGGTGTGAACAATGAACTGCTGCTCATCCAAGGGATCCGAATAGCCCGCGTGACCATCCTGGAAGCCGGGCGCTTTCAAGAAGCTGACCGCCGGAAAATTTCCGGCGTTTACGGCGGCGTAGAAATCGCTGATGTCGTACTGGTGATTGCCGGCGTCTCCGGCATGCCCGATGGTGGATACGGAGGTTGGACGCGTATGTTTTGGATTAGCGGTGGTCGCGTAGTATTGAAAGGGCTGGTGGTGCGGGATGTAGTCAGCCTTCTTGGAGTTGGTGACCAAGGAAGTGGTGGACCGGCTGCAGCCGGTGGATCCGTTGGCATTGGTCTGGGTGAGATCGAAACCGCCCTCGAAAAACCCCCAGGTTACGCCGGCGGCGTTCAAAAGATCGCCGATGTTCTTGCCGCTCATGGAGAATGTCTCGCCGGTGGTGGTTGAACATACGTCCCCGGCCGGGTCGGCGTCACCGGTATCTGTCATTCCCCCGCTCCCGTCTTCCGCCATGGCGCCGGTTCCGTTGATGTTATTGATGGCTCCATTGGTTTCACCGGAAATTAAATTGATAGCTCCCACCGTGGAAGGCCCGAAGGTGGTGCCGAACGAGTTGTCGCTCATGGCATAGTGCTGCGCGTAGTTCCAAAGCGCGGTTACCGTGTTGCCATCGTAGTAGCCCATCACCAGGCCCGTGGTTCCGCCCACCGAACCCGCGGGAGGAGGCCCGGCGGTTCCGGTCGACATCGGGAACAGATCCATTACACCTGCATTCGACGCCATCTGTTCGGGTGTGTAGTCGTGGTCCTGGTCCGCGGTGGACGCTTGAGTGCGGTCCAAACGAAAAGGCCCGATTGTCCCGGTACCGTTTTTCGTGTTCAGCGAATTAGGGTTACGCGTCATCAATCCGCCAGAAAGTCCGTTGACTCTAGGCGTGCTCGCAAGAGCAATAAACGGAGGCTGACCATCCGGATTCGTGGCATACGGATAGGTTGCGAAATAGTGATCGAACGAAATGTTCTCTTGAAAGATGACGACCAGATGACTGATCGGCGTGATAGGGCCTTCGCTCGGTGCGACGGTCTGAGCGCTCATCGTCCCCGGTTGAACCAGGCACGATAGAATCATCAATTCCGATGTGAGCACTGCTAGGATTTTGCGCATGCTTTCTCTCTGCTTTCTCCTGTCGTTGTTGATAGGCAACTGTAGAGATATAGCAATCGCAGGTGACAGACAGATGACGAGTTCGTTTCAATTTTCTTTTCTTGTAACGTTAAGGGAGTCTACTGCTCGCGATCGCGCTCGGCAATCAGATCAGCCATGCTTGCGGAAGCGGGATCGCCCAAGGCGCGCAGAGCGCGGACGGCGCCCGCGCGATCCTGCGGCAGGCGGTTTTGATTCACCTTCCACTTGCCGTCCAGACGCGCGACGGGAATTTCGATGCCGACGATTCCCTTCAGCATGGCGCCTAGAAAATCGCTGGGGGCCTGATCCGGGCTCCAGGGCTGCGGCATGGACGCTTCTTCGAGGCTGGTAAGTTCACGGACATGCTGCTCGAGACGCGCGGGATCATCGAAAATTCCGAGCGGGCCGTAGGCGTGCACCACGGCGTAGTTCCAAGTGGGCACGACGCGCCCGGTTTCCTGATGGCTGGGATACCAGGATGGGCTGATGTAAGAATCCGGGCCCTCAAAAATCGCCAGCGCCTCCACATCCGGGCGCGCATCGCGCCACAACGGGTTCGCCCGGGCCACATGTCCCATCAACATGCCGAGCGGCGCGGGGTCCGGGTGAAGGATCAGCGGGATGTGATTCGCCACCAGGCCGTCCGGACCGAGCGTGACGAGAGTGGCCAGCCGTTTCCGGCGGATCAGCTCGTGCAAAACCTCGACACGCTCCTCGCGGAAATGAGAGGGATTGTACATGCGGAAACGTTCGTTCCAGTTAGCTTACCGTAGTACAATCCTCGGAATGGAGCAAACCGATGTCCGGCGCGTGCGGGGAGCGCGAGAACAGACCACGATCCTTCAGATTCAGGGTCCGCTTACGCTGAAAACGCTCTCCGGTCTTCAGGATGCCTTGCGCCGGCCGGATACTATGGACGTCATCGTCGATCTTTCCGCGGTTCCTTTCGTCGATTCGGCCGGCCTGGGCGTACTCATCGGTCATTTTGCACACTCGCAAAAGAATGGGACCAAATTCGCGATAACGGGCGTGGGCGCTCGCGTGAATATGTTGCTCAAAATTACGAAAGCCGATAGTGTGCTCCCGATCTTCATCGATACGCAGGCGGCCGAGAGCAGTTTCCAAGCGGCCGACGCTTCCCCCGCGGCCTCGGCTTAGAGCAGAGCGCGTCCGGTCAAGCGCTCCAGAATCCGCAGAGGAGATTGGGCCGGTTGCCGCATCGCCTCAACCGGAAGGTAGAAAGTTTGCTCGAACGCGAACTGGCCGGACATGGCGGCGTGGGAAACGGAGTCCGTGAAGCAGGCCCAGCTGGCTCCGGCTGGAATGGAAAACTCCGTTTGCGGGGCCTGGGATTGATACGCATCGTCGGACTTCATGCGGTCGTGCAGGCCCAGCATGTAATGGTCATAAAGAGTCCTGCGGCCCTTCACGATGCGAGTGTGCTCCAGCAGCCAGGAAGCGCCGGGAAATGGCGGCTGGATCCCGGGCAGAAACTTTGCGGCCATCTTTTCGAATGCTTCGCCGACCCGCCAAACGCGCTGAGCGGTAGGGTGCACGTTCGCGAAAACGCGAAGAATTCGCCGCCCCTCCACCGGCCGAGAGGGGAAGGCATCCACATGCAGGCGCGTGTCGTCCTTGCGCCAGGATGTGGCCCGTCCCGCGATCTCGGCCGGCCGGAAGCTGGTGAAACCATCGATCAAATGATTGCGATAGCCGGGACATAGGGCCGCGATCCAGGCGCGCGATTGTCGATAGAAACGGCGCAGCATCTCAAGCAGATCCTCGCGATCCTGGCCTTCGCATCGGGTTCCCTGGAGGGCACCGCTGGCGGGACGAAAGCTGACATTCTTTGACTTGGCGTCCAGGCAATCCGGCGAGAGGAACCGATTTTCTTTGTTCGACAGCGCGAAGGCTAAATTCGGCGCGAAAACCAGCTTGCCGTTTTCGAGGGCATGGGTGGCTTGTGCGGTTACCGAATCAGCGAATGGCCCTTCCCAGACAGTGAAATCGACGTGTTCGAAAATCTCCATTTCCATGGTCTAACGGAAAATCCAGCGTAGCATTGTGCCAGGATGGTAGCGCTGGCGCATGAGTTCTCGTTCTTACTTCCTCACCACGGCGCGGCTGGGCTTTGATCGTTGGTCGAGCGCCGATCGAGACCTGGCAGCCGGCCTGTGGGGCGATCCGGTGGTTGCAGAATGGCTGGGCGGCCCATTCACGGAGCGGCAAATCTCCGAGAAGCTCGCCAAGGAAATTGCGTCTCTGACGGCCAGCCGGGTCCAATACTGGCCGATCTTTCTTCTTGCCGACAATCAGCATGTGGGTTGCGCGGGGTTGCGCCCGTATCAGATGGATGGCGGACTGATTTATGAGCTGGGGTTTCATCTGCGGCGCGCGTATTGGGGTCTTGGATTGGCTCAGGAAGCCGGACGCGCGGTGATCGGCTACGGGTTCGAAACGCTCGGCGCAACGGCGCTGTTCGCGGGGCATCATCCGTCCAACACAGCTTCTGGGCGTGTGCTGTTGAAGCTGGGGTTTCAATTCACGCACGACGGGATCTATGCGCCCACCGGGCAGCCCGACCGCTGCTATTTGCTGCGCCGGGAGGCTTGGTCTTCTACTCTCAGGATTTCGAACTAAGCACAAACGAGTTGCCGTCGATATCCTCAAACGCGGCGGCGGTGCCCCAGTCTTCGCGTTTCGGCTCCATAACGAATTGCAC
Source organism: Terriglobia bacterium (assembly GCA_963786745.1). Lineage (GTDB taxonomy): Bacteria > Acidobacteriota > Terriglobia > Bryobacterales > Bryobacteraceae > Palsa-89. The sequence continues at coordinate 383,409 of CAWBAE010000003.1, read as the reverse complement.
GCCCTTGCTCTTCAGCTCCCGTGCCGTGGCTTCCACGTTGTCGCTCCAGAACGTGACATTCATCTGGCTGCCGGGCTTCAAGCTTTCGTCGAAGCGAAACAGCACGATGCGCGTGTCGGCGCCTGGGATGCCCAACTCAATCCAGCGTTGATCGTCGCTGAACGGCTGGTCGGTGAGCAGGCGAAATCCGAGCTTTTCGGTGTAGAAAGCGAGAGCGCGGTCCTGATCGGCGACGGGTATGCTGGCGAACTTGATGCCTCTGATCATGTTTACTCCTCCGGTGGATTTCATTGTGTTTCAGCTTTTCCGGGATTGCAAGCGGCTATGATGGTAAAGACTATAGTAATTATGCTCCATGTCGCCATTGATGATTACGTTCTGGACGTGTTGCTCCCGGACCTGGCCGGGCACGACCGGTCGCCCGCGGCGTTTCTCGTCTACATTGTGTTTTGGACTAAACTGTACCGGTCCGAGCAGCGGTCGATTGCCGTGAGCTTGCAGGAGTTGTCGGAGTTAACGGGATTGTCAAAATCGGCGGTGCAGGGGGCAATTCGAGTACTAAAGCGGCGTGGATTGATCAAAATTACCAAGGCTTCCAAGACGGCCGTGCCGCAATACGAGATGGTTCGACATTGGGTGCGGCGCAGGGTTAGAAACAGAGCGTCCGGACTTTAATTGACGCTTGTATTACAGCGGATCCTGCTGTAGACTACGCTACCCCTGGGCCCCATTGAAATGGGAGTTCCGGAGGAAGGGGAATCCACATGCGAATCAATCGTCCGCTACTTTTCTGCGCCGGCGCTGTTCTGTTGTCGGCCAGCCTCTCCACGATTTGCGCGGCGCAGTCCGCGAACCCGACGTCCCGAGTTGTCTATAATCACGTCCGCCCGGACATGATTAACGAATGGCTGGATCCGCAAAAGAACGAAGTTGTTCCCGCGCTAAAGAAGGCAGGCGTGAAAACGGCACTGTATATAGTTCGGGTACTTTCGGCACATCCGGCGAATACAATATCGTGAACCCGTTCGAAAAATTTGCGGAATTTGATGGCGAGAATCCGTTGATCACGGCTTTGGGTGAGGCAGGCGCAGGGCGGCTCATTGAGAAACTTCGGAAGTGTCTGGTCAGTCAAAACGCCTTCTCTGTTACGCGGCTGGACGAGCTAAGCAATCTAATCCCGGGCGCTCCGCCGCCGGGGGTGGTCGTGTTTGTGCGCTATCGCGTCGCCCCGGGTAAGATGCAGGAATTTCAAAGCCTGGTTCGGTCCGATATCTTGCCTGTGTACAAGAAGGCCAAGGTGGGGCTGACGGTCACGCGGCGGGGGCCGGGCGCCAATACGGCCGACGTGTCGTTGGGAACGCAGTACTCCAGGTATGCCGATCTGGACGGGGGACCGCTCCTGCTTAAGCAGCTCGGCCCGGATGGGTACAGTAAGCTGGGGGCCAAGATCGCGGGTCTCGCAACGCAAGTAGAAGTTGTGGTGCGGAGGCGCGTGCCGGATCTCAGCTTCTAACGGACTAAGAGACGTTAGCGGCAATTAGGAACGCCCCGCCGATCGCGATGACATCCTCGAGCAGGGCGATGGGGAGATCCTTGCCTCCCGTCGCTCTCACCAGCCTCGCGCGGAACTCGTAGCCTCCCAGCGTGCCTGCTATGGCGCCGATCACTCCGGCAACCAGACCGGCGACCAGATTTTGGCCGGCAGCCCCGAGCGCGGCGCCCGACAATCCGCCCGTTACGATCCTCGCGATGAATCCCGGAGGCGCTTTCCGGCTGGGCGTCTTGGGCAGCTTGTCCGCGATGAGTTCCCCGATTGCGAGCACGGAAAAAATGTAGGGCGTTGCCGCGAAGCCCAGAAACGCGAGCGGCGTATTTTCAAGATGTAACCAGCCCAGACGCGCGGCCCAACTGACCACAGCCGGAGCGGTGAGAGCACGGAGTCCGGCGATCACGCCAATCAGAAATGCCAAAGCATATGTGGGCATATAGCTCCTATAGAGGATGAAGGTCGCCGAGCATAGTCGGAATCAGCTCCGAAACTGTGGGATGAATATGCATGGCTCGCTGGATGGTGGTGTAAGGCGCCTTGGCGTACATAATATCCAAAATGCAATGAATGGCTTCATCGCCGCCGGTACCCAAGATGGTCGCGCCCAGGATCTGGCGGGATTCGGCGTCCACCATGATCTTCATGAAGCCTTGAGTCTCGCCCTTCTCGATGGCCCGCCCGACCCTTGTCATGGGCCGCTGGCCGATGAGCGCGCTCCGGCCGGATTTGCGGACTTCGGCCTCGGTTAGGCCGGCGCGTCCGAGCGGCGGGTCGATGTAAAGGGCATAGGCGTGGATGCGGTCGCTGACGCGGCGCGGATCGTTATCGAGAAGATTGGCGGCCACGATCTCGAAATCGTTGTAGGAGGTATGCGTGAACCCGCCCTTGCCGTTGCAATCGCCCATGGCCCAAATGCCAGGCACGCTGGTCCGCAACTGGTCATCCACGATAATGTATCCGTTGGGATCCATCGCGACGCCGGCTTTTTCGAGGCCGAGATCGTCGGTATTGGGGCGGCGTCCCACCGCCAGCAGCACATGCGAACCGTGGATGTCCGGCGCGCCATCTTCGCACTGGGCGTGCACGACAATCCCGTCTCTGTCGTTCGAAAACCCGATGCACTCGGCGTTCAGCCGAACCTGAATCCGTTCCGCTGTCAGGATTTCGAGGATGGCGGCGGAGACATCTTCGTCCTCGCGTTGCACCAGGCGCGGGCCCATTTCAACGATCGTCACATCACACCCGAAGCGGCGGAACATTTGACCAAACTCCAGGCCAACGTAGCTGCCGCCCACGATAATCAGATGTTTAGGGAGAAAGTCGATTGCAAGCAGGCTGCTGTTGGTGAAGTATTGGACGTCTTGGATTCCAGTGAGTTGGGGCACCCTGGCGCGTCCGCCTACATCGATGAAGATCTGCTTGGCGGTGAGACGTTCCGTCCCCACGCTGATTTCCTGCGCCGATTCGAAGCGGGCGTGGCCCCGATAGACGGTGCAGTTCTTCAAATTCATGACTGAAGATTCGCTGCCGGTTCGGGATGCGCCGGAAATGGCGTCCTTTCTGGCCATGACGCGTTTCATGTCCACTTTCGCGGCGCTGGCGAGATCCACTCCAAACTCGGCGGCGCGCTGGACCATGCGAGCGGCATAGGCGCTGGCAACCATGGTCTTGGTGGGGATGCAGCCGGTATTTACGCAAGTGCCGCCGAACAGCTTGCGCTCGATAATGGCGACCTTCATTCCCGCCGGGGCGAGCCGTTGGGCGAGGAAGGGACCGGCTTGCCCGGTTCCGATGATGATCGCGTCATAGGTGGTGGCCATCGAGTCTCCTGGTGTTTGTTTGCCGCTACATGCTCAATTGTCAATCTTTGCAAAGACTGGGGAGAAATATCTAACAGTCCGTTGCCCGCGGGCGATACGTATCGCAGGAGATTGATTCCCTATGTCGATTGCAGGTTTGTCTTCGAACTCGGTTGGCGCCTGGTCCCAACAAACTCAGCCGAATCCGTTTCAGGAGGTCAAGCAGGATTTCGAGCAGTTGGCGGGGGCGCTTCAGTCCGGCGATTTGTCGGAGGCGCAGTCGGCGTACTCAAGCATCCAGCAGGTGCTGCAAGGAGTGCAAGGCACATCGAATACGAATGCGGGTTCGAACAATCCGGACACGCTTCAGACCGATTTTGCGACGCTCGGGCAGGCGCTCCAGTCCGGCAACCTGACGCAGGCTCAAAGCGCCTTCGCTCAACTGGAGAACGATTTCCAGGCCAACCAGCCGTCAACCGGCGGCGCTGGTGCTCCGGCGGGACAAGACCAGTACGTCGCCGGCGCCCAGACGCAGGCGACGGCGCAGGAAACTCCGGCCCAGCAAGCTCAGCAGGACTATACGCAACTTGCCAACGCGCTACAGGCCGGCAGCCTCACGGGCGCGCAGTCCGCTTTCGCCGCCTTGCAGCAACTGGTGCAGCCGCAGGGTGGTTCGAATTCCGGTACCAGCACGGACCCCATCACCAACGACTTCAATGCGCTTGGCCAAGCGCTGTCGTCCGGCAATTTGACCCACGCCCAGAGCGCGTTCGCGCAACTCGAAAGCGTCGTTCAGGTTGCCAGCCAAAACGGGACGCAGGCCCAGAACGGAACGCAGGTGCACGGACATCACCACCATCATCACCACGGTGGTGGCGGTTCCCCGAGTCTAACCTCTTCGACCCAAAGCTCGGCTTCGAGTACGTCAACCACGGATAACGCGAGCGTCAGCGGCAGCACCACGAACATCAATATCTACGCCTGAGCGGACGAGCGGTTCTCAGGAGACGCTCTCGGCCCCGCCTTTGCTATGTTGAGAGCGATGAGACGCGCCGTGCCCGTTTTCTGCCTGCTCATAAGCGTTACCGCCGGCGCTTGGGCGCAGCATTGGCGGCCCGGCCCTGCCCGCGACTGGTATTCCGAGCAACCCTGGCCGGTTGGCGCCAACTACATTCCCGCCACTGCGATTAATCAGTTGGAAATGTGGCAGGCCGCTACCTTCGATCCGCAGCGCATCGACCTCGAACTCGGTTGGGCCGAGGGACTTGGAATGAACAGCATGCGCGTGTTCCTGCACGACCTGCTCTGGCAACAGGACGCGGAAGGATTCAAGAAACGCATCGAGGAGTTTCTGGGGATCGCGAACAAACACAAAATGCGGGTCGTGTTTGTCCTGTTCGATTCCTGTTGGGATCCGCAGCCCAAGCTCGGTCCGCAGCACGCGCCCATGCCCGGCGTCTACAATTCCGGATGGGTTCAGAGCCCCGGGGCGAAGGCGCTGGCGGATCCGGCTGAGTATCCGCGGCTGGAGGCGTATGTTCGGGGCGTAGTGCGGGCTTTCGCGAACGACAAGCGCGTCCTGGCCTGGGACCTCTGGAATGAGCCGGACGCACTGAATCCGGAGGTGTATCGAAAACTGGAGCCCGCCAATAAGAACGATCTGGTGCTGGCGCTGCTTCCGAAGGTTTTCGAGTGGGCTCGAGACGAGCATCCCAAGCAGCCGCTGACGAGCGGCGTGTGGCAAGGGGATTGGTCGGCGCCGGATAAGCTGGCGGCGATGGAGAAGATCCAGCTGGATTCATCCGACGTGATTTCGTTCCACAACTACGGATCGGCGGAGGACTTTGAGCAGCGCGTGGAATGGCTGGAGGAATACAATCGCCCCGTTTTCTGCACCGAATACATGGAGCGGCCGATGCGCAGCACCTTCGAAGGGACGCTGCCCATCGCGAAAGATCATAAGGTGGCGGCGTACAACTGGGGGCTGGTGGCCGGCAAGACGCAAACTTACCTGCCGTTGGATTCCTGGGATCACCCCTATACCGATCACCAGCCGGCGGTCTGGTTTCACGACATTTTTCGAATGGACGGAACGCCATACCGGCCGGAGGAAACGGGGCTGATCGGAACGTTGATTCGGGAGAGCAAGGAAAAAAAGAAGAAGAAATAATCAGCCAGCAGGGATTCAGGCCTCGTGTTCACGCGGTCGTTCCCTTCTGGATTTGTGTGCTTCACCAACTGTGTAGCATACCGTTATCTTGCCCTGACGGCTAAACTGGGAAAAGAAAGGACGCTGCTGCTTCTTGAACATCCTTTCAATTGCGGGCTTACCCTTGATAAGTCCGTCTACCCATTCCCCGAGCTCGACTACTGAATTATGCGATGTCGCCAAAATCGCAACTTCTGACTTCTTGATCGTCTCAACATGGGTAAAGCGCATGTCGCTGTCGGTCGTAACGAGCAGCCAGCCACGACTACTGCAGAAGTGGATCAACCGCGGATCTTTCACGCTCTGCTCTTTGCCGCCGACGTCGGGGCGCTTGAAGTGGTCAATGAAGCGCTCAACCTTAAAGCCAGCCGCCGTAAGACGCTTGGGCGTTTCTTCGGCGTCAAATCCATCGTCAAGAAACAGTACACATTGCTCACGCCGCTTTTTGTATTGGCCTTTCAATGTGAGCTAGCGCTTTCTGGACGATTTCGACGCTGAGGTGGTAATCGCTCGCGATTTGCTTTGGAGATTTTCCACTGAGCTTTTGACCTAGCAGTACGCGGACCGGAATCCTGGTTCCCGTCACGACCAGTCGCCCGGAGAGAACGTCTGGCGACATGGACACCGGGCGGCTGTCGCGCTCGCTGCTAAGGAGTCGCCAAGGGTAGATCCTATAGGGAACCCGCTTTCGATCAACGAGAATCCGCTGGCCCAGTAGATCTACCAATTCCGGGATTACAAGCTGGTTTGCTTTCTCGAGGTCGATCATTTGGCGCGGAAGACGGCCGCGCGCTGGCCTTGCCAAGATGATTTTCTTGAATAATATTCGTAAATCCGCCTCGATAAGTGGATGCGCGAGCTTCGTCTCTCGTTTTGCATTTGCAACGATATTCCGTAAAGTCGCAAGATTGAAGCCGTAAACGCTTCTCAAAACTTCCAGAACGTATGCTTCTGCAAGGTCCACGAACGAGAGCAGCGCGATGTCCCCGAAGTAACTTCCGGATGCTTCAAGCATTCCGACACCCTTGGCAAACCAGTACTGCATCGTTCGCTGAGGGATGGCGAGATATCCGGCTGCCTCTGGGATTGTGTAGGTCGGAACGTCACGCAAGTCCTGGTTAGGAAGGCGTACAGGCTTGCGCTTCAGCACGTTTTCAGTATAACCAAATATGCGTATAAATGTTTATACCACCCTGAGTGTACCTTGGCAGATAAGATTGCACTGCTGACTAGGAAAACCGCAGGCCGTAGTTGGGGCGAAAAGGAAAGCGGATGTGCCAATACCCAGCACCGAAGGAGAAAAGTGGTCACCCGGCTGGGCTTGGCCATAGTCGCCAGTGTACGTCGCTACGGCATCTGGGGCCCGGCGCTTTCGAGCGTTTTCGCAATCCAATCCGAGTGCGGGAGGCCGCTACCGGCAAGCGCTTTGATCTCCTTCGATACGTCATACTCGACGCGACGGATTTCGGGATTCCGCTCGTCCAGTAATAGATAAGCTGCGCGGCGGTCGCCGTCGTAGGGAAGTCCGACGCTGCCGGTGTTAGCGACAGTCATGCCCGAAACATTCCTTATATACGGCTGGTGGATGTGGCCATAGGCGACGAGCTCACGGCCAAGCTCTGAGTAAAGCGACTCCAAGTCGGCATCGCTCGCTTCTAGCCCCGGCGCGCGCCAGAGGTTCCCGGGACTGGCATGCACTAACGCCATCGAGCCACGCAACTGAACGCGTGGTAGCGCCCGCAGCCACGCGAGCCGGTCTGCTCCAAGAGCCTGGCGGGTCGCCACTGCCATCTCCTCGATCACCGCGAAAAGCGCGTCCAGATGGGGCGACAGCTTCGCGAATTCCTGGAGCGATGCCGGGTTGAAAAGCATTTCATCTGTGTTCCCAACCACCCCAGGCCAGCCCAAATCGCGAATCTGGTCCACAATCTCGACCGGGCTGGATCCTGAATCCGCCAGATCGCCGCCGTGGAGAATCAAGTCGGGCGAAGTTTGCCGAAGATCCGCCAGCACTGCCTCGAACGCGGTCCGGTTGCCGTGGATGTCGGATACGATCGCAATCCGCATTACGAAACCAATCTCCCACAAGTCCGGGCGGGAGAACTTACGCAACGGCAGCCCACTATTTCCAGCATGGTGGCTCCGGCCCTGACCAAGGAAGACGAGCTGTACTGGGTGGCGCTTCGGCTGGTACCCGGCCTCGGAGTGCGTAAAGCCGGCCAGCTTCTGGCGCAGTTCAAGACGCCGCAGGCCATTTTTCGCGCTTCGCGGAGCGAGCTCGAATCGAGCGGCCTGGCGGGAAGCCTGGCGCAAACCATCGCGAGCGGCTGCACGTTTGACGATGCCGTGGATCAACAGCAGAAGGCGCTGGGGAGCGGGGCGTCGCTGGTGCCGATATCAGATCCGCGCTACCCGGCGCGCCTCAAAGAAATCTACGATCCGCCCATCCTGCTGTTTGCCCGCGGACGCGTGGAGCTGCTCCAATCCGTCATGCTGGGCGTGGTGGGGACGCGCCGGGCGACGGCCTATGGAACGGCCGCGTGCGAGCGGCTGGCGGCCGATCTGGCGCACGCAGGGCTGACCATTGTCAGCGGGATGGCGCGCGGCATCGACACTGCGGCGCATCGCAGCGCTCTGGACGCAGGCGGCGACACGATCGCGGTCTTCGGCTGCGGCGTCGATCTGGTGTATCCGGCGGAGAATCGCAAGCTGGCGGGCGAGATCGCCGAACGGGGCTTGTTACTGTCCGAATATCCGATGAGCTCGCCCGCTTATCCGCAGAATTTCCCGACCCGGAACCGGATCATCAGCGGGATGAGCGTGGGGGTACTAGTGGTCGAAGGGGCCCAATACAGCGGGTCCTCCATTACGGCGAAAATGGCCTTAGAGCAGCAACGGGAGGTTTTTGCGGTACCGGGAAATATCACTTCCAAGATGAGCTGGGGGCCCAATCTGCTCATCAAACAGGGCGCCAAACTGGTCCAGGAATGGAACGACGTCATCGTGGAGCTGCCAGCCGAGATCCGGCGCGCCCTGGTGGCCCGAGCGCAGGCCCGTTCGGCAGGCATCCCGTTGGAAACAAACGGACAACTGCCACTGGATGACGGCGTGGGGCCGGCTCATCGGACGCTCCTCGGCAAGCTGAAACCGGACGTTCCCATCCACCTCGACGAGTTACTCGAAACCTTTGACACCCTGACCTCATCAGAGATAATTGCCACGCTGTTCGATCTCGAGCTGCTCGGCCTCGCAAAGCAACTTCCCGGCAAGAACTTTGTTAAAGTGTGGTAGATTCTTACCGAACCTAGTTGTGTCAGGGTAGCAGTCATGTTGTTTGTAAGCACTCGTACGGATTAATACGTCATGGCAAAATCGTTGGTGATCGTGGAGTCGCCGGCAAAGGCGAAGACGATCGGCAAATATCTCGGCAAGCAATACGTCGTTAAAGCTTCGCTTGGGCACGTCAAGGATCTTCCCAAAAAAGATCTAGCTGTCGATGTCGACAAGGGCTTCGAGCCTCGCTACGAGGTCATCGAAGGCAAGAAGAAGCTGATGGCGGAGCTCAGGCAGGCGGCTAAGGGCGTGGAATCCGTGTATCTGGCGGCTGACCCGGATCGCGAGGGGGAGGCTATCTGTTTTCACCTGCAGGAGGAGTTGAACGGCTCCAAAAAGGGCCCCAATTTCTTTCGCGTGATGTTCAACGAAATCACCTCCAGCGCCATCAAGAAGGCGTTCGAGAAGCCTGGCTCCGTGAATCTGCATCTGGTGGACGCGCAGCAGGCGCGCCGGATTCTAGACCGGCTGGTGGGCTACAAGATCTCCCCGCTGCTATGGGACAAGGTCCGGCGCGGACTCTCGGCCGGGCGCGTGCAAACCGTCGCGCTGCGGCTGATCGTGGAGCGCGAGCGCGAAATCCGAGCGTTCGAGAAGCGCGAATACTGGACCATCGACGTTCAGCTCAACGCCAAGAAGCCGCCGGTGTTGGTGGCGCGATTCACTAAGAAAGATGACCAGGCGTTTGAGGTTGCCGATGAAGCCACGGCCAAATCGCTGGTGGATCAGCTGGATGGCTCAAAGTACCTGGTGCATTCGGTCACCACGCGCGAGAAGAAGCGCAATCCGGTGGCGCCGTTTATCACCTCCACCTTGCAGCAGGAAGCCTCGCGCAAGCTGCGTTTCAGTGTGAAGCGGACCATGATGCTGGCGCAGCGGTTGTACGAAGGCGTGGAGATGGGCACGGAGGGATCGGTCGGGTTGATCACCTATATGCGAACCGATTCGACGCGCGTATCCAATGATGCGCTCGACGAAGTGCGCGGGTTGATCGAAAAACGCTACGGCGCGCCATTCCGTCCGGAAGCACCCAACGTCTACAAAAGTAAGAAGGACGCCCAGGACGCTCACGAAGCGATTCGTCCAAGCTCGGCCCTCCGCACGCCGGAGGATGTGACGCCGTACCTCCAGGAAGACGAACTGAAGCTCTATCGTTTAATCTGGATGCGATTTGTGGCGTCGCAGATGATGCCGGCGGTGTTCGATCAGACCACCATCGATATAGCGTCCAAGGGCAAGGACGGCGCGACATACATGTTCCGGGCAACCGGCAGCGTGCCGAAGTTCAAGGGGTTCCTGGAAGTATACGAGGAAGGCAAGGACCAGAAGGATTCGGACGACGAGGAGCTCAAGAATCGGCTGCCGCTGGTGACCGAGGGCGAAGAGCTGCGGTTCAAGTCAATCGAGCCCGAACAGCATTTCACCGAACCCCCGCCGCGCTTCAACGAAGCGACGCTGGTGAAGGAACTGGAAGCGGACGGCGTGGGGCGGCCATCCACCTACGCGTCAATTTTGTCGACCATTCAGGAGCGCGAATACGTGAAGAAGGAGGGCGGCAAGTTCTTGCCCACCGAGCTGGGCATGGTAGTGACGGACCTGTTGCTCGAGAATTTCGAGCAGATCTTCGATGTGAAGTATACCGCCCGCATGGAGCAGGAGCTGGACGAAATCGAAGAAGGCAAGATGGATTGGCGCGAGGCCATGGGCGAGTTCTACGAACGCTTCGAGAAAGAATTGAAGCACGCCGAACGGCACATGACCGACATCAAGCGCATGGAGAAGCCCACCGATCTCATATGCGACAAGTGCGGCAAGCCCATGGTCATCAAATGGGGACGGCACGGCAGCTTCATCGCCTGCACCGGATATCCGGATTGCACCAATACGCGCGAGCTGACCGTGGATCTGCCGGATATCGACAAGGCGGATCTGACCGAGCAGGATGCCGAAGAGTACTGCGAGAACTGCGGCCGCCCGATGGTGCTGAAGAAAGGGCGATTTGGAACGTTTTACGCCTGTTCGGGATATCCGGACTGCAAGACTACCAAGCGCATCGGCGGCGAGCAGACCAAGGCGGATGTTCCATTGGAAGAAAAATGCCCGCAGTGCGGCAACAACCTGGTGTTGAAGCATGGGCGCTTCGGAGAATTCACGGCCTGCAGCAATTATCCGAAGTGCAAGTTCGTGAAGCAGAAAACCATCGGCGTAGCGTGTCCGAATTGTTCGGAAGGCCAGGTGGTGGAGCGCCGCTCGAAGCGCGGCAAGACCTTCTACGGATGCAATCGATACCCCGAATGCGATTTCGTGGCGTGGGGCAAGCCGCTGCCTGAAAAATGCCCGGATTGCGGATCGAGTTATCTGATCGAGAAGTGGCTGAAAGCCGGGCCGGTTGCGCAATGCCCCAACGGCGAATGCAAGTACAAGAAGCCGCTCGCGCCCGTCGAAGTGACCGCGTAACTCACTTTTCCTGATTGACCCACACCTGCGTGGGACTGCAGCGCAGCTGATTGGATTGGCCGACCAGCGTGACCGGCAGTCGGGCGGCCGCGAGTTCACGCAATTTTGATTCGATGAGCGCCGGATCGGCGACGATCTCACGGCCCTCGCTATTGTCGATTACCACGGTGGGCCATCCCAAGCAGACTCTTCCATCGCTCATCTCTAATCGATTCCCACTGAAAATCTCGCAAGGATCGTTCGCCAGTCTCCGAACCTGTCCATCCACCACTTTCAACCGAATGGCGTGACGGCATTCCGGCTCGGGCTGGAGGACATCGGTAATCGTTACGGCACTATGCGCTACGACAGGGTTCGAATTTCCCAAATCGGCCCACGCCGAAGATGTTGCGGTGAGGAATTCAGTGGAGAGGCCTCGCTGATGGCTTACTCGCACTGCGTGTGAATAAAGTTGGACATCCTTTGGATGAATGAGTTTCCAGCGTGCGTCTTCTGCCTCGTAGATTCCGTGAATTCTCCAAGCCTCGCCCGCTACTGGCGGATCTGAATACTCGCATTCGGTCGCAACAAGCTCGGCGCGGTGATTGTGATTGAAGTCCCGCAAGAGTGCGGGCGGCTTCGCGATGCCTCCATTATTCGGTAAGTACGTCTCGATCGTCCACGGTACCGGCCTGCCTTGGGAGCCGAACATCAGGAACGTAATCGTTACAGGAGAAAGGCACCTCCCGTTTGAGGGGAAGGTGGCGGCAATCATGAGGTCTGGCCGTGAATTGGCGTCAAAATCGGCTTCCAAACATCTGTCCATCCGATACCGCCGAGGACCGCGACCGTCGCCCGCCAAGGTTTGCCGCTGTCATCTGCTCCCTGGAACAAAACGCCAGTCTCAACTGCCGATGCCTTCGCGATCCCGAAATCAACCGACTTTAGGGGGACATCTTTGAAGGGGGCATGATGGACCTGGACCTCGCCGAGATGACCGACCTCACCGAGATATCGCATTGGCGGGGATGGCTGAGCATGCACCGCGCTAGCCAGCGACGACACGAAAGCGATTAGGTACCAAGCGGTTCGCATCAAGGCTCTCTGTGCATGCTGCGTTAATATGATAGCGGACGTTCATGAATAACGAACAGATGCAGGCTGCCATGAAGGAGCTCCAGGACGCCATGGTCGTTGTGGCCCACATGGAATCGCGGCAAACCGGAAGACTGCTTCGCCAGGGGCGGGAAGTCGAGGAATTAGCAGCATCCCGCGTGCGTGTCGAGCAACGCGTTCTCCGTTTCGAAGAGGAATCCGCCCAATTTCGCCGCCGCACTGAGCGGAACCTGGCGGAAATCACCGATAAACTGAACGGCCTGATCGGTTAGCCAACCTTGCGCTCCCGATGAAACCCGACTACGGCCTGGACGCGCCCAAGCTGGTTCGGCGACTGGCCGGACGAGCGGCCATGGTGATGGCATTCGCCGTGGTGCTCTACTTCGCGAATCGAAGCGCCAATCCTCAGGCGGCCGGGACGGTTGCCACCCTGGTCTTTTCCATTGGACTGATCTTAGCGATGGTCGCGGGAACCATGGTTTTGAGCAGCCGCGTGGTGAAAATCAAGGTGATCGACCGGATGGTCGCCGGTATTCCGTGGAAGGGCGACGAGCGTGTCTTGGACGTCGGATGCGGGCGAGGCCCGTTCCTGATCATGGCCGCCAAACACTTGACCAGCGGTAAAGCTACCGGCGTCGATATCTGGGAAAGTCATGATTTGTCGAATAATACGGCCGAGGCGGCGATGGCGAATGCGAAGGCCGAAGGCGTGGCCGGCCGGGTGAAGATCGAAACCGCCGATGCGCGCAAACTGCCGTTTCCGGCCGCGAGCTTCGACGTCGTGCTTTCGAGCCTGGCGATCCATAACATCCGGCCCCGCGAGGAACGGGCCCTGGCATTGCGCGAGATCGCGAGGGTGCTGAAACCGGGCGGCTATCTCGCAATATTCGATATTCTAAGCACCGGCGAGTACGCGAAGGCTCTGGAACCGTTGGGCTTCCGAGACATCCGTCTATCGCCCATGACGTTCCTCTGGTGCGTTCCCACGCGCAGCTTGACCGCGCGGAAAGCATAGGCGCGCCCCGCCTGTGGTTTTATAGAGAGGATGCCCGCCGAACGTACCCGCCTCCAGGAAGCCGCAGAGAAGATCAAATACTGGAGGCGCTGGGGGCCGTATCTCACCGAACGCGCCTGGGGAAATCCTCGCGAGGATTACAGCGCCTCCGGTACCTCCTGGGACTATTTCACCCACGACCATGCCCGCTCCAGAACCTATCGCTGGACCGAAGACGGAATCGGCGGCATCTCAGACAATCATCAGCGCCTGTGCTTCGCCTTCGCATTCTGGAACGGCCGGGATCCGATCCTGAAAGAAAGACTCTTCGGATTGGGTGGCACGGAGGGCAACCACGGCGAGGACGTCAAGGAATATTATTATTATCTGGATTCCACTCCCACGCACTCCTACATGAAGTTTCTGTATAAATACCCGCAGTCGGAGTTTCCGTACGCGCGGCTGGTGGACGAAGGTCGGCGGCGGTCGCGTGTAGACATGGAACACGAGCTGATCGAGACCGGAGTATTCGACCAGGACCGTTATTTCGACATTTACATCGAGTACGCCAAGAACGACGTAAATGATACGCTGGCGCGCGTCACCATCATTAACCGCGCCAATGAGCCGGCCTCGATGGATCTGCTGCCGACCGTCTGGTTTCGGAATACCTGGAGCTGGGGCTACGGCACGCCGCGGCCGGAGATGGAGCGGCTGAATCCAGAGACCATCGTGATGCGCGAGCAGTCGCTGGGCGAGTTCAAGCTGTGGCTCGAAGGCGCGCCGCAAATGCTGTTTACCGAGAACGAAAGCAACACGCGGCAGCTGTGGGGATACGACAACGGCAACGCGTATACCAAGGATTCCTTCCATCGTTATTTGATCCACGGAGAACGGGACGCGGTGAGAGCGGACGCGACGGGAACCAAAGCGTGCGGCTTGTATCATCTCGATCTCGAACCCGGCGGCGCCAAGGTGCTGCATTTCCGGCTCTATTCCGGAGACGGCCCGGCGCTGGATTTCGACCAGGTTTTCCGGGACCGCATCGCCGAGGCGGACGAGTTCTATAGCTTCGCGCCCGCGCGGCTGTCGGATGATGCGCGCATGGTGCAGCGCCAGGCCTTCGCAGGCTTGCTGTGGAGCAAACAGTTTTATCACTACGTGGTGGACGCTTGGCTCAAGGGGGATCCCGCCGGCCCCACTCCGCCGCCCGAGCGCCTGTGGGGACGCAACCACAATTGGATTCACGTCTACAACGACGACGTGCTCTCGATGCCGGATAAGTGGGAGTATCCATGGTTCGCCGCCTGGGACCTGGCGTTCCACATGATCCCGTTCTCGCTCATCGATCCGGAGTTCGCCAAGCAGCAACTCGCCCTATTGCTGCGGGAATGGTATGAGTCGCCCAACGGGCAGCTTCCGGCCTACGAATGGGAGTTTGGCGACGTCAATCCGCCGGTGCATCCCTGGGCCTGCTGGCGAGTATTCAAGATCGATCAGAAACTGACCGGAAAAGCGGACTTCGAGTTTCTGGAATCGGCGTTCCACAAATTGCTGATGAATTTCACCTGGTGGGTGAATCGCAAGGATTCGCAGGGCAACAACATTTTCGAGGGCGGCTTTCTGGGCCTCGACAACATCGGCGTGTTCGATCGCAGCAAGCCGCTGCCCACGGGAGGGTTCATCGAGCAGGCGGATGGCACCGCGTGGATGGCCATGTATTGCCTGGTGATGCTGAGGATCGCGATCGAGCTGACGCCGCATGACCCGGCCTACGAGGATATCGCCAGCAAGTTTTTCGAGCACTTCCTGTACATCGCAAGCGCCATGAACCAGCTGGGCGATCACGGGTTGTGGGACGAACAGGATGGCTTTTTTTACGATTGGCTGCGCATGCCGGACGGGCGCAAAATCCCCATGCGGGTGCGATCGCTGGTGGGGCTGATCCCGCTCTTCGCCGTCACCACCATCGATGCGGAGACGCTCGAAAGAATGCCCGGCTTCCGGCGTCGCATGAATTGGTTCATCAAGCATCGGCCGGACTTGTGTGGAAACATCGCTTCCATCACGCGGCACGGCATCGAGGCGCGGGTTCTGCTCTCGATGGTGCATCCCACACGGCTGCGGCGAGTGCTTCAAACCATGCTGGATGAAAGCGAGTTCCTGTCGCCGCACGGCATTCGAGGCATTTCGCGTTTTCACAAGGATCACCCGTTCGTGCTGCGCGCCGACGGACAGGAATACCGGGTGGACTACGAACCGGCGGAATCGAGCACCGGGATTTTCGGCGGAAACTCGAACTGGCGCGGACCGGTCTGGTTTCCCGTCAACTATCTCATGATCGAATCGCTGCAGCGCTTCCATCACTACTTCGGCGATGAAATGCAAGTGGAGTGCCCCACCGGGTCGGGCGTGATGATGAATCTGTCCGAAGTCGCGGCGGAGTTATCGCGCCGGTTGTCGCGGCTGTTCCTGCGGGACGCGAACGGGCGGCGGCCGGCGTTCGGGGGCGCGGAAAAATTCCAGACGGATCCTCACTTCCGGGACAATATTCTTTTCTACGAGTATTTCCACGCCGACAACGGCGCGGGTCTGGGGGCCAGCCATCAGACCGGTTGGACGGCGCTGGTAGCGAAGCTGTTGCAGCAGAGCGGGGAGTGAAGGAGAATCGTGATCTCAACCGAGGAGGGCCACTCGATTGGCTAAGAGCAATTCGTTTCAACCGTACGCCCTGTCGCTATTGCGGCTGGTGGCCGGCTTCACGTTTTCGCTGCATGGGTTCCAGAAGCTCTTTGGATTCTTCGGCGGGCTGGACCACGGCAGTAGGGCCGCGTTATTCTCCCTCTATTGGGTCGCGGGCGTCCTGGAACTTACCTGTGGCCTGCTGATCACGGCGGGTCTGTTCACGCGGCTGGCCGCGTTCGTGGTGTGCGGCGAGATGGCCGTTGCGTATTTCAAGCAGCACTTTCCGGAGGGTCTCTGGCCTATTTCAAATGGCGGGGAACTGGCGGTGCTTTACTGCTTCATCTTTTTCCTGCTGATGACCGCGGGCGGCGGCCCGGTCAGCCTGGATCGAATGATTCGGGGGAAATAGGCTATCCGCGCAGCAGGCGGACGGCTTCGGTCAGCGCGTTTCCGCCGCCCGCCGGCGCAACCCCGTTGGCGCCATTTTCCGGATTCTCTTCGCCCTCGCCCGGCGCGAGGAACAGATTGGCCTCGATGCCATGCTGCTTGGTGTAGAGCTCGTAATAGCGGCCGCGCGCGGCGTAGAGCTCCTGGTGCGTGCCATGCTCGACGATGCGGCCCGCTTCCACCACCAGGATCTGATCGGCGCGGCGGATGGTGGACAGCCGGTGCGCGATAACGAATGTCGTGCGGCCCTGCATCAAGTATCGCAACCCCTCCTGGATCAGGGCTTCCGATTCTGAATCGAGGCTGGAAGTGGCCTCGTCCAGAATCAGGATGCGCGGGTCGGCCAGGATGGCGCGCGCGATGGATACGCGCTGGCGCTGGCCGCCGGAGAGCTTGACGCCGCGCTCGCCGACGATGGTGTCGTATTTCTTTTCGAAGTTCTCGGCGAACTCATCCACGCGGGCGATGCGGCAGGCTTCCATGATTTGTTCTTCGGTGGCATGCGGGCGCGCAAAGGCGATGTTCTCGCGAATAGTGCCGTCGAACAGAAACGTCTCTTGCAGCACCACGCCGAGCTGGGTTCGGAACGAATCCAGGCGAACCGTAGAAAGATCGATGCCATCCACCGAGATAGAACCGGCCTCGGGGGTGTGGAACGCCGTGATCAAGCCGATGATGGTCGATTTTCCGGAGCCCGACGAGCCCACCAGCGCGGTGACCGTATCCGGCTCGGCGCGGAAAGAAACATCGTGCAGGACGGTCTTGCCGGCGTCGTAGGCGAAGTTGACGTGGTCGAAGACCACCTGTCCGGTGATCGGGGGCAGGGAAACGGTCCGGTGAGGATCGGTATCCTCGGGGCGCTCACGGAGCACCTCGCGAGTGCGCTCCAGGCCGGCCAGCGCCTCGGTGAGCTGGGTCCCGATATTGACGATCTGAAACATGGGCGCAATCAGAAAGGCCAGCAAGGCGGAGAACGTCATGAAGTCGCCCAGCGTCATGACTCCGGCAGTGATCTGGCGCGCTCCCACATACATGATCAGAGCGCCCACCACGCCCATCAGCACCGTTGCCGACAGGCTCATGAAAGACGTCGCGGTGAGCGATTTTAGTACGTTGTTGAGCAGCCGCTGGACACCGCTCGCGAATACGTCCTCTTCGCGCGCTTCGGCGTGGTAGCCCTTGACCACCCGGACGCCGCCGAGTGATTCCGTCAGACGTCCCGTCACTTCGGCGTTGATCTTGCCGCGCTCGCGGAAAATCGGGCGAATGGTGGCGAAGGCTTTTCGAAGCACAAACGCGAATGCGATCACGATCACCAGCGCGATGGAAGTGAGCAACGCGCTGATGCGCAACAGGAATCCGAGAACCAGCACCGCGGTGAGCAGGCCGCCGGCGAATTCGATCAAACCCGTGCCCAGCAGGTTGCGGATGCCGTCCACGTCGGTCATGATGCGCGACACCAGCGTGCCGCTCTTGTTGGCGTCGTAATAGGACACCGGCAGCCGTCCGATGTGGGCCTGCACTTTGCGGCGCATATCGGCGATCAACCGCTGGGCGGCCTTGGAGACCAGTTGCGTGATGGCGAAGGACGTCACGCCTTGTATGACGGTGGCGGCCAGCACGGCCAGCACCAGCGGCGTCAGCAGGTTGAGCTGCTTCTTGCCAATGACGTTATCCACCAGGTACTTGGTGGAAGTGGGCAGCACCAGGCTGCACACCCGGCTGATGATCATCAGCACGAAGCCCAAGGCCAGGATCTTCCGGCGCGGGCGCATCATCTCGCGGATGTCGGGCCATAGCTCGCGGAGTTGCTCAGACGAGCGTTTCTTGGGTTTTGCCGGTGACACTTCGGTTTAAACTATTGTATGAGATGCAGCCCCTCCGGCGTTGGATGCGAGGTTCCTGATGGCCCAGCTATACGCCGGGACGTCCGGATTCGCCTATGCCGGCTGGAAACCCGATTTCTACCCTGAAAAGCTGCCCACGAAGAAGTTCCTTTCCCATTACGCCCAAAGGCTAAACGCGGTCGAGATCAACTATACGTTCCGAAGGCTGCCGTCGGCGTCGACGCTCGAGAACTGGGTGAACGATACCCGGCCCGGCTTCGTGTTTCCGCTTAAGGCGCACATGCGCATCACGCATATCCTGCGGTTGAAGACGTCGGAGTTCACAGAGGTGTTCTTTCGAGCCATCGATCCGCTGCGAACCGCCCGGCGGCTGGGTCCGGTGCTGTTCCAGCTTCCGCCCGCGATGAAGTACGACGCGGGCCTGCTGGGCGAATTCCTGGCCGTGCTGCCGCGCGGGATTCGCTGCGCTTTTGAATTCCGGCACCCCTCCTGGCTTCAGGATGGGACCTATCAACTGCTCGAAAAACACGGCATCGCATTGTGCCTGGCGGAATCGGAGAAACTGGTGATCCCGGAAGTGGTGACCGCTGACTTCGTTTATTCGCGGCTGCGGATGCCGGAATATACGGCGGAAGACCGGGCGGATATCGCGGCTCGTGTCGAGCAGTTGCTGAAACAGAATCGCGACGTTTACGTATTCTTCAAGCACGAAGAGACCCCGGCGGGCGCTTTGTACGCCGAGGAGCTTCTCAAAAAGTTCCCGCAACAGGCTGCGATGCCCGCTTAGCTAACCCCGCGCGCTCTTCTTCTTGCCGCCGGATTTCTGCTTTTCGGCCGGCGCCTGCATCACTTCCACCGAGGCGGGTGGCTTCTTGGCGATGGCCAGGCTCTGTTTGAGCGCTTCCATGATGTCGATCACCTTGGCGGGCTCGGCGTGCGGAGGCGTAACCACTTCCTGCCCCTGGATCTTGGCGTCGATCATGGCCTGCAGGTTGTCGCGATAGGTGTCGTGGTATTTCTCGGGCTCGAACGGCGCGGCCAGGGATTCGACCAGCATCTCCGCCAGCTTCACTTCCTGATCCTTCACGACGCTGGTGTCGGTGCGAAATTCCTCGATCTTCCGAACCTCGTGGGCGAAGTACATGGTGTGCATCACCAGCCCGAAATTGCCCGGCCGGAAGATGACGATGTGCTCGCGGTTATGCATCGCGATTTTCGCCACGCCGACATAGCCGGTGCGTTTGAGCGTGTCAAAAAGCAGCGCGTAGGGCTTTTCGCCCGCGTCATCGGGCGCCATATAGAAGGAGCTTTCAAAGTAAATCGGATCCACCTGATCCGTCTTCACGAATTCCAGGATCTCCATCACCTTGGCGGTCGGGGGCGCCATCTTCTTGATGTCTTCATCCTCGATGACGACGTAGCGGTCCTTCTCGTACTCATAGCCCTTGACGATTTCACTGCGGGGTATGGGTTTGTCCTCGGCCTGGCAGTAGATCACCTGCTTGATGCGCGAGTTGTCGGATTTGTGGAGCTGGTTAAAGCTGATGCTCTCGCCGCGCGCGGCGGTGTACAGCTTCACCGGAAAAGAAACGAGACCGAAGGTGAGATGCCCCTTCCAGACCGTGCTAGCCATGGCGACAACCTCCCAAGTCTATTTAGACATACCATGTTAGTCAAACATTTTCAACAGGGAACGTTCGCTGATCCTAACGTCTTGTGCACTGCTGCTGCGATGAAGCAAAATTGGAAAACACCAGAACAGATCAAGCGACCAGCTTGTCACGCCGAGAGCGGCCTCAAAGAGCTCATGGCCTGTCTCCGCTTGAGACCATGCAGCCGGCAGTGGGCTACCTCGAGGTTCGTTACTCTGGGGTGGGATGGAGAAGAACTGGGAGGATAGATTCGAGCTTGGCAAGACGGCCTCGCGGCCCCCACGGTGGGTCGTTTTGCTGCTGTTTCCCATCTTCTCTATACCATTTCTCTGGGCTGTCCTGATGGTTTACTCCGTGCTCGGTCACTCCGTGGCTTGGTGGATTTCGACTCCGGCGGTCATCGGAATTGGTGGCATGGCCATCTTCAGGGCTTACCGTTTCGGCAAGTTGGAGATGCTAAGGTGCTGCACAAAATTTTTCCTGCTCGGGGCAGCGGTCGGATTGCTCTGCCCCTTGCTACTGGAACTTGCCGTGCTCCCCGGAGCTTGGTGGGCATTGCTTGGTTTCACGGTATGGCCCTCATGGATTTTAGGGGCGCTAATAGGTGTGCCGGTCCAGACACCCAGCGATAGACTTGTATACCTAGGAATCTCCGGTTTAGGGAATGCAATTTGCTATGCAATTCTCGGTCGGCTCCTTTTTGTCAAAAGGGCGGTCTTAGTCGGTCGAGCAAGTTCAAAGTAGCCCACGGCCTGCTCGAACGCGCGCGGCTATGGTACCGTAAACATGTTGCTTTCTTGGAGGTTTGCCATGCTGCAATTCACTCGAAAACGTTTCGGCGGAGCGGCGATTGCGCTGATTCTAGCCCTGTGCGGAACCTGGGCCGCGGCGCAACAGAGCACCATCACGCCCACCGCCAGGGAACTCAACAAGAGCTTCGACGCAGACGCCTCGCAATGGACCGAACGGTTCGAGCACGAAGGCCGGGCCATTTACGACAAGCGCTTCCAGATCCTGGACGAGATGGGCCTGAAACCGGGAATGGACGTCGCGGACATCGGCGCCGGCAGCGGCCTGATCTCGCGGCTGATCGCGCAGCGGGTTGGGCCCGGCGGAACGGTCTACGCGGTCGACATATCGAAGAACATGATCGACCACATTACGAAAACCGCCGCGGAGGAGAAGATCTCGAACCTCAAAGCCGTCCTGGGCGACCCGAAGTCCCCGAAGCTGGCGCCGAATTCGGTGGACGTGGTCTGCATCATCGATTCCTATCACCACTTCGAGTATCCCGCCGACATGCTGGCGGAAATCAACAAGGCTATCCGGCCGGACGGGATGCTGATGCTGATCGATTTTAAGCGGATCGACGGCGTTTCACGCGACTATATCCTAAAGATGGTTCGGGCGGGTGAAGGCACCTTCACCGATGAGTTTCTGAACGCCGGTTTTGAACTGGTGGAGCGGCGCGACGACATGTTCCCCGAGAATTACCTGCTGAAGTTCAAACATCGCCCCGCGTCGCATCACACCACGGCGGCGAAGTAGAGCGCTACTTATCGTCGAAATGTTTTCCGCGGGCCTGCAGATACATTTCCACGGCCTTTTCGAGCGGCGGCATGGGGTTCAGCCCGGCGCGTTCCATCTTGGCGTTGGATAGGGCGGAGAACTTCGGACGGCGCGCGGCGGTGCGGTATTCTTTATCGCTGGTCCGTTGCAGCTCCGGTTTTAGACCGGCCACGCGAAAAATCATGGCCGCGAAATCGAACCAGGATATGGCCGTTCCGCCACCGACATGAAACAAGCCTGACTGTTTGCGTTCCACCAGCTGGGCCGTGCGCTCGGCGAGCAAGGGCGCGTAGGTGGGCGATGCGACGTGATCCTCAACCACGCGGATGGAGCGTTTGCCAGCCGCCAGACGCAGCATGGTCTCGATGAAATTGCCGCGCGCGGTCTGAAGGCCGCCGGGGCCGAATACCCCGCAGGTTCGGATTATGAGCGGCTTCTCGAGGTAGGCGCGCGCGTAGAGCTCGCCGGCCAGCTTCGAAACCGCGTAAGCCCCTAGCGGATGCGGCTCGTCCTCTTCCGTGTAAGCTCGGCCGGCTGTTCCATCGAAGACGTAGTCCGTCGAAAAATGAACGAAAAGCGCGTCCAGCTGCCGGCAGGCCATCGCCAGATTGCGGACGCCCAGGCCATTGGCGACAAAGGCAGGCAGTGGTTCGTTTTCGGCGACGTCTACCTGATTGTAAGCAGCCGAGTTAATCACCACGGCCGGATCGGCCTGGGCCAGCGTTCGCTCCACTTTCGCCGGGTCTCCGATATCCACGCCGGATCGATCGAACCCGATGACTTCGTAGCCTCGCCCGGAGAATTCGCGCACCAACTCCACGCCGAGCTGGCCCCGGCTTCCAAATATGACGACTCTTCTGGTATGCACTGATCGCTAGAATAACGAAAACTTACCGGGTCTTGGCGTCCTTGGCAACCTGCGCCGTCGTAGTGCTCGCGGATCCCAGATTCTCGTACCACTTGATATTGTGCGTCGCGCCGCCGATCATCACGATGTCGGGCCGCCCGTCGCCATTCATATCGGCGACCTGGCATCCGGAGGCGGACATGGCCATATGGTCCAGTTCCTCGTGACGCCACTGGGTACCAGTGTCATCCGTGGAATAGAAAATGTGCGAGCTTGCGACCTTCCCCCGGGCCCGATCGCCCGCCACGATTTCATCCCGGCCGTCCCCGTTAAAATCGCCCACGCAGACTTCGTGGCCTTCCGTCAGAGCGTCATAAATGACGTGGCGCGTCCAGCCGCCCTTTCCGTCTTCGGTGTAGACCACTACTTCGTTGCCGTGCCAAGGCTCCACCGTCGCCAGCATACGATGCTTGCCCAGGTGGCCGATCTTAACATCGCTGGTGCCCAGGCGCGGCGCCTCTTCGGTATCGTGACCCTTCACAATAACCTTGCGGTCCCACTTCAACTTGTCGCCTTTTCCTGAAGCGGAATACATCAGGACGCCCTCGAAGCTCGCCACCAGCAGCTGTTCCTGCTTGCCTTTGCCGCTCCAGTTCACCACTCGAATTCGATGCGTGATGCCCTCGAGATCATTCGTAATGGTCTCGCGCTTCCAGGGACCCGACCAATCCTTCGGAACCCGATAGAAGAATAACGGCGTCTTGCCTTCGAACTTCGGTCCGGCGTTGGTTTCGCCCACCAGCGGCGCGTTGATCAGCACCTTCTTGCCGCTGCCGTCGATATCCGCCCAAGCGATGTGATGAGAGGTGGGAAAGGCGTCCACTTTGTCGGCCTTCCAGGGGTCCCGCGGATCGCCCACGTGCGAAACCAGCCACACCAATCCCGGGCTCTTGGCCTGCTGCATGGCGAACCCGCTTTCAACCGCGAACTCCGGGATGCCGTCGCCGTCGATGTCGTAGGCCGCTATATTGACTTGGCCCGGCATATCCTTGACCATCACGTGCGGCTGCCAGGATGGATTCTCGTACCAGGTCAGGTCGGGAATCATCTGGCTGATGCCGATGACGTCGGGCTTCCCGTCTTTATTGACGTCCGCGACAATGACGGCATAACCGCCCTTTTCATTGGCTTCAATAACATGATCCTTGAATTGAACGATTTGCTGGCCGGCGGCAAGGCCGGCAGCGGTGACGAGCAGCAGCAGGGTTCGCGGCAAACTGGTTTGGCGCATGATGCGCTTATCATATCAGACTGATAACAAGCCTTATTCGTCGATCTTTTGGGTGGTGTGCCGCTCCACGTACCAGCACGGGCTGGCTCCGAGCTGGGGAAACAACGAATGCGAGCAGGATTGCGACTGGGGCGGCTGGAACATCAGCTCCGTGCGTTGATTCTTAAGTTTCACCGAGTAATAGCGCTGCACCTGGACAGTTCCGAACTGCGCGCGGCCATTCGGAATCTGAAGGCGGACGGAGAGATAGTCGCCCGCATAGACCACCACCGCGAGAGCGACGACAATCAAGAGCAGGCGGAACCATCGCATGGAGCTTGGTGTTATTGTCTCGCACTGCCATTTCGCCGTCCTTACGGAATCCTGACGCGCCTTTTATGACTTCCTTACGCATGGCGATCTAGACTCAGGGTGGCAAGGTAGCCTCCATGAGTGCAGGCCGTATTCTTGTAGTTGACGATGCGCCGCAGATCCGTCGCGTGTTACGCGCCACGCTGGCGGCTGAGGACTACGAGGTGCAGGACGCGCGCAGCGGCGAAGAAGCGCTGGAGGCGATCCGCGAAAACCGCTTCGATTTGATCCTTCTGGACATGAATATGCCGGGTATGGGCGGCCTGGCGACCTGCCGGTCCACCCGATCCGGGTCCGAGGCAGCCATCATTATGCTCACGGTCCGCGACACGGAACAGGACAAAGTGGCGGCGCTCGACGCCGGCGCGGACGACTATATAACCAAGCCTTTCAGTACCCGGGAATTGCTGGCGCGCATCCGGGCGGCGCTGCGCCGGCTTCCGGGCGCGGCAGGCGAAGGCGGCGAATCCGTGCGGCTGGGCGGCCTCGAAATCAATCTGGCCACGCGCCGCGTGATCACGGCCGGAAATCAGGTTCGGCTCACGCCCAAGGAATTCGATTTGCTTCGCTTCCTGATGGCGAATCCGAACGTTCCGATCCCGCACCGCCGGCTCCTGAACGCGGTGTGGGGGCCGGATTACGGGAATGAAGTTGAGTATTTGCGCGTATTCATAAACCGGCTTCGCAAAAAAATCGAGCCTGATCCCGCGCATCCGCGCTACCTGGTTACCGAGGCCTGGGTGGGATATCGATTCGAAATGCCGGAGCCCGCTAGCGCTCAGTGACTTCATTCGCCACCGAGCTCGCGAGTTTCTCGAGCACGGCCTGGCGGAGCCGCATAGGCCGGAGATCCTCCTCGTTCAGCTTGGCGGCGCAGCCGTCCACGATGCGGCGTCCCATGGCCTGCAACGCCCGATGGTAGTTCGGATCCGTAGTGGTGGACGCGATGTCGCCCAGAGCGCGCAGCATCCGCAGACTGACGGCGATGTCGGATTGCGAATAGAGCCGGATCTGCTCGAACGCCGACGTCAGCAGCCGTTCGAAATCGATCCACTGAATGCTGACGCGCAGGACGCCGGGTGGATCGTAAAGCAGGCACTCCGGCAGGTCCCGCGAGGCGAATCGAATCAGAATGCGGCTCAATTGATCCACCGAGCTCACGCCGGTACTCGGATCGTTAACGGCTGGTGAGATAGCCTTGAGCGCGATATCCACGATCTGTAATACCCCGAATTCGACATCCTGCTGCAACGTTCTGGACGGACCGATGTCGAAAGCGTGCCGCAGGTCGTCGATACCATCCTGGGACAGCCGCTCGCCTTTGTACGCCATCAGAATCGGAGTGTCCTCCGGAACGAAGTGACCTACGCGCCTGACCACGTGGAGCTTGACGTGGTAGGTCTTGGCCAGTTCCACCAAATGCCGGGTATCGACGTAGCGAATGTATCCCGAAACAAGGCTCAGAACCGGCGTCTCCCAGGTGGCGGGTTGATCGAGGTCGGGCGCGGTGAGGCTGTGCTGCCGATGGGGATCCGGCATCATGTCGTTGATGATCGCTTCGGTTTCGGAAGCAATGCGGTCCACAATATTGCTGACGCTGATGGCTTGAGAAATGTGATGAATGAAAAACAATAGCCAGGCCACGCAGGCCAGCGCGAGAACCATCGCGCCCATCACCGTGGCGACGGGCGCGAACGGGCGCGGCAGTGAACGTGCAGTCGGCAGCGCGGCCATGCAATAGCAAAATGTTCCCAGGAATATTCCGAGCGTCCACTGCGTCACCCGATCCTTGGCGAAGCTGATGATGATGCGCGGCGAGAACTGCATGGAAGCCAGCGTCAAGGTCATCAGCAGGATCGCGAAAACGATCGAGACCACCGTCATGATGGACGCGGCAATCCCCGCGAGAATCACTTGCGCTACCTGTGGATCTGAATGGGAGGGGAAGAGCGCGTGCGGCACAAAGCGGCTCACCCAGGGATAAGCCTCTTCCGCCCACGACAGCAAGGCGCCGGCGCAGCCGAGCGTCACGGCGATAGTCAGCGGGCGAACCAGAAAGCCGCCGCGCAAGCTGTACGTCACGTGGCGGACCAATAATCGGAGACGTCGAGTCACGGTTGTATCTGTTTCAGTTTAAACGCAGATGCGCATGTTTACGAATTCCTCATGCCTTATCAATGACTTCCTTAGGCTCACCAGCATACGCTCGATTATAGGAGCGCATACCGAAATGTCACCGAGCCTAACGCCGTTCGGGATCGAGAGGCAATTCACGCCGGCCGCGCCCGTCTCCAGCGAGGCGGAGGTGGCCATGAACATCGCGGTAGTTTTTACGGCGGTCAAATCGACGCTCGCGGCGTTGAAAAAGGCCGGCGCTCTGGCCAGTCAGTTGAACGCTCGCATCACCCTGGTTGTGCCCCGAGTAGTGCCGTACCCGCTGCCGTTGACAGATTCTCCGGTCCCGACAAGCTTCGATGAGCGGCTATTCCGCGTGATCGCAGGTCAATGCTCCATCGAGACCAGCGTGCGTTTGTATCTGTGTCGCGATAGGCTGGATACAGTGCTGGCCGTGCTGCCGCCGCACTCGCTGGTTGTGGTCGGAGCGCGCACGCGCTGGTGGCTGAGCCCGGATCAACGGCTGGCGCGCAACTTGAGGCGCGCGGGTCACGAAGTGATCGTCACGGAAGGAAAATAGATCTATGCTGGACGCGTTTTATGTCGCGGTGGGCTGTGCCTTCTTGCTCATTTGTTGGGCCTTCACCAAGGCCTGCGACAAATTGTAGGAGAAACTGATGGACTATATCATTGCTGGAATTGCATCGCTGGGACTGTTCGTTTACCTGGTGTACGCGCTGCTGCGTCCGGAGAAGTTTTGAAAGGATCCCATGACTAGCGCGGGAGTTTTACAGATCGCTGTTTTCTTTGGCGTAATCCTGCTGTTCACCAAGCCATTGGGAGCTTACATGGCTCGTGTGTTCGAAGGACAGCGCACCTTCATGCATCCGCTGCTGCGCTGGCTGGAAGTGCTGACTTATAAAGCGGCCGGCGTCCGGGAAGACGTGGAGCAGCGCTGGACCAGCTACGCTGCTTCGCTGTTGAGCTTCAGCTTTTTCGGTTTTCTGCTGGTGTACCTTATACAACGCGCGCAGGGCTATTTGCCCTTTAATCCTCAGAATTTCGGGACGCCCAACGTAACGCCCGACCTGGCCTTCAATACCGCCGCAAGCTTTTTGACCAACACCAACTGGCAGTCCTATAGCGGCGAATCCACGTTGAGTTACTTTGTCCAGATGGCGGCGCTGACGGTGCAGAACTTCGTTTCGGCCGCGGCGGGCATGGCGATCGCGATTGCGGTAGTCCGAGGCTTCGCGCGGCATGAAGCCAAGACCCTTGGGAATTTCTGGGTGGACGTCACGCGCGCAATCTTATACGTATTGCTCCCGATTTCGATCGTGGCGGCTTTGTTCCTGTGCTCGCAGGGCGTAATTCAGAATCTGAAGCCCTACACCGTCGTGACCACTGTGGAAGGCGCCAAGCAGACCATCGCGCAGGGGCCGGTGGCTTCGCAGGAAGCGATCAAGAT
Source organism: Terriglobia bacterium (assembly GCA_963786745.1). Classification (GTDB taxonomy): domain Bacteria; phylum Acidobacteriota; class Terriglobia; order Bryobacterales; family Bryobacteraceae; genus Palsa-89. Next base: position 355,701 of record CAWBAE010000003.1, on the reverse strand, counting down.
GCTGGGCACCAACGGCGGAGGATTCTTCGGCGCCAACTCCTCTCATCCCTTCGAAAATCCCTCGCCGCTGACTAATTTCGTCGAGATGTTCCTGCTGCTGACCATTGCCGCGGCGCTGACCTACACTTTCGGAAGCATGGTTGGAGATACGCGCCAGGGCTGGGCGATCTTTGCCGCGTTTACGGTGATGTTTCTGATCGGCGTGTTTGTCTGCTACGGATTCGAGCAGGCCGGAAATCCCATTCTCGCGAAGCTGGGGCTCGAGACCAACGCCACTTCCGGCCAGTCGGGCGGCAACATGGAAGGCAAGGAGGTCCGGTTCGGCATCGTTAACTCTACTTTGTTCGCCACCGTAACCACCGATGCCAGTTGCGGCGCGGTGAACTCGATGCACGACAGCTTCCTGCCTATCGGGGGCCTGGTGCCGCTGTTCAACATGATGACCGACAACGTGATCTTCGGCGGCGTCGGCGCGGGACTCTATGGCATTTTGATTTACTGCATTATCGCGGTGTTCATCGCGGGCTTGATGGTGGGCCGGACGCCGGAATATCTCGGTAAGAAGATCGAACAGAAGGAAGTCAAGATGGCGATGCTCGCGATTATCGCGACTTCGGCCTGCATTCTCTTGTTTAGCGCCGTCAGCTCGCAAGCTAGTTTCACTCCCAAGGGATATTGGAATCCGCCCGGAGCGGCCACGGCTAACACTAATAATAGCGGCCCGCATGGCCTGAGCGAAGTTCTGTACGCCTACACCAGCGCCACCGGCAACAACGGAAGCGCCTTCGGAGGGATCAACACGAATACGCCCTGGTACAACTTCACCATGGGATTGGCCATGCTGATCGGCCGATTTCTGTTCCTGATTCCGATCCTGGCGGCGGCCGGGAGCCTCGCGGCTAAGAAGAAGGTGCCCATTACCAGCGGCACGTTCCCGACGCACGGGCCGCTGTTCGTGGGTCTGCTGGTCGGCACCGTGGTCATCATCGCCGTGCTGACTTTCTTTCCGGCGGTTTCTCTAGGTCCGGTGGTGGAGCACTATCTGATGCATGGCGGCAAGCTCTTCTCCTCGATACTTGCGCCGCTCTGGAGTTAATCATGTCTACGTTGACAACGCCCATCCAAACCGCCCCGAACACGCCGGCGGAAGATCCCACCTCGCTGCTTCCCAAGAAGCTGGCGCGGGCCCGCCCGCTTTTCGATCCCGAGATCGTTCGGCGCGCCACCCACGAGTCCTTCGGGAAGCTGAACCCCATATCGCTGATGAAGAATCCGGTGATGTTCGTGGTGGAAGTCGGCGCGGCGCTCACTACCGGCTTTGTCATTCGCGATCTGGTCGCCGGCGCACACAACACCGGTTTCGGCATTCAGATCGCGCTGTGGCTGTGGTTCACTGTCCTGTTCGCGAATTTCGCCGAGGCCATGGCGGAAGCCCGCGGCAAGGCTCAGGCCGACAGCCTTCGAAAGACCAAGACAGACGTACTGGCGAAGCGCCTGACATCTTCCGACAAGATCGAGGAGGTTCCCGGTTCGGCCTTGCGATCGGGTGATGTGGTCATCTGCGATGCGGGCGATCTGATTCCGGGCGACGGTGAAGTGATCGATGGCATCGCGACCGTGGATGAATCCGTGATCACCGGTGAAAGCGCGCCGGTAATCCGCGAATCCGGCGGCGACCGGAGCGCCGTTACCGGCGGCACCAGAGTGCTCTCCGATCAGATCAAAATCAAGATTACGTCCAATCCCGGCGAGACGTTTCTCGATCGCATGATCGCGCTGGTGGAAGGCGCGGAGCGGCAAAAGACCCCCAACGAGATCGCCCTCAACATTCTGATCGCCGGTTTGACGCTGATCTTCCTGCTGGCAGTGGTTACCTTGCAGCCCTACGCCGTGTACAGCGTCGCGCAGGCGGGCGCCGGATCCGTGCCGAGCGTCGCGGTGCTGGTTTCTCTGCTGGTTTGCCTGATTCCAACCACCATCGGCGGTTTGTTGTCCGCCATCGGGATCGCCGGCATGGACCGCGTCATGCAGCACAACGTGCTGGCTATGAGCGGCAAAGCCGTGGAAGCGGCCGGAGATGTGAACTCCCTGCTGCTCGATAAGACCGGCACCATCACGCTGGGCAATCGCCAGGCCGTGGAATTCCTGACCATCACGGGCGTCAGCGAGGAAGAGCTGGCCGACGCCGCGCAGCTATCCAGCCTGGCCGACGAAACCCCCGAAGGCCGGTCCATCGTGGTGCTCGCCAAGGAGAAGTACGGCCTGCGCGGGCGCCACATTCCGGAAGACGAAGCTACCTTCATTCCTTTTTCCGCTTACACGCGCATGAGCGGCGTGGATTTCGCCGGCCGCCATCTGCGCAAGGGCGCCACCGAATCGATCTGCCGATTCGTGGCCGAACTAGGCGGCGACGTCCCGCCGTACATTCAGGAAATGAGCGATCGCATTTCGCGCAATGGCGGCACGCCGCTGGCCGTGGCCGATGGAAAGCGGCTGCTCGGTGTGATCCATCTGAAGGACATCGTGAAGGGCGGAATGAAGGAGCGGATCGCGCAGCTCCGCCGCATGGGCATCCGCAGCATCATGATCACGGGCGACAACCCGTTAACGGCCGCCGCGATCGCCGCCGAAGCGGGCGTGGACGATTTTCTCGCGCAAGCGACGCCCAAGGACAAGCTCGAATACATCAAGAAGGAACAGGCCGCAGGCCGCCTGGTGGCGATGACCGGTGACGGCACCAACGATGCCCCCGCGCTGGCGCAAGCCGACGTCGGCCTGGCGATGAACACCGGCACCATGGCCGCCAAGGAAGCCGGCAACATGGTGGACCTCGACAGCAATCCAACCAAGCTCATTGAGGTGGTGGCGATCGGCAAGCAATTGCTGATCACGCGCGGCGCGCTGACCACTTTCTCCATCGCGAATGACGTGGCGAAGTATTTCGCCATCATCCCGGCCATGTTCATGACCACCTATCCGGCGCTGGCGCAGCTTAACATCATGCATCTGCATACGCCGCAAAGCGCCGTGCTGGCGGCGGTGATTTTCAACGCGCTGATTATCATCGCGCTGGTTCCGCTCGCCCTGCGCGGCGTGAAGTACCGCCCGCTGGGCGCTGCCGCTTTGCTGAGGCGGAATCTCCTGATTTGGGGCATCGGCGGCATCCTGGTTCCGTTTCCAGGCATTTGGGCCATCGATCAACTGCTGGTCCTGTTTCATTTGGCGTAGGAGCTAAACATATGTGGCCACAAATATTACCGGCGCTGCGAATTAATCTTTTTCTAACCGTCTTGCTCGGCATCGTTTATCCGCTGGCGATCACGGGCATCTGCCAGGTTGTCTTTCCGCACCAGGCCAACGGAAGTTTGATCACGTCCGGAGGCAAAGTTGTGGGCTCCGAGCTGATCGGGCAAAACTTTACCAAGGCCGAGTACTTTCAGCCCCGTCCGTCGGCGGCGGGCAACGATGGATATGATGCGGCTAATTCGGGCGCGTCGAACTATGGCCCGACAAATCAGAAGCTGATCGACCGCGTAAAGGCGTCGGTCGAAAAATTCCACAAAGACAACCCCGACTATCACGGGCCTATACCGGCGGACTTGCTGACGGCCTCGGCCAGCGGCCTGGATCCCGACATCAGTCCGGATTCAGCGGAAGCGCAAGTGGCGCGCGTCGCGAGAGCCCGCCGGATCTCCGTGGACCAGTTGAGGCAATTGGTCGCGGAACACACGCAACTACCCGACCTGGGCCTGCTCGGCGAGACGCGCGTTAACGTGTTGAAGCTGAACCTGGCCCTGGATCAGCAGTTCCCGCGCAGGTAGACTGCCTAGAGTCTGGTCATCGCGGCGAGCCCACCTGCCTCCTGATGTGTTGATATTGAGAGCATGGTTCATCGTGTAAGCTCTCCCTTACGCCTAGGCCGGCGGGTATGATATTGGATGTTCGATGTCGACGCGGCGCTTGTTCCGTATCTTAGCGTGCGTATTATTGTTGGCTCTCCTGTGGCTGAGGAGTTTCCGGGCGTCGCGGCATTTGTTCGGCTGGTCGGTTGCGCTGGGTGCGACGATATTCTTCGTTCTGCTCTTGCTAGTGATGCCGCGGCTGGATCGCAAATTGCGTAAAATGCGCGACGAGGTGCCGAAGAAGCCGCTCGGTCTCGATACCTAAACGAGCGCCTCACCTCAGGGCAAAGCTTCCACCGCCCGCTCGATATCCTCGGGACTGATGTAGAAATGCGGCGAGAACCGCACCCAGCCTTGCCGCGGCGCCACGATGATCCCGTGCTCCTTGAGATCCCTGGTGAGCTTGCGGCTGTCCAGTTCCGATTTGTGAATTGACACGATCCCGGACCCGTTCTCCGGAGTCCGTTCCCCGAGCACCGCGTAGCCCTTGCGGCGCGCGCCTTCGGCCAACTGATCCGCGAGAGCCTGCACCGCCGGACCGATGCGTTCGACGCCGATTTCGAGCAGCAGTTCCAGCGACGCACGCAATCCGAAACAGCCCACCGTATTCAAAGTCCCGCATTCGTAGCGGCCCGCGTCCGGGCGCAAAGCCATGTCCCGGGACGCGTAATCGTTGTATCCGGCAACATTGGTCCAACCGAATTCTCGCGGGTAAATCGAGTCTTGCCGTTCTTTGCGGACGTATAGAATGCCGCAGCCTTCCGGTCCCAGCATCCATTTGTGGCCATCGGCGGCCAGCGCGTCGATGTGCGCGGCCTCGACATCCAATGGAAACGCTCCCAGACCTTGGATCGCGTCCACCAGGAAGAAACAGTTGTGGGACCGGCAGATCTGCCCGATCAAGTTCATGTCCAAGCGCAGGCCGCTCAGGTACTGGACGAAACTGACTGAAAGAAGCTTGGCTCCTTGGCACGCCCGGTCGATGGTATCGATGGAATCATGGATCGACAGCCACTCGACGTAGCAGCGTTGCGCTTCCAGGCGTTTCCAGGGATAAAAGTTGGCCGGGAACTCCTCGCGAAACGCGATGATGCGGTCGCCGGGCCGCCAGTCCAGCCCCATCGCGACCGTCGCGATTCCTTCCGACGTGTTCTTCACGAGCGCGATTTCGCCGCGCTTGGCTCCGATTAATCTGGCCGTCAGAACCCGGATGGCTTCGTAAGTGTCTAGCCACTGGTCATAGTGCAGCGAGCCGAAATCCTGGGCGTCCTGCGCGAAACGCTGCATCGCCGCGGTGCTGCGTTTCGGAAGCGGCGCCACCGCCGCGTGGTTCAGATAAACCAACCGCTCGGTGACCGGAAACTCTTCCCGGTACCGGTTGCAAAGCGGTTCATCGAGCGTAGGCTGAAGTTGGAACTTTTCCTCGGAACCCATCAGAACCAATATACGTGGCGCAGCGGCAGGTGTGCCGGACTGTTCCCGCGCCGATTGGTATTCGCTACACTGGCTCCAGAGGTGGATTCGATGAAGCATCTTGCTCTGGTTGCTAGTGTGTGCTTATGCGCTCCAATTGTCCTCGCTGCCGCCGATAGTCCACGGTTATTACAGAAGCCGGCCATGAATAAAACCGAAATTGTGTTCTCTTACGCTGGCGATCTGTGGAAAGTCAGCCGCCAGGGCGGCCAGGCGGTCCGGTTGACCTCGGGAGTCGGGATCGAGACCGAACCGGCCATTTCACCCGATGGCGAGACCATCGCGTTCACCGGCGAATACGACGGCAACGTGGACGTGTTCAGCATGCCCGTCGCGGGCGGCGTACCCAAGCGCGTCACCTACCATCCCTCCGCCGACCGAGTGGTGGGCTGGACTCCGGACGGCCGTCGCATCGTGTTTCGATCCACGCGCCTCAGCTACTCGCGCTACAACCAGCTCTACACCGTCTCGCCCGAAGGCGGCCTGCCGGATGTCCTGCCGCTTCCGATGGCCACTTTCGGCGCTTACTCGCCTGACGGGCAGCGCATGGTCTATGCGCCCGTGGATGGCGGCCAATTTGCCACCGGCCTCACTAATTACGTGGCCTGGAGACGCTATCGCGGCGGCGAAGCCAGCTATTTATGGCTGGTGAATCTGGCGGACTTGAGCACGGAAAAAATTCCTCGCAAGGATTCGAACGACATCGCTCCCATGTGGGTGGGCGACAAGATTTATTTCCTGTCGGATCGCAACGGTCCCATGACGTTGTTCCGCTACGATCCGAAAAGCAAGACCGTTACCGAACTGATTAAGAACACCGGCAAGGACATCAGCTCCGCCAGCGCGGGGCCCGGCGGAATTGTATACGAACAGTTCGGACAGATTTATATCTACGATCTCGCGGGCGGCAAGAGCAACCATATTCCTATCGAGATCACGGCCGACTTGCCGGAGGTCCGCCCGCACTTCCAGAACGTCGCGCGTGAAATTCACAACGCCCGAATTTCTCCCAGCGGCGTCCGCATGGTGTTTGAAGCCCACGGAGAAATCCTGACCGCGCCGGCCGAAAAGGGCGATATACGAGACTTGACGAATACGAAGGGGGTGATGGAACGCACGCCCGCGTGGTCGCCGGATGGACGCTCCATCGCCTACTTTTCCGATGAATCCGGCGAATATGCGTTGCACATCCAATCGCAGAACGGCGAAGGCGAGACGCGCAAGATCGCGCTCGCGGGAAAATCGGCCTACTATTTCGAACCCCGCTGGTCGCCCGACAGCCAGCACATCGCTTTCAATGACAACCAAATGAACGTTTGGGACGTTGAAGTAGCATCCGGCAAGCTGACCAAGGTGGACACGGACTACTTCGGCGACATCAGCCGTGATCTGGCTTGGTCGCCCGATTCTCAATGGCTGACCTTCGTGAAATACCTGCCCAATCGTCTGCACGTGATCTCGATCTATTCGGTCTCGAACGGAAAAAGCACCCAGGTAACCGATGGAATGAGCGATGCGCGCTACCCGGCCTTCGACAAGGACGGAAAGTATCTCTACTTCACGGCCAGCACCAACTACGGGCCCACTTCGAGCGGTCTCGACATGACCAGCGACGAGCACGACGTCACGCGCAGCGTGTACCTGACGGTGCTCGCGAATGGTGTCGCGTCGCCGCTCGCTCCCGAGAGCGACGAAGAAAAACCCAGCGAAGCGAAGACCAGTGAATCGAAGCCGGGGGAAGCCAATAAGGACGCCGATGCCGCTCCCCATCCGGTGCGCATCGATTTCGACAAGCTGATCGAGCGCACCGTCGCACTGCCCATTCCGGCCCGCTCCTTTGATGACCTCGAAGCGGGCAAAACGGGAGTGATCTACCTGACCGCGTCGGAACGCTCCGGACGCGGAGCCGGCGCATTCGGAGAAACGATCTCCAAGTTCGATCTCAAAACCCGCAAGCTGGAGCACCTGGCGGACCATATCGCTTCTTTTGACCTTTCTGCCAACGGCGAGAAGATGCTGCTGCGTCTGGTGCGACGCCGCGAGACGGACCAGCCCGGAGATCCCAACGCCCCGCCGGAGCTGCCGCAATATGTGATAGCGTCCGCATCCGCGCCTTACAAAGCCGGCGAAGGCGCCGTGCGGCTGGCCGACGTGGAAGTGAACGTTGATCCCACAGCCGAATGGAAACAGATGTATCACGAGGTCTGGAGAATCGAGCGCAGTTATTTCTACGATCCGAATTTGCACGGCCTCAACGTCGCGGATGCCGAGAAGGAATACGAAAAGTATCTGGACGGGATCTCGTCGCGGTCCGATCTGAACTATCTGTTTCACACCATGCTCAGCGATATCACATCTGGCCATTTGCGCGGCAGCGGAGGAAATATGCCGGATGCTAAGTTCGTTCCGGTGGGCCTGCTGGGCGCCGACTACGAGATCGTGAATGGCCGCTATCGAATCCAGACCATCTACAGCGGCGAAAGCTGGAACCCGCAGTTGCGCGCCCCGCTCGCGCAGCCCGGCGTGCAGGTGTCTGAAGGCGATTACCTGCTGGCCGTGAACGGCGCGGATCTGAAGGGCACGGACGACGTTTCGCGCCTGCTCCAAGAGACCGCCGGGAAGCGCGTGGCGCTGCGCGTGGGCGCGGATCCATCCGGCGCGAATTCCCGCGAGATCACTGTCATGCCGGTGGCGAACGAACTGCTGCTGCGGCGGTCGGCGTGGATCGAAGAGAACCGGCACAAAGTGGATAAACTGAGCGGCGGGAAGTTGGCGTATGTCTACATGCCTGACACGGGGATCGACGGGTTGAACAGTTTCACCCGTTACTATTTCGCGCAGGTGGACAAGCAGGGCGTGGTGCTGGATGAGCGCTACAATGCCGGCGGGCAGGCGGCGGATTACGTGATCGACGTGCTGAACCGGCAGTTGCTGGCCTGGTGGAGCCCTCGCTACGGCGCGATTTATCGCACGCCCGCAGCGGCCATCTTCGGGCCGAAAGTAATGATCATCAATGAAATGGCGGGATCCGGAGGCGACCTGATGCCATGGATGTTCCATTACTCTAAGACTGGAACGCTGATCGGCAAACGGACCTGGGGCGGCCTGATCGGTGTGGGTGGCTATCCGATTCTGATGGATGGCGGCAACGTGACCGCGCCCAGCTTCGGATTCTTCAGTCCGGCCGGCCAATGGGATGTGGAAAACCACGGCGTGCCGCCGGATGTCGAAGTGGAGCTGGATCCCAAAGCGGTGCACGAAGGCCACGATCCGCAACTGGAGCGCGCGGTGTCGATCGCGCTCGAGCAGATGGAGAAGAATCCTGCGCCGACGCCGCATCGTCCGGCGTATCCGAACTACAACAATCCGAACCCGCGCCCGGCGCATGAGGCCACCGGGGCGGGTGGAACGCAATAACGATAGAGCCGCTCTCCGAGTATCGAAATTACCCGCTATACGCTAGCTATCTCCGCGCCGCCCCCGCTGCCTTCAGCGCTTGCTGGGCGCTCACTAAACTCACGCCCGGCGTCAGCTTTCGGATTCCGTCGAACACGAAAAACCGCGCCGTCGAATCCATCCCAACACGGCCCGACACCACGCCGCGGTCCTTCAACGCGTCGGCGATGCGCTGGTACGGGCTCTCGTCCTCCTGCCAGGTTCGAACGTCGCCGATGTGGATCAATTCCTTCGCACGCATCTCCTCGAAACCCGGGAGTACCCAGATTGGCTCGCCCTTCGCCGGAATCACCACCACGAACGTTCGCTCGCTTCGCCCCCATCGGACACCCGTCAAATATTGCATGGCCGGGCCGGGCTCCAGCACCACCGCTTCCAGCCCGAACTCCTGCATGGCTTCCTGAAGCTTCGCGATCCGCGCCCGCGTTTCGTTAGTCTGTTGCATTTCTCATCCAAACGGCTGATCGATAGCCGGACTCTGCTTGGTGAACATACGCGGACCGCTCTCGGTGATGTACATGCAATCTTCCAAGCGCACGCCGAACTCGCCGTAGATGGCGATGGTGGGTTCGTCGCTGAAACACATGCCCGGCTCGAGCCGCGTTTTGTTGCCGCGCACCAGGTAGGTCCATTCGTGGATATCCAGGCCGATGCCGTGGCCGGTGCGATGCGGCAGCCCCGGCACTTTGTACCCGGGCCCGAACCCGTACTTGGTGATCACCTGGCGCGCGGCCGCGTCCACCGACTCGCAGGTCGCGCCCGGTTGAGCCGCTGCCAGCGCGGCGTCCTGGGCTTCGCGCTCCAGATGCCAGATCTCGCGCTGGCGCGCCGTCGGTTTGCCAAAGATCACGGTTCGCGTAATGTCGGACTGATAGCCTTCCACGCTGCAGCCGTCATCCATCAGCACCAGGTCGCCTTCCCGAAGCTGCTGGGGCTGGATGCTGCCGTGCGGAAAGGCGGTGTACTTGCCGAAAATCGCCATCGCGTCGCCCGTCACGCCCAGAGCCTGGTACGCGGCCGAGATATTCGCGCTCAGCTCGTTCTGGGTCATACCTTCGCGCAAGCTGCCGAGCGTCGCGCGATAACACGCGATGGTGATGTCGTTGGCGCGCTGCATCAGTGCCAGCTCGGCCGGCGACTTGATCATCCGGCATCCGGCCGTCACCGGATCGGCGCTCGCCAGTTCGATATGCGGGAGCTCCTGGCGCACGCCATCGAACACATCGAAATGCACGCGCTCTTCGATACCGATTTTGCCGGTGGCCGCGCCGCGATCCTTCAGCGCTCCGGCGATCTTCTTCGATGCATCTCCGTCGCCTGCCCAGGTGCGAACATCCGAGGGGGCCGGGATCGATCGCCGCGCTCCTGCTTCATCCCCGGAAGGCACGATCCAGACCGGCTCGCCGCGAGCGGGCAGCACCAGCGCGAAGGTGGGACCGGCCGAGCTTCCACGCGTGCCCGTGAAATAGAACATGCTGGATCCGCTTTCCATGATCACCGCGCCCAGCCCGCGCTCATGCATCAGCCGGCGCGCCTTCTCTACGCGGGCGCGGCGCTCTTCCTCGCTAATGGGTTGAATGCCGCCGGTCATCGGTTTCAGGTCGCGAATCGCGGCCGGGAGTTCCGATGTCTGGGCGCTCGCGCCGCGCACGACTGCGGAAGCGGCCGTGGCAAGAAAGACTCTTCGGCTCAGCCTGCTCATCGCTCTATTGGAGCACGCGCCGAAGCGCTACAGAAAGGTCTAGGAAGCTACAACTTCGAGGTTCAGACGAGCGTGGTCCTGCGGCTTGGGAGCGGGCTGGCGCGACAGATCCACATTTCCCTGGATGAACCCGCCGTCTTCGATGACGATTCCGGCCGAACGAATGTCGCCGACGAACGTGGCGCCCTTGCGGATATAAACCTTGTCCGTGGCCTCCACCTTGCCCTGCAATGTGCCGCGTACGTCCACGTCACGCGCTGTAACGTTGGCGTGTAGCGAGCCGCTGGCGGCCACCGTGAGCTTGTGCTCGAGGATTTCGATGGTCCCTTCCACGTGGCCCTCTATGACCAAATCCTCGCGGCTCTGAATGTGTCCGTTGACGGAGACATTTTGGCCGATAGCCTTTCCGGTAGCCGATTCGACTCCAGATGATGGGACAGCGGACATCCGACGCTCCTTGTATTACGTAGTGTACTAAGGTGTTCGATGGAGTGATCGGCCAGTGAAATTGCCGACTTTATACTCAGCTCGCCAAGCTTTGGGGATTGATGGTGCTCTTCTTGCGGTACAGCTCCACCAGCGAGCCTTCATCCACGCCGATGGCTCGCGCATATTGCCGGATGTAGCTGATGTTGTAAATACCGCCGGGCAGGGCTTCAAAATCGGCGGTTTCAATGGCCTTCAGCGTTGATATTTTCAGTTTCGTATCACTGGCGATCGCTTCCAGCGAGATGCCTTTCGTGCTGCGAATGGCCGCCACGTTCCATCCATCTGAACCAGGGTTCGCCATGCGATTTCCTGATTCTAGATATCGGCGGGATACCGTCCGGGCTGTAGGGAAATATCAGGCTCCAGGTAATGTTTGCGATATGGCCGGCGGGAGGCCAGGAATATGGCCAGCATCAGGACCGACGCAATTTCAATGCTAAGGGCCAGGGACCAGCCGATCCTGTTCGGGTTCCTGAAGAGATAATCGGTGAAAACACCCGGCAGTAGCGGACCCAGGCTGAGCCCGCCCAAGTTCAAGATCAGCAGAAAGATGGCCGACACAAGGCCGCGCAGTTGATTGGGAAAGATCAGCTGAAGCGCGGCGGCGGATGCGCCCATGGGCAGGGTATTGAAGAACAGGGCGGGGCCGATCAAGGCCAGGGTCCAGGCCAGGTTGCCGATGGAGAATGCCAGCGCGAACAGTACGCCGCCTCCAATGGCGCTCAGCGCCGCCACCCGGAGCGGAGCGTCATAAATTCCTTGGCTTCGCCAGCGGTCCGAAACCGCGCCTCCGGCCAGCATTCCCGCGCAGCCGAAAACGATGGTAATCAGGCCCAACGCGCGGCCGGATTGGCCGGGGCTCCAGCCGTGGACGCGCGCGAAAAAGGTGGGCGTCCAGGCGACGAATCCGTACAGGCACATGGCTTGACAGGCCATTCCGAAGGAAATGCCCGCCACGGATTGCCAGCGCCGTCGAACCTGGGCAACGATCTCCCGAAAGGCCGGTTTGGAGATGCCGCCTCGCGCGGTTTTGAGGATGTTCCGGCGTATCGGCTCCCGCACCGTCGCGATCAGACCGGCCAGCACGAGGCCGGGCGCGCCGACGGCCAAAAACGTCAGCCTCCAGGACGCTATCGATCCCACCACCGGCAAGCTGACCGATCCGATCCTGGTCACCGCGTCGACAATGCTTCCCCCCACCGCAAACGCCAGGCCGGAACCAACCAGAGCGCCGAGATAGAAGACACTGGTGGCGGTGGCCAACCGCTCCGCTGGAAAGTAATCCGAGATGATCGAAAATGCAGCCGGATTTAAAGTAGCTTCACCCACGCCCACTCCCATGCGCGCCACAAAGAGCGACAGGAAGCTGCGCGCCAGGCTACAGACAGACGTGAAAACGCTCCAGGCGGCGATCCCCGCCATCACCAGGTTGCGCCGATTGCGGGTATCTACGATGCGTCCCATGGGAAGCCCGGCCAACGCGTAGAAGATCGCGAACGCCAGGCCCTGCAGAAGTCCCATGCGTGTGTCGCTCACGCCAAGATCCCGCTGGATCGGGCTCACCAGCAGGCTGAGGATCTGCCGATCGATGAACGAAAGCATGTAACACAACGTGAGTATTGCGACGACGTACCACGCGTATGTGTTGGGCCGCATCCGAGTCCGAAGTCTCTCCATCCTGCCTGGACAGGATGCTATTGCTGCGCGCCCGGACCAGGCGCTTTTCGCTGCAACTCGGCCGGCGCGCGCTGCCGGTCGAAGGCTTCGTACTGGAAGGTCCATTTCAACGGCAGTTCCTGAGGAATGTAGCACAGCCGGTCGTCACAGGCCTGGTAACGAAGCGTGCCTTCCACCGTGAACTTGCCGTCTCCGTCGATCAGCGGCTTAAGCTTGGCCTCCGGTCCGATGATGATTTCGCGCGTCAGATGGAATTGGCCGCGGTATACTGGCACCGTTTCGTCGATGGCCTTGAGATACAGCTTTTCGGACGGCGGAAATTTTACGTCTTGGGCCGCATCGGCGTCCGAGGGCTTCATCTTCCAGTCAATCGCGATGTAGCCGTCGACGCCGGGGGCGTACACATGCATGTTCGGCTTCAAATCGATATCCAATGCCAGAGCCACCCGTTGGCCCGGAGCCACCATCGCATTGCTGGCGGACGACGTCAGCGCAAGCTGTCGGCCGGTGACCTCCGCCTTCGCCGATTCCGGAATCACGCCGAACTGATGCGCCAGAATATCGGCGGACGTGTAGCGCTCACGGTAATCGTCTTCGAAATATTTGGCGACGATTACCCCTTTGGCGTCCACCAGAAATGAGCCAGGAAACGGAATGCCGAAGAAGGCATTGTCCTTGGGGACCGTGTCGTTCAGGATATTCAACTCTCGGATGACGCGCGAGTCGGAATCCGAGAGCAGCGGGAAATGGATTCCCTTGCGCTCGGCGAAATTCTTGAGCACCGCGGCGCTGTCGTAACTCACGGCGGCCACTTTTATGCCGCGTTTCCGGTACTCGTCCTGGCTCTGTTCCAGCTCCACGAGCTGGGCTTTGCAGTAGGGTCACCAATCCGCTGAACGGAAAAACAGGATCAGCCCGCCCTTGGGTCCCAGCAGGCTTTGTAAATTATGCGCCTGGCCATCTTGATCGCGGAGTTCGAAATCCGGCATCTTGCTCCCGACGGCCGGGCCATATTCCCGCGCCAGCAGAAAACTTGCGGCGAGACAGCTGAAAGCGGCTAATCTAAAGGCCATCCTGAGCATGCTTTCATGGTATCCGAAAGCGTCGGAAGTATCGACAAAAGCAGTACGTTAAGGAGTTTTAACCATACAGCCAAGACCCCCTTGATTCCTAGCCAGGAAGCGGTTAAGCTTTGGTGGAACGCGTTGAGAGTGATGCATCGCTCAGCGAGGATTCAGACCACAAGGGAGGCAGTTAATGAATCGCAGAAAATTTACCATCGCTCTTGGAACCGCGACCGCGGGATTAGTGGCAGGCTCCGCGTTATTCGGACAAGACGCACCGCCGAAAAAGACTAAGGCCGCTAAGCACGATTGCAAGGGCAAGAACTCTTGTAAGGGACAGGGCGGCTGCAAAACCGGCGACAACGGTTGCGCGGGCAAGAACTCCTGCAAAGGCAAGGGTGGTTGCGCCGTTCCTCCGAAAAAGTCATAACCAAACCATTTCAATTTTGAGTATTCCAAGAAGGCCGGAGAGCGTTTGGGGCGTCTCCGGCCTTCGCTTTCTCTATAATGCGTAAGTTCGTCTTTTTCGTTCTCCTGATTTCCATCCCTCCTTTGCAAGCGGCGGATTATCAAATCGAAGCCAACATTCACTACGATCATCACGCCGAAACCGTGCTCGACATTCTGCAACCCCGCGCTCCCGCGCTGAAGGACCGCCCGGGTGTGATCGTCATTCACGGCGGCGGCTGGATTCAAGGCGACAAGGAAAGCGTGCTGGAACGATTTTGCATTCCGTTTATCCAGCACGATTTCGTAGTGGCCAACGTGGAATATCGATTGGCGAAGGTCGCTCCGGCGCCGGCCGCGCTGAAAGATGTATTGAACGCCGCGAAATGGTTTCATGACCACGCAGTCGACTACAGAGTTGACGCCGATCATATCCTGGTAGCGGGTGATTCCGCGGGCGCCCATCTCGCTCTGATGGTCGGCATGCTGCCCGCATCGGCCGATCTTGGACCCGTCACGAAAATCTTCGCGATCATCGATTTCTACGGCATCGCCGATGTGGCCGACCTGCTGGATGGCGATGCGCGCCCCTGGGCCCAGGCCTGGATTCCCGATCAGCCTGGCCGCATGGAACTAGCGCGCCGTCTTTCGCCGATCACCTACGTGCGCAAAGGGCTGCCTCCCATTCTTGCGATTCATGGCGACGCCGATCCGGTGGTTCCATTCGCCCAAAGCGCTAGGCTCGCCGACGCTCTGAAATCAGCCCGCTCCGATGCGGAACTGATAGCCATTCCAGGCGGCCAGCACGGCTTCACGCCGGACCAGATGTCCGCGCTCTGGCCGCGCATTTTCAAATGGCTCAAGAAACATAAAATCGGCTCCTAAAATGGCCCTGATCACACTCATTCGTCACGGACAGGCGTCGTTTCTCGAGCCCAATTACGACAAGCTCTCGGAGCGCGGAGAGCGGCAATCCTGCCGGTTGGGCGAGTATTGGGTGAGCACTGGCGCGCGTTTCGATCAGGTCTATTACGGGCCGGCCTGCCGTCATCGCGAAACCGGCGACATTGTCGGCCAGGTGTATCGTGACGCCGGTCTCGAATGGCCCGCCGTGGAGACGCTCGAGACGCTGGATGAATACCCGGGTATCCAGGTGATGCGCACTTTCCTGCCCGGCCTCATGGAAAAGCACGAAGACGTTCGGGCGCTCGAGGCCGAGTTCCGACAAGCCCCCGAGCGCGCCGTGGCGGTGCGGATCTACGACAAGCTGTTCCAGCGCATCACGCGCATGTGGGTGGATGCGGAATTGGACGCCCCGGAAGTGGAGAGCTTCAAGAACTTCTGCGAGCGCGTGGCGCGCGGAATCTCAGAGGTCCGGGAGCGGGCGGATAAGAACGGGCGGGTCGCGGTATTCACATCTGGTGGCGTGATCGCGGCCACGGCGCGCCTGGCCCTGGATCTGGCGCCGCAACGGACCCTGGAGCTGAGCTGGACGTCCCGCAACGCCAGCTACACCGAGTTCCTTTCCTCGCGGGACCGGTTCTCGCTCTCAAGCTTCAACAATCATCCGCACTTGCTGGATGAAGAGCTGCTGACCTATCGCTGAAGACGGTGTCGCACGAGAAGTACCGGGAAGGAAGTGCGGATCGAAAGCGTCTAATGTGCGAATATGCGTGTGCTCTCGGCCGTCTCTTTTCTGTCGCTCCTTTGTTCCGGATTTGCCTGCGGGCAGGCCAGCGAATACAACGCGATCTATAGGGGGGAGGCAGGCGACATATTCTCGCGGAAACCGAACGCCTTTTTAGTAGAGACAACCCGGAATCGCAAGCCCGGCAAGGCGCTCGACGTCGGCATGGGGCAAGGCCGCAACTCAATATATCTCGCTGGACACGGTTGGGACGTAACCGGTTTCGATCCGGCGGATGAAGGTGTCCGCGCCGCTCGCGCGGATGCCGCACGTCTGGGTCTCAAGATCACCGCGCTCGTAACCACATTCGAGGCGTTCGACTTCGGTGAGAATCAATGGGATCTTATTGTCTTGACATACGAACCGACAAGAGCGATCGCGCCAAAGGTCGCCCGCGCATTGAAGCCGGGTGGAGCGGTGGTCGTTGAGGATCGCCATCGCGACACGCGCAAGGTATGGCCCGACGGCGGGCTGCTCGCCGATAACGAGCTTCTATCTCTGTTTCCGGGCCTGCGTGTGCTTCGCTACGAGGATTTCTGGGGGCTACCAGACTGGCAAGCCGAGAGAGTCCATGAGCGTCTCGTGCGCTTACTTGCGGAGAAGCCGGGTCCTGAGGAACCGGGCTGCCGTTGGAAAGACAAAGCTGTTGACGAAGGCAGGGCTGTTTGCTGGGACCATGCCGTACGATTCCGCTGCACGGACGGCGGGTGGGTATTCACGCACGAGAAGTGTCAGTAGTCAGCAACGAGAGCTATTTCGCGGTTGTGGCTAGCCGGGCAGCCGCTTCGCGACCACCAACGTAATGTCATCGGCCGGCGGCGCTCCCGACGTGAAATCCTGGACCCGTTGATTGATGGTCTCGATGATGGATTGCGCGGAGCTGTTTCTCAGTTCCGCCAGCGTTTGCGCCAGGCGCTCCTCGCCGAATTCCTCATCCACATCGGCGCGGCTGGCTTCGGTGACGCCGTCGCTGAAGAGAACCACGACATCGCCGGGCGCGAGGCAACAGGTCTCCTGCTGATACTTGGCCGCCGCCATGATTCCCAGCACCAGGCCGGTGCATTCCAGCCTTTCCAGCGTGCCGTCGGCGTGCGCGAGCAGCGGCGGATTATGCCCTGCATTGACGTAGTTGAACTCGCCGGTGACGGCGTTGAGCACTCCGACGAAAAAGCTGATGAAGCGATTGGTGGGGCAGTTGGACACGATGATCCGGTTGAGCCGCGTCACCAGGGCCGCGAGATCGGAGGGTTCCTCGAACAGCACCTGCACGCGTGCCTGCAGGCTCGACATCAGCAGGGCGGCCGGCATTCCTTTCCCCGCTACGTCACCCACCAGCATTGCCACGCGGCCATCCGGGTAAGCGAAGAAGTCAAAATAGTCACCGCCCACGGTGCGGCACGACGCGTTGTAGCCGGCCAGGTCCAATCCGGGAATTTGCGGCGCCTTGGTCGGCAAAAGCCCGCGTTGGATTTCGGCCGCCTGCTCCAGCTCCTTGGCGAACAGGCGCTCGGCCTGTTCCACTTCGGCCAGCCGCGTGTGTTCGATTCGGATGGCTGCCACGTTGGCCATCACGGTGAGCAGGTTGAGATCGTCCTTGGTGAATTCGTGGACGAAGTGGGGCGAATCGAGATAAATCAATCCGATCACCCGATCGTCAGTCTGCAGCGGAACCGCCAGCATGCTGCGAATCTGCTGCTGCACGATGCTCATTCGTTCGGCGAACGCTTCATCCAGGCGCGCGTCGCGCACCAGGAGCGAAGTCTTTTCGTTGATCACCCGATCCCGCACCGCGCGGCTGATGCGGAAGCCTTCGCCCCGCGCCGCGCGCGCCACAAGTTCCTCGCCTTCCACTGTCATCAACACGCCGCGGGAGGCGCCCACAGCCTCAATCGAAAGGGTCATGATCAGATTGAAAAGCTCGGTCAGCGGCATGTTGCCCGAGAGCTCGCGGCCTGCGCGGATCAAGGCGCGCATCTGCGGCCCGCCTTCGATTTCTTTGTCCGGGCTCAGCAAACCCTGCAGGCTGGTGGCGACCGTGGTGGAGGAGCCGGCGCTGGCGGCGCCTTCGACAAAAATCACGGTGTTGGCGGGCGGCGATATGCTTTCGGCGAATTCGATGGTCAGGTGTCCGGCCGCGATGCGATCGCTTTGGCCGAGCAAGCTCGGCTCCGAGATGCGCTGCCCGTTGACGAACGTGCCGTTCTTGCTGTTCAGGTCCCGAACAGTCCACCCGGCGGCGGTCTTTTCGAGAATCAGGTGTTGTCGCGAAAGTCCAGCGTCTTCGGAATAGCACAACTCATTGGTGCTGGACCGGCCTAGCGTGTAGCGGTCGCGCTCGAGGGCCAGCGTGCGAGTCTTCCCGTCCGGCGTATGGATCAACAGCTCGCGCGCCTGGAATCGGGATGCTACTCCTGCCATCTTCTAAGCTTAGCCAAACCCGGCCGGGAGCGGTGATTTTCGGGGATCGGATCCCCACCGTAACTCCGGGGCGCAACGCCGCGAAGTACCAGGTGATGGTTCTGAGAGTTCGTGACTCGACCTCTGTAACGCAATCTGTAAGACAATCCGTAACTCAATAAGGAGAAACTGCATTATGAACGTTCGCAAGAACACGTTAGTGCTCACCGCAGCCTTCACCGGCTTGCTGGGCGGCACCATGGCCCGTTTGAACGCTGCTCCGGCTTCGGACAGCTCCAGCTCGACGGTATCTTCCCAGGCCGGTCAGCTTTCGACCACCTTGAACGCCGACAAGGAAAAGCATGCCTGTCAGGGCCAGAATTCCTGCAAGGGCAAGGGCGGCTGCAAAGCCAGCGACAACGGCTGCAAAGGCAAGAACTCTTGCAAGGGCAAGGGCGGCTGCGCCACCGACGGCTCCAAAAAGTAACCCGGAACAATCGGGTCGGGCCGGGTTTCTTTGAAACTGGCTCGACCCCTGAACAAGCGCCATGCCTGCCAATCGATTTAACGGATTTCAAGACTACGGAATCGGGATCGGACTTCGGATCCCCCACTACGCGCATATCTTCGAGCGGAAACCGGTGGTGGATTGGTTCGAAATCATCTCGGAAAATTACATGGTCGACGGAGGACGCCCGCTGGCTACGCTCGACCGGATTCTGGAGCGCTATCGCGTCGTTCAACACGGCGTCTCAATGTATTTCGGCTCCGCCGAGCCGTTGAACAAAGATCATCTCCGGCGGCTGAAGGCGCTGGTAAAGCGCACCAAAACTCCCTGGCTTACGGATCATCTGTGCTGGGGCAGCGTGGACGGCACATATAGCCACGATCTGCTTCCGATGCCGTACACTTTTGAAGCAGCCAAGCTGACCGCCCGCAAGATTCGGGAAGCTCGCGACTATCTGGAAGTGCCGGTCGCGGTGGAAAACGTGAGCAGCTACGCCGAGTTCCACGTCTCCGAAATGACCGAATGGGAGTTTCTCAACGAAGTGGTGGAGCGCGCGGACTGCGGGATTCTCCTGGATGTAAACAACATCTACGTTTCATCCCGAAATCACGACTTCGATCCGTATCTCTATCTCAACAGCATTCCCGCCGAGCGGGTTGCGCAAATCCACATCGCCGGCCACTCGAAGTTTCGGAAATACATCCTCGATACGCACGACCATCCGGTAATCGATCCGGTTTGGAAATTATACGATCATGCGATTCGCCTGGCGGGCCCCACCGCGACGCTGCTCGAATGGGACGACCGGATTCCCTCCTTCGAGGAAGTGCACGAAGAGGCGCTCAAGGCGGAGCTGTATCTTCAGACGCCCGTGGCGGCGGTTCCATGACGCTTCTCGAGTTACAACAGCGCATGGCGGGCGCCGTAATGCAGCCGCTTACCAGCACCGATCGAATCGCTCCGAGCGCAGATGCCGGATATATAAAGCCGAACGACCGTCTTACTTCTTTAAAGCGCCTCGAAATCTACAGTCGCAGTTACTGGTTTCGCGTGCTGGACGCGCTTTATGAGGACTTCCCGGGTGTGCGCGCCGTGCTGGGCGAGCGGGCGTTTCATCGGCTCTCGCGAGCCTATCTGGCCGACTGCCCCTCGCGTTCTTTCACTCTTCGCAATCTTGGCTCGCGTCTCGAAGAATGGTTGCTGCGCAACCCCCTCTATGGGGGACGCGCCCACGCTTTGGCGATGGACATGGTTCGCCTGGAATGGGCGCATATCGAGGCGTTCGACAACGCCGCGGAAAAGGCGCTGGGCCCGGAAGATCTGCTGGAGCTCGGGCCAAAATTTCGCGCCGGTGTGCAGCCCTATGTCCGGCTGCTGGATCTGCAGTATCCGGTGGATGATCTGCGCATCCACGTAAACCGCGCGTCCGACGAGCGTGGAGCGGTCAGCAACGCGGTTCCCAGGCAGAAGAATCGCGACCTCGGGCAAAAGTCCAGCCGTCTGAAACTGGAGCGCGTGTTTTTGGCGGTGCATCGCGTGGACTTTTCGGTTTACTATCGAAGAATCCGCGGCGAAGAATATCGCCTGCTCGGTGCCATCCGTGACGGCCAGCCGATCGGCAAGGCGATTGAATACGCTTTTGAAAGCAGCCCGGCATCCGTTAATCAACAGGGCCGGATGCTGGAAACGTGGTTCGCAACCTGGGCCGAACTGGGGTGGTTGTGCGCGCCGTCCAGATCGAAGAAAAAGAAAGAGACTGAATGAAGCAAATTGCAGAGCAGTATTATCGACTATTGATTCGGCTGTCGTCGAGTCTGGAATCCCCATTTCTTCTAGCCGTGCGCCTCTATTGGGGCTGGCAGCTCATCGGGACCGGGAGGGGCAAATTGAGCGACATCGGGAAAGTGATTCAATTCTTCACCGACCTCGGGATACCGGCGCCGGCCGTGAACGCATATTTTGTCTCGGGTCTTGAGTTCGTGGGCGGGATTCTTCTAATTTTAGGGCTGGGTTCCCGATTGATTGCGCTGTTGATGACCGGCAATATGCTGGTGGCCTACATCACGACGGATCGCGAAGCGCTCTTCTCGATCTTTTCAAGCCCCGACAAGTTCACCGGCGCGGCGCCCTACACATTCCTGTTCGCGTCGCTGATCGTGCTGATTTTCGGCCCTGGCAGATTCTCCCTGGATGCCTGGCTTGGGCGCAAGCGATCGCCGGTTACGGCGGCGGCTTAGAGAGACACCTCCCAGGATCGTTTAACAAATGCGGCTGGATGGCGTAATCTTAGAACTGGCGGATGCGAAGCCCTTCATGGTGCAGACCGGCCTTCAGGAAAACGTCGTGCCGCGACAGCCCCCAGACCTGGATCGCTGGATGGAGCGTTACCAGCTAGCCGATCCGGAAGCGCCCCGTGCTCTGGTGGCGGCGCTCAGTCCCCCGCTGCTTCGATTCTTCCGGAGCATGACCGCCAGCCGCGAACATGCCGATGATCTGCTGCAGGAGACTTGGTTGCGGATCCATCGCGTGCGGCACACCTATCGGCCCGGCGAGCCGGCTCTACCCTGGATTTACGCGATCGCGCGGCGGGTTCGCGTGGACGGCTACCGCCGGTGGCGGCGCATCCATATGCACGAAATCAACACGCAGCCGCTGCCGGAGCTTGCCGCGCCGACGTCGCCTCAGGAAAGGCTTCCCTCTTTTGACGCACTTGTCGCCGGCTTGCCGGAAGCGCAGAGGGAAGTGGTGACAATGCTAAAAGTGGGCGGCCTCAGCCTGGAAGAGGTTGCGCGCGCTACGTCGACCACTGTGGGCGCCGTGAAGCAGAAGGCGCATCGGGCCTATGAAAAGTTGCGGGAGTTGCTGCAGGGTTCCGCCGAGGGTGAGTCAAAGGCGGGTGCCCCATGAATTGGGATGACCTTCGGGACGTTCGCATGGAACCTGGCGAGCCGCCTTCCCCGGATACACTGCGTCGCATCGAAAAGGGCTTGGCCGCTGATTTGCATCCCGTCCGCCCCATGCCGCCCGCCTCTTCCATTTTCACGGCATTTGCAAGCATCTTTGTCGCGATCGTCGCGGTGGGCGTCTACGGGACGGGCGCTTTCGGCCTGGGCGCGATGAGCGCGTTCCAGAAGTTCTCGATCCTGGGCGCTTTGGCGATCTCCACCGGGGCGCTGGTCTACTCGGTGGTGCAGCAGATGGCGCCTGGCCGCCTGCATCGGATTCGTCCGAACCTGCTGCCGTTCGCTATTTTGATCGCGCTGATGGTTCTGATGATCCTGTTGTTCCAATTTGAACGGGAGGCAAAGTTCTGGACCATCGCCTGGAGCTGCCTTCGATTCGGTGTTGGATTCGGGGCCCTCGCCGCCATACCCTTCTGGCTGATTCTGCGGCGTGGCGCGATTCTTTCGCCGGCCATGACCGGGGCGGCCACCGGGCTGCTTGCGGGGCTGGTCGGCACCAGCGTGCAGGAGATGCACTGTCCTGATCTGGACGCCTGGCATGTTCTAGCGGCGCATCTGGGCGCTTCCGTGGTCTGCGCCCTGGCCGGCCTTCTGATCGGGCTGGCAGTCGACCTGGCTCGCACCCTTTCCGCCAGCGGTTCGCGTTGAAAATCCATCTATATTACGTCGGCAAGCCCCGCGACGGGCACTTAAACGCCCTGGCCGCCGACTATATCGCCCGTTGCGACCGGTACGTTCGCTCGGAAATGCGCGAGGTTCAGCCCGATCGGTTCGATCCCTGGGCGAAGCACGTGTCGGCCACCAAAATCGTTCTCGATCCCACGGGCAAGAGCCTGGATTCGACGCAGTTCGCGCGCCTGGTAGGGAAGGCGGAGGGCTCGGGCCGCGATCTGGTGTTTCTGGTTGGAGGCGCGAGCGGTCTGCCTGCGGCGTGGCGTGATCGCGACGGGCAGTTGGTCTCGCTTTCCGCGCTGACCTTTCCGCACGAACTTGCGCGCGTCATGCTGGCCGAGCAGATTTATCGGGCGCTCGCCACGCTGCGAGGCCATCCATATCCGAAATGAGCTAAGGCTTGATCGCCAGGACGCCGGCGATTCCGGGAAGAAACCGGAAGCGTCCGTAGCCGGTAAGTTTGCGGGCGCGAAAGCCGCATTGTTCGAGATCGTGGACCAGGTCTTCCGTTCGATAGAGCCGCAGACGGTGAGTCTCTTCGGTTCTTCGGTACAGCGATCCGGTTTTTCGGAACGAGACGATACGCCGCCTGAGCAGGTTCCGCTTGCGGTCGCCGTCAATATCAACCAAGATCGCCCAGTCCGAGCCCTCCATCCACCGGCGCTCCGGCCGGGCAGGGATGCGCGCGGGTTCCGCGACGTCGAATACGAATACTCCACTCGAACGAAGCGCTCGAAAAACGCCGCGAAACAGGCGCATGAGCCGAGCACGGCTGCTGCGCTGATCGACTGCGTAATTGAGACACTCCCCGATGGACGTGACGGCATCGCACGCGGGCAAATGCACGTCCAGCAGCGACGCCACTTTGAATTTCGATTGCGGTGCGAAACGGCGTGCCAGCCGGATCATCGCGGGGGATTGGTCCACGCCAAAGACGCAATAGCCTTGGTCATTGAGCCGCCGCGCCCAGCGCCCGCTCCCGCATCCGAGATCCACCACCAGTCCTTCGGTTACCTTATTGCGTCGCAGAATACTCAGCAATCCTGGCGCAGCGCTGCGAGCGTAGTCCGTGAAGCCCGCGTCGTGGATATAGGCGAGATCCGGGCCGTAGCCGGGCATCCGATCAGGCAGTCTTAGCGGCGGATTGACGGAACAGGTCGAACGTCTCGAAATCGCCCTTCAGCAGAAGGTGCGTATCCCGGTATCCGAGCCAGCCCGAGATCATGGTCGCGTAAACTCTGCGGAAATCCGTCGTGTAGATCAGGTTGTCACCCGCGTCCAGTTGAGTGAGGCTGGGGACCTTGCCGTATTGGCCGCCCTTCACCGATTTTCCGGCCACGAACATCAGGTTCGCCGTGCCGTGGTCGGTTCCGAGATTGACGTTCTCGGGAACCCGCCGGCCGAATTCGGAAAAAATCATCACCACCACGTCGTCGGCGCGTCCGATGCGCTCCAGGTCGGTGAGGAACGCTGCAACGGCATCGGATGCGTAGGTCAGCAGCCGCTTGTGCACGTCGCCCTGGAAGACGTGCGTGTCGAAGGCGTTGTTGCGATATGCCGTGTAGTAGAGACGCGCGGGCATGCCGGCATCGATCAGCGCGGCAACCTTGGGAAGATCCAGGCCGGTGATTCCGTAATCCACCGGCGAATGGTACTTCGCCCAAGCTTCTCGAACCAACACCGACGCGTCCTTAGCGCTCTTCGCAATATCCAGCAGGAACCGCCTCGACGGATTGTTCACCGGACCGCTGTCTGAATCATCGATAGCAGCTTCGCGCTCCTCGGCGAAAACCGACCGCGTGAATTTATTCGGATCGTCAAAGACCACCGGGACATGCAGCCGGCTGCGAACAGCCAGCGACTGGTGCGTGTCGATGTTCACCAGAAAATTCGGAGGAGCGTCGGGCGCCATCGCATCCGCTAAACGGCCCACCCAGCCGTACGGTTCACCGCTATTCGGCGCCGCCGTGTGCCAGTACGCCATCGAAGTGAAATGCGAGAACGAAGGATTTTCGTATCCGCAGCCGTGCACGATGGCAAGCTTTCCGCTTTTATACAGACGCTCGAAGCCGCTCATCCCATGGCTGAAACCGAAATGATCGTCGATGGGTCTGAGATCGTTGCGGCGGATGCCCAGATTCGGCCTGCGACGGTAGTACGCGTCATCGCCGAAGGGGATTAGCGTGTTCAGTCCGTCGTTGCCGCCGGAAAGCTCCAGCACCACCAGAATCTTTCCATTCGACTCGGCTTGTGCCGCCACCGCCGCGGCAGCCTGGCCGAACAGCGACATCCGAAGAGCCGAGCCCGCGCTCACGCTCACGCCGTACATGGCCGCGCGCAGCAGATCCCGGCGGCTGGCCTTTGGAAACGAAAAACGTGTTCTCTTCATAGCAACGCTCCTCAGCCGAGCTGATACTCCGGCTGGCTCATAATCAGGTGCAGAAGCAATCTCAGCGGATCCTCCATGTAGGTTTGGGCCGCCAAAATATCCGAGGTGCCAAGTTCTTGATTCAGGAACGACACCAGTTTGCGCCGCGCGCCGTCGCCCGGCGGGACGCGCATAAAGCGCCGAATCATGTAGTCCACTACCTCGTTGGTGTTCTTCAGATGCGCGTCCACCACCATTTTCGCGAGGTTCACTGCGGCAATGTCTCGCGGGATGGGCTTCACCCTTTCGATGGCCATCTGCCAGCCGCGGAAGCTGCCGTAACGCGTGTTGAAATCCTCGTCGCGATCGGCTGCCATGTTCGACTCCGCCATCGTTCCACTTTTTGCGTCCGGCATGGTTGCTGCGCTGATGTCCACTCCCTGGCGAATTTTGTCGGCCACGGTTCGAATGTCGCGGCTATAAGCGTATCGGTCCGGTGGAAGAAAATTGATATCGGGAAACAGAACGTCGCGAGCGAAATTGGCGCGCTCCAGCAACAGGCCGGGCGTGATCCAGCTCTGGCCGCCGGCCCATCCGGCCACGGTGGGCGGGGAAAACAGTTGTTGTCCCAGCGCGCCAGTGGCGGAGTTAAAGTCGGGCACGCCGGGGACGCTCTTCAAGCCCAGCTTCCGGTAGGTGCTGATCGCCAGCTCCACCGGGCTCTGGATTTCCGTTCCGACCGATGCTGGGCTGTAGAAATCGCGCGACAGGAAAATCTTTTCGAGCAGCGGCGTGATCTCGTAATTCGAATCGCGCAGCACGCTTCCAAGCTGTTTCTGAAGATCCGGCGACAGATCCTGCCGCACGAAGTAGCGGTAGATCTTGCCCGCAATGTATTCGGCCGTCACCGGCTGCTGCATGATGATGTTGATCACGTCCGCGCCGTCAAAGCGCCCGGTCTTGCCCAAAAATGTCTTTTCACCATCGTCATGCTGATCTTTGTTGACGACAAACTTCAAGTCCACGTAATTCCATCCCGTGAACGCCCGCGCCGCTTCCCGGATGTCGGTCTCGGTGTAATGGCCGACGCCCATGGTGAACATCTCCATGATTTCCCGGGCGAAATTCTCGTTGGGAGCGCCTTTGAGGTTGACGCCCGCGTCCAGGAAGACCAGCATGGCCGGATCCTGCGCCACGGCCAGCATCAGATCATGGAAATTTCCGAGGCCCTGTTTCTCGAAGAGCTGGAGCTGACCCAGCAGCTTGCGGTAGTCGCGAACCTTGCCTTCATTAACCGCGAAGTGGCCGTGCCAGAACAAAGACATCTTCTCTTGAAGCGGCCGGGGGCTCCCCACCATGCGATTGGCCCACCAATAGGCCACGCGGTTGGTTTCGAGATAACTCGCGCGCAGCCAGTAGAAGAACTCGTTCACGATCGGTTGGAGCCGCCGGTTACCACCGGCTTTCACTTTGATTCCGAGCGCCTCGCCGGTCTTTTTGGCTTCATCCGTAACGGCCGGGCGGCTGGGCGGAAACGGTTCGAGCCCAGGATCGTGGATTCCGGATTCATCGAACGGCGGCAGGTCGCCCGTATCGACGCCCTGGAAGCGAACCATGCGAGCCACGGCCTGCTCGGGAGTCAAATTGGCGAGAGCTTGGATCTGTTCGGGCGTGCCTCCGAAACCGGCGCGCTCCAGCAGATGGGCGGCGTAGTCGTAATTCCAGTCCGTGGCGCTAATCGGCGCGAGATCGTTCTGCCAATTGGCGTGTCCGCCGGTGTCGGCTAGGGCTGGAGCGGGGAGGGTTGCGATAGCCGCTGCCGCCACCAGGGCAGTAAAAAACCGCATTCTTTGGAGCACGATCGAACTCCTTACCAGGTAACTGGGGTTACTATAAAGATCTTCCCATGAATACGGGGTCGGCGGTAGTGGGTGAGGGTCTAGATCAAATGACAATTTCGAATGAATCCAGGCAATCTAAGGCGAGGACGGGCCTGAGCGCGCGCACGGTGCTGTGCCTGATGCTCGCAGGTCCCATGCTGTTCGCGAGCGATACCGTGCTGACGAATGGGCATATTTATACTGCCAACTCCGCAGGCCCGTGGGCGGAAGCGCTGGCCATCACGGGAGACAAGATCGACGCCGTCGGCTCCAATGCCGAAATCGAGCGTCACCGCACCGCCAATACCAAGGTGATCGATCTTCAGGGCAAAACCGTTATCCCGGGCGTCACTGACGGCCACGTGCATCTCTGGTTCGGCGCGCTGGCTCTGCACGGGTTCAATCTCTCTACCCCGGAATCGAACATCACGTCCAAGGATTCCGCTCTGCTGCTCGAAAAAATCAAAGCCTACGCCGCCGCGCATGCCAAGGACCCGGTGATTTTTGGGCGCGTCATGTTCATCACCGAATACACCAACGCCGGCACGTCCTTCAAGAAGCCGGCATTGACGCACGATCTTCTGGATCGCGCGGTTCCGGATCGGCCGCTGGTGATTCACGATACCAGCGAGCATGCCCTGTGGGTGAATCAAAAGACGCTGGATCTGGCGCATATCTCGGACGCCCCGTTTCCAGACCCGTCCATCGAACAAAACATTCTGCGCGACTCCCACGGTCACCGCAGCGGAGTCGTGATGGAAGGCGCGATGGAGATCGTGGAGCAGGCGCTGCCCGATCCGCCGCTCCAGGTGAAGTTCGAATGGCTGCGGCAAGCCATGCATTACTTGAACAGTTTCGGGATCACCAGCGCGACCATGGCCACCGGAAGCCTCGCGGATATCGAGCTATTGGGAAAGATGCGGGATCAGGGGCTGCTCACGCTACGAACGCGCACAGCGTTCGGCGCAGTGGCCGTGAACCACCACCTGACTCCGCAATTTCTGTCTGACTTGGACAAAGCCCGCAGCGGCTACCACGACTCCTGGGTATCGGCCAACCTGGTCAAATTCTTTTCCGACGGCCTCACCGATCCGCCGATATACAAACCCGCGGAGTTTCAGAAACTGGTAGTCGAGCTCGACAAGCGCGGCTATCAACTGATGACGCACTCGATCGGTGTGGACTCGGCGCGAATGGTCCTGGACGCCTACCAGGCCGCGGAAAAAATCAACGGACCGCGCGACCGCCGCTTTCGCATGGAACACGCGGATTATCTCGACCCGCCGGACGTCCCGCGCTTTCGGGAGCTTGGGGTGATCGCGAGCATGCAGCCCAGCTTTTGCTGCAGCGCGGAAGAACTGGGGCAAGTGAAGATCGATGCGTGGCAGAGCTTGCTCAAAGCCGGGGCGATGGTGACGTTCAGCAGCGATTGGCCGTGCACTTGGCCGCCGGATCCGCTGGTGGGAATCGAAGAAGCGGTGACGCGCGAGATCCAGCGCGACGTGACGCCGCGCGGGCCGGTGGGCGAAATCCGCAACGGTAAGCAGGCAGAGAAGCTGTCGATGGAGCAGGCGGTTCTCGCCTACACGCGCGACGCAGCCTACGCGAACTTCGCCGAAAAACTGACCGGCGCCCTGGAAGCCGGCAAATTCGCGGACCTGGCCGTTTTATCGAGCGATATCTTCACCGCCAAGCCCGCCGAAATCGGAAAAACGCGCGTCTCCATGACCATGGTGGCCGGCAAGATCGTCTTTCAGCGATAACCGCCCCTCCCAGGGCTGAACCCGGCCTTTAGTACAATCACAGCAAATGCTCGCACGCTCTCTCATCCTATGCGCTCTTCTCGCGTCCTGCGCGTTCGCGCAGAAAAAGCCCATCACCATCGATACGCTGCTCGAAAGAGGATCCGGCAACCGCGGCGGCACTCCGGACTGGGCGCCCGACGGAAAGCGGTTCGCCTATTTTCAGGCCAATCATGTGATGCTTTACGACATCCCGGCCAAATCCGAGAAGGAATTGCTCACTCTCGATGCTCTGGAAAAAGCCGCGGTTCCCGTACCTGAGCAGGAACGCTTCGACTGGCAAAACCGGCGCGTGAGCGAGAACAGCCTTGAGTGGTCGTCATCAGGCAAACAGATGCTTCTGAGCGTTCAGGGCGATCTGTTCCTCCTCACCGTCGATTCCGGCAAGTGGGAGCAGCTCACCGCCACGCCCGAAGCTGAACGCGATCCCAAGCTTTCGCCCGACGCCACCCGCGTGGCGTTCCGCCGCGGCCATGATCTCTACAGCCTCGACATCGCATCCCGCAAAGTCACCCGCCTCACGTTCGACGGCGGGCCCACGCTGCTCAACGGCGAGCTCGACTGGGTGTATCCCGAAGAACTGGATCTCGGCACCGCGTTCTGGTGGTCTCCGGATTCAAAGCAAATTGCCTACCTCCAGTTCGACACCGTGCGGGAATTCGTTTATCCGCAAGTGGCGCTGGCAGGCTTGCGCGCCATCGCCGAGCCGGAACGTTATCCGCAAGCCGGCACGCCCAATGCCGACGTCCATCTGGGCGTGATTCCGGCCACCGGCGGCGATCCTCGCTGGATGAACCTGGGCGACGCGCGCGATTCCTTGATTGCGCGCGTTTACTGGACGCCCGATTCTTCGAATCTCGTGGTGAAGCACTACAATCGCGTGCAAAATGAGCTGGATCTGATGCTGGCCGACGCGGGGCGGGGAACTGCGCATTCGATTCTGCATGAGTCCGACCGCTACTGGCTCAACAACAACGACCTGTTCGAGTTCCTCGCGGACAACCAATTCGTCTGGGGCAGCGAGCGGGATGGCTTCGAGCATCTTTATGTCTACGGGCTGGATGGAAAGCAGCGCCGGCGGCTCACCGAAGGGAATTGGGAAGTCACCGAGATCGCCGGTATCGACGAGGCGCACGGCAAGCTGTATTTTGTTTCGAGCGAAGCCAGCCCTTTGGAGCGCCAGCTTTATTCCATCCGCCTCAATGGTAAGGATCGCACTCGCATCAGCCAGGGCGCGGGCACGCATTCGATTTCGATGAGCCCCACCATGCAATATTATCTCGACAGCTTCTCGAGCGTTACCGATCCGCCCCGCCGCACCTTGCGCACCGCCGATGGCGGCGAATGGGCGGTCTACCGCTCGCCCGATCATCGCTGGACCGATGAGTACCAGGTCCAGACACCGGAGCTGGTCAATTTCAAAGGATCGGACGGGACGCTTTTCTACGGCAGCGTCATCAAACCCGCGAGTTTCCAGGCGGGCCAAAAGTATCCGCTAGTAGTGCTGGTCTACGGCGGACCTGGCGCGCAGAGCGTGCGTAATGCCTGGTCAGCGTCCTGGGAGCAGGTGCTGGCTGAGCGCGGATTCGTGGTGTGGCAGATGGATAATCGCGGGTCCACCGGCCGTGGCCACGCATTCGAAACGCCCATTTACCATCGCATGGGCAAAACCGAATTGGCCGATCAATTGGAAGGCATTCATTACCTGACCGCGCAGGGTTTCGTGGATCCGGCGCGCGTCGGTATTTATGGATGGAGCTACGGCGGCTATATGACGTTGTATTCGCTGCTCAACGCTCCGGATGTTTTCCGCGCCGGCATCGCGGGTGCGCCAGTTACCAATTGGCGAAACTACGACACCATCTACACCGAGCGATACATGGGGCTCCCGTCCGAGAATGCCGAGGGTTATCGCGCCAGCTCCGCCGTCACCTACGCGGACAAGCTGCAGGGCAGGCTGCTCATGCTTCACAACATCGAGGACGACAACGTATTGTTCCAGAATACGTTGCAAATGGTGGATGCCTTCGAGAAGGCCGGCAAGCTTTTCGATCAGGTGATTTTTCCGCAGAAGACGCATGGCGTGTTCGGGCCCATGCGCAAGGACTTATTGGAGACGCAGACCGACTTCTTCGAAAAGAATCTGAAGTAGAGGGCGACCGCAGCCTATCGATGGCCGCCGCCGTGCCCGCCTCCGCTGGAGTGCCCGGCCGCGCTGAAGCCGCCGGAGCTCATTCCGCCGCCGCCGCGCGATGCTGCGCTAAGCGCGCCCGCGCGCCCAGCCGACGAAGCGGAAGAAATCGGAACTGGCGTGCGTCCCGCGGCATATCGGGTGCCCGTGCCCAGGCCCGTGGGCGTGTAATATCCGACCGTTGCGGGGCTCCAGAAGTTGTATCCGTAGGGGCTGGAATAAATTCCAGAGTACGGCACCCAGGTGTAAAGCCCGAACATCGGGTTAAACTGCCAGCCACCCAGGCCGCCGAAACCGCCGTAGCCCATGCCGCCGAAACCGCCGTAACCCAAGCCGCCCCCCAGTAAACCAAAGCCGCCCAGCCCGTCCCAATAGAAATTGTTCGATAATCCGCCGCTGCCGCCGCTGCGCATGGCGTTGGCCGACGACGCGTTCGCTTCAGCCACGTAACTCGCCCGACGCGACGACCAATTGTACAGCGCGTCCGTGTCGTTCTTATCGAAGCCGGTGGCCATCAACGCTCCCGAGAGCGAGGTTTCTTTGCCGCCCTTCAAAGTCAGCTGGCCGGACTCGGCTTTCACGATCGCTTCGCCGTCGTAGACCTTGAAGAGCGCGGGTTCGGAATCCACGCGATACAGCCCGTGCTTAACCAGCAGCATGGTGTTTCCACCATGGACCAGCATGATGGCGTTGTCTTTGGGAATATCCTCGCACTCCACTATCGCCGAACCGCGCAGGATCTCAACGCGAGTATCGCTGAGACGCGTGGATAGCATCTTGATGGAGCTGTTCTCGCCGATGCGCAGGAACACGCCAGGAGTTAAAAGTATTTCGGCGCGCCCTTCCTCAGTGCGGAGTTCCTGGTTCTCTTTGATATCGGGAAATTGTCCGAACTTTCCCTCCAGCGGCTTATCGTTAAGATATGCCCGGCCTTCCACCATTTGAACCACGCCGGAATGAGCCGAAATGACGTACTGGCCGAACCCGGAAACCGCCGCAACTAAACCGATAGCGAAACCAATCATCGATCTGCGCATCGAAAAAACTCCTAGGTTCAATCGTGCTCTTATTTTGAGCGCCTGTCAAGTCCCGTAGACGCTAAGCAAATCATAGAGGCGACAGGGCAAAACGGCGATGCAGTGCTACTATTAAAACGTCAGCGCAGTTCCCTCGCTGCCTGCCCCCGGATGCGAAAAACCGCCCTTCTTTTACTCGTCTGCCTGGCAAGTCTTGCTGGCTTTGAACCACCCAAGCCGCCGAAGTTTGTGATGACGCCGGATGTTCAAGCCGCCCTGGACGGTATCCGGGCGGATTCGCTGCGCGGCGATCTCTCGTTCATCGCGTCGGATCTGCTGGAAGGGCGCGACACGCCTTCCCGCGGGCTCGACATTGCGGCCGAATACATCGCCGCTCAGTTTCGCCGTGCCGGCCTCGAACCCGGCGGCGACGATGGTTATTTTCAAACCGCCGAGATGTTGGTCCTCCAGCCGGACTTCACCGGGTTCGATGTGCATTTTTCGCACGGCGGTCGCAATTGGATGATCGGCCCGTCCGACGCGGTCCTGGATACATCGGCGGCGCTGGATCTGAACAGCGTTCCGATCTTCAAGCTCGACCTCGAGGACGAGTCGCTGGTGGATCGCTTGACGCCCGCGGAGGTGAGCGGGAAAGCGGTGCTGGTGGAGTTCCGACGTACTGCGATCCGGAGCTATCGGGCCGCTTTCAGACGCCTGCGCGACGCGAAACCCGCCCTAATCCTAATGGTGGACCGGACCGGCGCCACCGAACGCTCTCCGCGCGAGGGCCGCCTGGTGGATCCCGATGAACCAGACCAGAGAACGCCTCGCATCACCCTGCTCAGCGCGGAGGCGGCCGGATTCTATAGCTCGCTGAAGGGCGGCCTGACGGACGCCACGGCTTCGATCCACGTCGCCGCTCCCCACCGAACGCCCGCGCACGTTCACAACGTCATCGGAATCCTGCGCGGCTCGGACCCCCAGTTGAAGGACACCTGCGAATTGCTCACCGCTCACTACGATCATCTGGGCGAGAAGCCGGATGGCCCCGGTGATCGCATCTTCAACGGCGCCAACGACGACGGCAGCGGCACGGTTTCCGTGGTCGAAGTGGCGCGCGCGCTCGCCAGGTTGCCGCGTCATCCGCGCCGCAGCATCGTCTTTATGACCTTCTTCGGCGAAGAAAAAGGACTGCTCGGCTCGCGCTACTACGCGCATCACCCCACCTGGCCGATCGAGAAAATCGTCGCGCAGCTGAACCTGGAGCAAGTGGGCCGGACCGATTCCACCGAAGGTCCCCAGATTTCGAACGCCAGCATAACCGGATTCACCTTTTCGAATCTTCCGGACTACATCAGCGAGGCCGGAAAACTCACCGGCATCAAGATCTACAACAATCCGCACAACAGCGATTTGTATTTCAACGCCAGCGACAATCTTTCGCTAGCTGAAGCCGGGGTTCCCGCCCACACCTTATGCGTGGCGTTCGACTATTCCGATTACCACGCAGTCGGCGACGAGTGGCAGAAAGTGAATTACGACAACATGGCGAAAGTAGATCGCGCGGTGGCGCTCAGCGTCCTGATTGTGGCGGATAGCGACCAGACGCCGCGCTGGAACGCCGGCAATTCTAAGGCTGCGGCCTATCTGAAGGCTTGGCAGGAACACCACAAGTAGCGCATTCAACTGGTTCCACGCTGCGGATACCATGCTGCGGGATTTCGACGCTCACCCGGCAATCGACGCCCGGGCAACCCGGCTCCGCTACCGCGACGTCGGAAGGTGAAAGCCCCAGAAACGGCTGGGCATCTTTTGCGGGCGCAGCGGTTCCGTATAGGACCAGATTCCGAATCGCGGGTGCATCGAAAGAGTTCACCGCGCCCCAGCGCGCCGCATCCTGAACGCGTCCGGCCAGAGTCTGGCGCGCGAAAAGCGTTCCGCCGATGCCCACCATGCCGAGCAACAATCCCATGAACGCCGCCAGGATCAGCGTGGTTTCCACCAGCGACTGGCCTTTGGAGCTTGGCCGTCTCATTCCGCCCCTCGCCTGGTTAATGGAAACGTCACCGTGGGACGACCGTCCAATTTGACCTTGGAGAACAGCGCATCGAGAACAAAGCCCCGCACGGATACGGTAGCGGCCTTGACTCCCACCGCCACATCGACATTGGAAGGAGAGAGCCCCGCTAGGATCGCTTTAGAACCAGGTGCGGGAGCGGGATCGCCATACACCACCATATTGCGCACGGCCTGCGCGAGGCCGGGATCGTCCGCCCTTATGGACGCGTAGCGCGCCCCGGCCCGTACTGAATCCTCCAGGCGTTCATAACCGTAGAACGTGTACCCTACCTGAAAAATGCCGGTGAACAGTGTCGAAAGCAGAATCAGGGATCCCGCAAATTCGATCAGCGCGCTTCCGGTTTGACGTTCGCGCCGCATCACTCCACCAGCCGGGTAGCCTCGGCGGTCTTGACGGCCACGCTCGACGCCGCCACCACCGACGCGCCAGGACGCAGCGGCTGGAAGGCTCTCAGGAATATGAGCGGCGCTTGAGCGCTAACGCTTACTTGGACGAATCTGTAGTCAGCGGACGGCTTGGGCTGAGTTTGCCAGCTTTTCGGATCAGGCATTGGATCGCCCTTGGCGAAGCGCACGGAAATGTCGGTGATCGGCCGGGTGCCCATGTCCCAGCGCATGGCGTTCGGTCCGCTCGCTAGTCCGCTGGCGGCCGTACGGGCGCGCGCGAGCCCCGCCTCGCTTCCATCCAGCTCCAGAGCGGCGCTCAATGCGGCGGAATCGGCGAAGGCCTGCATTTCGCTCTTGATCATGTACATTCGCCCCAGGTCAATTCCCAGCACCGCCAGCCCGACCAGGATCATGACGGCCACCGAGGTCGCGATCAGGACAAAGCCCTTTCTGGCTTCGTTACCGGCTTTCAATCGACAAGCCTCCACATCCTCTATTCGGCCGTTTCTCCAAGATCCGTTAGGCCTCCCTTTACACGGGGATGGGCGCATCAGTGCTATCTTGCAGTGGATATCTCGTCGGAAAGTTGGGCGCTGACAGAAAGGCTTGCGATGGCCAAGCAGAAGCGTGGAAGGCGCGCCGCGGAAGCCGTTCCGGAGGTTGTTCCGGAGGCTTCCTTCCCCGTCGTTGGCGTGGGGGCATCGGCTGGAGGTCTGGAAGCCTTAACTGAGTTTCTGAAGGCGTTGCCCGCGCGAACGGGCATGGCCTTCGTGGTGATCCAGCATCTGGCCCCCGAGCGCGATAGCGCACTGACCCAGCTTCTTTCGAAAGCTACCAGTATGCCCGTAGTCGAGGTGTCCGACGGCTTGGCTATGCACCCGAACTGCGTCTACGTCATTCCGCCTAACAAGAGCATGACCGTTCAAGGCCATGCGCTGAAGCTGGCGCCGAGAGAACGCGCCAGCTCTCCCTACCATCCCATCGACGAATTTGCATTCGCTCTGGCGCGCGAGCAGAAGACCTCCGCTATCGGCGTGATTCTTTCCGGCAGCGGGTCGGACGGGACGCTGGGGCTGAAAGCCATCAAAGCCGAAGGCGGCGTCACCTTCGCGCAGGAACCGCAATCCGCGGCCTGGCCGTCCATGCCGGCCAGCGCTATCGCGGCGGGCGCGGTGGATTTCGTTCTGCCAGCCGCCCGGATCGCGGCTGAATTGACGCGGATCGCCCGCCATCCCTACCTCTTGAAACAGGGGGAAGCGCCCGATGGCGATGGTCTCGGGAAGATCTACGCGCTGCTCAGATCCGCCACCGGCGTGGATTTCGCCCTTTATAAGCAGCCCACCGTCAGCCGCCGTGTCGCGCGCCGGATGGCGCTGCAGAAAATAAAATCGCTTCCCGAGTATGTGCAATTCCTCAAACAGCATGACGCCGAGGCCCAGGCTCTGGCGGATGACATCTTCA
Source organism: Terriglobia bacterium (assembly GCA_963786745.1). GTDB lineage: Bacteria > Acidobacteriota > Terriglobia > Bryobacterales > Bryobacteraceae > Palsa-89. Next base: position 320,080 of record CAWBAE010000003.1, on the reverse strand, counting down.
TCCACGTAACCGGCTTTTTTCGTGATCCGGACTGTTTTCAAGCCCTGCGAAAACTGGTATTTCCGAAGCTGCATCTGAACCGGCGGGCGGAACCGGTTCGCGTCTGGGTCCCGGGTTGTTCCACCGGGGAGGAAGTGTACTCGCTCGCCATGCTGCTGATCGAATCCCTGGGCGCGAACGCCACCGACACCAAGATCCAGATGTTCGGAACCGATGTCAGCGAACCGGCTGTCGCGCGGGCCCGCGCCGCGATCTATACGGAGGCGTCCGTGCGCGGCGTATCACCGGCCCGCCTGAGGCGCTTCTTCACGAAGGTGGAGCATGGCTATCAGGTCAACAAGGAATTGCGCGGTCTATGCGTTTTCGCGCGGCATGATCTGGCTAACGACCCTCCTTTTTCCAGGCTGGATCTGATCAGTTGCCGGAATGTGCTGATCTATGCCGGGCCGCTGTTGCAAAACCGGATTCTGTCGGCCTTCCAGTATGCCCTCAAGCCGGGCGGATTTTTGTTCCTGGGGAAATCGGAAGCCCTCAGCGCCTACTCCGATATCTTCGCCGTGGTGGACCGCGCCCACAAGATCTTCTCCCGCAACCCCAAGGTCGGAGCAGCTCCTCATTTTGACTGGCGGATTGACGGCCGCAAGCAGCCCGGCTTGGCGCCGGCGACGATCGTGGCGCCGGATTTTTCCCCCGACTTCCAGAAGCAAGCGGAACAGGTTCTGCTGCAACGCTACGCGCCGCCGGCGCTGGTGATCGATTCCGATCTCCGCGTTCTTCATTTTCAGGGCGACGCCGGCGCCTATCTGGTTCGCTCTACCGGCCCGCCCACCGATCATCTGCTGAAGATGCTGCGCCCGGAGTTCCTCATGGTCCTTCGGACCGCGATCTCCAAGGCCAAGAAAGAGGGCACTGCGGCCGCGCCGCAACCCATCCGCATCGTGCACGGCGGCGAAGCGTCGGACGTACGCCTCGAAGTATCCCGGTTGACGGCCGGCGAACGGCGGGAAGCCGGAGTTTCTCGTGGTCTTCAGGGAAACGATTCCGGAGGCCCTCAGTCCGAAAACTCGGGCGCGCGGGGGAGGGCCGGCAACGAATCAGGATCTGGAAAGGGAATTGGCGTCCACGCGGGAGTATCTGACCTCTCTGATCGCCGAGCACGATACCGCCCAGGAGCAGATGCGGGCAGCCCATGAGGAGATTCTGTCGAGCAGCGAAGAGCTCCAGAGCACCAACGAAGAGTTGGAAACCGCCAAGGAAGAGCTGCAATCCACCAACGAAGAACTCCTGACGCTGAATGAGGAGCTTCTGCATCGCAACCTCGATCTGGGCGTGCTCACCAACGACTTGAACAACGTGCTGGTGGGTGTCGATATTCCCGTGGTGGTTCTGGACGGAAGCTTGCACATTCGCCGATTCACTCCCATGGCCGGAAGGCTGCTCAATCTCATAGAGACCGACGTGGGTCGTCCCTTCATCGATATGGCTTCGACGCTGGAAGTGCCGGACTGGGAAGCGCTGTGCTCCGAGGTGATGACCCGCGTTCGTCCCATCGAGCGCGAGGTGAAAGATAAGCGCGGACGCTGGCATTCGCTGCGCATCCGGCCTTACCGGACCAGCGATCACAAGATCGACGGCGTGATCGTGGTCCTGCTGGACACCGATCTGATCAAAAAGGAACTGGAGGAGTCTCACGACTACGCGCACTTGTTGCTCGAGTCCGCCGAGCAGGCCATCGTCGCGGCTCGCCCGGACGGCACCATTGTGCTGGTGAATAGCGCTACCGAAAGAATATTCGGCTACTCGCGCGCGGACCTGCTCGGGAAGACCATGGACCTGGTGCTCCCCGCGGGCCTTCCGCCCGCCGATCTAAACGGGCCTCCCGGTTCGCTTCGGGAGCTCGAAGGCCGCCGCAAGGACGGCGCCCGGTTTCCTCTCGAGGTCAGCATGCGGACCATCGATCAGGCCGGGGTGCGGCTGAAGGTGGCGTTTATGACGGACTTCACCGAGCGCCAGCGGCTGGAGGCGCTGTCAGAAACCTATCGCGCCGAAATTCGCGCGCTCGCCGCCCAGCTCATCACCGCCCAGGAAGAGGAGCGCCGCCGGGTTTCGAGAGAACTGCACGATAGCCTGTGCCAGAAACTGGCTTCGCTCGCCTTCGATGTCGAGAATCTCGCCGTGGCGCTGCCCAGCCCTTCCGCCACGCGAAGCCGCCTTCGAGCGTTGCGCGCGCGGGCCATCACAGTGTCGGAGGAGGCCCGCCATATCGCCTACGAATTGCATCCGTCCGTGCTGGACGACCTGGGCCTGGTGGTGTCGCTCAAGGCGCTGTGCGACGAGTTTTCGAAGGCCGAGAAGATACGCGTTCGCTTCGCGGCCGGTAAGCTCCCGGATTTGATCCCTCAACAAGTGGCCTCCGGTTTGTACCGCATCGCACAGGAGAGTTTGCAGAACGTGGCGAAACACGCCAGGGCGAAGCACCTTGCCGTCGCCGTGGCCGCGCGGGACCACAACTTGACGCTGTCTCTCGAGGACGATGGCATCGGTTTCGTCCCGCAGGCCGTGAAAGGCAAGGGCGGGCTCGGATTGGTCGGCATCCGGGAGCGCGTACGAATCTTGGGAGGCGCCCTGTCGATTGAGTCCACGCCCGGCAATGGTACACGCATTTCCGTGAAGGTTCCCATCCCATAAGGATGCTAATGAAACACCCCCGAATTCTTCTGGCCGATGACCATGCTTTGATGCTGGACGGCTTTTCTAGCCTGCTGGAGCCCAAATACAAGGTGGTGGGGACGGCGGCGGACGGGAAGGCGCTGGTCGAAGCGGCCATTCGCCTGAAGCCGGAACTCATTATTCTGGACATCACGATGCCGATCCTGAATGGAATCGACGCCGCCCGCGCGATTCGTAAACAGCTGCCTCAGGTGAAGCTGCTGTTCGTAACCATGCACACCAGTCCAACCTATCTGCAGGCGGCTCTCGAGGCGGGCGCGAATGGATACGCTGTGAAATCTTCGGGCCGCAACGATATCCTGGCCGCCGTCGAAAAAGTGCTGGCCGGGAGCCGTTACATCACACCCGGCGTGGGGGGCGAAGGGCTCGATCGCTGGGCAGATCCGGCGCAAGCCGCCGCCTCACTAAGCTTGAGCGCGCGCGAACGGCAGATTCTGCAGTTGACCGCCGAAGGCAAGAGCAGAAAGGAAGTGGCCTTCGCCCTCGGAATTTCCGAGAAAACAGTGGCTTTTCACAAGAACAACCTCAAGGGCAAGTTGGGTTTACGGAGTACGGCCGAGCTTACCCGCTATGCCGTCGACCAGGGCATGGTCTGAAAATCGCAAAAACGAACCCAGGCTTCTTGGCCCTAGTCCAATGTCCAGCTATTCACGCGCAAACATTGTGGCTAGTGTAATAGCTAAGACCTCTAACAAACTAGGCCAGGGTGCGAGACGGGACCTGGGAGCGTGACGATTTAAGACCTTCCGGCGACGCGGAAGTCCAGAGCTAGCGGTAGTCCGCTCCCATCGCCCAGCGGTTAGTATATCTCAGAACGGTCGGCTCGTGACAGGTTGACTCGTAGGCGTAAGTTCGTCGACGGGAGCTGGGAATCGACGGACACCGTTGAAGCAGCCAACACTACTATCGTCCTCAGATCCGCTTGCCAAAGTACTGGACTTGGCGGACGACGCCATCATCTCCATCGACGAAGCGCATACCATCATCCTTTTTAATCAAGGCGCCGAAAAAATTTTTGGCTACACCGCCGGCGAGGTCAGCGGGCAATCTCTGAACATTCTGCTTCCCGACAGGCTGGTGGAGACGCATCGAATTCATATTCACGAATTCGCTGCATCGCCGGTGGTGGCTCGACGCATGGGTGAACGGCGCGAGATCCTGGCGCGGCGCAAGAATGGGGCTGAGTTCCCGGCGGAAGCCTCTATTTCCAAGGTGGAGATCGAGGGTCAGACCATGTTCACCGTAATCCTGCGCGACGTGACCGAGCGAGTGCGGATCGAGGAACGAATCCGGGCTTCGCTGCGGGAAAAAGAGGCGCTGCTCCGGGAGATTCATCACCGGGTAAAAAACAATTTGCAGGTTGTCTCTAGCCTGCTAGGGCTCCAGTCCCGGGCCGCCGCTGATCCGGATCTGCGCAAAATGTTCCAGGAGAGCCAGGACCGCATTCATTCCATGGCGCTTTTGCACGAAAGCCTGTATCAGTCGCAGAATCTCTCGCAGATCGATTTTCCGGAGTACGTCCGGAAACTCGCGGCGCATTTGTTCAGTTCCTACGGCGTGGGCGCGGACCGGATTCGCTTGCGAACGGATCTTGACGTTCTTTCGTTGACGTTGGACGCCGCCGTGCCGTGCGGGCTCATCATCAACGAGCTGGTGTCCAATTCCTTGAAGTACGCCTTTCCGAACGGGCGCGAGGGCGAAATCCGGATTGAGCTGCACGAACGCGCGGATGGTCTGGCGCGGCTGGTGGTGGCAGACGACGGAGTCGGCCTGAGGGCGGATCTGGACTGGGTGAACACACCTTCGCTCGGTCTGCGGCTGGTGCGCACCCTGGCCGAGCAATTGGGCGCCAAAATCGAAGTGCGGTCCAAAGCCGGCACCGAAGTTCGCCTGGCGTTCGCTGCCGCTGCGTAAGCTTTCCGGTGTTAAGCTTGCACGCAGTCCTTCAGCCACCTGATAACCTTAGAGCTTAAATGTCCGATCCTAAGTTGCAAGTGATCCCGCTCGGCGGATTGGGCGAGTTCGGCATGAACCCATGGCCCTGCGCTACGGCGACGACATCATCGTGATCGACGCCGGGATGATGTTCCCCGACGCCGAGCTGCTGGGCGTCGATATCGTCACGCCCGATCTCAGCTTATCTCGAAGAAAACCAGCCACAGGTCCGCGCGCTGATCCTCACCCACGGCCACGAGGACCACATCGGCGCGGTCCCGTTCCTGCTCGACCGAAATCGACGTGCCGGTCTATGGCACGGCTTTCACGCTGGCGCTGGTCGAACGGCGCCTGGAAGAACACGAGCTGGTAGAAGAGCCCGAGCTGAACATGGTCAAGCCCGGCGCAAGATCCTGGAGATCGGCCCGTTCAAGATCGAGTTCATCCACGTCACGCACTCCATCGTCAGCGCCGTGGCCCTGGCCATCACCACGCCGCTCGGCGTCATCATCCACACCGGCGATTTCAAGGTCGATCCCACCCCCACCGACAACGAGCTCTTCGATCTGCACACCCTGGCCGACTACGGCAAGCGCGGCGTCCTGCTGCTGCTTTCCGATTCCACCAACGCCGACCGCCCCGGCTACACCGAATCCGAGCGCGCCGTGCGCCCGCGCATGGAGGACATTCTTCATCGCGCCGAGCGCCGCCTGATGATCTCCTGCTTCAGCTCTTCCATCCACCGCATTCAGCTGGTTCTGGATCTTGCGGCGGAATTCGGCCGCAAAGTGGCGATCCTGTCGGCCGCAGCATGCTCACGTCACCGAGATCGCCCACTCGCTCGGCCTGCTCGACATTCCCGACGGCATCCTGCTCCGCCCGCAGGACGTCATGCAGTCCGCGCCGAACAAGGTCGTGGTGCTGCATTCCGGCACGCAGGGCGAGCCCATGTCGGCGCTTTCGCGCGTGGCCGTGGATAACCACAAGCACATCTCGGTGGAGGACGGCGACACGGTGGTGCTGAGCTCGCGCATCATTCCCGGCAACGAGAAAGCGCATCTTCCGCATGATCGACCACTTGGCCGCGCCGCGGCGCCGACGTGATGTACGGCAGCATGAATCCGCCGGTGCATGTCTCCGGACACGCCAGCGTGGAAGAGATGAAGCTGGTGCTGAACCTGGTGCGGCCGCGCTATTTCATGCCGATCCATGGCGAATACCGGCAGCTGACCAAGCATGCCCGGCTGGCCGAGCATCTGCGCAGCGTCGGGTCTGGAGGAAACGTTCGTGATGGAATCGGGCGACGTGCTGGAAATCGACCACCACGGCGCGCGCAAGGCCGGCAAGGTTCACGGTGGGCCGCGTCTGCATCGATTCCGGCTCCGTGGACGACGTGGTGGAAGAGATGGTGATTCGCGACCGCCGGCATCTTTCCGAAGACGGCATCGTGCTGCCCATCATCGCCATCAACAAGCAGACCGGCAAGAGCGAAACGCTTGCCGGAAATCGTCAGCCGCGGCTTCTGCGCTCGAAGACGGATCGGATTTCATGCAGCAGGCGCGCCAGGTGGTGGCCAAAACGCTGGAGTCCTCAAGCGAGGAAGAGCGTACCGACTGGGGCGTGATGAAGGAAAAGATCCGCGCGGATCTGAAGCGCTATCTTAAGCAAGGAGACGCAGCGGCGGCCGCTGATCATGCCGGTGATTCTGGAAGTTTAGGAATGCTGCAGTTCGAGGATGCGTCGGGTTTTCAGGGCGAAGCGGATCGTCTGATCACGCCGGTTTCGGAAGCCGAGCTTCTGGAGACAATAGGCGCTGCGTCGCGGGACTCGATTCCTCTCACCATCGCGGGCGCACGCACGGGGCTCACCGGCGGCAGCGTTCCGCAAAGCGGCTGGGCGGTATCGCTCGAAAGGTTTCAGCGGCTGGATATCGCGGCCGGGTGTGCAACTGTCGGCGCCGGAGTTTCGCTCGAAGCTCTTCAGGCGGCGGCATCGCGCACTGGTCAGTTCTATGCGCCCGATCCCACCGAACAAACCGCCAGCATCGGCGGAACCATCGCGACCAACGCCAGCGGATCGCGCAGTTTCCGGTATGGAAGCACCCGGCGGCACATTCTTCGCCTTCGCGGCGCGCTGATGAGCGGCCGCGTTCTGGATGTGAGTCGCGGAGACCAGCTTGATTTCCCGGTTGCAGCGGTGCCTCTTCCCAACACTACCAAGAACACCGCGGGTTACCTGCTTTCTCCAGGCATGGACTGGATCGATCTGTTCGCGGGCAGCGAGGGCACGCTGGGCATCGTCACGGAAGCCGAAGTGCGGCTGTTGCCGAAGCCAGCCGACGTAGTGGCGGGCGTCGTATTTTTCGCGGACGACCGGGCGGCGCTCGAAGCGGTGGACGCCTGGCGCGCGATCGACGGCCTTCGCATGATCGAATATTTCGACCGGAATTCGCTCGCGCTTCTGCGCCAGCGTTTTTCGGAAACGCCGGACAACGCGGGTGCAGCGTTGTTGATCGAGCAGGAAAAAGGCGACATCGATTTCTGGGCCGATCACGCGCCCGAGGACAGCTGGTTCGCGGCCAGCGATCAGGACCGCGAACGATTCCGGCGCTTTCGCCACGCGCTGCCTGAGCTGGTCAACGACACGATGCGCCGCCGCGGGTTCCTGAAACTCGGATCGGACTACGCCGTCCCGATCGCGCGCAACGCTGAAATGCTCGCGCTTTATCACGCGGAGTTGCTCCAGCGTTCGCTCGACTATGTAATCTTCGGCCACATCGGCGACGCTCACGTGCACGTCAACATCCTTCCTAAATCGGAAACCGAGTTTCAAGCCGGTCAAGCTTTGATGTTGGATTTCGCGCGACAGGCCGTCGCGCTGGGCGGCACAGTCTCGGCCGAACACGGCCTGGGCAAGCGCAAAGCGCATCTGCTCGAGCTTCAATACACGCCGGATCAAATTCAGGCGATGAAGGATGTCAAGCGTCGCCTGGACGCGCTTTGGCTGCTCAATCGCGGCAACCTGTTCGCGGCGCCCTGAACTACTGCTGCCCCTGGCGCAATCGATTCAGAATCTGCTGCACCTGCGGATCCGGCCGGATCCGCTGCGCCGCTTCGAGCTCCGCGATTGCGTCCGAGAGTTGGCCGGGTATCTGCGCCAGCGCCATTCCTAAATTAACGTGCGCTTGCGTGAGATTCGGTTGCAGCCGCAGCGCCATTTGCCATTCCCGGATAGCGTCGGTCTGCCGGCCGGGCATTTGAGCCAGTGCGTTCGCCAGATTGTTGTGCGCCTGCGCGAATCCGGGCTGGCCGTGCAGCGCGGCTTGATACTCCCCGATCGCATCCGCCAGGCGGCCGGGCATTTGTGAATAGGCATTACCAAGGTTGTAGTGCGCTTCCGAGAAATCGGGATCGTCGCGCGCCGCGGCCTGCCACTCTGCTATCGCGTCCGGCATGCGTCCCGGCAGCCGAGCCAGCGCGTTCCCCAGGTTGTTGTGCGCCGCGGCGAAATCGGGCTGGTTTCGGATGGCGGCCTGAAACTCCGCGATCGCGTCCTGCGACCGGCCGGGTATTTGCTCCAGCGCCAGCCCCAGATTGTAATGCGCGTCCGCGGCGTCGGGCTTAATGCGCAAGGCAGATTGAAACTCCGCGATCGCCTCGGAGCCATGGCCCGGCGTTCGCGCCAGCGCTTGACCCAGGTTGTAATGCTCCTGCGCGCCGGCCGGGAAAATCCTCACTGCCGTTCGATATTCGGCGATCGCGTCCGGCAGCCGGCCGGGGATCTGGGCCAGCGCGTTTCCCAGGTTCATGTGCGGCCGCGCGCCGCCGGGGCATACATCCACGGTGCTGGTCCATAGGCTCAGCTCATCGTGCCAATCGAAATTACGAGCATACGTGCGCGCCGCGAATGCCAGGCCCACCAGCCCCATCACTATCCACGCGGTCCGCGGGCCGGAACGGCGCGCCAGGGAGTAGATCGCGCCCACCAGACAGCCGGCCAGGCCGATGGACGGCAAGTATAGAAATCGCTCGGCCATGATGCTCCCGATTATGATCACCAGATTCGCGGTGGGCAGCAGAGCAATGAAAAAGAAAATCATGCAGAAGAACATCGCCTTTGATCTGGTGCGCCACAAGATGGCCAGCACGATGGCGCCCAGCGCAACGGCCAGCGCGATCAGCGTCTTGTCATCCTCCCAGCTCCCGAGTCTCCATCCAAAAAGTGGAAATGCGTTGTAGGAATAATCCGCCGACAGGTGAGCCGGCCAGAAGAACAGCCACAAAAACTTGCCGATCACTTTGACTGCCGTCAGCCGCGCCGTCCAGAATCCGACGCTGATCAGCGGATTCTCGGGGAAGGCCACCAGCATGTGCGTATGCAATCGGCTCCGCATCAAAAAGAACGCGGCGAACGGCAGCGCCAGGGCGGCGTAGGCCGGTATACGGGCGCGCCAGGTGGAGCGTTCCGGCCAAGTCAGATCGTAGAGCAGCAGGATACCCGGCAGCACGGCTGCATTTTCCTTCGAGAACAAACCGACCGTCTGCGCGGCCACCATCGCCGCCAGCCACCAGCGCCTGGATGGGCAATTCGAAGAAGCCCAGCGTGTGTAGCACAGAAAACCCGCCAGGACGCCGAACGCTGCGAGAAGATCGGCCCGGCCCACGATGTTGGTGACCGATTCAGTCAGCACCGGATGCAATCCCCAGAGGGCGGCCAGCGCCAGCGCCAGCGACGGTTCGGTAAAGATCACAACGCCCAGCGCATACACCAAAGATACGTTTACACCGTGCAGCGCGAAATTGATCCAGTGATAGCCATCCGGGCTTGCACCGTTACCGAGCACGGCATAATTCACAAGGAACGACAAAGTGGTGAACGGGCGATACAATCCCGAGTCCGGATTGACGCGCCAATAGCCTTCGGTCAGGATCGATCCGATATTCTGTGCGCTTACAGCCTGAATGCGCGGATCCCGCAACAGCACCCCGACATCGTCGAACAGAATGGCGGCATGAAAGGAATTGGAATACGCCACCAGGACCAGAGCCCAAAGCAGCAGTAAGCGGCGTCCATGATGGCTCCAAACATGATCGGTAATCGCGGCCGCCATGGACGGCTGCGGCGCGGGCGCCGGTGTTTCGGTACGCCTACGCTGCTTTTGACTCTTGCTCACTCCACGAGCAGTATAACTTGCCTCAGGTGCCGGTTTCGTATCCCCGGTGACCAGTATCCCTCGAAACCAACCCTTGCGCTTCTACACGTTCTGTGTTTATATGTGTAGAAGTGCGAGGCATACTGGCATGACGTCGAAATCGGATCTCCCGCAAGGCACCTTGGACCTGCTCATCTTGAAAGTGGTGGCGCTGGGCCCGGTGCACGGATACGCGATCGCGCAACGGCTGCAGCAAGTTTCGCGCGACGTGGTCCAGGTTCCGCAAGGCTCGCTGTACCCAGCCTTGCATCGGCTGGAGAACCGCGGTTTTTTGGCTGCGGACTGGAAGGCCACCGAAACCGGGCGGGAAGCCAAGTACTACCGGCTAACTCGGAAGGGTCGTGCGCATCTCGAAGCGGAAGCGGCCAGTTGGAAGCGCCTGGCGGGCGCGGTCGGGCTGATCCTTCGGCTATCGGACGGAGGTGCGGAATGACGTGGTGGAGCCGGCTTACGCATCGGGAGCAAATGGAAGAGCAGCTCGACCGGGAGCTGGATTTCCATCTGGAGCAGCATATAGCCGATTTGGTTGCGCGGGGCTACGATCCAGGCGAGGCGCGCCGTCAGGCCAGGCTGACGCTCGGCGGTCCGGAGCAAGTGAAGGAGGAATGTCGAGACGCCCGTGGCACGCTCTGGCTGGAAGATCTGGGACGGGACTTTCGCTATGCGCTGCGATGCCTCTGGCAGCAGCGCGGATTCGCGGCCGTCGCTCTGTTGACGCTGGCGCTAGGCATCGGCGCGACCACCGTGATGTTTACGGTGGTCAACGGTGTGGTCCTGAAGCCACTGCCTTATCGAGATCCGGAGCGTCTGGTGAAGCTGCAGGAACAGACGGATTGGAGCACGCAGTGGGGCAATTTGTGGGCGTTTTCGTATCCGAACTTTCAGGATTGCCAGCGCGTGGCTCGGTCCGTGATGATGGCGGGCTGGCGGTACGGTGGAGGCACGATAAGCGATCCCGCGGGGGCTGAGTACGTGAATGGCCGCGAGATTTCGGCCGACTTATTTTCGGTCCTGGGCGTTCCGCTCCTGCATGGCCGGGCCTTCCTGCCGGACGAAGACCGGGCGGGCGCGGCCCCGGTGATCATTATTAGCTACGCCTTATGGCAGCGACGTTTCGCCGGAAGCGCCGGAGCGATCGGCATGCCGATTTCATATGACGGGAAAGCCTACACGGTGGTTGGCATCGCGCCCGCAGGGTTTCGGCTGGACGATGAACCGGAGGATGTGTTCACTCCGCTCGGGCAGGATTCTACGGCCAACATGCGGAATCGTGAAGCGCATCGCATGAGCGTGTTGGCGCGCCTCAGACCGGGTGTGAAGCTGCCGGAAGCTCAAGCCGAGCTGGCGCTGATTGGCGGTCATCTGGCCGAACAGTTTCCGGAGTCCAATAAAGGCCGGATCTTTGTCGCCGACGAGCTTCGTCCGGATGTGGGGGATGTGCGTTCCACGCTGTGGCTGCTGCTCGCCGCGGTCGGGTTGGTCCTGCTGATTGCATGCGCAAACGTCGCCAGCCTGCTGCTGGCGCGGGCGGTTTCGCGCGAGCGCGAGCTGGCCATGCGCGCTGCGCTGGGAGCGGGCTGGGGACGGCTGGTGCGCCAATGTCTGACTGAGAGCGTGGTGCTGGGGTTCTCCGGAGGGCTGCTCGGCATCTTAGTTGCCGCCGCCGGTATCCGCCCATTTGTCTCCTTCTGGCCCGGCAGCTTGCCCCGCGCCGATGAAGTCCAGCTGGATTGGCGGGTGCTGCTTTTTGCTCTAGCCGTTTCGCTCGCGAGCGGCATTCTTTTCGGATTGGCGCCGGCGCTGCGCGCTCCCAGCCGGGGATTGGAACGGGCGCTTCGGGCCGGCGGCCGGACCATCGCGGGAAGTTCGCGCCGTCTGCATAGCAGTTTTGTCGTTTCGGAAATCGCCCTGGCGGTGGTCCTGTTGGTTGCGGCCGGGATGCTGGGCCGCACGCTGCTGCGGTTGTCGTTGCTCGATCCGGGCATTGATACACGCAACCTGCTGGTTACTCGGATGGCCCTTTCGCCGGCCACGCTCGAGAATACGGGACAAATCCGCGCTGCCTGGGACGAGGTTTTGGATCAGGCGCGCAAGGTGCCCGGGGTGGATGCGGTGTCCATGGTTGATACTGTTCCGATGCGCGAAGGGAATAACCAACTGGGCTATTGGACCGACGCCGCCGTGCCGCCGGACAATCAACAGCCCATCGCGCTGGCCACCAGCGTGACGCCGGATTACCTGAAGGTGATGGGTATACGATTGCTACGCGGCCGATTCTTCAACGACCAGGACCGCATGGGCAAAGAGGCCGTGGTGGTGATTGATGACGTTATGGCGCGGCACGCGTTCCCAGGAGACCAGGCGGTTGGCAAGCGTCTGTGGATCAAAGCCATGGGGCCAGACCCCGTCCGGATTGTGGGGGTGGTAGGGCATGTCCGGCATTGGGGGCTCGCGGGCGACGATCAAGCGCAGGTCCGCGCGCAGTTCTATTATCCTTTCGCGCAAGTGCCGGATCGGTTGTTGCGCACTTGGTCTGAACTGATGTCGATCGCGGTTCGGACGCGCGTAGAGCCGCTGAGCATAGGCGCGCCGCTTCGGCGTGCGGTGCGAGGCGCAGCGGGCGATCAAGCTCTGTACGAAGTTCGAACCATGCAGCAGCTTGCCAGTGCGTCTATCGCAAGGCAGCGCTTCCTTCTGCTGTTGTTCAGCATATTCGCGGGCCTGGCCTTGGCGCTCGCTTCCATCGGAATCTACGGAGTGCTGGCCTACCTGATTGGCCAGCGGGTGCCGGAGATCGGCATGCGTATGGCGCTGGGAGCCAGCGCTGGGAGCGTTATGTGGCTGGTGCTGCGCCAGAGTATTGGAATAATTCTCTTGGGCGTCGGCCTCGGCGCTGTCGCGGCGTTGGGCGCCGGACGCCTCCTGGCACGCCTGGTGGAAGGCGTCGGTCCGGTTCAACCGTCCACGTTCGCCATGGTGATTCCGATCCTTTTGCTGGCCGCGCTGCTGGCTAGTTTCGTGCCTGCCAGGCGAGCGAGCCGGGTGGATCCGATGAGCGCGCTGCGTCAGGAATAGGCCATTTTCCACCTCAGGAAAAGCTGGTATACTCGAATTTCATGTTCGCCGCCCATCACCATCATCATCGGATCGTCTGGCGATCGGCGGCATTCTGATCGATTTCTGAAATCAACCCAGCCCGCCGAATCGAAACCGGCGGGCTTTTTTATTGGTATCGACAAATGAATCTCGACTTTACGAAACTCAACGGCATACTCGCCGCCGTCATTCAAGACCACCAGACCGGCCGCGTCCTGATGGTCGGCTTCATGAACGAGGAATCTTTTCGCAAGACTGTCGAAACCGGCTTCGTCACGTTCTTCAGCCGATCCCGCAATAAGCTGTGGATGAAAGGCGAAACGTCGGGCCATCGGCTGGTGGTGAAGGAGATCGCGACCGACTGCGATCACGACACACTGCTCATTCAGGTGGAAGCGCTGGGGCCCGGAGTGTGCCACGAAGGCTACCACAGCTGCTTCTTTCGCCGCCTGGAAGCCGGCCAGTGGAAAGAATCCGAACCGCGCGCTTACGATCCGGCCGCCGTTTATGGGGGCCAATCGTGAAACTGAAGCTCGGCATCCCGAAAGGCAGCCTCGAGAACGCGACCATCGATCTTTTTCGCCGCGCGGGTTTCAACATCACCACCAGCTCGCGTTCTTATTTTCCGGCCATCGACGATCCGGAGATCGAATGCATGATGATCCGCGCCCAGGAAATGGCCCGTTATATCGAAGACGGCGTCCTGGATGCCGGACTCACGGGCCGCGACTGGATTGAAGAGAGCGAAGCCAAGGTGCACGCTGTCGCCGACTTGATCTACGCCAAGCAGAGCTTCGGCAAAGTCCGCTGGGTGCTGGCGGTTCCCGAAGCGTCCGCGTTCCAGAGCGTGAAGGATTTGAACGGCAAGATTATCGCCACGGAACTGGTTGCCACCACCAAGCGCTATCTGGCGTCGAACGGCGTGACGGCCAAAGTGGAGTTCAGTTGGGGCGCGACGGAAGTGAAGCCGCCGGTGCTCGCCGACGCGATTGTGGAAGTGACGGAGACCGGATCTTCCCTGCGCGCCAATAAGCTGCGCATCATCGAAACGGTGCTGGAATCGAACACGCAGTTGATCGCCAATTTCGATTCCTGGCGCGACGGCTGGAAGCGCCGCAAGATCGAAGACATCCGCATGCTGTTGGATGGCGCGATCAACGCGCTCGGCAAAGTGGGACTGATGCTGAACGTTCGCAGGGAGTGTCTCCCGGCGGTCCTCGGGATTCTGCCCGCGCTCAAGAATCCCACCATCTCGACCCTAAGCGACCCGGAGTGGGTGGCGGTCCATACCATTCTCGAGAGAGCTGACGGTGCGAAATATCATCCCTCGCTTGAAGGAAGCGGGCGGGCAGGGAATCGTGGAATATCCGCTGAATAAGATCGTGATGTGAGGATTGTGATCTGACGATGTTGCGCATTCTTCCGCTTGCCGAAGCTCAGAGCTTCATCACCCGTAAAACTGTCCGGCTGGCCGAAGCCGAACAAACCGTCGCGCCCATCCTCGACGCCGTCCGACGGCGGGGCGACGAAGCGGTGCTCGAATACGCGCGCAAGTTCGATGGATTGGAGGGGGCGAGTTTCGCGGTTCCGGAATCCGAATGGCAGGCGGCAGAAGCGGGCGTGTCGCCTGAGTTCATGGCCGCGCTCGAAACGGCATCCAGGAACATTCGCGAATACGCTTTGCTTCAACTTCCGCGCGAAAGCTGGGTGACGTCCGCCGACGGCCGGCGATTAGGATCCATCGTCCGGCCGCTGGATTCCATGGGCGCTTACATCCCGGCTGGCCGCTATCCGCTCCCCTCCACGCTCCTGATGACCGTGATTCCAGCTCAGGTGGCGGGCGTCCGCACGGTTTGTGTCACCTCGCCGCGGCCCAGCGCCGAGATCCTGGCCACCGCGAAATTCCTGGGCGTGAGCAACTTGTTCCGCATCGGCGGAGCGCAGGCCATCGCCGCGCTGGCGTTCGGAACCGCTTCGATTCCCAAAGTCGACCGGATCGTGGGGCCGGGCAATATCTATGTCGCGGCGGCCAAAAAGCTGCTTGCCGGGGAAGTTGGGATCGACTTTGTGGCCGGCCCCACTGAAATCGTGATTATTGCCGAGGATGCCGATCCGATCCACGTCGCCGCCGATATGCTGGCGCAGGCCGAGCACGATGTAGAAGCGTCCGCGATTCTGTTGACCACTTCGAGAACGCTGGCCGAGCAAGTGGCGCTGGAAGTGGCGCGGCAGCTCCAGACACTGCCCACCGCGCCGGTGGCCTGCGAAGCCATCCGCAACAACAGCGCCGTGATCCTGTGCCCTTCGATGGATGCCGCTGTCGAGGCATCCAATCGCTTGGCGCCGGAACATCTGGCAATTTATGACGAAAGCCTGTTGCCCAAGATCCAGCATGCCGGCAGCGTCTTCATCGGCCCCTTCAGTCCGGAGGCGGCGGGCGACTACGCATCCGGTCCGAATCACGTCCTGCCCACGTCCGGCGCGGCCAGAATTCGCGGAGGGCTGTCCGCGGCCGACTTCGTAAAAATAATCTCCGTGCAGCAGCTGACCGCTGGCGGCTTGAAGCAGCTTGCGCCCGCCGTCACCACGCTGGCTCGTGCCGAAGGATTGGAAGCGCACGCGCGCTCCGTGGAGGTGCGTCTTGCCCGCTAAGAAAATCGACTTGCCGCCCGGCGTGTTGCAGCCGCGCGATGCTGTGCTGAACATGGCGCCTTACTCGCCGCCCACTGGGGGACGGGCGGACAAGCTGCGTCTGGACTTCAACGAAAATACCGTGGGCGCTTCACCGAAAGTGATTGAATATCTCCAGCAGCATCTCAGCGCCGCCGATCTCGCGGTGTATCCCGAGTACGGGCCAGTGAAGCGGGAACTCGGCGCGTTCTTCGAAGTGGAGCCGGACGATTTCGTGCTCACCAACGGTACTGACGAAGCCATCCAGGTGCTGATCAACACGTATGTCGACGACGGCGACGAAGTGCTGTTGCTGCAGCCGTCCTATGCGATGTGCCGCTTCTATGCCGAGCTTGCGGGCGCAAGCATCCGCGCGATTTCCTATCGCGCCGATCGGCTGGCTTTCCCGCTGGATGAGCTCCTGAATGCGATTCGTCCCACGACGCGCGCCATCCTGATTGCGAATCCGAATAATCCCACGGGCACGGGAACTTCGCGGGCAGGCATCGAACGGATCTTGGATAAAGCCACAAGCGCTGCGGTATTGATCGACGAAGCCTATTACGAGTTTGCTGGCGTCACCGCCCTGCCGCTTTTGAACGACTATCCCAATCTGTTCGTGAGCCGCACATTTTCGAAGGTCTACGGTATGGCCGCGATGCGCCTGGGCTGCCTGTTCTCGCAATCCGGAAACGTGGAGTTCCTGCACAAAGCGCAGTCGCCATACAGTGTAAACAGCGTCGCGGTGATGGCGGCGCGGGCGGCCATTCAGGACCGCGCTTACGTCGAAAAATACGTGACCGAGGTGCTGGCCGCGCGCGAGCTGCTATACGTCGGCCTGGAAAAGCTCGCGATCCAGTATTACGAAAGCCAGGCGAACTTCGTGCTTTTCCAAGCCGGCCAGCGCGCCATCGCGATCCGCGATGAACTGCGCCGGCGCGGCGTGCTGGTGCGGGACCGCAGTTACGAAATTCCCGGCTGCGTGCGCGTAACGGTGGGTACGCGCGATCAGGTCCGGAAGTTTCTCGAGGAGCTCGAGGCGATTTGGTGATGGCGCAATCGCAAGTTCTGGTGTTTGACATGGACGGCGTCCTGGTGGACGTGACGGATTCCTACCGTGAGACCATCGTCCGCACGGTGGAACATTTCACGGGCCGGACGATCACGCGCGAATCGATTCAGGATTACAAGAATCAAGGCGGCTGGAACAATGACTGGCTGCTGTCGGAGAAGATTTGCCACGACCTGGGAGTTGACGTTCCGTATTCGACCATTGTTGAGTATTTCAACCATCTGTTTCTCGACCAGGGCTTGATCCATCGTGAACGTTGGCTGCCGCAGGACGGTTTGCTGGATCGCCTCAGCGAGAAATTCGAGCTGGCGATCTTTACCGGCCGCACAACCGAAGAAGCGGAGATCACGCTGAAGCGCCAGGGCGTGCGCGATCGTTTCCTGCTGATCACCGCTAACGATGTCGAGCGCGAGAAGCCCGCCCCCGATGGATTACTGAAAATCGCCGGGCTGCGGCCCGCGAAGAAGCTGCTGTATGTCGGCGACACGGTGGACGACGCCCGTTGCGCAGGGGCCGCGAAAGTGCCGTTCATCGGGATCGCTGCTCCCGCGAGCCCGCGCCGCGAAGAACTGCTGGGACTGTTCCGCCAGGAGGGCGCAATCCAGATCCTAAAGGACATCAATGAGATCGGCTAGCGTCAGGCGCGATACCAAGGAGACGCAGATCAGCGGGTCTCTGAAACTGGATGGACGCGGCCGCTACGATATTTCCACCGGCATTCGATTCTTCGATCACATGCTTGAGCTTTTCGCCAAGCATGGCGGCTTCGATTTGAAATTGAAGGCTGCCGGTGACCTGGACGTCGATCAGCACCACACTGTGGAAGATGTCGGCATCGTGCTGGGCCAGCTGGTTTCAAAGGCGCTGGGCGACCGGAAAGGAATCAATCGAGCCGGCTACTTCGTAATGACGATGGACGAAACTCTGGCCGTGGTCGCGCTGGATCTCAGCGGCCGTCCGGCGCTGGTGTATAAGGACAAAGTGAAGGTCCGGCTGGTGGGCGATCTGCAAACCGAATTGGTGGAGGATTTCTTCGGCGGCTTCGTGAATCACGCGGGCGCGAATCTGCACGCCAAGGTTCTCTATGGCCGCTCGAATCACCACAAGATCGAGGCGATCTTCAAATGCTTCGCGCGGGCGCTGCGCTACGCCTGTTCCAAAGACAAGCGGCTGCGCGATCAGCTTCCATCTACCAAGGGATTGCTATGATCACGATTCTCGACTACGGCGCGGGCAATCTTCGTTCGGTGCAAAATACTCTCGACGAGATCGGCGCGGAGTACGAATTGGTGAACGACGCAGCCGGTCTTGAGCGCTCGATCAAGATCATCCTGCCCGGCGTCGGCCACTTCGGACAGATGATGCGCGCGATTGACAGGATGCGGGTGCGCGAGGCTCTGCGCGAACGCATACGAGCGGGAATTCCGTTCCTCGGAATCTGCCTGGGCCTCCAGGCGCTGTTTGAGAAGAGCGAGGAGGCTCCCGAGGAGCGCGGTCTGAGTCTGTTCGAGGGAGAAATCCGGCGCTTTCCGGCCGGCGCGCGAGTGCCGCACATGGGCTGGAACGAAGTGACTCCTCGCAACGGCTCGAAGCTTCTGGGCGATGTGAACCGCCCCTATTTGTACTTCGCTCACAGCTACTATGCGCCGGTGAACGACGCCACCGCCGCCATCTGCGATTACACTCTCGCGTTTACTGCCGTGCTCGAATCGAACAACGTGTACGGCGTTCAGTTTCATCCCGAGAAGTCCGGGCCGCTGGGCGTCGGCATTGTCCGCAATTTCGTTCAGTTATAGATCATGCTGGCGAAACGTATCATTCCCTGCCTAGACGTCACCGGCGGACGTGTGGTGAAGGGCGTACATTTCGTGGGCCTGCGCGATGCGGGCGACCCGGTGGAGCTCGCGAACCGCTACAACGATCAAGGCGCCGATGAGCTGGTCTTTCTCGACATCACCGCCTCGAGCGACGCCCGGGAAATCATGGCGGACGTGGTGGCGCGAACCGCTCGCAAAGTTTTCATCCCGCTCACTGTGGGCGGCGGCATTCGCTCGGTGGCGGACGCGCGTAAGATCCTGCTGTCGGGAGCGGAAAAGGTGAGCGTGAATACCGCCGCCGTCCGGCGTCCAGCGCTGCTCACGGAGCTGAGCGAGGAGTTCGGTGCGCAAGCGGTGGTGCTGGCCATCGACGCCGCGAAAGAATACAGAAGGTAGCTGGAATGTTTTTACGCGCGGCGGCCGCGACGACGAACGCATGGATGCCGTCGAATGGGCGCTCGAAGGCGAGATGCGCGGCGCGGGCGAGATCCTCCTGACATCCATGGATACGGACGGCGTGCAAACCGGCTTTGACTGCGCGCTGACTCACGCCGTTTCGAAAGTCACCCACATTCCGGTGATCGCCTCCGGCGGGGCGGGGAAGCCCGAGGATTTCGAGCGCGTCCTGACGGAAGGCCATGCGGACGCGGCGCTGGCGGCTTCGATCTTCCACTACGGCACTTATACGGTGCGGGATTTGAAGGAATATTTGCAACAGCGCGGCATTCCAGTCAGGCCGGTGCTGTGATTATTCCATGCATCGATCTGATGGGCGGCAAAGTGGTCCAGCTCGTCCAGGGTCGCGAGAAGGCGCTCGAAGGCGGCACGCCGCTTGAAATGCTACGGCAGTTCGCCGCATTTCCCGAGATCCAGGTCATCGATCTCGACGCAGCCATGGGCCAGGGTTCAAATGACGACCTGGTGGAGCTGGTGGCGTCGCGATCGATCGCCCGAGTGGGTGGGGGCGTTCGATCGGCCGCGCGGGCGAGCACATTGGTGGAGCGCGGGGCGCATCGAGTGATCGTGGGAACGGCCGCGTTCGATCGAGCAAAGCTCCAGGAGATTTCGGACGCCATAGGCGCCGAGCGTTTGATCATCGCGCTCGATTCGAAGGCCGGCAAGGTAGTCGTGAAAGGCTGGCGGGAATCGACCGAGTTCACAGCCGAACAAATGATCCCGCAATTCGAGCCTTACTGCTCCGGCTTCCTTTGCACCTACGTCGACAAGGAGGGCATGCTGCAGGGTACCGACCTCGATTGGTTCCGGCGCTTGCGCGCGGCCACGAAACACGAGATCACGGCCGCAGGTGGAATCACCACCCTGGATGAGATACGCGAGCTTGCCAAGCTCGGCATTCACGCCGCGCTCGGGATGGCGATTTACACCGGGCGGCTGAAACTGGATGAGCTCACCAGCTCGCTGGGATCCGAGATCCAGTAGTCAGGCTGCCAACGCGCGAGTTCCTCGCGGTCGCCGTAACCCCACAGCACCGCGCAGGTCTTCACGCCGGCGCGCCGTCCGGCTTCGATGTCCGCGGGTGCATCGCCCACCAGCAGACAATCCTCGGGTGTAGCGCCCAGGGCGCGGAGGGAAGCGAAGATCACGTCCGGTTCGGGTTTGGCGGGGAAGCCGTCGGTACCTTGTACGTGATCGAAAAAGGGCAGCAAGCCGAATTTTTCGAGCACCAGGCGTGTAGTGGGAGTGCCTTTCGTAGTGGCAGTGGATTTCCGGCCCGGAAGCGCCGCCAGAGCTTCCGCGACGCCGGCGAAAGCGCGCGTCGAGCCGTGACCGCTTGCCAGATAGATGCGCCGGTAATCGGCGATCATCGCCTCCATTTGGTCCGGCGTCGTCTCCGGCAGCAGGTCCTGGAAAAGATCGATGAGATGGCGGCCGATGTAGCGCCGCAGAAATTCATTGCTGACGCTGGTTTGCCGTGTGGTAGCTAAGACGCCTTGGATCGCGGCGCAAATATCAGCGTGCGAATCCAGCAGCGTTCCGTCGACGTCAAAAAGATAAACCGGAAAATCCGGTACAGACACGCGAGTCTGCGCGCTCACGCAGGCTGAGGCCGCTCGCCGCCGAGCAGACCGGGCAGGGGAGGCTTGCCGCCTTCCGGACGGATCACCTGCTGCGGTTTCTCGCCGCCGTCGGGGGGCACGGTTTTGGCGCGATTAGATGCGGGCAAAGTCTCACCGGCGATCAGCATTTTGACTTCGGCGCCGTCCAGGACTTCGCGCTCGAGCAGCGCTTCCGCAATGCGCTTCAGCGCGTCGGTCCGTTCTTCGATAATCTTGCGCGCCCGGTCGTAACCGGAATCCACCAGCTTGCGAACCTGCTCGTCGATCTTAATCGCGGTGGCTTCGCTGTAATCGCGATGCTGCGCGATTTCGCGGCCGAGGAAGATCTGTTCTTCCTTCTTGCCGAAGCTCATGGGGCCAAGATCGCTCATGCCCCATTCGCAAACCATTTTGCGGGCCATCTCCGTGGCGCGCTCGATGTCGTTGCCCGCGCCGGTGGTGATGTGATTCATGAAGATTTCCTCGGCGATGCGGCCGGCCATCAGAATGGCGAGCTGCGCCTCGAGGTAGCCCTTGTCGTAGGAGTGCTTGTCGTCCAAGGGGAGCTGCATGGTGAGCCCCAGCGCCATTCCGCGCGGGATGATGGTGACCTTGTGCAGCGGATCCGCCTCCGGAATCATGGCCGCAACCAGCGCGTGTCCGGCTTCATGGTAAGCGGTATTGCGCTTTTCCTCTTCGCTGATGATCATGGATTTGCGTTCCACTCCCATCATGACCTTGTCCTTGGCGAGTTCGAAATCGAACTGCGTGACCACCTTGCGATTCTGGCGGGCGGCCACCAGCGCAGCCTCGTTCACCAGATTGGCCAGGTCCGCGCCGGCGAATCCGGGCGTACCGCGCGCCACGATGGACAAATCCACGTCGTCCGAAAGCGGTGTTTTCTTGGTGTGAACCCGCAGAATCATCTCGCGGCCCTTCACATCGGGGCGGCCCACCACCACGCGGCGGTCAAAGCGGCCGGGGCGCAGCAGCGCCGGATCCAGCACGTCCGGCCGGTTGGTGGCGGCGACCAAGATCACGCCTTCGTTGGATTCAAAGCCATCCATTTCCACCAGCAATTGGTTGAGGGTCTGCTCGCGTTCGTCGTGTCCGCCGCCCAAGCCCGCCCCGCGATGCCGTCCTACCGCGTCGATTTCGTCGATGAAGATGATGCACGGCGCGTTCTTCTTGCCCTGCTCGAACAAATCGCGTACGCGGCTGGCGCCTACGCCCACGAACATCTCGACAAAATCCGATCCCGAGATGGAGAAGAACGGAACGTTGGCTTCCCCCGCGATAGCGCGCGCCAGCAGGGTCTTGCCCGTGCCGGGAGGCCCGATCAGCAGGACGCCTTTGGGAATCCGGCCACCCAGCTTCTGGAACTTCTGCGGTTCGCGAAGAAACTCGATAATCTCGGCCAACTCTTCCTTGGCTTCCTCAACGCCCGCGACATCCTTGAACGTCACCTTCTTTTGCTGCGAGGAATGCAGCCTGGCGCGGCTCTTGCCGAAACTGAGCGCCTTGTTGCCGCCGCTCTGCATCTGCCGCATCATGAAAATCCAGAAAGCCAGCAACAGCACGAACGGGATCGCGTTGATCAGGATTGAAACCCAGCCGCCGCCCGCTTCTTTGTTGTAGTGAATGTCCACGCCGTGCGCCAGCATGGCGTCGTCCAGATTCTGGTGGTTGTTGGGTATGACGGCGTGCAGGTCCTGATCGTCGTCCTTGTATTTCCCATGCAGGTCATTACCGGTGATGGTCACCGATTTGATCTTGCCCGCGTTCACATCGTTCATCAGGTTGGTAAAGGAGAGCTGCGCGTCCGGCCGCGTCTTGGTGGTATGCACCAACGTCCAGAACAACACCACCGCCATGATGATGACCACCCAAAAAACCGCGGTCTTGATATTAGAATTATTCATGCAGTCTCCCTACGAACCGAGGACACCCAAAGATTGGACGCGATTCACGCCCTCATCGGTTCGAACTTTCCGGACCCGGGGTGGAACTTTCCAAGCCGGTCTCAATCACTCGAAGCACCATGCCACAGGAGGGATCCGCCGCGTACTCCGCCGCGGCTCCGAAGCGTCTAACCCAAAGGACCACTCCATTATAGGTAATAATCGGCCAATTCCTGCGTTCCCACAAGGGTACGCGGGCTTCCTGGAATAGAAATTTGATCTTTTCTCGCTTGGATTGCCCGACTCTTCGGTACTGATCACCTGGTCTCCAGTTGCGGAGTTCCAAACCGGCGAGGCCGCCACCGAGCGCGTGCACCCGCTGCCAGTCCAGTTCATCCACTACTGTAGCATAGGGTTCCGCGCGATTTGCTTTCTCCAGCACCTGCAATGTGATACGAGTGGCGCTGCCGGGCAGTTCCATGGATCCGGGCACATCTAGCGAGAACGAAAAGTCTCGCTCGGGCGGGTTTCGGCTGAGCGGGGCCATCCGGATCCACTCGAAGGATCGGAATACGTCCACGCCAGGCAGCTGCATCCGGTCGTGCCCGTCCGTCGAGAGGGCCATTTCGAGGACGCGCTCCACGTGGGCGAATTCGATCTGCCGAAGATCGCCCTTGGCCTGTTCGATGGCCCTGCGAATCAGGCGGCGGGACAGCGCGCGCGGCGCTGCGCTGATCTTAGAGGTGGTGAGGAAGACGGGCGGCCCCTGTCCCAGGCTGGGCGGCAGGTGGCGCGCGAGCTCCGAATCCCAGTACAGTTCCTCGTCCTGCGCCAATGTCGCCAGATTCGCCAGGGCTTCGTCCAGGCGCGGATTGAAGCATTCCCGCAACAGCGGCAGAACGTCGTTCCGCAGGTGATTGCGGGCGTAAGCCGGGTCGCGATTGGTTTCGTCTTCGCGCCATTCGATGCCGCGCGCGGCCAGCCAGGCTTCGACTTCGGGGCGGCTCAGCTCCAGCAGCGGGCGCGCCAGGCCTTCGTGTGTCACCGGCCGGATTCCCGCCAGCCCAGCCAGACCGGATCCGCGCAGTACACGGAATAGCACCGTTTCGGCCTGATCGGAGCGGGTGTGGCCGGTGGCCACGCGATTCACCTGCCCTGAATTCACGAGCTCCGCGAAGAACTCATAGCGTACCCGCCGCGCCGCCTGCTCCAGATTGTCGCCGGCCGCGAGCACGTTGGCCTCGCGGAGCTGAAAAGGGAGTGCGGCATCGGCGGCCAGCTTGCGGACGAATTCAGCGTCCGCAATGGATTCCGCGCCCCGGATGCCGTGCTCCACATGCAGCACGCTGAGCGTTAGATTCCAGCGCGGGGCAAGCTCACGCAGGGCGTGTAATAAGAAAACCGAATCAGCGCCGCCCGAAACCGCGACGCCCACGCGATCGCCCACGCGAAACATCTCGCGCCGGGAAATGAGCCCGCCGATCCGATCTAGTAATTCGTCCGCCAATCCGTTCGGTGATCCGTTCGCTGATCCGTTCGCTGATCCGTTCGAATGATACGATGTGCTTCAGCCCGATGCAACGGTTCCGCCTTGGTCCATCCCTACTCCTGTTCATCGTGCTCTGGGTTGTCTACAACTCCAACCTGCGTCCCATCGCCGCCGGGGATTCGCTGCCCACCTCTCTGATTCCGATCTCGGTTTTGTTCGATCATGCCGTCAATCTTGATCGTTTCGGCCCCTGGCTCGGCGACAATGTGCCATACTCGCGGCGCATCGTCAAATTTTCTCGAGGCCATTACTATAGCCGCTATCCCATCGGGGGTGCGTTGCTGGCTACGCCTTTGTACCTGCCGCTGCTGCTGGCTCCCGGACTTAAGCACTGGGACCCAGGATCATTGGTGGGTCTGGCGCGTATTCTCGAGAAGCTGGCCGCGTCCACCATCGCGGCCCTTTCAGCGGTTCTGCTCCTGGCATTGCTGAAACGCTTGACGAGCGAGAAATGGGCCTGGTGGCTGACTCTGGTCTACGCCCTCGCGACCGCGACCTGGTCTAATTCCAGCCAGGCGCTCTGGCAACATGGGCCCGCCCAATTGGCGATCATCGCTGCCATGCTCTGCCTGGAGGATTGGTCTCAGAAGCGCGCACCACGAAGTCTGTGGCTGTGCGGCGTCTGGGCGGCGTGCGCGCTCATGGTTCGCCCCACCAACATTATCCTGGTGCCGGCGCTGCTAGCCGGATTTCTAGTTGCACGAGCTACGCTTGCCGAGTACGCGCGCTTTTTGTCGCCCGTTCTGGCAGGAGGGCTGCTGGTCTTGGGCTATAACCTCTACTTATTCAGTCACCCTTCGGGGAATTATCCGGTTGCGATGCTAGAGGGAGGATTCACGGCCGGACTTGCGGGGACGCTCTTCAGTCCTGCCCGCGGGCTTCTGATTTACACGCCGATCGTGCTGTTCGCGGTGTGCGCGCTCCTGCCCGCTTCTTCGGGCCCGCGCAAATTGCACGCGCCGCTTTTCGCGGTTTCACTCCTGTTTCCGATCCTCCACCTGATAGTGATCGCGAAATGGCGCGGTTGGTCCGGCGGATATTGCTGGGGGCCGCGTTTGCTGGCGGAACTGATTCCTCCGCTGATCGTCCTGATGGCGCTGGCGACGCCGGTCCTCGAAGGGCGCTGGACCAAGCGCGCCTTTGCCGTGGTCGCGGTTTATTGCATTCTGATCCAGGCGCTAGGCGTGTATTTTTATCCCAAGGGCCATTGGGACGCCGGGCCGGGCTCGACGCGAGCGCGTCTGTGGAATTGGCGCGACAACCCAATCGGGCGAACGCTGGCCGGAGGTCCGGTGTGGGAACCCTATGCGGTGGTAGGCGCGGCGCTAAAGGGCGGAAGAGCGGCCGCAGCCCAAAAGCTGCACGAGGTGGGGGTCAATCCTTATTAGGATCGCTAGATGCGGCGGGCGCGGGCTTCAATCGCCGATACAACCGCCACCACTGCGTTTCCGCGACTAGCGTAAAATCGCTGGTCAGGTAGGGCTTGTAGACCTCGAAAAGAAACTGATCGGTGGTCTGATGGGTGGAAGGATACTTGGGCGTCATCACCAGGCTGGCGTCACCGAACATTCTGGCGTTCGAAGGCCAATGCTGCCGCGAGACGTTGATGCCCAGTTCAAACCAGGTACTGCCTCCCATCGGCGGCCGGCGCAGGAGAGCGTAGGAAAAGGGATTGTGAAAACCGAGAGATGTGACGCTCTCGTTATCGTTCGTATATTTCTTCAGCAGATCAATGCCGTCGTTCAAGTAAGTAGTGTAGAAGTGTCCGTTCTCCAGCCGGCTCAGCTCTTCGCCCTGGGAACCGTCGTAGAAAGTCAGGCTTTGAAGATGCCGCCCCTCCACGCGTGTCGCGCCGGCCTGAATACTCGCGCTGGTCTTATAGCTGGTGAGCAAGGCCAAACTCCGAAAGTGGATATAGAACGCCGGGGCAACCAGTCCCAGGCCGAACACCACCGTGGCCGCGACGAACGCCGGCGAGATATCATTCCGCAGCGCTACAGTCCTCCCGAGATCGGCCAGCAAAATGAAGACGAAGATCGTATACAGCGGAAACAGGCTTCCATGCGAAGTGTTCGTCCGGACGAAGAGTACCTCCGCCAGGATCGTGTAGGCCATCGCAACCAGGAGCCAGCCCCGGTTGCGGCCGTTTGTGTCCCGCCAGCCCAGGAACAGCAGACATAGCGCGAAAGCGGCCAGCGATGTCGTATTCAAACCGAATAGATCGCTGATGCCGAAATGAGCCACGCTACGCGCATGTATCGTATCCAGGATGTCCTGGCTGAACAGCAGCACATGAAATCTGAGAAACGCCAGTACCCCGAGCGTTACCGGGACAAACCCCAGCGCCAGGGCGATCAGGTGGCGAATGGTTCTGCGATCGGCCAGCGTCGTCAACAACAGCAAACCGCCAGCGACGCCGAAATAGGACACCTTGAGAAACAGCAAGGTGGCCAGGCTTGCGCCGGCAACAATGTCGCCGAACCAATCCTCGCCGCCATCGCCGTTCCGGTTCGGGCGAAGAATCTGGGTAATGAACACCAGGCCCAGCAATCCGTAGCCCCAGCGGTTGAAAATCATCCCGTAGGTCAAGTCGCTTGAGCCATTTCCGCCCTGCGGCATGGGACTGGTGCACAGCAGCAGGATAAAGGCGGAGAAAAGAATCGAGCCCGCAGCGGTCATTCGTTTTCGCGAAGTCAAGAAGGCGAAGATCGAAATGATGGTGGCGAAGGTGGTGAGACCGATCGTGAGGCCGTAGGCGCTATAGCGCGCCACCCACAGGCCGAAGGCGACGAACATGTAGGTGATGGGTCCCAGGGAGAGATAAAAGTCGCGATTCGGGACCAGCCCGTTAAGAATTCGCCAGCCGCCATCCAGCATCAGAAAAACGTCGTTCGCGGCGGTCGTTGAGGGCACCGGGCCGAGCAGCATCAGGTAGGCGATATAGGCGGCGGCGAGGCCGGCCAGCGATCGCGATACCCACGGGTTTCCCAGATAGTCCCGCGTCCAGATCTTCGTGACCGTGGAGGCGATGGACGGCGTAGGAGCGGGAGTTTGGCCGGCTTGCGGAGGCAGTTCCGGGAGCACTCTACTCATAGCGGATCTCGACGTGCAAATGACCGGACAAACATCAGTATAACTCCTGGTAACGCCGCACTGCGCGGGACGGCTCTATCTCACGCGCGCTCGAAAAAGCACAGCCCTACCCTGATCCCACTTCAGAGTTTGCAGGGTGCCGCCATCGTCCAGCACCTGTTCGGGCACCCAGCCGAAGCCGGGGTGAAAGTACAGCAGGAACTCCTTCCCAGGCACTGCAAAATCCTTGTATTCGAGCACCGGCACGCCAAACTTGGCGAAGGGCAGCATCCGGTCATCGTTATGAGAGTAGCGTAGCGACGCCCTTTCGTCGAACAGGTACAGCAGACGCGGTTTTAGATCTTCGGGCGCATAATGCCAATACTGCAAGAAGGCGACGGCGTCGTTGATGACCACCGGGCCGTTTTGAAGCGCATTGAGCAGCAGCGGTTCGTGGTCGAGCGGGTTTTCGAAAGACCGGATGTGCGTGAAATGAAACGCAAACACCACGAATGCCGGCACCGCGATTGCCAGGCCAATCGCGGAGCGCTTTCTCGCAACTTGTGCTGCCAGGAAAGAGATCAGGAGCGCGAACCCTCCGATCGCCGGCATCACATAGCGATAGTGGAAGATATGCGGCGGCGCCACCAAGGCCAGCGTGACCCCCGCGACCGGAATCAGCAAGCACAGAACGGCCGCGAGCATTTCATAATCCGGAATGGAAGGCTCGTGGTCGCCGGCGGGCTCTTCTTTGTTGCCTCCGGCCACGAACCAGGCGCCCAACAGGACCAGCGCCGGAATCAAGAACCATAGCGACGGCTCAAACTCCGTCGAGTAGTACAGACGGTAGTCCTGCCTTTGTACGACCGCCACCGGATGCGGGTTGGCTTTGGCGACCTCTCTCGCTCCGGACAAGAGAAGGGCGATTGGAATTGCGCCCACTGCCATTGCCGCCCAAACGGGCCAGTCGATCCTACGCCGCCTGAGACTGCGAAGGGCCTCCGCACCCGCCAGGGGCAGGAAAATGAGTACTCCGTACGAATGACATAGGATCGCCCCCGCGACTCCCACGCTCAATCCAACCAGGG
The DNA here is from genome assembly GCA_963786745.1 of Terriglobia bacterium. Taxonomy (GTDB): domain Bacteria; phylum Acidobacteriota; class Terriglobia; order Bryobacterales; family Bryobacteraceae; genus Palsa-89. The sequence continues at coordinate 291,881 of CAWBAE010000003.1, read as the reverse complement.
CAAGCGGGCGTCTTCGACCGGATGCCGCGGCTTGCCAGGAATACAACGCCAGGCCGCAAAACCCGAGCAGTATGCCGTAGCTCCGGGCCTCGAAAGAATAGGACTCGGCCTCAGCCGCGAACGGCAAAAGCATCGCCGTCAGCGCAAAGAAAATGCTGACGCGCCGGGCGGCAAATCCGAACAGGCACAAGCAGAATATCCAGAAGCCAACCATGAATGGGATTCGGGACACAATCTCGCCACTGCCGGCCAATCGGTTTGTGAAGTGAACGATGAGGTCGGTGAGGGGCGGCGTCCAGTCCATTTCGCGAGCGGCCTGGATGGTGGCGGACGCGCTGGGCTGGTTGGCGGCCAACAGCGTAAGGATCTCGTCGAACCAGAACGGTTTCGCGCGCGCGCGCCCGATGGTGCCGCCGAAATAGATGAGAGTCAGGATCGCGACGGCCAGCAGCCTGTGCCGAGCCAACAGATGCTCGAGCTGGGAAGCTCGGCGCTCCAGCTGCAGCCCGGGCCAGCGGTCTATTTGTAATTGACCCTGCAAATCTGTTCCCCCCTTTGAATATCCCTGTTCGGCGCCGGATGAAACAACCGGCACGTGGTTGCTTGCAGGCTCAGCAAAACCGCATCCACTGAACCCTGGGATGTGTGCCTGTCACTCGGCGTTTCTTTTCCAGACGTCGTACAGCCCGAATTCCTGAACCTTGCTAAAGCTCCCGCTTATCCACGCCTTTAGTTTTGGTAGATTGTTCAGTGCCTCCGAATCCTGGCATCCGGTCCAGGACACCTTTTCGACAATTACCGCCGAAATCTGGTTGCGCGCCAGGGCCGCAGTCACCCGCTCATCAACGTTCGGCAAGTCCGACGGCAAGTAGCTGTGGCCGCGGATGAAGTACAGCCAGGGTTGTGGAGAAATTCGTCCATGGAGTCCATACAAGATGGTCGAATCCCCGAATACGAAGAAGTTGCCGGGGTGCTGAGCGAGCCACTGGTTGACTCCTTCAAAGTCCGCTTTCCTCAGCCACCACTCCGGTCCCGAGGCCGCAACTTTGACATGGCAGTCCGTGGGCGGACGTTCGGCGTACGAGAAGTCGGCCCACCGAACTCGGCGGGCGCCGTTGACCTGGAGCGTACCGTCGAAACGGCTCGCAGGGCCAAATTGTTGAACATATCGTTTCCAACTGACTCGAGCGCCTGGGAGAATCAGCGCCAGCCACACCAGAGCCGAGGCGACGAATACCAGGCGCCGGTTCGTCCGGCCCGACAGAAACGCTGCGAAGGTTTTAGCCCCGGAAGAGACTGAAAGGCGGACGCCTTGCCGGTCCAACACACCCGACAATAATGCCAATGCCAATCCGCCGACGAGGCCGATAAACGGAACGCCGTTCTCGGCTTCGTTGTCGGTTCCGACAATAAAGAGTTGCTGGAATGGCAGGCAAGAAATGATTATCCAGCCGGCCAACGCCAGGTTGCGAGCGCGGAGATCCGATCGCTCTGTTCGCACGCCCACGATGGTTGCAAGCAAGCCTATGATGGCGAAGAACAGTGCGCACCACCGGATCGCGAGCGGGTACTCAGAGAACGTCAATAGCCCGCTAATGAACAGGATTGGGTTAGCCGGGGCGCGCTGAGCCGCTAAAGAACGAGTGATTGCAATGGATGAGTGAAAAAATTGGCGGGCGTCTGAAAATAGCAGAAGCCAAAGCAAGAAGCACCCCATGCCAAACACGAATCCGGCCAATTGAGCAGACAACCTGCGCAGGGCGGCCCATGGTTCGCGCCAGCGCGATATCACCGTCATTCCGGCCAATACCGGACAAAACAGCAAACCCGCATTTTGCTTTGACAGCACGGACAGAGCAGCCAACAGACCTCCCAACGCGCAGAGCCAATAGGCGCGCGGGCCCATGGATAGCTCGGCCTCCAGTATTAGGAACAGCGCCACCAAGGAAAAAAAGAATGCTGTTTGCTCCAACCAGAGGGTGCCGAACGGAGCCAGGAACCAGCAGTCCGTTGCCAAACCGGCACATATCGCAACGACGCGCCGGCGGGGAAGCACTCGATCAATTGTCAGGGCGACAAACAACCCTGCCGCGGCGTTGAGCATCGCCGCAGACAGCACGGTTGTGGAGAAATCCACGCCGAACATTTTGAAGAAAAGCGCCTGGACTACGAAGGTCAGCGGCAAAAATGGAAACAGGACATCCCGATACGGGACTTGGCCCTGCAGTAACCGCCAGGCCCCATCGAAAATCATCGATTGGTCGTTGAGGTAGATTCCCCTGTGTCCGCAGTACCACACGAAAACGAAACCGAAGACCACCACTAGGCAATTTGCAAGTGGCCACAGCCAGCGGGGACCATCGTGCAGATCCACAGGCGCCGGGTTGCCTTCCTTCAGCGAGGTAGTTTCGGGCATGGATGGTCCTACTGCAGAAACCGCCTCGTCTCGTCGTGGCTGGCCGGTTCTGGCACGCCCGGCCTCGCTCTTTGCCGGCGGAGCCTCAGCCTCCCTCCGACCGTCAAATCGGTGCGGAGTCTGTGCCGCCAGAGAAGGCGCTGGATAGAGCAAGAGCGGCGCTCCAGTTCCAACCCGGGTGCTCGGTCTATCTGGTGTTCCGTCGCCAACTCGGCTCCCTCTGTTGGATTATCGTATAGTCGGACCCGTGCTTCGCCGCGATGCGGAGGCTGGGTTGCCTCCCGCTCTCAACCATCCTGAAACTTCATCACTCGAAGTTCGTGCCCGTACCAAAGGCGATTCAGATCTTCCCGGGCGATGACCCGCATGCCCTGCGCGGCCGCCCAGTTCTCCACGGTCGCCACCGGAGCGTAGTTGATCGATTCCCGCGCGATAACCAGGTCGTGGAGCCGATTGGCCTGCGCCCTCCACCACGGCCGGAGGCACATGTCCTTGTAGACCAGAACTCCATCTGGTTTGACTTTGGATATCACCCGGTCCAGAAACGAACGTTGAGCTTCCGGCGGCACGTGGTGCATCACGTCGATCAAGAACACCACGTCGAATTGTTCGGCGGGCCAGGCGGCGTCGACATCCAGACGGTGGAAGGCCAGCTTGGCTTTGGGCGATAGAGTTACGGCTCTCGCGGCCATTCTGCCGGCCAAATCGATTGCTCCCTGAGAGACATCGAACCCGACTCCGTCAATATCTCGGCCGAGCCCAGCTACGAGGCCCAACATGAGTCCGGCCCCGCAGCCGACGTCCAATACATGCGATCCATCGGGTACAAACGGAACCAGCCTCTCAAAAGGGCAAATGTATGGGCGCCAATGCTGCAGTTTGCGTCTGAGAAGCGGACCATCCGTGTAGAGCGCCCTCGCAATCGCGGAAAGATGCTTGGCATCCAAGCCGCCGTCAGTCCCGGAGCCGGTTCTCAACATCAATTCTTATCTTATTGGAGTGCCGCCGCGTTTAGGGTCACATTGCCTGTTCCGGTGGTCATGGTCCAGGTGACGGTCAGGGTTTGGGAGGCAGAGGCCGCGTTGTATGTAAGGGTGTAATTGCGATCGAACTGGCCGCTGGCCGTGGCGGTGGTGTCGGTGTAGTTGGCCGCCGAGCCATCCGACAGGTGGGCGGTCAATGTGCCGCCGCTGTTCCAGCCTCCTACGTGCACTACCAGCGTGTGGCTGGTGGTGCCAGCCGGCGCGGTAAACGAAAAGCCTTGGCCCACGCCGCTGATGTAGAGTCCGTCCAGATTGTTCGAACTGCTCGCCGTGGGCGTGCCGTCGGTCCAACTGATAGGCCGCGGATCGTTGCTGTACGCAAACACGTTCCCGTTACTTACTTTCGTGTAAGTGGTTAGTTGGGCGGTCACGCCGGCCTTCCGGTTCAGGCTGCTGTCTCCCCAGTGCTCCCAGTCCGTGGTTCCTTCAGTGGTCAGGTTCACCGCGCTGGCCACGCTGGTGCCCGAGCCTGTCAGCGAACCGGCTCCAACCACACTCGGGGTGTTCGTCAGATTGAAGCTGACTGAACCCGACACTCCGGAGACACTCGCGGTCACCGAATAGGCGCCCGCGGTGCTGTTGGCGGTCAGGGTGGGAGCGGTGGCGATGCCGTTGGTATTGGTAGTGGCCGCGGCCGTGAGGGCCGATCCTGGGAACGTCGCGCCGGCTCCGCTGGAGGGGGCGGTAAAGGTGACGGTTACGTTGTTCACTGGATTGCCGGATCCATCCTTGACGGTGGCTTGCAATGCGGTTGCGAACGCGGTGCTGACGGTGGCGCTCTGCGGCGTGCCGACCGTGGCCGCGATGCTGGCCGGCAGGCCCGCAGTATTGGTCAGGCTGAACACCGCGGTACTGAGGATTCCGGATGTACTGGCGACCACTGAGTATGCGCCGGCGGTGCTGTTGGCGGTAAAGGTGGGAGCGGCGGCGACGCCGCTGCTGTTGGTGGTCTGGTGGCCGTCAGGACCGATCCGGGGAAAGTCCCGCTGGCTCCGCTGGAGGGCGCAGTGAAGGTGACCGTCGCGCTGTTCACTGGGCTGCCGGATGCGTTCGTGACCGTAACCTGCAGCGGGTTGGCGAATGCGTTATTGATGGTTGCGCTCTGCGGTGTGCCCGCCGTGGCCGTGATGGTGCCGGTGTTGCTGGCGAGAGCAGCGGCGTTCAGCGTGACGTTCCCGGTTGCCCGTCGCCATGGTCCAGGTGATGGTCAAGGTTTGCCAGGCAGAGGCCGCGTTGTATGTAAGCGTGTAATTGCGATCGAACTGGCCCGTGGCCGTGGCGGTGGTGTCGGTGAAATTCGCCGCCGAGCCATCTGACAGATGCGCGGTTAACGTGCCGCTGCTTATCCAGCCGCCCACGTGCACCACCAAGGTCCGGCTGGTGGTATCCGCCGGAGCAGTGAACCAGAAGCCCTGGCCCACGCCGGCAGTATAAACTCCGTTCAGATTGTTCGAACTGCTGGCCGTAGGCGTGCCGTCAGTCCAGCTGATGGGCCGGAGATCGTTGTTGTACGAGTTTGCGGCGCCGTTTTCCACCAGCGTATAGCTACTGAGCTGAGCGGTCACGCCCGCTTTCCGGTTCAGGCTGGTGTCTCCCCAGTGTACCCAATCCGCGCTTCCCTCAGTGGTAAGGTTCACGGCGCTAGCCACGCTGGTCCCCCAACCTGTGAGCGAACCGCCCCCGCTCGTAACTGCCGTGTTGGTCAAGACTGAAACTGGCCGATGCCGAAACGCCCGCCACGCTCGCGGTGACGGAATATGCGCCGGCGGTGCTGTTGGCAGTAAGTGCGGGAGCCGTCGCCACGCCGCTGGCGTTGGTCGCTTCAGTGGCCGTGAGGGCCGACCCGCGAACGTCGCGCCGGCTCCGCTGCAAGGCGCCGTGAACGTGACGGTTACTTTGCTCACCGGATTGCCCAAGCATCCTTGTACCGTGGCCTGCAATGCCGTTGTGAACGCGGTGCTGACGGTGGCGCTCTGCGGCGTGCCGAGCGTGCGCCGCGATGCTCGAAGGCGGACCCGCGGTATTGGTGAGGCTGAAGCTGGCGGAGATCAGGATTCCGGCTACGCTCGCGGTCACCGGTATGACCCCCGGTGCTATTGGCGGTGAAAGTAGGAGCGGCGGCGACACCGCTGCTGTTGGTGGTTGCGTGGCCGTGGCCGACCCGGCGAACGTCCCGCTCGCTCCGCTGGCGGGAGCCGTGAAAGTAACCGTGGCGTTGCTCACCGGGCTGCCGCCGGTTGTCACCGTGGCCTGTAGCGCTGTCGTGAACGCCCTGTTCATGCTCGCGCTCTGCGGCGTGCCCTCCCTGGCCATGATGCTCCCCGTGCTGCTGGCGAGAGCAGCGGCGTTCAGCGTGACGTTCCCGCTGCCTGTCGCCATCGCCCAGGTCACCTTCAACGTCTGACCAGCCGATGCGGCATGATAAGTCAGCGTGTAATTCCGGTCGAACTGGCCGCTGGAGTGGTCGGGTCGTCGGTGAAATCCTCCGCGGATCCATCCGACAAATGCGCGGTTAACGTACCGCCGCTATAGCCGCCCACATGCACCACCAAGGTCCGGCTGGGTGGTATCCGCCGGCGCCGTGAACGAAAAGCCCTGCCCACGCCAGCGATATAGTCCCGTCCTGGTTGTTGCTGAACTGCTGGCCGTAGGCGTCCCGTCGCTCCAGCTCATGGGTCGCGGATCGTTGCTGTATGTATTCGCGCTCCCGCCGCCCACCAGTGAATAAGTGCTCAACTGTGGCGTCACGCCCGCTTTGCGGTTCAGGTTGTCGTCGCCCCAATGCACCCAATCCACGGTTCCTTCGGTGGTCAGGTTCACGGCGGCGCTGGAGCTGACCCCTGCCCCCACCAGATGGCCCCCGGTATTGCTCAAGAGTCCGTAGACATTCAGAACATTGTCAAAAGTGGCTAGATATACTTTTCCGTTGGCGATGGTGGGCGCGCTCCACTTGGCCCAGCTTCCCGAATAGTCGCGAGTCTGATTCTGATTGCTATCCCAAAGCTCATTCAAACTGGACGGATCGATGGCCTGCAAAATACCCGGATTCGGGCCGCCGTTGTCGGAGTCTCCATTGGTCGAATACGCGGCCCACAGGATGCCTGTCCCGGCCGTTGTTCCGTCGGCTGAAACCGACATGGCCGGCTCGTTGGAATAGCCGTCCACCAGCGTGACTGGGCCGGCTATGGGCACCGTGTTGAAAGTCGATCCGTTAAACGCAAATGCCTTCAGAGTGTCTCGCCGGCCCCAGACGTATAACGTCGAGTTATAAAAAACCGGGCCCGCAAAAAAGCCCCCGTCCGCACCCGTGGTGACGTAATCGTAGGTGGCTGCCCACTCCTGGACCACTTGATCGCCGTTTGGATTGTACTGCCCCAGGTTGCTGCGATTGAAGAGATATACGGTCCCGCCTTTTCCGAGTCCAATCCCTAAAGTTGTCCCCGGCAGCAGCAGCGCGGGAGCGGATCCCAGATCGCCGTCATCGCTCCCCAAGGCCGCTTGGACGGAAGGCGTAAAGTAATCCACGATGCCCAGGCTGGTGTTCAGCTTGAGAATGGTGTCGGCGTAGTCGCCACCTCCGGTATTGGCATCAAAAGTCCCGTTTCCGGTGTCAAGATATAAGTATCCGGCCGCTGAGTCGAATGCCAATCCCGCGCCTCCCTGCCATACGCCGCCCCCCCAACTGTTGGGTGTCGTGCAGATCACCGCATTCCGCGTAAGCGTGCTGGCGTTGTAAGCAAACACCCAACCGTGGAAGGGCATGTAATCGAGGTGCGAGCCAAATCCGATGAAAACTGTTCCATTCGAGTACAGCAGGCCGGCGCGCTGCCATTGGTCAAACGCACTAAAGGTCAACACGCCGCCCACCGCATCGGAGCTGTTGCCGGGAACGGATCCTTGAATGACCACCGGACCATTGAACTTCTCCGCGCCGGTGGTGATGTCCAGCGCGTGCAGGCGGAAGATCGCCGTGCTGTTCTCATAGGTCTCGGCCACTACGTACATGGTGTTCGTAGTCGCATCAGAAGTCAGATCGATGGTGGGCGTCGAGGTGATTCCGATCTGCGGCTGGATGTTACGGGTGGCGCTGATCACCGTCGACAGGATCGCCGGGCCCAGGTTCACTTGCCAGAGCGGCGTTGTCTCGGCGGCGCTGTCGGCGTCGAAGGCATACACGCTGTTGTTCTCGGTGCAGACGTAGATCACGTTGTGAACACCCTGGCCGGGGATGATCACGCCGGGAACGTAAAGCGGTTGGGAGTAGATCTGCGCGTCCACGGCCAGCGAGTAGAGCTTGCCAAAGCTGTTCACATTTACGTTGGACGTGTTGAGAATGGTCTCATTGGGGTTAACGCCGGAGCGATTCAAATCATAGTGCTGCGTGGTGACGGGAACCTGGGCGAGCGAGGGCGTCGCTAGAAGCAGAAAAACCGGCACGACCAACGATTTGAGATACATTTGAACGCTCGGGGAGTGTCTGAATGTTAAGAGGTAAATCCAATGGTGTCAAGTACTAGGCGGACTATAAACTACTATGCCCTTGGTGTATAAACTAGATAGCGACGGGAGCTCGCGATGCTCTCCCGTTTTGAGATATTCCCCCAACCGACCGGTCACCTGATCTCCCGCGTGATATAAACGAGTTTGATGCGGACGGCCGGCATGTTGGCCTTGCTTTGGCTTGAGCCCCTCGCGATCGCTCTCGCGGCTCCTGGTCCGACTCCCACTTTCAGCAAGGAAGTGGCGCCGATTTTATTCAAGCACTGCCTTCAATGTCATCGCCCCGGCGAGATAGGGTCGGTGGCATCCTTCCTGTCGTACGATTCGGCGCGGCCGTGGGCCAAAGCAATCCAGGAAAAAGTTGTGCAGCGCGAGATGCCGCCGTGGCCGGCAGATCCCCGTCGCAGCTTGAAGTTCCGCAACGATCCCCGTCTTAGTCAGAAAGACATCGATACGCTGGTGGCCTGGGTGAATGCGGGCGCTCCCAAGGGAAACGATGCCGATCTGCCGGCCGCGCCCGAGCTCCCCCAAGGCTGGTTGAATCCGAACGGACTGGCGCCGGACGTCGTAATCTCAATGCCTGGGGAATTTCAGGCGCCGGGGAAAGCTGAAATCCCGTACGCTCGATTTCTGGCCAAGGTGCCCTTCGCCGAGGACAAGTGGGTGGTCGCCAGCCAGGCGCGTCCCGGCAATCGCGCCCTGGTACACCACATGGCCATTACCGAGGTAGCGCTAGACGATGGAGTAAGTCCCACTGATCTCACTCCCGTCGCAATGATCGCCCGTCAGCTTGGCCTTCCCTCCAATTGGACGCCGACTCGCCCTGCGGTTTCGGCGCCGGGGAATGCCGCCGTTACGGACATGCTGGGAGTGTACGTGCCAGGTACGACCATCGAGACCTACCAGGGCGACAGCGCCAAGCTGCTGAAGGGCGGCAAGAATCTTTATATCAATTTCAATATCCACTACCAGTCGACGGGAAAGCCGGAAACAGACCGGTCCATGATCGGCTTCTGGTTCCAGCCGGGGCCGCCTAAGCATCAACTGTTTCGCGTGTCCGCGTCCGGCGGGACCATCCTCGCGGGAGGAAGGGAGCTGCTGACGGATTCCCCGGGAACCAAGGCCGAGGGTACTGGCGTGGCGATTCCCCCGATTCCGCCGTATGCGGAGAACTATGCCGTGATCGGCCTGACCGCATACACGGAGCCGGTGACCATCTACCAGTTCCAACCGCATGCGCACCTTCGGGGCAAGGACTTCACCTACGCCGTGGTCTATCCGGACGGCCGCGAGCAGGTGGTACTTAGCGTTCCAAAATACGATTTCAATTGGCAATTGGCTTACGAACTCGACCAGCCACTCAAGCTTCCGGCGGGTAGCAAGCTGATCGTGACGGCCCACTACGACAATTCTCCGAACAACAAAAGCAATCCCGCGCCGGACAAAGAGGTGTACTTTCGCGCAGAGAACCAGAGCTGGGACGAGATGTTCACGCCATTTATCCAGTACACTCTCGATAATCAGGATCTGACCATGCCGGCCGCGGCGGCGCCGAACGTCCTGCCTGTGGGCGAGGTCAGCGGTTGTCTAGAGCCGGGCCCGGATCGAACGTGGATACTTGCCAGCGCGGGCGACCCCATCGCATCCAAAACCCAGGCGACATCTTCGGTGGAGTTACGGGCCGCGGAGACCAGGCTGTTGGGCAATCGCCAGTATGCTCTTCTCGGCGCCAGCGTCTTCAATCCTTCAATCCACAAAGGACAGAAAGTCGCGGTCAAGGGTGTTCTGATCAAGGACGTCGTCGATCAGCGCTTAAACGTTACTTCGCTGCAGATGGTCTCGGCCACCTGTCAAAATTAGCCCTAGTTGGCTGGGCGCCCTATTGGAGCGCCGCCGCGTTCAGGGTCACGTTACCTGTTCCCGTGGCCATGGTCCAGGTGACGGTCAGCGTTTGCGAGGCGGAGGCTGCATTGTAAGTCAGCGTGTAATTGCGATCGAACTGGCCGCTGGCCGTGTCCGTGATGTCGACGAAATTCGCTGCCGAACCGTCCGAAAGATGCGCGGTCAGTGTTCCTCCGCTATCCCAGCCGCCTACGTGCACGACCAATGTTCGGGTGGTGGTGTCGGCCGGAGCAGTAAATGAAAAGCCCTGGCCTACTCCGTTGATGAAGATCCCGTCCAGGTTGTTCGAGCTGCTGGCCGTGGGCGTGCCGTCGGTCCAACTGACGGGCCGGGGATCGTTGCTATACATATAGGTGCTCCCGAATCCCACTACCGTGTAAGTGGTCAACTGAGCAGTCATGCCAGCTTTGCGGTTCAGGCCGCTATTGTCCCCCCAGTGCTCCCAATCCAGAGTTCCCTCGGTGGTCAGGTTCACCGCGCTGGCCAGGCTGGTGGCCGAGCCGGTCAATGAACCACCGATGGTGAGCGCCGCTGCGTTCAGGGTCACGTTGCCGAGACTGGTGCCGGATGCCATGATCCAGGTCACGGTCAAGGTTTGCGAGGCGGAAGCAGCTTGGTATGTAAGCGCATAGTTGCGGTCGAATTGGCCGCTGACCGTAGCAGTGGTGTCGGTGAAGTTCGCAGCCGATCCGTCTGACAGATGCGCGGTAAAGGTTCCGCCGCTGTTCCAGCCGCCCACGTGTACCACCAGCGTCCGGATGTTGGTATCGGCCGGGGCGGTGAACGAAAAACCCTGGCCGACGCCGACAATATAAAGTCCGTTCAGATTGTTCGAGCTGTTGGCCGTGGGCGTACCGTCCGTCCAACTGACAGGCCGAGGGTCGTTGCTGTAGAGCTTCACTCCGCCCGTTCCCACGATCGTGTAAGTGCTCAGCTGGGGCGTTACGCCGGCCTTCCGATTAAAACTGCTATCTCCCCAATGCTCCCAATCCGAAGTTCCCTCGGTGGTCAGGTTCACGGCGCTGGACAGGCTGGTCGCCGAACCGTTGAGCGAACCGCCGCTGAACCCGGCCGCAATCGCTATGTTGGTCAGGCTGAAACTGGCGGAAGCCGATACTCCCGAGACACTCGCGGTCACCGAGTACGAGCCCGCAGTCACATTGGCGGTCAGGGTGGGAGCGGTGGCGACGCCGCTGGAATTGGTGGCCGCGGTAGCGGTGAAGGCGGATCCGGAGAACGTCGCGCCGGGTCCGCTGGAGGGTGCGGTAAACGTGACCGTGGCGTTGTTTACCGGATTACCGGAGGCATCTTTGACGGTGGCCTGCAATGTGGCTGCGAACGCGGTGCTGACGGTGGCGCTCTGCGGTGTACCGTTGGTGGCCGTGATACTGCCCGGCGCGCCTACGGTATTGGTTAGGCTGAAACTGGCCGTCGCCGATAATCCGGACACGCCGGCGGCCACCGAGTATCCGCCGACGCTGCCGTTGGCGGTTAACGTGGGAGCCATGGCGATGCCATTCACGTTGGTGATGGCCGTCGCTGTCAGTGCCAATCCCGGGAACGTCGCGCCGGCTCCGCTGGACGGCGCGGTGAACGTGACGGTGACGCCGCTTACCGGATTGCCGGACGCGTCCGTGACGGTGGCCTGTAATGCGGTGGTGAAAGCAGTGTTGATGGCGGCGCTTTGCGCCGCGCCGGCGCTGGCGGTGATGCTGGCCGGAACGGAATCGTTCTGGGCCGTCCCAATGCTTTCAAATGTGCCCGGCGAGCTTTGGTTGTTGTATTCGGTGCCAATCCATCCGGGCGAACGGACGCTGCTCGAAATGCGCACCTCGTCCAGCGTGCCGTTCAGGTAAGCTGCGCCGTCTCCGCGTTGTCCCAGGTAAAGATTGGTTGAATCACCCGAATAAAGCGTAGCCGCCCCCCTGAAAATGTTGTCCCCACCGTCATTGAGCGAACCGTCCAGGTAAATTTGGTAGGTGCTGCTTCCGTCAAATGTCGCGACCACATTGTGGAACCCCGTGGTCGCGTTTCCGGTGGTGGTTTGGTTTACGGGCACGGTGGTGCCGCCGACCCCCGCCGAATTCATGAGATAGAAGACCCGGTTGACGCCGGTCGTATCCGCAGCCAGGCCCAGCTGGATATTCTTGCTGCCATCGTACCAACTCAGAAGCCGGTGGAAAGGCGACTGCAAGCCCGCTGCGGGCGTGTCGTCCCGCACCCAGGCCTGCAGCGTAAAGGCTTGGCCGCTTAAAGCAAAATGGCCGTTGCGGACCACGTTGACGTAATCACTGACGCCGTTAAACGTCAGAGCGCCGTCGATCTCGCCGGCGCCCGTCAGTAGGTTGGTATCCCTTTGCGCGGTTCCGTTGTTCGCCGCCGCGGTCGAATCACTCACGCTGGTGTTGGCTGCGTTGTTGGCCATGTGCCACACCGCCGCGTAGTTGGCGTCCCACACCCCGGCCGCGTTCTGCTGGGGAGCGGCCGAGGGATTGCCGAAGTACATGTAGAGCACAGTGTCGGTGGTCGCGGATAGCGATGGGATCTGCACCCAGGCGACCAGTTGCCCGCTGGTGGCCACGTATAGTTCGACCTCATGATTGTATTTGGTCACCCCGTCCGACGCGGTGAACAAGATATCCGAGCCGTCCGGCTTCGCGCTGGTCTCGAGATTCGCGTCGCTTGGAATCGAGATCAAGACCGGGAAATTCGTGAGGCTGGCGCCACCGGAAACCTGCGTATGCGCGATGGTGATCGGCTTCCGATTGCTCCATGCCGTGCCGTACCAGGAGGATGTTCCTCCAGTGCCTCCGGTGCCGCCTGTTCCGCCGGTGCCGCCACTCCCGCCTGTTCCGCTGGTGCCGCCCGTGTTCGTGAGACTGAAACTGGCCGGGGCGGCTGCGCCCGACACAGTTGCCGTCACGGTGTAAGCGCCGCCGATGCTGTTGGCCGTCGCGGTTATGCTGGCGACGCCATTGGTATTGGTGGTGACAGTGGAAGATCCGCTGAACGTAGCGCTGGCTCCGCTGGAAGGGGCTGTGAAGGTAACCGGAGCGCCGCTGACCGGGTTGCCGCCCGAATCCCGGACGGTGGCTTGCAGCGCGCTGGCGAACGCAGTGCCAGCGGCCGTGCTCTGGAGCGTCCCCGCAGTGCCCATGATGCTGGCTGGCGGGCCCGCCGTATTGGTCAGACTGAAACTGGCCGGCGTGCCTGAGCTGCCGGATAGACTGGCCGTCACGGCGTAGGCGCCGGCGGCGCTGTTGGCGGTCACGGACACGCTGGCCATGCCCGCGGTGTTGGTAGTCACGCTGGATGATCCGGTGAACGTGGCGCTGGCTCCGCTGGAGGGTGCGGTGAACGTGACGGTGGCGCCGCTCACTGGATTACCAGATGCATTGGTAACGGTGACTTGCAACGCCGCGGCGAAGGCCGTGCCGATGGTCGCGCTCTGAGGCGTGCCGGCCGTGGCCGCAATACTCGATGTGCTGCTCGCGGACATGCTTAAAGCCGCCGCGTTCAGGGTCACGTTGCCGACGCCCGACGTCATCGTCCAGGTAACTTTCAACGCTTGGCCGGCGCTTCCAGCGGTGTAAGTGAGCGTGTAGTTGCGGTCATATTGGCCGCTGGCCGCAGCGGGGCTGTCGGTGAAATTGGCGGCCGAGCCGTCCGACAACTGGGCCGTGAAGGTGCCGGCGCTATTCCAGCCTCCCACGTGCACGATCAAGGTTCGGGACGTGGTGTCGGCCGGAGCAGTCAGCGAAAAGCCCTGGCCCGCGCCGTTCATAAAGAGGCCGTTCAGATTATTCGAACTCGTGGCCGTCGGCGTGCCGTCCGTCCAACTGACGGCCCGCGGGTCGTTGGCGTACACATTCACGTTCCCGCTGCCCACCTCTGAATAAGTGCTCAATTGAGCCGTCACGCCGGATTTGCGGTTGAGGCTGGCATCTCCGAAATGCACCCAATCCGCGGCGCCCTCGGTGGTCAGGTCAACGGCCGTGGAAGAACTGGTCCCAGCCCCCACCAGACTGCCCCCGCTTCCCTGACTGATTAGCCCGTACACATTCAGGATGTTGTCGAAAGTGGGCAAGTATACTTTTCCATTGGCCACCGTGGGCGGGGTCCATTTGGCCCAGCTTCCCGAGTAATCCCGGGTTTGGTTCTGGTTGCTATCCCAAATCTCGTTCAGGCTCGACGCATCCAGGGCCTGCAAAATTCCCGGATTCGCTCCGCCGTTGTTGCTGTCGCCGTTGGTCGAATAAGTGGCCCACAGCACGCCCGTGCCCGCGGTGGTGCCGTTGGCTGAAATCGACATGGCCGGTTCGTTGGAATAGCCGTCCACCAGCGTGACCGCTCCGGTTTGGGGCACCGTATTGAAAGTGGAACCGTTGAACGAAAACGCCTTCAGAGTGTCCCGGCGGCCCCATACGTATAATGTCGAGTTGTAATACACCGGCCCGCCAAAAAAACCTGCGTCGTTGGTGGAAAGATAGTTGAAGGTAGCTTGCCACTCTTGCAGCACTTGATCGCCGCTGGCGTTGTACTGCCCCAGGTTATTGCGGTTGAACAGAAATATCATCCCCTGTTTGCCAAGGCCAACTCCCAAGTTGGTGTCGGGCAGTAGCAGAGCGCCGGCCGAACCCAGGTCCGCATCATCACTCGCTAAAGCCGCCTGGTTGGAAGGTGAAAAATAGTCCTCGACGGCCAGGCTGGTGTTGAGCTTGAGGATGCTGTCGCCGTAGTCGCCGTTCCCGGTGTTGGCGTCCATGGTCCCGTTGCCGGTCTCCAGATACAAATACCCAGTGCCCGTGTCGACCGACAATCCAACCCCTCCTTGCCAGACGCCGCCTTCCGAGCCGTTCGGGGAGGTGCACAGCACCGAACTCTGCGCCAGCGTGGCCGCGTTGTAAGTGAAGATCCAGCCATGATACGGCGTCTGATCTTCGTGCGACCCAAACCCAATGTAGATGGAGCCATTCCAAAGCAACAGACCAGCACGCTGCCAGTGCATCAGAGGGTTGAAGGTCAACACGCCGCCGGAACTATCGGAACTGGTGCCGGAAACTGAGGCCTGAATCACCACCGGCCCGTTGAATTTTTCCGCGCCCGTGGTTATGTCCAGCGCATGCAGCCGAAAGATCGCCTGGCTGCTTTCGTAGGTTTCGGCGACCACGTACAACGTTTTCGAAGTCGGATCGATGGTGGGGGTGCCGCTGATTCCAATCTGGGGCTGGAGGTTGCGCGTTACGTTGATTACTGACGATTGGATGGCCGGACCCAAGTTAACTTGCCACAGCGGGGCCGACTGAGCCGCCGAGTCGGCATCATACGCGTAGACGCTGTTGTTCTCCGTGGCCAGGTAGACCACGTTGTGAACTCCCTGGTTGGGTATCGTGACAGTTGGAACATAGAGCGGCTGAGCATAGATCTGGCCATCCACGGCCAGCGAGAACAGCTTGCCGAAGCTGTTCACATTCACATTTGACGTATTCAGGATCGTCTCGCTGAGATTGCTGCCGGAGCGATTCAGGTCATTGTGCTGTGTGGTAACAGACACTTGACCCCATAAAGAGGTGAGCGCCAGAACGGGCAGGAGCCAGTACTTTAACCAGGTGGACACATCAAATTTTAAGTACTATTTATGTACGAGTCAAGAAGTACTATCAGTAATATATGTGTACCCATCGAAGTACTATGCCATCACTTTAAGCCTAGCTCTCCGTTGCAGTTAATTAAGTTATTTATTTGCAACTATATAGCGGTAAGAACTAGCAACAAGATCGCTACGGCGGTGGCTTGGCTGGCGGCGTCCGATACCGAGAAAACAATCGGATCATCGTGGATTGCGCCACGGTTAGCCAGAATCAGCATCCGGCTTTGCCAATAGATCAAGATCGGAAAGATGCCCAGCAGAACCCTAGGTCTGGAATACAGAATCATCACTTCAGGATTGTTGATATAGAGAATTAGGATTAACGCGCTTACGCACCCGCTTGCCGCGCAGAGGGCGGACATCTGGTAAATGTCCACGCTGAGATAAGCGCGTCCCGATGCTTTCAATCCCTCTTGAGACTGGCCCGCTTGCAGCTCCGAGATCCGCTTAATGAGTGCCAAGCTTAAGAAGATGAACATCGAGAATGCTAGCGTCCAGATTGAGACCTCGACCCCGGTCGCAGCGCCACCGTACAGCAGCCTAAAGGTGTAAAACACGGCCAGCATGATGACGTCCACTAAAAGCAATCGCTTCAAATATATTGAGTACGCGATGGACGAAAGACCATAGGCCGCCAAATAGAGCGCTGCCTCCCAGGTGGGGTTCAGGATCGCCGCTCCGGCCACTAGGACAACAAATAGAAGCGCGGCGCCTGGAATTGACAGCTGACCCGACGGCAGGGGACGGTGCCGTTTCCGAACATGTTTTCGGTCGGTAGAAAGGTCGAAAAGGTCATTCACAATATAGATGGCCGAAGCGCAAAGCGAAAAGGCGAAAAATCCGCGAATACCATTGACCAAGACATCCCGTTCCAGAATCCGGTGGGCCAGCATTAAAGGAAGCAGCACCAGGACGTTCTTGCTCCACTGATACAGCCGCATCGCTTTGAGGATGGTCCGGATTGAGAAACGAGGCCCCGGGAAGATCTTTTCGATCGTCACGCCGGAGCGCTCCACCGCTTTCCGCAACGCCGCGTTCGCGCCCACCACTATGGCGCTCTTCGATCCCTTCCAAACCGGTAGATCGCTGCGCGAATTGCCGGCATAGCTGAAGCTCTCGTCTCCCAGCACGCGCCGGATGGCCGCCAGCTTCGCTTTCCCGGTTACATTCTCGCTGCCGTCGCTCGAAATTACGGCCGAGAAAAGTCCTAGATGGCTGGCCACCGAATTCGCAATGGAGGCATCCGCGCCTGTCACCAGGACCACTCTGCGCCCGCGCTTCATTTCAACCTCGATGTAATCCAACACCGGGCGGGCATAGGGCAAAGTGTCCGGTTGCAGGCTGATGGCCTGGCCCAGCTTTTGCTTGAGACGCGCCTTGCCCATGAACATCCAAAGCACAACTTTCAGGATCCCCAAGGGCTGAACACGGATGTAGACCAGCAGAGACTCGAACAAGGTGTCGGTCTGGACCAGCGTTCCGTCCAAATCCACGCACAAGCAAGGCGGCGCTTCGGGCTGCGCTTGCGGGATCGAGCTCATGTTTTGGTTGTCCGCCGGCTGCATGGGAGCGGCCAGAAGCCGCAATATCTCTCAGGATAGCGTGCCCGGACCTGCCCAGCCGCTGCCAGGTGATGACTCGCGCGGTACGATATCGCTTATGCGCTCTATTCTCTTCGCGTTTCGGGCTGCGCTGCCATGAAAGACATAACCGAACTGGCCGCGCAGATTCGTCTGCTCTTGATGGATGTCGACGGCGTGATGACCGACGGCAAAGTGTACGGCGTGCCGGACGTCTCGGGAAACGTCGCGGAATCGAAGGGCTTCGACACGCAGGACGGCATCGCGCTGCAGTGGCTCTCGTGGAAAGGGCTGGTTACCGGCCTGATCAGCGGGCGCGTCTCGCCGGCCACGGTGGAGCGCGCCAAGCAGTGCAACATGAAGTACGTGTATCAGGGCCACATCGAGAAGATCCCGATCCTGGAGGAGATTCTCAAGGATTCCGGCATCCCGCCCAATCAGGTGGCTTACATGGGCGACGATCTCACCGATGTGGTGGTGATGAATCGTGTGGGATTGAGCATCGCCACGGCGAACGCGCGGCCGGAAGTTAAGCGTTCGGCGATATTGGTGACCGAGCGATCCGGAGGCCAGGGGGCGGTGCGCGAAGTTGCGGAATTGCTGCTCAAGGCCCAGGGACATTGGGACGAACTGCTGCGGAAGTACGAAATCCGATGAGCGCGGAACGGATCGGCGTGCTGATTCGCGTCCAGTCCGGCCCGGGCGTGTTGCATGAGCTTACGGGAGTGATTGCGCGGCATGGCGGCGACATCGCGTCGGTGGAGATCGTGGAAGGGCGTCCACTGGAGTCCCGCGTTTATTTAGAAATCGATTTGCCGGAGGCGCCCGCCAGTTTGCAGATGGATCTTGAAGCGCTCCCAGTGGTTCGAGAGGTCAGTCTCGTCAAGACGCTGCAAAAGGTGTATGGCAAACGCATCATCATCGTGGGCGGCGGCGCGCAGGTGGGGCAGGTGGCGATCGGCGCCATCTCGGAGGCGGACCGTCACAACATTCGCGGCGAACACATCTCGGTGGATACTATTCCGCTGGTGGGGGAACAGCCGCTCGCGGACGCAGTGCGCGCGGTGGGACGGCTGCCGCGCGCCCGGGCTCTGGTGCTGGCCGGTTCGCTGATGGGCGGCGAGATCGAACATGCGGTCCGGGAAGTGCGCAGCCAGGGACTGCTGGTGATCAGCTTGAACATGGCCGGAAGCGTGCCGGATGCGGCGGACCTGGTGGTGACCGATCCGGTTCAGGCCGGCGTGATGGCGGTGATGGCGGTGGCGGATACGGCCAAGTTCACCGTGGGCCGGCTGAGCCGCAGGGTATTTTGACCGGCATCGGCCACTGGAACCGGGCAGGCGCTCTCTAGCGCGGCGGCCGCGGCAGTAGCGACGCGAAGGTAGTCATCCAGCTGTTCCAGGCGATTCTGGCAACCGGCGCAGAGAAGCAGGTGTTCTTCCAATGAGGCGCTTTCGGGCTCGGAAAGCCTTCCCCAAGCGTAGGTTTCTAACAGATCCTCAGCAATACAGTGCGAACCAGCGTTCATGACAGAACTCCTTCGGCGACCGACTCCAGATCGCCGACCACGGCTAACTAAGTGATGGAGTGCGTCCACTCCTCCGAATCTCTCAAAAAAAGTGGAAGTAATGGCTTTTGCTGAAGCTGCTTCTTTCCCAGCTCGCCAAAACGAGCCTTGGCGCGAGACTTGAGCAGGCGGAATTGGGTTTCCGTCAGGTTCATCTCGGCGCAAATTTGCTCCTGACTTTGCTCGTAGAGATAGAAGCGGGTCAGGATCGCGCGATCGCGGTCCGAGAGCTGTTTCAGGATATCCAGCATGAACTGGGTCTTCTGGCGAAAAGCCGCGCTCTGTTCCGGATTGCGGCGGCGATCCGCCACTCGAACGCTCACATCCAGATTGATTTGTTCGCGCCGGTTGTGGACCACCTGATCGATGTGCGCCGCGACCTGCCGTCGGACCACGGTACGGACAAAGCCCATGAGACGTTCCGGCTCCCGGATCTCGCCGCGGCGGATGGCCTGCACCACGATCAGGAACGTGTCGTGGATCTTGTCATCCAGCTCCTGAGGCCCCAGCTGGCGGCACAAATAGAAGCGAATGCCCCGGCCGAATATGCGATACAGGTCCTCCATTCCGGACTCCTCGCCACGCTGGATTCGCTGGACCAGTTCGGACCAATCCACGGACCCGGCTCGAGCCGCGGCAGCACTGGCTTGCGGCTGAAGGTCGGAAATTTCCAGTTCATCGGCGTCGGCGGCTTCTCGGGTAACCGGCGGCCAGTCTGTTGTGCGTTCGGGCGCGTCGGCCGCGGCTGTACGGATGGGTGCAGACATGCCATGTTCCTTTTCGGCGGCATTGAAGCCAGTAACTTGGATTTTTCCTGCAGCCAGGACTGCGGAGGGCGCGTCGAACGACTCGTGATCCGCGATGGTTAAGAACCGGTGGGGACTTGGGCCTTACTATTGCACTTAGGCCGCCAAACCAGCTCGGTATAGCATTGCCCCGAATTCATCTCCTCCGGGGAGTTTCGTTCCATGGCAATTCCGATCCGGTGATCTAAAGCGATCAATTGCGTTTCGGTCCTAAGCGTGGGAACAGAAGACAACTTCGTACCCAGGACTGCAGATGTTTTCAATCGCGAGGAGGGTTTTTTTGCCCAGCGATTTCCTAACGGTCCTATTCCTTACTGGGATACGAGCGTAACCCAAAACTAAGCCCCCAACGCTGCTCCACTGCGAGAAAAGCCTCTAGAGTGGGACATGCTTTTAGCTTGTCTCCCGGGCGGCTCTCCCTATCTGATGGTTTCCGCTCCCGGTGGAAGGGTTGCGATGACGCCACGGACGAAACGCCGCAGAGTTGACTGGTCGGCCCCCGGCGATACTGCTATACCGAAGTACCCGCCTTGGCGAAGGCCATCGGGCCCGGAACCGACCGCCCAAGCGTCCCATCGGCCGTTCGCGTCCACCCAGCGGGCGCGGACGGCAGAGCCTGCAGTTGCGGCTCGAAATATCCGCGGCTTAACTCGATCACTGCCCCCGCGATAAGAACCAGCCACAGCCGTCGTTTCATTGCCTTCTCGAATTCCAGGTCGCGACAGCGCATCGTCTTCGCATCGGATGACAGCGACGATACAATAGTACAAGACTCGTGTCGAAAGCGAAGAAGATCGTCTTTCCACCGTTCTCGCTCGATCCCGCCAACGAGCAGTTGAGGAAGGATCGAGAATCCATTCCGCTTACCCCCAAAGCTTACGCGGTGCTGCATTTTCTGGCACAGCGCTCCGGGCAGCTGGTGACCAAGGACGACCTCCTGGACGCGATCTGGCCCGACACCCATGTTGCCGAAGGAGTGCTGAAGGTGGCAGTAGCGGAGATTCGCAAGGCGCTGGACGACGTGAGCCGCTCGCCGCGATTCATCGAGACGGTTCATCGGCGAGGCTATCGTTTCATTGGCCTGATTGAGAGCGAAGAATCGGCTGCCGGTCAGCCGGTGGTTCGCGCGGTGGAGCGGGAACAGTCCCTGGCCCAGTTGGAATCCTGGATGGCCAAGGCCCGCATGGGAGATCGTCAGATTGTTTTTGTCACCGGCGAAACGGGCATCGGTAAGACCACGCTGGTGGAGGCGTTTGTGGAAAGCCTGAAGCCGGAGACCGAGGTCTGGACCGCCTACGGGCACTGCCTGGAACATTTCGCCGAAGGAGAAGCTTATTTTCCAGTGCTTCAGGCTTTGGCCGCGCTGTGCCGCGAACCGGGGCGCGAACGGCTGATCGAACTGCTTCGGCAACACGCGCCCACCTGGCTCGCGCAGATGCCATCGCTATTGAATCAGACGGACCGCGAGCGTCTGAAACTGGAGACGCTGGGCGCGGTGAAAGAGCGCATGCTCCGGGAGATAGCCGAGGCCATCGAAGCGCTGACTGCGGAAACGCCGCTGGTGCTGATTCTCGAAGACCTGCACTGGAGCGACTATTCGACGGTGGATCTGATCGGCCACCTGGCGCGGCGTCGCGGACCAGCGCGCCTGATGGTGATCGGCACCTACCGGCCGGCCGAGGTCATCGTCAAACACCACCCGCTGGGCGAAATGAAGCGGGAACTGCACGTGCATCGCCGCTCGACGGAGCTGGCGCTCGAATACCTCACCGAAGCCGCGGTTGCGCGCTACCTGGAACTGCGATTTCCGGGCAGCGAGTTGCCGGAAGCATTGCCTCGCCTGATCCACGAGCGCACCGACGGGAATCCACTGTTCCTGGTAAATGTGGTGGATTATCTGATCTCCGAACAGCAAGTGGCGCGCAGCGAAAAGGGCTGGCAGCTGGCCGTTCCTGCGCAGGAAGTGGGCTTGGGAATTCCGGATAGTCTGCAGCAACTGATTGAGAAGCAGATCCAGAGTCTGAGCGAATCCGAGCGGCGTCTGCTGTCAGTGGCGAGCATTGCCGGACAGGAATTCTCCACCCGCACGCTGTCGGGAGGAATGGACGCGACCATTTCCGAAATCGAAAGCTGCTGCGAGGGTCTTTTGAAGCGCGGCCAGTTCATCCGGCCGGCGAAAATGATCCAGCTTCTGGACGGCTCCTTGCTGGAGCGTTACGGATTCATTCACGGGCTATATCAGCATGTCCTCTATCAGGCCGTGCCGCTGCCGCGCCGCGTCATGCTGCATCGTCGTATCGGGGAGTTCCAGGAGAAGGTCTTCTGCGATCATCTGGAGGAAATCGCCGCGGAATTGGCGGTGCACTTCGAGGAGGGGCGCGACTACGCGCGCGCCATCCGATATCGGCGCCTGTCGGCCGTGAATGCGATCAAGAGATACGCCAATCGGGAGGCGCTGGAACACCTCGGTAAGGCGTTGGGTATGCTGGCGCAGATTCCGGGCAAAGACCGGATTGAGCTCGAAACGGCTCTGCTCGAAGAGCGCGGCAGCGCCCGCCAGGCGATGGACGACAATGAAGGCGCGGCCGCCGATTTTGAACGCATGGTCAAGTGCGCGCGCGAAACCAACCATGCGGACCAAGAAGTCCGGGCTTTACTAAAGCTGAGCAGCGTGCTGTTCTGGACGCATCACGACCGCAGCCTGGAGGTGGCCGAACGCGCGGTCGAACTCAGCCAGGGACTATCCGATCCTCTGCTGTACGCCCACGCGCGAGGGTATTGCGCCAGCCGCAGAATTCGCTTGCATGGCTGGAGGGCGGAGGACTTTGAGGATTGCCTGAATGCCGTCGAAGCCGCGCGGCGCGCCAATCATCCGGCTTTTCTCGGCATTGCCGTCATGTCGCGCTCGTTCTTTGAGTCCTATCGGTCCCAGGAACGCGAAGCCGCCAGGGCTGCGGACGAGGGGCTTCTAATCGGGCTGGAGCTTGGAGATTCCTACCTCTACGTTTCCTGCCAGTACTTCAAGGCCTGGGCGCTGCTGCATCTGGGCGAATGGGGACAAGCGCTGGATCTGGTGCGGGACGGGGCGCTGGTGGCGGAAAGGAATGGTCACGGCACGGCCTGGACGGTCTTGCGGATGATCCATGCCCGGCTGCACATCCACGCCTTCGATTTTGCCGGCGCCCGCGAGATTTCACAGCAAGCGCTGATCCACGCGCGCGATGGTTTCCCTCGCTTCCTGACGCTGATCGCGCTGGGGGAAGCGCACCTGGGGCTCCGAGAAATCGAGCGCGCGCAGGAATGCTTTCAGGAAGTGATGGATCGATCTCAAGCCGGCCCTTTTCGTCTGGACTGGATCTTTCATTTGCCGCTGTATCGCGGTTTGAGCGAGGTGGAGCTGATCCGCGGGGAGTTCGATCACGCGCGCCAGAACGCTCTCCGTCTTTGCGAGATCGCCGGGAAGCCCGGCCAGTTTACTTATCTCGCTTTAGGACAACGCCAGCTGGCCGCCATCGCGCTGGCCGAGGGCAACCTCCCGGAAGCGCAAGCCCAGATTCAACTCGCGATGGCGTCTCTCGAAGGCAGGGAAGCGAGCTTGGCCCAATGGCCGGTGTTCAGCCTGGCGGCGGGCATTGCAGGCCGTCTGGGCCGCGTGGAAGCAGCCGAAGCACACCGGCGGCGGTCCGAGGCGTCACTCGAACAGCTGGCTGGATCGATGGATCCAAGCGAACCGCTCAGCCGATCCCTTCTGGACCAGCTCGGCCGGCGAGAACGAACCCATTTAACATCTTCCTAACCGGATCTTAACGACTTCGGGTGCAACGTCGGGCATTCTGAAGTCATGCATGGCGATTTCGTCATCCAAGTCCGGGAAACCATCGATCTCGAGCGCGGACAATTTGAGGGCCGGGTGGAACATATCGATTCCGGCCGGTCCAAGCATTTTCGTACGGTTGAAGACCTGCTATCGTTCGTAGTCCAACATGCCAAGCAGGCGCCGGCAGCGCCAAAACCCGCCCAGCAAATCTAACAACACTTTAACTTCTTTTTTACGACTTCAATCCCTTACTCCGGTTAACCTCGATCCGTCAGGCAGAAAAAAACCAGAGCGAAGGAAAGAAAATCATGAAATACATATTCAGCAACAAAACAGCCGCGCTGTTCGGTGCGGCTATTCTTCTTGTCACGGCCGCGGGCAACGTCCAGGCCCAACGGCTCACGTCGATTCTCGGCAATCTTGGCTCACCGATTACGGTTTCAACCGTGCCGTCCAACGGCGATGTAAATCCGTATGGCGTGGCCATTGTTCCCCGCCGTTTTCCGCAGGGCGGGATGTTGAAACCCGGCGATATCCTGGTTTCCAATTTCAACAACAGCGCGAATCTGCAGGGCACCGGCACCACGATCGTGAAGATTGAAGGTTCCACCCCGTCTTTGTTCTTCCAGGGAACGGCGCCGCTGGGCCTGTCCACCGGCTTGGCGGTCCTAGAGAAGGGGCTGGTCCTGGTTGGTAACCTGCCCACCAAGGACGGCACGTCCGCCACGGCTCAACCCGGCTCCTTGATCGCTATGGACAGCAACGCGAACGTGGTTTGGACTTACTCCAGCCCCGAACTGGTGAACGGACCCTGGGATTTCACGGTGAATGATCGCGGCGATTTCGTCCAGGTGTTCATCTCGAACGTTCTGAACGGAACCATCACGCGGCTGGACCTGGAAGTTACTCCGCAACAGATCAACGTTGAGCGCGGGCTCGAGATTTCGTCCGGCTACGGCTTCCGCGGCGACCCCGCCGCTCTCGAAGTGGGCCCCACCGGACTCGCTTACGATGCCACTCGCGACATTCTGTACGTTTCCTCCAGCCTCGACAACGCCATTTACGCGGTTCCCAACGCCGGCAGCATTACCGCGAACGGCGGCATGGGATACCGGATCTATCAGGACAACCAGCACCTGCATGGCGCGCTGGCAATGATCCTGGCGCCGAACGGTCACCTGATCGTCAGCAACAACGACGTAGTGAATCCGGACGGCAATCAGCCCAGCGAACTGGTGGAATTTACTGTGTACGGCCAGTTTGTGGCGGAACTCCCGGTGGATCCGGCGCAGGGCGGCGCTTTCGGATTGGGCGCGGCGGTAATGGACGGATCGCTGGTGTTCGCGGCGGTGGACGACAACACCAGTTCACTCGAGATTCTGGACTTTACCGTTCGGCAGGTAGCCGATGGAGCCTCTCAAACTAATACGGCCTGGATGCTTATGGCGTCCAGGCCGTTTCTTATTGGATACTGCTACTGCACGTCGTAAGTGTGAATTTCTTGCCCTTCCAGATACTTGTCGAACCACGCGACGATGTGCTCCAACCGCTCGACGCGATGCTTCGGCTTGCCGGAGCGCGAGATAGCTCGTGCGTCTCGCCGGGGAAGCGCACCATCACCGTCGGAATCGTGCAGGTACTTCAGCGCGCGGAACATCTGCTCGCCGCCCGCGCCCGGACGGCGTGCGCATAGTCCGCTTCGCCCTCGATCAGCATCAGCGGCGTTTGCATTTTATCGATATAAGTGATCGGCGAACGGGCTTTGAAATCCGCCTCCTGCTCCCAGGGCGCGCCGCGGAACCAGGATGGCGTGAACAAGTGAAATCGGCGGTGTACCAGAAGTCCGCGCCAATCGGCGATGGAGCGCTGCGATGACGGCCGCCTTGAAACGCGTGGTATGGCCGACCGTCCAATTGGTCAGCACGCCGCCGCCGCTGCCGCCGGTGACGCCGAGCTTGTCGGGATCCACCCAGCCGCGCGCGATCAGGTCGTCCACGCCCGCCATCAGATCTTTAAAATCGTCGCCCGGATAATGCATACTGGATGATGTTGCCGAAATCCTGGCCATAGCTGGTGCTGCCGCGCGGATTCGGATACAGCACGATGTAGCCCTTGGCGGCCATCCACTGAAACTCATGGTCGAAGGTGTAGCCGTAGGCGGCGTGCGGGCCGCCGTGAATGTCGAGGATCATCGGATACTTTTTGCCGCGTCCTGAAATCCGGCGGACGCTGCACCCAGGCCTGAATGCGCTTGCCGTCGAAGCTCTTGTACCAGATCATTTCCGGCTCGGTTAGATTCGAGCTGCGAGAACAGCTCGTCATTGATGTGGGTCAGGCGGCGCATCTGGCCGCGATGCGCACGTCGAGTCACATACAGATCGCCGATGTTCGTGGGCGTGGAGATCAATATCGCCGGCTTTGGATCCGTCGGGCGTTGCATCGTATAGGAAGACATCCTGATCGCCGGCGGTGAGCGGCTTCGACTTTGCCGGTCTCGGCGTCGACGCGCTTCAGATTGGCGCGGCCTTCTTCGGCGGAGTCGACGTAACGAAGCGGCCATCCTTGCTCCAGTACGGTTTCGAACGGCCGTCGCCGCGCGGCGGCGCCTGATCGCCGCCCACGCCGCCGCGCGATATCGTAATCGTAATTCGCGGTCAGATTTTTCGGGCGCGGAACCGGGCTTCGAGCGGAGTGACGAACAGATCCGGCTGGCTGTAAGATCGCTGGACGCCGTTAGCGCCGACTTCGATCGAACCGACGAAGGCCGAGCGCGTGCCATCCGGGCTCGAGCGAGATGCTCTGCAATAGGCCCGTCGATGGCGGCAATCTTTGTGATCTCGCCGCCTGTGCGCCTTCACGGCGTATAGATCTGTCGTGCGGCGGCTTGTAGTACGGCTCGCAGCACGCGATCCGACAGTGAAGTATATCTTCGATCCATCGCGCGACCAGACGATTTCGTCTTCGCTGAATTCGCCGCGAGGTGACTTGCTTCGGCTCGGTGCGGTCGCCGGGAACTTTCGGGAACGGCAACGGTCCAGATATGGCTGGGACGGTCGGTTTCGAAGTAGCCTTCGCCATTGAAGCGATAGACCGCGCGCAGTGATCACGCGGACATCGCTTTTCCTCATCCTCCTTCTTTCTTGTCGAAATCGCTCCGGCTCGTGGTGGAAGAGAACGCGATGGCCCGGCCATCGGGCGACCACTCCGGCGCCGCCGGCGCCTTTCGGAATATCGGTGAGCGCACGCGCTTCGCCGCCATCCATGGAGAGCAGAAAATCTGCGCCGGCTGCGGCTTGCCGTCTTTCTCTGCTGCGCGCGACAAACGCCAGTCGCTTGCCGTCGGGCGACCATCGCGGGGAGGAATCGTGCGGGCCGCTGGTCAGCTGCCGCGCGCTTCCGCCGCTCGAAGGAACGATCCACAAAGCGGTTTCATAGTCATCGTGCTTTTTGTTCACTATGACGTGGGTGTAAACGATGCGCGATCCGTCGGGCGAAATTCGGGGCGAGGCGATCCAGCGGAAGGCGTAGAGGTCGGTCTCGGCGATGGGCCGGCGATCCGCGGCTGCGGTCGCCATCGGAATGGTGGTTGCGAGGATGAGCAGGACTGAGAAACTGCGGGGACAGGTCATACTGTGAGGCATTGTAGCGTGGGGCGGGCGCCCACGCCCGCGGCTGACGCCCACGTCGGCCTTCGCGTTCTCATGGAATAGCGGGAGCCGGACCTGGGGGTCCGGCGCAGGCGAGGGCGCCTGCCCCACTTATCTACGCTGTCTGACCCCCTTGAATGCCCAATATATTAGGCGTATAGCTTGCCAAGCCTAATAATGCCTAATATACTAGGCATACATGCTTGACCTTGAATCTCCATAGGGGCCCAGATAGCCGAGCATCGCAAGAAGCTCAAGCTTAGCCAGGCCGCGCTCGCACGCAAGGCCGGCATCAGCCGCGCTACGCTCGATGCGCTCGAAAACGGACGTGCCGGAGAGCTGGGCTTCGCAAAACTCACCAAGCTGCTTGCCGCGCTCGGCCTGGAGCTGAAGCTGCAGGCCGCGAGCTCGCAACGGCCCACGCTGGACGAACTCCTGCAAGAGGATCGCGATGATCAAAGTCTGGACCGACGCCGCTGAGGCGGGACTGCTCGACCGCCACGGCGAGCGCGGCAGCACGTTCGCCTACCTGCCCGGCACGCCCGCCGCGCGTGCGGTCTCCGTGACGATGCCCGTGCGGCTTGAATCGTGGAGCGTCCCCTTTGGCCTGCCTCCAATTTTCGAGATGAATCTGCCGGAAGGAGTTTTGCGCGAACGGCTCCGCCTTGCCTTCGCGAAAGCCACCGGCACGTTTGATGAATTCGACCTGCTCTCCGTCGTCGGCCGTTCGCAGGTCGGCCGCATCCGCTATACCGGCGATCGGGAGCAGCTGCACGAGGACGTGCCCTTTCAGTCGGTCGATGAGATTCTCGAACGCAGGCGCGGCGGCGACCTGTTCCGCTACCTGCTTGAGAAATTCGCGTCCTTCTCCGGCATCAGCGGCGTACAGCCGAAAATCCTGGTGCGCGACGAAAAAGCCTTCGCTGAAATGGAGCAAACGGGACACCGGCTCTCGCAGAGCTACAAGGGCGCGACCCACATCGTGAAATTCTGGGAGCCGAACGAGTATCCGCAACTCGCCGCGAACGAATATTTCTGCCTTACGGTCGCGCGCAAATGCGGACTCGACGTGCCCCCTTACCGCCTGGCCGAAGACGGCATGGCGCTAGTCATCGACCGCTTCGATCTGCGCATGGATGGCACTTATCGCGGATTTGAGGATTTCTGCGTGCTTAACGCCCGCAGGACCGACGAAAAATATCGTGGCAGCTACGAGACCTCCATCATGAAGCGCTTCGCCCAGTTCGCGAACTCGACCCATGTCACCGAGGACATGGAGAAGCTCTTCACCCTGATTGCGCTGAACTGCGCGCTTCGCAATGGCGACGCGCATCTGAAGAATTTCGGAATCGTCTATGACGACGTACAGGGCGAAGCACGGCTTGCGCCCGTCTACGATCTCGTGACCACGTCCGTTTACCTGCCCAAGGACAGCTTGGCCCTTACCCTCAACGGCACGACCCAATGGCCAACGTGCAAAAGAACTGCGAAAATTCGGCGAAACGCGCGCGGGCGCGACGCCCGCGAAAGTCGGATCGATTTTAGAGCGCATCGACGCATGCGATTCAGGAGACCGCCAAAGAAGTCCGCTCCTATATCAAGCAACATCCGGAATTTGAGGAGATGGGACGAAGGATGCTGCAGGAATGGGAAACCGGCTCCGCCGCCTCGCTGCGCGGCTGAAGCCAGGGCGGTAGAATCCAGATGGACATGCTCGCGTTTCTCCAGCAGAACGATTCCTTGTTGCGAGTGCTGCATCAGCAGTCGCTGACGCCCTGGATGATCGTCGCGGCGATCGGGGTCGCGTTCGCTCTGGGCGCCGCGCACGCGCTTACTCCGGGCCACGGCAAGACCATCGTGGCGGCTTACCTGGTGGGATCGCGAGGAACGCTGAAGCACGCTGCGTTCTTAGGCGCGATGGTTACCTTTACGCACACGGTCAGCGTGTTCCTGCTGGGGATGGCCACGCTTTTCCTGTTTCAATACGTCGTGCCGGAGACCGTGACGCGCGTGCTGGGTGCGATTTCCGGAATCTCGATTGTCGTCATCGGCGCGTGGATGCTGTGGAAGCGCGCTCGCAGAACCACGCATACGCATTCACACGGCACGCATTCGCACACCCACGATCACGCTCATGATCATGCTCACCACCACGATCATGATCATCCTCACGATCACTCCCACGGTCCGGGCGCGCACACGCACATGCCGGAGCAGGTGTCCTGGTCCGGCTTGGCGGCGCTCGGGGCTAGCGGCGGGCTGGTGCCCTGTGAATCGGCACTGGTATTGCTGCTGGCCGCGGTCGCGCTGCGGCGCGTGGGACTGGGCCTGGTGCTGCTTCTAGCTTTCAGCGTGGGTCTGGCGGTGGTGCTGATGACGATTGGAATCCTGGTGATTTACGCCAAGGACTTATTGCCCGAGCGCGCCAAAGGTCCCGGCCATCCGCTGTTCCGCTGGATGCCCGTGGCTTCCGCCGCGATTGTGATGGCGCTGGGCCTGGTGATGACGGGTGTTTCGCTGGGTTGGATCCGGCCCACCTGGATTTCCGGTTAGCCCTCGGCGGCTTCTTTCAGGACCTCTCGGATGGCTTGCTTCAGCTGGCTGCGCAGCTCCGGCGAGACATCCAGATAAATCGGCTGTGAGGAAGAGGCGATCTCGATTTTGCCGGCGTCGAAGCGCTGTTTGATGCGGCGGTTCATCTCGCGGCCGACCAGCCATTGCTGCAGGGGAACGGTCTTGAAACGCGCCTTGATGACCACCCCGGAGCTCGCCAGCTGATCCACGCCCATGACCTCGATGGGGGCCAAGATCGCCGATTTATAAGGCTCCTCGCTTTGGAGTTGGCCGCCGAGCTCAGTCAGTGAGGTGACCACGCGATCAGTGTCCTCTTTGTAATCCATCGACAGGCTGAAAACGTAGAACGAGTACTCGCGGGTGAGGTTGGAAAGGCTCTGGATGCTGCTGTTCGGAAAAATGTGAACCGCGCCGTCTTCTCCGCGCAGCACCGTGGTTCGGAGATTGATCTCCTCCACCAGGCCCCCTTTGCCATTGATTACGGCGACGTCGTTCACGCGGACTTGATTCTCCATCATGATGAAGAACCCGCCCAGCACATCCTTGACGATGTTTTGAGCGCCGAAGCCGATGGCCACGCCGGCCACGCCCGCGCCCGCGAGCAGCGGCCGCACGTCGAAATTCATTTCCTTGAGGATCATGAGCCAGGCGATAATCCAGATCAGGATGAAAAGGGCCTTCCTCGCCAGGTTGCCGATGGTGTCGGCGCGCTTTTCCAGCTCCCACTGGACGCCCCCGCCGGATCGCAGCATCACGTGCACGCTGTACGTGCGCAACGCCCGCAGGAGCCGCCCGCCCACGAGCGTCGAGATGTAGGCGAAGACCAGAATGGCAACGATGCGAGCCAGGTTGTAGAGCATCGGCTCGTAGTGGTCCAGGCTCAGCAGCGGGCTTTGGATTTGCATGCTTACATCATAAAAGTGCTGCACCTACCAGGAAAGGCTCTGCCGGGCTTTTATTCTTCGCGGAGCGCGCGCGTGGGATGGATGTGAATGGCCCGGCGGGCGGGAACCCAGCACGCCAGGCCAGCGATCCCGAGCATCATCGACAGCACGATCAGGAAGCTGAGGGGATCGGTCGGCGCGACGCCGTAGAGAATCTGCCCGAGCAGACGGCCGACCACCAACGCGGCCGCGAGGCCGATGACGGTTCCCGAACCCACCAGGATCGCGGCATGCCGGGCCACCATCCCGAAGACCTGGGTCTGGCTGGCGCCGATGGCCATGCGAATTCCAATTTCGCGCGTCCGGCGCGAGACCGCATAAGCCATCACGCCGTAGATGCCGGTGGCCGCGAGAATCAGCGCCAGCAATCCGAATGCGCCCAGCGCGGTGGCCGCAATGCGAGCCGGGAACAACGGCACGTCGAGCTGCTGGACCATCGTTCCAGTGTTGAAGAGGGGCAGGGAAGGATCCATATCCCGCGCTACGTTTCGAATCTGCTGAAGCGCGCCCGCGCCGTCCATTTTCGTACGCGCCACCAACGATGCATTCGGGCTATACCAGATATCCAGCGGCAACCAAAAGGCGGGCTTCGGCGTTTCGCTAAGAGAAAAGTACTTGCCATTCTGCGCGACGCCTATTATCGTTATCGGCTTTCCGTCCGGGCCGGTACTGAATTGTTTGCCCACGGGTTCCTCGCCCGGAAGCAGCCGCTCGGCGAATGTCTGGTTGATGACCGCGACACGCTGACCACCTGGTTTGTCGCGCACATCGATGGCGCGGCCGGAGAGAATCCGGGTTTGCATGGTTGGGAAGTAGTCCGGCGAGACGGAGAAATCGTAGGCAATCGGCGCTTCGGTCGCTTTGGGTATTGGTTTACCAACGATATAGATGGTGTCCGAGGAGCTGTTCAACGATAGCGGTAGCATGTCCACCAGAGCAGCGGTTTCGATGCCGGGAATCGCGCGCACGCGCTCGAGCAGACCCCGCTCAAACTCGCGCCCGCGCGGTTCGTCATAACCCTGGATGCCGAGATCGAACGACGCCGTTACCGCGCTCTGGGGATTGTAGCCGATGGGCGCATCCAGGGCCTTCTGCAAGCTCTTCACCACCAGCACCGAGCAGAACAGCAGCAATGCCGAGAGCCCCACCTGCGCGGCGACCATGTAGTCGCGCACGTGCCAGTGCCGCAGCTTTTGGGAAGCGGCTTCGTTTTTGAGCGCCGGAACCAGATCCGTTTTGGTGGCCTGCAGGGCGGGCAGCAATCCGAAAGCCACGGTGGTGGCAACTGAAACGAGCAATGCGAACAGAAACACGCGTGCGTCCGGCGTTACGTTCAGGAGGACCGGGATATCGATGGGCAGCCGCCAGGCGGCCAGCCCGCTGGTGATCCACAGCGCCACCAGCGCCCCGCCTGCTCCGCCGACCAGGCCGACCACCAGGTTCTCGGTGAGCAATTGGCGGATCAAGCGCCCGCGTTCCGCGCCCAATGCCAGACGAATGGCGGTTTCTCTTCGGCGATCCGCGGCGCGCGCCAGGAGCAGGCTGGCGAGATTAGTGCACGCCAGCAGCAATACCAGGCAGGACACGCCGAACAGCACCACGGCAAAGCCGATCACCGCGCCACGAATGTAGTTGCCGGCCAACCCCGGCGGCGTCAGCTTGAGCTTCATCCCGCCGTCTTCCTTCGGATACTCGGCGGCCAATTGATGCGCGATGCTGTTCAAGGCCGCTTCAGCCTGGGCGGCTGAAACTCCGGGTTTCAGCCGACCGACAATAAACGTATTGCCGGAACCGCGGTTGTCCAGATAGCCGCTCCCGCCTTCCAGGCGCTGCTGCATGGCCATCGGGAAAAACACTTCCGGAACGAAGTAGAGCTCGGTGCCGAAGAATCCGCGCGGCGCGACGCCTAAAATCGTGAAATCCATGCCGTTGAATTTCACCGTGCGGCCCACCGCGCCGGGATCGCCCGCGAATCGTTTTTGCCAGCAGGCGTAGCTCAGCACCACCACTGGATGCCCGCCGCGATGGATGTCGTCTTCCGGCAACAGGACGCGCCCCGGGACCGCCTGAACACCCAGCACCTGAAAATAATTGCCCGTCACCAGGTAGCCCCACACGCGCTGGCTGTTGCCGGGGAGCCCCAGGCTGGCCGGCAGGAACCGGTAGGCGATGAGCCCGGACAATACCTGATTGCGATCCCGCATGTCGAGGTAGTTCGGATAGGACAGCGTAGGATAGGTCTCGCCGCCCTGAGTCTCGTTAACCGAGATCAGCTCGGAACCGCGCTCCACCGGCAACGGCCGAAAAATGACGGCGTTGATGGCGCTGAAGATGGCAGTGTTTGCGCCGATACCCAATGCCAGGGTCGAAATGGCGATCAGCGAAAATCCGGGATTTTGCAGCAGCCGGCGCAGGGCCAGGCGGAGATCCAGCAAGAGTCGATCCATGGCAGCCTCAGTGGAAGAACGGATGGCGCGGCCAATTGGTTCCAACTGATTCCCTGTTCGATTCCGCACAGCGGAGTCCCAGCCGGAGACAGCCGGGGGAAGTTTGGGTCTTCGGAAATCGGTGAACTGACGCTGGGATAGCCTTGGCACTCGGAGTGCTCCTCAATTGGCTTGCGAGGATTGTGGACTGATCTCCGTTACGGCTTGCGAATGCTGGCCGCGAATCCCGGCTTCACCGCCGTAGCCATTCTTTCGCTCGCGATTGGCATTGGCGTCAACACGTCCATGTTCAGCCTCGCGGACGCCCTGCTTTTGCGGCCCTTGCCGGTGCCGCACTCTTCCCAGATGATTCGGGTACTGGGCGCTTCCGAGGCCGGAAATAACGGCTCGGTTGCATATCCGGATTACATCGATTTTCGCGATCAGACCAAGTCTCTGTCCGGGCTGGTCGCCTATGAACAAACGGTGGTGGGTTTAAAGGCGGACACGCGATCCGTTTCGCAAATCAAGGTCGGCCTGGCGGCGAGCACGAACTTCTTTGAGGTGCTGGGTGTGAAACCAGCGCTGGGTCGCGCTTTCCGGCCGGACGAAGACCGAGCGCCGGTGGTGGTTTTGAGCGATCTGACCTGGCAGTCCCAATTCGGGGGCGATCCAGCGATTGTCGGGCGCACGCTGAGCCTGAGCAAGATTGATTTCACGATCATAGGAGTGGCTCCCCAGAGTTTTCCCGGCCCGGAACGTTACGTTCATGAGAGCCTCTACATACCGCTGGGAATGCTGGCTCAGCTGGCACCCGAAAGAAACAGTCTTCGCGAGCGCGGGAAGCTCACTGTGACCGTTCTGGGACGTCTGGCTCCAGGACGCAACGCCAAAGAAGCGCAGCTCGAACTGCAGAACATCGCCCGCAACCTGGAGCGCGCGTATCCGGACACGAATCGCGGGCGAACGGTCCTGGCCATGCCGGAGGTCGAGGCCCGCATGCGTATCGAACCAGGGGACGCGCTGCAAACGGCGGTATTACTGGCTATTGCCGGCGCGATTCTGTTGATCGCCTGCGCCAACGTCGCGAGCCTGCTGCTGTCGCGCGCCCGGGCCCGCACGCGCGAAATCGCGATTCGTTTGGCCATCGGCGCCAGCCGCATGCGTCTGTTGCGGCAGCTGCTCACCGAGAGCCTGCTACTATCGCTAGCCGGAGGAGCTTGCGGTCTGGTGCTGGCGCTATTTTGCATCGATTTCTTCGGTTCCATCCGTCTTCCCACGTCGCTGCCGATCTGGCTGATCACGCGCCCGGATGCACGAGTTGTGCTGTTTTGTCTCGCCTCATCGGTGCTCAGCGCGATCATTTTCGGCCTGGCGCCCGCGCTGCATGCATTAAAGTCCGATCTGAACGGCACGCTGAAAGCGGGAGATTCAGCGCCCCTGGGCCGACGCCGCCGGTTCGAGGCGCGTAATGTTCTGGCGGTGATCCAGGTTGCGATCTCGGTGATGTTGGTGATCGCCGCTGGCCTGCTGGTAAAGGATTTTTCGAACCTGGCGCAGGCGCGCGCCGGATTCCGCACCGATCATGTGTTGGTTGCGGAACTTGATACCGCGCTGGTGCGCTACCGGGAGCCGGAAGGCCGCGCATTCTACCGGGATCTCACGGAGCGCCTGCGCCAACTGCCTGGAGTCCGCTCGGTGGCGCTGGCCCAGCACATCCCGCTGGGGGTGAGCAGTTCGCTCTCGGACGTGTCCGTGGAGGGATACGACGTGGCGAAAGGCCCCGCCAGCTTCGCTATCGAAACCAACGTCGTGGATCAGAATTATTTCGGGTTGATACAGATTCCGCTGCTGGCCGGGCGCGGATTTAACAGCCAGGATACGGCGGCTTCTCCCGGGGTCGCCATCGTCAACCAAGCCATGGCAGAGAAATATTGGCCCAAGCGCAGCGCCCTTGGCGGCCGCATTCGATTGGGGAAGCAAACTCTGGAAGTGGTGGGTATCGCCAAGACCATACACTACCGCGATCTGTCCGAGAGCCCGCTGCCGTTTCTCTACCTGCCGTTTTCGCAACAATACAGCTCCTTCATGACGCTGCACGTGGAGACTACCGGCGATCCCGCGGCACTGGCCGCGCCGGTGCTCGCGGAAGTCCGGCGGCTGGATCCAGGGGCGCCGGTGGCCGATGTCCAGACCATGGATCACTTTTTCCAGGAGGGCGCGTTGTTGGGCAATCGCTTGATCACGGAGGTTGTCACCGTCACCGGATTGTTCGGGCTGCTGCTGGCCATCGGGGGCTTGTACGGCGTGATCGCGTACTCGGTGAGCCGGCGCACCCGCGAGATCGGAATCCGGATGGCCATCGGAGCTGATGCCGGGCTGGTCGCCCGCCTGATTGTGAGGCAGGGAATGGGCCTGACGATCACGGGCATGGGCATTGGCCTTTTGCTGGCGTTGGCGGTCTCGAAACTCCTGGAGAGTTTGCTGGTGGGCGTCAGCTCGCGCGATCCGTACGTCTTCGTGGCGGTGACGATGCTTGTCGCGGGGGTCAGTCTGCTGGCGTGCTACGTCCCGGCGCGGCGTGCGTCGAGAGTGGATCCCTTGTTGGCGTTGCGCCAGGATTAGTGGGGCGGACGCTCCACCAATAACGCTCAATAGACGCCCGGAATCAGCCGCTTTGTGTTGCGGCTATAGTCTTCATAGTCGGCTCCAAAAGCCCGACGGAGCGCAATCTCTTCAACGTGAATGCGATACAAAACGGCCAGCGTCGATGGAACGAGGGCAACCGCAAAACAGGCCCATGTGCGAGCGTGAAGGGCAAGAGCCAGGATAATCATCTCCAAGCCGAGATAGGACGGATGGCGGACCAGGCCATAGAGCCCGCTTCGCTCGAATCTCTGCCCGGTGCGCGTCACAACGTTCGCGCTGAAGGCTCCGCCTAGCGTAACGATTGCAACCACACGAACTGCCAACCCGAGAATCAAAATCCCAAGGGCCACCGGGAGTAGCCACGTATAACTCCCCGGCATGTCGACCGGGAAAATGTTATGCATCCACTCCTCGATCTTGAACGATGCAATAATAACGACCCAGAGAAGGATCTGCGTCCCGCGATCTTGTATCCTGGCCTCAACCGTGCGCGTTGTTGCGAACATGGCGATGACGACTTCCCCCGCCGCCCATACATAAGTCAGTGCACTAAAAAAACCGCCGAGATTCATGATCGTCCTCGCTAAGGGGTCCTCGCTAAGGGAATGATGCGCTGGACGGCCAGGAAAAAACAGTAGCAGCCGTCATCGATCATAGATGACGGGCGTCACATGACACTTGTCATGCGTTCCACATGACAACTTTGAATACCAGGGCCGTTTTGCCCGTAGCATGATGGAGGTATGAGCGAAGCCTTGGGTACGCACATCGCCGACTCGAAGCGGGAGTTTGTCCGCGGCCGCTCGATCGTGCGCTGGGCGGGGTTGCTTTATTCCGCATATTTCTTCATCATGCCGGCTTATCGGCACTCAGTCGCGGTCTGGGTGGAATTCGCGGTTTTTTACGCGGCATTCCTCGTTCTTTATTTTCTCGTCGCGGAGCTTACAGGACGCCGGCAGACCGTGGCGTTTGTGTTGTTCTTCCTGGTCGCCTTTCTTTATTACCCGCTCAACCAAGACGGCTACGTAATGTTTGTCTACCCGTTCGCCGTGCTGTGCCTATTCCTCACCCGTTTGCGCAGCGTGTTCCTGGTGCTGATTGCGACGATGGCTTGTGTCGTGGCGGAGACCCGGTATCTCGGCCAGCCGTTTGGCACTGCGGAAAGCGTGCTGCTCTACTGCGTGATCTTTGGGCTCGGTAACTTTGCCTTCGCCCAGCAGGCACGAACCAATTCTCTTCTGGAGCGTGCAAATTCGGAGATTGAACGTCTCTCCCAGGAAGCGGAGCGTGAACGCATCGCCCGCGATCTGCACGACCTCCTTGGCCATACCTTGACTGTTATTACGGTAAAGCTCGATCTGGCCCGGCGGCTCCTTGCCCACGACTCGAACCGCGCCCGGAATGAGATCGTGGAAGCGGAACAGACTGCCCGGAACGCCCTCGCCGAGATTAGGGAAGCCGTGTCCGGCTACCGCTCCGAAGGGCTTGACCGAGAGATCAGCCGCGCCCGGCGAAGCCTGCTTTCCGCGGATGTAAAACTGACCACGACTCTCGCTCCCGTGAATCTCCCATCAACCCAGGTCAACGTGCTTTGCCTTGCCCTGCGCGAGGCCGTTACGAACATCGTCCGCCATTCTCACGCAACCGTCTGCCACGTGGCGCTCTTCGAAAAGGACCGGACGATTCATTTCACGATTGAGGACAACGGGATCGGCGGGCAGATTCGTGAAGGCAACGGCCTGCGGGGCATGCGAGAGCGGCTTCAAGCCATGGCCGGAGCCGTTAAGCTGACAGGCCTGCTAAATAGAGGAACACGCCTGGAGATAACCTTGCCGCTAGAGAGTGAGTCACCGGCACAACCGGCGTCACAGGTTGTGGCAGAGGCGGGTCCCCTTTGACGAAAAAGATACGCGTGGTGCTGGCGGAGGACCAAAGTATGTTGCGAGGCGCACTTGCCGCGCTGCTGTCGATCGAACCCGATATTGAAGTGCTCGGATCCTTTTCCGATGGAGAGCAAGCCCTTCAGGCCGTCGGAAAACACCGGCCGGAAGTTTTGGTGACAGACATCGAGATGCCGAAGATGAGCGGCCTAGAACTCACCGCCCGCGTAAAGGAGCTTTACCCCGACACACGCGTCCTGATACTAACGACCTTCGCTCGTCCGGGATATTTGCGGCGAGCACTGGAAGCTGGGGCATCGGCCTATCTTCTCAAGGACCGGCCGTCCGAAGAACTCGCGGACGCGGTCCGGGGAGTCAGTCGCGGAGATCGAATCGTGGACCCGCAACTGGCGTCGCAGATATGGAGCACGGAAAAAGACCCGCTCACCGATAGAGAACGTTTGATCCTCCGCCGCGCCGGGGATGGTGAGAGTACCGCTGAACTGGCGCATTCGCTGCGGCTGGCCGAGGGGACCGTACGCAACTATCTCTCCGAGGCCATCTCCAAGTTGCACGCTTCCAACCGGGTTGAAGCGGCCCGGATTGCGCGCAATAAGGGATGGCTTTAGTGGGTTAGATCGTAGATCCAGTAATTGACCGCGACCCGGTACGCCAGCCCCGCGAACTTTTCGTCGTAGCGCGGATCGTCGGACCACTCCCAGGCGTCGCCCAGATCCATGTCGTGGCAGATGGCCACCATCACCCGGCCCTTGTCGTCGTAAATGGCCCGCCAATGCGGATCGTAACCGTCTTTTTCGTAGGTCCGGCCGGTGCCGAGATATTGCGCGCCGGGTACCTGGAAGCGCTGGTCCAGATCGAAGATGGTGTGGAAGATCGAATCGCTGTTGTCGATATCCACGATCTCGCGATCCGGAAAAACCTTCTTGATGCCTTCGAGAAAAACCTGCCATTCATAGGTCCCGTGGAAGTCGTCCACCATCAGGAAGCCGCCGCGCAGCAGGAACTCGCGCAGCTGCTTGGCCTGTTCGTCCGGCAGATACCAGTGCCCCACCTCGACCGCGTAGAGCGAGGGCCAGTTGTAGATATCGTCCTGGCCGTCGAGATCCACCACCTGCTCCACCGAGCGTGTGTCTATGCGCGTCAGCCGCCGGATGCCCTGCAGGAGGTGACGGTCCGACCGCGGGTAGTCCATGGTCCAATTGAGCCAGCTGCGCGATCCGCGATTGATGCCGGGAACGTGCAGGCGCGCGCGCGTCCATTCGGTTTTCTGGTTCCAATCGCTCGGGACCGGGAAGTTTTCGTATTCGATGCCCTGATATTCCCGGAAAGGCCGCTGCGCGCGTAACACGCCCCAGGCGCAGAGCGCGGCCAGGACCAGGAACATCGTCACGCGCATCAACCGTATTCTATCGCCGGGCCGGGTCAAAGCGATGGAACTCTGAGTGTGTGGCGATCATCCAACCGTGCATGCGCACGATTACGCTGGAAGAGCACTTCGTCACCAAGTCATTTCTTCGAGCAACCCATCTTCGAGCAAACCAGGCCCAGGCCCGAGGTTTTCCGCCGCAGCTGGCCGCGCTTCAATCCAGCCTGCTGGACATCGGCGCCGGGCGCATCGCTGCCATGGATGACGCGCTGATCGACTTTCAGGTTCTCTCGCTGGCCGCGCTGGGATTCGATGCGCTGGACACCGCCACGGCCTGTCCGCTGGCTCGCGATGTCAATGATGAACTGGCGGAGGCGGTGCGCGCTCATCCCGGCCGTTTTGGCGGGTTCGCGGCTTTACCCCTGCAGGATCCGGCGGCAGCGGTCATCGAACTGGAACGCTGCATCCATCGTCTCGGCTTTTACGGCGCGCTGGTGAACGGAACCACCGGCGGGTTGTTTCTTGACGATCCGCGATTCTTTCCTATCTTTGAGGCTGCGGCGCATCTCCAGGTTCCGATCTACCTGCATCCCGCGCCTCCGCCGGAGCCGGTGGAGCGCGCCTACTTTTCCGGCCTTCCGGGCGAAACCGGGTTTCTGCTTTCGATCGCGGGCTGGGGTTGGCACGCCGAAACCGGACTGCACACCCTTCGCCTGATACTTTCCGGTCTATTTGATCGTCTGCCCGCGCTACAGCTCATCATCGGCCACATGGGTGAAGGCCTGCCGTACGCGCTGGCGCGCTCGAGCGGGGTCCTGTCGAATGCCGCGCCGCATCTTCGCCAACCGGTGGCCGCCTACTTCCAGTCCAACATCCACATCACCACCAGTGGTTATTTCACCCCGCCGCCGCTCCGCTGCGCGCTGGAGGTGGTGGGCATCGATCACCTGCTCTTTTCGGTGGACTATCCATTCAGCGCCAATACTCGCGGCCGGGCGTTTCTTGAAAGCCTGCGGGATATGCTGAGCACTGAGGATCTTGCAAAGCTGATCCATCGAAACGCGACGCGTCTTCTCAATTTGCGTCCGGCGGCCTAGTCAGCGGACGCTGACGAGCGCTGCCGCGCCTCGGCGTGCAGAACCTCGGAGAGCCGCTCCAAGGCCAGCGGGAAGCGTTCGCCGCTGGCCGCAAATCCGAGACGAAAGTGCGACGGCTGGCCGAAACAATCGCCGGGCACGATCAGGACGCCTTTTTTCGCGAGCCTCAGGCAGAAGTCTCGGGTGTCGCCTCCGTCGCGGAGCCATGGGAACGCGATCATCCCGCCGCGGGGTCTCAGCCAGCGCAATAGTCCGTCGTGCTCCGCGAAGAGCTGATCCAGGCGCGCCAAATTCTGTTGAGCCACCTGGCGGGCACGCGCGTAAATGGCCTGGCTATGCTCCAAGGCCAGCGCCGCCAGCCGCTCGCCGAATACATTTCCACAGATGGTGAAGTAGTTCCGCGCATTGTGATAGCGCTCGCGCCGCCGCGGATCGTGATCCACCATCCAGCCTATTCGGAGCCCGCTCAAGCAGAGCGCTTTCGAGAAATCGCTAATGACGGTGGCGTGAGGCAGCCGCGCCGCCGAGCGAGTGGCCGGGCCATGGTAGATGGGATGGTACACCTGATCGGAAACAAACTGGACGCCGCGTTCGGCGCAGAAATCGTGCAGGCTTTCGATTTCTTCATCGCTTAAAACTGCGCCGGTCGGGTTGTGTGGAGAATTGACCAGCACCAGGCGAGTATCGCGGTCCACGATCCGGCGAATCTCATCCGGGTCCACGCGGAACTGGTTTTCGGCGCGCAGAGTATAGTAGCGAACGTCAATCCCGAAGGATTCGGCCAGGGCGGCGTTAGCGGGAAAGCCCGGATTCGGCAGAACCACGTTGGCGCCCGTTTCCGCCGCCAGGAAAAAGAGAATCAGCAGAGCTTCGGCCGCGCCGGTCACAACCTGTACCTCGTCGGGTTGCACTCCCTCCAGCGCCGCGATAGCCGTGCGCAGCGCCAAAGTACCGGCCGCTTCGGTGTACGACACGTTGGTATCGAGCAAGGCATCCAACTCGTGTTTATCCGACAGCGCCAGCAGCTCGCGTAGAGTCCACACCGGGCCGGTGCTGGAGGCTAAGTCAAACTCAATGGTTGAACCCGGAGATTGCTTCTGCTCGATCCATCGGTCCAGTAAGAAAGGGGGTGTTTCCACGCGTGCGCCTCCTCCTTAGAGGATGACATTGTTCCAGCGTATGAGCGTGAGCCGATTAATTCGGCGGATTCTGCGCGGCCGGAGATTCTTCTGACCCGGCTTTCTGCTCCGCCTTGCGGAACCACTTGCGCGCTTCGTCCGGGTCCTTGGGAACGCCCAGGCCGTTTTCGTATAGCGAGCCGATGTTGTGCATGGCCTCGGCATTTCCGCCATCCGCGGCTCTGCGGTACCAGCTCATGGCCTGCGTATAATCCACGACGACGCCTTGGCCCTTCTCATACATCACCCCGAGGCTGTTCATCGCCTGCTCGTTAAAGTTGTCGGCGGCTTGATGGAACCACTTCATGGCCTGGGCATAATCCACCGGCACGCCCAGGCCGTCCCGATGCAGCACGCCGATGTTGAACATGGCCTGGTCGTTGTTCCACACCGCGGCGTTGCGAAACCAGCGCATGGCCTCGTCATATCGCCGCGACACTCCCAAACCCTGGTAGTAGAGAATGCCGATATTGCACATGGCCTGCACGTCGCCCTTGTCGGCGGCTCTGCGGAACCACGTCAAGGCCTGGCTGTAATCCGTTTTCGTGGCTTGGCCGTTGGCGTACATCAAACCCAGGTACATCATGGCTTCGACGTTGTTCGCATTCGCGGCGTCTTGAAACCGGGGAAAGGCGGAGGCGAAATCCTTGGTTTCGTAAAAAGCTTTGGCCCGAACCACGATCCCGTCGACGTCGATCGGCGGGGGCGGCGGAGTGGCCGGCGAACCGGGCTGCGCGCTCGCGAGCGGGGCCAGCGCAAGCAGGAGCAGGATTCCGGCGGGTAGAAGACTTTTACGCATTTCTGAACGTCTCTTAAGCAGACGGCAGCACTTGGTCACGGGTTTCTATCTCCAAGGTCGTCCATAATTAGAATATCCCGAACCACAGGAGCTAAGAACGGATGGCGTCCGAAGTCGCGCAACTGAATCATTCCAACAACGCGGATCCGCCCCGCCCGCTCGAAAGCCGCGCCGCGAGGACGATCCGGGAAGTGTTTGAATCCGGCCGCCCGCTCACCTACGTCCGTTCCCCCGAAGAGCAGCGAGTGGCCACGGTGCTCAAGGAGGTGTCCCGGACGCTCTCGGCGTCCCGGCCGCTTCCCATCTGGACCTGGAGCCTCACCGAAGGCATGCGCGACGCCGCCGGCGAAGTGGAAGCCGGTACCGAAACGCCGCGCGCCGCGCTCGACTTCATCGCCGCGCACCAGGATGCCGGCATCTTCCACCTCAAGGACTTCCACGAACCGCTGCGCGAATCCGCTGAAACGCGCCGCCGCCTGCGGGACGTTTACGAAAGCTCGCTCGACCGGCGCAAGTTCGTCGTCATCACATCGCCGGTCCGGTTCATTCCGGAGGAAGTGGAGCGCAGCATGATGTTTCTGGAGCTGCGCCCGCCCGACGTGATCGAGCTGGTGCAGTTTCTGCGCGCCGAGATCGAACGTTCGCCGGGCGCGAGCAGCGATCCAGGCGAAGATATTCTTTACCAGCTGGCGCGCGCTCTGCTGGGCCTGACGCTGGATGAAGCCCGCTATGCGCTGCGCCGCGCCCTGGCGGTCAACCCAAAGCTCGGCCCGGAGTGTCTGCCGGCCGTGCTCGAAGAGAAGCGGCTGCTGGTGAATCGCAGCGGCGTGATCGAATATGTTTCCACCGGCACCGATCTCCAGGAGGTGGGCGGCCTGGAAGGCTTGAAGAAATGGCTGCTGGAGCGCCGGGATCTCTTTCAGATGCGCGACAAGGTGAGCGAGGAGATCGTACCCAAGGGCGTTCTGATGATGGGCATCCCGGGCTGCGGAAAAAGCCTTTCGGTAAAAGCCATCGCCAATTATTTCCAGCTACCGCTCTATCGCGTGGACATGATCGAGATTTTTTCCGGCCGCCACGGCAAGCCCGAAGGCGTGTTCGTCGAAGCGTGCAAAATGATGGAGGACATGGCGCCCGCGGTGCTGTGGTTCGACGAAATCGAGATGGGAATTACGTCTACCGAAACCGGAGCCGAGCAAGGCCGGATCTTCGCGTTCTTCCTCACCTGGATGCAGGAAAAAGCCAAAGGTCTGTTCGTCGCCGCCACGGCCAACCGTATCGACCTGCTGCCCGCCGAGATGATCCGCAAAGGCCGCTTCGACGAAGTGTTCTTCGTGGATCTGCCGGGCGAGGCCGAACAGGTGGAGATTTTCAAGATCCACCTGGCGCGGCGCGGCGTGGATGCGTCCGGGTTCCGTCTGGATCAGATGACGCAGTTCACGGTGGGCTGGACCGGGGCGGAGATCGAGCAGTGTGTGATATCGGCGGTCACGAAGGCGCGTCTGGCCGAGCGCGCGATCACTGACCAGGATCTGATCAACGTCGCCGTCAAGCTGGTGCCGCTCTCGAGAACCATGAAAGAGCAGATCAACCACATTCGAGCCTGGGCATTCGAGCGGGCCGCCCGCGCGTCGCCGCAAACCATTCGGCGCTGAGCGAGGGTTTGGTTCTCAGCGTGTTTTGCCGGCCAGAGCGGTAACGAGCTGTGAGAGCTTGTTCTGGAACTTAGCGGGATCGCTGCCGGGCTGAAAGTCGATGACGCCGGTGGCTACCTCGAAGGCCAGGCTATGGCGGACGCCGTCCGCAATTTCGACGATGGGGGATGAAACCTTTCGCAGGACGTCGCTCGACAGCGTGATCGCCAGAGCCGGCTCGATGTCCAGGACGGCGGCGAACTGATCCTTGCTCCAACATCCGACCGTGGCCGATCCCGGCAGCGTACTTTCAAAGCGCGCCTTGAAAGTGTTCAGGCCGCTCTCAATGATCTTCGCGGCGAAACAATTCTGGAGCCCCTCCAGGTTCCGGATCACAGCCAGCAGCACCGAAAAGGGCCGGCCGCGACGGACCAGCTCATCCATGCGGCCGTTAAGATGTTGCCGGGCCGGACTCTGTTCTTCGCTGGGCGGCTGCTGTGAGCGCCGCATGCCCTGGATTTCCTGATGCAGCAGGCGGATTTCGTCCTTCAATTGCGTGATAGCCAATTGATTGCCTGCGCGCATTTGTTCCACATCGGTCGCGATTTTCGCGGAGGCCGCGCGAATGCCGCCGCGGATGACGTTGATATCGTCGCTGGCCGCGGCTTTTTCCAGTTGCTGCAGCTCCCGCTTCACGCCGGCTTCCAGGTCCGAACCGCTTTGCGTGAGAGAACTGGTGAACGAATCCACCGCCGACGCGGCGGCCGCCACTTCCCGGCGGAGCTGCTTCAGGTGGTCCGTAACGCTGCCCTGAAAACCCTTCAGGGAGGCATCGAAGGACGCTTGCACTTTTTTGAGCAGTTCCGGACTCGCGGTATCCCGGACCTGTAGCCGCAGAGCCTGGAGCTGCGCGCGAAAGCGAGCCACCAGCTCGGCATCGAACTCTATCGCGTACTCCTCCGTCGAGCCGATGGCTTGCGCGTAACAGCTGATCGCCGACCGGTAGAATTCCTCCAGCCGGTCCAATTCGTTCACGGTCTTGCGGATAGATAACAAGGGATCTT
The DNA here is from genome assembly GCA_963786745.1 of Terriglobia bacterium. GTDB lineage: Bacteria > Acidobacteriota > Terriglobia > Bryobacterales > Bryobacteraceae > Palsa-89. The sequence continues at coordinate 247,321 of CAWBAE010000003.1, read as the reverse complement.
TCGCCGTCTCCTTCTTATCGGGCTCCGTCGCCTTGAAGTTGAGGGTTTTTATGCCGAATACGGTGCGCCCAGCCGCCGTGGCTAACTAAACCTTAACCGTTTCCGCCAGTCTTGCCGATAGTTTGAATGTGGAAGTATTTGTCGCCCGGCAGCCGATCTTTGACCGCCAGCGTCAACTCTATGGATACGAGTTGTTGTATCGTTCCGAGCGGGCGCGCAATCAATTCGACGGCACCGAGGCTTCCAGCGCCACCCAGCAGGTGATCTCGAGCACCCTGCTTTCCATCGGTCTCGAGAACATTCTTTGCGGCAAGAAAGCCTTTCTCAACTTCAATCACCGCTTGTTGAGCGACGGGCTCTATCTCAGTCTGCCGCGCCAGGCCACCGTGATCGAAATTCTGGAAACGGTGGAACCGAATTCCGACCTGCTGGCATTGTGCGCCAGCATTCATGAGCAGGGTTATACCATCGCGCTCGACGATTTCGTCGACAGTCCGCAATTTGAGCCGCTCACTCGGCTGGCTCAATTAATCAAGGTCGACGTGCGAGTGACTTCCAAGGCCGAACAAGAGCGCCTGCTGCGCACCTACCGGCCGCGCGGCATAGCGCTGCTGGCCGAGAAAGTGGAGACCTACGAAGAATTCGAATGGACCCGCGCCGCCGGCTACGACTATTTTCAGGGCTATTTCTTTGCACGGCCCAGCATCATTCATAGCCAGCATGTGTCGGCCACCAAGCTCAACTGCCTGCGTCTTTTGAGTGAATTGCAGAAACCGGAGCTGGATTTCAAACGCCTGGAGGTTCTCATCCGCGGCGACGTCGCTCTGACGTACAAGTTGCTGCGTTATGTGAACTCCGCGCTGTTCGGCCGTCGCGGCGAGATTCAATCCATCGAGCGCGCGTTGATGATCATCGGCAGCGACGACATCCGGCGCTGGGTCGCGCTGGCAACCTTGCCCATGCTGGCTACCGACAAGCCGGGCGAACTGGCCACTCTCTCCATCGTCCGGGCCAGGTTTTGCGAGCGCTTGATCCAATTGGCCGGTATGTCGCGGCAGAATGAAGCCTTTCTCATGGGCATGTTCTCGCTATTGGACGCCCTGATCGACCAGCCGCTCGATACTGCGCTGCTCTCGGTGGGCTTGGGGCCGGAGATTACGAAAGCTCTGCTTGGCACTGCGCCGGAAGACGACGTTTTATCGAAGGTCTACCGTCTCACGCGCCGCTACGAACAGGGCGACTGGGACGAGGTTGAGCTACTGGCGCGGGCCTGCGGCTTTCCCGGAGTGGCCGCCGGGGATGCCTATGTCGAGGCGACCCTCTGGGCGGACAAAGTTCTGCAGGCCGCCTGCGTCTGAAAGCCGCCCACGGTACGCCGCCGAAGCGCTGCTAAAATTTGGCAATGAGTGGTCTTGCTCCTTGGCTGATCGTGTGTTTCGCGTTCCCCGCCTTGGCCCAGGTCAACGTCCTCACCTATCGCAACGATAACTCCCGGACCGGCCAAAATCTGAATGAGCCTCTGCTCACTCCATCCAACGTAAACGCATCTCAGTTCGGACGCCGATTTCTGGTCCCCGTGGACGGCGCGGTCATCGCGCAACCGTTGTATATGGCGGCGGTGCCGATGGCCGCGGGCGGCGTTCACGACCTGGTTCTGGTGGCCACCGAGCACGACAGCATTTACGCCTTTGATGCCGACGATATCCAGCTTTTGTGGCAGGCCAGCTTCATCAACCCGGCTCAGGGCGTCACTTCCGTGCCTTGGCAGGACGTGAACTGCGAGGTGATCTATCCGGAGCTCGGCATCAGCGGCACGCCGGTGATCGACCCGGCTACCTACACCATGTACTTCGTCGCCTTCACCAAGGAAACGGCCAGCGATGGAAGCGCAAACTACGTCTATAAGCTGCACGCGCTGGATGTCCGAAGCGGCCTGGAACTCGCGGCCAGCCCGGTGGAGATCCAGGCGTCGGTGGACGGAACCGGGGATGGCGGATCGACCGTGACGTTTGTCCCCCGGACGCTAAAGCAGCGCGCGGCGCTCTTGCTAGCGAACGGCGTGGTGTACACTTCCTGGTCCTCGCATTGCGATCTCGGGCTTTACCATGGGTGGATTCTCGGCTACCGCGCGGACACTTTGCAGCAGGCGATGGTGTTTAACGCTACACCCAACGGCTCGGGAGCGTCGTTTTGGGGAAGCGGAGCCGGCCCGGCGTGCGATTCAAGCGGCAATGTATTCGCGGTTTCCGCCAATGGCGATTTCAACGCCGCCACTGCCGTGCCGGATCTGGGCGACAGCGTCATCAAGCTCTCGCCCGCCAATGGTCTCGCGATCGAGGATTATTTCACGCCCTTCAATCAGGCCGAATTGTCGGAGGCCGATCTGGATCTTGGGTCCTCCGGCGCGGTGCTGCTACCGCCCGAGGTGGGCAGTGGAGCTCACCCCAATCTATTGGTGACGGCCGGCAAGGAGGGGCTGATCTACCTGGTGGATCGCGACGCCATGGGAGGGTACAACTCCAGCTCCGATGCGGGGGCCGTCCAGACGGTGCCGCTGGCCGGAAAGGGATTGTTCGGTCCGCCCGCGTACTTCTCGGGTAATCTCTATTTCTCCACCAAGGGCGATCAATTGCGGGCCTTCCAGATTTCGAACGGTCAAATGTCCCCCACGCCGACCTCCAGCTCATCGATGACTTTCGCAAGCCCAGGCTCGTCGCCGATCGTCTCGGCCAACGGCGATTCGAACGGCATTGTCTGGGCCTTCGAAATCGGAACAGGTGAGGGCGTGCTACACGCGTTCGATGCCACCAATCTCGCGACGGAACTGTTCAGCGACGAGGTCGGCTCATTTCTCGAGTTCAACGTGCCCACCGAGGCGGACGGCAAGGTGTATTTGGGACTCAACCAATTCCTGGCGGTTTATGGACTGCTCCCGTCGGCTCCGGGTACGCTGGGCGCAACGGTAAACGCGGCGTCATTCAATGCTTCCATTGCTCCCGGTTCGCTGATATCCATCTTTGGAGAGAAACTGGCGCGCGCCAGCGTGGCCGCAAGCGCGATCCCTCTGCCGGCCTCCCTGGCGGATACATCGGTGCTGATTAACGGCGTTCGCGCTTCGCTGCTCTACGTCAGTAACGGGCAGATCAACGCGCAGGTTCCCGCTGGAACCGGAGTGGGAACGGCCACCGTATCGGTGATAAGCTCGGGCGCACTCACCCCCGCGGGTTCGTTTGAAGTTGTTCCAGCCGCACCCGAAATCTTCATCGCGGGGACCAACCGAGTGGTGGCGCTGAATGAAGACGGGTCGCCGAATACCGAAACCAACGGCGCCGCTCCCGGTAGCGTGCTGCAGATTTTCCTCACCGGAGCAATTGCGTTCACCAACCCGGCCGCGAGCATCGGCGGCGCTCCCGCACAGTTCACGTATGCCGGTCCCGCGCCCGGAACCGTTGGCGTCGAACAGGTCAATCTGCGTGTTCCCGACCTGCCGCCGGGCGATTACCAGTTGCAGATCAGCCTAGGCGGAGCCTCCAGCAACAGCGGATTGATTTCAGTGGATTAATAAATAAGTAGCGTATACTTAAGGCACACATTCTCATTAGAGGCGCGCCCGCCAAGTTCCTCTTTCGATCAAGTGTAGAAAGAGGCACTCGATGCCACTCGAACGCTATCGCATCGCGAGCCCGACCCTCGCTCTATTCCAGGAAGACGGAAGACATGTAGCCCGCACAGTCCCGGCCGGCGCGATCATCACCGTGGATAACGGGGCGTTCGACGGGAACAAGCTGATCGATGTCACTTGGGAAGGAAAGAAGGTCATGATGTTCACTCAAGACTTGCGTTCGCGAGCCGAACCCGCGCGGGAAAAGTAACAGTTTCGTTCTCCCGGACCCCATCCGGGTCTGCCGCGAGATAAACTGGAGGTAAATGCCAAGCAATTCCACCAAAGCGGCGCCTGAAACTCCGCCCGTCCGCACCTGGTTTCCGGCCGTCGGACTCGGCTGGCTGATTCCCGGCGGCGGCCACTTCCTGCTGAAACGTCCCGGCCGCGGCGTGTTGCTGATGGCCTCCGTGCTGTTCATGTTCCTTTTCGGACTGATGATGCGCGGCGCCATGTTCCAGCCTCAAACCGGCGACATTCTTACGACTATTATTTATTGCGGCGGCTTCGTCGGCGACCTGGCGTCCGGACTCTTGTACCTGCTCAGCGTGTGGCTCGGATACGCACAACCGGACATGGCCGGCCACGTCCACGATTACGGAACCAAGTTCCTGGTTGCGGCTGGGCTGCTTAACATCCTGGCCATGGTGGACGCCTACGAAATCGCCACCGGGAAAAAAGACTGATGCCCAAAGTGAATCTCTCGCATTTCGAAGCCTCGCTCCTGTTTGCGCTTTTTTCGTCCGTGGTTTTGGGCGTGATCACCAAGCGCACCGACACCGAAAGGTTTCGATACGGGCTGCGCTGCTTCGCCTATTTCATGGCGGCCTTGATCGGCCTGGGCTGGCTGATGTACTTCGGCCACGGCTAAGTTTCGCGCTGTTCTAACACGTTAGTTCCAGTACGCATTTCGCCACGCGTGTACCGAAAGTTTGGTGAAAATCGTGGCCGCCAATGTTATCCTGCTTGCGATGTTTGAACCTCTGAAGAAACTGGCTTTAATCGTAACCTTCACCGGGATGTGCGCGGCCATGGCGCACGCGGATGTGGTGACCCTGGAGGAGCATTCCTCCGGGGACTTGCCCACGATCGACCTGAGCACAATTCTAGGGCAGTGGGGCACTCCGGGTGACTCGAACGGCACCAGTGACGGTATGTTCTACACATCGGGGCCAGACGATGTCGGAACGAATGATCTCGTGGGGTTGAATATAATCAACGACACGGGAATCACGATCACGTCTTTGCAAGTGTACGTTTACGGCAGCATCGAGGGCGGCTCGTTCGACTACAACTGCGGAGTCAACAATTTCTTTACCGGATGCACGCCTGGGACAGGCGTCACCCTGCCGTCGGGCAGTTCTATTTCCATGGGCTCGCCAGTGGAGTGGAATTATTCCGGGATCGGCGGAGGCCAGAACGGTATCTCGAGCGGTACTGAATTCCGATTAGTGGACAGCGTGGACGGATTGGCCGGCACAAACACCGCCTTGTTCTACGCCATCGAAATTAATGGCAATCCGCTTCCTGACCCCACCGCGACTCCGGAGCCGGCCACCGTGTTTCCCCTGGGCGCCGGTTTATTGGCTGTGGGCTTGCTCGCCGCGTATAAACGCAAGTTGCCGGCCGCCTGATCAGGGCTTGCAAGAACCCTGGCAGACCGTTTGAGAAAGCTGCCTGGAGGGGCCCAGTGTATTCGGATCGGAGATGCTGGGGCGGCGCACACTCAGCGTCTGGGTGAGTGTGTCATTGGGACCGGGCTTCTCCTCGATGACCTGCTGCTCCTGCAGCTTCAACGCGGATGAGCTGGAGTTCACGACGCCCGGAACATTATTCCCGAAGATGTCTACCACCACTTCTTTGGAGCCGTCCGGCGCGGTGACGGCTTTCGATACGGTCTGAGAATGCAGCTGCAATTGGCCGCCTGAATCCACCTCGTATTCGGCGGTATGATCGGTGGTTTCCGATCCTTGCACAGCGTGCTCGGTGGTGCTGTGGACCGCTTCGAAGAACCCGCCATTTCCGTTAGAACGATAGGTGGTCGCGTCCTGGCGATAACCGCCGCTCGCATCCATCACCTTAACCTGGGATTGCTTCTCCACCGTGTCCAGCGACCCGTTGATCGTGGGCCTCTGTATAACGGTTTCGGCCGATTCCTGCCCGTCGCTTTTGTGGACTTCGGTCAGCGCCTTTTGCGCCAGCTGCATGTTGCCGTTGATGTCGCTCCGAAACGTGCTGGTTTGGATGGTGGAACTCCCGTCAGGCCGCTTTTGTTCCTCAATGGTCTCTTTCTCGGGCGGGGTTGGATTCCCGTTCGGGTCGAAACGACGCACGATCCGCTCCACTACGCGTCCGGAAGAGTCGTCCTTAAGGATGTTGACTTCCACTTTCTCCATCGGAACCATGCGGCCATTGATGGACTGCCGGGTAACGGTGGTCTCCGAGCCCGTGGGCGTCTTGGTCTGGATCACTTCCGGACCGTTCTGAACGGTGTTGCCGCTAATGTCGGTGGTCGTAGAGGTTGTCGTGCTGGTCTGCGCCCCGAGCGCGGCAGCCGAGGCAACCATGCTAGCGATACTGAAGAGAAACCGCCTCATAACACTAGACTAGCGTCTTAAGCTTAAGTGAACAATGAGGCGAATCCCTTAGTTGGGATCCCTACTTCTGCGCCCCGGTGTGGGCCTGCTGATCCAGCCAGTCGAAAACATCCGGGACCGAGATCACCGCCACGGATAGATGATCGGCGCCGGGATACTCGGAGTATTTCACCGGGTAATCCAGCGCCTTGGCTTTCTCGGCGACCGTTCGGCAACCGGCCACCGCCACCAACGCATCTTTCACACCGCACACCATCATGACCGGCAGCTTGCGTCCGGCTTTCAGTTGCGCTTCGATTCCCGGCAACACGGCGGCGCTTGATCCGGCAATTGGGATCAAGCCGGCGAACTTGTCGGCGTGGGACAAACCCAACGTCCATGTACCGGCCGCGCCCATGGAGTGCCCGCCCAGGTACACGCGGGAGGTATCGATGCTGTAACGGTCCTTCATCAGCGCGAGAACATCGAAGACATCCTGCTCTCCGCCGTTATTCTTGGCGTAGCCGCTCACCGGTCCGCGCCCGTTCACGGATGCCAGGATATAGCCGCGCTGTTCGGCCAACTTGGGCCACAGGCCGTTGTAGGCTTCCAGAAAATTGGTCTCGTCGCCGCCCGCCCCGTGCAGCAGCACCACCAGCGGATATTTTTTGGATTTGTCGTAGCTTGCAGGCAGGAACACGCGATAGGGCACCAGTTTTCCGTCAAAGCCGGAGCGGTAGGCGAGCGCCAGATCGCCGCGTTCGGTTGCGAGCGGGTCCTGGCCTTCCTTGAGCGCGGTAGCCCAGCCGGTTGCGCGCGTTAGCGCCGCGTCGAACTGCATGGCTTCGGCCGAGCCGAGACCGGCCGCGCGCATCCCGGTGAAAACGTATCCGGTCAGGTTTTGAAAACCGGTGCCGTAATAGCTTGCGCGTGCAACCTGAATGGTTTCGAAGACCTGCCGCGCGCTCAGCGCCGCCAGTGCGTGCTGATCCGGAAGCAACTCCAGCGTCTTATCCAGCGCGCCCGCGCGCTTTTCGAGATCCGGCACGATGAAGAACGTTCGGTAGTATTCGAAAATCTTCTTACCGTGCCCGTCTTCGAGCGTGGCCCGTAGCGTATGTAGCCCCGGCTGCGCGGATTTCGACGGATCGAAAGCCAGCCCGATCATCTCCCCGGTTTTGCGGCCACGAACGTCGCCGAGCACAATGCCCGGATCAACGGCGGCTTCTTCCGCGCCGTCCGGCTTTAACAGATCCAGCCGCATTTTGTAGGGCCCTTGAGCGGCATCGGGAGCGTCGAACAAAAATGTTGCCCGCGCCGACAGATTCTCGCCGGTTCCAACCAGCTTCGCGCTGATGGCGAAATCGAGGCCGGTGGCGAGCTCGGCATCCGGGGTCCAGGCCGTTCCCGACATCACTGCCATGGCGTGCGTCAGGCTGCGATAGGTCCGCACCCGATCTGAGCTGGTGGCACCGGCCAGGAGCGGCGTGATGGCTTTCATATCGCCGCCCGCAGCTTGATAGGCGAGCTGCTGGGTTCGTTCCGACAAGCCCGCGAACAATGCGTCCATCTGGGTTATTTGAGCCTGGAGCGCCGGCGTTAAGCCGAGCAGGAAAACGAAGCCTGAAACCGACACGGAAAGGCGAGGCAACATGGAATTATCCTTTCGTAGGAATCGTAACAGAGTTATTGGCCGAACACACGTTCGAGCCATGGGCGCGCAATCTTATCCGCTTTGGATGGAAAGCGATGCGCTCCCGGGATCAAGTGAAACTCGACGTCGGTGGCGCGCTGGCGGAGCCGCTCCGGAAATGTGGACGCCACCGACGCCGGATAAAACTCGTCATCTTCGCGGGAGATGTGCAGCACCGCTGCGGTCACGGGATGATACTTGGGTTCTTGCCAATCCCGCGGTACGCCTCCACAGATTCCGATCACGCCGCCCACTTGCTCCGGATGCGTGGCCGCGAATCGATAGTTGAGCCCCACCGGCTGCGAAAATCCCACCAGGACCGAGCGCTGAGGGCTGGCCTGAAACCTCTCCCGCAGCCCGCCCAGTACCTGGATCAACATCTCGTGATGCAGCCGAACCGCCGACGCCCAATGCCGGCTGATGCCCCAGTTGTAACCGGAACCGGAACCGGCTTCCGGCAGGCCGTTACTTACATAATGCTGATTGGGCGCCTGGATCGCGGCCACCACATGTTGCTCCCCGACCATCCTGAGCGTGAGATCCAGCATTGTTTCCGGACTTGAGCTATAGCCGTGCAAAGCAATCATTACCAACGGGTTGCTTGGCAGGACCGCAGGCGTGTGAAGCAGGTAACGGCAATCCAAACGGGTCGCGAAGCTCACTTCTTCCATGGCATTCATTGTCTCCTCATCATAATCCGGCCAACTGCCGATAATCTCCCAGGAGGTTGTTCGATGGATGGCAATCGCCCTTTGCCGGGCGCTTCGGTGGAAGAGCAGATCCGGCAGTTGGATGAATCCCTGGCGTTGAGCCGCGTGGGAGGAGACTTCGACCTGTTACGCGAAGTGGTGGAATTGTTCCTGAACGACTATCCCAACTCTCTCGAGAAAATACGCACCGCCGTCAACGCGCATGATCCTTCCGGTGTCGAGCATCACGCCCACAGCTTGAAGGGCTCGGTCTCCACCTTCGGCGCGCAGCGGGCGTTCGAGGCCGCGCTGGCGCTCGAAAGAAAAGGCCGCAGCGGCGACTTGACCGGCGCCGAAGAGAGCTTGCGAAAGCTCGAGAATGTGTTCGAAGCGCTCCGCCCGGAGCTGATCGCGATCCAAAATAAGTAAACGGCGGAAGCGTTTCTTCCGGCGGAACAGCGAGTGGTGTTTGCTATAGTGGGGGTCTGCTTTCTATGGCACGCACCGAAGCGACTGACATCGTCTGCGCGCACAGCCCCGACTCCGATGACGCCTTCATGTTCTATGGTTTGGCTACCAAGAAGGTTCGTTCCAGTCTGGTGAACTTCCGCCATGTGCTCGAAGATATTGAGACTCTGAACCGAAAAGCGATGGAAGGCGCGTACGAGCTTACCGCCATTTCCTATCACGCCTACCCGTACGTCGCCGACAAGTACGTTCTTATGGCGAGCGGCAGCAGCATCGGCGACGGATACGGGCCCATCCTGGTGAGCACCCGTCCCATGGCTCCGGAAGAAATCAAGGGCAAGAAGATCGCGATTCCAGGCAAGATGACGAGCGCTTATCTGGCGCTGAAGTTGTTCGAGCCGGATTTCGAAGAAGTGGTGATCCCCTTCGACAAAATTCTGGACGCCGTGCAGGAGCATAGCGTGGATGCCGGCCTGGTGATTCACGAAGGCCAATTAACCTACGGGCGAAGCGGTTTTCAGGCCGTTCTGGATCTGGGCCGCTGGTGGAAATCCGCCTACAATCTGCCGCTGCCGCTGGGCGGCAACGTGCTGCTCCGTTCCATTCCGGAAGATCTGAAATCGGAATGCTGCCGGCTGATGCGGGAGAGCATCCAGTACGCGCTCGATCACAGCGAGGAAGCTCTGAACTACGCCCTGCAGTTCGCGCGCGACCTGGAGCCGCGGCTGGCCGAGAAGTTCGTCGGCATGTACGTAAATCACTTCACGGTGGATTGCGGCGACCTGGTTCCGGAGGCCGCTCAGAAGCTGCTGGATATGGGCTATGAAGCCGGGATAATATCAAAGAAGGTTTGTGTTGAGTTTGTTCGCTGAGTTCGCGGTGTATGCGGCGCGCTAGACCGTATCTGTGCCTGCTGCTGGCGGGCCTTTCGCTGTTGGCCCAAGATCAACCGAAGCAACGCATCAAAACCGTTCGCGAACTGGGGCAGGGCGGCTCGGAAACCATCCCCAGGATCGTGCCGTACCTTTCCGACCCGGATGTAGACGTGCGCCGGGAGGCAGTGAAAGCCATCGTTGGGATCGGCACGCAGAGCAGCCTGGATCCTTTGATCAAGGCCTCCGCCGATAACGACGCCGAGATCCAGATTCGCGCCACGGACGGCCTGGTCAATTTCTACCTGCCCGGATACGTCAAAACCGGCCTTACGGCCACGATGCGGCGGGTGGGGACTTCGCTTAAGGGCAAGTTCACCGACACCAACGATCAAGTAGTGGACGCCTACATTCAGGCGCGCCCGGAAGTGGTGCTGGCGCTGGGCCGGATTGTGCGCGGAGGCGCCAACCTGGAAGCGCGCTTCAACGCCGCGCGGGCGGTGGGCATTCTGCGGGGACGCCAGGCGATTCCAGATTTGGAGGAAGCGCTGAAGTCCAAGGAGACCGCGCTCATTTATGAATCGCTGGTGGCGCTTCAAAAAATTCGCGATCCAAGCGCCGGCCCGGCGATCGCGTTCCTGCTGCATGATTTCGATCGAAAGGTTCAGATCGCCGCGATAGAAACCACCGGCCTGCTGGGCAATCGTGCAGCCTTGAACGACCTGCGGGATATTCTGGAGAATTCCCATTACATGGACGTGAAGCGCGCCGCTCTCACCGCGATCGCCCAGTTGCCGGACCCGGAATTCCACGGCACTTTCATCGCTTATTTGAAGAACACGGACGAAGGCTTGCGGGAGGGCGCGGCGGAAGGAATCGCCCGGCTGAAGAATCCGGCCGATTTGCCTGCGGTCGAAACCGCCTTCGCGAGTGAGAATAAGACCGGCGCGCGTCTTTCGCTGGCTTTTGCCCTGGTGGCGCTGGGTAAACGCGGTATGGCCGAGTTCGACCCGCTGCGTTACCTGGTGGACAATCTGAATTCCGTGGCTTATCGCGGGACTGCTCGGCCCTATCTGGCCGAGCTAGCACCGGGATCCCGAGATTCGACGCGTTTTGTACCCAGCCCTCCAGGAAACCACCACCACCAAGGATGAAAAGATCGGCATGGCCTGGGTGCTAGCCCGAAGCGGCGGCGAGGATGCCGTTGCGCAGCTGCAGACCCTCTCACAGGATACCGACAGCGACGTTTCCCAGGCGGCGCTGCTGGCTTTGAAGGACCTTCACGCTCGCGTACCCTAGTCACTTCCCAAGTAATCCGTTCCGGCAAAAACGACTCCGGCGAAATATGCGAGAAAATGGGATTGTGAGACGATCATTGCTGTGCGCGCTGGGGATGGTGTTGGGATTTAGCGCCTTTGGCGCCGCTCAAACTCAGGTTCAAACGCCGCCGGCCGCGCCGCCCGCCGCCGAATCGAAGGCGGTTAAGTTAGGCGAGTTCAGTTCCACGCTTGAGGATCTGGTCAGCCGCGTTCGGCCGGCCGTGGTTCAGATCTTTTCCACCGGATACGTAACTGCGGATGACAACGATTCCGCCAACGCCGCCAGCTTGCTTTCCAAGCAGCACAGCACCGGCTCGGGAATTATTTTGTCGCCGGACGGTTATATCGTCACCAATTCCCACGTGGTGCAAGGCGCGCGCCGTATTCAAGTTCGGCTTTCCTCCCTGCTCAAGCTGAACTCGGGCCGCGGGGATATCGAACCCGAGAACAAGCTGCTCGAAGGTAAATTGATCGGATTGGATCGGGATCTCGACGTCGCGGTCATCAAAATCGATCGCACCGGTCTGCCCCATTTAGGTTTCGGTGACTCGGATGCGGTCCATCAGGGCGAGCTGGTGATGGCCTTTGGAAACCCGCGCGGCCTGGAAGGCTCCGTGAGCCTGGGGATCATCAGTTCCACTTCGCGCGAGATCCACCCCGACGATCTGGTGGCCTACATCCAGACCGACGCGCCCATTAATCCCGGCAATAGCGGCGGCCCGCTGGTGGATGCGCAGGGCCGCGTGGTGGGCATCAATACTTTCATCCTGTCTCAATCCGGCGGCAGCGAAGGCCTGGGCTTCGCCATCCCCAGCAACATCGTGAATACCGTGTACGCCCAGCTTCGCAAGGAAGGGCATGTGCATCGCGGCAGGATCGGCGTCGGCCTTCAAACCATCACGCCGGAGATGGCGGAAGGTCTGCAATTGTCGCGCGATTGGGGAGTGGTGGTCAGCGATGTCGGTCCGGGCGGACCCGCCGACCAGGCCGGCGTGAAGATCGGCGATATCGTGCTCAGCGTGAATCGGCGAACTATCCGAAACGCGCGACAGCTGGAAGCCTACATTTTTCGCTCTCCGATGCGCGAGAAGATCACGCTGGGGATCCTGCGCGGCGCTGATCAGCTTTCCCTCGACGTAAACGTGCTCGACACCGTTGACGACCCCACCCGCTTCGCCGACATGGTGAATCCCGAGGATAACCTGGTCCCGCGCCTGGGCATCCTGGGGATCGGTATCGACAAGAAACTGGCCGGTATGCTACCGGAGCTTCGCAATTCCTACGGGGTGGTGGTGGCCGCCGGATCAACCACGGACTTAAGCAGTGGAACCGGACTGCAACCCGGCGACGTCATTTATTCCGTGAATGGATCCCCAGTCTCGACGGTCGAGGCTCTCAAGAAGAAGCTGGATGATTTCAAGCCGGGCGCCGCGATCGTTGTACAGGTAGAGCGCTCCGGACGCCTGATGTTCATTCCCATCGAACTCGAATGAAGCTGGCCGCGCTGGCAATGGTCGTTTTGCTCGCAGCCCGCGCCGGGCGGCGCGCAGACCGCTCACAAAACCTCCAAGAAACCCGAACCCGCCGAGGATAACTCGGCCATGATTCCGCTGGAAGGCAAGCCCTGGCCCATCGAAACGGTAACGGTGCATGGCAATCACGTTTTCTCGGCCAAGCAGATCCTGACCGCCGCCGGACTCCAGGTCGGGCAAGTGGCCGGAAAAGCGGAATTCGACGCGGCGCGGGATCGCCTGGTGGCAACCGGCGCGTTCGATAACGTCAGCTATCAGTTTGCTCCCGCCAAGGACTTCAAGGGCTACGACGCCACGGTGGAAGTCGCGGAGATGGGCCAGATGTATCCGGTGCGATTCGAGGAACTTCCGGCTTCGGACGCCGAACTGCGCGCCTGGTTGAAGGATCAGGACCCGTTGTTCGGCGACAAGATCCCGGCCACCAAGCCGGAACTAGACCGTTACGTGGCGCTGATCTCCGGATATCTCGCAGGCAAGAATTATCACCAGCCGATCAGCGGAAAGCTCAGTTCTGACAACACTCCGCAATTGATGATCGTCTTTCGCCCCGACAAGGCGCGGCCAAACATCGCCCGCGTGATATTTACGAACACGGGCGACGTTTCCGCCCGGATTCTACAAACCACCATGTTCGGCGTGGCGGTGGGCGTTCCCTATACCGAAGCGCGGTTACGCCTGCTGCTTGGAACCGCGGCGGTTCCGGTCTATGAAGCGCACGGAATGATCCGTGTGGCATTTGGAAAGGTCGCAACCCAGCCGTCGAAAGATGTGGACGGCGTGGATGTCACGGTGGATGTTAAGCCTGGACCGGTATACAACCTCGGCCGCGTGCGCTTTTTCGGCGACGACGATGATTCCCAGCAGACGCTCGCCAAGCTGGCCAATCTCAAGACCGATCAAGCCGCGAACTTCGACGAGGTGAAGGCCGCGCAGGAGAAAATTGCCCTGCGTCTACGGCGTCGGGGCTATCTGAACGCCGCATCGGAAGTGAAGCGCGACGTCAACGACGCGGACAAGATCGTGAATCTTGTTTTCCAGATCAATCCCGGGCCGTTGTTCACATTGCGGAAGCTCGATATCGTGGGCCTCGACATCGAGACCGAGCCGGTGATCCGCAAGATGTGGGGCGAGCTGGTCGGGCAGCCGTTCAACCCGGAATATCCGGATCATTTTCTGAAGCGCGTGAAAGACGGCGGCGTGTTCGACAATCTCAAGAACTCACGCTCGGATGCAAAGATCGACGCGGTGGCCCACGCCGTGGACGTCACGTTGTTCTTCAACGAGAAGACTTCGTCCGCTCCAAAGTAGCTAATTCAGGAAATACGTGCGGTACAGCGTGTCGCGCTGCTTGGGGATGAAGCCTGCGTCACGGATTAAGCGTCGAAGTTGCTCTTCGGTGGCGCGATTGTGCGTCCCCGCTGCTGATACGACGTTTTCCTCGATCATGATACTGCCCACATCGTTCCCGCCGAAGCGCAATCCGACCTGGCAGGTTTTCAACCCCGGCGTTACCCAGGACGACTGTATGTTCAGAATATTATCCAGATATAGCCGCGAAATGGCCAGCGTCTTCAGATACTCCACCGCGGTCGCCTCTTCTTTTATGAAACGCCCGAGCGAAGTGTTCTCCCGCTGGAACGCCCAGGGAATAAATGCGGTGAAACCGCCGGTGTCTTCCTGAATCTGCCGCACGATATCGAAATGATTCATGCGCTGCTCGATGGTTTCGCCGCATCCGAACATCATGGTGGCGGTGGTTCGAAGCCCGAGCGCGTGCGCGGTGCGGTGCACGTCGATCCAATCCTGAGCCGACGACTTCAGGCGGCTGATCCTGCGCCGCACATCGTTGTCGAGAATCTCCGCGCCTCCGCCCGGAATCGATTCGAGGCCCGCGTCGCGCAGCCGCGCGATCGTATCGTGCAGCGTCAGGCCGCTCACTTCCGCGATGTTGACAATCTCCGGCGCGGAAAAACAATGGTTCCAGATTTTGTCGCCGAAGCGCGTCTTAATGTTGCGGAGCAGATCTTCGTACCATTCGATCTTGAGCTCGGGATGCAGACCGCCCTGCATCAGAATCCCCGTGCCGCCCAGGTCAATGGTCTCCTGAATCTTGTCGAAGATAACTTCCTGCGGATGCAGGTAGCCTTCGGCATGGCCCATCGGCCGATAGAAGGCGCAGAAGCTGCAATATTCGGTGCAGAAATTGGTGTAGTTGATGTTGCGATCGACGATGTAGCTGACGATTCCGTGGGGATGCAGCTTGCGGCGAACCGCGTCAGCGGCCATTCCGATCCCGACCAGATCGTCGCTCTGAAAAAGTTCCGTCGCCTCCTGGCGCGTCATCATACCGACACCTCCTTGCGTCCGGCCGGATTCGCAAGCTCGGACGCGTATTGCAGAAAAGTTGACAGCCCTTCGTATTCGCGCGGGCCCAGTTCGAAGACGATATTGCGGGTCAGATAATCCCGCGCCAGTTCTGTTGTGATCCCCAGCTTCGAATGCTCCTCGCGCACGATGTCGTCGATGTGCTCCATTCCGAAGCCGAGCGAAGCCAGGAACGGCGCAGGATCCTGCCGGGCGAGCTCGGCGCGTGCCGCCCAAACTGCAAATACCATGGGAAGGCCGGTCAGCTCGGTCCACTCCGCGCCGAGGTCCAGCACGTGGAACGGCAGATCCGCTGGATCGAGCAGCAGCGCGGCGTCTCCAATGATCAGGCAGGCGTCGGAATGCTCCAGCATCGAGCCCAGATGCGGCCGCTCGGAATGAAGGCGCGGCGTCACACCGTACTTGCGGGCCAGAATGATGCGGCTAAGCGCCACCGAAGTCCGCGAACTGGAATCGGTAGCCAGGGTCCGGATATCGCCGAACGGAACTTTGGAAATCAGCAGAATGCTGCGCACCGCGCCACGGCAGGCGATCCCCGCACCCGGAATAATTTCAAGCTTCTGTCGATTTAATTCCACCGACGGCACGATGCCGATGTCAGCGCGTCCGTCGGCCAGCCGGTCCGCGCATTCGGCGGGAAGGGATCGCTCCAGATCGAACAGCCCGCGCTCGGCGCCATGCAGCATGCCCCACACCAGCGGCGCGGTGTTCAAATAGCTGACGACGGAAACGCGAGGTTTTTGGGCTGAGCTCAACCCTCAGTTTAGCAAGGTAGCGTGGGATTCCATTGTTTCTTGAAGTTCTCGTGGGGGCGGTCCCCGATGACCGCGGACGACGCCCACGTCGTCCTCTGTTCCTGAGTGGGCGAAAAGCCGGACCTGGGGGTCCGGCGCGGACGAGGGCGTCCGCCCCATTCAGCGCTGCGCGCTGGACGAAACCGGGACCGCAATCAGGTCTATGCCGAAGGTCGCGTCGAGCGACGGCAAGCCTTCGAACGGGAGCATGGTGCTGGCGGGCGGGTGCGCGGCGCTATAGTAGCCCGACCTGACCTTTCGCAATTGCGGAATGATCCCGCTCGAAGTGAGATAAACGTGCGACATCACAATCCCGTCAAAGCGGGCGTTCATGGATGCCAGCATTTTCTCCAGCCGCTCGAACGCCAGTTTCGCATCGCCGTCCTGGCGTCCAAAGGCAAGCTGCGTTCCGGTGATCACCAGCTTGGGGCTGCTTACCAGCACGATTTGCGAATAGTACGGCGATTTTTCGCCCACCAGATTGAGATACGTCACGGCTTCGGACGGAGCCGATCTCAGCCGCGCCACCGCTTCGCATTCCGACGCGGGCGTCACCGGCTCGCGCTGCATCTCGACCAGGTTTAACGCCGCGCCCGGAAAACTCCCCTCCATCCTCTGGCGCGCGTCCCTTTGCTCGTCCAGCGAACTGACGAAGCACGTCACCCGCAGCGCGTCCTCGGGCGTCATCCCGCCTTTTTGCAGAACGGTTTTCAATTGATCCAGCGACTGGCCGACGGTGGACGCAGATTGCCCGGCCAGAAATGCAAGGCCGTTCGGATTCACAGGACGCTTGGCAGCCTCCGTGCTCTCGACCACCACTTGCGCTCCCTCCATTGGCAGCCCGCCCACCTGCACGACGCTCAAAGCGGGCAGCGGCTGATGTTTGTCGCCGAACACCTCCGCAACCAGCTCGCTGACGCGCCTGAGGTCGCCCGATCCAGCCACGAACGCCCGCAGCTTGACGATGGTCCCGTGGCTGCTGTGAATCAGAGCCTTCAGCGCTTCGCGAGTCTGCGGCGTGAATAGCCCTTTGTTCGAGAGTGGTGAAACCGCAAACGACAACCGATCCGTGTCCGTTACTACCGCGTTGGGCAGGTCTTTTGCGGGAGGCAGACTCTGCGTTTCATCCTTGTCCTTTTTGGATTTGTTCTCGGGAGCGACCACGGGGATGTAGCCCTCGTCGTCCGACCCAGGTTTCTTCTTCTGCTGCGCGGGCAGCATGCCGGCGAAGAGGGTAGCCAGAAAGCAAGCCGCAGTCAAGGTTCGCAAAGCAGCCATGATTTTATCAGGCCTGCTACATTGATTCCAGTGAGCACTACCGTTGCATCGCCGGCCGCGATTCGCGCACCTGGCTTTACCGGCACAGCCTGGGGCGTGCTGGCGTGGAACGTTCTGGTGGTGTTATGGGGCGTGCTGGTACGCGCCAGCGGCTCCGGCGCTGGCTGCGGCAGCCATTGGCCGCTGTGCAACGGCGAGGTGATCCCGAGCGGTGCGGCCGCTTCCACCATCATCGAGTTTACGCATCGCCTCATGAGCGGCGTGGCGTTCTTCGCCGTCGCTGGATTGCTGGCGTGGAGCTGGAAGCTTTACCCGCGCGGCCATCGCGTGCGAAAGTTCGCGCTAGCATCCTTCGCGTTCCTGATCGCCGAAGCGGCGCTGGGCGCGGGCCTGGTTTTGTTCCAATATGTCGCCGCGAATGCATCCGTGGGCCGCGCCGTCTATCTTTCTCTGCACCTGGTCAACACGCAAATTCTGCTGGCGATGCTGGCGCTCACCGCTTGGTTTTCCCGCGATTCCGACCGCTCGTCCGTTCGGGTCTCACCGCTCTTCCAGACGGCCCTGGCGGCTGCGTTAGTGGTGAGCGTAACGGGCGCGATCACCGCGCTGGGCGATACGTTGTTTCCGGCGTCGTCGCTCGGCCAGGGCATGCGGCAGGATTTTTCGGCATCCGCGCATTTCCTGCTGCGGCTGCGCGTCTTCCATCCGATGCTGGCCATTACTGCCGCAGCCTTCTTCGTCTGGATATCGCTGCGCGCGCTGCGTTCGAATTCGAGCGTTGCCTCGAACCGGCTGAGTGTCGCCGTGGTGATCCTGAGCGTCGCGCAACTCTCGGCGGGCGCGGTGAATCTCGCGTTGCTTGCCCCCATCGGCATGCAGATCCTGCACCTTCTGCTTGCGGATTTGCTGTGGATCTCGCTGCTGCTTTTGGCCGTTGAATTGCCTCTGGCGTCGAAGAAAATTCCGCAAACTTTTGCCGGCTAGCGGCGTATTAGGGGATATGCGCTTCAAATACGTGCTGCGGCGGCTGGCGCACTCCCCAATGTTCACGCTGATCGCGATCGCGACTCTGGCCATCGGCATCGGTGCTAACACCGCGGTTTTCAGCGTGATCGAAGGCGTGCTGCTGAAGCCGTTGCCGTTCTCCCATCCCGAGGAATTGATTGACGTCGATCACTCGGCCCCGGGCATCGACCTCGCCCGAAGCGGCATCGCGCCGTTTCTGTACTTCACTTATCGCGACCAATCGCAAACCTTTCAGGACCTGGGGACGTGGAACAGCGGAACCGTGAGCATAACCGGCCTCGCGATCCCGGAGCAGATCCCAGCCGTCAGCTTCACCGAAGGCATGCTGCCGATTCTCGGCGTTCGCCCCGCCATCGGACGCTGGTTCTCGAAGAAAGACGATTCGCCCGGAAGCCCGGACACGACCGTCCTAAGCTACGGATACTGGCAGTCGCGGTTCGGAGGCGATCCCGCGGTGATCGGCCGGCGGATCGTGGTGGATGGAAAAGGCACCGAGGTGATCGGCGTCATGCCGCGCGATTTCCAATTCCTGGATCTCAAACCCTCCATCATCCAGCCCATGCAATTCGACCGCGCTAAAACGACCATCGGGAATTTCAGCTATCAGGGCGTCGCGCGGCTCAGGCCGGGGGTCACCTTGCAACAAGCCGGCGCCGATGTCGCCCGCATGATTCCCGCGTCGCTTCAAAACTTCCCCCCATTTCCCGGCACCAGCGTCGAAATGTTCCGGCGCGCCCGGCTGGCTCCCAGCCTGCGCCCTCTGAAAGAGTCGCTGGTCGGCGACGTCAGCAAGGTGCTGTGGGTCCTTATGGGCACCATCGGTATGGTGCTGCTGATCGCTTGCGCGAACGTGGCGAACCTGTTGCTGGTGAGAGCCGATGGGCGTCAGCAGGAGCTGGCTATCCGGGCCGCGCTGGGCGCGGGGTGGGGCGAGATCGTGCGCGAGCTGCTGCTCGAAAGCCTGACGCTGGCCGCGTGCGGCGGTATTTTCGCGCTGGGTGTCGCCTATGCCGCCATTCGATTGCTGGTGGCCCTGGCCCCGGCGCATCTTCCGCGGCTGGATCAGATTACCATCGATCCGCCGGTGCTGCTGTTCACGCTCGCGATTTCTATCTTGGCGGGCCTTCTGTTCGGGGCTATTCCTGCGATTAAATATGCCGGTCCACAATTGGGAACGGCCCTGCGGGCGGGTGGCCGTTCGCTCAGCCAGAGCCGGGAGCGGCATCGCGCGCGGAATGCCCTGGTGATCCTGCAGGTGGCCTTGGCGCTGGTGCTGCTCGCGAGCTCCGGACTCATGATCCGGACTTTTCAAGCATTGCGGCGCGTTGAGCCGGGCTTCACTCATCCGGAAGAATTGCAAACGCTGCGAATTTCCATTCCAGATTCCCAGGTGGCGGAGCCTGAGCAGACGGTTCGAATGCAGCAGCAGATTCTCGACAAGCTTGCCGCCGTTCCCGGCGTTACCGCGACGGGGATGACCAGTATCATCCCCATGACCGAGGAGGGTTGGCACGATCCCGTGATGGCCGAGGATCACGTCTATTCCGATTCGCAACTCCCCCCGCTGCGTATTTATAAGCTTGTCTCGCCCGGGCTGCTCAGCACTATGGGCCAGCGGCTGATCGCCGGCCGGGACTTCACCTGGACCGACGTCTATCAAAAACGGCCGGTGACGATGGTCTCGGAAAACCTGGCGCGGGAATTATGGGGAAAGCCGGGGAATGCCATCGGCAAGCGAATTCGGGATGTCGGCAAGGGGCCCTGGCGCGAAGTGGTCGGCGTGGTATCGGACGAACGCGACAATGGCGTGGACAAGGAGGCGCCCAAGATTGCGTTTTGGCCGCTCATGCTGAAGGATTTCGAGGGCATACCCTTATTCCTGGATCGCTCGCTGGCGTTCGTGATCCGAAGCCGGCGCGTCGGATCGAGCGGATTCCGCGCGGACGTACAGCGCGCGGTATGGTCCGTGAATCCGAATGTGCCGCTGGCGGATGTTCACACGCTGCGAGAGATCTACGACCGGTCTTTGGCGCGAACTTCGTTCACGCTGGTGATGCTGGGGATCGCGGGCGCGATGGCGTTGCTGCTCGGCGTGATCGGAATCTACGGCGTGATTTCCTATTCGGTTTCGCAGCGCACGCGCGAGATCGGCATTCGCATGGCGCTGGGGGCGCGGCGAGACGAGCTGACCCGCATGTTTGTGGGGCAGGCGTTGCGACTGGCGGCCATCGGGGTCGCGCTAGGATTGGTGGCCGCCGCGGGTCTTATGCGTCTGATGTCATCGTTCTTGTTCGAGGTGAAGCCGTTCGATCCCGCGACGCTATCGGTGGTATCGGTAGCACTGATCGCCGCCGCCGCGATGGCCAGCTATCTGCCGGCGATGCGGGTGAGCGCGGTGAATCCCGTCGACGCGCTACGAGCGGAATGAACTCTATCGCGAAGGGCGTTGCATGCAGGTAGGACAGCCCAGCCGGACGGCGTTCGCGGCCGCCGCTCATCGCGCCGCGCACCAGATCCTGGAGCGGGGACGCATATTCTCCGACCCGTTGGCGCTGCGCATTCTGGGGACGGATGCCGAAACAATCGCGCGCGAAGCCGAAAGCCATCCCTCCCGGCTCAGAATGCGCATGTTTATCGCGGTCCGTACGCGCTTCGCCGAAGATGCCTTGGCCGCCGCCGTGGAACGTGGAGTTCGCCAGGCGGTGGTGCTGGGAGCGGGCCTGGATACGTATGCCTACCGCAGCCCGTTCGGCGAGCGTCTACGGATTTTCGAAGTCGATCATCCAGCCACGCAAGCGTGGAAACGCGAACGGCTGGCCGAAGCGGCCATCCCTGTGCCGAATTCGCTGGCGTTCGCTCCGATCGATTTTGAACGCGAGACGTTATCCGACGGCCTGCGCGCCGCCGGATTCGATCCCGCGCAACCAAGTTTCTTCACTTGGTTGGGCGTCGTGCCTTATCTAACCGAGGAAGCCATCTGGTCGACGCTGGGTTTCATGGCGAGCTTGCCCAACGGCGCTCACGTAGTGTTCGACTACAGCGATCCACCGGAATCGCTGTCGGCGGAAGCTCGAGCTTTCCACGATACGCGCGCCGCGCGGGTGGATGCTATCGGGGAAGCGTGGCTGACGTATTTTGAAGCGCCGCAGCTTCGGGAGAAGCTAACGTCCCTGGGATTCTCCGATATCGAGGACCTCGGCCCGCCCGAAATATCCCGGCGCTACTTCCCGAACCGGCCGGGTCCCGCGCCGGCGAAGGGCGGCCATATCTTGCGAGCATCGACGTGGTGCGGAGGGTGTGATTAAGGCTCGTGGACCGAAAAGGCCTCCAAGGGCTTTCGAAGGTCAGGCTGAAAGAGGCGACTGCCTTACTGGAGCTGGGACTCTTCAATGGAGCATATTATCTAGCTGGGTACGCAGTAGAGTGTGCACTGAAGGCCTGCATAGCTAAAGGAACGAGGCGGGGTGACTTCCCGGACAAGAAAAAGGTTGACTCTTGCCACACCCATAACTTGCGAGAATTGATCAGAGTCGCGGCATGGATGAGGAATTTGTAGATCGGGTTACCAGAGACGAAAGTTTCCGAAACAATTGGGATGTCGTTCAGTCATGGTCTGAGCAGAGTCGATACCGCAGGCATCCCCCGGAATTGGCACATTTGCTGCTCGGGGCGGTCGGTGACAAACGACACGGAGTTATCGCATGGATAAAACTGCAATGGTGACCGTCGATATAGGCAGGGGCGCGGAAATGATCGCTAGACTCACGGATGCGAAGTTGAAGATCGCGATCGCTCTTTGGCGTATCTATCCGAGTATGAAGACTGGCGTATGCTGATCGGCTCTTCTCAATTTGACTCGATCGATCTCCGGAAAGCGTATCAGTTGGTTCACGACGCGCTCGCCCCTGCCGGATTTACGCCCGCCAATACCCCGTTGATAATGATTCTTCCGATGTCCGATCCCTTTGTTAAGGATCTACGCCGGCACTTCGGAAAGACGAAGAGCGTCGAAGGGATGCGACTCGGCGGTCAGCTTCTAGGCGACCGCTTCGTCGAGGACGCTTACGTCTACCGGGTTTCCTGAGGCCAGCCAATATGGTATGCTCTCAGATGGATTGGCATGCTACCAATTGGCCCGTTAGATCCGGATTCAGCCGCGCCACTTTACCGCCAGCTCTATCTAAAAATTAAAGATCTAATAGATTCCGGCCGGATCACCAAAGGTGGTCGTTTGCCAGCCACTCGGGAATTGGCGGGCCAACTTGGACTGAACCGGACCACCGTCTCGGCCGCTTACGAACTGCTCGAATCCGAGGGATTGATCGCCGGACATGTGGGGCGGGGAAGTTTCGTTGCCGGCGGAAACGCAAAACGAACCCAGCTGGACTGGCGCGAAATGCTGCGATTCCCGGCGACGCCCTCACCAGCTTCACCCGCTTCCACGCCTCTCGCCAGTTTCGCCAGCTCGCGGCCTTCCGAACTTCTATTTCCGCTCGAAGAGTTTCGCGCCACCTGCGCGGAAGTGATTCAAAGTTCGGAAGCGCAAACCATCCTGCAGCTCGGCTCGCCTTCCGGTTATGCTCCGCTGCGCCGCTACCTGCTGGAACTGGCGCGCGCGGAAGGCGCGGCGCGCGATTCTGACGACATCCTGATCACCAGCGGTTGCCAGCAGGCATTCGATCTGCTCGAAGCGCACGCTGGTCCGGCCGGGCGACACGGTGTTGCTCGAAGATCCCGTGTATCCCGGACTGAAGAATGTTTTCGAGCGATCCGGCGCGCGTGTGATCGGCGTTCCGGTTGGCCCGAACGGCCTGGACATCGAAGCGCTGGAGCGGATCATCGATCGCGAACCTCCGCGCCTGCTCGTGGTCACTCCGAATTTTCAGAATCCGACCGGCGCTACCATGCCGTTGGCCGCGCGCAAGAATCTACTGCGCATCGCGCAAGCGGCGGGCGTGATCGTGATCGAGAACGATATCTATGGCGCGCTGGCGTACGAAGGCGACACAATCCCCACTGTCAAGCTATTGGATGAAACCGGCGATACGATTCTGCTGCGCAGTTTCTCGAAGCTCGCCTTTCCCGGATTGCGCGTCGGCTGGGTCATGGGTCCGCGAGCGCTGATCGAGCGGCTGACCGAAGCGAAGCAATGGAGCGACCTGCATACCGATCAGCTCTCGCAGGCCGTGCTGCTGCGCTTCGCCGAATCCGGCCGCCTGGCGCAGCATCGCCAGCGCATGCTGGAAGCCGGCCGCGAGCGTTTGCGCGCGGTGCTGGCAGCCTGCGACCATATCTGCCTGCCGGAAGCCACCTTCACCCGTCCGCGCGGCGGCATGAATCTATGGGTGCGCTTGCCGGAACCTCTGGACGCGGGCGAGCTGCTGCCGCGCGCCGAGCGCGAAGGCGTCTCCTACCTGCCGGGCAAATATTTCGCGGTCACGCGGCCGGAACCCGGACAGTTTGCGGCTTAGTTTTGCCGGGCATGGCGCCGGAACAGATTGAATCCGGAATGGCCGTTCTCGGTCGTATTTTCAAGATGAGCTGGAGCGCGCGCGGGCGAATTCTCCGCTGGCCGAAGCTCCGGCGCATGGTTTAGGACAAATCGTTTAAGGAGAACCCTGAATGTACTTGGACGAAAGTTTCGCTTGAAAGTCGGCCTGGCCGAAATGCTGAAGGGCGGCGTGATCATGGACGTCACCAACGCCGAGCAGGCCCTCATCGCCGAAAAGGCCGGCGCCACCGCGGTGATGGCGCTGGAGCGCGTGCCCGCCGATATCCGCAAAGAAGGCGGCGTGGCCCGCATGGCGCCCATCAGCAAGATCCGCGAGATCATGCAGACCGTCAGCATCCCGGTGATGGCCAAAGCGCGCATCGGCCACTTCATGGAAGCGCGCATCCTGGAAGCGCTGGGCGTGGATTACATCGACGAGAGCGAAGTGCTCACGCCCGCCGACGAAGAGCACCACATCGACAAGCGCGACTTCAAAGTGCCGTTCGTGTGCGGCGCGCGCAATCTGGGCGAAGCGCTGCGGCGCATCGCCGAAGGCGCGGCCATGATCCGCACCAAGGGCGAAGCCGGCTCCGGCAACATCGTCGAAGCCGTGCGCCACATTCGCACCATCGTGAAGGAGATGAAGCAGCTCACCGTGCTGGGCAAAGAAGAGCTGGTGGATGAGTCGAAGAAACTGCAGGCGCCGCTGGAACTGGTGGAATGGGTGGCCAAGCACGGCAAGCTGCCGGTGCCGAATTTCTCGGCCGGCGGAATCGCCACGCCCGCCGACGCCGCGCTGGTGATGCAGCTCGGCGCGGAGGCGGTGTTCGTCGGATCCGGCATCTTCAAATCCTCGGACCCGGAAGCGCGCGCCCGCGCCATCGTCAAAGCCGCCACCTATTACAACGATCCTGCGAAGCTGCTCGAAGCCAGCGAAGAGCTGGGCATGGCCATGCCCGGCCTGGATGTCGCCAAACTCCCCGAAGCGGAGCTGCTGCAAACGCGAGGCTGGTAATGGCCGAGCGGCCCAAAAAAAAGATCGGCGTGCTGGCGCTCCAAGGCGACTTCGAAGCCCACCAGCGGGCCTTGGAACGCGCCGGCGCGGACGTCGTTCAAGTTCGCACGGCCGCCGATCTCGGGAGCGTGGACGGCCTGGTGATCCCAGGCGGCGAAAGCACCACCATGCTGAAGCTGCTGGAACAAGAAAACCTGCTCGGTCCGCTGCGGGAATTCGCGAATCGCGCTCCCGTCTTCGGCACCTGCGCCGGCGCCATCCTGTTGGCGGCCGATGTAACAAATCCGTCGCAAAAGTCACTGGTCTGATGGATATCGGCGTGGAGCGCAACGCTTACGGCCGCCAGATCGATAGCCGCATCGCGCGGGTCCAGGCCGAGGGGCAGGGAAACGAGTTCGAAGCCGTCTTCATCCGCGCCCCGATTATCCGCCGGGTTGGTAGCGGCGCCAAAATTCTGGCCAGCTATCAAGGCGATCCGGTGCTGGTGGAGCAGGGCCGGCACCTGGCGGCAACTTTTCATCCGGAGTTGACTGAGGACACCCGCGTTCACCTGAGGTTCCTCGAAAAAGTACCTTAAGCACGCCTCGAAGCGACCGAGGTCCCGTAAACTAAAATCAAGTGAAACCATCTCGGGTCTTGTTCTTATGCATCGGTAATTCCTGCCGTAGCCCAATGGCGGAAGGTTTCGCCCGGGCCTATGGCGCGGACGTGCTATCGGCTCAAAGCGCTGGGCTTGCGCCGGCGCTGGCGGTAGCGCCGCTGACGCACAAGGTGATGCTTGAGAAGAACATCGACCTAGGTCACATTTACCCCAAGAGCATCGACGCGCTGCGGGGAGACTTCGATCTGGTGATCAACATGTCGGGCCAAAAGCGGCCGTTCGAGACGCAGGCGCCGATTGAGAACTGGGATGTCCAGGACCCCATCGGAGAGCCGGAGGAAGTTTACCGTCGGGTGCGGGATGACATCGAGCAGCGCATATTGCGCCTGGTGCTGGCGCTGCGATCGAGCCAACCCCCGATTTTGGATGCGCCGGCGGCGGAATCGCCGGCTCGCAAGGGCCATGCGCAAGCGGGCCCGGTTCAAGTTGACACTCGCCGCCATAGTCCTCGACAATAGGATCGTCTTACCGCAACGCGGATGTGGCGGAATTGGCAGACGCGCTAGATTCAGGTTCTAGTTCTCGCAAGGGAGTGGAGGTTCAAGTCCTCTCATCCGCACCAACTAAGTCGTTCAAGATCAGCTTAGAAGAGGCATCACGTTTTTCGGTATTTAGGACCCAATCCTAACTGTGCCCGGAACTGTGCCGAACCAAGCTCATCGAATTCGGATTTCGAAGCGGTCGTAAGAATGAATCGTGTACCTGCGTGATGACCTGCTACGGCCATTTCTTTCAGGGCTTGGTCATTGTTCGCCCCGACGAACGATGCCCAGTCATCGCCTAACTCGAACTCGTAGCCGCTGAAACGCTCACATTGAAGGCCGTGTTCGACCACGCTAAAGGTCTCGACACCAAGGATTGCGATCTCTTTGCTCGTAGCAATCTGGACAGCTTCTAAGACGTCGGGGTATGGGATTGCGTACTCGTTTCCGGTCTTGATGGACTTCGCAAGCATCTCCAGTGGAAGATATTTTTCAAACACCGTCTCGAACGTCATCTTCACAAATTATAGATGGGCTGCTTCGCAGCCGTGAAGCGTGCCGCTTCACGTTCCAATCTTGTTTTTTCGTGTCTGCGGCTGGTGGACGGCTTGAGACACGAACCCCTTACCGAAAAGGGATTCGCATCGAAATCCTGCGTGTTGGAGCCGCACGGAATCGGCACACTTCGTTTTAGCGTGTGCAGCATAACCAAGTTCTGATTCGCATGGGGTCGGACCATCGCACGATGCGTCCAGGTCCGGGTCCAATTTTCACGTGCTCGAATCAACGCCTTTGGAGAAATGATTCCTTCTTGTCGAAGTTCCCAAGCCTTCCCAGCATGGTCTCGTTCCGCTCCAGTACCCTTCTTTTTACCGATCACTTTTTCCGCCTGCCAGCGTGGGAAACGTCAGAAGGAAGTTGGGGCCGGTTGCGTCCTTACAGCACGGCAAACTTTCGTCTGCACCACTATCTATGCGAATTCAAAATTTCAGAATGACCCCTGTTGCGAACGCCCCAAACGCACAACGGTCTCATATCCGCCTCAGGGCCGGAATCCGTATATCTCCCTGACAAGATATACCCTTCGGGCAAGCTACTTGACGTTTAGATACATCAACTTCATCTATCTGTCCAGTTAGTTGACGAAATCGCAAACCCCGTCTACAATGTAGAAGTGAAGCAATGCTTCGTCTACCTGCGTGTGAGCGGCAAAACGCAAGTTGATGGAGATGGATTCGCTCGCCAGCTTGCGGCGGTGAAGTCCTACGCACGGACCCACGGCATCAAAATCGTCAGAGTCTTCCGGGAAGAAGGCATTAGCGGAACGAAGGACATGGCGAGCCGCCCTGCCTTCTCGGAGATGCTGGAAGCTCTCCACAGCAACGGGGTGAAGTTGGTGCTGGTAGAGCGCCTGGACCGATTGGCAAGGGACCTGATGATCCAGGAGAGCATTCTTCTCGACCTGAAGCGTAGCGGCTTCCAGCTTGTGAGCGTGACCGAACCCGACCTGTGCAGCGACGATCCGTCCCGGAAGTTAATGCGTCAGGTTTTGGGCGCTTTTGCCGAGTACGAGAAGAACATTCTCGTTCTGAAGCTCCGGGGAGCGAAGCAGCGACTGAAGGCGAAAACGGGAATCGCACATGAAGGGGCGAAACCGTTTGGGTTTTATGAAGGTGAGCAGGCTGTGCTGGAGGAGATGAAAGAGTTGCGTTCATCGGGCATGGCCTATGACAAGATTGCGTCGGCATTGAACGAAAGGGGAGTTCAACCACGGCGTGGAAGCAAGTGGTATCCGTTCAGCGTCAGCAAGATTCTGTCGAAGCATGGCGTGGTCAAGGGCAGTGGAAAGAATGGGTGATATTGCAGGTACCGTCTACCAGCGACCCGGCACGAAAAAGTGGTGGCTGAAATTTTACGTGGACGGAAAACCAGTTCGGGAATCGTCTGGCAAAGAGGATCGTGACGAGGCCCTGGAGAAGCTGAAAACCCGAGTCGCAGAATCCAAACCGAAGGACAAGCGGAGCATCGGCGTCCTGCTCGACGGGCTGGTTGAAGATTACAAGATCAACGACAAGAGCGTGGATTGGGCGAAGCTGGTTGTTGAGACCCATTTGCGTCCGCACTTTGGTTCCCAGAGGGCAGAAAAATTGTCGAAGCCAGATGTCAGGGCCTACATCTTGAAGCGAAAGAATCTTGGTCGCAAGAATGCGACCATCAACCGGGAAGTCTCGTTGTTGCGGCGTGCGTTCAATCTGGCAGAGGTTCCTTTCCCGAAGGTTCAGAAACTTGAGGAGAACAATGTTCGCCGGGGATTTCAAAGCCCGGAGAGTTTCGCAAAACTCTTATCCGAACTTCCAGAACATCTCCGTCCCATTGCGGTCTTCGGCTACGAAACTGGGTGTCGCCGGGGAGAGATACTGGGATTGAAATGGGAACAAGTTGATCTCGAAAATTCCGTGATTCGTTTGGAAGCAGGCGAGACCAAGAATGGCGAAGGTCGAACTATTCCGCTGACTGATACCGTCGTTCATGCGCTTCGCTACTTGCCGAAAGAATCGGAGTTCGTTTTCACGTTTCGTGGGAAACCGATCAAGTCCATTAAGACCGGGTGGAGTAGTGCCTGCGAAAAGGCGAAGCAGTCGGGCGTCCTCTTCCACGATTTGAGACGAACTGCCGTTCGTAATTTTTCCAGGGCCAGGGTGCCAGAACGGGTTATCATGAGCATCACCGGCCACAAGACCCGATCCGTTTTCGACCGATACAACATTGTGGATGAGGCCGACCTTCATGACGGCGTTAAACGGCTCCAGGAAGTCAGAGCAACCAGCGGAGTTTCATTTGAACAATTCCTGAAGGGGCCGCTGGATCATCTTTTTGAGGATTGATGCTATGCTCGGCTCCGAACCATCCAAAATGACCCGCCAAAAAAGGCAGACTATCACGCTGCTCCTTACTGCCTTCGTCGTCGGGACCGCCGTTGCGTACCCAATTCTGCGGTCGGCGGAATCGCATCGTCCAACCAATTTCGACTGGCTACTTTGGCCGGGGTTCATCGTCTC
Organism: Terriglobia bacterium; assembly: GCA_963786745.1. Classification (GTDB taxonomy): domain Bacteria; phylum Acidobacteriota; class Terriglobia; order Bryobacterales; family Bryobacteraceae; genus Palsa-89. Next base: position 218,320 of record CAWBAE010000003.1, on the reverse strand, counting down.
GGTTCCTGTCTACGTTCTCGGCGGCGGCGTGCATGGCTCAGGTGTGGATATTTGGGCGTGGGCGGTCGTGCCGTGCAACGGAATCGGGTATGCCCTGGTGACTGGATTGGTCCTTTGGATCAGTCGGAAGTTTTCTGGAAAACGAGGACGGATTGCGCCCCGATGATCTCCCGAGCAACCAACCCGCCCGTTCTAATAGACTTCGGAAATGGGAACCCATTCTCGGATTTCACTGTGCCCGAAGACTGTGCCCGGACAAAAGCGAATCGGGCACAATCCTGCACAGCGACGGCGACGAACCCGTTGAAAACTTAGGGACTGCATTACCCGGTGCGATCCTAATTTTGGATTCAGGTTCTAGTTCTCGCAAGGGAGTGGAGGTTCAAGTCCTCTCATCCGCACCACAGAATCAATATCTTACAGAAATACTCCAACGACGCCTTCATTGGCTACTGGCAGTGCAGCGTAAGGATCCGTTTTTTTTCCGCCAACACCCATACATCGCTCTGCGCCTACGACATCGGACTGTCATTTTAGCGGATCATAATGTTGTCTTCAGGCCGCCCTCACGGCGCGGCGAGCGGTAAAGGAGTAAATCTGCAATGCATCCAGACCTCGTAGAATACGGTCCCGTTCGCTTCCACAGCGACCCCAACGCACTTTACGAACGCCATCTGGTATTTGACTACGCCATCGATCCTGACTTTGCTACTCCCAGGGAAAGGTATGAGGCCGTGGCCCGATCCCTCCGGGACGTACTGGCCCTGCGCTGGCTGCGCACGAAGAAAACGCAATTCGATGTCGAATCCGAAACACGCCTATTATCTTTCGATGGAGTTTCTGATCGGCCGTTCCCTGGCCAGCAACGTGTCGAATCTGCTGCTTGATCCGGCCATGCTCGAAGCCTGCCGGGAGAAAAATGTCGACTGGTATGAGCTGCTGGATCAGGAACCGGACGCCGGGCTGGGAAATGGAGGTCTGGGCCGCCTGGCGGCCTGCTTCATCGAGTCGATGGCCACCATGGATCTGCCGGCGATGGGCTACGGTTTGCGCTACGAGTACGGCATTTTCAAGCAGACGATCCAGCGACGGCTGGCAAAATGAGAAGCCCGACAATTGGCTTCGCCGCCCGGATCCGTGGGAAGTAGTTCGGCTCGATCACATCGTCGAAGTAAAGTTGAGCTGCTCGTTCCAGATTCAGGGAGGGCTTCTGGTTCCGGTACCGGGCAAGCCTTCGACGCTGCTCGGCATTCCCTTTGACCGTCCGGTGGTGGGCTACGGCGGCCGGACTATCAATACTCTTCGGCTGTGGTCCGCCGGGCGCACCAGACTCTTTCCACTTCCATCAGTTCAGTCACGGCGACTTCGTCGGCGCGGTTACCGAAACGCTGGCCGCCGAATCAATCACCCGGGTTCTTTACCCGGACGACTCCACCATGCAGGGCCAGGAATTGCGCTTCCTGCAGGAGTATTTCCTGTGCGCTTGCTCCATGCACGACATCGTCCGCCGGTTCCGAGCCAATAATACGGATTGGAATTTGCTTCCTGACAAGGTCGCGGTGCAACTAAACGACACGCATCCGACGATCTCGATCGCGGAGTTGATGCGAATTTTATTGGATGACGCGGGGCTTGGCTGGGATCAGGCTTGGTCCATCACCCAGCGGACCTTCGGTTATACCAACCACACGCTGCTTCCCGAAGCTCTGGAAAGCTGGCCGGTCTCCTGGTTTGAGGATATTCTTCCGCGTCACCTCGAGATCATCTACGAGATCAACCGCCGCTTCCTCGATCAGGTGCGCGGACGGTATCCCGGCGACGAAGCTCGCGTTGCCAGCATGAGCCTGATCGAAGAAAGGCCGGCGAAGAAAGTGCGCATGGCGAATCTCGCAATCGTCGGATCGCACAGCACCAATGGAGTCGCGGCCATCCACACGGAGCTGCTGAAAACCCACGTTGTTCCCGACTTCGCCCAGATGTTCCCCGAACGGTTCAACAACAAGACCAACGGCGTGACGCCGCGGCGCTGGCTTCTAATGGCGAATCCATCGCTCGCCACCGTCATCACGGACGCTATCGGCGACGGCTGGATCCGGCGACTTCAGCCAAGTTGCAAAACTGAAGCCTTTCGCCGAAGATCCGCAATTTCGAAGGGCTTTTCGTCTGGCCAAGCGCAGCGCGAAGCTTCGTTTCGTCGATTGGCTGCGGGCGACAACCGGCGAAAGCGCGGATCCGGATAGCATTTTCGATAGCCAGATCAAACGCATTCATGAGTATAAGCGCCAGTTGCTGAATGCTTTGCACATCGTGATCCTGTACAACCGCCTGCGCCAGAATCCGCATCTCGAGGCGCCCGCGCGGACGTTCTTTTTTGCGGGCAAAGCCGCGCCGGCCTACGCGCTGGCTAAGCTCATCATCAAATTCATCAATAGCCTCGCGGCCGCTGTGGACCGCTGATCCCGCCATGCGCGGGAAACTGAAGGTCATTTTCTTGCCGGACTATGGCGTGTCGGTGGCCGAACGGCTGATTCCAGCAAGCGACGTTTCCGAGCAGATTTCAACCGCCGGATATGAGGCCAGCGGCACCAGCAACATGAAGTTCATGATGAATGGCGCCCTGACCATCGGCACGCGCGACGGCGCCACCGTTGAGATGGCCGAAGAGGCCGGCGAGGAGAACATGTTCCTGTTCGGTCTCACTGCCGATCAGGTGGATGAAACGCGAGGTTGGTACAACCCTTATTGGCATTACGAACATGAGCCCGAGACGCGGGCGGCTCTGGATCTGATCGCCTCCGGACACTTCAATGCGGGCGAGCCCGGAGTTTTCGATCCGATTCTCGACGTGCTGCTGAAGAAGGGTGACTTTTACCTGCATCTCGCCGACTTGCGTTCTTACATGGAAGCCCACGATCGGCTGGGCCAGTTCTACCGCAACCCGGCGGCTTGGGATCGAGCGGCGATTCTGAACGTGGCAAGTTCCGGAAAGTTCTCAAGCGACAGGACCATTGCGCAATATGCCGGTGAGATCTGGAATGTCGCTCCTTGCGAGATCTTAGACACCTCTAAAGTGGTGCAGGTGGCCTCCTAAGCCCTACCCGGCGCCGCCCCAGTATCGCGTCCAAACGAACACCAGGGTAAACGTCAAGACCGCCACCGTGAGACCTACGCCAGCCCGTGTGAGGAGCTTCGTCGCTCCTGGCCGTTTGACCTTATGCGTTTCATACGTGACAACGGCCAGCAAAAGGAACGTCACGCAGATTCCGAAGAACGCGAAGAAAACATAGTCCATGGCGATGATGTCGCTGACTGTGGGTAAATCGCTGGCGAGTTTTTGATATAGAACCGAGGTTGTCAGCAAGGCCGTGACGCCGATGGAAACCCTCGCGATGATGATGTCGGGAGGTACCGCGTATCCGATCAAAACGAAAAACAGGATGCAAACCAGCGGCAGCAAAGTCTTCGTCGCAAACCCGATCGAGTCGCGCTTAATTGTAAATTCGGCGTTGATATGGTTTATTTCCACGTCAGTCCTGCGGGACCTGCTGGCTTGCTCTCCGAACGAAGATTGGAGCGCCACGACATCACGGTAAAAGATCTGATGCTTGAGACGCCAAAGTCTGGAAGCCAGCAGTGAGTGGGGGAAGCTGTCTGCGCCGGCGCGCCCGGTTCCGTTCGGAGGCCGTGAACCCGTGTCTCCGTACGCCAGTATCAGAGTGTAGCTGGTGCTGTTTCGGATTTGGATCGGGATCCTCAGGGTCTGCTGATCGAAGGGAAAGCGCGATAGATCGTAGTCGGCGTGGAAGACGCCTTTTACTCGAAATGTCACGGTGGTGAATCCATCCCGGGAGCGGCGCGAGACTTCATCTCCCATTTGCGCTCCGGACACGGCGTCGGGAAACTCCACATCCCGCGGGTCCAGTTTCAGGCCGTCCTGATACCGCAACCAGAGGAAGAAATCTGCCGCGAAGGTGCTCGTACGCACATCGATGTTGTCCAGGGAATTCAGGTCTATGCCCGCGTATACCACCGGAATTTTCACCACCTTCGCTCCGCCAGCATCTACCACCATGCCGGCGGCCAGCAGCTTGTCCCATCCCGGTACCTGCTCGGGATCAGGCACGGGCGTGAACTGCACCGGGGCCGAAACCAGCCGGCCTTGGTAGAAGACTCCGATGGAAACACCGCGCTGGACGTTGTGGTCTCGGTCGAAATAAATCGGCCCGGCAATTCCCCTCGCCGCGGATTCGAAGCGGTCCAGGGATGCGAGCCAGTCCCGAATGCGGCGCCGGTCCCGTTGGCGGTCAGAGCCGGTGACACCCTTAGCCGCGACGGCATCGAAAATCAGCCGGGCCCCCTCGTACCAGCGCACAGCCTCCGGATTCGGTTCGGCGCCATAACGAGCCTTATACCGGCTGGCAAAGAGCGTTTGGGCATACTCGGCGACATCGCCAAGCTGCGGCGCGGCGACGTTGAAATCATTCGTATAGTATCCCGGCGCGAGGTTGCGATCGCTTTCTGTTTTTTCGAACTGCGCGCTCAAGCCTTCCGTCGCCAAGGAACTATAACCCAAGGACCTGAACGGACCAAGCCGGTCGCGAAGAACGCGCAGCAGCGCGGGCGCTTCGGAGTATTGCACGCCCAGCACTATGATCTCGCCCTTGGCCAACTTCGCCAGCTTCTGAGCGAGCTCGGCTAGCGCGGCCGGGTCCGTCGCCTCCGAAGGAAGGAACTCCAGGTCGTCCGCGATTCTTACGCCGTCGCTCTTCGCTTGTTCGCGCAGTTCCGTCGCGAACTCGTCTCCGGCAGTGCCTTTTTCCCGGATCACGGCGAGCTCATGGGCGCCGAACTGGTAACGCGCATAGTCCGCGAGCAGGCGCCCTTGGCCGCCCGCCGGGCGAAACAACCGGAAGAACCAATCGTTGTTCCGCGTGACGCGCAATTCGGAAGCCGCGCCGGTTATGGCCGGGATACCCTGCTCCTTGTATACTTGCCCCGCGGCGAATCCTGCCGCGCTGGCCACTTGGCCCAGCACAGCCAGGGCGGGAGTTGTCGATGCGATCCGGATCGCCAGCTCGCGGGCACGTTCCGGTTGATCGCCATCATCGTACACATCAACCTTAAATCGGCGCCCGTTAACACCGCCGGCCGCGTTGACTTCATCGACAGCCATGCGCACAGCTTGTTCGATATCCTTACCACGAGCCGCGGCCGGACCCGTCAAAGGTCCAACCGCGGCGATGGTCAAAGCTTTCTTGTCGTCGCCCAAAGGGGAGCAGCTCACAATGAGGAGCACCAAACCCGCCACGGCGAGGGCGGACACCCAGCGGAGAACCGTGCTTTTAGATTTCAATTGATTCCGGTAGTGTACAAGCAGGAAGTTACAAACCCGCTACAAACGCGTTTGCACGGCTTGGGAGAACCTTGCCGCTAGCGCTTCGTATAGAAGTAATAAACCGCCGAATAGTGCGAACGGGCCTCTTCGCCTTTATGCGATGCATCGCAACCACCGGTGGGCGCTTTTCCGCCCTTGGTCGAAAGCCGCTGTATGCTGGATACGTTCTTCATCGCTCCATCGCCCTGGTGTTGAGTCGCCGTCACCAGCAGCCATGGGATTGAGTCTGGATCGGGCGTCGCATTGGCCACGGGCCGCCCGACGACGCGGCTGCCGTCGGACCACTCCCAGGTCGGCCCGGCGAAATGCGAACCGATCTGCCTGCCGGATCCATCCAGGAGTTTGGCGTCCGGTCTCGAGAGCGCCCAATTGGATCCATCGCAAACGTAAACCTGATCGCCGACTGCCCTTGCCTGGCGAACCAGGGTTTCGCTGGCAGGAGGCTTCAGGTTGTCCGGTACGGCCGGTGGGCTCTGCGCGCGCCCGCAGAGATCGAGAACGAGAAGCGCCACGCAACAAAGTCGCATACCAATAAGTTTGTCACGACGCCGCACAGGACGGCGCCTGATGCAAAGCTTCCCGCTAATGCGACCAGCCTTTGGCGTTGATGAAGACGGCATGGGTTCCCCGAAATTTCGGGGAGCAATCGCCGCCGGATCTCGGCAAACTGAGCGCAGGCATGGCGTAGCTTCATCCAGAACTTCTCGACTTCATGCTGCAAACCAGCGCAGTCTTCTTGGAGCGCGAGCAATGCCTCCTGGACCTCGATCCGAACGGCCGGCGGTTCCTCAGAGCTTATCGGCTTGCCCCGGCGGTTCTCTGGCGCTCCGGAACCGAGCCTGCCGGCCACGCCAGATCGCCCAGCTCAACCTTATTCAAATCGTCGATGATCTTCGCGTACGACCTGGTCACAGCTTCGATTCCCCAGAGTGAAATGGAATCCAGCGTGTCGTGATCGGAGTGATAGAACGGCGTGGCCTGGATCAAATCGATGGATGGCGCGAGATGATCCAGCGCTCCCAGATCGCCGCTTCCGCTGGCAGTCGCCTTAACGTATCGTGAGATGCCGAATAGATCCCAGTCCTTGGTGACGATGGGAGCAAGCTTCGGTCCTCCGCCCGCATACCAATCGAAATTCCAGGGAGCATTGGTCGGCAACAAAGTGTAGCCATAGAAATCGGCGGATGTTTGTCCGGTATGTTCGGAGTTGATCAGCAGCGCGGCCTTGTCGAAAAAGCTATCCTTATGCGCGATCAGCCATTGATTTCCAATCGCCGTGTTGTGGTGCCCCGGGTTCGAGACAATGACGATGGTGCGCCGGCGCTTGCTCTTCGGCAGCTTAGCGAAATATTCAGCCAGACCAAGCTCGGTGGCTACCCCGGTAGCATTGTCATCCACCGCTTCGTAGTATCCGTCGCGATGCGCGTTGATGACGATCTTCTCATCGGTCATCCCTGGAATCACGCCCCATACCAGCGCTGTCTTTTCGCCGGACACGGGTTCAATGTCGGAACGGACCTTCACTCTCGGGGCCGCGCCCGCACCGGCTTGCTCGATCATCTCGCGTACCGCCGCGCCGTCCCGGAAGCCTAGCGTGAAACCGGGCACGTGGGTAGCTCCGGCGCCCACAACGGTTTTGAAATTCCCAGGGATTCCGATGGTCACGAAGACAGCCGCTGCGCCTCGCTCCTCGGCGCGCCGTCCCGCTCCGTAGCTGGTGTTGCTGTTCTTCCACGCTCCGGGGAGCGCTTCGGCGTAGATGAAAACGGCTTTGCCCTTCACATCGCGGCCCGCGAAATCGGCTGCGGTTCCAAGGCCGACGTAGACGGCTTCGAGATCTAAAGTAGCGCCATTGGTTCCCGTCCCTCCGCGCGCCGCGACGGCTGAATCGAGCTGGATACTTTTGCCGACGCCGGACACGCTCACTTCCCAGGATTTTGGGGTTGGCTGCGGCGGTAAGTCCAGTTGTTCCTGATGAATGTCCGTTACGCCCATCTTCCGAAGCTTATCGACGAACCATTGCGCGGTTTCAGCGTCCGCCTGAGTGCCGGTGATGCGTCCCCATAATTGTTCGCCGCGATCGCGGCTGCGATGAGAAATATCCACCAGCTCCGCCACGTAATCGCGCAAATGTTCTCCGGTGATGGATGCGTAAGCGGACGTTGCGGGAGTCAGCGGCCAGCGCGGCGCGCCTTCCGGTGGAAAATACACCGGGTCCCGGAAATTCCGTTCGGCCTGAAGCTGGCGTGACAAATACTGGCTGGGACCGTCCTGCGGCCGCAACATTTGAGGAAGGAATGCGGCTACAATTCCGGCCAAAAACGTTCCGGTCGCGATCTGGATTTTGCTCAATTTGGGCCAAGGCATGCTTGCCTCCTTAAGTAACGATACTCCAAGATCGAGGCGCGGGATGCACTGCCATTGAAGAGGCGATACACTCTTGGGAGAGGAGACAGAAATCATGGATGAAAATCACGATCGCCAAAAAGATGACGCGTCACCGAGCGACCTCGGCCGGCGCGACTTTGTAGCCCTGTCGATGGCAGCGGGCCTGGGCGCTGGCGCTTCTACGGCGTCGGCCAAAGAATTAGAAGTAATCATGACCGACGTCGAGGTCAAGACACCCGATGGAATCTGCGACGCCGCGTTCATTCATCCCAAGGGCGGTTCGCATGCGGGGGTATTGATCTGGCCCGACGCGTTCGGCTTGCGTCCCTCCTTTCGCGAAATCGGCAAACGCATCGCCGCGCAGGGGTATTCGGTCCTGGTCCCCAACCCGTTCTATCGCGTTTCTAAAGCGCCATTCACGGACGCATCGACGTTCAGCTTCTCGAATCCCACCGACCGCGCCAAGCTCACGCCGCTAATGGCGTCGGTGAACGCGCCCGGCAATCCTGAAAAAGACGCGGTTGCTTACGTCGCTTTCCTGGACGCTCAAAAGCAGGTGAACAAGTCCAAGAAAATCGGGACCCAGGGCTATTGCATGGGCGGGCCGCTGGTGGTGAGGACCGCCGCAGTGCTGCCCGATCGGATTGGCGCGGGCGCTTCGTTCCACGGCGGCGGACTGGTGCGAGATACACCCGACAGCCCGCATCTGCTTGCGTCGAAGATCAAGGCCCATATGTATTTCGGCATCGCGTCGAACGACGACAAGGCTCAGCCGGATGCGAAGGACAAGCTGAAAGCGGCGTTCGAAGCCGCGAACAATCCGGCCGAAATCGAAGTCTATTCGGAATCCCTACATGGCTGGTGCGTGCCGGATATGCCTGTTCAAGCGCCTGGCAAGCCGATCTATAACAAGGCGGATGCGGAGAAAGCCTGGGCCAAGCTGGAAGTGCTGTACAAGAAGTCGCTGGCCTAGCGGCTGGCCGAGTCAAAATCGAAATCGCGCGTCAATCCATTCCGTGGCGCGCGATTTCCATCAGAGCGGCGTGACTGCCTAGCGCTTCCGGTCCGCCAGAAGCGTCGCCGGGTTGGAGCTGCGAGTACGTCCCGTCTTCGCGGAGTGTCCACGCCTGGCGACGATCCCGTAGCAAGATGTCCAGGATCTCCCACAACTTCTGTTTGGCGTCTGCGGCGAATATCGGAGTTACAACCTCGACGCGCTTCGAAAGATTTCGATACATCCAGTCCGCGGAGCCGATCAAGAAGTCTCCCTTGACGGGGTCGTCCTGTCCCGCCGCGAAATGAAAGATGCGGGAATGCTCCAGAAAGCGGCCGATGATGGATCGAATCCGGATGTTTTCCGTGCGGCCCGGAACGCCTGGCCGAAGGCAGCAGAATCCCCGGACGATCAGATCGATAGGAACTCCGGCGGCGGCTGCTTCGCACAGCGCCCCGATCATTTCCGGATCCTCCACCTGGTTCATCTTGGCAATAATCCGCGCCGGCAGATTGGCCCGCTTGTTCGAGATCTCTCGCTGGATCAGCTCGAGTAAACGCGGCTGCATGGTTGCCGGAGCCACCAGCAAGTGGTCGCAGAGCGGCGTCCGGGAATGCCCCGTCAAGTAGTGAAACAGATTGACCACATCGCGCGTGATCAGCGGATTCGTGGTGAATAACCCCACATCCGCATACATGCGGGCCGTGCGCACATGGTAATTCCCCGTGCCGATATGGACGTAGCTGCGCAATCCGGACGCTTCTTTGCGGACCACCAGAGCAAGCTTCGCGTGGGTTTTCAGGCCCTGCACGCCAAAAGTGACATGCGCTCCGGCGCGTTCTAGCTCCGCGGCCCAATGCAGGTTGCGTTCTTCGTCGAACCTTGCTTTTATTTCGATGACGCAAGCCACCTGCTTGCCGTCCTCCGCGGCCTTCACCAGCGATTTCACGAAGGGCGTGTCATCGCCGATGCGATAAGCCGTCATCTTGACCGCGACGGTTTCCGGATCCGCAGCGGCTGCCGCGATGAAATGCTCCACGCTATCTTCGAAGCTCTCGTACGGATGATGGACCAGAACGTCGCCCGCCCTTATGGCGGCGAAAATATCGTGGCTGTTCTCGATGGCGGCGGGGGGCAGCGGATTCCACGCCGGATCCCGCAGGGCCGGAATCGGCAGCCCGGCAATCTGGAATAGCGAGGTATAGTCCAGTTCGCCGGGCGAATCGTAGATGTCCACGTCAGAAAGCGAGAACCGCTCCTGCAACATTGCCTGGATCGACGGATCGGAGTTCGGAGCGAATTCGAGCCTCAGTACCGGTTCGTAGCGGCGCTGCCGGACCTGCTCGGTCACCAATTCGCGCAGGGCCTGGTCGGATTCGTCGTCGATCTCCACCTCGGCGTCGCGGGTCAGGCGGAACAGCGTGGTTCCGGTGAGCGTCATGCCGCCGTACAGCTTCTGAATGTTGCCGCGAATCACATCGTGGAGCGGAACGAAAACCCTTTGGCCTGGAGCAACATCGGCTTCGATCGCGATCCATTGCTTGAGGACAGCCGGAACCTTCACGCGGGCATAGGAGCTGACGTCCTTTTGAGGATCTTTCAACAGAAAGGCTAGCGAAACGGACAGGTTCGAAAGGAACGGAAAAGGGTGCGCCGGATCAAAGACCAATGGTGTCAGAGCGGGTGAGATTTCCGCGTCAAAGTACTGGCCGGCCTGCTCCTGCTGCGGGCCCGTCAACTCACCCCAGTTTCGAAGGTGAACGCCGTGGGCTGCCAGCCCCGGAACGATGGTCTGGCTGAAGCACTCCGCCTGTTTCCGCAAGCTCGCGAGGATTCTCTCCCGAACCTTCCCGAGTAGGTGAACGCGCTCGGGCGAGGATCCCTTGCGCAGCACTGAGATCCGCTTCATGAAGAATTCGTCCAGGTTCGACGTGAAGATGGCTAGAAACTTCGCCCGCTCGAGCAGGGGCGTTCGTTGGTCCAGGGCCTCCGCGAGAACGCGGTCGTTGAAATCCAGCCATCCCAGGTCGCGGTCGATCCAGACATCGGAAAGCGACGGGCCTAGCTCCCGGTTGAGAACTCCGTCGTCTCCAATCGAAACCATATTGGGTGCGGCAGCCGGCACAGCGCTCATCGTAGTGTCTCCTGAAAAACGTTAATTCTATCCCGGCCAAATGCGGCGGAGAATGAATATCGTGTTTCAATCCTGTGTCTAGGACGATGGGCCGCGACCGCAGCCTAGCCGAATTCGGGTCTGGAGGGATGATCCACGATGATGGCGCGTCCGTCCGTGAGGGCTTTCACTGAATGCCGAGCGTTAGAAGGGACGATCGCAACCACGCCCGGCCGGGCGATCGCAGCCACGCCGTCGATGGTAAGTTCCAGTTCACCCTCGATCACCTCATAGACTTCTTCCTCTGGATGAAAGTGCTCGTGAATGGACGCGCCGCGCTTGAAATCGTAGTGAGCGAAGGTCATGTTAGGCGAATGGAAATAGCGTCCAAACCATCCGGGCAGGCGCTCAATCACTTTAAGGCTGCTGGTGTCGACAAAAGGCATCGGAAATATCCTGCGAAGAATCTAGTCCGCGAGCGGATCGGGTCGAATCTGGAAATGAACCACCTTGGGCATGGTCCCCTTACCGGTCTCGCTGTGGAAAGGCGTGCGGGTACCCCAGGTGGTCCAAACGCCCTTGCCTTTCCAGCCCGCCGCGGGATCATCGATGCGTCCGTCCATGCCTTTCGCGAAGAAACCCAGCGGGTAGGGTACTCGCAGAATCACGAACTGCCCGTTCACCAGCGCGAGCAGCGAATCGGATGAATTGCCGGTGGCGATGGGCGTATTCTTGCCCAGGCCCAGGGTATCGAACTGATCCACCCAATCGTAATAATGCGAGTCCGCGCTGCCGGAATCCTTCACGTTCTTGAAGTTGGGTCCCGGAGTGGGATAGAGCGTCCAACCTTCCGGACAATGCTGGCCGGTGGCCTTCGGTCCGTTAAGAGGACCTTTGCATTTGCGCCGATCGAAGCTGGCTAAGTGCCCGCTCCCCAGCGCCACCCACGCGACGCCGTTCCGGTCGATATCCATCCCGCGCGGCGAGAATCCTTGCACCGGCGCTTTCGGATTGTTCCAGGGCACTTCGTAATACTCCGCAAGTGCGGTCTCAGGAGGATTCGATCCCGGATTCAGCCGCACGATCCCGCCTGGAAAGCCCAGCACGCTGCCCCAGATCATCCCGTCCGGACCAATTGCGAGACCATAGAACGCGGCGTTCAGGCGGGTATCCTTGGTCGGATCGATGGCCGCGTTTAGAGCGGATGAAATGCCCAGGCTTTCGCCGCTGGGCGCAGTAACGACGCCTTGCTTCGATTCCACATAAGCGTCCCGTTTTCCATTGCCGTTCGTGTCCAGAACCAAAGCGGTCCAGCCTTGCGATTTTTGTTCGTCGTGGGTCTGGTCCCACATCTTTGTATTGAGCCAACCCACGACTCCGCCGCCACCTCCGCTGGTGGTCCATAGCGTATTATTGGCGTCTTCAGCGAACAACAGATGGTGGGTGCCGAAGCAGGTGTCGATCATGGATGTCTGCTTGGTGGCCGGATCGTAAACCACCAGCTGGCGGCCCGACGATTCGACCGGCGTGACCCTGGCGGAAACAAGGCTGGACCCCTCCTTGCAGAACGCCGGGTTCTTGCTGGAACGGATTCGCGACGTGTACCACAGGCGCCCGCGTTGATCGAACATCGGATTGTGAACCGTGGTGTGGCTGTCCCAAATCGCCTCATCGCCCCAGATCGGCGAACGAGCCAGTGGTTTCGGCTGGCCGGGCGTGTCTGCATCGCGGTACGGAATTTTCACCTGGCTGAGGGTGTTATGAACCGGGTCGAGCACCGGAAGGTAGTCGCGGCTTTCCTCCGGCGATCCATAAATCAGGCCGTTGGCATTCACTTTGGGATTTCTTTTGTCGGTGGAGATCTCATCATGCAGATAAGCCTTCTCGTCGGCCCAGTCCCATTGGGTGATCACGACGTTGCGCTCGACGCCCCGCGGCCTGGGAGGCTTATCCGCGGGAAGCTCGCCTTGCGCGATCCGCGTGGTCCAATCGCCGAACTCCCCGGTGGCTCGTTCAGTGCCTAATTGAGACAGGCCGCTCAACATCGCACCGCCGGCTTGTCCTGACTGCACGCGGCGCATCCATGCTTGAGCAGGCGAATCGAATTTGCCCAGCTGCGGCGGAATGCTGCGCGTATATTGATTGCCGAGCTGGTGGCAGGACTCACAACTATCCGTCTTGATCATGTGTATCCACTGGCCTTGTGTTTTGAGGCTCGGGGAAATGCCGTTCCCGGAAGGTCCCGTGCCTGGAAATTCACTCTTCTCCGGGACTTTCAGCAAGGCATACCAGTAGTTGGCTGGATAATACTGCGCGGCGGCTCTCGCGTCCGGCGCAACAGTCGGCTTGAGGTTCACCAGCTTGCCCGGTTCGGTCTCGACTTTGGGCGAGTCCACCAGCCCGTAGCCGCGCGCCCAAACGGTGTACTTGGCCTTCGGCAAATCGGGGATCAGATAGCGCCCGCGATCGTCCGTAACCACTTCCTTGATGTAGCGCGTGGGCAGGTCGGTGGTTTCGGCGATTACCCAAACTCCGGCTTCCGGTCCCTGGCTGCTCGACACCACGCCCCCGATTTCGTCTGGTTTGACTTTTGCGGGGGCGGTCTCCTGAGCGAATAAGCAAACCGACGTGGTCAGAAAGGCGGCCATTTCCAACGCGGCAATGGCTCCCAAGTGCAGACGTTTCGCAGTGCGCATGCCTTTCCTCCTCAACATGCCTGATGCGTCGTTGCGAGGACGGCGTCTACTGTTGTCCGGGGCCGCCGTCGCCCTCGCTTCCGCCGAAGATCATTTTACCGTTCAGGTAAATCCTGCGGGCGTTCATCAGATGAGAGCCGTCTTTGGCGGGGTAGCCATCCACGATCATCTTGTCGCCGAGTTTGATAAGGCCTTTGTTGAGCCCCCGCCGCGTCAGCACGCCCGGATTCGCGCCTTCGCAGCCCCAGGTGACGACGTTGCCGTGATCGTCCTTAACGTCGATGTAGAAGTAGGAATGCGGATTCATCCACTCCAGCTTCGATAGCGTGCCTTCAATCCGCATCGGCTTATTGCCATCGAACTCGGCCGCGAACGAGTGATGGGCGAACGCGACGCCGGACAATCCCACGCCCAGAATCGCCGTGCAAACGATCAGCTTAAGTTGCATAGCCGGAACTCCTTGACAGCCGCTCCCTTATCATACTAACGTCGATCTACATAGTTTGGAGGACGCTTGCGAATCCAAATCCTACCGCTCTTGTTCATCTCGACTTTTCCGGCAAGCTTCGGCCAGGGCTTAACCGCGCCGGACGTCAAATCCACGAAGCCTGCGCCGCGCACGGGCGATGGACATCCGGACTTGAGCGGTTACTGGAAGGGGGCGCGCGATACCAAGCCGGTTGGGAACATCGCCAAGGATCTTCCGGGCCACAAGCTACCCCTGACGCCCGCGGGCGAGGTAGCGCTGAAGCACAACTTGACCGCCACAATTGACCCGGAGAGCCTCTGCATCATAGGAGGAATCCCGCGGCACGATGCCAGCGCGCTGCCTTTTGAGGTGGTGCAAGGCGCGAACAAGGTGGCGTTCCTGTATTGGTACAGCTATTATCGCCTGATTCCGGTGGATGCGAAGCGCAAGCACACCGACGATCCGGATCCTTCGTTTTTCGGCGAAGAGATTGGCCGCTGGGATGGCGACGCGCTGGTGGTCGACTCCATTGGGTTCAAGGACGAAAAGGTCTGGATCGACGAAAATGCCAACCCGCACAGCGACGCTCTGCACGTAGTGGAACGCTGGACCCGGCCGGACTACGATCACATTCGCGTGGACGCCGTCATCGAGGATTCGAAGTTTTATACCAAGCCGTTCACTTATGGGCGGACGTGGGTCCTGGCAAAGCCGGACGAACAGATTCAAGAATACTCGTGCAGCGAGAATAACGTCGATCGCGACCACTTAGGCTTCGGTCCAGGACCGATTCTGCCGGACGGGTCGCGCGGATTCGAACAGTTGAAACCGCTTCCCCCGCCGCTTCCGCAAAAGTGACGCGAGGCCGCTAGGCTCGAACGCCGTGTTCGCGGAGGGGCTTGCCGCACAGGCTTCCGTAGAGGCCCTTGGGATCGATTTCTTTCCCGCGCTTGAATTTCTCCATCGCCTCATCTTCGCGATTCAAGTTGAGGAGCGCCAGGCCGCTGCGCCAGAGCGTTCCAGCCATCCCCGGTATGAAGTCCGGATCGGCTGCCTGGGCTGCCTCCTCCAGGCTCTCTTTCGCCTCGTCCGCTCTTCCGAGAAGCGCCAGCGCGCGGGCTCGATTCGCGTAAATGTACGCCAGCGTGTGACGGTCGGCGTTGGACGCCGCGTTCGCCTCTCTTAGGACCAGCGCTTTTTCCGCGCTCTGCAGCGCGCGCGAAGGCTCGCGGTCATTGAGCAGGTACGCTTCGGCAAGTCCATTAGCCGGGCTCCAATGCCGAGGCTGCATTTTGGCCGCGCCCTCAAACGCCGCGATGGCTTCCCGGCCGCGGTCCTGCCTCAGCATTACATGTCCCAGGTTTTCCAGCATCATAAAATGTTCCTCTCCGGTCCGGAGAACTGGGCTGCCGCGCCGCTGCAAAACCGTGATGCTTGCGATTTCGAGCGCCCCGCGTATCGCTTCTTCGGCTTCCTTCAGCTTTCCCGCAAAGAGCAGGATCACCCCGCGCAGGGAAAGGAAGCGCGCCGAATGCGGGTTTCGCTCGACGGCACGGGCAGCCAGCGCGAGAGCACCCTCGTAGTCGGCCCGGCTCAGAGCCTGAACGATCGGCGTGATGACGCCGTCGACGGTTTTCTTCTTAAGAGCCGCGTACAGCATTAACACGATCATCGACACCGGGAATAGAGCGCCAAGCTGGTGTATGTTGAAACGCCTTACGGCGCCTGGCCCACTGAAGATCCCCAGGAAGATCGTGACGTACGGAATGCAAAACGCGGCCGTGACCAGTGCGAAGGGGAGCATGGCCTTTGCGATGCTCTCGCGCCGGAAGGCGCTGATGCCGGTGGCCTGCTGGATGATGGAGCGGACGGCCTCCCGCGCCGCAGCCCGGCGTTTTGCCGACCGGTAGCTCGCGTACGCGAACAAGATGTTGAAAAACACAGCGAGAAACAGGATCAGGGCAAGCGGAGCCAGTTTCGGGTTGGACGGCATATCCGCTTCATCGGCCGTGAGGACGAATGAGATTAGCGCGGCATAAATTGCGATACTGGCATAAAGCGTATGTTCCAGACCAGATTTGTCCTGCCCTTCGTCGCGGCAGGCGCATTGTTCGCGCAACACGGCTATACGCCGTCGGATATCGAAAGCGGCCGCCGCCTTTACCGGGCCAACTGCCAGGCCTGCCATGGACCCAATGGCGACCTCCAACCCGGCGTGGATCTTGGACACGGCAAGTTCCGGCGCGCCAAGGGCGACGAGGAAGTGATGGCCATCATTATGAAGGGCATTCCCGGCACCGGGATGCCGCCGGGGAACTTTACCGAATCCCAGTCGCTCACCATCGTGGCGTATCTGCGGTCCCTGGCGGCTTCTTCAAACGTCGCGGTGACGGCGGGCGACCCCGCGCGCGGCAAGGAGATATTCGAGGGCAAAGGCGGGTGTTTGAACTGTCATCGCGTCGGGACCACCGGCTCGCGTGTGGGCCCCGATCTGACGGACATCGGAGTGTTGCGGCGCACCGCCGAATTGCAGCAATCGCTGCTCGATCCCGACGCCGAGGTTCTGGCGGCGAACCGCTATTACCGGGTGGTGACGAAAGACGGCCAGACCGTCACGGGCCGGCTGTTGAACGAAGACACGTTCTCGGTTCAGTTGATCGACAGCAAGGAAAACCTGCGGTCGTTCAAAGTCGCGGATCTGCGCGAGCACGCGTTCGTGGCCAAGTCGCCCATGCCGTCTTATAAGGATAAGTTGACACCCGAGGAAATTTCGGATGTGGTCGGCTACCTGACGTCCTTGAAGGGTCTCTAGGAAATCCATGCGAAATCGTATTCTTATTTTCTTTTCCATCGCCGCCGCGCTTCCGGCGCAGGTTACTTTCGATCGGCTGCTGCATCCGGAAAAGGAGCCGCAGAACTGGCTCCAGTATTCCGGCGGATTCCAAAGCCAGCGCCACACCGCGCTCAAGGAGATCACGCCCGTCAACGTGAAAAACCTGGAGCTCCAGTGGGTGTTCCAACAGCGCTCGCTCGAGAAATTCGAAGCCACTCCGTTGGTTGTCGACGGCATTATGTACACCACCCAGGCACCCAGCGATGTCGTGGCTCTGGATGCCGCCACCGGCCGCGTCTACTGGACCTATGCCGCCAACGTCGCCGCTGAATCGCGGACCTGCTGCGGACGCGTGAACCGGGGCGTTGCCATCTTGGGCGACACCTTATTTGTCGGGACCATCGACGGACGGTTGATCGCGCTCGACGCCAAGACCGGCAAGCCAATCTGGAAGGTCGAAGTGGTGAAGGCCAACGCCGGATATTCGTTGATGCACGCGCCGCTGGTGATCAAAGACAAGGTGATCATGGGAACGGCGGGCGGGGAATACGGCATCCGCGGCTTCATCGCGGCTTTCGACGTTAAGACCGGCAAGGAAGCCTGGCGTTTTTACACTATCCCCGGACCCGGCGAAAAGAATTTTGGCACCTGGGCGGGCGATTCGTGGAAGCACGGCGGCGCGTCTGTTTGGGTGACCGGCGCTTACGATCCGGACCTCAACCTGACCTACTGGGGCATCGGAAATCCGGGGCCGGATTGGAACGGCGACAAGCGCGCGGGCGACAATCTCTATACCGATTCGGTGGTCGCGCTGAATCCCGATACCGGGGAGCTGAAGTGGCACTACCAGTTCACTCCGCATGACGATTTCGATTTTGATTCCGTGCAGGTCCCGGTGCTGGCCGATATGCAATGGCAAGGCCAGCGGCGCAAGGTGTTGATGTGGGGGAATCGCAACGGCTTTTTCTACGTGCTGGACCGGAGCAGCGGCAAATACCTGCTCGGCAAACCTTTCGCCAAAGTGACCTGGACCACGGGCCTGGACGACAGTGGCCGCCCGATGCGCCAGGCCAACATGGAGCCCACCGCGGAAGGCACTCGCATCTATCCGGGCAACCTGGGCGCGACCAATTGGTATTCACCGTCGTTTAGTCCCGAGACCGGGCTGTTTTATCTCTCGGTCTGGGATAACTATTCGAGCGTCTACGGAAAATCGGAAGGCGAATACGTGGAGGGCCGATTGTTTATGGGCGGCGCGCCGCGCAACGTAGTTCCTATTTTGATGCAGCCCGCTCCGACGCTGACCAGGCGAGAGGATGAGGGCTACGGCGCGGTCCGGGCCATCGATCCGAAGACTGGCGAGCGTAAGTGGGAGTTCAAAATGGTGGACGTGACGGACGCCGGTATCCTCACCACCGCAAGCGGACTGCTGTTCAGCGGCGGACGCGACGGCAATTTCTACGCGCTGGACGCGAAGTCCGGCGCGCTGCTGTGGAAGACGCAACTCGGTGGACCGATCGCTTCCGGACCGATGTCGTACGCGATCAGCGGTAAGCAATATGTGACGGTGAACGCGGGCACGTCGATGTTCGTGTTTGCGGTGAAGCAGTAGCATCGGCCCCGGGTGTAAGTTTGACGGTTGGTGGGGCGGGTACTCCCCGTAACGCGCCGATGAAACTTCTGATTGGGTTTCCTGCAATTCTCGTTTTGTTCGACCGTAAGCTGCAAGGCTACGCGGGACTAGTCATCACTTGGGCATTGTCGGTATATGCGACGATCAATGCTATATACGCGTTGCGGTCGCCGGCCAGTTTCCTGCGAGCTCGCTGGACAATCAGGCGCGGACTGCTTCCAGACACGCCCTTGATGCTGGTGCGGCAGGTTGGCGTAATTTTAGTATTGGCAGGAGCGTTTTTGGCTTGGTGCGGTTTCGAGCTTACGAGGATACTCGGGAGGATGTGACATATGTCTGGGAGCTCCCCATGCCGTGCCGAGCACCGCCTACGCCAGGAGCTGTTTCGCGATGGTCAGCTTTTGCATGTTGCTGGTGCCTTCGTAAATCCGGCCGATCTTCGCGTCGCGGTATAGCTTCTCCACCGGATAGTCCTTCGTGAACCCGACTCCGCCGTGGATCTCCACCGCGCGCGAAGCCACGCTTTCCGCGATCTGCGACGCGAAATATTTCGCCATCGCTGCTTCGGTGACGAAGGGCAGTCCGGCGTCCCGCAATCGGGCGCTGTTATAAACCAGCAGGCGCGCGGCCTCGACGTCAGTCGCCATATCCGCCAGCTCAAACTGGACGCCCTGGAAATCCGCGATCGGCTTTCCAAACTGCTGCCGCTGCTTAGCGTAGGCGATCGAATGCGACAGCGCGCCTTGCGCGAGGCCCACCATTTGCGAACCGATGGCGATACGGCCTTCATTCAACGTCTCAATCGCGATCTTGTAGCCTTTGCCCACCTCGCCCAGAACGTTCGAGGCCGGAACCTGGCACTCGTCCAGAATCAGCTCACACGTTGAGGAAGCGCGAATCCCGAGCTTGTCTTCCTTCTTGCCCACTTGAAAGCCAGGAAAGCTGCGCTCCACCAGAAAGCACGTGATTCCGCGATGGCCTAACTCCGGATTGGCGTTGGCGAATACAAGATACAGTCCAGCTTCGGCGGCGTTGGTGATCCAGAGTTTGCGCCCTGTGAGCAAATAATGATCGCCGCGTTTGACGGCCCGCGTAGCCAGTGCGAAGGCATCCGATCCGGAGCCGGCTTCAGATAGGCCGAACGAGGCCACAGTGTCGCGCGCCAGCTTCGGCAGGTAGCGCCGCTTCTGGTCCTGATTGCCCCAACGAATAATGACGTTGTTGGCGATGGTGTTCTGGACGTCCACGATGACCGCGGCGGATGGATCCACTTCGGCCAGCGCTTCCACGGCCAGCACGGCCTGGAAGAAGTTGCCGCCCTGGCCGCCGAATTCTTCGGGAATCTCGATGCCCATCAGGCCGAGCTCGAACATCTCATGCAGCAGCTCTTTGCGGAAGATGCCGGCTTCGTCCATGGCGCGGACGTGCGGCCCGATCCGCTCGCGGGCGAATCGGCGGATAGTGCCCTGGAACATCTTCTCTTCTTCGTTCAGGATCGAGAGCGGGGCAGAGGAATGCGTAGCAGCTTCGGTTGCGGTTGACATAGGGTTAGGACAATCTTCCACCAGTCTACCTCTGTTATGTTGGTCGAGATGGTTACATGTCATAAGGTCGTTTGGATGATGCTGCTGAGCGGGATGCCGCGCGTCTTCGCGCAAGCTCCAGCTGCGGAACCCGACGTCATCGTTTTCAATAACGGGGACAAGCTGGCCGGACATTTCGTGAAGTCCACCGGCTCCTCGGTGACGTTCAAGAGCGACATGATCGGCGACGTCGCGGTGGATTGGAGCAAGGTGAAGGAACTGCACACCAACGCCAAGGTCGCGGTGCTTCGGAAGGGCGTCAAGCTGCGTAAGCGCGAGGATGCGTCGCAGGTCCCGCAAGGGACGCTGGCGATGGAGAATGAAAAACTCCAGGTGGGGCCGCAATCGATTCCCGTGAGCGACTCCGCGTTAATCATCGATCAACCGAGCTTCGAAAATGCCGTGACGCATAACCCCGGCCTGCTCCAGGATTGGGGCGGGACGGTGACGCTGGGCGCTTCGCTGGTCACGGCGACGCAGGATAGCGAATCTTTCAACGGCGCACTCAGCCTTGTTCGAACCGAGCCCTCCGAGAACTGGCTGGATCCACGCAACCGCACCATCCTGGACTTTTCATCTTCGTATGCGGAGATCACGCAGCCGTCGACGCCCTCGGTGAAGACCTCCATTTTCCACGGCGACCTGGAGCGTGACGAATACTTCTCGCCGCGCTTGTTCGCGTTCGGACAAGCGGCTTTCGATCACAATTATTCGCAAGGCTTGGATCTTCAGCAGACCTACGGCGGCGGCATCGGGGTGGGTATTATCCAAAGTCCCAACCAGGCGCTGGATTTGAAATTCAGCGCGGATTATGTCCGCCAGCAGTTTCAGGTGGGTCCGAATCAGAGCCTGATCGGCTCGGTATTCATGCAGCATTACATGCAAAAGTTCAAGCGCGGGATGGTGCTGGACCAGCATCTCACGTTCACGCCCGCATGGAACGTAACCAGGGCGTATTCGGCCAGTTTCGGCGCGCAACTGACCATGCCTGTGTACAAGCGCCTGGGCGCCACCACCGGCTTGATCGACAGTTTCCTGAACGATCCTCCGCCCGGATTTAAGAAAAACTCGTTCCAGTTCACTCTGGGGGCCACTTACTCGCTGCGCTGACGACTATACTGGCTCTATATGCGAACAATTCTGCTTACTCTGGTCGCGGCGTCGCTCATGCACGCGTCGGATATCGAGGCCCGCGTCAAACACGGCTACGCTGATTCAAACGGGGTCAAAATTCACTACGCCAGCCTGGGCAGCGGACCGCTGATCGTGATGATCCACGGCTTCCCGGATTATTGGTACACCTGGCGCAATCAAATGGAGGCGCTTTCGGACCAATATCAGTGCGTCGCGATCGACCAGCGCGGCTACAATTTGAGCGATAAGCCTAAAGGCGTCGAGAATTACGATGTGCGGCTGCTGGTGGGAGACGTGGCGGCGGTGATCAAATCGCTCGGAAAAGACAAAGCGATCATCGTGGGGCATGATTGGGGCGGCCTGGTGGCGTGGCAGTTCGCGCTGAATCTTCCGCAGATGACGGACCGGCTGATTATTTTGAATCTTCCGCATCCAAGGGGCTTAGCGCACGCGCTAGCCACCGATCCCGCGCAGCAGAAGAACAGCCAGTATGCGCGTAATTTTCAAATGCCAGACGCGGCGTCGAAGTTGACTGCCGAGGGATTGGCCGGCTGGGTGAGGGATCCCGAGGCGCGGACGAAGTACGTCGAAGCGTTCAAACGATCCGATTTCGAGGCGATGCTGAATTACTACAAGCGCAATTATCCGAGGGAGCCCTACACCGAGGACACGACGTCGCCGGTGGTGAAGACCCAGATGTCGGTGCTGATGTTTCATGGCCTGGCCGACACGGCGCTGCTGTCAGGGGCGTTGAACAACACCTGGGACTGGATGGGCAAGGATCTGACGCTGGTGACGATCCCGGGCGCAGGCCATTTCGTGCAGCAGGATGCGAGCGACCTGGTTTCCCGGACGATGAAGGCCTGGCTGAACCGCTGATTTGGCCCATCAGAACAGGTCGGAGTGCGTTCCTGTGCGGACAAGTTGCAGGTCGTCGCCGTCGATTTTGTAGACGAGCAACCAATCCGGTTCGATGTGGCAGTCGCGGTATGACTTCCACTCGCCGCCGAGGGGATGGTCCTTAAACCGGGAAGGCAGCTGGTTCCCTTGGATTAGAAGCAGGATCACCGCCCGCAACTTCGCCATGTCCTTGCCGCGCTTCTTTGCCAGTTTCACATCGCGTCGAAACTGCGAGCCGGTTACCGGGTTCCGCAGCGTATTAAATTCCCAGGTCCTTGAAGAGTGCGCCCGCGGATTTCAGACGCTTTCCCTTGCCTTTGTCGGCGGCGCGCATGGCCCTCACCGTAGTCGTGTTGGGGATCTTCACCTCGAATGGCAGGGCCCTTTCCGCGACTACGCGGACCAACAGCATGCGCACGGCGTCGGACACGGAGATTCCCATCCCAGCTAATGTCTTAGCCGCGGTCCGCTTAGTCTTTTCATCCACGCGAACGTGGACCATCGCTTTCGCCATGATTTATCCTCTGCGATACATTGTATCTCACTAGCTTGCAGTAACTTACTCTGAAGTGAAACTGGCGGAGAGGGGGGGATTCGAACCCCCGGTAGACTTTAAAGGCCTACGACGGTTTAGCAAACCGCTGCTTTCGACCACTCAGCCACCTCTCCGGCGTTTGTTGGCGGGTCTCAACCGGATGGTAGCACAGGGCCTTACCGCTCTGTTCGCTCGCTTCAACGTCTTCCGGAGACTGTCACTATAAATTATTAATTGCGGATTATAGTGCCTATTTATTCGAATGGAGGAACAATGCCGCTGAAAAAAACCGCGAAGCCCAGATCAACCCGCAGGGCCCTACCGCAACCAACGCCCGCGCCTCTGCCTGCCCCCGCTAACCCTCCCGCGCTGCTTACGAATGGTCCCCAATTCGGCGAACCCGCCGCCACGCCCGATCCCACGAAGTTTACGGTGAAGCACGGTTCGGACACGGCCGCGTACACGATTCTAGATAAGCAGAAGAAGAAACTGCCCCGGCCGTTTCCCGCTGTGTCGGGAACAGACGAGCCCGTGCTGGCTCTTGCGGACGCCCTCGGGCCCAAGGGCGCCGACATCGTCAAAGAAATTCAGCAAGCCGGGCAAATCGTGTTTCATTCGCTGGGCGACACCGGCAACACGCAGGGTCCGGCGGATCAGAACCGGGTTGTGGACAAGATGGTCTCCGATTTCGACGATACCGACCCGCGCACGGTGCCTTCGTTTCTTTATCACTTGGGCGACGTGGTCTACAGCTTCGGCGAGTCGCAATATTACTACGATCAGTTCTACGACGCTTACCGCGACTATCCGGCGCCCATTTTCGCGATTCCGGGAAACCATGACGGCATGGTGGCTCCGAATACGAATGCGGATACGCTCTCGGCTTTCCTCGCGAACTTCTGCACGGCCGGCCAGCCGCCGCACCGGACGCCCGACGCGGGCGAGCTGGCCCGTACCGCTCAGATTCAGCCGGGCGTGTACTTCACGCTTGAAGCGCCCTTCGTCCGCATCCTGGGTTTGTACAGCAATTGCCTGGAAGATCCCGGAGTGATCTCCCAACAGGCGGGCACAAAGACTTCTTACCCCAATCTCAGCAACGTCCAGCTCACCTTTCTAAATGCGGCGCTAAAGCGGATCAATAAAGAAAAGTTCGCCGGTGCGGTGATCATCGCGGTGCACCATCCTCCCTATGTTGCGGCTCACTCCTCCGGCAAGCTAGCGCCGCAAGGGCACAACGCGAATGCGCTGATGCTGGCGGACATTGATGCCGCGTGCCAAGCCGCCGGTGTGTGGCCGCATGCCGTTATTTCGGGTCACGCCCACAACTACCAGCGCTTCACCCGCGCGAAGGGCAAGCGCCAGACTCCGTTCGTGGTACTGGGCAACGGCGGTCACGCACCAATCCAGAAATTGACCGGCAAAGGTACGCCCACTCTGCGCACCCCCATGCCGCAACCGTCGCTCTCCGACGGCCAGGATTCCGTGGCGTTCGAGAACTACGACGATCAGGATTTCGGATACATGCGCATTATCGTGGACGCGGCTCAGCTGCGTATCGAGTACCATCCGGCTGCCGATGGCGCGGCCGCCAAGACGCCTGACGATTCAGTGACGGTGGACATTGAAAGCTACACCCTGATTCATTATCAAGCCGCGACGGCGTAACTGTGCTTTCAATTCACTTCTTCGCAAAAACCGCGATGTATTGGCTCTTCGGCACCAGATCGTGTTTCGAAACCAACCGAAAACCGTTGTCTTCCACTTCCTTGATCAGGTCGTCCTGATCCAGCCGGATGTGCTCCAGCGCGCGATCGGTGCCGCCCATGGCCCCGCGCCGCTTGAAGTATTCGACAATCACCAGCTTGCCGTCCGACAGCAGGCTGTCGTGAATATGCTCCAGCATCGCCTCCGGATAATCGAAGTGATGGTAGACGTCCAGCACCAGCACTCCTTCCAGCGTATCGGCAGGCAATTTGGGATCCCGATCGGTTCCAAGAACAAACTTCACATTCGCCAGATGCTGCAGCTGCACTTTCGTCCGGGCTTTGTCGAGAAAATCAGTCTGGATATCTTCACCGTATACCGTGCCGCGGTCTCCCACCACATGGCTCAGGTAGGGCAGCATGAATCCCGTGCCGGTGCCGACGTCCGCCACGGCGTCGCCAGGCTTCAACCCAATCGCGTCCACGATGTCGCGCGGCCTTTGGCGCTGGTCGCGGTCCGGACTGTCCAGACCCTTGGCGACGGTGGCGCGCCCTTCCGGAGTCTTGTAGCCTTCGTTGGCCTTCTCAGCCACCTGCGCGAGCGCCAGACCGGCGAACAGAAACAAGCATGTGAGTCTCTTCATAGCGATTTCTCCATGGGCATGGCGAGCGGCGGCTCCACCAGGAATTCATTGGTTGACATTTCGGCCACCGCCTCGCGAATGGATTGTTCGGAGGCGGGCTCCACCGTGATGACGAACGGCCGATCGTGGGAATTTTCGGACGGCAGCTGCAGCACCGCCTCCAGGCTGATCTGCTTCGCGGCCAGCACGCGCGACAACTTGGCGATGATGCCGGGCTGATCCTCCACGCGGAATCGTAGATAGTAAGCCGACCGTTGCAGCGTGACTGAAATCGGCTTATATTCTCCCAGGCGCTCATGCGCGAACGGCGAAACGCGTTCGGGGCTGCCGGCCCGGATCTCGCGCGCCACTCGCATCAGATCGCTGACCACCGCGACACCCGTGGGCGCCGAACCAGCGCCGCGCCCGTAATAGAAAGTGTCCTCTCCGTATTTCCCGCGCACCCAAACCGCGTTGTACGCGCCTTGCACGCTAGCGAGAATCGTCGATTGCGGAATCAGCGCCGGGCGCACCGACAGAATCAATCCCGAGGCGCTTTGGTGCGCCGCGCAAACCAGCCGGATGGTGTGTCCCAGTTGATGCGCGTACTGAAAATCGATCGGCTGGATGCGCCGTATGCTTTCGGTGTAGATATCGGAAGGCGTGATCTTCTCGCCGAAGGCCAGGGCGGCCAGAATAGCGAGCTTCGACCGGGCGTCGTATCCATCCACGTCGGCGCTCGGATCCGCCTCCGCATATCCAAGGCGCTGCGCTTCCTCCAGCACGCTTGAGAAGGCCGACCCGTGCTTTTCAATTTCGGTGAGGATGAAGTTGCTGGTGCCGTTCAGGATGCCATAGAGCGCGGTGACACGGTCCCCCGAGATGCCTTCCCGCAGCACGGAATGGATGGGGATGCCTCCCGCCACGCTCGCTTCCATGGCGAGATTGATGCCGGCCGCAATCGCGCGATCCCAGATTTCCGCGCCGCACGACGCCATCAGCTCCTTGTTGGCGGTGACGACGGATTTCCGATGCTGGATGGCTGCGTCGATGATCTCGCGCGCCACGTCGGTGCCGCCCACCAGTTCGGCCACGATATCGACTTCAGGATGCGCGACCACTTCTCGCCAATCCTTGGTCTTGAGGACTGCATCCGCGCCCGCCGGAAGGCTCTGCTGATCGACATGCCGGCTGCAAATCGCCTTCACGCGCAAGGGAAACCCGAGCTTCAGTGCGATCTGGCTGGCGTTCTCGATCAGGATCGTGAGCGTGCCCGTGCCCACGTTTCCCAGGCCGATGATTCCGACATTCACCGCTTCCATCAACAGTAATGATAGCGTGCCGGCCCATTGCTTCCGCGCCTCACCCGCGCGGAGATGCCTTGAAGATGGCGCACACCGCGCCTTGCGGATCGGCCATCACTCCCATCCGTCCCACGCCTTCCATGGTCATCGGCGGTAAGTAGAAACTGGCCCCGAGTTCCGTGGCCTTCGCCGCGCAGGCGTCCACGTCGGAGACATCGAAATAGATCAGCCAGTGCGGCGGTTGCTTGGGATCGCGATGTGCCGCCGGCGGAATCCCTCCAATGAACTTCTCGCCGTTCTGGATGTGCAGGTACCCGCCGGCATCCGCAGCCGCGCCCGGGTTGATCTTCCAGCCGAACAAATCCGCATAGAACTTCGCGGCGCGCTCCGGATCGGGCGTGCTCAAATCCGCCCAGCACAGCGTCCCAGGAACTCCCGCGATTCCAACGCCTTTGTGTTTCTTCGGCTGCCAGACAGAAAATACGGCGCAGGTGGGATCTTCGATCACCGTCATCCTGCCCACGTCGAAAACATCGAACGCGGGCACCAGCACTTTCGCGCCGAGGTGGGCTGCCTGGCCGGCAGCCTGATCGGCACTCTCCGCCGACACGTAAAGATTCCAATGCGGCGGTATCCCTCGCTCGCGCTCGTCGGCCCGCTCAGTGTAGGCGGCTCCGACATCCGCGCCATCCAGCCTGAACATGGTGTAAAAATCGTTGGGACCGACGGGCATGTCGTCCCCGCGCCATCCAAACAGCGACGAATAGAAATGTTTAGCGCCGGCCTGATCGGTAGTGGCCAGTTCGATCCAGCAAAAGTCCCCAGGCGAATGTTTATCGACGAGCGGCATGCACGGATTATAAATCAGCCGGGCCACGATATCATGGATACGGTGTAATATGCCCGTTCGAATTCTGCCGGTCCTGGCCGTGGCGCTTGCCTTGGCGGCGCAATCGCCTCTGCAGCAGCCTCCTCTGCCTCCTCCGGATCAGCAGCCGCAAGATGTCCGGTTGCCGAACGGCAAGCTGCAGCGCGACGAGATTCTGAGGTCGGAGCATCTCAAGTCGCTCCAGGATGCCCGCGAACTGGCCAAGCTCGCCGACGAGGTGAAGCTGGATCTGGAAAAGAACGATCAAAACGTGCTTCCGCTGGCGACCCTGAAGAAAACCGAAGAGATCGAGAAGCTGGCGAAGAAAATCCACGATCGTCTGAAACACTGACCCTGAGGCGTTGAATTGATATGCTAGGCTGGAGCGTTTAGCCCACATGGCTCCCACACGCGAGAAAGCGCAATTGATGAGCGCCTCCGAGATCGATCGCACGCTGGTGCGGCTGGCGCACGAAATTCTGGAAAAAACCGAGGATCTGCCGCGCCTGGCCTTCATCGGCATCCGCCGGCGGGGCGTGCCGATGGCCCTGCGGCTGGCTGAAAAAATCAGGGTTCTGGAAGGCCTGATTGTCCCGGTCGGCTTCCTGGATATTAATCTGTATCGCGACGATCTTTCCACGGTCTCGGAAAAACCCGTTCACAATGCCACCGAAATCAACTTTCCGGTCACCGGGAAAGACATCATCCTGATGGACGACGTGTTGTACACCGGCCGCACCATTCGCGCGGCGCTGGATGCGCTGTTCGATAAAGGCCGTCCGTCGCGCGTGCAACTGCTGGTGCTGATTGACCGCGGATGGCGAGAGCTCCCCATCGAAGCCAAGTACATTGGCCGCATGGTGCAGACCAGCGCGAATGAGATTATCGAGGTTAAGTTCCAGGAAGTGGATCAGGTGGAGAAAGTGCTGCTCGTGGAAAGGGCCTAGGTAGGCGAACCGATGCCGGGCCGATTGTTAGGCGGAATGCCGGGCGGACTTCTAGGGATCGAAGGGCTCGATCGCACCGAGATCGAGACTATTCTGGACCGCGCCACCAAGTTTCAGAGGCAGCAGCCGGAGAGCCGAAAATCGGACGTGTTGCGCGGCCGCATGATCGTCAATCTGTTCTTCGAAGCGTCCACCCGGACGCGGACCAGCTTCGAAATCGCCGCGAAGCGCCTGGGGGCAGACGCGATTTCGATCACCGCCTCAGGTTCCAGCGTCGATAAAGGCGAATCGCTGGTGGATACGTTGAACACCCTGGGCGCAATGCATCCGGACGCGATCGTGATGCGCCATGCGGCTTCGGGCGCGCCGCATTTTCTGGCGCGGCACCTGCCCACTCCGATCATCAATGCGGGTGATGGAACGCATGAGCATCCCACCCAGGCGCTGCTCGACGCACGCACTATTCTTGACCGGCGTCCGACGCTCGAAGGCCTGCGCGTGGCCATCATCGGAGACATCGCGCATAGCCGCGTGGCCCGCTCGAACATGTATCTGCTGTCGAAGTTCGGCGCCGAGATAGTGTTGTGCGGGCCCGCTTCATTGCTGCCGGTCGAACTGGGCCAAATCACTCCCGGCGTCACCCTCACCCACGACATGCGCGAGGCCATCCGCGACGCCGACGTCATCATGATGCTGCGCGTGCAGCTGGAGCGTCAGCACGAAGCGGCGTTTGCGGCCGGCGAATATTTTCACTTCTACGGACTGCGGCTGGAGCACATGGGGCTCGCCAAGCCGGATGCCATCGTGATGCATCCCGGTCCGATCAACCGCGGGCGCGAAATTTCGTCCGAAGTGGCCGACTCGCAGCGTTCGGTGATCTTGAACCAGGTGGAAAACGGGATCGCCGTGCGCATGGCGGTGCTGGAGAGGATCATGAGTAACTGATCCCATGCGAAAGCTATTCATCCGAAACGGCAGAGTGATCGACCCATCGAACAAGCTGGACGCGGTTCTCGACGTGTTGATCGAGGAAGATCGCATCGCCGCCGTCGGAGAGAAATTGCAGGTGAGCGGGGCCGAGCGCCTGGATGCCACCGGGTTGATCGTCGCGCCGGGCTTTATCGACATGCACGTGCATCTCCGCGAGCCGGGATTTGAATACGCCGAAACCATCGAATCCGGTGCTCGCGCCGCGGCGGCGGGCGGCTTCACCACCATCTGCTGCATGCCCAATACTTCCCCCGTCAACGATAACGCCACCGTGACGCGCTACATCATCGAGCGCGCCGAACGGCACGCGATCGTGAACGTGCGGCCCATCGGAGCCATTACGAAAGGCAGCGCGGGCGAAGAATTATCCGCCATCGGCTCTATGCGCGACGCGGGCATCGTCGCGATCTCGGACGACGGCCGCCCGGTGATGAACGCGCGAGTGATGCGGCGCGCCATGGAAACCGCGCGGTCATTCGGCATTCCGGTGATCGATCATTGCGAGGATCTGCATTTGAGCGCGGGTGGCGACATGCATGAGGGGCTCCAGAGCGTGCGCCTGGGTTTGCGCGGCATTCCTGCGGCGTCGGAGGACGTGATGGTGGCTCGCGATATCCTGCTCGCCGAGCTCACTGGCGCGCGTTATCATGTCGCGCATATTTCGTCGCGCCATTCGGTGGAAATGGTGGCATTCGCGAAAAGCCAGGGACTGGCGGTAACGTCTGAAACCACGCCGCACCATTTTTCGCTCACCGACGACGGCATGCCGCCCTATGACAGCAATTACAAAATGAAACCGCCGTTGCGCTCGGAGTGCGACCTCGGCGCGGTGCTGAACGGCATCGTTTCGGGCGCGGTGGACGCCATCGCCACCGATCATGCGCCGCACGCGGGCAGCGAGAAAATGCAGGAATTCGAAAAGTGCCCGTTCGGCGTCATCGGCCTCGAGACCGCCATCGGCCTGGCCCTGGAACGTCTGGTGCATCCCGGCAAGATTCCTCTGAACCGCATGGTGGAGTTATTCAGCACCGGTCCTGACCGGGTCTTGAACCTCCAGCGCGGGCGGCTGTCTGTCGGCGCGCCCGCCGACATTACTATTCTCGATCTCGAACGCACCTGGACCTACGATGTCAACAAGTCGGCTTCCAAAAGCCGCAATTCCCCTTTCGATGGCCACGCCTTTCGCGGCGGCCCCGTTGCAACCGTCGTGAACGGACGAATCGTGTGGCGGGCAGGGAATTAGAGTACAGTTACAAGTGCATTGAATCCCTCCTTTCCCCATCGCCAAATTGAAGGCCGCAGCGGCCGCGGCGGCTGCATTTCCCTGATCATCGGCCTGGTGATTCTGTTCATCGCCACGCGCGTGGTGTCCTCCTACACGATCGACTACCAGTGGTGGAAGGAGATGGGCCAGCTCCGCACCTGGTTTAGCATGCTGGCCTATAGCGTGATTCCCATCGCCGCCGCCACGCTCATCGCTTTTGTCGTTTTTTTGGTTGCCCACGCCGGCGCTTTGAATCACGCCCACGTCCGAATGCGCCAGTATCCGCTCTATGCCAAGCTCGCCACCTTGGCGATTTTCATCATCGCGCTGATGCTGTCGCTCTCAACCCTGGATACCTGGACGGTGGTGCGTTACTTCGGCGGCAAGGATCTAGGCGGCGCCGCGACGGCCTGGCACGATCCGGTTTTCGGAAATCCGCTGGCGTTTTATCTTTTCAAGGTGCCGTTCTACTCGGATCTGCTCGGCCTGGTCCTGGGAATCGTGGTGATCGCGTCGATTATTTATTGGCTGGCTGCGCGCGGCTGGCAGATTCGCGGCAACTTTCCCGATTGGAGCCGGGTGCAGGAGATCAGCTTCTCCGAATTCCGATTGGCGGGCGCGCTGGAATCGAAATTCCTGCGTGGCATGGCAGCCGTTTTCCTGTTGGCGCTGGCGGTCCGATTCTTCCTGGGGCGCTACGGCATGCTACTCGACGAGCATGGCAGTTTCATGGTCGGCATCGATTACGTGGATCAGAACATCGCGCTGCCGCTGCAATGGGTGCTGATCGCAAGCTGCGTTATTTCCGCAGTGGCGCTGCTGGTGGGCAAGTGGCGCGTGACGTTGATCGTGGTGGCGGCATTCCTGGTGCGCTCCTTGATTCCGCCGATTGTCAGCGCGACCTACGTGCGGCCGAACGAAATCTCGATGGAGCGGCCGTTTATCGAGCGGCACATAGCGGCCACGCGCTCGGCCTTCGGAATCGATCAGCGCACGCGTGAAATCGAGTTTCCCGCGCAACCTGACGAACGAGTCAATCTCGCCAACCACAAGCCGCTGCTCGACAACGTGCGCCTCTGGGACTGGCACGCCTTTCACGACGCCATCACCCAGCTTCAGCCTTACCGTCCCTATATCTATTCCGATACGGACGTGGACCGTTACACTATCGACGGCCAGCTGCGCCAGATGATGATTTCGCCGCGCGAGCTGGATCTGAGCCAGCTAGGCGATGCGCGCTCCACCTGGATCAATCCGCATTTCATCTACACGCACGGCTACGGGATCGTGATGGCGGAAGCCAACCAGGTTTCGCCCAACGGGCTGCCGGAGCTGATCATCAAGGACGCGCCTCCGGAGATCTCGGTGCCGGGGCTCAAGCTCACCAGACCGGAATTGTATTACGGAGAGAACGTGCACGATCCGGTGTTCGTGCGCACGGCCCAGCCGGAGTTCGACTATCCGGCCGGCGAGCATAACGTGGAAAATCGCTACGACGGCAAAGGTGGTTTTCCGATTTCGTCCATCCCGCTGCGCCTGGCCGCGGCGGCCTCGGAAAGCGATTGGAATATTCTGCTCACCGGATACCTGACGCCCGAGAGCCGCATGATGCTGCGGCGCAACGTCACCCAAAGAGTGAACACCCTAGCGAACTTCCTGGTGTGGGATCCCGACCCCTACATCGTCCTGACCGACGATGGGCGTCTGGTTTGGATGATCGACGGCTACATGACGTCGCGCGTCCATCCCTACTCGCGCAGCGTGGAGCTGGAAGGCATTGGGCCGATCAACTATATCCGCAATTCGGTGAAAGCCACCATCGATGCCTACGACGGCACCGTGCATCTGTACGCATTCGATCCGGACGATCCGCTGCTGCAGGCCTACGAGAAACTGTTTCCAGCTCTTTTCGAGCCGGCTTCTTCCATGCCCGCCGATCTTCGCAAGCACGTGCGCTATCCGGAAGTGATTTTCGCCGCGCAGGCCGACATCTACCGGCTGTTCCACATGCGCGATCCGGGGACGTTCTACAACAAATCGGACGCCTGGGACGCCGCCAAATTCACTACTCAGCAGGGCAGCCAGCCCGGACCGGTGACGCCCACTTACGTGGTGGCTACTCTGCCAGGTGAGACCAAGCCGGAATTCCTGCTGATGATTCCGTTCACGCCGCGCAATCGCGATAACCTGATCGGACTGATGATGGCGCGCTGCGACGGCGAACACCTGGGCGAGAAGGTGGTCTTGCTGCTATCGAAGCAGGAGATCGTTTTGGGCCCGATGCAAATCGAGGCCCGAATCAATCAGGATCAGAATATCTCGAAGGATCTGACGTTGTGGAATCAGCAAGGCTCGCAGGTGCTGCGCGGCCAGATGCTGGTGCTGCCGATCGGCCACACGTTCCTGTATGTGGAGCCGATCTACATCCAGGCATCGCAGGCCAAGATGCCGCAATTGAAGAAGGTCGCGCTGGCGATGGGCAACAATCTGGTGTATTCGGACACCTATGAGGAAGCGCTGGCGCAGTTGGCTGGGGAAAATGTCCCCGCGCCGCAAGCCGCGGGCCAGCAGGCCGCCAACCCTGCGACAGCCGCGCCCGCCGGAGGTCCGCCGCCAGCCAATACCACGCCGGACGCCCGCATCGTCGAAATCCGCCGTCACCTGGATCGCTACCGCGAGCTGGTGTCGCAAGGCAAGCTGTCTGAAGCGGGAAAAGAGCTCGAAGCGATTCAATCGCTGGTCGCGAAGTAAGGGCGGAGAATCCTCGAAGGCCGAAAGTTGGAGGCGAGACTAACCAGGCTCGGCCTCGGATTTCTGAGTTTCCAACCATGACTTTTGCCTCGCTCCACCGTTAGATCAGCGGACCCAGGGAACTCTCCGTTTATTGCGGCAGCTCTTCGCCTGATTGCTCGCGCAGCATATACTCGGCGTACCAATCCGGCCAGTTCGCGTCGGGTCGCCCGGTCCTTTTCTCGTGCTGCTCATGGGCCTTCGAAGCGCGAATCATCGCCTGGGCAAGGTCGTGCGCCGATGCATACGTTGTGTTGCCTGCGACGCGCCCAGCCAGCCGCTTCGTCACTTCCTGTAGCAACCAGCCGTTGCCGTCCGGATCGCTGAAAGAAACAAACGAATAGTAGCTGAGACGCTCGGGGTGCGGCCCGGTCACTCGCGCGCCGATGCCGGAAAACCTGCAAGCCGCTCCGGTCTCACAGTGAAACACCGGGCTCGCATCGACGCCGCGCGCGATGAGTTCGCTGCGCGCCGCCTCGATGTCGGAGACGGCGAGGAGCATTGCCTGTGCCGAACCAGGTGCAGCCGGCGTGAGGTTTACGCCAAATTGGATTGAGCTGCCGGAGCCGGGAGGCGTGAACTGTACCAGGCGGAAGTTGTCACCGGCGGCGCGGTCGGCATCCAGCCGCCATCCGAGCCTTGAGTAGAACTGTTTCGCGCGGTCGACGTCGGAAACGGGGATGACCACCACCTCAAGCTTCATATCCAGATCTATAACGCTCGTACTTTTCGTCTCTTCGTTTTTGCTTACTTCTTTCGTGCTCATTGCCGACTCCTATTCCCAACTTCATTCTCAAGCATCGCTTCCCGCGGACTTCTTAGCCGGGCGCACCAACGGCGTCATCCCGGCCTGCTCCTCCGCCGTATATGGCGCTCCATAATACGGGAAATCCTTGCGAATGCGCCCGCGGTCGGGAGCCAGTCCATCGACGATTAGCGTGTTGGCCGCCAGCGTCAACATCACATCCAGCACATCGTCGGCGAGCGCGCGTCCATTGAAGCTGGCCACCTCAAATGCGGCGGACGTTCCAAGCTCGTAAGGCAACGTGTCGGGACAAAGCCGTCGAGCGATCAGCTTCCCGTGTCCACCCGGGTCCGCCGCCGAATGGGCATAGGTCGTCATCTTCTCCGCAAAATCCGCGATCGACTTCCCGAAGCGCTCTGGATCTTCAGACGGAACCGACGCATTGAATTGTTCTTTCACCTCTTGATCGCTCGGGTCGTTCAGGAAGATATGCGTAACCATGGGCAAGCCCCAACGCGAGACTTGTACCTCCGGCGCATGGCCCAAGAGGGAGATCGTCGTCCATGCGTTGATTTTTCCCTTACCAATCAGTTCGCTCGGCACTTCCAGCACAATCGCTGTAACGTTCCGCCTCGCAAAGGGATTCTGCTGATCGAGAAAGGCGTCCCCGTCATAGCGCTGGTCCTTATAGAAAGCAGTCATAAATGTGCGGAATCCAGCATTCGCCGCAAATACGTCTGGAGCAATCCCGACATACGCGCGCAGATCCGAATTAGTCGCCACCGAACCGGTTTCACCCTCAACCAGACTCTCTCCTGCGTCACCACGAAGAGCATCGTCACCCGTCGCCTTCCGCACCACAAACGACTGAATGTGAGTATGCTCACTGCCGTCTCCGTGTCGTGGTTCACCAAACCTGAACTTGAACGTAACCTCTTCCATCCCATCTCCGTCCAGGTCGAACCGGAACGCGTAGAGCCCTTCTGGATGAAGCGTGTCCGCAGCCGATAATCCCACATCCGGATTCACGGTCATAGCCATCACCGTCTTGCCCGAGGGGGCGTCAAATAAATAAAAGTCGCAGAGGTTGAGGCTCGGATCTTCCCTCGCCAGTTTGGTATCGAAATGATGTGACATACAAAATCTCCTTGAAAAGCATTGGCCGCTAGGCAACTCGATTTAAGATGACGGAACCGGATCGAAAGTTACCGAGATTTCCTCGTGGAGAGAACCCTATTGGGGTTCATCTTTTGGCGTATGGCGTGAAAATGTAATCCGTTGCCGGCGTGAGGTTGTGGCATGCGGCGCCGCACTTTGCGTCGTGCCCTTGCGGTGGCTTGCTGGCCTCGGTGGCCGGCGTGAACGTTTTGGAAGCAGTGTCGTACTCGAACGTGGCGTAGCCCCAGCCGTGCGTGTCCGGGAATCGCTTGGTGTCCTTCTCGATTACCTCGACCGCGAAAAGGTCGCCCGGCACCGTGTCGGGACCGCTCGCGGAAAACGGTGGAGTAGTGATCTTCTTGGGTCGCCACTCAATCTTCGCGATCTTGGAGCCTTCGGGGAACGGCTTGCCATTGCCGGGAACACCCGCTTTGTACGCGGTGATCATGACGGGATTCGCAACAATGAGCCGCATGATGTTGGTGGCGTCGGTGTGGCTCGGGCCGACAGCCTGCCAGTCTTCGTACCCCCGGAAGTCACCGAACGATAGCCCATTCGGGACTTTCACCGTGTACTTGTCCTGCGCGGCAATGGCCCAGCCGCCCATGATGGTGAGCACCACCGTAATCGCCGCAATCATCGCCGTCCTCTTGCATTGCATTGAGCACACCTCTTTTGTTAGGTTTATGGTCCCTACTTTTTAACCCTCCGGTGTGGCGCATGCAACGCGCCAACTTGGCCTCACGCCTTTTCTGCTGAAGCAAAAGCATTTAAGCACTCAGAGGACGACCCTGTGATGTCGAACTGTCGAATCTGGAACGCGGAAAAGACAGTTCGTGTCGGCCCAATGACGCCTCCCCGGCTGGACTTCCAGCAAGCACGGCCGCTCATCACGGTCCCACCCTTTTTCAGCCCGACGAAGCCTGACCGCTTCGGAAGCAACACGTGCAGGTTTCCTCCAGCACGCTCACCGCGCCGGCCCGATATTCAGATGATGGATCACCGTATCCGGAAACACCATGAAAAGCAAAATGCCGATCGTGGCGTGCGCCATTCCGAGAAAATAGAGATTTTGATAACGGCGGTAGATTTGAATCGAAGCGTAGCCGGCCACCGGTGTTAACAACATAAGAAACAAATTGGGACAATGCACGGCTGAAAAAAGCACGGCAGCCGTCGCGTCGGAAGCAAGCGGCGGGAGCGCCGTATCGAATCGCTTCAGGAAATAGCCGTTTAGCAGATATTGCTGGAACAATCCCCAAGGCAGATAAAGAGCCAAGCCCAACGCGGCTCCCTCCAGGCCGATAGGACGGATCGTTCCCAGCCACCAGCCGCCGGCGACTGTAACGACCACGAGCGCCGCCAGGACCGGTCCAAATTTTCGCACGCATTCGCGCAGTTGGGCGGCTCGAAACCCGAGCGAGCGTGCGCGCTCGTCTCGTGCAAAATGCGAGAACGCCACGATGCAAAGGATTGGAACCACCAGCCACGGGTGGGCAAAACGCATCAGCCAGATGTACGCCATGATGGCCGCGAACACCGCTAGCGGTTCAATCAGCCTGAGCTTTCGAGACATTACTCCCAGGGTATCGCGGTTTGGGGATTTGTTACAGTTTGGTTTCTACTCTGTTCGGAGCGCCTGCATCACATCCACCCGGGCTGCCCGCGCAGCCGGGATGACGGACGCGGTGACGGCGGCAATCAGCAGCACCAGACCCGACGCGGCAACCGGCAACACATCCGGCGTCTTCAGATCTCCGAAGAGAGTGCCCGCCAGTTGCGCCAGCCCGAACCCGCAGGCTAACCCCACAGCGAGTCCGCCTATAGCCATGGCCGCGCCTTCCGCGATCACGCGTATCAACAGATTCCGCGGCTGGGATCCGATCGCCAGGCGGATGCCGAACTCTCGCGTGCGTCCACTAACGGAAAATGCCAGCACGCCCGCTACGCCCACCACCGCGATGAGCAGCGCGACGCCGGCGAAAACGCTGAACACCACCACATTTAGCCGGTCCGATGAGAGCACCGTCGCGCGGACATCGTTCAGCGTGGCCGCGCGCTCCACCGGCTGATCGGAGGACATATTGCGCAGAATGCGCGTGATCGGCGTCACCAGCGCGTACGGATTGGAGCCCGTGTGAACGAACAGCCGCCCGCCTCCCATGAGGGCCGCCTGATCGAAAGGCAGATAAACGCTCACGGCCGGTCTGGGCACAACGTGCACGTCGTCCATGTCCGCCACCACGCCGATGATGCGCTGCGGCGCGACGGTCATCCCGGGGATCACCTTCAGAATCGGGTCGGTCCACATCACATGATGGTTCAGCGCGCCATGCGGGAACAACCGCTGCGCCATGGTCTGGCTTACAATTGCGACCAGCTCGCCACCGCTGCGGTCGGCCTCGTTGAAATCACGGCCTTCGAGGATAGGCAGCCCGAGGGTTGCGAAAAATCCGGGCGTGATGATCCGAATCCGCGCGCGGTGATGTTCCTCGGCGTCGGCCGGAACGTGCCCATCCACCCCAACTTCGAGCCCAAAATTGCCGTCGTCGCGCCACGGAACGGTGGTGCCCACCGCCACGTTCTCAACGCCGGGCAGCTCGCGGATTCGCCGTGTCGCCTGCCGGTAGTAATCTACGATCTGGCCGAGTGTTTTTCCGTTGTGCATCACCGGCACATCCACTGCCAGCACATGCTGCGTATCGAAAGGCGTCTGCGCGGCCTCCAGCGCCAGCAACGTTTTCACGAATGAGCCGGCCGACGCGACCAGCACGAACGAGGCGGCGATCTGAATCACAGCGAAGGCCCTCAATTTCCGGTTCGCGACTCCGGTGACGCGCGCGCTCCCGCTGGCCAGCGCGAATCCCTGGGCGCCGCCCGAAGAGGGCAGGCGCGGTACGAAAGCCAGCAGCGCAGCGGCAACCACGGCCAGTCCTGCTCCCACCCAGAGCATGCTCGAATCCACCGTGAGGTCCAGGGCGCGGACGGAATAACGGGAGGCGTAGCGGGCCAGCACGGCCACTAACGGACTAGCGATCAGCATGCCGACGGCTGCGCCCCCGACGCACAGCAGCAGGCTCTCGGCCAACAGCGTGCGCCGCAATGCCCCAGTGCTAGCGCCCAGCGCCGCGCGGATCCCGAGTTCGCTTTCACGGCGCACGGTGCGCGCCAGAATCAGGTTCGCGACGTTCGAGCAGGCGATGACGAAAACCAGCAACGATGCCGCCATCAGCACCAGCAGTATAGTTCGCGCTTTGGACGTCAGCTCGTCGCGCAGCCGCACCGCGCTGATCTGGTAGTCGGCCTTGGCCGGATAGGCTTCCGGATGCTCCCGCTTCATCGTGTCGTACGCGGTACGCAACTCCGCACGCGCCGCTTCGAGATCCGCCCCGGGCGCCAGGCGGGCGAATAATTCGGTCATCCGGTGTATGCGGCCGGTAACCATGGTCGCTGAAAGATGATGCTCGCTAGTCACAATGTTGGCGATGATTTCGGTGTCCTGGGGATACGGAACACACGGCTCCAAAACGCCGACCACCGTGGCCGGTCGCGCATCCACGAAGGAATCCAGCCGGACGGTTTTGCCGAGCACGGATGGATCGCTATGCAGCGTGGTCGACCAGAATCGGTAGGTCAATACCACCGCGCCCGCGGCCTTCGGTCCGTCATCGTGCTCATCCAGCAGACGGCCCAGCACCGGGCGCAGCCCCATCACCTGGAAATACGACCCTCCCACCACGCCCGCCTGAACCGAGCGCGGCTCTCCGAGACCCACCATGGTGAAGCCGATAACGGAGAAATCGCCGAACGAGCTGAGCGTTTTCACGCGCGAGCGTAAGTCCCCGATCTCAGGCACCGAGAAGGTCGAGTTCGGGTCTCCGATGCCTGGCGCGCTCTGGCGAATGTAGATGAGCTGGTTTTCGTCGCGATTCACCAGCGGGCGCAGAAGTACGGCGCGCACCAGGCTGAACATTGCGGCGTTGGCTCCGATTCCGATAGCCAGGGTCAGAACTACTGCGACCGTGAGGCCCTTGGCGCGGGCCAGGGAACGGGCGCCGACCTTCAAGTCGCCGAGGAAAGACCGAATGCTTTCGATCATGCCGTTACCTTTCTTATCCCAGTCTAGTAGCTGCTGTTAGGCAAATACATTGCCCCGGCTATGGTTTTACAAACAAAGGACGCTCTCTCGCGGTACCTACAATCAGTGTCCGTTTCCGGGAATTCCAACGTTCGTTTGTGGTAGACTTCTGCATCACTCCTAGACAGACAGGAGAACGCAATAGTATGCGTTTGCTAAATGGCGTAGGCTGCTTTGTGTTGCTGGCGTTCGCGGCATTGGGGCAAAGCACGCTGGGCACCGTCAGCGGAACTGTAACCGATATGGACGGCAAAGCCGTTTCCGGCGCCGCGGTGGAAGCCAAGAACGAGGCCGGCGTCCAGTACCAGGCCAAGAGCACGGCCTCCGGCGCTTATGCGCTCCCTCAGCTGCCCGCGGGCACATATCACATCGAGATCGCTTCGCCCGGGTTGCAGCGATTTGCGAAAGATAAAGTGGCGGTTCAGGCCGGAGAAAGCGTGCATCTCGACGCCCGCCTGGAGGATTTTATCTCGCTCGGAGCTCTGGGAGAAGATCGAACATTCTTCGCCAGCGTTTATGAGGCGCACAGCACCTCCGCCGGACCCACTCCGCGCACACCGGACGGGAAACCGGACTTTTCGGGCGTATGGCATCCTCTGCGCGATCTCGATGTTGGTAAGCCGGAGCTCCTTCCCTGGGCCGAGGAGCTGACCAAGAAGCGGATTGCGGAAAATTTCAAGGACATCCCTACGTCGTTCTGCCTGCCCTCGGGAATCATGACCATCCCAAGCTTGCTGCCGTTCCGGATCATGCAGAACCCAGCGGTATTGGCGTTGATCTATGAGCAAGATCTGCCCCGCCAGATCTACCTGGACGGCCGCAAACATCCGGAAGAGCCGCTGGCCCCTTTCGTGGGGCATTCGGTGGGTCAATGGGAAGGCGACACGCTGGTGGTGGACACCGTGGGTTTCAACGATAAAACGTGGCTGGATGGGGGGCGTCCTCACACAGACAAGCTGCATGTCGTCGAACGCTACCGGCGAAAAGATTTGGGGCACCTGGAAGTGGAGTTTACGATAGAGGACCCGGGCGCCTTCAAGACGCCATGGATCGTCAAGAAGGCAACGGAACTCGCGGGCCCGGACGAAGAGGTCGGCCAATACGTCTGCACCGAGAACAACCAGGACGTGCAGCACTTGGTGGGCAAATGAAAAGGACGCCGCTG
The DNA here is from genome assembly GCA_963786745.1 of Terriglobia bacterium. Taxonomy (GTDB): domain Bacteria; phylum Acidobacteriota; class Terriglobia; order Bryobacterales; family Bryobacteraceae; genus Palsa-89. Next base: position 177,952 of record CAWBAE010000003.1, on the reverse strand, counting down.
CTCACCGCTTTGCTTTTTACAATGACACCCGCGCTGGCGCATCACGCCTTCACCGCCGAATTCGACTCGAACAAACGCCTCAAAATGTCAGGAACGGTTACCAGCCTGGAGTGGACCAATCCGCATGTCTGGCTTCACGTGGACGTGAAGGCCGACGACGGTAAAGTCACCAGCTGGGGATTCGAGATGGGCAGCCCCAACACGCTTATTCGCCAGGGCTGGCGGCGGACTGCATTGAAACCGGGAGACCAGATCACCGTGGAAGGTTTTGCCGCCAAAGACGGCAGCAACATAGGCAACGCCCGCAGCGTCACGCTGCCTGACGGGACAAAAGTCTTCGCCGGTTCACCGCAGACCGACGGCGGACCGGTCAAATAACGACCCGATCGACACGGGGCGGCTCGCTCGGCGGTATCGTTGAGTTGAGGAGTACACATGGTTTCTTCAATTGTTGCGCGCCACCTAGCTGCCGGATTTCTGTTCGCGGCTTCCAGCGTTCTCGCCGCTCCGAATCCGCCCATTCCGCCGCCATCCACGGATGTATCGCTTGCCAGGCAGCCCGGCCGCGAAACCGCCGTCTTCGCCGGAGGGTGCTTCTGGGGCGTGCAGTCGGTGTTTCAACGCGTAAAGGGCGTGCTGTCCACCACGGCTGGCTACGCCGGGGGATCGGCAAAGACAGCGACCTATGATCAGGTCCTCACCGAAACCACCGGCCACGCCGAGTCTGTCGAAGTGGCCTATGATCCCGCCCGGATTACGTATGGCCAGTTATTGCGGATTTACTTCTCCGTCGCACACGACCCGACGCAATTGAACCGGCAGGGCCCCGATATCGGCACATCGTACCGGTCGGTGATCTTTTACTCGAACGAAGATCAGGCGCGGGAGGCGCGGTCGTATATCGCGCAGCTTGAGGCGCAGAAGGTATTTCCGCGCAAGATCGTGACCGAGGTCACTCCGCTCAAGGGGTTCTATCGCGCGGAGGGTTACCATCAAGACTACGCGTACTTCCACCCCGACAACCCATATATTCAAGTCTGCGATCGTCCGAAGATCGCCGCGCTCAAGGAGCAGTTTCCGGAGCTGTTCATCGACTATAAGCCATCGAAAGAGAAGTAACGTCGCTCTAGCCGTTCACTACCTCATCGCGAGCGCGCCGGCCCTGTCCGCAAAGCCCGAACGCACCAATTCACTCCCGCCACGCTATATTGAAAGCTCGGGTCAAAAATAGATGCTGGTTGTGATGCAGGAAGGGGCCGAGGAGTCCCAAATTCAGAAAGTGATCGATCGTCTTGTGTCCATGGGCTTTATCGTCCATCGATCCTCGGGCGTAATGCACACCGTCCTCGGCGGCGTGGGTCCGGTGGGCGACGTCGATCCCGTGGAGTTCGAAGTGATGGAAGGCGTCAAGGAATGCCATCGCATCGTTTCGCCTTATAAACTAGCCAGCCGCAACTTCAATCCCGGCGGGACGATCGTGAAACTGAACGGCGTCGAGATCGGCGGCAACGCCGTGATCGTGATGGCGGGTCCGTGCAGCGTCGAGAACCGCGACCAGATCGAGAAGATCGCGAAATCGGTGGCGGACGACGGCGCGAAGATCATCCGCGGCGGCGCATTCAAGCCGCGCAGTTCGCCATATAGCTTCCAAGGCATGGGCGAAGAGGGCCTGCGCATGCTTCGCGAGGCGGCGGACCGCAACCATCTTCTCGTGGTCAGCGAAGTGATGGACCAGACCCAGATTCCCTTGCTTTCCACCTATTCCGACATCTTGCAGGTGGGAGCGCGCAATATGCAGAATTTCAACCTGCTGCGCGAGCTGGGGCTGATTCGTAAACCGATTCTCCTGAAGCGCGGGATCTCAGCGACCATCGAAGAGCTGCTGCTCAGCGCCGAATATATTCTCTCGGGCGGCAATTATGAGGTCATTCTGTGCGAGCGTGGCATCCGGACTTTTGAAAACGCCACGCGCAACACCATGGATATTTCCGCAATTCCCGTAGTGAAAGCGCTCTCGCATCTGCCCATCGTGGCGGATCCGTCGCATGGCACCGGACGGCGCGATAAAGTACTTCCGATGGCGCGCGCGGCAGTGGCTGCCGGGGCCGACGGACTGCTGGTGGAAGTTCACAACGATCCCGATCACGCTTTGAGCGACGGAGCACAGTCACTAAAGCTCTCGCAATTCACCGAGCTGATGGAGCAGTTGCAAAACCTGGCCCGTGCGGTTGGGCGGACGGTTTAGCCGTGGATTCTCCCATCCAGTCCGTTGCCATCTTCGGAGTCGGCCTGATCGGCGGCTCCTTCGCGCTGGCGCTTCGAAAAGCGGGATTCTCCGGCAGGATCCTGGGCGTCAGCTCGCCGGAAACTATCGAGCGCGCCCGCGCGCTGAACGTCGTCGATGCCGGCGCGACACTCGAGGAAGCGGCCGAATCCGCGGATCTGATCTACCTGTCACAGCCCATTCTCCGTATCATTGAATGCTTACCTGAGCTGAATGCCTGGCTTCGTCCTGATGCTCTGGTAACCGACGCAGGCAGCACCAAGGCCGCCATCGTGGAACGCGCGGCGGCTACGCTGAAGCGCTGCCAGTTTCTGGGCGGGCACCCCATGGCGGGACGCGAGCGCCGGGGCGTCGAGGCGGCCGAGGCCGACCTGTTCCGCGATCGACCGTACGTGCTGACTCCCGTGTCCCAAGCCGAACTCGATACCCCTCGAGCGCGCGAGTTTGTGGGCTGGATCCGCAAGATCGGCGCCCTGCCTCTCAGTTTCGACGCCCAGCAGCACGATCACGTTGTGGCTTACACATCCCACCTGCCCCAGCTTCTCGCCACTGGCCTGGGAGCCATGCTGGACGGCCGCTCCGAGCCGAAATCCGGCATCTTCGGCCCTGCATTGGCCGACAGCACCCGCCTGGCGCTTAGCTCGTTCGATATCTGGGGCGATATATTAGCCACCAATCGCGGCCCGATCCTCGAAGCTCTGCGCGATTACATCGCGACGCTGGAAGGTTTTTGCGGCGCTCTGGAGCCCGAACGCATGCGCCTCCAGTTCGAGCGCGCGCGCCGATTGGCAAGCTACGTCCGAGACCCGTCCTAGGACGGTGCTGAAACCCTTTTGCGAGCCGCAAGGGGACAAGCTAAAAACATGTCCCACATGTCTGGTCAATAGTTTGCAATTCCACTAGGGCATGCTTCCAGCTTGCTAGAGCAGCCGGTCGGCCAGTGATAGACTGTCAGGCCGGAGGTGAACATATGTTGAAAACAACGCTCGGCGCTTTGGTCCTGCTGCTGGCACTGTCGACCTTGGCCGAGACCCCACCGATTCCCGCCACGGATGTTTCCCACTCGGACATTCAGAATTTCATTAACGCGCTGCCGCCGAATGTGGTGAGCGACAAACCCATTCGCATCGTGGATGTCGGCGGTTACCATGTGGGCGTTTACGGCGTGTTCCGGCCTAAGACCATCCACCAGGAGGCCAACGTTCACCACACCAAGGTCACCGAGATTTACTACATCCTCTCCGGGAACGCCACGCTGGTGACGGGCGGAACGCTGCCCGATCCGCATCCGTTGCGGGCCGGCGGCACGACGTTTCAAAGCTCGCGCATCGAGGGCGGAGTAAGCCGGAACGTTACCACCGGCGACGTCGTCATCATTCCCGGGAACACGCCACACTGGTTCAGCAGCCAGGACGGTGATCTAAAATATCTGATCTTCCGCCCGGACCCCGAGAGCACGCTGCCGCTCAAATAATTTACTTTCGGACCGCGAACTTGATCGCGCCGAGCCCCTTATCCACCGAGCGGTCAAAGATGCTGAAATAGCCGTTCATCAGCGGCAGGCCCAGGATGGATTGCCCGCCCAGTTGCCCATTGTCTCCGAAGAACGGCGCGGTGGCTTGTCCGCGCTCCGGCGCGTTTATCTGCCAATAGTTTTCGGGCTTCACCGTAAGCCGGACATCCCCGGCGTCGCCTTCCAGAACAAAGGTCAGATCCGGCCAGAGCGAAAGCTTCAGATTGTTCATCGAAAGATAGCCGCTGCGCATCGCGTGCACCAGATCGCGGGAGTAGCCCTTCGAAAAGCGCTCCACCACCGTGTTGAATAGTTGCTGATCCAGCATCAAGCTGTTGGTGCCGCTGTCCACAATCGAATTGGACGTCAGGCCGCTGCCTTTCGTGGGAGGCGGAACGGCGACCGGATCGCTCGACCCTACGATAATTGCCTTGAGATTGGTGTTGTAATACTCATCGTCCAGGATCCGCGCGCTCTGAAATGTTCCCGAATACAGGTCCGTGCTCTCTTCGCCGCCGCCCAGAATCATGTATCCGCTGTTCAGCGGATCGCTCACCGGGTCCGCCGTCGCGTTGCTGATCATGGATCGCTGCGTATAAAACGCGAACTTATTCGCCACCACCCCGGCTTCTTCCAGCTGCGAAAAATAAGGATCCAGATACGTGACCTTACCGTTCTGAATCTGGTTGTATTTGTACTGCGGCGGCCAGGTGAGATCCGGCATGCTGAAAGCGTTGTTCAGCCTGGTATAGGCCAGGCCCAGGATTCCGTTCGCTTCCCCGAACATGTCCTGGGATTCGAGATAAGCCACAGCCGTGTTCACTTTCTTCAGCACCGTCGGTTCGGATTCACTTCCGATCCCGATGTCGGTGAGCACCACGGCGCCGATCCACTGCCCGCTGCCGTACACCACTTCCTGCGCGATGCGCGTTTTCGCGGCATCCGGATCCTGTTCCGGATCGTAGAATTTTCCATCCAGCGCCAGCGTGCTGCTGCCCGTGTCCAGAATCACGTTGGCCGTCTTGCGCTCGGATCCGACCGCAATGGTTCCGGTGTAGTCACCACCCATATACACGTTCGTGATCGGAATTTTCACCACAGTGCCCGCCATAATTAGTTACTCCTTCAAAGCGATTTCTGCCCCAATTATAGGCACGCGTGTCAAGCTTTCCAGGCTGATCTGCCCAGCTAAGCGTGACAACTCACAGAGGCCACACGCTGTCATAATGATATGTTGATTCGACCCGTGGCAGTCATCGCTCTGCTGGCATTGTGCGCCTGCGATCGGGCTCCAGAAAGTTACCCGGTCCCCGAACAGCGCCGGCCAATGGCAGGCGTCAACCCCATCGCCGGCAACATGATCATCGACATGGGCGACGAGGACATTGCGCCTCACATCGTCAAGGACGTCTACGAAAATACCGGAAGCGCGTGGCGCTGGACCAAGGCCGAGCCGACCCTCAAAGTTTTGGTGTTTACCACCGACCACGTCAAGTTTATCGCCGACTTCTCGCTGTGGGACGAAGCGTTCAAGCAGACCGGTCCTTTGGATCTCACTTTCCTGGTGAACGGCAAAACGCTCGACACCGTCCGCTATGCCAGCCCCGGCGCCAAGCACTTCGAGAAGCCGGTTCCACCTGACTGGCTGGCCACCGACGTCGAGTCCACCATCACCGTGAAGGTGGACAAATTGTACGTCGCGCCCCACGATGGCGCGAAATTCGGAATCATTCTTTCCCGCATCGGGTTCACTCAGTGATTCTGGCGTTGCTCTCGGTTGTATTCGGCGCGGCGTTCACCGTCGTCACCGCCTGGGCGCTCGGAGCCAGTTTGCTGCGGCGTCTTTCGCTCCAGCTTTACGCCCTGGAAGAACGCCTGATTGCCTTCATCACGGGATCGGCGTGTCTTAGCGCCCTGGTATTCGTGCTATGCGCAGTACAGATGGCGCGCCCGGGCCTCTTTCTGGCGCTGGGAATCGCGATCATCGGATACGCGTTTTATTCGCGCGCCCATAAGAGCCAGGCTCTTCCTCCGCTGCGTGGCCCCACGCTTCCCCCGATCTGGCGCTGGATCTTCGGCGTTACCTTCGTTGTTTTCGCGCTGTTCTATCTCATCCACGCGATGTCCCCGGAAATGAGCCCGGATGGCCTGGCCTACCATCTCGGAGTGGTCGCGAAATACCGCGCCGCGCATGGATTCAGTCTCATCACCACCAACATGTACGACAACTTCTCGCAAGGCATCGAGATGTTGTTTCTGTTCGCTTTCGAATTCGGAAGGCATTCGGCCGCGGCCCTGGTGCACTTCACGTTCTGGATCGCGCTGGCTCTGCTGATGCTGTGCTACGGCGCGCGGATCGGGCATCCCGAGGTGGGCGCGGCGGGCGCGCTCTTTACCGCTCTGTCGCCGCTGGTGGCCTTGGATGGATCGGTGGCCTACATCGATGTCGCCGAGGCCGCGGTGATCTTCGCCGTCTTCTATCTGTTGCAGGTTTGGGATGAAAATCGGAATGTTAGATTGCTCGTGCCCATCGGGATTCTGGCGGGCTTCGCATACGCGGTGAAATATACCGGCGGGCTGGCCGTCCCCTACGCTCTCGGTTTCATCGTCTGGAAACTTTGGAAGGCCCGCAAGCCAGTGCTGAAACCGGCCCTGGCGGTCTGCGCGCTCGCGGCCGTATTCATTGTTCCGTGGATGGTCAAGAACTGGATCGAAGTGGACAACCCCATTTCGCCGTTCGCGAACCGCATCTTCCCGAACCCATATGTCCACATTTCCCAGGAAGAGAGCTGGCGTCAGTACCTGCGCACTTATCAGCTCACTAGCTACTCCGAGCTTCCGCTACAGCTCACCGTGGAGGGCGATCACGTCTCGGGCTTTTTCGGACCGCTCTTCTTGCTGACGCCGCTGGCGCTCCTCGCGCTGCGCTTTTCCGCCGGCCGCCGGTTGTGGCTGGCTGCGGCCATCTTAGCGCTTCCTTATTTCGGCAACGTTGGCGCGCGCTTCCTGATTCCCGTGGTCCCGTTCATCTCGCTGGCGCTCGCATTGGCATTGGCGGATGTTCCGTGGCTGCTGCTGCTCGTAACCGGCGCGCATATCATCGCTTCCATGCCGCCGGTCTATAAACACTACGCGGTGTCGGACGGCAACTGGATCTTGTACAAAGTGTCGCCCAAGGCCGCGCTGAGAATCATACCGGAAGATACCTATCTAAGCCGCGAAAGTCCCGAGTACAGCGTGGACCGGATGATGGAGCGTCTGGTCCCGCCGGGCGGCCGCGTTTTTTCGTTCTACGCGCCGGCATCGTCGTACACGACGCGCCAGATTCTGGTCAGCTATCTGGCGGCCGACAACGAAGTCCTGGCCGACATTCTTTGGACGCCTCTGTTTGGCGACTACCCTCCCACGCGCCTTCTCAAATTTCAATTCCCGGCGCATGGGTTTCGCAAGCTGCGCGTGATTCAGACCGAGAACGTGCCGGACCAGCAGTGGTCGGTCTCCGAGCTGCGCGTGTTTCTAGCCAGCCGGGAGCTTCCCCGCGCGCGCGGCTGGAGCCTCACCGCGAGCCCCAACCCGTGGGACGTCCAGCTGGCCTTCGACAACAGCCCCGCTACCCGCTGGAGGAGCTGGCAGGAGGCCCGGCCCGGCATGTACATCGAGGTCGATTTCGGACGCCTGGAAAACATCGACTCGGTGGCGGTGGAATCGTCCGCCGACTCCGCCAAAACAAAAATCAAGCTGGACGGCTTACAACCGGATGGCCATTGGATCACCGTTTCCAATCGTCCCGTGGAAACCGCGCAGCCCATCCGGGCCAGCTTGCGTCTGGCGGCTGCTTATGAGCTCAAAGCGCGCGGGGTGCGCTATGTGTTGATCGACGACAACGACCCCCGAGCGGAGGACTTCCGCGTCTATGCCAATCTATGGGGGATGACGCAAGTGGGCGAGTGGAAGAACAAGCGCCTGTTTTACATCCAGTAGCGGGTTATGAACGGGTATTTTCTGGGAGTGGATGGAGGACAATCCAGCACCGTTGCGCTAATCGGCGACGAGGCCGGACGTGTCGTTGGAAAGGGCCGCGCTGGGCCGTCCAATCATGTCCAGGCGAGTGAGGGCCGCGTGAAATTTGTTCGGGCCATGCGCGAGTGCTTGGAATCCGCCTGCGCGCACGCCGGGCTCGACTGCGCTGCCGTTCGCTTCGCGTCCGCCTGCTTGGGATTCAGCGGCGGGCCCGGGGACAAGGAAGCGCTCGTATCACTTCTTCGGAGCGACCGCACCGTGGTTACCGATGACGCGCTTATCGCTCTCTCTGGCGCGCTGGCCGGCGAACCCGGAATCATCGTGATTGCCGGGACCGGATCCATCGCGTTCGGGCGCAATGCTCTAGGCCAAACCGCGCGCGCGGGCGGATGGGGCTATCTCTTCGGAGACGAAGGCGGCGCGTTCCACATCGTTAGGCAAGCGCTGCGGGCTGCGCTCCGATTTGAAGAAGGCTGGGGTTTCGGGGGCTCCTCGGCCTTGCGATCCGCGTTCCTCGACGCCACTGGCGCGGCGAGTGCCAATGAGCTGATGCATCGCTTTTACACGCCCGAGTTTTCCCGGCCTCGCATCGCCGAATTCGCAAAGCTAGTGGACCGAGCCGCTATCGCCGGAGACCCGGTAGCGGCCGAGATCCTCCGGGACGCCGCGGAAGAATTGGAGATTCTCGCGGGTGCGGTGCGCTCCCAATTGTTCCAGGCGGAGGATCAGGTCCGTATCGCGTATCAGGGCGGCGTATTCAAAAGCAGGCTTTTCCTCGATAGCTTCCGGGAACTCGTCGAAGGTGCTGCGCCGAACCAGGTCGCGGCTCCCGTCTATGGCCCGGCCGCGGGCGCGCTGCTCGAAGCTTATCGCGCCGCTGGAATCCACTGCGCGTTATCGAATCTTCCGCCGGAGAAGTCATGAAGGGCTGGCTACCCGATCTTATCTACGTCGATGGCGAATTCCGCTCGGGCGTCGCGATGTTCGCCGATGCCGGCGGCCGCATCCAGCGATTTTCAAGCGCCCCGGAGGATCTGGCGAAGGCCGAACGTCTCCCCTCCCGCGCCATGCTTCCCGGCCTGGTCAACGTTCACTCGCATGCTTTCCAGCGCGTCATTCGCGGCCGGACCGAGCATCGCACCGAGGCTTCACGCGACACCTTCTGGACCTGGCGCGAAGCCATGTATCGCGCGGCCAACCGGCTGTCGCCGGAAGACATGTATCACGCTGCGCGCATGGCCTTTCTCGAAATGCTGTTGAGCGGCATCACCACCGTCGGAGAATTTCACTACGTCCATCACGCTCCGGACGGCGCCCCCTACGCGGATCGAAACGCCATGGCGGGTCAAGTGATCCGCGCCGCCTCAGATACCGGCCTCCGAATCGCGCTGCTCAGATGCGCTTACGTTCGGGCGGGCTTCGGCCGTCCGCCGGATCCCGGACAAGCCCGCTTCCTAACCCCGCACGCCCAGGACTTCATCGCCGATACGGAGGCGCTGCTCGCTGAACTCCCGCGCCTGTGCCCTTCGGAGCGCGCCAGCGTCGGAGTTGCCCCGCATAGCATTCGAGCGGTCCCGCTGGATTATCTCCTCGAAATCGTCCGCTACGCTCGCGGCCGCAATCTGCCGGTGCATATGCATGTGGCCGAGCAGCCCGCGGAGGTGGAAGCCTGCCTCGCCGAATACGGCCTGCGTCCGGTGGCGCTTCTCCGCGAGCACGGCCTGCTCGATTCCCGATTCACCGCCGTCCACGCCATCCACATTGACGATTCGGAGGTCGCCTCACTGGCCGGCGCTCAAAGCCTGGTGTGCGCCTGCCCCACCACCGAGCGCAATCTGGGCGACGGCGTGTCACCGGCAGATCGGCTGCTCAGTGTAGGCGTCCGCATCTGTTTCGGCTCCGACAGCAATGTTCAAATTAATCCGCTGGAGGACGCCCGATCACTGGAATATGACTTGCGAATGGCCCGCCTGGAACGCGTGGTGCTCGCCCCGGGACCCGAGCCCGACGCGTTGGCCAAGCGCCTGTTCCGATGCGCCACCGAAACCGGAGCGGCTAGTCTCGGCACGCCCGGCGGCGCGCTCGAAGCCGGACGCCCAGCCGATTTTTTCACAGTGGATCTCAATGACGCGTCCCTGGCAGGCGCAGGCGAAGCATCGCTTCTGAATCACATCATCTTTTCGCTGGAACGTACCGCCATCCGCGACGTCGCCGTGGATGGCAACTTTGTGCTGCGCGACGGACAGCATCCCCTCGCCCGGGAAATCATCCGCGAGTTCTCGGCCTTGCAGAAAAGCCTGTGGTGATCCCGGCCGCCCGACGGTCACTCATCGCCTAGCAATCTTCTAACCTCGGCTCGGGTGGTAGCCGTCAGGCCGTCGAAGCGCTTATTCAATTCGTCGAAACGCCGCACATTCTGCTCCAGCGCGCCGGATTGGAGTTCCCGGAGCTCGGCGAACTGACTCTGCATGGTTTGCTGCATCTGCGCCATATCGTGCGCCATGCGCTGGGTCTTTAAGAACTGGTGGGCGTCGCCAGCCAGAGCCAGAAGCAACCCCAGAAGCAGCAGCCATAGCACGCCGTCGCGCGAGCGCGTCTGATGCCCGCTGCTGGATGCCTTCGAATCGTTTATAAGCATGCCGCTTGCCTCCATAAATGAAAATCCTGCCGGTGCCGCAGTTGCAAGAATGAGACGGCGATTTTCGCGCTCCTGTTACGGAGAGTTACGCCCAGCCGGCGTCAAAAAGTACTAAAGGGACATGGTAGCGAGTTCCCCCATCCTCGTATAATGAACTTCATGATAAAAGTTCTCACAGTCGTAGCCGGTTTGGCGGCTTCCGTCTCGCTCTTCGCCGCCGGTTCGTCCTCGCCGGGCATGGCCAAGATATTCGATGGACAACTTCGCATGATCGAAGCCGAGGTGGTACCGCTCGCCGAAGCGATGCCCGCTGACAAGTACGACTTCGCGCCGACCAGCGGCGAATTCAAAGGCGTGCGCACGTTCTCCCAGCAGATGACCCACATCGCCACCGTGATTTACGAAGTCTCCGCGGCGTCGCTGGGCGAAAAATCCCCCGTCGTGGCCGGAAAGGCTGAGAACGGCGCGCCGTCCATTCACGGCAAGGACGCAGTAGTGAAGTATCTGAAGGATTCTTTGGCCTATGCGCACAAGGCCGTCGGGGCTCTTACCGACTCCAACTTAATGGAACCCATGCAATCCCCCTTCGGCAAGGAGAAGGTTTCGCGAGCCGAGCTGCTTTCGGAAATCGCCTGGCATACCTTCGATCACTACGGCCAGAGCGTCGAATACGCCCGTATGAACAGCATCATTCCGCCCGCCAGCCGTTAGCAGTGACCAACGAACACAATTTTAATGTTCGAACCACCTGGACCGGAAACACCGGCTCAGGCACGTCCGATTATCGCGCCTACGAAAGAGATCACGAGATCGCCGGTCCCGCGAAGCCGGTGATCCTGGGATCGTCGGATCCCGCGTTCCGTGGCGACCGTTCGCGCTATAACCCGGAAGAATTGCTGGTGGCTTCCGTATCCGCCTGCCACATGCTTTGGATGCTGCACCTGTGCGCGGACGCCGGTATTACGGTCACTTCCTATGCGGACGAAGCTTCCGGAACCATGGCCCTCGATCCGGACGGGTCCGGCCACTTCCGCGAAGTAATCCTAAGCCCCCGTCTTAAAATCACAGATTCCAGCCGCATCCAGGACGCCCAGGCGCTGCACCATCGGGCCCACCAGATGTGCTTCATCGCGAACTCGGTGAACTTCCCCGTCAGGATCGAAGCCCGGTGTGAAGCCGAGGTCGCCGCGGACGTGGTCCGCTCCGAACCGTAACCCTCGTGTCATAATTGGTAGATGGACGACGGTGGTCGAGTTGCGAGCCTGATCCGGCATGGCCGGCGTCGGCAAGTGCGCAATCTGCTGATCCATGAAGCGTCCTTCGCGGCCGCTCTCGCTCTGGGCGGATTCCTTCTGCTGCTCCTGCTGGGAACCCAGGTTCTCAATTGGTATTGGCCGGTTATTCTCTTTGCAGGCAGCCTGGGCGTCGGCGCGTATCGCGCCCGCAATAAGTTTCTTTCCAGCTATCGAGTGGCTCAGTCGCTCGACGCGCGGCTGAACTTCAGCGACGCTCTATCCACCGCGTATTTCTTCCAGCAGCATTCTCACGGCTCCGGCGCAACTCCCGAAGTGGTGGAGTATCAAAGCCGGATCGCCGAGGAGTTGGCCCGCACGGCCGACGTCCGGCGCGGCCTGCCGTTTATCGCTCCGCGCACGTTTTACATCAACGCGGCCTTGGCGGTCGCGGTGCTGGGGATGTTCGGCCTGCGATACGGAATCAACCACAGCCTCGAATTGCGATCTTCGCTGGTGCACGTAAGTTTCGACGGATTCCTGGGATCAGGGCGCGATATCGCCGCCGCCAAGAGAATCCGCGCCGAGCGTCCCACCGAGGAAGAAGACCGCCGCGACAACGCAGCCGCACCCGATCCTGGCGAAACCAAGCCGGCGGACCTCGATCAGCAGGCGCCCGATTCCGCCACCGATACACCGGAGCAGTCCGACGCGAATAATCCGGAGCCTGGCACCGATCCGGCGGGGAACAAGAGCAAAGCCGCCGGAAAAGACGACGCGCCCCAGGGCAAGGATCAAATGGATCAGTCTGAGAAGGGACAACCTTCGCAATCCGATAAACAGAGCGCGGACGGCGGAAAGGCGTCTCCGGAGAATAACCCCGAATCCGGAAATCAAAGCGACAGCGCGAAGAATTCGAATCCTCAGGGGAATTCTGGCGAGAATCCCAGCCTGACCGACAAAATGAAAGACGCTTTGGCCAATCTGCTGGCCAAGCTCAAAGTGCAGCCTAAGAGCGACGGCAAACAGGGTGGTTCCTCGGCGCAAAACAACTCTCAGTCCCAGCAGAAGAGCCAGAACAAGGATTCCAATTCGAAGGGCAACCAGGGCGATCAGCAGTCCCAACAGAACGCCGATTCGCAATCGCAAAGCGAGCAGCAGTCGCAGAACGGTTCGCAGCAGGCCGCCGACGGCAAGAGCGAAGCCCGAAATTCGGACCGGTCCACCGAAAATGGCAAGAGCGGAATCGGCAAGCAGGATGGCGATAAGAGCGCCCGGGAAGCGGCTCAGCTGGCCGCCATGGGCAAGATCAGCGAGATCATCGGCAAGCGCGCCGAGCACGTTACCGGAGAGGTGATGGTGGAAGTGGCGTCCGGCAAGCAGCAGCTAAAAACCCAGTATTCGGAACGCAACGCCTCCCACGTTGAGGCTGGCGGCGAGATCAACCGGGACGAGGTTCCGCTGGCTTATCAGCAATACGTGCAGCACTACTTCGAGGCAGTCCGCAAAGCGCCCGCGGCTTCGAAAACGGATGGGAAAGCCAAGAGCGCCGGCAATTAGCCGCCAGGTTCCCGCTACTTCTTGCTCTTGTTTTCCGAGATGGACATCGCCAGGTAGTTGGCTACCTTCGCTTCATCGCGTGCCACCTCGTAATACGCAGCGCGCAAAAGCTGATCCTTGCGATTCAACAAGGTTTCTCGAATGTTCTGCTGCACGCGGGGATCGGTCAATTCCCGCTGGCCGGCCGGTTCCTTGGAATAAACCTTAAATACCCGGTAGCCTTCCGGAGTCTTCACCACTCCCGTAATCTGCCCGGGAGACGCGGCCTGAATGGCTTTGCGGATGTCGGGATTAGCCTTTTCGAGCGCCGAATCGGGAACAAAGCCCAAATCCCCTCCATTCGGCGCCGAAGTCGGATCTTCGGAGAAATTCTGCGCCAGCATTCCGAAGTCCTCGCCTTGATGCATGCGCGCCAGCAGCATGTCGATTTTCTTGCGGGCCTGATCGTCGTTCTGGGCCTTGTCGTTCTTGATATTGTGGACGTTCGGATCGGGCGTGGGCGTCACCAGGATCTGCGCCAGATGTACTTGCGGCTCCGGGAAATTGAAGCTGCTCTTGTTGGCGTTATAGAAATCGGTCACGTCTTTGTCGGAGATCGAAATGTGCGAGGTGATCTCTTTGTTGATCAGCTTGGTCACGCTCAAGTCCCGCTTGATCTGCGCCTTCATGTCGTCCGCCGACATCTTTCGGGCGGCCAGCTGTCTCTGGAATTCTTCCTGGGTATAAGGCGCTTTGAGCTCCGCGAACCTGGACTCGACATCCGCGTCAGTAGCCATCAAACCCAGCTTTTCGGCACGCTGCAGCATGATCTCGTTGTCGATCAGCGTTCTGAGCACCTCCAGCTTTTGGATCACCATCTGATCGTCGCTGGGGCGCTCCGCCGAGGCAGTGAACTGGGCCTGGAATTGCTTGTCCAGGTCTCCATAGGTAATTGTGCGCTCATTCACAGTGGCGGCTACGTTGTCCGATATGGCGCGCTTGCAGGCTGTGAGTGACAGCAGCAGGGGGAGCGTTAGAAGCAGCGCCAGGGGGGCAGTACGAACCATTCGCGTGATGTAACCATTCTACAGGATGCCGGCGGCGGAAGCGCCGATATACGCGGCTCTAGAACATAAGTACAATAAAACACATGGCCAGACCGCAGCAGACCACCCACCCTTACGTCTCTCCGTGGATCACCGAGGACATTCAGCTCTTTCGCAAGACCGCGAAGCGGTTCATCCAGGAGGAATTCGTTCCGCACGAAGCCCGCTGGCGCGAGCAGCATCGTGTCGATCCCGAAGCCTGGACCAAGGCCGGCGAAGTCGGCCTGCTGCTGACCGATGTCCCGGAAGCCTACGGCGGTGGCGGCGGCGATTACTACTATGAGGCGGTGGTCACCGAAGAGCTGTGCTACGCGGGCACGCATTTCGGGCACGGCGTCCACAGCATCGCGGCGCACTACATTCTGGACTACGGCAACGAAGAGCAAAAGAAATACTGGCTGCCGCTGATGGCGAAAGGCGAGCTGATCGGTTCCATCGCCATGACGGAGCCGATCGCCGGATCCGACCTGCAGAACATCAAGACTATGGCCAAGCGCCAGGGCGAGTGCCTGGTTATCAACGGATCGAAAACCTTCATCACCAACGGCTGGCATACCAATTTGATCGTGCTGGCCGTTAAGACCGGTGAGTCCGGCGCGGGCGCCAAAGGAATTTCCCTGGTGGTCGTCGACACCCGGGATCTACAGGGCTATCGCGTCGGCCGCACGCTCGAAAAGGTCGGCATGCACGGACAGGATACCTGCGAGCTGTTCTTCGACGACGTCCGGGTTCCGGCCAAGAACCTTCTGGGTAGCGAGGAAGGTCGCGGCTTCTATCAAATGATGGAGCAGTTGCCGTACGAGCGAATGGGCGTCTCGGTCGGCGCGACCGCCACCACGGAGCAGGCCGTGGCCATCACCACCAAGCATTGCAAGGAGCGCACCGCGTTCGGCAAGACTTTGCTCGAATTCCAAAATACAAGGTTTAAGCTGGCCGAATGTAAATCGCAGGCGCACATTATGCGCGTGTTTCTGGATAGCTGTCTCGAACGGCTGGTTACCGGCAAGCTGGATACCGCGACTGCTGCTATGGCCAAGTATTGGCTCACGGAACGCGAGTGCGCCATCATCGATGAATGCGTCCAATTGCACGGCGGTTATGGGTACATGATGGAATATCCGATCGCCCGCATGTGGACCGACAGCCGGGTCCAAAGAATCTACGCGGGCACCAACGAAATCATGAAGGAATTGATCGCCAGATCGCTGTAATTTGAGCACCACGCGTCGCATGCCGGGCGGCTGGGCGGACCGCGAGCTCCTGCCCAAAGGTGACCACGGCCGGCCTCTCTGCCGCTGGTGCAATCTGGAAGTTCCTCCGCGCCGGTCGACGTTTTGCTCGGATTGGTGCGTGCATGAATGGAAAATCCGCAGCGACCCCGGATATCTCCGCGATCAGGTTTTCGAGCGCGACCAAGGCATCTGCGCGATTTGCCGGATCGACACCCGCGCAGCGTATGTTGAACTAAAACGCGCCCGCGGAACGCATCGGGAACGCCTGCTCGCCCGCTGGGGCTTGAAGAAAATCAATCGCAAGAGCCTCTGGGATGCCGATCACATTGTTTCCGTTGCGGAAGGTGGAGGAGAATGTGATGTCCACAACCTGCGCACCCTGTGCCTGGTCTGCCATCGCCGCGAAACATCGGCATTACGCCAACGGCTTGCGGCGAAACGGGCGACCTAAAGCTTTCGACGCGGAACCCGCCTTCCCGTTGTTGCTAAACGAGCTTGACACGAATCTGTAACCAAGGCATAATAGCCCCATTCAGTCTCAGGCGGCGGTGTGAAGAGTTTCGCGCCGCTGAAAATTGACGACCTTAACGCCTCGTTGCGCGATAGCGCCGTCCGGGTAATTTAGAGGTTGCGTCTACAGGATCGGGGAATTATGCAATTTACATTTAAGAAGTCGTTATTTTTGGGCGTTATGTGTCTGCTGGTTTTCATCGCAGGCGCACCCGGCCAGACCTTCCGGGGAGCCATCAACGGAACAGTCACGGACGCCACCGGCGCCGTGGTGCCTAAAGCCAATGTCACGGCCACCAATACCGGCACCAGCATCGCGCAGAGCATGGTGACCACCGGCAGCGGCGAGTTTTCGTTTCAGGATCTCCCGCCCGGTCCATACACGGTCTCGGTTACCGCTTCGGGCTTCCAGCCGGTTACGGTTTCGAATGTCTCCGTTACCGCGGGCACCGTTTACACTGTGCCGGTTAAATTAACCGTAGGACAAACTTCGACCGCGATTGAGGTTTCGGCCGCCGCGGTCACGCTGGATACCACCACTTCCACGCAAAGCGACACCATCCCCACCACCTCGGTTCAGGATTTACCTTTGAACGGCCGTGATTTCACGCAGTTGATTGCAGCGTCGCCGGGCTACGCCGGCTATTCGGTGGGCGGTTTTGGGTCGCTCAACGGAACTCGCGCCAACCAGATGAACTGGCAGATCGACGGAACCGACAACAATGATTTCTGGCACAACATTCCCGCCGTGAATCAGGGCGGTGTTTCCGGAATCGCCGGCACCGTGATGCCCATCGATGCCGTGGACGAATTCTCGGCTCAGACCCAGTCCAACGCCGAAACCGGCCGTAGCGCCGGCGGCACCATCAACCTGACCCTCAAGAGCGGGACCAATCAGCTGCACGGCAGCGGGTACTACTACGACCGCAATGAATTCTGGTCCGCGGAGTCGCCTTTCACGCCTGCGGACACCAAAGCTCCGCGCCTGCGCAACTTTAACGCCGGGGTCACAGTCGGCGGCCCGATCATCAAGGACAAAACCTTCTTCTTCATGGCCTTCGAGCAGCAGCAGTACATCATCGGGCTAAGCGGTCTGGCCACGGAACCGTCCCTGGCGTGGATCAACCAGGCCCAGCAGCTTCTGTCGAACCCGGGCGGAAAATATGGAAACTACGCGCCCGTCCCGGTCAGTTCGCTGTCGCAGAATCTTTATAACACGCTTTATCCAAGCTATATTGCAGGTCTACCCGCAACAACCAACAATTATTTTGCGAACATTCCGTCCACCGGATTCAGCCATAACGGCGTCGCCAAAGTCGATCACAATTTCTCCGATAAGGAGCGCCTCTCCTTCCACTACTTCGTCGGCCAGGGCAGCCAGACCGCGCCGCCCGGCGCCAGCCTCGCGCTCGCCACCGCCAGCTCCAATCTGGGCGAATACTTTGAAGTCGCTCCGTTGCATGTCCAGAACTACTCCCTGGTGTTGAACTCGCTGTTCACGCCCAAGTTCACGAACCAAATACTAGCTGGTGTCAGCTATTTCAACCAGATATTTCACGACGCCAACAGCAGCTTCGACATGAAGGCTCTGGGCCTGTATTTAAGCCCCGACGCAACCATCAACGGAAATCCGATCATGGGCGCTTCCCAGATTGTCATCGGCCCCTTTGATCGGGTCGGCGTCACTCCGCCCGAGGGCCGGAGCGACATTACCGGCCATCTGACAGACATCGCGTCTTATGTTACCGGCGGCCATCAGTTTCGGTTTGGCGGCGAGTTCCGCCAGGGACGGATCAACGAGTTTTATTTCCGCTCAGGCACCGGCAAGTTCCAGTTTGACGGCACTCAAGGCCCGTGGGCGTCCTATTGCGGCACCAACCCGAACGTCGCAGGTTGCGATTCCTATACCACCGCGCTGGCCGACTTTTTGGCCGGCGACGTCAGCACCTCCTCCATCGCGGTCGGTGACGCCGAGCGCTTCGTGCTGGTAAACGGTTTTGATTTCTTCGGCCAGGATGACTGGCAGGTGACCTCCAAACTGAACATCAACTATGGAATCCGGTACGAGTATTTTGGCCCGTTGACGAATAACAACGGCGGAGCTGACGATATCGGCGAATTCATTCCCGGACAAGGGCTGGTCATTCCGAGCAACGTCTTCAAACCGGATCGTAACAACTTCGGCCCGCGCGCCGGCTTCGCCTACAACCCCATGAAGGACGTCGTGATTCGCGGCGGTTTCGGCGTGTTCTTCGATCAGATCAACATCAACCCGTTCCTCGATTTCCGCCCGCCCATCGGCGCGGCCGACGGTTTGGAAGACAACCCCATCGGTCCACATCCGGTGGATGCCTACACCCGGAACGCCTACAACTGGCAGGCCGTTCAGGCCGGCGGAGCATCCGTATTTCCGGGCGTAACGACATGCCTGGGAAATGCCGCTACTGACCCGAACTGCAACGGCGAAACGTTCAACGTGTTCGGAATCAATCCGAACCTGCGTGCGCCCTACATCTACAATTTCAACCTGAACGTCGAAAAATCGTTTGGAAGCTCGGTGGTGGCGCAGTTGGGCTACGTCGGCAGCGATGCGCATAAGTTGTCCGTGATGGACAACATCAATCAGAATGGCGCATTCAACGCTATGTATCCTAACTTCGGCTCCATCCTTCAACTCAATAGCCAGGGTACGTCCAATTACAACTCGCTGCAGGCCACCTTGAAGATCAGAGAGTGGCATGGATTGACCGGCCAGGTTGCTTACACCTGGTCGCACGCTTTGGACGAACTGACCGAGTATCGCGGGTCCATCCCGCATGACAGTTTTGATCTGGCGGCTGACTACGCCAGCAGCGACTTCGACAGCCGCCAGAGATTCACGGCCTTCTTCAGCTACCGTATCCCGGGTTCGTCGCACGGACCCCAGTGGCTAACGCATGGCTGGGAGCTGAGTACGCTGATCTCCATCAGCACCGGTCAGCCTTTCAATCCGCAAACGGGAACCGATCCTTCCGGAACTCAGCGCCCCGGGTTGAACATCATCAGCAATCCCTACGCGGGCGTGAGCCACACGTTCAACCTCGCCATTGGAGGCGAACAGTGGATCAATCCGAATGCGTTCTGTATTCCAGGTTCAGCGGGGTGCCCGGGAACCACCGATCCGAACGGAGATGTTGGACGCAATGTTTTGTACGGTCCCGGGTTCGCCGATGTCGACCTGTCCGTCTTCAAGACGTTCCAGATCAAGGAACGGCTGAGACTGCAGCTTCGCGCCGAGATGTTTAACGTCTTCAATCGGATCAATCTGGCGTCCGGCGCGTTCTCGGTTGGGCCCAATGGCGTGGTCGGCGACACCATCGGCGACTTCAACGGCGCGCCGGGAATCGGGCCCGGCGAGGCGTTCAACATGCAGCTGGTCGCGAAGATTATCTTTTAGCGGCCCGGCGCTCTACGCCGTCAACGGTTTGAGAACGTCGATCAGTTCCTCGACAGCAGCCGCGCTCTTCTTGAGCGCGGCCTGCTTCGTCCGGCAGTCAGCTTGATCTCGTAGATCTTCTCGATGCCGCGCGCGCCCAGCTTCACCGGCACGCCCACGAATAAGTCCGTTGATCCCGTATTCGCCTTCCAGGATACGCCGCGCAGGGCAGAACCTTCTTCTTGTCCTTCAGAATCGACTCGGCCATCTCCACCGCGGCGGCCGACGGAGCGTAATAAGCGCTGCCGGTCTTCAGATACTTCACGATCTCGGCGCCGCCATTGCGCGTGCGATCCACCAGCCGGTCGATGGTGGCCTGGTCCATCAGCTCGGTCAGCGGGATGCCCGAAACGTTGGTCAGGCGCACCAGCGGCACCATGGTGTCGCCGTGGCCGCCCATCACCACCGCCGTCACGTTCTCCACCGAGACCTTCAGTTCCTGCGCGATGAAAGTGCGGAAGCGCGCGCTATCCAGAACGCCCGGCCATGCCGATCACGCGATTCTTGCGGAATCTTCGAGACCATGTAACGCGGTCCGGCACATGGCGTCCAGCGGATTCGTCACCACGATCAGAATGCGAATTGCGGCGAATACTTCACGGCCTGCTCGGTGGCCGCTCTTCACCACCTCGTAGTTGGCCAGCAGCAAATCGTCGCGGCTCATGCCGGGCTTGCGCGGAAAGCCGGCGGTGATGACCACGATATCGGAATTCGCGGTAGGCTCGTAATCGTTCGCGCCGGTGATGTTGACGTCGTAGCCTTCCACCGGGCCGGACTGCAGCAGGTCCAGCCCCTTGCCTTGCGGAACGCCTTCCACCACGTCCACCAGCACCACGTCCGCCAGTTCCTTTCCGGCAATCCGGAGGGCGCAATTGGCGCCCACGTTCCCGGCTCCCACAACAGTAACTTTCTTTCGCATAGAATTTTCAAGGTAGGACAGGCGGATGCGCCTGTCAAGATAACCGTTTTTGAAAGAGGTCAACTTTGAGTCTGTATTTTGAGGATTTCGAGCTCGAGAGCGTCAGCACCACGCGCAGCAGAACCGTTACCGAAGCCGATATCGTAAACTTCGCCGGTCTCTCTGGCGATTTCATCGAGCTGCACGTCAGCGAGACCTATTCCGCCGCCGGACCCTTCGGCAAGCGCATCGCCCACGGCGCGCTGGTGTTCAGTATCTCCACCGGTTTGAGCGTACAATTGAATCAGATTCAGGACACCGTCGTCGCCTTCTACGGCGTCGACAAGCTGCGCTTCACCAAGCCGGTGTTCATCGGCGATACCATCCACGTGGTTAAGAAGGTGGTCGCCAAGCAACCGAAGGGAGAGCGCCGCGGATTGGTTACGTTTGAGACCACGGTTCTGAATCAGCACGGAGATTCGGTCATCGTTTATCTGGACAAACTGCTGCTGAAAGCCCGGTCATGAAACCGCTTTCCGGAATGCTGGTGCTGGATCTAACGCGGCTGCTTCCAGGCGGGGTGGCAACCAAGCAGCTGGCCGATTGGGGCGCCGAAGTCATCAAGATCGAACAGCCCGGACAAGGCGACTACGGCCGCCAGATGAGCCCGGCCGTATTTTCCCGAATCAACAGCGGTAAGAAAAGCGTCTGCCTGGACCTGAAGAAGCCGCGCGGGCGCGAAATCCTGCTCGGGTTGGCGCGCCGCGCAGACGTATTCATCGAAGGAAATCGTCCGGGCGTGATGGCACGGCTGGGGCTGGGCTTTGAAGACCTGCACGCCGTCAACCCGCGTCTGATCTACGTCAGCCTGACGGGCTACGGGCAAACCGGACCGTACGCGCAGTTGGCCGGGCACGACCTCAACTATATGGCCCTGGGCGGCGCGCTGTCGCTGAACTTGCCGGTGATTCCAGGCGTCCAGATTGCCGACCTGGTGGGCGGTTCCATGCAGGCGGTCACCGGAATTCTGCTGGCGCTGGTCGATCGCAACAATACCGGCGAGGGCCGTCACGTGGATGTTTCCATGCAAGCCGGCGTCACATCGCTGCTCACCGTTCCGCTTGCGGCCTGGTATGACACTGGCGAAGAGCCGCTGGCGGGCGAGGGCAGGCTGGATGGCCGGTACGCGTGTTACAACATCTATCAGGCGGCCGATGGACGCTGGCTCGCGGTGGGCGCGTTGGAGCCGAAATTCTGGGCTGAGCTGTGCCGCAGGCTGGGCCGCGAAGAGCTGATCGCGCGCCAGTACGAAGAGCCCCAGGATAATTTGAAAGCCACGATCGCCGCGATCTTTCGAACCAAGACCGCGAGCCAATGGTTCGAGGAACTGCGGGCAGGGGATTGCTGCGTCACCCCGGTGCTCACCGTCTCCGAAGTGGCCGCCGGATTGCCGAATGGCCAGGACGCTCCGCCGCCTGGCTTAGGCGACCATACGCGCGAGATCCTGAGCGGCTGCGGCTTGGGCGCCGACGAAATCCAGGCATTAATAAATGAGGAAGTGATTGCATGACCGTTAACTATTGTCTTCGGCGAGCCCGGGATGGCTATGGGCTCAAGCTCGCGATCGACTACGAGGGCCGCCAGCTCAATTACCGTGAGTTTTATCAGCTGGTCGAAAACTCCGCCCGTAAGCTTGCGACGCTGGGCGTGGTTCCGGGGGAGCGTGTCGCTGTGCTCATGCTGAATTGCCCTGAATACCTGGAGCTGTATTACTCCACCGCCATGGCAAACGTGATGGTAGTCCCGCTCAACACGCGCTGGCATATTAACGAGATCAACTTCACGCTATCGGATTCGGAAAGCGAGACGCTTTTCGTGGACGATAGATTCGCGCCGCTGGTTCCCGAGATCCGCAAGGCCGTGCCCGGCTTGAAGCGCTTCATTTACGTGGGAGCGAGCGCCTGTCCCGAGGGCCTGGTGGATTGGAACCATCTGGAGCCGGACGACAGCCACCGTACGACCCAATTTCCCGAACCTCACGAGAACGACATCGCGGGCTTGTTCTACACCAGCGGCACCACCGGCGGGCCGAAGGGCGCCATGCTCACGCATCGAAATTTGTACTCCAACGCGGTTCACTCGCTGCTCCCTCCGGGCGGGCTGTTCCGGGACGGAAAATGGCTGCACGCCGCGCCCATGTTTCATTTGGCCGATGCGGGCGCCATCTACGCATCCACCATGTGCGGCGCTACGCATTGCTTCCTCGCGAGCTTCGATCCGGTAGGCGTCATGCGCGCCATCGAACGCTATCGAGTCACCGAGCTGATCCTGGTCCCCACCATGATCAACATGGTGTTGAACCATCCCGAATTCTCCAACTACGATCTTTCCAGCGTCACGCGTTTGATCTACGGCGCATCGCCGATGCCCCTGCCGCTACTTAAACAGGCCATGCAGACGCTCGACTGCGAGTTTGTACAAGGCTATGGAATGACCGAAGTGAGCCCGCTTCTCACCCGGCTGCAGCATGAAGACCATCGCTTCGACAACAGCGACCGGGATTTCGCGCCCGTCAAATCCGCCGGCAAGCCGGTCATGGGCGTCGAGGTGCGCGTGGTGGACAACTACGACCGGGATGTTCCCGTCGGCCAAGCCGGCGAGGTGATCGCGCGCGGCCCCAATGTCATGAAGGGCTATTGGAAACGGCCGGAGATCAACGCCGAAGTTTTGCGCGGCGGCTGGATGCACACCGGCGACTACGGCGCTTTCGACGAAGAGGGTTTCCTCTATATCCTGGATCGAAAGAAGGACATGATCAAGACCGGAAGCGAGAACGTGTATTCACCGGAAGTGGAATCCATGCTGTGTTCCCATCCCGCGGTGCTCGAAGCCGCCGTGATCGGAATTCCGGATCCAACCTGGGGTGAAGCCATCCGCGCGGTAGTGGTGCTGCGCGACGGATCGGCCGTGGCCGAATCCGAATTGATCGCCTGGTGCCGCGACCGGCTCACGCATTTCAAGTGCCCCACCTCGGCGGTCTTCACCGATGCGCTGCCCAAAGGCGGAAGCGGGAAAATTCAGAAAAATATTCTGCGGGAAAAGTTCGGCGTGCAGGGGGCCGCGGGCTAAGCCGCGCGGACCACTTCGCTTTACGAGTTCTGCATGCTGGCTTGCAAACGACGCATGCCTCGCAACCAGCGGTCATAGTCGGCGGTCTTGCGCCGCAGGTAATCGAGCACTTCGGGGTGCGGAAGAATCAGGAAGTGCTCATGTTCCAGGCCTCGTACCACGGTCTCGGCCACTTGTCCGGGCTCCAGCGCGCCTTCGGTCAAAAAGCCTAAGCCATCCGCGTCGGCTCTCTCCAGCATGCTGGTCTTGACGCCTTGCGGACAAAGCACCGACACCTTGATGCCTCGGTCGCCGTAGGTGACCGAAAGCCATTCGGCGAATCCGAGCGCCGCGTGTTTCGTGACGGCGTAGGGTGCGCCTCCGATGGAAGTCAGGAGCCCAGCCGCCGAGACGGTCTGCAACAGATAACCATGGCCGCGCGCCAGCATGGATGGCAGAACGGCGCGAGCGGCGTAAATATGGGCCATCACGTTGATCTCCCAGATACGCTGCCAGTCCCGATTCTCGACGCACTGATCGCCATGGATCGCGATGCCGGCATTCGAACAGAACAGGTCGATGTGCCCGTACTTTTTCAAGACGAAATCCACCAGCGCCTGCACATCCGATTCGCTGGATACGTCGCACATTACGTCGTGTCCCTCGATCTCCGCCGCCACCTTGCGCGCCGCGTCGCCTGCGAGATCGGCCACGATCACCGCTTTCGCGCCCTCTGACGCGAATCGCCGGCACAGCGCCCGGCCAATTCCGTTCGCGCCCCCGGTCACCACTACCACCTTGTCCTGTAGATGCATTCCTCGATGATACAATCCTTATCAGTCACGCCCGGTTGTCGCTTTGAAGGCACGGACTATCCGCGACGTAAGGGTGATGATGTTTCCTGAGCCTAACCGTTAGAACCCACTATTTAGCTGCCGAGGGCGTCGGTGATTTGCGAGAACTGCAGGAGCCGAGAGCCGTATCCCCGCGGGAAAATTGAATCCATGCGTCTCTTGAACTCGGCGTGGCCCGAATGGCCCTCTTCATTACACGGGTTGATTATTTCAACCGCAACGTTGTCTCGCGTTCCGACTGTAGATCTTAAAAGCCAGGTTGTATAGAAGTCTGTCGGCGCAGCCGAGAAACCCACCACGATTACCCTCGACGCGTCCATCAGCCTCTCCTTGGCTAGGCCCCAAACGGAGCGGATAATTGGATCCTCCGTTATCGGCTTGCGAAGAAGCGGTGGAATTATTACTTGGTTCAGCACGCTTCCGCACTGCCAACACGTCGCGTTTTCGGTGCCCGCGTTCCATTCGAGGCAATGCCGAGGGTTGGAGAAGAAGGTGATCGTTTCGCTGGCCTGGCAGCTGTGGTTGCCACAGCGAAACCAATTCAGGGAGCCGTGAAGCTTCAGGAATAGCCCCTCACCCTGGATGACCAGGGACAAGCAGTTCTCGGAGGGCGGCAAGGGAACCCGGTGCAGGAAGTTGTTGTATTGGCGGAAGGCCCTTCCCTGGTGAATGAACTCTTGGTCCATCAGGAGGTCCCAATTGAAGGTCACAACGGAATCGTCAGGCGTAAGCCGATCGGCGAGCAAATGGAAATACTCGCCGAGGGCTCCCAACGTGCAGAGCCCGAGAACGCGACGGATGTGGCGAACCAGCGAATTCCGCAGTAGCAAGAGGCGGGCTCCATCATCGCTCTCCGGGTTCTGAAACTCTCGCTCCACCTCGAGGGAAGTGAACACTTCTTCAAGATCGAGGGACTTCCACCGGTCTTCGCCGAAAGCATCCCCCCAAAGCTTGGTGCTCTTGATATGAGAAATGAGATCTTTGAGATCGTCCTGCGCTCGCGTGTATCCGAGCGTACTCAGCAGCGCACCGTCGAAGAATCCGGTGGTTAAAGGCGGACTGTGTGGTCGTGCATCCGGGTACTGCCCAACTAAAGACTCGCCATGAGAGGCGCCCGCTCCGAGGACGTATACGGTTCTCATGTCCATGACTTAAGACTGACATCGCCCTAACCACCACGCTGAGTGGCACCGGTTGCGGCGTCTCGATAACCTCGTTCGCAAATCCTCCTGCCAGACAAGGCTTCTCTTACGTGGCCTTTTTGCCCTCCGTCTTCAGCCGCGCGTCTAATGCCTCCCACTCCTTCAACCGTGTTTCGAACTCCTCATCCGTTATGGGAGGAGCCGCCATTATTTCCGCGAGCCACTTTTCAACATCTTCGTCCGCTCTTATCCGCGTACCGGCGAAGCTCAATCCGGCGAGTACCTCTTCGGCCGTGGCCTTGTCGTAAGCATCAGAATCCTTACGTGCAAGCCGACGCCGGAAATAGTCCCGCAGGATTCCGAGGATTATCGACGTACGGAAGAGGACGGATCCCGCGGGTGCCGTATCAAGGAAACGTTCAACGGCACTACGCAAGTCGCGGCGAATCTTCTCCTGCGTCGCAGGTAGATTCATGAAAGCCCATTGGTCAGGATCATATTTGTCAGAAGCCATTGGCCCTTTGTCCCCTCGCCAGCGTCAGCCCCCGGTCACCACTACCACCTTGTCCTGTAGATGCATTCCTCGATGATACAATCCCTGCTAGACATATGAACCCCTTCGCCGTCCGGTTTGCCGCCGCGCTATTCGCAATATCGGCTGCTTTCGCGCAGACCACGACGCCCATCACCGTTGCCAACGTTACCGGTATGGTTGCGACACAGACGGTCGTTAGACCGGTCACGCTCAACGGAACCGGAACCGTAAACCCAATCGGAACCGCGGCCGTTAGCTTCAGCGGTTCACAGAGCCAGCAGACCGGCGTGACGCAGGGCGTTTTGACGTTCTTCCTCAACCGGCAAGATAGCTTCAACGTTACCGTAACGCCTCAAGCAATCGGCAAAATGACCACGCTCAATTCGTCCGGGCCGATCGCTGGAGGCACGGGAGCATACAGCGGAGCCACCGGATCGATCACTTATAAGTTCCAGTTTGCGGCCAGCGCCTCCAGTGTCGGGACTTTCACG
Source organism: Terriglobia bacterium (assembly GCA_963786745.1). Classification (GTDB taxonomy): domain Bacteria; phylum Acidobacteriota; class Terriglobia; order Bryobacterales; family Bryobacteraceae; genus Palsa-89. The sequence goes on along the minus strand of CAWBAE010000003.1, from coordinate 151,375 downwards.
TTGAGCGGTTCGGGAAACATCACGGTGGGCCAAACCAGCACGGCCATCACCCTGACCGGCTTTCGAGGCACGGCGTCCGTAGCCAGCGCCGGGAGCGGCACATTGCAAGCCAGCTCCACCGGTACCGTGGCTCCGTTTGGAAACGTAGCGATAAATTTCAGCGGTATCGGGCAAAAGGGCGTTAACGGCGCGCCCGGCATGGTGCAAGGTGAAGTGACGTTCTCCTTCAACGCCAACGATAGCTTCGTGGCTTCCTTTTTCTCCGTGGTGGACATCAACAACCCGCCGGTCAATTTTCCTTGCACGATTACTGGGGGCACGGGGATGTTCACCGGAGCCGGCGGTTCACTGGCCATCACCCTGGCGGTCAGCCCCGGTGCCAGCACGTTCACGCTCACCGGCACAGGCACTATTACCCAGCCGGCAGCCGGGTCTCCGTTAATCACCGCGGTCACCACCGCTTACGGCCCATCTTCCATCGCGCAGAACACGTGGCTCGAAATCTTTGGCGCTAACCTTGTGCCCGCCAACACTCCCGCGGGCGGCGCTTTCTGGAGCAGCTCTCCCGCGTTGGCGCAGGGCCATTTACCCACCTCGCTGAACAACGTCAGCGTCACTGTCAACGGCAAGCCGGCCTTCATCTGGTTTTTTTGCAGCGCCGTCACTAGTACGTCTTGCGCCAGCGATCAGATCAATTTGCTCACTCCCCTTGACAGCACGGTCGGCCTGGTCGAAGTCGTGGTCACGAACGGCTCGGTTTCGAGCGCGCCTCTCACCGTGAACATGCAGGCCGTGTCGCCGTCGTTCCTATTATTTGATGGGCCCGGGCACGTGGCAGCGGAGCACGCCGATTACAGTCTGCTGGCCCCCGCCACTCTTTTTCCAGGAAGCTCAGCGCCCGCTCAAGCCGGCGAGACGATTTTGCTTTACGCGATCGGCTTCGGGCTGCCCTCGAACGCGCTGGTGAATGGATCTGTCACGCAAACAGGCGCCATTGTGCCGACTCCGGTGTGTACCATCGGAACGTTGGCGGCGACGGTATCCAGCGCGAATTTGATATCGCCGGGGCTCTATCAGCTGAACGTGGTCGTCCCGACAGCGGCGCCCAGCGGCGACAACCTGGTGACCTGCACCTACGCGGGCTCGAGTACGCCCCCCGGAGCGTTAATCGCCGTGAAATAATACCACGCGCGTCTAGTTGCGCCGGCCCCACGCGAAGGTCAGCGATGGCGCACATTTGGCTGCCTTCAGATTGACCTTTGCACTGCCGTGCGCAACGCCTTGTCGATACGGGAGAATAGCGCTTGCGTATCGGCCGTCTACATCGGTCTTGGCCTTTCCACTGTGATGCTCGCCTTCCGACTCGGATTCCATCGACACATCGCTATTGGGTGGGAAACCCGAGCCTTCGATCAGGACCAGCTCAGCGCCGGGGGTCAACAGGGTCGCTTCAATCCGGCAGCCTCGGTCATCACCGCTCAAAGGAATAGGGACCAATTTAGAGAAGACCTTTGTTGCTCCATCCGCCGAAATAAGGGCGATCCGGACAGGCTCACCCGGGATAGGTGCCAAGACTAGGTCGATCGGATCGTTGGGCTTGTCCGCTGAACCGCAGGTTCCCGGCACGCCGGCGCATATTGCCAGGCCGGAGGCGTCCAAGGTCACGCCCTTCAAAACCTCGCTCGGTCCCTTCTGCGTAACCGGCCACGCCAGAATCGTGTACGCGCTGTCCTTGGGCACGCCGCTGGCAATCAACCTGAATTTGATCGCCTGGCCCGATCGTTCGGATTCCTTGATAACCAACGAAGTGTTTGGCGTACTTGCTTTGGAGCCCCACGCCTGATGCATTCGGACGAAGTTCTCCGGCGAGCTTTGGTCTTGTCCATTGAGTCCAAGCGCGAGCACAGCGAAGAAACTTAATCGCTTCACCCCTCGATGATACAATTATCGTTCCTTGACCCTTCGCGAACTGCGCCGGCTTTCCGGCAACCTGCCCTTCAATAAGTACCTCGGCATCCGGATTATGCGCGTACACAAAGACGGCGTCACCATTCGCTGCGCTGTGGATGAAAAAACGAAGAACGGCTCGGGAGGGATACACGGAGGAGTGCTCGCGACCATGGCCGACGCCGCCATGGGCATCGGCCTGGCCAGCCATTTCGGAGGCCGGCGTCCCGTGACCACCACCGACCTCAAGATCAATTACCTGCGCCCGATTACGGATGGCATCGCAACCGCGCGATCCCACATCCTGCGAGTGGGAGAACATCTGTGCGTGGGCCGCGTCGAGATCCGCGATTCCGAACGCCGGCTCGCGGCCGCGGCCCTCGTAACTTATATACGGCTTTAAGCCGCGTGATCAATCGACTGCGTCTTGGCCGAGTTCATGCGCTCGCCCAATCCCGGAATCGCCGTGCGCAGCACCTCTTCGACGCGCTCGGCGAAGATGAATTCCATCTCCTTGCGGACGTCGTCGGGCAACTCACGCAGGTCTTTTTGGTTGTGCTTCGGCATGATGATGGTCCGGATTCCGGCGCGCCGCGCCGCCAGAACTTTCTCCTTGATGCCGCCGATGGGCAGCACCAGGCCGGTGAGCGTCACTTCGCCCGTCATCGCGACGTCGCTGCGCGCCGGAAGCTTGGTATAGAGCGACGTTAAAGCCGTCGCCATGGTCACTCCGGCCGAAGGTCCGTCCTTCGGGATCGCGCCCGCAGGAACGTGCACGTGCACGCCGGCGCTCTTGAACAGCTTCGGGTCGATGTCGAAGCTCCCAGCGTGGGACCAGATGTAGCTCTGTGCCGCCTTCGCGGACTCCTGCATCACCTCGCCGAGCTGGCCGGTCAGCGTCAAACCCTTGCCGTCCGGCAGCAGCGTCGCCTCGATATAGAGCACGTCTCCGCCGGTTTCGGTCCAAGCCAATCCCGTGGCGACGCCCGGAGGCAACTCGCGCCGGGCTTCTTCTTGATTGAAGATTTCCGGCCCCAGCATGTCGGCCAGATCGTCGGGCGCAACGGTGCAAGCGCCCTCGTTACCCTCCGCCACGCGCAGCGCAACTTTTCGCGCCACGCGGCCAATGGCCCGATCGAGGCCCCTCAAGCCGGCTTCACGCGTATACCCGGATATGATTTTCTTCACCGTCGCGTCCGGGAGCGTGCACTGCGCCTCGCTAACCCCGGTTTCCTTGAGCTGTTTCGGAATGAGATAGCGTTTCGCGATCGCGAGTTTTTCTTCTTCGCTATAGCCCGCCAGCCGCAGAACCTCCATGCGATCCAGCAGCGGCCTCGGAATAGTATCCAGCGCGTTCGCGGTCGTGATGAATAGCACCTTCGACAGATCGAACGGCAAGTCGAGATAATTGTCGCGGAACGTTTTGTTCTGCTCCGGATCCAGGATCTCGAGCAAAGCGTGCGCCGGGTCGCCCCGGAAATCGTGGCCGAGTTTGTCCACTTCGTCCAGCATCAGCACTGGATTGTTGGTGCCGGCGCGCCGCATAGCCTGCAGCACCCGGCCCGGCAGCGCCCCGATATAAGTCCGGCGATGCCCGCGCAATTCGGCTTCGTCATGTAACCCGCCCAGGCTCAAACGCTCGAACTTGCGGTTCAGCGCCCGCGCAATGGACTGGCCCAGCGAAGTCTTGCCCACGCCGGGAGGTCCGACGAAGCAAAGGATGGGCGCCTTCGCATTGGGGTTCAATTTCAGAACGCCCAGTTGCTCCAGGATCCGGCCCTTCACGTCCTTCAGCCCGAAATGGTCTTCATCCAGCACCTGCCGGGCGTAAGCGATGTCGAGCGAACCCTCGGTGCTCTTGCGCCACGGCAACTCCAGCACGTAGTCGAGATAGGTCCGGATGACGTTGTAGTCCGGCGCTCCGGGAGGCATCTTGGCCATCCGGTCCAATTCGCGCGTGGCTTCCTTCAAAACTTCCTCGGGAAGGTCCGCCTTCTGCAGCCGTTCGCGCAGCTGATCGGCTTCCGCGCCCTCAGCCCCCTTCTCGCCCAGCTCTTGTTGAATGGCTCGCATTTGCTGGCGCAGCAGATAGTCGTGCTGCTCCTTGGTCATTTCGCTGCGCGCTTCGGTGTTGATCTTGTTGCGCAGTTCCAGCACCTGGACCTCATGCGACAGATATCGATGCATGATCCGCAGAGCTTCCAGACGCGTGGGCGCCTCGAGCAGTGACTGCGCTTTTTCGGCATCCAAGCTGAACATGGACGAAAGCACAAACGTCAGCCGCACCGGATCTTCGTTGGCCGAAAGCAGTCCCCGCAATTCTTGCCCGGAGTTGGGTTGGGCCAATGTCAGGGCTTCGCCGGCCAATTCGATCAGCGCGCCTTGCAGCGCCTCGATCTCCGCGCTCTTGTCTTCGGGCAGGGGCAGGGGAGTGACTCGGGCCTTCAGGAACGGCTCGGACCCGTCTGTCTTGAGCAGCGTCACCCGCTCCATTCCCAGCACCAGCATTTCAATGTGGCCCTCGGCCGCGCGGTTGGTCTTGCGGATCACCGCCTTGGTGCCGATCGGATAAAGATCGTCCTGGGTGGGATTTTCGACGTTCGCGTCGCGCTGTGCAAACACTACGATTTCCTTGGATTCAGAGGCCAGCGCAGCCTCCACCGCGGCCATCGAGGCCGCCCGCCCGGCCGAAAGCGGCATCATCAGATACGGAAACAGCACCGCATTCTTCAGAGGCAGCAATGGCAGCGTGTATACAACGGGTTTGTCGGGCATTAGTCTTCTCCTTCCAACTTCAACCGCACGTTTCTAGCTCTTTGCAATCATTCAACCCTAAGTAGTAGATGCGCATACAGACAAAAAGAAGCAGGCCCGCGCGCACTATTGTCAACGGGCCTGCTTCCCTAAGACTCAACCTTTTGTTACTTGTTAGGAACCACTACAAACAGCGTTCCTGCTCCATGCTTTACCAATAGCAAGGTTGATTCCCGGGAGGCGCCCTCACGAACGGCCCGGTTGAACTCCTGCACTGAAGTGACCGGCCGGCGGTTCACCTGCAGGATCATATCGCCCTCAGAGAGCCCGGCTTGGGCCGCCGGCGAATCCGCATCCACATTGGTGATCACCACCCCGGCGGTACCTTCCGGCAGCTGCATTTCACGCCGCAGATCGGGAGTCAGCGTCTGGACGGTTACGCCCTGGAGCGCGCCCTTCTCGCCGCCTTCGGGAACATTGCCCTGGCCGTTATCGCTGTCGGCCCGCTCCAGGTTGTACTCGGAGAGCGTAACCGGCAGGTCCAGGGTCTGGCTGCCGCGCACCACTTTCAAATGGATGGTGGTGGCTGGAGCGAAGCCCGCTACCTCGAGACGAAACTCGTTGACGTCTTCGATCGGGTTCCCGTTGACGCCGGTGATTACATCGCCCACCTTGAGTCCGGCTTTTTCGGCGGGGCTATTCGGTTCCACCTGCGCCACCGCCACGCCATGGTCATTCGGGACGCCGAACTGCTTCGCCAGCTCGGGCGTCAGCTCTTGCGGAAGAATGCCCATATAGCCGCGGGTCACTTTGCCATGCTTCATGATCTGGTCCATTTCGTTGCGGGCCAGATTGGCCGGGATCGCGAAGCCGATGCCCTGGTTCCCGCCGGTTTCACCCGACAGGATGGCGGTGTTGATGCCCACCAGGTCGCCGCGCGTATCGATCAGCGCTCCGCCGGAGTTGCCGCGGTTGATGGAAGCGTCGGTCTGGATGAAATCCTCAAACCGTTCGATGCCTAAGCCCCCGCGCCCCATGGCGCTGATGATGCCCATGGTCACCGTGCCCCGCAGACCGAAAGGCTCGCCCATGGCCAGAACGACGTCGCCCACCTGCGCCTTGGAGGAATCCGCGAACGGCAGGGAAGTCAGGCCGGTCCGGTTGACCTTCAGGACCGCGATGTCCGCGTATTTATCGGTGCCGACGATCTTGGCCGGAAATTCCGACCGGTCGCTGAACTGTACTTTCACGTCGCTGGCGCCGTCCACGACATGGTTATTGGTGATGATGTAGCCGTCCGGGCTCACCACCACGCCTGAGCCGAGGCTGGTCTCGCGCTGCGAGCGGGGCTGTTGCTGCTGCGGCATCCGTCCGCCGAAGAACTGGCGGAAGAACGGATCGTCGAACATGCTGCCGCCCTGCGCCTGTTCTTTAACCACTTTCGAGGACGAAATATTCACCACCGCGGGCATGGCGCGCTTCACCACCGGGGCGAAGGTGACCAGCGGCCCCTGCTCGGTGACTGCGGCCTGCGCGGTGGAGATAAACATCGGAACCGTGTGCGTCACTGACATGGTCGCGATCAACGCACCGGCCAGCATGGCAATCACTGCCACTAGAACTACCGTGGATTTACGGATAGGACCTTTCATAGTTTTTCAAGCTTCCTTTAGAGCCGCTTCACGCTCGCGGCTGGCGATTTTGGTTTCAAAAACAAGTTTCTCCGATTTGTCGAGATCGACAACGACCCGCTGACCGTCGCGAACCTCGCCTCCAAGGATCTTGCGCGCCATTGGCGTTTCAATTTCGCGCTGGATAGCCCGCTTCAACGGACGGGCGCCGTAGTTTGGATCGTAGCCCGAGCGGACCAGATGTCCGCGAGCCCGATCCGTCAGTTCCAGTTCGATGTGCCGCTCGGCCAGCCGCTTCCTCAGGCCGTTCAGCTGGATCTCGACGATCTCCTTCAGGTGCTGCTCCGAGAGCGAATGGAACACGATGGTCTCGTCCACCCGGTTCAGAAACTCAGGCCGGAAATGGTGCCGCAGCTCTTCGAGCACCGCGTCCTTCATCCGCTCGTAGGACTCGGACTCAAAGTCGCCCCGAAACTCGAGTATCCGGTGGCTCCCGATATTGGAGGTCATGATCACGATGGTGTTCTTGAAGTCCACGGTGCGGCCCTGTCCATCTGTTAGACGCCCGTCGTCCAGGATTTGCAGCAAGACATTGAATACGTCGGCATGGGCCTTCTCAATTTCGTCGAAAAGGACCACACAGTATGGACGACGTCGGACGGACTCCGTTAGTTGCCCGCCTTCTTCGTAGCCCACATATCCGGGCGGCGCGCCGATAAGCCTTGCCACTGCATGCTTTTCCTGGTATTCGGACATGTCGATGCGGATCATGGCCCGCTCGTCGTCGAACAGGAATTCGGCCAGCGCCCGGGCCAGTTCAGTCTTTCCGACGCCCGTGGGCCCGAGAAAAATGAAGCTTCCGATGGGCCGGTTGGGATCTTTCAGCCCCGAACGGGCCCGCATTACGGCCTCCGCCACCGCCCGGACGGCTTCATCCTGGCCGATGACGCGCTGGTGCAGCTCATCTTCGAGATGCAAAAGCTTCTGCATTTCGCCTTCAAGGAGCTTTGAAACCGGAACCCCGGTCCAGCGGCTGACCACCGCCGCGATGTCTTCCTCGTCCACTTCTTCCTTGAGCAGCCGCTTGCCGGTCTGCTTTTCGGCCAGGCGGGTTTCCTGCTCCTTGAGCTGGCGTTCGAGGTCGGTGAGCTTCCCGTATTTAAGTTCGGCGGCGCGGTTTAGATCGTACTGCCGTTCGGCTTTCTCGATCTCCGTGCGCGTCTGATCGATCTGCTCGCGCAGGCCACGCAGCCGCTGCACGGCTTGCTTCTCGGCCTGCCACTGGGCTTGCAGGGCAGTGGATTCCGACTTCAAGTCGGCCACTTCCTTTTCCAGCTTCTTCAGCCGGTCCTTGGACGCGGCGTCGGATTCCTTCTTCAGAGCCTCGCGCTCGATTTCGAGCTGCATGATGCGGCGCAGGATCTCGTCGAGGTCTGCGGGCATGGAATCGATCTCGGTTCTCAGCTTGGCCGCGGCTTCGTCCACCAGGTCGATGGCTTTATCCGGCAGGAAGCGATCGCTGATATAGCGATTCGAGAGCACCGCCGCCGCCACCAGCGCGGAATCCTTGATCCTCACGCCATGGTGGATTTCGTAGCGCTCGCGCAGGCCGCGTAGGATGGAAATGGTGTCTTCGACGCTGGGCTGATCCACATACACGGTCTGGAAGCGGCGTTCAAGCGCGGCGTCTTTCTCGATGTACTTGCGGTATTCGTCCAGCGTTGTCGCGCCGATGCAATGCAGTTCGCCGCGCGCCAGCATGGGCTTGAGCAAATTGCCCGCATCCATGGCGCCTTCGGCCTTACCTGCGCCGACAACGGTGTGCAGCTCGTCGATGAAGAGGATTACCTGCCCTTCGGAGCTTTGGACTTCCTTCAGAACAGCCTTTAGGCGTTCCTCAAATTCGCCGCGGAACTTCGCGCCGGCGATCAGAGCTCCCATATCCAGCGCCACCACCCGCTTGTCCTTCAAGCCTTCAGGTACGTCGCCGCGTATGATTCGGCCGGCGAGACCTTCCACGATGGCGGTTTTGCCGACGCCAGGCTCGCCGATGAGCACCGGATTGTTCTTGGTGCGCCGCGAAAGGACCTGGATCACCCTCCGGATCTCGTCATCGCGCCCGATCACCGGATCGAGCTTGTTTTGGGAAGCCATCTGGGTGAGGTCCCGACCGTATTTTTCGAGGGCTTCGTAGGTGGCTTCCGGGTTCTGAGTGGTCACTCGCTGGCTGCCCCGGACCTCCTGCAAAGCGCGCATCAGGCGCTCGCGCGAGATGCCGAATTCCCGGAACAGCTTGCCGGTTGGACCGGCATCCTCAGTGGCGGCCAGCAGGACGTGCTCTACCGAGGTGTAATCGTCCTTAAGCCGCTTGGCTTCGTTTTCCGCGTTCGTTACCAGCTTGGTGATCCGGGGGGTGACGTAGACCTGGTCGGGGTTGGCGGCCGGACCTGAGACCTTGGGAAGACGGTCGATTTCCTGCTGAATCCGGCTGCGGAGCGCATCGGTTCGAACGTCTGCTTTGTTGAGGATAGAGGGTGCAAGTCCACCTTCTTGTTCAAGCAGGGCCAGCAGCAGGTGCTCGACGTCGAGCTGCTGGTTTCCATGCTGGACGGCGATGGATTGGGCGGCTCGGACGGCCTCCTGCATTTTTTCGGTGAATCGGTTGAAGTCCATTGGGGCTCGATTCCTGTTGATAAGACGGCGCTAAACCTTAGTGCGTTACTATCAACTAATATCAGTATACTACTCGTATAGGATGTTGGCAAGAGGGCAGGGAAGACATCGCATTTGTGATACCTTGAACAGACTGGGAGGCTGGACATGAGCGGCGAATTGGTGCTGGTTACGGGCGGGTCGGGATTCGTGGGCTCGCACTGCATCCTGCAGCTTCTGGAAAAGGGCTATCGGGTGCGGACCACGGTTCGGTCCCTGAAGCGCGAGGGCGACGTGCGGGCAATGTTAAAGCAAGGCGGCGCGGAGCCGGGCGATCGGTTGAGTTTCATTGCCGCCGATCTTGAAAACGACGCAGGCTGGAAGGAAGCCGTGGCCGGCTGCGAATACGTGCTACACGTGGCGTCGCCGTTTCCGTCCAGCATCCCCAAGCACGAGGACGAGCTGATCGTGCCTGCGCGCGAAGGCGCTCTACGGGTGCTAAGGGCCGCGCGGGACGCAGGCGTCAAGCGGGTGGTGCTGACATCGTCGTTCGCGGCCATCGGCTATGGGCAGAAGCTGCAGGACAAGCCGTTCGACGAGACCAACTGGACGGATCCCGCCGGCGAAGACGTGCTGCCGTACGTGAAATCGAAAACCCTGGCGGAGCGGGCGGCCTGGGATTTTATCGCCAAGGAAGGCGGGGAACTGGAGCTCGCGGTAATCAATCCGGTGGGCGTGTTCGGTCCGGTGCTGGGGCCCGATTATGCGACGTCGATATTGTTAGTCCAGCGGCTGATGACGGGCGCCATGCCGGGCTGTCCGCGGATGTATTTCGGCGCCGTGGACGTGCGCGACGTGGCTGACCTGCACATCCGCGCGATGACGAATCCGGCTGCGAAGGGCGAGCGCTTTCTGGCGGTGTCCGGGGATTTCATGCCGCTGGTGGAGATCGCGAAAGTTCTGAAAAGTCGGATGGGCGACGCGGCCAAAAAAGTTCCGACGCGGCAACTGCCGGACTTTCTGGTGCGCCTGGCGGCGATGCGGGATCCGGCGGTGAAGCAGATACTGCCCGAGCTCGGCAAGCTGAAGAACGCGAGCAACCAGAAGGCCCGGCGTCTGCTGGGCTGGACGCCGCGATCGAGGGAGGATTCGATTGTGGCGACGGCCGAGAGCCTGGTGCGGTTAGGACTGTTGAAGGCCTGAATCGCCTTCAGGTCTGGGGTGTTCCAAACTTCCGATAACTTATATTATGTCAACTTTGCTGTAAGTCATGGCCGCCCTCAGTATCCGATTGATGCGCGTTTGATAGCCCCTGCCATTCGACTTCAGCCAGTTCAGCACGTCCGCGTCCAGGCGGATGGTCAACTGGTGCTTGACCGCAACGCGATCCGCGGCTGCCTTCGCAAAGAACTCGTCCCCGAGCGGCGGGATGTCGGAATAGTCGATCGCCGTTTTATCCAAACGCCGCGCCGACGCGGGCGTCAGTTTCCTCGGCTTCTTCGGATCAAGCTTGTAGCGTCTCTTCATACTTCCTCTTTTCACGACGGTTCGCCTTTCGAGCCGAATCAAGCGGATCAATTGGCCTCGCATCGTATAAGCGACCACGAAAAGCCGCCCTTCGATCTCGCCCAGGGTGATCCGCCTCGGTTCGCTATAATCGCGGCGGGCATCCTGGCCGTCCAGCCGGTGGGGGTCCAGAAAGACCCGTGCCGCGAATTCGAACGGTACGCCGTGGGTCGCGACATTCAACTCGGCTTTGCGGTCATCCCACTCGAATGACACCTTAATCTATTGTAGTTACTTTGTAGCTACACGCAAAACCTTACGCACCCGTCCGTTCCTTGAAAAACGCGATCACGCGTTGCTCGGCCGCTTTGGTGGGTCCGGTCTCCTTCAAATGGATCGTGAGCACCGAATGCGGGCTGGTCGGCGCCGGCTGCGCATCCTGGTCCTCCAGTTCGATCGCTTCGAACTTGTCGCCGAACTCGCGGCGGTAGGTCGCAAAGCGCGCGTCGGGAACGAACCGGTCGCTCTTGAAGCGCAGGCCGATCATGGAGAGCCCCTCATCGTTGAATCGCCGCTTCGCGCAGGCGACTTCCTCGGGTGATGCGTCGATTCCGGCCGCGCCCGCCGCGCCCGGCTGCATCGGCATGGAGGGTTGCGACAGCACCGGCGCAACCACGGCCGGCTCCGTCATCATCGCCAGCGCGTAGCCGCCGGTGAAGCACATGCCCACCGCTCCCACGCCCTTGCCGCCGCACTCGGCATGCGCTTTGCGGGCCAGCGCGCGCAGCCACTCGACGATCGGGCTCGACTTCCCTGCCGACCACAACGAAAATTCACGCCGGATGCAAATCGTTTTGATCATGGAGCCGATCGCATAAGGGATACTCGCCGGGCGGCCGTCCTCGCCAAACAGGCTGGGCAGAAAGACGGTCATGCCCGCCCGCATCACCCGATCGGCGAAGCGTACCACCAGCGGATGGAGTCCGGGAATCTCGTGGATCACGATCACCGCGGGCCCGGAGCCGCGCCGGTACACCGGGCGCGTCCATTGCTGGCCAGGCTTGTCGTGGCCAGGCGCACCGCCGGTAAAGTCGAACTTGACGTAGTCAGATAGCGCGGCTTCGTAGTTTGGCATCGCTACTTCGCCATCTTATCCCAACGCCCTGCCCGTCTCTTAGATGTTTGAGGTCAGCCCTGCTTATAAGCAGCGGCGAATTCCTTGGCGAAATCCTTCATCTTGACTTTGCCCAGGGCCGGCATGTGCAGATAGTAGTCCTCGTAAAACGGACCCTTGTGCATGCATGCCTGCATCTCGGCAAACCCAGCCGCCAGCGCTTTGCTCATCCCCATTTTTTCAAAACCGCTTTGCACTTGTTCATCCGGAATGAGCGACCATTTCAAATCCGGCTTACCGATAGCAGCGCCCAAAATGCCGGCTACCTCGTTACAGGTCAGCTCATCGCTTGCCACGTAACGCACCTTTTTGCCAACCAGCTTTGCGCCCGATGGCGCCGCAAGTTCTTCAGCGATGGCCGAGGCAATGTCGAGTGGCGACACCCACGGCATCCTATCGTCCGCGCCGTAGTTGGATGCAATGGCTCCAGTTGCTTTGATGCCCGGCAAAAAGCCGTATAAGTTGTAGTAGAACCCCACCGGGCGCATGATGGTGATGTTGACGCCTGACAGCTTGCCCATGATTTCTTCGGCTTGATGATGCAGAAGAATGAGACCCGTACCCTTATTCAGATGGGCGCCAACGCTGCTCAGGTGAACCACACGCTTTACGCCCGACTGTTGGATGGCCTGCGCATAGTTATTGGCAAGCTTGCGGTACTGCGCCATCAGGTCCAGGTTGGGATCGGAAAAGTTTAGCGGGGGCAGCATCGCGTACACCGCATCCGCGCCCTTAAAGGTTGCCGTAAGAAATTGAACGTCTTCTATCGAACCGATGGCAGCCGCGGCTCCCAGCGCTTCAATGTCTTTTTGCCTGCCTGGCTGGCTGCTGATAACCGAAACTGAATGCTTTTGCGCTACCTCCTGTGTGAGTGGTTTGCTGATGTGTCCTAACGAACCCGTAACTACAATTTTCATGGGTACACCTCAAACACCAAGGTATCGCGGCAACGCATTCCACGCTGTCAAGGCAGTCATGCCTTTTCCTGGAGGCGTCGAGCTCTCCGTTTCCCCCTCGCGATCGCTATGTTCGACGAAGAGAGATCGCGCGCCTCCTCAAAGGCTCTGACGAGATGCTTACCCAAATCAATCGAAGAGTCCTTGAACCATGCCGACACGCCATGGCTGAGTGTAGCCATGCCCATCTGTGCCGCCAGATTCGCCTGTGGAACTGTCAGGCCGCGCTTCGACAGCGCCGATGCCACCGCGGCGATCAACGATCTGGTTTTAGCCATCGCGCGTTCCTGCAGTGCGGGGCTACTGGCAATCACACTGTGACGAGGTTCAGTGAACGGACGGTTCTCAACAAACATCTGCTTCACGGAGTTGAAAGCGAAAAACAGAGTATCCCAGGGGCCCAGCGCTTCAGGAGCGTTACGTACCGCCATCGTCAGCGCTTCACGGAACACGGCGTCGCCGTCGAATAGCACCTCTCGCTTGTCTGGAAAGTGACGAAAGAACGTCCGCTCTGTCACGCCCGCCTTGGCGGCAATCTCAGCCGCTGTGGTCTCCTCATACCCGCGCTCGCGGTACAGCTCCAGTGCCGCCCACTGAAGACGCTTCCGTACTGCCTGCCCGTTTCTTGGCATCGATCCCCTGTCGTATTGTCAGCCACTGACGATATGTGTTAATGTTTGTCAGTGACTGACGATATATGTTCCTCACCGACAATTCTAGCTCACGGGCCGGGATTGTACGACTGTCATCCTCGTTGAGAACTCTATGACCAATCAAAAGCCGATCACGATGAAAGCACTTCGTCTCCAAACCTACGGCAAGCCCTTCGACGTACTACGCCTGGAGGATGTTGCTATTCCCAGCCCGGGCGCCGGGCAAGTGCGTGTGCGTGTCCATGCCTGCGCACTCAACCCCGCGGATTGGGCCGTGTGCGAAGGCTTCTTGCCCGTTCCTCCTCCAATAGGAATCGGGTTTGATGTCTCCGGAACCGTGGACGCACTCGGCGAAGGAGCTACGAACGTCAACCTCGGCGATCTTGTCTTCGGTGTTCCCGATTACATCGGCTACCCGACTGGCGGGGCCGCCGAGTATTCCATCCTCAAAGTCTTCTTGCCCATTCCAGAGGGACTAGATATCGCTGAGGCTGCCGCGCTTCCCATGGCAGTCGAGACAGCGGCTCGAAGCATCGATCTCCTCCCCCTGACCGCCGGCCAGACCCTTATGGTCAACGGTGGTGGAACCATGACGGGATTCGCCGCCGTTCAAATCGCACTGCTTCGCGGCGCACATGTCATCGCATCCGCAGGCGAGACGTTCGCCGAGCGCCTGCGTGAAATCGGAGCGAAGGTGACGCCCTACGGCGACGGAATGGTCGAGCGCGTTCGCGAACTCGCAGGCGGAGCGCCGGACTTTGCGCTACATACCGCTCAGGTCAAGGGCACTCTGCCCGATCTGGTCAAGATCGTGGACGGCGATCCCAAACGTGTCTTCAGTTTTGCGGATCGGGACGAAGAAGGTATCGGAGTTCGCACCGCCTGGCAGCAGAAGGGCGCTACCCTTCGCTATGACGTGCTCAGTCACTACGCACAGCTTGCCGCGGAAGGGCGCTTTTCGATTCCGATTGCCCGAACGTTCGCCTTGGAAGATTGGCGTGAGGCGGCGGAGCTAAGCATGAGCAAGAAGGCTCATGGCAAGCTCTTGCTCCTGCCTGGAGCTTCCAGCGCCGGAAACCTTAGGGGGTAACGCGTGTGATAGCGGCTCCCTGCTTTCGTGAGGGCGCCGCCTGATGCATCCGGACGTTATTCACTTCACCTCAGATAAATTGTTAAAAAAAGGGCCCGAATTCGCTGGGAGGTGCGTCTTCGGGCCTGAGGGAAGAAAGTGTAATTTCTGATTTCGCTTAGCGGTGTCCGCCGCCGCCGTGACCGCCGCTAGAGGCATGTCCGCCGCCGCTCGACCGGCCGCCGTAGCTCGGTGCGCTCCGCGACGGAGCGCCGCGCTGCGCGGACGAACCTCCGGACGAGCGCTGCTGTACGATGGACGGGCTGATTCGCACCGCCTGGCCGCTTCCGCCGTAGGCTCCGCGGGGACCCGAAGCGTAAGCCGAGCCGCCCGGCCGCGCATACGCGGAACCGTTATATCCGCCGTAAGAGCCCCGCGCCGCGGATCCGGATTGGCCGCCAGCTGCACTGCCGCTGGATCCATGAATCGGCTCGCCGAAGCGGCTCCATCCGTGGCTGGCCGCGCTCGATGCGCCCGCGTTCCCTGCTCCGGTGCGTCCGGCGCTGCTGCTGGTCAAGTTGGAACGAGACATCTGCTGAATGCCGCGCTGCTGTTGATCGAATGAAACACGGTCCACCCGCGCCGCTTGTGCATGGCTGGCGAAACTCTGGTTGCGGCTCTGCGCGGCACTCGCGCCCGCCGCGCGATCCGTTGCCCGCAAGCTCGAGCGGTCCGGCGATACCGGCAACGCGCCATGCACCAGGCCAGCTGATCGGAGCTGGCTGGAGTTGAGCGCCGAGTAACCGCCGCGGCGTCCGAAGTCCGCCGTGTTGACGCCGATCGCTCCGCCCGCCACTCGCGCGTTGCGATAGGTGTTGGCGATGTTCGTATTGTTCACGATGCTGGTGCCGAACGCGCCGGTCCGGAATCCGCCGTAGAATCCACGGCCCCACCAGGGATGCAGCACTTCGAACGGCGCCAGCGGAACCCATCCGATGCCGCCGAATCCGAAGCCTACGCCGAATCCGCCGCCGAATCCAAAGAAACCGACCAGAGCCGGAGACCACAAGTAGTTGCCATAGATCGGTCCCGGATACCAGGACCAGCCCACCGGGCCCATGAACCAGCGCCCGTAGTGATACGGAGCCCAGCCCCAAGGATCGTAGCTCACCCAGGTCCATCCATACCAGTCTTCCCAAACCCAGCGGCCGTTGCTATAAGGCGACCATCCGGGCGGCACATTGCTGGGTGTCCACACATTGCCATAAGTCGGATCGTTGCCCCACTGGCCGTATTGATCCAAATCTTCGGCGCCCGACATTTGCGGGCTGACATAGCGATAGCTTTGCGACCTGAGCAGCAGCCGATCGCGGTCGTCATTCCAGCGGTCCCAGGCATCCGGCGCGATGGCTTGCACTACTTGAAATTCGGGATCGTTGGCCGGGCCGCGCGCGTTCATGGTCTGGCCCTGCTGCAATTGCTCGCTGCCGTTCTGGCTGTATATTTCCGCTTCACCGGAGCGGACCGTGATCTGCGAAGTGCCGTCTTCATTCACCGTCACGCGATAAGCGCCCTGCCGCAGGGGATGCATGGCGACGCTGGGAGTGTCCACTTCGGCCTGGGCCTGGCTGGGGCGCAGAACGCGGAACGTCACGCTGCCGGCGGCCACCTGAAGCTGAAAGCCTTTCACGTCCATTCCAACGAATCGAACTTCGGAATTCGGCGCGATGCGAACCACATTGCCGAAGTCCAGCTGTACTTCCGCGCGGGCGTTGGCGCCGGTGAGCACCCGGTCGTCCGCCATGATCGGGTTATTGATGACGGCCGCCACTACGTCGCCTGAGTCGCCGCGCCGCACCGAGACGTCGCCGTTCAGAATGCTGATGCGCGCCACTGCCCTGCCCGGTTCGTATTGCCCTGCCCCTGGACCTGGTTGTCCTGGTTGTCCGTCGGGTCCGGGCTGCTGACCGGCGGGAGGCGGAGGCGGCTGCCCGCCTAGATCTTGATCCTGATCCTGGGCCAGCAACATTCCCGCGGCGGTGGCAGTTACTATCAACAGGGACAACAGAGTGCGTTTCATACGCTGGTCACTTCCGGGGCGGGTAAACGCAATCTCCTGGCCAACTACTAAGGCATTGTTTATTCAGCTGCTTAGCAAATCCGCCCCCGCCCGGGGCGCTGGCCGAAAACCACCACAAGTGATTGGAATCAGCCGAGCTTGTATCCATTCTTGTTTCTGGCCGGAAATGCGGATAAACTACAGTTAAGTTGTCCGCCTCAACCACAGTCAACACGTCGCTTCCGGAGGTGCATTCGTCCGTAGATACGTCGCAACTGTCGTTCTGGCGGCGCATGCTGGCGTTCGCCGGACCGGCTTATCTAGTGAGTGTCGGCTACATGGATCCGGGCAATTGGGCCACCGATCTCGAAGGCGGCGCGCGCTTCGGATACCAGCTGGTTTGGGTGCTGGTGCTATCGAATCTGATGGCCATCCTGCTTCAGACCTTGAGCGCGCGGCTTGGCATCGTCACCCAGCGCGACCTCGCGCAAGCCTGCCGGGAGACTTATCCGCGCGCCGGTTTGCTATCCGCTCTGGTTCCTGTGCGAGATCGCGATTGCGGCCTGCGATCTGGCGGAAGTATTGGGCGCAGCCATTGCGCTGAACCTGCTGTTTCACATCCCGCTGCTCACCGGAGTATTGCTGACGGCCGCGGATACGCTGCTGATCCTATGGTTCACGCGGCTGGGAATACGGGTGATCGAGAGCTTCGTGCTGGCGCTGATCGCGGTGATCGCCGGGTGCTTCTTCATCGAGATTTGCTGGGCGGGCTGGCCGGTGCTCCCGGATCTGGTGCGCGGCCTCGTGCCGCATATCAATGCCCGGACTTTGTATGTCGCCATCGGCATTCTGGGCGCCACCGTGATGCCGCACAATCTCTATCTGCATTCCGCGCTGGTGCAGACCCGGCGCATTGGAACCAGCGATGCCGAAAAGCACACCGCCTGCCGCTTCAATCTGATTGACTCCACGGTGGCGCTGAACGGCGCGCTGCTGGTGAATACCGGGATCCTGGTGCTGGCGGTCATGGTGTTCTTCAAGCGCGGCATCGTTGTCACCGAGATCCAGCAGGCTAACCAGTTGCTTTCACCGCTGCTTGGAACCACGTTCGCGAGCGTGCTGTTCGCGGTGGCGCTGCTGTGCTCCGGACAATCCTCCACGCTCACCGGCACCATGGCCGGACAGATCGTGATGGAAGGGTTCCTCAAGCTCCGGCTGCGGCCCTGGCTGCGGCGGCTGATCACGCGCGTGCTGGCCATCATTCCAGCCGCGTTCACGGTTTATCTGGCGGGTGAACAAGGAACCTACAAGCTCTTGATTCTGAGCCAGGTGATCCTCAACATGCAGCTGCCGTTCGCAGTGATTCCGCTGATCCATTTCACCAACAACCGCGAGCGGATGGGCGCATTCGCCAATCGCGTCTGGGTGCAGGTGCTGGCGTGGAGCGCGGCCGCGCTGATCCTGACATTGGATCTGTGGCTGGTGGCGCTCAGCCTGAAGGACTGGCTCTCAGGCTCGGGCGCCTGGCGTATTTGGCTGGAGGTTGGGCTGGTTCCCTTGTTAACGGCGCTCGCGGCGCTGCTCGCGTGGATCATATTCCAGCCGGTGCTGCCGGGCTGGCTGCATCGCTTCGGGCGCGCGCCTATCGAGCTGCCCGCCGCGGTAGCAACGAATCTTCCCAGCCCCACCTACCAGAAGATCCTGGTTCCGCTCGACCATTCAGATCGCGACCGGGAAGCCATCGCGCACGCCGCGGCCATGGCCAAGCAGCATCACGCCAAGTTGTACCTGCTGCATGTAGAGGAAGACGTAACTAGCCAGGTTTACGGCTCGTTGGCTTCCACCGCCGAAGTCGAAGCCGGCGCCAAATATCTGCGGGGCATCGCCGCGCAACTGGACGAGCAGCGTGTTGAGGTCGAGATGGTGGTGCGGCACTCCCGCAGCCCCAAGCGGGAAATTGTCCGGTATGCCGAGGAGTTGAAGCCCGATCTGGTGGTGATGGGCGCCCACGGCCATAAGGGATTGAAGGACCTGATCTTCGGGACCACGATCAACGCGGTCCGTCACAAACTGAAGGTTCCGCTTCTGGTGGTGAGGGGTCAAGGGTAGACAACTGCTTGTTTCGCAACACTTTTCGGACTAGAATTAATTCTGAACATTAATAATGGATGGCGGGGGTGCCCTAATCTTCGCCAGAGGTTGTGTCGAAGCGATACAGAGAAGTTAGCGCAAGCTCTAAAAGGGCTAGTTGTTTCAACGATATGGGTTGGCGAGCCATTTGCAGTGTGAGGCAATCGGAATGATTCGAAAGCTGCTGCTATGCGGAATCCTGGCTACATCCCTGGCCGGGGTGCGCGCAACCACTTTGCAGCAGCTCAGCCTGAACGATATGATCCAGCTCTCTACCAGCATCGTTCAGGGCCAGGCCACGCCTACGGGCAGCGCCTTTCGCGGATCCATCATCTATACGCACTATCAGATTCAGGTTTCAGAAGTCCTGAAGGGCAGCCCTGTCACGGGTCCCGTGGACGTGGCGGTTTTGGGCGGCACGGCGAACGGCCTGCGGCAAGAGTTCGCAGGCGCGCCGGCGCTCACGAGCGGTCAGGATTACGTGCTGTTTCTGTGGACCAGTAAGAGCGGGCTGACGCAGGTGATCGGGCTTTCGCAAGGGCTCTTTTCGGTGATGCCCGATTCAGACGGCCAGGCGATGGTGGTTCGAACGGCATCGGCGCAGCGGATGCTGAACTCGACCGGACAGCCGGTGAGCGATTCCAATATTCGGATGTCGTTGAACGATCTTCGGAAGCACATCCGGACCGTGCTCAAGGGAGGCGCGAAGTGAGGCGCAAGGCGCTGGCGAGGCTGGCAGCCCTGGCGCTGGGCTTTTTCACGTTGACCGGCACGGGGTCGGCTTATTACTACTACTATTACGTGGTCAATGGATCGCCCACGGTGGTGAAATTCGACTTGACCACGCTGGTGAATGACAGCGTTCCGTTTTACATCGCGAATGCAGGGCCGTCGGTGCTGGTGCCGGGCGATTCCTTCCAGGCCGTGATCAGCGAGGTGCGGGCCGCGGCCGCAGTCTGGAGCGGCGTGAGCAGCTCCAATATCAAGCTGGTGTACGGCGGTCTGTTTACCGAAGGCAGAGTTGATTCGGCGCCGAGCGTGGATGTGCATTTCTCGGACGACGTTCCGCCCGGCCTGCTGGCCATCGGGGGCCCGGAAAGCCTGGGAGTCGCCAGCACGGATGCAGCCGGATTGCCGTTTTATCCCATCACTCGCTCGCAGTTGCTCCTGCCGAGCGACATGACTCAGCTTCCTTATTACGGCGCAATTCCCAGCTACAGCGAGAACTTCTTTGTCACGCTGGTGCATGAATTCGGGCACACGTTGGGGTTGCAGCATTCGCTGGCTTCGAGCGTGATGTCGACGCTTACCACCAGCACGTCCAGCAAAGCCACGCCGCTCGCGCCGGATGATATCGCCGGCATTTCCCTGCTCTATCCGGCCTCAACTTATCTTGCGACCGTAGGCAGCATCAGCGGGCGCGTGACCATGGGATCTACCGGCGTGAACCTGGCTTCCGTAGTCGCGATTTCCCCGAGCAATCCCGCCATTACGGCGCTGACCAACCCGGACGGAACGTATCAGATGAACGGCGTGCCTCCGGGGCCCTACTTCGTGTATGTTCAGCCGCTGCCCGCGCCGCTCGCTTTTGAGAGCGCTTACGACAACCTGATTTATCCCCGGGACGCCAGCGGGAATCCGATTCCACCGAATTACGACGCCTTCGTGACCCAGTTTTATACCGGTGGGAACGGCGGTACGCAAAACTGGCAACAGGCGCAGTTATTGGGGATATCGGCGGGAAACGTCACTGGAGCGGTTAACTTTTCCGTGACTCGAGAAGCCGCCACGGCGGTTTCTTCGGTGCGAACCTACGGGTATACGCAGGCGGGAATCTATGTCATTCCCCCACCGATAACACTGGGGTCAGCTTCGCCGGAGCTGGTGGCCGCAACCGGCACGGGGTTGCTAGAGGCCGACAACACTGTTACGCCAGGCTTGAGCATCGCGCCGCTCGGCAGCACGGTGTCGCTGTACGCTCCGGAAGCTTATCCGCCGCCCCAGCCCTACATTGCTTTGTATGTGCAGCAGACCACGTTCGGCATCGGCCCGGGTCCGAAGCATTTGCTGTTCTCGACTCCCGGCGATCTCTACGTGCTGCCGTCGGCCTTTACGCTGGTGGTGCATACGCCGCCCTCGATCACGTCCGTAACTCCGACCTTCGATTCGAACGGCAAGCGGGCGGTGGTGGTGGCTGGGACGACATTCCTCGCGGACACCGTCATTCTCTTCGACGGCTTGCCGGGTGTGATCGAGGCCGTGCAAGCTGACGGTTCCCTGCTGGTAACGCCTCCTCAAGCGCCTGGCGGGTATACGGCCATGGTGGTGGCGTTGAACTCTGACGGCCAGAGCTCGCTGTTCCTGGGACCTCCGCAGCGCTTCACCTACGATCCGGCCGGCGCTCCGTCGCTCGCGGTCACGCCGCCGTTGCTGAATCCCGGCGGGCAAACCACGCTTACGGTGAACGGCGCGAATACGAACTTCATCGACGGAGTGACCACGGTCGGTTTCGGCACCAGCGATATCGTGGTGGAACAGGTTACGGTCCAGAGCCCTACGCAGCTGACCGTGGTGGTTTCGGAGACGAACTCGCTGACCTCGGTGAGCGCCATGACCGTTACCACTGGCCTGAACGTGATTTCCCAAGCGCTGGGAAATCCGGTGGTGGCGGCGGATCCTCTGCAAAACTAGCTAAGTCCTCGGTTAGCATCTCACTCCATTTCGGTTTTGCCGACATTGGAGAATGCGCTAGGCTATTCGAGGAGGCAGGAAATGGCGCTCGAGGTGCGCGGCGTATGTCCGCTGCTACAGGTCTACGACATGCCGGCGCGGGTGAGGTTTTATCGTGACACGCTCGGGTTTGAACTCGTCAGCACGTCTCCCAACCTCGGCGGCGAAGATAAATTCCACTGGTGCCTGCTCCGGCTATGCGGCTCCGAAGTGATGCTGAATGACATCTACGAATTCGATGACGACCGTCCCGTGCCGCCCGATCCCGCACGCGTCGCCGCGCACCACTTTCGCGATCCCGACGGATATGGACTGTGCTTCCATTGGTCCGCTGAACGGGCGGATGCCGCCGCTTCAGAAAGATGAAAAGCGCCGGCCGCGGGCGCCCGCGCTACTGTTTGCTCTTGCTGAGCTTGCGGAAATAATCCGCGATCGCGTCCGAATAGCCCTGCGGGATGGATTCGGAACCGGCGCTGCGGACTTGATCCGCGTTCTGCTCGTCCAACTTGGTGCGCACCTCTAGTTCCAGGCGCTCCATTTCCGGAAGAACTTCCCGGCCGATACGTCCGGAAAGCTCGGCGTCATTTTGAGCCACCGGATTGAGTGCATGCATGAGCTGCGTATAGTCGTTGGCGAGCTCGGGGTGAGAGCGGACAAAGTCCCGCAGCTGATTCAGGTCGCGCAAGGACTCGCGGTAGCCTTGCTCGAGCGGCGGCATCGGCGCTAAGCCATCGAACCGGCCGCCGTTGGGATACACCGGGCCCGGGCCGCCGAGGGGACCGTATCCGGTGCCGCCTTGCCAGTTACCGCCCTGGCCGCCTTGTTGTCCGCCGGCCTGTTGACCGCCGCCTGGCTGGCCTTGCCCGCTTTGCCCGGATTGCGAGGAAGCGGATTGCGATTGGCCGGGCTGTCCGCCGGGTTGTCCACTCGGCTGGCCGTTTTGACCGGGTTGACCGTTCTGCCCTGGCTGACCGTTGCGGCCGGGCTGACCCTGGCCGTTCTGGCGATCGCCGGGACGCTGTCCAGCCTGGTTTCCACGAGCTTGGGCCATGGCCTGCATCCGGTCACGAATAGCTTCGAGCTGGGACAGGGCTTTCGCATATTCGCCCTTGTCGTCACCCGGACCTTGCCCCTTAGCCTGCTGGCCGCCCTGCGCCATCATTGCTTGCGCTTCCTGCAGTTTGTCTTTCAGCTCGCTCAAGCCCGCCGCGACGCTGTTTTCGCGCACCCAGACCTGCATTCCATAACCCTGGCGCAGCCACTGCGCGTTGCGGCGCATGCTCATTTCGAGTTCTTTTTGCTGCGCGTCGGACAGGGCCTCGCGCAGCTTGGTGGCGACGGGATTCTGCGCTCCCGCCAAGCTGTGGGCGGTGTCGGACATTTGCTTTTCCACCTGTTTAAGCTGCTCGGCCATCTTGTCCTTCTGGTCCGCCAGACGGCTGACCTGCTGCTGGGACTGGCCGGGTTGGCCGCCCGAAAGCGCCTGGCGAAGCTGGCTCTGCGTTTCGCTTTCCTGCTGGGCCAATTGCGCGGCCTGGCGGGCGAGATCGTCGAGCTGCTCGGAAGCGTTCTGATGCTGCATGCCGTTCAGGATGTCGCGGGCTTCCTGGAGCCGCTGCGCGGCTATGCGCTGTTGGGCGTTGGCTTGTTCGGAGCCGCTGTTCTGAGGATTTTCGGCGTTGCGCATATCGTCGGCGGCGCGGGAAAGCTGATCGATGGCGCGCTGCAGCTGCGGATTGGACGCCGAACCGGATTGGCTCGAACTTCCGGATTGGCTGGTTTGGCTCGAACTCCCGGACTTGCCGGATTGACCGCCCTGGCCGGAGGCCTGCTGTCCCTGCGCCTGCTCAGACTGACCCTGCTGGGGCGAGGAATCGCCGCGGTTGAGCTGTTCCATCTGGCGCTTGAGCTCCTCGGCTTCGCGGCGCAGCATTTCCTGCTCCCAACGCTGCCGAAAGGCCTGCTGCTGATCCTTCTGCTGGCTTAACTCCTGCTGCCGCCTGGCCAGTTCCTGCAGTTTCTGCAGCGCCTGGTCGATTTGCTTTGCGCGGCTATCGGAGGCCGACTGGCGGCCGGTTTCGTACTGATTCTTTTCGCGGTCGAGTTCGAGATCCGCGAGATTCTCGAGATCGCGACCCATGCTGCCGCCTCCGGCGCCTCCGCCGCGGCTTCCGAATGCAACCTGGATGTCGCGGAAGGTGGCTTCGGCGCGCAGGGCGTGCTGCAGGGCCTGCTGCTCGGGAGCCAGCGAGTCGTTCCATTTCTGAGTCCGAATCCTCTGCGCGGATTCGAGCATCGCCTTGGAGGCTTCTTCCATGTCAGCGGTGAAGCTCTTGAATTGAGAATTGGCGTCGGCGAGCTCGCGCGCTTTCATGCGCTCGGCCAGCGATTTGGCTTGCCCCGCCAGTTTTTCTTCCTGTTCCGCCAGGAATTTGGCATCGTCCGCCGCAGTGGGGCTCTTGGCGGAATTCTTCAGCTCGTTCCAGGTGGCCGCGATGATGTCCTTCTGGCGCTGCGATATCTGGCCGGTGGGGTCGTCACCGCCCTGCATGCCGCCGCCTCCGCCCGCCTCTTGCGACTGGGAGTAATTGCGCTCGAACGGCTCCGCCTGGATGAAATACATGTCGGTCTTGCTGGTATTCCGCGCGTCCTTGGCGGTGGCGTAGATGGTGACCAGGTCGCCCGGCGACAGCTTGTAGTCTTCGAGCGCGATCAGATACTTGCCTTCGGCCGTCTTGACGCCTTTCTGGCCGAGCAGCGAGACCACTTTCTCCGGTGCGCCGTTGACGGAATAGTGCAGGCTCAAATCATCCAAGCCGAATTCGTCGCCGCCTTGCACTGCGACGCTGACCTCTTCAATGGGATTGACCTTGGCGTCGCGGCCGGGGCGCGAGATGCTGACCGTCGGTGCTGAATACTTGCGCGCCTCAATAAAGAAATCCTCGGTCATGCGCACGTTCTCGCCCTGCGAGATGGCCGCCACGTGATACATCCCGTCTTTGTCGATGGGCACTCGTGCGGTGAGCCAATTCCCTTCTCCCGTCTTTAATTCGATCTGCCGGTCATCGCCGAGCGTGAGAACGCCTTTGGGCAGCGGGCGATCAGTTTCGATCGCCACTTCGGCTTCGGTGCCTTCCACCGCGCGCAGATCGCCGCCCGGGTCTTCCACCGCATCCTTCATTCCGGTCCAGCTGGGATAGTGATAAGTCACGCGAATCTTCTTGACGGACGGAAGATCGATCACGCGCAGAGTGTAATGCTTGGATTTGACCGCGCCCGCTTCCACGTAATACTCGACATCGTTCGGCAATCCGCTGAACAGAAACTCGTAGGTGTTGGAACCTGGAGAAGGCAGCATATCCAAGGCTTCCCACTTGGAGGTGCCGTCGATACTGAGCGAACAGGCGAACCTTGGGCGCTTCAAAGCCCTGCAACAGAGCGGTTACTACCTGATCCGATTTGCGGCGCACGGTTCGATCGCCGGGAGTGACGGAGATATCGTAGAAAGCGTTCTTGCCGGATTTCGGCGCGCCGGCCCACAACAAAGAAGTCCCGTAACCGAGATACCCCGGTCCAGCCAGGATCAGCCACAGCAAAACGGCGACGGCGAATCCGGCCGAGGTCACGAATCCGAGGATGGGCCCGGTGGGAGCCAGGCGATCCGGCCGGCTATTTTGAGCCACGCGCATCGTATCCTTCGCCAGGAGCTCGGCGAAGGGACCGGAAGCGCCGGACTTTTCGGCCAGCGTGAGCAGGCGCTCCTGGAAATCCGGGAATGTGCGTTCGGCGCGGCGGGCGGTGTTGCGGCGGTTCAAATTCGAGCAGCGGGATGACCAGGCCGAAGGCGATGGCGGTGGCGACGGAGATAAATAGAAGAATGCGGGCGGCCAGCACGCTGGCTGAAGAAAACGCGTAGCGGTTGATGATCCAGACCAGGAACACGGTCACCACCAGAGCCGACACGGTGACCAGGGACGCGCCCTTCGAAACGGCCAGGAAGCGCAGGCGGCTTTCCAGGCGTCCGAGATACGTGTTGAGTTGATCGAGGGCGTTCATTTACGCGGCCTCCTTCTCCACCGATAAGTATCGGCTGGCGATCACTGATTCGATTATGGCGACAATCAAAACCAATAGCAAAGCGTAGCGCCACAGGCTTCGAGGGACGCGCCGGGCTGGCCGATTCAGAGCCTGCAGAGGGGACGTCGGGGCCGCGCCCGGTGTTTCGCCAGAGTTCCAGGGTTTCCTTGGGCACCGGAGTGAGATCGGACTCGCGGCGGTCGGCGTGCACGGCCACCATTTCCTCGCGTCCGTTGGTGCGGCGAATCTCATAGAAACCTTCGCGATTTACCTGGAAGGACTGCGTGGAGGTGGCTTCCTTGAGCGAAAGGGGGTGTTTTCCGTCCGGGTCCACGATGTCCACCGACGCACCCTGGTCCTTGGCCGAACGCAGCTCCATGTAGGAATCGACGGCGACGTTGGTGGATTGGTCTTGCTGGCCGCCAAGATATCTGGCGGTTTCCTCGACGAATGGGACAAACGAAGTGTGCAGCGGGAAATCGTTCGAGATCTTGTCGAACGTGGACGTAAACATCAGAACGCGGCCCTCGCCCACCTGCTTTTCGAGCAGCAGCGGCAGTTGATTGGTCAGACGCGCGATGACGCGCGATTGGCCGGGGTCCACGCGAATCACCTGATAGAACTGCACGCCATCCAGCTTGTTGGCGCGGCGCAAGGAAGGATGCTCGGCGTCGGCGCTGGCGACAATCTGAAAACGGTCGCCTTCGCGGGAGGCGTAGCTCGATCCTTGTATGGCTTCGTTCGAAACCGGAACCTTCGGAAGAGCGGCCGAATGAACGCCCAAAACCACCAGCAGCGATCCGCCGCTCGCTACATAGCTTCGCAAGCTGTTTTCCATTCCCGGCGGCAGCGGGCCGACGTCAGAAAGCACCACGAAGGCGTATTTCGAGAACGCCTGGTTGGCGGCCTGGTCCACCGCCAGCGGCTCCAGCGACGAAGCCGGCTTCCGATACCGATTCGAGCGCGGCGCGATAGTACAGCTCGTCGCGCTCTTCTGCCCGCGGTATGCAGAAACAGAACCGGGTGCGGATCGGAGCGCTCGATGGCGAAGGGGAAACGATCGTCTTCGCGCAACGCGTCCGCGGGCTCGATCCGGATCTCGCCTTTGTGAAAACCGTGCGGCGATTCGAGCGAGAAGAATTCCGCGCCGACGCGGCCGTTGGCCGGGACATCCACCGATTTGCTTTCGAGCACCTTGCCGTCCAGCATCAGCGAGACGGTTCGTTTCGCGACATCCCCTCCGATATTGGCGATCACCGCCTGGACGTGGACTTTCTTCGGGTCGTAGATCTTGGCGGGCGCGGTGACGCTTTCCACCATCCAGTTGGGGTCCTTCGAATCCGCCACGGATTGAAATATCAGATTCGTATCCTGGCCCAGGCGCAGGTCGGCGAACGCGGGCGGGAGCGAGGATTTCTGCAGGTCGCTGATGAAGTGCACTTCGAGAGGCGTGCGGGAAGACTGTGCGATGGTGCGGAGCGCGCGGGCGAACTCGCCGTAGGAGCTGCGTTCGTCCGAAGGCTGAATGGATTGAATGGCGGATTTGAGCTGATCGGGGTCTTCCACCGGCTGCGTCATGAAATGAATGCGCGAGCCCACGGTCAGCACCTGGCCGCGCTCGCCGGAATTCAAGTTGGACAGAGCACTCAGCGCCAGCTGCTTGGCGCGCGCGAGATGATCCCCGTAGCGCATGCTGAAAGAATTGTCGACCGCCACGACCAGCATTTTGCGGCTGCCGCTGCTGGCGCTGGACCGGCTGATGAACGGATTGGCGAAGGCCAGGGCCAGCAACAGCAGCAGTGCCACGCGCAGCGAAAGCAGCAGCAAGTAGCGGAGACGCCGGTGCTTGATAGAGCTTTGCGTGCGCCGCTCGAAGAACATCAGCGAGCTGAAGGGATGCGGTGTGCTGCGATACTTGCGCAGCAGGTGAATCCAGAACGGAAGCCCGGCGGCCACCGCGCCCGCTAGAAACCATGGGGCCAGGAAACCCACTTACATTCTCCCCTTGCGGACCAGGAAATATTCGAGCATGGCGGCGTCCAGGGGACGGTCCGTGGGCAGCAGATAATAATCGATGTTCGCGGCGGCCGCCTTTTTCTTAAGGGCGTCGATGTGAGCGTCGATCTTCGGGCGATATTCCTCGCGCACGTATTCGGGCGAGACATCCAGCGCTTCCTGCGTTTCCATGTCGACCAATAAGACCGGCTCTTTGAGGGTGGGACGGATCTCCTCGGGATCGAGGACGTGGAACAGGATCAGGTCGTTGCCGCGGAATCGCAAAGGCGCGACGGTGTTGATCACCTTTTCCGGGTCCTCGTAAAAGTCCGAGAGCACCACCACGATGCCGCGACGCCGCAGGAATTCCTGAAAGTGTACGAACGGACGCGCGAAATCGGTGCGGACGCCGAGCTGAGCTTTCTCGATGGCGTGCGCTACCCGCATGAACTGGCCTTGCCGGGTGGACGGGCGCACGTAGTTGCGGACATCGTCGTCGAAAATAATCGCGCCGGCCGCGTCGCGCTGCTGGTTGGCGAGATAGGCCAGCGAGACCGCGACGAAGCGCGCGTAGTCCAGCTTGGTGATCCGATGCGAGGTATATCCCATAGAGGCGCTCGAATCCAGCATGAGCGTCAGCTGGCTGTTGGTTTCGCCGCGATAGCGTTTGAGATAGGCGCGCTCGGTGCGCGCGAAAACGTTCCAATCCACGTGCCGGAGGTCGTCACCGGGGGAGTAGGCGCGGTACTCGGCGAACTCCTGGCTGAAGCCGAAATCGGGCGATTTGTGCAGGCCCGCCACGAATCCATCCACGACGGTCTTGGCCACCAGATCGAGATGCGAGATGCCGGCCAGCATCGCGGGATCGATGAAACGGGTTGGAGCGCTTGGTAACACGTTCAGTCTCTAGTTTCCAGTTTCCGGCCGGTCACGCCGGCCAAGCCGAAGTCCGCTGGTCGCCGCTGGCCTATTTCGGCTCCGGCTTCCATTCGAGCAGCCGCTTCAAAATGCCGTCGGAATCCAGGCGCTCGGATTCGGCATGGAAATTGAGCAGCAAGCGATGGCGCAGGATGGGCGCGGCCAGGGCGCGGATGTCCTCATACGCGACGTGATAGCGGTTGCGCAGCAGGGCGCGAGCCTTCGAAGCCAGCACGACAAATTGCGCGGCTCGAACGCTGGCGCCGAAATTCACGTAGTTCTTGACGAAATCGGGAGCTGTGGCGTCGTTAGGTCTGGTAGCGCGGACCAGCTCCACCGCATAGCGAGCCACGGTATCGGCGATCGGCACCATGCGGACCAGCTGCTGAAAATTCAGGATCTCCTCGGCGTTGGTTACCGAATCCACCTGGGCCGATTTGGTAGTGGTGGTGAGATCCACCACTTTCACTTCGTCGTCGGCGGAGAGATAGTCGAGAACGGTATTGAAGAGGAAACGGTCGAGCTGGGCCTCGGGAAGCGGATAAGTGCCTTCGAGTTCGATGGGGTTCTGGGTGGCCAGCACAAAAAACGGAGCCTGGATCTGATATTGATGGCCGCGCACGGTGCAGGACAATTCCTGCATGGCTTCGAGCAGCGCGGATTGGGTCTTGGGAGGAGTGCGGTTGATTTCGTCGGCCAGCAGCACGTTCGAGAAGATCGGGCCGGGCACGAAAGTCCAGGCTCGGCGGCCGGTGGTGGAGTCCTCATCGATGATGTCGGTGCCGGTGATATCGGACGGCATGAGATCCGGAGTGAACTGGATGCGCTTGAACACCAGGCCTAGCGTCTGCGCCAGCGTGCGGACCAGCAGCGTCTTGGCGGTGCCCGGCAATCCGGTGATCAGGCAATGGCCGCCCACAAAAAGAGAGATCAGGACCTGCTCGACCACCTCCTCCTGTCCGACGATCACTTTCCGAACCTCGCGCACAATGGAGCGATGAACCTCCTGGAAGCGATCGATCCGCTCCTTCAATTCCGCCGAATCGGCGATGGCTGTGCTGAAACCTGTGCTTAGAGTCGACATTTTATTTTGAGATTTCCAACAATAATTTCTGCGCCGGTTTAAAACCGGGGGCGGCTTCCAGGGCCAGCAACACCTCGTCGCGAGCTTCGTTCGCCCGGTTGGCCAAGTGATACGCGTTCGCCAATTCGTAATGGGCGCTGGCTTGATCGAGCGGCTTCATCGCGAGCACGGCCTGGTATTCACGAATCGCGCCGGGCACATCTTTCTGGGCGAGCAACAGGTCGCCCAACCGCTTATGTAAATCCTGGTCTTCCGGATAGATGTAGTTTAGACGATTCAGGGCGGCAGCGGCTTCTTTGGGCTCTCCGGCTTCTTCCTCGAGCGTGGCCAGGCGTTCGATGAGCAGAGGACTGCGCCCGCCCACGCGATTGAATTTTTCGAGCTCCGCACGCGCGTCCGCCTTGTCGCCCTTGGCCAGGTAGGCGTCGGACATCAGTTCGTAGACGCTGCCGGGCTCGACGTAATCGGTATAAAACGGCTCAATCGCCGAGCCTTCGCGGATCACGTCGTCGTATTTCTTCGCGCGCGCGTCCGCCACCATGCCCTTCAGCTTATCCTTCCATTCGGTGAAGTGTTCCACCGTGTTCTTGGTCTCGGAGTTGAGCCAGGCCATGAATTGCTTGTCGAACTCCTCGGGAGAAAGCCCCAGATCTTTCTGGATGACATCCGGCGTGGATTCGAGTTGGGCATACGAATGGATCATTTCGAGCAGTTTCGAATAGCCCCATTTCTCAGCGATGAAGCTGCAGATTTTGCCCGCCTGGAAATACGACACGATCACTTGCGACGGGTAGCTGGGCCGGATAAAACCGCGGTCAAGCTCGGCTACCGGCAGCAATTTTTTGTTCTGAATGGCCTGGATGGCTCCAGGATCCAGCCGGTCGCCCCAATCGGGAGCCGCGGCGGTTTCCTCGTACACCGCCAGACCTTCGGTAAACCAGCGCGGGACGCGGTTGTGCGTGGCCTGTAAAACGAAAACGTGGCTCAATTCGTGCCGCATGGTGCTGGCCCAGTGAAAGCTTCCAGGCTCGCGGCCGGAAGGGCTGTCCATCGCAACCACCGAACCGAAGGTGACGCCGAGAGCGCCCAGGCCAGGCATGCCCATGGTGCGAACCGCGAAGTCCTCATGATCCGGATAGACTTCCACTTGAACCGGGCCGTCGAGTTTCATCTGATACTTCTGCTCGTAAGCCGCGATGTCGCGCTTCAATTCGGATTCAAAGTAGGGACGCAACAGCTCGGCTTCCTTTTGGTGCAGCCGGAGGATGGTGTTGCCGTTCTTGAACGTCACGAAATTCTTGTAGCTGTCGAGCAAGCGCAGAGAATTGACGGTTTCGGCATTGCGGTAGTCGGCGTTGTAGCACTGCTCCAGTTGCGCGCGGGCCTCGTCCTCATTGCCCAGGCGCATCAGGTTCACGCCTAATTCCGCGCGCGCTTCCCATAGCCGGGGATTCAGCTCCAGCGCCTTGCGGTAGGAACTGATCCCCTCGGTGTAGCGGCGATTGATGACGAAGAAGTGGCCGCCGGTGGAATAAGCCTCGCCGTAAACCGGATTGATCTTGAGGATGCGATCCATCCATTCGGATTGGGTCTTGTCGTGCAGCCAATCGATGGTCGCGCGAATAGCTAAGCCATCCAGCGCTTCCGTTGAAATAGCGACGGCTTTATCGGCTTCCTGGATGGCGCGATCCTCATCGTTGTCTTCGAGCGCGAGGTAAGCCAGCTCTTCGTGTGCTTCGGCGAGCTTGGGATCGAGCTCCGCGGCTTTCTGGGCGAACTCAGAAGCCTTCGGGCTGAAATCCTGGGCGGCTACCAGGGCCAGGCCGAGAAAGGCGGCGGCGTTTGTTTTGTCGATCTCGAGAGCTTCCTGGAACAGGCCGCGCGCTTCGTCGGACGAGAAGCGTTCCAGAAACAAACGGCCCCAGCGAACGCGATATTCCACGCTCTTGGGATGCTGCTTCAGCACATCGCGGAACTGATCGTTGGCTTCTTTGTATTGCTCGATACCCCACAAGCCTTCAGCGCGAAGATAGGGATCCGAGCCCGAGGCCAGCTTCGTAAAGCAAGCGTGCGCTTCGGACAACTTGCCGTGGTGGCGCAGCGTTTGACACTGGTCCAGAGCCTGGTTCGACTGCGCGTTCGCGAAGAACGCACCGATCGAGAGCGCTACGCACGCGGCGAAGAGTTTCACTTGTCCAGCTCCGCCTGGGTCTTAGCCAGGTCTAGCAGCAACGCCTGGAGCTGCTGCTTATACTGATCAGACGGCATGGCCGCCTTTTCGTACTTCAATTTGTCGATCTGTTCTTCCAGTTGCTCGCGCTTCTCGACGAGAGCTTTCTTTTCGGGAGTCGCGGCGGCCAACTGGGTAGCGCCGATTCGCAATATGGTGAAGTGGGAGGCCAGCAGACCCTCGCCATTTTCCGCGGACGGCTTGCGCGCGCCATCGCCTTGCCCCGAGTCTTCAAGCACCGGATGCTCGGTGGCCAGGCGCTTCTGCGTGTCGTAGAACTGGGTTGTTTTTTGATCGGCGTAGGTGAAGGCTTCGAGCGCCGAAACGCTTTCGTTCTTGTCTGTGTCGGCGGAGGCGTCGCGCAGGGCTTCCACCCAGTAGCGCGCGAAAACGGTAGCGTTCTTTTCGTTCCCGCTTTTCGTGGCGGTGATGACGATGCGTCCCGGTTTTTCGAGCGCGGCGCGGGAGCCGCCGCTGGAGCTGGTCATGTTCACCACCAACTGGCGCGTGGCGGGAATGCGATCCAGCATGGAAGCGATTTCGACGCCCGAGAGATCCGGGCCCGGCAGGTTGATTTTGTATTCGAATCCGTCGAAACTGCCGTGGCCGATCAGCATGAGTGCGACGGCGTCGGACGGCTTGGCGTCCTTGGCGATCTGAGCCATGGCGGCGGCCACCTGCGCCTTGGTGGCCTGTGGTCCATAGAGCGTGGTGACCTTGGCTTCCGGGCCTCCGGCGCGCACCAGCTTGTCGATCTCCTGCGCCAGGGATGAAAATCGTTGCTCGTACTCGGGCTCGCCGCCCAGGCCTGCCACGGTGACGTAGAACGTGGCGGCGCCCAGGTTGGTCGCCAGGATCAGCGCGGATAATGCCATTGGCGCGATGCGCTTCACACCACACCCCATCGGCGGCGCAGCAGCCACTCGGCGCAGCACAGCAGCAAGGCGAAGAAAAAGACGGCGGGCATATCCCAAAGATCCCTGGTCTCGCGCACGCTGATTCCCGCATCCGAGTAGGATATGTCCTCGCCCAGGCGGCTCACTTCATCGGGACGATAGTAGCGGCCGCCGGTTTGGGACGAAAGCTTTTCGAGCAGCTCGCGATTCTGCTCCAGGTGAAAATTTTCGGCCATGCCGTTCTCACGGCGGAAGGTGACTACGTCGCGCCCGAGTTCCTGCTGGCCGCGACGGGCCGTGACTTCGGCCACGTAGGAGCCGGCCTTGGAAGCGTCCCAATCGTCCGAATAAACACCCTGATTGAGCGGGTCGGGATGCAGTTCCACGGTCTCGGTTGCGCCACCCGGTCCCACTACGCGAGCTTCCACGGTGGCGTCGCTGGTGGGCAGGTAGGTGGTGTCGCGAACCTCGGCGCGCAGGTGCAGCCGGCCGTCGTCTTCGAGCACAGGCCGGGGCGTGGATGCAACCACGCGCGTCGGCGTGTCGCTCACCAGCCAGCGGAGCATCTGCCGCCAGAACATCTCGTGACTCATGTCCTCCACCGGCTGCAGCATTTGCCAGCGCCAGTCCCCGCCGGTGGCGAACACGGCCGTGCGCCCGCGTCCGTATTTTTGGATGATCAGCAGCGGCAGAGTGTGGCCCGCGGCGTTCATCTCCGCCAGGACGGTGGCGCCCGGCTTGGGATTGCCCGCTTCCTGAAAATTCATCAGGTAAGGCAGCTTTTTCCAGCGCGCCACGTTCGCGTCGGGATTTTCCTCAATGCGCGTGATCAGGCTGTCCCGGCCGGCGGAGGTCAGCTCAGCCGTGGCGGGATCGCGGTGAAACGTGTTTTTGTGATTCGGCAGGCGAACCGGCAGCAGATCGTCGAAGGGCGCTTTTTCGTAGCCGCCGTCGGCCAGCGCGCTGCGGCCGCCCAGAAACAGCAATCCCCCGCCCCGGCGATCCACGAACTGCTGGATCAATTCCTGCTGGGCGGGCGTGAAATAGTTGGCTTCCACGCTGCCCAGAATGATGCCTTGAAAGCCGAACAGATCGTCCACCTTGTTGGGAAAACCGGCCTTCAAAAACTCGGCGCTGGTATCGGCGGCCTGCGTATAGATCTTGTTTTGAGTGGTGCGGACGATGCTGAAGAGATTGATATTCTTGTCATCCTCCACCGCGCGGCGCAGGAACTTATAATCCCAGCGCGGTTCTCCTTCCATATAGAGAATCCGCGGCTTGGCGGAGTCCACGTTCAGAACGCGCGTCACGGAATTGTTGTTTTTGTTGTCCTCGCCGGGCTGCGAATCCACCGAGAATTCCAAGTCCTTCACTCCCGCGTCTCCGGCGTTGAACACCATGGGTTCGGTCTGCGACGTGCCGTCTCCCTTTAGGACAATGTCGCGGCTGGCCAGAATCTTTCCGGAATCGCGCACCACCAGACGGGCTTTGGCGCCTCGAAATCCGGATTGGCGAAAGCTCACTTCCGCTTCCAGGCGCGATTTTGCGAGCGTTTTCGCCGGCAATTGCACGTCCGTCAGCTCGATGTCGTGCTCCATCTTCTCGCGGCCGAAACCGATGGTGTGAATGGGAATGCGCTGGCGTTTGATCTCGGAGATGGTTTCAAGATCGATGCCGCCGGAATTGTCCGCGCCGTCGCTCAGCAGGACCACCGCGCCAATTGGGAGCGTGGCCGAGTCCGCCAGAACATCCTTGATGCTGTCTCCGATTCTGGTGGCGGGTTCGTTGGCGGTAAGCTGTTCCAATTTTTCCAGGCGCTGCAAATGGTCGCCAAAGCGGTAAAGTCGAACTTGAAATTTGGACTGCAGACTCTTGATTAGGCCGCCGTTAAGCGCCTTGACCACCTGGTCTTTTCGAGACACGCCGTCCTCTTGAACGGCCATGCTCTTGCTGTCATCGATCACCACGGCGACGATGTTTTGCTGGGGCCGCAGAGTCGCGATGCTGAGCGCCGGCTGCCACAGCAGGAATAACAACAGGCAGACCAGCGAGGATTCGAGCAGCCAGACCACGCCGGCTCGCATTCCTCGCATGGAAGGAGCGATGACGTTTCTCCGGCTCCAGATCAGAAATCCTAAGCCGCCAAAAACCGCCAGAAGCAATAAAATCAGGGTCCAAACCGGCCATTGGCCCAGCAAAACAAAGGTCCCTTTGGCGAAGACGGTGCGAGGGTATTTAAACAGAAACTCAAACATCGGAGTGAAGGACCGGGCACCGGGGCCATCCTTGGAACGAGCGAACCCGGTGGTCCGGCCAGGAGGTTAACAATGCGGTAACCACAAATGCCCTGTGCATGGGAAAAAAGATTCCGGACAGCACTCAGAATAGCACGCTACTGTTAGGTGTCGCGGCGGGACGCTCCGGTTACAAGAAAATGACTGCTCGCAGGCGGCGTTGGTTGAAGGCCTCTACGGCGCAGTTCACACGGCCCAGGCAACCGTTCCCTTTGAAAAGCGTGCACATCCGTCGAAGAGTATGATTCAATGGAGATAACTGCTCTGGGCATGCTGACGTTCCAATTCAAATTTCAACGAGACGTCCGGGCTTTGAATCGCCGCCTGCGCGAGTGGCGCATGATCCTGAAAGGTTTGGCTTCCAGGGATCACCCGGTGATGGCGCACATCATTCCCATCCGGCGCTGCAACCTGTCGTGCACCTATTGCAACGAATACGACGATTTCTCCAAACCCGTCCCGGCCGATGTGATGAGGGAGCGGCTGGATCAATTGGCCGCGCTCGGCACCACCATCGTGACTTTCAGCGGCGGCGAGCCGCTGCTGCATCCGGAGCTCGACCGGCTGATTACGCACGTCCGCGGCAAGGGCATCCTGGCCGGGATGATCACCAACGGATATCTTCTCACGGCGCAACGCGTCCGCCAGTTGAACGACGCGGGCCTGGATCACATGCAGATCAGCATCGACAACGTGATGCCGGACGAGGTGTCGAAAAAAAGCCTCAAGGTGCTCGACAAGAAGCTCGAGATCCTGTCGGAGCACGCGCTCTTCCACGTCAATATCAACTCGGTGCTGGGCGGCGGAATTCATAATCCCGAGGACGCTTTGGTGGTTGGCAAGCGGGCCATCGAGCTGGGGTTCACCTCGACAGTCGGAATCATTCACGACAGCGGCGGGCAACTGAAACCGATCGGCAACCGGGAGCGGGACGTGTTCCTGGCGATGAAGAATTTCGAGAAGAAGAATTTCTCGCAGATCAATTATTTTCAGGACGATATCGCTTACGGCCGCGCGAGTGACTGGCGCTGCCGCGCGGGCGCGCGCTATCTGTATGTGTGCGAGGACGGGCTGGTTCACTACTGCTCGCAGCAGCGCGGCTATCCGGCCAAGGCGCTGGCCGAATACAACGTCCAAGATATTCGCCGCGAGTATGTGACCGCGAAAGGCTGCGCTCCGTTTTGCACCGTATCGTGCGTGCACCAGATCTCGTATGTCGATTTCTGGCGCGATCCGCAGACCATCGTCAGCCCCGTGCCCTCGGAAGGTCCCGAGCCTTTGGTGCAAATCCAGTCGAGCGGGCAGTAATCGGCAAGCTTGGCCGGATAATCACTGGGCGATCGAAAGCAGCAGGCCAGGCTGCGTCGAGGCGCCCCCCACGTCGATCACCAGCGAGGCATCCCCGTCCGGAAGGTTAGGCACGGTCAGATTGAGTTGATAAAGCCCCACGGCGGTCATCCAGCCTTCCACCTTTGCGGGCAGGCCACCCACGGTGGCCGTGACGGCCAGCTGCAAGGGCGCGGTATTGGGATCCAGAGACCCGGCTGGAACCACTGGAGTGGTGGGGCCGAAGCCGGTACCGAACAGCAGAATGGTCTCGTTCGGCTTGGCGGGCTGAGTAACCACGTTGGGAATGATGTTTGGCGGACCGAGATAGGTCCCGTTCGAATGAACCGCGGCGGGATAAACGCCGCTGAACAAAAACAGCGCGGGCGCGAGGCTCATTTTGCCGGCTTGGTAGGTGTTGCTGGCGCCCACGGACGTGGTCACCTGCACGTTTGCCGTGCCGATGTTGGGGTCATCGGGGACGATTATGTTGATCTGGTTCGCGCTGACATAGTAGACGAAAGCGGGTAAGCCGTCCACTGTGACGGAGGTCTGGTTGAGCTCGGTACCGAGAAAATTGCCGTTGAAATCGCCTGAGCCCGCAACTTTCACGGAGGACGCCAGATTGGTTCCGAGCACCGTGGCCCAGCTTCCCGCGGCGATTCCCGGAAGGAAGCTGGCTCCGTTCACCACGCCGGTGATTTCCGGCGGGCCTTGCTTGGCGGCCAGGTCCATATACGCCATCGCCCCGGTCCCATTGGCGGCATCCACGCTGGCTCCCATGGCGACGAGCAGCGCGTTCGAGAAGTCGTGGGAAGTGGGCACGGACCCATAGGGAACGCCGTTCAGAGTAACTGCTAGTGAGTTGTTCGCATACGCCAGAGTAAACTTGAGCGGCTGGGTCAAGGCCTGCCCGGAAGCCAGGCCGGCGTTTCCGAGGTTTACGAAAATCTGGTTGGGCTGGCTGTCATAGTCATAAGCCACCATGTACAGCGATCCATTGCGAAATCCGAACGCGATTCCGGCGAAACCGTCGGGCGACGGCTGGGGTTGCGTCTCGAACAGATTCAGATTGTATGTGGCGGCCGCCTGGTTGCGCCAGCCGACCGTGCAGAGTCCGATCCCGAAGGCCTGGGAGTGTCCGCCGGAGTCGCCTTCCGCGTCCGCCACAATCAGCGTGTTGATGGTTCCGGCAATCGTTATCTCGCGGCCGTCGAAAGAACCCATGGATTCGAGAGCCAGATTGGGCCCGCCGGCCGGATCCGTATTGCGACGCTCCTGGCCGGACAGCACGGTCGAGCCGTCGGTGATCGAGAATCCGAATGCGCCGGGGTTGGTTACATAGGCAGGTGGCGTCTCCGTGTCCGGGCCGCGCGCGCCGAATACCGAGACGGCGGCGCTGCCCAGCGAAACGGTCGCGGCGGCAACATGGCAGGCCGCGATCAAAACAACGGCGGAGAACTTCAGAGTCACAACAATCCTTCCCAACCTGGCTTACTGCAAGGCCTGTTCAAGATCGGCAATGATATCCTCGGCCGCCTCGATGCCCGCGCACAACCGCACTAAACCGTCGCCGATGCCCAGGCGCTCACGTTGCTTCGGGGCGAGGTCGCGATGCGACGAGATGAGCGGGTACAACATCAGCGTGTGGACGTCGCCGAGCGATGTTCCGCGCACCACCAGTTTCAGCCGGTCCATGAAACGGAAAACATCTTCCTTGCCGGCGTCCTTTAATTCGAAGCTGACGATGGCCCCGTGCAAGCCCTCCGGGAGCAGCCGCCGGATGACCGCCGCGTCCGGATGCGCCGGGTCGGCCAGGTAATGAACCCGCGCGATGGCCGGATGCGAGCGGAGCCAGGCGGCGATACGGCAGGCGTTCGCGCACTGGCGCTCCATTCTTAGAGCGAAGGTCTTGATGCCGCGCATGGTCAAGTAGCTCTCAAACGGGCCGAGCAGCGGCCCCACCGTGCGGCTGAGTGACCGGACGCTGGGCTCGTGTTCCGCATCCGCGATCACTACGCCGCCCAAGACGTCGCCATGCCCGGCCAGGAACTTGGTGAGGCTGTGCACCACCAGGTGCGCTCCGAGCTCGAGTCGGCCGCACCAGCATGGGTGTCGCGAAGGTATTGTCCACCACCAGCGCCGCGCCGGCGGCCCGCGAAGCTTCGGCTATCTGGTCCAGCGCGCCTACGCGCAGCAGCGGATTCGAGATAGTTTCCATCAGCACGCAACCGGGCTTCGATTCGGCGATGGCTTGCCGGACTTGATTGAGATCACAAATATCCACGGAACGGATTTCTATGCCGAGCGGCTCGAGGACTTTGTAGAGCAGCGTCGTGTTGGCGCCGTAGAGCGCGCTGGCAGCGACGATGGATCGTCGGCGGTCCGTGAGAGCCGCGAGTATGGCGATGTGCACGGCAGACATTCCGGAGGCGCAGGCCAGTGCTCCCGCGCCGTTTTCGAGCGTTGCCAATACCTGCTCGAGCGCGGCGTTGGTGGGGTTGCTGTAACGGGCGTAGCAGAAGCCTTCTTCCTCCTGGCCCAGCACGCGGTCCAGCTTGGCGGTGCTTTCGTACAAATAGCTGACCGCGGTGGAGATGGGCACGGTGACTGGAACGAACGCGCCGGGCGAGTTCGGATCGCCTTTTCGATCGCCGGCGTGCACTACCTTGGTGTCAATTTTCATATGGTGCCTACTTCCTCTTCCAGCGCGCGCCTTCCTTGGTGTCCTCCAGGATGATGCCGGCGTCCAATAATTGTTTCCGAATTTCGTCGGATCGCTGGAATTCGCGATTCTTCTTGGCTTCGGCGCGTTCGGCGATCAGAGCTTCCACATCCGCGTCACTCATCCCGCCGACGCTCGCGGATGGGCGCAGCACGTCGAAAATCGAGTCCAACCGATTCAGCAGCTCGGACGCGGCCGGGACATTCCCGGCGAGAAATTGGCCGGCGTCCATGGCCGTGTTGGTGTCGCGGACGTATTCAAACAGCGCCGCCAAGGCCTCCGCAGTGTTCAGGTCGTCGTCCAGGCTTTTGTCGAAGCGCCCGGACGCGGCGTTGGTTCGGTCCAGAATGCCCTGATTGACGCCGCCAGGGAAATTCTCGGTGTCGAGCCGAAGCTTGAAATTCCGCAGGCGCTCGATGGTAGTGGCTGCGGCCTTCAATCCGTCGAAGGTGAAATTCAGCTTTTTGCGATACGGCACCGAGGCCAGCAGGTACCGCACCGCTTCGGGCGCGTAGCCCATGGCCACGAGATCCCGCAGCGTGTAGAAGTTACCCGCCGACTTGGACATCTTCTGCGACTCCACGTTCAGGAACTCAGAGTGCAACCAGAAGCGCGCGAACGGTTTGGAGGTGATCGCTTCCGACTGCGCGATTTCATTTTCGTGATGTGGAAAAATCAGATCTACCCCGCCCGCGTGGATATCCAGGGTTTCTCCCAGGTATTTCATCGCCATCACTGAGCATTCGATATGCCAACCCGGCCGCCCGGGCCCGACGGCGCTATCCCAAAATGGCTCGCCGTTCTTGGACGCCTTCCATAAAACGAAATCGCGCGCGTTGGCTTTGTCGTATTCGTCCACATCCACTCGGGCGCCGGCGCGGATCCCGCTGAAGTCGTTATGCGAGAGCTTTCCATAATCCGGGAATTTCGAAATCCGGTAGTAAACCGAACCGTCGGTTTGATAGGTATAGCCGCGCTCGGAAAGCTTCTCGATCGCGCTCACCATTTCGGGGATATGTTCGGTGGCCTTCACCAGACGCTCCGGCCGCTCCAGACGCAGCGCGGCTGTATCTTCCAGAAAGGCCTGGGTATATTTTTCGGTGTACTCAACGATGCTCTTGTTCTCGGCCGACGCGTTGCGAATGATCTTATCCTCCACGTCGGTGATGTTCATGACATGGTCCAGCTGATAGCCGCGCGCCCGCAGCCAGCGCCGCAGAATGTCCTGAAAGGTGAAAGTGCGCAGGTTGCCGATATGCACGTAGTTATATACGGTGGGCCCGCACGTGTACATGCGCACCACGTTGTCGTGCAGAACGGAAAACGGCTCCACTTGCTGGGTCAGGGTGTTATAAAAACGCAAAGACATCCGAATGTCTTTTCATGTTAACCCAGGCCGGTGATTCCGTCGTGGAAAATTTTCCGAACGCAGCGGTTGTGATATAAATAGCGGTCATGCGGATTCTACTTCTCGCGACCCTGTGCGTCAGTTTGGTGTTCTCGGCGGCCCTGCCCACTGGCGCTCCCGAGCAGGCCGGCCTCTCGAACGCCCGTCTCGCTCAAATCAACACCATCATGAGCGAGCATATTCAGGCCGGCCATCTGAACGGCGCATCCGGATTGATCGCCCGCAACGGAAAGGTGGTTTTCCGCGGAACCTGGGGCGAATACAAACCGGACACCATCGTCCGGATGTACTCCATGACCAAGGCCATAACCGGCGTGGCGGCCATGATGCTGTACGAAGAGGGCAAATTTTCGCTTAACGATCCGCTGTCGAAATATCTGCCGGAGTTCGCCAACATGCGCGTCGGGATGGAATCTTACGACGCGCTGGGAAGGCGGACTTACTACACTGTGCCAGCCGCGCATCCGATCACCGTGCGGGATTTGTTCCGTCACACCTCAGGCCTTGATTACGCCGGGCCGAAGGATGCGGCCGGCGAGTTCGCTTACAAGAAGCTCGATATGATGGGCGGCGCTCCCTTGGTTCCGTTCGACCTGGCGGAAGCAGTGAAGCGATTGGCAACCGCGCCGCTGAACGATCAGCCGGGCACGACGTTCCGCTACGGTTACTCGATCGACGTGCTGGGCCGGT
Source organism: Terriglobia bacterium (assembly GCA_963786745.1). Taxonomy (GTDB): domain Bacteria; phylum Acidobacteriota; class Terriglobia; order Bryobacterales; family Bryobacteraceae; genus Palsa-89. The sequence continues at coordinate 110,471 of CAWBAE010000003.1, read as the reverse complement.
TGGTGGAAGTGCTGTCGGGTAAGACACTCGACCAGTTTTTCGCAGAGCGAATTTTCCGCCCGTTGGGCATGCAGGACTCGGCGTTCTTCGTTCCGGAAGACAAATGGAAACGCCTGGCCACTCTCTACACTCCCAAGAAAGACGCCAGCGGGATCGAGGTTTCCACCTCTCCGGCGCAAGACAGTTTCAAGAAGAAACCAGCGCTGCTGCTCGGCGGCGCAGGATTGACTTCCACGCTGGATGACTACGCGCGCTTCTGCATGATGCTGGTCAACGGCGGCGAGCTGTACGGCGTGCGGCTGCTCTCACGCAAGACCATTGAGCTGATGTCCGCCGATCATCTGGGCGATCGCGCGAGAACCGGCGTCCTGCAGGATGGCTACGGCTTCGGCCTTACTTTCGCCGTGAACCTGGGTGTCGGAAAAACCGGCGCGGTGGGATCGGCGGGCGAGTTCAACTGGGGCGGCGCGGCCGGCACCAGCTTCTGGATCGATCCCAAGGAGCACATGATCGGCGTGTTCCTGATCAACGTTTTGCCGCCCACCAATATTCCGGCGGCCGATCAATTCAAGCGCGAAGCCTACCTGGCGCTGGAGTAAGTCGCGCGCCGCGTGACGAGTTTGAATGCGACTATTGGCGGCGGTCTGCTTGCTCTCTGAATTGTTAGCAGCGCAGACCGCGCGGCCTCGCGCCCGGGATCTCGGAATCGTGACGGGCGTGCTCCCACCTGGACCGCTGAACGCCATCACGGATGTCGCCGGGGTGGCGGTGGGCCACCGGACGCTGATCGAGGGCGCGAATATCCGAACCGGCGTCACGGCAGTTCTGCCGCACACCCGCAATCTGTTTCGCGAGAAAGTGGCCGGCGCGGTCTTTGTCGGAAATGCCTTTGGCAAGCTGGCCGGCTCCACGCAGGTGGAAGAGTTGGGCGAAATCGAAACGCCCGTTCTTCTAACCTCCACGCTCAATGTCTGGCGCGTCGCGGACGCTCTGGTGGATTATATGCTCGCTCTGCCCGGCAACGAAAATGTGCTGTCGATCAATCCGCTGGTCGGCGAGACCAACGACGGATACCTCAACGATATTCGCGGACGGCATGTGGGCCGCGCGGAGGTTTTCGCGGCGATTCACGATGCTAAATCCGGACCGGTGGAGGAAGGCGCGGTGGGCGCCGGGACCGGCACTGTGGCGTTCGGATTCAAGGGCGGCATCGGAACTTCGTCCAGAAAGCTGCCCGCGGCACTGGGCGGGTATACCGTGGGCGTGCTGGTGCAGACCAATTTTGGCGGCGTCCTGAGTATTGCGGGCGCGCCCGTGGGCCAGGAGTTGGGCCGTTATTATCTGCACGACGAACTCGACACCGCCAAAGGATCGGTGATCGTCGTGGTGGCGACGGATGCCCCGGTGGACGCGCGCAATCTGAAGCGCCTGGCCGCGCGAACCATGCTCGGCCTGGGCCGGACGGGCGCGGCGGGAAGCAACGGCAGCGGGGATTATTCCATCGCGTTCTCGACCTCGCACGCGCGCGAGCTGCTGGATAACGACGCCATGTCTCCGCTGTTTTTGGCCGCGATTGAAGCCACCGAGGAGGCGGTCTGCAATTCTTTGTTCAAGGCGACTACAACCACGTCGCAAGGCCACACCGTGGATGCCCTCCCGATCGACAAGACACTCGAAATCCTGAGGCGGCATCAAGTGATCCGGTAGCGGTATCATCGAACCGAGATGCACCTGGAATCGACGGTGGTGATACGCAGGGCTCCGGACGAAGTGTTGGGTTTTCTGGAAGATGTTTCGAACCTGCCGAAGTGGGACCGGGGCGTTTCCGCGGTGCGGGTGACCTCGCCGGGCCCTCCCGGAATCGGAAGCGGGTTCGATACGCTGGCCTATCCAAGACACCCCGGCGACAGCCCGGAATGGGGACGGATGTCTTACCGGATTTCAGCCTGGGACAAGGCAGCCCGTTCGGTGGTGGTAGAGCTGACCAGCACCACCGGCAACGCGCGCTACTTCAAGTCGGCGGCTTGGTTGACGCGCGTTGAGCCTGTGCCCGAAGGGTCCCGGGTATGCTGCGCGGTCGATTTCACGCTGCGCGCTCGTTATGCGTTCCTGGCGCCGATTCTCTATGCGAAGAAAGGAGCGATTCTGGCTGACATGGAGGCCTTGAGACGGGTGCTGGAGAATTCGCAGCACCAAGCGAAGGATGCGTTTTGAATTACAGGCTGAATGCCCGGATACAGGCGCGCGCGCAGGCCTGATCCACACCGCGCACGGAGACATCGAAACGCCGGTGTTCATGCCGGTGGGGACGCAGGCCACGGTGAAAGGCGTGGCGCAACGGGAGCTCGAATGCGATCTCGACGCCAAGATCATCCTGGCCAACACGTATCATCTCTTCTTACGCCCGGGCCATGAGCTGATTCGATCGCTGGGCGGCCTGCATCAGTTTATGTCCTGGCCGCGCGCTATCCTCACGGACTCCGGCGGCTTTCAGGTATTCAGCCTCAGCGATCTTCGCAAGATCACCGACCAGGGCGTGCTGTTCCGCTCGCACCTGGATGGCGACCAGCACCTGTTCACTCCCGAATCCACTCTGGATGTTCAGCTCGCGTTGGGGAGCGACATCATGATGCCGTTGGATGAGTGCATGGCGTATCCGGCCAGCCACGAAGCCGCGCGGGAAGCCATGCGCCGGACGGTCGACTGGGCGGGCGCAGCCTGGCGGCATTACCGCCGGAAGGCCGATGAAACCGGAACCGACGCGGGACTTTTCCCAATTGTTCAGGGCTCGATGTACCAGGACTTGCGGCGTGCTTGCGCCACGGAATTACTGGAACTACACGCCCCGGGATATGCCATCGGAGGGCTATCGGTGGGTGAACCGCGAGCGCTCAGTCTGGAAATGGTGGAAATCACGACGCCTCTGCTTCCGCAGGACCGGCCGCGCTACGTCATGGGCGTGGGGATGCCCGAAGAGCTGCCCGAATACGTGGCGCGCGGCGTGGACATGATGGACTGCGTGCTGCCGACGCGCAACGCCCGCAACGGATGCCTGTTTACTTCGGAAGGAAGAATCATCATCAAGCAGGCGCGCTACCGGGGCGATCCCGCGCCGCTTGATCCCAATTGCGAATGCTATACCTGCCGCACGTACTCACGGGCCTATCTCCGACACCTGTTCCAGGCGGGCGAGATTCTGTTCGCTTCGTTGGGTACCTTGCACAACTTAAAGTACTACCTTGACATCATGAGCCAAATCAGGCAGGCTATACTGCTTGGGAGATTTCGTGCCTTTCTGGACGGCGTTCGAGGCGCGGCGGTAGAATGAGACCAGGATTTGTCCTCCGTCGCACTTGTTATCCCTCTGAAAAGTTAACTGGCGATACGAAGTTAGAAATCGGCGAGCATGACCTTCTTTAGTTTTTTATTCCAGCAGACAGCGTCCAACCCCATCATCGGATTCCTTCCGATCCTGGTGATTGTCGGCATCTTTTATGTGCTGGTTTTCATGCCCATGCAGCGCCAGAAGAAGCAGCAGCAACAGATGCTGAAGGACCTCCAGAATGGCAGCGTGGTGCTGACCACGGGAGGGATCGTCGGGACCATTGTGACGATCAACAATGATGATACCCTGATACTACGCGTCAAGCCGGACAACTTGAAACTGCAGGTTGCGCGCAGCGCGGTTTCGAGTCTGGTGACCGAAGAAAAGAAAGCATAAAGGCGTTCCGCAGCTAAAATCGAAAGACGCTTAAGATGAATCGCAATATCAAAATCAAAGCCGCCGTCATCGTGGCGGTTATCCTGGTGTGCATTTACGGCATTATCGGTCTCCCCAAATCGAAGGATGAGCTGATCGCCAACTGGAAAAAGAACATCCATCTCGGTCTCGATCTGAGCGGCGGCACGCAGCTGGTAATGCAGGTTCAGTTGCAGGACGCCTTCAAGGCGTACGCCGACACCACCATGGACCGGCTGCGGGAAGAGTTCAAAAAGGACAGCATCAGCGTCGGCACGATGGACCGCAACGACCCCAGCCGGTTGGAAGACGCCGACAAGATCGAAATCGATATTAAAGGCGTCGCAGGGGCGAACACCGCGGCATTCCGCAGCACCATCGCCGATCAATTCAGCGAGTGGGTGCTCACGCCGCTGAACTCCACCGACTACCGGCTTACGATGAAGCCCACCGAAGCCTTGAAGCTGCGACAGGACACCATGACCCAGACCATGGCCACCATCGAGCGCAAGATCAACGGTCTGGGCTTAGCGGAGTCGTCCGTGCAACCCACCGGACGGAGCGATGCCGAGGCAGAATTGCTGGTTCAGCTCCCGGGCGTCGACGATCCGGCGCACGTCAAGCAACTGCTCCAGACCCAGGCCGTGCTCGAATGGGATGAAGTGAAGGACGGCCCCTACGCATCGCGCGACGAAGGGCTGACCAAACATGGCGGGGTGCTTCCGCTGAATACCAGGCTGGTGCCGACGGTAATGCGCGCGGGCCAGCAGAGCTGGTATCTGGTATCGCGCAGCCCCATCGTCCGCGGTACCGACATCCGCGACGCCAGCGCCGCGCAGGATTCTTCGGTCGGCCGCTGGGAAACAAATTTTGTTTTGACGCAGGAAGCCGCGCGCCGCTTCGAGCGCTACACCGAGGCCAATATCGGCAATCGCGCCGCCATCGTGGTGGATGGCCAGGTGATCAGCGCGCCCACCATCCAGAGCCGCATCTCCGATACGGGCCGGATCACCGGCGCGGCCAGCCAGGAAGAAGCCGCGGACCTGGCTCTCAACCTGCGCGCCGGATCTTTGCCGGCGGGCGTGGTTTATGAAGAAGAGCGCACGGTGGGGCCGTCCCTGGGAGCGGACTCCATCCGGGAAGGTTTCCGGGCGGGCATTGCCGGGCTTCTGGCGGTAGTAATCTGGATGCTGGTTTACTACCGTAAATCTGGTATTAACGCTACGCTCGCTCTGGTACTAAATGCCGTCATCCTAATCGCCGCCCTGAGCTATTTCGACGCTACCCTGACTCTGCCGGGAATCGCCGGCGTCATCCTGACCATCGGCATGGCGGTGGACAGCAATGTTCTGATCTTCGAGCGCATTCGCGAAGAATTGCGTACTGGTAAGGCTGTTGTGGCGGCAGTGGATGCCGGATTCAGCAAGGCCTTGGCAACTATTATCGATACTCACGTCACAACCGTGGTATCTTGTGCGTTTCTGTTTATCTTCGGTACCGGCCCCGTGAAGGGCTTCGCTGTCACGCTGGTCATCGGATTGATCGCCAACGTCTTTACCGCGGTCTTTGTTTCCAAGACGATCTTCGATTTTGAACTGTCCGGTAAGCGGCAGGTGACGGCTTTGAGTATCTAGAACTGAGAGGATCAAACGCGGGAACTCGTTCCCGCCAGCCGGTGTCTAATTCTATCGGATGCCGGCGCTACAACTGGTCGCATGGAATTATTTAGAAATACCAACTACGACTTCCTGGGCAAGAAGTGGCCGTTCATCATTCTGTCCCTTATCCTTACGGCGGCGGGATTGGTGAGCCTGGCCCTTAAAGGCGGCCCGCGTTACGGGATCGATTTCCGGGGAGGAGCTTTAGTCACGGTCACTTTCGCGCAGCGCCCTCCGGTGGATAAGGTACGCGCCGCGCTGGCTTCCCACGGCGTCACGGCGGACGTGCAAGAAGTGCAAGGCAAGCAGGACGACATCATCGGCATCGACGTCCGGGAGGACAAGGCCCTGCAGGCCGCCCGGCAGACCATCGTGGACAGCCTGACTTCATCCTTCGGCCAGCCCGCTAATGGCAGGTACAATATCAATTCCGGCGGCGCAGCCGCGCTAGCCGACCACCTTCGGGACGCGCTCCAGGCCGCCAGCGTGCCGGTTTCCGAACAGCAGCTCGCCGATTTGTCCGCCAGCATCATGGACTATCGCAAGGAACACTCCGGGTTGATCCATAATCTCGACGATCTGGCCACGGTTAAGGGCGTTACACCGCAGATCCTCAACGTCATCAAGCAGAAAACTTACGCCGACAGCCTGGCCATCGTCGCCACCGAGGTGGTGGGCCCCAGGATCGGCGCCGAGCTGCAACGCAAAGCCATCCTGGCGGTGCTCTACGCTCTGGGCGGCATGCTGGTCTATATTGCGTTCCGCTTTGAATGGATCTACGGCGCCGCGGCAGTGGTGGCGGTTTTCCATGACACCATCATCACCATCGGCCTGTTCTCGTTGTTCAATAAGGAGATATCCCTCACGGTGGTCGCGGCTCTGCTGACCCTGGTCGGTTATTCGATGAACGACACCATCGTCACCTTCGACCGGATTCGCGAGAACCTGAAAATCATGCGGCGCGAGGGTTTGGAGCCGCTCATCAACCGCAGCGTCAACCAGACCTTGAGCCGCACGGTGCTTACCTCCGGGCTCACGCTGCTCACCGCCCTGGCCCTGTTCCTGTTCGGCGGGCAAGTGCTGAACGGATTCGCGTTCGCGCTGGTTTGCGGCATCATCGTGGGTACCTACTCGTCAGTGTATATTGCCAGCCCGATCCTGATCTTCGGGCAAAATCTCCTGGAGATGCGCAAGCGGCGGGGAGGCGCGGGTCCGGCAACAGTTCCCAAGACGCCGGCCATCGCCCCCAAGGCTCCCAAGGAGCCCAAGGAGAAGGTTCGCGGGGGTGCGGCGAGAGCGAAATGAGATTCGATGCACAGGTTCCGTTGTGCCGGGGAGAGTTAGGTTGTATGATGTTTTCTACGCTGATTAGCGGGATGGAATTTAAGAAGAGGGTGACCAATGCCTGATCAATTGTTTAATCAGACCTTCGTGGATTCGAAGCAGGGCCGCAAGACCTGGCTGGTGGTGGTATCGTTCATCGGCCAGGTATTCCTGGTCTTCATTTTGATTCTGATCCCGCTGATTTATACCGACTCGCTGCCGCGCGCGCAGCTCACCAGTTTCCTAGTGGCGCCCCCGCCTCCTCCGCCGCCACCTCCGCCCCCGCCGCCCGCGCCTAAAGTGGTGAAGATCATTCCCCGCCAATTCGACGCAGGCAAACTGATGGCCCCCAAAGAAATTCCAAAAGACATCGCCAACATTAAAGAAGAAGAGCTGCCTCCCCCGTCGAACGGCGGAGTGGTGGGCGGCGTTCCCGGCGGAGTGCCGGGCGGTTCACCGGGCGGCGTCATGGGAATTATCGGCGCGGTGCCAAGTGCCGCTCCTCCGCCTCCTCCCGTCAAGGAAGCCCCCAAGCCCGCGACGCCGCAACGGATTCGCGTCGGCGGCAACGTCCAGCAGGCTAATCTGATCCGCAAGGTGCAGCCCGTGTATCCGCCCCTGGCCAAGCAGGCCCGCATCCAGGGCATGGTGCGTTTCACCGCCATCATCGGCAAGGACGGCACCATCCAGAATCTGCAGTTGGTCAACGGCCATCCGCTGCTGGTCGAAGCGGCCCGGCAGGCTGTTTCGCAATGGCAGTATAAGCCGACCCTTCTTAACGGCGAGCCCGTGGAAGTGGTCACCCAGATCGATGTTAATTTTACGTTGAGCCAATAGCAGTTTAAATTCAACTCGCAGGAGAAAAAGATGTTTCTACAATTACAAGTCTGGGCGTTCCTCCTCTTCCAGGATCAGCCCATGAATTTCGACGTCCGGACATGTGGGATGTCATGGCTTGGCCCGCCAGAACCGTGGTTATCGTGCTGTTCCTCATGTCGGCCTGGTCCATCGGCGTCATGATTGATCGTTTGATCGCCTACAACGGCGCGCGCAAGCAGTCCCGCCAGTTCGCCCCGGCAGTTGCGGGCGCGCTGAGAGAAGGCAAGCTGGATGAGGCCATCAAGATCGCCGACCGTTACAGCAAGAGCCATCTGGCCAAGGTTGTCGTGGCCGGACTGCAGGAATTCCGCGCGCATCAGTTGAGCTCGGAGATTCCGGGCGAAGAGATCGAAGCCTCCAAGCGCGCTCTGGAACGCGCGGAAGCCATCGTGCACGCCGAACTGAAACGCGGCGTCAGCAGCCTGGCCACCATCGGTTCCACGGCGCCGTTCGTCGGACTGTTCGGAACGGTGGTCGGCATCATCAACGCGTTCAAGGGTATCGCGGTTCAAAAATCCACCGGATCTGGGCGCGGTCGCGGGCGGTATTTCAGAAGCGCTGGTCACCACCGCCGTCGGCTTGTTCGTCGCGATCCCGGCCGTGTGGATGTTCAACTACTTCACCAACCGCATCGAAGCGTTCGACGTCGAGATGGGCAACTCCAGCTCGGAGTTGATCGACTACTTCCTGAAGCGGACCCAGCGCGCCGGGGCAGCGAAGTAAGGAAAGCGATCCGCACCGCGAGTTGAATTAGGAGCGGGCGCGACAGGTCTTCGATCCGTTCGCGCCCCGCATCCTTAAGGAGTTTGAAATGGAAAAGAAAAAAGCGGCGCCTCCGGTATCCGACATCAACGTCACTCCCATGGTGGACGTGATGCTCGTGTTGCTGATCATCTTCATGGTCATCACCCCCATGCTTAGCAAGGGCGTGAGCGTCGATATGGTGAGGACCAATAACCCCATCGCCATGCAGAACGCGGACAAGGAAGACGCGGTGCTCATCGCCATCACCCGTAACGGCGGCGTGTACCTCAGCCCCGGCAACATCAAGCTGACGCCGGACCAGCTTCCCGACAAAGTGCAGCGATCTGATGACCAACAAGACCGACAAGGTGGTTTACATCAAAGGCGACGCGCGCGCCAAATACTCCGTCAGTCGAAGACGTGGTGGACAATGTTCGCGCGGCCGGCGTGGATCAGATAGGTCTCATCACGGAAGCGATTCCGGCGGCCAAGAAACCCGGCGCTCCCGCAACGCCCGGAGCTCCCGGAACGACGCCCGCGGCAGGCGGATCCGGCTCCGGACAGTAGCAGCGATATCAGAATCTAGAAACGAGAGGTAATTTCCTATGTCAATGGCAGTGGGTGGCGGTCACGGAGCTAAAGTCCGATATCAATATGACTCCTCTGATCGACGTGCTCTTGGTGCTGCTGATCATCTTCATGGTGATCACGCCCCTGACGCCGCACGGTCTCGAAGCACTGGCGCCGCAGCCGCCGGACAAGAAGAACCAGCCGCCTCCGGATCAGGACCGCACGGTTGTCATCGTGATCGATAAAGACGGGAAGATGCACCTGAACAACGAGGACACGGATATGAAAAAGCTGGGACCTCGTCTGGAAGAAATCTTCAAGACCCGCGCCGAGCGCGTGGTGTTCGTCAAGGGCGATCCCGATCTCGACTACGAGACCGTGGCCAAGGCGATTGACATCGCCAAGGGCGCGCAGATGGATAAGATCGGCTTGATGACTCCCAAGGTCGAGGCTGGAAACTAACATATGAAGAACAAAATTTTCGCAGTGGGAATCGGCCTGTTTATTCTGGCCGCGGGCGGATGCGACAAACTCAGGTCTCGCGATCAGTTGAACCACGGTGTGCAAGCCTATAAAGGCGCGAAGTACGCCGATGCCGTTGAGTTCTTTAAGAACGCGGTAGCGCTCGATCCGAACAATATCAACGGACGGCTCTATTTGGCCACCGCCTACATGAGCCAATATATCCCCGGCGCGGAATCCCCGGAGAATTTGCAAGTGGCCAAGCAAGCCAAGGAAGAGTTCCTGCGCGTGCTGGAGAAAGATCCTAACGACAAGGTCGCCCTCGAATCTCTCGCTTCCCTCAGCTACCAGCAGGCCCAAGGAATGCCGGACCTGGATGCGAAGCTGAAGAAGCTGGATGAAGCCAAGGAATGGAACCTGAAGCTGATCGCCATCGATCCGCAGAACAAGGAAGGCTACTATAGCCTGGGCGTGATCGATTGGGTGAAATGGTACGCCGCCTGGATGAAAGCGCGCGCCGACGCCGGATTGAAACCCGAGGAACCCGGACCTTTCAAGGATCAGAAGGTTAAGGACCAGTTGAAGGAACAGTACAGCCCGACCATCGACGACGGCATAAAGAACCTTCAGAAGGCGATGGACGTCGATCCTAACTACGATGACGCCATGGCGTACATGAACCTGCTCATCCGCGAGCGCGCCGATCTCGACGACACTCCCGACCAGTACAAGAAAGACGTGGATGTCGCGGACAACTGGGTGCAAAAGGCTCTGGACACCAAGAAGGCCAAGGCTGCCAAGGAAGCTGCGAAGCAGGCTGCCGGCATCGTCAACGACACCAAGTAAGCGTTCGACCAGGAGCCGGACCGCGTCCGGCTCCACTCCCTCACTCTTTTCTCTAGATCAGCCGCAAAGGCTTCGCGCCGCGTGCCGTCACGCATCCGATCCGGTAGGCGCTTGTCAATTGACGCTCCAGCAGCGCGGCGTCCCGTTCCGGCAGCGTGATCAAAAGACCACCGCAGGTCTGCGGATCGTACAGCAGATCGTCCACCGGCGATTGCCCTTCCACGCAGCTTTGAGCGAACTCGCGATTGTTCTTTCCCCCGCCCGGGATCGCCCCGGCGCGCGCGTAGTCCACGGCTCCCGGCAGGAACTGCACCGCAGCGGGGTCGATCTCGATGGTCACGCCGCTCGCGAGCGCCATCTCCCGCGCGTGCCCGATTAATCCGAAACCAGTCACATCCGTGCAGCCGTGGACGTCGAGCTTGAGCATCGCCTCGCAGGCTTTGCGGTTCAGCGTCAGCATGGATTCGGTGGCCGCTTCCACATCCGCTTCCTTCGCGATGCCGCGCTTGAGCGCCGTCGAGATCACTCCGGTGCCGATCCGTTTTGTGAGCACCAGCGCGTCGCCGGGACGCGCTCCGGCATTGGTCTTGATACGATCCGGATGGATCACGCCCGTCACCGCGTAGCCGAACTTGATCTCGTTATCCTGCACGCTGTGGCCTCCCAGCACCGTGCAGTCGGCTTCGTGCAGCTTTTCCGCGCCGCCGCGCAGGATCTCGGAAAGCTCATCCAGGTCGCCCGCGGCCGGGTACGCCAGGATGGACAGCGCGGATATGGGACGCCCCCCCATCGCGTACACGTCGCTCACCGCGTTGGCGGCCGCGACGGCGCCGAAGGTATACGGATCGTCCACGATAGGCGTGAAAAAATCGACGGTCTGCACCAGGGCGCACTCCGGCGTCAGCTTGTACACGCCGGCGTCGTCGGCGGTGTCAAACCCCACCAGCACGTTTTCGTTCGCCCACCTTGGGATGCGGGCGAGCACTTGGTCCAAAACCTTTGGACTAAGCTTCGACGCTCAACCGGCCGCGGAGGTGTGGGCCGTGAGCTTGCGCTTGTTTGAGACAGTCACGGTATCAGTGTGGCACAGCCGCGCGCAGAACCTCGCTGGAGGCAACCACCGTGCAGTATTCCCAGTCGAGATTCGCCAGGCTCATGGCGTGCACTTCGCCGGCGGTGCGGAAAAGTCCGTCCCAATCCTTGCGCCCGAAGGTGAAGACCGCGTCCTCCACCAGAAATGTATTGAAGCCCAGATTGCCCGCCATCCTGACCGTTGCCTCCACGGAGTTGTTGGTTATCACTCCGGTCACCACCAGCGGATCGTGCCCGCTCGCGCGCAATCTCGATTCGAGATCGGTGCCGATGAACGCGTTGTTCACCTGCTTTCCGATCACGGGTTCACCCGAGGCGGGTGCCGATTCGCTCTTGAATTCGTGGCCTGGCTGTCCCGGGCGATAGTGCGATTCAGGCTCGGTGGAATCGTGCCGGATATGATAGATCGGCCGCCCGGAAGCCCGCCAGGCGGCGAGCATCGCGGCGATTTTGTTCTCCGCGTCGGGATTGTTGCGCTCGCCGCAGCTCGGATGATCGATGGCTTTTTGCATGTCGATCACGAGCAGAGCCGCGTTCGGCGGCAGAGGATTGGGGAGCAGCTGACGCATTTGCGCGGGCGCTATATGAAGCAGCCCAGGCTGCCCTCGAAGCCCTGTTCCACGCGGCCGTCCGGCCAGACCACGATGGGCACCATGTCGCCGAAGCGCCGTGCTTCGTCCAATACCGTCTGGCTCAGCTCCACGCGGCGCTCTTCGTACTTCGCGCCTTCCGTGTCCCACTTACGCAAAAGCTTTACGCACGCGTCGCAGCCGCGAATGGTGTAGACAATCGGAACCATGCTAGGCGATACGCAGCGCTGCCGATAGAAGCTGGCGTATTTCTTGGACGGCTTCTCTCCGCCAGTTCTCCATGCGCGGCTGGATTCTGGCGATCAGTTCCCGCAAGAACGCCTGCCGTTCGGCTTCCGGCACGGTGGCGAAAGTGACGGACTTCGGCAGATTCAGCTGTGCTTTCACCTGATCCATCGCCTGGGCCAATTCGGCGTGCGCGCTGGCGGAGCGTTCCGTGAAATGCGTGATGTATTGCATGTCCGCCGTATAGAACACGAACACGGGAATCGCGCGAGCCTTGCCGTTGTTGCTCAAGAACTCGTCCATGATGTCCGGATTTTCGTCGCGAAGGAAGACGCGCAGGTCCATGCCCGCGGCTTCTGCGATGTGGGCCACGGTGGGAAGCTCGCGATATACGTCGCCGCACCAGGCTTCCGCCAGGGCCAGGATCTTAACCGGGCCATGCGGCGCGGCGGCAGCCTTCCGGAAAAACGCCAAGTCCTCCTCAGTCAGCGGAGAATCGTTGTAATAGTGCTCGAACTTGTCCCGATTGATGGTTGCCTGCGCCACAAAATCGGCGTAGGTGAGGCCCTGTTCGAAACGGGTTGGAGTGACAACAGTGGTTGCTTGCGGCATAGTCCTTTACCCAGATTACTTCAGAATTGATACAGCATGAGGTACACCACCACCCCGGTGACGCTGACGTATAGCCAGATCGGAAACGTCCAAACCGCAATTTGCCGATGACGCTTGAAATCATTCTTCAGCGCGCGCCGGAGCGTGATGATCGCGAGCACCGGCACCGTGACGGCCAAAAGAGTGTGCGTCGTCAAAATAGTGTAGTAAACGTAGCGGATGATTCCCGTCTTTGGATAATGCACCGATCCCACTTGCGCGTGATAGATCAGATAGCAAATCAGGAATGCGCAGGACACGCCAAACGTCGTCAGCATGACGCGCTTATGCGCCTGAATGCGCCGCTGCCGGATAAGACGGTAGCCGGTTAGCAGCAGCACCGTGGCCGTCGCGTTCAGGGTCGCGTTCACGGCCGGCAGGCTGTGGATGTCCATCAGGAATGCTCCCGTGCGAGAGCGTACACGTCCTGGATCAATTTCGGAATGGATTCTGATTCGGACGTGTCGTAATAGCCGCGGATGCGGGACTGCCGGTCCACCAGCGTGAACCGCGTGCTGTGCTGCAGCGACGCGTCGATATTGCCGAGCTTGAACACGTCGCGGTCCAGCGTCTGCAGCGCGGCTGGCGGTCCAGTAAGGAAATACCAGGTATCGAGCGCCGCGCCCCGCTGCGTGGCGTATGCCGCCAGAACCTCGGGCGTGTCGTGCCCCGGATCCACCGTGAACGAAACCAGCCGAACGTCCGGCAGCTTGCGCACCGCCTTCTGCACTTCCTTCATCTGCGACGTCATGCGCGGGCAAGGCCCCGGACAGGTGGTGTACATGAAATCCGCCACCCAGATCTTGCCTGCCAGCACTTTACTGTCGAAGGCCTGCCCGTCCTGGGAGGTCAAATGGAATTCGGGCACGTCATAGTAGACCTGCAAGGAGCTAGCTGTCTTGGCGCACGAAACAAGACCGGCGCTGGCGAATACGACTAGTACAACTCGAAACTTCATGCCGTGCGATCGAAAAGAAGAAGGCCGTACAAAACAGGCAGATACACAACGGAGGCGAGCAAAACACGACGAGCTTCCTGACGGGTGCGGTCGAAACTGATTCGCACGCCCGCGTAAAGGAACAGCAATCCGAGCGCGAGCGCTCCGAACAAATAAACGTTGCCGGCCATCAGAAGATACTTCGGAAGCAGACTGATGGGAATCAGGACCAGCGAAAACAGCACGATTCTTCGCGCGGTGGATTGGCCGTCCGGTTCCACCACGGGAAGCATCCGGATTCCGGCGCGCTCATAATCCTCGCGATACATCCAGGCGATCGCGTAAAAATGCGGGAACTGCCACAGAAACAAAATCGCGAACAGCGCCCAGGCTTCCCAAGTGAGTTTGCCCGCGGCGGCTGCGTAGCCGATCAGCGGAGGCATCGCGCCGGGAATGGCTCCGATGGTTGTCGAATGCGGCGAGCGCTGCTTGAGCGGCGTATACAGGAACAGATAGCTGGCCAGCGTAATCGCGCCGAGAACCGCCGCCAATTCGTTCACGGCCAGCTGCAATGCGAAGAATCCGGCCGCCGAGACCGATAGAGCGAACAGCAGCGCCTTGCTCTCCTCCAGCCTTCCCGCCGGCAAGGGGCGCTCTTTCGTGCGCCGCATCTTCGCGTCGGCTTCCCGCTCGTACCATTGGTTGAGCGCCGCAGTCCCGGAGGCCATCAATCCGGTGCCGATGAGGGTGGCAATCAGCGTCCGCCAATTCCAGCCGGCTTTGGCGCCGAAGAAATACCCCACACCCGTGCTCATCAGGATGAGCCAGGTGATTCGCGGCTTAGTTAAGGCGATGTATTCCTTCATCGAACGGGCAAGCGGCCCCCGAAACTTTTAAGGTACCACACGCCCGCTCGCGCGAGCTTCCGTTTAAGCCTTGGATCCCAACTTCCGAGCCCGCTTTCGCGCCAGCGCTGCCCCGAGAATGCCAAGCGCCAAAAGTGCGCTGGCGCCGGTGGGCTCCGGCGTGGTGACCGGGCCGCCGCCAGTAGAGCCGGTGGTAAAGCTGGGGCCCCAGCAGCAATCCTTTGTGCCCGTGGGATCGGTTGGATCGACAAAGCCGCTACCGGACGAATACTCACCGGTGAGGAAGTCGACGCCCGATTCCGTGGTGGGAGGCGTATTGAAAGCCACCTGATCGGTGCTGTTGGCGAAGTTCTGGCCGCCGATGGTGTAGTCGCCGGGCTCCAGAACGAGCGGGGCGATGGTAACGGTGCGGAAATCCCCATCCAACGGGTCCGTGGTCCCGGAAGCGACCAGCGCGGAGATCACCAGATCGCCGCTCGAATCCCAGATGCCGACCATATGCGAAAATCCGAGGCCGTTTAAGCCTTGATCGTACCAGCCAAGGCCGGTGATCGTAATCGGCGTCAGAACGTCGAACTCCCAACCGACGGTCTGGTTGTAGTTGCTCGCGGTGCTCGACGTGGCGGGATTGAAGCTTAACACGGGATCGGCCACCAAAGAGCCTGCCCCCAATACAATC
The DNA here is from genome assembly GCA_963786745.1 of Terriglobia bacterium. Taxonomy (GTDB): domain Bacteria; phylum Acidobacteriota; class Terriglobia; order Bryobacterales; family Bryobacteraceae; genus Palsa-89. Next base: position 95,210 of record CAWBAE010000003.1, on the reverse strand, counting down.
AACGAAATGAGAAAACGCACCGTATCCTCCACTACAAAACTGGACTGATCATAACATCCGGACGCGTCTCAGAAGACGCGTGGAATGTTGGGTTTAGTTCCATAAGGTCCATGACGGATCCCCTCTTAATTACCTACGATCAACACGCTGGTGTTGGATGCAGCGCCCATCTGGACGATCTGCAATTCCAAACTCCCGGTCTTCGCGTTCTTGGGCACCTGGAAGTTGATCTGGTAAAAGCCGACTAATCCGGGGGTTAGCCCGGCGAACTGGACCGAGACAGGCTGGCCGTCGAGCGTGACCGTCGGCGCGATGTCAACCGATGCCAGGGGTGAAGCGGGAGATAGTACTCCGGCGGCCACCAGCGGATTGGTTAACCCCATCCCGGCGAGATACACCACCAGATATTCGCCCGGTTTCGCCGGCGAATCCGGCGTCACTAAGCTCGCGTTCTGATGCTGCGCGATCACCTGTCCGTTGGTCTGGCGTTCCACGCCGGGAGTAGCCGGATCGATATTGATGGTGTCGGGGCTCGAGTAGCCGCCATTGGCCAGCACCAGGACCTGATATTGCTGGCCAGGCAGGAGATCGGTTGGCAGCTGGGCGTTAATCTGGTTGGCGCTCACAAAGAAGATTGGAGCGAGTTCGCCGCCGATCACGACGCTGCTCCCGCCTAGCACAGTGGGGGGCGCGCCGCTGGCCGTAGTATTCCCGGGCGCCAACGCCGAGCCATAAATCGCCACGATGGTGCCCGGCGCCAGTGGAGCGCCCGGCTGCTGATTCAAATTGTTCACGGTGCTGTTCTGGCTGAGGATCGGATAAGGAGTGGCGCTCACGCCTCCCACCAGTTGCGTGGATGCGGGGTTCAATCCGGGCGCGGTGGCTTGCATGGTGATGGTTAGTTCTGTCACCGGATTCACGGGTGTCCAGGTAGCTGAATACACCGGCATGCTGATATCGCTCAAGCTGAGCGACAGCGGCGGATCGCCATTCGAAAAATCGGCGATCACGTAGCCGTCCTTCACCGGATTGCCGCAATCGTCCGCAAGCTGAACGGCGAGGAAGCTGGGCCAAGCGGCGGGAGTGGAGAAATTGCCGGGCAAGCCTGTTTCCGTCAGCACCAGATTGGCGGGTGTGCAGCTGCCGGACTGCGCGGGCGTCGCGGTGGCGCGCGATGCCGGGTGCGCCGAAGAGGTCGCCGCAGCGGAAGCCGCGCCCGAGGCCGGCACGATCAATGTCACGTTCACCGTACGCACTTCCAGGTTGCTGATCGAGATATTGACGCCGCCCCGGTAAATCCCGGGCGGAAGATCACCAGGGTTCACCGATACGCTGAGCTGCGCTGGCGACAGAGTGGCGAGCATGCCGGACATGGGCGTCACGGACAGCCAATTTCCACCGCTCTCGGTGTCCACCGCCAGTTGATACGCCACCGGCTTGTCGCTGCTGGTATAAACCAGCACCGGCTGGCTGGGCGGGTTGGCGGAGCCTGTGGCGGCATAAACCAGTCCGCTGGGATATGTGTCGGGCACCGGCGGCGCGGACGCGTCTTCAACATCCAGCACTACCAGGAAATCCAACGGCGAATCGAAGGGTTCGGGGGCAGAGATGCTGAGCAGGGCGTAATACGCCCCCTTCGGAAGGCCCTCGCTCTTGGCTTGAAAGGCGATTTCTCCCGGAGCGGAATTTGTCGCGGTCCCATGCGGATCGCTCACCAGCGTCAACCAGCTTGCGCCTCCCACCGGAGTTACTGTGTAGTGAATCTCCGTGCTGCTGGAACTCCACACCATGAAGGTGGTTGGAGCCGGTCCGGACACTCCGTTGCCCTGCCGCGCCTGCAGCAGGATTCCTTGGCGGCTCAAGATCATCTTCGGACGAGGTCCGGACTGGGACAGTTGTCCGGAAATCAGCAGGCTCACTGGAATCAGAGTTGAACCCGAGGGCGAATCGATTTCGATGGTTCCCAGATATCCGCCGGAATCGAGAATCGGCGCCAGGACGTTCACCTGCAATGGCAGGCTCTCGTTTCCGCTCAACGTTCCCGACGCTGGGCTCAGCGTGAGCCAGGGAACGTCCGACGAAGCCGTGAATTGGAGATCGCCTTGGCCGACATTCTGAACGAATATGCTTTGGCTGAACTGCGGCGTGCCGGGGCTGGTCAGCGTCAGGGCCAGGGGCGAGACTTGCAGGATTCCGGACTGCCCCGACGGCCCTGACGGCCCGGACGGGTAGGAAAGCGTGTTGAACGATACCTGGATGGTCTTCGAAGCCACGCCCGGCGACGAGACGGTGATGGTGCCGGTGTAGTTTCCGGGCGAGAGGCCGGCAGGATTCGCGCTGACGTCGATGCGACCCGGCGTAGTTCCGGTGCTGAACACCGAGAGCCAGGGAACATTCGAGCTGGCCGAGAATGGGATCGAGTTAAAGACAGTCGAGATGACGGAACAGGTTTGCAGCGGCGCGCTGCCCTGGCCAAACGACAGACTGCCGCAGGAGAGAATGAGGTCGGGCGTTACGAACTGCGTTATCGGGACTTCAAATCGGCCGGTTGCGGATGCGAAAGCCAAGGGTTTCACACGGTCGGCCGCGGCTGTGCCCACTTCTGTGACGGAGACGGTGAAGTCGAAGACTCCCAGTTCGGTCGGAGTGCCGCTGAGAACGCCGCTCGGGTCCAGGGTCAGGCCGGGCGGTAACGATCCCGAAAGGAAGCTCCACACCTGCGGGCGCGTTCCGCCGTTGGACTGAAAGACTGTCGAATAAGGAACGCTCACTTCTCCACCGGGCAGCGGCGTGGACGTCGAGATTGAGAACGGCGAGGTGGCCGCAACGGGCAAGCTCAAGGCCGCGAACGCGACCTTATGATTCGCATCGGTGACCTGTGCGGTGACGGTGGCGGTGCCCGGCGAAGTTGGAATGCCGCTCAGTTGTCCGGTGGAAGCCAGCGCGAGACCGCCGGGAAGTCCCGAACCCGACCATTGATAAGGCGGCGTTCCACCCGTGGCGCTGAGAACCACCAGATAGCTGGCGCCCACGGTCGCGCTCGCCAGAGGCGACGTGGTGGTGATGGTTGGGCCGCCGTTGATCGCCAGCACTACCAGGACCAGCGTCTTCGTTTGGGTATCGTTCAGCGCATCTTTGGCGGTGACCAGGAACTCAAATGCGCCCGCGGAGCCAGCCGGCGGTGTTCCGCTGAATACTCCAGATGTGGAGAGATTCGCCCAACTCGGCAATCCGGTTGCCGCCCAAGTGTAGGGAGCCGTGCCGCCGCTGGCCGAGAACGTCACCGAATACGGCTGGCCTTCGGTGGCTTGAGGGAGCGGAGACGCAATGTTGATGGAGACCACCGGGTCCACTTTCAGGCTGAATGTCCCCCCCGCTTTGTCTCCCGAAGAGTCGCTGACCGTCACCTGGAAGCTGTAGGAACCTGCCGACCCCGCTGTCGGCGTGCCACTGAGAGCGCCGCTGGGGGCCAGGCTCAAGAACGCGGGCAGCCCCGTGGCCGTCCATGTATACGGGCCTTTGCCTCCGGTGGCCTCAAAGCTGAAGCCGTAGGCGCTGCCTTCTTTGCCGTCAGGGAGCTCGGACGCGGTGGCAATGGCCAGCGGAGCCGTGTTCACCTGTAGCGACAACGGGAGCGCCGTCGATTGAGCGCCCGCATCCTGCACGTTGACGGTGAAGTTGTAGTTGCCGGCGGATCCCGCAGGGGGAGTTCCGGAAAGTTGTCCCGCGGCCGAGAGTCCCAGCCAGGATGGCAATCCCGTAGCGGTCCACGCATAGGGAGGCGTGCCGCCGCTGGCCGTGAGCGTATAGCTGTAGATCACACCCTCCGTCGCCGGCGTCAGCAACGGGGTGAGGATCGCTAGAGTAGCCGGGGCACTCTGCGATGCTACTTTCAGAGTGAACATCCCGCTGGCTTTGTTTCCCGCGGAATCGGTGACGGTTACCGTGAAGCTGTAGGAACCCGCGGTCCCGGCCGGCGGCGTCCCGCTGAGTTTACCGCTGGCAGACAGATTCAAGAAAGCCGGGAGACCCGTGGCCGCCCAAGCATACGGACCTTTTCCGCCCACCGCCTGGAAGGTGATGCCGTAGACGCTGCCTTCTTTCCCTTGAGGAAGCAGTGACGTGGTGATAATTACCAGCGTGGTCGCGTTGGATTGAACCTGCAGCGACAGAGTGAGGGTCGCCGACTGAGAATTCGAGTCCTGCACTTTCACGGTAAAGCCGTAAATTCCCGCTGATCCCACCGGAGGAGTTCCGGAGAGCTGGCCCGCCGCCGACACGCTCAGCCAGGACGGCAAGCCCGTCGCGGACCAGGTATAGGACGGAGTTCCGCCGGTGGCCGCGAGGAAATCGCTATAGAGCACTCCTTCTATGGCCGGCGTCAGCGCGGAAGTGAGGATGGTTAACGGAATCGGCGCGGTCGGCGGAACAATTTTCAGGCTGAACGTTCCGTTCACTTTATTTCCCGCGGAGTCAGTCACAGTCACTGTGAAGCTGTACGTATTGGCTGCCCCCGTTGGCGGCGTCCCGCTGAGCGCGCCGTTTGGTGCAAGGCTCAAGAATGCGGGAAGACCCGTGGCCGCCCAGTTGTACGGCGATTTTCCACCGGTGGCCTGGAAGCTGAAGCCGTATACGCTGCCTTCTCTTCCCTCAGGCAGCGAGGACCCGGTGACAATCGCCAGCGCAGTGGAGCTGGACTCAACCTGCAACGAAAGGTTTATGGATTGCGACTGACCGCCCGAATCCTGCACCTTTACCGTGAAGCCAAAGGTTCCCGTGGTGCCGGGTGGCGGCGTGCCCGAGAGCTGACCGGTTGACGACAAGTTTAGAAACGACGGCAATCCCGTGGCCGACCACGTATAGGGCGTAGTTCCGCCGCTGGCCCCGAGCGGAATGTTGTAGGTTGTTCCCGCGGACGCCGGCGGCAGCGACGAGGTCGTGATCGCCAGGGAAGTTGGGGCGACATTCAGCGTCAGCGGCACGTTCAAGGTCTCATGGCCTTGATCCGTCGCCTGGACCGTGACCATGTATGTGCCCTGCGTGTTGGGGCCAGGTGTTCCGCTGATCACTCCCGTGCCGGAATTCAGCGACAAGCCCGGCGGCAAAGACCCGGAGATGATCGTCCAACTATACGGCGGCAGCCCGCCGCTGGCAGTGAGCGTCAGCGAGTACGTATCTCCGACGGTTGCAGGTGGCGGCGAAGATGTCGACACAGCGAATCTGGGATTGATCGTCAGCCCGTAGCTCTGCGTGGCGTAAAACGGATTGCCGGAGTCGGGGTCGAGATCGCGTACCTGCGCAGTGAAGGGAAACGTTCCCGATGCGGTGGGTGTTCCGCTGATCGCTTGGCCCGTTAAGGACAACCCTGGTGGAAGCGAGCCAGAGATTATAGAGACAATGCGCGAGAAATCGCTGCCGCCGGAAACTTGTAATTCGGCGGAATAAGGCAGGCCGACGGCGCCCGTGACGAGCGAAGTGTTCGTGAACATCAACTTCGCAAACTGGGTCACCGAGAACGTGAAGGACACCGTCCCGCCTGGAGCATCGCCGAAATTCGCGCTTACGCTTCCAGAACGCGTCGATGCGGATGTGTTTTGGGCAACGCTGAATTGGACGGCAAGCGTAGTCGCCGAGGTGACGCTTATCCAGGGCACGCTGGACGTAGCCGATGTCAGAGAGCCGCAGGCAGTAGTAACACTTCCGGAAAACGCGCCCGCTCCCCCGCCATCCTCGAAGGTCTGGCTGGAGGAATTTAGCGATCCGGAGCATTTTGTAGGATCCTGCGCAAACACGCCCGGCGCGGCCAGCAGGCACAACAACGACACAACGCGAAGCGGCTTAAACATCACCGACCCTTAGGCCAAGAATTGAAATGCAGGCAGACGGGAACCCTCGAAAGTGGAGCCAAGATCTTCAAATTGTCTCAGCAGGTGTCTCATTATAAGTCACTTTTCGGGAGAGTCCAAGTATCATTAGAAGCGCTGTGTAGGTTAGTCGGCCTAGTACTATAGTCCCGTCGAACTAGACCGGTGAGGCCGTATTTGGCCGGCGTGCTAACCTCGTTTATCGTCTATGGGGTCGAGCGACGCGCTTAGTCTGGACCAAGCGATGCCGCAGCTAACTGGGATACAGAGCGGTTTTCTGCGTGTCGATTTGATCGTTATTCTGGTGGCGGCCGCAATCTACCTGGGGTGCATGTTCAGCCCGCCGTCTCTCATGGATGACGTGGATGCGACGCAAGCGCAGATCGCGCGCAACATGCTGGATTCCGGGGACTGGGTGACGGCTCACCTGGACGGCGTTCCGTACATGGAAAAGGCGCCGCTCAAATACTGGATGATCGCGGTTTCGTATCGCATCTTCGGAGTAAGTGACTGGGCGGCGCGGCTGCCGATAGCGCTCGCGATCGTAGCGCTGTGCTGGCTGACGGCGCGCATCGGATGCTGGGCATTCGGTGCCAAAGCGGGCCTCTATAGCGGTCTCGCGCTGGCCACGTCGGTGGGCTTATTCCTGTTCACGCGCGTCCTCATTCCGGACGTATTGCTCACGTTCACCATCACGCTGGCCATGTGGGGGTTTCTACGGGCGCTGGAAGACGATGAGCCGCACCCAAGGCGCTGGGCGTGGTTGATGGCGGCCGCGATCGGAACGGGGCTGCTGCTCAAGGGACTGATCGCCGCCGTATTTCCGGTGGGCGCGGCGCTGGTCTATTTGCTGATCGCGCGAAAACTCTTCGCCCGGGAAACCTGGAAACGCCTGCGTCCGTTCTCCGGGCTCGGGATCGTGCTTTTGATCGCGGCGCCCTGGCACATCCTGGCGACGCTCAGCAATCCGCCGTATTTTTATTTCTCGATGCACAGCGTTCCGGGCGAATATCACGGCTTTTTCTGGTTTTATTTCTTCAACGAACATCTATTGCGGTTTTTGAATCGCCGATATCCGCATGACTACAATACCGTGCCGCGGCTCGAATTCTTGCTGTTTCACCTGCTGTGGCTGTTTCCGTGGAGCGCATACTTGGCTGCGGCGGCTCGCCTGAGCTACCGTCCCGTGGATCGCGCCGGAAGAACTCGACTGCTGGCGTTGTGCTGGACCGGGTTTTTGCTGGTGTTCTTCACATTTTCCTCCACGCAGGAATACTATTCGATGCCGTGCTACCCTGCCCTGGCGCTGCTCATCGGCAGCGCGTTGGCGCAAGGCGTCTGGATTCGGGCCGGCGACCGCGCGATCGCCGTGTTGGCTGCCGCAGCTGCTATCGTAATCGCGGTGATCCTGGCCGAGGTCTGGAGGGAACCCACTCCCGGCGATATCTCGAACGCCTTGCTTCAACACCCGGAGGCTTATTACACGCTCTCGCTCGGCCACATGGGAGATCTCACGCTAAAATCCTTCGCCTACCTGCGGACGCCTTTGATGCTGGCGGGCGTCGCGTTTGTGATCGGCGCTTCTGCTTTGTGGTGGCGTACAGGCGCGTGGGTTGCATTCGTCCTGATGATGCTTCTTTTCTTGCATGCCGCGCGGCTGGCCATGGTGACGTTCGACCCGTATCTTTCGTCGCGGCCGCTGGCCAAGGCGCTTCTCAAATCGCCGCCCGGCGAATTGATCGAAGACAACGCCTATTACACGTTTTCATCGGTGTTTTTCTACGCCAATCGCCGCGGCTTGTTGCTGAACGGCCGCAAGACCAATCTCGAATATGGATCCTACGCGCCGAACGCTCCGCAAGTGTTCATCGACGACGCCGAGTTCAGCGAACTTTGGCGCCGTCCGGAACGTTTCTATCTGCTAGTGGAGGGTCCATCGTTGCCGCGCATTCGTGATCTTGCATCTAAGCCGGAACTCCACGTGGTGGCCGAGAGCGGCGGAAAGTTTCTGCTCACCAACCATGCGAATCCTGATTGACGCGACGCCGCTGCTGCTGCGGAGCGCGGGCGTCAAGACTTACACCTACCACTGGATCCAGCACCTGTGCCAGCACTCGCGGAACGAGCAGATCCTGACGTTCCCTGCCCTGGATCGTCTTCCGGACCTCAATCACGAGCGGTCTGTTTTATCAGACGCAGAAACCTACGCGCGGCTGGGCCTGCTGTTTCTCGCGAATATCCCCGCTCTTCCGATCCTGCCCTGGATGACCCGGAAGGCGGATGTTTTCCACGTCTCCAATATGATCAGGAATCCGCCGAAGAGAATCAAACTCACCGCCACCATTTACGACATGACCTGCCGGATCATGCCCGAGTTGCACACTGCTGGAAATCTCAAGGCCGACGAAAGCTTCACGCAAAACGTTCTGTTGAAGACGGCCGGATTGATCGCCATATCGGAGAACACGCGCCAGGACGCGGCCCGCCTTCTGAATATATCGCCGGATCGCATGCAAGTGATTTACCCCGGGATTCCCGAAGTCTATTTCGGAGCCCAGGCGCGGCCGTCCGAGCGGCCCTACGTGTTGTCGCTCGGGACCATTGAACCCAGAAAGAACATCGACACGCTGCTGGACGCCTGGAGCGGCATGGCGTTACGGCACGATTTCGATCTGGTGGTGGTGGGCGCGTCAGGCTGGTCGTCCGAAAACACGATTGCGCGGCTTCGCTCGCATCCCGAAGGCGTCCGTTACCTCGGTTATGTTCCGGAGAACGAGTTGCCGGGGCTAACGGCCGGCGCGACGGCGCTGGTTTATCCATCGTTGTACGAGGGTTTCGGATTTCCAGTGGCACAGGCGATGGCGGCGGGCGTACCAGTGATCACTTCGAACACATCCTGTCTCCCGGAGATCGCGGGCGACGGAGCGCTGTTTGTGGATCCCCGCAGCCCGGCCGAAATCCGGTCTGCGTTGGAACGGCTGCTCAGCTCGCCTCCATTGCGGCAGCAGCTTCGGACCGCCGGCATGGCCAGGGCGCAGCACTATCGTTGGGACGCGTGCGCGCAGCAGAGCCTGGAATTTTTTCGACAGCTGGGCTAGCCTGACTATTTCGCGACGCCGGGCGCGATGAAAAAGTCCCACACCTGCATGTTGACCTTGCCCTCTGTATATTCGACCACCGCGTATTCGCCCGGTTCCATGGGCTTCTCCGGCCAGAGTTTGAAAAGTCCATCGGCCATCTGCTGCCGGAAGGTCTCCACCAGGTTGGGCTCTTCGATGGTTTCCTTGCTGACCGGGACAATGGTGAGTTTTTCCACAACCCGATTGCCTTTGTGCTCGCCCATGCGGATAATGCCGAAACGCTCTTCCTCCGAAAGCCGGATATAGAACTGCGGCTCGCGATTGTCGGTGCCGACGACCGCGTGCGGGCCGTCCAGCTCCAACGTGGCTTTTCCCGAAAGCACGGGAAGGGGGCTCATCACTTTCAGGACGGAGCGCCGCTTATCGTTAACCACCTTGGATTCGGCTGCCTTGATCGGAGTTAGCTTGGTCTCGCCCTCGATCATATACACGCCGTCCTCCTTCGGAACCAGATCCTTCTCATGGCGCGCTGCCCGTTCGGCCTGGTCTTCGGCGGCATTCGCGGCTTCGTTCTCTTTTCTAATCGTTTCCCGCTCGCTAATTTCCGCCTTCGTTTTCTCCAGGTCGACCAGCGCGGCCGGCATCTCCTCCCACTCGTCGCGATCGGTGCTGTACAAGCGCACGCGGTCGCCTTCCACGTGGTATTCACGCACCATCTGGTAGCTGCCGTCCTTGAGATACAGCTTGATGGTATCGGCGGAAAGGACGCAGGCGGCGGCCAGGAGCAAGCAGCAGATTTTTTGGAAAAGCACGCTGATTATCCTTCCACCTGACGTTAACCGGCCGCCAGAAGTTTCTTGACCCCATCCACGCATAACACCGCCGCGTGTTTCGATTCGGGAATCAGACCGCCCACCTCCGCCTCGATCGTCTCCGGCCTCAAGCGGGCGAGCTCGTCGCGCGATTTGCCCTGCATCCAGGCGGTAAGCGCGGACCCGCTGGCGATGGATGCAGTGCATCCGCGTACTTTGTAGCGCACGGCGGCGATACGTCCGCCTTCGAAACGGCCCGACAGACGCAGGATGTCCCCGCACGCGGGATTCTCAATCTCCACCGTGGTGGCCGGAGGGTCGAGTTCCCCCACGTTGCGCGGATTTTTGAAATGATCTAGAAATGCTTCGCTGTACAAGGTTCTCTTTTTCATTATGAATCTCTTTCTGACTGGCGCGACGGGCTACATCGGCGGCGCGGTCGCGCACGCGCTGCAGAAGGGCGGCCACTCGGTGACTGGACTGGCGCGATCGGACGAATCGGCTGGCATTTTGCACCTGAAGGGGATCGCCGTACATCACGGCGATCTCGCCAAGCCCGAGAGCCTGACTGGCGCGGCGCTGGCGTTCGACGGCGTCATCCACACCGGGACCACGAATAACGGCGTGCTGGATCGCGAAGCGGTAAGCGTGATGTTGGAGACCCTGGCGGGCTCCGGCAAGCCCTTCGTCTACACTAGCGGCATCTGGGTGCTGGGAGATACGGGCGGTAAATTGGTGGACGAAACCGCGCCGCTCCGTCCCACCGCGCTGGTGGCGTGGCGCCCGGCGCTCGAGCAATTGGTTCTCGCCGCTGCGGGCGAAGACGTCCGCGCGGTGGTGATTCGTCCGGGCGTTGTGTATGGCCGCGGCGGAGGAATCCCGGCGGGTTTCGCTGAGTCGGCTAAGAAAGGGGGCGTGGCGCAATACGTGGGGAGCGGAGAGAATCACTGGCCGGTGGTTCACGTGGATGACCTGGCCGATCTTTACGTGCGCGCGGTGGAACGCGGTCCGGCGGGTGAATTGTTTCACGCTGTCGAGAACTCGCGCCATCGTGTGAGGGACATCGCCGCGGCAGCCGCCGGACGCACGGAAGCCTGGCCGCTCGAAGAGGCCAGGAAAACGCTGGGAGCGTATGCGGACGCGTTGGTCCTTGATCAGAACGTATCCAGCGAGAAGGCCAGAGCTTCGCTCGGATGGACGCCGCGTCCGGACGGCATCCTGGACGATTTGCGCCGCGGGTCCTACACCCGGTGACCACGGTTGTTGCGGCGGTGATCGAGCGCGGGGGCCGGGTGTTGATCGGCCAGCGGAAAGCCGGCGGCCGTCACGCGCTCAAATGGGAATTTCCAGGCGGCAAGGTGGAAATTGGCGAAGAGCCCGAAGCCGCCGCCGTCCGCGAACTCGAAGAAGAGCTCGCCATGCGCGCCCGGGTTGATCGCGAGATCCTGCGGTATGAGTATCAATATCCGGAGCGCGAGCCCATTCTCTTGATCTTCTATCGCGTGACTGATTTCGACGGAGAGCCGCGGAATTTGGAGTACGCACAGATCCGCTGGGAACTGAAGGAGCGTCTTCCCGCCTACGATTTTCTGGAAGGCGATGCGGACTTCATCCGGATATATTGCGCTCAGCGATAAGCTCGGCCAGCGCCTGGCGGAATGCCGGTTCATCGTCCGGCGTAACGGCTACCCGGTTCACCCGCTTGCGAATCCCGAACAATCCTTCCGCATCCATAACGCCTGCCAATTCGATGCATACGGTTGGCTCGCTGTTCCTAGGCACGGCTGATTTCCTGTCGCCGGCTTCGGCGCTGCGAACGCTCGCGATCATCTCTTTCGGAACGCGCAACTGAAAGAACAAGCCGTAGCGAAGATGCAGGTAATCCGGCCCCACCAGGACCGGCCGAAGCCCGAAGGCGCGCGCCATTCCGATCAGCCAGAGCATGCCATACACGCTGACGCCGGTAGCGATCCAGGCCGCTGCCGCACTCCAATGCTTCAGCACCAGATGCACGGGGATGATCTCGAACAGACACGCGAGCGGGAGCAAGCCGAATATGTCCGCCTGGCCGATCCGTTTGTAGATCGAAAACGCGCGCGCGCCGGAGGGAACATGGGGTTTCGCGCGCCACGAGAAAAGCGCGTAATAGAGACTGCCCAGTTCCGCCGCGATCAGCCTTGCCACGCCGGGAACCGGCAACACACTCCTGAGGGCCGCGGCGATGTCATCTAAAGGATCGGCGTCCTCCTGCTCGCGCCCTGCGCGGGCGTTGCGCACCTGGACGATCACGAACCCGATCAATCCGGCTTCGCACAGCCCGGCCACGATCTCCCGGAGGGCCGTTCCATGCGGATAGAAGTACGTGGCACGGAGCACGCCGGTCAGCGCGATGGCGAACAAGCTCCCTCGCGCGCGTATGCCGGGCCGCACCAGCATCCAATAGTAGAGCGCCGATATGACCACCACCACGTCAAAACTGGCAGCGAGAGCCACGGCGATTCGCCGCCCCGGATCTGCAATGGATCGCGTGATGAGGCTGTCGATGAGATTGATAGCCAGCATGAGAAAGACAAATGCAGCGTACCTGCCGCGGCGGTCATCCATCCATGTCTTAAAGATCCAGGCGGTGAACATTGCTGATCCCATGCTATCAATCGCGACCTGAAAGACGCATTCTCGCGCCAGGCTTGGCGCCTTATGAGGTTGACTTATACTGAATACGTCCTCCTGGTGTTGAACGAATTGCGACGGAGCGATCTTTTACAACCATGATGCGTCGGGATTCGGGCGCGAAATTACGTGTCCGGCGGTGGCGGCTTGAATCCAGCCGGTGAGCTGCCGAGGTCGCGAGAGGCGAGGCTGCGCCGCGCGGTTGACACGCTTAGCGCACCTGCTTCCGATGCAGGGTCCGATCGGCGTTTTCGTCCATCACAACACATTGCACGCGTTTGAGCATCTGCCCTTCGAGCAGGCGGTGATCGAGGCCTCGCACCTGTTCGGCGCCGAACCGTACATGACCGAAGCGGCCTACCGGGCCGAACTGGCGCGGGGACGCATCCAGCTGGAGGACATCGACGCAGTGCTCGATAGCGAGCCCGATGCCTGAGTCTTCCCGCGCCTGAGCCGGCACTCGCTTCGCCGAGCCATGATTACTCCGGGCGTGCGGGAGTTTGATGCCGCAACGATCCTGTGGCGGACCGAGCAGGGCGACCTCGCCAGAGACTTTCGCCAGGCAGCCCTGCGGGCCTTGTTCGACGCCTGTTTCGCCCGAACCGTCGCGCATGAGGAAGAGCCGCGCCGCCCCGGTCCGGTGGACGAGATCATCCACCCCTGGCTGATCCGGTTGTGCTCCGTGTTTCTTGATCAAGGCATGGCCTATTGGCCGATGCCGAATCGCGAGAAGGGCTTTTATGCAAGCGTCCGGACGCTGCTGTCGCAGCCTTCCGGTGTATTCCCCCGATATCTGGCGGGCTTGGACGAAGAGTTCCGGCGGCAGGAGTACTTTTCCTTTTCGGCCACCGATGCGGTGCTGGATTATCTCGACACTCAGTATTATCAAGGAACGCGACTGGCAAAACGCTGCTTCAGGCCGAGCTGCTGGCATTGCCTGGCTGGGCGGGCTTGATGCGGCAGGCTGGAGGAAGATCCCGGCCTGGCTCCGCATAAATCCCTGCCGTCGTCTCTGATGGATTTCCTGGCGGTACGGCTGACCATGGCCCGCGTGGCTTCGCGCATGGGCGTGGCTGAGACGATCGCCTCGAGGAGAGCCCGCTCAAGACCCAGGAGAAACGGCGCCTGAGCCGCGCGGCACGGGTTTATGACGCAGGCGCGCGTAGTATCGCTTTCCGCCGATGAAGTAACCAGGCTTTCCGACGCCTGAGTGGACAGCGTTCGTGAGCGAAGTGAAGAGCATGCAATGGACTGGAACGCCGCCGAATCCTCCACTTGGCCTATGAGCGCTGGCACGAACGCGAGATCCTGCGCGGGCTGGCGAGCCATCGGAAATACCGCGGGTTGTCCGACCGCCAAGCCACGGCCGGCCGCGCAAGTCTTCTTCTGCATCGACGAGCGCGAGGAGTCCATGCGGCGCGCGCTCGAAGAAGTGGACCCGGAAGTGGAGACTTTCAGCTCCGCCGGGTACTTCGGCGTTGCCGTGGACTACAAGGGAATCGACGACCCGCATGGCGCCGCGTTTTGCCCGGTAGTGGTGAAGCCCGGGCACGCCGTCCTTGAACAGCCCAAGGCGGAAGACAGCGCGTTGCTGGAGAGCCGCCGCTGGCGCAGGCGAATTCTCGGTCTGCTGATGCGGAATTCGTTCGTTTCCTCGAAGAACGCTGGTGCGGGGATGGCTGTCGACCACCGCGCTCGGATTGCTTTCGGCGGTCCCGCTGATCGGCCATCTGCTGGCGCCTCGCCAGTATGCCCGGCTGCGGCGAGTGGCTGAACAAGGCGTTTCTTCCGGAGCCGCGCACGGAACTGACGCTGATGCGGAACACCGCGCAGTCGCACGAGTGCCGTGACGGGTCTGTTGACGGGCTTCGCGCCGCCGGAAAAAACCGAACAGAGTGGCAAGCGTTCTGGGCCCGGCGGGTCTGGCCAGCGGCTTCGCCCGCATCGTGGTGATCCTGGGCCATGGATCGACCAGCCTCAACAACCCGCACGAGTCGGCGCACGATTGCGGAGCCTGCGGGGGACGCCGCGGCGGCCCCAACGCGCGGCTCTTTGCCGCCATGGCCAACCGGGCCGAAGTGCGCGACCGCCTGCGCGAGCGACGGCATCGACATTCCAGACGGATACGTGGTTCGTCGGCGGCTATCACGACACTTGCAGCGATGACGTGGAATTTTACGACCTGGACGCGCTTCCGGCCACGCACCAGGCCGATCTGGACCGCATTCGCGAGTCCCTGGATCAAGCCCGAGCGCGGAACGCCCACGAGCGCGCCCGGCGATTCGAATCCTGTCCGGCCGGCACGCCGGCTCCGGATGCTGCGCTCCGCCATGTGGAAGAACGCAGCGAACACCTAGCGGAGCCGCGGCCCGAGTATGGGCATTGCACCAATGCCGTCTGCGTCGTCGGGCGGCGCAGCTTGACGCGGGGACTGTTCCTCGACCGGCGGGCGTTTCTGGTTTCCTATGACGCCAACCAGGATCCCGATGACCAAAGCCTCGCCGGCGCTGATGGCCGCGGTGGTCCCGGTGTGCGCGGGCATCAGTCTCGAATACTACTTCTCCTTCGTCGATAACGATCGCTACGGCTGCGGCACGAAACTTCCGCACAACGTGACGGGCCTGCTCGGCGTAATGGATGGCCACGCCAGCGACCTGCGCACCGGATTGCCCTGGCAGATGGTTGAAATCCACGAGCCCGTTCGAATTCTCTTCGTCATCGAGACCACGCCCGAACGCCTGACCAAGGTTATGAATGCGAGCGCCTCCTTGAAACAACTGGTGGAGAATCGCTGGATTCGCATCGCCACCATCGATCCGGCATCAGGCCGCGTGCACGTTCGCAGGGACGGCGGATTTGAAGAGTTCGATGAGCGCCGTGGAGCGCCTGCCAGTGGCGCTTTCTTCCGCCGAATGGTATCGCGGCAAACTCCAGCATCTCCCCATGGCCTGGATTCAATGCCCAGGCAGGAGGCCGGTCAGCGTGAGCCTTTCGCAAGCCGCTCTGGTGTTTGTCGTGTTGGCGCCGGGTGTGGTCTTCGGTGTGCTGGCGTTTGCTGTGGCTGCTCGGCTGGGTTCCCGCCGAGCGCGTTCTATCGCAGGATCACCGGCGTGACGTTTTCCGCCTGCGTCGCTCGGGCTTGCAGCGATTCTTTGGAAGCTCGCCGCCACCGGGAGCAAGCGCGTGGTGGTGACATTCGGCAACTGGTTTGCCGTGCATGATTACCACTTTCCGCTGGTGCTGATGGCGGACCGGCTCTCGCTGCCGTTCCTGGGCTTGACGGTCGTGCTGTCGGGACTGATCGGGCAGTTCTCGGCCACCTACCTCCATCGCGAGCGCGGCTTTTCTCCGATTCTTTCGTTCTGCTGCATCTTTTCGCCTTCGGATCTTTGCTCGCATTCGCCGCCGGTTCGTTCGACTTGCTGGCGGCAGGATGGGAAATGGTGGGCATCACTTCGGTGTTGCTGATCGCCTTTTTCCAGCTGCGGCCGTCCCCGGTGGAAAACGGCCTGCGCGTCTTCGCGGTGTATCGCGCCTGCGACATCGGATTGCTGGTGGCGGTGTTCGCCATGCATCATTGGGCGGGAACGGCATCGTTTGCCGCAGCGGCTTCCCAAATTGACGCGGCGCGCAGGCCGTGATGCGTCTGCCTGCTTCTGCTGCTGGCAGCCGCCGGAAAGGCCGCGCAGGTTCCATTCTCCGGCTGGCTTCCGCGCGCCATGGAAGGCCCCACGCCGTCGAGCGCCATCTTTTACGGCGCGATCTCGATTCACGCCGGGGCTTATCTTCTGCTGCGGGTTCAGCCGATGCTCGCCCAGTCCAGGCTGGCCTCTGCCCTGGTGATCGTGATTGGCGTGCTCACGGCCATCCACGGCACCATCGTCGGCCGGGCCAGCGCCGACGCCAAAACGTCGCTCGCCTACGCGTCGCTGACGCAAGTGGGCGTGGTGTTCGTGGAGATCGGACTCGGGCTGGACCTGGATCGCCGTGGCCCACATCCTGGGACACGCCACGGTTCGCACGCTGCAGTTCCTGCGCGCGCCCTCCATGCTTCACGACTATCACCAGATGCACTCCGCCATGGGTGGCGAACTCGCACCGGCCGGCAGCGCAACTGGAGGATCTCTTCCCGAACGCGCCCAGTTGTGGCTCTATCGTTGGGCGCTCGACCGCGGACATCTGGACACGATTCTGGATCGCTGGGTGGTTCATCCGCTGATGCAAGTCTCGAAGTTTTTCGCCAAGCTGGACCGCATTGGAACGGACGGGCCCGCGAGCCGGCCGGAGCTGCCGCAATTTCCCTGCCGAGTCCCTGCCGGCCAGGGGGCCGATTGATGCCGAGCCGCACCCTGATTCTGAGCGCGGTCGCGATCGCCGTTCCTTGGCTCGCCGCAATCCTGGTGGCAGTTGACCCGCCGGCAAACGCGCGTCATCGGCTTCGCGGCGTCGCTGGTATCGGTGTTGGCAAGCTCGCTGCTTTTGCTGGACGGCGCCGGCCGGCGAGTCGTTGTACCGAGGCGTTGATGGTGCTGTTTTCATGCCTCGCTCTGGGAGCTACGCTGGTGCTTCCGCGGCGCGACTGCAGCCCCGCTGACCGATCGGCGGAATCCTATTCCTCCTGGGATCGACGCTGCTGGCCTACTCGACCGAAAACCTGCTGGTCCTGCTCGCTGCCTGGATTTTTTCCACGATCCCCTTTCTGCTGACGCGCTGGTTGCGGGCGCAGCACCTGGCGGCCACGGACCGGCCTGCTGCTTTCAGCCTCGCCCTTGCGCTAGCCATCGCGCTGATCGCGGCCAAGCGGCAACGCCCTTTCGATCGAGCGCTTGAAAGGCCAGAGCCCCGGGGGAATGGCCGCGTTTGGGCTGCTGGTGGTCGCCGTGATCTTCCGAAAAGGAATCTGCCCGGCTCACGCGTGGGTGGCGGACGCAGCGGAGAGTGGTTCCGCAATTCCGACCGCGCTGCTGCTGAATGGCCATTTCGGAGCGTTGCTGGTGGCCAAGCTGATTGTGCCGCTGTTTCCGAACACGGCGCGGCAACCTGTTTCCGGTGCTTTCGTATCTCGCCATTGCCACCGCGCTGTATGTCGCCATCCGGGCGCTTACGGAAAATTCGCCGCGCCGGCTGCTCGCCTTTCTTGCGCTCGAGCCAGTCGGCGTGCATTTTGGCTGGACTGGAGAGTCGGACCGCGGAGGGAATCACCGGCGCGCTGGTGCACTGGTTCGTGGTGACGGTTTCGACCATGGGCCTGTTTGGGATTTTGCGGCTGCTGGAGGTCCGCTTTGGCGAGAACCTGACGGCGAGCAGGCACCTCGGTCTGGCGGAGCATGCGCCGCGGCTGGCGGTATTCTTCGCCGTCTTTGGGCTGGCGCTGGTTGGCTTGCCTGGCACACTGAGCTTCTGTTCTCAAGATCTTCTGATTCACGGAACACTGGCGTCGCACCCGCTCACCGGACTGCTGCTTCCCATCGCCACGGCGATGAATGCCGTGAGTGTCTTCCGCTTGTTCACGCGGCTGTTTCTGGGCAAGCGTCGAACCGGCTTCACTTTGATGGCGGATGCACTGCCGCGCGAGCGTTGGATTCTGACGGCGGGCGTGTTGTTCGTTGTTTTGGGAGGATTGTTTCCGAGTGTAATTGTCGCCCAGCGTTCGGCAGAGGCTGTCGAGCAGGCGGCGCGCGGAATTGCCGAACGTTAGGATTCCCGTTCAATCGACACATACATCGGCCCGGCCCCGAGCGACGCCACATAGCCGGGCTCAATAACGCGGCGGAATTATATACCCAAGAGTAAAAAAGCAAACGATTTGCCTCGGCGTACGCGAAAACGATTTAGACTGGTCTTGAAATTGGAGGCGTAGCTTGGACATAAAAATGGCGTTAGTCGCGGCGCTATGGACGACGAGTGTTGTCTCCGGGCAGGATTTCCGCCAGCTCGCCACGAACCTGGATGGCTCCGTTTTATATTTCTCCTCTACCTTGCGGATGAAAGGAACGAGCCAGTATTCGTATCAAAAGATATTCAAATGGGACAGCGTTAACGGCTTGGCGCTCTATGGGCAGCGTGAATCCGATGTGCCATTTCCGACTCCTCCTGAATTTGAAGGGACGCACTTCTTTTTGCTGACGGTTCCGGATGTCAGCAGCGACGGTACAGTGGTGGCAGTCACCGGAGTTAGTTATTGTAATGTCGGGCAAAGTTGCATCGTCAACAATCAAGACCAATCCACCATTTACAACACGAACCAGCCGACCATCCAAGCGCCTGGGTCGGCCAACCTGAGCCGCAACGGAAACTATGTATTACTAAGGAGCTCGGCGTATCAGGTGTTCCAGAACACAACCGCAACCCTGTTGGACCTCCAGACGGGCCAGGAGACTCAGTATTCCTGCGCGTGGGTACCGGCCGGTGGAAAGCACCAGGTGTCGGATGCTGGAACGGTGGTGCTGGCGACGATGAATGGCTTCGCGGTCGGGCAAGGCGGCCAGTTAACGGCCGTCGCAATATCCGGGAATTTCCCTGACGGTATTCCAAACCCTTTGATCAACGCGGGCGGAAGTCTCGTGATCTACCAGTCCGGCGGCGGGGGCGCGGTGGCGCAGTTGTCGGTGTATTCGCTCGGGAGCGGTTCCACAACCGCAACATTGGCATCGGAGGCGGCCGGCAGCCCGAATTTTCTTCCATCCATCTCCGACGACGGAAGCCTGGTCGCATTTGTAAACGGGACTAACGGGCAGGCGTAAGTGATTAAGAGCAATGGGACCGGTCTTCGGCAGATGACGAATTTCTCCGAGCCGGTAACAGAGATCGAACTCTCGGGTGATGGAACAGTTGCATTCGTCACCACCACGGCGAATCGCATTGCGCAGATCAACGTTGCCACGGCGCAATCGGTCGATATCGTCCCGCCCACGCCTTATATCTGTAACGAAAACCCAAATACCAACGACTATGCGGCGATAGTGTTGCCTAATCGCTTTCTGGTCAGCCGGGGTACTGTGACGCCAATCCCCGCAGTGGGCGCCGCAACCGATTCGCAGACCGCGACACCGCCTTTCCCGTTGTCGCTAGACGGAGTGGAACTACAGGTCAACGGGGTCGCGGTTCCAATCGCTGGAGTCTCGCCCGCATCGATCGGTTTCCCGGCGACGTGGGATTTGCCGGATACCCCGGTGGACGTGGAGATTTGGGCATCGTCCGCCAGCGCGAGCCCACTGGTTCCTGCCTTCGAGATTGGATTCCAAGATCAGAGCTTCATTTACGATGCCCAATTGGAGCGTCCTAACCTGCTTGCCGTGCATCAGGATTTTCTTTCGTTGATTTCGGCGGCCAGCCCGGCGCAGCCCGGAGAGTACGTTCACGTGTACGCCACCGACCTGGGGCCGGTGATTCCTGCTCCGCCGGCGGGCCTACCTGCTCCGTTGGAGCCATTGTCCTTGCTGGCGTTGCCGATGTCCTGCACGCTCGGAGCGGACAGCAATCCTTCTCCGGCTCGAGTGAGCATCTCGTTCGCGGGATTGGCTCCCGGTCTATTGAACATCTTCCAAGTGGATGTCCAGATGCCCATGTCGTTCCAGGGCAGCCCGAGCGTCTTGACTTGCCTCGTCGGATACCCTTCGGTGGGAGCTCAGATTAGCGGAAATCTAACAGTGCAATGATCCTTTAGCGAGATCGGCAGCGGACCCCGTATGCCGATCTCGCCGGGGCGCACTCAAGCTTCCCGTTCAATCGACACGTACATCGGCCCGGCCCCGAGCGACGCTACCAGGAACCAGGTGCAGCCGCCGGCGCGGTTCACTACCTGGAACTTCAGTTCCTCTCCCGGTGCGGCATCGAATTCGACGTTCTTCTTGTTCCAGGTGTTGTCTACGCGCAGGTGGTGATGGCCCGGCTCAATGGCGCGCGTGATGCTGTAGTCATACATCAAGTCGCCGATCCACTCGCCGTCCAGCTTGAGGATCACCTGACGCTGCTTAAGGTCGTCAGACGACGTGCGAGAAACGGTTAGCCGCGCTTCTGAATCGCTCACCGGACGGGCGGCAGCTTGAACTCCACGTTCCGCTCGGAATTCAAACGCTGGGACAGGTCACGATCGATCAGGTCCAGACTCGCCTGATTCAAGGTATGCTCCACGCTGACGTAATGCAGGGTGGAACCCTCCATCCAATATCCCAGCGCTTGCACGATGCTGTGATCCTTGAACGCGATCAGATAAATAGTGGCCCCATCGTCATTCGAAGTGGCCTGCTGCGGACCGTTCCCGTAGGGATGCGGCGAAGGCGCCTGGTACATCTTGAGACCGGATTGCTGATCCCCGGAATCTCCCGAATCGTAGTCGCGGACGGCCGGACTGGCCTGCGGCGGCACAAAGTTCTGATTGATTACTACCGACGGCGCGGAATTCGGATTGACCGGCGGTGCGCCTGGATCTCCGTAACCGTTCGCATACCCGCTGGATGGATCGTAACCGTAACCCGGGGCATAGCCTGCGCCATAACCATAGCCGCCGTAATACACCGGGTACGGAACAATATTCGAGCGCCTGTGCGGAGGATGTGCGGCGGCCACAGGACTCGCGTAGACGGGATGCTGGCCGCTAAAGTTGAAATACGGTCCGGTGACGCCGCCGGGAGGAGTGCTGGGAGCGTGGCCGGTCGCCGGATACAGGATGCTTCCGTATCCACCCAGCGACCAGAAAGGCCCCTGGTGACTTTGAGCGAACGACGTTCCGAGGGCCCCTATCGCGACTACTGCAAAAGCGAGGGTGCGCATGCGACCTCCTCTGACCGATTGTAACCTACAATTCTGACCATTCCAGCAGCTATCTTACATTAAGAAGACGAAACAGACTTGGGGAAGGATACACCAAGATACACTCATTCCTGACGTTATAATCTGAAGAGATGCCCGAGGTACTACATTCGGTCTGCGCCTTGGACTGCCCCGATTGCTGCTCGCTGCTCATCAATGTAAATGACGGCAAAGGGAGTCGTTTGCGTGGAGACCCGAATCATCCCGTGACGCGCGGCTTCCTGTGCGGCAAGGTGGCCCGGTACCTGGAACGCCAGTACTCCCCAGACCGCCTGCTCTACCCGCAGAAACGAGTTGGAGCCAAAGGCGAAGGCAGGTTCGAGCGAATCTCCTGGGACGAAGCGCTGGACACGATAGCCCGCAGGCTGACGGAAGTTTCCACCGAATATGGTCCGGAGGCGATCCTGCCTTACAGCTACGCGGGCACCATGGGTTATCTGCAAGGCTCCGGCATGGATCGCAGGTTCTTCCACCGGCTGGGCGCGTCGCGCCTGGAACGCACGATCTGCTCCGCGGCCGGCTTGGCAGGGCTGGTGAAAACGAACGGCTCGCGATACGGCACGGAACCGGAGCAGTTTCCGCACTCCAAGCTGATCATCGCTTGGAGCGCGAATACCCTGGCCACGAATGTGCATCTGTGGCCGTTCATCGTCGAAGCCCGGCGTAACGGCGCGAGATTCTACACAATCGATCCGGTGCGCACTCGCACCGGCCACACTTCCGACAAACACTTTTCGATTTTTCCCGGCAGCGATTTAGCGCTGGCGCTGGGGATGATGCACATCATCATCGGCGAAAAGCTGCACGATGCCGATTACGTTGCTAACTACACCGATGGTTTCGATGCGCTGGCCGAACGCGCCCTCCAATTTCCGCCGGATCGCGTGGAAGCGCTCACCGGGATTGATCGCGCGGACATCGTCGCGCTGGCGCGCGAATACGCCACCACGCGCCCGGCGGTGATCCGTCTTAACCATGGCGTGCAGCGCAGCGATCGCGGAGGCACTGCGGTTCGGGCCATCGCGGCGCTGCCTGCCCTGATCGGCTCCTGGCGCGAGGTGGGCGGAGGATTGCAGCTTTCCACCAGCGGAGCTTTTCACTTGAACAAGGCCGGCTTGGAAATGCCTGAGCTGCAGCTCCGTTCCCCGATCGGCCGCGAGGCCCGTCTGGTGAACATGGTGGAGCTCGGCAAGGCGCTCACCGAGCTTGACGATCCTCCCGTGAAAGCCATGCTGGTCTACAATTCGAATCCAGCCGCCGTGGCGCCCAATCAAAATCTGGTGCTCAAAGGGATGCGCCGGGAAGATCTGTTCACGGTTGTGCTGGAACAGTTTCAGAATGATACGGCCGATCACGCCGATATTCTTCTGCCCGCCACAACGTTCCTGGAGCACACCGATCTTTACTTCGCTTACGGCCACTATTACCTGCAGCTGGCGCGTCCCGCTCTTCCGGCGGCGGGTGAAGCAAAATCGAATGTTGAAGTCTTCCGCCTGCTGGCCGAGCGGATGGGCCTCACAGACGAATGTCTTCGCGAATCGGAAGACGACATGATCCGGACCCTGCTCGATACCGATCACCCGTTTCTCAAGGGAATCAGTCTGGAGCAGCTTGATCGCGACCACTCCGTGCGTCTCAACGTCGCGCCCGCGGGCGATCCTTTTCTGCCGTATGCCAACGGGGGGTTCGGCACGCCATCGGGAAAGTGCGAGTTCGGAGCAGAGGCGCTGGATTACCAGCCTCCCATCGAATCGCGTCTGGGCTCCTCCGAGCTGCGCACGCTCTATCCGCTGGAGATGATTTCTTCGAAGAGCCACGACAGCATGAACTCCACTTTCGGTAACGAACAGTCGGCCCGGCGTCAGACTTCCACCGTATTTCTGCACGAACAGGACGCCGGAGCGCGCGGGATATCCACCGGGGACCGCGTCCAGGTATTCAACGGCCGCGGCAGTTGTCTGCTGACGGCGAAAGTAAACGGCGAAGTGCGGCCGGGCGTCGTATGGGCGCCGTCGGTGGGATGGAAAAAGCTGGCGCAGGACGGCCGCGGCATCAATGCGCTCACTTCGGACCGGCTCACGGATTTGGGCAACGGACCGACGTTCTATAGCTGCCTGGTGGAGGTTCAGAAGTGCGGCGATTGACCATCGCGCGCGGCTCATCCCTGCTTCTCGCTTTGGTTTTGCTGGGGTCTCCGGCCTGCAAACAGCGGCCCCGGCCGGTCCAACGAACCGATGATCCTGTTCTGTCGAACATGGTCAGCGCCGCTGACCCGCGCGGAAGCGTGCAGTTTCGCAAAGGCTTCTACGCCGTCGAAGCCAACGCCTGGCGTTGGACCAGCAAACATTTTGAAGTAGCCCTCAGCCCGCCGCGCCGCAATACCGAAAAAGGCGTTCAATTGGTGGTCCGGCTCTCGGTTCCGGATCAGACGATCAAAACCTTGCAATCGGTCCAGCTATCCGCGGCAATTAATGGGTTTCAGCTGCCGCCCGAGACCTACACTCAGTCCGGCAATTTCTCCTACGTGCGTGACGTTCCCGCCAACCAGATCTCCGGTGGCTGGGTCGTGGTGGACTTTGATCTCGATAAGACGCTTCCCCCCACTCCGGCCGATCGCAGAGAACTTGGCATTATCGTCAGCCAGGTGGGTCTCGTAGCGAAGTAATGCCGGGCGGCCGCCGCATCGCGTATTACGGCCTGCCGCTGCTGTTCTGCCTGGCGCTGCATTGGCTCGCGCTGCGGACCTGGTTCAGCGCGGACGATTTCGCCTGGCTGGGGCTGCCGCTGGATCTCAAATCGAGCAGCTTATGGCACGTGCTTTTCGTGCCTGAAGCGCAAGGTACCGTGCGAACGCTGAGCGAGCGTTTGTATTTCCTGGTTTTCACTTCGCTCTTTGGCCTGGAAGCGCCTCCCTTTCGGATTTGGGCCTTCCTCACCGAGTTCGCCAACATCCTATTGCTGATGCAAATCACGCGGCGGCTCACCGGCTCCGCGCTGGCCGCGTTTCTCGCGCCGCTTGTCTGGGTGGCGAACTCCGCCCTTCCGATCGCCATGGATTGGAGCGCGGCTTACAACGAAATTGCTTTCGCTTTCTTCGTGCTGCTGGCCTTTCGTCTGCTGCTGCTGCACATCGATACCGGCCAGCAAAAATACTGGATCTTCGAGTGGGTGGTTTTTGTTCTCGGTTTTGGTGTATTGGAGCTGAACGTCATGTACCCGGTGCTGGCCGCCGGATACACGCTCTGTTGCGCGCGGCCTTACTTTCGAAAAACGCTGTGGCTCTTTATTCCTTCGATCCTGTTCACCGTGGTGCATTTCACTTTCGTGCCTGCGTCCACCGATCCGTCTTACCGGATGTATTTCGACGGTTCCATATTAACCACGCTATGGAACTACTGGTTGTTCGCGCTGGGCGCCTGGCGCTCCTCGCCTATCGATTGGCGGCCGCCCTGGCTGGGGATTGCGATCGCGTTGGCGATCACACTGGCGCTGGCCTGGTTCGTCGCGGGACAATTGCGCCGCCGCAATTGGCTTCCTGTATTCCTGCTCGGATGGGTGCTCGCGGTTATTCTTCCGGTCCTGCCGCTCCGGAACCACGTCACAGATTATTATCTTGTGGTCCCGGTGATCGGCCTCGCGATCCTGGGCGGTTGGGCTCTTGCGCAGGCTCGCGGCCGGATGGTCCCCGTGGCGGTCGCGCTGGCCGGCCTATATTTCATGGCCTCGATCCTCGAAACACATATCGCCGAGAACTACTATTACGTCCGAGCCCGCAAGATCAAATATCTGATGACCGCGCTCCAGTCGCTTCCCCACAGGGAGGGACAAACCATCATGCTCGCGGGCGTGGACAACGATTTGTTCTGGTCCGGTTTCCCCGACGATCCGTTCCGTCTCATCGGCATCTACCACGTATACCTGGTTCCGGGGAGTGAACAGGCGATCGATCCGCACCAGGAATCGGGCGGGATCTCGCGCTTTGTCCTGAATCCGAGCGATGCGTACCAAGCCGTTGTTCAGGGCGAGGCCAAAGTCTACGAGATGCAAGGACGCCGACTTCTAGACCTCACATCCCTTTATCAACCCGTGCTGGCCGCCCAATATTCAGCCGCGCATCCAGACTTCGTCGACGTGGCTGATTCGATCTATCAGAACCGCCTGGGTCCAACCTGGTATCGATCCGAGGGACGCTTTCGATGGATGCCCAAGACAGCGACCGTGAAGATCAGAGGGCCCCGTAAAACCGGACAGACGCTGCTGGTCACCGGGTACTGTCCGGCGCTGGTGGTGGCAAAAGGCCCGCAAGAGGTCTGGTTTCGCGCGGATGGAGTGGACATCGGAAAAGCGTCTCTCAGTGAGCCGAACAAAGCCTTTCAACTCAGTTTTCCGTTGCCTGCCCAATTGGTCGGCAAGGACACGCTGGATTTGGAAATCGAAGTCAGCCGCACGTCGCAAGCCAATCCAGACCCTCGTCCGCTCGGCCTGATCTTCGGAACGTTTACGATGAAGTAAGCATGAATTATTACGAACAGCATCACCAGGAATACCTGGAGGGACTGAAGACGTTCCTTCGCATCCCCAGCATCAGCACTCTTACCGAACATAAATCGGACATTCAGAAGGCAGCCGAGTTCGTTCGCGGGGAGCTCGCAAAAGCAGGCTTGCAGGAGGCGCAGCTGATCGAGGGCGGCGGCAATCCGTTGGTGTATGCGGAATGGCTGGGCGCTCCCGGCAAGCCGACTATCCTGTTCTACGGCCATTACGACGTGCAACCGCCGGACCCGTTGGATGAGTGGACTTCCCCGCCCTTCGAGCCGGCCATCCGCAACGGCAACATCTATGCGCGCGGCTCGGCCGATGATAAAGGCCAGACTTACATCCTGATCAAGGCCGTGGACGGTTTGCTCAAACAGCACGGAAAACTGCCGGTGAACGTGAAGTTCCTGATCGAGGGCGAGGAAGAAGTGGGCGGCGAGCATATCGAAAGCTATGTAGCATCGAAGCCCGCGCGCATCAAAGCGGATGCCGCCGTGATCTGCGACACGGAGATGTTCGCGCCTGAATTGCCGACCATCTGCGTGGGTTTGCGCGGCATCGTTTACGGCGAGCTGATCGTTCAAGGAGCGGATCACGATCTGCATTCGGGCGTTTATGGCGGTGCGGCGCCCAATCCCATGCAGGCGGTCGCGGAGATATTGTGCGCCTTGAAGGATCGCGAAGGCCGCATTCAAATTCCCGGCTTTTACGATCGCGTCCAGCCTCCCAGCGCAAAGGAGCGCGAGGCTTGGGCTCGGCTCCCGTTCGACGAGCAGGAGTACAAGGAGAAAGAGGTCGGAGTGAAAGCGCTGGTGGGCGAACCCGGCGTGCCGTTGTTCGAACGTTTGTGGGCGAGGCCGACCCTCGAGGTCCACGGCATTCGCGGCGGATTTATCGGCGAAGGCGCCAAGACCGTGATCCCGGCGAAAGCGGTTGTGAAGATCAGCATGCGGCTGGTGGCGGATCAGAAGCCGGAGGAAGCCGCGGAGCAGCTAAAAAAGGCAATTGCGGCGGCGTGTCCCAAGGGAGTGACGGCCGAGTTCAAGCTGATTCACTCCGCACGACCTTCGCTGGTCAATCCGAACAACCGCTTCATCAAGGCGGCCGCCGATGCAATGAAGCATGTGTTCGGCAAAGAGACCGTTTATATTCGCTCCGGCGGTTCCATCCCGATTGTCGCGGCCTTCGATGAGTTCCTGGGCATTCCCAGCGTCATGATGGGCTTCGGGTTGCCTGACGACAACCTGCACGCTCCCAACGAAAAAATGAACCTTGCGAACTTTTTCGGCGGAATTGAAGCGGTTGCGGGTTACCTGGAACTACTAGGGAAGTGACCGCTTAGGCGGCCAGATCGCTTTGGCCGATTTGACGGGCGCGGCTGGAACAAACTTCGCAAGGAGGATCCCCCGCTCCCGGTTGCCGCCGCGTCAGGCTGTTGAGCGTGGAGTGAATGGCCGCTAGCGCCGCATGTTTATACGGACCCTCTGGCCATTGCTCCACAACGTGCAGTCTGTAGTGTTCCATTGCCAGCCATTCGAGATGCATTTGGGTGCCTCCTGACCATCTTTCCGGTCCGCTCTCACGCACTTGTACTGAGCATGTACATCGCCAAACGGGAAAATGCTCGGGACAGGTATCGATGAGGTTTGTTTACTTCGACTTCTGCGACTTTCCTTGTGCGATAGCACGCCGGAGCGCCCGCATCTCCTGCCTGCGGTTGATCTTGGCCTTGCGCTGGCGGCCATAACGGGACTTATCACCATTGTGTGCGGACATAATATCCCTAAGAATAGCAAATTTGGCCCATTGGGTCATTCTTCCGGCAGGCGGAAAGCCTTGACCATGTATTCGGGGTAGCGCATGTTCAGGAACCCGACGAACAGCTCGTTCACCAGGGCAATTGCCCGTTTTACGGCATACTCGTAATCCCCGCCCGTTATTTGGAAGGTCAGTGAGACACTGCCGCGGCGGTTCGAATATCGAACGGTAAGCTGTTTGCGGTCGATCCGGCGATGTTCCGGCCGCTCCAGGGAGGAACAGTCCTTCAGGAATGCCTTAATATCCGCGTCCAGGCCGGAACCTGGCGCGACGTCCGGTAGAAGCTTCTTGAAAGTGATGGCCTCGCGACCCGAATCGAAGCTCAAGTGAAACGGAAGCTTCCATAGCCAGTTGAATCGAAAATCGGCACTTCCGTTCGAAGCGGGGGTCTCGCTGAAAGAGCCGAACACGCCCCGTTCGGCGTAGCGCTCGAGCTCGGATCTCACCATCGAAAGCGGCTTTTTGCGGGCAGCCACTAGTGGTCGTAAGCCATGCAGCCCGGCTCCACTTTGCCCAGGAAGCCGGGCGGATATTGCTGGACCTGCTGCCAGAATTCTTTCTTGGACTGGCAGTTGATGACGGTGGAGATGCGTTCTTTCGCGGCGATTTCGTAGCTGCGCTCGAGAGCCGGACGAAAGTCCTCCGGTTTGGTGACATACTCGCCGCGCGCGCCCAGAGCTTCCGCGATTTTGTCATAGCGCAGATTCTCCTGGAACAGGTACATGTGGGCCGATCTTCCCGATCCCGACACGCCCCAGGTGTTGTTGTTATATACCACCATCACCACCGGCATCTTGTATTTGCTCATGGTTTCGAATTCCATGCCCGTGTAAGCGAATCCGGCGTCGCCGGTGACTCCGATGATCGGCGCGCCTTTATATGCGGCTTGTGGGCCAACGCCCAACTGCACGGCGGCGCTGACACCGAACGCATATCCGCAATCCGGACCGATGGCGCCATATTGATACGCGCCATTGCAGATCTGGCCAGGCCGATAGGCGCGGAAAAAGCGGCGGCAGTAACGCCCGATTCCATAACCTCCCGCGACCACCGTGGTTTGTTCCTTAGGCAGATTGCCGCGATATAGGAAATCGGACAGATCGTGGGCGATCACGGCCGCGTGAACCGCGTCCTTGTAGCCCATCCCGATCTTGTAATATTCGGCGTTTTCGTCTTCGAACTTTTTGCGCGCGGCGGCGAGCTCGGCCACCCAAGCGTCGCGGCGTTGCGATGGAACTGCCTCGGCCAGCGCCTCGAGCGCCGCTTTCTCCGAACTGACGATCCCCAAGTCGATGGGCATGTTCCGTCCGATGTCGCTCGGGTCGGGATCGATGCGGGCATAGAACGCGTCTGGGCTGAACGCGACTTCGCCGACGTTGGGCATGGAATACTGACCTACAAAGATGACCAGGTCGGCGCTTAACAGCGCTCCCGGCGAGGTGCTGGCAGAGAGCCGGTGACCATCCGAGAAATGGCCGCGGCAAGGGCCGGACTCCACCACCGCGATATCGGCTTTCTCGGCCAGTTCACGGAGCGCGTCCCAGGCACGGCTATAAAAGACGCCGGCGCTGGCCACGATGATTGGCCGCGCGGATTTTTGAATGCGATCGGCCAGGAGCTGGATTTGCTTCGGGTCCGGAAACGGTTTGGCTTCGGTTCGATACTTGGACTTGTCGTAGTAATAGCGCAGCTCGCTCGCGTCCTTGAAGCGCGCGGCGGCGATCTCAGCCGGAAAATCGAGATGCACGGGCCGCGGCACGCCGGTCTTGAGCTGACGGAACGCGTAGGCCGCGTACTCGTGCACGCGCTTGGGATCGATCAGGCGCTTGCCGTACTTCTTCATGCCTTCTGTAGTGGGCTGCTGATATACGGTCTGGATGCCCATTTCGGCATCTTCGTCGGCAATGCGCTTGTTGCTGGCCAGCACCAACAGCGGCGTTCGAGCCGCGTTCGCCACCGCGATGTTCATGATCATGTTGGTGAAGCCGGGACCCTCGGTGCCTGAGCAGGCGGCCACTTCGCCGGTGACGCGGATGAATCCGTCGGCGGCGGCGCACATGGCGCCTTCGGTCCGTCCGCCGAAACTGGGGATGCCTTCATCGGCGATGGCGTTGATGATGTCGTAGTTGCCGGGGCAGCAGAACAGCGCGGCCAAGCCTTCCTGCTTGCAGGCGCGCGCGAAGACCTGCGCCCCGCGCATGGGGAAATTGGCGGCTTTCGCGGGAGTGCTGAGAGACGCTGGAATGGCGTCGGGTAGTTTGATCGACGGACCGTTGGTCGGAGCGCCGGTCGCGCTTTTCACTGCCGCCAGTGCACCCGTGGCTGCGGTCAGTCCTCTAATGAAGCTTCGCCGTGACCCTGGTTCGCGCTCTTCTTGATTCGCCATATTGGGACTCCTTCAAGCTTCAATTTTCCGGGTGACAATCGGCCGCACAAAATATTGCCATCAGCACCAAAATATCAGATTGGCTTGCTTGAGGCGTCGGACAGAATCTCAAACAGGCATGCGAAATCAGCCTGACTTTTGCCCGCCTGGATGGCTCGCTCCATGAGGTTCACGTACGCATCCGGAACAGTGTGGTCCGAACCTCGATCCTGGCACCAGCTCACAACCTGCTTGGTGACCACCGAATACGCTTCGAGCGAAGCTTGATCGCCGCTGTAATTTTTGGACGAAACTCTCCCCGACATGTCGGTGAAGATTGCTTCCATGGCCGGCATCATCCCCTTGATCGTCTCCAGAAATCCTCCAGCGGGCAGGTTTTCACTCTCCCAAACAACCTGCCCCTGGAGAAAGCCCAACATCGCGCTTACGCCGAAGGTGAGGACCGCAACGTCGAAAGCCGAGGCCTGACCGATTTCATGCCCAACGAACAGCGTCCTATCGCCAAAGGCCATCAGAACCGGCTTCGCGCGGTCGAAGACTTCCGCCGGCCCGGAATAGAACATCGTGCAGGCTGGAGTTCCGACCCACGCCGGACTGCCCAGAATGGCGCCATCCAGATACGCTATTCCGCAGCGGCGGGCCCAGGAGTCCATTTCCCTGGCTTCCTTGGGCGTGCCGCTGCTTAGTTGCACGACGATCTTGCCGCGCAGGGCGGTTTCAATGTCAGGTTGTCGCAATAGCTGTCGCGTTGAATCGTAATCGCTGAGGCTGACAACGACAATATCCGCTTCTCGAACCGATTCCTGGACGCTCCGGGCTACGCTGAGGCCGAGCCTGGACAAGGGCTCCGTTTTCGCGACAGTCCGGTTCCATACCGTGGTGGCAAACCCCTTTTGGAACAGCGCCGTCGCAAGAGCGGATCCCATGCGTCCGGCGCCGATAACGGTCACCTTGTAGAGCCCGGATTGAGTCAAGATTCGTCTTTCGGTCTTTTGTCTTCCGGCCACAAATTACGGACGAAGTTTACGATGTTCCGGATCTGATCGTCGGAGAGTTTGTCGTGGAAGGCAGGCATGTCTTCTTTGGTTCCGTTGCGGACGCTGGCGAAGATGGCTTCGGGCGTTGTGCCGTGGGTGAAGTTTTCCGGATCCGTGAGATCCGCGGGAGCGGTGGAGTTGAAATCACGCCGGTTGAGGCCGCGGCCGTCCTCGTCGTGACAACTAACGCAGTGGATCAGATAGACCTGCTTGCCCTGTGCA
Source organism: Terriglobia bacterium (assembly GCA_963786745.1). Classification (GTDB taxonomy): domain Bacteria; phylum Acidobacteriota; class Terriglobia; order Bryobacterales; family Bryobacteraceae; genus Palsa-89. The sequence continues at coordinate 63,974 of CAWBAE010000003.1, read as the reverse complement.
ATCGACTTGCGCGTGAAAGGCGTGGGGCTCTGAGCCGCTAGCGAGGAGACGAGCAGACATACGCAAGGGGCCAGCTTCGCCATCTAGCTCTCGACGTTATCACAGGCGGAGGCGGCCAAGTCAACGCGGGCCGGAATGCGGGCAATGACTGCGCCCGCAACCGTCCGCACGCCGCGCCTAGGCGCGTTGGAAGCGTTTGCGGAGCGGGAATCCGGCCAGTCCGACTAAACCCACCAGGAGCGCCCACCGCGAGCTGGGCTCCGGCGTTGCGACCGCGCTGGCGATTTCGAAGTTCGGCCCGAAGTATCCAGTGTCAGTCGCCGTAGTTGTCGGAAAAACCAGCGACGACGACTGTGAGTAAAAGGCGGTATCGAATGTCACTGCCGAATTTGTCGAGAACGTGGTCGGATCGAACGCGTAAGGATCCTTGACCCCGGTGACGGGACTCGGTCAGCCCGCCATCGTCGAAGTAGCCGAGATCGTCAACGGTCACCGCCTGGCTGAGAGTAAACTCGTATCCCAGGCTGTAGCCGTAACCGTTATTGAAGATGTCGCCCGCGTTTGGAGTCAGGCTGATAGCCGCAGAATCCGCCCACACCACCGAAGAGCACGCCACCGCCAACGCACCGGCTGAAAGAAACAGCCGCGCCTTGCCAAAAAATACTTACTAGTACCTGATAGACGAAACGGGCGATCCGCGCAGCTCGCGCAGGATCGCCTGGATATGCACCTTTGCGCAGTCGATATGGGAGAAATCCGTATTGCTTTCGTTAAAGATCAGGGCTAGATCGGTGCCCGCCAGCAGAATCGCGTCGACCGGCAATTCGTGCGCGATTTTGGATAGCACCGCGCGGCCTCCGGTATCGCCGCGGACGGCTTGCATGTAGGCTTCGTGGATTGCCTCTACTTGACCGGGAACAATGACATCGATTCCTTCCAGCATCCCGAACATGCGGGACTCGACCACGAACTTGGTGCCGAATAACGCCACTTTCCGAAAACCGCGCGTTTGAATCTCGGCGCGGACTTCGTCGACGATGTTCACCAGAGGAAGCGCGGAGATTTTCTCCAGCTCGCGGATACAAATATGCGGAGTAACGGCCGAGATGGCGGCTACTTCCGCGCCACCGCTGGCGAGGCGCTCAATCAAACCGGCTAAATATTGGGCCAATCCGGCGCGATCGCCGCGCTCGACGAATTTCAGCCCATGCTGCATGTCGGCATGAATGATCAACATCTCGCCGGCTTGAGCCGCGGCGAGCGCCTGGTAATAATGCACCGTCGCAATCGGGCCGAGCCCGCCGATGAGTCCGAGCTTGCGCATAGTTCCAATTGTCGCAAGGGTCACGCTCGGCGCTGATACGTTGGTCTGACTATATGGCATCGCGAAAGATGACCTACCCTCGCCCCGGCTTCCGCGAGAAAGCGTTACCCTCCGCGACTCCGGGCGTTTGGGTATTGAATACGCAGGTGCGAACTACGCAAGGTGCTCGACGCCATTCGATGGCGCGTGATCCCCTCGAAGCGCGTCAGCGGGAGCCCACTTGTCCAGCATGGCGCGAAGCGCTGCGAAGTGGATCGGTTTGCTGAGGTAATCGTCCATGCCGGCTTCGATGCACTTCTGGCGATCGTCCTTCATGGCGTGGGCCGTCATCGCCACGATGGCGGTGTGGCGAAAAGTGCTCTTTTCCATCCTTCGAATAGCGCCGGTGGCTTCAAATCCATCCATCGCGGGCATCTGGACATCCATGAACACGACATCGAACTCGCCCGCATGCACAGCCGCCACCGCGTCGTGGCCGTTGCCCACCACCACCACCTCGTGCCCCTCTTTTTTGACAAGCTCCGCGATCAGCCTCTGATTCACCACGTTGTCTTCGGCCAGCAGCACCCGCAGCGGCCGCTTAATCAGGCTGACGCGGGCTACTTCGGAGGTGAGCGCGCGAAGATCGTTTTGGAACTGAGCTGCCGCTTCTTCGGAGGCCGGCGCCAGCGCCACGGTGAATGAGAAAGTGCTGCCCTTCCCGATCTCGCTCTTGAGCCTGATCTGTCCGCCCATCAGCTTCACCAGGCGGGCCGAGATCGTTAATCCCAGACCAGTGCCTTCGTAGTTGCGGGTCCTCGATCCGTCAACCTGGCGAAATGGGTCGAAGATCAGTTGGTGTTTTTCGGCCGGGATCCCGATTCCCGTGTCCGTCACCTCGACCAGAATTACAACCTCGGAGCTGGTTTTCGCCTCGACGCCGACCCGCACCGATACACGGCCGTCGTCGGTGAACTTGAATGCATTGCCGATCAGGTTAACCAGAACCTGCCGAAGCCGCAACGGATCGCCGACCACCGTATCCGGTACGTCCGCGGCCACCTGGGTAACGAAGTCCAGGCCTTTCTCGTGCATTTGCACGTCAAACATTCGCGCGGTATCGGCCAGACACTGGCGCACGGAAAAGATGATCGGGGTAAGATCCAGCCGACCGGCCTCGATTTTGGAGAAATCCAGAATCTCGTTCAGCAGCGAAAGTAAGGAATCCGCCGATGACCTGGCGATCTCGAGGTGTTCTTTCTGGTCCGGAGAAAGGTCGGTGAGCAGCACCAGATCGATCATCCCCAGGACGCCGGTCATGGGAGTGCGAATCTCGTGGCTCATGTTCGCCAGGAAATCGCTCTTGGCCTGGCTGGCAGCCTCAGCGCCGCGCTTGGCTTCCTTGAGATCCTCTTCCGCCAGCTTGCGCTCCGTGATGTCGGTGTGAGAGCCCAGCATGCGGAGCGGGCGGCCCTCGCGGTCCCACTGCGCCTGCCCTCTGGCGAACACCCACCTGTAACTTCCATCCCTGGCCCGAATGCGATACTCCACCACGTAAGCCGGGTTCTGGTGCTCCAGATGCCCCTGCAGCACGCGCTGAACCCGCTCAAAATCCTCGGGATGAATCCGGCCTTCCCAGGTTTCGGGGCGATTCTCCAGTTCGTGGTCCTCAAATCCCAACATCTGCTTCCAGCGGGCGGAGTAAAACACCTCGTTGGTGACTGCGTTCCAATCCCAGATGCCATCGTTGCTGCTGAGCAAGGCCAGCTCCCAACGTTCCTCGGCGGCCTGCAACTGGCGACCTTCCTGCTTGCGCTGCGTGATGTCGCGGTAGCTCCAAACCCTTCCCACCACTTCGCTACCCAGCCTCTGCGGTCTTGAATATCGCTCGAAAATCCTGCCATCCTGGCATTCCAGAATGTCGTAGGTCTCCCTTTCAGGTTCGCCATAGAGTTGCTCGACGCCTTGGCGGAACCCCCGCGGGTCATTCAATTGGTTCTCCTGGAAGTCCAGCAGTTCGCGATGATCGCTCGACGCGGCCAGCTTTTCGGGGATTCGCCACAATTCCAGGTAGCGCCGGTTCCTTCCCGTGATCTGGCCCTGACCGTCCACTACTAGAATGCCGTCGGCGCTCGATTCCAAAGTGGCGTTGACCAGACGGCTGGCGGCATCCGCGTCCAGATGAGCTCTCACCAGCAGCGCGCGGTCTCGAATCGCCTGCCAATACCACTTGGATTGTTGATTGGCCTGCAGCACAAGATAGCCCAGATAAACGCACACGACCAGGGCGACCATCCGGGAGTTGGAAGTCTGGTGCAGAAGGCCCCACAAGATGGTCGGAGAGAGCATCAATACGAGGAAGGACCGGCATAACGTCGCCGAAGGAGACAACGAAGAGACCCCGCCGCCTGCCAACCCGACCGTCAACAACAACATCAGCAGGCTGATCCAACTCACGTCGTAGAGGATCAAAGTGAGAAGGCAGTACGCACTCCACGTCGCGCAGGTTACAAAGACGCCGGCCAGAAACCAGCGTTTGACGAAGACGCGGCGGCCCGATCCGAGCTTCACGAAATAAGTGGCTGCGACCAGGCGAATGCCAATGCCCAGGAGCAAGAAGAGGCCGACCGTCGTGACTGCGGCCGGATGGTCACTGAAGCAACGGGTTCCAAAACTCACGATCAGGAACAGGAGCAGGTAAGCGATTCCGACCGGGAAGGAGCGGCGGCATAGTTCGACATCCCGCTCGGCAGCTAGCTGCGCGCTGAGCCGCGGGTCAAGATCACCGCTTTCGGATGCGGCCTGATTGGCAAAGTCGGCCATCCCTCATATGCTTATCGGCTGGCGCAAACAAAAGGGTTAGTTAAATCCCAGGGGCCCTGGGCCCGGCGCGATACTGTACTTAGCATGAACCTTCGCTCCCTTATCCGCCTCTCCGCCTGCCTTGCTACATTGGCAGCTATGTCCACCGCTTCCGCTCAAACGGGCGATATCCACCCTGGCGATATTCACCACCGGTTCGTCCAAGTCAACGGGATCAGGATGCACATCGCCGAGCAGGGCCAAGGCCCGCTGGTGGTGCTGGTGCACGGCTTTCCGGAGCTTTGGTATAGCTGGCGGCACGTGCTGCCCGCCCTGGCAGCGGCCGGCTATCATGCGGTCGCGCCCGATATGCGCGGCTATGGCCAAACCGATGCTCCGCCGAATATCGAGGACTACTCGCAGTTGCAATCGGTGGGCGACATCGTCGGCGTGGTGCACGCGCTCGGATACGAACAGGCGGTGATCGCCGGGCATGACTGGGGCGCACCCATCGCCTACACTGCCGCCAATCTGCGGCCGGACATGTTTCGCGCCGTGATTCTTTTGAGCGTCCCTTATGGCGTGCGCGGCGAAGGCGGCGTAAAGCCGACGGAAGGAATGCGGCGGCGCGTTCCCGAAGGCAAGCAGTTCTACCAGACCTATTTCCAGGAACCGGGCGTGGCGGAAAAAGAGCTGGAGGCCGATCCGAAACCGTCGCTGCGCACGTTGCTGTATTCGCTTTCCGGCTCGATTCCGAAGCAGGACAAGTGGCACTATGTTTTCGGCGTCAACGAAACGGTCCTGTCCGGCTGCACCGATCCCAAGCAATTGCCCGCCTGGCTGAAACCCGAAGACCTGGATTACTATGCCAAGGAATACTCGCGCACCGGGTTTCGCGGCGGCTTGAACTGGTATCGAGTCCAGGATATTTCCTGGCGCGAGACGGCCTTTCTGATCGGACGCAAACTGCTGCAGCCGACACTATATGTCGCCGGCAAAGATGACGCGGTGGTCGAAATGGCGGGGCCGGGAGTGGACAAACTGGAGAAGAGCGTTCCGAATCTTTGGAAGAAGGTCCTGCTTCCGGGCGTCGGACATTGGACCGAGCAGGAAGCGCCGGCGGAAGTGAACCGGCTCATAATCGAATTCCTGCGAGCACAAAAGTGACGCGCTGCTCCCTTTACCAATAAGATCCGCTGCTAGGCGGCCGAAGTTCGATTAAGCAAGCGGCTGCGCGTGCCGGGGTCCGTTGCGATATCGATTGCGGTCCAGGCCATGGCGAGCGCCCCGTCGAACAGGGCCTGGTCGGCCGCGGAGGTGATGCAATGCGCGGTGAACTCGGGCTGATGATTCACGGCCGGCAGGCTGCCGATGGAGATCATTGGATGAATGGACGGCAGGGCCAGCGAGACGTTACCCATGTCGGTGGACGCCGCGAAGCGCTGCATGGCGGGTCCGAAATCCGGAAAATCGCGGCCGAGCGCCCGCACGTTGGTCTCGTACACCGCCGCCAGGCGTAGATCATGCGCCATCTGAGTGTACGGCTTGGAGCCTCCGACAATTTCGAACTTGGCGCCAGTCGCGATCGCGCCCGCTTCGAAGCAGCGATGCACCTTGGGGCGCAGCTTCTGCAGTTCTTCGACGGTCTCCGAGCGGATGATGTAGCGGGCGCTGGTATGGGCCGGAATGATATTCGGGGCTTCGCCACCATGCGTGGTGATGCCGTGGATTCGATCCGTGGGCAGGATATGCTGGCGCAGCAACCCGATGGCAGTTTGCGCGACGGTGAGGGCGTCGGCTGCGTTGATTCCGAGCTCGGGAAAAGCCGAGGCGTGCGCTTCCTTGCCGGTGTAGCGGACGTCAAACATGGATGCCGCGATGATCTTGGGCGTGATCGCGTCGAAGGGAGCCGGATGCACCATCATGGCCGCGTGCATACCCTGGAACGCGCCACGCTCTAACAGCAGAATCTTGCCGCTGGAGTCACCCACTTCCTCGGCTGGAGTGCCGATGACCGTGATCGTAAGTCCCGCGTCGTCCGCCACGCGCGCCGCTGCGATGGCCGCGCCCGCCGCCATGGCGGCAATCAAATTGTGCCCGCAAGCGTGGCCGATGCCTGGCAGACAATCGTATTCCGCGCAGATGGCGATGTGAAGCGGCCCGTGGCCGGCTCGCGCGGTGAACGCGGTCGGAACATCGTACGCGCCTTTCCGCACTTCGAATCCCGCGCCGTCCAGACACTCGGAAAGCCACGCCGAGGCCTTTTCCTCCTCGAAGCCCAACTCCGGGTGGGCATGGATCCGATGGCTTAAGGCAACGAGCGAATCTCGCTGCTCCTGCAGTCTTTCGCGCGCCGCTTGTTTGGTGGTCACTTGGTACCCGGAGAGCCTGTGAGCAGGTCCCAGCGGGCGGAAGCTTTCTCGATATATTTCGGAACGTCGCTTTCTAGCATCAGACCTTTGTGTACCAGAGGCTGCGCCGCGGCTTCCACCTTACGGAGATACTCTTCGCGGCTGGCGTAGCGCTCTTCGATAGATGGGCGCGGATCGCCGGATTTCTCGCGTTCCGCGCGGGTCCGGGCGAACGGGATCATGGAACCCACCATGTCGAACATCGCGTCCGGCGCGCCGATATTGGGATCGCGCAAATTCCAACCGGTGTAGGTGGCAAGCGGAACCAGTTGATCGGGCAGACGTATGCCGGAGGTTTCGTTGCCGTCGGTATTCACCTGCGGGATCAGAACCGTGAATCGGCTCCCGATTTTCGGCGGTTCAAATGCGATGATGCCTTTCGTGCGGAAATCCGGCCCCCAGTCCAGCCGGAAGACCGGGGTGGGCTCCTTCGGCAGCGCGATGCCGGGAATCTTCGGGAAGGAAAGCGCGCTGATCTCGACCAGATTGTCTTTCGCGACATGCGGGATCTGCGACTCGGGCGGCGTCGCGCCGGTCGAGATCCAATTGTTCATTGCCACCAGCAAGGCGCGCATCACGAAGCGGTAATCCGAAGGGTTCGGGCGGTTTTGCGTTACGGTGCGTTCGGGCCGGGCGTTCGCGCCGTGCTGCGTTCCGGCCAGATAATAGATGCGCGTGTTGGGCGCCTGCACGGCGTCGCTCTTGCCATCCGGGCTGGTATGGATCAGCGAAGCGGCACGTCCCCAGTACTCAAACGATCCGTTGGTATAGAAAATCTTGGGCACCACGCCCGCCTTCGCCGAGCGCGCAAGAATTGCGTCTGTCACGCCGCCATCGGTTTCCGGCAGGTCAGTGAACGGGAACACATCCACGGCGTAAAGGAGATTGATGCGGGGCATTCCGTCGCGCGAAGGCTGCGCAAAACGATAGTTGAAGTTCCCGCGAGCCGCGCCCGCCACGTGCGCCCAGAGGCCGTCGAACACTTCGCGGCCCTGCTCGTCGACGTTGAAGCCGTCATAGATGAAATTGCGCAGAAAGCGCCCGCTTTGCGACGTGCCGAAGCCGATGGCGCGTTTCACCTCGCCATCCTGCTTGATATAGGAAATGTAGTCGCGTATGGCTGTGGGGCCGAGTCCTACTACGGCCGGATCTTTACCGGTGTACACCACGTCATAGATTCGTCCCGGCTCAAAGCCCGTTGGATATTCGATGTGCGAGCCGTCGGCGCTGAAATGCCATTGATCGCGAGGAATGGTGGTACGCGGCGCGCTGATGTCGTCCCGAACGGTAAGCGTGCCGCTGTTGAGATCGGCGACGGCGTAGGGAACCTGGGCGCGATCGCCCAAAGATGTCGACATCGCGCGCTTCTCCAGCACGATCTGCGAACGCACCGGACCAGTGATTCCTTTGATCACTGGAGCGTACAAGTGCATGAGGCCCGCCCGATCCGGGACGTCAAATTCCCAACCGACCCAGACCAGCGTGTAGCCGGCTTCAAAGAGCATCCGATCTCCGAGATCCTGCGCCATCCCCTGCCCGTTACCTTGCGCGAGATCGAACATGCTGAGCAAACCCTTGCCGCCGCGATTCGAGATCTCAAGCAACGCCGTGCCGTTCGACTTTTTAGGATCCTTGGGTCTGAGCACGAACAGATCGGACGAAAACTCGACCAGCCCCTTGGCGTTGGTGGGCGCGAGGCCGATGTCCCGGATGATTTGATTGGCAGGCAGCTTAGGATCGACGGCGAAGTACACTTTTCCGACAATCCGCTCATAATTCACTAGCGGGATGTCGGTACGCTCGGTGATCTCCACGCGCGTGACGGCGGCCTGCGCGAAGGCTGCCGCTAGAACAAACGTAAGGACGTTGCGACGTAGCATGGGATTATTCTACGTTAGAACGCGCATGCGACACTGAAACTTAACCCAGCCGCATGACCGCGACATCGCTAGACAAAGGAAAAATCAAGATTCTGCTGCTCGAGGGCGTGCATTCGAGCGGAGTCGAGGCCTTCCGCCGGGACGGCTATAGCGACATCGAGCAGCATCCCAAGGCCCTGCCCCGCGAGAAACTGCTCGAATCGATTTCGGACGCCTACATCGTCGGCATCCGGTCTTCAACCCAGTTGACGCGCGAGGTATTCGACGCGGCGCCCCGGCTTGATCGGGGTCGGATGCTTTTGCATCGGCACCAACCAGGTGGATCTCGAGGCCGCTCAGGATCGCGGGATTCCGGTGTTCAATGCCCCGTTCTCGAATACACGCAGCGTGGCGGAACTGGTGCTGGCGGAGATCATTATGCTGCTGCGCGGCATTCCCGCGTCGCAACGCCATGGCGCATCGCGGAGTGTGGGTGAAAACCGCGGCCGGTTCCTTGAAGTACGTGGCAAATGCCTGGGGATTGTTGGCTATGGCCACATCGGGACGCAGATGGGCTTGCTGGCTGAATCGTTGGGCATGCAAGTGATTTATTACGATGTCGAGACCAAGCTGGCGCTGGGCAACGCGCGCCCCTGCCACGCTCGATACATTGCTCGAATCGGCCGACGTCGTGACGCTGCACGTGCCCGAAACGCCGCAGACGCATCGCATGATCGGCGCGGCTCAATTGGCGCGCATGAAACCGGGCGCGCAGCTCATCAATGCATCGCGCGGAACCGTGGTGGATATCGACGCGCTGGTGGAAGCGCTCCAATCCAAGCATCTGGGTGGCGCGGGCATGGACGTTTTTCCCGTGGAGCCGAAGAGCGCGGGCGAAGAGTTCGTTTCGCCCTTGCGCGGCATGGACAACGTGCTGTTGACGCCCCACGTCGGCGGCAGCACCGAAGAAGCGCAGCAGAATATCGGCACCGAAGTGGCCGAGAAACTGATCAAATATAGCAACAACGGCTCGACACTCATGGCCGTCAATTTTCCCGAAGTGTCTCTGCCGGAGCATCCGGGCCAGCACGGTTGCTGCACATTCACCGCAATCAGCCGGGAATGCTCTCGGCGATCAACGCTGTCTTTTCCGAAGAGCGCATCAACATGGCCGGCCAATATCTGCAAACCAACGCCCGGATCGGCTACGTGGTGATCGACCTTGAAACCAGCGATGCCGAGGCGTCCTGGAAGCTGAAGCGCAGGCTGGAATCGATAGCGGGCACCATTCGGACTGACGCGCGAAACGGCTCTCTGTACTCGATGCCCGCCATCGTCATCTTCGCCATCACCTACCTGGTGCTGGCTATCGGCAGGCTGCCCGGATTTCGCATCGACCGGACCGGCGCGGCCATCATCGGCGCCAGCTTCATGGTAGGAACGAACGCGCTGTCGCTGAATGAAGCCTATGTCGCCATCAATTTCGACACCATCATTCTGCTGTTCGGAATGATGATCGTGGTAGCCAATCTGCAGCTCTCCGGATTTTTCGCCCTGGTGGCCGAGCGCGTGGTGGAACATGCGCGCAGCCCGGTCCTGCTGCTGATCGCGATAGTCGGCGTGGCGGGGGTTGTTCTCGGCCTTCTTCGTCAACGACACAATGTGCCTGGTGCTGACGCCGCTGGTTCTCGAAATCACGGAAACGTTGCGGCGAAATCCGGTGCCGTATCTGCTGGCGGTAGCGACGGCGTCGAATATCGGAAGCGCCGCCACCATCACCGGCAACCCGCAGAACATGATGATCGGTAGCTTTTCCGGAATCCCCTATCGTCACTTTCTGGAGCGTCTGGGCCCGGTGGCCTTGATTGGCCTCGCGCTGGCAGTGGTGGTGATCCTGATCGCCTATCGCTCCGAGTTCGCTTCTCCCGAGCAGGTGCAAGTGGAGAAGCGCGCGGTGCCCGTGAGCCACTGGCTGATGGCGAAAGCCATGCTGGTTACGCTGGGAATGCTGGTGATGTTCTTCGCCGGATGGCCCGTGCCCAAAGTCGCGGTGGTGGCGGGAGCCATTCTGTTGATTACCCGCCGCGTGGATCCGGAGCAGGTCTATCGCAGCATCGACTGGGGATTGCTGGTGATGTTCGTCGGGTTGTTCATCGTGGTCGCCGGGATCGAGAAGACGCAGCTCCAGGGAGATCTGATCGCTCTAGCGGCCGGATTGCACCTGGACAACGTTTTCATACTGAGCGGTTTCACGGCTGGGCTGTCCAACCTGGTGAGCAACGTTCCGGCGGTTCTGGTTTTTAAACCCCTGGCCGCGCACGTCGCGAATCCCGCGCAAACCTGGCTGACGCTGGCGATGTCGTCGACGCTGGCGGGAAATTTAACCCTGCTCGGTTCGGTGGCGAATCTGATCGTGATCCAACAGTCGCGCCATAAAGTGAAGATCAGTTTCTGGGAACACTTTCGAGTGGGCGCTCCACTCGCGGTGGTAACCATCCTGATCGGCGCGGCCTGGATCACGTACATCGGCAGTTAAACATTTCTTCATCGAAATGATCTATAGTGAGGGAGTGTTTTCCTGGATATTTTTCGTAGCCGGCGCTCTGGCCGGCGGAGTATTGGTCTGGTTATGGATGCGGGAGCGCCTGGCTCGCCTGGAATCCGCCAACCAATTCGCGGGTGAAACCTCGGCCAAGCTAGGCGAGACCTTTCAGGCGCTGGCGGACCGCGCCCTGCGATCCAATCAGACGTCGTTCCTGGACGCGGCGCGATCCACGCTCGAAACCGCGCGCGCTCAAATAACCGGCGAGCTGGCCGAGAAACAGACCGCCATCGAGGGCGTGGTGCAGCCGCTCAATCAATCCCTAGCGCGCCTGGAAACGCAGGTTCGTGAGCTTGAACGCGCCCGCGAAAAGGCATTTGGCGGCCTGGGCGAGCAATTACAATCGCTGGCGCGCGAGACCATGACGCTTTCTACCGCGCTGCGCTCGCCGCAGACGCGCGGACGCTGGGGAGAAACCACCTTGCGCCGCGTCGCCGAGCTTTCGGGCATGGTGAAGAATTGCGATTTTCTCGAGCAGGCCACCCAGGAGAACGACGGCGTGCGCATCCGTCCCGACATGCTGGTGCGGCTGCCGGGAGATCGTTCGTTGGTAGTGGATGCGAAGGTCCCGTTGACCGCGTATCTCGACGCCGCCGGCGCCGCCGACGAGCCAGCGCGCAGGAACGCCTTACAGCGCCACGGCCAGCAAGTGTCCGAGCACGTCCGCCAACTTTCGAGCAAGCAGTATTGGAGCCAGTTCCAGCCCGCGCCCGAGCTGGTGGTGCTGTTCCTGCCCGGCGATCATTTCTTCAGCGCCGCGCTAGAAGCGAATCCCGATTTGATTGAAGAGGCTCTCGCGCGCAAGGTCCTGATCGCCACGCCGGTGACGCTGATCTCGGTGCTCAAGGGCATAGCGTATGGATGGAATCAGGAACAGCTGGCGGAAAACGCCGAGCAGATCCGGCAGGTGGCGTCTGAGCTCTATGAGCGGGTCGAGCTGGTTCACGATCATTTCGCCGACACCGGACGGCTGCTGGAGAAGACTGTGGAATCCTACAATCGCTCGGTGGGATCGTGGGACGCGAGGCTGGTGCCGGCGCTACGAAAGATGCATGAACTGGGAGTGGCGAGCGGCGAGGAACCCGAAGCGCCGGAGCAGATCGATCTCTTGGCGCGCCGTCCGCGAGCAGTGAGCGGGTTCTAGAGCAACTGCCCTAGGACATGTCGATGACGTGGAAGGTGAACCGTTCCGGCGGCAGGTAGGAAACCGGATCGGGGCTCATGTGCGCCCAAGTCTGATACGCCGTGGATGCAACTGTTGAATTCAAGTAAAAGAGAAACTGATTCGAGAAGCAGGAGAGCGGCGGCGGCTGGCGAAACGTGAGCCGGAGACCCACGGCTTTTTCGAGCGTCATGCCCTCACTCGATACCGCCTTGTCTTCCAGCAGATTGACGAAACTGCAGCGGCCCGCGTGCGGCCATACGTCCGGACGCAGCAGATTACGGAGCTCCATGCGAGCGCCGAAGGTCATCTCGCATTGCCGGATCCATTCCAGAATCCCGTCGCCCCACTGCCACTCGGTTAGGAAACGAAGATATTGATCCGCCAGATTGATGGCCAGATCCATCTTGCGCCGGTCTCCGTCGAGATCCAGCGAGAAGCCATCCAGGCCGGTGGCGGCGATCATGTCCTCCGATTCGATCAGATCGTTGGCCATGCCCACCACGCGATCCAGGCGCTTCACCTTGGGCGTCGTACTCACCAGCAAAGGCGGGAGTTCGTGTGTCTTTTCGCCCGGTACTTCAACGAATTTTCGGTCACCCACGATATCCATATTTCACGACCTTTATTTCTCATCGACAACAAGGTCGCCTCTCTACACCCTAACTATAGGACGCGAAATACAGTTAAGCCGTTTCAGCGCCCGGGCTAGGGCTAACCAACGACAGGGTTAAACCAATTCTGCAAGATTTGTTCCAACTTGTAAAGAGCTTATTTTCCCTTGGCTTCGGTTTTCCCTCTGGATTTCGCGGCGGCCGGCGTCGGCTCAGGCCGCCAGAAGCCCGGATCTTCGTCCTCCATCGCTTTCGAAAGGTAGCTCATGCTCGGGCTGACGGCGAAGAGAGTACTCTGCATGCTTTCGAAAACGTCTCCCTGGCTCTTCATCAGCCGCCGGAAACTGTCCGACCCCATGGCGTTGATCATGGCCTTCTCGCGCTCCGGCTGTTCGTCCAGTTCCTTCAAGGAAGCCATGGGTGAAAGAAAGAGGTAAGTGCCATTGGGCGCTCCGGCGATGACTTCATAAGCCAGCTCACTCGATTCCAGCATCGCGCGCTTGTATGCGTTCAGAATCGTGTTGGCGCCGGCCGTAAAATCTTCTTCATGCCCGAGCCGGACGTGGTAGGTGTCGATCATCACGTAACGGGTTTTGCCGATTGTCAGGGCGTTTTCGGGCAGATAACTGAGATCGGGGCGATAAACCGCGGTCATGCTATGTGTGCTGATGCGCAACTCGCCGTCGCGCGCTTCCACCGGTTCGATTTCACTCCGCACCTGACTGCTTAGCCGGTCCGAATCCTCCAGCTGGGCGAAGGATGCAAAAGCGTCCAGGAACCAGACCTCGTTGGGGCCGGATTCGACGCTCAACGCCAGGTAGTGGAACGGAACATTGTTCTTGCGCATGACTCCGGCGAATTCCTGCTCTACTTTCCGATGGGCAGCTTCTTGGCCTTCTTTGATGCTTTCACGGGAAATCTGGAGCACGGCCGGCGGCGCGACGGATTGCGCGAACGAGGAAGCCAGCGGCACAACGGCCAGCGAGGCGGCTAACAAAATGCGATGCATGATTCACCCTCCGTTACGATGTCTAGCTTGAAAGTGGGTCCAGTTTATCACGCAGGCCCCGCGGCGCGGGTGCGTTACAATTCGGCTTCATGCTGTTCTGTTGCGCTTGCCGTTCGATCGGGCGGTTGTGCCTATCGCCGTGCGCTGCCGTTCGACCTCTGCTTCGATGACCTGCTGCGACGTCAGCCTGCCGGTGCCGCTGGATCAAAACTTCACCTACCGGTTGCCGGAGACGCTGTGGCATCGCGCTCAAATTGGATGCCGGGTGCTGGTTCCCTTCGGCGCGCGCAAGCTCACGGGCGTGATCCTGGCGCTGCACGACGACGAATCCGGCGGCCCGCTCCGGGAGGTGATGCGGCTAGTCGACGAAGAGCCGGTGCTCGATCGGGAGCTGATCTCGCTGGCGCATTGGATCTCGGAATACTATTGCGCGCCGCTGGGCGAAGTGCTGCGCGGCATGATCCCGCTGGGTGGCGAAATCCGAAAGACGAAGCTGTACTCGCTCACCGACGCCGGTCGCGATGCGGCGCGGCAGCTTCTCCTGGGTCCCGCCGGGGACGATCCCGCGCTGAATATGCTGGCGCTGCTCGAAGCGCGGCCACTATCGGCGGCGTATCTCCAGAAGAAATTCCCGACCGCAAAAAACCTGATCCGGTCGCTCGAGAAGAAGGAGTTCATCGAAGTAGAGGATCTCGAAACGGACCGCGATCCCTTGCGCACCTCGGCCAAGCGCCTGCGGGCATCCTGGCTGGCCGTTGCGCCGGATGACGTAAAGCTGACTAAGCGCGAGCGTGAACTGCACGCGTTTCTAGAATTGCATCCCGGCACGCACAATTTGGAAGAACTCGAAGGCTCGGTGAAAGGCGCGAGCCAGGCGGCGCGGTCACTCGCTCGCCGGAAGCTGATCGCGCTCGAGCCCGAAGCGCCCAGCGGCGTATTCCAATCCGAAGGCCCCCCGCGGACGCTGAATCCGCATCAGCTGGACGCCTACCGGAAGATCGAAGCGGCGCTCCGCGAGCGAAAGTTCCGGACCTTCCTGCTTGAAGGCGTCACCGGTTCCGGGAAAACGGAAGTGTATTTGAAAGCCATCGACGCCTGCCTGGAATTCGGGCGTAGCGCGTTGCTTTTGGTGCCCGAGATCGCCCTTACGCCTGCCATGGCGGGCCAGTTCTTCCAGCGCTTCGGGAGCCGCGTGGCGATTCTGCATTCCGCCTTCCATGACGCCGAGCGCGCCGAGCAATGGCGGCGGATTCGCGCCGGTCTTGCGACCGTGGTGGTGGGCACACGCTCCGGGATCTTCGCGCCGGTGCGGAACCTCGGGCTGGTGGTGATCGATGAAGAGCATGACCAGAGCTACAAGCAGCAGGAAACGCCGCGCTACAACGGCCGCGACGTCGCCATAGTGCGGGCGCAGGCGGCCGGCGCGGTGGCGGTGCTGGGATCGGCGACGCCCAGCCTCGAATCCCGCTACAACGCCGAGCGCGGCAAGTACCATTTAATTGCCCTGCCGGAACGGATCGAGAATCGGCCCATGCCGGATGTCGAGGTAATCGATATGCGGCAGGAGTTCCTCGAAACGCGGAAGCTGGCGACCTTCTCCCGCCGGATGGTGGAAACCATTACCGAGCGCCTGGAAAACAAGGAGCAGACCATGCTGCTGCTGAATCGCCGCGGGTTTTCAAGCTTCGTGGCCTGCCGCGCTTGCGGCGAGCGCATCCAGTGCGTCAATTGCGCCGTTACCTTGACCTATCACCGGCGCGACCGCCGGATGCTCTGCCACTACTGCAACTACGCCCAGAAGGTTCCCTCGGTCTGCCCGCAATGCGGGAGCGAGTATCTGCACTTCATCGGAACCGGATCGGAGAAAGTGGAGGAGGAGCTGCACCGGGATTTTCCCAGCGCGCGAATCGCCCGCATGGATCGGGACACGGTGAGCGGCAAGCGGCACTTCGAGCACATCCTGCACGCCTTCCGCGAGGGCGATTTCGACATTCTGGTGGGTACGCAGATGATCGCCAAGGGCCACGATATTCCGAACGTGACGCTGGTGGGCGTCGTGTCGGCGGATATCGGGCTGGGGCTTCCGGACTTCCGCGCAGGGGAACGCACGTTTCAGCTTTTGACGCAGGCGGCCGGCCGAGCGGGCCGCGGAAACCTGCCTGGAATCGTGCTGATCCAAACTATCAACCCGGAACACTACGCGATTCGATTCGCGTCGCAGCAGGATTATCCCGGCTTCTACGCCACGGAAATTCAATTTCGAAAACTAATGCGCTATCCGCCATTCAGCGCGCTGGCGAATGTGCTGGTGCGCAGCCAGAAGCAGGAGGAAGCGCTGGAGCTCGCTGCGGCGCTAGGCCGGCTGCTCGACCCCGCGCCCGAAGGTTTGAAGGTGCTGGGTCCGGCGGAAGCGCCGGTGCCGAAGTTGAAGACCGAATTTCGCTACCAGCTTTTGATCAAGGCCGTGAGCCGGAAACGGCTCAATGAGACGCTACGGGCGGTGCAGCGGTTTACGCGCGAGCAAAAATGGAGCCCCACAGCGCTGGTGATCGACGTCGATCCGCTGACGCTGATGTGAGGCTTTAGCCGGCCGAGCGTAGCAGCGTGCTGACGCGCTGGCCCGGCAGGATGATCCCGGTGAGATTCAGCGGATCGGAGTTGGGGATATGAGGCGCGGGTTCGGTGTGAGGCTCGGAACGGCGCAGCGCCCGCAGCAGATCGAGCGCCTCCGGGCGCGCGAATTGTTCGCCGCTGAATCCCGAGACAAAACGTCCGCCGCGAATGGTCCCTTGCGCTTCTTGGCGGCGCAGCACCGGCAACAGATCCCGCCACGGCGGAGCCAGCGATTCGCGCGTCAGGAGATCGCGGAAAACGACGCCCCAGCGCGATAGCAATTGCTCGGCGAAGAAGTTGGCTCGAGCGGCGGACGTCACCGTATGGGCGGCCGGACGGATCAGGGCCCAGCGGCCCGCGGCATGGCGCGGCCGCGCATGTCTTCCCCGTCCTTCACCACGGCGGCGCTTGGGATCAATCAGCGCCCGGAGGTTCTCGAAGCCATCGGCGGTCACCAGGCCAGCAGCCACCAGTTCCCACAATCCATCCTCGACCTCGCTCGCCAGGCGGCCGGTGGAACGCATCAGGTCGGCGAAGAAGGATGCGCCACGCTGTTCCAGCTGCTGGAGCACTTCTCCCGCCGGATGGGACAGGACCGGCGGTTTCAAGGGCGCTTCCAGCCAGTCCGCGCTTTCGCGCAGGAAGATCGCGATCGGCGCGGTGCGGGTGGGCCGGACGCGGCGAGGCTCTGGAATATCAAATGCCGGATGCGGCGACAGGCGCGCCCACATTACTTCGCCGGCCAGGCACAGCTGATCCAGGAAATCGGGCTCATAGCGCGCCACGCGATTCGCCAAAACCTCCGGCTCCCACGCGGCGGCCGAGATCTCGTAGCCTTGCAGCTGCTTGATAATCTGCAGAGTGCCGTCCACGCCGTGCAGCCGGCTGCCGGGCAGAACATGCTGCCAGCGATGCAGGAAGCGCTCGAATTGCGTGGCGGTCACCGGTTCGATTTCGCGGCGCAACTGGCCCAGAGTGAGCCGATGAATGCGCGCGAGCACGCGGCGATTGCACCATTCCGTTTGGTCCGGTGGTGCGTCGGAATGGAACCGCCCGCGCATCACCTGGCCTTCGGATTCCATTTTCAGCAGCGCGGCTTCGATGGCGTCGACGGTAAAACCCAGACGGGAAGCCAGCGCCTGCGCGGTGACCGGGCCCAGCGATTCCATCCAGCCTCGCACGGTTGCCAGCACGTCGCCCGTCAAATGCATCCGCTCCGTCGCAACCCAGAACGGTTGCCCCTCACGTTCGATCACCCGGACGCGCCCGGCGATGCTGAGTTCTGCGAAGTAGGCCTGCCATTCCTCCACTGGCGGCAGGACGATTAAACTGAGCAGCGCGTCATGCAATTCGTCGGCATCGCGGGCTTCCGGCCAGCACTCAGCGGTCACCTGCGCGATGGCCGACGGATCCAGAATGCCTGCCCCGCCCGTTACGTCGGACCGCAGCGTCCGCCTTAATTGCACCGCGCGCGCCCTGCGCTCTTCGAGCGGAGCGTCATCGAGGTATGCGTACGGATTTGCGTTCAGGATCTCGTGCGAAAACGGCGACGGCTCGGCTGTATCCATGGCTACCTTCCGGATAGCGCCCGATTCGAAACCCTCCAGAATCCGCTTCAGGCCTTGCACGTCCATGGCTTCGTGCAGGCAATTGTCGATGGTCTCATTCACCAGAGGATGATCGGGAATGCGAATCTCGCCGGTGAGATTCTCGGCGCAAGCCACTTGATCCGGGAAAACGGACGCCAGCAGATCCTCGGCGCGCATGCGCTGGATAGGCGGCGGAACCTTGCGGCCGCCCTGGAATCGGGGGATGGCCAGCGCGCGGGATGCGTTCCAACGCCAGCGGGCGGTGAACATGGGGGCGTCGAGCAGGGCTTGAGTGAGCACGTGCTCGACAGTTTGAGGCTTCAGGAATTCGAAAACCAGCTCGAGCGGAAAGGCATGCTGCTCAGTGAGCGAAATATTGATTCCGTTGTCGGTGGCGGCGGCCTGCAGCTCGAAATTGAAGGAACGACAGAAGCGTTTGCGCAGCGCCAGTCCCCAGGCCCGGTTGATGCGAGCGCCGAAAGGGGCGTGCAGAACCAGTTGCATCCCGCCCGCTTCGTCGAAAAACCGCTCGGCGACGACGGTGTGCTGCGTCGGCAACGCAGTCAGCGATTGGACGCCCGCATGCACGTAGGCGACGGTTTGGCTCGCGCCCGCTTCGTCCAGGCCGCATTCGTCCGTCAAGAAGCGCGCGGCTTCCTGGGCATCGCCCGCTACTTTTGTGCGCACGCGCGAGATTTCATCCGACAACTCGAACGTCCGGCCCGGCGCTTCGCCATTCCAGAACGGAACCGACGGCGGCGCTCCATGGGCGTCTTCCACCCGCACCCGGCCGGGCTCGACGCGCTTGATCTTCCAGGAGCTGGTGCCGAGAAGGAACACATCGCCCGCCAGGCTCTCCACCGCGAAATCCTCGTCCAACGTGCCGACTACTTTGCCGTCCGGCTCCGCCACCACCGCGTAGTTGGCATTGTCCGGGATTGCGCCGCCGGAGGTGATCGCCGCCAGGCGCGCGCCCCGACGCCCCTTGACGCGGCCGTTCACTTGATCGCGATGCAGAAAAGCTCCTGCGCGGCCGCGCTGCGTGGTGATGCCATCCGACAGCATGGAAATAATCGCGTCGAAGGTCGCGCGGTCCAGATCGCGATACGGATAGGCGCTGCGAACCAGCGCGAAAAGTTCGTCCTCGCCGTAATCCCGAGCCGCCGTCTCGGCCACGATCTGCTGCGCCAGAATATCCAGCGGCGCGGTGGGGATCTCGAGCCGGTCGAGATCGCCCGATCGAATGGCATGCACCAGAGCCGCGCACTCGATCAATTCGTCGCGCGTGGTGGCGAAGAACCGGCCTTCGGGCTTCGCGCCCACCCAGTGGCCCGAGCGCCCCACGCGCTGCAATGCCACCGCAATAGATCGAGGCGATCCGATCTGGCAGACCAGATCCACGGTGCCGATATCGATACCGAGCTCTAGCGAGGCCGTGGCAACCACCGCGCGCAGCTCGCCATTTTTCAAGCGATTCTCCGCGTTCAGGCGCAGAGCCTTCGAGAGGCTGCCATGATGCGGGAGCACCACGTTCTCGCCCAACCGCTCGGCCAGCGCGTGCGCCACGCGCTCCGACAGCCTGCGGGTGTTGACGAAAACCAGCGTGGTGCGATGCGAAAGAATGAGCGCGGCCACGCGGTCATAGATTTCGGCCCACATTTCGTTGCTGGCGATAGGGCCCAGCTCGTCGCGCGGCACCTCGACGGCCAGCTCCATTTCGCGCCGATGGCCGATGTCGATAATGCGAACGTTCGGGCCCAGGAACTGGGCGACTTCTTCGATGGGCCTAACGGTAGCCGAAAGCCCGATGCGCTGCGGCTTGCGGCCTTCGCCCACCAAAGCGTCGAGACGCGCCAGCGAAAGCGCCAGATGGGAGCCGCGTTTATCGTCCGCGACGGCGTGAATTTCGTCGACAATCACGGTGCGCGTGGTGCGCAGCATTTCGCGCGATTTCGCGGCGGTCAGCAAAATGTACAGCGACTCCGGCGTGGTGACTAGAATGTGCGGCCGGTGCTTGCCCATTTGCTGGCGCTCGGCGGCTGGTGTGTCGCCGGTGCGAACGGAGGTACGGATGGGCGCGAGCGCGATGCCCCGCTCGGCGGCCAGTTCGGCGATCTCGGCCAGCGGAAGTTCCAGGTTCTTATGAACGTCGTTGCTCAGCGCCTTGAGCGGCGAGACGTAGACTACTTCGGTTTCATTCGGAAGGTCGCCCTGGCGAGCCGCGCGGACCAGCCGATCGAGACAGGTTAGGAACGCCGCGAGTGTCTTGCCCGACCCAGTGGGCGCGGCGATCAGGACGTCGCGTCCCGCACGAATTTCGGGCCAGCCCAGCGATTGCGGTTCAGTAGCGCGCGCGAATCGGCGGGTGAACCATTCGGCGATAAGCGGATCAAAGCCCGCAAGCTCGGGGATGCTGGTTTCGATGGTTGGGGACACCCAATACTATTTTAGAGCGTCCCAGGTATTACTGGTTCCGGGCAAACGCCGCAAGAACCATGTTGAAGAGGCTGGTATCGCGGGTGGCGAAGGTGAAGACGGTGCCGTCTGCGATATACGACTCCGGAGCGAGTCGATCCATCTGCTCCCAGAAACGGTCGGCATGTTCTTTCCACATGGGATCGTATAATCGAAAGCCCATCCAATTCACGAACACCTCCATTTCTGAAGGCGGAACCGCTTGGCGGAAGACGTACCATTCATCAAAACCTTCACAGCGCTCACGCGACTCGTTTGGCAACCCATGAATGGAACTTAGCCGAGGGCTATACGCGACCTTCCAATCGTCGCGGTGTTCGGGACCTTCGTAAGTGAAGCGGAATACGTTACCCTCCTCCGCTGTCGACCATCCGTTGCTCTTCTCTGAATTCGTCAGTTGAAGCGTGCCGCCATCGATTGACGTTACTGCAAGGTACTTGCCCAGTACGACGGCCGGGCACGCCTGAAGAAGAGCGGAAATGTCGACTTCGATCATCGTAAGCCACTGATACTGTCCGTGTGAACCAACGATTCCAGGAGTACCGTTCTCTGCCTTGAAAAGCGCGTGCTCGGACGCGTAAATCTTCCAGGTCCAGTCTGAAGCCTCTGTCATAAAGCGCAGAGCTTCAGGGCTGGCCTCAGCTCGTGCCGGCAAAAGCGCTTTTAAGTAAGAGCGGTACTCAGCCCACAGTCGCTCTGACATCGTCCGAGCAAGTTCCAATTCGCGGCGAGCGAGTTCGGCATCGGCTTGCACGTTTTCACGATAGCGCTAACGGGTGGTTTGCTGACAAACTACGCAGCGATTCGCCGATACGACCCTCGCTACCGGCCGGATTCCACAGCCAGAATCCCCGCGCCTGCCAGCTTTCGGCGCGCGTGCACGAGCGACTCGCGGTCGGCATACGGACCGATCAGAATGGTCGTGTCATCGATTCTCGCAGCGTACCCTTTGAGCTGAAGCTGCTTGAGAAATCGTACGTCCTGCTTGTCACCGAGCGATGTGGTCTGCAAGTAGAACTCCGGCGCTTTCGGCGCGGGTGGGATCACGTAGGCCGCCGGCGGCGGCATCGGCGAAGGAATATTGGCCAACGGCTCAAGCACTACCGGCGCGACCGCACTGGTTGGGATGGTTTCTGCGGCGAGAATCCGGTCCCCGACATACCAGCCTGCCAGCGCGAGCCCGAACAGCATCGTGCCTGCAAAACTTACAAATACTCGTTTTCTGGTCTTCTCAGCCAGATTCGGCCCGTGCGATGGTTCGGCGTCCATCACCAGGGGATTGGTTTCAGTTGCGCATTGCGCGGGGGACATACTGTGCCTCCTGTACGAACAACTACGTCAGGCACCTTAGTTATCGGGCGGCCGGGCGCTAATCTGTAGGGGGCCCGACGCGCGATTGGTATCTTAGGAGACATTGGAGACGCATTCCAGGCAACTCCCTAACGCCACAAAGGTTTTGGTGGCCTTGGCGGCCGCGAGAATCCTACTCCACACCCTTGCCAATAGCCACTACGGCTTCCATCGCGACGAACTGGCCACTTTTGACGATGCCCGCTATCTGGCATGGGGCTACGTCGCTTATCCCCCGCTGACGCCCTTCATCGCGCGTGTTGGCTTGGCGCTCTTCGGACCATGGTTGCCGGGCCTGCGCTTCTTCGCCGCGCTCGCGCAAGGCGTGGCGATGGTCACGAGCGGCTTGATGGCGCGCGAACTGGGCGGCCGGCGATGGTCCCAGATCGTGGCGGCCCTGGCGGTGGCGATTGCGCCGGTCTCGCTCGCCGCGGGGTCGCTGTTCCAATACGTGACGTTCGACTATCTGTGGTGGGTGCTGGTGGCCTACTTCGTGATCCGGCTGCTCAAATCCGAGGACCCGCGCTGGTGGCTTCCGATCGGCGCGGCGATCGGACTGGGCGTCATGACCAAGTACACGATAGCGTTCCTGGTTGCGGGCCTGGCCGTTGGCATCTTGGTGACGCCGGCGCGGCGGCTGCTGGCCAATCGTTGGGTCTGGATTGGAGCGGCTGTGTCGTTGCTGATTTTCCTGCCTAATCTGATCTGGCAGGTGCGGCACGATTTCATATCGCTCGATTTCCTGAGCTACATTCACGCGCGCGATGTCCGGATCGGCCGGACCAAGGGCTTCCTGATCGAACAGCTTTTCGTGCCCGCCAATCCGGCGACCATTCCTTTGTGGATCGCCGGCCTGTACTTTTATTTCTTCGCGCCGGATGGTAAGCGCTATCGAGCCATCGGCTGGATGTTCGTGGTTTCGCTGGCGCTTTTCACCATCGCGCAAGGGCGCAGCTACTACATGGCGCCAGCTTATCCCATGCTTCTGGCGGCGGGAACCGTGCTGTGGGAACAGCGCTTCCCCCTTCGGCGCGCGCGCGTCTATCCCGCGCTGGCTGTGGGAGCGGTTTTCGGAGTAGCCTTCACGGTTCCCATCGCGCCGGTTAATTCCGCTTGGTGGAACATCGCATCCAAGGTGAGTGATGACTGGCGCGAGGAAATCGGCTGGCAGGACCTGGCCCAAACGGCTGCGGGCATTTTCAAGTCCCTTCCGGCCGGGGACCGCGGGCGAACGCGGATCCTGGCCGGAAACTACGGTGAAGCGGGCGCCATCGATCTCTACGGTTCGTTCTATGGGCTGCCGAAAGCGATCAGCGGGGTCAATTCGTATTGGCTGCGCGGCTACGGCGATCCGCCACCCGAAACTTTGATCGTGCTCGGATTCTCGCGCGCCTTCGTGGATCGGACTTTCGAGCAGTGCGAATTGGCCGGCCACACCAGCAATCGGTATGGAGTACGGAACGAAGAGACGGAAGACCATCCGGATATCTTCGTGTGCCGCCGGCTGCGCCAGCCCTGGCCGGAATTTTGGAAGCACTTCCGGCACTTCGGCTGACGCGGCGATTTAGAACTGATCTAACCCCTCAGTCAACTCCACGTAAGTGCCGAACGGGTCCGTCAAGAACGCAATGGCAATTCCGGCGCTCGGAATCTTCCGGTACGGCACGTCCAGCTTCACGCCGTTGGCCTCCAGAGTCTTGCAGAACGCTTCCAGATTCTTCACCTCAAAACCGATGTGATCCACCGAGCGGCCCTTGGTCCCGATGTTCGGAGGATTCCTGGTCACTCCGAATGTCAGATTCATTCCCGGAATGTCCGCCGCTTCGTGCTGGCCGCGCTTTT
The DNA here is from genome assembly GCA_963786745.1 of Terriglobia bacterium. Classification (GTDB taxonomy): domain Bacteria; phylum Acidobacteriota; class Terriglobia; order Bryobacterales; family Bryobacteraceae; genus Palsa-89. The sequence continues at coordinate 40,343 of CAWBAE010000003.1, read as the reverse complement.
TGACCGCCGCGCCGAAGTTCTTGGCATACCAGTCCCGAAGTTTAATCTGGTCGCCGACTGCATTCATGAAGTGCAGGTGATAAGCGATGGACGGAACCGTGAGCGAGGTGTCTTCCTGCAATTCGATCTTCACGTCATCCGGCCCGATCACGTAGGCGTTCGGAAATCCTTCGGTGCCCTTGAATTCCGACTCCACCTTGATGCCGCCCTCGCGAAAGCGCTTCAGCGCTTCGGCGGTGTTGGGGACTTTGAAACCGAAGTGATCCATGCTGGTCCCTTCCGAGCCGCCGGTAGCCGCCTGCTGGCGGAAAAGGATCAGCATTCCGGGCACCTTCACACCTGTCAAGCCGGCCTTCTTAAGAGGGACCGCCCCGAAGTAATCCATCCAGAATTTCTTCTGCACTTCCATGTCGCGCACATTCAGATGCACATGGCCCATCGTGACGCCCGCTTCATTTGGCGGGGCGAGTTGAGCGCGGGCGGGTCCCAGAACAGCCGCGATGGCGGCCAGAGCGAGCAGCGGTTTCATCGGAGAATCCTCGGAGGTGAGTATAACCTACCGTGCAGCCGAGTGAGAAGACGCTCTCCAGGGGGTCATCTCACGGATAAAAGCGCCGATTCCGTTGGGGAATGCGCGGCCGGTGCGCCGGTGCACGCGCCGCCACGCCTCCCAGACATTGGCCACCAGGACGCCGGCCAGCAGATAGTAAACCACGCCGGCCCATTCGAAGACCACGTAGCTGACCGCCGCGGTCATGATTCCGCACGCCAGCTGATCCGGATATTTCGTGGGCGACGTCGGCGGGTCGGTGAGAATGATGAACGCGAAAAACAGCGCGGCCTGGAGGTCGGGCGCGCGAAACACCTCCGAAACCCGCGCCGGATCGCTCACGAACGCCGTGATGGTGAAGAGCAGGAAATAGGTCCCCAGAAACGACAGCACCATCGGCATTTTGTTAACCCGGTCCGCCATGAAGGCGCCGGTCAGGATCAAGGCTACCTGGGCGATGGGCGTGACTTCCGGCAGAGCTCCCCACCAGCTTTGGCCGGTGTGAAACACGTAAAAGCTGGCGACAATCGCCAGCGCCGCGGGATTGAACAGATTCGCCGAGCGCGAGCGCAAGATGTACTTGCTCAGCACGGCCGCCACGGAAGTGATCGTAGTGACGTACCAAGGCTCCTGCGCGCGCAGCACCATCGCCACGATCATGGCGGTGAGGATCGCGCCGCTCGGAAATTCCCACACTTTTTTTCTCTTCTTGAGAATCAGAAGATCCACCAGGCCGGCCGCGATCACGGCGCTCGCGAGGCCCGGCAGCACCAGCCGAAGGCCTTCATGCGGCGCAGCCAGCGCGATCAGAATGGCCAGAACGATGGTGAGCAGGCCCTTGGGAGTCTTGAAGAACTTGCGCGCTGAGTGGGTCCTACGCCGCATGGCGCAGCCCTCGTGTTTCGTAGCGTTCGAGTTCAGGTGTCACGATCAACCCTTGGGCACCCATGCGATCGAGCAGCGCGATTCCTTGGGCCGGGCCGAGCACAAATGCAGCGGTTGAAAGCGCATCGGCCAGCATCGCGTTGGGCGCTACCACGGTGACGCTGGCCGCGGATTCCCCCGGGCCGCCTGTGCGCCCATCCAGGATGTGAAGCCCGCGCTCGTAGTCGCCCGAGGTACAGACCGCCTGGTTCGAGGCTTCGAGTCCACAAATCATTTCGTCGTCGCGGCGCGGGTGACGAATCCCCACGCGCCAGGGCTGACCCTCCGGATTCGATCCGCCGAGATACAGATCGCCGCCCGCATCGATTGAGAAATCCGTGAACGGCTGGAGCTCGCGCGCGGCCATATCGATGGCCAGTCCCTTAGCCACTGCGCCCAGATCCAGGATCAGCGGGCGTTTGAGCGTGATGGCGCTGCGCTCCGGATCCAGGTGGACATCCCGGTAGCTGACTTGGTCGTCGGCCGAAATCCCGCTGCGAACAATCTTTCCAGTACGATGCTCCCGGTTGAAGCCGCGCTCTTCCATGAGATGACCAATGGTCGGGTCGAACGCGCCGCGAGTTTCTTCCGCCACCATCAGCGCAAATCGGACGGATTCGAAAAGCATGGGGCTGACGGGCACGGGCTCGCCGCTACGGGACGTGAGCCGCATCAGCTCGCTCCGCTCATCGAAACGCGTGCAGCGCTCTTCGATCTCGTGAAACCATCCCAAGGCGCGCTCGATTGCGGCGTCAGCGCCGGATCGGACCACTTGGATGGTCACCAGCGTGTCCATCGCTACTTCCCTGCGCACGGACGCGGGATGGTTCACTTGGACGCCTGATCGAGTGCCCAGTAGACCGCGCCGTAATACGCATACGCGCTCTCGGTGGCGCCTCCCACCACGTCGAATTTATTTTTCTGCCTTTGAATTACTTTTCCGGGCAGTTTGTCGATGACGTCGCACGCGTAGCGGGTCCGGCAATCGGTTATTTCAGCCGAGATAATTTTTCCGCCTTCAATGATCACCGTGGCCTGGATGTCCCCGTGAAGGCACGTTCCCCAGGCCGTATACTTCCCGTCTTTCCAAAACGGCGGCGCGGGCGCGACGGGAGCGGCTGCGGGGGCCGAAACTTGCGGCTCGGCGACCGGGGTTACCGGAGTAGCGGCAATCGCTGGAGCAGCCGACGTGACTGTCGCGGGCGGCTCGGCCGTCGCCGGCGTGGCTTCCACAGCCAGGCCCGGGGTGCTTGGTTTCGCTTTAGCCGACGCAGCCAGTTTGGGGGTCGCCGGCTTGCTCGCTTTCGGGGCCGAACGCGCCGATGGCGCGGGAGCATGTACGTGCGCGCGCGCAACCGGAACAGCCGGCTGCAAATCCGCGCTGCGAGCTGCCGCGACGGGCGGAGTCTCCCGCGCCAGCGACCGTTCGTACGCCTGCTTCGCAAACCGATCCGCGGCAGGTCGGGTGCGAACATATCCGGCCGCGTAAACCGCCAGCACCGCGGCCGAACTCATGGCCACCAGGCTGTTCGCGACCTTCTTATTGGAATGGCTTGCGCCGCGCTGCTTCATCGCAAAATAGGTCTTCAGCCCTCAGCCTTCTTTTTTTACCATGTCCCGGTTGTTCCTGTGGAATCTGCAAAGGAAAAATGTATACTGGCAACGTCTGCCATTCGATAGTAGGGGGTTTCAGATGGGTCCAAGATGGTTCGGTTCGGGAAGTCTCCTCGCGATCGCCACCGCTATTACATTGACAGCGCCCGCGGTAGCGCAGGTTCAGAAAGCGGCCAAGGCGTCGCCTTCCGCCGCCACATGGACCGCGCGCACTCCGGATGGCCAGCCGGACTTGCAGGGAGTTTGGACCAATGCCACGCTCACACCCTTTGAACGGCCTGCGGCGCTATCGGGAAAAGCGACCCTTACTGAAGAAGAAGCCGAGGCGATCGAAAGCCAGGCCAGCAAAAACCGCGAGGACCTCCCGCCCCGGCCGGGCGACACCGGCAGCTACAATCAGGCCTTCTTTGATAGCGGAACAACCTGGCTGTCCACCCGCCAAAGTTCGTTGGTGGTGGATCCGCCCAACGGAAGAGTTCCGCTGAAACCTTCGGCGGAGGCGCAACGCGACTATGATCTGGCGCACGTGGCCGATTCCTATGTCCACCAGACCACCTGGGAGCGCTGCATCACGCGCGGCTTTCCCGCCGGCATGTTTCCCGCCGGTTATAACAACGCCTATCAAATCCTGCAGCCGCCCGGCTACGTCGTGATCTTCTCCGAGATGATTCACGAGGTGCGCGTGATTCCGCTGGATGGCCGTCCGCATCTACCGCCCAGCCTGCGCCAGTGGAACGGCGATTCGATCGGCCACTGGGAGGGCGACACGCTGGTGGTGGATACCATCAATTACAACGGCAAAGGCATGATCGCTACCAGCGCCGCCACCGGACGCATCCGCAGCGTTCATGAAAGCGAGGCCCTGCATGTGGTGGAACGGTTCAGGCGCGTGGATGCGGGCACCATCAGCTATGAAGTGACCATCGACGATCCGAACATCTATTCAGCGCCCTGGAAAGTGTCCATGCCGCTGACCGGGGATCCAAACTATCAGATCTACGAATACGCGTGTCATGAAGGCAATTACGCCATGGAAGACATTCTGCGGTCCGGCCGCGACAAGGAAAAGGCGGCCAAGGCGGCGGAGAAATAACGGCCGCAAAAGCAGGGGCTTGACGCGGAGTGTAAGTAGGAGTATTCTCAGGCACGATACGATGAGTAACATCGCGGCTGAGAAACGTTTATGAATTGGTTCGTGCCAGGCCCTTCCGCGGATAGCATGCTCCAGGCCGGGCTGCCAGTTCTCGAACTGTTTTGCGCGCTGGTGGGGATCGTCGCAGTATTGATGTTGCTGATGGTGGCGCTCTACACGATCTTCGCGGCGCGCTCCTCAGGCTCGCACTTTGAATTGCCTCAATTCGGCGAGGCGAAACAGCGCGTGGAGAGGGTTCCTTCCGCCCAACGGGCCGCGCTGCAATAGGCCCCGGCCCTGCCTCACTACGCCGACAGCCTTTGCCTGTTCCACGCGATCAGCAGGGACGAACCAATCAGCATCAGACCGGCACACAGTCCAATCCAGATGCCCAACGCGCCCCAATGCATTCGAAAGCACAGCAAATAGCCCGCCGGCAATCCGATCAGCCAGTACGCAACGAAATTAGCGATCATGGGCGTTTTTGTATTCCCTGCCCCGCGCAGCGCTCCGGTCGCGACCGTTTGCAATCCGTCAAACAACTGGAAAGCCGCGGCCACCAGAAGCAGCCTCGCGCCCATTTCGATGACCACCGGATCGGGCGAGAACAGGCGGGCGATCAGGCGCGGCAGGGAAACGAACACCAGCCCTGAACAGGCCATGAAGGCCAGCCCAAGCAGGATGGCGGACCATCCGGCGCGGCGCGCGCCCGCGGAATCGCTTCTTCCCAACTGGTGCCCTACCCGGACGGCCGCCGCCGAACTGACCCCGAGCGGCACCATGAACGTCAGCGCGGCGCAGTTCAGAGCGATTTCGTGACCAGCCAGAGGCACGGGGCCGAGCTTGGCGGCGAGAGCGGTGGCCGCTGAGAACGCGCCGATTTCGAAAAGGATCTGGGTGGCCGCCGGCGCTCCGAGCTTCAGCAGCGCCCAGATTCGTTCCACGTCGATCCGAGCGGCGCGCCAGCGGCTGGACGCCGGGCGCTTCGATTCCACTCGCCACAGCGTGATCCCCAAAAACAGCGCCATGTACACGCGCGCCGCGCAGGTGGACCATCCGGAGCCGGTAATTCCCATGGCCCGAAAACCAAAATGACCATAGATCAGAATCCAGTCGCCGGCGGCGTTGATGATGTTAGCCGAAACCACGGCCAGCATGATCGGGGTGGCGACATTGACGGCCTGCAAATAGCGGCGCAGCGCAAAATAAGCCAGCAATGGCAGAGTGCCCCAGTTCAACGCGGATAAAAACGGACGCATGGGCCCCACCAGATCCGCGCCGATTCCTAAGCGCTGCATCCCGGCCGGCCAGAAGGAAATGGCCAGCATGAACAACGGCGCCATCGCCAAAGCCAGGAACAAACCGTTCACCAGCGATTGCCGGGCGTCGTTCAGATCCTCGCGGCCGTAGGCCCGGGAAACCAGAGTATCCAGTCCGAGCAGCAGGCCGCCTCCGAAAATCGCCAGGCTGTGATAGAGGCTTTGGCCCAATCCGGTAGCTCCAATGGCCACAGCGCTGTCGGGTAGCCGCCCCACCATGACGGTGTCCACGATGCCCATGCTCATCCAGCCAAGTTCGGTGAGAATGAGCGGCAGGGCAAGCCGCGATGTCAGACGGAAATCGGTCCAACGAGCGATGGGCAGCGAGGGCTGAAGATCCAAATCCATTGGAAGGGCGGGACACCACCAGTATCATTCACCGGAAAAACGATTTTCACGTTTGCCGGGCAGTTTTACCGTAAGCGTCGCAGACTCTCGATGCAAGGCACGAAATAATAAGAGCCGGTCAGCGGTTGCGTGAAGCGTGTGAGCGCATCGCGAGCGCCAGTGACCAGGCCCGCCATGCTGTCCAGCATTCTGGAAAGCCGCTTCTGGTCTCCGCTGAATCCAACGAACACGGTGCCATGGTCGTCGACGCTTCCGTAGGGCATGTTACGACGAAAGATGTTTCCGAACTCGTCCTGATCGGTGCGGGCGACATGCGAGTCCGGCGGCTTGTTCTCGAGTTCGATGCTCGCGAGCTTCGTGCGTCCCATAATGCGCTCCTGCTGGTCAACCGGCAGAGCTTCCCACTCAGCCGCCTTGTGCTTCCACTTTTGAAGCAGCAGGACGGAGCCTCCAGCGCCGGGAGCCCCTTCGGGCAGGAGCGCTGCGATGGGAGCGTCGAGCAGCGTTGGATTCTCTGAGCCATCGATGAAGCCGGTCAGATCGCGATCGTGCTGGTAAGGCCAACTTGAGGTTTCTTCCCCTAGCGAGGCCTGACCTCGGAAGTCATGGACCACCGAGCGGGCCATATCGAAGATAACGTCATAAGCATTGCCGGAAAGCCACACCAGCGCATCATGTTGCGTACTGGGCATAACGAATCCTTCCGTGCCCCGGATCTCCTTGTTAAAGCCCACTACACCCGGAGGAGCGTCATCTGGAGCAATAACGCGCCACAGCTCAGGCCGAAAGCCGATGACTAAGTTCACGCCTCCCGTGGTGGTCCGTGGTTCACGAATGGAGGAGATCAATGTGGCAAACTCCTTGTAATTCTTCGTGTCCAGAAGGTCAAACTCCAGGTAAGAATGGGAAGACGTTCCCAGCGCGAAGATTCCAGCCTGAGCTGTGTACATGCGGGCATTATATCGGGCGTAATAGAACAGGCTGGACAGGCGACCTTGGCGCGTCACCCGGATGTTTTTCCAGCCAGTCAGTTCTCAACATTCTAAAGTTGATTCTGGCCGGATCTCAGTTGTCTGAGGTGCTGGCGATCATTGCTGAACTGGTCGAATCCCAAGGCGCTGACATGTTGTGCACCATTTGGCTTCCCGATGCCGATGGAAAACATCTCCATTGCGCAGCCGCTCCGAGTCTCCCTGGATTTGCGGCAAACGTAGGGCCAATGTCTGTCGGCCCGAAAGGCGCCTCCTGCGGCATGAACGCGACCGGCTCCGTCTGCTCCTCGAAATTACCAGCAGCGTGACATCCAGGCTGGACTTCCGGCAAGTGGTTGAGGCGCTCTCGACGAATCGATTCCGCGTAATTCAATGTGACGTGTCCGCCCTGCTGCTGCCCGACTTCGAGAGCTGTCGTTAGCCATTTGCGTCGTTAGCCACTTGGGGCCAAGCCCGTTCACGCAGTGATATACTGCGCGCTCAGGGTGCTAGGTATCGAATATATGGTTTTGCGCCGGAGGTCTTACGTCTTTGCTTTCGTGCCGCTCGGGCTTCTGGCGGTTTGCCGGGCGCAGAACGCGCCTCCCATTACGGCCGATTCCAGCGAAGAGCAGATTCGTCAAGCAGTAGGGACCGCAAGAATGGGCAAGAAGCTGACACCCGAGGCTTGGCCCAACGGCGCCCGCATAGCGGTGTGCCTCTCATTCGATGTCGACAATGAGCTGTTGCAAAGAGCCAATCCGCTGCCGGTACCGTTATCGGTGGGAGAATACGGCGCCACCACCGGCTTGCCGCGAATCTTGGATCTGCTAGACCGGCGGCAAGTGCCGGCGACGTTCTTCGTCCCCGCCATGACTCTGATGCTGCATCCGGAGATCGCGCCGTCCATCTTGCGCCGTCACCGCCATGAAATCGGCGTCCACGGATGGATTCACGAATTCTGGCCTGGCATCCGAGACGCGGCCGAAGAGCAGCGCTTGCTGACGCGCTCCATTGAATATTTGACCAAGGCGACTGGAAAGCGCCCAGTTGGAGTCCGCGCGCCAGGCTCCGGATTCAGCCCTCACACATTCGACTTGATTCAAAAAGCCGGCTTCTTGTACGACAGCAGCTTGCTCGCCGCCGATGAGCCCTACGAGATTGTGTCCAACGGGCGGCCCAGCGGCGTGATCGAGCTCCCGATCAGCGAGATCGATAACGACTATGTCTATTACGGGGAAACGGCGAATGGCGCGCTTCCCTCCCCGGACGCGTTGTTTCAGATCTACAAGGCTGAGTTTGATCTCGCCTTCGAGGAGCGGACGATGTTCATTCTGACTGAGCATCCGCATGTCAGCGGACACAGGTCGCGAATCGCGGTGCTGGATCGGCTGGTGGCCTACATCCAGTCCAAGCCAGGCGTTTGGTTCGCCACCATGGAGCAGGCCGCGACTTATGTCAAGCAAGCGGCTGCCACCAGCCACTAGAACCGCGCTGTCCTGCCGGACGACCTCCTGGTTGTTCAATTCCGTGGATTTCTGAAAGGAACGGGCTCCTGTTCCCATTTGAGTAGTGGGAGACTCGTTTGGACCAACTGACTTGGCGGGCAATTGTGATTTTGGCAGCGGCAGCGTTCGCATCGCAAGCACAAACTCTGAACGTGCTGGGGCAGTTTAACTACTCGAATGGGTCGACGCCGGCCACGCCGCACGGCGCTTCCATCATCGAAGGCCCCGACGGAAACTTCTACGGGACAACATCGTCGGGCGGCGCCGCCACTTGCGGGACGGTCTTTCAAATGACACCCGCCGGCGTCATCACCACGTTGCACAGCTTCAATTACTCGGTGGACGGCTGCAGCCCGGAAAGCGGCGTAACGCTGGGTTCCGACGGGAGCCTTTATGGAACCACGGAGCTCTCCATTTTCAAAGTGACGTTGAGCGGCACGTTTACACCGCTCTACATGCAGGGCACCAACGGCCCGCATCTGCTGAACGGGCTCATCCAGGCATCCGACGGAAATTTCTACGGGACAGCGTCCGAGGGCGGAAGCGGGAACGCGGGCATGATTTTCAGGATCACTCCCTCCGGCACACTCACGGCGTTGATCAACTTTAGCGGCACCGCTACGGGCGGCGCTCCCCAAGGCCCGCTGATCCAGGCATCCGACGGCAACCTTTACGGGACAACGTCCTCGGGAGGCGTGGACGGCGGCACGGTTTTCAAAATGACTCTGGACGGCACGCTAACCACCATCTACAATTTTTGCGAGACCAGCGGCTGTCCGGATGGCGTCAGCCCGTATACCGGATTGGTCCAGGCCAAGGATGGAAATCTGTACGGAACCACGGCGGGCAGCGAGAATGGCAGTGGAACCATCTTCAAAATGACCCTGGGCGGCACGCTGACCACCCTCTACACCTTTTGTCCGCAAGGCCTATCCGCGTGCCCGGACGGAGACTCTGCTCTAGGCAGCTTGATCCAAGGAAAAGACGGGAACCTCTACGGGACGACCAGCAACGAGGCGAAGTTCGATCAGTCGGGCACCTTGTTCCAAGTCACCACCAGCGGCGCGCTGACGACGCTCCACCAGTTCTGTTCGCAATCCGGGTGCGCGGACGGCTCGAACCCGCAAGGCAGCCTTTTCCAGGCGAGCGACGGGACGCTCTACGGCGCCACCAACTCGGGCGGCGTGGACGATTTCGGCGTGATCTTCAGCTTGAAACCGCCCGCGGGGCCGGCTTATAGTTGCACCAACACCGCGCCGCCGGTGATTTCGGCAATCGACTCGGCGGGCGCTTACGGCGGATACGCATACTTCGCGTCGGGATCGTGGCTCGAGATTTTCGGTTCCAATCTCGCGGACCCGAACGATCCGCGCCTCGCCGACGCCTCGCATTCGGGCGAATGGGCTTCGAGCGACTTCACCAGCGGCGTCGCGCCCACCAATCTGGATGGCATCAGCGTGAGCATCAATGGAAAACCCGCCTACGTCTGGTTCCTGTCTCCGGGCCAGCTCAACGTGCAGGCCCCCGAAGATTCGGCTACGGGCAGTGTCGCCGTTACGGTGACCAACTGCAAAGCCACCAGCTCTGAAAGCATGTTCACCCGGCGCGCCCTGGCGCCCGCATTGCTATCGCCGTCGAATTACAGCGCGGCCGGAAAGCAATACTTGATCGCCACGTTTGCCTCCGATGGAGCCTATGTTCTGAACACCAGCACCGGCGCGTCGTTTGGCCTGAACAGCCGGCCGGCCAAGCCGGGAGATTTAATCATTGCCTACGGAATCGGATTTGGCGACGTAAATCCATCCATTCCGCCGGGCGTCATTGTGACCCAGAGCAACCAGGTCACTAACCCGGTGACATTCTCGTTCGGATCGGCGCAAGCCGAGCTGACCTACCAGGGCCTGGCAGGCTCATTCATCGGATTGTACGAGTTCTACGTGAAAGTGCCCGAAGGCCTGGCGGATGGCGATTACCGGATCAACGTGACCGAGAACGGAACCGCGCTGCCACAGACCTTCTTCCTGACGGTGCAGAACTAACGCCCGCGCTTTCACCCTCAAAAGTGATGAGTGAATAGCGCGATGATGAGAATGATCGGGATCGGTACGCCTAAGAATAAAAGTAGAATTGAACGCATATATTGAACCTTCCTAAATGGCCTTGATGTGATCCCGCAGCCTTCCTCCGATGGTCGCCGTATAGCTCGCGCAGAACGCGCCCATCAAGAGAGCGAGAAAGAGCCATAGCAGCAGATGGGCGGTCGCTTTGCGCGCAGCATCTTCCGCCCGCCGGGCATCGGCGACGACGTCTGAAACGCGCTTTTCCGCTTCCGGCATATTGACTCCCGTACGGGCGGCGACCACTCGGGCTAAGTAATTTTGATCGGCTTCCGGCATCCGGCCTTGCCTCAGAGCGTTGGCAAGAATGGCTGCAGCCTCCGCCTCCAGAGAAGCATCTCTGCTTTCAGGGGCAATGCGGTCCGTCCGAAATAAGGCGTCCACAAAGTACCTGCCGGGTTCCGCCGTCCCTGTTGCGGTATTCTCCGCGCGCGAACTCACTTGCGCGGCGCTTCCCGCCATGCTGGCGGCCGCGGACGTCAAGAAAGCCACGCTGATCACGAGCGCCACGGCCCACGACAGAAGTCCATTCGCCGTATCGCGAAAAAATACTTCATCGGTATGAATCAGCGCCCATTTGGTCCGAAGCCGGCCCGTGATATAGCCGCCCAGAGACGCAGCCACGATTTCGATAAACAGCAGCCAAACGATGGCACCCGTGCCAGCGGTGGAGGCGGACACGCCCACGTTCGTCCAGGGCGAAACGGCGGATAATCCAAGTCCTGCCCCTAACGCGAGCAGGATCAAAAAAAATGCGGCGGCCACAAAGGCGCCGCCAATCACCGCGCCCCAGGACACGCCCGAAGAAAGCATCCCATCTCCGGGATAGGCTTCATCCGTGCGGGATTCAACGTGGTCCGCGAAGCTTACATTACCTGCCATCTGTACATTCCTCCAGCAGGATTCCATAGCACATTGGGAGCCATTAACTTTTCGGGACGATCCCGCCGCTGCTTGATACTCGCGTGTGGGTTACCGATCCTTTGGCTTCCGCGGCGAAGGTAGATTCTACCGATGTCAATGTCTTTCTACGGGAAATTACATGGGACGATTTCACTGCCGAAGACTTCCAAACTTGAGGTGGAAAGGAACCCGTGTCTTCGCGCTCTTCCGATTCGCTCGCCAGCCTGCCGGAAATCGTATAGAACGGAGCTGCCCAGATCTCGAATCTTTAGGGTTTGGAACCTGGGTTGCATTGCGCCAACCGTTAAGGTTCTCATTTGAGGCGGAGCCGATGCGAGATGTCTTCCGAAAATTTGCGCGGCTGGCGGCAGATGCGGTTGGGTCGCCGGCGGCCTTTCTATTGGGAGTAATCAGCACTTTGATTTGGGCCGCTACCGGCTCGCACTTTCGCTACTCCGATACGTGGCAGCTGGTCATTAACACGGGTACGTCGATTGGCACGTTTCTGATCGTCTTTCTGATCCAAAACACCCAGAACCGGGACGCCAAGGTGATGCAGTTGAAACTCGACGAACTCATCCGGGCGATGAAGGCCGCCCGAACGGAGCTTGTTCAAATGGAGTCTCTCACGGATCAGGAACTGGATGACCTTCAAAAAGAGTTTCAACTCCACCGGGACCAGGCAATTAATAACCTGGAGCGCATTCTCGCCTCCAGGCAGAGACGGCAAACCAGCGAGGATCGTTAGGAATATCCGGGCGCCACAAGGACTAGTTGGCTGAGGATTCTTCCGCGGCCTGGGGAATGGTGAAGTAGAACGTAGATCCCGCGCCGGGCGTTGATTCAACCCACATTTTTCCGGCATTCATTTCAACGATCTTTTGAGCCAGCGCGAGGCCTAAGCCCGTCCCCGGAATATCTCGGCCATGCAGGCGCTGGAAAACCTGGAATATGGATTGTTTGTACTGCGGCTCAATGCCGATTCCGTTATCGCGGACGGAAAACACCCAGACACCTCCCTCCAGGCGGGCGGAGACGTGGATCTCCAGCGTGACATCGTTGCGACGATACTTGATCGAATTGCCGATCAGGTTTTGCAGCACATGCTCGATCCTGGGGTCGGTCAGAAGAACCGGCAAGGCATCCTGTGTGATCTTCGCTCCGCTTTCCTGAATGGCCGCGCCCAGGGAACTAAGGGCTTCGCCCAGGACGGCGTCCATTTCGAGCAGTCTCACGCCGCCGCTGGCGTGTGTGACCTGTGCATATCCCAACAAGTCGTCTATATACAACCGCATCCTTTGCGCGCCTTCCCGCAGAAATCCGAACGACTGCGCGGCCTCCGGATCAAGCTGGCCGGCGAGCAAGCGCTCCAGTAGCTGCGCTTGCATGGTGATGGTGCGCAAGGGTTCGTATAATTCGTGCGCCACGCGATATGCAAAGCGTTCCAGGTCTTCGTTGGAGCGGCGCAACGCGTTCTCCGCCTGGCGAACCCGCAAAAACGCTTTGATCGTGGCCACCAGAACCCCGGGATCCAGGGGCTCAACCAAGTAGCCATCCGCGCCGGTATTCAGGCCGTTTACCTGCTGCTGCTCCTGGACGCTGGACGCGGAGACGTGCAAGATGGTGGTGGCCGCCAGCGCGGGATTTGCCCGGATGCGGCGGCACACCTCGAATCCATGCATATCGGGAAGGTTGACATCCAGAAGAACCACGGCCGGCTTATGCTGAGACACCAGCGTCAACGTCTGGCTGCCGCTGGTAGCCTCCAGCACATCGAAGCCAGCCTGCTTCAGGATTTTGCTGCGCGCGTAGAGACCCGGGGGATAGTCATCCACGTTAAGTATCGAAGCGGGCATCGTATCCATGCGGTGCTGTTCCTAATTAGCCGGAAATGGCCCCGGCCGGACTGCAAAGGTTCGCCGAATCGCTTCTGCGATCTCCGCGCGTCCCAGCCCTTCCTTGCTCAGAATCGCGGCGGTCCTTCCCGTCAATTGTAGCCGTTCCGAGTCGGTTAAAATGCGGGAAGAACAAATCACAACTGGAATGTCTCTAGTCGCCAGGTTGGCCTTTAGCGCGTCCAACACTTCAAAACCACTCAGGCCGGGCATGGAAAGGTCCAGAATGATCGCATTGGGCCGTTCCCTGGCGGCTTCGCGAATCCCTTCGATTCCTTCGCAGGCCTCCTGGACGACGACGCCCGAGTCCCGAAACTCCTGTTTGAGCAAATAACGATCGCGCTCGTCATCGTCAATAATCAGAATGCGCGGCGTGCGCGACTTGGTGAGCGCTCTTAGACTTTCGAGCAGGACGGTTCGCTCGATGGGCTTCTGCAGATACTCGTCCGCGCCGAGATGAAAGGCCTTGGCTTGATCCTCGATGGTGCTCGCGATCGCGACGGGAATATCGCTAGTGCGCGCGTCCTGTTTGAGTTCCACTAAAAATCTCCAGGAATCTTCCGCTCGCAGAACCACATCCAAAATGATCACGCTCGGCCTAACCCGCTCCAACACCGTGCGTGCGTCGCGCACCGTGGAAGCGGTAATGAGATCGAATCCGGAGTTCTTCAAATAGCTTCGGTACATCATCATCATTTCGACTTTATCTTCGAGCACTAATACCGGGCTGCCGGCCAAGGCGTCCAACGTGACCACCGCCGGTTGCGCATTGATTTCAATTTCGGCTCGTTGCTCAAGCCTCAATGGGACCTGCGCGATGAACGTCGATCCGATCCCCGTTTGGCTCTGAACTCGCACGTCGCCGCCCAGCAACTTGGCTAATTTCCTCGAGAGCGGCAGTCCCAGCCCGGTGCCTTTGACCCTCCTCTGAATCGGATTGTCCACCTGCGCGAAATCCTGGAAGATGCGCTTTTGGTCCTCGGGCGCAATCCCGATACCGGTGTCGGCAACTGAAAAGACGACATCCTGGTCGCCCGAATTGTTCTCCATCAAACTCGCCGAAACCCGAACCTCTCCGCGCTCGGTGAATTTGAGCGCATTAGAGACGAAATTCCTCAGGATCTGCGAAATTTTCCCTTCGTCGGAAAACATCACCGGGATGTGATCCACGTCTTCGAATACCAGGTCCACCGTCTGGTTGAGCAGCAGCGGCCGCAGCATCCCGCGCAAGGCGGCGAACAAATCCGCCACGCGAAATTCCAGCGGCCTGGCCTCCACTTTGCCGGCCTCCACTTTGGCTAGATCCAGAAGATCGTTCACCAGATCCAGCAGTTCGCGAGCCGCCCGGCGAATGTACTCCGCCTGCTGCGCCTGCTCTGGCGTAAGCTCACCGTCCGAACGATCCAGCAGCAGCCCGCTCAACGCCAAAATTGAATTGAGCGGTGAGCGGAACTCATGGCTCATGTTGGATAGAAAGCGCGATTTCAGCTCGTCGGCTTGACGTAGATGATCCGCCTTCTCGTCCAGCTCCGCATAGAGCGCCACTACGCCGCGATTGGTATCTTCCAGTTCCCGGTTCAGCCGCGTCAGCTCGCTCTGCCGTGTCCGGATCTCCTCCAGCGCGCTCAGCAATTCCTGATTCTGATGCTGTAGTTCCTGAAACGCGTCTTGCGGACCTTCCCGCGTGAGCGACGCCGCCATGGCCACCAGGTCTGGCCCGTTCCAAACACGCGATCGGGCGGGGAGCAGCTTCTTGAGCCAAATGGTGGTGCCTTTTTCGGGCGTCGACTCAATCTGAAACTGGTCCATCAGGCGTCGCGCGCCAAGAATGCCCATGCCCATGCCGGTGGAGGACTTATACCGGCCTTCCAGGATCTCATTCAGTTCGCGAACCCCTGGCCCTGAATCCCTGATCCTGATAATGAAGAGCTGAGGCGACGTACGGCCTTCGATTGAGTATTCCACCCGCCCGCCGCCCGCGTAATTAAACGCGTTCCGAGCGATTTCTGAAACCGCGGTGGATATCCTGGTCTGATCCTGTGCTTCAAAACCCAGCAGCCTGGCAATTTGCCGGGCGCGCTGGCGCGCCGCTACCGTATCGCGCTCCGAAGCAATCGCGAGGGTCAGGATCGTCCCAGCCATTTACGCTGCCTTTGCAACTACCACGGTAGCGTCGTCGCGCTCCCGCGAGAAGTCTCGATAGAGCACGCCCGAGATCAGCGCGGGATCGCGCGCCGCAAGGCCCGGATAGGGTTCTAATCCCGTGCCGGTGGAGAGGCCGTCGGAATGCAGCACCAGCAGGCCATCCTCGGGCCAGGGATAACTGAACTCCTGGATGCGCTCGAAATGATGACCGGCGGTCCCGTTCAGCGAAACCAGGTTTTGCCGGCTTTCCGAACTGGCGTAAATCCGCGCGGCGATGTTGCCCACTCCAGCGAACGTCACCTTCCCCCGGCTGGCGTCTATGTTAGCCACCGCAACGGCCGCGCCGCGCGTACTGCGCAACGCTTCGTGGACCCGGGTCAGCAGCGCCTTCGGCGGCAGGTCCGCATTTTCG
Organism: Terriglobia bacterium; assembly: GCA_963786745.1. Lineage (GTDB taxonomy): Bacteria > Acidobacteriota > Terriglobia > Bryobacterales > Bryobacteraceae > Palsa-89. The sequence goes on along the minus strand of CAWBAE010000003.1, from coordinate 24,505 downwards.
TATAACTGGCGGACGGCCTCGGTGGCGGCCAGCCTGGCTTCCAGGCCGTGCCCCAAGCCGTCGGCGACCAGAATCGCCAGACCATGGTCAGCCCGCGCCCAACCCCAGGCATCCCCGCACACTTCCTCCCCGGGCTTTGCTACGTTCACCGCGCCGATATTCGAAGACGCAACCGGCTTCCGGCCATTGTTCGACAGCCACCAGCGGGCCAGAATGGCCGTTCCCTTATCCACCAGGCTGTAGATATCCGACTGTTTGGACATCCGCTGGATAGCGCCCAATCCCTGCCCCGGACTGCCACCGGTGCTGTAGCCATCGCGCAGGCACTTCTCTAGGTTTTCCATTCCCGGACCTTGATCCACCGCCAGCAACTCCAGCGCCGGCGCTGCCTCAGCCCCTTCCGTACTGGTCTGGAGCAGGACCTGCCCCTGGCGGGCATGCTTGAGAAGATTAGTGCACACCTCGGTAGCCACGATCGCCACGCGCTCGGCCCCGCCTTCGTCCATCCCCAGCGCCAGCGCCATTTCACGAGCGGTCCGCCGCGCCTCGGCGGTCTTGCTGCTCTCTTCTATCAAGATACGTACTGCTGTCGACAACTATTTCCACCTCAGAATAGAGACTCTGGTCCCTTCGCCGGGTTTCGACCAAAGTTCGAATTCATGAGATAGGCGCTTCGCTCCGCTCAATCCCAGACCCATCCCGTTTCCCGTGGTATAGCCGTCGGTCAGGGCTAGATCGATGTCGGCAATTCCCGGCCCTTGGTCCTCGAAGGTAATTCGAACGCCGGAGCGAGTCCCGTTTTCCACCTGCTCGATGAGCGCCGTGCCTCCGCCGCCGTAGTCGAGCGTGTTACGCGCCAGCTCGCTCGAAGCGGTCACCAGCTTGGTTTGATCCACCAGCCCAAGCCCCAAGGCGATCGACCTCTTGCGCACGGCCTGGCGCACGATCACGACGTCGTCGGAAACACGAATTCCCAGCGATTCAGCGGATACGACTCGTATCGCCATCTTGCCCTGCTTCCACAATCGCGCCGCGCAGCGCAACCATGCCTTTCTCTACATCCAGCGCCGTGCGGATTCCCCGCATCGGCAGCCCCAGCTCCACCAGCGTGATGGCCACCGCCGGCTGCATTCCCACCACCACCGTCTCGGCATCCAAAAGATGCGCCATGGACGCGATGCTGGCCAGCATCCGTCCGATGAACGAATCGACGATTTCGAGCGCCGATATGTCGATCAGCACGCCGTGAGCGGCGAATTTAACGATCTGCGAGGTGAGCTCGTCCTGAAGCGTAAGCGCCAGCCGGTCGTGCATGTCCACTTGAATGGTGACAAGCAGAAACTCGCCCATCTTGAGGATCGGAATCCGTTCCACACTCACCTCGACGGGCCGCCGGGGGTTGCCGCTTCCTGGCGAACCACTTTGTGCCCGCTTCGCCGTAAAGCGACATCGAATGCATCGGCCAAAGTAGCTTTGGTTGTAACTTCCGATAGATCGACGCCCAGATGAATGATGGTCTGCGCGATTTGCGGGCGAATTCCGCTGATCAGGCAGTCGGCGCCCATCAGACGCGCGGCCGCCACCGTTTTCAAAAGGTGCTGAGCCACCAGAGTGTCCACTACCGGAACCCCCGTGATGTCGATAATGGCGTAATCCGAGCGCGTCTGGACGATGGCTTCGAGCAAATTCTGCATCACCACCTGCGTGCGCGCGCTATCCAGCGTTCCGATGAGCGGCAATGCCAGGATATTTTCCCACAGCCGTACCACCGGGGTGGAGAGCTCCAGCAGTTCCTTCTGCTGGCGCGTAATCACTTCTTCCCGGGATTTCTGAAACGCCTCTGTCGTCAGCAGCCCCAGCTCGTCCAGCAGCAGCGTGGCAAGCCAGATTTCGTCAGCCAAGGTCTTGGAATCCGCGCCTAACTCATTCTTCAGCGCCGAAAAGAGCGGCTGTTTGAGCGAAAAAACGAAGGACGCCGTCTCCCGGGGGCTGTAGCCGTCTTTGGCCCTGCGGGATGATAAGTCAATCAAGAAATCCCGAACCGGGCTCCAGTCCGCGCCCGAGATGTCCCCAGTGCTGTTGTGACGCAAAGCGTTATTGAGAGCGCGGACGAACTCCCGCGACTGGCGAGTCACGTTCTCCCGCTCCGCGGCGGTAAGCTTGCGCCCCGCCGCCAGCTGCTGTTCCAGCCACTGCTCGATGATTTCCTGCTCGCGTTTTTCAAAAACCTGCGCAAGCCTGCTGTTGCTTACTGGCACCTCGGCCTCCTGAATGACGTACGGGATTGATTCGCTCCGGGAATGTCCTCCGCTGGCTCCCGGCTGCCCTAATACTATCAGAGGGTCACGATCGGAGGTCGCTCAGGAGCGGCATTAATACGCCGCAAAGGAGAAACTCACATCTCGTCGAGCGAGAACTGTTCATTTCGCAGGTTGGCTCTTCCCGTATAGACGGCGGAGCACCGTTTTGGCGTTCACCAGGACTCGCTTTTGGCGTTCAGGTAGATTGTGGCCGGCACGATTGATGTAGAAGTTTAGCATCGACATCGCCGACTGGAAGGGCGTGCCTTTCCGTCGATGGCTGGCCTCGGCCGAACGTTTCAGAGAAGCTGCAATGCGCCGCGCGCTAGTGGATTTGAAAATATCAGCTTCCAAATCCAGAGCGTCGCTGGTCTCCATGACGTGCCGGGACCATCGTTTCGGCGAGCTCCGCTTGCGGGTTGCGCTCATAGCAGTTTGTCGAAGGCGATCGGAAGATCGCGCACTCGCTTTCCTGCGGTAACAGCCCTGTCACCGGAGGTAACTTTCGTGTCATCTGGTTCCGGCATAAATACGCAAATTAGATGATCGAAGCGGGTTTTCGTGACAAGCGCACCCGGGCGTTCGAAACACTTTTTCTCCGGCATCGGTCTAGCGAGTGAGGTAACAATGGCTACGAAAACGTCCTCCAAGCGATCTTCGTCCGCTACGAAAGGCCGCTCCAAGACCAAAAAGGTGATGCATGAGTACCAGACCGGAACGTTGAAGTCCGGCGGACGTAAGAAAGTCACCAGCCGCATGCAGGCGGTGGCGATCGCATTGAGCGAGGCGCGAAAGTCGGGTGCCAAGATCCCGAAGAAAAAGTCCAAGAGCTAGCCTGAGCCGGGTTTCCGAAGATTCTCGCCCATCGCCTCCTTTAACTGCGCTCAACGTTGAAGAATCCTTCGGAGTCGTGCGTTGGTCATAGGACGCCAGGGTGAGATGCTGTGCGCTGGTGGACCGAACGATCTCCTCGTCAGATTGCCCGATCCAGATCCCGTCCTACCGGAAGAAGTGAAAACGCGACGATCTCGGTCGTGAACTCCCGACGGTCGCAGCCCATCCTGCTTTACGTTCAGCGGGAAAACTAAGAACTCCCCCGGACGCGATGCTCCATTGCACCCGGGCTCAATCAGAAAAATGCTTTTGGAGCAACATGCGCGGAATTGAGCGCCTCGATAGCGCTCTTCGTTTCAGGTTCTTGGTGAGCCGGGCGGGGCTCGAACCCGACACCCCATTTTAGACTCTGTAACTTACGGAAGACACGAACGGACACAACCTATAAAACCACTGCCTCAGCAAAAAGCAGCGACGCGTGAGCGACACGATTGGCTTCGCGAAGAAAGCATGAGCTAAGTTCCCTGCCCTGTTGAGTAAGTAGACGATCACATGTTTGAGAGTTTTTGACGCACCGCTTCACCGGCGGTGCGTTTCGCTTTTGCGCATACACACTTTGCGCATCCACAGAGGATCCTCCGTAAGCATCACATGAACCCCACTATTCCAGCCACGGAATGCGGCACATAGTGGAGAGGTGAGCACCAAACAAGAGCAACGGCGCGAGCTGTGGCGCCAGCGAATCGCGGAGCAGGAAAGCAGCGGCCAGACGATCCGCGCCTATTGTGGTGAGCGAGGACTGAAGGAGTCCGCCTTCTACGGGTGGCGTGCGAGGCTGCGGAAACAGAACACACCCGTTCGCTTCGCGCTGGTGGAGAGCAAGCCCGGAGAGGAAACAGCAGCACCCATCGAACTGATGCTGGCCAGCGGCGACCGGCTTCGGATTCCGTCCGATGCCGCGACGCTCAAGCTGGTGCTGGCGGTGCTGCGGGAACCAGCGTGATCCACCTGCCGGCGAGTGTTCGAGTGTACTTGTGCACCTCGCCGTGCGACATGCGGCGGAGCTTCGACGGGCTCCACGCGTTGGTCACCGGCGCGATGAAGCTGGATGCGTTTGCCGGGCATCTGTTCGTGTTCGCGAACCGGCGCAAGGATCGGGTGAAGATTTTGTATTGGGATCGCGACGGATTCGCGGTGTGGGCCAAGCGGCTGGAGGAGGGCACCTACGCGATGCCGTTCGGGGAAGAAGACGAAGCGCGGCGCGAGATAACGGCGCAGGAGTTGGGCGCGCTGCTGAGCGGCATCGATCTGAGCACTGCCAAGCGCCGGAAGCGCTATCGGCGCGCGAGCCCGGAAGCCGCATAAAGATTGGCTGGGGATACATTTTATCCTTGGCCTGAAGCAGCGTTCGCCCTATAATTCCGGTAGTGCCGGTGGACCGCAACAGCTTGCCGAAAGATCCAGAGATCTTGCAGCAGATGCTGGTGGATCTGACCACGCAACTGGACAAGACACAACGGCTGTTGAGCCAGTTGCTTTCGGCCAAAAGCGGCACTCACAGCGAACAGTTGAGCGTCGATCAGTTGCGATTATTCGTGCAGGAGCTCAACGCTGCTGAGTCTGAAGCCGCCACGGAAACGCAAAAGGACGACGATGTGCCGCCAGGCTCGACTTCCAACAGCAGTGCGGACCAAGACGAAACTCGCCGGCGAGGACGCCGCACGCTGCCCTCACACTTGAAACGCGAACGGATCGAGCACGATTTGGCGGAAGAAGAAAAACACTGCGCCGCATGCAACCAAGACCTGCGGCCGATGGGAGAAGAAACCAGCGAGCGCTACGAATACATTCCGGCGCAGTTGCTAGTGATCGAGGATGTCTGCAAGAAATACGCGTGCGCATGCACGGTGAAGACGGCGGGCAAGCCGCCGCAGCCCATCGAGAAGAGCGTGGCCGGCGCATCGCTACTGGCACAGGTGATCGTCAGCAAAATAGCCGACCACCTGCCCGTGCACCGGCAAGCGAAAATCTTCAGCCGCTTCGGCGTGGAGATTCCGGACCAGACCATGGGCGGCTGGATGCGGCAATCGGCCCAGCTGCTCGACCCTCTGTATGTTCGCTTGAAGCAGTTCGTGCTGAGTTCGAAGGTGGTGGGGACTGACGATACACCGGTGAAAGTGCTGGACCGCAAATTGAAGCGGGCGACGCGAAGGGGGCGATTCTGGCCGTACATCGGGGATCGCGAACATCCCGCGGCGGTATTCGATTACACCCCGACACGAGAACGCGCGGGGCCGGAAACATTTCTGAAAGCGTATCGCGGATATCTGCAGGCCGATGCCTATGTGGCTTACGACAGCTTTTTCACTAATCCCGAACGCGGCTTGGTGGAGGTGGCCTGTTGGGCCCACACGAGGCGTCACTTCCATAGGGCGCTGGATACCGATTCGGCGCGGATGGGCGCGGTGCTGGCCTACATCGCGAACCTATATAAGGTGGAGAAACGCGCGCGGCGGTCTGGTATCGTGGGCGAGGATTTGTGCCTGTTGCGCGAGCATGCGTCCAAGCCAGTGCTGGAGAGATTGCACGAATATCTAAAGAAGATTCGCGAAGAAGTGTTGCCCAAGAGCGAAGCCGGCCAAGCGGTCGCCTACGCGCTGAAGAACTGGACCGCGTTGACGCGCTACCTGGAAGATGGCGATCTGTCAATCGACAACAACCATACTGAGCGGAGCCTGCGCGGCATCGCGGTGGGGCGCAACAACTGGACCTTCGTGGGAAGCGATCGAGGAGGCAAAACGATGGCGGTGCTGCGCAGCTTCGTGGCCTCGTGCGAACTGGCCAAAGTAGATCCGTTCGCCTGGTTCCAGGATGTGCTGTCGCGCGTTGGCGAGTGCTCGATTCAGCAGCTCGATGAGTTGCTGCCTCACCGCTGGGCCGCTGCCCGCCCTTAGCCGTCGCTCATGAGACTTGCCAGTCCCTCATCGGCCGCTGGGTGTTCATGTGATGGATACGATCCTCCTATGAATGCGGCTGAAATCGCCCGACACCTTCACGGACGTAAATCCGGTAATGGCTGGATGGCGCAATGCCCAGCTCATGACGACAAGAATCCATCGCTAAGCCTGCGGGACGTAGATGGCAAAGTGTTGGTCCACTGCCACGCAGGGTGTGAACAGGACGCTGTGGTCGGCGCGTTAAAGGCCTTCGGCTTGTGGACTGAGCCCCGACAGTCATCGGGCATCATTGTCGCGACCTATGACTACAGTGATGAAACTGGCGAGCTACTTTACCAGATAGTCCGTAGGGAGCCGAAGGGGTTCTTCCAGCGGCGCCCGGACCGCTACGGCGGCTGGATCAATAAGAAGGGCGAACGGCAAGTTCTGTATCACCTGCGTGAGGTGCTTGAGGCACCAATCGTTTTCGTGGCGGAGGGGGAGAAAGATGCCGAGACGCTCCGTTCGTACGGTTTCGTCGCAACTACCAATGCGGGAGGCGCCAAGGCGCCCTGGTTGCCCCAATACAGCGAGGCGCTCGCTGACCGCGAAGTCATTCTGATCCCCGATAACGATAAGCCGGGTCGCGAGCGGGCCGCACGAATTGCCCGCGCCCTGCTCGGCCGCGTGGCACGACTCGTCATTCTGGAGCTTGAAAGCGCGAAGGACGTCACTGAGTGGTTTGAAAGAGGGCACGGTGAGCTTGAGTTGATCGAACTGGTCGAAAAAGAACTGGCGACGTCCGCATGACGAATGAAATCCGCGAAGTGGCCGACATCGACACATTCGTTCAACGATTTCAAGAGCCAGAGCATGCCGGCGATGTACCTGATCTACTGCCGTATCTCTACAACGATCATGGCAATGCCGGGCGCCTGATTGCGCTCTACGGCGAGGATCTGAAGTATTGCCACGCTTTCAAGAAATGGCTGGTGTGGGACGGCATGCGGTGGGCGCGTCGATGATACCGACCAGGCGCGGCGTCTTGCCAAACTGGCGATGCTCAAATTTCTGAAACAGGCCATTGACTGCGGCACTAACGAGAAAGCCGAGAAGTTCGCGCGTTCATCACTCGATGCCCGCCGCATCGGCAGCATGCTATCGATGGCGGAATGCGAAATTTACGTGCGGCCCGCCGAACTTGATTCGGGCCCGTTCGCGCTGAATTTCCTGAACGGCACGGTGGATCTACGCACAGGAGAGATGCGCGAACACCGGCGTTCGGACCTCATTACCAAACTCGTACGGTACAGATACACTCCTGCGGCGGCTTGTCCCCGATGGCTTGCGTTTCTCGCCCAGGTGCTGGGTGCAGGCCCGGACGCATCAGAAACCGAGATCGACCGCTCGCGGCGCCTGGTAACTTACCTTCGACGGGCGCTGGGTTACTCGCTCACCGGAGCGACGATCGAGAAAGCCGTCTTCATTCCGTTCGGCACCGGAGACAACGGCAAAAGCACGATGCTCAGCACCATCCGGCATTTAGTAGAGGAATACAGTGTGTTGCTTCAGGTAGACACGCTCATGGTGCGGCAGGAGTCGAATAACACCCAAGCCGACCTGGCTGACCTTCGTGGGGCTCGCTTCGTCCAGACCTCCGAAACAGAAGAAGGCCAGCGGCTCGCTCAAGGCAAGCTCAAGCGCATCACCCAGGGGATGGGCAAAATCAAGGCCACACGGAAGTACGAGAACCCGATCGAATTCGCCGAGACACACAAACTGTGGATAGACACGAACCGAAAGCCCACAATTCGTGATGTGGACGACAAAGCCACATTCAACCGGCTGCACCCCATTCCGTTCACGGTGACGATTCCTAGGGAGCAGATTGACAAGGAGCTTCCTGGTAAACTGCTGACCGAAGCCGAGGGGATTCTTGCCTGGGCGGTTGAGGGCGCGAGGCTTTGGTATACCGAGGGGCTTTCGAAACCTGCGGAAGTCGAGGCCGCGAAAGATCAGTGGCGGGAAGACATGGACCAACTTGGGCGATTCATCGACGAGCGGTGCGTTGCGGGCGACAAAGGCCGGGCGACCGCGACGGCTTTATACGCCGCTTACAAGCAGTGGGCCACGGATGGCGGCGAACGGACGCCGTTGACCTCTACCGCTTTCGGGACGAAGCTTACGGATCGGGGCTTCTCGAAAATCCACTCAGAGCGTGGCGCGGTGTACCTCGGCATCGGACTTCGGTCCCACGACGAACAACCTGGTGGCTGACGGGTTGAGGGAATACTGACGGGTCTGACGACTTGTTTTCAAAAACTACTTCACCACGCGCGCATATGGGAGTTTTTGAAGAAGTGCCGTCAGACCCGTCAGCCCATCAGATTGTGCCAGCAGAGCGAATGTCACGCTTCTCAGAACTTTCGGGACCGCGACAGGCCCTGGTGCGTCTCTGTCAATCGATCAATCACGGCCACATCGAAGCACTACGAATAACGGATGGGGAGCCGACATTCACTCCCGCGCCCACGGTGTTAGTTGACGTGAAGCTCGACCAGGACGAAGGTCCCCGGCCGGAACTCGAACTGTGCGATTTCGAGCTTTGCGGCGAGCTTCGCCGTCTGATGAGTCGAATTGCTGCGCTCAAGGACGGGAAGGTGGCCCGGCTAGAAATCCGCGGCGGAATCCCGCGCCGCGTCATCTTCGAGTCCACCATAAGAGATGGCCTATGATTTGATTTACAACTTTCAGAAATTCGGATATAGTTCCAGTAGAGATTCAGTTCGCCAGGCCGGCGCCACGGGCGCACCTCGCGGAGGATTCCTCAGCCAAACGAGGTGAGGTATGCTTTCGCAGGAAACGGCGGCTCAACCCCCGCAAATTGAGACTTGGCCGATCGAGCGCCTCGTCGAATACCCACGCAACCCTCGCAAGAACGACTCCGCCGTGGATCGGATGTGTGGCTCTCTCCGCGAGTTCGGCTTCAAGATCCCATGCCTGGTCAGAAACGATGGCGAGGTTGTTGACGGCCACCTCCGGCTAAAAGCCGCGCGCAAACTGGGGATCTCACAGATTCCGGTCATCCTCTGCGACGAATGGACGCCCGCGCAGGTCAAAGCTTTCCGGCTGATGGTCAACCGCTCTGTAACGTGGGCGAAGTGGGACGAGGAACTGCTCAACCAGGAATTGCTTGTATTGAAGGGTCTCGACTTCGATTTGGCCTTGACCGGCTTCGACGACGAAGAACTTGTTCGATTGCTTGAAAGCCAAGATGTTGGCCCAGGGCTCACCGACGAAGACTCAGTTCCAGAGCTACAGGAAGTGCGAATATCTGTGGCCGCCGATCTTTGGACCCTCGGAGACCACAAGCTGTTAGTAGGTGACGCGACTCGAGAGGACGATGTCGCGAGGTTGATGGCCGAAGGCCCCGCAGATCTCGTGTTCATCGATCCGCCTTACAACGTTGACTACGAAGGCTATACAGAAGATCGCTTGAAGATCAAAGGCGATCGGATGGCGGACGCCGAGTTCAAGCAGTTCCTGGAAGCTGCGTTTCACTCGTGCAGGGCCATCATGAAGGCCGGCGCATCGTTGTACGTCTGCCATTCGTCGAGCTGGCAACGGGAGTTTCAAAACGCGTTGGAGGCTGCCGGCTTCGAAGTTCGTTGTCAGATTATTTGGGCAAAGAACACCTTCGCGTGGGGCTTTGGGAGGTACAAATTCCAGCACGAACCACTTTTCTATTCGCACGTTGCTGGTCAGAAAGGCGCTTGGTACGGCGACAAATCGCAATCGACGCTGTGGGAGGAGAAAAAGCCTGCGGCGAACCGGATACACCCTACAGCAAAGCCGGTAGAACACGGTGATGACCATACGTTCGATGAGATAGCGCAAGAGCGCCGGAGGGAACGCCCGGAATTCCGTTGAAACTAGCGGCTCCGGTGTAACCCACTCTACGACGCCTTTCTTCGTTTAACAAGCTCCGATTTCTGAGGCACCAGCGCTTCTAATTCTCTAAGGAGTGCCGGGATCTGTTTATGTCCGGTGACCTTGCGGAACTGCTTTTGGGCAACCAAAAGTCCGGACCCGACCCAGCGTTCCCGCTGATCGCCGCCATGCCAGCGCTTCACGTTCTTGCAAACCTGCTCCACAATCGAGAACGCCGACTCGATGACATTGGTGCTGGCCAGCGTCTTGCGCAGTTGCATCGGGACGTGAAGCCGATGGACAGTCAGCGTCTCCTCCATTCCTTCGCCCAAGCTCCGCGCCGCGCTCGGATTGAGGTCCATCAGTTCGCGATGCAGCGTGTTCAGCGCTTGCTTGGCAGCCGCGTGATCAACTTCTTAACCTTCCGTATTTCAGCTTCGGCTCGATTCCATGCGTCTTACTTAATCCGCTTCACCAGTATCGTTTCCTCTTCGTCTTCCACCTTCATCCTGCATCCCGATGAAGTCTCATAAATCGTTACATCCGGATGGTACGAATACGAATAGGTATAGCTGTATTCCGCTTGCTGCCAGATCTGGCCATTGCTCAGCTTCCAGATGGTCTCCCCATCCCAGCCATTGAAATCGCCATTGATCGCGGATTCTATGGCTGGTGAGCACGCTCCGTAGGTCTGGGCCGGACGACGCGACGATAAGTCTGTCGGTGTCGCCTGGGTGGCCTTCAGAGGCGGATCGGCCACAATCGCTAAATAGAATTTGCCGGATTGCTGCCCAACCTGGTAGCTGCCGCTAACCAAGTTTCCTTTGACCTCTCCTGACCACGCGATGCTTGCATCCCCAGTCGAAACGATCTCGATAGCGCCGGGCTTCTTGTCGTAGGTCTTGATCGCGCACGAACCGGAACCCAGCAGCGGCAGGGAAATGGTCAGCGTGCAAGTGCCGTCCCCCGCTATTGCGATCTTCATGGGAGCGGCCAGCGGCTGGTCAGGATTTCCGAGATTTATCGCAGTCCCGACAAGGCTGAACGGATCGGCACCATTTGCCAAACAAGTACCTGCGAACAACAGCGAAAAGAGCCGCAACCGCGACATAATCACCGCCTCGACGGAACTTATACTATACATTATTCGGTTGAGATGCAATTAATCTGATACAAGGTTCTCCCGCCCGAAACAACGATCCGCTCGGCCCTGATGATTCCGGCGAAGCTGAACGCTGAATCCGGGATGATTCCGAACGGCATTCCGGGATGAACCCGAACACCGACGGAGTGAAGGAACAGCGCCGCCTGGGGAGAAATAGGGCGTGGCGACAGGAGGCAGCAGCCCTTGTCCCCGCATCAGCTCACGGAAACCGAGCGCGAAGGGCCCCGACATCCGGGATAGGATTGAGATGTGCGCTTGACCCGTTGCTTGGCTCGACATAACGCCATAGCGCTATGCGCCCTTGTTGGCGCACTTGGAGTTGCGTTCTCGGCTAATGCTCAAAACTCCCCTCTAGACCCGCTCGTTGGCAGAGATCTTTGGAAGGATCGACTTCCCGAGAGCACACGATTGCGCTTGGACCGGATTGTTGGCAAGGTTCCGAAAGGCGTAATGATGGAACCCACACCGTGGCACGTCTGGAAAACAAATCGCAATGGCCTGACCCGCTTCGTGATCCTCCTCGGCGAGGGAGAAATCATGGTTCCCGGCGGCTCTTCGGCTTGTATACTTCTGCTCGACGGTGGTTTACAGCGCATTAACAACTGGTGTTTCCAAACCGGTTGGCGGATCACTCTCGATAGCGCATCATTCGAGTTCTCGGGCGATCTCGGGAGCGACATAATCGTCCTTCATATGGTTCGTTTCATCAATGGCCGCAATGTTGCGAAGGAGTATTTCGCCATAAGCGGCGATAGATTTCGATTCGTCCGCATGGAGAACGATAAAGGCGAAGCCGTTCAGAATGAATACGTCTATCCTAACTTCGAGATTGGGATCGTTCCGGCCGGGAAGACGGAGGGCGAATGGATTGAAATGCTTCAGTCGCCTGAGAAGGCCAATATCCTTTCTGCGCTCGTGTTCTTGGGTGGAAGGCACATCACCGAAGCCCAGAGACGTTTTGCGCCTGAACCGGCGGAAAGCAAGTATGCGAGCCTGTTTCAGCAGCTGATTGGCAATGCGAAGATACGCGAGCTCATTTCCGGATTGAGTAATTCCGAAGATGAGTGGATCAGGGAAGCTGCTCTACTCGCCTCACGTGGCCCTCGCGAGCGCCTGCTTCAGTAGGCTGCTGGACGCCCCGTTAGGATTCAGGTTTGGCATCGAATCGCCTTTCATCTCAATCCGGTGGGGTTATGACCGAGCCGGTCGTAGGATGCCGTCGGCCAATGTGGGATCGCCGATCTGCTCGTGCCAGCGCCCGACGGCACTTGCGCGGTAAGGATCATCTAAGAGTTTCAATGACAATAACGGTCTGTATTCCTGTGTATCATTCAGTAGCACTTATCTGGTAAATGCTTGACATTCTACAAGTAATGTGTTATAATAAGAACAGTTGCATAAAGGCTCGCGCTAACCCGACCTCCTCCTATCGATGGGCCGGTCTTCCGTCTAACCGAGTTCGTTCAATGTAATCCACGACGGTGCTCTCAGGCTTGGCCTGCCGATGGTGGACCGCCGGACGGATTAGTTTCCTCAGCTGGGTTCTTTCGCAACCAAACGCACCTTAAGAAAGGACCACACAGATGGTTCAGTCTTCACCTGATTCTCCGGGGCGCAGCATATCTAACGCGTCACCCGCGTCCACCACTTCCGCCACAGAAGCCACGATCAAGTTCCTACAGGAACTTTCGAACCGAGGTTTCTGGGGCACCATCACCATCAAGCTCCAGCACGGCGACGTTGTTCACGTCACCCGCGAGGAGTCCATTCCTGCCTACTGGACTTGCCCCCATTTTTGACACAACCAGTTAAGGCTCAAAATCCATTCAAAGGAGAATTGAGTCATGGGGTTGTCGAGAAGGATGTTCACCAAGGAGTTCAAGCTGGCCGCAGTGCGGCGGCTGGAGCAAGGAGTTTCCATCGGCGAGGTGGCGCGGGCGTTGGAGGTAAACGCCAACGTGCTGCACCGTTGGCGACGTGAGTTCCGCCAGGGGCCGGGCAATGTATTTCCGGGTAACGGGAAGCAGCGTTGGTCCGAAGGGCGGATCGCTGAACTGGAACGTAAAATCGGCCAGCAGGCGCTGGAGTTGGATTTTTTGAAGGGGTGCTTGCAGCGCATCGAGGAACAGCGGATGCTGCAGGCGTTGACTGGAAAGCCGCGGTCTACCGGAAAGCCCAAGAAGAAATGAAGGCCAACCGGGGATTGAGCATCGAGCGGATGATGAAGCTGGGCCGAGTTTCCCGGTCCGGCTTCTACCGGTTCCAGGATGCCGAGCCGGGTCCGGATCGCGACATGGATTTGCGGGACGCGATTCAACGGATCGCGCTGGAATGGCCCAGCTACGGGCGGCCCCGCATCACCGCCGAACTGCGGCATCGGGGATGGCGGGTGAATCCGAAACGGGTCTATCGGCTAATGCGCGAAGACAATCTGCTGTGCGTGCGGCGCCGCAAGTTCATCGTCACGACCGACTCCAACCACGGGCGCAGAATCTATCCGAACCTGGCTCGTGACATGATCCTGACCGCGATCAATCAACTGTGGCGGGCCGATATCACCTACATCCGGCTGCGCGACGAGTTCGTGTTCCTGGCCGTGATTCTGGACGCCTACTCGCGCCGCGTGATCGGCTGGGCGCTGGATCGCGAAATGGAAGACTCGCTCACGCTTGCCGCGCTACGCATGGCGCTTTCGTGCCGCGCAATCGAGCCCGGCCTGGTGCATCATTCCGACCGCGGCTCGCAGTACGCCAGCAACGATTACACGGATCTGCTCAAAGCCAACGCCATCGAAATCAGCATGAGCCGCAAGGGCAATCCGTGGGACAAGGCTTACGCTTCATACTGCACCTCCTGCAAACCGTGCACGACGTTCTCCGGGAAACGACGCCGTTTGGCAAGCTTGACGCCCTGTGCCTTGCGCGGTGGGTTGAGTCCGGGGTCCTCGTACAGCCAGTCGTCGCGATCGTTGAACGGATGAGCTCGAAGCAGGCCGTGGTTGCGCCAGTGGATGACGCATTTGGGAGTCACGCCCAATCGTTCCGACATTTCCTGAAGAGTCAGCAAGCCTTTGTCGCGTAGCCGATCATAACGCGATTTGAGCTGGTATTCGCGGCGGAGGCGCGCAACGATGCGGCTATTGAAGCGCTGGCCGCACCCGGATAGCGCTCCACGTTGGTTGAGGATCTGGACGATCTTTTTGTCGGTGTGGTGATCGGTCAGCCGATCGATTTCGGCGACAACCTCCGCTGGGGTTGTTCTGAGTTCCCAGGCGGTCAGCGGTCTCGGCAGCTCCAGGGTTCTTGATGCTCCGCCATGGAAGCGGACATGAACCTTGATTCCAGTGCCGCGCAGGAGCGTTACGTCGGCCAGCAGCAGGCGGACCATTCGTTTCCTTTCCCGATCTGGGGTTTTTGGATCTTGCCAGAGCCGTGGAAAATCACTGGCGATAGCGGCGATTCGGGCGCGCTGCTGTTCATCGATGGTGATGCGGTCCTGTCGCCGCTGCTGTTCGTACTGCTCCTGTGCCAGAGTTAATGCGCGAAGCTTTTCGTTCCAGTCCGCCTCGAGCGAGTCCGCAACGAGACGGTTCGCAGGATCGACGTACAAGTAACGGCGCTGAGCCAAGTCGGCTTCATAGCGCGCTCGCTCTACATGTTTCTTACGGAGCCGGTCCACTTCCTCGACTCGGGCCTGGAGTTCCTGCTGCACGGACAAAGTAACTTCGAGCGCTAGCGGAGCCACGCTTTCCACCAGCAGTTGGCCGACAGCGTTATCGATGTGATCTCCGACCACTCGCTGGCATAGCGATATGGCATGTTCGATTCCGTCGCGTTGGCAGACGTACTCGGGTACGAGCCGGTCTTGGCGTGTGTGATACCGAACCGTCATCCGGCTCCCGCATACCCCGCATACCACCAAGCCTTGCAGCAACGCTGGGCCCTCGCGTGGGGGACTTTTGCGGCGGTCGGCCCCGACCGCTTGAGCGTTCTCCCGGAGGCGCAACAAGTTCTCTTCGTACTGCGTCCAGGAGATGTAGCCAGGGTGAGCGCCCTTGAATAACATCCACTGTTCGCGTGGCAACTTGGTATAGGAGGTGCCTCCATTCGGGTTGTTGCGAGTGCGGCTGCGCCCATAGACGAAGGCGCCCGCGTAACGAGGATTGTGCAGAATGTGCAGTGCCCGGCTGTGTGGAAGTTCCGCCCACACCAGATCGCCCTTGTTCGGCCCCTTTTTTAATCGTCGTGGAAACAGCAGACCTTTCTGCCGGAACGCTTTGACCACTGCGCAAGCCGATGCGGTGCGCCGGAATGTGTCGAAAAAGAATCGAATACTCTCCTGTACCTGTTTATCAGGGTCCAGCACCGGCTGGCTGCTGGCGTTATAGAGAAAGCCGACGGGCAAGGGGCATTGCAACTCGCCGCGGCGCGCTTTGTTCAGGATTCCGCCCTGTAGGCGGGCGCGGATCACATGCAGTTCCGCTTCGCTCATGGTTCCTTTGAGACCCAGCAGGAGGCGATCATTGAAGTGCGCTGGATCATACACGCCGTCTTCATCGAGAATGAGCGTGTCGGTCAGAGCGCAGATCTCCAGCAGCCGGTGCCAGTCGGTGGAGTTTCGCGCCAGGCGGGAAACTTCCAGGCCAAGCACGATGCCAGCTTTGCCCAGGCCGACTTCGGTGACAAGCTTCTGAAAACCTTCCCGATCCACAGCCGAGGCGCCGGACTGCCCGAGATCGGTGTCGATGACGATGATGTGCTCCACGGGCCAGCCCAAGGCGACCGCATGCTGGCGCAGACCGTACTGTCGCTTGGTGCTTTCGGTATTTTCAAAAACCTGACGAAGCGTCGATTGGCGCACATAAAGATAAGCGTTTCGCTTGAGGTGTCCGGCATTCACTTTTTGGTGTGCGGTGCCTGTCATGAGGTTGCCTCCTGTTGTTGACAGAGAATCATGCTGGCCAGCAATGTGGTGATCTGTGGCCGCACGTCGCCTGGAACGGTTTCATCGATATCGGGCCGAGAGCGTGAGCTTGGTTCGCTGTGGGGAGCGCATTCCGACCAGGCCTGCATCCAGGCGGTCAGTCCGCGTCGCACAAAAAGCGCCCAGCCCAAGCCTTCGCCGCGATGGGCCACCGTTGCCATGGCATCGCGGCGCAGTTGCTCGTACTCGGCAACCAGATCGTGACGGATGGACGGTGTTCCGGGGCGCTCGGTCAGCGGAGTTTTTTTTGATGGCGTAGCAAGCTGCGTTCGATGCTTCGCGGATGAACCCGGATGCCGAAGCGATCCTGAATCAGCTTCACCAGTTCCGGCAATCGAACGGATGGTTCTTTCTGGTGCACCTCTCCGATGAATGCGAGGACTTCTTCGGTGATTTTGTGCGCTTGCTTCGGACCGCGCTTGCGTGGCACCAGGCCGGCTAGGCCGTCCAGCTCGAAGGCGGATAACGCTTGATAAAAAGATGGTCGCGAAAAACCGAAGTTCGCCGATGCGTCCGTAACCGACTGGCCTTCGGTCTGCACTCGGCGCAGCATCTCGTACTTGACCTGGACCAGGTCGCGGGGATCGAAAAAGTCGCCCTGAAGAAATAGTTCGTCCCGGACATTTTTGGCCCGTCGGTTCAGCGTCCCCTGTTGTTGCAGCGCCCCGAACTTGGCATCTTTGTCGGCCATGGGTGACTCGAAAACTGTCGAGCAGATCCGTAAAGATAATTATGCCAATATCCGGGCCGATGTCAAGCTGTTTTTGTCTTCCGCCACCTGTTATTACATGCTCTGTATGATGCAATGGTGCCCGCCGTAGCAGTGCAGTCCACACTCTTCCCGGCATCATTCCATTTACACATGCGGCGTTATTGCCTTTACACTCCGAGCTCCGCTCTTTCATCGCGCCTTCTCCAGAAAGTCGGCCAGCCTCAACAGATCCTCGTAGCGAAATAGGCACCGCCCTGCCGCCAATGTCACGAATGGATCGGCCTCTACCGCCGTCGTCCAGCCCGCCGGAATCGAGCGAAGGCGCCCGCCGCTATCGTGAAAGTAAACTCGATCCTCGCCCCAGTTGTGGCGATAGGTGACCAGCTTGAACCGCTGACCCTTCAACGGATGATGTGGATGGATGACTTCAAAACTACTGTCGGCAGCGTCGCCATGAGCTGTAGTTGACTGCCTTGGCCAACGCGGCCTGCGAGTCGTTCATGAAAACGCTCAAGTACGAAGAAGTGCTGCGCAACGAATACCGGGACTTGGCCGAGGCTCGCGCGTCGATCCGCGAGTTCCTGGAAAAGATCTACAACAAAAGGCGCCTGCATTCCGCACTCGGCTACATGCCGCCGGCCCGCTTCGAACGACATCAAAAGGATGCCGCTGCGCGGCAGCTTTCTGTATGAGTTTTCTGAGGCATCGGGAAATCTATCGTCCGATGTGGTTTTTCTGCGCACAAAGCTTGGGGGCGACTACGGCTGCCGCCCCCACCCATCGTCCCGATGAGTTTCCGGCCGGCTATTCCTCGGCGAGTTGCTCTCCAGCAGAGCCCGCCTCCGCTTCACCAGCCGGGAACCAGTATGCGCTACAGTCGTTTTGCCGGTCGAGGATTTTACAGCGAACGGCCAACAGTGTCTTAACTGTTTGTGTCAGCCCAGGGGGCAAGCACACAACGAAACTCCTTTCGTTGTGACCACATCACAAATCACCCCGCAGCGCTGAAGGTTCCGACGCTACCCAGGGCTACAATGCGCTCGATGGCGACCTTTCGATGCAGGGTGTGGGTATAGAAGAACCGCAGCGCGCAAACCATCAGCACGTAGGTGGACGTCGACACCTTCTTTTCCCTGGTCAGGAACAACTGATACCGGCGAATGTGCTCGGCACCGAGTTGATCGGGTGGTTTGCCGAAGTGCTTGGCAAACGACTTGATGGCGTACAGATAGAGCCGGATGGTGGTCGGAGAGTAATGGCGGATCTGGAGATCTTCCAGCATCCGTTGTCGAAGTAGGGTCACAACGAAACTCCTTTCGTTGTGACCACATCACAAATCACCCCGCAGCGCTGAAGGTTCCGACGCTACCCAGGGCTACGCTTACGGCTTCGTTAGAATCACGATCTCGCGCATCCCCTGCCGAAGGCTTTGTTCAATGGTGGATAACGGGCGACAACCGCCGCCGATTCGACGTGAACCCGCCTTCCGGTCTGGTTTTGATTTTGTTGTACGCCCTTAGCGTTGCGCGGCGCCGCCACGGCCCATGATGGGCCACACGTCTACAATCTTTTCGCCTTGAGCGACATAGTATCGGTCGAATCCGTTGGTGCTTTGGTCCAAATTGGTGCAGTAGATTTCGACTCGATCTCCCATCTTGGGCGCCTGCTCCCCGTCCTTCCACTTCAAATTGCCGTATTCGGCTCCGCCCACACCAACTTCCAGCCAAGGCATGCCTTTCACTTGATCGGTCTTCTTGGCAATGACCTTATTACCGTAATCGGTGGTGATGACGTTGGGATGGTGCTGACTATCCACGGTGGTCATCACAGTGAGAGCGTTTTGCCAGTCGTTGTATCGGTTCATGTCCCCATCTTTTCCGCCGATGATGAAATACTCGGTGTCCATGAAGACGTAGGTGCCGGCTTCCAATTCCGACAATCCGGTTTCGTGATCGATGTTGTAAGTGCCGGTGGATCCGCCCGTCATGATGTTCACGGGCAAGCCGGCCTTCAGCGCCAGGTCTTTGCTCTCGCGCCCCCCCGCCAGGATCTCCATGGAGGCTTTTCTACGTGTTTCAAAACCTTTGGTGTGGCCGGCAGCTCCAGAGTAAACCATGAATCCTTCAAACTGCATGCGCTTCGACGAGGCGATTTTCTTTGCCAGATCTGCCGCGGGCTGGCCGGCTTCAATGCCCTGCCGGTTCGATCCGGTGTTGACCGACACCGCGATCCGCACCTTGGCGTTATGAGCGGCGGCGGCCGCTTCTACCAAGTCCACCACTTGCGCGTCGTCCGTTACGAACATGAACGTCGGGTCCTTTTTAGAAAGGGCCACGGCTCGTAGGGTGTTATTGATTCCGACGGGCTGCTTGGTCCACAGGACCCCCTGGATGCCTGCATTGGAGAAGAGTTCAGCTTCGGCGATGGTGGCGCAAGTGAGCCCGATCGCTCCCGCGGCCATTTGATGTTTGGCGACATCCACGCTTTTGTGGACCTTTACGTGAGGCCTGACGCTGATGCCGTTGGCCTTTGTAGTTTCCGCCATGTACTTGATGTTGGCGTTGAACATGTCCAGGTCCAGCACCATGCAGGGAGTCGGCAGAAGGTCTTTGGTCATGTCGCGGAAGTCGCGTTTCGCGATCCGCGCCTCGAATTCGGTTATGGGGTAATCAGCGGAAGAGGTGGTCCTTGCAGCTCTACTCCGCGCGACCGTGGCGAGGGTCAGGGCAGCTCCCGTAGACAGGAATTGGCGACGTGATGTCATATAACATTTCTCCTAGAGGCTAGTATGACGCAATGATTGTTTTCGTCAAGACGGCATAGCTCTCTGGAGCTATAGCGAGCCTCATCGTGAAGCCGGGATGACGAGACGGACTCAGGCAGTGACTTCGTATTTCCCGGTGACCGTCATCGTGGATGCTGACAACAACCTGACCAAGGTTGAATTCAGAGCCATCAAATTAGACAGCTAATACGGCGTTCCACCAGCCATGCGCCGATTACTCTAGTTCTGGGTATCTCGCTTAGTAAGTGGGACCCTCACTTACTTCCGTCTGCGAAGCCATCAGCCGCGATTACTCGAACGCCAGCACCACCGGCTCGGGCCAAATCGCCAAGTTCGACGCCGCGCTGCTCTATAAGGGCCATTTCATCACCCTGGTAGAATTTGCTTGACAAACCCGGTGTGCCGACTTAAACTCGTTAGCAATCAAAAAGTTGGTGATGACGGGAGAGACTGGCAGGTGCCGGTGCCGAAGGAGCAACCGCCCCGGAAACTCTCAGGCAAAAGAACCATCATTACCTCGTGATCTGGAAAGTGGTCACCGCGGAGCGAGTTGGTCGCTTCGTTTTGACCCGCCGAAGGGATAACGTTCTCAGGCAAACCGACAGATGGGGCCACACGCGGCTGGCTTTTTAAGAAGCTGGCGAATGGTGCCCACGTTGGCAGGTTCTCGATCGAATCGGGCGAGAACCCATCAAACCTTCAGCTAAGGAGAATGTTATGTCCTTCTCGCTACGCTTGCTGCCAAGCAAGAGCTTCGTGCTTGTATGCCTGATCCTGCTCGCCGGAACCTCGGCGTTCGCCCAGTCGACTTTCGGCACCTTCGTCGGTACGGTTCAGGATCAATCCGGCAGCGTCATCGGAGGGGCCATCGTTACGGTTACTAACCTCGACGATAACAGTGTTCGCAGCGCCACCACGAGCAGCAGCGGACAGTACCAATTACTGAATGTGCCCGCAGGCCGCTATTCGATGTCGGTGATCAAGGCTGGATTCGCCACCACCAAAATCAATGAGCTTTCGCTGGATGCCCGCCAGGAGCGGCGCGTGGATCTGAACATGGGTCTGGCGTCTGTACAGCAGACCGTGGAGGTAAACGCGCAGGCTGCCGTCATCAACACCGAGAATGCGACGATCGTCAACACGATGAGCAATAAGGAAGTGACGGAGCTTCCCGCAAATTATCGCGGCGCTTCCACCAGCCCGCTGGGTGCCATCGTTGCCTCCGCGAACGTGCAACAGGATCAGTATGGAGCCATTGCTCTCACGGGTTCCCAACCGTATCAGGTCGATTACTCGGTGGACGGCGCTTCCAGCGTCAATATTCTTTTCAACTCCCCCGCCAGCAATATGTTCCCGTCCGCGGAGATGCTGGGTGAGTTCAAAGTATCGGCGATTAACAACAACGCTGAGTATGCGACCACGGGCGACGTCACTGTAACGACCAAGAGCGGAGGCAACGCCATCCACGGAAGCGCGTTCGAATATCTTCAGAATCGCGCCCTGGACGCCACCCAGTACGGGTCGTCGACGAAACAGGCCAAGGTTTGGAACACCTTCGGCGGCAGCCTGAGCGGCCCCATCGTAATCCCTCACCTTTACAACGGACACGACAAGACGTTCTTTTTTATTGACACGGAAGAGAACCGCCACCCCGGCTCGCAGTTGGTCATCGACAACCTGCCCACCGCGGCCATGATCGGAGGTAATCTCAACGGCCTCCCCGGTCCTGCCGTCATTGATCCATATACGGGAGCGCCATACCCAAACAACACCATTCCGCAATGCTCCCAGGCCAACCAGGTCGACTGCGTTAACTCGGTTGCTCAGAAGTTGTTCGCCAAGTACATTCCGCTGCCGAACTTCAACTCCGGTTCGACCACGGGCGATTATCGAACACTATTACCCCTCGCGAACGAGACCAACGGATATGATCTCCGGTAGGCTTGGTTTCAGGTCGAGCATTTTCTGAAACGCATCCCGCGCCTGGCCGTAGCTTCCCATTTCGAGCAGCGCGTCTCCAAGCGTTCCCCAACTCCCAGCGCTCATGGTCCCTGGATCTGCAGTCACTGTCAGCGGGACTGGTGTGACGCCAGCCAGCGGAGTTACGCCGATCCACGCGGGCGCCGGCGTACCCGCCGAGCCTGCGTCCACGGACACCGCGAATTTGATCGGTGTCGCGCACGTAGAAAAAAGCCCGATCGTTTGCGAGGGTGCGGCGCTTCCCCCGGCGAACGCCGAAAAAGCGAGCGCCGTCCCGGACACGTGCAATAGGCAGGCCGTGGAGTTGGTGGTGACGGAGCCGGTGCCTGTGAGTGTGAACGGAATGTCACTAGACGTAGTGCCCTTGGGCGCTGAATTCGTGTAGGTAAATGTTCCGGTGGAATTTGCAAAGGCGCCGGTTCCTCCATTCACGTTCGCGGTACCCGAAATATTGTCTGGAGCAGCCGTAGCGGGGCCCGATGCTGTGAGCGTGTCTCCGTCACTGAATGTGAACGTGAAGCCGACAGTGAGCATCGACCTCCCTCCGCCGCCCGACATGTTTACCGTTGCGGCTCCGAAAGGGGTCATGCTCCCGGAGCCGTTCAGCGAAAAGGAGTTCGCATTGCCGCTACCGGACCCGCTAAAGGAGAGCGAGACCGCCGTTGGAGTTTGGGCATTTGCGATCCCGACCGAGGCCCAGCTGTAAAGGAGAAATGCCGTAACGTGGAAACGGGTGATATGCACTGCGCCCTCTGCTAGCGACCCCCAATTATAAGATCAAAGCAAGCGTGGCGAAAATCGACCGAGGAGTAGCCGCCGATAATGCTGCCCGGAACCGCCGCCGATAATGAAAAGCATTCTATCGGAAGTGCTCCGGCAGAAAAATGGCGGGTGCAAACGGAATCGTCGGGCCGGAGCACTTCGGATAGAATTCATTGAACGGAGCCGGAACGAGCCCCTGGGTATTGAATGGCTTTTTCCGGCTCACGGTGCCGCATGCAGCGGGGGAACTGGCAGGTTGGAAGAGGCGTGGACGGCTTCCAGCGTGAAAACGACCGGCGATCACAAGTGGCGGAAGAAGCCTGGGCTGGTACGCGATCGGCCGAAGACAGAGATCTGCTGAGGCTCCGATCGGAGCCGGTGCAGGCGGCGAGGACGGAGCGCGTTGCGCCGATCATGAGGTGTCCTGAACCGCGGCGGTTTCGGTGCCGAGGAGTTCGATAACGATCAATCGTCCTCGCTTACAGATTGGACAAGCATGCGGGTCTTCCACGCTGGTGGTGCTGTCGTCAGGGTCGATGGGCATGGGTGCTACGGAGACTGCGAGAAGAGCGCGGCACAGACTCAGTTTTTGTTTGCGGACACGATTGGCGAGGAAGCCGAACTGACGGATGCGGACCAGTCCGGAAGGCAGCACGTGCAGCAGGAAGCGGCGAATGAACTCGACCGCATCGAGAGTCATGATCTTGGTGCGGGAGTGATCGGCGTAATCTTTCCAGTCGAAGCTGACGCAGCCATTTTCCAAAGTGCGCAGCCGGTGGTTGGAAATGGCGACGCGATGAGTGTAGCGAGCCAGATACTTGAGCACGCGGCGGGGTCCACCGAAGGGCGGCTTGACGTGAACGACCCATTCGAGGTGGTCAGCTTTTTCACACAGGGCCTGGAACGCGGCGGGCTTGGTCAGCTCGCGAAGTTCACCGGAGAAGCGGAGCTGGCCTTTGCGAAAAGCCTTTCCCAGCGCTAACAGGAACAGTTTGCGGAACAGGTGGCTGAGGACCTTGTAGGGAAGGAAGAAGGAATCCTTCCGGCAGGCGATCCAGCGTGAGCCATCGGGGGAGAAACCGCCGCCGGGCACGACGCAGTGCAGGTGCGGATGAAGATGCAGGTTCTGACCCCAGGTGTGCAGCACGGCCAGGAAGCCGATGTGCGCACCGAGGTGTCTGGGATCGGCGGCAATGGTGAGCAGAGTTTCCGAAGCGGTCTGGAACAGAATCGAGTAAATCTGCCTCGGGTTCTGAAGCGCCAGTCGGCCGATCTGAGCAGGCAGGGTGAATACGACGTGGAAATAGGGAACGGGCAACAGCTCCGCCTCCCGCTGGGCGAGCCACTTGGCGCGAGCCGTGGCCTGGCACTTGGGGCAGTGGCGATTGCGACACGAGTTGAATACTTTGACGCGATGTCCGCACCGGTCGCACTCATAGAGATGACCACCCAGGACCGCGGTCCGGCAGTCACGAATGTCTCGCAACGCTTTCCTATGCTGGCGCGATAACACGGGGTTCCAGCGAGCCAGGAAATCGTGTTGATGGGTGCGGAAGACATCGGCCAGTTCCAGCCGATGCGGGTTCATCCCTTCGGCGGAAGGAGGCGGAGCGACTCGAGCGATTCGAGGGGACTGGTGGTCCCGCGCACGTTCACGTCGGCGACTTGGAGATAGCGTGCGGTGGTTTCGAGCCTGGCGTGTCCGAGCAGAATCTGAATGGTGCAGAGATTGACGCCGGCTTCGAGCAAGTGGGTGGCGAAGGCGTGCCGGAGCAAGTGTGGATGAACGGACTTGGCGATACCGGCCTGATGGGCCGCTTTCCGGCAAGCCATGAAGATCGTTTTCACCGAGACCGGCTGACCCGCACGAGCGCCAGGAAAGAGCCAGTCGGTGGGCCGCTTGGTTCGCCAGTAGCAGCGCAGCAGTTCGCGCAGCTTCGGCGGCAACAGCGCTTGTCGGTCCTTACGTCCCTTGCCGGAACGAACCCACAGCACGTTGCGGGCGCCGTCGATGTCGGAAACTTTAAGGCGAGCGACCTCACTGACTCTCAGTCCAGACCCATACAGAATCGCCAGCATCGCGCGATGGCGCAGTTCGCGCGGCGCCTCCAGCAGAGC
>CAWBAE010000002.1:0-496145 GCA_963786745.1 Terriglobia bacterium | reverse complement strand
GGGAGTCGATGTAAGACATCGTGAAAGCCCTCCGTTTTCGCGGTGTTTAGGGATCGTGGCAAGCTAGAACTTGTCGCGGTCCCGATTTCTAATGTTCGCTTCCTTTTACTTATCGAACACCAGAACACACTCAGAATACATCTATACCGCTTTAGGTGCAAGATCTATCTTGAGGCAATCTTCACCTAGTACATCTAAACCGATTAAGATGGGCGTATGCTGAGCAAGAAACTCATCTCCGAAGCGATGCGACAGATCGGCCGTAAGGGTGGCAAGATCGGCGGTAAGCGCAGCTTAGTCACGATGACACCCGAGCAGCGTTCGGCTCGTGCGAAAATCGCAGCCACAGCAGCCGCGATGAAGCGAACTGCAGAACGTCTGGCTCGTGAGCGTCAAGGCAAAGCAGCCAAGCGCGAGTGAAAATATGGGACCCATCGCCGGGACTCCTGCGATGCCGGGGGGCGGGGTCGATTCATTGCAGGAGGTGGGGAGGCCAGCAGCGGGCGCTATCTCACTGTGTGGCGGGTCAAAAAATTAGAAAACGAGCTAAATCTCCAAACCGAACGTGACGGGTACAAAGATCATCGTTCCTTCGAAACCGTGACACCACACCGCACTCTGCCGAATACTGCTTGGCGTAGATTGCTTTCGATGGTGTTGAATATCCAGTTCTCAGAAAGGCCAGACTCCTGGACGGCTGAAACACCGGATCTTGAACCCTGCCACTGAGCCGCAGCACCCGAAGCCATCCGGTTCCAGTGAAAGCGTACGCGTTGCCATAAATCGTCATCTCACTGTACAGCGATTGTCGAGTTTTGACTTGACACACCGTCTACACTCACGCTGAAGGGGATGCTCGAACCAACCGGAGCGTTTGCGGGTATTGTGAAGTTCACCTGGTTCAAACCTACGAAGTATGGTGCAATACCGCTAAACACAGCAGAAATCCCGTCGTTATTCAAACCCACCACAACCGGTTGATAAACCGTTGTTGCCGGTGGAACCGGACCTATTTGTCCAGTTACGAGAAACGGGGTTGTAGGACCAAGGCCGGTGAGGAACATCGCGACAGTCGAACCGCGAGATGCTGGGTTCGTAGGACCCATGACCGAACCATCCGGTTTCACGATAGCAGCATAGAGTATCGAGCTGCCCGTAGGCACGTACTCGAAAATCCCTGGTTGGACTATCGCCAGAGGAATGTTTAACGTGCCCATCGAGCCGTTGTTGTTGACTTCAACCGGAACCGTATTGGGAGCGATGAGTTCTGTCGGAACCTGAAAGTTTATTTGTTCCGAGCCGTTCACATTGGCAACAGCGAATAACGGCGCTGGAAGATCTCCCACGGTTACCGAGACACCCTGGTATGAAGCCGCACCGCCGGGAAATGCGACACCCACGACGGATGAGAGGTTCGTTCCGTAAAGTGTGGCTAGTGATCCCGGTGAGATTCCGGGCTGATAACTCGCGGCATTCCCAACGGCGGTGATAGTTGGTGATGGTACTCCGGCGGAAGCTTGTAGGGTTACCTGAATAAGGATGTTGTTCGCTTCGTTGCTGCTAATCGTGTAATGAGCAGCGTCGTTCAAATGGAGTACCCAAGTATTTGGTCCTGTGGATTGAATGACACTACCACCCATCCCAAGACTGTTGTTCAGATCAGTGAACGACACGATGGACCCCTGATCGGTGCTTGTGGAAAAAGCCCAATACGTCTGCCCCTGCCACAACGTCTCAATACCGAAAGGGATCGTCTGTCCGGCCGTAACGTTACGCGCAGCAACTACCGAGGTGGGACACGATTGGGGTAGTGAAGTCAGATACGACACGAACGTGCTCGGAGAACTGCCGATACCGAACTGACTCACAGCACCGGCGCTGCCTCCAACACACTGGAGGTAGAGAGTTCCTGTGGATGGTGCTACGAAAACTCCGCCCGTCGGTGCGGCAGTTTGGGCTGAAGATATTTGCAGTTGGATCAAAATGTTGTTTGCCTCGTCTTGGCTGATGGTGTAATGAGCAGCATCATTCAGGTGCATCACCCAAGTGTTGGTACCCGTCTGTTGGAGGATATTCCCGCCCATTCCCAAGCTGTCGTTCAAGTCATTAAACGACACGATAGATGCCTCGTCCGTGCCAGTTGAAAACGCCCAATAGGTTTGTCCCCCCCATAGTGTTTCGATACCGAACGGAACTGTTTGTCCAGCCGTCACCGCCCCAAGAGATACCTGAGCGGTGGGGCACGATTCCGGGAGCGAACTGAGGTACGGAACAAAGTTGGTAGGCGAAGTCCCCGTCCCAAACTGGCTCACGGCTCCGGCACTCCCACCGACACAACTTATGTACAACGTGCCGCTGGCTGGCGCAACGAAACTCTCAGCGCGTGCATCGACCGATGATACACCCAGCAGAGCGGTGAACGTGAGAATGCAGATGATCCGCTGATTTTGGTCTTTTTTTGAAATCGGCATTATTCCCTCCTGTTCCGTACGAACTGCCTCTTTTGTCATCGGCTTAATCTATGAAAGTCCGTATAGTACCGTGGTTTACAGGTGTTCCTCGCGAGCCGAGGCAAGGGATTTAGTTGGCCGGATGCAGTCGCTACTTCGGGCGCGGTACCCGACTTCGTTCCGACTCGCGGAAATCAAACAGCGCCCTCACCGGCACTCTCAGCCGCTTCGCCATGTGTTCGATGGTCTCGAACGACGGAGCGTTGATGCCGCGTTCGACTAGGCTCAGGAAGTCCACTGAGATGCCTACGAACTCCGCGAATCTTTCCTGGCTGAGCTTCCGCTCAAGCCGGATCTCGCGTAGCCGGTGTCCGAAATCCTTTCTGAGGCTAGGCATCCAGGGAGGCTAAAGTTCCTCCCCAAATGTGCCGTAATGCGATTACGGGCACCACCGAATGAGATTACGGGTTAAACGTTTGGGGGAAGGAGCCATGCGGGCGTGACCGACTGGCGGAAAGGTTTGGTCGCGGCGCTTTGGTGTCTGCTGTTTCTTTTCATCGGAGGCTTCTCGATACGACAAAGCCTCGTGCTCGGTGTATCGATGACGTTCGTGTTATTCATCCTCGTGTTCTGGCACGAGAGCAAGAAGCCGAAAAGATTAGTCCCCCACTATGTGCAAGTTCTGCCTGACTGGTATCAAATCCTGAAGGATTTCAGACTGATCGACACGGTGGAGGAGTGGAGGTCCATACTCGAATCGGCCAAGCAATTGCCCTTTGGGGAGCACCATGTTCTGCGTGACGGGCTGTTTTTTACTGTGCTACACGTCTCCCAAGATTTCGCGCGCACACTGATATTCTGGAACCACAACAAGGTGTTTTCTGGGGAGGTTGACTACCAATGGAGTATGAGGCCGGTACAACTCGCCCGCGATGATTCGCAGCGGCTTATCCAAGAAGGTCTTTTCTCCGCCCATCAAGATGTCTATCTCTTTATGAGACCCGACGGTAAGGAGGGCTACGCTCTGGGGTTAGACGTTCCTCATTCGTGGTGGAACAAGACTAAGACGTTGTGCCCAAGCCCCGAGGAAGAGCAAATCGACCATATGACCGGTTATGTGAAGCTAGTCCTGGCAAGGATCTCCCATCGCGAGTGGGATCTCTACTGGGAACCCGAGGTGTGGAACTCCGATTATTACTTCAAAGCGTATCGGCAAATCCAAAATCGGCGAGACGGACTGCGCCTCAAGCTCGGATGGAAGACGGTGGCTCACGCGAACATGCCGGAATTGAACATCGATTGGCCCGAGGAAATGGAGCACAAATACTTTCGCCTGGAGCATCGAGCGGTGTGAATCGAATGTGCGCCTTCCAGCGGCGTTTCTGAATGGAACGGAAGGAATCCGGGCGACGCACTGTCAGAGTTGCAAACGCGCTCAGGACACCTGTGAAGGACCTGTTCGAGGGGAATTAGTTTCCCGTGCGGCTAAAACCTTTGAAGACCTTCAGCGGCTTTGGTGTGTCTTGGCGGCAGCCGCGATTCCTGCCGGTGTTGCGCTCGGCGCGCTCGGTGCGAAAGAAACGTGCGGTTGTGGGCGGCCCGGATCGCCTATCTTGCGGTCCCGGCTTTTCGTGTGAAGTGCGAACGGATGTTAAAGCTACTTCTTGGCGGTGCGTTTGACAACGCGCACGGCTGGAACCGCCTCAGCTGGAGCTACGGGCTCCGTTGGGTAGTTCTTCGCCAACCACTTTTCAACGCGCTCTCGCTGGGCAACGTTGACGACGCGCTGCCAGGTAGTCTTCCCGGTCCCTCGACTATACTCAGCCATCACGTAGTTGTCGGAATTGACTACCAAAATGAAATGCGAATCCACACGTTTGGAATGAAAAGTTTCGTCAATGTCGGGGTGGTGATGATGTTGCATTTGTGCTCTTGTGGCTACCGCGTAGGTTCGGCTGCATACGCAGACCCGGCGCGATTACTCAGTTCTTCGTGTGCCAAGTGCCGACGTTCTCGATCCGATAACTGCCGTCCGTCCGCTTGGAGGGACAGGTGAACGTGACGCTTCCATTTACAAGCGGTTTTTTGTCCAGTAGCTAGTGTACCTCGTGGACTCGCAGGTCAGCTGCAACGAACCACTTGCTTGAGCATGAGCTAAGCCTAGCACGTTTCTAACTATCGACAGCGGAGTTAGTCCGTTTGGCAATAAGTCCTTTACGAAAAATGCCTGGTACGCAGCTTACCTGCATCGAGGCGCAGCTATCGCCCGAATTTACGCCGCACAGAAGGAATATGCGAGGAATATTAAGGGGATTTAATGGAAAACGCTTGACTTAGTAAGTGGAAATGTGTTACTATGAAAAGATAGTGCGGACTCGCCAAACGTAAATCGGCTCCGTGAGCACTTGGCAGGAACTGACTTAATCCTACCGGCTCCTACCCTGTATGTCAACAAGAATGTTCTTGAAAGGTCGAGTTATGCTCCAACTTACTTCTTCACGGGATGTCTCTCTAGCCGTACTTCGCTCTGGCAGACAACTCTTTCGTGCTCTCGACCGTAGCTTGAACCATTACTGCCCAACGGTAGTCCACTCGCTTCCCGCCGCGAACACACTTGGGTGTAGGTAATGACTAACTCCACTACTCGTCGTGACACTAACCCTTCGGTCCGAGATTACATGGACCGTCTGGCGCGTGAGCACTTTTACGGTGCTGTGACAGTACGATACGAAAACGGAAGTGCTGTTCACATCCGCCGCGAAGAATCTATCCTTCCAACAAATCTTACGGAGAAACCGAACGATGAATCCCTCAAACAGCCCCGGTCTTAGTAGCAGCCAACTCTCCTCCATCAACCAAACTCCCGGTCCAGGCGTGGTCCTGCCGTCTGTGCGATATGACTTCGAGAATCATCCCGAGAACTGCATCGTCTTTGACGGAGCTTATGCGGATTCCGAAGAATCCCAGCCGGACGACTTAGAAGTTTCGGACGGCGTAGCGGCCTGGGTTCAGCAAGTCCCTGCGCAATCGAGCCGTGCGACAACAAATCACGCGGCGAATCCGGCTCGTAGCGGGGAGCGGCCTGCTGAATCCAACCTGGTTGTACTCGCCAAGCCTAGAATTATCGCTCCTGCGGTCCCTCCACTCGTTGCGCCTGCCCAAGCAGTCGTTGCTCCTTCGAGGCCAGCGCGAGTTGGGTGTGCGGACATAACTACCGATTTCATCGAAGACTACGCCTCGTGGGCGGATGTCTACGAACTGCCCCGTGAGGTTCACGAGCTATTTGCGATTCAGCTTGCGGCGTCATTGTTGAATCGATCCCAGGTAACAATCGACTGGGGCGGCTACAAGGTGTCATTCGACCTGTGGATTGCGGTCCTCGCCAGCTCCGGCGGAGGCAAGAATACCGCGAGGAGTGTGGCGACGAAGGTAATCGACGCAGCGAAGATCGAGAATCTGATCGACAATACCGACTGGGGATCAAAAGAGGCGTTCTACCAGTTGATGTCGGGCGAGGGTACCGACGCGGATCACACAGGCTCGAAGTTCTACATCTGGGAGGAGTTCTCGTATGTGATGAAGAAACTAGGATCTCCCGCATTCGACGGAGTGAAGCAGTGGCTCACCAATAGTTACGACAACTTCGTAGCGCCAGCGACGATAAGATTCCGTGTGAAACGCCAGGGGACCGATACGCCGCCTATCGAGTTCCACAACGCGCCTCGTACTAATATAGTCGCCCTCACAGCGGAAACGTGGTTCTTTGATCACCTCTCCGCGTCTGACTCGACCGGCGGTTTCATTCCCCGATGGATCATTGAACGGGTCCCAGCATCGAGGTTTATATCCAAGCCGTTGGCACCCGATCCTCGGCACTTGCGTAAGCATCACATGAACCCCACTATTCCAGCCACGGAATGCGGCACATAGTGGAGAGGTGAGCACCAAACAAGAGCAACGGCGCGAGCTGTGGCGCCAGCGAATCGCGGAGCAGGAAAGCAGCGGCCAGACGATCCGCGCCTATTGTGGTGAGCGAGGACTGAAGGAGTCCGCCTTCTACGGGTGGCGTGCGAGGCTGCGGAAACAGAACACACCCGTTCGCTTCGCGCTGGTGGAGAGCAAGCCCGGAGAGGAAACAGCAGCACCCATCGAACTGATGCTGGCCAGCGGCGACCGGCTTCGGATTCCGTCCGATGCCGCGACGCTCAAGCTGGTGCTGGCGGTGCTGCGGGAACCAGCGTGATCCACCTGCCGGCGAGTGTTCGAGTGTACTTGTGCACCTCGCCGTGCGACATGCGGCGGAGCTTCGACGGGCTCCACGCGTTGGTCACCGGCGCGATGAAGCTGGATGCGTTTGCCGGGCATCTGTTCGTGTTCGCGAACCGGCGCAAGGATCGGGTGAAGATTTTGTATTGGGATCGCGACGGATTCGCGGTGTGGGCCAAGCGGCTGGAGGAGGGCACCTACGCGATGCCGTTCGGGGAAGAAGACGAAGCGCGGCGCGAGATAACGGCGCAGGAGTTGGGCGCGCTGCTGAGCGGCATCGATCTGAGCACTGCCAAGCGCCGGAAGCGCTATCGGCGCGCGAGCCCGGAAGCCGCATAAAGATTGGCTGGGGATACATTTTATCCTTGGCCTGAAGCAGCGTTCGCCCTATAATTCCGGTAGTGCCGGTGGACCGCAACAGCTTGCCGAAAGATCCAGAGATCTTGCAGCAGATGCTGGTGGATCTGACCACGCAACTGGACAAGACACAGCGGCTGTTGAGCCAGTTGCTTTCGGCCAAAAGCGGCACTCACAGCGAACAGTTGAGCGTCGATCAGTTGCGATTATTCGTGCAGGAGCTCAACGCTGCTGAGTCTGAAGCCGCCACGGAAACGCAAAAGGACGACGATGTGCCGCCAGGCTCGACTTCCAACAGCAGTGCGGACCAAGACGAAACTCGCCGGCGAGGACGCCGCACGCTGCCCTCACACTTGAAACGCGAACGGATCGAGCACGATTTGGCGGAAGAAGAAAAACACTGCGCCGCATGCAACCAAGACCTGCGGCCGATGGGAGAAGAAACCAGCGAGCGCTACGAATACATTCCGGCGCAGTTGCTAGTGATCGAGGATGTCTGCAAGAAATACGCGTGCGCATGCACGGTGAAGACGGCGGGCAAGCCGCCGCAGCCCATCGAGAAGAGCGTGGCCGGCGCATCGCTACTGGCACAGGTGATCGTCAGCAAAATAGCCGACCACCTGCCCGTGCACCGGCAAGCGAAAATCTTCAGCCGCTTCGGCGTGGAGATTCCGGACCAGACCATGGGCGGCTGGATGCGGCAATCGGCCCAGCTGCTCGACCCTCTGTATGTTCGCTTGAAGCAGTTCGTGCTGAGTTCGAAGGTGGTGGGGACTGACGATACACCGGTGAAAGTGCTGGACCGCAAATTGAAGCGGGCGACGCGAAGGGGGCGATTCTGGCCGTACATCGGGGATCGCGAACATCCCGCGGCGGTATTCGATTACACCCCGACACGAGAACGCGCGGGGCCGGAAACATTTCTGAAAGCGTATCGCGGATATCTGCAGGCCGATGCCTATGTGGCTTACGACAGCTTTTTCACTAATCCCGAACGCGGCTTGGTGGAGGTGGCCTGTTGGGCCCACACGAGGCGTCACTTCCATAGGGCGCTGGATACCGATTCGGCGCGGATGGGCGCGGTGCTGGCCTACATCGCGAACCTATATAAGGTGGAGAAACGCGCGCGGCGGTCTGGTATCGTGGGCGAGGATTTGTGCCTGTTGCGCGAGCATGCGTCCAAGCCAGTGCTGGAGAGATTGCACGAATATCTAAAGAAGATTCGCGAAGAAGTGTTGCCCAAGAGCGAAGCCGGCCAAGCGGTCGCCTACGCGCTGAAGAACTGGACCGCGTTGACGCGCTACCTGGAAGATGGCGATCTGTCAATCGACAACAACCATACTGAGCGGAGCCTGCGCGGCATCGCGGTGGGGCGCAACAACTGGACCTTCGTGGGAAGCGATCGAGGAGGCAAAACGATGGCGGTGCTGCGCAGCTTCGTGGCCTCGTGCGAACTGGCCAAAGTAGATCCGTTCGCCTGGTTCCAGGATGTGCTGTCGCGCGTTGGCGAGTGCTCGATTCAGCAGCTCGATGAGTTGCTGCCTCACCGCTGGGCCGCTGCCCGCCCTTAGCCGTCGCTCATGAGACTTGCCAGTCCCTCATCGGCCGCTGGGTGTTCATGTGATGGATACGCACTTGCCCGCTCTAGCAGACAGGCTCAAGCAAATCGGAGGGCTGAGGGGCACCGCACAGTTTTTTGACGGCTTCGATCTAGAGTATGACCAGTGGTACCAGGCGTCCGGCATGAGATTCGAGAGTGCGTCTTTGGATATGGGGAGGACGTTTTTCTCACGCCACCGCGTGCACATCCTGAAACTGGCTGTCATCTACGAAGCATCGATGTCAGGCACGTTGAGGGTCTCTCCAAAAGCGTGGGAACGTGCAATCTTGAAAGCCGCAGAGCTGGAGAAGACTCTCTTGGAGCAATTCCGAACCGGCATGACGGGAGCAGGCCATCTCCGCGAACGAATGGAGGGCCTAGTGAAGGAAGCAGGGGAGAGAGGTATCCCAAAGACTGTTCTGACTGAGAGGTTCAAGAACCTCGATCCGAAGACCCGTAAGCAATGCTTTGAGACTCTTTTAGAGTCTGGGATCATTCGAATGAAGACCCTTGACAGCACGGGTGGTAGGCCGATGACGCTGGTAATCCACCGAGAGTTTCCCGAAAACTGACGGGATGGCCAAACTTCTCGGCTACTTTTCCTCTGTACCAGGAAGTGAACAAGTCCTCGGGAGAGGGTCACCTAAGTCCTTTAGTTTATAAATACATATAATTTAATTACATCATAATACTAACTTCTTTCCTTACTTCTGGGGTGGATGCTACACCTTTTTGAGAGCACGGCCTGATCCTCGCCACGCCAAGATGCCAGAAAGGAAGAAAGTAAGAAATGCCGCCTGAATCACGCGATGCAGAGCGCTTGGTAACGGGAATCCTACTTCGGTGGCAGACCGGAACCCGCCTCCCGACCCGCTCTACTTCATTGGTTCTCTCTTACGACATGGCTACCGGTCAGGAGACGAGGTTCAAGTTGAATTTACCATAAATCATCCACTGGCTGTGCTTACCACCACGAATCGCCATCTCTCAGCACCAAGCCGGACCCAGCCAGGCACCATCGCTCATGCCAGGGCTACTTCCATCGATTGTGGTACTCGTGGACGTGGCTAAGGCGCTGCCCCGGACCCTCACGCTCGTGCCTTCGTCCGGAGCGCCAAAATGCGCCTCGGTAACCGATTGATTGTGCAGCACCGCGAAATGCCCCGTGTTGTAAACGCTCGTAGTCGGTTGAGGAAAGGGTAACACAAAGAAATAGGTGTTTATGGACAATATAACAGACTTAACTCCGATTAAATGCACGCGCTGTGGCCTCGCCCGCGATGAATCCTGGTTTGCTAACGACTGGAGACGCCGCAGGAACGGGCACCGCACGCCTTGGTGCAAGCCCTGCCTACGGACAGCTGCACGCCTTCGCCGAACCGGCTTGACCCAGGAAGCCTACGACGCCCTCATCGCCTCCCAGGAAGGCCGCTGTGGCGTTTGTGGCGTGGTTTTCGATGACACCTGCATCGCCAGGATCGACAGGAGCGCCGATGGCCACGTCCAAGGGCTCCTGTGCGCTCGGTGTAAGATCGGCCTTACGACATTTCAGCGGGACGTGGACCGGCTACGGGCGGCTGTGGGGTATCTCAGCCCGAGCCCGACAAGCGGCTCCGTCAATTCAGCGTACGCATAAATCATTTCAGCCGATTCAAGTGAAATCCTGCGATTTCATCTCTCAGCGAATCGCGATTTTAGTGCTAAAACAGCTTGTAAAAATTGAACCCTGAGTTATAATCGCAGTAAGCTTCCCGGCAACAGCGCGGAAGTTTCGCAAATAGCGGAGAGGCGACAAACAACCCGCAAGTAAGACCGTAGGCGTTGCGGGTCCAGTGCAGTTAGCACGGTGTGATTTCGGTTGAAGTGCACCGTGTGCCACGCTACAGCGTGTGAGTCCATAGGTTTTGGATCACTCGCCGGGTAGTAATGGCAGCGCTGTGTTCGCAGTGCTCCTGCTGTACGCTCCTATCCAGCCCTAGGATAGGCTGCTGATCCAATCCTTATCCCAAATATATATACGGAATCCCCACGTGTGTATATATATGAGGGCATACCTCATAAGGAGGGTAAATGGATAGAATGTCCAGGAATCTTGATGAGCACGAGGCAGCCGAAATGATCGGATGCTCCTGCGCTTTGCTACGGAAATTTCGTGCACAGGGAGAGGGTCCAGTGTACGTGAAAGTCGGAAGACTGGTGCGGTACCGGCAGGAGGATCTCATCGCGTTTCTCGAATCACACCGAGTGGTGACCGGAGGAGCACGGTGAGCGCCGTGGCAGTACCGGCAGCTCCCGCCTTCGCGAAGCTGAACGACGTTGCATGGCGCGGTCTAACCGGTCGTTATCGCGACGTAGTATCGCCTTGCACCGAAGCTCCAGAGGTCTTCCACCTTGCGAGCTTCATCGCCGCAATCGGCTGTCTCATCGGTCGAAAAGCGTGGGTATGTTCTCCTCACCGGACCTATCCCAACTTCTACTGCTTGCTCGTCGGTAAAACTGCGAACGCTCGCAAGACGACCGCGTATCAGTTTGCTCTGGATTTGTTCGAGGAGACAAAGGAAATCCTGTATGATCCCCTGCCCAAGCGGTTGAACGGGCTTGCATCTGCCGAGGGCCTCGCTTTGGCGATGGTTCGGAAAGAATCCCCGGAGCCTCATCGCATCTTGTGCGTCGAAGACGAGTTCAGGAGTTTGGTGACGAAGGGCGGTCAGCGCGTCGTAGCGAACCTGATACCGAAGGTGACCGAACTATTCAACTGCCCTCACGCTTTCGAAGTCAACACGAAGAACAACCCTATCCAGGTCCGAAACCCTTTCCTGTGCATGCTCGCAGCCAGCACCCGCGCCTGGTTCGAGCAGTCTTTGACCCAACGTGACGTGAGCGGTGGATTTCTCAACCGATGGCTGCTTTTTGAAGGGGAGGCAGACAAACTCCCAAGGATTACTACGGCCTGGTGGGCGTGTTCGCCTCCACCATGCGCGCCGGTCGAGCAGCTCGGGATGGGAGGGCTTTTCTCCCTGTACGCCGAAGTCGCTGGTGGTGGGCGAGCCAGCCCTTTACCAATGCGGTTTACGATGCTTTCCTTCGCCTCCCCAGGTGGAAACGCGCCCTTGGGAAGACTTGGTTCTCGATGTGGGCGCTGCCATTCACGCCGGTCATGGCTTCTACCGCTTCTCACCGAAGGCCGACCAGTTCTATACCGATTTCTATGGTAAAGCTCGTCGCGACTTCGATTCAGAGGCTACCTCCCGAACCGACGCTCACGCCCGCAAGCTTGGGCTGCTGTATGCGATCCTGGCAAACCGGAAAGACGGCCTTATCCATTTCGAGGACATCGAAAGCGGAGCGGAAGTGGCCAAGTACTGCGCCCGCGTCGCGGAACCGATTGCGGCATGCTTGGAGGTCTCCCAGCAACGAAACCTGGAGGACCGATTGATGGCGTTCCTGCACGACCATCCCGGATCACAGAAACGAGACTTGTACCGGAGACTACACGTAAGCGCGTACGAACTTGGCCGGGCGCTGGACCCGCTCGTTAGGGACAAACTCATACGAGTAGAGAATGAACGCTATGTATGCGATTAGTCCCAATCTCCATCAGTCCCAGTTGTCACACCTGTCACCATGTCACACTGTCACAACGCTGGGCATTGGGTTCATCCGACGTCCCTGCGGAGACGGGGGACAACGGGACAAACGTGACAGGGCAGCGGCGGCGGTGCTATGGAGTACTACCGCGTACTATTTACAAACCCATCTAGTTCGGATATGCTCTGTCCGTGCTAATTCCACAATGCCCGATCCACGGAGTACACCTCGTATGCCCTGCCTGCCGCGCTGCCGAAGCGGGGGCGGTGAGCAGCAAGAAGAAAGCTGCTGCCTCACGGGCCAATGGAAAGTTGGGCGGAAGACCGAGAAGCAGACGACGTCAGCCTAAGATAAATTCCAAGAAAAGGAGTGCATAGCAATGGCAGTTTACAAGCGCGGAGGTGTGTGGTGGTACGGATTCACTTTCAGAAGCGAGCGCATTCAGGAAAGCACGAAGCAATCGAACAAGCGTGTTGCAGAGCAAATGGAAGCTGCTCACAAGACTGCCCTTGCGAAAGGCGAAGTTGGAATCCGCGAGCATAAACCGTCGCCCCGGCTACGTGAGTTTAAAGCACGATTCATGGATGCAGTTAGAGTTCATTGTGAGGAGAAGCCCCGCACCGTGGCGTTCTATGAGGAAAAGCTTGATCGCGTGTTGGAATTTGAACCTCTCGCGTCTTCCAGACTTTCGGATATCGACGAGGCGGCTATCGAAGCTTTCGTCCAGAAGCGCCGTCGAGATGTGGCACCAGCCACGGTCAATCGTAGTCTAGCCACCCTAAGAAGGCTATTGAGGCTTGCCTACGAGTGGAAGCTGATTGACCGTGTTCCACGCATACGGTTGTTGTCCGGCGAGAGAAGCCGCGAGTTCGTATTAACCCACAATCAGGAACGGCTTTATCTCGAAACCGCATCTCAGCCGTTGCATGATGTAGCACTACTCATCCTAGACACTGGTCTTCGCGTAGGCGAAGCGCTCGCACTTGAGTGGCGCGATGTTCACTTCGAGAGCGTTGCTGGACCGAAGTGCGGCTATCTCCAAGTGAGGGATGGTAAATCGAGGAACGCAAGACGGACCGTGAGCTTGACCGCGAGGGTCGCTGGGATGCTTGCAGATCGTGCAAAGGACTCAAAGTCCCCGTGGATCTTCCCAGGAAAGATGGACCGTCCATTCGTAGGCACGTCCTTGGATCACCAACACCAGAAGTTGCGGGAGCTGCTGAAACTGCCAAAGGATTTCGTCATACACGGTCTCCGGCATACGATGCTTACTCGACTCGGAGAAGCTGGAGTGGATGCTTTCACAATCATGCGAATCGCTGGACACAGCAGCATCACTATCTCACAGCGGTATGTCCATCCCTCTTCCGAGGCCGTCGAGCGAGCATTCGAACGACTTGAGTCTTTGAACGGTAGAATGACAGAGAGGATGATGGACCAAGCAATTGTGTATGGACCCACTACAAATTCCACTACAAGCGCGAGGCCGTTGCCTGTAAGTCATTGACGGGCCCTTAGCTCAGCGGTTAGAGCAGCGGACTCATAATCCGTTGGTCGAAGGTTCAAATCCTTCAGGGCCCACCAACGCACCTGGCACACGCCAATTGATGCGGCTCTTCTTTCGAGATGAACTCTTCGACGCGCAATTGCTCCGCACCGTGGGGCATGCCGTTTATGGCGGCGCGGATCTCGCCGAGTGCTTAACCACCGCTCGCCGCATACGGGATCGCGATCTCCAGGGCTGGTTCACGGCCTGGATCGAACTCGCCGACCGGGTCCGAGGGGACGCCGACCGCAGCCTGCAACAGGGACATCGTGTCAGCGCGCTGGAAGCTTTCCTGCGCGCCTCGAACTACTATCGCACCGCTTATGTCTTTCTTTTCGGCGAACCGCTGGACCGCGGGTTACGGCGCGCCTACGAGTTGCATCGGCAGAGCTTCATCCAGGCGGCCGCGCTCATGGATTCGAGCGTCGAACCGGTCCGCATTCCATACCAAGAAACCGGTCTCGCAGGCTATTTCCTGCGTGCCGACGGTGACAACATCCCCCGCCCAACGCTCATCTTGAACGGGGGCTACGACAGCACCGCCGAGGAATCCTACTTCTGGAATGCGGCTGCTGCGCTGCGGCGCGGCTATCATTGTTTGATCTTTGATGGACCCGGCCAGGGCTCCGCGCTGATCGAAAACGGGCTGCCGTTTCGTCCCGACTGGGAATCCGTCATCCGTCCCGTGGTGGATTGGCTGCGAAGCCAGCCATCCGTCGATGCCCAGCGGATCGGGATCATCGGCCTCAGCTTCGGCGGATACCTCGCCTTGCGCGGCTGTAGCGGAGAGCCGAGAATTGCGGCATGCGTTGCGGACCCGGGCCAGTTTTCGTTGCTGGAAATTTTCCAGGCGCGCATTCCGGGGTTCATGGCCAGGAACCTGCCGGAATTACGCGGAATCTCCGGAGCGCTGCTCCGTAGAATTCTGTATAGCAGGCTTAAGCAACCTACCGCCGGCTGGGCTTTGCGGCGCGGCCTCTGGGTGCATGGAGCGTCGACCCTCGAAGCGTACCTCGAAATGGCCGCCGAATTTTCGCTGGCCGGGAGAGTGGAACAAATCCGTTGCCCCACACTGGTGTGCTCCGCCGAAGATGATGACATCGGGATCACGGCGCCGAAAGTGTATGACATGCTCCCGTGCGAAAAGGAGTTTCTCACCTTTCTGAGAAGCGAAGGAGCCGGTGAGCATTGTGAGGCCGGCGCCAGGCTGCTCTTTCATCAGCGGGCCTTCCACTGGTTGGATCAGCGGCTTCACAAATCAAGGCTTCCGAACATCCAATCAGGCTAGCCTTACCATCCCGTGGCCAACTCGAGCAGCAGGGTGGTGGCTATCCTTGTAGAGATGACCAACCTGGAGTTTACGCCTCTCGTCTTTGCGATCTCGGTGGTGGCGGGTGGGTTGGGCGCTTTGACAGGTTTGGGCGGCGGCGTGATCGTGACTCCCGCGCTCACGCTGCTGCTGGGCGTCGACCTCCGCTACGCCATCGGAGCCAGCCTGGTATCCGTTATCGCCACGTCTTCGGGCGCAGCGGCAGCCTTCGTCAGGGAAGGCTACTCTAACATCCGCATTGGAATGTTCCTGGAGATCGCAACCACCATCGGAGCTGTGCTGGGCGCTTTTCTAGCTACCCGGATTCCCACTTCCGTTCTGGCGATCATCTTCGGTCTGGTTCTTTTGCACGCCGCCTGGCAATCCAGCCGGCCCCAACCCGCCGACCGCAAGGATGACGCTCCGGACCCGCTGGCGGTCCGTTTGAAATTGAATGGCACGTACCCTACCCTGCAAGGCCGGCAACGTTACAACGTCACGCATGTGAAGACCGGCTTCGGACTGATGTTCGGCGCCGGCACGCTGTCGGGTCTCCTGGGCATAGGCTCGGGCGCGCTCAAGGTGATCGCCATGGATCAGGCCATGCGCGTCCCGTTCAAAGTCTCCGCTACCACCAGCAACTTTATGATCGGCGTGACGGCCGCAGCCAGCGCCGGGATCTACCTCAGCCGCGGCTATATCGAGCCGGGAATCGCGATGCCGGTAATGCTGGGCGTGCTGGCCGGATCCCTCGTCGGCGCGCGCCAGCTGGTGGCCGCGCGGGTTCGAGTGCTGCGCTGGACCTTCGCTGGAGTGGTAGGGATCATGGCGATCGAGATGATCGTGACGGGCGTCCGGGGGAGGCTCTGAAAATGGCCGCATGGAATGACGAACGCATGGAGCTGATCATCAGCACTCTGCTCAGGACCGGTGTATTGTCGTCGGCGACGGTGGTCTTGCTGGGCGGCGTATGCTTTTTGGCGCAGCATGGCGGCGATCCCGCCAACTATCACGTTTTTCATAGCGTGCAGGCATCGTTTCGCAGCGTGTCCGGCATTCTGCATGCCGCCGGACCATCCGACTGCCGCGGCGTCATCCAGCTCGGCCTGCTGCTCCTGATCCTGACGCCCATGGCTCGCGTCGCGTTCGCATTGGCCGGCTTCGCGCTGGAACGCGACCGCGTCTACGCCGGGCTCACGGCGGCGGTTCTCGCGATCCTGGTTTACGGTTTAATCGGCCCGCATTAAACCAGTTTCCCGATGGACCGCTGCAGCTCCCGAAAAATCTGGTCGGGGCTCTTGGCCGCATCGATAACCACGAACTGGTAGCGCCTGGCCATGCGATCCAGCGCGCGAATCACCCGGGTCTGATAGCGGATGAAGCTGTCGTGCATGTCCACGCCGAAGCGCATGTCCATGCCGCTCTCCCAATAATCGAACGCTCCGCGGCCCAGCACCACGCGCGTCAGCAGATCGCGGACCTCGGCGCGCAGGTAGTAAATCGCGTGCGGGACCAGCGCGAAACTGGCCACACGCTCGATCCACGCGCGATCCTCTCCGCGGGCTATGGCGCGCGCCATGAGCGAGAAGATATAGCGGTCCGTCAGCACCACGAACCCCGCGCGCAGAGCCGGGATGATTTCGTTCTCCAACCGGTCGGCAAAATCGGTGGCATAGAACAGCGTCATGGTAACCGGGCCCAGCGTGTTGCCTTCCTTGGCCTGCTGGATTCCCTTCCCCGCCAGCGCTCCGCGCGCGAGACCGGTATCGATCACCGCGTGGCCCTGGTCTTCGAGCCATGCCTTAAGCCGGGCCACCTGCGTGGAACGGCCCACCGAGTCGGGGCCCTCGATCACGATCAGCTTGCCCTGCAATTCCCCGTGTTCCACGCCCGCCAGCGGCTCGCTATAGAACTCGAGCGGCTGCTTGGGCAGCATCGATGTCTCCTTGGGAGGCGCGCAGCACCGTGTTGCGCAGGCTGTCGCCTAGCTCCTCGATCACGATGTCGCCGCATCTGCTGTTGCTGCGTTTCGATGGAGCCGGTGGCGTCGATCACGTGAAAGCCAACCTCCTGGATCATGGCTTCGTATTCCTCCAGAATGCGGCCTTGGAAGATGCGGAAGCTCTCCTCCACATTGCGGCTCAGCCCGAGATCCATCCCCGCTTCGTAATATTTGATGGCGTTGCGCCCTCCCAGAATGCGGCCGATGGCCACCTCCAGCGGCACGCGAAAATAGAACGCCAGGTTCGGCCGGGTTGCGAATCGATACAGATTCCGGACCCATTTGCGGCCCACGCCCCGGACCACGTCGCGGGCAAACGCGGTGTAGGCGTAGCGGTCCGCGCAAACCACCGCGCCGGCCTTG
Organism: Terriglobia bacterium; assembly: GCA_963786745.1. Lineage (GTDB taxonomy): Bacteria > Acidobacteriota > Terriglobia > Bryobacterales > Bryobacteraceae > Palsa-89. Next base: position 478,664 of record CAWBAE010000002.1, on the reverse strand, counting down.
ATCAGCGGCGTAATGTAGCGCTCCAGCCGGTCGGCGAAATCCGTGGCGTGGATCAGGCTGAAGGTAATCGGCGTGAACATGTTCTTCTTCTTGCCGCGCCGCGTGGTTTCCCGCACCAGCGGCGAGGAGTTCCATTCGCTGAAGGACACCGCGATTCGCTGGGAACGCAGCCAATGGCTGAGCAGCGAGAGTTGCGTCGACTTTCCCGAACCGTCGATGCCCTCCACCACAATCAGCTTGCCGCGGTGGCGATTAGGAAGCAGAACAGGCATGGGAGGCAAATAGATCCGGCGAACTGATCATTATAGCTCTTGTATGTCGGGACGCATCCTCACGATAAGATGGGAGCGAATGTCGCGGTACGCAGCCATCGATATCGGCAGCAACTCGGTTCGCATGCTGGCGGCCGAAACCGGACCTGGCCCCACCAAGATTCTAGCCGCCGAGCGGCAGGTCACCCGGCTCGGCGCCAGCGTGTTTCAGAGCGGCCGCATCTCGCGCGAGGCCATCGAGTTCGTCACCGAAACCCTGACGAAAATGGCTCAAATCTACCGCAAATACGACGTCATCGCCGTGCGCGCGGTGGCCACCAGCGCGGTCCGCGACGCCAGCAACCAGGACGAGTTTCTGGCCCGCGCGGCCGAAGCTCTGGGGGCGCCGGTGGAGATCATTTCCGGGCAGGAAGAAGCCCGGTTGATTCACTTGGGCGTGCAGGCTCGCTGGCCGCAATCCGGCAAGCGGGTCTTGATGATCGATATCGGAGGCGGCAGCGCCGAGCTCATTCTCAGCGAACACGGCGTCATCGAGGAGGCATTTTCAAAGCCGCTCGGCTCGGTCCGGCTATCCGAGGTGTTCCTGAAAAGCGATCCGGCCACCCCGCTCGAGTTGCACCGGATGCACGAGTACATCGACGAGAAGCTCGCCACGCCCCTGCGCCGCATCGGAACCGGCCCCTTCGACCGCGCGATCGCGACTTCAGCCACGGCCGCGGCCGTCATTTGCGCCGTCAATCGCGTAACCCGCTCGCGCCGCGATGAAGCGGACCGGCTGAAGGCCGGCGTCTCCCAGATTCGGACTTTCTACCGCAAGGTTCGCTCGCTCAACTTAGCCGAGCGCCGGAAAATACAAGGCTTCGGGCCGCGACGCGCAGAGCTGATCGTGGCTGGAACCGGGGTCATGCTGAGGGCTCTCGAACTGTTTCAGCAGCCTGCCGTTCACTATTCTTCCGCCGGCGTCCGCGACGGAATTATAGCCGACCTGGCTGCCCGCGGCGTGGGCCGGGAACTCAGCATGCTGAATCGCGACCAGCGCCGCGTGGTGGAGCAGATGGCGCGCCGCTATGGAGTGCAGCTGGCGCATGCGCGCAAGGTGTCGCAGATTGCCCACCGGCTGTTCGAATCCCTCCAGCCGCTGCATGGTCTGCCGCCGGCTCTCGGCAAGCTGCTGGAAGCGTCCGGCTACCTGCACGACATAGGCCACTACGTCAGCGATACCGGTCATCACAAGCATTCCTATTATCTGGTGGCCAATTCCGACTTGCCCGGGTTCACCGACAACGAACGCCAGATGATCGCGCTATTATGTCGCTATCATAGGAAGGCTATGCCAGCACTGCGGCATTCCCTGTTCCAAACGCTCGATCCGGACGTACGGCGCGCCATCACCATGCTGACGCCCTTGCTGCGGATCGCGGACAGCCTGGATCGCGGCCACGAACAGCGGGTGGCCGACCTCAGAATCCAGGTTCAGAACGGCACCGTGAACCTGGCCCTGCAATCTCTTACGGATACGGACCTTGAAATGTGGGCGGTGGAGCGCGTCGCCGACGTGTTCCGAGAAACTTACCAGACTTCCCTTACCTTGACGCGGGTGAAATCTTGAAGACCGGCACGCCGATTCACGATTATGCCGTCGAGCAAATGAATCATCTGCTCACCACCCTGGCGTTTCAGATCCACCGCGCCGCCAAACGGCCCGGCCCGAAGGAGATTCATGACCTGCGGGTCAGCATCCGCCGCTTCACGCAAGGCCTGCGGCTCTTTGTGGATTTCTTTCCCAAGTGGGAAGTGAAAAAGATCCGCCGGATGCTGCGGCGCATGATGCAGCTCACATCCGACATCCGCAATCGCGACATCACGCTGGAATTTCTAGGCGAATCGGAACCCGGGCACCGCAAGCGCCTGGAAAAAGAACGCTCCGGTTACCAGCGCCAGTTCGCGGAAATGGTCCGGCGCTGGAGCGCTCGCGATTTCTCCGCCAAGTGGCGCACCGGCCTCTCGCTTAGGCTCGTATGAAGTGGGGCATTACCCAGGACGCTGCAGTAAACGCGGGAGCGGTTCTGCCCTCGCTCGCCGAGAAGTATTTCGAAGCCGGCCGCAAAGCCGCGGACCACAAACGATCGCCCCGCTCCCTGCACCGGTTTCGAATCGAAACCAAACGATTTCGCTACTCTCTCGAAGTGTTTCGGGAGATCTATGGCCCCACGCTGGATCGTTACCTGAAGGCTTTGCATGGCATCCAGGACGCTCTTGGCAAGGTAAGCGATTGCCAGACCGTGCTGGAGCTGCTGCGGGGAGACGCCGCGCAGGAGCACAAACTCGAGCGCAGCCTCAAGCAAAAATCCAAGGAGTTCCGACGCGCCTGGCGCCGCTTCGATTCGCCCGGCCAGTTGAAGAGATGGAAGAACTTCCTGGGCCGCGCGGAAGCGCGATCCGGAACCCGGGGTCTCTCGCGGCCGAAAGCCGCTGCCTAGGCGTTCCTCCGGCCACCTAGTGTGAAGAAGAAGGTGGCGCCTTTATCCTGCTGAGCGTGAGCCCAGGCCCTGCCGCCATGTCTGACTACCACGCGCTGCACGGTGGCAAGGCCGATCCCGGTCCCGGGGAATTCCGAGGGTTTGTGAAGACGCTGGAAGGCCCCGAATAACGTACCCGCGTAGACCATGTTGAACCCCACTCCGTTATCGCGGACATGGAAGATCAGTTCGCCACCGCTGCGCTCCTGGCCAAATTCGATCCGGGCTTGCGGGCGGGGGCCTGTGAACTTGACCGCGTTGCTGAGCAGGTTCGTCAGCACCACTTCGAGCAGGCGGGGGTCGCCACTGGCCGCCAATCCGGATTGGATCACAAATTCCATGCGGCGGGCAGGCTCGGCTTCCTGCAACCGGACCGCGATGTGGTGCGCGAGCGAGGTCAAATCCACGGGCTCGATTTGCATTTCAGCGCGCGTAACGCGCGAGAGCTTCAACAGGTCGTCAATCAGTAGCCCCATGCGCCGCGTTTCCGAGCGCACCCGATCGAGATAGCCACGGCCTGGCTGATCCAGCCGGCTGCCGTACTCCTCCTCCAGCGCCTGGCTCCATCCATTGATGCCGCGCAACGGCGCGCGCAGATCGTGGGATACCGAATAGGCGAACGCCTCCAGCTCCCGGTTGGAAGCTTCCAGCTGGCCAGTGCGATCGAGAACTCGTTGCTCCAGCTCGGAATTGAGGCGCAGGATATCCGCCTGCACCCGCTTGCGCTCGGTGATGTCGAAGTTGACGCCGACAAAGCGCGCCGCGCGGCGCTGGCTGCCTTCTCCTTCGAAATACACCTGGCCGTGTGACGCAATCCAGTGGACCGACCCATCCGGCCAGACCACCCGGAACTCTTCGTGGTAAGCTCCGTCCCGGACCCGGTGGAGCGCCTGGTCCATGGCCCGATCCACAGTGCGACGGTCCTCCCTGTGAACACAGGCCAGGGCCTTCTCATAAGTCGTCTCCGAGCCTGCCGCAGTACCAAACATGTCCCGGCAGCGTTCGTCCCAGAGGATTTCACCGCTCTCGAACCGGTAGTCCCAGGCCCCCAACCCTCCGGCCTGTAGCGCCATTCTCCGGTGTTCGGACGCCTCGACAAGCGCCGCCTCGGCTTGGCTTCGCGCCGTAATGTCTGTAATGAAGTTCACCGATAGCCGCCCATGCGCCGTCTCGGCAGTCCCCAGGCTGATTTCCACCGCGAACTGAGAGCCATCCTTGCGCCGGGCTTGTGATTCCACGGCTAATGCCATGGGCCGGGTTCGAGGGTTGGCCGGCACCAGCAGTTCGAAAGGCTGGCCCAACAGTTCCTCCCGCCGGTAGCCGAACAGACGTTCAGTCATGGCGTTCACAATCACCATGTGGCCTTCCGAGTCAACACCGACGATGCCCTGAGAAGCGGATTCAATCAACGCCCGAGTGGCCTGCTCGCTGCGCTGCAGAGACTCCTCGGCTTGTTTTCGGCGCGTGATATCGCGATTAATTTCGAGAATGCCGGCGGGCCCGCCCATCGGGCCGTGTACCAGAACCTGACAGCTCTCCACCAGCACCCGGGTTCCGTCCGAGCGCGTGTGCCGCAGCTCGCCGTCCCAACGGCCCTTACGCGACAACACGTCCTTCATTTGGCTGGTTTCAGGGTTCGACTCGGTCTCAAGCAGTTGATCGATGACTTGGCCGACGGCCTCGCTTTCCTTCCAACCGTACAGCGTAACCGCGCCGCCATTCCATCCGGTGATAACACCGGATCCGTCGGCCACGATGATGGCATCGTGCGAAAGCTCCAACAGCTCGGTTTTGCGCCTCAAGGCCTGTTCGGAACTGGTGACGAGTACGAGCGCTCCGCGCAGTTGCCCCGTCAGCAGGCTGATCGCCGTGCCTGCCAGCAGAAAAGTCACCATGCCGATCGCATCCGCGTTGGGGGACCGGATAAAGTCGGTACCAGTGGCGATGAGCACGCACAAGAAGGCCGGCAAACCCGAAGCAGTCGCTGCCAGGCCCGGCCCTCTGCCCCCGAACCGCGCTGCTACAATTACCGCCAACGTAAAGGGCAGCAGCCGTAGACCAATTACCGGGGCGATCGCTAGAACGCAGGCCGTGGCTGCCAATACGGCTACCAACGCTATCAGGTATCCGCGTGCCGCGGAGCGCTTGACCGGGTGGTCTCGCATCAGGTTTGCCCCTGCCCGATCGGAATCGTCAGCCGCACTTTGGTCCCGCCAGCGGATTCGATATGCAGCGTCGCGGACAACTGGTTCGCCAATTCCCGGATCAATCGCAAACCCAGCGAGCGCGCGGAGGTCCAATCCAAGCCCTCAGGCAGCCCAACGCCGTCATCGGAAAGCTCCAGCCCCACCGTGCCGGCCGGCTGGCGGCGCAGGACGATTCGAACTTCTCCCGCGCGCCCTTCCGGAAATGCGTGTTTCAGGGCATTCGTCACCACTTCATGCACCAGCAGGCCGCATGGCAGCGCCGCGTCTAAGTCCAGACCTACACGCTGGATGTCGGCTTGAATCTGAATTCGCCTTTGGTCAGCCCTATAAGAGCGGACCAGATAATCCGTCATTTGCAGAATATATTTGGGGAAATCCACGGCCGCCAACTCCCCGGATTCGTACAATATTTCATGCAACAAAGCGATGGATTGGATTCGGTCGCGGGTGTCCTGCAGCATTCTCCGGGTTTCCTCATTCGAAACAGCTCGCGCCTGAAGCCCCAGTAAACTCGAAACAACCTGCATGTTGTTTTTGACGCGATGATGGATCTCCCGGAGCAGCGTCTCTTTCTCGTGCAAAGCCCTTTCGGTATGTTTGCCGTCCCGGCGCATGCGCGCTTCGCGGATCTCTCGCCCCACAACCGGGGCCAGGCGCGCCAGGTTTTCTTTCAGCAAGTAGTCATGCGCGCCGGCCTTCATCATCGCCACGGCGATTTCTTCGCCGATGGTTCCGGAAACTACGATGAAAGGTAAATCCAGGCCGGATTCCTGCAGCACCTCGAGCGCGGCGGAAGCGTCGAATTGCGGAAGTTGATGGTCCGAGATAATCACGTCCCACGCCTGCCGCGCCAGCGCGGACCGAAGCTCGCCTGCATTATCCACTCGTTCGGCTTGTACATCGTACCCGGCGCTCTCCAGCCGCCGGACAATCAGCCTGGCGTCGCTTTCCGAGTCCTCCACTTGGAGCAGGCGCAGTTCTTCACTCATCCGCTGGCCGCCCGGAAAGGCGTCTCGTTCAAAACCAGCCAGTACAAGCCCAGGTGTTCCACGGAACGGACGAATTGATCGAAATCAACGGGCTTCCGGATATAGCTATTTACTCCCAGATCGTAGCTGGTCAGGACATCCTGTTCTTCGTTCGATGAGGTGAGAACCACCACCGGCAGCCGCTTCAGCCGCGGGTCTCGCCGGATCCAGCGCAGCACGTCCAACCCCGGAACTCGCGGTAGCTTGAGATCCAACAGCGTGAGAGCCGGCAACACCGGCGATTCCGTGGCGTTTAGATAGTCCAGCGCATCCTGTCCGTCTTCCACCACAACCAACTGGTTTGCGATGTGGCCCTTTTCTAACGCGCGCCTAGTGAGATCGACGTCACTGGGATTGTCTTCTATTAGCAGAATCGATTTGGGGGTCATGGGGGACACACTAGTCCATTCCAAGATGTCTGCAGGTTTCAGACCAAAGCGCGTTCATAGACATTTCAGCGCGCTAAGGTGCTGGATTCACATGTCCAAACTGTTTTTAACCCGGCTCGCAACCCACAGCGCACATTGGGCTTTCCAACCCACTTTCCCCGGAGATAAAATCGAACCCGGCTCCACTAACGAGACAATTCAAGCGTGTATAGCTTTGTTACTGCTGCCACCACCAGGAGGAGGGTGCCTATATGGTTTCTTCTTCGACTAAGGACCGGTCGAAGTACAAAATCGTGATCGTGGAAGACGAGGGACTTATCGCGGCCGATCTCCAGGGACGCCTCACCTCGGCGGGTTACGCCGTAACCGGCATCGCGGATTCGGGCCCTCAAGCGCTGGAAGTGATTCGGAAGACCTCACCCGACCTGGTGCTCATGGATATCCGTATAAAAGGCAACGCGGATGGAATTCAGGTGGCCGCAGAGGTCCGGCGGGAGCTGAATGTCCCGGTGGTTTATCTCACCGCTTATGAAGACCGCGCCACACTGGCCCGCGCCGCCGAGACTCAGGCTTTCGGCTATGTCAAAAAACCGATCGCCTCGGCTAGTTTGCGCGGCGCCGTGGAGGTAGCCGTCTCAAAACACCGCTTCGAAAAAGAACTGCGCGCCGAACGGGATTGGGCCGCGGCCAACTTCACGTCGGTGCCATACGCGGTGCTGGTCACCGATCAGTCGGGTAAGATCCGATATTTGAATCCACAGGCCGAAAAACTCACGGGATGGAGTGCAAAAGACGCGTTAGGGCGCGGCTGCGGCGACGTGTTGCGGCTTTTTTACCGGCATACGGGAAAAACTTTGGAAGATTTCGCGCCGGTGGCCATGCTGCAAGGCGAAACCATCCGTTTTCCTGCCGGCGTCTGGCTGAATGGGAACGCCCGCCGCTTTGCCATCGAAGGCAGCGTGGCGCCTCGCTGGAGCCATGGGCAGGTAGAAGGCGCGGTTATTGCGTTCACCGACGCGACTCTCAGCCAGTTCGAGGAAGAGCAATCGCGGCAGGATCAAAAGCAGAAAGCGCTGCTGCGGCTGGCCGATGGGATTCTTCGGCATCTCCCCGAGCCCAAGCTGCTAGCCAACGACAGCGCCCGCCTGCTGGACGGTTTGCCTCTCGATAGCCCACTGCGCGAGAGCGCGGAGGCGATCGGCCGGGCCGCCATGGACGCCCTTTCGGTCACCTATCGGCTTAGGTCTCTACTCGAGTCTCCGGAAATGCAGATCAGCCGAGTCGCGGTGCGTGAGATTCTAACCAGCCTCGAGAACGGCTGGAAGATCCTTCCCGGCGGCTTCACGCTGAGGCTGGGGGCCGATCCAGCGTGGGCCCAGGCAGATCCCTGGCAATTGACCCGCTCCCTGATCAGTCTCCTTTTGCATGCCCGCCGCCGGAGGACGCCGGCTAGCGAAGTGACTCTGGAACTGGCCGACGCCGGGCAGGGTCCAGCCAGCCACTCCATTCTCATTCGGATCACCTACACCAGCGCTCAGGAAGACGCCGCGGCCATCGAGCGAATCTTCGAGCCCTGCTGGTCGGATGAAGCGGACGATCTGCCTATCGCGTGCCTGGCCGTGAAGAAGCTGGGGGGAATCCTGACGGCGCGGATGGAGCGCGATAGAGCCGTCACGTTCGATATCTATCTTCCGCGGGTACAGGCAGCCGCAGGCGGCGCGCCGCTGCCCTTGCCCCAGAAGCCCATGGTTCTCCTGATCGAACCCAACCCGGAAGTAAGGCGCATCCTGCATCTGCATCTGGAGCGGCATGGGTACCATCTGATGCAAGCGGGCGATTCCGAGGAAGGTTTGCTTTTGGCGGAATTGTATCAAGGTCCGATGCCGCTGATCATCGCCAACGCCGGGGAATACCAGGAAGATCGCGAAGAGCTCGCCAAGAAACTGGCCGCGGCTCGGCCCGCCAGCCGCGTACGGGTGCTGGCCGGCTACTACGAAAAGCGCGCGGCCGCGGCGGACCGGGGCTTCCAGTTCTCTGAGACGCGCCACCTGACCAAATGGGATCTGCTCGAGTGGGTCAACGATGCGTTTGCCGTCGCCGACTGCCGTCCCTGAAGGAGCGCCAATTTGCCCGTCAGCGTGCGTGTACTGATTCTCGAGGATAGTCCCCAGGATGCCGATCTGATGGTGCATGAGCTGCGGCGTAGCAACTTCGAGCCGGATTGGCAGCGAGTTGACACCGAGCAGGACTACCTGGCGGCGCTCAAATCATCCCCGCCCGAGATAATCCTGGCAGACTACCGGTTGCCGCAACTCGATGCCACGCGCGCGCTGGAGCTGGCGCGGGGTTTCGATCGGAACGTTCCCTTCATCGTGGTATCCGGTGCAATCGGCGAGGAAATAGCGGTGGCAATGATGCGCAGAGGCGCCACCGACTATCTTCTGAAGGATCGCCTGGCGCGGCTGGGCCCGGCGGTAAGGCGCGCGCTCTTTGAGAAGGCACTACGCGAAGAGACCCGCCATGCCGAACAGGCGCTGCTCACCAGCGAGATCCGTTTTCATTCCTTCATGCATAACAGTCCGGCCCTGGCCTACATCAAGAATCGGGAAGGCCGGCTGCTCTATATGAACAGCACCTGCGAACAGATCTGGGGCGTAACGCTGGCTGAGTGCGAAGGCAAGCTCGACCACGAACTTTGGCCTCCCGACGTAGCGGCCGCGCTCCGCAGTCGCGATCTGGCCGTCTTTACCAGCGGTGAAGCTTCCCGAACGCTCGAGCAGATTCCCTTACGAAACAGCCGCGCGGTTCCGGTGCTGTCGTTCCGCTTCCCGTTTTCGGACGCCACCGGCGAACGGCTGCTGGGTGGCGTCTCCGTGGATATCAGCGAGCAGGTACGCACGGAGAAGGCCCTGTCTCGCGCCGTTTCGGCGAAAGAAGCGCTCCTCAAGGAGCTGCATCACCGGGTGAAGAACAACCTGCAAGTTATCTCCAGCCTCTTGATGATGCAATCGGAATCGCAGGACGATCCCTCCCTCGTCCAGGCGCTCCAGGAGAGCCAGAAGCGTGTCCAATGCATGGCCCTCATCCACGAACGCCTTAATCGGGACAGCGATCCCGATCAGGTGGACTTTCGAGAGTTCGCCGATGCACTCACGCGCGATCTGTTCTACTCTTACGGAGCCGACCCGCTGGAGGTTCGTCTGTGCCTGGACCTCAAGCCGGTCTCGCTTCCCGTGGCCCAGGCCATTCCCTGCGGCCTGATTCTGAATGAACTGGTCACCAACGCTTTGAAGCACGCGTTTCCCGAACATCGCGCCGGACAACTTGCGGTTGCGCTCAGCTCGAACGAGAATGGCGCTGTGAAGCTTAGCGTGGCTGACGACGGAGTTGGCCTTCCGGCTGGTTTCGATACGGCCAGATTGCAATCACTAGGTCTCAGGATCATCGATATCCTCACCCGCCAGCTGGATGGAAGCCTGCTCCGGGAACCCGGGCCCGGTGCCGCTTTTTCCCTCATCTTCCAGAGAATCACGCCGGAAGCGCAGCCTAAGCCAACATCCAAAGAGTCCTCGCCGCCTGCATCCGGACGCTTCTGTCAAACCGCTTAAATGCCTTTTGGGATTTGAGCTTTCGCATCCCGAGCCGTTAGAATGAAATCTGAGTTGGGAGGTCGTCTAATGGTAAGACTGCAGACTCTGGATCTGCGTATCGGGGTTCGAGTCCCTGCCTCCCAGCCAAACACCTGCGAGCGGAGTACTCAATGAAGATTCTAGGTATGTTCCTCTTCCTCGTCCTGTTCCGTCCGGCTTTTGCGCAAGAGGCCGCTGGAGCGGCCGGTCAAGCGCCGCCGGATGTGGATCAGGCGTTGCGGGCCCGCGTGGCGCAATTCTACCAGGCATATATTGACGGAAAGTTTAGCGACGCGTACGCCATGGTCTCGCCCGAGGCTCAGAACAGTTTTATTCAATCCGACAAAGCAGAATACAAGGGTTGTGAGACGGCCAAGATCGAGTACTCGGAGAGTTTCACCAAGGCGTTCGTCACCGAGTCCTGCAGGAGCATATGGCTTTGGCACGGGCACGCCACGCCCACGGTGGTTCCCGTGGACAGCCACTGGAAGCTCAACAACAACCTTTGGTATTGGTATTACGTTAAACCCACCTTTGTGCGCAGCCCGTTTTCGCCTACAGGTATTGTGCAATTACCGCCCGATCAGCCCGAGACCAATTCCGGCAATGTTGCGATTCCCAAGGATATGCACGCCGCGGCGTTGAACATTCTCGCCAAAGTGAACGTGGACAAGGAATCCGTGAGCCTGCGCGCGGACATGGCTTCAAAGGACGAAGTGCACGTGCGTAACGACATGCCGGGGGAGGTTGACTTGGTGCTGGCGCCTAGCCCCCTGACTGGCCTGAAAGCCACTGCTTCGCCGGCCAAGCTAAAGGCTAAAGAAACAGGCGTGATCGCCATCGAGTACAGCCCCGACGATAAAGCCATCGCCTGTGGCGATTGCGCATCGCGCATCCGCCGCGCTTGGATCCAGTTGACGGTTCAGCCCACCGGGCAGGTATTTCAGATCGAGGTCAAGTTCACCAATCAGAAGAGCGAGCAATTCCCGCTTCCGAAATAGCCGGCCGGTCTATTCGCGATTGGTCTTCGCCGTGCTCCTGCAGCAGCGGAGGTCACACGCGGAATGATTGGCAGAGTGATAGATGGATCGTTGGCGTCCACTGCGGCGTCCTTCGGTGCCAGGCTGCAGCCCCCTTCTTCTGAGCGATTTGCGAACCTTCTCGCGGTGGAGGCCTCTAAAACGGACTCGAAGCCGGGGGGCAGCACAGCCAGCCAAACTAATGCCGCGAGCCAAACTCCGGTCGTGTCGGGGCTGCAAGGCCTGGTTCCGGCAAGCCAGGTTCCGGCAAGCCAGGTCCCGACCAGCCAGGCGAAGCCGGCAGCGGCCGACGTTCCCGCCGTGCCCGCCGGTACAACCGCGGACGATGACTATTGGAACAGTCAACCCGTCGCAGTGCAGCAGCTTCGGGATATCCAGGATCCAAACCAAAAGGAACAACTTGCCAGCCAGCTGGCGGGCGAAGGATACCAGATCGACGTCCCGATCATGGTCTGGGGTTGGGACCCGGTGACGACCATGCAACTGAGACAATCGTTCGGTTACACTTGGGTCCCCGCGCTTGGACAACCGCCGATCCAAACGGCGCCCGGGCTCAGCGTCCCGGGCCTGGCTGTCTACGATCCAGCAAATCCTCCGGCTGGATCCATTTCCGTGTCGGTGCCAACGTGAAGGGCAGGCTGGAGCCTGCCCTCTCCCTGGCCGCAGTTACTGAATCGGCAGGTTACTGCTCTGGGCGTAGAATGAATTGCCGGCCAAATCGAAGACCAGCAGTCCCACTGGTTGCGACGGCCCGGCTTTCGTAGTCATCGGAACCTGGAAGGTAATGACGTACACGCCCACGAGACCAGGGGCGTACTCGGCCGACTGGAATGGTATCCCGGCGTTGTTCAGCCCCACCAGCAATTGCGCGGCGACCGCCTGGTTCGCGAGGCCGGCCGCGCCCGTCAAAGCAGCCGGGCTCACCACGCCGAGGCCGGTGACATAGAGCTGCACCACTTCACCTCGCTGAGCCGGATTCGCCGCGGTGACATAGCTGCCGTCGGAACGAACCACCACAGCGATGTTCCCAGGGCCGCCGTTGGTGAATACTCCAGGCGCCACCTGTTGAACGCTGGTCGTGAATGTGGCGGAGGCTAACACGGCGTCGGTACAGGTGACGGCTCCGTTTGCGCAGGGGGTGGTGGTGATTATCACCGAGACATTGTTCCCGGGCTGCACTTCGAAGGGCACCTGAACCGCGACGGTCTGTTGCCCGTTGGCGTTTGAAACATAGTAGATGGGCGCTGGAGTGCCATTGAATGTGATGGACACTCCCGCCAAAGTGGTTGGCACCGGACCGATGATATTAAACGCGCTAATCACTCCCTGGACGTTCGGCGCGATGTTATTTCCGGTCACCAGCGCGATACCTCCCGGAGCTAAGCCGGGCTGGAAGCTGGCCCCATTGAGGAAGGTGACATTGCTGGGACCTTGCGGCAGAACCACCAGCGTGAAGGTCGCGGTCAAAGTTCCCGACGTGGCCGTGATAAGGACGGCTCCCGGCGCTGCGCCAGCCGTAACGGTGGTAGATGCCTGACCGTTGGCGGTGGTAGTGACGGAGGAGCTGCCCAGCGTGGCGGAACCCTCGGCGACCGCAAAATTAACTTGCGCGCCGGTTACCGGGTTCCCGTTCGCATCCACAACCTCGACTACCAAGGGAGCGGTAAAGGCTGCGCCTTGGGTAGCGGTTTGCCCGTCGCCGGAGATTTTTTGCAGGCCGGCTTCAGGGATGCTGGTAGTAAGAGTAAATGTCGCGGTTCCGGTTCCGGCGGTTACCTGTACTTGGGCCGCTCCGGCGATGCTTCCGAGCGTAGCCAGCGCGGAGGCCCGGCCGTTCGTATCGGTGGAAGCGCTGACGTTGGATAACGTCACCGCGCCCGCGGTCAGGACTTTCCAGTTCACCGGAACTCCCGGTAAAATGTTTCCGCCCGCGTCGGTTACTTGAACCACCAAAGCTTGAGGCAACTGCTGGCCGGGGCTCCCGGTTTGATTGTTTCCGCCTACAATGTTGACGACGGAGGGTGGTCCAGTTGTGATCTTAATATCGAAGGATGGTGAGGTTAGGAAGTTGCCAATGTTGGCTCGGATGGCCTCGGTTCCAATCACGCCGCCCAGCACGACATCGCAACTGGCGATTCCAGTGGAGGAGGTCAGCACAATCCCGTTCCCGGTGCCGCAAGTTGCGCTGGGAAACTTGGTCGGATCCAGGCCGCCGTTGCTCAGTGAGATGGCGACATCGGGCAGAGGCTGACCGGTCCCGGATACAACCTGAATTTCAACCGCGCCGGTGAGCGTCGATCCGGCTGATCCGCTCAACAGAGCTCCCTGGCCGGGCTTCAGCAGATACGCGGATGGGACCAGCGACGTCGAGACCGTGGTTTCGTAAAACGTTGCGGGGCTGGCATTGGACGCACTAGCCACAACCAGGGTCTGCGAGTAGGAAGCTCCGATACCGAGTGATTCCGTAACGAAGTCCACTGCGGCTTTGCCGTTCGAATCCGTCGTTAGGATGTAGCTGCCCGTCGCGGTTCCGGTTTTAGCAGTAGCGGCATAGGCGCTGTTCGGCGTTACCACGCCCACGCCCTGGGTTACGGCGAACGTGACCGACGCGCCCGCGACCGGATTTCCGCTACTATCCGTCACCTGGACCGTAAGCGGCGATCCTCCCAAGGTGGTGGACGTGTCGTTGTACAGGATCTGGCCTTGTCCCGCGACGATGTTCAGTGTTGCCGCGGAGGTTGAGCCGCCGCCCCCGCCACCCCCGCTGCTGGATATGACACTAACGGCGATACCGGCTGTAGCGGTACCGGACGCGGCGTTGACCATGACTGCTCCGGCGGTGCTGCCCGCGGTCAGATAGGTAACCGCGTATCCGTTGGCTCCTGTCACCACGGTGGATGGGGAGACCGATACCGATCCGGTGTTGGGAGTGAAAGTGACGGTGGCGCCGTACACCGGGCGGCCCGTCGAATCCAGGGCCTGCACCACCAATGGTAGCGAAGTAGCGCCCAAAACTACGCTTTGATTCGCTCCGTAAGAAAGGAGAGTGGATGGCTCCGTACCGGTGGAGGCGGCTCCGGCGAACGACACTGCCCCGCCCAGGCCTGTACCCGTGAGGGTTTGCTGCGCCGTGATCCCTTGGCTCGGAATGTCGTATTCATAGAGCGTTCCACTCGAGACTGCAAAAAGGTGCTCCGCGGTGGTGCGCGTTCCCGCCCCTACTTCGTCCGAAACCGCCGTGCCCTGGATGTTGGTGGATACTCCCGGAAGGCTGAAACCGTTGACTGCGATGGGCCCGCCGTTGTTCGGGTTAATGGTATAAAGGCTCCCGGTTTGGCTGGTGTTTCCGAGGATTTCGTTGGTCCCCAGGAGCAGGAGCTGGGTGAACGGGAATCCGACATTCGGGAAGGTGCTGGAAACGGTATGGGTGGCCAGAGAAATAAGAATCAGCGAAGAGCCGGTGACGGGCGTGAGATTTCCGGCCATCAAGTATTTGCCATCCGGAGTGATGACGGGTTTGGTAGGGAGGGCATTCAGAGCAATCACGCCATTGGTGGTGGTAACCAGCGTGGTTGGGTTTACTTCCAGAATTTCATTCTGAGTGCTGACATACACCAAACCGTTAGGACCAACCGCCAGACCGGTGGCTGTCCCCAGCACGGACAGAGTACCGGTGATCGCGTTGGTCGCGGCGCTGATGGAATTAAGCTGGCTTCCGCCGCCCGATAACGTAGCCAGGGTAAAATACGACTTTCCGTCCAAACTGATTCCCAGGTCGATTATGCTGGCGCCGGTGCCGACGCTGAGGCCGCCAGAAACCAGCTCGTTATCAGTGGAAGTGTCAAAAATGTGCAGCGCGCCCGCCGCCACGGCGAGCCTGGTCCCATCCGGGCTCATGACAGCGCCGATGGGCGCCTCCGAAAAGCTGGCCGCCGAATGCGTGGTAGCGAATGTGTTGTCGGTGATGGTAACGGGCTGCGTGGAAGAATTCGCGATGCTATAAAACTTGCTGCCCGTGGGAGTGCTCAAAACCTGGAACGTTCCAGCGCCTGCTTGAAATGCCGCGAAGGGTGTTAACGGATTAGCCGTGAACACATCCACCTGAGTACCCGTAGCCCCGGACCCGGCCGACACGAAGACCTGCTGGGCAGGCAGCGTCGCAGCTGCCGACACAAGACACAGAACGAGAACCGCCAATTTCCTCTTGGACATATTAGGGAGAACCTCGATTGATGTTCGGACGCGGGAAAACTAGCTCACAGCATATCACAAGCCGTGGAGTGCGGCTATGAAAATAGCATGGGGACGCAAATGAAAAGGGGGAGGCCGAAGCCTCCCCCTTTTTGCTCAGGCGAACCTGAGGTTTAGTGGCCCTGGTTCTCGCCAGCCTGACCGGTTCTGTTCAGACCGACCGGACCTGCGGTAACCGTGACGACGGGCAGGTCTAGCTGGATAGCCAGATACCCTTCCGCCAGTTTCTGCGCACCCATGTCGCTGATGAAGGCGAATGCGTGACAGTATTGGAAGTTGGTTCGCGCGATGATGTAGCCTTCAAAGCCGGGCGTTGCAACGATACCTAAGTTGCCGCCGCCTGACAGAGTGAAGACCAGCTCGTTGCCCGCGTCAACCGTCTGTGAAACCTGGGTTGCCGGAGCTGCGCCGCCGCCTGTGGTACTACCGTAGTACGTCAGCGTGACTGGACCAGCTTGTGGCGCCAGACCGTTCAGCGTATCAGCGGTGGTATTTGCGATCGCGACACCAGTATCAAAACCGGCCTGGTTGGTCACGAACGGGAACAGGAGGTTGCACGAGCATGGATTGATCGTGAAGAAGTTGCCAGCCGTGTAGGGCGTGCAGAAGCGCGGGATCGGCCCGGCGGAAGCGGTAGTGTTGGTTCCAGCGGCCGGCCCAAAGTTGATTGTGACCGTAGCGGGAGACGTGGTGTTCGGTGCCGGACTGGTCGGCCCGGTTGTGATGTACGCCACGTTGATCGGTACCACGAGTTCTTCGAACACGTTGACGTTGGAGGCTAACACCTCATACGTGACACTGGCCGTGCCACCTGAGATGCTGAGCTGACCACCCACGGAACCGTTAACCAGGACTGCTTCGCCGCTGGGTGAGCCAGTGGGTACGAAGCCCACAACGCTGGCCGTCGGGTAGAGACTCGCGGTTCCCACGGGGGCGAACAGCGAGACACCGGCAGGTACGTTGCTTATAGTAAATGTGATCTCCGTTCCGGTATCAGCCAAGCCGACATCGCCGGCAGCCAACCCGAAGTCGCCCGCTCCAGTTCCAATAGTCGGGGAAGCTACGTACCCAGATTCAGTGTTATACGGGTATCCGGGAACGTTTTGATAGCTGGGCGCGCTGTCCGGATCTCCTGGATTGATGATCTGATCATAGGTTCGCACCTTGAACGAAGAAGCGAATCCTTCGATTGCCGAGAGGTACAACGTACCCGTTTGACCGCCCGAGCCTTGCAGGAAGCTGGCGTTAAGGTTGTAGCACTGTTGGTAAGCACCGGTGCTATTTGCGCCCTTCAAGCCTTGAGCGAGGAATGCAACCGTGACCTGCGGATTGCTCAAGGTCACCTGCTGGGTTCCGTTGATCGAGATGAACATGTAGACCGGGAACGGAATGAAGCTGGATGCCCCGGACGCGATGTTGCAGATGTTGCCGCGGATATTGGTGATACGGATCACGCGCTGGGCGCCAGTGGTGCCGGGAGCATCGATCGGGATACCGAGCCAGTCGACCTGATTAGCTGATACCTGTATGCCCTGGAACACGTTGTAGCCGTTAGTTGTGCGGCCGGTTGGGCTGACGGTCGACCCATTATATGGTCCATGGATACCTTGGCCTCCACCGCTTCCCACCATCGCGCAGTTGGTCTGGTTGGTAGCCGCGCAAGCAAATTGGTTGAGAGCTGAGGTGCCGGGCGCGACGATTGTCGGGGGCGCGGGAACCTGAGCCTCCCCTGGGTATGGTTCGTCGATCAGAATCGTGGCTTCCGAATTGCCGTTAGCCAGGATTCTGCTGGTGATTTGAGTGTTCAAAAGCACCTGTACGTTCGACGGTGGAATGGGTTCTCCGTCGTTGGCCGGGACGCCGCCAGTGCAGGCGATTACAACGTCACCAACCAGTTCGGTAACTCCCTCAATTCTCACGAACGGCGGAACGCCGGAGTTAGCTATGCAAGTGAATCCTGTTGGAATGACACCTTGCGCGTGTGCCGGTGTGCCGACGCACAACAAAAGAGCTAATACTGCAAACGCGAAGAGCCATTTGCGAAAATCTGCCATTTCCTTCTCCTTGTGGAAACAAAATTTTGAATTGATGGAAGTTCTCTTAGTCAACCTGAGCCTCGAGTATGTTCTCGTCATGAAGATTCCGAAGTCTTAGCCGCGCAGCATGGCGTTGACGGGCTTGTCGCCTGTCTTACTCGCCGTGATTGCACGATTCATTGTCTCCATCCAGCTCAACTTGCTTTCCAGACTTCTCTTATTCTGTGCTCGCGGGATTCATGCGTAAAGATGAATGCCGCCCAACCGTTCGGACGCAGTCAAATCATTCATAACACTGTACACAACTGCAAGTCAAGGGTAAAGTGATGATGAAAAACCCTGCCGCGCCCTGGACCCGAAAACGGTCAAGCAATCCATTAAATCATAGGCGTCCTGGTAAGTCAATGATTTACAGCCAACGGTGAGTTGGGCTGATCGAATGGCTCCATGGAGGGTTTGATCGGCGTCCTTTGCGACGATCCATCACATAGGTGCTTCCACCTAGAGAGATATCGCGGACTCAGGCCGATTCGTAAGGCCCGTTTACTCTTTAATGTCCTTGCGCATGGACTTCATCTGGTCCTTCAACTCGTCGGTGGCGTCCACCATTCTGTTGCTGTCGTAAATCACGTGGGGAGTCATAAAAACAATTAGCTCAGTGCGTGCTTTACTGTAGCTGCGCGTGCCGAAGAGCGCGCCCAGCACCGGAATCCGGTTGAGCACCGGAATTCCGCTGGTGCTGAAGGTGTTGGTTTCATCGATGGCGCCGCCTATGGCGATGGTGTCGCCGTCCCCAATGGTGATTTGGGTCTGGATCGATTTATTCGAAAACGAGGGGGATTGAATATTGCTGGTGGTGGTGGCTGTGGGAGCGCTCACTTGCTGGTTGATGATCATGGTCACAATACCGGTGGGCGTCACCCGAGCGACGATATTCAGCGTAATGCCGGTGCTGGTATTCGAGACCGAGTTAGCAAATAGCGATGTCCCGCCGGACTGCACGCCAGTGACGGCCTCCGCGCTCAGCGTGGGAACGGTGGTTCCGACGTTGATGGTGGCGGGGATGCTGTCGGTTGCAATCACGGAAGGCTCCGATAGCTCTTTGGCGCGGCTCTCGTTTTCCTGAAGTTGCACCGCCGCCAGCAATTCGCGGCTCTTTCCAACTAGTGTCGCAGCCGAGAGATTGGTTGTGTCGCCGGCCAGGTTGCCGAGGAATGTGTGGGGCGTTGTGCCGGTGATCTGCTGCAGCGCGGCCGACACGCCGCTCGAGAAAGCATAGGTCAAATCCACCGAATAGATCTTGGCTTCGATCAATACCTGGCGGGGCGGGACATCCAGGTCCTTCAGCAAACTCAAAATGCTCTCGTATTCCTGCGAGGTGGCCTGGATGAGCAACGTGTTGTTAAAAGGATTAGCGACCACGCGCGGCACGCGTCCGCGGGCGCCCCCGATCTGCGCATTGCCGAGATACTGGCCGGTCAGATCGGGTCCGCCGATTCCACCGCCGGCGCCCAAAGTGCCGGAACCTCCCGGAGCGCCGGTGGCCGATCCGATGGGAGCAGGGTAGCCTCCCTGGTTGCCGTAACCGCCGGCGTACTGATTGCCGTAACCTCCGCCGTATTGATTCGCGCCATATCCTCCCCCATACTGGTTGCCGTAACCACCGCCGTATTGGCCATAACCGCCGCCATATTGGCCGCCGCCCAGGCCACCGGTCATGCCGCCCAGGCTGTTCAATCCGCCGAACGAACCCCCTCCGCCGAAGCCGCCATTCTGCGCCATGCACGCGGCGATCGACCCGCCGCCTCCTCCATATCCCTGCGGACCATAGCCGTTGAGCTGCCCGTAGAGCGCCTGAATGGAGCATCCGATGGATTGGGCGTCGCCATAGCGGACCCGATAGACATAGTTCGTAACGTCGCCGGCGGTAGCCTTGGCGGGAATATCCAGCTTCTCGAGCCATTTGGAGACTTCGGTGAACGCGCCCGGATTCGGCGCCACCGCGATGATGATGTTGATGCGGTCAATCGGCAGGAATTTGATGGGCGAGTTTTTGTCCGAGAGCGAGATGGACTTTTCAATATTGTCCAATTCCTTCGAGATGTCGGACGGACGGCCGTTCTTGGTTTCAAAGACGTGCACGCGCTGGTTGGCCAGCTGGTCACTGTCGAACATCGCGATCAGATCCATCAGACGCCGCATGTTCCTGCGGCTATCCAGAACCAGCAGCAGGTTGGCTGGAGCATATGTGCCGATGGTTGCGCCTTCTCCGATGAAAGGCTGAAGCACTTTCGACAACTCGTCGGCCGTGACGTATTTCAGAAAGATGAGATCGAACATGGTCTGGTCGTCTTCGGGGATGCTTTTGGCTTCCGGCTTGGTCTCCGGCGGCAGAGGAAGATGAGAAATTTCGGCCAGCGGCACGATCCGGTAGATGTCGCCCTGCTGCACCATGCCTGCGCCGTTGATCCGCAAGATGGTGTCGAGCAGAGACCGGGTGTCGATGTTCTTGATCTCGCCGTAGGTATTCAGAACCACACCACCCTTTACGCGCGGATCCAGAATGTAGTTGATCTTGAGCTGGCGCGCCAGCAGGTCTATCACTTCCGTCAGCGACACGTTATTCAGCGAAAGCCCGCCGAAAACGGTGGGCGCGCCCGCGGGGGGCGGCGCCGGCTGAGCGGGAGCGCCCGGAGCGGCGGGGGCTGCCTGGGCGGGGGCCTGAGCGGGAGCGGGACGCGGTGGCGCGATGAAAAATCCAGGGGGCGTGCCGGGCGGAGGCGCGGCACCCTGCGGAGGGGGTTGCTGCGGCTGCGCGAAGGCTGCGCCCGCCAGCAGCGCCGCCACGCCGATCGCGTGAATCGAACGCCGGAGGAAGACGCGCACTATTTCTTCTCCGCTGGATCGGAGACCGCCGGAGTTTTATTCGGAGCGGTTTTGTCCGGGGCTTGTGAGGATGCAACCCAGCCTTTCTCGTCGTCGGTCAATTCGGTCTTCTTGCGAGTCCACTTCGAAACCCCGAACGGCGTTCTCTGTTCAAAGCGATAGCTATCCCCGAGGTCGAATACTTTCGGAGAATTCACGCTCTGAACCGGCGTCTGTTGAAGTTCGGGCTTGTCCTCCCACTTGGAGAACCCGAACGGTGTGCGGCGGTACATCCAGGTCTTCCCCTGGGCATCGGTATAGCGATAGAGATTGGGCTCCACTAACGTTGCGCCCGCGGGCAGGCCCGACGCGTCCGCTGATTTAGCGGCCGGGCGGGCCGGCGCATTCTGAGAAGACTTGTCGGGCGTGGATTTCGCGGGCGCGGATTGATCCTGCGCGCTCCCAAGTGTGGCGGCCACCAAGATGAACATCAAGATTTTCATAATTCCTCTTCTCGCTTTCTTTATTGGACTGGTTCCCAGTGGCACGATTGCCCGAAGGGGTTTAGTGAAATCACTTTTTTCATTCCGTCCACCACGGTTCCGGTGGGCGCGGTGTCGCCGGCGACGCAGCCTTTGAGATTCGCGCCCAGGTCGATACCCGGACCGCTCGTCTTGGTGGAGACCGGCGGCGGCTTGGGCTGCTGAGGCGCGGCCGCGGCCGGTTGCGGCGCTTGCGCCGACGCGATGGGAGTTTTATCCAGCAGCTCGTCCAGGCGCTTCTGAAACTGTTTGCCTTCCCAATCCAGCACCACGTAGCGGTTATCCACCGACACGATCTGCCAGGGCCCGATCCGGTCGCCGGGATGGTAGAGGTGCTGCGGCCCGCCCGGTTTTTCGCTCAACACCACGGTGGGCGGCACGCCTTCCCACAGCATGACGCCGCGCGCCGCCGGAAAGGGCGGAACCGGTTTGGGCGGAGGCGTGACCGGCGGATCCAGAATCACATTCGCATTACGATCTTTCGAAAACAGATTCTTCTCGGCCACCGGCGCATAGGCCGCGGCGGTCAAGGGTTCGGGCTGGGGCAGCGGCTTAAGCGGCGGAGCGGGCACGAGCTGGACCCGGTGTCCGAGGAAAGCCCGCTCGCGCGTCCGCGCCTCACGCATCTCGCGACGCACCACAAAGATCAGGGCGCCGAGGGCGGCCACCAGAGCCAAGTTCAGCGCGATCAGCTTGGTGGTCAAAAGCTCAACCCCTTCTTCTCCGGAACCAGGCGCTTCGGCACCAGGCCGGAAATGGTGACGCGCGTCGAGATGCTTTTGGTTTTCGCGTTGGCCTGGCCGAAACGGATTTCGTCGGTTGAGACGATTTCGGGCTGCTGACTCAGCCCGGCCAGCAGATTCACCAGTTCGTCGGTCCGGCAATCCAGCGTGATGGCGACGGAAACCGCCGCATAGAAGTTTCCGTAGCCGCGCGGCTGCCCGAATTCCGATTGCCGGATACTCGAGCGGGGGAGTCTGATCCTTGGCGACGCGCCGGACGATCTGCAATAGCTGCGCTTGGGCCTGGTTGGCGGTATCTCCCGGGATCAAGCCTTTCTCGCGCTGGGCGAGTTCGAGCGATGCCTGTTTCAATTGCGCTTCCTTGCCGTCCACGGTGGCCAGCGACTTGCGCAGATTGTTCAACCGGCGTTCGGCCCGATCCACGGTATCGGGGGCCGACACCACCTTCGCGCTCGAAGAGGAATCCCGGGTGGCGAACCAATACGCCAAGCCGGCGAACAACGCCACGCCCAGCAGCACCAGCGCCCGTTTGTCGCGATCCTGCATGTTCACGGCGCCACTCCCTGGCGCTGGGCCCGGAGGCTGAAGATTTCTCCGTTCGCGCTGGGAACGATGGGAATGGTGAAGCTTGAACCGCGGAACTGATGGGAACCGTCCAGAATTTTCACTAATCCGGCGGCCTGGTCGGCGGCGCCCGAAATACTCAAAGAATCGCGCGTGAGCTGCATGGACCCGAGCCATGCGGGAGGGGCCAGCAGCGCGGTAAGCTCATTCAGCGCGTCCAGGTCTTCCTTGGTTCGCATCCGGAAAGTGTCCAGCGTCTCGGTGCGATTGCGGGTGACGGCGATCTGGCGATCCAGCTCCACCGCCTGGCGGGCGCGCGGCTCTACTTTTCGGATTTCGGCCTGCAGCTCGGCGAGATATCGACGGTCGGCGATTTTCGGGTAGGCGATAACGGTGCAGGCGGCCGCGAGCAACAGCGCTCCTAGCGCCAGGGCCGGAACCAAGCGCATCCGCGAACTGGTTTGGCGTTGCTCGCGCGGCAGCAGATTTACCGAGATCGGACGGGTAAGACCCGCGCCCGAAAGCGCGGTGGCATAGGATAACGCGGCGGCGGCCAAGTTGAATTCCGCTGGGGCGGCTTTGGGCTGCGGCAGCGCCTCATGCAGCGGCGCGGGTTCTGTCTCAGGAGGCAGCCGGAGCTCCGCCACCGCGAGTGTGCGAGCTTTATCGGCCGATCCGGTCAGCCGCGCCGAATAAACCGGGCGCGTGGCGCTCTCGCCGTAGACCTCCAGTTCGCCGTCCTCTTCGGCCAGGGTCAGAAACCCGTCCGGAGAAGGCATGGAATACAGCCGCAGCGCGGAGTAAATCGCGGGAGCGGAGAACGTAAAGGACGCCACCTTGACGCCCGCCTCCGCAAACAGCGTCTTATAACGCTCCAGGACGGACTGGCGCATGAAGCCCACCATGACCGTGGCGCTGGAGCCGACGCGCGCCCAATCGAACGCCGAATCTTCCTCCGAGAACGGATTCATGGAATCGATTTCGAACCGGATCGCGGCGGCGAGATCTTTGTCGGAGACGCCGGGCAGCGCCAGCGGCCGCATCATAACCTCTTCGCGCGGCAAAAGAACCGTCGCCGCAAGATGCGCCACTCCGAGTTTTTTCAGGAAGGCGGCATACTCAGCGCCCCATTCGCCGGCGGGCTTTTCTCGAAAACCCGAAATTGCGAAATATCCGAGGATGCGCGCTCCGGACGGGCGGGCCCGCACCACGGTGGCAGTGAGCTGATCGCCGGCGATCTCGATCCCCACGCCCGTGCCGATCGCCAGCCACTTCCTGTAATCGGCCGAGGTCATTGTGTAGACACGCCCGTGTCGTACCAGCGCATCACGTGATAAGGAGGTTCCACCGCCGGCCCGATAAACTTCACCAGCGCCTCCACCGATCTCTGCGCGTCGGAATATTGCCCGTTCGCGAGGCGCAGCCGCGCCGTGGCGCGCAAAGTGGCCATGGAACTGATTCCCACGCCCAGCCGCCCCGCGAGATTCTTGTCGCCCAGAAACGCGCCGATCTGCTGCGTGTTTTTGATCAACGTGTTATTTCGATAGGCCACAATCGCGGCGGCCGAACCAGGGTCGATCCCGATGGCCTGCATGACGGCGGGCTGCACCGTGTTCGCGTCCAGCGCCCCCGTGCTTCCGAACACCGACAGGCAATCCCGCAAGCCGGCTCGTCCCACCAGCTTGCCTTGCGCGTCGTGCGTGTAACTTCCGTAGAACAAGTCCGGCGTCACTCCTTGGACCACCAATAATTCCTCAATCTCTTGAAAGGACGCGTGCCGGGAGCGAAAAGACGGATTGAGCGACAAGTAATATTGATCGAACTGGGTGAACGACCCTCCGGGGCTGGGCGACCGCCAATCCAGGATGCCTGCCACGATGGTTTGCGCCAGCCCCTCATTTACGCCCAGGGCCAGCAGCAGACGGCCCAGCTCAGTGGGCCGCGCCGTATTTACATTGAGCTTGGCCGTTTCGGGAATGATCTCGACGTTTGCCGCCCCGGTGGGGAATTGGAATCGCAATAGCGGCATGGGCGCTTGGAAATACTTGGAGACGCCGTTCTTGTCCTTGAAATTGGGCCCCCACTCGATGTACAGCAGCGCCCGATCGATGGCGCCCGCCGCCAGGTATCTGGACCGCAGCTCGTCCACGTCCGTGGAAGCCCGCTCGGTCTCGCCGCGAACCGTGCTGGCCACCGTGAAAGCAATCGCGGATAGCGCGGCCGACAGCCACAACACGGCCAGCAAGGCGGTTCCTTGGCGATTAGTTCTCATAGGCATCAGTTTTCATACGGCCGCATGGGCCAGCGAGTGACGCGCAGCGGAATCGTCAGAGTAACCGGCTGCAGCTTCGCGGAGTCCGGCGTTAAGGGCGCCATCTCGATGCGAATCGCACTGGGGAGCACCGGCTTAAACCAGCGCACCACCCAGTTGGGGAATTCGATGGGCTTTTGCTGGGGCAGCGCGATGTCGCGAAAGCTGAAGCGGCAATAGGCCAGCTTGTCGGCCAGCACGAAGGAGTTCGCGCCGATCGCAATGGGCGGAAAGCGGGGAGCCGTAACGCCGGTTTCAGGGTCCTTGGCGGTGCCCAGGCAAAAGAGGCCCACGCCGCGCGTGCCGGTGTAGACGTGCTCGTTCACCACCAGCCGCACGCCTTGGTTATCCTCCCCGGGAATTACTTGGAATTCGAGGATCATCGGCAGCCCCCGCGCGCCCTGCTGGACGGAATAGCTGGAGACAAAACGCATGGAAGCAGTCTCGCCTTGAAAGAAGCTGATGCGCGTGGGCGGACCGCCGCCCAGAGGCAGGCAATCGGCAGTCACCGGCATGATTCCGTCGACGTCCTGCTCCAGAACCCGCTCGACGCTGGCCGCGCGCCGGTTGCTCATCAGTCTCGTGTCAGTCTTGGTCATCGCGCTCAATCCGACGCGCAGCGAGGTAACGATGCCCACCGAAAGCAAGCCCAGCAGGGTCATCGCGATGAGCAGCTCCATCAGCGTGACGCCCGTCTCGGCCCGCTTCATTGCGCCAGCACTCCCGCCGCCACGTCTTCCTTGGTTACGACGGATCGCCGATAACCATCCAGTGAGAACGTTCGCCGCCGATCTCCGTTCATCCACCAGATCTGGAGTTCGACGCGTTCGAGAATTGCCGCGCCAGGTTTCACGCCCGGAGGCATTTCGAACGGCGTAATGCGCGCGATCCATCCCATGGGGACATTGCCGGTCACCTCCGGGCCCCAGGTTCCCTGGAACGGCGTCATCTTTTGCAATCGATTGGCGATCAGCAGTTCGTCCATTTTCTGATGCGCCAGCAGCTCGGCGCGGCCGTAATCGGTGAGGCGGCTGGCGTTCCGCAGCGAAGTGGAGAGCGCCGACATCAATCCCGTGATCGCGATGGCCATGATCAGCGTGGCTACCAGGACTTCGAGCAGTGTAAAGCCGCGTTTCACTGCGTGGCCGGCTCCACGTGCCGCTCCACTTGCGGCACTCCGGTGATGGGATCCTCGCGCACCACCCGTTCCGAGTTCCGGCGATTGACCAGCTCCACTCCGAATCGCGGCACGGTCCCGCCCGGATACAACAGGAAATTGCGTGGCCCATCCGCGGTCTCGGGCAAGTCCGGAAAAACGTGGGTGATCGATACGCCTTCGGGCAGCTCCAGCCTGCGGAAGAATCCGGCTTCGGAGGAGCGCATTTCGAGCGCGTTTTGCGCCTTGAAAATGCTGATCTCCACCACCTGCTGGCGGCGCTCGGCGCGATCCAGACCGGCGTTGAAGAAACCCACGATGCTGCTGGTGGCGGAGTTAAGCCGCAAGGAATCGATACCGGACGTGAACGCGGGAAAGCTGATTCCGGCAATGAGCGAAATCAGCGCCACCACCACCAGCATTTCGATCAGCGTGACGCCGCGCCGGTCAGTTTTTCCAACTGTCGATGTCGGCATTGATCCCGTCTCCGCCGGGCTGGCCGTCGGCGCCATAGCAGACGATCTCCGGCTCGTCGCCATGCTCGCCCGGGTAGCGATACACGTACGGATGGCCCCACGGATCGTTGCCGACGTCCTTCTGAAGATACGGACCTTCCCAGTTCTCGACGCCCTCCGGCTTCACGCGCAATGCCTGCAAGCCTTGTTCGGTGGTCGGGTAGGTGCCGGTATCCAGTTTGTAGGCGCCCACGGCTGTCATGTACGCGTTGATCTGCGCCTTCGCGGCGGTTTTACGGCCTCGTCCGCCTGCCCCAGCATTTTCGGCAGCACCAGCGCCGCAAACAGCGCGATGATGGTCACCACCACCATCATTTCGATCAGCGTTACGCCCGCCCGTTTTCTCTTTTGCATCGCGTCACCTCTCCTTGCTACTTCTTACATCGCAACATCGCTACTACATCGCCACGTCGTTCATGCCGACAATCGCCAGCAACATGCTCAGGATCAAGGTCCCGATCATCAGGCCCATGGCCAGAATAACCAAAGGTTCGAACAGGGACGTAAAGCGCCGGATGGCAGTGCGGGTTTCGCTCTCATAGATGTCGGCCATGCGCATGAACATCTGGTCCAGACGTCCGGTTTCTTCGCCCACCGCCAGCAGGTGCGCCGCCAGCGGGGGGAATTGGCCGGCGCGTTTCATCGGCGCCGCGATGCCTTCGCCGCGCTTCACGCCCATCGACACCAGCTCCAGCGAGTCCGAAATCTTGCGGTTGTTCAGAATCGCCCGGGCGATCCCAATGGACTGCACCAGCGGAACGGTGTTCGAGACCAGCGTACCCATGGCGCGGGCAAATCGGGCGGTTTCCGCCTTTCGCAGCGCGTCGCCCAGCACCGGAATTTTAAGCCGCAGCGTGTCCCACCATAATCGTCCCGCCGTGGTGCGGACATAGGAATAAAGACCGATCGCGGTTAGCACCAGAACGGCCAGCGCGATCCCTCCGTAGCTCTGCAGGAACTTGCTGCCTTCCAGCAGCAATTTGGTGGGCAGCGGCATTTCGATGCGGGACTCCTCGAACACCGAGGCGAAGCGCGGCACCACGAAATTCATCAGCACCAGAATGGACCCTGCGCCCACCAGCATCAGCAGGCACGGGTACACCATCGAGGACATGATGTAGCTGCGCAGATCGTCGCGCGTGCGCTCGAATTCCGCCAGCCGTTCAAAGACCGCCGCAAGCGACCCGCTGGCTTCGCCCGCCCGCACCATGTTCACGTACAGCTCGGAAAAATGCTGCGGATGCGTGGCCAGGCTATCGGCCAGCGATTTGCCGCCCTTCAATATCCGAAGAACGTCTTGAACCAGCGACCGAAAACTGGGGCGGTCATTCAGTTCGCCGGTGATCGAAAGCGCGCGGTCCAGCGGGATG
Source organism: Terriglobia bacterium (assembly GCA_963786745.1). Lineage (GTDB taxonomy): Bacteria > Acidobacteriota > Terriglobia > Bryobacterales > Bryobacteraceae > Palsa-89. The sequence continues at coordinate 451,227 of CAWBAE010000002.1, read as the reverse complement.
CCGGCGCTCAGAAGCGTGGAAAGCTCCTGGGTGAAGAACAGAACGTCTTTGCGCTTGCCGGCAGTAAAAGCCGGCAGTTTTATTTCGAACGATTTCTTCGGCTCATTGCCGACGTAGACCGGGGTCAGCCCTTGCCGGCGCAGTTCCTGCGCAACGAAGCGCTCGGAATCTGCGTGAATGGTGCCGGTTCGGAGCCGGCCGTCGGAAGCCACCGCGCGGAAATAAAAATTAGTCATCGGCGATCACCGAACAGAGGCCGACGAGGGCGTCGGCCGCGGGCAAGAGTGCCCGCCCCACTTTGCGTGCTCCACCCTCAGTTAAATGACGAGCTTCGGCAGCATGATCAGCTTCCAGACACCGCAGAAGTAGTGGGGCGGACGCCCTCGTCCGCGCCGGACCCCCAGGTCCGGCCCCTCTCATGCCACTAAAACTCCTGCGTGACGCGCATCACCTCGGCCACAGTGGTCACGCCATCCGCTACTTTCAGCCAGCCGTCCTCGCGCAGATTGCGCATGCCGTTGCGGCGCGCCGCCTCGGTGATCGTCGCCGCGTCCTCGCCTTTCATGATCAGCTTGCGGATTTCGTCGTTCAGCTCCATCATCTCGAAAATTCCCATGCGGCCCGTGTAGCCCGAGCCGCAGCACTGCTTCGCAGCCGGCGCCGCGGTAGCATCTCCACCGTCTCGCCGTCCGGGCGCGATGCGCGGTGCCCGCCGGCTCTTGCAGTGCCGGCAGATCACGCGCACCAGCCGCTGCGCCAGCACCGCCACCAGCGACGAGGTGATCAGATAATTCTCCACGCCCATATCGGTCAGCCGCGTGATGGCGCTGGGCGCGTCGTTGGTGTGCAGCGTGGAAAAAACGAAGTGGCCGGTGAGCGCCGCGCGGATGGCGATATCGGCCGTTTCGCGGTCGCGGATTTCGCCCACCATGATGACGTCCGGATCCTGGCGCACGATGTGCCGCAGACCCGACGGCGAAGGTCAGCCCGATCTGCGGATTCACGTGGATCTGGTTGATGCCGTCCATCTGGTATTCCACCGGGTCTTCGATGGTGATGATTTTCTTGTCGCGGCAGATTGATGCGCTTCAGCGCGGAATAGAGCGTGGTGGATTTGCCGCTGCCGGTGGGCCCGGTGACCAGGAAGATGCCGTGCGGCAGGGAGGTGAAATGCTCCATGCGGCGACAGCATGTGATCGTCGAAGCCCAGCCGGCCGCAGGTCGTAGAAATCGCCCGCCGAGCGGTCCAGCAGGCGCATCACCACGCTTTCGCCGTAAAGCGTGGGCAGCGTGGAAACGCGCAGATCCACTTCGCGGCCCAGGATCTTGATCTTGATGCGGCCGTCCTGCGGCAGGCGGCGCTCGGCGATGTTCAGCTTGGCCATCAGCTTCAGGCGCGAGATGATGGCGGCCTTCAGCTCGCGCGGCGGCGCTTCCTGGTTGAAGAGCACGCCGTCCACGCGGATAGCGCACGCGGAACTCTTTCTCGAACGGCTCGATGTGGATGTCGCTGGCGCGCTTCTCGATGGCCTGCGCGATCATGGCGTTCACCAGCCGGATGACCGGCGCTTCGCTGGCCATGTCGCGCAGATGTTCGAGGTCCTCGGTCGCCTGCGCGCGCCGCTTCGGCGTCGATCCGGTCTCCCTGCGCGCGTCTCGCCGTAATGCTTGTCGATCGCGTCCAGGATCTCCTGCTCGGCGGCCAGCGCCGTTTCGACCTTCAGGCCGGTGAAGGCTCCGCACCGCCGCGATGGTCTCGAAATCCAGCGGATCGGCCATGGCCAGCGTGAGCGTGTGATCCTCGCGGCTGAACGGAAGGCAGCGGCACTGGCGCAGGAAGCGCGGCGAGAGCGCCTTCCAGTTTCGGGCGACAGCGGCGGGCGGACCATCGATCGTGACCAGCGGAACTGCCCAGCTGTTCGGAGAGCGCCGCCAGCACGTCGCGCATGCGCGATGAAGCCCATGTCGACCAGGATCTTGCCCGATCTTGTCGCCGCGCTCCCGCTGCAGTTCGAGCGCGCGCTCCAGATCTTCCGCGCTAATCAGCTTGCGCTCGATCAGGATCTCGCCCAGCCGCATGGATTAAAACTCTTCGGTGGTGATGGAAGTCTTGGTGAGCTCGGCCTTGCCCTGCAGCAACACCCGCCGCTGAGCATGCATGACGATCTGCGCCGGCAGGCCGCTGCGGTCTTCCCAGTTCCAATAGAACAGGGAAATCCCCATGACGATTTGCTCGTCGGCCGGCACCGTGTCGAGAGACTTGGCCGAATCGACCAACATACCCTGCATGGCCGCTCGCATCTGGATCATGCGCGCCAGCTTTTTCTCGTGCGTGCGCTTGACGTCGTCCGCCGTGGCGCTCGGATGGAACGGGCTGATTCCGGTGGTCACCGCGAGGTTCACTTCGCTCATGAAGACGGCGCCGTATCCGGTGATGTAAGCGCCTTGCGTGAGCCCTAAAACTTCCGCCGGATCATTGGGCCAAACGCCGGACAGCTTCCGATCCAGACTTTTCTCCATGGCATCGATGGTGGCGCGGCTCACTTTTGGCTTGTCGGCGATGGTCCCGGCAGGGAGGGCGCACAACACCAGGCAGGCGATTGCGACGGTTCTCATTGGCCGCGCCTCGCGTCGTCATTGCTGGCCACCAGCCAGCGGTTCATCTTCTGCTGGTAGTAGGCGATGGTCTGCTGCGCCGCCGCCAGATCAGCCTGGCGTTGAGATTCGTAGCGCGTTTCGGCGGCAGCAAGCACTGTCGTGATCTTCTGATCCTCCCGCGCCATGGTCTCGCTCACAGCCTTGGCCACCGCGCCTTCCAAGCGCGCATTTACATCCCGCTCGATGCGCTGCTCCATTTGCGCGCTATCCACATTCGGAACCACCACCGGCCGCGCGAAAGCATGCACCAGGATCGCCGCTGCAAGCAGGACCGCCGAAGCGAAGCCCAGTGCGGGACCCGAACGCCATAGCTTCTCAAACCAGCGAGGTTCGAAGACTTTGTCGGAGACGAACGCGATCTTGCGCGGCGGCTCTTCGTCTTCGAGCGACAACAGCGCTTTTCCGCTAACGCTCAATCGTTCCAGCTCTTCGCGGCAGTTAGCGCAGGCGCGCGTGTGTTTTTCCACCAGCTCCCGCTCCGCGGCCGGAAGTTCGTCTAGAAAATAAGCTTTTACATCGTCCGTCGAACAATTCATTGGGACCCTCCCATGTTGACTGGAGCCAGCGTTTGTTTCAGAAGATCGAGCGCGGTGTAGAGCCGCGATTTCACCGTGGATACGGGGCAGGCCAGGATCTCGGCCATCTCTTCGAACTTGAATCCCTGATAAACCTTCAGCAGCACCGCTTCGCGCTGGTCTTCGGATAGCTGACCGAGCGCGCTCCGCACCGCCAGGTTCAATTCCATGGGAAACATGCGGGCGCTCGATCCGCCGGTGCTCGGCTCCACCGCGAGTTCGCCTTCCGGGCGCGCCTTGCGCAGCAGCGAGTAAGCCTCGTTGTGGGCGATGCGGAACAGCCAGGCAGGAAAACGGGCGGGGTCTTCCAATTTCTTCAGGTTTTGATAGGCTTTCAAGAACACATCCTGGCTCAAATCCAGCGCATCTTCGCGATGCCCCACCAGCCGCAGCAAGTAATTAAAGACACGTTTCTCCCAGCGCGAGACGAGGACGTTGTAGGCGTCCACGTGCCCCTGGCGCGCTTTGGCGATCAGGTCGCGGTCCTCAACCTCCCGAAATATCAAATTTCGGCTCCATTTCTAAGGACGCGCCGGCCGCCGAAAAAGACGGAAAGCGCGTTTTCCTATATTTTTCTATCTTCTCACCGGGAGGCTGGTCTCACCGCCGCCCTTCATCCCCACCCTTTGATGCGATTGATCTCCTCCTGCGACAGGTGTTTATCCCATAGGATGCCTAGGTCGGATTCCGCATAGCGTAGCGCTTTCGCGACCGCGGCCGTGGAAGTGATCTCAAGAACGTGTCTGTTTCCTTCCATATCGTCTCCCTGGAGCGCGGCCGATAACGCACCTCGCGCCATTCCGAGAGCCAGGCACATGGCCGCGTACTTACGAGGAGTAACTCCTCCAGTTGGCCAGGATTCTGCATCCGTCATCTCTTCACCTCCGAAGAACAGCGCTCGCGGACAATCCCAGAGCTTCAGGATCAAACCCGATGAATGGCTTTTATCGCGAGCACTGGATCGTGCTCGATGATGCTCAGCAGCGCGGCCGCGGGTCCCGTTGGCCGTCGCCGCTTCTGCTCCCAGTTTTGCAACGTCTTTACGCTGACGCCGATCAATTGAGCAAACTCGGACTGCGAAAGGCTGGTTCGTTCGCGAATGAACCGAACACCCGAAACTCGGATTGAAGTGCGTCGGGATGCCTTTCGCCGGCCCCGAAGGATTGCTCCGGCTTCGCGAACGCTCCCCAGCAGTTCCTCAAACATCCGTTTCTTCACGTCCGAACTCCTCCTTGACGACCCTGGCGAGCTGCTCCACTCGCTTGATTATCCGCCATTGGCGGATAGCAATCCAGGTTTTACACTGGGGACTCTTGGTGCTGCGCCGTACCGACGGTCGTATGATAAGCGCATGAGAGTTCCCGTAGTTTTCCTGCTTGTGATCACCTCCCTCGCGCCCGGCTTGGCGCAGCCGGCGCACGTGCACGCCGACGCGGCCGAAAAGCCGGCACAGACGCTGCCGCCGCCGGTTATGATTCCGGGCGTGGGATCGAGCCATCTCGCGATTACCACTTCTTCGCCGGAGGCTCAAAAATGGTTCGACCAAGGACTCTCGCTGCTGCACTGTTTTTGGGATTTCGAGGCGCTGCGGGCCTTCCGCGAAGCGGCGCGGATCGATCCAGGATGCGCCATGTGCCAGTGGGGCATTTATCGCGCGATGGAGTTCGCCGGAAGCTCGGAAGATGAAATGAAACCCGTTCTCGACAAGATGAAGGAGCTCGAGCCAAAGGCCACCGATCACGAGCAGCGCTACATCCGCAGCATCGTCGAAAGCGCAGGAAAGGAGGGCGACGAAGCGTCGGCGGCTTATCAACACGAGCTGGAAGCTCTGATCTACCGCTATCCGGAAGACGTGGATGCGCAGTTGTTCCTGGCGCTTTCGACGCAGAACGGCTTTGACGAAAAGGACGATCCGCGCTCCGGCGATCTTTACGGAATGGCGATCCTGCGCGAGATCCTGCGAAACCATCCCGACAGCGCGGCGGCCAATCATTACTGGATTCACGCGGTGGAGGCGAGCCAGCATCCGGAATGGGCGCTCGAAAGCGCCGAAAAGTTGGGACGGCTGACGCCCGGCTCCGGCCACATGGTCCACATGCCGGGTCACATCTTTTATCGCACCGGCAACTACGAAAAAGCGCGCCAGTGTTTTCTCGATGCCATTCAAGTGGACGAAGCCTACCTGCGCGCCCAGAAACTGACGCCGCGGGACGACTGGAACTACTCGCACAACCTGAGTTACCTGATCGCCAATTCCGCCGAGGAGGGACGCGCCAAAGAAGCGCTCGACTATGCGGCGCGGCTCGAACCGCTAGCCAAGGACCCGGCGGGTTCGGACAATCCCGGCTTCTACGTGATTCAGATTGGCGGCACCAGGCCGCGCCTCGCCATCCGTTTCGGCAAGTGGCGCGGAGGCGATCGACCATCCGGTGGATTTCGGAATCCCGGAAGACAAGCTCCCGCTCGCCGCCAAGGCTCTTCGGGACGGGATGGTGATTTACGCGCGGGCGATGCAGGCGCTGGAACACGAAGACGTCGAATCCGGCGCGCGCGCGGGCGAGCGATCAACTGGATGCGCTGCTGTGGCGGCTGATGCGAGACCGGACGGATCAGGCCGATAAAGAGGACAAAAAGGCGGAAGCTTTGAACAACACGGCGCAGCGGGTGGAGAAGATTCTGAGCGTGGCCTCGAAGGAGCTGGCCGGAAACGTGGCCAGCCATCGCGGGAACTATGAACGCGCCAAGGAGTTGTTGGAACAGGCCGTGGAGGCGGAGAAGAAGCTGGGATACAGCGAACCGCCGATGTATTCGCGGCCGGCTCTGGAATCGCTTGGCTATGCGGCCATCCGCGCCGGAAAATGGGACGAGGCGCGAGACGCATTCCGGCAAGTGCTGGCCGCGCGGCCGAAGTCCGGATTTGGATATTACGGAATCGCGCTGGCGTATGACAAAGAAGGCAACCGGGCGGCGGCCTCCAAAGCCTATGCGGAATTCCTGGATTCGTGGAAGTTCGCGGATGCGGATCTGGCGATGGTTCGAGCGGCCAAACGAGCCAAGGCGCGGCTGGACTGAGCGGACGCTATCCCAGCAGTATCGGCAACAGAACGCCCAACCCCAGCGCGAACAGCCACAACGCCGGAGCGGGCGTTCCCACCGGGCGCGTGCGGCGCAGCTCCCGCGCGCGAGCCTTCGGATCCAGCAGCAGCCAGCGATTGTAGCGGCGCTCCAGAAACAGAAACGTGAATGCCGTGACCGCGCCGTAGATCATGTGCCCCAATAATGACGGCAGGAGCATGGAGGCGGTCTCCACTCTCCAGTCGCACTCGCCGGTAAGCATCAGCGGAAGCAGCGTCATCGGGCCCAAATACCACCAGATCATCCCGAACAACCATCCCCAGGCGATGCCCAATCCGAGATTCGGCGCTTCGTTGCGAAACAGCAACCCGTAGGTCATCCCCACCAGCGCGCCGATCAGAAGGTTCAGAAACAAGCCCCACGTGGCGGAAATCCCGGTATCGACGCCTGCCACTTTGCCGAGGACGCCCGTCGCCAGCATGATGGGACCGGAAACCAGCCCGCCCGCCAGCCCCGCCGTCGCGCCCCATTGGAGCGAGCGCAACAAGCGGAACCCGGGTCCTTCCTTTTCGCGTTTCAGAGGATCGGATTGGATAAAGAGCCGCACCCAAAACCTGTCCAGGCTGGCATACACGACGCCCAGGATCAATCCGTAAATGATGTGGCCCACCAGGGATCCGAACAACTGGCTGCCTCGATCGGCCGACCAATCCAGCGGCGCACCGGTCATGGCCGGAAGTATGGTCAACTGGCCGAGAAACCACCAGAAAATCCCGTAGCCCAAGCCCCAGCCCATCGACGAGCCGTAACTGCGGATATCCCTCTGAAATAGAAGGCCGAACGTCGCGCCGATCACCAGCGCGACGGCGAAATGGAAGAGCACCGTCTTCGATCGCGAGCTTAGCTCTCCGAAGCCGGCCAGCAGCGGATAGAACTGCCCGATGAACATCCAGCGGCTGAAGATCAAAGCGCTGATGGCGCCCGCGATTCCGCCCGCAACGATGGCCCGGCCCCAGTGAAACTCCGCGAGACTGGCGCGGTCGCGATAACGCCCGTGGAGCCCCAGCGCCACACCCACCGGCAATCCCAGGCAGACTAACGCGGCGACCAATTCGGGGAAGTGCTCGCGCGCATGGCCGAGCATAGCGCTGGAGCCCGCGCGATCCGCCAGAGGTATCAGCACCCAGGCAAGAAAAGCGCAGCTTAGTCCCCAGATCAGCCCGGCTCCGGGAGTGGTCGCGCGCCGCGCGAAAAATAGCCCGAACGCCAATCCGAACAGCGCGCCCAGCGCCAATCCGGACCAGGGCGAGGCAGCCAAAGCCACGCTACCCACCAGGCCGCCCAGCGCTCCGACACCAAGCCCGATCAGCGCTTCCATCATGCGATTCACTTTCCCCCCAGATCGATGGTCTGGACGATGTCGCGGGGAAAGAAAAGCTCGATCGTCCAATCGATCAGCACACGAATCTTCCGTTCCAGACCGGGCAGTTTCGCCAGATAAATTCCGCGCCACATGAACCATGCCAGCAAGCCTGATAGCCGCATCGTCTTGGTACGGTCGAACGGCATGGTCAGCTCCGCGCAGGCGGTTTGATGGCCCACCACGCACAACGCGCCCAGCGAATCGAAATGGAAACCTTTCTTCGAATGCCCCGCCAATTCCGCGCGAATGTTTTTTGCCAGCGTCACCGCTTCCCTTAGCGCGAACTGCGCCGTGGGCGGGCAAGGCTTGCCATTCTTTGCATCGATCACGGCGGCGCAATCGCCCAGCGCCCAAACGCCCGTATGGCCAGGGACTGCCAAGGTATGGTCCACCAGCGCCGCTCCGCGCTTATTTTTTTCGATGGGCAGGGATTTCATCAGCGGATTCGGCGCGGTGCCCGCCGTCCACACCAGCGTTTCGGCACGAACCACGCCGTCGCTCAGCACCACCGTGCCCGGCTGCGCATCCGTGAGACGCGTGTTCAAACGAAACTGGACGCCGCGGGCTTCCATCTTGCGCTGGGCATAGCGCGCCAGGGATTCGCTCAGCTCGGGAAGGATGCGATCGCGCGAATGCACCAGCACCGTGCATACTTCTTCCGGCCGCAGGTTCGGGTAATCGGCCAGGATCCCGTGTGTGAAATCGTTGATTGCGCCCGCCAGCTCCACGCCGGCAAACCCGCCGCCCGCGATCACGAAGGTCAGAAGCGGCGCTCGCAGGGATGGGTCCGGCTCGCGGTCGGCGCGCTCAAACATTTCGATAATGTGATTGCGGATACGAATCGCATCCAAGAGACTCTTGAAGTCGAATGCCTGCTTCTCGACGTTCGCCATCCCCAGGTAGTTCGAAACCGCGCCCAGCGCCAGCACCAGATGATCGTAGGGGAGCTCGCGCGCCGCTGAGGTCACCGGATCGCCCACCGACACAACGCGCCGATCGAGATCAATCGCCTGCACCCGCCCGCGCATGAATTCCGTGCGATGCAAGCTGGTGCGCAGCGACGGGCTGATGTGCGCCGGATCCAGAGAACTGCCGGCCACTTCGGCCAGCATCGGAGTAAACAGCAGCGCGTTGGTTTCGCTTACCAAAGTAATCGACACCGAACGATCCTGGCTGAGTTCGTCCTCGAGCGACGCGGCCGTCTGCATGCCCGCGAACCCTCCGCCCAGGATCACCACCCGTTTCGTTTCCTTGGGCTCGGGCGCGGCAGGTCCAATCTCCGGTCCCCACACGCGTACCGCGGCGTCGTTGAAGCCCTGCACCAGAAGCCCCAGCACGCTGCCGTACAGGATCCACCCGACCAGCGCCGGAAAATGCGCGCGCATCTGGTCCGCGCCCCATTCGGGCTTCTGTCCGGACAAGAGCGGCATCGCGATCACGCTGATCAGGCCCCACAGCGGGATTCCCAGCGATGCACCGGCCATCAGGTTGTCGACATACGCCCCGGGGGTGGGGCGCATGGTCAGCGAGTATGCGACGCCCATGACGACGGCCAAAACCAGCGTCCACGGCGACACGGCCGCAGTGAAAGCCAAGGCAGCGCTAGCGATCCCGCCCGCGGCTAATCCAATTAACGCGCGCCTCACCAATCGGTTCATAGGCCCACCCCTTGCGACTTGTTTCTATAGTAACGTCAGGGCGTGTCTTTGCCCGAACCAGTCTTGCTACGGATTAGTTCGTCGATGCGAGAAAGAAGTTACGCTGAAGTTACGCTCAGGATCTCTCGGACGCGGCCAGCAGCACGCACAGCGCAACGCCCTCGGCGGCCTGCGCTACTTCGGCCAGATCCGGAAAGGTGGGTGCGATCCGAATGGTGCGATCGTCGGGATCTTTCCCGTAGGGATGCGTGGCTCCGGCGGGCGTCAGCTCCACGCCGGCTTCCTTGGCGAGCGCCACCACGCGCTGCGCGCAACCCTTGGGAACATCCAGGCTGATGAAGTAACCGCCCTTCGGCTGCGTCCAGCTCACGTCGGGCGCGCGGGAGAGTTTCTCGCTGAAAATCTCGAGCACCTTTTGGAACTTCGGCGCGATCACCGCCCGGTGCCGGTCCATCAACTGGAAGATCCCTGCCTCGTTCTTGAGAAAACGAACATGCCGCAGTTGGTTGAGCTTATCCGGACCAATCGTCCGCGGCACCAGCCTGGCCAGCAGCCACTTCACGTTGTCCTTGGACGCGGCGAACAGCGCCAGCCCGGCGCCCGCCAATGTGATCTTGGACGTGGACGCGAAGACAAACGCGCGGTTCGGATGCCCGTGGCGCGCGCACAGATCCAAAATGTTCGCGATCTCGACGCGTTCCTCCGTCAGATGATGCACCGAGTACGCGTTGTCCCAAAAGAGCCGGAAGTCAGGCGCGGCGGTCCGCATCGACGCCAGGCGCTCGATCACTTTCTCCGAACAAACGGCACCGGTGGGATTGCTGTATTTCGGAATGCACCACATGCCCTTGATGGACGCATCTTCCGCCAGGAGCCGCTCCACTTGATCCATATCCGGACCGTCTTCGAGCAGCGCCACCGGAATCATCCGGATGCCGTAATCCTTACAGATGGTGAAGTGCCGGTCATAGCCGGGAACGGGGCACAAGAACGCGACCTCGCCCTGTTTTGACCACGCGCTCGCACTGTCGCATGTTCCTTTGAGTAGCGCTTGTACGACGGTGTCATGCATCAGGGCGAGGCTGGAATTGTTGGCCACCACAACCTGTTCGGGCGGCGCGCCCATGATGCCGGAAAACAATCTGCGCGCTTCCGCCAGGCCCTGCAATCCGCCGTAGTTGCGGCAATCCACCGCGCCTTCGCCGGCATAGTCCGACGAACCTGGGAGCGACAACAATTCCGCGCTCAAATCGAGCTGCGCCGGGCACGGTTTGCCGCGCGTTAAATCGAGCTTGAGCCCTCTTCGTTTGAACGCGTCATAACTATTCCGGAGCTGGCCGGCTGGAGCGGCTTCTTGAGTTGAGTTGGTCATTTCGAAAACCGGGAAGAAACCATTATCGCAGCCAGCGCGAGGTTAGTGAGCGATGCTTGGGGGAAAACTGTTCCGCTGCCGCGCGCAGGTACGGACGGAATTCTTCAACCCAGTAGTTCGCGTAGCCGCGCTCCCCGATCTCGCGCAACGTCTGGTTATAATGCTCGAGCCAGCTTCCGGCGAACATCTGGCCGGTTCTCCAGGCCGCGCGATTCGCCGCGCGCGCCAGCCGCAGCAGGCTCTCAGGGGCGCGCGATGCCGCCGCGATGGCCATTACGCTTGAAAGCTCGAAGACGGACCGGTTTTGCGCTGCCGCCGTTTCTTTCAACTGTTCCCAATTGCGCCGGATCAGCTGCGCCGACGGCAGATTGCGGGGAGGAATCTTGGCGGCGCTGCGGCGGAACGCGTTCCACTCCTTGCGCAGCCCGGCCACATCCAGAGGCGGCGCGTTCACCACGTCGGCCACTTGCGAAGCGGTTTCCTCCAGCCCATCGAGCAGCTGATCGATGTTTTCGAATCCGCCTTCGCGCGCGAGTAGTCCTTCAGCCTTCAAAGCGTCCGCGATCTCCTGCAGCACCTGCCGTCCGGCCCCGGATATATCCGCCAGCGCCGCCATGATCCATACCGGAGATGCTCCAAAAGCCAGCAGGCCGGCCAGTTCCAGCCCATGCCCGGCGGTGCGACGCGCGAGAAAATTACTCGCAAGCTGTCCCTCCGATGGATACACGCCTTGTACTTCGCCCACCTGTTCGATCATGAATCGCAGCGCGATTTCGACCATCATTTGGTAGCTCTTGGTGCGCCGGATCGCGGGGGGAACGGTCACCGCTCCCAATTCCCGGATCAATCCGCCCGCCAGCGCCGCCGCCGAGCGCACCACTCGTTCCGGCAGCGATACAGCGTATCGCGCCATCCGAACTCCCGTTTTTCCGCGACGCTTCTTTATCAGTGAAATTTCCCAGCCACCCGATGTAGAGTTGTTTACTAATGATGATAAAGCGTCTTTCTATTCCCCTGATGGCGTGTTGCGCAGGCTTGTACGCCCAGGACTCCACCATCCAGATGCTCCAGAAGCTGGCTGACGCACCCGGTCCATCGGGTTTTGAAGAGCCGGTCCGTAAGCTGATGACGGACTATATGCAGCCGCTGGCCACTTCGATCCGCTATGACGGAATGGGCTCCATCATCGCCGCGCACGGATCCACGGGGCCGCGCGTCATGGTGGACGCCCACATGGATGAGCTGGGCGGCATGATCCGCCGCATCACTCCCAATGGCTTCCTCAGCATGCAGATGCTGGGCGGCTGGCTGGATCAGGCGCTGGTGGATCAGCGCTGGGTGATCATCGGGTCAAAGGGCGCAGTCCACGCGGTGACTGGAATTCGCGATATCCACGTGATCCCGGCCGACGAACGCACCCGCGTGTTTCCCCGCGACGGGCTCTACCTGGATGTCGGCGCGAAGAGCGAGGCCGAGGTTCGAGCCATGGGTATTTCCCCGGGTGATCCTGTGGCTCCCGACGCGCCTTTCATCGCACTGAATGGAACTGACAACTATCTGGCGAAAGCCTGGGATGACCGGGCCGGCTGCGCGGTGATTGTCGAGGCGATGCGCCGGTTGAACGCGCGGCCGCATCCGAATCAGATTTTCTGGACCATCACCACTCAGGAAGAGATCGGGCTGCGCGGCGCGCACACCGCCGCGGACGTGGTGAAGCCGGATCTCGCGATCGCGCTTGAAGCGGGCATCACCGGCGACACGTTTCCCGGCCATCCCGAGGAGACGCAGGGCCGCCTGGGCGCGGGACCCGGTCTTTTTCTTTACGATTCGTCGGAGCTGCCGAATCGCAAGCTGGTTGCTTTCACCAAGGAAATCGCCGCGGCCAAGAACATACCGCTGCAGACCGACCTGGTGCAGGGCTACGGCGATGATTCGGCGGAACTGCAAAAGTCCAACGGCGGCATCCCGACCGTGAATCTGGTGATACCGGTGCGCTACACACACGCGCACAACGGCATTATGAATCGCCGGGACTTCGATCAGATGGTGGATCTGCTGGTGGCGATGCTCGAGAAGCTGGACGCGGCCAAGGTAGCCGAGATCCGCGATTTCACACCGTAGCGGTACAATCGAGCATTCACCATGCCCGACATCGTAATCCGGCCCAGCTTGAAATTCATCAAGGCCGGGTATATCGCTACCTTTCTGGTCATCGGCATCGCTATTTTCGTTCACTACCGTTTTCTGGCGGACCAATATCCCACGCCCTGGCTGCCGATCGCTTCCGTACTGCTGTTGATCTGGCCGATCAAGCGCCATCTCCGGCGGCAAACTGTCAAGCTGACCATCGCGGGCGAGAAGATCCGCTACGAAATCGGCCTCATGTCCAGATCCACGCGTATTATCCAGCTGCCCAAGGTTCAGGATGTGCGCGTGGTCCAATCCCTGGGCCAGCGCATGTTCGGCGTGGGCGACATTTCCATCGAAACCGCGGGCGAGAGCAGCCGCCTAGTGATGGAAAACCTGGATCAGCCCCAGCCCCTGGCCGAACAGATCACGGATCTATCCAGCCACGCGTCTTCTTCCGGCTCTTCGACCACCGGCCTGCACTGAAGGCTATTGAAATCCAGGACTTCCCCGTGCGTTTTGTCTTCCGCTTTGTTAGGCTGTTAAGAAGTGGACTTGGCATTCGGGGGCAGGCAAGCTGCACTGGGCCTAGCTCTTAGCTTGATCGCAATAGCACCCGCCGTGGCTGGCTGGCGTTTATCTGGCCCGTATGGCGGAAGCGCGCGCGCTCTAGCCATTGATCCGCGAAATCACTCCGTGCTGCTGGCCGGATCGCGCGATTCGCTGCTGTTCCGGTCCGACGACGCCGGCGTCTCGTGGCGGCTGCTGCCTTTTCCACAGGGTACACCCGGTACCTTCAACGCGCTGATTATCCATCCCCAGGACGGCGCCCATTTCTACGCGGGCCTGGATGCCGGCAAATCGAGCTCATCCGGGGTCTACGAAAGCAAGGACGGCGGCGAGCATTGGCGCGCTCTCCAGGGAATTGAAGGCGTTCGCATCGAGTCTCTGGCCATGTCGCCCCAAGATCCGAACATCCTGGCGGCCGGCACTTCTCGCGGCGTTTTCTTGAGCGCCGACGGGGGAGGGAACTGGCAGCGCATTTCGCGGGTTGACGATCCGGAAATGCAAGACATCACCGCGCTGGCTTTCGATCCGAAGGGCTCGAAAACCATTTATGCCGGCACCCCCCACCTTCCCTGGAAGACCGTGGACGGCGGCGCAAGCTGGCGATCCATCGCCACGGGCTTGATCGACGATTCGGATATTTTCTCCATTCGAGTGGATCCAGCGCGTCCGGAGCTGATCTTCGCCAGCGCTTGCAGCGGAATCTACCGGAGCGAAAACGCGGGCGCGGCCTGGATGAAACTGCAGGGCATTCCCGGCACGCATCGCCGCACGCACATCATTGCCGAAGACCCCCGCTCGTCCGAAGTGATTTTCGCCGGCACTACCTTGGGTCTCTTCAAATCTCCTGACGCGGGACGCACCTGGCGGCATCTAACGTTCGAACAGGTGAATTGGATGGTGTTCGACCCCGAGGAGCCGCGCACTCTGTATCTGGCCACCGAATATGCGGGCATTTTGAAGAGTAACGATTCCGGCGAATCTTTCCAGCCCGTCAATTACGGTTTCGCCAATCATAGCCTTACCCAAATCACAGGAATGGGCACCCGGCTTTTCGCCAGCAGCAATTATGAAGGCCGTTATGGCGGCGTTTTTTCGAGCATCGACGGCGGCCAGAATTGGAGCCTGCGCGCCAATGAGGACGCTCTGCAGGGGCGCAACCTGAACAGTCTCGCGGAGGCGTCCTCGCGCAAGAGTGAATTGCTTTTCGCCGCCAGCGAGGACGGCGTCATGAAATCCGTGGACGACGGAAAAACCTGGACGCGGCTAATTGCGCAACCGCGGAACGCCGACCCGCGGCATCCCGGCCCGGGACGAGTGCGCATCAACGCGCTCCGCGCCATCGAAGCGGATAAGTTGGTCCTTTTTGCCGGCACCGACACCGGCCTGTTTCGAAGCGTGAACGCGGGTCTCGCGTGGCAGCCCGTTAAGGCTCCCGGCATCACCGGTTTCCCCGTCACGGCCATTTATGCGCCTCCGGAAGGCGCGGCGCGCTTGGCCGTCCGGACCCATTCCGGCTTATTCCTATCAGGCGATGACGGCCTCACCTGGCATCCGGCGGCGCTCCCCGACGATAGCTATTATCTATATGACATAGCGCTTTCGAGGGAGCGCGATGCGCCTATTCTGGCCGCTACTTCACGCGGCGTTCTCCGTTCCATCGACGATGGCAGTCATTGGTCGCTGGTAACCGCGGGGCTGCCGGCTTCCACCGTGGAATCGGTGCGCTTCCATCCGGAACGAAAACTCGAAGCCTTTCTGGTGCAATATGGAAAGGTTTATCGATCCACGGACGGCGGCGAATCGTGGAACCTATTCCCGAGTGAAGGCTTGGAAAATTCGTCAGTCCGCCGTTTGTGGTTTGCTCCCGGTCTTCCGGATAGAATATTTGCTTTAAGCGCCGCGCGCGGCGCGTTAGTTTTCGATTTGCCCCCGGATACGGGCGGTCAGGTCCGTGCAGGCGGATCAATACAGAATCAGTAAAAAATGAATCAGAGGAAGGTGACAATCATGCGTCGAGTATCGCGGTTTTCCGTTCTGGCTTTTGCCGCGCTTGCTGTTTTGACACTCCCCCGCTTGGCCCACGCTCAAAACGCCAGGGACACGAGCGACTATTTCAACTTCATCGAAGCCGACGTATTCGGCGGCGTTAGCTATTACGCTAACGTGGATGCGGGGCTGGGAACGAGGTACAGCACTAACGGTTTGGTGGGGCTTCGCGCCACTGAAAACTTTTGGAATTACTTCGGGCTCGAAGAAAGCGCCACGGTTCACTCGCCGCATCAGCTGACCTTCCGGGATCAGCCTCAGCCCGGCATAATCCTTCCGTCCTTTGAAGTCCGCAATTACGAGCCAACGGTGAATATGTTGGCGTATTTCACTCCACGCGATCACCACCTGCGCCCGTTTGTGACGGCCGGCTTCGGAGGGGCTTTCTGGTCGCCCACCCGGCAGGCGCGCGCGGTAGCAGGCTCGCTCGATCCATCGCTCGGGTTCCAGGGTTTTGGCCCATACGAGGGAGTAGTTGGAAACTACGGCGTCGGCATCAAGTGGCAAACCAGCCGCTGGTTTGGAGTGCGCGCGGACATTCGCGGCACGCTCGGAAGAAATCCGGAACTCGGGTTGCCGACGTCGGCTTCGCCCGGCTCCGTATACATCCCGCAGCGCTTTATCCAGGGACTTGAAACCACGATCGGCGTGTCGTTCTATATGGGACGCCGAGGCGAGGCGCCGGCTCCTCCTCCGCCGCCTCCACCTCCGCCCGCGCCGATTCCTCCGCATAGCCTGAGCGCGAGCACCATCACCGCCAGTGCGCAATCGGTATGCCCGGGCGATTCGGTGCAGCTCAGTTCGAATGCCTCCGATCCGCAGGGACATGCGTTGGGCTATCAATGGTCCGTCAACGGGAATTCGCAGGGCGGGAACAGCTCCAGCTTTAGCTTCAGACCGGATCGTTCCGGCGATTATCGGATTGGCCTGCACCTCACGGATACGGCCAGCGCGAATGGCGCCGTTGCCGTGGATGTCAACCCGATTTCGATCCACGTGCGCGAATACGCCGCGCCCACCGCGACCGGTTTCAGCGCCAATCCCGCCGACATAGAGCGCGGCCAAACCTCGGCCCTGCATGTGACCGGCACGGGCTCGGACTGCGGTGGAACGCTTAGCTATAGCTGGGCGGCCGCCGAGGGCGCAGTGAGCGGCAACGGCCCGAACGCTGAGTTCAATTCGGCCTCGGTCACCTTTAATGACAACGATCGCAGCCGTCCGCAATCCAAGCAGGTACGCGTCACCGCCACCGTTACCGACGCCAAGGGCGGCTCCGCCAGCGCCTCCGGCAACGTGACGGTCAACTTCGGCGCGCAGGCCTCGCACTTCGGCGACATCGTGTTCCCGAAGGACAGCGCCCGCGTCAACAATTGCGGCAAGCGCGTCCTCATCGAACAGCTCTATCCGATGCTCACTGCCAATCCGAATTACGATGTCGTGCTGGTTGGCCACATCGATACCAGCGAAGTTCCCAAGGGCCGTTCGTCCCGCAACCGCAACCTGGATCGCAACCGGGTGCTCAATACCGCGGCCATCTTGAGCGGCGGAACCGGAACTTGCACCGCGCTGGACCGTTCGAGGATCAAGGGATCCTGGGTTGGCGCCACGCAGGAGACCGAATCCCTCCCAACTTCTTGCACCGTGTCCACCACGGCGCCCAAGGAGCGGAGAGGCGCGGCGGTTGAGGCCGGCGAGGCCAAGAATCGACGGGTGGAAATCTGGCTGGTTCCCAAAGGCATGTCGCTGCCCGCGGCGGCGC
Source organism: Terriglobia bacterium (assembly GCA_963786745.1). Classification (GTDB taxonomy): domain Bacteria; phylum Acidobacteriota; class Terriglobia; order Bryobacterales; family Bryobacteraceae; genus Palsa-89. The sequence continues at coordinate 433,964 of CAWBAE010000002.1, read as the reverse complement.
GCGATGCCAAGGAACTGCCGGAAGCCGAAATGACCAAGATCGGTTGCCCGAAATAATCCAGCTTCTGCCAATCAGGCGCCGGGTCGTTTCCGCGATCCGGCGCTTGCCGCAGATGGCATAATCGGCCATGACCTCGAGCGCGCCCGCATTGCGGCGGGAGCTGCGGGTCTGGCATCTCGTATTCTTCAACATCTCGGCGGTCGCGGCGGTTCGATGGCTGGCCGCGGCCGCGCATGCCGGGCCTGGCTCGCTGACGCTTTGGCTGCTGGCGACGGTGGCCTTTTTTCTACCGTCCGTGTTGGTGGTTTCGTCGCTCTCAGCGCGATTTCCTGACGAAGGAGGCCTGTACGTTTGGACCAAGCAGGCCTTCGGTCCGTGGCATGGCTTTCTATGCGCGTGGCTGTACTTCATCAGCAACATCCTGTTCTTTCCCACCGTTCTGCTCTCGGGTGTAGCCACCGCCAGCTATATGTTCGGAAGCGCCGGAGTGCGATATTCGGAAAACGCCTGGTATGCAATTCCGGCCACTTTCTCGGTGTTGTGGCTCGCCTTTCTGCTCAACCTGACCGGGCTTCGGGCCGGCAAATGGGCCGGAGTGCTGGGCGGGGGATCGACGTATGTGATCGCCGCCATGCTGGTCGCGTTCGCGGTGCTGGTCACCTGGCGGTACGGATCGGCCACGCACTTTCAGTTCATTCCTGAAGCGAGCTGGGGCACGGTGAACTTCTGGTCGCAGATCGCTTTAGCGATGGTCGGCATGGAGCTGGCGCCAATCCTGGGCGGTGAGATTTACGATGCTGACCGGACCGTGCCGCGCGCCGCTTGGATCAGCGGCGTTGCTTGCGCGACATTTTACATTGCAGGAACGGCCGCCATGCTGGCGCTGCTCACACCGGACCGCATCAGCGCCTTGACCGGACTGGCGCAAGCCGGCGATGTCGTGGGCCAACGCTTCGGCCTCCGCTGGCTCTCACCCTGCTTCGCGTTGCTGATCACGCTCGGCTTCATCGGCCAGCTTTGCATATACATCGCGGCGAACACCCGCGTTCCCTTCGTACTGGGGCTGGACCGGTATCTGCCGGCGGCGTTCGCGAAGCTGCACCCGCGCTGGCGGACGCCCTATGTCTCGATCCTGATGCAAGGCGTGGTGGCCAGCATTTTCTTGCTATTGATGCAGCTGGGCGAGAACGTACGCGCCGGATATCAGATCCTGGTGGATATGGTGGTGATCGCGGTGCTGATTCCTTATGTGTACATCTTCTGCAGCGGCATCAAGTTCGGACAGTGGCGCGCCGGCGCTTTAGGCGCTCTCGTCTCCGTGGGCGCGATCGTTATCTCGGCGATTCCCCCCGCCGGCGTCCGGTCCACCGGTATTTTCGAATTGAAGATCGTGGGCGGCACTTTGCTCCTGGCTCTGGCCGGACGGCTGGTTTACTTGCGCAGCGGAGCCGTGGCTCATTAAATCACGCCAAATGAATTACGCCGAATCCGCCCGCTTTCTCTATTCGCTGGGAAACGAAATCCCAACCGCCAAGTTCGGATTAGAGCGTATCACCCGGTTGCTCGGCGCGCTCGGCAATCCAGAGCGATCCTGCCGATGGGTTCACGTCGCGGGAACCAACGGGAAGGGCTCCACTTCCGCGATGATCGAATCCGGGCTTCGCGCGGCGGGCGTGAGCACCGGACTCTACACTTCGCCGCATCTGGTGGAACCCACCGAACGGATTCAGGTCCGCGGCGAGACGATCACGCCCGGACAATTCGCGGAAGCCTGCACGGAGGTTCACGAAGCAGCCGAGCGAATGCTCGAAACCGGCGACCTGGATTTGCACCCCACCTATTTCGAGACGGTGACAGCCATGGCTTTTCTAATTTACTCCCGCGCCAATCTCGACATCGTGGTGCTGGAAGTGGGCATGGGCGGCCGGCTGGACGCGACCAACGTGGTGACGCCGGACCTTTGCGTGATCACGCCCATCGATTTCGATCACCAATATTTTCTTGGTAACACGCTCGAACAGATTGCGGCCGAGAAGGCAGGCATTTTGAAGCCGAATGTGCCGGCGGTGTTCGCCGAGCAGCCGCTCGAAGCCGAAATCGTGCTGCGGGCGCACGCGCGCGGTCCGTATACTCTGTCGCGCGATTGGGCGATCACCGATCTAGAACTGGACGCGCGCGGCAGCCGCTTTCTTCTGCGCGGCCACCAAGTGATTTGCCCGCTGGCGGGAGAACATCAGGTGGAGAACGCCCGCACGGCGGCGATCGCGCTCAATCAGCTTGGCGTTTCACCGGATGGCATCGGGGCCACCCGCTGGCCGGGGCGGTTGGAACAAGTTACAGAGCATCCCGAGATCATTTTGGATGGCGCTCACAATCCAGGCGGAGCGCGCGCTCTGCGCCGATATATCGAGCGATTCTACGCCCGCCGCCGAATCTGGATAGTCTACGGAGTGATGCGGGATAAAGCTGTTGGAGACATGACGGCGCTGCTGTTTCCACTGGCTGATCGCGTGATCGTGACTGCTCCGGCCAACTCTCGCGCAATGGAGCCGGAGCAGATACCGGCGCCGGGCGCGACCATCACGCACAACGTGGAAGCAGCCATCGCTCTGTTACGCGAGGCCGACAAGAACGATGTGATCTTCATCACCGGATCCCTGTTCGTGGTGGGCGAAGCGCGTGCCCTCCTCGTACAATAAATACAGTGTCGAGACGGCTTTCGGAGCTCCGGGCGCTGCTGATCACGGATCCGCTGATCGTCATCGCGACCATTGTATTCGCGACGGCCAGCCTGGCTGTATCCATCTTCGATCCCAGAAAGCGAAGGCAATCCGCGGTGGCGGCGGCCTGGGCCCGCGCGCTGCTGATGATCGGCCGGGTAAAGGTGAATGTGGAGGGTCTCGAAAAAATCTCGAAGGACGGAAGCTACATCTTCGTCTCCAATCATCTGAGCTACATGGACACGCCGGTGGCGCTCGCGAACATTCCGGTGCAGTTTCGCTTTCTCGCCAAGCGTGGGCTGTTTCAGATTCCGTTCCTGGGATGGCACTTGGCCAGGGCGGGGCACATCCGGGTTCCGCGCGGGGACGCGCGGGCGGCGGTGAAGACCATGACGCTGGCCGCGCAGACCGTTCGCGATCAGGGCATATCGCTGCTCATTTTTCCCGAAGGCGGCCGGTCGCGAAACGGGGACATGGGCTCGTTCAAGGAAGGCGCGGCTCTGATCGCGATTCGCGCCGGAGTGCCGCTGGTTCCAGTCGGGCTGAAAGGCACGCGCGAGGTGCTTCCATTCGGGTCCGGGCACATCCGAAAAGGAACGGTGAGCATGCGGATCGGCGATCCGATACCCACCGGCGAGGCCTCCGAACGCGACCGCGTGAAGCTCACCGAAGAAGCGCGCCGGCGCATCGTGGCATTGCTCGAAGAACAGAGCATTCCGGTTTAGCTTGAAAACAGACGGTCGAACAGCTCGCGATTTCGATTCTGGATGGTGGAGAGCTGGACTTTGAGCGCCTGCTGCGTGAGGTGCTCCGGAATCCAGCGCCGCACCAGCTGAGTGAGCAGCGCGAGCTGGGATTCGGAGTTCGGCAAACTTCCCTCGGCGTGGCCGGACCAGGCGCGCAAGCCATGATCCATGGCGCGGTAGAACGTTGCGGCGTCGCGCAGAAACTCGGCGTCGGCTCGTTCCAGGTGACCCATGGCTTCAATGATGTCGATGCGCGCGGGAGTGTTCAGCACCTTGTAGAAAATGCCCGCGCTCTTGAGGCGCAGATACAGCAGCGAAAAATCGATGTCGTAGAAACCGCCCAGCCCGGCTTTGAGCGGATGACCTTCGCCCTGCTCCTTCTGGAGGCGCATGCGCATCTGCCTCAGGTCTTTTTTCGAGCGGCCGCTTTGCCCATATCTGCGCCAATCCACCTGCTGCAATTCGTTGAGGAACTTAGTAGCGCGCTCGAGATCGCCCGCCACGGCGCGGGCCTTCATATAAGAGATGCCTTCCCAGGCTTCGGCGTTCTTGGCGAAATATTCCTTGTACGACGCCTCGGACTGAACCAAGGCGCCGGCGCTTCCGTTGGGACGCAGCCGCGTATCCACGCTGAACATCAACCCGGCGCCGGTATAGGCGGTGATGAGGTCGATCATGCGGCTGGCCACGCGGGTCCACAGCACATGCTCCTCGTGGTCCTGGTCGGGCAGGACGAAAACCAGGTCGGCATCCGACGCGAGATCGAACTCGCGCATGCCCAGGCGTCCCAGAGCGATGACCATGAGCTGGCGGCCGGGCAAATATGCATGTCTGGCCGGGGGCGTGGTGGCAAGCACCTGCGCGAGCGCCATTCGATAACAGGCCGCAATGGCTGCATCGGCTAAATCGGACGTCAGCTCGAGAGTATCGAAGATGGGCGATCGAAGGCACATGCTGGCCGCCTGGATCCGGAACATCTCGCGACGAAAGAACGTGCGCAGCGCGCCGATGTCCTCCAGCTGCGCGGACGTTTCCATGTAGGCGTTCGCGGTGACGGCAGGCAGCCGGCCAAGTTCCTCCATCAGCTCCGGCGCGCGGATCAGTTCCTCGGAAAAGTAAGGGCTGTGCTCGAAGATGTCGAGCGTGTAGCGCGCCACCGAGCCGTTCGAGTTCAGCAACCCGAGCCAGGCCGGATTGGGCGCCACTTTTTCCATGAAATGCTCGAAAGCCCCCGCGCCGCGCTGGAGCTCGGTGCGCGAGATGATACTCCCGAGCTCGGGTGCGCGCTGATCCAGAAACTGCGCCAGGCTGGCGGAGGGCGGCTCGATGTCTTCGGCCGAATCCAATTCCGCCGGTGCGTCCGGAGCCAGGTTGTAATAAGTGGGGCGATGGCTATGGATCACGCGCTGGTAAATCTCCTGCACGGTCTCCAGATGGGCGTTCAACTCGTGCAGCAGCTTCTCGCCGGATGGGGCGCTGCCGAGCTGCGCGATGGGCATTTTCCTTGCGAGCAAATCGAGATCGCGGCGCGCGGAAGGCAGCGTATGGGTCTGGCGATCCTCGGCAAACTGCAAACGATGTTCAAGGTTTCGCAAGAAGCGATAGGCGGAAACCAGACGCCCGTATTCGGCCGCCGAGAGCAGGTCCTTGTCCGACAGGCGCGCCAGAGCCAGCATGGTTCCTCCATGCCGCACCCAAGGCACTTGCCCGCCGCGCAAGCGTTGCAGACATTGAACCAGAAATTCGATGTCGCGGATGCCGCCCGGAGCGAGCTTGATATCGAAGGAATGCTTCTGCAGCCGTCGCCGGCTCAATTTCTCGCTGATGCGCTCGCGTGTCGCGGATACGGCTTCGACGGCGCTGAAATCGAGAGTGGTGGAGTAGATGAGCGGCTCAACCGCGGCGAGCAATTCGCGGCCCGCTCCCGGATCGCCCGCGGCGACCCGGGCTTTGATCAACATCTGCAGTTCCCAATCGCGCGCGCGAGTCTGGTAGTAGCTTTTCGCGCCATCCAGCGAGATGCAGACCTCGCCCAGACTGCCGTCCGGACGAAGGCGCAAATCCACCCGGTAGCACATGCCTTCGGCAGTATAAGTGGATAGCAGCTCGGTGTACTGATTGGCGACTTTTTTATAAAACTCTTTATTCGAAATCCGGTTGACGCCGTCAGTCTCGCCGCTGGCCTGATAGACGAACATCAGATCGATGTCGGAGCTATAGTTAAGCTCGCGGCCGCCGAGTTTGCCGAGCGCGATCACGGACATCCCGCAGTCTCGCAGCTCGCCATGTTCGTCGAGATACTTGGGCAGGCCGTGCCGCGCGATCAGCTCCGCGCGGATGTGCTTGTAGCTGACATTTAGGATCGCGTCGGCCAGGTTGGACAATTCCTCGGTAGTCTCGGGAAGCGCGCACAACCCCAGGACGTCGCGCAGCAGGATCCTTAGGATCTGCTGGCGGCGAAAGAGCGCCAGCGTCAATGCGACGGGGGTTCCCGAGGGCTGCTGCTTGAGAACGGCATCGAGGCGCTCTTCATACTCGGCTGGCAACAAGGCCCGATCCATGTCGGCCAGTTGCTCGATCCATTGCGGATTTTGCAGAATCTCTTCTGAGAGGAAACGGCTGTAAGAGAAAACGGCAACGAGATATTGCAGACGCGGATGGGAGCGAGCGAGCTTCAGAAAATCGTCGGGTTTCTGCTGATGCAGGCTAGCGAGATAGTGAGCGCTGGCGTCCGGATCGGCGGTGGAGACCAACACAGTTTCGATGTAGGTTTGGGTTGCCTCGGGAAGGCCTTGAAGGGCCGTGGCCAGTTCGCCCTGCGCCCGCCTAGGCTGGCGGAAAGAGATACTTTCGAGCAGACTTGGCATGCGCAGTTAGACGACTTGGTCCACTAGTGAGATTATATCGTGCGGGCGAAGGACGCCTGGCTGCAGGACGCGGGCATAGAATCCGCCCAGGGCCCAGCGGGGAGAAGAAGCATCGCCCGCCTTCACTTGGGCATCGTAAACCGCCCTCTGGATGCCGGGCCCGTACACGCTGAGCGTTTCGCACGGGGCGCGCAGCTTAGTTAGTTCCAGCGTCACTTCACCGGCGCGATAACGCTGGCCGGCGCGCATGAGACGGCGATCGAGTCCCAGGGTGGTGAGATTTTCGCCCAGCGCTCCGGCGTACAACGGAAATCCTTGCGCAACCAGCTCGGCGATGGCTTCGGAGGCAATCAGCAGCACGGCTTGGTTCGGTCCGCCATGCACCTCCGGATGCGCCCAGGAGTCGCCTTGGATTCCCTGGACGGTGACCATGGCTTCGAAAATCGGTCGTTTGGGGATGCCGCCTGGGGAGATGTTGATCTGAACAATCGAGCCCGTCATGCTTCTAGTTTGCCAGCAATCCCGAAGTTTCCGATTAGCATTGAGAGATGCGGGACCTGAACAGGCGAGCATACGGCGGGCTCCTGCGCCTGCTGATCAGCCTTTCGGCGGCGCTGTTCATTCCAGCGTGGACCATCCACTATTGGCAGGCGTGGGTGTTCTTGTGCGTATTTTTCTTATCGGCTCTGGCGATCACGGTGCACCTGATGCAGAAGGATCCGAAACTTCTGGAGCGGCGCGTGAATGCGGGTCCGGGCGCCGAGAAGGAGCCTGCGCAAAAGATCATCCAAGTTGTCACTTCGATCGCATTTATCTTTGTGCTTGTGATCCCCGCCGTGGATCATCGCCTGGCATGGTCCCGAATGCCGTTCTACGTGACGATCGCGGGAGATGCGTTGGTGGCGCTCGGATTTCTGATCGTATTTTTCGTGTTCAAGGAAAACAGCTTCGCCTCCAGCGTGATTGAAGTCGCAAGCGAACAACATGTCATATCCACCGGGCCGTACGCACTGGTACGGCATCCGATGTACATTGGAGCGCTAATTATGATCTTGGGCATTCCGCTGGCGCTGGGATCCTGGTGGGGATTGCTTACGCTGATTCCGATGACGGTGGTGATCGTGTGGCGCCTGCTGGACGAAGAGAAAGTCCTGGCCAGGAACCTGCCGGGCTATTCGGCATATCAACGCCAGGTAAAGTTTCGACTAGTCCCGTTGCTTTGGTAATCCTCGGAACTAGAATAAGTGATGCAACTCAATCGGGAAGATATTCCCATCCTCGAAACCGCGCGGCTGATTTTGCGGGCCCACCGGCCGGATGACTTCAAGGATTGCGCGGCGATGTGGGGCGATCTAAACGTTACGCGGTATATCGGCGGCCGTCCGTTCTCGGGCGAAGAGGTTTGGACTCGAATGTTGCGCTACGCCGGGCACTGGGCCTGGCTGGGCTTCGGATATTGGGCGATGGAGGAGAAGGGTACCGGAAGATTTGCGGGTGAGCTGGGATTCGCGGACTACAAGCGGGATATTGAGCCGCCGCTCAATGGGACACCGGAAATGGGCTGGGTCCTGGCAACCGGGTCGCACGGCCGGGGACTCGCGACCGAGGCGGTCCGCGCGGTGCTCGATTGGGGCGACCGGCGCTTCGGATCGGCGCGCACGGTCTGTCTGATTCATCCCGAGAATCGGGCGTCGCTGCGCGTGGCGGAGAAGAGCGGGTACAAGGAATCCCTACGCACTACTTATCATAAACACGCGACCATTATGTTTAGGCGGGACCCTGGAGCGAGCAACGCATGAAGGAGTGGATGGATCGGCTTTTTCGCGGGCCCACTACGCCGGATGTCGATAGGCTGATGGAGCTGGATGAATTCTGCGGGCCGGACACAGCCACCTTCGAACGTCTGGCAACGGTGTTCGAGCACCCGGCCATGCTGGAGCCATACCCGGAAGAGTCGATCGCGCAGGCCCTTTGGGATCTGAGCAGCAACGTGATGTTTGCCTTGAGCGATCAGTCGATTGAGTCGGATTTGCGCCACCGCTTGATACGGTCTTTTGAAATTCTGTTTCGGGAGTTCTTCGCGCTGCGCTGCAGCCCGGCGTTGGGCCATCTTTCCGAAGGAGGCAGTTTAAATACGACCTGTTACATGTGGTGGGACCTGGGCTGCTGGCATTCCACTCCCGGCCCGCTCGCTGAGGATCCCTTGGATTCAGCGTATCTTGGATCGATGAAATCCATCCTTTCGATCGATCACGCCGCTTGTCAGGAAAGCGCATTGCATGGCCTAGGGCATTGGCATAGGGAGCACAGCGCGGACGTTGAGAGAATTATCGACGAGTTCCTGGCGAGAGAGCCCGAGCTTCGCGCCGAGCTACGCGAGTACGCTCACGCGGCGCGCGCCGGGATGGTTCTTTAACGGACGCCCTCATACGTCGGGTGGCTAGGCCTTCTCGAACGCGCTTAGGTACTCGGCTAAAGTGGCGTCCAAGCGCTGGTAAAGCAAATTGTCAAAGCTCTCGGTTTCTTGGCCTGCCTGCGATTGCTGCAAAGCCCGAATGTAGGCGGGCCGGTCTTCGGGCCGAACGGCGATCGGCAGGTAACCTCCACGAATTAAAATCAAATTCATCAAAAGCCGCGCGATGCGTCCATTTCCGTCGTTAAACGGGTGGATGTCCACCAGGCGCCGATGCGCCGTGAATGCGTTCTCGGGCGTATCCGGGGAGGCTTTGAGCCAGCCGGCGAAGTCGCCCATGAGCGCCGGGATTTCAGCCGGGGACGGAAACTCGTGCCGGCCAATTTCTGTGCGGACATAGCGGGCCAGATCGGCATAGCGCCCGGCGATATCGGGCCGGGATCGCTGCACCACCAGCCGGTGAAGATTGCGAACGTCGCTTTCGGTCAACGGCGTCTTTGCGCGGGCCAGCTCGCGGACGTACCGGATGGCGTCGTAATGGTCAAGAGCTTCCAGGTGATCTTTTAGAGGCTTGCCGCTTATGGTAACGCCCTGTTCGATCACGAGCGTGGTTTCTACCGGGCTGAGCGTGTTGCCCTCGATCGCGTTCGACGCGTAGGTGATCTCCAGATCGTAGTAATGCTCCAGATTGCTGAGCGCCTCGGGAGACAAGGGGCGCAGCCGGCCGAGCCGGCTCTTCTTGTCCGCAATGGCATCGCGCAACGTCACATCTTCTATGGAAGCACGGATGCTAGGTCAAGAAAGTTATCACAAATCGGCTTCGGGCGGAGTTTTACATTCATGAACGCACGAGGTAGATTCGCGGCTGCCGATGCATCCGTGGCGCACAAGTATGGAGTTAGGCTGCTGGCGAACTAAAGTCGCTACGGTTCCTGGCGGTCGAAATTCACCAGGCCATCGCGATAATCGATGGTCAACGTGAACAGATCCAGGACCGGCAAGCCGAGGAAGCCCGAGACTTCGGTTCCGATGCGGCGGCTCTGCTCCCACATGTCGAAGGACGTCATCCCCAGGCTTTTCTGGCGGAATCCGGCGAATTCCACGAACAGATTGCCGGTCTTATAAACATCCGCCACCTTACCGTTGATGCCCGCGATGCCGTTGCGATCGTCGCGCAGGAGCTTGCTCACCTCTTCGGCCATCTCATAGGAGATCAGCGAACGCTCGGCTCCCGTGTCGATCACAAACAGGACCTGGCGCGAGCCGCTGACGCGGGTAGGAAGCAGGAGGATGTGGCCGAATCGAAAGAATCGCGAGTAGTTCGCTAGGTCGGGGGCCAGGGCGGGATCCTGCAGTTCCTCGCCGGCGGGGTTGTTTGAAGGCGTCTTGCCCGGAAGCGGCTGGAGGCGCAGCATTCTGCCCTTGAAATCGAGCGTGATCAGGAATCGCGAGAACACGTCCGAACCGATCAGACCGTCCGCGGCGCCGATGGATTCCTGATTCGAAACGTCAATCACGACGTCACGGAAATCCAGCCCAGCGACGCGGACCCGCGAGGCGATGCCGCGATATCCGGACGAAAGCTTGGCGTTGCTGCCGATCCCGGACAAATTGCCCGCTGCCAGCCGGGCGATGCCGGCCCTCTGGGCCACCGGAAGCGGGATCACGAAGCCATTGGCGCCGGTATCCAGCACCAGGTGCACGGGGGTATCGTTCAAGTTCACTTCCAGGCCGTAGTAGCGCGTGTGCGTGGCACTGGTTAATGCAACCAGTGGGATTTCCGCGCTCGAAGGCGGCGACGCAAGCACGTTGAGGCTGCGTCCGGCAAGCGCCCGGTACAACTGCAAATGATTGCGCAGGTTTTCAATTTCCCGACGCTGAGTGGACGGATCCAGCGTGGCGACATACTTTTCGAGCGCGTCGATGTGTGGCTGGCCGCGCAGGCGGGTGGCCCAGTCGCGAAAGATTCGGGAATCTTTCGGATCAAACTCGTGCGCGCGCTGAAGGTCCTGAGATGCGGTTTTGTAGCGCGACGTGCATTCGGCAATCCGCGAGAGGCCCCACCATGCCGAAGCGAACTTGGGATCCAGCTTGATGGCGGCCTGGAATTCAGATTCGGCTTGTCCGAATTCGCCGCGGCGGAAAAGAACTTCTCCCGCGAATTCGTGCGCAGCGGGAGAATCCGGGGCCTCGGCCAAGGCCTGCTGGCCTAATTTCCAAGCGGTGGAGACGCCGTCGTTAAGCAGCGCCTTGCGCGCCGAGGCGAGCGTGCTATCGGCTGCCGCGCCGAGCAGAACCGGCGCAAATCCCAGGATTACGGCCGCGCGGAGACGCCAATTCTTGTTCACGGAGCCCTTGGCGACAAGTTTGGCAGATTCAGGCGGCCAATTCACGCGACCTGTGCAGGAACCAGCTCGTCAACCTGGCGCAGTGACGGAAACATCCAGGACCACAGCAACACAATCGCGATGGTTCCAAATCCACCCAGCACCACCGCCGGTACGGTTCCGAACCATTGCGCGGTGAGGCCGGATTCGAATTGGCCCACTTCGTTGGACGCGCCGATGAACAGCATCGTGACCGCGCTGACGCGGCCGCGCATAGCGTCCGGCGTGGACAATTGCACCAAGGTCTGGCGCACGAAGACGCTGACCATATCGAATGCGCCGCACAGGACCAAGGCGGCCAGGGACAGCGCGATGTTCCGCGAAAGCCCGAACGCGATGGTGAACACTCCGAAGCCGAAAACGCAACACAGCATGGTGAATCCCGCGCGGCGACGGAGCGGGGAGTGCGCCAGCGTGATGGCCATCAGAATCGCGCCCAAGCCCGGCGCCGCGCGCAGGATGCCCAGCCCGTAAGCGCCGGTGTTGAGAATATCGCGCGCGTACACCGGCAACAACGCCACTGCTCCGCCCAGCAGGACGGCGAACAGATCCAGCGAGATGCTGCCGAGGATCAGCTTATTGCGCCAGATGTAACGCAGGCCTTCCAGCATGATGGCCACAGAGGCGGCGCGGCGGGAGCGCGGCGAACTCTTGAGCCGGATCATCGATACCAGCCCGTAAGCGATCAGATAAGTAACCGCGGAACAGCAATAAACCGGAATGGGGCTGCCCGTGATGCCGTAGATCAATCCTCCGGCCATGGGACCGAAAATAGTGGCGGACTGAAAAACAGAAGCGCCCCACGCGACCGCATTCGGAAAATGCTCCTCGGCCACCAGCAATGGCAGGAACGCCTGGCCGGCTGCGCCGTTGAAGGTGCGGACCACGCCGTTCGCGAGCAGGACGATGTAGATGGGCCAGACGGCGGCGAGTCCGTGAAAGGCCAGCGCGAGCAAGAGCAGGGAGCAACCGGAGAAAGCCGCGTAGCAAATTTGCAGAATGCGCTGGCGCGGGAAACGGTCGGCCACGTGACCGGCCACAAGAAATAGAAAGATGCCGGGGGCGAATTGCGCCAGGCCGACCAGCCCGAGATCGAGGGGGCGATGCGTGAGCGAGTAGATTTGCCACGCTACGGCCACGGCTTGCATTTCGGTAGCGGTGACGGCGAGGAATCGCGCGGTCATGTAAAAGCGGAAATTGGGGTAGCTAAAGGCGACGCGAGCCGGCGAACCGGAAGGGGTGGAAGGCATGGAGGGCGCGGTAAAGTACCAGTGTCGCGCAAATCGTTTGCGAAGCTGCGCAAACTAGTTTGCGTTAAGCTTTGATTGGTCGCGGAAAAATAAGAATGAATCTGGCACCGAGGATTTTGCTGGGGATAGCTGGGGCGGCGCTGTTGGTGTATTCGCAGCGGCTGACCTGGTACGAGCGCGAGATCCTGCTTCCCAAGGCGCAAGCGGTGGCGGGAATCGTGGTGGATGCGGACGGCAAGCCGGTGGCTGGAGCGCACATCGATCATTCGGACGTCCGTGAGCAGGAGAGCCTTTTCACGGACGATCAGGGCGTGTTTCGGGTGCGAACGCGCGCGCCGGCGGTAGTGATCCGGAAGCTCGGGTTCGACGGTGCTTTGATCCGGACGGGACCGGTGGGTCCGCTGCGCGTGGTGTTGCATGCGGCCACGGGATCGATACCCGCTTGTCATGACAAATGCGTCGGCCTCGACAGCCCTAAGAGCATGTTCTGTTTCCCGGCAGTCGCGGGTGTGGACGTGCATGGCCAGGGCCGGATGGGTGAAAGCATGTCGCGGGCCTTTCTGATCGCGACGCGGGACGGCCCGCGCGAGATTTTGCTAGGAAGCGGACCGATGTGGAGCCTGGGGATTCCGTACACGGGGGATGTGTGGGAATCGACCGAATATTCGGAGAAGTCGTTTGCCATCGGCGATTCGGAGATCATCGACGCGCGAGGAAAAACGCTGGACGGCAAGATGTGGCGCTACATCGGGCGATTCGGCGAATCAGCGTCCTACTACGAGGTGGACCCGCGGGACGCGGTGCTGGCGGATCGCTTCCTAGACGGCGCATGCATTGGAGGGGCCAAGGAAAAGGCAGGCGGCGGGTGAGGGTGGATGGTTATCTACAAAGCCGAGCCCATGGGCACTCATTTTTTGAACGTCGACCTTGACATTTACTCGCGGCGCAATCTCCAGCCACTCGTGACTGCGCTAGGCAAAAACGTGATGGTCCTGTACGCGGGGAGAGTCAGACGAACCCACGAAGCGCATCTTGAGTTGGCCACGGTCACCAAGACTGCCGACGCGACCATCCGAGGCTTTTGTACCTTGATTAAGGCCCTCCCCAAAGTGGAGCGCGCTCTGTGGAATGCTGCTAGGGCTCGAGACTTTAGTATTGGCGTTCAAGCCGGGAGACAGCCCCGCTCCACCGATTTTGCACTCGCTCCGGAGACGCTGAAGGCCACTTACGAACTGGGCGCACGGATTGTATTTACGGTTTACGCGCCCGAGCCCACTCGGAAGCAAGCCGCGAAAGGAAGGACCACCTCCAGGAGACTGGTAGGGTCTGATTCACCTTAAATGTCGTAGTACAACGCAAACTCATACGGGTGCGGGCGCAGCCGTATCGCATCCGCTTCACTGCGGCGCTTGTAATTGATAAACGTCTCCAGCAGCTCCTCGGTAAAGACGTCCCCCTTCAGCAGGAATCCATGATCTTCTTCCAGGCAGCTTAAGGCCTCTTCCAGCGACGCCGGCATCGACGGCACCTTCTTCATCTCTTCCGGCGAAAGATCGTAGATGTCCTTGTCCAGCGGCTCCGCGGGATCGATCTTGTTCGTAATTCCGTCGAGCCCCGCCATCAGCATCGCCGCGAATGCCATATACGGATTCGACGACGGATCGGGCGGCCGGAATTCCACGCGCTTCGCCTTCGGACTAGCCGAATACATGGGAATGCGCACCGCGGCGGATCGGTTACGCCGCGAGTACGCCAGATTCACCGGCGCTTCGTAACCCGGCACCAGGCGCTTGTAGCTATTGGTGGTGGGCGCGATCAAAGCCGACAACGCGCGCGCGTGCTTTAACAATCCGCCGATGTACCACAACGCCAGCTGGCTCAGCCCGGCATACAAGTCGCCCGCGAACAGCGGCTTGCCTTCCTTCCACAAGCTTTGATGCGTATGCATCCCGCTTCCGTTATCGCCGTACAGCGGCTTCGGCATGAACGTCACGCTTTTGCCGTATTGATAGCCGACGTTGCGGATCACGTATTTATACAGCATCATGTTGTCCGCCGACTTCACCAGCGTGTTGAAACGCTGATCGATCTCGCATTGCCCGCCGGTAGCCACTTCGTGATGATGGCACTCGATCTCGAGGCCGCAGCCGATCATCGTTTCCACCATCTCGGCGCGCAGGTCCTGATAATGATCCGTGGGCGGGACCGGAAAGTAGCCTTCCTTGTAGCGCGGCCGGTAGCCCAGGTTGTTTTCCTCGCGGCCCGAATTCCAGCGGCCTTCCTCGGCGTCGATGTAGTAGAACCCGGAGTGCTGATTCTGATCGAAACGCACGCTGTCGAAAATGAAGAATTCGGCTTCGGCGCCGAAGAATGCCGTGTCGGCGATGCCGCTGTTCTTCAGATACATCTCGGATTTCCGGGCGATCCAGCGCGGATCCCGCTCGTAGTGCTGGCGCGTGATGGGGTCGATCACGTCGCTGGTCATCACCAGCGTTCGGATTTCGCCGAACGGATCGATGAAAGCCGTGGCCGGATCGGGAATGAGAAGCATGTCGCTCTCGTTGATGGCGGCCCAGCCGCGAATGCTGGAACCGTCGATCCCGAAGCCTTCCTCGAAGGAGTCCTCGGTCAGTTGCGTTATGGGGTAGGAGACGTGCTGCTGCAAACCGGGCAGATCAGTGAAGCGCAGGTCTACTTGGCGCACTTCTCTCTTCTTGGCAAGCTCCAGAACTTCTTTGGGACTCATCTATCCTCCGTGGATTTTGAAGCAATCGGGCGTGGATTTTGAAACGACGGGGTTAGGATAGCAGAATGCGGGCGAAGAAGGCGCGAAAAGCCAGCAAATGCGCGCTCGATGAATTTCCGGTTAAGATTTAGCTGGGCCAGTAGATGCGTGAAGTCTTTCATGAACGCGCCGGCAGCCCCAGGTCAGCCCGGCCAAGTTTCTACGTTCTGAGCGGCGCTATGCCGCGCGAGGCTCCGTCCTACGTCATTCGCGAGGCCGATCTGGATCTGCACGCCGCCCTTCGCATGAGCGAGTTCTGCTGCGTGCTGGCTCCCCGCCAGATGGGCAAATCGTCGATGCTGGTCCGAACGGTGGCGCGCCTGCGCCAGGAGGGCGTCAAGGCGGTGGTGATCGACCTGGCGGCCCTGGGGCAAAATCTTCGGGTGGACCAATGGTATCTGGGTTTGCTCGGGCGCATGGGCGTGGACTTGGATCTCGAAGAACCACTGGCGCTTTACTGGGACCAGCACGCTACCCTGGGACCCTTGCAGCGTTGGATGGGAGCCATCCGCGACGTGGTCCTTACGCGCACCAGCGGGCCGGTAGTCATCTTTATCGATGAGATCGAGGCCGCACGCGCCTTGCCCTTCCCGGCTGACGAGTTCTTCGCCGGAGTTCGGGAGCTGTACGGCGAACGCTCTGAAATCCCCATGCTGGAGCGGCTGACGTTCTGCTTCCTGGGCGTGGCCACGCCTTCCGACCTCATGCGCGGAGTGGGCAAGTGGATCGAGCTGGAGGATTTCACCCACAAAGAAGCGCAGGTTCTGCTTCCGGGCTTAAGCCGCGCGGGCTCGGCGGCTCCGGCCGTGCTGCGGAGGATCCTGTACTGGACCAGTGGGCATCCTTATCTTACGCAGCGCCTCTGCTACGCGGCGAGCGGGGACGCGCGCGCCCGGAACAACTCCGGAGTGGACCGTGTCGTCAAGGAACTGTTTCTTTCTGTCAGAGCGCGGGATCGAGACGAGAATCTTCTGTTCGTGCGGAACCGCATGTTGCGGGGGAACGTCGATCCGCTGGCGGTCCTGACCGTTTTTTCGAACCTCCTGGCTGGCGGAGCGGTGAAGGATGATGCGGCAAATCCGGCAATTGGAGAGCTTCGCTTGGCTGGAGCGGTGCGGGTGCAGGGCGATCATGTCCGGATCCGGAACCGGATCTACGAGCGGGTGTTCGATCAGGAATTTATAAACTCCAACCATCCGCTGGATGAAGCGGCGCGGCAGCAGGCCGCGGAATGGCGCGGGCAAGTCCGGGTGCTGCGCTGGGCTGTGCCCGCGATGGTGGCGTTCGCGCTCTTGGCGTTTGTCTCGTGGTGGCAAACCCACCAGGCGAAAGTGCTGTCGGCGTGGTTCGAGAGCAACGCCGAATCCGGGGTGGCCACCTCTTCGGCGATCGCGAGTAAACTCTACGCAGCGTCCCGCAAACAACCGCAGCTCTACGGCGAATACGTGAAGGTGGTGGAAGCCACGAAGCAATTCGCCCGGGCCATGCTGGGCCGGGAACCGCGCAACGTCGCGGCCATAAACTTGAAGGCCTACGCAGCGTATGTCGCGGCGGACGATGCCGCCGAGCATGGAGAAAGCGCCCGAGCGCGCAAGCTCAGTGAAGAAAGCTCAGGGGAAGCCAGGAAGATGGCGAGTGATTCTGATATTCGCTTGCGGGCGATTTCGGCGCGGACCTATGCCGCCGTGGCGCGCACGCTGGGCCATCTGGGCGACACTGCCGCCGCCGAAGCCGACGCGCAAAAGGCGGAGAGTCTCGCGCGCGCGGTAACCAGCCAGGTGAAACCGGACGACGATTTCACTTTGCAAACCCTGGCCACCACCTACAACCTGCTCGGCTCGGCCGAAGAAAGCATGGACCATTGGGAGCTCGCCGCGCAGTCCTACCAGCGAGGTGTTCAAGGAGCGCAGGCTAAGCTATCCAATCCGGATCCGAAATCCGGCGGCGCGCGAAGGTTTGAGGTGGCGCACGAAGCGCTACAGGATCGCAACCGGATTGGCCGGATCGAATTTGAGGGCAATCAGCCGGACGCCGCGCGCCAGGTTCTGGAAGAACGGTCACTGAGGATCGCGAGCACGCTGGTGGATTGGAACGAGAACCCCGCGCAGCATCGCAGCGAAGCTCAAATCCGGCAATCCCGGCAGGACCTCTGGAATGTGGAGGAGTTGCTGGGATTGGTTCTGGCCTCCCGGAAAAACACCTGGGCGGATTCATTGAAATATTACAGCGACGCGGTGGCCACCGGCGCGAAGCTGGTGAAAGTGGATGCCAGCGCGGCGAACCAGGAAAAATTGGAAGATGACGAGGCCTCCCTCGCCCGCATGCAGGGACTGCTCGGGATGTCCCGCTACGCGCAATCGAGCTACACCCGATATATCGCGCTGATGCGGGAGCGAACGGGTTCGCAGGCCAACCCGCAGAATGCGCTGAAGCTCGGCCAGGCCTACCGGAGGCTCGCGGATTACGAATCGCATCACGGCAACCGGGGGACCGCGCCAGCCGACTACGATAGCGCGGAAGAATGGCTCGCCAAGGCGGACGCGAAAGACAGCGCCACCGAACTCGAAATAGCCCGCGTGTCGTTAAAGCACGCCGATCTCGAATCCGAACAACCTCGCGCCAAGGAGTTTTACCGGAACGCGGAACGCGCCAGCGAGCGGTGTATCCTGCTGGCGCGCGAGCACGACCTTGCGCGCGACCCTTACGCCGGCAACACCACCATCATGCTCGGGTACCAAAACCTGGCGTTCAGCAAACTCGGGCTGGGTGATTCCAAAGCTGCCGCTGAAGCGCTCGCAAAATCGGTTGAAGCGGCCGTCGCCGCCGCTAATCTCGCTAAGGAATCGCTGGACAAGAAGCGGACCTGGGAAGCGGTAAGCCGCGCCGCGACCGCCTATGGCAATCTGGCCTGGGTGGAGCTGCTGAACCGGCATCCGCCGGAGTCCATCCGGGCATCCCAAGCGGCTCTCCAGTTGGATAACCAGCCGGCCTGGATCCACGCTAATCTGGCGCATGCTTATTTGTTGTCCAATCAAACCGAACAGGCCAAGGCGCTCTATCTCGGTCATCGCGGCGACGAGATGCGCGATGACCTGTTTGAGATTTCGGTGCAGGATGATTTCGCCGAGCTTCGCAAGCTGGGATTCGATCGGCCGATGATGGAGGAGATCGAAAAGCTGCTAGGCTCTTAGATCCAGGTTGGCGATGAACCAATGAAGGATCTCGCGTGGCGCATTGAATGCGTGCAAGCTCCGCTGACCATCGGTGTCACGGGCCATCGGGATCTCAGAGACGCCGATCTCGAGCACCTGGAACGCAAGGTCGCGCAAGTCTTCTCGCGGCTGCGCAAGCAATACCCTTGCACTCCTCTGGTGGTTTTGTCGGCCTTAGCCGAGGGCGCGGACCGGCTGGTGGCGCGGATCGCGCTGCGGCCCGAGTTCGGCGCGAAGCTGCTGGTTCCGCTCCCCATGCCGCGGATACTCTATGCGCTGGATTTCGAAGCGCCCGGCTCCCTGGCGGAGTTTGACGACCTCGCCGCGCAAGCCGATCAGTGCTTTGAGATTTCACCGGTGGACGATCCGGAAGCCCTGCTTCAGCCCGGCCCGGCGCGTGATAGGCGCTATGAGGAAGCCGGAATTTTCATCGTACGGCAGTGCCAGATTTTGATCGCGCTCTGGGATGGCGTGGACTCCGGGAAAATCGGCGGTACCTCGTCGGTAGTCCGGTTTCATACCGAAGGAATCGGCGGTACCGGTAAGGATGAGTTGGAGCCGCCCGAACTTTTTCCGGTTTATCACATTCTTACGCCGCGCCAAAGCCATCCCTCGCCGCGCGGAGAGCCGTTCCGGTTGAAGGAGATTTATCCTCCCGTTTTTCATCAGGAGGGGCCGGCCGCGGCATACTACGCAACGGTATTTCGCAACCTGGACGAGTTTAATCGCCGCATTTCGGAAGGCGGCGACAAGTTACTGGAACGGGCCGCGCGGAGTAGACGCAAGGTTATCGGGAACCTGGACGCCTCGAAGCTTTCGCCGGATGAAGCTTTGACGCTGGACCGGTATTCGGTGGCGGACGCGCTGGCGGTGGACGTACAAAGCAAAATGGTTCCTACCCAGCTGGCTCTGCACGCCGCTGTGTTCGCGTGGTTCGCTTGCTTCGTGCTCTTCGCGCACTTGGATGAACACTTTGCCGGGTGGCTGCTGAGTTTTTGGGCATTCCTGGCAATTTCCGGCTACATCGTCGGCCGCGCCAAGAAAATCAAGTTGGATAATCACTGTTTGGATTATCGGGCCGTGGCGGAGGGTTGCCGCGTTAGGTTTTTCTGGATGCTGGCCGAAGTGCCGGAATCTGTTCCGGACAACTACCTGGGCAAACAAAGAACGGAAATGGATTGGACCCGGAACGGCCAGCGCGGTTGGGCCATCGGGCCTAGCCAGACGTCACCGGACGCGTTCTCCAATTTGAGAGAACGGTTCGAATTCGTGCTGCGGCATTGGGTGGACCAGCAGCATCGGTATTTCGTAAGGTCCGCCAAACGAGACCATCAGAAATTGCACTACTGCGAACTAGGGAGCAAATGGTTCTTGGGAGCCGCTATCGCGACCAGCGGTCCACTGTTCGCCTTGGTTTTGTTCCAGCACCAGGACTGGTGGGCTTGCGCGAATTGCAGCTGGGTCAGCGGTTATGTGATCGCCATGGACCTGTTGCTGGCGCTCGCGGCCCTGACGCATCATTTCAAGGAACGCATGGCTTACTCGGAGCACATCAAACAATACCGGCGCATGGAGGTTGTGTTCAAGCGCGCGGCTGGACGCATTCGCGAGAAGCTGGCGGCAGGCGATGCCGAAGGGATCCGGCAAACCTTGCGCACGCTCGGAAAAGAAGCTCTCGCGGAGAACGGGGATTGGGTCTTGATGCATCGAGAGCGACCGCTCGAGCTGCCGCATCCTTAGTAATCATTCAGTAACCATCGCGGACCGAACGCTGTGCCAAACTAAAAAGTCTGTAAATCTTCAGGAGCTGGCATGTCGGACAACGAGATCTATTGGATGGGCGATGATTTTGGGGATTCCGGAGACGGAGGCGGAGACTTCGGAGACGATGGCGGCGGCGATGATGGAGACGACGGCGGCTTCGATGACCAGGACGATCAGGACGACGATGGCGACGCGGGAGATGACGACGACCAGGACGATCAGGGCGACGATGACGGGGACGGCGAGGGCGACGAAGCCGGAACCGGTGGCGACGGCGGCGACGATGGAGACGGCGACGGCGATAACGGCGGCGACAATGGCGATGACAATCTGGACGATGTGTTCGCTTCCGACGAAGATCTGCCTCAGGTGGATGACGATGTCTTCCAGAGCGTGGACGATTTTCCGAACGCCGACGAGCGCGATTTTGCGGATGACACCGGCGATTGGACACTGGACGATTATCAACAGTCGGCCCAGAACCTCTTCGGGGATCACGAATTTTTCGGCGACACGCTGACCCAGCAGAAAACCGACGAAGGCTTTCAACCGTATCAGGACACGCGCTTCGAGCAGGCGTTCGATCAGATCGCGCCGGGCACTTCCGACACGGTTCACCTGTTTGAACGTGAGGGCCAGTTGTTCGCCTTTGGCGTAGTGTCGCAGGCGGTGCTCGAAATGCTGGCCGCGCGCTACAGCGGTATCGATCTGACGGGTCTCGACGTGGGCGTGCCGGGCAAGGGCGAGATCGCGCCGCCCCAGCCTCTGCCAACCGCCTTCGCGAATGTGGCCGAACAGCCTGCCGTGGATCTGCGCAAGTACTCGACGCCGATCAGCGATCAGGGACAGACCGGCCGCTGCTCGGCATTCGCCTGGACGCATGCGGTGGAAATGTCGCGCAACATCCTTCAGCAGGATACGACCAGGCTTTGTCCCAACTTCACCATGTTTGAATTTCAGCGCATGCAGGGCGATGCCAAGGATTATCCCTATGCACATTCGGGTGGCGACGGAACCATCAGCGGTCCGGATCCCGGCAATGTGATGGTGCAGCAGGGCACCTGCCGCCAGGAGCTGTGGCCCGACGATGATGAGCGTCCAAAAGCCGCCGAGCCCCAGCTAGAAGCCGATGCGGAGCGCTATCGCCTGGAAGGCGTCCCATTGCCGATCGCCGTCGACGATGTTAAAAAAGTGCTGAGCGCGGGATGTCCCGTGCACGTTTCGATGAACACCGGCGCGGCGTTCTCGGACGTCGGCCGCGACGGCGTATTCAACGCGGCCGAAGCTCCGTCGGGACGCCACGGGCGCCACGCCATGCTGATTGTCGGCTACACCGGCAACTTCTTCATCCTGAAAAACTCATGGGGCGGCGACTGGGGCGACAAGGGCTATTGCTACGTTCCGAAGAACGTCCTGATGGACTCCGACCCCGAGTTCATCGCGGTGCTTTTGAAGAAGCAGCAGGAAGGGTAGCACTTCCGATCTTACAGCTCATCAGTCGCAAGTGATCGTGATCCCATAGAAAGGAGTATGTTCCGCGCGGACCCTCATAAACGGTCTGTCCATCGATCATCTCCAGGCTCCCTCGTACAATCATTAGCAAGCTGTCCGGACGCCGCTCGATCGTCTCGTAGTCTCCCGTAACGTCGGAAAACCCCGCCACGCCCTGAAACGGAAGGTCTCTTATTTGCCCCCGTTAAGACGTCGGCAATGGCCACATTGGCGCACCACGAGCCGCAACTCCACTCGATGACAGCGTATCGGCCAGCGAAATCGGGGCCCTTGGAAACTTCTTCCTTTACCTCGCGCGCGAACTTACTCTTGTCGGACGCATCGTACTTGCCAACTACCGCTTCCTCTTTTCGAGGTGGAGCGATTGGGTGTACTCGATAGCGCTCGAGGGTTGGAGGATCTCCTTTGCCGAGGGATCCCGGCGGCGTTCTCGAACGCACAGCCAGTTCCGAACAAAACTTCGCCGGATTATCCAACCAATCCGGGCGATCTGTTTGGCCGCTGATCGATCCGCAGATAGCAAGCAACAGCAGAACCGCGCAGGAGTACCGCATCGTTGCGGCCTTAGGATATCAAACCACTCGCGGCACCCGCGCGCGAGGCGTGCCAGCTACCGGCCAGCGGCTACTGCTTCTCGATCCGCATCCCGTAGAACGAGCGCCACACGAAGAACACGGAAACCAGGAAGAACACCGCTGCCAGGATGTCCGTGAGCATGGCGCCTTGATCGTTCGTGAGCGACACGGCCAACTGCACCGCCAGCAAACCGAACAGCGTGGTGAACTTGATGATCGGATTCAGCGCCACCGATGACGTGTCCTTGAACGGATCGCCGACAGTGTCACCCACCACCGTCGCGTCGTGCAGCGGCGTGCCCTTGGCCTTTAGCTGCGTCTCGACGATCTTCTTCGCGTTGTCCCATGCGCCGCCCGCGTTGGCCATGAAGATGGCCTGGTACAGCCCGAACAACGCAATCGAAATCAGGTAGCCGATGAAAAAATATGGCTCGACGAAGGCGAAAGCCAGCGTGGCGAAAAACACCGTCAGAAAGATATTGAACATACCCTTCTGCGCGTATTGCGTGCAGATCTCGACAACCTTCTTGCTGTCCGCGACGGAGGCCTTGGTGCTGCCCTCCAGCTTGATATTCGCCTTGATGAACTCCACCGCCCGATACGCTCCCGTGGTGACAGCCTGGATGGAAGCGCCGGTGAACCAATAGATGATCGCGCCGCCAGTGATCAGACCCAGCAGGAATGGCGGATGCAGGATCGAAAGATTCGACAGCAGTTCGGTCTTCAGGCCGTTGGTCAGCGCCACGATGATCGAAAAGATCATAGTGGTCGCGCCCACCACCGCGGTGCCGATCAGCACAGGTTTCGCCGTGGCTTTGAACGTGTTGCCCGCGCCGTCGTTCTCTTCCAGATTCTCCTTGCCCTTTTCGAAATCCGGTTTGAATCCGAAATCCTTTTGAACCTCACCCTCGATTCCGGGGATCTGTTCGATGGTCGAAAGTTCGAAAACGGACTGGGCGTTGTCGGTTACCGGACCGTACGAATCCACCGCGATGGTCACCGGGCCCATGCCTAAAAATCCGAAGGCGACCAGACCGAAGGCGAACACGGCGGGGGCCAGCATCAAGTTGGCCAAGCCGTACGTGCTGATCCAGTAGGCGATGCTCATCAAAGCGGTCATGGCGAGACCCAGCCAGTAAGCGCTGAAGTTTCCGGCCACCAGGCCGGACAAAATGTTGAGCGAAGGTCCGCCTTCCCGCGACGAGGTGACCACTTCGCTAACGTGCGAGGAGTTCATGGACGTAAAGATCTTGACCAGTTCCGGAATGATGGCGCCGGCCAGCGTTCCGCAGGTGATGACCGAGGAAAGTTTCCACCACAAAGTTGTGTCGCCGCCCAGATTCGGAATCATCTGGCTCGAAACCAGGTACGTCAGCACGATCGAAATCAAGGAGGTCAGCCACACCAGCGACGTCAGCGGCGCTTCGAAGTCCATGCGTGGGACGTCTTTATACTTGCCGGCGGCGAACGCGTTATTGATGAAATAGGAGATGGCCGAAGAGATCACCATCATGACGCGCATCACGAAGATCCAGACCAGCAGCTGTACCTGCACCAGCGGATCGTGCACCGCAAGCAGGATAAAGGTGATCAGTGCCACGCCCGTCACGCCGTAGGTTTCGAATCCGTCCGCGCTCGGGCCCACCGAATCGCCCGCGTTGTCGCCGGTGCAATCGGCTATAACGCCCGGGTTGCGCGCGTCGTCTTCCTTGATCTTGAAAACAATCTTCATCAGATCCGCGCCGATATCGGCGATCTTGGTGAAAATGCCGCCCGCCACGCGCAGGGCAGCCGCGCCCAGCGATTCGCCGATCGCGAATCCGATGAAACACGGTCCGGCATAATCTCCCGGCACGAACAACAAAATGAAAAGCATGATCACCAGCTCAATGCTGATCAGCATCATGCCGATGCTCATCCCGGCTTTGAGCGGAATCGAATTGCAGGGCCACGCCTTGCCCGTCAGGCTGGCGAAGGCGGTGCGCGAATTAGCGAACGTATTTACCCGAATGCCGAACCAGGCAACACCGTAGCTGCCCGCGATTCCCACCACGCTGAACAGCAAAATGATCACGACTTTCACCGCATCCAGATGCTGCAGGAGACCGAAATAAAACAAAATGATCGCGCCGATAAAGATTTCGAGAATCAGAAGAAATTTGCCCTGCGTGATCAGGTAGGTTTTGCAGGTTTCATAAATCAGCTCGCTGATTTCGAGCATGGACTTATGCACCGGCAGGTTGCGCAATTGAGTAAAAGTGACGAAGCCGAACAGCAGTCCCCCGGCGCAAACCAGCAGTCCCCACATCAATAGCGCGCGGCCGTTAACACCGCCGAGGAACGTGGCTTGCGCCAGATCCGGCAAAATCAGGTGTGCTTCGCCTCCGGCGGATTGTTGGGCCAGGGCGGAAGTGGGCAAGCTGAGGAGTATCAAAGCCGCTACCAGCAGCGGCAAAGCTAGTAAAACGGCGCGCCGAAACGAGGGCACACTGACGGTCAGCATTCGATCGAATCCTCCAGAGTTTGTCGGAAGTCCCTGGCGAGGGACAGAACATCAGACGAGTACTGCAGCAGCCTGAATACCTTCGATCACGATACCGCACTGTGGGCGCAGGCGCAACCCGGCCCGTAGCTTGGGTACTCCCAGGACTTTGGTTAAAAAGGGCGGGCAGAAACGCGCATTTGCCTCTGCCCGCGCGGTTTATGGTTTCAGAAAGGGAACCAGCGACGCGCCTGAGGCGGCTGGCCCTTCGGTGAAGCCGATGGCGAAACCGGCTACCGTCAGTGTTGCGGTACGGGGGCTCGCGCTCGCGTTGAGCGTGGCCAGGAACGACAGCACGCCGTTGCCGCTGCCGCTGCCCCCGGAGGAAATGCTCAACCAAGGCTCATTGCTGGCGCCCGTCCATTGGCAGCCGGAAGCGGCCGTTACCGCGACGGTTCCGCTGTAGCCGTTAGCGCTTCCAGTGATCGGCCCGAGCGCGATCTTATAAGTGCACGCTTGGGCCGCGGTCGCGCCCGTTTGGTTAACCGTAAAGTAGAGGCCGGCAATCGTCAGGACGCCGGTTCGCGCGGCGCTGGTGTTCGAAGCCACCGAATAGGTGACGGTCCCAGCTCCGGTACCGGACGCGCCCTGGGTGATCGAGATCCAACTCACGTTGCTGGTTGCGGCCCAGGTGGCGTTGGACGGCGTTGCCGATACCGAGACCGCTGCCGTACCTCCCGAGGCCGGAACATTCGCCGAGGTCGACTTCAAGGAGAACACCGCAGTCGCGGCCGCCTGGGTGACCACGAGACTAAGACCGGCCACCGTGATGGACCCCGCCCGCTGGGAGCCTGTGTTTGCCGCGAGCGTATAGCCGAATTTGCCGCTGCCCGAACCTGAGCTCCCGCTCGCCAGCGTGATCCAACTGGTGCTGGTGTTGGCTGCCCAGGCGCAGCCGCTTTGAACCGTTACGGCGGCCGAATAGGTTCCCGCTCCGGCGGATTCACCGACGCTGGCGGCGCTAAGGCTGTATTGGCAATTCGGCAGAACCGTTACTGCGACCGGCGCTTTGGCTGAAAGGCCGCCGCCCGTGGCGCCGATCGAGAGGCTGAACGTCCCGGGCGTCATCGTCGCGGCCGCGGCGAGCTCTAACGTGACGCCGCCGGATCCGGGCGACGCAATGCCGGATGCTGAAAAGCTGGCGCTGAGCCCGGCCGGCAGGCTGCCAGCGGATAAGGCTACCGCCGCCTTGAATCCGCCGCTGACGCTGGTCGTGACCGTGATGCTTGCGCTCCCGCCTTGCGTCACCGAAACGGATTGCGGAGCCGCGCTCAGTCCCAGCGCCGGCACGGACACAACCGGATCGCTCCAATGGTTCACCAGTAGAGCGGCGTCCACGGAGCCTAGCCCGGTGGCTTCATCGTAACCCGGGCCGGCGTTGAATCCGGCCTGACCCGGTACCGAGTTGTTTCCCGCCTGAGTATCGTGAAACACGCTCGCGCCGCCGGAGGCCTGCTGGGCCGCCAGCGTATACAGCCGGGGGTTCACATTGCCTTGCGCCAGCGCGCTTTTTTGCACCACCAGCGCCAGCAAACCCGCGGCTGCCGGCGTCGCACAGGAAGTGCCTGCAATGACATTAAGCTGCCCGTTCAGCACGATTAGATATCCATCGTGGCTGGCGCTATTCAGCGAAACGTCGGGCACGTCCCGGCGTCCATCCGAAGGAACGCCCGGCCCGGTTTGCCAGGAGGGTTTGGAATAAACTTCGCTCGCTCCGCCGCCGCCCGCCCACAGGTCCGACCCGCCGGACACCGTGCCGCTCTGGTTCCAAGCGGCCTCAGGAATATAGCTCAGCGCCGAGCCGAGGGTAGTCGAATTGGAACTGGCCGACCAATACGCATTCGGGTTGGATGCGTCCGAGAATTCGGTTCCCCCCACGCAAGTGCTGAAGGGCGACGAGCAAAGTGCGTTCACCCCCGCACCCTGGCTCGCCTGAGTTTCGGACGGGCTATCGCACCCCGCCGCGCCGCTGTCGCCCGCAGCTACTAGCACCGTCATTCCTTGAGCGGCGGCTTGCTGCCAGAGCGCGTTCCAGAATTGATTTCCCGCCGCGCCATTGGCGGCTTCGCAGCTTCCGAAACTGAGGCTTACCACCGGCGCCACCTGGTGATTCACCGCGTACTCGGCCGAAAGAGCGATGCCGTCGGTCGAGTTGGTGGACGCCGAAAGGACGAATTGAACCGTGGCTTTTTTCGCCACTGCGCCCGCCCACTCGACGTCCAACGTGGCTTCCGCCTGTTCATTCACCGAAATCACGCCCGGATCCGGCCCGTTGAGAACCACGTTGGGATTGTTTGCCGGGAGACCGAAATCGCTGCGAAAGCTTTGGACATCGGACAGCTTCAGATCGGTGCGTCCGAGAACGGCCACGGACTGGCCGGTTCCGTCGACGGATTGCGAATACAGCGCCGCGACGTCGTAAATGGTGGCGAAGTCCGCCGGTCCCAGATAATGCGCGCCGCCCGAAGTGAACTCGGGGCCAGCGGGCGCTAGGGACGCCGGCCGGTGCAGCGGCTGTGAGAGAAAATCATTCAGCGATACTACGCCGCCCACTACGTCCGCGAGAGCCAGGGGAATTTGTGGGTCGCTGGCGTTCGCATAGTGCCGCTGGCCGTGGATTTCGTACACGTGCAGCTCGGTGTGAAATGCCGACAAAACCTGGGCTGCGGTCCCGCTGAAAATAATCTCGCGCCGCGCTGGAGCCGGCGGCTCCACCTGGAATCCATGCCCTTCCAGCCATTCGACAACCGTCGAAAGATCGCGTTCCGCCACACCGAAACTCCGGCCGAATGCTTCCGGAGTGAGCCACTGATGGTACTGAGGCGATCCAGGGTCCTGCTGAGCTTCTAATAGCGCATCCAGAGCGCGCTGTTGCGAAGGATCGGGCTGAAGCAGCAGCAGCATTCGATCCATGCGGGTCTCCGGAGGCGCGATCCCGCGATCATATTGCAGCTGCGCCAAAGGATGTACGTTGCCGGTGCGCGAGATGGTGACGCGGTCGTCGATCGGCGCCGTGATGCGATCCACCGCATGCGCCGCGGTGCTGGTCTGAGCGAGGGCCGCGGGAGCTAAGTACGCGAGCGGCAATAGTAAAAGAGAGCGGAAGAATTTAGTAGGATGAGGTTCCATTCGCTGCACTTATCGGATGGAAAGCCCGATAGCGCCGGCGATTTAAGCACTTATAGAGCTAAGACCCTAAGCCTCCCTAAACCACCTGGAGAATTAGACATTTCAGATACATGGTCTCCGGCACCGTCAGCAGGACGGGATGATCCTGGCTCTGCGTGCGCCGCTCCAGCACCCGCAGCGTCCGGCCCGTATCGAGCGACGCTTCGGCCACGATTTCGAGCAACAGCGCTTCGCTCACATGCTGCGAACAGGAGCAGGTCACCAGCACACCGCCGCTCGCCAGCAGCTCCAGCGCCCGCCGGTTGATCTCCTTGTATCCGCGCACTGCCGCATCCAGATGCGCGCGCGATTTCGCGAAGGCCGGCGGATCCAGCACAACAGCGTCAAAGCGGCGATGAGCGGAAGCGTGCTCGGCCAGCAATTCAAAAATGTCCGCCTCGCGAAACTCCACGTTTGCGATTTGATTGGCCGCGCGATTTCGCTCCGCGGTTTCGAGGCTCGCCCGGGAGCTGTCGGCCGCTTCGACGGATTCGCAGGCGCGAGCCAGATGCAGCGCGAATCCTCCGGTGGACGTAAAGCAATCCAGTGCTCGTCCGCGGGCGTATCGTGCGGCGGCAAGATAGTTCTCGCGCTGATCGAGAAAGATGCCGGTCTTCTGGCCGCGCAACAGGTCGGCGCGTAGTTCCAGGCCGTTCATTTCGATGACGGCATCGTCCGGAACCTCGCCCGCAAGCACGCCGGCAGTCAGCGGAAGCGCCTCGCGTTTGCGGACCGCGACGTCGTTGCGCTCGACAATTCCCAGAGGCTCGAAAAGCTCGTTGAGACAACTCACGATGTCGGCTTTAGCGCGATCCATGCCCTGATCGAGAGTCTGGAGAGTGAAGTAGCCGGCGTAGCGATCGATCACCAGTCCAGGCAATTGATCGGCTTCGGCGTGCACCACCCGGTAGGCATTCGAACCCGATACGACACGTTTCCGGTGCGCTTCGGCGGCGGAGATGCGCGTCGAGAAAGAAGGCACGGTCGATGTCGCGCACGCGCCGGTCGAGCAGGCGCAGCGTAATCTGCGATGAGTCACTGTAGTGCGCGGTTCCGAGCGCCGCGCCCCGATGATCGATCACCTTCACCGCTTCGCCCGCAGCGGCCTTCCCGCGATCGAGTATGTCGCTCGCAAAGATCCAGGGGTGACCGGCGGCGATGCGATCGGCCGCCTTTCGGTTGATTCGGACTGTCTGCAATCTCCTAGTTTAGCGGCGAGCCCAAATCTATCACCGCATGGCCCGCAGCCGCGCGATGCGATCCTCAGTGGAAGGATGCGTCGAGAACAGGCGTGTCAACCCTCCCGCGCTAAACGGCTTGATGATGAACAGGTGCGCTGTCGCGGGATTGGTCTCCGCCATGGGGATTTGCTTCGACCAGGTTTCGAGCTTCCCGAGCGCCGAAATCAGCTCATCTGGATTGTGCGTCACGTGCGCCGACGTCTCGTCCGCTGAATATTCGCGCGTGCGCGAGATCGCGAGTTGAATCAGCGTGGCCGCGATGGGCGCCAGGATCAGCATTATTATTCCCGACCATCCGCCGCCTTCGTCATCCTCGTCACGCCGGCCGCCGAACCAGAACGCCATGCGCGCTAGAAATGTGATGGCCATCGCGATGGTGGCCGCCACCGAGCTGGTCAGAATGTCGCGATTCTTCACGTGCCCCAGTTCGTGCGCCACCACGCCTTCGAGCTCCTGATTGTTCATCAATTTCAGAACTCCCACCGTGAACGCGACCGAGGCATGTTCGGCATTCCGGCCAGTCGCAAAGGCGTTGGGAGATTCGTCCGGGATCAACCACAGCTTCGGCATCGGCAGACCCATGCGCTGCGTAAGGCTCTGGACCAGGGGGAAGACGCGAGCGTAGGCGTCCGGGTGCTCATTGGGCGTAATCGGCTCGGCCGAGTACATGGAGAGCGCCATCTTGTCGGAGAAAAAGTAGGCGAAGAAATTCGTGCCGACCGCGATCGCGAGCGCCAGATAAAGACCATTCCGGCCACCCAGCATTTCGCCGCCAAAAAGCAGCAGTCCGCCGAGCACACCCAACAGAAGCGCTGTCTTGAGGCCGTTCATGATTTCGCCGTCAGCTATTTGATTATCGCGCGCCCGTCGGGAACTACTTAAAAGTGATGGGGCGGCCGCGATCACCGCCCCGAAGTTCTAGTACTCAGTTGTTGTTCACTTGCACTTTGATGGTCTTCGGCTTCGCGATTTCCTTCTTGGGCAGCGTCACTGACAATACGCCGTTGTGGAAATCGGCCCGCACGTGTTCGGCGTCCACAGTGTCCGGCACGGTGAAGTATCGCGCAAAGGACCCGTAACTCCGCTCCAGGCGATGGAAACCCTTGTTATTCTCGGTTCTCTCCGATTTACGCTCGCCCCGCAGGGTCAGGGTGCCGTTTTCGAGCTGGATATCGATGTCCTTGAGATCCACTCCCGGAACATCGGCCTTCAAGATTAACTCGTTCTCCGTCTCTAAGATATCGACGGCGGGAGCCCACGGCCGGGAAACCGCTTGATCGCTCATCAGACGATTGATGGTGTCCTGAAAAACACGGAGCCCGGTAGGGAACTCCTCAGTATCAGCGAATGGGTTGTACTTAACTATTGGCATGTTTCTTTCTCCTATATCTTACTCCACAACAATTATAAAATCTAAGTGCGTTGTTGTCAATATATCTGCTAACAAATTTTATTTCAGAAAACCGTAACTACGACTGAAAAGGTCCGCTATACTCAGTTGAAGGCCAATGGCAACACGTAAACTTTAGGACCTTGACGTGCCAAAGAGATCCCAGGATAGTGGTTCTAGGATGCAACTGAGTGTCAAGAACAGACCGCAGAGCGTGCGAAATGGCGCATCCGCACCCAAAACACTAGCGCAGTTGCCCCAGGGCGAGTCAGGAATTCTGGATCGCTTGGATGTGCCGGAAGACATCGCGCGCCGCTTGATGGAGCTGGGTTTCTTGCCGGGCCACGTGATTGTTCCGGCGCGCAGCGGGCCTGGTGGAGAGCCGCGCGTTTACAGAGTGGACGGATCTGAAGTTGCGTTGCGCCGGGAAACCGCCGCGCGCCTGCTGTTGCGTGCGCCGTTGAAAGCTGCGGGTAAATCCAATAAGCCATGAGCGAATGCCACGATTGCGCCGGATGCGCGGTGATCACGGAGCTTCCCCAGTCCGGTAAACAACTGCGTCCGCATGTGGTCGCGATTATTGGACCGCCCAACTCCGGCAAGTCGACGCTCTTCAATCGTCTGACAGGTTTACGTCAAAAGGTTGCCAATTTTCCCGGCGTTACCGTGGAACAGCGCGTGGGCCGGGCGAAAACCAAGACGCATCGCGAAGTGGTCTTGGTGGACCTTCCGGGCGTCTACAGCCTCAGCCCGCGCTCCGAAGACGAACAGGTTACGCGCGACGTGCTGAGCGGCCAGATGGCCGGCATTCCCAAGCCCGACGCAGTGCTGCTGATCCTGGATTGCACTAATCTCGGCCGGCACCTGGTGCTGGCTGCGCCCATTCTCAGCTTGAAGCTTCCGACCCTGGTGATCCTCAACATGGCGGACGATCTGGCCAGCCGTGGCGGAAAAGTGGATCCCGGCGAACTCGCCAGCGAATTGGGCGCGCCGGTGGCGCTGATCAGCGCGGCCAAGGGCGACGGCGTCGAGAAGGTTTTCCAATTCATGGAAGGCACCTCCGCCGGAACCACCTCGCTCGCATCGCCGAGAATAGAGCTTCCGGTGCTGCAGGATATCCCGCGCTGCCGTCAGTGGGCGCATCAGGTGGGCACGGGAGCAGCCTACCAGGCGCCCGCTCCTCCGCTCTGGACGCGCCGCCTGGATGCGATTTTCCTGCATCCGGTGGCCGGACCCCTGGTCTTTCTCGCGGTTGTGGCGGGCGTGTTTC
Source organism: Terriglobia bacterium (assembly GCA_963786745.1). GTDB lineage: Bacteria > Acidobacteriota > Terriglobia > Bryobacterales > Bryobacteraceae > Palsa-89. The sequence continues at coordinate 402,122 of CAWBAE010000002.1, read as the reverse complement.
AAACCATTTTCCGCGGCGCCAGGCCGCTGATGGATGGATTGCAGAACCTGATCCAGACCTCCGGACAATGGATCGAGCATATCCTTCCACCTTCCATCTTCCGTTCCCTGTTAGTGGAAGGCGTATGGAACGGCGTCGGCAGCGTGATCGTTTTCCTTCCCCAGATTCTGCTGCTGTTCCTGTTTATCGGGATCCTGGAAGACTCCGGCTACCTGGCGCGCGCGGCGCTGATCGCGGATCGGACCATGGCGAAGTTCGGCCTGCAGGGGAAATCGTTCATTCCGCTGCTTTCGGCCTACGCCTGCGCGGTCCCGGCCATCATGGCGACCAGGACCATCGAGAGCAAGCGGGACCGGCTGGCCACCATCCTGATCGCTCCTTTGATGACTTGTTCGGCGCGCCTTCCGGTCTACACCCTGATTATCGCGGCCTTCATCCCCGAACATGCGTTGATTGGCAAACTCTTCGGAACGCAAGCCGGCGCGTTGCTGGGATTGTATGTTCTCGGATTCGTGGCGGCCATCGCCACCGCGAAGGTTCTGAAATCCTCGATCTTAAAGAGCGAGCGCACTCCGTTTGTGCTCGAGATGCCTCCCTACCGGCTGCCAACCCTGCGTTCCCTGGGATTGCGGCTCTATGATCGTTCAAAGATCTTTTTGCATCGCGCCGGGACAGTGATCCTGGCGGTAGCCATCGTGCTGTGGGTGCTGCTGCACCTGCCGCTCAAGGATGGCAAGCCTCCGGAGATTGAATCCAGCTTCGCGGGCATGATCGGACACACTGTGGAGCCGGTGATCAAGCCGCTGGGCTTCAATTGGAAGATCGGGATCGGGCTGATCAGCTCGCTGGCGGCGCGCGAGGTGATCGTGAGCACGCTCGGGACGATTTACGGCGTAGAGGGCTCGACCGAGAATTCCGAAGGGCTCCGGCAAAAACTCCAAAGCGAGCTGACACCGGGCGGTGCGGTGGCGCTGCTGATTTTCTTCGCGTTCGCGATGCAATGCATGTCCACCATCGCAGTGGTGCGGCGCGAAACCGGAGGCTGGAAGTGGCCGGCCCTGCAGTTCGCCTATATGACGGCGCTCGCCTACGTGTGCGCGCTGATCACCAATGAAGTAGTCCGGTCAGGCGCGCTGTCCATGATCGCCCGGCTCTAAGCGCCGGCGCGGAGATAGAAATGCGCGAACCGGAGCCCACTAGCCTTCCACCACTGCTCGCAGCTGTTTAGCAATGCTGTCCAAAGATTCGGCCTGAGCCGCCAGTTCTTCGCTGGCGGCAGCGTTTTCCTCCGAACTCGCCGCATTGCTTTGAGTCACCTGATTCATTTGCTGGATCGACTTCGACACACGCTCGATTCCACGCGCTTGCTCCAGGCTTCCCAGGTTTACTTCGTCCACAAGGATCTTGACCCTGGCTGCGCTTGCGGTAATCGAGTGGATTACGGCTGCGACCTGTTCCAGCCTTGAGCTGCCGGCGCTCGACTTCTCGATGGATTCTTCGATCAGGGGTGCGGTGTCTCTAGCGGCCTGGGCCGACCGCTGAGCGAGAGCGCGCACTTCGTCGGCAACCACTGCGAACCCGGCACCCGCTTCACCCGCTCTGGCAGCCTCCACGGCCGCGTTCAAAGCCAGGATATTGGTCTGGAACGCGATGTCGTCGATTACTTTGATAATCTTCGAGATCTGGCCGCCGGAAGCCTTGATGTCGCTCATGGAGGCCGCCATATCGCCCAGCGCCGCGTTGCCGTCTTTCACTCCACGATCCACCTTGTCCATTTCTTCTGACGCCGCGCGCGAGTTATCCGCGTTCTTGCGAGTCATGCTGGTGATCTCGACACCAGTCGCGGCAGTCTCTTCCAGGGATGCCGACTGCTCCGTTGCGCCCTGGGCCAAAACCTGGCTTGACGCGGAGATCTGAGCCACCGCGCTGGTCACTTGCGCCGAGCTATCGGAGATCGATTCAATGAGCGCTCGAAGTTTATTAGTGATCCTGGAGATCAGGAAGTACACTCCCAGCCCAATGCAAATTGACAAAGGAAGTAGCCATAGAGCCGTCCGTATCATTCCGGCTCGCACCACTGCGTCGACGTGGTCCATTTTCGAGCGCAGCAGGAACATCCCGTGTTGGTCGCCTTCGCGCCAGCCTTCCATGCGGAAGCCGAGCACGTCCTTTCCGTCACCGCTGGGGCTGTTGCCGGGATCGCCGTGACAGACCAGACAGTCGGCCGTGAGTAGAATGGGCCGCGCATAAACGATTTCGTTCGCCTTTTCATCCGCAGCGAAATATTCCGCGGGTTTGCCGCTCTCCATGAATCTGAGAATGCGTTCCTCTTCGGGCCGCGGCGCGTTTTTCGGATTCCTGGGATTGCGAGCCGACACGCGAAACTCATAGCCTTCTTTGTCGGCCACATCCCTGATTGAGTCCCAGGCCGCCACCACGGGCACCGTCTTGTAGAAGTTGGTCTGCCGGTAATCGGACGTTGCGGCTGCCTCGGCTTTAAGCTTCGCGTCATCGAACATGTGCCCGGCGCGCATGGCCGAGACGGACCGGCGGGCGTTTTCCGCGCTAAGCACCGCCGTGCGCATGCTCCCACGCGTCATCTCGATGCCCTGGCGCCGGATCACTGAACTCTGTATGAGAAAGCCGGACGCGGCGGTGACAATGACCGAGCCGACCGCCACGCCGACGATCTTCGTTCCAAGCGACATCGGACCGTCCCTTCTGCAATGACACCGGGATGCCTTACGAATGCCATATCGGCTCGAAGGGTGCTGTTCTTCGATCAATAGCCGATCGGTTCTTCGACGGCGCTTTGCAGCCGCTTCCGCGGTCCTGTCTGTTAGCATAGGAATTCCATGCGAAATGTCATCATCGTCGGCTCCGGCTGTGCCGGCAACACGGCCGCCATCTACACGGCTCGCGCCAATCTGAAACCGCTGGTCGTGGCCGGACACGAGCCCGGCGGGCAGCTTTCGCTCACCACGCTGGTCGAAAATTTCCCTGGATTCCCCGAGGGCATCGAAGGCCCGACCCTGGTGGAAAACATCAAGAAGCAAGCCGAACATTTTGGCGCCGAATACATTCATGGAACCGTGGTGGAAGCGGATCTCTCGAAGCGCCCGTTCCGGCTGCGAATCGACAACGAATGGCACGAAGCCCGCACAGTGATCATTGCATCCGGCGCGTCGGCGCGCTGGCTTAATCTTCCGAATGAGCAGAAACTGATCGGCCATGGCGTCAGCTCCTGCGCCACCTGCGACGGCTTCTTCTATCGCGGGAAAAAGATCATGGTAATCGGCGGCGGAGATTCGGCCATGGAAGAAGCGAATTTCCTGACACGCTTCGGCGAGGAAGTGTCGCTGGTGCATCGCCGCGAGACGTTCCGCGCTTCCAAGATCATGCTGGACCGCGCGCGCAACAATCCCAAAATCCGCTTCATCCCCAACACTGCGGTCGAGGACATCTACGACGCCAGCCAGCACATCGTCAATCGCGTGAAGCTGCGAAACCTGAAGACCAACGAGACCTGGGAGCAGGACGTGGACGGTTTCTTCGTGGCCATCGGGCACATTCCGAACACGGCAGCGTTCGCCGGACAAATCGATCTCGATCCGGATGGCTACATCCTGTCAAAAGGCGGAGCGCGCACCAATATTACGGGCGCTTTTCACGCAGGCGACGTGCAGGATAGAACCTACCGCCAGGCGATCACCGCGTCCGGCGCCGGATGCATGGCCGCGATCGAGGCCGAAAGGTTCCTCGAAGAGGAAGGCCACTAGGCCGCGCTACTCGCACCTCAGCGCGATCACCGGGTCCACGTTCGCGGCGCGCCTTGCTGGAAGATAGGACGCGAGCAACGACACCACCACCAGCGTGACCACGCCCGCAATCAGAGCCAGTGGATCGGCCGGCGAGACGTGGAACAGCATCGACGCCATCAGGCGCGTTAAGAGTAAACCTCCGCCGATGCCGAGCGCGAGACCGATCATTACCAGCAGCATACCCTGACGTTGCACCAGGCGCATAACCTGGGCGGGCTGCGCGCCCAGCGCCATCCGAATCCCGATTTCCGCCGTGCGCTGCGCCACCACGTAGGACATCACCGCGTAGATCCCCAGCGCCGCCAGAAACATCGCCAGGCCCGCGAAGAACGCCAGCAGGATCAGTGAAAATCGCCGCTGGGCGACATGCACGGAAATAATGTCGGCCATCCGCTGCACGGCGTACACGGGTTGGGAGCGGTCGAGATGGAGAATCGCATTCTTCATCGGCGTTCCGAGCGCCGCGGGATTGCCGGCGGTGCGCGCCAGCACTGTCATCGGCGACGGAGTGGCGAAACCGATCATGGTGGGCTGCTGATAGTAAGCCACGTAGACCTGAACCGGCGTATCCTGATCCAGCCCCGCGCTGCGCACGTCCGCGACTACGCCCACGATCTCACGCCAGTTCGGAGGCACGCTGAATCCGATCTCCAGCCGTCTTCCCACCGGGTTCTGTCCAGGGAAGTACCGGTCCACCAAAGTCTGATTCACCACCGCGACCAGCGGCGCATCGGAAATGTCGCCGTCCGAAATGCCACGCCCCTGAAGCAGCCGCATGCCCATGGTCTGGAAGTAGCCGGGCGTGATCGCGAAATAATTAGCCACCGGCGCCTGGCTGGGTGTCACGGGCGGAAAACCTTCGAATCGCATGATGAAGAGCGGATTGCCGAGCAGCGGAACGTCCGTCGCGATGCCCGCGGTTTTGACACCCGGCAAGGCCGAGACATCGCGCAGTATCCCGCGAGCCAGCTGGACCTGGAGGTCCGGCTTCCCAGCGTACTTGAAACGCGCTGGCGCGAGCCGCATGGTCATTACGTGCTCAGGATTGAAACCCGGATCGACATGTTCGAGCTCATAGAAGCTGCGAATCAGCAACCAGGCGCCCGCCAGCAGAATCAGCGCGGCCGTAACCTGCGCCACCACCAGTACGTTTCGTAAACCGCCACGAGCGGTCATGCCGCGCGAGCCTTCCTTCAGCAGCGCGTGGACCTCGGTTCGGGCGGTCTGCCAGGCGGGCGCGAAACCGAACAGCAGGCCGGTGAAAATTGAAGCGGCCAGGGTGAATAGGAGCGCGCGCCAATCGAGCGCCACTTGACCGACGCGTGGAAGGTTCGCGGGCGCAAGAGCCACCAAACCGCGCAGCGCCGCATAGGCGATCGCAAGCCCAGCCACTCCGCCCGCGAAAGATAGCACCAGGCTTTCGGTAATCATTTGCGCGAAAATGCGCGTTCGCGACGCGCCCAGAGAAGTACGGATCGCCATCTCGCGCTGCCGTCCGGCCGCTTTCGCGAGCAGCAGGTTCGCAACGTTCGCGCAGGCGATCAGCAAGACGAAGGCCACCGCGCCCAGCAGGACCAGCAAGGTTGGCCGAAGCTGGCCGACCGTATCCTCCAGCAGCAGGTTGACCGTAACATTGGCGTCTTTGTCGAAGAATGGATACTCAGCAGCCAGGCGCGACCCGATGATCGCGAAATCCGAACGGGCGCGCTCCAGAGAGATGCCGTCCTTGAGCCGCGCGATGACGCGCATTCGATGCAGATCGCGTCGGGCCTTTTCTTCGTTATCGAAGCCGAATGGCGCCCACATGGTGGCGAGCGGCGGGTATTCGAAGCCTTCCGGCATCACTCCGATCACGGTTCGAGGTCTGCCGTCCATCGTAAGATGCTGGCCGATTATCCTGCGGTCCCCGCCAAATCGTGAGCGCCAAACCGCGTAGCTCAAGACGACCACGCCGTCGCGCCCCGCCGGCTCCTCGTCGCTCGAAAAAATCCGCCCCAGCATCGGCGTGACGCCGAGCACATCGAAAAAGCCCCGATCGCAAGTCACGCCCACGTAACGTTCCGGCTCCGTCTCCGTGGATGCCAAGTTAAAGGTGAAGTTTTGATAAGCGCCCAGCGCGGAGAAGACCTGGTTTTGTTTGCGCCAATCGTAGTAGTTGGCCGGCGCAACCACGAACTTCGGCAGATTTCTAGTGAGGTTGGTTTCCCAGACATTGACCAGCCGTTCGGAATCGGGAAACGGCATGGGACGCAGCAGGACGCCGTCAATGACGCTGAACATGGCGGTATTAGCCCCGATGCCCAAGCCGAGCGCGCAGACGGCCGCGATCGCAAACCCTGGATTTTTGCGTAAACTTCGGAACGCGAATTGCAAGTCCTGGAGAAACGCCATGGGTAAAGGACGTGCGCAAACGCCGCGCGTTAGGCGTGGGTCGGATTACAGTTCGGGGTAGAACTCGAAGAATGCGTCAAGCGACTGCATCAACTGCTTGCGTATCTGATCTTCGCCGCCCTCAATCAGATGCATGCTAACGTGCGCCTTGTTCCCATTCTTCAGCTTAATTTCAGCATCGTTAACCGCTTCGATTTCATCTGCTGGAAGAAGGCGCATTCCATAGACGAGCGCGAGTTTGGCCATGCTTCATTCTAGCTGGGCGGTTCCGGCGTGAGCGGAGCTTAGATGGTCGGCGGTAAAATAAGGGAACAAGACCCGACCGCTTGATCGTATCTAACTCCAGGCGGCGTGTGAGCATTATGAGATCGGCAGCCGAGTCGAGTGAGAGGGACGCCCAAGGAACGGGCGCGCCTTCCGGCGAGATTCCCGCCGCTTCCATTCGCGCCGCGCTAGACAAGATCCTGGCCAGCCCCGGTTTCGTAAACGCGGACCGCCTGAGCCGCTTTCTCCGCTATACGGTGGAGGAAACGCTGAATGGGCAAACCGACAAGCTGAAGGAAACCCTGCTCGGCATCGAGGTTTTCGGCCGAAAGTCGACCTATGATCCGCGCGTCGACGCCGTAGTCCGCACCGAAGCCGTCAAGCTGCGTGCCCGGATGAAGGACTATTACGAATCCGATGGCCGGGACGACGAACTGGTGATCGATCTGCCAAAAGGCGGATATGTGCCGGTATTTCGCTATCGCGAGAAGCTTTCCGACGTGCCGATCATGCCGGCCGAGAGCGTGCCGCAGCCCGCCGGTTCGTCTTGGACAGCGCCCCTGGCCGGCGTCGCGGTGCTCGGGATTCTAGCGCTTTCGATTTACTTCACCACTCGGGGCCGCACGCATGTCTCCAATTCAGGCGCCCCTGAAGCGGCATCCATCGCGGTACTGCCGTTCGCGGACATGAGCCCGGATCGGGATCAGGAATACTTCTGTGACGGCATGACCGAAGAAATCATCGACGCGTTGGCCAATATTCCCGGAGCTCGGGTGGTGGCGCGAACTTCGTCCTTCGCGTTCAAGGGCAAGCAGCAGGACATCCGCGAGATCGGCAAGAAGCTGAACGTCGCGACGGTGCTGGAGGGCAGCGTCCGAAAGGACGGCGACCGGTTGCGCGTCACGGTGCAATTGAACAGCGTGGCGGACGGTTATCATTTGTGGTCGGAAACCTACGAACGTGAGCTGAAGGATGTCTTCGCGGTGCAGGATGAGATTTCACGCGCGATTGTGAGCACTTTGCAACTGAAACTGGCCGCTCCCACGAAGCAGGGCAAGCCGCCTTCCGAGAATGTCGCGGCTTACGAGCTCTATCTACAAGGCAAATATCACTGGAGCCGTTGGAGAACCGAAGGCGCCGAGCGCGCGCTTCAGTTTTTCGAAGAGGCCACTCAAAAAGATCCGAACTACGCGGCCGCGTACGCCGGAATCGCGGATTCTTATGCGTGGCTGGGTTTCTTCGGCGCTTTGCCGCCCAATGAAGTGATGCCCAAGGCGCGCGCGGCCGCGCAAAAAGCTCTCGCGCTGGACGATTCTCTGGCGGAAGCACACATCTCGCTCGGTTACGTGAAAGCTCTCTACGATTTCGACTGGCCCAGCGCTGAACACGAGTTCAAACGCGGTATCCAGCTCAACGCGGGGCTTTCGGATGCGCATTTCGGGTACGGCATTGTGTATCTTTCGCCGCAGGGGCGCATGGAAGAGTCCTTGAAGGAAATGCAACTGGCTCGCGACCTCGACCCGCTTTCGCCGATCATCAACACTTATCTCGCTCTGGCATATTCGATGAATGGCCGTCCCACTGACGCCCTGGCGGAGGACCGGAAAGCGCTGAGCCTCGATCCGACTTTCATCGAAGCCAAGCTCGACCTTGCGAACGTATGGCTGAACCGGTCTGACTTCAAGCAGTATTATTCCGAACTGGACAGCGCCCGGGATCTCGCGCCGCCCAGCCGCGTGGATTTGGCCTACGCGTTCGGAGAGGCGATCCAAGGCAAAAAGGCGGACGCGCTCAGTCTGGTTCACAAGTGGGAGAAGCCGGAGGGCGGAGCCTACGTGCGGCCCACTTCCATCGCCATGGTTTATGCGGTGCTGGGTGACAAGGAGCAAATGTACGCGTGGCTGGACCGGGCGTACGCTCAGCGCGACGGTATGCTGGTTTTCTCCACCCACCAAGGATGCTTCCGCCCCTACTTGAGCGAGCCGCGTTTCCTGGCGATCAATCAGAAACTCGGCCTGCCGGCCAGCATTTCGCAAAAGTGATTTGGTAGGGACGGGCAGATTCGAACTGCCGACCTGTCGCTTAGGAGGCGACCGCTCTATCCATCTGAGCTACGTCCCCGCATTGTAACCACGATTTTACCAGCGCTTGAGCCCTTTCTGCCCGATGTCCGTTCGATAGTGCATGCCGGAGAACTGGATCTTCTTCGCCTCTTGATAAGTGTTTCGAATCGCCTCCGCCAAAGTCCCGCCGCGCGCGGTGACGCCCAGCACGCGACCGCCCGAAGTTATTAAATCATTATTGACCAATTTTGTTCCGGCTTGAAAAACAGTGGCATTCGTGATTTGATCGAGACCATGGATAGCGTCGCCAGTGCGTACCGAAGCCGGATAGCCGGCCGCCGCGAGGACGACACACACTGATGGCTCCGGGCGCCAGCTTAGTTCCCTCTCATCCAGCCTGCCCTGCGCGGCAGCGAGCAGCGGCCCGACGAAATCCGAACCCATTCGGTGCATCAGGGCTTGGGTTTCCGGATCGCCTAACCGCGCGTTGAACTCCAGCACTTTCGGCCCTGCGGAAGTCATCATCAACCCCGCGTAGAGAAATCCGGTGAACGGCTGGCCTTCGGCCCGCATGCGTTCGATCGCGGGCCGGATCACCTGGTCCATCACGGTTCGTTTCTGCGCGTCGGAGAGAATGCGGCCATCGCAGTATGCACCCATGCCTCCGGTGTTCGGGCCGGTATCTCCGTCGTTCGCCGCCTTGTGATCCTGTGCGGGCTCGAGCGCCAGTATGTTTCTGCCATCGCTCAGCACGATGAAGCTTACTTCTTCGCCGGTCAGAAACTCCTCAATGACCAGGCTCGATCCTGGTGTGAGAAGTTGGCTGGCGGCTGCTTCAGCATCCATGCGGGACCCGGCAATGATCACGCCTTTTCCGGCGGCCAATCCGTCGGCTTTGAGAACCAGCGGATATTCAAATTCCTTCAGAGCGGAGCGCGCCTCTTCGACGGAAGAGACCGCGCGAAAGCGAGCCGTGGGGATGCCGGCACGGATCATGAATTGTTTCGCGAAAGCTTTGCTCGATTCCAGCTTTGCCGCAACGGCAGTGGGTCCGACGACGCATCGGCCGCTCGCGCGGAAGCGGTCCACGATACCAGCTGCCAGCGGCCCTTCCGGACCAACCACGGTAAGGTCCGCTCCCACGGATTCAGCCGCAGCAAGATAGTCGTTTGTTGCGAGGCAAGTGGCCACTTGTGCGATGCCCGTATTGCCCGGAGCCGCGTACAAGCCGGTGACGGCCGAATTCTGCGCCAGCTTCCAGCACAGCGCGTGTTCGCGGCCTCCGGAACCGACGACGAGAATCTTCATGGATGTATCGAAACCTAACACACGCGCAAGCACGTATGCCACACTAAAGCTGAATCGTCATGAAGTCCTCGAAGTACGACGTCATTGTGGTGGGTGCAGGGCACGCGGGTTGCGAGGCCGCGCGAGCCTCCGCGCGCATGGGAATGCGTACCGCCATGATCACGATGAATCTTGACTTGATCGCGCAGATGTCCTGCAACCCGGCCGTCGGAGGAATCGCAAAGGGCCACCTGGTGCGCGAAATCGACGCGCTCGGCGGCGTGATGGGCGAAGTAACCGACGCCGTCGGAATCCAGTTCCGCCTGTTGAACACTAGCCGCGGCCCCGCGGTTTGGTCGCCGCGCGCGCAGTGCGACAAGAAGCTATATCGGATCCGGATGCGCGAAGTTCTCGAGAGCGAGCCGAACCTGCGAATCTTGCAGGCCGAGGTTGCGCAGTTGATTATCGAGGACACGCCGGCGCGCCGGGTCACCGGAGTTTTGCTGCGCGACGGACGGTCGCTCGCGGCGGACGCAGTAATCGTGACAACGGGTACGTTCCTTAACGGTCTGGCGCACGTCGGCGAAATGAAGTACAGCTGCGGCCGCAATGGCGAGGCTCCATCCAACCTTCTTGGCGATCAACTCCGCGGCTTAGGTCTCGCCTGGACTCGTCTTAAGACCGGCACGCCGCCTCGGCTGGATGGCCGGAGCATCGACTGGACGCAATTCGAGGCACAGAATGGGGATGCCGTTCCTACTCCATTCTCGTTCTTAACCGAGAAAATAGAGCGGGATCAGATCAAGTGTTATATAACGTACACGTCTGATAAAACACTGCGGATTCTTAGAGATAGCATCGCTCGCTCGCCTTTGTATAGCGGCCAGATCGAAGGAATTGGGCCGCGCTATTGCCCATCGATTGAAGACAAAGTGGTGAAGTTTCCAGATAAATCGCGGCATCAGTTGTTCCTCGAGCCCGAGGGGCTCGATACGTACGAGGTGTATGTAAATGGCATGTCGACCAGCATGCCAATTGACGTTCAAGCCGCTATGGTGGCCTCAATTCCAGGGCTCGAAGAAGCAGAGATGATCAGGCCAGGCTACGCGATTGAATACGACGCAATTGACCCCCGGGAGTTGAATCACGGCCTGGAGGTCAAGGCGATAGAAGGTCTATTCTTGGCTGGCCAGATCAATGGAACGTCGGGATATGAAGAGGCAGCGTGCCAGGGACTAGTCGCCGGTATGAATGCGGCCTGCCGCTTGAGCCATAGGCCGCCGGTGACGATTGGGCGCACGGAAGGCTATACCGGGATTCTAATTGACGATCTGGTCAACAAGGGCGCCGATGAACCGTACCGCATGTTCACTTCCCGTGCGGAATTTCGATTGCACCTCCGGATTGACAATGCGGACGAGCGATTAACACCGCTGGGTCGACGAGCAGGTCTCGTCACAGACGAGCGTTGGAGCATCCATCTTCGAAAGCAAGACCAAAAGAGCAGGCTCGTTCAGCAACTGGAAAATACCCGAGTTGATCCGCTGACGTTTGCATTTCTAGGCACCTCGGGTGACGATCGCCCCACTCTGCTGAACTGGTTGCGGCGGCCTGAAGCCAAGATCAACGTACTTACCTCATGGATTCGCGAAAAACTTGCGGAAGAGCCGGTTCATGGTCTACTTGACACTGTCGAGACCGAGGCTAAATATGCTGGCTATATCGCGCAGCAAGAACGGCAGATTGATCGCCTCAAGGATTCCGAACGTCGGCGAATTCCGGACGGGTTCGAGTTTGATCAAATTCCTGGTCTTTCGACGGAGGTGAGGCAGAAACTGCGTCGTGTCCGACCGGAAACGCTTGGTCAGGCTGGCCGGATCCCGGGTGTCACGCCCGCCGCGATCGCGGTGCTGGACATTTATCTGAGTGTCGGCGCACAAGTCTGAGAAGCCTGCGGCACCGACTTGGTTCGGCGAGGTGCTCCGTCGTGAGCTCACTCCCTGGGCCGAGCTATCGGACGCCCAAGTTGCTCAACTGTATGTTCACTATGAGCACTTGGGACTTTGGAATGAGAAAATCAACCTAACCTCTCTAAAACCTGGCGTGGAAATGGTGGTTCGGCACTACTGTGAATCGCTTTTTTTGGCGTCGCACCTCCCCAAGGCGGGTAAAGCGAGGATTGCGGATATCGGATCTGGTGCCGGATTCCCTGGAGTTCCCATCGCAGTACTTCATCCAGATTGGGCGGTTACTCTGATCGAGTCACATCGGCGAAAGTCGGTCTTCCTGCGGGAAGCCGCGAGACATTTGAGGAACATCGCGGTGCTGGCAGTTCGGGCTGAGAGAGTGACGGATGTTTTCGACTGGGCGGTATCTCGAGCCGTCAATCCCGAAGATTTGCTGGCAAACGTGCCCAGACTTGCCCGGAACGTAGGGCTGCTCATCGGCGAACTGAATTATTCCGCCCTTCAAAGATTCACCTCGATTGCATGGGCAGAGCCCATTCGGTTACCTTGGGGAGATCGAAGATTTTGCGTTTTTGGTGTTTCACGTGGAACGAATTTGTGATGATCCACGTGGAACATAGGCTCGCAGGGCGAATTCGTGGCTAAAGTTATCGCGATTGCAAATCAGAAGGGCGGTGTCGGCAAAACGACGACCGCGATCAATCTAGCTGCATCACTGGCTGCCAATGACCTTCGCGTTCTCCTAATTGACTCAGATCCCCAGGGAAACGCTACCACCGGCCTCGGCGTTTCAAAAGGCGATGATCGCATCACGCTTTATAACGTGTTGTTAGGCGATACCGACATTTCCTCAGCGATCATACGAACGGAGTTTGAGGGACTGGACCTCATTCCATCCGACAAAAATCTCGTCGCCGCCAACCTGGAGTTGATCGACGTGGAAAACCGTGAATCGCGGCTCCACGACAAGCTGCAAAGCATTCGTAGCGCGTACCACTACGTCTTGATCGACTGCCCCCCAGCCCTTGACCTCCTTACGGTCAACGCCATGGTGGCTGCAGACTCAATTCTCATCCCTATTCAATGCGAATTCTTCGCATTGGAAGGCGTTTCGCAGCTCATTGGCACCATTGATCGCATTCGCGATGCATTCGGGAACAGGCTCCAAGTGGAAGGCGTCCTGCTCACTATGTACGACGAGAGGATGAACTTAACGCGCCAAGTGGAACAAGATTTGCGCGAGTTCTTCGAGCAAAGCGTATTTCAGACCGTCATCCCCCGCAGTGTGCGATTAGCAGAAGCACCGAGCTTCGGTAAGCCAATACTGGCTTATGACGTCCGTTCCCGCGGGGCCGAAAGCTACATCCAACTCGCAAAGGAGATTCTGGAGCGTGCAAAAGACGCCGGACAAGCTACCACGCAAAGCACTGGGTAAAGGGCTGTCAGCACTCCTCCCAGGCAGACCTTCCGCAGCGGCAACGGTCGACAGGGAGCCAACACCAGAGCAGGGCCGCATCGCCACCGTGCCCATTTCCAAAATCGCTCCGAACCCGCTGCAACCTCGCACGGTTTTCGATTCGTCGCGCCTGCAGGAATTAGCTAACTCTATACAAACACACGGAATTATTCAGCCGATTCTGGTTCGAAAGAAAGCCGGAGAATATCAGCTGATTGCGGGCGAGAGGCGCCTCCGCGCGGCGAAACTCGCAGGTCTCGACGAAATTCCAGCCGTTATCCAGGATTATGCCGATGATCGCGTTCTCGAGATCGCCCTCATTGAAAACATCCAGCGCGAGGATCTCAATCCGATCGAAACCGCGCAGGCCCTGGATCGGCTTTCTCGTGAAATGAACTTGAGCCACGAGGAGATCGCAAATCGGACCGGTAAGGACCGCACCACCATCACCAACATGATCCGGCTTCTTCGGCTTCCGGCCGATGTGCAGCTCCTGGTGGCTGAACGCCGGCTCTCGATGGGACATGCCCGCGCCATCCTGGGACTAGCAACTCCCGAGCTTCAAACACAACTCGCAGAAAAAGCAGCTGCGCAGGGTTTCTCTGTCCGCCAGGTGGAGCGCTTGGTTAAACGCGTGAATGAACCGCGCGATCCTTCTGAAAAGCCCCTTCAAGATCCGAATATCAAGTCCGCTGTGGGAGAACTAGAAAGCATTCTCGGCACTCGCGTCCGGATCGTTGAGAAGAGCGACCAGCGAGGCCGCATCGAGGTAGAATACTACTCCCAAGAGGAACTCCAGCGCCTTTTCGAATTGATCGTCTCGACCAGTCGAAAGGAATGATGGTGCCGGCGGCAGGACTCGAACCTGCGACCTACGGATTATGAGACCGTCGCTCTAACCACCTGAGCTACACCGGCAGAGGTTTCCATTCAAGGGTATTTTGAGGATTGACTCTAAGTCAACCTGAAGGTGGTAAGTGATTAAAAAACTTGACAAATTCAGCACATTAGGTTATCTTAATGTTGGAAGCAGGACATAGCAGCCCATGCTTCGACAATCCAGTGTTAGGAGGTTTGCTATCGATACGATTGCTTTTCAGGGCGGCTACCGGCTTTCTCGACATTCCGGTCTCGAAAACATATAAAGCAGGGTGAGATAAGTAAGCCTCACCGGCTGGCGGCGGTTTCACCGCAGTTACTGTAGCGAGACTCGAATGCGGGGGTCGGCGGCCGCCCTGATCCATGTTGCTGCTCATTTGACACGCTCTGCCCTCTCCAGTAGATTCGAGTTTAGTGTCCTCACCGGTGGTCCAGTTTCGTGGAGTCTCCAAAAGTTATCCGATTTATGCGTCGCCCAGCGCGCGGCTCAAAGAGCTAGCCTGCTTTAACCGCGTATCCTTCCATCGGGATTTTTGGGCGCTCCAGGACATCGATTTCGAGGTCCATCCAGGCGAAACGTTTTGCGTCGTCGGGGAGAATGGATCCGGCAAGAGCACTTTGCTGCAGATGGTGGCTGGTATTCTGCATCCCTCGAAGGGCGACGTGATCGTGCGAGGACGGGTCTCGGCGCTGCTGGAGCTTGGCACCGGTTTCAATCCCGAATTCACGGGTCGCGATAACGTTTATGTGAACGCCGCCATCCTTGGTCTTTCCCGCAAAGAGATCGATAAAAAATTCCGCCAGATTGAAGACTTCGCCGAGATCGGCGATTTCATCGATCAACCCGTGAAAACCTACTCGAGCGGCATGGCGGTACGGCTGGCCTTCGCGGTCGCGATACACGTCGATCCCGAGATTCTCCTGGTGGATGAAGCGCTCGCGGTGGGCGATGTTTACTTCCGGCAGCGCTGCCTGCGCAAAGTTCACGAACTGCGCGCGGCCGGCGTGACAATCTTGTTTGTATCGCATGCGCTCAGCGAAGTGAAATCCATCGGCGATCGGGCGATGTGGCTGGACGGGGGACGAATTCAGGAGCTCGGCGGAACAGATTATGTTGCCACTCGCTACATGGCGGCAATGGTGCAAAAAGACAACGCTTACCTCACGTCGCTGCACCGAACGGCGCAGGGTCAAAAAGTAGAGCCCACCAAGGCGCCCGAGGTTGTAGAAACGATTCCCAACATCGACCATCGTCACGGCGACCAACGCGCGGAGATTCTGGGAATCGCGGTCCTCGATCCGGCCGGTCAGCCAGTTTATATGGTCGAGCCGTCGTCGGGGATCGTTGTCCGGATCAGCTTGCGGGCGCACGAAGACCTTCTCCTTCCAATCGTGGGCTTCATAATGCGAAACCACTTGGGGCTCGACTTCGCCGGCACCAATACAGCGCGCGAAGATTTCGATTTGCCGCCGCTCTCGGCCGGCGACGTCATCACGGTAGACTTTCATCTGCAGCTCCCCGAACTTTATCCATCCGCTTTTTCTTTTTCGCCGGCCGTGGCCGACGGAACGCTGCATGCCTACAGAACCTGCGATTGGATCGACAACGCCATCGTGCTGCAGATGGGTCCGGGCGAAGGACCCATCTATGGCGCCATGCATCTGCCCTGCCGCGTCGAGTTGAACCACTGCCTGCATCCGTCCCCGGCAACCTTGTCCCACGCGGAGCCAAACCTTGGCTGAGTACAACCGGGCTGAGTACAACCGGGCTGAGTTCACGGGGATTGAGTTCACCGGCGAACGCGTAATCCCCGGCCTCGTGAACGACGACCTCTGGAACGAACACTTCGCGCGCTACGCCTTTGCGCGATTTTACGCCCGGGACAAACGGGTGCTGGATGCCGGATGCGGTTCCGGTTTCGGATCCGCTGAATTGGCGCTCTCGGCGGCGCAAGTAACCGGTGTGGATATTGCGCCCGAAGCTGTGACGCTCTCTTCAGAGAGCTATCTTATGCCGCGCCTCCGATTCGTGGCGGCATCCTGCGCGTCCATGCCTTTTCCCGCGAATGCGTTTGACCTTGTGGTGGCCTTCGAAGTGATCGAGCACCTAGCCGATTACCGCTCCTTTCTCAAGGAAGCGGCGCGAGTGCTCACGCATCAAGGACTGTTCATCGTGTCTTCGCCGAACAAGTTCTATTATTCGGAATCGCGCGGCCATACCGGTCCGAACCCGTTCCATCAACACGAATTCGAACCCGCCGAGCTCGAACAGGAGCTCGCGGGCGTGTTCTCGAATGTGCGGCTGATGCTCCAGAACCGGTCGGAAGGCTTCGCGTTTTATCCCCCAAGCGGGATCTGGCCCGCGGAAGCGAGGATCGATGGAGGAGGAGGCCAACCCGACCAGGCGCATTTTCTCATCGCAATGTGCTCGTTCGGTCCGCTTCCGGAGGCGCGATCGTTCGTGTATGTTCCGAAAGTCGCCAATATACTCCGCGAACGCGAGCAACACATATTGCTGCTGGAACGAGAATTGGCGCGCGCCAAAGAATGGCTGGCGGGAATGCGAGGCGAACGCGACCAGCTGATCGAGCTGCATCGCAAGCAGAAAGATGAATTGGAAGAACGCAACCGCTGGGCCGAAGCGCTCAACGTCGAACTCCAGTCCGCCGGAACTCGTGTGACCCAGTTGCAGAGGGAGCTTGCGGAACTGGCAGCCTCCGCTCAGGCTAAGATCACTGATCTCGAAGACGAGAATCGCGCCAAGACCGAGTGGGCCCGCGATACCGAGACGCGCTTGACCAAGGAAGTCCACGCCAAGTGCGACGAGCTGGCCGAATGCGTGCGGCTGCTCGATTCCGCTGTCGCGACGGTGGAAGAGCGCACGCTGTGGGCGCAGCGGGTGGAGCACGAGCGGGAGGAATTAGCGGCCCTGCTCAACATGATCCGCAGCTCCCGCTGGATCAAGCTGGGCCGAACGGTGGGTTTGGGTCCGGCGCTCGATCAGACCTGAGACATCGCGGCCAGTGAGAACATTTCTTACCATTCTCTGGCGCGTCATTCGGTCGTTGCCACTGCTCGTAGTTTCGCCGATTCTTTTGTTGGCGCCGATGGTTGCGATTGCCGCAATCGATCTAGCCAACGCGTTTCGAAGAAAGCGGCCCGTGCGGAACGCTCGCCTCCCGTCCACCGATGCAGCCAGCGTGGTCATTCCGAATTGGAACGGACGGGACTTGCTGGAGCGATACCTGCCCTCGGTGGTCGAAGCGATGGCCGGCCATCCGAACAACGAGATCATCGTGGTCGACAACGGCTCCGAAGACAGAAGCGTCGAATTCCTGCGGGAGCACTTTCCTTCCGTCCGGGTATTAGCGCTGCCGCAAAATCTGGGCTTTGGCGGCGGATCGAATGCGGGTTTTGAAGCCGCCACCAAGGACATCGTGGTTCTGCTCAACAGCGACATGCGCGTCCAGCCGGATTTCCTGGCTCCGCTGTTAGCGCCCTTCACCGACGCGGACGTATTCGCCGTCGGCTGCCAGATCTTCTTCAGCGACCCCGCCAAGCTTCGGGAGGAAACCGGACTAACGCAAGGTTGGTGGGAAAACGGCGGCTTGCGGGTGCGCCATCGCGCGGATGCATCCATCGAGCAGGTCTTTCCATGTTTCTATGGCGGCGGAGGATCCTCGGCGTTTGATCGGGCGAAGTTTCTCGAACTGGGCGGCTTCGACGAACTCCTCCGGCCTTTCTATTTGGAAGACACGGATCTCGGCTACCAGGCATGGAAGCGCGGCTGGAAAGTCCTCTACCAACCGAAGAGCGTCGTTTTCCATGAGCACCGCGGAACCATCGGAAAGCGATTCTCCGCCTCCGAAATCGACCTGGTGCTGAAGAAGAACTTCATTCTGTTTTGCTGGAAGAACATACACGAGTGGCGTCGGCTGGGCTCGCACTTCTTCTACACCATCGCGGGTGCGAGTTTGAGCCTGCTGTTCGGGGACTCGCCCGAACGATCCAACCTGGCCGGGTTGTGGCGGGCATTCCTCCAATTACCGGCGGCCCTGGGTTCTCGCTGGCGCGCGCTCGCTCTCGCAACGGTATCGGACACGGAGGCGTTCCGCAGACCGCTGGCTGGCTACTTCCGGGACCGCTTCGAGCGGCTCCCGGAAAGCCCCGACAAGCCCAGCGTCTTGTTCGTCTCGCCCTATCCGATCTGTCCTCCGGTACACGGCGGGGGTGTGTTTATGTATCAAACCGCGTTGGAGCTGGCGCCGTTGTGCGCGTTGCACCTGGTGATCCTGCTGGATCATGAATGGGAGCGCCGGCAGCATGCGGAGCTGGAAGGGAAGGCGGCGTCGGTGGAGTACCTGGTGCGAACAGAAGGCAAGCCAAAGGAGCTGGGCTCGATTATCCCCTTCTCGGTGCGGGAGTTCGCGAGCGCGGATCTCGAATGGCTTTTGCATCGCGAAATCTACTTGCGCCAGATCGACGTATTGCAGCTCGAATACACGGCGCTGGGACAATACGTAGCCGAATTCCGCCAGATCGCGTGCGTGCTTTTCGAACATGACGTCTACTTTCAATCCATCTCGAGGGCCTGGCCGGGTATGCGGGGCGCAACGCGAAAAATGAAGGCCGCCTTCGAGTACCTTCGCGCGTTGCGTTACGAGCTGAACATTCTTCCGAAGTTCGACCGGGTGCAAATCTGCAGTCCGGAGAATCGCGACTATCTGCTGTCGTTCCTGCCGGCGCTGGGCGACAAGCTGGACGACAACCGCGCCGGCATAGCCACGTCGCGCTATCAATTTCAAACGGGCGGGCGAGAACCGTATACCATGCTTTTCCTCGGCAGCTTTCGGCATCCGCCCAACGTAGAAGCACTGGACTGGTTCACACGCCGCGCGCTGCCCGCGGTGCTGGAGCGCTGGCCGCAAGCTCGTTTGGTGGTGGTGGGAGCCGACGCGCCACCGCGCCACTCGCTTCCCGATCTTCCGGACAACATCGAGCTGCGGGGTTTCGTGGAGGATGTGCGGGAGCCGTTGAGCCGCTATACGGTTTTCGTATGTCCGATTCGCAGCGGCTCCGGCATGCGGGTGAAATTGCTGGAAGCGTTCGCGGCCGGGATCCCGGTGGTGTCCACGCGCATCGGCGCCGAAGGCCTTACGGCTAAGGATGGGGAGATCTGCGCGCTGGCGGACGATCCGGCTGAATTCGCCCGGAAGATTATCGAGCTTTTCACGGATGGCGAGAAAGCGCGCCAGCTGGCGGAACGGGCGCGAGAACGAGTGGTGGCCACCCGCGACATGGGCGTGATGACCCGTAAACTGGTGGAAAGCTACCGCGAGGTCTTACGGGCCAAGCGCGGCGACAGTGAACCCGGCACGTAGTGGTGACGAGGCGCAAGTCACAGGATCGCCATAAGATACGGAAGGGTAATCAAAAGATAGTTCAAAACAACCGGAAGATACTCGACAGGAAGCCGTAAGGATCGCTAAAGTTCAAGATGGGAGCTCTTCGCTGAGCCAACCTTAGGGTCCGTTGGATTTCTTTCAGGACCGGATGGGCTTTTCAAGACACCGTTAACGCTGTGTTTATGCCCGGGCGGTAGTATTGAATTGCCATACTTTTTTGGAGGGTCAATTCGAGGGCATGCTTCAGCGAATATGTCTTGTTTTTACAATAATTTGCCTGCTAACACCCACTCTTCCTGCGCAGTCGGCGGCCACTTGGGCGGAGATCCGGGATAGGTTCGAGATGACCAATCCAACATTGCAGGCGGCACGGCTCGGCCTGGACGAATCCCGGGCACAGGAGATCACCGCCTATCTGCGCCCGAACCCGGACTTTACGGTATCGGTCGATCAGATCGATCCGTTTTCGACGCAACCATCTCCCAATGGAGGCGGAAATTCGTATAGCCCGTTCGCCTTCGCTTTTCCGACACTATCGGCGAGCTACTTGCACGAACGCCAGCACAAGCGGGAACTGCGGCGGGAGAGCGCGCGGAAAGCGACGGTGGTAGCGGGATCTCAGCTCGAAGATCAGCGGCGGACCTTGTTGTTCACCTTACGAAGCGCTTTTGTGCAAGTGCTTCAACAGAAAGCGGATCTCGCGCTGGCCCGCGACAACCTCAGCTATTACGACCAACTCCTGAAAGTTAGCCGCGACCGGAAGCAAGCCGGCGATATCGCGCAAGTGGATCTGGACCGACTGGAGCTGCAGCGCGTCCAATATGAATCGGACTTGCAAAACGCGCTGGTCAACCTGAGGACCGCGAAGATCCAGCTTCTGGCGCTGCTGAACGACCGGACGCCCTTGGAAAGATTCGACATCGACGGGCCATACGACTTTCCGGAGTCTGTTGCGCCGCTTGAGGAATACCGCTCGCTGGCAATGGAGAACCGCCCGGACCTGAAAGCCGCGATTCAATCTGTGGACAAAGCCAAGACCGACTATCAGCTGGCCATCGCCGACGGGTCCACGGACCCGACCTTCGGCGTCGACTTCGCGCGCAATCCCCCGATTCCGGTTTACTTCGGCGTGAACATGACGATTCCGTTACGGATCTTCGACCGCAATCAAGGCGAGAAAGCGCGGACCCGGCTGGACATCACACGCAACGAACGGTTGCAGGAAGCCACCCAGGCGCAAATTTATAACGACGTCGATTCCGCCTATGCCACGGTGAACAGCAACATTACGCTGCTGCGATCTTATAAAGCCACCTACCTGGCGCAGGCGGTCCGCGTTCGAGAAACTATTTCCTTTTCCTACCAGCGCGGCGGCGCTTCCTTGCTGGATTTTCTGCAAGCGCAGCAAGACTATCGCAGTATTCAATTGAACTACTTGAATCTGATCGGATCTTACCTCACCGCGGCCGCACAGCTGAATCTGGCCGTGGGTCGAGAGGTTCTGTAATGCATCGCAAAATTCTTCCGGCGCTGGCGCTAGGCGCGCTCTCGATGGCCGCCTGCCTGGCGCTGATCGGGTGCGGCTCGAAAGTACAAGCCGGCGGCAAGTCGGAAGCGCCCCCGCCGGCCGAAGTGGAGCACGAACAGGACGTCAACGTCGTCAAGGTGGACAATCCCGGACGGTTTTCGCTGGCTACGGTGGGCGAGATTGACCGCGCGCCGCAATTAAACGTGACCGGCACGGTAGGAGCGGATGTATCTCGCAACATCCCAGTGATTTCGCTCGCTTCCGGCCGCATCGTTGAAATTGACGCCCGCCTGGGAGATACGGTGACCAAGGGCCAGCTTTTGCTCAAGGTGCAAAGCCAGGACATTGCGCAAGCGTTCTCTGATTACAGGCAAGCAGTGGCGGACGAAGTGCTGTCGAAGGCGCAATACGACCGGGCCAAGCTGCTTTATGAAAAGGGCGCCATCGCGCAGAAAGATCTTGAAGTCGCCGAAGATATTGACATAAAAGCCAAGGTGACGGTGGAAACCGCCACGGAACATCTCAAGGTGCTGGGCGCGGATGCCGCTCATCCCACTTCCGTCGTCGAGATTCACGCACCGGTGTCGGGGGTGATTACCGATCAACAGGTCACCGCCGCGGCGGGCGTGAAGACGCTGGACAATTCCCCGAATTTGTTTACGATCTCGGATCTCTCCTACGTCTGGATCGTGTGCGACGTCTACGAAAACGATCTCGATTTTGTGCGCATCGGCGAGTTCGCCGATATACATTTGAACGCCTATCCCAACCTGGTTCTCAAGGGCCGGATCAGCAATATCGGCCCGATTCTCGACCCGAATATCCGAACCGCCAAAGTCCGGCTGGAAGTTGAAAACTCGGGCAAATTGCGCCTGGGCATGTTCGTCACGGCGACATTTCACGGGATGAAGAAAGAAATACACTCCACCGTTCCCGCCAGCGCGGTGCTGCATCTGCACGATCGCGACTGGGTGTACATACCGGCGGAAAGCGGGCAATTCCGGCGCGTCGAAGTGGTGGGTGGAAACATGCTTGCGGGCAACCTGCAGGAAATTCAGTCGGGTCTTCGGCCGGGCCAGCAGGTGGTGCTGAACGCGCTGGTTCTCCAAAACACGGTGGAACAGTAGTGATCAATCATTTTGTCGATTGGGCCCTGCACAACCGCTTTCTGGTGATCGCGGCGGCGGTGCTGCTGCTGATCTGGGGCGCCATCGCGTTTCACAATCTGCCGGTGGAGGCCTATCCCGACGTCGCGAACAATTACGTGCAGGTGATCACGCAGTGGCCTGGCCGAGCGGCGGAGGAAGTGGAACAACAGGTGACCGTGCCGCTTGAAATTGTGATGAACGGCATCCCGCACCTGCAGCATTTAAGATCCACATCGCTGATGGGGCTTTCCAGCCTGATGCTGATCTTCGACGACGATTCCGACAACGATTGGAACCGGCAGAAGGTGCTGGAACGCCTGTCGCAGGTGACGCTGCCGGCCAACCTGCAGCCGCAGATCGGGACCGATTACAGTCCCGTTGGCCAGATTTATTGGTACACGCTGCGCAGCACGAATCCCGAATACGACCTGATGGAATTGAAATCGCTCGAGGATTGGGTGCTGGAGAAGCAGTTCAAATCCGTTCCGAACGTGGTGGATGTGGCCAGCTTCGGCGGAATCACGAAGGAATATCAGGTCAGGATCGATCCGGACAAGCTGGTGGCCTATGGTTTGAATCTGGCGCAGGTGGAACAGCAGTTGGCCAACAACAACGTCAACGCGGGCGGCAGTTTCGTCGAAGCGGGGCTGCAGCAGGTGAACGTGCGGGAGGTTGGGCTGTTCGAGCACGTAAACGACATCGCGAGAACGGTGCTGAAAACGCAGAACGGCACGCCGCTGCGGATCAGCGACATCGCGACGGTGGTGCAAGGACCGAAGGTACGGCTGGGGCAGATCGGCAAGGCGATCCATCGGGCGGACGGAAAGATCATCGATAACGACGACGTCATCGAAGGGATCGTTCTGCTGCGCAAGGGCGCGGAATCCGACTCGACGCTGGTAGCGATACATCAGAAGGTGGACGACCTGAATCATCACTTCCTGCCTAAAGGAGTGACCGTCGTCCCATTTCTGGATCGCAGCGATCTGATTCACTACACCACGCACACCGTGCTGCACAATTTGACCGAGGGGATCATCCTGGTGGTGATTATCCTGTTCCTGTTCCTGGGCAATGTGCGAGGCGCGCTGATCGTGGCGCTTACGATTCCCTTCTCGCTTCTGTTCGCTTCGATTTGCCTGGGGCTCAGGCACATTCCGGCGAATCTGTTGTCGCTGGGAGCGCTGGATTTCGGCATGGTGGTGGACGGCGCGGTGGTGATGGTGGAGAATATCGTGCGGCATTTAGGCCGGCGCGAGGCGGGAACCACCTGGGAGCGGATTCGAGCGGCGGCGCATGAGGTGCAGCGTCCGGTATTCTACGCCATCGGCATCATCATCACCGCGTACCTGCCGATTTTCACGCTGCAGAGCGTGGAAGGACGGCTGTTCAAACCGATGGCGTGGACGGTGGCGTTCGCGCTGCTGGGTGCGATCATCTTCTCGATGCTGATCGCGCCGGCGCTGTCGAGCCTGCTATTCCGCGAGCATGTGCGGGAGTGGCACAATCCGGTGCTGAGGCAGCTTACGGTCAGGTACCGCTACGGGGTGCGCTGGGCCATCCATCACCACTGGCTTATGACGGCGGTGGCGGTGCTGGTGGCGGCCGGATCTTTTTATCTGGCCTTCAGCGGGGCGATCGGGTCGGAGTTCCTGCCGCATCTGGACGAAGGCGCGATTTGGGCTCGCGGCACTCTGGCGCCAAGCACAGGCCCGACGGAAGGCGCGCGTCTGATGAACCAGGCGCGGGTGCTGTTCGCGTCGTTCCCGGAAGTGACGCAAGTAGTTTCGCAGGTCGGGCGGCCGGATGACGGAACCGATACAACGGGTTTCTTCAACACGGAATACTTTGTCGATCTAAAGCCCAAAGACCAGTGGCGCGGAGTTTTCCATCAGAACAAGGACGAGCTAATTTCGGCAATGGATCGGGAACTGGAGAAGATCCCGGGTGTTCTGTGGAATTTTTCGCAGCCCATTTCCGACAATGTGGAAGAGGCGGTGAGCGGGGTGAAGGGCGAGCTTTCCGTCAAGATCTATGGCGACGATTTAAGAACGCTCGAGGAGAAAGGCGATCAGATTGTTCGTGTGATGCGCGGCGTGGCTGGAATCGAAGATTTGGGTCTGTTCCGGGTTATCGGCCAGCCGAACGACAACTTCTTCGTCGACCGGGATGCGGCGGCTCGCTTTCAGATCAATGTGGCGGACATACAGGACGCCATCCAAACCGCGGTGGGAGGAAATCCGGTGACGCAGGTTTTGCGCGGCGAGCAGCGCTACGATCTGGTGCCGAGGTATCTGGCGCCTTACCGGAATACCAAGGAAGCCATAGAGAACGTCCGGTTGCAGGCGCCCTCCGGGGAGCGCGTCTCGCTGGCGCAGCTCTGCAAGGTGCAGACGTTGGACGGAGCATCGGAGATCTATCGGGAAGCCAACTCGCGCTATGTCGCGTTGAAGTACAGCGTGCGGGGAAGGGATCTGGGCAGCACGGTGGAAGAGGCCATCCGGAAGGTGAACCAGAAAGTG
Organism: Terriglobia bacterium; assembly: GCA_963786745.1. GTDB lineage: Bacteria > Acidobacteriota > Terriglobia > Bryobacterales > Bryobacteraceae > Palsa-89. The sequence continues at coordinate 377,391 of CAWBAE010000002.1, read as the reverse complement.
ACGCCCACATTGCCGGCGGGCTACAAGATTGACTGGGCGGGAGAGTACGAGAGCCAGAAGCGCTCGCAGAAGCGCTTGCTGATCGTGCTGCCGATTACGATCATGGTGATTTTCATGATTCTCTACACCATGTTCCAGTCATTAAAATGGGCGCTGCTGCTATTGGGCAACCTGGCGATGGCGCCGATCGGCGGTTTGCTGGCGCTGCTCATTACGGGCACGCACTTCAGCGTGTCGTCCGGGGTCGGATTTCTGGCTTTATTTGGCGTTTCGGTCCAGACCGGCGTGATCATGGTGGAATATATCAACCAGCGGCGGGCGCGCGGGCATTCGATCGTGGAAGCCGCGGTGGAAGGGGCGGTTTTACGATTGCGTCCGATCCTGATGACCATGCTGGTGGCCACCCTGGGGCTGCTTCCGGCGGCGCTATCGCACGGTATCGGCTCCGATTCCCAGCGGCCGTTCGCAATCGTGATCGTAGGGGGTTTGACGGCCGCGCTTTTACTCAGCATCTTCCTGCTCCCCACCCTGTACGTGTGGATTGCGGGCGAGCATGATACGCTGCCGAAGGCGGATCGGGAGCATTTTGAAGAGATTTAGAGCCCGGCCCCCTGTGGCCCTTGATTTGCTCTAAGATAAGTGAAGAGGACCCAATGTTCGAAGGCTTATTGCAACCTACGCATTTGTTGATCATCCTGGTGGTTGGACTGTTCGTTTTTGGCCCCAAGAAGCTGCCTGAAATCGGCAAAGGCCTGGCGGAAGGGATTCGCGGCTTCAAGGGCGCCCTAAAAGACATCCAAGACGACGATCCGGCCAAAAAGAAGATTGAGTAGTCAGGCGCAGGCGGATACACTTCCAGAGCGCGTGTGCGGCACGCTCGTGGACCGTACTATTCGCGTCTACTTGGGCGCGGTCCTGTGGCGCTGGGCCCAGTCGTAAACACCCCACCCAACAATCGCGATCAGTCCGAGCCCGATCAATATCTCCGGTACATCGGGTAAACGGATGATATGCATTCCCGGGGGCATTATACAGCGGCCTTTCGGGCATTGGAAGCCCCCATGGTACCTAGATCCGGCCGGTCCAAACCGGCCAAGCCCCAAGTAGAATGGAACCAAGGCAGGGCCGCAATCCGTAAAACTAGATAGGGCTTTGCCCGCGGAGGGAGCGCGACTATGTTCCACTTTCCTTTTCTTCTCGCAGGATTCTGTCTCTATTTTCTTCCGACGATTGTAGCCATGGCCCGCGGGAAGACCAATGTCGGCGCCATCCTGCTAGTCAACTTGCTCCTGGGGTGGAGCGTGATCGGATGGATTGTCGCGCTGGTGTGGGCCGTTTCGACGGAACGAGTGGATCAGGTTCGCCCCGTTCAGTCCGTTCCGCAAAGCCGTTTCTGCACCAGGTGCGGCAGGAACGTCGAGGCAGGGTCGCACTTCTGCGCCAACTGCGGCGTGGCGTTCTCCTGACGCGTAAACCTTAAGAGCCGGATTGCTTTTTGTCGGTTAGATCGTCCTTGAGATGCCGGACCACTCTTTCGGCGGTTCGGCTGAGTTCACCGGGGGTCGTGTCCTTGGGCCGTTCATAGATCGACCACAGGACGCTGCGGCTCCTGCGGTCCACCAGAAAGAAATTGCCTTTGCCTCCGATTGCGCCGGATACGCGCGCGATGGGAGTGTCGTCCTTGTCATCCTTCTTGTCCTTCTTGGCGTCCTTTTTAGCGGGCTTGTCGGCGCTATCATCATTGGCTTCCTCTGGCTTTTTCGGCGGAGGCGGCGGTGGATATAGCTCCTTGAGCTTGCTCTCGAAGGATTCGCCGACATGGTCCGTCAGAATCGCGTCGGCTTTCTGAGGGTCCGTTACGACTTGAAAAATTCCGGAAGCCGTCAACTGGTTGGCCAGAAACTGATCCATGCCGCTCCTCATCGAGAGGATGTACACGGTGGTGACCTGCTTCAGCTGAGGATTCACGGCGGCGGGAAGAGAAGCCGCGATCGCGGCCATGGCGCAAAACCACTTCATGAGAATATGGTAGCAGCGTGGGCGGCATTTTAAACACTTCCCGCCGCGCGCATTCCGATCGTGTACAAGTCCCAACGCATCGCAGTGATCATTCCCTGTTTGAACGAGGAGCAGGGGATCGAGAAGGTTTTGAGCCGCATGCCGGACTTCGTGGACCAGACCATCGTGGTGGATAACGGTTCAACGGACCGCACTTCCGACGTGGCGCGATCCTATGGGGCGGAGGTGATCCGCGAACCGGTGCGCGGGTATGGCCGGGCATACAAGCGCGGGTTCGATTCGGCCACTTGTGACATTATCGTAACCCTGGACGGCGACCACAGCTATCCGCCGGACGCGATTTCGTATTTGCTCGAAGCTTTTCTGCACCTCGAAGTCGACTTTCTGAACGCCTCCCGCTTTCCGGTGCGAGACCGCGAAGCCATGAGCTTCAAGCACAAGTTCGGCAACTGGATGCTGTCATTGGCGATGTCGCTGCTTTATTTTCGATGGGTGCGGGATTCGCAATCCGGCATGTGGGTTTTCCGCCGCTCGATCCTCGAAGGGATGCGCCTGGAATCGGACGGAATGTCGTTTTCGGAGGAGATCAAGATCGAGGCGCTGAAGAACTCGCGGGTTCGTTTCGCGGAAATCTCGATCCTTTATTCCTCCCGGCTAGGCGAGATTAAACTGAACCCATGGCGGGACGGCGCGTACAATCTCTGGTTTCTGGTGAGGAAACGCTTCGAATCGCGGTTAGGAAAGTGATCCAGCGTCGTTCATGAGCCGCGTGGCGATGGTTATCCCCAATTGGAATGGCGCGGACAGGCTGCGGAAGCTGCTGGAAAGCTTGGCGGGCCAATCGCGCCCCGTTGACCAGGTGATCGTGGTGGACAACGGCAGCACGGATGATTCCGCGGCCGTGGCTCGAGGCGCGGGGGCGTCCGTTATCGAACTGAAGAGCAATACCGGGTTCAGCCACGCGGTAAACCACGGAATCCGGGCGGCGGACGCGGATTGGATCGGTATCCTGAACAACGACGTCCGCCTGGAGCCGACCTGGCTCGAAAATTTGCTGGGCAAGGCCGAGGCCGGCCACGCCTGGTTTGCAACAGGCAAGCTCCTGGACTCCTCCGGCGGCGGTCAGATCGACGGTGCATTCGACGCCATCTGCCGGGGCGGCTGCGCCTGGCGGTGCGGTCATGGACGGGTGGATTCGCCGGTGTGGAACCAGGGCCGGGAGATTCGTTTCGCGCCGCTGACGGCCGCCATCCTGAAAGCACAACTTTTCGAACGAGTTGGGGTTTTGGACGAAGAGTTTGAGTCTTATCTCGAAGATATTGACTTTGGGATCCGTTGCGCTACTGCCGGTTTTGGCGGCATCTATGTTCCGGAGGCGGTAGCCTACCACCAAGGCAGCGCGACTCTGGGAGGCTGGCACCCGGACACAGTTCGACGAATAGCTCGCAATCAATTGCTACTAATCGCGAAACACTATCCTCCCAAATGGATCTTACGCTATGGCTGGCCGGTAGTAGTGGCACAGGCTCTATGGGGATTTACCGCGCTCAGTCACGGGAGATTCATCGCTTACCTCGGAGGCAAGCTGGACGGGGTGCGGCGTTTCCACGAAAACCGGGGAACCTATCAAAGAGGCCTGGATGCCGTTCTCGCGGAGAGCGAAGACGAAATCCGGGAACTCCAGCGGTTGACAGGGTTCGATCTGTACTGGAGACTATACTTTGCTCTGACATGAATCGCACCGGAGTGGTGGTGGTGACTTACAATTCGGGCGATGTAATCGAAAAGTGCCTGAACTCCTGCGCCGATTTGCCGGTGGTAGTGGTCGACAACGCCTCCCGGGACCAGACCTGCGAGCGGGTCCGGCGGAGGCCCTCTGTAATCCTGATTTCAAATCCGACCAACCTGGGTTTTGCGGCCGCCGTGAATCAAGGAGTGCTGGCGCTCGATACGGAATTGATCCTGCTGCTGAATCCGGATGTTGAGCTTGAAACATCGATTGAGGCGCTCGAAACGGCTTGCACCGGAGATCGCGCGGGACTGGCGGGCGGAAAATTGCGGGACGTGGAGGGAATTGCGCAAGCCGGCTTCACGCTGCGCCGTTTTCCGACGCCCATGCTGCTGGTTTTTGAGATCCTGGGCGTCAACCGTCTGCTGCCTTCCAATCCGCTGAACCGGCGATATCGCTGCCTGGATGTCGATCTATCCCGGGGCGGAGAAGCTGAACAACCACCCGGCGCTTTTCTGATGTTCCGGCGCGAAGTGTGGCATCGCATGGGCGGTTTTGACACACACTTCTATCCAATCTGGTTCGAAGACGTCGATTTCTGCAAGCGGGTGAATGATGAGGGCTATAAGATTCAATACGTCCCCGAAGTCACGGCCAGACATCAAGGTGGCCACAGCATTGCAAACATGGACTGGGGATGCCGCGACCTGTGTTGGTATGTTAGCCTTCTAAGGTACGCCTCTAAGCACTTCCGGCCGTACGCATATCGAGGAGTGAGCGCGGCAGTAGTGCTGGGTGCCCCGTTTAGAGCAATTATCAGAATGGTTGAATTGCGAAGCGCAAGGCCCGTAAGAGTGTACGCGAAGATAGCGCGATTCGCGTTCTCCACTCTGATGCTGGGCCGGGCCGGACAGCCGAAGTGTTTGACGAGTTACAGCAAGGCAGCAGGATGAGGGCAATTTAGAGTAAAGCCTAGAGAACCGAGACACGACCTATATAATGCCTTCCCACGATCGCGTTTCCGTCACAATCGTAACTTACAACAGCGGCCGGTTCATTAAACGATGCCTGGAGTCAGTGCTGGCGCAACGCTACCCCAACAAGGAAATCATCATTATCGATAATGCTTCCACGGATGGCACCGTCGACATCCTGGAGCAGTTCGAAGATCGCTGCCAGATCGTTTACAACGATGAGAACATCGGTTTCGCGGCGGCGCAGAATCAGGCCATCCGTTTGAGCGCGGGCGATTGGGTGCTCACGCTGAACCCGGACGTTCTGCTGCTGCCGAATTTCATCCAGGCATTAGTGGATAGCGGCCAGTTCGATGCGCGGGTCGGCTCAGTGTGCGGCAAGCTGCTGACCATCCGGGCCAGCTTCGATCTGCCTGACAAGCCGCTGGTGGATTCCACCGGGATTTACTTTACTCCCATGCTGCGTCATCTCGATCGCGGCAGCCAGGAAGTGGATAACGGCCACTATCTGCAGCATGAGTACGTTTTCGGCGCGACGGCTGCGGCTGCATTGTATCGCCGGCGAATGATCGAGGACGTGGCTATCGGCGATGAGTTCTTCGATCCCGATTTCTTCGTCTATCGGGAAGACGCGGACGTAGCGTGGCGGGCGCAGCTGATGGGCTGGCGCTGCATCTACACGCCGAACGCGCGCGGCTATCATGTACGCAACGTGCTTCCCGGCAATCGCAGGGCCTTGCCTCCGGTGATCAACATGCACTCGGTGAAGAACCGTTTCCTGATGCGCATGAAAAACATGACCGGGCATCTGTACGTCCGTAACTGGCTGTCCATCACGGCGCGGGATCTGGTGGTGATCGGCGCCTGTATCGTTCGGGAACGAAGCTCGCTGCGGGCGTTCTTGTACGTGCTGCGCAATTGGAAGCGCGTAATGGCGAAGCGGCGCGAAATCATGCTGCGCAAGCGCGTGGATGACGATTACATTGCAAGCTGGTTTCGTTATGAGCCGGTAAGCACTCCCGCCAGCAAACCGAAACCTTCCGCGCGCGCGTTAGCCCGCTCCAAAGCGGCCAGAGGCTAGACGGCGCGGCTCGCAATCCTCGGCACACGCGGGATTCCAGCCCGTTACGGCGGGTTTGAAACGTTCGCTGAAGAGCTTTCCACGCGGTTGGTGGAGCGCGGGCACCAGGTCACGGTTTATTGCCGCGAACGGCATTCGGATTCCACTTATCGCGGTGTGCGTTTAGTTTATCTTCCTACCTGGCGGCACAAGTATTTCGACACCCTGGTCCACACGCTTTTTTCCACCGTTCACTTGATTTGTAATCGCTGCGACGTGGCGCTGTATTGCAACGCCGCGAACGCAGTGTTTACTGTGTGGCCGCGCCTGTTCGGAATTCCGGTGGCGCTGAATGTAGACGGCCTGGAGCGGAAGCGCAAGAAGTGGAACAGGCTCGCGAAGACCTGGTATCTGATTTCGGAATGGCTGGCTACTTTCTGTCCGACCGCCATCGTGACGGACGCACGTAAAATCGCCGAGTATTATCTGTATCGGTATGGGAAGCGCTCGTCCTTTATTCCTTATGGCGCCGAGACGGGAAGGCTCCAGACAGATGCGGTTCTGAAGACGCTGAGGCTGGAGCGGGGCAAGTACTTTTTGTACGTAAGCCGCATGGAGCCCGAAAACAATGCGCTGGCGGTGCGCGAGGCTTTCGAGCAGGTGGAGACTCCGCTCAAGCTGGCGCTCATCGGCGACGCGCCTTACGCGGATGATTACATCCGACGGGTGCGGGACACCGCGGATCCGCGCATCGTCATGCCCGGCGCCATCTACGGCAGCGGATACCAGGAGCTGCTTTCGCACTGCTTTGCTTACATCCACGCGACGGAAGTGGGCGGCACGCATCCGGCGCTGATTGAGGCGATGGGCCGCGGCGCGCCCGTGCTTTATCTCAATACTCCGGAAAACGACGAGGTTGCGGGCGGGGCTGGGGTCGCGTTCGAAGCGGGCGGGCTTGCGGAGAAATTGAGGATGGTGCTGGCCATGTCCGGAAGCGAGCGCGAGGGATGGAGCCGTCGCGCCGCCGAGCGAGTGGCCGAGCGGTATAGTTGGGATGCGGTGACGGATCAATACGAGGCGCTGCTGCTAAAGCTTCGGGCCTGATTTCGTAGCGGCCTTACCATGGAGGTATGGGCCCGTTCGCCTATCGATCCTGGGTGGAGATTTCGCTTCCGCAAATCGCCGCCAATTTTCTGGCGGTGCGCGACGTCGTGGGCGCGGACGTCGAGATCATGCCGGTGGTCAAGGCCGATGCCTACCGTCATGGCGCGGTGGAAGTTTCGCGCACGCTGTTGGCGGCCGGTGCCCGGTGGCTGGCGGTGAGCAACGTGGAAGAAGGTGCGATCCTGCGCGAACGCGGCATCGGCGCGCGAATCCTGGTGATGGCGGACTTTCTGCCGGCCGAGCGCGAAGGCCTGCTGGAATATAATCTGACGCCGGTGATTCATTCGCTGGCCGACATCGCGGATTGGGATCGCCTGGTGGCCAGGCGCGGCGGAACGGGCGAGTATCATCTCAAGATCGACAGCGGAATGGGCCGTCTGGGCACGCGCGCCGGGACTCCGGAAATCCTGGAAGCAGTGACCGCGGCAAAACACGCACGCCTCGAAGGCTTGATGACGCATCTGGCCTCGGCCGCCGACTACGCAGGCTCCCAGACCGAAGAGCAACTCCGAAGGTTCGACTCGATTTGCGCGGACCTATGCAAAGCGGGGGTCAATCCTCCGTTCCGGCATTTATCGAGCTCGACGCCGGTAGCCTACGGGCGCCGCAACGCCTGGCAGAGCATCGTGCGGCCCGGACATGCCATTTACGGCTATGTGTCTCCGGTGGCCAAGGGAACGCCGCCTCCGCGATTACTCGAAGTGCGCCCGGCTCTCACCTGGAAAGCCGCCATCCTGGCGGTGAAAGACTTGCCGGCGGGCGCGCTGGTGGGATACGGCGGAATGTTTCGAGCCTCTCATCCGATGCGCATCGCTGTGCTGGCTGCCGGATATGCGGATGGTATACCGCATCGGCTCTCTAACAAGGGGCGGGTGATCCTCAAAGGCCATTGGGCGCCCATCGTCGGGGCGGTTTCGATGGATCTCACGACCATCGACATCACGCACTGCCCGCAGCCAGTGGACGTGGGCGACGCCGTCACGCTGCTTGGCACCGACGGCGCCGCATCCATCGACGCGCAGCAGATCGCGCGACTCGCGGGGACGATTTCCTACAGCGTGCTGTGCGGCATTCACGCGCGCGTCAAACGAATTTATATCGATCGAGAATAGGCATGTCCGTGCTTCAAAATATTCGTTACGCGCTGCGCGTGCTGGCCAAGAGTCCCGCATTCAGCGCGGCCGCAATTCTGATTCTGGCGGTGGGAATCGGCGCCAACACTGCGATTTTCGCGGTGGCCAATAGCTTGCTGCTGAGGCCGCTTGCCTACTCGCAGCCTGACCGGCTGGTGCTTGTGACCATTGTGTCCCAGAGCGAACATACGCGCCAGATCCCCATGTCCTGGCTTCGATTTACAACTTTGCGGGATCAGAACCGCTCCTTTTCGGGATTCGCCGGCTGCACGAACGAAACATTCAACCTGAGCGGGCAGGGGGAAGCCGAGCAGATTGCTTCCGCCCGCGTGACATGGAACTTCTTCGATGTGCTGGGGGTTCATGCGGCGCTGGGGCGCGTTTTTTTGCCGGAGGAAGACCAGCCCGGCGGAAGGAATGTCGCGTTGATCAGCTATTCGCTATGGATGCGGAGATTCGGCGGGGCGGTGGATGCCGCGGGCAGGCACATCCGGCTGGATTCGCGGGATTACACCGTGATCGGCGTGCTGCCTCGAAACTTCGGCTTCCCGCTGCTGGGCGCGAACATCGAGCTTTGGACGCCGCGCGTCTTTGATCTGAATCTGGTGACGCCGCAGCAGATCCAAGGTGGGACGGGTTTTCTTACCGCGGTGGCGCGCCTGGGTCCGGGAATTACGCGCGGCCAGGCGGAAGCGGAAATCGAAGTGCTGGATCATCGCTATCAGTCGGCGAATCCGGGCCGTCCGGACGTCATCCCGACGCGGGCCCTGGAAGTTGGAAACTTGCAAAACGAGTTCGTCGGCAATGTGCGGCCGGCCGTTCTGGTTCTGTCTTCGGCGGTGGGCCTGCTGCTGTTGATCGCATGTGCGAACCTCGCCAGTCTGCTGCTGTCGCGCGCGCTGGGCCGCGGGAAGGAGATCGCTGTGCGCGCGGCGCTGGGAGCGAAAAGAAGCGCGATCATCGGCCAAGTGCTGATGGAAAGCACGATACTGGCCGTGCTGGGCGGTGCGTTGGGAATACTGCTGGGCGGATGGGGCACGGCGCTGCTCATGCGCTTGGCCGAGGACAATCTGGCCGCCGCATCCGATGTGAGCATGGATTTTCGAGTGCTGGCTTTTGCGGCCGTGATTTCGCTGGCCAGCGGCGTTTTGTTTGGGCTGATGCCCGCATTGCAGGTATCGACGCCGGATCTGAACGCGATTCTGCGCGAGGACGGCCGCGCAACGGCGGGCAGCGGGCGAAATCGGGCGCACGGACTGCTGGTGCTTGGCCAGGTTGCGCTATCCATGATTCTTTTGGTCGGCGCTGGTCTGCTCATTAAAAGCTTCATACTTCTCCAAACGGCCCCGCTCGGCTTCGATCCTAAAAACGCCCTGACCATGGAAATCGGTCTGGCGCCCGCGCAGTATGCAACGCCGCAACAAATGAACGCGTTCTACCAGGAAGCGCTGCGCCGAACGAGCGCGCTTCCCGGAGTTCAAGCGGCGGCCATCTCTTCGGCGCTTCCTCTGAATCCGATTCGCTTTTCGCCGGTGCTGCTGGAAGGCCAACCGGTGGTTCCGTTCGGTCAACGTCCCTTCGTGAACATCCAGACAATCAGTCCGGATTATCCGTTAGTGATGCAGGTCCCGGTGCTGCGCGGGCGTGCGTTTACGGAGCATGATGACCGGGAAGCGCCACGCGTGGTGATCGTCAACCAGGCTTTAGTGCGCCGATTCTGGCCGAACGACAATCCCATCGGAAAGAAGCTATGGGCCGGCCGGATGGACGCGGCCGAAGTGGTGGGCGTCTTCGGCGACACGAAGAACATGAGTCTGGCTGCGGAGACGAATCCGGAAGTGTTCCTTCCGTTTCCGCAATTTCCGTGGCCTCGATTGAATCTGACGCTGCGGGCCGCGGCGGAACCCTCGAATTTGATCCAGGCCGTGCGCCGGAAAATTGCAAAGATCGATCCGGAGCAGCCCATCACGCACGCGCAGAGCCTGCAAGAATTGCTGGCCGCGTCCCAGGCATCGCAGCGCTTCACTACCGTGTTGCTGGGCGTCTTCTCGGCCACGGCGCTGCTGCTGACCATGGTGGGAATTTACGGGGTGGTGGCTTACTCGGTTGTCCAGCGAAGGCGCGAGTTGGGAATTCGGATGGCGCTGGGAGCGGAGCGCGCCGATATTTTGCGATTGGTAGTGGGCCAGGGCGTGATGCTGGCTCTGGCGGGCATCGCACTGGGTCTGGCGGGTTCATTCGCATTGACGGGCGCGCTTCGAAGCATGCTTTATCAGACCAGAGCCACCGATCCCGCGACGTACTTGATCAGCGCTTTGACGTTCGGTATTACGGCGCTCGCGGCTAGCTATCTGCCGGCCCGGCGGGCAACGCGCATTGATCCAATCGAAGCTCTACGCCAGCAATGAGGGCGCTAGGGCGGCAATAGAATCCTAGACGTCCAGATTGCGGACGTCCAGCGCGTTTTCTTCGATGAATTTGCGCCGGCTCTCGACGTCTTCACCCATGAGAGTGGAGAAGATTCCCTCTGTCTCGGCCAGATCCTGCAGATCCACCTTGAGCAGCGTGCGGGTTTCCGCGTTCATGGTGGTGGCCCATAGCTGCTCGGCGTTCATCTCGCCGAGACCCTTGTAGCGCTGGATCGAAACCTCGCGCATGCCTTCGCTCTTGACGTGCTCCAGCAGCTCCCGCCATCCTGGCAGCGTTTCAGTCTTCGTTTCGCGAATCACTTTGAAAGGCGGCTGATTATACTTCGAGACCTGGCGCGCGATAGTGCGCATGCGGCGATATTCGGGCTGCAGCACCAGATCGCCGCTAATGGAGCGCTCAGCGTTGGTGGGGTCGCGGTACAGAACGCGTCCAAGCCTCATGCTCTTCTTCCGGTTCGAGTTTGGCTTCCACTTTGAGGGCATTGAGCGCCGCGGCCACCGCCTCGAGATTCGACTTCTCGTGGAAGTCGGCCTTGGTATCCAGCTTGTACTCGATATTGGCCAGGATCTCCACCACGCGCGGCTCGCGCATGCGGCGCTCCAGGCGGCGGAACATCTGCTGGTATTCGTCCAGCGACATCAGAAAATTGCGCAGCTCGGCGCCTTCGAGTTTTGTGCCCGCGCTGGTTTCCACCGTCAGGTTCTCGGTGGCGCGGCGCAGAATCTCGCGCGTGAATTCCTTGTCGTCCTTGATGTACTTCTCGCTCTTGCCCTTCTTGATGCGATAGAGCGGCGGCTGCGCGATGAAGACGTTGCCGCGCTTGATCAGCTCCTGCATGTGGCGGAAGAAAAACGTCAGCAGCAGCGTGCGGATGTGCGAGCCGTCCACGTCGGCGTCCGTCATGATGATGATCTTGTGGTAGCGCAGCTTGGTGACGTCGAAATCGTCCTTGCCGATGCCGGTGCCGATGGCGGTGATCATGGACGCGGATTTCCTCGTGGCCCAGCATCTTGTCGTAGCGGGCTTTCTCGACGTTCAGGATCTTGCCCTTGAGCGGCAGGATGGCCTGGTAGCGGCGGTCGCGGCCCGGATTTGGCGGTGCCGCCGGCCGATTCGCCCTCGACCAGAAACAGCTCGCAGCGCTCGGGATCTTTCTCCTGGCAATCGGCCAGCTTGCCGGGCAGGCCGCCGGAATCGAGCGCGCCTTTGCGCCGCGTGAGATCGCGGGCTTTGCGGGCGGCTTCGCGGGCGCGCGCGGCATCGATCGCCTTCGAGACGATCTTGCGCATCACGGCGGGATTCTTGTCGAAGTACTCGCCCAGCTTTTCGTTGACGAACTGGACCACGTAGCCCGGCGATGTCGCTGTTCAGCTTGCCCTTGGTCTGCCCTTCGAACTGGGGCTGCGGAACCTTCACGCTGATCACGGCGGTCAGGCCTTCGCGCACGTCGTCGCCGGTCAGGTTCTCCTTGACGTCCTTGAACAGGCCCGCCTGCTGGCCGGAGAAGTTGATGGTGCGGGTGAGCGCGCTGCGGAATCCGCTGAGGTGCGTGCCGCCATCCACGGTGTTGATGTTGTTGGCGAAGCTGAAGACGCTCTCCGAATAGCCGTCGTTGTACTGCAGCGCGACTTCCATGGTCAGCGTGCCGCTCGTTGGGCAGCTCGCGCTCGCCTTCGAAGTAGATCGGCTTTTCGTGCAGCACGGCCTTGCCGCGATTGAGATGCTTGATGAATTCGGCGATGCCGCCGCTGTAGATGAAACTCGTGCTGTTTCGCCGGGTCTACGCGTTCGTCGGTCAGAGTGATCGTGAGGCCCTTGTTCAGGAACGCCAGCTCGCGCAGGCGCTGCGCCAGCGTATCGAAGTTGAACTCGGTCGCGTCCATGATGGTGGCGTCGGGCTTGAAGGTGATCTTGGTGCCGGTCTTCTTCCCGGCCTTGCCGGTCTGCGCCAGCGGGCCTTGGGAACGCCGCGCTGATATTCCTGCTCCCAGGTGAAACCCTTCGCGCCAGATTTCCAGCTGCAGCCGTTCCGAGAGCGCGTTCACGCAACTCACGCCGACGCCGTGCAAGCCGCCGGAAACCTTGTAGCTGTTGGAATCGAACTTGCCGCCGGCATGCAGCTTGGTCATGACGACCTCCGCCGCCGAGACGCCTTCTTCCGTCATGCATGTCGACCGGGAATGCCGCGGCCGTTGTCCACCACCGTGACGGAATTGTCGATGTGAATGGTGACGTTGACCTCGGTCGCAATGCCCGGCCAGCGCTTCGTCCACGGAGTTGTCCACCACTTCGTAGACCAGGTGGTGCAGGCCCGTTCTCGCTGGTCGAGCCGATATACATCGCCGGCCGCAGACGCACCGCCTCCAGGCCCTCCAGCACCTTGATGCTACTGGAATCGTAAACGTCCACCGGACCCATTTCTTTAGTTGCCATGTTTGAAAAATTCAATCCTTGTATTGCTTGCTCACTGCCGCGACAGTTCTGTGCACTCAGATCCGCATCGGCATCACGACATATCGATACTTGTAGTTCTGCCGTGCCTTCGCCGAAGGGCCGCAATTCGCCGGCGCTTTGCGCATCCTTGAAATGGAACGCTACCTTCGGCTCGGTGGTGGCGCGCAGAAATTCCAGCAGATATGCGGCGTTGAATCCGATCTCCACCGGGCTGCCGTCGTATTCCGCCGGCAGGCTCTCTTCGCTTTCGCCGGTTTCAGAAAGGGACGAATGAATTTGCACTTCGCCTTCCTCAACCCGCATGCGGACCGCGCGCGAACGCTCGTCGGCAAACTGCGAGACCCGTTCGATTGATTTTCGGAGCTCTTCGCGGTCCAGAACCACGGCGTGCGGATGATCCTTGGGAAGCACGCGCTCGAAATCCGGGAAATTTCCGGTCAGCTTGCGGCTGAGCAGCAGACGCTCACCGAGCTGGAAGAACAGGTGATTATCGTCGCCGGAGAACTGCAGCAGCGCGTCTCCGTTCGATCCTGCGCCAGTTTCAGAGATCTCGCCCATGGCCTTGCGCGGCAACAGCGCGCGAAACGTTCCGGTCACGCCGGGCAATTCCATGTTGTGCTCCACCATGGCCAGGCGATGGCCATCGGTAGCCACCATCGCCAATGCATTGCTCTTCAGCAGCAGCAGCGACCCGTTTAGCGTGAAGCGCGATTCCTCCATCGAAATGGCGAAGATCGTCTTCGCGATCAAGGATGCCAGTATCCCGACCGGAATCTGCGCCAGGACGGCCGGCATCTGGGGCAAGCTCCGGAAAACTCTCGCGCGACATTCCCGCGATGCGAGTGCGCGAGCGCCCGCAAACTAAACTGGCCCACTGATTCTCCTGCAGCTTCACGTCCAGATCGGCATCCGGCAACAGGCGAACATAATCGAGCAACCGCTTGGCCGGAATGGTTCCGGCGCCGGGTTTTTTTACTCGCGCGGGACACGAGGAGCGAATCCCCAGTTCCAGATCTGTCGCAGTGAGGTTGATGCGATCTCCCACCGCTTCCACCAGAACATTGGACAGAATTGGGATGGTGGTTTTCTTCTCAACAACGCCCTGCGAAAGGTTCAACTCGCGAACCAGATCACCTTTGCTAACCGTGAACTCCATCGTCTCCCCCGGCCGTTTCCTTGCCTCTTGCTAGTTGTTCTTCAACCCAGTAACAGACACTCATTTAAGAACAGTAGTAGTAGGGTCTGTTGAAATGTTGATTTCTCTCTAAATTATACAAAATTCAGAAGCTTCCCGCCACTACAACCTGTGCATCCGGAGCCTGGAAAAGTCGAAAAAATAGGGGGTCCGGCGATCATCCACAACGATCCTCTGGGTCTGGGAACCGGCACTTGTGCAAAAAGTTACTAAGCCTAATGGATCGTGTCTACTAACTTGTGGAGGAGGCTGTTCAAATCTGGGTCCTGTTGCCGGAGCCTGTCTATTTTCTTGATGGAGTGGAGCACCGTGGTGTGATGTTTGCCCCCAAACCAGCGCCCGATTTCAGGCAGGGAAGCGGCGGTCAGCTCCTTCACCAGGTACATGGAGATCTGGCGCGGGTAGGCGATCTTCTGCTCGTTGGTCTTCTGCTTGAGCTGCGAAGTCTGCAGAGAGAACTTCTCGGCTACGGCCTTGACGATGCTCTCAATCGTGATTCGTTTCTCTTGTCCGGAGGTGAGGTGTTTTAACACCTGCTGCGCCATGGCCAACGTCACGGGCGTGTCCGTCACCGAGGAGTAAGCGATCAGTTTGATCAGCGCGCCTTCGAGCTCGCGAACATTAGACTTGGTTTTTGTTGCAATGAAGATCCGGACTTCGTCAGGCAGCTTGATGCCCGCGAGATCAGCCTTCTTATCGAGGATCGCCATCTTCGTTTCGAGATCAGGCGGCTGAACATCCACCATCAAACCCCATTCGAAGCGTGAGCGAAGCCGCTCCACCAGTCCGGAGGTGTTCTTGGGCGGCGAGTCACTCGAAACCACGATCTGCTTTTGATGCTCGAACAGCTCATTGAAGGTATGGAAGAACTCTTCCTGCGTTCCTTCCCGGCCAGCCAGCACCTGGATGTCGTCGATGAGCAGAACGTCGGCGGAGCGATAGTGCCGGTGGAAGAGCTGCATGCGGTCGCTCTTGATGCAGCCGACCATTTCGTTCATGAATCGTTCGCTGGAGGTGTAGACGATTTTCATCCCGGCGTAGTGATCCACCAGGGAACGTCCGATGGCGTGCATGAGATGGGTTTTGCCCATGCCCACCCCGCCGTAGATGAACAGCGGATTGTATGTGCGGGATGGATTCTTGGCCACGGCCTGCGCGGCGGCGTGCGCGAATTGATTGCAGGATCCGACCACAAAGCTCTCGAACGTGAATTTGGGGTTCAGGCTGATGGAAGGCGCGAAGTCGATTTCGTGCCTGTCGTCCAATCCGGCCGCGCGGCGTACCGGTGAATCCTGGATCTCGAACACTACCTGGTTCACTGACAGCGCCAGGTCGCGAATCGCAGCCGCGATTTCGACCTTGTACTCCTGTTCGATCCAGTCTTTGGTCACCCGGTCGGGAACCCCCACCCAAAGCTGGCCGCGCTCCAGCTTGAGGAAAACCGTCTGTGAAAGCCAGTTTTGATAGGCTTCGGCGCTGATCTTGTTGGATATTCGATCTCTTATTTGTTCCCAGGTATTCATTCGCTTGTCACTGTTCGCGCACGTTATGCACAACTTTTCCACACGCTGTGGAAAATCCAGTACAACTCTCCGATTCTTGTGATGGAACCGACTAATCCACGTAACGCAGGAGCGAACTAATAATTAGGCTCATCCCCGTGTTGCGAAAGTCAGTCTAACACAGATTAAGGGTGTGAAATCGACTATTTATCTTACCTGTTTTCAAGAGGTTACATAAAACAGTACAGCCTGCAAATGTTAGCCACACAGGCGTTTTTGAATTATGAATACTGGGTAAACCCCGAGGTAAGCGGGGCTTGCTGACATCAATTTGACAGGCTTGCTCGAGGGGCGCGACAATGAGAATCGATTAGCGGGAGTAACTCAGCTGGTAGAGTGCAACCTTGCCAAGGTTGATGTCGCGGGTTCGAATCCCGTCTCCCGCTCCATTCCTCGGAAGGCTCCCCACGATGCGGCGCTAGCTGGAAGGTGCCTCGGGTTGATAGAAAGTTACTTGATAGTCTACTAATTTCTCGCTGGTACCCTCGACCAGCTCAACCACGAAATGTTTCGCAGGAAAGTCACGGGCCAGCTTGGCCGCCCAGGTCTCTTTGAGGGTCTGGCCAATGAACCTGATTTGGGCCTCGGTGGCATCGCTCCAGATTCCGGGGTGTTGCAAGTCAAGAATATGAAAATGATTCAGGGTTGCTTCCACCCTCTGCTTGTTTCCCTTGGTGGTCGTCAGCCAACCGGACACCGATTCTACCTCTTCTTCGTCTAGTTCTTCTCCACGAAAGACCATGCCGTCGTATTCGACGAACGAGGGCCAGAATACCGTCAGATAGCCGATCGCCACAGGGTAACGACCTTCACAGGCTGCCAACATTTTCGGTGAGATAGGCAGCGCCCAGGTTTTCAGTTCTGGTATGAGTTCATTCCAGTCCATGTGCTTCTCTATGCGTCTGACCCGGCGGAGAGTGGGACTAAGCCAACTTACCAGCTACGGTGTCTGGCGGGCAATACCCGGAAAAGCCGCCGGCTAAGGCGCGAGCCTGCACCTCTCCCGCTCCATTCCTTTCGCGAATCCTGGAACAACCGGGGCTCACGGCGCGTATCGCTTAACGGGGGATCACGATGATCGGCTTCCTGCTGTGGTGCTTACTTTTCGTGCTGTGCTGGCCGCTGGCTCTCGTCGCGTTGTTCCTCTATCCGATCGTATGGCTGATCCTGCTGCCGTTTCGGCTGATAGGAATCGCCGTCGGTGGAGTGCTGGAGCTGGTGTGGGCTTTGATCACGCTGCCCGCGCGCGTTGCTCGCCGCATCGCATAAGCCTTCCTAAACTTTCGCCCGGGACGCGGATACAATAAAAAGCGATGCCAAGTTTCGCGGGTGTTGACTACTTTCTCATCGATTCGCTATTAACCGAGCAGGAGCGGCTGGTCCGCCGCACCGCGCGGCAGTTTGTGGAGGATCGCGTGATCCCGCTGGTCCGCGACTCTTTTCGCGACGGCCGATTTCCGCGCGAATTGATCCCGGAGATGGGCCGGCTGGGATTCCTGGGCGCCAATCTGGAAGGCTACGGCTGCGCCGGAATGAGCAACGTGGAGTACGGGCTGCTGATGCAGGAGCTGGAGCGCGCCGACAGCGGCTTGCGCAGTTTCGCTTCCGTGCAGGGCGCGCTGGTGATGTATCCGATCCTGACCTATGGATCGGAGGAGCACAAGCAGCGCTGGCTTCCCAAGCTCCAATCCGGCGAAGCGGTGGGGTGTTTCGGACTCACCGAGCCTGGGTTCGGATCGAATCCGGCGGGCATGAAGACACGCGCCAAGAAAGACGGCGATCACTGGATCCTGAACGGCGAAAAAACTTGGATCACGAACGGCAGCATCGCGGACGTGGCGGTGGTTTGGGCCCGGGCCGAAGAAGGGATTCGCGGATTCGTGGTGGAGAAAGGCACGCCGGGGTTCACGGCTTCGGAGCTGCACGGAAAAATGTCGATGCGGATGTCGGTGACGTCCAGCCTGGCGTTTTCAGATTGCCGCGTGCCGGAGTCCGCCATGCTGCCGTGCGCCAAGGGATTGAAGGGGCCGCTGGGCTGCCTTTCGCAAGCGCGCTACGGGATCGGCTGGGGCGTGATCGGCGCGGCGATGGATTGCTACGAGACCGCGCGGCAGTACAGCATTCTTCGAAAGCAATTCGAGGACAAACCCATCGCCAGCCATCAACTGGTGCAGGAGAAGCTGGCGGACATGGTGACCGAGATCACCAAGGCGCAGTTGCTGGCGCTGCATGCCGGGCGGCTGAAGGATCAGGGCAAGATCGAGCCGGCGCATATTTCGATGCTGAAGCGCAACAACGTCCGGATGGCTCTCGAATGCGCGCGGTCGGGACGTGATCTGCTGGGCGCGAACGGCATCATGGACGAGTATCCGCTGATGCGGCACATGTGCAATCTCGAAACCGTGAAGACTTACGAAGGCACGGACCACATCCACACGCTGGTGATCGGGGAGCAAGTGACCGGAATCGCGGCGTATAAATAGGTTTTAGCGGGCGGCCCGCGCGATTTGCGTCTCCGTGCGGCGGATCATTTTTTCCCACAGCGATTCCGGATTTGCGTGGAACACGTTCGCCGAATCCGCGGGCATAATGTGCCATCCGCCCAGGTCGACCTCGTGCTCCAATTGGCCGGGACCCCATCCCGCGTATCCCACGTAGACGTGAAATGCGTTTGGACCCACGCCCGCGGCTAATGTTTTTTCGAGCAGCGTTTTGGTGGCCACCAGGTAGACGTCGCCGAATACGCGCTTTGCATCGTCTGGAGGATCGGAAGATTTCAGCAATCCGAGGACACTGTTCAGCTCCACCGGGCCGCCCACGTAGGCCGGATCGTCGCGGCTCTTGGCTTCCTTCAGATTTTCGAACACGCGCGAGAGAGGAACGTCGGTGCGATGATTGACCACCAAGCCCATCGCGCCTTGCTTTTCGTCATAGCTGACCAGCAGAATTACGGTTTCGGCGAAATTCGGATCACCCAAATCACGGCTGGCAACCAGAAACTTGCCGGCCGCCAGATCCTCGGCGCGGCCCGTGCGTGGGAGCAGGGCGAAGAGGAACAACGCGGCGATCCACCGCGACGCCATACCTTAATTCTAGACCCGCCCGGTGCGGACTGTTCCCTATGGTTTGGTAAAGATTATTCGCGTTCCAGAATGGTCGCGTTGGCCATGCCGCCGCCTTCGCACATGGTCTGCAAGCCGTAACGGGCGCCGGTGCGCTGGAGTTCATGCACCATGGTGGTCATCAGGCGCGCGCCGCTGGCTCCCAGCGGATGGCCCAGCGCCACCGCGCCGCCGTTGACATTCAATTTTGCCGGATCGGCGTGGAACTCGCGCTGCCAAGCTAGCGGTACGCTGGCGAAAGCTTCGTTGACTTCAAACAGATCGATATCGTTCATGCCGAGCCCGGCGCGGTCGAGAACCTTACGCGTAGCCGGAATGGGAGCCGAGAGCATGATGATAGGATCTTCGGCCGCCAGCGCAAAGGCGACGAAGCGAGCTAACACACGGAGCTTCAACCGATCCGCCGTGGCGCGATCCATGATCAGAAGCGCGGCCGCGCCATCGCTGATCTGGGACGAATTGGCGGCGGTGATCACGCCATCCGGTTTGAACGCAGGCTTCAGGGTCGCCATTTTCTCCAGGCTCGCATTGGCGCGAAAGCCTTCGTCGCGGCTTACGTGCGTCAGGCCGTTTTCGGTTTCCACAGGGACCGGCGTGATCTCATTGCAGAACCGCCCTTCTTCGGTGGCTCGCGCGGCGCGCCGGTGACTTTCCAGGCTGAACTCGTCCAGCTCGGCTCGGCTGATTTTCCAACGCTCGGCCATCATCTCGGCGCCGATGCCCTGGTTGAACACGACGTCGTTATAGCGCCGCATCATCAACGGTCCGAAGGGTTTGCCGGGGCCCGCGCCATTCGAGCCCATGGGAACGCGCGTCATGCATTCCACGCCGCACGCGATCGCGACGTCGTAGCTTCCCGCTATCACGCCCTGCGCGACGAAATGCGCGGCCTGCTGGCTGGATCCGCATTGCCGGTCCACCGTGGTTCCGGGAACGGATTCGGGAAAGCCCGCGGCCAGAACGGCGCTACGCGCCACGTTGTGGGACTGCTCGCCCGCCTGGACGACGCACCCCGCCACCACATCATCGATGAGAGCCGGATCCAGCTTGCTCCTCTGGGCCACGGCCTTTAAAGTATGGGCCAGCAGATCCACCGGGTGCCAGCTCTTCAAAGCGCCGTCCCGGCGGCCAACGGGGGTCCGGACGGCATCTACGATCACAGCTTCGCGCATGTCCGGCATCGTACCGCTACGCGGCGGCGCAGGTCAATCGGAGGCTAGTCGGCGCGCGTAATCAGGTATTTCCGAATGGCCCAAATCACAGCCGCGACCAGAAGTAGCGTGCCGCTGCTCCAGGGCGCGAAGGGACAAGTGGAGACGTAGCCCAGGTCGTTCGCCTTGGGCGCCGAAAACGGCAGGAGGGTCCAGACTGCCAGGCCGGCGAAGATCACTACCAAGGCCATCAGGATGGCGTTGCGGATGTCTTTCGACATGTTACGAAGCTTAGCAGGACGCAAGTCAGCTTAGGCTGGCGGTGGGCGCAAAAGTGGGAGGACGGCGCGCTTTGGTGGCTTGCTCGAAGCTATAGGCCAGCTTCAGGAGCACGGGCTCGCTCCAGGCCGCGCCGAAGAACGAAATTCCCACCGGAAGTCCGCGCACGAATCCGGCCGGGACGGTCATATGCGGATAACCGGCCACGGCGGCGGGCGTGGTGCAGGCGGGCCAGTTTCCATCGCCGAGCACCAGGTCATTTAATGTAGCCGGGACCGTGGTGGGCGCCACGATGGCATCCAGCTTGTATTTCGAGAGCGCGGCGTCGATGCCCTCCGCGCGGGAAAGCCGGGTGCATTTTGTGCGCGCGTCGCGGTAGGCCTGCTCGTTCAGCGGCCCTTTGCGCTGGGCTTGTTCGAAAATCTCCTGTCCGAAGTAGGGCATCTCCTGAGCGCGATGTGCATTGTTGAAAGCGATGAGATCGGCGAGCGAATGAACCTGCGCGCGTGAGCCCAGCCCGGCGAGATAGGCGTTCAGATCGGCCTTGAACTCGTAGAGCAGCGCCAGTTGCTCGTCGCCATCATACTGGCCGTGCGAAGGGAGGTCGGCTGGATCGACGATCTCGGCGCCCTGGCGCTTCATCTCGGCCAGGCACTCCTCGATAATGCGATCCGCGCCTGCATTGCCGCCGAAGAATTTACGGGCGACACCCAGGCGCGCGCCTTTGAGGCCGTGGGGATCGAGAAACCGGGTGTAGTCGGGCTGCGCTTTGCCCGCGGATGCACTGGTGGCCGGGTCACGAGGGTCGATGCCGGCCATCGCGCCCAGAAGAATGGCGGCATCGCGAACCGTGCGCGCCATCGGTCCGGCGGTGTCCTGGACGTGCGAAATGGGAACGATGCCCGCGCGGCTCACCAATCCGACGGTGGGCTTGATGCCGACCAGCGCGCTCACGGAAGATGGCGCGGTTACCGATCCATCGGTTTCCGTGCCAATCGCGACGGCGCAGAAACTAGCCGCGGCGGCCGCGCCGGAGCCTGAACTGGAGCCCGACGGATTGCGATCCAGCGCGTAGGGATTATGCGTCAGGCCGCCGCGCCCGCTCCAGCCGCTGGTGGAATGCGGGGAGCGAAAATTTGCCCATTCGCTGAGATTGGTCTTGCCCAGGATCACCGCTCCAGCCGCGCGCAGGCGTTCGGCCAGGAACGAATCACGCGGAGCGATGGAACCGGATAGCGCGAGCGAGCCCGCGGTGGTGCTCATGCGGTCCCCGGTCTCGATGTTGTCTTTAATCAGTACGGGGATGCCGTGCAGAGGGCCGCGCGGACCCTTGGCGGCGCGCTCCCGATCCAGGGCGTCTACGATGGTGAGCGCTTCCGGGTTCAATTCGATCACCGCATTGACGCGCGGTCCGTCCTTGTCTAGCGCTTCGATCCTGGCGAGGTACCACGTCGTTACCGAGCGAGCGGTAAAGCGCCCGGATTTGTAGCCTTGTTCGAGATCGACCAGCGTAGCTTCCACGAGATCGATGGATTGTGCGCTGGCCAGGCGCGCGGCGGGAAGGGCGAGCAGAGCGTGTTCGAGGAAACGTCGGCGGTCCATGGCAAGAATTA
The DNA here is from genome assembly GCA_963786745.1 of Terriglobia bacterium. Lineage (GTDB taxonomy): Bacteria > Acidobacteriota > Terriglobia > Bryobacterales > Bryobacteraceae > Palsa-89. The sequence continues at coordinate 355,506 of CAWBAE010000002.1, read as the reverse complement.
TCTTACCGGCAAAACGGAGCGAGCAAGTTCCTCGCGTGATAGGATGCAACGCATGGCTCGATTACTTGCCGCGATCCTGGCCCTGGCCGCGGCCTTATTCGCCCAATCGCCGGGCGCCGAGCAGATCGCCAAGATTTTTGCCGCATATCAGCACCCGGACACACCGGGGTGCGCCGTCGGCGTGGAGGCTCCCGAGCGCGATGCCTTCGCCGCCGCGTATGGCATGGCCGATCTGGAACATGCGGTTGCCAATACGCCGGCGACGGTTTTCGAAATCGGCTCCGTCAGCAAACAGTTCACAGCCGCCGCTGTTCTCTTGCTGGTGGAACGCGGGAAGGTATCTCTCGACGACAACATTCGCAAGTATTTTCCCGAGCTCCCCCATTACCAGCAGCCCATCACGGTTCGGCAGCTTCTCAATCATACGAGCGGCCTGCGGGACTGGGGCGACATCGCGGATATCGAAGGCTGGCCCCGCACCACGCGCGAGCACACGCACGCGCACGTTCTCGAAATTCTGAGCCGCCAAGGCTCGCTCAATTACGCACCGGGCGATGCCTGGTCATACACCAACAGCGGTTACAACCTGGCGGCCATGCTGGTGGAACGTGTGAGTGGAATGACCTTGCAGGCTTTCTGCCGCAAAGAGTTTTTCGACCCGCTCGATATGACTTCGACACAATGGCGCGATGATTTTCGCCGGATCGTGCCCAATCGCGCGATCGGGTACGCCAGCCGGGGCTCGGAGTGGCGCCAGGACATGCCGTTTGAGGACGTGTACGGCAACGGAGGGCTGCTCTCCACGGTAGGCGACCTGCTCAAATGGAATCGCAATCTGGCCAGCGGCAAACTGCATCCGACTGTGTTTCAATCGATGCAAAAGCCCGGCACGCTGAACGACGGCCGAACCATCGGCTACGGCTTCGGGTTCTTTCTCGAAGATTTCCAGGGGCTCGCCGAGGTCAGCCATTCCGGCGCGACGGCGGGCTATCGCGCGTGGCTTGGACGCATTCCTTCGAAACGGCTTTCAGTCGCGGTGATCTGCAACGCCGCGTCGGCCAATCCGACTGACTACTGGCATCAGATTGCCCGGCTGTACCTCGGCCTTCCGAATCCGCCCCCGCCCGCTTTTCCAAGCGACTTCAAGCCGGGTCTTTATCGCAGCGTTCGCGATCATTCCATCATCGCGGTGGGCGAAACAAACGGTGCTCTGACCGCGGATGGGAAACCATTTGGCAGGGACGTACGATTCGAGGGCAGCCGTATGATCGCCGCCAATCCAACCTACGGGGAAGACATCTGGGTTTGGGTTGAACCGTCCACGCCGGCCCACTTGGGTGCGCTAGAAGGCTCCTACTTCAGCGCCGAGGCGGAGTCGAACTTAGACGTCGCTTTTGAACATGGGAAGCTAACGATTCGCCGAAGCCCAGATAGTAAGTTCGTGCTTACGCCGGCGGGCGCGGATGCTTTCGAATGCGCGCTGGGCAATGTGCAGTTTGTCAGAGACGGTAACGGGAACGGAACTGCCATCATCCTGGGTCGCTCCCGGGTTTGGAACCTTCGTTTTGAGCGTCGGCACGTTATCGTCCACCTCGGAATTGGAAACGCCCCGAACTAGCCAGCTGTCACAGCCGCGCAGGTTGTCTCGTCCTAGCTTATGAAGCGAGGCGATTATGGAATCTTACGTGGTGATCGGCGGCGGCCTGGCCGGGCTCACGGCCGCAAATGCGCTGGCAGGGCCGGGCAGAGAGGTGACGCTGCTGGAACAATCCAGCCATCTGGGAGGGCGCGCCCGGACGCAAAATGAAAACGGCTTCCTGTTGAATCTGGGGCCGCACGCCCTGTATCGCGGCGGCTCGGCGGCGCGGACATTCCGGGAATGGAACATTCCTTTTTCCGGGCGAATACCTCCGACCGCTTCGCGAGCCTATTTTGTACGAGAGAGCCAATTGTATCCGCTCTTCGCCAATCTCAGCGGATTGCTCCGAACCCGCATGTTCAATCTCCGGGAAAAACTGGAAGTGGGCAGTTTGCTCGGCGCCATCACGGCGGCCAAAGCCAAACACCAGGAGACCATGCGGGAGTGGGTGAACCATCGCGTCTCCTCCCCTCGCGTTCGCGAATTCGCCGCAACCGCGATCCGCATTTCCACCTATGCCCTAGACCTGGATCATCTGGACGCGCAAGTGACTCTGCAACAAATGCGCAGCGCGCTGAAGGACAACGTACTGTATCTCGATGGCGGCTGGCGGACGCTGGTGGATGGCCTGGCGCAGCGCGCTCGGTCCCTTGGCGTAAACATCCGCTGCGGCCAGCCGGTAGACAACGTCCACTCCATTGACGCCAGCGCGATCGTGCTGGCGGTGGGGCCGTCGGACGTCGAGAAAATGACCGGCATGGCGCTGCCCGCGGGCCTGCCTTTGCACATGGCCAGCCTGGACCTGGGTCTTGAGGGCATGCCCGCCGACACCACTAATGTCGCGTTCGCGCTGGACCGGCCGATATACTTCAGCGTCCATTCGGCTTCCGCCCAACTGGCCCCGAAGGGCGGCCAAATGGTGCACGTGGCCAAGTATCTGGGCGCCGGGCTCGAAGATCCCAAGGCAGTTCGCGCCGAGCTGGAGGAATATGCGACGCTTGTCATGCCTGGCTGGAAAAAGCACATTCGATCCGAGCGATTCCTGCCTGCGCTGATGGTGACTCCCATGATGCCCACACCGAGTAATCGGCCCGATCACGATTTTCTCGGGCTCGATCGGGTGAAGATCGCGGGCGATTGGGTGGGACCGGAGGGGATGCTGGCCGATGCCGCGGTAGCGAGCGCTTTCGGAGCCGCCGAGGCGATACGGAAACGAAGGGCGGCGGCTGCCTGAGCGTGGATCGCGTAGCGCAATTCATGGAGCTGAGGCCGCTGCTGTTCCGGCTGGCGTATCGCATGATCGGCACGCGCGTGGATGCCGAGGACGCGGTGCAGGAGGCTTTTATCCGTTGGGAAAAAGCCGCGGACGACGACATTCGCTCGCCCAAATCGTTTCTTACCACCGTGGTTGCGCGGCTTTCGCTCGACACTCTGAAAACGGCCAGCCGCAATCGGGAGGTTTACGTGGGCACCTGGCTGCCGGAGCCCCTCGTGGAGCCGCTGGCGGAGGATTCGGTTGAAATGGCCGAGTCCCTCTCGCTCGCGTTCGTGCATTTGTTGCAATCCCTGTCGCCGGCCGAGCGCGTGGCTTTTCTGCTCCGGGAAGTGTTCGATGCTCCTTATGACGAACTCGCCTCGGTCCTTGAAACCAGTGAAGTGAACTGCAGGCAAATCGTGGCGCGGGCCGGCAAGCACATCCGGGAGCACAAACCCCGGTTCCCTGTCGATCGAACCCGCCATCGCCAGGTGCTTAAGAACTTTCTGAACGCCTGCGTTTCAGGCGACCCGTCGCAATTGATGGCGATGCTGCGCGAGGACGTGGTGCTGCACGCCGACGGCGGCGGAAAAGCCACAGCCGCGGTGAATCCGATCTATGGGGCGGATCGCGTCGCCCGCTTCTTCGCCGGCATAAACAAGAAGGGTGCGCTTACCGGCCTTGAAGTCAAACTTGCCGACGTAAATGGCGAGCCGGGGGCGCTGGTGTATTACGGCGGCCAGCTGGCTTACATCGGCGCGCTTCAGCTGGACGAGAGCGACCGCATCACTGGTATTTTTCTGGTTGCGAATCCCGACAAGCTGCCCAAGGATCTCGGCTTGCCCATCTAGGGAAAGACGACTCGCTACAATGAAACTAGATGGCCAAGCCAACCGGCACAGTCAGTACCACTGATCGCAAAACCCTCAGCGGAATCCCGATTGAGCCCTTTTATAGCGCCTCGGACGTACGCGGCCTGGAACCGCCGCCGCCCGGCGAGTTTCCTTACACTCGCGGCATTCACGAGAGCATGTATCGGGGCAAGCTCTGGACCATGCGGCAGTTCTCCGGCTTCGCCACGCCCGAGGAAACCAACCAGCGCTATCGCTATCTGCTGAGCCAGGGCCAGACCGGGCTCTCGGTGGCCTTCGATCTTCCGACGCTGATGGGTTACGACGCCGATCACGCTACGTCCGAAGGCGAAGTGGGCAAGTGCGGCGTGTCCATCTCCTCGCTCGAGGACATGGAGATCCTGTTCCGCGGCATTCCGCTCGGCGATGTTACCGTTTCGATGACCATCAACTCGCCCGCGCCGGTGATATGGGCCATGTATCTGGCGGTCGCGGAAAAGCAAGGCGTGGATTGGTCGCGCGTTTCGGGCACCCTGCAGAACGACATTCTGAAGGAATACATCGCGCAGAAGGAGTACATCTTTCCGCCGCGGCCCTCCATGCGGCTGGTGACGGATGTGATCGAATTCTCCACCAAGCATGTCCCGCGCTTCAATCCGATTTCGATCAGCGGGTATCACATTCGCGAGGCCGGGTCGACGGCCGTGCAGGAACTGGCGTTCACGCTGCGTGACGGCATCGAATATGTGGATTGGGCGCTCGAGCGCGGCTTGCCGGTGGACGACTTCGCGCCGCGCCTGAGTTTCTTCTTCAACTGCGCACAACGATTTCTTCGAGGAGATCGCGAAATATCGCGCGGCGCGCAAGATCTGGGCCGAAGTGATGCGCGACCGGTACGGCGCCAAGGACGAGCGCAGCTGGAAGCTGCGGACGCACGCGCAAACCGCCGGCTGTTCGCTCACCTGGCAGCAGCCCTATAACAATATCGTCCGGACTGCGATGCAGGCGCTGGCGGCGGTGCTGGGCGGAACGCAATCGCTGCACACCAATTCGCTGGACGAAGCCTACGCGCTGCCGAGCGAGCATGCGGTCACGATCGCGCTGCGCACCCAGCAGGTGATCGCGTACGAAAGCGGCGTGACGGATGCGCCCGATCCGCTGGGCGGCAGCTACTTCGTGGAGCGCCTGACCCAGGAAGTGGAAAAGGGCGCCAACGAGTACATCCGGCAGATCGATGAGATGGGCGGCATGATCCCGGCCATCGAGCGCGGCTTCCCGCAAACCGAAATCGCCAACGCGAGTTACGAATACCAGCACGCGATCGAGACCGGCGAGCAGAAGATCGTCGGTGTGAACGCCTTCACGTCGAGACACGACGAGCCGATTGAGCTGCTGCAGATCGACGAAGGCGTCGCAGCAGCATCAACTCGAGAAGCTGGCGAAGCTGAAGGCGCCGGAGGGACAACGGGAAGGTCGAGAAGTCGCTGGACGACCTGCGCCGAGCGGCCGAAGGCACGGAAAACACCATGCCCTATATTCTGAATGCCGTGCGCGAGTACGCCACGCTGGGCGAAATTTGCGACGCCTTCCGCGACGTCTTCGGAACCTACACGGAAACCAGCGTCCTCTGAGGGCGGTGCTCCGGGGCTGTTCCGGCCGAAGTGCTAACATCTAGGCATATGGATCGCATCCGGGTACTGGTCGCCAAACCGGGTTTGGACGGCCATGACCGCGGCGCAAAAGTAATTGCGCGCGCGCTGCGGGATGCGGGCATGGAAGTCATCTACACCGGCCTGCGCCAGACACCGGAGATGATCGTTAATGCCGCACTGCAGGAAGATGTCCAGGTTATCGGACTGTCCATCCTTTCCGGCGCGCACAACGCGATCGTTCCGCGAGTGATGGAGCTGCTGCGGGAAAAGGGCATGGACGACGTGCTGGTCACCGTTGGCGGTATTATTCCGGACGAGGACGCCGCAGAATTGAAGAAGCTGGGCGTCGCGGCTGTATTCCAGCCCGGAGCTTCGCTCGAAGAAATTGTAGACTTCATCCGGTCTTCTGTAAAGCAGACTGCCTGAAGCTAGCACGGGCACTCTTGCCCGTGCATTTTGAATAAAGGTACACAAGGCTTAAGCCTTTGAAATTGACAACAACTCAAATGCAAGAAAAACTGAACATCGCCGTGTTCGTCGATTACGACAATATCGAGATCGGCGTGAAATCGACTCTGCGGCGGGAGTTTGACGTATCGCTCCCGCTGGATGCGCTCAAGGAGCGCGGCGATCTGGTCGCGAAGTTCGCTTACGCCAACTGGGGACGCCAGGAAGGCGCCACCCGTTCGATGGCCGAAAACGCCGTCCAGATGGTGCAGCGTCTGCCCTCGCCGCGCGGCGACAAGAACGGCGGCGATATCAATCTCGCGCTGGACGCGCTGGAGATGGCCTTCACGCATCCGCATGTGAACGCGTTCGCCATCGTCAGCGGCGACAGCGACTTCATCCCGCTGGTGAACAAACTCAAGGAATACGGCAAGACCGTGTTCGTGGTGGGCGGCAAGGCCTTCACCAGCACGATCCTGCAGCAGAACTGTCACGAGTTCGTCAGCTACGAATCGCTGCTGTCGGATCGCCGAACGTTCGGATGGCCGCGACCGTCGCGCCGCAGACCGCAGCAGACAGCGGCGAACGGCCGCCGGCAGGCAGCGGCGACCGGCGACAAGGCGGACATCGCGGCGCGTCCCGCGCCGCTCGATCTGCACAGGCCATGCCGCTGGTGGAGCGCGCGCTGCAGGTGCTGGAACGGCGCGCCGTGCAGCCGCAGCTCGGCCTGCTGAAATCCACCATGCTGCAGCTCGACTCGGCATTTACCGAGAAAGCCTACGGCGCCGGCAGTTTCTCCGACTTCGTCGAAAAGCTGAAGAAAGCCGACTACGTCAACGTCAGCGGCCAGGGCGGACGCTACATCATCGAGCGCAAAACATCGACTCAGCCGGAACGTCCCACGCCGAAACCGGAAGAAGCGCTGCCGGCACTGCGCGATGTGCTCGAAACACACCGGCTCGAAATGGAAAGCGGCGCCGCGGCCGACGATCTGGCCGGCTGGGTGCAAGCCGAAGTGCCCAATTTCGATGCAGCGGCCTTATGGCTTCCAGGAATTCTCCGAGTTTCTGAATTACGCGCAGGACAAGCTGGTGGTGCGCGTGGAGCCGGACGAGGAAAAGGGACTGGTGGTTTATCTGGGAGCGGAGTTCTATCCGCCCGCCATCCCGGAACCGGCGCCGGTTGAACACCACGAAGCCGAAGAGGACGAAAAGCAGCCGATCGTGGAAGGCCAGCCGTCGCTGCTGGAACCGAATCCGCCGCCGGTTAAGCCGAAGCCGGTGCGAAGGCCGAGAAAAGGGCCGGCTCCGGGAAATACGGCCGACCGCCCGCGCCGCAGCCGCAAGAAGAAGCCGGAGCATCATCACACGATGCAATAGAGCCGATGACTCCGAAGCCTCGCGGTCCCTATTCGCCGTTTGTCCGGGCCGGCGATTTCATTTTCGTCTCCGGGCAAGGGCCCGTCGATCCGGCGACGAACGAATTTTCATTGGGCGATATACGCCACGAAACCCGAATCACTCTGGAGAACATTCGCAGGATTCTGGAACAGGCCGGCGCATCGCCCGCCGATGTGGTGAAGTGTTCGGTCTTTCTTTCGAACGGGCAGGATTTCGCGGCGATGAACGAAGTGTACGCCGAGTTCTTCGGTGAAACCCGGCCCGCCCGCACCACTGTCGAGGTGAAATTCGCCTTTCGCGACATGAAAGTGGAAATCGACTGTATCGCGTACAAGCGCGTTACAGCGTGATTCCGCCATCCACCGAAAGCACTTGTCCAGTGATGTAATTGTCCGGCTCCAGCAGGAACCGGACGGCACGCGCGACATCCAGCGCCCGGCCATAGCGCGGAATGGTGCCACCATCCAGATAGCCGGCGTATTTGCCGGACGCGATGCTGGCCTGCGCCATGCCGGCATTCATCACGCCGGGGGCGATCACGTTCACCCGGATGTTCGCAGGTCCGCGATACTCCTTGGCGAGAATCCGGGCGCTGTGCAGGAGCGCGGCTTTCGCGCCCGCGTAAGCCGTGGAACCGGGAAACAAAGCCACCGCTTGCATGCTGGCGAATAACACGATTGCGCCGTGCGTTCCGCGAGCCTTCATCCGCTCGGCCGCTTCCCGCGCCAGCAGAATGGGGCCCTCATAGTTCAGCTCGAAGGAGGGCCGCAGCGCGTCCGCCGTTTCGCCGCGCGCGGGAGTGCCCGCGAAAACAACCAGACCGTACAGATTCGGAACGGAGGCGAGGAGAAATTTCCGATTTTCCGCGTTGGTGATATCCATGCCAAGGCTCCGCGAGCTGACGATAAGGGGTGCGCCGTCGGCGGTGAGCAGTTCCGTGGTCGCGGATCCCAACCCGCCCGAGCCGCCCACCAGAAGGATCTCAAGTCCCTCAAGCGGCAACGTCGGTAGCCTCTCGGGCGATATAGCCGAATCCGACCACGGCCAGGAAGAGCGTCAGCACTTCGCTATCGCCGAGGTTGTATTCGAGGAATCCTTCCGCCAGGATCGCGAGAATCACGGCGATAGCGCCGTGCAGCACGAAGCGAGCCTCGGTGGAGGCCAGCTTTCCGCGGAGTGACCGCGCGAAGTCCCATAGGATTTTCCCGATCAGCCACAGCATCGCCAGCATGGTTGGAACACCGCGCTCGGCCGCGTATTGGAGATAGATGTTGTGGAGATGCCCGTACCAGCCCTCCGGCAAGGGCCGCGGAATATCCGCGGGGACCCACTGTTCAAACTGCGCTTTGATCTGCTCGGGGCCGAGCCCGAACCAGGGATGCGCGCGAATGATGGCGACACCGGTTTCGCGCAGGATAGCCCGGTGCTCGTTCGAATCCGTAGTGCCGTGCGGCTGCACGATGGAAGCCACTCGCTCCCGCAATACCGCGGGCGCAACCAGGAGCGCGAGAACGGCCACCACCGGCACGGCCACCACCAGCCATTTGCGCCAGAACCAGAGCAGATAGAGCAACCCGACGGGGAAGCCGAGCAGAAATATGCTGCGCGTCAGCCCCAGCACCATGGACGTCGCCAGAATGATCGCGCAAAACCATCCAGCCTTTTTCCAGCGCGGCGCTCCGGAGAAAAACAGATAGGACGCGAGCAGCAGCAGCACGATCATTTCTTCGCCGCCGAAGGTCATCCAGTGGCTCATGAATCCGCTGATGCGCGCGCCGATGTAGAAATTGTAGAAGTCCTGGTGCTGCTGCTGGGCGTCCCGATATTTCTGCAAAAACTGAAACAGGCTGCGCACGGCGGAGAGCGTGGCGACGCCCGCCCAGATCAGGATGACGGCGCGAATCTCCTGGATCTTTCGAAAAGTGCTGTACACCACCAATAGCACCGCCAGGACGAAGAACTTTCGAATCTGCGGCGTTCCGTCGCGAATGTGGCCGGAGAGCAAAAGCGAGACCACAGTGCCTAGCATGAACAGCGCGAGCGGCAGCTTGACAGGCGGCAGACGCAGGGGCTCCGAGGACAGCAGCAGCGCCGCCAAGGCGAGCGCCAAAAGGATTTGCGACACGGCGATCGAGAATAGAATGGAGATGAGCGAGCCGCAGGTCAGATAGAACGCGGCGCGATCGAGATAAGGCTTCAAACTTGTAGGCTAACAGGACTGGCAGTCTGACAGAACACACCGACCAAAATGGACATCTACATTCTCCGGCACGGCATCGCGGAAGACGGCCATGAAGGACAACCCGACTCCGAACGCGCGCTCACTCCGGAAGGCAGAAAAAAACTGCGGCATGTGCTGCGCGTGGCCGCCGGCGCGGGAGCGCGGCCCACTCTGATCCTCACCAGTCCGTATCGCCGCGCCGTACAATCCGCGCAGCTGGCGGCTCAGGTATTGGATTACAAAGGCGAGCTGTTGCGCACCCGGGCGCTGGAGCCGGCCTCATCGCCGGCCTCGGTGTGGGACGAAATTCGCACTCACCGCGATGAGCCGAGAATCCTGCTGGCGGGTCACGAACCGTTGTTCAGCGCTCTAACCGCGTTCCTCATGGGCTGCCCGACCCTGCACATCGATTTCAAGAAGGGCGGCTTGGTTTGCGTGGAGGTGGACCGGGTGAGCGGTACGCCGAGCGGTGTTCTGAAGTGGTACTTAATTCCGAAGCTGGCGGTAGGGAGCTAGACGCCGTTGTGCTTTCTCTCGAACGGCTGCTTGAGATACTTGGCGGCTTCTTCCTGCGCGTTTTCGGTGTTGTCGTGCGTGCGGATGGCGTGATTGTACTCGTTCACCGCCCGATCACGCTGCCCTGACACGTCGAAAATATTTCCAAGCTTGATGTGCGCCCAGACTTCCGTCCACTTGGGTGTGTTGTCGCCGTCCAGGGCCTGCCGGAATTCGTTGGCCGCCGATTGATAGCTGTTCTGCAGAAAGAAGACCGTGCCCACGCGATAATGCGCCAGCGAACTGGAGCGATTCACGTCCAGCGCCTTCTGGTATTCCCTGATGGCTTCGCTGTATTCGGAGATGGCCACATACTGATCGCCGCGCTTGATGGCCACCGCCACGCGCATGCTGGGGCTAAGGCGCAGCACTGTGCCGTTAGGATCGATGGTCACCGTTTTGGGCTTGCCGAAAGTATCCACCGAGAATTCGGACGACGTACCCACCACATCGATGCGCTTGGTTTCCGGATTTCCTTCGGTCTCGATCTTGATATCCACCGGCATGCGGAACGTGTCGAGATCCTGCGTGATCTTGCCCATCACGCGGAAGCCCTTCTGCGTGCGGAATACGGTGTATTCCATGCGAAACTCCGGAGCTCCGCTGGATTCGATCCACTGCACGAAGAAGTATTGCAAACTTTGGCCGTAGATTTGTTCGGCGGTGGTGCGGAAATCGGCCGTAGCGACGGACTGCCATCCGAACTTGTTCGGAAACGTCGACATGAGCTTCAGGAATCCGTCGTTACCCATGATGTTGCGCAGCATGTTCAGGATGGCCGCGCCCTTTCCGGCGGTTTCGGCCCAGTACTCCGGCGAATAATCTTCCAGGCGTCCGGATTGGATAAGCGGCGGATTGTCCACCGTCAGGGCCTCGACGTAGGTGTCATGAACCGCATCCTCGAAGGCGGCTGGTCCGTTGGCGTGTTCCTCCCATAGCAGCTCGGCAAAGCGGGCGCTGCCGTTCTCGAGCCACATATGGTCCCGGCTGATCGGAGACACCAGCTCTTCCCACCACTGCCGTGCGATATTGTTCACCAGCAGGCGCGAGGCCACCTGGCTGCCAATCGCACGGGGAGAAAGAAAGATAAGACCGGGCGCGGCGTAGCCGTTGGGAGTGCCGTCTTCGGTTTCCACCAGCGTCAGATTGGCCTGCGGCGGCAAACCGTACAGGTTGGTGAGAAACGACATGATCTTGCCGGTTTCGTCCCCGTACGCATTCGCCATGGACTGTCTTTGCCGGAAGTAGAGGGTGGTGCTGACGCCTTCCGAACTGACGCGCGTAGGATCGCCGTGGACCACCGCGATGCTGCCTGGAAAGGAGGGCTTGGCGAACTCAAAACTATAAGCCATCTTGTCGGCGCCCACCCGCTCCGATTTTCCAAGGCCGCTCGCGAGTACGGTGAAGCCGGAGGGAACCGTGATGCGGAGATTGGCGGTAAAACGGTCAATAGTGTAATCGTTCACAGGAAACCAGCGAGCCGGATACATCAGATAGGCGATGTCGTTTTGAATGGCCGCGAATTTGATGCCGTACACCGGCGAATCCTCTTGGCCGGTTAAGCGGCCGTCGTAGGTGAAGGTCAGGGTGGTAGGTTTACCTTTGACGAGCGCGGCGGGAAGGCTGAGCCGAACGGAGAAATCCTGCGAGGATCGCGAAGTCTGGATCTCGTGGCCGCTCTCGTCGACGACGCGCGAGACGTTGAGGGCGTTGTTCAGTTCGAAGGAAAGCGAGGAAATGTCGTTATCCATCGCGACGAACCGCACTTTGACGTTGGCGGTGAGCGCCTGCGTGCGGGGATTCACTTCGGCGTCAATGTTGTAGTTGTCGACGTCTATCCGGCCGCGCTTGATGCCGCGATCCTGCGCGGAAAGCAGGGGCCCGAGCAGCATCGCGGCCAGCAGTATCTTACGCATGGACCATTTCCTCCGCGTCCGGCGTAGCCTCCCAATAGCGTTCCACGATGGAAGCGGCTACCTCCATCGGATCGTCCGGCCCGGATAGCTTTTCGGCCACAAGGCGCAGTTCTTGACGCATGTTTTCGAGCGCGGCGTCGTTCCCGAGCAGCGCCAGCGCCTGGTTCGCCAACGCAGCCGCCGTCATTTCATCCTGAATGAATTCCGGCACGATGCGTCGTTCCGCCACCAGATTCACCATCGAGTAAAAGGGGACCTTCACAAGATGCCGGCCCATCCACCAAGTCAATTTATTAACGCGATAGAACGTGATCATCGGGGTTCCGAGCAAGGCCGCCTCGATGGTCACTGTGCCGCTAGCGGCCAGCGCCAGGTCTGCGCAGGCGAGGACGTCCCAGGTCTGACCCTCAAGTACTTTGATGGACAACTCGGAAATGCGTTCCCTAAAAGTTGACTGATCGGGTATGGTACCGGGTGGGACGGCGATTACAAATTGGGGCCCGGGAGTACGGCCGGCCTTCCGGATCAATTCGACCGTTTCCAGCAGAACAGGGAGATGCCGCGCGGCCTCCCCTGGCCGGCTACCCGGAAGCAGAGCCACGAATGGCGTGCCGTCGGGGACGTCGAACCGCTTCCTCAGCTCGTTTCGGTTTGCCGAAGGCTTGATCAGACGGGGCAGCGGGTGCCCGATGTAGGTGGCATCCAGGCCGTTGGCCTTGAAGAAGTCCACCTCGAAGGGAAAAATGCACAGCAGCCTGTCGATGGTTCGGCGCATGCGCGGAAGCCGGCCTTTTCGCCAGGCCCAAACCTGCGGAGCCACCAGGTAGACCACCGGAATGCCTAACTTCTTCAGACGCCGCGCCAGGCGCAGATGGAAATCGGGACTGTCGGTGAGGATCGCGACATCCGGACGTTCACGCACAGCGGCCGCAACCAACTTCCGATATTCCTGATAGATACGGGGGATGTGGGTGACTACTTCGACTAGCCCGACCACGGCCAGGCTGTTGGAATCGACGACGGCCCGGACGCCGGCCTGCTGCATGCGTGGTCCGGCGCAACCGAAGAACGCGAGGTCCTCCCCGTTGCGTCGGAGCGCTCTTACCAGGCCCGACGCGTAGAGGTCGCCCGATGCCTCACCGGCCGAGATCAGAACTCTGCGCGCCACTTCTTCTAGTCTACCGAAGGTTCCGGGTGGACGAGGCGGGGCCGAGGTCTTGTCTATGTTGGTTTCTTTAATTGATCGGAGTTGCGTTGCTCTGATCGAGCGTCAGCGAGTTTGAGCCCGCCTTCAGTCGCACGGCCTGGCCCCAGACGAGCGCCTGGTTGTTGTAGCGAGTGGAGATCATCAGATAGTACGTTCCAGGTGGCACGCCGGGAAAGGTCCCGCTGCCCGCAGCATCGGCGCGGACAGCTGAGGCCGCATTGACCTTGATGGCGTCGTTGATCTTTTGGCAATCCGGCGTCCGGTTCGCGCAAGCGCTGGCGACGTACTTATAAGGCGACATTCCCGGCGGAACGCTGACACCACCTTTCGCGATTGCATTGGCGTAGCTGTCGCGCAGAAGCACGTAGGGACGCCCGGCCAGCGGATTCGGAGCGCCGGCTTGCGCGGGGAATCCGGAGACGATCGACAGAGTGGCGTTGCCGAGCGGGGCATCGGGAGTGGAAAGGGTGCCGCCTCCGTTAGCTATCGCCGAACTTGCTGCCGCGCCGCCGCCCGATGGGATGGTCTTGCTGGGAGTAAGAACCGAGAGATTGCAAGTCTGCTCTAGCGGGGCGAACGTAAAGTCGCCGTTGTCGTTCTGGCCGACCACGACGCGTCCGTGGACCTGATAGGGGCCAGAGGAGCCGGGATCGAGCGAGCCGTTGGCACCGAAGCCGAGGGTGAGCGGGTGGTCCGGAGCGTCAATTTTTATCGCCGCCCGGGTTCCGTCCGCGATCACGGTGTAAGGATAAGCGCGCGCGGCGTCGGGTCCGCAGCCGAGGATGACGGACTCGGGGAAGAACTGGACGCTGAATCCGCTGGAGGCTGCGAAGATGCCGTGCATGCGAATGCCGGGCGGAGTGGGTGGGCCTTTATCGCCGTCGTTGAATATTGATTTGAGCAAGTCCGTCTGCATGGTCTGGACGCCCACGCGCGCGCCTTTTGTCGAAAGGCTTTGCGCCGGGCAGATGGCCTTGCGGTTGGCGAATGTTGCGTGTCCTTGATTGGAAGTCCGAGAGACGCGCTGCCCGTACTCATTGAAGACCGGCCCAGTGGCTGTCGCGGCTTCCACATGATTTCCGGCCGAATCCCGCAATCCGCTGTCGTATCCGCTCACGATTACGCCGTCGATCGTGACGGGACCCGGGCCGGACATGGTTGTTCCATCCGGGCCGAGCGTGAGGACCAGGGGTTTCGGCGTGGTATCGATGACGATGGCGGCGCGGTTGTTCTTGAAGTCGAAGGTGTAGTTATGCTGATCGGGAGCGAGAAAGGAGCAGTTCACCAGCACTCCGCCGTCGATGAAGTCGAGACGCCAGCCGCCGGGACCCTCGAAGACGCCCGCGATTTCGGGGCCCGGAGCGGGCTCCTTGCCGACGGACGGCAGCACCTGCGCCACCATTTTTCCAAATGCGCCCAGGAGCGAGTTGCCGGTACAGGTCGCGACCAGCCTTCCGGATGACACGCAGCGGCGTATAGCGCGTTCCTCGGCGTTCTTCGGAGGGGTGGGCCGTCCCACGGCTTGGGGAGCCTGCGCTCTGGCCTGGTTGACCTGAGGCTGGCTGGCTTGCGGGTTGGCCTTCCGGACGTTGGCGTCGTAGATTTCCTGCTGCTTCTTTTTGAAAGCTTCCTCGGCGGCAATTTCCTTGGCCGTGGGCTGCTGGCAGGTGGGCAGGAGTTTCCTTAGCGCGCCCCGAGTCTCGGTCGTGTAGGCCATGAAGCCGTTGTGTTGAGGACGGTCGGGGTGGGCCACCTGGCAGGTGGCGGTGTCCGATAGATCGCGTATGTTGCAGCTTTCGACGTAGAGGCGTTCGCCGCTGCAAACGTAGGTCACGTTGAGCTTGACGTCCTGCGCGAAGGCGAAGACGCCGAACAGCATCGCGATGCCGAGCTTGAGATTGAGGCGACCCATGGCGCGCTCCTTTCGAGGAACTGGATCGAGTATTTAATGGTTCGCGGACCCGGTTTCTTTCGTATCTCTTCTTATATCACCAAGGGGACGCCGTCCAACCCCAGATGCCGATCCGTGGACCAACAAGTGCCGATGCGTAGCTCGCGCATGATCGCCAGCCCGTGAGCGTCGGCCAGAGTGAGTTCCTGGTCCAGGAACTTCCTAACCAGCCGGCCCACCTTGGAAAGCTCGGAATCATCGAAGCTCTGGATTTTCAGGCCGGGCAGCGCCTCAACGAACGCCAGGAATTGCACGGCCCGTTGCCGATCATACCGGCGCAGAAACCAGCCATGCCCTTCGGCGACAACCAGCGACGAAGTGATCATTGGCGGTGGTGTCGAGAATAAACGCCGGAACAACGAGTGGTAGCTGTCGGACTTGTCCAGGAATGCGATGAAGGCTGATGTATCGACGTAGCACTCAGTCTTTTTGGCCATACACGATTTCGTCGATGGACTGGCTCGATTCAGGGTCGCCGGTTTCCACGAAGCCCGCGTATTTCATCCATGGCCCTTGCCCTCGGGGAGGGAGCGCCTCCCGAACGGCGCGCCGGACGAATTCAGCGACCGAGATTCCGAGCGTCTGGGCTTCCTTCTTTGCGACAGAATACTCGCTTTCATCCAGGCTGATTTGCGTGCGGATCATGTTATCATCACTTCGGCTCGATGATAACACATGTTGACGGTCTCTGCAACGGCCGCTCGATTCCACCCCGGCGTGATAGAATCGGTCTGTAACGTCTCCCCTAAAGATGTCCGCTCAACCCGATCTTTCTAAACTGAGCGTCGGCCAGTTTGCGGAGCGGTTCCGCTCCGAAATGATTCCGCTCAGCAATACTTTCTCCTATTTCTGCGCTTCGGTGCCGCTGAGCGAAGAAGATCTAAAAGAATACCTGGAAGAACCCATCGCCGCGCTGCCGCCGCTGATTTCCGCGCTCCTCCCCAAGGTCTCCATCATGCTGGTGCCCTATTTGGAGCGCGGAGACGGCAAGGAGAAAGGCGCCGCCCCGGGCGACGACTTTGTCTGCACCGAAAAGCCTCCGGAGAATCTGCTGTCCTGGGCTACCCAGGTTCGGTTCGATACCGAGGAAGTGCTGGTCTTCGCGCTTAAAGATCAGGAAGTGTCCGAGTATCACTATCGCCTGTACCACACGCTGGCGAACCTGGCTGCAAACTCCTGGTCCGAGGGAGCGCAGGAGAAGTATTGGACTCTGCTCCGCGAGGAATTGCGCGCTAACGTGCACGGCGAAGTGGGCGAAGAGAGCTGGCAGGCCAAGCAAGGTCTGCTGCGGAGGCAGAGTGGAATCCGAAAGGAAACCAAGGCTTTTCGGGACTACGCCCGCCAGTCGTTTGTAGACACCCTTACACTTTATCTGCACGGGATCTGCTGCGACATTGATGTGGAAACCGGACCTCGGCAACTGCCTAGCCGCTATCTCAGGAAGCGCTTGAACGTGCTGCTGGGGTTGTATCCGCCTCCTTCCGGGTACGCCGTGTTTCCGGAAAACCAGACGCCGGCTTAGGCCGGTTTACTAATCCTTACAAGCGGGAAGTAACGGCCGTCGCATGGGCGGCGTTCAACACTGCATGGTGGCAGAGTGGGTTCTCGACCCCGATACGTCCCTGATGCTAAAGGTGTCGACGGGTGACGACCCAAGTTTCGAAGTTCTCCTCGAGCGTCATCGCACTTCGGTGGTGAATCATCTTTATCGGCTGGTCCGAAATTGGGCCATTGCGGAAGAGCTGGCGCAGGACGTGTTCCTACGCGTATACCGCTCCCGCAGCAAATACCAGCCCGGCGCGAAGTTCGCCACCTGGCTGTTTCGCATCACCACCAATGTCGCGCTGAACTGGCGCAGGGACACGCGCCGCGAGACCGGGCATTTGCGCCTGGACGAGGAGCTCATCCATCTTCGCAGGATGGAGCTTTCGGACCGCGCGCCGCGCGCCGATCAGCGATTGATGGAGCAGGATTTGTCTAAGCAGATTCAATGCGCCATCGAATCGCTGCCACCGAAGCAGTTGGCGGCGGTCCTGATGCACAAATACGAGGGCATGGATTACAACGAAATCGCCGAAGTGCTGGATTGTTCTATTCCCGCGCTCAAGTCCCTCTTGTTTCGCGCCTACGAAACGCTGCGGCGCAGGCTGGCGCATCTCGCCCCGGAAATCAAGGAAGCTGTCTAGCGCTCGAACAGGCGATTGGCGTCAACGTACGATATGGCGCCGTCGGTGAACGAAGAGTACGTCCCCTGCTGCAACAATTCTTTGGCGACGCGTTGAGTAAGGCCCATGCAGGCTCGCATCGGCCCGGAGCCGACGCTGACGCGCCTAATGCCCAGGCGCTGGAGTTCGGCCACCGGAGGAGTTCCCGCGGTTGCAAGGATGTTGAGCGGTCCGTCGATGGCCCGGGCGAGTTTGCCAATGGTTTCCGCATCTCGAACGCCTGGGGCGAACAGACAATCTGCGCCGGCTTTCCGGTAAGCGTTCAGCCGCTCCACGATGCGTTCGAACTGGGTAGCGGGATCGCCCACGCCCATCAAATAGACGTCGCTGCGGGCGTTGATCACCAGATCGGTTTTGGCGCGGATTTGCTCGATGATGCGAACTTGCGCATTAATCTCGGCCAGCGCGCCGGTTTCGCCCAGGCTGTCTTCCAGGTTCATTCCCGCCGCGCCAATGCCTACCAGAGCCAGTGCGGTCTTTAAGGGATCGTCGTAACCGGCCTCGACATCTCCGGTCACCGGCGCCGCGACCGATTTCACGATCCGCTCGATCACCGCCAGCATTTCATCCTGGCGGATCTTTTGAACGTCCGGGTAACCCAGCGAGTTGGCGACGCCCGCGCTGGTGGTTGCAATTGCCGGGAAACCAGCGCTCTCGAAAATACGCGCGCTGGCTACATCCCAGGCGTTTGGGAGAACCAGAATGCCGGGTCCTGAGTGCAGCTTGCGCAGGAGCGCGGTTTTCTCACTCACCGGCGAACCGCCGGAAGAAGCTATCCGGATTCCATTGCGGGCGGCTGGGAGCATCGGCCACGCGCTCGGCCAGATGCAAAATAATATCGTCGAACTCGGCGGCCGCGGTCTTATCCACGGGCTGGTTCAAATCGTCCGAAGGCGCGTGATAACGATAGGTCAGCCAATCCTTGTGCAGCTTTTCCTCGGGCGATCCGGGCAGGTAGCCGAACTTGAACGCCAGCGCCGGCACGCCATGCCGGATGAAGCTGTACTGATCGCTGCGGATGAACAGATTCCGCTGCGGTTCCTTGTCGGCCTGTACTTGGACGCCGGCTGCCTCGGCGACCGCGCGAATATCGCTGCCGAGCGAGGATTCGCCCAGCCCCTGTACCTCGATGTAATGCAGCGGGTGCAGCGGCAGGAACATATCCAGATTGATGTCCGCCACGATGTTCTTGCCGGGGACGGTGGGATGCGCGGCGAAGTAGAGCGAACCCAGCTCTCCCTTTTCTTCGCCGGTAACGGCGACGATGAGCACGGAGCGCTTGAGCCTGGTTTTGGATTCGTGCAGCATTCGTCCGATTTCAAGGATGGATGCGATCCCCGAGCCGTCATCCATCGCGCCGTTGTAGATGCTGTCGCCGTTGACGGGACGGCCCACGCCCACATGATCCAGGTGCGCGCTGAGCGCGACGTATTCGTCTTTCAATTTCGGATCCGTGCCCGACAGGAGTCCCGCAACGTTCGGCGATTCAACCTGAGATCGTTTCAGTTGAACGTGCGCGCGGATTGTGGCGGGGAGCGCGAAGTGCGGCAAGGGGCGGCCGTCGTCTGAGTCCGCGAGAATTTCGGCGATGCTATGGCCGCTGCCCTCGAAGAACTTGTCGGCGTGCTGGGCGTTGATAGATACTGCCAGGCGCAGGCCCTGGGCTTCATCGAGCGAGGGATCAGCCAGGCTCATGGAGGGCATGAAACGAGCCAGCGTCGCGCGCGACCAGGGGATGTCCATGGATTTGGGATTTTGGATGCCGGCGATTCCGACGGCGCCTGCGGCTTTCAGATACTTCCAGCGCTCGCCGCCCGAGGAATAGTGCGATTTCAGTGGTCCCGGGATGGAGGCCGGACCTCCTGAAATATAAACCACGATCTTGCCTTTTACATCCAGGCCCTTCAGATCGTCGTAGTTCTTTTCGGGGACTTGCAAGCCATAGCCGGCGAACACCGCGCCTGCTTCCGTGTCTTCCTGAATATCGCCGCGCAGCGAGAGATTCGCGTCCTCGCCCAGCGTCAGTTGCTCAGTCTTTCCGTTCCGGACGAGAGCCAGGCTGGACTGATCCTCGACGATCTGCCGCACGTTCAACTTGACGGGCTGAAAATAGCCGGAGGTGCCGGCGGGGGCGAGCCCATAACGCTCCATCTCGCCAGCGACGTAGCGCGCGGCCTTCCGATGCCCTTCGCTTCCGGTATCGCGGCCTTCGAGATCATCGCTTGCCAGGAATTGGATGTGCGCCCACCAGCGCTGGCCTTCCGCGGTGAAGTCGGTGGCGGCGGTGAGCAAGAAACTTCCAGCCAGCAGAATGCCGGCGGGCGTCAGAGAGCGACGAAACGGCGTCTTCATTTGGAACCAGCCTTGAAAGTTTTGAATTCGGCGCGCCGGGCGCGGAGCTGCGCCGCGTGGTTTTCGGCATGCTCGGCATAGCCCTGCAACAATTGCTTCAAAGTGAGGGGGCCGCGCTCGGAATGGATTCCCGCGCGATCGAACGCTCCTTCCGGAAGATCCTTGAGCAGCTCATAGTTCTCCGTGCGAATGCGCCGGAATGTTTCGAGTGATTGCGACGGCTTCCGTTTGGAATAATCCAGTTTGCTGGCCCAAGCGGCTTGGTCGAAGGCCTGGAGCTTGGGATTTTCTTCGGCGATCACCTGCCGCAGCCGCATGGTTCCGACAATCTCGGCATCGGCCAGATGGGCGACGATCTGGCGGATGGTCCATTGTCCGGGCTGCGGGGCGTAGTCCACTTCGGAACCCGCCGCCCCGGTGATCGAAACCGCGACCATTTCGGCGCCACGGCGATAACGTTCTAGGAGGTCTGCAACTTCACTCATAGCGGAACGTCATTATGATAGCTGATATGGCGCTGGGCGACGCTCCCGATCGCAAAAAGCTGCTGTTGGTGGGCGCGACCACGGGCTATCAGACCCACGTCTTCGCCAAAGCGGCCGAGCGGCTGGGGTTCAAGCTGGTGCTGGGGACGGATCGCTGTCATGTGCTGGAAGATCCGTGGGGCGATCATGCGCTGGCGCTGCGATTTGAAGATCCCGAACAATCGGCGGAGGTGCTGGCGACCGAAGCCGGGGTGACCGGCATGGTGGCGCTGGGCGACGGTCCGGCTTATATCGCGGCTCTGGCGGCCGAGCGCCTGAGGATTCCCTACAATTCACCGGATTCGGTGCTGGCATGCCATGACAAGTTCATGGCCCGGGAGCGCTTTCGCGCGGCCGGATTGCTGGTTCCGGAATTCTCTCGCGCGGCCATCGCACTGGGCGCCGAGCAGGCCGCCGACAGCGCCCGATATCCCGCGGTGCTAAAGCCGTTGGGGCTATCGGCCAGCCGCGGAGTGATACGGGCGAACAATCGCAAGGAATTCGTGACCGCGTTTCGCCGCATCGCGAAGCTGCTGGAAGATCCGGAGATCGCGCGGTTGAAGGAGCTGCAAAACCGCTTCATCCTGGTCGAGAGCTTTATTGAAGGCCGCGAGCATGCGCTGGAAGGAATTTTGCGGGAAGGCCGGCTGCGCGTTTTGGCGATATTCGACAAACCTGATCCGCTGGATGGGCCGTTTTTCGAGGAGACGATCTACATCACGCCGTCGCGGGCAAGGCATCGGATACAGCGAGCCATCGTTCGGGCCACCGAGGCTGCCATCCAGGCATTAGGCCTGCGGCACGGGCCGGTGCACGCCGAGATGAGAGTGAATGACCGCGGTGTCTGGATGCTGGAAGTGGCCGCAAGGCCGATCGGCGGGCTGTGCGCGCGTGTGCTACCGGGCCTCGAGGAATTAATCCTGCGTGACGCGGCCGGTGAAGATGTATCGGGCATTTCCATGCCGTCGCACGCGGCCGGCGTCATGATGATTCCGATTCCGAAGGAAGGAATTTACCGGAGCGTCGAGGGGGTCGCGGAGGCTCGCGCGGGCAATCTGATTGAGGACGTGTTTATCACCGCCATTTCCGGCCAGAAGCTGGTTCCGCTGCCCGAAGGCAACAGCTATCTGGGGTTCATATTCGCGCGAGGAGAATCCGCGGATGCGGTGGAACGCGCGCTGCGGCGGGCGCACGAACAGCTGCAGTTTGAAATCTCGGCGGCGCTTCCAGTCTTCTAATTTTTCGATTTGGGCGGGACGTAACCTGGCGGCAGCGTGGCGCCTTCGCCAAAAAAGTAATCTTCCATTTGCTTGAGCAGGAATTCCTGGGCTTCCTGGGTGCCCAGGTTCAGACGGTATTCGTTCATGATCATCTTCATCTGTTCCAGCCACATCTTCCAGGCTTCCTTGGAGACATTTTCGTAGATGCGCTGGCCGAGCGGGTGATTGTCGAACGGAACTTCGTCCAGGCCCGGCATTTCCTTCTGGAATTTTACGCAGAACACTTTCCTGCCGCTGGTTTCTTCGACTCGAGGACCTACCATTCCGCTGCCACAGCCCATGGGGATTCTCCTTTGGCGACGCCGCTCAGACCTTAGGATAGCAGGGGACCGCCGGGCGGTGAGCTAGGAAGCTTTCACTTCCGGCGCAGCGGGCTTCTTAGAAGCTGATTTCTTGTTGCCCAGGTACTCGGACAGCTTGAAAGGAGCGCGAGCGCCTTTTTCCATGGCACGTTGGACTGCTTTGTGGTAGCGGCGCAGCGTTTCACGCTTCACGGCTTCCCGGAGGTTGCAGGCTTCGATATCGAGCAAGATATCTATCTCCCACGGCTGGAACGTGTTACGGTTCATCGTACCGCGGACCAGCTCTTGCAGGAGCTTGTTGAATCGGGTGAGCAAAACTTCGCTGTTCTGAGGCTCGGCGATCATTCCCAAGCTAGCTTATCGGCGGAAGGTTGTGGAATCTTCAATATTGAGGACAATGGGAAGGGAGCCCACCCGGACGCATGCCTGAACCTAAGTTCGACGAACCGCGCCTGGCGCTGAACCGCATCTACACTAAAACCGGCGATAAAGGTGAAACGCACCTGGCCGGCGGGCAGCGCGTTCCGAAGGATTCGCTGCGGATCGAATGCTACGGCACCGTGGATGAGCTGAACTCCTTCGTTGGGATGGCCTGCGTTTCCTCGTCCGAGGCGCTGCCCCAACTCGCTTCCATTCTCCGGCGCGTACAGCATGAGCTGTTCAACCTGGGCTCGATCCTGGCCACCAGGGCCGAGGACGTGCATCCCAAGCAGGCGCGCGTCACCTCCGTTGAAATCGCCCAGCTCGAGAAGGAGATTGACCGGGCGAACGAAGAGTTGACGCCGCTCAGATCCTTCGTGCTTCCTGGCGGCTCGCGCGTGAACACGGAGCTGCACGTCTGCCGGACCATCTGCCGTCGCGCGGAACGGCTGGCCGTTAGCCTGGCGCGGGAAGAGGCGATCCCGCCGGAAACGGTTCAATATCTGAATCGGCTGAGCGACGCGTTTTTCGTTTGGAGCCGCTGGGCGAATCACGTTCTCGGAGCGCCGGAAGTGTTGTGGGAGCCGAACCAGTCCGCGTCGGGCATCACTTCGTAGCTGGCATGAAGCTTCTGATTTTTTCCGACATCCACGGCGACCAGGCCGCGCTCAAAAAACTGATGGAGATTGAGGCGGATTATTACTTCGCGGCCGGCGACCTGGCGAACTGGGGCCGCGGGCTGGAGCAGCTTGGTCCGATCCTGCAACGGCGCGCCGATCGTATGTATGTAATGCCGGGGAATCACGAATCGGATTCCGACATCCGGGGCTTCTCGGAGCAATACAAGTTCCGCGATTTCCACGGACAATCGATGCAGATCGAGGGTTACAATGTGGCCGGCCTGGGATATTCGAATCCGACGCCGTTCAACACGCCTGGCGAATACACCGAAGAAGAGCTGGCAGCTCGCCTCCAGAAATTCTCCGGGCTGGACCCTTTGATTTTGATTTGTCACGCGCCGCCGAAGGACACCAAGCTGGATCGCGCGGGCGAAGGATTGCACTTCGGCAGCCAAGCGGTACGGGATTTCATTGAGCGCGAGCAGCCGTTGTATTTTTACTGCGGGCACATCCACGAAGCCGCGGGCGTCGAGGATACCATCGGCCGAACGCGCGGGTGGAACGTCGGCAAGCGCGGACAGCTGCTGGATTTGGACGGCTTGGTAAGATGAAGTTTCATGACACTGGACGAATTGGAAAGAGAGTACGCTGCGCTCCGACAGCAGGCCGACGCTGTCCGGAGCTATCTTTGACGCACCCGGCAAGAAAACCCAGCTAGCCAAAACCGAACAGCAGATCTCGGATCCGGATTTCTGGAATCAGCCGGAAAAGTCGCAAAAAGTAATGCAGGACCGCAAGCGCCTGGAGGAAAGCATCGCGCAGGCCGAAGAAGTGGCGCGCCTCACCTCCGATCTCGACACCCTTTTTGAGCTGGGTCGAGAAGGCGAAAATGTAACGGCCGATCTGGAGCGCGAGATCAAGAGCTATTCCGCTCGCCTGGAGGTCCTGGAAACGGGCATGCTGCTGTCCGGGCCCAACGACGCCAAGAGCGCGATCATGGCCATCCATCCGGGAGCGGGCGGAACCGAAAGCCAGGATTGGGCGGAAATGCTGCTGCGCATGTATCTCCGCTGGGCGGAGCGCCACAACCTGAACGCGGTGGTGACGGACCGGCTGGAGGGTGAGGGCGCGGGCATCAAATCCGCCACGCTCGAAATCAACGGCGAAAACGCATACGGATTGCTGCAGTCCGAGATCGGGGTGCATCGGCTGGTTCGGATTTCGCCGTTCGACGCCAATGCGCGGCGGCATACTTCGTTCGCGTCGGTTTTTGTTTATCCGCAGATCGAAGATGACATCAACATCGACATCAAACCGGAAGATCTGCGCGTGGACGTGTTTCGCGCCTCGGGCGCGGGCGGCCAGCATGTGAATCGGACTGAATCCGCGGTGCGGATGACGCACATCCCCACGGGCCTGGTGGTGCAGTGCCAGAACGAGCGTTCGCAGCATAAGAATCGCGCCAGCGCTATGAAGCAGATGCGCGCGCGTCTGTACGAATTCGAGATGGATAAGAAGCGCGTGGAACAGAACAAGGTTGAGGACGCCAAGCTGGATATCAATTTCGGCAGCCAGATTCGCAGCTACGTGCTGGCGCCCTACCGGCTGATCAAGGACCATCGCACCAAGCTTTCGATCGGCGACGTGGACCGCGTGTTGGACGGCGATCTTGACCGGCTGATGCACGCGTTTCTGGTCTACAAACATACTGGCAAGACATCGGGCGATGGAGCGGACGGAAAAGAGGACCAAGCTGAGTGACCGATCGGAGTTGGTCCGCGCAGGCGCGCTGATCCGCGCAGGGGAGTTGGTAGCTTTCCCGACTGAAACGGTTTACGGGCTCGGGGCCAACGCGCTTGATCCAGCGGCGCTGGATAAGATTTACGCGGTAAAAGGCCGGCCTGCCGAAAGCCCTCTGATTGTCCACGTGGATTCTGTGGAAATGGCGCGCGGCCTGGTACGAGAATGGCCGCCCAGAGCAGAAATCCTGGCAGGCCGCTTTTGGCCCGGCCCGCTCACGCTCGTATTGCCCAAGCAGCCGCATGTTCCGGATCGGCTGACCGCCGGCCTGGCGACGGTGGGAATCCGGATGCCGGCCAACCAAATCGCTCTCGCTCTGATCCGCGAGGCGGGCGTTCCGATCGCCGCGCCTAGCGCGAACCGCTTCACCGAACTTTCCCCGACCACCGCGGAACATGTCCGGGAAACCATCGGGGCCAGCATCGCGATGGTGCTGGACGGCGGCCCGACCACGGTGGGCATCGAATCCACAGTACTTTCGCTGGCGGGTCCCGACGCGGTACTGTTGAGACCGGGCATGCTGACACAGCAGGAGATTGAGGAATTGATCGGGCCGGTTCTTGTAGTGTCGGGGATTTCTGAAACCCCGGCGCACGCTTCGCCGGGCATGCATCCCAAGCACTACAGCCCCAGGACGCCGCTGGTGCTGGTGGAAGACGGGCGCTTGCCTTGGAGCGGACGCGGCGCGTACCTGTGGATGCAGCATGACGCCAGCGCTGCGCGGTGCATTCCAATGCCTTCCGACGCGCCCGGCTATGCGGCCGTGCTATACGGAATCTTGCACGATGTAGATTCCCAGGGCTGGGACTGGATCGCGGTGGAGCGTCCCCCGCACACTCCCGCGTGGGCCGCGATTCAGGACCGGTTGGAGCGGGCCGCATCCCGATGAACCAGCCGGTGAAGAGCGGCGAGGAGCTGCTGGCCGAAATCGAGGCGACGGAGAGTGCATCCCCCGCCCTGTGGTGGCTGGGACACAGCGGCTTCGTCGTGAAGCATCACGGCATTGTGTTCTACGTGGATCCGTGCCTGGCCACTCCGCCGGGCCGGACGCGCATCCTGACGCCGCCGCTCGAGGCCGGACAGGCCTCGAACGCCGACCTGATCCTGTGCACGCACGCACACTCGTCGCACATGGAGCCGGGGACCCTGCCCGCTATGCTGGAGGCTTCCGGGCGCGCGCGCGTCGTACTGCCCAAGAGCGCGGCCGAGCATGCCTGCTCGATCGGTATCTCCTACGACCGCATGACCACCACCGACTCCGATCTGCGCGTGGAATACTTCAAAGGTGGATTGTACGGACGCGTGTACTCGGTGCCATCGGCCCATCCGGAGCTCAATTGGACGCCGCTGGGCGGTTACCCGAATCTGGGCTATTTGATACGCTTCGGCGGTTGCACAATCTATCATGCCGGGGATTGCCGCTTGTACGAAGGCATCATCGGCCGGCTGCGACCTTACAATGTCACTGCGGCGCTGCTGCCGATCGACGGAAAAGGAAATTTCGATATCCAGCAAGCCGCCCAGCTGGCTGAAGATATTCGCGCGCGCTGGCTGGTGCCCATGCACTATGGAACGTTTGCCGACCAGGATGTGGACATGAACCGTTTCGTCGACCACATGCTGGGCTTTCGCCCATCGGTGGGCTTCAAGGTCTTCGAGCCTGGCGAACGCTGGGTTATCCCCTGACTTAGCCGGTCACTGGACAGTGACTTACTGTATACTTACTCAAACCAGGCAGAAGTAAACAGCCATCGCACCCGCAAAGGTGTTCCGGACAGGTCCGGCGGCAACTAAAATGGAAAGCCCGAATATCTTGGCTGACATGTCAGGGCGGGCGGCGGCGTCCGAAGGCTCGCCGGGGCATCTGATCGGCCGCCGCGGCCGAGCCGCGCCGCTTCTCACGCTCGACGACCTATTCTGGTTGCTCTATCTTTATCCGCTGCGAATCCTGTCGGCGTTTTTTCCACGAAGTCTTATTTTTTCTTTCAGCAAGCTGCTCGAGTTGCGCGCACGACCGCGCCGGGACGTTGCGGTGCGCCGCATGGTCGCCGCAAATTGCAATGGTATAGCGCGCGAGCGGTTTGCGCGGATCGCCGAAGGGTTCCTGGCCAACTCCGCCATCCGCATGCTGGATGACCTGATCATTAGTTGGCCATCCTCGCGGAAGAAGTTGCGCTGCAGAGGAGTTGATGGCCTCGAGCACCTCGAGCAGGGGAGGTCGGCCGGCCGGGGAGTGTTGCTGCTCACCGCCCACTTTTGCGCCAATCGGATCGCGAAACGGTATCTTGCCGACATCGGGTATCCGATACTCACCGTGCGCGACGAGTTCACCGAGGGAGACTGGTGGGGGCGGTACGGTCGACGTATTCTGGCGCCACGCCGCATTGAATTCTTACAGGGGATTATCGGAGATTCAGTCTACGTCCGGGATCGTGAGTGCAGTCTGAAGGTCTTGGGCAGGCTCCGCTCCGGAGGTTTAGTCAACATCCATTTCGACGGGCAAGCGGGAACAACTTCCTGGCCCTTTCTCGGTGTGCCGCGGCATTTTTCAACGGGAGTCTTCGACCTCATCCGGCTGTCGGGCTGCTCGGTTGTGCCGATGCTCTGTCTCGGCAACAGCTCCGATCTCCGCATCATCTTCGGCCCTATGCTGGACATCGTCCGGGCCCCTGGGCGTGAAGAATTCATTCGAGCCAACCTGGCCGCGTTCGTCGAGACCATCGAAAAACAGATCCTGGACTACCCGGAGGAGTGGGAACAGTGGTTGACCATATAAGCTCCGCCGAAGCCTCCGACGCCCCGCGCGACACGATGGAGCGGATCAAGAAAATCTTCGTCCAGTCACTGCATTTGAAAGTCCGGGAAGACGAATTGCCTTATGAACAGATGTTGGAGGAGGCAGCCCTCCTGGATTCAATTGCGGTGCTCGAATTCGTGACAGCCGTGGAAAAGGAGTTCGGAATCTCGCTGGAAGCCGAATTTCTCAATTTTGACTTCCTCAGAGATCTCCGGGGACTGGCCTCCTACATTGAGGCTCAGGTTGAAACGGAATCCAGGGCCAAATCGCTTGAGCAATGAATCCAGTTCGTACGGGTTGGATGATTTTCTGCCGTTGAAGCGGCGCGCCGCCGAGATGCCGGCGGCCGTTGCGTTGGAAAGCCCAGGACATGCGCGGCTGACTTACCAGGAATTGGATCAGCGCGTCCAAGGCTTTAGCCACGAATTAGTCAGCGCCGGGCTGGGCGCTGGTGAGGTCGCCGCGCTGGCGCTACCGAACGGGCCGGAGCTGATCACGGCGTTCCTGGCGGTTTCGAGCATCGGAGCTGGCGCTCCTCTGAACCCGGCGCTGACCGAGAGCGAGTTCCACTTTTATTTGAGCCGCCTGGGCGCTCGCATGGTCATCGTTCCGGATGGCAGCGCTTCACCGGCAGCCGGGGCGGCTCAGGGGCTGGGCATGACGGTGCTGAGGATTCGTTCGAATCCTGGAGATGCGGCCGGGGCCTTCACTTGGACCGGCCCGGCAAACGCGAAGCCCTTGCCGCCGATTCGCAAAACGGATGCAGCGCTTTTGCTGTTCACCTCCGCAACCACGGGCGCGCCCAAACTGGTTCCGATCACTTGGGAGAATCTGCGGGCGACGGCGATCCGCGAAACGGGCGCCCTTCAGATAAGCTCGGCGGACCGCTTGTTGAGTTTGATGCCGCTGTTTCATCACCACGGGTTGGCGGCGGTGCTGTCGCAGCTCTTCAACGGCGGCACGGTGATCAGCACCGCGGGGTTCAACCCGGCAACTTTCGTGGCCTGGATCGAGCAGTTCAGGCCGACGTGGTTCACGTCCGGGCCGCCATTGAACCGCGCCATTCTGGCGCTGGCGCGCGAGCATCCGGAGATGTTCCAGCGGGCGCCTGTGCGCTTCATCCGCACCACCGGTCCCGCGCCCCAGCCGGAATTGCTCCCCGCGCTGGAGGAAGCCGTGGGCGCTCCCGTTCTGAGCGGCTACGGTTTGACGGAAACCGGCGGTGTTACCCGAGAGACAATTGGCGCCCGCAAGCCGGGATCCGTCGGCCGAAGCAGCGGCATGCAGGTCGCCATCCTGGACTTAGAGGGGAAGCTCCTCGCGGCTGGCGTCGAAGGCGAAATCGTAGTGCGCGGGGCCTCGGTCACCTCCGGCTACCTTGACGACCCGGAAGCTAATCGGGCTGCTTTTCGGGACGGCTGGTTCCACACGGGTGACATCGGCCACCTGGATAGCGATGGCTTTTTGTTCATCACGGGACGTCTGAAAGAGATGATCAGCCGCGGGGGCGAAAAAATCATTCCTCAAGGCGTGGAGGATGTGTTCTCTGCGCATCCGGCGGTGGCGGAAGCCGCGGTGTTCGGAGTCCCGCATCCGACGCTCGGGGAAGACATAGCCGCGGCAGTGGTGCTGCGCGCTGGAGCTGACGCAACGGTTTTGGAACTCAGACGGTTCGCAGCCGCCCGGCTGGCTGTTTTCAAAGTGCCTCGCCGGATCGTATTCCTCGACAGGATTCCCCGAACTGCCACGGGCAAGCCGCAGCGATCCCTGCTGGCGGAGCAGCTTCGGAACGGCGCTCTCGGGAAAAGTTGATGAGCGGCAAAACCGTGATCGGTTTCGCCCTTTGCGTTGCAGTGCCGATGGCTGTCTGGTTTGCACCTTTAGGCGCTGAGGGAACGCCCCGGCATGCGCTGGCAGTGGCGGCATTCATGATCATCGCCTGGATCACCGAAGCGCTGCCTCACACGCTCGCGGGCTTGCTCGGATGCTACTTGTTCTGGGTGCTTGGCGTAGTCCCGTTCAGCGCCGCTTTTAGCGGATTTGCCGACCAGACGCCCTGGTTTTTGTTCGGGGCCGCCCTGCTTGGGATGATGGCGACCAAGTCCGGATTGGCCAGACGCCTGGCTTACCTGGTGATCCGGCGGACCGGCACCAGCTATTCGCGCATCCTGCTGGGGCTGATTCTGACGTCCTTCCTGCTGACATTCCTGGTGCCTTCGGGAATTGCCTGCGTGGTGATCATGGCTGCCGTGGCGCTGGGGCTGATGGAAGTCCTCGGAGTCAGCCGCGGCAGCAACGTCGGGCGGGGAATCTTCATCACCTTGACCTACACGGCGGGGATCTTCGACAAGATGGTGGTCGCCGGAGCGGCTTCTATTCTCGGCCGCGGCCTGATCGAAAAGACGGCGAACATTCACGTGTACTGGAGTCTCTGGCTGTTCGCTTTCCTGCCCTGCGCGCTGGTTACGATTCTATTTACCTGGCGCTTGATCGTATGGCTCTATCCGCCGGAAAAGACGGCGCAGGAATGCGCCAAGGCCTTTCTTGAAGATGAGCTAACAAAAATGGGCGCGTTGTCCCGACTGGAAATAAAGACGCTGGTTCTGACGCTGCTGGCGGTAGCGCTGTGGATGACAGATCTGATTCATCACATCTCGCCGGCCGTGATCGGTATCGGCGCCGGTCTCCTCGGCGCTGTGCCGCGTGTGGGCGTTCTCGACCAGGAAGACTTGAAGCGGTTGAATTACCTGCCGGTGTTTTTCGTCGCTGCCGCCATCGGCATGGGCAATGTGCTGCTCCAAACCAACGCTCTGGCCACTGTGACTGCGGGTATGTTCGGCTGGATGAGGCCGCTCATCACAAACCAGTTTGCTCTTGCTGTGATTCCGTATTGGACTGCCTTTGGCTATCACCTTCTATTGGGAAACGAAATCTCGATGCTCGGCGCATCACTGCCTGCGCTGTTGCATTTTGCCCACTCTAACGGGCTTTCGGCCCTCCCGCTAGGGCTGATCTGGTCATTCGCTTCGGGCGGCAAGATCTTCGTATACCAGTCCGGAGTTCTGGTAATGGGCTACTCTTACGGCTACTTTGAAGCGCGCGATCTCTTTCGGGTCGGCCTGTGCCTGACGATTTTGGAATCGCTGGTGCTCATGGTTCTAGTGCCGTTCTATTGGCCGCTTATTGGAATTCGCTGATCCTCTGGGCGAGGGATGTTAGGGTTTGGCTTTGGGCTACGCATGCATCCCGTAAAGGTTCGTAAAGACTTCTAAGGGGAGTCCCTGAGTACTAGGTGGTTTAGAAGATGTCCTCATAATTTAGAACGCCGGTCACGTTCACAGCAACGCGGACTTACTGTATACTTACCAGAAGCCCGGAGCTGTTGAGGACATTCCGGAGACAAAATAGCCGCGTCGAGTGATGAGAACCTTCCCGCAGCCCGATGGCAGCCATAACCTGCCGGAAAGTAAACTCCCAACGTGCCGGTAGTCATTCTCGGAGCCGGTCCCGCTGGGCTATCGGCGGCGTACGAGCTTTCTAATCATGGCCGCGAGGCGCTAGTTCTTGAAAAGGACCCGGTAGTTGGCGGGCTGGCGCGTTCGGTGGAATACAAGGGCTATCTGTTTGATATCGGGGGACATCGGTTCTTCACTAGGGTGCCTCTCATCGAAAAGATGTGGCGGGAAGTGCTGGGCGACGATCTGCTTACCCGGCCCCGCCTGTCGCGGATCTATTATCGATCCAGATTCTTTCGTTACCCGCTGGATGCGACCGATGCATTGGCCGGTCTGGGACCCTGGGAGGCGCTGCGGTGCGCGGCCAGTTTCGCGCGCGCGCAACTTTCTCCCCGGCACCCCGAGCGCTCTTTTGAAGATTGGGTTTCGAACCGTTTCGGACGCCGCTTGTTTGAGATGTTTTTCCGCACCTACACGGAGAAGGTTTGGGGAATCCCTTGCGACCAGATCCGGCCCGAGTGGGCCGCCCAACGCATTCGGGGATTGTCGCTGTCGTCGCTGGTCCGGCATTCCTTGATGGGGGCCGGCGGCGGGCGGAAACCGATTCGGACGCTGATTGACCAATTCCACTATCCGCGGCGAGGTCCGGGGATGATGTGGGCGCGCGTGCGGGAGATCGCCGAGTCCCGTGGCACCAGAGTGCTGCTTAACAAGCCGGTGGAGCGAATCTTCTGGCGCAAGGGCGCTGTGCAGGCGGTTCAAGCAGGTGGTGAGAATATCCGCGGCGAGAGCTTTATCAGCAGTCTTCCAATCCGCGATCTGATCCAGAAGCTGGAACCCGCCGCGCCCGACTACTTGAGAGCCGCGACCGAGGATTTCAACTACCGGGACTTCCTGACTGTGGCTTTGATCGTTCGCGGGAAGAATCTGTTTCCCGACAATTGGATCTACATTCACGAACCCAAGTTCAAGGTGGGCCGGATACAGAACTTCAACAACTGGAGCCCGGACATGACGCCGGATCCGGAGACCACCTGCCTGGGCCTGGAGTACTTCTGCTTCGAGAATGACGGGTTGTGGAATCTCTCGGACGCGGAGCTTCTCGCGCTGGCTGCCCGGGAGGTTACCGAGTTGGGACTGGTGAAAAAAGAAGCCGTGCTGGATGGCGCCGTGGTCCGGGTTCCGAAGGCATATCCGGTTTATGACGACCGCTACCTCGGTGGTTTGGCCGCGATGCGGCGCTTCCTCGAGCTAGAAGCGCCTAACCTCCAGTTAGCCGGCCGGAACGGGATGCACCGCTACAACAATCAAGATCATTCCATGCTGACCGGCATTCTGGCGGCGCGCAACGCGATGGGCGCGCGCTACGACCTCTGGAGCGTGAACGTGGATGCGGACTACCACGAAGAAGCCGGCGCCGCGGCCGAGGCCGATGCCTGGCATTGGCAGCTAGCCCAAACGCAGCCCATTACGCCGCGCGCGATTTCGACCAGCGGTTAGTCCTGCTGTTCCGAAAACGTGAGCGATTTAATCTCGGTCATCATTCCGGTTCACAATGCCGCGGCGAGCCTCGCCCAATGCATGCAAGCGGTGAACCGGTCTAGTATTGCGAACTTCGAATGCCTGGTCGTCGACGACGGTTGCTCGGACGGATCCGCGGCGATCGCGGCTCAGGGCGGCGCCAGAGTGCTCCGCGTGGAGACCCAGCGCGGGCCGGCTAGCGCCCGCAATCTTGGCGCGCGGGCGGCCCGGGGCGGCGTTCTGCTGTTTATCGACTCGGACGTTTCCATCGAACCTGAGACGCTGGCCCGCATCGAGTCGGCGTTCGATAACGATCCGGCTCTCGATGCGCTGATCGGATCTTACGACGACGATCCCGCGGAGCCCAATTTTCTTTCGCAGTACAAGAACCTGATGCACCGCTTCGTCCATCAACACGGAAAGCGACGCGCGAGCACGTTCTGGACCGGCTGCGGAGCCATCCGGCGCGCCGTGTTTCTCGAGGCCGGTGGATTCGATGAGCGTTACGTGAGGCCGTCCATTGAAGACATCGAACTGGGCCGGCGTTTGATCGGAGCCGGCCGAAAGATCGAACTCGATGCCGAGCTTACGGTCAAGCACCTGAAGCGCTGGACACTCTCGAGTCTGCTCGAATCCGATATTCGCTACCGCGCGATACCCTGGACGCGCC
Organism: Terriglobia bacterium; assembly: GCA_963786745.1. GTDB lineage: Bacteria > Acidobacteriota > Terriglobia > Bryobacterales > Bryobacteraceae > Palsa-89. The sequence goes on along the minus strand of CAWBAE010000002.1, from coordinate 322,446 downwards.
TGTTGCTTCGGGAGCGGAAGATTCCGGACGACTTAAATATCGAGCGGAGCCAGCGCGTTTCCGTGGCATCCGCGTACGTGGCCATCGGGATGGCTCCCATCTTCTGGCCGGTTTCTTTATTGGCGGCCGGGATCGTGATCGCGCTGAACCGGCGCTTCTATCGCTTCCTGGCTGGCCGGCGCGGCGCCATGTTCGCGCTCAGGGCGATTCCGCTGCATTTCGCTTATTTCGTTTATAGCGGCGCGGCTTTTGCGGCGGCTTGCGTGATGTCACTGCCGATCGTGCTATTCCCCAGTCGACGATCACAGCCGATCCGATAGCCTCTCCGATGTGCGAATCTTAGGCGAATGGCTCCCATTTTCATCGTCGGCTGCCCACGGAGTGGCACTACCCTTCTGCGCAATCTACTGCGTTCACACCCGCGGCTGTCGTTTCCCCAGGAGTCGCATTTCATCCCCCAGCTTTATGTGGCGTATGGCGATCCACGCAACGAGCGGGAGGCGTGCCGGTTGGTGAAGTTGATTCTTGGGCTTCGCCGAGTGCGCCATTGGGGATGCCGGTTCGACGAAGCCTTGTTGATCGCCAGCCGTTCCTATGCGGACCTGATCGACCAACTATTCCAAACCTTTGCCCGGACCGAAGGCAAGCAGCGCTGGGGCGACAAGACCCCGCAGAACGTGCTGCACATACCCACGTTGGCAACCATTTTTCCACGCGCCAAATTCATCCAGATCTATCGGGATGGCCGCGATGTAGCTCGTTCCCGGATCGCAGCGCCGCATGGACCGGAGAACTGGTTCACCGCCGCCGCCGAATGGCGGACACTCGTACGCGCAGGCAGACAGGCCGGAGCGCAACTCCCTTCCGGCATGTACACGGAAGTGCGCTATGAGGCTTTGTTGGCCGATTTGGAAACCACGCTTCGGCGCGTTTGCGAATTTATCGGGGAACCCTTCGATCGCGCGGTGCTCGTCCAGAGCGTGCTGCCGCCGCGGGCGAAGCCAGGTCCCGGCGCCCCGTTTCGGCCCTTTTCGTTGGGGTATAACAATCAATCAGTCATAGTGAAAGACAACGCCAACAAATGGAAAAGCAACGCCACGCTGGAGCAGCGCACCGTATTCGAATCCGTCGCGGGAGAATTGCTCGAAGAGCTTGGCTACGAAACGGAGGGGCTCGGAAAGCCGATTCCGCGGTACGCCCGCTGGGGTTGGAAAGCAGACTCGTTTGTCAGGGAGACCGTGGTCAAACTGAAGGCGAGAACCTGGACGGACCTAAGCAGCACCGCAATCCAGATGTCGAAAGCCGCGATTCGAGCCAAGCTTCGGGGCGAGAGCGTGTGAAGGAGCGGTCACTGCCGGTCCTGGTATTCCCCAAATACCGTCCGCAGCCGGTCCGAGATTTCGCCGACGGTTACTAGCGCTTCCGAGCAGGCCAAAATGTGGGGCATGGTGTTGTCGCTGGAGCGGGCGGCTTGCTCGAGGGCGCGCAGGCGTTCCTCCACGACACTGGCGCTGCGTGATGCGCGCATTTCGCGAAGGCGCTCGATCTGCTGGGCTTCGAGCGCGGGATCCAGCCGGAACGTCGGGGGCGGCTCGGTTTCGTCCTGCTTGAACCGGTTCACACCCACTACCACGGCGTCGCCGCGCTCCACCGCCTGTTGATAGTGGTAAGCGGCGTTATGGACTTCGTTCTGAATGTAGCCGCTCTCGATGGCCGCGAGCGTTCCGCCCAGGGCGTCGATGCGGTCCAGATACTGCCGGGCGCCCTGCTCGATTTCTTCGGTGAGTTTTTCGATATGGAAGCTGCCGCCCAGCGGATCGGCAACACTCGGGACGCCGCTCTCGTGGGCGATGATCTGCTGGGTGCGCAAGGCCAGCCGAGCCGATTCTTCGGTGGGCAGAGAGAGCGCTTCGTCCTTGGAGTTGGTATGCAGGGACTGCGCGCCGCCGAGGATCGCGGCCATGGCCTGCAACGAGACGCGCACCACATTTACGTCGGGTTGCTGAGCGGTAAGCGTGGACCCGGCAGTCTGGACGTGAAAGCGCATCATCATCGAGCGCGGATTTCGAGCGCCGAACCGGTCCCGCATGATGGAAGCGTACAGCCGCCGGGCGGCACGATACTTGGCAATCTCTTCCAAAAAATTGTTGTGCGCGTTGAAGAAGAACGAAAGCCGCGGCGCGAATGAATCCACCTCCAGACCGGCGTCGAGCGCGGCGCTGATGTAGGCGATCGCATTGGCCAGCGTGAAAGCCACTTCCTGAATCGCGGTGGAACCGGCTTCGCGAATGTGATAGCCGCTGATCGAGATGGTGTTCCACTCCGGCAGGTCGCGCGCGGCCCACGCGAACAGGTCCGTGATGAGCCGCATGGCGGGGCGCGGCGGATAGATGTAAGTGCCACGCGCGATATATTCCTTGAGGATGTCGTTCTGGATGGTGCCGGAAAGCCGCCGTAAATCCGCGCCCTGGCTGCGCGCCACCAGCACGTAGAGGCTCAGAAGAATCGGGGCTGTCGAATTGATGGTCATCGACGTGGTGATGTCGGCTAGCCGGATGCCATCGAAGAGACGGTGCATATCCGCCAGGGAACAGATGGCCACGCCAACGCGCCCCACTTCGCCGGCCGCCAGCGGATGGTCCGAATCCATTCCCATCTGGGTGGGCAAATCGAACGCGACCGAAAGGCCGGTAGTTCCCTGCGACAACAGATAGCGGTAGCGCCGGTTACTTTCGTCGGCACTCCCGAACCCGGCGTACTGGCGCATAGTCCAGAGCCGTCCGCGGTACATGTCGGGATAGATGCCGCGGGTATAGGGGTACTGGCCTGGCAGCTCGGATGTCATGATCTGGATATCTTGCCGGCGCGCAGAAAGGAATGAATTCCGAAACCGGCCATCAGCAAGGCAAACGGGATTTCGAGCGCCAGCCTGGGGCCGCCGTCGGACCTTTTCCAATCCCGAATGATGGAACTGGCCGGGAGCACGGCCAGCACTAGAAAGAAGAACCCAATCACCTGATTCCACAGGATGTGGATGGGCCGGATGACACCTGGTACCACGTGACCTAGGAAGCGCTTGGCGGTGGATAACATCCTGCTCCTTCTCAGTGTAGCGAACTAGAGGTTTTAAGGTAATTCGCGCGCCCGTCTTCCGGTCCGCGAATAGGGTGCCTCGACCCGAATCCGCTACTGCGAAGACCGCTCCACGCCGATATATTAAGCGGGAGCAGAACCCCGGATTCAGAGCACTAATAATCTTGGATGAAACTGTGCTTGCCTTGCGAACATCAAGAAGATAGAGTGATATGCTGAAGGTGGCCCGCGGAGAAAGGGGCAACGCGTGGAAGAAAAACTGAAAGAGTTGATGCAGGAGCTGGGCAACGCGATCAACGAGTCGTTGTCCGATTCGGATCGCATCGCAGCTGCCATCGGCGAGATCAAGCGCGCTGGCTACGACGTCTTCCTGGTATTGGAAGCAACCATCGGATTCAACAAACGGGACGAGTCTGCTGAATACGAGGCCGAAGAAGCCGAGGCGGACGGGGAACCCGAAGCAGCGGCCCCCAAACGCAAGTTCGAGTCCACGGGAAAAATAAAGCTCACTTCTCAGGATCACAAATTTCTAAAGGCGCTTAAGATCGCCATCGAAGAAGACAAGAGTTAATCAGCCGGCCAGTTCCTGGTAGACCTTCCAAGTTTCGGCTAGTGCTTTCTTCCACGAAAATTCACTGCTGCGAGCCAGACCTTTGCGAGCCAGTTCCACGCGCAGTGATTCCTCTTCGGTGAGTTTCAGCAGGCCTTCCGCGACGGATTCCGATTGGCTTGGGTTCACCAGCAGCGCCGCATCTCCACTGACCTCGGGCAGCGCCGAGGCGTTGGACGTCAAAACCGGCACCCCGCGCGCCATGGCCTCCAGCACCGGCATTCCAAATCCTTCGTCGAGCGATGGGAACGCGAATATCGAGGCGCGTTGGTAGAGCGTCTCGAGTACGGCGTCGGGGACGTAGCCGAGCACTTCAATGTCGTGCTTCCGCGGACTGGCGTCAATGCGCTCCAGTATTTTTTCGGACCCATATCCGAATGAGCCCGCCAGGATGAGCCGCCAATCCGGCGCGGTTGCTTCGAAGGCCTGGACCAATGCGGCGACATTCTTGCGGCGTTGGAGCGCGCCGACGAAGAGAATCATGTGTTCGCGTTGGACTTTCGAGGCGCCGCCGGGCGCCGGGCGGACGCCATGCCGGATCACCCGGATTCTGGCGGCGTCGATCCCTAGCAGGTCCTGGACCTGGCGCGCGGTGTGGGCCGATACCGCGATGAGGAGGTCGGAACGGTCGGCGGCAGAGCGGGCCTGTTCGGTGAATCTGCGGCGGAAGTCGGGCGTCGAATAATCGCCGGTCATCACGAACAGATCGTGAAACGTGGCGACGTTGCGCGCGTAGCGAGTGGAGTCGATACGCTGATTGAGCCCATGGAATACAGCGGCCGGTGAGGCCCAGCCTTTCCACAGCAGCCTGCGGGCGGCATTGGCGGGAAGGTTGGCTGACAACGCTCTCCATGCCCGATGGGGGCGATAGCAGAATAGGAAATCGGCTTCGGGATGGGCGGCCGCGAGGCCGAAGAGGATCTCGCGCGAATACACACCGACGCCGGACAGGTTTCGGTCCAGGCTATGGCTCGCATCCAGGGCGATTTTCAATCTGCAAGCATAACGGTTTTCATGCGCCTGTGTTCTTCGGCGACGTGTTCTTCGCGGAAGGATGGATGATTCTGGATATTGAGAACCTCGCCCGCCTGAAGCAGCAGGAGTTCCCGCAGCTCGTCCGGCAGATCCGCGGGCGCTGAAATCGCGGGCGCCCACTGCGGCACGCTCGCCCCATCCACGGAGCCATAACGCTTTGTAACCGCGGTCCGGCGCTGGCGTTCGATGGCGTAGCGCACGGATCGCGCCAGGGGCGTGCACTCCAGTTCGGACTTCAGCAGTACGTCCTGCGCGCCGTCGCGCAGCAGGCGATTGGCGAGATTCTCGTCCGGCTGGTCCGCCAGCACGATGATGGGGGCTTCCTGGGCGCACGCGGCTACTTCCAGGAACGTGTCCAGCAGCGCCGGGCTGTCCGGCAGGCTCAAATTGAGAAGCACCGCGTCGAAGCGCTCGCGCCGCAGGCAATCCAGCGCGTCGGCGAGCTGATCCACTTGCACTATGATGGCGGAGCGCCAGTTGCACCACTGGCGGCTCTCTTCAATCTCGATCAGAGCCTCGCACAGGAGCTGCTCATCGTCGAGGTTATCCTCCACCACCAGCAGCTTCAATGTCTTTGGATCGCTCACTCGGACAGGTAGTGCGGGTGCACGTGGATTTGTATCAGACCGCGAGCTGGTATTCCTTGAGCTTGCGATACAACGTGGTGCGGCCGATGCCCAGCAGGTTGGCGGCGATGGCCCGGTCTCCCTTGGTGTATTCCAGGGCTTCCAGGATGGCCCGGCGTTCCATCTGCGTCAGCGGGACGATCGGAGAACGATCCGGCAGGGGCGCCGAACGATATTCGTAGGCGGATGCTTCTCCCGGAGGTTTGGCAAGCGGATGAGCGCCCGCGGCGGCCGACATAAACTGCGCCTTCTTCGCGATGACATGATTCTGAAGCATGGACGGCAGCTCGCCCACATGCAGCAAGGGCCCGGAATTGATGGCCACCATGTGCTGAATGGAATTCTCCAGCTCGCGGACGTTGCCCGGCCAGTCATAAGACAGCATGGCCTCGAGCGTTTCCTGCGTCAGCGTGTGGCCTTTGCCGTAACGTCCCAGAAAATGAGCGATGAGAGCCGGGATGTCTTCCTTGCGGTCGCGCAGCGGCGCAAGGCGCAGATTCACGACATTCAGCCGGTAGAACAGATCGCGGCGGAAGGTTCCCTTCTCCACTTCCTTGGCGAGGTCGCGGTTGGTGGCGGCTATGACGCGGAAGTCCGAACGCCGATGAGTCAGAGAACCCACCGGACGAAATTCCTTCTCTTGGAGAACCCGCAGCAGCTTGGCTTGCAAGTCCAGAGGCAGCTCGCCGATTTCGTCGAAGAAGGCGGTGCCGCCGTCCGCGGCTTCGATCAATCCCGTCTTGGCGCCCACCGCGCCGGTGAAGGCGCCTTTCACATGGCCGAAGAGTTCGCTTTCCATCAGCGGCCCGACCAGGGAGGAACAATCGATGGTCACGAAAGGCCCGATCGGCGTAACGTTGTGGATGGACCGCGCCACTACTTCCTTGCCTGTACCCGTTTCGCCCAGCAGCAGGACCGGCCAGCGGCAGCGCCCAAGCTTATCCACCATCCGCAAGATATTTCGGAGCCGCGGGGATTGGCCAACCAGCAGGGGGCTCGACTCTTCAGCTTGCGCTAGCATAAGGTTTCGTGGCGTCTTTCGGGTATATAGTGTGTGCTACCTCCATAAACTCTACTGGGACTTTAGGGATTGAGCAACACCCCAAGCTCTTAGATTGGTAGCTATTTTGCGGTATTGAGTCCACCTCATTTGAGGGGACTCTTCTAGTACTTTTCGCCTGACTCTTAGATCAAGCTACGAGTAAGACCTGACGGGGCTATTGCTGAGCGCCGGAATCCGATGCTTGGCCGGCCAGGTCGGCAGGCTGGTCCAGGCGTACCACGAAGCCGGTACCGATTTCGTTTCGTATCCTTTGCTGTAGAGAGTTCGCGGCTTGTTCGGTTTGCTCCCTGCCTGCCAGCACGCGCCACAGCGCGGGCGAGCCGGGGCGACGCACCAGCCGCGCCGAGCCGTATTCTTTTTCGAGCGACGAGCGCAGGCGTTCAGCCCGGTCCTTGTCGAGAAACGCTCCGGCCTGAACCGCAAACCAATTCTCGGCGGCGGGAACCGCGGGGAACGACAGGACGTCCATGCGAACCTCCGCGACGCCCGGTCCGATAGATCCGATCACCTCGGCGGCCGCGTGCGAGAGATCGATGATCCGTCCTTCGACGAAGGGGCCGCGGTCGATGATCCGGACATCCACGGTTTTGCCATTCCCGAGGTTGGTCACCCGAACCCAAGTGCCGAAGGGAAGCGTGCGATGCGCGGCGGTGAGCTTCTCCATATCGTAGATCTCGCCATCGGCGGCTGCGCGGCCGTGATAGGGATGGCCATACCAGCTGGCCAGGCCGGTTTCACTGGATCGAATTTGCGACGGTGCTTGCGGCACGGTGCCGGCGGCGACGTGCTTCTTCGCGCAACTCGCGAGCGACAGGGCCCCGGCCAGCGCAACGAGCGTGATTGCGGCGCGAAGACGCATTTGCTCCGATCGTAGCGCGGACGGATTCCACCGGCAAGAACAAAAACGAGCCATCCTGGCGATTTCTGGTGATGGAACAATCTAAGATGGAAATGATTTTGACCTCCGGAGGGTGCTTGCGATCCCGCCGAGGGGGCCGATGTGCATTTTTTTCTTGACTTTCGGCTCAAACCACCTTATATATGAATCACACTGCGATCCATGATCGCAAATTTTGATGTTAGGGAGAATCACTCGATGAAGAACGCAACGAAGAAAGCTGCAAAGCCCGCGAAGAAGAAAGCGCCCGCCAAGAAGAAAAAGTAAGCGCTGGCGCCCCGAGAGGGCTTGCAGTCAAAATTTAGGGTTCATGCAAACGGCCCCGAGAGATCGGGGCCATTTTTGTTTTTGTAGGGTGGGGCGGTCCTCCTGGACTGCGGGCCGGCTACCCGATCTTATTCAGCGCCGCGCGCAGTTCGTCCAGCGTCATGGTGCCGGGGTGGTACAGACGCACGATGCCGCGGCGATCCACCAGCACCAGCGTGGGCGTGGTACTGGCGCCGTAATTTCGGAAGTTCTCCGCGCTCACGGGCGCCGGCGCCGAGAGCAGTTCCGAGTAGAACTTGCGGCGGACCGCCTCGATGTACTTCATCTCCTGGACGGGGCCCGCTTCCTCGCCGCTGGCCACATAACCGTACCGTTGCGTGGGCGTGACCAGCACCAACCCGCGCGGCGCGTATTCCTTTTCAACTTCCGCGAGAATCGGCGCTTCCTGCTTGCAGTCGCCGCACCAGTGCGCCCAGAAGAACAGGAGCAGAGGTTTGCCTCGGAATGACGCGATCGGCGGGGGCTTCGTTCCCAGGTACTCGCGCTCCTCGAGCGGCGGCGCGGCCTTGCCCGCCAGGCTCAGCAGATTAAGATTTTTTTGGATTCTGGTCCGGATGGATGTGGCGCGATAGGCGGCCAGCTGGTCTTCGAGAAACGAGACGGCCTGACTGCGATCACCCTTCTCAACCGCCACCAGCGCCTGGACCTCGATAGCGGCGCCGAGCGCGATTGCAAGATGCGGGTCGGAATCGAGCTTGCGATGCTTGAGCTGCTGGACTGTCAGCCGCTGGGTTTCAGTGGCGTACGCGTCCGCCTTGTCGAATTGCTTAGCGGCCAGAGCTCCGCGCCCGAGCCAGGAAAGCGCTTCCAGCATTTCCGGCGTAACGCCCTGCTTCGCGCGGTAGCCGGCGATCAGGGAATTGCCGAGGGCGAAGTTCTTGTTAGCGATGGCCTCCCGAACGTCCTCGATGATTCCGGCCCAAGCGGCGGAGGCGACCAGGAAGGCGGCAATCAGTTTTATTGGCATCCTACATTGAGGATAATACGCGGCCGCCGTCCACGACTATGGTCTGGCCGGTCAGGTAAGACGATGCATCGCTTGCAAGCAGCAGCGCCACCTCGGCCACTTCGATCGGCTGGCCCAGGTGCTGGATAGGCTGGCGCGCCATAGCCTGCTTCCATTTGCTCTCATCTTTCCAGTAGTATTCGCTCAGCACGGTCTGGATCAATCCCGGCGCGATGGCGTTGACGCGCACGCCCTGGGGGCCAAGTTCCACGGCATAGGACTGGGTCATCATGATCAGCGCTGCCTTGGTCATGCTGTAGAGCAATCCGTGAAACTGCGGGCGCAATCCCGCGATGGAGGCGATGTTGATGATAGAGCCCGAGCCGCGCTGACACATGCCCGGCGCCACCAGGCGAGTAAGCCGGTACGCGCTCTTCAGGTTGACATCCACCATCTTGTCGAACTGGCCGTCATCCATCTGGATGGCCGGGCCCTGCGCGATGTTGGTGGCGGCGTTGTTCACCACGATATCGATCCGGCCGAACTCGCGCGTGGCAGTTTCCACCAGGCGCTCGAGCTCCTCGAGCTTGCCGACATGGCAGGCCATCGGAACAATGCGTCCAGGCAGGCCCTTCAGTTCCGCGGCCACTTCATCCAGCGTGTTCTGCTTGCGTCCGCAGATGATCACCGTCGCGCTCTCGCGGGCGAACACTTCCGCGGTCGACTTGCCGATGCCCCGGCTTCCGCCGGTAACAATGGCGACTTTACTCTTTAGTTGGCTCATAAGATGGTTTGGATTGGGCTAGTATTTCAGCTGCTTCAGGTACTCGCGAAAGCTGCTGCCGAGGTCCCGGCGGTGCAGCGCGAACTCGACGGTGGCCTTGAGGAACCCCAGTTTGTCGCCGGCGTCGTAACGCGTTCCCTCGAAACGGTAGCCGTAGATGGGACGGCTGTGCAACAGGTGCTTGAGGGCGTCGGTGAGCTGGATTTCCCCGCCGCTGCCCGGTTCAATGGCTTCGATGGAGGCGAAGACATCGGGAGTAAGGACGTAGCGTCCGATGATGGCCAAGTTAGACGGCGCTTCGGAGGGCTTGGGCTTCTCCACCATGTTGCGGATGCGAAAGAGCCGATCCTTGCCGGAGTTATGCGAGACCGGCTCGGCATCCACGGCGCCGTAGGCCGAGATCGCGTCGCCCGGCACCTCCATGAGCGCGACTACCGAAGCGCCGTAGAACTCGTAGACATCCAGCAACTGGCGCACTGCCGGAATTTCCGAATCGATCACGTCGTCGGAGAGCACCACCGCGAAGGGCTCATTGCCGATCAATTCCTTGGCCCGCAGGACCGCGTGTCCTAAACCCAGGGCTTCCTTCTGGCGAACGTAGGAGACGTCGATCATATCGGAGACGTCCCGGACGATCTTCAGCAGATCCTTCTTGCCCTTGGCTTCGAGCGTCTGCTCCAGCTCGAAACTGACGTCGAAGTGGTCTTCAATGGCGGTCTTGCCGCGGCCTGTGACGATGATAATGTTCTGAATCCCGGAGTGCATGGCCTCTTCGACGCCATATTGGATCAGGGGCTTATCCACCAGCGGCAGCATCTCTTTAGGTTGGGCCTTGGTGGCTGGAAGAAATCGAGTACCCAGTCCCGCAGCGGGAAACACCGCCTTGCGCACTTTAGGAATCATCAGAACTATTGTACGCGCGGCCCATGGTTGCCCGGTTACGGTTTCGGAGGATTTTCAGGCGCGCGCCAGCCCCGAAAATCCTCCATCCGGCCTGCAAATCGGGCCGTTCACCGCCGGATGCGCGGCTGCCGCGGGCGACAGGCTATAATGAACTTACTCCTGTCACGGCGCCGCTCAGTGGCGCTGTGGAGATTCGAATGGCTTACGTAATAGCAGAACCCTGTATCGGCACCAAGGACACGGCATGCATCGACGCCTGCCCCGTGGATTGCATCCATCCCAAGAAGGACGCGGCTAATTTCGGCGAACACGACATGATCTACATCGATCCGGTGGAATGTATCGATTGCGGAGCATGTGTGCCGGTGTGCCCGGTCTCGGCCATCTTCGCGCTGGACGACCTGCCTGAGAAATGGTCCAGCTTCGCGCAGAAGAACGCCGAGTATTTCGGCCGGTAGCCTACGGCCGGTATAGCGCCGAGCTTGAATCCGTCTCCCAGATCCTGACTTCCGCGACCCGCACTGCTCCGTTCGTTAATCCCGAGCTGATGCGATCGTAGAAATACTTTGCGATGTTCTCGGCCGATGGATTGATCTCATCAAACGGTGAAACTTCGTTGAGAAACTGATGATCCAGGCGTCCGATCACTTCGCCCATCAGGTTCTGCACTTCGAGAAAATCCACCAGCAGCCCGGTCTCATCCAGGTGCTCGCCCTGGACCGAGATCTGAACCCGAAAGTTGTGCCCGTGCACGTTTTCGCAACCGCCGCGATAGTTACGCAAGGCGTGCGCGGAGGCGAAGGATTGCTCTACCGAAACTTCATACATCGAAGAATTTCTCCACGTCGCCGATTTTAGTGGTGAATGCGTAATCCGGAAGGCTGTCGAAAAACACCTGGCCGTAGCGCTGCTTGGTGATTCGATTGTCCAACAAAGCCAACACTCCGCGATCGTTCTTGCTGCGAATCAGGCGTCCGAAACCCTGTTTCAAGGCCAGCGCCGCCTGAGGAATCTGATAGTCGTAGAACGGATTGCCGCCTTCCTGGCGGATTCGTTCGATGCGCGCTTCCACCACCGGATCGCTGGGCACCGCGAACGGCAACTTGTCTATGATAACGCAGCTTAGCTGATCGCCCTGCACATCCACACCCTGCCAGAACGAAGAAGTCGCGAACAACACGCAGTTAGGTGTGGCGCGGAACTCTTCGAGCAGCGCGCTGCGCGGACCGGTGCCCTGCAGCAAGGTGGGATATTCGATTTCGAGCGATACGCGGTCGTACACCAGGCGCATCTGCTGATAGCTGGTGAAGAGCACGAACGCCCGGCCGCGGCTATGCATAAGGATGCGGGTGATCTCCTCGGCGGCGGAGCGCGAGAAGGCCGGCGACCGCGGATCGGGCATGTCCTGCGGGACGTAGAGCAGCGCCTGCTTGCGGTAATCGAAATGGCTGGGGACTACCAGCGGGCGGGCATTGCGGAGCCCCAGCCGCGTCTGGGTGAATTCGAAAGTACCTCCCACGGCCAGCGTGGCGGAGGTGAGCACCACCGTATCCAGGACATCGAAGAGCTTTTCATCCAGCAGGCTCGAAACATCGATCGGCGTCGCTTGCAGGAAACAGCCGCGCCCGCGGCGCTCCACCCAGTAGACATAAGAATGGTCGTCTCCGCGGCACCAGAAGGCCAGCCGCTGCGCCAGCTCCTGGGTCCTGCGGAACAAAGGGATCACTTCGTCCGGAGCGTTCTTTACCAATTGCAGCGCCGTGGCCAGGAGCTCCAGGGCTCGCAGCGCATCGTTATAAACATCCTCATGCCGTTCGAAGAACGCGGTGTGTCCCTTGAACCCGACCCGGCCTTCGGTTTCGCCGAACAACGCAAAAAACTGCTCGGACCGATCGCTGACGGTGTCGAGAATCCGGTCCAGCTCGCCCGATCCGAACTGCTTGGCGCGCGAGACTGCGGCGACGTCGCGCGTGAGCTCCTGAAACTGGTAGTTGCTGATTCCGATGCCGAAATATCTTCCGGCCACGTCCTCGATCTCATGCGCTTCGTCAAAGACAACGGCGGCATACTCCGGGATGATGCCGCCGAACTCGTCGCCCTTCACCGCAAGGTCCGCGAAGAACAGGTGATGGTTGACGATGATGATGTCGCTTTCGTGCGCGCGCTGATGCATTTGCGTTATGAAACAGCGCTCGAACTGCTGGCACTTCTGGCCGCTACAGAGCTCCCGGCGGGCATCGATCTTCTGCCAGGCGGAGCTTGATTCGGGCAGCGACTTGATTTCCGAACGATCTCCCGTAGCCGTGGTTTTCTCCCATTCGCGGATGATCTGGAAATCGGCGATCTCTTCGAGACCCGATAGAATCGGCTCGCGGTCCGCATCGTAAATCTTCTGCCTGCACGCGAAATTATTGCGGCCCTTCATATAGCAGACCTGCAGAGGCCGGGCGAAGTGCTTTTCTAGAAACGGGATGTCCTTGTAGAAGAGCTGCTCCTGGAGGTTCTTGGTGCCGGTGGAAACCACCACGCGTTTGCCGGAAAGGATGGCGGGTACCAGATAGGCCAGCGTTTTGCCGGTACCCGTTCCGGCGTCCACCAACAAATGCTTCTTTTCGGCGATAGCAGACTCCACGGCTTCAGCCATTTCGAGCTGCCCGGCGCGGAACTCGTAACGCGGATGCCATTTCGACAGCAACCCGTGCCTGGAGAAGAATTGACGCGCGGAGGGCGCGTTTACAGCTGACGACATCTCTTCTGATTCTTGCACGTGGCAAGATAGAACAATGCCTGACTATGCAGCGCTCGAACGCCGGTTCCAGGAGATCCTGCGGCTGAAACATCGCCCGGTGGCGATCAGTTTTCCCGAAACGCCGCCCGCATCGTTGGAAAAGTTCGTAGGATCGGAGCCGTCCGGCTGCAGCTTCTGGCGTCTGGCGGGAGCGGGGCGCACCTTTTACACCGTACCGGGCGACCATTACAATTGCCCGGTTGGTTCGTATACCCACAACATCGAACCGCCGCAGGATCGCTCCGGCGAGCTCATGAATATCCTCGGCACCATGACCAATCTGGGCTACCTGAAGATGGAAGAGGTGCCGGGCATTCCCGTATTGAAGAAGGCGCCCAAGAATATCGTGTACGCGCCGCTCGCGGATACACCGCTGGACCCGGATGTAGTCCTACTGGCGGCGGCGCCCGCGAGCCTGATGCTGCTGGAGGAAGCAGCGCTTCGCGCCGGAGTGGCGGCTAAGCTGCCCTTACTGGCGCGGCCCACCTGCATGGCTATTCCGGCGGCCATGGCGGGCGGAGTGGTTACCAGCGCCGGCTGCATCGGTAATCGCGTCTACACCGATTTGAGCGACGGCGAGTTGTACGCGGCTATTCCAGGGACCGCGCTCGCAGCCGTCGCCGAGGAACTCCTGACCATCGCTGCTGCAAATCAGGCGCTGGCCGAGTATCATCGCGGACGCCGCGCCGAACTTTCGACGCACTAATCGCCAATCGGCTCGGATGGACTCATCGAAAGACGTCCGCTCGCACAGCGCCGAGCTGAAGAAAGAACTCGGGCTCGGCGATCTGGTCCTCACACAGATCCTTTACGTGGTGGGCTCGCATTGGGTGGGAACCGCCGCCAAGCTCGGCAATCAGCAACTGGTGTTCTGGCTGCTCGCCGTGACGCTTTTCTACGCGCCGCTGGCTGCCGTGGTTATCTATCTCAATCGCATCCTGCCGCTCGAAGGCGGGCTGTATCAATGGGCGAAAATCGGTTTCAACGATTTCGTCGGATTCCTGACCGGGTGGAATCTCTGGTTATACATCATCCTGTTCATGTCGGCGCAGGGGCTGAACATCGCCACCAACGTCGGGTATGCGCTGGGCATGCAGTGGATGGCCGCCGCCAAGTGGTTCATTGTGCTGATAACCTGCGCGCTGGTGCTGTTTCTGGTCGTGGTCACGGTGCTGGGCTTATCCGTTGGGAAATGGGTTCAGAACGGGGGCAGCATCGCGCAAATGATCGCTTTTGGGCTGCTGATACTGGTCCCCTTTCTGAGCCTGCGCGGCGGAACGCTCGGAGCATATCATCCTCTGACGGCAGCGATGCCGGCCCTCTCGCTCTTCAGCTTGAACATCTTCGGCAAAATGTCGTTCGGTGCGTTCAGTGGATTCGAATACATCGCCATTCTAGCGGGCGAATGCAAGAATCCGGCGCGCATCGGACGCTCCGTTCTGCTGGCCTCGCCCATCATCGTGTTGATGTTCATTCTCGGGACCAGTTCGCTGCTGGCATACTCTTCGCCCGGCCAGGTGGACCTGGTGGGCCCCATCCCGCAAGCGCTGAGGATCGCATTCGGACGCTTCGCCTGGGCGGGACTCATTGGACCCATCGCGATTCTGCTGCTGGTGGGCCGGGAGCTGGGCGCGTCGACGCTGGCCGTTGCGGGCAGCACCCGGCTTCCCATGGTGGCGGGCTGGGATCATCTGCTGCCGGCCTGGTTCTCGAAACTCCACCCCCGCTACAAGACGCCTGTGAACTCGATTCTGTTTGTCGGCGGGATGATATTGATCGCAGGCGTGGTGAGCCTGGCGGGAGTGGAAAAGCAAGAAGCCTTCCAGATCCTGGATAATGCTTCCGGGATTTTCTACGCGCTCACCTACCTGGTAATGTTCGCGCTTCCTCTGGTGGGGCTGCGGAGCATTGCGGCCAGGCCTCCGCTGTGGTTGTGTATCACGTCGGCCGTGGGTTTTTCGGTCACCCTCCTGTATTCGGTTCTGTCGGTTTTTCCGATCATCGACGTGGCCAGTCGGCTATCGTTCGTCGCCAAAGTGGGCGGAGTAGTGGTGTTCGCCAACCTTGCGGGCGCCGCGCTGTATTGGATGGAGAAGCGAAAGTAACACGCGCGCTACCGCCTGTGCCACGATAGATTTATGCGAATCCCGGTCGTGGTGGGCGCGCTGCTTTTGATACCCGGTTTATGGGCGCACGAACCCGTGCACGCCCGCAACGCCATGGTGGTGACGCAAGAACCGCTGGCGACGGATGTCGGCGTGGCGGTGCTGAAAGCCGGCGGAAACGCCATCGACGCGGCGGTGGCGATCGGCTTCGCCCTGGCCGTGACGCATCCCTCGGCGGGTAATATCGGCGGCGGCGGCTTCATGCTGGTGCGCTTTGCCGACGGCCGCACCACGTTCATCGATTTCCGCGAGAAAGCCCCGCTCCAGGCCACGCGCAATATGTATCTGGATGCCAACGGAAAGGCGACCATGGACAGCCAGCTAGGGTGGCGCGCTTCAGGCGTGCCCGGCTCCGTGCGCGGTTTTGAATTGGCGCACCAGAAATACGGCCACAGGGCTTGGGCCGAGCTGCTCGATCCCGCCATTCACCTAGCCTCGGAAGGTTTTCCGGTTTCCTACAGCTTGATGCAGTCGCTTAACGGCGAATCCAGCAGCCGGAAATTGGCACAGTTCCCCGGCTCCAAGCGCATCTTCCTGGGCGCGCGATATGGGGAAAAGCTGGTTCAGCCTGAACTGGCCGAAACTTTGAAGCGCATTCGCGACCATGGCGCGAGCGATTTCTATGAAGGCGAGACCGCCCGGAAGCTGGCCGCGGCGATGGAAGCCGAGCACGGATTGATCACCCTCGACGATTTGAAGCAATACCAGGCTGTCGAGCGGACGCCGCTTCAGGGACACTATCGCGGCTACGACATCATCACCGCGCCGCCGCCCAGTTCGGGCGGAATCGGGATTCTGCAAATGCTGGGCATGCTGGAAGGCTCGGGCTACGAAAAGTCCGGCGCCGGATCGGCCGCTGCCATTCACTATGTGGCCGAAGTGATGCGCCGGTTCTTCGCCGACCGCAGCGAATTTCTCGGGGATCCCGATTTCGTCAAGGTGCCCGTTATCGAAGCTGCTCGATCCCGCGCTATATCGCCAGCCGCCGCGCAAGCATCGATCCCGAACACGCCACGCCCAGCGACCAGATCGGACACGGCAATCTCGCCCGCCTACGAAAGCACGCAGACCACGCACTACAACGTCGTGGACGCCAGGGCAACGCCGTGGCGGTCACCTACACGCTGAACGTCGGCTACGGCAACGGCGTGACGGTTCCGGGCCTCGGCTTTCTGCTGAACAACGAAATGGACGATTTCGCCGCCAAGCCGGGCGAGGCGAACATGTTCGGGCTGATCCAGGGCGAAGCCAACGCCATCCAGCCGCGGCAAGCGCCCGCTCTCTTCGATGACGCCCACCATCGTGGTGCGCGACGGCAAGCCGTTCATGGTGCTGGGCGCGCCCGGCGGCGCGAGAATCATTAACGGCGTTCTCGAAGTGATCCTGAACGTGGTGGATTTCGACATGAACGTGCAGGACGCGGTCGATTGGCCGCGCTTCCATCACCAGTGGATGCCCGATCAGCTGTACTGGAGCGGGGGTATTCGCCGGACACCATCGCGACTGCGAAACATGGGCCACAACATCGATCGTTCGAGAAGACCGACCCGGTGGTGGCGCGCGTGGAAGCCATCCTGAGCGCCAACGGCTGGCTGGAAGGCGCGGCCGATCCGCGCGGCAACGCGAAAGCGGAAGGATATTAAGACAAGGATGCATCACGTTCTGTCGACGCACCTGTTCGTGAATCATCGGCTCACGACGTCTGGCTGGACAAGATCCAGCACGCGGGCATCCCCGCCGTGGAGATTTTCTGCGCGCGGCAGCATCTGGACTATCGCGACCGCGCGCAGATCACCGAACTGGGCCACTGGTTCCGCGATTCGGATCTGAAGCTTCACTCCCTGCATTCGCCCATGTACAACGACGACATCTGGGGCCGCTCCGGGCCGCACTCGTATATCAATCATCACCGAGCCGGTGAAATCCAAGCGGCTGCTGATGGTGGACGAGATCAAGCGCGCGCTCGAAATCGCCGAGACGATTCCGTTCCGTTATATGATCCAGCATATCGGCGTCCCCGGCGAGGAGTTTGACGAGCGCAAGGTGGACGCGGCCTTTTCGGCGCTCGAAGAGATCAATCTTTTCGCGCGCCAGCGGGGCGTGGAAGTGCTGCTCGAAAATATTCCCAACGAGCTTTCGAGCGCCGAGCGCCTGATGAACTTCCTGGATCAGACGCACCTGGAGTTGAACTTCTGCTTCGATGTCGGGCCACGCCAATATGGGCGAAGGCGTGTCGACGGCGTTCAAGATGATGAAGAGCCGCATCCGCTCCACGCATGTGCACGACAACGACGGCAAGGAGGACAGGCACCTGTTCCCATTGTTGCCGAAGCCGGCACCGTCGACTGGAAAAAGACCATGGACCTGCTGCGCACCGCGGGACCAGTTTCCGCTG
This sequence comes from Terriglobia bacterium, assembly GCA_963786745.1. GTDB lineage: Bacteria > Acidobacteriota > Terriglobia > Bryobacterales > Bryobacteraceae > Palsa-89. The sequence goes on along the minus strand of CAWBAE010000002.1, from coordinate 304,813 downwards.
CTGCTGGAACTGAACGAAGTTCCCGAATATCCGCTCCCGCAATCCTTCGACATCGTGAAAGAGATCTTCGAAAAACTGGAGAACCGCGTAATGGCCTATCCCCGCATTCAGATTGAGCATGCCGGCGCTCACGCCGGCGAACCGGTGGAGATCGCCGGCTGGCTCTACAACCTGCGCAAGTCCGGCAAGATCGTGTTTCCCCATCGTGCGCGACGGCACGGGCATGATGCAATGCGTGGCAGTGAAGAGCGCACTGCCCGAAGCGCTGTTCGAAACCCTCAAGAACCTGACCCAGGAATCGTCGCTCATCGTCAGCGGCAAGATTCGCGCCGAGCAGCGCGCCCCCGGCGGCTTCGAGATGGACGTGGAAGACGCCGAAGTGGTGCAGCGCGTGCCGGAGGCCGATCCCTATCCCATCACGCCCAAAGAGCACGGCATCGAATTCCTGATGGACCATCGCCACCTCTGGCTGCGCAGCCAGCGCCAGCACGCCATCATCCGCGTGCGCCACGAAATCATCAAGGCGGTGCGCGATTATTTCGATTCGCACGGCTTCACGCTGGTGGATACGCCCATCTTCACGCCCGCCGCCTGCGAAGGCACCACCACGCTGTTCGAAGTGAACTACTTCGAAGACGACAAAGCCTACCTGACGCAATCCGGCCAGCTTTATAACGAAGCTACGGCCATGGCGTTCGGCAAGGTCTATTGCTTCGGGCCGACTTTCCGCGCCGAGAAATCGAAGACGCGGCGCCATCTGACCGAGTTCTGGATGGTGGAGCCGGAAATGGCCTACGCCACTCTCGAAGACGTGAAGCGCGTGGCCGAAGAGATGGTGGTCTTCGTGGTGGCCCGCGTGCTGGAGAACCGGCGCCACGAATTGAAGGTGCTGGAGCGCGACGTCACCAAGCTTGAAGCGATCAAGGCGCCGTTCCCGCGCATGAGCTATGACGATGCGGTGAAGGCATTGCAAGCGAAAGGCAGCGAGATCCAGTGGGGCGGCGATTTCGGCGGCACCGACGAAACCCTGCTCACCGAAGACTTCGACCGGCCGCTGATGGTGGATCGCTACCCGACCGCAAGTCAAGGCGTTCTATTTGGAGCCCGATCCGGATCGCCCCGAAGTGGCGCTGGGCGTGGACGTGCTGGCGCCCGAAGGCTACGGCGAAATCATCGGCGGCGGCCAGCGCATCCACGATCCGGAATCTGCTGCTGAAGCGGCATCGAGGAGCACAACCTGCCGCGGGAAGCCTTCGACTGGTATATCGATCTGCGCAAGTACGGCACGGTGCCGCACGGCGGCTTCGGCATGGGCATCGAGCGCTGTGTGGCGTGGATGTGCGGGCTGGAACATATCCGCGAGACCATCGCCTTTCCCCGCATGCTCTACCGCACGCGCCCCTGAACCATGGGTAATCCGACCATCGCCATCATCGGCGCTCCGCTCGATCTCGGCGCGGGCCGCCGCGGCGTCGACATGGGGCCGTCGGCGGTTCGCGTGGCCAACCTCAACGGGCGGCTGGCCGGCCTCGGATTTGATGTCGAAGATCTGGGCAACGTTCCCGTGGCGCAGCGGGAGAGCCAGCCGGAATCGGACGCCACCGCCAAGTTTCTTCCGCAGATCGCCGAAACCTGCACGCATCTCGCCGAGATGGTGGATCGGGCGCTCGATTCCGGCAAAATTCCGCTGGTGCTGGGCGGCGACCATTCCATCGCCGTCGGAACCGTCTCGGGCGTGTCGCAGCACTTTCGCGAACGCGGCCAAAAACTGGGCCTGATCTGGATCGACGCGCATGCCGACATGAACACGCCCGCCACCAGCCCCAGCGGCAACGTGCATGGCATGCCGCTGGCCTGTTGCGTCGGCATGGGGCCGCTGGAGCTGACCCGCATCTTCGGCTTCGCGCCCAAAGTGGATCCGGCCAATGTCGCGCTGGTCGGCATTCGCGCCGTGGACGAGAAGGAGCGCGACGCACGTGCAGGCGTCCGGCGTTCATGCCTTCACCATGCGCGACATCGACGAGCGCGGCATGCGGGCGGTGATCGCTGAAGCCATCGCCGTAGTTAGCTCGGGCACGGCGGGTTTTCATGTGTCGCTCGACATGGACGCGGTCGATCCCCAGGAAGCGCCCGGCGTCGGCACGCCGGTTCGGGGCGGCATCACCTATCGCGAGGCCCATCTCGCCATGGAAATGCTGGGCGATACCGGCCGCATTACGTCTATCGAAGTGGTGGAAGTGAATCCGGTGATCGACGAAGCCAACCGCACCGCAATCTTGGCCGTGGAACTGGTGATGTCGGCGATGGGCAAAAGGATCATATAAACACGGCATGCTGACCAGAGTTGCGGTTATTTACGGCGGGCGCAGCGGCGAGCACGAGGTGTCGCTGCGTTCAGCCAAAGCCATCATCGACGCGATGGACCCGGATCGCTATAAGGTTCTGCACTATTTGATTTCGAAAGAAGGCCGATGGAGCCCGCGGCCCATCGCTCCGGAACCGAAAGGGAATCCTGAGATCGATGTCGTGTTCCCGGTTCTGCATGGCACTTTCGGCGAGGACGGCACCTTGCAGGGTCTGCTCGAACTGGCGGATCTTCCCTACGTTGGGGCGGGCGTTCTGGCGTCATCTGTCTCCATGGACAAGGAGGTCATGAAGCGGCTGGCCCGCGAACGCGGCCTTCCCGTGGTGGACTATCTGGTGCTGGCGAGTTCGGAAGCGCCCGATCTCGAAGCCATATGCGCGCGTTTCGAATTTCCGGTTTTCGTCAAACCCGCGAACCTGGGTTCCTCAGTGGGAATTTCGAAGGTGCGGGAGCGCAGCCAATTGAAATCCGCGCTCGAACTGGCGGCCGCGTATGACCGCAAGATCATCGTCGAACGGGGCATCACGGGTCGCGAGTTCGAATGCGCCGTGCTCGGCAACGAGCAGCCCATGGCTTCGGTCCCGTGCGAGATTCTTCCTTCTCGCGAATTCTATGATTACGACGACAAGTACCTGTTGGATCAGGCGCAGACTCTGATTCCCGCCAACCTCTCGCCCGCGCAGACCGCCGAGCTGCAACGCCTGGCCGTGGCATGTTACAAGGCCATGGAATGCGAGGGCATGGCGCGCGTCGATTTCCTGCTGGAAGAGCAGACTGGCCGGCTTTTCATCAACGAGATCAACACCATTCCGGGATTCACTTCCATAAGCATGTACCCTAAAATGTGGGAGTATTCGGGCCTTCCGATGCCGAAGCTGATCGACCGGCTGATTGAGCTCGCGTTGGAACGGCACGAGACCAAGCGGCGTCTGCGGTATTCGAAGTAAATGATTCTGCCTTTGCTGTTTTTCTTCGCCGATCCTCCGTCGACGGCGGATCTCGAAAGCGCCATCAAGCGCTTCGTGGATGTACTGGCCATCGTCCAGCAGCAAGCCGCGGATCCGGTGAGCACCGAACAGCCCATCTACCAGGGCGCCATTCCAGGGATGCTACGGCGTCTGGATCCGCACTCCATCTTCTTCGACCCGCAGCAGTACCAGCAGCTGAAGGAAATGGAGCGTTCGGAGCAGCGCGGTTTCGGCACCATCCTCTCCATCCTGCCGGGGCGCGTGATTATCCTCCAGACCATGCCCGGATCTCCCTCCGCGAAATCCGGACTGCAGCCCGGCGATGAGATCGTCGCGGTGAACAATATCGCGCTGGCGCGCCTGGAAACCGAACAGATTATCGAATTTCTCAGCCAATCGCGGCGGCATCAAGCCACGCTGATCGTCCGGCGCACGGGCGTTCTGCGGCTGTCCCAATTTGTTCTGGACCCCGAGCTCGTGGATACGCCCAGCGTGGACCGCGCGTTCTTTCTCCAGCCGGACGTCGGCTATGTTCGCGTGACGGGTTTCGATCCTCAAACCGCGCGCCAGCTCAAGGATGCGATCGAAAAGCTCGGCGGCGAAAAGCTGAAGGGCCTGGTGCTGGATCTGCGGGATAACCCCGGCGGCGCGGTGCAGAGCGCGATTCAAGTAGCGTCCTTTTTCCTGAAGCCCGGCGCGCGAGTGCTGAGCGTGAAAGGCCGAAGCCTGAAGGATCAGGATGTCGACACGCCTGAGACCGCCACTCCGTACTCGTTCCCTCTGGCCGTGCTGGTTAATGCCAAGACCGCCAGCGCCGCGGAAATCGTTTCGGGAGCATTGCAGGATCACGATCGCGCGGTGATCATCGGCCAGCCCAGCTACGGTAAGGGCCTGGTGCAGAACGTGTTTCCGCTGGCCGGCGGCACCGCTATGGCGCTAACCACCGCCTTCTATTACACGCCCAGCGGCCGCTCCATTCAGAAGCCGCTCGAGAGCGGCCAACTGGAGATCCAGCAGCAGAAGGAACAGTTTCACACGGATTCCGGAAGAAGAGTGAGCGGCGGGGGCGGGATACGTCCGGACTTCGTGGTTGGCCCGGAGCAGGTCACGCAGCTGCGCGCGGCGCTGGAAGGCAGCGGCATGATGACGGCCTTCGCTACGGACTTCACGCAGAAACACACCGTCAAAGAGGGTTTTGAACTCACGCCTTCCATCCTCGAAGAATTCCAAGTCTACGCCGCCGAGCACGGTATCCAGCCGCCGGTGGCGGAATGGGTGCGAGACCGAGATTGGGTGCAAAACCGCTTGAAGCAGGAGCTGCTCAATCTGGCGGTGGGCGTCGCGAAAGGCGACGAAGTGGAAGCGCAGCGGGATCCGATGGTTCGGGCGGCGTTGGAACAGATTCGCGGAAAGTGACCCCGGTCTAATCCACCGGCTCGAGCGCCGGCTTTCGCTGCTGAAAACGGACCCGTACGGCGTGCATGATCACCGGGAGCACGGAAACAAAGATCAAGAGCAATACGAACTTCTCGAAATTCCTTCGGATGAACGGCACTTCGCCGAGCAGATAGCCCAAGGTGGTCATCGAGAGAACCCAGCCGATCCCTCCGAAGATGTCGAACGAGAGAAACCGCAGGTAGCGCATCTTCGCCACGCCCGCCACGAAGGGCGCGAAAGTACGGATGATGGGGACGAATTTCGCGTAGATGATGGTCTTGCCCCCATGCTTCTCGTAGAACGCTTCGGTCTGCCGCAAGTGCTCCTGCTTGAAGAAGCGGGAATCGGGACGGTCGAAGATCGCAACTCCGGCGCGCCGCCCCAACAGATAGCCGCACCAGTCTCCCAGCATGCAGGCGCAAATCAATAGCGTCATGATGACGCCCAGTTTAAGCTGACCGGCGCCCGCCACCGCGCCTATGGCGAACAGCAGCGAATCGCCGGGGAGAACGAATCCGACCAGCAAGCCAGTTTCGGCGAAAACAATGGCGGTGAGAGCGGCATAGCCGAGCCAGCCGGATAGGACGGTGGAAAGAAGATGGATCAGGCCGTCTGGCGTAGCCAGGCTGCGCACGAAATCCAGCAGCGAATGCAGCATTCCTGGAGGCTAGGACCGGTACCGCGCGAGCATGCGATTGATCACATCCTGATGCTTTTTGACTTTGCCTTCCTGAATCAGACGCGAAAGCACGCTGTCTTGCATCAGAGCCTGGCGCTCGCCGGCTTTGCCTTGCTTGATCTGAGCCACCAGCGAATCCCGTTCCGCGGCCAATTTATTCATATCCGCGGGCTGCCGCTCGATGATTTTCACCACCACGGTCTGCGAACCGACGTTCAGCGGTCCCAGGACGGTCCCGATCGGTTTGTCGAACGAGTCACCCAGATATTGCGCGGTTCCGATGCCCTCGGCCGCGCCGTCGCGCGGGAAGAAATCCGTGGTCTTCACTTCCAAGCCGAGTTTCTTCGCGGCGGCCTGCATATCGCCGCCCATGGAATTGACCAGGTCGAAGGCCTTCTTCGAGTTCTCGGCCACCAACTGCATGGCCTTTTGCTGGCTTTCGGTTTGACGCACTTGCTGTTCCGCATCCGCGAATTCAGGGGGATGCGGCGGCGTGATGCCCGTTAGCACCACGATCGCGAGCTTGTTTCCGGCCTGGATAACCTGGCTGACCTCGCCCTTTTTCAAAGCCATGACGGCTTGCGGAAGCTGCGGATCCGATCCCATTCCCGCGATGGGCATGCCGGCTCTGTATCTTTCGAAGTTTTCGAAGACCAACCCGAGTTTGTTGGCGATCTCTTGCGCGTTCTGAGGCGCCTTGGCTAGTTCAGCGTGCGCTTGATCGGTCAGGTTTTGCATCTTGTCAAACACGGTCTGGTTGCGCAGAGTGTTGACGATTTCGGGCTTCACTTCTTCGAGAGTTCTCAGCCGCGCCGGCTCCTTCTCCAGCACCTGAATGATGTGGTAGCCGTACTGCGTCGTGATCACGTTGCTGATTTCGGTGGGCTTCAATGAAAAGGTGGCGTCTTCGAACTCCTTCACCATTTGGCCGCGCACTACCCAGCCCAGGTCGCCGCCCTTGGTAGCCGAGCCGGGATCTTCCGAATTACTTTGCGCCAGCTGCGCAAAATTGGCTCCGGCTCGAAGCTGCTTCAACAAATCCTCGGCCTTAGCTTTGATCTTGACTTTATCCGCATCCGATTTCCCCGTAGTACTCAACAGGATGTGGCGCGCGTGCACACGATCCGGCGTCCGGTATTGATCCATGTGCGTGTGATAGTAGGCATCCACTTGCGAATCGGCAACTTCGATCGTCGCCGCGATCTTGGCCTGATCGGCCACGATGAGCTGGAAGCTGCGTGTTTCCGGCACCGGGAAGAAGCCCTTGTTCTTTTCGAAATAATCCTTTAACTCCTCCGGAGTCAGCTTCACATCTTTAGCGGTCTTCACCGGATCGAAGGCCAGGTACTCCAGCTTGATCTTGTCGTTGTGAAGACGATAGGCATGTTCCACTTCGGCCGGCGTAACGATAACGCCTTCCATCGCGATCTGTTGCAGCGCATTTTGATATGCCGCCATCCGCACGTTGGCTTCAAACTGCGGGACGGTGGTTCCGATATTTTCCGCGACGTACTGCTGGTATTGATCGGGCGGCATGCTTCCGAAAGGAAAGGAACGAATGATGTTAGCGAGGTCGGCGTCAGAAACTGTGATGCCCAGCCGCTGCGCCTCAAACGCTACGGCATGGTCCGTGATGGCTTGATCGATCAACTGGGGCAGGTACGAACCCACCATGTTGGCCGGCAACGAACGGCCTTGCAGGAGGTTCTTGATTTGGAGGTCGACCTCCGGCACAGTGACTACGTCCTTGCCGACTTCGGCCACTACCTGGTCGTCTCCGTTTGCGCTGGTGGTAGGCGTACCGGCGCCGGGAATCAGATACACCAGCATGGATAGCGCCACCATCGCAAGCATCGCGCCGAGCAGAATGCGCACGGCCTTGGCTCTGCTACGAAATAAATCGAACATTCCTAAGGGCTCCTACAAGAATTAAGGTGGGACCTTGTTAAATTCCAGTATAGCGAAAAAGGCCACGGCCAGCCTCGGCATAGGGGATGGTGCGCAGGTTGCTTCCATCCGAGCTAAGTGGCAATGTGGAGGTAGCAGATGAAAACCACCACACCGGAAACAACCGTGGATCTGCTGCCTTTTGAGCCGCTGCCCGCGTTTCGTCCTAACACGCTGCAGGACGACACACCCTTCGCCGAAAGCCGCGGCAAGCGCATCGCCATTCTGATTGTCACTTACAACGCCGTCACTACGCTTACCAAAGTGCTGAAGCGCATCACGCCCAACGTCTGGAGAAATGTCGAAGAAATCGCCGTTTTCGATGACGCCAGCCAGGACGCCACGGTGGAGCTAGCCATGGGCATCAAAACCCTGCGGGGCGTACAGAAGCTGCAGGTTCTGTCACATCCGAAAAACTTAGGTTACGGAGGAAATCAGAAGACCGGCTACCGGTATTTTATCGACAAAGGGTTCGATATTGTCGTGCTATTGCACGGGGACGGACAGTACGCGCCGGAGATTCTGTCGCATCTGTATCATCCCATCGTCACCGGCGAAGCGGACGCCGTGCTCGGCTCCCGCATGATGAAAACCTACGGCGGTCCGCTGAAAGGAGGCATGCCGCTCTACAAATACGTCGGCAATCGAATCCTGTCGGCCTACGAGAATCGTTCGCTGGGGATGGATCTCACTGAGTTCCATAGCGGTTATCGCGCCTACAGCCTGGAGGCGCTGCGGAACATTGACTTATCCCGCATGACCGACGATTTTCATTTCGACACCGAAATCATCATCAAGCTCCACCACCAAGGGTACCGAATCAAGGAAGTTCCCATCCCCACTTACTACGGCAGCGAGATTTGCTACGTCAACGGTTTGAAATATGCGCACGCCGTGGCTCGCGCCGTGCGACGCTACAAACAAACCCGCCGCTCGGTGAAGCGCTTCCCCGAATTCCAGGAATACTTCGTTCATTACCCGATCAAGCGGAGCCGGCACTCCAGCCACGATTATGCTCGCCGTCTGACCGGATCGAACCACGATGTTCTGGATATCGGCTGCGGGGAAGGCTTCTTCGCCGCGGAGTTGGCCGCGGCGGGCAATCGAATCTCAGGCATCGATGATCGCGCCGAACCAATAGAGAATGCAATCTTCGAGGACTATTGCTCGCTCGATCTGGACGGCGGCATCGCGGCCGCCATTCAGCAGCTTGGAGGCAAGCGTTTCGATCGCATCCTATTGTTGGATGTGCTGGAGCACCTGAAGCGCCCCGAGCAGATACTTGACCAGTGCCATGCTGTCTTGAAGCCGGAAGGACAGGTGATCGTTTCTCTGCCGAACGTCGCCAATATCGCTGTGCGGCTGGCGCTGCTTGTGGGCCGATTCGATTACCGGGAGCGCGGCATCCTGGACCGGACGCATCTTCGATTCTTCACGCGTAAGACCGCCCGTCGTCTGCTGGAGGACGCCGGATACGCGATCGTCGCCGAAAAGGAAACCGTGATTCCGATTGAGCTGGTTCTGGGCTTATCGCCGGACAGCCGCGTTTTGAGAATCTTGAACGGCACACTGGCATTGATAACCCGCTTCCTGCCTGGGCTGTTCGGATACCAGATTATGTTCGTGGCGCGGACCGCACGCCGCGCCGTCGATTCGCCCCAGTAAGCCACTTACTGAGCGCGCGTTGGGCCGCGACACCCAAGAGAATCACAAAGCAGGCATCCAGAGGAAACCGGTAACGGTTGTTTTCGAAACTGGACAGGAAATTAGTAAGTGCGGTCAAGTAAGTGATATTAAAAATCAGAAAGCCGATCAGCAGCGTTTCCGGGAAGGCTAGGCGCCCGTTGCGGACGCCCTTCCAAAAGTAGACTACGCTCAACAACCACAGAGCCGGCAAACCGGCCATCAGAAAAATCCCCGTATATTGGAACAGCCCGAATCGGACGCCCGCCGCCTCCAGTTTGCGCAGGCCCTTGCGATCCGACGCGTCTTTCCACTGTCCGAAGCATGCCAGGTTCACAAGCCGGTCCAGCTTGTAAATCCTGGGGCGATTCTGATCGAAGAAAGGGAAGTCGCCCGCCGGCAGGAAGTAAGTGAACCAAGCCCGCTCCACGGAGCGCAGGTATGCTGTCGGCGCGTGCCTGAGTATTTCCAGCCCGTCGCGCATGTAACTGCGCCCGATCTCAAGAAACACCGGATTGTTGAAGTTTGTCGCCCCGGTTGCAGTTACTTCTTCATCCAACACAGGAATCCCGGTTTTAGGAGGCATATGGACATAGGGAAGATAGGCCGCGATGGGCGATCCCGCGTCAATTAAGGAGATGGGCGAGATCAGGCCTCGCCGCGACAGGTCGCCGGCCTCCTCGGGTGTCAACTGGTGGGCCGTGATCACGTTCATGTTCATGCCGAGCCAGGTGCTGCTCGAGAAGCTTCCGAACAGTACCCAGTTCTTCGCGTATAGTCCCAGGATGACGGCCAGAGGAATCATTCCCGTCAGGATGATCGTCCGGCGGCTCGTCTTGAAATAGAACCACAGCGCCAGGAGCACGGCCAGAAAATAGACTAAGTGGAATAAGTTCCTGAGGAGCACCAGGAGCAAGAGCGCGCTGAACAGCGCCACTAAGCTCCAAGCGCTTTGGCGCTTTGCGAATTGGTGCAGCGAAGCCGCAAGTACCAGAATCAACAACGCCACCGGATATTCGTAGAGCATCAAATTCTCGAACAAAACAACGCCCGGAGAGATGATAAATGCGGAAGCCAGCAGGAACGCGAGCCAATCGGTTACGCCGCAGATGCGCATCAGATAGTAAGAGAGCCAGCAGATGCCCAGGCCGACGGCTAAATGGACCGCGTGAAAGGCCGCGCCATAGGATTGGGGAAACAGCTTGAGCACGACGCCAGTGTAAAGCTCCAGTCCCGGCGGCTGTACGTGCAAGTAAAATAGGCTCTCGACTAGCCGATGCCGAAGCAATTCCGGATCGACGAACTGGAAAAAGTGAAAGATCGGCCGCGTATCGAAGCGGACGCCCGCCAGATAGTACGCGACCCGCGAAACAGCGAATACCACTGCCAGCCAGATATAAGGGCGGCGCGGGTGCATTAAACTGTCAAATGAATTTAAGACGTCTCATTGCGAGCGCAACCATTCGCAGCAACAACCAGCCGTGAGTCCAGCGCTGGATGTTGGTTTCTCCGTAGGTGCGTTCCCGATACCGCACCGGAATGTCGACGATTTTGAGATTATATTTGGCCGCGCCGAAAGTAAGATCGAAGTCCCCGAACGGATCCAGTTCTCCGAAGTACGCGCGGTTGGCGGCGATCATTTCGTACTGCCGCTTGCTCAGGCCCTTAGTGCCGCAGAGCGTGTCCTTGATGCTTTGGTTGAGCAGCCAGGTGAACGCCAGGCTGAAGAACTTGTTGCCGAGAAAGTTGAAAAAGCGCATGGCTTTCTCTTCCATGGGGTAAACCAGGCGCACGCCGTTCACGAATTCCGCCTTGCCGGACCGCCAGGCTTCGTAAAAGCGCGGCAGATCCTCCGGCGCCACAGTCAAGTCCGCATCCAGGATGATCAGGAATTCGCCCGCAGCCTCCCGAAAGCCGACGCGCACGGCATCGCCCTTTCCTTTACCAGGCTGCTTGTACAATTTGGCTCGGACGTCCGGCCGCCGCGCCATCTCTCGCTCAATGGCCGCATAAGTGTCGTCCGTGGAATTTCCCTCTACGAAAATAAGCTCTGTTGACGCGCCCATCTGGGGAACGCGGTTAAAGATGTTTGGAATGTTGCCGGCCTCGTTGCGCGCGGGCACAACCACGCTCACCACGGCATCTCCAGCGGCCGCGGGGTCTGGCCGGGGGCGTGCAATCACAAAACTAGCCAGCGCCAGTGCATCGAACGGCCACAGCCGGCCGAGATATTTATTAAACAGCCCATCCAGCAGCGGTGTGCGGATCGGCCAGATGATCTCCTGCGACGAACGAATGGTCTCAAAGTTACTCAGGTACATCAAATTGATGATGTCCTTGGTGGTGAGCCAGTTCTGCGGCAGCAGACGCCGCGCCATTCCGGTCGATTCGGCGAAACGCCGGGGCAGCTCCCATACGCGGCTGTAAGTATTGTTGATCAATCGCGTGCCCGGATGGGCGTGGCCTGCGGCGCGTTCCAGCACGCGCTGCACATCCCAGACGTCGTTCAATAAATCCGAGCAGATGATAAAGTCGAACTCTTCATTTAATTCGAAAGAATGCGCGTCGCCGTCAATCCAGTTGAGCTCCGGATGGCGCTTGCGGGCGCGCTCGAGCATGCCGGGCGCGAGGTCGATTCCCACGCCATAAGCAGGCCGCAACGCCGCCAAAAGATCGCCTTGTCCGCAGCCGATCTCAAGGACGCGCATGCGGGGCGGCACCAGGAACCGATAGATTTCCGCCAGACGCCGTCGATAAAACCGGCGGATACCCGGTTCTTGATCGAGCGATTGCGCTACTTGCTCCCAGTACTCTCGGCGGGTGCTGGTGAATTCAGACTCTTTTAAAGCGTTGTGAGACTGTTCCCTAACGGTACCGGTTTCCATCGAGGATCGAACATTGGCGCCTTTTTACGGCTGCCTTGAGTATCCCACGCCCACGCTTCCAGCGCTTTCAAACTCCCGCTTCGAGCCGCAAAGCCAGCAATTCGGGCAGTCCCGCGGCCAAAATCTTCTTCTGCGCCGAGGCAATGTCGTACGGTACCCGCCGGAAGGTCACCAGCCGCGCCGCCGGCTCGTACAACGCATAGGCCGCTCGCGGATCACGGTCCCGAGGCTGGCCGACCGATCCGGGATTGATCAAGTACGACACGTCGTTTTCGAGCGACAGCGTCTCGGCGTCAGCGCTTACCGGAGTGCTGGTCAAGTATTTAGTCCCGTTCCGGTGACACAGAAATCCGCCCTGCAAGTGTGTATGTCCGAAAAACGAAATGCCGGAATCGAGATACGGCGCAACCTGGGCCGCGTCGCGCTCCGAAACCAGGTACTCGTCTTCATCGAGCGGCGAGCCGTGCAGGATCTGAAAGCCATCGATCCGCTGAGGGCCTTTTACCAGATCGTGAAGATATCCTAGATTGGCCTGATTCATGGCCTTCTGCGTCCACAGCGCGGACAAGCGCGCGACGGGATTGAACCATTCCAGGTCTTCGAGACCCGCGCAGGCCTTGTCGTGGTTGCCGCGCACAACATCCCCGACATGCTCGCGCACCCATTCGGTCACGGCGTCCGGATCGGCGCCGTAGCCCACCAGGTCGCCGCAACAGACGATCCGGTCGTATTCGGAACGCGCCTGGGCCAGCACCGCTTCGAGCGCTTCCCAGTTAGCGTGAATGTCACTGACGATTAAGTAGCGCACAGGCGAAGAAGAGAGATTTCAGGCGGCGCGCCGATTCGCATGGGAACGCCGATGGTACCGAGGCCGGTGGAGACATACAGGGAGGATGCTCCGGTGCGATAGAGGCCGCGCACGAAAGGCGTGTAGACTCGCGCGATGTTCACGTGCTGGTGCAGTATCTCGAAATCCACCTGACCCCCGTGAGTATGGCCCGCAATGGTCAGATCGAAGCCTTGCCGCGCGGCCACCGGAAACACGTCCGGGTTATGCGATAGCAGAATGTTGAGCGCGCCCGGTTCAATGAGGCGCTCGACGCCGCTGAGATAAGGCGAATGAAACTTTTGGTAATCCACTCCGGCGACATTAATCCGGGCCTCGCCGAACTTCAAAACCTTGGCTTGATGGCGCAGGAATTCGATCCCAATCCGGCGTCCCTGGGCCGTAACATAATTTTGAGTGCCGGTATATATTTCGTGATTTCCAAGACAGCCCAGCACTCCTGCCCGCGCGCGCAGCCGCGCCAGCTGCTTCAGACAGGCATCCAGCGGATCGCCCCTGCGGCTGATCAAATCGCCGGTCACCAAAGCCAGATCGGCCTGCGTTTCATTCGCCATATCGATGGCGTGCGCGAATTCCTGTTCGCTCAGAAACGGGCTCAAGTGGATATCCGTGACCTGAACGATCCGCAAATCCTGCAAGTCCTTGGGCAGGTTTCGAACCGGAATGTCAACCTCGGAGAGCCGAAAGCGGTTTCGATTCACTATCCCGAATCCCGCCACCACGCCAGGCGCGATGCAGAGCCCTGCACCGGCCGCCTGGAGCATGACGCGCCGTTGCGGCCGGAACTCCGCATTCCCAAAAAAGAACATCGCATAGCCCGCTACCATCAGGCCGAGGAGTTCCATTAACGCGGCGCACTCGATCCAGGTTGCCCACCATACCCCGAAATACGACTGGACTCGCTGGAATTCGAGCAAGTAGCCCAGCAACAGCAGAGCCGTCGCGGCGGCCGCGCCGAGGTATACCGCCGTGCGCGAGTGCCGCTTGAGGAGCTGCCCGGCGATCGCGATTTCGAGTCCCAGACCCAGCGCCAGAAGCACCAGCCCGGGAAAAAAGTGAATACGGAGTAACATTTAACGCTACTCCTATTCTATCGGTGTCCCGAAGCCTCTCCTTGAGGAGCGGAAACTATTCGTAGCGCAGCGCCACCATCGGCTCCACGCGGGCTGCCCGCCGGGCAGGAAAGTAGCATGCCAGCAAAGAGACGATAGCCAGCAGGCTGGGCGCACCCAGCAACACCAATGGATCGATCGCGCTGGCCTGATACAGCAATCCCGCCAGGAGCCGCGCCAGCGCCAGGGACAGCGCAAGTCCGATACCTGTCGCAATCAGGGTGACTACCAGACCCTCGCGCAGGATCATGAGCAGGGCGTCGCGCGTGCTGGCGCCCACGGCGATCCGTATGCCGATTTCGCGCGTCCGGCGGGCCACCGTATAAGCGCGCACGCCATACAGGCCGATTGCCGCCACCAGCAGCGCCACCACGCCGAACAGCGCGAACATCCGAGCGCCAGTTCGGACAATCCAAAGATCGATGCTTCTTTCGAGATGCTTGCGCAATGTTTTGAGCCCCAGGATCGGCAGGCGTCCATCGGTGGCGCGAACCTCCCGTCTCACGGCTTCGAGCACGCGTGCGTCCGCATCCGGGCCCTGGTGCGTGGTTCTCAAATGGAAGCTCATGTCGGACTGGTACTCCTCGGCGAACGGAACATAAACGTGCGGCTGGATTCCTTCTCCCAGGATGTTCTCCTGCACTCCCTGGACAATGCCCACGATTTCGGCGTCGCGAGTTTTTGCACCCGCGGATTCTGACAGCGTCATGCGAATGTGCCGGCCCACCGCGTCGCCTTTTGGCCAGAGCCGGTCGGCCGCGAGCTTGTCTAGAATTACAACTTCGGGCCGGTTCCTGTCGCCGCGATCGGACGCTACAAACGCGCGCCCTCGGAGCAGCGGTATTCCCAGGGTGCTGAAGTAATCCTCGCCGACGATGTTGAAGCGGCTGGCAATTCCGGCGCGGCCCGAGGCATCGGTCGGCGCATCGCTTCGGTCGATCTTGCGCCCCAGCGAAACCATCCCGAACGGGACTGTGGCGGCCACGCTCGCCGATTGGACGTTCGGGATGCGCTTGAGATGATCCAGAAGTTCTCCATACACTTCGCGGCCGCGCGCCTCGTTGTATCCGGCCAGGCTGGCATCCACTTCGAGCACGATTCCGTCATCCAGGCGAAATCCGGGTTCCACCTGCGACGCGCGCACGGAGCTGTGCAGGAACAGGCCGGCCGCGGTGAGCAGCATCAGCGATAGTGCAAGCTGGCTCATCACCAAAATATTTCCGCGGGAGAACACGCGGCCCAGCCGTCCCGCGCCGCCAGCGGCATTGTCGCGGGTCTTGAGGTCCGAAACCACGTCTTGCTTCGAGAGGCTCCACGCCGGCGCGAAGGAGAATACCAGAGTGCTCGCCAGGCACAAGGCGGCCGTGACCGCAAGAATACGAACGTCCACCGTCGCGTTGTAGATCAGGTCAAAAGGCGCGATCAGGGTGAGGGAGCGCACCAGCGCCGTGGTGCTCCAGCTAGCCACCGCCAGGCCAACCGCGCCGCCCAGCGCCGCCAGCAGCATGCCTTCGGTGAAGAGCTGCCACAGAAGCCTGGAGCGTCCGGCGCCCAAGGCCAGGCGAATGGCGATCTCCTTGCTGCGGGCGGCTCCGCGGGCCAGCATCATGTTCGCGACATTCAGCGATGCGATCAGCAGTACGATTCCCGCCATCGAAAGCAGCAGTACCGAGACCACCGAGATCTGGGTGTCCGTGGTGGGGTTGGTGGAGATGCTGAGGCGCGACAACGGCCGCGCGATGAAGGTCTGGTCCTTGTTTTCGCCGGGGTAAGCGTGTTCCAGGCGAGAGGCGGCCACCGCAAGTTGAGCGTCGGCGGCCTTCTGCGTCATACCGGGACGCAAACGTCCCACCAGGATCAGGGCATGGTTGTCGCGCGCGCCAAGCGGACGCCCGGCTCCCTCGAAATCGTTCATCAACCACTCATAGACGCCCAGCGGAAAGTACAATTCCGGGCTTACCAGAGCCGTGGTTCCGGTGAATCCTTCCGGCGCTATTCCAATCACGGTAAACACGCGGCTATTCACCTTCAAGGTTTTGCCGAGAATATCCGGATCTCCGCCGGACTTCTTCCAGAACGAATAACTCACGATCACCACCGGCTTGGCCGCGCCCGGGCGCTCCTCTTCAAGCGTGAAGGCACGGCCGCGAAATAGCGGGACTCCGAACGTTGAGAAATAATTCGAGGAGACCATATCGGTGGCGGCGCGGCGGGTGTTTTCGCCTTGCTCGATCCCCGCCAAAGCCAGATTATGCGCCGCCAGGCTGGAAAAAACGGCATTGTTATCCCGCAGGTCGGCGTAGTTGGGATAGGAAAACGCCCGATAGGTGTCCGGCTTGCGCGTATCCCGGCTATAGCAACCCACCACCTGCTCCGGCTTCTGGATGACTAGCGGTTTGAGCAGAAACGCATTCACCAGGCTGAACATGGCGCTGTTGGCGCCGATGCCGAGGCCCAAAACAAGCACCGCGGCCAACGTGAAGCCGGGGCTCCTCGAAAGCATTCGAGTGCCGAATCGCAGGTCCTGAAGGAAGTTTGTCAATGCGCGCCTCTTTCCCGTGTTTCGTCACTGTGATACGCGCGGGCTGGAGGAAAGTTCCGTCCAAGTTAACGGGAAGTTAGCCAGAAGCTACAATGTAGGCGGAGGTCAGACCGGATGATTCTCGAAGCCACGCACCCAGTCGACCAGGAAGTGAATCCTTGGGTTTCCGCGGCGGCGCGGTTCGATGAAGCCGCCGAGCTGCTCGCCGTCGACGAGGGCTTGCGAAAAGTGCTGCGAACGCCGTCGCTGGAATTGACGGTGAACATTCCAGTGCAATTGGATGACGGCCGGTTGGAAGTATTCACCGGATATCGCGTCCAGCATTCGGTGGTTCGCGGCCCCGCCAAGGGAGGCATCCGCTACGCGCCCGACGTGACGCTGGACGAAGTCCGCGCCCTGGCCGCGTGGATGACCTGGAAATGCGCGGTGGTGAATATCCCCTTCGGAGGCGGCAAGGGTGGAGTGATCTGCGACCCGGCCGTGCTGTCGGAAGGAGAGCTCGAGCGCATCACACGCCGCTACACCTCAGAAATCATCGACATTATCGGCCCCGAGCGCGACGTCCCCGCTCCGGATGTCAATACTAACGCGCAGACCATGGCCTGGATCATGGACACGTATTCGATGCATAAGCGCCAGAATATGACGGCGGTTGTCACCGGCAAGCCTCTGGCTTTGGGCGGATCGCGAGGACGGACGGAAGCAACGGGCCGGGGATGCATGGTGGTGACCATGCAGGCGTTGCGCCGTTTTCGCATGGAACCTTCGAACACGCGCGTGGTGGTGCAGGGTTTCGGCAATGTTGGGGGTAACGCGGCGAAGCTGATGGCCCGTTCCGGCTTCAAGATCGTGTCCATCATCGAACACGACGGCGCGGTTTACAATCCGCACGGGATCGACATCGAGGGGCTCATGAAGCACATTCACGAGACCGGATCGATCACCGGTTTTTCGGAAGCCGAGGAAGTCGATAAGAATGAGGCGCTGTTTCTGGATTGTGACGTGTTGCTGCCTGCCGCCCGGGAGAATGTGATTACTTCCGCGAACGCGCACCGGATCAAGGCTCCGATCATTTGCGAAGGCGCCAATGGCCCAACCACTTCGGAAGCAGATGCCATCCTGGCCGAAAAGAAAGTCTTTGTGATGCCGGATATCCTGGCCAACGCCGGTGGAGTGACGGTTTCTTATTTCGAATGGGTGCAGGATCGCCAAGGTTATTTCTGGAACGAGCAGCTGGTCAACGGCCGTTTGGACGAGATCATGGTGAACAGCTTTAACGACGTGGTTGGCTACGCCGACAAGCATAAGGTGAACAATCGCCTGGCGGCCTATATGCTGGCTATCGACCGCGTCGCGTTCGCGCTCAAGACCCGCGGCATCTATGCCTGATCCCGAGGCGGATCAAACCACCACCACGCCCGCCTCCACGCCGCTGATGCGGCAGTACCACGCCATCAAGCAGCAGGTTCCAAATACCCTGCTGATGTTCCGGCTGGGCGATTTTTACGAGCTGTTCTACGAAGACGCCGTCACTGCCGCGCGTGAGCTCGAAATCACGCTAACATCCCGCAGCAAAGAAAAAGGGCAGTCCATCCCCATGTGCGGCGTGCCGTATCATGCCGCGGAAGGTTATCTGTCGCGGCTGATCCAGCGCGGCTACCGGGTGGCGATTTGCGACCAGATGGAAGAAGCCGGGCCGGGCAAAAAGCTGGTGAAGCGCGAGGTCACGCGCGTGGTAACGCCCGGCACCGCGACTGAGGCGTCGTTGTTGCGCTCGCACGAAAACAATTACCTGGCTGCTGTTTGCCGCAACGGGACGCGCGCCGGAATGGCGCATGTGGACGTCTCCACTGGCGAGTTTCGCGTCACCGAGCTGGATGCCGGGGAACTCGGCGCGGCGCTCGAAAATCTGAACGTTCGCGAAGTGCTGGCAGCCGAATCGGCCGCCGACATTCCGGGGCTTCGCACGTCGTTGGATGATTGGGTCTTTAGCCTGGACTACGCCGACCGTTCCTTGCGCGATCATTTTCGCCTGCTGACGCTGGACGGCTGCGGGCTGAACGGAAAGCCGCTGGGGGTCGCAGCCGCAGGGGCGATTCTGCACTACCTGCGAGACACCCAGAAATCGGCCCTCGATCATCTCGATCAACCTTCTTATTACGATCGCAGTGGATCGATGATCCTGGACGCGGTCACCGTCCGCAATCTGGAATTGCTCGAGCCGCTCTTCGCGGGCGAATCCCGCGAATCCACGCTGATCCACGTGCTGGATCAGACCTCCACCGGGATGGGCGGCCGGCTGTTGCGCAACCGCTTGCTGCGCCCGTCGTTGCAGCTCGAGGAAATCGAAGCGCGCCTGGATGCGGTCGAGGAAGCGACGCAAGCGACCATCGCTCGCTCGGAAATCCGCAAGCTGCTCGGGAGCGTGCTGGATCTCGAGCGCCTGCTTGCCAAGCTGACGCTGGGCACCGCGGGTCCGCGCGAACTGCTGGCACTGGGCCGGTCGCTCGCGATCCTACCCCGCCTTAAGGAGCACGTTGCCGGGTTCACAGGCGAGCGATTGCGCAGCCTTCACCTGGCCCTGGATGAGGTCCCGGAAGTTCGAGACCGCATTCTAAACGCGATCGCGGAGGAGCCCCCGGCGACGCTGGCCGACGGAGGAACCATTCGTCCAGGTTACGATGCCGAACTCGATCAGCTGCGCGACATCAGCCGCAACAGCCGCCAATACATCGCGGACATCGAGGCTCGCGAGCGCGGCCGCACCGGAATCCAGTCGCTCAAAGTCCGTTTCAACAATGTATTCGGATATTACATCGAGATCTCGAAAGCGAATCAGCACCTGGCGCCCGCCGATTACGAGCGCAAGCAAACGCTGGTGAACGCCGAGCGTTTCACGACCGGGGAATTGAAGGAACTCGAGAGCAAGATTCTGGACGCCGAAGAGAAGATGCTCGGCATGGAGCGAGAAATCTTCCAGCGGCTTCGCCTTTTTGCCGCCGAGCATGCCACGCGAATCCGTCAGACCGCCGCCGCCGTCGCGGAGCTGGATGTAACGTGCGCGCTGGCTCACATCTCCGCTGAGAACCGCTATGTTCGCCCGGGTTTTTCGGGTTCCGGCGAAATTCGTGTCGTCGCGGGTCGGCATCCGGTGATCGAAAAGCTGGCCGAAAGAGACGCGCTGCGTTTTATCCCCAACGATCTTTACTTCGACGCTGCGGCGCAATTCATCCTGCTGCTCACCGGTCCGAACATGGGCGGAAAGTCCACTTATCTGCGTCAGGCGGCGGTGATCGCGATTCTTGCGCAGATGGGTTCGTTCGTGCCCGCCGATTCCGCGACGCTTTCCATTGTCGACCGCGTCTTTACACGCATCGGGGCGGCCGACAATCTGGCGCGCGGCCGCTCCACTTTCATGGTGGAAATGACCGAGACGGCGGTGATCCTCAACACCGCCACGTCGCGCAGCCTTGTGGTTCTCGACGAAATTGGGCGCGGAACGGCGACCTACGACGGATTGGCCCTCGCGTGGGCCGTGATCGAGCACATCCATGAGCGCATCCACGCCCGCACGCTCTTCGCCACGCATTATCACGAGCTCACCGAGCTGGCGGATCAGCTTCCCGGCGTTCGCAACCTGCACGTCTCGGTGAAAGAGGCAGGCGATCAAGTGATCTTCCTGCGCAAGGTGGAACCGGGCCGCGCCGATCGAAGCTACGGAATCGAAGTGGCGCGCCTCGCGGGCTTGCCCATTTCGGTGATCGAGCGCGCGCGCGAAATTCTGGCGCTGCATGAACGCTCCGAACAGGCCGTCACCGAAGAACTCACGCCGCGCGCCCCCGGCCCCATGCAGATCCAGTTGTTCGAGCCGGTGAACCATCAGATGGCCGATCGCATTCGCAATTTAAAGCTGGATGAACTGCGCCCCATCGAAGCTCTTCAATTGTTGAACGAGCTGCAGAAAGAGCTGAAGCGCCTGTGAGAGTGGCGGGTCTGATCAGCGGAACCTCGGTGGATGGCATCGATGTTGCGGTGGTGGACATCGGCGAAAGTATCCATGTTGTCGCCACTGTCACGGTTCCTTATG
This sequence comes from Terriglobia bacterium, assembly GCA_963786745.1. Taxonomy (GTDB): domain Bacteria; phylum Acidobacteriota; class Terriglobia; order Bryobacterales; family Bryobacteraceae; genus Palsa-89. The sequence goes on along the minus strand of CAWBAE010000002.1, from coordinate 284,261 downwards.
CGTCCGAAGTCCGCGAAGCGATCCTTTCGGTTTCGAATGCCGCTACCCACACCGCCACCATCGCGCGGCTCAATTTTTTGTTGGGCGAACTGTTCGCCGAAGCACTTCGGCAAGTTCCCGTTCCACTCGATTCCATCGAACTGATCGGCTCGCACGGCCAGACGATTTTCCACGAAGGGGAGCCTGTGGATTTTCTGGGACACAAAATCGCGAGTACGATGCAGATCGGCGAGGGCGCTGTCATCGCCGCGCGAACCGGCATCCGGACCATCACCGATTTTCGTCCGGCGGATATGGCGGCCGGCGGAAAAGGCGCGCCGCTGGTTCCGTTTCTCGATTACCAGCTCTTCCGTCACCCGCAGATCGCGCGAATCGCGCTGAACATCGGCGGGATCGCGAACGTGACCGTGATACCGGCTGGAGGCCGCGCAGAAGATGTCGTGGCGTTTGACACCGGCCCGGGCAATATCCTGATGGACGCTCTCGTGCCGCCATTTGACCGGGACGGCGAACGTGCCCGCGCCGGCCGCGTCAATGAAGCGCTGCTGGAGAAGCTACTGGCAGATCCGTACTATCGCCGCGATCCGCCGAAGTCCTGCGGTCGGGAGCAATACGGCGCGGATTTCCTACGCACCACCGGCATCGACGTTGCCACCGCCGCCGATCTGACTGTTCGAAGCATCGCGCTCGCAGTGAAGCGTTATCCGGACACCCGCGAAGTCATCGCATCCGGCGGCGGCGCCCACAACCGTTTCTTGATGGAGCGATTACGCGCCGCGCTGCGACCGCGCGTGACAACTTCCACGGAGTTCGGCATCGGCGTGGATTCGAAGGAAGCGATCCTGTTCGCCGTGCTGGCTTACCAGACCGAGCAGGGCCTTCCCGGGAATCTGCCCTCGGCGACGGGTGCGCGTAAATCCATGATTTTGGGCAAGATATCGCCCGTGTCCGAACGGAACAAATAGCCGTCTGGGTTCGTTTTGATAGACAGAGGTGAACGTCCATGTTCTGCACCAGATGCGGTACCGAGCTCAATGACGGGGTCAAGTTCTGCCACGAATGCGGAAGCTCAACCGGACGCGCCTCGTCCGGACCGGCGCGACCGGAGCGATTGGTGCGTTTCCCGCAGGAAGGTAAGATCGCGGGCGTTTGCGCGGGCTTCGCGCACTACTTCGGCATGGACGTTACGCTGATGCGGATCATTTGGGTCGCTCTGGCGCTATGCCCGATACCTTTGCTCGGCGTCGCCGGCTACATAGTCGCGTGGATTGTGATGCCGAAGGACATCCCGCCCATTACCGCGAATCAGCTGAATCCCGCTAACGGGTAGGCGGGATCGGCTTCGTCCAAAATATATCTGCTTGGCAGACGTCGATAAGTATTTCTTGGCCGTTCAAGTCTGGGCGGGCTGCGAAGTCCGAGATTTCCGCCACGTAGTAACGCAAATCAACGTATCCCATCATCGACCAGTCGAAGACATCCACAAAGCGGAGAGTCGCATCTGAGGCGCCAAGTGACAGCAACTCTTCCGACCATGACCGGCCTCCTCCCTCCGGTTTCGTGACTACGACATGGGTCGCTAGTCGATTCCCGCGATTATCCGGCACGTTCGGCACGACCAGGAAACTACCCTGGGGTGGGGCCTCCTCGCAGGCGCATCCTTCAGCCAAGTTCGATAGAACGAGCGCTTGAAATATAGATGGTTTCAATCTTTCGAAAACTGTTACCGAATCCCAATTCCGCAGTTTCGAGTGTTGCCAGAAGTGAGTGTTCCAGATTTCACGCAGACATTGCCGGTATCTTTGGAAGAGCTCGGTCACGTTTTCATTCATCGGAGAATCCGATCCGGGAGCGTTCCCAATTCCTTACCGCGAGCGCGTGGACGGTTCCATATCGGGGAGAAACGCGGTGAGCAGTCCAATGGCGGGCAGGAACGAGCACACTCGGTAGACATACTGGATGCTGGTGGCATCCGCCAATCGGCCCAGCATCGCTGCGCCTAACCCGGCCATGCCGAAAGCCAGGCCGAAGAACAGGCCCGAAACCATCCCAACCTTACCCGGAACCAGTTCTTGTGCGTACACGATGATGGCCGGAAAGGCCGAGGCCAGCAGCAAGCCGATCACGATGGTGAGCGGGAGGGTCCAGAAGAGACTGGCGTACGGCAGCAGCAAGGTGAACGGCAGGATGCCCAGGATGGACCACCAGATCACGTGTTTCCGGCCGATCCGATCGCCTATGGGGCCTCCCGCGATGGTTCCCGCCGCCACAGCCGCGAGAAAAACGAACAGATGAATCTGCGCGTTCTGCACCGATAGATGGAACCGGCTGATCAGGAAGAAAATGTAGTAGCTGCCCAAGCTCGACATGTAGACGAACTTCGAGAACGTGAGCGCCACCAGGATCGCGATCGCCATCGTCACACGCTTCGAAGACGGATGCGCGCCATCCGCCGCTGTGCGGGGTTTTAGGCTGCCGCGAGTCAGGCGATGCTCCTTGTACCAGGCCCCCACCCGCACCAGCACGATCATGGCGACCAGCGCGGCGATCGAAAACCAGGCGATGCTGCCCTGCCCGCGCCGCAGCACGACGAAGGCCGCCAGCAGCGGTCCAAGCGACGTGCCCGCGTTACCGCCCACCTGAAACAGCGATTGCGCCAGGCCATGCTGGCCGCCCGACGCCATGCGGGCTACGCGCGACGATTCGGGATGGAACACCGACGATCCGACGCCCACCATCCCCACTGCCACCAGAATGGCCGGATAGCTGGGAGCTTTCGCGAGCAGCAGCAATCCGATGAACGTAAAACCCATTCCGATTGCGAGCGAATACGGAGCCGGGCGCCGGTCGGCGTACAAACCCACCAGGGGCTGCAGCAGCGATGCGGTGAGCTGCACGGTCAGCGTGATCAACCCGATCTGGCCGAAATCCAAGTGATAGGAAGTCTTCAAAATCGGATACACCGCCGGAACGATGGACTGCATCAGGTCGTTCAGCAGATGGCAAAAGCTGATGGCTGCGAGCACGCGGAAAGCGATGCTCTCCTCGGCCTTTTTGCCAAGAGACAGGACGGTTTCGGACAGACTGGTACTGGTAGACACCTGTAATTACAGTGTAGCGTTGCTTTTAGCGGAGCTGGTTCTCGACCTCTTCCAGCCAGTCCGGGCGCTTCAACACCTCGCGCGGTTTGCTGCCATCGGGCGGGCCGATGATGCCTTCGCGCTGCATCATGTCGAGAATCCGGGCGGCGCGGCCGTATCCCAATCGCAACCGGCGCTGCAGCGTTGAAGTGGAAGCTTTGCCCATCTCCAGCACCACGCGTACGGCGTCGGTATAAGCAGGATCGTCAGAACCCTCGAATTCCGTTCCCTCGTCGCCTTCGTTTTCAGCTGGCGGCGCGAGCAAGAACGTCTGATCGTAATCGGGCCGGGCCTGGTTCTTCCAGAACTCCACTACGCGATTGATTTCAGTCTCGGTGACAAACGCGCCGTGCACGCGGGTGAGCCGCGACGATCCCGGCGGCAGGAACAACATGTCGCCTTTTCCCAGCAGATGCTCCGCGCCCATAACGTCCAGAACGGTGCGGGAATCCACGCGCGTTGCCACGCGAAAACTGATGCGCGACGGAAAGTTCGCCTTGATCAAGCCAGTGATCACATCCACGCTGGGCCGCTGCGTGGCCAGCACCAAGTGCATTCCCACCGCGCGCGCCATCTGCGCGAGACGCGTCACCGCTTCTTCCACATTACCGCGCTCCACCATCATGAGGTCGGCCAACTCGTCGATCAGAATCAGAATATAAGGCAGCGGCCGCAGGTCGTCCTGCTCGGCCTCCTCGTCGTCGAACAAGCTGCGCGGCTCGTTCATGAGTTGCCGCACTTTGCGATTGTATTGATCGATATTGCGGACGCCTTGCGCGGCCAGCAGCTTCAGCCGCCGCTCCATCTCGAGCACGGCGTTGCGCAGCGCGTTGGTGGCCTTTTTGGCGTCCGTGATTACCGGCGTGAGCAGGTGCGGAATGCCTTCGTACAATCCCATCTCCAGGCGCTTGGGATCCACCAGGATCATGCGCACATCGTCGGGCGTGGCTTTGTACAAAATCGACATGATCATCGAATTGAGCATCACGCTTTTGCCGGCGCCGGTGGATCCGGCGATCAGCAGGTGGGGCATGGATTCGAGGGCCGCCACCTTGATCCGGCCGCTGATATCTTTGCCCAGGCACATGGTCATGTGCGAATTCGATGCCGAGAATTCCTCCGATTCCAGGATCTGCCTCAGGCTGATCAGTTCGCGACGGCTGTTGGGAACTTCGATGCCAATAGTCGGCTTGCCCGGAATGCGCTCGATCAAAATGGATTCGGCTTGCAGACCCAGGCATAGATCCTCGGTGAGCGTAATGATGCGGCTGTATTTGATGCCCGCTTCGGGCTTGAATTCGAATGTGGTCACCACCGGGCCCGGATTGATTTGCACCACCGCGCCGCGCACATTGAATTCCTCGAACTTGGCCTTGATGCGCGCCGCGATTTCTTTCAGCTCCGCCGAATCGTAAGCGCTGCGCCCGGGAATTTCATTCAGCAGGTCGGTGGCGGGAAGGCGATATTCGGGATGCTCGGTGATCTCGGGCGCTGGAGGCTTGACCACGCGCCGGCGGAGCGGCTCCGGTGAAGCTCCCGCCGCCGCGGCCATGGACATCGCCTCGGCCACGGGGGCAGGCTCCGGGGAAGCCGGCTCGATTTCCAGTGCGTGGATCGGAATGTCAACGTCGGCGACGGGTGTGGGTTCCATCGGCGCAGGCAGTTCCGGATCCATGATGGGGATGGCCCGCGCCCTCTCTTGTTCTTCGTGCTCGGCGGAACGGAAGCGCGCCTCTTCTTCGGATCGGGCCAATTCTTCAGCCCGCTCTTCAGCGCGCGCCGCCGCGATTCGCTCCGCGCGCAATTGCGCCCGTTCCATCGCGGCCTGCTGCCGCTGGGCCCGCCACTCATTCCAGCGCGCGCCCATTGCGGCGGCGTAGCGCAAGGGCACCGCCAGCCAGCGCCCGACCACCGTCATCGAGAATGTGGAAATCAAATAGAACGAAAGAATCAGCGAAACGATGCTTAACAACATCGCGCCCGCCAGATTGAGCCGGGATCGCAAAGCATCGGCCAGCAGCATGCCGAGCATTCCACCCGCTGAAAAGGAACCGCCCCAGGGCCACCATGCCGGACCGAGCGAAAGCAAGGTCGAGAGGCTAAGAAAAAGACTTGCCGCCCCGATTATTTTGATGGTCCCGGACTTGATTTCGTCCGAGCGAATCCACTTCCAGGCCAGCGTCCAAAGCAGCACCGGAATGCCCAATGCCCCGACACCCAGCATCTGAAAACAAAGGTCGGCCGTGTAGGAACCGGCGAAACCGATCAGGTTATGAGCGTGCGTGGATCCGGAGATCGAGTTCCAGGATGGATCTTGAGGATGATACGAAATAAGACACAGTGTGAAGAACAATCCCGCGGTTAGAAACACTAATCCGCAGGCTTCGTTCAATCTTTCGAAGCGAGTGGGGCCTAAGATCCTCATTCCGCGCCGACGCGGACAAAAGCAGCAAGAGCGATTACTATTATGCCAAAAACGATTCGATAGTACACGAACGCCATCAAACTGTTCCGTCGGAGGTAGCGCAGGAACACGGCGATGACGAGCGCCCCAAGCACTCCGCTCACCGCGGTGCCCACCGCAAACGGCATGCGCATGTCGGGCGCGAAGCCGCCCTCTTTGTGGACATCCCACAGCTTCTTCAGCACAGCGCCCGCGATCACGGGCGTCGAAAGAAGAAACGAGAATCGAGCCGCGGTAGCGCGGTCCAGGCCGCGGAACAATCCGGTGGTGATGGTGATACCGCTGCGAGATGTGCCCGGGATCAGCGCGACGGCCTGAGACACGCCGATCCATAAGCTGTCGGCCCAGCCGATCTTATCGATGGATTTGTCGCCTCTCGATTGCCGCTCGGCCATCCACATCAGAATGCCGACCCCGATCAGCATCCCGCCGATCAAGTAGGGATTTCTCCAAGTGTCGGCTTTCTTCTCGAACAACAAACCGGCCACTCCGGCAGGAATGGAAGCGACGGCCAAGAGCCAGAGCAGCGCCCGGTTGCGCCGCAATTCCAGATCGGTGCCCACGTCCATGCCGAAACCGTGTGCGATGATCTGCATCCAATCACGAAAGAAGTAGATGAGCACCGCCACCAGCGTTCCGGCATGCAGCGCGACATCGAACGTGAGGCCCGGATCCTTCCAGCCCAGCAGCCAGGGAACAAACCATAGGTGCGCCTGGCTGCTGATGGGCAGAAATTCGGTGAACGCCTGGATCACCGCGAGCACGATCGCCTGGTAAATGGGCATCGAACGCTATCGTAACATTCGATGCGTCGCGGGCTATCGAATAACCACCTTCGCAAGGCCAGCGTTGTTGGCGCTGTCGTAAACCCGCACCACCAGCAGATGCTCGCCCGGGGGCAGCTTGTCGATCACGATGTGGAATTGCTCGCGGGGGGAGTCCGTCACGCCGTCCGCGGCTTCCACTGGAATCCAGGGACCAGCGTCGATCGAATACTCGCAGCGCCGCAGCGCGGAAGTTTGATCCACGGCATCGGCATCCACTTCAACGTGCGCGTTCGCGCGGCGGGGCGGACTCAGAGTCACGGCGGGCGGCGTATTGTCGATCAAAACCGGCGAGCTCACGAGCTCGGACTCCCGTGCGGCTTTGGCGTCGTTCGACGGCAGGTCCGATGCCACTACGCGAAAATAGTAGCGGCCGTCGGCCAGCACATCGCCATCCAGCAGAAGTGAATTATCGAAGACGTTCGACTTCAGCAGCTTCCACGCGGTCTCCTCCTCGCCCCGAAAGTAAACCTGATAGACCAGCCGATCGTTATCCGGATCGTCGGCCTGCCAGGTCACCTGGATCTGCGAACCGCCGCTATGCGCCAGCGTCTGCGTCGGCGTTCCCGCCGGCGTGGACGTTTCTCCCGTGTCCGTCACCGTGATGCTGTAAGCCGCGGAGCTGGTGGAATTCGATCCGCTCTTTTGCGCGGCCGCGCTGGGCGCTTGCGAAGTGACATTGATGCTACGCACGATGGGAGCGTTGTTTTGCGGAAGATAAAACACGCGTACGCTTTCGACCAGCGCGCCGGGCCCGGTCAATTCGGCGCGCCATTGCAGGTAGCGCGCGTTGGGACTGGAGATCACGGAATCCTTGGGATCGGTCAGCGGCTTCGACCAATCGCTCCAGGTTTTGTCCGGCCGCGCGGAATTGCCCGAGCGCGTGGAGAAGCTGACCTTACCGCCCTCGTCGCGCCAGGTGATGCGGCCCCAACGAGCCACCGTGCCCGAGTCATGCACGGGCGACTCATACGTTCCGCTTGCGCCTTGCGATTCACCCAGGCGGAAAAGCTTCCCCATATCCCCGGTCGCGGCCACCAGGCCTCTCGAGTCTTCGAGCAACCGCGTGGTTTCGCCTTCGTTCGTCTGGACTACCAGCGTGGCCTTGCGATCCGCGGTTAGACGGTACACCCGGCCTTGCTCGTCGGTGGCGAAAACCACTGAGCCATTCGGTTCCACGACCATTCCATAAATGTTTTCGTCCTTGGAACTCCATAAGGTTTCCACCGTCGCGTCGGGATTGATTTTGTAAACGGCGGATTTTTCGACGCCCGGAATCTCAGTCAACGGGCTAGTCGCCGCGGCAGCCGGTTGGGCCAAGGATACGGCTGGCTTCGACACGTTGGGTTTGATATCGCCGCCGGCTTGCGCGTTCGAGTCCGAGGTCGAATCCGACACCGTGACGGTCGTCGCCGGGGCAGTCACGGTGATGCTCATCGGCGACATAATCCCGGGCGCCAAAGGTCCGCTGCGATTGGCGATGGAGCCACCCAGCGCCGCCGCGTAAATGGTTCCGTCGGGCATCGGCACGATGGAACGAATTTCCGGCAGACTGGCGTCGTACAAGACGAACGCCTTGTCCTTGGCGCTGATGCGATACAGTATGCCATTCGGTTCCGTTCCCGCCAGCAGGTTTTCATGCGAGTCAAAGGCCAGCGCCGTGACATGCGACTGGCCGGTTTCATAATACAGTTCCGATTTGCCGGACTTGTCCACCCGGTAGACATTTCCAGGATCGCCGGTGCCGACTAAAAGACTGCCGTCGGGTGCGAACGCAAGCGACCAGATATATTTCGCCTTGGGAGCGAAAAACTCCGCGGCCTTTCCTTGGCTGATGCGATAAACCTTGCCGTCGGGAGAACTCGCCGCGTAAACGACGCCGTTCGGATCCACCGCGACGGCGAAAACTTCCGGCTCATCGGCGGTCCAAACCAGCGTATTCGCTCCGCTTGGGGTCACGCGATACACGCGCCCTCGATGCCCGGTGCCCGCATACACCGATCCATCCGGGCCCTGCGCAATGCTCCAAATGGCGGGCTGGCCCGACGTGAATAGGGTGTCGAGCCGGGGCGCGAGGCGCAATCGGCCATCCCGATCGAGCGAGACTCCATCGAAGCGTCCCTTGAGCAGGTCCTGGTAGGTGTTCAGCTCCCAGGTGGTTGTAGTGGCCGCTTGCAGACAGCCCAGCGCGAACGCCCACGCGCAGAATGCCGCGGCTCTCATTCCTTCACTTCCACGGAAACGGTTTTCGATCCGGTCACCACCACGTCGCCGGTTTGAATCTGCAGTTCATCGATCTTGGAGCCGCGTGGAAACCACCCACCCTGCGCCGCCTGCGCGTGGGCCAGGATCAGCCCAACCGAAGCCGGCGGATCCGGCAGATCCCGGTCTTGCACCTGGAACGCTGGATCGGTTCGCCATACCCGCACATACGCGTTGGTGTTGGGCCGCAGATTGTTCAAGAACGAGACCAGCTGGGTGGCGGAGCGGGGAGCGCTGGATGCGATCTGCTGGTAGTCGAGCGCGTTCGAATAGCCGGCGTCGGCCGCGGTGAAGTTCAACGTGCCAGCGGGCGCGCCGATGGGCACGCTATATTTGACGGTCTTCAACTCTTCAAGGCCATTCTCGCCGGTCAGGGTGACAGTCAAATCAACCGACTCGCCTGGATGAACATCTTTGCGCGAAGCCGTGACTTGATCGATCTGCAGCAGCCGCTTTCGCTCCGAAGCCTCGATCGCCAGATTGACGCCCTTGATCTTCAGCGCGTCGAAGCCTGCGTTCATGATGGATGCCAGGGGCGATGCCACGCCGAACGAGGCCTGCGCCGGAACGTTGAAATCCCCCGCATACGAATTGTCGAGCTTCAAGGGAGGAATGCCGCGTTGGAACTCCACCGCGCCGCGCAGCGAGTAGCTGCCCAAGCCGAGCGTCCGCTCCGTGGCGTCGATCGCGGAATACACCGCCATCTGAATGATGAATGGCGTAAGGACGCGATCCTGCACCATTTGCATGTGATAAGCCAGTGGCGCGCGGCGTCCGTCTTTCAGCGTAATTTCGAGCGGAACGGTGTCCGCTTTGCGCCCCAGCTCGCCATAAATGCTGGTGCTGCGATCTTCCGTTATGGTGCCCATCCATTCGAGCGGTGAGGAAATCTTGAACGACGCGGCGAGATTTGGCAGCAGCGTCAGAACCTCCGCGCGCGCAAAAGGCAGCTCCGTGTTCCCCACCGCCATGAAGCGATGCCCGAAAGCATAGACTCGGTTGGCGTCCACGTCGGTAACCGTTCCTTCCGCGCCGATCGAATAGTCGCCGGACAGCAGCTCCACCGCGATCATGTCGCCCGGATGCAGTTGCGCGGGATTCCCTAATTTGGAAGGAAGCTTCGCGCCGCTCGAAACACCCTGGCGAGGCTCCAGCCCCAGTTTCTTCAGTTCGGGAGTGAAATGTTCCAGAGTACCCGAAGTGAAGCCGCTGAAAGACACCGGCGTGGCGATTTCCATCAAGCTCGCCCCGGATTCGATTCCCGCTGCCGCAGGCGCGAGTGGAATGTCTCGCCTAGATGCCCGGGTATCCGCCGGTTTTTTATCGGCCGGCGGCGTAATGGCGCGCATTTCCTCGATGGGCCGGATGCCGGCGATGGGCTCCGTGGCGAAGTTGAACGCCAGCGCGACGGCTCCAAGCAAACGCCCGTTGATATATACCGGGCTGCCGCTCATACCTTGCATGACGCCGGTTTTCCCAAGCGGGCCCCCGGAGAGGCGCGCGAGAATCACGGACTGCTTGGGGCCTACATTTTCCAGCACGCCCAGGATCTCTACCTGAAATTCCTCGACTTTATTTCCGGAAAATACCGTTTTGCCGATCCCGCGCTGGCCCGCGCGCACGTCCCGCAGCGGAAAAATCGGGGTCTGGGAAAAGAGCTGGAATGCTACAATCAGGGGGACAAACCAGCGCAACAGAGTCACAAATCTATTTTAGTCTGCCTGGGTCCTCGGCATGCGGCTCGGCGCGAATGAGCGTCGTCTCAGCTTGGAAAGTGGGACGGCATGGCGACCCTCGCGGTTTCCGAAAGCGACTCGGTTCCTACCAAAACGCGGCTTCCCTGGACCACGCTACTGTGGTTCGGTGTTCTCCTGATGGTCTGCTACGCGCCGCTGCTGTACGGATTAGGAAAACAGTGGGCCAGCGACGAAGACATGAGCCACGGCTTTTTCGTGCCGCTGGTGGCCGGGTACATCGCCTGGCGCCGTCGACCCGAGTGGACGGCGGCTACGCCGTCGCCGAACTATTGGGGACTTGTGCTGGTGGGATGGGGAGCGCTGCAAGCGCTGCTCGGAACGCTCGCGGCTCAATCGTTTATCAGTCAGACGGCTTTCCTGATTTCGCTCACCGGCGTCGTGCTCTTTCTCGGCGGCACGCGAGTTCTAAGGATCCTGGCCTTCCCTCTTTTTCTGCTGCTGTTTCTGTTTCCAATTCCGGCCATCCTCTACGCCCGCATCACGCTGCCGCTGCAGTTGTTCGCGTCCGGCGTGGCCGAAACGGTGCTGAGCTCAGCAGGCATTCCCGTGCTTCGCGACGGCAACGTGCTGGAGCTGGCGAGCCAGCGCCTTTCGGTGGTGGAGGCCTGCAGCGGGATCCGTTCGCTTTTGTCGCTGGGCTTTCTGGCGCTGGTTTACGGATATTTCTTTGACCGCAGGCCATGGATGCGCTGGCTGCTGCTTGCCTCTACCATACCCATCGCTATTGCGGCGAACGCGATCCGCGTCGCTTTGACCGGATTGATCGGTGAATATCGCACCGACCTGGCGCAAGGCTTCCTGCACGTTCTGCAGGGATGGGTGCTGTTCATGGTGGCGCTGTTGCTGCTGGTTGGGTTCCATCGCTTGGTGAATCGATGCCGAAGTATTTTCTAAGCGCGCTGCTGATCTCGCAGGCGTTTGCATATTACGGTCTGTCGCGGCCGGAACCCGTTCCACTATCGAAGCCGCTGGATCAATTTCCGAGCGATCTCGGCGCGTGGCGAATGGTCCGGCAGCTCGCCATGGATCCCGAGACCAGGGATGTTCTTCGAGCTGACGACTATCTTACGCGAGACTATAGCCGGTCCCAGGCCGAGGACGTGAATCTCTTCGTGGCGTACTTCAAATCGCAGCGCTCCGGCCAGACGCCGCATTCGCCGAAAAATTGCCTGCCCGGATCGGGCTGGATTTGGACGAATTCGGACACCATACGGGTGAGCGTCGCTGGCCACGCCGAACCGCTCGAAATCAATCGCTACGTCGTCACCAAGGGGGATGAAAAAGCGGTGGTGTTGTACTGGTATCAGTCGCGCGGTCGCGTGGTCGCGAGCGAATACAAAGCTGCGGCGTTCGTCGCATGGGACGCGCTGCGTTACAACCGAACCGACACAGCCCTCGTGCGGGTGGTGACGCGGGTGACTGACGGACGCGTGGATGCGGCCACCGAAGCGGGGGTCGATTTCGTCCAAACTTTCTTCGTGCCTTTGCGGAGATTCTTCCCGGTGTAAGCCGCGCTTCGCTAACCTGGAAGCTATCCGGACATACTTCGATGTCATCGTGGTGGGCGGGGGCCCAGCCGGCGCGACCGCCGCAAAAGTATTGGGCGAAGCCGGCATATCCACGCTCGTGCTCGACAAAAACGCTTTTCCGCGAGACAAGCCCTGCGGAGGCGGCATCAGCGCGCGTGTTATCGAACGGTTTCCGTATCTCGAAAGCGCGCTCCGAGCAATCCCTACCAAGTGGATCTCGAAGGTCTATTTCGAATCTCCGGCAGGAATGGCGGTTGACTACGAATCGCCGGAGCGGCTTTACTTGATGATCCGGCGTTTGGAGTTCGACCAACTGCTGCTCTCTATCGCGCGACAACATGTTGAGTGTCACGCGCCGGCGTTAGTGCGAAACATCACTGACAATGCCGCCTTCGCGATTGTGACGGCGGATGTAGCCGGCGAGCAGCGCGAATACAAGTGTCGCCTGGTTCTCGGCTGCGATGGCGCTAACAGCGTGGTGGCTCGCTTCTCCCGGCTGCGCAGCGGTGGAATTCAGAACGAATACGCGATCGACATGATGGAAGAGACGCCCAGCCAGGAGCTGGCTTCGAGCGATGCCGATCGGATGTACATTTACTACCGGATTCAAGGCCAATATGGTTACGGCTACGTTTTTCCAAAGGCCCAGCACCTCAACCTGGGCGTTGGATTCAAATTGGACTACTATCTTTCCGAGCTGCGCGGCAGGCAGTACTCATATCACCAGGCGTTCGTCGAGGAACTGACCTCGAAAGGGGTGATCGCCGGGAAATCCAATCGAGCGAACTTTCGCGCTTTTCCGTTGCCGATCGGTGGGCCGCTCGCGCGAACCTCCACTGATCGCGTTTTGCTCGCTGGCGACGCCGGAGGATTTGTGAACGCGTTCACGGCGGAGGGCATCTACTACGCAATGGTCAGCGGCGAGCTGGCCGCACGATCCGCCATTGAAGCGGTGAAGGCGGGCGATGCCGGCCGCGATCAGCTCTCGAGCTACGACCGGGCTTGGACGCGCGAGATCGGCGAGGAGCTTCGAAAGAGCGTCCACATCCAGCGGCTGCTGCTCGCCGACCCAGGACGCGTCGACCGCCTGGTTTCGGCCGCCAGCCGCAATCCCGCGCTGGCCGACCTGCTGGCCCGCTATGCCACCGGAGCGTCGTCGTATAGCGAGTTCAAACGCGAACTGCTACTGCGGGCATTCCCAATCTATGTGCGCGAGAAATGGAAGGCCCTGTTTGCTTAAGCCTTGAACCAGCGCCGGGCGTAAGTGACCGTACGTCGAATCGCCTCTTTGGCGTTATCGTCGAATACGCTGGTGGCGCCCGCTTCCGCGCGGCACCTGCTGTTAGGGAAAACGCCGCGCAACTGAAGAATGTACTTCTGGCCCGCAATACCGTAGGCCTGGGCGTCGGCGATGAGCAGCAGCGTCTTGCTGAACATATCCATGGCTTCCTCGCGCTTGCCGCTGGTCCAGGCCTGCCAGGTGGCGACGTACAGGTCGGCAAAACCAGCGGCCGGCATGTTGCCGACGGCTCCGCGCGCCAGGTCGTCGAGAAATGTCGGGCCATGCTTGCCGGTGAAAACGCCGCGCAGGATCTGCCCGTGCTTAGAATATTCCGTCAGGCGGGGGAGTGTGACGCCGGCCTCGTCCTTGGCATAGCGCAGCGTGGGGATCCGTTCGGCCATCCGCAGCACCAGATCCACGCTCATCGGGCCCAAGGTCTGGACGATCAGCGGGCGGCTGCATGCATTGCCGATGGCCGAGTAGTATTCCATCTGCCGGGCTTCGTCCTTGCCTCCGTTTAACGGAATGGCGATGATTGCGTCCGCGCCGATTTTTTCGGCGTGCCGCGCGTACCTCACGGCGGTCTCGGTTTCCGGGGCTTGGACGCCGATCACGACAGCCGGCCGCGTCTTCGAGTCCAGAGCTAGATTCGCGCGCACGATCGTTTCGGCGCCGGCCAGCCTTTCGCCGTAACTCAAGACGGAGTATTCGCTCGCGTTTTGGGGCCAGGTCAAGCCCTGGACGCCGGCTCGCTTGAGAAACTGCACTTCACGGGCCAGCGTGCCTGTATCGAGCGCCCCGGAGTCCATGAAAGGGGTTTGCACGATGGGAAATATCCCCTCAAGTTTGCGGTCCGGCGCGCCATCTCCGGCGCGAAGCAATACTGAAGATCCGGCCGCGGCAGCCGCGCCGAGAAAATCGCGCCGGGAAAAACCACCCATGCTATCCACCTTAGAACGAAAAACGCGCGCCGACCTGGATCGCGCGCGGTCCACCCGAACCGAAGGTTTGCAGGGCGCGCTGCGTGGGCTGGCCGAAAGTGTAGGATTGATCGCAGCTCGAGGACGGCGTGACGCTGTAGCCGTTCGCCGCCAACGTGCATCCGTGGGCAATTGCATCCAACGTAAAGTTATATCCGGTTAGATTTGCAATGTTGAACGCGTTGAAGAATTCGCCGAAAACCAAGAGCCGGTACCGTTCCTTATAAGTGAATATCTTGGTGACGCGGAAATCCTGCGAGAACGTGGGGTCGCCGAACTGGTAATCGGGTGGGAGAACGTAGGTCGGGTTAGGCGTACCATTCGGGGAGGCCTTGCCCGCATAATTCGTGTTCCAAGCCGCGACCGCAGTCTGTAGCTGCGACTTGCCGCAGGTAATTCCCAGGCAGTTAAAGCCCAGACCCGGCAGCACGCCATTGCCGCCCGGGGCTTCATAGGTTCCGCTCATGTCCACGCCGGTGGTGACCGCCTCCACTGGGGTCCGGCTCAAAATCGAAGAGTTCACCGTGATTTGGAAGCCCCAGGGCAAGTTCACCGTTCCCGCGACGTTCAAATTATGGCGCGACAGCCCGGGACCGTAGGAGAGCGTGTAGTTCTCGCTGCTGTACGGAATGTAATCGGTATTCAGGTTCTGGAAAGCGTACGATGCGATGAATTGATAGCGATGGGAGAAGCGCTTTTGCAGCTTGACGAGCAAGCCTTCGTATATAGAGCGGCCCTCCGGCGTCCATTGGTTGATGGGGCCTTGCACGCATTCCTGTCCGGGCACGTAGCGTTGGGATAGCGTGCAGACTGGAATGATGGATTGCTGGACGCCGTTTGCGTAGGCGTTAAAATGATCCACGTCCAAGTCCGCCTCGAGGTTGAAGTGCGCGCCCTGCCGGCGGGCCCAATCAGCCGTTAGAACCATGTCGTGGCCGAGGTCGCGCTGGACGCCCAAAGAGCTCTGGTAGCTTCGGCCGAGCGCGTAGTTGGGTGGAAACAGCTCCACGGCGGTTTTGGCGACATCCAGGCCCGTGACCGTGATGGGTCCACCGGTTTGCCCGGTTCCGGCGAACTTCGCGTCCAGGGCGCCAATCTGCTGGTTATAAATGGCCGTTTCCTGGCCGATCGTCATGTTCGTGACCGCAAGATCCGGCAGCGGAGCGCCGATCGGAAGCGGCGCTCCGGTAACCAGATTGAAGATTCCGGGATAGACGTTGGTAAGCGCATTGATATCGAGTGTGATTCGATTGTTCCCCAGCGGAGCATAAAGGGCTTGCCCGCGCCATTTCTCGAAGTAGTAATTGGTTTCCCAGTAGAGACCCGCGCCGCCGCGGATCACGGTCTTCCCGCTCTTTCCCGGGCTCCAGGCGAAGCCGACTACAGGCTGCCATTCCTTCTTGTATGTCGGCGTAGCTCCGAGATTGTTAGCCCCGTAAATCGGAGCCAGGAGCTGCGGCGTGGGCAGGTCGCTGTTGAACAGACCAGTCTCGTGCTCCCAAGCGATGCCGTAGTTAATGGTCAGGTTCGGCCGAAGTTTCCAGGTGTCCTGGAAGTAAATCTTGGGACGCAGATTCTGGTTCTCCTGGTCATGATGATAAGGTCCCGAGAAATTGGGAGAACCCACTCCGATGCCTTCGAAAATGCCCACGGGCAGATTGAACACCGGCATATTCAGAATATCCGCGGTACTGGACACCGTCGCCGGAAAGATTCCAGCCAGGGCGGCGGTGCAGAACTGGGGACAGAAATCCCAGGTGATCGGCGCGGAGTAATGCTCTATGTCTGTGCCAAACCGCAGGCGGTGCGAGCCTTTTTGCCATGCCAGGTTGTCGATAAACTCGAACCGGCGTGCCGAAGTGATCTGGGGAGCATTCCCGTACTGGCCCGCGCCGAAGTTGGAGCCGATGAATGCAAGAACAGTGGGCACGCCCGCACCCACGCAGGGGTACACGCATTGCGCGTCAGTCGCCAACGTGTTGTGGTTCGACCAGTAGTTGTATTGAAAGCGCGCGTCGTTCACCAGTGTTGGGGTGATGCTGGTGGTCAGCCCGGCGATGCTCTGATCGGCCCAATTAAGGTTGTTCACCCATGCGGACGGTTCCGCTGGCCCGCCCCCCGGTCCGAAAGTGTTGTTGCCGTCGTGCGAGTAGCGGACGAAAAGGCTGTTGCGGTCCGAAATATGATAGTCCATACGCAGACTCAACGTTTTCAGACGGTACGGACTCGAAAAGGCCGCATTGAGCGAAGCGAACTGAGGAGTGTTGGAATCGAGGAGCACCGCTTGAACCTGATTCTGATACTCGTAATTAAAGAAGAAGAATAGCTTGTCCTTGATCAGAGGTCCGCTCAGCCAGAAACCCGGATTTCTGCGAGCGAAGAAAGGGTTGGGAAATTCCGCCAGGTGCGGCAGACCGGGATAGGCCGCCATATTGTGATCGCGGAAGAAGAAGTAGGCGCTCCCATGAAAATCGTTGCTGCCCGAGCGCGTGACGACGTTAATTGCGCCCACGCTGGAGATGCCGGTGGAAAGATCGTAATTGATGGACTGCACCTGGAACTCCTGCACCACTTCCTGCGAGAATTTCATCTGGGACCCGCCCGCGACGCTGGCGTCTATGCTGCCGCCGTCGAGCGTGATCGGGTCCGTCCCGAAATACCGCCGAGAATGGAGACTGTGAAGACGCCGTTAAACTGCGAAGGCGACGCGGCCACCAGCGACACGCCGGGCTCGAGAGATGCCAGTTGAAGGTAGCTGCGGCCATTCAGCGGCAGATCCTGAATGGTGGAGCGCAGGATACTCCCTTGTATCGCGTTGCTCTCGTAATTGATCTGCGCGCTGGCGCCTTCGACGTTGACAACTTCCGTGGTGGTGCCGAGACTCATGGTCATGTTTACCGTGGTGGTGGTACCGGCTTCCACTTGCGCCGGTCGCACCGTCGTGCGAAAGCCGGGAACTTCAACGCGAACCTCGTAATCGCCGGCGTCCAGCGACGGTGCGCTGAAGAGACCCTCCGAGCTGGCGGTCAGTGTCCGAGCCGCGTTGGTCGCTTTATTGATGATCGTCACCGTGGCGTTCGGGATGACGGCGCCGGATTCGTCCGTGACGTTTCCTGTAATGATGCCAGTGGGGGTTTGCGCAAAAACGGAGAGCGCTGTTATCAATAAAAGGCTAAGACAAAGCATCCATGCTAACGCACGTTTGAACATGGCTCGGGCTCCTGTGTTTAGATATTCGTTTTTTGAACGTGAGTGGGTGGATGGCGCAGGGAGCGAGCTATGCCCGCGAGAAAAATCAGCAATCCCCGTCGAAATGCGCAGCAAAAAAACCTCCTAAGGTTCACTCACGTGGCTGCGACCGCTTACGACTATGCATTAGGTTCGTCCCGTAATAACCGAAATGAGACGAACAATCACCCTTTAAAATGTAAGTCGAGTCTATATCCAAGTCGCCGAGGTGTCAAGGGGGGTAAGGGAGGGGAGCGCTCATGACAAAAACGGAACTATTCGAATTCATCGCGCGGCGAAAGCTGGGCGTACTAGGTACAATTTCCCCCGATGGCGCGCCGCAATCAGCGCTGGTTGGAATCGCTGTTTCTCCTGACCTCGAGATCATCTTCGACACGGTGAAGAGCTCGCGTAAGTATCGCAACCTGACGTCCAATCCCGCCTGCTCGTTCGCGATTGGATGGGAGGGTGAAGTCACCGTGCAATATGAAGGGGATGCACGCGAACCTCGGGGCGAGGAGTTGGCACGCTATCAAGCCGTCTACTTCGCGACCTGGACCGACGGCCCGGCGCGCCTAAGCTGGCCCGGCATCACTCACTTCGTCGTGCGGCCGATATGGATTCGCTACAGCGATTATGACCAAAATCCGCCGCGCATCGAGGAGTTGAAATTCTAACTATTTTCCATCCACGGTTAGCGCGAGCAGCACATTGCCGCCCATGCCGGTGAGCTGGCTGTAGCCGGAATCGACAAACATCATCCCGCCCGCGATGGTCGGTCCGGTGGCGTTCAACGATCCTCCGTGCGCCTTCACGCCATTGACGGTATCGAAATCCCGCAGCGTATCGAGATCCCAGACCACAGTGCCATCTTTGGTGGAATAACCGCGTAAATGGCCGTCCATCGAACCCGAAAACACCACGCCGGGAATCAGAGTCGTCGGCGCCATCTGGGCCGGACTGCATCCGGCTTTGCCCTTGCACGGCGGATCCGGCGCCGGAATCACAGACCAGACCTTCTCGCCGGTCGCAATCTTCAGCGCGAACAACCCGCCACCCGGCCCGGGGATGACATCGGACAATGGCACGTAGACTTTTTCGTCGTCCGCCGACACGCCCCACAGAATTCCGCCCAGTGCGCCGCCCTTCCCGAGCTCGGTCTTCCAAACGATCTCGCCGCGCCGGTCCGGGTCCAGTCCATACATGAAGCCCGATTTCTGGCCCACTACCAGCAGCTCCTTCCCGCCGCCGATGGATCGCAGAATCGGCGATGTTCCGACGTCGGTGTCGCGATCGGGCGTCGGCGGGCAGCTCACTTTGCCGGGCTGCTCACAACTGAAATTCCAGACATCCGGATTCATTTGTTTGGACCATCGCAGGGAGCCGGTGTCGAGATCGAAAGCCAGCACCGCATCGGAATAGCGCGTGGAAGGCTCCGAATAATTGTTGCCGGTGCCCACGTAAATGGCCTTGCGTTTGACATCGATGGTGGGAGACGACCATACCGCCGACCCGGATGGGCCATGTAGGTCAGTGCCGGCCGAATTCTTTCTGGTCACGGTGGGTGGATCGGGAATGGTGAAGGTCTTCCACGCGAGCTTGCCCGTGGACGCATCCAGCGCCGCCATGCTGCCGCGGAAAGTGCAGCAAGGGTACTTCGGATTTGCCGCCATCATTTCTTCGGCCCCTGAGCGAACGCCCACGTAGACGCGGCCGTCGTACACTTTTGGGCTGCCGGTGATTCCGGCCAGCGGATGATCGTCGATCTTGGTTTTCCAAAGCAGTTCGCCGGTCTGCGCATTAAGCGCGTACACAGTGGCGCGGCCGTCTCCGAAGTAGGCCGCGTATTGACCGTTGCCATACGGCGCCACCGTCACTGGCGACCGCACCTGTATGCCCGCGGCGAACTTCCAATACATGCAGCCCGTTTTGGCATCCAGCGAGTAAACGTCTCCGCGCCCGCTTCCGAAGAAAAGCCGTCCGCCCACCGCCGTCGGCTGACCGAACACGCTGGTTACATTCGGGAATCCAAAAGCCCACTTGACCTTCAATTTGGGAACGTCCTCGGCGCGAATCCCGCCCTCTTTGGGGCTTTGCATCCGGCTATTCACCAGATCCACGCCCCAGCCGTTCCAGCCGTTGAGATTGGAGAGCGGAGCGGCTCCGGCCTCGCACATGTTTTCATGCGCAGTCTCCGATGCTCCCGACGTTTTGGGTGAGATAAAATCGGCGATCGCCTGCCGCTGCGCCAGGCTCAGAGACGCGCCCTGGGCCTTCATGGGGCCACTTTCGAGCGCGATCAGAATAGCTTGATTGGGCAGGCGTTTGAGCGCTTCCGCGGTGGGAGTCCGATTACTGGCGTCTGGATTGTGGCACAGTGCGCAATTTTTTTGGAACAGATCGCGGCCGTCCGGAACGGTTTGCGCCGCCGTAACCTGGACGATAAGCGTGGCGGCTAATATCAACAACGTAAAACGATGCATTTGAAGCCATTATATTTCAAGCCGGTTCGTAGCCCACGATTGCGATTTCAGCTTTGTCGGCGGCGCTCAGCATTTCTTCCCGATCCAGCAACAGCGTGCGTCCCGCGTCCACAGCCAGCGCGGTGGTTCCTGTTTCCCGCATCACCGCGATTGTGCCCGGCCCGGCCACTGGGACGTCGAAGAGCAAATGTCCCCGGCGATGCGAGCACTTCACCAGGCGCAGCGGCTTTCCGTTCGCCAGCGAAGCCGCGCGCCGGAGCATAGCGTCGGTTCCTTCCATGGCTTCGACAGCCACGCAGGCCCGCTCGCAAATGGCGACGCTCTGTCCGACGTCCACGCCCGCCAGCGCGTGTGCGATCTTGCGCCCGTAAGCGATATCACGCTCTTCGTCATCGGACAGCTTTCGTTTGGTGAGCGCGCCGGCCCCGGCCAGCAGGGGCTTGAGCAGCAGAGTGGAATCCGCCAGATGAATGCCTTCGTCCGCCAGCACCTTGGCCACTCCGCCGATCAATGCGTCGGTGTTCTTCTGCTTAAGCGAGGCCAGCAGCTTGAACAGCCGCCAATCCGGGCGGATGGTCGAAAAAATGCTGACGTGCTTCACCTGGCCCGCCAGGATAACTTCGGTGATGCCCTCTTCCTTGAGAATCTCGATCAGCCGGCTAAGCTCGCCCAGCGAAATCCAATAGCAGCGGGCGGCCAATTGTTCGATTTCAGGCGCAGCCTCTTCGCGGATTCCGATCGCGACCACATCGTCGCCCAGCTTGCGCGCGGTCTCGAGCGCCAGCAGCGGAAAACGCCCGTTGCCGGCGATCATGCCGTATTTGCTCATTTCACGAATCCACGCTCGGAGGACGCGATGAAGGCCAGCAATTCCTCGATCTCCGGACCCAGCTCCACTTCCGCCGAGATGCGATCCACGGCCTGTGTGGTGTTCAAGCCGGACTTGGTAAGGATCCGAAAGGCTTTATGCAGATTGGCGATTGCCTGAGCGTCGAACCCTCGGCGCTCGAGGCCGGTTTTATTGGGGCCGAACACCTTCGTCTCTCGCGGGCTGACCGTCAGCGCAAAAGGCAGAACATCCTGCGTGATCACACTGTAGCCGCCGATCATGGCGTGTCGGCCGACCCGGCAGAATTGATGCACGCCGCTGAAAGCGCCGATCACCGCCCAATCCCCCACCGTCACGTGGCCTCCGAAGGTTACGCCGTTAGAGATGATCGCGTGGCTTCCGATCCGAACGTCGTGCGCGATATGCGCGTAGGCCATCACTAGCGTATCGTCGCCGATTTCGGTGACCAGGCCTCCGCCTTCCGTGCCGCGATGAACCGTGACAAATTCGCGAATCTTGTTGCGGTTCCCGATATGTGTTTCGGAGGGTTCGCCTTTGTACTTCAAGTCCTGCGACGCGACGCCGATGCTCGAGTACGGATGGAAAACGTTGTCCTCGCCGATGGACGTGACGCCCTCGATATAAATATGCGCGATCAGCCGCGTACGCGCGCCGATTTCGACATGCGCTCCGATGACGCAATACGGTCCGACTTCGGCGCTCTCGGCGATACGGCTCTGGGAGTCTACGATGGCCGTCGGATGAATCGCCATGAGTTGGCTTAGGAGGCCGGGGCGACGGGCACGGGCGGCGCATAATCGATAGCTGCGTCTCCCGACGGCTCACGATCCGCCAGCTTGCACATCAGCTCGGCTTCCGCCACCAGGATGCCGTCCACCGTCGCCTGGCCGTACATCTTCGCGACGCTGGCCTTACGCTTGGTGACCTTCATCTCGATCCGCAGCTGATGGCCGGGAAGCACGGGCTTCCGGAATTTCGCCTGTTCCACGGAGGCGAGCAGCACCAGTTTGTTCTTTCGATCGGGGATGCTTTTGAGCACCAGAACGCCGGCCACCTGGGCCATCGCTTCCAGGATTAGGACGCCCGGCATCACCGGAAAATCCGGAAAGTGCCCGACAAAGAACGGCTCATTGACGGTGACGTTCTTGATTCCGACGATTCGTTCCTCTTCCAGCTCCACGATGGCGTCCACCAGCAGCATCGGGTAGCGATGCGGCAGGATCTCGCGAATGGCCTGGATATCGAGGAGCGGCATGCGAAGTGGCTATTATAACAGGCGATGCATCCATTTCTGGCTTTTGCCCGCTCGAAACAATCTGCCATCATCGCGTTGATTCGCGAGCTGGTGGAATGCGAATCGCCGAGCGACCATCCGCCGTCCGTCAATCGTCTTGTGGATCTCCTCGCCGCCAAATTCGAAGGCCTGGGCAAAGTACGGACGCTCGCGGGCGGGCATTATGGGCGGCACCTGCGCTGCGAGCTCCAGCTTCCCGGCCCGCGCAAGAAGAAAGACGGCACAATCCTGGTGTTGGGCCACTCCGACACCGTGTGGCCATTGGGCACGCTGGCCGGGATGCCTTTCAAGGAAAAGGCCGGCCGCTTGTGGGGGCCCGGCGTGTACGACATGAAATCCGGTATCGTGTTTTTGCTTTTCGCAGCGCAGGCCCTGCGCGAGTTGGACGTGCCGGTAGCGCGTCGTGTAATCCTGCAGGTGAACTCCGATGAAGAGGTGGGTAGCGATTCGTCCCGCCCGTTAACCGAAGAGGCCGCACGAGGAAGCGCCGCGGTGCTGGTGCTCGAACCCGGCACGGGGCTCGAGGGAAAACTCAAGACCGCGCGCAAAGGTGTCGGCGATTACACCGTCACGGTGCGGGGCCGCGCGTCACACGCCGGAGTGGATTTTCAGAATGGCGCCAGCGCAATCCTGGAGCTAGCGCACCAGATCGACAAAATCGCCGGATTCACCCAATTGAAGCGCGGAACTACGGTGAATCCGGGCGTGATCGCCGGCGGCACGCGCACCAACGTGGTCGCGGCGGAAGCCCATACCGAAGTGGACATTCGTATCGCGCGCGCTCGGGACGCGGCTGTTCTCGACCGGAAATTCCACGCCTTGCGCCCTGTCGATAAGCGCTGCTCCGTCCATGTCGAGGGCGGCCTGAATCGCCCGCCCATGGAGCGGACCCCGGCGATCGGCAAGCTGTTCCAGATGGCGCGCGGTTTCGCCAAGGAGCTGGGCGTCGATCTCGAGGAGTCGGCCACCGGCGGCGCCTCCGACGGCAACTTCACCGCTGCACTGGGCATGCCTACGCTGGATGGTTTGGGCGCCGTCGGCGAAGGCGCGCATGCTCCGAACGAGAGCGTTCTCATCGGCCGCATTGCGGACCGCACGGCTTTGTTAGCGATGCTTCTAGCCGGGCTGTGAGCAAGCCGCACGCAGCGCGCACACGAGCTCTTCCTCCTCATCGGGCAGGACGGTTCGAAGATCGACTATCAATCTGCCCTCCTCGATTCGCGCGATCACCGGCGGGTCATTCTCCCGGCAGCGCCGCTCGGCTTTCCCCACGTCCGCACAATCAATCGCGATCAGCCAGGCCGGAAGCGGCTGTTCAGGAGTAGCGCCTCCGCCGATCAGGGAGCTGCCCTCGACCAGTTTCGCCCTTATATCGCCCAGCTTACCGGCAAAATGTTGCGCGCGATCCCGCAATTCGCCGCTCGAAGCGCGGATCATCCGCAACGCCGGGATCTGGTCCCAGCGCTCCAGCACAAGATTGCGCAGTGTCGTTTCGAGCGCCTGATAAATCAGCTTGTCCAGGCGCAGCGCCCGGAACATCGGATTGCGGCGCAGCCTGGTAACCAGATCCCGATCGCCCGCCAGGATTCCCGCCTGCGGGCCGCCCAAAAGCTTGTCGCCGCTGAACGAGACCAGATTCGCGCCGGCCTGGAGGCTGTCAGCCACCAGCGGCTCATCGACGCCGAACGCGCGGAGATCCGCGACGCAACCGCTGCCCAGATCCTCATACACCGGAATCCCGCGCTCGCGGCCCAGCGCCGCCAATTCCCGCAGTTCGGGTCGGGCGGTGAACCCCTCCATCCGGAAATTACTAGGATGCACGCGCAGCAGAACGCGTGTGCGCTCGCCGATAGCCTCGCGGTAGTCTTCAATGTTGGTGCGATTGGTGGTGCCCACCTCGCGCAGCATCGCTCCGGAACTCCGCATGATCTCGGGGATGCGAAAACCGTCGCCGATTTCGATCAGCTCGCCGCGCGAAACCACCACTTCGAATCCAGCGGCCAGTTCGTTCAAGGCCAGGTAAATAGCGGCTGCATTGTTGTTAACGGCGATGCCAGGCGCGCCCACCAGCCGTTCCAGGAGATCCGCGGCGTGCACATCCCGTTTACCGCGCGCGCCCCGCGTGAGATCGTATTCCAGATTCGAATAACCCCACAACGGCTCAAACCTCGGCAGCGGAGCGCGGCCTAAATTCGTGTGCAGCACCACGCCGGTTGCATTGATCACGCGCCGTAACGACGGCGTTTCCAGGCTCGCCAAATTCCGTTCCACCCGTTCGTCAACCGACACGGAGCCCAAATCCAGGCCGCTTCGAATCTCCTCGCGAATGGCCGCCAGCACGCGCCGCACCTCCTGCGCGATCAGCTTGCGCGGAAAACGCTTCTCGAGCGGCCTCAGGCGCGTAAGCACCTGATCCACCGCGGGGAGATCGCGAAGTTGCTCGTGAGCGGCCAAGTCACGATGTTATCGTGTTATCTTCCTACTTTCATGCCCCCGCTCGAACTGCTGGTGATTTCGAATCCTGCCGCGTCCCATTTGCGGCTGCTCGATCGCTTGCCCGGGCCGGTGAACATTCAGGTTGGAAGCGATGTCGAGTTTCTAAAAGCGCACGCTCTCACAGCGGAAGTGATTCTGACCGGCGGATTGAAAAGCGAACTGCTGCGCGCGGCATTTCTTCACGCTCCACGGGTCCGCTGGGTGCATGTCCTATGGGCCGGAGTGGACAAACTTCTTTTCCCGGAGCTGATCGAAAGCCCCGTGCCGCTGACTAATGGCCGCGGCGTGTTCAAGGACGGTCTGGCGGAATTCACGCTTGCATCCATTTTTTACTTTGCCAAGGATATCCGGCGTTTGGTTCGAAATCAGGAACAAGGAAAGTGGGAACAATTCGACAATCTGGAAGTACGCGGGCAGGTATTAGGCGTGGTGGGATATGGCGCGATCGGACGCGAGGCGGCCCGTCTGGCCCGCGCGGTGGGGATGAAAGTGCTTGCGCTACGCAAGCGAACGGCGCTGGCCAACAATGATCCGCTCGTCGATCGGGTTTACTCGCCAGATCAGCTGCACGAAATGCTGGCGCAATCGGACTACGTGCTGGTGGCGACGCCGCTCACCGCGGGGACAAGAGGCATGCTCGGCGAAGCTGAGCTGAAGGCGATGAAGACCTCGGCCGTGATCATCAACGTCGGCCGTGGACCGGTGATGGTCGAGCCCGCGCTTATCGCCGCGCTGGAAAAAGGCGAGATCAAAGGCGCGGCTCTGGATGTTTTCGATACTGAGCCGCTGCCCGCCGGCCATCCGTTTTACCGTATGCCGAACGTATTGCTGTCCCCGCACGCCGCCGACCATACCGTGGGCTGGGCGGATCGCGCAGTGCGTCAATTTATAACCAACTTTGAACGCTTTCGAAACGGCCAGCCGCTCGAAAACATCGTCGACAAGAAGGCGGGCTACTAACCTGAACAATTCGGTTCGATTCGCGGACATCCGGCAGGCGGCCGAGCGTATCGCCGGCATCGCGCATCGGACGCCCGTCTTCACGTCCAGGTCCTTCGACTTCATCGCGGGCGTTCCAGTGTACTTCAAATGCGAGAATTTTCAGCGCGTCGGCGCGTTCAAGATTCGCGGCGCGGCGAATTTCATCTACTCGATCCCGAAAGAAGAACTGGCGCGCGGAGTGGTAAGTTTTTCGTCCGGAAATCACGCCCAGGCAGTGGCCGTGGCCGCTGCATCCGCCGGCATTCCCGCCACCATCGTGATGCCGGCTGACGCGCCCAAATCGAAAGTGGAAGCCACGCGCGGGTACGGCGCGCGCGTCGTCATCTATGATCGTTTTCGCGAGAGTCGCGAAGCGATCGGCCAGCGAATCTCGGATGAAACCGGCGCGACGCTCGTGCCTCCTTACGACCATCTCTGGACCATCGCTGGGCAAGGCACCACCGCGCTAGAATTGCTCGAAGAAATTCCTGATCTGGACGCGTTGGTGGTGCAGATCGGCGGCGGAGGCTTGATTTCCGGCTGTTCCATCGCTGCCCAAGCGCTGCGTCCAGGTATCCGCGTCTTCGGCGTCGAACCGGCCGATGCGAATGATACCTATTTGTCTTTCAGAGCCGGCGAGCGCGTCGAAATCCCGTTTCCTAAGACCATCGCCGACGGACTGCGATCACAAACGCCCGGCGCCATTACCTTTCCGATCATTCAAGAACGCGTGGAAGACATTCTGCTGGTGAGCGAGCAGGAGATTCGCGAAGCCATGCGGTTCTTCCTGACGCGCATGAAGATGCTGGTGGAACCGAGCGGAGCCGTTCCTGCAGCCGCGCTGCTGAATCACCGGCTGCCGGAAGGATTGAAGAAAGTCGGGGCGATCATTTCGGGCGGGAACGTGGATCTCGACTTTTTGCAAACGCTCTAAGCGGATTCTGCTCTCGCGTAGCGCGCGCTCCATTCCGCGCCCGCCAGCACCACCAGCGCCGCCACGAATCCCCACAGGATGATAGTCACGGTGTAGACGAACGGGCCGTATTCGAGCGCCAGCTTGTTGCGCAGATACGGCCAGGTGAGGAGGTTTACGTACTTCAAAATTTCGAGGACGAAGCCCACCAGGATCGCGGCCGGGATTATCTTAGCCGCTTTTACTTTGCAGTTCGGCAGCAGCCAATAGATCAGAAACAGCAGCAGCATCGACATTGGAATAGCGGCCAGCTTGAACAGGAACAGTCCCAGGATGTTGGACGTCGACGTATGCCTCGCCGCTCCATGCACGAATTGCTCGTTCAACGCCGTAAAGGTGACCGAGACCAGAACCAGCGCGCCGCAGGCGAAGACTAGCGCCAGCCCAATCAATTGATTCTTGATGTAGCTGCGATTCTCCGTGCAGTTCCAGATCCGATTTAGGGCCACTTCCAGAGGCTCGAAAATTCCGCTGGCGGTAAAAAAGAGAAGCAGCAGGGAAACGATCTGAACCGGCCCGCGCGACTCGACGGTGGCTTCAAAATTGCGCCGCAGAAAATGGCCGAACACGTCAGGAAAATAGTCGTCCAGCGTGAAGTAAATCGCGTTCACCGCCGCCTTCCACTTAAAGACGTACCGGCACAACGAGAGCATCACGGTAACGAACGGAAAAAAAGACAGGAGCATTCCAGCCGAAACGGAAAACGCGAAGACGTGCACCTCGGTCTGCATCAGATAGCGAAGCGTGGGCACGGTGGCGCGTCCGCCGCGAACCAGAAAGTTGGAATTGTCGAGTAACTTCACGCCGCCGTCACCACGCGCCGTCCCTCGATCCGCCAGTTCCCCGCCAGCACGATGCGTATGGCTTCGCTGTAAATGCGATGCTCCTCTTTCAGGATCCGCTCTGAGAGCGTCTCGACGGTATCATCGTCCAGCACGGGAACAGACGCCTGCGCGATGATCGGGCCCGCGTCCAGCAGTTCGTTGACGAAATGCACCGTGCAGCCGCTGATCTTTACGCCTTGCTCTAGCGCCTGCTTTTGCGCATCCAAGCCGGGAAAAGCAGGCAATAGAGAGGGGTGAATGTTCAGAATGCGCTGCGGGAATGCGCGGCAGAACTCGGCGCTCAGCAATCGCATGAATCCAGCCAGACACACCAGATCGACGCCCCGCTTCGAAAGCTCGGCGGCCACTTGCCGGTCGTATTCCTCGCGCGGAACGTTTTTGGATGGTATCAGCATGGCCGGCAATCCCCGCTCGCGCGCGATCTCGAGGCCGCGCGCCTCGGGCCGGTTCGAAATCACCGCGGCGATTTCAGCTTGCAGCCGACCGGCCGCGATGTTGTCCGCGATCGCTTCAAAATTCGAGCCGCGCCCGGAAAGCAGGATGCCCAGCCGCTTCACTTACGCCCGGCCTCCCTCATACACCACCCGCGCGCCGTTCGATCGCTTTAGGTCGCCCATCTCGAAGCACGCTTCGCCGATTTCGCTCAGAATCGCGCGAGCCATCGCCAGATTCCGCCGCGAGACCACCAGAATTATTCCGACACCTAAATTGAATGTGCGCCGATAGTCGGCCAGCTCCAGGTTTCCGATAGCGCGCAGCTTTTCGAAGATCGGCGGAATGGCCCAGGCCGAGACATCGATTCTCGCGGCCACTCCCTGAGGCAAAATGCGCGGAGTGTTGTCGGTGATGCCCCCGCCCGTGATGTGCGCCGCGCCTTTTAAGATGCGGGCTTCCATCAGCGCGCGAATCGGCCTCAGATAGCTGCGATGCACCTGGAGCAATTCATCGGCAAGCGCGTCGTCCAGTTTCACCCGTGCTACGTCGAACAAAAGTTTCCGCGCTAAAGAATAGCCATTGGTATGCAAGCCGTTCGAGGGAAGGCCGATCAAAACGTCGCCCGCCCGGATGGTCTTCCCGGTCAGCATGCGGTTCCGTTCCACCGCTCCAACGATGAATCCGGCCAGATCGTATTCGCCGGCTTGGTAGAGCCCCGGCATCTCGGCCGTTTCCCCGCCAATCAGCGCGCAGCCGTTGTTGCGGCACCCACGCGCGACGCCCGCGACCACCTCGCCCGCTACGGCGGCATCCAGCTTCCCCACCCCGAAATAGTCGAGAAAAAACAGCGGCGTCGCGCCCTGCACCGCAATGTCGTTCACGCAATGGTTGACAAGATCCTCGCCGATCGTGCCGTGACGTCCGGTGAGAAAAGCGATCTTCAGCTTGGTTCCCACTCCATCCGCCGAACTGATCAGGACCGGACGTTTCCAGCCCGCCAGCAGATAGCCGCCGCCGAAGCTGCCGATATCGGTGAGGACGTTACGAGTGAAGGTTGTGCGCGCCTGCTTGCGAATTAACGCCACCGCACGGTCGGCTTCGTCGATGTTCACCCCGGCGCTTTTGTAACTGATTCGCTTCAACGCCATTCCATAATAGCGATTGTTTGCGAAGGCCCTGCGGATGTCTGAGTTTGAACTAGGTTTGAACTAAACGGTTAAGTGGGATCGCGCTTCTGGAACTAAGCGGTTTACTCGATGAATCCGCGCCAGGTCTTGCCCCGGCCATCTCGAAGCACGATGCCCCAGCTATCGGAAACACCTGTAATGGTATTTCCATTAGCATCGCGAAACGTGTACCGCACGCACTCATCGCTGACCTTTTCGGCCGTGCCGCGCCAGATGTTGCCATACTCGTCGCGCAGCCGTAGATGTTCCCCGTAGCCGAATCCATACAGCTTCGTGGACGATGATTCATCCTCGAAGTTGAAGAACCCACCCGGAATCTTACTGTGGACTCGTTTGCGTTGGAAGATGCCTTTTAGGATCATCATTCAGACTATTCGGTTTTATCTGCCGCATCGGGATAGGACGATCCTCTTATTCAGATAGCGCCGATCTACCTAATTTTGGAGCACTGCGATGCAATACTGTAATGTGCGCGACGAACCAGGGGTCGGTGATACATGAGAATTATCATCCAACGTGTGAAACGAGCTCACGTCGACATCGCCGGTGAAACCGTCGGCGCGATCGGAACCGGCTTGGTGGTCTTGCTTGGAATTACTCACAATGACACTCCCAAAGAAGCCGACTACCTGGCCGACCGAATCGTCCATCTGCGCATTTTTCCCGACCTCGAGGGCCGTATGAATAGATCCATTCTGGAAGCCGAGGGCGCGTTCCTGGTGGTCTCTCAATTTACGCTGTACGGCAGTTGCAAGAAAGGCCGGCGGCCGAGTTTCGATCAGGCTGCCCCGCCCGAACAGGCGCGCGCGCTGTACGAATATTTTATCCAACGTCTCAGACTAAGCAATCGGCCGGTGGAAACGGGAATCTTCCAGGCGGATATGGAAGTGCATCTGGTAAATGACGGGCCTGTAACTTTCTTTTTAGACTCCATGGTTATTTTGGAGTCTTGAATTGTGAGACCATTAGTGTCGTTGCCGGTTGTAACTATTTCCGGAGGACACACACTTCGGTATCATTTCGGAAGGAACCCTGATGCCACGCCCTATAAAGAACATTCGCAATAGTTCACTGTTGAACGCGGCTCTGGAAGGTCTGGAGCTCCAAAAGCAGCGAATAGAAGAGCAGATTAGAGAAGTCCGGACACTTCTAGGACAAGGTGCCGCGAGACGAGGCCGTCCCCCTGCCCAGCACAAATCCGGTAATGGCAGGTTGAGCACGGCCGCGCGCAAGCGAATCGCCGCTGCTCAAAAACGCCGCTGGGCGGAGTATCGTAAGTCGGCCGCCGGCAAGGCCGAATAGGCCCAATCGAAGCGCTGCGCAATCTCCTCCACCGGTCCATCCGCGATTATTTTGCCACCTTCGAAAAACACGGCGCGCTG
This sequence comes from Terriglobia bacterium, assembly GCA_963786745.1. Lineage (GTDB taxonomy): Bacteria > Acidobacteriota > Terriglobia > Bryobacterales > Bryobacteraceae > Palsa-89. The sequence goes on along the minus strand of CAWBAE010000002.1, from coordinate 253,869 downwards.
AGCGATTGCCGCGGCGAACCGGGCATCGTGAGTGATGACCAACTTAGCTTGTGGAAGATCCTGGAGTAAGTGGAGTAAGTTGCGCCGCGCGGGCGGATCCAGGAACGTGGTCGGCTCATCCAGAATAAGAATCTCAGGCTGCATAGCCAGGACCCCCGCCAGCGCTACTCTGCGCTTTTCGCCGGCGCTCAGATGATAGGGCGCCTTGGCAACCGCGTGCGCGGCTCCAACCTGTTCTAGAGCCGATTGCGCGCGGGCGATGGCCTGTTCCGGCGGTAATCCTTGATTGAGCGGTCCAAAAGACACATCTTCTAACACCGTCGGCATGAATAATTGTTCGTCGGAATCTTGAAATACCATTCCGATTTTCGATCGGACTGCAATCAGGTTATCTTTGATTACCGGCAAGCCGCACACCGTTACGCTGCCTTCGCCTTGTAAGATTCCATTTAACTGCAAGACAAAAGTGGTCTTGCCGGATCCGTTCGCTCCAAACAGCGCCACCGTCTCGCCGGCATGCAGCGTGAAATTGATGCCTTCCAGAGCCCGGGTACCGTCCTCATACTGAAAATGAAGATCGCGAACCTCGATAATCGGCGTCATTGCACTCGCACCAGGACCAGGAAGCCGACCGCGGCCAGTGTGAACCAGGCGTCCGCCGCCCGGAACTGCAGCGGCTTCAGCGGGGTGAAGCGTCTATCGAACGCGCGCGCCAGCATGGCCCGATGGATCCCTTCAGCGCGGTAATACGACCGGGCGAATAGCACGCCCAGCGCTCCCGCGGCCGCGCGAAAACGCGATCGGCGCCGTCCGGCCCCGCTACCTTCCCGGCAAGCGGCAGCTAAACGCATGTGCTGGGCCTGTTCCGAGATCACAAACAAATAGCGATACAGAAACTGCGCCAGCAGCACCAGCACCCGCGGCGCACCCATGGCCGCCAGCCCGCTCAGCAAGCGAGGCAGCGGTGTGGCGCCCACCACCAGCAGCACCGCCACTGTGGAAAGGTAGCTTTTTTCCACCAGCCCCTGCGCACGCATCCGGTCGCCCGCTATCCAACTGATCAGGCCGAAGGCCAGCGAGAAGGGCAGGATTGCCGTGGCGCGGAACAGCAAACCGCCCAAGGGAAGCCGCGCGATCAAGATTCCAGACACCAGCAAGGCGGCGTAAATAGCCAGAGCGGTCACGGCGTTCGGAGGGGTGGTAGCCAGTACGACCAAAAACGCGATCAGCGCCAGGACTTTTGCGCGCGGATCCCGGGCATGCAGGACGCTGGATCCGCCGGCCCACTGATCCACCAGAACGTGATGCATCAGGCGCTCCGTTGCCGGCCGATCAGACGGCCCGCGGCTGCGCATACGGCGTAGATCAGCAACAAACCGGCCAGTCCTCCGGTGGCTCTGCGCAACCAGGCTGAATCGAGCTGCGGAACCGCGTAATCCGCCAGCGGAGCGTGAAAGTTGGCCTTACCGCCGAGCCCCATAACAGCGCCGAGTTTCTGAATTCCATCCGGAGTGGTGGAGGCCGCGAGAAACCCAGCCACTACCAGCAGCAACGCCACCGCGCCCAAGGCGGCCACGAGAGGCGCGTTGGCGGTTTCCGGCTTTTGCGCCAGGCTGGGATTGAGCCGGTCAATGGCCTGAATCACCGATACCGTGATGGCCCCTTCGATCAGCGCGCTGACCGCGAACAGCGCGAGCGATACCAGAATCAAAGGCCGCGGCATTTTGATTCCGGAGATCAATAGCTCGCTTAGCGCCAGCGAAGCGCTGACCAGCACCGAAAGAACCGCACCCGCGAAAATCGCGGTTCGCCGCCGTCGCGCGCCCCAGATCCGATACGGCCAATATCCCGCCAGAACGCCGGCGATCGCCATATTGAAGACATTGGCGCCCAGAGCCAGAACGCCGCCGTCCTGAAATACCAACGCCTGCATGGCCACGATCACCGTCATAACCAGGGCGGCGGGCGCCAGACCCAGCGTGCATGCCAGAAGTGCGCCGCCCACCAGATGCCCGCTGGTCCCCACGCCCACAGGAAAGTTGATCATCTGGGCGGCAAAGACGAACGCGCCCATCACGCCCAGCAGCGGAATTCGCGCGTCATCCAACTCGCGGCCCGCGCGCCTGACCATCAGCCCGACCGAGCAAATGCCGGCGGCATCCATCGCCGCCCACACCGGGGTCGATAGGAAATTATCAGGAATATGCATCTCGCCCGCTGCCTCAAAGTAGCACGAATATTTTATCCGTGTCACGAGCAGCGGGGGCTTCTCGGGCGTCGTCTCGATTCGCTACTCTACAAGCTATAAGCATGAGCGAGCTCAGCCGGATCGGCGTAGCCATTGATTCCAGCCTTCTCGAGAAGTTCGATCATCTGATCGCCTCGCGCGGTTATACCAACCGCTCCGAGGCTTTTCGAGACTTGATTCGCGAGGAGCTGGTCGAGGAACGCTGGCAGCGGCCCGACAGTCAGGTGGTGGGCACCGTCACATTGGTTTACGACCACCACGTCCGCATGCTGAACGAGAAGCTGATCGATCTGCAGCATGGTCATTTCCATAACATCCTCTCCACGCTGCACGTTCATTTGGATCACGACAACTGCCTGGAAGTCCTGGTGGTGAAGGGCAAGGCGGGTGTAGTGCGAAAGATTGCTGATGCTTTGATCAGCACCAAAGGCGTAAAGCACGGCCAGTTGACACTCACTTCGACGGGCGCGGAGTTGTGATCGTTGGAATCGGCATCGATCTCTCGGAGGTCGATCGCATTCGCGCCGCGATCGGCCGGCACGGGCGTCGCTTTGTCGAACGCATTTACACTCCCTCTGAAATCGCCTACGTCGAGCGCAAAGCCAACCCTTATGAACGCTACGCCGCTCGTTTTGCTGCCAAGGAAGCCGGAATGAAAGCCATCGGCACCGGCTGGAGACGCGGCGTTCGCTGGCGGGATTTCGAAGTCGCGAATCTCCCGTCCGGCCTTCCCACGCTGCGGTTGCACGGAGTGGCAGCCGAGATTGCCAAAAATCTTGGCGTGGCCAACATCGCGTTATCGCTCACGCATACCAAGGAACAAAGCATGGCCATCGTCATTCTCGAATCCTGACCTGGGCTAAGCTCCGGGTTCACGGGCGGCGCGGCGCTCTATCTCACCTGTTTCCATTAACTTCGCCTTTATCTGATGGTCGTTCTCGCAACCTCAGCTCCTAGAATTTGGGTGAGAAAGGAGCCTGTCCATGAAGAACCCTGAAAAGGAAAAACATGCCAAGGCTGAGGACAAACCGAAAGCAGAAAAGACGCCCGAAAGCGGAGGAATCGTACAGCCTTTGATCGATGAGCTGTTGCCAAAGCCGCAACCCTCCGATATCGAGCCGCCCTCCCCCAGCGGTCCCGGGCATCCCCCGCAGCCCGCGGAGCTCGACCAGGATGCCGGCGGCGGCTACCGCCCGGACGGTACTTTTCCGCAAACGTAGTCCGCAGACCTAGCGAGGACGGAACCGCCAGTACGAGGTGCTGGCTCCCACGCGCTAAAAATCTGGACGATAATGGGAACAGCACCTCGGTGCTTCGCATCAGTATCAACAAGGAAGGTTTCATGCAGAAGTTTGCCGCACTCGCTGTGGCGCTCGCGTGTTCGTCACTCCTCTCCGCACAAGAGCAAGCGCCCGTTCGCCCCAAGGCTGGAAAGGTCCAGATTTTTAAGGAATCCGATTTGAAGCCCGGAATGAAAGGCTTTGCCTGGACGGTGCTGGCGGGTTCCCAGCCGGAGCCTATTCCGGTGGAGATCCTGGGTGTTCTCAAGAATCAATGGGGACCCAAGCAGGACATCATTCTTGCCAAGATGGGCGGTAAAGCCATACGCACCAACGTGGCGGGCGGGATGAGCGGCAGCCCGGTGTATATCGACGGCAAGTTGCTGGGAGCGGTCGCGCTGCGCTTCAGCGTCTTTTCGCCGGATGCGATTTGCGGAATCACGCCGATCGAGCTGATGCTCGAAGTGAACGGGTTCGACAATTCCCGGCCGATTGACGCGCGCACGCCCGACAAAGCGGTTGCCCAGGAATCCGTGCCCATTCCGCCCGGCCTGCTGGCGAACGTCCTTTCCGCCGCCGCTTCGGGCAGTGTGGCGCCCAGTTCCACCATGGTCCCCATCGAAACTCCCTTGATGTTCGCGGGATTTCACGAAAACGTTTTGCGCGAATTCACGCCTTTGTTCCAGCAACTCGGCATGACGCTGGCCGCCGGCGGCGCTACCAGCACGCTGTCGGATTCAAAGCCCGGCCCGGGCTGGCAGACCTCCTTGCAACCCGGCGATGCGGTTACCGGAGTCCTGGTGACCGGCGACATGAGCGTCAGCGGCATGTGCACGGTTACGTATAACGACGGAAAGCATGTGCTGGCGTGCGGCCATTCCTTCTTCAATCTCGGGCCCGTGAATATGCCGATGGCCAAAGCCGATGTGCTGATCACCCTGGCATCCCAGTTCCAACCCAATAAGTTCGGCAACGCCACCGAAATCGTGGGCGCGTTGAGGCAGGACCGGCATAGCGCCATCATGGGCGAACTCGGAGCCACCGCCGAGATGGTTCCGGTCAACGTCAAGGTTCGCTCCTTCGGCGACAAAAGCACCATACGCAACGAGAAAGACCTGCATTTCAGCGTTTTCGTCCAGCAGAAATGGACGCCTTACCTGATGATGCTGACGCTGTTCAACTCGCTCTCGGGCCTCAATGATTTCGCGGATGAAACCACTTATCGCATGAGCGGAAAAGTGGAGCTGGACGGCGAGCCGGGTATGTCCATTTCCACCATGCTGGCGTCCAGCGAAAACCCCGCTCCGGCGCCCATGCAGCTGGCCGGCTGGTGGGGCGACAAATTTAACCGCCTCTTTCTGAACCCCGTGCATACTCCCAAGCTGCGCAATGTCGACGCCACCATCGATATTTTTCCGGAGCGGCGCGTGGCCACGATCGAAAACGCCTGGATCTCGTCGAGCGAAGTGGACGCCGGAACGCAAGTGCCGCTCAAGGTTTTCTTGCGGCCCTATCGAGGCGAGCGCATCGAGCGTGACTTTACGCTCAAGATCCCGGCCGGACTCGCGAAGGGCGAGCATCGGATCTTATTCAGCGATGCCGATACGCTCAACCGCATGCAGACCGTGGCCGGGCTTTCGGAACGCTTCATGGACATTCCGCAGACCGTTTCGCTGATTAATCAGGAACGCAGCAATAACCAGCTGTATATTTCGCTGGTAGAGCCCAGCCCCACGGTTTTCTACGAAGACAAGACCCTCCCCAGCCTGCCCGCCTCCGTCATGAACGTGATGCAAACCGGCCGCACCGCTAGCCGTCATTTCGTCAGCTCGCCGGAGAGCGCGGTGGAGCAGGGCAGCATTCCGTTTGACCTGCTGATCGACGGCAGCTTTTCGCTGAAGATCACGGTTAAGTAACACCAACACAAAGAAGTAATCCAATCAATGAAAATTCTCAGATTTCTGCCGGTGGCCGCCGCCATCGCCACCTGCTTCGCCGTCGAAACCCGATTTTGGCAAGAAGGCGATCGTACCGACTTTGAGAAAGGCAGCCTCACCCATCTCTCCCTACGCAGTGACGGCAGGATCTTTCTGTCTCCTCAATTTCCCGAACTGTTCGATTCTTCCAGCCCCTACCTGTGGACCATCGCGGCGGATTCGAAAGGCAATCTCTACACTGCCGGCGGAGGTTCCGGCAGCGGACTTACTAAACTCTTTCGCATCGATTCCTCCGGCAAGAGCCGCTCCTTCGCGGAACTGGAGGGCCTGGAAATCCACTCCGTGGTGCTCGATTCAAAAGATCAGGTTTACGCCGCCACCGATCCCGACGGCAAAGTTTATAAAATCTCCCCGGATGGAAAAGCGCGGGTCTTCTACGACCCGCATCAGAAATACATCTGGGCCATGGCCTTCAATAGCAAAGGCGACTTGTTCGTCGCCACCGGGGACCAAGGCGAGATTTATCGCGTCACGCCATCCGGCACGGGCTCCATGTTTTTCAAGACCGAAGAGTCGCACGCGCGTTCTCTGGTCATCGACCCCCAAGACAATCTGATCGTCGGAACCGAGCCGAGCGGGCTGATTCTGCGGGTGTCGCCGTCCGGCCAGGGATTTATCCTGTATCAGGCGCCCAAGCGCGAAATCACCGCGGTGGCGCTCGGCCAGGGCGGCTCCATTTATGCGGCGGGCGTGGGCAACAAGACCGGGGCGTTTTCGGTTACGCCGCTACCTGCGCCGGCGCCGGTGTCCGCGCCCACCGCTACTTTGCAGATTTCCGGATCTCCGGTGCTGAGCGTATCGCATAGCGGCCCGCCTTCCACACTAGGGCTTCCAACTCCTTCTATCGCCGGAGGCTCAGAGGTCTACCGGATTAATGCCGACGGCTCTCCGCGCAAGGTTTGGTCCAACTCGCAGGACATTGTGTACGCGATCGCTTTCGACCGCGATGGCCAGACTATCCTGGGCACCGGAAATCGCGGCAAGATCTACCGGCTGGATTCCGACTCAATGAGCACTCAGCTTCTGGATGCTTCTCCCACGCAGGTGACGGGCTTCGGAAAAGGACCGCATGACGAGTTGTATGTCGTCACCGGAAATATCGGGAAGGTTTATCGCATTGGGCCGGGCTTCGAAAAGCAGGGCTCCTTTGAAAGTGAAGTGCTGGACGCGGGAACGTTCGCATCCTGGGGGCGCGTCAGCTATCGCGGTTTGGGCGCGATCTCGGTTCTCACCCGCGCCGGCAACGTGAATCATCCGGAAAGCAATTGGAGCCCCTGGACCGCGCTCCAACCGGACGCCGCCCGCACCACCGGCTGCGATTCGTGTGGAGGCGGCCGCACGGCCTCGCCCGCCGCGCGGTTCTTCCAATATAAGGTTGAGCTCGCATCTTCGGCGAGCCATTCCGCGCCCGAGGTCTCCTATGTTGAGATCGCCTATCTGCCCAAGAACGTAGCGCCCGTAATGGAGGAAATCGAGGTGGCGCCGCCGAATTATCGCTTCCCGGCTCCCACACCGACCCTTACGCCGACTAACAGCATCACGCTTCCGCCCATGGGCCAATCCGGGAGGAACATAACTTCCAGTTCCATTGACCTCAGCAGCTCCCAATCTCTCAATTACGCCAAGGGCTATGCGGGCGCGCGCTGGGCGGCGTCCGATGAGAACGGCGACAGCCTGGTATATAAGGTGGAGATCCGCGGTGTCAAGGAATCGGCTTGGAAGCTTCTGAAGGACGGCGTGAGAGAGAAGTACCTGAGTTGGGATTCCGCCGCTTTTCCAGACGGCGAATATGTGATCCGTGTAACCGTGTCCGACTCTCCCGGCAATCCGCGCGATCAGGCCCTCGAAGCTTCTCTGGTCAGCGATCCGTTTCTGATCGATAACGCTCCGCCGCAGATTCTCAACCTGGCGGCGACGCCCTCGAATGGAAAAGTCGAGGTCCAGTGGAAGGCGCGCGACGCTTTAAGCGATATCCATCGGGCCGAGTATTCCGTCAATGGCGGGGATTGGCTGCTGATCGAGCCGGTTACCAGGATGTCCGATTCTCCGGAAGAAGACTACCGCCTGGTTATCGATCGCGCCCCGGGCGAACAGGTGATCGCAGTCCGGGTCACGGATGAATTCGACAACCAGGCGGTGGACAAAGTTGTTGTGAAATAGCCGCAATCCGCGTCTGTCAATTTGCCGCCGCCGCTCCAAATTGAGCGAAAGTGGCGACGTGGCCCGCCGGATCCTGAATAGCGATCTCGCGCGAGCCGTAAAACGTGTTGCGCTCCGGTATCACAACCTCCGCGCCTTTCATCGCCTGGATAATCTCGCCCAGATTGTCCACTTCGATGAAGAGAAACGTCGGACCTTTGCGCTCGAGCGCTGCCATGCCCGGAACATCCTTCGCCGCGCTCGCGTAGGTTTGATACATCAGTTCGATATCGCCCTTCTTGAGAATGGCGAAGCCGAGCGCGTTCCCATCCGGAACCTCGGCTGTTTTTTCAAAACCCAACCTATTTACCCAAAACGTTACGCAGGGCTCTACTTTCTCGGTGAACAGAACCGGCGTCATTTTTTTCAAGGTCATATCCTTCCTTTCTTCGATCTCGTGTGCTAGTCTAAATAAGACTAGATCAGTTTATCGGTACTCAGGACCTGCTGTCAAGAGAAATTCATGCCTAGCGCCAAAACACGGAACCTCACCACGCCCGATTTGGTTTTGCTCAGCCTGCTGGCTGAGCGGGCCATGCATGGCTATCAGGCCAATCTCGAATTAGAACGGCGAAATTGGGCCGGGATCTCCCGGCCGCAGGTCTACTATTCCCTGCAAAAGCTAGCCGAGCAGAATCTGATTCGCGCCACCGAAGGCGACGGTCCGTCGTCCGGCCCGGAGCGCAGTGTTTTCGGCACCACCGCGAAGGGCCGAAGCGCGCTGGCGGATGCGCTGGAGGCGGAGAACTGGACCTCGGAGCGCGACCATCCGGCGTTCCTCACCTGGATTGCCCTTTCCTGGCAGGCGCGGCCCGGGGTTTTTCTGGATCAGCTACGCCGACGCCGGAAATTCCTGGAGGGGGAGTTGTCCAAGGCCGAGGCGACGCTGAAAGCTATCCGGAAGGAAGTGGGCCATCGTTACCATGAGGCGGTATGGATGGTCAGCTTTCGGATCGAGCGTTTTCGCCTGGAACTGCGCTGGCTTCGAAAGCTGGAACGGGAGCTTCCGCGGCGCGCCACGGCTCGCAATCCTCAGTACGCCGGGCCGAAATCTTAAACCGCGGCACTGGCCGGCTGCTTTACTCGGGATCGCAGCTTTGAGCCGAACCAAATGGCGGGCGGATACAGAATGAGCAGTGCAATTGCGAACCAATGCGGAACCGTTTGCCAAGCCGCGATTTGAGAGGCCGCGCCCACGATTTCGCCGCCGATCATAAGGCCCAGCGTCGCCCAGTGGAAGTTCTCACGCGCGATCAGAGCGCACAGGTATCCTCCTCCGACGCAATAAAACGCGTCGGTTATGATGCTGAGGCCAAAATAATAGGACGGAGGAATTGACACCTGCCGGAAGCCTGGAATCAGGGCGGCGTAAACCTGGTCCGTCGCAACTACTAAAATTCCAATCGCCGCGTATCCGCCGAGAATCGCTAAGACCGTCCGGAGCATCAATTATTCGTACCGCAGGCGGGGTTCCGGATCAAGCCCCCGGATGCTCGGGCTATTCTAGAGGAACATAACATGGACCACCACCAAGTGAATTCGGAAGCATTGGATCAAATTTTTCGCCACGCGCGAACCCACATTACCTGGCTCGACAAGCCGGTTAGCGACCATCATCTGCACGAGCTCTATGACCTGACGAAGTGGGGGCCGACCAGCGCCAACTGTTCTCCCACGCGCATTCTTTTTCTGCGGACCCCGGAAGCAAAGCGGCGTTTGCTGCCCGCTTTGAGCCCCAACAACGTCGACAAGACCATGCAAGCCCCCGTGACCGCGATCCTGGCATACGATCTCAAGTTCTACGAATACCTGCCCAAGTTGTTCCCCAACAACCCGGCCGCGCGCGATTGGTTCTCCAATTCGCCCGAATTAGCGCAGACCACCGCTTTCCGCAACGGGAGCTTGCAAGGCGGCTACTTCATTCTGGCGGCCCGGTCCCTGGGAATCGATTGCGGCCCCATGTCCGGCTTTGACAACGCCAAAGTGGATCAGGAGTTTTTTCCGCCTCACGTGAAATCCAACTTTATAAGCAATCTTGGATACGGCGATGCGGCCAAGCTGTTTCCGCGCAACCCCCGCTTGACGTTCGAAGAGGCCTGCCAGCTTTTATGACCGGCCGCTGACCGGGGCCGGGTACATGCCGGGATAAGCCTGCCGCATTTCGCCGGCTCGCTCCCTGGCCGTCTCGATTTGCACCAGCTCACCCTGGCCGATTCCCGGACACCAGGCCGCGGTCTTCCGCCACTCGCGCTTGCTCGCGACCAACTCCGGCCAGAACGGAAAGATGCGGCACTGCACCGGCTTCACAGGATGAATGGAACAGCCATCCTCGCGCAGGAAGTGGCATTGGGTGTGACGGGGCATCCGCAGACGGAGCAGATGGCGGGTTCTATAGACGTAGCGGCGTTCGAATTCAGCCTCTGGGAGCCCGAGAAATTTCGCAATTCGCTTGAGGTCTGCCTCGCTCAGATAGACGAAACCTTTTTGCTCGCAGCACTTGGTGCAGCCGGGCTGGCACTGGAATCGCAGCCCTGTCACTCCGGATCGCTCTCTTCTATGGCGAGTTCCTCCAAGGCCTCGGCTTGCTTGGCATACTGCTTCAGCGCTTTGATGGAAGCGCCGGACGAAAATCCGGCGTAAACCAGCCGCCGATATGCTCCGGCCAGATTCTTTTCGTCGGCGAGAAAGGTACCCAGCTTTTTGCCCCGGTACTTCCGTTCGAGGAACGCCTTGATCAACTCCGGCTCGTTGGTGTCTTGATAGGTCCGGTCGGTGACTTGCTCGGCCAGCTTCCCGGCGACGCGGCGCTGGCGCAAATCCCGCAGCACGCGCATTTTCCCCAGCCCTTGATTTTCCAGGCGCGCGGCCGCGTAGTGCTCGGCGAAGCGCTGGTCATCCAGGTAGCCGGACTGCTTAAGCTTCGCGAGCACCGCCTCGACGTCCTCCGGGCCGGTGGCGCGCTTCAGCAGCTTCTGCCGGAGCTCGCCGGTGGAGTAAGCCCGGCCTCCCAGAGCGCGAAGCGCCAGGTTCAAAAGCTGGTCGGCATGAAGCGTTTTCGGCTTGCGCAGCGTCACTAACATGGACACTAGCAGATTGCAGACTGCTATTGTAGGAGTAGCGGGACACATCATCTCGGAAAGGAAATTCCATGGAGGAAGACAACAAGTTCTCGTATTTTTTCTTAGGCTTGGGCCTGGGGGTGGCAGTGGGACTTCTTTTCGCCCCGAAGACCGGCGCGGACACGCGCGATTTGCTCAAATCCAAAGCCGATGAAGGGAAAGAATACCTAAAGCAGCGCGCCACGGATCTGCGTGATAACGCCAGCGATGCGATCGACAAAGGCCGCACTGTTGTGTCGCGGCAGCGCGACAATCTTTCAGCCGCGGTGGAGGCCGGTAAGCAGGCCTATCGCGACGCCGTTACCGGTTCCGCCAGCAATCTGACTGAAGGCATCTGAGGCAGCCAGGAGTATCGCCATGGACCAGACTTTACTGCTCTATGTCATGACGGGTTTCGTCATCATCTCCGCCATCGCCCTGTGTATCCAGGCAGGGATGCTGTTTGCGATTAACAAAAAGACGAAAGAGCTGCACGATACCATCCAGCCCCTGGTGCCGAAGGTGGAAGCGCTGGTGGAAAGCACCAAAGGCACGGTAGAGCAGAGCAGGAAGCAGATCACCGAGATCACCACCCTCGCCAACGAGATTCTGGTATCCACAAAGACTCAGCTCGCGATGGTGGAGGATGTGGTCAGCGAAGCTACCGCGCGCGCGAAAGTACAAATGGAAAGGGTGGAGCTGGTGCTGGACGATACCATCAATCGCGCGCATGAGACCGTCGCCACCGTGCATAGCGGGATCATGCGGCCGCTGAGGGAACTCAATGGTATTGCGGCGGGCGTCCGAACCGCCCTGGCTTACCTCGGCCGCGGCAACCGTCCCAGCGTGGATCAAGCCACCAGCGACGAGGAAATGTTTATCTAAGCGCTCAATTGGACGTCGGCGCGGGCGTGGATGGTGTGGGAGAAGAAGGAGCCGGGGAAATGGAAGTGGGCGAGGTGGCCGGCGTGGAACCGCCCAAGGGATTGGTCTGGAGACCCGTGGGATTAGATTGCAACTGCTGCTGCGCGGCGGCGGCCTGAGCGCCCACTACGGTCTTGTCGTTCTTAATGTCGTAGATAAACTCCCACTCTTTGTACTTGCTGTGATCCTTGATCACGTGGATCCCTTTGCCGTCCGCGTTCCCGCCTACTCCGGCAATGCCGACGCCCCCCGTGGTTACGCTGCCTGTGGTGGATGAGGGCGGCTGCCTGGGCGTGGTGAGAAGCTGCTGAATCATATTTACCGCCTGATTCGGAGCCGCACCGCCCGGTTGCGCTCCACCGGGTTGCGCGCCAGGGAAAGATGGTTGTCCCGGAAATGCAGATTGACCGGATGCCTGAGAGGAACCAAACGGGTTGGCAGCCTGACCCCCGTTGGCGGAAGGCGCTGTGGTTGGAGCGCCCGGATATCCGAGCGGTTGAAATGGATATTGCGGCTGACCTGGCTGTTGAGGTTGACCTGCTTGTTGGGGCTGACCGGCCTGCTGCGGATCGCCCGGCTGAGGCGGCTGACCTGGATACTGCGGAACGCCGGGCGCACCGGGCAACGGAACTTGCCCTGGATATTGAGGCGTCTGTCCGGTTTGCGATGGGTCTTGGTAGGGCTGGCCCGGAACCGGCTGGTTCGGGTCGTTCGAAGGAGGCTGCTCGGCTCCGCCGCCGATGATCCGGTCGCTAGGCCGGCGCAGAGCCATGTTCAGGCCTGGATTGACGGGCTGGCCGTTTGCGTCCAGTTGCTGGCCGCCCGCATTCTGTTGGTTGCCCGGCTGATTGTTCTGCGCGCTCGCGTTGCCGGCAGCCGTTTGCGAGCCACCCGATTGGGAATTGCCCGTTTGTGAATTACCTGACCCGTTCGGGTTGTTCCCGGCCTGCGCCTGATTGTTCTGTTTGATATTGGAATCCGTCAGGATTCCACCCGGCCCCACATGCACCAGGCGCCAATCCTTGCCCGTCAACGGATCTTTGTAGCGGCGGCGCAGGAAGCGAATATTGCGGGTGGTCTCAAGGTCGTCAAGCGTAGTCGGGTAGGTCTGAAATTTGCGATAGAAGAGCTGGATGGCGCGCTGATATTGAAGACCGTGGTCGATGGCCATCTGTTCGCGCGCGCGCTGGGATTCGAAGGCCACGCGCGGCATTTCGAAATACAGGGAAATGGCGATGATGGAGGCCAGCAGGAAGACCAGCAGAAGAGCGAATCCGGATTCTTCGCGGCGGCGCTTCATCCAGCCATCTCCGCTTCGAGCGGCAGGGTTTGCTGGGTATTGGCGCCCTTGAATTGGGTGTCTTCCACGACGGCCGAATTCACGCCAATGCGCACGATCTTATAGCGCTTTTTGACCACGTCGCCTTCCGTGGCAATGATGATGTCTTCGCCATCCAGGAAAAAGGCGCGTTTATCGCCGGCTTTGGATTGGTTCACGAAACCGTAAAACTTCAGCGGAATGGGCGGAGCCTTGGGATCGGGCGGCGGGGACGCGGGCGGCGGAGGAGGCTGCGGGCCCACCGGACGCGGCCTGATCTTGGCTGGCTCAGACAGCTTGGCGATTTCGGCGGGCGGAGCGGCGCCGATTTCAAACAATGACCGGCCATCGCTTTCAACCTTCACGTCCTGGAGCCTGGCGAGCAGATCCAGATGCAGCGTCGGATCGACGCCCGACGGATCGAGATCCTTAGCCTTAAAGGACGGCCGAAATTCCTTGGGGCCGCTGTTCAGACCGCGCTCGCCGGCTCGCAACCGGGTTACGGAACGAACGCCCGCGCGCGGGCTGACGGCGGGCGCAACTGCGGCGGCCGGTCGCACGACTGCCGCGGAATCCCCGGAATTGCGCGAAAAGAAAAAGTAGCCCGCCACGACCAGCAGAGCGGCCAGCACCGCCAGTTTCTTCGGTTCTGCTCCGAATTGGGTCAGGCGCACTTTCACGGCGTGGCGGCTTCCTCTTTCACAAAAGTATCAAGTTTTACCACCACGTTCAGCTTCTTGCCGCTCTGCTGCGGCGTGGCGTTGAGGCTTTCCACCACCAGTAAGCGATCGGCCTTGTCCACCAGGTTAATAAAGCGAATCAGATCCTGGTAGGTGGCCTCATAGTTGGCGGAAATCTGCATCATGTCCAGAGTATCGCTGCCTTCCACCGGCTCGATCGCGAAAGCGCTCTCCCGGGGAGTGATCTTGGCTTGGCCGGCAAGATCGTTCAGCTCAGACATGATGATGGAGTTGGCTTCGCGGCGGGGCAGAAAATATTTGCCCATGAAACCGTCGCCTTCTTCCCGGCCGGTCTCGATTTTTCCCGCCAGGATGCGCGTTCGATCCAGAGCGGCTTGTTTCTGGCGGATCTCGGTGCGCAGATCGGCGGCTTGCTGCCGGAGCTGCTGGGCGACCCGCCAATGGGGCGGAGTACAAAATAGGCCACCACTAAATTGGCCGCCAGCAGCGCGCCGAGCACCAGCCGCAGGACCGCGCGCGGGTTGTTGGGAGGCCAGATGTTAAAGCTTCTGGGCATAAATCACGCTCAAGTGATAGCGGAACAAGGGATCGGTTTGAGACGGCGGCATGGAGTTTTGCAGGTTCACCGGTCCGAACTGCGGCGAACCCTCCAGGCGCTTCAATAGGTCGAGAACCGGCCCCACCTCTTTTGCTCCCACCACCATGTCCAGAAGGACTTCGTTCTGCGAATCCACTTCCGGCAACCGCACCTGCACCAACTGCACGTTATAGGGCATCACCTTTTCCAGATCCTCGAAGATCCGGGTCCAGCTAATGGCCTTCCGCTCGATCAAGGTATTCAGGAACAGGCTGCGTTCCATCACTTCGGCGTTTTGGGGCTTTCGCAGCGTGCCATTCAGCCGGGCTTGCGCGGAATCGATAATGCGGACCTGCGCATTCAAGCGGTCGATAGTGACCAGAGTGTCGGCGGCCTGATGGCGCTCGGAGAGAATGGTGTTGATTTGAATACCCAGCAGCACGCAGCCAAAAATGGCGACCGCGGTCAAAGCCACCAGAATGGGCCGGTCCCGCCGAAAGGGCTCGCTCGCCAGATTGATGGGTACGCGGATCGGCATGTTCGTCCCTACGCCACGGATTCAAGATATCCCAGCAGTCCGGCATTGTTCTGGCCGGCTACACCGAAACGGGACCGCAGCGCTTCTACGGCTACGCTCCATTCGAGCTGCCAGCGCTGGGCCAGCGTGGCGCCTTGCGCGCCGAAGCCCGAATACCAGACCCGCTTGGGCGCCGCTTTCAGTTCATCCTCGATATAGGCCAGGGTAGGATGCAGAACCGATTCGATGTCTTCCGGCCGGTTGTCATCGAGCTCGACGCAGCGCGCCAGCCTCACGCTGCTGGCTTCCAGCACCAGGATCGACAAGATGCGCCCGCCCAACTTCACCAGCATGGTAATCTCTTCCGGCTCGATGAGGTTCAGGGCGGCCAATGAGGAGGTGGTTACCAGGCCCGGTTGAAATCCCGCGGCTCGAAAGGGCGCTTCGTAACGATCCACGATTTCCGCCGCCATCACGGCCGCCAGCACTTCCACTTTGCCCTGCTCCGCGCCAGCCCGGCGCGGCTGCAGCACAAAGCTGACGATGGCGGAATCCACGTCGAACGGCACGCTCTTCTTCATGCGGAAGCGCAGCAGCGCCAGCTGCTCTTCGCGCTCGTCGGGAAACGCGTCAAAATCGAGCACCGCGACGCGCGCGCAGTAGTCCGGCAGAATCAGCGCTGCGCCGCGTTTACGATGTCCGTTGGGCGGCGCGGCGGAATGGATCCGCTCCTGCATCACGAAGGGCTGTTGAATATTGTCGTGCAGCGGAGAAATCACGATGACGCCGGGTTCGAGAGCGGTGAAATTGTGCTGCTGCGGCTCCGCGACGCGCGCGCAGGCGATACCTTCCTCCGACAGCTCAAAGACGTGCGTCGGAGGCGGGTCCTTCAGAATGTTGGTCAGGAAGCTCATACGCCCGCGCCGTTATCCCTCGATGAACGTCACCTTGTTGATCTCCTTCAACGTGGTGACTCCCGTGCGCGCCTTTTCGAGCGCCGACTCGCGCAGGAAAGTCATGCCTTCCTCGCGCGCCAGGCGTTTGATTTCCGAAGCCGCGCGTTTATCCAAAATCATTTCGCGGATGTGCTCGCTCAAGTCCAGCAGTTCATGGATGGCGGTTCGCCCACGGAAGCCTGTGCCGCCGCACTCAAAGCAACCCGGGCCTTCGTAGAAAGTGATGTTGCGCCATTCTTCCGGATTCAGGCCGCTCTCGATCAGGTAGGAATCGGGATACTTCACCGGCGCTTTGCAATACGTGCAGATTACGCGCACCAGCCGCTGCGCCAGGATGCAATTGAGCGCGGACACGAAGTTATACGGTTCCACGCCCATGTTCAGGAAGCGTCCCAGCACGTCCAGCACGTTGTTGGCGTGGACGGTGGTGAAAACCAGGTGGCCGGTGAGCGCCGCGTTGATGGCGATCTGAGCAGTTTCCTGGTCGCGAATTTCGCCCACCATGATCTTGTCCGGATCGTGACGCAGGATGGAGCGCAATCCGCGGGCGAAGCTCAGCCCCTTTTTCTCGTTGACCGGAATCTGCGTGATGCCCTTGATCTGATATTCCACCGGGTCTTCGATGGTGATGATCTTGTCTTCGTCGTTTTTGATTTCACTCACCGCGGCGTAGAGCGTGGTGGTTTTGCCGGATCCGGTGGGTCCGGTGACCAGCACCATCCCGTACGGTTCCTTGATGTAGCGCCGGAACTTCATCAGGTCCATGTCGGAGAAGCCCACTACTTCGAGCGACAGCTTGGCGAACTTCTCGCTCATCGATTCTTTATCCAGCACGCGCAGCACGGCGTCCTCGCCGTGGATGGTGGGCATGATAGACACGCGGAAATCGATCAGCCGCGTTTTGTAGCGAACGCGAAAACGGCCGTCCTGCGGGATGCGGCGCTCGGCGATATCGAGTTCGCTCATCACTTTGATGCGCGAGATGATGGCGGAGTGCCAGTCCTTCGAAATGGGCGGCATGGCGTAATGCAAAACGCCATCGATGCGGTATTTGATGGCCACTTCCTGATCGCGCGTTTCGATGTGGATGTCGCTGGCGCGGCGCTCCAGGGCGTTGAAGATGGTGGTGTCCACCAGCTTGATCACCGGCGCGATGTCGCTGTCTGCGGTCAGCTTGTCGATGGAGAGAGTTTCTTCGTGGTTCTCCTCTTCGCCCACCACATCCAGCGTGAAACCCTCGGTCACCTCTTCCAGCACGCGCTGCGATTGCTCGGTTTTCTTGAGCAGATCCGAGATTTGCGAGAGCGTCGCGACTTTCACGTGCAGTTTTTTCTGCAGCAGCACGGAGAGTTCGTCGATCAGGGTGAGATTGCGCGGATCCGCGAGCGCGATGTCCAGATACCCGTCTTGGGATTGGATGGGCACGAAGTTGTAGCGGAACATCAAATCCACGGGGACCGAATGGAACAGGTCGTGATCGATCCGTACTTCGCGCAGGTCGACGAATTCGCAGCGATAGCGGTTGGCAAGCGTCTTGGACAGCGTGATTTCGTCGCTGGGTTCGACGAGCCGTGTGCGGTCAATAGTAGCCATGCTCAGGATTCCTTATCGCTGGTTGTCATTGCGGGATGTCATCGTAAAGTGTCGGCCAAGGAAAAGATTGGCAGGTAGAGGGCCACCAGCACGAAGCTTACGAAGCAGCCCATGAAGATCATGATGGCCGGCTCGATCAGCGATAGCGAGGCGGTCATGCGGGTATTCACGTCGTCTTCATAGAACTCGGCCACGCTCGCCAGCATCTGGGGCAGCGCGCCGGTGGATTCGCCCACTTCGATCATGTCGATCGAAAGCGGCGGAAATATTTTGGTCTTAGCCAATGCGCTCGAGAGCGACTGGCCTTCCTTCACCATCTTGCTTGCGTTCGCGAGCGTTTTTTTCAGAAGGCGCGTGCCGAGCGAACTTCCGGCGGTTTCTAGCGCCTGCAGCAGCGGAATTCCGCCTACCAGCAGGGTGCTGAGAACGCGGGAGAACTGCGCCACCTGATACTTGATCCAGATTTCGCCGACCACGGGCGTGCGCAGTCGCACGCGATCCACTTTCTCTTCGCCTTTTTCGGTCTTGGACCAAAAGCGAAACGCAACGGCGGCCAGAACCAACCCTATGAATCCGGCCAGAATGTAATTGCGCGCCGTGGTGCCCACCGCGATCAGAATTTGCGTGGCGGCGGGCAACTGCGCGGACATGCTGTGATACAGCTCAGCGAATTTCGGCACCACGAAAGTGATCAGAAACACCATCAGGCAGAGCACCAGCACGATCAGCAGGGAGGGATACATCAGCGACAGAAGGATCTTCTTGCGAACGGCCAGCGCCAGCTTCTGATAGGTGATGAAACGATCCAGCACTTCTCCCAGCGCGCCGCTCTTTTCACCGGCCAGTACCGAGGTTACATAGATGGGTGGAAAAACGCCCTGGCGGCCGAAGGCATCCGACAGAAGCGCGCCGTTCTTAACTTCTTCGCGGACGGCCTTGATGTGCGGCGCAAGCTTCGGATCGGTCAGGCGCTCGGAGAGAAGATCCAGCGCCTTGAGAATGGGCAGGCCGGCCCGTACCAGCGTGACGAACTGCTGGTTGAAGATCAGAAATTTCTCGAGGTTGATCTTCTTGCTGCGGCCGCCGGCCATGGAGATGCCGGCGATCTCGCGGCGCGGCCGGATGGAGTAAATCAAAAAGCCTTGCGAAGAAAATCGGTCGCGCAGCTCCTTCTCGGACGGCGCTTCGGCTACCTGCTGGTGGACTTCACCCCGCGGATCGGCGTATTTGAGGACAAATTCCGCCATCAGTCGTCCCCTTCTGAAACCAGCGAAGCTCCCGACGGCATCTGGAACTTGAAGACGCCGTCATCCACCGCCGGATTCAGCTTTTCCTGGTCGAACTGGAACGTGAGAATGGACTGGTCCTGGCCATTCACGACCAAGCGATGGATCTGGTAGTCCGGCGTAATCAGCATTTCGATTTTTTCGTAGGGCAGCCGGTCGGTTTTGGCTCTCGCCACCACGACGAAATTCGCTCCGTCCGGCTTAACGTCAAAATCCCGAAATTCCTTAGTGAAATCCAGCTTGCCAAGCAGGAACGCGAGCGGCGCGCGCATGTCTTCGCTGGCCTTAAGCTTAGTCTTTTCAACGCGATGGGCTTCTGGTGTGTAGAGATAAACGTCCTTGCCGTCGGAGAGGAACAGCTTGCCGGAGGGCGCTGTGTAATCCCAGCGCATGCGTCCCGGCTTCCGGAGGGTGAGTTCTCCCGATTCGCTCTTGCGAGGCCGTCCCTGAACGCTATAGGATTCGGTGAATTGAACCTGGAGCGTTTTGGCGCGGTTATAACGCTGCTCGACGCCCTTCAGCAGGCCATTCAAATCGGGATCGGCGGCTTGGAGAGGCAGGAGGGCTGGAAGCAGGGCGAAGGACACCCATAGCGCGAGACGGGTCACATAAGCATTGACGTGGTAAAGCCGGGAGGTGTGCAAGCTAAGTTCTTGGATTCGCTGGTCATCTGGCTCAACGAATTGCGCGTTCGTGTGGTTCACTGCGCTCCCAGTCTAACTTGTTGATTCTATGTCTGGCCGCACACTAGGGTACCTTGGAGGGTTAAACTAAAACAGGCATGGATCTGACCTTTCAAATTCCCGACGAGGTTGCCAGCGAATTGGCTGCTTCGGGTGGCGATCTGTCGCGGCGGGCGCTGGAAGGCTTCGCGCTCGAAGAATACAGGAGCGGGCGGCTCGCGAAAGCCGCCTTGCGCCGGTTGCTAGGCTTTTCAACCCGCGCCGAACTCGACGGGTTCCTCAAGGCGCACGCTGTCGTCGAGGATTTGCCAACATTGGCCGATCACGAACGTGAGCTTCAGGACCTCCGAAGCCTCGGACTCTGAATTAGGTGCGTGCCGTAGTTGCCGATACCGGGCCCATTCACTATTTGGTCCTGATCGGGCATATTGAGATTCTTCCTGCTTTGTTTGAGAAGGTGATAATTCCACCCGAGGTGCGTGATGAGCTCGTTCGTGCGGGAGCGCCGGATGCTGTGCGCCGTTGGATACAAGCACCGCCAGCATGGCTGGAAGTGATGGCGCCTCCTGGTGGACTTAGCGACGACGCGATGCTGGGGGGCCTCGACGAGGGCGAAAAATCTGCACTGGCCTTGGCGGCTTCGCTGGTCGCCGATTTGGTGCTGATGGATGACCGTGAGGGGGTGAGAGTGGCGCGCAACAAGGGCTTTCGCGTGATCGGCACGCTTGGGGTGCTCGGCTTGGGCGCGCGACGTGGCCTGATCGATCTAACTGAGGCAGTCGAAAGGATCAAGCGCACAAACTTCCGTTACCGCAAGGAGATCATAGACAAGATGCTCGACCAACAGGCTGAATAATTGGTCGTGGGCTACTTTGAATTTTTCAATGCCAGTATCCCATCTTGGAAGTGTCCATAAGAAACTGAAACTCGCGCCCGCAGTTTGCGCATTCGAGGACGTAGAAGTAAAAACGGCCATCAAGGGCAGGAATCACCCCGAGGTCTCCGAGGCTCGTTCCGGTTTGAGTGATCTTGAGAGTTCCGCTAGAAACAGCGGACTGCATCCGCTCTGCGAAACGTGCGAAATCCGCTGTAGTCCCGAACTCTCTGCGCGGAACGAATCGGAGGCAGCGAAGGCACACAGCTAACCTAATTATGCCGCTCTTTCTAATCCCCGTTCCGAGGCTTCAAGCAATGCCACCAAGTCAGAGACCTCCCACAGCCGATCCGTCACGCCAGCGGCCATGGCGGGCGTACAGCGCAGTGTTCGGTGGATCTTGATGAAGTTGTACGCGAAGTAACCGAGGGCGACGGATTTCAAAGTAGCCCACGACCGAATAATTGCGCAGCATGTTACGTTAGGTTTTGACAAAAACTAGAGTTGCGGTGATCGGCGCCGGCGTCTTCGGCCGGCATCATTTGCGGATTCTGAGCGGGTTTGGTGCGGTCGAGCTCGCCGGCGTTGTGGATATCGATGCGGATCGCGCCGCGGCGGCTGCGTCCAGCTACGGGTGCCCGGCTTACACCTCTGTCGATCAATTGGCTGACCGGATCGACGCCGCGGTGGTCGCCGTGCCCACTTCCGCGCATGCCGACGTGGGATGCGCGTTGCTAGAAAACGGCGTGGATGTGCTGGTGGAAAAGCCGATCGCCATCGATGTCGCATCCGGCCAACGCTTGGTGGACGTCGCCGCGCGGCATGGGCGTATTCTGCAGGTCGGACATCTGGAGCGATTCAATCCGGCGGTGACGGCGCTGAGGAAAATCGTGAAAATTCCGTTGTTCTTCGAGATTCATCGCCTTAGCCTGCCTGGGCCTCGCAGCCTGGACGTGGACGTGGTGCTGGATCTCATGATCCACGATCTGGACATAGTGCTGGATCTGGTGGGCGAAATGCCCGAAGAAATTCGTGCCGCTGGTTTGTCGGTTCTGTCGGACAAAGTGGATATCGCGAGCGTCCGGCTGGCGTTTCCCGGCGGATGCGTGGCTAACCTGACTGCGAGCCGCGTGTCTACCGATCGGGTCCGCAAGCTGCGCCTGTTCCAGCCGCATCAATACATTTCGCTCGATTATCAGAAGCAGGATACGGTGGCATTTACGGTTTCGGGCAATCAGCAGATCGGGTTTCAGCCGCTGCCGGTGGCCAAGGATGAGCCGCTGCGCCTGGAAGTGGAAGCTTTTCTAGAGGCGGTTCGCACCCGCAACCCCCCGCTGGTGCCGGGCGAAGAAGGGCTGCGGGCGCTCTCTGCCGCGCGCGACATTGTTGCTAAAATTGAAGTGCACTCGAAGTTAGTCGCGCAACGGATTCAATCGCTTACGTAGCAACTTCCAGCCAGTGCTGAGCGTCATTTAGCAAAGCCATCATGGGTTTCAATGCCGATCCCGGCCCCTCGCTTCTACTGGACTGGCACGCGTCCATGGAGTGGCCCCGTTGGGTTCGGGCGGCCGTTTGGTCGCTGGTGGCGCATGCTTTCCTGATTGCGTTCGCATTTCTGCTCGCGAGTCTGGACACGCCCGGTCCAATTCACATGACCGAGATCGAGAGCAACATTCAGAAAGCGACGCCGCTATATCTGCCGCTCGAATTGACGCAAAAAGCGCCCAATCACGGGCGGATTGCGAAAGAAGTGAGCGCGGAGGATCTTCTGCCGCGCCCGGCATCCCAGAAGCGGTTGCCTCCCGCGCCCGCAGTGCGAGCTTTCCGGCCGCCTATTCCCGAGAATCCGACG
Organism: Terriglobia bacterium; assembly: GCA_963786745.1. GTDB lineage: Bacteria > Acidobacteriota > Terriglobia > Bryobacterales > Bryobacteraceae > Palsa-89. The sequence goes on along the minus strand of CAWBAE010000002.1, from coordinate 231,766 downwards.
ACCCCGCAGCCGTCCGCGCCCCATGTTGCCGAGCCGCCCAAACTGGAGGCCACGGTAAATACGCCGTCTAATTTGCCCGCGGCGGCGGGAACTCCGAAAGCGCCTCCGCCTCCTCCGCAAATCCAGCCCGCAGAGAAACCGAAGCTGGCATTCGAGACGCCCGGTCAAAACGGGCCATCGCCGGACGTTACTCCCGGACGGGCGAGGCTCACGCCGCCGAAGCCCACGGTGGACGAAGCGGTTCGCAGCATCACGCATTCGGCCGGGGCCGACATCGAGCAGCCGCCGAGTCTGGCCCCATCTCCGCAGCTGCCTCCGACGCCGGGACAGCTCGGGAGCCCCCTGGAACTGCTCAGCGATGCACAGGGCGTCGACTTCAAGCCTTACCTGGCCCGGATTTTAGCGATGGTTCGGCAAAACTGGCTCGCGATCATCCCGCAGACTGCCCGCATGGGAACACGAGGAACCGTTCTATTAGAGTTTGCGATCGATCGAAACGGGCAGGTGCCGAAGCTGGTAATCGCGACCCCGTCGGGATCTCAAGTGCTCGACAAAGCTGCCGTCGCCAGCATCAGCGCGTCGGTTCCGTTCCCCCCGCTACCCGCCGAGTACAAAGGACTCGCGGTGCGGCTGCAGTTCGCGTTCAAATACAACTTCAAGTAGGCTACTGCATGGTGAGTTACTGCATGACCACCAGCGGCGAACGCGCGTAGCCGAATTTCCTGGCGTTCTCGTCGATCACGCTGACCTGGCAGGTGTATTGGCCGGCTGGAATGTTGGCGAGCGGCATCTGGAATTCGAACGCCAGTGTGTTGGGGCGGCCGGACCGGGGCTTGGTCACGCGCAAGGGAGCCGATTCGAACGCCTTGGATTTGCCGCGGAACATCATCAGCTCGGCCGTCACGCTGGGCGAAGCTTCCAGACCCGGATCGTAAACTTCGAAGTAAACGTAGAGTTTTTGATCTTTGCGGAAAACACGTGTGATGTCGGGGACCAGCTTCTCGCCGTTCTCGATCAGCGGATGCGCCTCCAGCAGCTTTTTGCTGGCGCCCGCGGAACCGACGCTAGCCGACAGAGCTTCGCGTTGATTGCTCCAGACCACGGAGCTCATCCGCATGGCCGACAGCTTGCTTAAATCCGGGACGGTGAACTTCATTTCGAAGGTTCCCATTTTGCCGTTCTGATTCTCGCGTGCCAGGAACTTCAAGGTATAGTCGCCTGGCGGCAACGTGACGCCGGTGTCGTATTCGATCTGGCGGCGGCCCAGCTGGGACGCATTCGCCTCACTGAATTTGAGCTTGATTCCATCGCGAACGCCTCCGATCAGCTTTCCGCGCGGGTCGCGAATCTGGCCGATGAAATCGAGATCGGTAGTGTCTTTCTGAGAAAGATCGATGGCGGAGCCGGAAATTCGGGCGGTAATTGGAACGAAATACTTGTCGCGATCCACACGAAAATAATCGACTTCCAGGGCGAGCGGCAGGTCGGTGAAAGGATCGCCCAGCGTGAGTGCGTCTTCGAGCAGCCGCTCGCGATCGTTCGAATTCATTTTGCCCCATACTTTGGAGGCATAGTAGCCTTGCCGGTAATCGAGTTTGGCCGCTTCGCCAAGCGATGCGACCCGCACGTTGATGTGGCGATATTTCCCGTCTTGCGCGGGGTTCTGGCTGTAATATCCGAGAATATAGTAGCTGTTAATGTCTTTTTGGACGGCCTGGATGCCCAGCGTCAGATCGTTGCTGTCGAGCAAGGCTTTCCCGCCCGTATCCGCCGCCAGGGTATAAATGGTGTCCTGCGAGTCATGGAAGGCCGACCGATTGGAGGTCTGGGTGTTGCCGGTGAAGACGCCGGTGCCTTTGGGCGACGCTTGCGTTGCATCGCCGGCGGGCGGAATGGCCACGAGACCCCGCGCGTCGATCGGGTAGAAAGCTACGTTCGCGCGCACCGCCGCGTTCACGGTGGCGCGCAATTGAGATTGATTGTCGACGCCCGTTTTACCAACCCCGCTTGAAAAGTAAACCAGCGCTTTCTTTTCGGGATAGGCGGCGAGCTTGCGGGCGGCTTGTTCCAGCGCGCTCAGCTTGCGATCCGTGTTGAAGATATTGAATTCGGTGTCGTCGGCGGTGAACTCGCCGCTGGTATCGGTTGAGTCCGCTCCGGTGGCGGCCAGCGCGGACAGTTCGCTGGAATCGCCCACGCGCAAGGAATTGATCACGCCCACCAGCGTCTCCCGGTCCACGGTGAAGTCCTGAATCACTCGGATATCGTTGGTCAGCGTCATGATGGCTACGGCGTCGGACGCGGTCATCTGAGTGTCGATAAATTTTATGGCTGCGTCGCGCGCGCGGATCTGTTCGGCCGGCTGCATGGAAGAGAAATCGAAAAACATCGCGATGAGCCGGCGGTCTCGCAGTTGCGCGGATGTCACCGGACCTGCCGGGGGCGCGGGCGCAACGGGTTTTGCTTCCGGAGCGGCTTTGACTTCGAGCGGGGGTTTGGCGGCTTTTCTACCGGATCCCTGCACCTCCAAAGCGGGCAACGTCTCGCCAGTCAAATGTTCCAACTCGAAGACCGAGATGGTCTGCGGCTTTCCATCCTCGAGGAGCGTGAACTGATCTTTCTTCAGATTCTCGAGGGCTTTCCCGCTCTTATCGCGAACGGTCACGTTGATGATGACCAGGTTCGTGTTGGCCCTGAAAGTGGCGGGCTGGTCTTGAGCCGTTAGACATGCACCGGCCAGGGCCGCACAGAGGATACGAAGCGAGTAAGTGGGTTTTTGCATGCAGTATCCCTAGAAGCGGAAGCGGATGTTCATGTCAACGGTCCGCATCGCGCCCGCCATGGAAGGAAGTCCGTAGGTGGTGGCGCCGACCACAGTGTAGAGGTTGGTGAAGTTCACGTGATTTAAAGTATTGGTTGTCTCCAAGCGTAGCTCGATGCGTTTGCGGCTGCCTTCGCCGCCAATCGTGAAGTAGCGCCCGAAGGCGGTATTGAGCGACCACGTCCAGGGGCCGGGAATGGTATTGCGGCCCGCGTCGCCGAGCATGCCTGGCAGCGGAAGCGTGAACGCATCCAGGTTGAAGAATTCTCCGTTCACTCCACCGATGGGCGAGCCGGTGGCATCCGCCCGTCCGCTTCCGACCACCCCGGTACCTCCGATATTGGACTGATTACCCAGCACGCGGGCGGTCAGCGGCGTTCCGCTTTCGATCAACGCGGAGCCGCTGAGAGTCCAATTCCGTTTCCACCAGCTGGCTTGCGCGGGCGTACTTAGGACGTAGTTCAGGTTCAGCACATGACTCCGGTTGAAGCTCGACAAGCCTCGCTCGGCGCTGAGGTCGAACGCATTCTGCGCCACGACATTTCCAGCGCCGCCAAAGGTGGAGCTGTCATCGATGGATTTCGAAAACGTGTAGAGCGCGTTGAACGACATGTTGCGCGAGAAGCGGCGGAACAGGCGAGCCTGCGCGGCGTGATAAATCGAGTTTCCCCACGAGCTGTCGTAAGTAAACTGCTGCGCGTCGGCAATCGGCAATCTTTGCTGGGAAGTGAGCAGCGATCCAGGCAGGGCGCGGTTGGGAACCGTGTCGGTGTCCAAATCGGTGCCTTTAGTCCCCAGGTATCCCAGCTCCACGAATAGGGACCGCGTGAGGTTTTGCTGCACGGTGACGTTCCAGCTCTGCGCGTAGCCCACCTGGTAATTCTTTTGGACCGCGTAGGTGTTCTTGATGGTGGCGCTGGTGGGCGCGGTGGCCAGGCCGTTGTTGATGGTCAGGACATCCGTGGCGCTGGTGGTGAGCGTCTGGGTGGCGGCGAAGGGAGGCTGTTCGGAAAGCTCGGTCGCGAGTTGATTCAACGCGGTGGGATTGTAGTAAATTCCGTAGCCGACCCGGACCACGGTGGAGTGCTTCGTGAACGGCTTCCAGGCGATGCCTCCGCGCGGCGCCCAATCATGCCGGTCGGGATCGATCAGGCTGCCAGGGAATGCGCCGGAATATGGCCCGATCTGGCCGGGAAGGACGGACGCGACGGCGGTAAAGTCCGGGGCGATATCGAGGTTGGCAAGATGGCCGTATTTTTCCGATAGAGGCGAATAATATTCGTAGCGCAACCCGTACATGATGGTGAGTTTGGGGTTGACGCGCCAGTCGTCATTGGCGAACCCGTCCCACACGTTTTGGCGGAAATACGTGCTGGCGCCTCCAAACTGGACGGAGCTCGATTGCGGCAAACCCAGCAGGAAATCGGCGAAGTCGAAGCCGGTGTTGGCCACCGGCTGGCCGTTCGCGATCTGGCTGGTTTCGAGACCGCTGAAGACGAACGACCCGCGCGCGTTCTGGTCGGTGGTGTTGTTGCGGTCCAAGCGCTTGAAGTCGCCGCCGAAGGTCACGGTGTGGTTGTGCTTGGTAAGGCTGAACGCCTCGCTTTCAGTAAAGCTTTGGACCACTGAATTCAGAGGAGCGGAATCGGTGAGGCTGGAGAAGTTAGTGAACGAGAGATTCGGCGGCCCGTAGTTGACCGGTTCTGAAGAAGTCCCGGCAATACCCAATTCCGAGGCTACGTCGGGACCGAAGGAGAAGAACGAATCTTGGGTGGTGCGGTTGCGATTGAACGTCAGATGGGTCGTATTAATGGCGTTGGCGCCGACGTTGTGGACCCAGCTCAAATCCGTGCTGTCGCCGAAGCCGTTGCCGGAATCCAGGAATCCGAACAACTGAGCCGTCTCGCTCCTGCGTCGTTGAAAACTCTCGGTGAGCGCCAGCCTGTCATTCTTGCCGACGTTTTGATTCAGCCGAATGCTGGCGTTGTCGGTATCGGCCGGAACTGCGGTGACGAATTGGAAGTTCTGGACGGTCCCAGGCAAGTTCGGCATCGGGATGTAATTGAGCAAGCCCACCGCAGCTGAATTGAAGCGGTTCGCGGGAATCATGTTTCCGGGGAAGGGCGCGCCGGTGGAGGGATCGTAGAGAGTGGGGAGGACGCCATTGACGAACGATTGTGAAAAGTCTCCGGAGCGTTCGAGAGCGGTGGGGACGGTCCCGATGTTATAGAACGGGCTCTGGCCGCGCGTGCCGTAGTAATTGACGATGAAAAATGTGGAATCGCCTTTGAGCAGGTGCGGAATCCGCAGCGGCCCACCCAGCACGCCGCTCCAACGATAGTTGTTGAAATTGGGCTGTGGAACCGCGTTTCCGTTCAGCGAGAATGCTTTCGCATCCGTGTCGTCGCCGTGCCAGATGAAAGACACATTTCCGTGAATGCCTTCGCGTCCGCGATTGGCGCGATTGCCAAGGAATCCGCCGTTGCCGCGCCCGCCTCGTCCCGGTCCACCGCGGCCGCCGAACCCTCCGCCGCGTCCGCCGCCGAATCCACCGCCGCCACCTTGTCCACCTCCGGGAGCGCCGCCGAAGACTCCGCCGGCCGGGCCACTCTGCCCGAGTTGCTGGCCTGGACCGCCGAAGCCTCCGGGACCTCCGCCGAGGAATGGCCCGCGCAGGCCAAAATCGTTCTGGCCGTTTTGCAAACCGTTGCTGAGAGTCCCGTTCACCAGGAACGCTTCATTGGCATTACCGACAGCAGCGGCGGTGTCGGGGGGCGGGGGCGCGGTTTCCAACTGTTCCAGCTCATTGGGTGTCACGTTTCGAAAGCCTTGTTGCCGAGGCGGCGTCCGCTCCGCTGCGGCCTTCGGCGCCGGCTGGAGTGCGAGAGCCCACTCGACCGGTTTTGAATCCGGGCCGATCTGAAGCTGCCGCCGCGCATTCTCAAAACCGAACATCTGGACTTCCAGCGTGTATGTTCCGGGCGGAAGATCGGAAAAATCGTAGCGGCCGGATTCATCGGTGGTGGTCAGTGTCCGATGATCCCCCTGGGAGGCGATTACGGTGGCGCCGGGAACCGGCTGGCCGCCAAACGTCACCACGCCGGTCTGCGCGTTCAAGACAGCCAGGAAAAGCAGCAAGGCAAGGAAGGGACGATGCACTTGCTTAAAGGATTGCGCAAAAAGCAGGGCGGTTACCAATCCTGCTGTAAAAGAGGGTAAAGCCTGAATAATAACCGGCGCGCGTTTGCGGCCTGACTAGAATTTCAGCTGGCTCGCAGAATTATTGCAGTGATGTTATCGGGTCCGCCGGCGTCCTTGGCGGCATCGATCAGGCGGCGGCACTTGGATTCCAAGCTGCCATTTCCCTCCAGGGTCTTGGCAATCGCCTGGCTTTCCACTACTCCGTGCAGACCATCGCTGGACAAGAGAATCAGCGCGCCAGGTTCTGGTTTCAGCGCGTAGGAGTGAACCCTCAACTCGGGGCTGACGCCGATGGCCATGGTGAGCACATGCCGCATGGGGTGCGTTCGGAGATTATCCTCGCCGATACCCAGGCGGCGTCCGACTTCCTGGACCCAAGTCTGGTCCTCGGTGACGCTGGTGAGCTCGCCCCGGTCATACACGTAGGCGCGGCTGTCGCCGACGCTGGCGATGAAGACCTCCGGACCGCTTTCAAGCGCGGCCACCAGAGTGGTGCCCATGCCTTCCAGATTGGTGTCGCCGGCGGCGGCGCTCATCACGCGATTGTTGGCCTCATGAAAAGCCCGAGCCAGGGTTTCCGCGTCGGCTGCACCGGCATGCTCGATGAACGAGGCCACGGTTTCGACGGCCATTTTGGAGGCATGCTCCCCGGCCTGCGCCCCACCCATCCCGTCCGCGATGACAAACAGGCCTTTGTCAGGCGACAGGAGGAAGGAGTCTTCGTTGTTTTGGCGGACACAGCCGCGATCGGACAATCCGAACGCTTCCAGCATGAGCTTTATGGATTATACGGCAATCGGCTTGCTTCAAGGTTTGCCCGATTGCAGGACGGCCTTCAATTGCCTGTAGGCGCTCTCTTCATAGTTGGTTTTCAGGCGTTCCAAGCCATCGGTGCGCGGATCACCGGGGCGAGGTCCGTCGCTCTTTTCCGCGCGGGCCAGCAGGAGGCCGGCTTCCACATCGGATGGTTCGTGTTCGAGAACGGTGCGGAAGTACTGCGCAGCGTCGTGAAAATTGCCTTTCTTCCAGAGCGCATAGCCGACGTTGAATTGATACGCCGGATCGCCGGGGTCCCCTTCCAGGGCTTTGCGAAAACTATCGAGGGCTTCCGGAGAATTGGCGCGGGATTGAGCGGCGCCCAGGTTGTTGTACACCTCGCTCAGCGGCACCACGCCCGCCACCACTTGAAATGCGGTCCGTGCGCCGGCAAAATCGCCGCTATAGTAACGGCTCAGGCCCAGGAAGAAATTCGCCTGGTAATAATGAGCGTCCGCCGGAGAAACTCTTTGGAACCAGTCCGCGGCGGTTTTGTATTCCTTCCGATCCCACAGCAGCCGTCCCAGCTGGAAGCAAGGCTGCGAATATTGCGAATCCAGGCGCGCGGCCTGCGTGAACAGACGATGCTTCTCATCCGGATTCGCGGCCAGCAGCCCGCGACTATAGCTTTCGATCGCGTCCAGGCGTACCGCGGGATGCCGCTTTTGAAACTCGGCTTCGGAGGGAGCGGCGCCGGCACCCGTGAATTGGAGCATCTGCCACGCCAGGTGGCTTTGCAGCGCGGCCAGGTCTTCGAGAGCGCCCACTTCGCGAAACTCCGGTCCCTGCTTGACGCGTTTCAGGTCCAGGAGGCGGGCGGTGATTTCAATCGAGCCGCGGCTCTTCACGGCGGAATCGGGAACCGGCTTCACGTCGAACTGGCCGAAGATGACCTGTTCGGCGTCGAGCTCCTCGCCTATCTTCACCACCGTCGCCCGGGTGAGCAGCGCATAAGGACGAATGGAAAGGCGGCGATAGGCTTCCACGCGATCGTCACGTTCCAGGGTGATCAGGCCTTCCGATGAGAGCGCTTCGTGCACGCTAGCGGCCAAGCTTTCCCCGATCCAGTCCAGGTTGGCGTTATGGGAAAGATTAAAGAACGGAAGAACCGCATAAGTGCCGGCGCCGGCTTGGGAGGAAAAAAAGAGCATGCAGGCCGCCGCGATAAAACAACAACGCACGATTCATCTTAGCGCGCGGCGAAAAAAACAGACGGCGGCGGATATGAATTCCGCCGCCCGCCAGGATCACTCGTGAAGATTATTAGTTGGTTGCCACACCGGTCTTTTCAAAGACCAGCTTGGTGTGCGTGCCGCCCAGGCGAATCTCCTGCACTTCGGATCCTTCGATGCGCATGGTGTTGGTGCGAAACTTCTGTTCGGAGCTTTCCACTTTCACGGGCGCCTGCACCACGCTCTTGCCCTGCTTAATGGTCGCGGTGCTTTCGTTGAATTCAACTTTATAGTTGCCGGGCTGGAGCTTGGCGCCGTTGATCACGACCGGATCATAGAAAGTCACGTTGTAACTGGTTGCCGCGCTCGCAACGGCAAGCGCAACGGAAGCAAAGCCAAATAGTAATTTATTAACCACGTTTGTAACTCCTCAACTCAGACTTACTAACTTCACTGTCTAATACGTATGAGGAGCGCTTGTGTTCCTGAGAAGGGCCGGAAAAAATCGACGGCCGAAAGATTTCACACTTTATTCGCAGTTTTATTTTTATAAATGCGTTTCAAAAGCCCGCATCACGATGTCGAGCGCCTGACGCTGCACGTCCGCGTCATCGCCGAAGCCAGGCAGCCAATGCACATCCTGTTCTTTTCGAAACCAGGTTATCTGGCGTTTAGCGTACTGGCGCGTGGCCGCTTGCGTGGAAGCGAGCGCTTGTTCGGTAGTAAGCCGTCCTGCGATGAGATCCAGGGCCTGGCGGTAACCGAGAGACTCGAACGGTTTGGCATCGGATGGGACTCCGGAGGCAAGCAAGGCGCGCGCCTCCGCGATGAGGCCTGTTTCGAACATGCGCTCGCTGCGAGCGTCCAGCCTGCGATAGAGCAGGTCGCGCGACGGATCGAGGCCGAGTTTAATGGGCCGGAATCCGGTGAGCGGTTCACGTCCGAGCGTAAACATGGTGGATAAGGGACGGCCTTCGAGCAGCCGGACCTCGAGCGCGCGAATCGTTTTATTTTTATCGCTGGCATGAATCCGCACGGCCGCGTCCGGATCGAGACGCGAGAGAATGCGATGCAGGCTACCGCCGCGCCGCTGTTCCCGCCGCGAGAGCCGGGCGCGAATCTCGGGACTGCGTTCGGGGCCGGGGAAGAGACCTTCGAGCAGCGCCCGCAGGTAAAAGCCGGTTCCACCCACCACCACCGGGGTCCGGTTGCGGCCGGCGATTTCTCCGAGACAAGCCCGGGCCAGGCGCGCATAGTCGCCGGCGGTGAAGACCTGAGCGGGTTCGAGCACATCCAGCAGATGATGCGGAATCCCGCGCCGCTCGGCTGCGCCCAGCTTGGCAGTCCCCAGGTCGAAGCCCCGGTAAACCTGCAACGAGTCACAGCTGACAATTTCGCCTCCCAGGGCCAGGGCGATGGATAGCGCCAGGCCGCTTTTGCCTGAGCCAGTGGGTCCTAATACGATTGGAAGGGCAATCCGATGCTTCTCGTCCACGTCCTTTGTGATGGTAACGGACCAGCCGGTGCAGCGACCGGAACGCGTTTTTGGGGTTAGACTCTTCAGAGTTATACTAAAAACGAAGGACTGTCCCGATGGACTGATCCGGGTACCGGAAAGAGAGCGTACTTCATGATTCCAGCTTTTCGACGCATAGGCCTCCCCTGTCTTCTTTTCCTCGCCATCCCCGCGTTTTCTCAGAACACTCCTCCCAGCGCTCCCGTATCGGCCCCGGCGAAAGTGGATAAGGCCGCAGCCTACTACAATTATTCGCTCGGGCATTTATATTCCGAACTGGCTTCCGCTTACGGTAATCGAGGGGACTACTTTAACAAGGCGGTGGAAAGTTATCGGGCGGCCTTAAAGGCGGATCCGGACGCGACTTTCATCGCCGAAGAGTTGTCGGATTTGTATATCCAATCCGGACGCCTGCGGGAAGCAGTGGTGGAAGCGGAAGATCAGCTCAAGCAGAACCCCAACGATTTGAACGCGCGCCGCCTGCTGGCCCGGATCTATACCCGCTTGATCGGCGACACACAGAATCGCGTCGACGAAAACATGCTCAAGAAGGCCATCGAGCAGTGGGACAAGATCACCGAGGGGGATCCCAAGGATGTCGATAGCTGGCTGATGCTGGGACGGCTCGACAAGATCGCGCAGAATTCGACCGATGCGTTGAAGGCCTACAAAAAGGCCCTGGAAGTGGATCCGGATAACGAGGACGCGCTGACGGGGTTGGCGATGGTCTACACCGACCTGGGAGATAACAAAGCCGCCGCCGATCTGCTCCGCAAAGTGGCCGACAAGAATCCCAGCCCGCATAGTCTTGTCAATCTAGCCGGCGTTTACGAGCAGCTGAAAGATTATTCCCTGGCCGCCGAGATGCTGCGCCGCGCGCTTGACCAGCAACCGGGCAATTCCGATCTGAAGCGCCCGCTGGCCGAGGATCTCCTGCAATCCGATCAAGTGGACGACGCGTTGAAGCTCTACCAGGAGCTGGCCGATGATGATCCCAAGGATCCCAGCGCAATGCTCAGGATCTCGCAGATTTACCGCCAAAAGAGCGATTTCGTGAAAGCTCGCGAAGCCGCCGACAAGGCCAAGGAAATCGATCCGAACAACCTCGAAATTCAGTACAACGACGTTCAACTTCTGGAAGCGGAAGGAAAAGTTCCGGACGCGATCAAGACCCTGAAAGGGATTTTGGATTCCACCGCCAAGAAGACCTACAGCGCTTCGGAAAAGCACAATCGCGCCGCGCTGCTGGACAAGCTCGGGTACCTCAACCGCTCGATCGAGCAGTATCCGCAAGCCGTGGAAGTATACCGGCAGATCGCGGATCTCGATTCCGATGCTGCGCCGGGCGCGGAGACTGAAATCATCGAAACCTACCGGCAAGCCAAGGATTTCCAGAAGGCGGAAGCGGAAGCGGATGCAGCTTTGAAGAAATATCCGACCGATACGGGCGTACGCGCGAAGCGCGCGAGTCTTCTGGCGGATATGGGTAAGACCGATCAAGCGGTAGCGGAAACCCGCAAGCTGTCGGACGGAACCAACGAGTTGCAAATCGACCTTAGCCTGGCAGAAATCTACGAAAAAGCAAAGAACTTCGGCGAGATGGCCAAGACGCTGGACGCCGCTGAAAAACTCGCCAAGACCAATGACGCCAAGGTGGGGGTGATCTTCATGCGCGGCGCCATGTACGAGCGGCAGAAGAACTACACGGCTTCCGAGGCGGAGTTCCGGAGAGTTCTGGCGATCGATCCCGACAATTCCTCGACGTTGAACTATCTGGGATATATGCTGGCCGACCGCAATATTCGTCTCGAAGAAGCCAAGGATATGATCTCGAAAGCGTTGCAGAAGGAGCCGAACAACCCCGCTTACCTCGACAGTCTCGGATGGGTGTATTTCCGCCTGAACAAGCTGCCTGAGGCGGAGGAAAAGCTCCGGCAAGCTATCGAGTTCATGTCACGCGACGCCACGGTGCACGATCATCTGGGGGATGTCCTGGCTCACGAAGGCAAGACTCGCGAGGCCATCGCCCAGTGGCAGAGCTCGCTGAAAGAATGGCAAGCCAGCTCTCCCAGCGATTTGGACCACAGCGAGATGTCCAAGGTTCAGAAGAAGCTGGAAGACGCCAAGGTTCGCCTGGCTCGAGAAAACTCGGGATCCAACAAACCGTAAGGGCGATTGCTCAATCGCGCAGCGCGAGCACGGGGTCGATTCTTGAGGCGCGGAGCGCAGGCAGCCAGCCGGCCAGCAAAGCCACTGCCGCAAGAACGCCGCTTACGGTGACAAAAGTCATGGGATCCGTCGGCGAGATCTCGAACAACAGACTGCTCATCAGCCTGCTCAGCGCGAGCGAACAGGCCACTCCCAAGACAATGCCGGTGACCACGAGGCGCATTCCTTGTCCCACCACCAGGCGAAGCACGTCGCGCGGTTGAGCGCCCAATGCCATTCGGATTCCGATTTCACTGGTGCGCTGCGCCACCATGTAGGCCATCACCCCGTAGATCCCGACGGAGGCCAACAGCATTCCCAGCAATCCAAAGAGGCCGAACAAGGCGGCGCCCATGCGGGGCGCCCATAAACCCTCAGCGAGCGTGGTCTCGATGGTGGACGCATTTGTCAGCGCCAGATTGCTGTCGAGGGACTGCACGCGGCTTAGCACGGCCGGGAGGACGGCGGCGGGATTTGATTGAGTCCGCACATCCAGCGCCATGGTCGCGCTGAAGCGCTGCTCGAGCGGGAGGTAGATAACCGGTTGAGGCGGTTCGCCAATGGCCGTCACGGCGGTGTTTCTAACCACCCCCACCACCTCGTGCAACACGCTGTCGGAAACGAAACGGAAGCGTTTGCCGATGGCGTTCTGGCCCGGCCAAAACAGACGCGCCATGGCTCGGTTGACCACCGCCACGGGAGCGGAATCGCTGCGATCGAAGTCGGAGAATACGCGGCCCTGTTCGATCGGGATGCGCAGGGTATCGAAATAGGAAGGCGATATGGACTCCTGGAGCACCAATATGCCGCGCCGATCGGGCCCGGAGTCCTGTCCTTCCGGGAACGTGGTGGCCAGCAGACCGCCGTTGAGCGGGAGACTGTCGGCCAGCGCCGCGCTTGCGACGCCGGGTGTGCTCCGCGCGCGCTCAAGCACCGTCCGCAGGAACTGGCGGGCGCGTTCTGGCGTATATCCCCGCGGCGTGATGTCGAAATCGAAGCTTGCAAGATTGTGGCTTTCAAAACCCGGGTCGATCCTTTGGGCCTGGTTCATGCTGCGAATGAACAGACCGGAGCCGATCAAGGCCACCAGCGCCAGCGCGACTTCTGAAACCACCAGCGCGGAGCGCAACGGACTGCGGGTCCAGGCTTCCGTGCCGCCTCGGCCGCCGGTCTTCAGCATCGCGCCCAGATCCGGCGTGGACGTCTTCAGAGCCGGCGCCAGTCCGAAAAAGAGGCCGGTAAGAGCAGCGATGGCGGCGGTGAAAAGCAACACTCGGGCGTCGATCCGGAGCGCGACGCTATTCTGCAGAAGCAAGGCAGGGCGAAACGACCACAGCAGCTCGGCGCCGAGCGATCCGATCAGCAAGCCCGTGATCCCTCCGGCGGAGGAGAGCAGGATGCTCTCGGTAAGGAGTTGGCGGACCAGGCGAGCGCGGCTGGCTCCTAGCGCAGTGCGCAGGCCCATCTCGCGCGAACGCTTGGCCGAGCGGGCCAGAAGCAGGTTCGCGAGATTCACGCACGCAATCAACAGGACCAGGCCCACCACCGCCGAGAGCGCCAGGCCGGCGGCCAGCAGTTGATTGCGCGGAAGAAATCCGAGCGCAGCTTCCGACAACGAACTTACTTCCACGCTACGCCCATTATTATCGGCGGGATATTGGGTTTCTAAACGCGAGGCAATAGTCTTAAGCGCGGCCAGCGCCTGCCTAGGGGCGATTCCCGGTTTCAGACGTCCGAACACATTGATCATCCGCATACGGCGGTAGTCGAAGACGCCTTCGAGCGGGCCGGGCAAGATCTGGGCGTGCATGCTGATGGGAATCCAGACCACGCTCGGGTCGCCCACCGTGAAGGTGCCTTTAAAATCGGGCGGGGCCACGCCGATGATCGTGTACGCGGTCGAGTTGAGCGAAATAGAGCGGCCGAGGATTGCCCGATCGGAACCAAACTGGCGCGTCCACATCGCGTAACTCAGAACCGCGACCGGATTTCCGCCGGGACTATGATCCTCGTTCGGAAGAAACGTGCGGCCGAGCATCGCTTTCACGCCCAGGACGTTGAAATAGTTCGCGGAAACCAGCATGGCATCCTGCGGTTTCGGATCGCCTTGGCCGGTGAGCGTAACCCCAGTGGCAAAAAAAGCCGCGAGTCCGGAGAACACATCGTTCTGGTCGCGGAAGTCCTGGAAGTTTTTGAACGACATCGGCGTCCGGGCGACGTTGGGAGTGGTGACCACGGTGGCATGATCGACGGTGAAGAGCGCTAACACGCGGGCGGGCTGCTCCACCGGCAGCGGGCTCAGGAAGACGGCGTTAGTGAGCGTGAAGATGGCGGTATTCGCGCCGATACCGAGCGCGAGTGAAAGCACGGCCACCGTGGTGAATCCTGGGCTCCGGCCAAGAGTCCGGATCGCATATCTCAGGTCTTGGAGAAGAGTTTCCATCAGGCCTTAGACGTAGTTTCCGGTATTTGGTGCCGCCGCGCAAATGTCATAAATGAGGAATGCGGACATCCAGCACCACGCACCGATGTTCCTGACGGACTACGCGGAAGGCCTCCGCCAGAGCGACCTCTAATTCGCCGGAACACAGGACCTCGCGCGCGAACGCTCCGCCGGCCGCGGCTGCGATGCCTCCATAATCCGATTGAGGATCGAAGCTGACATCAATATTACTTGCCTGGCTGCCGTAACCCGACGGATGAACGGCCAGCATCGACAGCTTGGGGGCTCTCCACCCGCCGTTGTTATAGATGATCTGCAGGAATGGCGTTCCATAGCGTCGCGCGATCCAATGTACCGACGACGGTACGGAAAACATATACGAGCCGTCGCCAGTCAGGCACACCACTGTTTTGTCGGGGCACGCCAGCTTCACGCCGATGGCCGCGCCGCCGTTCCAGCCGAGCGATCCGCCGCCGCTGGTTAGCAAGGTGCCGGGGCGAGTGGCTCCAAGGTGGTCGGCAATGGCGGTGTAGTTGGTGATGCCTTCGTTCAGAATGATCGTACGATCGTCGAGGTGGCGCCGCAGCGAAGCGGTGAGATATTCGGGAGTGATCGTGTCTCCCATGGGCTGCTCCCGCTCTTCCAGTTTTTTTCCGCGCTTTTCATGAAGGTCGGAATAGTGCGCGGTGCGCGCTTCCACCGCGCTTCGGTCCAGCGTCAGTCGATCTAAGTAATCGTTGATCTCGCGCAGCGCCGTGGCTGCGTCCGCTCGAAACGCGTGCTTCGAGTGGATGTACCAAAGCGGCATCTGGTCCTTCAGCGGATCTATATCGATGTGGTAGATCCTGGCGTGCGCCGCGGGCTTATTGATCATGGGAATCCAGGGAACATCGCTGTCGATCACCAGAACGACATCGGCTTGCTCCAACACCGGATTCTGAACCGGTTCATTCCCCTGGCTGCCTTGGTGCAAGGAGTGATCAGTCGGGAAATTAACGTAATTCGGCACGGACTCGAGCACGCCGATTCCAGCGCGTTCCGCTAGACGAACCAGTTCGGCCACGGCCTCGGGATTTCGACCTAAGTAGGAAGTCACGATCAGCGGATGGCGCGACGAGAGCAAGTCGCCAACAAGGCTCGCGATATCGGCGGGCGCGATGCAACCAGGCGCGAGCGGCGGCCAATCGGCTGGATCCACCCTGACCGCGGGAGCTTCCTGCTCCATCACCTCGCGCGGGCCCATCAAATAGACCGGACCCTTTGGATCGCTGTGGGCGAATTGCAGCGCGCGAAATACGAGCTGCTTGACGTTGACGCCGGTGCGAATCTCGTTGTCGTACTTCATATAACCGCGAACAATGCCGCGTTGATCGCGGACATCCTGGATCCAATGGATGAACTCATTCCGGCTGCCGCGCAGTTCGCCCTCTTCGGTGAAGGGCGACGCGCCCGCAAAAATCAGAACCGGAACCCGGCCCTTGGCGGCATTGTGGATCGCTCCAGCCAGCGCTTGCGTACCGCATTCCACGTGCACGAAGACCGCCTGCGCCTGCCCAGTCACCTGGGCGAAGCCGTGCGCCGCGCTTAACGCCACCATTTCATTGGGGCAGGTGATGACATTCAAGCTGGTCCGGCCGGTGGCGCGCATTTCGGCCAGAGCTTCGATCAGCGCGGGATGATCGCTGCCGAAATTGGCGAAGATGTGCGAAACTCCGGCTTCCTGCAGGGCCTCGAGAAAAGCGGCGCTCGTCGTATACATAGTTCCACTGTAGCGGTCATTCTTAGCGATCAGTCCATGGGCAGTCCGACGTAGTTCTCGGCCAGGCTGGTCATGGCCGCGCGGGAGCTGGTGACATAGTCCAATTCTGCCAGTTGACGGTGGCGGTCGAATCCGGAATCGCCAGGAAAACAATGCAGCATGGATGTCATCCACCAAGAGAAGCGCTGGACCTTCCAGGTGCGCCGCAGGCATGTTTGGGAATAATTATCGAGCGCCTCGCGGCTTCCTTTCTTGAAGAACATTGCCAGCGCGCGCGCAAGAACACGGACGTCGGCAATCGCCAGGTTCAGGCCTTTGGCTCCCGTGGGCGGAACGATGTGGGCGGCGTCGCCCGCCAGGTACAGCCGGCCATACTGCATCGGTTCCACAACGAATCCGCGCATATCCGTGATGCCTTTCTGCAGGATTTGCCCTTCCGAAGGAGCCCAGCCGTCGGCGGTTCTTAAACGCGCGTAGAGTTCCTCCCAGATTCGGCCATCCGGCCAATTTGCCAGGTCTTCCTCGGGCGAGCATTGCAAATACAATCGCGTAACTTCGGGAGACCGCATGCTGAAGAGCGCGAAACCTCGCTCATGATAGGTGTAGATCAATTCCTCGGATGCGGGCGCGGCCTGGGCCAGAATGCCCAGCCAGGCGAACGGATATGTTCGCTCGTAGCATGCCAGCGCGCCTTCGGGAATGGACGAACGGCAGACGCCGTGCCATCCATCGCAGCCGGCGACGAAGTCGCATCGCAACTCCTGGGGTCCGCCGGCTGGGGGATGGAAGAGAATTTTCGGCGAGCTGCTGTCGATGTCTTCGACCGACACCTGGTCCGCCTCGAAGATAATCTGCCCGCCTGCGGCAATTCGCGCCCGGATCAAATCCCGGATCACTTCGTGCTGCGCGTAGATGGTGATCGATTTGCCGCCCGTGAGCTCGGTCAAATCGATGCGGTGGCGGCGGCCGAGGAAGCTTAGCTCAATGCCGTGGTGGACCAAGCCCTCACGCCGCAATCGCTCGCCGATGCCGGTCGAGATCATCAGGTCCACGGTGCCCTGCTCGAGAACGCCCGCCCGGACGCGTTCCTCGACATATTTCCGGCTGCGAGCCTCGATCGCCACCGACTCAATGCCTTCGAGATGCAGAAGGTGCGAGAGCATCAATCCCGCGGGTCCAGCGCCGACGATTCCGATCTGCGTGCGCATTCTTCGAGTGACTTCCAATTCTAGTAGACTACAACGTGAGTCTCACCCGATGGCCGAATTCCTAACCCTTGCGCAAGCCGTCGCTCAATTCGTCCAGGATGGCGAGGTAGTGGCGCTGGAGGGTTTCACGCATCTGATCCCGTTCGCGGCCGGCCACGAAATCATCCGGCAAAAGCGGCGCGATTTGACGCTGATTCGGATGACGCCCGATATTCTGTACGACCAGATGATCGGCATGGGAGCGGCTCGTAAGCTGGTGTTCTCGTGGGGCGGGAATCCTGGAGTCGGCTCGCTGCACCGCTTGCGGGACGCCATCGAGCACGGCTGGCCGCATCCGCTGAAGATTGAAGAACACAGCCATGCGGGTTTGGCCAATGCCTACGAGGCCGGCGCGGCTGGAATGCCGTGCGCGATCTTTCGCGGGTATCAAGGCAGCGAACTGGCGCTCGTCAATCCGAACATCCGGTACATCGCTTGTCCCTTTACGGGTGAGCAACTGGCGTGCGTGCCTGCCGTTCGTCCCGATGTCGCCATCATCCACGCCCAGCAGGCGGATCGCGCCGGGAATGTATTGGTGAAAGGCATCGTGGGAGTGCAGAAGGAAGCTGTGCTGGCGGCGGGCAAGGCTATTGCGACGGTGGAAGAGATCGTCGAGCAGCTCGACACCGGCGGTCCCAACGCGGTGGTGCTGCCCAGCTGGACGCTCTCGGCCGTTGCGGTGGCGGCTCGGGGCGCGCGCCCATCTTACGCGCACGGATATTATGGCCGCGACAATTCCTTCTACGTGGCTTGGGACGCGATTTCGCGCGATCGCGAGACGTTTCTCGAATGGATGAAGGCGAATGTGCTGAACGCGCGCGTAGAGGTGCTGGCATGACGTACACGGCGTCCGAAATGATGACTGTCGCGGCCGCCCGCGCGCTTCGGAACGAGGACATCTGTTTCGTCGGTATCGGGTTGCCGTCGGCCGCCTGCAATCTCGCGCGCCTCACGCATGCGCCGGGAATCACCTTGATCTACGAATCCGGCACGCTCGAGGCCCGCCCGTCGGTGCTGCCGCTCTCGATCGGCGATGGGGAACTTTGCGAAACTGCGCTCACTACTGTTCCGGTAGTGGAAATGTTCCGCTATTGGCTGCAGGGAGGCCGGATTACACTGGGATTTTTGAGCGGCGCGCAAGTGGATCGCTTTGGTGACTTAAACTCCACCGTGATCGGCGAATATGCCAGGCCCAAGGTGCGTTTGCCGGGCAGCGGCGGCGCTACCGAGATCGCCACGTCCTGTCAAAAGACTTTCATCATCGTGCGTCACACGCCCCGCACTTTGGTGGACCGCGTGGATTTTATTACTTCTCTCGGGCACGGCCGCAGCGGCGTCGAGCGGAAAGCGGCGGGCGTAAAGACGCAAGGCCCGGCTTTGCTCGTGACTGATCTGTGCGTGATGACGCCGGACCCGGGCACCCGTGAGTTTGTAGTTGCTTCCATACATCCTGGCGTGACGCGCGAACGCATTCGTGAGAGTACCGGATGGACCGCGCGGTTCTCCGAAACCGCTGCGGAGACACCTGCGCCTACCGAAACCGAGCTTCGAACGCTGCGCGAATTGCACGAGCGTACAGCGCGTGCTCATGGCACCGTGGCGGCGGACTGACCGATGGCCGATTCCGCGTCCCAACCCGATTATTTGTACGAGCCCTATCGCGCCACCATTCTCCGGGCGCCGCGCCAGCCGCTGGTGCTGCATCCCGAGACGCTATCCGAAAGAACCGGGCCCGTTTTCGGAAGTGCGGCCGTCGCAGAGAATTCGAGCGACTTAACTCGACAGCATGCGAGCGAACCGCTGGGCGAGCGGATCATCGTGGCAGGCCGCGTGCTGGATGACCGCGGCCGGCCGGTTCCCGCGACGCTGATCGAGATCTGGCAGACCAACGCCGCGGGCCGGTACTTCCACAACAAGGATGATCATCGCGCGCCGCTGGATCCGAATTTCACCGGGGCCGGGCGCGCGCTGACGGATGCGAACGGCTGCTATCGTTTTGTGACCGTCAAACCTGGCGCATATCCCTGGCATAATCACGACAACGCCTGGCGTCCGGCGCACATCCACTTTTCGCTGTTCGGTCCTGCCTTTGCTTCGCGGCTCATCACGCAGATGTATTTTCCAGGGGACCCGCTGTTCGCGTTCGATCCGATCTTCCAATCCATTCGTGATGAGCAGGCCCGCGAGCGGCTGATCGCCCGGTTCGATCTCGGACTCACGCAACCCGAGTGGGCGCTGGGCTATCGATTCGACATCGTTTTGCGCGGGCGCGACGCCACGCCGTTCGAGGATTGAAATGGAACTGCCGCTGACGCCTTCTCAAACCATCGGGCCATTTTTCCACTTATGTCTTGCAACGGATGAAAGCGCCGGGTGTCTCCGGGCTCCCGGGGTGAAAGGCGGGCACATCCAGCTGGCATGCCGCGTCCTCGACGGCGACGGCGCGCCTGTGAACGATGCAATGATCGAACTTTGGCAAGCGGACGCCGACGGCGGCTACGGTCTTTTCGGACGTCTGGCCACCAAGGATGACGGCGCTTGCGTCTTCGAGACTATCCGACCGGGACGGGATCGAATGCTGCAAGCGCCGCACATCAATGTGTCAATTTTTGCGCGCGGTTTACTCAAGCGCGCGATCACTCGAATTTACTTCGCGGGTGATGCAGCCAATGCTGAGGATCCCGTTTTCGTACTTGTCCCCGAACATCGGCGCGAAACCCTGCTCGCCCGCCTGGACCCCTCGAATCCGGGCCGGTGGAGGTTCGAAATTCACCTGTGCGGGGAACGCGAGACGGTGTTCTTCGACATCCGAGGGTAAATGCCTGTTCGTCTGATCGACAGTCTCGCCACCACGGAACCGCTCGCAAATCTCTTCTCTGACGAATCGGTGCTGCAGGCGCTGCTGGATTTTGAAGCGGCGCTGGCGCGAGCCGAGGCCCGCTCAGGCGTGATCCCGAAAACGGCCGCGGACGCGATCGGGAGCGCAGCCGTGGTGCAGGGATTCGATATCGCTGAGCTCTCGCGCGAGACATCACGCGCCGGCACGCCCGCGATCCCGTTGGTGAAGGCGCTGACCGCGCGAGTACGCGCCAGTGACGCCGATTCGGCGCGCTTCGTGCATTGGGGCGCAACCAGCCAGGACGTGTGCGACACCGCGCTAATCCTGCTGCTCAAGCGCGCGCGAAAGATTCTGGCCGGAGATCACGCCCGCTTAATCGCAGCGTTGCACCGGCTATCCAACCAGCACGCCGGCAGCGTGATGCTCGGCAGAACGCTGCTGCAACCGGCGCCGCCGGTCACCTTCGGGCTCAAAGCGGCCGGATGGCTGGCTGCAATTCGGCGCGGGTGGACGCGCATCGACACCCGATTCGCAGAAGCTGAGGTGATCCAGTTCGGCGGAGCGAGCGGTACGCTGGCCGCGTTGGGTGACCAAGGCCTCACGGTTGGGGAAGCGCTGGCGGAAGAACTCGGCCTCCGATATCCTGACGCGCCTTGGCACGCGCATCGGGATTGTCTGGCGGCGCTCTGTGCGGCGTGCGGAGTCCAGTGCGGCTCGTTGGGAAAAATGGCGCGGGATATTGCGCTGTTGATGCAAGGCGAAGTCGCCGAGGCGGCTGAACCTTTTGGGAACAACGACGACGTGCGCGGCGGGTCGTCCACGATGCCGCACAAGCGCAATCCGACTGGTTGCTCCCTGGCCCTCGCGTCGGCTCATCGCGCGCCCGGCCTGGTAGCGGCGTTCCTCTCCGCGATGGTCCAGGAACACGAGCGCGGCGTGGGCGGATGGCAGGCGGAGTGGCCCATCATCACATCTCTGATCCAGGCTACCGGCGTGGCCGTTTCATCGATGGCGGAAGTGGCCGAAGGCCTGACGGTGGACTTCGCGCGAATGCGCGCCAACATCGAGGCCACTCACGGGGTGATCTTTGCTGAGCGGGTCATGATGCTGCTGGGCCGGGCGCTTGGCCGCGATGTGGCGCATAAGCTCCTTGAAGAGGCCACCCGGAAAAGCATCGCCGAGCGCCGGCGTCTGGTGGAAGTATTGGCGGACATGCCGGATATCACGCGCCTCATTCCCGCGGAAAAGCTTCGCCAACTCGACTCGCCTGAGGATTATC
This sequence comes from Terriglobia bacterium, assembly GCA_963786745.1. GTDB lineage: Bacteria > Acidobacteriota > Terriglobia > Bryobacterales > Bryobacteraceae > Palsa-89. The sequence goes on along the minus strand of CAWBAE010000002.1, from coordinate 210,465 downwards.
TTGGAATGGCCGAAACATTTCGAACACGGCTGGCCGTGCCGGAAAAATAGAAAACTGGAGGGAGAACCACATGCCTTTTATCACCGCTGACGGCGTGCGCCTTTTCTATCGCCTGGAAGGCAACGCTTCGAAGCCGGTACTGGCGTTCTCGAATTCGCTCGGCCTTGACCATACGCTTTGGGATGTCCAGGCGGCGGACCTGCTTCCGCACTTCCGCATTCTGCGCTATGACACGCGCGGGCACGGCGCGTCGGACGGCCCGCCGGGCGACTATTCCATCGAGCTGCTGGCGCGCGATGTGCTCGGCCTGGCAGAGGCGCTCGGCATTCATAAATTCGCATTCTGTGGAATTTCGCTGGGCGGCTTCATCGGCCAATGGCTAGGCGCGCGGGGCAACGGCCGCATCAGCCATCTAATTCTTGCCAATACGTCGTCCTATGTCGGGCCGGCATCGAACTGGGAAGCGCGGAAACAAGCCGTGGCCAGCGGAGGCATGAGCGCGATTGGGGATATGTTCATCCAGCGTTCGTTTGTGCCCGAGACGCTGGCTCGCGGCGAGCCTCGCGTGGAATCGCTCCAGCGGATCTTTCTTGGCACGAATCCCGTAGGCTACATGGGCTGCTGCGTCGCGGTTCGCGACATGAACCAGACGGCCATGCTCCGAGACATCCGCGTGCCGACCTTAGTGATCAGCGGCGACCGGGACGTCGCGACACCATGGGAGGGCCACGGTGACGTGCTGACTCGCGAGATCCCGGGCGCCCGAGTGGTTCGCCTGCCGGCCGCTCATCTCTCGAACATTGAGCGCCCGCGATCCTTCACCGCGGCGCTCCTCGACTTCCTCCTCCCGCCAGCCGATAACACCCGCGCCGCCGGGGAAAAGGTACGGCGCGCCGTTCTCGGCGATGCTCACGTCGATAGCGCCATCGCCAAGACCACGGATTTCAACCGCGATTTTCAGGACCTGATCACGCGCTACGCCTGGGGATCCGTCTGGACGCGCCCGGGCTTCAATCCCCGCCAGCGGCGCTTGCTGGCCCTGGCGATGATGGCGTCTCTGGGGCGTTGGGACGAGTTCCGGCTGCACGTGCGCACCGGCCTCGCGCACGAACTGGAGCCCTGCGATCTCAAGGAAGCGCTTCTGCAGCTCGCCATTTACGCCGGAGTGCCGGCGGCCAACACGGCTTTTCAGATCGCCAAGGAAGAGGAGTCGAATCGCCGGACGCTCATTTAGCGCAATACAGCCGGTCACTATAAGAATGTTGCTCGCCGCGCATGTTGACCCTTACTCCACGCCGAACGCGAGCAGCACGTTGCCTGGACGCCCGCCGTGCGTTCCATAGCCGGAATTGACGTACAGCATTCCGCCCACCACCACCGGAGGCGCGCCCACCATCGAAGCGCCCTTTCCGGGTACTCCGTTCACGGTTTGAAACTCGTGGTTAGTGTCATATTCCCAGATGATGGATCCGTCTTTGGTGGAAAACGCGCGGATCGCGCCATCGTTCGAACCTGAAAACACCGCGCCTGGAATCACCGAGACAGCCGCCGCTTGCGCGCTATTGCAGCCCCGTCCGGCCGCGCAGACGGGTGCAGGCGGCGGCGTGAACCACACCCGCGCGCCGGTGGCGAGATTCACGGCATGCAGGCCTCCAGGTTTGGGACGGCTGTTGTCGGCCACGGGAAAATAGGCGTTTTCGTTATCCACAGCGGAACCCCACTCCATCCCGCCGTTGGCCGTTCCCTCACCTGCCCGGTATTGCCACAGCACTTTTCCCTTATCGTCCGGGTCCATCGCAAAGCCCAGCCCGGACTTTTGCCCGACCACGATCACGTCGTGACCGTTCGGAAGCTTGGCGAGCATGGGTGGATTGCCGAAATCGAAATCGGGACCGTCCTCCTGCTCGCCGTCCGGACAAAACTGGTTTTGTCCTCTGGGGCCGCAACCCCCGATGAATACGTCGCGGTCGGGCACCGGCTGGCTGGCCCAGCGAATCTTGCCGGTCTTGATGTCGAGAGCCAGCACCGCGTCGCAAGTGGGCTGCCACGGCCCGCTGTAGCAATTGCCGGTGCTGACATAAATCGCTCCGCGTTTCGGATCGATGGCCGGCGCTGACCAGATGGACCCGCCGCCTGGTCCCCAGAATTGCGAGCCCGATTTGCTCTTGGCGCGCGGCTTGGGCTCCTCCGCGATCGTGTAGGTCTTCCAGATAACCGCGCCGGTTTTGGGATCGAGCGCCGTGAGACTGCCCCGGAAAGTGCAGCATTCGTAATTTGTGCTGGACCCCATGGTCTCTTCGTACGACGCCATGGGCACATACAATTTTCCGCCGTAGAGCGTCGGCTGTCCGGTGATGCGCGCCACCGGATGCTCTTCCACTTTTCGCGACCAGAGCTTCTCGCCGGTGAAGGCGTCCACGGCGTACGCGTAGGCGCTGTTATCTCCGAAGTAAGCCGTGAATTTCCCCGAGCCTTCCCGCGCTGCGATGGTGATGGGCGTTCGCACTCCGCCGGTGGCGTTGAAAGTCCAGTAAACGCAGCCCGTTTTGGCGTCCAGCGAATAGACCGTCCCGTTTTGCCCGCCGGTGAACAGGCGTCCGCTCACCACCGTAATTGCGCCCCAGGCGGAATTGGCGTCCGGGAATCCGAAAGCCCATTTCAGCTTCAGATGCGGGACGGCCTCTGCGCTGAGACCGGCTTGTTTCGCAGATTGGAATCCGGTATTAGTGCGATCGGGCGACCATCCGTTCCAGGACGGACCGGAGACCGGATCACCGAAGGATGGCTGCGCGGTGCACCGAGTCATCGCGCCGTTCACATCGCCGCCCATCTTCTTGTTCGTGAGATATTCGGCTAGCGCTCGCCGCTCGATCGCCGTCAGCCGGGAACCAGGGATGCGCATCACGCCGTTCAATGCTTCGACGATCGCCTCGGGAGAACGCTGGCTCAGGGCGTCTCGCACCGGTGCGCGCGGGTTAGCGCCGTCATGGCAAACCGCGCAATCGCGCTTATAGAGCGCCCCGCCGTCGGGTGCCTGCCCGCGAACTATTACCGCCATCCACAAAAGCATCGGCACGGCATGGTGCAAACGAAAGCTCACGTCAGTAATTATGCCACTCGCAATCCATAAGCGGCGATAATTGTTCCTGCGGCATGAACGTTCTCCTGGTTTCCACCTACGAGCTGGGGCGGCAGCCCTTTGGGCTCGCTTCGCCCGCGGCATGGCTCACGGCGCAAGGTCACCAGGTTATCTGCGCCGATCTTTCGGTGGAAGCGCTATCCAGCGACGCCGTTCGCGCGGCCGGCTTAGTGGCGTTCTATCTCCCGATGCACACCGCCACGCGTCTCGCGGCGCCCGTCATCGAAAAGGTTAAGCGATTCAACGCGGCGGCGCACCTCTGTTGCTACGGCCTGTATGCGCCGCTGAACGAATCCTATTTGCGAAAGCTCGGCGTCCGAACCATCCTGGGCGGTGAGTTCGAACCGGGCCTGGTGTCGCTGGCCGAGCGCTTATCGCAGGGATCGTCCGGGTCTCAAACCGAGCCGCTTATCTCGCTAGACCGGCTGCAGTTTCTTGCGCCGCTCCGCACCGGGCTTCCGCCGCTTGCGGAATACGCCAAGCTGCGGGTCAATGGCGTCGCCAAGCGAACCGGATACACCGAGGCCAGCCGGGGCTGCAAGCATTTGTGCCGGCATTGTCCTGTGGTGAACGTATACCAGGGCGCTTTTCGGATCGTGCAACCCGAAGTGGTGCTCGAAGACATCCGGGGCCAGGTGGCTGCCGGAGCTGAGCACATTTCTTTCGGCGATCCCGATTTCTTCAACGGTCCCACGCACGCCATGCGAATCGTGGAGGCAATGCATCGCGAGTTCCCTGCTCTCACTTACGACGCAACCATCAAGATCGAGCACCTGCGCAGCCAGCGCCGTCTCTTGCCTCGGCTGCGCGAGACAGGCTGCCTGTTCGTGACCAGCGCCGTGGAATCGGCCGATGACGCTGTGCTGGCGAAGCTGGAAAAGGGACATACGCGGGCCGATTTTATCGAGGTTGTTCGTGAATTTCGAACCACCGGCCTGACAATTTCGCCCACTTTTATTCCGTTCACGCCCTGGACCACGCGCGAATCCTACCGCGGCCTGCTCGAATTGCTGATGGACCTGGATTTGATCGAGAATGTTGCGCCCATCCAACTCGCGCTGCGTCTGCTGATTCCAGCGGGCTCGCGTTTGCTGGAACTCGACGACGTTCCGTCCGTGGTCACCGGGTTCGACGAGCCGGCGCTGTTGCATCGATGGAAGCATCCCGACCGTGCCATGGACGCGCTGGCCGGGGAAGCCATAAAGATTGCAGGAACCCAGGGAACGCGCGGCCAGATGTTCCGCAAGTTCTGGAATCTGGTGGCCGATCGACCTTTGCCTGAGAATTTCGACCTGATGCCGCGCGCCACCATCCCGTATATGGATGAACCCTGGTACTGTTGAGCGGAGCCAACCGAAGAGCAGGTTGCTCTTGTATAGTAGAGTGTTTATTCCGGCATAAACGGAATCAATCGTGATTTCGTCTCGCTTATTGACGGCCAAATGCCTTTAGGAGAACAAACAATGAACTCCGTCAAGCGCTACGTTCCATTGTATTTCGCCTTAAGTCTCTCGATTGTATCCGGAGCTGCAAGCGATGCCTTAAAGCTCAGCGGAAAGCCAGCGCCGTTCTTGATCGACATCTCAGACCGCCCGATTCCCAAACTCGAGAATGGATTTGTCGTCTCGTTCCACCCGGATCTTAGAGATGTCTGGCTGTTCGACCAGCATGGAAATCGCGTGAGAGACCTGCTGCTATCGGTTCCGCCGCCCTACGTCTCCGTAATCAGAATCGGGGGCGCGGCCGCGTCCAAAGACGGTCGGGTGGCAATAGATGCCACGGCCACCACCGACGACGGCAAAACCGCCCATTTGATTGCGTGGTTTGATTCTAAGGGAACTTTGCAAAAGATAGTTCGCACAACTCCGTTTGCCTCGCACCAGATCGCATTCGACACGGACGGCAGGCTCTGGGCGGTCGGAAACCTCTACAATGAGCAAGGCGGGCGCGACATCCCCCCGCATGACGTGGTCCGGCAGTACGATGTCGACGGCCTCCTGTTGCGCACCTTTCTCCCCAATGTTTCGTTTCACACTCGACAGTACCCTGCGGCAGGCGTCCTCTTGCGGGCAGCGGATGGAAAAATGGCGATCTATTTTGAACCCACGAAGGAATGGGTGGAGATAACAAATTCCGGGGAGTTGCTGGGAAGGTGGCCCGTGCCTGTCCCCGCCTCTGCGCGCGTCACTGGAGTTGCGTTGACCTCTTTGGGTGACGTTTTCTTTACTGCCGCTGTCCCGGATGGGAAAAAGGACCGCAAGCCCGTGACTTATCGCTTCAACAAACAGGCCGGGACGCTGGTCCAACTGGATACATCCAATCTTGGAGAAAGCTATCCGATACTACTCGGCGCCGACGGTGAGCGGTTAGCCGTATTCGGCCAGCGTCCTTTCAAAATCATCTCGGCCTTTCCGGGAACACCCTGAAACTCCGTTCATGCGCCGAGTCCCTGGGATCGCGGGGCTATAATCTAGCTATGAAGCGCAAGATTGGTCTCCTGTTTCTCGGCCTGATCTCGTCCGCCTTCGCCCAGCGGAAAGACTTTGAACCCGCCGCCATGCAGACCGCCCGCGGCACCAAGGGGGCGGTGGGCGCCGGCAGCGAGTACGCCGCCGAGGCGGGAATGCGCATGCTCTTCCAGGGAGGCAACGCGGTGGACGCGGGCGTCAGCGCGATGTTCGCGGCGTCCATCTCCGAGTTTTCGCACTTCGGGTTCGGAGGTGAAGCGCCCATCCTCATTCGCACGAAAGCCGGCAAGGTCTTTGCGATCGCCGGGGTCGGGACCATGCCAAAGCTGGCCACCGCGCAAATGTTTCGCGAACGCCGGCCCAAGCCGGGCGAGATTCTAACGCTCGATCCGGGCGGCTTGAAGGGCATCATTCCAGTGGCGGGCATCATGCCTGCGCTGGTTCCCAGCATGGTGGAGTCCGGTTTGGTCGCGCTTAGGGATTTCGGAACGAAGTCGTTCTCCGAAGCCATCGAACCAGCTATCGAATTGGCGGACGGCCTGGCAATCGACGAAATGCGGGCGGGCTCGATCGCCCGGTCACGCCGCTTCTTCGATCTTTGGCCGGATTCGAAGAAGACCTTCATGCCGAACGGCCAGGTTCCGATGCCCGGCGAGATATTTCACCAGCCCAACCTGGCCCGCACCCTGAGGTCCATGGCCGCCGCTGAAAAGAAAGCGCTAGCGGCGGGCGCCACTCGAGCCGCGGGCATCGACGCCGTGCGGGATTTCTTCTATCGCGGCGAAATCGCTCACCGGATCGATGCCTTCATGCGCGCCAACGACGGCTTGATGCGATATGAAGATATGGCGGCGTTCAAACTCCAGCCGGAGGAGCCGGTATCCACCGATTATCGCGGCTACAAAGTGTATAAACCCGGCTTTTGGAGCCAGGGCCCCGCCATGATCGAGGCGCTGAATATTCTGGAAGGCTACGATCTGCGGTCTCTCGGCTACAATTCGGCCGAGTATATTCACAAGTCGGTGGAAGCTTTGAAGTTGGCATATGCCGACCGCGACGCCTACTACGGAGATCCCAAATTCAATCATCTGCCGAGCGATGTGCTGCTTTCCAAGAGCTACGCCGCGGAACGCCGGAAATTGATCGGCCACTCCGCGTCCCTCGATTTCATCCCCGGAACCATCAACGGCAAACAAGCCAGGCATCCGGTGGACATGGATATCGCCCGCACCAAAATCGACGATGAACTGATGGCCAGCGACACCACTTGCGTGGACGTGATCGACGACCAGGGCATCGTATTTTCGGCCACGCCGTCGGGCGCCTGGATGCCATCGGTGATCGCCGGAGACACCGGGATTCCGCTCACTGAGCGCGCCCAGCAGTTCATTTTGGTGCCCGGTTCGCCTAACGAACTCGCGGGCGGCAAGCGCCCCCGCGTGACGCTGAGCCCGACCATCGTCACCGAGCAAGGTAAGCCCTATATGGCTCTTTCGACACCCGGCGGCGATAATCAGGAGCAAAGCCTGCTGCAGCTTTTTTTGAACGTTGTGGAATTTCACATGAATCCGCAGGCGGCCGTGGAGGCTCCACGCTATCAAACCCGGCATCTGGTCTCGAGCTTCGATAATCACGCCTGGAATCGCGGCGATCTGATTCTGGACGAGCGGATTCCTTCCTCCGTTGACGCGGAATTGGCGGCCCGCGGCCACAAAGTGAGCACGCATTCCCGATGGTCCAGCGGCGCCGCGCCGGTGATGGTGCTGGTGACGCCGGACGGTGTGATTGAGGCGGGCGCTGATCCGTACGGCTACCGCGTCGCTCACGCCTACTAGCTCCAGCCGGGCTTCGCGGTGGAATCGCTTCCGCTCTTTGACGAACCCCCGCAGTTCGACCGCGAACGTTTGCGCCGCAAACTCGCCGGGCTGGCCGGTCAAAACATTTTCATCGGAACCAGTTCCTGGAAATACGAAGGCTGGATCGGACAGATCTATTCCCGCGACCGGTACCTGGCGCGCGGGCGTTTCTCCGAGCGGCGCTTTCAAGCCGAGTGTCTTCGCGAATACGCCGCAACATTCCCGATCGTCTGCGGCGATTTTTCGTTCTACCAGTTCCCGGCCGAATCATATTGGCAACGGCTGTTCGGCTCTGCGCCGCCAACGTTGAAGTACGCGTTCAAGGTTCCCGAAGAGGTAACGGTGAAGCTGTTCCCCACTCATCCCAGATACGGAACCCGCGCTGGCGAACGAAACGCCTCGTTCCTGGACGCGCTTCTGCTCCGCAACGCCTTTCTCGATTTGCTCCAACCCTATCGCGAGCGCATAGCGGTCCTGATCTTCGAATTCGGCGCGTTTCCCAAGCAGAGCTACCAGCGAACCGCTGATTTCCTCGAAGAGCTGGACCCCTTCCTTGGCGCCCTGCCGGGCGAGTTTCGCTACGCGGTGGAAGTGCGAAATCAGGAATTCCTGGGCCCCACGTATTTCGCATGCTTGCGCCGTCACGATGTCGCGCATGTATTCAACGCCTGGACCCGGATGCCGGAGTTGAGCGAGCAAATGCAAATGCCGGATGTCTACACGGCGGATTTCACGGTGGCTCGGGCGCTGCTGAGAAGAGGACGGCCGTATGCGGACGCGGTGGCGGGCTTCTCGCCTTACCGCGAGATTCGAGATCCGAACCCCGAGGCCCGGCAAGCGCTTCGCGCCTTGATTTCACGGGCCCGCGAACGCCACGAGCCTTCGTATATCTTCGTCAACAACCGGTTGGAAGGCAACGCTCCCCAAACTATCGAGGGGATTCTGGATTGAGTGCGGCTGGTTTGATCGAAGCAACGAACCGTGTCATCCGTTCGAGCGAAGCGTCGGTTTGATCGCGGTGCGGGGAATGCCCGCATTGCGGAAGCAGAAGAATCTCCGCGGCAGGAATTCGCGCGCGGATGGCATCCAATTGGAGCCCGGTACCGTACTCGTCGTCTTCACCTTGAATCAGTAGCACCGGACAGCGAACCTTCGATAGGTATTCCTCGATGTTCCAGGATCGAAAGTTCGGGTCGAGCCAGATGTTATTCCATCCCCAAAATGTGTCGTCGACATGCGCGTGATAACGGCCCAGGCGCTTGGGAAGGTCCGTGGTCTCATAGGTTATTTTGGCTTGCGCGATGCTCTGGACCGTGAGGTCCTCGACGAAGACATGCGGCGCTTCAAGGATCAGCGCACGCGGCTCATCCGGAAAAGTGCCCGCGAAGATCAAGGCGATGGACGCTCCGTCGCTGTGGCCGAGCAGCACCGGCCTGCTGATACCGAACTGCTCCAAAACGGCCGGCAGCACTACTTCAGCCTCGTGATGCATGTAATTTACCGGGCGTTTTTCGTTCAACCGATCCGAGTTGCCGTGTCCGTAGCGCGAATAGACCAGTACACTGCAGCCAGTGCGTTCCGTGAGACGCTGTGGAAAATCCTTCCAATGCGCGAGGGATCCCAGCCCTTCATGCAGCAGGACGATGGTCGGCGCGCCGGCAGCCTGCGGAGGAAACCAACGGGTCTCCAGCCGCCTTCCATCCGCGATCACCCACCCGGATTGGGGAGCCGTCGGAGTCACCCTGGCCGCGCGACCTCCGCATGGCTTTCGTTCGCTCGCTTCTGTAACAGAAACCTCTGGATCTTTCCGGTGGCCGTCTTCGGCAACGCGTCGATGAACTCAATCCAGCGAGGATATTTGTACGGGGCCAATCGAGTCTTCACAAAATCCTGCAGCGCTTCCGCCAGAACAGGGCCGGCCGCGGCATCCTGCCTCAGGACGACAAACGCCAGGGGTTTCACCAGCCCGCTCTCGTCCGGAGCACCCACCACCGCGGCTTCGAACACCGCGTCGTGCGCCATCAGCGCCGATTCCACTTCCAGCGGCGACACCCAGATCCCGCTTACCTTCAGCATTTCATCCCGGCGTCCGCAATAAACAAACTCGCCCTCCGCGGTTTCGCGGAACTTGTCCCCGGTCCGCACCCATTCGCCCTGAAACGTGCTTCGCGTTCTCTCCGCGTTTCCCCAATAACCGGCGGCGGCGCTCGGCCCGCTGACCAGCATCTCGCCCACCTCTCCTGGCGCGACGTCCAGGCCGTGATCATCCACCAGCCGGACTGTGTAGCCGGGCACCGGGCGACCGGTGACGCCATACCGCACCGAGCCCGGACGGTTCGAGACGAAAATATGCAGCATCTCCGTGGAACCGATGCCATCCACGATGTCCACACCGGTATGTTCCCGCCAGGTCCTGCCGAGGTGGGCGGGCAGCGCTTCTCCAGCCGAGGTGCAGATTCGTAAGGCGTGTTCGCCGGGCCGCGGAAGATCGCCGGATGCGATCAACGAATTGAATAGCGTCGGCACTCCGCAGAAAATAGTTGGACGCTGTTGTCGAAGGATTGCGTTGACTGCCTGCGGCGTGGGTCTTCCAGCCAGAAGAACGCTGGTTGCGCCGACAGACATCGGAAAGCTGAGCGCGTTTCCTAGCCCGTAGGCGAAGAACAATTTTGCCGCCGAATAGACCAGGTCGTGCTCGCTAATGCCGAGGATCCCCTGGCCAAATCGGGTTGCGGTTTCCATCAGGCTGGTATGAAGGTGTACGGCAGCCTTGGGATCGCCGGTGGAGCCTGATGAGTATAACCAGAAACAAACATCGTCCGGCCGCGTAGCCGCAATCTGGGCCGTGGAGGGCGCGCCCTCCAAGAGATCCGCCAGCTCGGGATGGGCGCGGCTTCCTTTTCCAGCGACAATAAAGCGCCCCCGCCAGTCCGCCAACCGCGCCGCTTCGAGCAGCACAGGCATGCGGGCCTCCGAAACAATCGCGGCTTTGGGACGGCTGTCGGCGAGAATAAATGCGTAGTCGGCCGCCGTCAAAAGCGTGTTCAGCGGAATCGGAACAATCCCGGCCTCGATCGCCCCCAGGAAGCAGACCGGAAAATCGAGGCTGTCGAACACACAGAGCGCGATCCGCTGCTCCGAATCCAGTCCGAATTCACGCATCGCGTTCGCGCATCGATGAACGCGCTCCGCCAGGTCGAAATAGGTGTGGCTGCCATGGTCGTCTATGATCGCGACCTTCGCGCCTCTTCCCCCAGCGATGTTCCGTTCGATCAAATCCGCGGCTGCGTTGTAGCGCGTAGGAGATCGAAACTCGCGCGTCGTCATCGGGTTCGTGCTTTGCAGTATAATCGTGCCCGATTGACCTTCGCAAGCAGAACTGAGACGCGCGAGACCGAAACCAACGCCGCTCCCGTCGATTACCAAACCGATCCGTCGCGCTATCGGCATTGGCGCCTGACGTTTGAAGGCCCGATTGCGAAATTAACCTTGGATGTCCAGGAAGACGCAGGCATCCGGCCCGGGTACAAGCTAAAACTCAACTCCTACGATCTGGGGGTGGATATCGAACTTAGCGATGCCCTGCAGCGCATTCGTTTCGAACATCCCGAAACTCGCGTGGTGGTGATCGCCAGCGCGAAGCCGCGCGTCTTTTGCTCAGGCGCGAATATCTACATGCTCGGACTTTCCAGCCACCCCTGGAAGGTGAACTTTTGCAAATTCACCAACGAAACTCGTAACGGACTCGAAGATGCAAGCCAGCACTCCGGCCTTAAATTCATCGCCGCCTGCAATGGCTCCACGGCCGGAGGCGGCTACGAGCTGGCGCTGGCCTGCGACGAGATCGTGCTGGTGGATGATCGCGCCTCGGCGGTCAGCCTGCCCGAGGTTCCGCTGTTGGGCGTACTTCCCGGTACGGGCGGACTCACGCGTTTGATCGACAAAAGAAAAGTCCGGCGCGATCACGCGGATGTCTTCTGCACCACTCCCGAAGGTTTGCAAGGCCAGCGCGCTAAGGACTGGCGATTAGTGGACGAAGTGGTCAAGCCGCGGGAGTTCGAGGCGTACATTCAACAACGCGCTTCGCAATTGGCCGAGCTTAGCGATCGTCCAAGCGGTGCTCGTGGCGTAGCGCTTACACCCTTGCGGCGGACGATCGATCACACCGGATATCACTACGAGTACGTGGACGCTCAGATCGACCGGCAAGCTCGCATCGTTACTCTGACCGTGCGCGCTCCTGAAACTGTGCGCGAAAAAAGTGTCGACGAGATCGTAGAAGCCGGCCCCGATTGGTGGCCGCTCCAGATGAGCCGCGAGCTGGACGATGCCATCCTCAGCCTTCGCGCCAACGAACTGGATCTTGGTTTGTGGATTCTCAAAACAACGGGGAATGCAGCAGCGGTGCTCGAGATCGACGACATAGTTCTCCGACAGCAAAAGCATTGGTTCGTGCGCGAGGTTCTGGGCATGTTGCGCCGCACCTTCGCGCGCCTGGATGTTTCCTCCAGATCCCTGTACGCGATCGTCGAGCCTGGATCGTGCTTTGCGGGCTGTCTGCTGGAGCTGGCTTTGGCGGCTGATCGGGTGTACATGCTCGACTCATCTAATGCCGAGCATGCCGCGGCTTGCCGCCTTTCGGAGATGAATTTCGGCCCGCTTCCGATGGTCAATAGCCATTCGCGCATCGCTAATCGATTCCATCACGAGGCGGGACCGATCGCGGCTCTGCGCGGCCGGATTGGACAGCCGTTAACCGCGCGCGAAGCGGTCGCGCTCGGCCTGGTGACCTTCACGCCGGATGATTTGGATTGGGCGGACGAACTGAGGCTCGCCATCGAAGGCAGGACCGCCTTGTCGCCGGACGCTTTGACGGGCCTCGAGGCCAACCTGCGATTCGGCGCGGACGAGACCATGGAGACCCGCATTTTCGGCCGCCTCTCCGCCTGGCAAAACTGGATTTTCAGCCGCCCCAACGCCGTCGGCCCGGATGGCGCGCTAAAGGTCTACGGGACCGGCAATCGGCCGAAATTTGATGGGGAGCGAACGTAGCATGATCGATTACTCCGAGCGAATTCCGAATAATGTCGACCTGTCGGGCGACCAGACCTTGCAGCGCGCCCTGGAGCGCTGGCAGCCCGCGTTCCTGGGTTGGTGGAGCGACACCGGGCCGGCCGCCAGCTCCGCGCTTCAGGTTTATCTCCGCACGGCTATCAGCGTGGAGCGCGACGGCTGGGCCAACTTCGGTTATGTGCGCATGCCCGAATATCGCTGGGGAATTTTCCTGGTGCCTCGCGATGAGAATCGCACCATCCCGTTCGGCGATCACCAGGGCCAACCGGCCTGGCAGGACGTTCCGGGCGAATACCGTTCGGCTCTGCGCCGCATCATCGTAACCCAAGGCGACACCGAACCGGCATCGGTGGAGCAGCAGCGGTTACTGGGCATGACCGCGCCGTCTCTCTACGACTTGCGAAATCTCTTTCAGGTGAACGTGGAGGAGGGCCGTCATCTTTGGGCCATGGTTTATCTCTTGCAGCGGTATTTTGGCCGCGACGGGCGCGAAGAGGCCGAGGCGCTGCTGGAGCGGCGATCCGGCGATGCCGACCATCCCCGTATTCTTACTGCCTTCAACGACCCGATTCGGCATTGGCTCGCGTTCTTTATGTTCGCCTACTTCACCGATCGGGACGGGAAGTTTCAGTTGGCGTCGCTCGCGGAATCCGCTTTCGATCCGCTCTCGCGTACCTGCCGGTTCATGCTGACTGAGGAAGCTCACCACATGTTCGTGGGCGAATCCGGTATCGCGCGCACCGTGCAACGGACTTGCGAAGTGATGCGCGATCGTAACGTCACCGATCCGGCGCGGGTTCCCGCGCTCGACGTGATCGATCTTGAAACCATCCAGAGATTCGTGAACTTCCACTACAGCGCGACTTTGGATCTCTTCGGCTCGGAAGTTTCCTCGAACGCCGCCGGATATTACACTACAGGCTTGAAGGGCCGTTTCGGAGAAACCCGGCTCACCGACGATCACAAACTTTCGGATGCCGGTTATGTGGTTGACGAAGTGGCTGGAGACCAGATCGTCTCTCGAGCCGTCCCGGCCCTGACCGCCCTCAATGCGCGGCTGCGAGACGACTACATTCGCGAGATCCAGGCGGGGTTGGAGCGCTGGAATCGCATCCCGGACAAGCTCGGCATCCCATTCCGATTTGCCCTGCCGCATATCGGTTTCAACCGGCGCATCGGAAACTTCGCCGGCCGCCATATTAGCCCGCGCGGAGAAGTGCTACCCGAAACGTCCTGGAAGAGCGAGGAAGACTCCTGGTTGCCGAGCGAAAGCGATCATCAGTACGTCGAGTCGCTGATGGGCAGCGTCGTCGAGCCCGGAAAATTTGCAAATTGGATTGCTCCCCCGGTCCGCGGGATCAATAATCAGCCCATTGAGTTCGAATACGTCCGGTTCAACTGAGTTGGCGAGCCTCAACCACCGTGTCCAGCTTCTTCCGGATACTGCGCGGAAGCTCCTGTACGTAATCATGCGCCAGGCCCTGGCCGGAACGCTGCGGTCGAAAGCTCCCGGAATCGCTACGCTGCCTGAGCTTCATGAAGCCTGCGGTCTGGACGTTGATGAGATCTATCCGCTCCTCGACGCCCTCAGAGATTCCGGTTTGATCGAGATCGCGGGAGACTATCCATTCGAAGAATTGAAGCTGGTCGGCGTGCCTGTCGAGCACCGAATTTCGGTCGACGGCGTGGACCAGGCGTTGTGGGAGTGGCCCGGCGAGGACCCGCCAATCCTGTTCTGCCACGGCACGGGACTTCACGCGCGATGCTGGGATCAGGTGATCGCGCACCTCGCGGGCCGCCGTTGTTTTGCCTTGGATTTTCGCGGCCATGGGTGCAGCGATAAGCCCGATACCCCATATCGTTGGCGGACTTTCGGGCAGGATGTTGCGGCGGTGGCGCAGGCGCTCGGGCTTTCCGGCGCAATCGGCGTGGGTCACTCATTGGGCGGACACGCCGTTACGCTCGCCGCCGCGCTGCACCCTCAGGCATTTTCAGCGTTATTCCTAATTGATCCCGTGATACGGGCCAAGGGCGCGTACGTGGGTCCGTGGACTGGGGCCCGCTTTGTCGCGAAGCGCCGCAACCGGTGGACTTCCCCGCTCGAAATGTTCGAGCGCTTCGAGAACCGCCCGCCATTCGATTCGTGGGATCGCGCGGTTCTACGGGACTATTGCGAATACGGACTGCTGCCGGATGGCGATGCCTTCGTTTTGGCTTGCCCTCCCGCGGTGGAGGCCGAGATTTACGAAAACGGTCCCTTGCCGGATGCCGACATTTATCCCGAGATCGCGACCATCCGCATCCCCGTGCAAGTGGTCCGCGCCGGCAAGCGCTTCGACCCATCGGATGTCATGCGCAACTCGCCAACTATTCCAGATCTGGCGTCGAAATTCGCGCACGGAACCGATCTCTCCCTTGCTGAATGTTCGCACTTCATTTCCATGGAAGCGCCCGGGCTGACAGCCCGCCTGATCGCCGACATTCTGAATTCCCGATAATAGAAAGAGTGTCCACCGAAGAACAGATCGCGTATCTGAAGAAAGGCCTAGCGGAACTGATCACCGAACCGGAGTTGCGCGAGCGCCTTGTAGAGTCCGAGAAGACCGGCAGGCCGCTGCGTGTCAAAGCGGGCTTCGATCCCACGGCCCCCGACTTGCATCTCGGCCACACGGTCCTGATCCGAAAAATGAAGCATTTTCAGGATCTCGGCCACACTGTGATCTTCCTGATCGGCGATATGACCGGCCTCATCGGCGATCCAACCGGCCGCAACAGCACCCGTCCGCCCATGACGCGCGAAGAAATCAATCGCAACGCCGAAACCTACAAGTCGCAAGTGTTCAAGATTCTCGATCCCGAGAAAACCGAAATCCGGTTCAACAGCGAGTGGCTACAGCCGCTTCGATTTGAAGACGTCGTGCGGCTCGCCTCGAAGTACACGGTGGCGCGCATTTTGGAGCGCGACTATTTCAGCAAGCGCTACAAGGAAGGCGTCCCGATTTCGATCCATGAGCTGCTGTACCCGCTCGCGCAGGCCTACGATTCGGTAATGCTGCGATGCGACGTCGAAATGGGTGGCACGGATCAAAAATTCAATCTGCTGGTGGGCCGCGAGATCCAGCGTGATTCCGGGCAGCCGCCGCAGATCGTCGCCACCACGCCGCTGCTCGAAGGCACCGACGGCGTCGAGAAGATGTCGAAATCGAAGGGCAATTACATCGGCATTACCGAGCCGCCGAAAGTAATGTTCCGCAAGATCATGGGCATCAGCGATCAGATGATGTGGCGCTACTATGAGCTGCTCACCGACTTGAGCCTGGCGGAAATCGCAGGGCTGAAAAACTGCAACAATCCGATGGGTGCAAAACAAGCGTTGGCGCGCCGGATCGTGACTGATTTTCATTCCGCGGAAGCGGCCCAGGATGCGCAGAGCGCTTTCGATCGCGAAGTGCGCGGAGGCGAGCAGCCTTCTGACATCGAGACAGTTTCGCTGGCGTCCGAGTGGGGCTCCAGCCTCCCGAAGATTCTGCTCGGAATTGGGCTGGCAGAATCGCGGACGGACGCGGAGCGCAAGATTAAGGCCGGCGCAGTGGAAATCAACGGTGAGAAGTATACCGGTCTCACCATCGATCTGAAGCCTGGCGAGCATGTCCTGCGCGTCGGTAAAAAATGGAAGCGCATCGTGGTGTCTCAATGAGCCGCCGTCACTTCATCTGGAAGTTGAAAGAGCGCGAGCTGCTGCTCGGCGAGCGCACCTTGATCATGGGCGTGCTCAACGTCACGCCGGATTCGTTCTCGGACGGCGGCAAATACCTGGATCCGGATCGCGCCTTCGCCCGCGCCATCGAACTCGAGGAACTGGGCGCGGACATCCTCGATATCGGCGCGGAATCCACGCGTCCCGGTTCCACGCGAGTTTCGGAAGCCGAGGAGCTGCGCCGCCTGGTGCCGGTGCTAAAAAAACTGCGCGGTAAACTCGCCATCCCGATCTCGGTGGATACCTACAAATCCGTCGTCGCCGAAAAGGCGATCGAGCACGGCGCCGAAATCATCAACGATCCTTCCGGCCTCACATTCGATCCCGGGCTCGCTCGCGTGGTGGCGAACCATGACGCCGGCCTGATCGTCAATCACATGCGCGGTACTCCCGAGACCTGGGCAAAGCTGCCGCCGCTCCAGGACGTAATGGGCTCGATCCGTCAGGATCTCGGTGCCTCGGTTCATCGCGCAGTGGGTACCGGGGTAGGCCGCACGCGCATCGCTATCGACCCTGGGCTCGGTTTCGGCAAGCGCAAAGAACAAAACGCGGAGATTCTGGCGCGCTTGAGCGAGCTGGCTTCCCTGGAACTGCCGATCCTGGTGGGAGCATCCAGAAAATCGTTTCTCGCCCAATTGGACAAGACCTCCGAGTTGCTGGTCGAGTGCGCTTCAGCCGCCGCCGTCACTGCCGCGATTCTCGGTGGCGCTCATCTGGTGCGCGTGCACGACGTTGCGGCCATGCACATCGTTGCGCAGGTAGCCGATCAGGTTCTCAGCTTCGCTGACACTTCGGACAATAGTGCGTCCCGCGCTGTCCCACCACGATCCGGCGGATTGCCGTCCCGCAAATAGGGCAACGCTCGCCCGCGCGTCCGTAGACCTGGTGCTGCAACTGAAAGCTACCCTTGTTCCCGTCGGCATCCACGTAGTCCGAAATCGACGAGCCTTTTAGCCGGATCGCAGTTTTGAGAATGTCGACCATCGCGCGATGCAGCCGCGCCGCACGCTGCTTGCTTAAGCTGGACGCCAGCGCAAGCGGATTAATACGCGCCTCGAAGAGCGCTTCATCGGTGTATATGTTACCCATGCCGCGCAAGAATTTCTGATTCAGTAGGAGCGGCTTGATGCGCGAGTGGCGCTTGGCGAGCAGCCTTAAGAAATCTTCGAGTGAAATATCCAGCGCATCCGGACCCAGCGCCGCCGCCCGTTCCAACAGGCCCGCGCTCCATTCGATGCGGCCAAAATGACGGATGTCGTCATACACGAGCAAGCCGCGATCCAACTCGAACACGGCTCTCGCGTACGGCCCAGGCTCGCTGTCGAGCAGCAGCTTACCCGTCATCCCCAGATGAATCGTAAGAAATCCGCGATCCAGTTCCAGCACGACAAATTTGCCGTGCCGGCGCACCGATTTCACGGCCTGGTCCCGCACTCGCCCGCGCAGCGTCGAAAACTTCTGCCGGATCACGTGCTTGGATGAAAACCGCGCGTCCACGATCCGCCTTCCGGTGAGCTTCGGCGCCAGCGTCCGAACCACAGTCTCCACTTCGGGTAGTTCAGGCACGCGCTTCCGGATCGAGGAGAATATCGTCGCCTTCCGTCTTCACCGCGAAACGATCCAGCTTGATGGCCGGATCGTAGTCGTTTTCCCCGGTGCGGAAGTCATACGCCCATTCATGCCACGGGCACACCACTAGGTTCTCCTGCATAGTGCCCTGCCCGATGGGCCCGCCCGCATGCGGGCAAATCCCAGCCAGCGCGTGCAGCTCGCCGTTGCCATTGCAGATCGCGTAGCAATCTTCTCCGAGGGTAACTTCCATCACCGAACCCGGCGGTAGCGCCGAGAGCGATCCAACTTTCACGAATGCCATAAGACCTGTTCTACCACGCTACGGCGATGTGGCGGCGCGCAGGAAGGCGAGTATCGAGTCCAGCTCGGAATCGGAATAGGAAGCGATCACATCCGAATGCCGCCATCGGCTTCCATCCGTCACATTCACGGAGCCCTTCGAGAATGTCCGCAGCACGGGAGGCGGCGATTTCAGATCGTAAAGCTTGGTTTGCATGGTGCCTTGGCTCACCACCAGCGCGGGAAAGGGTTCGCCGTCCGCGGTGGCCGTGTGGATGAGCGGCGTTCGAAGAGCGCGCAAATCCCGCGCCGTCGCAGGAATTTTGCCGATCGCCTCCGCAACCGGAACCCCGCGATCTCCCACTTCGTGACAGGTGGCGCAACGGGCAAATCCTCGGACTGAATCGAAGAATAGCTCGCGCCCGCGTTCAGCATCTTGCGGCAGCTTCTTCTCGGGAGCCGATTCGCTCCCGCGGCTCGGCGTCGGAGCGATCCCGTTCAAGCTGCCGACATATGCGATCACCGCCGCGAGTTCCCGAGCCGAAAGTGACGTCGCAAAACCGGGCATCGGGGTTCCAGGAATTCCGCGCCGAACCACTTGCGAAATATAGGCCTCATCGAAACCGCGCGCGGCGAGACGTGGCGCGCTGCCGCCGGCCGCTCCCTTTGCCACATGGCAGTAAGCGCTGGCGCAGGTCCTGTTGAAAACCTCGAGCCCGAGTGTCACGATATCCTGCGATTGCGCGAGCAAAGGCAAAAGCAGCACGAGAGCCGCTCGTTTCACCGCGCAGCCTCCGGCAGAGCGAACACCATCAGCATCGACCCTGCGCGGAACGTTTCCCCCTCCGGCCACAACGCGCTCATGCCCCGCGCGGCGATGGATCCCCATCCAGTCGGCGTCGCGACATACTGCCGTCCGTTCACGCTGTACGTAACGGCCGATCCCCGGTTCCCGCTGCCGGTCTGGAAGCTCCACAACTTGGCGCCGGTGCGCGCATCCAGCGCAAAGAAGAACCCTTCGGGATCGCCCGTGAACACCAGATCTCCCGCTGTCGCCAGGATCGAAGCGAGCAACGGGAACTTATACGGATATGACCATTGCCGCTTGCCGGTCACCGGATCGTAAGCGTCCAGATGGCTGCGATAAGGCCCATCCGGAGGCGGCGCCATCGGTCCTCCGCCGCCAAAGTAGCCGCGACCCTCATGCGGCTCCTGGGGAACCACGGTGGTGTTGCTGCAAAACTCCAACGCCGGAACATACGTGAAGCCTGTGCGGGGAGAATACGCCATCTCGTTCCAGCTCTTCCCTCCCAGCGCGCTCGGGCAGATCAACGTCGCCTTGCCCGGCACCGGCTCCACGCGACCCACGAATGTTCCATCCTCGGTGATGCCGGTGGTCCAGGTGTGATTGTCCACGATCGGGTAAGCGTTCAGGTATTCGCCGGTGGCGCGATCCAGCACGAAGGCGTAACCGCCCTTGTTGATGTGGACCAGCAACTTTCTCATCCTGCCGCGCACTTCGCGATCAATCAGCACGCACTCGTAAGCGGAGTCGTAATCCCACACATCTTTCGGGACTTCCTGGTGATACCACTTAAGCTTGCCGGTGTCGGCGTCAAGCGCCACCACGCTGGCCGTATACAGGTTCGCGCCTTCGCCTTCGCCCGTATAGCGGGCGGTTGGATCGAGATCGGATGCCGCGTTTCCCACGCCCCAATACACGAGATTCAGCCCGGGGTCGAACGATCCCGTCATCCAGGTGGCTCCGCCGCCGAACTTCCAGCTATCGCCCTTCCAGGTTTCGTGGCCCTTCTCGCCTGGCCCTGGGATGGTATAGAAGCGCCAGGCCACGCGTCCGGACTTCATCGAAACGGCCGTAAGATAACCGCGGTGTGCCGAATCCCCGCCGGCTCCTCCCACGATCACCTTGTCTTTCACGACCAGAGGCGCGGCCGTAATAGTGCACCCGCATTGGCGGATGTCATCCAGGCTCACGCGCCAAACTTCATGCCCGTCCTTCTGATCGATCGCGATCAAATTGTCGTCATACGTGCCCAGGTACACTTTGCCGTCGCCCACCGCGACCCCTCGATTCTGTGGCCCGTAAGGCGTAGTCACGCGCGGCAGCGGATATTTGTAGTGCCAGACCACTCTTCCGGTAACAGCATCGAGCGCCCACACCTGGCTGCGCGAGGTTGAAAGGTACAACACGCCGTCGACAACAATGGGCGTCGACTGCAAGCCCATTTCGTAATCGCCGGTCTGAAACGCCCACACCGGCGCGAGGTTTTTCACATTGGACTTGTTGATTTGATCGAGCGCGCTATAGCGCCAGGCGAATTGCGTACCGCCGTGATAAGACCAGTTAGCTTGCGTAGCGCCATCCTGGGCAAATAATACTGGGAGTGCGACGAACAGGGCGAAGAATCGCATCGCGGTCCATTATATATCGCTGCTGCAGGTCACAAGGCTTGATCTGTCCCACGGAACCCATGGTCGGAACCGAACGGTACAATGGAGAGCGAAGATGGTCAACGCCGTAATCGTGATCGACCCGGATGTTATGAATGGAACGCCCTGCTTTCGGGGCACGCGAGTACCGTTCAAGAATCTGATTGATTACCTCGAGGGCGGCCATTCTTTGGGCGAATTCCTCCAGCAATTTCCCACGGTTACGCGTGAGATGGCGGTGCAAGCTCTTGAGGAAGCCAAGGATTCGTTGCTCGCCAGAATCGCATGAAAATTCTGCTGGACGAGTGCCTGCCACTCGATTTTCGGCACAGTTTTCCCGGTCATGAAACCCACACTGCTCAGTGGGCCGGTCTAAAGGGGAAGAAGAATGGCGAGTTGCTGCTGGCTGCCGACATTGCAGGCTACGACGTCCTGTTCACAGTTGACCAGGGCATTCCTCATCAACAGCCGTCTGCTGGCCGGAAACTTTCAATCATCGTGATCCGCTCTCGAACGAACCAGATCGAAGATCTATTGCCTCTTGTGAATGCGATCCTACAGTCCCTAGAAACCATCCAGCCCGGCCAGATGATAGAAATCGCTTAGCGTTCCTTCTCCCGCGGAGGCAAAAACTGTAACATTTGAATAAGTTGGATCATAGGTCCAGGTCGCGGAATGTTAGCTCCGCCTGGCGGCCTCGCCGGTGCCCTCTTGTATCCCCCCGCGAAACAGGTGTCCCTGACGGGCGACCTGAGAATACATTGCGTCCGGAGCTAGGTCGATTTCACCAGGCCAAGCGACCGCGCCACAATCTATAAAGACCCGATTAAAAAATTCGACATCCAACAATGGCGCGAGCGCGCCAGTGAGCTCCTCAGGCCGCAAACGAACACGCCCGGTGAGTCCATCTTTGAACCGCACAAACAGGCAATGGTCGGGCTCCGGCTTCACTTCAACTACGTCCCAATGCATGCGATTATTCTATTCAGGGCAACGGCTCAATCTTCGTAGGTAACGCGTTCCTGCGACACAGTTGCCAGTCTTCCAGCACCTCTTCTCTATGTATCATGGCCCATTCCCGAACCTAGCTCACAGCCCGCCGCGGGAGGTCGCCTTGAAGCACCTCTTGGCTGCCGATATCGATCGTCGCCTCAAACTCGCTATATCGCGCACGAAAATGAGGTGGCGCATGATCGTTGAAAAACATTCGGATCAAGATCCCATAGAAAACGCTGATCGTCGGCATCTACCATCTCGCTCGGACCATTTCTCTCCGCCCCCTAGCGTTCCTTCTCCCGCGCCGACAAAAACTCATCGCCCTTGTTCCAGGTCGGCATCTTCTCCTCATTCGCCACGTCGATCCCGATCATCAGCCCGAATTGCGCCACTTCTTCCATGCCGGAAAAATCCCAATCGTCGTGATATTCATCCGACGGCTGGTGATAATGTTTCTCGTTATATTCCTCGAAAACCTTCTCGCCGTATCCGGCCGGCTTGCCGACATAGTCCGTCCCCAGGCTGATTGAAAACGCCGGCACGCCCGCGTGCGCGAGAGAGAAATGATCGGACCGGTAGAAGTGCCCTTGCTCGGGATGTCCCTCCGGCTGGATCGTCAGATGCATGCGCTCGGCGTTCGCCTGCACTTCCCGCCAGACCGTGGTTCGATTGGCGCCCGTCACGGCGATGTCCTTCGTTTTCCCGAACGGGTAGAAGGCGTCGAAATTAAGATCCAGCGCCGTCTTCGCCAGGGGTATCGCCGGATGCTCCGCATAGTATTCCGAACCCCGCAGGCCCGCTTCTTCCGCGGTCACCGCCGCAAAGATCGCCGATCGCTTGGGCTTCTGCGGCAGCGCCTGCCAGGCGCGCGCCATTTCGATGATCATGGCGCATCCGGTCGCGTTGTCCACCGCGCCGTTATAGATCGAATCGCCGTTCACCGCCGGACCGATCCCCAAATGATCCCAATGCGCCGTGAACATCACCGCCTGCGACCCCAGCTTCGCGTCACTGCCGGGAATCATCGCCACCACGTTGCGCGATTCGATCTGCCGGATTTTGCTGGGAACGTTCGCCCGAATCTTGATCCCCAGAGGCATCGGGTGAAAATCACGGGAATTCGCTGCCTTTAGCATGTCATCCACGTTCTTGCCTGCGAGCGCCAGCAATCGTGCCCCCGCGTCCTGGCTCAACCACCCCGCGAACGCCAGCGCCGGTTCGCCGGCCGGCAGTTTCAATTGCGGATCCTCCTTGCCCCACGAACTCCGCACCACGTCATAGCCGTAGCCCGCCGTCGGCGTCGTATGGATGATCAGCACCGCTTTCGCGCCCATGCGCGCGCCTTCTTCGTATTTGTAGGTCCAGCGGCCGTAATAGGTGAGCGCGCGTCCTCCGAAAAACTTCGGATCTTCGGACGGGGGTTCGTTCGTGAACAGCACCAGCACCTTGCCTTTCACGTCCACGCCCTTGAAGTCGTCCCAGTGGAATTCCGGCGCAACGATCCCGTGCCCCACGAATATGGCATCGTCTTCAAACTGATCCGTCGGCTGCTGAAGTTCGTTCACGCCGACGAAGTCATCCAGCCACTTGAACGAAGTCGTCTGGCCGGCGCCCGCCGCCGACAGCGTTATCGATGGCTCGGTGGTGACGCCCACCATGGGCACCCGTTGGAAGTAAGTCCCATGATCGCCCGCGGGCTTTGCGCCGATGAGCTCGAACTGCTTCGCGATGTACTCCGTCGCCAGCTTCTCGCCCTGGGTCCCGACGCCGCGCCCTTCCAGAAGATCGCTCGAGAGATATTTCACGTGCGCCCGCATCCGCTCGCCGGATACGTCCGGCGCCTGGGCCAATAGCGCGGTTCCCACCAGCAATAATCCAATCTTTTTCATGACCTCAGTGTTGATTTTTGCCCCGCGCCGTGTCAAACCAATAGCTATGGCTATTGCAACTCTGAACCCTGCAACCGGCGAGACCGTTCGGACTTTCCAGCCCATGTCGCCGGATGAGATTGAAGCTAAGCTGCAGCGCGCCGCCGACGCCTTCCGCGCTCACCGGCGAACCAGCTTTGCCGATCGCGCCGCCCGCATGCGCAAAGCCGCCGAAATCCTGGAGAGTGAGAAAGACCGCTTCGGCCGCATCATGACCACCGAGATGGGCAAGACGCTGAAGTCCGCAGTCGATGAAGCGTTGAAATGTGCCTTGGGCTGCCGCTATTATGCCGACAATGCAGAAGCGGCGCTCGCCGACGAAGCGATCGTCTCGAACGCCAGCCGTAGCTTCGTCCGCTATCAACCGCTCGGCGTGGTGCTCGCCGTCATGCCATGGAACTTCCCGTTCTGGCAGGTATTTCGTTTCGTCGCGCCCGCGCTCATGGCCGGCAACGTCGGATTGCTGAAGCACTCCTCCAACGTCCCTCAGTGCGCGCTCGCTATTGAAGAGATTCTATGCCGCGCCGGTTTTTCGAACGGCGAATTCCAAACCCTCCTGATCGAGTCCAAGCAAGTTGCCCGCGTTCTCGACGATCGGCGCGTTGTTGCCGCCACGCTCACAGGCAGCGAGCCGGCCGGTAGCCAGGTAGCCAGCCAGGCGGGAAGGCAGATCAAAAAGACCGTGCTCGAACTCGGCGGGAGTGACCCGTTTATCGTCATGCCGAGCGCCAATTTCGAAGAAGCCGTCACCACCGCGGTCAGGGCGCGTTGCATCAACAACGGCCAGTCCTGTATCGCGGCCAAACGATTCATCGTGCATGAATCCATCTATCCCGAATTCGAGAGGGGCTTTGTGGAAGGCATGCGATCCTTGCGCGTCGGTGATCCCATGGAAACCACCACCGACATCGGTCCGCTTGCCACCGCCCAAATCCTGACCGAGCTGGATGATCAAGTACAGGCGGCGGTTTCAGATGGCGCACGCATCCTGACGGGCGGCCGCCGGATCGAGCGTCCGGGCAATTATTACGAACCCACCGTTCTCGTCGATGTGCCGAAGGGTTCTCCGGTCTACTATCAGGAATTCTTCGGCCCAGTGGCGATGCTGTTCCGGGCGCGCGACACCGGCCATGCCATCGAGCTAGCCAACGATTCCGACTTCGGCCTGGGCTCCAGCGTCTGGACCCAGGACGACAGCGAACTGGCCCGCTTCGCCGACGAAATCGAAGCCGGGCAGGTTTTCGTCAACGGCATGGTCGCTTCCGATCCGCGCCTGCCCTTCGGCGGAATCAAGCATTCCGGTTATGGCCGCGAATTGAGCACATTCGGCATCCGCGAATTCGTCAACGTCAAGACCGTCTGGATCAAATAGCGTTCAGCGCGGGGATGTGAGCGCTTTCAGGAACCGATAGTAGAATTCCACGCCATCGTAGAACGCGCTCACGCGCACGCGTTCGTCCTTTCCATGCGCCCGAACGTCATTCTGGTCGATCGCAACCCCGCTGACGCCGTAGCTCGGCAAGCCGGCGGCAACCGTGTAGATACTGTCCGACGCCCCGGTTTCGAGTTCCGGAATCACCGGCGCTCCCGGCCACATCTCGTCGGCCACGCGTTCCAGCGGTTTCAAAACTTCGGGCGGGGGCATCACGGTGGCGAATCCCGTGGCGTCCGGAGCGCGATCGAAAACGTTTCCGGCGTTGTCCACGTACCGGACCACCACCTTGGGATCCGCGAATATCCGAATCAACTCCTGCCGGACTTCCTCGGAAGAATGGCCCGGCAATATCCGGCAGTTGACGTTGGCCCGCGCAAGCTGCGGCAGAGCGTTGTTGGCGTGCCCGGCTTCGAGACGCGTGGCCACGCAGGTGGTGTGCAGCGTGGAGTTGAACCGCGCATCGTTCGACAACCGCGCTATCGCCGCCGGATCCGGCGGAGTGCGAAGAATGGCCCGCATATCCGCAGCCTCCTGGCCGGTTTCGAGCGCCGCGCGCCGTTCAAAATAAGTGCGCGAAACCGGATTAAGCTCGAACGGAAACGGTGTATGCTCCAGGCGCGAAAGAGCGTCCGTCAGGTGGTAGATCGCGTTGTCGGGCACCGGAATGGAACTGTGGCCGCCCGGATTCGTGACCGTGAGCTGGAAATCGGCGTACAGCTTCTCGCTGGCTTCGATGTCAACGTTCAGCGGCTTGCGCTGAATGGTGGTCACGCCGCCCGCGTCGGCGTTCAGGACGAATTCCGCGTCCACCCAATCCCGATGATTCTTCAGCAGCCAATCGACGCCGTTTGATTTCCCGCCTTCTTCATCCGCCGTGAGAGCCAGAATAAGATCGCGATCCGGACGGTAGGTCTCCTGGTGAAAGCGGATGAAGGTTGTCATTAATATAGCGTCGTTCACCTTCATGTCCTGCGTGCCGCGCCCGTAGAAATAGCCGTCCTTTTCGATGAACTGGAAGGGATCGGTGGTCCAGTCGGATCGGCGCGCCTCCACCACATCCAAATGCCCGATGATCAGGATCGGCTTAAGCCTGCTCCCGGGCGTCCCGTGCAGCCGGACTACCAGATTGCCTTTGCGATCGTTCGGGCCTGCAACCTTGATGTCCGAATCCGGGAATCCGACGTCGGCCAGCCGCTGGGCCATGGCCTGAGCCGCGACAGTCGTGCTCCCCACCGAGTCAGTCGTATTGATTTCAACCAATTGCTGAAAAATGTCCCGCGCCAAGTGTCGGGTAGCTTCGTCGGGCGGCGCAGCCGAAACATCGGCCGCAATCATCAAAGCGAAAATAATGGCGAGCTTTCGACGGCGCATGCCCCATGATCGCACGCACTTAGTGTTAATACCTGATGTTCTCACCTGATTTCACCCCAGAGAGAGGAGATACCGGAAACCAAGCAGGGGCTGGCGTCGTCTGCTGGATAGACGCGTCCCCGTGTCTGGTTCGGCCGATTCTAAGGCGGCAGACAGCCTATTTTCGTAATACCATTTGTTCAAGCCGCAGCATGCCAAAAATTCGCAGCTATTTCATCCCTAAACTCGCGGCTGCAATAGCCAACGGTGCGCTGTTGGCGGCAGTTGTTTCATTTTCGGCTTGTAGCCTAATGGCTCAGCCCACCCGCATCACAGCCGTCATCGACAACAGCCACAGGGTCACTCTCGCCGGTCATGTGCATCCTCTGGCTCGCCCCGAATTTGACCGGGGCGCCGCCGATCCTTCGCTTGCCCTGTCATCTCTCACCCTACAGCTGAAGCCGTCCGCCAGCCAACAGTCCGACCTGGCCCAGTTGCTTGCCGGCCAGCAGAATCCTTCCTCTCCGGACTACCATCGCTGGCTCACGCCGGAGCAGTACGCGGATCGATTCGGCCTTAGCTCCACCGACCTCGCCACAGTCAAGGCCTGGCTCGAACAACAGAACTTGAAAGTCACCGGCGTCGCCCGCGCCCGCAACTGGATTTCGTTCAGCGGCACGGTGGGTCAAGTGCAACAAGCCTTCCAAACGCAAATTCACCAATTTAGCGTCAACGGCCAGACACACATCGCCAACGTTACGGATCCCTCGGTCCCAGCCGCGCTGGCCGTAGTGGTTTCAGGCGTTCGAGGGCTCCACGATTTCCGCTTGCACCCGCTCTCCAAGCCCCGAAGCTCCATGCCCGCCCTGGTGCGGCCTCTTTATACGGACTCTGAGGGCAACCATTTTTTAAGCCCGAATGATTTTCACACGATCTACGACATGCAACCGTTGTTGAACGCCGGTTTCGATGGGTCTGGTCAATCCTTGGTAGTGGCAGGTCAAACGGAAATCAACCTCTCTGATATCCAGCAGTTTCGCAGCCAGTTCAATCTGCCCGCCACGGATCCGCAGCTCATTCCCGTTCCTAACGGCGGGAATCCTGGAATCTCACAAAACGATTTGCCCGAGGCGGATCTGGATATCGAACTGTCGGGAGCGGCCGCTCCCAACGCCGCCGTAATCTTCGTGTATGCGGAAGACGTCATGACCGCGGTGCAATATGCCATCGATCAAAACTACGCGCCGGTCCTAAGCACCAGTTACGGAGACTGCGAAATCGAGACCCCCCGTTCGGATGCGCTGGCGTTTCAATCCTGGGCCGAGCAAGGCAATGCGCAAGGAATCACCTGGTTCGCGGCGGCCGGCGATTCGGGCGGCGCGGATTGCCTGGATGGAAGCTCCACCACCGATGGAGGACCTGCCGTGGATACGCCCGCCAGCGTTCCGGAAGTGACCGCCATGGGTGGAAGCGAATTCAATGAGGGCGGGGGCCAGTATTGGAGCAGCGCCAACAATGCGGATGGCGGTTCGGTCTTAGGTTACATACCGGAAATGGTCTGGAACGACAGCTCTCCGGGCAATCCCGCGGCCGGCGGTGGAGGCGCCAGCATCTACTTCTCCAAGCCTTCCTGGCAAACCGGCGCCGGCGTCCCCAACGACGGCGTCCGCGATGTCCCCGATCTTTCGCTGACATCTTCGGCCGACCACGATGGATTCATGATCTACACCGGCGGAAGTTTGCAAATCTACGGAGGAACTTCCGTCGCGGCGCCGTCTTTCGCTGGAATCACCGCCATCCTCAATCAGTATCTGGTTTCGAAAGGCCTGCAATCCGCGGCGGGGGTGGGCAACATCAATCCCAAGCTGTATAGCCTGGCGCAGAACAGTTCCGGTGCGTTTCACGATATCACCGTCGGGAACAACATAATCACCGTCAACTGCACCGCCCGATCTCGCAACTGCACCTCCGGCTCGTTCGGCTTTGACGCGGGGCCCGGCTATGATCAGGCCAGTGGACTCGGTTCCGTGGATGTTTACAATCTGTTCTTAGCCTGGACCGGCCAGAGCACCGCGATCAGCAAGACCACTCCGGCTATGACCGTCTCGGGTAGCGCTGCCAGCATTCTTTCCACGGGCACGCTGAACCTGACGGCCATCGTCACCAGCGCGGGCGGCGGCACGCCCACTGGAACCGTTTCGTTCAACCTGGGAAGCGTTTCGCTCGGCACAGCGACTCTGAGCGGGGCCAATAACACCGCCATTGCGACCCTGTCCGTCAACGGCGGTGAGCTTTCCTTGGGAACCGATACCATCACGGCCCACTACAGCGGAAATACCGTTTTCAACGCTGCCACCGCTTCCACCAGCATCAGCGTTACTTCCTCTGTCTCCACGCAGCCGTCCATCGCCGCGCTCACCAACGGAGCTTCGTTCCGCCCATCCTTCGCCCCCGGCATGATCCTGACTGTTTTCGGCGCGGGCCTAGCTCCTTCCACCTGGAGCGCCAGCAGCGTCCCATTACTGGATCAACTGGCGGGCGTATCGGTCACCATAAACGGTCTTGCCGCGCCGCTATACTACGTCTCGCCCAGCCAATTGAATATCCAGGTCCCCTATGGATTCACCGCTGGGTCAAGCGTGTCGTTGGTAGTGAATAACAACGGGCAGACCGCGTCCACCAGCTTCACGCTAAATTCAGCTGCACCGGGTATCTTCACGGATCAGACCGGAGCTGTGGTTCCATCCAAGACCGCAGCTCTTGGCGAGGTCATATCGCTGTACATCACCGGTGCAGGCGCCGTATCGCCGTCCATCGCAACGGGAGCCGCGCCGGCCGAAGGCACCGCGGTGACCAATCTTCCGGTTCCGATTGCGGGCGCTCAGGTATCCATCGGTTCAGAAACGTTGCCGATCCAATTCATCGGAATTCCAGTAGGTCTGGTTGGCGTGGTGCAGATTAATTGCTTGGTTCCGAGCACCGCTCCCACCGGAGTCCAGTCCCTGGTGGTAAGCATCGGCGGCGTTTCCAGCGTCCCCGCCACGCTCACAATCACGCCCTAGTATCTTTAAGAGGGCAGCCCAATGCGACCGCGCGTTCCAGTCACGTCCGTCATCGTCCTTTGCCTATGCATCTCCGCCATGGCGCAGCCGCCGGCCGTGCTTCGCTTCCAAACCGCGCGCATAATGGATGATCCACGCCGCATCGGCGGTGAAGCCTATCGCCTTCTCATGCCGGCGGGCTGGCGCGTCGACAGCAACGTCATGTGGCACAATAGTTCCGCCTACACCGCGGCTCCCTGGATAAAGCTGATTGGTCCGGCCAAACAGGAGATCGGCGTTCTTCCGCCCGCCGCTTTCGTTTGGAATTCTCGCGGGAATGCCCGGCCTGGTTCCTTCTACGGGGGAACCGAGGTCCAGTTCCCCGTTCTCGATCCCTTCCAGTGCATCGATAAAATCGTAATTCCGCGCTACCGCCGGCATCTCGATAACGCCACTGTTGTTAAGCAGGAGCTATTGCCCGAACTGGCCGTGGCGGACCGGGCGAAGTTTACGCGGCCCGAATACCGTAACGCCGTCTTTCAGGCCGGAAGAGTGCGCTTCGAATACGTCGAGACTGGCGTCCAGATGGAAGAGGACGTCTACATCGTCACCGCAGTGGTTCAGCTTCCCTCCGGCCCGGATACATTGACGTTCTGGTCCCTCGATGAGCTTCGCTATTCCAGAGCGCCCAAAGGTACGCTGGACGCCCAGCTCCCGCTTTTCGAGACCTGCCTGTTCTCGCTGCGGCCCAATCTTAAGTGGTTCGGCCGTCTGCAAGAAATGTCCCAGGAATACGCGCGTCTTCGCGCGCAGGCCAGCAGCCCTACCGTGGCCCGCGCCCTGGGACAAGGAGCCATCTTCGCCGACCGCATGGATTCCGCCAACCGTACCACCGAGCAAACCGATGAAATGAATGCCGTGAATCTGAAGCGTTATCAGCGTCAGCAGGCCATCATGGACAGCGTGAACGCCCGCTGGAATCGAACCGAAGGACAAATCGAAGCCTATCGCGATCCGTCCACCGGCGCGAATGTCGAGCTGCCCGCGGGTTACAATTCCGCGTGGGTGAACCTGAGCGGAGACTTCCAGCTGGCGGGAAGCGCAACCTACGATCCCAATCGAGGTCCCGACGGGCCCTGGACCAGGCTCCAGAAAGCCACTCAGTAGCCCGGCCGGCAGATCTTATTTCGGCGCCATCCGGATCGCGCCATCCAGCCGGATCACTTCCCCGTTCAGCATCGGATTCTCGATGGTCTGTTTCGCGAGCAGCGCATATTCCCAGGGACGGCCCAGCCGCTTCGGGAACGGCACCATCGCGCCTAGCGACGCTTTCACGTCTTCCGGCAGCGCCGCCAGCAGCGGGGTATCGAACAAACCAGGCGCGATGGTCGCCACACGGATTCCAACGCTCGACAAATCGCGTGCCAGCGGCAGCGTGAGCCCTACGATCCCGCCCTTCGATGCCGAATATGCTGCCTGCCCGATCTGCCCGTCAAACGCCGCCACCGACGCCGTGTTGACGATCACTCCGCGCTCGCCATCCTCGCCGGGCTGATTCTTCGAGATGGCCCAGGCCGCCACTCGCGCGACATTGAACGTTCCGATGAGATTCACCTGGATCACTTTCACGAACTTCCCCAGGTCCGCCGGCCCCTCTTTCGTGATGGTGCGCTGCGGTCCGCCGATGCCCGCGCAGTTCACGCAAATATGAAGCGCTCCGAAAGCGTCCGTCGCGGCCTTCACCGCCTGTTCCACATCGCCGGCCTGGCTTACATCCGCGCGAACGTAGCGAGCGGCGTCTCCTAGTTGCGCGGCCGACGCGCGTCCCAGCGATTCGTTCAGGTCCAGAAGCATGACCCGCCCGCCCGCGTCCACAATCATCTTCGCGGTGGCAGCGCCCAACCCCGACGCTCCGCCCGTCACCAGCGCAACTTTTCCTGAAATGTCCATAAGCTCCCATCCGCTATAATACTCGGGTGCCGAACATTCCGATTGGTACCAAGGGCGAATCGAAGCTTCGCGTCACCTCTGAAAATGCGATCGATTTCCTGGGCGTCGCGAGCGCCCGCGTGCTGGGCACGCCCTATTTGATCAGCCATCTCGAGTTCACCGCCCGGAACTCCGTCCTGCCGTTTCTCGAAAAAGGTTATGACACCGTGGGCGCGCGCGTGGACGTCCGGCATCTCGCGGCCACGCCCATGGGAATGGAAGTAACGTTCCAAAGCGAGCTGATTGCGGTGGAAGAACGGCGCTTGACGTTCAAAGTCCAGGCCTTCGACGAAAAAGATCTGATCTCGGAAGGCACCCACGAACGCGCGTTGATCAATGTCGAGCGCTTTGCCGCGCGGGTCGCCGCGAAGGCAGCGGGCGGGGCGTGATTACTTCAGCCGCAACGCCCTGACCATCAGTTTCCCGAAAACTCCCCGGCGCTTCGGATCGAGAAAAAGCCAAGACAACAGGTTGACGGCGGCCGGAGGACGAAAATCAGGATCCAGCGCGCGCCGCCGGTCCAGAATTCCGGCCAGCGTTTCCCGCGGGCGCTCGCGAAATTCATCCAGCATGGCGGTCTGATGGACGCACGAAATCGTACAGAAGGGCGCGCAGGCTTTTGGAATCGCCGCTTCCCGCCGGATGTCGTCCACCGTGTACTGATCCAGCGGAATTCCGGGCCGGCCGCGCTGTTGCGAACAGTAATGCACCAGCCCGTCCTCGCAAATATACAGGAAGCGTCCGCCGGCGCGGCAGTGCCAGTGGTTCGGCAGTCCTCGCCCGATGTTCTCCTGGAAATGATCGAAATGCGCGAACGAGAATAGCCCGGTCTTGAGACGCCGGAAGCGATCGTAGACGCTCATTTGGTTCGGCTCCAGCGGCTTAAGCTGGCCGTCGTTATCGTGCAGAACACCCACCGTGCTGGTGAAGCCCAGCTCCCGCGCGCGGCGTCCCACAGCGATCGCGTCCTCGGGATTCGCAATGCCCGATCCCAATACCGAATTGATGGTGACGCCGAACTCGGCATATCTCGCCAGCCATTCGAGCTTCCGGTCCAGCACCCGCAAGCTTTTCTTCGAAACGTCGTCAGGGACCACATTGTCAATGCTGATCTGCAGATAATCCAGCCCGGCGCGATTCAGGCCGCGAATCCGTTCCGGAGTCAGAAGCAGTCCGTTGGTAATCAGGGTCGCGATGGCGCCGCGCTCGCGAATGCGGCGGATGAGCGCATCCAGATCCGGATGCAGCGTCGGCTCACCCCCGCTCAGCGTGATGATGGTAGTGCCCAGCTCGCCCAGCCGATCGATCCGCCCGAGCATGGCTTCGAGCGGCACGGGCGCGGACGTCTTGTCGTACTCGTTGCAATAGCTGCAATCCAGATTGCAGCGCCGGACAGGCACGATCTGCGCCAGAATCGGGTGCGTGGCGGACTGCATGGCGCGCACGAACATGCGCGTCTCGCGTACCTTCCGATCTAAACGCCTGACTAGCCTCACCACTCCAGTTTGACGGAAGCCTTACCCGAGCGCCAGCTAGCTCCAGTAATTCCGATCCAGGCTCCGGTATTGCACCGCTTCAGCCAACATGCAAGTCGATCCGGTCGAGCAGCGGTCAAAACGTACTCGCGCTTAGGCTTGATAGCCAATACTCCCAAAACCGTCCAGGACGACCTTCGCCGCTGGCTTCTCCCAGGTGACTCTTGTACGCTTTACGTTTAGGCGCCGCGAATTGCACTCGCAGGTCCTCGACATCACATGTTTCGATTGGAAAATGGTATTGCGCACGAGGTTATGTGTGAGATAAAGTAGCCACATATGATTTCGGGGCAAGCTTGAAGTCTGGCGGATTAGCGAGAATCGGCTCATCGAGAAGTTGCCGGACGGTTCGACCGCGGTCTTCGATACGGTGACTAAGACGGTACATTCGATCAACAAAACTGCGGCAGCCGCCTTTGAGGCTTGCCGCGACCGGCGAACCGTGTCCCAGGTGGCAACGGCGATGCGGGACATTCTGAAGTCTCCGGTGACAGAAGAAATGGCGCTGGCGGCCATCTGCGAGTTGGAACGGGCAGGGCTCGTCGCGTGCTCGGGACCGCTGTCCATGGAGAATGGACAGGCCTCGCGCCGTTCCGTGCTCAAGGCAGTGGGAACCGCCGCCGCCACAGCCGCGCCTTTGGTGTTATCGCTCTCGATGGCGGAACAGAGCGTTTATGCGCAGGGCGCCGGTTCGGGAACAACCACCACGCCGGCGCCGGCCGCAATCATCAGTGATATCGAGCCAGACTTTTTTGATGGCTGCGTATCCTTGACCGGCGGCTTCGTCATTACGGGAGTGTATACCCATTTCAGCGGCGCGTCGGTGGTTTCGTTCAGCCTTGGTATCCTCACAGCATCCAACGTGGTGGTGAATTCGCCAACCTCCCTGACAGTCACGATCAATAACAGCAACCAAAGCGCGGCCCCATCGAACGTCAACGTGACGGTAACGACGGGAAGCGAGGTCGCTGTCGGCAATAACCTTCTGGAGTTCGAGGGCTGCGCGTAACCCGCCCGAATTCGTGTCTGGCCACGTAGACAAGGAAAGCCTGGGAGGGTTGGCCCAGGTTCAACCCACAGACGAGGACCAGCAACTTTCCTTGGAGCGTGCGCTGGATATTCTGGAGCAGACGGCCCCCAGCTCCCCGCTGCGCCAGGGCCTGGCGAAAATGTTGGATGCGCGGCTGATGCCGGAGAAGCCGGGTTTCGCGGCTCCCACACCAAAGGGATCGGCGCGATTCCTCACCATCGGGATGGCGACCTATGACGATTATGACGGGGTCTATTTTTCCGTCCAGGCCATTCGTTTGTATCATCCGGAGATAACGGCTGACACCGAAATACTCGTCCTGGACAACAATCCTGGAGGCCCGTGTTCGGCTGCGTTGAAGCAGCTGGAAACGTACGTCGACGGCTATCGCTATGTTCCCTACGGCAGCAGCCAGGGAACGGCCGCGCGGGACTGGCTCTTCCGGGAGGCCAATTCCCCTTATGTTCTGGTGATGGATTCGCACGTCTTATTTGCGCCCGGGTCCCTGGCGAAGCTGGTTGAGTTTCTAAGAGCTCATCCGGATTCGAACGATCTTTGGCATGGACCCATGCTCGGCGACGAGCTTACGCATCTTTCCGCGAAATTCGGCCCGGTGTGGTCGGATGGTATGTACGGCGTCTGGGAGCCGGACGCGCGCGCCGCCGATCGGGACGGCCCACCCTTTGAAATCGAAATGCAGGGGCTGGGAGTATTCGCCTGCCGTAAGGCGGCCTGGCCGGGACTTAATCCCAGATTCAACGGCTTTGGCGGTGAGGAGGGATACATTCATGAAAAGATCAGACGAAGAGGAGGCGCCGTCTTTTGTCTGCCCTTCCTTCGCTGGGTGCACCGGTTCAACCGCCCGTTGGGCGCGCCTTATCGTCCCAGCTGGAAGGACCGGATTCGCAACTATTCGATCGCCTGCGACGAGTTGGGTATGGACCGCTGGCCGATGATCCAGCACTTCGAGCAGTTTCTGGGATCGGCGGTGGCGATGCCTCTGGTGGATGCGGCGTGGCGCGAAGTCGAGGGCCCGTTTCACTACTACGACGCCCTATACTCTCTCGATCGCGAGCGCCAACCCGAGCGCTGGAGCGCTATGAACCTGGATGCCAAAGTCCGCTTCTTCTGGGGGGTCGAGACGCCCTCGATGCCGGAAATCGGACGCGTCCTCGCTCACCGGTCCATTGTGGACGAGGCGAACCGCCAAGGCTTGAAAAACGTCCTGGTGTTCGAAGAGGATTTTCTGGATTCGGCGCCGCTGGCGCACGCGGGGCCAATGGCCAATGAGGATTGGTTAGGCTTCCGCCTGCCTCACGCTACGGCCTACAATCGTCCGCTCTTCGAGCGCGTGCTCAGCGACTTGCCTGAAACTCCCAGCGGAATCGCATTGTGGCTGAGGAGGCAGGGAAGCCTGGACGAGTATCTCGATCGCATCTTCGCGGGAGATTCCACAATGGCGGCCGTGCGACAGCCCATGCTGCCCGGCTTCGGGATCTCAGCATTCGGCTGGAGAGTGGCCATTCTGGCAGACCGTGAAAGCACGCTGGCAGTTCTGGACCGTTACCTCTTTCCATGGCTGCCGCGATGCGTAATGGAACCGGCTGATGCCGACGCCGTTTTCCGGGTCCTCCCAATGGAGGGAGGATTCGAGGTGCGCGACGGCGAGCGGACAGTCGCGCGGTCGGCCACTTTGGAAACCCTCATTCCGCTGCTGCAGAGCTTGCTGGACGAGGAGATGGTCGACAGGTTCACAGGCGTGGTAGCGGTTCACGCGGGAGCGGTCGCGATCGACGGATGCGTGGTTCTGTTACCAGGCCCCAGCCATGCCGGCAAGTCAACGCTGGTGGCGGAATTAGTGCGGCGCGGCTGCGTCTATTTCTCCGATGAATACGCGTTGATCGACGACCTGGGGCTCGCGCATCCGTATCCCCGGGCAGTGATGCTGCGGAACGGGCTAGTGGAAGCGCGTCCCGTGTTGGCCTCGGAGTGGAAAGCCACGGTGGGTTGTAAGCCGGCTGCGGTCAGATTGATTCTCGCCCTGGAACATGCGTCGGGCTCGTCGTGGAGCATCCGCCGCGTGCCGCAGAGCGAGATGCTGCTGATGCTGCTGAAGAATACGCCGCACTCCATTTCCGAGTCAAGAAACCTGGCGCCGGCGCTACTGCGCGCCTCCCAAGCCGCTGCATGTTTCGCCGGTACCCGCGGCGAGGCTGCCGACGCCGCCGGGCGGATTCTTGCGCTGCTAGAGACATAATGGAGACGCACGGCTGCTGGCCGACCCCGGTTCAAGAGCAGCTTCTGCTGGCGTGCTTCGCAGCCGAGCCGATCGCATTGCGCGCCGTGGACGCTCTTTCATCCAGCCTCGCCGCCGATAGCCATGAGCCCACGGTGTCCGGCTTGCTTGCTCTCTTATACCGGCGCTGGCCATCCCTGGAGAGCGGGCTTGTCCAAGAAGGACGGAAAGCGTACCTGACGCTGTGGCGCCAAAATCACGAGCGCCTGCAACGTCTCGCCGATCTCATGCTGGAGTTCCAAAAGCTGGGGATCGAGTGCGTGGTCTTGAAAGGCGCGGCGTTGGCGCTGCGCTACTACAGGGACCTGGGTGTTCGAGGCATGCGCGATTTCGATATCCTGGTCTCGGAGCAGGACTTGGAAGCGGCGATTGCGCGGCTCCAGGAACTGGGGTACTCGGCGGATGGAGACTTCCCGGCGCGTGCCATCCTGCGCCAGACCCGCGTCGGCCACGCCTGGCAATTTTCAGCAAACGGCCAAAGCTGCGACCTGCATTGGCGCCCCGTGGTTCGTTGCTATTCGCCGGATGTGACGCGCATGTTCCGGGACTCCGCGGAAACAGCGCCGCTCGGAGACACCACAGTCGCGGTGCTTTCTCCCACCGATCAACTGTTCCACGTCTGCGCACATGGGCTCCAATGGGACTGGAATCCACCCATACGCTGGATTGCCGACGCCCTGACCGTTTTGCGGGAGCCGATCGATTGGGAGCGCATGTTTCGCCTGGCAACGGCATCCTGCATGCGGACGCGCCTGGCGAGCGCGCTCGATTACTTGCGAATCCGTTTCGAGGCTCCGGTTCCGCCAGCCATCACGGAGCGTTTGGAGCAAGCGGCGCCAGGCTGGGAGGCCCGTGAGCACGGCTTGTTGCAGAAGCCTTGCCCGCTCGGGACTTTCGACAGTGTCAGCTGGCATGTCTACCACTTTCGCCGTCTTAGGCCTTTCGATCCGGATTGGCGTTCCGCCCCTCTATGGGTCGCCTTTCCGCAATATCTGGAGACGTTCCTCGGCGCAAACGGATGGCCGGAGTTCGCCCGCAAGCTTTGGCCTGAACTGAAGGTCCGGTTGAACGGGAAGATACATTAAGGCGGGAAGCCTCGCGTCATTCTGCTCGGTGCCGCCTGTCGCGTTTCTGTAAGTCACGCCGACAACTCCGGCAGGGCCCCTATCGCATACTCGACGCGAACTAACATGCGCGTCTCCCGAAGCTTCCGGTCCAAATGCTGCTCAGCTCCAGTAATTCCGATCCAGGCTGCGGTATTGCACGGCTTCCGCGAGGTGCTTGGCCAGCACCGAATCCTGCCCGTCCAGATCCGCGATGGTTCGTGCCACTTTCAAAATCCGGTCATGCGCCCGCGCGCTCAGACCCATCCGGCGGACAGCCATTTCGAGCGTTCGTTCGCCCGCATCGTCCAGCGCGCAGAGCTTCCGCAGCAGGGGGGATGGAATCCGCGCATTATAGAAACCGCGCTGCCGCTGGATGGCCCGCGCTGTCTCCACCCTCTCGCGCATTTCCGACGAGCTGGTTCCGTGATCCTTGGCTCTGAGCTCCTTGTAAGCTACGGCGGGGACCTCGACATGCAAGTCGATCCGGTCAAGCAGCGGTCCGCTCACTTTGCTTAAGTAACGCTGGATGATCGCGCCGGTGCAGCGGCATTCGTGCGTCGGATCCGAAAAGAAGCCGCAGGGGCAGGGATTCATGGCCCCGATCAGGATGAAATCGGCTGGAAATGCCAGGGTCATGTTGCTTCGCGCCAACGTCACGGACGATTCTTCCAGCGGCTGACGGAGCATCGCCAGAACGTCCCGCGGAAACTCCGGCAATTCGTCCAGGAATAGCACTCCGTTATGCGCCAAACTTACTTCGCCCGGCCTTGGAGTGCCCGAGCCGCCGCCGATCAGGCCCGCGTCCGAAATGGTGTGATGCGGCGAGCGAAAAGGCCGCTGGCGTAGCAATCCGACGCCGCGCGGCAGCATTCCCGCGACGCTATGGACCTGCGTGGTCTGGATCGCTTCCGGAAACGTGAGCGGCGGAAGAATGCCGGGGAAACGTTTGGCCAACATGGTCTTGCCGGATCCCGGCGGCCCGATCATCAGCACGTTGTGGCCGCCCGCGGCGGCCACTTCCAGCGCGCGTTTGGCCGAAGCCTGGCCCCGAACGTCCCGGAAATCGGGGAGCGACGAATCGGGCAGCGCCGCCAACTCGGGCGCGCACACGGCCGGCTGAAAACGGTCCGGCTGATTCAGGTATTGCACTACTTCCGCCAGGTGCCGCATGCCAAATACGCTTACGCCTTCGGTGACTGCGGCTTCCGCCGCATTGTCCGCCGGCACCAGCAGATTGGGGATGCCCTGGCGCCTGGCGCATACCGCCATCGACAGCGCGCCGCGAACCGGCCGCAACGTCCCATCCAGCGACAGCTCGCCCACCAGCACATGTTGATCCGTCGCCGCCACCGTTCCCATCGCTCCCAGGATTCCGAGCGCCATCGGCAGGTCGAAACCGGCGCCTTCCTTGCGCACGTTGGCGGGCGCAAGGTTGATGGTGACCGATTTGTTGGGATACCCGAACCCGGAATTGAGCAGCGCCGATTTGATCCGCTCGCGGCTCTCGCGAACCGCCGTATCCGGCATGCCTACGGTGATGAAATCTCGCGCGCTGCCACCCGGATACATATCCACCTCGACGTCGATCAGATGCGCTTCGATCCCGAAGACAGCGGCGCTCCGGGTCCTGAAAAGGGCCATAGGCCAGGTAGTGCCCCGGCTAGCGGATTCG
The DNA here is from genome assembly GCA_963786745.1 of Terriglobia bacterium. Lineage (GTDB taxonomy): Bacteria > Acidobacteriota > Terriglobia > Bryobacterales > Bryobacteraceae > Palsa-89. The sequence goes on along the minus strand of CAWBAE010000002.1, from coordinate 171,492 downwards.
TCTCCCACCCGCGATTTGCCGCAGGATTCATAACTCTGTCACACTTAGAGCGATGACCCGCGGTTCCGTCTGGGTGTGCTTCGCCCTGGCGCTGACTCCCAGTTCATTCCCGCAAACCCTGCCGGCTTCGGCGGGGACTCTTCCATCCCGGGAGACGCTCTCTTACGACGTCGAGTGGCGCCTGATCTATGCCGGGAACGCCCGTTTGACCCTGGACTCCAAAGGGCCCGCGGACAGGAACGGGCTGGAAGCCAAGGTTCACCTCGAATCCGCCGGCCTGGTCTCGAAGCTGTATCGTCTGGTGGACAGCTACGACGTGGAGATGCGCGATCAGTTTTGCGCCGATAGCACGGATTTCAACGCGCTGGAGAGGAATCGCCATCGCGAAACCAAGGTCGATTATGACCGAACGCGCGGAAAGGCCAGCTACATCGAGCGTGATCTATTGAAGAATTCGGTCATCAAGACCGCGCAGACCGACATACCGGGATGCGTGAGCGACATCATCGGCGCGTTTTATAAACTCAGGACTGTCCGTCTGGAGCCCGGGCAATCCACGCAGTTTACCCTTAGTGACGGCAAGAAAACGGTGTCCTCCCGCGTGGAAGCGCAAGCCCGCGAGGAAGTGCGGATCAAGGCCGGGACCTTCAACACCATCCGCTACGAGGCCTCCATATTCAACGGTGTTTTGTATGCCCGCAAGGCGCAACTGCTGATTTGGATGACCGATGACGCGCGGCGCCTGCCGGTGCAGATTCGGGCGCGCATGAGTTTCCCGATCGGGGCGATTACTCTGGAACTGGAGAAAGAAGAACACTCGTCGGCAGGCCTCGCGGCCGGCGGCCAGTAGCGCGCGGTTACTGGCGCTGAGCCACCTGGAAGTGGCTTAGCGTGTTGGCGTAGCTTGAAAGGCCCTTATATAGAGCTTCGGCGATCCGTTGCCGGTATTCCGCCCGCTTCATCGTATTTTCGTCGTGAGCGTTGCTGATGAAACCGATTTCAGCCAGCACCGAAGGCATGGAAGCTCCGATGAGCACGACAAAGGGCGCCTTCTTCACGCCCCGATCCTTGGCATGGCTGTTGGTTTTCACCGAGAGCGTGTAAAGGGCGCTCTCGAGGCGCGTGGCGAACTCGCGTGACTCTTCCACTTTGTCCTTGAGCGCGATCTTCTCCAGCAGATCCTGCAGTTCGTAGATGGTCTTCTCGGACCCGGCGTTCTCCCGGGCGGCCAGGTCCAGCGCGGCCTTGGAGGTGGTGAAGTTCAGATAATACGTCTCCACGCCGGCGGCGGTTCGCAACGTCGAGGAGTTGGCATGGATCGAAAGGAAAAGGTCGGCTTTCGACTCATTGGCGATTTCGGTGCGCCGTTCGAGCGGGATGAACGTGTCATCCGTTCGCGTGTAGATCACTTCGCTTCCCATTCGCTCCGTGATTAATACGCCTAGCCGCTTGGCCACATCCAATACCAGATCTTTTTCCCGCAATCCTTCCGGTCCGATGGTTCCCGTGTCATGGCCGCCGTGTCCCGGATCGAGAACGATGCGCCCCACCTTCAACCCGAGCACCCGGATCATGGAATGATCTCCGGAAGAGTTTCGTTTCGCGGGCAAAGAATTCTCGGCCGGAGAGACCGGAGAGACGATCGCATTGGAGGGCGCGGATCCCGGCGGCGCAGCGGGAAGGCTGAGCTTCGCAAGCGTAGCTGGTGCATTAACGCGGTAAGCCGCGGGCGGAGGAAGCTTGGCGCTGATCGCGGTGGCCAGCGTGCTCGATAGCGCGGGAGTTTCCGCCACGACGGCCGGAGGATCGAGCAACGCAACCTGTGGCCGCCTGGAAGCAGGAGTCACCGGGGCAGCAGGTGGCGGGCTGAATGCCCTGGGTTCGGCGCGCGGTTCGGCGCGGGCTACCGAGACCGGTTCCACCGCGGGCGCAGCGGGCGTGATGGCCGGCTTGCGCTCCCCGGACGGAGCCCTGACTTCGATGATCAAGCGCTTGGGATTGTCCAGACGCGATATGCTGGTTTCCGCGGCTGCCGATAAATCAAGCACCACGCGGGTGGTATCGGGTTGCGGCTCGGCTACCCGGATTTGCCGCACGAATCGATCCGATACGGGAATTACGGTCAGAAATTTTGGGCCGATCACCGGTTTGGTGCCCGTCAAATCGAAGAATATGCGGTCGGGATTGGTCAGGTGGTCCGAACGTACTTCAAAATCTCCGTCGGTTTCGACGGCGATACGCGTGACATCCCCGAGAGACCAGAAGCGCACCGCCGTGACATGGTGCTGCTCCGCGGGCTCCGTAGCGAATAGTCCCGTGGCCAGCATCCCCGCCGTAAAGCACAGCGCCAGCCAGACGACGCTCAGTCGGCGCCGGCGCTCCGGGTCAGAATGCTTCCGGGGGAAGTAAAGCATATCCTTCCTATCGAGTTGCTAAGTGCAGCCGGCCGTCCGCGTCAATGTACCCGTCCACGTGACGCGGCTGGTCGTCAGCCGGCGTTTCTTTTTCTCGAACCTGGGCTTCCGTTTTGTTCTTCTCGGCCGTCCGCTTGGCTTGGCCGTACTTCTTGCTCACTTTTGCAACGTAGTTCACTGTCTCCGGGTAAGGCGGCACATTCCCATACCGGGCCACCGCCTTCTCGCCCGCGTTGTAAGCCGCAATCGCGAGTTGATCGTTCTGAAACGAGTCCTGAAGAAACTTCAAATATCGTACGCCGCCTTCGATATTCTCGCGGATATCGAATGCATTGGACACTCCGAAGCGCTGCGCCGTGGCCGGCATCAACTGCATCAATCCCTGGGCTCCCTTGGGAGAGAGGGCGAACGGATCGTAGTTGCTCTCCACCTGAATCACTGAGTCCACCAGCAGAGGGTTGACGTCGAAGCTCTTGGCGGTCTCTTCGATCAGCGAGCGCACTTCCGGATCCGTCACGGGCTTTTTCGAGAGCGCCACGTTTGAGAGCACAATGGTCCTCACCAGCTTGCCTGTTCGAATATCGGCGCGCACGGTCGAGACGACGCTCGGAGGCGCGGCGGAAGGAGCCGGCGAAACGTCTTCGGCTTGCAAACCCGGTGCGATCAAGGTTGTCAAAATCGCCGTCCACAGAACAAGTTCGGAACAAAACCGCATCCTCTTGTTTTATCCGATTATACCCGGATTCCCCCCTTCTGCAAACGCGTATTTTAGAGACGCCAGATAAACGGCCAATGCTATCATTCTCTCATGGAGGCCTCCGGCTTTGTGCTGGCGGGGGGAAAGAGCCGCCGGATGGGCCGCGATAAGGCGAATTTGCCGTATGGTGGCACCACTTTGGCGAATTACATCGCCATGCTTGTGCGCGACGCCGCGGGCACGGTAGCTATCCTGGGAGACCCGGAACGCTACGGCCAGCTCGGATTTCCCGTCTATCCCGACCTGATGCCGCATTGCGGGCCGCTGGGAGGAGTTTATACCGCGTTGAGCGTCACGTCCAAGGACTGGAATCTGGTGGTGGCCTGCGACATGCCCTCGATCTCGTCGTCGATTCTCCGGACTCTCTTGGAGCGGGCTTCCGTCGCTCAGCCCGGCTGCGTGGCCGCCTCCGGATCGTCCGGCGAGCCGGAGCCTCTCTGCGCCGTCTATCATCGGAGATGCCTGCCCATGCTGAAGCGCGCGATTGAAGATAAACATTTCCGAATGAAGGACTTAATGGAGGAGCTCCAGGCCGAAACCGTGAACGTTGCGAGCTGTGCACTAGCGAACTTGAACACTCCGGCCGAGTGGCGGGAATTCAGTGAGAACCCTAAATGACCGATAAGCTCAGCTACATCGAGTTCCGCCATGTCTATAAGACGTTCGACCATCCCGTTTTAGTCGACATGTGCTTTGAAGTGGACCCCGGCGAAACGCTTGCCATCATCGGGCGGAGCGGCGTCGGTAAGTCGGTGAGTCTGGGTCACATCATGGGCTTCCTCAAACCCGATCAGGGCCAGGTGTTCGTGGCCTATCAGGACATCACGGACTTTACGGAAGCCGAACTCCGCGAGATTCGCAAAAAGGTCACCATGGTGTTTCAATCCGGCGCCCTGTTCGATTCGCTCACGGTGGGCGAGAACATTCTGTTCTCGCTCGAACTGCGCAGCGATTACGACGAGCAAAACAAGGAAGACGTAGTGGATGGCCTGTTGTCGATGGTTGACATGCTGCAATTCCGCGACGCCTATCCGGCGGACCTCTCTACCGGCCACAAGCGCGCGGTAGCCATCGCCCGCGCCCTGGCCGCGCAGCCGGAATGCATCCTCTACGATGAACCCACCACCATGGTGGATCCGATCATGTCGGATACGCTGGCCAACTTGATGCTGAAGCTGAAGTATCAATTGAAGCTGACCGCGGTGGTGGTTACCCACGATCTCGATCTTATGCGCAAGGTGGCGGACCGGGTGGTGTTCCTGTTTGAAGGCCGGGCCATCTATTTTGGGCCAGTGCGCGACCTCGAGAAATCGGACCATCCGCACATCCGCGAATTTCTCGCGATGGATCGCGTGCAATTGGTTTAGGTCTCACCAGAGCGCGTGCTTGTAATGACGCAGGATGGTCTCATCCTTGGTGATCAGCGGCGCATTGCTCGCGCTGGCATGCGCGACGATCAGGCGGTCGAACGGATCTCGCGTCCACGTCAGTTCCAACGCGCTTTCTATCACCTGAGCGAATGACAACCTGCAAACCGAGAGCCCCACTTCCTTGGATAAAACCTCGACGACTTTCGCGGCAGGGGCCTTGGCGCGGCCGATCTCAAAAAGGAGTTGGAGTTCCAAAATCACCATCGGTGAAATAACGGGATCTCCGTTTTGAATCTCCGACCAGGCTGCCTTGCTTAATTTTTGCGGCTTGCCACTATACAACCATGCGAGCACGTGCGTGTCTAGATAAGTCACTTACTTCAAATTTTTCAATTCGTTCCACTCGCTCAACCAGTTCATGTGAACGATATCGTCGGAATCGCCCACTAGATAATTCCGCTTCTTCAGCTTGCTGAGTTTATCGGGTTTCGCCTCGGGGACGATCTTAAGGATTTTGCCTTTGCGAATCACTTCCACCGGAGTTCCCGATTCCAGCACTTGATCGAGAATGCCGTAGATATTCTCCCGGAGTTTCGAAGCCGTGACTCGCATGCTTCCAGTCTAACACGTACGTACGAGTTTTGATTTACGTACGTACGTCTCTATTGCTCAAGTTTTACCAGCCCCGGCGCGGCCAGCACCGCTGCGGCATCTTCCGCGGTGAATTGCTCGGTCTTCGCGGAGTGGTTCATGGAGCAGAACTTAGGGCCGCACATCGAGCAAAACGCCGCGTCCTTGAAGCCTTCTTCCGGCAGGGTTTCGTCGTGCATGGCTTGGGCGGTTTCGGGGTCGAGCGAAAGCTCGAACTGACGGCGCCAATCGAAGCGATAGCGGGCGTGCGAGAGCTGATCGTCGCGGTCCCGTGCTCCGGGCCGATGACGGGCCACATCGGCGGCATGCGCGGCAATCTTATAAGCGATGATGCCCTGCTTGACATCCTCCCGGTTGGGCAATCCCAGGTGTTCTTTCGGCGTGACGTAGCAAAGCATGGATGCGCCGTACCAACCGATCATGGCTGCCCCGATGGCCGAAGTGATGTGGTCATACCCGGGAGCAAAGTCGGTCACCAAAGGTCCCAGCGTATAGAAGGGCGCCTCGTTGCAGAGCTCCACTTCCTTTTCCACCTGCATCTGGATCTGATCCATGGGAATGTGGCCCGGACCTTCGATCATGACCTGGACATCGTACTCCCAGGCTTTTCTGGTCAACTCGCCCAGCGTCTTCAGTTCCGCGAACTGGGCCTCGTCGCTCGCATCCGCCAGGCATCCCGGGCGAAGACCGTCGCCCAGCGAGAAGCTGACGTCGTGCTTCTGGAAAATCTTGCAAATCTCGTCGAAACGCTCGTACAGAAAATTCTGTCTGTGGTTCTTCACCATCCATTCGGCTAGAATGGCGCCGCCCCGGCTTACGATTCCGGTGATGCGCTTGGTGGTCAGCGGAATGTATTGCACCAGCACGCCCGCATGAATGGTCATGTAGTCGACGCCCTGCTCGGCCTGCTCCTCGATGACTTCGAGCATGACATTCATGTTGAGGTCTTCCACGCGCCGCACCCGCGCCAAGGCTTCGTAAATTGGTACGGTTCCGATCGGGATCGGCGACTCGGCGATGATGGCCTTGCGGATGCGCGGGATGTCGCCACCGGTGGAGAGATCCATCAACGTATCGGCGCCGTACTTCACCGCGTAATGGAGCTTGGCGACCTCTTCTTCGATGTTGGACGTGGTGGCGGAGTTACCAATGTTGGCGTTGATCTTGCAGGAGGAAGCCACTCCGATGCACATGGGCTCGAGATTCGTGTGGTTGATATTGGCGGGGATGATCATCCGGCCCCGCGCAACTTCGGAACGAATCAGCTCGCCCGTCAGCCGCTCGCGCCGGGCGACGTATTCCATCTCCCCGGTTACGACGCCTTTCCGGGCGTAGTGCATTTGTGTCCGGACCGGGTCGTTGAGTCGGGGGCCAATCCATTCGCTTCTGAGGTCGCTTCGAAGGCTGTCATTCCGCATACCGGCCATTTTAGCGCGGTAGCGTTGAAGCCGCCCGGCCCGTTTCGATGGGAGACTTGCTTACGCGGCTACGAGGGTCTTCGATCCGCGCTTCCGCTGGAAGAATTTGAACCCCGCGAGAGCGGCCAGGCCGGCGCACAGGAACAGAATCGACTTCGGTTCCGGAACAGCGGCGGGTGGATCGAAGTTGAGTGAACCTGCGAAGTCGACTCCGAACGGCGTGTCGCCCACTTCCTGGAACACCTGGAAGGTCATGGTGTTGACACCGGCGTGGAGATCCCCGGTCACGTCCAGGTTATTGATCACGCCTTCGTTGCCGGAAGTGCATCCGATCGGGCCCGCAGCGCAGTGCGATCCGAGCGTGGTGTCTTCGGTGAACAACGTAGTGTTGTCGATCTTCACGGTCGCAGAATCATCGGCAAAAACGCCAAGATTCAGGAATGCTCCGCTGAACACCGTGGGCAGCGTGAAGCTTTCCGTGAATGTGACGCTTACGCCCAGACCGGGGTCGCCGTACCCCTCCGCCGTGATCCAGCTGGATGAAGCCAAGGGAGTCGCCCAACTCGGATCCACCGTTGCCAGAACGCTGGGATTTCCGGTGCTGTTCTGCGTGCTGGTTGAACTCGCGAAGTCTATCGTAGTCGCCGAACAGACGGATGCGGCGAGAAGTACAAGCAGGCCAAACTTCATACTTTCAACCTTACAGGTCGGCGTGTAAATCTCCGCTAAACCTTTGTACCGGACCCCTCCGGCTTTGTACCGGTACTTAGTTCCCACTTATGAGATCAGTTCCCAGTAGTTGTTCCGGCCGAAGGGCGTGATTACTACATGTTTAAGGAAAGTACCGCGCGAATCGGTGTACTCGGCGCCGTCCGGATAGGAATCGCCGACAACTGAAAGATAAAGATTGCCTACCGATTGCAAACCCACCGGATCCTGTGGCGGAGGGGCAGCCGGAGCCGTCGACGCCGGCGGCGCATAGGGCGGATAATTCGCAATATTCACCGAGACTGGAATCGAACCGGCGGGGGGACTGTTGGGATCATAGGCCGCGCCGGGAAAAGATAAGCCTGGCGCGACGGTGATGGGCGGCTGCAGGGCAGCGGGCACCCAGGTGAAGCCGTAGTTCGCTCGCATGGTCATGACCAGGTAGGGGTCCCAGTCCCAGACCATGATCGCTATGTCGATGGTGAAGCCCTGCTGCGCGAGCTGGACCGCGCGGGTGGTACGGTCATCCTGGCTCAGCGTGCTGGCGGGTCCGAACGCGGCCACTATCTCCGGGGGCTCAGAGGCCCAGTAGGCTTGATCGAATTCCGATTGAGTGGTATCCATGTTGTCTTCCAAACGCAGAATACACTTAGCCCACAGCGCCCGCCCCTCCGCCCTGGCCTAAGTGCTGAGCAGGAAATCGAAAAAGAATAGCAGAGAGTTGTGATCTGTTCGTTCATAGCCAGCGCGCGGGAAAACGTGGTAGGCTGCGGACGATAGTCCAACTCTTTCCAGTGAGGATAACGATGAAACCACTCCGTGTTCTAGCGGCGTGCTCTCTGTTTGCGGCCATACTTTCGGCGCAGCAAGGAATTACGCCTCCGAAAACTCAACTGAAAGTCGGCGATGAAGCTCCCGATTTCACGCTTCCCGACACCGACAACAAGCCCGTGAAGCTCTCGGATTTTCGCGGCAAGAAGGTAGTAGTTCTGGCGTTCTTTGTGGCCGCCTTTACAGGTGGTTGAACCACCGAACTCACGGCGTACCAGTCTGGTATCGCAAAATTTGATGCAAACGACGCGCAGGTGGTGGCGGTAAGCACGGATTTCACGCCGACACTGGCCCACTGGAAAAAGGAACTCGGGGCGAGTTACCTGATGCTCAGCGACCACATGCGCAAAGTATCCGAGCAGTATGGAGTGCTGATTACGCAGCTTGGCGTGTCAAACCGGGTGACGTTTGTAATCGACAAGGACGGCAAGATCGCCAACATTCAAGAAGGCCGCGAGGCCATCGACACTTCGGGCGCCGACGAGGCGTGCAGCCGCCTGGCGCACAAGAAGGCTACGGGAAACTAGCGGGCGATACCGAGCTTTTTCATCTTGGATTGCAGGGTGGTGCGCTTCATCCCCAGGCGGGCCGCGGCGCCGTCGGGTCCGCCCACCGCCCAATTGGCCTGTTCCAGAGTGCGGCGGATGTGGTCGCGCTCGGCTTCTTCCAGCGTTACGGCGCTGGGTATCTCAGGCAGGCTTTGAATGTCGGAGCGCGGAATATCCAGCGTGGTTCCTCGTGTAAGAATCACGGCGCGCTCAATCAAATTCTCGAGTTCCCGCACATTTCCGGGCCAGGCATAGCGAATCAGAGCGTCCATGGTGTCCTGCGAAATACTGGCGATGTGCTTATTCAAGCGTCGCGCGTATTTTTGAGTAAAGTAGCGAACCAGCTTGGGGATGTCCGTAGTGCGCTCTCTGAGCGGCGGCACCGAAATCGGAAAGACGTTCAAGCGATAGTACAGGTCTGTGCGGAACTGGCGTTCGCTGATCATCCGAGCCAGATCGCGGTTCGTGGCGGCCACCAGCCGAACGTCCACATGAATGGTGCGAGTGCCGCCCAGCCGCTCAAATTCGCGTTCCTGCAACGCGCGCAACAGTTTGGATTGCAGCTCCAGCGGGATATCGCCTACCTCATCCAGGAACAGAGTGCCTTTGTTAGCTAGTTCGAACCGCCCCACTTTTTGGGCGATCGCCCCGGTGAAGGCGCCTTTTTCATGGCCGAACAACTCGCTTTCAACCAGCCCGGTTGGGATCGCTGCACAATTCAGCTTGACGAACGTGCGGTCGCGTCTGGCGCTTAGATCGTGAATGGCGCGCGCGATCAATTCTTTGCCGGTACCGGTTTCACCCAGAATTAGAACCGACGCGTCGGTGGGAGCCACCGTGGCCGCTTGATCGAGAACGCGCTTGAAGGGCGCGCTGTCACCCACGATTTCTCCAAAATTCTGCTCGGTGCGGATTTCGTCCTCTAGATAAAGCTTCTCTTCCGCCAGCTGGTCCTTGAGCTGGGCGATTTCCTGATAGGCCATCGCGTTTTCAATCGCGATGGCTGCCTGCCCGGCCACCTGGCTCAAAAAATCGACATCGTAAGCGCTGAAAGCGTTCTCGCGCATACTGGCGGCATTCAACGTACCCAATACGCGGGTGCGCGTGATGAGCGGGACCGCGCAGACGGTCTTGAATCCGGCCGCCACCAGCCGGTGCAAGATGGGTGAGGGGAAGCGCCCCAACCCTTCGGCGTCCAGAAGCACCGGGCGGCGTGATTCGATCGCCTGGCCGGCGGGCGTCTCGTCCATCCGGGCGGTGGCGCCTTCTTGGGCGATGGCGCCTTCTTGAACGATCTCCTGATCGCCCTCGAATACCCGGGCGTGCAGTCTCAGATGATCGGTGCCGGGTTCGATGAGCGCCAGACTCGAGTATTCGTGCGGAACGGCGCGCCGCAGGCAGGCGGTGATGGTGGGAAAAAGGTCGCGGATGTCGAGCTCCGATACCAGCACATTGGTGATCTCCAGCAGCGCCTGCAGCCGGTCGCGCTCGCGCCCCAATTGTTGCTGATATTTCTCGGCCTTTTCGTAATTCAGGGTGTTGTCCACCGCGACCGCGACCTGGGCGGCGATTTGCTGTAGAAAATCCAGCCGTCCGTCCAGCGAAGCAGTGGCGCTGAAACCAAAAACGAGCGCGCCGAGCGCGTGTTGCGCGGTCGTGAGCGGCAACCAGCAAGAAGTGACCACGCCGTTGCGCCGCAGGAGCTTGATCACTTCCGGCCAGCGCGTCTCCTGTCGAATGTCGGGAATGATGAGCGGCTGCTGGTGCAGCAACACCCATCCGGAAGGCGACTCCTCAGGGGGCAGCTCCAGGGGAGCGCCGTCGGGCTCGCTGCCGTCGCGGCTCTCGAGAATATGCAGACGCATGGTGTTGCGCGCCGGATCGTGGAGGATGAGATTTAGAAAATCGAATTGCAGGATGGAGTGCAGCCGGGCGGACAGGTCCCGAAACAATCCGCTCAGATCGCGGTGTTCGAGGATTGCTTTGGAAACATCAAGGAGTGACTGATAAGCGAGTGGTTCCACTCCGGCCTTTGGTCACGGGCGCCGGGTTGGAATTCCCGCTGGGGCGCGCGCTGAACACCAGTATAACCGTGGGCGTGAGAATGGGACGTGGGCGGCTGGGAAGGTCTACCGCGGCTGGGCCGTCAAGACGGGCGCTGACTTAGAACAGATCGCCGATCTCTTTTGCAACGCCGCGCGCTTCCAAGTGGATCAAGCCCGCGTTCGAACCCATGGGGCCCATCACCGCGAGAACCGCCTTGGGACCGGCCGAATACACGAACAGGCATCCATCATCGCCGCGGATGCTGACTTCGGCAAGCGATCCAGTGGCCATGCTTTCGCTGATTCTGCGCCCTAAACTCGACGCTGCCGCCGCCATCGCGGCTACGCGGTTGGGGTCTGTTCCATTGGAAAGCGAGTGCGCCACGGGCAGGCCTTCGTTCGAAGCCAACAACACGCCGCGCAGCTCAGGTATGGAGCCGCGAAGCGTCTCTAGATGATTCTTCAAAGCTTCATGTTTCACCATATTTTCTCCTAACGATCACGCATCCCCGGCCCATTTTTCACATTCCAATACCGCGCCCCTCCGGGTACTCTTACCAGGGCGCGAGCAGCTCTACTAGAAAGATCGTCGGAGGCAGCAGCAACTTTAGACGGTCTTTCCGATAAACACATTACTCCGGGCTAATCCGGATCTGTCCGGTTAGTTTGTTTTGCTATTGCTTTGAAGCCCTTGGAACCGGACCGCGGGGCTGGTACCAGAGTGACGAAAGCCCATGCAGTGGTAAGGTAGTCACCCGAGATTGGAGGAATAAGCGTTTTACCGTATAGAAACCTCCTAAGTGGGTATTCACGATTCGCCTCCAAAAGCCGATTACACCCATATGCGATGCCTGTATTGCGGCAAAGAGTTGGCGCTGCTCAAGAGGTTGACGGGAGGAGGCGAGTTCTGTTCGGAGGCTCACAAAAAGAGTTACCAGGAAGAGTACAATCGCATCGCCTTGACGCGGCTCCTTCAGGCTCAGGCAAAGAGCGCAAAGAACGCTCCTTCGATCGAGAAGGCAGCGCCGCCGCCCGCAGCCACCGTAGCCGTGGAAGACCCCATTGAAGAGCCGGTGGAGGAAAAGCTGGAAGAGCCGCCAGAGGTCTACTTCGAGCCCGCGGAAAGTGCCGGATTTTTTCTGGAGCAGCCGGCGATTTCCGCGCCGCCCGAGACGACACCTTACCTAGAACAATGGCTCGAAATCGCACCACGGCCCGCTGCCCCGTCCTGGCTCTTCGTTGAAGCGAGGAATTCGGATCTGCCTTCCGCCGGTTTGCTGCCTTTGGAGGGTCGTCCCCAGGCCCGCGACAGTGATCGCACCGTTCAGGAGGTCAATGTGACGCCTAAGGAATTCACCGCCACACCTGAGAGGCCGCGCGCACCATTTTCCATGGTTCCCAGGAATACTCTGCAAGGCGCAGGCCCAATCACGCAAAGGATTGCCCCTCACCCCCCCAGTCCTAAGGTCCAAGGCACGATGGAGGCGTTGTCCGGTTTCCCGTCGGAACCTGAGTACCGTGGTTCGACGCTTCTAGGCGTGTTCTCTTCGACCATCGATTTTCCGGCGGAAGATGCCGAAGTGGCGGTGATTTCAGCCACCATGGCCGCAGTTGAAGTCCAGCCGGTGGACGCAGCCGCGGATGTCTTCCCGGAGCCTCAAATTGAGCCGCTCCCCGTTGAGCCGGAGGGTCAGGAATCCGTCCCCGACGCAACGCCCAACGCGGCGCTCGAGGCGCTGGCAAAAGTACATCTGGAACAGCCCGCCGAACCGAGCCCGGTCGAGGAGCCGGTGGCGGAAACTGTCGTGACCGAGCCGGAACAGCCCGTGATTGCAGCTCCGGAACTGGCCCCGGTAGCGGAAGCTGCGCCGGTTGAACCGGAACCGGCACCAGTGATGGAAACTGTGTCGGCTGAGCCGGACGGGCCATCGCCCCGGGCGAGTACGGAATTCATCGAGATCTCGGTGAGGAGTTTTACGCCGCCGAAGGCGGTTCCAGTGGACGGAGGCGCTTTGGTCCGCGAGAAGCCCGCTTTGTTGCCCAGGCTGACGGGGCTGCCGCTGCGGCCCAAAGTGGCGCTGGCTCCAAATCAATCCGCGGCGGCCGCGAAAGCGCCGGCCACGAAGGCTTCCAAAGCCATGACGCCCCCGAGCGCGCCCGCTTCTGCCAAGCCGCCCGTGAAGACAATCCCAGTGATTCCTCCCGCGCAGCCCAAGCCCGCTCCGGCGCCATCGGCGCGGTCCGTGAAACCCGCGAATCCGGTTCAACCCGCCCAGCCCGCAGCGCCACCCTCGCCTGCGCAACCTGCGGCGCCGAAGGTGGCGACGCCCGCTGTCCCGGCGGCCACGCTAGCGGCCAAGGCCGCGCCGGCTGTGGAATCCGGCGCTGCGACGGCTCATGAAACAAAGACTTCGGCCGCGGCGCCGAAGCCGCAGGTGTTGAAGGACGCCCCGACGCCCCAGGAGTCTGCTCCGCCACCCATGGAGACAACCGCGCCGACTTTCGGATCAATGCAGCTCAAGAGCACGTCCATTTGGGGGGGCTCAAATTCAAACTGGGGATCGCGCTGGTGCTGCTGGTGGGGGCCTGCACCGCGTATCTTGGCTGGGGAACAAAGTCCAGCAAACCGGGGTCCGCAGCTCCAATTGCGGCGGACGCTCCGGGTCCCAGCATTATGGTGGGGGAAGGCGGATGGGTGGAAAATTGGGCCGGCGATCCGGCCGGCGCGCACTTTGGACGACAGATTACCATCTATCGCCCATCGCTGAAGCTGGCCGACTACCGGGTGGAATTCCAGGGCCAGATCGACAGCAATAGCATCGGCTGGGTGTTTCGCGCTGCTGATCCGGAGAACTACTACGCCATGAAGCTCACCCAGGTTTCAGGCGGGTTGTCGCCCAAGCTGGCGCTGTTCAAGTACCTGGTGTCGAACGGGCGTCAAACCCAGGTGGGCCGCGTCCCCATCGATCTCGCCATGGGCCCGGATACGATGCTCAGCGTGCGGATGGACGTCCGCGGACCTAGGTTCAGCACTTACGTCCAAGGCCAGCAGGTGGATGTCTGGACCGACGATCAGTTGAAGACCGGTGGAGTTGGGTTTTTGAACGAGCGAGAAGAGCGAGGCCGGATCAAGTCCGTGTCCATTTACTACTTGAACGGCGGGAATAAGTAACAAGAGAGACTTGCATGGAACAGACAAACGATCAATGGTTATGGTTCGTCGACAGTGAACTGGTGGAGTCGCTGGCTCGCCACGACACGTTGGACCCCAAGAGCGAGAAGCGCGCGGTTCAATCCGCCGCGCTGGCGCAGGCCCTGTCGCTCAACATGGAGGGGAAGACCGAGCAAGCCTTGCGCGAAGTCCGCGCCGCCATTGAGAACGGCGAGACTTTGCCCGAGCTGGACTGGACCAAGGCGCATCTGGAATATCAGTTGGGCCACTATGAAGAAGCCTTGCGGGATTACGAGAAAGTGCTGGGCAGCTTTCCCAATCACAAAGCCGCGCTCTACAACGTGGCGCTGACGCTCGAAAAGCTGGAGCGTTTTGAACCAGCCCTTGAATTCTTCCGCAAGGTAGCAGATCTCGATCCCAAACTGGCCGAGGCCCGTGTCGGCCTGGCGGTGTGCGAACTGCACCGTAATCGCCCGGAGGAAGCGCTGGCGGCTTTCGAGGAGGCCCTGAAAGCTAAGCCCGGGCACGAGAAGGCGCTGTATGGAAAAGCGGTGTCGCTGCAATTGCTGGGCCGCCGCGAAGAAGCCATGCAGATGTACGTCAAGCTGCTGCCGATCACCGGACCGAACCCGGAATTGCTGTCCAACCTGATTGGCCTCGAAATCGCCACGGGTGACGATGCCAAGGCTCGCGAGCATTGCGAAAAGCTGCTGCGCGTCCGCCCTGGTTCGCCGGTGGCATTGGAGGGCCTGCTGGCCGGTTCTCTGTCGCGAGGGGACTACAAGGCGGCGGTGCAGCACGGAACGCAGCTTGTCCGGCTGACGCCGCAATCCTATGATGCCTGGTTCAATATGGCGGTAGCCTATCACAAGACCAACAAGCTGGAGCAGGCCGGGCAGGCGTTTTCGCAGGCCATCAAAATCCGGCCGGACGACCCAGTGGCTTATGTCAATCTGGGAATCACATTGCAAGAGCGGGGACAAATGCCGGAAGCCCGGAAGGCCTATGAGCGCGCGCTTCAAAACGATCCCAGCGACGCCAACGCCCTGTGGAATCTGAGCATCGTGCTGGAGCGGCTGGGGTCCTTTGCCGACGCCGAAAAGAACGTCGAGACGTACCTCGAAAGCAAGCCGGAACACGAGGAAGCCTGGTTCCGGATCGGCTACTTTCGGCTGGTGCGCGAAGACTTCTCCGGCAGCATCGAACCGTTTCGAAATTGCGTCAGCAAGCGGCCGGAGTGGCTGGAGGCGCTGATCAACCTGAGTTTGGCGCAATGGCGCAGCGGCGACACGGATGCCGCCAAGGCAACGCTGGGCCAAGCGGTAGCGCGGCACCCCGAATCCGCCGATGCGCTGCGGACGCTGGGGGCCGTGGCCATCGAAATGGGCGATCATGGCCTGGCGCTGGACATGGAGCGGAAGTTGGAGGCGCTGGGCGTGAAGGCGCCGGAGCTTTCCTATAACATCGGCATTCTGCTGGCGCAGTCAAACCAGTTTGAAGACGCCGCTAGATCCTATCGTCACGCCACGGAAGAGAAGCCGGATTTCGGCGAAGCGTTCCTCAATCTGGGCCATGCGCTGAAGGCGCTGGGGCAAGACCAAGAGGCGCGCATCTGCTGGCAGCGCGCGCTCGAAGCCAAGCCGGAACTGGCGGAAAACTACTTTTAGCCAGCTTCGCGCTTTTGGAATTTCATTTCTTCTGCAGCCATTTCACGCTGCTGGGCTCGACACGCTCGCACTGCATGGTCTCGGTGACTCCGGAAACCAGCAAGGCGCAAGCATTGGACTGAGCGCTCCGAAGAGCATGATCCTGCGTATCGGCGGACGCCACGCGGCATTCGGTGCGGCCTTGAAAAGCGATGCACACTTCTACCCGGTATTGAGCGATGCCCATGCTCGAATAAATCAGGTACGCGATCACGGCCGCGACGAACCCCACGCCAATCACGACGGTCTTGTTCATACGCCCTGCCCTTCGGCGAAGAAATTGCCCATCCGGCGGAATTTATCGTAGCGCTGGTTCATCAATTCGCTTGCGGAACGCGGGGACAGTTCATCCAATCCCTTGCGGATCGCGCTCCTGACGAACTCGGCGGCCCGGTCGGGATCGGTCTGGGCGCCCTCTGGCGGTTCGGGGATGATTTCGTCGATCAAGCCCAGCTCCAGAAGATCCGTTGGCGTGAGCCGCAGGGCCCGCGCAGTCTCGGGAGCCTTGCCCGAATCGCGATAGATGATTGTGGCGCAATTCTCAGGCGAGATCACGCTGTAGTACGCGTTTTCGAGCATGTACACGCGGTCCGCTACGGCGATACCCAGCGCGCCACCGCTGCCGCCTTCTCCGATAACCACGGCGATCACCGGCACGCCCAGGCGCGACATCTCGCGCAGGTTCACGGCGATGGCCTCCGCCTGGCCGCGCTCTTCGGCGTCGATACCCGGATAAGCGCCCGGGGTATCCACCAAGGTTAAGATGGGGCGGTGAAACTTGTCCGCCATGCGCATCAAACGCAGCGCCTTGCGGTAGCCTTCGGGCTTCGGCATGCCGAAATTGCGATGCAGCTTCTGCTTGATGTCGCGGCCCTTTTGCTGGCCGATCACCATCACCGGCCGTCCTTCGAAAAACGCCATGCCGCCCACCACCGCGGGATCATCGCCAAAGGCCCGGTCGCCGTGCAGTTCCACAAATCCGGTCAAGATGCGCTGGATGTAATCGAGCGCGTGCGGCCGTTTGGGATGACGCGCCAATTGCACGCGCTCCCAGGTCGCGTTGCTGACCGGGGTGCTGGCGGCGTCATCTTCTGGTTCGGAGGGAGACGGGATGGGATTATGTGCCATTCACAACGCGAATCTACTTGGCCCGCTCTACCTAGCTAAGATCTCCAGCGATTCCGGCCCGCAGATCCGCTCTACCTCGGCCCAGAATTCCTTATCGGGCCGGACCTTAGGCGTCACATCCAGGATAACGGAAAAGTCGCGCGGTTTCTCAAGACGCAGCCGGACCTCGGTGGCGCCTTGCTTTCTGGCGAACAGCTGCTGCAACGCTTCAGCCTTGTCCACCGCGCCGTTGGCGCCGACGCCGACGCGGATGGAGATCAGCGTAGGAAGGTCCACGCGGGCGTTCTCGAGCGGGACGATGTCCTGGATCGAAATCTTGGGAGGGCCGTTATCCTCGGGAAGCACCAGGCCGCGCACCAACATGGCCTGGTCTTCCACCAGCGCCGTAAGAAGACGATCGTACTGCGTCGTAAACACCATGGCCTCCACGCTGCCGGTCCGGTCTTCCAGGCGCATGGCGGCCCACAGTTTGCCTTCCTTGTTGCGTTTACGCTGGATGCCCGTGAGAATTCCGCAGATGGCGACCTCGACGCCCTTTTCCAGGCCTTCCAGGGTCTCGGTGTCGTGCGTCGAAAGCTCCAGCACTTTCGCCTGGTAGGCGTCCAAAGGATGTCCGGTGACGTAGATGCCCAGGACTTCCTTTTCACTCGACAGTTTCTGCTGCGACGTCCAGTCCGGCAGCGGCGGAGGCGGATGCTCGGCGTGGGCGGGCTCATTCTCGATTGCGCCGAAGAGGCCAGTCTGGCCGCTTTGCTTGTCTCTCCACACGCGCGCGCCCGATTCCATCGCACCGTCGATCATGGCCGTCAATTGCGCGCGGTTTCCACCTAGCCCCTCCATCGCTCCGCACTTGATCAGATTTTCGAGAATGCGGTGGTTGACGCTGGCGAGGTCGACGCGCTCGCATAATTCATGCAGCGACTGGAAGGGTTCTCCGTTTTCGCGCGCTTCAATGATGGAATCTGCCGCGCCCGCGCCGACGTTGCGGATGGCGCACAGGCCCATGCGAATCCCCTGACCGTCCGGCGTGAAGTCCCGGCTGCTCGAGTTGACGTCCGGAGGCAATACCGGAATGCCCATCTCGCGGCACTCGTTGATATATTTCACCACCTTGTCGGTGTTGCCCATTTCCGACGTCAATAGCGCGGACAGGAACTCCAGCGGGTAATGGGCTTTTAAATACGCGGTGGCATAAGCGAGATAGGCATACGCCGCCGAATGCGATTTGTTGAAGCCGTAGCCGGCGAACTGCTCCATCAGATCGAAGATCTTCTCGATCTTTTTTTGCGGGAAGCCCTGGGCTTTGGCGCCGGCCAGGAAACGCTCGCGCTGCGCGGCCATTTCTTCCGCCTTCTTCTTCCCCATGGCGCGCCGCAGGATGTCCGCTTCGCCCAGCGAATATCCGGCCAGGCGATTGGAGATCTGCATCACCTGTTCCTGATACACGATCACGCCGTAGGTCTCTTCCAGGATCTCCTTCAGCTCCGGAAGGTCGTAAGCCACCTGCTTGCGGCCGTGCTTGCGATCGATAAAGTCATCGGTCATGCCGCCCTGGATGGGTCCCGGACGATACAGCGCGTTCAGCGCGCACAAATCTTCGATTCGCGTGGGCTGATATTTCCGCAAAATATCGCGCATGCCGCGGGATTCAAACTGAAACACGCCGCTGGTGAAACCTTTGGAAAAAATCTGGTAGGTGGCTTGATCGTCCAGCGGCAGATCCTCGATCACCAGCTTTTCACCGCGCTCCCGCTCGATCAGCGCCACCGCTTCCTGGATAATGTCGAGCGTGGTCAGGCCCAGAAAATCCATCTTGAGAAGCGCCAGCTTCTCCAGGCCGATCATGTCGTATTGGGTGACAATTTCATCCTTGCTGGTCTTGTAGAGCGGGACCAGTTCTCTGAGCGGCACGGGCGAGATCACCACTCCGGCGGCGTGCATGGACGCGTTGCGCGCCATGCCCTCCAGCTTCAGCGCCACTTCCAGGACTTCCTTCAAGCGCGGATCCTTGCGCGCCGATTCCTGAATGGCCGGCTCCTGCTCCAGCGCGTCGCGCAGCTTGATGTTGAGCGTGGTGGGGATCAGCTTGGTGATGCGGTCGACGTCGGCGTAGCTGATATCCAGCACGCGGCCGACGTCTTTGATCGAGGTGCGGGCGCCCAGCGTTCCAAAGGTGATGATCTGCGCCACCTGCTCGCGGCCATATTTTTCAGTGACGTATTGAATCACTTCGCCGCGGCGGCGGGTGTGGAAGTCGATATCGATGTCCGGCATGCTGATGCGTTCCGGATTCAGGAAGCGCTCGAACAGAAGTCCGTATTCGAGCGGATCTATATCGGTGATCTGCATGGCGTAGCTGACCAGGCTCCCGGCTGCCGAGCCGCGGCCAGGGCCCACCGGAATGCCCTGCTGGCGCGCGAAACGGATGAAATCCCAGACGATCAGGAAGTATCCGGAGAACTTCATCTGCTGGATCATCCGGATTTCCCGATCCAGCCGCTCCGAGTATTCCGCAAGATCGTGCTTGAGCGCGCCGGCTTTCTGCAGCGCCTCCAAGCGCGGCCGCCGTTTCTCGAATCCCTGCCGCGCGACGTATTCGAAATAGCTCTCGGTGGTGTGTTCCTTGGGAACGTCGAACTTGGGGAACGGCTCCTTTACTTTCTCCAGACTCACCTGGCAGCGCTGCGCGATTTCCCAAGGCCGGTCGAGCGCGTCCTCCACTTCGCCGAACATGGCCAGCATTTCGTCGCGGGTCTTGAGATAGAACTCCGGCCGCGAGAAGCGCATGCGCTGCGGATCGCTCATGGTCTTGCCGGTCTGGATGCACAGCAGAATTTCGTGCGCGCGGGCGTCTTCCTTGCGCATGTAATGCGAGTCGTTGGTGGCAATCAGCGGAATGCGCGTTTCCTGCGAAAGCCGGTGCAGCTCGGGCAGCACAATCTTGTCCTGGTCTAGCCCGTGGTCCTGGATTTCGAGAAAGAAATTATCTTTCCCGAACATGTCGGAGTAAGTGTAGGCCAGGCGCTTGGCTTCTTCGTAACGGCTCGCGAGCAGCGTTTCATTAATGTCGCCGCGCAGGCAAGCTGACAAGGCGATCAAACCCTTGGAGTGTTGCGCGAGCAGGTCCTTATCGATGCGTGGCTTGTAATAGAAGCCCTCGAGAAAGGCTGTCGAGACCAGATTGAGCAGGTTGCGATAACCCTCCTGGTTTTCGCACAGCAGCACCAGGTGGTTGTAGCGGTCCGTATCGCTGCGGCTGGTGTGGCCTTGCTGCGAGACATACACCTCGCAACCGATCACCGGATGCACGCCCTTTTCCTTGGCGCTGTTATAGAATTCCACCGCGCCGAAAAGATTGCCGTGATCGGTCATCGCCACGGCGGGCATTTTTTGCTCGACCGCGAGATCCATTAACTGGGAAATTTCGCAGGCGCCATCGAGCAGCGAGTAGTCGGTGTGGCAATGCAGGTGGACGAAGGGCGGCGCGGAACTCATGTTTTCTCAGACTGCGGGGGGAGGGGCACCTCCATTGTAACTTAGAGCATGTCCCACCCGGCTGGACAATAGCTTGCAATTCCACTAGGGCATGCTTTTAGGCACGGATCGAGGCGGGCTGAATGAGCCTCACTCCGCGCGGAGCGCCTTGAGCGGATCTATCTTGATGGCGCGGCGCGCGGGCGCCCAGCATGCCACGAACGCCACCACCGCCATCAGCATGATCGCGCCAAGGTACGTCAAAGGATCGTGCGCGCTGACCCCATAGAGAATCTGGCCGAAGAATTGTCCCGCCGCGAACGCCAGCGCGAAACCGATCGTTGTCCCAATCGCCAGCAGCAGCGCCGTTCGCGCCAGCACCACGCGCGCTACCTGCAATGGAGCCGCTCCCAGGGCCATGCGGATGCCGATCTCGCGTGTTCTTCGGGACACCGCGTAAGCCATGATTCCGTATACTCCCGTCGCGGCCAGCACCACCGCCAGGAATCCAAAGGATGCCAGCACCACCGCCACCAGCTTGGCGGGGAACAGCGCCAGCCCCAGCGCACTGGTAAGGCTGCCATCGTTGAACACCGTCAGCGACGGGTCCAGTTCCGCCACAGCGCTGCGTAGCAAGCCGACCGTTTCCGATTCCGAGAGGGACGAGCGCGCAACCAGTGTCTGGCCGGGGCTCCAATATCTGTTCCATCGGCTCAAAAATGGCGGGCATGGGTGTTTCACCGAGCGAACGATATTTTCCATCCTCCACCACGCCCGCAATCTGTACCCACTTGCCGGTGGGCGAATGCCGAAACCTTTTTCCGACCGGATTTTCGCCCGGCAGAAGCTGGCGGGCGAACGTCTCGTTCACCAGAGCGACGAGAGGAGCATCTTTCGTATCGCGCCGATCCAGGTCTCGACCGGCCATTAGGCGCGTCCGCATGGCTTGAAGATAACCGGGGGTGACGACGTACGTGCCCGCCAGAGGGACCTCGCTCGCGGGTGGTTCCGGCCTGCCTTCGACATAGATCGAGTTATTGGAAATATTGAGGGTTAGCGGGAGGCCATCAACCGCCCCGGCGGCCTCAATTCCAGGCGTGGAGCGAACCTTATCGAGCAGACGGCGCTGAAACTGGCGGCCGCGCTCCTCGTCGTAGCCTTGCGCGGCGAAATCGTAGGACAGGACCGCGGCATGCTGCGGCTCGAATCCAAGATTCAGGCTGAGCGCGTGCTGCAAACTCCGCACCACGAGAATGCTTCCGATCAGCAGGACTACCGAGAGCGCCACCTGCGTGGTAACCAGAATATCGCGGAGCGTAAAATGGCGAAGCTTTTCCGACGGCGCTTCATTCTTAATCGCTCCGATCAGGCCGGCGCGCGTGGATTGCAGCGCGGGGGCCAAGCCGAACAACAGCCCGGTGAGGAGCGAAACGGCGGCGGCAAACAGGAGCACGCGCGTGTCCATCATGATGTGCGGAATCACTGGAACGTCGACGGGCGGACGCCAGACATTCACCAGATCGTTGAGCCAGCGCGCCAGCAGGATTCCTGCCGCGCCGCCCGCAATGGAGAGGAACAAGCTCTCCGTCAAAAGCTGGCGCAGAAGCTGGCCGCGGCTCGCGCCCAAAGCCAGGCGGATGGCGGTTTCTTTTCTACGGTCCGCCGCGCGAGCGAGCAGACAGGCTGGCAAGATTGACGCACGCAATCAGCAGCACCATGCCGGCCACCACCATCAAGACGGCCGAGAATCCGGTGACCGCGCCACGCAGAAAGTTGCCCGCCATGCCGGGCGGCGAAAGGACGATGGAAACGCCCGCGTCCTGCCGAGGGTACTCGTGGCCGAGCTGGGCTGCGATGCTATTGATGGCCGCCTCGGCGCTCTTTCATCGAGACGCCCGGTTTCAGCCGGCCGACCGCAAAGGCATTCGAGTCCGAGCGGTCGTCCATCCATTTTGCCTGCTCGATCTGCTCCGCCATCGCGATGGGAACAAAGATTTCAGGAGTATAAACCAGCTCGGTTCCGATAAATGCGGGCGGCGTGACGCCGGCGATGCTGTATTCCAGGCCCCCGATCTTCACCTTCTTGTCCCGCGATATCGGGGTCGCCTCCGAAGCGCGCCTGCCAGCAGCTGTAGCTGATCACAGCCAGGGGATGCCCGCCCCGCGTTACGTCATCCTCGGGATGCAGCAAGCGGCCCCGGATGGGCTGGACGCCCAGCATGTCGAAGTAATTTCCGCTGACCTCATAGCCCCACAGACGCACATTTCTTCCCTCGCCGCGGCTCATGTTGATTGCCATCATGCGGTACATCGCCAGGCCGCTCAGCACGGTGTTGCGATCGCGATAGTCCTTATAGTCCGGATAAGAGAGCGTTGGGAACTGCGCTTTGGCCGTGCGTATATTGAATGACACCAGTTCGTTCTGGCGTTCGACGCCAAACGGCCGGAAGACGACGGCGTTTACGAGCGAGAAAATCGTGGTATTGGCGCCGATGCCGAGCGCCAGGGTCACAACCGCGGCAGTAGTAAAAGCGGGGCTGGAACGAAGCCGGCGCAAGGCACAGGTGACATCGTGGCGAAGCATCGGTCGATCAAGTGCACGTCGCGAGCCGCAAAAAGGTCGTGGATTTTCAATCGGATTGCCGGATCGATTGCTCGATTTTGGGACGGGACAGGTCAGGTTCGGTCAGTTGATGAACGGAGCCCAGTTTTACTTCGTTAGAGCGCTCCTGAAAATGAGGCGCTAACCTAAGGCCATGGCTCTGTTTCGGACTGACTCAATCGCGCTAAGTTGCTCGGACCTTCAAACCTCGAAGAAATGGTGGATAGAATCCTTCGAGTGCAAACTGGCCGACGTCCCGGCGGACTGGGACTGCGTTCTTCCGTCGGACATAGCGTTGATGTTGCCTGGAAATGATGAACCTACGATCGTCCTTAGCGATTGGGTCGAAGTAAAGAAGGCGGGATATGAACGGGCAAACGACCACCCCATTGTCTTTTGCAGCAAAATTGCGAAGGCGCACGCGTACCTGCAAAGTAGGGGTGTTACTCCCAGCGCGATTCAGACGGGTGGAGGCACAGAATACTTCGAAGTCCGCGATCCCGAGGGCAATACCATCGAGATCTGTCGAGAGCCTTTGAATACCCTCGTGAGCCAACGATTCGTAGGCAGCTGAACACCTGCCCCGTTAGACGAGCACGGCAATCTCCCGCACATTTTCCCCGGTCGCGCGCAGCCGGATCTCGATGCGCTCCGGCGGCATGAACTCCGGGAATTTCTCGCCCCACTCAATCAACACAATCGCCGGACGATCGAAGATCTCCTCCAACCCCAGCGTCGCTAGCTGCGCGGCGGTGTCCAGCCGGTACAGATCCACATGATAAACCGCCGGGCTGTATTCGTGAATCAGCGTAAAGGTGGGGCTCGAGACCTGTTCCGGCTCAGCCGCCTTCAGCCCTTTCACGATTCCTTTTGCCAGCGTGGTTTTTCCCGCGCCCAAATTTCCGATCAGCAAAACCACGGCTTTAGCGGGCAGTTCCGCGGCCAGCCGCTCGCCCAGCGCGATGGTTTCGTCCTCAGACTGGGTGTGAAACGTTCGCGACTTCACGCATAGCCTCGGGCAGAAACTCGAACAAATCCGTGGCGATGAACGATTTCTCGCCCAGCTTTATCGCGCCCAGTTCGCCGGCCCGCCCATGCAGGTACACCGCGGCCAGGAGCGCAGCTTCGAGTTGGTTCGGGAATTGGGCCAGCAGTCCCGCGATCAGGCCGGTTAGGACGTCGCCCGTTCCGCCGGTAGCCATGGCCGGCGAGCCGGTGGGATTGATCCACACGCGTCCGTCCGGAGCCGCGATCACGCTGCGGTCCCCTTTCAGCACCAGGTAGACGCCGCGCTCAGTAGCAAACGCTCGCGCCACACCGACGCGATCGGCTTGAATTTCAGGAATGGTCTTGCCAGTCAGCCTCGACATTTCGCCTGGATGGGGCGTCAGGATGCGAGCGGCTCGCGCCTCCCACTTCAGCTCGCCCAGGGCGTTCAATCCGTCGGCATCCAGCACCACCGGCACGCCGATCTCGCCCACCAGGCCGCGAATGAATTGGACCGTTTCCGGGTCGCCTCCCATGCCGGGACCCACCGCCACCACATTTTTCTTCTCCGCGATGCGGGCCAATAGCAAGTGTTCGAGCGCCCGCTTCGAAATGGATCCGGCGGCGGTTTCGGGCAGCGGCTCCGTCATGATCTCGGGCGCGTGCGCCGCGATGGCGCTGATCGCGGATTCCGCCGAAGCCACCGTCACTAGCCCCGCGCCGGCCCGCAAGGCTGCTATTCCGGCCATGGCCGCCGCGCCGGTCTTGCCGCGCGCGCCCGCGATCACCAGCACGTGCCCATACATGCCCTTGTTGGAATCGCTGACGCGCGGGAGGAACAAGCGCGCGAAGAGCGACGGCTCGGAGAGCGAGAGCCAGATGGACGCATCGTTCTGATATAGCTCGGGCGGGCTTCCGATCCCGGCGACGTGCAAACGGCCCGCCAGTTGCACGGCCGGCGACAGCGCATGGCAAGGCTTAGGCGCAGTGAAGGTGACGGTGTCGCTGGCATACACGGCTTCGCCCGGGATCAACCCGGAGTCGCTGTCCAAACCGGACGGAATGTCCACGGACACCACATCGGCCAGTGGAAAACGCTCGTTGATGGCGCGAATGAATTCCGCAGCCCGTCCCGATGCCGCACCGTGGATTCCGGTGCCGAGCAGCGCGTCGACGATCAGCGTCACGGTCTCCATGGCCGCCGTGATTTCAAAGGACACCGGGCATCCGGCCGCTTCGAGCATCCGGTAGTTCTCAGCCGCGTCGCCCCGCATCTCAGCCGGGTCTCCGGCCAGCACCACATGCAATGCCTCGGGATGAATGCGCGTGTACAATTGCCGCGCCACCACCAGGCCGTCCCCGCCGTTGTTCCCTTTGCCGCAAAACACCAGGATGCGATGTTGCTTGAGCGGCGCGTAGCGATGCGCCAGAACTTCCATCACGCGATGCCCGGCGTTCTCCATGAGCACGATGCCCGGAATGCCGAGCTCGCTGGTACGGCGATCCACCTCGCGCATTTGCGCGGCGGTTAGTACCTTCACCCACGCACCTCGGCCACCACTTGCTCCAGGCGCCGCAGATCGGTGGCTTCCCCCATCACGATCAAATGATCCCCCGCCGCGATTTCCGCCTCCGCGGGCGGATTGAAAAGCATCCGGCCGTCGGCTTTGCGAATGGCCAGCACGATGACGCCGAGTTCCTTGCGGATCTTGGTTTCGAGCAGCGTCTTGGTCGCGTACCCGCTCTTGTCGGGAACGCGCACCTGCTCGATCCCGACATCCAGCCCCATACTCTTGGTGGTGAAATCGATGAACTGGAAAACGTGCGGCTTCAACATCACTTGAGCCATGCGATTGCCGGTCATGTCGTAGGGCGCAAACACATAGTCCGCGCCCGCCAGGCGCATTTTCTTTTCGCTTTGCTCGGAAGCGATACGCGCGGAAACCAGCAGCGACGGTTTCAGCGCTTTCGCCGAGAGGATCACGAACAAGTTGTCGGCGTCGCTTTGCAGCGTGGCGATGAGGCCTTTGGCGCGCAGCACTCCCGCCTCCTTGAGCGTTTCGTCGTCGGTCGCGTCGGCCATCACCGCCAGCATTCCGGATTTCATGGCCCACTCCACGCGATCCTCGTTCTGGTCCACGATCAAAAAAGGCACGCCCGCGCGCTGCAGTTCGCCGGCCGCGCCGCGCCCGATTCGCCCGAATCCGCAGACGATGTAGTGGTTTTCTAACGCATCGATCATCTTCTTGATCCGCCGCTTTCCAAAATATTGATTCAGCTCCAGCTCGATGATGGCCTGCGTCATGCCGCCCACCGCCAGCAGCATGATGGTTACGCCAAAGAATATCAGAAATGAATTGAAGACTTTGCCCGCGTGGCTCAGCGGATGCACCTCCTCATAACCCACCGTACTGATGGTGATCAGGGTCATGTAGAAGGCGTCGAAGGGCGGGTAATGCTCGATGAAAATAAACCCGAGCGTGCCGCCGGCCAGGATCACCAGCAATGCGCCGGCGATCAGGATCAGGCGGTTGCGGAAGCGGCCCATGCTAGTTTTTGCGCGCCAGCACGACGGTCATGTCGTCGAATAGTTCCGGAGTTCCGGTCCACTGGCGAACCGCGTCCATCAATATCTCGATAATGTGCGGGTCGCCCATGCTGGCGTTCTTCGCGACCAGATCGATCATCCGGTCCTCTCCGAAAGCCTCGCCGTATTCATTCTCCGGCTCCGTGATGCCGTCCGTGTACCACACCAGGAGATCGCCGCTGTGAAGTTGGACCTTGCTTTCGTCGTACTTCGACATCGGAAACGCGCCCACCACGGTTCCATTGACGTCCAGCCGCGTAACGCCGCCCGCGCCGATTAATATCGGCGGCAGATGGCCGGCGTTGGTGTAAGTCACCGTGCCGGTCTGCTCGTCATAAAGGGCCAGGCAGAAAGTAGCGTACTTCTCGGGCGACGTAGTTGCATAAAGCTGCCGGTTCAAGTCCGAGACCAGCCGCCCGGTGGAGAGATGGAATCCATTCGTCGACGTCTGCGCGGGCACGATTGCTTCGAGCGAGGTTCGGAGCTCCATCCGCAACGCGGATTGAATGGCCGACATCAAAAGCGCCGCCGAGATCCCCTTTCCCGCCACGTCGCCGATCGCGATCGCCAGTTGACCGCCTTCCACCAACTGGTAGTCGTAGTAATCGCCCGAAACCATCCTCGCCGGCTGGCATAGGCCGGTGATTTGAAGCGTCTTCATCACTGGAGCGCTTTTCGGGTAGAGCTGATCCTGCACCTGCCGGGCGATCTCAATCTCAGCCTGCAGGCGCTCCTTCTCCTTGGCCACAGCGAGCAGGCGCTCCAGATTTTCCGTCATCGCGTTGAACGACGTGTTCAGTTCGGCCAGCTGATCATTGCCCTTCACCGCGATGCGGTGGGAAAAGTCGCTTTTCATCACACGCTGCGTGCCTTCATAGAGAGAATGCACCGCGCCCGTGATGGTGCGAGAAAGCGAGAGGCCGATAATCAGCGAGACAATTTCGACGATCACGAAAGCGCCGAACACGATCAGGAACGCAATCGGGAGCGCACCCTGGAGCTTGTCGGAACTGCTCAGGATCACATCCAGAAGAGCGGAAATCCGGGTGTGGATCATGAGCAGCGCGGTGGCGCTGTCCCGGGGCACGTTCCAATCCGCGGCGCGAACCAGCGAGAACCAGCGAACGCTCAAATCGAATCGATTGACGGGAGGCGGCAGAGCCCCGGCCGCTGGTTCGCGGCCCACCGCTTGCGCTTCGAATTGCTGCTGGTCGATGGTTACGCCGTTTTGGGAGTCGGCTTTGTAGGTAAATCGATTCGCGGCCTGGCGGTCCGCGGCCGTTTCGCCGATACGCGTGTATCCGCGCAGGAAGTAAACGTCCCCGACGCCGGCCGCCATCCGGCTCAAGTAACGCCGCGACAGAGGCACGGCCGCGAGAAATTCGTTTCCATCGCCGCGAACGCAGGACCAGGCGTAATAGCGGTCCCCACGCCGCACCAGGCCGCTCATATCCTCGGTGGCCGGCGGCGCCTGCTGGATACTCGCGTTCTCCGGCCATTCGAGCAGCGATCCATGATCCTGGATCATCAGAACCAGCCCGGGAAACCGGTCAGCGTAGATTTCTCCGGTGTGCCGCAGTATGTCCGCGCGAGATCCCGGCGGGCTGCGGCGCAGCACGGAAGCGGCCTCGCGCATCGAAGCCACGCTGCGATCCAGTTCCGACCGCACCATATAGGCGGCCACGTTCAGCGCCAACATGTACGCGCCTAAACCCGCCAGCGTGAGGATCAGCAGAATCGGCACCACCGCAATAAACAGATAGGTGACCACCAGCCGGTTGCGCAGCCGCCAGATCACCTTCCGCAATCCGAAGCGCAGCAGGCGAGCGAACTGCCAGACCGCCAGCACAATCACGACGAACTGCACGAACCCGGTGAAGCCGACTTGGGGAACCAGCGCCAGCAAAATGAGATACAACGCCAGCACCATCACGCATAGCTTTTCCAGCTTGCCGAGCTTCTTCCAGCGTGATTTGAGTTCGAGCTTCACACTCGCGATTTGGCGATCTGCGGCGTCTCCGGAACCGGCTCCGGCAGAGGTTTCTCCGGCGCTAGGAAAAACTTCGTCAGTTGATCCTGGAGAATCGCCAGCGCGGATTCGGGATCGTCGGCGTATTGGAACAGTTTCAGATCCTCGGGCGAGATCGTGTTGTACTTGACCAGCGCTTCGAAGTTCAATACTTCCTTCCAGAACTTAGACCCGTACAGCACGATCACGATTTTGCTCTCGAGCTTGCGGGTCTGCGCCAGAGTGAGAATCTCAAACAGCTCGTCCAGTGTGCCGAAGCCTCCCGGAAAAATCACCAGGGCCTTGGCAAGATAGGCGAACCAGAACTTGCGCATGAAGAAATAATGGAATTCGAAGGACAGTTCCGGAGTGATGAAAGGGTTCGGCAGCTGCTCGAACGGCAGCCCGATGTTCAAACCGATGTTTTTTCCGCCCGCGTCCGCAGCTCCGCGATTAGCCGCTTCCATGATGCCGGGCCCGCCGCCGGAGCAGATCACGAAGCGGTGGAATTGCGGCTCGATCTTGCTCGACCATTCCGTGATCAATCGCGCCAGCGCGCGGGCGTCGCGATAATATTCGCCCAGCGGGCCGTCCTCCGTGATACGGGCCGATCCAAAAAATACGATGGTGTCCTGGATCTTCTCGTCGCGAAAATGCGATAGCGGTTCCAGGTACTCGGAGAGAATGCGCAGCCCGCGCGCGTCGGGGCTCTCGAGAAACGTTTCGTTAAGATAGGCTACTGGGCGGCGAACGCCGTTGCTGGTTTCATCGATCATTCTGAGCTTGCCGCGGCAGCCTCCAGCTGCTTGAGACGCTTCTCCAATTGTCTCACTGTCTTCAATATCTCCGGCAATTTCTGAAAAGCCGTGATGGCTCTTAGCCACTCCCGGGCTTCGAAAGCCGGCGATCCGGACATCACCCCGCCTTCCGGCACGTCTCCGCCGATGCCGCTCTGCGCATAGATGACGGCGTTGTCGTGGATGGTCAGGTGTCCCGAAATTCCCACTTGGCCCGCCAGCAGAACGTTTTTTCCCAGGATAGAGCTGCCCGCGAGACCAGTCTGCGCGCAGATGATGTTGTCCTCGCCCACCACCGATGCGTGCCCCACCTGCACCAGGCTGTCGATCTTGGCGCCGCGCTTCACACGCGTCTCGCCTACCGTCGCGCGGTCGATCGAGGACAGCGTCTGAACCTCGACGTCGTCTTCAATCACGGTGATGCCGGATTGAACGATCTTGAAATGCGTGCCCTGGGCGGTCTTCGCGAAGCCGAAGCCGTCGCCGCCCACCACCACGGCGTTTTGCAGGATCACGCGGTTTCCGATCCGGCAATATTCCCGGACCACCGCGTGCGAATGCGCATAAAATTCGTCGCCGATCCGGGCGCCTTCGTAAATCACGACGTGCGGATGCAGCACCGCGTCGCGCCCAATGGTCACCCGCTCTCCCACTACCGCATAGGGACCGATGGACGCGCCCGGCCCGATGGTCGCCGTGGGAGCGATCCAGGCGCTCGCATGAATGCCCGGCGCCGGCCGCGGCGGCTGGTAGAACAAAGCCATGGCGCGCGCGAAATCGTGATACGGATTCGCGGATATCAGGCTCGCCGGAGATGCCGCCTGCAAGGCTTCGGATACCAGCACGGCGGCCGCGCGGGTCTGTTTAATCTTCGGCGCATATTTAGGATTCGCCAGGAAGGTCAGTTCGCTGGGAAGCGCATGCTCCAGCCCGGCCACGCCCGTAATTTCGATATTCGGATCGCCCCGAAGCTCGCAGCCCAGCCGCGCGGCCAATTCGCCGAGCGGGATTCGTTCCAGGGTAGTCATAGGAATGTTTTATTGTATCGGTGCGGATGCCGTGCACACACGTACAATAGAGATATCGATGGTCATCGATGGGATCTACTATGGGCTGGGGCTCGCGGCGGGGGGCGCCGCCGTCTGGTACTTCACAAGGCCCATTTTCGCTATCCCGCTCTTTCTGGTGGCGCTTTTCTGCCTTTATTTTTTCCGGGACCCCGAGCGCGTTATTCCGGACGGCGCCGTGGCCGTTTCGCCGGCCGATGGCAAGCTGGTGGCCATCCGCACGGATCCATCGGGCGAGTCGCGCATCAGCATTTTCCTGAACATCTTTGACGTTCACGTCAATCGCGCGCCCATCGCCGGCCGGATCGCCAAGGTCGAGTACACCAAGGGCCAGTTCGTGGTGGCTAGCCGCGAAATCGCCAGCTCCCAGAACGAGCGCAATACTGTCACCATCGAAGGCGGAGGAACCCGCGTCGGTTTTTCTCAGATCGCGGGTTTGATTGCGCGGCGAATCGTTTTTTCCAAGAACCCCGGCGATGAGGTCGCCAAAGGCGAGCGCGTCGGATTGATCAAGTTCGGCTCCCGCGTGGACGTCTTCCTGGGTCCCGATTGGGACATCACCGTCAAAGTTGGAGAGCATGTCTCGGGCGGTTCCAGCATTCTCGCTCGAAGAAAGCAGGCCTGATGGCGAAGCTTACATTGCGGCAGCGATTCTTCGATCCGCGCTCGCCCTCGCGCAGACCTCGCCGAGCCGCATATGCCCTGCCGACGCTGTTTACGGCGGGCAACGTTTTCCTGGGTTTCCTCGCGATCCTTCGATCCATTCAGGGCGCTTTGCTCCAGGCCGGCGGACATACCGGCTCGCAATCCGCATTTCGAGGTGGCCGCTAAAGCCATCGGGGCGGCCGTGGTGCTGGATGGTCTGGATGGAAGGATCGCGCGCATGACCAACACGGTCAGCGACTTTGGCCGCGAAATGGATTCGCTCGCCGACGTCATCGCATTCGGCATCGCGCCCGCGGTTCTGGCATTCACCTGGGGCGTGCAGTTCGCAGGGCCACGGCGGCATTGCACTGCCGGATCATCGCGCGCGGCTATTTCATCGCCTTTGTTTTTCTGCTCTGCGGCGCCGCGCGATTGGCTCGCTTCAATGTGCAGACCAATCCGGTGCCCAAAAATCCGGGCCGTCCGGATCGGAAGTATTTCGTCGGCCTGCCGATCCCGGCCGCGGCCGCTATTATCGCCGCCATCGTTTATGCCGCCGACAGCATAGCGCTGGAATGGTGGATGCTTTCCGGTCTATGGCTGGTGTTGCTCGCGGTGCTCTCATTCCTGATGGTAAGCACTTGGCGCTATCCCAGCTTCAAGGAAGTGAACCTCACGGGACCTCGCTCGCCCCTTACCGTGATCCTGTTCGGAGCCTTGATCTATCTGATCTGGAACTATTCGCAGCCCGTGCTGCTCACGTTGGCGTCGGTATATGTCGCTTCCGGAATCATGATCCGCGCCGGCGGAGTTATTCGACGCCGGTTCCGCCCGCATCCGCCGCCCCCGCAACCGGAGCATCAGGCCAGCTGAAATGCATCTTCATCGAGGAACATCCAAACCCGTGATTGCCGTGGTGGGCGGCGAGTCGCTGCTCGGCAAAGAAGTTCGCGAGCTGCTCGATTCCAGCAAGCTGCCTGCCAGCGTTAAGCTGATCGCTTCCGTCGACACCGGCGATGCAAGCATTCTTACGCGTGGGCGCGATGAGCCGTTGGTGATGAGTTCGCTCCAGACCGCCGATCTCGGGACGGCCAAAATCGCCGTATTGACGGGCTCCGCGGAATCCAGCCGCAAGGCCTATGAGCAAATCCGCGCTGCGTCGCCCGCGCCCGTGGTGATTGACGTGAACGGCGGACTGGAGGATCAACCCGAGACGCGCCTGCGCGCTCCCGTCGTCGAACCCGACGGCCACACCGTCGCCGGCGCCATCCACGCTATCGCGCATCCGGCCGCCATCGCGCTGGCCCTGTTCCTGACCCAGCTTCGGAAAGCGGGCGCGATTCGTCGCTCGGTGGCCCTGATTCTCGAGCCGGCCAGCGAGCGCGGCCAAGCGGGCCTGGATGAGCTGCACAAGCAGACCGGCGGATTGCTGACGTTCAAGCCGCTCGTCAAAGAGGTCTTCGACGCCCAGCTCAGTTTCAACATGCTGCCTCAGTATGGTTCCGATGCCCCGCATTCGCTGGCGGAAATCGAGTTGAAGATTGACCGGCACCTGGCAAGCCTGCTGGCGGGCGCCGGTTCCGTGCCGATGCCTTCGCTGCGCCTGGTTCAAGCTCCGGTGTTCCATGGCTACAGCATCTCGGTGTGGGTGGAGTTCGAAACGAATCCGGGCACGGAAGCGATCGTCAAAGCGCTCGAATCCAACCCGCACATCGATATGCGCGGACCCGAACATGAGCCGCCCACCAACGCAGGCATCGCCGGCCAGGGAGGCATCAGCGTCGGCGGCATCGCGCCGGATCGCAATGAGCCGCGCGCCTGCTGGTTTTGGGTGGTGGCCGACAATCTTCGAATCGCCGCCGACAGTGCCCTGGAGGTTGCGCGTGAGCTGCTTTAGGCCGGTCCTGATAGGCGTCTGTCTTTCGGCGTGCATGCTGTCTTCTTGCGGCTATCATGTCGCCGGGAAGGGCGCCCAGATGCCGGAGGCCGTTCACAGCATCGCCATACCGCCCTTCAAGAACATTACCGTTCGCTATAAGCTCACGGACCGTCTGGCTTCAGCCATCAGCCGTGAATTTATCGCGCGCACTCACTATCAGATCGTCAACGATCCGGATCAGGCCGACGCGGTGTTGCGCGGCACGGTGATCAACTATGTCGCCTACCCGATCGTCTTCAATCAGGCGACCGGGCGCGCCAGCGGACTGCAGGTAAACGTCACGATGCAAGTGAGCCTGGTGGAGCGGGCATCCGGCAAAGTCATCTGGACGCGGCCGAATTTTGTAGTGCATGATCGCTACGAGATCTCGCAAAACGACAATCAATACTTCGAAGAGAGTGATGCCGCTCTGCAGCGCATGAGCAAAACCGTGGCGCGCGACGTGGTTACGTCGATTCTGGATAACTTTTGAGGCCCGATCAATTCCTGCAGCGAATTCGCAAGAGCCCGCCCGCGGGCGCGTACCTGTTCCTCGGCTCGGAGCTGTATCAGCTGGACGCCTGCCGGCGCGCGCTGCTGGAGCGCGTTCTCGGTTCCCAGGATCGGGAAAATGGCCTGGCGCGTTTTGATCTGGCCGAGACCACTCTGGCCGTGATTCTCGACGACGCCCGTTCTCTATCGCTGTTCGCAGCGAATCGCGTGATCTGGGTATCCGGTGCCGAAGCCGCGCTCCCTCGCGGCCGGGCTTCCAGCGCGGAAGAAAACGCTTCCTCGGCCGAACTGGCGGATTACCTCGGCCATCCCACTCCAGGAACGGTTCTGGTGTTCGAATCCAGCCGCTACGATTTTGAGGGCGAGGATCGCACCAAGCTGGAGCGCGTCCAGAAGCTTTTTGGCGCTATTCCCGATGTGGTAGAGTTTCGTCCTTATACGCTTGAAGCAGCACGCGCGCTCGCGCAGGATCTGGCCAAGGAAGCGGGGCTCGAAATCGGCCTGTCGGAAATCGGCTTACTGGTGGAATCGCTGGGAGCGGATGCCGGACGCATCGCGAACGAGATCGAGAAGCTGCGGCTGTATGCGGGTGCGGGAAAAAAAGTTACCGCGGACGACATCGCCAGGCTGGTGCCCAGCGCCCAGGCGTCCAATATCTTCAGCTTGGTATCGGCGCTCGGCCGGGGAGACCGCAAGCGTTCGCTCGACAGCCTGGATACGCTGCTGCGCGACGGCGAATACCTGCCGCTGGCGCTAACATTCCTGGCTACGCAATTTCGTCTGGCCATGGTCGCGCACGAGGCGGGCTTGCGCAACGCCCAGCAAATCCAGACCTATTTCACCAGGCAGGGGATCCGGATCTGGCGCGATCGCGCCGAGCAGGTGTCTCAAACTCTGGCGGCATTCCCCGGCGAGAAGCTGCCGCGGGCCATCGAGAAATTATTCTGGGCGGACCAGGCGCTCCGCGACACTCGTCCTGACGACCGGGTGGTGATGGAACAGTTGGTTTTCAGCCTGACGGGCTGAGGAAGGGCGCTAACCGATGGCTTGGAGCCGAGCCTGCAGACGGCTCTTATAACGCGCCGCCGTGTTCTTCTTGATCACGCCCCACTTGGCCGAACGATCGATCAGCGAAAACGTGCTGGAAAGCGCCGCCTGCGCGCCTTTGCTGTCCTTGGTCTCGATCAAACGCCGCATCGAGCGGATCTGGTGCCGAAGCCGTGATTTGCGCAGCCGATTCACAATCGCCTTGCGCTTGGTCTGACGTACCCGCTTCAGTGCGGAAAGGGTGTTTGCCATTCGCTTAAGTTGAATCCTTACACAGAGAGACTATACGTTCCTTAGGATATCGTAGCCGGGTTCGAAACTCAACGCCGGCTGCGTTCACTCGCCCAGCACGGGTTCGTACGCCTCGTCCGGCCTGGGCCGCAGATTGGGATTACGCATCAGCGTCCGCGCGCACGTGTTCCAGCGCAGGATCGCGTCGTCGTTGGCCGGCGGCCGTAAGGTCGCGGCCTTGTTGTAGCAATCCATGGCTTTTGAGAATCCGTCAAAAGCCGTGAAAGCAGCGTTCGGCGAACCAGCGCGGAGTTGCGCGTGAGCGGCCCGTTCCCAAATGATGCCCGCATAGTAGACTTGCTCGTAATCGTCCTTGAGGCGCGGCAAAATCTCGCGAGCCTTAATCGGACTTGCGCCATGGCCGAATTGGTCCGTCAGCGCTAGCAGCAGCATCACCAGGGCCCGTTGGTTTTCGGCTTCGATG
Source organism: Terriglobia bacterium (assembly GCA_963786745.1). Taxonomy (GTDB): domain Bacteria; phylum Acidobacteriota; class Terriglobia; order Bryobacterales; family Bryobacteraceae; genus Palsa-89. Next base: position 136,384 of record CAWBAE010000002.1, on the reverse strand, counting down.
TGCAGCACATCCAGACAGATGCTCTCGGCCAGCGTCGGCTCGTTCAAAAGCCGATACCGCTCAGCTTTCTCCAGAGCTTCGGCGATCCCCGCCTTCGAAATCGGTTTCAATTCGAACTGCATAGCCTCCCTCCCGCTTGGAAATCAGCTTACTCCAACTAAGCGCCTAAGAAGGCCCTCAATTCGGACAATGTCTCGCCAGGCGTGGTCTCCTGGAGCGAATGTCCGCCCGGCAATCCGCGCCCGGAAACATTCGCCGCGCGTTCCTTCCACGTCGCCAGCACGTCGTACATCTTTCCCATGGCTCCGTTAGCGGCCCACAGCGTCAGCATTGGGCATTCCACTTTGTGGCTCATGTCCGCCTCATCGTGCTCCAGGTCGATGGACGCGGCGGCGCGATAATCCTCGCACATCGCGTGCACGGTCGCCGGATTCTTGAAGGTTCTGACGTACTCGGCGTGCACCTCCGAATTGCTCCGGCCCATATAAAAATCGATGCTGTTGTTGATCAGCGTTTCCGGGAACGGCGCGGGCTGAATCAGGAAGAACCAGTGGTAATACGCGGTGGCGAACTGCTTGTTCACGTTGTGGAAGAGCGTGTAAGTCGGCACAATATCGATCACCGCGAGCTTGGTGACCTTATCGGGATGATCCAGCGCCATGCGGTGCCCGACCCGGCCGCCGCGGTCGTGGCCAATCAGCACAAATTTTTCGAACCCGAAGTGCTTCATCACCTCGACGCCATCCAGCGCCATGGCGCGCTTCGAATAATTCTCGTGATTCTTGCCGCCCTCCGGCTTGGTGCTGTCGCCGTATCCTCGCAGGTCGGCCATGATCAGCGTATGATCCTTGGCTAGATCGGGCGCGATCTTATACCAGGTGGCGTGCGACTGCGGCGCTCCGTGCAGCAGCAGCAACGGCGGACCCTGGCCGCCCGAGACGACGTGGATCGTGGCGCCGCTGGTCTCCACTTTCGAAACCTTGAAGCCCGGAAACAGCCGGGCATCGGCTCCGGTATCCTGCGCATCGGCCGTTCCTAAGCCGGCTAACGCCGCGCCGCCAATCAGCGCCGCCGTTTGTTGTAGCAGCTCGCGCCGTTCCATTCGGTCATCAGGCATTGGTCCAGCCTCCAATCCGGTTGGCTTATTTTACTGCTTTGCGGTACGGTGCGCTTCGGGAATAGACTCAGGGAAAGCGGATCTAAGATTAGAAAGAGGCCAGGATGACCCGAACACACGCCATTTATCTCCAAGTACACGGCAGCGTCGCCGAATTGGTGATGAGCCGGCCCGAGGTGCTCAATGCCGAGAACTGGCAAATGGCGCACGACTTTCACGCCGCTTTGGATCAACTCGAAGCTTCACCCGAAATCCGCGCGGTGATCGTGCGAGGCGAGGGCCGCTCGTTTTCATCCGGCATCGATCTAAGGGCCTTGGCGGCGGGCGACCTCAAGCTGGATTGGTTTCGCAGCTTCGACGAAGCCATGCTCCGGCTGGAGCGTCTGAACGCCCTCACGGTGGCCAAGATCCGGGGATATGCCATCGGCGGCGGCCTTCAAATCGCCATGGCCTGCGACCTTCGCATCGCCACCCCGGAGGCCCGCTTCGGCCTCCCGGCCATCTTTGAAGCGCTGATCCCGGGCATGGGCACATACCGCTTGCCAAGATTCATCGGCCTCGGACGCGCCCGGCGGCTGATGCTCACCGGCGAGATGATCGACGCCCAGGAGGCACTGCGGATCGGGCTGCTCGATTGGGTGACTCCGGAAGAACAGGTGGATGAAAAGACCAGCTCGATCATCGCCGGCGTCCTGAAAGGCAGCTCCACCGCGCAGGGCTTTGCGAAAAAGCTGGTTACCGCAGCGTTTCAATCGGATTTCGAAACGGCTTTCGAAACCTATCTGGAATATCAGCAGGGTTCGCTCGAATCCGATGACCATCGGAAAGCGATGGCGGATTATCGAAACCGCAAGAAGTGAGCTACGCCAGCGCGGCGGCGGGCACCGCGCCGAAGCGGCGTTCGCGTGAGCGGAATTCAGCCACTGCCGCGGCAAAATCGGAAGTGCTGAAGTCCGGCCACATCACAGGTGTAAACACCAGCTCGGCGTACGCGCACTCCCAAAGCAGGAAGTCGCTCAGACGCTTTTCTCCGCCCGTCCGGATCAGCAGGTCCACGTCCCGGCCCAACTCGGCCGAGAGCTTCTCGCGGCTCGGGTTTTTCCTGAGCCTGGCGGCCGCTCGCACAATGGCGTCCCGGGAAGAATAATCGACGGCCAGGCGAAGGTGCAATTTTCTTCCTCGCTCTGTCGCCTTCTCGCAGGATTCGATCACCGGTAGAAGCATGCGCGACAGCCGATCGCGCCGGCCGATCACCGAGACGCGCACGCCGTTCTCGATGCATTTAGCCTGCTCGCGGCGCAAATAGGTATGGAACAATTTCATCAGCGCCGAGACCTCGGTGGAGGGACGCCGCCAGTTATCGGACGAGAAAGCGTAGACGCTGAGCGTTCCGATGCCCAGATCCGCGCAGGCTTCCACCGTGCGCCGCAGCGCCTCCACTCCCGCCCGATGCCCGGCCACCCGGGGCAGCCCGCGCGTGGTGGCCCAGCGTCCGTTGCCATCCATGATGATGGCGGCGTGCAGCCCATCCGAGCCGTCTGGAAATGTAGATTTCACTTTAGCCACGCACCGCGTAAATCAGCGCTTCCATATGATCCAGATACTTTGCGAGTGCACGCCGGCCAACCTCGGTCAGCCGATACTCGGTCTTCGGCATGCGGCCGTCAAACGATTTGCTTCCGGCGATGTAACTGGCGTCCTCCAGCTTGCGCGCATGTACGCTCAAGTTTCCATCGGTGGTCTTCAGCAGCTTCTTTAACTCGTTAAAGGTGAGCGATTGATTCGCCGCCAGAGCGCTCACGATGCCGAGCCGCATTCGCTCGTGAATCAAACGGTCCAGTTCCGGCAAAGGTTTGCCGCCAGCTACTCCGCCGATGGCCGCCGGTTTGGCCGGCGCTTCTTTCCGGGCTGTATTTTGTTTCGCCATGTTAGCCGCCGAACCGGCGCGCGATTATAAGTCCGAATACCAGATGCAGGCCGCCGAATCCCCCGATCAAAAACCAGTTGCCCCATTGCAGCGGGCAAAACAACGCAACTGCTCCAAGCGCCATGAAACACAACCCCATTACCGGAACCACCCGTACGGAGAACGCCCCGCCGGTCACAATTCCGGTTCCATAAAGCACCAGCCAGGTGCCTGGAATCGCGGCGTACAGCCCGGCGCGGTATAGAACGAGGGTCAGCAACGCGCCCACCAGTAGAGGAGGCGCGAAGCTAAGCACGAACCTGCGGGCTGGCCCGGAAAGCACCGGAACTTGCGCGAGATTGGCCTTGCGCTTCATCGAGAGCGCTCCGATCGCGATGGCAAGGATGCCCTCCACCAGCCAGGTCCCCAGCCAGCCTTCGATCGAGCTTTGGCGCGACGCGATCAGCGCAGCCAGGAGCGCGCTCAGGCCGATGCTGAAGCCTCCCCAGCCCGGAACCGCCGTGAACGAGCCGGCGCGTTCCATCGTCTCCCGAATGAATCGCAGATTGTCCACTGCGTGGGTGTGCAGAGAAACCGCTTCCGCGCGAACCCGCAAGGGCTGAACGGTGGCCATGAGGCGATTATAAGAGATCTACTTTGCGTTGTAAAGTGGATTCTGGAAAAAGATCCAGTTGATCATCCTGCGGCCATTCCCGGGCTTCGCGCGCCTCCAGGTTGTTACGCTCCCGAATCTTGCGAACGCGTTCCCGGATCATCTCGGGATACTCGCCGCCCAGATATGCGCTGCGTTCGAACCGTTCCCGGTAGCGGCGCTCCAGATGCGGGAAATGTTCGGCCAAAAACGGCAGGAAAACCTTTTGCGCGCAAGGCTTTAGGAACAAGGGTCCGGCGCTGAAGGACGACGCCCCGTTTTCCGCCGCCGCCGCGCAAACCCCATCCAAGCTCTTCTCGCTGTCGTTGATAAGCGGCATCACGGGGTGAGCCAGAACGGACACGCGCAGCCCGCTCTCGCTCAGCTTCCGAACCGCGGCGAGCCGCAGAGCCGGCCGCGGCGCAAGCGGCTCCAGCATGCGTGCCAGCCTTTCATCCAGCGTGGTGATGGTTACGTGCACTCCCACCGAATTTTTGTAGGCGATCCGAGCCAGCAGATCCGCATCCCGCGCTACCAGATCGGACTTGGTGGTGATTCCGTAATCCAAGCCTCGCTCCGCCACGCAGGTCTCCAGAATGCGGCGCGTGATCCGAAACCGTCGCTCGGCTGGCTGGTAGGGATCGGTAGCCGTGCCGATCCAGATCGTGGCCCCCGGCTTCAGCCGCCGCAGCTCCAAGCGAAAGGCCTCCCGTTGAAAACGCTTGGCGTAGATCTTGTGCTCGAATAGCGCCGGATCGCGCAGCTCCATGAACTCATGAGCGTAGCGCGCATAGCAATACTTACAGCCGAATTCGCAGCCACGATAGGGGTTGATGGTCCAGATGCTGCGCATGCGCCCGGAGCCGCGGCCAATGAATCGGCGGGTTTCCAGTTCGAGATACTCCACCTGCCGCTTCGCTTCCAGGACTTCGCTGGACGCAGCCAGGCGGGCGATGCCGACCAGCCTGGGGGCGAGGTAGTCTTCGAACAACACACGCCTATTTTCGCCTTTTATTCGCCATCTGTCAACGGTTTATAGGACCAATTAGAGGACCAAGCGCGAATCGCCGCTACGGCGCGTGATCCGCTCCCGATCGAGAAACTCCAGCAAAGGAATTGCGTACTTGCGCGAGATTCCGGTCCACTCCTTAAACTCCGGCACTCCGAAGCTGGCGCCCTTTCTCGCGGCCAGCAGGCCGCGCAGGGATTCGAGAGCGGAGGTGTGAAACACCAACTCATCGCTGACGCGAACCAGCCGTTTATCGCGCAGCAGCAACTGCAGGATGGTGCGCGCCCGGCCCGCTTCCACTCCGGACTTCGCCAATACATCCTGCATCGCGGGAACCGCCAGACCAGCCGCTCGAAAGGCATTCTCGATTTTCCAGGCGGCCTCCTGTTCATCCTGCTTGAATGAAATCTGGTGCGAAGCCAGCCGCACGGTCTCGCCATCCACAGCCAGGGTCTTGGCTCGCGAGAGCACCGCGTCCATAAGCCAGGGCGGCGCGCCGGCCAGCCTTTGGCTGCGCAACTCCTCTTTCGACACTCCCGCGAGCAGCGGATTCCGCCGATGGAATTGCTTGAGATGGTCGTGGATGGCTTCGATCTGTTTTGCCAGCCATGCTTTGCTGAGAACCCAAAAGTGCGGCGACTCCAGAACTACCAGTTCGGGCGACAAAGCGGCACTGCGGATGTCCGCTTCGAGGAGGCCCGTGCGCGCCACCAGATCGGCCATGCCCATTCCATAGCGCGATTCGCCCACCAGCAGCGCGATTCTCGGCGTGATGGCTGCGGCTCCGAGAATCTCCAGCCTTTCTCGCGATCCGCGGCGTGGCGGAGCACCGTCCAGAACGATCCCGCCACCGATTGTCACCACGGGCGAAAACATCCGCACAATAAAACGGTCGCCCGGCAGAACCAGCAGCGGCTCCTTCAGCAGAAACCGGACAAAGTCGCGCGCGCCGGGCTGAAGCGGCTCAGCTCCCTTAAGACGCCGCATTTCCGCCTCCACCTCGGCCGTGCCCGCGTGGAAATGTACCGGCGCGCGATGCTTCAGCGGTTTGGCGGAATCGAGCAGTTCGAAGGAGCAGTCGATCTGAGTGGTGGCTTGAAATCGGCCGGCTTCAGCCAGCATCATCCCACGCGCGAATTCGGACATTTCCGCGCCGGCCAAGTTCAAGGCGGTTCTCTGTCCCGCGCTGGCCTGCTCGACGGCCGACCCATGCACTTGTATCCCGCGCACGCGAACCCGGCGACGCGACGGATGCAGTTCGATCTCCTGCTCCACGCGCACGACGCCCGAAATGAGCGTCCCGGTGACCACTCCGCCGAAGCCGCGCATGCTGAATACCCGGTCAATGGGCAACCGAAAATATTGGGATGCACTTTTTTCGGAAACCGAAGCGGCCGCCTTCTCAATCGCCGCGCGCAGTTCCGCGAGGCCTGCCCCGGTGGTGGAGCTGACCGCCACCACGGGAGCGTTTTCAAGAAAAGAACCGCGCACAAACTCGTCCACTTCGAGCTTCACCAGCTCCACCAGATCCTCGCCTGCCAAATCCGCCTTGGTGAGAACCACGATCCCGTTCCGGATCCCCAACAACATACAGATATCGAAATGTTCCCGCGTTTGTGGCTTAATGGATTCATCGGCCGCTATGACGAACAAAACCAGATCGATACCGCCCACACCGGCCAGCATATTTTTGATGAACCTTTCGTGGCCGGGAACGTCTACAAAACCGAGACGCAAATTATCGGAAAGTTCGAGGTGGGCAAAGCCTAGATCGATGGAAATTCCCCGCTGCTTCTCTTCCTTGAGACGATCCGTGTCGATCCCGGTGAGCGCGCGCACCAGCGCGGTCTTGCCGTGGTCAATATGGCCGGCGGTGCCGATAATGATGTTCTTCATCTCGACGATCTTCATCCTAGCGCCTCTGGCCGCGCAGGATGAGGGACAGCCGGTCTTCAAAACCGGGGTTGCGGACGTGCGAGTCGACGTCCAGGTGACCCAAGGCAAGGATCTGATCCGCGGGCTCGCCAAAGAGGATTTCGTGGTCACCGACGAAGGCCAGCCTCAATCTATCGTGTCATTCTCGCATGGCGAGGAGCCCTTGAACCTGGTGTTGCTTTTCGACATCAGCGGCAGCATGCAGCAGTATATCGAGGCCATTGCGCAGACAGCTCGGGACGCGCTGAGCCATCTGCGGCCCGGCGACCGCGTGGCCATCATGGTCTTTGCCCGAAAGACCGCCGTGCATCAAGGCTTCAGCGACAACCTGGCCGAAACCGCCCGCCAGATCGGGAGCGCGGTGAAGGATTGGGACGTCGGAACCACCACGATGATCAACTCCGCGGTGGTGGATGCGACGCACTACATCCAAATACATGCCGGGCCGGAAGGGCGGCGCGCTATTCTGATCCTCACCGATAACCTGAGCACCAGCTATCAACTCACCGACGGGCAGGTGATCCGCGAGCTGGATAAGACCGACACCGTGTTCAACGCGATCGTAACCGGGCACGCAATTCGGCCCGGCCCGCCGTCGCAGGGCCAGTATCCGGACCCGGATTACACGCCCGCGAACGTCTTCCACGTGGCCGAGGAAACCGGCGGCGATTGGGTGAAGGCGGGTGACGCGGGTGCTACTTTCAGCGCCATGATCGAACGCATCCGCACACGCTACATGCTGACATATCACGCGCCGGAATCGAAGCCCGGAACTTTCCGCCGCATCACCGTGACGCTTTCACCAGACGCGCTGAAGAAATATCCGGGGGCCGAGATCCGGACCCGCAGCGGATATTACGCACAGTAGACTAAAGCCAGAGTGGATTTCGGCTGGCGGGACACCGCGGTGCGGGCGTTGGTCGCGCTGGGTCTTGCCGTCGCGCTAATCACCGAAGGATTGGGAAGCCTGGGCGAGTTGCGCCGCGTTCCGCTCGCCATCGCCTGGTGTGTCGTATTGGCGTTGGCTACTGGATTTGCCGTGCGCCGCTATCGGCAAGGCGGAGTGCCGAGGTTTGCGCTGCCTTCAATTTCCCCGCTCGATGCGATCGCGGTTACCGGGATAGCCGCGATCATCGCGATCGTCGGCTTCATCGCTTACCTCAGCCCTCCCAACAGCACCGACGCGATGGCGTATCACATGCCGCGCGTGATCTACTGGGCCCAGCAGCACAGCGTGGCTTTCTTCCCCACGACGTATCTGAACCAGATCATGCTGCAGCCGCTGGCCGAATATTTCATGCTGCACACCTACCTGCTTTCGGGCGGCGATCGCTTCGTGAATTTTGTGCAGTGGCTGGGGATGGCAGGCAGCGTCGTTTGCGTATCGTTAATCGCAAAGCTGTTCGGCGCCAAAGCGCGTGGCCAGGTGATCGCGGCTCTTTTCTGCGCAACGCTTCCGAACGGGATCTTGCAGGCCTCGGGCGCGAAGAACGATTATCTGCTGGCATTGTGGCTGGCGAGCATGGCGTACTTCGCGCTCCGGTATGTCCGAGAATGGAAGCGCGTTGACCTGGCGTTCTGTGGAATTGCGCTGGCGCTGGCCCTGTTCACCAAGGCAACCGCCTATCTGTACTTCCCCGGCGTCCTGGCCGCGATTCTGCTGCCCGCCGCGCGGCAATTGCGCTGGGCCGGCCTGGCACGCGTGGTCCTGGTGCTGGGCGGTTGCGTGTTGCTGGTGAACGGGCCGCAGTATGCCCGCAACCTGGATCTGAGCGGGTCGCCAATGGGCTTCGATTCGGCACAGGGCGACGGATTCTTCCGCTGGCGCAACGAAACCTTCGGCTGGAAGCAGACCGCTTCCAACATCCTGCGCAATGTCGCGGATCAAATGGGCGCCCGTAGCGATCGATGGAATCAAAGCGTGTACTCCGCCGTATTGCAGATCCATGAATGGATCCACGACGACGTCAACGATCCCGCGACAACCTGGCGCTGGACTCAATATGAGCCTCCCCGCAATGCGAATCATGAAAGCAACGCGAACAATCGTTGGCATCTTCTGATCTTGTGCGGCGTCGCCATCGCGCTAGTGGCACGCCGAACCTCGGCTCCGCGGCTGGTCTACCTTGCCGGCGTGTTAATCGGATTCCTCCTGTTCTGTTTCTATCTGAAGTGGCAACCGTTCTCGTCGCGATTGCTGCTGCCGCTCTTCGTGCTAGCCGCTCCAGTAGCTGGCGCGGGGCTCGAAAAGCTTCGTCCCGTGGCGCTGCAATGGCTGTTGTGCCTGTTCCTTCTGAACAATTCGCGCCCGTACTTGTTCGAGAACTGGGTGCGTCCGCTGCGTGGCCCGAACAGCATTCTTCGGGCCCGCCGCGACGACGAGTATTTTTCAGACCTGGGCCAGTGGCACAACAGAGGCTCCTACATGGCCGTAGTGGAGGCGCTGAGTAAAACGAGTTGCGAGGATGTCGCAATCGACGCCGACGATTTTCAATTGGAATATCCCTTCCAGGCGTTGCTGCGCGAAGCGCGGCCGGGCGTTCAGTTCGTCCATACCGGCGTGACGAACGCTTCGCTGAAGTATGAGCGTCCCTCCCACCCGTGCGCGGTGCTATGCATGAACTGTGCCGCGAAGCCCGCGCGGCTTGGTTTATATCGCGATTTCGGGACGGCGGTCCAGGCGGGCGAGTTCGTGCTCTTCCTCAAATAGCAGCAACCTGTGCCGGCGGGTACCTGCTACTGTAATCTTTTATGTCCATGGACAGGTTGTTGGAAGTACGGCGCCGCCACGCGAATGCCGAGGCGGGTGGCGGGGAAGAACGCAAGCAGCGTCAGCACAAAGAAGGGAAGCTGTCGGCGCGCGAGCGCATTGATCTTTTATTGGATGAAGGCACGTTCGAGGAGATGGACAAGCTGGTCCGGCATCGCTGCCGCGATTTTGGCATGGACGAGCAGGTCATCGACGGCGATGGCTTTATCACCGGTTACGGCCGGGTCCACGGGCGCTTGATCTACGTTTTCGCCCAGGATTTCACCGTGTTTGGGGGCTCGCTATCGGAGGCCAACGCACTGAAAATCTGCAAAATCATGGATCTCGCGATCAAGACCGGCGCTCCCGTAATCGGTCTCAACGATTCAGGCGGCGCGCGGATTCAGGAAGGCGTGCTTTCTCTGGCCGGATACGCCGACATCTTTCTGAGGAACACGTTAGCGAGCGGCGTCATTCCGCAAATTTCGGCCATCATGGGGCCGTGCGCGGGTGGCGCGGTCTATTCGCCGGCGCTTACCGACTTCGTGTTGATGGTGGATCAAACCAGCCACATGTTTGTTACCGGGCCGGACGTCATCAAGACCGTCACTCATGAGGACGTGACCAAAGAGCAGCTGGGCGGCGCGGAAACGCACAATTCCATTAGCGGCGTCGCGCATTTTCTGGCGCATGACGACGCCGAGTGCCTGCAACTGATCCGTCAGCTGGTTTCCTATATCCCCCAGAACAATCGCGACGACGCGCCACCCAAGCCCTCGTCCGACCCGATCGATCGGATGGATCCGTCGCTCGATACTCTGGTGCCCAAGGATTCCCACGTCCCCTACGACATCAAAGAATTGATTCACCGCGTGGTGGACGATGGGGAGTTTCTGGAAATCCACGAACACTGGGCCAAGAACATCGTGGTCGGGTTCGCCCGCATGGATGGGGCGAGCATCGGGATCGTCGCTAACCAGCCCGCGTTTCTGGCCGGTTGCCTGGATATCAACTCGTCCGTGAAGGGCGCGCGCTTCGTGCGCTTCTGCGATGCCTTCAATATTCCGATCCTCACCTTCGAAGACGTGCCCGGCTTTCTCCCGGGGACCGAGCAGGAGTTTGGCGGGATCATCCGGCAAGGCGCCAAGCTCCTGTACGCGTACGCCGAGGCCACCGTGCCGAAGATCACCATCATCACGCGCAAAGCCTACGGCGGCGCATATTGCGTCATGGGATCGAAGCATCTCAGGACGGATGTGAATCTTGCCTTCCCCACCGCTGAGATCGCGGTGATGGGCGCCGAGGGCGCGGTCAACATCGTGTACCGGCGCGAACTCGTGGCGGCGGGCAACGACGACGCGGTGAGAAAACAGAAAATTGAGGAGTTTCGAGACCGCTTCGCTAATCCATTCGTGGCCGCCGAACGCGGCTTCATCGACGACGTGATAGAGCCGCATGAGACGCGTCCGAGGGTGATCCGCGCGCTGCGAATGCTGGCGAATAAAGTGGACACCATGCCGCGCAAGAAACACGGCAGCATCCCGCTCTAGGCATGTCCCACATGTCTGATCGATAGCTTGCGAGTCCAGTGGGGCATGCTTCAGCCTGCCAAAGAGCTTTTTGAGCAGCCTGGCAGCGCCGCAAATTCCGCGTTCGCGAACGCCTTGTGCCGGGTCAGATCCTGCAACATGGCGAGCATCAGAGGCTCCGGACTTTCATCGCGGTGATGTCGTCCACGCGCATCATCTCCTTCTGTACGAACGGTTCGCCGTATTTAACGCCGATGAGATTGCCGTAGAAACGCGCAATCGCGCCCAGCCGGTCGCGGATTTCTTGCTGTCCAGGAAACAGCTCGGAGGCATCGGCCGATTCGCCGTATTGCGATTGGTAGCAGAACAACGCCTCCATGCGGCGCTCGAAGTGCGCCGTGATATCCACCACGAAGGACGGCGTGACGTTGGCGTAAAGCGAGGAATAAAGGATCTTGTGCGGCCGGTGCGGCGCGGTCTCCTCATCCAGTTTCTTCAGACCGGCCAGGAAGCAAGCTTCGAACCCGATCTCGGCAGCGCGGTAGTGGTCCGGATGGCGCGCGTCCCAATACGGCAGGATCACCACGCCCGGCCGCAGGTTGCGGATTTCGGCGGCCAGCGTCATCCGGACGCTTACCGTGTTTTCCAAACGCGCGTCGGGGAAGCGCAAGTTGCCGCGCCAGGCCAGCGACATCTTGCCGGCGGCCGCGCGCGACTCTTTAATCCGCAAATCCGGCGTGCCGCGCGTTCCCATGTCCCCGGCGGTGAGATCCAGCACGCCTGTCCGATAGCCGAGCTCGGCCATGCGGATCAGCGTGCCTCCACAAGTTTGCTCGACATCATCGGGATGGGCGGCGATAGCGAGGATGTCCAGCGGCTTTTCGAGCGCGGCGGAACCGGATACGGGTGGATCGAACATTCTAATACCAGGTTCGGGCGCGCTGCTTGGTGGGCATGATCAGCATCAGGCCCATGCCGGTAAGGAATCCGCCCACGTGCGCGAACCAGGCTACGTCGCCGCTAGATGCTTGCGAATAACCAACCGATCCAACGCCGTTGAAGAACTGGATCGCGAACCAGTAGAGCAGCAGGAACGCGGCCGGTAAATCCACCGTGGTCAGAAATATGATGATGAAAACCAAAGTGACGACATGCGCCCGCGGGAACTTGATCAGATACGCTCCCATGACGCCCGCGATGGCGCCGCTGGCTCCTATGGTTGGAACGGTGGAGTTCGAGTTCAACAAAATGTGGGCGAAGGCTGCGGCGATCCCGCAGGCAAAGTAGAGGAACAGATATTTTCCGTGGCCGAGAATGTCCTCGACGCCGCGTCCGAAAATCCAAAGAAACCACATGTTTCCTAAAATGTGCAGAAATCCTCCGTGGATGAACATCGAGGTCACTACCGACGAAAGAGCCAGATGGTCCGGCACAATTCCGTGGCGGGCGATGAAGTAGTTGAGCCGGTATCCGCTGCCCAGGCTCAGCTCATACACAAACACCAGCACGTTGGCGGCAATGATCGCAAGCGTCGCGGTGGGGCGCGTATAGTGCGGTTCGGAGGATCGGAGAGGGATCATGCGACGGTGCGGCCTTACACGCGCTGTTCAAAATCGGAATTGGAGCGTCGTTCGGCCCGTTCCATGAACGCTCGCGCTTCCTTTAAGCTCGCAATATGGCCGCGCGCTCCTAGCGCGGTACAATTCAGCGCCGCCATGGCGTTTGAGAACTCGAGTGCATCGCGAAGCGGCATGTTCTCGATGACAGAATAACAGAACGCGCCATGAAAAACGTCACCCGCGCCGGTGGTATCCGCGCAGTTGACAGCAAACGCAGGTGAATAGATGAACCGGCCGTCCGCCCGCGCCAGAGCGCCGTGCGGACCCAACGTCATGGCCGCCACCGGCATGCGATATTCTTGCTGGATCATTTCGAGCGCGCGAAAGGGATCGCCCGTATGGGTCCACTGCAAGGGGAATTCCGAGCTGGCCACCAGATAGTCGACGTGCGGAAACAAACTTTCCAGGCCGTGATAGATGGTGTCGACATCCAGCGTGACGGGGATCCCATGCCGCCGCGCGATCTCCGCCGCTTTCGCCACCGCGGGCGTATCGTGTCCATCCACGTGCAGCAGGCGCGCGCTGGTTATTTTCTCGGCTGTGATGGCGTCCGGCTCAAGCCGCAGACATTCCTCGCGCTTCCACAAAACCGTCCGTTCGCCGGTGGACTGATCCACCAGGATATACGCGGTCTGGGTAGGACAATTCGCGCGCACTTCCACGTCCTCGATATGGATGCCGGCTGAGCGCAAACTCTCGAGTTGAATCCGTCCGCGTTCGTCGTCGCCCACGGTCCCGATGTATTTCGCCCGAAGCCCCAGCTTGGCCGCGGTGACTAGCGCGCTGGCAACCTGTCCGCCCGGGCTCAGGATCTCGCGCTCGAAGGCCACTTTTCCCGCATAAGCGGGAAAATGCCGGATCAGGATCAGAGTGTCTGTTGCGTTCAGGCCGATTCCGGCGATGTCGAAACTGCTCGAACTGGGAGGGGCCACGAACTAAAAGGATACAGGAGCAGGCTACTTCTTCCGAGTAGGGGGCATTTCGTAGAGATAGATGATGTGGTTGTGGGCTTCCTTCAAGTCCTTGTCCACGATCTTGGGCTTCCAGCCGGGGACCGCATAATCGTGCGATACCACGCGCGCGCCGCGCTTCAGGTACTTTTCGAGGTTGGGCCGGACCATCTCATTGGTATCGGTTGCCAAATACATGGTGACCACGTCGGCCGGACTGAGGTCTACGGTGAGGAAATCGGCATGAATCACCCGCGCGTCATTCTGCAATCCCAGCCTTTGGATGCGGTCATTAGTGCTATCGACCAGGGCGTCCGAAATCTCAATTCCGACCGCTTTCGCGTGAAAGCGTTGGACGGCCGTGATCAGGATCCGGCCATCTCCGCTGCCCAGATCGTATACCGTCTCGCCCGGCTTCAGGTCCGCGAGTTCGAGCATTCGATCCACAATCTGCTGCGGCGATACGACGTAAGGCGCCAGACTGTTGGCGTAGTGCTTGACGTGCTGCTGGCCGTAAAGCAAGCCCTGCGCACAAGCGGGAATCCCGCAAATCGCCAGGATCGCTCCTGAGATTCCAAGTCTCATTATCTTATTCTTAACCCCTACTGACCTGAGATGGATGAAGTTTGCCTTCCGTTCCTTGATTTTACGATCCGCGAAACCATTTCCGATACAGCCACCCAAAGATCCCTAGGCTTTGTAATGGTGTATTCATATCCCCGGAAGAAGTGGACCGTATGGCTGATGGCGTCCTTCCAAGGCACGGCCTGGGGGTTGAGGTTATAGTTCATGTAAAACACTGGAAAATCGACGTCACCCGCCTGCTTAAGCGTGTCTTGAGGGAGATTGCTGTCGAGCAAGACCTTCGGACCCGCGAAGATGAAGGCGTCCGGGTGATCGGCATGGCTCGATACCACCTCCCGCCGTACCAGATCGGCCAGGAACTCGGTATCGCCGTGCTTCTCGCCCAGGCGCGTCAGGTCCACCGTACCCAGGTTCAGCTTGTTCACCGCCTCGCCCAGGGCTGGAAAGTCGATACGATCGGCATCCTGCTGGCGATACACCACCTTCTGCTCCTGCATATTGAAAGCAGTCACCGAGAATTTGCCGATGCGAGGCTCCCTGGCGATGCTCCTCAGGATCGAAACCAGGGCGGTTGTGTCGAGCGGCTGGAGCGCCGGTGAGAGCGAATTCTGAGGGGCGAAGTTGACCAGCACCTTGACATTCAAAGGCCGCTCGCCAGTGAAGCGCTGGACCGGTGGTTCTTCCTTGAATTGCTCGACATTGGCGCTCTGGATCGCTCCGGCCGCGATCGCCAAACCCATGGGCCGGTCCTTGACCGGAATGACGGCTTCGCTGTCCCAGTAGAATGAGCACACGCGCTCGCTGCGGTCCCGCATGAGCCAGTCCACGTGGTATTGGCCCTCGCCCAAATCGAATCCGCCTTGCAGGTAAGCGTCACCCTTGGCTCCTTCGTCAATCGGAGGCACGCGGATATGCTGGGCGAAGTACACGGGCTGGTCCCGGTGGTCCTGGCGCTCCACGCGAAACAGGATATTGAGCGCGTTCGCTCCTTCGCCGCTCAGCTCCTTCAGCGGAACTGTGACTTCGTAGCCGGCATGAAAGCGCAGATCAAAACCGAGCGCAGGCTTGGCGGGAGTTACGGTACAAGCTAAATCCTTGCGTGGCTCGCCCGCTTCGAGGACCGCGAGGTCACTATTGAATATATTTACGTTGCCGGTGGGACCGGAACCGAAGATCCTGACCTGCGCGAAGACGGGCGCGTGGCTCAACAGCAGACCTGGCAGGACCAACAGACCGCCGAGCCTTGTAAGCTTAAAACCGCAGCAGGGTCTCTGCATACCCTCCCCGTTCTGGATTGTATTGTACAACCAGAAGTAGCGACCGCAAACACAAATCTTGACGTTTCAACCCGAATCGTCGGCTTGGAATCGAGCGCCGGTTCCAGCAGTTCTACTCAGGTCTATCGGCATTCGCGGGTCCTGCACTTAGATGCCTGAGAATAAAAACCTGAGACGTTACCTAGTGTGATACAGTGCTTGCAGTATGGCATCGCGCAGCGTAAATAAAGTCATCCTGGTGGGTCACCTGGGCCGGGACGCGGAGACGCGTTTCACGCCGGCGGGCATTGCTGTGACCAAGTTTTCGGTGGCCACGAACCGCCGCTGGAAAGATCAGCAAAGCGGCGAATGGAAAGAGGAAACCGACTGGGCGAACATAGTCCTGTGGCGTCAGGAAAACCTCGCCAACTATCTCACCAAGGGTAAGCAGGTGTACGTGGAAGGCCGTCTACAGACCCGCAGCTACGACGACAAGGACGGCAAGAAGCAGTACATGACCGAAGTTGTGGCGGATGACGTGATCCTTTTGGGCGGCCGTGGCGGTGATGGAGCCCAGGATGCAGGTCCGCAGCCGGTTTCGATGCCTCGCAGCGCGCAGAAACCGCAGAGCGCCCCGGCGGCGGACGATCAGGGGATCACGGACGACGACGTGCCGTTCTGAGATATGGTTTTTATCTGTGTCCAGTTTGAACTCCTGAACTGGGGACACAGGCAGATAGTAGTCTCACTCTTATGTTCCGCGCGAATCGCGGAGGCCGTAGGCCGGAGCGATTTGCGCGGAACATAAGACCGCCCGTCCACCCCGTCCCGCATGGCAACCGCGGCTGACTGAGCCAGAGTGCTGAAGCCCTGCTTTCAGTTCGCGTCCACTTTCATCGAAACATAATCGCTCCCTCATATTCCTGTGAACACTCGGGCCGTAGACTTCCAGCATGGCCGCCTCGAAAGTGGACACTACGCCGATCCGGAAGGCAGCCTCGGTATACACCGTTCTCAATGTGGTGCTCGAATCAGGCGAGCGGCTCCCTTGTCTCGTCGAGAGATCTACCTGGATACCTGTACGCGTTGCCACCCGATGGGCGGTTCGTTATCGGCGTTACCGGGTCCAGTCGTCCACGCTGGAACATAATCTCCGCGCGCTCGGCCGAGTCTATGATTGGGCGAAGGTCGTCCATGGGTTTGATCTCGATGATCACCTCACCAGCGGCGGAGTGCTCGGCGCGCGCCAAGTCGAATCACTGGTCCTCTACTTTCGCACGAGAGGCCGCGACTCCGAAACCGTTGTCGGAACCGACCCCGTCGCTCTCGACCACGAGATTTCGGTCGTCGAAAACTTCCTTAGCTGGGCATTGGACAGCGACAACCGGGGCGGTGCCCGAACCCGCACACTGGAGGAACTTGCGGCACAGCGGGCCCACCTGCAGCAGCTATGCCAGTCTCTGAGAACAGGGGCTCAGCCGTCCGCGCGCATTCAACCGCTCAGTGAACAGGAACTGGTGCTGATTCGAAGGGTCCTCTCCCCGAAGCAGGAATCCGGCCAGGAATGGGCCTTCCCCGAGCAGGTCTTCTATCGCCATGCCCGGCTACGGAACTGGCTGATGGTGGAGATGGCTCTGGAACTGGGGCTCCGTCGCGGTGAGCTGCTCAAACTGCGACTCGATTCTCTGCCGCGCGGTTCGGACGATGGCCTCCGCGTGCTCCGTCGGCCGGACGATCCACATGATTCTCGCGGACGGGAGCCCGCCGTAAAGAGTGCCGAGCGCGCCGTGCCGATTTCGCGATTCCTCGTCTCGATCATTCGTGCGTATCTGACATTGCCGACGCCCTTGGGTCGACCGGCCGGCAAGACGCCGTATCTGTTCGTCACCCGCAAGGGTGAGCCCCTATCCGTCAAGGCTTCAGACGACATCATGAAACCCATTGCTCGCCACACCGGCGTCACGCCGTTGTCGTGGCACCGGCTCCGTCACACCTGGGCGGAGCGGATGGCGGAGCTTCTCGCGGAACAGGCAAACGGCATGGACAAACTGATGTACCTGGGCGGCTGGACTAACCCGCAATCACCCAAGCGATACATCCAGAACGCGATTGCCAGACAGGCGGGAGAGGCGATGCGAAACTACCATCGCAGCCTCTACCGAGAGGAATCGTAGCCTCATGGCGCCAGCGCTTCGATCTGCGCACGACCTGGCATATACGGCCGATCTGCCCCCCGTTCCAGCACGGGTCCGCTCGCTTGACGGGCAGTTGGTTGAGACGGCGAAGGACTGCTGGACGATGCATGTGTCCGCAGATGGCGGCCGTACGATTACTATTCGGTGGGAGCGGCTGCGCGGGGTGCATCAAGAGTGCTGCTACACACCACGCGCGGAGCATCTGGTCCGGCTGTATCTTGCGGATCGGCTCACCAGGAAGAAGGCCTCGACGATCCACAACGACTTCTCCACGTTCCTGTATTTCGAAGCCTGGCTCCGAACCAACGCTCGTGTCCGTCGGTTCAACTGGACTGACCTGAACGAACGGCTTGCCAGAGCCTTTCTGGCGTACGGCCTGGATCACACGGCGGAAAAAGGCAATCGCTTCTCTCGTCTTCGCACCTTCTATGAGTGGGGAGTGGCTCGGCAGCATTCCGATTTCGATACCCACGTGCTTCGGCTCCTCCAGGCGACCACGGCCGTCGGGAATGCAAAGGGGCATCACGTCCGATTCCGTCATCCGACAAGAGGACCGTTCTCACCCGACGAGCTTCTGTTGATCCGAAACGCCATCGACGCCGGAAACGGTAGCGAGAAAGATCGCGCCCTTGTGATGCTTCACCTCGAACTGGGACATAACCCGAGCGCCACGGCTCGACTGAAGAACAGCGATCTGATTCGCTACGAAGCGGCGATGCTGATCCGCTATCACCTGGATGTTCCACGCGTGAAGAAACGGACCGCTCACCGCGAGACGAAGCGGCGGCCGATCAGCAACAAGCTGGGCGTTCTGCTGGAAAGCTTGCAGACCGGCAGTTCTGGAGATCCGCTGATCCACTGGCTACCCAGGATCTCGCCTGACAGTTCGATCACCTGTGCCTTGCGCCGGTTCGCTCGATCGGCTGGCCTGGTTTCTCCGCGAACCCTCAAGCCTCTGGTCGCGAATGCCAGACGGTTCCGCTTCTCGATCGCCACGCACATGGCCGAGGAAGGGGCATCCCTGTTCCACATAGCCGAGATCCTCGATCACACAGACACGCAGAATGTGAGGGTGTACGTGGAGACGGTATCCTCAATCGCCGATCCGGTCGCGAAGGCAACGGATGCGGCGCTGGCACCGCTTGTCCGCCGGTTTCAGGGCAAGATCGTCGATTCTTCTGACACGCGGGTCTTCGATGGCTTACCGAATCAGGTCATCCCCGCGGTGGCGCCGCATCTCGGAATCGTTCATCTCAACGTCGGCGGAGTAGGC
Source organism: Terriglobia bacterium (assembly GCA_963786745.1). Lineage (GTDB taxonomy): Bacteria > Acidobacteriota > Terriglobia > Bryobacterales > Bryobacteraceae > Palsa-89. The sequence goes on along the minus strand of CAWBAE010000002.1, from coordinate 117,609 downwards.
ATGTGCGGACGCGACGCTCGAAAAGACGGTCTCTGCCGCCTGCTGCCTCCCGTGAGCTGCTACCTGTGCCCGTCCTTTGTCGCGGTGCGTGATGGCCCTCATCAGGAGATGCTCGACTCGATCGAAACCTTCCTGCGTGAGAGTGAGGCAACAACAGACCGCCGGATCCAGATGCAACTGGATGAGGTGCGAGTCGCTATTCAGCAAGTAATACGACAGGCCAAGGAACCGGAAGCATGACTTCTCCCGCAATCGCACCCACCAGAGAACGGTCGAAGGAAGCGGTTCGGGAGCTGATCGACGCGGGTCGCGCACGGTTCGCTGAGGACTTTGGGGCAGATCCATCGGGCTTCGACGCGCGGTGTTGGGACATCGCCTCGCTCAAGGATCGGAGCGTCAATCGAGCCAATCGCAGAGCCTACTTCACGCGGTACGGCACGACGGACCAGGCCCTTCCGCCGGTTTATGCGGAGGTAGTAAAGAGCTGGATCGTTTTGGAGCGTCGCTCAGCCGGCAACCTGGGATGCAGAGTGGATGCGGCGCGCATTTTGTGGGAAGCGGTTCTGAAACGCCGCTGCGGAGAGTCGACAGCATTTCGTTGGGAGAGTCTCCAGGAAGAGGACCTCAGTCAGGCCGAGTTGCTCATGCGCATCAGTTGGAGTGAATCGAGGACCCACAAGATGACGGTCAGGCTGCTGGTCTTGACCCGCTTCCTTGCAGCGCGAGGAGTCTGCCGGGGCCTGTATTACACGCCACAAACACCGCGCGTAGAAGATCTGAACCGCCACACGATCGCCGGCCAGTTGGCTGGCCGGGCGAAGTTGCCCAGCGATGCTGCGCTACGGGGCCTTGCCGATATTTATCGTGAACATGCCACGGAACCGCGAGATCGGTTGCGAGCAGCGGCCGTCGCCATTCTGGTAGTGACTGGCTTCCGGATTGGTGAACTACTGACGTTGCCGCTGGACTGCGAAGTGGAGGAACTGCGGGGCGGCAAAAAGCGGTATGGTCTTCGCTACTACAAGGAAAAGGCTCGCGGTGGAGAAAGGATGTTCGCGGTCCGCTGGCTAACGGACGTCGGTGCTGAGCTTGCCAGGAGAGCGCTGGGAGAGATCGGGCGCATCACCGCCGAGGCGCGGGAACGGGCGCGGGCTCTTGAGTCGGCCCCTCATCGGGTGCCGATTCCTGGATTTCGTTGGGCCGCCCGCATGGCGTCCCAAGAGGTAGCTCGCGCGCTGGGAATGAAGAACAGCAAGAGCGTCTACCGGATACCCGGAAACCGGCTGCCTCGACACCAGGATTCACAAGGCAGTTTCTATCGCGCCTTTGAGGTGGAAGAGTACTTGAGAACGCTGCGCGTCAAGCGGCTTTGGACATTAGACCGGCGTGATGGCACGCACCAGATGCTTTCCGGAACCCTGCTGATTGCCTTCCGGAACTTTTTCCATCCTGGCCGTCCCGCTTGTCCGCTTCTGATCGAACCTGTAGTCGTCCAACAGATTTCAGACTTCCTATCAAAACGGGGAGAAACCAGGCCGGCGTTTGAGCGTTTCAACATCCGTGAAGAGGATGGCTCCGTTTGCCGGGTCACCTCGCATCAGTTCCGCCACTGGTTGAACTACATCGCGGACAAGGGCGGGCTCCCGACGGAGTTGCAGACCCGGTGGATGGGCCGCGAGCACTCACGCGACACGGACGCCTACCGTCACGCCACTGTGGACGAACGGCTGGAATGGGTGAAGCAAGGGATTCGGGCCGACGGTTTGAGCGGACCCAAAGCAGACATGTACCACAACCTGCCGCAAGCCAGGAAGGCAGTCTTCCTCGACGGCGAGGTGCATGCGGTTCATGTCACAGCTTTCGGACTATGTCTGCACGATTTTGCGGTGACGCCTTGCCCGTACCATCTGAACTGCGTCCGCGGTTGCGCCGATTATCTGCGAACCAAAGGCAGCGAAGGAGAACGCCGGCATCTGATTCAGATCCGGGATGCTACTGAATACTCGCTGTCCTCGGCAAGGACTCATGGTGCGAAAGGGAACATGCAAATCGCAGAACCTTGGATTCAGCATTGCGAGGAGACGCTCGTGGGAGTGAAGCGAGCCCTCGCAGTTGATGAAGAGATCAACGAGAGCGGCCCGGCTGTTCGTGCATTTCCAGACGGGCGCAGTCGATTCAAGGCTCGCAAAGACTGACGGCGGAGCAGACTATGGCCAGATCCAGCGTTCGCGAAGAACTCCGCCAACAGATGCGAGACCACCTCGCCATCGCCGAACTGCATCCGCCAGAAGAAGCGTCGCTCGACGTCCGAAGCGTTGCGTCGGTGCTGCGCGTCAGTCCGACCACGCTCTACAAGTATGGGTTTAACCGCGAGATCAATGCGGCTGAACAGCGCCAGCGGGAAAACTCGTTGATTGCTGGCGCCATGATCGAGCAGGAGTACTTCAAGAACCAGATTCGGCAGATGCGGGAGGAACTCGACCACGAGCGCGAACGCAGCAGGAATCTCGTTGCCCGGATCGCGATCATGGAAGCCAATGCCGCGCGACTTGGGTTCGACCCGGAAGAGATGCGAAAACCCCTTCTGAAACCGATTCGGACGACATCGCGAGCTGGCGCGAACAAGAGCCGATCAGCCAGCGCCCGCCCTTTCTGATCGGCGCCGCTCGCGTCTATTACAATACTTGCTTCGCATGAAGAAGCCTTACACAGAGAAGCAGGGCCGGTATCTGGCGTTCATCTATTACTACACGAAGGTGAACGGGCGGGCGCCGGCGGAAGCCGACATGCAACGCCACTTCAGGGTCACGCCGCCATCTGTCCACCAGATGGTGCTTACGCTTGAGGTCAACGGATTCATTGAAAGAACTCCCGGTCAGGGGCGGTCCATTCGGCTTCTCATCCCACGCGAGGAACTGCCGGATATGGAGTAGCCGGGCCCCGCTCAGCGCAAGTAGAGAAGCTTTCGGAGTCTCTTCCTTGCCGCTGGCTTCTGGCTCGCCACGTAGCCGGCGATCTCGTACTGATTGAACACCTGCCATGTCGCCGCCAGAAATCTCGGTAGCTCCCTGGCGAACGCGGGACGGCCTTCAGCCTCGTTAGCGAACATCATCAGCTTCTCGCCGACCAAGTAGTCGAGCGCGCTCTTCGCGCCAAAACGCCGCTTGATTCCCTTCGTGGCTTTGCACTGCTGGACCCAGCTCTTCTCGAATCTCATCCGGGTCAATCTAGCGCAACTCTCGACTGCATTGCAAAACACAAACTGAACGCAGCGATTCAAAAATAGCCGCAAGTCATTGCAAGTTAAGTAGTTATTAATCTGAACACGACCAAATCCGCGTAAAACCCTTCTAGCGGATACGGCCTGCCGCTGATTGTGGTTACTTGACGAATTGAGGCGTCGCGGTCCGGAATGAGGCTGGCGAGTCGAGTCATCGGAATCCTGCTGGTCATCAGCGCTCTCGGATGTTTCGCCATACTCGGCTACGTAACGGTCACGGAAGCTAGACATGGAGCGACAGTCGCGATCTGGGTGGGGAACGCACTCTTCCTAGCCGCAGGCGTCGGCTTGATCCTTGGCGGCAGGTACTATCTTCGCCTTGATCCTGATGCGCCAGAACAAGTCAGACCGGCTTCGCCGCCGACCGAGTTTCTCGTCATTCATCGTCGACAGATCAATCTGCTTGCTCAGGTCGGCTTGGCACTATCAGCGATACGTCTCGGCGGGGCCTGTTTCGGAGTTGACTGGCCGGGACGTTGGGCGGACTGGCCGCTTGTACTGTTATTGGCCGGGATTCTATACGTCGGACGTGCGATGGCTAAACCGGATGTCAGTGACGATCGTGACTGGATGAGAGTGCCCGGTTGGATACGACGTTCTCTCCCGCAGGTCTATGTTTCGGCGCTTTGGAGTGCGATGTTACTGATTGTCCTCAGCCAGTGGTCGCACTTGGTCACATGGCCGGCGCTTCAATCGCTTGCTGAGAGCTCAATCTATCGCCTGATCGTTCGAGCTTTGTACCTGGTTTGCGTGACGACTCTCTACGCGGTGGCGGTGCTATTCCTCACTTACGGGGAGCTAAGGGGACACCAGCGGAAGACGGCGGCCTAGGCAGAGGCTGAGCGTCCCCTCAAGCTCGCTCCCTACTCGTCCGCCAACGCCGCCACTAAGGCGCCCTTCGCGGACGTATGCAGCGGATCGGCCGCCATGCGGATGTCCGCCATCGAAATCGGGAGTTCGGCTTCCACCAGGATCTTCTCGAAACGGCCCCGGAAACCTTCCGGCAGCGCGGTCCCGCCGCTCAGCACGATCGGAAGCGGCCGGTTTGACCGCGGCAGATTGCGCGAATTCGAGAACGCCTGCTTCATGCCGCCCACCAGCGACTGGATCATCTCGTCGTAGTAGACGCTCAGCGCCTGCTGCAGCTTGTCGGCGAAGAATCCGTTGAAGTGGAACGAATCTTCTTTCGCGATCCGAACCCGATTGGCGCGCTCTCCTGTGATCGAGGCCGCGTTGCTGTCGATGTAATCTCCGGCCCGTGGAATCGAAAAGCTCAAAACCGGAACCGACAGGTAGGACACGCAGACATTGCACAACCCTCCGCCGCAACTGATGCCGATGCCCGTGTAGTTCGAGCTCTCGAGCTCGGCATACACCACCGCCAGGCCTTCATTGATGCTCTTCACCTGGTAGCCCATGTCGCTCAGGACCTGGCGCACCGTGGTCTCGTGGTACGTCAGATTTTCTTCGGCTCCAAGCGGCGCAGCAGGCACCGTGAAACACAGCTTGCGCCGATCGCTGGTCCGCTCCACCATGGACTCCATGATTTTCCGTAGCATATCCAGGCTGGACGGCTCGGCCGGATTCAACAGCCCTTTATCCATGGTGCGCCGCGTCTCGACGTTCAATAGATCGGCGAAGCGGTCCGATTCGTTGCCGTGCACCACGATCTCGGGGCCCGTAACGCTGTGCGGAACCTTCTCCCGCTGCAGCACGCCTTCGGTGATCTTCGAAAACGGAATGGTGACGAAGGCGTTCAGTTGAGTCTCATATTGAAACTCGTCGCCGACTTTTTGCGCCCGGCAGATGCGGCTGGTGCCGACATCCAAACCGACCGCGGAACGGGGTTTGTCATTATGTTGCATGATCTGTCTCCTTGTCGGCGCTCGCAGCCTTGAGCGTCGCGATGATTTGCTTATACTTTTTCTGAAGAATGGCCCGGTATTGGGGGACCGTGAGTCCGCCCGCGATCGCCTCGGCCCGAATCTCGTCTTCGGCCACAGCCAGCCCTTCCCAAATCCGTACCCCGGTGGCGTGTACGAACACCGGATCGTAGTCGAAGCCAAAAGCTGAAATGCTGGCGGGCGGAGCGGTATAGTTGTCGCGCAGCCCCAATTCCAGGAAGGGGAAATTACCGGCCCAATCGGTGTGATAGCCGATCAGCATATTCCCGGGATTCACCGACACCTGCGCGTGCGTGACGCAGTTCGACGCGGCGATGTGGTATTTGCTCCGCAGCATCTCGGTGAGAGTGCGGGCCGCGTGGATCTGCGCGGGATTGGCGGAAGGCAGATCCTGGCCCGATTGCGTCTGGGTTTCGAAAGCGATGCCCAGAAAACTGCTGTTCAAGTTCACGTAAACCGATTTGTCGTCGGCCCACACCGAATAACCTGCGTGGTTTGCGACGTCGGACTCACGCACTACTCGAAACACTTGACCGAACCGGTCAATCACGAAGTGATAGCAGCGATGGCGTCGCACGAAATTCAGGACGTCCTTGCCGATGCGCTTCAATTGGCCGTTCTGATCCGGCTCGAAATCCGCCTGATCGCTTTCCGTGGTGTGATAAACGATGCCCGCCGGCTCGCTGCGCCACTCCGGCTGGTCCGGATCGATGCCGGACCGCTGGTAGACCGGATAGAACACGCGATCTTGATTGGAAACCTCGTAGTGATCGTCGATTCGAAGCCCGTTGCTATAGACCTCGGACTCGTCGGTCTTCTCCACCACCCAAACATTCGGGACGATATCGACGGCGCCCGATAGGAATTGGGGCACCGGAGGCGCCGGGATCCGCTCCGCCGGGCTGGATGCCTTGAAGCCAGGAATCAACAGGCAAGTGAATAGCAATGCCAGGCATACCAAGGGTGTCTTCGTGCGCGGCCGTTTCGCCGGCGGCGCGGTGTCCGTTCTCCGCGGCTTGACCCGCTTTTTCAAATAGCGCAGCCGTTCAACCGGATCGTCGATTCGGCTGGCCCGCCATTCGAGTGAATTCCAAGGCATCAGAGGCACGCTATTTGCACCTGTACCCCTGAATCGGCACGAGAGTACTAAAACCTTATAGTTCCTAAGGCATTACTTTAGAGAGCCTCGGGGGAATCCCCGAGCGGGCGTTCGTCGAAAACTCCCCGGCGCGCCACGGGGGCCTCTTCCTTATCGTAGGCGTCTAAACCGGGCGTCTAAACAGCTGGACAAGGTTCGAACGACTTCCAGTCGATCCCGCTTTGAAATTCCTCGTCCGGTTCGAATATCTTCTTGAACGTGAAGGCGAACTCTGTGGGCCCGTGTGCGTCGATGTACGCAAGGCGCTTCTTTGCCTCATCGATCCCGGGGATGTGGCCGATCGGAACCCACCACAACGCCGTATACGCGCCCGCGAACTTCTCGAACCAGGCCTGCCGTTGCCGGAGCAGCTCCGCGTGAGCTGTCCGGTAGACATAATGTTTAAGATCCTCGATGGTCTTCCAGACCGACATATTAAGAAGGATTCGATCGTCCTCGGGGTAAGGTCGAAAGTAAGTGGCGTTTCCTTCGTCCGTCTGAAGCCGCCAGACGAAGCCGGGGCTGCCGTCGGCCAGTGCGTTGATCTCGTTCAGCCGTCCGGTGAATCCCGCCATGACAACGTCGTCGAGCGGAGCTTTAATTCGGCCAATATTCACTTGGGCGATGTGATATTTGGGCATACGCGGTTATGGCTCCATTTTAGCCCTCGGCGAATCACGCTACCATCGATCCAGGAGTTTGGCATGCCTCGATTTATTCTATTGATTCCTTTGATCGCACTTAGTTCCGTGACCGCGTTCGGCGCGGAAATCCCGCAGGGCGCCCATGTACTGCTTCGTATGGAGAACTCCATCAACACGCGCACCGCGCAGGAAGGCGATTTCGTCTATCTTCGGACCGCCAGCCCGATCAGCGCCGGCGGCCAGATCGCGGTTCCGGCGGGCAGCTATGTCCAAGGCGTGGTCACCGAGTCTAAGCGCAGCGGACGCGTGAAAGGCCGGGCGCAACTCGCCATTCGCCTCGAAAGCCTCACGCTTGAAAACGGTAAGGTATTCAAGTTTTCGCCGCACTTGAGCTCCGTGGATTCCGAAGAGACCGGCCAGAAGGTGACAGGACAAGAAAACGCGATCGAGCAAAGCCCGGACATCGGCAAGGATGCGCAACGCATCGCGATCTGGGCCGGAAGCGGAGCCGCGATCGGAGGGCTAGCTGATCGAAGCTGGAGCGGTGCAGGCATCGGAGCCGGCGCGGGAGCCGCTGTTGGACTAGCCACCGTGCTCCTCACTCGCGGCCACGAAGTCGAGTTGAGGCACGGCGCGACGCTGGATGTGGTTTTCGATCGTCCGGTGGCGCTCGAATAGGTCGCGGGGCAGTGATCAGTAGGGCTGGATCGCGGATGGCCAGTGCGCCACAACCGACGCTAGAAGGCCACCCAAGGTAACCTCTTGGAAAACCATCGTTTCATCATTCAGGAACAGCACGGTTGTAGCGGCGACCCCACCCTGCGGAGGATAAGCGCCGGTTAGCACGCCGGTGCCGAGGTCTGAAAGGATTATTCGGGCCTCATCATAGGGATTCGCCACGATGTTCTTGGCAATATCCACACTTTGAGGGAGCCGAAGCGAGCCGAGATTGTTCGGCTTTGTGGCGATGGGGATAGCTCCGCTCGCGTCAGCCAGGACCAGAATTCCCGCGTAGGTCTGCATCTCGGGATACTTACCCCATTCAAAGCCAAGATTGCAAAAATTCTCCGGCGGCCCGAAGCCCAAGGAGTCAATTGGATAACGCGCGACGCAGGGCGCCATCACGATGTTTTGCGTTACCGAAGAGGTGCCGGCCTTTGTGATCGCGTATACGTAGGAACTCGAAGCGAGTACTGGATCAAAGTTCGATATAACGGCGGATGGAAAATCCGTTGTCGTGTATGGCCGGGGCTGATCGCCGTCATAAACTATCAGTTGTCCTCCGGGTGTGGATGCGACGAACGACCGCGGGTTGTCCGCAAACACCCGCACGGTAACCCCTTGGCCTGCGCTAATCTCACCGCTAGGCCCAGGGATCGCATCATTTGCAATCTGGACTTGAAAATCCTTCGCAAATCCATTGGTTTCGTATCGCGTGATATTGAGTTGATCATCGGTTGTGTACAGATAGGCCCCATCGACGGAAATCTCAAAGTCGAGGATTGCGGAAGCGGATCCTATGGAAATGAGCGAACTTGCTATCTGCTTGCCGCCTGGCAATTGATAGGCGGTTAACGTATAGCTCGGCGAGGGCTGCTGATTAAGGGTGTAGAGAATCTCGCGCTGGCGATCAACTAGAAACGCATGAGCGTTGAACTGCAGCCGCGGAGCCGGAGCAGGCGGCAGTCCCGTCACAACCCCATTCGAGATCTGAATATTTTGGGTCTCCACGCCGCCGCCAGGCGGTGGATTTGTCAGCGTCAGCGTACCTGGTCCAGATTGAAGAAGCGCAGACGGTATCTGAACCTCAAGGCCCGTTCCGGACTGCATCACTGGGAAGGATTGTCCCCGCCAGGTCACTTGGCTAGTTAAATACGCTGGGGCGCTAACAAGGAAAGTACCGGGAGAAATCTCCCCGAACGGCACTGGCGCCGGCTGCTCGTTCATGACGACGACCGGAAACGGATCGGACATGACCGCCTGCGGCTGGACGGGAACGACGAGCTGTCCCATGTAAGTTCCCGCTTCAAGCGGCGAGGCGGGTGTAACTGTAAGCGTCGCGTTTTCGGAATCGTTAATCGTCAGAGGAAGAGAGGCGCCGCCGAGCGAGAGATACATGCCCAGGGCGAAATTTCGTCCAGTGAGGGAGACGGTCGTATAGTGGTTCGGTAGATCGAACGGGCTCATCGCTAGAATAAGCAACGGCGGCGGATTGGCAAGCACCGGCGGAGGGGTTCCGAGATCGATGTAGTTGAGCACGATGTCGCCAGCGGGCTGAAGCGACGCGCTGAGTAAATCGAGCGGTATCGCTCCCGGTCCGGCTGTCCAGACGCCGCCCTTTTGCGAGGGCGCGACCGCTGTGCCGCCGGTCTGCGTGATGAGCTGAAAATCGTTACCGTGCGCGGTGAGGCAGCCGAGGCCTGGCCCGTACCCCTGCGTGGCCTGTGCGGGAGAAGAGACTGCCGCACTTCCCGGATAGAACACAACGACAGGCCCACCTAAGACAAGGCAAGGAGTGCCATTGGCCAACTGCAATGCGGAAACAATGCTATTGCTTTCCCCGCCAAAGAAGGCCTGGCGAAACCCCGGGTCCCCCGCCGCGAATTCGACACTGAATAGCACTCCCATGCTTGGCGGAGGATACTGGACAGCCTGGAGCCCTGGAATCGCTCCTTCGGCTGCGCTCCCTGAAACGCGCAGAGTGCTGTCGGCATTGAACAGCAGTGACGACAGGAACATGGATCCGCCCTGCCCGCCGAGGTATGTGCTGAACACAAGGGAATGCAAATCTGCCGAGAAGGCAGCGACGTACCCGCCTACGCCGCCAGACACTGGCGGACCTTGGTTTTGAATAGGATTGAGCAGCGGAAGATTGGTCGAGAACGTCGCCGTATGCATAGACAACGCCCAAGGGTGAAATCGCCAATCCGCTGATTCCGTCTCCCAGGCCGTCGAACAATGTCATCTGATCAGCCGTGCGTAGACCGATATCGTAACGGAGTACTCCGGCCGAACCGCTCGACTGATATCCGCCGCTGATCGGCGGCAACTGATCGCATGGCGTCTGCCCACACCCGAAAGCCAGATATACCTGGTCTCCATTTCCTGCGGCAAGGGCCACAACGTCCGGTCCCGGATTGTCGCCGATGTTCAGATAAGTTGAATAATCGAGCTGCTGCCCGTCAGCGGAAATGCGAGCTAGGAAGTAGGGCTCGAGATTGGGGTTGGAAAACTGAGGAGGTGTGGGATATTGGGCATTTGAGGTCACGATCGGGCCGCCGAGGGAAAATGCGACGCCGTCAATCAGAATCCGTCCGTTTTGGTCAACATCGGCCGAGTGGCATAGCACCTGGGCCTGGCCTCCGAAGTACGAAACGAAATCAATTTTGGTGGCTCCCGGCGCCAACTTCTCGATAAAGCAATTCCGAAGGCCGGAGTTCGGCGGGAAAACGGAGGGGGGCTCCATGGAAGTTCCGGTCAGCTCCACTGCCTGCGGGGCGTCGCTACTCGAGGTATTTCCGACGATGATCACGCTGCCGTCGGAAAACTCCCTGATAAACATCGGCGTATCGCCGCTGGAACCCCCAAGGTAAGTTGCGAAACTCACCACCGGATCGATGATCAAACGTTGCAGCGGGTCGTGCGGACCGATTTCAAACACCACGCTCGTCCGCCCTTCCAGGCGATAGTGAATCGCGACCCACCGGCCAGCGCAATCTGCCACCGGCTTCACCAGCATCGGCGCTCCGTCGAACTTCAGCGCGCCGGAGGGATCAACCGAGAACTCACCGTCCTCAGCACGCAGCCGCAACTCTGGCATTTCTACGCTTGGCTCAATCTCGATGTCAAACTCGGGGCCACGATCGCCAAAGTAATACACGACGGAGACATTACCTTTTCGATTCGTGGCTCGCAGCCGCTCCGCGCTCCGCAGAACGCGCGGTCCGGTGAGATTCGGGGTAAGCAGGAAACTGTGAGTTTCGACGAGCCTCTCGGCGTGCAGTTGGTCCAGCTGGAGTTGTTCATTCCATCGAAATCGATGGCCGGAAAGAGAAAATCCGGAAGCGCTTATCGACATGGGCGGGCCTGCAGCCCCGGCGCGCCATGAGCCGTTCAACGCCGGCGATTCTTCGAACACGGGGGCGGTCTTTGGGGGCGCCGCTGAAACAATTCCAGCAAGCAACATCGAAGCCCACACGGCGCAGCCGCGGTTCATTGAATCGCTACCCATACGTTGCCTTCACTTTGACTTCCGATCGATAGGACTACTTCAATCGCGCCTCCCACGGGAGCGTTCGCCGGAATCGAGACGTTCAGTTGCGTCACACCCGCGGTTTCTCCAGGGGCGGCGCCCGCGTAGACTACATTCGCCGTAACGCCTCCGATCGTGACGGTGGGTGTCACGGGGAGTGTCGCTGCACGAACGGGCACGGAGTCCGATGTCGCGCCCGCGGGCAACCCCAAGCCTGTGGCATAAAACGCCACCGTGCTTCCACGCGTCAATGGATTTCCAGGCCCTTGAATTGCACCGTTCGCGCTTAGTGCAGCGGCATAGAATTGTCCTTGTAACGGATACGCGAAGATCGCGGGCTGAAAATCTGCCGTCGGAAGCGCGACCCGCGCCGACGGGATGTCATAACGAGTCACTTGCATGGTTACTGAGTCTTCACCGCTCACGATCTCCGGCACAACCACATTAATCTGATCAGAGCCCGTATAAAGAACTGCGCCAGGAACTCCGTTGAAAATCACTTGCGTGTCCGACACCGAGGTCGACAGAAACAATCCCTCCTCGGCGACGGGTCCGTGCCCGCCCGAGGGTCCGAGATTCGTGCCGAAGATGCTGATGATTTCCCCCGGCGACAGCGTCGCTGGAACGCTGCTGGCGGCATTCACGACGCCCTGCAACGAAAACGCGGGCGCCGGCAGCAATTGCGGTATTTCACCGACCAGCAGTCCTTTTGAAGTTTGAATAGCCGCCCAATCGGGCGCCCACACGCTTTCGATGATGGAATCGGGGATTTCGTTCTGAAGATTGACCAGAATGTCGTACGTGCCGACGTCGATTATGCTGAGATTCGCCAAAAGATGATTGCTCGATGCCAAGTAGGCGGCGTCCAGCCAGACCCCGCTGATCGGCTCGACAATTGCCAGCGTTTGTCCGGTTCCGAGTGAAATCACGGTGCCGTCCTGTATGAACAGCGCATCGCCGACCGAGGCGAGAGGGTACGCTGGATTCTGCGGAAGCACCGTCACGCAATTGACAAGACCTTGAGCCGGATCAATTTCGCAAGCTTGAACCCCAGACCCGTTCGAAGTGAGAAGGCGACCCTGATTGTCGAAAATAAGCGGATAGGCAATGGGAACTGCGGGAGTGTTTTGTAAAAGGCTGCCGTTCAGGTACACGTGAACAGTCGTGCAGGCCGGAGTCCCCCAACAAGGAGACGCTTGGACGACCAAAACTTGAGAGGTTGGGTCCACCTGAGCGGTGAACCCGCCATACGGCCCCGGTGCGGGGAATTGAATGGTTTGATCGAGTTGCTGAGTCGTCAGGTTCATTCGTGCGATTTGACCCTGTCCTGGATTGGTCGCGATCCAGGCGTACTGTGCGTCCGGCGTGAAACAAAGAAATGTTTGTGCGGCCGGCGGCGTAATCGTCTGAAGCAAAGCCCCGGTTGTAAGCTGATAAATCAGAATCTGGTTGAGGGTGGCGCCGTTTGGGTACGTCGTAACGTATGCCGCTACACGATCGGCAGGCTGGTTCACTGCAAAGTGTTCGTACCGATCGCCGGGAGCAGAACGGATATCCATCCACTGTAGGGCATCTCCTGCTGCGTTTCCGTGTCCCAAAGAACGAACTCAACCAAACCAGGGACGCGTAGCGTGGAAGGTACGGTGAACTGGGCGGTGTCGTTCAGAACGAGTTGTAGGGGTAACAGCGTTCCGTTCCAAGCGACCGCGACCACCCCTGACGCGAGCAGCTGGTATGTGTTCGAGGACGGAGAAACAAACGTGATCTGAACCGGCTCGGCACCGCCTACGGTAATCCAGTTCTGGCTGAGAGTAATCTTCGTATTCTGGCAAAATGCCGGCAAAACGCAGAAAACCAAAAGATAAAAAGCTGAACGAATGCCCACGCAGGTTTAGTTTCATTGGGAGTATATCACGCCTTGTTCCTAACTAACGGAAATTGATTCCGCGCCGGAACCAAGGTGGATGTCCTTGAGTTCTTGCGGATCGGTGCGCTACTTTGCGGCATCCAGGGAGGCTGCGCAAGCCGACTCCGGATCGCCGTTCAGGTTGCGGTAGCCTCGGCCGTACGAGAGCCAGCCTGAAGGCGGTTTCAGCTGTCACGCGAACAGTGTCTGTACGAGGTCTGGCGCGGGCTACTCGACGCCGAACGCGAGCAGGACATTCCCGGGCATCACATTGAAATAGCCGTAACCCGAGTTTACGAACACCATTCCGCCGGCAATTGCAGGTCCCGCGCCGTCGAGCGATCCGCCGTGCGCCGCCACCTTATTGACGGCCTCATATTCGTGCGCCGTGTCGTAGTCCCAAAGGATTTTGCCATCCTTGGTGGAATAAGCGCGCAAGTGCCCATCTAGGGAGCCTGAAAATACCGCGCCGGGAATCACGCTCACCGCGGCCGACTGAGCCGGACTGCAGGGCTCCGTTTTGCAATCGTCCTGCGGCGGTAGAACGCCCCACAGCTTTTCACCAGTCGCGATTTGAATAGCGAAGAGGCCTCCTCCGGCCTTCGGGTCAGGTTTCAGACCGCCAACTCCTGGGAGCAAGTTGATGTCCGAAAGAGCCGCATAGACCACTTCGGAATCGGCTGCCGGTCCCCACTGGATTCCGCCCAGCATTCCCCCTTTGCCAACCCTGGTCTGCCACACGATTTCGCCTTTCTTGTCCGGATCCAGCGCGTGAACCACGCCCGATTTTTGGCCCGCGATCACCAGGCTCCGTCCGCTCGGCAGATTGCGCAGGATGGGTGAAGATCCGAAGTCGGAATCGGGCCCCATTTTGCCCGGACATGTCAGCGGATTCGCGGTGATGCAGTTGCCGTTGAACGCGTCTCCTTCGGTGATCTGGCGCGCCCATGCGATTTTGCCGGTAGCCAGGCTGAGCGCCAGAATGGCGTCGCTTGTGGGCGGCGCTGGATCGGAGTAGCCGTCGCCGGTGCCTACATAAAGCAACTTGCGCTTCGCGTCGATAGTGGGCGAACTCCACACGCCTACGCCGGAGGGTCCCCAAAGCTGGGTCCCGGCTTTGCTCTTGCCGGTGGGCTTGGCCGGCTCCGAGATCGTGTAGGTCTTCCAGATTTGCTTGCCCGTTTTCGCCTCCAGCGCGACCACGCTTCCGCGGAACTTGCAGCATTCGAACCTGGGATCCATCGAGATCCATTCATCACGGGATGCCACCGGAACGTACAAGCGGCCTTCGTAAAGCTTGGGAGCGCCGGTGACGCGCGCGTAGGGGTGCTCTTCCACCAGCGTCTTCCAGATCATTTTTCCAGTGGCGGCGTCGAGCGCGTAGACCGTGGCATGCAAATCCCCGAAGTAAGCGACTCCACCCGGTCCAATGGTGATCGCGGTGCGGACGCCCGCGGGCGCTTCAAAGGTCCAGTAGGTGCAGCCTGTCGCGGCGTCGAGCGAATAAACGGTTCCGCTGGCGCTACCAAGAAACACCCGGCCGCCCGCAACCACCGGCTGCGAATAAGCGCCAATGGCTGCCGGAAATGCGAACGCCCATTTCAGCTTCAGCTTCGGAACCTGATCGGCTGACAAGCCGGCCGCATCGGCGGGCTGGAATCGGCTGTTGTCGAGGTCCACCCCCCATCCGTTCCATTGCGGTCCTGAGAAACTCGCCGGCGGGGCTCCTGAACACAGGCCGGCCGATGCCGGTTTGCTCTCGACGGATTTGCCGGCGAGATATTCCGCTATCGCCGCGCGGTCCGCACCAGTGAGCCTCGCGCCTTGAACGCGCATCGGGCCGGAGGTGAGGGCGTACACGATGTGCTCGGCCCCCATGGCGCCCAGCACTGTGTGATTCTGATTGGGCGGCGAAATAGCCTCATGGCAAATCGCGCAGTTCTTGACGTAGAGATCAGAGCCGTCCGGAGCCGCCGATAATCCCAGCGCACTCGCAAGCAGCAACAGGGCTTCCGCTCGAAGGGTCATATGAGCCAGTATCTCCATTTCTGATACCTAAGCTCATCGAGTATACACCCGCGCCCTGGCGCTCTAAGGGGTCGCTATTTGGCTGCGTCGAGAGCCGCCGCCTCGGCCATTTCCGGATCGCCGCCATTGAGCTTGCTGTGGTTTCGGCTGTAGGTAAAGTACACGACGAAGCCGGCCAGCATCCAACCGAGCGCGGTGAGCTGCGTGTAGCCGTCCAGCGAAACGATCATGGTGGTGCACACAATCGCGCCCAGGATCGGCACGACCGGGACGAAGGGCGCGCGAAACGGCCGATGCAGACCCGGCTCTTTGCGCCGCATGATCCAAATGCCGATGGACACCAGCACGAAGGCGAACAACGTTCCGATGGATGTTAGATCACCCAACAATTCTCCAGGGAGCAATCCCGCCAGAGCGCCTACAAAGAAGAACAAGGTGATGTTGCATTTGTAGGGAGTGCAAAACTTCTTGTGCACATCCGAAAAAAGTTTAGGCAGCAATCCGTCGGTTGCCATCGAATAGAACACGCGGCTTTGCCCCAGCAACATCACCAGAATGACGGAAGAGAATCCAAACAGGATCGCCACCGTCACCGCCGTGGCCAGCCACCCGAAACCAGGCATGTGGTTCTGGATCGCATAAGCCACCGACGCTTCCTTGCCCGCCTTGGCGAATTCGGTCCAGTTGCCGATGCCCGTGAGCACAAATCCGAAAAGGATATAAAGCACCGTGCAGATGGCCAGCGAACCCAGGATCCCCTTGGGCATATCGCGTCCCGGATCTTTGGTTTCCTGCGCCGCCGTGGACACCGCATCGAAACCGATGAAAGCGAAGAACACGATGCCCGCGCCACGCAGCATTCCGCCGAACCCGTGCTGCATGACGCCTAAGTGACCCGGGGTGCCCGCGGGGATGAAGAAAGGCGTGTGATTGGCAGGATTGATGAAGCGCCAACCGAGCACGATGAAAACGATGACAATGGTCACCTTCACAGCCACGATGATGGCGTTGACACTGGCCGACTCCTGCGTGCCCTTCACCAGCAGCGCTGTGAGGACGAGCAGGATAATCAAGGCGGGTGCATTCAGAATGCCGTGAACTCCGGCATCCGACACCTGCATCGGCGAGTGACACCACTCATACGGAATCGCGCCGCCCACCAGCTTGTTCAGATACTCGCTCCAGGAAATCGCCACCGTCGCGGCTCCCATGGCGTATTCGAGGATCAACGCCCAGCCGATGGTCCAGGCCGCGAATTCGCCCATGGTTGTGTATGAATACGTATAAGCGCTTCCCGCGATAGGGATCATTGCCGCGAATTCGGCGTAGCAGAGGCCCGCAAAGGTGCAGCCGATCGCCCCCACGATAAAGGAAAGGATCACCGACGGTCCGGCGGCTTCGGCGGATGCCGCGGCGGTGCGGACGAAAAGCCCGGCGCCGATAATAGCGCCAATTCCCAAGGCGATCAGGCTTCTCGCTGTTAAGGTACGTTTGAGGTCGCTACGGCTGGCTTGGTTGAGCAGAGACGCCAGCGACTTTTTCCGAGTCAGATCCATGTTTCTCCAGAGTTCAGGAGTGCGATTTGCTTGACATGCAGAATATCACAAATGCCGCGAAACTCACGCTGGATTCAAGCTGGGCCGCCGCGTATGCCATTCGGTGGCCTGTTCGTAGGCATGCGCCAGCGCCAGAACGTTGTTCTCGGCGAATGGTGCGCCGCTGATTTGCAAGCCGATAGGCAGTCCCGAGCCGGTGAAGCCGCAGGGCAACGATATCGTCGGCAAGCCGAAAACGTCGAAGGGCGCCGTATTGCGGGTGGTGGCGCTTTGAGTGGCGCTCTGTTCGATGGTGACCGGCGGGGCCGGCATGGTGGGCGTGATCAACAGATCCACGTTCGCGAACACCTTCTTGACGTCGCGGCGCAGTTGAAAGACTTGGCGCAACGCGGCTGCGTAGGCGGGCGCTTTCAGGTCTGCCGATCTTTCGAGGATCGCGCGCGTGGCCGGCTGATACATCCCTGCGGAAGCGGTGATCCATTTGGCGTGGTACGCATAAGCCTCCGGGCCGATCACATTCAAACCCGCCGCGGTGGGAAGCGTCACATCCGCCACGCTGGCCACATATTTTCGAAGCGTTTCGATGGCGATGTCCAGCGCCTTTTGAACGTCCGGATCCAGGCCTTCGAAGAACGGCGCACGCACGATTCCCAGCCGCAGCCTGGACACCGACATATGGATAGACTTCGCATAACTTAAAACGGGAGTGTCCCCCGTGGTGGGGTCGGCGTCGTCATAGCCGGCGATCGCATCCAGCATCAGAGCGGCGTCCTCGACGGTTTTGCATATGGGACCTACGTGATCGAGCGACCAGGAAAGTGGAATCACGCCGCGGCAGCTCACACGGCCATAGGTGGGCTTGAATCCGACCACTCCGCAATAGGACGCCGGAATGCGAACGGACCCGCCGGTGTCGGTGCCTAGCGATCCGAGGCAAAGATCAGCGGCAGTCGCAGCAGCCGAACCACCCGACGACCCGCCCGAAATCCGGTCCAGCGCCCAGGGATTGTGGACCGCACCGAAATACGTGACCGCCGATGTGGTTCCATACGCGAATTCATGCATGTTCAGTTTGCCCAGAATAATGGCTCCGGCATTTTTGAGACGCCGCGCCACTTCGGCGTCTTCGGTGGGAATCCGATCCTTGAACAACTCGCTAGCGCCGGTGGTCCGAACGCCCGCGGTATCGATGTTGTCCTTCAAGGCAATCGGGATGCCGTGCAGCGGCCCTCGCCACTTTCCGCGCTGGTGCTCGGCCGCGATTTCGTGCGCGGCGGCTAGCGCCTGCTCCCGCGTGACTGTGATGAAAGCCTTGAGCGCCGGATTGTATTGCTCGATCCGCTTCAAGCAAGCTTCGGTAAGATCCACCGGCGACACGGCCTTGCGACGTAACTGATCCCCGGCGTCCTTCAATGTCCATCCAGCCGGATCGGACGTCTGCGCGCGAGCGGGTCTGAGCGCGGCGGCCGCGCCCAAGCTCAGGGCCAGGAAATCTCTTCGAGAGGCGGCTTTTGATTGCATGGTCTATGGTACTTTGAAGCTCTATGGTGCTGTCCGACGTGGACATCAAGCGCTACCTCGAACTCGGGAAAATAAAAATCTCGCCCGCGCTGCCACCCGAGCAGTTTGGAAGCTGCTCGGTGGATTTCAGGCTGGGCGGTGAGTTCAATGTTTTCGAACACAGCCGGCACGCCTATATCGATCTCCGGGATCACAAGGGTATCGAAGGCATCATGGAGAGCGTCCAAGTAGCGCCCGGCGATTCGTTCATTCTGCAGCCGCGCGAGTTCGTGCTGGCCATTACCGAAGAGACGCTGGAACTGGACGACGAAGTTCTGGGACGCCTGGAAGGACGATCCAGCCTGGGACGCATCGGTATCATCGTGCACGGAACCGCGGGGTTGTTCGATCCCGGATGGTCCGGTAAAGCCACGCTGGAGCTGAGCAATCTGGGGCGCATGCCGGTGGCGCTCTATCCGGGCATGCGGATCTGCTCGTTCACGTTCGAGCAATTATCTTCGCCGTCCTCGATGCCGTATCGAAAAAAAGCCGGCAACAAATACGCCGGCCAGACGCGCCCCCTGGCCAGCCGCCTGGCGGGCGAGTTCAAGGGGTAGGATTCCATGCCCGATACTTCTGCGAGCCTCGATATTCCGGTCAGTTCTTCCACCGCGAAGCCATCGCGTGTGCTCACGCTTTCGCCCATGCCGCCCGAAAAATGCGCCTACGCGCTGGCGCGCTACAGCCGTTCGCCGGATTCCATTCGGGACTCCATCGAATGGGTCCGGACGCACGATTCCGCGAAGTTTCTCGAGAGCTTCTATTTCCAGTATGGCCACGCCTCCATCGCGGATCTCGGCCACGTCGTGATCTGTCTGGAAGGCATTTCGGAGCTGGCCGCGATCGAAGCCGAAGACGAGCCATTGTGGGATGGGCAAGCGCGCTCCTCGCGCTATCAGGATTTCTCGCGATCGGGCTTCATCACGCCTCCGGAGTTCGACGCGGCGCAGGCATCTTTGTATGAGCAGACCTCGCGAAACTTGCTGGCTGGCTACAACCAGGTGCACGCCAAGGTTTGCGACTATTTGCGGGATCAATTGCCGCGGCCCGAGTCCATGAAGCCGGAGGTTTACCAGCGCAATATCAAAGCGCGCGCCTTCGATGTCGCCCGCTACCTGTTATGGCTGGGCGTCCCCACCGGCGTCGGACAAGTAACCAGCATCCGAACGCTGGAGCGGCAGATTCGCCGCATGAAAGCTTCGGAATTTCAGGAAGTGCGCGATCTGGCCGGAGAGATTGCGGCGGCTTGCGCGGCGGAGCCGTCGTGTCGCTGGAATCCCGAAGATACCGCCGGAGCGGTTGCGCCCACGCTGGCCCGGCACGTCGATCCGGATGAACATCACGCCCGGAGCCGGGAAGATTTACGCCTATGGGCCAGCCAGAACTTGACGCCAGAGGAGCCCGCGTTGCCCGAAGCCGTGGATCTTTTGAAGCCCGCCGACACTTTGGCGGACATCGTCGCCACGCTGCTCTATCCGGTTACCGACAGGTCCTATCGCAGCCTGTACGAACTGGCCCGCTCCTGGAGCGATCGCCAGAAGAACGAGGTCATCGAAGTCGCGCTGCGCACGAGGGCCAGCCGCGACGAATTGCCCCGCGCTTTTCGCGGCGCTCCCTACGTCTACGACATCGTGATGGACATCGGCGCTTTCCGGGATCTGCACCGGCATCGCCGCTGCCAGCAATTCCGCCAAGCTTACTCCGCTCATCTTGGATTTTCGACACCTGAAGCAATTTCGAGCGCAAATCTCGACGGTTTGTACAATCAATTGCTGGTCGAAGCGTGTAACGTTGTAACCGCGTTACCTCAGCCGGGAGCGCAATACCTGCTTCCGTTCGCTACCAACTCCCGATTTCTATTTAAGATGGACTTCGCGGAAGCCGAATACATCTGCCGCGTGCGATCAGGCGTCAAAGGACACTTCAGTTACCGCCGTATCGCATGGCAAATGAGGGAAAAAATGTCGCAATTAGAGCCCCAGCTCGGCTCTCTCATAGAAGCCACTCCGCCCTGGATAGAAGATCCGCTACAGCGGTAAAAGTGTCGATGGGTTGACTCGAAGCGCTGTAAATCTTTCTGCGTGACACCCCGTCGGTAAACACAAAAGGTTGAACGCGAAAGACTTCCGCTTTGGTATGGAAGCTGCGTCTACTCCGGTATGGTTGCGACCATGCCTCAATCCTCGAGACCCGGTTCTTGTTGTGGTTGCGTGGACGTGGATCGCGAATCGGCACGTTACAACAGGAATTTCACACTTAAAGGAGTTGAGTTGATATGAACCGTTTAGCTCTTACAGTTGCATCTGTCGGGCTGCTAGGGATTGCGCTTTCGGCCACCGCTCGAGCGGATGAATGGGACAAGAGAACCATCTTGACCGTGAACGAAGCCATCCAAGTTCCGAACCAAGTGCTGCCTCCCGGCAAATACGTCATCAAGTTGCTGGATTCCCCGTCGGACCGTCACATCGTCCAGATTTTCAACGGGGATGAGACGCACCTCATCACCACAATTTTGGCTATCCCGAACCTTCGTCTCCAGCCGACCGGCAAGACGGTATTCACGTTTTGGGAAACGCCTCCCGGACAACCCAAGGCTCTGAGAGCATGGTTCTACCCGGGCGACAATTTCGGCCAGGAGTTCGCTTATCCGAAGTCGGCTGCCACGCAGATCGCGGCGGTTGCGAAAGCTCCCGTTCCTACCACCGAAGCCCAAACTACTCAAGAAATGACTACCGCTCCGGTGACCACAACGCCGGCGCCCGAGCCGACCGAGGTAGCGCAGAACACGCCTCCCCCGGCTCCCGAAGCTGCCCCGGCTCCCGAGCCCCCGCCGCCGGCTCCCCAGGAACTGCCTAAAACTGCCAGCCCGTATCCCTGGATCGGACTGGCGGGCGTGCTCTCGCTGGGCATGTTCGCGCTGATCCGCGCGTTTCGCATGGTCTAATTAAAATAGCCATGACAGGATGCCGCGGAACTCGGCTAGTGATTGCAAGCGTGATCGCCGGTTCCATCGCTTTTGGCTGGCAGCAATTGAAGGATCCAGCCAAAAGCGACATTGGCGAAGATTACGTCATCCGGACCACTTCGCGGCTGGTTCTTCTGGATGTCAGCGTCAAAGACCCCCAGGGCGGCTTCGTTACGGGTTTGACGAAGGACAACTTCAAGGTTTATGAAAATGGAAAGCCGCAATCCATCTCGCAATTTGCGAATGCCGATATCCCGGTGACGGTGGGAATAGTAGTGGATGAAAGCGGAAGCATGCGGCCCAAACGTCCCGAGATTCTTACCGCCGCGCTGGCGTTTATTCAGGGCAGCAATCCGCAGGATGAGATGTTCGTGGTGAATTTCAACGAGCGAGCCCGGCGTGGCCTTCCCGATGCCGTGCCGTTTTCCGACAATATCCAGCAATTGCGCGCCGCGCTCTGGCGGGGGACGCCGGAAGGCAGAACCGCTCTGTACGACGCCATCGAACTGGCGCTGCATCATCTCGATATGGGGCGGCGCGACAAGAAGACCCTGGTGGTGATCAGCGATGGCGGAGATAATGTCAGCAAACACACGCTGGCGGATGTGATGAAGGATGTGCTGCAGTCGCTCACCACCATTTACACGATCGGAATCTTCGATGAGGAGGATCCGGAGGCGAATCCTGGCGTGCTAGAAAAGCTGGCGCACGTCAGCGGCGGCGTGGTCTACTTCCCCAAGGATCTGGACAGGATCTTTCCGATCTGCGAGCAGATCGCTAAAGACATCCGGACTCGCTATACCATCGGGTACGTTCCCGAGCTCGAAGGCAAACCGGAGCGTCACATTAAAGTGACAGCCACCGGACCCAATGGAGGAAAGTTGGTAGTGCGAACGCGCACCCGTTACCTCTTGCCTGCGGCCGACTCGGCGGAGGCGAAAGGAAAGCCATGAAGGCGCGCGTACATTGGAGCCCGGAGGAAGACCCGGCGCCGCGGCGGCTGCGAGCGCTTGAATGGGTGCTTCTGTTGTTCGGCCTAATAGCGCTGGACTATTTCGTGTGGGTGAACACTGGCGCGTTGCTCTATCAATCCTATGCGGATTGGTCCTTCGATCAAACGCTCAGAGGGCTCTCCCCAACCATTCCTGGATTTATCGCCGACGAAGCGCATTGGTTGTGGGCCGGACGCTCGGCAACAGCTGCAAAAGTGGAGGCGCCCGAGGCTCTGCCTAAGTTCGAGCCGCTTCCCGCTAACCGGCCGCGCCGGACCTTGGAAATTATCGGGCGTCTCGAGATCCCCCGGCTGAAGATGAGCGCGATGGTTCGGGAGGGCGCCAATGAGCAGACCTTGAGCCGGGCCGTGGGACACATTCCCGGCACGGCTCTGCCAGGCGTACTCGGCAACGTCGCGCTGGCGGGGCATCGGGATACCTTCTTCCGCGGGCTCCGCAACATCCGGAAGGACGACGTGATTCACCTTCAGACCGAGCAAGGCACGTACAGCTATAGGGTCGAGTCCACCCGGATTGTCGGACCGCGGGACGTCAGCGTTCTGAATGCGTCCGGAGGTGAAACCCTGACACTGGTCACCTGCTACCCCTTTTACTACGTGGGATCGGCGCCCAAGCGTTTTATCGTCCGGGCCACCGAGGTAGAGACCGCGGCTAACCAGCCGCGTTCGCCGCAGCCAGGCTCTTGAGCTTGGCCGAAAGCGTGGTGCGCTTCAGCCCGAGCATCTCGGCGGCCAGCTTCTTATTCCCGCCGGTTTTCTTCAACGCCTGCTCCAGGATATTCAATTCGATGTTCCCGACGGTGCGTTCGAAATCCAGCCCTTGATCCGGCACCGCGATAAACTGCTGGGCGCCCGCGGGGAGCGGCATGGGATGCTTGCGCGCCGGAAGCGCGAAATCGGCCGGATACAGACAGCGCCGGTCTCCGCTCAGCACAATAGCTTGCTCCACGGTGTTCTCGAGTTGCCGCACATTACCCGGCCAATCATGCGCCGCCAACCGGTCCAGGGTTTCCCGGGAAATCTGCTTGGCCGGAATGGCTTCTTCCCGGCAGGTTTTCGCCATGAAATGCGTCACCAGGAAACGGACGTCGCAGTTGCGCTCTCTGAGCGGCGGGATGGGGATGGGAACGACGTTCAGCCGGTAGTACAAATCATCGCGGAACTTGCCTTCTTCGATCAAACCGGACAGATCGGCGTGCGTGGCCGCGATGACCCGCACATCCACGTGAATCGTTTCCGAACTGCCCAGCCTCTGGAACTCGCGCTCCTGAAGCACACGCAGGAATTTCGCCTGCAAGTTGAGTGGCATGTCGCCGATCTCATCCAGGAAAATGGTTCCGCGGTGGGCCTGCTCGAAGCGTCCGATCCGATGATTGGTCGCGCCCGTGAACGCCCCTTTCACATGACCGAACAGCTCGGCTTCGAGCAGCGCCTCCGGAAGCGCGCTGCAATTCACCGATACCATGGGAAGGTGCGCGCGGTCGCTGGCGGCGTGAATGGATCTTGCCACCACTTCCTTGCCGGTGCCTGTTTCGCCCGTGATCAACACCGTGGTTCGACGCGGCGCCACCAGCCGTATCCGGGTGGCGATCTGCTCGATGGCCTGACTTTCGCCGATCAACAACTGCCGCCACGGCTCTTGCTCTGCCGCGTCCGTATGTGCCGCCGTTTCCGCCCATTTCGATTTGGCGGCGAAATAGAGCAGGCTGGTGGCGTTCGGATGCGTAAGAACATGGAATGCGCCCAGCCGCATCCAACGCACCACTTCCGTTGCCGTTGCCTGGGGCCCGTGGATCACAATGGGCGTGGCGGGCCGCGCTTGCTGCAGCTCCTCAAGCAGGTTCGCCACCGTGGTCCACTCCGGCAGCGGAAGGCTGATGAACACTACGTCATAGTCCTCCTCCCGGAGTAGTCTCAACGCTTCCAGCGGACTTTCCACTTGCGTTAGCGAAAATCGAAACTGGTCCACCACGTCACTGGCCCGATCGGCGATCCATAGAACTTTAGGCGTCAGCATCGCATTCAACTCCGTCAGTCTTCCATCGGTGCTCAGGCCAGATCCTTTAAACAAATACTTTCTTATTCCGCTGTTGTCCAGTAGTTGTACCCTTGGCGTGCCCGCATAGGATAGCCCGCAATACTGGCGGTGCTTGGCTTACCATCGGTTCAGATGGAACAGTTGGCGCTAGCCTGGGGCCCGGTGCGTAAGACCTATACCGTCGCGGAGTTGAACGCATCCATTCGCGGCCTGCTGGAATCGCAGTTCGACGATATCTGGGTGGCGGGCGAGATTTCAGGCTCGAAGACCGCCTCGAGCGGGCACTGCTACTTCACGCTCAAGGACCACGACGCGCAGTTGCGCTGTGTCTGCTTCCGAACCTCGCTCCGCTACCTGAAATTCAAGCCGCGGGACGGCGTCGCGGTGCTGGCGCGCGGGCACATCGACGTCTATGAAGCGCGCGGCGAATATCAGCTTCTGGTGGAAGCGCTCGAGCCGCAGGGTCACGGCGCGCTGCAGTTCGCCTTCGAGCAGCTCAAGAAAAAACTGGCGGCCGACGGACTGTTCGAAGCCGCGCGCAAGCGGCCTCTTCCACGGCTGCCGCGCAGAATCGGGATCGTCACCTCGCCCACCGGCGCAGTGATCCGCGACATTACCGAGATCCTGTCGCGCCGTTTTCCGGGTTTGCACCTGCGCGTGTACCCGGCGCTGGTGCAAGGCGACGGGTCGGTTGAGGCGGTGGTGAGGGCGCTGGAATACTTCAGCCAGTCAGGCTGGCCAGACGTCGTGATCCTGGCTCGGGGCGGAGGTTCGCTCGAGGATCTGTGGACCTTCAACGCAGAGGACGTCGCCAGAGCCATCGCGGCCTCGCGCGTCCCGGTAATTTCCGCCATAGGCCACGAGACCGATTTTACGATCGCCGATTTCGTCGCCGACCTGCGCGTCCCCACTCCATCCGCCGCGGCCGAACTGGTGATCTGCACGCGCGATCAGCTTCTCGATCAGCTCACCTCTAGCGAGCACCGGATGGCGCAATTCGTAAGGTATCGGCTGGCCATGGCCCTCCGCCGGCTGCATCAACAGGGCATTGAGCGCGCCGCGGCGATCCTGCATCGCGGCATCGGACGGGCCGCCCAGCGTATCGATGAGCTGGAGTATCGCCTGCGGGACCGCATGGCCGCCCGGCTGTCCGTGGATCTGAAGCGCCGGGATGCGCTGGCCGCGCGCCTCCGCAATCTGGATCTGCGCCTGCGTTTCGCCCAAGCCCGCCGCCGCGCGGAGTCCGCGGAAACGGCTATGATCCAGCTGGCGCGGCTGCGGCTGGCCGGCGCGCGTGGACGTCTGGAGCAGGCGCTTGCCCACTTGACCCAATTGAGCCCGCTGAAGATTCTGCAGCGCGGTTACGCGATCGTGACGAACGGCGCGGGCAGCGTGGTGAAGGAACCGGCGCAAGCTCCGGCGGGTTCCCGCATTCGAGTTTTGCTTGCTAACGGTGCGCTGGCTGCCGAGGTCGTGGAGCCGGAATCGCCGGCTGGCGGGTCATCCTAGATAGTTGAATAGGCTGGTATTCGGGATCTGCGCGCGCGACTCAAGCGCCGCCTGAAACTGGGTCTGCGCCTGGGTGAGTTCGGTGGCTGCCTGGGCTGCGTTAGCGTCTTCAATTCCGCTCAATTGAGTTTGAAGCTGCGTGGTATAGTTTTGCGCGAAGGTGATCCCGCTCTGCACCCGATCCTGCGTGGTTCCGTAGAAGGCCAGCTGCTGGTTGAGATACGTATCCGAGGTTTGGACGTTGCCGAGAGCGGCTGTGATGCCGGCGTCATTGTTACTCTGCAAAGCGCTTATCAGGCTGCTGATCGACGAAAACACATTAGTGGTCGCATCGGAGCTGTCGAAAATCTGCTGGGCGGTTAATCCTACCGGAAAAGTGGAGCCGTCGGCCCCCTGGATCTGGCGGGTGGAAGCCGTGCCCTGGTAAGCGCTCACTGGATTGGCTTGCGTCAGGTCAATGCTGTAAGGCGCCTGCTGATCGTCATCGCCGGAGAAGATGTAACGCCCCGCCACCTGGGTGTTGGCCACCGCGACCAATTGCTGCAGAACGGAGCCCAAGGACTCGGCCAGATCCTGGCGCGTATTGACATCCACCGTGTCGCTCGCACCCTGGGCGCCCAGCGTCTCGGCTTGCTGCACCAGAGTAACGGCGCTTTCGAGCACGCTCTCGCCGGTGTTCACTTCCGTCTGAACCTGGCCGAGGTTGGAGCTGATCTGGTCCACCTGGTCCAAATTGGAGCGCGTTTGCCACAGATCCGCGATCTGGTCGGGCGCGTCGGAATCGTTGTTGATCGCGAGACCGGTGGTAAGTTGCGCTTGGGCGGTATCGAGGTTCTGCTGGATCTGGCCGAGGCCGGCCAGAAAACTTTGAGCAGCGGGATCGAGCGAGCTGATCATGTGGTAACCACTCCCACCATATTCATTAATGTGTCCGTCAAGTCGTTCACGGTGCTGATCATTTTGGAGATAGCTTCGTAGGAACGCTGGTATTCCATCAGGTTCTCGGCTTCCTCGTCCAAATTCACTCCCGAAACCTGCTGGCGCGTCGACTGAGCCTGGTTGAGCAGCGATTCCTGAGTGGATTGCGAACTGGTCGCGGAGGCCACATCGTTGCCGACCTCGCCGCCGATGTTGCCATAGAACTGCGCGAAGGTGTATCCGTTGACGGCTTGGGCGTTGGCGAGATTCGCCAGGTTGAGCGCGTTGCCATTTCCACCCGGCGCGCCGGGCAAAGCCGCGGCGATCTGGTCCGGCGTCAGTGGATTGGTGGCCAGCGTCAGCGCCGCTCCCGTGGTGGCGTTGTAGGTGTACAAATCCGTCGAGGGCGTCGCGCCATTCTGATCGATGCCATTGTCGAGCGTGGTGTTCACCTGATCCGCGAAGCTCTGGGCCAGCGTGTTCAGATTGGCGAGATAGGACGGCAGGACGTTGTTGTTGTCGTCGATCAACGCGCCCAGTTGTCCGCCTGTGATCTGGCTGGTTATGTCGGCGCCGGTGCTGTTCAGAATGGCGGTTTGGGAATTGGCGGAATTGCTCTGAATGTTAAAGGTCTGGTTCCCCACCACCAGCGGCGTCTGGCCCCCCAGGTAGATTGTCACGGATCCGTCGGGCTGCTGGAGGGAGGTGAAATTCACCAGCTGCGATAGCTGTTCCAGCGTGGAGTTGAGCTGGGCGTCCACGCCCGCATTCACCGTTCCGGTGGCGTCCACGCGATCATCCCCGTTGATGCTGGCAATGGTGCCCGCCAATTGATTGATGCTGGCCACGGTGCTGCTGGCCTGCTGATTGATAGTGCTGGATTGCGTCTGCACGCCGTTGGCGGCGTAGTTGAAGTCTTGCGCCACCGTGGCCGCGTCGTTCAGCAGCGTCTGGCGCGCAACCGTGTCGTTCGGATTCACGCTCAGCGCCGAAGCATCCGCAAAAAACTGGCTGATGTCGGGCGCGATGCCGGAGGTGCCGGAGGTAGGGAAGTAGCTTTCCACCGGCGTCAGATCCGTTACCTTTTGCTGGTAATAGTTCACCGCGGTCTGCTGATTCCTGACCGCCTGCTCGGCCAGCGCGTCGCGGGAGCTTTGTACCGGACCCGCCATCACTCCTCCGGCCAGCCCCACCGTGAGATCGAAAGGCTGCGCCTCGAACGTCATGGTCTGCTTGGCGTACCCGGGCGTGTTCGCGTTCACGACGTTATTTTCCGTGACCGTCAGGGCCTGCTCATATACGCTGAGGGCGCCGGCGCTGTTCAGCAACGAAGCCATGAGATTACCCATCCATCGCCACCTTCCCCCGGTCGATCGGAATCGCCACTCGCGGTTTTCCTGATGCCGTGTAGCTCGTGACCGCGGCTTCGGGCGAAGTGTCCATCAAACGCGCCCAGCCGGCCAGGAACCTGCCAGCGCCCGCCAGCAGCGCCTGCGCCCGGCCTACTTCCCGCCCCAGCCCCACGATCTCCAAAGCTACCTCCCCCCGTTTCGACCGCTCGCCTGGAGACGCCGCCAACCCAGCCTCGAGGCTCTCCAGGCATTCAATGGCCCGGCCCAGATCCGCGGCACAAGCGTCGAACGCTTCCGCGCCCGGACGCTGCAATCGATCGCACACCTTTTCGATGCGCCGCCTGGCCTCACGCGCCTTCTCGATCTGTGTCCTGGTTTGCGGACTGTTCACGTTATCTTCAACCCAACCCGACGCCACTCGCGGCCAGCCGATCCTGGATAATGCCCGCGCTCACCGCCGCAGCGGCCACGTGGTACTGTCCCCTCGAAACCGCCGAGGTTAAGTCGGAGAGCTTGGCCACATGCGCCGGACTTCCCGATAAGTACATGCTAAGACTCGAAAGATCGAGTTGATCGCCGCCGCCCGACGATGACGCCGCCCTGCCCGCCGTACGCGGCCCGCCGCCAGCTGAGAGTCCAGTCCCCTTGCTCGATTGAGAAATGGCTCTCCCGCTAGGATTGCTTACCTTCATCCCTGGTCGATGAACGGACGCGCATCGCCTCCCTGTCTTTCCTATCGGCGTCGGCCAAACTGATCTTAGGGATTAAGGCTTCGACAAGCCGAGGGATATCCCGGCCTGAACAGTTGGGAGGGCGCCCGCGAATTTGTTATTCTTACCTTCGCCGGAACGTTCCCTGTCCGCACGTCCACTTTTCGATGTGACCAAACGCGCAAAGTATTGGCTGGCCGGCGGGGCGGTCCTGGGGCTGGCCGTTCTGGCTGCATTCGTCGCGGCCGCGATCTTGGCCCGGCGCTTTGAGCCGATTCTGCGGGAACAAGCCTTCCGTTACCTCAGCCAGCGCTTCCATAGCGATGTCGAGTTGGCGGCGTTGCATATCACTCCTCCCAAGATGTCGACTCTGGATATCCTCTTGCGGCGCGGCCGAGGTGTCATGCTGGGCGTCGAAGCGGACGGCCTTTCGATGTATTTCGCCGGCGCGCGCAACCTTCCACCCCTGTTTACGATTCAGAAGGCGTATTTCACGGTGGACCTTGGAACCCTAACCGCCAAGGATAAAACGGTTCCATCCGTCTTGATCCAAGGCATGCGCATCAACATACCGCCGCAAGCCGCCGGGTCCCCATCGAACGCACCGGGCGCGCGCGGCATCGCGACCTCCGAGCCCTTGGACGTGCATCTCGAGGACGTTCAGATTCGCGATGCCGTGCTGGTGCTGGCTCCCAAGGATGCCGGCAAGAAGCCTCTACAGTTCAACATCGCGCGGTTGCATTTGAAATCGGTCGGGACCGGGTCACCCATGCATTACGATGCCTCGCTCACCATCCCCAGGCCGCCTGGAACGCTCACCAGTCAAGGCAGCTTCGGACCGTGGGTGGCTGTGGATCCCGGCGAAACGCGGCTCCAAGGCGACTATGTTTTCGAGCAGGCCGATCTGGGCGTATTCAACGCGATCGCCGGAACGCTCGGGTCCACCGGAACGTTCGAAGGATCCCTGGACGCTGTCCGGGTGCGAGGCCAGGCGTCCGTTCCTGACTTCCGCCTGAAGGCAGTCGGCAAAGCCGTCCCACTCACCACCCGCTTCGACGCCCTCGTGGATGGCGCGAATGGGAACACGATCCTGGAGCCGGTGACGGCCCGGCTGGGCAGCACCAGCTTCACTACCAACGGCACGGTGATCAAGCACGAGAAGCAAGCTCGGCGAAGCATCGAACTCAAGGTTGCCATGCCCAAGGGCGACATGCGGGACTTGTTGCGCCTTGCGGTGAAGGGGCCGCCTTTCCTTGAAGGCTGGATTAATATGCGGGCTACCATCAAGATCCCGCCTTTGACCGGTCCTGTAAAAGAGAAGTTATTTCTGGAAGGCGACTTCGAGCTCGAGGATGCGAAGTTTTTGCGCACCACGATTCAAGCTCAAATAGACTCCCTCAGCCGCCACGGCCAGGGTCAGCCAAAGAACCAGGAGATCGACCAGGTGGCGTCCGACATGCAAGGTTCTTTCCGTCTGGAGAGCGAAGTCATGACTTTTGGGCTTCTGTCCTTTAAGGTGCCCGGCGCCGCCGTGGCATTGAGTGGCGATTACAATCTCGGAAACGACGCCGTGGATTTTCATGGCGCTCTGTCGCTCCACGCCAAGCTTTCCGAGCTGGTGACCGGCTGGAAGCGCTGGCTGCTCGTGCCCGTTGATCCGTTTTTCGAAAAGCAAGGCGCCGGCACCTTTCTGCACATCAAAGTGGAAGGCACTTCGCACCAGCCCAAGTTCGGTCTCGACCGGGGAGAGCCTCGGGCTAAGTGAGGAAACCGACAGTAATAGGCTCCTGTTCCAATTGTGAACCGTTTGTAACCGGTCGCAAGATAACGTTGAGTCAATGGCCAACGCCCGCGTTCCGGGACGTATTCTGCTGGGTTGGAATTGGAAAACGGCGCTTCTGAGCGGATGCTTCCGCGCGGTTTTGTTCGCCGCCGTTTCCTGGCGGGCCGGCGAAGCGGTGGCACTTCGGACCGGTCTGCTCGAAATCGCCCTCACGGTTGCCCTGGCCGGATTTCAAGGCGCCCTGATCCAGGCCTTCCGCCGTAAACCCTCCTGGGGGACCACTCTGGTTTGCGCCGGCGCCGCCGCCAGCGTCGCGCACCCGGCTGAGTGGCTGGTGCACACCTGGGCGGCAACTCCCAATGCCGGAACCGGAATACTGCTCTCCCTGGTTTATACGGTGTTCGCCACGCGCTTCAGTGTGCTGGCCATGCATCGCGGCGCCTTCATCGCCGGGCCCGGGGCGCATTCCATCTGGGACGACCTTCGGCAGGCGCCCGCCCTGATCGCCGCGTTCGCCGGCTTCAAAAATCCTCCAAAACATTTCATATGGTAATTGTTTATTTGAAATTCATGCGACGTACACCAGGATTTCAACCTTAGTGCGCCAGATTGGGTCATGCGAGGCAGACCGGTGCTCTCCCGTCGTAGCATTCTCGGCGTTCTGCTGGGCGGCTTGTGCGTCCGGCCGACGCTCGCCGCCGCGTCATCGGCGGTTTCCGAACTCCTGAGAGGCTTCTCCCTGGGCGACCGGTTCGCGCGCCGCTACCGCGTGGACGCCACCGTGTTGCTGTTGGGAATGCCACTGGTGACTAAATCGAATGTGGGCGGCGCGTATGCGTCCATCGAGCTGGGCTCGAATTCGGAATCGGAGCACGCGCTCCGCGCCGGCGCCGTGGCTCTCCAGTTCGCGGCCGGATCCTGGCCCGAGCGCGCGCGCGGTTTGAATCGATTTGGCATCTGGCGAGAGGCTGTGGTTGAACGGGGCGCGGAGCCGCCGCGAATCGATTTCGCCGGCTTTATGACCGACTCCCGCGAAAAGAGCTTCGAAGAAGCCCGCTCCAGTTTCGTAACCTCCAAGCCGTCCGCCCAGGCGATCATGGCGCGCGGCCAGGTGAATAGCGGAGCGATGCGTACCTGGGTGGAACGAATCGATTTACCCTCCGGCAGCGCCTGGACGGATTCCTCAGCCATTCTTTCCGAAGCCATTCACCGCGACCCCTTGAGCCCCGCCCGCCAAGCCGAATCCGGCGAATGCACCACTTTTCTGTATGCGATGCGCAACGCCGGGTTGGCCAAAGAGCCCGAACGGCTGCAAACGTTTTCACACAACGGCAAGAACTACACCTTGGAAACACGACGGCATCCGGACAATCCACTGCTGGTTTCCGGACTCATCCGCGACCATCTTGGGGCTCGGTGCTCCGAATTTCAGACTACCTACGCACCCGGCGACGGCAGCGGTCTCCCCACCCGTATTCAATACCGCCCGAGATCGTTTCTGCGCCTGACTTTCGAACACCAACCGGAAGCGGTTCAACCCCCCATTCCCTGGGTCTTCGAGGAGAGTGTCTAATGCCCTTCCATGTACATCTGCAGTGGCGCAACTCGCCCGCTCGAAATTTTCGCACCGGCGTGTCACTTCACAGTCATACGCTCCATTCGGTGGAGCGCCTGGACTTCATTTATCGCGCCGCCGCCGGTGTTCCGGTTTTAGCGGCCGCGATACGGAAAGGCGAACGGCAATATGCCAAGAACCACACCGTGCCATTGGACCTTTCCCGCGGCTGGTGGACTCCTCCGCTGGGCCCTCACGAAGCCTGGACCGTCGAGAAGTCGCAAATCGAGAAGCTGAACCTGGATGCGCTGGTGTCGCTCACCGATCACGACGACATCGAGGCGCCAGTACAGCTACAGCTATTGGACGAATGCCGCGCGGCGCCGATTTCGGTCGAATGGACCGTTCCATTTCGCTCCACGTTCTTTCACCTGGGAATCCATAACCTGCCTCCCGCCGAAGCCCGGGCGCTCTTCGGCGAGATGACGCGCTATCAGGAAGACAGCCGTCCCGAGTTTCTTCGCGCCGTTCTTGCCGGAATCTCGGCCCAGAGGGGATCGCTGGTGGTGTGGAACCATCCGCTTTGGGATGAGAAGGGAATCGGCCAGGCGACGCACAACGCCAACGCCAACGAATTCCTATTGGAGTACAAAGAGTACCTCCACGCCCTGGAACTGAATGGTTTGCGGCCCTGGCGCGAGAATCGAGCCGTGATCGCGCTGGCCGACGCGGCTCGGAAACCGCTGATCTCCGGCGGCGACCGGCATGCCTCCGAACCCAACGCTCTGCTGAACCTTACCAATGCCTTCACATTTGCCGAATTCGCCGACGAAGTCCGCGCCGGCTGGAGTGATGTATTGATCCTGAGGCAGTACCGTGAGCCTTATGGTCTTCGCATCTTTCAAAACATGCTCGACGTGCTCAGGACGCACGAACAGCACGTCAAGGGATGGAGGCTGTGGAGCGACCGTGTATTCTATCGCTGTGACGACGATCAAGTCCGCTCGTTGACCGAGCTCTTTTCGAAGAAAGTACCGGCTCCCGTGGTTTTCTTCGTCGGAACCATGCGGCTGTTATCCGGACCGCCTTTCCAACGCCTGCTGCGCGAGTTGTTACCCGCCGAGGAGGTCGCGCTATGATACGCCGGGTCGCCTTCTTTACTGACAGCTTTCATGAGGTCAACGGCGTGGCCTTGACCAGCCGCGAGTTTGTGGGTTTCGCGCAGCGGCTCTCCCTCCCGCTGCTATCGGTGCACGCGGGCCCCGCCGATCGTACGTTTCACGAGGGCTCCGTTTCAACGGTGGAATTCAAACGGGCCTGGCCGCGCTGGACTTTGGAGCACGATCTGTCGATCGACCTGCGCTTTCTCCGGCATCGCAAAAGTTTGCGCGCGGCGATGGAGGAGTTTCGGCCCGATCTGGTTCACATCACCGGACCGGGCGACATGGGCATTCTGGGCGCCATCCTCGCGTACGACCTGCACGTTCCCCTGGTGGCCTCCTGGCACACCAACCTGCATGAATTCGGCGCCCGCCGGCTCGAAAGGTTTCTCCGATTTCTACCGGACTCGCCCCGTTCGTCAGTGGGGCACTGGGCGGAGCGCACGGCGCTGGATCAATGCGTGCGCTTCTACCGCTTGGCTCGTCTCCTGTTTGCGCCCAACCCCGAGCTGGTGGAACTGCTGCATCGGCGCACTCAGCGTCCCACTTACCTGATGATGCGCGGGATCGACACCAAGCTCTTCTCCCCGTCTCGCAGAGTTCGGCAAGATAAACAGTTTGTGATCGGTTATGTAGGCAGGTTGAGCCCCGAGAAAAACGTGCGGCTGCTGGCCCAAATCGAAGAGATTCTCGCGTCCAGAGGCGCCAGCGACTATCGTTTCCTGATCGTCGGCGAGGGCAGCGAACGCCCCTGGCTCCGCCAGACGATGAAACGCGCGGAGCTGCCGGGCGTGCTTCGCGGCGAACAGCTGGCCCGGGCGTATGCATCCATGGATGTTTTCGTATTTCCTTCGAACACGGACACTTTCGGAAATGTGGTGCTGGAGTCTTTCGCGTCCGGCGTGCCGGCGCTGGTAACCGCCGAGGGCGGCCCGAAGTTCCTGGTGACGCCCGGTCACAGCGGGCTGATTGCGACGGGCGCGGAGGGGTTCGCGGAAGCGATCGAATTTCTGCGCGGCGATCCGGAGCTTCTGGAGCACATGCGGCGCATGGCACGGGAAAGCTCGCGGCGCTATTCCTGGGATGCGGTTTTAGAGGACGTGCATCGGCACTACGAACTCTGCTTCCCTTTTGATGCCGCCGCCTGCGAGGAATCGCGCGCCAAGGCGTGGGCTTGACTGTTCATTGCGGGCGGTGCGCGATCAATTCCACGAAGAACGTGCGTCCGGGCTGCGGCATGCTGTCCACCGACGGATTCAGCGCGATCGGGTCCGAGTAGTTCCGGTTGAACGCGTTGCGGATGCCCAGCCGGACGTCCAGGTCTCGCAGCAAGTGCTTGGAGGTAAGCGTGAAATCGGCCAGGTACAGTGGTTTTAGGGAGTTTCCCGCCAGAGTCCAGCGCGAGGATTCGTACTGCATCCCGCTGCTCAGGTCGAATTTGTGCCCCAGGGGTACGGCGAAGTGGAGCTTGGCGAGGTGGTCCGGTGAATTCTCCAGAATGCTGTTGTCATCGCGCGACCGCTGTACCGCGTAACTGGCGGTCGCTTCCAGCCAGTTGGCGGGCCGGCCGTTGATTTCGAGTTCGATCCCCTCGGCATGAATCCCGGGAGTGTTCTGGTATTGCAGCAGGCCATTTGGAAGGTACACGCCCACCAGAAAATCGTGCAGCCGGTAGCCGTACGCCGAGGCCTGCAGGTTCAGCCGCTTGCCGAGCGGCCTCTCCGCATCCACCTCCAGCGTGTCGGCCCATTCCGGATGCAGGGCGGGATTGGCCGCGTCGGCGATGCCATCGCCGTAGAACAGTTGAAAAGCGCTGGGGTTGCGAAAACTGCGGCCGTACAGAAATTTGTAGGTCCACGACGCGGGCTGATAGATCAGGGCGGCGCGCGGCGAAACGAAATCGCGCCGGTAATGCGATTTGTCGAGGCGGATCCCAAGATCCAGTTCCCATCGCCGCGACAGCTTCTTCTCGTCTTGGACGAACAACGCCACCGTCCGGTCCGGATGATTGG
This sequence comes from Terriglobia bacterium, assembly GCA_963786745.1. Lineage (GTDB taxonomy): Bacteria > Acidobacteriota > Terriglobia > Bryobacterales > Bryobacteraceae > Palsa-89. The sequence continues at coordinate 82,327 of CAWBAE010000002.1, read as the reverse complement.
TGCTCAGGTACGTCACCGGCGCCGGGGACACGTCGTAATCCGTCAGAAAGGCTTGCAGATCAACGTTACTCTCTACCCCCAGAGTGACATCCCCGGCGAACAACGGGCGCACGCGATACGTAAGTTGCGTTCCCACCCAATTGCCGATTTCGCTCTGCCGGTTATCTTCCACCACGCTGTCGCTGAGCAGGTAATCGCCGCGGCCTTCGTAATGAAACGAGTCGTAATAGATGCGCCATCGCAGGATGCCCCCGGCCAGGGCGCGCTCATAAGCCGCGTCCACGAAATTGCGCTCGTCGTTGTTCCGGGTGCCGCGGTCGTTGAAGATCGTGGGGCCCCAGGAGATGGGCTGAATCTTGCTGTCGCCCGAGAATGCCGCCGTGACGGTCCAATTCCGCCACATCAGCGTCGAGAAGAAATGATAGCCTTTTTCTCCGGTCATATCGATCGCCTCTCCGTAGTTGTTCCGCGGGGTATCGTACTCGGGAAAAAATAGCGGGCTTTCTCCGGAATTGTTGAATACCGAGCCGGAGAAAAGAACCTGTACGCTCCCCGTTGATTCGGCCGCCATCACTTGCCCCTTCTTTTCACCGAAACTTCCCGTGTCCACCGTCAGCGTGAGCGGCCCGGCTTCAGCCGGCGGTTTGGTAATGATATTGATGGTGGCGAAGATAGCGTTGCTCCCATATAGCGCCGAGGATGGTCCGCGAATGATCTCGATCTGTTTGATCAGATTCATCTCGATCGGAAAATCGTTCTCGGTATAGAGCATGTAGCCGAAAATGTTGTCCGCCATGTTGTGGCCGTTGACCATGACTAGGATGTGGCTGTCATAGTCGCCCGGCAGGCTGAATCCCCGGACGCCTATGGTCTCGTAGCTGCGGTCATTGGTTACGTAGAATCCGCGCACCGATGCCAGCGCTTCGGCCAGTGTGCGGTAACCGTACTTGCGGATATCCTCGGCCGTGATGACGGTTACGCTGGCGGGTGCGTCCTTGAGCGTCTGCGGATGCATGGCCGCGCTCTGCACCTTAACCTGCATCAGCTCTTCAATGCTGAGTGAATCCAGGTTCCGGCCGGCGGGATCGGGCGGCGTCGGGTCTTGCGCCCGGAGCCCCCCGACGAGCGCTAGCGCTACTCCGAGGAGCAGGGTCGAACGGCTCATGTGTGCCTTATCGTTCCAGCGGAGAAAAACGTGACTCACGAAGCGACTCGCGGGTCCGATTAGGTCTATGAGGTCTGAGGTCTAAGACACGCCTGCTCGACAAGGGTGATCGCAACTTGATTCTCCAACCCATCTGCGCCATCACCTTGGCGATCCTGCTCAGCGCCGGCGCGCGCGCCCAGGAAACCAATGAATACCGTGTGAAGGCGGCATTTTTGTACAATTTCGCGAAGTTCGTGGACTGGCCTCCGCAGGCCTTCAAGAGCCCCTCCGAGCCGATCGTGATCGGAGTGCTGGGTAAGAATCCCTTCGGCGCCGCGCTGGCCGATGAGGTAGCGGGAAAGACCTTAGGAGGCCGGGCGTTTCAGGTGCGCGAGGTGGTCAACGGCCAGCAGGCTTCTCTCTGCCAGATCGTTTTTGTGAGCGCATCGGAGCGCAGGCGCCTGGGGTCCCTATTCACGTTGATCGGTAATTCCGCGGTCCTGACAGTGGGAGAAACGGACAACTTCAACGCCGAGGGAGGAATTATCAATTTCAAGATCGAAGGCGGGAACGTCCGCTTTCAAATCAATATGGAAGCGGCCCGCAAGCAGCAGATCCGAATCAGCGCGAAACTGCTGAGCCTGGCCGAGATTGTGGAGAAATAGCATGACCCTGCTTGGCCGATACCGGAACTTAGCCGTCAAACACAAACTGAGGCTCATCATCCTGTCCGCGGTGGCGGCGGCCTTGATCCCCACCAGCATCGCCGTGGTGGGCTATGACCAGGTGTCGGCCAGGCGCGAGATGCGTTCCGACCTGGACGTGCTGGCAGAGATCGTGGGGTCGAACAGCACCGCCGCGGTTACTTTTGGCGACAGCCGAACAGCCGAGGAGCTGCTCTCCGGGCTGAAAGCGAAGAAGCATATCGTCACGGCGGTGATCTTTTCGGACGGCGGCAAACCGTTCGCGAGCTACCGCCGGACGGATGCGCGCGGGCCGCTGCCGGTGTTTCCCGGGAGCGGGAGCCCGGCGGAAGGAGGCGGGTTTGAGGGCGACCGGTTGATCGTATACCGGGACATCCGGCTCGCCAGCCAGGTCGCCGGCGTCATCTGTCTCGAGTCCGATCTGGTCGAGTTGCGCGAACGTTTTGCGCGCTTCGCCTGGACGTTGTCTCTCATCCTGCTGATCAGTTCCGCTCTGGCGATGGCGCTTTCCTCCAGGCTCCAGCGCGCCGTATCGGAACCGATCGCCCATCTGGCCCGTGTGGCCAAGAGCGTTTCGGGCGAAAACGACTACACCGTGCGGGCGGCCAAGCAGGCCGACGACGATCTTGGACAACTGATCGATTCGTTTAACGGAATGCTGGCCGAGATCGAAGCCCGCGACGTGGAGTTATCGAACCGGGGCGAGGTCTTGGAGCGGGAAGTGGCGCTGAGAACCGCGGAACTGCTCCTCGCCAAGGATCGGGCCGAAGGGGCCAGCCGGGCCAAGAGCGAATTCCTCGCCAATATGAGCCACGAAATCCGCACGCCGATGAATGGCGTCATGGGCATGACGGAGGTGGTTCTGGATACCAATCTTACGGCCGATCAGCGCGAGTGCCTGAACATCGTGAAAACGTCGGCGGATTCGCTTCTGACCCTGATCAACGACATCCTGGACTTCTCCAAGATCGAAGCCGGGCGCATGGATCTTGACTCCGTCCATTTCAATGTTCGGGACCTTCTGGAGGAGGCGGTGAAGTCGCTGGCGCTATCGGCGCATGCCAAAGGATTGGAATTGACGCTGGAAGTGAAGCGCGACGTTCCCGATTTCCTGATCGGCGATCCTGCCCGTTTGCGGCAGGTGATCATTAATCTGGTCGGCAATGCCGTCAAGTTCACGCCTTCCGGCCAAGTGGCGGTAACCGCCGGGCTGGACACTGCGCCTGACGCCCAGGCCAGGTTGGTTTTTTCGATTCGGGATACAGGTATTGGGATTCCGCCCGAAAAACAATCCGAAATCTTCGAACCATTTTCGCAAGCCGATGGATCCACTACCAGAAAGTTCGGCGGGACCGGCCTGGGCTTGACGATTTCCACGCGGCTGGTGAAGCTGATGGGGGGCTCCATCTGGCTCGAAAGCCAGCCGGGGCAGGGCACTTGCTTCCACTTCAGCGCGAACTTCGGCGTCGGCTCTGAAACCGAGCCTGCGGATGCCAGTGAACCGTCGCTCGAAGGCACGCCGGTGCTGGTGGTGGATGACAACGAGATCAATCGCCGCATCCTGACCGACCTGCTGTGGCGCTGGCGTCTTCGGCCAGCGTCGGCCACCGGAGGAGCGGAGGCGCTGGCCATCCTGCGCCAGTCTTCCGAGCGCGGAGATCCGTTCGCGCTGGTGGTTACGGATTGTCACATGCCCGAGATGGACGGCTTCGATCTGGCGCAGCGCATCAAAGCTACCCCGCATTTGGCCGAAGCCGTAGTAATGATGCTCTCTTCCGGCGTCCAAAAAGGAGACTCGGAGCGCTGCCGCGAACTGGGGATAGACATCCACGTCACGAAACCGGTGCGCCGCGCGGAACTGAAGGCGGCCATCTTCGAAGCCATGCGGCAGTGGCGCAAGCCACGCGCGGTCGCGGGTCCCGGAGCGGCTGAAAAAAAGACGGGGCCGGCGCTTCAGGACGGTTCCGGCATGCACATCCTGCTAGTGGAGGACAACGTCGTAAACCAGCTTGTGGCTCGCCGCATCCTCGAAAAAGCCGGGCATCGGGTGGTGGTGGCCAACAACGGCGTCGAAGCGTTGCAGGTGTTTGGTCAGCGTGCCTTTGACGCCGTATTGATGGATGTCCAGATGCCGGAAATGGGCGGATTCGAGGCCACCGCGAACCTCCGCCAAAGAGAGCGTTACGGCGAACACATACCCATCATCGCCATGACTGCCCACGCCATGGCCGGCGACCGGGAGCTGTGCCTGGCAGCCGGCATGGACGACTATATTTCGAAACCCATTCACGCGGCCGCGTTGTTCGACCTGCTGGCGAAGTACCATCCTCAGCCGGTGCGGTGAAACGACAATCAATTCTCTCCATCCACCGCCACCGGCGCGCCGGGCAGAATGCCCAGCCGCTGATAAATCGGGCGGATGACCGGCCGCAATTTCGGAATTTCGAACCAGAACCACACCGCGCCCGCCACGCAACCGATGCCGCACAGCAGCACCGTTCCCGGTGCGCCGATCACCGGCGCCAGGCTTCCCGCCAGCAGGCTGCCGAATGGGCTCGCGCCCATGTACGCCATCATGTAGTAACTCATCACGCGTCCGCGCTTATCATCGTCCACAATGGTTTGGATTACCGTGTTGCTGGCCGCGGCGAACTGGATCATCCCGAAGCCCGTTACGCCCATCAATGCCAGCGACAGCCAGTAGTTCCGGGAAAATGAAAAAGCCATCAACCCGCCGCCGAACACCGCCGCCACCGTCGGGATCACCCTGTAAAGCCCCCGAACGGATTTGCGCGCGGCCAGCGTGATAGCGGCGGTAATGGATCCCACGCCGGCGGCGCCCATCAAAAAACCCAGCGTGTGAGGTCCGCCGTGCAGAACTTTCGTGGCGAACACGGGCATCAAAACGGTGTAGGGCACGCCCATGAAGCTGACGATCGCGAATAACAGCAACACCGTGCGGATGGGCGCGAAAGTGGAAACATACCTCCAGCCTTCCCGGAGTTGAGCCAGCAGACTCCCGGCGGATTTGCTGACGGCTTGACCTTCGATCCGCATGGCCACGAGCGAGGCGATGACGGCGAAGTAGCTCAGGCCGTCGATCAGGAAACAATAACCTTCCCCCACCGCGGCGATGGTGATTCCCGCCAATGCCGGTCCCAACAGACGCGCGCCGTTCACCATGGTCGAATTGAGCGCGATGGCGTTGCTCAAATCCGTTCGGCCGTTCACCATCTGAACCAGGAAGGATTGCCGGGCCGGCATGTCGAAGGCGTTGATCAATCCCTGAAAAATGCTCAGACCGATGATTTCAGGAATGGTGATGCGCCCCGAAAGAGTGAGGCCGGCCAGCGCCAGGGATTGGAGCGCGGCGAGCAGCTGCGTAACCAACAGGACGCGCCGCCGCTCCCAACGGTCCACCCAAACACCCGCCAAAGAGCCTATCAGAAAGGTGGGGATCTGGCCCACGAAAGTAACCAGGCCCAGGAGAAACGATGAGCCGGTCAAACGGTAGACTAGCCAGCTGGTAGCCAGCCTCGTCATCCAGGTGCCGATGAGCGAAAGGCTCTGCCCGCAAAAAAAGAGCCGGAAATTGTAGTGGCGCAGCGCGCGCAGAGTGTTAATCCGCATGCACCAGCTTCAGCACCTCTGCGGTTGTGGCCGTTTCGCCCAGCCGGGGAAAAATTTTCTGGACGCTATGACGATGCGCGTCCGCGTCCCGATCCGTCATCGCATCCACCACCAGCGTCACGTTGTAGCCCAGATCGTGGGCGCTGCGCGCGCTGGATTCCACGCCGATACTGGTCGCGACGCCCGTCAAAACCACTTGAGTCACGCCGCGCCCGCGTAAAGTGGCATCCAAATCCGTGCCCAAGAACGCGCCCCAGCGTTGCTTGGTGACAATGTGATCGCCAGGGCGCTGCTCGAGTTCAGGAACCAACTCGGTCCAATCCGGCGGAAACGAAAACTTGGGGCTTCCGGCATCCGAGCGGCCCGGAGCCGCGCCCGTCACGTTGACCAGAACCACCGGCAGACCGCGCTTGCGGAAAGCGCGCGCGAGTTGGGCGGATCGCTCGATGATCTCGCCGATGGGATGCACGGCCGGCAAGCCCGTAATGCCCTTTTGCAGGTCGATCACTATCAAAGCGCTGGCGTCATCGAGTTTTGTGATAGGCATGATTGTTCCGGTTATTTCTGAACTGCCTGCTCCGGAGAATTGCCGCCGTGAAATCTTCCAAAAGCGCGGGCCGACATTAGCGCCATGCCCAGAGCTCCCAAACCCGCGGCGAGAACATGGCCTGTGGAGCGCAGATCGAAAGCTCCCACGCGAAGAACCAGCAGGTAACCAACCAGCAAGTTGAACGCGCCCCAAAGCACGTTTACGGTGGATGAAGAAAGCCCTTGGCCGGGGGGCTTGGCAAATGGACTCTGGAAAGGACTTCCCATCACTCCGCTTACGAAGTGGGGGATGGCGTTTGTAAGAAAAACGCCGCCAAAAAAGTACGAGACATAGTCGATCCATTGCATATTCATGATTTCACCAAGCGCTTCATGATTTCGCCCGCTGCGAAGAGCGTTTCACGTTCCTGTTCGTCGAGCTGGGCGATGGCCTGCGCCAGCCAGGTCTGTTTGGCCTCACGGGCGCTCTTTCGCACGGCGACGCCCTTGTCGGTCAGCTCAATATTCATCTGGCGGCCGTCGGTGGGGTGCGGCTTGCGCTCAACCAGGCCTCTCTCCTCGAGCGCCGCGATGGTGGTTCCCATGGACTGCGGCTTCATGCTTTCCGCTCGCGCCAGGTCGGCGATCGTCGCGGGCCCGTGATTATCCAGCCTAGCCATCGCGGCCGCTTCCGTCAATGAAAGCTCATGCGTGGCGGCCGCCGCCCGAACGCGGCGCACCAGCAACCCGACGGCCTGCGTGAAGTCGAGAACGTCGAGCGCCAGAGTCTTACGCGGCATTCCAATTCCAGGTTACGACAACAACAGTGTAGCTTGCAAGTTTAACTTACAAGTTTACCTGCTCACTTTCGGCGGTCGGCGCTCCGGGCCGATCGAGAGAAAGATTAAAATAGGCGCAATGCAAGGCCGTTCCGTCATTTTTGGGATATCGGCCTTGGCCGTGGACGTCCTTTTCAACGGGTTGGGGATCGGGGGGCAGAACCAGGAGCGCGGTCCGCTTCCCACGCCGGTGGCCGTCCGGATGGCGTTCGTGGCCCAGCAGAATTCCGTGAACCATATCTATTTCATGGATGTGGACGCGGCTGGCGTGGGCGCGAACCCGGTTCGTCTCACCGGCGATGCGGAAGCGGAAAATTACCCGTCCTGGTCTCCCGATGGGAAGCGCCTGGCCTATCAGCGCGATTTCAACGGCTCCGCGATCTACGTGATCAACGCCGACGGCGCCGGCCAGCAGCGTCTCTCTCCGACGCCCGGCCTCGACGTCACTCCCAGCTGGTCTCCCGACGGCTCCCAGATCGTCTACGCTAGGCTGTATCAGGCCCCGCAACCCAACCAGCCGCCCATGACCGACCTTCGGATCATGAACGGGGACGGCACGGGCGATCACGCCGTCCTTTCCAACACCCTGTTCAGTGTCGAGCCCCGCTGGTCCGTCAACGGCCAGCTGGTATTCATGAGCCTGATGGGCGGCACGGGCGACCTCGAAATCTACGTCATCAACGTCGATGGCAGCGGCCTCAGCGAGCTCACTAACTCGGGAAATAATGGAGACCCGGTGTGGTCTCCGGATGGCGCCCGCATCTCTTTTGGATCCGATCGCGAGGGCGGAGGCAAGCTCAACGTCTTCGCCATGAACGCGGACGGGATCCATCTAGACCAGCTCACCCACTTTGACGTGCCCTATGAAGCCGGGGACACGAATTGGTCGAGCGACGGAAAGAAGATCGCCTTCGAATGGGACATCAATGGAATGAAGCAGTCTAACCCCAATGCCTATGCCGAGGTCTGGACCATGAACCAGGACGGCAGCGGCGAGACCAGCGCCAAAGTGCAATGCAGCGGCGTCGGATGTGCCCCGCGCTGGCAGCCGCGTATCGCGAGACACTAGCGGCTCGAAAAGATCTTTAACGCGAATGAGGCGTTTTGTGATGATCTTGCGCTATGTAGAATAGGGGAACAATGCTAGGGAAGAGGTCGATTTGGATCGGCGTACTTGGGCTGATGCTGCGCGGTCTAGGTGGCGCAAGCGAGACGGCCGCTATCCGGCCCATTCCATTCGACCGGCCCGAAACCTCCCCGGTGCGTTATGCGGCGATTGTCCAGGGCGTAGACCTGGGAGCGGAAATCAACGCTCTCTACGACAGCCTTCCGGCCGCCGGCGGCGAAATCGTGGTGCTCGAAAGCGCGTCGTTTGCGACCCCTATCCTCTTCAGAACTAACGACAAACCGGTGCTTCTGGTGGGACTTCCCGCGGACATCGTTACGCTTACCTATACGGGCCTCACCGGGACCGCCATCACCTTTGACTACGGGACCGGCCATCGCATGGGTCACGGGATGCGGGATCTGACTTTGACGGGTCCTGGCCACTCCACCGACACAATCGGGGTAATCTTTGGCGGCGTGAACGGAGCGGAAGGGCTCGACTTCCGCGATTTCAAGGTACAGAGCTTCGGTGTGAACTTGCAGATGGGGTCCAATACCTGGCTGGCTTATTTCCAACACGGCATGGTTCGCGACGGCGGAACCAATCTCTTGCTGCCTTCCGGGCTGGCGGAGGCAGGCGAGCAAATCACGTTTAACCATGTCACCTTCGCCGATGCTCCCGCTCCCCACACCAACAGCGTTTGGGTTCAGGGCCAGGGACAGGAAGTCATCTTCGCGGATTGCTCTTTCGACCAGGCGCAGCTCCGCATTGGTAACGGCGTCATGTCGGGGCAAGTGGTGGTGCGAGGAAGTCATTTCGAGAACCCCAACTATGCGCAGCCGGGATCGGTCAACTATGATTATGTGGTCGTAGATAGCAGCGCCGGCAATTACCTGCGGCTGACCGATTGCTATTTCCTGCAGTGCGCTCCGAACAATGGTCCAAAGCAGTTTCTAACCGCCTGGGGAGGGAAGATCCTGTTGAGCGGAGTTGGAATGTATACTCCCGGCGGGTCGCCTTTGACTCATTTCGCCACCCTGTGGAACCAAGCCACGGTCCAGATGTTCGGGTTTGACGATCTGAGTGGAAACATCAGCGGCTCGGCATGGGGGCGGGAATGAATGACTTGTGGTGGACGATAATTCCGCTCCGAGGCGGGCGTCCCTGGTATACACTGATGAGACGTCCAAAGACCACACCAAGGAGAAATGCGCTCGATGTCGTATGGATCTAGGTTTCAGGTTTTATCTCGGATAGCAGTGTTCTGCTTTGCCTCCGTGGCGGCATTCGCGCAGGCGCCCACGGTGGCCTCCGTTCTTAACGCCGGCGATTTCAGCGCCAACTTGTGTCCCGGCCTGGATATCGCGATCTACGGCTCGAATTTCGGCCCCGTCACCACGACGACCGTTACCAACGTGACCATCACGGTGGGACAGCTGCAAGGTTACGTCGCCGCGGTGACGGCCTCCAACCAAATCGTCGCTCAGCTCCCGACGAACGCACCCACCGGCCCCACTAATATTGTCGTCACCGTCAACGGTGTTGCCTCGGCGCCTTTCGCGATCACGCTGAACGGGTACGCTCCGGCTTTCTTCACCGACAACGGCTCCGGAAGCGGGCCGGCTACGGTGCAGACCGCCAGCCTTGCGAATGTGACCATGGCGGCTCCGGCCATGCCCGGCGACACACTGGCGCTTTACGTTACCGGCCTCGGAGCCACGAATCCCGCCACGCCCACCGGCGCCGCGCCGGCCAGTGCGAATACAGCAGCGATGCCCACTTTGACTGTTGGCGGGCTGCCCGCCGCTGTCATCCAGTCTGTCGTGGTAGCGGGCTACGCCGGCCTCTATCAAATAAACTTTACGGTCCCGGCCGGCGTGCAGGGCTCCGCGCCCATGGTCATGAGTATTGGAGGCGTCACTACCAATCCAGCCGGTCCGGTTACTTTGTATGTCTTCGGAATCACTTCAATTGTCAGCAATGCTTCCTTTGGATCCGCGGGAACCGCCGCCGCCTGCTCGATCGCGAGCATTTTCGGCAATGGTTTCGGGACCACCGATCAGACCGTCGGTTTCCCCTCCACAACTTTTCAAGGAATTTCGGTGACCTTTAACGGGACGGCCGCTCCGCTGTTCCATTTGAGCGCGACGGCCGGCCAGATCGATCTTTTGATCCCTTGCGAACTGCCCGCTTCCGGGCAGGTTGACGTAGCGCTTTCCAATTCTACAGTTACCGGGCCGAACTATGAACTCACCATGGCCGCCGGAGCGCCCGGTCTCTACTTCATCGCCGATCCGTCCGACAAGACGCGCTTCAACGTCATTGCCCAATTCAACCAGACCGCCTGGTTGGCCATGCCTACCTCCATGGCCACCGCTCTCAAGCTCCCGGTGAACTGCGCCGCGAATAAATATAGTCCGCTGTCAGAGTGCGGCCAGCCCGCCGCGCCGGGTGACTATTTGGTTTTGTACCTCACCGGGCTCGGCCTGGCTACGCCCAACGGAGATCCCAACGGGCAGCCGCTCACTACCGGTCAAGTTCCTCCGGCGGACGGCAGCGTGTTGTACGAAACCGTCGCGACACCCACCGTCACCGTAGGCGGTTTTCCCGTCAAACCGCTGTTTTCTGGAATGGCGCCGGGATTTGCCGGGCTCTATCAGATCGATTTCCAAGTTCCGACCGGCGTAACCGGCGACGATGTCCCGGTTGTGGTGAGCATATCCGGCAGCGCAAAGGATACGCGCACGGTCTCGATCCAGGTGCCGACCACCTAGACAGAATCCTCTGCCGAGGAACATCGGATATAATCGCCGCGAGCGCATCCCACCTAACCGGATGCGCCGAATCTCGATGGGAGGAAGCCCATGAGCAAGCGCGATAAGAAAGACTCGGTTCCTCGTCGCGAGTTTTTTAAGCGAGCCGCTGCCGCGGGAGCGGCTCTAGCGGCGCCGGCCGGCGCGGCTGCTCAGACCGCCGGCCAGTCGAACGTGGCGGAACGTCCGAAGATGCTGCCTCCGCCCAACGCCGATGTCTCCGAAACGGCGCCCCCGCCCATTGAAGTGCTGACCCAGGATTCCAGCGGGTCGGATTTCATGGTGGATGTGATTAAAGCGCTAGGCATCGAGTATGTCACCACCAACGCGTCCAATACGGTCCGCGGCTTGCATGAATCGATCGTCAACTATGCAGGCAATTCGATGCCGGAGCTCATTTCCTGCACCCACGAAGAGATCGCCACCGGGATGGGCCACGGGTATTACAAAATTGAGCACAAGCCCCTGATCTCCATGGCCCACGGCACGGTGGGCACCATGCATGCCACCATGGCGCTCTATAACTCTTACTGTGACCGCGTTCCGATAATTTTCCTGGGCGGCATCATCCAGGACGCCCAAGAACGCAACTGGCAGGATGCAGCCTGGCATCATGCGGCCCAGGATCCCGGCCTGATCGTTAGGGATTTTACGAAATGGGACGACCAGCCGATGTCTCTGCAGCATTTCGCCGAATCGGCCGTGCGCGGGTATCGCGTAGCCATGACGCCGCCCGAAGGTCCCATAGTGCTCATGCTGGACAGCGAGCTGCAAGAGCGGCCCATCCCCGCACATAACCCCGGCGGCCCGCTGCATATTCCCAAGCTCACGATGCCGACGCATCCGCAAGGCGATCCAGGCGCGGTAGCGGAGCTGGCGCGGATGCTGGTGAACGCCAAGTCCCCGATGATCGTCGCGGATCTGTACGCCCGCTCGCAAGAGGGCGTGGACCGGCTGGTTGAACTTGCCGAGCTGCTGCAGGCGCCGGTTTCGGGCTACGGCCGCATGAATTTCCCGTCGCATCACCCGCTGAGTTTCCGTCCGCCCATCGCGGACGTCGACGTGATGCTGGCTTTGAATGTCCAGGACATTTATGGGATCACGCACGCCTTCCGGGACCAGATCGGGAACCCGCAGCGAAGCCTGGCCGGCCCTAATCTCAAAGTGGCCAGCATCAGCGTCCTCTATTCGCCGCAGCGCGCGAACTTCCAGGACTTCCAGCGATTCGCCGACATCGATCTGGCTATCGACGGCGATGCCGAAACAACCGTTCCGGCCTTAATCGAGGCAGTGAAGCGGCTGCTGACGGACGACCAGAAGCGCAACATCCAGCAGCGCGGTGTAAAGCTGGCGGCGGCTAAACAAGCCCAATACGATGCCGGTCTCCAAGCCGCGGCCTATGCCTGGGATGCAAGCCCCATCAGCACTTCGCGGCTTTCGATGGAACTCTATGAACAGGTCAAACACGAGGACTGGTCTTTTGCCGTTAACGGCATCGGCGTGCCGACAACCGTCTGGAGATTCGAAAAGCATTATCAATCGATCGGAGCCATGGGCGGAGGCGGACTTGGTTATGGGCCGCCGGCCGCCGTGGGCGCGGCTCTGGCCAATCGCAAGCACGGCCGGCTGACCGTCGCCGTTCTTGGGGATGGCGACATGATGTACACATCCTCCGCGCTCTGGACCGCGGCGCACCATCGCATCCCGTTGCTCGCGGTGATGCACAACAACCGCGCGTACCATCAGGAAATGATGCATATGCAACGAATGGGGAATCGCAGAAATCGGGGCATCGATCGAGCGCATATCGGCTGCGAGATCACCGATCCAAACATCGATTATGCGAAGCTCGCGCAGTCACTCGGCTGCTACGCGGAGGGCCCCATCGATAATCCTAACGATCTGGGTCCGGCGATCAAACGCGCGGTGGCAGTGGTAAAGAAAGGCGAGCCCGCCCTGATCGACGTGGTGACGCAGCCGCGCTGAGAACCGAGGACCACATGAAAGCTTTACTGACAATCAGCGCAACGTTCGCGATGCTTGCCCTTTGTCTCCGTGCGGCTGAAACACCTTCGGGCAATGCAGCCAACGGTAAAAAACTGTATGGCAAATACGGCTGCTACGAATGCCATGGATGGGAAGGACAGGGGGGATTCGCGGGCGTTCGGATCGCTCCCAACCCAATCCCCTACGCTGCATTTGTCCGTTACATTCGGGCACCGCGGGGCGTGATGCCTCCGTATTCGGAAAAGCTTCTGAAATCCGAGCAGGACCTCAGCGACATCTACGCATACCTGAAAGCTCGCCCGCCGGCTGTGCCGGTAGCCTCTTTGCCGGGAAAGTAACGCGGGCGATTTTTCCGCGCCTGCTTACTTCTTCACGTATTTCTTGACATCCTGCGGCCCTACCTCGGCCCCGTAAATATTACCCTGCGCGTCGGCGGCAACACCTTCGGCGGCGCTGGTCCCCCTGGTTTTCTCGACCGGGTCCGGAATGAAAGCGATCACCTTGCCGTCTTTCAGGCTCCCCACCCGAATTCCCCGCTTCCAGCCATCGTGGTTCCTCGAAACCGACTCGGACTCGGAATCCGCGGAGTAAATATTGTCGTGCTTGTCGATGAAAATACCGCTCGGGCGGCTGAATTGATGCATCTCTGAAATATATTTGCCGTTCTGGTCGAACACCTGAATCCGGTTGTTGTTGCGATCCGCCACGTACAAGCGCCCTTTGGAGTCGAATGCCAGCGAGTGGGGCTGATCGAACTCGCCCGGACCCGTGCCGGGTTTGCCCCAGCTCTTAATTATCTTCCCGTCCTTGCTGAACTTGAAAATGACATTGTTCCCGGCCCCGTGCCCCTCGGCGATAAAGATATCGCCGTTCTTGGCGACGATCACGTCGTTCGGCGCGTAGCAGCACTCCGGCTCGGCCGCGCCACCCGGCTTGCCGATGGTCATCAGCAGCTTTCCGTCGCTGCTGAACTTGAACACCTGGTTGCCCATGGTTGCGCCCGGCCGCGGGCCGATCGGCCCCACAGGCGGAGTGCCCCGTCCTGGCCCGCGTCCACGGCCACCTTCCGGCAGCGGCGCGTTGTCCTGATAATCCGTGATCCAGACATTATCTTCCTTGTCGACGTAGATGCCGTGCGGCGCGATCAGCATCCCCTTGCCGAAGCTCTTCAGGAGGTTGCCATCCGAGTCGAACTTCAGGATCGGGTCAACGTCCTTGATCTTGCCCGTAGCCCGATCCAGGCAACTGTTGGCGCCGCAGCGCTCCGCGATCCAAACCGACTTCCCGTCCTTATCCATGTCGACCGCGCTGGTCGATCCCATCTTTCTGCCTTCCGGCAGCTTGGCCCAGTGCTCAATGGTGCGATACGGATTCGGCGCATCGTTGGTCGGCGTCGTCGTGTCCGGGGTGGCCGGGTAGGCATTTTCCACGGCAATTCCGGCGGCAAGCACGCTCGCTACAAAACATACGGTGGTTCGACGTCCACGTGGCATCAAAAATCCTCCATGAAATAGAGACTCTCGCATTATAGCTACGCTAGTCAATGTAGCAGGCTGCCGCCGCGGGCGCTGCATTCAAACTGACCGGCTACCCGACGCCGGGTATATACTGCGTACATGCTGGACAGCGGCTATTCCCAAGATTGCCACTGGAATTGTGCCGGGATCAATAATCGCTGGCCTAATTGCACCCTTACCCCCGCCATCCTATTGGACACGTCTTCTCCAACTCCCGAAGATTCTGAGGTGAGCGATGAATGTCAATGTCAGACGTTCTTTTGAGTATCGGGCATCCGCGTTCCTGGCCGCCGTTTTCGTCCCGCTAGCCGCCCTGGCGCAATCCAGCGCGTCTCCCGGCGACGTCACTTTCGCGAAAGATATCGTGCCCATTCTCCAGCGCAGCTGCCAGCAGTGTCATCGTCCCAATGGCGCCGGCCCGATGTCGCTGGTCTCCTACGAAGAGGTGCGGCCCTGGGCGCGCGCGATCAAGGAGCGGACTCATCTCGGTCCGCACGCCGGTGTCATGCCGCCGTGGTTTGTGGAGAAAGACATCGGCATTCAGAAATTCAAAAGTGATCCCTCTTTGACGGACGAGGAGAAAGCCAAAATCCGAAAGTGGGCGGACAACGGCGCGCCGCGCGGCAATCCAGCCGACCTGCCGCCGCCGCTCAATTTCGACGATTCAGACAAGTGGACCATCGGCGAACCGGACCTGGTGCTGAAATCCAAGGAAGTGACGGTTCCCGCCGCCGGACCGGACTGGTGGGGAGACGGCGGGCTTATCCCGACCGGCCTCACAGAAGATCGCTACGTGTCCGCGGTTGAGGTCCGGGAGGTCAACGATATACCCAAAAACGGCGCAACCAAAACCGTGGGCGGACGTTTTGTGTTCCATCATATGACCTACACGAGCACTGCCCCGGACCGGCACGAGTCCGGTGGCGCAGAAGAAGGAGCCACCACCTGGCCTATTCATGAGGTAGGCCGCAACGCGGACATTTTTCCGGCCGAATCCGGCCGGCTCCTGGCCGCGCATTCGTCGCTATCGCTCGGCGCGGGCCACATTCATTCCAACGGCCGCGAAACCAAGGCGCATCTTGAATTCGCCTTCAAGTTCTTCCCGCCAGGCTACAAGCCGGTCTACCGCCGCTCCAGCCTGCGTCTCGGCAACGGCATCGACATCGACGTGATGCCCAATGAGCCGAGGCAGGAGCTTCATTCCTACGCGACGCTGGCCGAGAACACCAAAATCATCGCGTTCGAGCCGCACCTGCACGCCCCAGGCGTGCGCATGTGCCTGGAGGCTAGTTGGGGTTACAACATCCAGACCCTGAGCTGCGTCGGCTACGACCACAACTGGGTGAAGCAATACGTTTACGACGACGATGCAGCGCCGCTGCTGCCCAAGGGCACAATCGTTCACCTCATTGGCTTCCTGGATACCACTGCCGCCAACAAGAACCCAGCGGATCCCCGGAACTGGTTTGGCGGCGGCCGGCGCTCCATCGCCAACATGTTTATCGATCTGGGGTATTCCGTCGCGCTCACCGACGAACAGTTCCAGGCCGAAATGGCGAAGCGGCGGGCGAAAATGAAAAGCCGGAACGATTACGATATCGGCTGTCCGCTCTGTTGGGCGCCTCCCGCGCCGCAAGCTCCCGTGAACGCCACCGCGCAACAGACGCAACCGAGAACCGCGCCGCCCGCAAACCAATGACGATTCGGGGTGAGCTTCCCGCATCGGGAAAAGGGCTGATCGCGCTCATTTTTGCGACCCTGCTCTCGACGCAGCCGGCCGGTGCGCAAACCCGATTCACGTACTCGAAGGGCCAGCGCCTGGCTCCTGCCTATGAAGGATGGATGCCAAATGAGGATGGCTCCTTCACCCTGTACTTCGGCTACATTAATATGAACTGGCTGGAGGAGTTCGACGTGCCCGTCGGCCCGGACAACGCTATCGAGCCGGGCGGGCCGGACCAGGGGCAGCCCACACATTTTTATCCGCGCCGGAATCCGTTCCTATTCACCATCCGGGTACCGAAGGACTTCGGGAACCAGGAGCTGATCTGGACGCTCACCACCCGTGGCCGGACGGAAAAAGCCTACGCATCGCTGAAAACGGACTACCAGATTGACAAGCAGGTAATCTCCACCGAAGTGGGTGGCGATTTCGGCAGTCTCCGGGATGAGCTTCGATACAACATCCCGCCCGAACTCGAGGTGGCGGGAGAGACGCAGCGCACCGTTAAATTGGGAGAGCCTATAACCTTGGTGGCGCTGGCCGGCGATCCCGACAACCTGCCCGCCAGGCGCGACGGGAAACCGCAGCCCCGTCACGCGGGACAGCCGATTAGCGAAGCTGACAAATCGTCACCACCGCGTACCGCTTCCGCGGGCAGCGCACCTGGCGCTGCGCCTCAAGCGCCCAGACCTCCCACCGCTCTAGTCATGGAAAGCGGGCCCGGTTTACGGCTGTCGTGGATCGTTTACAGAGGCAAAGCCTCGGCCGTCACCTTTACTCCCGATCAAATGAAGACCTGGACCGACAGCCGCTCCTGGGCGAACTCGCCCTGGTCGCCTCCTTATGTAATTCCCGTGCCGCCTGCGGATGGCAAATGGGTGACTGAGGTAACGTTCCAGGAGCCGGGTGCGTACGTGCTGCGTGCGGTGGCCAGCGACGGATCGCTGTTCACGTACCAGAATGTGACGGTCACCGTCACGCGCTAGATCACGATGAGAATTCTCCATAGCCGGGTGCTGGGATCGAGTTTAGTGGCGGCCCTCCTTCTGGTTGCGGCTGGCCGGCTGGGAGCCCAAGCCAGGTATGCCTCCGGCCAGAACATCGTTCCGGTTTTTGAAGGCTGGGAGCGGAATTCGGACGGTTCTTTCAATATGGTGTTCGGCTATATGAACCGGAACTACGAGGAGCAAGTCGAGATTCCGATCGGTTCGGACAATAATCTGCAGCCGGGCGGTCCGGATCAAGGGCAGCCCACGCATTTCTACCGGCGAAGACAGCAGTTCGTCTTCAAGGTGAAGGTCCCGCGGGATTTCGGACAAAAAGACCTGGTGTGGACCCTCACGTCCAGAGGGCGAACAGAGAAAGCCTATGGCAGCCTCATGCCGGTCTGGGAGCTCGGCAATCTTGTGTATCAGGAGAATCGCGGCGGTCCCGGCGACATGACGTATCCCGAGCAACCGGACCAGCCACCCACCATCGAGATGGTGGGATCGGCCCAGAGAACGGTTACAGTGAAGGAACCGCTAACCTTGACTGTTGAAGTAACAGACGACGGCCTTCCGAAACCACGGGCTCGCCGAGCCGGAGCAGCCGTCGTTCGCGATTCAGATAGTGGTGTGGTCGTTCGAGGAGGCGGTGGTTTGCCGGGAGTGGAAGGTTCGCGAGTGGAAAATCCGCTCACGCAAGCGGTGGTAAAACTCGATCCAGGCGTGAGGTTGGGCGTGACCTGGGTACTATATCGAGGAGCCCCGGGAAGTGTTACATTCGAACCGATGAAAGTGCCGGTGATAAAGGTGGATCCGCCTGGTTCGGAGCCCGTACCCGGGCTGATCGGCGGGAAGGCGACTACGAGCGTCACTTTCAGCCGGCCTGGAAACTACCGGCTGCGCGCTTATGCGGACGACGGTATTTTAATCACGCCCCTGGACGTGGACGTGACGGTGGAAGCGGCGCGCTAGCGCGTGCTTGAGCAAAGGAGTATGGCGATGAGACATAGGAGCGGTTGGCTGGCTGTTCTGTCGATCTTCGCAGTAAATGGGCTGGCTTCCGCGCAAACTGCCGCGCAAGGCACCAACGCCCAGGTCACGTTTACCAAGGACATCGCGCCAATTCTGCAGCGCTCATGTCAAAACTGCCACCGTCCCGACAGCATGGCTCCGATGTCGCTGGTGTCGTATCAGGAAGCCCGCCCTTGGGCTAAAGCCATCAAGCAGAAAGTGGTGCAGCGTGAGATGCCGCCCTGGTTCATCGACCGGAATATCGGGGTCCACGATTTCAAGGATGATCCGTCCTTAACCGACAAGGAGATTGCCACGATTACGGCGTGGGTCGATTCGGGAGCGCCTCAAGGCAATCCCGCCGATATGCCGCCTGCGCGCAAGTTCGAAGACGTGGACCAATGGCATATCGGAAAGCCGGATCTGATCGTGTCCATGCCCGTCTCATTCACGGTCAAGCCGGAGAATCCCGATTGGTGGGGCAACTTTGTCGCGGACTCCGGCCTTACCGAGGATCGGTACATAAAGGCCGTCGAGACCAAACCCTCGCCCGGAGGCGGAATCAAAGTGGTGCACCACGCGGTCACCAGCCTGATTTCCGACGATGGCGCGCCGGAAGGCGGAATCCTAAACGAATACGCGGTGGGCAAAAACGGCGATATCTATCCCGATGGCGCGGGCAAACTGATCAGGGCCGGGTCGCGCATTAGGTTCAATATTCACTATCATGCCGTGGGTCGCGAGATCGTGGATCGTACGCAAGTGGCATTCGTGTTCTATCCGAAGGGGTATGTGCCTAAGCATGTGATGACCACCGTGCTTGCTCCCAACAATGACGATCTCGATATTCCCGCGGGCGCGGATAACGTCCGTTCGGACGCCTACTTCAAGTTGGACAAGCCCGCGCGCCTTACCAGCTACATGCCGCACATGCATAATCGCGGAAAGGCCCAATGCATTGAGGCCATCTATCCGAATATGGCGGTCCAGACCATCAACTGCGTGAGCCATTACAATTTCGGATGGCAGATCGTCTACAACTATGCCGACGACGTGGCTCCCCTTCTGCCGGCCGGCACCATCATCCATCAAACCAGCTGGCACGATAATTCGACCAAGAATCCTTGGAATCCCGATCCTCGGAATTGGGTTGGATTCGGCAATCGCACCAGCGACGACATGTCTCGCTTGTGGCTGAACTTCTACACGCTGAGCGATGAAGAGTTCAAGGCGGAACTCGCCGCCCGAAATAAGAAGACCACGCTAACCAGCCGGCGCTAGGCTTCTCGGCGTTACCGTCAATTTGATCCCGTCGCGCGTTCCCAATGTGATCCGAGCCTTCAGCTTGATTTGCTGATCCTCGACATAACCCAGCCGGAAGCGTTGCGCGATGGTGGCCAGGATCAGCGACGCCTCGGTGATCGCGAGCGCCGCGCCGATACAGATGCGCGGTCCCCCGCCGAACGGCAGCCAAGCGAAGCGGTCACGCCCGGCGCTGTTTTCAGGTGAAAAACGGTCCGGCTCGAACCGGTCGGCCTGGTCCCAAAGCGTCTTATGGCGGTGCAATACCCAGGGCATGATCGCGACTTGGGCGCCTTTGGGTATGGGGCGGCCGCACACCACATCGTCAGCCGCCGGCTGGCGGGTCTCAAGGCTCGGTGCCGGCGGATAAAGCCGCATCGCCTCCTGAATCACCTGTCGCGTGTAAGGCAGGCGCTCCAGATCCTCGTACCTAGGCGGCCGTCCGCCCAATACTGTGGCAAGCTCCTGGTGAAGTTTCTCCTCCGCCCAGGGATGTTTCGCGAGCAGATACCAGACGAAGGTCATGGCCACTGCCGTGGTTGCGTGTCCGGCGATGAAAATAATCACCACCTCGTCTCGAACTTCCTGTGTAGTCAGACCGGCGCCCGATTCGAGATCCCGCGCTGCCACCAACCGGCTCAATAGATCCATTTGTCCGGCTTTCTCGGGACCGGCAGCCCTCGCATCGATGAGCTTGAGGATGGAAGCGTCCAGGGCGCTGAAAATCGAGTGGATATGCGCCATCTTCCGGCGCATCCGCCACGGCCCGATCAACGGCAGGGCATCCAGCAAGCCGAACGTCATCGCCTCCGTTCCGTCCCGAAGCGTGTTGCCAACCAGATCGCAGATGCCATGGCTGTCGGACGAAAACATGGTCCGCGAAATGATCTGCAGGGTCAGTTCCGTCATTTCGGATTCGATGTCAATCACCGCGTTCGGCGTCAGCTCTTCCCACTTCTTGAGAAAGCGAGTGGTGGTTTCGACCATTGCGGGAGCGCAGGCGGCGACGCTGCGATGATCGAACGACGGCGCCATGATGCGCCGGTGTTTCCGCCACTTATCCCCCGAGCTCGTAAGCAGGCCCTCTCCGAACGCCGCGGCCATGATTTGGGATCCTTGCGGCTCCTTCGGATAATTGTTCACATTGTCCAGCAGCACGCGTTTGACGCCCGCCGGGTCGCTCATGATGTACATGCTGCCCAGCGCGCTTTTCAATTCGTAGATCGGTTCCCGGTAAGCCGCGGCCGGGACCCCAGCGACGCCGTTTTCACGCGACACGCGCATCAGTTTGAACAGCGACAGGGGCTTTTCCGGGGGAACCGGGCCGGCCAAGGACGCGGCCGGGTGGAGATCCACGGAGCTTTTTTCAACAGTTCCGTTGCTGGATTGGCGTGCGTCCTGAAATTGCGTGCTCATGCCTTAGAGCGTAAAGCCGAAAACAGCAGGAGTCAGTGGATTTTCGGCCAATCGCCGCGCCAAATCGGTGAATGGCAAGCCGCGTTCAGGATGCAGGCGACGAGAGGGCGAAGCCTTCATAGCCCTTGGCCGCCACTTCTTCGCATTTCTGCCGGTACACCCCGACCCCGCCGATGTAGGGCAGAAAGACGCGCGGTTTACCAGGGATGTTAGACCCCATGTACCAGGAATTGGCCATGGGAAACAACGTGGCATTGGCGGCCTCGTTGACATGCGCCACCCAGGCGTTCTCCGCGTCCACGGTAGCTTCGATGGTTGCGAGCCGGTGTTCCCTCAAATATTCGAGGCAACCCCCAATCCAATCCACGTGCTGTTCGATGGACACCACCATGTTGGACATTACCGAAGGGCTGCCCGGACCGGTGATGATGAACATGTTCGGGAAACCGGCCACCATGATGCCGAGGTAACTACGGGGCCCCTCGGACCACTTCTGTCTCAGCGTGACGCCGGCTCTACCGCGGATATCCATATTCACGAGCGTGCCCGTCAGCGCGTCGAAACCGGTGGCGAACACGATGCTGTCGAGCTTGTACTCGGCGTCGGAAGTTCGAATCCCGTCCGCAGTAACCTCTTGGATGGGTGTCGACCGCGTATCCACCAGCGTGACGTTGTCGCGATTGAAGGTCGCATAGTAGCCCGTGTCCACGCAGAGGCGCTTGGTCGCCAGCGGATAATCTCTCGGCACCAGTTTCTCGGCAACCGCTGGATCGCGGACAATCCCGCGGATCTTGGACCGCACGAATTCGGCGGCAGTATCGTTGGCTTCTTTGTTGAAGAGCAGGTCACCGAACGCTCCCATCATGCTTAGGCCGCCGTAGCTCCAGCGTTCTTCGTATTTGCGCCCGCGCTCCTCTTGCGATACCTCCAGCGCCGACTTGTCGTTTAGGTCGAAGAGCAAGCCGAATGGCGCCATCCGGGCCCGCTGGCGATAGTCACTTCGGTTCGCTTTCCAATTGCTTTCTACTTCGGAATCGAGCGACGCATTGTGCGCGGGCACGCTGAAATTCGGCGTTCTTTGAAACACGAAAAGATGGGATGCTTGCTTGGCGACGTTCGGGATGGTTTGGATGGCGGAGGAGCCGGTGCCGATCACTCCCACTTTCTGGCCGGTGAAATCGACGCCTTCGTGCGGCCAGTGGCCGGTATGGTAAGTTTTGCCCTGGAATGAACGGATGCCCGGATACTCGGGCAGCTTGGATGTAGACAAACACCCGGTTGCCATGACGCAGAACTTCGCCGATGCGCGGCCGCCGCGATCGGTCAGGATGTTCCATCGGTTTGAAGCTTCGTCAAAGATCGCGGAAGTGACGCGCGTCTCGAATTGAATGTCGCGTTTGAGATCGAACCGATCCGCCACGTGATTCAGATACCGCAATATCTCTGGCTGGGTGGCGTAGCGCTCGGTCCATTGCCATTCCCGCTCCAGTTCCTCCGAGAACGAATAGGAATATTCCAGGCTCTCGACATCGCAGCGCGCGCCCGGATACCGGTTCCAGAACCAGGTACCGCCCACGCCGCTGCCGGCTTCGTACGCACGCGCCGAGAAGCCGAGACTGCGAAGGTGGTGGAGCATATAGAGCCCCGCGAATCCCGCGCCGACAATTACAGCGTCGAAAATACCAGCGGATTCCCCATTGCCCGCCACAGAAGCGTCTGACATAGTTGCGCCTCCTCCGATCTTGGGCGATCATATCGCAAATTGATATTGATTGGTGGCGACGCTCAGAGCCCGGTCATCTGCTCCAGCCTTTCGGGATAGCGGGCGCCTTGCACCGTGATCTTGGAGGCGGCGGCATCGATATCCGCGAGATCGGCTGGCGTTAGCTCGACCGAGAGCGCTCCGATATTCTCGTCCAAACGATCCAGCTTCGTGGTGCCAGGGATCGGCGCTATCCAGGGTTTCTGAGCAAGCAGCC
This sequence comes from Terriglobia bacterium, assembly GCA_963786745.1. GTDB lineage: Bacteria > Acidobacteriota > Terriglobia > Bryobacterales > Bryobacteraceae > Palsa-89. Next base: position 59,617 of record CAWBAE010000002.1, on the reverse strand, counting down.
AGGCCAGTGCGATCTGAGCGGGCGTCGCCTTCTTTCTTTTTGCGATATTGTCGAGGAGATCGATGAGGGCCTGATTCGCCTTGAGAGCCTCGGGCGTGAAGCGAGGCAATGTACTGCGGAAGTCCGTACTGTCGAACTTCGCGTTCTCGCCGATTTTGCCCGTGAGATAGCCCTTACCCAGCGGGCTGTACGGGACAAGCCCGATCCCCAGTTCCTCCAGGGCCGGAATCACTTCGGCTTCCGGGCGTCTCCACCACAGCGAGTATTCGTTCTGTAGCGCTGTGAGCGGCTGAACCGCATGCGCTCGGCGGATGGTCTGCACGCCGGCTTCCGAAAGGCCGAAGTGCTTGACCTTGCCCTGATGAATCAGATCCTTCACCGCTCCCGCCACATCTTCGATGGGCACATTCGGATCAACGCGATGCTGATAGAGCAGGTCGATGACATCAACTTTGAGCCGCTTAAGCGAACCCTCCACGGCTTGCCGGATGTGCTCGGGCTTGCTGTTCAGGCCCGCCGCTCCCGGCCGATGATCGCTGCCGCTCAGATCGAACCCGAATTTAGTGGCGATCACCACTTGCTTGCGAAAGGGAGCGAGGGCCTCGCCCACCAAATCTTCGTTCGTGAACGGGCCGTACACCTCGGCAGTGTCGAAGAACGTGATCCCGCGTTCCACAGCCGCCCGGAGAAGGGCGGTCATCTCCTGCTTATCTTTGGGCGGCCCATAGGAAAAGCTCATTCCCATACAGCCGAGCCCCAGGGCTGAAACCTCCAGGTTACTTTTTCCAAGTTTGCGCTTTTGCATTGTTGCTCCTTAAACCGCTTCTTCAATCCCTAGGTTAGCGATAGTCCGCCGGTTGCCCACCGATTCCGCGCATCCGGTTCAGAAGTCGGAGGTAGCGCCCGCGCCTCCCGAATCTCCCCCACCGAAACGGACATCGGGACTGTCTGCTTGCGGGCTTGGCGTTATTGGTTGAGGCGATACAAGGCCCAGCGCCGCGGACCCGACTCCGATCCAGGATTTGTCCTTTCCCGAGAGGCGCTTGGCGGTGAAGCCGCGGCGAATTCCGCCCGGCCCCGCGGCGAGCCAGCGCCGGATCAGCAGCGCGACGCCGAACAACAACGCGCCCAGAAGCATGGGGTCCCAGGTATGCCGCTGCCAGCCTAGATAAGGCTTATTGGTAACCAGGGTTAGGACGGCGGCGATGCCACCCGCTGCGATCGCGAACCGGTCTTTCCGCAGTAGCCCGCGCGCCAGCGCGACGGGGGGCAGGCACCAGATCAGTACAAATGTGGCCCAGTAAAACGGCCTTGAGAATTGGGCGGCGGCCTCGGCGCCTCTCCACCATTGTTGAAGCAGATCGATCGACGAAAGCTGGAGGTTGATGGTCAGGTAGATGCCGAGCCATAGCAGCGCTTCCGCGATGGAATACGCGTCCTCGAGGTAAGTGCAGCGCTGACGGGAGCGCACGGCGGCGACGGCCGCGAGGCCGGCTGCGTAGAATGCCGCGACGATGAGATGCTGCGCCGAATGGGACGAGGTCCAGTGGCCTGGCAGCCAGACTACGAAAATCATCGCGGCGAGAAATGCATAGGGCAGCCCGAAACGACGCCAGATCCAGAGCGATGCGAGGACGCCGGCGACGGGAACCAAGGATTCCATGCCGTCCGGCCTCCGAGATTCAAACGGACCGCCGAAGAAAGCGAGTTCAATCCCCAGGCAAAGAAAACCAACCGAGCAGGCCGCGAGCGCTTCCTCGATCCCGTAGCGATAGAGCCTGAACCGGAAAACGACGAATTCCGCGCCTGCGTAGGAGATGCCGGCGAAGATCATCAGGAAGGCGCCGGTGGTTTGCGCCGCCGTTCCCGGGAGAAAAGCCTGGAAGAACAGCGCGACGGCCGCGCCCACAATGATCAGGGTAAAGAGGAGCAGAACAAGACGCAGGAAAATGTTGGTGCGGCGAAGATCGCAGACCGTTTCCTGTTCCATGCGCTCATACTGCGCCTTGGTCAGGAGCTCTTCGCCCGCCCAGTCCTTCAGCAGATTGCGGGCGCGCAAAGCTTCTTCTTCGGATGCGGGATAGGCACTGACGCCGGGCATCATTGTTCCCGCCCTAAGCGGCGCGCGATCAGGACCAGCAGGAAGAGCATGGCTACGCCGGTGACAACGAAGTAGCTCAGAAGAACGGTATCGCCACGCAGGTTGCGGATCAGGATCGAACTGACGCCGATGTATCCGTAGACGGCGGCGTAGGCCACGAAGGAAAACTGGCGGCGTGTGAGGCCCCAGGCGAGAGACGCGCCGCAGGCGGCAAGGAGAGCGAGAAACCATGGGCCGTAGCCCCGCGTATTGAAGACGCCCGAAAGCAGCGCCCAAAACAGAACGTTGGCCGCAATATTCAGATAGGTGCCGAAGAAGTGCGCTTTCAGCCCGCGCCGCTGGAACATTGCTCCGGCCAGGCCGACAATGAGGCTGTAGAGAATCGCATACTGCCGGTACGTTGCGTCCTGGTGCGACTGCCAGTGCGAGATGGTGAGCCCAAACCATCCAGCCAGAGAGGACAGCGCCAGCGACAACACGAAACGATTATCGAAACGATACGCCAGGAAAAAGAACAGGCCTGCCGTCGCCAGCAGATAGAGATCCCATTGTCCGGAGAGCAAATGAAACCGGTTCTCGATGTAAGCCAGGGCCACGGACCAGGTGAGGCTGCCCAGGTACAGCACATAGTCGAATACCAGGCTGGGCGAAGGAGTTTCCGCGGGGGACCAGGCGGGCGCGCGGGAGAAGCAGTACCAAAAACAGCCCGCGAGCAGTGCGGTGAGGATGCTCAGGATAAGAACGTCACCCAGTTGCCGCGACCACGTCGTGATGCTCCAGCCGAGGCCCGCGACGAACGCCAGTACACCCGCGTACAGGAGCACATTCAGCTCCAAAAAAAGGGAGAATGGCTCTCCACGGGAGCGTCCTGAGAGGAGCGTGTATTGCTCAGGCGATATAATGCCGCGCTGCTTCCATTGCTCCAATCGGGTGAGTATGGTCATGAAGCGCAGGCTGTGCAGCGACCGCGCTCGCCGGCGCGTTCCCCGGTAGTGATCGCTTCCGGCTTCAGCCGAGTAGCACAGCCCTCACTGACTCGACGTTCAGGACAGAGCTTTCCCGTACAGCACCAGCAGGCGGCTCCAGGCTTTCTCGGCCTGTGGCTCGTTGTAGACTTGCGTATCCGGAGGGCACCAGCCATGCGCGGCGCCCGCGTACACCTCGACTTCCGCCTGCAGGTTCGCCTTGGCGAACGTCTCCTTGATAACGTCCTTGTCGGTAGGCGATCGCGCATCATCGTTGGCCGCAATCGCGATGAGGAACTGGGCTTTGCTCTTCGACGCCTGGAGATGCGGACTGTCGGGCCCTTTGGTCACGAGCGCGGCGCCATGGAAGCTGGCCACTGCCCCGATGCGGTCGGGCATGGCGGCCGCGGTACGAAGCGCCATCGGCCCGCCCATGCAATAGCCTTGCGTCCCCATCTTCCGATTCTTCGCCACCGACGGTTGTTTATCGAGCCATGCGACGAAAGCCTTCGCATCCGTCATGTGCGTGGTCTCGTTCAAAGCCTGCATGAGCGGCATCACCTGCTGGATCGGGGTGGCGGCGCCGGCGTCCGCGGTGGGTGCTTTCTTGACGCGGTAGAACGGATTCACCACCAGCACCGAGTAGCCGGATTCGGCCAGCCGCTTGGCCATCTGCCGGAAGGCCGGCCGTAGCCCGAAGATATCCGGCCACATCAGGACGCCCGGTGCCGTGCCGCTGGACGGATGCACGAAGACGCAGTCCGCCGTCCCGTCCGGCGTCGTCACGTTCACGTCCGTCTCGGTCACCGCGACCGCGTTTGCGACTTTCGGCAGCAGCATGGCCACGCCGGCTCCCAACATCATGCCGAATTGCTTTCGTGTCACCAGACCGAGGCTTTCGAACTCTTGCCGGTCCTTTTCAAAATTATCCTGATCGCACATGTTCGCTCCTTATAGACGCGTGGTTTGATCGATGGCGGGGTAGACCGCACGCGTACCAGCTATTCTATAGGAGCCTGATAGTCCCGGGCTGGCGTGATATTCTGGGTTCGCGTCGCGGCTGGCCCTACGTCACTCGAAGACATGAAGACCTTCGAACACGAGTGGATTCTTGAGGCGTTTGCGGAGCGCCCCACCTTCTTCACCAAGCGAATGTTCGGCGGGTTGGCCGCCTACCTCTTCGAGCGTCAGATGCTGTTGCTGGTTGAGCCGACCAAATCCGGCCGCTGGAACTGGCACGGGGTTTTGGTGTGTACGGACTACGAACATCACGCTTCCATTCAAGCCGAATTACCGGCGTTGATGCCGCATGCGGTCCTCGGAAAGTGGCTTTTCATCGACTCCACTCACGAGGATTTCGAATCCACCATGCAAGCGGTGGCGAAGCATGTGGCGAACAATGACCCGCGCTTCGGCATCTTGCCCAAGCGTCCCAAGCCGGGGAGGCGCAGGCGCACGGGCACGCGTCGGATCACAGCCGAATGATGCCGCGGCGTGTTGCGATTGCGATAGCTTCCGTCCGATCTTTCGCTCCCAGCTTCTGCAGGATACGGCCTATGTGGACCTTTACGGTGGCCTCGGAAATTCCTAGGATTTCTCCTATGTCACGGTTTCGATTTCCGTTACAAAGAGGTATCAAAACCTCGATCTCGCGCGCACTCAGGTTATCGTCGCCCACGTGCTCGGCCAGTTGCGCCGCCAGTTCCGGCGGGACCCACTTCCTGCCGCCATGTACTTCCCGGATCGCCCTCAGCAATTCGCCGGGAGGCATGTTCTTTAACACGTAACCATAAGCTCCGGCTTCCAGCGCTCTGCGCACTTCCACATCGCCGTCCATACTCGAAAGCATGATGATCCGGGCTGCCGGAAATTCGCTGCGGATCGCAGTCAGTGCATCCGTTCCTTCCAGTCCCGGCTGCCGGACATCCATGAGAGTGATGTCGGGCCGATGCTCCCGGTACAGGCGAATCGCTTCTTGGCCTCCGGAGGCTTGAGAGACCAGCAGCATGTCCGGCTGGTAGTTGATGATCGCGGCAATTCCTTCGCGATAAAGGGGATGGCGATCGATGCTGAGCACTCGAATGCAGGTCCGATCCGGCCTTTTCGCACCGTCGGGCAGCTCGGGCAGCGGGAAGGGGAGCGTCGTTGTCGGATGATGTTGTGGTGCCATGTTCGGATGCTAGCAGCACAAAAGTAAGTCATCTTGAACGAAGTCGCTGGAATCAGAACGTTCTTGCTCAAACATTCCTGTCCCGGCCGGCCGCTAACGTTCTCTCCAACGGGCCAGGCTAGGCGGCATACCGGTCTGGCGCCGGAAATGCCTGGCCAGATGGCTTTGGTCGGAAAATCCCGTCGCAACCGCTATTTCCGCGAGCGGGAGCTTGGTTTCGCGCAACATTCGTCCGGCCTTCTCTAGACGCCGGCTCAGAAGGTAGCTATGGGGCGGCATTCCCACCGATTGGTGGAAGGCGCGCGCGAAATGATGCGTGGAGAGACCTGCCATGGCAGCCAGAGCTTCCAGACCGATTCTCTGGTCGAGATGAGATTCCATGTACTCGCAGATACGCTGCGTCACCACCGGCGGCAATCCGCCGCGGCTGCGCGCGGGCGGCTCGGCAACCGGCAAATGGCCTAGTGTACTGATGCGCGGGCGGCTATGCACAAACGCTTCGGCCCAGCTGCGCGTCGCGCGAGATTTGCTGAGCGGCGGCGTAAGTAATACGCACCACCATCCGCCGGCACGCGCGAACCGTGCGGGAATGTCCCGATCACCGCTCTGGCGGAAGATCGAACTGTCGTGTTCGAAGATCGCCGAAAGATGCCGTCCGCCGGCCATGCCCTGATCGCCAAGGCCCAGAGCGCCCCGCGCCACCCGATCCGCGCCGACGATCCATTGGTTCTCATCCACCGCCAGAAGCAACGCGGGCTCGTTCCCGGGCGGCAGGGCCGCAATGCTCCAGGCATGCCGGAAGTGCTCCCGAAACAAGCGCTCTTCGATGGCCCGCGCTGCCACTATGACCGTGTCCAAAACCAAAGGCAGCGCCGCGGTGTCTTCCCGCCCTTGGACCCTCGAAACGTCGAGTACGGCCACCAACTGGCCGTGCGGGTCAAAGATCGGCGCGCCCGCGCAACTGAGCTGCGTGTGCCGGCTGCGGAAGTGCTGATCGGCGTGCACGAGAACCGGCCGCTCGTCCGCAATGCAGGTGCCTATACCGTTGGTTCCTTCCGTTTGTTCCGACCATACGCCGCCCACCCAGATGCCCCAACGCTTAAACTCCTCGGCGCTGCTTTCGTCCCCGCGGTGATGGATGGCGACGCCGTCGCGGTTGCACAGCAGCACGACGTAGGCATGCTGGCGCACCACGGCGTAAAGGCGGTCGATCTCATCCTGGGCTTGCGTCAGGATGTTCTCCATCGGTTCGCGGGAGATTTTCAACTCGTTCTGCGTGATGATGTGGGGCGCCGAAAGCCCCCCCGCGTTGACATGATAGTCGAGCAGGCTCCTTCGCCATGAGCCGAATATTTCTTCCGGTTCGGCCAGCAGATTTTCCCCGCTGACGTTCTGCTCGACAAGGTCGCTGTGAGACAATCCCCTCGCTGAACGGGCGATGCCGAGCTGGGTAGCCGTTGCCATGCTTCAAACGTGTCGAGGCCGAGCGTCAGCCCGCGTTGTTGCGGTTTCAGCCCGCGTTGCTACGATTGTCCCACTCTCGGCGAGGAAGGCGTCGCGTGGCCAGCGCGACTTCCCGATCAAAATCAGAAAACCAGCGTCTGCTTCGCCTTCACATAACAAAGCTTGGCGACCAACTTGCCGTCGCGGAACTTCAAGATATCCATGCCGCGCAGTTTCTTCGATTTGTCTCCGCGCGTCATCACCAGCGTCCACCATGCTACCGCCGTATTCTTATATGGGTCGGCGATAAGTCCCTCGGAGTCGTATCGTACCTGCCCCCAAACTCCGGTAAAGTTGGGATGCAGCGCTGCGCGAACCGACTTGCTTCCCCGGTGAATGCCGCCAGTCGGGTCCTCATAGACGCAGTCGGCGTCGTCGAAGTAGGCCATCATCCGGTCAACGTCGCCCGTGTTAAACGACTCCAGGAATGCGCCGGCTAGCGCCATAAGCTGTTCATAAGCGTCAGACATAGGCTCTCACCCTCTCTGGAGCGCCAGTCTCGCTCCGCTGGTACATGTGCGAAACACTCCTTAGGAAATCGGCGGGGTGATACGAACGGTTAAGATTAGCAGAAACGCCCATGACGCAGCCGGCCAATTCCCGCCTGGCTTGGTTCAACGGCAAGTTCATGCCCGAGAATCAGGTACTGATCTCGTTCCGCGACCGGGGCTGGAAGTATGGCGACGGCGCCTTCGACATGACGCGCACCTTTAACGGGCGCGCCTTCCGGCTGAAGGAGCACATTGACCGCTTCTATCGCTCGCTGCGTTATCTGCGTCTGGACCCCGGCATGAGTCCTCAGGAGATGATCGACGTGTCGGAGGAGATCGTGGCGCGCAACGAACATCTGCGCACCGCGGCCGGCGATTGGTGGATCGGCCAGCGCGTCAGCCGCGGCGTGGATCCGATCGGGGAGGAAGTGCCCGAGCACAGCGGTCCGAACGTTGTGGTGGAATGCACGCCGCTGCCGCTCAGGGCGCGGGCGCGTCAGTTCCGCGACGGTTTCGACGTGTGGACGCCCGCGCAGCGCCGCGTTGCGCCGGACATGCTCAGCCCGCGCGCAAAGACCCACAACTACCTGAACATGATCGTCGCCGAGCAGTCGGTGAAAGCGCACGATCCGGATGGCTGGGCGTTGCTGCTCGATGTTAACGGAAATCTCTCCGAGGGCCTGGGCAGCAACGTCTTTGTAGTCCGCGATGGCAAGCTCTATACCCCCAGCGAGCGATACGTCCTTCCCGGCATCAGCCGTCAGATGACGCTCGATCTCGCGCGCAAGCTCGCCATTTCAGTAACTGAAGGCGACCTCGATCTCTTCGACGCGGAAAATGCCGATGAGATGTTTCTGACTTCCACCAGCCTCTGCATCGCCGGCGTGCGCAATTTCAACGGCGCCAAGATCGGCGACGGCCGGGTGCCCGGTCCGATCACCAAGCGCCTGACCGACGCCTATATCGCCGAGGTGGGCTGCGATTTTGTGAAGCAGTATCTCGATCGGCTTAGCTAACCTCGATCATGCTTTGGCCTCCGCATCGCGCTTTCGGGCAGCTTCTTGAGGGTCGGTTATTACGTCGACCCACTTCAGGTCGGGCGAAGCCTCGGCGTGGTAGTTGTCGTGCCAGTTCCACCACTTGTATGGCGGAGTCTGGGGGTAGCCCTCCGGCGAGTCCTCCCAAGTCTCCTGCCGGCCGAGCGGCGTGATGTCGAGATAGCTCCAGATGCTTCCCATCGCCTCGTCGCCGCGGTTGTTGACGAAGTAGGTGCGGAACACCCGATCGCCGTCGCGGAAGAACACGTTGTGGCCGTGCCACTCGTTCACGCCGAAGTCCACGTCGAAGCCGTCGGTGATGGTGTACCACGGTATCTCCCAGCCCATGCGCGCTTTCACGCGCACGATGTCCGCCTGCGGCGCGCGCGAGGCGTAGGCGAGGGTGGTGTCACGGGCGTTCAGATGGGCCAGGTGGGCCACCTGGTCGGCGCCCAGGGAGCAGCCGCGGCAGGCGTGCTCGGGCCAGCCGAACACCCCGGGCTCGAAGAACGCGCGATAGACGATCAACTGACGGCGTCCCTCGAACAAATCCAGCAGGCTTACCTTGCCCTTCGGCCCGTCGAACTCGTACTTCTTGTCCACAACCATCCAAGGCATCCGCCGGCGTTCGGCGGCCAGCGCGTCCCGGGAACGGGTCAGGGCCTTCTCCTTCACCAGGAGCTCGTGGCGCGCAGCCTCCCACTCTTGCTGCCGCACGACCGGGGGTGTTTTCATTGTTGCCATCTTATTTCTCCTTTGCTTTCTGAAATAGACCGAGATGATTTGTTCTGAAAAAGTTTTTGAACTTGCCGATGCACACCGCGAGAATTCCTCCCGTGGATCCGGCTCCGGCGACCATTACTGCTGCGCTTGCGATGCATGCTGGGCACATACGTCCCTCCTTTGAACTTCTAACCACAACTTCACTGGCGCTGCTCCTGACCGTTTCAGCTTGGCAGTGCCTGCCTATGGACGCAATTGGGAACAAGGACGTGCCTAAGGCACGTCGGCTCTGACATCCTTGTTGTATCGTTTGGCCCAACGGCACATACTCCGCAGCGGCACAATGATCGTCCTTCCCAGCCTCGTCAACGAATACTCAAAGGCCCTGGCCCTCGATCTAGCCGCGCGCCGGGTAATCAATCCCGTGGATTCGAGATTGCGCAGAGTTCTGGTAAGCATGTGCTGGGAAGCGCTTCCAACGTTGCGCCGCAACTCCCCGTGCCGGCAAGGCCTTTCTTTCAGCGAGAAGAGGATCTTCGGCGTCCATCTGCCGATAAAGATCGCGTTGTTGCTTCTCTCCGTTCTCGTTTTAACCTGATGCTTGGTGCTCACGAGATAAACTTAACCCGGAATGTTGAAATGCTGGGAGTGACAAGTGTGGCGGGATTCGAGAGCCATCAACGCGCCGGATCGACCGTCGGATCAACCCTCGGATCAAAATGGACTCGCTGATCACGGCCGCGGCGCGCGCGCTGGCCGCCGGCGATCCTCTTGGCGCGTTGAAGCGAGTGGCCCTGCGCGACGACGCGCCTGCTCTCGCTCTGCGCGGCATTGCGATGGCGCAGCTCGGCGATCTGGTCCGGGCCAAGGCTCTCCTGCGAAGCGCTGCCCGCGCCTTCAGTCCGAGAGAGGCTGTAGCTCGCGCCAGGTGCCTGGTGGCCGAAGCCGAGATTGCGCTCGCCTCGCGCGATCTGAGCTGGCCGGTGAAGTCGCTCGATACGGCTCGCGCGACACTCGAAGCGCATGGCGACCGGCTCAACGCCGCGCACGCGCGTTACCTCGAGGTGCGGCGTCTCCTGCTGATCGGTCGCCTCGATGAGGCCGAGCGCACGCTCGCGCAGCTCGACCCTACGAACCTTCCGCCCGCGTTGAAGGCCGTCCATGAGCTGGTAGCTGCCGGGATCGCGCTGCGGCGTCTCCGAACCAGGGCGGCGCACGACGCGCTCGCCCGCGCCAGGCTGGCTGCCAGCCAGGCCGGTATCCCCGCGCTCATGGCGGAGGTGGAAAGTGCATCCCAGGTGCTCAAGACTCCTGCCGCACGCCTGATCTCTAGCGGCGCGGAGCGGACCCTGCTGCTGGAGGATGTCGAAGCCCTGCAGGCCTCTAAAGGGCTGGTTGTAATAGATGCGTGCCGTTACGTGGTGCGCGCCGCGGGGCGAACGGTGTCGCTCGGAAGCCGTCCGGTGTTATTCGAACTCGCACGCGCGCTGGGCGAAGCCTGGCCCGGAGACGTTCCGCGCGATGTCCTGCTTCGGCGTGCGTTCGGAGCGAAACTCGCGGACGAATCGCACCGCGCGCGCTTGCGTGTCGAAATCGGGCGGCTGCGCGGAATGCTTCGGACATTCGCCATGGTAAGTGCCACCAAGAGCGGGTTTCTGCTGACGCCGTGCGGTTCACGCGAGATCGTCGTACTCGCGCGGCCCGTCGAAGATGAGCATGCGGCAGTGCTGGCCTTTCTCGCCGACGGTGAATCCTGGTCGAGCTCGGCCCTGGCGCTCGCGCTCGGCGCCAGCCAGCGCACCGTGCAGCGGGCGCTCGACTCGCTCGCCGCCGCAGGCAGAGTGCAGGCGTTCGGCCGCGCCCGGGCCCGCCGCTGGATGACTCCGCCCGTGCCGGGATTCACGACTACATTGTTACTCCCCGCTCCGCTACCGGGTGATTAGTATGGAAGCATGAAACGATCGGCCGCTAAAATCGTTCGCGAATACGGGCCTTTTCCGGGGGCCGAGAGAGTGCATGGCGTCGCTTATGACGGCCGGCAAGTCTGGTTTGCCTCCGGAGACAAGCTGAACGCTTTCGATCCGTCCAGCGGCCAGACGCTCCGCTCCATCGATGTCCCCGCGCACGCTGGAACGGCTTTTGACGGCCGGCACCTGTTTCAGATCGCCGAGGATCGTATCCGCAAGATAGATCCGGAAACCGGCCGGGTGCTGGCCACGATCCCTGCGCCCGGCGGCGGCCGCGACTCCGGACTCGCCTGGGCCGAAGGCTCGCTATGGGTGGGCCAGTATCGGGACCGCAAGATCCATCAGATCGATCCCGAGACCGGAGCCATTCTTCGCACCATCGAGTCCAACCGCTTCGTCACCGGGGTCACCTGGGTGGATGGAGAGCTTTGGCACGGCACTTTAGAGGGCGACGAAAGCGATCTGAGGCGAATAGATCCTCGGACGGGTGAGGTTCTGGAGCAGCTCGATATGCCGGCCGGAGCCGGCGTGACAGGCTTGGAATCCGATGGCGGCGATCAATTCTTTTGCGGTGGAGGAACCAGCGGGAAGGTGAGGGCCGTCCGGCGCCCCCGGTGAGGCGCTCCGGCCCGCCCGCTTCTTGTTCACTTAGCGCGAAGTGTTCACTTGGGTCGGCGTCACATGGATCAGGGCGCCGGGATTGGCGTCTTCCAGCATCCACAGCGAGCCATCGGGGCCTTCTTCCACATCGCGGATGCGGCTGGCCCACATCCCAGCGCTCGGCGGTTTTGGCGCCGCCATGGCCGTCAAAGATGATGCGGTTGAGCGACTTGGTCGCCAGGCCGCTGACGAAGCCGTTGCCGTTCCATTGCGGGAAGGTCTTGGTGCCGGTGTAGAACATCAGATTGCCCGGCGCGATCACCGGCACCCAATAGAGCACCGGCATCGCCAGGTCGGGCCGCGATGTCGGGCTTGGGAATGGGCACGCCGTTATAGTTCTTGCCAAAGGAGACCAGCGGCCAGCCATAATTCTTGCCCTTCTCGATCAGGTTCAGCTCGTCGCCGCCGCGCGGGCCATGCTCCACCTCCCACAATTCGCCGGTGGGCGAAAACGCCAGGCCGTAGGGCGTGCGGACGCCGCTGGCCCAGGTTTCAGCCGGCGTCAGATTGGGGCCGGGAAAGGTATAGGTGCTCACCACCTTCGCGGTCTTGGCGGCTTCGGTGTCGCTGCGGCGGATCGATCAGCGGAATGGTGGCGGCGCCGGTTTTGCCGAAGTTGGGATTGCCGGGGGCGGGTTTGCCGTCCAGCGTCAGGCGCAGGATCTTGCCTACGGGCTGGTTCGGATCCTGGGCGGGGGTGAAGCGCTGGCGGTCGCCAACCGTGAGGAACAGATACTGGCCGTCGGGCGAGAAGGCGACCTGCGCGCCTTCCTGGCCGCCCTTGCCCTTGGGCATCTGGCGCCACAGCACCTCGAAGTTTCCCAGCCTGGCCGAGGTGGCGGTGAGCGTTCAGCTTGGCGCGGGCGAGCGCCAGGCCGCCGCCATAGTCACCCGGCTCGGCATAGGTGAGATAGATACTCTGGTCGGTGGCGTAATGGGGCGAGAGGAAGACGCCGTGCATGCCGTTCTGGCCCTGCCAATAGACCGGGGGCGTATTGCCCACCGGGATCTTCTCTCCCTCCTGGGACACCAGCCAAACGGGCCCGACCTTTTCGGTGATCAGCATGCGGCCATCGGGCAGGAAGGCCATCCGCCAGGGCAGTTCAAAGGTGGTCACCGTGGTCATGGTGAAGGGCAGGCTGGCTTCGGGCTTCTGTTCGCCCATATTGACCTGAGCCCAGGCCGCCACCGGCACCAGGGTGAAAAGCAACGCCGCTTTCGCCAATTTCATCGTCATTCTCTCCTTGCTTCTTAAGCGCCCGACCTTAAGTGATCGGCGGCGCGATCGCTAGATGTACATTACCGATAATCATTTCGGCATCGGAATCGACACTGCCTTGCCGGCGCCGCGTTCGGCGATCCAGATCGTGTCGCCCGCGGGCTCGACCGCGGTTGGTGTCTTGAGTCCTTCCTTGATTACCGTGACGCTGGCCTTATCGCCATTGACAGTGATGACGGAAATCTTGCCGCTGCCGTTCTCGGCAAGGAGCAGCTTGCCATTGGCTGCGCGCATGCCGTCCGGCCCTTTCACGGGCTGATCCATCCAGATCTCGACCGGTTGCCCGGCCTTGCCGGCAGCGTCCACCGGGATGCGATAGAGATTGTTCGAGAACACATTGTTCACGTACAGCGTGCCGTTCAGAAAGGTGATCCCGTCGATGCCACGCAGAGCGCGCGATCTTCCAGGAAAAGTTCGGCAGTGGAAGCGCCGGCCGGCAGCCTGTAGATTTTGCTGTTGGCGGTGTCGCTGATGTAAAGCGCCTTATCCGGTCCCACCGAGAAATCGTTGCAGGTACTGTTGTCGCCAGGCAGGTTCCAACGAATCTTCTGCGCGCCGGTGGAGAGATCGAAGCCCCTCAGAGCGGTGTGACGCTTCACCGGCTTTGTGTCCGGCACCGGCGTTAACTGACATGTCCACAACGTGTTGGTAGCGGCATCGGCAAGCATGCCGAAGAAAAATGTGCCGGCGCCTTCAGCGCTGGCATCGACGAACTTCTCGGCGGTGGTCGAGCCCGGGCGCACCTTGTAGACGAACGGAGTGCTCGCGCTGCCGACGATCAGTATCCCGCCCGGTGCGACCGTCAAACTCTCCGGCTGGGATTTTGCGTCGGCGATGAGAATTTCAGCGGCGGACGCAACCTGCGCAAGGCCCGTCAATATTGCGATGCAAGCGGCCAGCCGTCGTGCGCTTAAATTGGGCATATGGTCAAATCTCCTTATTCTTTTGTGCCCCCGCGTCAATAAAAAGTTTCTGTCCATCTTACACTACTTTGTCTGTTATACCAGACATCTTAACCGCCCAACCATCCGATTTCCGCAACGCATTACGATCGGCACCTGAATATGCATGGCCTCGACCACCATCCATGCCGGAAGCAGCGCCCAGTGGCTGAATTATCCCGACCCGAGCACTCCGTTGACGCCGGATGGCAAACCGGATCTATCCGGAGTGTGGGGAGTTGAGCCGGCGGCGCCTGGCGAAATCGAGCGGCTTTACGGGCCCGCTGTTGCAAACGGCCCGTCCGTTACTCAGAGCATCTTCGCATCCGTTAGAAGAGGTAAAGCGCTCAGCGCATCGATCAGGTTTGAGAGGCTGATGGGCTTGGAGATAAAGCCGTCCATGCCGGCCGTGATGCAACGTTCACGACAGCCCGCGGTAGCCTCGGCGGTAAGCGCAATGATCGTGACGCGCTTGTCGGAGCCTTCCCGTCGCCGTATCTCTTGCGCGGTCTCGTAGCCGTCCATTTCGGGCATCCGAGCGTCCATGAACACGAGATCGTAGGGTAATCTTGTCACCATTTCCAGCGCTTCTTTGCCGTTTGCGGCGACATCCGCGCGGACGCCCAGGCTTGCGAGCATTCGGAGAGCCACTTGCTGGTTGACAACGTTGTCTTCCACAACCAATACCCGAAGAGCGCACGTCGCGAATTTGCCCGCCACATTGGCTGCGAGAGCGCTCAGTGAACTCCCGCCGGCGGAATCGGCGCGGCTGAGGACCGGGGACCCTCGCTTTGCCGACCAAGTCGTAGCCAGCACATTCATCAACTGAGATTGCCGGACGGGTTTAAGCAGGCATGCATCCACAGCGCCTTCCTGCACGCCAATCTCGCCACGGTTTCCAACCGACGTTAACAGGACGATCACCGGTTCCTGGATAGCTGGATCGGCTTTGATGGCGGCCGACAGGGTCACCCCATCCATGACCGGCATCTGGTAGTCGGCCAGAACGATGTCGAACGGGTCTCCCATACGCTGAGCCGCATGCAGTGCCTCGAGCGCCTCCTCGCCGGAAGCAAAGCTTCCGTTTCGCATTCCCCAGCTCATCACCTGTTCATGCAGTACGCGCCGATTCACTTCGTTGTCATCCACGATCAGCACTCGCAAACCTGTCAGGTCCGCGGCCGGGACCGGAGGCGGGCAGGACTCAGGATTGAGGGGCAGCGGCAAAACAAACCAGAATGTCGTCCCTTCGCCCGGCTGGCTCTCCACTCCGATGGCGCCTCCCATGAGTTCGGCGAGTTGCTTGACAATGGCCAGGCCCAGTCCGGTGCCGCCATAGCGGCGCGTGATGGAACCGTCGACCTGGCTGAACTTCTCGAAAAGTACGTTGAGCTTCTCCTGAGGAATACCGATGCCGGTATCGCGCACCGAGACGCGCATCCGGCAATTGTGCTCATCGCGCCCCTCGGCTGCCACGCCCACCAGAACATGGCCCCTCTCTGTGAACTTTACGGCATTGCCAATGAGATTGGTGACCATCTGACGGATCCTGCTGGCATCGCCGATGAAGTTGCGTGGAATGCCGGATGGGTATTCCAGGATCAGGTCGAGCTTCTTCTCCTCCGCCTTGGGCGCAAACATTTCATGGACCTCTTCAATCACCAGGCGAAGATCGAAAGGATAAGCCTCCAGAGGCATTTTCCCCGCCTCGATCTTGGAGAAGTCCAGAATGTCGTTGATGAGGGCGAGCAATGCCTCGCCGCAGGTCCGCACCGTCTCTGCATATTCGCGTTGCTCAGGCGTCAGTTCCAGATCCAGCAACAAACCAGTCATGCCGATCACGCCGTTCATGGGCGTTCGGATTTCATGGCTCATATTCGCCAGAAACTCGCTCTTGGCGTTGCTGGCAGCTTCCGCGGCCTCCTTGGCGCGCCGCAATTCCTCCTCGGCGCGGCGACGCTCGCTTACATCCCGGAAGTTGCATACCACTGCTCCAACCGAGTGCTCTTCCAACAGGTTGGTAACCAGAGCCTCCACCCAGATCCAATCGCCCCCGGCCCGTAAAAAGCGGCATTCGATATAGACAGGCACGCGTGGGCATTCAACCGCGCTCTGGAAGGAACGGCGCGTCGCCTCGACGTCATCCGGATGGATGAACTCGAAACCGTTTCGGCCTACAAACTCCGCCAGCCGATAGCCGAGCACGCGCTCGGTGGAAGGCCCGGCATAGAGAATCCGGCCGGCCTCGGAGACCAGCGCCACGCCCTCGGCGCTTTGTTCCACCAACTTGCGGAAACGTTCTTCGCTGAACCGAAGAGCTTCGGCGCTGCGCTCGGCGCGCTGCAAAGCGCGAAAACGAATTCCTCGAATCACGAAGGCTAGAAAGGCCGCCGAAAAATTCATCAGCGCGGCGGACGTCCAGTTGGACCCGGGCGCGGCCACTACGGTGGTAACAATCCAGCTTCCGAGGCCCGCCGCGAGCAGCAGGCCCAGCCAGAACGGCGACAAAATGAAACACCCCGAGCCAACGATGACCAGCGCAATACCCCAGCTCTCGAACTGGTTGGCCAAAAAGTCGGGAGGCACGAAGCAGGCCGCCAGGGTGACAAAGCCGATCAACGCAGCCACCGCATTCGCCCTTTGCAGTGGAACAGTGAACCGGCCAAGGACCAAATACAGGATTAGAAGCGCGGCGGGGAGGGAGAACTCGGCCGCTGTGAGCGCCAAACCATGCGCTGTAATGCGCCGGGCGGCGTCGGCTGAGGCTAGAATTAACAGCAGAATGCCGAGCCAGAGAGATAGAGGCCGAAGGCTCTCGCGTACCAGCGCTTCCATTCCGGTTTCGGTTCGGAAGCTGGGGATCTCCGGATCCAAGTCTGCCAGCACGGCCTTTTTCCCTCCTTCAGCGTCAATTGGTTTGCAGCCGGTCTTGCCCAGACAGATCGTCTGTAAACTATTCAAACATTAGGATCGAATCCGAATGTCGAGGCCTCGGCCCAGCCCCAGCGGGAACACGCGCAGGCTGCGGGTAGACCTCGCTAATGCCGCTCTCCGATTCTGCACAACCATCACGCGGAATCTAGAAACCAGGAGATGCATGCGCTCCGCACGCGATCGAGACCTTCGTCGGGTGATGCCTATCTCGAGTTGGCCGGCAGCAGCATGGTGCAAGCCGGAGCGTAGCAGCCGGAAAGTCTGAAACGAGACCATTCTTGGGGAGTCCCACTACCCAGGAACCAATATGACTCCGGTAGAGGTTTTGCTTGTGGAGGATTGCGCTGGAGACGCTTTACTCGCCAGTCAGATCCTTTCTGAGTTTCCGCTGCCCGTCAAGGTTCACATTGCCAGAGACGGAGCGCAAGCATTGCAGATGCTGGCTGGAGGATCTTTCAGGCCGAGCCTGGTTATGTTGGATCTTAACTTGCCCGAAGTGTCTGGCCTTCAAGTACTTAAAGGCTACCGGGGGACCAGCGTTCCGATCGTCGTTTTCAGCGGCTCATCGAGAGAAGCGGATCAGCGTCTCGCGCTGACCTTGGGCGCGTCCGAATACGTCCAAAAGCCGAATGACATCGAGGCTTTTCGGGAGGCGGTGTGGGGCATCATTGAAAAGTGGGCCCTGGGAAACCAGGCCGCTAGCCACTCCTAGCGTTTCAACTCCTTTTAAGAGTGCCCTTTAGCAGGCCCTCTATAGTCCTGCCGATATCCAGTATCTCGTCCAAATCTGAGGACTTCTGGACATACAGGTCGGCACCTGAGGCTGCGGCATTGGCTCGATCGGCCGGCGAGGCCGAAGAAGTCAACACGACCACAGGAATGCCGGCCAGCGCGGAATTGCTGCGCATCCGCCGCAACACTTCTTGACCGCTACGTCTCGGAAGGTTCACATCTAAAACCACAAGATCCAGACCAGAACCACCGGCACGCGCCGCGGCGTCCTCCAGAAGACTGATGGCCTTTTCCCCATCCTGGGCGACGACCAGTTCATAAGCTAAATCCCGATTCATCAATGCCTCCCGGAAAACCAGCACGTCTCCGGGATTGTCCTCGACCAACAAGATGCGAAACATGCAGATTCTAGGGATTTTAGGGAGTAATAAATACTTGTAACATGCTGTGCGCGACGCAGTCTAATTTTAACAGACCAGATCGGCAGTTAATCAAACTCCACCGAAGGAAGCGACCGGAATGAAGCGTCTCGAAACTACGAAAACCGGGCCGGCGGCTCAAAATGGCGCCAGGTCCCGCGGAAGCAGTGTTTTGCTGAACACCCTCATCGCCTTTAAGAGAGGTGATTTTTCAATTCGCATGCCCGTCGACGAGGTTGGCATCGATGGAAAAATCGCTGATGCGCTCAATGACATCTTAGAGCTCAACGAAAAGATGGTCAATGAGTTTGGACGCATCAGCCGCGCGGTCGGCAAGGATGGCAAAATCACCCAGCGCGCTTCCATCGGATCGGTTACCGGGAGTTGGGCCGACAGTGTCGAGGCCGTGAATAGCCTGATTGGCGATCTGGTGCAGCCTTCCACCGAAGTCGCGCGCGTGATCGGCGCCGTGGCCAAGGGCGACCTGTCGCAAACCATGTCGCTCGAAGTGGAGGGGCGGCCGTTACGCGGAGAATTCCGGCACACCGCTCGCGTGGTCAACACCATGGTGCAGCAGTTGAATTCGTTTGCGAGCGAAGTGACGCGCGTGGCGCGCGAGGTGGGCACGGAAGGCAAGCTGGGCGGCCAAGCGGTGGTCACCGGCGTCGCTGGAACCTGGAAGGACCTCACCGAAAGCGTCAATTCGATGGCCAGCAACCTGACCAACCAGGTGCGCAACATCGCGGGCGTTACCACCGCCGTGGCCAAGGGCGACCTGACCACACAATATCACCGTGGATGCGCGCGGCGAAATTTTGGAGCTCAAGAACACCATCAACACCATGGTGGATCAGCTCAGCTCGTTCGCCGCCGAAGTAACCCGCGTGGCTCGTGAAGTGGGAACGGACGGCAGATTGGGCGGCCAAGCCGAAGTGAAGGGAGTGGCCGGAGTTTGGAAGGATTTGACCGATTCGGTAAACTCGATGGCCGGCAACCTAACCAATCAAGTACGCAACATCGCCGAAGTGACCACAGCGGTCGCCAAGGGCGATTTATCCACGCGCATTACCGTGGACGCGCGCGGCGAAATTCTGCAGCTCAAGAACACCATCAACACCATGGTGGATCAGCTAAACGCGTTCGCCGGCGAAGTGACCCGCGTGGCGCGCGAAGTGGGAACCGAAGGCAAGCTGGGCGGCCAGGCGGACGTGCCCGGAGTGGCGGGAACTTGGAAGGATCTCACGGATTCGGTGAACTCGATGGCCGGCAACCTCACGGCTCAGGTGCGCAATATCGCGGAAGTGACCACGGCAGTCGCGAAGGGCGACCTGTCTCGAAAAATCACCGTGCAGGTGCGCGGCGAAATCCTGGAACTCAAGAACACCATCAACACCATGGTGGACCAGCTCAGTTCCTTCGCCGCCGAAGTGACGCGCGTGGCGCGCGAAGTGGGAACCGAAGGCAAGCTGGGCGGTCAAGCCGAGGTGGAGGGGATCGCGGGCACGTGGAAGGATCTTACCGAAAGCGTGAACTCGATGGCGGGCAACCTGACCAATCAGGTGCGCAACATCGCGGGAGTAACTACGGCCGTCGCGAAAGGCGACCTCTCGACCAAGATCACGGTGGATGCCCGCGGAGAAATTTTGGAGCTGAAGAACACCATCAACACCATGGTGGATCAGCTCAATTCGTTCGCGAGTGAAGTGACGCGCGTGGCGCGCGAAGTGGGGACCGAAGGCAAGCTCGGTGGCCAGGCGCAAGTGAAAGGCGTCGGCGGAGTCTGGAAGGATCTCACTGAAAGCGTGAACTCCATGGCGGGCAACCTTACCAACCAGGTGCGCAACATCGCCGGAGTCACCACTGCGGTTGCCAAGGGCGATCTCTCAACCAAAATCACGGTGGACGCGCGCGGCGAAATACTGGAGCTGAAGAACACCATCAACACTATGGTGGACCAGCTCAATTCGTTCGCCAGCGAAGTAACTCGCGTGGCTCGCGAAGTGGGCACCGACGGAAAACTCGGCGGGCAGGCGCAAGTGAAAGGCGTGGGCGGAGTCTGGAAGGATCTGACCGATTCGGTGAACTCGATGGCCGGTAACCTCACGGCTCAAGTCCGCAATATCGCCGAAGTGACCACTGCGGTTGCCAACGGCGATTTGTCGCGCAAAATCACGGTGGATGTGCGCGGCGAGATTCTGGAGCTCAAGAACACCATCAACATCATGGTGGATCAGCTCAACGCGTTCGCGAGCGAAGTCACGCGCGTGGCGCGCGAAGTGGGAACCGAAGGCAAACTCGGCGGACAGGCGGTAGTGAAAGGCGTGGCCGGCACCTGGGCCGATCTCACCGACAGTGTCAACTCGATGGCCAGCAATCTGACCAATCAAGTTCGCAATATTGCCGAAGTAACAACAGCGGTGGCCACGGGAGACCTCTCGCGCAAAATCACGGTGGAAGTGCGTGGCGAGATTCTGGAGCTGAAGAACACCATCAACACCATGGTGGATCAGCTCAGCTCGTTTGCATCCGAAGTGACGCGCGTGGCGCGCGAAGTGGGCACTGAGGGCAAGCTCGGCGGCCAGGCGGACGTGCACGGCGTGGCCGGCACTTGGAAGGATCTCACCGATTCCGTGAATTCCATGGCCAGCAACCTGACCAGCCAGGTCCGCAACATCGCGGAAGTGACCACGGCCGTGGCTAAGGGAGATCTGTCGCGAAAAATCACGGTGGATGTTCGCGGCGAAATTCTGGAGCTGAAGAATACCATCAACACTATGGTGGATCAGCTCAGCTCGTTCGCCGCTGAAGTAACGCGCGTGGCGCGCGAAGTGGGAACGGAGGGCAAGCTCGGCGGCCAGGCGGAGGTGAAGGGCGTCGGCGGCGTCTGGAAGGATTTGACTGACTCGGTCAACTTCATGGCTGGCAACTTGACATCGCAGGTTCGTAACATCGCCCAGGTGACTACCGGTGTCGCCAAGGGAGACCTTTCGACTAAGATCACCGTCGATGCGCGCGGCGAAATTCTGGAGCTGAAGAACACCATCAACACCATGGTGGATCAGCTCAACGCGTTCGCCTCCGAAGTGACGCGCGTGGCGCGCGAGGTGGGAACGGAAGGCAAGCTCGGCGGCCAGGCGGACGTGAAGGGCGTCGCGGGCGTCTGGAGAGACCTGACGGACTCGGTGAACTCCATGGCCGGCAATCTTACCGCGCAGGTTCGCAACATTACCGAAGTGACCACAGCTGTCGCGCGCGGCGACTTGTCTCGCAAGATCACCGTCGACGTGCGCGGCGAAATTCTCGCGCTGAAGAACACCATCAACACCATGGTGGATCAGCTGAATGCGTTCGCTTCCGAAGTCACGCGCGTCGCGCGCGAGGTGGGAACCGAAGGCAAGCTCGGCGGGCAGGCGGACGTGAAGGGTGTCGCGGGCGTCTGGCGGGATTTGACGGACTCGGTCAACTCCATGGCCGGCAACCTCACAGCGCAGGTTCGGAATATCACCGAAGTCACCATCGCGGTTGCCAAAGGCGATCTGTCGCGCAAGATCACCGTCGACGTTCGCGGCGAAATCCTGGAGTTGAAAAACACCGTCAACACCATGGTGGATCAGGTGGATGCATTCGCGTCCGAAGTTACCCGCGTGGCGCGCGAGGTCGGTACCGAAGGTAAGCTTGGCGGCCAAGCCGAAGTGCGTGGCGTCGCCGGCATCTGGAAGGATCTGGCGGATTCGGTCAACTCCATGGCCAGCAACCTCACGGCCCAAGTGCGAAACATCGCGCAAGTGACCACCGCCGTAGCCAACGGCGATCTCTCGCGCAAGATCACCGTGGACGTGCGCGGCGAAATCCTGGAGCTGAAAGATACGGTCAATCGAATGGTGGATCAGCTCAACTCGTTCGCCCGGGAAGTTACCCGCGTGGCGCGCGAAGTGGGCACCGACGGTAAGCTGGGCGGCCAGGCGGAAGTGAAGGGCGTGGCCGGAACGTGGAAAGATCTGACGGACAACGTAAACTTCATGGCGGCGAACTTGACCACACAGGTGCGCGGTATCGCGAAGGTGGTAACCGCCGTCGCCAACGGTGATCTGAAACGAAAACTGGTGCTCGAAACCAAGGGCGAGATCGCCGAGCTGGCGGACACCATCAACGGAATGATCGACACTCTGGCGACCTTCGCGGACCAGGTGACCACCGTGGCGCGCGAAGTGGGTATCGAGGGCAAGTTGGGCGGGCAGGCGCGCGTGCCCGGCGCGGCCGGCATATGGCGCGACCTCACGGACAACGTCAATCAGTTAGCGGCCAATCTCACAGCGCAAGTCCGCGCCATCGCCGAAGTGGCCACGGCCGTGACCAAGGGCGACCTGACGCGGTCCATCTCTGTCGAAGCGCAGGGCGAAGTGGCGGCTCTCAAAGACAACATCAACGAGATGATCGTGAACCTCGCCGCCACTACCCGCAAGAACAACGAGCAGGACTGGCTGAAGACCAACATCGCCAAGTTCACTGGAATGATGCAAGGCCAGCGCGACCTGCTGACGGTCTCGCAGGTCCTGCTGTCGGAGTTAACGCCCCTGGTAGGCGCGCAGCACGGGACCTTCTACATCGCCGAGTCGCACGATGACCGCGCGGTGCTCAAACTTCTGGCTGGGTACGCCATCGACGACCACGATCAAGTTCCCCCCCACTTAAAGATTGGACAGGGATTGATCGGCCAGTGCGCCAAGGAGAAAGAACGCATCCTGGTCAAGAACGTGCCAGGCGGTTATGTCCGGATCAACTCCAGTCTCGGAAGCAACACGCCGGTTAGTATCGTCGTTTTACCGGTGCTGTTCGAAGGCGACGTGAAAGCCGCGATTGAGCTGGCGTCGTTCGGACAATTCAGCGATATTCACCTGGCGTTTCTGGACCAGCTCACGCAATCCATCGGCATCGTTTTAAACACCATTCGCGCCACCATGCGCACCGAGCAATTGCTGCAGCAAAGCCAGGCTCTAGCCGAAGAGCTGCAGAGCCAGCAGCTTCAATTGCAAAAGACCAATGCGGAGCTGCAGGAAAAAGCTCAGCTGCTCGCCGAGCAGAAGACCGAAGTGGAAACCAAGAATCGCGAAGTGGAGCAGGCCAAGAAGGCGCTGGAGGAAAAAGCAGAACAGCTCGCCCTCACCTCCAAGTACAAGAGCGAATTTCTGGCGAACATGAGTCACGAGCTGCGGACGCCGCTCAATAATCTTTTGATTCTCGCCAGGATGTTATCCGAAAATTCGGACAAGAACCTGACGCCCAAGCAGGTCAAGTTCGCCGAAACAATTCACACGTCGGGAACCGATCTGTTGGCCTTGATCAACGACATTCTCGACCTCAGCAAGATCGAATCCGGCAAGATGGACGTGGAAGTAGGCGGCGTCCGGTTCGCCGAACTCGAGGACTATTGCCTGCGCACCTTCCGTCACGTGGCCGAAGGCAAGGGCCTGGATTTCCGCATTGAACTCGGGACCTCGGTTTCCTCCGAACTAATGCACACCGACGCCAAGCGGCTGCAGCAAGTGCTCAAAAATCTCCTCTCCAACGCTCTCAAGTTCACCGAGCACGGCACCGTGCACCTGAACATCGACAAGGCGTCGGCCGGCTGGAGCGTCACCAATGGGATTCTCAGCCGCGCCAAATCCGTCATTGCATTCTCGGTCTCCGACACCGGCATCGGTATTCCGTCCGACAAGCAGCGCATCATTTTCGAAGCCTTCCAGCAGGCCGACGGAACCACCAGCCGTAAGTACGGCGGTACCGGATTGGGTCTTTCCATTAGCCGCGAGCTTGCGCGGCTTCTGGGAGGTGAAATTCGTCTGCAGAGCACGCCGGGTGTCGGCAGCACCTTCACCTTGTATTTGCCCCAGACCTACGTTACGCCCGTTCAGCAACCCAAGAGCGAGGCCTTGCTGACCAGCCCGGTTCTCCTGGAGCAGGCCGCGGCTAAAGCACCGGCCGAAGTGGATGTGATCCTTCCCGTTACAGCGCTGGCCACCGAGGGGATGGTTGAGGATCTGGTAGTGGACGACGATCGTAACCTCATCCAGCCCGGCGACGCGCCGCTGCTCATCGTCGAGGACGACATTACGTTCGCGCGAATTTTGCTCGATATGGCCCACGAACGGGAGCTCAAAGTGCTCGTGGCGCTGCGTGGGAGCAGCGCTATGAGCCTGGCGAGGGAATTCAAGCCGGGCGCCATCACCCTGGATATCAACCTTCCCGACATGGTGGGCTGGACCATCCTGGATCGTTTAAAGCATGACCCGGCCACGCGCCACATTCCTGTCCACGTCATTTCAGGCGACGAAGATCGCCGCCGTGGAATAGCGCTGGGCGCCATGACCTATCTCGAAAAATCGGAGACCAACGAATCCTTGGTTGAGGCATTCGTAACCATCGAAAACTCCGCGAAGAAGCGCGTGAAAAAGGTGCTGTTAGTTTGCCCGGATCAGGAGGAACGCGACGACATCGTCGTTACTATCGGTGCGCCGGACATCGATCTGGTCAGTGTAGGGACAGGCGGCGAAGCCCTGGCTGTCGTAAAGCAGCAGTACCTGGATGGGATCTTGATCCATCTGAATACGGAGGGAATCGCGCCCCTGGACCTGATTGACGAAATCCAGCGGCAGTCCGGGCCGCACGTCCCGCCCATCGTCGTCGCGTCCTCCCGGCTGCTCAGTTCGGATGAAGAGGCAGGTTTAGCGCGCCTCGGCCGTGGCAGCGTCGTACGGCTCGGGCCCACGCGCGAGCGGCTGCTGGATGAAACCGTTCTGCTGCTGCATCGCGCCGAGGCGGACCTTTCCGCCGGCCAGCGCCGCATACTCGAACAGCTGCGCGAAACCGATTTGACGCTGCTCGGCAGGAAGATCCTTGTAGTAGATGACGACCTCCGCAATATATTCGCCCTGACCAGCCTGCTCGAAGATCACAATCTAAAAGTTGTACACGCCGAGAATGGACGGGCTGGAATCGAGCTGTTGAAGAAAACGCCGGATGTCGATCTGGTGTTGATGGATATCATGATGCCGGAGATGGATGGTTATGAGACCATGAAAGCCATTCGCGAGATCCCGCAATTTCGCGCTCTGCCGATTATCGCTCTCACCGCCAAAGCCATGAAAGGCGATCGCACCAAGTGCCTGGAAGCCGGCGCTTCCGACTACATCACCAAACCCGTTGACTTGGAGCAGCTCTTCTCCGTTCTGCGTGTTTGGGTCGGGCGCGGCGCCGAGGCCTTTCAGGCTGCGGCCATGCCCGCTGTTTAGGACAAATTCGAACCGGCGGTAAGGTGATCGCCGGTCGAGGAAGGGATGACACCAGCAACCGCTACGCAATCACCAGGCGAACAAAATGTTCAGGATCGAATGAAGATCCTGCTGGTGGATGATACGCCCGAGAACCTGGTCTCGTTGGAGGCGGCTCTCGAGGAACTGGGCCAGGATTTGATGTTGGCGCATTCCGGGATGGAAGCGCTTCGCTACCTGCTCGAATACGACTTCGCGGCGATCTTGCTGGACGTCAAGATGCCCGACATGGACGGTTTCCAGACCGCCGAGCTCATTCGTTCCAGAAGACGATCCCGCCACACTCCCATTCTGTTCCTCACCGGCTATAAGAATGATGAGCACTTGTTCCGCGGCTATGACCTGGGAGCGGTCGACTTTCTTTTCAAACCCATCGTCCCCGAGATCCTGCGATCCAAAGTCGCGGTATTTGTCGAGCTCAGCCGCAATACGGCTTTGCTGTCCCGCCAGACCAAGGTTCTCGGCAAGGCTGAACTGAAGTTCCGTTCCTTGCTCGATGCCGCTCCGGACGCTATGATCATCAGCGCGGAAGATGGCCTGATCAGCCTGGTAAATTCGCAGGTGGAGAGTGTCTTCGGGTTCCGGCGGGAGGAATTGATCGGTGAGAATATTCGGCTTCTCGTGCCCGGCTGGAATTGTCGCGCCTCAACTTCGGATGACATCGCGGCCCTTTGTCCAAGGTCGCCGGTGGAGTTGTGGGCGCTGCGTAAGAGCGGCGGCCAGTTCCCGGTGGAAATCAGCTTGAGCCCGCTGCAAACCGAGGAGGGGTTGCTGCTGACATCGGCCATCCGGGATATTACCGAACGCCAGCGTGCCGGCGAAGCGATCCGGGAGCTGAACCTGACGCTTGAGCAACGGGTGGCAGAGCGAACGCAAGAACTCCTCCGATCCAACGAGGCGCTCCGGCAGTCCAATGACGACCTCAATCAATTTGCGTACGCTGCCAGTCATGATTTGCAAGAACCGCTTCGGATGGTCTCCCTGTATAGCCAGATGTTGCAGCGGCGCTATGGCAGCAAGCTGGATCGAGGCGCGGACGAGTTCATCGGGTTCATCGTGGGCGGCGCGAAAAGGATGGAGCTGCTCTTAAAAGACCTGCTGACCTATTCGCAGGCTGGGTCTTCGAGCGAAGGACCGGCTCATCCGGTGGATTGTTGCGACGCTATTCGCAGGGTGGTGCTGAATCTGCAAGCATCCCTTGAGCAGAGCCAGGCAATTGTCACGTGGGACTCTCTGCCCACCCTCTACGCACATGAGGTCCGGGTGGTGCAGTTACTTCAGAATCTGATAGGAAATGCCGTCAAGTACCGCAGCGCTGATCCGCCCAGAATCCATGTTTCAGCCGAGCGCCGCGAAGCAGACTGGCTTTTTTCCGTCCAGGACAACGGGATTGGGATCGCGCCGGAATACGCTCAGGAGATTTTCGGCATTTTTAGGCGGCTCCACGCACAGGACTATCCAGGCACCGGAATCGGGCTGGCGATCTGCCAGCGCATCGTGGAGCGGTATGGGGGGCGGATTTGGGTGGAGTCCAGTATAGGCCAAGGCTCGCGATTTTTCTTCACCATCCCTACGTCGGCCGCCGACTCCCAGCCCGAATCCCAGGCGTCCCGCGTCCACGGCGACTAGCTCAGGCTTCCGCCGGGCCGAGCACACTCGCGTTCTCTTGCAGATCCTCGTAGAACACCGAAAACGCCTCACCATTCCACAACACGTTGATGAGCCCTGAAAGCCCAACGCCGCCATCGGCTTCGAGAATGACGTCCACGGGAATTTCGACCAGCGTCCCGGTGGGGTCTCTGAGACTGCTTCCAGGATGTTCCTCGAGTTTGACAGCCGGCAGAGGCCTCGCAATCCTGTAACGAACTGGAGGCTGCATGCGGCGCATAACTGACTATACTCCTCTGGAAGAACTCCGCACGGCCTAGAATATCATGTTCGGCGCGCCAGATTCGGGCGCCCCAGTTGGCGTTTCGGCACGGAACGGCGTGCGTTCTCGGATTGCCCGCTGTGATGCCCCAAGATAATCTTTAGCGAAGTCGTCTCGAATTCAGGCGAGGCTCCCAACCGACTCCAGGTCGGACAAAGATTGACTAAATTCCGGCGAATGGTCTCCGGTTCTAATAAGAGCCCCAAACGCAGCGACGACCTCGGGGTCGAAGGCGCGGCCGCTTCCGGATAGTATCTGCTCGATCGCTCGGTCTCGACTATAGGCCGGCTGGTAGACGCGATCCGTCACCATCGCATCAAAAGAGTCGGCTACGCGTACAATTCTCGGTATCTGCTCCCCTCGAAGACCGTAGGGGTAGCCACTGCCGTCGAAATTCTCATGATGCAACTCCACGACCGGCAGCAATGGCTCCAGTCCGGGTACTTTCGCCAGGATTCTTGCCCCGATTCGGGTATGAAATCGCACGATCCCGCGCTCTTGTTCAGTTAATGAGGCAGCTTTCAGCAGAATTGCGTCCGGAATGCCCACCTTCCCGAGGTCGTGTAACTTCGCGCCTGTTTGCAATATTTCTATCTCTGCCGGAGGAGCGCCGAGGACGCGGGCGATTTCGATGGACCAGGCGGCAACGCGAGTCCCATGGCCGGCGGTGTAAGCATCGCGTGCTTCAAGCGCCTCCGTTAAAGCCTCGATGGTTGATCTATGCGGATGTAGTTTTTTGAAGGTCATTTTCGCCTCCCCGATCAATTGCGCTCCGGAATCGTCCCGGTAGCAGGCTGAGTGACATATCGTCCTGAACTTGCAGATTTTTGAAGCGGCGTGACTCGAATATCGCCGATGCAGCAAGGCCCTGGAGCATGTTCAGGAATTGGCGCGTCCCAAGCCGTATACGGCGCCTTTAGTCCTTGTGATGATGGTGCGCGCAGCGCGACCAGCACTCGGTTACAAACACATAACGCACGACGATCTGTCCATCTTCGCAAGGTCTCTGGATGCAGCTACCATTTGAGTCATGGATAACTGGGCATGGCTTTAGGTTCTAGCCTGGCGGGCGCGCCGGCGCCCCGGGGCGAACCTGGGATCTCCGCGAAGGCAAATCGCCAGAACATTCGCGTTTCCCCCGCCGTCCTCGATGCCGCCGGTAGGGCGGCCGAAGAGCTGCTCCAATCCTTGCAAACAACCGCAACGGGCCTGACGCAAGCGGACGCAGAAGATCGCGCACGCATAACCGGGCCGAATGAGGTGACGCAAGAACGCCGGAGGGGCTGGTTCGTTCGCCTCCTGAAAGTAATGCGCAACCCGCTCGTCATCCTTCTGGGGGCTCTATCGGCGATTTCGTTCGCCACCGGAGATGCGCGCGCCGGAACGGTGATGGCTGCCATGGTGCTGCTGGGCGTTACGCTTCGCTTTGTACAGGAGGCTCGCGCGGACGCGGCCGCGGCAAAGCTCAAGGCCATGATCCATGTCACCGCCACCGTCCTTCGGGATGGCGCCGCCAAGGAGCTGCCGCTGCGCGACCTGGTGCCGGGGGATATCATCAAGCTGTCCGCGGGCGACATGATCCCGGGCGACGTCCGAGTGCTTTCTTCCAAAGACCTTTTCGTCAGCCAGGGTAGCCTCACCGGGGAGTCGTTTCCCGTGGAGAAGTTCCACGATCCACAAACCAAGGACGCGAGCTCACCCACCGAGCTGATCAACATCTGCTTTATGGGGACTAGCGTCGAAAGCGGTACAGCCACCGCGGTCGTAGTAACAACTGGGGTCAACACCTATCTCGGCAGCATGGCAGGTTCAATCACGCAAGAGCCGCCGCCCACCAGCTTCGATCAGGGCCTCAGCCGCTTTACCTGGCTCATGATCCGGCTCATGGCGGTGATGGTTCCCCTGGTGTTCCTCATCAACGGGTTCACCAAGCACGATTGGACCAGCGCCTTCTTCTTCGCGCTGGCCGTGGCCGTGGGCCTGACGCCCGAGATGCTGCCCATGATCGTCTCGGTCTGTCTCTCCAAAGGCGCCCTCGCCATGAGCCGCAAGAAGGTGATCGTTAAGCGGCTTAACGCCATCCAGAACTTTGGAGGCAAGGACGTGCTGTGTACCGACAAAACCGGCACGCTCACCGAGGATCGCGTCGTCCTCCAGCGGCATTGCAACGTGGCTGGACAGGAAACCGACGAAGTACTCTTGGATGGCTATCTGATTAGTTATTTCCAGACAGGCCTCAAGAACCTGCTGGACCGCGCGATCCTGGATTACCCCGATTTCCACGGGAAGACGATGGTCGAGAAGTACAAGAAGTTGGACGAGATCCCATTCGATTTCACGCGTCGCATGATGTCGGTAATGGTGCAGGATCCGGAAGGCAAAGCGATCCTACTCACCAAGGGGGCTCCGGAAGAGATCTTTCACCAGTGCTCGCACTTCGAGTTGGATGGAAAGTTGTCGCCCATGGACCCTAACCTGATGGTTGGCCTGAAGGAAGAGTACGCCAGCCTCAGCAACGATGGGTTTCGGGTTTTGGCGGTTGCAAAAAAGGAGCTGCGGGGAAAGCAGGCCTGCATAAAGGGCGACGAACGTGATCTCGTGCTCAAAGGATACGTCGCGTTTCTGGATCCGCCCAAGCGCACTGCCGGGCCTGCCATTGAGGCCCTTCACAGCCACGGCGTGGCGGTGAAAATCCTGACTGGAGACAACCAACTCATCAGCCGCAAAATCTGCAAGGATGTGGGGCTTTCGGCCGACCCCATGCTCCTGGGCGGCGACATAGAGAAGATGTCCGACGCTGAACTGGCTGACGCGGCGGAGAAGGCCACTCTCTTCGCGCGCCTCTCTCCCGCTCACAAGCAGCGCGTCATCCGCGTTCTCCGTGGCAAAGGACATGTGGTCGGATTCATGGGCGACGGAATCAACGACGCTCCCGCATTGAAAGCCGCGGACATCGGGATTTCCGTGGATACGGCCACGGACATCGCCAAGGAGTCGGCGGATCTGATCCTGCTGGAGACGGACCTGATGGTCCTGAAAGGCGGCGTGATCGAGGGCCGGAAGGTTTTCGCAAACATCATCAAGTACATCCGGATGGGGGCGAGTTCCAACTTCGGCAATATGTTCAGCGTGCTGGGGGCGAGCGCCTTCCTGCCTTTCCTTCCGATGGCCCCGATCCAGGTGTTGACCAATAACCTGCTATACGACTTCTCGCAGGTACCGATCCCAACCGACGCCGTGGACGAAGAGCTGGTGGCGGGGCCCAGGCCCTGGAACATCGGCGAGATCACCCGCTTCATTCTTTTCATCGGGCCCATCAGCTCGATCTTCGACTATACGACCTTCTTCGTAATGCTTTGGGTTTTCAACTGTTGGGACCCGTCCCGTGCATCGGTATTTCAGACCGGCTGGTTCGTCGAGTCGCTAATGACGCAGACGCTCATCATTCACGTCATTCGGACCAATAAGATTCCGTTCATCCAGAGCCGTGCGAGTTGGCCGTTGACCGCGACGACGTTGGCGATCATGGCCTTCGGGATGTGGTTACCGTATTCCCCGCTGGCATCTTCGTTGGGGCTTGCACATTTGCCGGGCCTGTACTGGCCGATTCTGCTACTGACCCTCATCGCCTATGTAATCCTCACGCAGATTATCAAGGTCTGGATGCTGCGGAAGAAGTGGATTTAGAGTTTCCACCTTGACCATGGATAGGCCGGATGACCTGGTGTGGGCGCAAGCCCGAGAGCGTGCCCGGCTATGTTGGGGTTTTGCTCATCGGACTCCGGTTGTCTGAAATGTTCGTAAGTCGCTGATTTTATGGAGCGGGAGACGGGGCTCGAACCCGCGACGTCCAGCTTGGGAAAATGGGCCATGTTTTGTTTTCAGTAATATAACTGCGCAGGGCGTTGATTCAGGGTATCAAAAACGCCAATAAAACAGTATCCCATTTCGGCTGGTGTGCTAATGGAGGGTTTTTGGAGGGTTAAAGACGGCCCTCGGGGAAGGTCGTTTCGACACCTTCAATGCTGGAGCGTTGCGCGGACCGTCCGCAGATCCAGAAACATCTTTTGTGGTCCCGTCGCCGCGGCACCCTCGATGGGCACAAAACCATATCGTGCGTACCAGCTGACCCGATCCCTGTAGGCGTCGGTGATGATGCAGCGACAGCCAACTTCATCGGCCA
This sequence comes from Terriglobia bacterium, assembly GCA_963786745.1. Lineage (GTDB taxonomy): Bacteria > Acidobacteriota > Terriglobia > Bryobacterales > Bryobacteraceae > Palsa-89. The sequence goes on along the minus strand of CAWBAE010000002.1, from coordinate 28,254 downwards.
CGCGCAAGCTGATGCGGAGTGCTTCTGAAATTAGCGCATGTCCAAGTCCCCGGCCTGCGAATCGCCGATCCACGGCGAGCCGCGCTAGCAAAATCAGTGGCAGATCGTAAGGAGGCAGCCCGCGGACATACTTCTTCGGAAACATATCGCGAGGCACGCTTGCCATTGCCAAAGTAAAGTAGCCGAGCACGGTTCGTGGAGCGTCCTCATCGAGAGCCACATAGCTTACACCGATCGAGCTCTTCTGCTGATTGGTCCAGGCATGACGCCTGAGATAGTTGTTGAGGGCGTCGTCACCACAATCGAAATTCTCCACCTCATCGTGTTCTTCGAGGCGGCGAATGACAATGGCCATTCAGTCCCGCATAGCCCGAATCAGGGCATCCGTAGGGCGGTTCGCTTCCGCTGCAGATGCGAGTTCAGCAAGACTTTCCAGCTCGCGCCCAGTCCATTTGATATCCACACGCGGCAGGACAAGGTCCGGAGCCACGCGTTCCAGCCGCGGAAAGAGCAGCACGTTTCGCTCCCCGCTCGCGCTCTCGCTCATGATCCGGTGCCCCAATTTCCGCTCCGACACGGCCCACCGAAATAGCGCTACGGCATCAGATAGGAAGTCGGTGTTGCTGCTGAGCTGCAATTCTTCTTTGAGCAAGCGTACCGAGCGATCTTCTGCTGGAGCAAGGTCAGCCTGGAACTTGGCTTTCCGCCGCGGACTAGGCGCTGGAGCCTCAATTCGTTTTTTTCTGGTCTTCAGAGCCATTGCCTACCTTCAGATTCCCGAGACATATATTCACTCCAATTATACTCCCAATCCTCGTCCTAAATAGAGTCGAACCGGATGTGAGCCTTTCCGTCCGCTAAGAGACCCTGTGGCGACGAATGTTCTGCGGCGAGCCCTACTACCACGACCGGCGATGGGTTGTCGTACTGCCTGCCGCAGTAAAGGGTGAAAGTCCGGGCCTTCCCGAAGGGCCTCGGAAAATATCCAGAAAGCTCTGTAAAGATGAAAGGCGCCGCGTAGAATGCCAGGTTTCGGTTTCACCCTTTATTTTCTGTAGATTAGCCGCCTCACTGCCCAGTTTACTGGTCGTCTGAGTTCATCCGAAATCGTGAGATTCGGATGGCTCACGTCAATCTCCTCAAACAGGTCAAAATCGATGATCGCTGGGTGTTGTGATCGATACCCAAGAAGGCCAACGGACAACGCGATTGGAGCGCTTTGCCGGATGGCAACTACTTCATCGAGTTTCGTGAAAAAGGGAAACGTCGCCGCTTACCCGCGGGAGCGACAGTCGCCCATGCGCTCGAAGTCCAACGGCGAAAGCACGCCGAACTTGAAGCGATCTCGTTCGGTATCATTGTGCCTCGACCTCGCACGGAGGAGTTGCCAAAACCGATACTACTCGATGGGCTGATCGATCGCTACCCGGACCAGATCGAAACCCTCAAGAAGCCCAACACCTTTCGCAAATACAATGCGGTCCTCAAGCGCTTCGCAAAACACTTTCCCGGCCGAACTCTGGACGCGGTGTCCGTCGAGGACCTCAACGATTTTATCGTGACGCTGAAGAAAGGCGGAATGTCGCCCAATACGGTTCTGCACAACGTCATCATCATCGCCCAGTTCTGCAAACGCAACGGCCGATCCGGAATCACCCGGCAGGTGCGCTTGCCCGAACGAATCTCATGGCTTCCCCGCGAGTACACGCAAGAGGAACTGAACAAGTTTCTAGGCGCCTGCAATGACTCGGAAGTCGCGCTCTTCTCCACATTTCTGCTCGCTGGTTTCCGTGAGCAAGAGGTGATGTATTTGGGTTGGCCCGATGTGAACTTGCCCTTGCGGACCATCCGGGTGACTGCGAAGCCAAGCTTGGGTTTTTTCCCGAAGCGCTGGAAGAAAGGAAGGTCCCCGTGCCCGTACGCTTGGCCACTATCCTCGAGCGCCACCCGGAGGCGAATAGAAGTGTCTTTATGTTTCCTTCGCCAACCGGGAATCGCGAGCAGAATATGCTGCGTCTTTGCAAAGCGGTCGCCAAACGGGCCGACCTTGATCCGGCAGCGTTCGATTTGAAGACATTTCGATCCACTTACGCGACGCGGATGCTGCGTCAGGGTTTCGATGTAAGGACTGTTCAAGACTGGATGGGGCAGAAGTCGTTAGAGACGACGATGCGCTACCTGGTTCCCGCAACGGATGTGCACGATCATTTGGATGAAATCGAAATCCCCGGAGTCACAGAATCTGCGGTTCCCAAGAAAGCGCCGGGCAGTGAACGCCTACTCGTGGCCCGGCGGAGGAGGATGCGGCGATAGACTCGTTCTACTTATTGGCCTCTTTCTGGCGATTGAGTTTAGCCAGTTTTCATTCTGAACCTCCGGTTGACGCTTAACGGTGTTCAAATGGTGTTCAGCATTCGCATCGCAATCGGCTAACCATTCGCGTTTCGACTCTCAGATCAGGACTCGGCAGTGACTTCCACGCCGGCGGGGGAAGCGATGGCGGCAACGATTTCATCGGTTGTCACGATCGCACCAGCGTAGTTTGGGAGATTGACTTCGAGAGAGGCGTGCATCTGCTCATCGGAGTAGCTCGCGGTCGCGTCTTTCACCACCGTGACCTCATAGCCGAGTTCCGCAGCATAGCGAACGGTAGCCTCCACACAGGTGTGCGCGATCAGTCCCATGACGATGACTTTGTGAATGCCGTGCTTCTTGAGCTGCATATCCAGATCCGTGTTGGCAAAGCCGCTGGAACACCAATGCTCCGCGGTGACGACATCGCCCGCGTGAGGCGCGAACTCGGCGCGGATCTCGCCGCCCCAGGTACCGTATTCGAACGCCTTCCGCGACCATGCTGCTTTCTGAATCGGCGCGATGTACGTCCAGGTCTCGTAGTCGCCAGGACGATATCGCCGATGCATCGCATAGAAAACCCGGACACCGGTCTTTCTCGCCGCTTCGAGAATCTGCTGCATATGAGGAACACACTGGTTCCTTTCGGCGACGGCCTTTATGCGATCCCAGATCTTGCCGCCCTCGGAAATGAAGTCGTTATACGGATCGATCAGGACAAGTCCGGTGATCTCTTTCTCATAAGTCAGTTGCGCCATGTTCCCTCCGGTCAATCTCGACTTCGTTGTAAGGCATGACGTTCGATGCTTTTTGCGAACATCGGTGTCTCCTGCAGGTTGTGGGCCTCCGCAAGCGGTTTATGGGCACCCCGGAACACGTCCAGCGGTATCCCCTGGCTGCCGAGGAAGTCTAACAATTCCGGCGGGGCACAGGTTTGAACCGTATTTGTAAACTCGCACGTCCTATCGTCGATCTTCCTCGCTGCCAGATCCCATATCACGCCGATTTTCGTACGGCCTGTGGGCGTGAACACGTCTGACGTGGAAGCCAGTCTTAGATGATCGGGTCGCGCGACCTCTTCGATGTAGTGCTGTACGAACAGGCTTCCGCCGAGTATCTCGACGTTGATCGACATCCGCCGGCCGTCAGGCGACGTAGTTGCACCGGCGGAGCAGTGAGCCGGCGAGCACCACTGGTATTCCGACTCGGGCAGCGTAAAGCACCACGATGGAATGTCGATCTTCTCAATCGGGGCGTTGATAGTTGCCGAAAAACTCGACTTGACTAATTCGTTGTCTTCCATTTCTCTACTCTCCTTTCGCCTTGTCTAGATGTATTTCCGGTCACCGGCCTTATGTCGGCGACGAGCCGCCCAAGATGATCTTTACGCGGGTTATCGGTGAAGCTCGTTGCGACGCACTGCAACGTCTCATGTCCACCCTACCTATGGAATTTGCCGACAGGCTCCGCAATCTGATCCGCCGCCGTATCCGGCAGACAATCACCGGATTGCCCGTCGGCATTGAGCGAGGTTGCCAAGCGCACTGCCGCCGCGATCGTGACCGACAAGAAATGCCTTCCGATCTCAGGCAGTGTATCCATCCGCTCAAACTCGTCGAGCCAGTCATCCGCCGCCCGCCGCGCATGCTCAGCACCGAACACCTCCGACACCGCTCCCATGAAAGCGCCCAGTTCACGCTCGGCGCTCGCCATCATATGCTCTCTTGGACTCATGCTTTCTTCCCAATTGCGATTACCCGACTGGGGTTTCCAGGCTCAGCCTGCAACTGCTTCAATCACCCGCAGGCCAGCCGAGGATTCGTCTTTCAAACGCGAAGATAGCCCGCCCATCACTTGCACGAAACGTTCAATCGACCGCCCAGAGCGTCTTCGGGATAAATTGGAAATTCCAAGCCGCTCCATTCTGGCCATCAAGGTTGTTCTCGGCAACCCCAGCCGCGCTGCGGCTCCATTCGGCCCACCGACAACCCAATTGGTCGCCTGAAGTGTTGCCGTGATATGCGAACGCTCGGCATCGGCTATCGTCCTGAAGCTCGTTGGCTCGGCCGCCGCTGGAAAACGGGCCGGTACAGCTTCGGCGGTTGTCAGAAGCTCCGTGGTCTGCCGACTCAGCTCAGAGCCGGTCGTCATGATGACCCCGCGCTCGATGACATTCTGCAGCTCCCGGATATTACCCGGCCAATCGTAGTGTTCCAGAGCTGCCATCACATCCCGCGGAATCGTCGCGACTACTTTGCCCTGCTGTCCAGCAAACTTGCTGACAAAGTATTCCGTCAGTAGCGCGATATCGTCCCGCCGTTCTCGCAAGGGCGGAAGCGTCATCGGAAACACATTCAATCTGTAATAGAGGTCAGCGCGGAACCGCCGTTCACGAACCATTTGTCCCAGGTCCTGATTCGTCGCAGCAATTACCCGCACATCGATCTCGAGTGTCTGACTGCCGCCAAGGCGCTCAAATTGCTTCTCCTGAAGAACCCGCAGAAGTTTCGGTTGCAGCTCGAGCGGGAGGTCTCCAATTTCGTCAAGAAAGAGCGTTCCCCGATCTGCAACCTGGAACCGCCCGATGGTCTGATTCGCAGCGCCGGTGAAAGCTCCTTTTTCGTAACCGAAGAGCTCGCTCTCCAGCAGAGCACCCGGAATGGCCGCACAGTTGAGCGCTACAAAGCGGTTCCTGCGCCGAGGGCTCACTTCGTGAATCGCACGGGCAATCACTTCCTTGCCGGTGCCAGTTTCTCCCTGAATGAGGACGGCAGAGTCCACCGGCGCCACCAAATCGACGTTATCGAGCAGAGCGCGGAATTTCGCGCTGGATCCAACCAAATTCAGCGTAACCATCGTTATGTCTCCTTTGCTTGATTAGGAAGGGGTGTTGACTCCTTCCAAGTCTTGTTCGTTGCCTCGTTGAGTAGCCGCTCATCGAACTCGAAGTGCGGCCTCGATTGCAGATGACAAAGCCGTATCGCTGAATGGCTTAAGCAGGAACCCCGCAGCTCCCTGTTCGAAAGCCTTCGCCCGGACGGCCTCGTTTTTAAGCGCTGTAATGAAGATGATCGGAATCATCTGGCCTCGAAGCCCTAATTCCCGCTGGAGGTCGAGTCCGGTCATACCCGGCATCGCGACATCTAGAATCAAACACCGTGTCCCGTTGACGCAATCGGACGAAAGAAATTCATCACCCGAGGCAAAGACACGGGCTTCGAAGCCAAGCTCCTTTAGCAGGTCGGGCAGCGAGTCACGCAGCGACTCGTCGTCATCAACCACAGATACAAGTGCACGTTGCAAGTGCCTCCTTTTTGCGGGACTTCTTTACTGACAATAATCCGTTAGCGTCGCGCCGTCCATTGTACTTAGGTATAGGCCTCGCTGCCGATGCACCGTCAGGCGGCGACCAAATCGCTATTGATACGGCGCCGCCTGCCACGCCGTTCGCTTTTGCGGAAGAGAATTAGCTTGTGAGCATTATTGGAGGCCCACCCACGAAAGCAGTGGCGACACCTGCGTCTAATTGTTTCGTGGGGGCGGCCTCTGATGTAATCGCCTAGTGGACACGTTGGGGCGGCTGACAACATTCCCCCGAGCTACCTTGGACTTGTCCAGCGCACTATCGTCGTCATCCCAGCCCTGTCGAAGGATAGGCTCGCATTGATAGCTTTTGGTCCTTAAGACATCGTTGGGCGGCGCACACGGTGAAAGCATCCACGGGAGCCTGGTTTCGCGGGGCGATCAGGTTTTCAGGGTACGTGTCACCCGGAGCGTTGCGGCTATTTCGACCAGTTTGGCTAAAGAGTCGGCTTTCATCTTCTCCATCACCCGGCGGCGATGTACTTTCACAGTAATCTCCCTTATGCCAAGCTCGTTAGCCACCTGCTTATTCAAAAGTCCGCTGACGACTAAGGACATCACCTGCCGTTCTCGAATACTAAGGGAGTCGTAACAATCGCGAAGCGTCTGCAACTCTGCGTCTTGATCAAGCGCAATGCGGCTCCGATCGAGTGCCTGCCGGATAGCGCTCAACAACGCGTCATCCGTAAACGGCTTGGTCAGGAATTCGACCGCGCCCGCTTTCATCGCCTGAACGGTCGACGGAATGTCGCCGTGGCCGGTGATGAAGATGATCGGCATGTCCGTCCGTTCACCCGCGATCCGTTGCTGCAAATCGAGACCGCTGAACCCCGGAAGGGATAAGTCCAGAATCAGGCAGCTTGGCACAAGCTCTCGTGGCCGGGAAAGAAACTCAGTCGCGGACGCGAAGATCTGCGCCTGCCAACCTTCGTAGCGAATCAATAATTCCAGGGATTCGCGCACCGACACATCGTCGTCTATGACGAAGACAATGGGAGTGGGGTCCGGCATACAGGAGTGCAAATGCGTATTAGACAAAGACATTTTAGGTCTCTCTCCGCCGGGTCCTTTTGATAGTAACGCCTCAAATTGGCGCCCAGCGCTGAACACTTAGAAGAAGCCATTCCGAATCGGACTCATCGCCGACGACCCGCTAATCGAGCATTGCCGGAGCCGCCCCCGTGATACTCTCCGGACCGCGAGGAATGGAAAACCAGAAGGTGGCGCCTTCCCCATCGTTCGGTTCCATCCGGATCCGGCCATGATGTCTCTCGATGATCGAGCGGCTGACAGAGAGACCAATGCCCATACCCCCACTCTTAGTTGTATAGAAGGGATCAAAAAGCTTGCCCATGTGCTGAGGGTCAACTCCCATCCCGGAGTCCCGCACGGTCACGCGCACACAGTCGCCGTCATCTCGTTCGGTTCTGATCAGCAGTGTTCGCGGGCGGTCGTCAAGCCCCACCATCGCATCGGAGGCGTTCCGGACCAGGTTCAGGATGACCTGCTGGAGCTGCACACGATCGCCATTAACGAGCGGGAGGTCATCGGCGAGTTCCGGCCTCAGAGTCACCCGATTCCGGTGAAGATCGCTTAGCGATAGTGCAATCACTTCCCGAACGGCCTCGTTCAGGTCAAGCGGCGCTCGCGCGAATTCCTTCTTCGTGAACAGCGCACGCAATCGCGCGATCACATCCGCGGTGCGATTGCCATCGCGGATGGTCCGCCGCGCCGTTTCGCGGGCGCCGTCAATGTTGGGAGGATCGCCACTCAACATTCGAAGACACGTACTCGCGTTGGTGATGATGCCTGAAAGCGGCTGATTGATCTCATGGGTGATCGACGCCGTCAACTCACCCAGCGTGGCGACGCGAGCCACATGAGCAAGATCGGAGCGGGCCTTTTGCAGGGCCTCCTCGGCAATCTTGCTCTCCGTCACGTCTTGAATGGCGCCACTGAACAGGGGTCGACGCGTACCTTGCTCGATGACACGGGCGATGCCACGCAAGTACTTCGCGGTGCCTCGGGGGGTCACAATCCGAAATACGAAGTCGACGTCCGTGCCCGTCATGGCGCGCGCGATCACAGCGTCGAACGACGGCTGATCGTCGGGGTGGACGAGATCGCGGAACATTTGCACCGTGAGCGTCGTCGCGGGATCGATCTCGCAGATGCGGAAGGACTCTTCGGACCAGATGTGGACGTCCGCCGCCAAATCCGCGACGAAGCTGCCCGTCTTGCTCAGCCGCTGGGCTTCGGTGAGATAAAAGTGAGTCTGTGTGAGCTCCGCCTCCACACGTCTCCTATCATCGATATCCGTGTTGACTCCGCACCACCTGACGATGTTCCCTTTCTCGCCCTTCAGCGGATTGACGCGGAGGAGAAACCAGCGAAACTCTCCGTCGTGACTGCGCAGGCGCGCTTCCGCCTCTCCGGCTTCTTCGGAAGCCATGATGCGTTGCCACGTCGCCGCCAAACCATTCAAGTCGTCAGGGTGGACTGCCACCGTCCAGCCCCAATCCTTCGCCTGCTCCGCAGAGAGCCCCATGTAGTCGAGATAGCGTTGGTTGAAGAACTCGGCGGAACCATCCGTTCGCGCCGACCAGGCTAGCGCCGGAATCGTATCAATTAACAGTCTAAGATCGTGTCCACTTGCGGGGACGGTGTCCTCGGCACGCTTCCGTTGGTCAATGTTGAGGTCGAGGTGCGACTCGCGCTCGGCGACCTCCGTAGCACCTCGCCTCGGTGGGCCCAGAAGGCGCGCACGTTGCAGCGCCATGGCCGCCCGGCTCGCGGCAACGTCTAAAAGAAAGGACTCGGTCTGTCCCGGGAAGTCCGCCTTCTGGGCGCCAGCGATAACGACGCCGAATTCACCCTGGAGTCCCAAGGCGGCAGATGATATGGAGAATTCCATGTCGCCGATGGACAGCCGTCTCCTCGGAGGCCATTTCAGCGGGACATCCGCGAGCGACATTTCAAGCGCTTCACCAATCTCACGAGCAGAGATTGAACGTTCCAACGGTTCAGTGACTCTCGCCGTCTTAATAGGCAGCCCACCGTCCGGGTCGTCCAACCGTACGAACGCAAAAGCCAGGCCGAGCATCCCGACCAGCGTCTCCAGCAAGATGCTGACAACCTGGGCCGGCTCTCCACCCGCGCGGAGAAAGGGCAGCGCCATCAGGCTTTCGAGATCGTTCAGAAAGCCGCGTAGTCGCTCGGATGTCGCTCGATTCTTCATGACCTACTAATTCTCGACTTGCGGTGCGCGGCGCTCAGAAAGTGAACCGTGCGTCCAGTTGAAGCTGACGTCCGGTTCCGACGGTAGTGAGTATTCGGCCGACATTATCGGCGAAACCGCCAGCTGCATCTTTGAAGACCGCGTCGCCGTTCCCTCCCAGGGTAAGGGGGCTTTGTGTATTAGTCGGAACTCCAAGATTTGGGTGATTGAACAGATTGTAGGCTTCCACTCCGAAAATGATGCTGGCGCCTTCCTTCAAGTGGATGCCCTTCCGCAGAGCCAGATCGAATTGCGCAAAGGCGGGACCGCGCAAGATATTCCGCCCGGCATTGCCGAACTGACCGGGAGCCGGCAAAGCAAATGCAGTCGGATTGAACCAGCAGTTGGGTGTACCTACTTTGGCGCCGTTGGGACAAGTACCCGTGTAAGGGTTACCAACCAGGTTTGGCCTTTCCGAAATCACTAAGGATTGCAAATCTGCATTGTCAAAGGGGAGCACTGGAGTAAATGGGAGGCCGCTATGAACGTTGGTAACAGCCGAGACCTGCCAGCCACCGAGGAGACGTCCGCGTCCAGGCAGTTCGTAAACGACATTTGCCACGAAATTATGCCGAATGTCAAAGTCTGACGGGCCTCGGCTTCCCTTGCGATCGAAAATGTTCTGAGATGTGGGAGGATCGTTCACAGATTCCACGTTTAAATCCACCGAAGCATCATCTACGGAGTGCGCTAATGTATACGACGCCTGCCAGAAAAGGTTATGTGCATAGCGTTTCGAAACGGAAACCTGAAAGGAATTATAGAAGGATTGCCCATCGGTCAAAACCGTTAACAGAGGTGATGGCAAGTTCGGATTGTAACGATGGCCTAACGCCGGCTCAAAGGGGTTCTCCTCGGCTTCGCGGGTGAGGTGATTGCCGCGGGTGCCAAAGTATCCCGCGCTGAGGATCATGCCCTGCGCGAGTTCCCGTTCCACGTTGAGGTTATACTCCAGTGCATAGGGGAACTTCGGGTAGTAGGTTGTCGCCAACACGTCGAGCGGTTGGGTCAGCGCAGCATTCTGCGGGCTTAGAAACTGAGGGAAAACGAATTCCTCCAGACCGAAGAAAGGCGGTAGCAACCTGTCGACGCTGAACAGGATTGCCGGGAGCTGGTCGCGATAGATGCCGAATCCGCTCCGCACCACAGTTTTGCTGTCGCCGAAGACGTTCCATGCAAAGCCTGCCTGTGGTGACAGAAGATCCAGCGGTGTCCCGGCAAATATCTTGCCGACAGTGGGCGCGGAATCCGTCGCCGGGTTTGGAAAAGCTGATTCACGGCCGAATGCCTCGGTCGGATTGGAGTAGAAATCGTAGCGCAATCCGACATTTACGGTTAAGCGGCTGTTCACGCGCAGGAAGTCCTGGGCAAAACCAGACGCGATGTTTTCACGGTATCCGCGGTCGGAATTGGCGTTGGAGGGATTGACCCCCACGTATGACAGGGGCAAACCTTTAAGGAAGAATTCGAGAGCAGGGTTGTTGCTGGATGCCTGCAACCCGAAGGGCGTCAGGTCCTGAAAGGTATATAACCCGTTAACAACGAAATCCAGCGTCCCATTGTTTTGGAGCCTTCGGAGCTCCAAGCCGAATTTCAAGGTGTGACGACCAATAATACGCGTCAGTTGGTCCTGAACCTGATAAACGGTCGAAAAATCACCTATAGGAGATTCCGGGCTGTTGCCTAACAGGCTCATACCCGCAATATCGATCATTCCGAACGGTCGGTTAGAAACCAAAGAAATAGACAGACCCGGATGCGTATTATCGATCGAAGAAGATGCGGTTGTTCGGTTGACACCGAAGCGCAACTCGTTGATCAATCCGGGTCCGAATGTCGTGCGGTCCTGAACAGTGGCGTACTGATTCCGCGCCAGGTGAAAAGCCGGGAATCCCGGCACGTAGGTGCCCGGCGGCGTCCCGACATAAGGAACCAGAGAAGAACTGTCATCTATGGTGTAGCGCGCGAACAGCGAATGAGCGCTGGAGAAGTTGTGGTCGATTCGAACCAGACCATGGTCCTCGCGTGTGCTGCTCTTATTAGCGGTGATCAGTTCGCCGGTTCCATCCCCATTGCCTGGTCCGTTCGAGGGAGGCAGCAGATTCAGAAACGGTTGTATCAGAGGATTGATCGGAATGGCGACACATCCGCTGGGGGTGGTGTTGCTGCAGGCGGACGTATTACCCGCGGATGGCAGCAGTCCTTCATGGGCGAGGGCATCTGGTACCGTGGCAATTGCCGTGGATGCCTGTACCTCGCGAAACCCCTCATAGTTGACAAAGAAGAACGTGTGATCACGCTTCATTGGCCCTCCGATTCCGGCACCGAACTGATTGCGGACGAACGGCGGGATCGGACTGTTGCCCAAATCGAAATAGTTTTTAGCGTCGAGTGACGCATCCCGATGCAATTCCCACAAAGATCCGTGAAATTGGTTACTGCCTGACTTGGTTATCATCTCGATGACGGCGCCACCATGCCCGCCGTACTCCGCGTTGAAGGTTTGGGTCAAAACACGGACCTCCGCCAACTCATTCAGACCGAGAAAAAAACCGGAAGCGCCCGCGGGCGAATAGCCGAAGACCGGATCGGTCGCATCCATACCGTCGATCAGAACGTTCGTCATAGTCGGACGTATACCATTTATTGACACTGGCCCAGCCTTACCGTTCGAAAGCAACGAAGGAGCACTGCTGGGGTTAGGAGCGACGCCAGGCTCCAGCGCAACCGCGCTGAACAGATCGCGGTTGTCGAGGGGCAGCTCCGTCAGGCCCTGCTCTGGAAGTACTCCATTGATAGTCGACGTCCTGTTATCGATGCCGGCAACGTTCGCACTGATCGTCGTTTGCTGTGAAAGGTCGCCTATCGCGAGTTGCGACTTTATCATCATTTCGGCAGCCGAAGTGAGCTCAACTCCTTCGCGAATCTGTGATTGGAATCCTGTTTTTTCTATGCGAAGAGAGTAGTCTCCCGTTGGCAAGCCGGCGAAATGGTATCCGCCGGCCGTGTCAGTAAGAGCGCTACGTTTCAATCCAGTGCCTTGGCTGACAATCGTAACGCTGACGCCGGGGACAACGGCGCCACTTGGGTCGGTGATGGTGCCGGAAACAGTCGCGAGCTGAGTTTGCGACCACGCACACATCGAGGAAAAGGCCAATAAAATGATTAACAGCGCGCACGGCGGGTGCGAAGTAGATTTAGCGCGCGCTAATACGTTACCGACCGGTCCTGAGTCAGCCTTCCGGGTCTGTTTTCCGCCGTGGAGTCGGCGTCGGCGCTCTTTCGCTGACAAAACGCCTGATCCCTGATCCCGGCTTCCTTGCACTCCCAAGATAAGGTCCCGATGAGTCGCAGGAATCGCCCTGATCGAACCAGACGTAAATGTCTTTCTTACTGCGAACTCCATTTTGCCTTCCCACTCCTTCAATGGCTGGTACACTTCACGTCGCCTTGTCGAACTAACGGGCGGAATCGCCGGTTGCGAATTGTCTTCCTCCCGTGCGGCAGGGACGCATTCCGGGGTCGCCGGCAGCGAGCAGTCTAGGTTTTGCGTTTCTGTGTGGGCCGGACAATCTCGATGCGGCGCCATCCAAAAAAACGCGCGTCAAGTGAGTCTGGCAACGGGCACCACGACTCTCCTTTCCTAGCGGCGTTCATTTTTTCCGGGCCGCGCCGCCTCTAACTAATGTCCTGATTCTGCGCTGCATCACTCCGAAGCCGCAACCCTGAATCGGTTCTGGGGACTGACTGAATAGTTGGAATTGATTGACTATTTCGAGTGAACGACCGAAGGGCCTACCGCTAGAGTGTCAGGCGTCTTCGTCCGAACAGGAGGGCATCGATCGACCAGGCACCAGGCCCGAGCATCGCCAGTGCAAGTCCCACGGAGGCCAGAAGGATTAGGGCCCAAGGCTCGTCGGTTCGAGAAAAAGCGGTCCACACTGCCAGCCCAGCCAGCACGCCGCCCGCAATAGGTGTGCATAGACCGGCGCAGAGGAGCAAGGCAACTGCGCGCTCGATCACCGCCGTAGACAAGGACCGGTTTAAAGCCAGTGCGCTTCCGCTAAAGTGGAATGCTGTGATTGCCGCGCTCAGCCGGAGGAAGAGGAGTCCCATCCCAGGCCACCCACGGGCAAAAGTCGAATACAGGCGCTGCACCGAAACTCCCTTTTAAAGCATAAGCACTCGGTCAGGGAGTCGAAACCCTAATAGAAGGCGGGATCTTCACTCTTTCGAGTGATTACAGTTCGATGATTCCCCGCTTCAGTCCAATGGTCACGGCATGCGTCCGGTCGTTTGCCCCCAACTTGTCAAGGACGTTCTTTACACGGCTCTTGACCGTTTCTTCCGAAATCGAGAGCTGGGCCGCAATCTCTTTGTTGGCATTGCCGGCGGCGATCAGCCGCAGGACTTCAATTTCCTTGGGTGTCAATGCTTCTTCCCCCGTGTGCTGGGCAAGCTGGGCGGCGGCCTCCGGAGTCATAACATTGCGCCCCGCATAAACCGCGCGGATGTTGTCTGCCAATTCCTTATGCATTACAGCTTTTAGCAGGTAGCCCTGTGCTCCGGCTTTGAGAGCGCGGAGAACCTGTGCGTCACCGGCGTAAGTTGTCAGCACGATAATTTTTGAACCGGGAAACTCGTCACGGATCGCGAAAACCGCGTCGACACCATCCATCTCGGGCATCTGCAGGTCCATCACTGTAATGTCCGGGCGATGAATACGAAACTGCTGGATGGCCTCGCGTCCGTTCGACGCCTCGGCGACGACCACGATGTCCGGTTGAACAGCAATCAGCCCGCGGAGTCCTTCGCGGACAATTGGGTGGTCGTCAGCGACGAGAATCCGAATTTGGGGATGACCTGCACTCACCATCCGATCATCTCTTATTCCATCTCAGTGGCCGCGCGGAAGAACTTCGGAGCGAACTTGGGAACTGGGCGGCTCCCCATGTAGGCACTGGAGGCGGGAATGGTCAACTCGATTTCTGTGCCGGCCCCGTCTCGACTCCAGATTTCCAGCTTGCCGTCCGCGATTTCGGCACGCTCTTTCATGCTATGCAAGCCGAAGTGTCCCTCGCGCCCGCCCGCTCTCAGGAGTTCTGGATCGATGCCCTTTCCATCATCCCGGATGCGAAGGCGGAATCGCTGTTCCTCATATCGAATTTCCACTTCGATGTTCCGCGCCTGCGCGTGCCGGAAGGCGTTTCCCAAGGCCTCAGCAGCAATGCGTTGAACTTCATCTCGCCGGGTCGGATCCAGATTCCGAGGCTTGCCTTCAACCTCTACGCGGAACGCGGGAAAGATCGAGTTGCTTTCACGGGCCGTGAGTTCTTCGCCGACTGTCTTTATGGCCGCGGCAAGATCATTAGTCTCGGTCGTGGACGAGCGTAACGCTTGCACTGCATCCCGGCCTTCTATGATCGCCTGAGTGGCCGCGTTGATCGCCTTCTCCAGTTTTTCTCGTGCCTCATCCGGACGCGACGGAAGAAGGCTGTAAGCCGTTTGAAAGTTGAGCAACAGCCCGTGGAAACTTTGCAGCAAAGTGTCGTGAAGCTCGCGGGCTATGCGTGTTCGCTCGTTAACACGTGCTTCCAGCTCTTCGGCACGCTTGCGGTCCGTTATATCTACGTTTGAGCCGACGTAGCCAATGAATTTACCATCGGCGTCGAAGCGCGGCACGTCAGTGTCGACAATCCATCGATATTCGCCGTCATGGCGGCGGAGCCGGTACTCGTGCTGAAACAGCCGCCGCTCGCAGAAGGCGGTGATGCGGAACTCGAAGCAGCCTTGCAAATCTTCGGGGTAGATGTCCTCGGCCCAGCCGATCCCGAGCGTCTCGTCCATCCGGCGCCCCGTGAACTCGAGAAAGGCCTTGTTGACGAAATCCAACTCGCCATCGACGCCAGCCGACTTGATCATCACCGGTGTGGAGTCGGCCATGACGCGGAAACGCTCTTGCGATTCGCGTCGAAGGAGGTCAACACGTTTCTCTTGGGTAACGTCGTGCACAATACTCAGGATCTCAAGGATCGTTCCCGCCGGGTCGCGCACGGGAGAGAGTGTCACCGCAACGTCGAGCTGCCGACCGCCCTTGCCCACGCGGATCGATTCGTTCCGGACCATCCTCCCGTTCTCTGCGAGGCGACTAATTAATGCGCGCTCTTTATCGACGAGCGCGGGCGGAATGATCGTGAAGATTGGGCGGTTGATGATTTCGGCTGCCGTGTACCCGAACATCCGCTCGGCCGCAGGGTTCCAAAGGGTTACGACTCCATCCACTGTCGTGCTGATGATCGCGTCGCCGCATGATTCGACGATCGCAGAAAGCAGCGCCGGCGGGGCGTTGGCTGATTTAGGACTCACTGGCTGACCTCCTTGATTCGGCGGGTCTCGACTTGCGTCCGAGCGAGAAGCCCAGTCTGGTACACGTCGAACCCTGCCTCGAGACGCGCTGGTCGCCCCAGCATCGTTAAGGGCGGTGACAGCGCCCGAGACGCAATCAACTTCCGCTTTGCGCTGGCTCGGGTTCGGCGGGCATTTGCCAACCCTACATCGGGGCCCGGCTTCGTGGACGGGGGCACCTTCAGCGCGGCGGTCCTCTGCCTCATGCCTCATTCTCCCACGAAGAAATGCTACCGAACTGGTAAGCGTCGTGCCACTCGTTCCGGCTCGGGCAGGGCTCCAGCCGTAACGAAACTTGATGTTCGCCTCGTCGGGCCGGATCAGCCGCTCAACGATTGCCGCTCAACGATTTGCGAAAGCAGTCGATCAGCAGTATACTTGGATGCTGATAGCGAACCTCGTGGGCCGCATCCGCTGGTATGGAATAGCAGAGGGACACGCGAATGCCGAGTCTCAACCGCGACGATTGGATTGATCTCGCCAGAAAGCTGGACTGGGATTATTCGTACGTCCGCGAGGAAGATGTATTTCCCGAAATCCTGAGCGGCCGTCCCTGGCTTCCACACGCCGAGTGGCAACACTGGGACGAGCCGTATCGCACGAGCTATGAAGATTACGTGGACACCCAGTCCATTAAGGACGCTATCTTCCATGGTGTACGGGATGCCGTTGGCGGCATAGAGGACTTCGCGAAACTGGATCGGTCTTGGCTCAACGGGTTGAAGCTCCACGCAGCAACGATGGCGTTCACAGAGTTTGGGGCGGGGATGGGCGACATTCGCGGTGCCCGTTTCGGGCGAGACGGGGCCTGGCGTACGATGGCACTATTCGGCGCGCTTGATGAGTTCCGCCATACCCAGATCCCTTTGCTGCTCATGCATGAGTTGGTCCGCTGGGACCCCCAATTCGACTGGACGCACCGGTTGTTCCACACCAACAACTGGATGGCAATCGCGATGCGACACCTCGTCGACGAGATGTGCGTTGGGACGGACCCTCTAGAATTCGCCATCGCTACCAATCTAGTACTCGAGACGGGCTTTACCAACCTCCAGTTCATCGGACTCTCGGCGGTGGCCCACGACGTCGGCGACCGGATGTTCGAGAAAATGGTCACGAGCATCCAGACCGACGAGGCGCGCCACGCCCAGATCGGTCATCCGGTGATCGCGACACTGATCCGTCACGACCCCGAACGGGCCCAGTATCTCGTCGATAAGTGGTTTTGGCGGAGCTGGTGCTTGTTCGCCGTGGTCACTGGATTCAGCATGGACTATCTAACGCCGCTCGCAGCGCGGCGAACATCGTTCAAGGAGTTCATGGAGGAGTGGATCACCGACCAGTTTCAAAGGACCTTGACAGCGTTCGGCTTGAAGCGTCCGTGGTACTGGGACTTCTTCATCGAAGCGCTCGACACTTATCACCACATGGTCTATGCGAGCACGTACACCTACCGCGCGACGGCATGGTTCGACTTCGCGCTTCCTGGCCCGGAAGAACGCGCGTGGCTTCGCGAAAAGTATCCACGCACCTGGGATTTGATCGACCCAGTGTGGGAGCGGATTACGGAACGCTGGCGAACGAGTGGGCCCGGCATTGAGTGGTCTACGCAAGGGACAGCCGTGCCCGGGTTTTGCAATCTGTGCCAGCTCGTGCTCTCAAATGGCACTCCGCGTGCAAATGCGGCGCGCGTCGTCGAGTACCAGGGCCGAAAATACATTTTCTGCTCCGAGCCATGTGCCTGGATCTTCTCGCGCGAGCCGGAACGCTACGCGGACCACAAGGGCGTCGTGAATCGCATCCTTGCCGGCGAGGCGCCCGCCAACGCGGTTAAGCTCACACGAACATACTTCGAGGTGACCCCGGAGGTGCGGGGCAAGGACATGTTACGTGGGCGGTACCCGTGGCTGCGGGCGCATCGCAACGACTCGGGTTCGGAGGTGTAGCACATTGCTCGTGCCACTTTACGGCTTTCTCGCTGGTGACACGCTCGGGCTTGTCGTGATGGTACACGACGACGAACGCGTTCGTGCAATCGCTGAGCAACTCCAGTTGGCGGCTTGCGTCCGGGTTGCGCCGCGAGCCCACGCCAAAGTGTACTTCCAAGGTCAACGACTTGATCCAGAGCTTACTGTATCCGAAGCAGGCCTCGCGCCGCTGGACCGCGTCGACGTAGTTCCGGAGGAAGGGGACTGATGGCGTTCAGGCCCTTAATCGCGGCTACTGAACTCTGGGATGGCGACATGACCGCCCGCCGCGTTAATGGTCAGGACGTTCTTCTAGTCCGGCTCAACGGAGTTGTTCACGCCTACGAGAATCGGTGCGCACATCTCGGCGTCGCTTTGAGCGAGGGGCGACTGGATGGAATCGTACTTACCTGCCGCGCCCACCACTGGCAGTATGATGTCCGTGCCGGCAGCGGCATCAATCCCGCGACGGCTTGCCTCAGGCGCTTCGCAGTGAAGGTCGAGGGCGGCACGGTTTTCGTGGATGTAGACGCGCCCAGCCCTGACGGCCCAAACACTGAGGACGATGGTGATGGCGTGGGACCAGTTTTGATCGGCCGCCCTAGCGGCCACGCCGTGCTCGCAGCTATTCGCCGGCTGAACCCGTCTGCCGAAATCCACGACCGTGGCTCTTATATCCGCGTGCTCGCACCGCGCCGCTGCATGGTGACCCGCAGGGCTATTGAAGAGATTCTCGGGCAGTCATTCGACTTTCGGGCCGAGCTGGAAATCATGATGCCCTCCTTCAAGGGCAGAATGCGCCTCGATGATGACGAGGCGGTCTGGACATTCGAGGATGACGCCATGAGCGGGGCGGAAGCCAACAAAACGCGGCGCAGCCAACCGGAATTGATTCCCAATGTGGTGCCCGCCTTCAACGGCAAACTGCGTCCCGGCGACGACGGGGTGGTCAATACGTTCGAGGCCGGCGCCGTCACCGGAGCGACTGCCAGCCAGACAGAGCGCGGCCAAAAGGAACTGATCCCGAAGAGGACGTACTGGCATCTGAGTGACCTGGGTCGCAAGCCGACAGACTACGACATTGCTACGTCCCGGCTCCACTACTGGACGGCCCGCGGCTTCGAGGTGAAGGCACCGGTCAGCGAGTGGTACGAGCGCTATCAACGGGGGTCCGATCTCCGCTGCCGCGACTGGGAGCAATGGGGTGATCCGCGGCGAACGACATACACAACCTACACGACGATGCAGCGCACCCGCGAAGCGTTTGTAAGCGGGCTCCTGGAATCGATCAGCGGTGACTACGACCGGGATCTTTCGACGCAATGGGTGGCCGTGCTCGACCGCGTACTCGCCCCCCTTCGATATCCCGGTCACGGCTTGCAAATGGTCGCTGCGTACATCGGTCAGATGGCCCCGAGCACACGTATCACCATCGCCGCCACATTCCAGGCCGCGGACGAAATGCGGCGCGTCCAGCGGCTCGCATACCGGATGCGTCAGTTGCAGGTAACCCATTCCCAGTTCGGGCGTACGGCGCAACAGACCTGGCAGGACGATCCGATCTGGCAACCGCTCCGCGAAGTCATCGAAACGCTCCTCGTAACATGGGACTGGGGCGAAGCCCTCGTCGCGCTTCAGTTCGTGCTGAAGCCGGCCCTCGACGAGCTGTTCATGACGCAGTTCGGGCGACTCGCTCGCGCCGGCGGCGACGACGTGTTGGATCGCATGTTTTTTTCTCTCAACGAGGACTGCGCGTGGCATCGCGCCTGGAGCGGGTCGCTCCTGCTGACGGCCATCCGGGACACGCCCGCGTCGATCCCCGCGGTCGAGCGTTGGATCGAGACCTGGGTGCCGCGCGTCAGCCGCGCCATCGCAGCGTTCCACCCGATTTTCGATGAGATGCTGCCAGGCGGCGAAGCGCGCTTCGCAACAGTGCTCGGCGAGATCGAGCAATTCGGGCAACGCTACCGCGAATCCCTTTTCGGCCGTCGCGATCTCCTGCCCGAAGAGTCGAGGTGATGGCCCATGCGTTCCCTTTATCCCCTAAAGCAGATTTCGTCGACAACGACGAGTGACATCAGCCGAGAGCCTTTGGGACCCCGGCGTTCGCCGTAATCTGCGCAACGCCGACGTTTTCGAAACTCGTTCCATGCCTCGAAGCAATCGTGTTTGCCACTATTGCTAAACCGCAGATCCTTCGTCGGACTGGGTGCGGGTCCTGTTCACTCGGCAAATCGTTAGCCGTGTGACGACCAAACGTCACTTCGCGGCCCGACCGTTCCGTCGAGCCCAAACTTCGACATATCGTCGACACCTCAGACACCGAAAGCCCGCAAGCACTTTCGCGTCAATCGCATAAGGCGAGAGGCCGGGATGGCGCACTGCATGCAGTCATAGGAGTTGACCGAAAGGAGTAAGACCCTATGACCCAAACCGCTGTTGCAGAACGAGGCAGCAAGCAAGCATCTGATAACACCGCCATTCGCCCATTCCAGGTGAGTGTTCCGGAAACTGAACTGACCGAATTGCGCCGGCGCATCAACGCAACCAAGTTTCCTGAGCGAGAGACGGTTCCAGATGCATCCCAGGGCGTACAGCTCGCAACGGTTCAGGCGCTGGCGCGCTATTGGGCCACAGAGTATGACTGGCGCAAAATCGAGGCAAAGCTGAACGCGCTGCCGCAGTTCATCACCGAGATCGACGGGCTCGACATTCATTTCATCCACGTCCGCTCAAAGCACGCGAATGCGTTGCCGCTGATCGTTACGCATGGATGGCCCGGCTCAATCACCGAGCAGATGAAGATCATCGATCCGCTGACCAATCCCACCGCGCACGGCGGGAAAGCATCCGACGCGTTCGATGTCGTGATTCCGTCGATTCCCGGCTACGGTTTTTCCGGCAGACCGGCCACGACCGGATGGGACCCGGCCCACATCGCGCGTGCGTGGGTCGTGCTGATGAAACGCCTTGGATACACGAAGTTCGTGGCGCAGGGGGGCGATTGGGGTGCGATCATCACCGAACAAATGGGTGTGCAGGCGCCTCCCGAACTGCTCGGCATTCACATCAACATGCCAGGCGCGGTTCCGGCCGAAATTGACAAGGCGGCATTTACCGGTGCTCCAATGCCAGACGGTCTCTCACCTGAGGAAAAACTCGCTTTCGAGCGGCTGCAATTCGTCTACAGCAAAGGCGTCGCCTACGGCTACCAGATGGGGTTGCGCCCGCAGACGCTGTACGGAATTGCGGATTCCCCCGTCGGCCTGGCCGCCTATTTTCTGGACCACGATGCGTGGAGCTACGCGCTGATCTCACGTGTCTTTCAGGGAGAATCCGAAGGCCTCACGCGTGACGACATTCTCGATAACGTCACGATCGCCTGGTTGACGAACACGGGGATCTCCGGAGCCCGCCTTTACTGGGAAAACAAACTCGGGTACTTCAGTGTCAAAGGCGTTTCCATCCCGGTTGCCGTAAGCTCGTTTCCGGACGAGATCGATCTGTGCCCGCGCAGTTGGGCGGAGCGGGCGTATCCCAAACTGATCCATTACAACAAGCTGCCCAAGGGCGGCCACTTTGCGGCCTGGGAACAGCCGAAGCTCTTTTCAGAAGAGGTTCGCGCGGGCTTCCGATCGCTGCGGTAGGGTTCTTCACAACAGAGGAGAAAATACGCCATGCCTAACACTTCGCAGTTCAATATCGACCGTACCTATCCGGGCCTGTGGACGATCACCTTCAGCAACCCGCCGATCAACATATTTGTTCCCGCAACGATCGTCGAATTGGGAGCGCTAATGACCGACCTCGAGGCGGACCCGTCCGTGAAGGTCGTCGTGTTCCAGTCGGCGAATCCCGATTTTTTCATCGCCCATCTCGATGTATTCAAGGCAGCTGAACGGCCAGAGGCGCTGGGCCTTTGGCGCGAGTTTGTCCTTCGCCTCGCGTCCTCGGCAGTGGTGAGCATCGCCAAGATTCGCGGGCGCACGCGCGGGATCGGCAACGAGTTTTTGCTGGCCTGCGACATGCGCTTCGCCAGCCGGCAAAACGCCCTGTTCGGCCAACCCGAGGTGGGCGTCGGACTGGTCCCGGGCGGGGGGGCGCTGGAATGGCTACCGCGCTTGGTGGGCCGTTCGCGCGCACTTGAGTTCGTGCTCAGCGCCGACGATTTTAATGCTGACATCGCCGAGGCCTATGGCTGGGTGAACCGCACGCTGGACGATAGCGACCTCGACGCGTTTGTCGATACGCTGGTCCGGCGTCTCGCCTCATTCGAGCGTGAAACGCTAGGCGCGGCGAAGGCCCAGATCAATCGGTTCGGGATGCCGACGGCTGCGGAACTCCAGTCGAGTAACGAGATGATCTTCCCAATGCTGGCCTTGCCAGATGCGCAGGCGCGCGGTCCCAAGCAGCGTGGTCTCGGTTATGGTATTCCGAGCGACTTC
Organism: Terriglobia bacterium; assembly: GCA_963786745.1. Lineage (GTDB taxonomy): Bacteria > Acidobacteriota > Terriglobia > Bryobacterales > Bryobacteraceae > Palsa-89. Next base: position 6,445 of record CAWBAE010000002.1, on the reverse strand, counting down.
GAATTGAACTTCGGCCGGTACCTCCCTGCGTTCGGGCGGGCGGACGTCGATCACACGGATACGCAGCCCGCCTGATCGTCGCCCTGGATTTCTGAACTCGGCACTGACGTTCGACAGTCAGCCAGCTCCCCATTAGGCTTCTTGAGTCGCAGCTAGTCGCTCATCATTGAACGGAATTTCAAGTCCTGGTAAGTCGTGCCGCGTCGCACCCCGTTTTGCGCGACTTCCTTAGAAGAGAGGAGAAAATACGCCATGCCTGACCATTCGCAGTTCGACATCGACCGCACCTATCCGGGCCTGTGGACGATCACCTTCAGCAACCCGCCGATCAACATATTTGTTCCGGCAACGATCGTCGAATTGGGGGCGCTGATGACCGACCTCGAGGCGGACCCGTCCCTGAAGGTCGTAGTGTTCCAATCGGCGAATCCAGATTTTTTCGTCGCTCATCTCGACGTCGCCAAGGCGGCGGAGCGGCCAGAGGTGCTGGGTCTTTGGCGCGAGTTTGTCCTGCGCCTCGCGTCCGCGCCAGTTGTGAGCATCGCCAAGGTTCGCGGCCGCACGCGCGGAATCGGGAACGAGTTCGTGCTGGCCTGCGACATGCGCTTCGCCAGCCGGCAAAACGCGCTCTTCGGCAACCCCGAGGTCGGCGTGGGATTGATCCCGGGCGGCGGAGCGCTGGAATGGCTACCGCGCTTGCTGGGCCGTTCGCGCGCACTTGAGTTCGTGCTCAGCGCCGACGATTTCGACGCTGATATCGCCGAACGCTATGGCTGGGTGAACCGCACGCTGGACGATTCCGCCCTCGACGCGTTTGTCGATACGCTGGTCCGGCGCCTGGCATCCTTCGAGCGTGAAACGCTAGGCGCGGCGAAGGCCCAGGTCAATCGCTTCGGGATGCCGACGGCTGCCGAGCTTCAGTCGAGCAACGAGATGATCTTCCCGATGCTGGCCTTGCCAGATGCGCAGGCGCGCCGTCCCAAGCTACGCGGTATCGGTTACGGCGTTCCCAGCGACTTCGAATTGAACTTCGGCCGGTACCTCCCTGCGTTCGGGCGGGCGGACGGTGATGACTCGAAGAAGCACGCCGACTGATCGTCGCCCTGGATCTCTGAACGCGGGGCCGACGTCCGCCAGCTCCCCATTAGGATTTTTGAGTCGCAGCGAGTCGCTCGTCATTGAGCAGAATTTCAAGTCCTGGTAATTCGTGCCGGCTCGGCACAGAAAGAGGTAGACATGAAACCCTGGAAAGTAGCTTCGCTGATTCTGATTGCGCTTGCGGTAGCAGCCGTGGGATACGGGTCGATTCTTGTGCGACGAGGCTTCAGCGCACTGGCGACACCGTCAGCGATTGAGGAGTTCGCGGCCACAACGGCACGCAAAATCGCCGTGCCATCAGCTTCTCGCCAACTTCGCAATCCCATCGTGCCTTCAACGGAGAACATTCGGGGAGGCATGGAACATTTCTCCTATCATTGCTCCCCGTGCCATTCGAACGACGGAGGGGGCCAGACGGTATTCGGCAAGGGCCTCTATCCGAAACCACCCGACTTGCGCGCAGCCGGGACGCAGAACAAGGGCGATGGCGAACTCTACTACACAATTGAAAATGGAGTTCGCTTGAGCGGCATGCCAGCCTTCCACGGAACGCACACCGTCGCGCAAACCTGGCGCCTGGTTTTGTTCATCCGGCACTTGCCTCAGATCACGCCCGAGGAACTCAATGAAATGAAGGGGTGGGACCCGAAGAGTGAGGCGAATCCAGCCCATTTCTGAAGGGCGGGGAGCCGTCCGGAATCCTGCGGGCGAAACACACCACCACTGCAAGAAGAAACACCATGAAAGAAAGGAGCGCCCGATGAAAGAACCAGACGACCGGTCGCGCCGTTGCTTTCTCAAAGCGAGCTCGATGTTGGGCCTGGCAGCCGCGTTCAGATCAGCAACGATCGGCGAGGCATTTGCAGATTCGCAGTCCAATACTGGTCAAAAGGAGAACACCATGGCCCAAACCAGTGCTACACGAGCAGCCGACAAGACGGCTATTCGTCCGTTTCAGGTGAATGTTCCAGAAGCAGAACTTACCGAATTGCGCAGGCGCATAAACTCGACAAGGTGGCCTGATCGGGAAACAGTCACGGACGAATCGCAAGGTGTGCCGCTTGCGACAATTCAGGAACTTGCCCGCTATTGGGCGACAGACTATGATTGGCGCAAGATCGAGGCGAAACTGAACGTCGTGCCGCAGTTCATCACCGAGATCGATGGGCTCGACATTCATTTCATTCATGTTCGTTCGAAACATGAAAATGCGTTGCCGCTGATCGTCACGCACGGATGGCCCGGCTCAGTCATCGAGCAGCTAAAGATTATCGATCCACTTACCAATCCTACGGCACATGGCGGGAGCGCATCGGACGCCTTCCATCTGGTGATTCCGTCGCTACCGGGGTTCGGGTTTTCAGCAAGGCCGACGACTGCCGGCTGGGGTGCCGAACGCACCGCGCGCGCTTGGGTCGCGTTGATGCAGCGCCTCGGTTACACGCAATTCGTGGCACAAGGCGGCGACCTGGGTGCGGGCGTTTGCACGGCGATGGCCAAACAGGCGTCTCCTGAGTTGCTGGCCATTCACACCAACTTTCCGGGAACAATTCCATCTGACATCGCCAAATCGCTTCAGGTCGGCGACCCACCGCCATCCGGTCTCTCCGCCGACGAAAGCCGCGCTTACAAGCAGCTCACGGTACTGTTTGCGAAGCGACGCGCCTACGCACAGATGATGGCAACGCGCCCGCAGGCATTGTATGGATTGGCGGATTCGCCGGTCGGCCTCGCCGCCTGGATGTTTGACCACGGCGATGGTTATGACCAACCGGCGGCGGCGATGACCTCGGCCGTGCTCGGGCGTACCATCCATGGATATCCGGCGGGCGATCTGACACGAGACGATGTGCTCGACGACTTTACGCTGTACTGGTTGACGAATACGGCGATTTCCGCGGCTCGCTTCTATTGGGAACTGCACCTCAACCTTTACAACGCCGCTGACGTCTCCGTACCTGCCGCCGTGAGCGTCTTTCCTGGTGAGAACTACCAGGCCCCGCGCAGCTGGACAGGGCGGGCCTATCACAAGCTCATCTATTTCAACGAGCTCGAGAAAGGCGGACACTATGCGGCCTGGGAACAGCCGAAGCTCTTTTCGAAAGAAGTTCGCGCGGGCTTCAGATCACTGCGCGCCTGAGCGGTCTGAGAGGGATCGGCGCACGCGCCATGCGAGCGCTGATCCAACGTGGCACGGGGCAAGCTACCTGAATCGACGGCGACCCGCGGCGGCTGACCGGCGACAAGGTCTTCATCGATGTCGGTTCGCATGCGGCGATGCCGAGCATTCCGCGCCGTTGGTGCGTGACGGCGGTCAGTGGAGGCAGATATGAATGTGAAGCTGAATAGAGAGCTCGAAGAGCTATGCATCAACACGATCCGAATGCTGTCGGCCGACGCTGTCCAGAACGCGAACGCCGGTCATCCCGGCATGCCGATGGGCGCTGCTGCTATGGCTTACACTCTTTGGACGCAGTTTCTCAAGCATAATCCTCGGAACCCGCGGTGGTTCGACCGCGATCGTTTCGTATTGTCTGGCGGACATGGATCGATGCTGTTATACAGCCTGCTGTATCTGTCTGGTTACGACCTGCCCCTCGAAGAGATCAAACATTTCAGAAAATGGGGGAGCAAAGCGGCAGGTCACCCTGAACGTGGTCTAGCGCCCGGCGTCGAGGTCACCACGGGACCACTTGGGCAAGGATTCGCAAACGGCGTGGGCTTGGCGATTGCTGAGGCGTGGCTCGCGGCGCGCTATAACCGGCCCGGACACAAGATCGTCGATCACTATACATACGCGATCTGCGGCGATGGCGATCTGATGGAGGGCATCAGCCAGGAAGCTGCTTCATTGGCCGGACATCTGCAGCTGGGAAAACTCATTTACCTGTACGACCAGAACCACATTTCCCTCGCTGGAGCCACCGAAATCGATTTTACCGAGGACGTGGCAAAACGCTTCCAAGCGTCCGGCTGGCACACTCGCGTGGTACCGGATGGCAATGACACCGAGGACGTTGGGCGCGCAATTCACGAAGCCCAGGCCGAGGATCAAAGGCCATCATTAATCCTGGCGCGGACTCACATCGGCTATGGCAGCCCCCATAAGCAAGACAACTTCACCGGGCATGGGGACCCGCTGGGAGAAGAGGAATTACTAGCCGCCAAGAAGGCCTTGGGGTGGCCAAGCATGCAGAAGTTCTACTTGCCCGAGGACTCGGTTGAATATTTCCGTCAGGCGATTCCTCATGGCGCGCAAATGGAGGACGAGTGGCGTAAGAAGTTCGATGCATACAAGCAGGCGTTTCCAAAGGAGGCCGCCGAGTTCGAGAGCATCGTTAGCGACAAGCTCCCGCCAAACTGGGACGCCGATCTCCCCAAGTGGAAGCCCACCGATAAACCGATCGCAACTCGCGCGGCAGCCGGCGAAGCGATGAATGCTCTGGCCAAACACATTCCCAACCTGATCGGCGGATCGGCAGACCTGAACCCGTCGACCAGGACGGCCCTTAAGGGTCTGGGAGATTTCCAATCGCCCGAAGTGTCGGGGCCGGGAACGCTGGGCGCGGTCGGCGGGGAGTGGAGCTATGCCGGGCGGAACATTGCCTTCGGTGTTCGCGAGCACGCTATGGGAGCCGCTGTGAATGGAATGGCCGCACACGGCGGAGTGCTTCCCTTCAGCGCGACGTTTTTCACCTTTTCCGACTACATGAAACCTGCCATTCGCCTGGGGGCGCTGAGCAATCTTAAAGCGATCTACGTGTTTACGCACGACAGCATCGGACTCGGGGAGGATGGCCCGACTCATCAGCCAATCGAGCACCTTGCCGGCTTGCGCGCAGTTCCAGGGCTTACGGTCATCCGTCCTGCTGATGCGAACGAAACCGTGGAGGCGTGGACTTTTGCAGTTCAACATGACGGTCCGACGCTGTTAGTCCTCACGCGGCAGACAGTCCCACATCTTGACCGCAGCGGGGCGAAAGACCTAGGCGTCGGACGCGGCGCCTATGTACTCGCGGACGCCGAAGGTGGTTCTCCGGATGTGATCCTCATCGGCACTGGCTCCGAAGTCAGTCTCTGCGTGCTGGCGCGGGAGAAGCTGAAGAATTTTGGAGTGAAGGCACGCGTGGTCAGCATGCCGAGTTGGAGCCTGTTCGAGACCCAGGAGGACTCTTACCGTGAAAGCGTCCTTCCGCGAAGCATCAAGAAACGCGTCACGGTGGAGGCCGCCTCACCGATAGGATGGCATCGCTGGGCGGGCGACGAGGGTTCGGTCATTGGTGTGGAGCGCTTTGGGGCGTCGGCGCCTGGCCAGGAGGTCCTTGCTCATCTGGGCTTCACGGCGGATCACGTCGCAGCTGCCGCTCTTCGCCTCTTGGGCAAAAATAACGAAACCGATCTGGAATACGGATCTGAAGCAACGTTGGTGACGGCGTAGCGGCCAAAGTCCTGATCCTCTCGTCTGTGAATCGAAAGCATTCCTGAGCAGTCGTCTGCCGGGTCGACCTGGATTTTTCATTCGAGACCACAAAGACACGTTAGCGCATGGCGGCTAAAGTCCCTATGCTCTCGTCAGTGAATCGGCGCACCCGGCCGAGTTGAAACGCCGCCAATCCGGTCGACACTATCTTTGAGGTTCTTTGAATTATGGCAAAACAGACGAGCTTTCAAGCGGACATTCGCCCGCTATTTACGGATCGGGACATTCACGCCATGAGCAAGGCGTTCAATCTCGCAAATTATGACGACGTGAAAGCACACGCCGCCGCGATCTACGACCGGATTCGTGGCATCGGCGGGGCCGTCATGCCGCCCCCGCCGCCGAGAGGAGAAGGTCCCTGGCCGCAATCCCGGATTGAGCTCTTCGCGAAATGGATGGCGGACGGATACCAGCCCTGAGAAAGAAGGCCGGCATGCCGAGTGGGCCGCAACAGAGTGCTGAACTGAAGTTCGTGGTGACGAATACGCTCATCGTGCGCGACATAAAGCGCTCGGTGGCTTTCTATCGGGACGTGCTTGGGGCCACGGTGTTGCGTGAGGGAGAGCCGACGCTTCTTCGGCTCGGCAACATCTGGCTGACAATCAACGGCGGAGGCGGAGGGACTGACGATAAGCCTGACGTCGTCGCTGCGCCGCCAGGCGATCCAAATGTCCTCAGCAATTTCATAAACCTTCGCGTCAGCGATATAAAACGCTGCTATGAGCTCTGGTCGTCGCGGGGAGCGAAGTTCATCACCGAGCCCAAAGTCCATGTAACTGAGATGCGGTGCTACATGCGCGATCCGGACGGCTACCTCATTGAGGTCGGACAAACGACCATGACCGCGGGACCCCTGGATTTGTACGT
>CAWBAE010000001.1:0-341287 GCA_963786745.1 Terriglobia bacterium | reverse complement strand
TGGCTCTTCAAATACTCCTGGCTCGCGGTGCCTTTCTTCTCGTCCGTGGACGTCTTGGAGTCGGTGCCGGAGCCGGGGGGCTGGATGTCGGTCAGCTCCTCGAGCAATCCGGTATCGAGCGCGATCACGTAGAGATTATCGCCGCGCGTGAACGCGATTCGCTTACCGTCGCGCGTGAGATGCGGATTGGTTTCGGCTTCCTGGGTCTTGGTGATCTGGCGCGTCTCGCCGGTACCGGCGTCATACAGGAAAATGTCGCCGTCTCGCACGTAGACCGTGCGCTTCTGGTCTAAACTCTTCGCGCCCGAAGCGGGTGGCGCGAGCTTCGCTTCCGCCTCCGACAGCTTTCGCAGATCGGATCCGTCCCGGCTCACCACGTACGTGTCGGGGTCTTTGTGCACCGGGTCGCCCGGCTGTTTCCATTCGAAATAGATGCGCCCGGCATCGGGGGACCAGCGCACTTCGGAAGGCTCGTAGCCGTACAGGCCGTGCCCGCGCATGAGGTTGTCGATGCTGAGCTCGAATTTACCGGCCGGCGCGGCTTCGAACGCCAAAGCGATTCCCAGCAGCAGAACCAGCAGGCCGGACTTTCGCATGATGATCAGGAGCGCGCCCGGCGCGGACCCAGCTCTGAAAGGCCGCCGTCCACCACGATGGTTTCGCCGGTGGTTGCGGTCGCATCCGCTGCCAGGTAAACCGCCATGGCTCCGATTTCATCGGCGGTGGGAAGCTTTTCCAAGGGCGTGATGGCCTCGCCTTCGTCGAACGCCGACGATGGCCAGTTGGCGAAACGGGTGCGGACGAACCCCGGGGCGATCGCGTTCACGCGAACATCGGGCGCCAGCGCTCGCGCGAATGACTTGGTCATGGTCAGCAGTCCACCCTTGGAGGCCGCATAAGCGATAGAGCTGCCTGAGCCCGTTAATCCCGCCACCGATGCGACATTGATGATGGCCGAGCCCGGCTGCTTTCGAAGCCACGGCACAGCGGCGCGCATGCAGTAAAATGGGCCGCGCAGGTTGGTGTCGAGCGTGCGGTTCCAAATCTCGTCGGTAAGATCCTCCAGGCGCTCGTGAGGAATGCGCGTGCTCCAACCCGCGTTGTTCACCAGGACGTCCAGCCGGCCGAAGCGCCGGGCGACGTCATCCATCATTCCCCGCGCCTCGGAGTCGATGGAAACATCCGCTGCGATCGCCACCGCGGATCCGCCCGCCCCGCAAATCTCGGCCACGGTGGCATTAGCGGCATCGCGGGATTTGCTGTAATTCACTACTACCTTCGCGCCCTCGCGCCCGAAGGCCATCGAGATCCCATGTCCGATACCAGTCCCGCCTCCGGTTACCACCGCGACTCGATCTTGTAGCCTCATCTCTACAAGATGGTATCGCAGTTCGGAGTTACTTCCGGACGAAGTTGAGCGTTGCTTCCGAGTGCTGGCCTTGGGTGGAGCTTTCCTTGATCTCCCAGGTCATGTGCCTGCCGTCGCCGGACAACCGTTGCGTCCAGTTGCCCTGCACCGCGTCGCCTTTCACCATCGCGGTCCACTCGGTTTGCATTTGGGTCCCATCCATGGTGGTCTTCGATGCCATCTGAAACGGCCCGATCGCGTTCTGTTCCACTTGACCCCCGGCCGCCAGGTGCACCTTGTTGGCCATCAGGCCGAGATACACCAGTGGCACCACTCCGTCAGAGGGTTCGGCGAATGTGGACTCAATGGTGATGCCGGAATTATCCTGCTTCATTTTCGTTTCCAAATGATTCGGCGCATTCGGCGGCTGCTGGCTGGATTTGTCAAGCACCCACTTGCCGTTGAAGCCCTCGTCTTTCGCGCTGACTAACGCGGGGGAACTTATTAAGAATGCGATGGTTAAAAACGCTACTGGTCTCAAAACACAACCTCCGCCGATTAGATGGTTATCGGAGGCCCGAGATTTCACTTTTTGGCAACGATTTGCTCAGGCGCCATGCCGTCCCGCGCCGCCTGCAAAGCGCCGGGCGCCTTCCAGTGTTTCCCCGCTTTCAATCACTTGCGCGCCCCGGCGGTACTCATTCTGGATCGCCTGATCGAGCGGCAAGGACCATTGCTCGTAGGCCGACAGCCGGTCCGAACGCAGGCAGGTCTGGGGGAGCAGCGCGATTTCACGTGCCAGTTCGAGCGCCGCGTCGAGAGCCCGGCCGGCATCAACCAGCCGGTTCACCAGCCCCATCCGCAGCGCTTCTGCGCCCTCGACGCCGCGGCCGGTCAGAATGAGATCCAGCGCGTTGCTGTGCCCGATCAGCCGGGGCAGACGAATGGTTCCGAGGTCCACCAGAGGAACTCCGAATCGCCGGCAATAAACGCCGAAGACCGCGTTGCGCGCCGCCACTCGAAGATCGCACCATAGTGCCAGCTCCAGGCCGCCCGCCACTGCGTGCCCTTCCACCGCGGCGATCACGGGCTTAGAAAGCAACATCCGGGTAGGGCCCATCGGACCATCGCCGTTCTCTCGAAGGCGAGTGCCTTCGCCGCGAGCTAAAGCCTTCAAGTCCGCGCCCGCGCCGAAGTTCCTCCGGCGCCGGTGAGCACGGCCACGCGCAGCGCCGGATCGAGATCAAAATCTCGGAAGGCGCTCGCCAATGCCTGGGCGGTTGCTCCATCCACTGCGTTGCGAACCTCCGGGCGTGCGAGGGTCACGATCAGCACGGCATCCCGCGTTTCCAACTGAACCGAGCTCATGGTTCTTTTATTGGATCACGCCGAATCGGAGCACGGCGCGTCGCGACCCAGATCCACGCCCAGGCTCGCCGAGGATTCGTTTACGAAATTGAGCAATGCCTCGAGCTGGCCGGCGATTCGGCCGGCATCCGCGACTTGCGCCGCCTGTTCGATTTCTCTCCCCAGCGCCTCGATGCGCGGGAAGCCATAACCCGTACCGGTTCCTTTCAGATTGTGGCCGAAGCGCCGGATCGGATCGAAATCGTTCCGCGACAGCGAATCCCGAGCCGCTTCGATTTGGCCCGGCTTGGAGGCCAGGTATTTCGGCACCAGCGGCAGGACATCGTCGGATACTTCGGGTGTCTTCGGACCGCTCGCGATCTTCGCGCGCGCATAGCGCTGTACGGTTTTCAACAGCGTGGCCCGGTCCAGCGGCTTGGCGACGTGTGCGACGCATCCGGCTTCGAGACTCGCCCGCACCGCCTCCCGCATGGCGTGCGCCGATAGAGCCACCACAGGTGTGGGCGCGAGACCTTGCGCGATCTCCCAATCCCGGATCGCTTTGGTGGCCTGATATCCATCCAGCACCGGCATGTCAATATCCATCAGGATCAGATCGAATTCCTTGCCTCCCAGAATGCAATCGACGGCCCGCTGTCCGTCTTCGGCGAATTCAACGTCAATCGGTTCGTTCCGCAGATAGTGCTCCAGCAGCAAGCGGTTGTCCTGGGTATCTTCAGCCACTAACAATCGGACGCGCTGATTCCCTGGGATCGGTTCTCCGCCCGCCGTCGCAGACGCGCCCTCGAAGCCGGTCTCCGCGGCCGTCGCCGTTTCGAGCGGCAGGCTGAAATGGAACTTGCTCCCGCGGCCTTCCACGCTGACCACTCCGATTTCTCCTCCCATCAGCTCCACCAGCTCCCGGCAAATTGCCAGACCCAGGCCCGAGCCCCGAATTGTAGGTGAGGTCTGCTGCGGCAATTGGGTAAATGCCGCGAAAATCCGCTCTTGATCGGCGCCGCTGATCCCCGGCCCGCTATCAGAAACCTCGAAGACGATCCGCTCGCTCCCCGCGTTCACGATCTTCCGGACCGTCACTTCCACGCGCCCCCGGTCGGTAAACTTCAGGGCGTTACTGAGCAGGTTCACCATCACCTGGTGGACGCGCAACGGATCTCCCAGACCCCACTCCGGAAGGTCAGGATCGACGAAGACTCCCAGCGCCACTCCTTTCCGGGAGGCCGAATCACGGAAAGTAATGGCGGCGTCATTCACGGTTTCCTCAATCCGAAAGGCGATCTTTTCTACTCTAAGCGCGCCGGCTTCGATTTTCGAAAAGTCCAGAAAGTCATTGATCAGAGCCACCAAACGCTGGCTGTTGCGCCGGAACATGCTGACGTACTCGCATTGCCGCGGGTTCAACGAGCTTTCCGCCAGCAAGTCCGCGGCGCCCAGAATGGCGTTCAAAGGCGTGCGGATGTCGTGGCCGATCTTAGCCAGAAACTGAGTTCTAGCCTGGTTCGAAATGAGGGCCGCGTCCTTGGCGGAGACCAGCGCCCCTTCGGCTCTCTTTTGCAAACTGATGTCCCGCAGGAATACGTAGTAGCCGCTTTCCTCGCCCGCAAGCACCGGGAGGAACGTCATTTCGACGGCCGCCACGCTGCCGTCGGATCGCGGAATGCCGGCTTCCGTCTGGGACCGGCCGTTCACCCGCATGACGCGGATGGCCTCTTCCACCCTTGCCCGATCTTCCGGATTCACCGTGGATGCTATGTTCGAGGGCGTCGCTCCTTCCACCAGACCCGCCAAACCGGCATAGGCTTTATTGAAGGACACGTAATGGCCCCGAGGGTCGGCCTCCGCGATTCCATGCAGAGCGTTTTCGAGCGCCCCGGTCCGATGCCGCAGAACTTCAGCCGTTTTGGCCATCCCATCCGCTAACGCGCCGATCTCGTCCCGCCCGCCGGGCAGCGGATTCAGCACGCCGCCATTCGCCAGTATGGCGACGTTTTCTTGCAGCTTTTTGACCCGCCGCGTGATCCCGGACCCGTACAGCATGGAAATGATTACGCCACCTGCCACCCCGAAGAACATGCAGAAGCCGATCGCCGCGGCGAGAATGGAGCGCAGCTCGCCAACCTGACGCAGGCGGGCTTCGAGCCAGCCTTGCTCGGTCTTCTCCAGGGCCGCCAGCGAGCTCTCCATCCGCAGGCGCTCAGCCTCCCCTGCCAGCAAAGCCGCGCGCAACTGCTCCTCGGGCAATGCTCCGGCTTTGAATCTGGCCATGGCTCCGAAGATCCGCTCCATGCGCGAACGTTCCAGCGCCGCCACTTCCGCGAGACGCTGCTTTTCATCAGGATGGTCTTCGAACATTCCGGACAATTTCTGCACGGTAGCGTCGAAGCCGGCCATGGAATCGCGCGCGTTCGCGGCAAAGGACTCCTGGCCGGTTATGAAATAGGCGCGCACGTGCGCGCTGGCTTCGATTTCGAAAGTCTTCAGCCGTTGAACCTCGGTCTGGATCCGGAGACTGGTCTGCACGCTTTGCTCGGCCCGCACGGCCTCGGTCCCCAGCACATAGGACGCGCACGCGATCATCACCGTGGCGGTGGCCGGGACCGCGATCACGATCAGGCCCTTGGTGCGGAGCCTAAGATCCGGCCACCCGGCCAGCCAGGACATACCCAGCCAGGACATACCTAGGCCCCCAAGACCACATCCAGCAGGGCGCAAAGGGAAGCAATGCTGGACTTGTTTAACGATGCGTCGGCGCCCAGATAGGCTGAAACCGTCAAATACAGGTCCGAGCAATCCACTCCCGATACCGTGATGATCTTGATTTCCGGGAAGCGCGTTTTGAGATCCCGCAATACTTCAATTCCATCGTGCTCCGGCATCACGATATCCATGATCACGGCGTCGAAGACGTCCGACCGGAGACGGTCCAGGCATTGGGCCACGCTCTCCGCCTCTTTGACATGGAACCCGGCCGGCTCGAGCATTTTGCGGGCTAGAGCTCGAAAATATTCGTCATCGTCCACCACCAAGACATTGACGATCGGGCTGGCGGCCGCCGCCGGACTCTGAGAGCGGTCTTCGGACGTGCTTGTGGTCATGTCAATGCGTATCGGCGCAAGCCGGGAAACCTTCAGCCGGGCTCATCTTTTAATCCCTCCCACCGATAAGAATCCTCAGTATGCGATCAAGGTCTCAACTGAGGAACAATCCGTGACTTTAGCCACCGTGTCATCCGACGCCGGTTTCCGCCGGGATGTGCGAGTGGCGCTGGAAGGGCGTATCCACTTTGAAGCGGCGCTGGATTTGGGATATGAGGAATCGGCTCGTTTACGCGCCGTCCCGGCTGAGGAAAAGTGCATTGTCATCATAGACTTCGCGGATCCCCAACGGGCCCTGCCCGCGGCCAGGGCGGTGCAAGGCCGCGCGCAGTCGAGCGCCATCGCCGTGGGGGGTGGAGGCAGCCGGGACGAATTGCTGGAGCTGATGCAGGCCGGAATTCAAGATGTAGTTCCTCAATTCACCTATCGCGAGGTTTGGCAGGCGGCCAATCGCGCGGCTTCGAATCTGGCCTGCGCCGGCCAGTCGCTCGCGGATGTGTACTCCTTTGTGCCCGCCAAACCGGGCTGCGGCGCTACCACCTTAGCCACCAATGCCACGGCCATGGCGGCGCGGCTGGCCGATGAGCCCACCTTATTGCTGGATTTCGATCTTCGGCTGGGAGTTACCTCGTTTCTGTTGAAGGCCGAAGGCGGCCACACCATCATCGACGCTCTGGCGCAAACCGGCCGCCTGGACCGCGATCTGTGGTCCACGCTGGTGTCGCAGATCGGGAATCTGCACCTGCTCGGTTCAGGCCCGGTGGACTTCTCGCGGCCCATCGCATCGGATTGCTTTACCGAACTGCTGAACTTCGCCATGCGGCAGTACTCGGTGGTGGCGGTCGACCTGCCGGGCGCGATGGAGGACCATGAATGCGAGGCGCTGTTGCGCTCCAAGAAAATTTTTCTGGTATGCACGCCCGACATCGGAGCCCTGCACGTGGCGCGCCGCAAAGTAAACTGGTTCTCCGACATGCGGCTGATCGGAAAAGTGTCGATGGTGCTGAACTGCGTCGGACGCCGCAACACGCTTTCGGTGGAGGACATCGAACGCATCATCCAACTGCCGGTAACCTATCTGATCCCCGATAGCGCGAAGGAAGTGACGCGGGCGGCCCAAAACGGCGCCGTGATCGAGGGATCTTCGCCCCTGGCCAAGCAGATTGCCAAGATCGCGCGAGAGATGACCGGCGGCCGCCACGCCGAGAAGAAATCCAACGCCGTGCGCCGCTTCGTGGAGTATTTTTCCATCAGCGCGGCGCGGGAAGTGGAATCGGACCGGCAATCGGGTTAGGAACAGAGCCATGACCAATCAAGCCATTTTGAGCATCTTCGATTATCTGTGTAATGAGGCCCGGAATTCCGTGCATGGACTTTTCGGCCTAATGGAACTGAGCGGCGACACGGCCTCGGATTTCGCCTGGCGCGGCTACATCGACGGCGGCCGATCCGGTACGGACCGGCTGCTGCGCTCCATCGACGATGTCCGTGAACTGCTGGGGCCCGAGCTTCCGGCCGGCGAAACGGCGGAGGAGTTTGAGGCTGCTTTGTGCCTGGGAGAGGCCATCGACCTTTTGAATCTGGCGGCGCGTCACAGGTGCAGCCGCATCGTGCTGGAGGCTCCGCATGCGCCGCTGGTGCTGCGGCAAGACCGGCTGGTGCTGGAACAAGTGCTAACGCGGGTTCTGGACACCGCATCGAAACTCTGCCGGGGTGGCGAAATGCGCGCGGCCGCTCAGCCGGGTCCGAACGGAGATGGCGTGCGCATTGAGATCCGGCTTCCGAATTGGGACGCGCTGTCGTGGCTGGCGGCTTGGATGAATACCGACCCGGAGCAGGCCAGCTTCAAGACCAACCAAGACGTGGCGATGGGAATCTCGCTCATGGTGGCCGCAAAACGCCTGCACTCGCTCGGCGGAACGGTAGAATTAGTCAGCGCCCCGCCTTCGCCCAGCGGCCTGGCGATCTATCTTCCGTCGCAAGCGGTCCGGCCGGAAGCGCTGAATTCGCAGCCGTTGCTGCAGTCCGGCTGCGCCGAGGCATTGAACGTGCTTGTGGCGGAAGATTGCGACGAAAGCTTCGCGATCAGCGAACTCCTGCTCAAGAAAGAGAACGTGTGGCGGGCGCGCGGGGGCCTGGAAGCCATCGACATGGTGAAGGCTCGCCGCTTCGACGTGGTGCTAATGGATATCCATATGCCTGGGATGGACGGTTACGAGGTGATCCGCACGCTCAGGGATTGGGAGACGCAAACCGGAAATGCCCGTACACCCATCGTTGTCGCCTCTTCCGACGACCTGGACCAGCAGCAGCGCTCGGCCGCGCAGGCGGGCTGTTCCGGCTTTTTGAGAAAGCCGTTGCGCAAGGCCGACCTGCTGGACTTGCTGGACCGCCTGAAAGCGGCGCGAGCCGTGGCCGCCTAGTCACCCGAAACGCGGCGCGGCGCGCTGCCAAACCATAAGTAAGGCGCCAGCGCCGATCCGATCGCTCGCCACCGGGTCCTCACCACCGAGAGCCCCAGCATGAGCAGGATCACCGCCGCGGCCGCGATCCCGCATTGCACGTTGCTCAGCGTTTCCTTTTGCGCGCCAAACCAGCGGCCGTAGACCAGCTCGATGTGCACCCAATACACCAGCAGGGACGTGGTGCCGAACTGGCGCACCCAGCTCCAGGATTTACCGACGGCATACTCGGTCCAAACAAACGCGAAAGCCAGGATCATGATTACCACGCCGAGTTTGATCACGATCAAACCGGGACTGTCCAGCCAGAACTCGGATTTCGGATACAGCGAGTAGGGAAGATTCGAAAAATACTGGCCGCCGCCGATCAGAGCCAGGCCCGCCAGACAGCCCCACTGCATCACGCGATTCATGTCGGCTGCCTTCACGATCCGCAACAGGCTGCCGATGCTGAGCCCGAATGCAATAAAGGAAGCCCACGGGAAGAACGAGAAGTATTGATAACTCGGAACGAAGTAATTCGAGACTTGCGGCGGGAGCCAGCTCCAATTGAGCGCCGAGACCAGCGGCGAAGCGGCGGCAATCGCGACGCCCAACCCGGCGCAGAGACGCACTCGCTCCCCGGTGGTGAAAATCGCCATCACCGACATGACTGCGATCGCGAATCCCATGCAATTCAGGACGTCGACCTTGAACAGATCCGTCCAGGGGCTCTGCGGAATCGCAAAAAGCCAAAGCTGCAGGCGAAATAGAAAAGCCAGCCCAAAGAGATAGCCGGAGCGGCGCAGCGCGAACTTCCAGCGTCCCAGCGCGCCGGCGCCATCCCGCTCCCGCCCGTCCATGATGAACGCGAGCGTGATACCGGTGAGCACCAGGAAGATGGCCGGGCCGATTCCGCCCAGGAACTGCGATAGCATGAACGGACCGTCGGACCGGAGATCGGTCCGCGCGAAAGAATGAAACACGTGGCCCTGCAGCATGATGGTCACGGCCAGTCCGCGGGACCAATCGAGGAAAGTCAGCCTTCCGCCCGAGCTACGACTGTTCAACGTGGAGATGGCTGGCATTACTTCCCCGGATATTCTTTCTTAACCCCGGCTGGCAGTTTCGGTTGCAATTCATCCGCCTTCAACGGCACATTGACCTCGAGGTCGGAATAGGTGGCAATCCGATAGTCTTTCGAAGGCTGCGAGATTTTCTCGCGCAGCGGATACGGAGGACCTTCCGCAGGAACCCACAACTCGATCCTATTGACGTACTGGCGGGCGTCGCCCGATTTGGGCTTCAACTCCAGCCGGATCGCCGCCACGCCGTTCACCGCTTCGTTGCCCGCGACGGTCATGTCATAATCCTTCGCAAGTTCAGTGCCGGAAGTGCCGAAGCCGATCATTACAAATTTGTCCACCTGCTCGCCGTATTTGTCTAACTCGAAGATTTGCAGGGTTTTGATCTTGGGGTAATACACTTGCATGCGCCGCTTTTGAAAGCTGATGGTCTTCTTGTCCGGTGTTACAAAGTCAACCAGGCCCTCCACTTCACCCGGATGTACTTTCTTCATGACGGCGGTACCCGTTTCCGTATTGTCCTCGTTCAGGATGTCGGTATGGGTAACGTAAGTGACATGCGCCTTCATGGACTTGAATTCCGCGGCGGCCTTGTCCATTCGCGCGACCACTTGTTCCAGCGTCTCCGGCGAGGCTGGCGGCGCGGCGTGCAGAAGATTAACCAGCAAAAACACAGTGAGAGTACGTGCGTGCATTTATTGGGGAAAAGACATTTACGGGATTCGCGGAGCTTAAGGGGTGGTAAACGCCATGTACCCCTTGATCTCTTTTTCGGAATCGATAATCGGCTTTAGCCGCACGACGTTGTAGCTCTTGCCCGTGCGCGCCTTGAGCAGCGCGCTGGCTTTCGCAGGCTGGGCGCTCTCCGGTATGCTCGACAACTGTTCGGCGTCCATCCAAAACACCGTGGCGCCGTGCTCGGAGGGAAGCATTACGATGCTGCTGGCTCGTGGCTGATCGCGGAACACCTCACGCGGCGTAAAGAAAATAAAGGCCAGGATCAGCCCGACCATCACATCGTATTGCCATCCAGCCCGAGGGTAGTCCCAGAAAAGAAAGCGCTTCAAGCCGCTGACGGGGCTAGCCATATCCAGAACCAGTTTAACATCGTTCCGGTTACTTGTATTTCCGCAAAACGGCGAGTACACGCCCCTGAATCTGCACGTCTTCTGCGTCAACCAGGATGGGCCGGAAGGAGGCATTGGCGGGCTGCAGCCGGATCTTGCCGCCGGGTTCGTGATAGAGGCGCTTGAGGGTGGCTTCGTTGCCTGAAATCAGAGCCACGACGATCTCTCCGTCGCTCGCTTCGGAGGTCCGTTCCACCAGGACGAAATCGCCGCTCAGAATGTGATCCTCGATCATGGATTCGCCGCTGACCTGGAGCGCGAACGTATCGCCCTTGCCGGCGAAATCGGCGAACTGCAAAGTGTCCTGACCTTCAATCGCTTCCACCGGGGCGCCAGCGGCGATGCGTCCCGCGAGCGGAACTTCCGCGGGGCGGGGGATTGCCCGACCCTTGCGGCGTTCCTGGACATATTTTGGCGAGACCTCCAGTGAGCGGCTCTGATTAAACAAGCGGCGCAGATAATTGCGCGACTCGAGCGCTTGAATATGCTTGTGCACGGTAGCGAGCGATGCCAGTTTCAACCCGTGGGCCAGTTCCTCGTAACTGGGACTGTAGCCGTGTTCCTCGACGAAGTCCGCAATGAAATCGAGAACCTCTTTTTGCCGCTTGGTGAGCGCCATGGACCTATTGTGGGCGAACAAAAGGGGAAATGTCAAGTTGGCAGTGGTGATGTATGATATACATCATGAAACGCACTCAACTTTACCTCGAAGAGGACGTCTGGAAAATGTTACGGGTGAAGGCCCGGCAGGACCGGACGACCATTTCGGATCTGGTGCGCTTGGCGGTTCGCGAGAAATATCTTGCCGGTGGATCTGATCGAAAGGACGCCTTGCTGGGCGCCCTGGGACTTTGGAAGGATAGGGATGACCTTCCCAGTACGCAAACTTATTTGCGACGGCTCAGGAAAGACAGCCGTCTTAAGCGGCTGGTCCGGTGAGCGGCGTAGTAGTGGATTCGGATGTCCTGATCGACGTCCTGCGTGAGCGGAACGTTGAAATTGCAGAAGAGTGGCGCGCTCTGGCCGAATCTAACGAGGGAATCTATTATTCTCCGGTTTCACTTGCTGAAGTCGGTCATGGCGTGCGCGAGCACGAGCGTCCTGGCATCGAGCGGCTCTTCGCGGCTATGACCTGCCTGCCGATTGGTGATGACATCGGACGAGTGGCGGGAAACTATCTCCGCATTTTTAACGCCAGCCACTCGGTGGCCCTGGGGGATGCAATGATCGCTGCAACGGCTTCGGTCTACGGATTAATGCTTTGGACTCGCAACCGCAAGCATTACCCGATGAAGGACGTCCGATTTTTTCGGGAACACTGAAGTGTTGCGGGCCTGTGCAGTCTTGAAGAGCCCTAAGCCAGCTGCCGGCGATCCAGTTTGTTGATCTGGTCGATGATCTTGGCGTATGCTCTCGCGACGGCCTCCAGGCCGGGTTCGGGAACGATCTCGGGCGTGTCCTGATCGGTGTGATAGAACACCGCCGACTCGATAAGCTGAATGGCCGGCGCATCGTGATCGCAATGGCTCATATCACCGGTGGTGAACGGATCCATCACGTCGTAAATCGTGACGCCGAAGCTCTTGTACGAATTCAGCACAATGGACGCCAGCGCATCGCTCCCGTTTACAAACCAGCGGCGGGCGTCGATGTTAGTCGATTTCCTCAATTCGGGCTTGGTGCGGTCATTGTACGCCTGCGCAACCGAGACATGCTCGCAATTGATCATCAGCGCGGTCTTGGCGAGAAAGGTGTCGCGATTATCGTGCATCCACTGTGTTCCGGCGGAGCCGGCGTGATGCCCGGCGGTGGTCACGAACTTCAGCGTCCGCCGGCGCTGCTCCTTGGGAATTTTCGAACAGAAATCCGCGAGCGCGAGCATCACCGCCATGCCGGATGCGTTGTCGAGCGCGCCCTCGAAGTAGCTGTCGTGATGCGCCATCAAAGTAGAGCATCCCCCGCTCAATTTCGGACAGCGGAAAGGCCTCGAACTCGGCCTCGGCGACAATTTGAGCGATCAGAAATTCAAGGGCGTCGCGCGGGTCCGAGAACTTGCTCATGGCGATTATGCAAAAAGCCGCCCGGGTCGCCCCGGACGGCTTCGCCTTCTTCCCTCTGGTTGTACTTCGATTAATCCCCGAAAGATCCTACTTCTTCCTGCGACTCTTCGGCCGCTGTGGCGGCTTTCGCTTTCGCGACCGGTGCCAGTTGCACCAGCTCCGATCCCGGCGTTTCCTTGAGAACATGCTGGCGATATAGCTTCGCCATGCGTTCGTTTTCCTGCTGCTGCTTCAGCTTCTCGTCGCGGGCGCGCGTCTTTTCCTCACGCGCGGTTTTCGCGATGCCCAGCTTGTCGAGATCGGTCTGTTTCGCGTGGTGCACATCCGCCTCGCGCAGCACCAGCGAGTGATCGATATTCTGCAGCCCGACGTTCTTGCCGCCCGCGAATATTTCGTGACGGCCGTTTTCTTCGTACCACTTGGTGAGCGTGGCGGTCATGTGCATTTTTTCGATGATGTTGCGCCAGCCTACGCCAGTGTTGTACGCGCAGAAGGAGATTTCGCCTTCCTGCGTCGCGTAGGGAATGATGCACTGCTCGGTGCGGCGGAAATCGTAATTGAAAAGATCCTGGAACCACATGCCCGCGACAAACAGGAAATTCCAGCGGTCATTGCGGCGCTTGGTGATGTCTTCCATGGTGCGGTCGCCCGACACCTTGCCGTAGCCGCCCTTTTCGGCCTTCTTCGACATGCCGAAGCATTTGTCGAACTTGGCCACCAGGTCGGTGAGCTTGAAATGCGTGGGCGATGTGAACGGATTGTAGTTGCGGAGCAGCGACAGCGTCACGCCCACGATCGACAGGAACCGTCCGCGCGCGGCGTCGTTGATGCGCGCGATATCCTTCGCCAGCCGATCCGCGTTCAAGAACGCGGTGACCGGAACGGCTTCCTTGGTGTCCTTGTCGCACATGATCGCCATGCCGATGCCGCAGTTGGGATGGCAGCCACAGCTGATCTGTCCCCAATCCGCTTCGGGGCCATGCACCAGGTCCGCGAAATCGGAAAAGGTGCTCATGAAGGAAATCGGGAACCAGTCGCGTACCGGTTCGCCCAGGCCCACCTGATCTTTCACGTCGTGCGCCAGATGCGATAGCGTATAACGCTGCGCCTGGCGGCGATCATCCGTAACCGCTTCGTCGCGGCCGGTGAACGAAACGGGCTGGAAGCTCAGGAACGGAATCTTCTTTGGATTATCGAGCGCGAAGCGAACCACCGCGCCCACCTGCTCATTGTTGATGCCGTTGATGATGGTGATTACCGGCACGATGTCGACGCCCGAGCTCCACAGGTTTTCGATGGCGCGCATCTTAACGTCAAAGAGATTGCCGACGGCGCGATGGGAATTCGCGTCGTTGCCGATTCCGTCGAATTGCAGATAGGCGTAACGCAATCCCGCTTCGGCGGCTTGCCGGCAGAATTCCTTGCTTTTCGCGAACTCGATCCCGTTCGTCGCGGCCTGGACGCTGTTGTAGCCTACTTTGCGGGCGTAGCGAACCGCTTCCAGGAAATAAGGCGAAAGCGTCGGCTCGCCGCCGGAGAACTGCACCGACATCTGGCGCTTCGGCTTGATGGTGATGGCGTTATCGAGCAGCGTCTTGATGTCTTCCCAGGTCAATTCGTGGACGAACCCGACTTGGTTCGCGTCCATGAAACACGGATCGCACATCATGTTGCAGCGGTTGGTCAGGTCAACTGTGAGCACCGAGCCGCGGCCGTGCGTGATGGTGCTGGTGCCATGCTTATGGAGCTTTTCGTCGTTGTGCGCGCGAATGTCGCGGCCGGGGAACGATTCTTCCAGATGTTTGAAGAACGCCGTGTCGATGGCCATCACGTCCTCAAAGTGGCCGTGCTTGGGGCAATCCTTCACCATGATGATTTTGCCGTCGCGCTCGACGATGGTGGCTTTGATTTCGCCCACCTTTTCGTTGAGCAGGATCTCGTGCGGCAGTTTTCCGTCGACGATCTGTTGCCGGATTTCGGGAACGCAGCGCGGGCACAGCGAATCGGTCTCGCGCGGCCAGCCTAGCGGAGGTTTCTGCTTCTGGTAGCTCTTCAGCAGAGGCTTGTCGGACCAAGTCGGCTTGAAGGACGGGTTCTGATTGATTTGGTTGACCTTATCGAACACGGTCCAGGCTGCGCTGGCCGCTGTAGTCACGGCCTTTTCGACGTATTTTATGGGCTTGTGCATGATGAAATTGACCTTCCCGAGTATAAGCCAGGCTGCATTAAAGAGGCTACACGAATGAGTTAAACTGCCCCTTTTCCCCCCTCGATGGGGATATCACCAATTGAACGGGAGCGCTGGTCCTGATTGAAAACGCTGGGTTTAGGTGCGAAGGGCTATCATGGGGACGTGAACGCAGCCGAAGTCAAACGCCTGGCCGCCGAATGCGGATTTGAGCTGGCTGGCGTTGCCGGAGCCGAGCCATTGCCGGAGGACGCCGGCCGCTATCTCGACTGGGTGAACCGGGGACTAGCCGGGGAGATGGGATATCTGACCGACCGCCGGGCTGTGATCCGAACAGATCCGAAGCTGCTGCTCGACGGCGTGCGTTCGATCATTTCCGTCGGTAAACTATACAGCGGTCCCGAGCCGCTTTCTACGAATTGGACCGACGCGGAGGCCGGCTGGATCTCGCGCTACGCCTGGGGCGAGGATTATCACGATGTGGTCCGGCGCGGTCTTGAGCAACTGGTGGAGCGGCTGGGGCCGGGCCACGCGTGGAAGATTTGCGTGGACACCGCGCCGCTGCTCGAAAGATCTTATGCAAGGGAAGCCGGCCTGGGCTGGATCGGCAAGAACACCTGTCTCATCAACCAGGACCTGGGCTCCTGGTTCTTCCTGGGCGAGATCCTGACCACGCTCGATATCGAGCCGGATTCACCGCCGCCTGACCGCTGCGGGACTTGTACGCGCTGCATCGATGCATGTCCGACTGAAGCGATTCCGCGTGACGGCTACGAGCTCGACGCCCGAAGATGCATTTCGTACTTCACCATCGAATTGCGCGGGCCGGTGCCGCCGGAGATGCGCGAAGGCATCGGACAGCATGTGTTCGGCTGCGACATTTGTCAGGACGTGTGCCCCTGGAATCGCGATGCGCCCGTGACGCGGGAACCGTCCTTCGCACCCCGGCATTTTGCCCCTCCGCTCGAGGAGCTGGCGGCATTGAGCGAGGCCGATTTTCGTGAAGCCTTCCGCGGGAGCCCGGTTCTGCGAGCGAAGTACTCGGGATTTCTGCGCAACGTAGCGATCGCGATGGGGAACAGCGGAGGCCAGCGGTTTCTTGGGCCGCTCGAGAAGCTGGCCGCTTTCCCGGATGAGGTCGTGGCGGAACCGGCCCGTTGGGCGATGGAGCGGATCCGCGACGCCTAAAAGGTGATCGACGGAAGCCACGCACCCGCCGGCTCATTGTACAGACCCACGCTCATTAGCGTCATGGGCTGGATCACTCGCAGGCCGTTTTCGAGACACCACTGCAACATCGCGCTGTTTCGGGACGGCAGCAGAATTCCGGGCCCGCCGAAAGATTCGGCGGACGCGATCAGCGCCTGCAAATCCAGATTGGCTTCGGCCGTGGCGTGGCCGAAGAAAGCCAGAGCGGATGCGTAGCCGGTGATGCGGCCCTCGCGCTCAACCACAAGCGCCGAGCCCTGCTGCACGGCGTCGGCCAATTCGCGGCCGCGATCGAATCCGTGGATGCGCCTCGACAGCGCGTTGCAACTTTCGATATCCGTGGCCTTGGCGGCGCGAACGCTGCATCCGGGAACGCTTCGTTGCCGGGTACGTCCCTGCAAACAGGAAAGCGGCTCGCGTACCTCGAAACCCAAGCTCGAATACAGGGAAAGGGAACGATTGTGAAAGGCGGCCTGCACGAGACGGACTCCAGCAGCGCCGCGCTCGCGGGCGCGATCCATCGCGTTTTGCATCAAGGCGCGGCCGACCCCTCGGTTTTGACCTGAGGGATCCACGGTGATCGGGCCGATGCCGGCAATGATCGAACGCTCGTCCAGGCAATTGCTGCCGCGAAGACGTCCACCGGATTCGGCGACGAGGCAGTAGAAGCCGGGGTGCGAGAACATCATCGAGAGAACTCCGGCGCCGGCCTCCGGTCCCGGAAAATCGCACGGGAAACCGTGCGCCTGGCTGATCGCGTTGAACGCCTTGTAACAGATCTCGCCGCACAGGTGCGCATCCTGTGGCTTGGCCAGGCGAATGGTGAACTCTTGCTGCGCTGTTGCCGACATGGGTTGGACCTCCCTAATAAATACTATGATGACGGATTAAGGGGACCACGAATGCTCCATGTGAGGACACTCGGCGCGCTGGCGCTTATTTCGATTGCGGCGCTGGCCCAGCAAACGGCTCCGGCGCCGGTTCCAGCTGTGCTTCGTGAATACCAATCTGTGACCGCGGAGCGGCTCAAGAATCCCGAGAACGGCAACTGGCTCATGATCCGGCGAACCTATGACGGCGCGGGGTTCAGCCCGCTCACCGAGATCACGCCGGATAACGTCAAGCGGCTGCGGCCGGTGTGGGTGTTTTCTACCGGAGAAACGAAAGTTCACGAATCCGCGCCGATCGTCAACAACGGAGTGATGTTCGTTTCCACGCCCAACAATCAGGTGATCGCCATCGACGCAAGTACCGGCAATTTGCTATGGCGATACCGCAGGCCGAGGCCGGCCGGCGCGTTCGTTTCGCATGAAACCAATCGCGGAGTGGCCCTCTATGGCGACAAAGTATTCTATGCGGCCGGCGAAGCGGTGCTGGTGGCGCTGAACGCCAGAACTGGCCACGAAGTCTGGACCACCAGCGTGGCAGACAACAAAGCGGCGTACTACATCACGCTTGCGCCTCTGATCGCCGACGGCAAAGTGATGGTGGGCGCGTCGGGCGGGGAATTCGGCGTCCGAGGATTTATCGCCGCCTTCGATCCGGAAACCGGCAAGGAGCTTTGGAGAACCTATACGATTCCAGCGCCCGGCGAGCCCGGCAGCGAGACCTGGCCGAAAGGCGACCAATGGAAAACCGGCGGCGGCTCGGTATGGGTCACAGGGAACTACGATCCTGAAACCAATCTCGCGTATTGGGGTACCGGCAACGGCGGCCCGTGGATGGGCGACCGGCGTCCGGGCGACAATCTTTACACTTCTTCCACGCTTGCGATTGACGTCGCCACCGGTAAGATCCGAGGCCATTTTCAATATCATCCGAATGACTCCTGGGATTGGGACGAAGTCTCGCCTCCGATTCTGGTGGATTACAAACGCGGCGACCGTACCATCAAAGGCCTGATCGATGTCGCCCGCGATGGTTATCTTTGGTTTCTCGATGCGCTGCGGACGGCAGAAGATCCGCTTCATCGAGGGCAAGCCGTACGTGAAGCAGAATGTGTTCAAGCGAATCGATCCGGAAACCGGAAGGCCCGAAGTCGATCCGGACCACAAGCCGGGCACCGGGAAACAGGCATTATTTTGCCCGTCGCTGTGGGGCGGAAAGAACTGGCCGCCCATCGCGTTTAGTCCCAAGACGCGCATGATATATGTTCCGGCCAACGAGAACATGTGCGAGACATCCACGGGCGAAGAAGTGGAATACTCGCCGGGCAAGGATTTCATGGGCGTGAAGCTGGGGTTCTCGGTTGCGCCGGGCGCAGACCACTTCGGCGAAGTGCAGGCCTGGAATGTGGATAGCGGACAACGCGTTTGGACGCACCAGTACGCGAAGTCGCCAAACTGGGGAGCGATGCTGGCGACGGCGGGCGGCGTGGTGTTCAGCGGCGGCACGAACGATCGGCATTTCCACGCGTTTGATGCATCCACCGGCCAGTTGCTGTGGGAATTTCCGACCAACTCCGGCATTCTCGCGCCGCCGACGTCGTTCACCATCGGCGGGAAGCAATATATCGCGGTGCACGCGGGCTGGGGCGGGGATTCGCGCGGGATGCAGGCCAATCTCAATCGGATTTTTCCGGGCGAGTATCCGGAGGTGCCGGAAGGCGGCGCGGTGTGGGTGTTCGCGCTGGAATATTTTTAGACTCTGACTAGTCCGTCGCGATGCCGGGCTTGGTGATTGCGATCTCGGTCACCTTGGGCGCATATTTCTTCGCGACATCGCGAATCTTCGCCGCGTTTCCGAGCAGCACGAACGTGAGATCGCCGGTCTTGTAGTATTTGCGCGCGATGGCGTTTGCGTCAGCCAGGCTAACGGCATCGATGCGGGAAAACAAGTCGTCGATGTAATCTTTACCGAGCCCGTACACTTCCAGGTCGCCGATGACGCCTGCCAGTTGATCGGAAGTTTCCAACCGCTCGGCTGGAAACGTGCCCTTGAGGTAGGACTTCACCGACGACAGCTGCTCAGCAGTGATTCCTTCATTCGCGATTCGTTTCAGGACTTCCACCGAGAGATCCAGAGCCTGCCCGGTGGTCTCTGTTTTGGTGAAGCTCGCGACTGCAATCGCTCCCGGGAGGCGCGGCTGCTGCAGAATCGAAAAAGCGCCGTAGGTCAGGCCTGATTTCACGCGCAGCTCTTCGTTCAGCAGGGACGTGAACCGTCCCCCGAATAGCGTATTCACCAGCGTGAGCTTGACGCGATCCGGATTCTTCCGATCGATACCCGGCTGTCCGATGTAGAAATAGGTTTGGGTGGCGTCCGGCTTGTCGATCAAAAGCAGCCGGGATCCCGGGGCGGGCGGAACCGGCTTGCCCCATTCGAAGGCTGTGCCAGGAGCGATGCTTCCGAACGCCTCGCGGATTTTGGCTGCGGCCGCGGCGGGATCAAATTCTCCCGTGACTATGACCACCAGATTCTTTCCGCAGTAATTTCGCAAGTGGTAACTGAGAATATCCGGCCGCTGGATGTGAGACAGCGTGTTCTCGTCCGGCGGGTGGCCGTAAGGATGGTTGGGGCCGAAAAAGAACGCCGCGAAGTAGGCAGAGATCGCGGCTTGGGGATTGTCTTTGGTGGCTTTGGCTGCGTCGATGCGCTGCGATAGGAGCTTTCGAACCTCGCTATCGGGAAACGTCGGATGGAGCACCGCGTCGCTGACGAGATCCAGACCCCGGTCGAAATCTTTTTTCAAGAACTCGGCCGTGATCGCGGCAGCAGCGGATTGCGGCGCATCCGCTGCCTGCAGCGAGCCGCCCAGAAAGTCGAGTTCGTCAGAAAACTGTTCGGCGGTTCTCTTCTCGGTTCCTTTTCGCAAAAGCTGCGCGGTGATGGAGCCGATACCGGCCAGATCGGCGGGTTCGGATTCGATGCCGCCCTTGACCAGAATCCGGAATTCGACCAGCGGAACGCCGGAGCGCGGCATCAAATCCACCGTGACGCCGTTCGGAAGCACTTGCCGCGTATAGGGCGGAAGCTTCACCTCGGCGAGCAAGCCGGAGCATGCCAGCAGCACGAGCGCGGTCAATCGGCGCGTCATGGCTGAGCGCCTTTCGTTTTCGGAACCAAAGTGGCGATGGTCCGATTCGTCGGTTTCAGATATTGCCGCGCCACTCGCTGGATATCGGCCGCGGTCACCGCTTCGATGGTCTGCTCCTCGGTGAAGAGCAGCCGGTAATCGCCATGGAAAAGCTCGTAGCTTCCCAGTAGATTGGCGCGGCCCGCGATGGTTTTCAATTCGCGAAATTGATCCGCCAGCATCTGGTTCTTGGCCTTGCGCAGCTCCCGCGCGTCCACGGGATGTTCGCGCAATCGGTCGAGTTCTTCGAAAAGCGCTTTTTCGGCGCGTGCCGGCGTCACGCCGCTCCTCGGCTGCAGGCTGAAGATCAGCAGCCCGGGATCGAGCGAATGCTGGCGGAAGCTGTTTACCGACAACACCAGCTGTTCCTTATCCACCAGCCTCGAATACAGCCGCGAACTTTGGCCGCTGGAGAGCACGGCTTCGAGCAGATCCAGCGCGGCGTCGTCCGGATGCTTGGATTCCGGAACGTGATAGGCCACCATCTCGATAGGCAATTGCGCGGGCTTCACCACCGTCACGCGACGCTCGCCCAGTTGCTCGGGCTCTTTGGTTCGAATGGCGGGCGGAGGCGGCTCGCTGGGGAATCGGCTCCAGATATTTCCGGGCCAGTTCCAGCACATGCGAGGTCTTGACGTCGCCCACCACCACCATGATGCAGTTGTTGGGCGCGTAGCCCATGCGGAAGTGATTCTTGAGATCGTCCATGGTCCAGGCCTCGATGTCGGATGGCCATCCGATCACCGGCCAATGATAGGGATGCGCGATATAGGCCGCGGCGCGCAGCTGCTCGAAGAGCGTTCCGAAATTACTGTTATCGACCGAGGTGCGGCGCTCCGAGTAAACCACGCCGCGCTCTGACTCGACGATTTTCGGATCGAAACTCAAGTTCTGAATTCGGTCCGCCTCCATGTCCATCATCAATTCCAGCGCGTCCGAGGAAAACCAGTCGGTGTAGACGGTGTCGTCCTCAGTGGTGAAGGCGTTGTTGTTGCCGCCGCTCTTTTCCATCTGGACATCGAATTGGCCGGGGCCGTATTTTCTCGCACCGTTGAACATCATGTGCTCGAAGAAGTGCGAAATCCCGGTGATGCCCGGACGCTCATTGCGAGAGCCGATTTCGAAGAAGAAATACATCGCGACACTGGGGATGTTGTGATCTTCCTGGATCAGGACTTTCATCCCGTTGGCGAGTGTGTCTTTGTGAACGTCCGAAGGCTGCGCGCACGCAAGCACGCACGCCGCCAGGGGCAGAATCAACAGCCGCATGCGCCTACGATAGCAGATGACGAGCAGGCGCTCGCCGAGCACCGGGCACTCATCCTGGACGATAATGGAAGCCTATGTCATCTGGTACCCAAGTAGGTCCATTGCCGAGTGTCACTCGCCAGTTCAAGCTCGCCGCGCGGCCGGTGGGGCTGCCCAAGGAGTCGGATTTTTCGCTGGTCAGCGCGCCCATGCCGGCGCCCGCTGACGGCCAAGTCCTGGTGAAAACCGTTTATCTTTCTGTGGATCCTTACATGCGCGGCCGCATCACGGGCGTTCGCACTTACGCCGATCCCGTCCTGGTTGGGGATGTGATGCAAGGCGGAACGGTGGGGCAAGTGGTGCAGTCGAAGAGCGCTGATTTTGCGCCGGGCGACTTCGTGATCGGCCAGTGGGGATGGCAGGAACACGCGGCTGTGGATGCGAAGACGGTGCGTAAGCTCGATCCCAAAATCGCTCCGGTTTCAACCGCGCTGGGCGTGCTGGGAATGCCCGGGATGACGGCCTACTTCGGATTTCTTGACATCTGCAATCCCAAAGCAGGCGAGACCGTGGTGGTGTCCGGAGGCGCGGGCGCGGTTGGATCGCTGGTGGTGCAAATTGCCAAGATCAAAGGCTGCCGGGCCATCGGAATCGCGGGCGACGATTCGAAGGTGGACTGCATGGTGAATGAGTTCGGCTGCGACGCCGGGTTCAACTACAAGACGGTTACCGATTACAGCGCGAAGCTGAAAGAACTTTGCCCCAACGGCATCGACTGCTATTTCGACAACGTGGGCGGCGCGATCACCGACGCGGTCTTTCCGCTGATGAACACGTTCGGCCGGGTGTCGGTGTGCGGGCAGATCTCGCAGTACAACATGGAAAAGCCGGAGCCCGGTCCCAGGCTCTTGAGCATCGTGCTGGTGAAGCAGCTCAAGGTGGAAGGGTTCATCGTGACCCGATTTCAAAACAAGATGCCGGAAGGCATCACGCAAATGGCGCAGTGGCTGCGCGAAGGCAAGCTGAAGCACCGCGAGCACGTGGTGGACGGCTTCGAGAACACAGTAAGGGCGTTCATCGGGATGCTCAAGGGTGACAACACCGGCAAGATGCTGGTGAAGGCGTAAGCTCTCAGTTGGGCAGTTCAACCCAGCGTGGGTGAGGGCCTGCTAGGCCATAGTGATCCGGAATTGGATACCACGCGCGGTCGGCAACGCGATAAACCCAAAGGTATCCCAACCAGTTCGCGCCCTCAGGAACGAGTAGGTACTTCCCGTCGGGCGACCATTCGAGCGGCGTTCCGCCTTGGTTGCCCTTATCGATCAGCGTGCGCGCGCCGGTTGAGACGTTGAGGATGGCGTGCTCCCATTGTGGCGTAATGAACGATATCAACTCGCCTGAAGGGGACCAGAGCGCCGAACTGCCGTCCGCGATCTTGCGTGAGGCGCCTGCAAGTTCGAACGCCGATATCGCCCCCTGATGCGAAAGCAACAGAGTTTGCCCATTCGGAGACCAATCGACCATCGTTTGCATGGAATAGGGCGTGTCTGCAGCCGCCGGAGGCTCAAGGTCCGCGATTCTGCGTGGGTGCGCATCGGCGAAACAGCCAACGTAAAGGCCGGTTTCCGCCTTTAGCCCCCGAGGCGTGCTTATGATCGCGAACTGTTTTCCATTTGGCGATATAGCAACTTCCCCTGGCCAGAACTCCGCCTTCGAACGCGCGATGACTTGGCCACGCATGTCCATGACGACGACTGGCCCGCCGTACGACAGCGTGCTCTGCGCGAGCCCTACCGACTGACCGCGCCACAGATCGAGTTTCGGAGGCGCATCCACGACTACCAAGCGACTTCGAGATAAGCCAATGCTCTCGATTTTTGTGCAGCATATCGGCTGGACGATTTCGGTATGCCCGTCGAAATAACGAATCTCAATTTTTTCCAAAGCTGGCAGAAGAGACCTCGCAAGCACCAGCCCGTGCTTCGATCGATCAACAAGCTCTCGTTGGAGGTCGGAACTCGTATGATGATCGAACCGGCTACACGAGGTCAGAGCGAGGAACGAGCATAGACTCAACGCCAGCAAAAACGGCGATCTTGCTGGCATATAGGATTACTCTCGGAAATGCTCAGTTCGGGCGTTCGAACAATCCGGCCGCGCCTTGTCCGCCGCCGATGCACATCGTCACCACGCCGAGCTGTGACTTCCGGCGCGCCATTTCATTCGCCAGAGTGCCGGTCATCCGGGAGCCTGTCATGCCGAACGGGTGTCCGATCGAAACCGAACCGCCGTTGACATTGAGCTTGTCCGGATCGATTCCCAGACGATCGCGGCAATAAACCACCTGCACGGAAAAAGCCTCGTTTAACTCCCACAGATCGATGTCGTCTACCTTCAGTCCGAAGCGCTTCAGCAATTTCGGGACTGCGAAGGCCGGGCCGATGCCCATCTCATCGGGCTCGCAACCGGCCACGGCGAAACCACGAAATATGAGCGAATACGGGATGCCGAGAGCGTCGGCGCGTTCGCGCGACATCAGAAGAGTCGCGGATGCGCCGTCTGAAAGCTGGGACGTGTTGCCCGCCGTGACGCTGCCTTGTCCGCTGGTCTGATCGAAATGCGGCTTGAGCGCCAGCAGCCCTTCGAGCGTGGTATCGGGGCGGTTGCATTCGTCTTTATTCGCGCAAACTTCTTCGGTCCGCTCCACTTGTCCGGTCTTTTTGTCGAGCACCGCGCGGGTGACTTTCATGGGCGCGATCTCGCCCTCGAAGAAACCTTCGGCCTGTGCGCGGGCGGTGCGCTGCTGGCTGAGCAGCGAGTATTCATCCTGCGCCAGACGGCTGATCTGGTAGCGCTTCGCCACCACTTCGGCGGTGTCGCCCATCACCATGTAGATTCCCGGATAGTGTTCCTTTATCCAGGGATTGCGGATTGGTGCTGCGTTCGGTCAGCGAGATGCTTTCAGTACCTCCGCCGATGGCCGCGTCCACGCCTTCCTGGACGATCTGATGCGCCGCCATGGCGATCGCCTGCAGACCCGAGGAACAGAAACGGTTCACCGTGGTGGCCGCAACCGACGCCGGAAGCCCGGCGATCAGCGACGCCACGCGCGCCACGTTCGACCCCTGCGCGCCGTGCGGCTGCGCGCACCCCAGGATCACATCGCCGATCTCGGCCGGATCGAGCGCCGGAGTCTTACGCAGAACGTCCTGTATACAATGGGCCGCGAGATCGTCGGGCCGCGTCATATTGAACGATCCCCGATAGGATTTTGCGAGCGCGGTCCGCGAGCTGGCGACGACGACTGCTTCTCTCATGATTAGCTCCTTACCTCAGGCGGCGCTGGCCGCGACCTTTTTATCGAAATCGGCGAAGGTGCGTCCTTCTTTGGCCAACTGTTTTAGCAGCGGCGCGGGCGTCCACAGCTTGCCGTGCTGCCTTTCGAAATCGAGGATCCGCTCGTACACCTTCTTGAGACCCACCGTGTCGGCGTACCACATGGGGCCTCCGCGATAGGCCGGGAATCCGTAGCCGTTGAGATAGATGATATCGATGTCGACGGCGCGGAGCGCGTAGCCTTCTTCCAGGATGCGCGCGCCCTCGTTCACTAATGCATAGATGATCCGCTCGACGATTTCGTCGCTGGAAATTGTGCGCGGCGTGAAGCCGGCAGCGAGGCGGGCTTGCTGGATGATGGCGTCGGCATCGGCGCTTTGCATGGGCTTGCGTTCGGCGTCATATTTGTACCAGCCGCTGCCGGTTTTCTGGCCGTAATGGCCGGCCTCGCACAGCCGATCTTCGATCAAGGGCTGGCGGACGCTGGTATTGCGCGCATCGCCGAATTCCTTGCGAATGCGCCAGCCGACGTCCAGTCCGGCCAGGTCTCCCGTGGCCAGGGGACCCATGGCCATTCCGAAATCGTAAAGCGCTTTGTCGACGGCTTCCACCGCCGCGCCTTCTTCCACCAGGAACTGGGCCTCGCGCCGGTAAGGATGGAACATGCGATTGCCTACGAATCCGCGGCAATTGCCTACCAGCACGCCCACTTTCCCAAGCTTCCTTGAAAGCGACATGCACGTAGCGATCACTTCATTCGAAGTGGCCTTCCCGCGCACCAGTTCCAGCAGGCGCATGACATTGGCCGGGCTGAAGAAGTGCGTGCCGATGACCATTTGAGGCCGCGTGGTGGCGGATGCGATTTCGTCGACGTTTAGCGTGGACGTGTTGGATGCCAGGATTGCACCCTGCCGGATAACTTTATCCAGATCGCCAAAGATTTGTTTCTTGAGCGCCATGCCTTCGAACACGGCTTCCACCACCATGTCCACTTCGCCGAAGCCGTCATACGTCAGCGTGGGATGGATTCGGGCCAGGCGTTCATCCATCACCTGCTGGGTGAAGCGGCCCTTCTTGACGGAATTCGCGTAGTTCTTCTGGATGGTCGCCAAGCCGCGATCGAGCGCCGCCTGGTCGGTTTCTTTCAACAAAACGGGAATGCCGGCGTTGGCGAACACCATTGCGATTCCGCCGCCCATCGTTCCGGCGCCCACCACGGCTGCCCGGTTGACCGGGATTTGCTGAATGTCCTTGGAGATACCCGGAATCTTCGCCACTTCGCGCTCTCCGAAGAATACATGAATCAGCGCCTTGGATTGATCCGAGAACAGGCACTGCTGGAACAGCTCGCGCTCCCTGGCGATGCCTTCGTCAAACGGAAGCTTGGTGGCCGCCTCCACGGCGTCGATGGCGGCCAGCGGCGCGATCAGGTTGCGCTGGCGCTTGCGAGCGGCATCGCGTGCGGCGGCGAAGATGGGCGGATTGGTTGCGTCGTTGCCGAGTTTCCCGCTCAAATCACGAGTCCGGCGAGGAGCGCTGCCTCCCTTGGTTCGCGCGAACGCGATGGCGCCCTGGAGAAGATCGCCTTCGATGATCTGATCGACGATTCCGTGCTCGAAGGCATCGGCCGCGCCGATGGGATCGCCCACTGCGCACATTTCGACGGCTTTCGCGATGCCCGCCAGCCGAGGGAGGCGCTGCGTCCCAGCCGCGCCCGGGATAATGCCGAGCTTCACTTCCGGCTGTCCGACCTGCGCCGACGGCACCGCCACCCGATAGTGGCAGGCCATGGCGGTTTCGAGGCCGCCGCCGAGAGCCGTCCCGTGAATAGCCGCAATCACCGGCTTATTGGACGCTTCCACGCGATTGAGGATGGTGTTGAAGCCGGGGCCGCGCTCGCGATTTCCGCCCGAGGTCATCTTTCCGAACTCGCGGATGTCCGCGCCGGCGATGAAGGTTCGGCCGCCGCCGATCAAGACGATCGCCTGGATGCTGGGATCTTTCTCGAATTGCTCCACGCCCGCGGCGATGCCTTCGGGAACTCCGGGGCTTAGCGCATTTACGGGGGGGTTGTTGACGGTGAGGATACCTATCTCACCTTCGTGGGTGGATAAAACTAGATCGGCCATCCATATGATTCTAGCGCATGGGCGAGAATCTGACCGCGAGCCTGGAAAGGCCGAGCCGGGGCAAAAGTACTAACGAGGGAGCGCGTTAGTTCTCAATTTCGGAAGCGCCCGCGTTCGTAACGAAGACGTCCAGAAAGATGCTGACCAAATAGCCGAGAATTCCGCCGACCGCGGTGCAGCCGAGCAAGGCGGGGATGCCGCTGAGACCCACCAGGCCGCCGAGCAACGGTCCCACGGCCAGTCCTACCACGGCGAAGGCCAAACACAAAAGCAATCGCTTTCTCATGATTTTCACCCCTATTCAGAGTTACATGCATACCATCGGGGGCAGGCCGGTAGGAAGAGATAGGGTTTATCGGCAGAAAGAGGTACTTGTCGACCTAATCCAAGGCCAGCGTTTTGCCTTGGTACTGCTCAGGCGTAATGCTTAGATGCTGTCACTCGTAATCAAAAGGATTGCGCGGTTTCGGAGCGTCCGGATTCTGTTTGGCCTGTTTCAGCAACTCGTCGAACTTTCGCTCGAGCACCTTATGGTGACTTTTTTGCTCGTCGAAAGATTTCTGGAACGTCTCGGATCGCCGCGCCTCTTCGCCCTTCAGCTTTTGAACCGCAGCGCCTATATCCTCGATTGCTCGCGGCCTCTGGTGTTCCTGGTGGCTGATCACCACCTTGAGCTCCGGGTCGATTTGCAGGGTGGCTTCGCAACACGGGCACTTTATTTCAATCAGCTCGCGTTTGCCTTTTGCCATCTATCGCAAATGTTAGCGCAAACACAGGCCGCAGCGTTAGGATCGCATCTGGAGGTGCGCGCCAGGCGGGTTGCTAGCGGGCTATGAGTGCTCTCACGATCTTTGGTCTATTTTCCGTTACGGCCATGCTGGTCACCTATGCGCTGGAGAAACGCAGCAAGTGGTTCATTCTGGCTTTTTCGGGATCGTGCCTGCTCGGATCGGCATACGGTTTCCTTCAAGGGGCGTGGCCTTTCGGGCTGGTGGAGGCAGTCTGGGCGATCGTGGCGGCGCGGCGCTGGTGGCAGAGTTAGCGCGCAACCCGCGCTAGGGATGCTGGAGCGGGATCTCGCGGGTTCCACCGTCCAGGCCCTCGATGCGAATCACCTGTTTCTCGGGAGCTGCAGGCGGCTGGGCCGTAGAGGCGGGCGTGGATTTCGCCACCGGCGGGAGTTCCGGCGCCGGGGCGGGGGAACGCCTGCGCGCCGCGAACATTTGGGCGTTCTTCTCCATCTCCTGCGGCGTCAGGTGCAATGTAATCTTGACGCGCGAGCCTTCGGATGTAAACTTCAGTCGCTTTTCGAAATCCTGAAGAAAAGCCTCGCCCGATTTATCCTTGGCCGCCAGATGCGCCACCTTGGCGAACTCTTCTGCCATGCCTTTGGCGTCATCCTCGGAAGGGAACAGCAGCGTGATATCGGCGGTGAGACCGGCGCGCAACGAAACGCCCGCTTCGAATCCTCGCGCTTCCGAGTCCGACCCCGCGCCGGCCAGCAGATCCGTGAGCCGGTTGCCCGCTAGCGCGCTCGCAGAGCTTACGATCGCCCAAGCGTCGTAGCGCGCGTCCATGTCCGTGGTTCGCGCGAGAATCGAGTTCGCATCCGGGGCGGCGCGCTGGAACGCGCTGTGTCCCAGGCTGGCGAATATCGAGCTCGAATCGCCGATCAGGATGGTCTGTGAATCCAGCAGAACAAAGGCCAGGTCCCGGGCGTTTTTTCCCTGCGGCCTGTAAACCAGGTACGAGTTGAACTGCTGCGGCTTCGTTCCACGCGCGAGTAGTAAGGCGCGGATCTTGGGGAGCTCGAAATGTCCGGTGGCTACCACCAGCGTGGGGGGTTCCTGCGTTGGATCGCCCGAATCGGCGCCCGGCGAGGAGACTATAAACCGGTCGACTTCATCCAGGAACTCAATCCCGGGTATTGGCGCGCTCGGATCCAGCCACTTCTCGCGCAGCATGACGCCCAACTGGGAGTGCGAGATGCGTTTCCAATCGACGCTGATCACGGCCTTCGAGCCGGGATCTACGAAGCGCCATGGTCCGGGTTCTACTTGCGCGGGAACGATTTGTGCCAGACCGGCTACGGGCGCAACCGCCAGCAATAGCCGCGCGACCCTGATAGTGAACCTGCGCATAACCTACATAATTGTATCGGCAGCCCCAGCACCCGGCTGTACGCCGCCCGCACGCTCCTGTATCATCGAAAGGGCTCTAGGCCGAGCTGAAAATGACACTATCCCGTAGAGATCTGCTTCTGGTTGCAGGCACAAGCGCGCTGACCAAAGCGGTGGGAGCGCCGGCATCTAAAATCATCGAGAACGAATGGATCACCATGCCGGACGGCGTTCGGCTGGGCGCACGCATCTTTCTTCCTGAAAGCGCCGCGCGGAAGCCCGCGGGAGCGATTCTCGAATACATTCCCTATCGCAAGCGCGATATCCAGCGCCGCTCGGACGAACGCACCGGCGCGATTCTGAATCAGGCCGGTTTCGCCTACGTGCGCGTGGATATTCGAGGATCGGGGGATTCAGAAGGCGTCATGACCGTGGAGTACGGCGCGCCGGAGCGGCACGACGGGGTCGAAATCATCCGCTGGATCTCGAAACAGCCTTGGTGTAACGGCGCGGTCGGAATGCGCGGGATTTCCTGGGGCGCAATCAGCGCGCTGCAGGCCGCCGCGGCCGCGCCACCGGAGCTCAAGGCGATCCTAGCCGCGTGCGGTACCGAATCGAGCTACATCGAGGACGCGCATTACATGGGCGGATGCCTGATGCTCGAAAACGTCCAGTGGGGCGTGATTTTCAAGAACGTGATGGTTGCGCCGCCCGATCCTGAAATCGCCGGTCCGCGCTGGCGCGAAATGTGGCTCGAACGGCTGAACGCCACCGGTCCCGACATCACCAACTACACCCAGCATCAGACGCTGGACGATTTCTGGAAACAGATCGCGCTTACGGATTTCAGCAAGATCCAGTGCCCGGTGTACGTTGCAGACGGGACCACCGATCCTTACATAAACACAGTCGATCGCCTGCTTTCGCGGCTGAGCGTTCCGCGCAAAGGGATCATCGGTCCGTGGGGACATCGTTATCCGACCGGCGATCCGGGGCCGGGACTGGACTGGTTCGCCGAAGAGTGCCGCTGGTGGGACCGCTGGCTCAACGGTCGTGATAACGGAATCATGCAGGAGCCGATGCTGCGTTCCTATATCACCTACGCCGCGCCGGCCGAGCAGTATCCCAAAGACACGCCCGGCCGGTGGGTGGCCGATCCCGCGTGGCCGTCGCCGCACGTGAAGGAGGAGCGGTTGTTTTTGAATTCGGACGGACTTTCGCGCTCGCCCGGCGCGGAAAAGAGGGTGCGCTACGAGTCCGTTCAAACCGTAGGATTGGCCACGCGCTATTGGTGTCCGACGAACATGGCGCTGCATCTACCCGACGAGCAATCCGGCGACGATGCGAAGAGTTTACGATTCGACAGCGATCCGCTCAAGGAACCGCTCGAGATTCTCGGAATTCCGGTGCTTCACGCGAGAGTTCGGGCCAATGCCGAGGTTGCAAAACTTGTGGTGCGGCTAACCGAGCTGACGCCCGAAGGCAAGTCCTGGTTGATTAGCTATGGCCTGCTGAACCTCACGCATCGCTCGAGCGACGAACATCCCTCGCCGCTCGAACCGGGCAAGGATTACGACGTCGAGGTTCCATTGTATTTCGCAGCGCACCGATTCCGGGCAGGGAATCGGATTCGCGTGGCGATTTCGGAGAATTTATGGCCGCTACTGTGGCCGTCGCCCACGCAGGTGACGCTCGAAATCACTACCGGCGTCTCCGCGTTAACGCTTCCGGTGCGGGATGCCTCGGTTCCGGATCCCGAAATGCCGATGGCCGTTAGGCGCGATCAGTACGTCGCGGACTATAAGCCTCCCGACAGGCCTGAAATCGGCGTGTTCATGAGCGGACCTTACAACGAAATGGTGCATGTGATCCAGAACTCGCCAGGTTTTCAGGCTAAGGTGCCGGACATAGGCGTCGCGATCACCCAAGGGAGCAATTTTGCTCTAATGCAGAACCCGCACGAGCCGAACAATGGCAGTTGGACTTTAACAAACGTGCTGAAGCTGGAGCGCGCGGGATCGGCAATCGAGACCACCGCCGACGCCAAGATGACTTCCACGCCCGAGAATTTCACCATCGCCGAGTCCATCAAAGCCGTCGAAAACGGCAAGGTAGTCTTCGAAAAAAACTGGAAAACGGACGTCCCGAGACGGCTGGTGTAAGGCTGCGCGTGTTACAATCGGCACAGCCTATTTGATTGATTCTTAAGGCTCGGGCCCGTAGCTCAGTTGGTTAGAGCGCTACCTTGACACGGTAGAGGTCACAGATTCGAGTTCTGTCGGGCCCACCACTCTCTCAATCACTTACGGGTGATTGTCCGCGATAAAGCAAGGGCTGGCGCAACCCAAGCACAACCCATTAGCGAGTGCGGGCGAGTCGGCCCTTTGGTACTGCTGTTGATTCAAACGCTTCCTGTCCGGCACTTATCTCTGACATCCGCACATCTGTGAGTAGAAGCGGATGTGGCGGCTCTGCGATGCTAGTCACCTTGCCCCACTGCAATCCTCCGGGCCGTCCAAGATCGAACATTAGGCTAAACGTGATTCCGCAAACTCCGAAGGCGTAACCGATGGGGATGTTCGGTTGGTCCGAATTTGGCCGCCTCGGGACAAGCGCCGTTGGAAAGGTGATGCCGAGGCGCTGCCCTCCAAGAAACGGGTCAAACGCCACTTCAACTTGGAGAATCGCGGATTGCGGAAACGGAGTCCTTCCGAGCAAGAACTGTTGAAATTCGTTTGCCAATTCTGGCGTGAACTGCAATTTTGAAAGGCCTGGATCAACGTTGGACCAATCGTGTATGCAGCCCCTCCAGAAGACGCTAGCAGCAAAATAGATGATTTCCGAATGGCGAATCTCGGGCAACCTTGCTCCGTGGTACCAAAAAGCCATCGCCACATTACGTGACATTTCGCCTACTGGAACATTGCGCAAAAGCAAATCTCGAAGAGGAAAACTGCCGGTCGTTTTGCAAGTGCAATCAATTACCCAGTCCTCTCCCAACCTCTTGAAGCGGTCTTCACATAAGTCGCAAAGAAGATAAGCTTGCGGCTGTTTAGCCCGGTGGACTTTGACATTCGCGTCAACGAGAATCGGAGGCAGACCATCAGTGTGCAACCGCCGAAAGAAAGCTGCTGCCAAATAATGGCTATGCCGCAGGGTCCCGCAGGCACCGCAAAGTGCGCAAATGCCGGTGGTCATTATTGCTTCATTTTACCAAGTTGCGGCGCGTCACATGACGGGCGCGCCGCGCGGTGGGCTAGTGGACGGTGGGACTCTTCAAAGAGGATTCTGGCAGGCCTTCCGAAATCAACTCTTCACTTTCGATGATCTTCGCAGCTAGCTCGGCGTCCGACACCAGCGCGTCATGCCGATGCCGGATAAGATCGATGAACCAGCAGGCAAAGCAGAAGAGACCGCATACCAGGATCATCGGCAGGTTGTCTCTCACTGGATTCGCTCCCCATCAGGATTGACTAACCGCTCGGACGTGAATCGATAGCCCGAGGCGTCCGCTGCCGACACCGCCGGATCGAGCAAGAGCTTGCCGGTTCTCACCACGTACTCGCGCCGGACGTTCGCTCTCAGCGAACTGAAATAGGTAAGCGCTATCCCGAGGCGTTGGCAAAGACGTTGTGGGGATTCGCCATCGCCATAGAATGCAGTCAACGCTGCCCGGTCTCTTGGGGATTGCTCGGACAATACAGCGACCATTGCCTCTACCTGAACAGGAGTAGGCTTGTGTCGTCGCTGTTTCCGCAGGGCTTGTACTTGCAAGTGAGTTGCAGTTGCCATACGCGGGTAGTCTATCCTGCCGGAGTGTTGTAAGGCAAATTACAACTAGGCCGCGCGCCGGGCGTCACGGAGCGCCGCCAGGAAGTCCTGAAGGTCCGCGCGATCCGGGGTCCTGTTCTCCCGGTGCCAGAACTCCCGCGCGCCCGTCACAATGCCGAACCGCGTCCGCAGGAACTCCCGTACCGTTTCCCGGCCAACCTTCAGCGTGACGCGGGCACGCTCGGCTTCACCGCGCCGCCATAGCTCCGAGGCAACGAGTCGGAGGGTCTCGTGCCACGTGAAGCAGGCACTCGATAGTTGCCGCTGCCCGATCCGGCCTTGTGAAATGTACAGGTCCGTTAGACCGTCATTGACGCCGATGGCCGGGGAAACCCCCGCCACGGCTGGGCTCACTCGCTCCGCCGTTTGCATTGTCAAATCTCCCCAAAACTGCGTTTGTGAAGAGAGCGCCCAACGGCGTCTCCATTACGTCCTGATGTTCGCGCCACAACGTCTCGATCAGCGCGCGCCACTTCGCGGAACCGCACTTGCCGTAAGTTGACATCTCGAAGCATATTTCCTCCGAGAGCTTCAAGACGTTCCGGCCCAAGGCAAGCTCGATCTGGGCGCGGACATGGGCGGGTATCATCGCTACCCAGCCTTGCCCATCGGCACTGTGTAGCTGACCACCAGAGAGCAGCAGCCCTCAGCGCCCTCGTAACTGGTCGTGAACTTGTCGAGGTCCGCAACGGGCAGCTCAACCGTCTCTTGCGCAACAAGCAGCCGAGACCGGGCCTGCCCTGAAATTACAAGGTCATCAATCGAGACGTTGCGTAGACTCACCGTCAACGCGGTCGCTGGCACTACGTCCTTCAGCTTGCGGCCTTGGCCATCGATCAAGTCTGCCAGCTTGACCTCGGTTGCGGCAACAGAGAATAAGCCAGCATTCAACGTACTCACCGGATACACGGTGTTGTTGGCCTGCTTGGCAAGGCATGTACGACAACTACAGTATGGATTGTGGGTAATGTGGCCTCCTTATCCCAAGTCCGCGTAGGGATTGTTCGGGTCCGCAGCAGGAAACTCCTTGGTGAGGCCCATGCTCATCTTCATGATGTTGACGCGTCCCGAGTGATCCTTGAACTGCGCCCAGGCCAAGAGCGCCTGTTTGTTGAGGTCTTGGACGTGCCATCCTAGTCGCAGAAGGCCATGACAGACAAACCCCCCACGAACAAACCCGCCACTCGATTCTGGTTCATTATTTACGGCTTCACCGCCGTGATTCTGACCGGTGCGGTGGTCGTATTCGCGTGGCTCGCTTCGGAATCGCGCAAGGAAGCCGGCGAAGGCCGAACGGCCAGCGCGCCGGCGCAGAAAGGCGCCACGGTTTCGCTAGCCCGTTACCAGGCGCTGGCCCAATTTGCCCCGCCCGGCTACATGCCGGCCAAGGATACACATCAGGATCTGAAGCAGGCCATGCTTCCGTATTCCAAAGGCGATTATCAGGATGCGATCCCGCCGCTCCGGGCCATCGCCGAAAAGCAGCCCGACTTCGCCGCCGCCCGCTACTACCTGGGCATTTGTTTGCTTTCGGTTGGCGATCGGACCGGCGGCCTCAGCGAACTCCGCGCTGTAATCGCCCTGGGCTCGACGCCCTATCTCGAAGGCGCCCGATTCTTTCTCGCCAAAGGGCTTCTCGGCGCGGGCGATCCCGCCGGCGCTCGCCGTCAGTTTGAACAGGTAATCGCCCTGGA
The DNA here is from genome assembly GCA_963786745.1 of Terriglobia bacterium. Classification (GTDB taxonomy): domain Bacteria; phylum Acidobacteriota; class Terriglobia; order Bryobacterales; family Bryobacteraceae; genus Palsa-89. Next base: position 306,933 of record CAWBAE010000001.1, on the reverse strand, counting down.
TGGCGACTTCAAGCAGCTCGCCCAGGTCCTTTTGTCCGAAATCGCTACCCCGCGTTAGATCCGCTGATCCGCACCACAAAGAAACCAAACGGCTGTGCTATGCTCTAATAACGGCTTTTGAGATACATGTACGTCATTTGAAATCAGTTCGAAGGACCCCCTGAAACGGACCGCTCCACCAAACTGCCTCAATCCAGACGTCAGATCTACTAACAGCTCAGAGAAGGAGAGAATTTTTTATGAAAGAGACAGGCACGGTGAAGTGGTTTAACGCCGGCAAAGGATTTGGATTCATTCAGCGGGAAAATGGCGAAGACGTTTTCGTCCATTTCTCGGCCATCGAAGCAAGCGGCTATCGCACTCTGGAAGAAGGCGCGCGAGTCACGTTTGTCGTAAAACGCGGTCCCAAGGGCTTGCAAGCGGAACAAGTAACGCTGGCATAAGCCTTAAGAGTTTCTGTCAGGCGCCCATTCGTCTGTGCAAGGGCGAATGGGCGCATCGCCGCCCGAAGGTGCGGATCAATGCAGTTCCTCTACATGGGTTTCAGCCAGCAAGCTAACATTCGCAGCTACAAGTTCCGCGGAGTGACGCCGAAAGAGCGTCCCGCCGCCGGTTCTAAGGGTGTGGAATTTCTGCTTAGCGCCGACATGGCGTTGCTGGCGCGGCACCGCATCTCCATCCAGGACGGACCCACCTTATGCTTGCGGATATTGAGCGATTCGTTGTCGGAGGAAGGCGCGGATACCGTTCAATTCTTAAGCTACGCCATCACTATCGCCGACGTTTCGGCTTACGCGTCCGCTCGCGATGCGGTAGCTGAGACCAAGGCCGCGCGCCGGAAACATCGCGCTCCCTTCAAGCCCCCGGCTTCCTCGCAGTGGGGCCGCCCCAGCCTGAAATAAGTCTTGCTTCCCGGCACCTCTCGGACCGGCATCTCCTGGACCGGCAAATCCTGGAAAGGTTGGGCGCTGGCCGTCGCCTGCGTTTGCGCCGCATTCTTTCTGTATTTTTTCGGACTGACGCGCGCCGGAATGCTGGGACCGGACGAACCGCGCTACGCTGCCATCGGCCGCGCCATGGCCGAGACCGGCGATTGGATTACGCCCCGGTTATGGGGCCAAGCCTGGTTCGAAAAACCCGCGCTGCTGTACTGGATGACGGCGCTCGGATTCAAGGCGGGATTGGACCAGGACCTGGCGCCGCGCTTACCCGTGGCGCTCTTGAGCGTCGCGTTCCTGGTTTACTTCGCGTTCGCGCTGCGCCGGGACTTCGGCGGCCGAGCAGCCTTCTTCGCCACCAGCATGCTGGCTACTTCGGCGGGCTGGCTCGCGTTCAGCCACATCGCGGTAACGGATCTGCCCATGTCGGTTGCCTTCGCGGCCGCGATGCTGGCCGTACTCGGCGGGCGCAGTGCCGTGCTGGCGGGCGTATTCCTGGGCGTCGCGGTCATGGCCAAAGGGCTGGTGCCGCTGGCGCTGTTTCTTCCCGCGTTGTGGTTTTGGAGAAAGCGCGCGCGCTATCTCATCATCTTGCTGGCCGCCGCCACGATCATCGCCGCGCCCTGGTACATCCTGGTTACGCTGCGCAATGGCACGCCGTTCCTCCAGGAGTTTTTCTGGAAACATCATTTCGCGCGCTATGTCTCCGGGAGCCTTCTGCACGGACGCCCCTTTTGGTTCTATGTGCCCGTGCTGGCGGCCGGACTTTTCCCCTGGACGCCCTTCGCGCTGCTGCTTTTTTCCAAGCGCCTTTACGACGATCGCCGCATCACGTTTCTCGCGGCCTGGCTGGGCTGGGGTTTCCTCTTCTTCTCTGCATCGCGAAATAAGCTTCCGGGCTATTTGCTGCCCTTGCTACCCGCCGCGGCCGCTCTCATGGGCGTGGCGCTGGCCGAAGCCCGCGAACGTTCCGCGAAAGTTATTGCGCTGGTGGGGGCGAGCGCACTTCTGCTCTGGCTCGCACCCGCGATTCAGGACTTCCTGCCTCAGGCGCTGGCTTCGGGCGCAACCCGCGCTCACTTCAGCCTGCCCATCGCCTGGATTTTTCCAGTGCTCCTGGTCGCCGCGTGCTGCCTTGCCCTGGAGTGGACGGGCAGACGTCCGGTATGGATTGGTTTGATCGCGGTCCTGGCGGTTCTGTCCGTGGCACAGATTGCGTGGCAGGTCTACCCGGTGCTTGATCGCGACGTTTCCCCTCGCCAGTTCTGGCTATCTCATTCCGGCACCATCGTTTGCATTCCGCAGGGTACCCGATCCTGGCGCTACGGGTTGGACTACTACGCCCGGCGCGACCTGCCCGGTTGTAATTGAATCCCAAATATAGTAATCTCTATAGGGATGGGGGCAATCACCCATGAGCGCTAGCGGCACCGAACAAATCCTCAATCCAGGCCTGGTTTCCGCCGCCGAGGCGGAATACGACGCCACAGTTCGCGCGGACATCGAACTTTTCCGCGAGCATTCGGAGAAATGGCAGGCCGGCGAGATCACGGACGATCAGTTTCGCGCGCAGCGCCTTCGCCGCGGAGTGTATACGCAGCGGCAAGCCGGGCGTGCACATGATCCGCACCAAAATCCCCGGCGGCACGCTGACTGCCGCGCAGATGGATCAACTGGCGGCGATCGCCGACGAATTCTGCGCCGGCAAAGGACATCTCACCACCCGCCAGAATATCCAGTATCACTTCGTGCCGCTGGCGGCAGGTGCCGCCGCTGCTGCACAAGCTGGCGGATGTTCGTCTGACCACGCGCGAAGCCTGTTACAACACGGTGCGCAACGTGACGGCTTGCCCGCTGAGCGGGCTGCTCGAGGACGAAGTCTTCGACGTGCATCCGTACGCCCGCAAAGTCGCGCTGGCGTTTCTGCATAAGGAAGCTTACCGACAGCCTGCCGCGGAAATTCAAAATCGCGTTTTCCGGCTGCAAGGACGATTGCATGCTGGGGGCGATCCACGATATCGGCCTGCGCGCGGTGATTCGAGATGGTACAGCGCGGGTTCCGCATGGTAGTGGGCGGCGGACTGGGCCCGTTGCCGATCGAAGCCGCAGTTGCTCGACGAATTCGTTCCCGAGGAACGGCTGGTAAACCGGTGCGAAGCGGTGATCCGCGTGTTCAGCCAGCACGGAAATCGGAAGAACAAGAACAAAGCGAGATTAAAATTTGTTGTGCGGGAGCGCGGGTTCGAGTGGGTGCGCGAGCAGATCGAAAAGGCCTATCAGGATATTCTGGAAAACGGCGGCATCGCGACACCGGAAGTAGATTCCGGACGGATTCGGTGGTTTTCAATCAGCACCACCACCGCTCGGCACCGGCGATCTGCTTCCCGGGTTCCGGCACGAACGGCCTTTCCGATCCCGAGTACGACCGCTGGCTACGAAACCAATGTTCGCGAACAAAAGCAGCCCGGTTACGCGATGCGTTACCGTCAAAATCCCGCAAGGCAATTTGACAGGCAGCCAAATGCGGGGGCTCGCTCATCTGGCTCGATCTGCAGGCGACGGCGTGCTCGGTAACGGTGGATCAGAACCTGGTGCTGGCCTACATTCCGTTGCGTCTTTTGCCCCAAGCTTACCAGGCGCTCGCGGTGATCGATCTGGCCGAAGCCGGCGTACACGAGATTGACGACATCACCACCTGTCCGGGCGCCTATAGCTGCAATCTTGCGCTGACGAAATCGATGACGCTGGGTGCGGCGCTGGCTGAGGAGGTTCGGGGCCACACGGATACCGAGGTGCGGCAGGCTCACGATCAAGATCAGCGGCTGTCCCAATTCCTGCGGGCAGCACTGGATCTCCGATTTCGGCTTTTACGGCAATGCCCGCAAAATCGACGGCAAAGAAGTTCCCTACTATCAGATGCTGCTGGGCGGCGGATACGACCGGGACGGGCATGATGCGGTTCGGCGTGGCGATCCAAAGCATACCGGCGCGCCTGGCGCCCATGGCTGTGCGTCGAGTATTGACGCACTACCTGGCGAATCGGTTGGAGGGCGAGACTTTCCGGGAATACGTGCTGCGCCACAAAGTGGAGACGTTTCGGCTGATGACGAACGACCTGGCTAAGCCGGCCGAGCTCTTTCCCGAAATGTACCGGGACTGGGGCGACGAGATGGAGTATTCGCTCCAGCTTGGCCGCGGCGAGTGCGCCAGCTGACCGAGCCGCCCGGAACTGTCAGGCTGCTCTTCGATCGACTTCGCGCTGTCGCCTTGTGTCTTGGCTGCTTCGATAAACGCGCCGTTCGCCAGGGCGAACGCGGGGATCGAAATGGAACGGTCCACCAGATCGGCCATGGCGTGTACCGGCAGTCCCTCGGCTTCCTTGACGAACGTCAGTTCCTTGGCTGTCGGATCGAAATCCACTGCCACGCAATCGCCGCCGCGAACCTGATCGGTGGCGATCAGATTGGACATGGGCTGAACCAGCAGCCGTTCGATGGCGCGCTTCAGATGCCGGGCGCCGTACTTCAGATCGGTTCCTTCGGTGAGCAGGAAATCCTTAGCTTCATCGCTGGCTTTGAAAACGAATGACTTCTCGGGCGAGGTATTGAAGATTCGCTGCTGAACCATGTTCAGTTCGATGTCCAGAATTTTTCGCAGCTCGGCCGTGCCCAGCGGACGGAAAGTGACGATCTTGTCCAGCCGGTTGATGAACTCCGGAGTAAATTTGCGGCGGGCCGCGTCCACTCCGCTGCGCGCGATCTTGGTGTTCATCTTTTCGTCCACAATCCCGGTCTGGGACTGATGCGAGTCGAGCGGCGTTGAATCCGAGCCGCGGATTCATCAGAGAACTCATTTCGGATGCGCCCAAATTGCTGGTCATGAAGATCAGGGCGCGCGAAAAATCTACCTTGCGATTGTCGCCGAGCGTCAGCGTCCCCTTGTCCAGGATGCCGAGCAACAAGTTCCAAAGCGCGTCGCTGGCTTTTTCGATCTCGTCGAAAAGCACGAAGCTGAGCTTGCATGGTTTCAGTGTGATACTGATTCAGAACTTCCTGGCTCAACAGAGGATGCGTTTCGCGATGCCCGAGATATCCGGGAGGCGATCCGATCAGCTTGGCGATTTCATGGCTGTGCTGAAACTCCGCGCAATCGATCTTGATGACCGCGCGGGCGTTCTTCACCAGCGCTTCGGCGGTGGCTTCCACGATGCGCGTCTTACCCGATCCGGTGGGCCCGAGGAACAGGAAGTTTCCGATCGGACGCCCGGGAGGCGTCATGCCGGTCAGATGCATCTGATAAATGTTGACGATCTGTTGGATGGCTTCGTCTTGACCGACAATCATTCGGCACAAGCTGGTTTCAAGAGCTTCTGCCTCTCGTCCGGTCCTCGTCGGATCTAAAGGAACATTAACCCGTAACATTTTCTTGGGCCCCTTTCGCTGCTACTCCCGACTTTCTTAGAGCAAGTTGCCTGCCATACTTGGGGCCGCGTCCAACGCCTTCATTTCCTGGGCTTTGACGGTCTGACTTCCACACGGCTCACCAGCGTCCTTACCGGCATCCTCAATACCATCAGCGCGATCTCCGCTACATCCTCGGGAGCTATTTTCCAGTCCGCTCTTGCTGAGCCGGGACTAAACTCCGTATCGACGCTTCCGGGCATGATATGAGTCACTCGCACGTTGTCATATCGATGATCCAGCATCATCGCCTCGCTAAATCCGTTCAATCCAAACTTCGACGCGTTGTACGCGGCCCCACCGGCAAAAGCGTTCTTGCCAGCCAGGCTACCTATATTGATGATGTATCCCCCACCCCGCTTCTTCATTCGTGGAAGAGCTTCCCGGCAACAGTAGAATGTACCCGACAGGTTGGTCTCCAGCGTCGCCTGCCACTCCTTCACGCCCAACTCCGCGGTGGGCCTGAAGATTCCGATGCCCGCGTTGTTGACCACGATATCGGGACCACCCAACTCCGAATCCATAAATGCAAACAAACCCGCAACTTCTGTGTCATCACTTACATCGGCAAGTTTTCCAGCTACTTTACTTTGTGACCGGTCCGTGAGCTGCCTTACTGCGTTTTCAAGGCGAACCGGGTCGCGTCCACAGATCGCCACATTGGCTCCAGCTTTCGCCAAAGCCTCTGAAATCGCGAATCCTATGCCGCGCGTGCCGCCCGTTACGAGCGCATTTTTTCCTTGTAGAAACGTGTGATCCATAGCTTTCAGGGTACCCGTTACGCCCGGCGCGGTATCATGGATGTTTTGAAGGGAGTTTCTTACAAATGCAGAATTCCGTCCTGGTGCCGATGGTGGTCGAACAGACGTCCCGCGGGGAACGCGCGTTCGACATCTACTCGCGCCTGCTCAAGGAAAACATCATTTTCCTTGGAACGCCCATCGATGACAATGTGGCCAACCTGATCATGGCCCAGATGCTGTTTCTGGCGGCCGAAGATCCGGAGAAAGACATCTCGCTTTACATCAATTCGCCCGGCGGATCCATCACCGCGGGCCTTGCGATTCTCGACACCATGAACTTGATCGAGCCCGACATCGTGACCTACTGCATCGGACAGGCTGCGTCCATGGCGGCGGTCCTGCTGGCGTGCGGGACTAAAGGCAAGCGCTATAGTCTGCCGCACTCGCGCATCCTTATCCACCAGCCTTCCATGAGCGGCCTGGGAGGGCAGGCCACCGACATCGACATTTACGCGCGCGAAATTCTGCGCATGCGGGAATCGCTGAACCAAATCCTGGCCGCGGCTACCGGCCAGCCAGTGGATCGCATCGGGCGCGACGTGGATCGCGACTATATACTGGAGCCCGAAGCGGCGCTCGAATATGGGCTGATCGACCGCATCATCGAGAATCGCGCTCTCCAGCCGGTTCCCACCCGCTGACGCGTGCCATCTTCATTCAGCCAGGCGCTCGCGGACATTGAACTGCCCGACTCCTCGGGCGCGACGGTTCGTCTCGGAAGCCTGTGGGAATCGAGCGCCGCCGTGATCGTTTTCCTGCGGCACTACGGATGAATTTTCTGCCGGGAGCACATCGCGCAGTTGCGCGAACACGCAGCGGAATTCCAGGCGCGCGGCGCCAAGCTGGCGGCTATTGGTTTGGGCGACGCGCACTACGCCGCCCTCTTCCGCGAGGAGACCGGCATCCAGTTTCCTTTGCTGGTGGATGCCGAACGGCGGGCCTATGGCGCGGCCGGTTTGAAGTCCGCGAACATCCTGCACCTGTTGCGGTCCGATAACGGGAAAGCGCGCAAGCGGGCCCAAAGCGGCGGCTTCCGGCAGCAGAAGCTGGGAGCGAATCCGTTTCAGTTGGGAGGAAGCTTCGTGTTCGGTCCGGGCAATGTAGACCGTTATGCCCATATCAGCCAGACCTTCGGCGACAACGCGACGGTGGAAGCCTTACTTGCCGCCCTGTAGCTCGACCGCGGTGAGCGCGTAGATCTGGGCGCATTCGACGATCCGGTGGATCGGGACGAATTCGTGCGGCCCGTGCGAAACCGTAAGCAACCCGGGACCGTAGGCGAACGCGGGAACTCCGCGCTCGGCATAGAAACGAATCTCTAGCAGGCCCGGGCACAGTTCGAATTCCGGCGCCTTGCCGGTGACCGTTTCAACGCTTCGCGCCAGAGCATTCCCCAGCGCTCCATCTTGCGGCACGCCGCAGGATCGCCCTTCCTGTAAGACTTCTACTTCCAGATTCGGTCGATCGAGCAGCGCCAGCAGCCGGCGTTTTTCTTGCTCGAAATCCTCGTCGGGGTTAATGCGCCGATCGACGGTGAACGTACACAGGTCGGGAACCGTGTTGAAATTCGTGCCCGCTTCCACCCGCCCGCCCAACAGAAGGATTGAGCGCCCTTCCACTTCCCGTTTCAATTCGAGCAACGCTTGTGCCACCGGAAGCATGCGCTCGAACGCGTTCACGCCTTCGTGCTGGCGACCCACATGCGCCGACTTCCCCCGTACGCTCACGCGCAGCGTGATAGCGCCCCGGTTTGCATTCCAGACCACGCCGCCGGTCGGCTCCGGTGTCAGCATTCCGATGCCGTTCGCGCCCAGCAAGCCGCGCGCGGCCAGGTAATTCGAGCCGCGAGACCCGGCCGTTTCCTCATCCGGCACAAAGACCAGGCCGATTCGCCCGTTGAACGCGAGGCCGGACTGCTGGATCGCCAGCGCGGCATAGGTCATGGCCGCCAGTCCGCTCTTCATATCGGAAGATCCTCGTCCGAACAGGTTGGTGCCTTTTACTTCCGGCTCAAATTGCGCCGTGCTCTGAGCGGGCACGACGTCGTAGTGGCCGCTGAAATAGAGCGTCGGCTCGCCCTGTCCAATGAAGCTGAGAACGCAGTCGCCATCGACGCGCGTATCTTCAAAACCGAGGGTTCTGAGCTTGCCGACAATCAGCTCTATAGCCCGCCTGTAGTGGTTACCCGGCGGATTCTCGGTCGGAATAGCGATCAGCTCTCGAGTGAAATCGAGCATCGCGTCGCGATGACTGGAAATGGCCTGAAGCAGGGGAGCGGTGTCCATGTGCCTGAGGAAGCAGCCTACACTACCATCGCCGCCGTTTGCCGGATTTCCATGCAGCCCTTGCCGGTAGGCAGCATCTTGCCCGGATTCAGCCTGCACCCCGGATCGAACAGATTCTTGAGCCGTCCGATCATCTGCAGGCTGTCGTCGGGGAACTGCTCGCCGATCAGCTCCATTTTCTCCATCCCCACGCCATGCTCGCCGGTGATGGATCCGCCTTCGGCCACGCAGAATCGCAGGATTTCGTCGCCCGCCGCCTTGGCGCGCTCCAGTTCGCCGGGCTTGCGGGCATCGAAAAGGATGATCGGGTGCATGTTTCCGTCGCCCGCGTGGAAAATATTGCTAATCGTCAGGCCGAACCGTTCGGAAACTTTTCCGATGTGCCGCAGCGTGGGCGCGATCCGGGTGCGCGGCACCACCCCATCCTGCACGTAGTAAGACGGACTCACGCGTCCCACCGCGCCGAAGGCATTCTTGCGGCCCTTCCACAGCAGCTCCCGCTCGGCGGCACTGCGCGCGATGCGAACCTCGCGAGCGCGGCAGGTGATGCAAGCCTGCTCGATCTCGGCCATCTGCTCTTCCACGGCCTCTTTCAAACCCTCCAGCTCGATCAGCAGCACCGCGGATGCATCCATCGGATACCCGGCGTGCGTGTCTTCCTCCACCATCCGCAGCATCACGCCGTCCAGCATTTCGATGGCAGCGGGGGTGATGGCGCGCGCGGTGATTTCGGCCACCGAATCGGCGCAGTGATCGGCCGAGTCATAGATCGCGAGCATCGTCTTCACCACCTCCGGCGCCCGCATTAAACGCACCGTGATCCTGGTGATCAGCGCCATGGTTCCTTCCGAGCCCGTGAGCAGCCCGGTGAGATCGTAGCCGGGCGAATCGGGCGCCTTGCCGCCGGTCGCGATCACGCTGCCATCCGCCAGCACCGCCTCCAGGCCCAGCACGTGATTAGTGGTGACGCCATAGGCCAGCGTATGCGGTCCGCCGGCGTTCTCCGACACGTTGCCCCCGATGGTGCAAGCGCGCTGGCTCGAAGGATCGGGAGCATAGAAATAACCGTCGCGTTCCACCGCCTGGGTGATTTCCAGATTCACGACACCCGGTTCCAGCAGCGCGCGTTCGTTGCCTAATTCAATTCCCAGAATGCGGTTCATGCGGGCGAACGAGACCACCATGCCGCCCGCGCGTGGAATCGCCCCACCGCTCAGCCCGGTTCCGGCGCCGCGGCCCACGATCGGGATGCCGTGCTCGATGGCGATCCGCACCACGGCCGCGACATCTTCCGTCGATTGCGGAAATACCACCAGCTCCGGCCGGGCCTTGTCGACGCTTCCGTCATATTCGTACAGCGCCAGGTCTTCGGAGCGGTGCAGGTAACCTCGCGGTCCCAGCAGCTGTTCAATTGCCTGGAGCGTCGCGGAAGAGATCATGAGCAGGCGCTCCTACAGCAGCGCCTTGATGCTATTCACGAGCTGAGGATCGGTCCAAGGGATGGCCCGGCCCTCGCGGTCCGGGACGCCGGCGAATTTCTGGACCACTTTGCCGCTCTTATCAATGATGTAGCTCTCGGGGAACTGGTAGGTTCCGAACCGGTAGCTGATGGCCTGCTGAGGATCGCGCACGTTGGGAAACGTGAGCTGGAAGTGCTTGACGAAGCCCTCGTAGTTTTTCTCGTTCTGATCCACATTGACGCCCAGCACCACCACTCCCTGATCCGCCATCATTTTGGCGAACTCGTTCAATGAGGGCGTCTCCTCGATGCAGGGGGGGCACCAACTGGCCCAGAAGTTCACTACCAGCACCTTGCCGCCGAAGTCGCGCAGCGAGATCTGCTTGCCGGTATCGGTGGTCACGGTGAAGTTGGGTGCGCGATCCCCCACCTTGACCACGTGCGCGTTCATGGTGTTGACGATCAGAAACCCGAGCGCCGCCAGCCCCACGCCGATCCCGATCTTGAGTGCTTGATCTACTTTGGAATGAGCCATTTCAAGCTGTCCTGCCACATCCTTCCTTATAATAATAGAGTATCGCATCGCAAGCTCCGAGCATCAGATACAAAGGGCAAATGCTTATCACTCGCCGGGCTGAATTCTCTGCTTCGCACGTTTGTGGCCAGCCGTCGCTTTCACCCGCGGAAAACCATGCGCTCTACGGCGCGGCCGCGAATGCGAACGGCCATGGCCACAACTACGTCCTGGAAGTGACGCTAGAAGGCGATCCCGATCCCGAGACCGGCATGATCTTCGACCTGAAGCGTCTCAAGGAGATCATCCAGGAAGCCGTGGTGGATCCGATGGATCATCGCTTTCTGAACTACGAAGTGCCTCCGTTTGACCGGGTGGTCCCGACCGCCGAGAACGTGGCGGCGGAAATCTGGAGCCGCTTGCATCCCTACTTCACGGGCGCCCACGCCCGCCTGAACAATGTGCGATTGTACGAGACCGAAGACTTGTACGTCGACTATGCGGGAGCACGGTCATGATCCGGGCGGCTTTGATAAAAGTGACTCGGCGCTACCGGTTCGCGGCTTCGCACCGGCTGCATTCCGGCAAATTCTCCGAACAGGAGAATTCGGAAATGTACGGCAAGTGCAACAATCCTTACGGGCATGGGCATGACTACATCCTGGATGTGACCACCGCCGGCCCAATTGATTCCCAGTCGGGGCAAGCCATCCATATTCAAACTTTGGACGCGCTGGTGCGCGCCCAGGTGCTCAAGGATCTGGATCACCGGTATCTGAACGTGGATACGCCCGAGTTTGCGGGCCTGGTTCCGACGTCGGAGAATATCATTCGGGTGATCGAGGATAGGCTGAAGTCCGGATGGCCGGCGGCTTTTCCGGGCGAATGGCCGCGCTTAGAAGATATACGGCTGCAGGAGACGCGCCGGAATTGGTTCGAATCTCGAGTGTGAGTGGAAGAATGAAAACGACTAACAATGCTGTGAAAGTGCTGCGGCCGCAGCCGGATGTCAGTTTGCCGGACCAGGAGTCCATTGCGAGTTTAATGGAGAAGGTCCTGGTGAAGATCGGGGAGGATCCCAACCGCGAGGGCCTGTCGCGCACCGCGGAGCGATCCGAGAAGGCGCTGCGGTTCCTGACCAGCGGTTACCAGACCGATGTCCAGAGCATCGTCAACGGCGCGCTGTTCAGCGAAGAATGCGACGAGATGGTGGTGGTGAAGGATATCGAGTTCTACAGCATGTGCGAGCACCACATGCTTCCGTTCTTCGGCACCATGCACGTGGCCTATTTGCCGAAGGACAAGGTGATCGGGCTGAGCAAAATCCCGCGAATTGTCGATATGTTCGCGCGCCGCTTGCAGGTGCAGGAACGCTTGACGCAGGACGTAGCGAAGACGATTGATGAAGTATTGAAGCCGCGCGGGGTCGGGGTGATCTGCGAAGCCCGGCACTTCTGCATGATGATGCGGGGCGTCCAGAAGCAGCACTCGGGCACGGTAACCAGCGCCATGCTGGGCGCGTTCCGGCAGCGCAAGGCCACGCGGGACGAGTTTCTGTCGCTGGTCTCGCACGATACCCGGTCCTTCAACTAGCGCGGAGCTTCCCGCGTGTGGTTCAATCGATTTTAGATGCTCGACAATTTCCGCCAGTTTCAGGCCGCCGATCCTTTCGGCCGCACTTGGCAAGTCCACTTTAGCTGGCAACAGACCGGCATCTCGATCCGCCACGCCGATACCATCGACGTCAAGTTCGGGATTTCGACCGGCGGCGAAGCGTTCGAAGAACGCGTGATCGCGCTGCCGCATCCGACCTTGCTGGCCGTGAGCCAAAAGGTGGGGCATCCGCTGACCGACTCCTGGTGCCTGAAGCTGGCCGCGCTGCACCTGCAGCACATGCTGACGAGCGGCGAAGACTTCGAGAAAACGCTGGTTACCGTGCATCCGGCGGAAATCGATCAGTACGCGAAAGAGCTGCAGAAGTCCCTGGAGCCGGTGAAGTGAGAGAGTCCTAGAAGCCAAGCTACAACGGCACAAAACCGAGCTGATCGCGCTGCTCCTCTGCGCCCGATGCAGCCCAAATGATGAACAGATCTTCAATGGCGGGGCCGATGTCGAGATCCTGCGAGACGATAATCACGCCTGGGCTGGAATGGTTTTCAAGGAACCGCGCTAGATGACCAGGTAACGTCTTTCGATCATGCGAGATCAGAACCCGCCCAGACTCAGCCGCGATCCGCAATACTTCAGCATCCGCGACGTCGATCAAACCGCCCGCGCGTGCGTCGCGGAAATCAACCGCCGGTTCCCTTCGGCGCAGGCCGAGCACAATTCTTTGATTGAAGTCTGCGTCCGCCTGAAATCGCGGCGTCATCCCCCTGGATGATCGGCTCTCTGGCGGGCGTCCGTCAGGCGCGCGTACAGACCTGGATTATTTTGGCGTGCCTGCTGGCGGAGGCGTTCGAAGTCCTCGCGACCTTGGCGGAGATAGTCGTCGATCGCGGCGCGATTCGCCAGATAATAAGCCAACGAGCCGAGGATCTGCTCGAGCGTGAGAGCCGGAAAGGATTCCGAAATGCCCTCAGGCGAATCGCCGCGAAGGAAGGCATGCACCACCGAGTCCAGCGACACGCGTGTTCCGGCGACGAGATACGCCCCGGAACGCTCCTCAACGTAGTCTTTTGCCATGCCCAAGCTCCTTCTCCATTATATTGGGTACGCCCAGCCAGGCTGAATGATGTTGCTCAATATTCCGGCAGCGCGACCTTATCGATCAGCTCCCGGCTGGCGGCGAGTTTTGCAAACCAGGGGATTCCCAGCAGGCTCATGATCCTGTCGCGTAAGAAAAGCGACGCCTTCGATTTGGGCGCAAAAAAACCGGCCATGCGCAGCGCGGCTTCCTGCTTTCCCTGGACAAACGGGCCGAAGAGCTCCTGGTAACGTTGGAAAGCTTGCGCGTAATCGCCGCCCGCGCGATGCAGTTCCCCGGCCAGGACGTACGCCGCTACCATGGCCAGCGCACAGCCCTGTCCGGCCAGCAGAGAAACGCAGGAAGCCGCATCGCCCAGCAAAGTCACGCGACCCTCGGTCCACAATTCCGGCCGCGCTTGCATGCGTATCTGGCTTACTCGATCGAAATACAGATCGGTGGTCGCATCCAGCGCGTCCAGGATCTGAGGGCATTCCCACCCGCTATTTCCGAAGCGCTTTCGCAGCAGAGCCTTTTGCGCCCGAAGGTCGCCGGTTTGGACATCGTCCGGCTGGTCATCGGCGAAGATGAACAGAAACATGGTGCGGTCTCCACGCATCGAGAACCGCGCTACTTGCTGGTGCACTTCGGTGTACATCACATACACCAGCTCGTTTCTTGGCCGGTAGCCTGTCATCTCGAACCCGGCGACCTTACAGCCCAGATACTTCTCGAAGTGGCTCTCCGCGCCGAAAACGAGCTGGCGGAGCTCTCGAGTGCAGTCCGTCGGCCCCGATAACTAGATCGAACTCGCGATCAGGCCCGTGTTCGAATGCGACGTGGACGGCTTCGCCGTTCTGCTGAATGCGCGCCACGCTGTCGCCAAAAATCGCTTCCACCTTGTTTTCGATCTTGCCGAAGATGGACGCAGCCAGCTCCCCGCGCGGAATGCTCACGAAGCGGCCGTTGGTCAACCGGCCAAACGCTTGGGCAGGGAATCCGGCCGCCCTTTTGCCGTTTCGGTTCACGGCTCTTACTTCCTCAACCATGTATCCTTTGGCGAGCAGCTCCGGGAGCAGCTCCATTCGACCCGCAATGTCGAAGCCGGCGCCCCAAAAGTCAATGATGTAGCCGCCGGTACGCAGCTTGGGCGCACACTCAACAATCGTGGGCTGGAAGCCGTAGCGTGCCAGCCAGTACGCCAGAGTCGGGCCCGCGATTCCGGCGCCGCATATCAAAATTCGCATGACGGCAGACCGCAGCTCTCATTGTACGCCCCTCACTCCTCCACGAATTCGCGCAACCTACCCAACGCGTCATCCCAACGCTTCGAAATCAGGTCGAGATACCGGCGCGCGTCTTCCAGGGACCTCAGGTCTAACCTCCAGACGCTCTCGCGTCCCTGGCGCAAGCTGCGCGTCAGGCCCGCTTCTTGCATCACTCGCAGGTGCTTCGTGATGGCTTGCCGCGTGACCGTCGAACCCTGGGTGAGCCTGGTGATGGACATCGGCCCGTCTTCTGAGAGCCGCAGCACCAGCCGCAATCGGGTTTTGTCGCCCAGCGCGGCGAAGATGGGCGCGGAGCTAATTGGCTCTTGCGTGGCTCTCGAGTTGCGGCGCGTGGACAAGATACTCTCCGAGCAGTTTCACAACCATGCCCCAACCTTGCCGGTTCGCCATGAACGCGGTGGCCCGGCGCTCGAGCGGGATTTGATCGAAGCCGGACTCGGTTACGGTCAGCATCACGCCGTCCGCCACTTCCTCTAGAGCAAACACGATGAGCGTGGTCGGCTCGGCCGAGTAATCCACGCCCGGTTCCATGGCGTAGGGATGCCAGCGGAAGGAAAGCAGCCGCTCCGGCTCCATCTTTTCGACGGTAATCTCGAACGGCACACGGGCGTGCTCCCGCTGCTTCTGGGCCACTTCGGCGTCCACCGTGGTCCCTACGATCGCCCCGCGCATTTCGGCGCCCGGCGCAAACTGGCCCTCGAACTTCACTCCGAACCAGGCCCCGAACTCGGCTGAATCCGAAATCGCTCGCCACACTCGTTCCCGGGGCGCGCGCAGGAGAATCTTTTTCTCGATACGGTCTGTATCCATATGCAACCTCCAGGTTGCAGAATAACAAAAGCCGGGACAAAAGGCAACGCTTTAGTTGCAGGAAGCCGCTGCTATCCTAGGTACAGTGTCAGCGCCGATTAACTTCCACCTCGAGCAGTACGACGGCCCGCTCGATCTGCTGCTGGATCTCATCCGCAAGCAGGAAATCAATATCTACGATATCCCCATCGCCTCCATCACGCGGCAGTATCTGGAATACATGCAGCACGCTCTCGAGCTCGACATCGAGCTGAGCGCCGAGTTCGTCTACATGGCGTCCACGCTGATCCACATCAAGTCTCGGATGCTGCTGCCCCAGGATCCGGAGCTGGAGAAAATGGAAGGCGAGAGCGACCCGCGCCGGGAGCTGGTGGACCGGCTCCTGGAACACGAGCGTTTCAAGAATGCCGCCGAAATGCTGCAGCAAAAACGCATGGTGGAGGAAGCCGTCTGGTCGAACCCGCAGCTCGGCGAGTTTCTCGCCGCGGAGGACGAACCGGGCCTCGAAGTCTCGATCGTGGATCTGGTGAAGACCTTGCAGGTGGTGCTCGAGCGCGCCAAGAACCGGCCGATCTACGAAGTGGGCAAGGAAGATGTCAGCATTCCGGACATGATCCGATATATCGAGGCGACTTTCCGCGAGCTTCCTCAGGGCAACTCGATCTCAGTTGCAGTTCTTTTTGAGCGGCAAGGGAGCCGCCGCGCCATGATCTGCCTGTTTCTCGCCATGCTGGAGCTGGTGCGCCGCCAGGTGCTGGTGTTGACCCAGAAGGATGCTTTCGGCGACATTGGATTGAAGAAGCAGCGCGCTTTCGACGAAGACCTCGAGCAATCGCTCGCCGCCATTGAACAGGAATACAGCTAGAAACAAATGAAACCTTCCGAAGTATCTTATGCCCTGGAATTTGAAGGGCAGCCGCAGCACGTCGATTCGGCCGACGCCCAGCTTAAGGCGGTGGTCGAAGCTGTGATCTACGTGACCGATGAGCCGCTGTCCGCCGACCAGATCGCGACCGCGCTCCAAAAGCCCGCGGCCGACGTCGGACGGATTCTGGAGGAGCTAACGGCCGAGTACAACCAGCCCAGCCACGGCCTCACCATTCGCGAAATAGCGGGCGGCTACAAGCTCTCCACCAAGCCGGAACATCATGAAGCGATTCGCGCGTTCGTCAAGAATCTTAAGCCCGCTTTGAAGCTCTCGCTCCCTGCGCTGGAGACGCTGGCGCTCATCGCTTATAAACAGCCCATCACGGCTCCGGAAGTGATGGAAGTCCGCGGCGTCCAAGGCGCGGGAGTTTTGAAGACTCTGCTTGACCGCAAACTGATCGCCACCGCCGGGCGAAAGCAGGTGCTCGGGAAACCGATCCTGTACAAAACCACCAAGGAATTCCTGGTGCAGTTCGGGCTGAAGGATTTAAGCGAACTGCCGACGCTGAAAGAATTCGAAGAGCTCGGCAGGTTGTCGGCCGCCGAACCGGACGTGGAAGTGGAATCGAAGCCGGACAGCGCCGAGTAAATGCCCGAGGAACGGCTACAGAAGTTGCTCGCTCACGCTGGAATCGCCAGCCGGCGCAAAGCCGAACAGCTGATCGTGGAAGGTCGCGTTACGGTGAATGGCGCCGTGATCACCGAGCTTGGAACCAAGGCCGACGCCGAGCGCGATCACATCAAAGTGGATGGCCGGCGCGTCCGCGAAGCCGAGCGGCCGGTGTACATCGCCATCCATAAGCCCAAGAATTTCGTGACTACCGTGAGCGATCCGGAAGGCCGGCCGACGGTGATGGAGCTGCTGCGCGGCGTCAAGGCGCGAGTCTATCCGGTGGGGCGGCTGGATTATCACAGCGAAGGCCTGCTCCTGCTCACCAACGACGGGGAATTCGCCAAGCGCATCACTTCTCCCGCCACGCACGTCGCGAAGATCTATCTGGTGAAGACGAATGGCACGCTGACACCCGAGCAGGAGGACCAATTCCGGCGCGGCGTTACACTCAGCGGCAAGCGAACCGCCCCGGCCGGTCTCAAGTTGATCAAGCGGGCCGACAATCCATGGTACGAGGTGCGGCTCATCGAAGGGCGGCAGAACC
This sequence comes from Terriglobia bacterium, assembly GCA_963786745.1. GTDB lineage: Bacteria > Acidobacteriota > Terriglobia > Bryobacterales > Bryobacteraceae > Palsa-89. Next base: position 289,605 of record CAWBAE010000001.1, on the reverse strand, counting down.
AGATCCGGTTGATGTTCAAGAATTTCGGCCGTCTGGTGGAAAAGCTGCAACGCGTGAAGATCGGCTTTCTAGAATTGGGGAGGTTGAAGCCCGGCGAATTTCGCCACCTGGATGCCCGCGAAGTGGCGCACTTTCGAAAGTTGTTGAAGATGGAGGAAGCGTAGCGATGCAGGAAATTCGAGAGCTGCTTAGATCCAGCCGAGTCATCGCCGTGGTGGGCCTTTCGAGCAAGAAATTCCGTGCATCCTATGGCGTCGCCGAATACATGCAGCGCGAAGGGTACCGCATCATTCCCGTGAATCCCAATGAATCCCAGGTGCTGGGCGAACGTGCCTACGCGCGTCTGGAAGATGTGCCGGAACACGTCGACATTGTCGATATTTTCCGGCGGTCCGAGTTCGTCGGCCCGCTGGTGAAATCCGCCATTCGGATCGGAGCGTCCGCGGTTTGGATGCAGGAAGGCGTGGAAGACGAGGCTGCGGCCAAGAAAGCCGAGAAGGCCGGGTTGAGGGTAGTGATGGACCGCTGCATTTTGAAGGAACACCAGCGCTACCTGCGCTAGTTCCTAACTCATTAATTCAACTCCGAGGGCGCGATGTGGGGCGGGCGCCAACGCCCGCGGCCGACGCCCACGTCGGCCTCTACGTTCGGCATGGAAGGGAGCCGGACCTGGGGGTCCGGCGCAGGCGAGGGCGCCTGCCCTACTAGAACCAATATTCCCAGTGCCTGGTGGCCACCACATAGCCGCACAGACACGCGTTCGTGACGGCGTGGACCAGGATGCAATCGCCCAGGCTGCGCTTCCGCACCATCCACCAGTTGTAGACCACGCCCGCGATCAGCCCGACGTCCCAGTATGCGCCGTGCTCCAGCGCGAATAAAACCGCGGTGATCCAGAACGCGGCCGGCCGGTATGTTCCCAGCTCCACTTTTTGAAAATTGGGCGCAATCAGCCAGCGCATCAGCCAGGCCCGCCAGAACAGTTCTTCGATGATCGGCACCAGCACCACCGCCCGGAAAATCCGGGGCCATAACACGAACGGCGACAAGAGAACGTTTCCGGGAAGGGGAGTGCCCATCTGGCCTGTAATCGGGTTCTGGAAAAGCCAAAACTGGCGGTAGGAGGGGAACAAAATATCCGCGCCCACCCAGACCACGAACACGGCCACGCCCAGAATGGCGCTCTCGAAGCGATGCGAGCTGTGCAGATCGATCACCTCGCGCGAAAAGAGCAGCAGCACCGCCGAGAGCAGCACCACGCGCAGCGAATACTCCACCGCCGTGCTGAGCGGCAGGTATTTCTGGATCGCCAGCAGCAGCATGAACACGGCAAACGGCAGCACGTAGGGAAGGCTGGGCCAGCGCGTTTTGTACTTGGCGAGCAACAAAGGTTCGGGGACTCGACTATGCCACTTTTGCGAGCAAAGCTCTTATCTTACCTTGTTCTTTGTCGTCCGGCCTGGAGCGCAGCGCTGCTTGCAGTTCCTTCTTGGCCAGCGCCCGCTCGCCCTTCTGGTAGAGGGCCAGCGCGAGATGCAGGCGGAAGGTGGGGTTCTCCGGTTTTCGATTCACCACGTCGCGCAGCACCCGGAGCCCGTCGTCGGTGAGGTTTTTTTGGATGTAAACGAAGCCCAGGGTGTCCTGCACGTCCAGATCATCGGGGCGCGCGCGGCGGGCGCGCTGCGCATAGGCCAGCGCCTGATCCAGATCCAAGCCGGCCTCGGCGTCGAGATAGGCGAGATTGTTGAGCGCGGTCGAATTGTCCGGCTGGATTCCGAGCACTTCTTCATAGGCCCTGCGCGCTTCCGCCGGATAACCGGTGCGGTCATAGAGGATCGCCAGATTCAAGCGCGGCGCAGGATCTTGGGGCGCCAGCTCGCGGGCCCGCTCGAAGGCCGCCGCGGCGCCGCGGAAATCCCGGAGCTGCGCCTTGCATTCACCCACACGGATCTCGAGCTCGCCAGCCAGGGGATCGACGCCGATCAACGCCTGATATTCCGCCGCCGATTCCTGATATCTGCCCACCCGAAAATAAACGCCCGCCAGCGCCCTCCGGTAATCTGCGCGCTGGGGCGCATGTGCCACCAGGTTGCGCGCAAACTCAACCGCCTGATCCCAATGTCCCTGCCGGCCCTGGGCTTCGATTACTCCCGCCAGCCCGCGCGGATCGCCGGCCGCGAACAGCGCCTTGAAGCCGGTCTCGGCCTCCTGGTAGCGCTGCTCATCCAGATTCAGCCGCGCCAGCTCGAAGACTGCCTCGGCCGAATGCGGGTAGAGTTGCGCGGCGATGCTTAAATCCTCGCGCGCTTTTTCGGGCTGCTGGGTGTTCCGCGATGCGCGGGCGCGGTAAAGCCTGGCCATCAGATTGGTGGGATCGGTTTTCAAAACGTTGCCGGCGGATTGAAAGGCTTGCGCGTCATCGCCCCGCAGGAATGCCAGTTCCGCGGAGCTGAGCATGGCCGGCACGTAAGCCGGGTCTATGGCCAGGGTCTGTTCGAACTCCAGGCGCGCCTGGTCTAAGCTCGAAGGATCGCCGCTTTCGAGGTACGCCCGCCCTAAGTTGTAATGCAGCAGCGGATTGCGGGGCATCTTCGCCACCAGCGGCCGGAGGCTCGAAATCACTTGCCTGGCTTGGCTCTTGCCCGATTTTTGGAGCAGCAGCGTGGCTTCAAAAGCGATCGCCTCCGAGTCCCTCGGATCCTCTTTGAGCAGTTCGGCCGCCAGGGCGGAAGCTTCCTGGTTCCTACCCTCAGTGCCGAGCACCTCGATCATCTTTTTCCGGTACGCGCGGTTGTTCCTGGGGTTCTCATTCCGGCCTTCGCCATACTGCTCCAGCGCCTTCTGAAGATTTCCGATCTTGACGTAAAAATCGCCCGCCGCGAGCCGCGCGCCGGCGAACTGCTTCGGATTCGAGACCAGGCGGGCAATGGCGGATTCCATCTCGGGCTTCCGGCCGGTTCGGTAGTAATGAAAAGCAAGCTGCAATAGATAGCTGCCCTGGCTAGGGTTATTGGCGAGCTTCTGCTTGAGAAGTTCCTCTGCCAGCGGCGCGCGATTGGTGCGCAGATAGTAAATGTACAGCCAATCGTACAAGGGTGCGTAAGTCTTCTCTTTCGCGATCGTCTCTCGGGCCAGCGTTTCAGCGCGCTCCGTTTCGTGATTCACAACCAGCGTCTGAGCCAGTTCCAAAACCAGCTGCGGCTGGTTGGGCAGCGCTTGGTTGGCAGCCTCGAATTTTTGGATGGCCGTTTTCACGTCGTTTCCGATCAGCGCGATTTCACCGGCAAATCGCAAGCCATCGAAGGACCGGGCGTCTTTCTTCAACAGGCGCTGAGCCACGTCCTCTAGGTCCGCCAGCATGCTCTGATTTGTCTTCGGATTGGCTGCGTAGAAAAGCAGGTCCAGGTCGCCCAGTTTCGAGAGAGCATCCGCGTTGGAGGGATTGACCTGCATGGCGCGCGTGAAATCCTTGTGCGCGGCGCGCGGGTCCGAAAGCTTGAGATTGGCCAGGCCCAGACGATACCAGGCATCCCCGCACTGGACGTCCTTGTTCAGCGCGCGCCGGTACATAATGGACGCTTCCTTGAACTTTTCCTGATTAAAGTACTTGTTCCCGTTGTCGACGTATCTTCTAGCAATTGCTCGGGGATCACCGGCGCAAGCAGTTAAGACAAGGAGCGCAACGCCCAGCCCGCCGGCGCGCTTTCCCCGCCAAGCCATTTTGGACATACACACTAGTGGGAAACGCGCCGTAGTGCTCTCTGGAGCGATTTAGCGTAGCGCCGCGGCCAGCGTGCCGGTTTGGCGCAAGACGTTCAGCCGGGCGTTCTCTAACGCGTGTTGGGTGTCGTAGAACACGATCCACTTTTCCTGCTCGTTCAGCCGCGCGTCGTCGACGTTCTGCTGCGTCGAGCGGCCTTCTTCGAGCTGCGCCAGCAGTACCGATACCTGTTGCCGGGCATAATCGAGGTCCAGCCTGGCCACTTCATGAGCCGAGGTCGCTTTCTGCATTTCGTGATAGTTTTTCTGGACGTCGAGCTCGATGCGATTGCGTGTCTGGGCGATTTGCGTCCGCAATTCCAGCGCTTCCGTCTCGGCCTGCGTCAGATAGCCTTTGGCAGCCGACCCGACCAGCAAGGGAACCGTGATGGCCGCGCCCACTTCGCCGTTGTTGCGCTGGAAATGGGTGAAGAACTGGTCATAGTTGCTTTTCGCGAAAAGCGCGTATTGCGCCACGACGTCCACCACCGGAAGACGCGCCGCGTGATAACTCTTGAGCTCGAGGCCCTTGGCCTGCAGCTGCGATTCCAGCCGCCGGACATCCTTGTTGTTTTCTAAAGCCAGCGCGAGGGCGGCCGGCTCGGTTTCGGGCACTTCCAGCTTGGCCGGCTGGCTGTCCACCGGTTCAACCCGATCGGCGGCGGGATATCCGAGCACCACCGCGAGCGAGGCCTGCGCGTAGTCGAGGTCTTCCTTCAGAGCGTCGGCGCGCTGGCGCACGCGGGCCAGATCCACGGCCGCGCGAGCGTTCGCGATGGGCAGCTCCCGGCCTTCCTGGGTGCGCTGTTGGATAACCTCGCTCACCCGTTGGAGGCTCTCCACTTCCAGGTTCAAGGAGCGAAGGTTGAGCGTCATCTGTTGGGCGTCGAGATACAGCGAGGCGGTCTGGTAGGCGACCTCATCGCTTTTCGATTCGGTGGCGATCACGCTGCCGCGGGCATTCTCCACGCGCCCGGGCGAGTTCATAACTCTTCGGCCGGTTGAAGAGCGCCATGTCGGTCCGGGTCTGCACGATCGACGGCGCCGCCCCCTCGATGCTGCTCGGATACCCGAAGGTCTTGGCCAGTCCGCTTCCGGCGTACAATTTGGGCGAAAACGGGTCTTTCGCTATCCGAACGGCGGCCTGCGCCTTCTGTTCGTCCAGGCGGGCCAGCACCACGTCGGCGTTTTCTTTGACGGCAATGTCGACGGCTTCGCGCAGGGTGAGGCTGTGAACCTCGGCGAATGCGGCGCCGGAGGCGATAAAAAGGAGCAAAGTATGTCTCAGCACCCTTTTAGATTACCGCCGGGCCTGGCCGCGAATGGCCCGGGCGACCACGTGCATAGGACGTCTGTTCTTGGGACAATTGCCTGAGCAGCCTTCCCTTTACTAAGCGCGATGAAAAGCATCCTCTATTTGCTTGCCTGCGTTTCGGGCTTGGGGCTCGTCTTAAGCTTTGCTTCCCACGTTGCAGCGCTGCTGGGACTCGAGGGACCGCTAGGCGCTTTCACGCCCGTGCTGCACTTTGGAATCTTTGTCGTCTGGCTTCCTGCCATATTGGCCATGAATCGCCTCACTAAGAACGTCGCGAGAAAAGACCTGTGGAAGGCGGCTCTGCGCGGGGCTCCGGCCTGGATGAGAAACATGACCTACGGTTTCTTTGGGTATGCCTTGTTCAATTTTGCGCTGTTTATGTTCCTGGCACCCAAAGGAGGCGGGGCAGGTCCAATGCCCCCTCAGATTGTGCGGGGATTCTCGGGACACTGGATGGCGTTCTATTCTGCGGCCCTGGCGGTCCTGTATTCCGCATCGGAATTGTGGGACCAGGCCGGCGAGTTGCGGTGCCCTGGCGGGCACACAGTTCAACCCCTAGCGAAGTTCTGCGATCAATGCGGATTACCGATTGTCCATCTTCGCAACGATGGTTCTACAGGTTAGCTCTGTGTATCGTGCCGGGGCAGCCGCTGCTACCACATCTTGCCGTTGGGCATCCAGTTCCGCGATACGTAGTCGATGAAGAACTGGCCCAGCAGCAGCGTCATCCAAAAGAATCCGCCCGCCGCGAACAGCTTGGTGAGGGCGCTGTCGGCTTTGAGATTCATGAAGATCAGGATCACCAGCATCATCTTGAAGAAGGCGATCAGCAGGGCCACCACGATGTTCCATGCGCCCAGCTCAATCTGCGCGACGTAGTATGTGACAAACGTCATGATGGTCAGGATCAGCCAGACGGTCACGTAGGTTCGAACGGAAGGGATGGAGTGCATATGTTTAGATGAGTTTCTTGGTGCGTCCTATCAAATAGAGTAACGGGAACAGGAAGATCCAGACGATGTCCACGAAGTGCCAATACAGGCCGCTGATTTCGACCGGCGTAAAGTAGCTGGAGCTGAAGGTGCCGCTCCGCGCCATGATGAAAATCGTGGTCATCAAACCCACGCCCACCACCATGTGCAAGGCGTGGAAACCGGTCATAAAGAAGTAAAAGCAGAACATGATCTGCGCCTGGCGGGCATACTGCGGAAACTCGGCTGTAATCCCAGTGGCCGGGGAACAGCGGGACTTTCATGTCCACCCAGTGCTCGTGATATTCGAAACCCTTGATCACCAGGAATGCGATTCCGAAAATCATAGTGAAGATTAGAAACAGCTGGAGCGCTTTTTGCTCGCCCAGCCGGGCTGCCCGGACGCCTAGAGCCATGGTCAAGCTGCTTACGATCAGCACCGCCGTGTTCATGGCCCCAAACAGAGGATTCATGTACACGCTGGTCGAGGCGAACGCTTCCGGGTACATGCCGCGATACATCGTGTAAGCCCCGAACATGCCGCCGAAAAACATGATCTCGGTCAGCAGGAAGACCCACATCCCGAGCGTGGCGGAGTCAAACTGCTGCTCCATGTCATCGAAATGATGACGGAGATGGGGAGAATGTTCGTGCTCGGCTACCGCGCCGTGGGTATCAGCCACCGTGGTGCCCCTCCTCTTTAGCGTAAGCGTACGCCTCTTCGGTAACGATCGGCGTCTTTTCGAAATTGTACGTAGGGGGCGGGGAAGTGGTTTCCCATTCCAGGCCCTTGGCCTTCCAGGGATTGTTCCCCGCTATGGGCCCGTACTTCAACGACCACAGAAGATAGATCAACGGAATGATGTAGCCCAAACCAAGGACCGTGGCGCCGGCCGAGGACATGACGTTGAGAACCTGAAACTCGGGCGCGTAGGCGTGATAGCGTCGCGGCTGGCCCATATAGCCGGTGATGAACTGCGGGAAGAATGTGAGATTGAAGCCGGCGAAGATCAGCAGCGCGGCGAAGCGTCCCCAGCCTTCCGGATACAATCGTCCGGTCATCTTGGGCCACCAGAAATGCATACCGCCCATGTAAGCCAGCACCATTCCGCCCACCATGACGTAATGGAAGTGCGCCACCACGAAGTAGGTGTCGGTGACGTGCACGTCCACTCCCAAGGTCGCCAGGAACAGGCCGGTGAGGCCGCCGATGGTGAACAGGCCGATGAAGCCGAACGCATACAGCATGGGTGTGTCAAAGCTGATGGAGCCCCGGAACATGGTGGCGGTCCAGTTGAACACCTTGATGGCGGATGGGACGGCCACCAGCATGGTAAGCAGCGAGAAATACAGGCTGGCATACATCGACATGCCGGTGACGAACATATGATGGCCCCATACCAGGAAGCCGATGATCGCGATGCCCAGGCTCGATCCGGCGATGAACGGGTAACCGAAGACGCCCTTGCGCGAGAAGCAGGTCACCAGTTCGCTGATCACGCCCATTCCGGGCAGGATCATGATGTAGACGGCCGGGTGCGAATAGAACCAGAACATGTGCTGGAACAGAATGGGATCGCCGCCGATGGCCGGATCGAAAATTCCGATGTGAAAGGCGCGTTCGAGTCCAACCAAGGCCAGCGTGATGGCCACCACCGGCGTGCCCAGAACCTGGATCAGCGAAGTGGCATAGTTGGCCCAGACGAACAATGGCAGGCGGCCCCAGGTCATTCCGGGCGCGCGCATTTTGTGAACCGTGACGATGAAATTGAGTCCCGTCAAAATCGACGAGAAGCCGGCGATGAAGACGCCCACCGCGGCAGTGATGACGAAGGTGTTCGAATAGGTGCTGCTGAAGGGCGTATAGAAGGTCCAGCCGGTATCCACGCCGCCCAGAACGATGGCCGACAGCGCGAAAAGCGCGCCCGCGATGTAGATGTACCAGCTCAACAGATTGATGCGCGGGAAGGCCAGATCCTTCGCGCCGATCATCATGGGCAAAAAGAAATTCCCCAGCGTCGCCGGAATAGATGGTATCAGGAAGAAAAATACCATCACGATGCCATGCATGGTGAAGAACTTGTTATAGGTGTCGGAATTGACCAGGTCGCCCTGCGGCGTGAGCAATTCCAGGCGGATCAGACCGGCGAAGGTGCCGCCGATGAAGAACATGATGGTAATCGAAATGATGTAGAGTACGGCGATGCGCTTGTGATCCTTGGTGAAGAGCCAGGACTTCCAGCCGTACTCCGCATTCAGATAATTCGGAGTTTCTACTACTTGCGGTTCTTGTAAGGCAGTGCTCATGGTTTAATACCCGTATTGGGCGGCTGCCCCGCGGTGCCGATGGACGGCGCGCTGGGATTGCCGGTTATTGCCAAGGACTTGATGTAGACGATCAATTGCAGCAAGGCTTCCTCGCTGATCTGGCCCTGGAACGTGGGCATGATATCGGACTTGAAGCCGGCCACGATCTTGGCGTTTGGATTCAAAATCGATTCCCGAATGTAAGCGTCGTCGGCCAGAACGGTTTTGCCGTTGTCCAGTTGCACGGTGGACCCGTAGACGCCGCGCAGGATAGGGCAGCGGCCTTGCTGATCCTGCAGATGGCAGGTGGAGCAGCCCAATTGGGAGAACAGCTTCTCGCCCTGCGCCGCCATGGAGCCTTCCGCCCCTCCACCGCTCAACCAGTTTTCGTAATCGGCGGGGTTCATCACGGTTACCCATCCCACCATGCCGGAATGCTCGGTGCCGCAATACTCGGCGCAGAACAGATGATAGCGGCCCGGTTTGGTGGCGGTGAACCACATGGTGTCATAGCGGCCCGGCACGACGTCGTGCTTGATGCGGAACGCGGGAATGAAGAAGCTGTGAATCACGTCCTCCGACGCCAAAGTGATTTTCACCGGCCTGCCCACCGGCACATGTAATTCGTTGATCTCGCGCTGGCCTTCCGGATACTGAATCTTCCACATCCACTGCTTGCCCACCGCATAGACGTCCATGGCGTTCGCGGGCGGGCTGGCGTTGGCGAAAAAGATCTGCGCGCCCCACCAGAAGAACGTCAGCATGACGATGAAGGGGATGATGGACCATGCGATTTCGAGCTTCAGCGATCCGTGAATCGGCTTGGGGATTTCGTCATCGGATCTCCGCCGGTACTTGATGGCGAACACGAACACCGCCAGGAAGATCAGCCCGGTCATGATGACGGTCACCGCGGTCAGGTAGAAATACAGATAATCCACCTGGCTGGCGATGGCGGAAGCTGCTTCGGGAAAAAGAGGGATCTGCATGGGTTAGGAAGGCCTCCCTAAATCCCCGTGCCGCTCCCGCCGCAGCATCACGAAGATGAAGGTTCCGAGCGCAAGCACGCTGGCCGAAGCGACCAATCGCGTCACGTTCGCGATCACGGGTCCGTATTTGCCGGTCATGGGATCGTAGTGAAAACAGAACAGCAGCACCTGGTCGGCGAAATTTCCGATCTTGTTCTTGGACGCCTCCACCAGGCCCAGGCGAAGGTCTCGGGATTTGTACTCGATGCCGTAGAAGTAGCGCGAGATCCTGCCCTCGGGCGTGATCACCATAATGCCGCTGGCATGCGCGAACTGCTTGGTAATGGGGTCGTATTTGTAGTGGAACCCGGCGGCATCGGCGAGTTTCTTGATGTTCTCTTCCTGGCCGGTGAGGAAATGCCAGCCCTGCAGGGCGCCTTTCCCCTGGAACTTTTCGACGTAGTTGGCCTTTTTCGCGGCCGCCAGTTGCCAGGTTTCCTTGGGATTGAAGCTGACGGTAACGACCTCGAAGTCGCTGCCCAGATTCAAAGTGACTTGCTCCATGCTGTGCGTGAGCCCATTCAGGACCATATCGCAAAGCATGGGGCATTCGTAGTAAACCAGCGCCAGCACCACCGGCTTCTGCCTGAAATACTGGCCCAGACGGACCATCTGGCCGGTATCGTCGGTGAAAGTGAGCTCCAGCGGAAGCTGGCCGTTCAGGTTCTGATCGATGCCGACGCCCTTCACCATGGCGGGCAATCCGAACTGTTGGGCTGGCGACGTCGCTGCAAATGCCAGCGTCAGCGCGAGTCCTCCTAGGCGATTTATGTTACTTCGCATTGGTACTTCCTTGCGGTTTCTTCGGTTCCGGCGGTGGGGGCGGCGGCATGGGAGGTTTGCGGCCCGCCAGGATGTCGTCCAGATAATCGTGATGCGGCAGGCCCTTTTCGGCCAGCATGTCGATGGCGCGATCCACCGGTACGCGCACGATGCCTTGCTTGGGGTCCGTCACGGCGTAAGTGTTCAGGACGTGATCTTCCTGAGCGTGCAGGGTTTGCAACTGCTTCCAGGGATACTCTTCGATGCGCGGCTCCGGCGGTACCTGCTGGGGGCTGGCCTGGGCGTTCCTCTGTGTCTCATAGGTATGGGCGAAGAACTGGAAGATTCCCACCACCAGCAGACAGACCAGGAACGTGCCGAATAGCAGGGCCAGCAGCGACCCCACGATGAAGCTTACGCTTATCTCCCTCGTCTCGTGTCCGGAACCGTTGGGCGTTGACGTTACGTGTTCCATATCAGTGTCCGTGTCCGCCGACCCTGGCATACGTATTACGCGGGTCGTTCGGCACCAGCAGCGGCCTCGACTTCAAATTACGAATAAAGACTGCGATCCAGATGCCGCCCAGGCCTATCGGCACAGCGATGTCCGTCCAATAAATTTCCAACCCTCGCTGCCGGAAAGAAGGCTCAATAATCCAGAATACATCCAGGATACGGAGCACGATGGTCCAGATCGCCACCGCGCGCAGCAGCTTCGGGTTCTTCTTGATGAAGCGCATCAACAGCAGGAAAAAGGGGACGCAGAAAGCGAAAATCGAAATGCTCCAGGCGATGTAGCCCCACCCGCCGCTGAATCGGCGAACATACCAGGGAATTTCATCCGGCAGATTTTCGGCCCAGATGATCAGCAGCTGCGCGAACGACATGTACGCCCACAGCATGGTGAAAGCCAGCATCAGGTTGCCGAGATCATGATAGTGCTCCTGCTTGACGAAGCTGGCGAACGGCTCATGCTTGGACAGCAACACCAGCAGCGAGATCATGAACGCGAACGTCAGCAGGACCTGGCCGACGGTGAACATCCAGCCGTAGATGGTGGAATACCAGTTGGGCTCGAGCGACATGATCCAGTCGATAAAGGCGTAGCTGGTGGTCAGCACGTAAACCAGCAGGGCGGGGGCGCTGCGGGCCTTGATCTTACGGAACAGCGCGGGGCTTCCGGTGCGATCGTGCTCGTTCGCCATCCGCAGAATGGCCCAGCCGGAAAGGATCCAGATCAGGTAGAAGATCACCGTCCTGGCGATGAAAAACGGCTCGTTCATGTAAGCGGCTTTGTGGCCGACCGCGAAATCGTGCTTGCGAACTTCGGGGTCCGTCCAGATATACAGCGTCTTCAGAACGAAAAAGATTGGAATCGCAAAAATCGCATTGACCAACAGGGTCTGCAGCCCGGATTCTAGGAAGCGGCGGATGACGACGCCCCAGTTTCCACCGACGACGTTATGCAGGAAGAATATGCCCAGGCATCCTAAAGCCAGGCCGGTCCAGAAAATATAGGCGAACAGATAGCTCTGCCAGAAATGGGCCGGGTTGTTGAACAATCCCAGCAGGCTCACCAGGAGCGCCGCGCCGCCCACGAACAGGGCGTTGCGCTGTGCGCGATCCATTTGGGGCCGGAGTGCTTCACTGGGAGTCATGGTTTTGCTCCTTGCTTGGCTCCGGGCTTCGCTGGCTGCGGGGTGGCTCTCGGATCGCCGTTTTCGGGTGACGCGGCGGGCTGAGGCTCGGCCGCCGGCAGGCCGGGAACCTGAGGCTGCGGCCCTTGATTGAGTCCGCGCGGAGGCGGTTCCACCAGCAGATTCTGTCGTTGATCCGGCGGCACGTCGCTCAACTTGGCGGTTTGGCTCAATTGTAGTGCCCGGATATACGCAATGACGCGCCAGCGGTCATCCGGATTGACACGGGAGGCGTAGCTCGGCATGGATCCGAACCCGTTGGTGATGACATCGAAGAAATGACCCACCGGAGCCTGTCTGAGTTTGTCGCTGTAGTAGGACGGCGGCTGGCGGAACCCGCGCAACACGATCATGCCGTTGCCATCGCCATCGCGGCCGTGGCAAGGCGTGCAGTAGACGTTAAAACGATTCTGGCCGCGTTCGATATCGGCTTTGGCGATGGGAATAGGAAACTGATCGATGTCTTCGCCGTTGATCTTGCCCACGTAGCGGGCCTCGTCGATGCGCAATTCGCTGCGCGCGACGGTTCCCTCCACCATCGGCCGGGCGGACCGGTGGTCGGCGAAGAAACTGCTGGCGGCCAGCGGCTTGTAGCGCGGCTCATCCTGCATGTCCTGGCGGCACGCGGTCAGGGCGGCAAAAAGCAATACGCCACAAGAGATGGAGGCTCTATTTGTCAACTTCAGCCACCTCTTCGGGGTTCAGTTCCTCGAGGAACGCCCGCGTCTGCAACCGATCGAACTTCGGATCGGAGGCCTCGATGCACAAAAAGAATCGGTCGACCGAGGCGCGCTTGGCGAACGACTCCACGTTGAAAACCGGATGATAAGGCATCGGCAGTTTATTGAGCGCCAGCATTCCGACCACGGAACTCAAGGCCGCCAGCAGGACCGTGCACTCGAACGTGATCGGGATATACATCGGCCAACTGACAAACGGCCGCCCGGCGACGTTGTGTGGATAGGCTACCGCGGCCATCCACCAAAGCAAGGTGAATCCGCCAACGCAGCCGCATAGCCCGCCGATTAGAACGATCAGAGAAACCCAGTTGCGCTTAAAGCCGACAGCCTCCGCCAATCCGTCGATCGGCATGGGTGTGTAGGCATCCATATTGCGATAACCGGCGGCGTAGGCGCGGTTGGCGGCCTTGAGCAACTGCTCGGGCTCTTCGAATTCGGCCATCATGCCGTAAACGCCGTGCCGATCCCAGAACGTTTCGCTCATAGCCTAATCTCCCACGCCCGGTTGGGGCGCTAGGTCGCTGTCATCCGCCACGTAGGGAGCCAGGTGGTGGAGCACTTCGCGCACCTCGAAGATCGATATCGCGGGCAACACTCGAACGAACAGAATCATAAGGACCAGGAAGAAGCCGATGGTGCCGGAGAGTACCGCCCAGTCCCATTGCGTCGGATAGTACATGCCCCAGGAGGAGGGCAGGAAGTCACGGTGCAGGCTGGTGATGACGATGATGAAGCGCTCCAGCCACATTCCGATGTTCACCACGATGGCGACGAAAAACAGCCGCGGAATGCTTTGGCGAACGCTTCTCAGCCACAGCGACTGCGGAATCAAAATATTGCACAAAATCAAAGCCCAGAAGTAGTAAGCGTACGGGCCGGTGGCGCGGTTGTCGTACATGAACATCTCATGCGGGTTCCCGCTGTACCACGACATGAAGGCTTCCATCATGTACCCGTAAGCCACAATCAAGCCGGTGCCGAGCATCAGCTTCGCCATGCAGTCCAGGTGGCGCATGGTGATGAGGTCTTCCAGGTGAAACCACTTGCGGCACGGAATGGCCAGCGTAACCACCATGGCGAATCCGGAATAAATGGCGCCCGCGACGAAATAAGGCGGGAAGATGGTGGTGTGCCAGCCGGGCAGCAGGCTGATTGCGAAATCGAAGCTGACCACTGTATGGACCGAAACCACCAGCGGCGTCGCCAAGCCGCCCAGCAGCAGGTACGCCATCTGATAGCGGGCCCAGTGCTTGGCCGATCCGCGCCAGCCCATGGCGAGCATGCCGAAGGCTACTTTCTGCCATTGCTGTTTGGCGCGATCGCGCATGGTGGCAAGGTCGGGCACCAATCCGATGTACCAGAAAATCAGCGAGACGGTTAGATAAGTGGTAACCGCGAACACGTCCCACACCAGCGGGCTGCGCGGCTGCGGCCACAACCACATGGAACTGGGGTAGGGCATCAGCCAGTAGCCGAGCCAGGGACGGCCCATGTGCAGGATAGCGGGAACATGCCGGCTTGCGCCACGGCGAACAGCGTCATGGCTTCCGAAAATCGATTGATGGAAGTGCGCCAATCCTGTTTCAGCAGCAGCAGAATGGCGGAAATCAGCGTTCCGGCGTGGCCGATACCGATCCACCAGACGAAATTGACGATGGCAAAGCCCCAGGCGACCGGAATGACGATGCCCCAAACGCCGACGCCCTTGTACAACAGCCAGAAACGCGCCGGCCAGCAGGCCCTGCATCAAGACGAATGCGATAAAGAGGCTGATCCACCATTGCGGCGGAGTGGTCTGAATCGGCTTCAGTACGACGCCCGCGATCTTATCAGTGACGGTGGCGTAGTTGAACCCCGGCGCGATGATCTTATCCGGGCCTGGGTCGATCGCCTGTTTGTCTAATTCTTCGTCTTCAAGCTTCTAACCTTTCTCGATCTCCGGATTGACGATTCCTCAAGCGGCCAAGATAAGTGGTGCGCGGCCGCGTGTTCAGATTCTTCCAGCAAGCTGTAGTTTCGCGCCTGGGCTTTGAGTTGCGCCACGCGGCTTTTCGGATCGTTGATATCGCCGAAAGTGATGGCCTGCGTGGGGCAAGCCTGCGCGCATGCCGGAGTAATTTCGCCGTCGGCGAATCCGGCGGTTTTCCTTTTCGGATTGGATCTTGGCGGCGTTGATGCGCTGGATGCAGTACGTGCATTTCTCCATCACGCCGCGGCTGCGCACGGTGACGTTGGGATTGCGCAGGCCGTACAGGCTCTGCGTGTTCCAATCCGAATAGAGATAGAAATTGAAGCGCCGCACTTTGTAAGGACAATTGTTGGAGCAATACCGGGTGCCGACGCAGCGGTTGTACACCATCTGATTGATTCCGTCGCCGCTATGCACTGTGGCGGCCACCGGGCAGACCAGTTCGCAAGGCGCGTTCTCGCATTGCATGCAGGGCACGGGCTGATAGTACAGCTCCGGATTGTCCCAGTTGCCTTGGAAATAGCGGTCCACGCGAATCCAGTGCATGTGCCGGCCGCGCGCCACTTCGAGTTTTGCCGACCACGGCGATGTTGTTCTCAGACTGGCAAGCGGCCACGCAGGAGCTGCAGCCGACACATGCGTTCAGATCGATGGTCATGCCCCATTTGTAGCCCTGATAGCGGTAATCCGGATACAGGGTCAGGTAATTAGGCAGCGGCTTGTCTTCTTCCCTAGGCTCGACAAACTGAGGATTGTTCTTGTACTCGTCCAGCGTCGAAACCCGAACGGGTCAGCGCCTCTTCCATGGTCTGGGTGTGCTGCGTGGTCGCGAAGTTGTGTTTGCCGCTTACTTTCTTGATTTCAGCTCCGGAGCCGCCGCCCGGCGCCGTAGAAGTGCGCAGCAGATAGGCATTGAATCCAACCTCGTTGCCAACCTGTCCGGCATGCGTTCTGCCGTAACCCAGGTGAACAGTGGCGCTGTCGTTGGCATGGCCCGGCATGATCCACACCGGCCCGGTGACTTTTCGTCCCTGATAGGTCAGCTCGACTACGTCCTCGGTATTGAGGTTGAGCTGCTGCGATGTAGTGGGGCTGATCCACACCGCGTTGTCCCAGGTCATCTTGTTCTGAGGTTTGGGCAGTTCCTGAAGCCAGCCGTTATTGCTAAAGGAGCCGTCCCAGATGGTCGGGTCCGGGCGGAACATCACTTCCAGGCCCTGGGATGGATTCGACGGCGCGGGCTGCGGCGTCTTAGGGGTAACGTTGATGGCCGCGAGCGCCGTGTTTGGAACCACGCCGTCATGCAGGGCTTTTTGCCAGGCGATTTCGAAGCTGGGAGTTTTCAGCTTGTCTTGCCAATATTCCCGAACGATATCGTATGGAACTTCGCCGGGCCTTCCCGCCAGCGTGCCGATCACTTCGTGCGCGGTCTTGCCGCCATAGAGCGGCGCAATCATAGGCTGGATAAAGCTTACGGTGCCGTCGTATCCGCGAACGTCGCTCCAGGCTTCGAGGAAGTGCGCTTCCGGAATATACCAATTCGCCTGCGCGGCCGTTTCGTCCGGATACAGACCGAGATATCCTGTGACCGGCACTTTTTTCAGCGCGCCCGCAAAATCGAGATCGGCGGGGGCCGCATAAACCGGATTGCCGCCCAGGATCACCAGCGTGTCCACCTTGCCGCCGTTCATGTCGGACACCAATCCGGCAAGCGATTCGATCTGATCGACCGGTTCCGCCTCGATTGGATCGGTATAGGTAACGGTTTTACCGATGTTGCCGAGCGCCGCGTTCATCGCGTGAGCCAGAGCATGCACCGAGGGCGGTTGATGGTCGCCCGCCATAATCAGGCAGGCGCCTTTGTGAGCCTGCAAGTCCTTCGCGATGGCGGCGGCCGGCTTGAATTTCCCGTTGGCGCTCGCGCCGCCCATTCCGAGGGCTGCTGCCAAATCCCAGGCGACGGCTTCGATTTCGCTGGCGCGAAAGACGAAACGGTGATCCGCCATGCTTCCCGTGGGAGATGGCGACGGTTCCACAACATAGAGCCGGTTCAGCGTGGTCTCGGCCGGCGGCTTACCTTCCGCCTGCACTTGCGCCGGCAACACCACCGGCCCGCGATTTTGGGTAGCGTAAGCGGCGGACTGATTGGCACGGTCAGGAATCGGGCCGTCCTGATAGCCTTCCTGCCAGTCTTCCTTGGGCTGCGGGGAATGGGTGACGTTGGTCAGGACGCGCCGCTTGTCGGCAAATTGGCGCGCGTAGGCCAGATTGCCGGGTCCGCAGGAGAGGAAATCGGCATCCAGCGAAACGATTACATCCGCTTGATCGAGGTGATAGACCGTATTGACCGGCTTGCCGAACGCTGCCATGGCCCCGCGATAAGCGTTGTGCCTCCCGCAAGCCTCATATTGATGCCACTTGACGCCCGGCATCTCCTTGAGGATGCCCTGAATCTGAGCGGCCAGCGTAGGGGACGTCACGGTTTCGCGTCAAGATCCGAAGGCCGTCGCCCTTCTTCAAGAGCGCCTTCTCGCGCGCTACCGCCAGCGCGCCTTGAAATCCCACCCAACTGGAGATCTGTCCTTTATTGACTACCGCTTGGCCGCGGTCCGGATCGTACATCGTGAGGACGGAGGCCTGCTGGAAATAATCGGAAGCGCCCAGGCTGCCGGGATGATCCGGATTGCCGTCCACCTTGGTGGGACGGCCCAGATAGTGGTCACGAGCAAGCCCGTGCCAACTCCGCCCATCTGCATCGCGGTGGCGTAGTACAGCGGCAATCCGGGAACATACTCTTCCGGCTGGCGGACGTAAGGGACGATGACTTCCTTGGGCTGCTTGGTGCAGGCCGTGAGGCCGGCGAAGGCCAGCGACGCGCCCATCAGCTTCAGGAAATTGCGGCGATTGCGCGGGATCCAGTCCAATCCGGCGAGCGGTCGGCGAATTCGTCTTCAACGAAGGCCTGGAACTCCTCGGTTTCGGCCAGTTCTTCGAGGCTCTTCCAGTACAGCGGTCCCTGGGCTGATTCCAGCCGAGCCCGAATCTTGGTTAGGTCAAGAGCGGGTTTCATCGTTCATCGATGGCATGTATAGCAGTCGGTCAGACTTTGAATTTTATACTCCGCAACAAGCTTGCGCCCCAGCTCTTCCTGGTTGGCAGGCGGCTCATAGGCCATGTTGAACACCTGGTCGCGCGGCCGGACGTACTTTTCGGGATCGCGATGACAATTGATGCACCAATTCATGTAAAGCGTGTTTTCTTTGTACATCAGCGGCATCTGGTCGACGCGGCCGTGGCAGGTGGCGCAACCGATGCCCTTGGCGATGTGGATGCTGTGGTTGAAGTATACAAAATCCGGCAGGTCGTGGACGCGGGTCCATTCGAGCGATTCGCCGCTGCGGAAACTGGCGCGCACCGGCTCCAGTATCTCGGCGTTCGCCCAGATTTGCGAGTGACAGCTCATGCAAATCTCGGTGGCCGGCAGCCCGGCGAATGAACGAAGTTTCGACCGATGTGTGGCAATAGCGGCAATCGATGCCGTCGTCAGTCACGTGGTGCTTGTGGCTGAACGGCACCGGCTGTTCCTTCACCACCTTGACGTCGGTGATGTACGCCCCGCGATCCATCCCGTACGCGAAGGCGATTAACAGTCCGACGCCGATTACCGCGGCGCCCAGACTGATTTTAGATAGTGTGTTCGTACTTCGGTGGAAGATCTGCGCCATCCGCGAGAGCCTTTACGAAGGCTCTATGGTAAATCAGATTGCGCTAGAAATGCAAAAAATATTATTTGGCAGGTCTGAGTGTGACGCAACTTACTAAAAGGCTAAGCTGCGAACCGTTTTCCGACCGCCCGGCGAGCACGCAGCAAGCGAATACGAACGGCCGTTTCCGTCCATCCATGCGCGTGCGCAATTTCCTGCACCTTGTAGCCTTCCAAGTAGTGACGCTGCAATACCATGCGGTCGTTCTTCTTGCAGGTCTTGAGTATGCGGAGAACGTCGATCGCCGCCAGATTTACTTTGGGCGGGGTGGAAAGTTCGGGAAGAGTTTGAAAAAACGGTTCCCGTCGAATGCAACTGCGGTGGATATTCAACGCGATGCTGTTCATCCACGTAAGGACCATATTCGAATCGCGCAACTGCCCCAGCCGCTCCCAGCCTTTGGCCCAGGCGGCTTGCGCTGTTTCTTGAGCTGTATCGTAAGAAAGGCCGCGCGATACAAGAAAACGAACTGTCAGGTTATACCCTTTCTTGTAAGCGCATCCGTATTCTTCCCTGGTCATCACATCTCCTTCAAATCAGGCGTCTTACTTCAGTTCCGGAGATGGGGAGGCAGTTTGAATGCCAGGATTCGGGGCCGGGGGAAAGGAAGAACCGTTGAGCGCCTAAGTGTAGAGTTACGTGGCGTTAAGCGCGGCTTTCCGAGTTTCGAGGGTGAGCCGTACTAGTGTTGATCCTTGAGGGAAGAAATGCTCGGCGCGGAAAAAAATTCATTAGCCGATGAAACATTCTCTAAGCAGCAGACACAAACGTATCCACGCTGGCTTTGCGATCCAGCTTCCCCCAAGCGACCAAACGGCCGCGCAGAGCGTACAGAACTGATTTGGCCAGCACGTAATACATCAACTGGCGATAATACATGCGCTGTAAGAAAAGCAGCGCCAGGTCCCAGGGTTTCTCCCGCTCCAGCCCATACGCGAGCAACGCAGTGAGGGCTTCCAGCAGAAAAAGACCGAAGTAGTAAAGCAGCACGACCCGCCAGTTGCCCGCAAACAACGCGATCAGCATGGCGATATCCGCGAACGGCGACACGACGGCCAGCAGCACCTGGAAAATCCAAATGCTGGGCAGCGCCACCCAGCCCAGACATCCATAGGCGGGATTGAAGGTGGCGTCGCGATGCTTCCACGCGGTTTGCAGGGTTCCGAAGGCCCAGCGGAAGCGCTGCTTGGCGAGGTCGCGCGTGGATTCCGGAGCTTCGGTGTAAGCCAGCGCGGTTTCCTCATAGCGAATCGTATAGCCGTTCCGCCGGATGGCCAGCGTGAGATCGGCGTCCTCAGCTAGCGTATCGTCGGCGAATCCGCCGGCTTGTTCGATGAGATCCTTGCGCCATGCGCCCACCGCGCCCGGCACGACGGTAATGGCATTCAGCAGATCGAGCGCGCGCCGGTCCAGATTGAAACCGCAAATGTATTCGATGGACTGGAAGCGCGTGATCCAGCTTTTGCGATTCCCAACGCGGGCGTTGCCTGAAACCGCGCCCACCTTTTCGTCGTGGAAATGGCGAACCAGTTTTTCGATGGTGCCCTGGCGCAGGATAGTGTCGGCATCCAGAGCGACCAATACGTTGTGGCGAGCCTCCCGATGGCATTATTCAGAGCGCCGCGATTTTCCGCCGATTCGGTTGCGGTGAGAACGCGTACCCGGGAGTCTCCGGCAAAGGTTCCGACGCAACACGGCCAGCGTAGCAGTCGCCGGAGCCGTCGTCCACGATCATTACGTCGAGGTCAGGATAACCGTTGTCCAGCACGGCTTCGACAGTGCGCACGATCACCTTCTCTTCGTTGATACGCGGCGATCACTACCGACACGCCCGGCCGGAAATCCTTTGGTGCCAGCTTCAGCCTATGCCGGCTGCGCAGCTTCTGATTGACGGCCAGCGCGCCGTACACCAGGGAGCGCAGCAAGGTAAGGTAGATCGCGATCAGGAACAGCAGGCCGGCGGCCTTCCGGATGTTGCCCTTGGTGGTCAATGCTTCGCCTTCGATAACGGCCCAGCGCTTCTCGTCGCCGGATGGGACCGGCATAAGCTGGTCGCGCGTCTTGCCCATAAGCTGCTCGATGGGAACGAATGTGTATCCCTGGGCGCGCAAAGTGTCGATGATTTTCGGCAGCGCCTGGATGGTGGCGGACCGGTCCCCGCCGCCGTCGTGCAAAAGGATCAGATTGCCTTCGTCTTTTTGCTCCAGCACTTCATCCAGGATTTTCGCGGGTGTGCTTCCCGGTTCCCAATCGCGCGGATCGATGCTCTCGGCGATGGTGACGTAGCCCATGCGCTGCGCGCGCACAATGGGCAGGATCTCGGCGGGCGTCTGCGGCTGGCTGTCGGCATTGTAGGGCGGCCGGAACAGCTTGGTGCCGTGTCCGATCTCGTTCTCGATCAAGCGCAGAGTGGTGTTCAGCTCGAGCGCGGCCATCTTCTCGGAATCGCCGGCGATGTTCGGATGGCTGTAGCTATGGTTGCCGATGGTGTGGCCTTCGGCATATTCGCGCTTGACCAGCGCCGAGTATTGTTCGGCATTCACCCCGATGATAAAAAACGTGGCGGGCACGTGTTTCTGGCTGAGGATATCGAGCACTTTCGGAGTGTCGTCCGATCGGGCCGTCATCGAAGGTGATGGAGACCTCTTTGTCGTTATTTCCAGCCGACGCCTGGACCACATAGTAAGACGGGAATTTCTGATATTGCTCCGCGAAGCCGCCGTCCTTTTCCCTCCAGACGTTACGGTTTCCATCGTGCGGGGAATCGGTGATGCGCAGCACTTCGCCATCGCCGTAGCGCTCGACGGACTTTTGCGCTGAAAGGGGGAATAATTGCGACGCATTGAAATTGTCCTCAGGCCAGGAGTGCGCCTTGAACATGGTCCACAGGCCCGGATCCTCCGCGCCCAGCCGCCACAACGCGACGCCGCGGAAGCCGTCGTTCGAAACGTCCGTGCAGCTGATTCAGCGCCGTCACCGCATCCAGGAACCATACTTCGTGCTTCGTTGAACCGCTTTGATAACGCAGCACGGGATTCTCGCGGTCCCGGTCCCAATTCACGCCGGTACGATTTGCTTCGGCCGCGGCAATCACGTCGCCGTAGCTCACTTCCGCGCCGCCTTCGCGCGATCCGATCATCCAGTCGTAACCGTAATTGCCGAATCCGACCACGGTCTTCTTCGCCGGCAGCACTTTCGCGAGATTTTCGATCTCGTTGTAGAACCAATCCTCGGAGGCCACTGGGCCGGGCTCGCCGGATTGGTAGTGCTCGTCGTAAACCATCGGCACGATGTAGTCGCACAAGGCTCCCAGGCGCTTCAGGTCATAGGCTTCGTCATCGGTGGGGACGCTTTGGGTGAGGATCAATCCGGCAGGCTGCAGCCGGGCGCGCAGCTCTTCTATGAACTCGACCATCTTTTCGCGGTCGCGAGAGCCTAGCTGTTCCAGATCGACATTCACGCCGGCGAAATGGTGCTCCTGAAGATTGCTGTAGATGTTATCCACCAGATTTTCCCGCGCTTCCCGGCTGCTCAACACCCGGTGCAGATCCCCGACCTGCCAGCCGTCGCGGAAATTGTTGATCTCCGCCAAAATGGGGAGATTGGCGTCGCGCGCGATCTGGATGATCTGTTCGTCGGAATTGTCGTCGACGTCGCCCGCGCCGTTCTTGAGCGTGAGCCATTCGGGCACCAGGTGAGTGAGCCGGTTCAGATTGGCGCGCAGCGAAATCATGCTGGCCGGGTCCCAATTGACATAGAACCCGAACACGATGGGCTGATCCTCGCGGGGCTTGGCGGCGGTTCTGGGATGCAACACCGGGTTACCGCCGTTGCGGACATATTTGACGCCATTGTCTTTGATGCCGATGTCGCGCCGAACCCGAAATGGAACCGCGCGGTGAGGCTTCTCTCCGTGCGTGATGGCGGCCAGTTCGCCCAGATCAGCCAGGCGCTCGACGGACGGAAGCCCGAGCCCGGGTAATTGAGGATTGCTAATGAGGCTCAGGCCCAGCAGCAGCGCCAGCAGCGCGCAGGCAATACCCGCAACCCCCAGCACGCGGCGCAACCGCGCCCAGCGCTTCCCGGTAGGATCGTAAAAGACGAACGAATGGCCGCTCATGGACTCTCTGCTATTACCATTAGAGTCCCCGTGGTCCACACTACGGTACATCGGCCGGGCTTAAAATCCCTTTAGATTTACCAGTGGACCAGCCCTTTAGGATCGTCCACCAGGACCACTTCGTACTTTTCTAGCATCGGCATCAGGACGTTCTCCAGTTCCCTCTTCCACAGCTCTCCTTCATAGAACCGCGCTTTCATCGGTTCGCGGGACGGGAGGTCGGGGAAGCCGCGCATGAAGAAAAAGACATCCGGATCTTCCACGGATAGAAATGGGCCTAATATCTTCATTCCGATTTCAGCGTGCGCCGGCACGGACTTAGAGCGGAATATCTCCAGGAACTCGGAGCGCTTGCCAGGCTTCGTCTTGTAGGTACGCATTTCGATGATCATGGACGGTCTCTCTCCGCATGTTGGCGCGACTGGCGGAGGAATGCAAGAATGTCCGGGCAGCCTCCTCGTCACCGGCCGTTGTGCGACTCACCTGGCGAGCTTTGACCTTGATAAATCGCCTCCGGATCGCGATCCGGCGCCGCCACGATCCTGCTTAGCTCCCCGCGATCAAGCCAAAGCACCTCGCATGACTCGCACGAATCGACGTCCATATTGCCTCCTCCGCCATAAAGATGCCTGTCCATCTCGTGCCGGCAGAGCGGGCAGCGGAGAACTCTGCCGGCGTCGACGTCACGCGGCGCTTGCGAGCTTCTGGACCAGCTGCGGTACTCGCGCAGAACAGCGAGCAGCGGCAGGAGCTTCTCCATATCGAGCAGCATTCCGTGGCAACGTGTGCAGTAGAGCAGCTCGCACGACTCGATCAAGGCGGACGCCAATGGGGTAGCGGACAACGGGCAATGGTGCGCAGTCGGCTCCATCACTATCACTCCGTCTTCATCCGGGCGAGGGCTGGTCTGACTGCCGCAATAGTCGCAGATCATTAAACCTTGGTCTCGAGACAAGCGCATCGGGGCGCCACAGTTTTCGCAGGTCATATGCGTGCAATCGGCAGTGTGACGAGCGCGGGCTAGAGGGGTTAAATCGGGCAAGCCTCACAATAACTTAGAGCGGAACCGACGTAAAAACCCAGCAGACGCCTGGCCTCAGCGGGTTACTGTGACGGTTATGTTTTCATCCGCGAACAGAGCGCCGTCGGACGCGTGCCAGCGCAGAACATAGGTCCCCGGCTCGTCGAACCTAACCGAGGCGCTCCAATTTCCGCCCGCCGGCGCAGGGGGCGCGACCCAGAGGGGCGACCATTGGGAGTTCGCCCCGGCGCGCGTATCCTCCCAGGGCTTCGGTTGATCTGGACTGATGGTCACCTTGCCGGATCCACGGTACAAATAGCAGGACGCCCACAATCCGGTGGCACTGTCCACCGTTACCAGGTGTGGCGGAAGCAGCCTTATATCGTGTATATCGGACGCCTTGCTTCCCGGCAGGAATGTAATAGATTCTTGAGTTCTCGGCTTGGGCACGCCGTCGTCGGTCACATGCGCGTGCAGCGTCAGCGTATCGCCCACTTTCGCCGTTCGGATCCGGTCACCAGCCACTTCGAGCACGGGAGGCTTATTCGCGCGAATTTCCGGGCTGCTCACGCCGGCGCCGATCGCACCCGTTTCCGAAGTCATAACCATGTTGTCAACGTATAGATCTTGTCTCAGCGTTCCGTATGCCTTCACGGTCTTGCCATGAGTGGTGAGAGTCCACACCATTTCTTTTTCGCCGAAGTCCGCGGGCACGTGGACGCGAAACACAAAGCGATTCCGTCGTGGAAGCAGGTGTGTGGGCTGGCCCTGATCGGGTCCGCCCGGCTCGATCGCGTTGTCGGGACCTACGGAAACATCGACCTCTTCTTCCCAGTTTTCGTTCATATATCCGAAGAGCAGGTTGAAGGAACCGTCCGCGTTCCGCTCCCAGCCTTCATAAGCCGGATAAACCGACTGGCCTTTAGAGTAGGAGAGCTGAGCATACGCGGTTTGGCAGACGACCGCAATCGCAGCGCAGGCAACCGCACCCAAAAAACATCTGGTCAGCATAATCCCCCGGCTTCGATGTTCGCTACTGGCCGCCTCCGCCCGTGGCCCCAATCTTCGGCCGCGGCGGCGTAATGGGACCGCCGTTGCAGAGCGGGCATCCGATGAGAACCTCGTTGGGAGTAAGCCTCAGCTTCTCGCGCCGTTGCGCCATCTCCGCGTAGAACTGTTCGTCCGTAAGCGCCACTTGTTGACCCAAGTCGATGAACATGTTCGAGATCGACCTGTTTCCGGATCCGGACCAGTTCCTCGGGTCGGGCACATTGCGATTCGCCGGCGTATTGTCCATGTAGCCGATGATGTGCAGAATGGTCCCTTTTGGCAGAAGAGGCGCGTAATCGTCGCTGTATTCGTAAACGCGCACCCAGTTGTGGTCATACCCGGAACAGGAGAGCGTTTGGACGTTGATGCCCCAGATGTATTCCAGACACATGCGCGTCCCAGGGGCGTGCAGGTGGGGTTCGAACGACGTGATTTTGGTGGGCTGCTCCAATACCGTGTAAGCGTCCAGCCGCTGGTTGGATTCTCCCGGCCGGATGCTGATGTCGACACCATCGCCCAGTTCTCGATCCGCGTATCTGTACTTGGGTTGGTACCCCTTGGGGAAGAATTTGAAACCATAAAGGAGGCGCGCTTTGGTGTCGCGGCCGTTCGAGTGAATATGGGCCGAGGCGAAGACCACGCTAGAACCCGCCTTCAATATCTTGCCGGCTTCGTCCGGAAAAACGTCGGCGTTGCGGCCCACTTCGTGTACCGGCCAGAAACCGCTCGATTCACCAACTTCTTCGAAGGGACCGTGACCGGGCACCATCGTGCTCCAGATCATGTGATGGAACACATAGCGGGCGCCGACGGTGGCTCTTCCCCCGCCGGTGACGGCTGGGATGTCATTTACTTCCCGGATCTCGACGGACTTCACCCATCGATCCTCCTTGAGTCCGGTGGGCGCGGGCTCGAGTTCACCCCAATAGTCGGGCGCTCCGGCTTTCACGTCAACCTCGGGAGTGGATACAACCAGGTCCGGCTCGCCCAAGGCCCACTTGGTGCCGTCCACCAGTGGAATCGGCGGCGGCAGGTCGGCCGGATTCCCTTCCGGCGCGCCGTTGTCGGCCCACTTGGCGATCTTGGCAATTTCCAGATCGCTCAACGAAGGATCGTTCTTATAATGCTGGATTCCGATGTTCTTTTCGATGTACCAGGGCGGCATCGCTCCGCGTTTGTCCCGCAGCGCGGTGCGCTCCTTGATGGAGCGGGCCCAGGGCCGAACCTCTTTATAGGCGATCAGCGACATCGGCGCCACTGAATTGGGCTGATGGCAGTTCTGACAGCTCCGTTGAAGGATGGGTGCGATGTCCTTCGAAAAGGTCACCTCGACGGGAATGCCGGTTGTTTCCGCGGCGCTAAGCATACCAATGGCTAGCGATCCGATCGTAAATTGCCAGAAAGCTCTTCGACCCTGCATGTGGGATCCTCCTAGGGCGTCCACGTTCACCCAGTTCGACTTGCACACATTCTACAACACTGATCGACAGATGCAGCGAAGGGGTGTACTATCTCTGCCGCTACTTTCGGCTTCGGGATAGGATGTAGGCTGGATGATTTTCAAGCTGTTTGAGTTCGGAGTATTGGGGATGGCTCTGTTCCCATCCTTCTATTACCTCCTGGTTCTGTACAGCAGTTGGCGATTTTTTCGCGCTCACCAATTCCAGCCAGGGAATGGCGACTACGCGCCTCCGGTGAGCATCCTGAAGCCGGTTCGCGGGCTGGATCCTGAAGCGTACGAGAACTTTGCCAGTTTTTGCCGCCAGGATTATCCGCAATACGAAATGGTCTTCTGTATCGGCGATACCTCGGATCCCGCGTATCCGACGTTGGAACGGATCGTGCGCGATTTTCCGGAGCGCCAGATTCGAGTGTTGATCGGGTCCGGGCGCGAGGCGGCCAACGATAAAGTGGCCAAGTTAGTGCGCCTCACCGCGGAAGCCAGGTATGACACGTTCGCGATCAGCGACGCTGACGTGCGGGTGCGGGCCGATTACCTTCGGTCCGTGGTCGCGCCTTTGAAAGACCCCAAGGTGGGCGCCGTGACGTGCATGTATGTTTCCGCCCGTGATACATCCTTTACGCAACGGCTGCAGTCTGTCGGCATGCTCTCGGATTTCTATCCTGGGATACTGGTGGCCTGGCTGCTCGACGGAGTCAAATTCGCGCTTGGCCAGACGATCGTTACCACCCGCCGGCATCTGGAAGGATTCGGAGGCTATCAGGCGATCGAGAATTCCCCCGGAGACGACCTTTTAGTGGGCCGCCTGATCGAAGAGCAACAGCTCGAGGTGGTTCTCTTTCCCCGCCCGGTTGAAACCGTTGCGGATTTTCAGTCGATGGGCGATCTCCTGACCAAGCGTCTGCGCTGGATGACCGTGATGCGCCACATGCGGCCGTGGGGGCATCTGGGCCTGCTATTTACTCAGGGGTTGCCGTGGGCCATCGCCGCCGTCGCGGTTCGGCCTACGCTGGCCACGGTATTTCTCTACTTCGGCCTGTATGCCGCGTTTCGGGTTGCGATCACCATGAGCGTGGGCGCGTGGGGTCTCGGGCAAAGCAACCTCTGGAAGAAGTTGTTGATTATTCCGATCTGGGACGCGACCGCAGCCGTCATATGGTTGTCCAGCTTCGCTCGCCGGACCATTACCTGGCGCAAGATCCGATATAGAATTCGCGGACGAACATTGATCCCGGTGGTAGAGTAAAAATCCGCATGCCCGCGAAAATCGCAGTCGCCGGCGCAGGAATTTACGGAGCGACGGTGGCGACGCGCCTGGCCGAACAAGGACATTCGGTGGATCTTTTTGATCCGCTGGGAATTCTGCGCGCCGCCTCGGCCATCAATCAGCATCGAATCCATGCGGGGTATCACTACCCGCGCGACGCCGACACCATCGACGAGATTCTTCAAACTCGCTCTGAATTTCATCGTCACTTTCAACCCGCCATCGTAACGACAGGCGCTCACTACTACGCGATTCCGCATGAGGGCTCTCGAACGCCTCCCGACGTTTACGAAGATGTCATGGCACGGCACGGACTGCCGTTGATTCCGTGCGCTCCCGGCTGGATCAATTTCAAGTACATCCAGAAGTGCTACCAGGTGGATGAAAATATTTACGACTCCGACATCTTGCGGGGAATCCTCGAAGAAAAAATCAAGTCGCTGAACGTTCGGTTTCACCGGTCCTTATTTCTGCCTTCGATGCGGCCGGACTACGACTTCGTCATCTGGGCCATCTACGGTCTGGGCCCCAGCCGGATGTTGTTCAAGGCCGCGAAATATCAGGTTGCCGAGAAGATTCTTATCCAGCTCCCCGCTCATTTGCAAAGGATCGCCCTGGTGGTGGTGGATGGTCCGTTCACCGCGTTCGACATGTACGGGAATTCTCAGTTTTCGCTTTTTGGCTCGGCGAGAAACACCAATCATTGGTCAACGACGGACCCGGCTGCCGCCGTTCCGGAGCAATATGCCGAGGTGTTGAACGGATCATCCTATGTGCCGATTGCTTTCACACATTTTGAAGCGATGCGGCGAGACTGTTGTCTGGCGGTGCCGGAAGCGAGCGACGCAAAATACCTGGGCTCGCGGTTCACCATGCGGGTGGTGGAAGACGATCCGGAGGGCGATCGCCGCACGCTGCGCTTGCTCGAATCCGCTCCAGGCGAGTTCCACATTTTTTCCGGGAAAGTGGTCGGCTCGGTGAAAGCCGCTGAGCTGATCTGTGACCGAGTGGCGAATTATGCCCGCACACCCTGAGTACGCCATCCTCGGGAACGGGCGCTGGGCCGGTGTGATACATGGCATCCTTTCGGAGCAATCCAGGGTAACGATTATTCCCCAAACGCGACGGCGCAAACAAGAGAACGACTCCGAGTATCAAATGCGGTTGGCCGGGTCCTTGACCAGGTCGGCAGCAAAAGTAGCATGGATATGCGTACCGCCCAGCCCGAACACTCCACTACTAGCCGCGGCCGCGTTGAACTGCGGAATGCACGTCATCGCTGAAAAGCCTTGGATCTGGACCCAGGCCGACAGCCAGGCTCTGCTGGCGCAGGCGAACGCCCGGGGCGTTCTGACGGGCGTGCATTATGAATACTGCCTTCTGGACGCCGTGGAATCCTGGCGTTCGCGGCACGCGGGCGGAACGGGTTTCGAGTTCCGCGGCCGGTTCATGACCAGCCGCCCGAACCGGCTTCGAATTCCGGCGCTGGAGAATCTCGGCTCGCATCTTTTCGCGATTCGGGCGTATGCGGTCCCCGAGGCTGAGATCGCAAGCATTGAGTGCGGGTACGATCGGCCGGAGGAACGTATGGTTTGCCTAGCCGCCGGAGGCCGAGCCGTTTCGACGATCGATTTTTCGACAAATCGCGAGCCGATCATCCAGCGCTACATCGCATGCTTCGAGCAGGCACTGGACGGAGGGGTTTTCCCGTTTACTCTCGATTTTGCGATCGGCGTGTTGGGCGCCCTAAATGCCTTTCGAGACTCCGGACGCTGATAAGATCGAGGCTAGAGGTGCGCTGTGAATCCCGTCCTAGCCTCCGTTAAATCCGCCACTCTGGAAGTCCTGAACCAGCCGCCGGCGCTGGTGAATTACAATCTGTTCTCGACCGACGCCGTGCTGGCGTCGGCGCTGGACCGCGAGGGCGCGGCCTGGGCTCGAGCTCGGTTGGTGGATTTCGGTTCGCAGGTTGGCAGCGAAGAAGTGATTCGCTGGGGATTTCAAGCCAATGAAAATCCGCCGGTGCTGCGCACGCACGACCGCTTCGGCCATCGCATCGACGAAATCGATTTTCATCCTGCCTGGCACGAGTTGATGCGGCTTTCCATTGAACACGGTTTGGCGAGCCTGCCCTGGGCCGATCCGAAACCCGGTGCTCACGTGGCGCGCGCCGCGCTGCTGTTTCTCGCATCCCAAAACGAAGCGGGCCATACTTGTCCGGTGTCGATGACTTATTCTTCCATCCCGGCGCTACGAAAGCAGCCGGAACTCGCGCGGCAATGGGAGCCGCACATTTTATCGGGCCGCTACGATGCGCGCCAGCGTCCTGTAACGGAGAAGAGCGGTGCGCTGATCGGCATGGCGATGACGGAAAAGCAGGGCGGCTCGGACGTACGCGCCAACACCACCTTGGCCGATCCAATCGCGGCCGGCGAGTATCTCATTACCGGTCACAAATGGTTTTGCTCCGCGCCGATGTCGGATGCGTTCCTGGTTCTGGCGCAGGCGCCCGCCGGATTGACCTGCTTCCTGCTTCCACGCTGGACGCCGGACGGCGAACGCAATCGATTCCACATCCAGCGCCTGAAGGCCAAGCTCGGCAACCGCTCCAACGCTTCCGGCGAAGTGGAGTTCGCGGGCGCCTGGGCGCGGCGCATCGGCGAGGAGGGCCGCGGCGTCGCGGTGATCATCGAAATGGTGCAGCACACGCGCCTGGATTGCGTAATCGGGGCGGCGGCACTGATGCGGCAAGCGCTAACGCAGGCTATGCATCACGCGCGGCATCGCAAGGCTTTCGGAAGTCTGCTGATCGATCAACCGCTGATGCAAAATGTGCTGGCGGATCTGGCCATCGAGTCCGAAGCGGCCACCGTCCTGATGATGCGTCTGGCGCGCGCGTTCGACGCTCGGGAGAACGATTCCGCCCAGCGAAGGCTCGCGCGGCTGGGCGCGGCCGTCGCGAAATATTGGGTATGCAAGCGTGCGCCGGGCCTGGTAAACGAAGCGCTGGAATGCCTGGGAGGCAACGGATACGTCGAAGAGTGCGTGATGCCGCGCCTGTATCGCGAAGCTCCGCTCAATTCCATCTGGGAAGGGTCCGGCAACGTGATCTGCCTGGACGTTCTGCGCGCCATCAAGAAGGAACCGGAGGCGTTGGCGAGTCTGCTGGACGAAATCCGTCTTGCGCGCGGAGTCGACCGGCGGCTCGACACACTGATGGAGCGTCTCGAAGAAAGTTTGCGCGACGCTGCCGATGAGCTTGAGGCGCGGCGTCTGACGGAGCGGCTGGCCTTGACGCTGCAGGCGTCGCTGCTGATTCGGCATAGCGTGCCGGAAGTCGCGGACGCGTTCTGTGCAACTCGCCTGGGCGATGCGGGCGGGCGAGCGTTCGGCACGCTTCCACGGAATGCGGATTTCAGCGCGATCCTGAAGCGGGCGTTTCCGGCCGGGTAAACACCATATAATCTTCGTCCACGTAGATCTCGCCCACTTTCAGGGCGCGCCGTTCGCTTCCGAAAACTTCAAATCCCAAGGACGCGTAAAGCCGCTTGGCCGCGGCTTGTTCCGTGCTCACGGTGAGCAGGATGTGCTCGATCTCCTGTTCGAGAAGCGCACGGCGGAGCAGTTCCGAAAGCAGCAGCCGCCCGACGCCTTGCGCGCGGTGGTTTTCCCGTACGTACACCCCCCATACTCGCCCTTTGTGCCGGTCTTTAAGCCGTTCGCCACGAGCGAAGCCGGCGGTTCCGATGAGCCGCGGGCCGTCGAAGGCCCCCAACAGAAACCCGTGTGCGCCAATGCGCCGGAGACGCGCGGCCACGGTTTCGCGCGAGGCAGCTCGAAATTCTTCGGCGGATTCGGCGAACGCGCGCGGAACCCGCTCCAGGGCTTCCAGGCGGATTTCGCGGAACGCTTCCGCATCCTTCGCCGCAAGCGCCCGAACGGTTACGTCAGGCATCCACCGTTCACCACCGCGCCCTGCAAACTGGCATCATTGTTATTATTTATGCGCTGTGCCGTGGTAGCCGCGCTGCTGGCATTTTCGCTGGCTGGGCGCGCGCAAACTGATTTGGCGGATCCCGATCCGGCCGAGCAAAAGAAAATCCTCGGGGATGCCACCGAATACGCGCTGCACCACGAGATGAGCCTGCCGAACTTCCTCTGCACGCAGACCACGCAGCGGTTCGAGGATGCGTCAGGGAGTGGGAACTGGAGGTCTATCGATCTCATTGTGGAGAGGTTGACGTACTTTGAACACCGGGAAGAGTACAAGGTTTTCATGGTAAACGGCCTGCCGTCCAACGTAGCGCACGAAGCGCTGGGCGGCGCCACTTCGTCCGGCGAATTTGGGAGCGTGCTCAAGGGAATCTTTTGGCCGGAGAGCCATACGCAGTTCAACTGGGAAAGATTCTTTACCCTGCGCGGCCGGAAAATGCATGTGTATTCCTACCGCGTCCCGGTCACGCGGTCGGACTATCACATTGTAGTGCCGCGCGAAAAGCTGGACCTTGTTGCGGCCTACCACGGTCTGATCTTTATCGACGCCGCGACCCACTCGGTATATCGAATCACCTTGCATGCCGATGGCGTTCCCGCGTCGTTCCCGGTTCAGGACGTGAGCCTGGCGCTCGATTACGACTACACGCGGATCGGCGACGCGGAGTATCTGTTGCCGCTGGAGTTCGAACTGCGTTCGCGCGAACGGCGCTGGCTGGTCAAGAACGACGTGACCTACAGCGATTATCGCAAGTTCGGCGCCGATTCGAGCGTAACGTTCGAAGATCCGAACAAGAAATAGCGCGCGTCAAGCTGGGGGCTTATGTTCTGGATGATCAGCGATCGCAACCTGCCCGCGGGTAAGCCGAATGCTTCGCCGGCCGACTTCGGAAAGGCTCGCGGATCCCTGACCTTCTGGATCAGCGCCGCCGGGCCGGCCACCGATCCCAACGCCTGGACTTCGGTGACTGAAGACCAGTTCAGGCAACGGCTGGTCGCGGCCGCCGGCCAATTTCCTCTCATCCCGCGCGGCGGAAACTACCAGAGCCAGAAACACGTGACGTTTTTCATTCACGGTTACAACGAGAATTGGGCCGCCGAAGCGCTGCTTTATCAAGGCATCTGCGACAACTTTTTCAGCGGACCGAATTCCCTGGGCGAATGCGTCTTGTTCGACTGGCCGTCCGATGGCGAGGTGATCGACTATCTGCCGGATCGGGCGCACGCGCGCGCCTGCGCCGAGGATCTGGCCGATGTTCTCTCCCAGCTTTACGATTGGATGGCGTCGCAGCAGCAGGCCGCGCAGCAGAATCCCGCCAACGCTTGCCGCGCCAAGACTTCCGTTCTCGCGCACAGCATGGGCGCCTATCTTCTCGAGAAGGCCATGGCGGTAGTGTGGACGCGCAATAACCAGCCGCTGCTGATGAGCCTGATCAACCAGCTGCTCATGATCGCCGCCGATGTGGACAACGACCTTTTCGGCAGCGGCGAGACGGTAACGAAATCGGATGGCGACGCGATCGCGAACCTGACGTACCGGGTGACGGCGCTCTACAGCGGCCTGGATTCGGTGTTGGGGCTATCCGCGGGGCTCAAGCATTTCGGGAAGCGGCGTTTGGGGCGCAGCGGCCTGGATTGTTCTCTTCCCGTTCCCGACAACGTCTGGGACATCGACTGTTCGGCTTTCTTCCTGGCGGATAAGGCGCTCATCCCGAACTATCCGGAAGGCGTTCACGGCGCCTACTTCACCGATCCCCAATGCCAGAAGTTGATTCGAGCGCTTCTTGAAGGCGTGGATCGCAGTGTGCTCGCGAACAGCGGCCAAGCTCCGGCGGCTCTGCCTAAGACTATATGAAGGCCGTGGTCTTGACGCCCGAGATGTCAAATCGTTTGCGGCAGCGTATGTTCTTGCACATGACCTTGTCGTCCAGAAGAACCATGTAGCTCTGGGCCTTTTTGAATTTGGCCCGATCGCGTTCGTCGGCCTGGCCGGGCAGCCGATCCACCTTGGTGCGCAGCAGCCAGCGCAGGTCGTAAGTCTCCGCGGTGCGGCAAAACGGACAGTTGAGCGTGGCCGGTTTAGTTGTTTGAGATTCTTTATAAAATGCGCGTTCGTCCATGAGTATCCTATGCGGTGGCGAAAGCTTGCACTTTCGCGAAGCTGCGATCCAGCAAACGCGCGAATTCATCCACGTCGCTCTTGCTGATATTCATCGGAGGCGAGATGCGCAGCACATTGCCGAAGAATCCGCCCTTGCCCACCAGAATGCCTTGCTCGCGCGTGGCCTCGAGCAGCGCCAGGGTTTGCGAGGCCGCGGGCTTCTTGCTGCGGCGATCCTCCACCAGCTCGATGGCTTGCAGCAGGCCCATGCCGCGCACGTCGCCGATCAGCGGATGCTTAGCCTGCAGCTCCACCAGCTTGTCGCGAAGATATGCGCCCACCTCGGCCGCGTTGATCGAAAGCTTGTGGTCTTCGATGAAGTCGATCACGGCTTTCGCGGCGGTGGTGGAAATCGGATTGCCGCCGAAAGTGGAGATGGTCGCGCCGCGCACCGAATCGGCCACTTCCGGACGAGCGATGGTAAGTCCGATGGGCGCGCCGTTGCCCAATCCCTTGGCGCTAGTGATGATGTCCGGTTGCACGCCCCATTGCTCGATGCCGAACCACTTGCCCCCGGTGCGTCCCCATCCGGTTTGCACTTCGTCGCTGATGAAGAGGCCGCCGTATTTCTTGACGATGTCTGAAACGATCGGGAAATATTCCTTGGGCGGCGTGATGAACCCGCCCACGCCCTGAATCGGCTCCGCGATGAATCCGGCGATGCGCCCGGAAGTGGTAGTGCGGATCACTTCTTCGACATCCTGAGCGCATTTGACGTTGCAGGAGGGATATTCGAGTCCGAATGGGCAGCGGTAACAATAGGCGTTCACGGCATGCACCACGCCGCCCTGTGTCACCGGTCCAAGGCGCCAGTTGGATTGCGCCGTCAGGCCCATTGTGAGCGATGAGCGCCCGTGGTAGGCATAGCGGAGCGCGACGATTTCAGTGGACCCGGTGTAGCAGCGCGCGGTCAGGATCGCGGTTTCGTTGGCTTCAGTGCCGCTATTTGTGAAGAACGACTTAGTCAGCTTTCCGCCCGGCGTGATCTGGGCCAGCTTCTTCGCCAGCGCGGCCTGCGGCTCGTTGGCGAACACGGTGGAGACATGCTGCAATCGGTCGATCTGCTCGTGCACCTTCCGGTTCACCTGTTCATTGCAATGCCCCACGCTGATGGTGACGATGCCGCCGAAGAAATCCAGATATTGCTTGCCGTCCGCGTCCCAGACATATTGATCCTTGGCGCGGGTGATGACCAGCGGCTCCTGATAGTAGTGGAATACCGATGGAAAAAGATGGTCGCGGCTGGCTAGGATGATCTCTTCTTTGGTCATGTCTGATTCTAACCAAGCGTCAGGTTGGGTGTCGATCCAGCGCTCGTTAGAATAAACACAGCATGCTTCGTACGTTTCGGCGCTGGCTGCTGGCCATCGCGGTGATCCTGCTGGTAATCCTCGGGATCCGTTGGAAATCCACGCTTTCTGGTATCGGGCACATTTTGATCCAGCGGGATCAACCCGAGCACGCTGATTTGATATTGGTTCTGGGAGGCGATTTCTGGGGCCCGCGAGTCCTGAAGGCCGCTGAACTTGGCGTCCAGGGTTACGCCCCGGTGGTCCTGCTGAGCAGTCCGCCGTACGCCGGCCGGCCGGAAGGCGAACTGACCATCCCGTTTCTCAAGGAACGCGGCTATCCACCCGAGCTTTTTCAAGTATTCGCTCACAACGCGGCGTCCACGATCGCCGAGGCGATTGCGCTCCGAGATGAGCTAAGCCGAAGGAAAGCGAAGCGCATCATTTTGGTGACCGCCGCGTATCACTCGCGCCGGGCTTACATCGTTTTTCGATTGTTTTGCCCGGGAATTCAGTTTCTTTCGGTTCCGGCCCAGGATCCTTATTACGTCGCCGATGCCTGGTGGACGACCGCGGTGTCGCGCGATCTTTTCTTTTCCGAGGTGACCAAAATGCTGGGTTCGGTGCTGGTTGCTTATCCGCGCTACCGGTTGGGCTAGCTGGCTGCCCGCGTTCCGATTTGAGCAAGCAGGCCGCGGACGGTCCGGGTCCAGTCCACCCGCGAAACTAAGTCTCCCGCGGAAGGCCGTTCGATGACTGCGTCGGCGTCCAGATCGGGCCGTGCCAAACTGCCCTGAGCCTGGATCAGTACGATCTTCAAGGACCGGACGCGCCGCAAAGTCTTAAGCATTTCAGAGACTTCTGGCAACGCGGGATTCAATACCATCAGATCCACGGTCAGTTTGGCAGTTTCAATGCGCGACAACGCCTCCCGGCTGCTAAGGGCGGGAACCACTCGACAACCCAGCTGGTGAAATATCTCGCCCAGCCACCAGACGAACCCTATGTCCTCGTCCACGATAAGAACGGTGGGAGTGCCCGACAGGGGAATCACCTAGCCAAACTCCGCCCCCGGTTGGACGGTCGGCTGCTCTGGACGCGGACTCCGGAGGTGCGGAACTCATGATGTTTGGCTTTGACCGCGACCGTTCGGCCTTCGGTCCGAACTATGCGTCCGCGGACGATTAGTTTCAAAGGGCAAACGCCCTCGAGGAGAAAAGGCCAATTCACAACCAACTCGATCAGTCTTCCGGCAGGGACGACGTCCGGCACGTCGATGAGGAGGCCGCCGCTGCTGATATTAACGGTGCGGCCGAATCCCAGGCTTTCTACGCGGCCTCGCCGTATGGTTTTGTACTCTAGTTCGAGAGCAATCGGATAACGCTGGTGGATCCGCTTGTCAGACGGGCTACCACCTGACGATATTGTCTTGCCCGCAATGGCGGGAGCGGGTGACATACTCCCTCCTCACAACCCTAAGTCCAAGGGTTTTAATACCTATACCATCTTTCAACTACGAGGTCAATTGAAACTAATACGAGAGGGTACTGGGGGGTAAGCATTGGCTTCGTTTTTGGTTGTGACATCGCGCCGAATGATATAATTCTGGCGATCCAAAGCCGGGGGACACAGTATCTAATCCTCCGAGGAGATGCTCGGTGAATCCGACACGCAGAAGTTTCATGAAGATTGGCAGCGGCGCTATCGTCGCCACGGCCCTCGGTTTCGACGTCAAAGTCGCTTACGCGCAGGCCCAGGAACTCAAGATAGCCCGAACCACCGAAACGCGCTCCACCTGCCCGTACTGTGCGGTGGCCTGCGGCGTCATCATTCACACGCTGGGCGACAAAGCCAAGAACGTCACCGCGCAGGTGATTCATGTCGAAGGCGATCCGGATTGTCCCACCAATCGGGGCACGCTTTGTCCCAAGGGATCGTCCCTTTATCACGACATTATCAATGACCGCCGCTTGCTAAGGCCCGAAGTCCGCCGCCCAGGCTCTGATCGCTGGGAACCCATTCCATGGGATCAGGCGATCCAAGAGATCGGGCGTCACATCAAGAGCGCCCGCGACGAATCGTTCGTCGCCGCCGACGCGAAGGGCCGGACCGTAAACCGCTGCGAAAACATCGCCTTTATTGGCGGCTGCACGGATACCAACGAGTTCAATTACTTGGTCGTCAAGTCGATGCGCAGCCTGGGTGTGACATTTATAGAAAATCAGGCCAGGGTTTGACACGGCCCCACGGTCTCCAGTTTGGGGCCAACTTTCGGAAGAGGGGCCATGACGAATGGCTGGGTCGACATCAAGAACACCGACATGATGTTGATCATGGGAGGGAATCCGGCTGAAAACCACCCGTGCGGTTTCAAATGGGCGATTGAGGCCAAGCGTCAGCGAAACGCTAAGATGATCGTGGTCGATCCGCGCTTTACCCGCACTGCAGCCACCTCGGATATGCACCTGCAGATCCGGGCCGGAGCCGATATTGCGTTCCTCGGCGGCGTGATTCGCTACGCCATCGAGAATCAGCGCATCGCCAAAGAGTACCTGGTGAATTTCACCAACGCGGCGTTTATCGTGCAGGAGGGATTCAAGCTGCCGGAAGACGGCCTATATTCCGGCTTCGACGAGGCGTCGAAAACCTACGACCGGTCGAGCTGGAATTACGAAGCCAAAAGCGGGCCCGCGACGCCCAACGCGCTGCCGGGTAATGTGGCCGTCGACCTGACACTCGAACATCCTCGATGCGTGTACCAGTTACTGAAGCAGCAATACTCGCGCTATACACCGGAAATGGTGGAGCGCATCACTGGCATCCCCAAAGATCAATTCCTGAAGGCTGCCGACCTGTTTACGTCCATCCGCAAAGACGGAGACATGCAAAAAGCCGCGACCATCATTTACGCGGTCGGCTGGACCCAGCACAGCTTCGGCACACAGATCATTCGCACCGCGGCCATGCTTCAACTGCTGCTGGGAAATGTGGGGCGCGCCGGCGGCGGCGTCAACGCGCTGCGGGGGCACTCCAACATTCAGGGCGCTACTGACATGGCCGGACTGTTTGACAGTTTACCGGGCTACTTAAAGATTCCCAGTGTCGACGATAAGGATTTCGATGCTTGGATGAAGCGGACCACTCCAACGGTATCGAAGCCGGCCGAATGGGAGTCGTTCAATTACTACTCGAACACTTCGAAGTTTGCCGTTTCGCTTCTAAAAGCCCTATACGGTCCGGCTGCTAAGAAGGAAAATAATTGGGCCTTCGATTACCTTCCGAAGGTCGATCGGGAATACTCCTGGACTCACATTTGGGACGACATGTACGACGGAAAAGTCAAAGGCCTGCTGGCCTTCGGCATGAATGGCGTCGCGATCGGTCCCAATTCGCAAAAAAATATCGATGCGCTCAAGAAAGCCAAGTTCCTGGTGGTTTGCGACATTTATCCCGAAGAAACCAGCGACTTCTGGCGAGCGCCAGGCATCACGCCCGAAGAAACCAAGGGGATTCAAACCGAGGTGTACCGCCTCCCCGGTGCAGGCTTCGCCGAAAAGGACGGGACGTTTACAAACTCGGCACGCTGGCTGCAATGGAAATGGGCTGCGGTCCCCACACCCGGCGAGGCCAAGCTCGATCAGGAAATTGTCTCGCGCATCTTCTTGAAGGTTCGCGAACTGTACCGGAAAGAAGGCGGCGCTTTTCCCGATGCGATTCTAAACCTGACCTGGAACTATTCGATTGCCGAAAATCCTCCGCTTTCAGAAGTCGCCAAGGAATTGAACGGCCGCGCGCTCGATACTGGCCAGCAGTTGCCAGGCTTCGCTGCGTTGAAGGACGACGGATCGACATCCTGCGGCAATTGGATCTGGTGCGGCTCCTGGACCGAAGCCGGATCGATGGCGCAGCGCCGCGACAACGCGGATCCCTCCGGGCTTGGACTCCATCCCAATTGGGGATGGGCCTGGCCGATGAACCGCCGCGTCCTCTACAATCGCGCTTCCTGTGATGTGTCCGGCAAACCTTGGGACGAGTCCCGCGCTCTGGTTTGGTGGAACGAGGGGCAAAAGAAGTGGGTGGGCAACGATGTCCCGGACTTCAAGCCCGACTCGGCCCCAAAGGACCACATGGGTCCGTTCATTATGAACGCGGAAGGGGTCGGCCGCATCTTCGCTCCCCTCGGATTGTTCGCCGACGGACCGTTTCCTGAATTCTACGAACCCACCGAAAGCCCGGTCGAGAATGCTCTACATCCGAAGCGCTCCAAGAATCCAGTGGCCCCGCGCTTCAGCACTCCGATGGATAAATACGGCACGCCGGCGGAGGGATTCACTATCGTCTGCACCACGTATCGGCTAACCGAGCACTATCATTACTGGACCAAGAACAATCCGATGAACGTGCAACTGGTGCCCGAACCTTTCGTCGAAATCCCCATGGAGCTGGCCGCCGATCTCGGAATCAAAGGCGGCGACAAAGTGAAGGTCACCAGCGCGCGTGCCAGCTATCAGGCCAAGGCGATGGTCACGCATCGCATTAAGCCCATGACCATCGACGGCAAGAAGGTCTATCAGATCGGCATCCCCATTCATTACGGTTACCGGGGCATTCAGGAGGATGCCGGACGAACGGCGCGCTCTCTCACCAACTCGCTCACCCCCACGGTGATCGATCCGAACGCCCACACGCCCGAGTTTAAGGGCTTCTTAGTGAAACTGGAGAAGGTGTAAGAGCCATGGCGAACGGACCACTCGAAATCAAAGCCATCTCCGGGCATGCCGGGCCGGTCCCGGGACGCGATGCCTCGCGCGACTACGACGTCTGCAAACTGGTGGATGTCACCACCTGCATCGGCTGCAAGGCCTGCGAAGTGGCGTGCCTGGAATGGAACGGCTATCCCTTCCGGGAGACGTTCTTCGACAACACCTACCAGACCATGCCGGATACGGAGTGGAACTACTACAACCTGATCCGCTTCAACGAGCACGTGGCCGAAGACGGCACGCTGAGCTGGCTGATGCGCAAGGATCAGTGCATGCACTGCGCCGAACCGGGATGCCTGATGGCTTGTCCCGCGGACGGAGCCATCGTGCAGTATTCGAACGGCATCGTCGATTTTCAGCAGGAGCACTGCATCGGCTGCCAGTACTGCGTCACCGGCTGCCCATTCAACATTCCGAAATTCAACAACGAAACCAAGAAGGTTTTCAAATGCACCTTGTGCTCGGACCGCGTGGGCGCGGGCCTGGAGCCGGCCTGCATCAAGGCCTGTCCCACCGGCTGTT
Source organism: Terriglobia bacterium (assembly GCA_963786745.1). Lineage (GTDB taxonomy): Bacteria > Acidobacteriota > Terriglobia > Bryobacterales > Bryobacteraceae > Palsa-89. The sequence goes on along the minus strand of CAWBAE010000001.1, from coordinate 249,645 downwards.
TACACTTCGGCACTAAAGACGACATGAAGGATCTGGCGGAGACTCGCGCCGCGCAGCTTCGTGAGCACTCCTCGCACAAAGACGCAGGCGTTTATGATCCGCCCGGCGTGGGCGGCACGCACGTGATCTACGTGCTCCACGATATTAACCATCCGGAGCGCTACGGCGGCTTGCCTAAGGATCCACGCGTACCGTGGATGGTGCGGATCTGGAAGGGCCCCCTAAAGTGGCTTGGGGATTTAGCGATGGCCGCGGGAATTATCGGCGTGGCGGTGCACTACATCCGCTTCGGCCCCAAGGAAGTTGAGGAACTGCCCGACGACGCGAAGAAAGGCGGCCAGAAATGAGCGCTGCGGCCGTTACTCACACTCAACACGCGGGCGAGCTCCAGCGCTATACGTTTACCGAGCGCATCATGCACTGGCTGACCGGCCTGACCTATCTTTACTGCCTCTCGACCGGCCTGGCTTTCTACTCACCGCATCTTTTTTGGCTAGCGTACATGCTGGGCGGCGGACCTACTTCGCGCTTCTGGCATCCGGTCATCGCCGTCGTGTTTGTGATGGGCACACTGTGGATGCACAGCATCTGGAGCCGGGACATGGCGATGACCGACGTCGACAAGCGCTGGCTCGATCGTATAAAGGCCTACGTCACCAACGATGAGGGGGAAACGCCGCTCTCCGAACGCTTCAACGCCGGACAAAAGCTGTATTACTGGCTGATGGTCTACGGCGCGCTCTTCTTGCTGCTATCCGGAATTTTTCTTTGGATACCGGAGTACATCCCGCGCCAGGCCGCGTGGGTGCGGGGCGTGATGATCCTGCTGCACGAGGTTTCGGCGCTGGTGACCATCGGCGGATTCATCATCCACATCTACATGAGCGTGTTCATGGTGCCGCGCAGCATGACCGCGATCACTAGCGGATTTGTCTCCCGCGCCTGGGCCTGGACGCATCACCGCTTGTGGTACTTGCGGGTGACCGGGGACGCGCCGCCCAAGCAATGAAGTGGAGCTTCGACGAGCGTATCCGACGTGCCGATGAACTTGCCCCGAAACAGTTAGCCGCTAAGGATCTGCTGGCCTTCTATCGTGAGCTGGCGATTTTTCAGAAGCCGATCTTCGAAGCTCTGAAAGCCAACGGCGAGACAGACGTGCGGGCGCTGGCCGCGTATATTGAACCGCTGATCCAGCTGGTGGCACGCTGCGGACCCCAGGGATTGGCAAGCCATGGCAAGGAGCGTCTCAACACGGAATTGCTCCAGGCGGCCTGGGAGGATGGAGCCTCCCACACCCTTGCGGCCGACCCATACGGCCGTTTTTTCGCGCGAGTGCTCTTACAGCCCTACGCCGGATATCTGGCATCGCGGGGAGACATTCGCGACGAACCGGAAAGCCGCACTTGTCCGTTTTGCAGCTCCCGGCCGGTTGGGGGCGTCCTGCGCGGCGAGGGCGATGGCGCCAAGCGCTGGCTGCTGTGCGCGGTCTGTTCCACGGAATGGTCCTTTCGGCGAGTGCTGTGCTGGAACTGCGGCGAGGAGAATAAGGACAAGCTGCCCATATTCACCACCCCCGAGTTTCCCGCCGTCCGCGTGGACGCCTGCGACAGCTGCCGCATTTATTTGAAGTCGGTGGATCTGACCAAGGACGGCCGCGCGGTTCCCATGGTCGACGAGATCGCAAGTGTCGCGCTCGACATTTGGGCGGAAGAAAACGGCTACTCCAAGCTGGAAGCAAATCTTTTGGGCATGTGAATCCGCCGGGCGATTCAAATGTTATCTTAGGTGAGGCAACGCGTCCGGGGAGGAATTTGTGAAGAGCTTCTTAAAGGGGCCGAGAGAATACCGTCTGCTCGCGGCTATTATTCTTTCTTTCTTGGGTTTCACCAGCGCGGCTCGGGCGCAGAGCAGCACCCTGGTAGTCACGCCGCCTTCGCTCACGTTCACCGGAATGCCGGGGTCGATTTTCCCGAAATCGCTGACCGTCTATACGGTGGGCAGCTCGGTTCTCATCAACATCACAGCCTCTTCGGGCCAGGGATGGCTGGGAGTCTCAACCAACCAGATCACCGCCACTGGCACGCAACAATCGGTCGGAGTCATAGTCAACGATGTCGCGCTGGCTCCGGGGAATAACTACGACGGCACCATTACGTTCAGCGGAATGGGAATCGAGACCGTGGTCGTCGACGTTACCCTGAACGTTACGTCCGGATCGGCCTACACCGCCTCGCCGGCGACTCTCAATTTTTCTTCTACGGTTGGCGGTCCTCAGCAATCCACGCCCCTGTCGATCGCGACCACGAATACAACCTTGACGCCGCTGACGATTCAAGCCACCACTACCACCGGTTCCGGCTGGTTGACCGTCACTCCGCAGTCCGGGAGCGTCTCCGCCGGCCCGGGCCTCGGCCTGACGGTTTACGCGAACCCTGGCGGCCTGACCGTTGGCTCCTATACGGGCGCAATCAATATCTATGCGAACGGAGCATCCACGTCGACGCTGTCCGTTCCGGTTAACTTTATGGTTAACCCCCAGGCTACCGGACTGCTGGCCGCCAATCCCAGTCCGCTTAGTTTTAATTTCGTCGACGCTTCCTCGCCCGCACAAAGCCAGCAGCTGACCGTCAGCACCACCTCGAATCTGGTGGAGCCAGTGACTTTGACTCCTTCTCCGTCCTCGAGTTGGCTGAGCGTCGGCGGAAATACGCTGTCAACGACAACCAACGTCAGTGCAAACTTTCCATCCCAGGTAAGCGTAAGTGTGAATCCGAGCGGGCTGACTGCCTCGTCTTACAACGGCCAGATAACTCTCTCGAACACGGATCTGGGAGAATTTGTCGTCCCCGTCCAGGTGAACGTCGGTTCGGCTTCGTCCAGCCAGCTGACCGCCGCGCCCGATCCCATCAACGTCACAGTGGCGAGCGGAAGCGCGTCGGTTGTAAATCAGCAACTGACTGTCACTCACGGCCCCAGCGGCTTTAACACTGTGTCGTTCATTGCAAGCACCAGCCAGCCGTCGGGCCAGAACTGGCTCTCAGTGAATCCAACGTCGGTTCAAATGGTTGGGACCTCCGGCAACGTCGTCCTGACCGTGAGTATCAATCCACAGGGGTTGTCATCGGGAGTGTATGACGCAAGCGCGGTGGTGCTAACTCCGGTTAGCGGCGGCACGCCGTTAACGATTCCCGTGAACCTCACGGTGGGCGGCGCGCCCACGATCGCGCTGACTCCGCCGAACCTGACGTTCGCCTATCAGACTGCAACGGCGACGCCTCCGGGCCAAACGGTAGACGTGACGTCTACCGGCACTTTTGTCGGTTTCACCGTCACCGCCGCCAGCGCGGGCAATTGGCTGATGGTAAATCCGTCCAGCGGGGCCACCTCCGTGACGCCGGGCGCGCCTTCGCCGCTGACGGTCCAGGTCAATCCTGCGGGGCTCGTTCCCAATATCTATCAGGGAACCGTTCAGGTCGCGTCCTCGACGGCCTCCAACAGCCCGCAGACCGTGAACGTCACATTGCAAGTGTCAAATCAGGCCGTCCTGACGCCCAGCATCGGTAACGTGATCTTCAACTATCAATACCAGAGCGGCATTTTGCCGCCACCTCAGAATGTGTATCTCACCAGCTCCGGGAATGCGATACCATACACCGCCAGCTTCAGCTTGAATAGCGGCGGTGACTTTGCCAGCGTCAGCCCTAGCTCCGGGACCAGTCCGGGGGCCATTACCGTTTCCGCGAATCCGGCGCAATTGGCTACGCTCGCGCCCGGTCAGTACCAGGGAACGGTTGAGCTTCTCTCGTCGACGGCGGGCAACAGCCCCATTAACGTGGGTGTCATCCTGATTGTCGGGAATGATCCGGTGATCGTTCCCAGCCAGACCAGCTTCGGCTTCAACTATGAGGTTGGAAAATCCCTCCCAACCAACCAGACCCTAGCCCTCACTAGCTCCGGCGAAACTCTGGCTTATAACGCAACCGCCACTTCCGTCAACTGCGGCGGAAATTTTCTCTCGGTGGCGAATCCGAATGGCAATACGCCCGGGGCGGTTGCACTTTCGGCCAGCGTGTCTGACGCGCCCCCAGGCATTTGCAATGGAGCCGTGACCGTGACGGCGGCGGGCGCGGCGAACAGCCCGCTTACCATCCCGGTGACGCTGGCCGTGAGCAACACGCCGCTGTTGAATGCCAGCCCGGCATACATCGCTTTGACCACGCACGTCGGTACCAGCCCGGCCTCTCAGGCCATCACCCTGACTGGAACGGATCCGAGCACTGCGATTGCGTTCAACGTGACTTCGGCGGCAAACGGCGGCAATTGGCTGCAGGTGCAACCCACCAGCGGCTCGACACCGCTCAATCTCTCGATCGGATTCCAAACGTCCTCGCTCGCGGCGGGGACCTATACCGGCACCGTCACCGTGACGCCTATTGCCCTCGGCGCAACGCCGACGGTGATTCCCATTCAAGTGGTGGTGACTTCCTCCACGTCTTCAGCGGCGACGCCCGCGTCGCTCACCTTCAACCAAGCCTTTGGGGGCGCAAGTCCGGCATCGCAGACCATCCAGATCAGCAGCAGCACGTCCGGGCTGGGCATTTCGGCCGGCAGCCTCGGTCGCCTCTCCGGCCGGCGGCAACTGGTTAAGCGTGGCCACCGGGTCCGGTTCCACGACGCCCGGAATTCTGACGGTATCGGTGAACGGGTCGAACCTGGGGGAGGGGAACTATTCGGGCGTCATTACGGTCCAGATCCCACAGGCCAGCCCCAGCGTGCTGCTGATTCCGGTGAACCTGGTGATCGGGCCGCCGGTGGGCATCCTAGCCAGCCCAACCAGCGTCAGCTTCACATCCGTGGTGGGGGCAACCTCGCCTCCCGGGCCCCAAAGCGTGACGATCACAAGCGTCACCGGCTCTCCGGTAGCCTTTACGACCGCGAGTTCCTCGAACTTGTTTACGGTCACGCCTGGCAACGGGAACACTCCCCAAACGCTGGCCATCGGTGTCAACGCGGGGGCGCTGGCCGCCCTGGCGGCATCGTCGACGCCCTACACCGGCACAATTATGGTGAACTCACCGCTGGGTAATCTGGCGATCACTGCCAGCCTGACCCTTCAGGCCTCGCTGACGCCCGTGCTCGGCAGCGTTGTGAACGGCGCCAGCGACGTCGCAGGCGCGGTATCACCCGGTGAAATCATTTCGATCTACGGTACGAACATCGGACCCTCCACACCCGCTTATCTGACGCTGACTTCCGCGGGTAAGGTGTCGACTTCGCTGGCCGGCGCTTCGGTGACTTTCAACGGTGTTGCAGCTCCGCTGACGTACGTTGCGAGCGGCCAGATAAACGCCATCGTTCCTTATGAAGTGAGCGGCGGCACGACCACCTCCGTGGTTGTGAATTTCAACGATGCTCCTTCGCCGCCGATCACGCTCAATGTAACACCCACGGCGCCCGCGATCTTCTCGTTGAGCCAGGGAGGCAGCGGCCAGGGCGCGATCCTTAACCAGGATTTCAGCGTGAACGGAGCGAGCAACCCCGCAGCCAAGGGCTCGTACATCTCGATTTATGCCACCGGCGAAGGGGCGCTTTCGCCGCAGCCGCCCACCGGTTCGGTGACGCCGGCCAACCCGCCCTACCCGATGCCTGTTGCGACGCCGGTCAGCGTGACCATCGGCGGCCAGCCTGCAGCGATATCTTATGCGGGTGAAGCGCCGGGATTGGTGTCCGGGGTGCTGCAGGTAAATGTCCAGATTCCGTCGAAGACCGGATCGGGACCGCAGACAGTCGTTTTAACGGTGGGCACTGCGACCAACGCACAGCAAAACATCACCGTGGCTGTGCAGTAGGAAATGGACGATCATCAAGCATGGCCGGAATTGCAGCTGGCGGCCTGGCAGGACACCTACGCGACGCTGCACATGTGGACGCAGATCGTGGGGAAGATCCGCAAGACGCTTACGCCGCTCATCAATCATTGGTGGAACGTCACTTTGTACGTGACCTCCCGGGGCCTCACCACGTCGCCGATCCCGTACCGGCGGCGCAGCTTCGAGATCCGGTTCGATTTCATCGATCACAAGCTTATCCTCGAAACCAGCGAAGGCGAGGTTCGCGCCTTGGATCTCAAGCCGCGCAGCGTGGCCGACTTTTACCGAGAGCTTATGAACACGCTGGCCGCGCTGGGCATAGACGTGAAGATCCATGCCCGCCCCGATGAAGTAGCGAATCCGATCCCGTTCGCCGAGGATATCGTGCATTCCAGCTACGATCCGGAATACGCGCACCGCTTCTGGCGCATTCTGGTTTCGGTGGACCAGGTGTTCAAGGATTTTCGCGGCCGGTTCATCGGAAAATGCAGCCCGGTGCATTTCTATTGGGGGAGTTTCGATCTCGCGGTGAGCCGTTTTTCAGGACGCACCGCGCCCGAGCGGCAGGACCCGATCCAGCGGGAAGCCTACTCGCACGAAGTGATCAGCGCCGGATTCTGGCCGGGAGGCGCGGGGATGGAAGCTGCCTTCTATTCCTACACGGCGCCCGAGCCGCCGGGTTTGAAAACCTGCAACATCCGGCCTTCCGGCGCCCTCTATTACATGGGAATGTCGGAGTTCATTCTGCCTTACGATGCGGTTCGCGCCGCCCAGGCGCCCGAATCTGAATTGATGGAGTTTTTGCAAAGCACCTATGAAGCGGGTGCGAATCTGGCGCATTGGGATCGCACCGCATTGGAGCGAAGGCCGTAAATCGCGGCCAGAATCGGAGGGTACATGTCGAAACAGTGTTCGCATCTCGATCAGGCCAAGATCACCTCGACGACCAAGCATGTGTGCGAGGAGTGCGTGAAGCTGGGCGACCGCTGGGTGCATCTGCGGCTGTGCATGATTTGCGGTCATGTCGGATGTTGCGATTCCTCAAAAAACAAGCACGCCACTAAGCATTTCCACAGCGTCGGCCATCCGCTCATGCGGTCCATTGAACCGGGCGAGCGCTGGATCTGGTGCTTCGTGGATCAGATTGTCCCGGGCGAAGTGGAGGGCTGACGCATGGAAGTAGTGGTTCGCGGCGGCGTCACCGGATTCGTGCAAGAGATCCAGGCCGGCGCGCATGCGTTGACCGCGGACGAGCCGGTGTCCGCCGGAGGAACCGATGCCGGTCCTTCGCCCTACGAATTTCTGCTGGCCGCGTTGGGCTCGTGTACTTCCATGACCATCGGAATGTACGCCCGGCGCAAGGCCTGGCCATTGATCGGAGTTACGGTGCGGCTGCGCCATTCCAAGGTCCACGCCCAGGATTGCGCGGATTGCGAGACCAAAGACGCTACGCTTGATCGCATCGAGCGTGACATTCAACTGGACGGCGCACTGAGCGCTCCCCAGCGCGAGAAGCTGCTGGAGATGGCCGACAGTGCCCGGTGCACAGATCGCTGGCGTCTAAAGTTGCAGTCGTGACGCGGCTGGTGTGAGGTTCGGGTTCGCGGAGACCAGCTATTTCGCGGCCGCGTTGAAGCCGAGCGGACGCTGATCTTCACCGGCGTGCGCCTCCAGGCTGGCTTGCCGCCCCGCCAAAAGGCGGAACTTCGATGGACTCAATCCCATGTAGCGCTTGAAGAGAAACGAAAGATGACTCTGATCCGAAAAACCGCAGATCAGGGCGATTTCGGCCAGCGGAGTTTCGCTGTGAGCCAGCAGGTGGGAGGCGTGCTGCACCCGCCGCTTGCGGATCAGTTCGCCTATCGTGCAGCGGTTGTACTTGTGAAACTGGCGCGACAGGTGAACGTAGTGGACTCCCACCTGGGACGCAATATCGGCAAGGCTCAGCCTTTCGAGGAATCTGGACTCCACGATTTCAGTGGCGTGCTTGAGCCAAGTGGGGCAGGCGGGGGAAGGGGTGTTGGAATTGGAACGGGACATTTCCGCCAGGATCTCCAGCACCAGGCCCTCAATCGCGATCTCGGAGGCGTCGTCGCCGCGCGAGAACTCGGCGTACAAGCGGTTGGCCAGCCAGGTGGCCGAGAATCCGTGAATCTGCATCGGCTTTTGCGGAACCATGGATTTTCGGGCCAGTTGGTCCAGCGTCTTCGGCTCGCTGATGATGTGCAGGCATCGGAGCGGTGATTCGATTTCAGTTTCGTGCACCGCGGCATCCGGTAAAAACCGGACCGCGCCCGCGCGGCACACCAGAGAACCCGTCGCGTATCGCTCCCGGAACGTGCCCTCAATGATGAACGTGATGTGGCTTTCGCGATGAACGTGCTGGGCCAGCACCAAGCCAGCCGGATACGAGGTTTCGCTGATCGTGAAGGGCCCAATTGTGCGAAGCCTCAGGACTTGGCCGGACAGCTCGCCGGGGCTCTCGGAATTCCTGGCGCTAGAGGACGGCATATACGCAATCACGCAAGCTCCTTCGACATGTACTCATGGTGCCGCCAATGTGCTTCGATAGTCGTGAGCAAGATGTAAACGTTTAGTAAAAAGGGGACATAAAGGCGCCATAAACCCGACGGGACGCCGATTTAGCGGCTGGACGCGTTACGATTCCTAGAAGAGCCCCCATCCATGTCCACCATCCTGGTAATCGATGACGACGAGAGTCTGCGCGACACGATCGGTCTTATGCTCGAGCAGGAGGGCTTCACTCCGGTTCTGGTGTCGGATGGAAAAACCGGCTTCGAGCGGGCCATGTCCATCAAGCCCGACTTGATGATCGTGGATCTGCGCCTTCCCGGCATGAGCGGCATCGAGATATGCAAGCAATTGCGGTCCGCCAATCTGAAGACGCCCATCATCGTTCTGAGCGCGGTGGGCGAGGAAGTGGACAAAGTGCTGCTGCTCGAAATCGGCGCGGACGACTACGTCGTGAAACCTTTCGGCGCGCGGGAGCTGCTGGCCCGAATTCGAGCGGTGCTGCGCCGCACTTCTCCCGAGGCCCGGAAAATAGCTCAGTTTGGAGCGATCGCGGTGGATTTCGAACGGCGCGTGGTATCGAAGAAAGGCGAACCGCTCAAGCTGACGCCGGCCGAATATAACCTGCTGACTTACTTTCTCCAGAATCCGGACCGGCCGCTTACGCGCGACATGATCCTCAATTCCGTGTGGGGTTACGAATCGTTTCCCAATACCCGCACCGTGGATGCGCATGTCGTGCGGTTGCGTCAGAAGCTGGAAGCCGACGCGAACTCGCCGCGCCATTTTCTGACGGTGCATGGCGTGGGGTACCGATTCATGCCCTGAGCGCGAGGACCTCGGGCTTCCGGTGGTTTTACAAATCTTTTACAAATGTTTGGACGACTTGAGAGGGCGCGCACCAGATAATGAGGACGATGCCGAGGGTGGTCCTCATCGTCGAAGACGCCGAGTTTTGCGCCGCCACGCTCGAAATCCTGTTCGGCTCGATGTGGAACGTCAAGATCATCACCGCATCCAGCGGCGAACAGGCCTGGGAACTGCTCCGTAGCCAGGCGCATCCGATCGGAGCCATGGTGACGGATCTGAATATGCCGGGAATGGATGGATACGAGTTGATTGACCGCGTTCGCGCGGACTCGAACCATGCCAGCCTTCCTATCATGGTAATTACGGGCTCTACCGAACCGGATGTTCCCGAGCGCCTGCGCCGCCGCGGCGTGGACGCTGTGTTCGCGAAGCCCTATTCACCCGCTCTAGTGCGGGACAAGCTGGAGCAGCTAATCGATGACTTCAAACCCGACTAGAAATTGTTGTGCACTTCCTCTAGCGGCCGCCTTGCTGTGGTGCGCGGTGGGCAACGCCCGCGCCCAGGACACGCCGGAAATGCGGCAAATCCTGGAGCGGCTTGACCGCCTGGAGAAAGATAATCAAGCGCTGACCGAGGAAATCCACGCGTTACGGCAAGAGCTGGCGGCCGCAGACAAGCCGCCCAGCGCAGCGGGACCGGAGACCGCTGCCACGGCCGCACCCACCGCCCAGGAAAACGCGGCGGTTCAACAAAACCGCATCGACGAACTGGCGCAAACGAAGGTGGAGGCTTCGCAAAAATTCCCGCTGACCATCACGGGCATGGCGCTCTTCAACGCTTACACGAATGGACGCTACAACAGCCAGGTGGAAAACCCGGCCTTCGCCTCTCTCATGACGGGCGTATCCACAGGCGGCGCCACGCTCGCGCAAACCACGCTCGGGCTGCTCTACAACGGCCCGGCGACGTTCCTGGGAGGCAAGATCAGCGGATCATTGTACGTGGATTTCTACGGCGGCTCGACCGCCTCCATTGCTCACCTGGCGCGATTGCGGACCGCCGATATTACTCTGGACTGGGGCAGCACCAGCCTTCTGGTGGGACAGGAGAAGCCCATCATCTCGCCCCGCGATCCCGATTCTTTGGCTCAGGTGGGCGTTTCGCCACTCACCGGGTCCGGAAATTTGTGGCTTTGGCAGCCGCAGGTGCGCCTGGAGCAGAGGATTTCTCTGGGAAGCGATGCGGGCCTGACCGCGCAAGCCGGCGTATTTCAAACCACCACGCTGGATACGCCCAGCGATTTCTACTCCTACACCGGGCCGCCGGCTAATCAGCAATCCGAGAACTCGGACCCGGGCGCCGAAGCCCGGTTGATGCTGTGGCGCCGCTGGGGCGAGAGCTCCCGGATCGAGATCGCGGGCGGCCTGCATGTGAACCGAAATCATATCGGCGAATATCCGCTGCCATCCAACATCTACTCGCTCGATTGGTTTTTCCGCCCCTTCAGTAAGGTCGAGTTTTCCGGAATGTACTTCCACGGCCGCAACGTCGCGGTTCTGGGAGGATTACCGCAGGGTTACGCTTACACTCCGTGGGGAGGCTTTGAGTCCGTTGGGAGCAACGGTGGCTGGGCCCAGCTGAGGTTTCCTGTAACGGCCCGCCTGGCGTTCGACATCTACGGTGGCCAACAGGACGATCGAAACTCGGATCTTATGCCGGGCTATATCGGAAAAAATCAAGCCTATTTCGCAAACGCAATGTACCGTCTGGCTCCCAACGTGATAGTGAGCCTGGAAGGCGGGCAGGTGCGGACGCTGTATCTTCAGACCGGCAACCGGCTGAACGATCACTATGATCTGGGGATCGCCTATCTTTTCTAGAATCCATTTGCCTCGGTTCCTCATGGCCGTCCTGGCTTTCCAGGCGCCGAGCATGGCCGCGACCGTCAATGGCCGCGTGGAGCTCGCGCTTTCCCAAAATCCAAACGTCAGAAAACACCGCGACTACTCGGGTGTAGTAGTCTGGCTGGATCCGGCCGGCGCGGCGCCGATCATGCCCGCGAAAACGCTGCACGCTCAGATGATCCAAAAGGACAAAACGTTCTCACCGCACGTGCTTCCGATTCTGATCGGAACGGTGGTAAACTTCCCGAATTACGATCCTATTTTCCATAATGCTTTCTCGAATTATGACGGACAGATCTTCGATATAGGGCTTTATGCGCCTGGCACCACGCGCGCCATCGCTTTTCGCCGCGAGGGAGTGGTGCGCGTGTTCTGTAACATTCATCCGGCCATGAGCGCCGTGATTGTGGTGCTCGCTTCGCCCTATTTCGCCGCGTCGAACCAAATCGGCGAAATCAGTATCCCGGGTGTGCCGCCCGGCTCGTACCGCCTGCACGTTTTTCACGAACGGGCCACTGAGCAAACGCTGAACGCTCTCTCCCGACTCGTGGAAGTATCCGGCGACCAGGTTCAGCTCGCGCCCATATCCGTGTCCGAAAGCGGCTATCTCCAGGTTCCTCACAAGAACAAATACGGAAGAGACTATAGGCCGATCCCGGATTCGGGCGCCTACTCAGGAACGAAACCGTGAACTTTTCGCGACTTTCCCTGCTGTGGAAGATCCTGATTCCGACGTCGCTGGTGATCACGCTGACCTTCGCGATCACCGGCTGGCTGGTGGAGCGCAATGTCGTGAGCACGACATACGCCAGCGTGGAAACGGAAGCCAAAGCCAGTTTTCGAGCCTACGATTCCTTGTGGAAAGCGCGCGCCAACCTGCTGGCTTCGGTCAGCCTGGTCCTTAGCACGATGTCCGACGTGCGGCGGGCATTCGGCACCGGCGACCAGGCCACCATCCGCGACACAGCCGCTGAACTATGGTCCAAGGTCTCGCCGGAGGATGCGTTTTTTCTCGTGTCGGACGCGCAGGGCCGGGTGATCGCCAGCCTGGGGTCGCCGGCTACGTTGGTTTCGAGCGACGACCTGCCTATTGTGCGCGTGGCGCGCTCGCTTTTCCCCAAGCAGGCCTCGGGCTTCGTGGAACGCGGCGATCAGTTGTTCCAGGTGGTGCTCACCCCGGTGTACGTTCAATCCGCCGATGGTCCGGCGCTGCTCAACGTTTTGGTGGCCGGCTACAAGGTGGATGAAGGAGTCGCGCGGACGCTGAAGAATTCCACCGGCGGAAGCGAGTACGTATTTGTGTCGGGCGACCGCGTGCTGGCATCCACGCTATCGGCCGTTGACGGCGCGACGATCGTACCGCAATTGATGAAGAATCCCAGCGCCTCACAGATCTCGGATTACCTCGCGCTGCCAACTCCGCTGCCGGATGTAAGCGGCGCGCCGGTGGGGCGGCTATTCATCCTGCGATCCCTGGCCGGCGCGCGCGAGCGCCTGATGGTTTTGCGCCGTCAGATGCTGGCGCTGTGGCTCCTGGCATTGATCGCCTCGCTGGGCGTTACCTACCTGGTGGCGCGCAAGATCATGCGGCCGGTGGCGGAACTGGACCGCGCGGCGGCGGAGATCGGCCAGGAGAATTACGATTACCACATCAACGTCCACAGCCAGGACGAGCTGGGCCGGTTGGCGGAAACGTTCCAGAGCATGTGCGAATCCATCCGGCGGGCGCGCTCAGAATTGATTCGCCACGAACGCATCTCCACCATCGGACAGCTTTCCACTTCCATCGTTCACGATCTGCGCAATCCGCTCGCGGCCATTTACGCGGGAGCGGAAATGCTGGTGGATAGCCAGCTTTCCGAAGAACAAACCAAGCGGCTGGCGAGAAATATTTATCGCGCTTCGCGAGGCATTCAGGATATGCTCCAGGAGTTGTTGGATGTGGCGCGGGGACAATCGGGAGCCAGCGAGATGTGCTGCGTCCGGGAGGTGATCACGGCCGCCTGGGCCTCGGTGACGCTGCCCGCGGACCGGCGAGCGGTGGAGCTGATCGCGGAAGTCCCGGAAAATCTGGAGTGCCCGATGGAGCGCGCGCGGATGGAGCGGGTGTTCTCGAATCTTTTCGAAAATGCTATCGAGGCGATGCGGTCCGGCGGAACCATTCTGATTCGTTCCCAGACCGACGTGGACAACATTCTGGTTCGCGTGGAGGATACTGGCCCGGGCATCCATCCGGCGCTGCGCGGGCGCTTGTTCCAGCCTTTCGTGACCGCCGGCAAAAAGAACGGGCTGGGGCTCGGTTTGGCTCTATCGCGCCAAACCTTGCTTGACCATGGCGGCGACATGTGGGCGGATGGCGACGGCCCGGGCGCGCGCTTCTGTTTGCGCCTGCCCCGCGAACGGCGTGGAGCCGCGCATGAGGTGAGTGAAGTCAAATCCGCCGGCGACTAGTGGGGGCGGGCGCCCTCGCCCGCGGCCGACGCCAACGTCGGCCAGCTATGTTGGCCGGAGCGCGACGGGGTGTGCGGCGCGGTGTGCGGCGCGGTCATGGGGGACCGTCTCACGAGCGCTAACTTAAGGCCAGCACCACAGTACCGGCGTTGCAAAGGGTTCTCCCCGGATTTTCCACATCCGGAGTTCGCGGTATTGACGCCAGTTCCCCAGCCACGAAGTGCTTTCTCGATAATATCCGCGGACCTAGTTGAGGCTTAGCGTCGAGTGAGAACCAGTTGGCGGACGGGAACCGGATCTGGGGTATTCATCTGGAACCCCGGGAATGCCTCTATCAGTTCCCTTAGCTCTGGGTGGATCGTCCGGATGATCTGCAAGAGCAGCCACGTTCGCACAGCCACGAGCCCGCCAGGCTTATTCTCGATCGCCATGCCAGCAAGGAGCGGTCTGGGCAAGCCATCCACGATTTCTGGAGCGCTTCCAAGCATCCATACTGGACCGCCGCTCAATCCTCTCGGGCTTGGCGGAATCTGAACCATTCGGTCCCTTTACGGATTTCCCATCGAATTCGACGATCAAATGTGTCTCGAACGGGCGACCGAATTCGCGGTACTCATCGACTGCGATGGGCGTTCCCCGGAACCGTGCGAGGATCGGCGCTACCTCTGTAGCCCGATACTTAGCTTTGTTCCTGCTCGCTGGATAGCCGATGAATGAATATAGTGCCTGCGGGTCATTTCGAAAGGAAGGGAACTCCATTTCGGCGATTTGGATACAAGTGTATCTGGAAAGCCGGTTCGACTGTTCTTCATCGAGATCGATAAGAGCCAAGTCAACTTCGTCGTCGTGTCGATTCCCGTCCGAACTACCTATCCGAGCTACTCTGCAGTCGAATGGCCTCACTGTATTGCCAAATGGAATGTAAAAATGCTCGCTCTCCAAACACGCAACCACGTGCGCTGCCGTCAACAACATCCTCCGCGTACCGATATGCACCTGGAACCCAGTCCCGATGAGGTTGGGCGACCGATGGTGGCCGGCACCCCGGTAAAGTGGCACCGCCGACGCAAGAGTCTGGCGCTCCGTGTCCTGAATGCGCTGGAGTGCGAACCTTTCTCGTTCTGTTTGCATCGTGGCGGCTGCAGATTGGGGCTCGGCGGATTGCAATGGCTCTCACCCCTTGATTTCAGTTTACCGACGAAGCGCTCATTTGGGAAGCCCAACGGCAAGACGAAGGCCCATGCACTCGGCGCTCGCCTAATCTCGAAAATAGCTGCCCCGAACTCCCCCGATACGGCGTTCTGGGAAACTGGGTCACGCAGAGCCGTTTCCATCAGCGTTTACGGACCGCCCCACCCCGATCTTAAGCCCCGGCCTGCGCCAGCCGACGACACTCGCGCGCGATTTGCCATTCCTCCTGGGCGCGAATCACGAGTGCCTTGACCTCGGAGTCCGGCGCGGAAATGTCTTGGTCCGGGACTGCCGCGTTATTTCTGGCATCATCCAGGTGGAGCCCCAGGAAACCGAGCTGCGAACACACCCTGGCACGTAACGGCGGGCAGTTCTCGCCCACGCCGCCCGTGAAGACGATAGCATCCGCGCCTCCGAGCACCGCGATCATCGCGCCCGCCTCGCGCGTAAGCCGGTGCGCGTAGACATCAAAGGCCAGCCGCGCTCGCTCGTTTCCGGTCTCGACGGCGCTCAAGATTTCCCGCATGTCGCCTGACACTCCGGACACGCCCAGCAGCCCGGACTCCTGGTTCAGCAGATGATCCAATTGCTCGGCCTTAAAACCCTCGTGGCGAATCAGGTAAATCAGAATTGCCGGATCGATCGAACCCGAGCGCGTGCCCATCATCAGGCCCTCGAGCGGCGTAAATCCCATGGTCGTGTCGGCGCTCCTGCCGTCCTGGATAGCTGCAAGCGATGCGCCGTTGCCAAGGTGACAGGTCACCAGCTTAAGCCCGCGCGGCTCCCGTCCCAGCATGTCCGCGGCGCGATGCGCGGCATATTGGTGGCTGATGCCGTGGAATCCGTAGCGGCGGATGCCGCGTTCGAGCCAGGCATACGGCCCCGCATAAGTGTAAGCAGCGGGCGAGAGCGTGGCATGAAACGCTGTGTCGAAGACCGCGGCTTGCCTGATGTTCGCGCCAAGCACGCGGTCCACGGTTTGAATGGCTTCGAGTTCGAAGCGGTTGTGCGCCGGAGCGAATTCGACTTCCTGGGCGATCGCGGCGCGTACGTCGGCGGTGAGAAAAGTACTTTCGCGATAGCGCGGCCCGCCGTGCACGATGCGATGCCCAACGATATCTGCTTTGGCCGGGAGCGATGCCAGCACCGGCTCAAGCAGCGCGGCGATCGTGGACCCGGCGTGCAAATCCACATGCCGTTCCCATAGAGCGGGCGGCGGCGCGCTGGGCGGCTGCTCGGCCCCAAGCTCATCGAGACGGCACTTGATGCTGCTGGATCCCCCGTTCAGTACGAGGATCTTCATCAGGCCGGCCAATGCCAGTCGCGAATCTCAGGCATGTCGTCGCCATGTTTGCTGATGTAAAGCTTATGATCGATCAGCCGGTTGCGCAGCCATTGTTTTTCGTGCCCCGCGATTCCATGCAGGCGCGGGACGCGATCCACCACATCGCCGGCCAGATGAAAACGGTCGATGTCGTTCAGCACCGTCATGTCGAAAGGCGTGGTGGTGGTGCCTTCTTCCTTATAGCCGCGCACGTGCATGTTGTCATGATTGTTTCTCCGGTAAGTCAGCCGATGGATCAGCCAGGGATAGCCGTGGAACGCGAATACGATCGGCTTGTTGAGAGTGAATATGGCATCGAAATCCGCGTCGGGGAGGCCGTGCGGATGTTCGCTCTGCGGCTGTAAGGTCATCAGATCCACGACGTTGACGACGCGAATCTTTAGGTCCGGTATGCGTTTGCGAAGCAGATCCACAG
Organism: Terriglobia bacterium; assembly: GCA_963786745.1. Classification (GTDB taxonomy): domain Bacteria; phylum Acidobacteriota; class Terriglobia; order Bryobacterales; family Bryobacteraceae; genus Palsa-89. Next base: position 233,126 of record CAWBAE010000001.1, on the reverse strand, counting down.
CGGCCAGCGTTTCCAGAGTGGGAATATCGCCGGCGCAGGCCATCACGACATCCGGTTCACCGCCCTGGTCGGTTCCAGCCCAGTCCCAGATGCCGATCCCGGTGGTGCAATGCCGTATGGCGGCGTGCATATCAAGCCACTGCAACGCGGGCTGCTTTCCAGCCACGATCACGTTGATGTAGTCCCGGCTCCTGAGGCAGTGATCCGCTACCGACAGGAGGCAGTTGGCGTCGGGCGGCAGATAGACCCTGACGACGTCCGCTTTCTTGTTCACCACGATATCGAGGAAACCGGGGTCCTGGTGGCTGAAGCCGTTGTGATCCTGACGCCAGACGTGCGAGGTAAGCAGATAGTTGAGCGATGCGATGGGCCGACGCCACGGAATACCGTGGCATTCCTTCAGCCACTTGGCGTGCTGGTTGAACATCGAATCGACAATGTGGATGAAGGCTTCATAGCAGGAAAAGAATCCGTGCCTGCCGGTAAGCAGATAGCCTTCCAGCCAGCCCTGGCACATGTGTTCGCTCAGCACTTCCATCACGCGGCCATTCGGCGCGACATTCTCGTCGTTCGGCAGGATGATGGCGGTGGAAGTTCGATTGGTCACCTCGAACAGGGCGCCCAAGCGATTGGAAGCCGTTTCATCGGGGCCGAAAACCCGGAAGTTGTGAGAGGCGGCGTTCAACTTCATGACGTCGCGGAGCATGTATCCGAGCACACGCGTGGCCTCCGCTGTTACGTTTCCGGCCTTGGGCACCGCGACGGCATAGGCCTGAAAATCGGGCAGCCGCAGATCTTTGAACAACAGGCCGCCGTTGGCGTTCGGATTTGCGCCCATCCGGCGCGGGCCTTTCGGCGCCAGCTCCTGCAATTCCGGTATGAACGCGCCCCGGTCGTCAAACAGCTCTTCGGGACGATAGCTCTTCATCCAGTCTTCGAGCATCTTGAGATGCTCCGGTTTCGTAGCGAGCTCCGAGAGCGGAACCTGATGCGCGCGGAAAGTGCCTTCGATCTCGACACCGTCCACCACTTTGGGACCGGTCCAGCCCTTGGGCGTCTGGAGCACGATCATGGGCCATTGCGGGCGTCCGGAGAATCCGTGCTCGCGCGCATTCTTCTGGATCGCGCGGATTTCCTCCAGGACGGTTTCGAGCGTCGCGGCCATCAGCTGGTGCATCGGCTCCGGATCGTGGCCGGCTACAAAATACGGGTGGTAGCCGTATCCCCGCAGCAATTCCGCCAGCTCTTCGCGCGGGATGCGCGCGAGAACGGTCGGGCCGGCGATTTTGTAGCCGTTCAGATGCAGGATCGGAATCACCGCGCCGTCGGTGACCGGGTTGAGAAACTTATTAGAATGCCAGCTGGTGGCCAGTGCGCCGGTCTCCGATTCGCCGTCTCCAATCACGCAGCAGGCGATCAAATCGGGATTGTCGAACACCGCGCCGTAAGCGTGCAATAAACAGTACCCCAGTTCGCCGCCCTCATTGATCGAGCCGGGAGTTTCGGGGGCGGCATGGCTGGGAATGCCCCCGGGAAAGGAGAATTGCTTGAACAAGCGCTGCATCCCTTCGGCGTCCTGCCCGATGTTCGGGTAGAACTCCGAGTACGATCCCTCCAGCCACGTATTCGCCACCATTCCCGGGCCTCCATGTCCGGGCCCGCATATGTAAATCATGTTCAGGTCGTATTTCTTGATCACCCGGTTGGCGTGCGCGTAGACGAAATTCAAACCCGGCGTAGTGCCCCAATGGCCCAGCAAGCGGGGTTTGATGTGCTCGATGCGCAACGGCTCAGTGAGCAGCGGGTTGTCGAGCAGGTAAATCTGCCCGACCGATAGGTAGTTGGCGGCGTGCCAATAGGCGTTGATCTTCTTCAACTCGCCGTCGGATAAAGGCATCCGGGAATCGGTGGTTGGTTCAGTGGGTATGGTTGCAGACATAGAGAGCACTCCGAGGGAATTGTGGACTGACAACGCAGCCGCCACCTACTATGATGGCTGTTTCCGATGAACTTCGGATGAATGCCGAGCCGGTCTACTTGCGGACGCCTACGATCTGATCGCCGTCGATGTAAGCGATATACTCCGTGCCTTGCTCGGCGGCCAAGCCCTTGCGCCTGGAACTCCTGCCAGTATCGAAGGGGCGCGTGGTGGGCCCCTCCTTCGCTCGTCCGGCCATGGCTCGAACATTCAGTTTCTTACCGTCAACGGCCTCAACGCGCTGCAATTCGAAGGTCATTTTGCCTCCGCCGATTCCGAGGAACTTTTTCTTGCCCTTTTCGCTGGCGACGACGCCGGTGACTTTGGCGCCTTTCGCGATCACGGTCTTGCCGCCAATCTGGAAACCATCCAGCACCGTAAAAACCAGCGCCTGGCCTTCCAGCGAATCCGCCTGGACGTCCTGCGCCAGCGCAATGCGGAAGGGCAGAGCATCAGTGACGGTGACAGGCGTAATTACAACGGGAGCCGTTTTTGGCGCGGTCTTCGGAGGAGCCGCCGGAGGCAGCACGTCGACCTTGGGCGGCGGAGCTACGGCGGGCGGCGGCAGAACGGGTGCGAATTGGGGGGGAGGCATCGGGGACTTCTTAGATGCAGAACTCTTGTGCTTCGGCGCGGGCGCGGAGCCGTCGGCCGGGGGCGCGGAAGCATCGGCTGGGGGCGTGGCTTCAGGCGGAGTTACCGGAGCAGTCTGGGTCGGGGGATTCTCCGGGGCTGGGGTGGTCGCTGGCGGCGACACCACTTCAGCCTGGTATGGAGGCGCCGGACGATGAGTGCTTTTCCACCAGTACCACGCTCCTGCTCCGGCCGAGGCTACCAGAACGGCGCCCAGGAGAAGCAAGAGCAACACCAGCGTACTCGAGGGTGAGGATTTCGCAGGCGCAGGTTTTGGCCCGGCGGGCTTTGACGCAACAGGCACCGAGACGGGCGGCGCGGGAGCGGATTTGGGTGTGGAGTTTTTTGCGACGCCGTCCGGTGGACTACGCAGCTCCGGCACGACGCGAGCTTCAGCCTGAACACGGGACGGGCCAACCGGCGCGGCTGCGTGGATCGGGCTAACTTCGGCCGAGCTGGCGGACAAGGGCGGCGCATACACACCGGATGGATCAAGCTGCCGCTGCAGCGTAATCAACGCCGATTCGATCTGCTTGGCGGACGGCCAGCGCGCGTCCGGATCTTTCGGGAGGCACCGCAAAATCACTTGCTCGAACAGCGGCGGAACTTCGGGCGCGAGCTCGTAAATGGGCTGCACCTCGTCGCGCAGAATCGCCGAAAGCGTCGAAATTCCCGATGATCCTTCAAAAGCACGGCGTCCCGTGACCATTTCGTACATCACCGATCCCAGCGAGAAAATATCGGAGCGCGCGTCCACGCGTTTGCCTTCGGCCTGCTCCGGCGACATATAACTTACGGTGCCGAGGATCGAGCCTTCCTGGGTGAGCTGCGTCTGCTCGATGGTGGGTTGTTCCGAAGAAGGGCTCGGATTCACCCATTTCGCCAAGCCGAAATCCAGAATCTTCACGATTCCGGTGGGCGTAATCATGATGTTGGAAGGCTTGAGATCGCGATGGATGATGCCGGCCGCGTGCGCGGCGTTCAGAGCGCTGGCAATCTGGGTCGCATATTGGAGGGCCTGCGGGACGGCCAAACCACCCTGCGGAATCACGGCGCGCAACGTGTTTCCCGGAACGTATTCCATCACGATGCACTGCGTGTCTCCATCCGAGACGATATCGAAAAGCGTGACAATATTGGGGTGATTCAGCGCGGAAGCGGCTTGCGCTTCTTGCAGGAAACGCTTGCGGCGCTCGGGATCGGCGGCCAAGCCCGGCGGAAGCACTTTCAAGGCCACGATACGGTGCAAGCGCGTATCTTCCGCCTTATAGATCTGCCCCATGCCGCCGGCGCCGATGGCTTCGATAAGCTGATAATGCAGGATGGTTTGGCCCAACATGGGAAATACAGGGACCCAACGCATTATCGCCCGAAGCGAGAGGCCGGCGCAAATCGGCGATGTTAATCTTGAGGTTAATCTAATGGTTACGCGACTTTACGTCGCCTGGGGAGCCCCGAGCTCCAGCCTTGAAAGGACTATCCATGAATCCCGCTACCGCCACTGAGCAACAAACGGCCGGTTCGGATTTCAGAGAACTCGACGCGCTGAATCGAGATTATCTTCGATCCGTCCAAGGGTCCGACGTCGGTTGGTTTGACCGCCATCTCGCCGCCGACTTTGTGTGCTGCAGGCCCGATGGAGCGTTCCTCGAGCGGGCCGAGTTTTTGAAGTTCAGCGCGACGCCCGTCAGCTTTTCGAATCTGCAGGTACACGACGTGCTAATTCGCGTGCTGGGTGATTTCGCACTGATCCACGCCCGAACAACCTACACCTTACACGACGGCCAGACCAGGTCGAACCGCTACACGGATGCCTGGGCGCGTCGCCAGGGCCGCTGGCTGGCCGTGTGCGCGCACATCACTCCGGTGCGCTCGTCCTAGTGGCCCTTGTAGTAAAAGCGCTCGTGCGATACTTTACCGTTCTTCCAACGGCGCGAGGCAACTTGCTCCATCTTCACCCGTCCAGCGCCCTTGATGGTCACGTCGTACAGCCATTCTGAATACGACGCATCGCCGTTCACGGCTTCCCCGAGCAGTTTCGCCGAGTGAAACTGTTCCACGGAGTTCACGAAATCTTCTTCACGCTTACGATTGGCGGCTTTGCCTGAGATCGGTTCGGCATCGTTCTCTTGCATGACCACGTCGTCCGCATAGAATTTGTCAAAAGCGCCCAGGATGTCACCTACTAAAACTGCCTGATTTAACTGGTGATCCAGTTTTGAAACGTCTGCATGGGACTGAGTTGCTGTGCTCATGCGCTTTAAGATGCCGCCGAACGGGAAAGGATTCGCGCAGGCTCTCGTGAAAACGCGCTATAGTAGGAATGTACTGGAAGTCAAATCGCGCCCACCGTTTCGTTTACGTTCCTGTCCGGCCCGCTGATTCCCGTCTCTCAACTTAAGAATGAACAACTTTACTGAACTCCCCCTTTCCCCTGTCTTGCAGGCCAACTTGGCACAACATGGATTCGTCCAGCCGACGCCTGTGCAAGCCATGGCCATCCCACAACAACTCGCCGGCCATGATCTCGTGATTACGGCCCAAACCGGCACCGGCAAGACTCTGGCCTTCCTGCTGCCTCTTCTGGAGAAGCTGATTAAAGCTCCAAGCCCTGGCGTGAGCGCGCTGATCCTGACTCCCACTCGCGAGCTTGCGATCCAGATCAGCCAGGCCTTTTCGCAACTCGCCACGGGAACCGGCATCCGTGCCGCCGCTGTGGTCGGAGGTATGAATGAACAGAAACAACTGCTGGCGATCCGCAAGGGTGTCCAAGTGCTCATTGCCACTCCCGGCCGGCTTTCCGACTTCCTGGACCGTAAGCTGGTGAAATTGGGCGCCGCCCATACTCTGGTTCTGGACGAAGCCGATCGGATGCTCGACATGGGCTTCCTGCCCACCATCAAGAAAATCCTGGCGACCTTGCCCGCCGAGCGCCAGACTATCTTCTGCTCGGCCACCATCGAATCGTCGGTTGCGAATGTGATTCGCACCTATCTCAAGAACCCGGTGCGCGTGGCGATCGGTTCGACGACAAAACCGTCCGAGCACGTGGATTTGCATCTCTATCAGGTGGAGCATGACCGCAAGCTGGGCCTGCTGGAGCGGATGCTCCAGGAAGAGCGCGGTTCGTTCCTGGTGTTCGCGCGTACGAAACATGGCGCGGATCGCCTGGCCAAGAAGCTGGTACGCAGCGGATCGAAAGCCACCAGCATTCACGGAGACCGCACGCAATCGCAGCGTAACCTGGCGCTGCGCGGGTTCCAGGAAGGCAGCTTTCGCGTTCTGGTGGCCACTGATGTCGCGGCGCGCGGGTTGCACGTCGAAGGGATCGCGCACGTGGTGAACTACGATCTGCCGCACATACCCGAGGATTTCATTCACCGGGTCGGCCGAACGGGCCGTGCGGGGCTGCGCGGCACTGCATCCACGTTCAGCACTCCGGGCGAACAGGGCGAGATCCGGAAAATCGAGCGGCTGCTGGAATTGCAACTGACGCGCCGCCCGGTGCCGTCTGGGATCGAACAGGAACCGGCGCGCGCTTCAAGTGGCGTTTCGACCCCATTGCAGGAACGCGGCCCGCGCACCCGCCATGGCGGCCGCTTTAGCTTTGGGACCAAAACATCTCACAGAAAGCGCGTTTGATGTCCCGCGTGGGACAATAAAGCATGAACAATGTGACGTTTGAAACCAAGGACCTGCGCGTCCGGATTGAAGATCAGATCGCGCGCATCGATCAGCGCAGCCTGAGCGGGGAGCCTTGGAGGCAGATCGATCAGAGCACGTTGCCGGTTACGGAACACTGGCGTGTCAGTCCTATTCGGACCTCTCCTCTCAAGGTTGCGCTTCTGGCTTTTGAGCGCGAAAACCCCGGCGATACCAGCATGCGTACCGCGCTCGGGGCTTGAACCGCCATCGTCGCGTCTGATATGTTAGGCGACGCGGTGAAGGCATCCACCCTCACAATCATCCCCAGCGGTGGAGCGCTGGGGGCCGACGTCGAGAATGTTGGGCTCGAAAATCTGGACGATCAGGGCTTCAACCTCATTCACGGCGCGTGGCTGGATCATCTGGCGCTTCGATTTCGCGGCCAGCGCCTCTCCATCGAAGACCTTATTCGATTCAGCCGACGCTTCGGGGAACTGGATTGGGCGCCGGTGCAGGAGACCGGCCGCCGCTTCGTCGACGGACATCCGGAAATCTACGTGGTTTCGAATGTGATTGAACGCGGGATCTCCATCGGCAGCCTGGGCGCCGGCGAGGCCGTGTGGCACACCGACATGTCTTATCTCGAGAGCCCGCCCAAAGCCAGCATGCTGTATGCGCTGGAGGTCCCCGCCACGGGAGGCGACACGCACTTCTGCAACATGTATAGCGCGTACGAATCCCTGCCGGAGCCTTTGAAACAACGCGTGGCAGATCTCACGCTCAAACATGACGCTACTTACAACAGCGGCGGCTATGTGCGCCAGGGGCTGACGGCTAGCGACGATCCCACGTCGTCCGCCGGCGTCTATCATCCGCTGGTCCAGGTCCATCCGGAGACCGGCCGGCGCGCGTTGTATCTCGGCCGGCGTCGCAACGCGTACATTGGCGGATTGCCGCTGGGCGAATCGGAAGCATTGCTCGATGAACTGTGGTCGTACGCCACGCGCGATGAGATTACCTGGTACAACCACTGGCAACCCGGCGACGTGGTCTTATGGGATAACCGATGCAGCATGCATCGGCGCGATTCGTTCGATCCCGACTCGCGCCGGATCCTGTACCGAACTCAAATCAAAAGCGCGCCCAGCGTACCGGCGTGATCCAAGCGTTTCCGCGGTGGCTGAGCGCACCTCGAACCGTTCTCTCGCTGCTGTGCATCCTCTATCTGATCCTGTTCGTAAACCGTGTAAACCTGGCGACCGCGGCTCCGTTGATCAAAGCGGATCTCGGGATTAGCAATACGGAGCTGGGGCTGGCGTTTTCGGCCTTCGCGATTCCCTACGCTCTGTTTCAGCTCATCGGCGGATGGATCGGCGACAAGTTCGGACCTCGGCTGACACTATGCGCATGCTGTACAATGGTGGCCGTTTCCACCATGCTGACAGGCGCGGCCGGCGGGTTCGCGTCGCTCTTCGCGGTGCGTCTGGCGCTGGGCTTCGCCGAGGGCGCTGCGTTTCCCACCGCCACGCGTGCGATGTCCGCCTGGGTCCCGGTGCGGGACTGGGGATTTGCCCAAGGGATCACGCATTCGTTTTCGAGGATCGGGAATGCCGCTACGCCGCCGCTGATGGCAGCATTGTTTTTGTTTGCGTCCTGGCGCCGATCATTCGTGATCATCGGCTTGGCGAGCCTGGCGTGGCCAATGGCTTGGGCCTGGTATTTCCGCAACGATCCATGTAAACATTCGTCCATCACCGAGACGGACCTTCGAGCATTGAAGGAACCTGAGACGCGCGGGCGTCCCGCCATTCCCTGGTTGCGGCTGGCCAGGCGCATCTTGCCGGTGACGCTGGTCGACTTCTGCTACGGGTGGACGCTGTGGCTATTCCTTAGCTGGATTCCGGTGTTCTTCTTCGAGGATTATCATCTGAACCTGCAGTCCTCCGCCATGTTCTCCGCAGGCGTGCTCTTTGCCGGAGTTATAGGCGACACCGTGGGCGGCTTGGCTACCGATCGGCTGCTCCACAAGACCGGCAGCCTGGTCTTTGCCCGCCGCACCGTGCTCGTGACGGGATTCTTAGGAGCGCTCATCTTCCTGGCTCCGGTGGTGCTGTTTCACAATCTGGCGGTGGCTGCGGTGTGCCTGTCGCTGGCATTTTTCTTCGCGGAATTAATCGTTGCGCCGATCTGGGCGGTGCCTATGGACATCGCTCCCCGTTATGCCGGCTCCGCCAGCGGCATGATGAATTTCGGATTTGGCGTGGCAGGCTTGGTCTCGCCATCCATGTTTGGTTATCTGGTGGACCGCACCGGCAGTTGGGTTTTCCCGTTCCTCTGCTCTATCGTCTTGCTGCTGGTCGGGGCCGTGCTGGCATCCCGGCTTCGGCCCGACCAGGCGTTCAATGAGAACTGATCGTGGTCAGTTCCTTCTCGGAAGGAATCGTGGAAGCGTCCCAACCGCCGCCTAGCGCCTTGATCAACTGAACGCTCGCCACCATTTGCTGCATTCGAAAGTTCACTGCGGCCTGCTGGTCGGTCTGCAAAGCGATTTGCGCGGATATGACATTCAGGTATGGATCGAGCCCCGACCTATAGCGGACGTCAGCTTCTTCGAGGCTTCTCGCGGCCGATTCTATCGCGGAATCCTGTTGTTCGATGACCTCATTGAGAATCCTGAGAGCCGCCAGATTATCGTCCACCTGCTGGAACGCCGTCAGCGCGGTTTGGCGATAGTTTGCGACGGTTTGATCGTAGGATGCCTGGAACTGTTGCACCGTGGCCCGGCGCAATCCCGCATCGAAAATCGTCTCGGCCAGAGCAGGGCCGACGGACCAAACCCGGCTGGGCCATGCCAGCCACTTAAGCATCGAGAGGCTCTGGAATCCGGCAGATGCGCTCAGCGTAACTGTGGGGAAGAAGGCGGTTTTCGCGACGCCGATCTGTGCATTGGCCCGCGCCACCGAGCGTTCGGCGGCCGCGATATCCGGGCGTCGCTCCAGAAGCTGGGATGGAATGCCAATCGGGATGCTGGGCGGGTTCACCCTGGAGGTTTCCTTGGAGAGTGAAAATGCCGACGCGGGTTGGCCGACTAGAAGCGCGATGGCATGTTCGTACTGCGCGCGGAGGATTCCGAGATTCGTATCCTGCGCCTCGGCCGCCTTCAATTGCGCTTCCGCTTGCGCAACCGCTTCATCGGCGCCGACGCCGGCTTTGTACGCATCGCGCGTAAGATCGAGTGCCTCTCGATACTCGCTCACGGTGGAATCGTATAGCTGCTGCAGCGCATCCTGCGCGCGAAGCTCATAATAATCGGCCGCCAGATCGGCTTGGGCGGAGAGACGCACATTCTCCAAATCGGCAACACTGGCCTGCGCCGCAAAGGCGTTGGCCTTCACGTTATTTCGAACCCGGCCCCATAAATCGGGCTCCCAGGAGGCTTCCAGCGGAAGCGAGAACGTGCTGAACGTGGCGCCGATGGTTTGTCCGAACCCAGTCGACAAACGGGAATTGGTGATGCCGGGATTCGCGGTGATGGTGGGAAAATATTGCGTCCGGGCTTCCCGGAGCATGGCGCGGGCAACCTGTACGTTGGCCGCCGCCGCGGCGATGCTTTGGTTTGAAACATTGAGCTGCTCTTCCAGCGCGTTCAACTGCGGATCTTGGAACCTGCCCCACCACTTTCCGCGCACGGCCGTGTCGTTGGGCTCGGCCGGCTTCCAGCCAGGGTTATCTTTCAGCCCTCCGGCTTCTTTGTAAGCGGACGGAACCGGCGTGGCAGGCCGCACATACTTCGGCCCGATGGCGCACGCGGTCAGCAGCAACGCTCCGGCGAAAAGCGCGAGGCTCGCCAGGCGGGGAGCGGCGTTGGTTGAGACTCTGGCCATGGTTTATTCACCGATATATACGTCGACCAATAAGCCCGGATACAGGTTCAGTTCCTTGGATTGTTCCACCCGGAAGATGATCGGCAACACGCGCACGTCCACCCGCTCCAATCTCTGATCGGAAAGCTCGATTTTCGGAGATACGATGGGCTGCGTCCGGACATATTCGAGCGGAATCTTGACCGTGGATCCCCGCACTGACATTTGAGCCTTCATTTTCAACGGATTGGGTAGCCGCGGCACCAGAATTTCGTCCACGTAGCAACGCACGTTCAAGAGCGCGTGAGGGCTCCCCAGCACCAGAACCGGATCCATGCCCTGCGTATACGTGTCGTAGGCGCCTTGCGTGGAAACGAAGCTTCCCACCGTCGGGTTGACCGCCAGCGCGATTCCATCCCTGGGCGCTCGAAGTGTGTATTTCGAAAGCAGCGCGCTCGCGGACAAGTACGATTTGTACAGCGCGTTGTAGGTTCGTTCCTGATTATCGATGTCGTAAATCCAGGCGCCGGCTTTGGTCAGGTCGCGCTGCTTGCGGGCTACTTCGAGATTGGCTTTCGCCGTTGCGACGGCATTTGCCGCGTTGTCCAACGCGTCTTTGCTGATTGATTTCGGGTCCAGGTCGTAGGCGGTCTGTTGTTTGTCGAGTTCATCCTGGGCAGTCTTCAAGGCCGCCTGCGCGGACACGACTTGAGCTTCCGCCACGTCCAGAGTTTCTTTTCTCGGCTGAGCCTTCAGTTCTCCCAGAAGTGTGAAAGCGGCCTGCGCCTGGGATTCCAATTGCTGAACCGTGGCCCTCTGGATCGAGTCATCCAGGACCAACAGGACGGTCCCTTTCTTCACCTCCTGGCCCTCGGCAACCAGAATTTGTTTTACCGTGCCCGCCACTTCCGGATAAATGTTGATGTTCTCCCCGCTGGTCTGATCGCTCTCCAGCATGCCCTCCGCGTAGATGCCGTTAGCATAAGGATTGGTGGGCGGATTGAACGCCGGTGGCAGCGGAGGCTGCGTGATGGCCGACACATAAGCGACCACGCAGCCGGCTAGCAGGCCGACAAAAGATAGTACGAATAATAGCTTTCTCATTCGGTGCCTCCCTTCTCGAACCCAGTGAGCCGTCCATCCTCCATCTTCAAAATCCGGGTGGCGAATTCATTAATACGGGCGTCATGCGTGACGATCAGGATGCAGCGCTTTTCATTCAGAATGTTTTGCTTCACGAAGCCGACCACTGCATGGCCCGTGTCGCCGTCGAGCGATGCCGTGGGTTCGTCCATGATCAGGATGTCCGGTTGTCCGGCGATGGCCCGGGCAATGGCGACGCGCTGCTGTTCTCCTCCGCTTAGCTTCACCGGAGGAAGATCGGCGCGTCCCTTCAAACCGACGATATCCAGGTATTTTTTCGCCTCGGCGATCGCCTGGTTCCACTCGACTCCCTTAAGGATCAATGGAACGGCCACGTTTTCGGCTGTGGTCAGGCGTGGGAACAGATGATAATCCTGAAAAACGAACCCGATCTTGTGCAACCGGAAATCGGCCAGTTTATCGCTGCCGAGGTTCCAGATGTCCGCGCCTTCCACCGAAACGCTACCGGAATCCGGCTTGAGAATTCCGGATAGCACGCTCAACAGGGTCGTCTTCCCGCTGCCGGACGGTCCGACGATGTAGAGCATTTCACCGAAATTCGCGTCCAGGCTTACGTCTTTCAGGGCCTGCGTCTTGGCCTCGCCCTGGCCGAACCACTTGACGATCCCGGTTGCTCTGATCGCTACGTCTGGCATATCAACCCCGGAAAATATCGAACGGCTCGATTCGCAGCACTCTTCGGACGCCGAAATAACTCGAAACGGCGGCGATGATCACAACCATGACGAAGGCCAGCCCGAGGTTCCAATACGTGATCATCGCGGCATAGTCGGGAAGCCTCAATTTGGCGAGCCCAATGGTGAGGGCGCACAGTCCGATTCCCAAGCCGTAGCCGGTAAACGCGGTGAAGCTGGCCTGGAAAAGAATCATGAAAATCAGTTCGCGGCTCTTTGCGCCCATGGCCTTGAGGGCGCCGAACTTCTCGAGATTTTCAAGGACGAACGTATAAAACGTCTGGCCTGAAATAGAGAGGCCGACGATGAAGCTCATGACGGTCATAATCAGAAGGTTCATCCCCAGGCCGGTCTGGAACATATAGAAGTCGGATATCTTGTCCATGAACTCGTCCTTCGTCAATGCCAGGTACCCGAGCGAGTGCACTTCTCGCTTGATGTTGGGAACGTCCGCGGGATTCTTGGCCTTCACCAGGACATACGAAATGGTAAAGCGCGGATTCGGGATATATTGAAGCGCTCTTTCATACGTGGTGTAGAGCGTGGGAACGCCGAAGAGACCGCTGCTGACAACCTGCGCGATGCCCACAATCACGCCGCGGTGTTCGTTCACCTCGAATTCCGACCCGATGCCGGGATTCCCGAGCTTGGGATATTCGGGATCCTTGACGACAATGAAAGCGTTCTCGCCGTAGATGTCTTCGATTTTTCCCTCGAGGAGTAGCGGCCGGCCGAACAAGCTGGTGTCGTCCAGCCCGACTACCGTCACGGACTGATAGATGCCATCGGCGAGCTTCACCAAGGCGCCGCCGGAGTAGACGGGCACGGCATATTCCACGCCAGGAATACTCCGCGTCGCGTCCAGCACGTAGTCCGGCATGCCAATCGTGTTTGCCACCGTCTGGACGGATGGGTCCATGATCCACATCGACGCGCCGAGATTGATTACCGTCGCCGAGGCTCGATGGAGCACGCCCGCGAAAAGCGAGGTCATCGCGATCATCAGAAAAACGGCGAAGGTAATGCCCACGACCAGCGCCGTGAATTTCGCCTTGTCGTTGACCAGCAGCTTATACGCGAGTTTGAGAATTCCTCTCATGGCAGTGCTTCAGTGCGTGCCGGTATGTTTCCGATCCGCGGGCGTGCCGGGAATCCAGACTTTCGATGGCGTCACGATTTCAATGTCCGGGTTCTTGCTGGTAACCCTCACGTCCTCGAGTTCGCCGGCCGAACCCTCGGCGAGGAACTCCAGCAGGTATTGATTTTGAAGGTGATCGGCTATGTCCGCGAGGAACGGCGCCAGCGAAGGCAGCGGCGCAAAACCGAGGAAATAGGCCTCGCCGCCGCTTTCCACCGCCAGGTGCGCGAGCTGAATCTGGCCTGAATAGATCTTGGAAGAGTCGCTGGTCACATAATCGGCGCTGGGATGGTAGATCGCGTAAATGGTGACCCGGCCGCGCTCGGCCGCTTCAATCGCAGTCTCCACCAACGGGTCCTTAAATTCGTTGTTCTGGCCGGGATCGATGCCGTTCGAAATCATCAGCACAGCATGGCGCGACGAATCCGGCGGCCAGCTGTTGATCAATTCCGTCAAGGCGGCAAACGGACTGACGGGCTTACTTCCCACCGGGGCGCTCAGAGCTTTTATGGCGCGCGGGCGATCTTGAGTGGGTTTCTCAACCACCACAAGTCGTCCGTTATGGATATATCCCACTCCGATGGAAGTGCTGGACGGCTGGGCGCTGATGAAGCGCCGCAATTCCTCGAACTTGGTGCCCGGCTCGCAATTCGAGCAATCGTCCACCAGCATGAAAAGTTCAAGGCCGGCGCCGCGGAGCGGAATCAAATTCGAGATCCGCAGCGGCTTGTACACTTCGGTAACCGTCAGGTCCTCTCGCGTGAGCGCCGGCGGCGTTTGGCCATAATGGTGGCCCATCGTCACTATCATCTGAACCGGCGTGCCTGCCGTGGATGCATCCTGAGCGCAAATAAACAGCGGGTATGCGAGCGCGAGGCAAGCAATCTTTCCAATCCTGCTCATATCGTCCTCCCAATCCCCTATTGGGCACTTAGCTGACCAGGGAGCCTGGCCTGCAAGCTACTGAACTAGAATGGGTTTGGCGTTATGGCCGAGTTTCGAGCTGAGTGATTTCACGCAAGGGGCCGAAACGTCCAGGAAGAACCAAGCATGCAGCGTGCAGCGATCGGCATTCGGGCGCACTCGGGTTGGGGTGCTTTGGTGATTGTCTCGGGAGATCCGGGCGCCCTGGAAGTAATCGAGCGAAAGCGAATCGCCGTTACCGATCCGAAGGTCCGGGGTGCGAACCAGCCTTATCATTTCGCCAAGGGGCTGACGCTTGACGAAGCCGAGAGATATCTGGCGGATTGTTCGGCCATCTCCGAACGCCTGGCTTTCGAGGCTATGGGCGCGATCATGGAGAACTTACGGCGTCGCGATTACGACGTCGCAGGCTGCGCGGTTCTGCTCGCGTCGGGCCGTTCCCTCCCGGCGTTGTCACAGATTCTCGCGTCCCATGCTCTGATCCACACCGCCGAGGGCGAGTTTTTTCGTCAAGCTTTCCGGAAGGCGAGCGAGCGGCTGGAGATTCCGGTCACGGGGATTCGGGAGCGGGACCTCGCGGAGCGCGTCGGCGGGGTTTTCGGAGATCGCGCGATCCAGTTGCAGCAGGAGATTGCAGGCTTGAGCGCACGCTTGGGGCCGCCTTGGACCGCCGATCAGAAGAGCGCGTCGCTGGCCGCGCTGCTGGTCCTGGCCGGGCAGACAGAAACGCCAAATCCAAATGATAAAGTGGTGAAATATGAACCCCTACGCGAGCCACCTAGGAAACAACGATCCTCTCGGCATCATTGAAACCACATCCCAGAAGCTCCAAACGCTGATCGATGAAATCGGCCCTCAGCGCATTGATGAGCCGCGTGCGCCTGGAAAATGGAGCGCGAAAGAGATTGTCAGCCATCTGGCAGATTGCGAGCTCACCTTCGCCTTTCGCCTTCGCCAGACTTTGGCCGAAGAACATCACGTGATTCAACCCTTCGATCAGGAGAAGTGGGCCGCTACCTATTCGGCATATAGCACCGCAGACGCGTTGGCCGTGTTCTCCTCTGTTCGCCGATGGAACCTGGCTTTGATACGCTCCGTGATCCCCGGCGCCCTTTCGAAAACGCTGACGCATCCGGAGCGAGGCCAAATGACCTTCCGGACCATTATCGAAACCATGGGCGGGCACGATCTCAATCACATCCACCAAATCGAAGCCATCGCCGGCCGTTCCGCCCGCGCGTAATCCAGCCGTTTCGCGAGCACTGTCGAGTTACACTCAATTCGTGCGCCCACCCAGCCCAGGAAGCCCTAGCGAATGAGCGGTCCCATTGCTTTCAGCCGGACTGTGCGCGCCTTCGATGCCGACGATTTCCACATCTCGAACCTGTTGCTGCTGCTGGTCTTTGCGCTGCTCATCGGCTGGGGCTGGTGGTTTTTCCGCTCCAGCGTTCCTCAATTCGAGGCTACGCGCGAGGTTCGAATCCAGCCGAACCTGTTTGTCGCGACGTTCCCGGCGCGCGCTCTGGAACATCTGCGTCCCGGCCAATCCGCGGCGCTGCAAGTGGACGGAATCGTCATTCCCGCCAAGGTGAGCGCCATTGCGAATGACGCGGCGGGCGGCGAGATTCAGGTGCTGCTGATGCCGGCTACTGAGCGCCAGCCTCCCGCCGGCGGACACCACGAAGCCGAAGCGTCGGTGGAGATCGAGCGCGTCACTCCGGTCACGCTGGTAATGCGCGCCATCGGCCGAACAAATCAATGACGTCACGCGCACGCCTGATCGTGCCGGAGGTGGTCCAGAGTTCTAATCTGGATTGCGGTCCGGCCGCGCTCAAATGCATGCTGGGGGGCTTCGGCATCCACGTGCATTACGGCCGGCTGCGCGAGGCCTGCCAAACCGATGTGGACGGCACGTCCATCGACACGCTGGAAGAAGTGGCCAACCAGCTGGGACTGGAGGCCGAGCAGATCATGCTGCCGCGCGATCACGTGCTTCTGGACGAAGCTCGCGCTCTGCCCGCCATCGCCGTAGTGGTGCTCCCAAACGGCATGACGCATTTCATAATCGTGTGGCGCCGGCACGGCCCGTTCGTCCAGCTTATGGATCCCGCCACCGGCCGCCGCTGGATTCGAAGCGCTCATTTTCTGAAGGATCTATACATCCACCGGATGCCCGTCTCGGCGGCCGATTGGCGCGAATATGCGGGTACGGCCGGCTTCCTCGGTCCGCTCAGACGCCGTATGGAAAATCTTGGAATCGGAGATGGCGCGCGGAGCTTGATCGCCCGCGCCGCTGCGAATCCCGGCTGGCGGCAGATTGCCGGTCTCGATGCGGGCGTCCGGATGCTCGATTCCATCGTGCGCTCGAAAGCCATCCGCTCGGGCGTCCAGGCGGCCCGCGTGCTCGAAAGCTTCCTCGAAGATGACGAGACGATTCCCGAACACTATTGGTCGGTTCGGCCGACGCCCGACGGGGATCACGAACAGGTTCTGCTGCGTGGGGCGGTTCTGGTCCGCGTCCATGGGCTGCGTGAGAAATCCGGGCCACGGCGCGCGCCATCGTCGCCCGAACTGGTCGCGGCTCTCCGCCAGCCTTCTACGCGGCCCGACATTGAGCTGCTGCGCCTGCTGCGCGAGGATGGCGTCTTTACACCGGCCGCGATCATCGTCGCGCTGATGCTTGCAAGCGGCGCGGTGATCGTGGAAGCGATGCTTTTTCGTGCGCTGCTCGACATCGCCGGAATGCTCAGTTTCCCCGGCCTGCGGATGGGCGCGATCACGGCGTTGATCATTTTTTCGGTTGCGCTGCTGCTGCTCGAAATCCCGCTCACCGGAAACCTTCTGCGCCTGGGCCGCAGGCTGGAAGTGCGGCTTCGGCTCGCGTTCCTGCGCAAGATCCCACGTCTGGGAGACCGCTATTTCCAGAGCCGCCTGAAATCCGACATGGCGGAGCGCAGCCACAGCATCCACCTGATTCGCCGCCTCCCCGAATTGAGCGGCCAGCTCCTGCGCTACAGCTTCGAGATCGTTTTCACCACCGCGGGTATTATCTGGCTTGATCCGGCCAGCGCCGCCATAGCGATTCTGGCCGCGCTAGCCGCGGTTTTAATCCCGTTATTTTCCCAGCCTTTGTTGGGGGAGCGCGACCTGCGCGTCCGCACTCACGCCGGAGCCTTGAGCCATTTTTATCTGGATGCGCTGCTGGGCCTGGTGGCCATTCATTCGCACGGCGCGCAGCGGGCCGTCCGGCGCGAGCATGAGAGTTTGCTCACGGAATGGGCGCGTGCGGGCTTGAATCTGCAGCGCGCCGTGATCGGGCTCGAAACGCTGCAGTTCCTGGCCGGCTTTGGACTAGCGATCTGGCTGCTCGCCGCGCATCTCGCGCGCACCGGCGAAATCGGCGCGGTTTTGCTGCTGGTGTATTGGGCGCTCAACCTTCCCGCGCTTGGCCAGGAGGTGGCCCTCATCGCGTGGCAGTACCCTTCGTATCGCAACATTACGCTGCGCCTGCTGGAGCCTCTTGGTGCGCTCGAACGCATCAAACCAAGCTCGGCTGCCATTTCGGAACCCGTTTCGGGCCCGGCCGCGCTCGCCTTTGAGGACGTCAGCGTTACCGTATCGGGCCATTCCGTACTTCATGACATCGATCTTGCCATTGAAGCTGGAACGCATGTCGCCATCGTCGGTCCATCGGGCGCTGGCAAATCGAGCCTGGTTGGATTGTTGCTCGGCTGGTATCGGCCCGCGAGCGGACGCGTTCTTGTGGATGGCGTGGAGCTCGACGAAAAGGTGATCGAATCGCTACGCCCGCATATTGCCTGGGTGGATCCCGGCGTGCAGCTTTGGAATCGGCCTATGCTTCAAAATCTGGAGTATGGCGTAGCGGCGGAAGCGCATGCTCCGGTGGATGAGGCGATCGAGGCGGCGGGTCTTAGCCGCGTGATCGGCCGGCTTCCGGAGGGATTGAAAACCCCGCTCGGCGAGGGCGGGGGACTGGTCTCGGGTGGCGAAGGCCAGCGCGTGCGGTTCGCGCGCGCTCTGCTGCGCTCGAGTGTTCGGTTGGCGATTCTGGATGAGCCTTTCCGCGGGCTCGATTCGATGGAACGCCGCAAGTTGCTCGAGCGCGCGCGGGAAGCCTGGCGGGACGCGACGCTGCTTTGGATCTCGCATGACATTGCCGAGACGGTGGGCTTCGATCGCGTGCTGGTGCTCGAAGACGGCCGCGTGGTGGAAGACGGCAATCCACGCGAGCTGTTGGAGAAGACGAACTCGCGTCTCTATGCGATGTATCGGGCCGAACGAGCCGTCCGCGACGGATTGTGGTCGAGTTCCGATTGGCGCAGAGTGCGGCTGCAGGATGGCGTCCTGATCGAGCCATGAACGATTTGTTTTGGCCGGCATCTCGTCTGGGTGAGGCGCTCGCGGCATTCGCCGCCGAGAGCGGTCTCGGGAAAACGGAACGCAACGTAAAGCCAACGTCGAGTTTTTCTCCGGAATGGCTCGATATCGCCGCCCAGTCACTCGGCTTGGAGGCCCAGGCGGTTGAGATTCCCTACGCCGATCTGGACCGCGATCTCGCGGCGCTGGGCCCCGCGCTTCTCCGCGTGCCTTCCGGGGACGGTGCGAATTTTCTTGCATTGCTTCCCGGCCAACGCGTACTCGCGCCCGATCTCAGCAAGCGGCGTCTTTCACCCTCCGCCCTGCGCTCCGTGCTCGCCGCTGATTTCGAAACGCCGCTGCTCGCGGAAATCGGCCAATTGCTGGACCGCGCCCAAGTCGCCTCGTCCAAGCGCCCTGCCGCTCTGCAGGCGATTCTTCGCGAGCGGCTCAGCGAGAAACGGATCGGCGGCATATGGCTTCTGCGGCTGCCGCCTTCGGCAGGATTCCGGCTGCAGCTAAAGCAAGCGCGCGTTTTGCGGCGATTGGGGCTGCTGGCCGCGGCGCACTCCATCCAATATGTTCTGTGGATTCTCGCCTGGTGGGTGGTGGGAAGCAACGTGATCAACCGCCGCGCCGACTCGGGATGGCTGGTAATCTGGGCGCTTCTGCTGCTCACATTGATCCCGTTTCGAGTCTTGATCACCTGGCTGCAGGGCCAAGTGGCGATCGGCGCGGGCGCTCGCTTGAAGCAGCGCTTATTTTTTGGCGCGCTACGGTTGGAGCCGGACAGCATTCGTCATCAGGGCGCAGGCCAGTTGCTGGGGCGGGTGATCGAATCGGAAGCCGTCGAAGCGCTGGCGCTGAGCGGTGGATTCCTGGCCATGGTGGCGGTGATTGAACTGGTGCTCTCGATCTTCGTGTTGGGCGCCGGCGCGGGCGGACTGTTGCAATCCGGGCTGCTGCTGGTCTGGCTGCTCGCCTCCGCCGCGATCGCGTGGGTGTACTTCCAGCGCAATCGGTCTTGGACCGAGGTTCGCCTGCGCATGACGCATGCCCTGGTTGAAAGTATGGTGGGTCATCGCACCCGGCTGGCGCAGCTTCCGCCGGATCGGTGGCATGAGGGAGAGGACGAAGAGCTGGAAGCCTATCTCAAAGCTTCGAAGACCATGGATCGTTCCACCACCGCGCTGCTTGCGATCGCCCCGCGGGGCTGGCTGGTGGTGGGGCTGCTCGGCTTGGCGCCGGCTTTCGTCGCGGGCGGCGCCTCCACGGCGCGCATGGCGATTGCGGCCGGTGGAATGCTGCTGGCGTATCGCGCGCTGAGGCGGTTCGCTTCCGGAGCGTGGCAATTGGCCGGCGCGGCGGTGGCGTGGGAGCGCGTCGCGGTACTGTATCGCGCCGCTATGCATCCGGAGCCGATCGGCTCGCCGGATGTGGCTGCCTCCGAGAACGGAACCGGCGATGTGGATGCCCGCGATCTGGTCTTCCGCTATTCGCCGCGGTCCAATCCCGTACTGCGCGGATGCTCGCTGTGCATCTCCCCAGGCGACCGCTGGCTGCTCGACGGACCGTCCGGTGAAGGCAAATCCACATTGGTCTCGTTGCTGATCGGCTTACGCGAGCCGGATTCCGGACGGATCCTAGCGGACGGCTTCGACCGTCAGGCTCTCGGCGCGGAAGCCTGGCGCAAACACATCGCCGCAGCGCCGCAATTCCACGAGAATCATGTTCTGGCGGAAACCTTCGCGTTTAATTTGCTGATGGGCCGGCGCGGAGCGCCCGGTCCCGGGGATCTTCCGGAAGCCGAAGCAATTTGCCGTGAGCTCGGCCTGGGCGACCTGCTGGATCGCATGCCGGCGGGGATGCTGCAGATGGTGGGCGAAACCGGCTGGCAACTTTCGCACGGCGAGCGCAGCCGACTGTACATCGCGCGCGCGCTGCTGCAGGATCCCGGCGTAATCGTGCTGGACGAAAGTTTCGCGGCGCTGGATCCTGAAAACCTGCAGCGCGTCCTCGAAAGCGTGGCCAGACGCGCCCGCGCGCTAGTGGTGATCTCGCACCGCTGAATTTACTTGAGTCCGCCGACCAGATAGAGCGTTACGATGTCGCGCTGGAAAGAATAAGCATACGCCGCGCCATCCGGCGTCAGCGCCACTTCGCCGATTCGCACTCCCACCGGATCCGCGGTCTTCAGTTCTTTCCACAACTCCGACCGCCCGGTGGACACGTCCAGCCGGTTGATTTGCAGCACCGACGGCTTGTCGGATTTCCGCAGGAACAGATAACGGCCGTCGGCGCTCCAGCGGATGACGGATTCATCCGGGTCGATATTCGCGATCACCTTCGGCTCGCCGCCGCCGATCGGGAACAGGCTGAGCTTGCCGGCGGACGCGACGGTTATATATTTCTGATCCGGCGAAACGCGCGTTCCCGTGATCCCTTCCGGCGTGATTGGAATCGGCTTTCCACCCACGATATCCTGCACGAAGGCCCGCACCGGACGGTTCGGCTGATTACCGGTGAACAGAATTCGCCGGCCGTCGGGGAACCATTCGGCGCGTCCATAATGGATTCCCGCCACGCCGATGGAGCGAGGCTCGCCGGCGCCGGTGGGCAACAAAGTAAGTTGAGTGTTCGGTCCGTCGCTGACAATGCAGCTCACCCATTTTTCGTCCGGCGACAGCGCCGGCAGATTGCCCTCGCCCAGGCGGATGGCCGGAGAACCGTCCGTCTTGCGCAGGTAAATAGCGACATTGCGAAGCTTCCCGTAGGACAGCTCGACAAACAAAATCGTCTTGCCATCGGCGGAAATATCGTAAATCCGGGAGACGTCGAACCAGGAAAGATCCTTCTCCTGTTTGGCGCCGGGAGGCAGCGCCGTGATCCCCATGCGCGAATCCTCGGTGGTGGCGAGTAACCGCCCGTCGTGCGACACATCGTCCAACGCCATCGAAACCGGCGCCGCCACCAGGGAGCG
This sequence comes from Terriglobia bacterium, assembly GCA_963786745.1. Lineage (GTDB taxonomy): Bacteria > Acidobacteriota > Terriglobia > Bryobacterales > Bryobacteraceae > Palsa-89. Next base: position 211,750 of record CAWBAE010000001.1, on the reverse strand, counting down.
CTCCTTCCCATCCAAGGTGACGGCGTGGAGTGTCGAGGAGGGGCTGGTGCCTTCCTTACCGCCTCCGCCGAACCACACTTCTTTTCCATTGGGCGCCCACGCCAGATGCCCGGATGGCCTCCATCCGCGGGACAGCACTCGCTTCTTGCCGTGCAGATCCAGGAGTGTGACCGCAAAATCTCCCACCGCGTTGTCGTATTCGAAGAACGCCAGCATGTCGCCGTTCGGCGAAACTCGCAGGTCATAGGCGGGCCATCCCTGGCTCTCATAGAGCGTGGTTCCGATGGGATACTCGATGCGGTTGGCGTTGCCTACGGTGTGCGACACGGCCAGGTTCAACCCGTCGGGCGACCAATCGGCGTCATTCACGTTTTCGAGCACCTCGCGTGGCGCTCCGCCGGAGAGCGGCACGCGCGCCAGGGTCCCGGAGGCAGCCAGAGAATCGCCCATCAGGATGGCCATCTCGCCCGAAGAACTGATGGAAAGAATACGTCCCTCCGGAAGCCCCAGGGACCGCGATTCGCGGCTCCCGGGCCGCATGGAGAAGATCGTAGTGGGCTCGTCGGCCCATTGCGCGCTGAACAGAACCGTCTGGCCGTCGGGAGAGAAGCGCGCCGAGGAAACGTCGCCGCGCCGGTAAGTAAGCCGCTCGAAACTAGGCGCGGGCGCTTTCAGGGTCTGAGACCCGATGATCGCCCCCGCCGCCAGTGCCACCACGATCAGCGCGGGCCAGATCAGGATCGGGAATCCGTAGTGCGTTTTGTCGTGCGCTTCCGGAAGCTCAGTTTTGCCGGAATCGACGTCCTCCAGCAAATCCTCCAGCGCCACCTTCAGGTCCGCCATGCTCTGCCAGCGGCGTTGCGGATCTTTTCGAAGACAGCGCGCGATGAGGCGCTCCAGCTCTCGCGGCACTTGGCCGGTCCGGCCCACCGGCGCGGGGTCCTTATGAAGAATCGAAGCCAGCGTGGAGAGCTTCGAATCGCCCGCGAAGGCTCGCCGTCCGGTGACCATTTCGTACAGCACCGCGCCGAAAGAGAAAATGTCGGACCGCGCATCCACGCGGTGCGCCTCAGCCTGCTCGGGCGACATATAAGCCACGGTCCCTATGATGGTGCCGGCTTCGGTCTGCGGGGGCGCGTTCAAGTGAACGCTCTCGGTGGCGGCGAAGACATCCGGCTCTTCCGGGTCGCTCAACTTCGCCAAGCCGAAGTCTAGAATCTTGACCTCGCCCTGATCGCTCACGATCACATTGGCGGGCTTCAGATCGCGATGCACAATGCCGGCTTCATGCGCGGCCGCGAGCCCATCCGCGATTTGGATGGCGTAACGCAGCGCCTCATTCAGCCGCAGGCCTTTGCGGCCGATCAGACGGTCCAGTGTTTTTCCCGCCACGAATTGCATGGCGATGAAGTCCACCGGCTGGCCGTCCACCTCGCCGGTGTCGACGTCATATATGGTGATGATGTTGCGATGGCTGAGCGCGGACGCCGACTTGGCTTCCTGCGCGAAACGGGCTCGGCGATCGGCGTTGCCTACCGCCGCTGCAGGCAGGACTTTGATAGCCACGGGCCGATCGAGGTGGGTATCGAGTGCGCGATAGACGACGCCCATCCCTCCCGCGCCCAGCTTGGCTTCGATTCGATAATGCCGAAGCGTTTGGCCGATCATCTTTCGGAATAGTGGCCCGAGCGACCATCTTAGCACTCCGGACAATCCGAAGACGAATCGAACGTTGGGGCTGTTAATTGTTTTTTGACTGGGGGAGTAGCCTAGTTTGCAGGAGCGGTTAATAGCTGGCGAACCGCCTTTTCGATCTCCGGCCCCATAGGTCCGGCGGCCACGACGTTGTGGGAGGCATCGAGCACGAACGTTTCTCCCACCCTTGGGTTGACGTGATACTTAGCAGCCAGACCGCCCTGGTCGGGGATTTGGGGCCAGGTGAAATTGGTATCGTCGAGGACTTCAAACATCTGCTTAGTATTCGGATTCATGCTAACGCCTACCGCGGCCAGGCCGCTGCCGCGGAACTCTTTGTAGAGAGGATCGATGGAGTTCAGTTGTTTCCGGGACTGAGCACTCCCCGGCGGCCAGAAAGTAACCAGAGTTGCACGGCCACCCAGGCCGGAAAGGCTGCCCGGGTTCCCATGCCAGTCACGCCAAGAGAAGTTATCAAAGTGGCTGGGCGCGTCTGGGTCGAGTGGCTTCGCCTGAGCCTTGTCGCCGGCCTTAGGCGGTGGAGCTAATGCCGCCCGGGCTTGCGCTTCGGCTGCCGCCCTGGACGCTTCTTCCCGCGATCGCACAAACGCCGCTACGGCGGGGACCGAATCGCCGAGCACATAGCCTGTAATGGTCCCGCCCGGCTTGTTGACGACAAGCTTGTAGCATGTCCCTGGACCTTCGCCCGCCAGGGCCATTTCAACTTGAACATTGTCGGCCGCGCCGATTGTCGAGACCTGCGGATCGTCCGACGAACAACCGGACCGCAGCGGCGTCACGGCAGCCGGCGCCTGTAGGAACGCCAATAGCAGGATCGCGTGCATGTCCGTCAATGGCTCAAGCGCAAGAGCTCGCTCGCGAGTTGCGCGAAAAGAGCAGTGAGCTGGGTGTTGTCGGCAGTTACCAAGTACTTCCCGGTTTCCTGGGTCGTCTGGTAGGCCGGATTCGCGTACGCCTCGGTTCCGGTGGCGTCGTAAGGCAACGGCGTAACCTGCGCCGCATTGGCTACCACCGGAAGGAACTCATGATCCACCGAATCGGTTCCATTTCCGGTCAGATAGATTACGTGAATAACAGGGTGATAGGTGGTATCCGAGCGGACTCTGTACGCCTCCGCCATGGTGCCGTTCATGGATGCCGCGACGATCGAGTTCGGCTGATCAGGCCGGAAGTAGCCTTGGCCGCTTGCCCCATTCGGCGATCCATAGGGGTTGCCCGCTGGAAAGAAGTTCGAGCCGGTTCCGATACCTAGCCCCGCCGTCCATGCGCCGCCGGTGTTCTTGCAATTCGGAACTACACTCGAGTTCGGGCTGCATTCGTTGTTGGTTTGAAACAACCAGAAATCACGTGTCTCCTTGCCGCCGACGACCGAGCCGTAAGGCGAGGTGCCGGACGCTGTGACGCCATGGAGACTGTTGCCGTAGGCGTCCGTATCCGGGATGTATGCAATGAACTGTCGCTCAGTGGCATTACCCGGGTTGGAGTTATTGCTCAGCGCGCTGCCATTGTAGCTACAGGTGGAATTGCCCAGGTTCATGGAATCGGGGGCGTTGGCGCCGTTCGGCAGGAACTGGGACAAAACCCCGGAGCTCGGGCTGGAAAATCCGTAAGTATCGCCCCCGTAAGAATCCTGACCGGAAGTCTGTGAAATAGCTCCGTAGATGGTGCCGGTAGCGGAAGTGCACAGGACTTTCATGTTTACGCAGGGTTCGTTTTCGCTGTCGCCGTTCGCGTCGGTGTTGCCGGTGCCGTCCGCACAACTGTTGTTACCGGTTTGATTGGGCGAGGCGGGGTTGGTTACCGCCGGGCCGAAGCGTGTGTCCACGGCCGCACGGACGGGGAATGATGCGGTGACTCCGTTCGGCGAGCCGTCGGTGAACAATACTATGGTGTTGAGCGCTAGGGGGAGACCCATGTTCTGGATCTGCTCATAAGCCAGTTCGAGAGCCGAGATAGTATTCGTGTTGCTTTGGCACGTTATGTTGCCAATGTCCGTGTTAATTTGGCTGCCTACCCCGTGGTTCGCAGTGGGCGCATCCTTCATGGTCGCGGTGAGGTCGAACTCCACCAAACCAACCTGGTCATAGGGGCTTAGCAGAGTAAGGAAATTCTGGGCGGCTGTAACCATCTCCTGGCATGCCGTCGGATTGGTGGTCGTGTTCATGGAACTGGACTGATCCAGCACCAGCATGAGCACCAATCCGCGCCGACTTGCGGTACCTGTGGTGGCGACATTGATGCTGTGCACGTTGAAGACGTTCATGAAGTAAGTGGGGGCGCTTACGCTGGCGGTGACTTGGATGTCGAGCACGCCGCTGGGATTGCCGTTTCCGTCGGTTTCCTGAACAAAGCTCGGTGTTACGGTCGGCGTTCCAAGGGAGTTGAAGTATCCTGTCGGAAAGTTGGCATTGAAGAACTGAGTGGCCGTGGTTTGAGCGTTCGAGGTTGCCTCCTGCACGGTATTGGCGAGATTCACCGAGCGCCCCGCGGCCAGCGCCGCCGCGTCCACCGCGGCGCTCAGCCGTGCCTTGATCATGTAAATGGTCCCGACATCGATCGCCAGTCCCACGCAGCCGATAACAAAAGCCGACATCGTGGCGAAGAACATGACCGCGAATCCGCGCTCACCCGATCGCTTCGTTTGTGCCGCCATGTTTAGAGACCTCCTCAAAATCCGCTTACGCGCCCTGCGCTATGAAATGCTCCGTGCGTAGATGACGGAGTTTGGCAAAATCGAAAAAAAATTGAGATAGCTGACGTCGGCATACGTCTCGGCGACCAGCGCGAAGGTGCTGGGGTTGAGAGTCATGCCGGTTACCGAACTGAAATTTGTCGCCAGAAAGCTTGCATTCGATGCGACGTTCGCTGCTGAAACGGTTCCATTCGGCTGCAACGCGCCGCCCGGACTCCCGAACGTGCTGGACCACCTTGATCCGTTCCCCATCACCACGCGGTATTCAAAGACATAGCTGTTGTAGTTGGGGCAATTTCCTGTGTTCCAGAAGGGCGCAGTAGTATTGGGAATCATCCCCCCCAGGGAACACTCGTTGGGACCTACCATCACCACCTGGGAGAGAATCACGGCGGCGGTGCCCGACGAGTTCAGGGGGCTCAACACCAGGCCGAGGCCTTGCGCCGCCTGCACGAGAATCTGCTGGTTCTGCGTGGTGGACAAATCCAGGCCAGACGCCGGGTCGGTGGTGGAGCGCACCAGCAATACCACGGCATCGCGAGCGACGTTCGATACCTGGATGGACTTCGTCAACGCCATGCCGATGGTGAACGCTCCGGCGAACATGGGAAGTAAAAACACCATCACGATGGCGAACTCCAGGATGGTGTTACCTGACCTTGGCTTTCTGACTCGGGGCTGTTTATTAAATTCGCTGTGCATCTTTGACCACCTGATCTCGATCACCTGATCTATGCCTTCGCTTGCTTAGGGGTTTGGAGGTATGGACGAACCGACCGCCAGGCCGCCCAATACGTCCACCGATTGCGCGCTGAGCGAGATTCCCGTACCTGCTGAGTATCCTTTGAGTGGAATCAACCAATTCCAGGGATAGCCGGCCACCGAAACCTGTACCACGTTGCCGGGCGAATTCACGTAGTTCACGGTCTCGTTGTTAACCACCGCTGTTCCGTTGGCCTGATAGGTCGTGTTTGTGATCGTGATATTCAATGACCCATTGGTGCAGGCGGAGTTATTGTTGGGGCCGCAGATGCTGTTGGTGGTGCATGTTCCGCTGTTACAGGACATCACTGGCGTGGTCAAGTTGTTGGCTACGAAATAATTAACCGTGATATAGCTGCTGGCCAGCCCGGATGGCAGCCCCACCGCGTTGTATTGCACCACCTGAGCGATGCACGCTGCCTGTGAGGTGGCGCATGAGTTCCCGTTGTAGGAGGATCCATACGTGATCGCAAAGCGGGCTCCCTCCCGAGTGGCGGTAGTTAGGGTGGATTGGATAAACACCGCCAGCGACACGTCGACGATACCCAGAAAAAAGGCCAGCATGGGCAGGAAGATCAGCGCGCCTTCGAGGATCGCGTTGCCGCGCTGTTTGGCGCGTTTCCGAGAGATCGGGGGCTTTTGATCGGGCAGACGCAAGGCAACGCCCGGACCGTCGACCGGCTCGGCTGCGGAAAGTGCGGAACTAACGTCGCGTAGTGATTTCATATCCCAAATACACGCGTGGGATCGACCGGCAAGAGTCCCACACCGTGTTGTATCGGCTGGCTGCCAATTTTCCTTTAGGCCACCAGGGGTCATTTTTTCGAGGGCCTCAGCGATCAAAGCCTGTGACGCGGGATTTTATTTAGAATTAACGATTTGCGCCGCTCTTGGTTTGATCCGGTCGCTCGGCCTACTCCTGCACCGAACTGACGCCGGCCGGGTAACCGCCGAGGATGTCGGATGAGAACACATTGAGCACAATGGGTGTAGTGCTGCGGAAGAAGGAATTACTGCCGCTATAGCTGCCGCTTAGCGGGGCCATCCACGACCAGGCAACGCCTTGGACCGAGACTTCGACTATATTGCCAGGCACGTTGCCGCCAGTTGCAATTGGCGTCGTCAGATTCGTGGTCGTGTAGTACTTCACAAAAATATCCTGCGGATTGTCGGTGGTGCTCACTACTCCCATGGCATACTGCTGCACAACAGCCTCGATAGAAGCGTCCTGGCCAAGCCCACTGGCGGTCTGAAAGGTGATCGCATATCGGCATCCCTCCCGGACCGCGTTTTGCAGCGTGGCCCAGCGAAACAATAGGATTCCGAAATCGAGGAAGGCGAAAATGAGCGCAAAAGTGGGCAGGATTGTAAACACGCTCTCAATCAACGCGTTGCCGGAACGCCGCCGGTTCCTTGGGCTTAAAGGGCGCTGTTGGACGGCGGCTCCCGGTGCGCGCGTTCCATTGAAAGCTCTAGGAATATAGCGGAATAATCTCATGTTCCAGCGCGGGAAGCTCGACCGAAAAACTCCCACACCGCTTGTTATCGGCCCGCTCCTGGTTTTCCTTTAAATTCCTCTAAATACTCCCGCGTGATTTTCGGAAGGTTTCTGCCGATCATCGTTTGTGCGCCGCTCCTGGGCCCCTTTGTCAGGCGTCATCCTGCTGGCCATCTGGGCGTGGCACTGGATCCGGACGCCTCCTTACCCAACGCTTCAGGTGGTTTATTTAGTACCTTCGGACTTAAGTCCCAGACCGGAATTCGCCCAGGGCGCTCACCGCGCCATCGCGGCGGTGCAGCGCTGGTACTTCGACGAACTGAAGAATAACGTCACCTTCCCATTGGCTGACCCGCTGGTGCTTACGGTTCAAACCAGGCATCCGGAGAGCTGGTATCGTTCGTCGGCGGGAAAGGATGATCGCGAAGCGCTCTGGAATGCCGCCATGCGCGAAGCTTTTTCCTTGACCGGTGGATCCTATGACGATTCCCAGCACATCTGGCTCTATTTCCTGGACGCGGACTTGCCTAAAATTCCGGCGCAGGGAACCAACGGAGTGGCGCTGCTGTTGCGCGAAGAGGTTTCGAACCTGGTTGGCCTGGAGCCGGATTGCGCCACGGCGGGCACCATTGCGCACGAGCTGGGCCACGCTTTCGGGCTCCTGCATCCGCCGGACTGCGATTCCCACCGCAAAGGGGACACCGATCTCGAATGCGAATCGGTTAGCTATCTCGGCGGGTACGACTTTCCGTCCGCGCAGTTCATGCCGGAGGAGCGGGAGCTGCTTCTGCGTAGCGGGGATTTTGGTCCGGTCCAACCGGAGGCGGCCCGCGTGGAGTGCTCGCGCTGACAGCGCGGGACTGCGCCTGGTTCGGGCTATGATGACGGGATGCCTGAACTGGCCGGGTTCTTGTATCTCCAGCAGCTTGCCGATAGCGCTCTACCGATCGGTGGGGCGTCGCATTCGTTCGGGCTGGAGTCGTTGGCCGACGCCGGTTTGCTTACGCCCGCCAATCTCGAGCGGTTCTTGATTGGCTATCTCGAAGAGACCGGAAAGCTGGAGGCAGGCTATTGCGTCCGGAGCTCGAACCCCAGCAGCCTGGACGAATGGTTCGGATGGAACGCCGAGCTGGGGGCGCGAAAGCCGGCGCGGGAATCGCGGGAAGGGTCGGCTGCGATGGGTCGCAGATTTCTGCGGCTGGCGGCGCACGTTTCCGGACTGGAATTGCTGCAACAAGCGGCGGATTCCATGGATCGGGACTGCAGCGAAGTGCATCTGGCGGCTTGCTTCGGGCTGGTGGCGGGCGCGATCGGTGTGGATCCGGAACTCGGCGCCGCCGCTTACCTGCAACAATCCGTGGGGGCCCTGGTGAGCGCGTCGCAGAGACTCATGCCGCTCGGGCAGACCCGGGCGCAGGAGATTTTGTGGAACCTGAAGCCGGCCATCGCGGATGCGGCGGCGCAGGCGGTACGCGGCACGAGGCGGCCCGGCGCGTTTACACCGCTGGTAGACACGCTTTCGGCCCGGCATCCTAGCCTGCACACGCGTTTGTTTATGAGTTGAGTGATGACACGTTCGTCGGCGCTGCATCTGTCATTCGAATCGAATTCCGCGGGCGGGACCATTCTTCGGGTGAAGCAACAGCAGCCGCCTTGGCGAGTGGTGCGCGGATTCCGCTCGCCATCCGGGGAATTGCTGGCGCACGTTCACAATTTATCCGGTGGAATCCTGGACTCCGATTCGCTGCAGTGGCGCATCGACGTGGGCGCCGGGGCGCAAGCGCAGGTGACCTCCACCGGCGCGACGCGCGTGTATCGCAGCCGGGCGCCGGAACGAATTGCTTCGCAGCGCGCTACCGTGACCGTCGGACCGGGCGGATATCTCGAATATGTGCCGGATCAATTAATCCCATTCGCGGGTTCTCGATTTGAGCAAAGCGCGCGCGTGGAGCTGGAACACGGCGCATCGCTGATCTGGTGGGAGAAGATCGCGCCGGGGCGCGAAGCTTCCGGCGAAGTTTTTCGATACGAATCGCTGGCATTGTCGTTCGAGCTGATGGCCGGCGGCAAGCCCATCGCGATCGAGCAGTGGGTCATCGAACCCGCTCTCCGGGGCGCGGATTCGATCGCCCGGCTGGGTCCGTTTCTTCATTTCGCGTCCTGCTACGTCTGCCGGCCGGGCGAATCTCCGGCGTATTGGAGAAGGTTCGAATCCGAACTGGCGCAAGTTGCGGATGGGCTTTCGAAGCCTGAGATATTATGGGGTGTGACTTCGCTCCCAGCGCACGGCCTGGCGATCCGGGGCGTCGCCGTGAGCGGGCGGCAATTGGCCCACGACCTGGTCGAGATGTGGAAGGCCGCCAAGTGGTATCTCTGTGGCCGCGTCGCTACGATTCCAAGAAAAGTTCACTGACTAGCAACGATTTTCGGAGGATTCCTTGCATCTGACGCCGCGCGAGCAGGAAAAGCTCATGATCTTCGTCGCGTCCGAGCTGGCGCACAAACGCCGCGCGCGGGGTTTGAAGCTGAATTATCCGGAAGCCATGGCGATTCTCTCGGCTGAGATTCTGGAAGCTGCTCGCGACGGAAAGAGCGTGTCGGAAGTCATGGCGATCGGAACATCCATCCTGACTCGTGACGACGTGATGGATGGCGTAGGCGAGATGATTCATGAAGTGCAAGTGGAAGCGACCTTTCCGGATGGCACCAAGCTCGTGACTATTCACGATCCGATTCAATGAGCGAGAAAAATCCCATGCACCCTGGCGAATACATTCTTGGCGATGGCGAAGTGGAGTTAAACGCTGGACGTCCGGTGGCCAAGCTGATCGTCCGGAACCGGGGTGACCGGCCGGTCCAGGTGGGCAGCCATTATCATTTTTTTGAAGTGAACCGCGCGCTGGACTTTGATCGCCACGCCGCCTACGGGATGCGCCTGGATGTTCCGGGCGGAACGGCCATCCGTTTTGAGCCGGGCGAGGAAAAAGAAGTATCGCTGGTTCGATTCGGCGGCCGTCAAGCTGTTTACGGGCATAATGGCCTGGTGAATGGGACGTTGAAGAGATGAGCGTCAAGATTCCGCGCCGCATGTATGCCGATTTGTACGGTCCAACCACCGGCGATCGCGTGCGCCTGGCCGATACCGAGCTGATCGTTGAAGTGGAACACGACTTCACCGTTTATGGCGATGAGATCACGTTCGGCGGGGGCAAGGTGATTCGCGACGGCATGGGGCAGAGCTCCACGGCCACGCGCGAGTCGAAGCAGGGCGCGCTGGATCTGGTGATCACCAACGCGCTGATCATCGATCATACCGGGATCGTGAAGGCTGACATCGGGGTTCGGGACGGGCGCATCGTGAAGATCGGGAAGGCGGGGAATCCGGACACGCAGGATGGTGTTGATCCGGAGCTGGTGGTGGGCGCGGCAACGGAAGTGATCTCGGCGGAGGGCAAAATCGTCACGGCGGGTGCGATCGATTCGCACATTCACTTCATTTCGCCGCAGCAGATTTACGCGGCGGTTTCGAACGGGACCACCACGATGATCGGCGGCGGAACTGGCCCGGCTACTGGCACGAATGCGACCACCTGCACGCCCGGCCGATGGAATCTGGAGCAAATGTTGCGGTCGGTGGAAGCCTGGCCGATGAACTTCGGATTCCTGGGGAAGGGAAATGCTTCGGCGCGAGAACCCCTCGCAGAGCAGATCCTGGCTGGGGCGTGCGGGCTCAAGCTGCACGAGGATTGGGGCACCACGCCCGCGGCGATCGACGCGTGCCTGAAAGTTGCGGATGAATTCGACGTCCAGGTGGCCATCCACACTGACACGCTGAACGAAGCCGGTTTCGTGGACGATACAATCGCGGCCATCGCGGGCCGGGCGATCCATGCGTATCACACCGAAGGCGCCGGCGGCGGGCATGCGCCGGATATTATCAAGATCGCCGGCTTACCGAACATCCTGCCGTCTTCCACCAATCCCACGCGGCCGCTGACCGTGAACACCATCGCCGAGCATCTGGACATGCTGATGGTTTGCCATCATCTGAATCCGCAGGTTCCCGAAGACGTCGCGTTCGCCGAAAGCCGCATCCGGCAGGAAACCATCGCGGCCGAAGATATTCTGCATGACTTGGGCGCGATCAGCATGATGTCGAGCGATTCGCAGGCCATGGGACGGATCGGCGAGGTGGTGATCAGAACCTGGCAGACCGCGCACAAGATGAAGATGCAGCGCGGACCGCTGGAAGGCGATTCGTCGCGGAACGACAACACGCGCGTGAAGCGCTATGTGGCGAAGTACACCATTAATCCCGCTGTCACGCACGGTATTGCGAACGAGGTTGGATCGGTGGATGCGGGGAAGCTGGCGGACCTGGTGTTGTGGAGTCCGGCGTTTTTTGGCGTCAAGCCGGAGATGGTGATCAAGGGAGGGTTCATTTCCTGGAGCGTGATGGGCGACGCCAACGCGTCGATCCCGACGCCGCAACCGGTCCTCTACCGGCCAATGTTCGGCTCGTTCGGCGGAGCGGCGCAAGCCACCGCGCTGACATTTGTGTCGCGTGCATCATTGCCGAGTGTGGAGAGGCTGGGACTCAAGAAGCAACTGGTGCCGGTGGCAGGGTGCCGCGCGATTGGCAAGGCGAACATGATCCACAACGCCGCTACGCCGAACATCGAAGTGGATCCCGAAACGTACGAAGTTCGAGCCGATGGAGAGTTGTTGACGTGCGAGCCCGCGGAAGTGCTGCCGCTGGCACAGCGCTACTTCTTATTTTGAACATGAGCCACGAACACAGTTCCAAGCGCGCGTTTCGCGTAGGAGTCGCGGGTCCGGTGGGCAGCGGAAAGACCGCTCTGGTGCACGTGTTGAGCCAGCGGCTGTGGCCGGCGGTGAATCTGGCCGTGGTTACGAACGACATCTATACGCGCGAAGACGCCGAATTTCTCATTCGCCAGGGCACGCTTCCGGCCGATCGAGTGGTCGGGGTCGAGACAGGCGGCTGCCCGCACGCCGCGATTCGCGAGGATGCGTCAATGAATCTGGAAGCGATCGCGGAATTCGAGCGCCGGCACGCGGGTTTAGAGTTGATCTTCGTAGAGAGCGGCGGCGACAACCTCGCGGCCGCATTTAGTCCGGAGCTGGTGGATGCGTTCATTTACGTGATCGATGTCGCGGGTGGCGACAAGATCCCGCGCAAGGGCGGACCAGGCATCACGCGGTCAGACCTGCTGGTGATCAATAAAATCGATCTGGCGCCTTATGTGGGCGCTTCGCTCGAAGTGATGGATCGCGATGCCCGGAAGATGCGCGGGGACCGGCCGTTTTTGTTTACCAATCTTCGCGGCGGGGCGGGCGTTGACGAGTTAACGGAGTGGGTGCGGGCTCAGATGGCCGCGCCGGCGGAGACGCGCCGCAAGGTCGTAACCGTGGGGGAAGCGATGCGGGCGACGCCGCATTCGCACCCGCACACGCACTAACGTGTCGGCGGAAGGTTCAGCAGGTTTGGATCCCGCTTGTGGCAGGGACCAAAAAGGAGGACTATAGGCAGATGTCTCTTCTCAAGCGTCCAGCCGCGGGCGTCTCATACTTAATTGCTGAGCCGATGGAGACCTGGGCCAAGGTCCGCGAGGTCTATGCGGACTGGCGCACTCGCGGCCGGGCCCCGTGCCGGTATTCAGCGGACCATGCCTGGGAAGCGGAACTGCACAAGCATCTGAATTTTCCTTGGCCCTGCGCCTTGTCATCCGAATTCGGGAATTTATGGAACGGTGTGATCGGGGAAATCGAAGCCAAAGGAATTCGGCCCGGCCCGGCTAGCTTTAAGGCTTATAACGACGGCGACGCGGGACTGGTACGCGCGGCCTGGTGTCTGGTTCGTCACCTGAAGCCGCGGCATGTAGTTGAAACGGGCGTCGCGCACGGAGTTACCTCTCGCTTTATACTTGAGGCGCTCAAGAGCAATGGAAGTGGTCATCTTTGGAGCATCGATCTTCCGCCAGGGGACAAGGTGTGGCAGGCGCAAGTGGGCATTGCCGTGGGAGACGGTCACAGGGACCGATGGTCCTACATCAGAGGCTCCAGCCGGCGTCGCCTGCCCAATTTGCTTTCCGAGCTCGGCGAGATCGATATTTTCATCCACGACAGCTTACACAGCGAGCGCAACGTCGTGTTCGAATTGGCGCACGCCTGGACTGCATTGAAGCCCGGCGGAGCCATCCTGGTGGATGACGTGGATGTGAATTGGGGCTGGAATTCCTTCGCGCCCGTATTTTCCGGCCATCCATCCTTGATCTGCGAAGCCGAACCGCTCCGGCCGGACGTCCGGCGGTTTAATCAGAAGGGGCTGTTCGGAATCATTTTGAAAAATCCCGCAACTTCGAGATCATCGGCGGCTACGGCGAGCTAGATTACTTCGTTCCCTGCGGCGGCCTCCGGAGATCTTTCAAGTCGACCTTGTTAACGTCGTCGATGATCTTGGCGTAGGCGCGCGTGACGGCGCCGAGCTCGGTGGGCGGAATGATGTCGGCCGTCTCCCGGTCCGAATGCCAATACAAACCGGTGTCGATGACTTGTAGCGACGGCGCGTCCTGGTAGTAGCGGCCCATTTCGCCGCCCGGGGAACGCTCGGGAGTGTCGTAGGTGGCGACGCCGAACCGGTCGTAGGCCTTAACGACGATCTGTTCGAGCGCTGGGCTGCCTCCCACGTACCACATCAGCGGCGTGGCTTCATTGGCTTTGCGGATCGCGCCGTTGTAGGAGACCAGCATGGTGGCGGCAGTGTGCTCGGAATTGATGATCAGGGCCGTCTTCGCGAACAGCTCCTTATGATCGGCCAGCCAGTGTCCGCTCATGGCGGCGTTATCGTGGTGGCCGCTGGTTCCGAGAAAATGGATGGTGCGCCGGCGCTGCTCTTTGGGGATTTTCGCGAAGTACTCAGCCAGGCCGATCAATGTGGCCACGCCGGTTCCGTTGTCGTTCGCGCCTTCAAACCAGCCGTCCCGATGAGCCACGATGTAAACGTCCTCGTCGGACGTTCCGGGCAGCGTGCCCCAGATGGTAGCGGTTTTTAGGCCCGGTACCATCTTGACGTCCAGCCGGAGCTTGACGCGCGGGGCTTCGCCGCCTCGCGCCTTGCCGATCATTTCGCGCACGGCGAGTCCGTCCTGGTAACCGAGCGCGAAGGTCGGGACGGTGCTCCCCACCGGATAAAACTGGTAGCGCTGATTGCCGGGAATCAGCAGGGTGACGAAGATCGCCGCCGCGCCGTGTTCGGTGATCCGCTTGATGGCGCCCCCGTTGATGGTGCTATGGCGCGACATATAATCCGTGCTGTAAAAGAAGACGGCTTTGCCGTGCAGATCGCGGCCGGCGAGGTCGCCATCGGAGGCGAAGCCCGCATCCACAGCCTCGAGATCCAGGCCTTCGGCGGGCGTAGCGGGCGTCAGGTAGCTGGGTTGCGCGGTTTGAAGTTCCAGCGTCTTTCCAGCGCCCGAAACGCTGGCGTTCCAGGACTGCGGCATCCACTGCGGTGGCAAGTCGAATGACTGCTCGCGAACGTCCGCGAGACCAGCCTGGCGGAATCTGCCGAGCAGCCATTGCGCATTCTCGGCGTCGGCCTCGGTTCCGATGATGCGGCCCCAGAACTGATGGCCGCTATCCCGATAGCGCCGCGAGATGGCAGTCTGGTCGCTGACGTACTCCTTGAGATGTACGCCATCGATGGCGCCGTAGGGTTGTTCGGCAGGGAGCAGGCGCCATTTTAAATAGGAGTCCTCGAGCACGTACAACGGCTTCATAGGTTCTTGAGAGCGCGGCGCGGGGGGTTGACTGGGCGCCTGCGCGAAGCCGGCGGATGCTAAGGCGAAAATTAGCGCGGATCGTTTCAGCATAGGAGTTTTCCTTAATACCCGCGGGTAATTATACACCGGGCACGGCTTTTGTAAGAATTCGCGGACCACGGCCGAAATGGGTTGCAGATGCTACTTCGATTGGTTGGAATCGCGGCGATGCTTGCGGTTGCCGTCCCATCGCACGCCGCGCACACGCTGGTGATCGAGCCGGATCAGGGGCTTTCGCCGATCTACGATCTCATCGGGCAAGCCACCCGGACCATCGACGCGACTCTATATGAGCTGGCCGATCCGATTGCCGAGCAGCTCTTGGCCGATGCGGCCGCGAGTGGAGTTGCCGTGAGGGTGATACTCGATCAAAACCTGGAACGGCAAAATAATCAGGCGGCGTACAACTATCTGGAGCAAAGGGGTGTCCGCGTGGTTTGGGCATCGAAGAAATACGCTGCCACGCATCAGAAGAGCATCGTTGTCGATGGTGTTGTCGCAGCCATTATGACGCTCAACCTGACGTCCCGCTATTATTCGACCACGCGTGATTTCGCGGTTCTCGACACCGATCCGAACGATATCGCGGCGATTGAACAGGTATTCAATGCCGACTTCCTTGGCGCTGCGACCGGCACGCCCGCCGCGGATGGCTTGGTCTGGAGCCCGAAGCAGTCCGATACGGTTCTCCTTGGCCTGATTCGCTCGGCCAGGACCAGCCTGCTGATTGAAAACGAGGAGCTGAGCGATGCCGGGATTGTCGGTGCGCTCGAAAGCGCGGCCCGCTCCGGCGTACTGGTTCAAGTGGTGATGACCTACGACAGTTCCTACGCCGGCAACTTCACCAAACTCACGCAGGCGGGCGTCCAAATAAATACGTATTCTTACGACGCCACGCCTTACATCCACGCCAAGGTCATCCTGGCCGACTACGGAACGCCTGACCCGAGCGTTTTCGTGGGCTCGGAAAATTTCTCGGTGGCGTCGCTCGAGAAAAACCGCGAGCTCGGACTGGTGGTCACGGACCCGGCCATCCTGTCGTCGATCCACGCCGTTTTAACGCAGGATTTCAGCGGCGGAAAACGCTGGCGGTAGTTGACGGCCGGGCGTCTACAAAAGGCTTCCACGGCAACGCCCCGGCTCGCGTCATAATTTAAGAGCGTGCCCGCCTACGACGACGAGCTTTCTCAAATTGTCGCGGATCTCAACCGGGCCGTCCCGGGTGCGCGCCCGCCCAGGACGGAGACCCCCGCCAGCACTGCGACGCTGGACCAACTGCTGGTGCACGCAGCCCGCCGGGGAGCTTCCGACGTCCTGCTGATCGCGCAGGCTCCCGTCACGCTGCGCATCAACGGAGCTTTGACGCCCGCCGCCGGACCCATGCTGTCAGCCGAAGACACGCGTAATCTGCTGCTGCCCTTGCTTGGAACCGCGCAATACCAGGAGCTCCAAACCAACAAATCCGTCGATCTGTGTTTCGCCCGGCCGGGAATCGGACGGTTTCGCGCCAACCTGCACCATCAGCGTGGCACGCTGGCGGGAAGTATCCGGCTGCTTCCCGAAAAAATTCCATCGCTCGATTCCCTGCATCTGCCCGCCAATCTGAAGCGTTTGACGGAGGCGAGGCAGGGCTTAATTCTGGTGACCGGCCCCACCGGCTGTGGCAAGAGCTCCACGTTGGCCGCGTTGGTGGATCTGATCAATAGCCAGCGGCGCGGCCACATCGTGACCATCGAGGATCCGGTGGAGTACGTGCACCTGAACCGGAATTCGATCGTCGAGCAGATCGAAGTGGGCGGCGATGCGCGGGATTTCGCCAGCTCGCTCCGAAGCATACTGCGGCAGAATCCGGATGTGATCCAGGTGGGCGAAATGCGCGATGCCGAGACCATCGCCACCGTGCTGACCGCGGCTGAAACCGGCCACCTGGTGCTGTCCACGCTGCATACCAACGACGCGTCGCAATCCGTCTCGCGCATCCTGGATTCTTTTCCGGCCGGCAACCAGCCCCAGATTCGCCAGCAGCTTTCGCTCTCGCTGCTCGCGATCGTCGCCCAGCAGCTGCTACCGGGCGTGGGCGACAACGGCCGCTATCCTGCGGTGGAGATGATGCTCGCATCGCACGCGGTACGGAACTTAATTCGGCGCGGCGAGGACCACCAGCTCTATACCGCGATCAGCACCGGACGCGCCGAGGGCATGATCAGCATGGAGCAGTCGCTGGCCGAGATGGTCCGGGCCGGGCGAATCTCGAAAGACACCGCGCTGGCGCATTGCTTCCGGACGGAAGACTTGAAGCGTTACTTCGCGGAGTAGCGAGTACGTTCAGGATCACGAGCGCCGCCCGCGCGCCGGGTAATGGTAGGCGAAACAAAATGGGCAGAGGCCCGCTCTGGCCAAAGTTCCGTTCAAAAGCAGCAGTGACGGAATCCAGTCCCACCGGCCGGGTTGTGTGAGATGCTCCACGCGGCGGCAATGGGCGCACATGGTCACGACACCTTCGGCGTCGGTGTATTGTTCCACTCGCGCCGCCGCTATCTCCTGGTGCGGCTCTTCGCGGATCAGGGTGTTCACCACCAAAAGGCCTTTGGCCCCGGCGGGCAGAACGCGCATCTGGAACGATCTGGACACGCCCGGCGATGAGCAATCGAAGATGTGCCACCACTGCCGCCGGAAGTTTCGAACGGATTGGTAGGCGGTGAGATAGAAATCGCGCAGGATCTTCGGCGTGACGTCCAGGACCGACACGCCCAGCGCTCTTGATCCACTCAATTCCGCCGCGCCGTTGTCGCGCGCAAAGCGATCCCAGGCCGGATTGCATCGAACCAGTCGGAGATCTTCGTCCAGCGCGTAAATTATGGCTGGATCCTTGTCATAGGCATCCCGCCAAAGGCTCTTTTCGAACACGCTAGCCAATCATAATCAACCTTGAGCCGGATCGCCCGTCTGGCCTATTCGCGGATTTGGAGTAGGATAAAAAGCGCGTGCGGATGAGCTGCGGAAACACTAGGATATACGTCCTGTGCACTGTGATAGGCTGATCCGCTATAGCATCCTTCGCCTACTGAGGAGGTTTCATGAAATTCGTATGGTTTAATCTCATGCCTTGGCCGTATCTGCCGGACGATTTCCGGGAGAAAAATCGGTCCGTCTGGGTGGACATCGATTCGAAGCTCTTCGATCCGGAAAAGAGCCACGAGGTCTATAACACCTATCTCGATTTGCTCGAATACGCGGCCACGCTGGGTTTCGACGCCATCGGCGCCAACGAGCATCATCAGAACGGCTACGGACTGATGCCCTCGCCCAATCTGATCGCGGCCGCGCTGGCGCGCCGGACGGAGGACATCGCGCTCCTGGTGCTGGGCGCTTCGATCGCGCTTTATAATCCGCCAGTGCGAGTGGCCGAAGAGTTCGCCATGCTGGATTGCATCACCGGCGGACGCCTTGTGGCGGGTTTCCCGGTTGGCACGTCCATGGATACCAATTATTGTTACGGCCAGATTCCCGCGCTGACGCGCGAGAAATACCGGGAAGCCCACGAACTGATCATGCGCGCGTGGCACGAACGCGAACCGTTCGCCTTCAACGGCCGCTACAACAAGCTGCGCTACGTCAATATCTGGCCGCGCCCCATCCAGCAGCCGCATCCTCCTATCCACATTCCAGGCGGTGGATCGATCGAGACCTACGACTTTTGCATCGATAATACGTATTCCTATTCTTACCTGAGCTTTACCGGATACCTGCGCGCCAAGGCGCTGCTGGCCGGCTACTGGGAGCGCGTGGCCGAACGCAACGCGGATCCGTCGCCGTTCCGCGCGGGCTTCGCCCAAACCATCTGCGTGGCCGATACAGACGCGGATGCCGAGCGCCTCTACTCAAAGCATGTGAACTATTTCTACAACCGCTGCCTGCACGTTTATCCTGGTTTCGCGGATGCTCCCGGCTATCGCACCATCAAGACTATTCAGAAGGGTGTGCTCTCGCAGTATGCTCCGCTCAGCGGTTTTCAGGACTTGACCTGGAAGGACCTGGTGGAGGGCGGCCATATCATCGCCGGAAGTCCCGAAACCGTCCGCCAGCGCATGGAGGATCTCATCGAGGGCCTGCACGTAGGTCATATATTCTGCCTTTTGCACGTAGGCGACATGCCTGCGGAGAAGTGCATGCATTCCACCAAGCTGTTCGCCGAGAAAGTGATGCCCAAGCTTCGAAGCAAGTTCGCGGATTTTGGCGAGGACCAACGTTTCTGGTGCAAACCAATGGCCAAGCGAGTTCGCCCGGGCAGTTTGCCGGCTGAGCCCGAGTTGCGCGAATTGGCTGGCAAGGAGGCCTAGGAGATCGCTCCATGGAACTGAAAACGATCCAAACCAAGCACGTGCCCGTGCAATATTTTGAGGGCGGCGAGGGCGAGCCGTTGGTATTCCTGCACGGTGCGGGCGGCCTCGACATGGAAAAAACATTCTTGGATGGCTTGGCGAAGCGTTTCCATGTTTACGCGCCGCTGCTGCCGGGCTACGGCGACAGCGAGGAGTGCGCGGAGTTGCGTGAGATGCTCGACTTCACGCTGCATACCTGGGATGTGATCAGTGCAATCGGGATCGAAGATCCGATCCTGGTCGGGCATTCGATGGGCGGCATGATTGCGAGCGAAATGGCCGCGGTTGCACCCAACGATGTTTCCCGGCTGGCATTGATTGCTCCGGCGGGACTGTGGCTGGATGAGCACCCCATTCCCGACCTGTTCTCGGTGATGCCCTTCGAGCTGCCCAAGTACCTGTTTCACGATGAGGCTTTCGGAGCGAAAGTGATCGGCGCCAACATCTCGCTCACCGATCCGGCGTTTCTGCAGACTTTCCTGGTGCGGAATGCGCGCCAGCTCGGCATGGCGGGCAAGATTCTGTTCCCCATTCCGTATCGGGGGTTGGCGGACAGGCTCTATCGCATCAAAGCCAAGACGCTGCTGATATGGGGCCAAAGCGATAAGCTGGTCCCGCCGGTCTACGCGCGCGCTTTTCAATCCGCGATTCCGCATGCCGAACTGGTTTTGATCCCGGAAGCCGGCCACATGGTTGCGTTTGAAAAGACCGCCGAAGTGCTGGCGGCCCTGGAGCGTGTGTTTGACGAACGCTATGCCGCGACAAGCCGCTAGCGCCGCACCGGGATTGAGAACCTTGGCAGCGTGATGAAGCCCCTGGTTATCGGCATCGGCGGCAGTCCCAGAAGCGGATCCACGGGGGAGTTGGCGCTGCTTATGGCGCTGCGGGCCGCCGAGGATGCCGGCGCCACCACGCAGGTTTTTAACGGACCTTTTCTAGCCAGCCTGCCGATCTACGCGCCCGAGAATTCCGAGCGCACCAAGGAACAGCTTCAACTGGTGGAGGCTGTGCGGTCAGCCGACGGATTGATCCTGGCCAGCCCGGGCTACCACGGCGGTATCTCGGGATCGATGAAGAATGCGCTGGACTTGCTGGAGGATTTGCACAACGATCGCCGTTGTTATCTGGATGGGCGCGCGGTGGGCTGCATCATTACCGCCGGTGGCTGGCAGACCGTCGGCATCGCTTTGATGGCGCTGCGATCGATCGTCCACGCCTTGCGCGGCTGGCCCACCCCTCTCGGCGCGGGGATCAACACCAGCGAGAACATCTTTGATCCGAAAGGGCGCTGCACGGATCAATCCGCAGCCATGCAACTGAATACTGTTGGCCGCCAAGTGGTTGAATTTGCAAGGAAGTGGGGGTGAGCCGGCGGGTAAAACCAACCCCAGACATACTTAGACAACGTCCAATGAGAGCGACGCCCGCGTATACAATGTGAGGATCTTAGCGGCCGATCGTGAACCGTGGCTTGGACGGATATGGGCATAATTGTTCTATGCGCGGGGAACTTTGGAATTGCGGGGGAGGGCCTTCTATACGCTATGAGCTTCGCCGGGAAAATGGATTCGCAATCCCGGATCGGTTCCAAAGACGACGCTGAACTGGCGGATCGCCTGAAACGGCGCGAGCCGCAAGCCATGGCGGATCTTTATGATCGCTATGGCCGTACCGCTTACTCCTTGATATTGCGCATCGTGCGGGACACCGCCGTGGCCGAGGATCTGGTACAAGAGACGTTCTTGCGAATCTGGAACCGGGCGCGGGCCTTCGATTCCGAACGCGGCGCGCTGGGCCCCTGGCTGCTGACTGTCGCGCGCAACCGGGCGCTCGACTATCTGCGCTCCGTAGATGGCCGGATGTCGCAAAACGCCGCGCAGCTCGAAGAGATGGAAAGCCCGGGCGCATTCGCCGATCTCGACCGGGGCATCCTGAATCTAGACCGCGTCCGAATGTTGCGGGATGCGTTCGCCAGCCTGAATCCGAAGCAGCGCGAAGTGATCGAGATGGCCTACTACGAAGGGCTTTCCCAAAGCGAAATGGCGACGCGCCTGCAGCAGCCGCTCGGGACCGTGAAGGCCTGGGCTCGCAGCGCTCTCAAGGTTTTGAGAGACCAGCTGGGGCAGGTGACGCCATGAGAAACTGTCAGGAATTGGCGGAGCTGTACGAGCTTTACGCCATGGGCGTCCTGGACGGCGAGGAGCAAGCCGAGCTCGAACAACATATCAGCACCGGCTGTGCGGTTTGCTCGGATGGGATAAAGCATGCCGCCGCCGTGCTGCAATTCCTTGCCACCATGCCGGAGCAGGCGAAAGTTCCAGCCCGCGTGCGTGAGCGTATCATGGCTAGCGTGGGTGTGCAAAAGCCTAGGCGCGGCTGGATGGTCTGGCTGGCGGCGACAGCGGCGCTTGGAATTACCGCGCTGTGGCTGGCCGGGCGAATTCTCGATCAGCATCGGGCGCTTGTAACGGCGCGGGCCGAGATACAAAGGATCACGGGCGAGCTGGCCAATGCCCAACTCGCGTTGCAGTTCCTGAACGAACCGGAAACCAGACAAGCGGTCTTCGGCCAGGGTAAGCCGCAGCCGCCGCGCGGCAGCGTTTTGTTGAACGCTAAGCGAGGCGTCCTGCTGATCGCTTCCCACCTTCCGCCTGCACCGGCCGGAAAGACCTACGAATTATGGGTGATTCCGAAGAGCGGCGCTCCTAAACCGTCGGGACTCTTCCAGTCCAGCGCTCAAGGTGACGCCGTGTATCTGCGGGAGGGCGCGGTGGACCTGGGCTCCACGGGCGCGATCGCCGTGACGGTGGAACCGGAGGCCGGTTCGAACGCACCCACCACCACGCCGGTTGTTGTGGCGCCAGTATCCGCTGGCTTGTAACCCAGTGGGGCGGACGCCCACGTCCGCGCTGGACCCTCAGGTCCAGCTCCGGGTTCTTCGACGGCGACATAGGCCGACTTGGGCGTCGACCGCGGGCGTGGGCGCCCGCCCTACGCGCGGTCTGCTATCTTGTGGGACGTGCTAACCGCCTTGGCCGTGCTGCTCGCGGCCGCGTCCAGCTCCACACTTCCGCCCGGCCCAGGCATTTCAGAAAGCCTGGCAAACGATCGCGCGAAGGTGATTGGATCGCTCGCCTACGAGCTTTCGTTCAAGATTCCGGAACGGAAAGCCGATGCCATCCGCGGCGTCGAGGTCATCCGCTTCGCGCTGCCAGCGCCCCACCGGATCGTGCTTGATTTCGAACAGCCCCGCGACCACGTTCTGGATGTTCGGGCGGGCGGCAAGCGTGTCGAACCCGCGTTCACCGCGGGGCATCTGATCATCCCAGCCGCGGCCACGCGCGCCGGCCCGAACGCCATCAATATCGAATTTATCGCCGGAAACGAATCGCTCAATCGAAACGACGACTTTCTCTATACGCTATTCGTTCCGGCCCGCGCGCATCTAGCGTTTCCGTGCTTCGATCAGCCGAATCTTAAGGCGCGCTATCGATTGACGCTCGAAATTCCGTCGGGCTGGCGGGCCGTGGCGAACGGCGCGGAAACGAAGTCAGCATCACAGGTGATTCATTTTGCGGAAACCGACCCGCTGCCGACCTATCTGTTCGCTTTCGCCGCCGGGAAGTTTAACGTCGAGACGGCCGAGCGCGATGGGCGAACGTTCCGCATGTTTCTGCGCGAGACGGATGCCGCCAAGATTCAGAGGAACCGGGACGCGATTTTCGATCTGCATGCTCGCGCGCTCGCGTGGCTGGAGGATTACACCGGCATAAAATACCCGTGGGGAAAGTTTGACTTCGTCCTGATTCCCTCCTTCCAATTCGGCGGAATGGAGCATGCGGGCGCGATTTTCTATAACGCGTCATCGCTGATGCTGGACGAATCCGCCACCGAGAATCAACTGCTCGGCCGCGCCAGCGTGATCTCGCATGAGACCACGCACATGTGGTTCGGGGATCTCGTGACCATGCGCTGGTTCAACGACGTCTGGATGAAGGAAGTTCTGGCCAACTTCATGGCGGCCAAGATCGTGAACCCTTCGTTCCCGAAGGTCAATCATCCGCTTCGCTTTCTGCTACAGCATTACCCGGCGGCGTATGAGATTGACCGCACCGCCGGCGCCAATCCGATCCGCCAGGCATTGTCCAACCTGAATGAAGCGGGCACGCTTTACGGCAATATCATTTACGACAAGGCGCCCATCGCCATGCGTCAACTGGAGCTGCTAACCGGCGAAGAGGATTTTCGAGCCGGCCTGCGCGAATATCTTAAGCAATACGCCTTCGGAAACGCGGCGTGGACGGACCTGGTGCGAATTCTCGATACCCGCAGCTCAGCGCACGTGGCCGAATGGAGCCGCGCGTGGATCGAACTGCGCGGCCGTCCGGAAGTCACGACCAATCTCGCCGTTGCTTCCGATGGCGCGGTCTCGAAATTCACGCTCACTGAGCGCGATCCCCTGAAGCGGGGCTTGTTATGGCCCCAGAGTCTCCACATTGCGGCCGGCTATGCGGACCATATCCAGCGGCTGCCTGTTTCGATCAGCAGCCCGGTCACCAACGCGCTCCCGGCCGAAGGAATGAAACGGCCGCTCTATGTGATCCCCAATGGAGACGGGCTCGGATATGGATTATTCCTGCTCGACGAAACCACGCGGGCGTATCTGATCGGGCATGTGGAGAACATCCCGGACCCGCTCGTTCGCGGCAGCGCCTGGGTGGACCTCTGGGAAAACCTACTGGCGGGACAGGTGCCGCCGTCGACGTTCGTGGATATGGCGCTGCGCGCGCTGCCACATGAGAATAACGAGCAGAATCTGCAGCGGGTGCTCAGTTACTTATCGAACGCGTTCTGGAGATTCTTGCCGCAGCACGATCGCCTCGCCCGAGCGCCCCGGATCGAAGTGGCGCTGCGCCAGGGCATCGCGCAGGCCCAGACGTCCAGCGAAAAATCCGCATGGTTCAACGCGTTTCGCGACGTCGTTTTGACGAAGGAAGGTCTGGCGTGGCTCGAGCGCGTCTGGCGCCGCGAGGAGAAGATCGACGGCATGACCTTCGCCGAGGCGGATGAGATCAAAATGGCGATGGACCTGGCGGTCCGCGAAGTTCCGGACTGGCACGAGATTCTGGCGGCTCAGCGCGACCGGACGCGCGATCCGGATCGCAAAGCTCGCTTCGAGTTCGTAATGCCGGCTCTCTCGGCCGATCCGGCGGTGCGAGCGCAATCCTTCGAACGCTTCCGCAAGCTGGAGAACCGGCGGCATGAGCCCTGGGTGCTCGAAGCCGCCCGCTATCTGAACCACCCTCTGCGAGAGAAGGAGGCGCGCCGGTTCATTCTCCCCAGCCTGGAACTGTTGCTTGAGATCCAGCGTACTGGGGACATATTCTTTCCCAAGCGGTGGTTGGACGCTACACTGGATGGCCACAGCTCGCCGGAAGCCGCCGCCATCGTGCGCGAATATCTGGCGCGCAGCCCGAATCTTTCCGAGCGCTTGAAGTGGGATGTCCTGGCATCGGCCGACGAACTGTTCCGCGCCAGCCGAATGGGAAAATAGAAGCCCATTCTGATGCCCCACCTCTCGGCTGATGCCGGCTTGATCGGCGCGCGGCTGGACCGCTTGCCTGCCACGCGCGTGGTCTGGACTTATGTGGCTCTGCTCTCACTCGGCGGCTTCTTTGAATACTACGATCTGTTCTTCACCGGCTACATCGCTCCAGGACTGGTGGAGAGCCACATCCTGACCGCAACCACGCGCGGCCTGTTCGGCACAACCGGCATCGCGAGCTTCGTCGCGGCCATGTTCCTGGGGCTATTCATCGGGACCGCGGTTTTCGGTTTCGTGGCCGATCGCTTCGGACGTCGAACCATCTTCACATTCTCGCTGCTTTGGTACACCGCCGCCAGCATAGTCATGGCGTTTCAAAAAGATGTGTTCGGGCTGAATTTATGGCGCTGCATCGCGGGAATTGGAGTGGGCGTAGAGCTCGTTACAATCGACAGTTATCTCTCCGAGTTGATTCCGCGCCAGTTGCGCGGCCGCGCTTTTGCCGTGAACCAGACCATCCAGTTCTGTGCCGTACCGTTTGTCGCGCTGCTGGCCTGGCTTCTGGTGCCTCTCGCGCCGCTGGGGCTGGACGGGTGGCGCTGGGTGGTGCTGATTGGTGCGGCTGGCGCGGCCTGGGTCTGGTGGATTCGCCTGCGCATTCCCGAAAGCCCGCGCTGGCTGGCCGAGCACGGGCGTGTCGATGCGGCGCGGCGTGTGGTGGATGCGCTCGAGAAACGCGTCGCGGTTGAGTTCAGCGCCCCGTTGCCCGCTCCCATCCAGCCTGACATCGAAGCGACGAAGGGCGGCTTCGCCGAGATCTGGCGAGGACCCTATCTACAGCGGACTGTGATGCTGGTGATCTTCAATCTTTTCCAAACCGTCGGATTCTACGGCTTCTCCAACTGGGTTCCGACGCTGTTGATCAAGCGCGGCATCACCGTTACCAACAGCTTGCGATACACATTTATCATTGCCATCGCAGCGCCTTTCGGCCCGCTGATCGCGGCTTCATTCGCCGACAAGGTCGAGCGCAAATGGCTGGTCAGCGTGTCGGCACTGGCGATCGCGCTGTTCGGCGTGCTATTCGGCCAAATGAACGCCGGCGCCGCGCTGATTCTGCTGGGCGTTCTGCTGACGCTATCGAACAACATCCTGTCGTTCTCTTTTCACGCCTACCAGGCGGAACTTTATCCCACGCGAATCCGCGCGGCGGCCGTCGGCTTCGTATATTCCTGGAGCCGGTTGTCAGTGGTCTTCAGCGCATTTGTCATCAGTTTTTTCCTGGATCGCTTTGGAGTCCCCGGAGTTTTCACTTTGATCGCGGGCTGCATGCTGATTGTGACGCTGGCAATCAGTGTGCTAGGCCCTCGAACGATCAATCTCGCGCTCGAAAAGATCTCCGGCTAGCCGGAGATCCAAATGAATTCCCCTACATGTGCTACGTTTGATGCAACGAAGGCGCGCTCCCGCGCCTCTTCAGTATTAGTGAAACGGGGAATCAAGAATGATCTACAAACAATTCGGAAGCACGTGTGTCTCATTTTCAAGGTTGCTGCTCGTAACGCTCGGCGCAATCGGACTTCTCAACGCTCAAGATCCGCCCACGCGAGTGGGGCGTCTTAGTTTCATCCGCGATTCAGTTTCGTTTCAACCCGCCGGCGTGGACGATTGGGGTCCCGCTACGCTCAATCGGCCGCTCACCGTGGGCGATCAGCTTTTCTCGGACATCACCGGTCGGGCGGAAGTCCGAGTGCCCGGAGCAGCTTTTCGACTCGGCACCACCACAGCGCTTCAATTTCTGAACTTGGACGACGGCATCGTGCAAATCCAGTTATCCGAAGGCGCCATAAATATGACCGTTCGCCGGCTCGACAATGGCCAAACTATCGAGATCGACACGGCCAATCTGGCGTTCTCGGTGATGCAGCCGGGCGAATACCGGATCGATACCCAGGCTGACGGGGGATACACCTCCGTAAGCGTCCGTTCCGGTCAAGCCGGGATCACGGCGCCCGGAGCAAGCTTCACGGTGCAGCCGGGTCAGCAGGCGGTGGCTCTCGGGCAGGATCAACCCACCTACAACATATATGCCGCACCTGCGCCGAATGACTTCGACAAGTGGGGCGAGGCTAGGGACCAGCGTGAGGCGCGCCTCCAGTCGGCTCGATTCGTTTCGCCCTATGTGGTTGGATACGAGGATCTCGACGACAACGGAACCTGGCAATCGTCCCCCGAATACGGGCAGGTCTGGATTCCACGCGGGGTGCCCGCGGATTGGGCGCCCTATCACTACGGCCACTGGGCCTGGGTGGATCCGTGGGGTTGGAGCTGGGTGGATGACGCCTCCTGGGGATTCGCGCCGTTCCATTACGGCCGCTGGGCTGCTTATCAAGGAGGCTGGGCATGGGTGCCGGGTCCCGTGGCGGTAACGCCGGTTTATGCGCCGGCTTTGGTGGCCTGGGTCGGTTTCGGCGGGGGAGCTGGGATCTCTTTCGGAGCCGACGCAGGCGTCGGCTGGTTCCCGCTGGGTCCGCGCGACGTTTACATTCCCGCATATCGGGCTAGCGAAACCTATGTCACTCGAGTGAACACGTCCAATACAGTCATCAACAACACTCAAGTGACCAATGTCTACAATGTCTACACTCGGACCGGCGCCATCTCCAATGCGACTTATGCGAACCGCGCGGTGCCGGGCGCGGTGATGGCCGTCCCTCAGAATGCCCTGGCCAGCGCACGTCCGGTGCACGATGTAGCGGTGAAGGTTCAACCCAATCAACTTAGCGCCATCAAGGAAACGGCCGCGGCGCCGCGCGTCGCTCCGCAAGTGGCCAGCGTGATGGGACGCCCCGCCGGTGGTGCTCCCGCCGCGCGTCCGGCCGCTGGTGTGCTGAGCAAGCCGATGGTGGCGAAGTCGACGCCTCCAGCCGCACCCGCGCCGTTCCAGCAGCGGCAAGCTCTGCTCGCGAAAGATCCGGGCCGCCCGATTCCGATTCAGCAACAGCAGCAGATGAACCGCGCCGCGCCTCCGACGGCCGGGCGCCCCGCTGTAAGAGTGGTAACTGCCGCTAAACCGATCACGCCATCGGTGGCGGCGACGCCAGCTCCCGCCCAACGATCGGCGCCCGCTCCGAATGCTCCGGCCGCTGCTCAGCCCCGAGGGCTGCAGCCGCCTGCAAATCAACCCCGCGAAGCAACCCCGTCGCCCGCCAGACCGTCGGCTCCAGCCACGCCGCCATCCGCTGCACCCCAGCGCGAAGCAGCGCCTCGGGTTCAAACACCCGCGGCTCCGGCTCGCCCCGCCGAGCCCGCTCGTCCCCAGAGCACGCCGCCACCAGCGGCGGCTCGACCACAAACGCCGGCCCCCGCGCCGGCCGCTCGACCGGCTCCGTCCGAGCCTTCGAAGAAACCTCAGCCCAATCGTCCAAAGAACGACAAAAAGTCAGATCAAAAAGAGACGAAAAAAGAAGAACACTTCTAAACTGAACGGGCCAAATGATTTACGGATGCAATAGTTTACTATTGCATCCGTGAGCCCGGAGTGATACTCTGAGTTCGGATACGTGGATTGATTTAGGTTCCGCTTTCGCGGGGCTGACTAATTGCAACCACGATAAAAAGTGCTAAAGGTGAGTCGGTCTTCACGAAATTAAAACCCCTGGCACTTGCCCAGGGGATTTTTATTTTGGGGCCGCCTCGCCGTTAGAGAGGAGCCGCTCTATGACGGTGTTGCAGATCCAGTCGGGTGCACAGCCTGCATTATTTGGCCGAGAAGGGGAACTGATTTCCCTGCGGATTTCGGTGGAACCCCGATTACTTGAAGACTTGCTCGAGGGGCTAGCCGCGCTCGAGTTTCCAGTTAACCCCGAACTTCAGCACCACCCCGCGGAGGTGACCGTCGAGTTTCCAGCCTATTCCGCCCGGATAGAAGAAGTTCGCGACGCCCTGCGAAAGGGCGGCTTCAACGCAGATGATTTGGAGCTACGCCGCGTATTAGCGCGGGCAGCCGGAAGCTAGGGACTAACAGCAGGTTTTCTGGCCGCCTGCCGGCGTTCCACGGCCTTCATCAGCCGCGTGTGGACGTCCTCGGGAAGCACCTGAGGCTGCATGCCCTTGTAGACCTGGATGGTCTTCTTGGTTGTGTCGAGAATTACAAAACAATTCGGGCACTCGGTGATGTGCGCCTCAATATGGCGGCGCAATTGGACATCCACGACGTCGTCTAAATAGTCGTTCAGCTCCTGCAGAAATTCCTTACAGGTAAGCAAACACGTCATCCCCTTTCCGCTTGAAAAATCGCGACAGCTTCTCGCGAAGCTGCAATCGCGCCCGGAGCAACCTGCTCTTGACCGCGGGAACCGAAATCCCCAAGGCCTCGGCGGTCTCCTCCGTGCTCAGTTCTTCGATGTCGCGCAGGACAAAAACGGTGCGGAAAACGGGCTTTAGACCCTCCACCGCTTCGTCCAGAATCTCGCCCAGCTCCTCCCGGGAGTACTTTTGTTCCGGGTTTTCGTCCCAAACCGCGATCTCCCGGACCACCGTATCTTCGCCCGTGTCCAGCGGCTCGTCCAGCGGAACGCTCCGGTCCGACTTCCGCTTTCGGAGCTTCATGAGCGACTCGTTTACCGCGATCCGAACGATCCAGGTATAAAACTTGGATTGCCCCTGGAACCCGCTCAAATGTTCAAAAGCCTTGAGAAACGTCTCCTGGAGAACGTCTTCGGCGTCCTCATCGTTTTGAGTAATGTGTTTTGCGAGACGGTAGATCTTCCGCGAGTAGCGATTTACCAGCTCGTTAAACGCGCCGGAATCGCCTTCGCGTGCCTTGGCTACTAGCCCCGACTCGTCGAAAATGCCAGTTTCGGTAGTAACAGCCATTCACCTCTATGGTAACGCACCGGGTCAAGAACCCCGGCGCGCCATCCAGGCTCCCCAGAACAGGCTGGAGAAAAAACTGATCGGCTGCTCGAAGCCCGCCTCGGCGAGCAGCTTCAACACCGCTTCTTCCGAGCCAGGGGGATCGGCCCCGCGCAGGATCTTGCCGTGCATTTCCGCGCGCTCCTCGGGACCGGCGCCCTGCATCCTCCAGCGTTCGCCCCAGGCAGCCAGGAGCAGCGGCTGGCTGGTGTAAACAAATCGATTGCAAGCCAGGATCAATGGCGCGCCGGGCTTCAGACGCGCCGCGATCGACTGAAGAATGGCGCGCTTGGCATCCTGCCCGCGCAGATGATGCAGCACGCCGATCAGCGTGGCGGCGTCGAACCGCGGGTCGAGCGGAAGGTCGTCGACATAGCCGAGATGCACCTCGGCACGCTGCATCAATCCAGTTTGCTTCAAGCGCTCGATGGTGAGATCCAGCATGGGCTGCGAGGGATCCACCGCGGTGAAGCGCCAACTGGGCTCCAGCGTTCCGATGCTCACGATCTCCTTGGCTCCGCCGCCCCCGCCGCCCACCAGAATCTGGGCGACGCCGCCCGATCCGAGCGCCGCCGCCAGCATGCACGCCGCCAGCTCGTGACAGGCGTCGTAGCCGGCCAGGGCAATGCGGCATTGGGATTCGTACTCGCCGGCCCGGGTGAGATCGAACTTTCGCGCCGAGTCTTCCTGTGGGCTGCTCAAAACCAATCCCGCATGCTGATTCACGTCGCGCCTCCAAAGGCGCGTTATGGCTTGGTGGTTTCGCTTGCCGATTTGCGCACCCCGCCGAGAATGTCTCCCATGGCGTAGTTGCCTTCTTGGCAGGCGTATTCATAAACCGGTCCCTTGGTCGCCACGAAAGGATATTCCATCGTCCAAGGCTTGGTCCAGGCGGTGGGATCGTCGATGGTGACGCGATACAGGATGGTGTTCTGATCCACGCGCTGGAACCGCTCGATGGTGTGCAGGTTCTGGTCCGACCCGTACATGCCGCCGTGCTCGTGGAAATTGGTCGTATCCACTACCAGCGTGTCGCCTTCCCAGTGCCCGATCGAATCGCCCAGCCAATCCCGGACGTTCGCCGGATTGTGCGTCCCACCGATCCGAATTACGCGCACGTCATGAATCATCTCCACCATGATCATCACCGCGCCGGGCGTCTGGACGATCTGATAGTTGTTGTTGTAAAGCACGGGCATCATCGGCGGCCCGGCAGTGGAGCCGAACCCCAGCAGGCATCGCTCCGAAACGGGGTGATTCTTCACGTTGGCGTATCCGCCCGGCGCGGCCGCACCTCCGCGGCCAAACGCCCCGCCGCTTCCCGGCACGCGCGGAGGAAGCTTGCCATCCTGCGGATCGATAATCAGCGAGCTGCGCTTTTTTCCGTCCACCCGCGCAAGCTCACTGCCGCGGTCGATGAACAATTCGTTGTAGCCGGCATTGGCGCCCGAAAATTTCACGCCGCCGAGAATCACGCCGTCTTTTCCCGGTTCCTCCTGGGATTCCTGATGGTCCTTTTGCTCGAATGCGGCCGCTTCGGTGTCCGTAAGGTCGAGCTTGCCGTTGAACTCGGGCAGGCGTTCCATACGCGTGATGGTGGCGTTGGTCCAGACGCCTTGAAGATCGGGATGCCCGTCGGGAGTTCGCGGGGTGGTCCAGGCTTTCTTGGCGGCAGGCTTGCCGGATGCAGGAGTTTGGGCGTGAAGTGATATTGGCGCCGCGACGAACGCGGCCGCGCTCAGCGGAATCAGGAATCGGCGCAGCATAGCGACCTAATTATAATCCGCGGCCGCCATCGGCCGGAAGCGCCTCTAGCCTACCGAACGGTCGGTTGCTCAGGGTTTCCCGGCATGTTTTTCGCCCCACGCTTTCATGGCCAGGAGAACCGGCCCCAGCTCCCGGCCTTTCGGCGTGAGGAAATATTCGAGCCGGGGCGGATGGTCGGCGTAGTTACGGCTGGTAATCACGCCGCGCGACGCGAGGTCCTTTAATCGCGCCGACAAAACGCCCGGCGTCAACCCTGGAAGCTCGGTTTCGAAATCCCCGAACCGGCGCGTTGGGTAGCGAAACAGATCGCGCAGGATCAAGATGGTCCAGCGGTCGCCAATCACGTCGAGCGTTCTGGCCACCGGGCATTTCAGCAAGTACTTTCTAGCCATCTACCGAAACTGACAAGTTCCTCAGTTGCCCCGGCTGGCGGGCGGCACGATGCCGTTCATGCGGAGATATTCTTCCATTTGCCCGTACTCGTCGAATGCGTGCACCACGGCGAAGGTCAGGCCAAACACTCTCGGGACTTTGTTGCCTCTGGGGCCGGGTACCAGATCCAGGGAGTTCTCGGTGGTGAGAGCGGCGGCCGCGTGATGACCGGAGACGAAGGAGTCCTTGAGAAGTTGAACAATTTCCGCCTTGGACGTCATTGATTCCGGTCCCTTGATTCCGGTGATGACCGCCGGAATTTTGTCGCCTCCGGCGCTGCCCCACAGGAAATAATTCGCTGCCGCCAGATGCTTGACGAGTCCCGCGAAGGTATAAACGCCTTTGAAATTCGCTCCTTTGATGTCCAGGCTATCGGGCGTGAAATTAAACTTGTCTTCCGGCATGGCTTCCACTGCCGCCACGATCTGATTTTCAACCAAACCAATTTCCCGGTCGATGGCCGCGCCCACCGACGTCGGCGGCGCGGGCGCTTGCGGTTGAGCGAACGCGGCGGAAGAACAAAAGAGAGCGATGAGCAAAGCAGGTGCAGGTTTCATAGAGTGGCTCCTCAATGACTATTAATATCATAGTTACGGTCATTTCGGGACGCGAATCATCAAAAAAAGAGAACTACCATTGGAAACTTGATACTCTGAGACTTCATGAGCGACAGCATTAGCATTACTCTGCCCGATGGCCGCCAAGTTCCCGCTCCCAAAGGCAGCCGGCCGCTGGATATCGCGAAATCCATCAGTCCCCGCTTGGCCGACGATGCAGTGGTAGCGCGCGTCAACGGCCAGCTTTTTGACTTAACCCGGCCGCTCGAAGGCGACGCCAAAGTCGAGATTCTGACCTCCAAGAATCCGGAGGCTCTGCAAGTCTACCGGCACTCCACCGCGCATCTGCTTGCCGCGGCAGTGCTGGAATTGTTTCCCGAAACCCAACTCGGCATCGGGCCGCCCACCGATACGGGCTTTTATTACGACTTCCAGCGCGAGACGCCGTTCACTCCAGAGGATCTCGAAAAGATCGAAGCGCGCATGTGGGAGTTGCAAGCCAAAGGTCTTCCATTTGAGCGCAAGCTGACGGACAAGTCCGAGGGCTTGCAGAAATACGCCGGCGACTGGATGAAGATGCAGCTCATCGAGGAAAAGGCCGACGAAGTCTTCTCCGAATATACGCTCGGCCCGGATTTCATCGACTTCTGCCGCGGGCCGCACGTGCCCTCCACGTCGCGTATTAAGGCCTTCAAACTACTCTCCATCGCGGGCGCTTATTGGAAAGGCGATGAGCATAATCCGAAGCTGCAACGCATCTACGGAACGGCGTTCTTCAGCAAGAAGGATCAGGACGCCTACCTGGCGCGTCTCGAGGAAGCGAAAAAACGCGATCACCGGAAACTCGGCCAGGAGCTGGATCTGTTCAGCATCCAGGAGCTGGCCGGACCAGGTCTGATCTTCTTTCATCCCAAGGGCGCGCTGATCCGCAAAATAATTGAAGATTGGATGCGCGATCAGTATTTGGCTCGCGGCTATTCGCTGGTCTACACGCCGCACGTGATGCGCCGCGATCTCTGGAAAACGTCCGGGCATGCCAACTTTTACAGCGAGAATATGTTCACACCCATGGAGCTGGATGATGCCGAGTACCAGCTCAAGCCCATGAACTGTCCCGGCCACATCCTGATCTATGCCGACAAGTTGCGCAGCTATCGCGATCTCCCCGTGCGACTGGGAGAGCTTGGCACCGTATATCGGTACGAGCGGTCCGGCGTGATGCACGGCTTGATGCGCGTCCGCGGGTTCACGCAGGACGACGCGCACATTTTCTGCACTCCGGAGCAGATTGAAGACGAAGTGGTGAATTGCCTGCAATTCGCGGTCGACGTGCTCTCGACGTTTGGTTTCGATGACTACGAGGCCGAGCTTTCCACCTGGGACGGCG
Organism: Terriglobia bacterium; assembly: GCA_963786745.1. Taxonomy (GTDB): domain Bacteria; phylum Acidobacteriota; class Terriglobia; order Bryobacterales; family Bryobacteraceae; genus Palsa-89. Next base: position 178,251 of record CAWBAE010000001.1, on the reverse strand, counting down.
GTGTGAGCGGCAAGTACGATGGAACGGCGGCGCAATGGGAGCTGGCTGAAAACGCGCTCAAGCGCGCCGCGGATCGGCTGAATATCAAGGTCAAGATCCATACCGACGAAGCGGCTTTCTATGGCCCCAAGATCGACGTCAAGCTAGTGGATGCTATCGGCCGTCTGTGGCAGCTTTCGACCGTGCAATTCGATTCCCTGCTGCCGCGCCGATTCGGCCTCGAGTATGTCGCCGAAGATGGCAAGCGGCATCAGCCTCTCATGGTCCATCGCGCGCTGTACGGCTCCATCGAGCGATTCTTCGGCATTCTGGTGGAGCACTACGCGGGCGCTTTCCCGGTTTGGCTCGCGCCGCAGCAAGCCATCGTGCTGCCGATCGCCGACCGGCATCTCGAATATGCCCAAAAGGTGAAGGATCGCCTGGTGGCCGCGGGCATACGCGCGGGCGTCGATGACCGCAGCGAGAAAGTGAACGGCAAGATTCGCGATGCGCAGTTGCAGAAGATTCCCTACATGCTGGTAGTGGGCGATCGCGAAGCTGAGAACGACAGTGTCTCGGTGCGCAACCGGAAACACGGCGATCAGGGTGCGCAAAAAGTGGACGAATTTCTCGCCGGAATCCGGAAACTGATCGAGACCAAAGCCCGGACGGAATAGTGTTCGCGCTCGCGGTGGTCGCGGCTGGCCTGCTGGCCGTATCGCTGGTGTATTGTGTGCTGGTGGCCGCCGCGGCGCGCAACTTTCTTTCGCAGCGCCGGCCCGCTTCGGATCGTCCCTTGCCCATCAGCGTGCTCAAGCCGTTGTCCGGCGCGGACGAGGACCTTGCCGTCAACTTGCGGAGCTTTTTCGAACAGGATCGCCTCGACTTCGAGATTTTGTTCGCCGTGCGCGCGCCCGACGATCCGGCGGTACGCGTGGTAGAAGCATTGCAGGCCGAGTTCCCACGGCTGCCGGCGCGATTGATCATCACCGGCGAGCCTCCTTATCCCAATGCCAAGGTGTTCAGCCTGGACTCGATGCTGGCACAGGCCCGCTACGATTTGCTGGTGATGAGCGATAGCGACATCCGGATCGGCCCCGGGTTTCTGCGGTCGGTCTCGGCCGAATTTAGCGATCCCAAGGTCGCGCTGGCCACTTGCCCCTACCGTGCCGTGCCGGGCCGCAGCTTGTGGTCCAGGCTGGAGGCGGAAGGCATGAACACCGAATTCCTTGCGGGCGTACTGGTGGCGCGGTTCGTGGAAGGCGTAAAGTTCGCAGTGGGGCCTACGGTGGCGGCGCGCAAAGAGGCGCTTCGGGCGATCGGCGGTTTCGCGAAACTGAAGGATTATCTGGCCGAAGATTTTGTGATGGGAAGATTCGCCGCCGCTGCGGGATTGGGTGTGATCCTTTCGCGCAATGTGGTGGCGCACTTTATCGGGAGCGAAAGTTTGCGCGCTAACCTGGCCCATAGGATGCGCTGGCTTCGTAGTACGCGGCGCTCCCGGCCGCTCGGCTACTTCGGGCAAGTGTTCACCAACCCGCTTCCGCTCGGCATTTTGCTGGTGGCGCTGCATCCGGCCTGGTGGCTCGCCCTGATCGCGGCATTCGGTTTCCGGGCCTTGGCCGCCTGGGCCACCTGCCGCTGGATCCTGGGCATCCGGCCGCACTGGCTTTTACTGCCGATCCAGGATCTGCTGAGCTTCTTCTTCTGGCTGGTCGGGTTCTTCGGAAATACCATCGTGTGGCGCGGACGCCGGTATCATCTCTTCCGCGACGGGCGATTCGAGCTCCGTTAACTCTGGGCTACCTCGGACGGACGGTCAGCGTTGATATTGCTTCCACCTGATCGAATTGCATCGGGAAACTATGGCCGCTGTAATAAGCGTTCCACTGATCCTTGTAATGCGGCGACAGGATCTGGCCGGATTCTCCGATGGTGAGGTTGTTGAAGGACCCGTTCCAATTCGAAAGATCCGCGATGAAGCGCATCGATGGGCCCAGCACCAGCGTGGTCTGCTTGATGGTGGTCTGGGAGCCGCTCATTTCCACTGGCCCGATGTTGAAATAGGAGCCGAGCAGCGGCAGTTGGCTGCCCACCGGATGCTTGATGGTCAGCTGGTTATACCTTCCCCAGTCCCAACGCTTCACGTCGCCGCCTTGCTCGCGCCTGCCATCCTCGAGACTGGCTGTGAGCGAACGAAGCAGCAGTTCATCCTGATCTTGAAACCAGCCCCGGCCGCCGTCCGCGAGAATCTTCTCCACCACGGCGGGCGCCATCTGGGATCCGTATAGATCCGATTTTCCGGGCGCGGCGGATTCCGCGATTTTCTTGCGCAGCTCCCGATAAGCCAGCTCGGCCACCATCGGAGCGGCGGTTTGCTTCTCCATCTGGCCGTTCCATGCGCGCAGCAGATCGATGGCATCGCTCAGATTCTCGCCGGATGGCTTCTTGCGGTCATACGCGGCCACCAGCCGCCCGGCCAGCTCATGTTGGAACGCGGCGTAAACATCCTTCTCCACCAGCAGCATGTCGGCCGGCTTCCAGCCGTCGCGGCCCGTGAGCAGGCTTCGAATCTCGAGCGAGCGGTAGGGCGATGCGAAATAACCGTGCACGCGATCCGGATAGTTATCAGGAAACGGATTCTGGTTGGCCGTGATGATCCAGCCCTGCGGCGGATTGTAGAAGCTGGGCAATTGGTCAAAAGGAATGAAGCCGTCCCATTCGTAGTCGCCCGAGCTGCCGTCTACTGGAACGTCGCCGTCGTAATTTTTCCGGATGGGAAGCTGGCCGGTGGCGTGATAGCCGATGTTCCCGTCCACGTCGGCATACACGAAGTTTTGCCCGGGCCCGGGGAAGCGCGCGAGAGCCGCGGTAAATTCCTGCCAGTTCCGGGCCCGGTTCAAATCCAGAAACGGAAATTGGAACGAGCCAGGTTCGGCCGCGGTCCAACGCAGCGCGTAATGCCGATTCCCCTCCGCGATGCTCACTGGACCGTGCCGCGTCACCCATTGGCGAAACTCCAAGGGCCGCGCGCCTTTCACCGCGATCCACTCCGTCTCGAGGCGCGCCTGCTCCGGTTTGCCTTGAAACAAGTAGCGTCCGGTTTGCATGTCGATTTTCTCGACATACAAATCCTGCACGTCGAATCCCAGGTTCGTTACACCCCAGGCGATGCGCTGGTTGTGGCCGATGATGATGCAGGGAACGCCCGGCAGCGAGACCCCGGTTACATCCAAGCCCGGCGCCTGCAAATGCACCTGATACCAGGTGGAGGGAATCGAAAATTCGAGGTGCGGATCGTTGGCCAGAATCGGCTTGCCGCTGGCAGTGTGTTTACCGGAGATCGCCCAGGCGTTCGAGCCGGGCTGAAATTCCTTGCCGATCAGGGAAGGGAACAGGAAATTGACCTTGGCGACATTGCCGCTCGCCAGCATCTCGGATTTTTCGATCTCGTCCTTCCAGGTGGTGGTCAGGTTGCGATACATCTGCAGCCCGGCCAGCAGGCAGTCCACCACCGTCCACGGCCTGGGATCATAGCGCAGGATGGAAAATTCGAGCGGCAGGCGGCCGTGATGCGTCTCGATGAAATAGTTGACGCCGCGCGTGTAAGCGGCCAGCACAGCGCGGTCGGCGGGAGGCAGCGTCCGGTAATGCTCTTCGGCCATGCGCCGCATTCTCAAGCGCCGCGCGTCGCGATCCACCTCCAAAGTTGCCGGGCCGATGATTTCGGACAACTCTCCCGACGCCAAACGCCTTAGCGCGTCCATCTGCCAAAGCCGGTCCTGCGCGGTGACATAGCCTTGCAGGAAAATGGCGTCTTCCCAACGGGCCGCGCGGATGTGCGGAACGCCGATCGCGTCCCGGACCACTGTCGCCGGCGCGGAGATGGGCGCGGAAATCTCGCCGGAAGTTTGGGCCAGGGGACGAAACGCCAGCCAGTAGGCTGCCGCGAGCCCCGCCAAGAGCAAAACCGCTATGCTCAAGTTAATGTACTTTAGGACTCTTCCGAAGTGCACGTGGAAGACACTACTGTACCGCCATTGGACCCGCGCGCGCCGGCCTCGCGATCCCTGACCGATGCCCTATCGATTCACGATCGTTGTCCTGGTTCTGTTGCTGAACGGCTTCTTCGCCGCAGCTGAAGTGGCGCTGGTCTCGGTGCGCAAGAGCCGTTTGCGAACCTTGGCGGCCGAGGGACAAGTGGGAGCCCAAGCCGCGCTCAATCTGCTCGCGAACCCGGCGCGGCTGCTGTCGGTCACCCAGGCCGGCGTGACACTGGCGAGCCTGGGGCTCGGCTGGGCCGGTGAGAACAGCGTCTACGACGTCTTCCTCATGATGCTCCGGCCGCTCCTCACTCCGGCGCTTACACCTTTCCTGCACGCGCTCAGCTTCGGCGTGGCGTTTCTGCTCATCAGCTATCTGCATGTCGTCCTGGGAGAGGTGGTACCGAAAAATCTGGCCATCGAGAAAGCCGACCGGCTGGCCATCCTGGTGGCGCCCGCGCTGTTGGTTTTCGATCGCATCGCCGCGCCTTTTGTATTCTTCGCCGAGCGGTCCGCGGCCGCGGTTTCGCGCTGGATCGGCCTCAAAGGCAGCCACAGCGGCGGCGGGCACTCGGCCGAAGAGTTGAAATTCATCGTGAGTTCCAGCCGCCGCGAAGGCCATCTGCATCGCTTCGAAGAAGACGCCATCCAGGCCCTGTTGGAGCTCCAGAATTACTACACGCGGGAAATCATGGTGCCCCGCAACGCCATCGTGTCGGTATCGGTGGACGCAAGCCTCGAGCTGGTTCTGAAGCGCATGCGCGAGAACCAGTACTCGCGTCTGCCGGTTTATCAGGGCACTCCCGAGCACATCATCGGCTACGTGCACTATAAGGACATGATGCGAATCTGGGAAGAGCGGCGCATCGCAGCCGAAAGAAAGCGCGTGTTGCGGCCGTTCCATCTTTCCCGCGTGCTGCGGAAGCCTTTGGTGGTCCCGGAAACCAAGCCTTTGAATGATCTGATCGACGAGTTCCGAAACAGTCACAAACATATGGCCGTGGTGGTGGACGAATTCGGGACCATCGTGGGCCTGGTGACGCTCGAAGACGCGTTGGAGCAGATCCTGGGTGAGATCGGCGACGAGCACGATGTGAAACGCCCCCGGCCGGCGGCTGAAACTTCCGCCCTGGAAGTGGATGGCGCCACCACCATTCTGGATCTCGATACGCAGTATGGGCTCGAGCTCCCGGGTGACGCGGGTTTCGAAACCCTGGCGGGTTTCCTGCTATTCCAGCTCGGCTACATCCCCAAGGAGGGCGAGACCGTGGAATACGGCGGGCGCAAGTTCACGATCCTCGCGATGGATCACAACCGCATCGCGCGCGTCGGCATCGACCGGCGTCCGACGATAAATCCGGTGGCCCAGCAGCAGAAGGCTTAGAACCAGCCGAAATCACTTCGGCTTCTTCTCCACTTTGTCTCCGATATTGTCCGGGATCCCGAATTTTCCCGATAGCCTTGAAAGGCCGTCCAGATCGATCACGCCGTCGATGTGAACCACGGTCAGTTCCTTCGGTTCGGCCACCAGAATGGCGAGCCCGGTGAAGTGGTCGTCTTGTTCCCTCGCGTAGACTTCGGTGTTCTCGCTGTCGCCCGTGCTGTTGTGAGTGCCATGCACCTCGACGATCGCGCTCCAGGTTGCATCCCGGAGCTGGCTGCGGATGGCTTCCACGTCCGAATCCGCGTACTGCCCGGCTTTTGAGAATTCGAAGCTCCGCACGTAGATGCCTTTCAATCCCTTGACCAACGCCTTGATCTGCGCCTCATCCGGATCGTCGCTCGACAGAAATCGGGCCGCCAGGCGCAGCAATTCGCCGTTCAGGGTAACTTTCACGGTATTGGACGCCTTGGACGCCAGTTTGTCGATGCTGTCCAGCTTCAGAGGCTGCGCGTAGGTGAGCCCTGGAGCCGTGAGCAACGCAATCCACAAAAAATACTTCATTGCACGCTTCATCGTAATGTCCCTTGTACTTTCTTCTGGATCCTCTGCAACTGGGAGGAAGTGATCTGCATGGCCTGGATCAATTGCGCGCGGGCAGCCTCGCCCTCTTCTCTCTGGCGGCGGTCGAGATCCAGGCTCAGCGCCCCGACGAACAGCGACGCCGCGATAGCGGCGGCTCCCAGCGCCTGCCAACGCGTCCCCCGGGCCGGCTTGCGTGCTTGGGCGGCCGCCACCACCACCCGGGCGGCGAATCCCTGGGAAGGTTCCTTGCGCTCCAGGGCGCTGCGAAGTTGATCTTCGAAGTCCGTCATAGCCTTTCCTCTGATTTCGTAAAACCGAGCTTGCGCCGTAACAGCGCCAGCGCCCGATGCAAACTGCTCTTCACCGTTCCGAGCGGCATATCCAGCAGTTCCGCAATTTCCGATGGATCCAGCCCCTCCTGGTAGCGCAGGATCACGATCATCCGGGGAACTTCATCCAGTTTGCCCAGCAACTGCTCGATATAGCGTTTCAGCACCGGATCGTTGGCCGGCATCCAGGTGAACGGTTCGGGCGCTTCCTCCAGGCTGAGGTGCCTGCGCAGCTTACGCCGCCGCGCCTGGTCTATACAGCGGCGGCTGGTCACTTTGCGCAGCCAGTGCAGGCGATGCTCAGGCGATTGAATCTCGTTCCAATGCCGGTAAAGCGTTAAAAAGACTTCCTGCGCCAATTCCTCGGCGGCGGGGTGATCTTCCAGGAAATGGTAAGCCACGCTATACACCATGGCCTGGTGCTCTCGAACCGCGGCCTCAAACGCCCGATCGGCGTCCACGACCGTTCGTCCCATTCCCGCCGCTTGAGCGAAACTCTCTGTCACCATCACCTTCTGCATCCTATACGCATTGGGGGGGTTCAACGAATGCAACAATTTTCAGGGCGGAATTGCGCTAAAATACAGGTTCCTAGGGGATTAGCATTCTGACGAAACTTTTAGCGTGGATCGGTCTGTCTCTATGCCTGCTGGCCTCAAAAGGCAGTGCGCAAGGGCCATCCAATAATGTGCCGTCCAGTGAAGTGCCGGCCAGCGCGGACGTTAGGCCACAAGTGGCGGCCGAGCCACAGCCAGCCGTCAATCCGGAAACTCCAGCTAATGCGGTAGCCGACGACCATCGCATGTTCAAGGTCCTGCCGAACTATAAGACCGTCAACGATCCCAGCCAGCCCGTCTCGTCTATAGGCGCAAGTGACAAATTCCAGTTGGTCCTGCACTATTTTGACCCGTTCACGTATGCGTTTACCGCCATCCAGGCCTCCATCCAGCAAGCCAGCGGCGCGATGCCCGGCTACGGCCAGGGTGTAATGGGCTACTCCAAGCGCTATGGCACGGACTTCACCGATGCCTTTACCAACGAGCTGTTTACCGTGGGTGTTTATCCAACTTTGCTGCATGAAGATCCCCGTTATTTCCGCAAAGGCATGGGCGGAGGATTTAAGCGGACCGCGTACGCGATCAGCCGCATCTTTGTCACCCGGACGGATGCCGGTGCCACGCGCTACAACTTTTCGGAAGTGCTCGGCAACCTGAGCTCCGGCGCGGTCTCGAACCTGTATTACCCGAGTGGAGACCGGCGCGTCGCGGATATTCTCTCCCGCACGGGTTTTCAGATGGGCTACGATTCGATGTTCAACATCCTCAAGGAATTCTATCCGGACCTGAAGCGTAAGTTTGGCCGGAAATAGTCACCGCTAAGCGCGCTACGACGCATGCTAGCATGAATCGGATGCTCTTCCGCTAGCCTATGAAACTGTCCGACAAATTCACTCTCGAGCAGGGCCGCGTGTACCTGACCGGTATTCAGGCGCTGGTTCGCTTGCCTATCGATCAAATGCGGCGGGACCGCCGGGCCGGGCTCAATACCGGGACGTTCATCTCGGGTTATGAAGGCTCACCGTTGGGCGGCTATGACATGGCTCTGGCCCGCGCCGGCAAACTGCTTTCCGAGCACAATATCCACTTCCGCCCAGGCGTTAACGAGGATCTGGCGGCTACCTCGGTTATGGGGAGCCAGATCTACGAGGTGATCGGGAAAAGCAAAGTGGAAGGCGTCGTCGGCATTTGGTATGGCAAGGGTCCGGGCGTGGACCGTTGCGGCGACATCTTCCGGCATGCCAACCTGGCAGGAACCGGCCCCAATTGCGCGGCGCTGATGCTGTGCGGCGACGATCCTATATCGAAAAGTTCCACCATTCCCAGCCAGAGCGACTTCAGCTTGTTCAATCTGGGCATCCCCTACCTGTATCCGGGCAATGTGCAGGAGATTCTGGATTACGGTTTGCTCGCGATCGCGCTGTCCCGCTTCAGCGGGGCATGGGTAGGGATGAAACTGGTCACCGATGTTTGCGACGGAGGCGGCACCGCCGATCTCGATCCCGAGCGGCCCTCGATTCGCCTTCCCGAAGGTTATAAAAAGCATACGGACCCGCGGCTGGTCCCGCCCTACACCCTTACGCTTGAAAATGAAGTAAACGTCCGGCGCGTGGAAGCGGCCCGGCAATTCGCGCGCATCAACCGTGTGAACCGTCACAACGGGGCCAAAGCGCGAATCGGCATTCTCAGTACCGGAAAACCTTATTACGATTTAAGACAGGCGCTCCGGGACGTAGGAGCGCAGGACGACATTCGAATCGGCAAAGTGGGGATGCCGTTCCCGCTCGATCCGGAGTTCGTCAAGGAATTTGCCGAGGGCCTGGAAACCATCCTGGTGGTGGAAGAAAAGCGCAGTTTTCTCGAGATGCAGCTGCGCGAGATGCTTTACGATCAGCCCGCCCGTCCCGCGATTCTGGGCAAGTCCCATTTCCCGCCCACCGGCGAACTCGATCCCGACAAGATCGCCAAAGTTTTATGCGAAGTTCTGAGTTTGAATTCCCGGACAACGCATACCGCCGCAAACCCGCAGCTGCCGGTAACCAAGACTTTGTCGGCCCGCCCGGCGGCGTTTTGCTCCGGTTGCCCGCATAACCGCTCCACCGTGTTGTTGGACGGACAGATCGCCGGCGGCGGCATCGGCTGCCACACCATGGCGATGCGTCTGAACGACTCTAACCGCAACTTCGTTTTCATGACCCATATGGGCGGCGAAGGCGCGCCCTGGATCGGAATGACTCCCTTCGTCGACCATACGCACATTTTTCAGAACATCGGCGATGGGACGCTGTTCCACTCCGGTTATCTGGCCATTGAAGCCTGCGTCGCGGCCAAGGTCAACATCACTTACAAGATCCTGTACAACGGGCACGTGGCCATGACCGGCGGACAGAACGCCGTCGGAGCGCTGCCCGTTCCCGCGTTGACCCGCAAACTCGAAGCCGAGGGCGTCCGTAAAACGGTGGTGCTGGCCGAGGATCTAAGCAAATATGCGGAGGCAGGCGAACTGGCCTCGAACGCCGAACTGCGTTCCCGCGATGAGCTGCCGCGAACGCTGCGCGAAATGGAAAAGATTCCGGGCGTGACGGCCATCATCTACGACCAGGAGTGCGCCGCCGAAAAGCGCCGCAAACGCTCGCGCGGGATTTACGCGGAGCCGGTGATGCGGCTGGTGGTTAACGACGAGGTCTGCGAAGGCTGCGGCGATTGCGTGAAGCAGGCAAATTGCATGAGCCTTACGCCGATCATGACCGAGCGCGGTCAAAAGATTCGTATCCATCAGTCGTCCTGCAATAAGGACTATACCTGCGCGATGGGCGATTGCCCGTCTTTCGTCTCGGTCCAGATCAAGCCAGGTACCGGGCTAAAGAAGAAGACGCTTCCCGCGCTGCCTCCAGCCGAGGTTCCCGCGCCGCGAGCGATGGCGAGGCCGGGCGACGGTTATCGGATCATCGGCCCTGGGATCGGCGGAACGGGCGTTGTCACCATCAACGCGTTGCTCGCTACCGCTGCCTGGATCGACGGCCTGCATGTCGCCACGCTGGATCAAACTGGCACGGCGCAAAAGGGCGGGGCAGTGGTGTCCCACCTGCTGCTTAGCGAGCGGCCGATCGAAGCTCCCGCCAAGGTGAACGCCGGGAACGCGGATCTGATCCTGGGTTTTGATCTGCTGGGCGTCATGGAGTCTAAAAACCTCGGAACGGCGAATCGCGATCGAACCGTCGCCGTGGTCAACACCGACCTTGCTCCCACCATCGACACCATCCGAAACCGCAGCACCTTTGCCGGACCGGCCCAGGCGCTGGAACAGCTCAACACCGTCACCAATCGCGGGCGAAATATATTTGTCGACGCCAATCGCCTGGCGGAGGGGCTCTTCGGGAGCCATATGGCGGTCAATCTGTTCATGACGGGTTTGGCATTCCAGGGCGGCCTGATCCCGATTTCGCTCCAGGCCATCCAGCAGGCCGTGGAGTTGAACGGCGTCGACATCGAGCGTAATCTCGAAGCCTTCGGGTGGGGGCGGAAATACTACGAAGACGCGGCCTGGGTGGAGAGCTTCCTCAAAGCCGCCGAGAGCAAACCTCAACCGGCATTCGATCGCGTGCGCGAGTTGGAGGAATATCAGAACCACGCCTACGCGCAGACCTACGTCGAATTTCTGGACCGGATTCAAGAGCCGGCGTTGCGGGAAACGGTGGCGAGGTATCTGTACAAGTTCATGGCCTACAAGGACGAGTATGAAGTGGCTCGTCTGCTCACCAAGCCCGAATTCGAGCAGCGCACTCTGGCGATGTGGGAATCGCCCGAGGCCATTTCGTATAACCTGCATCCTCCGCTGCTGCGGAACTTCGGATTGCACAAGAAGCTCAAGTTGGGGCCCTGGTTCCGCACGCCGCTGCTGATTTTGAAACGACTCAAGTCACTGCGCGGAACGCCGTTCGACATTTTCGGTATGTCCACGCATCGCCGCCAGGAACGGGCCCTAATACTTTGGTACCGGGGGCTTATCGAGCAAGTGCTCGCGAATTTGTCGCCGGATAATTTGACGCTGGCGCTCGAGATCGCCGCTTTGCCCGATCAAATTCGCGGTTACGAGAAGATCAAAGAGCAAAACATTGAGAAGGTTAAACAACTCGCCGCGGAAAAATTAACCGAGCTGAAATCCAGCCGGGCCGTTGCGCCGGTGTAGATCGTCTCTGGTATAGGTCGTCTCTGGTATAGGTCGTCTCTGGTATAGATCTGCGGATTTCCCTAGGCAACCAAAGCCCCGGCGCGCTCGTCAATCTACGGTATATGTTGCTTCGACTTCGTAATCTAATTGTATTCTTCGCGATCGGGTGGTTGGTTGCGCAAGCGGCGGCTTCAGCCCAGTCCCGGCCGACGCATTATTACACCCTGATTCTTGAAGACTCGCCGGCGGCTGAGCGGTTCGCATCGCGAGACCAAGTGCGATCGGGAGCGGCCCTCACGTATCGGCAGCAGATCGAAGCCAAGCAACAAAGCCTGAAGGGGGATTTGGCGGCGCGCCATATCCGGGTCATGGGATCGGTGAGCACGCTGCTGAATGCGATTTTCGTAATCGCTGCCCCGGAGCGCCTGGCGGAACTGAAGAGCCTGCCGGGAGTGAAAGGCGTTGTGGCGGGACGCCGCTATCACTTGAACCTCAGCAAAGCGACGCAACTGATGAACGGACCGGAAGCCTGGAGCGCCGCCGGGGGAATCGGGAATGCGGGCGCTGGCATCAAGATCGCGATGATCGATACCGGCATCGATCAGACTCATCCGGCGTTTCAAGACAACTCGCTTACGGTGCCGGCGGGTTTTCCGATCTGCAGCTCCTACAACATCGCCGGCGCCAACGTTCCACTGTCGAATTGCTCGTCCTACACCAACCACAAAGTAATTGTGGCGCGCAGCTACGTCGCCTTTGACGCGGCCGGCGATCCGGACGACCCGGCGTCCGATTCCACGCCAGACGATTATTCGCCGCGCGACCGCGTGGGCCACGGCACCGGCACGGCTTCCGCCGCGGCGGGAGTATCCAACACCGGCCCGGCACTGGCCGCGTCAGGTTCGTCGCTGACGTTCAACGGCATGGCGCCGAAGGCTTTCCTCGGGAGCTACAAAGTATTCGGATCGCCGGAGGTGAACGATGAAGCCAGCGACGCCGGCATCATTATGGCGCTCGAAGACGCCGCTAGCGACGGCATGGACATCGCGTCCTTGTCTTTGGGCGGACCGGCCCTGTCGGGCCCGCTCGACACCACCGCCTGTGGCAACGACCCGGGTGTGCCGTGCGACCCTGTAGCAACCGCCGCGCAGAATGCCGTCTTAGCGGGGATGGTGGTCGTAATCGCCGCCGGCAATGACGGCGATGGCGCTTCCAGCTACAACGCCCCCACTCTGAACTCGATCGAGAGCCCGGGCGATGCTCCCTTGGCTATCACGGTCGGATCCACCACGAATTCACATTACATCGCGTCGGAAGTGAACGTGCTCGGATCCGGCGCACCGTCCGATCTCGAGCAAATCCAGGGTGCGCCGGGAGATGGACCTGCGCCGATAAGCGCAGCCTCGGCGCCGATGGTGGATGTCACCAATCTCGGCGATAACGGCCTGGCCTGCAGCGCCCTTCCGTCCGGATCGCTCAACGGGTCTTTCGCGCTGATCGAACGCGGCACCTGCACGTTTCTCGTCAAGGTTACGAACGCGCAGAATGCGGGCGCGCAGGGCGTCGTGTTTTACATGGCGGACCAATCCGCCCTCGTTTATCCGGGCGGACTTGGTTCGACCAGCATTCCGGCCATCATGATCTCTAACACCGACGGAGTTGCATTAAAGTCCTACGTGGATGCAAATCCGGGAACCTCGGTCCAGATCGTTTCGGCGGCTGAGGTGCTGAAAGCTTCGAACCTGGTGAACCTGCTCTCTTATTATTCTTCGCTCGGGCCCACCCCCGGCGACAACGCCATCAAGCCAGACCTGGTGGCCACCGGCGGCAGCGACGACTTCGGCAGCGACATTTATTTAGCGGCCCAGGATTACGACCCGCTCGGCGAACTCTACAGCGCCAGCCGTTACACCGCGGGCTCCGGCACCAGCTTCGCTACGCCGCTGGTTTCCGGATCCGCCGCGCTGGTGAAGCAGGCGCATCCCAACTTCTCGCCCGCTCAAATAAAGTCCGCACTGGTGAATGCCGCGTCCCAGATTGTCACCACCGATGAACAAGGCGACAATGTGGGGGTTTTGCAACTGGGCGGGGGTTTGCTCAACGCCCTACCCCCGCTTTCACGCACCATTACCGCCTCTCCGCCGTCCATTTCGTTCGGCCTGGTCACCACGTTGCCGGTAACTCAGCCGTTCCAGGTCACTAATTCGGCCTCGATCAGCGAGTTTATCACCGTGGTAGTTACGCCCTCCACAACGGTGCCAGGCGCCAGCGTTACCGCGGATCAGCAAAGTCTCACTCTAGCGGCGGGCGCCACGGCGACAGTTAATGTGACTTTGTCCGGGGCTTTGCCCGTGGGAGGTTCTTATTCCGGCTTCGTCACGCTGCAAGGCGGGGGATTGACGCTGCACATTCCCTATCTGTTCCTGGTTGCCAGCGCAATCCCCGGTAATCTGATCGTGATCTCGGGGCCCAGCGATACCACCGTCGGACAAGACGCCGGCCCCATCATCGTCAAGCTCATTGATACGGTGGGTGTTCCCATCGTCGGCGACACCGTTAGCTTCACGGCCCCTCGCGGAGCGTCGCTGCAAAGCGTTCAGTCCACCACCAACAATTACGGCATCGCCAGCGCGGAAGCATTTCTTGGATCGGAGCCGAGCGCTTACGATTTCAAAGTGAGCGCCGCCGGCATGGCGTTTACCCTGTCCGCAACCGGACTTTTGCAGCCAACCATCGCCGCCGGCAGTATCGCGAATGCCGCCAATTTCAGCGCGAAGGCGGTCGCTCCCGGTTCGTACATCAGCATCTTCGGCACGAATCTCAGCAGCACCACGGATTCCGAGAGCACCGCCATCCTCCCGCTGGCAATCGATAACGTGACCGTGAGTTTTGACGTGCCCTCGGCCAACCTCAGTTTTCCGGGCTACCTGGTTTACGTCAGCTCAGGTCAGGTGAATTTACAGGTGCCCTGGGAACTGGAAGGCCAAACTTCTGCTCAGGTGAAGGTGACCGTGGGCGATGGCTTTGGGATTTCGTTTGGAAACGTCGTCACGGTGCCGCTGGCGGATTACACGCCCGCGTTCTTCGAAGGCTCCGGAGGCATAGTGGCGGCCCTGGACCACAACTCCAAGGTGATCAACGCGGCGAATCCGGCGCAGCCAGGCGAGACCATTGAAATGTTCGCCAATGGTTTGGGTCCGGTGAGCAATGCGCCCTCGAGCGGCGATCCGGCGCTTTCTTCACCGCTCTCCAGCTGCACAACGGCGGCCAGCCTCAGCATCGGCACGCAAGCGGTATCACCCAGTTTTTGCGGGCTGGCGCCGGGATTCCCGGGCCTTTATCAGCTCAACATTGCGATTCCGTCCGGATTGGCCGCCGGAACTTATCCCGTTACCGTGACTATTGGTGGTCAGACTTCGGCGGCCGCCAGCCTGATGGTCCAGTGAAGCCCTGGCTGACTTGAAACGCAAGGCCCGCGATTTTGATGGTTCCTTTTTGCGTCGTGCCGCTCTTGTTTTCAGCCGCGGTGATGGTCACCGTGCCGCTGCCGACGCCGCTTCCCGGCGTCACCGTGACCCAATCCAGGTTGCTCGAAGCGGTCCAGGTGATCGCCTCGTTGCCAAGCGCTCTAACGTCCACGGTCACAGAGCCGCCCCGGTCGTCGAACTGATAGCTCTCGAGCGAGGTGGTGAACATAACCGGATCGAATCCCGCCACGAAACCATCCACGTTCCCCGCAGCGGTCGTTTTTGTCGCGCCTCCCAGCGCCTCGAAAATCGGACCGCTGGTGGAGCCGGCCAGGTAGATCGTTCCACCGGCGGTGAAGTCCACCCCATAACCGATTTGTTGGCCGTCGCTGCCCAGGTACGAAAAATAGTCGATGCCTTCCGCTCCCGTCATGCTGGGGTCCAGCTTCAGCACGAAAGCGTCCACGTATCCATCCCACGCGGCTTGTAAAGCCGTGCTGCTGGCGGGCAGTCCCGGAGAGAGAGTGTATCCGGCCAGGTAGAGGACGCCGGTAGAATCCTGCTTGAGATCGTAAGCCACATCGCCGCTTGCGCCGCCGAAGAAAGTGGAATAAATCAATTCTGCGGCGCGGCTGGTCGGATTGTTGGCGTTAATGATGCTGACGAAAACGTCGGTGTCTCCGCCGTATTGAGGCTGCGCGGCATTCGCGGTAACCGGAAAGTCCTGCGAGAGCGTGTACCCCGAGACGATGGCGCGTCCTTGGGAATCGATCACGATATTGGTCGCCTGGTCGATTGCACTGCCGCCCAGATAGGTCGCGTAAACGATACCGTTGGCGCCCAGCTTGGGATTGACGTGTGCGACATATCCATCGCCCTCGCCGTGATAGTCAGGCTGATAACTCACGCCCGTGAGGGCGATCTGCTTCGAGTACGTTCCGCCGGCTATCCATAGCGTTCCATCCGGCGCCACGGCGATCCCGGAGCCTGTGTCATTTGCCTCGCCGCCCAGATAGGTGGAGTAAAGCAAACTATCGGGGCCGTTCGTATTGGGATTGAAGCCGGCGATGAACATGTCCTGTTCGCCGAAAATCCCGTTCTGTTGAGGATTCATCAGCGGAAAGTCGACGGACAGCGTACTGCCGACCATCCACACGTTGTTCGAGGAATCCAGCGCGATCTTTCCGGCGATGTCCGTGCCCGTGCCCCCCAGGTAGGTGCAGTAGTTGAGACTCCCGGTGGGAGTAATCCATGCCAGGAACACATTGGAGATGGCGCTCGCGCCCAGAGCGTTTTGAAAAGGATTCACCGTAGGCAGGTTGCTGGACGAAGTTGTTCCGCCCACGTAAATATTGCCTTGCCCATCCACCGCCAGGCCGCCGAGGCTCTCGTTTCCCGAGCCTCCGATGTAGGTGGAATAAACAATGTCCTGGCCCTTGGGGTCGATCTTGGCGACAAACACGTCGGTATTTTCGCCATAGGTGGCCTGGGAGGCGTTTCCGACGATTGGAAAGTCGCTCGAATCGGTGATTCCGGCCACATAGAGGAAGCCGCTGTTATCGTGCGTAATGGCGTTGATGACGTCTGCGTCAGAACCGCCCACGTAGATCGACAGTGTAAGCACCGGATCGATTACCAATTCGCGCCGATGATCGTAGGCGCCCAGCGCGAATCCATAGGAGCCGTCGCGATTCCTGCGATAGCGGCTGGCCACCGGAATTCTCGAGCCATCCGCGCTGGTTTGATAGGCCACCGGGCGCTTCTGAATTAAGTCCGACACCAGGTTTCCCTCAGGATCGAGGCGCGCCGTCTCTCCGCTCAGCCGCATACGGATCCGACGGGGGTCGACGCCGGGCTTCAGCTTCAAATCGTATTCCAGCTTGCCGGCGTTTCCGTAATAGACCAGGTCGATGCCCGGGTAGAGACCCTGCACTCGAAGCCTGCCATAGTTCGGGACGTCGCGCCTCCAACGGGTGGGATCGCTTCCCAGGAACAGGTTGGTGGTTGTGCTTAACTTCTCTTCGCCGTCGATTCGGGCTTCAGGAGCAATACCCAGGAACTGTAAGCTGGCGTCCTCCCGGGCGGAGTGAAACCGTGCGGTGTCGCCTGAAAACTCAAAGCGATAGCGCGGGCCGCGCGCAATGAATCGCCCTGCAGCATCGGAGGCGGAAGGTTCGAACCGCAGCGGAGCAGTCTCGATCATTTGCATCACGGCGGGGCGCGACTGCGCCGATGCGACGCCACACAGCAAGCATGTAAAAGAAATAGAAAGGCTAAGTTTCATGGAGACGAATGACCGTAAGGACGTACCCGGACCGGGGCCGGTTATCGAAAAAGTGGTGTCCCGGCCGTTACAAAAGTTGACAATCTTCAATGACATTCTAGTTGAGTCTATCGTAACGAAGGCCCCGTTTACAGCGTCGCGTTCCTAAGATGCAATATATGACGCGAGGTAGGACACTTTCGCAGCTGGGGATTCTGATCGCCGTCTGCGCGATCGCCCTGTTGGCCGCCGAGCCTTGGAAGACCAAGGAGTACACGCAGTGGACCGACGAAGAAATCAGCAAAGTTCTTAGCGATTCGCCCTGGGCCAAAGAGAAAACCGTCTCGCCCGAGCAGCCGATGCAGCGCCGCGGGATGGGCCGCCGTGGCGGGGGCTTCGGATATCCCGGCGGTGGTGGCGGCTATCCAGGCGGAGGGGGCGGTGGATACCCAGGCGGCGGAGGCGGTGGATACCCAGGTGGCGGAGGCGGTGGTTACCCAGGTGGCGGAGGCGGCCAGGGCGGTGGAGGCGCGTCCATGAACGTAACGGTCCGCTGGGAGAGCGCCATGCCAATCCAGCACGCGTTGCTGCGCCAAGGACCTGGCGCTGCTGACGAGGCCAAGGCCGCCGCAGCCGCCGGTGCGAAGGATTACGTCATCGCCGTGCTTGGGTTTAGAATGCCTAGCCAGAACAGCCGCTCCAATAACAACGACAGCGACGACGATCAGGATCGCAGCGCACAGAGCAAAGACAGGCTGCGTTCTCAACTGTTGGATGCCGCCGAGCTAACACCCAAGGGCAAAAATTCCATCTACGCCGAAGATGTCCAATTCGAAGGCAACGGTTCGGGTGAAATTCGATTCCTCTTCCCGCGAACCACGGCCATCGTGGCCCCGGACAAGGAAGTGAATTTCGTGCTCCAGGTGCGCGGAATTAAAGTCGAACAGAAGTTTCACCTGAACGACATGCAATACGAGGGAAAGCTGGCCTTGTAGCGCCGTTTCGTGCGTAACTTGGCGTGGCTAGGCGACCGCCGCGGCGGGCTTGGGGTTTTTCTTCAGCAGGCGGGTCACGGTTTCCGAAGGCTGCGCGCCGTTCTTCAACCAATATTCGATCCGCTCGTGCTCCAGCCTAACCACCTGCGGCTGGCTTACGGGATTATAGATGCCCACCACTTCCACGGAGCGGCTGTTGCGGGCGCGTTCTTTATCGATCACTACCAAGCGATAGGACGGTTTCTTTTTGGCGCCGAACCGCGCCAGACGTATCATCAACATGCTTTCTCCTACTGTAGCATTGGCAGCTTGAATTTGCCTAGCCGCTTACCCAGCATCCCCCCGACGCCGGTCATGCTTTTCATCATCTTACGGGCTTGCGCGTACTGTTTCAGCAACGCATTCACTTCCTGGACGCTGGTGCCGCTGCCCTTGGCGATGCGCCTGCGCCTGGTCCCGTTGATGATCATGTGGTTGGCGCGCTCGCGGGCGGTCATCGAATCGATGATCGCTACCACGCGCGTGATCTCGTTCTCATCCACCTTGACGTCTTTCAGCCCCTTCAACGGCCCCAGGTTCGGCATCATGCCGAGAATGGATTCGAGCGGCCCCAGCTTGCGGATCTGCCGCAGCTGATCCCGAAAATCCTCCAGCGTGAACTCATTGTCGATGAGCTTGCGCTGCATTTCCTCAGCTTTCTTCTGATCGATGGTCTCTTCCACCTTTTCGATCAGCGAAAGCATGTCGCCCATTCCTAGGATGCGTTGCGCCACGCGATCCGGATGGAAAGGTTCGAGCGCATCGAATTTCTCGCCCACGCCCACGAACTTCAACGGCTGGCCGGTGATATTGCGTATGGAAAGCGCCGCGCCGCCGCGCGCATCGCCATCCATCTTGGTCAGGATGATGCCCGTGATTCCGAGCCGCTTGTGAAATTCGTCGGCGGATTTCACGGCATCCTGGCCGGTCATGGCGTCGGCGACGAACAGGACCTCGGTTGGATCGAGCAGCGCTTTCAATTCCTGAAGCTCCTGCATGAGCTGCTCGTCGATATGCAGGCGTCCGGCGGTGTCCACCAGCAGTACGTCGCGCCCGCTCTGTTTGGCCTCGCGCAGCGCGCCGCGAGCCAGCTCCACGGGCTTCGATTCCTCGGGCGCGCCTTCGTAGATCGGCAGCTTGATGTCGCGCGCAATCACCGCGAGCTGCTGCCGAGCGGCCGGCCGGTAGACGTCGACGGAAACCATCAGCGGGCTGTGCTCATTCTTCGACAGCCAGCGCGACAGCTTGCCTGTAGTTGTGGTTTTGCCCGAGCCCTGCAGGCCGACGATCATGATGGTGGTGGGCGGCTCATTGGCCATACGCAGCTTCGACTGATGGCTTCCGAGCGTCTTGATCATCTCATCGCGGACGATCTTGACCACTTGCTGCGTGGGCGAAAGCGAGGTGAGCACTTCCTCGCCCATGGCCTTTTCCTTGATGTTTTCGATGAACTGCTTGACGACGCGAAAATGGACGTCCGCCTCGAGCAGCGCGACGCGAATCTCGCGCAGCGCGGCTTCCATGTTTTCGGCGCTCAGTTTTCCTTCGCCGCGCAGGTTCTTGAACACCCGCTGCAGCTTATCGGATAGGTTATCGAACATGAGTTATTTCGGGAGCACTTCGGGTAGAAGGCAGCTTTATTGATTATACGGTATGGGGCTGGGGGTGCATCAGTTTGAATTCTTAAAGTACCGCGGAAGTGGCCAAACAGGCCCGCAATTCTTGGGATCTCTAGCGACCGCGTGAGATAGCAGTACGGCGTTGACTCCGTCCCGCCACGCCACGGTAATCAGTTCCATGACCTGGCCAAACTCTGCGGACGGTTCACCAATAATAAACAGTGAACGGTTTCTTTTTTCGCGAAGGATGCTGTCCAAACGAACATTCAGCTCTTGCTTGGAGATTGAATCGTCGTTCATCACAATGTGACCGTCGGCATATACTATCGCCAGCAACTGGCGTTCCCCATCCCCGCAGAGCCCATGACCCAAAGTGGCAATTTTTACCAGAACTTCGCCTGCGTCGGAGGCTTGACACGCGAGTGCCATCACAAGGGCGGGCAGAATTAGAGGCCGCATGTTCAGAGTCCGCGTCTTTTCCTGTCCTTTATCTTAAGCCCTCGAGCACTTTCCCGCCTTCCCGCCTGTGGCGTGGCGACAACAACCTCCGCTGCAAAACCACCCGGACCTGTCACAATGAAGATACATGACAGGGAACGAAATCCGCCAGAAGTTTCTCGATTACTTCGCGGCGCATGGCCACAAAATTGTTCGCAGTTCGTCGCTGGTTCCAGCCAACGACCCTACGTTGCTGTTCGCCAACGCGGGCATGAATCAGTTCAAGGACGTCTTTACCGGCCTCGAAAGGCGCGACTACTCGCGCGCCACCACGTCGCAGAAGTGCGTGCGTGCGGGCGGTAAACACAACGATCTCGATAACGTCGGCTACACGCGCCGGCATCACACCTTTTTCGAGATGCTGGGCAATTTTTCCTTCGGCGACTATTTCAAGCGCGAGGCCATCGCTTTCGCGTGGGAACTGCTCACCCAGGATTTCGCGTTGCCGAAAGACAAGCTTTACGTCACTGTTTTTCGCGAGGACGATGACGCCGAACAGCTCTGGCAGGAAGTGGCGGGCGTCCCGAAGAGCCGTATTTTCCGCATGGACGAAGCGGATAATTTCTGGCAAATGGGCGAGACCGGGCCGTGCGGGCCTTGCTCGGAAATCCATTATGACTTCGGGCCGGAAGCGGGCGAGGGCGAGTTCCCGCACAATCCCGGCGAGCGCTTTGTGGAGTTGTGGAACCTGGTTTTCATGCAGTTCGATCGCTCCCTAGACGGCATCTTGACGCCCCTGCCGAGACCGTCCATCGATACCGGCATGGGCCTGGAGCGCGTCGCCTGCGTACTGCAGGGCAAGCTCTCGAACTACGACACGGATCTGCTGCGGCCGATTATCGATCGCGCGGCCGAGATGTTCGGGGTCGCCTATGGAGACGATCCGCGCACCGATGTCGCGCTGCGCATCAATGCCGATCATAGCCGCGCCACCACGTTCCTGATCCACGACGGTGTGGTGCCGTCGAACGAAGGCCGCGGCTATGTGCTGCGCAAGATCATGCGCCGGGCCATTCGTAATGCCCGCATGATCGGGCGCGACCAGCCTTATCTCTCCGAACTCGCCGGATTCGTCGCTGAGTTGATGAAGCCCGGGTATCCGGAATTGATGGACAACATCCAGCGCGTGGCGCGTGTCATCCAGGATGAAGAGCATCGCTACGCCACCACGTTTCAGGTGGCCGAGAAGATGTTTCGGGACGAAGCCAAACAAGCCGCGCAAGGGACCATTCCCGGCCCGGTTGCGTTCAAGCTCTATGACACCTTCGGGCTGGCGCTGGATGAACAGGACGAGATGGCGCGCGAGTTGGGCCTAGCCATCGATCACGCCGGTTTTCAGGCCGAGATGGAAAAGCAGCGCACCCGTGCGCGCGCCAGTTGGAAAGGCGCCGACAAGACTCAGATCGTGCCGGTTTACCTGGAGGTACCGGCCACCGAGTTCGTAGGGCGCAAAACGCTGGAAGCCAGCGTCAAGGTGATACAGGTAATCGAAAACGACGGTAAGACTGAGCTGGTGCTCGATCCCACGCCATTCTACGCCGAGGCGGGCGGTCAGGTGGGCGATACGGGCGTGCTGGTTTCGCCGTCAACCGGCGAAACGGTCGCCATCGTGCGGGACACGTACAAACCTGCGCCCAACGTGACCGTTCACAAGATCGAGCCGCTCGCCGCGATCCACGCGGGCGATGAGCTGATCGCCAAAGTCGATTCGGAGCGCCGGCATTCAACCATGCGCAACCACACCGCCACGCACCTGCTGCACGCGGCCCTTCGCAAAGTTTTGGGCACGCACGTCAAGCAGGCGGGCAGCGTGGTGGATCCGAACCGGCTGCGGTTCGACTTTACACACTACGCCCAAACCGATCCCGAAGAGCTGGCCGAGATCGAGAAACTGGTCAATGACGAGATCCTGAAAAACGTCGCGCTCCACACCGACATCATGGCTCTCGATCAGGCGCTCAACACCGGCGCGATGGCTCTGTTCGGCGAGAAGTACGGCGACGAAGTCCGCGTGGTTTCGATTCCCGGTTTTAGCAAGGAGCTGTGCGGCGGCACGCACGTTCATCGCACCGGCGACATCGGCCTGTGCCTGATCACGCATGAAGCCAGCATCTCGGCGGGTGTCCGGCGCATCGAGGCGATTACCGGCGAAACGGTTCTGGATAAGCTTCGCGGCGACGAGCGCGACGCC
Organism: Terriglobia bacterium; assembly: GCA_963786745.1. Taxonomy (GTDB): domain Bacteria; phylum Acidobacteriota; class Terriglobia; order Bryobacterales; family Bryobacteraceae; genus Palsa-89. The sequence continues at coordinate 156,134 of CAWBAE010000001.1, read as the reverse complement.
CAGCAAACTCACGAAAAACTGGCCGCCGAGAAGCGCACGCTGGAGAAACAGCTCGAGCAGGCCAAAGAGCAGCTCGCGCGGGCCCAGGTGGCCGGCATCGAGAGCGGCGCGAAGGATATCAAGGGCGTCAAGGTTCTGGCGGTGCAGGTTCCCGGCATGAATCGCGAGCAGTTGCGCACCATGGTGGATTCCCTGCGCGGGAAATGGAAAAGCGGAGTGGTGGTGCTGGCTTCCCATGAGGATTCGAACGTCTCCATCGTCTCCGGGGTCACCAAGGACCTGACGGCCAAGGTGCACGCGGGCAAGCTTGCGGGATCGGTGGCCCTGGCGGTGGGCGGCAAGGGCGGTGGGCGTCCCGACATGGCGGAAGCGGGCGGGAAGAATCCGGCAGCGCTCCCGGGCGCGCTGGATGCGGTTTACACCACGGTGGAAGGGATGCTCTGACGGTGCAGCGTTACGACGTCATCGTGGTTGGCGCCGGACCTACGGGCCTGGCTTGCGGAATCGAACTCAAGCAGCGCGGCCTCAAAACGGTTCTGATCGACAAGGGCTGCGTGGTGAACTCCATTTATCACTACCCCACCCACATGGTGTTTTTCACCACGCCGGAGCTGCTCGAAATCGGCGGATTGCCGATGACTTCGCTCAACGAAAAACCCGGCCGGACCGAGGCGCTGAAATACTATCGGCGCGCGGCCGAGTATTATCAGCTCAACATCCATCAGTATGAGCGCGTGCTCGGGATCCATGGGAACGATGGCGACTTCCACGTCCGCACCAGCCTGGCTGAATATCGGGCGCGCAAGATCGTTCTGGCCACCGGCTATTACGACGTTCCGAACCAGCTGAACGTCCCCGGCGAAGAGCTGGAAAAAGTCATCCATTATTACAAAGAGCCGCATCCTTACTACAATCACGACGTCATCGTTGTAGGCGCGAAGAATTCCGCCGCCATCGCCGCGCTTGAGCTGTTCTGGACCGGCGCTCGAGTCACCCTGGTTCATCGCGGCCAGGGGATTTCGGATCGGGTCAAATACTGGATCCGGCCGAACATCGAGAACCGCATCAAGAGCGGCGAGATCCCGGCTTATTTCAATTCGTCGATCGTGGAAATCCACCCGAAAGCCGTGGTGCTGGAAACGCCCGAGGGCCGCATTACGCTGAAGAACGATTTCGTCTTCGCCATGACCGGCTATCGGCCGGATCTCGAATTCCTGGAATCGCTGGGCATTCGGCTGGACCCGGAATCCCAGCGCCCCCGCACCAATCCGGAGACCCTGGAAAGCGACCGCCCCGGTATTTTCCTGGCCGGAGTGATCGTCGCGGGCATGCATACCAACGAGATTTTTATCGAGAACGGGCGCTTCCATGGCAAGAAAATCGCCGAGGCGATCGCCGAATCAATTTCATCTTCCGAACTGCTATCATCGGCCACATGACACGCAGAGACTTCTCCAGAATCGCGATTGCAGCGCCCGTGGCGTCGCTGCTGGCGGCGAAAATCAACTCTACGTTCGATGGGGTGGCGATAGGCGCGCAAACCTATAGCTTCCGGGAAATGCCGCTGGATGACTGCATTGCTGCGATGAAGCAGATCGGTCTCGGATACGCGGAACTCTTTAACGGGCACATTGAGCCCAAGGACCCCCAGCAACTGCAGGCCTTCCGCTCCAACCCGCCGCTAGGTGAAATGAAAGCGGTGCGCAAGAAGTTTGACGACGCCGGAATCGACCTCTACGCTCTGAATTACAGCTTTCGCGACTCGTTCAGCGACCAGCAGATCGACGCTGGTTTCCAGATCGCCAAGGCCATGGGCTTGAACAAGATCACTGCGTCATCGAACGTGGACATGTCCGAGCGCGTGGACAAGTTCGCCAAGCAGTACAAGATTTACGTGGGCTTTCACGATCACGACAGCATGAAACCCAACGAGTTTTCCACTCCCGACGATTGGAAAACCGCGCTAGCCGGGCGCTCGAAATATATGGGCATCAATCTCGACATCGGCCATTTCACCGCCGCGAACTTCGATCCGCTCAGCTTCCTCGAAGAGCACCACGCCCAGATCGTGACCATCCACCTCAAGGATCGAAAGAAAAATCACGGGCCGAACGTGCCCTGGGGACAGGGCGACACCAACATCAAGGGCGTGTTGCACCTTCTCGAAACCAAAAGGTATCCGATTCCGGCCATGATCGAGTACGAGTACGGCAAACCTGGAACGGACACCATCGCGGAAGTGAGCAAGTGCTTCGCCTACGCGAAACAGATGCTCGCGAGCTAGCTTCCTTGCGAACCCGGAACCACGGTTGATTCCTTGAGCTTGGCCAGTTCGCGCCGCGCAATAGCCGCCCACGAACTGCTCGGATCCAGCTTCAAATACAGCTTCCAATGCCGCACCGCCTTGAGCGGCTGGCCGCTGGATTGATAAAGCAGCGCCAGGTTGTAATGCGCGTCCGCGTAGTTGGGATGGATGCGTAGCGCGGCCAGATAATGATCCAGCGCCAGCCCGCGCTTGCCCTGTTCGTCATACAGATTGCCCAGGTTGAAATGCGCCAGCGCGTACTCCACGTCCGCCTTGAGCGCCCGCAAGTAATGATCTTCGGCCTTGCGCCAGTCCCGCATATTGAAATAAACTGTGCCGAGATTGACCAGCGCTCCCGCGGATGCCGGATCGAGTTCCGACGCTTTCCGATAAGCGGCGATGATCTCTTCCACCGGCGCGCCGGTCTGCTCCAGAGCCAAGCCCGTTTCGAACCAATGTTCGGCTTCCCGCTGCGCCCGGTGTTTGCGGCCCGCGACGGCCCCTTCGTCCGATTTCGCCGGGAATGACAAGAGCTTGTTGATCTCCTCCTGATCGAAATCGAGCAGCAGTTGTCCGGAGATGGGCTCCATCCTTTTGCCGGCGAACTGGACTTCAATCTTGCCGTCCTGCGAATAGATCCTGAGTTCCGTGAGCGGGTTGGTCACTTCCTTGAGCTTGGCCCGCAAGGCCGCGAGCGCCTTGCGGATTTGCGCGGGCGCAATTTTGCTCTGGCGCAGCCCGATCAGCGTGCGCAGCGCAAGAATGTCCGGGAATCCGAAAGATCCTTCCGATGAGACGAACTTCTCGCGCTCCCAGCTCTTGAGCTGACGGGCCGATACACCCAGCAAGCGACGCACCTCTTCCCGAGAGTAGGCCTGCTTAGTTGCTAGAGCGGGCACGGTGAAAGTGTAGCTTGAGCCGACGGCACAAGTAAAGAAATGTTAATCGGGCGACGGGAAATCGGCGACGAATTCGGGGTATGATCTCCCTATGCGCTTACTGATTTCCTTTGCGGTACTGGCAACGCTGTTCACCTTACTGGCACAAGACACCACGAAAAAGGCGCCATATGTGCCCAAGAATCTCAAGCTGCTGCAACCCTCCGACATTCGCCCGATGATGGGAGCCTTCCGCACTGCTCTGGGCGTTCAATGCACCTTCTGCCATGTGCAAGGCGACTTCGCCAGCGATGAAAATCCACACAAAGACATCGCGCGCAAGATGATCGTGATGGAGCGCGAGATCAACACGAAATTCCCGGACGGCAAGGATCACGTAAGCTGCTACACCTGCCATCGCGGCGCGGAAGAACCGCTGATGACTCCGCCTGCGGCGGCCCCGGCGCAGTAACGCGACCTTCGGCGTCCGATTTCGGCGGGTGCGGTCCAAGTACTGTCGCTAAACTGGACTTGAACCCCGCATGAACGAAACTCGCGCAGCCCTGGAAGCAGCTTCCCGCCACGCTCTGAAATACGTCGAGAGCTTAAACGAATCACCAGTCGCGGCCACGGCGGGTCATTCCGCGCTGCGGCAAAAGCTGGCGAAGCCGCTAGCGGACACTGGGCTTCCCCCCACGCAAGTGATCGAGGAACTGGTAGCGGACGTGGAGGGCGGCCTCATCGGCTCGGCGGGCGGGCGGTTCTTTGCATGGGTGGAGGGAGGCGCGTTGCCGTCGGCGGTGGCCGCGGATTGGCTAACCGCCGCCTGGGATCAGAACGCCGCGATGTGCGCCAGCGGCCCGGCCGCGGTGATCGAAGAGATAGCCGGCGCGTGGCTGAAGCAGATCCTCGGATTGCCCGAGCAGTCGAGTTTCGCTTTCGTCACCGGATGCCAGATGGCGCATGTCACCTGCCTCAGCGCCGCCCGCCATTTCCTGTTGGCGAAACGCGAGTGGAATGTGGAGGAGCAGGGTCTCGCGGGAGCTCCGGCGATTCGAATTCTCTCGGGCGATCAGGCGCATGGATCCATCGATCGCGCGGTGCGATTGCTGGGTTTCGGCACCGCCAGTATTGAGCGCCTCCCTACCGATTCGGAAGGACGGCTTTCCGCCGGTGCGTTGGCCGCGGCGCTGGAGAAGAATCCTTCCGCGCCCTCCATCGTGCTGCTGCAGGCCGGCGAGATAAACATCGGCGCCTACGATTCTTTCGCCACACTCATTCCCTTGGCGCGCCGTTATCCGGCCTGGGTGCACGTGGATGGCGCTTTCGGTTTGTGGGCCGCGGCGAGCCCGCGCTTCCGGCATTGCGTGGAAGGCGTCGAGCTGGCCGATTCGTGGGCCACGGACGGACACAAGTGGCTCAACCTGCCCTTCGATTCCGGATACGCATTTGTCGCGCACCCGGAAGCGCATCGCGCCTCGATGTCCATTCGCGCGTCCTATCTGAAGCATGACGCGATGGTCCGGGATCAGATCGATTGGAATCCGGATTGGTCCCGGCGCGCCCGCGGATTTACAACCTATGCCGCTCTTCGCGAACTCGGCCGATCCGGCGTGGCGGCGATGATCGAGCGCTGCTCGGATCATGCTCGCGCCATCGGACGCCTGCCAGGCGTCGAAGTGCTCTGGGAACCGGTTATCAATCAAGGGCTGGTGCGTTTCCTCGATCCCGCGGGCCGAGACCACGACGGACGGACCGACCGCGTGATCGCCGCCATCGCTCAAACCGGCGAAGCATTCTTCGGTGGAACCACGTGGCGAGGGAAGCGCGCGATGCGCGTGAGCGTTTGCAGCTGGCGAACGTCCGATGAAGACGTCCGGCGCACCATCGCTGCGGTTGAGAAAGCATCCGCTTCGATCGGCTAGGCATTTTTACCTTTTCATCTGCCTCTCACCTGTTGTCACCTACTTCCAAGCCCTTGTGATATAGAGATCCGAGAATCGCGGCAACGCGCGTGCTTTCTCTCCAGGGATGGAGGTCAGCCAATGAAATCCCTGCTGCTCTTTTGCACTTTTTCGGTTATCGCTCTCGGGCAAGTCCCGCAGCACGCCGATCCTCAACCGATTTTCCGGGTGACGGTGATCTCCCGGACCTTGGAGGCGGTTAACTACGAGCATCGCGGCGGTCCCACCATGATCGATTTCGAGGGCACCGTCTTGCTTCCCAGGGCTAAGGGGCAGGCCATCGTCGAGAGCAAGCGCGGCCGCGTTTCGATTGACGCGAAGATCGAGCACCTGGACCCGCCCACCCGCTTCGGCCCCGAATATCTAACCTACGTGCTGTGGGCGATCTCGCCGGAGGGGCGTCCCAGGAATCTGGGGGAAGTTCTGGTGGATTCCTCCAACAAGGCGCATATCAATGTAACTAGCGATATGCAGGCCTTCGGAATGATCGTGACCGCGGAGCCCTATTATTCCGTGACGACGCCCAGCGACGTAGTGGTGATGGAGAATGTGGTCCGGCCCGACACGATCGGTGCACGGGAGCTGGTAACCGCGAAGTACGAATTGCTACCGCGCGGCCAGTACACGCTGAATCTCCAACCCGCCAGCCTGCATGCGGTGGCCGCGGCCGACGTCCAGAAATTGTCATATGACCGCTACGAAGAGCTGTTGGAACTGTACCAGGCCGAGAACGCGGTGGCGATCGCCCGGTCCTTGGGAGCCGACCGGTACGCGCCTGAGTCGTTTGGCAAGGCCGTGACGCTGCTCCAGAACGCGCGGGCTTTCTATGACCGGAAGCAGGATACTCATGCCGTGATTTCGAATGCGCGGGAGGCCACGCAGATGGCCGAGGACGCCCGGACGATCAGCGTAAAGCGCCACGAAGAGGAGCGGATGGAGCGTGAACGGCAGCAGTCGCAAGAGGAAGAGGGTCGTCTCCGCCGAAGAGCCGAGGAGGATGCCGCGCTGGCACAGGCGCAGGCCCAGGCGGAGCAGGCGGACGCAGACCGTTCGGCCGCGCAGGCTCGGGCGGAAGCGGAACAGGCGCAGGCCCTCGCCGCGGAACAAGCTGCCCAGTCCCGGCCCGCGCCGCCTCCTCCGCTGGTCGCCGCTCCCGTGCAGCCGGCTCAATATGAGCTGACTGCCGAACAACATAAATCGCGGGCGGAGCTGTACGCCAGATTGAACGGGCTTCTACCGACGCGCGACACGCCGCGCGGCTTGGTAGTCACCGTTCCAGACTCGCTCTTCGAACCCGGACGGGGCGATGTGCCGCGGCCCGTTGCCTCCGAACAGCTGATGCGGCTCGCGGCTATCGTTTCGGCCCGCCCGGGTTTAACGCTGCGCGTCGAAGGGTACCTGGATGACCATGCCAGCGGCGAGCAGGCGGATGTTCTGTCACAGAGGCGCGCGGAAGTTGTGCGGGCAACGCTGGTCGGTTATGGCGTTAACCCGGGATCGGCCAGCGCGATCGGCTTCGGTAAGGCCCGTCCAATTGCTTCCAATGCCACTGCATCTGGCCGCGAGCAAAACCGCCGCGTAGAGATTGTCATCTCCGGCCCCAGCATCGGCGGAATGCCGTTGTGGGAGCGCACCTATTCTCTGAGGCCGCAACGCTGAGCTACTCGTATCGCAAGGCGCGCATTGCATCGATCTGGCTGGCCCGCAGCGCGGGTATGTATCCGGCCGCGCAGGCCACGGCAGCCAGGCCGGCCGTCGCCAGGGCAAGCGTTACCGGATCGTGCGCCGCGATGCCGAAAAGTTGCGTTTGCACCAGGCGCGTCAAGACCACGGATGCCGCCAGGCCGGCCGCGATCCCGATTGCAACCAGCAGCAGCACTTCCCGCATCACCATCCAGATCACGTGTTTCTGAAAAGCGCCCAGCGCCATGCGGATGCCGATTTCGCGCGTGCGGCGCGCCACCGTGTACGCCATCACTCCATACAGGCCGATGATCGCCAGCAGCGTCGCGAGAAATCCGAATACGGTGGACAGGCTCGCGATGAGACGCTCCACCAGAAGCGAGTTCGAAAGCTGCTTCTCCATGGTCCGCATGCCATAGAGCGGCAAATTCGCGTCCAGCTCCCGCACCTTACCCCGCACAGCTGAGAAAAATTGATCCGGGTCCATGCTGGTGCGGACATAAACGGTCATCCCGCTCACGTCGCGCTCCGCCAGATACGGCTCAAACATCTGGATGGGAATCTCGTCGCGCAGACTGGTGTACTTGATGTCTTTGATGACACCCACGATTTCCATGTCGATCTTGGTGTCGGGATCGATGCCGAACCCGGCCCGGTGGCCCAGCGCGTTGGCGGCCGATCCGAAGAACTTCTTAGCGAATTTCTCATTTACGGTCACCACGCGCGGAGAGGTATCCTCAGGCTTCCGGCCATGCTGCTGGCTTTGGGTATCTTTCGGCGTAAAATCGCGGCCGGCCAGAATCGGAACCCCCAGCGTTGCGAAATATTCCGGCCCTACGGAGTTCATGTAGACATCGGGAGTCTCGGACGCCGCAGGATGATAGCCCTCGACGGTGACCCATTGGTCCCATTCGTTGTCTTCGAGAATCCGCATCGAAGCCAAACCCGTCGAACGCACGCCGGGAACTGCGTGGATGGCATCCGTTAGTTGCTGATAGAAAATCTTGGCGCGGTCGGAGCTATATCCGTTCAGGGAAGGATCGATGTTGAATGCGACCAGATTCTCGCTTGAAAAACCCGGGCCGAGGTCTCGCAGATTTCGCAAGCTTCGAATGAACAGCCCCGCGCCCACCAGAAGCAGCAGAGAGAGAGTGACCTGAGCGGCCACCAGTCCTTTGCGAAGGCGGACGCCCGCGCCGCCGCCCACGATCCCGCCCACGGTATCTTTCAACGTCGGCGCCACGTCCGGCTTGGTGCTTTGGAGCGCGGGAACGAACCCGAAAATTACACCGGTAAGCAGCGCGACCCCGCTGGTGAACAGCAGTATTCGCCAGTCCGGCGTGGTGGAGAGTTTCAACGACGTGTCCGGCGGCATGAAAGCCAGCAAAAGGCGATCCGTCCAAAGGGCCAGCGCCAGCCCCAGGATGCCTCCCGCAGCCGCCAGAAGTAAGCTTTCCACCAGGAGCTGCCGGATGATCCTGAAGCGGCCGGCGCCCATGGCCAATCGGATCGCAATTTCCTTCTGACGTGAAGTGGCGCGCGCGATCAAAAGGCTGGCGACGTTCGCGCAGGCGATCAGCAATACGCCGCCGGTCAGCGCCATCAGAACCCATAGCGGCGTGCGGAGCTGCCGTCGCACATATGAGCGGCCTTGCGAGCCGGGCAAGACGTCGATAATGTTCTTGAGAAATTTCTCGCGAACTTCGGCAGAAGCATTGTTGAAAGCGGTTTGCTTCACTTCCATCTCCAGCATCCCGTGGAAAAACGGCTGCAACGAGGCTTTGGCCTGCTGCTGGGTAATTGCCGGTTTCAGCCGGCCGAAGGCATTCACCCACCGCCGGCGGCGGTCCTTGAAGTCCAGGTTGGTCATTGGTATGGCTTCAGAGACCATCATGATCGGCACGAACACTTGTGTTGTGAACCCCAGCTCCACGCCATCGAAGCCCGGCTGCGCGACCCCGATCACGGTGAAATTGTGCCCGTTCATGAGCACGGTCTTTCCAAGGATCGAAGGATCGCCCGCGAATCGGCTCTTCCAGAACGCGTAGCTGAGCATCAATAATGGATGCCCGTCGGGAATCCGGTCGTCCTCGGGAGTGAAGGTCCGTCCCAAGGCCGCGCCCACGCCCAGCACGGGGAAATAAGTGCCGGACACCAGCTCGCCGGCGACGCGCTCGGTATGCCCATTGAAGCCCAGCGCCACGTGATACGGAAAACGGCAGAACATTCCGCTGAAGACGGAGTTGTGCTCGCTAAAATCCTTATACATGGGATAAGAGATGGCGTTGCCGCCCCAATTGCTGCCGTAGTGGAACCCGCGCATGGTGAGCAGCGCCAGCTGGCTGGGATCCTTGACCGGGAGAAGGCGCAGCAGCACTTGATCGAGCAGAGTAAAGATGGCGGTGTTCGCGCCGATGCCCAGGGCCAGCGAAAGAATGGCGACGGCGGCGAAAACCGGCGATTTTCTTAAGGTTCGGAGCGCGAACCTGAAATCGTTCCTCATCCCTGGTGCCTCCTGGGTAGCTGTTAGACTGCTCCGGCGCGATCCGGTTAGCCGCGCCGCATGTCTTAACTACCGGGCCTTCGCGGGAAGGTTACGCGGCTGCTTTATAGTGTGTGTATGCGAGTGGAAACGAAGGATCGTGTTTTCGATCCTCGAGAGACGGCCCGAATCGCGGCGCTGGCAGGACTGCCGTTAGCGACGTTCCGGCAGCGCGCGGGAGCCTTCGCCCTGGATGTATTCTTAGTTCTCGCCACCTATGTGCCGGCAGTGTTTGGTCTGCGATATCTATTGATGGACCGCCTGCATCTGGAGGAAAGCCTCTATCATTCAGGCCATGTTCAGGTGCGATTCGATTTTCAGGCCCTGACGGAAGTGGCCTGGACCATCTGGATGGTGATCTACTTCGGCCTGTTCGTCTGGGCGACCAACGGCTCCACGCCGGGCAAGCGGCTGTTCGGCATTCGCGTCGTCTCGCTGTCGCACGCGAAGATCACGCCATGGCAGGCCGTGGAGCGGTCGCTTGGTTACGGCGCTTCCATGCTCGAGCTGGATCGGGTTTCTTCCAATACTTCATCCATCCGAACCGGTGCTGCGTGCATGATCGCATCGCGGAAACCATCGTCGTGAAGGACGGCTCGGGAGTACGCGCTTCAGAACAGGCCGCCGAGGCTGATTAAGCGAGATCCGTCCTGGAGCGGGTAAAATGGTTATGAAATGAGCGATTCGCAGTATCCGCTTCCGCCCGCCACCTTCGAATTCCTGGTTCTATCGCTGAAGACTCAGGTGGAAGTCCACCTTGGTCTCCTGCATTTTGGCGAAGAGAAGGACCGGCCTGAGCCGAATTTTCCGATCGCGCGGCACAGTATCGATCTGCTCGCGATGATCCAGGAGAAGACGCGCGGCAATATTACGCTCGAAGAGCAACGGCTGGTCGAGAACTCGCTGACCGAGTTGCGCTTCCGATTCGTGCAGGTCATGGAGCAACAAAAGAAGAGCCCGGCTTCCGAAGCCCCAGCGGAAAAGCAGGCAGGCGCGTAAATGGCCGCCGAGTCCGTTCGCATTACGGTACTGGGGTCCGGTACCAGCGTGGGAGTTCCCACCATCGGCTGCCATTGCGCCGTGTGCACGTCCGAAGACGCGCGCGACCAGCGGCTGCGGCCGTCGATTTATGTCCGCTACGGCGAGCACGGCGTTCTCATCGACACCACGCCCGATTTCCGCCAGCAGGCCCTGCGCGCCCATATCGAGCGCGTGGACGCGATTCTGTTCACGCATTCCCACGCCGATCACATCATGGGGCTGGATGATGTGCGTCCCCTCAATTTCAGGCAAGGCGGATCCATCCCGATCTACGGATCCGCCGAACACATCGAGAATATCCAGCGCTGCTTTCATTACGTTTTCTCGAATCACAAGTCGGAATCCTCCGTTCCCAGGCTGATCACGCACATTTTCGAAAGCCGCCCGATGGATCTGTTCGGTCTGGAATTCACCCCCATTCGCTTGTGCCACGGGCGGGGCACCGTATATGGGTTCCGTTTCGGGAACGCTGCCTATTTAACCGATCACAGCGATATTCCGGAAGAATCCATGGAGTTGCTGAAGGGCTTGGATGTGCTCTTCCTGGACGCGCTGCGGCATCGCCCGCATCCCACGCATTCCACCGTGGAGCGGTCCCTGCAATCGGTGGAGAAACTCGCGCCGCGCCGGGCGTTCTTCACTCACATCTGCCACGATCTTCCGCACGCCAAAACCGAGGCGCAGTTGCCGCCGCATGTTCGTCTGGCCTATGACGGCCTGGAGATCGCGCTCGAGGGTCCGCAATGATCTACCGCGGATTGGCAGATTTACCGGGCGATTTTGGCCCGTCCGCCATCACCATTGGAAATTTTGACGGCGTCCACCTGGGTCATCGGGAAATTTTGCGGCGGGTGCTGGCCGTCGCCGAGCGGAATCACTGGAAGTCGACCGCGCTTACCTTCGATCCGCATCCGACCAAACTGGTCGCGCCCGCGCGCGCGCCGCGATTGCTTACCACGCTGGAAGAACGCGCCCGGCTGATTCAGCAATGCGGAATCGAGCGCGTGGTCATTCTGCCGTTCACGGCCGAAATCGCCAAGCTCTCGCCCGAGGATTTTGTGCGCGATATTCTGGCCGGGAAGCTCGAAGCCCGGGCGGTTTTGGTGGGCGACAACTTCCGCTTTGGGAATCGGACCGCGGGTGACGCCCGGACGCTGGAGGAACTGGGCCGCAAGTACGGCTTCGAAACGGAAACAATCCCGGCCGTCCAGCGGCGCGGCCGTTCTATATCCAGCAGCGAGATTCGGAGCCTGATCGAGGCGGGAGAAGTGGCGCGGGCATGCCGGATGCTGGGCCGGCCTTACACGCTGGCGGGCGTGGTGGCCAAGGGGCAGGGCATTGGCTCCAAGCAAACCGTCCCGACTTTAAATCTCGAGACCAAGGCGGAGATTCTTCCGAAGATCGGCGTATATGTCACGCGCACCCACGACGCCGCAGCCGCGCGCCAATGGTCTTCCATCACGAACATAGGTTATCGGCCCACCTTCAACGGCCACGGCCTCACGATTGAGACCTATTTGCTCTCTCCTCTCGATGGCGTCACGCCGGAAGAGATTTCAGTGGAGTTTCTACGCTGGGTTCGGGCGGAACGAAAGTTTGAGAGCCCGGAAGCGCTCAAGAGCCAGATTTTTCGGGATGTCGGACGCGCGCAGGCCTACTTCCGCCGGCTGAAGCAAGCGGCCGCTTCGGCCCGGTAGTCTGTCTAGAGAGTGCGCCAAACCCTTTGCGCCCCGAATGCGCGAGAATCAATGGGGAGGAGACATATGAGTCTATCGCCAGGTAAAGTGCGACACATGCAGGCGCTTTCGAACAAACAGGGCGTCATCGCGGCGGCCGCCATGGATCAGCGTGGCAGCTTACATAAATCCATCGCCAGCGCGCGGGGCGTTCCCCCCAGCGAGGTGACGACCGACATGATGGCAGAGTTTAAGGTCGCTGTCTCGAAAGCTCTGACGCCGCACGCCAGCGCGATTTTGCTGGATCCCGAATTCGGGCTTCCGGCCGCCAAGGCGCGTTCCTCCAATGCGGGCCTCCTGCTGGCCTACGAAGAAAGCGGCTACGACAACACCAAGCAAGGCCGGCTGCCGGATTTGCTGCCGCACGTCTCCGCGAAACGAATCAAGGACTGGGGCGCGGATGCGGTGAAGATTCTCCTGTACTACACGCCTTTCGACGACCCGCAGGTCAACGACATCAAGCACGCGTTTATCGAGCGCATCGGCGCGGAATGCGAGAGCCTCGAGATCCCGTTCTTCCTCGAATTTGTCGGCTACGATCCCAAGGGCGGCGACGAGAAGGGTCTCGAGTTCGCGAAGATCAAGCCGCAGGTGGTGATGGGGGCCATGCGGGAGTTCACCAAACCACAATACAAGGTGGATGTTTTGAAGGTGGAAGTCCCCATCAACGCGCATTACGTGGAAGGCAGCAGCGTCTACAAGGGCCAGAAAGCCTATTCGCGCAAGGAAGCCCTGGATCTTTTCCGGCAGGGCGCGGAAGTGGCCACCAAGCCCTTCATCTACCTGAGCGCCGGAGTGGGGAACGCGCAGTTCGTTGAGTCTCTGAACATGGCGGCGGAAGCCGGTACGGATTATTCAGGCGTCCTATGCGGCCGGGCCACCTGGCAGGATGGCGTTGCGGTCTACGCGAAGCAAGGCATTAAGGCGCTGGAAGATTGGCTGGCTGTGGAAGGCGTGAAGAATATCGAGGCCGTGAACGCCGCCATCAAGACCGCGAAGCCATGGTATTTGAAAGCGGGCGTGCCGCAGCCGGCTCACGCCTAGGCGGGTGTGCGGGCCGCTTCCAGAATAAGACCGGGCCGGCATTGGCCCGCGCGCATTCTCGCGTTCTTTGCGGTACCGGCGGCCGGTCTGTGCCAGTTCAATGTCAGCTTTTACGATCGAACGCCCAATACCCGCGCAACGCTGGCGGGCGCAAAAACGGTCGTCGGTTATCGGCTCAGCCCGGACGCTCGCTCGATCCTCGGCGGCTCTTCAGGCCGCGCTCTAATCCGCCTTCCCGCCGCGCATCGACAGGCGGCGCCGCAGTTGCTTGGAAAGCTCCAGCATGGCGTCGATATCGAACTATTCGTCGGTTGGGTAGTTCCTGAAAGCCAGCCGGAGGGCATTCAGCATCACATCGAGATCTATCGCGGGCGACGCGGGGGCGAGGCTGCGTTCGTTCACGATTTCATCCTTACAGGCGCTCCGGGCGCCGGCGTCAGTTTTTTCCAGCCGCCCGACGACAGAGACGCTCCCTGCGTTTTGATCGATATTCAGGGAGGCGCTTATTGGGGTTCCACCTACCTCCTTGCGCCCGATCGGCAATCCGTCGAAAAACTGTTCGAATCCAGCGATTACGAATTTAGCGACCTGGACCGCGACGGAGTCTATGAGCTGATTGCTTGGAGCCGGCGTCCGTTCGACCTGCGCTGCCGCTTCGGGATCTTCTGGGTGCGCTTCTACCCCGAGGTTTTCGTCCGCTCCGGCGCAAGTTATCAAAAGGTTTGGCCGCCTTCGGATTGGGCGGCCGAGGATGGCCAATTGGAGGATCTCTTCAGAAGTCATGCAACTGAAGGCGTTCCCCGCGGTGCGAATTTCCAGATTGTAGGGGGCTTCGCGGATCTCGACGGCGACGGCTCCGCCGAACTCATCGTTCTTCAGGATCGTCTGATCGAGCAGTCTACGCAAACGCTGGCTGTCTATCGACTCGAGCGCGGGCTCTTTCGTCCGATGGCGCAAACGCCGTTGCCCCCGCAACGGATCGCTTATTTACTGTGGGGCATCCGAAATTCCCCCGGCGGAAAGCAGATCCTTGTCCGAACTGCTACGCCCGCCAAGTGTGAGGCCGGCGGCGATCCGAAAGGGCCGGGCACGGCGCAGGCAGCATATGCATTCCACGGCGATCGCCTGCAGCTGGTGCAGCGTTAGAGAAGCCTGCGAGCGACGACAGCTTCAGCGCTCTCCCCATTTCAGTTTTTGACGCAGAACGTCGAAGAAGAACATCTTAGGCGGCCGGACCAGGAAAATCCGGTGCGCCGACCTTTTGCAGGTGATGTGGTCGTCCTGCATAAGCGGTTCGCCTACTTGGCCATCCACGGTCAAAAACGCTTCCTTGTCCGACGCGCGGCAAATGATTTCAATGACGCTGGTATCGGGAACCACCACCGGCCGATTAGTTAGCATGTGCGGGCAGACCGGCGTAATGCACAGCGCTCCCACGGCTGGAAACAGGATCGGCCCGCCCGCTGAAAGGGAATAGGCAGTGGAACCGGTGGGCGTCGCCACGATCAAACCATCCGCTTTAAAGGTGCTGACGTACTGCGAGTCCACCAGGGTCTCCAGATCGATCATGCGGGCGATCTGAGTTTTGTTAATGACCAGATCGTTTAGCGCTTCGTAGGACTGCAGGATCTTGCCGCCGCGCACTAGGTCGCCGTGCAGCATACGCCGCGGCACCACGCGCTGTTCTCCGCGCAGGGCGCGTTCCAGTTCCTCATAGATCTGATCCAGCGTGATAGAGGTCAGAAAACCGAGCCCTCCGAGATTCACGGGCAACAAAGGGATCTCGCTGCCGCCCACCGCCCGCGCCGCCGAGAGCAGCGTGCCGTCGCCTCCAAGGACGATCACCAATTGCGCGCCCTCCGGAACCTCGGCCCTCGGCAGGCCCGCCGCGCCGCCCACATAGAACGCGGCTTCCTCATCCAGGCGCGCCTTCACGTTTCGGGCGTCCAGCCAATTCACCAGCTCCGTGACGATCGCCGGGGCGAGCGGGATTCCGGGCTTCGCGATGATGCCGACAACCTTAATGTCTGGCATATAGGAGGAACTCCTGATTGCCTTCGGCCCCGAGGATCGGCGACGGAATGATGTCGGTTTGAAAACCGAGGCGCTGAACAACCTGCTCGACGCGCTGGCAGGCTTCGGCGTGCAGCCGGGAATCGCGGATAATGCCTCCCTTGCCCACTTGGTGCTTTTCCAGTTCGAACTGGGGCTTTACTAGAATAACCATTTCCGCATTGGAGGCAAGCAGCTTTGCGATCGCGGGAAGAATCATCGTCGCAGATATGAAGCTGACATCGCATACCGCCAGATCCACCGGCTCCGGCACCTCATCGCGCCCCAGGTAGCGTGCGTTCACTTGCTCCCGAACCACGACGCGCGGGTCGTTGCGCAGGCGCCAGTCCAGCTGGCCGGTTCCCACGTCGATGGCGTAGACGCGGGCGGCTTCATGCTGCAGAAGGCAGTCCGTGAATCCCCCGGTCGAGGAGCCCACGTCCAGGCAGACCTTTCCCGCCGGAGAGATCGCAAAGTGCCGTAACGCTGCCTCTAGCTTCAGCCCGCCGCGGCCCACGTAGCGCGGCTTCTCGAGCAGTTCGACCTTGCTATCCGCCGCCACCGCGTGCCCGGCCTTGCTGGACTTTTGGCCATTCACCAGCACCTGGCCCGCCAGAATCAGCGCGCGAGCCTTCTCGCGCGATTCCACCAAACCGCGGTCCACTAAAAGCTGGTCCAGCCGCTGGCGTTCCATCCGCATTACGCCGTGCGATGAACAATCAAGTCGGCCAGATCTCGAAGCCTTTCCCCGCGCTCGCCGAACGGCCGTAAAGCGTCATGAGCCGCCTGGCGCTCGTGCTCCGCCATCTGGCGCGAGCGGTCCAATCCATAGACCGCCGGGAACGTTATCTTTTGCTGCTGCGCATCCTTGCCGGCCGTTTTGCCGAGCGCTTCGGATGGCTGTTCCACATCCAGCAAGTCATCCACGATCTGAAACGCCAGACCCACATGCTCGCCGAACGCCGTGAGCGCCGTCAACTGGTCCAGATTCGCGCCCGCGTAAATCCCGCCCATGCGCAGGCTGGCCCGAAGCAGCGCGCCCGTCTTGGCGCTGTGAATCGCTTCGAGCAGCGCCGCGTCCGGACGTTTTCCCTCGCCTTCGATGTCGTTCACCTGGCCGCCGATCATCCCGCCCACCGTGCCCGCGGCTAGAGCCAGTTCCTCGATTAGCCTGATTTTCCGCTGCGCGTCGATCGCGAGCTGCGAGAGAACCTGAAAAGCCAGGGTCAGCAGCGCGTCGCCGGCCAGAATCGCGATCGCTTCGCCGAAAGCCTTATGACAGGTGGGGACGCCCCGCCGCAGGTCATCGTTATCGAGCGCGGGCAGATCGTCGTGGATGAGCGAATAGGTGTGGATCAGCTCCAGCGTACAGGCAGCCGACTCGATCCCATCCGCGGAATCGGACACCGCCTCGGCCGCCGCCATGCACAGAATCGGTCTGATGCGCTTGCCCCCCGCGAAAAGGCTGTAGCGCATGGCCTGGTGAATGGATTGCGGCGCGGCCGATTCGGCGGGCACCCAGCGTCCCAGCGCCCGATCGATCCGGATTTGCCGCTCGGCAACGTATTCGGCCAGCGTCATCTTCAGCGAACGTCGGCTTTGTCGGGCCGAAACGGTTCGGGCTGAACTTTGTCGCCCTTTCGGACCAGCATTTCGATGCGTGTTTCGGCTTCTTCCAACTGCTTGCGGCAAGTCTCGCTCAAACGCATTCCTTTCTCGAACAGCTCCATGGCGCGCTCCAGCGGAAGCTCGCTGGACTCCATTTCTTTCACGATTGCTTCCAATTCCACAAGTCCGCTCTCGAAGCTCGACGCTGGTTTCTCGTCTCCCGGCATTCCCTTATTCTAAGCGACCTCGCGACCCCACTTCGCTTTTCACGGAAATCGGCTAATCCAAAGAGCGTTGAAATGATTGAGAGGTTCCGCGGACAAGGCTGACATTCTTACTTCGTGCGGCGCCGGGTTGCTATTGTTGTAACTACTAACGTCCGATGGGACGTCTATAGACAGATCGTACTGTCGCGGGCGGGGGCCTGGAGGAGAATGCAGCCTGTAGTTGAACACTACAAGTGTCGAAAAGTCGCACTTGCGTTCGGATTTTGTTGTTTTTTTGTTCCCGCCCTGCCGGCTCAGGATCAAACATCCAACGACGCGAATGCCGCTGTTCTGCAGCCTGCCACGCCAGTGGAAGAGAACAAGCGGATTCTAGGCGTAATCCCAAACTTCCAAACCGTCAACGATCCGAATCAGCCGTTTAAGCCGCTCACCGCAAAACAAAAATTTGGGCTGTTCGCCAAGGAGACCTTCGATCCGTTTATCGCCGGAGCCGGGGTCACGGCCGCGGCCATCTCCCAATTCGACAATGACGATCCCAAGTACGGCGTGGGCGCCGGCCCGTATGCGCAGCGTTTCGGCGCGGCGGTGGCGGATATCACCACCCAGAATTTTTTCTCGGATGCGGTGATGGCTTCGCTGCTGCACGAGGATCCGCGCTACTTTCGAAAGGGTCCCGAGTTCGGCTTCTGGAATCGTATGTATTACGCGGTCAGCCGGGTCTTTGTCACCCGCACCGACGCGGGCACCAACCGGTTCAATTACTCCGGGATTGTGGGCATGAGCATGGGCATCGCGTTGTCGAACGCCTACTATCCCGGACGCAGCGTCAACGCTTCTGAAGTGGGAGAGCGGTTTGGCACCAGCCTGATCGCATCGGCTCTCGGAAACATTTTGCCGGAATTCTGGCCCGACATTCACCAGAAGTTTTTCCATCGCAAGCCCAAGCCCCAGAATTGAGGCTCAGGCCCGCTTCTCCGCGGTTATAAAATAGAAGCATGTCGGCGCCGCTTGTCCCTCCGCCCGTCGCACAGCTCGGAAGGCAACCTTTCTCGTTCTATCCCGCGATACTCAACGTCCAGCACAACGAATGGATCTATCAGAGCGCCACGTGGTCCGAAGTGTTGGTGCGAAACACCGGGACCAACGAGTTGATCGCGATCCCCCGGCGCTACGTCGGTGAAATTTCGAGCGTGGATGCGCCGGTGGTGATCGTCGGCTTACTCAAAGACCTGGAATATCGCGAGGGCGTGGTTTGGCCAGTTCAGAAGCGCATTATCGAAATGCCGCTGGCGGTGAACGATTCGCTGCGCATCCGGTATTCCCAGCGAGCCGGGTCGCCCGCGCCGGTGATCGGGATCCGGCTGGAGGAGAATTCCAACTCGCGCGCCGGGAAGTTGATCGTGGCCGGCGTTGCTTTGGGAGTGGTGGGATGCGTTCTCGCCATCAGCTTATACCGCGGCGGGATGACGGCCACACGCGCCTTTTACGCGCCGCTGGCTCAGCAGAATCTGGATCTGAAGCCAGCGGATGATTACGAATCCGTGGTGCGGGTTCTGGGGCGGCCGGTCCGCGACTACTGGCTTTCTAGCGGCGAGGCCGGCCGTTTTCGAGTACTGTCCTATCCGCGCCATGGCTGGTACGTGGTTCTGATGGGAACCAATCCGCGCGACGCCCGCTACATCGGAGCCCTGGATCGGAACTGGCGTCCGATCTACACAGTGCGATTGCCGGAGGGAACCAGCAGCTACTCGCTGCTCGAGTCCGTTCCGAAGCTCTAGCTACGTCGCTGAGACGGCTTGTTTCACCGGGCCTTGGGCCTGATGCTCCGCGGCCAGACGCTGGGCCTCGCGCCGGGCGAGCAATGGGAAAATCAGCGAAATAATCATCACAAATCCGATGACGAAGATGGCGTATTCGTAAGTCCCGGTGGTCTCCCGAACGTGCGCGATCAGCAACGGGGACGGAATCGCGGCCAGCCCCCAGCCGAGCAGAATCCAGCCGTAGATTCCGCCCACGTACTTCGATCCGAAAAAGTCGGCCGTGAACGAAGGCATCACACCGAAACCGCCCCCGTAGCACAGCGCGATCGCGCAGACGATGATGGTGAATAACGTCGCCTCGTGGACCTTGGGTAGACCGAAGAACAGGAAAATCTGAATCGCGAACAGCAGGAAGTACACCTGCCAGCGTCCGATCAGATCGGAAATCCAGGCCCAGAAAACGCGGCCGGCGGCGTTGAAAATGGAAATAATCCCGACCACGGTGGAGGCGGCCACCACGCTCAGCCCCACTTGCTGCTGAGCCAGCGGCGAAGCCTGGCTGATGATCATGATCCCGGCCGATGTATTGAGCGATATCATCAGCAGCAAAAGCCAGAAGCGCGGAGTGCGCATGGCCTGGGACGGCGAATAGTCCACTTTCACTGCCGCTTTCGACACCGCCGTCCGCGGCTCCCAGCCGTCCGGGCACCAGCCATGCACGGGGTTTTTGTAGAACTGCGCCGCCGCCACTACCAGGATCATGTACGCAATGCCGAACGTAATGAAGGTAGTGGGAACGCCCGAGGAAATGATCATGCGGGCGGCGATCGGGCTCATCACCAGCGCTCCCGCTCCGAAGCCCATTACGGCCGCGCCGGTCATCAATCCGCGCCGGTCCGGAAACCATTTCGTGATGGTGGCCACCGGGCAAATGTACCCCATGCCCATGCCCAATCCGCAAAAGACTCCGTAGCCCAGGTAAATCTGCATCAAAGAATGATTCGCAACCCCCCAGGCCGCGATCAGGAAGCCGCTTCCGTAGGAGAGGCCGGCCGCGGTGGAGACGATCCGGGGTCCCTTGCGATCCTGCCACCAGCCACCGATCACAGTGCCGAGACCGAGAAACGACATCGCGATGGTGAACGTCGCCGAGGTGCGGGTGAGGCTCCAATGCTCGCTGGCTACCAGCGGTTTCACGAACACGCTCCAGCTGTAAACCGATCCCAGACAAACCTGCATGATGACGGCGGCGATGGCGATCACCCAACGGTTCGGCAGGCGTTCTTCAATGGCAGGGCTCATCGTTTTAGGCACAACTCCGCGAGAAAACTCCGATTGATTATAGCGCGGTCCTTCAGCGGGGGCCGGTTTGGCTCTTGGGGTCAAGCAGTTGGTTGAGCCGTTCCTCGGGAATGCCGCTCATTTCGCGCGCCACCTCGCGCACCGTCCGGCCCGTTCGAAAGGCTTGTTTAGCAATCGCCGCGGCCTGCTCGTAGCCGATTTCGGGCGCCAGGACGGTGCACATGGCGAGCGATTGTTCCACGAAACTGGAGGCGCGCGCAGCGTCAGCCTCAAGGCCCTGGATAGCGCGCTGGTCGAAGTTTCGCGACACGGCGGCCAGCAGCGCGATCGATTCAAGCAGATCGTACGCCATCACCGGCATCATCACGTTGAGTTCGAAATTTCCAGCCGCGCAGCACCAGGTGATAGTCGCGTCGTAACCGATTACCTGGGCCGAAGCCATCAACACGCTTTCCGCGATCACCGGGTTCACCTTCCCCGGCATGATGCTGGAGCCGGGTTGGGTTTCCGGAAGCTTCAGCTCGCCCAAACCCGACCGTGGCCCGGAGGCCAGCCAGCGTATGTCGTTGGCGATCTTAGTCAGCGCGACGGCCAGGGTTTTAAACGCGCCACTAAGAAAACTCACACCATCCCGCGCCGCTTGCGCCTCGAAATGATTGGCGGCCTCGCGGAACGGCAGCCCGGTTCGTTGCGCAATTTCCGCGATGACGGCCGGTGCGAATCCGGGAATCGCATTTAATCCCGTGCCGACCGCGGTCCCTCCTAGCGCGAGTTCATAGATGCCTTCGAGCGCGGCGCGGATTCGCCCTTCACACTGTTCGATCTGGGCCGCATAGCCGCCGAATTCCTGCCCCAGCAGCATGGGAACGGCGTCCTGCAGGTGGGTGCGGCCCATCTTCACGATCCCGCTGAACTCTTCCGCTTTCGTCCGCAGCGAGCGAGATAATCCGCCGAGCGCCGGCAACAGATCCTCGGTCACCGCCAGCGCCGCGGCAATGTGGATGGCCGAGGGAATAACGTCGTTGCTGGATTGTCCGCGATTGACGTGATCGTTGGGGTGCGCTTTAGCAAGATGGCCGATCACCTCGTTGGCATTCATGTTCGTGGAGGTGCCGCTGCCGGTCTGGAAAATATCGACCACGAATTGATCGTCATGCTTGCCGCCGGCCACGTCCTCGGACGCGTGCTCGATGGACGCCGCCAGATCCGGCGGCAATTGGCCGATGCGTCCGTTCACGCGGGCGGCCGCGCTCTTGATCAGCCCCACAGCTCTGATGAAGGGCCGCTGGAAACGCAGACCGCTGATAGGGAAATTCTCAACCGCGCGCTGGGTCTGCGCGCCATACAAAGCGTCCGATGGAACGCGCACCTCGCCCATCGTGTCGTGTTCGACGCGATACTCCACGCTTTGATTGTAGGCCCGCGGTGGCGGCGCTAGCGTTTCACCGCACTGCTTTTCGAAACCAGATTCGCGATCGCCGTGGAGAATCCGTTGACAAAGGTCGTGCCACCGTTCAGGAGATTGTCCAAAGTCTGGTAATCGGCCGTGATGTCGGGATAGACGCCGATGTTTTCGATGAACGGCGCGGTGGGGAAGCCGGGCGTCGAAATAGCTGTAGCGCGAGTTTCAAGCGATAGCGTAACGCGCGCCGAGCCTTCCGAGAATGGGCCGGCGTTGTAGTCGTATTCCACTACGTTGCCGCCTCCGCCGCTGGTGCGCACGCCGAAAACCGTCGCGCGCTTCGCGTCCTGCAAAGTGGCGCCGAAACTTTCCGCGGCCGATGCCGTAAACGTATCCGTCAGCACTACGATCGGCTTGGTGTAGGCGATATTATTTCCGTTGGAATCCGTCATGGGCGGATATGTAAAGCTCGGCGTGCAAATCGGCAGCGATCCGGTCATGCCGCGATTCTCGGTAAGCGCTTCCTGCACTTCGGCGGCGTAAGCGGTATAGAGACTAATCACCCACTGCGGGGCCCCTTCGAGCTCGGCGTCGATGATGGCGCCCGTGAAATTCTCCAGCCAGAACTCGGTGGCGCGCAGTTCCAGGCCCAGGCTGCGAAAATTCGTGGGAATCAGATACTGCAGCAGCATGTTCGTGTAGCACAGATCGCCGCCGCCGTTGCTCATGACATCGATCACTAATCCGTCGGTGTTGCCCTGGAAGAAGGTGGTTTCGGTCTGGAATTGCTGAAGGGCGTTGGACTCGCTGTTGGGTTCGAAGCTGGGGATACGAATGTATCCGATGTTCAGGTTGCCCACCGGAAAGGTTCCGCTCAGGAATTCGTCGGTTGGCCCGGCGCCGAGACGCAGTTGGAACCCGGGCGGAGGATTGAAGATCGGAATCAGAGAACCGAACGGATCGATGGAGCCTGCCAGGGGGTGGCCGGGCCGCGCGTAGCTGAACGTCTGCAGCCGCTTGATCGATTTCATGTAATCCGGGCTGGATTGAATCTGGCGGGCCGGCCGTACGCCGGTGTAGGCTTTCCACGGGTTGTTCAGCATCTTCCCGCGATGATGCATGGCCGGATTAAAGCCTTTAGGCGCGGAAACCGCATGCGCGGAAGCCGATTGCGAAGTAGCGGAGGACGTGAACGGGCTCGGCACCAACCCGCCGGTTATGAGCGGAATTCCTATGGTCTGCCAGGGGATGGTATAGGTATCCGTGCCGCCGCCCTGGTGCTGGATCACGATGCTGGCCGAAGAACCGGGCTGAACGTTACTGGCGTACGTGTACCAACCCTGATACCGGTCAATGATGATGTTGGCTGTCAGGCGGGCGCGGCTCACGGGATTGCCTTCGCCGTTCACCGCATAAGGAGCCAGCGTGGTCATCCAGTCTGACACGCTGGTTCCGCCCACGGAGACCAGCTGGTCGCCGATCTCGAATGAATAGGTGCGGGAGGGCAGCGCGGTTCGATCGATGCCGTCGACCAGAACCTTTCCGCCGTAAACGTCCACCGAAAAGGGCAGATACGCTTCGTAGTAAGACGGAATGATGAATTCGTCGTGAAAGTCGTTGAGGCTGGCTACGTATCGCACGCAAATGTCGTAAAACGACAGATCGTCGGTGGACGCGTTTATCTGGGCCAGCCAGGGCTGGAGTTGCAGCAAATCATAGCCAAAAACCTGGATCTTCCACTCATACGGTCCATAATTCTTGTCATACAAAGCAGCTATCGCCGTGAAATCCGACACTTTTTGATCTTGCGTAAGCTGCGCGTATGCGGTTGAAAGAAAGCACAAAAAAATCGCGCACGCCGATAGACGTTTCATTATTCCCCTCCCAAAAGATTGGTTTCGTTATTATAGCCGCACCCACGCGCGCGTTGCAAAGCAGATTTTTATCCGGATCAAGAAGAGGAGGCCGTGCGCACATCCTTGAGCACGGCAGACCAGCCTGGCCAGCCGCGGCTTTCCGCATAAGCGTCTTCTTCGATCGACACCGCGGCGTCCGTACGCCCGCCAACCGGAAGCTCTTCCGCGCGCGCGGCCAGGTTCCACGCCGTGCACAAGAGATTCCGCCCGTTCTGACGCAGATGAACGCGCATGTGTTTTTCTTTCAGCACCGCGGCGGCGGCCACCTCCGCGTCCAGCACACCCAGAACCGGCGCGGGGTTTCCGAATCCGAAGGGAGCCATGCGGAGGATCTCTTCCACCGCCGGTCCGGTGGTGAGCTCCTTCAGATCCACCAGCGCGTCGATGTTCAGATGCGGGCGGAAATCCGCCGGAGTGAGACGCTCGGACGCGTAAGCGTTCAGGCGTCGTCGAAACTCCGCAATCAGCGGGGATGGCAAGCTGACGCCCGCCGCCTGGCGATGGCCACCGAAGCGCGTGAACAGATCGGGCATCGATTCCAGGGCATCCAGCAAATGGAATGGCGCAATGCTGCGCCCCGAACCTTGCGTTGTTCCATCTTCTTCACTCAGCACGAACACCGGCCTGCAGAAACGGTCCACCAGGCGGCTCGCCACAATGCCGACAACTCCGCGATGCCAATTCTCGCCGGCGAAAACCAGTGCCATCTGGTCATCCGTCACCGGCGCTTCGGTGCACTCCTCCAGCACTCGCTGCACAATGTCCGCCTCGGTCTGCTGGCGCTCCTGGTTTAAGGAATGCAGCGCAGCCGCGAGAGCGCGGGCCTGCTCGAGGTCATCCGTCAGAAAAAGCCGGATCACCTGTTCGGCGTCGTCCATGCGTCCGGCCGCGTTCATGCGCGGAGCGATCTGAAACGCCACCTGGCGCGCGTTGGGAGCGCGGCCGTTCAGCAATCCGGAGACTTCGAGCAGCGCGCGCAGGCCCGGATTCCGGGCGTGGTTCAAGCCGCGCAGGCCGTGCTTGACGATGATCCGGTTCTCGCCGATCAGCGGCACCACATCCGCAACCGTCGCCACCGCCACCAGCTTCAAAAAAGACTGCAGCATGCGCGCCAGCTTTTCGGCGGGCCAATCCAGGCCGGCGAGCAACGCGTGCACTAGCTTGAACGCCACGCCTGCGCCGCACAGATTTTTGTCGGGATAAGAGCAGTCGCGCCGATTGGGATTCAGCACGGCGAGCGCGGGCGGAAGCTCGGCCTCCGGAAGATGATGATCGGTGACGATCACGTCGATGCCTGCCTCGCGCGCTCCCCGCACCACTTCCTGGGCGCGAATGCCGGTATCCACGCTGACGATCAGGCGCATGCCCATGGCCGCCGCGCGCTCGATCACTTCCGCGCGCATGCCGTAGCCATCCTTGAGACGGTGCGGCACGTGATAGCTGGCCTCGCCGCCCGCCAGCTCGATGGCTTTTTTCAGGATCACGACCGACACGGTGCCATCCACGTCGTAATCGCCGTAGATCAGGATTTTCTCTTTGGCCTGGATCGCTTGGCGCAAGCGCGCCACGGCTTCGCGCATTCCCGTGAGTAAGAGCGGATCATGCAGGTCATCGATGGACGCGGTGAGGAACCGCCTGGCGGATTGCGGATCGCTGAAGCCGCGGCTGAGTAGGATGCGCGCCGTCAGCGGTTGCACTAGCAGATCGGCGGCCAGAGCCTGCACCTGCCCCGGGTCTAGCTCCGGAATCACCCACTGGGATGGAAGGCGGCGGACGGGTGAGTGGGACAATTGGATGTTCCTATCGTAACGCTTGTCGATCGCCTGAGCTAGCAGCCGGTGGTAGAATAATGGTGGATATACACCCGATGGCTCTTAACATTAAGAATGTAGAGGTTGAAAGACTCGCGAGCGAGGTTGCGCGCTTAGCGAAGGAAACAAAGACCGAGGCCATCCGGCGGGCTCTGATCGAGCGGAAGGCGCGGCTCAAGATCCGTCCAGCCGAACGTTCTCGTCGACAGCGCTTGGAGACACTGCTGCGCAAGCGGATTTGGCCTGCGATTCCAAACGACGTTCGCGGAACGTCCCTCACAAAGGAGCAGGAAGAGGAGATTCTCGGGTACGGTTCCAGTGGCTTCTAGACGCACGGAGATGCTTATTCTGGACTCCTCGGCAATTCTAGCGGTGATGCTAGCCGAACCGGGGTTTGATCGCATTTTGGACCGTATCGGGGCCGCCGAGCGAGTCGGGATTGGCGCACCCACAGCGCTGGAAGCCGCCATCGTCCTTTCGGCGCGCTGGCGGCTCGACGCTCGCCGCCTGCTGCTGGACTTCTTACGGGAAGCGGAAGCAGAGGTCGTGCCGTTTGGAGTCGAGCACTTCGAAGCTGCACTGGATGCGTTTCTCAAATATGGCAAGGGCCGGCACCCGGCCGCGTTGAACTTCGGTGATTGTCTTGCGTATGCCGTTGCGGAAGTGGCAGGGCTCCCCTTGCTATTCACCGGCAATGACTTTGCGAAGACCGATATTGCATCAGCTTGATGCCCGGCTAGTTCCTGGAAAAGTACCCGCTGATGGGCGTGTCGTCATCATCCGGCTCCGAGGTGAGTACCTGGATTTCGTCCACGATGTCGGTGAGTTCTTCGTACCATTCCGTGCGAAGATCGAACGCGAAGACACGGTTCTCATGATCGAACGAGAGTTCTATCGAACAGACCAGGCCGTCATAGACGCGAATCTCTTTCAGCCGCTGCTCGAAATCCATATGTTCCTCGCGAGGCAGATCGCACGCGGTCAGTTGCTCGAGCGCATCATCGATCTGGTGTGAAGAAAACGCGCTCTGATGAAAGACGATCAGCTTGGCGCCCGCCCGGCGAGCGGCTTCGATGAACTGCTTGTAGTCGGGATGCTGGGCGCAATCCCAGTAGACCACTGGCAGCGACTCCAGCGAGCGGGCATGGCCGTAAAACACGCCCATCCCCGATTCTTCGAGGTAATGCTCGATTTCGGTCTTGAGTCCATCCAGGTTCGGTTTCATTCGAGCTGATCGGCTACGACCAGCATAGCGCTGCTGGCGCAGAGTCAAGTCTCCGCGGACGGGTTGACGATGATTCCCAGCCCATCACAGATAGCGCTCTCTATTTTTCGGTTTTCGGTGGAAGAATCCAAGCTGCGCCTGTGCGGCATGCCTCATTTCCATCCCGGGAACGGATTCGTCCGTCCCCGCCGCGAATCGGCGACTAAGTCCGGCACGCGTTTGCGGCGTTGCATCAGCTTCATCAGCAGCGCCTCCAGCGCCGGACCATCCTCGGCCAGCCACTCCGGTGGGAGTTGCTTTTGCGCGTTATCCACTACTTCTTCTGGAAAGTGGATCACCCGATCGAGCCACGGCTGAAAATCCTCGAGCGAATGCACCGCGCGATAGACTGACGGCCGAAAGTAAAGCCCTTGCAGTGGCGAATCGCTGAAGGTCCACTGCGGCCCGTCGAGGATATAACCGTGATCCATCATGTGCGCAACGAAGCCGGGGCGCAGCGGCCGCTCGCCACCGGGTGACCATTCGCGCAGACGCGCCCGAAAGAAAATGGATTGCCTGGCGTCCGCGTTCCCGATCCATTTGTCGAACACCAGCACGCCCAGGAACTCGTTCAGATTCGCAACCTTGTCGAGCAGCAGGTCCGGGATGAAATCGTACACCATCACCTTCGACGGATCGCCCGGATAGCGCGATCCAAAATGCCAGCCCGGTTCCACTGCGATGTGCCGCGAACCGAGTTGAATGTGGATCTCCGGGTTCTTCGCCAGGAATTCGGGCGATAGATTCACGATGGCCGCCGGGGGCGCGGAAATTTGCAAGTAATTCAGGAACTCCGATGCGATCCATTCGTTCACCAGGATCCGCCGGTGCTGTGGATTATTGCGGAATTTCACGACATAAAAGTGGCCATCCTCGCATCCGAGCAGGTGCGCCTGCGCTCCGCCGCGCATTTTTCGAATGAAGCGCTGGGCTTGAATGGGCATGGGCGCAGGGCGAAAACTCATTCTACAGGCGCGCGTCCGGTTATGGCAGAGTGGGGTAATGAAACCTGTTCTGTGGCTCGTTCTTCTGGCCGCGCCGCTGGCCGCGCAACTCGATCCCGCCTATCAGGTCAGGTCTGTACGCGTCCAGGTGCTCTCAACCATGCTGACCGCCGATCAGGGCGTGGGCGAATGGGGTTTCTCGGCGGTGGTGGACGTGGACGGCCATCGCATCCTGTTCGACACCGGTGATCGGCCCGACACCGTGCTCAACAACGCCAAAGAGCTGGGAGTGGATCTTGCGAGCATCACCGACGTCGTGCTGAGCCACAATCATCACGATCACACCGGCGGCTTGATGACACTGCGCCGTACGTTCCTCAAGACCAACCCGGCTGCCTTATCGCATGCCTACGTCGGGAAGGGAATTTTCGCGAATCGCCGGACCGACAAAGGCAGACTGCTGGAGTTTATGCTGACCACGCGGAGGGAATACGAAGCCACCGGGGGACAGTTCACCGAATACGATCACCCGGTGGAACTCTATAACGGTGTCTGGCTCACCGGTCCCGTGCCGCGCAAATATCCGGAGCGGAATTGGAGCGGGCACGTAGAAATCCAAACTCCTGATGGTTGGAAAGAAGACAATATTCCGGAGGATATGTCGCTGGTGATCAATACCAACCAGGGTCTGGTGGTGGTGTCGGGATGCGGGCATTCCGGGATCATCAACACGCTCGAATACGCGCGCGCGACGGTTCGAAACGCGCCGGTTTACGCCGCCGTGGGCGGTTTCCATTTATACGAGCTGGATGACGCCAAGCTCGAATGGACCGCGGCGAAGCTGCGCGAATTCGGGATCCAGAATTTCATGGGCGCGCATTGCACCGGCGTGGAAGCGGTCTACAAGATTCGCGCGCTGGCTGGGCTCACCCGTAAGACCGCGGCAGTGGGGGCGGTTGGCGGCACATTCGATCTGAGCAAAGGAATGGATCCGGGTTCGATCGCGCGCTGATTACCGGCGCAGTTCCACCGGCTTGCCATGCGGCGTGTGCCGGTACGCATCGGCCCAGGCTTCCTTGCGCTCGGCCAGCGCAGGCGCATCCGAGAGGCCTTTCGATGTCACCAGGCGTTCCAGCGCCGCCAGCCAGTGCTCGTAGTAGCGCGACCCATCGTCCGCATCGCCGCGATCGGCGGCTGCTTTAAGCTCATCCGCGAGCATGGCCGCCCACTCTTTCCAGGTGAAGTAGCCTTGTTCCGAAAGCCGGACCGCGAGCGCGAAGGCCTGCGCCTGCCAGGGCTCGGCGAAGACGGGCGGTTCGGATGGCGGCATGGAATCAGGCTGGGTCAAGATAGTCATCCCACAGGTCGAGATAAACCGCATCGCGCGGCGAAGCGTCCTGGCCCCACAATTCGCGCGCGGCGAATCGGACTGAATAGACGTGCTGCGGCTTCTCGCCGAGAAAGTGCGCGTTGGTGTCGGGGAAAACGTAAACGCCATGGTCGCGATGAATCACGCCCAGTTTGCCGCGCGCGTAGCGGGGAAGGCGCGTGTGGCCGGTAGGATTGATGTTGCGCGCCCGCACGTTCTGGCCGGCCTCAAAGCGCGGGGCGATGGGCAACTTGCGGCTGGCCACCGCGCCGCTAGCCAGCACGCCCGGGACCCGGTCGGCGGTCAGCGCCGGATTCGCTTTCATTGATCCAGGCTCAGGCCGCCCGCTTTCGATCTCCGCGCGGGAAACCATACCGGTCTTGAGCAGCATCTCCGTGACGCGGACGGCCCACTTCTCGTAGTAGCTCATGCGCAGATAGTCGGCAGCCGGGATCAGCTCGATCTGGTGACGGCCGGCGTCGATGTTCCACTTGCCCCAGGCGCCGGCCGCGAGATTCAGAGCGAAAGCGCGTCCTTCCCAAGGTTCATGGAACACCGGCTCGTTCGGCTCCGCTTCCACCGGGCCCATATCCTGCATGCCGCCCATATCGTGGATCCCGTTCATCGCGGATCTCCCGGCGGATGGACTTTCGCGACTCCCACCATGGCGTCGCGCGTAACCAGCGCAGCCAGCGCTTCTTCGGACAAATGCTCGGTACCGGCGGGACGTTCGGGCAGCACCAGGTAGCGCAATTCAGCGGTGCTGTCCCACACCCGCACCTCGATGTCTTCGGGAATCTCGAGCCCAAATTCCGCGAGAACGCCGCGCGGATCGATCACCGCGCGAGAGCGATAGGGCGCCGATTTGTACCACACCGGCGGCAATCCGAGAACGGACCAGGGATAGCAGGAGCACAGCGTACAGACCACCAGGTTGTGGATTTGCGGCGTATTCTCCAGCACCAGCATGTGCTCGCCCTGGCGTCCGCTGTAGCCCAGCTCCGCGATCGCCGCGGAGGCATCGGTCAAGAGACGCTGCTTGTACGCCGCGTCGATCCAGGCATGCGCCACCACGCGCGCGCCGTTTCGGGGGCCCACTTTGTGCTGGTAAGTGTCGATCAGGGCGTCCAGCGCGGCTGGATCCACGAGACCTTTTTCGACTAGCAGCGATTCGAGCGCCTTCACCCGCAAAGTAAGGTCGGAGGGGACATCCTGGTGATCGTGAGAATGCTCGTGATGAGCCTGGTGCGATTCCGCCGCCATCGTAGGGACAGTATACAACGGAGCGGTCTTGATTCTGGCGGAACAATCTTGGCTACACTGGAAATTTAAGACGGAGGATCAACACGGATGTCTGACGAAAACCCAATGGCCGCGCTCCAGCGCAGCCGTGACGAGGTTGCCCTGGAGATGATGAAGTTCATCGCGGTCACAACGGGGTACGGAAAGGGCGGCGGCGCCGGAGCGGGATTCACTTCGAAGTCCGCGAAAACCGCCGAGGAGTATGCGGACTCGCTGCTCCAGCTGTTCGAACGCTGCCGCGCGGTGATCCTGAAGGAAAAGGAGTAATCGGAGAGCGGGCAGGCTGGGTTCGAAACATCAGCCTGCCTGCCCGGATCGCGGAACTATTTCTTCTTGGCGGATTTTTTTCCGCCTTTGGATTTCTTCGCGGGCGCTTTCTTCGCGGCTTTTTTCTTGGGCGCTGCTTTCTTAGCCTTTTTGGGGGCGGCTTTCTTCGCAGCCACTTTCTTGGCGGCTTTCTTGGGAGCGGCCTTCTTAGCGGCGGCCTTCTTCACGGCGGCCTTCTTCACCGGCGCCTTCTTGGCGGGCGCTTTCACCGCGGGCGGTTTCACGGCTGCCTTGGCGGGCGCGGGCTTCGCCACAGCCTTCTTCACGGGCTTTTTCTTGGGAGCTGCTTCACCCGCTGCCATCGGCGCCGGCAGAGGGGCGGGCGGGGCAGGCGCGGGAGCGGGTTTGGTCAATTCTTCGTCGTCTTCGTCCTCGGGTCCATATTCGCTTACCTCGGATGTTACGTCGATGGTCTCCTCCTCGTATCCGAAGTCGTCGAGGTCGTCGTCAGCGGCGAAGCGATAGCTTTCAAACATTAATTATGCCTCCTGTAGGGCTAACCACACCCTAGAATAACGCGTTTTCATTGGAAGGCAAGAGGCTTCTGTTGAATTTTTCGCGCGCGATCGGCGGCGAATTAGTTGGCGGTTGGCCGATGCTTGGCGGCAATACTGGACGGCCTGTAGGCCGCCACGATGGTCTTATGACGCCTTGCCGCCGGCTTCGATTCGTGCGCTGCCACCGAGTGGCGCGAGGGCTTCGGCCGCGCGGAAACGGAAGCCACCACGTGCGGTTTGCGAGGGGCTGAATAGCCCGCTGGGATGACCAACAGATCCCCGGTTCCCAGATTGGCCGCCGTGTTCGGATTGGCCGCCGAGATGGCTGCCGCGGACATGGCGTAACGATGGCCGATCTCCGCCAGAGTTTCGCCGGGCGCTACCCGGTGAACGCGCCAATTCGCGCGATGGACCGCCGGAACCGTGTCGAGAATCGCCTGAACGGTAGCGGAGGTTCCCTTGGGGACGCGCACCGAATATCCAGCCGGAGTCACCTGCTTCAGCACTGCCGGATTCAAGTCCTGGATCTCGGGCAAAGGCCGGTCCGCTGCATCCGCGATGAGGCCCAGGCTGGTGGGCACATCCACGGTGAGGGAATCATATTCCACGGGCTCATCCATTTCGAGGTTCCCTAGATCGTAGTCCTTGGGATTCTTCGCCATGATGGTCATCGCCAGGATGACAGGTACATAGTTGTCGGTTTCCTTGGGGAGCACCTTATGGTCCCGAAGTTCCCAGAAATCGGCGTAGCCGGTGCGCTGGACTGCGCGGTCGACACAGCCCGGGCCGCAGTTATAAGCAGCCATCGCCAGGTACCAGTCGCCGAAAGTCGTGTACAGGTCGCGCAGATGCCGCGCGGCCGCTCGGGTCGCCTGCTCGGGGTCCATGCGATCGTCCGTGGTCGGGGTCTGGTTCAAGCCGTATTCGCGGCCCCGGAATTGGACGAATTGCCACAGGCCGACGGCTTTCTTGTTGGACCGCGCTCTCGGTAGGAAGCCCGACTCAACCTGCGCCAGATAGATCAATTCCTGCGGTACGCCTTCTTCATCCAGGATGCGCTGGATCAGCGGGCGGTACCGGCCGGCGCGCTCCAACCCCGAGATCAGAATCTTGTGGCCCCGCGGCGACGAGAAGTAATGGATATAACCCAAAACTGCGTCGTTCTCTTCCAGCGGCAACTGCGATACGGTAGCGTTCAGCTCTTCCCGGACCTTAGGCCTCAGCGTGGGATCAGTGGGGAAGGTCATGTCCAGAATGCTATCCAGGGGCGATTTATCGTAAACCACTTCCTGCTGCCCAGCGGCCGCGCCCAGGCCTTCCAGATCGTACCGATAGATGCTGTCCACTAATTGATCCAGCTTGCGCTCAAGGCGCGGGCGATCAGGGAGGTTCTCCGGAGCTGAGACCAGCAGCCCGATGGCTTGATCGAACTCCTTGCGGGCCCCATCCATGTCGTCGTTTTGGTACAGTCTCTTGCCGGCCTCGAAATGATCTTCCGCGTGAGCGATCCGGGCATCCACTTCCATGGGCTTGGGAGGCTCAGCTAAGGTGCGCTCGATCAGATTCGGCGATTCTTTGGCGAAAAGATAGGATTCGAGCTGCGGCGGTTTATCCAGGATCGGTTCGACTGGCAGGGGAGTGTTGGGCAGGAAGGAGAGCTTAAACGACTGCGCGCGGTTGGATGCACAACTGGTCAGCATCGCCGCGATCGAAAGGATCGCGAAGGTGACTAGAACCGGACGGCGGTGACTTGCGGTCATCGTGGTTCTTGGCATGCGGGCGTCGAAACGAATATTGACTTTATAATAGCCCAAGTCTCGGGTCAAGTATTTTCCGTAGGCCGTACAGTAGTTTATCTTACTCTATTCGAATGATCTTCTCTGTTTTGCATCGGGCGGGCGGCCGGGAATCTGTATAGGCGATAGTACTTGGGCGACTACTAGGTGCCCGGGCTGCGCTACGATTCTCTTGATGGCTTTCATCAGCATTTCCGGGGAACCGGGATGCCGTCATGAAGAGTTGGCAAGGATTACCGCCCAGAGATTGAATTGCGAGTTGGTGTCGGATTCGCGGCTGGCTGAGACCATCGATTCCGAGTTCGGCGCCTCGAACGGAATTCCCGCGAAGGCCTGGCCGCACCTGGCCATCTCGATCCTGGCAAAGCTGGGCGTCCAGCATCACATCGTGACTTCGACGGCCGGGTCTGAGCTATTGCTTACCCGGCTCCCCGGCGCCCTTCGAGTGCATGTGGTTGCGCCGGAAACACGGCGGATCGGCAACCTTATGCTGGATCGCGGACTGGAGCGGGAGGGAGCCAAGGAGCGGCTGCGCGAACTCCAGGCCGACCAGGCGCTCATTCAGAAGAGGCGCTTCGGCCGGGCTGGCAAACGCTCTCAGGCATTTGACTTAGTACTCAATGAGGAAGGCCTGGCGATCGAGCACATGCTGGATGTGCTGGAATCGGCGGTGCGGTCCAAAGGGTTGCTGGACACCGGTCTTCTGACACCGGCCGCCGAGGCCGAGATCCAATACCAGGTTCGGCTCAGCCTGGCGAAGTATGGAATCGTCCCGCCGGATCGCGTGCAAGCGACTCGCAAGGAATTTGGGCATCCGAGCGAGGAGGTCTTCGCCAACCTGTTAGACTTTTACCGCATCGCCTGGGACTATGAGCCGCGCAGCTTTCCCCTGCAGTGGGATAAGGATGGGAAAGTGCTGGAAGCCTTCACGCCTGATTTCTACCTTCCGGAGTTCGATCTGTACGTGGAATTGACCACCATGAAACAGGCCAATGTCACGCGCAAGAATCGAAAGATCCGATTGCTGCGGGCCATTTATCCGCACGTGAACATACAAGTGTTCTATCAGAAGGATGTCCAGGAGCTGGTAATCAAATACGGGCTGCCGGAGCGGCTGGCTCAATGAGCGAACCGGCCATCGATCGGGTATTGTTCACGGCCGAGCAGATCGAGGAGCGAATTCGCGAGGTGGCGGCCGAGATTTCGGAACGCTACACGGGGCGCGAGCTGAAGCTGATCGGCGTACTAAAAGGATCGGTATTCTTCCTGACCGCTCTGTCGCGGGAACTGACGATACCGGTCCAGGTGGATTTTCTGGCGGTATCGAGGTTTGCGAATCAACGCGGCAGCGCGCCCGGGATGGTCAGAATCGCGAAAGACCTGGACGACAGCATTGAGGGCGAAGACGTGATGCTGGTGGAGGACATCATCGATACCGGTTTCACCACGCGCTACCTGCTCCAGCACCTGGCCGCGCGTGCGCCGAATTCGCTGGCAGTCTGCACGCTGCTGGACCGAACGCTGCGGCGGATCGTGCAAGTTCCCATCGACTACCGGTGTTTCGAGATCCCGGACCGGTTCGTGGTGGGGTATGGGCTGGACTACAAGCAGCTTTATCGGAATCTCAAGTATGTCGCGGCGCTGAATGTGGAAGCCGGAGGTTAGGACTGCGCGGCGTAGACCTGGCGCCCGGCGAGCCAGGTCTCGAGCACTTCGATTTCCTTGCGGTCCTCGTGGTAGCGAAAACGGACCAGGTCCGCACGCTCGCCGGGATTCAAGCTGCGCTGGCGGCCGGGGATGCGCCCTACCCGAGCCGGGTTCCGGGTGGCCAGCGTGATGGCGTCGCGCAGGTTCAATCGCGCGAGGTTGATTGCGTTCGAAATGGCGCGATCCATTCGAAGAGCTGAGCCCGCCAGCCTGGTCCCACCACGCATCCGGACGCTGCCATCGGCGTGCAGTTCGACGTCGACCTCTCCCAGGCGAAATGGCCCGGGAGCGCAGCCCGCCGGCATCACGGCGTCCGTCACTAGGATGGAGCGGTCCAAGCCTTTGGCGCGCAGCGCCACTTTCAGGAATGCTTCCGAGAGATGGATTCCGTCGACGATGAAACTCGCGGCCAGCCGGTCTTCGGCCAGTTGATCCCAAATGTAGTTGGGGTGGCGCGGAAGCACTTTATGGGCGGCATTGCCTAAATGGGTGGAGAGCGTTGCACCCGCGCCGGCTGCCGCCGCGATCTGCTGGCCGCTGGCTTGGGTATGGCCGATGCTGACCACTACGCCTCCGCGCGCCAGAGCTTCGATGAACCTGGGGGCGCCGGGCCACTCCGGGGCCAACGTCACCAGGCGAATATTGCCTCCTGCGGCGTCCTGGAAACGATGGAACTCGTCCAGATCCGGCGGCCGCACCCATTGGGCGGGATGCGCGCCGCGGGGTCCATCTTCGGGCGAGATGTATGGGCCTTCGAGGTGGAACGCCTCCATCGCCGGACCTTCCGGAATCGATTCTTTAGCGGCGGCCAGGTTGCGAAGAGCGCGAAGCATGGCATCCGGCGAGCCGGTGATCACGGTGGGAAAAAAACTGGTGACTCCGGTGCGGAACATCTCGCGGATGGAACGTCCGATCTCGTGATGCGGAGCCTCGGGTGAGTTGTAGTCGACACCCGCGAATCCGTTCACCTGCAAATCGATCCAGCCGGGGGCTATGAAGTCCGCTTGTTCCGGCGCTTCGAGCAACGGGTCGATTCCCGTGATCAAATTGCCGAAGGAAATCTCGATCGGCTCGCGTGTTCCGAAATTGAGTCCGCTACATTTCATTCCTGCACCGGTTTATGCACAAGTTTCCCACAAGCGCGCGGCGCTAACTGCAACGGAGAACGCGCCGAAATAGTTGTTGAAAATCGTGTTACTAAGTACAGAAAGCTCTGGCGCTCCGGCGCAACCCCTGCTAAAAAGGAATGCATGATCCCCTGCGAGTGCGGTTCTGGCGGTTAATCTCGGGGGAGGTGATCGTCGGAATCGCACTTGCGGATCGTCCTTCCGCAACACACAGAGTCAGATAGTTCTCTGAAGCTGAACGGACCCGTGATGGTTGTCACACCGTCACGGGTTCATTTTTTGAGACCGGCAGAAGCCATCCGAAACGATCCTGCGCTTTACCTTCCACGATGTCGAAGAACGCCCGCTGGAGCTTTTCCGTGATTGGTCCGCGAGAGCCCTTGCCCACCACGATACGATCCACGGAACGGATAGGAGTGATCTCGGCGGCGGTTCCGGAGAAGAATACCTCGTCGGCGATGTAAAGCATTTCGCGCGGGACCAGGGTCTCGACCAGCGGAATGCCGAGCGTTTCGGCCAGCCGCATGATGGTATCGCGCGTGATTCCGGGCAGCACAGAAGCGCCCAGAGGCGGCGTGAGGATTTTTCCATCGCGGACAACGAAAATGTTTTCGCCGGAGCCTTCGCTCACATAGCCCGCGGTATCGAGCGCGATGCCTTCCGCGTAACCGTTGAGGTTCGCCTCCATGCGGATCAGCTGCGAATTCATATAATTCGCGCCCGCTTTGGCCAACGCGGGAAGCGTATTGGGCGCGATACGCGTCCAGCTGGAGACGCACACATCCACGCCCTGCGCGAGCGCCTCTTCGCCCAGGTATTTTCCCCACTCCCAGCAGGCGATGTAGACTTCGGTGGGGTTGTTGAGCGGGAGAACACCGACGTCCCCGTAGCCGCGCAGCACGAGAGGCCGGAAATAGCAGGACTCCATGCGATTCAGGCGCACCAGTTCGGTCATGGCGTCCGCCAATTGGTCGATCGTGTAGTTGAGTTCGATACGATAAATCTTGGCGGAATCAAAAAGACGCCGGAGATGTTCGCGAACCCGGAAGATGGCCGGTCCCGAGGGTGTGGCATAGCAGCGAACGCCTTCAAATACCGAGCTGCCATAGCTGGTCACGTGCGACAGGACGTGGATCTTGGCGTCATCCCAGGCGATAAATCGGCCATTGTGCCAGATCTTTTCGGTAGGCTTCATCATAAGGTAATTATAGCGTCGTGACCCATCCGAAAGACAGCTTGGACGCAGCTCGCGCGGAAGGATTCGCCAATCTGGCGCTCGATTGCATTCATCGGGAATATCCGAACAAACTTGGCCAGCACGTGTTGATGTCGGATGCGGACGCGCGCCCTCCGCGCGAGCTGACGCCCGCATTTTATGGTTGCTTCGATTGGCATTCCGCTGTGCACGGGCATTGGACGCTGGCCCGGCTGGCGCGAAAGTTTCCGGAAGCGGAGTGGGCCGGTCGAGCGCGGGCGGCGCTGGGGAAAAGTCTCACACGCGAGAATCTGGCGCGCGAGGCGGAGTACATGCAAGCTCCCTGGCGATCCAGCTTCGAGCGTCCTTACGGGCTGGCGTGGTTGCTGCAATTGTCCGCGGAGCTGCGTGGGTGGCCGGACGCGGAAGCATGGGCGGTGGCGCTCAATCCGCTGGTGGACGTTGTGGTGGCTCGCCTTACAGAATGGTTGAGCAAGCTGTCCCATCCGGTGCGAAGCGGCGAGCACAGCCAAAGCGCGTTCAGCCTGGGTCTGATGTTGGATTACGCGCGGGTGAGCGCTCGCGAGGATTTTCGAAAGCTGCTGGAATCGAAGGCGCTAGAGTTCTATTTGCTGGATCGGGATGGTCCGCTGGCATACGAACCCTCCGGTGAAGATTTTCTATCGCCGTGCCTGGCTGAAGCGGACGTGATGCGGCGAGTGCTGCCGGGCGGGGAATTCGCGGACTGGCTGGGGCGGTTTTTGCCATCTATACCTCGCGACGGTTTGGCCTGGCTTCGGCCGGTACTTTCGGCTGACCCGGGCGATCCGAAGCTGGGTCACCTGGATGGTCTGAATTTGAGCCGGGCTTGGATGCTGAAGGCAATTGCCGCGACGCTGCCAGATGGCGACGGACGGATTGGGTCATTGAAAAGAGCCGCGGAGGACCATGCGCGTGCGGGATTGGAGCGGGTGACGGGAGAACATTATGAGGGCGGACATTGGCTGGGAACGTTCGCGGTTTACTTGTTGACCGCTTCGACTAAGGGAATTTGCATCTGGTTTACGGGACTGCCCTGCGCCGGCAAGACCACTCTGGCTCGCAGGCTAGCCGAAGATCTCGAGGCGCAAGGCCGACGGGTGGTTGTACTGGACGGCGATGAGATCCGCAAGCATCTCTCGGCCGACCTCGGATTCTCCGGCGAAGACCGGCACACCAACATGCTTCGCGTGGCGGCGAAAGCTCGCGAGATCGTCGAAGCGGGAGGCATCGCTATTTGCGCCCTGGTGAGCCCATACGCCAGATCCAGAGACGCAGCCCGGCAACTGGTGGGCGATTCCCGATTCGTCGAAGTGTATGTAAACACGCCGGCGGAGACGTGCGAAGAACGCGATACCAAGGGGATGTACCGGCTGGCGCGGGCGGGAAAGATAAGCCATTTCACAGGTGTGGACGATCCCTATGAGCCGCCGTTGCGGCCGGAAATCGTGGTGCGGGGAGTGGGGCGGGAACCGGCCGAAGTGGTGAGGCCTATTCTCGACGAGATCGAGCGGCGAAGGCAGGATTTAGGATAGGGCCGGTGGTCCATGCGAAGATGGTATTGGCGTGGCAGTAAAAGTTCAGGTTAAGAAGAAGGCTGCGGCTGTCCGCTTTGTTCTGCACCCTGCGGGCAAGGTGATACTAGCCTTGCTGGTATTGGCGGCGACAACCGGCCTGGGCATCTTTACCTTCTACTACGTCAAGTATTCGCGGAAGATTGACGCCAAGCTGGCCGCCGGACCTTTCGCCAATACATCCATGCTGTTTGCGGCGCCCCGGACGCTGGCGGTAGGCGATCGCGCCACTCCCGAAGAAATAGCGAACGAGCTGCGTCACAGCGGCTATACCGAATCGCAGAACAACCTGGTGGGGTATTTCGCGGTTAAGCCGGACGAGATCGACATCTATCCAGGGCCGGATTCCTACTTCAGGCGGGACGAAGGCGTGGTCAAGTTCGCGGGCGGCAAGGTGGCGCGGGTGATCTCGCTCGCTGACAACACGGACCGCTCGGAATACACGCTGGAGCCCGAGCTGATCTCGAACCTGTTCGATAAGAACCGGGAGAAGCGGCGGCTGGTGAAGTATGAAGACATTCCGCCGGTGCTGGTCCACGCGGTGGTTTCGGCGGAAGACAAGCGGTTTTTCCAGCATTCCGGTTTTGATCCGATCCGGATCGTCCGCGCGGCGTACATCGACATGCGGGAGCATCGCTACGCGCAGGGCGCTTCGACGTTGAGCCAGCAGCTGGCGCGGAGCCTGTGGCTGGACAGCGACAAGACCTGGCGCCGCAAGATTCCCGAGATGCTGATCACGCTGCACCTGGAGCAGAAACTCAAGAAGGAGCAGATCTTCGAATACTACGCGAATCAAGTGCCGCTGGGGCAGCGGTCCAGTTTCGGGATCCGCGGATTCGGAGAGGCGTCGCAGGTGTATTTCGGCAAGGACATCAGCCGTCTGACGCTGCCGGAAGCCGCCACCTTGGCGGGATTGATTCAGCAGCCGAGCTTTACGAATCCCTATCATTGGCCCGAGCGCGCCAAGCAACGGCGCAACGTGGTGCTGAAGCTGATGCACGAAAACAAGTACATCAGCGAAGAAGAATTGAACGCCGCGCTGGCTTCTCCGCTGGTGCTGGCGAAGCAAGGTCCGGAATCGACCGACGCTCCATATTTCGTCGATCTGGTTAACGACACGCTGCTCGACAAATTTCCGGATTACAAGTTCCAGTCGAACACCTACCGGGTATACACGACGCTGGATCTGAACCTGCAGCGCGACGCGGCCGAGGCGGTCCGGATCGGCATGGACGAAGCCGACCAGCACATCAAGAACAGGAAGAAGAAGGATCCGCACTATCCCGATCCGCAGTGCGCGCTGATCGCCTTGGACCCGCAGACTGGCGAAGTGCGGGCGCTGGTGGGCGGGCGCAACTATGGAGTGAGCCAGCTCAACCGGATACTGGCGAAGCGGCAGCCCGGCTCATCGTTCAAGCCTTTTGTATACGCGGCGGCGCTGAACACCGCGCTTTCAGGCGGAACGCTGCTGCTGACGCCCGCGACCATGATTCAAGACGAGCCGACCACTTTCTGGTTTGACGGCCGGCCGTATGAGCCTAGCAATTTCGAGCACAAATTCTACGGCGCGGTGTCGTTGCAGGATGCGCTGGCGCATTCGCTCAATGTGGCTACCGTGAAGGTGGCGGAGCAAACCGGCTACGGCGCCATTGTGGATCTGGCACGGCGGGCCGGCATGAACCTGGACATTCAGCCCACTCCCGCGGTGGCGCTGGGCGCTTACGAAGTGACGCCGCTCGAAATCGCCGGCGCGTACACGATTTACGCCAATCAGGGGATCTACTCGAAACCATACTTCATCAGCGGGATCAGCAGCGACCATGGATCGCAAATATTCCAGAACGAGCCGCAACATCGGGCGGTGCTGGATCCGCGCGTGGCGTTCCTGATGGATCAGCTTCTGGAGGAAGTGGTGCGCAGCGGAACTGGAGCCAGCATCTGGGGGCGGGGCATCAATTTCCCGGTGGCGGGCAAGACCGGCACGTCGCATGATGGATGGTTCGCCGGCTTCACGTCCAAGCTGATTTGCGTGGTTTGGGTGGGCTTCGATGACAACCGGGAATTGAACATTGAGGGCGCGAAATCGGCGCTGCCGGTGTGGACGGAGTTCATGAAGCGGGCGCACGAGCATCGGGAATATCGCAACGTAAACGAATTCGAGCCTCCCGCAGGCGTGGTGAGCGTGGCGATCGACCCGCAGTCCGGCCAGATCGCGACGGCCGCGTGTCCTAAAGTGCGGACCGAGTATTTCATCGAAGGAACACAACCGGTGGAGACCTGTAAATTGCACGGCGGAGGCGGAACGCAGATCGCGGGCTGGGACACTTCGACGCCGCATCCAGGCGGCCAGCCATCCGCGACCCCGGTTGCCAACACCGGGCAGCGCGTGGCCCAAGGGTCCCAATCTTCGGCTTCAGATCCGAGCGCGCCGCCGCAAGAGAAACCCAAGAAGAAGGGCTTTTTTGAGCGCCTTCGGGGGATTTTCCGGTAAGCGCCTCGTCTATTTTTCGGTCAATACCTGATCGCGCACTCCGGCCCGCCATTTCTTCCGCGCGACCAAACGGGGGGCGCGACCGGGCCTGCGGGGGTAAGGTTAATGCCTTAGCCCGAATCAGAGCCCGCGAAACCTGCTAGTCTAGTAGCCAATAGCAAGAACTTGCGAGGTAGGCCGTCTATGTGCTTGTTCGACGCCGATATTCCGCAGGAGGCAGGCCATGGTTTCTAAACTTTGGTTCGCTGCGATCAGCTTAACAGCGGCTCCCGTTGTTTCCAGCTTGTATTCACAGTCACCCGCGCCGGAAAAGCTCCAGGCTCGCAGGGATCTTAGCGATGATCCGCGAACCGGGCCGGCATCCGGGCAAACCCCGAAGCCCGTGAATCTGGTCTCGCCCGAGACGCGCGGCGATATCCTGATGGCGCGGAAAATGTATCTGGAGGCGGTGGAGGCCTATAAGCAAGGCCCCAAGGATTCGGCCACGTTGTTAAACAAAACCGGAATCGCCTACCACCAGATGCTGGAACTCAGCATGGCGGAGCGATACTATCGGCTCTCCATCAAAGCGAACCCGCTGTATTCGGAGGCGATCAATAACCTCGGGACTATTTATTACGCGCATAAAAGCTACCGCCGCGCCGTTAACCAATACAGGAAGGCGCTGCGCATAGAGCCGAAAGCCGCTTCGATATGGAGCAACCTCGGCACCGGCTATTTCGCCCGCAAGGACTATAAGCACGCCGAGGACGCCTGGCAGCAGGCCTTGGCGCTGGATCCGGATGTCTTCGAAACGCGCAGCACGCAAGGAGTGCTGCTGCAGGAGCGCAGTGTGGAGGATCGCGCAAAATTCCACTTCCTGATGGCGGAAGGTTACGCGAAGAAAGGCATGTCGGAGCGCGCGCTGCTGTACATTCGCAAGGCTCTCGAAGAGGGCTACAAGGATCGGAAAAAAATGGCGGATGATCCCGCCTTTGCCAGCCTCAAGGATCTTCCGGAGTTCAAGCAACTACTCGCGATGGAGCCGCGTGTTCTTTAGGGAGCCGAGCGCTTCTTTTCTTGGCACCATCCTTCTGACATTGGTCCTGGCCGGCTGCTCCCGCGAGCCTCGGGGTCCCGTGCGTCTGGCGCTAGTTCCTTTCGAGAACCTGACATCCAACCTGGAACTGGACGCGGAAGGCCGGGGAGCGGCCAGCGCGATGGTCTACGACCTGGCGGGCGCCTCGAACCTTTACGCCGAGACAGTGCCATCCCTGAACGGCGCGTATGAAATGCACGCGTCGCGAGTGTTGGAGGCATATTTTTCCGAGAGCGGCGCCCGATTGGATCTCGAGGCCACCATTGACGACGCGGGCAGCGCAAGGCAGGTCGAAAGCATTGAATTAGCGGGCCCGCTGAGCCAGGGCTTGCTTCCGCTGGTGAACCAACTCGCGGCTCGCCTGTACCCCCAAGCGCGCGCATTCGAGGCGAACGCTCCGGATGCGTTTCGGGATTATAGCCGGGCGCTCACGGCGTCGGACCGCTCTTCGGCGCTCCAGGACCTAGAGAGCGCGACCCAGGCGGATCCCAAGTTCGCGGCCGCCTATATCGATTGGGCCCGCTTGCTGCTGGGCCAGGGAGAACGGAGCCAGGCGGAGAAGTTGATTCAAACTGCGCAGGCGGCGAATACGGATCCGATTGAACAGACGCGCTTGGAATACCTGGCGGCTTCCATCGCCCGGGACGCA
The DNA here is from genome assembly GCA_963786745.1 of Terriglobia bacterium. Lineage (GTDB taxonomy): Bacteria > Acidobacteriota > Terriglobia > Bryobacterales > Bryobacteraceae > Palsa-89. The sequence continues at coordinate 113,504 of CAWBAE010000001.1, read as the reverse complement.
AACCGGCAGACTAAGGCGCTGCAAAAATTAACTCAATCGACACCGGCGGATTCGAGAGTATTCCAGGAGCTGGCGGAAATCGAGTTGAGGAAGCGCGACTATTCCCCGGCTGCGCTTCATTATGAGAGGGCCGCGCAGTTGAATCCGGACGAGCCGGGTGATTGGAACCAACTGGGCTATGTTCTGGCTTATGCCGAAGACCTGGCGGGGGCTCGCAAGGCGCTGGAGCATTACCAGCAATTGCTTCCAAAAGCAGACGCCAACGCTCTGGACTCTTTGGGAGAGGTGAGTTTCTATCTGGGAGATTTCGCGGAGGCGGAGAAGCGCTTTCTTGAAGCAAACCAGCAGAACCGAGCGGAATTCGGCGGCGCGGAAGGGGTGAAAGCGGCGGAGGCTCTGTTGATGTCGGACCGTCTGAAGGACGCGGATACGCTGTTTCGGAAAAATGAGGCAGCCATCGAGGGCGCTCAGAAGCTTCGAGCCGCATATCAGTTTGCGCAGTGGGAGTTCCTAACGGGCCGGCGTAAATTTGCCATGCAGGGGTTGGAGAGAATCCTTCCTGGGTTGGATCCCGACACGCGCGCAGCGGCTTTGTGCCAGCTTGCGATCTGGAAGCTCCAGACCGGCGACTCGAAGACGGCCGCGGAGCTATCGAGCCGGGCCGTGGAACTGGCGGTCTCGCCGCGGACGCGAGGTCTGAGCGCGTTGTGCCAGGCGGTGGTTACTCCAGGCAGCGGCGCGAGCAGCGGGTCACGAATCGCGGACGCTTACGCGCTGCTGTTTACGGGAAAGTTCTCCGATGCGACGCCGCTGCTTGAATCGCTGTATCAGGAGACCAACCCTCTAGAGGACGCGCAGATCCGGACTTTGCTGGCGTGGGCCTACGTCGAAACCGGGCGTGCAGTCGATGCCGCTAAATTGACCCGGACGTATCCCCTGCCGCTTTCATCCGGCGAGGCAATGTTCGCGTCGATAATCTTTCCCCGCTATCTTTTTTTGCGCGGAGCGGTGCTTGAGAAACAAGGCCAGCGAGCGGAGGCCAAGCGAAGCTACGAGCTGTATCTTAAGTACGCGGGAGACGCCCCTGACACTTTTGGAGACCAAGCCGCCGCGCGGCGGAATCTCAGCCGGCTGTAGAGCGCTCAGGCGGTGGTGGTCTTGACTTCCCAGGGTTTGGGAGCTTCACCCTCATCCCGGTGTTCCACTCGATCGTATAAATGCAAATCGGAAGTGGTGCCGAGTCCCTGGTTGTACAGGCTAGTCAAGCCGAGTCCCGCTTTCAGATCTTCCTCGAAGCTGTGCAAAGCGCGGAGCTGAGCTGCCTGGGCGGGCGCCTGTTTGCCGGACGGAGTTCTCCAGAACATCTGATAGCCCGCATTGATTAGCAGGCCGATCTCGTCACCGATCAGCAGGCCGGCGCGATTGACGCGCGGGTGCTCGCCGGGCTGGTCCTCGACGATGGCGGCGATATTCTCGCGGGTGAGGCGGGCGCGCCGCGAATCCAGCTCCTTGGCGGTGAAGCCGTGCTCCTTCAAAGCAGCGATTCGTTCAGCGAACGTGAGTTGATGGGGCTTCTCTCTCCGAAAGAACATGTACTTACTATAATGCCAGAGTGCCATTTCTCTTGTCGCTTGATGAAGGAACCACCAGCGCCCGCGCGGCGTTGTACAACGAACGCGGACATCGGGTGGAGATGGAGTCGATCGCGGTGGAATGCCGTTATCCGAAACCGGGCTGGGTGGAGCAGGATGCGGAGCAGATCTGGCAGGCGCAACTAGAAGCGACGCGGCGCGTTTTGTCGAAAGGCGGCGGAGCGAAAGAAATAGTAGCGGCCGGAATCACGAACCAGCGGGAGACAACTATCGTTTGGGATCGCCGTAGTGGAGCCCCCATTGCGCCGGCGATTGTTTGGCAGTGCCGCCGCACCGCTGCATTTTGCGACGAACTTGCCGCTAGTCCCATAGCGGAATCGATTACGCGGAAAACCGGTTTGGTTATCGATGCATACTTCTCCGGAAGTAAAATTCGCTGGATTCTGGAGAACGTGCCCGGCGCCCGGCGCAAAGCCAGGGACGGGGAGCTGCTCTTCGGCACCGTGGACACGTGGTTGATCTGGAAGCTGACCAACGGCGCGGTGCACGTCACGGACTATTCGAACGCGTCGCGCACGATGTTGATGGACCTGGAGCGGGGCGAGTGGGATTCTGAATTGCTGGACATCTTGGGTGTTCCGGCGACGATGCTGCCGGGCATTGTTCCATCCAGCTGCATCGTGGGGGTGGTGGCGGGCGAACACTTCGGAGCGGAAATCCCGATCGCTGGAATCGCGGGGGATCAACAAGCGGCCTTGTTCGGACAAGCATGCTTCCACGCGGGGCTATCGAAGAATACCTACGGAACGGGATGCTTTGCGTTGATGCACACTGGACCTCGGCGGCCGGTATCGGCGAATCGCCTGCTGGCCACGCGCGCGGCGTCGCTCGGGGAATCGGAGTTCGCGATCGAAGGAAGCATTTTTATCGCGGGGGCGGGAATCCAGTGGCTGCGGGATAAGCTGGGCATCATCGCAACCGCTGCCGAGAGCGGGGAGCTGGCGCAAACAGTGGCCGATACGGGCGGGGTATATTGCGTTCCGGCGTTCGTGGGATTAGGTGCGCCGCATTGGGATTCGGCCGCGCGAGGCATGCTGACGGGAATTACAGCGGCCACGGGACGGGCGGAGATCGCGAGGGCGGCGCTCGAAGCGATCGCTTACCAGACCAGGGAACTGGTGGAATCGATGGAAGCGGACAGCGGCGAGAAGCTGAAGGAGCTGCGCGTGGACGGTGGCGCCGCTGCGAGCGATTTCCTGATGCAGTTCCAAGCCGACATTCTGGGCCGCACGATTGTGCGTCCGGTGGATGCCGAAACGACGGCCCTGGGAGCGGCTTACCTGGCGGGGCTCTCGACCGGATTCTTCAGCAATCTAGCTGAGTTGGAACATTTCTGGCGCGCGGAAAAAAAGTACGAACCCAGGATGCCCGCGGATCAGCGCGAGAGCTTGTACGCGGGCTGGAAGAAAGCCGTGGCGCGCTGCCGCTATCAGGGCTGACGCGAGCGCAGATGCTTGTCCATAAAATCCGAGGCAGCGTGATAGGCTTCCAGCCAGCGTTTCTCAGTCAGGAAGCCGTGGATTTCGTCGGGGAATATTAGCTCTTCGAATTCCACACCCTGCTTCCGCAAGGCTTCGGCGAGCCGCACGGTTTCGTGGAACGGAACATTGCGGTCATCATCGCCGTGGATCACCAGGACGGGAGAGCGCCAGGTGCTGATTGCGGATAAAGGCGAGGACTCGAAGGCGATGCGAGCGGCATCCACGTCTTTGCCGGGGTTGTAGGCGCTGACAAAGTTGGAGATGGCGTCGTTCCAATCATGCACGCCGTGAAAATCGACACCCGCCGCGAAGAGGTTGGAGGCGCGGGCGAGCGCTAAAGCAGTGAGAAAGCCGCCGTAGGAACCGCCCCACACTCCGATGCGTTGAGGGTCTACATCGGGACGGCCGCGCATGTACAGACCGGCGCCGAGAACATCATTAAACTCGCTCGCGCCGGTGGCGCCGTAGTTGAGCGCTTCCCGGAAATCGAGACCGTAGCCGATGCCGCTGCGGTAGTTCACCGATAAAACGATGTAGCCCAGGTTGGCCAGATACTGGTTCATCCCGTAGGCGTTGTGATAGTAGTCCATGTAATGCCAGCCGAGGAGCATCTGGCGGCGCGAACCTCCGTGGAAGAAAATCAGGGCGGGGCGCTTTTCGCCGGGGGCGAGATCGGCGGGCAGAAAAATCTGGCCGTGGATGCGCATGCCGTCGGCGGCGGAGAGGATCACCTGCTGAGGCGCGACCAGCGAAGATGCGGGGAACTCGGGCGGAATCGAGTCGGGCGCGAGATCGCGAAGGCTTGCGCTGCCGGTCTTGATGGCGGCGCGCGCCGGATTCCGGGCATCGGAGTGAAGCATCACGATTGCTTGGCAGTCGCTGGTTTCGATGGGAGACCATTCGATCCCGTCGCCATCCGTCACGGGCGCGAGGTTCTGGCCGAGAACGGAGACGCGCCAGAGATGACGGCGATCGATGTCATTCTGGTTCGAAGAAAACAGGACGGTGCGGCCGTCGCTTGCGAGCGACACATGCTCCACTTCGTATTCCCCGGCTGCGTTGAGCGGTGTGGGAACGTCGCCGTGTGTTGAGACGGAATAGAGGTGCATCCATCCGGTGCGCTCCCAGGGGAAGACGATGCGATCTCCGGCGCCCCATAGCAACTGGCTGTCGGCAACCATCGAGTGAAATGCGCTGCCCGGACCATCGGAAGCGCGAAACAGTTCGCGGCCCTGTCCGGAAGCGGCGTCCGCGAGAAGGATGGACCAGGGTTGCGCGGTCCGGATGGGGCCGAATGAAAAAGCTCGGGTGGAAGCGGCGATGCGCAGGAAGGCGATCTGCTTGCCGTCGGGAGACCAGACCGGATTTGAATCGCGATCGACGCTGGGCGCGAGATAGAGCAGGCTGGGGTCGGCGGCGCCATGGACCGCAATGAACGCGTGATCTCCTCGATTGGTGACGAATGCCAGGCGGGAGCCGTCCGGGGACCAATGCAGCTCATCGGCGTGGCCCTTGGCGTGGATTAACTGCACCGGTTTGGCGGTTTCATCGAGCGCGACCGACCAAACCTCGTTCTTGCTGATATATGCGATGCGGTCGCTTTTCGGCGAAACGGCCGGCGAGTTTCCTTCGGCGAGCTTGCGTGGAGCGCCGCCGGCCAGCGGGACGATCCAAATGTCCTGCTCGACGCCCTGGGCGAGGCTGGCCGGGTTGGGGTTGTCGCGCAACATTTCGAAATCGCCGCCGCGCACGAACACGATGGAGCGGCCGTCCGGCGTCCAGACGATTTGCGCGATCTCCTGGCCGTCGTCGGAGTGATAGCTGGTGAGCTGGCGGCCTTTGTAATCGGGCGCTTCCGCGATCCAGATGTTCCGGGCGCCATGCTGATCGAGAACCCAGGCCACCGCTCCGCCTTTGGGCGCGGCCGTGAGGTCGCTGGGGAAGGGCGCGCTCATCACCTGCTCGAGAGTGAAGCGCTTGGACGGAGCCGCGAAGGAAGCGGCGCAGGCGATCAGGAGCACTAATGAAATGCGTGGACCCATAATCTAGTGTTATACACTGAAACACTGATTTGGAGGGTTCTCCATGTTGAGTTATGTGAAGGGTCCCGACGCTCCGATCATCGGAGAAACGATCTCGGAGGTGTTTCAAGGGACCGCCGCGCGATTTCCGGATGACGATGCGCTGATTGTGCGGCATCAGAACGCACGGCTCACGTTTCGCCGGCTGGCTGAAGAAGTGGAACGCACCGCGCGTGGATTGGCGGGGCTGGGGCTCAAGGCGGAAGACCGGGTGGGTTTGTGGTCGACCAACTGCGTTGAATGGATTTTGGTGCACCTGGCGTGTGCGCGGATAGGGGCAGTGCTGGTCAACGTGAATCCGGCGTATCGGGCCTACGAACTGGGGTTTGTGCTGCGAAAGTCCGGGATGAAGGCGCTGTTTCTGTGGGAGCGGGATGCGCGCTCGGATTATCGATCGATTCTGGAAGAGTCGATTGTGGGTGGGTCGGCGGCCCTCCAGCACGTGGTCTACTTTGGCACGGAATCCTGGGAGCGAATGCTGGCAGGCGGAATTGAGATTGGCGCGGAGCGCATTACAGGGAATGACGTCACGAATATTCAGTACACTTCCGGCACCACCGGGTCGCCGAAGGGCGTGCTGCTCACGCATCGCAATTTGTTGAACAACGCAGCCGTGATTCAAGCGGGCATGAAGATCACGGAGCGGGATAAGATTTGCGCGCCTGTGCCTTTGTACCACTGTTTCGGATGCGTGGGCGGAACGCTGGTAATGGTGGTGAGCGGCGCGACGCTGATTCTTCCGGCGCCAACCTTCGACGCGCGGGCGACGATGCAGGCTATTCAGGAATCCCGGGCGACGACGATCTACGGAGTACCGACCATGTTCATCGGCGAGCTCGAACATGCTGAGTTCCAGCGATTCGATTTCAGTTCGTTGCGGACGGGGGTGATGGCGGGAGCGCCGTGTCCGATCGAGATCATGAAACGGGTGGCGAGTGAAATGCACTGCCCCGAGATGACGATTATGTATGGGCAGACGGAGAGCTCTCCGGTGATTACGATGTCGAGCGTGGACGATAGCATGGAGCGGCGTGTGTCGACGGTGGGCCGGGCATGTCAGAACACGGAGGTCAAGATCGTTTCGCCCACCGGCGAGACGGTACCGGTGGGGCAACAAGGGGAGCTGTGCACGCGCGGGTATCTGGTGATGAAGGGGTATGACCAGGAGCCCGAAGCGACCCGGCGGGCCATCGATCAGGATGGATGGCTGCACACCGGTGACCTGGCTACGATGCGCCCCGATGAGTGTTTCCGGGTGACGGGACGGGCCAAGGATATGATCATTCGCGGCGGAGAGAACGTTTATCCACGCGAGGTGGAGGAATTCCTGTATACGCACCCGAAGATCGCGGATGTGCAGATTGTTGGTGTGCCGGACGCCAAGCTGGGCGAAGCCGTTGCGGCCTGGATTCGTGTGAAGGAGCCGGCTAGCGAAGAGGAGATTCGCGAGTATTGCCGCGGAAAGATTGCGCACTTCAAGATTCCGCAATATATTCGCTTTGTGGAAGCATTTCCGATGACGGTTACGGGGAAGATCCAGAAATTCAAAATGCGCGATTTCGAAATTGAGGCGCGCGAGCTCCAGGCGGCGGCCGAAATCAAGACGGCCTGATTGGTGGTGCGCTACTCGCAGCAGTGACAGAACATATCGGAGGAATCCACTTAGTGTTTTCAATCGGTTGAGCCGGCGGTTCCATAGGGCTGGTTCGCCGGGCTGATAATTTTGGGCAGGAGAGAGTTGTTTGGGGCGCTTCTCAAAAGGGAGCGCCCCGCTTTTTTGGAGCGTGGATGCCGCCAACCGAGGAATTGACCCAGGGGAATCGGAAAAAGAGGAGGGCGGGCGGCAGCCGAAAGAGACGGGTCTCCAGCCTGTTGAGACAAATCGAAGCCAAGCTCAGCGTTGAAGATATGAAGGTCACATTGGGGGATTTCATCCGGCTCATGCAGCTGGAGCGCGAACTGGATGGGGATGAGCAGCCGAGGGAAATCATCATTACGTGGAAAGATCCATCGGAGAGACCCGCTGGGTAGAGATTGAGTACGCGCCACTTCCTTCGCAACAAAGATTTCACAGTTCCACGGCAAGATTTAAGGGATTGTCCGGGCCAATCGGATCCGGTAAGAGCCAAGCTCTGTGCCAAGAGGCGATCCGGTTAAGTTACTTAAATCAGGGGCGGGCCGGGTTAGTGGGCGCACCGACTTACCCGATGCTGCGCGACGCCACCTTGTCGAGCTTCCTGGAAGTGTTAGTAACAAACGGCATCCGGCACGAACTGAACAAAGCGGAGCTGGTGCTGACGATGAAGGACACCGGGTCGCGCATCTACTTTCGGGCGGTGGATGACTTCGAGCGGCTGCGCGGAACGAATCTCGCGTGGTTTGGATTGGATGAGCTGACCTACACGGCCGAGGAGGCCTGGCTCCGGCTGGAAGGCCGACTGCGGGATCCGATGGCGAAGCGATTGTGCGGCTTCGCGGTCTGGACACCCAAGGGCTTTGATTGGGTGTTCAAGAGATTCATTCGCGCGCCAGTGGAAGGATACGACGTGGTTGTGGCCCGGCCTTATGAAAATCGACACGTGCTGGACAAGGTTCCGGATTTTTACGATCGCCTGAAGGGGAGCTATGACGCAAGGTTTTTCGAGCAGGAAGTCCTGGGTGAATATCTCAGCGTGCAATCTGGTGCAGTGTATCAGTGTTTCAAGCGAACGCGTAACGTCAAGGAAATCGGACTCGACTCCGGGTCGGCCTTGTTCTGGGCGCTGGACTTCAACGTGGACCCTATGAGCTCGGTGGTGGCACAGAAGAGGGGCGAAGAAATAGTGGTGGTGGACGAGATCGTGCTGAGCCGCGCCAGCACAACCCAAGCGTGCGAGGAGTTTCACGCTCGTTATCCCAACCATCAGGCCGGCGTCGTGATTTATGGGGATGCGTCGGGGCAAAGGCTCCAAACTGCCGGCACGACGGATTACCGGATCATCAAAGAGTTCTTTCGGAAGACCGCGTATGGTTACGTGAAATTCCATGTGCCGGCCAGCAACCCGAGCGTTCGGGAGCGCCTGGCCCTGGTGAACGCAAAGCTGTTTTCCGCGAGTGAGGAAGTTCAACTATTCGTCGATCCGCGCTGCAAGGGGCTGATCACGGATTTCGAAGAGGTTACTTTTAAGCCTGATTCCAGCGTGATCGATAAGGACCGGGACAGTAAGAGGACTCATCTCTCGGATGCGCTGGGTTACTTGATATGGCAAGAGTGCCGGCCGAAGGCCAGTTACGGCGAGCAAAGCAGGCGGCTCATATGACGGTTAAACGGTGCAAATGAACACGGGCAGCGCCAGTTTCGACATTAATCACGAGCATCCCGAGTATGCCGTTCGCCGGGCGATGTGGGCGCGCTATCGCGACTTGTACGTGGGCGGCGAACAATTCCAGGCGCACGCCGACCGCTATCTGGTCCGGCGGCAGAAGGAACCCGGGGATGTTTTCGGGGAGCGGCTGAGCCGGTGTTTCTACGAGAATTACATCGGTTCGATTATTGATTGGTACACGGCGACGCTTTTTCGCCGGGAACCGGTGCTTACATTTGAAGGGGCCAACGAGCGGGGCAAGAAGTTTTTCGGCGCCTTCATCGATGATTGCGACCTAAAAGGGGCCAGTCTGGCGGAATTCTTTCGCAAACAATTTATCGAAGCGCTCATCTGCGGCAAGAGTTACGTTTTAGTGGACTTCCCGCGCCTGAATCGGCCAGCTGTCAACAGGGCCGAGGAGGACGAACAAGGCGCTTCGCGCGCGTATTTGGTGGGCTATACGGCGGACGAGCTAATTAACTGGAGCCATGACGAGTACGGACATTATCAGTGGGTTGTCCTTCGAAGCGAGGCGTTGAAGAAAAACCGCATTGAAGACAGTGCTTGGGTCAAACAGACTCGCTGGGTTTACTACGACAAAGAGAACTACCGAATCTACGAGCGGTCCGAGCAAGGTACCGATCGAGGCGGGGCAGTTCTTGTAGCGGAAGGTCGGCACGGATTGGCTCAGCAGGCACGGGTGCCGCTGATCGAGCTTCGGGTCTCAGAGGGACTGTGGCTGCTCAATAAAGCGGCGTCGCTGCAGCTGGAGCATTTCAATAAGTCGAATGCGCTCGGCTGGGCTTTGACGATGGGCCTCTTTGCGATGCCCGTGATTTACTCCGAGCGGGACTGGAACCAGGTGATGGGCGAGTCCTACTACATTCAATTGGGGCCGCAGGATCGATTTGGATGGACGGAGCCGGAAGGCAACGTATACCAGATCGCCGCGGACAACCTGGCGAGATTGCAGGAAGAGATCTATCGCGTATCCTATGTGACTCACGCCGGTGGCGCGGTGTCGGGTAGTTCGATGCAATCGGGACTTAGTAAGCAACGGGATTTTGCCATTACACAGGAAGTGCTGCGCGCCTACGGCGACGTCGTAAAGGATTCGATGAAGCGGGTTCTGCGCGCCATCGAAGGGGCCCGCGAGGACGGGCTGAGCGTGGATGTATCGGGCATGGACGAATTCGACATAGGCGACTTTGGAACGGAACTGGATGACGCTCAAAGGCTACTGAGCCTCGGAATTGACTCGCCTACCTTGAAAAAACAAGTGTTCAAGAAAGTGGCGTTTCAATTCCTCTGTGACGTTCGCCAGGAGGTTAAGGATCGAATTGGGCGGGAGATCGATCAAGCGACTTAAGCGACAAGGGAGCCTCGGAAAGAAGATATGAAACAGAAGCCAAAGGACCGCAACGAGTCAGATGCGGATGGGCCAGTAGTAGACCCGGCTGATAGCGCGCCGCCTAGTGACTACAGAAGACGGAAAGCGGACGGATCGGAAACATCGAGGAGCTTCATGGAAGAATCGACCAGCGACGTGACGGAGTTGCGGTCTATCGTGCGCGGGGTAATTGAAGAGTTCGTCCAGGCAGAGCAGGCCAAGGCGGAGCCAGCGTATAAGGCGGAGTTGCTGGACGAAAAAAAGCGGCGCGAGCATTTGGAGCGGCGCGTCGATGAGCTTATTCAAGAAAATCAGCGCAGCCGGGAGCTGGCGGAAGAAGCTTCTCGCAGCTCCGCGATCCGGGCCGAGTTACAACGGTTGGGCGTGGCGAAAGTGGATCTGGCTTATCGCGCCGTAAAGGACGACGTTCAACGAGCGGAGGACGGCCGGCTTACCGCGCGGGGCGCACAAGGCGAGATGCCGCTGCGGGACTACCTGACGCACTTCGTGCAAGAGAATCCGGAGCTGCTGCCGGCGCGCATGGCCGGCGGCTCAGGCATGGGCTCAGGGCCCAAATCGGTTCCGAATGCGGGCGGATTTGATTTAGACAAGATCCGGCCGGGGATGAGCGCAGAGGACATGGAAAAGGTTCGGCAGGAGATATCGCGAGTAGCAAGTCAGGCTATGCGGGGGCAGTAAGCGAGTGTGCCGGGTTGTGCTTAGGGACGAATGTCCGGCGCAGAGCAGTTAATTCAAACAAAGGACAAATCGATGGGAGCAATTACATCAACAAACGTCGCAAATGCGATCGTGAAGTTAGTGGCGGTGGACGCGTTGCCTGCACTGGTCAGCAATCTGGTGATGGGTAACCTGGTTAACCGCGATTATGAGCCGACGCTCGCGAATGCGGGTGATACGGTGAACGTACCGATTCCTCCGACGCTGGTTGCCAACAACATCGCGGAGGGCGGGACGGTCCAGGCTCAGAATCCGAGCTTGGGGAATGCCCAAATCGTGCTGAACACGCACGCGGAAGCTACGTTCCAGATCCCGGACGTTACCAAGGTTGTGGCGGTTCCGGATCTGCTTAAACTGTACATGCAACCCGCTGTGGTGGCGATCGCGGAGCGAATTGAATCAGACATCCTGACTCTGTATTCGCAATTCACCGCGAATACTCCGATTGGGACGGGCGGCTTGCCGTTGACGGAAGCGGCGATCGACTCTGCGGAGACCGCCTTATTTCAGGCGAAAGTTCCCGCTAGCGCTGGAAAATACCTGGTGGTCGATCCGGCGGCCTACTCGGTGCTGCGGCAGATACCGCGCTTCAGCGAGTACTATTCGGCCGGAGACGCGGGACTGCGAGCGTTGATCGATGGAGCAGTCGGTAAGATGAAGGACTTCTTCATTTTCCGATCCCAGTTAGTGCAACATACCGGAAGCGGGCCTGTGAACACCCACAACCTCGCGTTCGCGCGCGACGCAGTAGGGTTAGTCATCCGGCGGTTGCCTCAGCCGCTGCCAGGAACCGGCGCCATCGCCGAATACGCGGAGATGGGTAATTTCGGGATCCGCGTGGTGATGAGTTACCAGCCGAACACGTTAGCACAGCAGTTTACCGTGGACGTGCTGTACGGAACCGCGGTTCTCAGGAACGCATTCGGCGTCCAGGTAAACAGCTGACGAAGAGCCCGGACCTGTGCTTAAACAGCGCGAGCGAGCGCAACCCTGCGTCCGCTCGTGCGCCAAAGGGGACCTATGGACTTGAAGGCTTTCTATCAGAAGCTGAGGAAGATCGAGACCGAGATAGCCGAGCCCAACGTCGTCATCGTCAGTCATGAAACCTCTGATGGAGGACGCGCGGGAATGAAAGTAGAGGTGTCTCGGGCCATTGCAGCCAGGCTGTTGCTGGAAGGACGAGCGCGGATCGCTACCGCCGAAGAGACGGCCGAGTATAACAAGAGCGTGGAAGGGGCGCGACGAGACGAAGAACAGCGGAGCGTGGCGCAAAAAGTGCACGTGAATCTAATCACAGACGCCGATTTGCGAGCGATCAAGAATCCTTCGCGACCGGAGAAGCGGTAAGCCCAGGCCGCACGCAATGGCTTTATTTACAGACGGGCTGGTGAACACGATACTCGATCTCCAGAACAATGAGAGCGCCATTTTGGTTGTGGCCAGTAGCGCCGGCATCGATCTGGCTGGAAAGATGGAGTTGGCGCAGGAAGACATAGCGAACCAAATCCTGCTGTTTCTGCTGCGGCGATGGACCTATCCGCAGGCTCAGTGGGCGGATAGGCGGAACCTGGGAGTCTGCGACGTAGTGGTAAGCGCGCCGCTGCGGCAATGGCATGTTCATAAGACTCTCGCACTGGTTTATCGGGATGTTTACAACAGTCAATTGAATGATCGCTATTTGGGTAAGTGGAACGAATATGAGCAGCTTGCCAGAGTAAGTTCGGATCGTTACTTCGAGACGGGCGTGGGTATTGTCTCGGATCCGCTTCCGAGGCCGGCCTCACTACTGCTCACGGCGGTCATCGGCAGCGGCGCCGCGGTGACTTACTACGTTGTTGCAACGTGGGTGAACGCAACAGGCCAGGAGAGCGGCCCCAGCGATATCGGACAATTTGGCACTTCGGACGGGGAGCAGGTTACGGTGGCGCTCGCAAATCCGCCGCCATCTGCGACAGGATGGAACGTGTATATGGGCGAAACGCCTGACACTATCGGCCTTCAAAATGAGGTCCCGATTGAGATCAACAATAGTTGGACCACGAGCGCATCTCCGGCCGAGGGGCGCGCAGCCGGGCCTGGGCAACGGCCGACCAGGTTCCTGGTGGACCACCGAGAGATAGAGCGCGGCTGACGATGATCAGGATAGCCAGTCTTGCAACCCAGAAGGTTATGGAAGTGTTCGCGGCGAGCCCAGGCGTCCCAGCAGCGGTGGCCGCGCTAGTGTCTCAACTGGGCATTGCTTTGCCTGCGATCACACCGCCGCAGATCCTGGCGCAGAATGTAGCGCCCGAGTTGTGGGAGCTGAGCACGCCCGGCAACTACCCCCTGATTTGTGTGTATTGCAGCAAGACGGCCAACCAGTTAAAGGAAAAATTCCGCGCATTCTCGGGAGTGGTTGAAATGACCGCCGAAGCCAGGGTGTCACAAGACCAGCTCCAGCAGATCGAAGCGAACCTGGAAGTGTACGTGGATGCCATCACCGCCGTGCTCGGCCAGAACCGGGGCGACTGGGGCGACGGCTTCTTTTACGGGGGTGTTTATGAAGCCGCCTTTGGCGCCGTCAAACACGGCGGGCAGAATTTTATGCAGACCGCGAAGGTGACGTTCGTGTTAGAGGTGAGCTCAAACTAGCCGCGGAGCGATCGAATATGTCGTACATTTTATCGAACAACAACCGCTTTTACGTTGCTTTGGAGCAGAGTTACGGTGACGCCGCGACCGTCGCCGCGACGAATCGGATTCCAGCCCTGAAGCTCACCGCAAAACAGAAAACCGAAAAGGTGCAAAGGAAGGACAAGACAGGGTCGCGGACGTTTGTAGGCTATCCGAGCGGGTTGCGCAGAGACACAAGCTTCGAGTTGAAAACGTATATGTCGAATTGGGCCGACCAGACCATAGCGCCCGCATACGGACCTCTCTTCCAGGCGTGTCTCGGCAGCTCCGCGATCCAGTCACTCGGCGGCGTGATTGCTTCCGCTCCGAACGCGTCCACGCTGGCATTTACCGCGCCGCATGGTCTCATTCCGGGCCAGGCGGTGACCAGCGGCGGAGAGATTCGGTTTGCTTCCGCGATCCTGGATGCGCAAACCGTTCTGCTCAATGCTCCGCTAACGGACCCTCCGCTACCGGCAGCGCAGACCGGGCCGACGACTATGTATCAGCCGGCGACGAATCTATCCAGCGTGACCATATTCGATTACTGGGACCCGTCGACTTCGGTACAACGAATTCTGACCGGCGCGGCAGTCGATACGCTCACGGTGGCTGTTAACGGCGACTTTCACGAATTTCAATTCTCCGGCCAGGCCCAGGATCTGTTAGACAGTTCAAGCTTTCAAACTGGACAAGGCGCACTTACCGCATTCCCGGTCGAGCCCGCCACGACGCCGCTAAACTACTCAATCATTCCGGGTCATTTGGGAGAAGTATGGCTGGGTAGCGCTCCCAACCAGTTCTTCACAGTTACTAAGGCGCAGATTTCCTTCCAGAACAACTTGGACCTGAGGGCACAGGAGTTCGGAGCGACGCTTCCGCTGGCGATCGCTCCAGGGCAACGTACCGTGACAATCGACTTCAGCCTGTACCAAGAGGATAATTCCGCCACTGCGGCGCTCTATCAGGCCGCGCGGCAACCGTCGCCGGTCGGAATGATGCTTCAGCTCGGGCAGCAACAAGGGCAGTTGTTCGGTATTTACATGCAAAGCGTGGTTGTGCAGGTGCCGGAGTTCGATGATTCGGACACGCGCCAGCAGTGGCAGTTTCAAACCTGCAGAGCGCAAGGAACGGTGGACAATGAGATTTTTGTCGCGTTCGGATAGGACGCAGGAATCGGAGACAGTCACTTACGACAGCATAATCAAGGTGAGCTCCAAGGCGCTGCCCGGCGTGATCTTTACAATCAATCGGATCTCATTCGGTCGCCGGATGGAGCTGACCAGACGAGTGCGCGAAATAAGCCAGAAAGCCGACTTTCTCCAAGCTGGAACGGATTTGAAGGACAAAAGTGAAGCTAACATCCTGGCTCAGGAGATCGAGTCGATGTACCTTCGCTGGGCCTTGATCGGTATCCATGGACTTACGATCGACGGCGAGGCGGCCACGATCGAGAAATTGCTCGACAAAGGGCCGGACGAACTTACACGGGAAATCGTGGGAGCGATTAAAGCGCAGTGCGGACTTAGTGAGACAGAAAGAAAAAACTGATTGTCGCTTTCCATTTTCAGTTCGCCAATCGGGCCGCGTGGAAATGCGATTCATGCAGGGCGGACGGCCTGGAGAAGAAGCGCCGATGCGGATGGATGGAAGACAGCAGCGGCCAGGGCGGGCCACCAATCTGGGCCCGAAAGAATGTATGTGTGACTACGTGCCCTACGTCCTACATCACTTCGGAGAGTATCGCAATGCTTGAGGAGTTTCACGCCTGGAAGCTGTTTGGGGCGGTTGATGTTTACGGCTTGCCGGCGCGCACCGTGGAAGCGATTTGCGTTCTAGAAAACGAATTGCGTTCGGAGAGAGACGATGGCGACAAGTGAATGGCAGGACTTGCTGGCGCGAAGCGGAGTACGGGATGCGTCTCCGAGCGCCGTCGTGCAACAGCTGACGGCGGTGTCTGGCTTAGGATCCGGCGCCAGCAATGCGATGAATGTGAGCGGCATCGGCGGATCGAATGCCAACGCTTCCGATGAGTCGGGTGGTGCGTCCGACGCGTCAAGTCAGGCTCTCAGCGAACAGATGTCGTCGCTTGTAACACAAATCACGAGTCTCAACTCCGCGCAAGAAGCTCAACTGGGCGCGATCCAGGAAAATACTCAAGCGGTGACACAGAATACAACGTCGAAAGGGGCGACGGGAGCATCGGTGGGCAGCACCATTGGGGGTGTTGCCAGCAGCGTTCTAGGCGGGGGGCTAAGTCTGTCGCCACTTATAAGCGGGCTGCTCAGTCTTTTTGGGGGCGGAGGCCAGACTGAAGCTGCACCCACGCCTTTTACGCTTCCAGCGCCGGTTCAATACCAGGCGGGACTTACTGGCGGCGCCGGCGGAGAGATTGGCCCAGTTAGTTACGGGCAGTCCGGACAAGCTCGCCCGGAGAACCAAAATTCCAGCCCGCAAGTCACGATTCAGGTGAATGCCATGGACAGCCAGTCATTCCTAGACCACAGCGACGACATCGCGAACGCGGTGAAAACCGCCATTCTCAATTCAAGCTCTCTGAACGACGTGATTCTGGGCATGTGATATGAGTGCGTTTCCGGCTCTTAAGACTGGCGCGGTATTGCAATATCCGGCGCAACGAATCGTTCAATTCTCAACCGAGGTGGTGCAATTCGTGGACGGAACGGAGCAGCGCTTTCAAAATTACGCTTCTCCGCTTCATACATGGGTCGTACAGCTAGATCTGTTGGACGAACAGGAGCTGCACGTGCTCCGGGAGTTCTTCCTGACGGAAGCCGGCGCTGCGGGAGACTTCTCCTTCACTGATCCTTGGGACGGCACGGAGTATCCAAGCTGTAGCTTCGCGACGGATGTAATGCCGGAAGATCTGCAGGACGAAGCGAAAGGTAAGACGTCTCTAACCTTGCTGGAAAATCGGAGCTGAGAATGCTTTACTACCCTCAACTCACAAGCGGTTCGGTGGCTCAATATCCCGTGATCCGTTCCACCACAACCAGAACGGTCTCGAATCAGCTCCAGAGCGGGGACACGATACGGATGAGCGACCTTGCCGCGGAAAGGGTTCGCTGGCAACTTCAGTACACAGGTCTGTCGAACGCGGAATCGTCGGCCATCAGTCAGTTATTCGCTGCGACCGAAGGCCGCTTGAATACCTTCACGTTTCTTGATCCGATTGATAACTTGCTGATGTGGAGCGAAGACTGGACTAACTCAGTCTGGGCCGCCGACCCGTTGCTTCAGGTCGTAATAGGGGTCGCCGATCCCGACGGAGGGGCCGGGGCTATTCAACTTACAAATACTGCGCAAGGCGCACAACAAGTGTCACAGAGCGTTGCTGGCGCCAGTTGGTTTCAGTATTGCTACAGCATTTACTTGCGTTCGGACTCGCCTTGCACGGTTCAACTGCTGCTTTCGTCGACTGATCAGCAAGTGACAAACGCCGTTGCTGTCGGATCAACTTGGGTTCGAGCGATCCAGACCAGCCCACTGTCGTCTCAGGACGACGGCTTTAGTGTCGGGTTGATTCTTCCGCCCGGAGTGCAAATGTTTGCTTTCGGACCACAGCTCGAGGCGCAACCGGCGCCTGGCCCATACAAAATGAATACCGCGCAGGCGGGGGTTTATCCGGCGACCCGCTTTGACACAGATTCGCTATCGGTAACAGCCGAGGCGGTAGACCAAAGCTCGTGCACAGTTAAGTTAGTAACTCTTCTGGGGTGACACTTATCCACAATGGCCACCATTAGCGTCCTGAAGGAGATGGAGGTCGCCGGTACTCCGCTGTTCCTGTTCGCTTGCACTCTGCCGACGGGCGACGTCCAGTACTGGAGCACTCACAATGTCACGTTCGGCGGTCAGCAATATCTGGCGCGCGTGCTGAAGCATAACCTCTTCGAACTGAAGTCGTCTCCTGATTCCGCGAGTGACGGGGTTTCCAAGGTTTCCATCACACTTGCAAACGCGGACGCGTTCCTATCGTCAATCGAGCGCGATGTCGGCTGGAAGGGCTCTCAACTCACGGTCACGTTCCTTTTCTTCGATCTCGGTAGCGGGGTTGCAGCTTCCGACACGCAAGTGATGTTTCAAGGTGTCGCAAATCCGCCGGACGAGTCCACCGAATCCACGCTGCGTTTGAGTTTCACGAACGTTCTGAACCTGCAAAGAGTATATCTGCCAGATATACACATTCAGCGCCTATGCCCCTGGACGTTTCCCGCCACAGCGCTGGAGAGACAGCAAGCCGTGAGCGGAGGAAGTCAAGGAGCGTTCTCGCCGTTCTATCGATGCGGCTATTCGCCCGACCAAACCGGGGGCGTGGGCAATCTTAATGGCGCTGTGCCGTTCGATACGTGTGATTACACTCGCGCCGAATGCCAACAGCGGGGCATGTTCGATACGGACAACGCGAATAACATAACGCGGCGGTTCGGTGGAATCGAATTTCTGCCTCCGTCCATTGCCGTGCGGAGCTATGGCGAAAGAGGATCACATATCTCCTTAACGCTCCCAAATCAGGCTTTGTACAACGACTTTGTCCCGCTCGTGTACGGGACCGGTTGGTATGAGCCGCCGGTGGTTTTCGCTCGAAATGACGGTAACCTGACCCACCTGGAAGTGTTGCTGGGCGCTGGTCCGATTAACGGCGTCTTAGCGGTGGTGGTTAACGACACGGTAATTCCGGTGGGGATTTCCGGAACGAACATGACCGCCACGGGCTGGTACAACATCGTAAGTCTGGGAGGGCGGAACGGAAGCTTCAATCTGGACTTCACGGACGCGAACGGCAATCCGCTGGGCGACCCCTATGGCAGCATGGCGTTTATGTCGGTGGTTGTGCCAAATAACATTTCGAACGGTCTGGCGCTTCCGGAACTTCAGGTGCTGGTGCAGGGTCTTACCCTCGCTCGGTTCGATACCAGCGGAAATCCGCTCGACACTGTTTTCACTAACAATCCGGCATGGATCTTGTTGGATGCAGTGTTACGAGGCGGTTGGGCGTTGAGTAACCTGGATCTGGCGAGCTTCGGCGTCGTAGCGCCAAGTTGCGACGCTCTGGTCCCTACGTTCGACATTTACGGCAACAGTACCCTCGTGCCGAGGTATCAGTGCAACTTACTCTTGACCTATCGTCGCAGCGCCGGGGATGTTGTGCGGGGCGTAAGGAACGGGTCCGCCCTTTACTTGACCTTTGGGCCCACTGGGTTACTGCAGCTGAATCTGGAAGATACTCTGGCTCTCCAACAGCCCGCTCAACTGCCTGGAAGCAACAGCACCGAGCCATTGAATGGCGGATGGCCTGCTTACGAGTTTGGAGACAACGCGTTCTCCGGCATTGCGCGATCGGCAAGTGGGGCGTCAACCGTGAAGGTCACATCGCGGGCTACGGCCGATAGTCCCAATCAATACACGGTCGAGTTTCAAGACGAGTTCAACGAGTTCCAGCAGGATAGTCTTTCCTTGGTCAGCACGGATGACCTGTTGCTAACCGGACAAACTGTGACGACGAGTCTTACTGCGCTGGGGTTGCCGAATTTTGACCAAGCCACCGGGGCCGCGGCGCTGCAGCTATACAAGTCGGTCTACGGTAACACTTCCGTGGAATTTGAAACCAGCGTCAAGGGAGCGGGGCTTAAGCCGGGCGACTTGATCACGCTGACGTATTCGCGAGAAGGGTTCAACCGGCAGCCATTCCGAATAACCAAGATCTCTCCGGGCGTCAATTTTCATACAGCGGTGATCACCGCTCAGATACACGATGATACGTGGTACACGGCGACGGCCGGAGGCAACGTGGCGTCGGGGCAACAACCAGGTTCTGAAATCGGATTGCCTCGGCCGCTGGTTGGAGGGGTCTTCGACAGTAACGGCGTCGAGCAGTTCGCCATATCCGAATCATCCGTGGAATCCACCGACGGAAGCATGACCACCACTCTGTCGGTGGGATTCATGGTGCCGGAGCAGCCGGCCGCAAGCCAAGCCGGGATTCCTTTAGTTGGTTTGAATCCCCAAATCAATACAAGCGGCGGAACGATAGCGGGAGCGCAAAATCTCTATTACGCGGTAAGCGCGGTGGACGCTAACGGCGCAGAAGGCGGGTTGTCATTTACGATCATGGCCGCCGTGCCCGCAGCAACCAACACCAACCAAGTTACTCTCGTCAGTTTGAGTTTCTCGTCGGCGGCGAATAGCTTTCATGTCTATAGAGGGACCAACCCGGCCGAGCTACTGAGAATCGCCCAGAATGTGACGATCGCCAACCAATTTGCGGATACGGGTTTGGCGCCGACGCTCGTAGGCCCGCCGGATTACAACTATGATCACGCTAATTTCTATTGGCGGATGGAACTCCAGCCGGAAGAGAGCGTCAACCTACATTCGGCCACCACCATAGGCAATAGCGGGCTGGACATGCTCCCGAACGAATACAACGGAGCGACGGTGCGCATTACTCAGGGCACGGGCGCGGGCCAGGAGCAAATCGTTGCCTCCAACACACCCACCACGTTGACCATCGCCGGCCATTGGGGCGTTGTGCCTGACGCCACCAGCCAGTTTGTTGTGGCGGATTCAACTTTTCAGTTCGGCGCCTCGGGCAGCACGTCGCCGGTCTCATTCGTAGTGCCTAACCGCGAAGGCTTGACGGTAGAAGTCTCCGGACGAGCGGCGAATATCTTCGATGAGGAAAATGCTTACGCGCTCTCGCCGCTGACGCGTTGGAGGATTACCGGCGCAACGGGGTCCAGCGTAGACACGGACGTTCCCGGCGTGCCCACGTTCGCCCTCTTCACGGCCGGGCAGGGTACGGTGGAGGCACTAAGCATCGGATTCACCAGCCTGTCGAATACGACGACAATTAGTGCCGGAACACTGACATTAGCGTATTGGGATGAGTTACAGAGCCCAGCTTCAATAACTCTAACTGCCTCTGTCGGGACTAGTGACTCCAGCTTGAGTCTGTCTTCCGCGATCTCCGCTCAGGCTGGGGATCTAGTCCAGGTTGACTCCGAGGTTATGCTGGTCCAGCAGGCCGTTAGTAACTCGACTTCCGTACCTGTAGTACGCGGATCCGACGGTAGCAGTGTTGCGGCCCACACCAGCCCGGTTGCGATCTACTTTCTCCAGAAGAAGACCTTCATCATGCCGTTTCCGGCCGACTTTTTTGGAAGCCCAGCCAGCGGCAGCTACGCATTTCCCGTCACGATTCCAGACGTACGAATCGCCGCCGCCGAACTATTCGTCACAAACAGTCAGGGTAACAGCGGGGTGGCGAGCCAATCCTTCACGAACACCACAGACCTGGGACTCAGGACGCTCTCCGGAGGACAGCTATCCTTCCAGATCGAAGGTCCTTTGGCGATTCAGACCAATGCGGCGCCGCCGCTACTTATGGAGAACGCTTATTCAGTACGGGACGTTTCGGCCCTGGTGCAAACGGCACCCACAGGTTCGGCGATTTCCTTGGAAGTGACGCAGAATGGGCTGTCGTATTGCGCGCTCACAATTGCGATTGACGCGACGACGTCCGGGCCCGTGGATGGATTCGCGCTTGGGCCGCTGGCGGCGAATGCGCAGGTAGGGCTGAACATAACTTCAGTCACGGAAACTTCTGGGACTTTGCCGGGAAGCGATCTTACGGTCACGATCCGGATCTGATAATTCCGTATGCCCGGAACACTTCTGAAGCTGCAGCCCGACGGCGACCTTCAATGTTACTTTTTTGAACCGTCCGCTGTCGCCGCACTTAGTCAAACCAGTCCATCCGGTTTCACGGTGTCCGGTACCTGGCGGCAACAGTTTGACTGGGCCGTGATTGAATGGAATCGGGACTGCGTATTTGAGCATCCCGCCTTTCGATGCGTGCCGGACGGAGATTTGAGCGGGCTCACCCTGAGTTATGTCGAATCGCGGGACAACTGCATTCCGCTCGACTCCGCTTTGTATCCGACCGTCGCATGGCCCACTCTACGCGTTTGGGCGAATAACGGTACCGGCGAACAAATATATCAAGTTCCGCTGGTGAATTACGCGACGGCAGCCTCCGGCAGTTATCAGTGCGCCACTGTTCAGTTCCAACTTAGTGGAACCGTAACTGCCAATGACTATGTCGGAATCGCGTTTCTGTCCGAGCACTATCCTTACCAGATGAATGAGGGCGACACGCTCGAGTTCGCGATTGAGAACATCGTCGCGGGCGTAAATGCCTTTTCACCGACCATGCAGGCGACGGGGAGCGGGACGACCATCACGATCACCTATGTTGGGGCCGGAGAGACTCTTGGCAGCTCGACCACCGGGGCAAACGGAAACCTGATTGGTGCTTATACCTTCGTTTCAGGCGCGATGTCCGAGGAGTGGGATGCGCAGTCCAGGCAGTTCTCCGGCGGAACTTCGCCATCTGCCTGGACCATCCTGCTGCCCTTCGCGTCCCTTGCGGACCCGCTTCTTGGAGTTATTCCTGCAAGCGCCGTTCGGAAGCTGCGCTGGACTTACTCGGCCGCCCTTCAGCCCGGGGCCTTCGTTCGGAGCGAATTTCAAGTTGTTGTGACGAGCTGGACGGTAACGGGTACGGGAGGATCGTACTCGGTGGCTGGTCCGGGAAGCCGGAGAGTTGAGGATGATTCCAGCCAGGTGCAGTACTCAGGCACATGGTCGAACGGCACCGGCAATTTTTCAGGCGGCACAATCAGCTTCACGAGTACACCCGGCGACAGCCTTACTTGCGGCTACACATCCGCGCAACTGCACAGTCTCTATTTGGGCACGAGGTTAGTCGACCCGGGGGCTGAAATTTCGGTTTCTGTGGACGGCCAAACTCCGATTACGATTGACCTGGACGTTCCTGGCGAGGACGTATTGATCCGAAGCCTGATTGGCGAGTTCGGGCCGGGCACTCACTCCGTGGTAGCGACTCATACCGGCACCACGGGAGCGTATTCTTATTTTGACTTCCTTGAGATCGCGATTCCCGCCACGGTGCTTCCGTCAGAAACCGTCGAAACCAAGCTGGCGGCCGCGACCGATTGGGATACCGAGCATTCCCTGGCGCTCGCCCCGGAGCGCACGGCCTGGATGATCGATTCACTCGGGTTCCATGCCCGGGCGAATCACTATGCCGGCGCATTGTGGTTCTACGAACTGAACAACGTCGGCAATGTATATGCCTCGGCCACGATTACATTTAGCGGCGCGCCGGACGCTAATCTGATTACGCAAATTACTATCGGACAGGTCGGTCAGCCATCATCAACCGACAACATAATTCAACACTTGAATCTGATCGGCGACACGAGCGATACTCTGGCGCTTGCGTTCGCGCTTTTGATAAACGATGGATACACCGGGATCTGGGCGCAGGCGAGCGGTAATCAGTTGACCATTTATTCTCGAGCTTTGGGATCCGCTGGGAACGCGATCACGATTGCCACCAGCGCGAACACGACTGATCTCACGGTGACGACGTCGGGCACAACATTATCCGGAGGAGTGGACGGCGCATGGCTGACCGATTTGATGGCCACGCCTCGCCTGAATCGCGCAGCGCGAGATTGGAGCAGCAGCTTCTTCACCGCTCTTCAAGGCTACGGCATCGACGCGACGGCATCCTTCAGCATGGAGCTGGGAAACGGCGATCCATCCACCGCAGCCGGCATCGCGCAGAGATATCCCAGCGAGGCTGCGGTTCTGCTGACCACGCCGTCGCTGCAAACTAATTTCTCGCCCACGAGCACCGCGTTCTGGCAGCAGGTCTATCAGGACATGGCCGGCATCCTGGCTTCAGCCGGTCTGGTACCTTATCTGCAATTCGGGGAAGTCCAATGGTGGTATTTTGCCGGGGATGGTTCTGGGATGCCGTTCTACGACGCGTACACTACGAGCAGCTTCCAGACCGAATACGGGCGGGCTATGGCGGTAATCGCCGCTGATACGGATCCCGCTACAATCCCGGATGAAGCGTCGTTTCTTCCGGGTTTGATCGGCGCATTTACTAACCAGATTATGAGCTACGTCCGTACCGCGTATCCAACCTGCCGGTTCGAGGTTCTATACCCGATCGACGTCAACGACACTCCGCTGAATAAGGTAATCAATTATCCGGTGAGCGCCTGGACTCCGGCAATTTTAAATTGCCTGAAGACGGAGAGCTTCAGTTACACTTACGCCAGGGACTTAGACTTGAGCCTGACTTCGATCGAAGCAGGCGTAGCGTTCGGCTTTTCACCTGCTCAGCGCAGTCACCTGGTAGGCATCAGCGACAGCTCGACGGCATGGCTGAAAGAAGTTCGCATGGCGCAGGGCAGCGGCTTTGAATCGGTAGTGCTGTTCGCCCTGGACCAGTTTTGTCTCGTGGGCTATGAACTGCCGTTGACGACCGGTTTGCGCCGCAGCATCCGGATCGGTTGAGACCGCGTTCCGCAGCCATTCGCGCTACAGTGAGTATTCGCAGTGATTGCCGTCCAGAACATCTCCAAGTCCTATCGTCTCTACCAACATCCGCTCGATCGTCTCCTTAGCAATTTCCGCGTCAGCAGCTCGCGCAGCGCGGAGTTCTGGGCGCTCAAGAACGTGAACTTTCGAGTGGAAAAGGGCGAGGTGTTCGCCATCCTAGGCCCGAACGGTTCGGGCAAAAGCACGCTGCTGCAGATCATCAGCGGAATTTTGCGGCCCACTAGTGGCCGGGTGCTCGCTTCTGGCCGAATTGCCGCGTTGCTGGAGCTGGGCGCGGGTTTTAATCCGGAGTTCACGGGCCGCGATAATGTCTACCTGAACGGCGAAATCATGGGGCTCTCGCGCAAGGAAATGGAGAAGGCGTTTCCGGCTATCGAAGCTTTCGCCGAAATCGGACAATTTATTGATCGCCCGGTGAAAGAATATTCCAGCGGCATGTACGTGAGGCTGGCGTTCTCCACTGCCATTCACATCGAACCTGAGATCCTGATCGTCGACGAGGCGCTCGCGGTCGGCGACGCCATCTTCGCCGGCCGATGCATACGAAAGTTCGAAGAGCTTCGGCAGAATAAGGTAACGGTCCTGCTGGTTTCGCACGATCTCGGCCTCATTAAGCGTTTGGCTGACCGGGCCATCTTCATGCTCGAAGGCCAGGTGGTCATGGAAGGCACGCCCAAGGACGCGGTGAATCAATACGTCGGTTTTGTGCTGGATCGGGAACGCACAGCACGACCGCCAGCCGACGGCCTTGCAGAGAATTCCGCCGCCAAGAGCAGCTTTCGTCACGGCGACGGCGCCAGCCGAATCCTGGATATCCAGTTACTAAACGCCGCCGGTCAACCCTGCCGTACATTTCGCCCCGGCGACGCACTTGTGGTGCGCATTCGGGCGGAGTTTCACCGGACCGTCGATAGCCCCGTCGTGGGGATTCTAATTCGAAATCGCATCGGCATGGATGTATTTGGAAGTAACTCGCGTCTGGAAGGCATCGACCTCGGATCATTCGAAAAAGGCGAAACGCTGCAGATAGAGTTTGAGCTGGATTGTCTGTTGAGCCGCCAGGAGTACACTGTCACGGTTGCCACTCAGTATCAGAATGGACTTAGTCAGGACTGGATGGACGATGTACTGGATTTCGAAGTGGTCGATACCAAGGACGTCGCCGGAGTACTCAACCTGAACGCCCGCGTGCGTTACCGAAAGCTCGCCGGACCGCGCGAGCCGCAGCCCCGTCTGACGCTTTCATGATCTATGCCATCGTTTTGATCGGGGTGGTGGCCGCGCTTTGCCTGGTAACCATCATCAAGACTCGATCCGTTCGAACGCAGGCTGACTTTCTAGTGGCAGGCAGAAAGCTGCCGTGGCCGGTGCTGGTGTTCACTCTGCTTTCTTCCTGGATTGGCGCCGGCAGCCTCTTTGCCGGCGGCGAGAACGCGTATCGAAACGGGTTCGCCGCCCTGTGGCAGCCCGCCGGCGGATGGCTGGGGCTGGTGGTGATCGCTCTCATCGCCGGACGTGCCCGCCGCTTCGCGCAGTTCACCGTTCCCGATTTGCTGGAGGCGCGTTACAATGCCGCCGCGCGCGTGATGGGAACCGTGGCCATCGTCATCTCCTACACGGTGATTACCAGTTATCAGTTCAAGGCCGGCGGCGATATCCTCAATTTGATTTTTCCGGCGCTCTCGCGGAATCAGGGTATGTGCATCATCGCGGCCTTCGTGATCGTCTTTACAGCCGCCGCGGGAATGGCATCTATCGCTTATCTCGATCTCGTGATTGGCGCGCTAGTCGCTGCCATCGTGGCGATCGCAGTGCCCGTCTTGCTCCATCGCGCGGGCGGATGGACCCATATTGCCGGCGCTCTTCCCGCCTCGCATTTCCAAGTGCTCGGCAATCTCAGCTTGCCTCAAGCGCTGAACTACACCATCCCCACGATGCTGCTCCTGGTTGGAAATCAGAGCATGTATCAGAAATTCTTTTCGGCGCGGTCGGAGCAGGACGCTAAATTCGCCGTTTATGGCTGGATCGCCGGCACCGTGGTGCTTGAAACTCTCCTGATCACTGTTGCTGTAATCGGAAGTTCGATTTTCCAGACCTCCCATCCGCGCGAGATCATCCCCATCACTGCCTTTGGCGGCCTGCCGCGGATCATCGGCGCGCTGCTGCTCGGCGGGATTTTCGCCAAAGTGATTTCCACCGCCAACAACTATCTGTTCTCGCCCGCAACTAACCTCATCCACGATGTGTATGGGAGATTCATCAACCCGCAAGCATCCGAGCATCGCAAGCTCGTGACCTCGAGATTCGTCGTTGTACTGCTCGGCTTGTTCGCCTTGCTGCAGGCCACTCGATTCGAATCCATCCTGAACGCGGCCGTTTATGCCTACACCGTATACGGCGCGGCCGTCACTCCGGCCGTATTGGCGGTATTCTTTTGGAAGCGCGTCACCACTGCCGCTGCCATAACATCTATAATGCTCGGGACTGGGATCACCGTCGTCCTCAACTTGACCGGATATGAATTGGCTATCTATCCAGCGCTGGGCGCATCCGTTCTGAGCCTGATTGTCGTCAGCTATTTGACCCCGGTCCCGCTGCCGCGGCAGTGGAGACCATTCTTTGAAAGTTGATCATGCTAATCCCGAGTGAATCATGCTAATCGATGACATACAAAAAGCGTTGCGCGAAGAAAAGCTGGACGGCTGGCTTTTCTTCGACCATCATCGGCGCGACCCGCTGGCTTATCGCATCCTGAAATTGAATCCGGCCGGAATGGCTTCGCGCCGCTGGTATTACATGATCCCCGCCGAGGGCGAGCCGAGAGGTCTGGTTCACGCCATCGAATCCGGTGTTCTGGAGGGTTTGCCGGGATCGATGCAGGTCTATTCGAGCTGGTCAGCGCAAAGGGATGGAATCAAGAAACTGGTGGCGGGTTGCCGCCGGATCGCCATGCAGTATTCGCCGGATTGCGCCATCCCCTACGTCTCACTGGTGGACGCGGGAACGCTGGAGTTGGTGCGTGGAACGGGCGTCGAGGTGTCCACGTCGGCCAACCTGGTTCAACTTTTCGAAGCCCGCTGGTCGGCCGAGCAACTCGAAATGCATCTCGAAGCCGGCCGACGGGTGGATCGCGTGCGGGCTGCGGCGTTTCAGAAGATCGGAGCGGCGCTCGGCGGCGGCCAAGCCATCACCGAATGGGACATAAATCGATTTGTCCGCGACGGTTTCGAGCGCGAAGGCTTGTTCACAGATCATGGGCCCATCGTGGCGGTGAATGCCAATATGTCGAATCCGCACTACGAACCGCAGGCCGATCGACATCAACCCATCCGCAAAGGCGATGCCGTGTTGATGGATATGTGGGCCCGGCTGGATCGTCCCGGCGCGGTCTTCTATGACATCACCTGGACCGGATACTGCGGCGCCGCCGCACCTTCCGAGATTCAGAACGTCTTTGAAATCGTGCGCGACGCCAGGGACCGCGCCATCCAGCGTGTCCAAGACGCCGTTTCCCACAACCAGACGCTGCACGGGTTCGAAGTGGACGACGCGGCTCGCGGGTATATTCGGGAAAAGGGCTTCGGTGAAAAGTTCATTCATCGCACCGGGCATTCCATCGGCGAAGAGGTGCACGGCACCGGCGCCAACATGGACAATCTGGAAACTCATGACGATCGCAGAATCATTCCCGAAACCTGCTTCTCCGTCGAGCCTGGCATCTACCTTCCGGATTTCGGAATCCGTTCCGAAGTCAACGTTTACGTGGGCCGAGGAAAAGCCCAGGTCACGGGCGAAATCCAGCGGCAGCTCGTAACGGTTTTGTAACTTCTAAAAAACGAATCTCTTCAAACACTTCCGGCTCTAGTCCCTTCTCCCATAGGACCGATAGGAATTTTCGATTGGACCGGGGCGGAACCCCGGCCTACCCTCAAATATGGCAACCTTATACGCTATGGAGCCTCCGGCTTCTCAAGTTACCTTGCTGCATAGAATCAGCAGCATTGTCAGCTCCGAGGTGTCCCTCGACGAGATGCTCGGGGAAATCATCGGACTAACCGCCCAGGTCACGGAGTGCGATGCGTGCCTGGTTTACCTGCTGGATCGCGACACCGACGAAATCGTGCTGCGCGCCTCGCAGGTGCCGCATGCCTCTGCGCTCGGAAATCTGCGCATGCAGATGGGTGAAGGCGTCACCGGTTGGGTGGCCGAGCACAAATCCGTGGTCGCGCTGTCATCGAACGCCGCCGCGGATGCCCGCTTCAAGCGATTCCAAGCCTTGGTGGAAGATACCTACGAGGCGTTTCTCTCAGTTCCGCTGATCAGCGCGGGCGATATCATTGGCATCATCAATGTCCATCATCGCGAGGCGCATCGGCATGGCCCGGATGAAATCGCGCTGCTGACCTTCGTCGGCGAGCAGATGGGCAATGCCATCGCCAAATCCATGCTGGCCGATGCCAACGCCCGGCTGCTGGAAGAAACCGCCGAGATGAAGCGCCAGCTCGAGACGCGGAAACTGGTGGAGCGCGCCAAGGGCATACTGCAGCAAAAGTTCAGTTTGACTGAAGAGGACGCCTATCTGCGCCTTCGCAACGAGAGCCGCCGTTTACGGCGTCCCATGAAGGAATTGGCCGAGGCCATTATCCTCACCGAGGAACTCAGCCGCAAGAGCGAACCGTCCAGTTAATCGCTGGATCGGCGTCGCCGGGCCTCTGTCTTGGCCGAGTCAAACCGTGCCGCCAGCGCGGCGAATTCGGGCTTGTGCCCGTTCCATCGCAATTGATCCACGTCGTCGAAAAGCGGGATGTCCGTGCGGAGCGTGGCCAGCGTTCTGAAAAGCATCGCCTGATCGCGCTGTTCTGATAGCGTGTGTGCCAGGGCGCCCGCATTGGCGGCGTTCACGCGCCACTCGCGCCAGTCCGCAGGGATGGATTCCAGATGAATATACTTTGCGAGAACCGCGGCGGTCGACTTCGCTCCCCATCCTGCTAATCCTGGATAGCCGTCGGCGGTGTCGCCGACCAGCGCCAGATAGTCGGGAATCGATTCCGGTGCAACGCCGAACTTCTGGATCACGCCGGCTTCGTCCCGGATCGCGCGATTGCGGCGATCCAATTGAACCACGCGCGTGCCGCGTACGCATTGCGCCAGATCCTTGTCCGGCGTGCAAATAATCACGCGATCCACACGCTGATCCCGAGCGGCAGCCGCGGCTCCGGCCGCCAGCGCATCGTCCGCCTCGAACTCGACCATGGGCCAGACCACGATCCCGGCCGCCGCGAGGGTTTCTTCGAGCATCGGGAACTGCGCCCACAAATCAGGGTCGATGCCCTCGCCGGTTTTGTAGCCTGGCCAGAGTTCGTTGCGGAACGATTCGATGACATGATCGGTGGCGACGGCGACGTGCGTGACGCCGCCCTTTAGCATGCCCAGAACCGACGCGAGCACGCCCCGGACAGCGCCGATCTCCCGGCCATCCTGATCCCGCGCGGACGGAACCGCGTAGTAGTGCCGGAACAATTCGTACGTGCCGTCCACCAGATAGACTTCCAGCGCGCGACCTCCAGGACAACCTTATCTGATCGGCGCCAGCTTAATCAACAGACTGTATACTGTAACGGATGACACCACAGCCGCAGACTCTTCCTCCACACGTCGGAATCCTGCAAATGTTGAATGGGGCGCACGTCGCCGGCGCGGTTTCGTGCCTCGCTCAGATGGGAATTCCGGATCTGGTGGAAGCCGGTCCAAAATCGGCCGAGGAGTTGGCCGTCAAGCTCGGCGCCGACCCCAGGGCGCTCTATCGTCTCATGCGCGCCACTGCCAGCGTGGGTGTGCTTTCGGAGGGTCCCGACCGAAAGTTTTCCGAAACGCCCATGTCTGCGGTTTTGCGCAGCAACGCGAAACCCAGCCTGCGCGCGCTCGCGATTATGGGAAGTAGGGATTGGCACGGCCTGGGGTGGTCCAACCTCGACTATTGCGTCCAGACGGGCAAGCAGGCGCTAAACAAGATCTACGGCATGCACATTTTCGAGTACATGAAACAGAATCCGGAAGAAGGCCGGATGTTCAATGACGCCATGACCGCGATCTCGATGATTGATAGCCCCGCCGTGGCCGACGCCTACGATTTCGGTGGAATTCATTCCATCGTGGATGTGGGCGGCGGGCACGGGCTACTGCTTGCGACCATCCTCAAGCGGAATCCGCACTTGAAAGGCACGCTTTACGACATGTCCCACGTGGTGGAAGGAGCCAAGAGCGGACCGCTCAAGCCCATGATGGACCGCTGCACCCTCGCTTCCGGGGATATGTTCGCTTCGGTTCCAGCGGGTGCGGACGCCTACATCATGAAGCACATCATTCACGATTGGCCGGATGATCTGTGCATCCAGCTGCTCCAGGGCTGCAGAAAGGGCGTGAATCCTGGCGGCAAACTGCTGGTGGTCGACAACGTCATTGAGACCGGAAACGAGTTCTCGTCCGGGAAGTTTCTGGATCTCCAAATGCTGATTTTCCCCGGTGGATGCGAGCGCACCGAAAATGAATTTCGGACTTTGCTCGGCGCGGCTGGCTGGCGATTGACTCAAATTATTCCGACGGCTGCCGCGGACTCGATCGTCGAAGCGGTTCCAGCATAGCTTGCGCCCGGCGATCCTGCTTGCGATCGCGCTCAGCCTTGCTGTGGGCGGATGGGCGCAGGTTCGTGGCGTGATTCAGGACGCACGGGGATCGCTGGTTGCCGGCGCGCGGGTAACCGCGCATTCGTCGGCAGAACCGAGTGACAAGGTCGCGCTTAGCGGTGCGGATGGGTCTTTTGAGTTCGATAACCTGGCACCCGGCCACTACCAATTCAAGGCGGCAAAGCGCGGGTATGGCGACTCGGCCGTGGCTGAGCACGATCTAAGCGATGGCGAGAGTCTCACGGTTAACCTCACGCTGACCGCCAACGCTGGATTTTTCAAACGGCTTTCCGCGGCGTACTCACAAGACTGGCACGGAAGCTCCGACACCGGCCCCGAACCTCCGCGCCGCGCGCTGCCGTCGCCATTGAACTCGCCGCCATTTCCTAACTCCGACTGGTCCTACGGCGGATCGCCCGTCATCGGTGAACCCGATACGAATGTTCCGCCGCTCATGCAAGCCCTTTACGGCGGCTCGAACGGAGACGCCTGGGAGCAAAGCCGGGTCAAGATTTACGGTTGGGTGGAAGGCAGTTTCAACCTCAGCACTTCGCACGATTCAAACTATCCATCCGCCTACGACATCTTCGCCAATCGCGTGGAATTCGATCAGGCTGTGCTCTATGTCGAACGCATTCCCGATTCGGTTCAAACGGATCACTTCGATTGGGGATTCCACCTCACGGGGCTCTACGGCACCAGCTATCGCTTCACCACCAACCTGGGCTATTTCAGCTCGCAATTGATCGACGATCACCGCCAATACGGGTTTGATCCGGCGCTCGAATACGTGGACCTGTATTTCCCGCAGTTCGCCGAAGGCATCAACATACGGATCGGCCGATTCATCTCCATTCCAGGAATCGAAGCGCAGCTCGCGCCCAACAATTACGTGTACACTCATTCACTGCTCTATGCGGTGGATCCTTTCACCGACACCGGCGTCCTCGCGACCATCCGGCTGAATGAAGGGCTGCTGCTGCAATTGGGAATCACCGCGAGCCACGACGTGGCGCCTTGGACCCGCGACGCGAAGCCAGCCGCGACGGCCTGCATCAGCTACACGTTCCACCAGGGCAATGACAATCTGTATCCGTGCGTGAACGGTCTCAACAAAGGCGGGTACGCGTATAACAATTTGCAGATGTTCGACAACACCTGGTACCACAAGTTCAATGCGTCATGGCACATGGCCAGCGAGGCCTGGTACATGTACCAGCGCGGCGTGCCCAGCGTCTTGGGACCGCTGCAGCCGGAGAAAGGCACGAACGGCGCTTTCTGTTCCGCGGGCGAGATCCGCTGTTTCGCGCCCGAGTGGGCCGCCGTCAACTACGTCGAAAGGCAGCTCAATGCGAAGAACTACCTTTCCATCCGCAGCGACTTTTTGGATGACATCAAAGGCCAGCGAACCGGCTACAAGAACCGCTACGCCGAGGAAACGCTCATGTGGGGACACTGGGTGGGCAGCACGGTTTTACTGCGTCCCGAACTCAGATTCGATCATGCGTTCGATCGCCGTTCGTACGATGACGGAACCCGCACGAACCAATTCCAGCTGGCGATGGATGCAATCTTCAAGTTCTGAAGTCGAGAATTGCGGCGCGAATCGATCCGGCGATGTTATACTGCGCGCATGCGAATACTCATGGCTTTCCTCTGTCTGGCATGCTTGAGTTCAGTCCTGGTTGGAGCGGATCTTTCCGGGACTTGGTCCGCGGCCGTCACGCTGGATGCGGGCTCGGGCACCGCGACTTTCGTTTTCAAACAAAGCGGTGACAATCTCACTGGAACCTACACGGGACAGGTGGGAACCGCGAACGTGACGGGAACCGTGAAAGGGTCGGATGTGGAGTGGTCGTTCGAAGCGGGTCAAGCCGGCAAAGTCTCGTACAAAGGCAAACTTGATGATAGCGGCAAGATCACCGGCACCGTGGTGTACGGCCAGCTGGGCAACGGAACTTTTACGGCAGAGAAGAAGTAGGCGCGGACGCGAAGCTATTTCAGCTTCTCCCGAACGTTGAACTCCAGCTTCCACCTGCGCCCATCCCGCGCCACCGACCAGAGTTGCAACAGCCCGGTCTCGGTGATCACCGTTTCTAGAGTCACGGGAACGAATTCGCCTGCGTTTCCCGCCGCCGGAAGCGTCACTTCCACCGGGGACAGTTCCTCGAGCTCCTCGCCGATCTCATCCAGCATGACGCCCGCTGCGTCGTTCTTGCGCACGGCGGATTGAAAGAAGCGGAACTCGGCGGGCTCTCCGACCGTCAATCCGAATTCGCGATCGCGCAGCTCCAGCGCGGTTCCTTCCTCCATTCCGAACGGCGCCACCGCCAGGGCCTTCACCGGCGCGGGCATTCCGGGAACGGCGGGCATGGCGCTCTCGATGCCGAGATAATAGGTCCGCGGTATGCCGCCCCGAATCCTCACGCCTCGTCCGGCGCGCGCAAGCCCGTAATAAGCCGCGCCACGCGCCACCGAGTGCATCAGATCTTCGCCGATGAGCGGCACGGCGGGCGAGAAGCCCTCCTCCGCCAGCCAGCCGTTGAGGATCTCGAGGACGCGATCGCGAACCAGGCCCGCGCGGAACACGCCGCCATTGAACAGCACATGCGTCGGCGCAGCCAATCCACTGGGGCCGCGCCGCACGGATCCATGCTCGGATTGCGCGGCCTGTTGCCTGAGGAAGCGCGCCAGATGCCTGGTTACGGCGGCATCGGCGGCATAGGGAAGTCCCAGTTCGGCGAAGCCCATCCGGCGGCGTTGCGGCACATCCTGGCTGGAGGCCATCGGAAGAAATCCCTCGCTCAGGATCTGTTCCACGTCCGCGCGCTGCAGCTTGGTCTTGATGGTTCCACCCACCAGGCCCGTGCCGCGCCCGAGAATGGTGACCGGCTCTTCGCGCTTCTTGTTGTCTTTGTCGAGCAAGCGCTCCTTCGCCAAACGGCATTGCTGCCAGAGCGCGTGCAACTGCATCGCGTCGAGCTTCGTATTTACGGCCGCAAGTTGGCTTTCGAGATGGCGCGCCAGCGCGAGGTCCATGTTGTCGCCACCCAGCAAAATATGTTCCCCAACGGCGGCGCGCTCCAGTTGCAGATTGCCGGACTGCTCGGTTACGGCGATCAAGGTGAAGTCCGTGGTGCCTCCGCCGATGTCGATCACCAGAATCAGATCGCCCACGCGCACCTGCTCGCGCCAGTTGTGGTGACGCTCGATCCAGGCATAAAACGCGGCTTGCGGTTCTTCGAGCAGGAGCAGGTTCTGAAATCCAGCCAATTCGGCCGCCTGCAGCGTGAGCTCGCGGGCGACGGCATCGAACGAAGCCGGCACGGTGACGAAGACTTCCTGCTCGGAGAACGGCGCATCCGGCATTTTGGAATCCCATGCCGCGCGCAGATGCTCCAGATATCTTCGCGACGTTTCCACGGGAGACAGCTTTTCAATACCCTCGGGCGCGTTGAGGGGAAGAATCGGGGCAGTGCGGTCGACGCCGGAATGAGAAAGCCAGGATTTGGCGGAGGATACCAGGCGGCTGGCAACTTCCGCGCCTCGTTTTTGAGCCAGGCTTCCCACCACCGAGCGCGGATTCGCGTCCCAGGGCAAGGCGGTGGATCCGGCCGGAAAATCAGCCGCGCCGGGGATATATAAGAACGAAGGCAGCAGCGGCTGATCGCTTACTTCGCCAGGATTGATGAGCTGCGGCACGGGAAAAATATCCACCGAGGGCAGTTCGAGCGGATCGCCGCCGGCGGGTGCGTAGGCGAGCGCGCAGTTGGTGGTTCCTAGGTCGATACCAATGGAGTAACGCTTCGACAAAGTAGGTCAGGTTGGGATTCTTGCCTTTTTAGTGTACCCCGCGCTGACTCGGAGGCGGGTTTCGCCTCGGTGCTAAAATGGAATACTTTGTTGGCAACCTCTAGGGATTTTCAGTTGTTCAGCACGGATGCGGCGATCCAAGCGGCCGGCCGCTGGTTTCTACGCTCCGGCATCCAGGAACAGAACGGCGGAGTGGCGCGGTATTACCGGATCGACGCGGGCCGAAACGCGAGAGTTTCGACGGAAATCACCGGATACGCGGTCAGCACGCTGCTATTTTTGCACCGGCGCACGGGACAATTGGAGTACTTGGATTCTGCTCTGCGGGCGGCACGGTTTCTGACGCGCGTGGCCTGGGAACCGCGGCTTTGCACTTTTCCATTCGAACATGCGGTGGATGGCGAGCCAGCCACACAGTTGGCGTATTTTTTCGATTGTGGGATCATTGTCCGCGCCTTACTGGCCGCTTGGCGCGTTACCGCAGAAAGAGAGTTTCTGGAAGTGGCCACTGCCGCGGGTCGCGCGATGTTGGCGGATTTCCGAACTCCCGCGGCCATTCACCCCATCCTGGCATTGCCGGACAAACAGCCGCTCGCTTATCAGACGCGCTGGTCTTCCGCGCCGGGCTGCTATCAATTGAAGTCCGCCATGGCCTGGTACGATCTGTTTGAGAGCACCGGCGACGCGGAATTCCTGGACGCCTATGAAGCCGCGGCGGATCAGGCCGTGTCGACGCAGCAAGATTTTCTTCCCGGTTCCTCGGACGTTGACCAGGTGATGGATCGGCTGCACGCCCACGCTTACTTCTTGGAAGGGCTTCTTCCCGTTGTGCAGCGGCCCGATTGCGCGGAAGTGTTCCGCGCCGGTATCGCGCGCATTGCCGGCTACCTGGACGAGATCGCGCCGCGCTTCGCCCGCTCGGACGTCTACGCGCAGCTGCTGCGAACCCGGCTCTGCGGCGAAAGGCTGGGCATTGTTCCGCTGGATCAAGCCGCGGCCTGGCGCGAGGCAGAACGGCTGGGGGCCTTTCAATTACATTCCGAGGATACTCGCATCGACGGCGGATTCGGATTCGGAAGCAAGCAGGGGGAACTGCTCCCCTTCGCGAATCCGGTCTCCACGGCGTTCTCGCTGCAAAGCCTGGCCTGGTGGAGCGACCGCAACCAGAACGCACTCGAGACCGACAGGCAAGCCCTCATTTGAGCGAGGCTTTGCGGGAGACGGTCAAGGTCCTGTTCGCATCCGGGTCGGAAGACCTGATTCCCACCGCCATCCAGCACATGCGGGAGATTCTTCCGGACCTTCCCCTGGTGGTGGTGTCCGAGTTTCCAATAGAACATTCCAGCTGGATTCCGTTTCCGGTGTCGCGCAGTCTTTGGGACAACCTGACGCGCTGCCGCTGGCATTTTCGAGACAAACACATCCGCCTTTGCGCGGTGATCCTGCAGCCGCGCATGCCCTACTGGCGGATGCGCCTGATCGCCTTTCTGCTGGCGCCCTTGAATTTCCTGGCGTTTAACGACGGGTTTGGCCACTTCATGCTTCGGCCGCGATCCGCCGTCAATATCTTCCGGCACGTGGCGTGGAAGACGCGCAATCTGCTGGTCTGGGAATTCTCGTCCGGCGGCGCGACGTACACTTTGCTGTGGCGGCTAATTCATCCTTCCGCGTTCCTGCGCCCGATTCGAGTGTTGCTCGCCAGGCTGGGAGGCGCGCTGGCAGCTGCGGCGAAGCGAGTGATTCCGGCCGGGCGGCCACTGACCGCGGTGAACGAACCCACGCGCGTGCGCGGGATATCGGTGATTGTGCCTTCCCGCAATGGCCGGGATCTGCTGGCGCGATTGCTGCCTGAAGTGGTCCGCCAGATTGATGAGATCGGCGGAGAGATCATTGTGGTGGACAACGGCTCTGATGACGGAACCGCGGATTTCGCCGCGGAACGCTATCCCAGCGTGATCATCGAGCAAAGCGCGGGCGCGCTATCGTTCGCGCGGGCCGTCAACGCGGGTATCCGCTCGGCGCGCTGCTCGCACATTTGCATGCTGAACAACGACATGTGCATCGACCGGGGATTTTTCAGAGCTCTCCTGGCGGCGTTCGATCAAGTGCCGGATCTTTTTTGCGCGACGGCCCAGATCTTTTTCCCCGACGGACAAAGGCGGGAAGAGACCGGCAAGGCGGTCCTGCCATTTCTACACGAGCGAAGAACGGAGGACTTCCCGGTCCGTTGTGACTTGCCGCTGGTCTTCGAGGATTTGAGTTACGTGCTTTACGGCAGCGGCGGCTGTTCACTGTTCGACGCCGCGAAGTTGGCGTCGCTGCGCGGCCTGGATGAGGTTTATGAACCGGCCTACGTGGAGGATCTCGATCTCGGAGTCCGCGGCTGGGGGCAGGGCTGGCCCAGCGTGTTCGTCGCGGGAGCGCGCGTCATGCACGAACACCGCGCCACTACGTCGCGGTATTATTCGCGCGAGTTCCTGGATGAAGTTCTGGAACTGAATTATTTGCGATTCGTCGCGCGCGCCATTGCCGAGCCCCGCGCGTTCTCCGAATTATGGAAGCAGGCCATCCACCGCTTGAATATTCTGAGTGCCGCCGAGTCCCCCAACCGGGCTGCCGTCGCTGCGTTGGCCGAAGCCTGGCGCGCGCCGTTCTGGATATCCCGCGCGCCCGGGCGAGTCCTCGCGGATCGCGAGATTCTTGCTTTGGGCAGCGGACAGATATACGTAACGCCCGGACGCGCGGCGCGCAATCGTCCGGTGGTGCTGGTGGCTAGCCCCTACCTGCCTTTTCCTCTGGCGCACGGGGGAGCGGTGCGGATGTTTAACCTCATGCGGCGCGCGGCCGAGAATTTCGACCTGGTGCTGGTGGCTTTCGCGGGCTCTCCCGTTCACGCGCCGGCCGAACTGCTGGATATGTGCTGCGAATTGGTGCTGGTGAAGCACAATGGAACGCAACTGTTGCCCTCGACCCAGCGCCCCGATGTCGTGGAAGAATTCGACGCGCCCGCCTTCCACGCAGCTTTGCGCCAGACCGTGCGCAAATGGAGGCCCGCCGTCGCTCAACTGGAGTTCACGCAGATGGCGCAGTACGCGGCCGATTGCGCGCCGGCGAAGACCATCCTGGTGGAGCACGACATCACGCTGGATCTTTATCAGCAGTTGCTAGCGCAAGGCGAGGACTGGGAGCTGCGGCGTCAATTTCGCCGCTGGATACCGTTCGAGACGGCCGCGTGGCGGCGCGTGGACCGCGTGGTTACCATGTCGGATCGTGACAGCCGGCTCGCTGTCGAGCACGGCGCGCCTCCCGGCAAGACCACCTGCTTGCCGAACGGCGTCGATCTCCAACGATTTCGCCCGAACATTTGCCCGCCGGAGCCGCGCCGACTTCTGTTTATCGGCTCTTTCGCGCATCTGCCGAATCTGCTCGCGGCCGACTTGTTTCTTCGGAGCGTATGGCCCAGGCTGGCGTCGCTCAACTTGACCCTGCACATCGTAGCGGGGCTGCGGCATCAGTGTTTTCTGGATCGCTACCGCGGCCGCGTGCAATTGGATCTGGCACAGCCCGGCATCCAGGTGGATGATTTTCTGGAGGATGTGCGCCCGGCCTATGAAAGGGCGACGGTAGTGGTTGCGCCACTGGTTGCGTCCGCCGGCACAAACATCAAGATCATGGAAGCCATGGCGATGGGGAAAGCGGTTGTGAGCACGCCCGCCGGGCTGCACGGGTTGGCCTTCCATCCGGGCGAAGATGTAATCGTGGCCGAGACTCCCGAAGAAATGGCGCGGGTCATCGCCCAGCTCATCGAAGATCCGTATAAGCGGTTGTTTATCGAGCGTCAGGCGCGGCAAACCGTGGAACAGGAATTCGACTGGGATGCGATCGCGGTTCGCCAAGCGGATCTCTACCGTGAGCTAATCGGCCCGGCGCAACCGCGCTACTCTGGTCCTTGACATTATGACCGACAGCTTGATTAATGAAATGCGCCGGGATTGGGATGCCCGCGCCGCCGAAGACGCCCGGTTTTTTGTGAATTGCCAGGGCCGCAATCAGGATGACGAAGCATTCTTCAGCAGCGCGCCCGACATCCTCGCTCGGGTTCGCAGGGATTATCCTCATCTGGCCGGCGCAGGAGTTCGCGATCGGCGGTTTCTCGAGATCGGCTGTGGTCTTGGACGGCTGGTCTATTCGCTCGCCGAGGATTGCGGCGAAATTCACGGCGTGGATATTTCTCCGGCCATGGTGGCGGGCGCGCGGGAAAAACTGTCCGACGTTCCGCACGCTCATTTTCACGTTACCGAGAATAACGATCTCGCGATGTTCCGCGAGGGCTTTTTTGATCTGGCCTACTCGTTCGCGGTATTCCAGCACATCCCGGACAAAGCGCTGGTTTACAAGTACGTCGACGAAACATTCCGCGCGTTGAAACCCGGCGGCATTTTGATTGCCCAGTTCAACGGCGCAGCGCGCCCCTCAGATAACTATGATTCCTGGGCCGGCGTGTGGTTCAGCGAAGAAGAGCTGCTTCAGTACATGAATCGAACAGGCTGGATGATCCTCTCGAACGAAGGTCAGCAAACCCAGTATTTATGGCTCACTCTGAGGAAACCTGGTCTAGGTGAGGCCAACAATGCCGGCGCGCCGGTTCCAGGTTCTGTGCAAATCACGGGCGTGTCGCATCCTTGGGGTGGACGCGAGTTGGTGGCGGGAGGAGTGGCGGGCTTTGCCGAGATCCACCTTCAAGGCTTGACCGACGTTTACGCCGATCTGTTTAATCTCAGCGGCGTAATCGACAATCAGGCGATTCCGGTTCGATATATGGCGGCGCTCCAACCAAACGGCCGGCGCCAAGTGAACGTTCAAATCCCCGAAGGCGTCCGGCCGGGAGCGCAAAGCATTTTTCTTTGCTGGAAGGGCCGGCAAATCAGCGGCGCCCATCCGGTGACGGTGCGTTCGGATCCGCCTCCCATGCCCGGCAGTTAGCCTAGCCGGGTGGCAAATGCCACGTAGTCCAGCGCTCCGAAGAACTCCCTGCGAAATGCGTCGGGCAGAGAAGCCAGCGACGGCATGGTTTCTATCGCCGGCGAAAGCCGCTGGACCTCGATCCGTCCCAGGCCCGCTTCCTCCAGGTAAAAGCACAGGAGCGAAGGCGGAATCGGATGTCGATGCGTGGGGTCAATGTAAAAGTGCGTTGCGAAAATCGCGAGACATTCGGGATTGGGCGTTTCGATCGCAACCAACGCGCCCGGGCGCAGCTTGTCGCGCAGTACGCGGATCATTTCGAGGACGCGCGGGGGCGGCAAGTGTTCCACCACCTGGCAGCAGACCGCGCCGCCGAGCGAGGCGTCCGGAAGGGCATTTAAATAGCTGAACAGGTCGGCTTTTTCGACATCCAGACCCTTGTTCCGGCACAGCGCGATGTCGTCGTCATTGAGATCTATTCCGCGCGCGGGGATGCCCGCTTCGCGCAAAACCTCCAGCAATTCGCCGCGGCCGCAGCCGAGATCGAGCACCGGCCCATGTTCGCGAAATCGTCCCGCGTAGATTAATTGGCGCTCTCGAACCGCCGCTTCCGATCCGCGAAACTTCTCGGCGAACTTCAGCCAATCGATCTGGAATGCTTCCGCGGACGGCGGGTTCTGCGGCGCGACGGCCGGTGCGCCCGCGAGCGAAGCCTTCTGTCGAAGCAAGCGGAGTTCGTTGTGAATCATCGTCTCGTGCTGACGAATTGTGGCCTCATGCTGGGTCTGGTATTTGGTTTGGAGCTGGCCAACGTCCTCCCACAACCGTTTCTGGATGTTCTCCGTGGCTCGGGCCAAGGCCCCATCGAAAGCAGTGTGCACGGCCTGCACCTGCTCCCGGTAGTGCTGGTCCATCAACGTGACGCGATGCTGGAACGAAGCCTGCAACTCGGCGATGCTCCGCAGAAACTGGATCTCGGTGTTCGCCAGGGTCTTTTCCCAATGCACGTGCCACTCGGACCAGCGCGCGCGAGCATCCGCGATCTGGCGCGCTTCTTCGCGGAGCGCCGACACGCTGCGATTATATTCGCTCAAAACTTCGAGCGTGGCCTGCACGCATTCCATCACTCCGCGGTTGAACTCCACCTGTTCGCGGACGTGCCAGTCCAGCGCGCGCGCGACGAAGCGCTTGAGGCTCTGGGCCAGCGAGTTAAACAATCCCGGCGGGCGCGGATTAACGGTGCCGATGCTGGCTACTTTCGCTTCAGCGGCGTCACGGGCGTGCAGCAGCGGCATGAGATCGGGCAGCGGCAGGTCGCCGGCCTCGCTACCGTTGAGCTTGCGGCCGCGAACCCGGTCGCGGATTTCCGCGATGACTGCGGCTAGCTCTTCACCTTTTGGATCCATGTTTCCTTTTCTGCTCCGCGCTGCTCCAACTGGCGCTGATCCTGGTGAAGACTCCGCCGCGCGGCGTGAACTCGCCGGTCAGGCTGGCCGATACCGGGCGGCAGGCGCTCACGACGTCGCTCAAAAAGCGGTTCACGACGTTCTCCTGAAAAATGCCCAGATTGCGGTACGCCAGCATGTACATCTTGAGCGACTTCAGCTCCAGGCACAGCTTGTCGGGCATGTAGCGGAGCGTGAGCTCGCCATGATCGGGCAATCCGGTTTTGGGGCAGACCGAGGTGAATTCGGGAAGCACGATTTCGATTTCGTAGCCGGGATACTGATTCGGCCAGGTTTCGATTTCGGGCAGTTTGGCGTTCACGCCCGCGCGTGCGTGGCGCTCCGTATATTGGCGTTTCATGAGGCTGGT
Source organism: Terriglobia bacterium (assembly GCA_963786745.1). Classification (GTDB taxonomy): domain Bacteria; phylum Acidobacteriota; class Terriglobia; order Bryobacterales; family Bryobacteraceae; genus Palsa-89. The sequence goes on along the minus strand of CAWBAE010000001.1, from coordinate 72,426 downwards.
GCGGATGCCGGGATCAGCGTACGGGCCAGCAGATCCAGGAACAGGCCGACATCCGTCACCACGCCGACCGCTTGTCCGGTGCCGCGGTCGCTCACCTTTGTGGCCACCGCGGGATTGATGTCCACGCACACGATTTTCACCCAACTGGGCAGCATATTGCCGGTGGCGATGGAGTGCAGCATGGAGCCCAGGCAGAGCACCAAACCGGCGCCTTGCAATTCGGCCGCATACGCATCCTGGGCGCAATTCATATCGGTGATGGTGTCGGGCAGCGGACCGTCGTCGCGCAGGCTGCCGGCCAGCACGAAGGGCACATTGTTGCGCACGCATTCGTACATGATCCCGCTTTTTAAACGTCCGCTTTCCACGGCGCCGCGTATGCCGCCGCAATGATAAATGGCGTTGATCGCGCGCATGTGATTGCGATGGCCGTGCTCTTCCTGACGCCCGTCGCTCAGGCGGACGCCAAGCGAGGTGCCGAACAGCGCCGCTTCGATATCGTGCACGCCCAGCGCGTTGCCGCTCAGCAGGGCATTCACCGAGCCGTCGCGAATGAGCGCGACAGAGCAGCCACTCCGCCGGTGTGAACCACCACCGGCCCCGCGACAGCGACGATTTTGTGTCCCTGCTCCCGGGTATGTTGAATTAGCGCCGCGGTTTGCCGCACCGCGGTTTCCACCTGGCGCTCCGACGAAATACCATTGCTCATGAAGGCGAACGCCAGACGGTCGCGCTCCTTGGATTCGGGCACCACGCGAATGCCGCGCATTCCCGTGACCACCTGATCTCCGGTCCGGATGTCGCGCAGCCGCCGGCATACGGCCTGCTCGCCGCCGGCGTCTTTCTCGACAACGATCAACGCGTCCATGCGCTGATTGCCCACCTCCACCCATTGCTGATTGAGCCGCACGTAGGTTCGATGGTTGGTGGTGGAATAGAAATCTTCCGGAGCGCAGCGGTCGCGTGTCGACGGGGGCGAGATCGGCGTCGCCCGAATCCACCATCGAGCAACCTAAGCCGAGCAGCTGCGAAAGGATTTTCCGCATGGACTCGGCATCGTCCGTGTCCAGTTTAAGGCGCAGGTAAGACGGCTCGCTGTTGGTTCGTCCGATGCGGAACTGTTCCACCTCGAAGCGGCCGTGGTGTTCCACCACGGTGTCGAATATCTGCTCCATGATGTGGGAGTCGATCAAATGCCCTTGGGTTTCCACGCGCTCCTGGAGCGGAAAGATGGCAGTGCTTGCGTCCATGTCGTCTTACTACAGGATACCCGCGTTCCGGTTTAGACGCGGCGGATGTCCGCGGGCTCTAGCACCCGTTTCGGCGCGCCATGTTTCGCGATCTTGATCATGGCGAGCCCCAGGCGTTCGGTGGTGGTGACGTAGTTTGGGAACAGTGCGGCCGATAATCGCAACAGCGGCCCGGTGGCCGTGTAAAACGCCTGGTAGAGTTTCGTTTTGGATTTGATCCCATGCAGCGGCACGATCACGCCCGGGCGGAGCATATAGGCAGCCTTGAAAGGCATCCGCAGCAGCTCATTTTCAGTCTGACCTTTCACTCGGGCCCACATGCTGCGGCCCTTTTCGGAGCTGTCGGTGCCCATCCCGGATATATACAGGAATGTCATGCCGGGGTTAAGCCGGACCAGCGTGCGCGCGGCCGCAATGGTGATGTCGAACGTCACCCGCCGATAGTTCTCCTCGGTCATGCCGGCCGAGGAAACGCCTAGACAGAAGAAGCACGCGTGGAATCCCGAAAGCTGATCATCGACGCCGGAGAAGTCCAGCAAGTCTTTGTGGACCAGCTCGCGTAGTTTCGGATGCTGTTGTCCGGTGGCGCTTCGCCCAATCGATAACACGCTTTCCACGTCCGGGTCGAGCAGGCATTCCCGCAAGACGCCTTGCCCCACCATGCCTGTGGCGCCGAAGAGAATAACGTTCATTGCTCAGTCCTGACGCCAGCCAGTCCTTTGCAGCCAAGCCTCGTAATCCTGAAGCCAGTCGCGGTATTGCGCAAGAGCGTCAGCCGTGGGCTCGGTTTCGATTGGATCAGCTCCCACCGGAGGCATACCCATCGCGCTACGCCGTTCATTCAGGTGTGCCGGATCTTCAGTCTCCCAGCGCCGATGCCGGCCGTCGGGACACGGAAGAGATTGCGTGCCATATCGCTGGGGCGGCCCTCATACATTGCGATTCGGTCGAACAGATGGGCCTCCTGTGCCGGAGGCGCAGTACCGAGCTTCACCTTGGCCTGAATCCATGTCAACGCTTGGCGTTGAAAGCCGGGTTCTCCGATGGCGTGCTGGGCGATAAACCAGGCGGCGAGCGTGCCATCCGCGCCAACCAATTCAGTATCGGGCCAGCCGTGTTTAGCTACGATCTCCCGGAGCCGCGATGCATTCTTCCGGTGGACTGCTTCCATTCGCGGCGCATAGCCTTTGCCCAGTTCGCCATTTTTCAGACGCTCCTCGCGCACTCGGAGGTCTTCCGCCCTCATCGCCATTAGCTCCTCTCGGAGTGCCTCGTCCACTAGCTTCCCTAGGACCACCTGGCCTCATTATATGCCGCCGTTTCGCCGAGGCCAGGAATGTCCGCTTAAGCGACAAACCATTCCGGTACCGGGCAGGCGGCCGCGCTCGGGCTGCTGCCTTGTGCTGCTAAAGGCTTTTCTATCCATCACTTCCGCCCCTCCGGAGATCGGTATTCGGCTTGCTAAACTACGGAACATGCAACGGATTGGATTTGCCCTCTTGAGTTTATGCCTGGCGAGCGCGTCGTTCGCGCATGCCGATGAATGGTCCAAGAGCTACTCGATCACAGGGAAACCCGATCTGCGAGTCGACACCAGCGATGCCAATATCCGCATCGTGACCTGGGACCGAAACACGATCGAGGCCCGAGTGACAACCAATCACTACAAGATCGGCGACCGCGGCATTCGGATTGAGGAGCACCAATCCGGTGACTCGGTTGCGATCGAGGTGCATTACCCGCATATGACGTTCGTCCTTTTCAACTTCGATGGCCGCAACTCCCGGGTGGAGATTGAGATCCACATGCCACGGGAAGGGCAGATGAGTCTGCGGACCGGCGACGGCCACATTCAGGTCAGCAATTTCAAGGGCGATATGAGGCTGGAAAGCGGCGACGGACATCAGGACCTGGATGCCGTGGAAGGAACTTTGCGGGCGCGCGCAGGGGACGGCCACATCACGGCCGCGGGACGGTTCGACCTGCTGGAATTGCATACCGGAGACGGCAAGATCGAAGCCCGGGCCCTGCCAGGCTCAACTCCCGCATCCGGCTGGGACCTCCATGCGGGTGACGGCAGCATAACCCTGCAGCTGCCGGACAGTTTTCCGGCCGATGTGGAGCTGCACACCGGAGACGGCCACATCACAGTGGACATGCCGCTGTCGGTGGAAGGACGGCTGGGAACGAAAGACATCCACGGCAAATTGAACGGCGGCGGAAAGCTGCTCACCGTCCACACCGGCGACGGCTCCATTCACTTGCAGCGGTCGTAAGCTGGGCGCTCAGGCGTAGATGCCGGGCGCTTCGTGGCCAGTCTTTTCGACATACTCGGTGTAGGAGCCGAGATAGATGTGCGGATCGCGATCCTTGCCCGTTTGTCCGCCCAGTTCCAGCACGCGGGAACTGAGGCCGCGCAGGAATATCCGGTCGTGCGATACGAAAATCATGGTGCCTTCGAATTCCCTGAGCGCATCCACCAGCATCTCTTTGGTGGCCAGGTCCAGGTGATTGGTAGGCTCGTCCAGCACCAGAAAATTCGGCGGATTGTAAAGCATGCGCGCCATGGCGAGCCGTGATTTCTCGCCGCCCGAGAGCGCCCGGATGCTCTTGCCGGAATCGTCTCCGGAGAATTGGAACGCGCCCGCCAGCGTTCGCAGCGATCCGATTCCATCTTGAGGGAAATCTTTTTGGAGCTGCTCGAGCACGGTCAGCTCCGGATCCAGCACGTCGAGCGACTGCTGCGCGAAGTATCCCATGGTCAGGCTGGCTCCCAGCTCGACGCTGCCCGAGTCCGGCGAGATCGCTCCGGCGATCATTTTCAGCAGCGTGCTCTTGCCGGCCCCGTTCTTGCCCATCACGGCCCAGCGCTCGCCGCGGCGCAGCGTGAGGTTGAATCCTTCATAAATCACGCGCGGCCCGAAGCGCTTGTGGACGTCTTCGAGAACCGCCACCTGATCGCCCGAGCGCGGAGGGGTGCGGAACTCGAACTTCACTACCTGGCGTTTTTTGGGCAGCTCGACGCGCTCGATCTTATCCAGCGCTTTGATGCGGCTCTGTACCTGGGCGGCCTTGGCGGCGTGCGTCCGAAAGCGATCGATGAAGCGCTGCTCCTTCGCCAGCATGGCCTGCTGTCGCGCGAAAGCGGCCTGTTGGTTGGTCTCCCGAATGGCGCGTTCACGATCATAGAAATCGTAGTTGCCGGAGTAGGTGATGATCTCGCCTGAGTCGATTTCGGCGATTTTCGAAACGATACGATTCATGAACTCGCGATCGTGCGAGGTCATTAGTAGAGCGCCCTGGAACGATTTGAGAAACTGCTCCAGCCACAGGATGGATTCGATATCCAGGTGGTTGGTGGGTTCGTCCATCAGCAGCACGTCGGGACGGCCCAGCAGTACTCGGGCCAAGGCCACGCGCATCTTCCAGCCGCCCGAGAGCGCGCCCACGTCGCCGTCGATCTGGTCGTCCTCAAAGCCCAGGCCATGCAGCACTTCGCGGGCTTGCGCTTCCAGAGCGTAGCCGCCGAGATGTTCGTACTCTTCCTGCACCTCACCGAACTCGGCCAGGATTCGATCCATGTCGTCCGCGCGATCCGGATCGGAGAGCGCGTGCTGCAGGTCCTCGAGCAGGTGATGCAGGTCGCCCGCTCGGCCGCTTCCGGCGATAGCCTCGTCCAGAACAGAGCGGCCCTGCATCTCCTCGACATCCTGGCGAAAGTAGCCGAGCGTTAGCCGTTTCGGAACTGTGACGTCGCCGTCGTCGGGCTCCTCCTCGCCGGCGATCATGCGAAAGAGCGTGGTCTTTCCGGATCCGTTGGGGCCGACCAAGCCGACCTTTTCACCGGGGTTCAGCTGGAACGAAGCTTCGATGAAGATCAGCTGCTTGCCGTATTGTTTATTGACGTTCGAAAAAGAAATCATCCGCTGGCCCGCCCCGCTACACGCGCGCGGGCGTCCAGGGGCGGATTTGCACTCCGCCGTTCAGCATGGCTTGCATCGCCGGACGGAAAAAGCCGTAGGGATGCACCGGCTCGATCGTCGTGGCTTCGTCCAGGCGCGCCCGTACGTCGGGCGGGATGCTGAACGCGAGCGACGCGAGATTATCGTCCAGCTGCGAGAGCTTGGTGGCGCCGATGATGGTGGAAGTGACGCCGGGCTGCGTGGCTACCCAGTTGAGCGCCACCTGAGCGGCAGGCTTGCCGAGCTTATGCGCGGCTTCGACCAACAGCTCGGCGACGCGCCAGTTGCGCGCCGTGAAACGGTTAATGATCGGATTGGCTTTCGTTTTTTCGAGACGGCCCTCGCCCGATCCGCTGTCTCCTTCGCGCTTGTATTTGCCGGTGAGCAGGCCGCCCGCCAGCGGGCTCCAGGGGCACACCGCGATCCCGAGCTCCTGCGCCACGGGAATATGCTCGCGCTCGATGTTGCGTTCGGCCAGCGAATATTCGAGCTGCAGGGCCGCGATCCGTTCCTTGCCTTCTTTTTCAGCTAGGGTCTGAGCGCGAGCCACGTACCAGGCAGGCGTGTCGGAGAAGCCGTAGTGGCGGATTTTGCCGGCGCGCACCAGGTCGTTCAGCGTATACAGAACCTCTTCCACGGGTGTCACCGTGTCCCAGGCGTGCAGCCAATAAAGATCGATGTAATCGGTCTCGAGACGGCGCAGGGAAGATTCGATAGCCCGGTAGATGTTCTTACGGCCGTTGCCACCCGCATTGGGATTGCCGCGAGCGGCGTTGAAGGTGAACTTGGTGGCGAGAACCACTTGATCGCGCGCCGAGCGTTCCTTGATAAACCTACCCAGCAGCTCTTCGCTTTTTCCCAGCGTGTAGCCGTCAGCGGTGTCGACGAAGTTGCCGCCGGAGTCGAGATAACGATTGAATATAGCGCGGGCGTCGGGCTCGTCGCTGCCCCAGCCCCATTCGGTACCGAAGGTCATCGTTCCCAGGCATAGCGGGCTGACCCGCAGCCCGGTGCGCCCTAAAGTGATGTAAGTATTTTGCGTCTGATCCATCTCAGTTCATTATCCGACGCGAGCAGCGAGGATTTCCCGGCGGCCTATTTCGATTCGATGAAGGCGGGCTCGGTTTCGAGCGTGAAATTGGCGGCGCGCGCGTCTTCGACGAACATCTTGACGGTGTCGAGCGAGTAATCCGTCAGGTCTCGGCCGAGCAGCGGCAGCTTCTTCAGAAGATCGTGCGTGACGGTGATGATGTGGCAGCCGATGGCGCCCGCCTGCACGATGTTAAACAGCTCGCGCGGGCTGGCCCAGATCAGCTCGATCTGCGGGAACTCGCGCATCCGCTCCAGCGCTCCGACCAGGATGGGCAGCGGGTCGACGCCCGCGTCGGCGACGCGTCCGGCGAAGATCGATACGCAGCTCGGGGGGCCGTGGCGCAGGCTTCCGAGCACGGATTCCACCTGCTGAAGCGTCATGATGGCCGTGACGTTGACCTTGACGTCCTGCCGGGCCAGCCGATGCACCAACTGGGCCGAACTTTCGCCGCGCGTGTTCGTGATGGGGATCTTGACGTAGACGTTCGAGCCCCAGGAGGCAATGCGCAGGGCTTGCCGCTCCATTTCCACGAAGTCGTCCGAGAGCACTTCGAAGGAGAATGGCCGATCGGGAATTTGCGCGGTCAGCTGGCGTGCGAAGCTTTCGTAATCCGTGATGCCGGCTTTGCGCATCAGGGTTGGATTGGTGGTGAATCCGCGAATCCAGGGATTGCGCGCGAGCTCGAGGATGGACTTGAGATCCGCGCCATCCGCGAAGATTTTTACTCCCAGGGAAGCTAATGGATCAGACATATTGCAATTCCATGCGCGCGGTCCGGAGAATCCATTCGGCCGCCTGGCGCAGCGAGTGGACGCGCAGGAAAGGCCCGTCCGGCTGGCGCTCGCGGTAGCCGTGGTCGACGAAAATGGTCTGGCATCCGGCGGTATGGCCGGCCTGGACGTCGCGCCAACGGTCACCCACCATGAAGCTCGAAGGCAGATGGATGTTCCAGGTTTGAGCGGCCTGGAGCAGCAGGCCGGGTTTCGGCTTGCGGCATTCGCAACGCTCCAGGTCGTCATGCGGACAGACGCGCACGTCGTCGAACTGCAGGTAGCGCTGCAGCCGGGTGTTAATTTCGGCCACCTCGCGCGCGCTGAGAACTCCACGGGCGATATCCGGCTGATTGGTTACCAGGATCAGGACGAAACCGGCCTCGCGCAGTTTCTGGCAGGCTTCCCGCACACCGGGCAGGACGCGCAGATCGGCCAGAGTGGGCGGTGGATAGGGTTTTCCGTCGCGCAGGATGGGACGGTTGATCACTCCGTCACGGTCCAGAAAGACGGCGCGCCGCATGTTCAGAGCCTTCCCGAGCGCGAGTCTTCGAGCAGCGAGTGCATGGCCACGCACAGGGCTTGCCGCGAGGTGCGCCGGCAGGTCCAGCCCAGCTCCCGAATGCGGGCGGTATTCAACCGGACCACGGGCACATCGCCTTTCCAGCCCCGGTCCCCGCCGCTGTATTCGATGCGGACGTCCTGTTCGGGGAGCCCGGCAACCTCGATCGCGAGTTTGGCTATCTCGGTGACGGTGATGTAGTCGCCGGTGGCGACGTTATAGACTTCAAAGTTCTTGGCGGTCTGCTGGTGGGCCACAAGCACCGCCTCAATCACATCCTCGACATGGATATAGGACTTGCTTTGCGAGCCATCTCCGAGCACGCGCAGGCAATCCGGCTGGAGGCGCAGCCGGCGGATGAAATCAAACCCGACGCCATGGGTCTGGCGCGGGCCAACCACGTTGCCGAACCGGAAGGCGCGGGCGGTGAGACCGAACATCGCGCAGTAGGAGGCGATGAGCGCCTCGCCCGCCAGTTTGCTGGCGCCATAGGTGGAAACGGGGATCAGGGGCCCATAGTCCTCTTCGGCTTCGTAATCGCCCAGATCGCCGTATACGCCACTGCCGGAAGCGTAGAGCAAGCGCGGAACTCCGGAGCGCCGCATGGCCTCGAGAACCTGCTGGGTGAGCAAGGTTCCTTCGCGAAAGTCGATATCGGGTTCGGTGGCGGCGCGGGCAATGTCGGGATTCGAAGCCAGATGGATCACCACGTCGTGCTCGGTCATCACGCGCTCGAGCGCGGCCAGATCCTTCACGTCGCCGTGCACGACGCGCAGCCGCGGGTCGCCCTGGTGATGCGCATAATGCCACTGGCGTCCGGATGAGAAATTATCGTAAAGCGTGACCGCTTCGATGCTACGGTCACACAGCAGCCGGTCGGTGAAGTGGCTGCCGATGAAACCGGCGCCTCCCGCGATGAAGAACCGGCGTCCGATCATCGGATGGATTCCCACTTCGTCCCCGCGCGCTGCAGCAGCGGATGGCTGACCAGCAGATGCCAGATGACCGCGCACAGCCCCTCGGTGTGCGGAGTGACGCGCTCGGCCGCGACGGTAGGCACCACAATGCAGGCTTCTCCCACTTCGCGCGTGAATCCGCCGTTGCGGCCCACGATTCCGAAAATATGCGCGCCCGCGTGATCGGCGGTCTCTAGCGCTCGCACCAGGTTCACCGAGACATTGTTCTCCCGGCTGCCTCCGCCCACTGAGAACACCAGGACTGCGTCGCGCGAATTGATTCTCGAGCCTGCGAGCCAGCCCGAGAAGCAGGTTTCCCAGCCTTCATCGTTGGCGCGTGCCGTAAGCTCAGAGACGTTGTCGGTGGGTGCGTAGGCTTCGAACTCGCACAGCTTGCGGAAATCGTTCACTGCGTGGCTGGCATGCCCGGCCGAACCGCCCACGCCCAGAATGAAGAGCCGCCCGCCGCCTTCCCGGACATGCGAAAGCGCCATGGCCATGCGCTCCACTTCCGCCAGATCCAACTGCCCGAGAATCGCGATGCTTTCGCGGACGAATTGGGCGGCGTAGCTCGCGGCGTTAAGTTCCGGCGGAGCGACAGCGGTTTCGGTTTGAACACTCTGCAATAGGTCGGTTAGACTGGACAAGCGCGCACGAACTCCTGCTAACTCTTCGGCTTACAGAGCCCGTTCCTATAGGGGTTACAGGCTAGTTTCTTTCCAGCTTCCGGGGCGGCAGCGGAGCCATCCGGAATAGCGCCATGCGCAGGATTCGGCGGAAGGTCCACAGCGTGGAACTGAACCGCCGCAGCGTCGTCTCGCCGATGCGCTCGCCATAGGGGATGAAGATCTCGCGAACCTGGAACCCAAGCAGCGCCGGCTTCAGCAGCAGGTCCACTGGAAGCGCCGGACCGTTGGGATCAAATTCAACGCGCTCAATGATCTCACGGCTATAGGCGCGCATCCCGGAGTGTAAGTCCGTAAATCTTTCGCCGGTCAGTAGCCAGCCCGTTACCGCGAACAGCCAATTGGCGAAGTAGTTGGGCCAGGGCATGCTGACGGGCCGTCTTTCGAGACGCGAGGCGTTCACTAGATCGCATTCCCCATTGAGTACCATGGCGGCTATTCGGGGAATTTCAGTGGCCGGGTAGGTGCCATCGCAATCCAGCGTGACGATCACCTCTCCACGCGACTCGGTCAGCACCCGTCCCATGGCGCGGCCGTAGCCCTGCGGCGGAAACTGGCGAATCACCCGCGCGCCTAACCTTTCCGCGATTTCCGCAGTCTGGTCGCGGCTGCTGTCGACGATCACGATCTCGTAGTCCTTCAAGCCCAACGCCTCGCGGATTTCGGCGATCACGCGCGCCACCGCTTTTTCCTCGTTCATGGTGATCATTGCGACGGAAATCATGCTGGCTGCTCCTCCCTTTGGTGTTCCTGTGAACTCGGCATGCTGATAGCGGCCTCCACCGGCGCCCCGAGCGCCATGAACGTAAACGCAAGAAGACCGGGGCACGCCCGCGCGATCGCGCTCTCGATCGGGTAAAGCCGCTTTACGTAGAAGCGGTAAGGAGCGGATTCCATAATGGAGGATGGGTCGGACTCTCCGCTGTTATTCCCGTAAAACTTTTTAATCAGCGGGACGAAAGGCCGCATAATACCGGGAGTGATCCGGCGCTGATGGATCTCGAGCCCGGCTTCGCGCTCGAATTGACGGAAGGTCCTGCGGGTGAAGAAGCGGACGTGCGTACGGTCCAGCGTGCCGGTGTCCTGGTATTCGAACCGGCCGGCCAGCAGGGCGAGCCGCACGTTCCAGATGGCGATGTTCGGAAGCGAGATCAGCACCTTTCCTCCGGGTGCAAGCAAGGGGTAGTGCCTGGTCAGCACCTCCAGAGGATCGTAGAGATGCTCCAGGACGTCCGAGAACATGACTACATCGAACCGCCGGCCGGCCTGGAACGGGTACTGCTCCGGCTTGGTGACGTCGGCGACATAGGCCTCCGCCAGGCGCGTTTTGGCCTTCCGGATGGACGGCTCGGAAAGATCCACTCCCACCACGCGATGCCCGTAAATGCGCTTCAGCTCCGCGCCATGCACCCCCGAACCGCAGCCCACGTCGAGCACGTCGAGGCCCCGGGGGAGATCGCGCAGCAGGTTTGGAATCTCGGGGTTCGCGATTTCGAAGTAAGGCCGCTTGTAATTCTTCATACTGCTTGCCTTTCGAACTCAGGCGCTACTTTCAACTCACTGCCGAGATTTTCGAGCGAGCTACGGGCCTGGATCCCATCGATTCTGACGGCCACCTGGAAGCGCGCATACGCGAGATATTCATATCGAATCCGCCGCTCCGCCACCAGCTCCTGAAACGCCTTGAATTCGTGCTCCTGCCAGTTCGGATAGTTGAAGTACTCGTCGAAAACGATCACCGTTCCGGGCACGATCCGGTCGCCCAGGTGCTCGAATATGCATTTCGTGGATTGGTACAGATCGCAGTCTATGTGCAGAAATCCAATGGGTCCGGGATTGGCGGCGGCCCATTGCGGCAGGGTGTCGGAGAAATAGCCTTTATGGAGACGGACGTTCGAGGGAACCTTGGGGAGCCGGCCTTGAGCGTCGAACCGGCCGGGATCGCCGCTCCACGCTTCGCTTAACCCCTCAAAGCTGTCGAAGCCATGCACTATCTGGGACCCGCCGACCTTCTCCGCGATGAAGCGGATGGTCCCGCCTTTGAATACTCCAAATTCCAGGTAGAGCCCAGGTACGGTGACCTGCTTCAAGGCCAGGCTCAAAACCTCACGAGCGCTTTCGACGCCCACGGAAGTCTGCATGTACTTCCGCGCGTATCGAACGCTTTCCCGGAGCGCCAGCCTTTTCATCTCCCGGGCCGGGTGCAGGCGCGGGAAATCGCTGAAGTCCTGCAAAGTGAAGAGCAGTTTTTGAATGGATGTCTTGAGGTTGAAGCTGGCGATGAACATTATGCCGGTATTCCCATTTCGACGCCCGCCGGAACCGAAACGGGGCCGGCCTGGTTGAGACGATCCGCGAGTTTCATGGCGCGTTCGATGCAGACGTCCATGTTGATGTATTCGAATTCCGCGACGCGCCCGCACAGCGGGATGCCGATCCCTTCGAAATAAGCCTTGGCTTCTTTCAGATGCGGGCGGTGCTGGTCGTCCTGCACCACGTAGCCGTATTTAGTTCTGAGCACGCGGCTGTAGCAGACCTCGCCGCGGCGGGCGAGCTGCATGCTTTCGAGATCCCCGATCACGTCCGCGATAATCTCCTGATCTGACATCTCATGCGTTCCGTCGCCCGGATTGGTGGTGATTTCCGCCTCGATGATGGACTTGCCCGGCGGTGCGTTATGCGGGCTGAACACGGCCGGGAACGAAAGGCGGTGGAATCGAATTTCGGGGTCGGGGACGTAGATGGCCGTATAGTCCGGAAGCGTGGCGGTATCGAAGCCCACTGCCACGGTCATCAGCGAGTTGTACCTGAGCGATCCGACCGCGGCCAGAATCTCGGGCGGCGTGCCGCACAGCGCCTGGGCAAGTTCCTGGATCGGAATGGTGGAGATCAGCTTGTCGTAGCGCCGGGTGGTGCGGCCGTTGGTTACGCACCACTGATCGCGTTCCTTCCAGATGCGTCCCACGCTGAAATCCGGGACGATTTTGCGGACGCGCCTGGCAATCGCGCGCGGCAGCGCTTCAATCCCGCCGTGGGCCGGATAGCTGAAGTAAAGCTGATGCGTGTAGCCTTCCGTCTCGACCCCGACGGCGGCCTTAATGACATCCTCGACGGGCGGCTTGGGAACGCGGCCCTCCACCCACTCGAGGCCCAGTTGATCCGCGGGAACGTTCCAGATCTTCTCGTTGTAGGGCACCAGGTACTTCTCGGCCAATCCCTTGCCGAAGTGATGGTAAATCCACTCCTTGAAGTTCGTTTTCGGCGGCGGGTAGTCGTTCTTGATGTAGTGGTACAGGCACTCGAAGCGATCCTGGGGTTCGAGGTCGTACAGGCCGTTTTCAAATGGATACTTGACATAACGGCCCTGGTAGAAAATTTTGTTGTTGCGGCGCGCCCGGTGGACGTTATCGCCCAGCAGCGACACCATATAATCCACCATTTTCTGGTTGCGCGAGAAAATGATGTGCGGCCCGCCCGCATCGTACGTGAAGCCGTGCTCCTGAACTGTCTGACAGTGCCCGCCGCCGCGGCTCTCTTTTTCAAGAACCTCGCAGTCCTGCTCCAGATGTGCCGCGATGCTGATTCCCGCCAGGCCCCCGCCTAGTATTCCAATGGCCAAAGTGTCCCCCCGCGTCGGATCTTTCCGATTGATTATTCGGCCTTTTCGGGGGTTTTCTGTAGCCGGAAGTTGAGGTTAAGGCTGGCTGGGGATACGGGAGTTGGCAGTGAAGCGGCGCAGCAGACGCTTCAGCCGCGTATCCGCCGTTTTGCTCGGGCTCAGCCGGGATTCAGAGGCGCTGGCAGGCCGGGCCGCGTTGGTGGCTGGGTGAACCACGCCCCAAACGCAGGAGATCAAAGATTGTCCCTGGAACATCATTGCAAACCTACTATATCGTCAACTTTCCTTTGGATCTTTAGATGCCTGGCGGGAGAAAAATGTTCCAACGCGGTTACGGCTCCACGTTGGCAACCCTTCAATCGAGGGGAGCACGTTCAGCCGGCGGTCGCAAGCTAATATAAAGAAATGACGAACGAGCAGCCATTCCTCACAGATGTTAAAGAGCTCCGGGCCAGGGCCCGGCAGAGCATTGAAAAGGGCGCCATAACGCCTGCTTACCATGGCGACGTGGCGCAGACCATCGATATCCTGCAGGCGGTTTTGGCGACGGAAATCGTTTGCGTGCTGCGGTACACGATGAACGCGATCGCGGCCACGGGAATATCGAGCGATAGCGTGAAAGAGGAGTTCGACCAGCATGCCAAGGAAGAGACGGGCCATATGCGGGCTGTGGCCGAGCGCATCAATCAGCTGGGCGGAACACCCAACTTCAGTCCCGAAGGATTGGCTACTCGAGCGGCGTCGCAATACACGGTGGGCGCGAACCTGATCGAAATGATCAAGGAGAATCTGGTAGCCGAGCGCATCGCGTGCGAGCATTATCGCGAGCTGATCCGCTACTTCGGGGACAAGGATCCAACCACGCGGGTGATGATGGAAGGCATCCTGACCAATGAAGAAGAGCATGCCAACGACATGCACGATCTTCTGGTCGCGCATGAGGGCAAGCCGATGCTGCCCTAGTGGAGCGCTGCGCCGGTAGTTAAGGAATCGCGACTGCGCGGACGGACTCGGCGGTGCTGCTGCCGTCCGCGGCCGTCACCTCAAACTTTATGCTCACATCGTTGGTGTTCGGCGTATAGGCTACCGCGCCGTCCAGAAGCTGGCTGGGATCGAACGCGATCACTTCCGTTTCACTGCCGTCGGTAATTCTCATTTCGCCTCGGACGGCGTTGAGAATCGGTTTCGCGTCGTGATTCCAGCGAATCTGCAATTGTTTCGGCAGCGACGTGACTTTCAGGCCCAGCTTTACTTCTTCGATAGGGGCCGGAGCGGGCGCGGTCGCCGTGACGGCTGGCGGCGCCGGCGGCGCGGCAGGCTGATCGTGGTTGAACGCCATATTCCCGGCCGCGATTCCTAAAGATACAACGCCGGCGATCGGCAGCAAGCGCAGCCAGCGGATGGGTTCGCGCGCGCTGTCGGACCACGGTCGACGCTCGGTTGGCGGAGGGGGCGGGACGGGGGGTAACGGCTCCGCAATGGCGCGGCTGCGCGGAAGGGCTGATTCGCGGCCGCTCGAGAGCTGATTGACCTCAAACGGAAAGTGGCTGGATTGTTCGGGAACCTGCAGCTTGCCTCCGTCCCAATAGAACAAGGCGGCCTCGCCCACCTGGTAGGGCAAGGAGCGAACCAATAACAGGACGTTATCTGTTTCGGCGAAAAATCGTTGCGCGGCGGCAAAGTCTCCTCCGCTCAACTCCAGCGCTCCCTCCTGCTGCCAACGGCAAAATCCGATGGCGTGGCGTCCATACTCGGCTCCCTCCGCGAGTTTGCTCACGATTTCCGAACGCGTGGCCTCGAAGTCCGCCGAATAGGCGCCTCCCCGGAGATTCCAGCTCGGGGGAAGGAGCACGAAATCGTCGACAAACGTGGCTCTGTGCGGGGCGATCATGGAGTAACCCAGCAGGACCGCGCTCATGTCGCCGTCCAGCTCGGCACGCCTTTGGTTGAGCTCTTCAATCACGGCCAGGCTCAGATGGATGTTGAGCTGCGTGCCCGTCGCCTGCCATACATAGAACTTGCTCGGATCGTAGGTCATCGGTATAGTCCCACAATCATGATTGCAAGTAGGACTAATCTTAAAAAGTGCTGAACGTACCATGCGGTCCTAGACTAAGGCCCCCCTATCGGCGGGTACCGCGAGGCTAAGGCCTGGTCGTTATCCCTGGCGTAGAGCCGCGAGCGGATCGATACGAGTGGCACGCAGGGCCGGAATATAACCCGCCAGCAAGGCGACCACCGCCAGCGCCGCGGTGGCGGCTGCGAATACGGCGGGATCGTGACCACTGACGCGGAAGAGCAGGGATGCGGTCACGCGGCCGAAGCCGAGCGCCAGCGCGAGCGCGATTGCGATGCCGATCCCGGCTACCATCGCGACCTCCTGCATCACCATGCGGAGCACCTGCCGGCGATCGGCGCCCAGCGCCATGCGAATTCCGATCTCGCGCGTGCGTCGCACCACGGTGTATGCCATCACGCCGTAAAGACCCACGGCTGCGAGTACCGTAGCCAGAATTCCGAAAGCCGCCGAGAGCGCGGCCACCAGCCGGTCCGTGAAGATGGATTCGTTGATTTGGTGTTCCAAGGTCTTGACGTCGAAAATGGGCATGTTGGGATCGAGCTGGCGCATTTGTTGCTGAATGGCGTTGGCCATCGACAATGGATCCCCGGTGGTCCGGACATACACGGTCATCGACGAGTCGGTGGGGTACTGCGTGTAGGGGTAGTAGGCAAAACGGTCGCTCTTCTCGCGAAGGGACACGTGCTTGGTGTCGCGAACGACGCCTACAATCTCGATCATGGATTTCGATCCCGGGAACTTGAAGGTGCGCCCGAGAGCATTCTCGCTGCCGAAATAATATTTCGCCATCACCTCATTGATCACGGCTACTTTTGGGGCCGAAGCTGAGTCCTGCCTAGAGAAGTCGCGCCCGGATACCAGCGGAATACCCAACGCGGCGAAGTATCCAGGGCCCACGAAATTCTCACCCACGGAACTGCTCTCGCCTTCCCGCGGCTGGTATCCCGGAACCTCGATACCCGACATGTCGTTGTCGCCCGCGAGCACGGGAATCTCGCCCAAGCATACGGCGCGAACTCCGGGGAGGGCCGCTAAGCGATCCTGGAGGTTGCTATAAAGCGTGAGGGTCCTGGCTTGGTTGTAGCCGCTGAAGGATGGCTGCAGCATGAACGCCAGCATATGGTCTGTCGGGAAACCCGGATCGATGTTCGTCACGTTGCCGAGGCTGCGAGCGAACAAGCCCGATTCGATCAACAGGATTAAGGACAACGTAACTTGAGAAACCACCAGTGTCTTGCGGGCGCGCACATGGCCGCCGGCCAATGCCGAGGCTTGTTCTTTCAGAGTGTCCGCCACACCCTGTCGCGTACTTTGAAGCGCGGGAATGAGGCCGAAGAGAACTCCCGTGATGACAGACAAGGCCAGGGTGAACAGCAGCACCCTGGCGTCGGGATCGGCCGAAATCCCCGAGGAAGCGGGATCGGTTGGCAGGAAGCTGAGCAGGGCCTGGCCGGTCCAGGCGGCCAACAAAACGGCCAGCCCGCCGCCTGCCAACGCGAGCAGCAGGCTTTCCACCAGCAACTGGCGGACGATACGCAGGCGTCCGGCGCCGAGAGCGATGCGAATGGCGATTTCCTTCTCCCGCGAAGTAGCGCGCGCCATCAGGAGATTCGCCACGTTGGCGCAGGCGATCAGCAGCAGCACTCCGACCATCCCCATCAGGACCGCCATGGCCGTTCCGAAATTCTCAGGGGCGGCCGAAATGCCTTTGCCGCCGGAGCGCAGCGAGAGATGTTGATTCACGTATCGGGTTCGCACCCTCGCCGACATGTTCGGATAGTCCTTCACCTCCAGTTCGAGCATGGGACGCCACAAGCCGTTCATCTGGGCTTCGGCCTGCTCGCGAGAGACGCCTGGCTTTAACCGGGCGAAGACGTTCAGCCACATATCGTGAGGGCTGTCCAGGTCGTCCGTGCCGGGAAACATCTGGGGCTGCATTTCCATCGGCACGAAAACCTGGGGCGCTTCGGTGGTTCCGAAACTCCTGAATCCGCTCTGCGCGACGCCGACGATGGTCATCGGGTGGTTGTTGAGCAGGATGGTCTGATTCAACACCGACGGATCGGCTCCGAAACGGCTCTTCCAATAGCCGTAGCTCAAGACGGCGAACGGTTGCGCGCCGCGGACGCGGTCATCGTCTGCCGAAAAGGTGCGGCCTATGGCAGGGCGAACGCCCAGCAAGTCGAAATAGTTCCCGGTAACGAGTTCACCGGTGATGCGCTCCGTGCGATCGCGCCAGCTCAGGCTGAAGCTCACCGGGAAGCGCGCGGCCATGCCGGTGAACACCTGATTGTGATCGCGAAATTCCTTGTACGCCGGGTAGGAGAACGCGACGGTGTCGTCATAGGTGGTGTTGATACGGCCCCGCCGCGGACCGGGCGTGCTCAGCAGCACGATCTGTTCGGGATGCTGGACGGGAAGCAACCGGAGCAGAGCCTGGTCAACCAGGCTGAAGATCGCGGTGTTCGCGCCTATTCCCAGACCGAGCGAGAGCAAAGCCACCATAACGAACATCGGGCTCTTGCTCAGACCTCGCAGCGCGTAACGCAAGTCCAACCAGAAAGTGCTCATATTTGTTTGGAATCCAGTGCACGCTAAATGCCCGTGCAATTCGTTGATAGCATGGCTGGCTTCGTTTCGTTGAGTGTCCGATTTTGGGACGGTCCGGGCACCCAACATTTTCGGGTCGACCTCTTGTAACCTGCGACCATGCCAAGGTTCAGGATTTCTAATCCGTGATACGGATGCCGATTGCGCTCGAACAGTCGGCGTGCGCGGAGTCGATGGAACAAATCCTGGTTGGACACGATGAGCCTGTGGGATCTCTACATTGGCAGGTTTCAGGACACACGTTCTACCAATTGCACCTCTTGTTCGACAAGCACTTCAAGGAACAATCGAAACTGGTGGTTGAGATTGCCGAGCGGGTACAATTGCTCGGCGGAATCAGCGTGGCGAGCAGCGTATTCAGGACCAACGAGCTTCGGGTTTGGTTTCTGGTAGAGCATCTGGCTGATTCGCCGGCGGCCTCGCGGATTAGGGGCCGATGGTTGCCGCAGCCTTTAGCGCTAGCGCCAGTTCGTTCACCCCGCGCTTCAGCGCGCGCGCGTCCACGGCGGCGAAGCCCAACTGCAACCCTTCTCTCTTGCCGCGGCCGCGGGTGTAGCTGCTGAGCGGGGTCACATCCACATTACGTTCCGCGGCGGCGCGGGCGGCTGCTTCGCCCGTGATCCCGCCGTTCAGCCAGCCCACCGTCTGCAATCCGGCTTCTACGCTCGAGATTTCAAGCAATCCCGCAAGTTTCTCTCGCGCGCTCTCCAATAGAACCGATAATCGCTCCGCATACACTCCGCGCATGCGCCGCAGATGCCTGCCGAAGTGTCCTTCGGTGATGAAGTCGCACAGCACCGCTTGATCCAGGGCCGGCGTGTGCCGCGTGGTGATCGATTTGGCGGCGGCGAAGCGGTCCACCAGATCCGGCGGGATCACCAGGTAGCCAAGACGAAGCGAGGGAAACAGAACTTTGCTGAAGCTTCCCGCGAACAGCACCGAGCCCGCGCGATCCAGGCCCTGCAACGCTGGAACCGGGCGGCCGGAATAGCGATACTCGCTGTCGTAATCGTCTTCAAATATGAGCGCGCCGGACTTCGCCGCCCACTCGAGCAACTGCAGACGCCGCGGCAGGCTCATGCTGATGCCCAAGGGAAACTGGTGGCCAGGAGTTACGTAGAGCAGGCGCGCTCCCCGAAGCCGCGGCTCGCGCAATTCCAGGCCTTCGTTGTCCAGGCCAATGGCGGAAATCCTTGCGCCCACGGATTCGAAGACCATGGCCGCGCCGATATATCCCGGGTTCTCCATGCAGACGCGGTCGCCCGGATTCAGGAACAGGCGAGCTACCAGATCGAGCGCTTCCTGGACGCCGGATACGATCGCGATTTGCGGCGGGTCGCAGCGCACCCCGCGCGAAGTGGCCAGGTAGTTGGCTACCGCTTCCCGCAGCGGACGATATCCCAGGGGCTCGCAACCCAAGAGCAGGTTGGTTGCGACCTGACGCCAGCGGCGAGCGGCGAGCTGCGCCCATAGGTTGGCGCGGAAGGCGCGGGCCGGGCGCGGTTCAAAAAATGGAAACAGGCGGACCCGTTGTGCGTAACCGGACATGCGCCGCCGTGGCCTTCGCATCGCCGGCGGCTCGCGATCCCCGGCGTGCTGACGGTTGAGCTTCACCTGGAGCAGTTCATCGGGCAAGACCTTGCTGACGTACGTGCCGGATCCCATGCTGGCGTCGAGGTACCCTTCCGACTTGAGCAGTTCGAAGGCGTTCACGATGGTGCCGCGCGAAAGTTGATACTGGGCGGCGAGATCGCGCGTGGCGGGAAGGCGGGTCCCGGGGCCCAGCCGGCCGCTCAAAATCCCGGCGCGCAGGGCGTCATAAAGCTGGCGATAGGCGGGCATTTCCGCGTCCCTGAAGGGAAGCGAGAGGTCGAAGCCAGGGCCGCTTTTCGGCATGCCAAGTGGTACAGCCAGAATACCGTAAGTGGATCTTCTTGAGTGGACCACATTCGGCTACCTTATTGGCAGGAGCGAAGCTCGGCTATGGAAATGAACAAGTGGGCGGCCGTTAGCGTGGCGATCTTTTGCGCGGCGGGGGTTGGGCGCGGCGCAGAGGCTCGAGACGTGTTCGCGCATGCGTTGCCGGTGCTGAACGGCGCCCAATTGACGGCGCATGTTGTCGAGGTGACGTACGGGCCGGGCGAATTTTCCCAGCCGCACAGCCATCCCTGCGCCGTGGTCGGTTACGTGATCGAAGGCTCGGTCCGGATGCAGGTCGAGGGCGAGCCGGAGGGCATCTACAAAGCCGGCCAAAGCTTCTACGAGGCTCCCAACGGAGTGCATGCCGTTTCGGCGAACGCGAGCAAGACCGAGCGGGCGCGATTCCTGGCGGCCCTCACGTGCGATCACGAAACGCCGCTGTCGGTGGCTCCGCCGAAGAGCCAGGCCGAGAAAGGAAAATAGCATGCCAAGCGCCGCGTCTTCCACTGTCTCCGTGAGTGCAAAGGCGATCCCCTGGGAGCGCTGGGGCATTCTTTATCTGCGCGTCGCGCTGGGCGCGGCGTTCCTCTCCGGTATCGCCGACCGCTTCGGCCTGTACGGCAAGAACGTCGGATACGGAAACTTCGATGGATTCCTGAGCTACACGGCCAAGGTCAACTCCTTCATGCCCGCGTTTACGATCCCGTTTCTCGGCTGGGCGGCCACTTTCGCCGAATTCGGCCTGGGCCTCGCGCTGATTCTCGGGATCTGGCCGCGCTGGGTGGCGCTAGGGAGCGCTGTGTTGCTGGCGCTTTTCGGGATTGCGATGGCGATTTCGTTCGGGTTCAAGGCGCCGCTGGATTACTCGGTCTTTTCGGCGTCGGCGGGAGCGCTGGTGCTGTCGTTCTATCAGAGCCGCAAACCCGGCGGAAACTAATTCGTCAATCGCGCCGCAAGTTCATCCAAGCTGCAATATATACCGGACGCCGCTAGGTTAATCCTCCGATGCGAAGGCGGAAGAGCAAGCAATTGTGGGCGATCGGTTGCATGACCCCGGTGGCGGTCCGATTGCTAGGATGCAGGCGATGGAAGAATCTGCTTCCGGCCGAAAGCCGCTCCGATGGGCGCTCGTTGGATGCGCCATCGTGCTTTGCGCAATTGCCGCGGCCTGGATGTCGAACGGTATACTGTCACGCATCGCGCGGGAGCGTGCTATCCACGGGCTCGAGGAAAGCTTCGCCAGCAATCTGGAGCTGAAAAATCTGGAGGTCAGCGTTTTCCCCCGCTTCCGAATGTCCGGCGCGGGGCTGACCCTCTACTACCGGGGCCGCAGGGACTTGCCGCCGTTGATTTCGATTGGCAAGTTCTCGGCCTCAGCCGGCTTGGTGTCGTTGATGACCGGGCACATCCGGGAAGTGCGGATCGAGAAACTGGAGATTCAAGTACCTCCGAAATCCGAACGCGCGCCGCAAGAGAAGCAATCGAAATCTGAGCGTATTGCGGGTTTCGTAATCGACGAGGTTATCGCGGATGGCACGGTATTGGAGACCCTGCCTCAGGATCCGGCTAACGAACCGCTGGAGTGGGATATTCAACGATTGACCTTGCACGGCGCGGGTCCGTCCTCGCCCATGTCGTTTCGCGCGGCGCTGGTCAACGCGAAGCCACCCGGCGAGATTGAATCCACCGGAAACTTCGGGCCCTGGCAGAAAGACGAGCCTGGCGAGACGCCCGTGTCGGGCAAGTATGCGTTCGAAAATGCGGACCTATCCGTGTTCAAGGGCATCTCCGGACGATTATCTTCGCGGGGAACGTACCGTGGCGTGCTGGAACGGATTGAGGTCCAGGGTTATACGGACACGCCGGATTTCACGGTGAGCGTGAGCGGAAATCCAGTGCACCTGACCACGCAATTTCACGCGGTGGTGGATGGGACCGATGGAAATACGGCGCTCCCGGCCGTAAATGCTCATTTCGGACACACTTCGGTGGCTGCTCATGGCGGGATCGAGGGAGTCAAGGGCGTCAAGGGAAAGGCCATCGCACTGGATGTCACTGTGGAAGACGGGCGCCTCGAAGATCTGCTTCGCCTGGGAGTGAAAGGAAGCAAGGCGAGCATGAGCGGCGCGGTCAGTTTTCAGGCCAAGCTCGAGATTCCTCCGGGCGATGTGGATGTTTCGCAAAAAATGAAGCTGGACGGAAAGTTCAAGATAGCATCGGCCCATTTTTCCGAGCTGAACGTTCAGGAAAAGGTCAACAAGTTGAGTCATGGCGGAAAGGGGGAACCGGAGACGCCGCCGACCGATACTGTAGCGTCGGACTTCAGCGGTCAGTTTAAGCTCGCGAACGGAGTGATGGCCTTTCAAGATCTGTCCTTCCGCGTTCCGGGCGTGAGTGTCACGCTCACCGGCCGATACGGGCTCGCCGATGAACAGATGGATTTTCACGGAAGCGCCAAGCTGGAAGCCAAGTTATCTCAGACCACCACCGGGTTCAAATCTTTCCTGCTGAAAGCGGTGGATCCCTTCTTTCACAAGAAGGACGCCGGCTCGGTTATCCCAATCCGGATTTCCGGGGATCCGGACAAGCCCTCGTTCGGGCTGGATCTCCGGGCCGACAAATAGTTTTCCATTCTTTCCTGGGTTCCGGGCTTGACAGTTTCGCAATCACCCTATAGTCTATAGGGAACAGGTAGATTGTGAAACTTTTAAAGACGTTGTGGGTTGCATCCTTTATTGTCATTAGTTTAGCCGAAAGAATGGGCGCGCAGGTGGTGGGTGGCACGATCTCCGGCGTGGTCACCGACGCCACCGGCGCAGCGCTTCCAGGTGCGACGGTGATCGTTCGGAACCTGGAGACAGGGGCTGAGCGAAAGCTTGCGAGCGACGATTCAGGCCATTACTCGGCTCCGTCGATTTCGGTCGGGACCTATCAGGTGACGGCTTCGAAGCCGGGCTTCGCGCCCGCTACGAAGACGGGAATTTCGTTGGTGGTCGCTCAAAAGGCGCAGATCGATCTGGAACTGGCGGTGGGCGAAGTGCAACAGGCCGTCACAGTGGAAGCCGAGGCATCGCCGGTGAATACGACCACAGAGCAGACCTCCGGGCTGGTGGGAGAAAGGCAAGTGAAAGACCTTCCGCTCAACGGCCGCAGCTACGATGAACTGGTGACGCTCAACCCGGCCATCGTCAACTATTCGGCCGAGCGATCGGGCGGCGTGGGAACTTCCAACTCGTCGGTGGGGAACATGTTCGCCGTATCGGGCCGGAGGCCGCAGGAAAATCTATTTCTGTTGAACGGGATTGAGTACACCGGCGCTTCCGAGATTAATCTGACGCCAGGTGGAACCAGCGGCCAGTTGCTGGGCGTTGACGCGGTGCGGGAGTTCAACGTGGTCACTGACACCTACGGCGCGGAATATGGGAAGCGGGACGGGGCGCAGGTCAGCATCATTACCGCCGGAGGTTCGAATCAACTTCACGGAAGCCTGTACGAGTTCATCCGTAATAGCGATCTGGACGCTCGCAATTTCTTCGATCAGGGCGCGATCCCTCCGTTTCGGCGAAACGTGTTCGGGGGCGCGCTGGGCGGGCCGATCAAGAAAGACAAGCTGTTTGTTTTTGGAAACTACGAAGGGTATCGCCAGCATCTGGCGCTGAGCGATGTTACTTTGGTCCCGGACAATGCCGCTCGCCAGGGCTACGTGGGATCCACTCACGTGGGTGTAAGCCCGGCCGCTGCTGCGTTATTAGGGCTTTGGCCGGTACAGAACGGGCCGGACCTTGGAAGCGGCATCGGCGAAGCTTTCAGCCATCCCCTGCAGCAGATTCGGGAGGACTTTGGAACCACGCGCGTGGACTACAACATTTCGGATAAAGACACGCTTTTTGCGGTCTATACGGTGGACGACAGCGATGCGAATACGCCCTCCGTCAACCCGCTGAGCCTGGTGTCGGAGAGCCTGCGCGAACAGGTAGTGAGCGTGCAGGAGCAGCACGTTTTTTCGCCGTCGCTGCTGAACACTTTTCGAGCCGGATTTTCGCGCGCGAACTATTTCTTTACGGGAAGCACGCCGGTGGATTTGCCGGGATGGGTGGCCGGAGATCCTATCGGCGCGGTGGTGGTGGGCGGTGGGACCGCGCTCAACGGCGCATCGCAAATCAGCGGCGCGGGCACCAACGCAGGAAGCAATCTCGCAGCGGCGCGTAACCTGTTCACCTACGACGACCACATCGGCTGGAGCCACGGGATTCATCAGATAGAAGCGGGCGTGTGGATTCAGCGGCTGCAGGCCAACGACAGCCTGGCGCAAGATCAATACGGACAAGCTTCTTTTGGAAGCCTGACTTCGTTCCTAGAGGGAACGGTCTCGACGTTCACCGTGGTTCCTTCGCCCACGCCGCTCGGCTGGCGGCAGATTGAGGCCGCCGGGTTCATCCAGGACGGAATCAAGCTACGTCGAAACCTGGAATTACGCATCGGCTTTCGCTTCGAATCCACAAACGGATGGAATGAAGCTTATGGACGTGCTTCCAACTACCTCTTTACCAACGGCGTGATCGATACCAGTCCGCAAGTGGGATCGTCGGCGCTTACCGTGAATCATGCCAAGTTTCTGCCTGCGCCCAGGGTGGGTCTGGCCTGGGATCCGTTCGGGCACGGACGAACCGTTATCCACGCCGGGTTCGGAATCTATTACTCGCTGCTGGACGATCTGGATTACCGTCTGGATCAGAACGGTCCATTCAACACCACGGTGGTGGAGAAGAACATAGCGCTTTCGAAAATCGAGTTCGTTCCCGGCGAAGCTCCGCCATCGGGCAGCAAGGTTTCACCCAGCGGCATTCAACCGGATCCGAAGACGCCAGCTCTGGCTACCTGGACCTTCAAAATTGACCAACAAATCGCTCCGCAAACCACGCTCAGCGTCGGCTACGTGGGTTCGCACGGATATCGCGAGCTGCTTTCGCTGGACGCCAACGAACCTTTCCCGACCATCTGCCCGGCCGCTCCATGCCCGCCCAGTCTCGCAAGCGGGACCATTTACTATCCCTCCGGGGCGCTGCCGGCGAATCCGGCGCTCGCGAACTCTACCACCTGGTTCACCAACGGGCTGAGCTCCTACAATGCGCTCGAAGTGGACGTCAGCAAGCGGCTCAGTCACGGCTTGCAGCTGCGCGGCGTTTATACCTGGTCAAAGAGCCTGGATGATGGCACTGCCGTGAACAGCAGCGTGGGAACCAACGCTCCGGGCTTTGTGATGTTCCCTCTCAATCCGAAGCTTGACTGGGGGCCATCCACTTACGACGTTCGGAATCTGGCGGTGATCAACGGCACTTACGATTTGCCGATCGGCCACGGGAAGAGCTGGCTGGGAGACGCGAGCGGCTGGAAGGAGAGATTCGTCGGAGGATGGGCTCTGAGCGCGATTCTTACGCTGCAGGATGGATTCCCGTTCACGCCCCAACTGGGTTACAACCCGAGCAACAACGGGGACAGCCGCGACCCGGTGCGGCCGTCCTATAATCCCGCGTTCACGGGGCCGATTATTCTCGGAAGCCCGAATGAATATTTCAACCCCAATGCGTTCCTGCCTCCGATACCGGGCACTTATGGGAACGTGGGGCGCGACGTGCTCACGGGGCCTGGGCTTGCGGATTTGGATTTTTCGGTGATCAAGAACACGCACGTGACCGAACGCGTGAATCTTCAATTTCGCGCGGAGCTTTTCAATATCCTAAACCGGGTTAACTTTGGGACTCCCAACGCCGTGGTGTTTTCGTCGGCTTCACCGACACCGGCATCCACCGCCGGTTTGATTACTTCGACGTCCACGACATCGCGGCAGATTCAATTCGGGTTGAAACTGCAGTTTTGAAGGCCGCGGCTACTCTTTGTGGGCCTGGCCTTCGACCAGTTCGATGCGGATATGGTCGGGACCTTCGATGAAGGCGGAGCGGATCTTGACGCCCGAGATCGAGCGGGGTTCGTCCGTCACCGTCACGCCGTCCTGCTTCAAACGTGCCAGAGTCTGGTCCAGATTGTCGACGCCGAATGCGATGTGGTCAACGGTATGGCCTTGGGTGGATTCGAGATCGGTCCTGTTCTTCCATAGTTTCGGCCATTGCGTACGGGCGTACTCCATCGGAAAGATGATGATGTTGACGTTATCCATCATCAGCGACATGGATGGCGCGATTTGAGATCCCCGGTACATGCCGGGTTCACGCGATGGAGTGCCGCGGCCACGGCGCGTGAGTCCAAATTCCTTGATGTACCATTCGCCCGCCGTGATGGGATCTTTGCTGAGCAGATGGATGTGGCCGAAATGGTGGTGATCGGCGGTGTTCAGCTTGATGAGCTGGTGGTTCGGGCCATCCACGTCAGCGTAGAAGAAAACGCCCATGGTTTTGCCGCCGCCGATGTCGCTGATGTCGGTGATGGGTGTCTCGAATTTCGTGCCGTGATCGAGTTGATCACGGTAAATGGCCGGCAGGTCCTCGGCGCCCCAGCCGATATGCCATATCGTGGACGTGATCTCAAACTTAGGCGGCGTCGCGACCTTGTTGAATAGCAGCCAGGATTTCTGCGCCCAAACGGCGTCCTCGAAACCGGCGAAGCGCGCCTTCTCGCAATCGAACTTAGACGTGTAGAAATTGATAGCTGCTTCCGGGTCGGTGACGTTCAGGTGGACATGATGGAAGTGCGCGAGTTGACCCTGCGCGGAGCACAGCCAGGCACTGAGCACCAAGCCGACGATTGAGCGCATTTTATCGAGTATCTGCTATCGGACGTGTTCCTACCGGGCGATGGATTTGATCTGGAAATATTCTTCCAAACCGAACATGCCCAGCTCGCGACCAATGCCGGATTGCTTATAGCCGCCGAAGGGAGCCAGCGGATTGTACCGGCCGCCGTTCACGTCCACTTGCCCGGTTCGGATTCGTCGCGCCACACGCATGGCTCGATCCGGATCGCCGGACCAGACGCCGCCCGCGAGGCCGTACACTGTGTCGTTCGCGATCCGGATGGCTTCTTCTTCGGTGTCGTAAGGCAGCACTGAGAGCACCGGCCCGAAGATCTCCTCCTGCGCGATGGTCATCTTCGAATTGACGTCGGCGAAGATGGTGGGCTCGACGTAGTAGCCCTTGGGGAACGCAGCGGGCCGGCCGCCACCCATCACGACGCGAGCGCCTTCCTGCTTGCCTTTGGCGATGTAGCCCTCCACGCGCTCGCGCTGCGTGGCCGAGATCAGCGGGCCGAGACGTGTGGACGTGTCCAGGGGATCACCCAGCTTCAAAGATCCGATGGCTTGCGCGGCCAGATCGAGTGCTTCCTGATAGCGGCTGCGCGGAACCACCATACGGGTCCAGGCCGAGCAGGTCTGGCCGGAATTCGCCATTGAATTACGCGCTCCGGCTGGGATGGCTTTGTCGAAGGGAGCGTCATCGAGGACGATGAACGCCGACTTGCCGCCCAGTTCCAAAGTCACTTTTCGGATGCCTTCGCCAGCCAGCGCGCCCACGCGTTTTCCCGCGCGGACGGATCCGGTGAAGCTCACCATGTCGACCATCGGGTGGGAAGCGATGGCTTCGCCGACCACTGGTCCGTATCCGGTTACGATGTTGAGCACGCCTTTGGGCAATCCGATCGACTGACAGGCTTCGGCCAGCAGAAACGCATTGAGCGGCGCCACTTCGCTCGGCTTCAGGACCACCGTGCAACCGGCCGCAAGCGCGGGCGCTACCTTCGCCATGATCTGGTGCAGCGGATAATTCCAGGGCGTGATGGCGCCGACCACGCCGTAGGGCTCGCGCACCACCAGCGAATTGCCGATCTCCTGTTCGAGCTTGATCTCGGTGATGGCTTGCGCGTAGGACGCAGTGACCAACACCGGCAGCCCGGCCTGGACGGGCGTCGACATCGACATGGGCGAGCCCACTTCCTGGGCGATGGTCTTTGCGATCTCATCCGACCGTTCCTTCAGCGCGGCGGAAATCTTGAGCAGCCAGTCGGCGCGCTCGGCGACCGAGGTTTGGCTCCAGCCGTTATCGAACGCCGCGCGCGCGGCACGAGCGGCTTGATCGACGTCCGCGGGTGTTCCCTCGGGGATCGACCCGATGACTTCCTCTGTGGATGCGGAGAGAACGTCGATGGATCCGGTTCCCGCCGGCGCGCGCCAATCGCCGCCGATGTAGAGATCCCGATAATGAGTGGTTCTGGCTTGTGCTCCGGTCATAATTTGCCCCTATTCATTATAGTGGCGGGCGCTGAGTTCGAATTTCAGCTTCAGCTTCTCCCCTGGCGCGATTGCGGACCATTGGTGGAAAAGCGTGGTGCGGAGTTCGCGGATCTTTTCAAGATCGGCGTTCGTGAGCGGGCGCGCGAGGGAAGCATTGAACTCTTCGGGGTTCCAGGATGCACCGGAGGCCCGCTCGGCGTCGAATAAGCCAACGATCTTTTCCGCCTCCAGGGCCTCGGGAGGAAGGGCGCCGCGCGGGCCATGGCCGGTGGTGTCGTCCACGTCCCAGCCTTCGGCAATCAACCCGAAGAACGCACGCCGATAGCCCAGAACGGTCTCAACAGCGTAGTGCGTCAGATCATGCAGGGCGAAATGCGCCGCGTGCTTGGTCTGCTTCTGCCACGTAACGGTGCCATCCGCGCGCGTGCAGCGGAGCACTCCAATGCCGTCGGGCTGTTTAACAATTTCAATGCGGACCATGATCGCTACTATCAGGTTAAACGAGGTCACGCTTTGAGGAACGCCGCAGAGGTTTTCAGGAACTCGGGCCATCGTTCGCCAAACACCGGGCCATGACCGCCGCCGGGGATAATCCACAGGCTGGATTGCGGAATCGCTCGCGCCATTTCGACGGAAAGTTCAACCGGGTAAAGGAAATCGCGGTCACCCTGGACGATCAGGGCGCGGGCTTGAATCGTGGATAAGAGCGGTGGCGTGAAGTTCATATCGTCGTAGCTATCGGCGAATGCCTTGGTGCTGTCGAGGATGGCCTTGATTTGAGCATCGCCGCCTGGATGACGCCGGCGCAGGGTTTCCCGTTGCTCCTCGGGCAAGTTATTGGAATACTGGTGCATGATCGGCCGCGCCTGGGCGGGGAAATAAGGCGTTGCGCTGACCAGCACCATGGCTTTGACGCGCTCGGGCTGTTTGGTGGCCATGTGCAGCAGAACGTTGCCGCCGCCGCTGATGCCGACTCCCTTGCAGGCGCTTATTTCGAGGTGATCGAGCAGGGCGAGGACGTCCGCGGCGGCTTCGTCGTGGCGGAATGGCTGCGACAGGATGCTGGAGCGTCCGTGGCCGCGGAGGTCCAACAGGATGTGCTGGAAGTCGGGGCACCATCCAACGGTGAGGGGCGGCCAATCCTGGCTGGAACCTGAGAAACCGTGCAGCAATAGAAGCGGCTCACCGCTTCCATGCACTTCGAAGTAGAGTTGTATGCCGTTGAGCGTTTCGATTCGCCCCGGCGGTTGATCAGGCGTCATGTAGCCTCCTTTTGTTGTAAAGTCCTCCAAAAAAGAAAACGCCCACGCTTACGCGTGGGCGTTGCTGTACGTCCACTATCTTATCAGTTATGGCGATTCAAATCAAAATATTGGGGCCCGGCGATGATAGCGTTCTGATGAACGTTGCCGAAGAAGTCTTCGATAACCCGATCGACGCGGCCCTGACGAGGGAATTTCTGGAAGACGCTCGACATCATATCGCCGTGGCGATCGACGACGGGCTGGTGGTCGGGTTCGCGTCGGGAGTCCACTATATTCATCCCGATAAGCCGCCGGAGCTGTGGATCAATGAAGTTGGCATCGCGCCGACGCACCGGCGTCGCGGGCTGGGTAAAGCTGTCTTGCGAGCATTGTTTGAGGTGGGTCGAGAACATACCTGCAAGGTAGCGTGGGTTCTAACCGATCGGGGCAACATCGGGGCCATGGCGCTTTATTTATCGGCCGGGGGAAGTGAGGGAGCCGACAGCGAAGAGCGTAGCGCGGCAATGGTGGGATATTCGTTCCGTCTTACTAACGTGTGACGCGCAGTCGCCAGCTAGAATGAAAGCGGAAGGCGGATGTTCATGCAGCATTCATTCCGTTTGCGCGTCCTTCTGTTGGCCGCGACGCTTCCCGCCGCCGCGCAGGTCAATGTCCTCACCTATCAGTACGACAATACACGTTCCGGCCAGAACCTTAGCGAAAGTTTGTTGACCTCGGCCAACGTCAACTCCACGAGCTTCGGAAAGCTTTTCTCCTACCCGGTGGATGGCGTCCTCTACGGCCAGCCTTTGTACATGCAAGGCGTCAACATTGCCGGCGCGGGTTTCCATAACGTGGTCTACGTTGCGACCGAGCACGATAGCGTCTACGCCTTCGATGCCGATAGCAACGCGGGCGCGAACGCATCGCCGCTCTGGGTGGTTCACTTTCTGGGAGCGCCCGGCGTCAGCACGTTGCCCGCGTCCGATACCGGTTGCGGACAGATTGAGCCGGAATTGGGCATTACCAGCACGCCGGTGATCGATCCGGCCAGCGGCACTATTTACTTGGTCGCAATGACGAAGGAAACGGCGGGTGGTACGGCTTCCTACGTGCAGCGCCTGCATGCACTGGATCTTACCAGCGGCGCGGAAAGGGCAGGTAG
The DNA here is from genome assembly GCA_963786745.1 of Terriglobia bacterium. GTDB lineage: Bacteria > Acidobacteriota > Terriglobia > Bryobacterales > Bryobacteraceae > Palsa-89. Next base: position 42,267 of record CAWBAE010000001.1, on the reverse strand, counting down.
TCCGGTGGTGATCCAGGCCTCGTATCCGGGAACTGGAGAAGGCGGCAGCACGCTGGTTTTTGCGCCGAAGGACTACAAGCAACGGCCGGGGCTGCTGCTTCTCAACGGCCTTGTGTACACGGCCTGGTCCTCGCATTGTGACATCGGCCAATACCATGGCTGGCTGATCGGTTACGACGTCGCGACGCTCCAGCAAGTATCGGTGTATAACAACACACCCAATGGCAACGAAGGCTCGTTCTGGGGAGGCGGTGCGGCGCCCGCCGCGGATGCCGCGGGAAATATCTACCTGGTGGCCGGCAATGGAACATTCGATATGGAAAGCGGCGGCGCCGATGTGGGCGAGAGTTTCACTCGGCTTTCGAGTACGGGCGGGTTGAAGCTCGCGGACTATTTCACGCCCTTCAATTTCAACCAGCTCAATCCAGCCGATCTTGACGTTGGATCGGCCGGAGTCGCTTTTGTTGGGGACGAAGCCGGAAGCGCCGCCAATCCGCACTTGATGGCCGGGGCAGGGAAGGAAGGCCGGATTTACGTGCTGGACCGCGATAATTTAGGCCACTGGCAGTCCGGATCGGACAGCCAGATCGTGGATTCGATCGCGGACGCTATCGGAGGGTTGTTCGGCAAGCCCGCCTATTTCAACAAGAGGGTTTACTTCTGCGGCGCGGGTGACAGCCTGAAGGCCTTTGCGATATCAAACGCCACGCTTGCGGGGACGCCCGCGTCGCAGTCGCCGGAGAGTTTCGGTTTCCCCGGATGTGTTCCAACCATCTCGGCGAACGGCACATCCAACGGTATCGTGTGGATTCTGGAGGCGTCCGGAATCCTGCACGCTTATGATGCTTCGAACCTCGGGAACGAGCTTTACAACAGCAATCAAAACGGCTCGCGCGACGCCCTGGGCGGCTACGTGAAATTTTCCGTTCCCATCGTTGCGAACGGGAAGGTTTATGCAAGCACCGAGAACGCGCTGGTTGTGTACGGATTGTTCGCTTCCTTGAGCGTGGAGAATGCGGCTAGCGGGCAGCAGAACATTGCGGCGCCCGGATCCATCGTCAGCTTGTATGGCTCGGGCCTAGCGCAAATGACTCAACCGGCCGGTAGCTTTCCGCTGCCCTTTGAACTCGGCGGTGCGTCTGTCGACATCAACAACACCGCGGTTCCGTTGATTTTTGCCTCGGCCGGACAGATCAACGCCCAGGTTCCCTTCGGTACCCCCCTCGGAGGTGCGACGATTTCCGTCAACGTCGCGGGAAACGCGGTGGGCATCGGGACCTTCGTGGCGCAGGCCGCTGCTCCCGGATTGTTCCTGATCAATGGAAATCAGGCTGCGGCCGTGAACCAGGACGGCAGCGTGAACGGACCTAACCAGCCGGCTGCCTCCGGAAGCGCGATGGCGGTGTATCTTACCGGCCTCGGCGCGGTGGATAATCCCGTGGCATCTGGCGTAGCCGCTCCTTCGAGTCCTCTGTCCCGGGCGACTGGCGTAATCACTGCGACCATTGGCGGGCAATCCGCTCCGATACAATTCGCGGGGCTGGCGCCTGGTTTCGTGGGACTTTATCAGGTGAACATTGTGGTTCCTCAATTGGCTGCGGGCAGTTATCCATTGCAAGTGGCCGTTGCCGGAGCGGGAAGCAACCTCGGAACGATCAGCGTGCGCTGAGGGCCCTTGACCCTACGTATTTCGGCGCCCGGCGGATGGGTAGCGTCTCAGTTTGAATTTCTGAGCGCAGTCCGTCGGGCGAATCGCGCGATTAAGCAGGAACGTACGTCAACCGAATCAAGTCATCGGCGATTAAATCGCTGGCCACCAGGTGGAGCGGCGGCCGGGGGCCGGCGAAGAATGGCTGGCCACCACCAAACACGACGGGGCGTAGATAGAGTCGATACTCATCGATAAGACCGGCCTCGGTCAAGCTTTGCGCCAGGACTGGTCCGGCAACTTGAATCTCGCCAGCCAGCTCAGCCTTTAGCCTGCGTATCACCATCTCGAAGTCATCCGCGACAAGCGTCGAGTTGGGGCCAACGGACTTGAGGGAACGCGACACGACCCACTTCGGCTGGCTCCGCCACACCACCGCGAACTCGCGATCCTCCGCGTCCCAATCAGGAAGATCTTCGTCCCAATAACGCATGATCTCGTACGTGCGGCGACCGTAAATGAGGCCCGTCGCGCCGCGCACCAGGCCGATGAAGTGACGGAAGGCCGCGGGTGCAGGCGGCCCAAGCTTCATGTGGTCGACATAGCCATCAAGGGACTGGCTCAATCCGTAGACAAGTTTTGCCATGCTGCAAATCCCCCTCCCACGTTCTTCAGAATAGCTTGAGCCGGCGTCGCGCTGAGGTGGGGTTGGACGGTATCTGCGCGCAGCGTTGTAGGTGTGACCAATGACCAGAGGTCCGCTTCCCAATCCTGAGATTCAAACTGAGACACTACCGGCGGATGAGTGCTAAGATCTCTAACGCAACGATGCCAAAACTATCTGTTCGCGACTTGCAGTTGAAAAACAAGACCGTATTTATTCGCGTGGATTTCAATGTTCCACTGGCGCCCGGCGGGCAGGAGATCACGAGCGACAAGCGGATTCGCGCGTCCTTGCCGACAATTCGCTATGTGCTGGATCAGGGCGGGGCCGTTATTCTGGCGAGTCATCTCGGCCGTCCCAAGGGCAAACCGAATCCGGAAATGAGCCTGAAGCCAGTGGCCGCTCGGTTGAGCGAACTGCTGGGGCAGCCGGTGGCGATGGCACCGGACTGCATCGGAATGGAAGTGGAAAAGATGCGTCCCGCTCCGGGGAGCGTCCTGTTGCTGGAGAATCTGCGGTTTCATCCGGAGGAGGAGAAGAACGATCCGGGTTTTTCGAGGAAGCTGGCGGCGCTGTGCGATGTGTATGTTAACGACGCATTCGGGTCGGCGCACCGGGCGCACGCTTCCACGGTGGGGATGATCCACTTTGTTCCGCAAGCCGCCGCGGGATTGCTGATGGACAAGGAACTTGCGTATCTTACCAGGGTCACCCAGCATCCAGACCGGCCGTCGGTCGCGATTCTCGGAGGCGCCAAGGTTTCGGACAAAATTGAGGTGATCGAAAATCTGCTGAAGATTGTTGATCGCCTGTTGGTGGGCGGCGCGATGGCCTACACCTTTCTCAAAGCGCAACGGGAGCCGGTGGGGAAATCACTGGTGGAGGACGATAAGGTGGATCTCGCTAAAGAATTGCTGGCGCGCGCCGGCGACAAGCTGGTGCTGCCCAAGGATCATGCGGTGGCTCGCGAGCTGAAGGCCGGGGCGGAGAATCATGTCGCGGCGCGCATCCCGGACGATAGCATGGGCGTCGATATTGGTCCCAAGACCATCGAAGAGTACTGCGCCGTGATTGCCAAAGCCAAGACCATTATCTGGAACGGGCCGATGGGCGTGTTCGAAATGCCGCCGTTTGATCGAGGAACGGTGGCGCTTGCCAAGGCAGTGGCAGAGTCCGGCGCAGTGTCGGTGGTGGGCGGCGGCGATTCCGAGAAAGCCATTAAGTCGGCGGGGGTGGCGGACAAGATTTCGCATATTTCGACCGGCGGCGGAGCTTCGCTCGAATTTCTGTCGGGAATCGAATTGCCGGGTGTGGCGGCGTTGACGGAGAAGTAACTCTACAGAAACAGCGCCACGCCGCTGATTGCCGCAGCGACCAGAGCCCAGGTGGCCAACAGGGAATGATCGATTAAAAGGCCGGCCAACGCCGGGGCGCAGATCTGAGCAATCGAATTCAGCGATTGGGTTAGTCCTAACACCACGCCTTGCTCGGAGCGCGCGGCTTTCTGGGTGATCAGGCTGGTCAAGGCGGGGCGATTCATGCCCGTTCCGATTGAGGCGGCCGCGGCCACCACCAGCAGCAGCGGGATGCCATACGTGAATCCGAGTACGGCCAATCCGATCATGGCGAAAAAGAATCCAGCGCGCACCAGGTTCACTTCGCCGAAAGCTTTCACCAGCCGTCCCATCAGTCCGCCTTGCAGAATCACGCCCAGGAAGCCGAGATACGCGTACACATACCCGACCTCTTTCGGGCCGAACGGGCGGCCCTGCCAGACGAAGCGCCTTTCCGCGAAAAGAGGGAAGCCGGTCATGAACAGCGAGAACGTAAGCGCGAAGGCCAGGAACTGCCACAGCAGCGGCGCGAGACCGGGCGTCCGGAAGTAGCGGAAGTAGTTGCCCCAGTCGAGCACAGTGAACTTGCGAGGCGTCGCGTCATCGGAGGTGTGGGCCGGTTCCGACTTCGGCAGCAGGAAATACGTGCAGAGAATGCTGGTGGCGGATAGAGCGGCGGCAGCGAAGATGGGGTATTGATAACTGTATTGCGAAAGAAATCCCGAGATAGCGGGGCCTGCCAGGAAGCCCATTCCGAAGGCGATGCCGATCAGCGCGAAGGATTTTGCCCGATCTTCCGGCTTGGTGACGTCGGAGATGTAGGCTTGCGCGAGCGAGAGATTGCCGGCGGTTAAACCGTCGATCACTCGCGATAAAAAAACCAGCCACAGCACGCGCGAGTAAGCCAGAATCAGAAAGCCGATGAACGTGCCGATCTGGCTGACCAGCAGGAGAGGACGCCTGCCGGTATGATCGGACATCCGGCCGAGGATGGGTCCGGCGACCAATTGGCACAGCGCGTAAGTGGATACCAGCAAGCCCACCACGGCCGGCGTTGCGCCCAGTTTCTCCGCATAAAACGGGAGCAGCGGCAGGATGATGGTGAGGCCCAAGACATCGACGGAAACGATCAGAAAGATGGCGAGTAGCGGCGATTTCAGCAAGAAAGTCAGTACGATGGTAACAGATAAGAAGAACCATTAAGACCAACCATGGCCGACCAACTTTATCTCTCGTATTGGCTGCGGAACTTCAACGATCAGAACATGCTGCGGCATTACGGAAAGCTGCTGAGCATTTTTCCGTTCTCGCGGCTGGCGCAACAGGCGTCCACCTTCAAAGTGATTGCGGTGAACTACAACGAACCGATCGTCCTCGAAGTAGCGTTTCCGCCGCCCCTTCAGCCGGACGACGTTCTAGCCGCCGCCAAGGATTTCGCAAACCCGGATTCCTGCTATCGGCTGGAAACGTGGTGGGACCTATGGCAGTTCGACGCCGATTGGAAGCTCACACCCACGCGCGTCGCGCTGTGCTGCTTCGGTCCCGAGTTTGAACACGAGGACGACGGGGACCTGGGTATCGATTTCGGCATCGATGCGAACTTTCTTCCTCGGCCTGAACTCGAGAACAGCCTGCGGATGGTCCAATCCAACATCAAGAGCCTGCTTAAGCTGGTACACGATGGAGACGACGGTCTGCCGGTGGAGAAGCGGAGGTTGTGGACCGAGTCCGGCGAGGATTTCTCGGAGAAGCTGCATCATACGCTGGCGGCGCTGGCGAAATAGCGGGATCTGCTAGCTTTTGGGAGTTGTCGGGTTGCGTTTTGCCAGGAGCCGCTGGATGGTGGCCGCCAGCTCTTTCGGCAAAAAAGGCTTTTGAAGAAACGCGACCCGATGCTGAATGGAAGGCGGAAACTTGGACACGAAGAATTCCGAGCCGCTGCAGATCAAACCCAGGAGATCGGGTTGGATTTCGAGCATTTTCATCAACAGCTCATCGCCGCGGATATCCGACAGACCGAGGTCGGCCATTACCAGGTCGTAGCGATCCGGCGACTGCTCCAAACTTTGAAGCGCGGAGACTGCGGTGGAATGCGGATCCACTTCAAAACCTTGCCGCTCGAGGTATTTCTGGACCAGCTGCAAGAGCGGCAGCTCGTCTTCCACCAGTAGGATGCTTGCGGCAGCCACGCTTACCAGACCGGGAGTGGAGTGTCCCCGGGGCCGTACGCCAGTCCCAGGCTCACGCGGTTTGAATTCATCTTATAAAACGAGTCCTGGGTAGTATAGTGCCGATAGTCGTAGCGCATCTCCAAGTGCGTGGCTCGCATGATCTCATAGCTGATGGCGCCGCCGGCTTGCAGGTTGGTGTACTTTCCCAAGGCTTGGCCTATGCTGGATAGTTGATTGAAACCGGCGTTCGCCGACATAGCCAGCCGACGATAGCCAATATAAGAATATCCCATCGTGGCAGCGGTTTGGCGCGACGTCAGGTAGATGCCATTGCCCGGCGAAATACCGTCGGAGAAAGCCAAGCGTAAGGATGATCGATGGAAGTGCTGCACCAGCTCGACGCCGAGCTCGGGAACGTAGAGCACATGGAGGAACGTGACCAACGCGACGTTCTGGCCGACAATTGCGGCGATGGCCGGATCAAGCGTGACGTCGGTCAAACCCCGGACGTCGACGCGATCGCCCCCGGCCCGCAACGCGAGACCGAGATGGCGGCTTAGCGCGATGGAATATTGGATGGCCGCGGTTTCGAGCGTGGCATCGCCGTAGGCGCCCGGGAAGTCGAAGTGAGTATATTTGTAGTTCGCCGAGACGGTTTGATCGCGCGTGAGCCGGTACGCGGCCCCGGCATGCGCGCTGTAACCGTTGAGCCCGGCCAACGCGAGGTAGTCTCGCCGGACGATGAATCCCTGGCCTCCGAAATCGAACATTAGACGCGCCGTTCTTTCCCACGCGAGGTCTACTTGCGATTCCGAATAGTTGGTGCGGCTGTCGAATAGCTCATTGGATGGCACGCCGTAGAGGTCCGCATTCGTGATCGGCAGGTATGCGAATTCGCCGTTGGCGAGCGTGGTTGTGCCGGCTTTTTCCTTGAGGTCCAGTGTGAGGTGCTGGTGGAATTCGAGACCGTAGGCCAGGCTCAGAAACTGGTCCGTGCCGTTGAAGAGCATATCGCGGGCGTATTCGCGAAAGCTGCCTCGATATTCGATGCTGAGTTGAGCATGCTCGGTCTGACGTGTGGCGCTGAATCCGAATCCGGCTTCAACACCGTAGCCAGGAGTACTGCTGGAAGCCGATGGCGCGTTCGCCGGGGGCGTGAGGCCCGAGTCATATACGCCGGTAATCGCGGCATAGAATCGGAAATCCAGCAGCTTTCCGGCGTGGCTTTTCTTTGCGAGCGGGTCTCGGCTCAGGATGGACGGCCCGTCATAGGACAACTCGGACGGCTGCTGCTCTTCGGGCTGGCCGGGAGCCGGCGGTTGTTCCTGATTGTATTGGGTACGCGGATCAGGCGGACTTTGCGCCAGAGCGAAACCAATCGCCAGCGAAGCGCCGACGATTAGCGCCTTCAACCGAGTTTGTGCACCGTCCCAAGCATAGCGCGTTCCCACGGAACCGGGCGCGGCCTTCCGTTATGATCGACACGTATGCGCTTCCACACCGAACACATTGTCTTCAATACCAAACGGCATCGCGAGTACATCAACATTACCGAACAGGTGAACTCCGCGCTTCGAAAGAGCGGCATTCGAGAAGGAATGATCCTGGTTTCGGCCATGCACATTACGGCCGGGGTATGGGTGAACGATGCCGAGGACGGGCTGATCGCAGACATCGACGAGTGGCTCGAAAAACTGGCGCCTTTTCGTGAGAATTACCGACATCATCGTACCGGCGAGACCAACGGCGACTCTCATTTGAAGAGCCTGCTGGTGCACCATCAGGTGATCGTTCCGGTGACTGAGGGAAAACTCGATTTCGGGCCATGGCAGCAGGTTTACTACGCGGAGTTCGACGGCCAGCGCCCCAAACGAGTCATTATCAAGGTGATGGGCGAATAAGGCGGCGCGGGCACATTTTGGATTACCAGGCCGTCTAAGGTGAAAGGACCGAGCTTCGAGTGACATTTCTCAGGTGAGGCATCTATGAAACTATCGTTCCTGTTGGCCGGCATGCTGGCGGCCGGCGCATTCGCGGCCGACCTCCCGATCCGCGAGGTGATTCTCTATAAGAGCGGCGTGGGTTATTTCGAGCGCTCCGGTACGCTCGGGCCCGGCGAATCGGCGCGCCTGGATTTCAAAGCGTCCTACATGGACGATGTGCTGAAATCGCTTACGGTGGAAGATCGGAATGGAGGGAAGGTGAGCGGCCTCCGCTACGATTCGAGCGAAACTCTCAGAGAAAAGCTAGCAGACTTTCCATTCGACGTAAGTAAGCAAGCTTCACTGGCCTTGTTCATGGATCAGATGAAGGGTGCAAAGGTCGAGATCAAGTTTGGCGCTGAGACCGTGGATGGCACTATCGTCAGCGGCCGATTGGTAGCGGGTGACGACAAACGCGGGGAGCGAGAGCAACTGGTGCTTTTGCTCGATTCTGGCGAATTGCGAACCTTCGATCTGGGTTCCGCGGGCGCGATCCGCTTCGCGGATCCCAAGCTGCAGGCCGAGATCAAGGACTATCTGGCGGTGGTGAACCAGTCGCGCTCGCAGCTGATGCGCAGTATTTACATCGATTCGTCGGAAGCCAAAGAACGGCAGATTGGGGCCAGTTACATGCTTCCGACACCGGTTTGGAAATCCAGCTACCGGCTCATTTTCGGCGAGAAGCCTCAGCCGATCTTGGAAGGCTGGGCCATCATCGACAATACTACCGGCGAGGATTGGACGAACGTTCGGCTGGCGGTGGTGTCCGGACGCCCGGTATCGTTTATCAGCAAGCTGTACGAGCCGAAGTACGTACCGCGCCAGACGGTGGAACTTCCGGAGGATCGGGCGGCTGGTCCGGTGGTTTACTCGGGCGGCGTGATTGGAGGCGTCGCCGGAGGTGCGCCGATGCCGTCGCCACCACCGGCGGGAGTGCTTAACCGTGTGCAGTCGCGAGCCATGAAGCAAAGCATGGGTGCGCTATCCGCGGAGTCCGTATTGGTTACGGGCGCCCCCGAAAATGGCCGCGACTTCTCGCCCAGCACCGTTGCCATGGACGTCTTGGCGGAGGAACTCGGCGAGCTTTTCGAATACCGCTTCGCTGCGCCGGTGACCGTGAAGAAAGAAGAATCGGTGATGCTGCCGTTCCTGCAACAGGAGATCGGCTCGCGCAAGCTGCTGATTTACTCGGAGAGCTACGGGGAGCACCCCATGAATGCGGCGGAACTCACCAATTCCACGGGGAAAACGCTGGATGGCGGACCGATCACGGTGTTCGACGGTCCGAGCTATGCCGGCGAAGCTCTGATGGCCACGCTCAAGGCCGGCGACAAACGGCTGATCAGCTACGCGGTGGATCTGGGCACTCGCGTCACCACGCAATTCGATTCCACGCGCTCGACGGTGCGCGAGATTCATGTCAATCGCGGCGTGCTCATGGCTCGCACCGCGGCGGAAGAGACCAAAACGTACACCATCCGCAATGCCGATAAGAAACCGAAAACGCTGGTGATCGAACAAGCCAAGCGGTCCGAATTCAACGTCATCAACCAGAAGCCGAGCGAGACCACGGTGAATGCGTATCGGTTCGAAGTGAAGCTGGGTCCGGACTCCACTGAAAAGTTTCCGGTGGCCGAAGAACGTGTGTACGATTCGAGCACCTCGCTGTCCAGCTTGACGCCGGACGTGCTGGGAAGCTACGTGCAAAACAAAGCCATCTCGGATGCCGGCCGCCGCGCGCTGCAGCAGATTATCGATGCCAAGAGCCGGATCGCCGATCTGGATGGGCAGGTTCGGCAAGTGGCAGCCGACATCACCAGCGCGACGAACGACGAGACGCGGATCCGGCAGAACATCCAGAGCTTGAACCAGGTGAGCGGCCAACAGGACCAGGTGCAGAACTACGCGCGTCAACTGGCGGCCAAGGAAACGCATCTGGCCTCGCTGCGGGATCGTGAGAGCGATCTGAAGAAGCAAAAGGGCGCGGAAGAATCGAACCTAAATCAGCTGATCGCTAAGCTCGAATTCTAATCGTGACGCAGGGCGTCGGCTGGATCCAGGTCGGCGGCCCGGCGTGCCGGAACATAGGTGGCGGCCAGGGCGACCAGGATGAATAACAGAGCCGACGCTAGAAATGTCCATGGGTCCGTGGGGCCGACCTCGAAGAGCAGGCTTTGAAGAGCGCGCGTGGACACCCAGGCAGCCGCCGCGCCAAGCAGAACCCCGGCCACGGCCAGCTGAAGTCCGTGGCCGATTACGGAGCCCATGAGTCTTGAGGGGGCCGCGCCCAGCGCCAGCCGCACACCCAGCTCCTGGGTGCGTTGGGCGACGGAATATGCGATCAATCCGTAAAGCCCGACGGTCGCGACCAGCATCGCCACCGACGAGAAAATCACGATCAGCCACGTGGTCCAGCGGTTTTGAGCAATCGAGTCCGCCAGGTGCTGATCCATGCTGCGGACGTTGGTGACGGGCTGGTCCGGGTCGATCGAGAGGATTCGGGCGCGGACCGGGGTTGCCAGGCCGAGCGGATCGCCGTCGCACCGGACAATCAGGTTCAAGGATTGGGCCGAGCGCTGGGTCAAGGGTAAGTAGAGCTCGGGCGTCGTGATTACGGCCATGCGCACATTTTTCACATTGCCGATCACGCCCACAATCTCCACAGGCTGTGGCGAACTGGACAGCAGAACATGTTTGCCGACTGGGTCCTGGTTCGGCCAGAAGCGGCGCGCAAAGACTGCATTCACGATTCCCACCGGTGGCGCGCCATCTTTATCGCGCGGCGTGAAGACGCGTCCGCGATGCAGCGGAATTCCCATGGTCGCAAAGAATGACGGACTGATAGCCTGCATGGACAGCAACGGCCGTTGGGGCAGCGGCACTTCCGGATGTCCCTCCGGAAGAACGGACAAATAATGCGTGGGGCTGAGCGGGAGAGCGGACGATACCGCCGCGGAACGGACGCCCGGCAACGCCTCCACTTGTTCCAAAACGCGATCGAAGAATCCGGAGATCTGGGCGCGGCTGGAATAGCGGGCGGGCGGCAGGGTCAGGTTCATCAGGAGAACGTGATCCGGATTGAAACCCACACTGACGTTCTGAAGCCTCACGAAGCTGTGCATCAGCAAACCGGCGGAGATCACCAAGGTCATCGACAGCGCGATCTGCGCGACCACGAGCAGGTTGCGCGCCAGGTTGCGCCACTTGCCTCCAGTGACGCCGCGGCCCTCGTCGCGCAGGACCCCTTGGAGATCGGTATTGGAAAGCTGCAGCGCGGGGGCCAGGCCGAACAGAATGCCGGTGATAAGCGATACTGCCAACGTGAATAGAATCACCTGGAAATCCAACGCGTGGATGGGATTGATTCGCGGCAGGATCACTGGGGAAAGTCGGGAAACCGCGCGCGTGGTGATTCCGGCCAGCGCCAGACCCACGCCTCCGCCCAGCATCGCGATCAGCACGCTCTCGGCCAGCAATTGGCGGATAATTCCGGCGGGGCTTGCGCCCAATATGTTGCGTATCGCAATCTCTTTGCGGCGCGCGAGCGAGCGGGATAACAGCAGGCTGGCCAGGTTCGCGCATGCGATCAGGAGCACCAGCCCAACGGCGCCGAATAGCACGAGAACCGCGGTGCGGACGTTGGCAACCATAATTTCCTGCACCGGGTCTAAGCTGATGCCTTGTTGGGGGTCGGCATCGGAGGACGTGGCGTTGTCGCGCCGATACAACGCGTCGAGTACGCGCATCTCAGCCCGCGCCTGGTCGAGCGGCTGGCTGGACTTCAACCTCGCGAGCGCAATCAGGTACGTGGCGCCGGCCCGCGCCTGTTGGGCAGAAAGAGCATTGGTCTCAAACGTGCGCGTGGACCAAATATCGGTCGCGCGGCCGAGCGGTGCAAATTCAAAATCCACCGGCATCACTCCGATGATGGTGGTATCAATGGAATCGAGCGCGAGCGATTGGCCGATCGCGTACGGATCGCCGCCGAAGCGCCGTTTCCAGAGTGAGTCGCTGATGACGACAACCGGCTGGGCGCCCGGCTGATCCTCCTCGATCCGGAAGGCGCGCCCCAGCACGGGCCGCACGCCCAGAACATCGAAAAAGTTCCAGGCCACGCGCGCGGACGGCAGCAGTTCAGGGTCGCCGCGCCCGGTCAGATTGAAATTCTCGGTGACAAACGGAGCGAATCCGGCAAAGCTGTTGCTATGTTTGTCGATAAACGCGGCGCGGCCGTAAGAGAAAGAACGGCGATTTGGGCCGCGCCGGTTGGTTACAATCAGCAGGCGGCTGGGGTCTCTATAGGGCAGCGGCCGGAATAAAACGGAGTTCGCCACGCTGAAGATCGCCGTATTTGCGCCGATTCCGAGCGAGAGCGTGAGCACGGCGACGGCGGTGAAGGCCGGGCTGCGTGCCAGCATGCGGACGGCGTAGCGCAAATCCTGAAACATTCTGCCCAGCATTGGGATTTACCACAAATGATAATAGCCGTTCGAGCGGGTCAGGTGAATCGCGAGGCCGAATAGCTCCGACAAACGGCCTTCGGTGAGCAAGTCATGCTTGTCTCCATCGGCGAACACGCGGCCGTCCTTTAGCAAGACCACGCGCCCGATTTCAGGAATGATATCGGGAAGGTGGTGAGTGACCATCAGAATGCCGATTCCGGATTGGGCCAGCTTGCTCAACAGCCGGCGCAGTTCAAGGGCCGCGTGGGGATCCAGGCTGTTGCTCGGTTCATCCAGCAGCAGCGCCTGGGGATCATGCACCAACGCGCGGCCGATCAGCACGCGGCGGCCTTCGCCTGAAGACATGGCGGTCATTTCACGGTCCGCCAGGTGGGGGATCTCCAGCAGTTCCAACACGGCGCGCGCTTTCCCCAGCATTTCCGCGGTGACGTGATGATAGGGCTGAATACCGATGCTGCTGAAAAATCCCGATAGGACGGCTTCGAGGCACGTGATCTCACGTGTGCAAGTGCTCATCAGGTCGTTCGACACGATTCCGAGCAGAGCGCGAAGCTCGAAAATATTCCAAATCTCCCGGCCGAGAATCGTCAGCGATGCACCGGCGCGGGCCAGCGGATAACACTCACGCGTGATGGTTTTGATCAACGTGGATTTGCCGCAGCCGTTCGGGCCAAGAATGGCCACGTGTTCGCCGGTCTCAATGCGAATGCTAAGGCCGTCGAGAACGAGCCGGTCTCCGCGCATGACGGACACGTCGCGGAAGTCGAGCAGGGCAGGAGCGTCGGCGTGAGGTGGGGGAGCCAGCGCCGGTCCTCAGTTTCTCTTCAACTTTAGATTGAGGGTGGCGGTCCTCTTGGAATTGAACACGCTCAATCTCTTGGAAGAACTGGCATGGCCATCATGTTCCGCCTTCAATTCGTAATCCACGTTGGTGTTGAGCCCCGCGAAATGATAGGAGCCATCGGGATCGGTGATGAAGGAGCGGATCTGCAATGATTTGGTGTCCTTCAGTTGTACCACTGCTTTGGCCACGGGTTGGCCCATAGCGTCGGTCACAACTCCGCGCACTTCGCGTGTGTTCGTATCCTCGTTGGCGCGTTCGTTGGAGCGTTTGCCCTGGCCAACTATTCCGTGGGTTGCCAGTGCGGCGAGAATACAAAGCGAGCCGGCGATTCTCCATTGCATTGCCGCTTATTTCTTCGATTCCGGTTCCATCTGGAACGTCAGATCCATGCGCTCATCGCCGTGGAGGTCGACTGCCTTCTCCTGGCTTTCGTGGCCCTTGGCCTTCACCTTGACGATGTAACGCATGGGCCCAGAAGGTACGCGAAATGCGAATTCTCCGCGCGCGTTGGAGACAGCGTCGAGCTTCTTGGCTTTGCCGCCCTGTGAGCTGCTTCCCTGAGGGCCGGGGACGAGCGTGATTTGCGCGTTCGGCAGAGCGTAACCCGATTCCTGAAATACCGTGCCCGCCACGATTGCGTAGCTCCCGGAGTCAGCCTTATTTCTCTGTCCTAGAACCGTCGCGGGAGACATCGCGATCAGCAAAAGCGCCAGACTAATGCCAATCTTCTTCCTTTTCTTCTTCCTCCTCATCCTCGTCCTCATCCTCGTCGTAATCGAAGTCCTCGTCGTCCTCTTCCTCGTCTTCCTCTTCGTCTTCGGTGGTTTCGACCTCCAAGGGATCGAGGCCGGTGATAGTGAGATCAGCGCCGCATTCTTCGCAGGTCAGCGTGTCACCCTCGTCCAGCTCGTCTTCATCCAGGTCAATCACCGCGTCACAATTGGGACAGTTGACCATCACTTTCCTCCGGTGAGCTACGCGCTGGCTTGAGCCAGCCGCCGCCGAGTGGTGGGCGGCACGATGCCCTTTAATCGAAGATACAAGAAAAGTTGGGATCGATGAGTAAGCTCGTGCTCCTTGAGGCCCTGCAGCATTTCCAGGCGCGTAACCCGCTGTTTGTCGAAGCGCGTGATTTCGGCGGCGAAGAAATCGGGGGGCTGCGCGGCGAGCTGCGCAAGCCTCTTTTCCATAGCGTGCCTCAATTCGTGGGCCAAGGCGCCGGCCCCTTCGGTCTTGGGCAGCTCCGCTACGTACTTGCCAATCGTCTCCCGAAACTGCGGCGTAGTCATATCTACGACGCCTTCCAGCAGCATTCCTGTCACGCCATATCCGGCCTCCAGGACGTGCCGCGCGATCGCGCCGAAGGTCATCAGATCGGGGGACGGTTTGTATTCCAGGTCCTGGGCGGAGAAGTCCTCCACTGCTTGGGCCGTGTCCTCTCGGATTGACTTCCAGGAGGTTAATACTGAATCAGGTCGTACCATAGCTCATTTTTACCACGCCTTGGAAGCGGCCCGCGCCGTTTCACTAGTAAACTGCTTGGTATGACGCGCTTGCTTCCATTGCTCATGGTGCTACCGGTTCTCGCGGCTTCTCCAGACAAAGACATTCGTGCCGTAATGGACGCCCAGGTGGCGGCCTGGAATCGAGGCGACATCCCCGGCTTTATGGCCGGGTATGACGATTCGGAATCGACCACCTTCGTCGGCGCCACGGTAACAAAGGGCCACGCGCAGGTTTTGGAAAATTATAAGAAACGCTACCCCACGCGCGAGAGCATGGGGACGCTTAAGTTTTCTGATCTGGAGATCCGGCCGCTCGGTCCGGAGCACGCGGTCGTGATCGGGCATTTCCATCTGGACCGTTCGTCGGCCGGAGGTGGGGAAGCGAGCGGGATCTTCACGCTGATTTTTCAAAAAGCCAAGGGTGAGTGGAAGATCATTCTGGACCATACGAGCTGAGATCAGAGCATCTTGTCTTTTTGGATGTTGCGCATCTCGTCGATGATACGCTCGAAAACGCGTTTCACAGCTTCGGCCGATAATGGGCCGGAGTTATGGCCGGTGACATTCGCGAACACCTGATCCTCGCGCCTCGGCTCGTATATCGGCAGCGACAGGGCGTGCTTGACGCGGCCGATCTCTTCCACGATTCGCGTGCGTTCGTTTAACAGCGTCAGCAGTTGGAGATCGAGAGTGTCGATCTTCCGGCGGCATTCGGCGAGCCTTTCCATGCTCATGGGTTCTTCGATGGTAAACCACCGGCGAGTTGCCGGGCCAGAGCTTCCAGCTTGGCCTCCAATTCGCTGTTGCCGGCATTCTGCTCGATCACTGAGACGAACGCGCTGCCCACCGCCACGCCGTCCGAAATTTCCCCCACCGCCCGCACCTGATCGGGCGTCGATATTCCGAATCCGACCGCCAACGGAAGCTTGGTCACCTTTCGCATGGCCTGGACCAACGGGCCGACGGCATCGGACATCGTGCTGCGCTCGCCCGTCACGCCGGTTCTCGAGACCAGGTAGACGAAACCGCTCGAATACCGGGCAACCAGTTCCAATCGCCGCGGAGTGCTGGTGGGGGCGGCTAGAAATACGGTATCCAGGCCCGCTGCGCGCATCGCGGCGGTATAAGGTCCCGCTTCTTCCACGCTAAGATCGGTCATGAGGCAGCCGTCGATTCCGTGCGCCACCGCGTCTCGGGCCAGTTTCTCCAGTCCGTAGCGCAACACCGGATTCAGGTAAGTAAACAGCACCAGCGGGATCTCGGACCGCGCGCGAATCTGGGCCGCGATGTCGAGGACCTTCGCGACCGTTGTGCCGGCCTTCAGCGCGCGGTCGCTGCCGCGCTGGATCACCGGACCGTCGGCGATCGGGTCGGAGAAGGGAACTCCGAGCTCGATCAGATCCGCGCCGCCGCGCTCGAGCGCCGCGACCAACGCTGGGGTCCGATCCGGCGTCGGATCGCCCGCCGTGATGTATGCGATCAGCGCGGGCCGGTGCTCGGCTCGCAAGCGCTCAAAGAGCCGGCCGATTCTGGTCTGGCTCATCCAGGTCCTTCAGATTCTCTCGATAAATGTCGGTATCCTTGTCGCCGCGTCCGGACAGATTGATTACGAAGAGCTGATTTTCAGCGGATGGTGCGCGGCGCAGCGCTTCGGCCACCGCGTGAGCCGATTCGAGCGCGGGTATGATGCCTTCGGTGCGCGCCAGAGTTCGGGCCGCCTCAAGAGCCTGCTGATCCGTGACCGAGACGTATTCGGTGCGGCCCTGATCCCGCAGCCAGGCATGTTCGGGACCCACCAGCGCGTAATCGAGTCCGGCGGATACCGAATGCGTGAGCGCCACCTGGCCATCCGCGTCCTGCAGAAGATAGCTGTAAGCCCCATGCAAGACGCCCGGCGATCCACCGGAGAATCGAGCGGCATGCGCGCCCAGTTCCGCGCCCCGGCCTCCCGCCTCCACGCCGATCAGATGCACGCCTTGGTCCGCGAGAAAAGGGTGAAACATCCCGATGGCGTTGCTTCCGCCGCCGACGCAGGCGAAGATCGAATCCGGAAGGCGATGCTCCCGCTCCAGAATCTGGCCGCGCGTTTCCTCGCCGATCACCCGATGAAAATCACGGACCATCATGGGATAAGGATGCGCGCCCAGCGCGGAGCCCAGCAGATAATGGGTGCTGCCGACGTTGGTAACCCAATCCCGCATGGCCTCGCTGATGGCGTCCTTCAGCGTGCGGCTCCCATTTTGAACGCCCACCACCTTTGCCCCGAGCAGGCGCATGCGGAAAACATTCAAGCGCTGGCGGCGCATGTCCTCCTCGCCCATGTAGACGATGCACTCGAGTCCGAAGAGGGCGCAAACGGTGGCCGTCGCGACGCCGTGTTGTCCCGCGCCCGTTTCGGCGATGATGCGCCGCTTGCCCATCCGCCGTGCGAGCAGAGCCTGACCCAGGCAGTTGTTGATCTTGTGCGCGCCAGTGTGCAGCAAATCCTCGCGCTTGATGTACATTTTCGCCTGGCCGAACGTTTCGCTGAGCCGCTTGGCGTAGTAGAGCGGCGTGGGACGTCCGGCGTAGTTGGTAAGCAGGTCTTTTAGTTCAGCCTGGAACGCTGGATCGTGGCGGGCTTCGAGGTAGGCTTGCTCCAGCTCTTCGAGCGGCGCCATCAGCACTTCGGGGACGTAGCGGCCGCCATAGGGTCCGAAGTGGCCGCGGACGTCCGGCTGCGCGACTGTCATAAACCGAGCGCCGCCTTGATGAACTTCTGCATTTTGTCCTGATCCTTTAGTCCGGGAGATTTTTCGATCCGGGAGCAGGCGTCCACGCCCCAGGGTTGCGCTTCCTCGATGGCCTGTCGTACGTTGTGGGCGTCGAGGCCTCCCGCGACGATAATTTTCTTGGGAAGATCGCGGGCAAGCAACCAATCGAATGTTGAACCAGACCCTCCATATTGTCCGCCGGAGGGGGCGTCCATCAGTATCGCTTCCGCATCCTCGTCCTCCGCGATGTGCGACACCAGCCAGGCCGCGCGAGCGCGCCAGATCCGTATGCCACTCGCTTGCGCGTCTCCGTGCAATTGCGCGACATCCAGTCCTACCTCTAATGCGACTTTGGCCACCATCTCGGCAGTCTCGTTCACAAAAACCCCGACCTTCCAGATGTCGACAGGCAGCTTTTCGGCGATCATCGCCGCGCCGGTGGGCGAGATGTAGCGCGGGCTGTCGCGATAAAAATTGAACCCGATCGCCGATGCGCCCGCCTCGGCGGCCGCCAGGGCGTCGTCGTGATTCGTGATGCCGCAGATCTTCACCATCATGACAACAGAGACCGCAAGGCTTGGCCCGGGTCGCTCGATTTCATCAAATGCTCGCCAACCAGAAACGCCTGATATCCGGCGCCGCGAAGCAACCTGACATCCTCCGCGGAGTGAATACCGCTTTCCGCCACTCTGACAACGCCGGCCGGAATCTTTTCAGCCAGACGCAGCGAGACGTTTAGATCCACGGCGAAGGTTCGGAGATCGCGATTGTTCACTCCAATGATGCGCGCGCCCGATTCGAGCGCTGGTTTCAGCTCCTCTTCGTCATGAATCTCCACCAGGGCGGCCATGCGATATTTCTCGGCGAGCTCCCGGAAATCGCGCATTTCCCGTTCCGTCAAGATTGCCGCAATCAAAAGAATGGCGTCCGCGCCGTGTGCAGCCGCCTCATGCACGTGATAGCGGGCAATAGTGAAATCTTTGCGCAGAACCGGCAGAGTCACCGCGCGCCTAGCCGATTCGAGATCGGACAAGCTACCGGCGAAATGTTTCTCGTCGGTGAGAACCGACAGCGCCGCAGCTCCGCCACGCTGGTACGCTGCTCCGATCGCGGCGGGGTCGAAGGTCGTCGCGAGAACGCCTCGGCTGGGGGAAGCTTGTTTGATCTCGGCGATCACGGCCGGGTGTCGCGCGGTGAGAGCGGCGAGGAAATCGCGGCGGTCGGATACCGATTCAGACGCGCGCTGTTCCACGTCTTCCGCCCGGTGGCGAAGCTCGAGCCTCTTCTGCTCGACAATTTGGGCCAGGATGCTGGGAATCGTCTTCAGCATGTGCGGAATTCCTTAATTGTAGCGCGGCTGGCCGAGCGCTCCGCTGCACAGAATCGAAAGAGAAAATGATATTTTGGAAAGAGGTCGTTTCGCTTGCTGGAATCTGCCCTGATAACTTTTTTGATTGGGGCCCAAGTCGCGGTTCAGAGCGCCCCAACGTATCGCATCCAGCATCAACCGGTGGCCGGTGGCGCGGAACTGGTTACGCTCTTCGGACCGATGCATACGTTCGAAGGCGGCTCCGGCGTTCACGAGGTGCCGCTGATGAGCGTCCTGCGCGATACCCTGGGCGATTCCCATTCCAGATCGGATCGTCTGCGCTATGTCTGGATACTAACGCGCACACGTCCCACCGCCGCGCAGCGGCTGGCCTCCGCTTTCACTTTCTTTTACTCCCGCACCGGCAGCCAACCGCGCGCCGACCGTGTTCCCGCGCCAGTTCTGGATCTCGCGTCGCCGGGCAAGGGCGTATTGGTAAATGTCTTGAGCAGCGGCCTGCAGTCCTGGCAACTCGATCCACTGGGCGCACCGATTCGTTCCTCCACGCGCAGCTACCGCGGCGACTCCAGCGACTATCGACAGCTCAAGATCTATGAAGCCCTGGGCGCTTTGGACGGGCTGCAACGTCGGTCGGCCGGAGGAGTTGTTGAACCGGAGGCGATTCTGCCGGATTCCGAATTTCGCGAACTCTATGCCCGGCTGACTTTGTCCACCCGAATGTTTGGCGGCTGGGTGCGCGAACAAAATCTGTCCAGGTTCTACGACAAGGAGACCAGCCGCTTACAGGAGATTCGTGGGCATAACTGGGAACTGCTGCGGCAGCGCGCCGAGTCCGCAGGCTTATACTTCGAGCCGCTCGCCCTGCCGGGAGATACGCCTACGCAGGCCCTGCTTTGGGTGGCGCGTGCCGATCTGAAAGAGCGAGAAGGACAGCACTTTGAGAGCCAGTTTCTCAACATCGCCAACCCCTGGACCGACCAGGGGCTGCGGAATTGGGCCGGCTACACCGAAATGCGCTATTTCGACGCGGACAACCAGGCCGTGTCTCCGGACGCGCCCGGCGCTCGAGCGGTTGAATTAGTTCCGCTGGCGCTTTATAGCCTGGACTACCCCAAGGTCCCGTTGCTGTTGGTCGATTTTCGGCACGGGCTCAAACCGAAACGACGCGAGCTGGTTGGGCACGTCGCCACCAGCATTCTGACTGGAATTTACGGGATTACTCGTTTTGGGAATCTTTCGTTCTTTGCGGCGGATACCGCCTGGACGTTCGTTCGGGGACGGCACGGCGCAACTACCAATCGCTCCGCTCGGCTCCGGTCGTATTCAGAAGCCCGGGAATTTGTGGCCGTCGATAACAGTCTCGATCCGCGTCTGAGAGTCGAGTTGATAAGCCGACTGGATCACCTGGCTCTGAACCCGCTTGAGAATGGTCTGGCCCACGAGGCCAAGTTCGCAGGCCAGCAGTACGCCGCGTTATTGCGGTATGCCAGTGCGCCGGATGGCCTGCCGGCCAAGCTGGAGCGTGACCGCCGGGCTGAGCTCGAAGCGGATGAACACAACCGGGCGAAGCGATTTTGGCTCGCGCTCGGTCATCGCATCAGCGGATCGAGTCCCGATCGGGAATATCCGGACGCAGCGCTTCGAGCCGAGTTGGGCTCGCTCCGGCGGGCCGCCGCGGATGTCCGGTACCTGGAGCGGATCGTGGCCGCCAGCCCCAACCCGGAAGTGATTCGCAACTCGAGCGAAATCCGTGAGGTCATAGACGACTTGTCCGCGGAGGTGGGAGTGAATCCAGCGTCCGCGCATTTGATCGCCCAGATATTCTCTCGCTCGTCGGATTACGAACTCCGCACCAGCTGTTTGCGGGCGCTCAAACTTTCGAGCGCCGAGCAGGCCCGCGACGAACTGCGGCGCATTTCCCAGGACGCCAACACCCCGGCCGACTGGCGCGTGCTTTGCCTTCAGTATCTCAACGAAGAAGCGAATACGGGTGGCGCCGCGGCGTTCGGTGAACAGTGAAGCGCCGTGTAAGCCGAGGTCTTGCCGTTCTGGCTCTGTTGGCAGGACCTTTGGCCGCCGAAGTGGAGCGCGTGGTCATTCTCAAACTGGATGGAGTTCCTCAGGAGGTTCTGGAGCGGGAACTCCAGCGCATCGATCCGGCAACCCAGAAAAGCGAGCTCCCGTGGATGAATCGTGTATTCGTCGAAGGCGGCGCGCGGCTGGCCAATTTCTATGTGCGGGCCATCAGCTTGTCGGCGCCCTCCTGGTCCCTACTCGATACAGGCCGGCATCTTGAGATCCGCGGCAACGTCGAGTTCGATCGGTATACGTTTCACGGCTACGATTATTTGAATTTCTTTCCGTTTTATCTTGGCTACGCGCTGCGCCGGCGCGTCGACATGCCGGGCGTCGAGGTGCTGGATAACCTCGGCATTCCTTTATTGATCGATCGCTTTCCCTACGACCAGAGATACCAAAGCTTTCAACTGTACCAGCGGGGCGTGCGATGGCAGACCTTTTCGGAAGGATTGCAGCGCAGGCTTTCCCACTCCGCGCACGAACTGCTGGACGAGTGGACCATGGGCTTTGAGATGACGAGCAGCGTGGAGGAGCAAACCGAGCGCGAATTGATCGCAAACCTGGCTAATCCGCGCATCCGTTACCTAGATTATTTTACGGGTGACTATGATCACGTGGCGCACAGCACGTCCGATCCCGCGGTGCAGCGGCTGGCTTTGCAGCGCATCGACGCTTTAGTCGGACGCGTGTGGACGGCCATCGAAGCCAGCCCTTTGGCCGCGCGGACGGTTCTGATGGTGGTTTCAGACCACGGCATGAACACCCAACCCGGGGTTTACAGCCAGGGTTACGATCTGGTCCAGTTCTTTACCAGCCGCGAGGGAGGAGGGCATCACGTGGTCACTAACCGGCACCCTCTCACCGAATACAAGCTGAAGGGGCTGGATCCATTTGTTTCGGAGGTGATCACGCCAAGTGAAGATTCCTTGTACCTGAAAGGCGATTCCAAGAAATACCCAACCGCGCTGCTCGATCTCGATGGCAACGAGCGCGCTTCCGTATATCTCAGAAATTCCGATCTCAACGTACTGCATATTCTGATGGAGGACCTGAACCGCTCCGGCGTCTTGCCGGTTCTTCATCACGCCATCATCGACGCCATTTTCCAAATCATCGGCCGGCATCGCGCTCAATGGCAAGCCACGCTCGAAGATTTGCGCGCGGAGCTTGCCGCTCTCGGCCGCCGCATCGCTGAACAGCAAATTCGGATTGACGCTCAGCCCAAGAAGTGGACGCGGGCCGATTTTGAGAGCGGCTTGGACAAGGCAGGCCGCAGGCTGGAAGTTCAACAAGACATCTGGCGGGGACAGGAGCGTGATTACTCCGCGTATGCGGACGCTTTCTCAAAGCTGCTCGCTCTTCTTCCGTCGGATTTCGATGGTCATAAGCTGGACCCTGAAGACCTGATCCCTAAGCGCGCCATGGGCGACCCCAGCAGCATTGCGGAACTTCGGAACTATGTGGTCGGTCCGGGACCCGCGGGGATGGTGTTGACGCCGGATGGCTCGCTGGATCTAACGCGCAGTTTTCGGCGCATTGATTATTTTCCCCTGATACTCAGCCTGTCGGTGCGCAACAATGTCCAGTCTGCGGTGGGGCCACGGCCAGTGGATTTCATCGCGCTGCGGATACCCAAAGCCGCGCTCGATCTCGGGCGCGATGTTACGGGCGACAGCGACGCGGTGTGGCTGTATGGCGGGGAGAACCGGCAAGCTATCATGTTCTCGCGCCAGGATTCCTCCGGAACTCTGGAGCTTCGTTATCAGCCGTGCCGCGGGGTGCGGCAGGATGCCGATGGCGTCCTGCATTTCGACCCGGTCCCGCTGGAGCCCGGTTTTCCGCTGAAGATGCTGGAAGATCAAAACCTGGCCGTGCCCTTGAGCGAGCGCCTTGAGTGGCTTAGCCAATGGCACTCCGAGTTCGATTGGCTGCGCGCCGTTCACAAGACGAAATATTCCAACGGCATCCTCGCGCTTCACGAGGAGTTCTTGCGCACCGATGTATCACGCGGCCAAACGGGGGATCGAAGTCTTCTTGAAAGATTCGAAGCGCGCACCCGGCAACTGGCCGAGCCTGACCTCATTCTCTTCGCTAACGATCATTGGAATTTCAATGTGCGCGGATTCAACCCGGGAGGAAATCACGGCTCCATGTTTCGCATATCGACACACTCGGTGTGGATGGCCGCGGGTGGGGCAGAGACGCACATCCCGCGCGGGCGGCTGGTCGAGGAGCCCTATGATAGTCTGAGTTTCGTTCCGACGATTCTAAAAATGATGGGCCTGGACCAAAATGCATCCAGGCTTCCAGGCCGCACCATTCAAGAACTGCTGGCTACACCAGACCAACCGCCAACAGCTCCGTAGGGGCATCTCTTCATTTCGCTTGAATCGACTTCAGGTACTCCGTGAGATTGCTGAGGCGCAATTGCACCTCGGCTTGACTACCGCTTACCGACGGGAAGAGCGCTCCCCACACCGGCATGTCCTTGGAACCGTGCGCTGACATATCCGAGTCGCCCCCGATCGTCGCCAACACCTTCAGGTCCGGGAATTTTCCGCCATTGTGCGCGGACAGCTCAGTCAGATTGGAAGGGGCCTTCTTAAGAGCTGCTGCCGCAGGTCCATCTCCTCTTGCATCCTGGCCGTGACACGCGGCGCAGTAAGTCCTGAACATTTCTTGGCCTGATGCGGCCGACGTCGGCGTGACAGGAGTCTTCTTGATAGTTTGCGCGCCGGCAATGCTCGCTAGCATTCCGAACGCGATGATTAGGATCGAAACAAATCTAGGCATGCGGGGTCTCCTTCGTAAGGCACAGCCGCAACGCGGATGTACCTATTTTTGCCCTGGCGAAAGGTGCAACCGAAGTGCCAAGGCGTAACCTGGCCGCAGCATTCCTTCCAATCTGTCGATTGGGGAGATTTCGGGTGAGGTCACTCACGCCGCCCGGGATTGAAAAGCGCAATAAACCCCAATCGCGTCCAACTTCATTAGCGCGGTGATAGCAGTGGCAACATTTCGCGAACGATGTCTCGCTGCTGACCATTGAAGTGGCTGCGGAACTCGGGGCTCGCCATTCGCGCCGCCCGCTGCGGCTCCGGTATGGAGGCCAGGCCGCGAAGTTCCTGGCGAATGGCCTCCTGCCGATCAGGCGACTGAAGCCCGAATTTATTGATGGCCTTGCGAACGGCATTCTGGCGATCGGCCGGCAGCTGGTGCAGCCGATTGTAGAGGTTTTTCAGCGCTCGCTGCTGTTCGGGAGGAAGTTGGTTAAACTTTTCGATACGCTGCTGGAGCTTCTTCCGCCCGGCGGGCGGCAGACGTTGGAGCGCCTGCTGCTGCTCGGCCGGAGGCATGGTTTCGAACTCGTCGATGGGCGTTTTGGCCGCGTCCGGGCTCTCCGCGGCCGCATGGGCCTGTCTCCCGGCCCCGCCGGCGCGCTTCTGCGCCCATCCCGCGGGCGTTAACGCCAGGCAGCTGAGAAAGGCAACCAGCGCCAGAAGGAAACCGCGGCGAGGCATGGCGGAACCTAGATGCGCCCGCGAGAGCCAGTCTCCGAGTGCGCGGCTTCGACGCCGATCTGCTTCAGCAGGTCCATGTCGTCGAGCGCGCGTTCCACTTGCTCGATCTGAAACTTCGGCTGCGCTGGAACCGCTGCGGGAATGCCGGGCGAAGTCCTTAACAGGAATGCTGCCAGCAACGCTGCGCAGGCGGCGGCCACAGAAATCGCCCGGACCGAAGACCAGGCGGGCAGACGAACTCGCTGCCACCATCGCAACCGTTCGTCGGCTGCGATTCGTTCGAACAACTTCTGGTCGAAATCCGGCGAGATCGGTTGTGGCTCCCAGGCCTCCAGCGCGGACCACACGGCCTGCTGACTGGCGGCCAGTTGCCGGCAGCCGGCGCAATCCTTCAAATGCCGCTCGAATGACGCCGCCACCTGGAAATCGAGGGTCTGGGCGCGGTAGCCGACGATCAGTTCGCCGGCTTGGCCGCTCTTCAGCGGGCACTCCATTTCTTCCCCCTTTTACGGCTCTTACGCCAGATGCTCCAGCCGCGCTCTCAATGACTCGTAGGCTCGAAACAGCAGCGACTTCACTGCCGATTCAGAACAACGTAGCACATCGGCGATCTGTGCGTATTCTAATTCCTGGTACTTGTGCATCATCACTGCCGCCCGCTGTTTGGACGGCAAGCTTTCAATCGCCTGCCGGACCTCCCCCAGCCTGGCCCGATATAACAATTCCTGCTCCACGTTTCTAGCGAGATCCGGTACCTGTCTGGCGGCACCATACTCATCCCGGTCTAAACTGTCGTGCCACCGTTCCTTCCGCCCATCTCGAATCCAATTGAGGCCCAAATGGGTAGCAATCCGAAACAGCCAGGTGGTAAATTTCGCAGTCGGCTCATAACTTCCCCTGGAGCGGTAAACCCGTAAGAAAACCTCCTGCGCCAGCTCTTCCGCCACTGCCTGATTCTGCACCATGCGGTAGAAAAAATGAATTATGGGTCCCCGATGGCGCTCCAGCAGCAATGTGAAGCTGGATGGATCTCCGTCCCGGACCCCCAGCATCAAATCCGCGTCCGGATCCAGAAATCCTAAAGCTGACTTATCATTGTTAACCCGTCCATTCCAGGAAGGTTGCGCGATCCGCGATTCGATACTGGCTGCGTTCATAGCGCGTCTGTACCTCACGACGGGAAAGTACGGCGGGGGTTTACACGCGCTTACATTACTTAGGGTACGTACTATTCGGTTTTTAGCGTGCGCTCCATCAGCTCGCGGATCGCCTCGCGCGGCGCGCGGCCGCCTCGCAGGATAGAATCCATTTGGACCGTAATGGGCAGTTCCACGTTGTACTTACGGCCGAGGTCCACAGCCGCCGTAGTGGTCTCGATGCCTTCGGCGATCATGCTCATGCTGTGCACGATGTCCGCTAGCTTGCGGCCTTTAGCGAGTTCGATGCCGACGCCCCGATTCCGGCTGAGGTCTCCAGTGCAGGTGAGTACCAAGTCCCCTAATCCGGCCAGCCCGGCTAAGGTGCTAGGACGGCCTCCCATCGCCACGGCCAGTCGTGTGATTTCGGCGAGTCCGCGAGTAATCAGCGCCGCGATGGAGTTATGGCCCAAGCCGAGTCCCTGGCAGACTCCCGCGCCGATCGCGATGATGTTCTTCAGGGCGGCGCCGATCTCAACGCCGGCCGGATCGTCATTAGTATAGAGGCGAAACGACGGACCTGAAAACTCGCGCTGGATGGAAGCCGCGAGCGCCTGATCTTCAGAGGAAATAACCACGGCCGTTGGATGGCCGTCGGCCACCTCTCGCGCAAAGGTGGGTCCGGAGAGGACCGCGATCCGCGGAGCGAACTTTTCGGCAATCACCTGGCTGGCCACCTGGGACATCCGCAGCAGTGTGCCGCTCTCCAGGCCCTTGGTCGCGCTGACGAAGCGCATCGCCGGATTCAAATGCGGTAGCATCGCGTGATACAGCGGGCGGGCGAATCGCGAGGGCATCACTCCCACGACGATCGATACATCCTCGAGCGCCGGCTTCAGATCTGAAACCGGCAGGACGTTCTCCGGCAGCTTGAATCCGGGGAGAAAGACATCGTTTTCGCGAGTGCCGGCCATTCGCGCCACCAGGTCGGATTCATGCGCCCACAGCCCGACGCGGTCAAACCGGGACGCCAGCACAATGGCCAGCGCGGTACCCCAGCTACCGGCGCCGATGATCGCGATATTCATCTACTTGAATCGAAACACGTGCTCTTCGCCAGCGCGGATTCGGGCGATGTTGGACTGATGCCGATAAATGATAAAGACGCCCGCGATTAAGGCCGCCAGGAGCACCGGAGCCGGCGGATGCAGAATCAGCCAGACCGCCAGCGGAAGGCATCCAGCGGCCACAATCGATCCCATGGAAATCTGCCGCGTGGCCGCTACCACGATCACAAAAACGGCCAAGACCGCGGCGAGCGGGATGGGCGTCAAATAAAGAAACGCACCGATGAAACTCGCCACCGCCTTTCCACCGTGGAATTTCAAGAACACGGGATATGCGTGTCCGGCCATCACGGCCAGCGCCGCCGCGCTCATCCACAGTTCGGACTGCCCGGTGAGCCTGGCCGCCAGCCAGACCGCGAAGAATCCCTTAGCGATATCGAGCAAAAGCGTCACTACGGCGACGGCGCGTCCAGTGGTTCTCAAAACGTTGGTGGCGCCGATGTTGCCGCTGCCCATGGATCGGACATCCTGCCCGGTTTTCATGCGTACCAGCAGGTAACCGAATGGGATGCCGCCCACCAGGTAAGCGACTGCCAACACAGCCAGAGGGATCATGCGTTTTGAAAAGGGAATTCCGCCAGCTTGGTGTAGATCGATCCGGCGGAGCCAGGCTGGCTGCGATACAAATAGGAACCTTCCGCCACGAACGACCCGAATTCAACGGATTCCAATTGTGCGATCGCGTTGCGCAGAGGCTGCAGCGGTACCGGCTCCTTGACTCTCGCCAGCGTGAGATGAGCGGAAAACGCCCGGTCCTCGCTCGAGATGCCCAAGGGCGCGAGCGCGCGATCGGTATCGCGGGCCAATCCCGACAGCGCATCTCCGGCCTGCACGCCTACCCAGAACACTCTGGGGTGACTTGGATTTGGGTACCAGCCCAAGCCCTTTACTTCAACCGTCATCGGCGACCGCGGCGAAAGCGACCGCAAGGCGGCCTCGAGTTGCGGCAGTTTGTCTTCCGGCCACTCGCCGATGAATTTGACCGTCAGATGAAGATTGTATACCGGACTCCACTTCAGATGCGCCGCCGGGCGCAAATGCATCAGCAGCCGCTCCAGTTTCTCGCGCATCTCTTCCGGCAGCTCGATCCCAGTGAATAACCGCATGTTAACCTTCCTAGCATACAAAAAGCAGATCACATTTCCCGCGTTCGGCTCATCGAGAGTTCTGCGATTCTCCCTCGCGACTTCTATGCGCGCCCGGCCATCGACGTTGCGCGCGATTGTCTGGGGAAAATCCTGGTGCACGGCAGCACGGCCGGCCGAATCGTCGAGACGGAAGCTTATTTGGGCGTTAGCGATCGAGCCTCACACGCCTGGCGGGGTGTCACCAATCGAACTCGAGTGATCTTCGGTCCGCCCGGACACGCCTACGTCTACTTCATCTACGGCATGTACGAATGCCTAAACTTTGTGGCCGAGGAGGCAGGCAAGGCGGGCTGCGTGTTGATCCGTGCGCTGGAGCCCCTGGTGGGAATTCCGATCATGCGGCGACGCCGGCCTAAATCCAAGGGCGTCGAAGACCTGGCGTCCGGTCCGGGCAAGCTGACCCTGGCGATGGGCATCACACGGCGGCAGAACGGAGCGGACCTGACCGCTGGATCGCTGCACGTTCGCCGGGAACGATCGGAACCCCGGATCGAGATAGCGGCCACGCCGAGGATCGGGATCACGCATTGCGCCGATCTGCCGCTCAGATTCGTCATCGCGGGCAATCGCTTCGTGAGCCGCTGACGCTATCGAAGAACGATCAGGCCGTTTCGTCGAACTCCGCCTCCGGCTGCGGTAAGACGTCGTGCGGGCCAGCCATCCACACGTACAGAGTGGGAAGCAGGAAGATGCTCATGACCAGGTCCGAGATGAGGCCGCCCACGATCACGATTGCGAAAGGGCGCTGCGAATCCGAGCCGATTCCGTGCGACAAAGCCGCCGGCAAAAGGCCCAGAGTTGCCACCAGCATTGTCATCATGATGGGACGGAGCCTCAACACGGCGCCTTCCACAGCAGAATCGAAGACGGTGTGTCCGCGCACGCGCAGTTGATTGATGTACTCCAGCATGATCACGCCGGTTTGCACCGAAACGCCGAACAACGCGAGAAATCCGACACCCGATGAAACGCTGAAGTTAGTGTGCGTCATGAGCAGCGCGAGCAGACCGCCGATGCGTGCCAGCATGACGTTGGCCAATATGAGCATGGCCCACTTGAACGACCGGAACATGCTGTAGAGAATTATGAAGATCAGCAGGATGGTCAGGGGTACGATCACGCGCAATCGGGCTTCCGCGCGTTTTTCGCTGTCGTATTCGCCTTCCCAGTCGATGTGGTATCCGCGGGGCAATTCGACCTTCGCGGTTACGTTTTTAATGGCTTCCTCCACCGCGCCGCCCAGATCTCGGCCTCGCACGCTGTATTTGATAGCGACATAGCGCTGGTTGCCTTCCCGGTAGATCTCGGAACCTCCATCCCGCTCCTCGATCTTGCAGAGCTGCGCGAGCGAAACGCGTTCGCCCGTGGGAGCCAGCAGGCGAATGTTCTCGATGGCTTCCTTGGTGTCGCGGAACTTGGGGAGATAGCGCATCACCAGGTCGTATCGCTCTTCGCCTTTTAAAACCTGCGTGAGGGCATTGCCGCCCACGGCGGTATTCACGGCATCCTGCACGTCCGCGACGTTGAGCTGATAGCGCGCGGCTTCGCGGCGATCCACGGTGAAGTTGTCGTTAGGCTGACCCAGAACCTCCAACACTCCCAGGTCCTGGATGCCCTTTACTTTTCGCATCACTTTAACCACTTCGTCGGCTTTGTCTTCGAGGAGGCGCAAATCGTCACCGTAGACTTTGGTCGCAAGCTGGCCTTTTACTCCGCTAACCGCTTCCTCCATGTTATCGGCGATCGGCTGAGAGAAGCCCCATACCACGCCGGGAATTTTCTCGAGCTCATGATTCATGGCCGCGATGATTTCTTCCTTGTTCTGATGAAAGGCCGGCCGCCATTGCTCCTTGGGTTTGAGGTCCACGAAATATTCCGTGTTGAAGAAGCCGGTGGTGTCGGTGCCGTCATCCGGTCGCCCGGTTTGACTGGTGCACTGCGTGACTTCAGGCCAGGAACACAGGATGAGCCGCGCCTGATTCGACAGTCGAATGCCTTCCGTCGGACCGGTGCTGGGAGCCAGCGTGCCGCGCACCCACAGAGCGCCCTCATCCAGATGTGGCAGGAACTCGGAGCCGATCACACCGCCCAGCCAAAGATACAGCGCCACGGCCAACCCGGCAACTCCCGCGGCGACGGTAAGAAAGCGCATGCGAATGGCGAACCTCAGCGCCCGGCGGTACATCGTTGTCAGCCAGGCCATCACCGGGTTGTGCCACTCGCGCGTGCCTTTGGGGAACAAGAGACTGGAGAGCGCGGGCGCGATCAGCAGCGAGAATATAATGGCGCCCAATAGCGCAAATGCCACGGTCCAGGCCATAGGCTTGAACAATCGGCCTTCCACGCGCTGCAGCGTGAAAATCGGCAGGTAGGCGGTGATGATGATCGCGACTGCGTAAAACACGGGCCGCTGGACTTCATGCGCGGCGTCGGAAATCTTCTGCGTGGGCGTTCGGCCGTCCTGTTCGCGGCGGCTGAGATGACGCACGATGTTTTCCACCATCACCACCGCGCCGTCCACCACCATTCCGAAGTCGAGCGCGCCTAGAGAAAGCAGGTTCGCGGGAATGCCCTTCAGGTTCAGGCAGGTCGCGGCGAACAACAGCGAAAACGGGATGGTCAGAGCCACAATGATCGCTCCGCGAATGTTTCCGAGAAACAGAAACAGGATAATCACCACCAGGATGATGCCCTCGGTAAGGTTGTGGAGAACTGTGTGCGTGGTAAAGTGCACCAGGTCGCTGCGGTCAATCAGCGGCACCAGCTTCACGCCTTTGGGCAGAATGGAGTTGTTGAGCTCATCCACTTTGGCGTGAATTCCTTGCAGGGCCAGATCGGCGTCGGCCCCCTTGCGCAGCAATGCAATTCCTGAAGCCACATCGTCGTTATCGATCAGCTTTCCATCTTCGTGTCGAATGCAGCGCGCGAACTGGCCCAGCCGGATCTTCGGGCCCTGGGAAACGACAGCGATGTCCCGAACGCGGATGGGGGTGCCGTTCTTGGCCATGATCACCGTGTTTTCGATATCCTGGACGTTTTTGACCAAGCCTACTTCCCGGATGTTGATCTGCTGCAAACCGGCTTCTATGAAGCTGCCGCCGGCGTTGGCGTTGTTGTTGGTAAGCTGTTGCTCCACCTGGCCGATGCTCAATCCATACGAAATGAGCTTGTCGGGGTCCACGCGGACCTGATATTCGCGCGTTGGGCCGCCGAAACTGGCCACATCCACGATATTTGGAACGGCTTTCAGGTTCTTCTCCACCACCCAGTCTTCGATGGACTTTAGTTCCATCACGTCGTACGCCGGGTTGGTGCTGTGCAGGGTGAAGAAATAGATCTGGCCTGCGGGGCTCCAGTCGG
The DNA here is from genome assembly GCA_963786745.1 of Terriglobia bacterium. GTDB lineage: Bacteria > Acidobacteriota > Terriglobia > Bryobacterales > Bryobacteraceae > Palsa-89. Next base: position 11,202 of record CAWBAE010000001.1, on the reverse strand, counting down.
TTTGCATTTGCGGCGATACGCCCGCGGCAACCGCGGCGGGCGGAAGGCTGACCTGGGTAAGCCGCTCGAGCGCCCGTTCGCGGTCCCGGAAATTCTCTTCCTCGTCGTCGAAGATCAGTTTGATGTCGGAGAGCCCGAACAGGGAGAACGAGCGCAGGTGGGTTACGTGCGGCAGGCCGTTCATCACGATCTCGAGCGGGATCGTGATTTGCTGCTCCATCTGCTCGGCGGAGATTCCCGGCCATTGCGTGACGATTTCAACGTAATTGTCGGCGACGTCGGGGTAAGCTTCCACCGGAAGCTGATGAAACGAAATCGCACCCCAGCCGAACAACAGAAGCGCCGCGGCAAGCACGAGAAAGCGGTTCTGGAGCGCGAAATCGACCAGACGGCGAATCATCTACTGGGCCATCCTTACTGCTCCACCGTGTTCTGGAACACCAGCGCGTTCGATACAACCTGATCTTTCGGCTTTATGCCGCTGACCACTTCCTGCAGGTTGTCGGGAAGCATATTTCCGGCAGCCACTTCCTGACGCCGGAACCGGCCGTTTCCTAGCGGTATGTAAACCCACTGGCGATCGTGCAGGTGCAAAATCGCGCTGGCCGGCACGGTGGCTCGTTTTTCCAGTGTCTGTCCGTGGAATGTAGCGGTCACAAACATTCCGATGCGCATCAGCCCGGGATTCTCCACTTCCAGCCGGACCTTTGCGGTGCGAATGTTGGGGTCGATGATAGGCAGGATGTTGCTGATGCGCGCTTTTAGAATCCGGTCCGGATAGGCCACCAGATGGATGTCCGCATACTCTCCCAGGTGAACCTGCGCCATGTTGTTCTCCCACACATCACAGACCACCCAGACATGCGACAGGTCGGAGATGGTGAAAGGATTTGGCGGCGTCAGCGCCTGGACGCCGGATTGGTCGGTGATTTGCTGGTCTGTGATCGTGCCCGAGACTGGCGCGAATACCTGCACGATGCCGGTGGGATGATCCGGGTCAGCGCCCAGCAGCCCGAGTTGCTCCTTGGCCGTATCGAGAATCACAATATTGTCGTCCTCGGCGTTCTGGGCTACCTCCTGCGTGCTCCTCGGAATCGCTCCATGCTCGAACAGCGTATTGGCTCGGTTAAGCTGGATTCGGCTCAGTTCTTCGTTCTTGACGGCTTGGCGGTAATTCGAAAATGCGTTCGCCATATCCGCGCTGCGCACTTTGAAAAGAAGCTGGCCCTTTTTCACTTCATCTCCGAGCCGGGCATCGATTTCGACGATGCGCCCCGTGGCAAGCGACGGCACCGGCACCTGCCGCGAGACGTCCGGATTCACCACGCCGGTTACATTGAGCTCGGGCGCCGCAATGTGCTCGCCCGCCGTCGCTAGCGGAAAGCGGTCCGGATGATCCACCTTGAAGTTGTTGGCATCCAGGTCTGGCTCCACGGTGATTGGCGACGGTCCCGTGTTGGCCTCCACTTTGTCCTGGGCGCGCACTTTCCGCTCGCATCCAGCCACGAAAAGGCTCGATCCGGCACACAGCGCCGCCGCGATCATCCAGGAGCGTTTCATTGTAAAACCTCGCGACCAACGGCCATGTTCATCTGGGCGGCCGCGGTTAGATAGGAACCAATCAGATTCAAGTAGGCCAATCGAATGTCTCGATTGGATTTTTCCGCGTCCAGGTAATCCAGCAAAGAGGCGCCCCCGTTCTGGTAGGCGAATGAAACCCGGTCGCGTGTGTCACTCGCCAGCTTCAAATACTTGTTCTTGTAAGGACGCAGCAGGTTGACGGCGCTGACCAGCGTCACGTACGCCGAATCCACGTCATTGTAGACCTGCGCTTCCGCGGCGTCCCGCAACCGTTCGTTGCGCCCGATATCAAGTTGGGTTCGCGCCTTCTCGCCCTGATTCCTGTCAAAAATGCGCAACGGTATCGACACGCTGACGCCGATATACGCCGGGATGGGCGGGTTGCGCGCGAAATCCACGCTAAAAGTGGGGTCGGTGGAACCGTTGGATACAGCCAGGTCGTGATTGACCTTGGCCAATTCCACATTTTGCACGGCTTCCTTGAGGTCCGGGCGCGTGGCCAGAGCGGCGTTCCGGAACTCCTGCATCGGCATCAATTCGTCGGCGTAGTCGAAGAGTCCGCTGACATCAAACTGCTCGATCGGCGTCCGATCGTTGAGAAGCATCAGAAGCTGGATTTTGGCGGTTCGAAGATTCACCACCGCCGTTTCAAAATCCGACTCGAACTGCACTCGCTGCAATTCCAAACGATCCATATCCACTTGAGCCAGGTCGCCAGCATGGAGACGGATGCGATTGACCTCGAGCTCCCGATCCCAATAAGCCAGGTTCTCCTTAGCGTTCTCGAGCACCGCCCTGGCCTGTAACGTTTGGACGAATGCGCTTCGCAGGTTAAAAACAAGGCCGCGCTCCTGATCCGAGTAGGCGGAAGCGGCAACATCCGTCGACTTCTTGGCGGCTTCCAGTCTCAGCTCACGCTTGTGCTGGCGTTCGTGGAGATAGCTGATGGAACCGGACGGCAAAGCGTAAGCGAAGGGACTGTAGATGCTTGCCCCACCGCTTGGGGGAAGCTGCGTCGTGAATGGGTTGATTTGATCGAAGGTTCCCGTCAAGTCGGGATTGGGGCGCAGATAAGCCGTGATCTCCGCTGCCCGGGATTCATCGATGTTGAGCCGCGCTGCCTTCAAGGTCGGATTCGCAGCCTCGAACTTGTCCTTGATCTGCTGCCAGTTGAACGCGCTTTGGGCCGGCAGCCTCACGGCCGGTATTGCCGCAAACGCAATCACGATGCGCGCGAGCCAGCGACGCGTGGCCGGGAAGCGGAACTCCGTTCTTGATCGCGGACTCTTCATGAGAATGGATATTGAAACCGCAGTGAATGAGCCGGTAGATCTCGACTTTATCCCCGCCGCGCGCGGGATGCCAGTGATCTTGCTTCCAAAACCGGGGTTATTCGATTATCTTTCGGCGTGTAGCCGGCAACTGTTCCGCTATCGCTGCACCAATCGATTAATCCCAAGGTATTGCAGACATGCTTTCCGATCTTTCGGGCGAAGGTCTTGGCACAGTCGTCGATTTGACATACCATTCTTCGCATGGAACGAGGGATGGAGGGTTCAGACCGATCAGCGGGTTTAGACCGTATTCGGCTTGTGCTGCTCGACGATCACGTGCTTTTTCGTGAGAGCCTCGCCCGTCTGCTGGCCTCGGACCCTGGTTTGGAGCTGGTGGCGGAATGCACGACGCCATCCGAGACATTGAAAAGTTTGAAGGGCTCCAAAGTAGACGTGCTCCTGGTGGACTCCGGAGTAGCCAATGAATTCATTCTCGAAGCACGCAAGGCTCGCTATGCGGGAAAAATCCTGGTCATCGCCAGGGAAATTGATGCGACGCGTTCAGCTGTCGTGCTAAAGTGCGGCGCCTCAGGTATCTTCCTCGATTCGGATTCCTCCGCTCGACTGATTCAAGCCATACGGCTGGTAGCCAATGGAGAAGCCTGGGTCGATCAGAAGGTAATCCAGCTGCTCGCCGAACGATACCAGATTTACGAAAATCGGTGGCTTGGTACTCTGACGGAAAAAGAGCGAACCGTGCTCCAGGGGGTGGTTGACGGGCTATCGAACCGAAAGATCGGCGATCAGATCGGCGTCTCGGAATCGACGATCAAGGCCACATTGCAAAACCTGTTCAGCAAGGCCGGCGTTCGGAAGCGGAGCCAACTGGTGAGAATCGCCCTCGAGCGGACGCCGCTCAACGTTCCAAAGTCCAAAGAAGGGAACATCGGGGGATTGGCCGCCGAATCTTACGGATAATCTTTCGAGTTACAAGAGATCTCGATAGTGTTCAAGCGCTTCGCGAACGAGCCGCGCTCGCGTGCGCACGTTGGTCTTTGCGAAAAGTTGCTGCAGCGTGTTCTTGATTGTGCTTTCTGAGACCTCCACCCGCGTCGCGATTTCTTTATTGGCCAAGCCCTGAACCACATATCGAAGGACGCTCAGCTCTCGATCGGTCAAAGGCGCGCGCTCCTGATGCTCGGCGTGGAACGGATTCGAGTTAGCCGAAGCTTCCTCTGTAACGTCGGCGATAATCGCGGCTAACTTCGGCCTGCGTCCCTCCTTGTATGTGGAGAACCACACATCCGCGGTGAATGATTCGCCATTGCCGCGATGGCCGGTGCATTGCATGGTGGCGCGGAACTGAGGCGCTTCTTCCCAGCGCAGGGCATGGTGCAGATCGGGAAGAAAAGCCGCGATCGGGCTGCCGATCAGATTGCCGTCTCTCGGAGCCATCAGTTCGCCGGCAGCAAGATTCGCGAGTTCGATGAAACCGCGCTCGTCCACGGTTACAATGGCGGCCGGGCTGGTTTCAACCAAAGCTTTCAGTTTTTCCTGTGCCACCAAAGTTAATCGTCGGTTACGTACCAGTTCCGCGACGAAAAGTCCGCATCCGGCCAGCGCTAAAGTCTCAAAGGACAGTCTGACAGCGGACTTGTCGAGCGAACTAAAAAGTTCGCTGAGGACCGCACAAGCGGCGCCCAGCAAGACGATCACCCATCTGGGTAGGAATCCCGCCGCCAGCATGATGGGGAACAGATAAAGAACGCCGAACGCCACGAAGGGTTTCGTCCACCAGTCGGCGATGGCGACGATCAGGATGATCGCGCCGCTTAACAGCAGGACCGCAGTTCGGTTACGTTCTTCCCACACCCGTTCCAGACGCCACATAGATTCGCCGATTTGGACTGCTCATTATCGCATTGCTGCTGATGCCGGGCGCTACAATCAAACGATTGACCGGAGGATTGATGCAGCAGGTCTTTGCGAGCGGTGTCTTAGGGGAGGACGATCATGCCTGCGCCGGTCACGTCGTTATGCAGATCCCAAGTCTTCTCATACTTCAGAGTCGCGGCATCGTACACTTCAATCTCGAATCCGGCGCCGTAAAAGTAGAGCTTCTTGCCGTCGCCGGACATGCCAAAACTGAAGCGCGTACGGCAGGGGACTTCGGCCGTCTGCGTTATATGATCGTTAGATAGATCAAAGGCCCAGAATTCGCAGCGCTTGTTTCCGTGCGCTCCGTTGGCCACCACAGTGTAAGCGGCCTTCTTGTCCGGGGCAATCTGGATCCCGGCCATACCCGAGGGTGCGGGGCCGATGGGCGTAAAGTCAACCTGGCGCGTCGAAAGGTCGAAACGGGCGATCCCGAACAGGCGGTTGTGCACCACTGGATCGGCTGCCATAAAGAATGAGATATGCTGGCCGGGTTCGCCGATCGAATCGAGCAGACCTCCGAAACCGACATTTTCCAGACCTGGTTCGTCGGGTTTGGCGAGATCGATCCGGTCCACAACTTTGAAGTCGTCCGAACTCAGAATTACGACTTTATCGCGGAACTGGTACAAATATTTGCCGTCGGGAGAAAGCTCGAAATTGCCGCGGCCGTATCCGCCCGCGTTCGCGCCCTCGTCTTCGGCGGGGATGTCGACGGTCTTTACGATCTTTTGCTGCGCCAGATCGATCACCGTATATTTCGGTTTTCCGATCTCATAGCGGTCCACTTGCTTATCGATTTCCGTCGTCACCGTGTAAAAGAGCTTGCCGTCATTATCTGGCGTGCCTCCGTTGAAGCGGAAACGCCGGGTAGCTGTGTTCAGCTCGAAGTGATTGATCACCTTGCGCGTCGCGACGTCGATCACTTCCACGCCGCTGTGATCGTTGGTGGTGACGTAGATCTTCTTCTTATCCGTTGACAAGCGGAGGCTGGTGGGAAGGCCGGTGGTCAACGGGATGCGATCGACGATCTGCCCTTTTGATTCGTCAAAGACGATTACCGCATCCGGATAGGCTCCCAGGAAGAGCGTTGCGCCGGGCGCGAGCGCGCAGAAGAACGCCAGCAGAGAAAGTATTCGATTCATGAAATTCCAGTGGTGGACCAAAGCATGCGTGTGCCGGATTATGGGTAGACCAGGTCGAGATTGCGCCAGTCCTTGGTGGCGCTGGCGCACTTGGCGGTCCAGTTCGGATAGTTGTTCATGTGATCGGGAACCTGCGCCGGCCAGTAGCAGGTGACCCAGCAATCGTAAATATCGCGCTCCACCGGCTGGCAAAGCCCGGCGGTGCCGCCCGCCGCATCCACTTCCCAGCCTGGAGAGAACATCAGGGAGCATCCCATGGGAACATGCGGACGGGGCTGCGCCTGCGAATTCTGCAACGCCACTACATCCTCGCTCAGCGAAGTGACATGGTCGTCGATGCGGCGAGCCTTTTTATTTAACGGTCGAAGATGTCGCATGAAATATTCCTCTCAAAAGGCCTACTAATAAAAATCATTTACCGACTTCCGGCTGATCCCATTGAATGTATAGCGGAACCGTAACCACCAGGTAGGATTTCCCCACCAGCGGCCGGCCATCGATTCCCTTTTCGTTCTTGGCGGTGGCGACTACCCAGATATCACCGTAATTGTTGCGGCTGAATTTGCGTTTGGGATTGGGGCCTTCCATGCCCGGAGTGAACAACCCGGTGGAACTCAGCGTTCCGACGTATTCTTTGTCGTCGTCGCCGTATACGCTGAGAAACTCCTCGACGGACCAGTTTACGTCCACCGGCCCAAGCTCTACGTCGTCGGCGGTGTGGGATTTCCCATCGTCGCCGCGCTGATAGCCGATGGCTTCGAACTGCTGGTAGCCTTTGGGATGTACTTCGCCTCCCAAATGCGCCAGTGCGTTGTCGGGAACCACCTTGATATAGTCTACGCGATCATACACCGCGAGGCCGCCCGTCAGCACCGCGCGATGCAGCGATACATCGCGCTTCCCGGGCACCGCGTTGGCGGCAACATCCACCTCCGCTAGCACCTCAGTGGAATTGTGCGAGACAATGCGTCTCACCGTTACGCCCGAACCAAAGTCAAGATCGGAAGCAGCCACTTGGACCGGCAGGCTGTCGCCCAGGACGCGAACGCGATTTCCTTGCGAGCCGGTCTTCAGAGCCAGCTTGTCAACACCGAAGAGGGTCGTCTCGGCGGTGGCGCGCTGCAGCTTCACGTCGAATCCGAATTCCTGATATTCGCCCCAGTACCAGCGGCCTTCGGCGGTGGATTGATCGGATGAGATAAGCATGGCTTCGCGCGCTTCCGAGGACACGTCGTCGGGAGCGGAAACCGATCCGGCTCCTTTCGAACGGCCGCGCCAGGCATATCCGGCATACACCAAACCCGTGCCGGACCGGCTCAGTTTGGAACCGTCTTTGACCGAAGTGAGCGTTACCCTGGTGGTGAATTCGTCCTCGGCGGCGCCCGGTTCCACCTGGAGCTCGCCGTAATATTTTCCTTTTCCCGGAACTTCCGCGGTAACCAGCCAGCGGCCCGCGATTTTTGGCGCGCGCATGCGGGCGCGCCAGGCGGCCCACTCGGGAGTATGCAGCGGAGCCGTCTTTGCCAGATAGTCGAGCGCCGTATCCACCGGCAAGACCGGCGCGCCGCCCGCCCCCGCCACCATGGGTGGATTTCCTCCTCCGCCCGCGTAGATGCCCCGGCGAAACGCTTGGTCGGCGGTGGCATATAAAGCCACGTGCAGATTGGCTAACAGCTTCCAATCCTCTTTCGACCTTCGCCAGGATAGTGGCCGACCGAAAGCGTGACAGTTGCTGCACGCGCCGCGAACTTCATCGTTCGGAATGCTGGTTTCGTCCACGATGCGATGTTCGGCCAGGTACATGATCGGTTTGGCTTCCTCGGGAGCCAAGCCATGATACGTCGCCAGATATTTCACGATGGATCGGGCTTCGGCGGGGGTGAGCGTCAGGCCGTTGAGGCGCATCATGCGCTTGATGGCTTCTTCCCAGCCCTCCGGAGTAGCGCGCTCCCAGGAAATGCGCGTCAGATTGCCTTTGTCATCCCTGGTGTGGCAGGTTCCGCACTTGGAAATCACCAACGGATCGGTGACCGGAATGCCTTCTTCCTGCTTTTCCGGGGTCGATTGCGCTGGAACATTGGGCTGCGTTTGCGCGAGCGCCGCAGTCCATAGCGCGGTCAGGCCAAAACCGATTACCAATCCTCTCGGCGTGCTCATCTCACGCTACTTTACAACATCTGCATGTATAACGTTATCAGCAGGCCGAATGGCTTCGATAACATTTTTGACTAAAGAGTTGATTAGCGCCGGGCCGGGCGGGCGTTGCCGATCCCTGGAAAAAGAACTAATTCCAGAAATTGCCGAGACCATGGGGCTTCGGCTTGAAATCGCCGTCTTTGAAGACGGGGTGAAGTTCCACCTTGTCGAAGTGCAGCTCGATCCCTTGCTCACGCCCTTCAGGTTTAATCTGCATGCTGGTTGGGTACCAGGATTTCTCGATCTGGGTGTAATCGGAATAGGTGATGGAAACCGATCCTACGCCGGTCTCGGTGGCGATGCGCACGCGTTGCGGGCGAAACTGAGCGTCCAGGCCGATCGAGATTTTCGCCGTTCCGGTTTCGGCGAACAGGCTGAACTCCTCTCCCTCGGCAGGCGCGGCGTGGGGAGCCAGGATCTTGCACTGGGGATTATGAAGACGAGCGAACAACGCGGCCAGCTGGTGATCTCGAATGAATCCGAAGTCGGCGGGCAACTCCATGGCATCCTGGCCCTTGAGGCTCTTGCTGGCTTTGAATTCGCTTCCAGTGAACATCACGTCGTGCAGCAGGTTCCCGGCCTTGGCTTCAAAGAGCGCGCGGTCCGGCTGGTTCCGCATCAGCAAGCTCCAGCGAACGCTAGCGCCCTCGTGGCCCCATATGGTAACGCTACCGGTTGCCTGCACGACCTCAATCTGATGGACAGCTTCCTCGCCTCCAAGGCCTTGGATCATTTTCTGAAGCAGCCCGGCGCCGAAAGCTTCCTGCGTCTCACGATTGGGATCGAGCACCGCGGAAACCGAGGCGATCTTGCCATTCTCGATCGCCACGCTGCTTTGCCGGCTTATGTACCCCGCCTTCTTGAAGTCGATCACGGCGTTGCCGACAGCCAGCCCGGACATTTGGATATTCCCTCCGGAGGTGGTTCCCTGCGAGACACCGTTGAAACTGATATCGCATTCGGCCGGAGCGCAATTGGCACGCAGCGCGCCCACGGGCACAGGTTTCGGAATCGGCAGGGGTTCCGGCTTGGCCTTGCTCTTGATCAGGTCCACCATTTCGTCGGGAGCGCCGGCCGCTTTCAGCTTGTCCGGCAATTCATGCGACCAGGCGAAATCAACCCCACGATTCTGAATCGCTTCCTTGCGCCGGTGGAGCGGGATTGCGTCCTGACCAGCCAGGTGGATAATCTGATCGAGCGTGAAAGGTGGTCCGGTGAGAAAAGGGTCGGGGGATTTAGCGGCGTGCCCCGCGCGCCGCTCGGAAGCCACGGACTGCGCGGCCGCTCCGGACGCCAAGAGCAATCCGGTGACACATAAGATCCTTGGGAGAGTTGGTCGCATGAGATTCCTACTTGACGGCGGCCTCGGCGTCCTGGGCGGCGCGGATTTTCTTCATCCACTGGCGTGCGTCCGCGCTGGCCGGATCAGCGGCCAGAGCCCGATCCACTTCTTCCATGGCCTGCGCATATTTGCCTGCCTCCCAGAGCGGTTTCACACGGAAACGCAAGATCTGTTCCACGGACGGTTCCTTTTTGACGGTCTCGACGGGCTTCTGCGGTTCCAGTTCAACCGCGCTGCCGGATGCCGCGGGCGGCTGCGCTTCAGGTTGGTGGGCGGAACTCTTCGGCGCAACGCTTTCCACCCGGCCTTTGCTCTGGGTGGCGTGCAGGCTTTGGCGTGACACCAAGCTTCCCACCAGCCAGATCGCGATCACGCCGCCCGCCGCTGCCGTAAGGATCTTGATTTGCAGCTTGCGCGCCTTGCGCGGGGAGGCAGCGCGTTGAAATCGTTGTGGCATCGGAGCGGGTCTCGCCTCGAAGCGCGCTCCAACGGGTGGCGGAAGGGGTGGAACCGGAGACGCAGGGGGCGGGGCCGCGGCTCGCGGAGCGGGCGGAGCCGGAGCTGGTGGAACGGGCGCTGCTTGAACCGCAGCCGGCGGAGGCGTGGGCGCGGGTTGCGGAATCGACTCCTCGCGCGCAGTCGCCGGCGGGATCTGAGCTCCGAAGGATCGCGCGGTCCAGGGTTGCAGCGCGGTTTCGTGCGTAACTGGAACAGGTTGAGGGTCGGCTTTTTTCTCAGATGGGATGATCTGCTCAGGCTGCGGCGCGGGGGCAGGCGATGGAGCAGCCGACTCCACTACCGGCGGCGCCGCTTGGTCGCGACGAAGGCGTCTGGCGATGGTATACAAACTCGCGGCGAACTCGTCGGCGGTCTGCAGCCGTTTCTCCGGATTCTTGTTCAGAGCGCTGACCAGTAGTTGCTCCAATTCTTCCGGCATCTGCGGATCGACCTTCCGTAATGGTTGGGGATCCGAATGAACCAGTTCGCGCGGAATCAATCCGGCCGCAACATCAAAAGGATATTTACCGGTCACGGCCTGGTACAGAATAAGGCCGAGTGAAAACAGGTCCGAGCGGGCGTCAAAGGCCTCGCCAAGAATCTGCTCGGGCGCGAGGTAATTGGGAAGCAGGCCCTCTACCCGTACCCCGGCCGAAAGCATGCAGGTTTGCCAGGTTCCGATTCCAAAGTCGAGCACCGAGGCGTCCAATCCGTCGGCTATGAAGATGTTGCCCGGCTTAAGATTGCCGTGCGCGATTCCCTTGCCGTGCGCGAACGCCAGCCCCTCGCAAACCTGCGCTATCAGCGAAAGCTTCTGGGCGATCGGCACCGCCGGGCCATCCAGAAACGCCGCGATATCGAGCCCGGTAAGCAGCTCCGACGCAACATAAACCTGCCCTTCCACCTCACCCAAATCGTGGATCTTACGGATGTTGTGATGCGACAGTTCCGAGCAAGCCGTTAGCGCAGTATAGAGCCGGTCTTTCAACTCCGCGTTCAAGGGCGTGACATCTCGAATGACCTTGACGGCCAACTCCCTGTTCCGGAACGGGTCCCGCGCGCGGTAGGTGATTCCGGCCGCGCTGGTTCCGATCTCGTCGAGCAACTGATACTTACTGATGGTTTTCAAGTTTGTTTCGACCATTGAGATGGAGTCCAGCCTGAACTAATAGATCGGATGACTGGTTTCCGGGCTCCAGCCAACCGAGATGGACTAATAGCTTTTTGGCTC